>CAVVZR010000017.1:0-21311 GCA_963752685.1 uncultured Chloroflexia bacterium | reverse complement strand
AGGATCTGGACAATCGCAATCGTTTCGGTTGGCATGGATTACCCTCCGACCGGCGCGGTTTTCGCCAGGGCGCTGGCCACATAATCGGCCGCCTGCGCATCTTTTTGTTTAGCCTGGAGGATGATCGGCACCATGCGGCGGCGCACATCCGGGTCGGCGAACTTGCGCCAGGCATCCGGGCAGCCGTTGCCTCCCGCCAGGCTCCACAATTTCCACATCAATTCATGCTCGGCCGCGTAACAGGCCGCGGCATGCAGCAAATCTCCGGCCATGTCGTGATGGAGGATATCCGGGTTGCTGGCCTGAATCAGGAACTGCGCGCCATACCAGCGCGCTTGGCCACCGTGCCCACCGCGCAGTTGTGAATGTCGTGGCGTTGGCGCAGAACGGCTTCATCCTCTGGAAAATCTTCATCGCGCAGCAAGTGGGCGGCCCAGGCATCGTAGGCGGCCAGACCATTGGCGCGCCCGCGGTACCAGTCCGGCGCATCCTCCTCCGAGCGCACCATGGGCACGCGCGTGACGGTCAGCATCCATTCCAGCGCGTCTGGTAAAGCTCCGCCAGGGGTGGCCGCTCCAGTTTTTCAGTGATGATCAGCAGGCATTCGGTTTCTTTGAGCCAATCACGTTTTCGGAAGTAAGCCCCCTCACCCTGGGCGGCCTCAGGTTCAAATTCGACCCCTTCGTTCAGCCACGGCACATCTTGAAAGAAACTCCAGCCAACCAGCACATCCCCACCCTCATCAAACCCGGCGATGAGACAGGGCTCCGGCGGGCCTACCACCCCATAGCCCACCACCGGCCGGCCCTGGCGGATGCTCTCGATGATCCGCCGGCGGAAGACAGCCTCATTATCCTGGTCGGGTGATTTGACCACATATTCCCAGGCATACCCGGCCGCGTGGAAAGCGCGCCGGTCCGGCGCGGCGGCATCTGCGCTCATGTAGAAGAGCGCCATGTTATCGCCCTCCCAGCCTTCTTTCCAGGACAGAAACGAACCGGCGCCGGTCATGCCCACAAAAAAGGAGTAACTGCAGTTGACCTTACTGCCCGCCGGCAGAGCCCGGCAGGTGCGGCAGCCAAACTCCTCCTCACCCAAATATTCCATCAAGGCGCGCATGACCGAGGGCAGGGTGAGGTCCTCGGGGCAGCGCGGACCGCCGGCATAGAAATTAATCCGCGGCACGTTGGGCAGCACAATACGGACGGGATGGTCAGACATCGCAGCTCCTTTGGCAAAAGAAACAGGATCAGCTCGACTGGCAACCGCTAGATTGGGAAAAACCGCTAAGGGGAATGGGAAATCGGCGCGAATCAGGTCAAAGGTACAGATATATTCTAGAACCTAATTTCTAGTTTGTCAACAGCCATTTGCTATCAAAAGGACAGCCGCGCCCAGGCGCATACCGCTCAATCCATCGCCGGGGCAAACGCCGCGGCGCGGCGCTCACGGCTGCCCAACAGACCCAACAGGCCCAGCCCCGTCAGCGCCGCCCAAAAGACAAACGGCAGTCCGGGCCCCACCGCGGCCAGGCTGTTGCCCAGCGCGGGGGCAACCAGGTTGCCAACCCCGCCAAATATCATCACAAAGCCGATGGCCGTACCGGAGTAGGCCGTGCCCACCCCTTCGGTCTCGATAATCGCGGTCATAAACACCGCCATAAAGCCATCCCGCACCATCCCGGCCAGGAGCACGGCGGCCCACACCCCAGCTCCCTGGGCCAGCGACAGCCAGCCGACCCCCAGGAGGATCATCAAGCCCGCCCATACCAGCACCTTCCGGCGCGTGGCGAGTCTGTCGGATATCAGCGCGATGGGGATGACGCACAGCATGCTGATGGTGTGGAAAGCCGCCAGGGCCCCGTCGGCGGCAGCCTCGGGCCAACCCGCCCCACGCAGATAAAGCGGCAGGTAGCCCAGGGTGCCTTGCACGCAGCTTCCAATGCCAAAAATCGCCAGGCCTAACAGCCACACGTTGCGGATGCGGGCCACATGTGCCAGGGTCTGCCCCAGGGACTGCGGGGCGGCGGTCTGCACGCTGGTCCACGCCGGTTTAGCCGGCAGGCGGGTGAAAAACCAGGGAATGGCCAGCAGGGCGCTCAGGGCGCCATAGAGGATGAGCACATTCCGCCATCCACCCAGGCTGGGAGAAAGCAAGGTGGCGCTGAACAGTGAACCCAAAAGAAATCCCAGGGCCATGCCCATCGATAACACCCCGTTGGCCAGGCCCAACTGCCGGCGAGAGAACCACATTCCGCAGGTCTTGACCGTATTGGAAGTGATCATCGGGGAAAACAGGCCGAAGAGGAGCACCGCGACCATCAAGGTAGCAAAATCGACCGCCAGGCCGCGCAGCGCGCCGGCCAGCCCGGCCAACAGGCAGGCAGCCAACACCACCCGTTTGGGACCGATGCGGTCGCCAATCATCCCTCCGAGCAGCGCGGTCAGAATGGCGGGCAGGGATCCTATCCCCCAAATCAGACCGACCTGCACCAGGTCGAGATGCAGGTTGGCGGAAATTTCGGCGAACAGCACCGGCAGAGCCATGGATGGGATGGCGACGGTGATGGTGTTGGTCAGTGCAGACAGGCCGAGAATATACCAGCGATAACTCGATTGGCCCTCTTGGGCGTCGATGGCAAGGGAAGCGGTCATGGCCCTATGATACCAGCAGCAACGCAAAAATCGGGAAATCCGCTCAGGCTAAAAATCGACCGCGATCACTTCGTGATCCAGGACCGACGCGAGAGTCAGGCTCAGCCAATCGCCATCCTGCTGCCAGGCGGGCGCACCGCCATCTGCCAAACAGCGCACCGTCCGGGCCGGCTTGCCACCCGGCAGACGCAGGCCTACCTGCAGCCGGCCGGTGGGGAGCAGTTCACGCAGCGGGCCTTTCATCAGCATGGGGTTGGTCAGGTTGACCAGGTGTACGGTCAGCGAAGCGGCCTGCTGCCAGACGGTCACATCCAACACCCCGGGGCCTTCCACGCGGATATCGCGGCGCCCATCCAGGGCCCAGTCCACGCAGTTCCACAGCAGGCGCCCATGATCCACGCACAGCACCTCCCAAAAGGTGCGGTCAATATCCCAGGGGAAGTAGGCTGCCTTGCCCTTGCCAAAACTGCGCAAATATACGCCGGGGGTTTGGGTCTGCAGGATGCGCGGGTAGACCTTCTCCATCGGCAGGTCCGGGTAGGCCGGGATCAGGGTGATGGGCATCTCCGCCAGCGGCGTGATCGGCGCCACATCCAGCCAGGTGACCCCGCCGATGATGCGCTGCGCGCCTTCCAGCCCAGCCAGCAGCGGGTGGGCAGGCTGCCCGGCGGGCGGCCATTCCAGGCGCAAATAACTGTTTTTGAGCGGCGAGGGTTGGCTGCCCAGGTAGCGCGCGCCAAAAAGATCGCCCAGGCCAAAATCGGCGCGGCGCTCACCGTTTTCGTCGTAGAGCGAGGTTTCGCCGGTGGCAATCAGGCTGCCGCCCCGGGCCACAAAGCTGCGCAGCTGCTCGCACTGACCTGCGGAAAGCGCGGCGATGTTAGGCAGGATCAGCAGTTGAAATGCATCGATATGCTCAGCGTCCAGCAGGCCATCATGCACCATCTCAAACGGCACGCGCATCTCGATCAAGGCCTGGTAGATGCCCAGGATCGCATCTTCAACCTTCTCCTGGGCCTGCGCGCCGCCGTAAAAAGCGGCCGTCTGCTGCGAATAGACCACCCCCACCTGGGCGAGTGGTTTTTCGTTGCGCAGATAGCCCTCATTTTTCGCGTGCCAGTCGTAGAGATCTCTGACCGTTGCCAGCCAGCGTTGATCGTAAAGCGTCCCGGAAAACTTGGTGAACCAGGGGCGCAGCCCATTGGCGATGCCGTCCAGCACCCACAAACGCACTTCAGCCGCGGACTGCACCGAGTCTTTCCAGCGGTAAGGGGCTTCGAGCCCCACGCTGAATATCCCCACCACGGGTTTCTTGCCCAGCGCAGCGCGGTACTCCTTGGCATCCTTACCGCTCAACCAGAGCGGCGCCAGCCCGTGGCGGCCCTGGCGGTCGGCAAACAGGGTATCGGCCATCTCGCCAACCCGGACCATATCCAGCAGATACAATGCGCCCCCGCCCGCGTTAGGAATGAAACGCGCCTGGGGGTTGATCGCGCGAATCTGGTCATCCCATTCCTTCCAGAGTGCAAACAGGCGCTCTTCGCGCCAGCGCACATAAGCGCGCCAGGCCGGGTCAGCGGCGCGCGGCCCCGAAGGCAGCGCCAGCCCGCTCGCCTGGCCGAAATCCTCGCGGCAGTACGCGCAGTAGCAGATGCCCGAGCCGTCCCAACGGTTGGTAAAAATGCCATCCGGGCGGTAGCGGGTCATAATTTCGGCATGGATTTGGGGCATAAATTCGCGGCTGTAGGGCCCTAAGGCACAGGTCACCCACATCTCGGGAGAAGACCAGTGCCGCCGCGCCTGGCCGTCGGCGCTCACCGCGATCCACTCGGGATGGGCCTCATAGACATCCTGGTGCACCGCGTGAGAATCGGTGCGGGCGATGACCACCATGCCCTTTTCGCGGCAGCCGGCCGCCAGCTCGCCAAAGGGGTCGCGCTCACCCAGCCAGGCGCTGCGGTGGTGCAACGGCACCTCCGTCGGGTAAAAGGCCACCGCCCCGCCGGCGCTCAAACAGGCGGCATCCGCCTGAATGCTGTCAATATAATCCAGCCAGAAGCTCACATCGTAGGTCTGCGGATCGTTTTCGACCAGGGTCAACTGCGCCCAGCGCATCGGGCGCTCAAACCAATCGGCCATCTTGTTCCCCTTCCAACACCCGGCGAGTGAACCGGCCCAGGCTATTCACCTAAAATCTGGACGACGTAGGTGCGGTACTGCGGCCCGTCGAGTTCCACAAGATAGATGGTCTGGCGCGACCCGGTGACCATCTTGCCGTCCTCGATGGGGAAAAAAGCCTCGAACCCCAACAGCGCCCCACGCAGATGCGAAGGGGCGTTGACCGCCATCTGGCCGTCCGAGGGCAAAAAGCGCGCGTGCCGGTAAGACTTTTCATCCGGCACCAGTTCCTGGATCAGGTTGGTGATATCGATCTCCAGGTCCGGCAGACCTTCATTCACCGTGATCCCGGTGGTAGTGTGCAAAGAAAGTACGAAAACCGTACCATTTTTTACTTCCGAGCGATTGACCAGCTCGAGGACGGTGGGGGTGATATTGATCATTTCCGTCTCGTGCACGGTTTGGATCTGGATACGATGGATCAGTGATTTCATTGGTCCCTCGACAGCTTCAGCAGGCGGGCTGCGTTCTCATGGAAGACGGCTTGTTCGGTGGCCGGGCTCAAGTGCAGCGCACGCACACCGCGCACAAAGCGGCGCATATCAACCCGCGGGTAATTACTGCCAAAGACCACCTTCGTATACAGGCTGCGCTCAATCACATCCAGCCCCACCTGTTCCACCAGCACGTGATGGAGTGCATCTTTCGGTGTGCCGCTGTACAGAATGGCGGTATCGAGAGACACATTGGGATATTTTACCGCCAGCATGGTGGCCTCCAACACCCAGGGCCAGGCAAAATGGGCCAGGATAAATTGGGTGCGGGGATGCGCCTGGATGGCCTCCTCGAGCAGCAGCGGTTGGCCATAGCGAGCCAACCCGGCGGGCGCCCAGCTCATCCCGCAATGCAGCAGCACGGGAATATCCAGGGCGGCGCAGGTCTCATACAGCGGATAAGCACAGTCAAGGCTGGCAGGGTCAAAGCACTGCAGGGCCGGGTCTAATTTTAAACCGCGCAGCCCGAGCGTTTTTATGGCGTGCTCGAGCTGCCTGGGGGCGTTTGCCTGGTGTGGATCCACCGAAGCGAAGCCGATCAGACGATCCGACTGTTCCACCAAATCGGCCACCTGCTCGTTGGAGACAATCTTACACCCGCGCGCGGTGGTGCAGTCCACCGGGAGCAGCACGGCCTGATCAACACCCGCCTCGTCCATTTCCAGCAAAAAGCATTTCAAGGGTTGGGGCGGAAAGAAAAAACCGAAAACATCGTGGATAGCACGATCCAGAACAGGATCGTCCACCACCAGTTCCTTAATCATCACCGGGTGGGTATGGATATCGATCATGCTTTCCCTCCAACGAATGATAAGAGATCAGGTAAACCCGCCAGTTCGGGATACTCCAGAGCGGTTGCGGCGACCTCGGCCAGAGCGGGGAATCGATTTTCTCGGCGCGAAATATATAAAGAGGCGGTCGTATTAGCCCAGGCGAGACAGGCGCGCAAAGACCAATTGTACTGCCTGGCGAACAGGAAACCGGCGTTAAATACGTCCCCCGCGCCAACAGCATCCAATACGCGCACCCGCCTGGGCTCTACCCAGGCAGTCTCGTCACCGCGGCGCGCGTAACTGCCATTCTCGCCGCATTTGATCACCACCGTCTGCGGACCCGCTGCTTGCAGCGCAACGGCGGCCTGCTCCACCGTCTCCAAGCCGGTGATCGCGCGGGCTTCATCCCAATTGGGCATAAACAGCGAGACCTGGCCGAGCAGAACGCGCAGCTCCGTCAGAGTCTCCTCGGGCCAGTTGTGCGCGTCCCAACCCGTGTCCAGCATGGTCGTTTTGCCGGCAGCGCGCGCCCGGCCCAACTGCTGTGCGGCGCCTGGCAGGGATAAACCCGGCAGGCAAAACACACCTACCAGGCAAACCACCCCGGCGCTCTCCACCTGAGCCCATTGCGAAACAATGGCCTCTTCACTGAAATTTTGCAGGCAGCCAAGATCTGAGACAAACGCCCGCTCACCATCTGAACGTACCATCGCCACGGTGATCCCCGTGCTGCCGCCCGCAGTGACCTGCACCCCACGGGCATCGACGCCAAAGTCGCGCAGGTCGCTCAAAATCTGCTGACCGTAAAGGTCCTGGCCGACGTTGCCAATCAGGCGGGTATCCACACCCAGGCGGCCCAGCGCAAAGGCCAGATACCCCGCCTGCCCGGCGGAAATTTGCAGGCGGTTGGCGCCAAAAACCTCCTGACCCCAGGCAGGCATGCCCGGCACATCCCGAATGATTAAATCAATATTGAGGTTACCGATCACACAAATGGGGAAGGCGTTTTGAACCGGTGTCATAGCAGCTTATTGGGAATAGAATACTTGACAATTCATCAATTTTCTATATACTAAACTAAAAGAACATAAAAAGCAATATATTCTGTCGTTTTGTTTTCTTTTGTGAGTCATTTATGATAAGAATTGAACGCCAGGCTAAAATCCTCCAGACAATCCGTGAGCGTGAGTACATCGAAAATAGCGAACTCACCCGCATTTTTGATGTCACCCAGGCCACTATCCGCCGCGATTTAAGAGCCTTGAGCGAGCAGGGCTTGATCCGCATGGATCACGGCGGGGTATCGGTCGCAAATCGATCCCACATCTTCGATGAGCCCCTTTACGAGACCAAGGTCTTCGTCAACCACGAGGCCAAGCAAGCCATCGGCGCGGCCGCGGCCGCCCTGGTGCAGGATGGCGACTCGCTGATCCTCGATTCTGGCACCACCAATGCCAGCATCGCCGCCGCGTTGATCAGCGCCAGGCTCAAGAACCTGACCGTGATCACCTGCGACCTGATGATTGCCACAGACCTGTGCGGCGAGACCGACATGAACGTGATCGTCCTCGGCGGTCTGCTGCGAAAATCTTACTATTCCACCTACGGCGCTTACGCCGAATACATCCTTAAAAACATGCACGCCGATAAATACTTCCTGGGGATCGACGGCGCCAACCTGGAACACGGCATCACCAATATCGTCCTCGAAGAGGTGCCGATCAAGCAGTTGCAGATAGAGATCAGCGACCAGGTCATCCTGACCGCGGACTCAACCAAATTCAACAAAACCGCCCCTCACCGGGTCTGCAACTGGGGCTCGATCCAGCAGGTAATTACGGATACTTGCGTCCCGCAAGAATATCTGGATTTCTTTAACGTGCAAAATATCCGCGTTACAGCCGTTCCACCTTGCGAAAACCCACCGGCCTAGCATTTTCCAGCAAGTTGATCCAATCTGCATTTTTGGAAACAGGATAAGGTTATGGAATTTAACTATTACATCCCCACCCGATTGATTTTCGGTCCTGGCAAGTTCGCCGTTCTGGGGGAAGAAACCCACAAATTGGGCAAGCGCGCCTTATTGGTCACCTACCCCAGCCAGTCCCTTTCCACCTTCATCCAACAGGCAGTGGAGCAGCTCAGCCGGCACGGGGTGACCGCAGTGATCTTCGCCGAAGCGACCGCCAACCCCACACACACCATGGTCAACCGGGGCAGCGAACTGGCCCGGCGCGAAGGCTGCGACGTGGTCATTGGCCTGGGCGGAGGCAGCCCGATGGACACGGCCAAGGCGATCGCCGTGGCCGCCCCCGAAAATGAAGATATCTGGAAGATTTACGAGGGCGCCCCCATTCTCACCGAATCCCTGCCCATGGTGGCCGTACCCACCACCGCCGGGACTGGCTCAGAAGCGACCTTTTATTCGGTGATCACCAATCGCGAGCTGCACCGCAAAGAGGGCTTTGCCCGCCAGCAGTTTTTCCCCAAAGTCTCAATCATCGACCCGCTGCTGACCCTTTCGCTGCCGCCGCGCATGACCGCCGAAACCGGCATGGATACCCTCACCCATGCTGTCGAGGCTTTCACCTCGCGCCTGGCATCGCCTATCTCCGACCTGTTCGCCGCCGAAGCCATCCGCCTGGTGGGCGCCTTCCTGCGCCGCGCGGTGGAGGACGGCAGCGACCTGGAAGCTCGCACGAATATGCTGTATGCCAACACCATCGCCGGGATTGCCATTACCCACGCCGACACCTGCCTGGCGCACGTGATCGGCGAGGCGGTGGGCGCGGTTTTTGACACCCCGCACGGGTTGAGCGTCACCCTGACCCTGCCGGCGGTGATGGAATACAACTGCTTGAGCAATCCGGCCAAATACGCCGCGATCACCCGCCTGCTGGGTGGCGGCGACGGGTTGAATGAGCAGGAAGCCGCGCGGAAATCCGCCTCGATGGTGCGCCAATTGATCCATGATATCCACCTGCCTTCCGGCCTGGGTTCTATGGGTGTCGCGCCCTCAAGCGAAGTAACCGCGCTGGTCAACCGCCCGGGCATGGATGCCTCGAACCCGCGCCCGGCAGACGTGCACGCTTTCGAGCTGCTGGTTGCCGGCAGTATTTCCCCGGCTATGTCTTACTGGGAAACCGGCGGGAAATAGCCCACCCATCTCATCCCTCTTCGAAACCACCCACCCATGAAGGAAACTGAATGAAAGCAGCCGTTTTATACCAGCCCGGCGAGATCAAAGTAGTGGAGATGCAGGAACCCGAACCGGGAGCCGGGGAAGTCTTAATCCGCATCCAGGCCTGCGGGGTATGCGGCACCGATCACTCGCTCTTCGTGGGCGGCTTTCCCGCCACCTACCCGGTGATTATCGGTCACGAATTTAGCGGAGTGGTAGCCGCCATAGGTCCCGGGGTAAAAAACGTGTCGCTCGGCGACCGGGTGACCGTGGACCCCAACCGGGTATGCCGCCGCTGCGAATACTGCCGCATGGGCAGCGAACACCTGTGTGAAAATCTCTCCTCGATGGGCGTGCATATCCACGGCGCCGACGCAGAATACTGCGTCATGCCGGAAAGCAACGTCTACCAGATCCCCGACAGTGTAAGCTTTGAAGAAGCGGCTTTCACCGAACCGTTGGCCTGCGCCATCCACGGGCTGGAACTGGCCCACGTGCGCCAGGGAGATACGGTGCTGGTGCTGGGCGCCGGCGGGATGGGCAACCTGATCACCCAGCTGGCCTCTCAGGCCGGCGCGGCTCAGGTCATCGTCAGCGAGCCCATCCAATTCCGCCGGGGAAAAGCGCTGGAAAACGGCGCAACGCGGGTGATCGATCCATTCAACCAGGATGTGGACGCTGAACTGCGCAAAATCCGCCGGATCGGCGCGGACGTGGTTTTTGAGGTGGCCGGCAATCTCAAACTGCAAGCTGCCGCGGTGTATTACGCCCGGCGCGGCGGGCAGGTGGTCTGGTTTGGCTGCAGTCCTTCCGACGGCAAAATTGAGGTCAACCCCTATTACATCAACGATGCCGAGTTGAATATCTCGGGGTCGTTCAACAACCCATTTGCCACGGCCCGCGCGGTGCACATGCTGGGCAGCAAAAAAGTGCGCGTCGACAACCTGATCTCGCACCACATCTCACTCAACGCCTACCCGGATGTGTTCAAGATTTTTGGCGGTCCCGACACGCTCAAATTGATGGTGCACACCGACTGAGACCGATCATTACGCCAACATCACCCCAAGGAGACCGCATGGAACTCGCTCAACTCGTCGAAAAAGCTCGCCAGAGCACCTTATTCACCGCCCCGGTCCTCGGCCCAGACCTCGAGCGCTTCTTGCGCGAGCAGGGCCCCACCATCCGCGCACTGGCGCAGCGGGCGATCGATGAGCAGGTAGCTCATATCTATTGGGTAGGTGCGGGCAATTCATGGGTCAACCTGTATTCCGGTAAATACCTGCTGGACAAATTCACCGACCTGCCCAGCGATGTGTATACATCCTACGAATTTATCTGGCGCAATCCCGCCCGTCTGAATGAAAAATCCTGGGTGTTCCTGGCCTCCTTCTCCGGCGCCACCGAAGACACCCTGGCTGCCCTGCGCCACGCCAACGCCCGCAAAGCCCACACCATCGCCATCGTCAATAAAGCCGACAGCCTGATGGGCCGCGAAGCCGCGGAAGTGGTGCCTTACAACTCGAAGGCGCTCTACCTGCTCCCCTTGGCAATGGCCTACCTGTTTGCCCTGGAAGTCGCCAGGCTCAAGGGCGCGCAGGGCGTAGCCGAGGTGATCCAGGGTCTGGAAGCTTTACCCACGCTGTTGAGCCAACAGTATATCGACGAGGAAGCCCCAGCGCGAAAACTTGCCGAGCAATTTGCGGGTGAACGGCTGATCTACACCCTGGGCAGTGGACCGCTGTATGGACTGGCCTACAAATTTGGTCTGACCGTCTTCATGGAAAATATGCGCGTCAACGGCTCGTTCATGGACGCGACCGAGTTCCGCCACGGGCCGGCCGAAATGTTTGACCGCGAGAAACCCATGATGGTGATTTTGATGGGCGCCGACGAATTGCGCCCGGTAGTAGAACGCGTGCGCCAGCTTTGCCAGGCCAACGGCGCGCGATTGCTGGTCTACGACGCGGCCGAAGCGGCCCCGCAGGTTCATCCGCTGCTTTCACCCTTCGTCTTGATGATCCCCTTGCAATGGTTCGCGGTCTGGTCATCCCTGCTGCGCGGGGTCACCGACCTGGACGAGCGGGTGCTGATGGGCCGCGGCATACTCGGACAGGGCAAAGGCGTCACCTGGCCGTAGGCAAAGGAATCGCAGCATGTTGAGATCTTATTCGAACCAACAAATCATCGATCTGTATGCCCCGCTGATAGAGGCCGAGGCGCTGGAGTTTTTGGACCGCGCCGCGACCAAAATCGTCGAAGCCAAGCTCAAAGGCGGCAAAGTGGTGGTGGCCACCGGCAGCGGTCCCAACCTGCACGAAGGCGTGACCACACTCATCGCCGAGATGATGAATAAAGGCTTGATCGATGGGGTCACCACCAGCTCGGCGGTGATTGCCCACGAAATGGCCGGCACCCTGGACCGGGTCAAACGACTGGACGGACGCCAGTTAGGTTTCGGCCCAAACGTGCTGCCCAAAGGGTTTACCTTTGAGTTCAGCGAGCTGCCCGCGGCCGAACTGGCCGATTTGCGCCACGAGATGCAGATCGATGACGACCTGCTGGCAAGAGGGCAGGCGCTGGACGGCAAAACGATCATCAAGGCGGCAGGCAACATGGCCTACCCAATGGGCTTGCGCACCGAACGCCTGGCGCGCGAGATCATGAGCCTGGCGCATGCCTACGGGCTGCCCTTTGAGGTGGTGGCAGGCTGGGGCGCGGACCCGCACACCATGATTGGCGCAGGGGCGCGGCGCGGATTGCCTGTGTTGGTCAGCGTGCCGCAGTTGATCGGCGGCGGCGGGGTGGGGCTGTCGTTAGCAGACAGCATCAGCATCACCCAGCGCAGTATGCGCGTGGCCGAAATGCTGGCCTCCGCCGAGGTGCTGATCGAATCGGCAGTGGTGCTCACCCAGGAAATCCATGACGGTCCTTACGAGGTCTACACCGGCCACGGCATCTGGGCCACCTGGGACGGCTATAAGACCTATTCCCTGGAAGGCAAAACCCTGGTGCGCATCGACCTTGACCCCAACCTCAAAAAGGCCTGGCAAAGCGAGCGCCAGAACCAGGCGGTTCAAGAAGCCATCGACCAGGGGCTGCCCAAGACCAAACTGACCGGCATCCCCTTCCGCATGGAAATGTCGGGGTTTTCGCGGCTGGAGGGCAGCCTGCCGGTGATTGGCGATATCGGCATCGTCTGGCCGGTATTGGCCAGCAAGGTAGCCGAAGCCCTGGGGCTCAAGCTCGATTTCATCAGCCACCCGCAGCAAACGCCCGACGGCAAAGCCATGCGCGATTGGATCGTTGAGACCGTCCGCCCGGTGCGCCGCGACCTGATGCTGGAAACCAGCCAGTGCTACCAGAGGAAAGGGTGAGATGAAGGTTATCGGCATCATCCCTGCCCGCTACGGCTCGACCCGCCTGGAGGGTAAACCGCTCAAGGATATCTGCGGCAAACCTATGATCCAGCTGGTGGTTGAAGCCGCGCAGAAGGCGCGCCTGCTCGACCAGGTGTACGTGGCTACCGACGATGCGCGCATCGCCGCCGCGGTGGAGCAATTTGGCGGCCAGGCGCGCCTGACCTCTCCCCACCACAACACCGGCACCGACCGGGTGGCGGAGGTGGCCTCCGGATTGGAAGCAGATATCGTGGTCAACGTGCAGGGCGATGAGCCCTTGTTCGACCCGGCCATGATCGATGAAGTCATCCAGCCTTTCGTGGAAGAGGCCGATCTGCCGATGAGCACTCTGGCGGTGCCCATCCTCGAGGAGAGCAAGCTGGACAACCCCAATGTGGTCAAGGTCGTCTTCGACCGGCGCGGCAGCGCGCTGTATTTCTCACGTTCGCTGATCCCTTACCCGCGCAAGAAAGTGGATTTCCAGGTGTATGAACATGTCGGCGTTTATGCTTACCGCAAAGATTTCCTGATGACCTATGTGCGCATCCCCCAGACTCGCCTGGAGATCATCGAATTGCTCGAACAACTGCGCGCGCTCGAATCAGGCTACCGTCTGAAGGTGGTGGTCAGCGCCCATCCTTACGAAGGCTTGAGTGTGGATACCCTGGAAGACCTCGAAAAGGTGCGCGAGATCGTCCGCGCCCAGATGCAAGGCTAACCGGGTGAGAAAGAAGGCTGCCGGATGAGAAATTCGATTGCACTGCGCGGGGTGATCGTCCCGCTGATTACCCCCATGGATGGCGACAACCGGGTGGACCACGCTGGGGTGCGCCAGGTGGCGGAATTTGTGGTGGCCAAAGGCGTGCACGCCGTGATGATCGGCGGAACGACCGGTGAAGGCATGCTGCTCAGCCCCGACGAACGCAAAGCCCTGCTCGAAACGGTGCTGGCCCAGGTCAACCACCGGGTGCCGGTCATCGCACACACCGGCTGCATCGACACCGCCACCACCGTGCAGCTCAGCCAACATGCCAGGGCCGCCGGAGCCGACATCGTCTCGGCCATCGTGCCCTACTTCTTTACCCTCAACGACGAGCAGATCTATCGCCATTTCATCAGCGTGGCCGAATCCGTGGCGGATATGCCCATGCTGCTGTATGTCTTCCCTGGCAACGCAAAGAACGATATCTCCCCGGCGCTGTTGGAGCGGCTTCTGCGCGCCGCGCCCAACATTGTCGGGATCAAATCCAGCAACGATGACCTGGTGCGTTTCCAGGAATACGTGGCTGTGGGCGGAGCGGATTTTACCCCCTGTTTTGGGGTGGATGAACTGATGCTGGGCGGGCTCACTTTCGGCAGCAAAGCCCAGATTTCGGGAAACGCCAATTCCTTCCCGGAACCATTCATCCAACTCTACGATGCTTTTCAAGCCGGCAATCTCCCGCTCGCCCAACAGCTTCAACAGGTGGTCAATGGCATCGTTGGCCTTCATCACGCCGGTCAAACGACTGCTTTCTTCAAAGCCACATTGAAAATGCGGGGAGTTTCCACGGGGCGTGTGCGGCCCCCCATGCGCGAGTTAACCGCCGAGGAATTGGAGGAGGTAAGCATAGGAGTCAAGAGGATGAAGTTGATCTAGATCCAGTATCACTGGGACGTTGAACCATCAGCGTATCGTTTCGTAACCACCGATTTTCACAGACAAGGAGCGCCCAAATGAATGGGAATAGGTTTAACCGTCGAGATTTCATTAAGGCATCCGCCCTTGGCGCTGCGGCCGCCGCCCTGGCGGCCTGCGCCCCCAAAGAAGTGATTGTGACGAAAGAAGTGATCGTGACCCAGGAAGTGACCAAGGAAGTCGAGAAACAAGTCGAAAAATTGGTCACGGTAGCTCCGGTGATGGAGCCGGTAACCCTCAACTTCTTCAACCGGGGTGGTGAATACGTCTTCCAGACGATGGACTTGCAGATCGCCGAATTCAAGAAGAAATTCCCGGATTACAACTTCGAGCTCAACTCGGTAGCCGGTTATTCTCACCAGGAAGCCTTGTTGATGATGCTCGCCGCCGGCACCGGCCCCGACTGCTGGTTTGACTCGGTGCGCACCACCGGTATGCTCGCCCGCAAGGGCGTGGTCGAGCCCATCGACGATTACCTGGCCGCCAACGCGGATTTCAAGTTCGAGAATTTCACCGACAACACTTTCTCCTGCCAGACCTTTGATGGCAAGATCTGGGGCATCCCCTGGGACAGCGGCGCGCTGCTGCTCTTCTACAACAAGAACCTCTTCGACGAGGCCAAGGTCGAATACCCCGATCCATCCAAATGGATGACCTGGGATGAATTGATCGAACTCGCCAAGAAGTTAACCTTCGACCTGAACGGCAATACGCCCAACGACCCCGGTTTTGACCCCGCCCGGGTAAAGCAGTACGGGCTGCTTCCCGACACCGGCCACGGCCGCCAGACCTATATGTGGTCCAACGGCGCCGAGATCATCGAAGCCGATATGACCATGCCGATCGACACGCCCGAATTCACCGAGGCGATGAACTGGCTGGCCGACCTGGGGCTCAAACATTACGTCTCGCCCTCGGCCAAATACCAGACCGCCCAGGAGATCGTCCTGCCCTCTTTGAACGTTGCCATGGAACACGGCGGGGTGTGGAGCATCGGTGAATATGTGGATGCCGGGGTAAACCTGGGCATGGTTCAGGTGCCCTACAGCAAAAAGCAGACCACCTACGGGCAGTATTCCCCCATGTGCGTCTACACCGGCAGCCCGCACAAAGATGAGGCCTTCAACTTCATTTACTTCTGTACAGCCGACCCGATTGGGCAGCAAATCATCATCGACCGCGGGCAATTGCAGCCCACGCTCAAATCCCTGCGCCAAACTTACATCGACGGCAAAGCGCCGCCCACCGCTGCCGAACGCCAACTGGCCTTTGACGTCTTCGAAAATAAAGACGCCTACCGCTGGCCGGGCGACAAGATCGATTCCTATTGGAACGGCTGGTACCAGTACTTCATCGACCTGTGGGGCCCCTATCTCACCGACCTCTTCATCGGCAACAAACGCTGGGAAGATATCGCCGGCGAGCTGCGGCCCAAGTCTGAAGCGCTGCTGAAGACTGGCGAGGTTCCAACCGCTTAGTCCAAAGCTCCTTATGGCTGGTGGAAATCGACCTGGAAAAGGGTTGGTTTCCACCAGCCGCTCCCGATCGGAGGTACGATGGAGACCACATCCGCGGCTACAAAACTACCCAAGAAATTAAGCTTTATTCGCCGGCTGAGTTTTGAGGAGACGATCTGGGGATGGGCTTTGATCCTTCCCGCAGTGTTAGGGCTGATCCTGTTCAAATTCGGACCGGTGATCGCCAGCCTGTACTTCTCCTTCACCAAATACGATATCCTCAGCGCGCCAAAGTGGATCGGTCTCGAAAATTATCAACGATTGATGGCAGACACCTACTGGACCAAAGCCATTCAGGTTACCCTCAATTATTCGGTGCTCTTTATCCCTCTCTCCCTGCTGGTCGCCTACGTCATCGCACTGCTGATGAGCCAGAACCTCAGGGGCATCTCCATCTACCGCACCATGTGGTACCTGCCCTCGCTGGTGCCCACCGTGGCCAGTGCGGTGGTGTGGCGCTGGGCATTAAACCCCGAATTTGGGCCGGTGAATTTTCCCCTGCGCGCCCTGGGAATTGACGCGCCCGGCTGGCTGACCGATCCGCATTGGATTATCCCCTCCGTGGTGTTGATCCAATTATGGGGGCTGGGCAATGCCGCCTTGATCTTCCTGGCCGCGATCAAAGGCGTGCCCGACACCTATTACGAGGCCGCCGAAGTAGATGGCGCCAACGCCTGGATCAAGTTCTGGAAAATTACCCTGCCGATGACATCCTCGGTGATCTTTTTCCAGATGATCATGGCGGTCATCGCCAGTTTCCAGGTGTTTGGTGTGGCTTACATCCTCTTTAGCGGTCAGACCACCAGCGACCCGGCCGGGCCGGGGAATTCCGCTTTGTTCTACGTGCTCTACACCTATCGCAATGCGTTTGGCTACTTCAAGAACGGCTACGCCAGCGCCATGGCCTGGCTGATGTTTATTGTCATTATGCTGCTTACTTTTATTCTCTTCAGAACCCAGAAAATGTGGGTGTACTACGAAGTCGAAGGAGAAAAGTAACCATGCGCAGAACCAAATTATTCAACAAAATCCTTGGGCTGCTCATCGTGGGCGGCGGCGGCCTGGTGATGATGCTGCCATTCGTCTGGCTGATCTCTTCCTCTTTCAAAGCCGCCAACAAAATCTACGTCTTCCCACCCCAATTAATCCCGGAACCCTTCCGCTGGCAGAACTATTACGAGGTGTTCTCCGCCGTACCGGTGCTCTTGTATGCCCAGAACACCCTGATCATCACCATCTTTGCCACCATCGGCACCGTGTTTAGCACCATCCTGGCCGGGTATGCTTTTGGCCGGCTGAATTTCAAAGGCCGCGACACCATTTTCTCGCTGCTGCTGGCTACCCTCATGCTGCCCTATGTGGTCACCATGATCCCCATCTACGTGATGTTTTCCAAGGTAGGTTGGGTGAACACCCTGCTGCCGTTGATCGTGCCCTCCTTCTTTGGAGAAGCCTTCTTCATCTTCCTGCTGCGTCAATTTTTCCGCACCATTCCCATGGAACTGGAGGACGCCGCGCGCATCGACGGAGCCAGCCGCCTGCGGGTGCTCTTCCAAATCATGGTCCCGCTGGCACGTCCAGCGGTGGTGGTGGTCACCATTCAGACCGTGCTGGATAACTGGAATGCCTTCATGCAGCCCCTGATCTTCCTGACCAAGCGCAATGTGTGGACCCTGGCGCTGGGGCTGAACTCCTTGCAGCGTTTTGAGACCGGACGAGATTGGACTCACTATATGATGGTGCTGGGCGTGTTTATGGTCGTACCGGTGATCATCATGTATTTCCTCGCCCAACGCGAGTTCATCCAGGGCATCGTGCTGACCGGGATGAAAGCCTGACGGAGAACCGCACGCTCCATGTTGAGCAATCCGGCGCCGCTCACCTGGCCGCCGGCATCAGTGGATCGGCCCCATGGAAGGTTAGCCTGTGAATCAACCTCTCATTGACCTGAGCGCCGCGGTCGTGCTGGCAGCCCCGGGCGCAGTCAAAGCGGAAGCCAGGGCTGCCCAGATGCTGGTGGAGGAAGTCTACAAACGTACCCGCATCCACTGGCCGGTCGTCACTCAATTGCCGCGCCCCGACGCCCCCGTGGTGATCCTCGGACGCGCGCATGACCTGACCAATCACTTCAGCGAAGATGAGCATTTAGCCCAATGGGCGCGGTCGGATACCCGGCGCGCCGATGAGGGTTTCCAGATCCACTGCAGCGGGCAGCCAGGCGCGCCCAGGGTATACCTGCTGGGGAACGACGCGCGCGGGGTGCTCTTCGGCGCCGGTTACTTGCTGCGCCAGTTGAGCATGCGCCCCGGCCGGGTCGGACTCCGCACGGAGATCGAGTTGAGCAGCGCGCCGCATTACCCCTTGCGCGGCCACCAGTTGGGCTACCGCGATAAAACCAACGCCTACGACGGCTGGGACCTGCCGCAGTGGGACCAATATGTGCGCGAGCTGGCCATTTTCGGCACGAATGCCATCGAACTCATCCCACCGCGCTCCGACGACCGCGCCGACAGCGTGCACTTTCCCCTACCGCCCATGGAGATGATGAGCGGCATGTCAGCCATCGCCGACCAATATGGCCTGGATGTGTGGATCTGGTACCCGGCCATGGATGACGATTACTCGCGCCCCGAGATGGTTTCCTTCGCCCTACACGAATGGGAAGAAGTTTACCGGCGCCTGCCGCGTATCGACGCCGTCCTGGTGCCCGGCGGCGACCCGGGCAACACCCGCCCTAAATACCTGCTGCCCATGCTGGCCCAACAAACCGCGCTGCTGCACCAATACCACCCCCAGGCGCAGATGTGGGTTTCGGCGCAGGGGTTCAACCGCGAGTGGATGGATGAATTCCTGGCCTACTTGCGCCAGGAAAGCCCCGATTGGCTGTCGGGGGTGGTCTACGGGCCTTGGATCCACATGCCCATCCGCCAGTTCCGCACAATGATCCCGGCCAAATACCCCATTCGCAGCTACCCGGATATCACCCACAGCCTGGACTGCCAGTACCCGGTGGCAGAATGGGATCTCGCCTACGCCCTGACCGAGGGCCGCGAAACAATCAACCCACGGCCGCGCGCCGAAACAGCCATTTTCCAGCAGATGGGCGAGGACGTGATCGGCTTCCTGACCTATTCCGAAGGCTGCAACGATGATGTCAATAAATTCATCTGGAGCGGCCTGGGCTGGGACCCAAACCAGGACACCCGCCAAATCCTGCGCGAGTACAGCCGCTTCTTTATCGGCGAAGCCTATACCGAAGATTTCGCCCATGGCCTGGCCGCGTTGGAAGATAACTGGGTGGGTCCGCTGCTGAGCAACCCCAGCGTGCAGCATACTTTCGGACAGTTCCAGGCGCTGGAAAAGGCCGCTCTCCCCGGCGTGCTGCATAACTGGCGCTTCCAACAGGCCCTTTACCGCGCCTACTACGACGCCTATACCCAGGCGCGGCTGCGCGACGAGATCGGGCTGGAAGAACAGGCGCTCGGCAAGCTGCGCCAGGCAGCCGAGCTGGGCTCGCTGCTCGCCATGCAGCAGGCCGAAACGATTCTTGACCGGGCCGTGCTCCAACCGATCAACCCGCCGTGGCGTACGCGCATCTACCAACTGGCCCAGGCCCTCTTTGAGAGTATCCACATGCAGTTGAGCGTCGCGCTTTATGCAGCGCAGTCTGAGACGCGCGGCGCCAACCTGGATGGGTTGGATTACCCGCTCAATGACCGGCCCTGGTTGAAAGACCAATTTGCCCGCATCCGCACCCTGCCTGACGAACTCGGCCGGCTTACCCAGATCCGCCGCATCCTGGATTGGCAGAATCCGGGCCCGGGCGGCTACTACCTGGACCTGAGCAGCAGTTACGACAGTCCCTACCTGGTCAAAGGCCTGCCCTACGACCAGGACCCCGGTTTTTATGCCACCCCGCACCGGCGCTTCCCCTACTGGAAAGACCCGCGCCCGCTGCGCCGCTCCTGGCGGGCGTACACCGGCGGGTTGAACGAATACCCGCTGCAATTGCGATTTCCCCACCTCGACCCGGCGGCGGGTTATAGCTTGCGCGTGGTCTATTCCGATACGGATTACGAGATCAAAATCCGCCTGACAGCCAACGAGGAGTTTGAAATCCACCCCTTTATGTTTAAACCCAATCCGCCGTCCCCGCAGGAGTTCGCCATTCCCCAGGAAGCCACCCGCCAGGGCGAGCTGCGCCTGAGCCTGCAGCGCGAACCAGGCATGGGCGGGTTAGGCGCCGGGCACGAAATCTGTGAAATCTGGATTATCAAGAGGAATTGACATGCACAAAGAACACGTGGTCGTTTACCGAGAAGAAGGCAAATTTGCCGGATGGCCGGCCAATTACGGCATGTGGGCCTGGGGAAATGAACTGGTGGTCAGCTTCACCGAGTGTACTTTCCAGGCAAAAGCCGGGTTTCACGCGCGCACCGAAGAGCTGCCCGCCTACCCGCTGCAATCGCGCAGCCTGGACGGCGGGCGCACCTGGCAGACGATCCGCACCCCGGCCCCCTCGCCTGGCGGGCGCGGCTTCTCGGCGGACGAACATATGAACGAAGACCTGACCGTCGCGCGCGCGATCCAGCTGGGGCAAGGCCCCTTGCCCGCTCCCTGCCCGGGTGGGATCAACTTCACTCACCCTGATTTTGCCCTGATGTGCGCGCGCACCGGGCTGGGAGGCGGCACCCTGGCCTGGTTTTATACCTCCACCGACCGCGCCCACTCCTGGCAAGGCCCTTACGCCTTCCCCTTATTCGGCCAGACCGGCATCGAAGCGCGCACCGATACCATCATCAACGCAGCCAACGACTGTATGTTCTTCCTCACCGCCGCGCGCGAGGATGGCGGCGAAGGCAAAGGTGTGTTGATGGCGCGCACCACCGATGGCGGCGAGAATATCGATTTCGTTTCGTGGGTGGCCATCTCGGCGGTCAACGACCTGATCATGCCCTCCAGCCTGCGGGTGGACGACCACACCCTGCTCACCGCCATCCGCTGCAATGTAGCGGTGGGCGAGTTCGAAATTGTGCCCACCTGGATCGACCTGTACCAATCCTCCGACAACGGCAGCAGTTGGCGCCACCTCAACCGGCCCGTTCCAGACGCCGGTTCGGGCGGCAACCCGCCCTCGATGATCAAGCTGCAAGACGGGCGTATCTGCCTGACCTACGGCTACCGCGCCGCGCCCTTTGGCATCCGAGCGCGCCTTAGCGAAGACGGCGGCCAGACCTGGGGCGAGGTCATCCACTTGCGCGACGACGGCGGCTGCTCTGATCTGGGCTATCCGCGCACCATCCAACGCGCAGACGGCGTGATCGTCACTGCCTATTATTTCAATGACTACCCGGATACCGAACGCTTCATCGGCGCTACGCTTTGGACCCCCTGAACCCAACGACTCACGCCGATAAAAAAGGAAGGCGCCCCAA
>CAVVZR010000016.1:0-7218 GCA_963752685.1 uncultured Chloroflexia bacterium | reverse complement strand
ACGCTCTTATTTTGACTTTTAATTGCTCTGATTGTGATTTCCATCCTGGCAGCCCTTGGCCCGGGTATCGGCAACATGTTTAGTGAAGTCGTCAGCGAACTGCAGCCCTCCCCGGCTGTGCCGGCAACGCCTGCTCCGACCGGCACGCCGGCACCCACGCCTACCCCGGTGCCCACTCCCGATTGGATTTTCTGCGCCAACGAAGGTGGTGTGTGTACCTTTAGCGGCACCCGAGAGGTGCGCTACGGCGCAAACAATATCTATGCCTACGGCACTTTTACCGGCGGCACGCCCTGTAACAACACCATCTTTGGCGACCCCATTTACGGCACGTTCAAGTACTGCCATTACCGTTGAAAAGTTTTCGCCGGGTTCTTCTGGGCCGCATGCGGATCGCGTGCGGCCTTTTCATTTTATCGCCAACCTGGGTTCAAAAAATCCTGAAACAACGATCAGCGCGAGAACCCAGCCATGCTTCTTCAATGAGCAAAAACATCCTATAATTGATCTATTCAATGCAAAAAGCGGTCCTCGTTCGCCGCTCGTGCACATCCCATACACCCGCAATCCCCTCACTGCAATGAAAGGTGGTTCCCCATGCCCTCAATTCACGATGGACCTGCATCTGCCCTGTTCACCCCCCTCACCTTGCAGGGGAACGCCAGCCTGCCGGGGTTATCTGGGCGCGGGCTATCGGCGGACATGGCGGCCGCCCTGGAGTATGCCCCCAGCGGCGCCTGTACCGCCTGGGGCATCCCCTTTCAGATCGACGAGGTGATCCTGCTCACCGGGCAACCGGTCAGCATCCAGATCCAGCCCACCACGGCGCCCTGGTTCATCTTCATGCACACCAGCGATACCCTCGAGCTGGAGAAAAACGCGCATGGGTTTGTCTCGCCGATGCGCGGCCCGGGACAGTTGGGCCAGTCCGCCGCCCGTTATGGGATGACATACGCAGACGGCAGCCAGGCAGCCGTGGATATTCGCTACCGTTTCCAGATCGGCGCTTACCAGCGCAGATGGGGTGAAAACTGCTTCGAAGCGGTCGCCACCCACAAGCCCCAGCCTTTCCGTGCCGGGCAGGAACAAACCAACCCCGATTGGGGCTATTCGCAGACCCGCGCCACCGCCGCCGACGGCGACCGCTGGGGCAGCTGGCTGTGGGCCTGGGAAAATCCCCACCCAGAAAAAGCGGTAAGCGGCTTTACCTTCGAACCCGGCATCGGGCTGCTGGTCATCTCGGCCATCACCGCCGGGCAGGTCTCCAGCATGCCCCTGCGCTGGCAGCCGCGCGCCAAAGCCTGCCTGCGCCTGCCGGCAGGGACGGCCTACCAGCCCAATTTGGACGAGCACGGCCTGCTCAAACACATCCGCCTGGACCTGGGCCAGGTCATCTCGGCCACCCCGCGCCTGCTCTATCCCAACCCGGATTGGGCCGCCAGCTACAACAACCAGTTTCCGCAGGCCTCAAAAGATGAAATTCTCATCGAGTACACTGCCCATCCCGAAGCCTGCTTCCACCTGGAAGACGGCCAGGTGATCTCGGCTGCCCGGTTAGCCGGGCCGCAGGAATCCCCGGCGCTGGAGCGGGTGCCATCCGCTCAGCAGACGGTGAAACTGCGCGTGATTGAACACGGCAGCCGCAAGGCCGTGCCGGTCAAGCTGCATATCCACGGGCAGTGGGGCGAATATCTGGCGCCCGTCGACCGCCACCGCATCATCAACCCGGCCTGGTTCGAAGATTTCAGCGCAGATTTCCTCCACCAGGATTGGCGAAAAACCGACGAAAGCCACTCCACCAGCTATATCAACGGCGAGACCCTGCTCAAACTGCCCCTGGGCCAGGTATTTATCGAGGTCAGCAAAGGGTTTGAGATCCGCCCGGTGCGCCAGGGGGTCGAGGTGACCGCCGCGACCGAGGAAATCGTGATCGAAGTCGAAAAAGTGCTGCCCTGGCGCGAGCACGGTTGGGTTTCCGCCGACACCCACGTTCACTTCCTCTCGCCGATGACCGCCATGCTGGAGGGTTCCGCCGAGGGGGTCAACGTCATCAACCTGCTGGCCAGCCAGTGGGGCGAGCTGATGACCAACGTGGGCGATTTCGACGGGCGCAGCACCTGGGGCTCGCGCGAGGCCGGCGGCGACGGCGAGTTCCTGGTGCGGGTGGGCACCGAAAACCGCCAGCACGTTCTGGGGCACATCTCGCTGCTGGGCTACCAGGGCCCCATCATCGCCCCCATGACCACCGGAGGAGCGGACGAATCGGCGATTGGCGACCCGGTGGAAGTGCTGTTGACCGAGTGGGCGCGCCGCTGCAAGGCGCAGGGCGGGCTGGTGGTGCTGCCGCACTTCCCCAATCCGCGCGCCGAGAACGCCGCCAGCATCATCAGCGGCGAGATCGACGCCCTGGAGATGACCTCCTGGGGTGAACTCTACAACGGCATCGACCCCTATTCGCTGTCGGATTGGTACCGCTATCTCAACTGCGGCTACCTGGTGCCGGTGGTAGGCGGCACCGACAAAATGGCCGCCAGCACTGCCGTCGGCACCGTTCGTACCTATGCGCATATCGACCCGCAAAAGGAATTTAGCTATGACGCCTGGATGCGCGCCGTGCGCAGCGCCGAAACCTTCGTCACCTACGGCCCCCTGCTCGAATTCCAGGTGGACGGCGCATCCATGGGCAGCCACATCCTGCTGCCAGCCGGCGGCGGCACCCTGGAGGTGACCTGGCAGGTGGCCAGCGTCACTGTGCCCATCTCGCGCGTCGAGCTGGTAGTCAATGGAGAGATCCGCCAGAGCACGCCCACCGACCCGCAGACGGCTTCCGGGCATTGGTCGGTCAAGGTGGATCAGAGCGCCTGGTTGGCCCTGCTGGTGCGCGGGCATTACCCCGACAGGCCGGAGATCATCGCCGCCCATTCCTCGCCGGTGATGGTCCAGGTGGCCGGGTCACCCCTGCTGGCCGCTGCGGATGCCGTCACCATTCTGGAGCAGATCGAGGGCGCCATGGCCTACCTGGATATCATCGCCACCCGCGCCGACGAACGGAGCTATAAGCGCATGCGCCTGGAACTGCAGGCGGCCCAGCGCGGCCTGCACAATCGCATGCACGAACAAGGCTTTTTCCACGAGCACCATTTGCCCACCGAGCCGCACGGATAAAGGATCGCGGATCGCCTGGTTTGGCTCAAACTATATTCATTACCGGGTGATAAAGCTTGAGGGTTTCGCCGTAAGAGGTGGTCAGCAGTTCTTCGAGCCATTGGTGACCGGCGCTTTGGTACCCCTGGCTTTGGATCACCCAGGTGTGCAGGTCCATCCAGCCGCCTGGGATGCGTTCGAAAGGCTCTCCGAAACAGCGCGTGAGCGCGAGGGTGGCATACAGGCCGCCCGGAAAATCCTGGATGCGAAAGCCGTCAGCCGGCAGGATGCCGGCGGGAATGATCTCCCACACTTCGTATCCGCGCAGCCCGGCGTTTTCGTCGGCCGGGCTGACCTCTACGTCAAAACCAAACCTGCGACCCCTCGCCGCAAGGCCCAGGGAGGCGATCCATTGATCCAGGCGAGAGCGACCGTCCAACTCGGGGGATGGACTAATGACCCGCAGGCAGGCGGCATGGAAAGGGGGCAGTGTTTCGATTGTGACCGTGCTGTTTTGTGTAGCAAACATGAGAGATTCCTTTCGGTAAATTTATCATCTACAGCATAAACACAGCCTGTCTCAATTTCGTCTCGAAAAATGCGCCGCGCCGTATAATAGAATAAATTGAAAGGATCACGATGGCTGAGCTCGAAATTCATCTGTTCGGTTATCCTGAATTCCTCATCGATGGCCGCGCGCTGCTCTTGGAACGGCGCAAAACAGCCGCCTTGCTGGCCTACCTGGCTGTAGAAACTTACCCATCCAATTCTACTCAAACCGGTATCGGGCGCGAAGCCCTGGCCGCCATCTTTTGGCCTGATGGCTCACAGGAAAAGTCAGGCGCTTATCTACGCCAGTCTTTGTGGGAATTTGCCCGGTTGGCAGGCGATCAATGGATGGCGCGTGGCGGCGGGATGATCTCCCTGAATTTTGGCCCCGCCCTCCGCGTAGATGCAATGGGGTTCGAGGACGTGTATCGACAGGTAATGCTGCAGCCGCACCCTCAGGAGGCAGCCGAAGCGCGCCTGGCGGAATTGGCCGCCCTTTACCGCGGCGATTTCATGGCAGGCTTCACCCTCAAGAACTGCCCGATCTTTGACCGCTGGCAAGCGCTGCAAGCCGATAAGCTGAGCATGCATTTAGCCTTGGCCCTCGAATCGCTCAGCCAACGCCAGGCCGCTCGCGGCGATTTTCTCCAGGCTGAAACCTACGCGCGCCGCTGGCTGGCCCTGGACAGATTAAACGAAAATGCGCATCGCGGCTTGATGCAGATCCTGGCGCACAGCGGCCAGCACAGCGCCGCCCTGCACCAGTATGAGAGCTGCCGGGCGATCTTGCTGGACGAATTGGGTATCGAGCCCGATGCCCAGACCCTGGCGCTCTACCGCAAAATCCGCGAGCAGCCATCCGGCGTCCCCCCAAACCCCGCAGCACAGCCCCCCGGCGCCCGCGACCGGCCCAGTGGCACGGTTACTTTCGTTTTCACCGATATTCAAGGCAGCACCCACCTGTGGGAGAATCAAAAGACGGCCATGCAGCAGGCCTTTCAGCGCCAGGAGGAAATCGTGCGCAGGGCGATGCTGGCGCATGATGGTTATGTTTACAAAATGATCGGGGATGCTTTTCAGGTGGCCTTCGATACCGCCGAGCTAGCCCTGTTGGCCGCGGTTGAAGCCCAAAAAAACCTGCACCGTGAACACTGGCCAGCCGCGATTGGAGAGCTCAAAGTGCGTATGGCTCTGCACACCGGGGTGACCGAAGAACGAGACAATGATTACGTCGGGCCAGCGTTGAACCGGGCAGCCCGCTTGCTGAGCACCGGCCACGGCGGCCAGGTGCTGCTCAGCCAGGCGACCTTTCAGCTGGTTCGTGAACAACCGCCCCCCGGGATTGCCTTGCGCCATCTGGGTGAATACCATTTAAAGGACCTGCGCCAACCCGAACAGATCTACCAGGTAACAGCTCCCGGCCTGCCCGAAGAGTTCCCTGCTCTGCGTGCAGATGAGACGCGGCTGCTCAAACTGCCCCCTCAGAGCACGCCGTTTATTGGTCGAGAGCCTGAGCTGGCCCGCATCGCTGAGATGCTGGTCGACCCTGCTGTGCGCCTGATCACCCTGCTGGGCATCGGTGGATGTGGTAAAACTCGTCTGGCCATCCGCGCGGCGGAAGAAAACCGGGGGTTCGCACAGGGGGTTTGTTTCTGCTCGCTGGCCGGGGTGGACAACATGCATGGTTTCATCCTGGCCGTTGCCGAGGCCACCAATCTTTCACTCAACGCGCCGATGGGCAGCGCAATCAGCCTGGAAAATGCCCGCGAGCAGCTTTTTCAGTATTTGACTGGCAAACAAATGCTGCTGGTGCTGGACAATTTCGAACAGCTCAGCGCCTGCGCCAGGCTGGTTGGTGAACTGCTGGACGCCACGGAGGAAATAAGGGTGATCGTCACCACACAGCAGCGCCTCAACCTGCCAGGTGAATGGGTGCTGGAAGTGGGTGGGCTGTCCTTCCCGAGCGGTGGATCCACTGATCTGCCCCAGAATTACTCCGCGGTGCAGTTGTTCGCCCGCACCGCCGAGCGTAATTCATCCTTTCGACCTGCGCTTGAGGATTGGCGGCCAATCCTCGCCATCTGCCGGCTGCTCGAAGGCATCCCCCTCGGACTGGAAATGGCCGCCGCCTGGACGCGCACATTGTCTTGCGCCGAAATTGAAGAGGAGATCCGCCGCAACCAGGATTTTCTTTTCACCAACTGGCGCGGCATGCCCGAACGACACCGCACGTTGCGGGCGGTTTTCGAGCATTCCTGGAACTTATTGAGCCCAGGCGAGCAGGCTGTTTTCAGCCGGCTGGCTATTTTCCAGAATGGCTTTACCCGCGACGCCGGACTGGCAGTGGCAGCCGCTCCCCTGGCGATGCTCAGCGAGCTGGTCGACAAAGCCCTGGTACGGCGCGTCTCTTCTGGGCGTTTCGAAATTCATCCCCTGCTGCGCGTTTATACGGCCGAAAAGCTGGCGGCTGATCCGACACTCCTCGACCAGATTCGCGGGCTGCAGGCCGATTACTACACCGACTGGCTGGTGGGTATGTTCGAGAAATTGAAAGGCAGGGAGCACCTGGCCGGGCTGACCGCCGTGCGCGGTGAGATCGCCAACCTGGCTGCCGCACTGACCTGGTTGGTACAGCAGCTCGATATCGAACGCCTTGCACGCTTTTTACCTGCCTGGGTGCTCTTCCACATGATGAACGACCGCCGTTTTGAAATGCAGGCGGCCAACCGGCCGGTGCTGGATCTGGTGCAAAAGCTGCGGCCGATCAGCGATGCACACAGCCCGGAGGCTGCTTTGCTGGCCCTGGCCTGTGCCACCGCCTGGATTTTCAGCATCTTTGACGGCGATGCGGCCAGCTTAATCGACTATCAGAAAGAAAGCCTGCGGCTGCTGGAGCAGGCACCCGATTCAACCCTCAAAGGCTACAGCCTGCTGCTAAACTGCATTGGCACAGGCTGCCTGAGGGCCAGCGAGACTGTTCGCCTGGCTGAAGATGCCTTGCGCGTTTTCGAGCTCGAAGGCGACCCCTGGGGGGCCGCCATGGCATCCATGACCCTGGGTGACATCTATTTCTTTGGCAATCTGGATCTCAACACGGCTCGCTCGGCCTACCTGCGTGGACTGCAAGATTTTACCCGCCTGAACAGTGAATGGGGTCGCGCGCTGTGCATGGCCGGATTGATGTATCTGGAACGCAGGTTGGGAAATTTGGAGGAGGCCTGCCGGATAGGCGTGAGCAGCCTGACCATTTATGCTGAAATGGCCAACGACGAGCGCATGGTACCCATCCGCCAGAACCTGGCAGAAATGGCGGTCGAGCGAGGCTGCCCGCAAGAGGCGCACGTGCTTTATGAAGCCAATCTGGCCCATTTTGCCCGCCGTGGCGACATGGCTGCCGAACAATATTTCCGCGACCGGCTGGACGCCCTGCCGGTGAGCCACACGCCGTAGCCGGCCCGCCACACGGACCTCTTTCAGCCGCCAATCTCTATTTTTGTGCTTTAATCAGAAGAGAAAAAATTTATC
>CAVVZR010000015.1:0-46698 GCA_963752685.1 uncultured Chloroflexia bacterium | reverse complement strand
CGTTCACATCAAGCGTCATACTGGTCCATCCGAGATGGTCGGTGACGATGTAGCTGAGCACGCTGGTCGCCCCGGTCGCCTCACGCACGGCGACTCGCACCGATCCGATGAAGTAGTAGCTGCGCCAGATCATGCCCGGCGGGTGGGTTGGTTTGCAGTTCGCTCTCACGAATGGCCACGGCGGGCTTCAATGCTGCCGGCGCGGCCAGCCGTGCCCCGGCTCCTGCCGGGGTTGTCCCGCCGCCGGTGAATGTGCCGATCCAGGAGCGAATTTCGTTCCACAGCGAGGCCAGCGATCCGCCGGGCGCGTGGCTAAAATTATTATAGCATCGAGATCGTTATATGCCGGGCAGCCTGATCCTTGCATCCAGGCTGCTGGGGCTGTGGGCGGGCAGCCAACGGTCTGACACATGCATAAGCGAGAATTAACGGCTATATTAATTGACAGAAATCCACTCTGCGGTATAATAGCGTTCGCACGGTCCACTAGCTCAACGGCAGAGCAACTGACTCTTAATCAGCAGGTTCAGGGTTCGAATCCCTGGTGGATCACCTGAAAAAGGCCCCATATGTGGGCCTTTTTTGTAATACCTTAATCATTACTTGCCCATATCTGAAATTATCATCTAGTCTCAGCTTTTCATCCTATCTATGACACATTTTCAATTGACCTGTTATGCCCGCGGTGCCATAATGCTTGAATTAGCAAATATCTCCCTGCAGTTTTTCGAAAAACAATCCCGTAAATCATAACGGCGATCGGGCTCTTTCCGTTGTAGATTGTGAGCTTGACTGCGGCTGGTTCAATTATCTCCTCCAATTCAAATTTATTGAAATTAAAAAAACCGGGGGTCCTATGTCTAAGAAAATTTTTGCCAATGTATTGACCGGCATGCTGTTGGTTATGCTTCTTTCCGTCACCCAGGTGCGGCCGGCCGGCGCACAAGGCGACAAGCCACCCGCGCCGCTGGGCGTAGATAGTTCCGCGCTGGGTTTCCGCCCGGTAGAGGTTCGGCTGAACCCGGTCTCTTCTGATTTTCGCCAGGCGGCCCCGTCCCCGCGCAGGAGCGTGCGCAGCCTGTTGTCGGCCAGCATTATTATCGATTACCAGCCCAACGGCGGGTCGAATGCTTTTGGCGATGCTTGCATCACCTTCCCGGATGCGGCCAAAGCGGCTTTTGATTATGCCGCCGGTATCTGGGCCAGCCAGCTCAATTCCAGCGTGCCCATTCATATCGACGCTTGCTGGACGTCCCTGGGCGCGGGCATTTTGGGTCATGGCGGCCCGTATACTTTCTACCGGGACTTTAGTAATGCACCTTTATCCGGCACCTGGTACCCCGTTGCCCTGGTCAACCAATATGTTGGCGCGGATCTCAATGGTTCAACCCCGGAGATCGTCGCCGCTTACAACAATGACTTTCTTAGCAATTTTTATTTTGGCACCGATTTCGCTACGCCCGGCGGCCAGATCAATTTTGCCACCGTGGTGCTGCACGAAATTGCCCACGGGCTGGGCTTTACCGGCTTTATGAGTTACAGCGCGGGGTCGGGCTCTTGGGGCAGTGGGGGATACCCATCATCGTACGACCGCTTCAGCGTGGATGGCGCAGGCCACCAGTTGATCAACCCCGCTTTTTACGCCAACCCCAGCCTGCAACTCGGCTCCGCGCTGACCAGCGGTGCCGTCTATTTCAACGGCGCCAACGCGCGGGCGGCCAACGGCAGCGCAAATGTGAAATTGTATGCACCCACCCCATGGCTTCCAGGCTCCAGCTACGCCCACCTGGATGACTCAACCTTTGCGCGGAACGCTCAATCGATTGATGATCCATTCGGTTTCGAACGGCGAAACCAACTACGATCCCGGCCCGGTTACCATGGGCATCCTCACCGATATCGGCTGGCCGTATCCGCCCAGTGATATTGCCCTCTCCAACAACAGTGTTGCCGCGGGCCAACCCGTGGGAACTCAGGTGGGGGCTTTCAGCAGTACCGATCCTAATACCCCTGAAGCCTTTAGCTACAGCCTGGTCGCAGGTGGGGCAGATAACGCTTCCTTCTCCATCAGCGGCGCCAACTTGAAAACGAACGCGGTGTTCGCCGGGGTGGGCAGCAAATCCATCCGGGTTCGCTCAACCGACCGCAACGGGTTGAGCTTTGACAAGGATTTCAGCATCAGCGTGACTTCCTCGGGCAACCAGGCGCCCACCAACATCACCCTCAGCGCCGCCAGTATCGCCGAGAACCAGGCAGTTAACACCACCGTTGGCACGCTGTCCACCACCGACCCGGATACAGGCAATACCTTCACCTATGCGCTGGTCAACACCGGTCCCTGCCCGGGGCCGGATAATGGTTCCTTTAACATTTCGGGCAGTTCGCTGCGCACCAACACAGCCTTTAATTTTGAGGTGAAATCCAGCTATGCCATTTGTGTGCGCACCACCGATCAAGGCGCATTGAGCTATGACAAAGCCTTCACCATCACCGTTACTGATGTCAATGAGGCGCCCAACGGCATTTCACTCACCTCGACCAGTGTCGCCGAGAATCAGGCAGTTAATACTACCGTTGGCACGCTTTCCACCACCGACCCGGATGCGGGTAACACCTTCACCTATGCGCTGGTCAATACCGGTCCCTGCCCGGGACCGGATAATGGTTCTTTAACATTTCGGGCAGTTCGCTGCGCACTAATGCCGCCTTTAATTTCGAGGTGAAATCCAGCTATGCCATCTGCCTGCGCACCACCGACCAGGGCGCCCTGACCTTCGATAAAGCCTTCACCATCACGGTGACCAACGTCAATGAAGCGCCCACCGGCATTTCACTCACCTCGACCAGTGTCGCCGAGAACCAGGTAGTTAATACTACCGTTGGCACGCTTTCCACCACCGACCCGGACACAGGCAATGCCTTTACCTATTCGCTGGTCAACACCGGTCCCTGCCCGGGGCCGGACAACGGTTCCTTTAACATTTCGGGCAGTTCGCTGCGCACCAACACCGCCTTTAATTTTGAGGTGAAATCCAGCTATGCCATCTGCCTGCGCACTACCGACCAGGGCGCCCTGACCTTTGACAAAGCCTTCACCATCACCGTTACGGATGTCAATGAGGCGCCCACCGGCATTTCACTCACCTCGACCAGTGTCGCCGAGAACCAGGCGAGTTAACACCACCATCGGCGCCTTATCGACCACCGACCCGGATGCAAGCAACACCTTCACCTATTCGCTGGTGAATACAGGGCCTTGCCCTGGAACCGACAACGCTTCCTTTAATATATTGGACAACGCGCTGCGCACCAATGCGGTCTTCAACGCCGGGGTGAAATCCAGCTATGCCATTTGTGTGCGCAGCAGTGATCAGGGCGCGCTGACATTTGACAAGGCCTTTACCATCACGGTCACCGTGGTCAACCAGGCGCCGACCGCCATCGGTTTGAGCGCCGGCAGCATCGAGGAGAACCTGCCGGCCAATACTGCCCTGGGTATTTTGACCACCACGGACCCGAATATTGGCAATACCTTCACTTATTCGTTGGTCAGCACGGGCGCCTGCCCTGGCCCGGATAACAGCGCCTTCGTTATCCAGAATGATGCGCTGCAGTCTGCCGCGCCTTTCAACTACGAGGCGCAGTCCGGCTATGCGATTTGTGTGCGCTCCACCGATCAAGGCTCGCTGACCGTTGACCAGGCTTTTTTGATCACGATCATCGATGTGAACGAAGCCGCGACCCTGATCACCTTGAGCTCGACCCAGGTGGTAATCGATGCGCCTGCCGGGACGTCGGTGGGCACCCTGGCTGCCAATGACCCGGATGCCGGCGATACCTTGAGCTTTGTCCTCACCCCCGGGTACGGCGATAACAGCCTGTTCACCATCACCGGCAGCGTTCTGGCTCTCGCCCAACCGGTGACCAGGGCTGCGGGCGAAAGCTATGCCATCCAGGTTCAGGAAAGCGATGGCGGCGGCCTGGGGATCACCCAGACCTTCAGCGTCCAGGTGGTCGGCTCCTATTTCGTCTATCTGCCCTCTATCTTGCGCTAGACCGCTCGCGGGGAATCAAAAGATGAGCCTTTAACCTTGCAAGTGATTAAGGCTCATCTTTATTTGTATAAATTGGCGCTCGCGCTTACCCGGCCAGGATGGCCTGGATCATACCCAGGTAGCCGTCCGCGGCGCGTTCGATATCCGTGACTTTCATTCGTTCGTTGAGCGAGTGCGCGTCCGGTTCCACGCCCGGGCCAAAGCCAATCGTGGGCACGTTGGCGATGCCCGCGCTGTAGGCTGCATTGGTGCAGAAGCCGAAGGAGCCTAGGCTGGGGTCGAACCCGCCGGCGCGCAGCCCGCTGAGGGCGGCGCTCACCAGGGGATGGTCGGCTTCGAAGGCCCAGGCGGGGAAGAACTTCAGGCCTTTGAGGGTTTTGCCGGTGTAGGTGGTTTCTTCGCCATCCAGCACGCTGATTTCATACTGGATGTCCTTTAGTTGGGGTAAGGCGCGAATCTCGCGGAGGATGCTTTCGGGGGTCTCGCCCGGCACCAGGCGCCGGTCGTAGGAGACGCGGCAGCGGTTGGGCACCACCGAATGCCCCGGGAAGGGTTCCGAAACGATGTCTGTCAGGCAGATTTGGGCTTTGCCCATCACGGGGTGGGAGGGCATGGGGATGTTCTCCACCGCCTCCATCAGGCGGATCATTTCATGCACGGCGCACAGCCCGGCCTGCGGCGAGGAAGAATGCGCCGATTTGCCGATGGTTTCCACCACGATTTCGGCGCGCCCGCGGCCAGCCCGGTTGAGGGCAAAATTGGTCGATTCGCCGATGATGACCGCGTCGGGATGGACCGCGTTCATCACCTGCTGCAGGGCCACGCCTTCCATGACCTCTTCGAGCACCGAGGCGCTCACCACCACTTTCCCGGCCAGCTTCGCGCGGTCCACACCGGCGGCGGCGTAGATCATGGCCGCCAGGGCCGCTTTCATGTCGGCCACGCCGCGCCCGTAGAGATAGCCATCCTCGATCACCGCGGCAAACGGGTCGTGCAGCCAATCTTCCGCTTTGGCATCCACGATATCGCAGTGCCCGTCCATCAGCAGGGTCTGGCCGGGCAGGTTGCCCTCGATGACCCCGACCACGCTGCCGAATTCATCCACCCAGATTTTGTCGAAGCCCAGGGCATTCATCTCGGCCTCGATGATGGTGACCACCTTGTGCTCTTCGCCGCTCATGCTGCGCTCGCGGATGAGCTCCTGGGTGAAGGCGATCAGGCGCTGTTTATCCATTAAATCCTGCCGCCCATGGTGAGTGCCATGATCGCTTTTTGCACGTGCAGGCGGTTTTCGGCTTCGTCATAGATGACCGAATGCGGCCCGTCTACCACTGCGTCGGTGGCTTCGTAGCCCCGGTCGATCGGCATGCAGTGCATGTAGATCGATTTTTTATGCGCCAGGCCCATGCGGCGCTCGTCGCAGATCCAATCTTTGTGCTCGTCGCACATCGCCTGGACGGCCTTGGGTTCTTCGGTGACCATGATCGGTCCCCAGGATTTGGCGTAGCAGATGTCTGCGCCTTTGAAAGCTTCGTCCATGTCGTCCACGATCTCGAACTTGGTGTCGTTCTCATCGGCGTGTTTGCGCGCGGCCTCCAGGCACTTGGGCATCATCTCGAACCCCTTGGGGTGCGCCAGGGTCACATCCATGCCAAAGCGGGTCATCAGCATGATCAAAGCCTGAGGCACGGATAAGGGGCGCACGTACTTGGGGGCATAGGTCCATGAGATTACGAATTTCTTGCCGCGCAGGTCGTTGCCAAATTTCTCGCGGATGGTCATCAGGTCGGCCATCGCCTGGCAGGGGTGATCCACATCGTCCTGCATGGAGATGATCGGCACGCCGGCATGTTTGGCCATGTCGTACTGGTAAGATTGGCCCATGTCGGTGCGGCAGTCGCGAATGGCGATGGCATGCCCGTAGCGCCCCAGGACGGTGCCGGTGTCTTTGGCGTTCTCGCCGTGGCCCACCTGCGTGCCGGAAGGGGTCAGGTAATGCGCGTGACCGCCCAGCTGGGTGATGCCGGCCTCAAACGAGTTGCGCGTGCGGGTGGATTCCTCGAAAAAGAGCATGAACAGGGTTTTGGCGCGCAAAATGTGATCGTGCAGCTCGCCCAGCGAGAAACGCCGCTTCAGATCACCGGCCACATCCAGTAATGACTCGATCTCGTCGTTCGACCAGTCTTCGGTAGTAATAAAGTTCTTGCCAAAAAGTGTGGATTGCATGGTAATTCTCCCAAATAAAGTTTGTCTAAAATCGATCCAACCGGAACGGTCCCGCGGCCGGACGGGCCGCAGAACGAAATATGATTTTTATATGGGATCTCAGCCCCAATCCGCGAAGGCCTCCACTACTGGTTTGATATCGTCCATCATCGGATACAGGATGGGGCAGGTGACCCCCGCGTCGATATATTCTTGGACTTTTGTGCGGCATTCCTCGGTGGTGCCCACCGCCATCACGTTGCGCACCACCTCATCCGGGATCACCGCGCTGGTGCGAATATAATCCTCCTCGGTCGCCGGCCAGCTCATCATCGACTGCACTTTTTCCAGCAGTTCTTCGCTCACGCCGGATGCCTTCATAATATGGGGTTCGGTGGCCAGGTAATAGGCCACCAGCTTTTTGCCTTCGGCCATCGCGGCCTGGGGGTCTTTGTCTGACAGGCAGCAGACCAGCAGCTCGGGGCGGTCGACATCCGCCAGGGTCTTGCCGGCTTTTTGGGCGCCTTTTTCCACCAGGGCCACCGCTTTGCGAATGTAATCGACCGAGACGACGTAATTCAACACCACCCCGTCGCAGATTTCGCCGGACATTTCCAGCATCTGGTCGCCGGTGGCGCCAATATACAGGGGGATATCCCGCGGGCCGGTATCGCCAAAAGCCACGTCCAGGCGGATGCGGTCGAGGTGCACAAATTCACCTTCGTAGGTAACTTCTTCCATGGTGAACAACTGGCGCATGGCTTCGATGTGCTCGCGCATGGCCTTGAGCGGTTTGGTGCGGTTGACCCCCACCCGCTGCGCGATGGGCTCCCACCAGGCGCCGATGCCCAACATCACCCGGCCTTTGCCGTCGACCTTACCGGCGAGTTCCCACATCGTGCTCCAGCTGGCGGCGATGACCGCCGGGTTGCGCGTCCAGATGGGCAGCACCGCCGAACCAAAACGCATGCGCTTCGTGCGGTTGAGAAATGCGCTCATCATCACGATGCAGTCGCGGGCCAGGCGCGTGTCGGCCTGCCAGATTTCGCTGAAACCGCGCTCTTCGGCATAAACAGCCATCTCCAGCTCGTACTGGATGGGGTGCTTATCCTGCATATACAAAGCCATTCTATTTGCCATTTTCCCTCTGCAGTGGGTCGCTTTCCATTCTTCTAAATTTTTGTAACGCTCAACCTATAAGCAGGTCAAGTGAAAATATATGCGTCACTTCTTTTCGTCTTTCGCCGCCTCGTCTTATGCCTCGAGCCCCAACCCCTGGCGGCAGGCCGCGGAGGTGTCCTGGTCGGGATGGTCGCTGCCGGTCAGGATCACCCGCGGGGTGAGGGGGAAGGTGCGGTAGCGCTTGCCGGTCGCCTGGAAGATGGCGTTGGCGATGGCCGGCGCGGTAGAGATCAGCATCGGCTCGGCCAGGTTGAGCGCACCGAACGGCCCGTCGGGGTGATCCACCTGGATAAAATTGCCGTCGATGGGCGGGATGTCTTTGGCGTTGGGGATGTGATAATCGTGGAAGTTGAGCGCCTGGGGATAGCCCTGGTGGTAGCTGATGTGCTCGGTGAGGGTATAGCCAATGCCCATCGCCACCCCGCCGTACATTTGCCCCAAGGCGCCCTGGGGGAAGATGATCCGCCCGCCGTCGTGGGCAGCCCAAACACCCAGCATGCGCGTCTTGCCGCTGTCCAGGTCGGTCTCCACCTCGGCCACCTGTGCGCCAAAGGTGTAGCAGTGGTAGGGCACACCCGTACCGCTGTCAAAATCCCAGGTGAAGATGGGCATTTGCCATTTGCCCTGGACGTAGAGGGAAAGCCCCATCTGGCGCGCCTTTTCGGTGACCTCATCGAAGCTCATCGATTCCTCGCCGGGCGAGATGAACAGCTCTCCCTGGCGGTGGATCTGGTTGGGCTGCACCTGGAAGGCCTTGGCGGCTGCCCAGTTGAGCACCTGGTTGAGGCGCTGGGCCGCCACACGGGTGGCGTTGCCGCCCACCATCGAGGCGCGCGAGGCGACCGTCGGCCCGGATTCGATCCCGGTCTGGGTGTCGGGGCGCAGGATGCGGATGCGCTCTTTGTCGATGCCCAGTTCTTCCGCGGCGATGAGCATAAACACCGTGCGGCTGCCCTGGCCATAATCCGTCAGCCCCGAGGTCAGGGTAATCGAGCCGTCTTCCTCCACCTTGAGGGTGGTGGTGGCGTAATCGGCGCCTTCACCGCCCAGGCTGCTGCCGTGGAAATAGCAGGCGACCCCGATGCCGCGGCGCAGGCTGCCGGTCTGCTCCTGGGCGTAGAGCTCGCGCTTGTGGTCCCAATCGGAGCGTTCCCGCACTTTCTGCAGGCACTCGGCCAGGTTGACGGTATGGTTGACTGTGTTCCCGGTCATGGTCACATCTCCGCTGGTCAGACAGTTCTGCAGGCGGAAATCGATCGGGTCGCGAGTGAGGCGGAAGGCCAGTTCGTCGATGGCTTGTTCGATCGCCCCAATCGCTTCGGGGTTGCCAAAACCGCGCATGGCGCCCGAATAGCCGTTGTTGGTATACACCGACTGGGCATCCACGTGCACCGCCTGGTAGCGATAGGCGCCGGCGGCATGCACCGAGGCGCGCCAGGAGGAGAGCGGGGTCATCGAGGCGTAGCCCCCGCTGTCGGCGAGCAGTTTCACTTTGGCGGCCTGCAGGGTGCCGTCCCGCGATGCACCCAGCTTGATCTTGATCTCCATCGCTTCGCGCCGATAGGAAGCCAGGAAAGATTTGCTGCGGGTCAGCACCAGGCGCACCGGGCGCTGGGTTTTGAGCGCCAGCGCGCCCACCTGGGCGGCAGTCTGGTAGCCAATATCATCCTTGCCGCCAAAGGATCCGCCCACGTAGGCCTGGATGACGCGTACTTTCTCTACCGGCAGGCCGAGGAGCATCACCAGGTTATCGCGGTTGACGAAAGGCGACTGGTCGTTGGCATACACCGTCAGCCCGCCGTCCGGCTCGGGGATGGCCAGGGCGCCTTCGGTTTCGAGGTAGGCGTGCTCCTGGTGCTTGAAGAAATAGGCTTCCTCGAGCACCACCTCGCTGTTGTCCAGGATCGGCTCGGGGTCGCCGAAACGCACCAGGTGGGTGTTGGTCAGGTTGCCGGTGCCGGGGGCCTCGGTGTCTGGGATGACCGGCGCATCGGGGTCGAGAGCGTGGTGAATATCGCCGACCACCGGCAGGGCTTCGTATTCGACCAGAATGGCGCGTATGCCGGCCAGGGCGGCCTCCTCGCTTTCGGCGGCCACCACGGCCAGCGGGTCGCCGACGTGGCGCACCTTTTTCCAGGCGAGGGCATAGGCATCTTTGACCGGCCAGCCGAAATTGCTGTGGTCGACGAAATCTTCGGAGGTGATCACGGCCAGCACGCCGGGCACCTCAAGCGCCGGGCGGGTATCCAGGTGGAGGATGTTGGCGTGGGGCAGCGGGCTGCGCAGGACTTTGGCGAAGAGCATCTCCGGCAGGTAATAATCGCCCACGTAGCGGGCTTTGCCGGTTACTTTTTCGAGGCCGTCTTCGGGCCGGGAACGCTTGCCTACATATTTAAGCTCGGTCATAGGTCCAACTCCATATTTTCCGCAGCCAATTTTTGCAGGATGTCGGCCCTTTGCCGGGCGGTGTCTTCGATGGCTTCGATAACTTGTTGGTAGCCGGTGCAGCGGCACAAGACGGTGGATATCCCCTCGCGGATTTCATCGCGGGTGGGGGCTGGGTTCTGGATCAACAGGGCTTCGCCCGCCAGGATCATCGAGGGGATGCAGAAACCGCACTGCACCGCACCGTGACGCAGGAAAGCTTCCTGCAGGTCGCTCAGCCCGCCTTCGGGGTTGTGCAGGCCTTCGATGGTGACGACCTGGCGCCCGGCCAGATCGGATACCGGCACCAGGCAGGAATTGACCAGTTTGCCGTCAATCAGCACCGCGCAAACCCCGCAGTCGCCGGTGTCACAGCCGCACTTCGTGCCGGTCAGCCCGAGGGTTTCGCGCAGCAGGCTGAGCAGGGTCAACCCGTCGGGCGCTTCCACCTGGATCGGTTTTCCATTTAAGCCAAAATCAATTTTCATCGCGCGTTTCCCTCGATTCTTGATAACCCCTAAAACGGGTCAGGCCAGGCTCCAAAGATTTTCGGCGGCCGCGTGGCTGCGGGTTTGGATGGCGGCTGGATCGATCCCGGGGATGATTCGATCCCTCATCAAGACGTTTCCGGCCACCATCGCGGCGCTGACATCTGTTGCATGGCAGTATAACAGGCTCTGCTCGTAGAGGTTGTGCTGCTTGAGCGGGGTGGGCAGGTTGAGTTTCACCAGCTGCAAATCGGCCTGCCAGCCGGGTTCCAGCCGGCCCACTTTGGCCAGGCCAATCGCCCGGGCGCCGCCTTCGGTGGCCAGGTGCCAGACCAGCGCGGCGGGCATGACCCGCGGATCGAGCTGGTTGGCTTTATGGATCAGGAAAGCGCCGCGCATCACTTCGAAAAAGTCGGTGATGTAGCCGTCTGACCCCAACCCCACGGTGACGCCCGCTTCAACCAGGGCCGGGACGGGGGCGATGCCGCCGCCCACCTCACAGTTGGAGAGCGGCATATGGGTCATACGCGCCTTGCGCTTTGCCAGCAGCTCAATCTCCGCCGGGCTGATCTGGACGCATTGCGAGAGCAGGCTGCGCTCGCCCAAGACGCCCAGCGCGTCGTAATACTGGATGGGCCGCAGGCCGAATTTTTCCTGGGCGTAAGCCGGTTCGTAGGTGCCCTCGGAGCAGTGCGCATGGACGCTGGCGTCCAGTTCCTCGGCCATACGGTATGCCTGTTGGATAAACCCCGCGTCGCAGGTAAAGGTGGTATGGAAACACATCATCCCACCGTCCACCCCGCCGGCCTCGCGGGCAGCCCGGATAAATTCCTGGTTCTCGCGCAAACCGAGCTGCCCATTTTCCTGGCTGACCCGTTGGGTGGCCTCAAAGGATAAAATCCCGCGCAGGCCGTGCTTGCGGACGATCTGGGCCTGGGCGTCGAGGATGCCCGGCAGGGCGTGGGGGGCTTCTTCGCAGTCATAGAAGGAGGTGATCCCGGAACGCAGCATCGCCAGGCAGTTGAGCTCGGTGGCGGCGCTGATCATCTCGCGGTCGAGGCGGTTCTCAATCAGCGGCCACCAGTATTCTTCCAGGAAGGGCATAAAGCCGCTGGGCGCGTTGGCCAGCGGAATGCCGTGCGCCAGAACCCCATAGAGGTGAGTATGGGCGTCCACGAAGCCGGGGGCGAGCAGCTGACCGGGGGCCTCCCAGGTCTCTTCACCCGCATAGCGCGCGCGCAGGACCTCGTTGGGGGCCACATCCGTGATTTCGGCGCCCACCACCCGCACACCCGTCTCAGCCAGGGGGTGCTTATTTGCCGAAGTGATTAACCACGCGGGGAGGATCAGCATCGCAGCTCGGTTCCCTGGGTCAGGGCAGGTCCACGCCAAAATAAGAGCGCGACAGCACCTGGGTGTTGATCTGCCCGCCGACGAAGGAGTGGCCGGTCTGCAGGCTGTTGATGATCAGTTTGGCGGGCGAATCGACCAGGTCGGGCACTTCAAACCAGTTGTGATGGAAGCGCTCGAAGATGGCGGCAAAGGGCATGCCCCAAAACTCGCCGGAGTTGACATCGAAGCAGAAATCTTTGACCACCGGCGCGATGACCTCATCCGGCGCATCCGCGTAGAGCACGGTGGTAGCCCCATAAAACAGGGCGTCGTTGGCGCGGCCCATCATCTCAACCTCATCCTTCACCAGCGGCGCGACCGGGGCAGTGCCGAAGCCGTGTTTGACGCTGTGGATGTCGAAACCGCGCAGGAACAGCTTGATCATCACCTGTTCGACCGTGCGCGAGGCCACCTGGATGGCGCCCACCAGGCAGGCGGTGGGGGCAAAGACCACGTAAACCTGTTCGGGGGAGAGGTGACAGGCATCCGCCACCCTGCGGCACAGATCGTCGGAGGGCACCTGGTGGGTCTGCAGCTGCACGACCACTTCGGTTGCCTTGGTATCGCGGTAGCCGTGCCCGGACCAGCGGTCGGCCAGGGCCACCGCGCGCGCCGGACCGGAGCCAATCATGGCCAGCTCACCGCTGCCCAGCTCCCAGCAGCCGGCCTGTGAGGCAACCACGGCCAGCACCGGGTGATCGACCCATACGTCGATAGTGGGGACGGTGAATTGGCCGATCTCCAGCCTGCCGTAGGTCGCCTTGCCCATCCCGCCAAAACCGGCCTCGACGAAGGCCTGCCCGGCTTTCCAGCTGCCCGGGCATTCCAGGCCCATATCCACCAGTGTGCTCCCGCACTCGGCTTTCCAGGAGCGGATTTGATATTCTTCGGGGTGGTTGATGGCTTCTTTGATGATAGCGACCCCAACCTGGTTGAGGCTGTAATTTTGCATGTCTTGCATTCTGATCTCCTGGTTACGACGGGTTGTTTTTTTTTATATCCGGCCGATCATGGGTCTGCTATTTGGCGCGAGCGCCGTGGATGGCCCGCGAAAGATCCTGGTAGGTTTGCAGGTGCCGGGTGTACAGCCCGGTGAGATCCGGGTTGGGTTCGAGGCGCTGCAGTTGGGGCTGTAAATGCCGGATGCCTTCTTGCAGCGAGGCGAAAGCGCCAATGCCCCAACCCGCCAGCACGGCGGCGCCCAGCGCGGCCCAATCTGCATAGCCCGCTACCTGCAGGGGGATGCCGCATATATCCGCCAGGATCTGCGGCCACACCGGGCTGCGGTTTGCGCCGCCCGCCAGCCACAACTCCTCGATGGGGATCCCGGCCGAGCGCAACTCGTCCAGCGCCCAGCGCACCTCGCAGGCGCAGCCTTCCAGCACCGCGCGGCACATATCCGCCTGGGTGTGCACCAGCTCCAACCCGACAAAGCCGCCGCCCGGGGCCGCGTTGAGGATCTGTGACGGCCCGCTCAGTGAGAGGAAGTGCAAGCCCCGGCTGCCCGGTGGGCTGGAGGCGACTCCTTCATTTAATTTCTCATACATGCGTTCCTGGCTCAGCCCGCTGCCGTCAAAGGCCTGGCGCAGCCACCAATCCACGGTGGCGCCAAACCCGCCCACCAGCTGCCCGCCCAAACGCCGCTCGGGTGCGGCATGGAAGTATAAATTCACCCACTCGGGGACGGCGTCGGTGGTGTCCGCGTCCACCACGCTCATAATGACCCAGGCCGTGCCGGTGGACAGCATGACTTTACCGGGAGCGATCATGCCCATCCCCAAACCGGCGCAGGGCTGGTCGTTGCCGCCGGCAATCACCGGGGTGCCCGACGGCAGGCCGGTCAATTGGGCGGCCTGCGCGCTGATCTCACCAACTTTGCGCCCGGCCCAGCCAATCTCCGACTGCAGCGCGGGGTCCACCCCGCCGATCGCGCATAATTCTTCACTCCATCGGCCGGTTTGAATGTCCACCAGCAGCATTTCCGAAGAGGCGGAGAGATCGGTGGCGAAGACGCCGGTGAGGCGGTGGATGAGAAAATCGGCGGGGCCGAGGAAGCGCCTGGCAGCCTGGTGCACATCCGGGCGGTTGTGGCGCAGCCAGCCGATGGAGGGCAGGGGCAGCCCGGCAAAGGGCTGCCAGCCGCTCAAGCGGCGGATGGTGGCGGCCGTGCCGTCTGCCTGCCACTGGCGGGAGAGCTCCTGGCTGCGCGTGTCCAGCCAGGTGATCATCGGGTAGACCGGGTCGCCGGCCAGATCGACGGGGATGATCGAGCCGGCCTGGGCGGCGATGGCCAGGGAGAGAACCCGGTACCCGGCGGATTGGCTGACGATATTCTGCAGCACGCGGATGAGCGCCTGCCAGACCTCTTCGGAGTCCTGCTCCACCCAGCCGGTCTGGGGGGTCAGCAGCGGGTAGGATTGTCCGGCGCTGGTGATCTCATTCCCGGCCAGGTCAAACAAAATGGCCTTGGTGGAAGAGGTGCCAACATCAATACCCAGGATGGCATCTTTCATATTAACGGGTTCCCTGGAGGAGGTGCGCCTGATCGTAGATCGCACAGGCCTGGTCTACGCCGGCGCCCTGGTGCAGGACGGCGGAGAGGGCTTTTACCACTGCCGCGGGGTCGTCGGCCTGGAATATGTTGCGCCCGATGGCCAGACCGGCCGCCCCGGCTTGTTTGGCTCCCCAGGCGGTCTCGAAGAGACGCCGCTGGTCATTGAGTTTGACCCCGCCCAGCATCACCGCGGGCACATAGCAGGTCTGCACCACGCGCTGGAAATCGGGGGTATAGGGCACTTTCACCCAGTCCGCGCCAAACTCGGCGGCAATGCGCGCGCAGAGGCTGATGGTTTCGGGGGTATTAAACTCCGGCCCGGCATCAAAACCGCCCGGCTGCAATTCTGCCATCACCGGCAGGCCCCATTTGTGCGCCTCCATGATGACCTGCGCCAGGGTGCGCATGGTCTCTTTTTCTTCGGGGGTACCCGGGAAAGCGGATACGGCGACCGCATCGGCGCCGATGCGCAGGGCATCTTCCACCGAAAAATATTGGGAGCCGGGGCCCATCTTGCCCATCTTCGAGGCGCCCACGTCCAGGCGCAAGATCAACCCCAGCCCGGCGATTTCGTTGGCGAAGCGCGAGGCGATACCGTAACTGGTGAGGATGGCATCCGCGCCATTGGCGGCGAAGGAAGCCAGCACTCCGGCCGGGTTTTCCATGCCTTTCGCCGGCCCTTCGGTCAGGCCGTGGTCGAAGGCGACAATCAATGTGCTGCCGTCAGGATGAAAAATTCGTCTGAGCCTTCGGGTAAACATCCCTAAAAGTTCCTCTTGTTTTTGACTGGGGTCTGGGGGCCGCGTCTGGAATCAGCCAGGCTCATAAAGGAAAGATCGATTTAACCCGTTCGAGGGCGTTGGCTTCCGTGCTGGACGGATAGAATTCAAGCCCGATAAAACCATCGTAGTTGAGTTCCACCAGCTTTTTGTGAATATTGACGAAATTGATCTCGCCGGTGCCGGGTTCCTGGCGGGTGGGCACGTCGGCGATGTGCACGGATTGGTACAACCCGGCATATTGTTCCAACCCCCAGATCAGGTTGCCGTTGCCGCGCTGCTGGTGATAACAATCGAACACCATGCGGAACTGCGGGTGGTCCATGCGCCGCACCCAATCCGCGGTGAGATCGTGGTCGTTGATCAGGATCCCGCCTTTGATGTGAAATTCGTTGAGCCCTTCGGCCCACACCTGCACCGGGGTCTGCTCGACCAGCTTGAGGATCTTCTCGGTCTGGCTTAATACGTTGGCATACTGCTGGGCGGGGGTGAAGTTGGATGACAACCGGCGCGTCCAGGTGCGCCCGTTGATCAGGTCGACCTGGTTGGAGAAGATAAAGAGATGCTGCACGCCATACTTCACCGCCATTTCGAGGCTCTCGGCCCAGGATCTCAGGGTGAGTTCGTTGTCGCCCGGGTCGGCCAGGCTGCCCATTTCGTCGTCGAAGACCGAGTTTAATATTGCGCCCTGCCGGCGGCACTCCGCCGCCAATTCGGCCATAGGCTGCATCCGCCAGGACCATACTTCCACACGGCGAATGCCCAGTTTGACCATCGGCTCAACGCGTTCGATCATTGGGCGGTCGGTGAACCAGAAATCGAGATAGCCTGTATACTCCATGGAATTTATTCTCCTTGCGCGAGATAGCAAAACAAATCGTGGCGGGGGTGGAAACGCCTAATGCCTCGGGGCACAGCATATCCCAGAGGTTTTGGAAAGTTGGGCAATAAGCACCTTCTCTTTACAAATCTAAGCTACAGTCAGAATTTAGATTATCCAGCCCAGGTTGAGGGTGGAAGGGCCGGGGTAATGAGTCTATTGGGCTATTAAATAAATTACGTTGTATGACAATTCGAGAATAGACTATAAAAATATATTACCCTACTCGCCATGCTTTGTCAATTGTCAATTTACACATAGTTATTTATTTGCCCTATAGTTTACAAAACGAGTGGATTGCACTCAATTTTGGACAGGCAATCCGCTCCGGTCACTCTTCGATGCCCGCATTGGCGAAGAACTCGATGGGCAGCGGGTGCAGCGGCGGGCGGGTGGAATAGAACCCCACGGTTTCGGGCGTGGCTTGTTGGTTTGCCAACTGCTGGACGATTGCGCCGGCCACGGAGTGCTCGCACATACGCCCCTGGCAGTTGCCCATGCCCACCCGCGTGATCATTTTCACCTCTCCAATCGTGCGCGCACCGGCCGCCACAGCTGCTTTGACCTCGCCCAGGCGGATCTCTTCGCAGCGGCAGACGATGGTGTCATCCTGGGACAGCGAGATCAGCCCGGGCATGGGCGAGAAGAACTCACCCAGCACCTGCCCAAAGCGCCGCTGCTGCCGCAGCCCGGGTTTGAGCTTGGCCAGCAGCCTGTCCACTACCGGTTGACGGATGCGCCCGCTCGAATGGGCTGCAGCGATGCCCGCGACCTGGCCTTCCAGCCGGGCGTTGTGCGCCCCGCGGATGCCGGCGCAATCCCCCACCATGTAGACCCCGGCGACGCTGGTTTCAAATGTCTCGCTTCGCCAGGGTTCCCAGGCATGGGTCAACGGGTTGAACTCCAGGCGGCAGCCCAGCATGCGGGCCAGGCTGGTATTGGGGGTCAGCCCGTAACCGCACACCACCCCGTCCACCTGGAGGACCTGCTGCGTACCGGGGATGGGGATGCCGTGCGCATCAATTCTGGCAATCACTGCCTCTTCGACCTGCTCACTGCCGTGCGCTTCAACGATCGTCCAGCCAAATTTGTAGCTTGCCTTGCCCCGTGCGAGCGCGCGGATATACCCGGCGCCCTCGAGCATGCGCTGCCATTCTTTGAGCAGGGTCAGCCCGTGCCGCAGCATTTTGGGGCGGATGCGGTTGACCTCGCACACCCCGGCAATCTCTACGCCTGCCGCCGCCAGGTGGGCAGCCGCGGACAATAGCAGCGGGCCGGTGCCGGTGGCGAGCACCCGGCGAAACGGGGCCGTTCGCTGGTTCTTGAGCAGGACCAGGGCCGCTCCGCTGGTGATGACCCCGGGCAGAGTCCACCCCGGGAAGGCAACCGGGGTATCATAGGCGCCGTTTGCCAGCACCAGTTGGCGTGCAAAGATCTGTTTGGGCGCGTTCTCCCCGTAGAGGGTGACCTGAAAGCCCTGGTCGTTTTCGCGCTTGAAGACGCCCCAGGTGAGCGCGCCGTACAGGCGGGTGATCGGCAGGGCTTGCAGCCGCCCGGCGAGCGCGTACCCTTCTATTTCTTCGGCGGTTTTTTGCACCGCCCGGTAGGCGGCCGGAAGGGATTTGTAATATTGCCCGCCGGGCTGGGGATAATGGTCAATCAGCACGGTGCTCACCCCGGTTTCGCCGGCGCTGATCGCCGCCAGCATGCCTGCCGGACCGGCTCCGATGACGGCCAGATCGTAAACCTCGCTCACAGTTTCATCTCCTGGCAAGTTTCCACGCGCATACCGTCCGCGACCGGGGTCACGCAGGCGCGCACGGCGTGCACGCCATCCACGGTGACCAGGCACTCAAAACAAATCCCCATGCCGCAATACAGGCTGCGCGGCTGCTTTTCTTTGGGGCTCAAACGGAATCTGCGGATCCCGGCCGAGAGCAGCGCTGCCGCAATCGTGTCGCCCTCATAGGCGTCGATCAGCCTGCCATCCACGCTGATCTTAACCGCTCTACCTTTTATCACCTCGGGCAGCAGTGAACTCGATGGAATACCTGCCATGCTGGGGCAATCCTTTCAGAAAATATACTTTGATAAACCTGCGACTGGCGCAAAACGCCGATAAACTAATGGGTTACAAAGCGCGCCGGTGAAAATTGATCCAGCGATTCGGGCGGGGTCTCCCCCCGGATCATCATTGCCATCCATTCGCTCAGCACCGGCACCGCGGTGATCGTCTCCACCAGGCTGGTGGCGACGTACATGTTGTCCAGCTCTGGCACCCATCCCACCAGCGGTTCTTCGTCAGGGGTGAACGAGGTGGGCCGGCCCCAGCTGCGCATCACCCTGACCCTGGCCAGGGATGGATAAAGTTTGACCAGGTTGGCGGTCATCGCGCAAATTCCCCAGGCGCTGGCGCGCTTGTGCAGTTCGTCTGTGTGAGTGACTGCCTCGGCGATCCCCAGTGAGCCGTTGGGTTCGGGGTGGATGCCCATGGTACAGGCCTTTTCTTTGCCATTGATGATTTCATAGCTGTCAGCCAGCTCGATATTGTGAAATATCATCGAGGGAAAGGGCTCGGTGATAAACGCTTCGGCATGGATCGGGCGGATGGGCACTTCCACCCCCGCCAGGCGGGTCACCAGGTGCTCCCAGGCGCCGGCCATCACCGCCACCTTATCGGCATAAAAAGTTTCGGCTGCCGTGGTTACCGCGGTCACCTTGCGGTTTTGCACCTGCATGCCGGTCACCCGCGCGTTTCGCCGCAAGGTGGCGCCGTGGCGCTCCGCCGCCCCGGCATAGGCGTGGGTGAACCTCAACGGATTGAGCATGCCCTCCACCGCGTAGGCGGCGCCTAACACGCCATCGGTGTTCAGGTTTGGCTCGGCGGTTTGCAGGCTCTTCACGTCGATGATCTCGGTGGGGATGCCTTGCGAAGATAAAATCCGCGCGCGCTCGATCCACAACTGCTGCAATTTTTCGCTGCGCAGCAGCAGGATGAGCCCGGCTTTGCGCCACTCATAGGCCAGCCCCAATTCTTCTTCGAGAGTCTCGTGCAGCTTCAACCCGTCGCGGATCAGGCGGATGTTGAGCGGATCGAGGTGCCCTTCACATACCTGGGCGCGGCCGGAGCAGGAGCCGGAGGTCCCGCTGCCAATATCCCCCGCTTCTAGTAAGAGGGTGCGCGCCCCGGCTTTTGCCAGCTGGTAGGCGGTGGAGACGCCCAGAAAGCCGCCGCCGATGATGATGACATCGTATGTTTGCATAGATTTGGATTGTGTTGGTTAGAATACGGGTGGGGTGATCGCGGAAATATATCTGGCTTCGCCGTCTCCCACCACCACGATGCTTTCGAGGGTGCCCCCATCAAAATAGATGCTGTCGCCCGGTTCCAGCTCGTAGGTCTGCCCGGAGATGGTGATGCTGATCCGTCCTGAGAGCATGACCAGGCATTCTTCGGTGGGCTCGGCCAGCGGGCCGACGACGATGTTGCCGTCTTCAGCGGTGACGCAGGCCTCGAAAACCACCATTTTTTTGGTCAGGGTGGGGGTCAGAATCTCGTAGCGGATTGTCCCGTTGGAGAGATTAAGGTGGCGGCGCTGGTTGTGCCACACCACCGGGCTGGTTTCCCGGGGCGCGTTGGCCATATATAAAATGGGGGTGTTGAGTGCGTTGGATACTTTGCGCAGCGAGTTGAGGGTGGGGTTGGCGATGCCTCGTTCGAGATTGCTGAGGAAGGTGGCGCTGAGGCCGGTGGTTGCCGCCAGGTCTCGCAGGCTGAGCTTTAGCTCCAGGCGTTTGGATTTAATATGGTTGCCTAATCTTTGGACCTCATCATCAGGTTGGGATGTATCACTCATTGCAAATACTCCTTCAACTTAAATATGATTTCTGCTGGCCGCGCAGCCGCTAACTGGTGGATAGGTGGTAAACGCCCATGCCCTTGAGGCGTGGATGGGCTATCGTTAAGATGCTACTGGTATGTGGTTCTTTTTCCCGTCTGGTTTAAATTGTACATCGAGAGAAGACGTATGTCAATTAAGGGTTTACAAAGTGAAGTTAAGTGTCTTGCTGGTGGATAAAGTCGGGCTGCGCCGTTGAGGCATAACAAGCAGCCGTCCGCCGAACGATCCCTACTTTTGGAAAGGCCCGCCCTTGACGAATTTGCCTGCCTGCGCCTCCCCCACCCAGGCCCCGTCCCGCACCAGCGCCTGCCCGCGCAGGAAGGTGCTTTTCACCTTGCCCGCCAGTTCCATCCCTTCGTAGGGGGTGTAGTCCACGTTTTCGTGGACGGCCGCGTGGGTGACGGTTTCCGTATGCAGCGGGTCAAAAATGACGATGTCCGCGTCTGAGCCGGGGAGCAGCTCGCCTTTTTGGGGGTATAAACCAAACAGGCGGGCGGGAGCCGTGCAGCACAGATCCACCCACTGTTCGGGCGTGAGCCGGCCTGTTTTCACCCCGTAGGTGTAGAGCAGCTCCAGCCGCAGCTCAATGCCCGGCAGCCCGGAGGGAATCTGGGTAAAGGCGCCCCGGCCCATCTCCTTTTGGCCCTGGTAGTTGAAAGCGCAGTGATCGGTGCCCACAGTTTGCAATTCCCCGTTTGACAGCGCGGCCCACAGCCCGGCTTGATCCTGGCGGGTGCGCAAGGGCGGGCAGCAGACAAACTTCGCCCCGCTGAAATCCTGGGTCTGGATGCAGCTTTCATCCAGCAAGAGATACTGCGGGCAGGTCTCGCCCCAGGCGGCCTGGCCGCTGCGCCGGGCGCGCGCAATGGCCGCCGCGCCTTCCTGGGTGGAAACGTGGACGATATACACGGGGGCGCCGGCGGCCTGCGCCAGGTTGAGCACTCGTTCAATGGCTTCCTTTTCGGCAACCCCCGGCCGGCTGCGGGCAAAATCGCTGAGGCTCGTCTGCCCGGCGGCTTGCAGTTGTTGCAGGGCCTGTTGGATGATCGCATCCGACTCGGCGTGCACCAGCGCCAGGCCCTGCGCCTGCCCGATGGCGGCCAGGGCGGCCAGCAGTTCTTCGTCCGAGAGGCGGAATCCGGTGTAGGTGGTGTACATCTTGAAGGACGGCATGCCCGCCGCGACCACCGCGGGTATTTGCTGGAGGGTGGGCGCATCGGCCGCGCACAGGGTCATGTGCAGGCTGAAATCGATCGCCGAATGGCCCGCGGCCTGGCCCAGGCGCTCGTCAAAGGAGTCCAGCAGGGGCTGTTGGGGGTAGCTGGGCTCGATAAAATCAACTACCGTGGTGGTGCCGCCAAAGGCAGCCGCTTTCGAACCGGTCGCCCAGGTGTCGCTGGTCACCGTCACCCCCGTGGGCATTTCGAGGTGCACGTGGGGGTCTACGCCGCCGGGCAGCACCAGCATCCCGGCCGCGGATATAACCTGCCGGCCCTCCAGCTCGGGGGCAATTTCGGCGATCTTGCCGTCCTGAATGCCAATATCCGCCCGGCTGATCCCGCTGCTGCGAACCAGGCTGCCGCCTTTGATCACAAGGTCGTATCTCACATAACCACCTGTATGGATTGCCAAAAGATGTTACCGGATACCCGGGTTGGAGAAAATTATGCGCGTACCCGGTTATTCTAGCAAATCAGCGCGCCGCAGTCAAAAGATGAGCGGCCGGAGCGAGGGTTAGAAGCGGGTCATCCAGCGCGAGAAATCCGCCGCGGAGAAGGGGTCCCGGCCGGTTTCACCTTCGAGCCCGCGCAATGCGGCTTGAATATCCGCGGAGGTGAAGCGGATATTCCCCAATCGTTTCTCGATTTCACCCATCCAGGCCCACCGGCCGGCATCCCCCTCCAACCGGCAGGTGCGGATGTGCCCTTTTTCCAATTCGACGAAAACCTGGATGGCTCCGCCGGGGAAGGGATAGGTGCGGTGAAACTTTGAGTTGGGGTTGCTGCCAAAATTCCATTCCCAGGTCTCATACTTGCCGGCGACCAGCTCGCGGATGCTGTCCAGATCTCCCTGATCGGGGGTGTACGGCGAGACGGGTGTGCCTGGGAACAGCCCTTCCCGCAGGCTCTCTTTGAAGCCGAGAATGTCCATTCCGGAGGGCAGGTGCTCTTTCAGATTGGTCACCTCACTGCGCACCGACCGGGTCCCTTTGGTTTCGATCTGCGCCAGCGAGCTTTTCAGCACTTCTTCCAGGGTATCCAGGTTGGCGTCGAACAGCAGGGTGGCATGGAAGAGCAGCCGGTTCTTCCTGTAGGCCATCGCGTTTCCGGAGATTTTTTTGCCGCCGACCGTCAGGTCATTGCGCCGGGTCAGCCCGGTTTCAACCCCCATTCGGCTCAGCGCGCCTACCAGGCAGTGGGCATATTGGGTCTTATCGATGTCTTCGGTTTTGACATCCTGTAAAATCAGGCTGAAACACAGGTTGCCCAGGTCGTGATAGACCGTCCCGCCGCCCGAGATGCGCCGGATGACGCGGATGCCGTGCTCCTCGGCATAGGCGCTGTTGACCTCCGCCAGTGTGTTTTGGAAGCGCCCAACCACGATGGCCGGTTCGTCGCGCCACAGCATGAAGAGATCATCACCCAGGTCTTTCTCCTTCATGAAGTATTCTTCATAGGCCAGGTTGACCGCGGGCGTGCAGGAACCGGTTTCTATATAAATCATCATCCACCTGCTATCAAAATACACGGAGGGTGGTGAATGGTCCCCAAAGCGCCATCCACCACCCTCATTTTATCCCGCTCTCCGCTTCCTGAGCAGATTAATCGAGATTGAAGAAGCTCTTCTTGATCAGGTCCTCGCGGATGCGGCCGGCGCTGAACATTTTGCCCGAATTCATATTGACAATTTGCACCGCGGCAGGTGAATGGATATCCAGGTCCATCTTGTAGAAGTCGCGCTCGGCTTCGAGGAACAAGGCTTTGAACAAGCGGCCGTAATCCTTGGACGATTCGGTCACCAGGTTGGGGAGGATTTCCTCGATTTTCTGATCCTCCCACTTCACCCAGAACTCCGACAGGCCGCCGTACAACAGGCTGTCGTTGATTTTACCCATGGCGGCTTCCGCGTCCAGGTCCACCGGGGCCACCAGGCAGAACCCGCGCGCGTATTGGAGGGTGTCCAAATCGAAGCCTTTTTTCACCATTTTATTGATGGTCTGCTCGAGGATGCGAGCCGGCACCTGGATGGACGCCACGATGCTGCTGGTTTTGTGCGCCAGGAAGTAGATGTTATCCTGGGTCACGCGGCAGTCTCGAGCCACCTGGGCCGCCATTTCCTGGTTGGGAAAATGGTTGGCCTGAATGCCGAAGATAACCTCATCCGAGGTGTCGCGGTAATCGGTGAAATGGAAACTGTGGTCGATATCCAGGGCGGCTTTTGCCCGCCCGGGGCCGGAGCCAATCGCGGCGAAAGCCCCGCTGGAAAGCGGGTATCCGCCGATCTGGCTGCACAAACAGGCCAGGATCGGTTCGGCGGTGTAGACTTCAACCGCGGTCACCGAGATTTCCCCGGGCAGCATATAATTTTTGAGCTGGCAGGTGGCCAGATCCGCCATGGTGATTTCGGCGAAGAGCCGGCCGGCCTCGAAACTGCCCTTTTCCTCGACGCCCATATCAATCACGTGCGCCCCACCCGGCAGGGTGAAATGGCGGCATCCCAGCCGTTCCGCGTTCTCGATCAGATATCGTACTTTCGGCATTGCATTTTTATTGACGCTAATCATTCCGATGCTCCTAATCCTGGAACAGAGAGTCACATTCGTTCATCATTTGTTGGATGGTTTGCAAGAACCGGGCAGCCGGGGCGCCGTTGACCACGCGGTGATCGTGGGTCAGGCTGAGGTTCAAGATGGGTTTCACAAATATGCCGCCATCCTGCACCTGCACCACTTCTTGAATGGCGCCTACCCCCAGGATGCCGCTTTCTTTGGTGTTGAGCACCGGGGTAAAGTATTTGATCCCGAACATGCCCAGGTTGGTAAGGGTGAAGGTACCCCCGCTCATCTCATCCACGCTGAGGCCGTTATTTTTTGCCCGGGCGCCCAGCGACTCCAGCTCGGTGGCGATCTGCGCCAGGCTCTTTTGGTAGGCATTTTTTATGTTGGGCACCAGCAGACCATCCGCGACGTCGATCGCGACGCCAATGTTGATCTCGCTGCGCGTGACCAGGCTGGTATCCTGGATGATGGTGCGCAGCAGTTTGTGTTCGGCCAGCGCCGCGGCCACGATTTTGATCAGGATGGCGGTGTAGGTCAGCTTGATGCCCTTCGCGCCGTAGGTCTCTTTATGCGCCTTGTAGGCCTTGACCATGGCGGTCGCATCCACGTCCATGGAAATGGTGGTTTGCGCCGTGGATTTCAGGCTGGCGTCCATCGCCCTGGCGATGCTGAGCTGCATCTGGCTCATCTCGCGTGTTTCACTGCTGACCGCCGGTGGCGCGCTCTTCACGCCGAGCTTGGGCAGCCGGCCTTCGTCCACCGCCAGGCGGATATCCTCGCGGGTGATCATGCCAAAGCGGCCCGTGCCCTGGATGTAGTGGTAGTCCACGCCCAATTCCTGGGCCAACTGCAGGCCTTTGGGGGTGATCTGGGCGGTCTCCTGATATTCGGCCACCTTGAGCTGGCTCACCTCGCCCGGTTTGGCCGGGGCGGCGGTTATCGCGGGTTGGGCGGCAGGCTGGCTTTGCGGGGCAGGTGAGTCGCCGGGCAGGTCATCCAGGCTTTCGCCGGCGGCCCCCATGATTAAGATGGTTTCGCCGCAGGCCAGGGTGGCCCCTTCTTCGGCCACCACCTTCAAAACGACCCCATCTTCCTCGGCCACCAGTTCGTTGGTGAGTTTTTCAATGGCAATTTCGCCCAGAATGTCGCCTTTTGAAACCACATCCCCTTCTCTGATCGCCCAATAATTGATCGTACCTTCTTCCATGGTCGCGCCAAACCTGGGCATTACGATGGGATAGGCCATTTTTGCATGCTCCTTTTCTGGCTAAAACGCCATGACTTCCTGGCAGGCCTTGAGAACGTCGGAATACTGCGGCATGACATAATCTTCCAGGACGGGCGCAAACGGGACAGGGGATTCCAGCGAGGTCACCCGGCGAATGGGGGCTTTGAGGTACTCGAAGACATCCTCGTAGACCATTGAGCCCACTTCGGCGCCGTACCCCATGAATTTTGGCCCTTCTTGAATGACCACCAGGCGGCCGGTTTTGGCCACCGAATTGATGATGGTCTCTTTGTCCATGGGGAAGAGCGTGCGCGGGTTGATGATTTCGCAGCTCAGCCCGGTCTTGGCCATCTCATCCGCGGCCTTCTTGGCAAAACCGAGCATGGTCATGCTGGCCACCAGGGTAATATCGGCGCCTTCGCGCTCCACGTTGGCCTGGTACAAAGGCAGGCTGTAGAGCTCTTCGGGCACATCGCCCTTGGTGTTATACAGGCCTTTGTGCTCGAGGAAAATGACCGGGTTGTTGCTGCGGATGGAGGACACCAGCAGGCCTTTGGCCTCGTAAGGTGTGGCGGGGGCCACCACCACCAGGCCGGGGATATTCATCAGCCAGGGTTCGATGCACTGCGAGTGCTGGTAGGCGCAGCGGATCCCGCCGCCGGTGACCGCGCGCACCACCATTTGGGCGCTGGCTTTGCCGTTGTACATGTAGCACAGCTTGGCCGCGTTGTTGACGATCTGGTCGTAGCACACCCCAATAAAATCCGCGAACATCAATTCGGCCACCGGGCGCAGGCCGCACACCGCCGCGCCGGCCGACAGGCCGATGATCGCCGATTCGGACAGGGCCGTGTCAAAGGCGCGGTGCGGCCAGCGGTTCCAGATGCCGCTGGTGATACCGAAATCGCCGCCCATTTTGGCGACGTCTTCACCCAGGACAAAGACTTTCTCGTCCTGTTCCATTTCCTGGTGAAGGGCCTCATTGATGGCTTTTGAAAAAGTTAGGATCCTGGGCATTATCTTCCCTCCACTTCGATATCCATGTAGACGTGTTTGACCGCATCTTCCACGTCTGGACTGGGGCTTTCTAAGGCAAATTGGATATAGCCGGCGATGTCGACCTCGACGCGCGCGTGGATCGCCTCTAGCTCTTCTTCCGTCACCCCGTGATCGTCGAGCAGCCTCTCGCGGGTGACCTTGATCGGGTCTTTTTCTTTCCAGCGCTCCAATTCACCCTCGGGGCGGTAGGCGGCCGGGTCACCAGAGAAGTGCCCCTGCCAGCGATAGGTCATGAACTCGATCAGGGTGGGGCCTTGCCCGGCCCGCGCGCGGGCGGCGGCGCGTTCGACCGCGGGGATGACCGCTTCGATATCGTTGCCGTCGATGACTTCGTTGGGCACGCAGTAGCCATCTGCCCACATCGCCAGCTGTTTCTGCGGGTGCGACTCGGTGTAATGGGTCGAAATGGCGTACTGGTTGTTGACCAGGCAGTAGAGCACGGGCAGCTTCCAGGTGGCGGCCATGTTCATGCTCTCGTGGCAGGTGCCCTCGCCCAGGGTGCCGTCACCCATGAACACCGCGGTGACATCGTCGGTGTGGGTGTAGACCGAGGCAAAGGCGGTGCCCAGGCAGGTGACCACGGTGGAACCCTCGATGGCGTTGAAGCCCATGTTGCGCACTTTCAGGTCGTTGACGTGCATCGACCCGCCGCGCCCGCCGTTGATGCCGGTCTTCTTGGCGAATAATTCGGCCATGATCAGCTTGCGGTCTTCGGCGTGGCTGGAAAGCACGATGGCGCCGTGGCTGCGGTGGTCGGGAAATTTGTAATCGGTCTCGCGCAGCGCTTCGATAATTCCGGCCTGGGTGGCTTCCTGGCCGATGCTGAGGTGGATAAAACCCGGGATCGTCCCGTTCTTGGAGTATTTTTCAACCTCCTCCTCGAACCGTCGGATCAGGACCATGTCTTCGTACACTTTTAATAAACGATCTTTGGAAAGCCCCATCTCAATCTCCTTTCAACCTAGCTTAAAAAACTCTCCCGAATCACGTCGTAATTGATCTCTCCGGCGGTAAAGCTCTTCCCTGTACGCACGTTGTGGATCTGCAGTTTGGCGATGGAGTGGAAATCGTGGTCGATCTTGTAAAAATCTCGCCCGGCCCTTTCGAAAACCACGCCGAACAACTCGGGATAATAGGGCGAGGATGTTTTGGAGACCAGTTTTTCAATCACCGAGGAAATTTCTTCATCGGTCGCATCCACCCAAAATTCGGCTTCGCCGCCGTAGAGGATGGCGTCATTAATTCGGCCAATGGCTTTGACCTCGTCCATCACCAGCGGGGCAATCGGGGTGCGCCCGCGGGCGTTGACCACTTTGGAAACCTCGAAGCCGTTCTCATACATTTTGTGGCAGACTTCCTCGACCATGCGCGCCGAAACCTGGATGCCGCCGGCGATGGAGGCGCTGGGGGCGATGAGCAGGTAAACGTTCTCGGGGGCGACCTGGCAGGCTTTGGCCACTTCCAGCGCGATCGAATCGTCCGGATAGCGGATGTCCTGGATGCATAGGACCACCTCGTCATTGCGGTCGCGGTAGGGGGTCATGTTCAGGTAGTTGTCGGAGGCGATGACCGCCTGGGCGCGGGCCGGGCCCGAGCCGATGGTGGCAAATTCACCTTCGCCGAGCTGCCACCCGGCGATCTGGGAAGCCAGGCAGGCGACCAGCGGCTCGCTGACGAACAACTCCACCGAACCAAAGGAAAAGTCTTCGTTCAGCCGCCAGGTGCCCAGGTTGACGGTGGCCATGTCGCCCAGGGTGACCCGGGTGAAGAGCACGCCGGCTTCGTTGCTGCCCTTGACGCGCAGCCCCATGTCAATCAGGGTGGCGCCGCAATCCATTTTGATTACTTTGGCCCCAATTTCTTGCTCACGGGCAATAATTTCACGGACAACTTTCATCGCCAGCTTATTGATCGATGTTTTCATTCAAATTTTCTCCTAAAAACGGTTGCCATAGACGTCGACGGCCGCGCCTTTGATCGGGCCGGCCTCATCTGAAACCAGAAAAAGCACCACCTTGGAAACTTCAGGCGGCTGCATCATTTCGTCGAGCGGAATGGTGACGGCTGCGTCGCTGCCCATTCTCTCGCGGGTATGCTCGGTATTGGTCATGCCGAGATAAATGGTATTTACGTTGATATTTTGATATTTAACTTCCTCAGAAAGCACATTCGAGAAACACGCCATCCCCGCTTTGGAAGCCGCGTAGGCGGCGAACCCGGGAAAGTAAACTTTGGCTGCCGCCGAGGAGATGTTCAATATTTTTCCATACTGCTGGCGGAGCATATGCGGGAGGACAGCCTTGACACAATAAAAAGGTCCGCTCAAATTGGTCTCGATCTGTTTCTTCCAGTCCTCAATCGAGGTCTCGATGACCGGCTGAGACTTATGGAAGGCGGCATTGTTAATCAGGATATCTACTTTACCAAAGCGATGGATAATCTCGGCCACGTTCTCTTCGACCCGGCGGTAGTCGGTAATATCCGTGGGCGAGGCGATGGCCTGCCCGCCGCCGGCTTCGATCTCAGCCCTGACCTTTTCGAGGTTGGCCGAGTTGGTCGACCAGAGGGCGACGACCGCGCCTTCGCGAGCCAGGTCTTGGGCGAACTGCGCACCCAGCCCCCGTCCGGCTCCCGTCACAATCGCCACCTTGCCTTCAAAGCGTTTCATATATCGATCCTCTAGCCCTGGATGACTTTGAGCAAAACTTCTTTACAATTTTCGACATGCCTGTCGATCACCTCACCAATTTGTTGGTGACTTTGGGTTTGGATGACCTCGATAATATTTTCGTGATCGATGATCAGCCGTTGGATGGCTTCAGGATACTTGCTGGCTCCTTTCCGGTACCAGATTTCGTGGACAAACACATTTTCGTGCAGGATTTCGGTCACTTTGGGTAAACAGGCCAGGGCATAGAATGCCTTGTGAAAATTGGCCGAGGCCAGGGTATACAATTCCGGGGTTTGATTTTTGATGGCCAACCAGCTGTCCCCGACCGCCTTTTCCAAATCTTGGGTTGAGGCCGGCCCTTCCGCGACGATCTTTTTTAGGATGGCGGCTTCCAGCGCCCCTGAGATGGTCAGATTCTCGCTGATATCCGCGGTGTTCAGCTCTTTGACTTTGAACCCGACCCCCGGGTAGAGGATGATGTAGTTCTGCGAGCCCAGGATTTTTACCGCTTCGCCCACCGGCGTGCGGCTGAGACCCAGGCTTTCCGCGATTTCGACGATGGTGTAGATTTTGTTTCTTTCCAGGTAGCCGTTGACAATTTTGTCTTTCAGCAGCTTATAGGCATAATCGCCTTTGCTGAGAAACGGCCGGTTCAGACCCGCTTCGGACGGTTTATTGAAAGTGATGAATTCGCTCATAAGGTTCTCGATGGTTCCCCTTTCAGCGGTTGTTGTTTTGACCCGCGGAGGGTGAATGGAAGGGCGGAACGACAACCCGGTTCCCGTTGACCATATTCCCCAATCCCACCCGTTCGCGCAGATGATATGCGCTCTCCTGAAGACGGTGGATGGCCAGGTCCTCATCTACCGTGCAGATCTTTCCGTTTTCCATGACCACCTCGCCGTGGATCACCACCGTGGCGATGGAGGACGGGTTGGCCGAGTACACCAGGCTGGCGACCGGGTCGGCTACCGGCACGCTGGCCACGGTTTTGGGGTTGAACAGGAAGAAATCGGCTTTCTTGCCGACCTCGATCGAGCCAATTTCATCTTCCCGTCCGACCACCCTGGCCCCGCCGATGGTGGCCATTTTGAGCACCTCGATGGCCGGGAAGAGGGTCGGATCGCGGTGGATGCATTTGTGGATGATGGCGGTGGTCTTGATCACCTCGAGCATATTTTGCGAGTCGTTGCTGGCGGCGCCGTCCGTGGCCAGGCCGATGTCCAGCCCCAGCCGGCTCAATTCGGGGATGGGAGCCACGCCCGAGGCCAGGATCATGTTCGAGACCGGGTTATGCGACACTTTCACCTGTCTTTTCTGCAGCAGGTCGAGACTTTTTTGGTCCAGGCAAACCAGGTGCACGCCGATGAAATCCTCACCCAGGACCCCGTTGCGCTCCAGCAGTTCGAGGGTGTTCACCCCGTACTCTGCCAGGGTAAATTCATCGTCGTTGGTGGTTTCATCCACGTGCATGGCGATGCGGATGCCGTATTTATTGGCGTAGGCACGCAAGCGCCGGTAACCCTCTTCGCTCATATCCCAGATGATGCCGGGAGCCATGGCCAGGGTGATCTTTTCGTAGCCTTCGAGTTTTTTCATCAGGCGGTCGATATCTTCGAAAAACATGTCTTCGGTTTCGTTGACCGCGCAGATGATCTCTTTGGGCAGGTTGCTGGTCTTGGTGTGCGCCCGTCCCAAGATGCCGCGGATGCCGGTTTCGTCAAAGGCCTGAATGACGGCGTCATCCAGACCCAACTGGCTGGCGTGGGCGTACATATAATCCATCACCGTGGTCGCACCGCTGCGGATATTCTCGAGGCAGCCGGCGACGGCGGCGGCGTGCACGTCGTCATAGCGGATTTCGGGCAGGGCTTTGCGCACGGAGCTGTCCAGCCAGTCGAACAGGCGCTTGTCGCGCCCCAGGCCTTTCAGGCTGTTCTGGAAAAGGTGGGTGTGGGTGTTGATAAATCCCGGAAAGACAAATTGATCCAGGCCGTTGATCACTTTTGGGCTGGTATATTTTTGGGCGATTTCTTCGGCCGGGGCGATGGCCAGCAGGGTGCTGCCCTGGATGGCGATCGAATGGTTCTCCAGGATTCGCAACCCTGCGTCCATGGTGACGATAGCGACGTTTTCGACGATCAGACTGACGTTTTCCATGCTGGTCCTTTGGTGGCGCGGATGCTACGGCGCGGTGTTCAGGCCGTAGATGAGTTTTTGACGGGTAAAGAGGAAGCTGTTTTTATGGGCGGCGATGATGAGGAATTTGGCGTGAGGGTGAGCCCGGTAAGAAAAACCATTCGCGTAGCCGGGGGTGATTGGGCCGCCGATAAACAGCGAGGAATAATTGACGAAAAATTCATCCAGCATTTGCTGGTACATCAAAATCCACATATAGGTGGGCAACTCGAGCAGCAGATGCTGGATGCCGATTTTGCGCAGGACGTAGAGGAACAACCTGGCATCCGGTTCGTTTTGCCCGGTGATCAAAACGGCTTTCTTGCCATCCCGCCGCGCAGCCTGGATTTGTGCGCGGATCAGCTCGCCATCCACCTCGGCGGGGGTGTTGAACGGCCCGATCAGCTGCACATCCTGATCCACGTGCTCTTTTAAGTACTGCCCGCCCTGTGCGCAGGTGGCGATCACTGTCTGAATCTCCGGGTTGGCGAAGATCGCATGATCCAGGGGGATATCCGTGCCGTCCAGGGAAACGATGACGGACAGGGGGTGCGGAGCGTCCTTGCCGAGCTTCTCTTTGCGTTCGGCGGCCAGGTCCGGGTCCAGGCAGGCCAGGACCACCTCCGGCTCGGAGGTCAGCGTCCGGGCGCCCACGATGATCGCGTCGGCATGCGCCCGCAAGACATTCAGCACCCAAAAATCGGTCAGCCCACCCTCCGGATCGATCGCGTTGGCCGAGGCGACGACCGGGCCCTGGGGGTTATCCTGAAAGGCCATTTTGCCATCCAGGGATAGCACCATGGAGGCGAAGGTATAGGGACGGTCATCCGGCGGGGCAGGGAAAAATAGATCGTGGTAGACCACGCCGACCTTGGATAAGGCGCCTTGCGCGGTGGAGCTTGCCTTGATTTTTTCTAGTTCAGCAGAATCTTGATAGAGAGGTGCCAGCTGAAGTTTGTCAATCGGGAAAGATAATTTTGGGATCATTTTTCTGCCTTCACGCATCCTGCATGCTGCATACATCTTCCCGTAAAAAAAATGAATGGCTGTTGGCTCAATGGGCTGACCGGCTCGGAGACCCTGGGAAGGTCTCACCCTGAATCCGGACAAATTTTATTGTAAATAACTTCGGCCGGGTTTCAACCATGACATTTGGCATATCTATGTGTGTGAATCATTACTTTATGGTTGCATTTAGCTTTTTATTCGATAAAATGGATTTGGTTTATCTTATTTTTGCGTTCGAAAAGACCTGAGATCACTTGTAATGTTATATCTTTTTCATATAAATTACAAGTGTAAACTGATAGTTGACATTCGGATTTGATCTTGCTAGAATAATGGTAACTCCACAAAAAATTTTGTAGCATTACCAGCAGCAAATCTCCGAAACTCAAGTTGGTTTGAACGTCGGAAAAGTGAAACGCTTTTCTTTATCAGTATATTTTTTGGGTTTGAATTGCCGGGCAGGATTTTTCTCCATAACATATGAGGAGATGGACACCGGATTTAGCATATGCAGTCAACAAACGAAAAGAGCCAAACCAAGTCACCAGAGATTTTAATACAGGGTTGCGGCAGGCGAAGGATTTTAGTCCATTCACATCCGCAACCCGGCGGCCAGACAGAAACGTTTTCCCACCACCCAATCAGCCGCCACGTGTCCATAGCATAATCGTTGCGGATCAGACAGAAGACTTTTTTGAAGAATAGACCCAAGGTTTTTCTCTCTGCGAAGAAGGTTTCGATCTGAAAATGTTTATAGCAACAGCGCCGGGGTTTTTCCGGCAAACCACAGTGGGTTCCCCGCTTGATCGATTGAGCCATACTTTCTCAGATCGCCAGCGCTGAATGAGGCGGCTCTGCTCATGCATCGCGCCTGGTTTTATAAAAATGCCGTAGAGAGTGTATTCAATCAAAGGAGGTAATGGGAAAGGAAAGAATTATCCGCTTATTGTTCGACCAAGGCTGATACATATCTGCCCAAAGAAAATTCGTTTATATATATCCAACGCATAAGGAGAGAGAATGAATTTCAGAAAGACACTTCAAGTTTTGATGGTTGGCCTCATTGCCCTGGTAGCATTGATTGGCTGCGCCCCCGCACCCGCTGCACCGGCCGCCGCCACAACCGCCCCCGTGGCCGAAGCTACCTCGCCCGCGAAGACCTTCAAAGTTGCCATGGTTACCTCCGGCCCGGTCAATGATCAGGGTTGGAACCAGGATGCCCTCAAGGGTGTTCAGGAAATCCATGACAAATTAGGTTGGGAAATGGCCTATTCTGAAAGCGTGCCGTCGGCCCAACAGCAAAATGTTCTTCGCCAGTATGCGCAGCAGGGTTATGACCTGGTCTTCGCCCACGGTTACGAGTACGGCGATGCCCTGGCCGCAGTTGCCCCCGACTTCCCCAACACCATGTTCGTGCAGATCAATGCGACCACCGAAGGCGCCAATGTGGTTGGCACCAATTTCCGCTTTGGTGAGCTGGGTTACTTCACGGGTATGGCCGCCGGGTTGATGACCAAGAACAATAAGATCGGCATCGTGGCTGCTCAAGACGCTCCCCAGGTGACCGCAGACTCCGACAACATGAAGGTTGGCGCCCTGGCGGTCAACCCGAACGCTGACGTCAACGTCTCCTTCGTGGGTTCGTGGGACGATGTGGTCAAGGGCCAGCAGGTAGCTCAGGCCCAGATCGACCGCGGCGTGGACGTTTTGATCATCATGGGTAACTCCTTCACGCCTCCCGCGATCAAGCTGGCCCAGTCGAAGGGCATCAAGGTCATTGGCGGCTGGAGCGGTGACAACTATCATCTCGCCCCCGATACCATCATCACCAGCGGCGTTCAGGATGTCCCTGGCGTTTACATGGATATTGCCAAGATGTATGACGACGGTTCCTTGAAGGGCAATTCCACTTTCTTGAGCGGGTTCAAAGAAGGCACCCAGCACCTGGGCGCCTGGGGCGACTTCGTTCCCCAGGATGTCAAGGATAAAGTTCAGAAGGCTGTGGATGATTACCTGGCTGGAACCCTGGATATCGGTATAAAGTAGAATTTCGGCGGATCAATGGTTAAGGGTGCGGGGTTTACCCCCGCACCCTTATTTCGAGACGTTCTGGAGAATGTGTATGTCTGAAGGCATAAGCGCCACTCTGAAACCGGTAAAGCAAAGAAGATGGGTAAACCTGCCTTTTGCAAGTATAGGTCTACCCTTACTTTCTATTTTAATTGCGATTTTGATCGGGGCGGTGATCATGATCTTGATGGGGTTCGACCCTCTTAAGGCATACACCGCTCTCTGGCAGGGTTCCTTCGGAAGCCTGATGCAATCCTCCGAGACGCTAAAAACGGCCATTCCCCTTTTATTGTGCGGCCTGGGAATATCCTTCGCGTTTCAAGCCGGGGCGTTCAACATCGGCGCCGTCGGGCAGATGTACGCGGGCGCCCTGGCGGCAGTGGTGGTGGGTGGACAGTTCCCGGAAATGAACCCCGCCCTGCATATTTTTCTGGCTACGCTGGTAGGTTTCATCGCCGGAGGGCTGTGGGCCTTGTTTCCGGCATTCTTAAAAATATACTATGGGTCGAATGAGATCATATCCACAATCCTGTTGAATTACATCGGCATCTACCTGGTCGACTATATGATTTCCGGTCCGATCAAGGCCGGCGGGCACCGCGACGCGCCCACCTCCTGGCCGATCGTCGAAAATACGATGTATCCCAAGTTAATCCCTCACACTCAATTGCATATGGGCTTGATCATCGCCGTAGCGGCGATGATCCTGTTGTTTATTGTCATGCGCTATACCACCCTGGGTCAAAGAGTACGCATCGTCGGGCAGAACCCGGTGGCGGCTCGCCACGCCGGCATTCGCGCCGACCGGGTCTTCTTGATCGCCTTTTTCTTCAGCGGGGCCCTGGCCGGGCTGGCCGGGTCGTCGGTTATTCTGGGCTACCAGACCCGCCTGATTTCCGGTTTTGCGCCTACCACGGGCTACGACGCGATCGCCGTGGCGCTTTTGGCGGGGTTTTCACCCTTCCTGGTGGGCCTTTCCGCCGTGTTTTTTGCGGGACTGCAAACCGGGGCGATTGCCATGGAGGCGATTGCCAAACTCCCGGCCCAACTGGTTGACCTGGTGCGGGTTCTGGCCATCCTGGCGGTGCTGGCGGCTTCTTCGCCCAAAATTATTGAGATAGCGCGTAAGGTTCAGGGGGAAGAGCGAAAATGGTAAAAATTAAAGCTTTGCTTGCTCGCAGTAGTTATCGCAATGCGGTGATTGTTATCGGGGTGATCCTGGTCCTGGGGCTTATTTTTCAGTTCGCCACCGAAGAAAGCCGCACCATCCTGGATGGGATCTTATCGATTATCGCCGCCCCGGAATTTGTCAAGGCTGCCTTGATCGCGGCGGTTCCGCTGCTGCTGGCGGCCCTGGGCGGGCTGATCAGTGAGCTTTCGGGGGTGTTGAACATGGCCCTCGAATCGATGATGTTGATCGGGGCCTTTGTGGCCTACACCGCCGCGGAGCGGGGCGGCAGCCCCTGGATCGGCCTGGGCGCCGCGGCGGCCGCGGGGATGTTGATTGGGCTGGTCCATGCCGTTTTTACCATCACCCTGCGCAGCAACCAGGTGGTCAGCGCCGTGGCTCTCAATCTGTTTGCCCTGGCCGCCACGGCATTGGGTTTCCGCGTGCTGTACACCAACCAGGCTTTTGTATCCGCCCCTGGTTTCGAAGCGATTCGTTTCCCCATCCTTGGGGATCTGCCCTACCTGGGGACCGCGTTTTTTGACCATAATATCATCATATACCTGGCGCTGCTGATGATCCCTGTGATGTGGTTCATCCTCTACAAGACCTCCTGGGGGTTGACCCTGCGCTCGGTGGGTGAGCATCCGATGGCCGCCAGCACCATGGGGATCAACGTCAACCTGGTGCGCTATATCGCGGTGCTGCTCAGCGGCGCGATTGTGGGTATCAGCGGCTCGGCGCTGGTGAGCGCGTCCAATATCAACGCTTTTCAGGAAAACCTCTCCGCCGGGCGTGGGTTTATTGCCTTCGCGGCGGTCGTCTTCGGGCGTTACCACCCGGTCGGTATCTTCCTGGGCACCATTTTGTTCGGCCTGGGAGATGCGCTGCAGATCCGCCTGCAGGCCTATGGGGTCCAGGTGCCTTATCAGTTGCTGCTGATGCTGCCTTATGTGATCACGCTGATTGCCCTGGTAGCCTTTATGCGCAACGCGCGCGGTCCTGCCGCAACCGGTACGCCCTTTACCAAGGAAGGCTGAGATGAGCGAAAACCTCCCACAGGCCGGCCAACCTGCCCCGCAAACCAAGCGAGATTTTTCAATCGAGGGCCGTGAAATCGTCCTGGAATTGAAGCAAATCGTCAAAAAGTTTCCTGGCGTGGTAGCGAACAAGAACGTCGATCTGAAAATCTATGCCGGGGAAGTTCACGCCCTGCTGGGTGAAAACGGCGCCGGTAAATCCACCCTGATGAAAGTGGTTTACGGCCTCTATCAGAAGGATGAGGGTGAGATCCTGGTCAGAAACCAGCCGGTGGAGATCAAAGATCCTCAGGATGCGATGCTCTTAGGTATCGGCATGGTTCACCAGCATTTCATGCTGGTGCCGACCTTTACCGTGATCGAGAATATCGTCCTGGGATTAAAATCCAGGCGCTATCCTTTGTTGGACTTGAGCCAGGCGATCCAACAGGTGCAGACGCTTGCCGATGATTTTGGCTTGAACGTGCCGCTGACCGCCAAGGTCGGCGAGCTGACCGTTGGGCAGCAGCAAAAGATAGAAATCATCAAGGCGCTGTACCGCGGGGCGCGTATTTTGATCCTGGATGAGCCGACCGCAGTGTTGATCCCCCAGGAAATTGAAGAGCTGTTCAAGTTGGTTGAAAAATTGTGCGAAGATGGGGTGACGATCATCTTCATCAGCCATAAGCTAAAAGAAGTGATGAAGGTCAGCGACCGGGTGACGGTGATGCGCCGCGGCCTGGTGGTTAATTCGGTGGATACCGCCGCGACCACCACCACTCAGCTAGCCGAATTCATGGTCGGGCAGGCGGTGGATTTGACTATCGCCAAGGAGCCCTGCAAGAGCGGGGCGGTCAACATTGAAATTGAAGGCGCCTTCGTGCGGGATGAAATGGGGGTGATGAAGTTAAACGACCTCAACCTGGCGCTGAAATCGGGAGAAATCCACGGTCTGGCCGGGGTGGACGGCAACGGCCAGCAGACCCTGGTCCAGGTGTTGATGGGGCTGCGCGAGATGGAAAAAGGGCGGGTGCTCTTCCTCGGCCAGGATATCACCAAAATGAACACCATCGACCGCATCCTGGCTGGCCTGGAACACATCCCAGAAAACCGCCAGACCGAAGGCCTGGTGTTGGATATGAGCATCACCGATAACCTGCTGCTCGAAAATTATGAGCAGCCGCCCTACGCCCGCAAGGGTTGGCGCGATTTCAAGACGATGAACGACCACGCCCTGGCCCTGATGGCCAAGTTTGACATTCGGGCGCCTGACCCCAGCGTGGAAGCCAAAAAGCTGTCTGGCGGCAACCAGCAGAAGGTTATTTTGGCGCGCACGCTGTGGCGCAACCCCACCGTGCTGATCGCCATGCAGCCCACCCGCGGGTTGGATGTGGGCGCAGCTTCATTTATCCATAAACAAATCGTCGACGCGCGGGATCAAGGCAGCGCCGTGCTGATTATCTCCTCCGAACTGGACGAGATTATGGCGCTCAGCGATGTGATCAGCGTGATTTGCGAGGGGCATATTTCTGAAACACGCCCGGCAAAAGAAACCAACCTGAACCGGATTGGCTTCTTGATGGCAGGAGGCAAGCCCGAGGACGCTCCGGTCGGCCCGGCCGAGGAGATCATCTTTCTCACCTAGACCTCTGGTTGAAAAGCCCCGGAACACCTTCCGGGGCTTTTCAACCCTCCATTTTCCCTGCAGCACAAATTCATGCGCAGTCCCTCCCGGCGCGCCAAAGGAGCCCAAAGATGAGCAGCCTTTTACTCGAGCACATTGACACCCTGGCGACTTTTGACGATCAGCGCCGCGTGCTCAAAAATGCCTGGATGCTGGTCAGCGGCCAGTGGATCGAAGCGGTAGGCACCGGCAGCTACCCGGGCGAGCCGGTGGAGCGGCGCCTGGATCTGAGCGGGCATGTGGTGCTGCCCGGGCTTGTCAATCTCCACCATCACTTTTTCCAGGCCCTGCTGCGGAATATTCCCACCTTGCAAGACGTCGAGCTGTTTCGATGGCTGAAAGATATTCAGATGCTGATGGGCGAGGTCAGGGACGAGGAGCTGGATATCGCTACCCGCCTGAATGTGGCGGAGCTGCTGCTCTCGGGCTGCACCACGGCGGTCAACCATAATTATTTGCGCGCAGCGCCCGATTTGCACCACGATACCCAGATCCGCGCTGCGCTCGAAATGGGGATACGCTACCATCATGCCCGCGGCAGCAACTCTCAAGGTCTGGCGCATACCATCGAGAAGGAGGATGACGCCCTGGCCGACACCGAGCGTTTGATCAAGAGCTACCATGACCCCCGCCCGGGCGCCATGCTGCGCATCGAAAACGCCCCCGGTGCGCCCTTTTCGATGAGCCCGCGCTTTTTTAAGGAAAGTATTGAGCTGGCCAGGAGGTATGGGGTTGGCAACCACACCCACCTGGCGCAGTCCCCTGAGGATGACCGCCAGACCCGCACGCAATTCGGCAAAAAGTCGGTGGTCTGGGCGGAAGAATTAGGCTGGGTGGGCCCCGACGTGTGGTATGCCCACGCCACCAGTCTGGATGACGAGGAGAGGGCCATCATCAAGCGCACGGGCACAGGCATCTGCCACTGTCCCAACTCGAATATGTATACGGCTGCCGGCTGCTGCCAGGTGACGCCTATGTTGAAGGAAGGCGGTTTTAAGATTGGTTTGGGGGTCGACGGCAGCGCCGCCAATAACTCGTCGCATCTTATTGCGCGAGGTGCGGAGCGCCCTGCTGATGCAGCGCGCTTTTTACGGCGCGGATGCCCTCTCGCCGACCCAGGCGCTGGAATTGGGCATCTTGGGAGGGGCGATGGTCTTGCGCCGGAAGGATATCGGCGTGCTGGCCGCGGGAATGGCAGCCGACATCATCGCCATCGATTTCCGCAAGCTGCCCTTCGCCGGCGGGGTGCACGACCCGATCGCCGGGCTGGTGTTGTGTGATGTAGACCGGGTGGACCTTTCGATTGTCAATGGGCAGCTCCGCGTTTTGAATGGCGAGCTGGTGGGGGTGGATGTGCCCGCCCTGGTGCGGCACGGCAACGAGCTCGCCAGGCAGCTGGTCGCGCGCACGGAAAAGCGCTTTGGCGTTTCGCTGACCGCGCCGGTCTGGCGGCGAGCCTATCCATACGATAGCGCGGCCTGATGAAGGGGTGCAGATAAAAACGGTGGAGGCATTCGTATGAACGCCTCCACCGTTTTGTTGATTGCCAGGGGGGTTATACCAGGCGGAAGGCCAGGTCGACGCCTCGAATGGATTTGAGCAGGTTCTGGTAATCGTCCACACGCAAATCTCGGTTGGCCTTGGGAACGGTGCCCGCCGCGGTGTGGGGGGTCAGAATCACGTTGGCTCCCCGCCGGCGGGCCGGCTCTAACAGGGCGCAGTCCTTGCGAATGGGCTCATAGGTGTAATTATCCACCGCGGCTCCATTCAGCCGGCCAGAAGAAATTGCCGCCGCCAGGGCGTCTTCGTCGATGATCCCGCTGCCGCCGGAACTGACAAAGTAAGCGCCGGGTTTCATCATGGCAAAAAAGTCGTGGTTAAGACTTTGCTCGGTCTCTGCGAACAGCGGCAGGAGAATGCAAATATAGTCGCTCTGCGCCACCAGGTCATCGCGGCCGGCGTATTGGACGTTGAGCTCGCGCTCGGTGTGGCCGGGCAGTGGGTTGCGCTTGTTATAGAGCACCTTGCAGCCAAAGTTGCGCAGCCGACGGGCAAGCTCGAAACCGATTTCACCCATTCCCAGGATGCCGACGGTGGATTCCCACAGGCCGCCGATCTCTTCGCGCTCGGACCAGTTGTAGGCGAAGGTATCTTCAGTGCAGCGGGTGGGCGGCTTGCCAAAGTTATCCGCGCTCAGCATCACCTCTCGCATTTCGTTGACCCGCTTGGAAAGCCCCAGCATTTGCATCATCATGTGTTCGGCGACCATGATGCAGCTGCGGATGGGTAAATAGCACACCGGGATCCCGGCGGTCCTGGCGGCATCCAGGTCGATATCGTGGGTTTGCGAGCCCAGGCGCTGGATCAGGCGTAAATCGCTTCCGGCGCGGATGATATCCGCATCGACCATCCCGGACCGTTCGGTAATTAAAAACTCCTTCCCAGGAATGAGCGTCAGAATTTCTTCCTTGGAAGGAGAGCGGACCATGCTGACGTCCAGATCGGCAGGGGCCGCGTCCAGGGCCGCCTGTTGATGTAGTAAGCCGCGCTGAGTGATAAATAAAGTGGCGTGTTTGCTCATGGTTAAGATCCTGCTGCGGATGGGGAATGACTCATTGCCCGGCGCTTAAGAGATAATGGGATAAATTCAGCAATACACTGAGAACGGCGTCAGTGGATTCGAACCAAAAGTTGTGCGGGGGAACGATCATTCGTTAGAAATAAGAATAAGCTGCTGTAAATTTTATTGTACTGAAGTGTACCGGGGATTTACATGGTCATTATAAATGATCTGCTCAAACAGAGTCAAGCATCTGATCGGGCAGGTCAGGATTTTCGTGGCGTATGATCAGGCAGCTCCCCGGTCCAACCTTTACTTGATTGCGGGGGCAAGAGAAACGCTACGAGATTTTGACCCGCTCGCAGGTCAAAATCTCGTAGCCTCTAACTTTCTCCCTTTCCCAGAGATGGGGTTGGGGAATGAATTATTTATCCCAGCGTTTATCCGGCTGCCAGAAGCCCAACTTGGGCGTATTCCACTCGTCGGTCGGATCGAACAGACCACTGGGTGGGCGCAGGTTTTCGCGAATCCCTTCATAATTCAGGTCGATACCCAACCCGGGTTTCTCCGGCACCGTCACATAACCGTCTACCATCAACGGATCTTCCAGTCCGGTCACCAGCCCTTTCCAGAAGGGCAGGTCCAGGCCGTGGTGTTCCAGGGCCACGAAACTCGACACCGCCGCCGCCGTATGCAGGTTGGCCATAAAAGCGATCGGCGAACCGGCAAAATGCAGCGCGGTGGGCAGCCCGTAGCGCTCGGCGTAATCGGAGATGCGTTTGGTTTCGGCCATCCCACCCGAGGTCAGCAGGTCCGGGTGGATGATATCCACCGCGCGTTTCTCGATCAGCTCGCGAAAACCCTCCCACAGGTAGAGTTCCTCGCCGGCAGCGGTGGGCACGCCGATCGCTTCGGTCACCTGGCGGTGGGCATCCACATCCCAATAAGGCGCCGGGTCCTCCATCCAGGCCAGGCCGTAGGGCTCAAGCGCCTTGCCCAGGCGGATCACTTCTTTGACCGTCATCATGCCGTGGCCGAAGTGATCGATGCACAATGCCACATCCCAGCCCACCGCCTCGCGCACCGCGGCCACAATCTTTGCCATGTGGGCGATGCCCTGTATCGGAATAGCGCACCACCGGGCCCGTCCCCGGCGCGCGCCGGTTGCGCCCGCGCTCTTTTTCGAAGCGGGTCGGCTGGCCGATGACCGCGCCTGCCACAGCATCGACCACGTTCAACCGTAAATCAAATTTGATGAAGGTCAGGCCTTCCTTTCTTCCGATCCAGCACCCGGTTGACATAGCCTTCCAGGGTGGGGTCGGTGGGCTCCGGCGTATCGGCGTAAATGCGCACTTTATCCCGGTATTTCCCCCCTAAGAACTGGTAGCAGGGCACGCCGTAGACCTTGCCCACCAGGTCCCACAGGGCGATCTCGATCCCCGAAACGCCGCCGCCTTCGCGCCCCCAGTTGCCGTACTGCTTCATCGCGTTGAAAATCAAATCCACGTCGCACGGGTTTTTCCCCAGCAGCATGTGCTTAAATTGGAGGGCATTCTCCCGGTGTCCGGCGTCGCGCACTTCGCCGATGCCGTAAACGCCCTGGTTGGTGTCGATGCGCAGGATCGGGTAATCATAATTGCTGCATACCGTCGCGGTGCGGATATCCGTAATTCTTAACTCCGAAGGGCGCGAGGCGCTACGGATCGCATCCTCTACCCTGCCCAGCTGTTGGTCTTCTGCCATAGGTCGTCTCCTTTATTTTTATATCCTTCGCAGTCTGCTCTCCCTGCGCAGAGGGAAACCCGATGATTAATTCCTTTTCCAGCTCAAATAAGGCTGGAGCCGCTCCCAGACGCGGTCAATTTCACGCAGATCATCCGCTTCAGCGTTTTTGCTTTGAGCCGCATGCGCCGGTTCTTGAACACCCCGCGCCGGATCATGATTTCCTTGGCATAAGCCATACCCATCAGGCCTTCCAGCACCAGCCCCGGCAGGATATGCTCGTATAAATCGCCGCCGGCTGCCAGGTCCCCGCCATCCAGCAGATCCCAGATGCGCTGGATGACGTCACAGAACTGGCAGGCGTGCACCACGCCCTTCGACCCGCGCGCCCACTCGGTCATCAAATACCGCCCGCCGGCCCCGCCCATCACCCCATGCACCGCCGGGTTTTGCGCGCTGCCAGCGCGCCGATATGGCGCGGGCTGGGGTCCACCTCTTCCTTGACCCAGCACACGTGCTCGATCTGCTCGCACAGGCTGACCACCTGGTCGGTGGAAAGCGCGATCGCGTTGATATTCTGGATCCATACCGGGATGCGCACCGCGTCCGAAATGGCCTGGTAATAGGCAGTAGATATTTTCCCAATCGGGCCGGGTGATATACGGCGGCATGGCAATGACCGCATCCGCGCCGTATTCCTGGAAATCGCGCGCATAACTGACCGCCAGGGGTGTGTTCACCGCCGCGCAGTTGGCCACCACCGGCACCCGCCCCGCGGAGGTCTCGACCGCGATTCGCACCATCAGGCGCCGTTCCGCTTCCGAGAGCACGTAAAATTCACTTACCAGCACCGGCACCACCAGGCCGCGCGTGCCCGCCTGGATGCAAAACTCAATCTCAGCCCGCAGCACATCTTCGTCGATGCGGTCTTTTTCATCATACGGCGTCATGGGGATGGCAAAACTGCCGCGCCAATCCTGTTCTTTCATGGGGTTTCCTCCGCTCGGTCTTGAGGTTGGTATCCCAGCACATCCCGGGTATGCTGGATATCGATCAGGTTGTGGGGGTTGTCCGATTGGCCAAAAAAGACGTCAAACCGCAGGCTGGCCGGGGCGGTCAGGCAGCGTTCCACCAGCTGCACGATGTCGCGCTGGCTGCACCATAAGATGCGGCTGGGCACATGGTCATCCGGGGTCACCCATCCGATGCGCAAACAGATGCACGACATGCCGTGGGTAAAGGCATACATGTGCGCCAGGGCCTCGCCGTACACCTTGCTGCAGGCATAATCGTTTAACGGGCGGGTTGGGTGTGGAGGATGGGCTGGAAATCTTTCAGGCGATGGCTGCCAGATCGGCCGCGAAACAGGGTTTTGTACGGCTCATCCACCGGTAACCAAAAACGACCTGGTTGGTGCTGGCAAATATCACCCGCTTCACCCCCGCCCTGCGGCTGGCTTCAAACACGTTGTGGGTGCCGATGATGTTATTTTGCAGGATGCTCTCCCACCCGCTCCCCTGGCGTCGGCTGCCATATGCACCACCGTATCCATGCCCTGCACCGCGTCTTCGATCGCCGCATCTGCCAGGTCCGCCAGGCGCAGCCTCTCGGGGATGATGTAAATCGGCGGTATCTGCCCGCATGGAGGGTTCGTTGCGGCGGACCAACCCATAAGGCGCGTACCGCTCGGGTTGGGCTGCCAGTGAGCGTACACCAGGTTGCCGATCAGGCCGTTGGCGCCGGTGATCAGTATTTTTTGGGGCCGGCAGGTTCCGTCATATCACCTCTGGATGGGAAATAATCCGAATGGGCAGGATGCATTTTGATGATGAAGGATGCAACGACTTATCCTGATCACGAAAGCGGCAATAGGCTAATAGCTGAGGCGGATCATCAGGCCGTATTTCATCTGCTCGACCAGCACATCTCCGTCTCCCAGGCGCACATCGAGTTCGGCCTCTGCGTGAGGCCAAGAGGGAATAAGAAACCAGCCCGGTGACCAACGGGAGGGGCAGGCCAAAATCAAACTGCAGGCGCGCCAGGATAGGCGCCTCTTGACCATCCCGCAGCACACGGTCCCACGTATCAGCCCTGTTGCGCACCCACCCAAGCAAGCTGTGCCTTCCTTTTAAATACCAGGCACCAGGCTCGATATTGAAAAGTCCACGGCCTGAAATTTTCCTGGTCGAGGGCCACACCTTGGAACAAATTGGCAAAGGGTCGGAACTGCCCCCATAAGTTCTTCTGATCTACATAGCTATCCCACCACCAGTTATGACCGGTGCCGGCAGCGCCGGCAAAAAATGCCGGGAAGGTAGTATCGTGGAAGATCATTCCGCGGCGATCCATGCGGAAGTAGCGGAACGGCCCGGTATGGCGGTCGTTGACTGCTCCAGTCTCGGCCAGCAGCACCGGGCGGTCCGGCCGCCGTGCGCGTTGAATCGCATCGATGCTAAAGGCCACCGGGTCGAGGTTACAGATTTCCCAGGGCGCGCCCTGGTCAAGGTAGCGGTGGACCTGCTGGAAATCCATTTCATCCATTTTGAAATCTTCATATACGCCTATCTTGTCTCATCGTCAAAGCTGCCCAGCGAGTTCACCACCAAGTGGTCAGGGTCCGCCTGCTTGATCCGGGTCAGCATCCGGCGGGTCCACTCACGCACCAGTTCCCAGCGGTTGGTTTCCACGCAGTCCATCTCGTTCCACAGTTCCCAGGCCATCACCACTGGATCACCGCCGTAGCGCGCCAGATATGCCTGGACCTTCTGGAACCATAATTCCTGCCAGAGGGGGTCCGCCAGCCATTCATCGATCGTCTGGGAGAGTGCGCCCGGTATGTGGGTCGCGCAGTTTGCGCACGAAAAAAGCCCGAGTTACCGGGTTTCGCTGCGAAGGCGCGGAAATGGTCGAAACACAGTTTCAGGCGAATGCCGTACTCGCCGCGCCAGCTCGACGATACCATCCAGGCGGTTGAAGATCAGGGGCGTCACCTCACCGGCCACTTCGGTTTCCGCCTGCAAGTAGGCGCCTGACAGCCAGATGCGGGTGAACTTCCCGCCATTCTCAGCCAGCAGGCGGAACCAGCGCCGGTATTCGCGCAGGCCGAATGTGGCTGTGGCTGCCCACCTCAAAATGCTCCATGCCGTGCGGCAGAGGGTACATGGGCGGCACGCACAGGTTTACACCGATCGCGCAGAATGATTCCCGTTCGAAAACGAAAAATAGCGCGGATCTTTAAGACTGAGGGTGATATAGCCGGGATGGTCAGAAGGTGCGCAGCGAAAAACGCCCTGCTCGACGACGATGGTATTTGCCAGGGCTTCATAGTGATAGTCGCCGGTTTCCTGGGGGGTGAAGCGGACTGCCTTTACCGGCTCACCATAAGGGATGATCTCCTCGTACCCGTGTTGGTCATAGCGGAATTGGGCGGGTTGGTGGTCGAAGACCGGACGGTATAAAAGTCTTCGCCGGGGGAGAGGACGCGAACCGTATCCGGGCACAGCGCAGGTTCGAATTCGCGGCTCCAGCGGCCATAGCGTGGTATCACGATTCGATCTGGCATCGGGTTTTTCCTGGGGTGTGGGAAAGTATCGAAAAGTGATAATAATGCTATGATAGCCCGATTATGCTTAACTGCACCGGCAGACGGCATAACTGTCCGCTCATGTCCCTTGTTGGTCCGCTAAAGGCCTTTTTTCGGGGCTTGTAAATTTTATAATAAATTTAGCCTGGATCAGCCCTGTCCTGGTGCCCATTACCCTTATTAAGACCACAATCCAGGCTCTCAGCATAGCGCCCATCTATGGATCATATTCGTTCTTCGAGTGAGGAGGTGAACCTTTTCAAGAAAACGAAACCATGATGACCAATCTGTTTGCGACGATCGGTTCAATTGTTTTAAGGAGATCCAAATGACAGAAGGAAAGATCACCCGTAGAAGTTTTATTCAAGCCGGCGCAGTTGCGGCCGGTGGCGCGGTCCTGGCTGCCTGCGCTCCGGCTACCACCCCCACCACTGTAGCGCCCACGGCCGCTCCCGTTGAGCCAACCGAAATGATGGAGCCCACCGCAACCACCGCCTCAGCGATCGAACCGACGGCAACCACGGCGGCGATGATGCTGACCGCAGAAGACCTGCTGACCAAAGCCGGACTGCCGCTGCTCTGGCGCCCCCAACAACCCCAAGGGTTGGAAGGTGATGCTGCCCAACGTTCCGGAGGGTTTGCCCTATGACCCGGCGGTGACCATCACTTCCTCGCGCCGCGTCAACTCCACCGTGTCTTTCCCCGAAGGCGACGGTGTAGACAACAACTTCTTCACGCGCTATATGAAGGCGATTTTAGGCATCGAGTGGAAAGCTGCCTGGACGTGGATTGGCGCGGATGACGGCGACCAGAAATACAACCTGGCCATGGCGGCCAATGACCTGCCGGATCTTCCAGAAGGCGTCAAGCGGTTCCATCCTGGTCAAGATGTACGAAGCCGATATGCTTGAAGACATCACGGATGTGTACCCCAACCTGGCTGATCCCACCTGGGTGAAGGGCAAATGGGACAAGTACGGCAACCTGCCCTGGGCCTTTGCCAGCTACAATGGCAAGAAAATGGGCATTCCCTACGTGGAGCGCCTCATTCAAGAACGACAAACTGATGTGGATGCGCCAGGACTGGCTGGACAAACTCGGGTTGGAAG
>CAVVZR010000014.1:0-37041 GCA_963752685.1 uncultured Chloroflexia bacterium | reverse complement strand
TTGAGAACCTCAAGAAAGCGTTGGAAAACGAAAGCGACCCGGATGTGGTATCCGAGATCCGTGCGGCATTGCGTTTGGATTAGCTGCTCACCCTGCGTGTGGGCCCGGTCTTCTCGATCACGGCAGCGGGTGCCAGAGGAAAGCCAGTAGAAGAGCGCCGATCACAAACAGAGCGCCGATCGCCACAAAAATAACGCTGATTTCAACCGTTTCCTCGCGGGTGATTAAGATTGTTGGCAGGCTGTCAAACACTTTTTGCAGCTCGCTGGCGCTGTTGGCAGCGTAATACTTTCCACCGGTCATCGATGCAATTTGTTTGAGCGATTCTTCATCAATCCCGCGGTTGAAACGCCTTCCGAAGAAATTGTTGCTGTTATCCTGCTGGTTGACACCCACCTGAGAGCCAAACCCAATCGTATATACCCGCACCCCGCGCGACACCGCCTGCGCGGCTGCATCCAGCGGGTTTGGACCGGTGGTATACACTCCATCGGTCAACAGCACGATAATATCCGGGACGTAATCGCCCTCTGCTCGTGGGGTGGGCTCAGCCACTGTCCCATCGCTGTTTTGCGTCTGGACGGGCGCCTGGCCAAATTCCTCAATCGTGTCCAGCGCGGTCATGATCCCACTGCCAATCGCGGTGCCGCGACCGGTGGTCAGCCGCAGGATGGCGTTGCGTAAATCCTGCGGGTCGTTGCTGGGCGGCTGTACCAGTTGAGCGATCCCAGCAAAGGCCACGACGCTGATCTGGTTGTGTTCCTGCTGCCGTTCCACAAAAGATAAGGCGGCCGCTTTGGCGGCTCCCAGGCGGCTGGGGAAAATATCGGTTTGCATCATGCTCCCAGATACATCCAGCACCAGCATGATCGTCGCCCGGCCGGCCGGCACCTGGGTCACCGCAATCGGGCGGGTAAAGCCAACCACCAGGCTGGACAGCGCCAGGAAAAACAGCACCATTGGCAGGTAACGCCGGATCCAGGATTGTTTGGGGATCGCCGCGCGCACCAGCGAAAGGCTGGAGTAACGCACAGCATATTTCCGCCGGCGTCGCTGCCTCCAGAAGAAGACGGCGATCATCAGCGGGATGAACCCCAAAAGGATAAAAGCGGTTGGCCAGAGGAATCTCATTCTACGTCTCCCGTACCCGTATGCAGGTAGCTGACGATCATGGTAACCGGTTAAACCACAGCATCGAGAATGCGCTGCCCAACAGCAGGACCAAAATACCCACCCCGGCAAAGATGGAGGTGATCTCCATCAATTTCGGGCTTCACCACCAGCTGCGGAACGAGGTTGGCATACACGGCTTTTGGATCTTGCTCACTCTGGGCAGAGTAATAAGTGCCCCCGGCTGCCTGGGTAATGGCAGTCAAGGTGGTTTCATCCATGGCGGTATGCACCATAAAACCGCCCAAATCGATATCCGCTCCGCTCGTGGTGCCGAAGCCCAAGGCATCGATGCGCACTTTGTGCTCCTGGGCAGCATTGGCCGCCCGCAGCGGATCAATCAACTCGTTGTTCTCGCCATCCGAAATCAGTACAATCACCGAGGAAGGATACGGGCCATCCGGCAGCTGCGCCAGCAAGCGATCTTCAGAGCGCATTTGCTGCAGCGGATTCTGCGGTGCGCTGTCCGAGGTGGATGGTTGATCGGGTTGAGGTGTGAGTTGTTCTTTGGGTTCCAGCCCGGCATCCAGGGCGATGGTGTTAAGCGCGGCCAGGATGCCCTGGCCCAACGAGGTGCCGCTGGTAGGCTGCAGGCGGTTGATAGCCGCCAGCAGCTTGTTGGGGTCGTTGGTCGGCGATTGGACGGTAAAGCCGCTGGTGGAGAACGACACAATCCCGATTTTAACTGTTTCCGGCTGGCTCAGCACAAAATCCCGCGCGGCCGCCTTGGCTGCCTCCATGCGGGTGGGCTTAACATCCTCCGCACCCATGCTGGCGGATACATCAAAGACCAGGACCACGGTGCCCTCCACACGGGGCAATTCCACCTGGGCATGCGGCCGGCCCAGAGCCAGCAGGATGATTGCCAGGCTCAAGATTAACAAGATCGCAGGGATATGCCGGCGAAGACCGGGCGCCTGGCTGCCGGTTTGCTGCAGTCCGCCAAAATTGCCGGACAGCGCGCTGCGTCTGCGGTTAATGGACAGATACACCAATACGACCAGGGGCACCACCAATAACCCGAAAAGCATGGATGGCCACAGAAATGTCAACATCTCACCACCATTTGTTAGTTGACCCATGGACTAGCTGCGGGACTGATTCCGTCCGCCGGTGGCGGTATTGCTTGCGCACTGCCGCAAAGCGCGCAATGGCCCGCACCAGGTCATCCGCGGTAGATATCGACCACGGCTCGACACCCACGTGGTGGAAAGTCGTGTTCAAAGCCGCCTCTCGCCGCTGTACTTCTGCGGCAAACTGGGTCCGGAATTTTGGGTCGTGTGTATCCACATATAACTGCTCGCCCGTCTCGGCGTCCTCTACCCACACCGGGCCAATATCCGGGAGGTCCACCTCGCGTGGATCCCACAGGCGCACGCTCAACACCTCGTGACGTTTATGGAGCAGGCTGAGCGGCCGCTCCCAGCCCGGTGCGCTGATAAAGTCCGAAATAATGAAAACCAACGAGCGCTTCTTAATCGTCAACAGCCCGCCATCCAGCAGTGATTTTAGATCGGTAAAGGCGGCTTTGGGCAGGCGCGGCTGCTTCTGCAACTCGTGGATCAGATGTAAAACGTGGTTGCGATTACTTTGGGCAGGGATCACCCGCTCGATGCGCAGTTTTTTGGCGCTGCCGCCCGGGCTGGCAATCTGCCCGTTATACAGGATTGCGCCCACCCGGTTGCCGTGGCGGGTCAGCAGCCGCGCCAGCGTGGCCACCAGGTCGATCAGCACGGCCCTCTTTTCGGTCTGGGTGGTGCCGAAATCCATCGACGGGCTGAGATCGATGAGGAACCAGGCGGTGATTTCACGCTCTTCCATGTACTGGCGCACATAAGGCGTATCCATGCGCGCGGTGACATTCCAATCGATATAGCGGATATCGTCCTCGGGCTGGTACTCGCGCAGGTCGGCAAAGTCGATGCCAAAGCCATAGAACAAGCTGCGGTAATCGCCTTGCAGCAGACCGTCCAGCCGGCGAATCACCTGCCATTCCAGCCGCTGGAGCAGGCGCTCCGGCGACTCGTCCCTGGCGCGAGAGGGTTGAGTCTGGCCGTCAGGCATTTTCACGGATCTTGTTATGCTCATGTAAAGGCACCACTGGGACCGGAATCCGGTCAAAAATCCGTTTCAGGATGTCGTCGCTGCTCACATTATCAGAAAGCGCCTCGTAGGATGGCACCACCCGGTGGCGCATCACATCCGGCGCCATGTCCAGCACGTCCTGGGGCAGGGCATAACTGCGCCCGCGCACGAATGCCAGCGCGCGAGCCGTCAGGATCAGGTTGATCGAAGCCCGCGGGCTGGCCCCGAAGAGAATATAGGGCTCCAATTCTCCCAGGTTGAAGGCTTTCGGTTGGCGCGTGGCGGTCACCAGGCGAATGGCATACTCGATCAGCGCCGGGTCGACAAACACTTCCTGGTAGGCGCGCTTCTGCAGTTCAATCAACTGTTCGGTGGTCAGCACTTTTTGCACCGTTTCGAGCACACCTGTCATCCGTTCGACGATGACAAACTCCTCGGTTTGGGTGGGATAACCCACCAACACTTTAAGCATGAAGCGGTCCACCTGGGCCTCGGGCAGCGCGTAGGTGCCTTCCGTCTCGATTGGGTTCTGGGTGGCCATCACCAGGAAGGGCTCTGGCATGGTAAAAGTTTCGCGGCCGATGGTCACCTGGCGTTCCTGCATTACCTCGAGCAGCGCACTTTGCACTTTGGCCGGCGCGCGGTTGATCTCATCCGCCAGCAGCAGGTTGGTGAAAACCGGGCCGATCGAGGTGTTGAATTCCCCGGTCTTTTGGTTATAGATGCGCGTGCCCACCAGGTCCGCAGGTACGAGGTCGGGGGTAAACTGGATGCGCTTGAAAATACAGCCGATCGAATCTGCCAGAGTCTTGATCGCCATCGTCTTGGCCAGCCCTGGCACCCCTTCGACCAGAATGTGCCCGCGCGCCAGGAGAGCCACGATCATGCGCTCGAGCAAATAATCCTGCCCGACAATGACCTTTTTAACCTCGTAAAGTACTTTTTCGACTTGAATCCGGTTTTCGGATTTGGTGATTGGTTCCATGCTTGTCTCCTTCGCTTGAAAACGGGTTCAATATTGCGGCGCGCCGGCGGCGCCCCCGGCCGTGGTGATCGGCACGGCAAAACCGATCCCCACAAAAAAGTCATTATCGGTTGGGTTCAATATACCGATGACGATGCCAATGACGTAACCGTTGCGGTTCAGCAGCGGCCCGCCGGAATTTCCGGGGTTGACCGCCGTATCGATCTGGATCAGCCCTTCAATGGTTTGATCGCTGCCTTCGGTGTGGAACGAGCGGTTAAACCCCGAGATCACCCCGGCGCTCATCGAGCCGTATAAACCAAACGGGTTGCCGACCGCGTACGCCTCATCCCCCACTCGCATGGCATTGGGGTTGCCCATCACCGCCGGCACAAGGACATTCGGCGGCTGGTCTGGGATTAGAACGGCGATATCCTGGTCTGGCTGGGTGGTTTCGATCTGGGCGCCGGATTGGGTGCCGTCGGCAAAGGTCACCTGGATATCTGTGGCGTTTTCCACCACGTGCAGGGCGGTCAAAATCTCGGCCGAGTCCGAGATCACCACCCCGCTGCCCAGTTTGCCCTGGTCTTTTCCATTGGCGTCCTGGCTTTTGGATTGGATCAGCACCAGCGAGGGTTGGATGATGCGAAACACCTGCGATGAATAGGCCGGCGCTGGGGTGGCGGACGCCATGGCCTGGGCCACGGCGGTATTGACCTGCACCATGGTCATTTGTTCCGGGCCGGGGTTGATTTTGTAGTAGGCGAAGAGCCCCAGAAACGCGGCTGCCACACCTGCTGCAAAGGGGATGGCTCTACGAAGATACGTGAGGAAACGCAGCCATCGTTTTTTCCACACGTCAAATGGAGAAGCCGGGACGGTGTCCGCAGCTATCTCCATCCTTTCTGCCTTGTCGAAAATAGAAGAAGCCATGGTTCAAAGTATAGCAATAAGATATTAAGAATAGCTTTAGATTCGGTTTGGTATTGGTAATTATAAGCAAGTTGGTCAAATTTATCTATATATTCGCGTTTTTACCGGGGGGGTTCTATATACCCACCGGGTTTATGGGAGCCAACCAGGTTGGGTCGCGTCATCCGCCAGCAGTTTTTGGGCACCGCCGACTTGATCCCAGACCATCACCTGCGGGACTGCGCTCGAACTGCCCAGGGCCAGGGATTGGAACACAACCTGCTCTCCGCCCGGGCTCCAGGCGAAGCCGCTGGTATTGACCAACGGATCCTGGCTGACCTGCCGGCGCTCGCTGCCGTCGGGTTGCATGATCCACATCTGGCGGGCCGGGTTCCCACTGATCTCGCGGATGCCCACCACCAGCCAGCGCCCATCCGGGGATATAGCCACCGGGCTGTAATCCAGTGGGAACTCGTCCTCACCCAGCGCGCGGGTAATCTCCTGGCTCGGCACTGCGTAGCGGTACACACTTTCGTAAGCGAAGGATTCTTCAACGACGATATTGGTGTAAAACAAGGCTAGCCCATCCGGGCTCCAACTGGCGGTCATCCCCATTTCGGAAGGCAGTTCGATATCCTGGTGGGTAACCAGGTTGGCCAGGCGCAGGTTATTGGAGATGCCGTCAAAAAATGCCAGGTAGCGCCCATCCGGCGACCAGGACGGATCCGTCCCACCGATATTCGGGTTGGTATACAGGTGGTCGGTCTGCTTGCTGGCGACATCCATCATCCAGATGCGCGCCACCCCTGGCGAGCTTCCCTCACTGATCCCCGCCTGTTTGCGCGCGTACGCCAGCTGTCGCCCATCCGGGGAGAAGGCCGGGTTGATGCACCAGTCCTCACCGCAGTCCAGCAGCACCTGCTCGCCCGCGCCGTTGCGATCCACCTGCCACAGACTGATCCCGCCCTGTTGGTCATAGCGCGAATATACCAACGTCTCCCCATCCGGGGCAGCGGCAAAGTCATAGACTTTTCCACCCGTGTGGGTCAATTGGAGCGGATCTCCTCCCTGGGGATCTATCCGCCACAGTTCCGGTCCGCGGCTGGGCGCAAGATAGATCACCTCGGCCGGGCGCACCTGCACCTGCCACTCGGCTCCATTGCGCAAGGCACGCCCATCGCCGGTCAAAATCCCTGCATCCACTCGAATCGTATACCGTTGGCCAGGCGCCAGAGGCTCGGCCGGCCAGAAATAGGCGGTGTTATTAACCCAGACATAATTGCCCACCAGCATGGGAGCAAACCAGATGTGTTTTTGCGCGTTCAACTCGTCTACCGGGATGCCAAAGCGGATCCCCAGTGGGCCACGCGCACCAATCACCTGGTCTGGCGGGTCCGGTTGTGGCGTGGGCATACCCAGCACCTGCCAGCCTGCCCACACTGCCGCCAAAAGCAGACCCAGGGCGGCGATCACCGCCAGGATGACGCGGTCAAACCTGGACAGGGTGCTCATGGAAAAAGATAGGGTTGTTCAGGCTCCGGCACCTGCTCGACGCTCTCGGCCTGGATCAGCGGCACGATCTTGCCATCCACCTGGCTCACCTCCACCTGGCCGCGCACCCGCACCCAGCGGTTATCGGGCAGGTTGTCGGCATCCGGCCAGGCTACCAGCATCCCGATAGCCGTCGCGTCCGCCACACAGCAGGTCAGGCTGAAGCGCGCCACCATAAATTGGCCCGCCTCCAGGCGAATGTCGTGGTAGATAAAGCCGGTCACATCCGCCGCTTGCCCCGAGATGCTGGTTGGATCCGCTGCCTCATGCAGCACGCGGATCCAATCCAGCACACTGCGCTGGGTGGACGGCAGTTCCAACGCATTGCTGTTGTCGCCTGCCCCAGCCGAAAGAGGCGCATTCGTATTCATCCCCCGCGTGGCGGCAGCCGTGCTCCCCAAGGGACGCACAGGCAGTAGCACCCCCACCAACAGCGGCAGGGCGATCACCCATAAGGCCAATCCGTCCCGCTTGCCGTGCTCGTGAAAGTCGTGCTCCACGCCGTCTTCGGGGCGAAGCGGATCGTGTTCTTCGTCCTCCGCCGGCGGGCGGGTGCGCATCACCGTCTGGGCAATCAATAAAAACGCCAGAGCCCCGCCCAATGTCAGGAAGATAAAGCGTTGGTTGATATACAGCAAAATCCGCCCGTCGCCAATCCGCGCGATCAGGAAAATCCCCAGCCCGGCCAGCACCAATGCCTGCAGCGTGCGATAGGTGCGCAGGCTCATAGCAGGTTCACCACCAAGCCAATCAACGCGACCAGCAGCAGCGGCACCACCACCAGGTACACCACCGTCCTTTTCTTGAACACCCCCAGGAACATCAGCGTGCTCTTGATATCCACCATGGGACCATACACCAGAAAGGCCAGCACCGAACCCGCCGAGAACGTCCCGGCAAAGGCCAGGGCGATAAAAGCATCTACCGTGGAACACACGCTGAGCAGCACGGCGAGTAAAATCATCACCAGTACTGAGAGCAGAGGTCCCTGGCCTATCCCCAGCAGGCTGCTCTGGGGGATAAACGTCTGCAGCAAAGCTGCCAGCATCCCGCCAATCACCAGGAAGCGCCCCATTTCAACAAACTCATCCGCAGCAATCACCAGCATCTGACCCAGCCGCTCTTTCATCGGCGGTTTGGCCACTGGAATGAGAACCGGCGCAGGTATTGGCAAGGTTGGCGCCACCCCGGGCAGCAGTACGCCCGCGGGTTCGGCCAGCCCAAACAAAGCCCCGACGATCACCGCCACCACCAGCGAGAAGCCGATCCGCCCCCAAAAGATCAACCCTGGTCCAAAAGCCGCCAGCGTGCTGGCGATCACGATTGGGTTGACCACCGGCGCGGCCAGCAGCAGCGCCACCGCCGCCGGCAGGGGCAGCCCCTTGTGCAGCATCCGCCGGGTGAACGGCACCACCCCGCACTCGCACACCGGGAAGAACAGCCCCAGCAGCCCGCCCGCCAGCGCCCCACCCAGGGCATGCCTGGGGATCCAGCGTGCCAGGTCCTCGCGGGAAATAAATATCTCCACCACCCCGGAAGCCAGGGTACCCAGCAGCAAGAAAGGCGCCGCCTCGATAAATATTCCCATAAAGACCGCCGCGAAACCGCTCACCCCGTCCAAAGCAGAGGTAACCACGGGCGGCAGGCTGCCGATAAACTGGCTGCCCCAACTGGCCAGGGCCGCCAGCATCAAAAGGGCGGTGAGCCCATAGGGCAGCATATGAACCAGCCTCCCGGCGGTTGCCGACAGGAGGCGGTCCTCTTTGTGCCCTTTTTGCGGATGGGATCTTTCCACTGCACCTTATTTAAAATCCCGTCCCTTACAGGCGACGGGATTTTATATCAGACTAAGAGCCTTTCGAGGGTCGTCTTTCTCTTAAGGCGTGGGGGTTGCCGTGGGAGGCGGCGGAGTGAAGGTCGGGCCTCCGGGGGTAACCGTGTTGGTCGGCGCCCGCGTGGGGGTGGGCGTGACGATATTCACCGAGATGGTCAATACCTGCCCGGCGGAAATCAGGTTCTCATCGGTGATTTTGTTTTCCGCCATAATCGAGGCCACCGTGCTGTTGAAGCGCGAGGCAATGATCGCCAGGGTTTCCCCGGTCTTGACCGTGTATTGGATCTTTTGCCCGCGTGGGAAATCTGAAGGCAGGGGTGTCTCCGTGGGCAGTTCCGCGCCCTTGAGCGGGATCAAGATCACGTCATCCGGTTTGATCGGACAGGCATTGCCAAAGTTATTGATTGCTAACAATACGTCCAGACCCACTTCGAACTTAATCGAGATATCCCAACACGTATCACCTTCGAGGACCGTATATTCAAATGGGCCGCTGGGCGTCGATGTAGATGTGATCGACGGGGTGATCGTCACGGTGGATGTCTGGGTAGAGGTCGCCGTTGGAGTTACCGGCGTGGGAGTGAAGGTGCTGGTTGCGGTCGGTGTGGGCGAAGCGAACAAACTGATCCCACTGTTCTTACCCGGGCCGACAAACCAGACCACGAGGATGATGATACCCACCACCACCAGCAGCACAACCAACCCCCAAATCATAAAGGGGAGCATTTGCTGGCGTTTGCGGTAGGAATCGATCACGCTTTGTGGCGAATCTTTTCCAGTCATAGATGATCCTGTTGAGGAAATTCTCCTTAGATTTCCACATCGCTAGGATGTGGATGGATTTATCTCAGGTAAACAACATTGTACTAGACATTTTGGGATTGCGCGAGTTCTGGTGATCTCACGCTCCTCCTCCAGATACTTCTTTAAATACTGTCCCGTATACGAGCCCGGCTGCTCACAAATTTCATCTGGGGTACCGGCGGCTACTAACAGCCCCCCACGGTCGCCTCCATCCGGGCCAAGGTCGATCAGATAATCCGCTATCTTGATAATATCCAGATTGTGCTCAATGATCAAGACCGAGTTTCCCGCATCTACCAGGCGCTGCAAGACCTCGATCAACTTGTGCACGTCGGCCGCATGCAGCCCACCGAGGGCTCATCCAGCACGTACAGGGTTTTGCCCGTCGCCCGGCGGGAGAGCTCGCGCGCCAGTTTCACCCGCTGGGCTTCGCCGCCCGAGAGGGTCGTCGCCGGCTGGCCAATACGAATATATCCCAGACCCACGTCCTGCAGGGTCTTCAACTTGGTCTGAATGGACGGCATCGCCGCGAACAAATCCACCGCCTGGTCGACGGTTGTATCCAGCACTTCGGCAATCGATTTACCCTTGAAGCGCACCTGCAGGGTTTCACGGTTGAAACGCGCGCCGTGACACACGTCGCAGGGCACGTAAATATCCGGCAGGAACTGCATCTCGATGCGCAGCTGGCCCTGGCCCTGGCAGGCTTCACAGCGCCCGCCGTGCACGTTGAACGAGAAGCGCCCGGTTTATAACCGCGGATCTTGCTTTCCGGCATTCGGCAAACAGCGAGCGCACTTCGTCAAACATGCCGGTGTACGTGCCCGGGTTCGAGCGCGGCGTGCGTCCAATCGGCGACTGGTCGATGTTGATGATCTTGTCGATGAACTGCAGATCCCTCGATGCGATCGTGATCGCCGGCCAGGGTATGCGCGCCGTGCAGTTCTCGGCCAGGACGCCATATAAAGGATATCCACCATCAGGGTCGATTTGCCCGAGCCTGACACCCCGGTGATGCACACCAGCTTGCCCAGCGGGATTTCCACGTCGATATTCTTGAGGTTATTGGCGCGCGCGCCCACCACTTTGAGGTGCTTGCCGTTGCCGGTCCGCCGCTCGGCGGCATGGGCACCTGCATGCGCCGCGAAAGATAAGCGCCGGTCAGCGAATTGGGGTTGGCCAGGATATCCTCCACCGTGCCCTCGGCAATCACTTACCCGCCGTGTTCGCCCGCGCCCGGCCCCAGGTCGACGATCCAATCGGCGGCATGGATGGTTTCTTCATCATGCTCCACCACCAGGACGGTATTGCCCAGGTCGCGCAGGTTCCTCAGGGTTTCCAACAGGCGGGTGTTGTCGCGCGGGTGCAGGCCAATCGAGGGCTCATCCAGCACGTACAACACACCCATCAGCCGCGAGCCGATCTGGGTAGCCAGGCGGATGCGCTGCGCCTCACCGCCGGAAAGCGAACCGGCCGACCGCCGCAGGGTCAGGTAATCCAGGCCGACGTTGACCAGGAACCCCAGGCGGGAGCGGATTTCCTTGAGGATGCGCTCTGAAATCGCTTCTGGCGCGCTGGGAGAACACATCCGTGCTGTAGAGCAGGTTGATCCAATCCAGGGTCTTGAGGATCGGCCATGTGGTCACTTCCATGATATTGGCGTCATTCACCGTGACCGCCAAAGCTTCCTTGCGCAGGCGGGTGCCGTTGCAGGTCGGGCACGGCCGGTTGGTCATATACTCGGCGATCTTGGTGCGGATGTATTCCGAGTTGGTGTCGCTGTAGCGCCGCATCAGGTTGGGGATCACCCCTTCGAAGGCCGTGCGGTAATTGGTCTCACGGCCGTTGCGCCCTTCCACCTTGACGTCAATCTCTTCTCCGCCGGTGCCAAATAGGATCTTGTCCACTTTCTCCTGGGGGATCTCGCGCACCGGGATATCCAGGTCGATATCAAACTCGCGCGCCACGGCCTCGACCGTCTGCCAGTAATAACCGCCCTGGTCGCGCGGGCCGTTCCATTCCAGGGCCACAATCGCGCCTTCATTTAAAGACCGCTCGGGTTCCGGGATCAGCAGCTCCGGGTCGATCTCCAGCCGGCTGCCTAATCCCTGGCAGTCGGGGCAGGCGCCATGAGGGGTGTTGAAGGAGAAAGTGCGCGGCTCGATCTCCGACAGGCTGACGCCGTGTTCCGGGCAGGCAAAATGCTCAGAGAAGAACAAATCCTGGGGCGGATCCACCGACAGATTCTGCAGGGTCAGGTAACCCTCGCCCACCTTCAAGGATGTCTCCACCGAATCGGTCAGGCGCGAGCGCAGCACCTGCTGTTCATCCGGGCTGTCTGCCTTTTGCAGCACGATACGGTCTACCACCGCCTCGATGGTGTGGATCTTGTAGCGGTCCAGGGTGATTTCATCGTCCAGGCTGTGCACGTTGCCGTCCACCCGCACGCGCACGAAACCCGCCTTGCGGATTTCATCGAAAACCGCCTGGTAGGTGCCTTTGCGCCCGCGGATCACCGGGGCCAATACCAGCAAGCGCGAGCCGTCCGGCAGCTGCTCGATCGTATCCACGATCTCCTGGGCCGACTGCTTGACCACCTCGCGCCCGCAGATTGGGCAGTGCGGGATGCCCACCCGCGCGAAGAGCAGGCGCAGATAATCATACACTTCGGTCACCGTGCCCACCGTGGAGCGCGGGTTGTGCGAGGTGGCTTTCTGATCGATCGAGACGGCCGGTGACAGGCCTTCGATCGCATCCACATCCGGCTTATCCATCTGGCCAAGGAACTGCCGCGCATAGGCCGAGAGCGATTCGACATAGCGGCGCTGCCCTTCGGCAAAAATCGTATCGAATGCCAGGGATGATTTACCCGAACCGGACAACCCGGTGATCACCACCAGCTTATCCCGCGGGATCTCTACCGTTATATTCTTTAAATTATGTTCTCGCGCGCCAACCACGCGTATCACGTTTTGGGTCATACCCGCCAACCTCCACCCAGCCTTGCGGCCGGATTGGTTTGAATTAATGAGCAAAGTTGTATTATATCAGAACTGTCAAGAATTTTTGTTCTAGGGTTTCCCGAAATTATCCATTGCTTTAGGGTATTTCGCACAACGGGGTTGAGAGACTGGTTGATGGTTTAACCAAGGAATTCCGACCAATAATTGGAGCTGCCCAATGGGATTGAGCAGCTCCAACCAGATCATCATCGTGGGTGTTAAGGTACGGGTTTGTATCCCAAAGATCTGCCCTATTTCTGGCAGGTTCGTCAGGGTTATTTGATCTCCAGCGTCTGGATCATCGCATCCAGCGCGCCCAGGTCAGGGCTGAAGGCGCCGGCTGCTTCCTGGTCCAGCGAGGAAACCAGATTCTGCAGGTAAGTGGGAAAATCGCTGTTGAAATCCTGTGGTTCTTGCCCGTTCATGCTTTCGTCGGCTGGTAAACTGGCCAGGTTGACCGGCAGTACCGCGGACACGTAATACTTGCCATCCGAGGTCAGGCCCTGGTAGGTGTAGACCAGCTGGCGGTTATTGATGAACATGATCCCATTGTTGTACTGGGTCAGGTAGCGCACACCCTGCCCGTTTTTGAAATCAAGATATTTGACCTGGGCATGCATCACCTGGGTATCGCCGCTGAGCGGCAGATACGGCAGCTTCTCGCCCGGCTGCCGGTTTTGCAGCAGGGTTTGCAGGCTCCCAGCCATCTGAAGCGCGTTATCGCTCACTTCCAGGCCGCTGACCGGGAAAACGAATATCTGGGGTTCCCGGATGTGCTTGCTGACCGGATACCCTTGCAGGGTCAGCAGGCTGTGCTGCGGCACGGCGGACCACCACGGCCCGTCGCCGGCCGGCGTTTCTGCGATCATCGCAGTGGTATAGCTCCCCGCCACCCCAACCACATCCAGGGCCACAGATGTCGTCTCGCTCGGCTGCCCTTCCTCAACCATCGTCGGAGCAGCGGTGGGCGCCATCGTGGGAGCGGGTGACGTCTCCGTTGCCTGAATGACCGTAGTGGGCACTGAGGTGGGCGCACTGCAAGCAGAAAGCAGCAGAGTCAGCCCCAATAGCGCGCTGGAAACGCGCAGGATAAATTGATGATTCTTTTCCCCGAACATGTTACATTCCCTCACTTCTTTTATTTTGACCTGTTGCAGGTCCCCGCGAATAGAGACGCCGGTTAAATCCAAATGGTTCCAATTTTGGAATAATTCACGCTAATTGTTCTGCCCAATCAAATCCGCTGCAATCGGGCGGGCCATTTCCCTGGCGAGATAATCCTGATAGCCAGGATTTGAGATCAGCCCCCAGGACACGTCCGAGAAGGTGTAAATCCCACTCATTTGTTTGTCCGGCTGGTCACCGCTGTGTTTGAACTCGGTCGGCTGGGACAGGCGGAAAGAGACATCCCCATCCGATGCGTAGGAGACGGTCACTTTCATCGTGGACCGGGCATACACGGGGGTCCAAAAATAGGCTTGTGGTTCAATTTCGATCAAAAGATAGGGCGAATCAGCTTTATCTACCAGGTTCGGCAAATGCTGAAGCTGTCCGAATTGCGGCTTGCCCTGTAACTGACCCGCGATTTGCTTCTCCAACGACTGCGCCAGGCGCTTTTCGCCCGACACAAAAATCATGGTCTTCGCGGATTGGATTGGCTCATCGACCTGACCGGCTGTGCTTGAGGATGCCAGGCTGGATTGGTGACTCATCTGACTGGACATAGCGCTGAAGTTCGCCAGGAACAGCGCCGGGGCGCTAAGCAGGATCACCACTGCAATCCCTATCCCAACGATCCATCGTTTTGTGTTCATTTCATTCCTTCTTCGTTGAAATCATTATTTCCATATTTCAATACGCACAACCCGGTAAAAAAGTTTCTCCGGGAGGGATATTGAGCCGGCTATCAACGTAAAAAGATACCGGCGCAAATCCACCCATCTTTGCCGGCTATCTACATGGCTATGCGAATTTTACTCAAATAGAAATCAAAAGAAGCATGCCGGGGCTTTTATCCTGTGTGAAGGATAGCCCATCCTTTCGCGGTCAAATTTTAAGTCCCGCGGAAAGCCTGTCGATGATTTTGATTAATTTTTCGCGTTCGCCGGGGATGTTTTCGATCAGCCGCGCGGTGGCCACCGGCAAGATCCACGCATCCAGCTCCGGAGAGGTAAATGCGACCAGCCGGCGAATTTCTCTGCGGTAATAAATATTCGCCAGGCGGCTGCCGATCGAGATCAGCGCGCCCCTAGACGCACCTGGCGGCGGGCCGCTCACCATGTAAATCACGCACGAGCGGGCAATATCCGCCAAGACAGCCCCACTGCGGGCATTCATCCAGTCAATGATCATCCAGCCTGTATCCGTCTGCATAACATTATCCGGATGAAAATCCATGTGGCACAAACGGTCGTCCGCCGGCAGGCGATCCAACTGCTCAATAATGGTGTGTCCACCTTCGGCGATCAAGCCGCGCTGCATCCCCCGGCGGATCGTCCCCGCCAGTTCGCCCCGCACTTCTGGCAGACCGGAGACATGCGCCTTGAGGGTTTCAGCTTGAAGCTGGGCTATTCGCCGCATCATGCCCGGCAAACGCCAGGGCTGCCGGCGAAAGAGCGCCACCCCACTGCTGCCATTTATCCGCTCAAAAATGATCCCGTGGCGGCCTTCGTGCTCGATGAGCGCAAAGGGATGCGGGACGGGCACGCCGGCCGCGAAAGCCAGTTGGGTGGCCTGGAATTCCCGCTCCACCGAGGGACGGTCCACCCCCTGGTAATATAGCTTGACCACCCGGCCTTCATCCCAGGCGAATATTTGCGCTGAACGTCCCTCTCCCACTAGCTGCATACCTGACATCCTGTTAGCTTTTGCGTTACGAATTTCACGATTGCCTTATAATACTGCTATCTTCATTTTTCGAGGGTTCTGCAAGCCAGCCATTTTTGCCCTGGTTTGGCCCACCGGCGGTAGTTGCAATTGCCCCTCAAGGGAAATCGGCCAGCCAAGAATGGCTACGCGCAAATTCCGATTATCAAATCTGCCAGGGCGGCAGCCACCGATTGATCTGGTATAAATAAATCCTATGTTTGTATTCTTGTCCAAGTTCCTTCCACCTCTGCTCTACCCGCTGGGCCTGGCCATCCTTTGCCTGGCTGCCGGGCTGATCCTGCGCAAACGCGAGCGCCTGCGCAACGCCGCGATGATCCTGGCCTTGCTGATTCTCTTGATCGCCTCCAATCGTTGGGTGGCTTACGGCCTGGCGCGCTCGCTGGAATGGCGCTACCTGCCGCAAGGCGAGGTGGAAGCCGCGGATGCCATTGTCCTGCTGGGCGGCGGCACCGATCCGGCTGCTCCACCTCGCGCAATGGTGGAGATCAACGGCGCGGGCGACCGCATCCTGTACGCGGCGAAATTGTATAAGGATGGCAAAGCCCCCATCATCCTCGCCAGCGGCGGCAACATCACCTGGTTGAGCGACCGGCCCTCCACTCCTGCCAGCGAAATGGCCGAGATCCTGGAATTCATCGGCATTCCATCCCGGGCCATCTGGCTGCAGCCGGATTCCCAGAACACCTACGAAGACGCACTCTACAGCGCGAAAATGCTCAAAGACAAAGGCATCACCCGGGTGATCCTGGTGACCTCTGCCCTGCACATGCCGCGCTCGGTGGCCCTTTTTGAGAAACAAGGCATCCAGGTCATCCCGGCTCCCGCGGATTTCACCATCACCGAAGACAGCTGGCAGCAGCTCACCAGCGACAACCTCGCCGGGCAGTTGATTGCCCTGCTGCCCAACACCAGTAATCTCGGCCTCACCAGCAATGCGCTCAAGGAGTACCTGGGCTGGCTGGCATACCGCTTGCGCGGCTGGTTATAAATAAAAGCAGAGGCCCTCATAGGGGAACCCCTGCTTTCATTTAATATAGATAGGTTGGCTAACCGGGATTAGTTTTCCGGAGCCCGGTCAACCACTTGCCCGTCCACCACCTGGCCGGCTGGTTCCTCAGGGATAATCAGCCAGAACACCAGATAGACAAACAGGGATGTTGAAAAGGTCAGGAAAACTGACAGCACGAACACCAGGCGCACGATGGTAGCATCCACGCCCAAATAGTCACCTAACCCGGCGCAAACACCCGCCAGCAAGCGATCACTGCGTGAGCGGTAAAGTTTTTTCATTCCTTCAGACATTTGAACCTCCATATTTCTTGTTATACCCAATCTACGCAGCCCCTCACCAAAAGTTGCAGGTTACCCTACTTTTGGCCTCTTTCTGGATTTTGCGCATAAGAACCAGGAACTCTAAAGTGGTTTTAATCCTGGGGTACTTGCAATTTCCGATAAACTGGGTATAATATAGATACATACCCCCCCCAGGGGGGTGGGGTAAAGAAAGGATCGAGAGCCCATGCAAGGACGAGATGATGCAATCCACCGCCTGAAAATCGCCGAAGGACACCTGCGCGGAATTCAGCGCATGCTGCAAGAGGATGAATACTGTATCGATGTCATCCGCCAAATTCAAGCGGTCCAGGCATCCTTAAATAAAGTGAGTGCCCAGCTTCTCGACCATCACCTTAATTCTTGCGTGATCACCGCCGTGCGCGGCGAAGACCCATCCGAACGCGAGCGCGTGCTGAAAGAAATCAGCAGCGTTTTCGAGGCATCTGTACGAGCCTGAGAGACTACTTGTCCGAACAAACACCTATTTTTCTGGAGGATCTATGAAAACCGTCGTTTATTCCATTCCCAACATCAGCTGCAAGCACTGTGTGCACACCATCAATACCGAAATCGGCGATTTAGCCGGTGTTCAGGACGTGGCAGCTGATCTGGATACCCAGCAAGCCACGATCACCTTTGATACTCCGGCCACCGAAGAAGCCATCATCGCCACCCTGACCGAGATCAACTACCCCCCTGTCGTGGCTTAACCATCCCTAGCAATCAAGTCAAGGCCTGCTGCCAGGGATAACCTGAAGCAGGCCTTTTTTTAGAGGTTATTATGGCTGAAACGGATCAAATCACCTTACCCATTACTGGAATGACCTGCGCCAACTGCGTGGCCACTGTCGAACGCAGCCTGAAAAAGGTCAACGGCGTTCAGCAAGCCGTGGTCAATCTTTCGTCCGAGCGCGCCACCGTGGATTACGACCCGGCGCAAGCCGGTTTGCCCGAAATGATTGGACGGATTGAGCGAGCGGGGTATGGGGTGGCCAGCGGTGAAGCCGACCTGGCGATCCGTCAAATTTCTGCGGATGTCGATGCCCTCCGGCTGGAAAAAGCGTTAGCCGCCAAACAAGGCGTGCTCAGCGCGCAAGTGAATGTGGTTACCAACCACGCGCGGGTACGCTATATTCCCACCCTGGTCAGCCAATTGGATCTCCGGCGCACCGTTGAAAACGCCGGTTTCCAAACAATTGAGACCGGTCTGGAGAGTGAGGACGCGGAAGCTAAAGCCCGCCAGGCTGAAATCGATACCCAGTTTCGCCTGCTGATCATCGGTCTGGTCTTCACCCTGCCACTTTTTCTGTTTTCGATGGCGAAAGACCTGGGCATTCTGGGGATGTGGGCCCATGAACCCTGGACCCGCTGGATGATGCTGGTAGTGGCCCTGCCGGTGCAATTCTATGTGGGCTGGCAGTATTATGTCGGCGCTTTCAAATCGCTGCGCAACGGATCCGCCAACATGGATGTGCTGGTCGCCATGGGCAGCTCGGCTGCCTTCCTATATTCTCTGCCCATCACCTTTGGCTGGCTGAGTGGGCACGTCTATTATGAAACTGCCGCAGTGATCATCACCCTGATCAGGTTGGGCAAGTATCTCGAAGTGCGCGCAAAAGGCCGCACCAGCGAGGCGATCAAGAAGTTGATGGGGCTGCGCTCCAAGACCGCACGTATCGTGCGCGCCGGGGTGGAATTGGAAGTGCCGGTGGATGATGTGCGCAGCGGAGACGTGGTCATTGTGCGTCCAGGCGAAAAAGTGCCGGTGGATGGGGTCATCACCGAAGGGCGCTCAACCCTGGATGAATCCATGCTAACCGGTGAGTCGCTTCCAGTCAGTAAAGGCCCAGGGGATGCGGTCATCGGGGCCACACTCAATAAAGCCGGTTTGATCCGTTTTGAGGCCACCAAAGTCGGAAAAGAAACCGCCCTGGCGCAAATCATCAAGTTGGTAGAAGATGCCCAGGCCAGTAAAGCCCCCATCCAGAAACTTGCCGACCAGATTTCGGCTATTTTCGTCCCGGGCGTCATTGCCGCGGCGGTGTTGACCTTCCTGGCGTGGTACTTTATCGTGCCCCTGCCGGTTGGCGCAGACACCTCAGTTTTTACCCGCGCCCTGATCAACGCGGTCGCGGTGCTGGTCATCGCCTGCCCGTGCGCCATGGGCCTGGCCACCCCCACCGCGGTGATGGTAGGCACGGGTAAAGCCGCCGAATTGGGCATCCTGTTTAAGAACAGCGAGGCCCTGGAGCATGCCGGGCGCATCACTTCCATCATCCTGGATAAAACCGGCACCATTACCCGCGGTCAGCCCGCGGTGACCGATACGGTTTTCCGCTCGCAAGCGATGGGCGACAATGAACTGCTGCGCCTGGCGGCCTCCGTGGAAAAAGGCAGCGAGCATCCCCTCGGCGAAGCCATCCTGGCCGAGGCCGGTGCGCGCGAATTAGCCCTGGCCGATCCCCAGGGCTTCCAGGCAGAGGTCGGCCAGGGCGTCAGCGCCCAGGTGGACGGAAAACAGGTCGTAGTGGGTAACCTGCGCATGGCGTCTGAACGAGGTTTTGGCTTGAACGGCTATGCCCCGGATGCGGCGCGCTTACAAAATGAAGCCAAAACTGTGATGGTGGTGGCGATCGACGGAACCTTGCAAGGGTTGATCGCCGTGGCCGATACCGTCAAAGACGGTTCAGCCGACGCCATCCGGCAATTACGGGCGATGCATCTGCATGTCACGATGCTCACCGGGGATAACCGCCAGACGGCCGAGGCCATTGCCCGGCAGGTCGGCGTGGACCAGGTGCTGTCCGAGGTGCTGCCGGGGGATAAGGCGGCTGAGGTCAAGAAGCTGCAGGCCGGCGGCCAGGTTGTGGCCATGGTAGGCGACGGGATCAACGATGCCCCCGCGTTGGCCCAATCGGACGTGGGCATCGCCATTGGCACCGGCACCGATATCGCCATGGCATCCGCGCCGATCGTGCTGATCAGCGGCGATCTGCTCGGGGTTGTGCGCGCCATCCAGCTCTCGCGTAAAACCCTGACCACCATTAAACAGAACCTGTTTTGGGCTTTTATCTACAATATCATCCTGATCCCTGCGGCAGCCGCCGGACTGCTAAACCCCATGCTGGCCGCGGGCGCGATGGCTTTCAGCAGCGTGTTTGTGGTGACCAACAGCCTGCGGTTAAAAAACGTCAAGATAAGATAAGCCGATTTCATCCATCGAAAAGACCTGCTCGCAGTGAGCAGGTCTTTTCGATACCCCCATATGGACCCTGGCTCGTTTTAACACAGCTCAAAAAGACACGTAGATCTCCCCATTGAATATAAAGACTATTTCGGTCAAAATAAAATTATTAGGCCGGCCTGCTTCTGTGTGAGGAGGAGTTCACTCTGCTGCTTCTCAGGCATGCGGATCAGCAATCGCCATAACACCCCACACAGAGGTCTCCGGGGAGATTGCGCAACCTGGCAGCCGGCCTGGTCTAGACCAATAAGTTATATGCGAAGGAGGGTAGGATGAGAAAGATCATTGTTGAAGCTGAAATATCCCTGGATGGGGTGATGAACGGACCGGGTTTTTGGGAACAGGTCTTCAAATATCATAGCGAAGATGTAACCGATTACCTCAATGAGCTGCTGTATACCCCCGATGCGCTGCTCCTCGGGCGGAAAACCTACGAAGTTTTTGCTCAAGTCTGGCCAACTCGCCTGGGGGATGATGCAGATCGAATTAATTCCATGCCAAAATTTGTCGCCTCAAGGACCTTGCAGGAGCCGCTGGAGTGGCAAGCCACCTTGATCAAGGGTAATCTCGTCGACGAGCTTCGCAAGTTGAAGCAGGCACCCGGCAAAGACCTGCTGCAATATGGTGTGGGAGAACTGACCCGAACCATGCTGCAGCATGGCCTGGTGGATGAAATGCGCTTCCTGGTATTTCCTTTTACGTTTGGGCAAGGACCGCGTGTCTTTGATAACTTCGACAAAACCGGGCTGAAGCTCATTCAAACGCAAACCTTCATGACCGGGGTGACTGCCCTGCATTACACCCCTGAAAACGTTGCATAGCAGCCCTCGCCAGCCAATTCTCGGCCTTTTGCCTATCCTGCAACCGCGTTCGCTAAAATAAAAGGGGATGAGAGCCAGGGGTTCAATCTCCAGAACGCCGCACGCCTATTTTATGAATCATAGAAGGCAAACGTCGATGAACTCAAACAACAAAGCAGCCATTCCAAATCCTCCGCTCCAACACTTTCAACTGTTGGCCGGCGAGTGGAAAACGATTGGCGCCTACCGGCTTCTCCCCGGCATCCTCTGGCATGGCTGGCTTCATTTATAGAGGTTGTGGGCGGCGCATTCTTGATGATGCGGATTATCCCGCATGCTGACCCAGGAACATATTCAATTGGGCGGCATGTTCCTGCACGTGGCGCATGGTGTAAAGCTGAAGCTCCGCATAAGACAAATCTCCCCAGGCAAAGCGGCACGAACGCTGGGCTTGCTCACCGCTCATACCCTCAATCGTCTCCTGGCACTTCCTACGGCAGTCATCCAAATAGCGGAGCAGTTCCTCGCGCGAATAGGTCCGCGGCAGAACCTCGTGGTCTTCCATCTCGACCAGATCAAACGGCGCCGGCGGTAGAAAGCCTTCCTCCGCCCCGGTCAAATAGAGATCCAGCCAGAATAACGTATGGTAACCAAGATACCAGAACGTCGAAAAACCCGCTGCCACCCACTGGTCTTCCTGGTCATCCCACAGTCTCTTTTCCCATAACTCATCCGGGCAGGCTCGCAGTGCACCTTCCAATGAGTCGATAGCCAGCTTATATTGGCGCCACAACATGCCACGATCAATGATGTTCATCAGCAAATCCCTCGTAAGTCTCGCAAATTATAAAGTGCTCACGTGACCGAATCCAGTATATTCCATATGTGCTCATTCTTCTGGTATTTGTCCTTTTGCTCGCCAATAAATTCCTCGCCAGTAAACAACCTCTGCTTTCCCTGGCGGGGTATAACAGCGTGAACCCGGGGGCAGAATATCGTGGTTGATTGGCCCGGATCGGCGAATACCGGTCCGGGATGGTCTGTCATCAAACGTTCATTTAGCCATGTTACAATCCCATTGGCCCAGCACAGGTTGTGGTGTGGCGATGGGATATCCAGATGCGCGTTCTGTTGGTTGAAGACAACGAAAGTTTTAGTGAATCATTGAAGTTGAGCCTGGTAGAGGACGGCTACGCCGTCGACCAGGCTTTTGATGGTTCCGAGGGAGAAGATATGGCCTTGATGGTCAATTACGATCTGATCGTCTTGGATCTCATGCTGCCGCTCAAAGATGGCCTGCAAGTTTGCCGCGAGCTGCGCAACCAACATGTGAGCGCGCCCATTTTGATGCTTACCGCCCGCGATACGGTGGATGACCGTGCCGATGGGTTGGATTGCGGCGCGGATGACTACCTGGTCAAGCCGTTTGCCCTCAAAGAATTGCGCGCACGCCTGCGCGCGCTGCTGCGCCGGCGATCCACACATAAGACGCCAGTTTTACGCGTCGGGGATCTGACACTCAACCCGGCTACCCATGAAGTGGAACGCTCCGGGCAGCCAATCCAGCTTACTCCGCGCGAATTCACCTTGTTGGAATATTTTATGCGCCATCCCAATTACCTGGTAACCCGCGAAATGGCGCACGAGCATATCTGGGGATACGATTACACTGGCAGTTCGAATATCGTGGACGTCTATGTCCGCCGGCTGCGCCAAAAGGTGGATGGCCCGTTTCGAAAATTGATGTTTTGCACAGTGCGCGGCGAAGGATATCGGCTGTGCGGACAGAATGAGAACGGATGATGTCACGATTGCGGTGGTTCACCCCCCGATTGTCTGATCAAATCTGGCGCTTCGTACACAGTGTACGCTTTCGCCTCACCCTCTGGTCATTGGTAATCGTGGCGATCATCCTGTATGCGTTTTCCGCTTTTGTTTACATTCAACAAAAGAGAGACAGCCTGACAATTGCCATGGAGCGAGCTTCTACTCAAGTTGACCAGCTGGGCAAATATTTAAAGCAAATTAGTCCGCAGGTTGTTTCATTCGATGAAATAATCGCTTTAGGTAACTTTAAAGTTAATCCAAAAGACGGCACCCGCCTTCCATCCGGGCCGCTGGCAGAGATCAACCCAAAGGGGCAAATCGTCGAAGTGGTGGGGCCGCTCAGCGCGCAAGAGTTGCAGCCATGGGTCACTCAGTGGGCGGAAAACCCTGATCAAAAGGGATCTCCTCTGTTGGTCCCGGCTATTCCCGGACAGCGACCTCGCCAAACTTATTTGCTGGTGGTTCTCCCGTATCCATTTGAGAATGCAGATTCCGGCGGTATATTGACTGGCTACCTGGTAGACCCGGAAGGCAATCTGCCGCGCCTGGCGTTTACCCTGGCGACGGGCTCAGCCTTCGTTTTGCTGTTGACCCTGGCTGTGGGGTATTGGCTGGCAGGTAGGATCATCCGGCCGGTACGCGCCATCACTCATGCAGCCAGGCAGATCAGTGAAACCGATCTGCAGCGCAAACTCAACCTGCATATGCCCGACGAGTTGGGCGAGCTTGCCGATACCTTCGACGGAATGCTGGCTCGCCTCGAAGCAGCCTTCGCGCGGCAGCGCCAGTTTACCGCCGATGCCAGTCATGAGCTGCGCACCCCGCTTTCGATCATCAATCTTGAATCCGCCCGCATCCTCGACCGGCCTCATGATCTTCAGGCGTATACCCAGGCGGTACAAAAAATCAAGGTCGAAAGCGAGATCATGTCGCGCCTGGTTAACGATATGCTTGCCCTGGCTCGCATGGATACCGGCAAGACGCCGGCCCACCAGCAGAACCTGGACTTAAGTGAGCTGGTCTTGGATGTGATCGAAGAATTAAGCCCTTTGGCCCAAGACAAAGGCATCACCTTGTGGACCGATGATTTACCCGAGCTCAGCGTGCACGGCAACCCCTATGATCTGCGGCACATGCTCAACAATCTGGTGGATAATGCGATCAAATACGCCCCTGCTGCCGAGGGCCAGGTATGTATTGAATTGATTGCGCATACCGATGCAGGCTTCGGTTGGGCTCAGCTAAAGGTGATCGACAACGGTCCTGGCATCCCGGCCGAGCACCTTTCTCATCTATTTGACCGCTTCTACCGGGTGGATAAAGCCCGCTCCTTTGCCGGAAGACAGCAATCCCGACCGGCAGGCAGTGGCTTAGGATTATCCATCGCCCTTAAAATTGCCCAAGCACACGGTGGCCAGATCGATATTCAGAGCGAGGTCGGCCGCGGATCGGTGTTTGTAGTAAGGCTGCCCCTTGCAGAGGATTGAAAAGCTCTTCCTCATCGTTATTTCTTATTGCCCACAACCGGCTGGATGAGGATAAACTCCGCGATAACCCGATCGCCGCGGTGTTCACCCCAGACTTCTACCATCATCCACCCAATTCTTGGTTTTCTTATCCATTTTTTCATCGGATGCTCTACGCTGCCCTCCCAGGACCAGATTCTGGTGCGCTGGGTCCCTCAGCATTCCATTTTGGCAGATCATTTACTCCTTACATCATGTTGAAAAGTCATGAATGAGGCGATCAAACGATCACCGTGTCTCTCCCCCCATACCAAAACAAAGGTATCTGCAATTACCACTTGATCCAACGAAATCGGTTCCAGTATTTCCTGGACGGGTGTATCGGCCGGCATTTCCGCCCTTGAGACTGCATCAAAGGTGGCATTGAGGTAGAGTTTGGTCTCGTTGGTGATCACCACTTCCACCTGAGGGCCGCTGTCTTCGACCGCACCAGCGCCTTTGACGATGGGTTGGACGATCAAACTGTTATCCCGCCTTTCGACCATGTAGCCGGCAATATTGGGATCGGTGGCAGGTTTCTCCGGCGCGGCGACCACCCTGGCGCGTCCGCCCGTTTTGCCCTCCGCCCCAAACAAATTCAACCCCCATAAGCTAAACCCCTCGCCTGTGGGGGTCATCCAATTAACCGCCAGGTAAACAGCCGCTGCCAGCACGAGGATTGCGGCGGTGATGCCTGCTCCCAGAATCAACTTCTTCTTCATCTCCGATACCTTTCATTCAATGGTGGAGGCCCAAGGCAGGTGAGATGTCCACTACTGCCCCGACAAACAATTCCCACCCAGACCTTAGCTCGCGATGATCTTATTTACGCCTTGAATTTGCTCGATCAGCCGGCTCACGCTGCAACCGTTGGGAGACATCAGGCGCATGACCGGCCAGGATACGAGAAAAAGAACAAGGATGGGGCTGAAAAAATACACCCAGTGCGTTGAGGTTTTTAGCTAATATTTCCTCAGTGAAATCTATTTCTCCTTCTGGTTTACTTCTTGTTGGAGAATGATCACGGTGGCGTTCAGCCGGCTGCCGCGCCGTTCACCCCAGATTAAAGCCAGTGTACCGTCAACCACAATCTCATCGGTTGTCATCGGCTTCATAATTTGTTGGACCGAGTTCGTGTTGTTCGCTTGAGGGCCAATCATATTGTCATATGTAGCATCGCGGTACAGCCTGGTCTGGTTGGTTATCACCACTTCCACGTGGGGACCACTTTCTACCAGGCCTTGAGCCCCTTTGATGATCGGTTGGACAATCAGGCTTTTATCCTGAATTTCAACCAGATATCCGGCAATATCAGGCTCCGTGGCAGGCTGTTCTGGCGCCGGTGTCACTAAGGCCCTTCTGCCCACCTGTCTCCCACCGATGCCGGGTATGCTCAACCCCAGGAGATTACCCCCTCCATTTCCGGGTGTCATCCAGGTGACCGCCAGGTATGCGACGACTGCCAGCACAAGGATGCCGACAGTGATTCCTGATACGAGCATCATCTTTTTCTTCATATCCATTTCCTTTTAATCAGGACTGAGCTTGCGGATATGCACCACAAGGGATAACCATACTTCGTTCGGGCGCTCCCTAGATGGATCATCCCAGGCGAGGTCTGTAAACCAGTCCCAATTTACTCTACCGACACCGGCAGATCCATCTGCCGCTCAACCTCAACCGGCACACGATCGACCGGGTTGTGCTCTCTATTCATAGCGCAGCGCTTCCATCGGGTGCAAGCGGGCGGCGTGCAGCGCCGGATAGACACCAAAAAGGACTCCCGTACCCAGGGCCACACCCATCGCCAGGGGGATGCTGTCGGGAGCCAGCAATGCCATCCCCTGGTTCAGGGCAGCTGCCAGCGGGATCGTCAGGATGCCCAACACGATTCCCAACCCGCCCCCGGCAGCGCTGATCAGAACCGCCTCTAACAAGAATTGGCACACAATATCCTTCGGCTGCGCTCCAACCGCCAGGCGAATCCCAATTTCACGGGTGCGTTCGGTCACGCTCACCAGCATCACGTTCATAATGCCGATGCCACCCACCGCCAGCGAAACGATTGCCATGGCCGCCAGCAGCAGGGAGAAGGTTTGCGCCGCGGCGAGCTGCGCGCCGAGGATATCGTCCCGGGTGAGCATCTCGAAATCATCTTGATAATTGCCCTGTTCATCCTTTTGGATCGCATGCCGCTGGCGCAGGTATTGCGCGATCTCTTGCCTGGTCTGGCCGATGCGGCTTAAATCTTTGACGTAAATAGAGATATGCACCGCCGGCGCTTCTTGGAACTGGTTGCGGATGACGGTGCTGATCGGTTGGTAAAAGGAACGGTTCACTTCGTTGGCATAGCGATCTTGCGGGTCGGTGGCGACCAATTTTGCCAGGACGCCAATGACCGTGCAGCGTCGGCGGTTGATCCACAGGGTTTCATTGATTGGGTCGTCGCCTTCGAACAGATCCGAGGCCAACTGCGAGCCGATCACGCACACGTCCGCCCCTTCCAATGTTTCTGCCGGGGTATAGAAGCGGCCCTCAGCCATGTAATCACGCGGGTGAATTGGCTGGCCGGGTGGCCAGTTATCCGGCAAGAAATCCCCATCCGAGGAAAGTGAGCGCAGTTCATCCGCCGTTGTACCCAGGAATATTAGATCGACGACGTTATGGGAATAACGGACATGACCGGCGCCTGCTACGACGATATCCACCCGGTCGACCTGTGAAACCGCTGCAGGCAGGTTAAGGCCATCTTCGTAAGTGAGAATTTCGCCTGCCGGAACGAGCCGATTATTCTCCATCGCCATCTTTTCGTCGATCTGGATTTCATCCGAGCCCAACGAGCGGAAGTTGCCATCTACCGAGGCGCGCGCGCCGTTGCCAAGCGCCAGCATGGCAATCACCGAACCCACCCCAATAACGATCCCCAACATGGTCAGCACCGCGCGGAGTTTGTTTGCCATCACCCCACGCACAGCAGAGCGTACCAGGTTACGCAGCGACATGACTTTTCTCCCCGGGATAGGTTTCGCTGACGATCTGGCCATCCTTCATGTGCAAAGTGCGCTGTGCGTGAGAAGCAACTAATGCGTCATGAGTTACCAGCAAGATGGTCAGACCATCCAACCACAACCCTTTGAGTGTCGCGATGATTTCCTGCCCGGTGTCGCTGTCCAGATTGCCGGTAGGCTCGTCGGCAAGGAGAATGGCCGGGTGGTTGACCAGCGACCGGGCGATAGCCACCCGCTGCTGCTCCCCGCCGGAGAGCTCGTTCGGCCGGTGCGTGGCCCGGCTGGCCAGGCCCACCCGCTCCAGCGCGGCTTGCGCGTGTTGTTCAATCTGGGTGCTGTCTTCCTGATAAAGCAGCGGCAGTGCAGTATTTTCCAGCGCGGTCTGGTTGGCGAGCAAAAAAAACCTTTGAAAGACAAAACCTATACGCGTTCCGCGGATTCGGGCGCGTTCTGCCATGGATAAATGGGCCGTGTCACGTCCTTCTAACCAGTAGGACCCGCTGGTTGGGCTGTCCAGGCAGCCCAGCAGGCTGAGCAGGGTAGTCTTTCCACAACCCGAGGACCCCATCAGTGCCACAAATTCTCCCGGCTGGATGCTCAAATTTAACCCCACGCAGCGCCTGGACCTCTGAGCTCCCCACGCGGTACGTGCGGGTCAGGTTCTGGGTGACAATGACCGGCTCGCTATCCGTAAGCCGAAGGTTGGATCCATTCTGGAGGTTTTCTTGAAGAGCCGCGGGGATCATTGTGCCACCACCAATTCACCCACCTGCAGCCCATCCACAATTTCGACAAAGGAATCGCCGCGCAGCCCGACGTGAATCGTCTTCAGCGTGCTGTGGCCATTTGCCCAGATATTTAACCTCTGCGGTCCCATCCGAATGCGCATGCACCACGGCGCGAGGCAAGCGTAGAACTCCCAATTTTTGCGCAATGACAATCGACGCATCCACGGTCATTCCGGGAATAAGATTGTCGGGGATTTTATTGAGGGTGATATAGATCGGGTAAATCGCCTGGGTATCTGAGGCGCGTTCGGGCACCAGGCGAGAAACTATCCCACTGATGACGTCATCCGGGAGTGCGTCGAAGAAAAGCTGCGCAATCTGCCCGGTCTGCACCTGGGGCAGGTCTTCCTCGACTACCGTGGAGCGTACCTCCAGGGCCTTGGGGTCGGTCAACCGCACCAACTCCTCCCCAGGGGAAACTGCCTGGCCGATTTTTCCGGGAACCTCTAAAATCACGCCATCCATGGGTGCCTTGAGCTCCAGATTATCCAGGTCGGCCTGAGCTGTCGCCACGTCACTCTCGGCACTGCTCAGGGTGGCTCTGGCCAGCTCAATCTGCAATGCGTCAGGCCCATCTTTCAGCCGCTCCCAATCCCGATGCGCCTTTTCATCTTGAGCCTGCGCCTGTGCCAGGTTCGCATCCGCCTCGGCGATATCGCTCTCCTTGGGTTTCGCCTGGAGAAAGTTGATGGTAGCCAGGAGAAAATCTTTATTCTGCTGCGCAGCGACCAACCCCCGCATGGCATTAATCCGGGTTGGGTCGTCCGGCGCCTTTCTCGCCTCATGGTCGAAGCTCTCCTGCGCTAAGGCCAGGGTCTGCAAGGCAGCCTGGTAGTCTGAACTCAGGCTGTCGATCCGCGATTGGCTGGCGCGTGGATAATTCAAGGCCGTGCGATTTTGTTGTGCTGTCGCGAGCGCCTGGTCGGCCTGCACCAGAGCCAATTGGGCCTGGGCGGTGGCCTCCGGCGCGTTGGCAACCAGGGCGTCCAGGGCTTGCTGCGCCTGGACTTTTTCCAGACGGGCGGTATTCAGCGCCGCTTCGAAGGTAGCCCGTACGCCAAGCTGCGCCAGCACCTGTCCTTGGATGACCTTATCCCCCGGTTGTACATTGATCTCGTCCAACCAGCCGGCCACCCTGGCAGTGAGCGTGATCGTTCCGGTATCCACTGAGATACCCGGCGCGGTCACCGAATAGACGACGTCGCCTTGTGAGACAGCCACCGTTGGTGGTGCTTCCACTGCATCCGCCACCCTCACGCGGCTGTTCTGGTAACCAAACCAGCCGGCCGCCGAAACAATGGTGGTTCCCACCAGGCCCACGATTACAACCCACCCATAGCGCTTGATCCAGGACCTTTTTCGCTTCACATCCATAAAAACCTCGAATAAATTTGATGAATTACCAGGAACACCCGCCCGACAACCAGACAGAGGCAGTATAGCCAGGCAAAATGACAAATTGATGAATGGACGAATCAAAGAATAGGCTGTTGGGAAGTGGTTCCGAACAGCCTGTTTGCAGTAGAAAAGAATTCGCGAATCCTTATTCTCCCCTACTTAATGGCTTGTCTCAAAATGAATAAAAGAAAGGAAATCCTTTATGCCAGGGCCAATACCGGCAACGGGAGCGTCCTGGAGCAGACTGCTCGAACGCAATCACCAGGAGGAATCTAGCCCCGCAGGGGATAGTATGTTAAAATGTTGATCAGCAGCTAATTCTCTCCCTCCAAAAATCGGGAGGATTGGTTGGGATCATTGCCCTCGTAGCTCAAGTGGACAGAGCGCCTGACTTCGAATCAGTAGGTTGTGGGTTCGAGTTCCGCCGGGGGCGCAGTACCTGTGGCGGTCGAATGACCGCCACTTTCCATATATGCCGGTTTCGGTGCAATAGAATCAGTGGGTTGAAGTTTCCGGTGCAATTGCGGTGCAATTGGAATTAAGACTCCATAAATGGCTAACAAATAATCTTTCTGATTAATCTATGTGGCATTGAATTCAGATGAGACCTGTTAAAAGCAAGAGCGAATATCGTAAAATCTGTTTTCGGTAAGCTCGAAATTACAACATTTGTAAATAACTTTGGAGATAAAGAAGAACCTCCAATGAATAGATGACATTTTCTATTGCTATTAAAATCTATCTTGTGTAAAGTAAAAGTTATAATTTTCACAGGTGGGACCGAATGAGATATTCATTGAATTACCTATTAACAGATAATCTCAGAATATCTCTTGAGTTGAAAAAAAACTGACGGGGGCATTAAGGAAGAAATAATAAAGGACTCGGGGAAATCTCAATAAAACTTCCAACGCTTATGTAAAGCCTTCAAGTCATAGACTGGATTATTTAACAGAATTATAACGGAAATCCCTTGCCACATGGTTTTCAAACCGATGTTCTTCGTGGAAATGATCGTTTTCTTGGTTTTGGGGGGACGAAAGCCAAATAACTCGCGCTTTACACACTGATATTTTCACCGGGTTTACACAAGGAGCTTTGGGATGAAGCCAATCTCTTCACTGATGATGGTCATCGTTTTTGGTGGTTTCGCTGCTGGGTGGAAATCCCCAACCGGTTCAATCTGTCTTCCCCCGCCCGACGCACTACAAGCGCTGGAATCGCTGAGCGGCGGGAAGGCGGTGATTGATCTCAACCCGGAGACCGGGCTGGTGGCGCCTCATTGGCACCGACCAGGATCACGCCGTGGCTTTGCAGAAGCAGCCCGAGCGCGAGCCTCTCTTCCGCTGCCGCGTCCATGAAGTTTGCCCGAGCGTATGGCGGGCTGTTCGGGGTGACCAGCCCTGACACTGATCTGCAAGTGGAAAAGGCCGAGACATCCACGGATGGGCTAGACCTTTGTGCGCTACCAACAGACTTACCAGGGCATCCCGGTGCTGGGCGCAGAACTCATCGTGCAGTTGGATGGGGCTCAACGCCTGCTTTCGATGAGCGGCGAAGCGCTGGATGGCATTCAGGTGACGACCACGCCGGCGGTGGACGCGCAGACAGCGCGGCTGACCGCGCTGGAGATGACCGCCAAGACATACGGCATGCCCGTTGAGGGGCTGCAGGCCGGCGAGCCGGCCCTGTGGGTTTACAACCCGCGCCTGTTGGACGATCCATCCATCCCGCTGACCGGGCTGGTGTGGCGCACGGAGGTGACGGCGGTGGGCCTGGAACCGGTGCGGGAGCTGGTGCTGGTGGACGCCCAGCGCGGCGGGGTGCGCCTGCACTTCAACCAGGTGGACGACGGCTAAAAGTCGCACGATATACGATAACAATAACGATTTCTCAATCGGCTTGCCTGGGGCGAGCGTGGCGCGGTCCAGGGAGACGCGGCAAGCGGTGTGGCGGATGTGGATTATGCCTATGATTTTGCCGGCCAAACCTACGATTATTATTTCATCAACTTTGGGCGAGACAGCATTGACAACGCCGGGATGGAATTGATCTCTACAGTGCGCTATTGTTCACCGTCAGCAGCGTGCCCTTATGCCAACGCGTTCTGGAATGGGGCCCAGATGGTTTGGTGTATGGGGCTGGCTTTGCCGACGCGGATGACGTGGTGGGGCATGAACTGACCCACGGGGTAACCGAGCGCACGGCCAGCTTGTTTTACTATATGCAGTCCGGGGCTATCAATGAATCGCTCTCAGATATCTTTGGCGAATTTGTGGATCAATTGAACAACACCCGCGGCACGGATGCGCCGGCGACCAAGTGGCGGATGGGCGAAGACCTGGCCGGCTATTCATCTGGCATCCGGGATATGAAGGATCCGACCTCGAAGGGTGACCCGGATAAAATAACCAGCGTTTATTATGTTGGCGGGCGCTGGGGCGGTGGGGCTAACGATTATGGCGGGGTGCAACAACAGCGGCATTCTCAACAAAGCGGCTTACCTGCTGGTGGATGGGGATACCTTTAACGGTCAGACGGTGATTGGCCTGGGTTTGGATAAAACCGCGCAGATTTTTTACAAGATGCAGACCAGCCTGCTGGTGTCCGGTTCGGATTACAACGACATTTTCAATCTGCTGCCGCAAGCCTGCAACAGCCTGGCGGGCACGCACGGCATTATGAGCGCGGACTGCGCGCAGGTGGTCAATGCGGTGACTGCCACCGAGATGGACCTGATCAATACGTTCAATGGACCGGATAAGGTGACCTCGGCCTGTCCTGCGGGGTACATCAAAAGCAGCCTGTTCAGCGAAGGATTCGAGGGTACGCTCGCGAATTGGACCTTGACCGGCGGGGCTTGGGGCTTTCCACCTGCCGATTTCAATTATGCTAAAAGCGGGCTGCATGAGTTGGCCGCTAATGATGCAGCAATTGTATCCGCTGATTTCGTCCGCAGCTATGAATGCAGGGGTTACTCTGCCATCCGACCCAGGAATGGCAACCTACCTGCATTTTGCACATGCCTTTGACTTGGAAGATCCTTACGATGGCGGGGTGGTAGAGTACAGCGAAAACGGCACCACCTGGGTCGCCATGAATACGCTGGTGGTGGTCAACGGCCCTTTGTCATACTGGATCCTTTTCCTGACAACCCGCTAGCAGGCCGGTTAGCGTTCAGCGGGGTGAGTTACGGCTACCAGGAAACTCGCTACGATTTGACCATACTGGCTGGCAAGAATGTACGCTTCCGCTGGCGCCTGGGTGTGGATTTGGGGGGAAGCGTCCTGGCTTGGTTCCTGGATGACGTCAATGTGTACAGTTGTCCTCAGGTTAGCATCTCCAATTTATCGCCATCATCGGCTCAGGTTGGAGGCCCTGCCTTCACCCTCGTAATTTAACGGATCTGGCTTCCAACCGACATCCACCGTTCGATGGAATGGATCCAACCGTATCACAACTTACATTAGCCCCACCCAGCTTTCTGCTTTATCGCCCACGGATTTATCGTCAGCCGGATCCGTTTTGGTAACGGTCTTTAACTCATCTCCTGTTGAGGGCGCTTCCAATGGATTAACTTTCACCATCAACAACCCTGTTCCGGTTCTAACCAACATAAGTCCTACACAGGCTACGGCTGGTAGTGCCACACTTACACTCACGCTCAATGGCTCTAACTTCGTTTCTAGTTCAATGGTGCGCTGGAATGGATCGGATCGAACGACTACCTTTGTTAGCACTAATCAACTAAGTGCCAGTATTCCAGCTGCTGATCTTATTAATGTAGGAACAGCCACCGTAACCGTCTTCAATCCGGCACCAGGCGGAGGATCGAGTAGTGATCTGCCATTTACGATCACGCCAACGAATCCACTACCTTTACTCACCCAACTAAGTCTGACGACCATTTCTGCTGGGAGTGGTGACACGGACTTGACGGTCACCGGACAAATTTCATTCTCAGTTCAATCGGGCGCTGGAATGGAAGCGACCTTTCTACAACCTCTGTGACAGTACCCACCTCATCGTTACTCTTCCAGCCAGCCTTTTTCCATCCCAAGTTCCGCCAATATTACTGTCTTCAATCCTGCCCCGGGCGGAGGATTGAGCAGTGGTCTGCCATTTATTGTTTCGGAGGTTGGAGATAATCCGTATCGATTGTATTTACCGATTACAATCCGATAAATTCCGGAATGGTTGAAAAGCTACCAACCTCTCGAGCAAATTAAATTGGATTCCACCAAGTGGTAACCCGTGAATACTCTGCCTCACGAGTAATAATTGATTTTGTCGATGTATACACCGCTCTTTATCAGTGGATATATTATCTTGGATTTGCGCGGGTAGTTAGGCCCCAGGAGGCGAGATCTTTTTTGATCGGGTGAGATTGGCGCTTTTACAAGTCTAAATCTCACCCGTTTTTTGACAGTTTTTCATTAAAACGGTTATGTAGTTTGCCCTAAAGTATCTCCCCCCGCATCGACTTTCTTCTTCTTTCCAATCCATCTGAACGGGGGTGATCAGCTCATCCAGCCCTTCAGCCATGGCGCTGTCCAGCTTGGAACTCACCTCACCGCCGTAGATATCCATCGTGGTAGATGGCCGTGTAGTGCCCTGCGCGGCGCTGCGCTTCTTTGATCGGTGCGCCTACTTCGTTGACAGCAGCGTGATGCTGGTGTGGCGCAGACCGTGGAAGGGCATATCCGGTAAACCGGCCAGGACCAGCACGATCTTGAAATCCTTCAGAAGGTTGCTTGGATCAAGTAGGGCGTGCCGATGCTGGATGGGAAAACCATGTCGTTATCCTTCCACCCACCGCCGGCTACCATAATGATTTCCTCCTGCTTCACGCGATGGTCCGATAGCTTGGTCAAGGTCGAAGCCCCCAAAGCGATGATCCGATTGCCGGCTTCAGTCTTGGGTGGGGATATCACCAGTCCCTGGCCCGGAACTCGCTGCACTTGTCGTTCAACTCCGCAAGCGTGCTCTTGCGCCAGTCGATATCCGACCATTTGAATCCGAGCAGACTCACCCTCGCGCATCCCGGTGGCCAGGGCCAGGTGATACAGCATGCTCTGCTTGCTGCTTTCCGCGGCGATCAGGAACTGCTGGACCTGCTCCAGGCTGAGTACGACCTTTCTTTTCGGATTGCGCACCTTCGGCTTCTCGATCGCGTCCAATGGGTTACGGCCGATCAGGCCCTTCTTCAACGCGTTGGCTAGGCATGAGTGGAAGATGGCATAGACGAATCTGCACTGTCCTCTCCCCCACCCCGATTTTTTCAGTTCGGCGAGGTGGCTTTCGAAGCGGCCAGGCGGCAGATCCTTGAGGCTTATATTCCCATACTTGGGCAAGATATACTTCGTGACGGCCGCTTCGTACTGGTAATAGGTCTTCGGCCGGCGGTTTTCCTTGATTACCTTGAGCCAGGCTATCGTATATTCCGGACCTTCATGTTCGCGCCCATATAGGTCAAGCCGGCATCGATCTGATTGATCGTTTTCTTCACCCATTCCTGCACTTCGCTCGCGGGTAGCATTGTTTGGCTCAAGCGCCGGCCATCCACGGTGATCTGCGCGCGCCAACTGCCATCAGAGGTTTTATAGATCGAGCCTTCGTTGTCGCCGCGTCGCTTAGGCATAAACACCTCGACAAATATTTGCCGTATAAATGAACTTGCGTTCTATTATAGCATGGTTTTGGTGTCTATGCGCATGGAAACCTGCTTTTAGCTGGCTTACCATAGTGCATGGACCAAAAAGCCACAAAAAAAGGCAACCACACAGCTTGACATTGCTAAGCCAGAAATCGTTGCAGTGGTCCAAATTCTTTCCCATTCATTCTCGCCTCCCCCTTACAAGAGGCGTTGCCACAATTGGCGCCGGTTTAAAGACACTGCTTACTGGCGTCACAATCCGGATTAAAATTTTATCAATTGGGCCATATAAGCATCCCGTTCATCCATAAAGTCTTTCGTAAACCGAATATCATCCAACCCTCGAAGCCAAATCCGCTTGCTAAGAACGTCGAACACTTGGATTGCATTATCCTTTATATACTGGATAGGTTCATTTTCTTCCGAAGAAATACTAAACTTCCCATTATGATATCCGTCAATCACGATCTTATTGAGCAATTCCGCATCCAGGGTTTTGCCAAGTTCCCTGAGTGAGTTTCCACACCTTATCCAACTTCTCGTCGTCGTACTCCGTGTACTTATCTTTCCATTTGTATTTAGGAAGGGGTTTTGCTTTTTTTGTATACTTTCTTTCAGAGGGAGAGGAGGTGTCATTCAGACGCTTTCCCTCGCCATTCACACAACCAGGGGCGACATTCACACTATTACCAGGGTCGTTCACAGTGTGACCATCGCCATAATTTTCTAAAGTTTCCGACGACTCGAGGGAAACTTTTATATCGTGGGTGCCCACATCAGTAATACTTTGATGAAGAACATCGTGATGTTCTTGGCACAATATTGATACCCTAGGACTATCATCAGTGGAAAGTAAATGGAATTCCAGATTTTCTTTACTTCCACATTTTATACACTGGTCCGAGGATTCAATATCCTTTGATGAGAGATCGAACAGCTTGAAAAATCTTCTTTTGTTCTGCTCGATTTTCTGCTTGGCAATTTTCACATAAACGGGTTCTTGTCCCAGTTGCGACAAAATGTATTTGACAACGGACACAATCTCTCTCGATCTGCATCTCTTTCATTTTGTCTTTTTCTTTATACGCAATTCGATCAGGGATTTTAGCGTACTCATCGGCCCAGCGCTCATTATCAGACCATAAGTAGGGAATTGATAAATGCCACACTTCGCCATAACCATTGTCGATTCTGCCTGCCCATTTATTAGGCCCTCAGCCATTAGGAATTTCCGGAAATCGGATACCATACCAGCACTCATCATAGCCATGCTTGCCAATTGAGTAGTGGATAAATAACATTCTCCATTTTCCCCAGCATATCCATAACCACATACCACAAAGCTAAATCTCCTGGACTCGCATTAATTGCCCACCACAATCCTCGGTATCAATTGCAAAAAACTTGCGTTTATTCTCTTTTTGGTTTTCGGTTTGCATGGCAAATTTCCTTTCTACCGCTAAATATTACCTTCACCTCAATGGCGAAAAGTCTTGCTATTCCTAGTCTGACTAGAGAAACATACCGGTTTTCCAATCGCAAAATTCAGTTGGTCATCACCGAGGTGATTTTCATATTGAAATCAAAATAATGATACTCACCAAAATTTCGATCTCGTAGAGCCTTGGATATGCTGGTGCGGAAAATGCAGAGTGCACGCCAAAAACCACATAGGATATTGTGGGGTACCCTCTTTTGATATAGACCGAACCTGGAGGTTCCTACTCCTATGTATGCCATTCCAAGGATGCTCCTGGTAACAACATACGCCTGAAATACTCTTCTCTAACGCGTTAGAGAATTTCCCCCATTGCGATGACGATATAAAGTTTCTTCATCATGCCATCCTTGGTTATTTGGTACATGACAAAATCCTCCCAATGGGTTGAGGTCGGCTATATAGGCGATGGCTGGCCTCAACCACGTTCAATTACCTCTCTTCTGCTTGAGAGGAAAATTGATTGAAGAGGTGACGGGTTCCGTTACATTGCTGGTAATATACTCGTCCAGATCCTCGGGACGGACCCGGACTGAAGTGCCAATACGAACTGCGGGTAGCTGGCTTTGGCGAATTAGTAGATAGACGAAGGACTTTGCAATTTAAGACGATTGGCGACATCACCGGCGGTAAGTAAGCACGAATAATTGGCGTTCATTTCTTTCTCCTCAATAAAGTCAATAATCGAACTATTTCCCTATAAAAGGGCTGGCAGCTAAGCCACCAGGGCAACAGCAATGATTTCCAGCGACAATTATCCATCGTCCAGCA
>CAVVZR010000013.1:0-106571 GCA_963752685.1 uncultured Chloroflexia bacterium | reverse complement strand
AGCGATCGACGTGATGATCTCCGGCGATCAGATTCTGCCGATCATTACGTCCAACGTCAGCGTGCATCCGACCGAACCGGAGGCGAATCCGCTGAAGGACTGGATGGAATCACACGACAAGCTGATGAAGACGCCGGGCGAGACGCTGGTGCTACCGGCGCACAATCTGCCGTTCTATGGCGTGCGCGAACGGCTGCGCCAGTTGATCAACCACCATGAAGACCGCATGCTCGCAATCGAAGAGCACTGCCGCACGCCGGCGCTGGCCAGCGATCTATTGCCGGTGCTGTTCAAGCGCAAACTGGACCCGCGCCAGATGATGATGGCGTTGGGTGAGGCGATCGCGCACGCGCATCTGCTGATGCACCGCAACCGCATCGAGCGCACGCTCGGCGAAGATGGTCGCTATCATTTCCGGTCGATCGATCCCGATCTCGATCGGCGCTCGAATCCGGACCGGCACACGGCCCCCGACGATAGCCCGATGCAGGTGTAGGCCTGGCGCGGCCCACCCGCAGAAGGCGTCACTGGCGTCACCGCCTCGTCATCGTAGACGTATCGACTGATCCGCTGGGCACAGCGCAGACTTGCCGCCGGGTGTTCGATCGTTGTTGGGGCTGGTGTTGATGGCCGGCGGACTCGTCGGCTTTCTACCGGTGGTGGGTTTCTGGATGTTCCCGCTCGGGCTCGCGCTGCTGATCTCGGATTTTCCACCGCTGCGGCGGCGTCTCGAACGCTGGCTCAACGAGACCCGGCGGCGCTATCACATGGACCTGCACCGTCGGTTAGCGACCTCGAGCAACGAAGAAGATCGTCGCTGACGGCACAGTCGATAAGCGGCGATGTACCTCGAAGCAGGGGATGCCAGCCAAATCGCATCGGATCGCCGTTTCACACGTCCCGCTGTCGGGGTCGCGAAGTGCGTTCCGATCACCAGCACTGCTGAATCGGCGTACTTTCTCGAACAGCTCAGTACGGGTGCGTCTGCCTTGTTCCGCGATCGAAATCGGCGCTACTGCACCAATCGGTACGTGCAATCTGGCAGGGGTGATGAATGCAATCACCGGTAATCAGCGCTTCCACGCCGTTCGATTCGATGTGCACGCTGACGTGTCCCGCCGTATGACCGGGCGTCGGCTCAAGCCATACTTCATCGCACAATCGATGCTGCATCGACACGAAATCGACCAGCCCCGCCTCGATGACCGGGCGGACGGAATCCGCCAGCACCGAACCATATTGCGATTCGTCCTCGTGCTCGTCCCAGTAGCGCCACTCCTGCTCCGCAATCAGATAGCGCGCATTCGGAAACGTCGGCACCCAGCGGCCATCGACGAGCATCGTGTTCCAGCCTACGTGGTCGACATGCAAATGCGTACACAGCACCGTATCGATCGATTCGCGCGGATAGCCGGTAGCAGCCAGATCGGATAGAAAACTCGTCTGCAGGTGACTCCATGTCGGAATGTTGCGCTGCTTGTCGTTACCGATGCATGTATCCACCACGATGCGGCGCTTACCCGTATCCACGACCAGCGCATGAATACTCATGATCAGCTTGCCATCCGCCGTCATGAAATGCGGCGCGAGCCACTCGATGCGCTTGCAGGCATCCGGTGTTGCATCCGGCAGGATGAACTTCGTTCCACCGGCGACCTCGAGTTCCACCACACGCGAGATCTTGACGTCTCCGATCTGCCATTGATTCATCATTTCACCTCATATTGACGACGCCTCAGCATCGCCAATCCATTGCAACCTGACAACCACGGTGTCGTGTGGCGGAGGCTCACAGAGTTGTCGTTTGTGGCCCGCTCCCTTAACGTCTGACGCCATAGCCTGGGGAATATCGTATGGGGATGCGCGAATACGTTGTCACGCTGAAGGAACTGATCGGCGTATTGCTCCATCGGCGGGTCCTGACGCCGCGACCGGTCGAGACGATCGACTCTATCGGACTGAGACTCGAAAAAACCGCCGCTCAATTCGGCGACCGGGTGATGGTTCTGTTCGAGGACCGACAGATCACGTGGGCCGAATTCAATGCGCTTGCCAATCGCTTTGCACACGCGCTGAAGGCGCGCAGCATCGGTCAAGGCGACATCGTCAGTGTGATGATGGAAAACCGTATCGAGCTTCTCGCTTCGCTGGTCGCAATCAGCAAGCTGGGCGCCGTTGCGTCGCTGATCAACACAAATCTGCGCGGCCGGCCGTTGACCCACTGCGTGTCTGTCACCCAATCCAAGGCGTGGATCTTCGGCGAGGAACTCAGCGAAGCCGTAGCCGACGTAAAGGCCGACCTCACATTGCAGGAAGGCAACCAGTACCTGTTCGTCGCCGATCGCGACAAGCATCGAACACCGAAGTGGGCCGTCGATCTGGGACGCGATGCGAGCAACGCCAGCAGTTCAAATCTACCCGATACCCAGCGGATCAAACTCGGTGACAGCGCGACCTATATCTTCACATCCGGCACCACGGGACTGCCGAAGGCCGCGGTCGTCTCCCACAGACGATTCCTGGCCACTGGCGCAACCGCCTGCAAGGTCGGCTTCAAGAGCAAGCATACCGATCGGCTTTATCTCTGTCTGCCGCTCTATCATGGCACCGGCTTGATGGTCGGCTTCGGCTCAACGCTGTGGTCGGGCTCGTCGATGTTCCTGCGGCGCAAGTTTTCGGCATCGCATTTCCTCGACGAAGTGCGCGAATACCGAACCACGTGTTTCGTCTACATCGGCGAGCTGTGCCGCTACCTGATGAGCCAGCCCGAACGTTCGAACGATGCCGACAATCCCCTGGATCGAATCGTTGGAAACGGTCTGCGGCCCGACATATGGCTGGATTTCAAGCACCGCTTCGGCATTAGACGGATCGCCGAGTTCTACGGTGCGAGCGAGGGCAACGTCGCGTTCATGAACCTGCTCAACAAGGACCGTACGATCGGCATGACGGCGAGCAAAATCGCGTTGGTGCGCTACGACGTCGATGCAGACGTAATCGTTCGTGACACGCAAGGGCGCTGCATTCCCGTGGAGAGCGGAGAGCCTGGATTGTTGCTCGCCGAGATCAACGAAGCGCAGGTATTCGAGGGCTACACGAACGCCGACGCGACGCAAAAGAAGATTGTCCACGACGTGCTGATCGATGGCGATGCCTGGTTCAACTCCGGCGACCTGATCCGCGAGGTGGATGTTGGCTTCACCGCCGGCAGGAAGCACTATCAGTTCGTCGACCGCGTCGGCGATACGTTCCGCTGGCATTCGGAGAACGTCTCGACGAACGAGGTCGGCGAAATCATCAATCAGTATCCGCAGGTGCGGTTCTGCAACGTCTACGGTGTCGAGATTCCCAACACGGATGGCCGCGCGGGCATGGCGGCGATCACGCTCGAAGCGGGCAAGAGCCTCGACATGGCCGCCTTCTCCGAGTTCGTCGCGCAGGAACTGCCGCCATACGCGCGGCCCGTTTTTCTGCGCATCCAGCGCGACCTGGACGTCACCGGCACGTTCAAGCTGGTGAAGGGTGACCTGCGCAACGAAGGTTACGATTTGGCTATGCCCTCGGCAACCTGGTTTCGGTGCAGTTGTGGGAAAAGATCAACCAGGATATTCCCAACCTGGACGCACAAATGGAGCAGGGCCAGTTCGGCGAGCTGCTCAACTGGCTGCGTGAGAAAGTCCACAACCCCGGCGCCAAGTACGAACCGCAGGTGTTGATTGAAAAGGTCACCGGATCGAAAATCGATCCCAAACCCTATCTGCGCTATCTCAAAACCAAATACAGCCAGATTTACGGGCTGTAAGCTCATTTCCCTTTTCGTCGCAAGGGCGCAGGAGGCGGATGAATGCTTCCAGGCGCCCTTGCGCCAGATGAGAACCTTATGAAATTTGGTGTGATCCTGCCCAATTACGGCCCTTCAGCCGGACGCCTGGCCACAATGGATACCGCTCAGGCGGCCGAAAGCCTGGGATACGATTCGGCCTGGGTGACCGACCACATGGCCGTGCCCGAAAGCGACGGCCCCACCTACACCCCCATCTTCGAGGCCATCACCACCACCGCCTTTCTGGCCGCCAGCACCGGCCGCATCCGCCTGGGCATTTCGGCCCTGGTGCTGCCCCAGCGCAACCCGTACGAGGTGGGCAAAGAGCTGGCCACCATCGATGTCCTCTCCGGCGGCCGGGTGATGCTGGCGGTGGGCATCGGCTGGTCGAAGGGCGAGTTCGAAAACCTGGGCTATACCTTTACCAACCGCGGTAAGCGCACCGACGAGGCGATCATGGTGCTGCGCACCCTGTGGCGCGGCGGCAGGGTCATCTCTTACCAGGGCAAGCATTACCGCTTTGAAAAAGCCCAGTTCAGCCCCGGTCCGCTGCAGTCCGGCGGACCGCCGCTTTGGGCGGCCGGGAACTCGACCAAGGCCCTGCGCCGCGCCGCCCTGCTCACCGACGGCTGGCACCCGGTCAACCTGCCTGCCGCCGATATCGCTCAAATGATCCGCGTGGTGCGGCCTTTGCTGGCCAACCGTCCCTTTGACCTGGCCCCGCGTCTCAGCGTCATCTTTGGCGAACAGCCGCAGGAGGGCCGGCCGCTCTCGGGGTCCGTCGAGCAGGTGCTGGAAGGCCTGCGCGCGTATGCCCAGGCCGGGGTCAACTATGCCGTGCTGCAGTTCGCCGGCGAGACCCAGCCAGAGCGCCTGCGCGCCATGCGCACTTTTGCCCGTGAGATCATGCCGCAAATGGCCGGCTGAGATGAAGTCCGGGTCGGCTCGCTGCCTGCTGCCCGCTTTGGCCGCCGCGCTGATCGCCCTGGGTCTGGCGAGCTGCAGCCAGGGCCTGGCCTTGAGCAGCCTGCTGACCCCCACCCAAACCCTCACCCCCACCTCCACCGGCACCATCACCGCGCTGCCGACCGCCACGCTCACCCCCAGCCCGCTGCCGCTCAGCCCTACAGCAGGCCCCACCCACACCCGTGAGGCGAGCGATACCCCCTCGCTGACCCCCACCCCCTCCGATACGGTCACTCCGGGCCCCAGCCCCACGCCCAGCCGCACCGGCACACCCACCCGCACCCCCACGCGCACGCGCATCCCCACCCGCACGCGCACGCCCAGCCGAACGCCTACCATCACCCTCACCCCCACGGTGACCAACACGCCCACCCCGCCCGCGCCGCGCCTGGAAATTGCCCGCCCCGGGCTGCTCTCGCGCGTACTTTCGCCCATATCCGCCGAAATCTACGCCATCCCTGGAGATGACGGCCTGGTGCGGGTGGAACTGCTCGGCGAGGACGGGCGCACACTCTACCGCAAAGACACCGACTACAGCAATTACCGCGGGCGCTCGATTGCTTTTTACCCGGATATCCCCTACGAGATCCAGGCCATGGCCGAAACCGGCCGCCTGCAGGTCTCTACCTATGACCGGATCGGCCGGCCCATCGGGTTGATGTCGGTTGACCTGGTGCTGCTCTCCATCGGCCGCGCCGAGATTTTCGCCCCGGAAATCACCCAGGAACCGTACATTGTGCGCTTCCCCAAGGAAGGCCAGGCGGTCACCGGCGGGGCGCTGTTGATCAGCGGGCTGGCCCGCCCGGTCAATGATTTGCCCTTGATTTTCGAGTGCATCGGCGAAGATGGCCAGGTGATCGCCAGCGGCCAGTTCCACGTAGATGCGCCCAGCGGCCCGCTCAGCCACACCCCATTTCTCTTCGAAATTCCTTACCAGGTGGGCGGCCCCACGCCGGTGCGCCTGACCATTCGCCAGGAAGGCAGCCGCATCCCCGGCACGCTGGCTCTTTCCTCGATGCTGCTGGTGCTGGAGCCATAAAATCCGTGCGGAATCCCCTTTTCTCAGCCGGCGCTCATCGCGTATAATTTATCTATGTTAAAATCTACCCCCACTTTCTGGCGCATTCTCGATACCGACTATATCTCTACCTTCTCCACGGTTTCGATCGTGACCGTATGGGGGCTGCTGATTCTCTTTAAAATCCTCAACTGGAACTTTCGCGACGAGCAGTTCTATTTGATTTTCAGCGCGGTAGTCACCGTCGTGGCCATCGCCCTGATCACCTGGCGGCTGCTGACCGTGCGCCGCCTGTTCGAGGTGGGCGTGGCTGCCAGCGGCAAGATCACCAAGGTATATTTCTACCGCGACCGCGGCCGCATCACCGTCGAATACACCCCCATCGGCAGCCGGGATAAAATCCGTTCGGCCAGCGATATCCACAACATCCGCCGCACGCGCAAGCTCAAAGAGGGCGATACGGTCTCCTTGCTGGTCGACCCGCAGCGCCCTACCCACACCCTGATCCTCGAAGCCTACCAGGATTAAACGCCCGCCTGGCGTTTAGGATGAGATGGTGAAAAGCAATCCCAAACGGCGGCCCCGGGCGCCGGTGAGCCTGCCGCTGCCTGCGAAACCCGCGCGGCCTTCGCCTCCTAGCGGGGAGCGCCTCTCGGCCGAGGACGAGGTGCTGGCTCTCGAGAGCCTGGCCGGTCAGCCCATTCTCAGCGTGCCGGATAGCAGCAAAATCCTGCGCATGAAGCGCTTCCGCACTCAGCTGCTCCACCACTGGCTGATCAACCGCTTCGAGCCCTGCCGCGTGGCAGATGTGGGTGGCGGCAAAGGCTTGCTGAGCTACCTGCTGATCCACAGCGGCTGGGAGGCGGCGGTCATCGACCCCGGCGTGCAGCCGCTCCCCGATAAATACAAAGACATCGCCGGCGATGTGCGCGTCAAAATCGACCCGGCCGAGCGCGTTCCGGGCATTGCCGAGCCATTTCGCGAAGAGCTGGCCCGCGGTTTTGACCTGCTGGTGGGCATGCACGCTCACGGCTGCAATGTGGCCATCATCGATGCGGCCGCCCGTTTTGGCTGCGGGTTTGTGCTTTTTCCCTGCTGCGTCATCGACGAACCGCTCTACCCGCGCCTGGGCGTGCTTTGGGTGCAGACTCTGGCCGCTTACGCCCTCGAGCGCGGCTGCCAGGTTTTTCCATTTCGCTTGAATTTCAAAGGCCAGAACATCGGGCTGTGCTTCCCCGGCGGATGCAGGCCTCGTCACCCCACAAGGTGACATTTGTTGGCAATACCCATACATAAATTATCTTATTACTGATGTTACACCTCGGTATAATGCTTTCATCCCCTTAAGGAGAGCTATATTCGATGGATAACGTCATCGTCGCCGCGTTTATCACCGGCCTCACCACCGGCGGTCTGAGCTGTATGCTGGTTCAGGGCGGTCTGGTGACTACCTCGCTGGCCAACCGCATCGAGAGCGATTTGCGCGCCCAGGCCTCCGCCGGTTCAAAAAAGGTCCGGCCGTCACCCGGGCGGCCGCGGGCGGATCTGGCCCAGCCCATTTTGCTCTTCCTGGTCGCCAAACTGGCGGCTTACACTCTACTGGGCTTGCTGTTGGGTGCGCTGGGCGCGGTGCTGTCCTTATCCCCGGTGACCCGCGGCGTCTTGCAGGCGGCCATCGGCATTTTCATGCTGGGCAATGCCCTGCGCATGTTCAACGTCCATCCCATCTTCCGCTACTTCACCTTCGAACCGCCCTCCAGCGTCACCCGCTTGATCCGCCGCAGCTCAAAGAACCGCTCCTCGGCGGCCACCCCCCTGCTGCTCGGCGCGCTGACTGTGCTCATCCCCTGCGGGGTGACCCAGGCGATGATGGCCCTGGCGGTGGGCGCGGGCAGTCCCGGGATGGGGGCGCTGATCATGTTTGCCTTTATCCTCGGCACCACCCCGGTGTTTTTCGGCCTGACCTACCTGGCCACCCGTCTGGGGGCGCTCTTTGAGAAAAACTTTACCCGCGTGGTGGCCATTGTGCTGCTGGTCCTGGGCATCTGGACGGTGGACAGCGGCTTGAACCTGATGGGCTCCCCGGTGAGCCTTTCGCGCATCCCGCAGTTGGTGGCCGAGGCCGTCTCTCCGGCGGCAAGCACTCCCGCCGGAAAGCTGCACGTGGTTGCTCCCGCCGGCAGCAGCAGCGGGCTCATCCAGCAGGATGCGGCCGCCGAACCTGTCTCGGACGTGATCAACATTTCTGTGGCCGATAACGGTTACAGCCCGCAGCGTGTGCGCGCTCCAGCCGGGGCGACGGTCAAGCTCAACCTCACCACCTCGGGCACCTATTCCTGCGCGCGGGCCTTCACCATTCCGGCATTGAACCTATCCAAGCTCTTGCCGGCCTCCGGCACCGAGACCCTCGAAATCCCGCCGCAAGAGGCGGGTACGCGCCTGCAGTTTGTCTGCTCGATGGGCATGTACAGCGGCGTGATTATTTACCAATAAGGCCGGGTGGGCGAATGATCAAACAAACCTTCACGATCCCCGATATGCATTGTGTCAACTGCGCCATGCGCCTGGAAGCCCTGGAGGACGATCTGCCCGGCATCTACGCCATCCGCGCCAGCTATCACCGCCAGACCCTGGATGTAACCTATGATGAGACTTGTTTGAGCGAGGACAGCCTGCGCCAGGCGGTCGCCAGGCTGGGCTACACCCTTCAGGCCTGAGCGTGATGGGTTAAATAACCTCATTACGATCCTGTTGGCGAAAACAGTTTCATTAATTTCTAAACTGGGGTTCGGGGAGGGTCAGGCACATTGTGCCTGACCCTCCCCGTTTTTTATTTCTCCCCGCCCAATCTTAGGCGGGGCTGGGGGTGGGATGATCTTCCGGGGCAGATTCGCCAAGAGGATCCTACTGACTTTAAATACACAGAGGCCGCGGATTTCCCGCGGCCTCTGTGTTTTATCCTCTATGCCCCGCCGGCTGTGTAGTACTTCGGATCGACGGGCGTTTGGCCCGAGGGATCCCAGACGTAGACCCAGTCGCCTTCTTTGGCCCACTGGAACAGCCAGGCTGAGTTGCCGATGGACAGGTTAACGCAGCCATGCGTGCCGGCATATCCGTACCAGGCGCGCCAGTATGCGCCGTGCAGCGCGCGCGCCTCGTCAAAATACATCGTCCAGGGCACATCCTGCAGGTAGTAGAAATCGGAGCGGTCGGCGGCGAAGGCGCCCTGCATGGTTTCCAGGGGTTTTTTCTGATAAATCTTGAACAACCCCGGGCGGGTATATAACGGCTCTACGCCGCTGGCCATCATCGTGGCGAAAAGCAACTGCCCGTTTTCGTAGACCGACACGGTCTGCTCGTAGAGGTTGACTTCGATCCAGCGGTTGTTGTCCACCCCGGCCGGCGGGGTGGGGCTGACCACCACCTGGCGGATGTATTGCCTCGAGATCCACTGGTCAAAGCCGATCTGGTACCAATCGGTGCCCTCATTACTGACCTTTTGATAGATTTGCACCGGCGTCTCGCGGTAGATCAGGTCGCCCACCTCGGGGCTGGTGGAACTCGGCGCGCTGTGAGCGTGGGTGTGGTCCACCAGCCAGCCGAAAGAGTTGCCCGGGTTGCGGGTGAAGAGCAGCCCCTGGAAGTTGGAATAGGCTGCCGGAGAGGCGCGCATCCACTCGCCGGATTTGAGCATGACATAGGGTTTGCCGTTGACACGCTGCACATCGATAAACGAGACGTAGCGCAGTACGCCCGCGGCGATGTTGCCCACCGGGCTGCTGCCAGCCACGGCGTCGTCCAGGGTGGCGTAGAGCAGGGCGGGTTCTGCGTCGGGCAGGTTGATTTTGGCGATATACACCGGGCTGGTGGTCAGTTCGGCGGCCGGATGATGGGCCGGCAGGGGCACCTGAGGATAGCTGAGACCCACCCTGGCCCAATCGTTCAACTGGGCGGCGGGACCGTAAGCCAGGCAGTCGCCGGATGGATAGGCCTGCGGCAGGCACAGCGCCTCGCCGTTGTAGGGTTCTTCGTCGCCGGCCGTGGCGGCTTGTGCCCGCCCGCCGGGGGCTAAAAGGAAGAGCGCCGCCAGGAGCAGAACCAACCCCAGGCCGCGCTTGATGGAGCTAACCGGTAGAATCATGGCGCTAATTGTACCAAAAAAACAGGGCGTTTTTCTCTATAGGTCAGGGCAGGCGGGTGAAAGCGCTCAGCAGGTTGGTCAGCAGCGGCAGGAACAGGCGCGGCAGCAGCCCCACCAGCAGTAAAGCGCCGATCCCCAGGCTGATCAGGAAAATCTGGGTGCGGTTTTCCCCGCGCGGGCGCGGGCCAAAATAACCACCGGTGATCACCGCCAGCAGGCGGAAACCGCTGAATAACAACCCGATGCTGCCCCCCAGCACCCACAAAGCGGTCAACGGCGACTGCACCGCGATCTCCTGGAGCAGCACCTGGCGGATGGGGAAGGAGGCTAACAGCGGCAGCCCGGCCATGGTCAACTGTGCGGCCGCCAGCCCGGCGGAGGCAAAGGGGAATTTCTCGGCGATCCGCTCCAGGCTTTGGTATTGCAAGCTGTGCCCATCGTTGAGGAATACCGAGACCGAGAGCGTCCACAACCCCAGCGCGATGACCCGCGGCAGGAAGAGCATGGTGAAAATTTCGGTTCCCAGGTGGGTATTGAGGCTGAGCGCCAGCAGCGAAAAACCGGTTTCGACGATCACCGCGTAACCCAGCATGCGCCCCACATCCTGCTGAAAGGCCGCCCACACCCCGGCGGTCACAACCATCAGCGCCCCGGCCAGGCGCAGGATCAGGTAGAGCTGCGGGGAATTGCGCAGCCAGCCGTAGGCATTGATAAAATCCACCCCCAGCAGCAGCACGGCGGTGGGCAGCACCAGGTAGAGAAACCCCACCACGTAGGGGCGAGACTGCCCGGCCAGCAGGGGCACCCAGGTGTAGAAGGGGAACACCGCCAGCCAGAAGGCAAAACCCAGCCCCAAAAACACCTCCGCCAGGGTCACCAGGTTGCTGTCCGCCGGGTTGGACTCTACTCCGGCCATAGCCCAGCCGGCCAGCAGGATAAAGGGCATGGCCAGGGTTTGGAAGATCAGGTAGCGCAGCACCCCCTGGTTCACCTCTTCGCCTGGCGGCACCAGCATGGGGATGCTGAGCAGCACAGCCATTTCCACCAGCAGCGCGGCAAACAGGAAGGGTTCCACTGCCAGGGCGGCTACCAGCAGGGCGATGATCCCCAGGCCGTAGGGCGCCAGCAGGCGGTGGCTGCCGGTTTGCTGGCTGGCGGCGAACCAGAACGCGCCGATGGCGTAGAAAAACAGCAGCAGCGGCCGGTCGGCGTTGGTGAGCACCAGACGGCGCCCGGCGATAGCCAGCGCGGAACTGATTTCTATTTGCAGGGGCCCCAGCCGCAGGGCTTTGCCAATCGGCATCAGCCAGGCCAGCGCGGCCAGCAGCAGGCACAGTCCGGTGGCGATCGCCACCACCCGGCCCGAACGCCGCCGTGAAAACCACAGGCCAATCGCGGTTGCCAGCGGCAGGAGGATATAAACCAGCGCGGCGCTCACGAATCCCTGTCCATACCACGCACGGCCAGCAGGTAAGCGCCTACCAGGGCCATCCCGAGGGTGGTGATGGCCTGCAGCCCGGCTACCAGCAGTGAGGTCTCCACCGCGGCGTAGAGGATTTCAAAACCCGAGAGCACGGTCAGCAGGCCAATGATCACCCGCATGGGCCGGGTGGTCATGCCCAGGTGCAGCAGGCCGCCGCAAATCAGGATCAGCCCGCCTTGCAGCACGTTCAGGTTCGCCGGGAAATAGCGGGTGAGATTGGTGGAGACCGAAAATACCAGGATGAGCGCCAGCCCGGCAGCCAGCACGCGGAAGGCCGGCGCGGCAAATCCCGGCTGCATGTCTTCGTTGAGGCCTTCGTCCGGCTGCGAGGTGCTCAACACGGCGCCGGCCATCCAGCCCGCCACCAGCTTAACCGCCGCCAGGCCAAAAGGCCAGATCGTGCCCACCAACCAGAACACCCCCACGTATTGGATTGCCAGCGCCAGGATGCTGTAGCGCCAGTTCTGGCTGACCAGCAGCACTACCGAGCACAGCGCCACCAGGATCACCGGCAGGATCAAGAGATTATCCAGATTCATCGCGCCAGCCTGGATTGCAGCAAAGAGATGAGCAGCGCCAGCAGCACCATCGCCCACAGCACGCCGCCCTCTCCTTCGAGAATGTCGGTCAGGATTTGAATCATTTGCGCCAGGCGGCGGTAAATCCACCACAACACACGGTATAGCCAGCCCAGGCTGAGCACGTTGGACAGAAAGTTGGCGCTGCGGTTCAAGGCGTTGGTGTACCAGCGGTTCAAGGCGGTCTCCTGGCTGGTGCGCTGCCGCCAAAAGATCACCCCAATCCCGGCCAGGGCGGCCAGGGCCATGGAAGCCGGCCCGGCCCACCACATCCCCAGGTTAAAAGAGCCCGGCCAACCCACCAGCCCGCAGAAAACAGCCCCCAGCACCAGCAGACCTAACCCCAGCGGGTAAGCGGCCTGGATCCAGCGCTCCATGTGCGCCAGGTCTTCGCCGGGTTTGATCATACAGCGCACGTAGCCCAGAATCAGCAGGGCGTGCGCCAGCAGCAGCAGCACCTGCCAGAACTGGAAGGGTGGGGCCAGCACGCCTGCCCAGCCCGAGGCTGCCGGGGTAAAGGGCAGCCCGCTGATCGCCAGGACGCCCAGCGCCGGCAGGAACAGCACTTGCTTGCCGCGCGCGGAGAACAAAAAGAGCAGGCAGCCCGGCAGGATCAGCGCCACCCCCCAGGCCAGGCTGGCTTGCGGGCGGCCCTGGATCACGCTTGCCACCGCCAACCCGCTCAAGGCGATCAGCCAATAGGGCCGGCCGCGGATTTCGTCACCCAGGCTGGCCCACACCACCGCGGCATACAGGCTGGCCATGGCGCAGATGGCCAGCAGGGGCGAGGCGAACGGCGCGGGGATGCTCCCGGCCGGCAGCCGGGCCAGCACCACCAATGCTGCCGCGGCCGGGGCGAGGCGCAGGGTGGTGCCCAATCCGCGCCGCTGCACGATGGTCTGCGCGCTGGGCAGATTGAGCGGCAGCACGCCCAGGCGCAGGCCAACCGCCAGGAGCAGCAGCAGCGCATTAATCGCCGGCATCTGGGCAAAGGTCGGCGGCAGGTTCTGGCTGCGGCTGATCAGCGCCGCGATCATCGCCAGCACCGTACCCGAAACTCGCACGGCGAATGACAGCACCGTTTGGATGCCCAGAGTGTGCTCGCTGCTGTTGGCCTGCAGGATGACCAGTTCAATCAGATCGATCAGCGTCCAGGCCAGGATCAGGGTCAGCAGGTTAGCCGAGAGCACCGCCAGCATGCCGACGCCATGCAGCGCCAGCACTCCCACCCAGGCATAGGGGCTGATGTTGTACTGCAGGCGCACAGCCGCGGTCAAAATCACCGCCAGGCAGGTGGTGGCCAGGCAGAAGATATACGGCCAGGAGGTGCCGTCCAGGCCAAAGATGGGCGAGTCGGTGAACAAAGAAAAGGGCAGCCAGCCTTCCACCGCCAGAAGTTGGGGAAGGTGCCAGCGCAGATAGATCACCCCCACGGCGCACACCAGGCTGGCCAGCGTGCCAATCATATAGGCGTAGCCCACGCTGGGTCGCAGGCGCTGCAGGATGAAAATGGCCAGGGCGGCCAGCAGCAGCACGGCGGAGGGCAGCAGGACGAGCAAGGTTTAACGCGCCTCGCTGAATGCGCTGCGGCGGATAAAACGCCCCTGCCCGCGGCGGCCCAGCCACTGCTCGCCGCTGACGATGCACTCGCCGCGCAGGAAGACCTTGTCGGGGTAACCGGTCAGCTCCCAGCCTTCATACAGGTTATAGTCGGTGCGGTGTTGAGCGTGCGCCACCCCGTAGGTCAGGCGCTTCTCGGGGTCCCAGATGAGGATGTCGGCGTCTGCGCCGGGGGCCAGGGTGCCCTTGCGCGGGTAGAGCCCCATGATCTTAGCCGGCTGGGTGGAGGTCAGCGCCACGAACTGGTTGGGGGTCAGCCGCCCGGTGCGCACCCCGTAGCTCCATAGTATCGGCAGCCGGTCGCCCACACCCGGCAGGCCGTTGGGGATTTTGCTGAAGTCGTCGCGGCCCAATTCTTTGCCCGGGATGGCCACGGGCTGGCCTTCATACAGGATCGGTTGGCTGCCGTCGTAGAAGAAGGGGCAGTGGTCGGTGGCCACCACCTGCAGGGTGCCATCGGCCAGCCCTTGCCACAGGCGCTCCTGGTCTGCCACCTGGCGCATCGGAGGCGAGCAAACCCACTTGGCGCCGTCTTCGCGGCTCAGATCATCGCCGGTAAAGAAGAGATACTGTGGGCAGGTCTCGCCAAACACGCTCAGACCGTGTTCCCGGGCGTAGGCCACCTGGTCGACCTCGCCGCCCGCGTTCATGTGCACCACGTACAGCGGCGCGCCGGCCTGCGCCGAGAGGGCTGCCCCGCGCAGCACGGCTTCCACCGCGCCCCAGGCCGGCCGTGTGCGCGCATGCCACTCCGGGCTGGTGTGCCCGGCTGCCAGCGCTTCGGCCACCAGCACGTCGATCACGTCTCCATTTTCGGCGTGAACCAGGGTGAGCAGCCCCAGGCCGCGCGCCACGCGCATCACCCGGAAGATATCCCCATCCGGCAGGCGCAGGCGGTTGTTGTAGGCGGTGAAAACTTTGATCGAGGAGATGCCTTCTTCCAGCAGCCCGGGTAGTTCGGCCAGGGTTTGATCGTACAGCCGGGTGATATTCATATGAAAGCCGTAATCTACCGCGGCTTTTCCGCCCACGCGGGCATGCCAGGCCTCCACGCTGGCGCGCAGCGAGGGCAGGTCCTGGGAGATAAAATCAATCGTGGTGGTGGTGCCACCAAAGGCGGCGGCTTTATGACCGGTGTAATGGTCGTCGGAGGAGACCGTGCCGAACATGGGCAGGTCGAAATGACAGTGCACGTCCACCCCGCCCGGCATGACCAGCTTGCCGCCGGCGTCGATCACCTGCACATCCTCGCCGTGCGGCAGGTTTTTGCCGATCAGCGCAATTTGTTCGCCCTCGACCAGCAAATCGGCCTGAAAGGTTTCACCGGCAGTCACCAGGGTTCCGTTTTTGATCAGGATCGACATAAGCCAGGCTCCTTGTGCGTCCGGAATAATTGGCAGGCAGCCCTTGGCTGGCATGGCTTTGAGCTGTCACCCTAAGTATAAATCATCCCCCGATTTATGGTATAACAAGGGTACCTGGAGGCCCTTGCATGAAACCGCTGCTCATACCGCCAAACGGTGACTATCTCTTTCACTCAACGCGGGAAAATACGGTCGATGTTTGGAGCCTGAAGGACGGCGGCTGCCTGACCACCTGCCCCGGCGGCCTGGTGGGCACCTCAAAGGACGGCACGGTTGTGCTCACCTCCACACCAGCTGGGGTAAAAGCCTGGCAGGCCGATACCAGCCGAGAATTAGATCCCACCACCCTCGACCCCTCTCAATTCGAATTTCACCAGAGCTGCCTTGCCCTGGCCAATCGGTTTAAACTCAGTCTGGAGTTGCATGATGTGCTGGCCAGCGGCGGGCCGCGGGTCGTGCACGTCGATCACGACGCCCGCTACAATCCAAACCTGGACACCTGGGAGCTGGCTCCTAACAATAACGCCCTGGTCGTCACCCTTTCCGGCGAAGTGGCCGGAGAGGATTGGGCCAGTGGCCAGTGCATTGACCTGGTCAGCGGCGTGCGCCGCTTTAAGTTCAAGGTCAACAAATTCCAGACCGTCCCGCCGATTAATTTCTCGCGCGAGCACAACCTGCTGTTAATCTCGGATGACATCTACCACCTGGCCTTATTCGACCTCGAATTGGGCCGCACGGAAAGAGACGTGTGGGTGAGCGGCTTTACCAACGTGGCGGCAGCCACGGCCGCCAATCCCTGGCTGGTAGCAGTCAACGTCTGGGAGCCATCGACATCCTCGGCGGTTAGCCCTTTTTCCGTCCAGATCCTCAATCTCGAACGAATCATGGGCGGGCGCATGCGCCGCGCGGTGGTAGAAGCGGTTTTGCCCGAACCACAGGCGGTGGTGGACCTGCTCTGCGCCCCCGACGGTCTCCACCTGGCCAGCCTGCTCTCTGACGGCACGATCCACTGGTGGAACCTGGCAACCCTCCGGCTTGAAAAAGCCTTCGAAGCCTGCGTGGTTTGATGAAACGCGGGGTAGATTTTATCGGCGTGGGGGTGGGCGCCCTGATCGTCGATGAGGATGGGCGCATGTTTCTATCCCTGCGCGGTCCAGACGCGCGCAATGAGCGCGGATTGTGGGAGTTCCCGGGCGGTTCGGTCGAGTTTGGCGAGCGCCTGGCGGATGCCCTGCGCCGCGAGATTTTCGAAGAATACGGGATGCAGATCGAGGTGGGTGAGCTGCTGGACGTGGTGGACCACATCCTCCCGGAGGAAGGCCAGCACTGGGTCTCACCCACCTACCTGTGCCGCGTGACATCGGGGACGGCCGAAATCCGCGAGCCGGGCAAGTGCAGCGCCATCGGCTGGTTCACCCCCGCCGAAGCGCCCGCCAACCTGACCCTCATTACCCGTGAAAATCTCGATCATTACTTGATGATGCTGGGCCAATCCAATGGAATTGATTAGCAGCATCCCCGGTTGGGTCTGGGTCTTGATCATTTTTCTCGGGCTGATGTTCCTCTACGGCATTTTCAATCGGCGCTGGCTGGAAGACGAAGCGCGTGAGAAGGCCCGCGCGGCCGAAGCCGCGAAACCCCCCGCGCCGGATGCACCCCACGCGCCTGTCCAGGCTGCCAGCCTGCGCCCCCCACCTCAGGCTGACAAGGTTGATGAGAAGGATGATAAAGAACACGAAGCAGATTTTGGCGAGACTTTCGATTAATTTTTTTCATCATTAAAATAGCTGTCCATTGCCCTCATTCGAGTTGAAGGCTCGATCTACATTGAAAACGCTATTGAGCAAAAACCCAGCCCTATATATGGTTATATTTTTGATAACCTTGCTCCTGACCGGTCCGGTATCCGGTTCTTGGAGCGCCGACAGGGCTTCATCGTTTACATACGTTCAACCCAGCAATCCAGTCGTTAATCCTGCATTGAGCCCGTCACTGATCTGGGAGCGCCTGGATATCCCAACCCTCCCCCCACCGCGTATTGATTTCGCTATGGCTTATAACCCGGCCAATCAGCTTGCCCTGGTGTTTGGAGGTCAATCCACCAATACAGGGTTATTAAACGATTTGTGGTTGACCAACGGGTGGCAGTGGCTGCAGTACTCGACCCAGCACTATCCGTCGCCTCGCTCGGATGCATCTTTGGCTTACGATCAAGCCAGGCAGGTAGCGGTTTTATTCGGAGGGATCCAGGATGGTGCTTTTCTCGATGATACCTGGGTCTTCAATGGTTACGATTGGGTCGAACAGCACCCAACTGTCCGGCCGCCACCGCGCAGCGGTGCAAAAATGGTCTACGACCCTATCCGCGAATTGACTTATCTTTTTGGTGGGTCGTTCAGTTTTGAAACGACCTATCAGATTTACGGCGATATGTGGTCCTGGGATGGCCAGACCTGGAAGCAGTTGCAACCTGCTTCACTGCCTCTTGCACGGTCCGGCGCTCAGATGGCCTTTGACCCAGTTCGCCAGGAAGTGGTTTTGTTTGGAGGCCACAATGTGGCCGCTCTGTTGAATGATACCTGGGTGTGGGATGGCTCGAGCTGGAGTGAGGCCCACCCACAGCACTACCCAGCCAATCCGTTCACTACCGCGGGCATGATTTTTGATGAGCAGCGCGGGCAGGTGATTCTGGTCGGGTTTTCCTCGGCCAGTGGACAGTATCGCTCGCAAACATGGGTCTGGGATGGATCGGATTGGATCGAGTTATTAACCTACCAGACTCTGCCTATAGAGATGTCTTATGGCGGGGAATTAGTGTATATGCCAGGTCTTCAATCGGTTATGTACTTTAACGCCTTCCGCCAAAAGCCGCCGGATTTTGAGGCAATCATTGCACGGTCTGAAGTCTGGGCTTTATACCCCGGGTACCAGTTATATTGCCCCCAAATCATTCGATAGCACAGTGAAAATTGTAGGTTGGGTTGAGGGGCGTAAAGGCTATATTTGGCCCTCAACCTTGCTACCCCGAAACCCAACAATCTGCGCAGATGATGGGTTACGCAGATTCATGGATAGAATCGCTCAAACCATCCTTCGGGGATGGGTGAGTTATTTCATCAGGCCGCCTAACAGCGCCAGGATAGCCGCGTCCAGGGGCAGCTCGGGCAGCTCTTCCGCCCGGTATGCACCCGCCTGCAGCGCGCGCTCGCGCAGGCTTTTCCATAGGATCTCACGCTCATCGGTGCGCACCACCAGTTCATTGACCGTGGCGGCGCGCGCCAGCAGCTCGCCGGTGGTGTAGAGGAAGGTGATCCGCCGCCACTTGCCTGCCTGAACCGGCTGCGGCAGGGTTTGCAGCGGCCCCAACTGGATTTTGTAGTATTCTTCATGGGCACGCGGGTGAGTGGGCTCGTCCCGCAGCAGTTCGGCGCGGGTGGTCAGCTCGGTGCCGCGTACTTCGGCGCAGCTTTCGATGCGCCAGCGGTGCTCAGCCCCGAAGGGAGCGGCCTGGTAGAAAGCCAGGTAGTCCACGTTGATGACTTTGGGCGCGCTGCGCAGCGGAATGCGGTACCAGCCCAGCAGCCGCGCAATTTCCAGGTCGCGCGGAGCGGGCAGGTAAGCCACCAGGACGAGAGCATCAGCGGGGATCATTAGAGGATATTCACCGCGAATGCGCTAAGAACGAAAAGGAAAAAAAGAACTTTTATAAACCATTGGCTATTCGTTTTATGCCGTCTTTAATACGGGCCACATCCAATTAATCAAAAAACCAAGCCTGCAATTGCGTAAGCGTAAGTATGTCAATAGCTGGGCTTGATGAATTGGCAGGATCTGCTCGGTCGCCTTGTTTTCGATGATAATCGAATTTTCTACCAGCATATCCAGCCGGTAACTTGCATCAATCTTTACCGCCTCATATAAGATGGGTTGAGGCACCTCGCAATCCACTTTGAGACCGCGCTCGCGAAGCTCATCAGCCAGGCAGGTCTGGTAGTCTGATTTCGAGCAGCCCAGGACCTGATGCTCGATGCACTTTTAATGCAGCGTCCACAATTTCCCGGGCTGTCTCTTCAATTTCCATCTTTCATGTACTTTAAAATCAACCGTTTCTTGCTTCTTCCATCATCTCTTAACGCTCTTCGCGCCTTCATGTTTAATTCAATCTTTCTTTCTTCTGCTTATCTTAGCGGCCTTCGCGTCTTCGCGGTTCTATTTCTCTTTCATTACCCGGCCTTGGCCAGCGCGTTGAAGGCTTCGATCTTCTGATCGATCTCGCCTACCTGCTTCTGCACGTCCGTCCAGTAGTGCGGGTCGTACCACTGCGCCTGGATTTCTTCGTAGGTCTTGCCCTGCTGTTCCACCCAGGTATAGTATTTCAGGTTGTGCACCCGTTTGCGATCGGCATAACTCAACTCGAGCAGGTTGTTGGTGGTTTCACCATGCAGGGAGCCCGCGAAGGCTTCGGCTGCATCGAAACTGCTGAATTCGCCAAACTGCGCGCGGTATTCTTCCAGGCGCGTGCCGTACAGGTCCATCGAGTCGGTCAGCACCGTCAAAACCACATCCTCTTCGCCCAGCTCGTAGTATTTGGCGAATTTGACCGCCGAGAGCACATTGGCAATCCCCGAAAAACCCAGCAAGTTGAGGTTGCTGATCGTGCCGTCGGGCACGCCCTTGCGTTTGAGGTATTCCTGCCCGGCCGGTTCATTGAACAGGCGCGCAATCTTCACCACCGCGTTGTCGTCAATCGCCACCACCAGGTCGGTGTTCTTGACGTTATGGATCCAGGGCACGTGCTTGTCGCCGATACCCTCGATGCGGTGCGCGCCAAAACCGTTCTGCAGCAGGGTGGGGCACTGCAGCGCTTCGCTGGCGATGATCTTGCTGCCCGGGTAGACCTGTTTGAGGTAATCCCCGCTGGCAATCGTGCCCGCCGAGCCGGTGGTCAGCGCCACCCCGCGGTAGCTATCGTGCGGGCCAAGCTCGCTGCGCAGCACCTCTTCCATGGCATGCCCGGTCACGTCATAATGCCACAGGTAGTTGCCAAATTCCTCGAACTGGTTGAAGATCATCAAGTCCTGGCCGGAATTGCGCAGCTCCCAGCATTTGTCGAAGATCTCCTTGACGTTCGATTCGCTCCCCGGCGTGGCGATCACCTCGCCGGCGATCTTCGAGAGCCACTGGAAGCGCTCCTGGCTCATCCCTTCCGGCAGGATGGCGATCGACTGGCAGGCCAGCAAGGCCGAATTGTAGGCGCCGCCGCGGCAGTAGTTGCCGGTGGAAGGCCACACCGCCTTTTGGGTGGTCGGGTCGAACTGCCCGGTCACCAGGCGCGGGACCAGGCAGCCAAAGGCTGCCCCCACCTTGTGCGCGCCGGTGGGGAACCATTTGCCCACCAGGGCAATCACCCGCGCGCGGGTGCCGGTCAGGCTGGAGGGCAGCTCGATATAATTGACCTTGCCGTACTTGCCCCCGCTGGGTTGGGGCGCGTTCTTCCAGCTGATACGGAACAGGTTCACCGGGGCCACGTCCCACAGCCCGGTTTGCTCCAGCCTGCGCTGGATTTCGTCTGGGATGAGCGTGGGGTTTTTCATCTGGGCAAAGGTCGGGATCACAATCCCGCGCTCGCGCACACGTTGCAGGGTGTGCTCTAATCCGACCGGTATGCACGGTCAGGTCAATTGTTGCCATACGTCTCCTTCATCAGCAATAAAATATACGTTGCCTGGTCGGCCGCAGATTGATTTATTCTTCGTTTTTCTTCGGCCCTTCACGCACGATATAAAGCGGGCGCCCCTTCACTTCGTCGTAAATGCGCCCGATATATTCACCCAAAATACCCAGGCTGATCAACTGCACCCCGCCCAGGAAGAGCACCGCCACCAGGGTGGAGGCCTGCCCGACGAACTGGCTGGCGGTGATGGCGCGCATCACGATCACCACCGGGATCATCAAGATGCTCAGCCCGGCGGCGATAAAGCCAACATAAGTAGCCAGCTGCAGGGGGAAATACGAAAAGCCGGTGATGGCGTTAAGCGCCAGCTTGAGCATTTTGCGGAAAGGATATTTGGTCGAACCGGCGAAACGCGCCGCGCGCTTGTAGGGCACGCCTACCTGGCGGAAACCCACCCAGGCCGACATCCCGCGCAGGAAGCGGTCGCGCTCGCGCATCGCGTTCATCACATCCACCACCTTGCGGTCCATCAGGCGGAAATCCCCGGTGTCCAGCGGGATCTTAATATCGGTGATGCGGAAGATCAGCCGGTAGAAAATGGACGCGGTAAAGGTCTTGAACCAGGTCTCGCCCTCGCGTTCCGCCCGCACCGCGTAGACCACCTCGTAGCCTTCGCGCCACTTGGCGATCAGTTCGGCGATCACTTCGGGCGGGTCCTGCAGGTCCGAGTCGATGATCACCACCGCGTCGCCGCGCGAATAATCCAGCCCGGCGGTGACGGCGATCTGGTGGCCGAAGTTGCGTGCGAAAATCAGCGGGCGCACGTGTTCGTCCTGGCCGGCCAGCGTGCGGATCTGCTCGGTAGAGCCGTCCGTGGAGCCGTCGTCCACCAGGATCAGCTCCCAGGGTTCGCCCAGCCCGTTCCATCACCGCGCTCACCCGCCGTAAAAGCTCGGGCATGGATTCGCGTTCATTAAAGATGGGGGCGATGATGGTGAAAACTGGTTTCATCGGTGCTGCCTTTCTGTGAATGTTGGGCCCGTCCAGGTGATACACGAATTATAACGCAGAGTCCCCGATTGTCAGACAGGCTTATGCTCCCAGCAGCTTCTTGACCGCCGCCAGCCTGGGTTCAATCACCGGGGCTTCCGTAACCGCCTGCAGCGCGGCGCGCACGTCCTTCAGCCCGGAACCGGTGTTCAGCACCAGCACCGGGTCGTCGGCGGTCACCAGCCCCTGTTGGATCGCGCGCAGCAGCCCGGCATACGCCGCCGCCCCGGCTGGTTCGGCGAAGAAGCCTGCCTGCCCGAGGCCGGCGATTGCCTGCAAGATTTTCACGTCGCTCACCAGGATATAGCTGCCGCCGGTTTCGCGCGCGGCGCGCACCGCCCGCACCCCATCGCGGGGCAGATCCACCGAGATGCTGTCGGCCAGGGTGTGGGCTTTCACCGGCGCGATGCGCTCGCTGCCGCTGAAAAAGGCGTTGGCAACTGCCGCCGAGCCCTCGGCCTGCACCCCGTAAAGACAGGGCATGTGCTCCAGCCAGCCCAGCTCGCGCAGCTCTTTAAAGCCCTTATGCAGCCCTGAGATGATGTTGCCGTCGCCCACCGAAACGAAAATGCACAGCGGCCGGTCCAGCTTTTCGGCCAGGATCACCTGCTCCCAGATCTCAAACGCCCCGGTCTTTTTGCCTTCGAGAGTGAACGGGTTGTAGCCGGTGTTGCGGCAGTACCAGCCAAATTCCTGGGCGGCTGCCACCGTCAGGTCAAAGGCATCGTCGTAGCTGCCGTCCACCAGGATCACCCGCGCGCCAAAGACCAGCAGCTGGGCCACCTTGGCGGGCGGGGCGCTGCGCGGGGCAAAGATCACCGCCGGCTGGCCGGCCGCGGCTGCCATGCCCGCCAGGGCCGCCCCGGCGTTGCCGGTGGAAGCCGTCACCACCACATCCGCCCCGATCTCCCGGGCGCGGGTGACCACCAGCGCGCTCGCCCGGTCTTTGAAGGATGCGGTCGGGTTGCGGCCTTCGTCCTTCAGCCACAACCGGCCCAGGTTGAGCTGGCGGGCCAGCACCGAGGGCTGAAAGACGGGCGTCCAGCCGGCTGCGTGCAGCGGGGTGCGGCTTCCAGCCGGGGCGTCAACCGGCAGCAGCCCCAGGTAGCGCCACATGGAGAAATCGGTCTGGGCGCTGATCGTCGCCGGCGAATGGGCGGCGCGAATCTGCGCGCTGTCGAGGATCACATCCAGGTTGCCGCCATCGCGGCTGCAGGTATAGATCGGTTCGGTCGGAGCGTATTCCGCCCCACAAATGCTACAGCGATATCCAAGAAAGGTTGGTTTCATCGGTCGGTATGCGCATCCAATAATTGAAATACACCGCCGCGGCGGTGTGCGACCATCTTACCGGCAAGGCGTGGGTGGGCTAGAAACGCGGCGCGGCCGCCCTCTGGCTTCCCCGGAACACGAAAGTCAGCACAAAACCCGCCACGAACCCGCCGACGTGGGCCATATAGGCCACCCCGCCCGTGTCGGCCGCGCCGGAGATTGAGCCAATCCCACTGAACAACTGCAGCACGATCCACAGCCCAATCACGATCAGCGCGGACATGGGGATAACCCAGGTGCCCATCAGCACGTTGACCCGGCTGCGCGGGAAGAGCAAGATGTAGGCGCCCAGCACCCCGGCGATCGCCCCGGATGCACCCACGTTGGGGATGGTGGAGTTGATGCTGAAGGCCATCTGGGCAAAGGTGGCGGCCAGCCCGCACAGCAGGTAGAACAGGATGAAGTTGACATGCCCAAAGCGGTCTTCGACGTTGTCGCCAAAAATCCACAGGTAGAGCATGTTCCCGCCCAGGTGCAGCCAGCCGGCGTGCATGAAGATCGAAGTAAACAGGGTTAGAAACTCTCCGGCCGGGTTGGCCAGAAAGCGCGCCGGGATGAAGGCCCATTTCATCACAAACGCGTCCCCGCCGTTCATCTCCACCAGAAAAAACACCACATTCAGCGCGATCAGGGTGAGGGTGACCAGGGGGAACGTTCTACGAGCACTGTTGTCATCACCGATAGGCAGCATAGGGTTATCCTTGCGAGTTTACGAACCCGGCTCGCCCGGCAGGTTAACCGTGAGCCGTTTGACCAGGTAATTATACGTGTGACCCGGCGGGAAGTCATCCAACCGCCAGGCCAGATCGTAACCCTGCTTTTGATAAAACTCCGGGGCTTGAAAACTGTAACTGCCGATCAGAATGACCCTGCAGCCGCGCGAGCGCGCCTCGGCCTCCGCCGCCTGCAGCAGAGCCAGCCCGCGGCCTTCGCCGCGCATGGCCGGGTGCACCCATAGTTCGCGGATTTCGCAGGCCTGCGCCCAGGTCCAGCCGCTCACCCCGCCCACGATTTCGTCCTGACTTGTCGCGCATGAAAAATGCGAAAACCTGCCCGTCGTCCTGCCCGGTGCGGGTGCGGTTGTGTTCGTACAGGCGGTCTTCCAGGAATTTAATTTCCTCGGAGCTGGGCGAGCTTTTCTCGATCTCGAAGCTGGGTGTCATCGCGGCTGCCTGGGGATTGGCTATAAACCGCGTTCGCCGCGGATATACGGCACCCCCAGTGCGGTGGGCGCGCCCAGGCGTTTGCGGACGGCTTCGCGCGAGCCAATCACCAGGACGATGATGGTAAAGGCGTAGGGCAGCATCTGCAGGAAGAAGCCCCAGTAAGGGTTGTAATAAAAGGGATTGCGCAGCCCGAACAGATCGTCGGCCCCTGGATATCCAGCACCAGCCGGCGCAGCGCGCCAAAGATGTAAGAGCCAAACATCGCGCGCAGCGGGTCCCACTGGGCAAAGATCACCAGGCCAACCGCGATCCAGCCCTGGCCGGCGGTGGTCAGCTCGCTGAACCAGCCCGGCGAAATCGCCAGGCTGATCGTCGCGCCGGCCAGCCCGGCCAGCATCCCGCCGACAAAAACATAGAAGTAGCGCAGGCGGTAAATGTTCACCCCCAGCGCATCGGCGGCGGCGGGGTATTCGCCAACCGCGCGCAGGTGCAGCCCGGGGCGGGTGCGGTTGATATAGTACCAGGCCAGCGGCACCAGCAGATAGCCCAGGTACACCAGCACGCTCTGGTTGGTGAAAAAGATCGGCCCGATCAGCGGAATCTGGCTCAACAGCGGGACGTGTACGAACGGGATCAGCGCGCACCGCGCCGGCCTTGCTCAGGCCCTCGCCCAGCACCAGGCTCATGCCCAGTGCCCAGAAACGTCAGCGACAGACCGCTGACCACCTGGTCGGACTGGAGCGTGATGATGATAAAGGCGTGCAGCTGGCTGAGCAGCCCGGCCGCCAGCATGGCCGCCAGCATCCCCAGCCAGGGGTTGCCGGTCGCTATCGCCACGCGCGAAGGCGCTCATCGCCCCGATCAGCATCATGCCCTCCACACCCAGGTTCAGCACCCCGGAGCGTTCGGAAAAGATCTCGCCCAGCGTTGCGAACAGCAGCACCGTGCCGGTGGCAACCCCGGCCTGGAGAACGATGATCAGATCCATGCTTAGATCTTCCTCCTGCGCGGCGGGCAATGCGCATGCGGTAACGCAGCAAAAAGTCGCTGGCGATCAGGCACACCAGCATGATGCCCTGGATCAGCTTGGGGATGCCGGATGGCTGGATTTCGCGCCCGGCCAGGATCAGCGCGCCAAACAGGATCGACACCAGGATCACCGCGAATGGGTTGAGCTTGGCCAGCCAGGCCACGATAATGCCGGTGAAACCGTAGCCTGGCGAGATCGCCCCTTGCAGACGGTGCACCACGCCGGTGATCTCCGACATGCCCGCCAACCCGGCCAGCGCGCCCGAGAGCATCATCACCAGTATGGTCTGGCGAGTGATGGGCACCCCGGCGTACTTGGCCGCGCGCGGGTTGTCGCCGATCAGGCGGATTTCGTAACCCCATTGGCTGCGGTAGAGAATCAGCCACACCACCACCGCCGCGATCAGCGCCAGCACCAGCCCAAAATGGGTGGTCAGCCCGCGAAGCGCCGGCACTTCTGTAGCGTAATCGGTCAGGCGCGGCAGCCAGGCATTTCGTGGGAAGACCTTCGACATCTGGAAACCGCCTTCGCTCCATACCCCGAAGATAAAGTAATTGTTCCACGCGATCGCGATGTAGTTCATCATCAGGTGGAGATGATTTCGTTGACGCTGAACCGCGCCTTCAGCAAGCCGGGGATAAAGCCCCAAATCGCGCCGCCCAGCATGCCCGCCAGCAGCGGTGCAGACGATGAACAGCCACTTGGGCGCGTCGGCGGGCAGCAGGGGAGCCAGCACCACCGCGCTGGCGCCAAAGGCGCCCATGAAGAACTGCCCCTCGGCACCAATATTCCACAGCTTCATGCGGAACGCAATCGTGCAGGCCAGCCCAACCAGGATCAGCGGCATGGCCTTGACCATTGTGTCCGAGAATGACCCCGATGCTGCCGAAGGACGAGCGCCGCAATATGCGCGTAGGCCGCCCAGGGGTTGCCGCCGGCCAGAGCCAGCATGACCGCGCCGATGATCAGCGCCACACCACCGAACCAGCGAGAGGACCAGGAGTACCAGCGCGGCGGGGTCTGCAGGCGCGGTTCGAGGGTAATCCGGATGGGCAGGCGCTCCCAGAGCGTTTTGCGTGGCAGGCCTCGTTCAACCATGGTTCACCGTCCTGCCGATCTTCGATCTGGTCTTTGCGCGTGCCGGTCATCATCTGGCCAATCCGTCTCACATTGCCATCCGTCACCTCGCCCATGATTTGGCCTTCGTAAATCACGGCCACCCGGTCGCTCAACATCGACAGCTCTTCCAGCTCTTCCGAGATCAGCAAGATGGCCGCGCCGCTTTCGCGCTGCGCCAGCAGCAGGCGGTGGACGCCTTCGATCGCGCCGACATCCAGACCGCGGGTCGGCTGCATGGCGATCATCAATTCCGGCGCGGAAGAAATCTCGCGCGCCAGGATCACGCGCTGTAAGTTGCCGCCCGAAAGCAGGCGTACCGGGGTATCGATATTGGGCACGACGATGTCGTAACTCTTCTTGAGTTCCTCGGCGTATCGGCTGGCGGCCGTTGGCATTGAGCATCCAGCCGTTGGCCGATTGGCGGCGGTTGTAGCTCTTCATGATCACATTATCGGTGATGCTCAGGTTGGGCGCGGTGCCCACATGGGTGCGGTCCTCGGGGATGTGCGACACCCCCTGCCGGATCCCGCTGCGCACCGGCTGGTTGGTGATATCTTCTTCACCCACCAGCACTCGCCCTTGTTTGGCGTGCCGCAGCCCGGTGATCACGTCGGCCAGCTCGCGCTGCCCGTTGCCGGCCACCCCGGCCAGCGCCACAATTTCACCCTGGCGCACGGTCAGGTTCAGCCCGCGCAGTGCGGCCAGACCTTTGTCGTTTTCCGCCCACACATCTTCGATCGCAAGCACCACCTGCCCCGGGTTGCACGGCTGCTTGTTCATGTTGAAGATCACTTCGCGGCCCACCATTAATCGCGCCAGCTCGGCGCGGGTGATGCCCTGGATAGTCACCCCCGTAGCAGTCACCTTACCGCGCCGCAGCACGGTCACCCGGTCGGCAATTTCCATCACCTCATGAAGCTTGTGACTGATAAAAATAATCGACTTGCCCTCGGCCACCATCGCGCGCAGGGTGGCGAATAAATCGCCTACCTCCTGGGGGCCAGCACGGCAGTCGGCTCGTCCATCATCAGGATGTTCGCCCCGCGGTAGAGCATCTTGAGAATTTCGACGCGCTGCTGTTCGCCAACCGAAAGCTGCCAGACGTGCGCGCGCGGGTCGACCTGCATACCAAAGCGCTCCCCCAGATCGGCGATCTCTTTGTCATAATGGGTGAGGTTCATGCGGAAGCGCGGTTTATCCAGACCCAATAGGATATTTTCCGTCACCGTTTGGGAGGGCACCAGCATAAAATGCTGGTGGATCATCCCGATGCCCGCGCTGATCGCGTCGCGTGGGGAGGCGAAGCTGACCGGCCGGCCGTCCACTTCGATGATCCCGGCGTCGGGGTGATACAACCCCGCCAGGATATTCATCAGCGTGCTTTTCCCGGCGCCGTTCTCACCCAAAAGCGCATGGATTTCCCCCTTTTGCAGGCTGAAATCCACGTGATCGTTGGCAAATACCCCGGGAAACCGCTTGACGATCCCCCTCATGGTAACCACATTGCTTGCTTCGCTGGAGATATCTGCTGGCGCCATGACACCTCGAAGTTTAATCCAATGTGTTGTTGAGCCGCATGACGCGGCTCAACAACATTGAAAAAATCTCCCCACCCCAATGGGCGGGGAGTGATCGGTCAGAAAATCGTTTTACGGCAGTTCAGCGGTGACGCCTTCGGCCCACCAGTGCATGCAGTACTTGCAGGTTACGCCTTCACCCGGGAACTGGTCCAGATCGGCCTGTTCCAGTGCGGAGCCCGCGGGGACAATCTCCTTGCCGGTGTTGTCGTTGATCGGGCCGGAGAAGACGTTGAAGCGGTTGAATTCGCCCGTCAGTGCTTTGGCCATCAGGTCCTTGACTTCGGCGATCACCTCGGGAGGCAGGTCGGCCACGCCCTTGGTCAGCGTCTCGCCTTCCATGAAGCCGTACAGCCCGAGACCGCCGGAATCGGCGTCAAAGTAATCCCAACCGACGGTGTAGCTGCCGTCAGACACGCCTTCGGCGATCTTGGTGTAGATCGGGCCCCAATTCCAGTAGGGCGCGGTCAGGCAGCCCTCGGCCTTGCAGCTGCCGTACCAGTCATAGGTGATGCCCCATTTGCCCTTTTCCTGGCCACATCGGCCACGGCGGGGGTGTCGGCGCCGGTGAAGACTACGTCTGCGCCCGCATCGAACAGCGAAGCGGCAGCCTCTTTTTCCTTCACCGGATCATGCCAGGTGTTGATCCAGCGCACGTCCAGGGTGCACTCGGGGCAGGTCTTGCGCATGCCCAGGGCAAAGGCATTTCCCAACCGCAGTTCTTCGGGGATCGGGAAGGTGGCCATGTAACCCAGTTTGGGGTTGTTGTCCATCTTGGCGCGCGCCCCGGCCAGCATGCCGGCCATATATTTCATCGTCTCGATGCCGCCGAACAGGTTGCCAAAGTTGGTCCCATTGGATTTGTAACCGGAAATGTGCACGAAGGTGACATCCGGGAAGTCATTGGCAACCGCTTCCATCGGATCCATATAGCCGAAGGAGGTGCCGAAGATCAGATTGAAGCCTTTGCGGGCCAGCGCGCGGAAAACCTGCTCGGAGTCGGCGCCTTCCGGCACGTTTTCGATGTAGGCGGTGTGCACGTTCGGCATGTTGTTCTGAACGTATTCCAGCCCTTCGAAGTGCGACTGTGACCAGCCGCCATCGTCGTGGGGTCCGATCAAGACCATGGCTACGTTGAATTTGCCATCCTGAACTTCAGGAATCTGGAAGCCGCCGGATGTTTCGGGGGCGGCGGTGGGGGCTTCGGTAGCCATCATTTCTTCTGTCGTCGCCGTAGGCGCCATGGTGGCTTCGGCGGTAGTGGGGGCGGGCGCCTGGGTGGCTTCGGCGGCCGGCGTGGCGGTTGCCGGTGCGCAGGCGGTCAGGCCAAAGGCCAGGACCAATAGAATCGATAGAGCACGGAACAAACCAGACCTTTTCATTGAGTTCTCCTCCAAAGTGAAACAAATATCGACAATCTTTTAACCAAACATTACATGAGAGGGGAAACCGAGACGAATCACCTCCTTTATGCGATGCCAGGGCCGCGATGACAGGAATTTCATGAATTTATTGTGCTGAGCCGCAATGTAAACAATTCATCCAACCCAAAGGATGGCGACTGCATTCCATATTTTACATCGAAATTATAGTACGACAGTGCCCGTTTGGGTACCATTTGCTCTTAAATTTACAACCTTAGCGCCGGCCGGCCGGATATATGGGCGTAAGCGCTGCCGGCAGCCGTCCAACACCCTCAAAACTCTGATTTCCCGCCTCGCTTTTGGGTGGGGTCAGGGGGGCGGGGCAATTTTACCCCCGAGCTGAAGTGTGCCTAGAGCGATTGCATAAAAACATTCGTTCTATGCAAATAATGTCACCCACCCCTTGATCCCCGCCCTCAAGGGCGGGGAAAACAGAAAAATTTGGTGTATTTGCACGCTTTCGCGCGCAAATACACCATTATAATAATTTTCTTCCCACATCGCAGGCGCAGACACTGTGCGTGCACCCGCCTTGGAAGTGTGCCCCTTCGCCGCCTGTGGATTGTATCGGCAGGGTGACTTTGTTATACTGGTAGAAATCCTGCGGTATGGTGTTTAACGATCTCAATCCTTTTCCTTTCTGCCGATCCGACCGACCAGACCCGCCTGCGCCTGGGTGAAGAAGCCCGAGAAATCGAGGAAAAGCTGCAGTTATCCCGCCAACGGGACAATTTTGACTTTACCATGAAATTATCGGTGCGCCCGCAGGATATCAGCCAGGCCATGCTCGACATTAACCCGCAGATCGTGCACTTCTCGGGGCACGGCAACGATGAAGGCGCGCTGTGCGTGGAAACTGTCACCGGCCACACCCAGCCAATTTCGGCGGAAGCCCTGGCGGGTTTATTCGAAAATTTTGCCGACCAGCTCAACTGCGTGATCCTCAACGCCTGTTATTCGGCCGTCCAGGCCAAAGCCATTGCCCGCCACATACCCTATGTCATCGGCATGAGCCGCGAGGTGGCCGACCTGGCCGCCATTTCTTTCTCGATCGGCTTTTACCAGGCGCTGGGTGCTGGGCGTTCCATTGAGCAGGCCTTCAACCTGGGCGTGGCGCTGATCCGCATGCAGGGCATCCCCGATCACTTGATCCCCCAAATGCTCCGCCAGGAAAACGGGGCGGTGAAGGAATTGGTCACCAAAGAATCGATCAAAGGCTCCCGCCAGATCGTCCAACCGGTCGGCGAGCCGGCGGCTACCCGCTCCGCGCAGCCCGAACCGCCCGACGCGGTGACGGATGCAAGCATGCTGGCTGATTTGAAGGATATCCTCGAGTTGTTTGGCATAGAGGTTCGCAAGTTGAAACCCAATATGCGCCTCACCGATGACCTCGAAATGGATTCCCTCGACCTGGTCGAATTGATCATGGCGGTAGAAGACCAGTACGGGATTGAAATCTCTGACGAAGAAGCCACGAATATCTCCACCATCGGGGAAGGCATGGACCTGGTGCGGGACAAACTGCAAGAGGGCTAGGGGTCCGCGGTTAAAGACAAAAGGCGCGGCTTGCCGCGCCTTTTGTCTTTAACTCTCTCTGGCCTGACTCAGGGCACCACCCAGGTGCCGGTCTCGCCTTTGAGCGCCCGGCCGATGTTCTCGGGGTTGGTGATCAGCGCCGCGGGGCCGCCTTTTTCCAGGTAGCGCAGGATCGCCTGGATCTTGGGCAGCATCGAGCCCTTGGCAAAATGGCCTTCCGCCATATACTGCCTGGCTTCCGCCACCGTCATGCGGTCCACCAACTGCTCGTTGGGTTTGCCGTAATTGAGCGCCACTTTTTCCACCGCGGTGGAAATCACGAACAGGTCCGCGTGGATTTCCTGGGCCAGCAGGCTGGAGGCGAAGTCCTTGTCGATGACCGCCGCCGTGCCGATGTAATCGCCGTTGCCCTTATCGATCACCGGGATGCCCCCGCCGCCCACCGTGATCACGATCACCCCGGCAGCAATCAGCGCCTTGACCGTGTCCAGCTCGACCACTTCCTTGGGGTCGGGTGAAGCCACCACCCGCCGCCATCCGCGCCCGGCGTCTTCCACCACGCTCCAACCCAGTTCCTGGGCTTTGCGCTGGGCTTCTTCCTCGCCCATAAACCCGCCGATAGGTTTGGTGGGATGCTGGAAAGCCGGGTCGTTGTTGTCAACCAGCACCTGGGTGATGATCGTGGCGACATTTTGTTTAATCCCGCGCTGGAAAAGCTCGTTCTGTAAATTTTGCTGCAGCAGGTAGCCGATCAGCCCCTGGCTTTCCGCGCCGCACACGTCCAGCGGGGTTTCGGGGATATGCTCCGACTTGGCCGCCACCTCGGATTGGCGCAAGATCAACCCCACCTGCGGCCCGTTGCCGTGGCCGATGGCTACGTTCCATCCCGATTCGATCATATCGGCGATGTGCAGGGTCGTATCTTTGGCAGCCTGGTACTGGTCCTCGATACTTTGGTGGGCATTATCTTTAATCAGCGAATTGCCCCCAATGGCGATGACAGCAGTCTTCTTGTCGGTCATATAGTCTCCTTTGCAATCAATAACAAAATAAATCCGGCCGTGTGCTTAGGTTTGATGAGACGCCCTGGCGGGCATCCCACGGTATCCAAATTTTATTGAGAAGGTCAGGGGGCAAGCCCCTCTTTGATGGGTGAATTTACCCCATGGTCAGCGCCATCACCGCCTTCTGGCCGTGCAGGCGGTTCTCGGCCTCGTCATACACCACCGATTTCGGCCCGTCGATCACCTCGTCGGTCACTTCCAGGTTGCGGTCAGCCGGCAGGCAGTGCATGTAAATCGCGTCATCTTTGGTCAGGTTTATGCGGCGCTGGTCGGTGATCCATGAGCGGTATTTTTCAATCAGGGCTTTGCCCTCTTCTTTGCCGGTGGTGGTCACCAGCGGCCCCCAGGATTTGGGGTAAACCACGTCGGCATCTTTGAAGGCTTCGTCCATGTTGTCGGTGACCTCGAAGCCCACGTTGTATTTGCGCGCGTTTTCCTCGGCCATGCTCATGATCTCGGGCATCAGCTTGAATTCTGGCGGATGCGCCAGCACCACGTCGCAGCCAAAGCGGGTCATCTGCAGGATCAGCGACTGCGGCACCGAGATGGGTTTGCTGTACGAGGCGGCGTAGGCCCAGGAAACCACCACTTTTTTGCGGCGCAGGTCGCGCCCTTTTTTCTCGATGATGGTCATCAGGTCGGCCAGGCATTGGAAGGGATGGTAGACGTCGCACTGCATGTTGAGCACCGGCACGCGTGAGTATTTGGCCACTTCGTTGATGTAGCCGTTGCCAAACTGCCAGTCGCATTGGCGGATGGAAATCCCATCGAAATAGCGCCCGAAGATCTCGCCGATCTCTTTGGCTGTGTCGCCGTGCGAAATCTGGGTGGTCTCCGAGTCGATGAAGGCGGCGTGCCCGCCCAACTGGGCCATGCCGGCCTCGAACGAACCGCGCGTGCGCGTGCTGGTGAAGAAGAACAGCATGGCCAGCACTTTGTCACGAAGGTAGGCGTGCGATTCGCCCAGCGCCCGCTTGCGTTTCAGATCCCAGGCCACGTCCAGCACGGTTTCAATTTCTTCTTTGCTAAAGTCCAGGTCGCCGATAAAATCGCGGCCGCGCAAATTGGTTTGCATCGTTTGTTTGCTCCTTGAATATTTTTAATCATCCAACCGGGTTGCCCGCGGTTGATCTTCTTTTATAGTAGTCCGGGCAGGACGGCGTAAAATTCGGCGGCCTTGACCACCTCTTCCAGCTCGATCCATTCGCCGGTGGTGTGCGCCAGCAGTTCGTCGCCGGGGCCAAACCCAATGCTCGGGATGCCCGCTTTGCCCGCCCAGTAGGTGCCGTTGGTCGAGAAGTCCCACTTGCCGGTGGGCGCATCCGCCAGGCCGATCAGCCGGCGCGCTGCCACGCCTGCCTGCACCAGCGGGTGGTTCTCGTCCAGCGCCCAGGCCGGGAAGTATTTATCTACCGGATAGACGAACCCGGTGTAGGAGGGCTCGTCGTAGAACAGCTCTTCGACCATAATCTCCGCGCGTTCCGCCGCCGGGATGAGCGCCTTGATCTGCTCGACCGCCGCCTCTTTGCTTTCGCCAAAGGTCAGCCGCCGGTCGATGAAGATGGCCGCTTCGTCGGGCACCGCATTGATGCTGGCGGTCTGCACTTTCATGTCGCTGACCGTGATCTTGCCGTGCCCCAGGAAGGGATGGTTGCCCAACTGCGGCTCAAGATCGCGGATCGCGGCGATCACCGGCAGGAGCATATATACCGCGTTCTTGCCCAGATGATTGCTGGCGGCGTGGGCGCTCTTGCCCTTGGCGGTGATTTTCAGCTCGATGCGCCCTTTGTGCCCGCGGTAGATGTTCAGGCTGGTGGGCTCGCCGATCACCACAAAATCCGGGCGCACCTGCGGGTCGAGCTCCACGAAGGTGTTGGGGCCAATCCCGTCGCACCATTCTTCCATGTTGCCAAAGTAATACACCGTCCAGCCGTCCAGCAGCCCCAGGTCGCGCGCAATCGCCAGCCCGTAGATCATCCCCGGGGTGCTGCCTTTCTCGTCCACCGTGCCGCGCGCATACAGCCGGCCGTTTTCGATCTTGCCCTGGAAGGGGTCATAGCCCCAGGCGGCCGGGTCGCCTACCCCCACGGTATCGATGTGCGAGTCGTAGACCATCACCCGCGGACCGCTGCCGATGTGCCCATAGATGTTGCCCATTTTGTCAAAGCGCACATCCGCGAAGCCCATCGCGCGCATCTCGGCGGCGATGCGCTCGCCCACCGGGCCAATAAGCGAATTCATGCTCGGGATGGCGCATATTTCGCGCATAAAGCTCAGCATCGCTTCGCGTTGCTGCTCGACCTGCGCATGGATTTTTGCCATAATTTCTTGATTGACCATATCTCTCCAGCTTTTGTTGAACGAAAGATGCACCCCGATAGCCGGGGATGATTTTCAAAAGAGGGTTAGCCTTCGCCGACCTTGCGCACCACCTGGAAGCGGAAGTAACCCGGCAGGAAGTGGCTCTGCGAATAATCGATGGAGCGATCATCGATGGTGAACAACCGCGCGGTGAAGAGCAGCAGCACGTCGCCGCGCTGGATTTCCAACGCCCGGGCAATTTCCGCCGAAGCGGCCTCGGCGCGGATTTCCGCGACCGAACGGCTCAACTGGATCGCGCCGCGGCGCAGGAGCAAATCCAGCACCGAGCCGGTAAAGCCTTGCTTGAGCTCGTTGGGCGGGAGGATGTCCTCGGGCAGGATGTCTACCAGAAAGGCCACCGGGCGCTGGTCGGTGAGGATCGCGCGGCTGACTTTCACCAGCCTGGATCCCAGTTCCACGTTGAGCGCCTCGGCCTGTTCGCTGTCGGCCATCACTTCCTCGATGCTCAGATCGCCCATCGACACTTCCAACCCCATGCGCGACGCCAAACTCTCGATGCTCTCCAGCACTTCCAGCCCGGTCTCGATCACCTTGCTTTGCCCGACCACAAACGTGCCCACGCCCTGGCGCCGGCGGATCAGCCCCTGGCCTTCGAACGAGCGCATGGCTTCTCGTAATGTGGCGCGCGAGACGCCCATCTGGCGGGCCAGTTCCGGTTCGGCCGGCAGGCGTTCTCCCGGGGCGGTCTCTGCCAGCAGGGCGGCCAGCTGGGTTTGCAAGCGCTGATATGGATGTGAAACGGTACGTTTTGGGCTCATGATGCGTTCACTTTCTGCTTGGTTTATTCGAGTACGTCGATCAACTGGAACCGGCGCACATCCACCAGTCCTTTGTCCGAGATGCGCAGTTCGGGGATGACCACCAGCGCCAGTAGGCTCATTTGCATATTGGCATTGTTGAGCTTGCAGCCGCAGGCGCGAAAACCTGCCAGCACGGTCTCAGCCTGGCGCGCCACCAACTCGGCGGGTTCGTTGGAGATCAGCCCGGCAATCGGCAGGTTGACCTCGCCGATGATCTCGCCGCGCCGCACCACCACCTGCCCGCCGCCGGTCTGCATCAGGCGATTGGCCGCCTGGGCCATGTCGTTATCGTCGGTGCCGATCACGATCATCTGGTGGCTGTCGTGCACCACCGTGGAGGCCAGCCCGCAGGGTTCGCTAAAGCCAAATCCCTGCACCAGCCCCACCTGCACCCCACCGCTGCCGTGATGGCGCTCCACCAGCGCGGCCTTGGCCAGGTCGCGGGTACGGTCCGCCAGGATTTCGCCGTTTTTGGCGCGCACATGCATCTGCAGGTGACGGGTGGGGGCCTGGTTTTCGATCACCCCAATCACGTTGGCCGTCTGGCGACCGTTGCTGGAGGGCAGGCGGAAATCGGCGGCGGTGAGGGCGCGCGGCAGATGCACCGAGCGCAGCGCCCAATCGGGGTAATGGATGGCGGGGGTTTCCACCAGCAGCCGGCCGTGTTCTGCCACGATCTGCCCGCGGGCGACGACCACGTCGGCGTGGAAATTGACCAGGTCGGGCACGATCAGGATATCTGCGTAGCGCCCGGGGGCGATCTGTCCAATCTCGCGGCTGACGCCGAAGTGTTCGGCGGTGTTGATCGTGGCCATCTGGATGGCGGTCATCGGCGCCAGCCCCTGGCTGATCGCGTGGCGCAGCGCGCGGTCGATATGCCCTTCGCCAACCAGCGTGGCGGAGTGCGAGTCGTCGGTGCACAGCAAGAAGTTGCGCGCGTCGAGGTGCATTTCGGTGACGGCGCGCACCTGTTCGGCCACGTCGTGCCAGGCCGAGCCGAAGCGCAGCATGGCTTTCATCCCCTGGCGCACGCGCGCCACGGCGTCTTCCAGGCGCGTGCCTTCGTGGTCGTCCATCGCCCCGCCGGCCACATATCCGGCGAAAAGCAAGTTGAGGTCCGGGGAGGGATAATGTCCGCCGATCACCCCGCCGGCCTGGCGGGTGGCCTGCAGTTTGGCGTGCACGCCTTCATCGCAGAAGGCCACCCCGGGATAATTCATCATTTCACCCAGTCCGATCACCCCCGGCCAGCTCAGCGCCTCGCGCACTTCCTCCGCGCCCAACTCCGCCCCGTTGGTTTCCAACCCGGGCGCCGAGGGCACGCAGGAGGGGATCTGCAGGAAAATGTGCACCGGCTGCAGTGCGGCCTCATCCAGCATCAGGCGCACCCCGCGCAGCCCGAGCACATTGGCGATCTCGTGCGGGTCAACGAACATGCCGGTGGTGCCGTGGGGGATGACCGCGTGGCTGAACTCGGCCACGGTCAGCATCCCCGATTCGACGTGCATATGGGCGTCCAACAAACCGGGCACCAGGTAGCGCCCGGCCGCATCCAGGATGCGCGTCTGCGGGCCGATGCACTGGTGCACGTCCGCGCCCACCGCGGCAATGCGCCCGCCTTTCACCGCGATTTCGCTGTCTGGCAGTACTTCGCCCGACTGCACGCACACCCAGCGCCCGTTGCGGATCACCAGGTCGGCAGGGATGCGCCCCATGGCGCAGTCTACCAGTTCGCGAGAATCGATCATGCGGAAGGTATCCATCAGTGGTTCCTCAGGTCTTCATATCGGATGCGTTCTTCCTGCTCCCCGCTACCTAAGAACGTCCAGTCCAACGCGCGTTTAGCCAACCAGGCGGCGCGCGGCGCGGTTGTGCCGTTCGACCAGCCGCGGCAGGTCGAGAGCCGGCAGCTGTCCGTCTTTCACCACGGTTTTACCGCCCACCACCAGCCAATCCACCGTCTGCGGCGCGCAGAAAATCAGTGCGGCCAGCGGGTCGTGCAGGCCGCCGGCGTAGGCCAATCGCTCCAGGCGCAGCGCGGCAAAATCGGCGCATTTCCCCACTTCCAGCGAGCCCAGGTCGGGCCGTCCCAACACTGCAGCCCCGCCGCGGGTGGCCAGTTCCAGCGCCTGGCGCGCGGTCAGCAGCGCGGGGGCATCCTGCCCCGAAAGGGAGGCGCCCTGCAGCCCGGCAGACAGGCGCGCCAACAGCATCGCCTGGCGCGACTCGGCCAGCATGTGCGAGCCGTCGTTGGAGGCCGAACCGTCGACGCCTAATCCCACCTTGACCCCGGCTTTGAGATAGGCCTGCAGCGGGGCAATCCCCGAGGCAAGGCGCATGTTCGAGCTGGGGCAGTGGGCCACCCCGCAGCCGGTCTGCGCGAAGAGGCGGATCTCGGCCGGGTTGGCGTGCACCGCGTGGGCGAACCACACGTCCTCGCCGACCCAATCCAGCGACTGCATATAGCCGGCCGGGCGGTAGCCAAATTTTTCCTGGCAAAACACTTCTTCGTCCTGGGTCTCCGCCAGGTGGGTGTGCAGGTGCACCCCGTATTCGCGCGCCAAAATGGCGCTCTGGCGCATTAAATCGCCGCTGACGCTGAAGGGCGAGCAGGGCGCCAGCACGATCTGCAGCATCGATCCGCGCTGCGCGTCGTGATAGCTTTCGATCAGCCGCTGCGAATCGTTGAGGATGGCGTCTTCGCTGTCAACCACGCTGTCGGGGGGCAGGCCGCCCTGGCTCTCGCCCAGGCTCATCGAACCGCGCGAGGCGTGCAGGCGCAGCCCCACCTCGCCGGCGGCGGCGATTTCATCGTCCAGACGCGAGCCGTTGGGGAACAGGTAGAGGTGATCGCTGGCCGTCGTGCACCCCGAAAGGGCCAGTTCGGCCAGCGCCGTCTGGGTAGAGATGAAAATGTCGTCCGGGGTCATCCGCGCCCAGATGGGGTAGAGCGTTTTCAGCCAGTTGAACAGGTTGGCGTCCTGCGCGGCGGGCACCGCGCGGGTGAGGGTCTGGTAGAAGTGGTGGTGGGTGTTGATCAGCCCGGGAAAAACGATACAGCCGTCGAAATCCAACACCTCGTCGGCCGTCTCGGGCAGGTCGCCCGCCGGCCCCACCTGCTCGATGATCCCATCGCGCGCAAACAGGCCGCCGCCCGCGATTTCGCGGCGCTGGTCATCCATGGTTATCAGGAGGGCTGCATTTTTGATCAGGAGACTGGGCATATCACTCGATTGTCTGACCATGTAAACGTAGTTTCAGTTTAACGACATTCGGATTAAATGTCAATTGTCAGACAACGCGATAAATGTCACAATTTGTATGGACAGCAGGTGTAATAGCGCGCGAGCATTCTTTGCTAAAATGATACAAGGCAATCCATTGTAAAGGGGTGAATATGTCTCGTCGCCGTCTCGGTTTCCTCTTCGTATGTATGCTTGTTTTCCTCTCCCCATTTATCATCCACAGCCCTGCAACAGTTCGGGCAGATATCGCTCCGCCTCAGCCGCCGTTGGGCTCAAGCATTTTCCCTGGTGAGGAGACAACTCAGGTGCGCATGGTGGCTGAAACAGTATTGATCGATCTGCCTTCCAGCAGTATTTATGATAATTGGCAGGCGGCTGTAACCGCAGTTTTTACCATGCACAACCTGGGCGACAGCGCCGAGAGTATGACTGTGCGCTTCCCCATGTTCATGACGAAGAATTACCCCGGGGTGGATCGAGGCTGCACTTATCTTGATACGAACTATCCTGCTATCCAGAATTTCCGGGCCCTGGTAGATGAAATTCCCCTTAAGGTAAATATCATCGAGGCAGATATGGATCACTTTGAAAACGGGGTGGGAACCAGGGTTCGTAAACCCTGTTGGGCTGAGTTTCCGATCACGTTTCCGGTTGGGAAGGATCTCAAGGTTGAGGTTCGCTATTTGATTCAGGGCCAGTTGGACGGTCATGGTGTAACCAATTACCTTGGCTTTCCTTATATCCTCACCACAGGGCAGGGCTGGCAGGGTACCATTGGCAGCGCGGATATCCGTTTACGCTTGCCTTACCCGGCCAATGAGATGAATGTGGCCGACATTTCAGAGGGCGGCCGCATAGACAGCGACGAGGTACGCTGGCATTTTGAGGATTTCGAGCCGGACCGCAATACCTTCGTTCTGGTTGTCAACCCGCTTATCTGGCAGACCCTGCAGAAGGATCTGAGCCACGTTCAAGTCTAATTCTCAAGATGGAGAAGCCTGGGGCAGAATAGGGAAAAATTATAAAAATATATTCCTATTTGAACGCGGTTTCCGGCAGGATGTCATGGGCGAGGATCTATTCGGGCGCAGCCAGGAAGCCTACCAGAAAAGCGTCGCGTTGCTGCCCAATGATGCCGATTGGCATTACGGCTACGGCGACTTGCTGTGTGAGACGGCCAATTGGAATTTTGCTTCCGAGATTTGGCTGCCGTCTAATCCGGATCTGCTAACAACTTGTATGATCCAGCTTCAATTGGCCATACAGCTCAATCCTTCGCATATTAAAACACTCCACCTACTTCAATGGATGAGCAATTTCGAAGGGATTGTCGATCTAAGTGGACCGAAACCGGATTTCCTGATCCTGACCCCAGGCAACTATCATACGCCTACTCCCTGGCGAATCGACACGCTAATGCCCTCGCCTACTTCAAAACCCAGTGCGACCATCACGCCCAGCCCTATGCCCAGCGCTACCTTGCCACCGCCGGCTAACGCAACCACCTACCCAAACACTTACCGTGCCGCCCACGACAGCGTCCGGTTCGCCCAAGTCTTCGCCTATCTGCGGAGCGGTTTTACTCCCGCTCCTGTTAAGCCTTTGGATGGGTTTTAGAAAGTTGGCTTTAATCGGTAAATGAAATCGGGGGCCCGGCGCTTTCTTACGCTTTGGCCAATCTTGATGCGCGCAGGGTGTTCTGCAGCAGCATCGCGATGGTCATGGGGCCTACGCCCCCCGGCACCGGGGTGATCCACCCGGCTACCTCACTGACCTCGTCGTAGGCCACATCCCCGGTCAGGCGGTAACCGCGCGGGCGGCTGGCGTCCTCCACCCGGTTCATGCCCACGTCCACTACCACCGCGCCCGGCTTGACCCAATCGCCGCGCACCATTTCCGCCCGACCGACGGCCGCCACCAGAACATCCGCCGTGCGGCAGACGTCCTTGAGGTTGCGCGTGCGCGAGTGGCAGATGGTCACGGTGGCGTTGGCGCGCACCAGCAGCAGCGCCATGGGCATGCCGACGATATTGGAGCGGCCCAGCACCACCGCGTTGGCGCCGTTGAGGTCCGGCAGCACCGACTCGATCATCAGCATGCAGCCCGAAGGGGTGCAGGGCACAAACAGCGGCTCGCGCCCTTTTTGCGCCAGGCGCCCGATGTTGATCGGGTGGAAGCCATCCACATCTTTCTCGATGCTGACCGTGTTGAGCACGCGCTCCTCGTCCAGCCCGGAGGGCAGGGGCAGCTGCACCAGGATGCCGTTGACCTGTGGGTCGACGTTGAGATTTTTTACCAGCTGTTCCACCTCGTTTTGCGTAGCGGTGGCGGGCAGATCGTAAGCGAAGGATTGGATGCCTACCTGCTGGCAGGCTTTGTGCTTGGATTTGACGTACACGTGCGAGGCCGGGTTGTCCCCCACCAGCACCGTGGCCAACCCCGGGGCCAGATGACCCTCCGCCGTTCGCCGGGCAACCTCATCGGCCACCTGCGCGCGGATTTTCTCGGCAAAAGCGGTTCCATCTAATATTTGGGCAGTCATAGGGCATCCCTCCCGGATAAATTGTGTGTCGGCTTGAATTATACCCAGGAAATAATCGCCCGGTCGTTGGTTTAACGGCTGGTTTCGTGCGGACGGCGGTCAGACCTGGCTTTCGGGTGCGTCCTTGCGGTAAATGGCGATCTTCCTGTGGATTTCAAAACCCGCCGAACGGTACAGCCCAAAAGCCGGCCCGTCGGGGTAGTCGTCGCAATCCACATAGATTTCTGCCGCGCCGCGCAGGGCAGCCCGGCGGAACAGCTCCGCCAGCAGCGCGCGGCCTAACCCGCGCCGTTGAAAATCGGGATGCACCCCCAGGGGCTCCACCTGCGCCGCCGGGCCGCTGCCCATGCCCTGTGGGTGATACCAGCCGATGCAAAAAGCCGCCAGCCGCCCATCTTCCGCCTGGGCTACCAGGTCCAGGTCGGCGCAGTAATCCGGGCGGGTCACCGTCCGCCGGCGCCACTCCTCGCTCATGTTCTTCGAGCCAAAAGCCGCGCGGTGCAGCGCGGTGTAGGCGCCCGCCTCCTCCAGCCCGCCCAGGGGACGGAGGTGAAAGCCTTGCGGTTCGCCCGGGCCGCCCTGACCGCCCGCCAGCGGCCGCCGCAGCTGGACCCTCACCCAGGGGTCTACCGGCGCGTGGGTCTGGCAGGTAAAACCGGCCGAACTCCAGTGCTTCGATTTCTTCTGCCTGGTCTTCCAGGGTTAGGACGAACCAGGCCGGCCGGCCAACAGGCGTGCCCGCCAGTTCAAGCGCCCGCTGCTGCGCCCAGGCCAGCACCTGCGCGTAGATCCCCGGCGTGGAGGGCGCATCGCCGACCGCCAGGTCGATGTTCCAGAACGGGGGTTGCAGCATCGCCCAGGCCAGCCCCTTGCCCGTTTCGTCCAGCCAGATGGCCCCGTTGGCGGGCTCATCCAGCGCCCAACTGCTCAAGCGGTAGGGCAGATCGATGACGTGCGGGTGGCGTTCAGGGTGCTGCCGGACAATGTCCAGCAGGGCAGCGTTATCTTGCGGCAGACGGATCGCGCGCCGGGTATAGTTCATCCTGGCCTCCGAGGATCACCAATGAGAATCTGATTTCAATTGTACCCGCAGGTGAACTCCGGGGATTAAAAGAGACTGCCCGCCCGTTAGGATAAACCTACCTACACATTATTTTTTGATGACGGCTGCCACCTGCCCTGAAATTTCCGCTTTCAAGGGCGCGGATTTAATATGACGCGAGGTGGCTGCAGGATGCAGCCACCTCGCGAAAAAATCATTTCTCCCCCTCTCCGCGGCGCTTTTGCCGCGGAGAGGGGGCTGGGGGTGAGGAAAAGTACAGGAAACTATCTGGCTGTTGAGATGCGTTTCCCCCTGGCCCGCCCGGTGGATTCCCGGCGCGGGCAGGGCAGGCGCCCTTCGTTCAACTGCGCCCGATAGACTCATTCAAGCTGCCCTGGCGGTAGCCGGCCAGGTCCAGGCTGGTGTGGGTAAACCCGATTTCCTTGAAGCGCGCGGCGATATCTTCGCGGGCAGCCACCAGGGGGGCAAACTCGCTGGGGTCGGTCTCGATGCGCGCCAGGCTGCCGTGATGCCGCACGCGCACCTGGCGCATCCCCAGCCCGTGGAGGAAGGCCTCGGCCAGCTCCACCTGCTTGAGGTTTTGGGTGTTCACCTGTGTGCCGTAAGGGATGCGCGAAGCCAGGCAGGCCATCGCCGGTTTATCCCAGTTGGACAGTCCCAGCGCCTGGGCGGCGGCGCGTACGTCGGCTTTGCTCATGCCTGCCTCGATCATCGGCGAGCGGAAACCGCCCTCTTTCATCGCTTTGCGCCCGGGGCGCACATCCCGGGTGTCGTCCAGGTTGCTGCCGTCCAGAATGTGCTGGTAGCCGTGTTTGCGGGCATACGCGCCCAGGATATCGGAGAGTTCGTGCTTGCACCAGTAGCAGCGCAGGGGGGTGTTTTCACGGTAGCGCACGTCTTCCACTTCCGACGAGCTCACCAGCACGTGCCGGATGCCAATTTCCTTGGCCAATTGGATCGTTTCCAGCCGCTCGCTCTCCGCCAGGCTGGCCGAGACGGCGGTCACCGCCACGGCTCGCTCGCCCAGCGCCTCAAACGCCACTTTGGCCACCAGTGTGCTGTCGATCCCGCCCGAAAAAGCCACGATGACGCTGTCCATCTGGCCAATAATCGTTTTCAATTGCGCTAATTTACCTTCAATCATACCCAGCTCTCCTTTATGCATCGGCTGCCGGGTGCCAGGCGCAGCCCAAGACAATTTCAGCCGGTGTAATTGGACACGGCTTGTCTTATTATACTCCTCTGCTGTATGTCGCGAGATTTTGCCTTGGGGTTATCCCAGGGAATCGTTCCCCCGCAGAATGCGGTCGAATTCGGCTTCCAGCCCCGGGTTGGCGCCGCGCAGGGCGTCGATCACCTGGGTGGCCCATGTGCGGTAGGCCCGCCGCCGGGCAGGCGGCCAAAGCAGGGGTGGGTGGGTGGCCAGGTCGCGCACGTTGCTGATTTTGTCGGCCAGTTTGATCAGCTTTGCGCCGGAGGAAAGCTGACCGGCATGCTCGATCTGCTGCTGCTTGCGCACCGCCTGCGGCAGGGATTTGTCGTCGGTCACCTCCAGCACCAGCGCGCGCACGCCTGCCCCAAAGGCGGCTTCGATCTCCTGCGGGCTGGTGGCGGTGTCTTCGACCGTGTCATGCAGCACCGCCGCCGCCAGCACCTCGGCCTCGCGCACCCCGCCCACGCGCCACAACAGGTCGAGCACGTCGATCAGGTGGTTGATATAAGGGGCATGATCGCTGCCTTTGCGCCGCTGGTCGCGGTGTTTGCGCGCCGCAAAACTGAGCGCCTGCAGCACCAGGCTGTACCCGCTTTCATCTATCAACACGGCTTTCCTCCCCTCATTGAACCGCTTTCTGCACCGTCACCCGGATGATGCGCGTGCAGTAATGCGCATCGTGGCGCATATTCTTGATATCCAAATCCGCCATGTCGTGCTGGCTGCCTGTCATGATCGTCACCTTCTTCGACTGCGGCAGGCTGAAGTGCGCGCTGCTTAATCCGGCCGTGCGCCAGCCTTCATTCAAGCCGCCGACAATCAGTTCCCAACGCAGGTGTTCGCCCCACAGGTTGTCCACTTTCATTTTGATCCCGGTGCGCGGGAACTTCCACACCAGCGGTTCGGCGTAGATCTGCACAAAACCGGGCGGCACGCATGCGCTGCCGATAACCTCCACCCCTACAATCGGGTCATCTTCGACAATGGTGATGGCCCCATAGGGGGCTTCATCCAGCTCAACGCCGTCTTCATTAAACTCAGCGCCGACATATGGATCGGTCCGCCCCAGCTCTACGCAGAAATTTGGATAATTGAACGGCGCCCAATACTCACGCACCATGGTTGCGTATTCCACAACCTGCTGGAGTGTGCCCTGCTCCGCCATTCGGGTCACTTCCAATTCGGCCTCGGTGAAGTAATCCGGCATCTTGCCGCGCTTTGGATTGGTGAAGGCCACACGATCGATTTGGGTCATTTCATTCCTCCATTTTCAACCAGCTAGACCATCAGGGTATTGATTCATTATATCCAGCCCCGCGAGAAATTGTAGAGAGGATTTGTACCCTTTGTCCGCCGCCCTGCCAGGCGAGGCGTATTAATACGCTACCTATACAGCGTTAACATGATTCTTGCATTGGCCGGGTATCCTTGTGAATGTACTGGAACGAATGTCCCACATGAAAAGGAGTACAACATCATGGGTAAAATTATAGGTATCGACTTGGGCACGACCAACAGCGTGGTAGCAGTGATGGAAGGCGGCGATCCGGTGGTGATCACCACCGCCGAAGGCTCGCGCCTGCTCCCCTCGGTCGTTGCTTTTAGCAAGAATAACGAACGATTGGTTGGCCAGACTGCCAAACGGCAGGCGGTAGTCAACCCCGAAAACACCGTTTTTTCGATCAAACGCTTTATGGGCCGCCGCTACAACGAGGTGGAGACCGAGCGCAAGATGGTCCCCTTCAAAGTCGTCGAGGGCCCTTCGGGTGACGCGCGGGTTAAAATTGCCCAGACCGGTAAAGAATACACCCCGCAGGAAATTTCCGCGATGATCCTGGGCAAACTCAAGACGGACGCGGAGGCTTACCTCGGCGAGACCGTCAGCCAGGCAGTCATCACCGTCCCGGCTTATTTCAGCGACAGCCAGCGCCAGGCGACCAAAGACGCCGGCAAGATTGCCGGGCTGGACGTGCTGCGCATCATCAACGAGCCCACCGCCGCGGCTTTGGCCTACGGTTTGGATAAGAAAAACAACGAAAAGATCCTCGTCTTTGACCTGGGCGGTGGTACCTTCGACGTCAGCGTCCTCGAAGTGGGCGACAACGTGGTTGAAGTACGCTCTACCAACGGCGACACCCACCTGGGCGGCGACGATTGGGACCAGTGCGTGGTCAATTGGGCCGCGGATGAGTTCAAGAACAGCCAGGGCATCGACCTGCGCAGCGACCGCCAGGCTCTCCAACGCCTGCGCGAGGCCGCCGAAAAGGCCAAGATCGAGCTCTCCAGCACCATGGAGACCGAGGTCAACCTGCCGTATATCACCGCGGACGCTAACGGCCCCAAGCACCTGCAGCTGCGCCTCACCCGCGCGCGCTTCGAGCAGCTCACCAGCCATCTGGTCGAGCGCATGCGCCAGCCCTTTGAATCGGCGCTGCGCGACGCCAAACTGGATACCCAGGGCGTCGACGAAGTCGTCCTGGTAGGCGGTTCAACCCGCATGCCTATGGTTCAGGAGTTTGTGCGCAAGATCATCAACAAGGAGCCGAATAAGAGCGTCAACCCCGACGAAGTCGTCGCCATAGGCGCCGCCATCCAGGCGGGCGTGTTGGGCGGCGAGGTCAAAGATATGCTCCTGCTCGATGTCACCCCGCTCTCTCTGGGTGTGGAAACCCTGGGCAGCGTGATGACTACCCTCATCCCGCGCAACAGCACCATCCCGATCCGCAAGAGCGAGATCTTCTCGACCGCCGAAGACGGTCAGAGCGCCGTGGATGTGCACGTGGTTCAGGGCGAGCGCCCGATGGCCGCCGACAACATCACCCTGGGCCGCTTCCGCCTGGACGGCATTCCCGCCGCCCCGCGGGGTACCCCTCAGGTGGAGGTCACCTTCGATATCGACGCCAATGGCATCATCAATGTCTCGGCGCGCGACAAGGCCACCGGCAAAGAGCAGCGCGTCACGATCAGCGCGTCTACCAACCTGAGCAAATCGGACGTGGAGCGCATGGTCGAAGAGGCCAAGAAGAACGAAGCCGTTGACCGCCAGCGCAAAGAACTGGTCGAAGTGCGCAACAATGCCGACAGCACGGCCTACCAGGCCGAGAAGCTGCTCAAGGAAGCCGGCGAGAACCTGCCGGCCGACCAGCGCGCCGCCGTCGAAAGTCAGATTGGCGATCTGCGCACCGCGATGAACGGGGACGACTCTAACGCAATCCGCACCCGCACCGAAGCGCTCTCCCAGGCCCTTGCCTCGCTGGCTTCTGCCGCGCAGCAAGCCCCGGGTCAGACCCCCGACGACAACCCCGAAGGTGAAGTGGTCGAAGGCAACTTCCACGACGCATAAGCCTCGGTTTTCCTCCAGACCGGCATGACAGCATGCCGGTCTTTTTTATATCGGGGGGGCGCAGGGATGAAAATCGTCTACTCTATATTTCTTCGATCAAAAATGTCCTATAATAAAACCGCGGGACGCGATCATCACCCGCCGTCGGGGGGAATCACTGCTCTTTTGCCTGCAGACTGAGGAGGTTATTGCATGGCCGCGGTCAACACAAAATTCTCTGTCGCCAAAAACGCTTTTCACTTTGTCAACCGTTTTGAGTTCAATTTCCCGGTCAAGTTCAAACTGCCCCTGGGCGGCGAGGTGGACCTGAGCAAAACCGTCCTGGGCCTGTGCGGCGGGATGTGTTTTTCCGCCCTGGATCACTTCTACTCCGGCGAGCCGCTCCCGGAGGCCGTTCGGCCGGATGCAATCGACCCGGCCACCCTGGCCTATCTTTGCGACCGCCAGCTCGACAGCCTCAGCATCCCGGTCGTGCTGAAAATCATCGAGTGGATGTTGATCGACCGCGCGGAGCTGGCCCGCCGCATGGCCCGTTACGAAATCCCCAGGCTGCGCCGCCAGCTTGAGCGCGGCGACCCGGTGGTGCTGGCCCTCATCCGCGTCTCCGGCGCCGCCGACCCTACCCACAACCACCAGGTGATTGCCACCGGCTGCGATTACGATCCTGGCACCCGCGATCTCAGCCTGACCCTCTACGACCCCAACCATCCCGGCGAGACCCCCACCATTCGTCTCAACCTGGCCGCTCCCCGCCACGGTTTTGACCTGGCCCAATCCACCGCGGAACCGCTGCGCGCCTTTTTCGTCATCCCTTACCAGCGCCAGGCGCCGCGCATGCGCATGGCTCCCCGGGCGGGGCTGGTTCCGCGGGGAGCGCTGCCCTTCCACCTGCAGTGGCCGGTTGACAGCCGGCGCGTCAACCAGTTTTTTGGCGAAAACCCCGATAACTACCGCCCCTTTGGCCTGGCCGGCCACGAAGGCCTGGATCTGTTTGCCATGACCGGGGCCAACATTTATGCCGCCGCCGCCGGCGAGGTCACCCAGGCCAGCCACCCGCCCAACCACCCCTACGGCCTGCACGTGCGTATCCGCCATGAAGCCGGCGGCAAAGTCTTTCACACCATCTATGCCCACCTCACCCAGGCCCTGGTAAAGGAAAAGGATCAGGTCGGCGCCGGCACGCTGATTGGGCTGGCCGACAATACCGGCAATTCCTTTGGCTCGCACCTGCACCTCACCCTCAAAATTGAGGGCGAGCAGACCCCCGGCTACCCGGCCGGGGTGGTGGACCCCTGGCCGTATCTCAAAGATCAGGAAGATAACCCACCCTCTACCCCGGAGAGGCCTCTGCCGGCTGCCAGCGGCTTGATCGTTTACACCGCCGGCGAGCTGAATCTGCGCGCCGGCCCCAGCACCGAAAGCCAGGTGGTTGCCGCCCTGCCGGCTGGGGAGGCGCTCAGCGTGTTGGGTGAGTTGGCCCAGGTAAAGCCGAAAATTGGCATACAGGACGAGTGGCTGCAGGTGCGCACCGCCAGCGGCCAGGCGGGTTTTGTGGCGGCCTGGTTCGTCCAGCCCGAGGGGCTGCCCTTCCCGCCCAGCGACCTGGTGGTCTATCCTTACGATGCCCTCAACCTGCGCTCGGGTCCTGGGGCGGGTTTCGACATCCTGGCGGAACTCACCTTTGGCGAACCGCTTACCGTGCTGGGAGATGCCGGCCTGGCCCGTTCGCGCCTCGGCCAGCAGAGCGCCTGGCTCCAGGTGGAAACCAGGGCCGGTCTGCATGGATTTGTGGCGGCCTGGCTGGTGCATGCCACCGGGCAGTCTGCCCCGGCGACCGGGTTGGTGGTTTTCCCCACCGTGATGCTCAACGTGCGCGCCCGTCCCGACACCGAGGCCAACATCCTCACCGTGGCCCTCCCCGGCGACAGCCTTGCCCTGCTGGGCGATAAAGAGGCCGCCGCCGCGCACATCGGGAAGCAGGATCAGTGGCTGAACGTCAGGACCCCCCAGGGACTCAACGGCTTTGTGGCTGCCTGGCTGGTGGCGGTAAGCGAGCCGGTTCAACCTGGGTTCAACCCTGCGCCGCCTGGCCCAGCCCTCACCAGCCTGACGGTTTTCGCCGCCGACGAAGTCAACCTGCGCGCTCAGCCCAGCCTCAATTCGCCGCGGGTGGGCGGCGCCAACCTCAACGAAGCGCTCAAGGTCATCGAGGCCGACCTCTCGGCCGCTAGGGCTAAAATTGGCCGCCAGGACGCCTGGGTGTTTATCCAGCGCCAGGACGGAACCCGTGGCTGGGTGGCTGCCTGGCTGCTCAGCGCCCAGCCGGTCTGAGCCCTCGCGAAGAAAACCCGCTCCTGCATACAGGAGTTTGAGGGATGTGCCCCATCCCTCAATTTGTTTTGCCGCCCTGCTGCTTCTCGCCGCGGGGCGAGATTGACGAAACCCGCCGCCAAGGGTATCATCTTGATACTCAGGCTGGTCGGGCGATCGCGGCTCCCCATTGGGGAGACGAGGAAAGTCCGCGCTCCACAGGGCATGGCGCCGGGTAACTCCCGGGGCGCCGTAAGGCGCCGGATCGGGCCACAGAAACATACCGCCTCGCGAGAGGTAAGGTTGAAATGGTGGTGTAAGAGACCACCGGCGCCGCAGCGATGCGGCGGCCAGGTAACCCCCGCCCGGAGCAAGGCCAAGCAGGAACCATCTCCCTATGGGGGTCAGGGCGGCTCGTCCAACGGTTCCGGGTAGGCTGCTTGAGCCGGCGGGTAACCGCCGGCCTAGAGAGATGATCGCCCATCCTCGCCCCGGTGAGGTGGACAGAACGCGGCTTACAGACCAGCCTGAGTGACTTCTTCGCCGGACAGACCCCCGAAAGGGGGTGATAACGTGGCTTACAGACCAGCCTGAGTGACTTCTTCGCCGGACAGACCCCCGAAAGGGGGTGATAACGTGGCTTACAGACCAGCCCGAGTGACTTCTTCGCCGGACAGACCCCCGAAAGGGGGTGATAACGCGGCTTACAGACCAGCCTGAGTGACTTCTTCGCCGGACAGACCCCCGAAAGGGGGTGATAACGTGGCTTACAGACCAGCCTGAGTGACTTCTTCGCCGGACAGACCCCCGAAAGGGGGTGATAACGCGGCTTACAGACCAGCCGCTATTTTTCGAGGTTTTCGGCGCTGCGGATCTTGACGATTTTCGCGATCAAATCATAAGGCATGGGTTGGTCCAGGGGAAAATGCACCGACCCCTTGGTTCCCTTATATCCCTTGAGCTCTGGCAGCTCCTCCAGCATCCTGCCCGTTCTTGGGTAGATGCCGATATGGCGTTTGTATGCCCCAAACCAGATCAGCCCGCCGTTTAGAAAGAAACCCGGCATCTGGTAACTAATTTTTTCGGTGGCCTCCGGCGCGGTTTCTTTACGACCTTCCTGATCCTGGTCAGGATCTGCTGCACATCCTCCGGAAACTGGGCGATATATGCATCGATCGCGGCTGCTTCGCTTTGGTTTTCCATTTCGAATTCCTTTTCACCTGTCAGTCTGATGTCCCCTTGAATTATAGATGATTTCGATCCTAAATCTCAATTTTTTAGTCATCGGTTCCACATCTGCCCGAGCAAATAACCAATTTGATTTGATCCAATTTCGCTATAATGGATGTAGTAAATCATCATGAGCACAACGGACTGCATGCCCCAATCGCCAATCAAACCCAATACCGGTCGCAGCTTTACCGTTCGACCTGCCGCTGATTCTGGTTCCCCATCACAGCCATGACCCACATACCCCGCGCTCCGGCCAATCCCACCCATCCTCGCCGCACGATTGGATATATGACCGATGGGATTTATGGCGGTGGGGGCAAGGGCGGCTATCATTACGCCTTGTGGAAAGGCATTCAAGAGACCGCCAGGGCTCAGGATGTCAATGTGGTATGTTTTATCGGCGGGTCATTCCGCATTTCCCCATCCTATAATATTGAATACCAGCGCAATAATGTCTTCGAACTGATCGCCAGCGATCCGATCGAAGGCCTGATTGTTTCCAGCGCCGCCCTCACTTCGACCATCAGCATGCAAGAATTTCAGCGCTACGTCTCCACCTTCAACCGGCGGCCGATGGTGAGTATCGGTTTGCAGCTTGAAAATTCCCCCAGCCTGTTTGTCGATAACCGCACCGGCGCCGTGGAGATTGTTGATCATCTGATCGAGGCCCACGGCTGCCGGCGGATTGCCTATATCCGCGGGACCCAGGCCAACGTGGACGCGGCCGTCCGCTACCAGGCCTACCTGGATTCCCTGGCAGCTCACGGTATTCCTTTCGATCCGGACCTGGTTTTTTCGGGGGATTTTAACCGCCTCAGCGGAGAAGCCGCCGTCATGCGCCTGCTGGAGGACCCGGGTAAAAAGATCGAGGCGATTGTGGCCGCCAATGATAATATGGCCCTGGGCGCCATTTCCGCCCTGCGCTCCAGGGGTGTGTTGGTTCCGGATCAAATCGCGGTGGTCGGCTTTGACGATATTGCCGATGCCGAAATGTCTTACCCACCCCTGACCACCGTCCGCCAGCCGATCTATGAGCTTGGCGAAAGGGCGGTGGAACTGCTCCTCGAGAGCCTGAACGGCGGCGAGATCCAGCCGCGCGCGTCTCTGCCCACCCGGGTCGCCATTCGCAATTCTTGCGGCTGCTCGCTGCGCCCGTCTCCATCCTTCCCGGCCAGTGCCGGCCGCGCCGATGCGGCTTTGCACGATGCGTCCCCGGATCGTCAAACGCTGATCACCCACATGGTGGATGCCCTGGCCTGCTCGCCTGCCCAGCGCCTGGCGGCCGAGCGCCACGCCGGTCAGCTTCTGGACGCTGTCACCGCCACCCTGGATCTGGCCGCAGACCAATTCGCGGCGAATTTAAATCAATTGTCGCTGACGATGAACGCGCTGATGGAAGAGGGGCCCTTGCTTCCCTGGCACCGTGCCATTTCCGTCCTCTCCGCGAGCCAACCCCATCCCGCCGCGGACTCCCGGTGGCAGGCAGTCTGGCAGCTTTCCAGCGAGATCGCCTGGTTCTCCCAATCCTTTGAGCGCCTTCAAGAGCACTACCAGGATGAAAAGCAGTCCGAACTGCTGCGCAGTATCAGCCAGGCGCTGGTCACCACCTTCAACTTGCCCGATTTGATGGAGACCATCTGGCAGCTGCTCCCACGCCTGGGCATTCAGGGCTGTTGGATATTTCTCTTTGAGCAACCCGGCCTGCCTTCCCAGACCACCCGGCTGAAACTGGCCTACAATCGCTCCGGCAAAGTCGATTTGCCTGCAGAAGGCCAGGTTTATCTCGCGCGTTGGCTGGTACCCGAAGATATGCTGAACGCTGACCGCTCTTTCGAGGTGATTGTCAATTCGCTGTATTTCGGGGAAACGAAATTCGGTTTTGCGATTTTTGAGATGGACGAACCGGACCCCAAAATTCTGGATATGATCACCTCGCAGATCAGCACCGCGCTGCAAGGCACCCGCGTGGTCAATGATCTGCAGCGCATGGAAGCCGAATTCCGCGCCCAGGCCAATACTGATCCGCTCACCGGCATCTATAACCGCCGCATGTTATATACCCTGGGAGAACCGGCCTTCATGCTGGCGCGCCGTCACAACCTGCCCTTGTCGGTGGCCATGATCGATATCGACAATTTCAAGCGGGTTAACGACCAATACGGTCACGCGGTGGGCGACCAGGTGCTGTGTTCGTTGTGTGAGTTTTTGAAAGCCCACATCCGTGGCGCGGATATCTTCGGCCGCTTTGGCGGCGAGGAGTTCCTGATCATCTTGCCGGAAACCTCCGCCGAGGGTGCGCTCTTATTTGTGGACCGCATCCGCAAAACCATTTACGAAAATCCAATTGTTGTGGGTGTTTTGACCATCGACTTAACCGTCAGCATCGGTTTGGTCTCCTTGAACCCCACCCAGGATCAGATCATCGATCATCTCATCGATAAAGCCGATAAAGCGCTTTACAAAGCCAAACAGGCCGGAAAAAACCAGGTGGGGGTCTACAGCGACGGCATGCACACCACCCGAGCGCACCAACCCTAAAGACTCGACCCGGTCTATTCCATGCCGGAGCGCGTTGCCCAGCCGTCGAAATTTCGCCACCCCTGAGGTGCCATGGAAACCACCACCCTCTACCAGCGCATCGCCGATCAAATCCGCCAGGATATTCTCGCCGGGCGCTACCAGCCCGGCGACCGCCTGCCGCCCATCCGCCAGCTCACTCAAACCTGGAACTGCACCCTGGGCACCGCCCAGCGCGCCTACCAGGAGCTGGCCGGACAGGGTCTGGTGGTCAGCCAGGCGGGCAAGGGCACTCACGTGGCCGGGAAGATCGCCCCGCACCTGCTTCAGGCCCAGGGACCGCTGCGCCGCGCCAATCTGGTCCACCGCGCCGAGAGCTTCCTGCTCGAGGTGCTTACCGCCGGCCACAGCATCGATGATATCCAGCAGGCCTTCGATCTGGCTCTGGACCGCTGGCGCGCCATCCAGCCGCCCACGCAAGGCGATCAGGCAGCCCAGGCCCGCCGCGTGCTGCGTTTCGTTGGCAGCCACGACCTGGCCGTCACCTGGCTGGCCGCGCATTTCGGCGATGTGCTCTCGGGCTGGAGCCTGGAGTTGAATTTCAGCGGGAGTTTGGGCGGGCTGATCGCCCTGGCTGAAGGCCGCGCCGACCTGGCCGGCGCCCATCTATGGGACGCCGACACCCAATCCTACAACCTGCCCTATCTCAGCCGGCTGTTCCCCGGCCAACGGATGCAGGTGGTTCGCCTCGCCCAACGCCGCAGTGGGCTGATCCTGGCCCCCGGCAACCCGCTGGGCATCAGCGGCCTGGCCGATCTGCTGCGCCCCGAGGTGCGTTTTGTCAACCGCCAGGGCGGGTCTGGCACCCGCGTCTGGCTGGATACTGAGCTGGACCGTCTATCGATCCCGCGTTTGCGTGTGCGCGGCTACGAAAACGAAAAGCTCACCCATTCCGAACTGGCCCGCGCTATCGCCGAAGGCGCCGCGGATGTTGGCCTGGGTCTGGAGTCGGCCGCGGCCGCGTTTCAACTGGATTTTCTTTTCCTGGTGGAGGAACCCTATGACCTGGTGGCCTATGCCGAGCGCGCCGAAACCGGCCCTTTGAACAGTTTGTTCTCCTGGCTGGCTTCGGCGCGCGGGCGGCAGGCGGTGGGCGCGCTGCGGGGTTATGACTCGACCCACACCGGCGAAATGCTCACCCTGGGGTGAGTGCGGGTTTAGGGATGCGCCTCTTTCCAGGCGGTCGCGGATGGGGTAAAGAGCGCCTGGCCGAATTCGTCCACGCCAAACCGGCTGATCTTCTCCTGCACCGGCAGCGAGACCAGCCAATCGATAAACTGGTTTGCCAGCGCGTTGTTGATTTTCGGGCTCTTGGCCGGGTCGACCGCGATCACCCCATAGGGGTTGAACAGCGCCTTTTCACCTTCCACTAAAATCTTCAGGTTCAGGCCTTCCTTGGTCATCGCCAGGTAGGTGGCCCGGTCGCTGAGGGTGTAGGCCAGCTTTTCTGCCGACATGGTCAGCACCGCGCCCATACCCTGCCCGGCTGAAATGTACCAGTCGCCCTGCGGTTCGATCCCGGCGGCTTTCCAGATGGTCAATTCTTTGGCATTCGTCCCGGATTGATCACCGCGGGATACAAACGGCGCCTCGGCCGCCGCGATGGTCTTGAAGGCTTCGGCTGCGCTGCCCAGGCCGCTGATTTTGGCCGGGTCGCTTTCCGGGCCGACGATGACGAAGTCGTTATACATCACGTCCTCGCGGCGGATGCCGTCGCCGTCATCCATAAAAGTCTTCTCGGCGGCGGGTGAGTGCACCAGCAGCACGTCGGCGTTGCCGTCTTTACCTGTCTGCAGCGCCTGGCCCGAGCCAACCGCGATGACATCGATTTTGACGTTGTAGGCTTTCTCGAAATCGGGCAGCAGGTAGTCCAGCAGGCCCGAGTCCTGCGTGCTGGTCGTCGTTGCCAGGATCAAGTGCGGTGGGCTCGGCCGCGGTGGTGGCGCTGGGTTCGGGCATGGCGGTGGCCGGGGCGGGGGTCGCCGCCGGAGCGCAGGCTGCCAGCAGCATGGCGGCCAGGATGAAGAAGCAAAACAATTTAAACAGGGGGGTCGCTTTCATTTTCCAATCCTTAACATAGTTTTTCATGCGCGAGATCGCGCTAGTACACCATTTCACCGTTGACGAAGGCGCGCGTGCGCGCATCCTGCGGGTTTTCGAGAAACTCGTGGGTCGGGGCGATCTCCACGAACTGCCCGTTGAGCATCAGCGCGGTGCGCTGTGCCAGCCGTTTGGCCTGGAATATATTGTGGGTCACCAGCACCATGGTCGTGCCGCGCGACTGGTTGATCTCGCTCAGCACCGTCTCGATCAGCCCGATGTTGTAGGGGTCCAGGTTGGCGGTCGGTTCGTCCAGCAGCAGCACGTCCGGCTGGATGATCACCGCGCGCGCCAGGGCCACCCGTTGCGCCTCACCCCCCGATAGGGTGCGCGCCTGGGCGCGTACCAGCTTCTCCAGCCCCATGCGCGCCAGAATAGCGCGCACATCCTCGCGCCCATCGCGGCGCCCGCGCAGCCGCAGCCCGTAAGCCACGTTGTTTTCCACGCTGGAATGCAGCAGGGCGGGGTGCTGAAACACGGTGGTCACCTGGCGGCGCAGCGCCAGCGGCATGCCGGCCTCGGCCGCCTGCCCTGCGTAGAGCAGTTGGCCTTCGTCGGCATATTCGAGGAAGTTGAGCAGGCGCAGCAGGGTCGATTTGCCCGCCCCGCTGGGTCCCACAATCGCCAGGAACTCGCCGCGGCGGATCTCCAGGCGGTCCACGTCCACCACCCGCCGGCCGGCGTAGGATTTGCGCACCTTCGCCAGGCTGTAGATTGCCTCGCTCATTTGGCCCTGCCTTGCAGTTGGGCTGCGCCCACGTTGATCACAAAGGCCAGCAGCAGCAGCACCATCCCCAGGCCAATCGCCAGGTCGAAATTGCCCTGGCGCGCTTCGAGCATGATGGCCGTGGTCAGCACCCTGGTTGAGCCCTCGATATTACCGCCTACCATCATCACCGCCCCCACCTCCGAGATGATGCTCCCCAACCCGCCCACCAGCGCCACCACCACGCCCAGGCGGGCTTCCTCCAGCACCGCCAGGATCACCTGGGTGCGGTTGGCTCCCAGGGCGCGCACCTGCAGGCGCAGGTCGGGGCTCACTTCCGCCACCGCCGACATGGTGTACCCGGCCACCAGGGGCGTGGCGATGATCACCTGGGCCAGAATCATCGCCGGTACGGTGAACAAGTCGGGCACCCAGGACAGGTTGAGCGGCCCCAGCACCCCGCTGCGCGAGAGCAGCAGGTAAACCGCCAGCCCCACCACCACCGGGGGCAGGCCCATGCCGGTGTAGATCACCGCCTGCGCCAGGCGCTTGCCCGGGAATTTCACTAACCCCAGCAGCACACCCAGCGGAATGCCCAGGGCCGCGCTGATCAGCAGCGCCGCGCCGCTGACCCGCGCCGAGACCAGGATAATTTGCCATAGTACCGGGTCGCCGCCGAACAGCAGGCTTAAGCCTTGAAGAATGCCCTGGAGGATCTGTTGCATAGCGCCAGAATTATAAAGTATATTTGCATGCCAACAACAAGACAAATCTGCCTGTGGTATACTTCGCTCACCCTATTCATTCATTGAGTAAACGACGCCGATGATCTCGCCGCGCTCAACCCCAACCCTCGACCTTGGAAGATACCATCCTGGCCCCACCCTCCGGCCGGGCAGCATCGCCGGAGAGCTGTCCTGATGGCCGCGCCGCAGATCAAGCCCCGGCGCAGGCGCGGTGTGAACCTGTGGAAGCTCTCCACCCTGCCGCTCTTCCTCTTCATCCTTATCCCCCTCATTGCCCTATTTCTACGCACCAGCCTGGCAGATGTGTGGTCTCATTTGCAGATGCAGCAGGTGCGCCAGGCCATCCAGCTCAGCCTGCTCACCTCCACTCTCACCGTGCTGCTGACAGTGCTGTTTGGCACCCCGGTCGCCTACTACCTTTCACACCGCCATTACCGTCTCTACCGCCTGCTCGATACGCTCATCGACCTGCCCACCGTGCTGCCGCCCGCCGTGGCCGGGGTGGCCCTCTTGATGGCCTTTGGCCGCCGCGGTCTGTTTGGCGACTGGCTCAGCGCGCTGGGGGTCAGCATCCCCTTCACCACCCTGGCGGTGATCCTGGCGCAGACCTTCATCGCCGCACCGCTGTATATTAAATCGGCGGCCCTGGGCTTTTACGCGGTGGATTGCGAGCTGCGCAAGGCCGCCGCCCTGGACGGGGCCAACCGCTGGCAGACCTTTACCCACATCATGCTGCCCATGGCCTGGATGTCTATTTTGAGCGGTGGGGTGATGACCTGGGCCAGGGCGATGGGGGAGTTTGGCGCGACGATCATTTTTGCCGGCAATTTCCCCGGCCGTACCCAGACCATGCCCCTGGCCATTTACATCGGTTTCGAGCTGGATCTCAACGTCGCCCTGACCCTTTCGGTCATCCTGATCCTGCTCTCGGTCTTAACCCTGGCGCTGGTCAAGGGGCTGCTCTACCAATGGGGGGATGTCTCCCCGGAAGATGCCTACGATTGAGTAGTCCGGCGGATGGCGGTTGGGCGAACCCATTCTACTGGAACGTGTTTACCATCTTTAGATGCTATACACCCCGCCCTCGAGGGCGTGGAAACAGAAAAGAATAGTGTATTTGCGCGCGAAAGCGCGCAAATACACCAACAAATTATTTCCTTTCCACCTCGTAGGCGCAGGTATTGTGTGTACACCTGTCAATATTATTATTGCAAGCGCCCTGGCATTCACCTTGAAAAGGTGGGTGGCGAATGTGTAGGGCAATCGCATCAAAACAGTTTTTCTATAAAATAGTTGTCACCCACCCCTAAATCCCCGCCCTCGAGGGCGGGGACTTTAAAAAGAGTCCCGAGAAGACTGTATCTGGCGGCACTTAAGTGCCGCCAGATACAGTCTTCTCGGAGAAACATATTTTCTCCCCCTCTTCGCGGCGTTTTTTTGCCGCGGAGAGGGGGCCGGGGGGAGTGGAAAAGGGTAGAAAACGCATCTGGCAATGTAGATGCGATTGCCCTGGGCGAATGTGCTTCACTCTAAATTTCTGCTATCATTATCCGTATGTTGCACTCTTATGAAGCGACCAAGCTGGTGGATGACCTGATCGAGCGGGAACAGTACGCGCTGGCGGACCAGGTTGCCGAGCTGTACGCGGATGCCTTCGACAGCGGCGAGCTGCGCTTCCAGCGATTGCTGCTGCCACTACGCATGGGCCGGCCTGAAGAGACCCTGCGGCGGCTGGTGGAGCTGTCCAATACGGGAAAGTGGTTTTCGCGCTGGTTTCTGGAACGCAAGCAGGCTTTCCACACGCTGGCGGAAGACCCGCGCTGGCAGGCGGCCTTGTCGTCCCTGGATGAGCTGGAGCGCGCTTACTGGCGGAGCAAGCGTGATGCAGCCGATGACCCTGACACCGGAAGCAGGCCGCCCGCCTTACTCGCTGACCATCGCCGTACACGGCAACGGATATAATTCCCGTCACATGGCCGAGCAGATGGCCCCGGCGGTGCTGCAGGGCTGGCAGGTGTTCTGCCCGCTAGCGCCGAACCTGGTCGGTCCGGGGGCGCACTGGTGGACCGACCACGATGAGTCTCAAGCAGGCCATCGAGGCTCAGGTGCAGCCGGCAGCTCTATCAGGCACGCCTGGCCGGGTGATCCTGTCAGGCTTTTCCAAAGGCGGGGAGGTGGCTGAGGTGCTGTGCCTGCGCGGCGCGTTTGGGGCGCGAGGGTTTATCACGGTAGGCGCAGGCGGGTATCTGCACCTGGAAGCTGACCCAGACCGCTGGCGCCCGTTGATGGCGCAGGCCCCACCCGGCTTGCGCGGCGTGGTGATGTATTCGGCGTTTGACCTGGAGCGGGTTGGCCCGCTGGCCAGGATCCTGTCGCTGTATCAGGAGTATGGCATCGCGGTTCAGCTGGTGGAGTACCCGGACCAGGGGCACGTGTTCCCCGTTGATTTTGGGGATCGGTGGAAGGCTGCCTTGGAATGGATCGATGGCTGACCAGTAGATCCTGGTGCGAGGATTAAGGCTGTTGCGCAGTCGACCCCGCGTTTTTCGGGATTGGCGGCCCTGACGGAGCGCAGGCAAAATGCTCGCCCTAGGATGCTAATAAGGCCAATGAGGGTGAGGGGTCTCGGGGTGATGAAAGCGATTTCATAGAAAACCTGTTTGGTGCGTTCGCCCGGCGGATGGCGGGCGAACGGCGCGCGATAATGGTTGTTCTACACTTTGTTCTTTGCTATAGTTAATCCAAAGCCAAACCAATGAAGGGAAGGGAAAACGTATGAAGGGCAGCGATGCTTTAAACTCCACTTTGAATTTCTTGCTTGCCGATGAACTGACCGCCATCAACCAGTACATCCTCCATTCTGAGATGTGCGCCAATTGGGGCTATCAGCGCCTGCACGATGTGATCGAAAAGCGCGCCATCGATGAAATGAAGCACGCCGAAAAACTGATCGGGCGGATTTTGTTCCTGGAGGGGCTGCCGGTGGTCAGCAAACTAAACGACCTGCATGTCGGCGCCGAAATTGCCGAGCAGTTAAAGAACGATGTCGAGGCCGAGTACGGCGCAGTCAAAGCCTATAACGAGGGCATCCGCCAGGCTGTAGCCCTGGCGGATAATGGCACGCGCGAACTGCTCGAAGACATCCTCGAGGACGAAGAGGAGCATATCGATTGGCTCGAGGCGCAGCTCGACCAGGTGCGCCAGATTGGCATCCAGAACTACCTGGCGATGCAGTTGAAGGATTAATCCTCGCGTCCTTACGCGCATGATGAGAGCTGCTCACCGAACAGGTGAGCAGCTCTTTGTTTAAATATCCTGGCGCAATTGCCCGGCGCTTTTTTACCTCGCAGGATTACTCCGGGTTGAACTGCGGCTTTTCGGTGATCTCGATGTTGGCCCCCTGCAGGAAATACAAGGCATTTTCATCGATGCGGTAGGCCACGCTGTATACCAGGCGAATGATGCCGGCGTTCACCAGCACTTTGGCGCAGTTGATGCAGGGGAAGTGGGTGACGTAGCAGGTGCAGCCGCGCGTGGAGACGCCGTGCAGCGCCGCCTGGATGATCGCGTTGGTCTCGGCGTGGATCGTGCGCACGCAGTGACCTTCTACCATTAAATGGCCCACCTCGTCGCAGTGCGCCGACCCGGCCGGCGAACCATTAAAACCTGTGGTGAGAATCCGTTTTTCTAATACCAGCACGCAGCCGACAAATGCCCGGTCGCATGTGCTGCGCTCGGATACGGCGTAAGCAATTTTCATAAAATAAGAATCCCAGTCGGGGCGCATACGGTCCTCCATATCTCGATGTTTTGATCGATCCGGCCTCAATATTGCTGAGTCCCAACAGTTTTGTTAATTGTATCCCCTTCTCAACAGAATATAATCGATGTACTCACCTGAATTCTTCAGGGGGAATGACCTGTTATCCCTGTCAAAACTGCTCGGATCGCGGGAATTATTAGTGGGGATAGAATCCCGTCTGTCAGGCCTGGATGGTTTATGAGTAGTTTAGTGGCTCACCTTCGATTAGTCTATGTTGCCGAGCGCCTGGATACACCGGCTTTGATCCCCCAGGTCTTTGATGGCCAGGGGTTCACCGCCGAGCTGCGTTCGATCAGCGACCCTGCGGATGTGGTGGCCACCCTGGAATTGGGCTGCTGGGACCTGGTCCTGGTGGAGTGGCCGGTCAACGGGCTCGAGCTGCTGGCCGCCATCCAACAGGCGCGCAGCCTCTTCCCCGCGTTGATGTTTGTGGCCCTGACTGATAATCAATCCGGTGAGCGCGGAGCGGCGGCGGCGCGTGAAGCAATCTCCGGGGAAGCCATGTCCTGGAGTGAGCTGCCCGACCGCCTGATGGATTTGCTGCCCTCCGATTTGCGCGATGGCCTGGACAGCGAGAGCGCCCATGCCCTGCTGCAGCAGCGCGCCAAAGAATTGATGGCCCTGCATGGGGTCACCTCGGCCGCATTTAATGCCGTCAACGAAGACGACCTGATCGAGCGCGTCACCAGCCTGATCGCCAACACCCTTTACCCTGACCAATTTGGTATCCTGCTGCTGGATCCGTCCGGAGACCAGCTATCATTTCATCCCTCCTATCGTGGGATTGCGGATAAGTTTCGCGATATGCACTTTGAGCTGGGCGCCGGGGTTACCGGCACGGTAGCCACGACTGGTCTGCCGATGAATGTCCCCGACGTAACCCGCAGCGAGATCTACATCCGCTGCGAAATGGATATCTGTTCCGAAATCTGCCTGCCGATCCGCGTGGGTGAGGATATTATCGGCGTGATTAATGCCGAGAGCAACCTCCCCTTTGCCTATTCGGCGGAAGATGAACGCCTGATGGCTACCCTGGCCTTTCAATTGGGCCTGGCCATTGGCCGGCTGCGCAATGACGAGGCTTTACGCAAGCGCGCCGAGCAGCTCATCGCCATCCACGATGCCAGCGAAGAAATGGCCTCGGCCAACCTGGATACCGAAGCCGTCTGCCAGGCGGTTTTCAACAGCATATCCCGACTGATCCACTTCGATGTTTTTGCCCTCACCCGCTGGGACCAACGCAATCACGAGATCGAAGCCCTGTTCCTCTGGGATCAGGGTGTGCGCTCTCCATCCGTGCGCATCAAAGATGACCAGGGCTGGTCCAGCTACGTCTTACAGTCGGGTGTTTCGCTTAAAATCAACGACGCCACCCAGGAAAATAAAGTCACCTCCAAACCGGTTCATTTCGGCAGTAAGCGCAAGTCTCGCTCGGTGCTGGTCGCGCCGTTAAAGATCGCCGGGAAAATTGTCGGCACCATTTCGGTGCAGTCGTTTGAGGCAGGTGCGTTAACCTGGGACGATCTGCGTCTGCTGGAGCTGGCAGCTGGATATGCCGCCGTGGCCCTCGAGAACAGCCGTCTCTACGAGGAGATCAGCCAGCAAACCCTCACCTTTGCCAATATGTTTGACGCGGTGATTATTGCCGACAGCACCTCGCACATTGCCGATTGGAACCCCGCGGCCGAACACCTCTTTGGCTACTCGCGTGACGAGGTGCTCCATCAGCCGGTTACCCTCATTTACCCGCCGGATGTGCGGGATGCGCAGCAGGGCAAAATCCTCGACGGGTTGGCCGCCCAAAAACGTTATGCCGGCGAAGTGACCTTCCTGCGTAAAGATGGGCAACTGGGCACCGCCGATCTGGTGGTAGTGGCAGTGGAGAATGCCGAGGGCCAGTTGGTGGCCTCGATAGGCGTGCTGCGCGACGTCACCCAGCGCAAGATCGCCGAAGAAGCCCTGCGCGTCAGCGAAGCCCGCCTGTCTGGCATCATCAATTCCGCCATGGACGGCATCATCACCATCGACGAATCCGGGTCGATTATCATTTTCAACCAGGCGGCGGAACACATGTTTGGTTACTCCACCGCCGAGATCATTGGGCAGCCCTTTGACCGATTGATGTCGGATACGCTGGACAGCCAGCAGGGCCGCAAGATCCACGCGCTGCGCAAAGGCCGCGTGACGGAGCGTAAGATTGTCAGCCGGCCCTACATGCTGGCCATGCGCGCCAACGGCGAAAAGTTCCCGGTCGAATTGTCGATCTCGCATGTTTCGATCAGCGGCCACGGCTACCTGACTTCCATCGTGCGGGATATTTCCGACCGCGTGCGCGCCTCCATGGAGATGTCGCGCCTGGCGGGTGTCGTCCAGCAGGCTGCCGAGACCATCATCCTCACCGATATGGAAGGCGACATTACCTATATCAACCCCTACGGCGAGATGGTCACCGGCTACCGCGCGGAGGAAGTCATCGGTCAGAACCCGCGCATGTTCAAGAGCGGGATGCAAGACGGCGAATTTTACAAGCAGTTATGGCAAACCCTCATGTCTGGCGCGCCATGGAATGGGGTGCTCGCCAACCGGCGTAAAGATGGCAGTTTGCTCTATGAAAATGCGACCATCTTTCCGGTCAAGGATGAAAACGACAAATTGTTCGGTTACGCGGCGGTCAAACGCGACATCACCCTGGAAATCCAGCGTGAGCGCGAAATGCAGGCGATCGTCTCGGTTTCTACCGCGCTGCGTAAAGCGGTCACTCGCGATGAAATGCTGCCCATCGTTCTCGACCAGTTGAATGAGATTCTCTCCACCACGGATGCCGCCATCGCCTTTTACGAACCCCAGGCCGCCCAGATTTATATCGAGTTGAGCCGTGGCAACCTGCGGGATTATACCGGGCTGCGCATGGATGCCGGGAAGGGGATCAGCGGATATATCTTCCAGAAGGGCCAGCCGTTTCAGACCGGCGACATCCGCAATGAGCCGGGTTTCCAGCCCGTTGTCAATGTGGACGGTTTCTGCGCGGTGATCGGTTCGCCTTTGATCGCCCAGGGCGAAGCCATCGGCGTGCTGTGGGTGGGCCGCAGCCTGCCCTTTACCCCCGGCGAATTCCGCGTGTTCCAGGCGGTCGCCGATATGAGCGCCAACGCCATCCACCGCGCCACCCTCCACGAGCGCACCCTGCGCTATGCCGAGCAGACCGTCGCCATCACCGCCGCCGGCCGGGCTATGGCTGAGATTCTCAACCTCTCCCAAATATTCGAGCATCTCTCCATCTCGGTGAATGAGCTCGTCCCCGGCATCGCGGTTCTTTCCATCCTCCAGCCGGATATAGAATTGAACACCTGCCAGTGCATCTATGCCAGCTGCGAAGGGCAGGACCTGGATGTGGGCAGCATGCCGATCATTCAAATGGGCGAGAGCGACAACGACCCATTCGTACGCGCCATCCGCTCGCACGAACCGGTGGTGATGGCTTCGCTGCAAGACGCCGGTCTCAACCTCGCATCCCTGGGCTGCCTGCCCTACGAAGGCGGATCGGGGGTTATCGTACCCCTGGTGGCGCGCGGCAAGGTCTTGGCGCTGTTGAGCCTGGTCAGCCCGCTCAAGAACCGCTTTAACCACGAAGACGCGGGCCTGCTGGCCCTCATGGGCAGCACAGCCGCTACAGCCATTGAGAACGCCGATCTTTACCAGGGGCTGCAGCATTCCAACTGGGAGCTGCTGGAGGCATACGAACAGACCCTGGAGGGCTGGTCCAAAGCCCTCGACCTGCGCGACCGTGAAACCGAAAACCACACCCAGCGCGTCACCAACATGACCATTCTGCTCGGGCGTGAATTGGGCCTTTCCAACGAGCGCCTGGTGCATGTCCGCCGCGGGGCCATGCTCCACGACATCGGCAAACTGGGCGTCCAGGATAAAATCTTGCTGAAGAACGGCCCGCTGACCGATGAGGAATGGGATGAAATGCGCCGGCATCCGGGGCATGCTTATGATATGCTCGCCCCCATTGCTTACCTGCGGTCCGCGCTCAACATCCCCTTCTGCCATCATGAAAAATGGGATGGCAGCGGGTATCCGCGTGGGTTGAAAGGCGAAGAAATTCCCCTCGAGGCGCGTATTTTCGCCATCATTGACGTGTATGACGCCCTGACCAACCACCGCCCCTACCGACCGGCCTGGCCGCGCTCCCAGGCTGTCCAGTATATCCGCGACCAGTCCGGCAAGCATTTCGATCCAGATCTGGTGCAGGTCTTCCTGCGCGTGATCGAAAAACCATATATCTGATCGTCCCGGTTCGTGGTTAAATGACCCAAAAGGGGAATAGCCAGCCTATGCCCCTTTTTGTATAATGCAACTGTTAGTGGATCGCGACGGATGGATCCGGCTTCAAATCTTTTCTCCAGATCTGCGGTTCATTTCCGCAGAACCAGAATCCACGGTGAGGGCACCATCGTGGATTTTGTGTTTAACCAAGCGGCGGTACAATGGAGAGGTGTTCAAGGCGATCCAGGTTGAAACCGGCGAAGAAATCATCAGCCTCACCCCAGAATGGCGCTCGCGGCTGGCTGACCTGCGCGCGTTAGACCGCGCGGATCAACTGGTCTGCCAGGCCTGCCGCCAGCCGATGCGCCTGAAAGCCGGTCCGCGGCGGCGGCCCCATTTTGCCCACAAACACCTCAAGGGATGCTCCTTTGGCAGCGAGTCGCCGGCGGTTCTGGCGGCGCGCGCCGTGTTATACGAGCGCCTGGTGGAGCTGTTCCCCGGCAGGGTCGAACTGGAACTCAACCTGGAAGACAGCGGCCTGCCGCGCGCGGTGGATGCCTGGGTTAATTTTCCCCAGGGCGGGTTTGCCTTTTGGGTGGTAGATGCCACCCTCAAGCTGGAGGCGCGCGATGCCATCCGCCAGGCCTTTGCCCAGGCCAACCGCGCGGTGATCTGGGTGCTATGCGCCAGGATGCTCCATTTGGATCCCAAGAACCACACCTGGCTGCGCCTTTCACCCACCGAGCGCGATTTCCTGCGCGCCACGCCTTACGATGAGATTGGCAAAGAGAGCCGCATTTCTGGCGAGGATTTTGGCCAGAGCCTGCACTACCTGGATGCCGAGGCAGGCACGCTGTTCACCTTCCGCTCGCTCGAGCGCGTCCACGCCCCCAACGTGTTTGCCGGGCGCAAGCTGAGCAGCCCCCTCGCCCAGGTGCGGGTCAACCCCCTGACCGCCGACCTCACCCACCCTGGCGAGGAATCGCAGCTTTCCGCCAGCCGGGCCGAGCGCGGACGGCGGGTGGAGCGCATCCAGCGCTTCCTCAAACCTCCCCAGCCTGATTCTGCTTCGCCCGGGGGCGGCCAGGGCTGGCTGGCGCCGCGCTCAACCCGCTCGCCAGAGGAATCGCGCGCCCATTGGCAGGCCGAAACGCCCCGGCCCACGGACCCGTATGCAGTGTGCGTGTATTGCGCTCAGTCTACTGAAGATTGGTGGCAGGCCTGGTGGGACGGTGACATCCATCGCTGCAAATGCCGCGCCTGCCTGGAGAAAGGATTGGGATGAACTTTCAAAATTCTAGCGACCGTCCGCTGACCATCTGCCCGGATTGTGGCGGCGAATTGGACCTGACCGCCGCCGAACCCGGCGACTCGATCACCTGTGTGGGCTGCGGCTCCGAATGGATCGTAGTCAGCCTGGATCCGCCTGAAGTCGCCCCGCTGGAATAGCGTGGTCTCGCCCTTTTAAGGGCTCAAAATGGCCTGGCAGTCCAGCTCATTCGCCACCTTATCCAATGCCTGACTCCTGGCAGGTGATGCGGGCACTTCGTCCCGCACGGTGCGCCAGGTGGTGCACAGGTAATCGTGCATTACATAGGTGGGAAAATACGCTTTTTTAGAGAGCTCCAGAGCCAGGTCCCAGCGCCCGGTGCGCGCCGCCGCCAGGATGAAGGGCACATATTCCGGTTCGCTGTGCGGGCGGAAGCCGTTCTGCGCGGCCGCATCCCAAATCACCATCATCTGCTGCCAATTTTGGGCGTCCTCAGCCAGGCGTGCCTTTTCAAAGTAGTAGCACCAGCCGGGCGCAGGTTCCTTGCCAAAGATGTCGCTGCGCATGGCGGTGTTTTCTGCGCCGATCAGGCCCAGGTTAGAGAGCGGCAGCGCGGCGCTCACCTGTGGAGGTAAATAGGGATTGTGACGGTCGGCCTGGTCGACGACCCACAGGCACTGGTTGTCGACCACGTTGTAGGCGAACACCAGGCTCTGGCTCGCGGGCGCCTGAAAGGTGAGGAATTTCCGGCTGTCACTGAGGTCGCGTTGATCCTCAAGCTGCGCGCGAATATCGCTCGAATACAGGTCGAAATACCAGTAGCGGGCCTGGGTGGAAGTTTGATTGGGGGCGTAGATCAGGTTGATCGCGGAGGTGTTGACCCACGAACCGATATATTTTACCAGCGCACCGCTGCCGAACAGCGCCGTGGGCGGCTGCAGTCCGGGCATACGCCACTTCATCTGCCAGAACAGGCGGGTTTGCTCTTCCCACGACCAGCGGAACTGGGTGGTGACGCGGAACTGCTGGCTGACTCCCAGCCCCACCAGCAGGCAGATCAGCAGCACCTGCCTTCGGCCCGCCCGGACAAGCAGGTCGAGCAGCGCCACCAGCAGGATGCCCGCTCCAAACATAGCGGCCAGCCCGTAGCGGTCGTTGAACAAACCCGATGGGTCCGAAAAAGTGCGACCGGTGAGCCAGCCGGGGGCAAAACCGGCCAGCATGGCCGCCAGGCCCAGGATCAGCGCGGAACGACGCCAGGCGCTGTGCTGGTCGGGCTGCGCCGGACCTTCCACCGGGCGCCGTACGCCCAGGGCGATCAGCAGCAGTACCACCGCCGCCAGTCCCACCGCCCAGGCCAGCCAATTCGAAATCGGGTTGAGGTCAAAGGCGCTGGCCTGCAGGCTGCGGTACCAGACCCCCAGCAAGCCTTCGCTCATATCTTTGAGGGCCATGATCCCCAGGTTGGTCAGCGCCTTAAGCGGTGAGGTGAACAGTTGGAAGAATACTTCGGGATTGTTGCGATCTCTGCCGGGAGTGGGCATCCATTTTAACCGCCAGGCGAGGTAACCGGCGAAGAGCAGCAGATAGGGTCCCCATTGCAGCGCGGTCCGTTTTATTTTCTCGATTAACGAAGTGCGCTGGTTGAGGCCCCCCAGGAGGATAAAGAGGATCACCGGGCGGAGCAGTTCCAGGCCGACAAAAAATTCCATGGTGAAGAGCTGCAGCGCGCCGGTCAAAATCGCCAGAGAGGTAAACAGGGCGTAGCGGGCAGGAGTCCGCGCCGCCTGGATCATCAGGTAAAGGGACAGAAAGCACAGGAAAAAGCACACCCAATGAAAGGTGTATGTCAGGGCAATGGACTGCTGCAGGAACAGCGGGTAGACGGCGAAGAGCAGGCTGGCCCACAGCGCCTGGCGCGGATGCCCCGGCCACAGGGCGCGCAGGACCAACCAGGCCATCACCACCGCCAGCCAGCGCCACACTAAGGCCCAAATATGCCAGCCCAGCGGGGCCGAGCCGAGCAGTTTGAAGCTCAACCACCAGATCCAAAAGACCAGCGGGCGGTTATCCAGAAAGGTATACTGCAGCAGCCGCGCCGCGCCGCCGGTATTATAGGCCAGCAGGATGATCCAATCATCCAGGTAGTAACCCAGCCAGGGGATCTGCAGCCCATGGGCCAGGGTGCAGATCGCCAGGAGCAGGGCGGGGATGGATAGCTTTTTGCTCAGTTGATGGATCAAGGTGATAGGTACCGGGGTGGGATGGGCTGTGCTGTGCTTAATCTTACCATAGGCTTAAAATTGCCCTCCCCCGAGAAGGGGGAGGGTCTTTGGGGAGTAGAGCGGTTAACCACCGGGGGTGCGGCGGTGTTTGTCAGGAGAATAGCTGGATAAATGCCTCGACGACCAGCGGATCGAAGTGGGTTCCGGCGCAGCGGCGCAGCTCTTCGAGCGCCTCATCGTGGGAGATGGGCTGGCGGTAGACGCGACCATCGGTCATCGCCGAGTAGGCATCCACCACCGCCAGGATACGCGCTCCCAGCGGGATGCGCTGTTCGCTCAGCTTATATGGATATCCGCTGCCGTCATATTTTTCGTGGTGAGCCAGGATCAACATGGCAATGTGTTCCAGGTTAGACACCATCAAAACGATCTCCGCGCCCTTTTGGGGGTGGCTTTTGACCAACTCCCACTCGGCTGGGGTCAAGGCAGAGGGTTTGTGCAGGATTTCATCCGGGATGCTGATTTTGCCAATATCGTGCAGCAGGGAGGCCCAGCGCACGGATTGGACTTCCTCATAGGAACAGTTCAGGCGCGCCGCGGTCTGCACGGCCATTTCGGTCATGCGGTCGCTGTGCCCGCCGGTGTAGTTGTCTCTGGCTTCAATCGTCTTGGCCAAAGCCAGGACGGTTTCCAACTGGTTTTCTTTGAGCCGGTTGTTGAGCCGCACGCGGTAGATCGCGCTGGCAGCCTGGTCGGCGATCAGGGTTGCCAGGCTCAGACGTTCATCTTCTAAGTGTTCTGCGCCGGGTTTCCAACTGTCTCCCAGCACCAGCAGCCCCATGGCATCCGCATCCACGCGCAGCGGCACCAGGCACAGGCTGTCGATGATCCCCAGCCCCAATTCCTGGCGCACGTGGAAGGGGATGTTGGGGTCTTCGCGGCGCAGGATGATCGGCCCGCGGCTGGAAATGGCGCGGCGGTATTCGTAGAGATCGCACGCCGAAAAACGCAGCTTTTCCTGCGTCTTGAGCGGCAGCTGGCTGCTGACATGCAGCGCCTGGCTCACCAGCGATCCATCCGCCTCCAGGGTGATGATCCGGCTGAACTTGACCAGTAAGATCTCGGTCGCGTGACGCGCGATACTGTCCAACAGAATTTCTATGCGGTTGGTTGCAACAAGCTGTCGGCTTAAAATTAAAAATGTCATTCATTCTATCGCGCGAGATCCGCATGGTTGCCGGCAGGGTCCGGTTCCATAGATCTGTCACTGGCAAGTTACCTGTAGTCATTAAAATAACTCCTCTGCGGCGCGGTGAACCTGGGGTGACGCACCCCCTGCAAAGTCACCGCATGCCGTGGGGGATTGAAATACAAACTAATCTGCCCCGCTGTAGGCGCTGCCGTGCCAGGAGGACGACAGCCGCTGGGCCTGTTTGGCAAAATCGGCCAGGTTGGTGGCCTGAATGGCCGAAAGGCGCTTCTTCTCTTCGCCCGGAATTTGGAAGCTTTCCCCGCCGTATCCGGAGGAGATGGCCTTATCGGGATTGGTGAGCAGCATGCTTCTGAACTGAGCGCTGATAACCGCGGCAGTCAATAACCGGCTGAGTTCTTGCTGGGGACGTGTGTTGATCGGGCCGGTCAAATTGCTTTCCTGAAAATTCGTTACCATTGTATTTCTCCTCAGTTCTCAGTTACCACACAGGCTCAAATTGCTGGTCACGGGTTGGTTTGGTTTGCGGGCCGCACCCATGCCCCATAAAACCCAAACAATTCCACTGGTGACAAACAAGTCACCCAGGCTGAAGGCCACAAAATATCCTTGCCCGTAAGGGATCAGAAAGCGGTCCGAGAGTACCCACAACCGGGTCTGTTCCACCGCGAGCAAAATATCTTTGCCGGTTCCTAATCGCTCCCCCAGCACCATCGCGCCCGCTGGGGCGTTGGGGAAGATGGTGGTTGCGGTAGCTGGGCTGATGGGCATTAACCCACCGTTGCATAAGATCACGATGAGGTTTAATCCCAACCCGATGATCAGGAGCCAAAAGCCTGGTATTTTAAAGTTCAGGATGACGAACAGCAGCAAGCCAACTTGTGATGCGATCAGCGCAGCCGGAGCCAGGCTGTCTGGAAGTGCTGCTTTTGTTGGCAAGACAAAGAAAAAAAGCTGCGGTAGAAAGGCGATCAAGATCAGCCAGGAAAAGCGGATGTCGTCCGACCGCAGCGGCCGGTGGGTGATCCAGGCTCTCAACAAGCCCGCGGACAACCCGACGACGACGGAAGCCAACAAAAACATAGCGGTTTACCGGAAGAACCCGCCGCTGTCTTCGGGGGCGCCGGCGCCGAGAACGAACAGAACCAGGGTCAGGACGAAGAAGACCAGGCGAACTTTCTGGCTATCGAAACGAATGGCGAGTTGAGCTAAAGTTGATTTCATCTGAATACCCTCCCAAAAAGAATGTTATAAAGATTATCCTAACAAGGGGTAGGCTTCAAAGTAGGCTTCAGTAAACCTGTTTTTCGGATCAATTTTCAAACTGGTAAAAACTCTAATCTTATTTTAATGTTCGTGGGTGTTTTGGGCCTGAAAAGCGCCGTAATTTGGCTTGCTGACCGAACCTGATTAAAATTATCTGCCTGGGAAGATGGGTCTGGTTGGAATTTTTGAGCAGATTAGAAGAGAAATGGGAACAGCGCCATGACGGGCGCCTGGATGGCCAGGATCAGAATGCCCATGAACAGCCCAATCACCGCGCCCACCACCACGTCCGAAAGATAATGCACCCCGGTGGCCACCCGCGCGGCGCATACCAGGGGCGCCCATACCGCCAGCAGCAGCCCCAGCCAGGTTGGGCCCAGCCCGAGGGCCATCACCGCCAGCAGCACCGCGCGCGTGGCGTGCCCGGAGGGGAAGGAGTGCGGGTCGATGCTGCGGTAGATGCCGCCCCAGTCGCCGTGCGGGCGTTCGCGGCGGATGGCCTGTTTGACCGCGAAGATCACCAGCGCCTGCATCCCCACCGCCACCGCCATTAAAGCCGCGATGCGCCGCCAGTTCGGGTCGCCCAGCAGCCAGACCACCGCCAGCCCGATCATCCACAGCCACGAATCGCCGGAATGTGCCAGGATAACCGACAATCGCCACCAGCTTCCGTGGCTGGGACTGAGTCGCATCTGGTTGGTGGCTTGTGCGTCGTAGGTGAGGATGCGTTGGAGCATAGCTGATCGCGCGGACCGGCAGTGGCAGGCCGTCTAGTGCGCCGTAAGGGCGCCTTCTCTCTGCAACTCCGCCTGCAGCAGATCCAGTTGGAAGGGTTTATCCACGTCCATACCCATCTCGGCAAACGGGCAGAGCAAGGCGCGCGCGTGCAGTTCCATCCTGCGATTGACCCGCGCTTCCACATCCCGAAGGGATAGCTGGCGCAGCATCAGCAGGATGAGGGTATCGATGCCCACCAGGGCTGCCTGGCGCAAAGGGTTCTTGCGCGCGGCGATGATCCGCTTCCAGATCGGGTGCGCGCCAATCGCCATGCTCAAGCGCACCGCGTTGAGATCCCCGCCGCACACCTGCATATCTTTGAGCCGCACGTAGGTGCGCCGTGAACCCGGAAAGCGCTGTTCCATCCTCTCGCGGGTGATCACATTGTAGCAAATATCGGCATTTTCGCGCGCTGCCTGCTCCGCCAGCCAATCCACCATGCGCGCAGAAATGGCGGGGATATCCGAGGAACACACCAGGATGTGCTCAGCGCGGGGGGCGAGGCCGGCCGCCTGCCGCGCGCCGGCCTGGATGTTGGCCAGCATCTCTCCCTGGCCTTGCACAAAGCTCAACGGTTTCCGGCTGTTCAAATCGGTTTGCGCCTCGGACGGCAGGCCCACGACCACGATCTGTTCGATGCACTCGGCGGCATTTAATGCATCCAGCACCCATTGCACCATCGGCCGTCCGGCCAGGGGCAGCATGGCTTTCGCCTTGCCCTGGGTGAGGGGATAGAGCGGTTCCTCCGCGGTGGGGATGCCACCGGCAGTGACGACGACGTTCACGCGTTTAACTCCTGGGTCTGTGGTTTCAGCTGCAGCCGGTCGACCATCTGGTTCATCCAGGAGAAGTAATCCCCAGGCCGGTTGTAATCCACCGCTTCCTTACGCCCGGCGGCGGCCAGAATGGCGGCTTCCATCATGTTGGTGCCGAACGAGCGGCCCTCCAGCACCGGGGTGGTGGTGATCAGCGTGCGCACCCCGCAGGTGCGGAAAGTCTCCACGTCTTCGCGGGTGGTAGTGTTGGTTACCACCACTTTGCCGCGCATATCATCCGGCATATTGCGGTAGATGTAATGGCAATCGCCCAAAACCACGTCTGCCTGGCTGAAATATTGGGTGTAGCTGGGTTTGCGCTTGCCCTGCGAATCGCCCGTCGGGTAAATCCAGTGGAAAGGCAGGCGGGTGGCCACCGGCATCAGCACTGCCGCCAGGACCTGGATGCTGCGCGCGGTATGCAGCGCGATGGGGATGCCCAGCGAATAGATCAGGTCGCCGAAAGTGCAGCGGTATCCGGCCTGAAGCGCGGCCTCCGCCAGCCCCCAGCGGTCAACCGCCGTGGTGACCAGGGCGGCCCTATTCTTTCCCAGGCCGCGCAAATCCGCCAGGGACTGCGCCACGCGCGGTTCGAGGGTGGCCTTCAGCCCGGTGCCGTCCACCAGAGGGGTCTGGTGCACAAAGCGCACCATTTTCTGGATCGAATGCAGCCGGTACCAGCGCCCAGCCACCCGCAGGCCCAGGTCGGTGCCGCCCACCCCAAAGGCATCCACTTTTCCATCCAGTTCCTGGTAGAGCCGGGCGGCTTTTTCGATATCCCCATCCGTCCCGATCCGTTCCAACTGGACCGTCTCGCCCAGCAGTTCAATTTGTACCGACTTGTCGCGTTTCGATGATCCGATGCTAATGCTGACAGCGCGCTTCATGTTGATGTGTCTCCGTGAGGTGGCGGGAGTATACCCCGAAGTTGCCATTCTTTCCATCTATAACCCCATCTCAGCCGTACGAGTGCGCCCTCCACGGTTGTTTGCACAGTCTCTTGTTCTCCCCGGGGTGTGGGGGTGTTGGTCGGGCCATTGGCCCGACCAACACCCCCAATATTTCTCTTTCCCCGCCGCGGCGACCAGACCAGGACGGGGGAGGGGTCGAATTTAAGAAAGGCGTGGAGTGTGCCCATAGGCCGTTCTCAAGAAAGCTTGACAAATGCCAGTTTGGATCCATCTCCTCCGGAGACGGAGGTCAAAGAGGGAGTTTGAGGGTTCAGACGCCGTAAAACGGCGTCTGAACCCTCAAATCTTTATTTCCCCGCCCCGTTTCGGGGAGGGGCCAGGAGAGGTGTTTGTCTGACAATTTCTTGAGAAAACCATGCGTGCGCCCCCGGTCTGAATTGTCAATCTAAGGCCTTTCTGGTATAACGAACTGGTGAAAGTGAACACTTCACGCTCGCTGGAAAGCATCCTTCGCCGCATGCTGGTTGGCGGCCTGCTCCTTCCCCTGCTGGCATCTGTCCTGATCGTCGATCTGGCGGCCTTCACCATGGTCTGGCGGTCCGCGCTGCAGCGCCAGGAAATCCTGGTGGGAGGCCTGGTGAACCGCGTCAACCTCACTTTGGAGGATGGCGCGCGCGCGCTGACCGCCGCGGGGGATGCCGGCAGCAGCCAGGAAGTGCTGGATTACCTGGTGAGCGCTTCTTCCTTATTTCAACGTGTGTACCGCATCGATGCGCATGGATTGCTGGCGGCAGTGGCCCCGGCGGATCCCCGCTACCTCGGCCTGGATTTTAACAACCAGGCCTGGATGCAGCTGCCGGCGGATGCCAACGGGCTGGCCTATTCCCTCGTTGTCACCTCGCCCATCAGCGCAGAGCGCACCGTCTACCTCATCGCCCGCCTGGCAGATGGCAGCCGGCTGGCTGCCGAAGTGCGCCTGAGCCGGCTGGATGCTATTTTGGAGCACAGCCTGGCGGTGGAGCACGCCTCTACCGCCGTGCAGCTGCTGGATAACCACGGCAGCCGTCTGGCGGGGGTGGGCCAGGTTAATTCCGCCCCGCTGGGTGCGCCGGAGGCGGGAGCCTACCCGGTGCGCTTTGTGCTCCAGCAAATGGAGCTGGCCAATTTTGTCAGTATACCCGGCGCCGGTTGGTCCCTCCAGGTGGAGACGCCTCTTTTTGCCAACCTGGCCGGATACCTCTACGGCATTCTGGGGCTGCTGCTGCTGGTGCCGGTGGTCTCGCTGCTGGTCATGCTGCGTTTCGGACGCAAGGTGAACCAGTCGATTGTGCGCCCATTGGCCCTGCTCAGCGACCGCACCCAGCAGTTGGCCAAAGGCGATTACACCACCTGGGTCTCTTTCCAGACCATCACCACCAGCTTTCTGGAGGCTGCCGAGCTGGCCAGCAGCTTTCAGCATCTGCAGATGGCCATTCAGGAGCGCCAGGCGGCCCTCCAGGTGAGTGAGACGCGGTTCCGCGAGATGGCCGAGCTGCTCCCCGACATGATCTTCGAGCTGGATGCCACCCGGCGCATCCGCTACGCCAATCGCGCCGCGTTGAAGCTGCTCACCGAGGGCGAACCCGGCCAGTTGTTCGACCGCCTGCTGGCGCAAAATGAGGTTGCCAATCTGCACGAGATGACGCGCCAGGCGGCCAACGGTCTGGATCTTCATCCCCAGGTGCTGCGCTTCAGCCGCTCCAATGGCGCCACCTTCCCCGGCGAGTTGGTCTTAGAGGCGCTGCGCGGCCGAGACGGCAGCCTGCTTGGCTACCGCGGGGTGGTGCGCGACATTACCGACCGCCTGGCCTTTGAGGAGACCCTGCGCCGCTCCTACCAGCTTTTCACCGAGGGCCCGGTGGTGGTTTTCCGCGTGCGCGCCGGCAGTGAGGAACGCCCGGTGGAGTACGTCTCTCCCAACATCTCGCAGTACGGCTACCGCCCCCATGATTTCATCAGCCAGCCCGATTTCTACCGGCACATCATCCACTCCCAGGATCGCGAGCGCATCGACCGCGTGCACCAGGAGATGGTCAGGGGCGGCGCGCGCTTTTTCGAGCAGGAATACCGCGTGGTGTGCGCCGGCGGCGAGGTGCGCTGGGTATATGATTTCACCAGCGTCAACCGCGATGGCGCCGGCCGGCCAACCCATTTTGACTGGTATTTGCTGGATATCACCGAGCGCAAACGCGCCGAAGAACGCATCAATGCCCAACTCCAGCGTCTCAGGGCCCTGCAATTGGTGGATGTTTCGATCACCGCCAACGCCGACCTGGATCTCACCTTGCAGATCCTCATTGCCCAGCTGGTCGACCTGCTCAAGGTGGATACGGCGGTGGTGTTGCGCTACAACCCCGACGTGGGCCAGTTGGAATTTGCCGCCGGCACCGGCTTCCTTCAACAAGAGCCGGAGGAAATTCACCTGCGGCTGGGCGAGAGTTACGCCGGGCAGGTAGCCCTGCGTCACGAGAACCTGATCATTGAGGATTCTCCGCTTGAATTGGCCGGCGGGTTCAAGTATCCCCTCTTGCAGGACGAGAATTTTGTCTCCTATATTGGCCTGCCCCTGGTAGCCAAAGGCGAGATCAAAGGCGTGCTGGAATTTTTAACCGCACCCCGCTGGTCTATGACCGCGAGTGGATCGATTTCCTCGAGACGCTCGCCGGCCAGGCGGCCATCGCCATCAACAATGCCGACCTGCTCGAGCATTTGAAACGCTCCAACGAGGAGCTGCGCGAAGCCTACGAAGCCACTATCCGCGGTCTCTCCCAGGCCCTCGAAATGCGCGATCGAGAGACCGAGGGCCACAGCCAGCGCGTCTGCGACCTGGCGGTGCGCCTGGCGCGCAAAGCCGGCGTGGACGAGGACCAGATTGAGTTTGTGCGCATCGGCGCTCTGCTCCACGACATTGGCAAGGTGGGCGTGCCGGATGGGATTTTGCACAAGGAAGGCCCGCTCAACGAAGAGGAATGGGTGACCATGCGCAAGCATCCCGATAATGCCCGCCGCATGCTGCAAACCATTGATTACCTGCGCCCCGCCATGGCCATCCCCCAATATCACCACGAGCGCTGGAACGGCAGCGGCTATCCGTATGGATTGAAAGCGGAGGATATCCCCCTCACCGCGCGCGTGTTTGCCATCGTGGACGTGTGGGACGCGCTCAGCTTTGACCGCCCTTACCGCAAGGCCTGGGCGGGGGACAAGGTGCGCGAGTATCTGCTGGCCGAAGCCGGGCAGCAGTTCGACCCCACCCTGGTAGCTCTGTTCATGCAGGCCCTCGCCGAAGAAGACGAGCGCCTGCCGGTCGCCGCCAAACCCCACGAATCTTATGCCCCACTCCCTTGAGGAAGCGGGGTTGGGGGTGAGGGTGACTTTGAGCAAACCCTGCCATTCATCGTATGGTTTTCTCAAAGTCGCTTGACATTTTCAAGATCATTGTTCTTCCTTTTCGGGGTATGGGGTTTGGCGGCGATTTTTGCCGCCAAACCCCATAAATCTTGTTTCCCGCTCCCTCGAGGGAGCGGGGTTAGGGGTGAGGGTGACTTTGAGCAAACTACGCCATACATCCCGCAATCGCTTGACACTCACCCGGCACTCGGGTAAAATCACCCTCGCATGTTGGCCGAGGTAGCTCAGTTGGTAGAGCACACGACTGAAAATTGTGGTGTCGCCGGTTCGATCCCGGCCCTCGGCACACGCGCCCCCCAGGTTCTCCTGGGGGGTTTCTTTATTCAGGTATAATGTCACCACGCTGGAGGCTGCGCCTCCGCGCACCTTATGAATGTACGCATTCGTGTCTTCCTCCCCGCGGGTTTGGTGCTGGCAGGGCTGCTGCTGCTGGCCGTTTACCTCACCAGCCCGGTGACCATCTGGGTCGACGGCGCGCCGCTGCAAACGCGCGGCTTGCTGCTCACCGTCTCGGACGCCCTGCGCCAGGCAGGCGTAGGGGTTAGCCCGGACGACAGGCTCTCTCCGCCCGCCGGGCAACTGCTCCCCGCCGGCGGCGCAATCGTCCTGGAACGCGCCCGCCCCGTCTCGATCTGGGCCAACGGGCTGCCCCTGACCTTCACCACCCCCGAACGGATCCCGGCCAGCCTGCTAGCGCGGGTCAATTTGCCCCTCTACCCGGGCGACCGCCTGTTGGCCAACGGCAGGCCGGTCGACCCGCTCCAACCTCTGCCGCGCACCGACCGGCTTTACCTGCAGTACAGCCCGGCGCTCGCCGTCGATGTGGCCGAGAACGGCGTGGAAACCCGCCTTTATTCCTCCGCCGAGACCCTGGGCGAGGCCCTCTGGGCGGATGGTTGGGGGCTGCGCCCCGGCGACCGCCTCACCCTGCCGCCGGACACGCCCCTCAACGGCGATCTTCGCGTGCAGATTACCCGCGCCCGGCCGCTCAGCATCCAGGTGGAGGGCGGCCAGGTGGCCGTCCGCTCGGCAGCCGCCAGCGTGGGCGAGGCCCTGGCTGAGGCCGGCCTTTCCCTGCAAGGGCTGGATTACAGCCTGCCCGCCGAATTCGGCGCCGCTTCCCGCCGGCGGCAGCATCCGCGTGGTGCGCGTGCGCGAAGAGCTGGTTTTCAACCAGACCACCGTGCCGTTCAAGAGCAGCTACAGCCCCGACCCCAACCTGGAGCTGGACCAGCGCAGTGTGCTCACCCCCGGCAAGCTGGGGGTCAAAGTCAGCCGCGAGCGCGTGCGCCTGGAGGACGGCCAGGAGGTCAGCCGTCAGAGCGAGAGCGAATGGGTGGCTAGCCAGCCCCAGGACCAGGTGCTGGGCTACGGCACCCAGATTGTGGTCAAGAAAATGGACACCCCGGACGGCGCGATCGAATACTACCGCGCGGTGAACATGTACGCTACCTCCTACTCACCCTGCCAGCAGGGCCTGGGGCGCTGCAGCCGCAGCACATCCAGCGGCACATTGCTGCAAAAAGGGGTGGCGGCGGTCACCCTTTCCTGGTATCGTTTATTCAAAGGCGCGCAGGTCTATATCCCCGGCTACGGGGTCGCCACCATCGCCGATGTGGGCGGGGGTATCCCGGGCGTCTATTGGATCGATCTTGGTTATTCCGATGAGGATTATGAAGGATGGTCTCAAACCGTGACCGTGTATTTCCTGACCCCGGCGCCCTCAAGCGCGCCGCCCATTCTGCCCTAGACCTGCCCCCGCTGGAGGTAGGCGCCCTGCTGCGCGCTCACGGCCTGGCCCCGCGCAAGGGGTTGGGACAGAATTTCCTGGCAGATGCGAGCGTGCTCCAGCGTATTGTGGACGCGGCCGAACTGCCCCGCGGCGCAACCGTGCTGGAGGTTGGCCCCGGCCTGGGCTCGCTCACCCGTTATCTTTCCCTGGCTGCTGCCCATGTGGTGGCGGTGGAGCTGGACGCGCACCTGCTGCCCGCGCTCGAAGAGGTGCTGGGCAATTTTGGCAACGTGGAGATCGTCCAGGGCGATATTCTTGCCCTGGACCCGGTGCGCCTGGTCGGCCAGGACGGCTATTATGTCGTCGCCAACATTCCTTACAACATCACCTCTTCACTGATCCGCCACCTGCTGGAAGCCTCGGTGCAGCCAAAGCGCATTGTGCTGACTGTCCAGCGCGAAGTGGCCGAGCGGATTTGCGCCGGGCCCGGGGATATGAGCCTGCTGGCCTTGAGCGTGCAGGTCTACGGACTGCCTTCGGTGGCCATGCGCATCCCCGCCGGCGCGTTTCTCCCCCCGCCCAAAGTCGATTCGGCGGTGGTGCGTGTGGATCTATATCCGCAGCCGCGCATCGCCCGCGAAGACCTCAGCCTGTTTTTCCGCCTGATCAAAGCCGGCTTCAGCCAGAAACGCAAGACCCTGCGCAATTCACTGGCGGGCGGGCTGCGCCTGCAGCCGCCCCAGGCCGAAGCCCTGCTGCGCGCCGCCCAGGTGGATCCACAGCGCCGCGCCGAGACCCTGGCGCTGGAAGAATGGGAGAACCTGGTGCGCGCCTATCGCCCATTGCTCGCCGGATGAAGGCTTCAAGCTGGAAGTGAGGAGGTTGGAATGAGCCCATCGGATCTGTCCAAAAAGCTGGCCCTGCGTCCCGGCCCGCAGACGCTGCGCCTGGTGAATTCCCCCGCCGGTTTTGAACGACTGCTGGGCGAGCTGCCCGCGGGCGTGACCCTCAGCACCGATCTGCAGGCCGCGGCCGACGGTCTGCTGCTGTTCATCCACAGCCGCGCCGAGTTCCATGCCCTCAGCCCATCGGCGCTGGCCGGGGTCAAATTTGACGGTCTGATCTGGCTGGTCTTCCCTAAGAAAAGCGCCAAACCCAGCGGCGATTTATCCCGGGACATCGTCTGGGAGTTAATGAAAGGCAGCGGCTTGCGCCCGGTGACCAATATCTCCATCGACGAGTTCTGGTCAGCGTTGCGCTTTCGCCCTGAAGACCAGGTGCACAGCGCACGCCAGGCATAAAAAAAGCACGGGGCGGTGGTTTGCCCCGTGCGTCTGACTCTGCAAGTAAAACTAACCGATCTTTTGTAAATCGCGGTACATGCCGGGCAGCTGCCAGGTGCGCAGCGCGGCTTCCATCTGGATGCGGAAGTTCATCTTGGATTGACCCCAGCGCCGGTCGGCAAAATAGATGGGGGTCTCGCGGGCTTTGAACCCCAGCCGGGTGGCCACGTAGTTCATCTCCACCTGGAAGACGTAGCCGTTGGAGCGCACCCGTTCGAGCGGCATACCGCGCAGCGTGGCGGCCTTCCACAGCTTGAACCCGCCGGTCACATCCCGGATCGACAGCCCCAGAATGACGCGCGCGTAGATATTGCCAAACCCCGATAGCCCTTTGCGCCACAGTGGCCAATTCTCGTCCAGGCTGCCGCCTGCCACGTAGCGCGAGCCGATGGCAAAATCGCATTCGGTCAGCAGTTCCGCCAGCCTGGGGATTTTATCGATCGGGTGGGAAAAATCCGCGTCCATCTGCCCGACGGCATCCGCGCCGCGCTCCAGCGCGCGCTGAAAGCCCTGGATGTAGGCGGTGCCCAGCCCAAGTTTGCCCGCGCGGTGGAGCACATCCACCCGCCCGCCGGTCTGCACCGCCAACTCGTCGGCGATTTTCCCGGTGCCGTCGGGGCTGTTGTCATCCACGATCAGCAGGCTGAGTTCCGGCATGGGCAGGGCAAAAAGGGCGGAGACCAATTTCTGCAGGTTCTCTGCCTCGTTATAGGTGGGGATTACGAAGGTAGTTTTCACGATGTTAGCGACAGTAAGCGGCCAGTTCGGTTTTTAATCCGTCGAGGCTGTGCAGCCCGGCGGTGGACAGGCGGATTTCGCCCACCTGCACGGCCAGCGGCCGTCCGCTGAAGGTGCCGGCTTCGCGGTGCTGGTCGCTGTAAAAATACTCAAACGACTGTTCCAGCCGCTTGCGGATGCGCTCTTTCAAGGGGCCGGCACTGCCCGGCTGGCAGATCAGCACGAAGGCGTCGGGGGTCAGGTGACCGATAAATTCTTCTCGCCCGCCGCCTTCGCGCATACAGTCGCGCAGCATGATCGCCACCGCGCGCAGCAGGTCGTCGGTGGCCACAAAGCCGTAGACTTCGCGGAAATGCTCGATGTTCTGCAAGGAAGTCACCAGCAGCACGTCGCGGTTGCGGGTGAGCGCCTTGGCCAGGGTCTCGTCCACCAGGCTGCCTTCCGGCAGGCCGGTGACCGGGTTGGTCAGCGAATTTTGCTGGGCACGCTGCATGGCATTGCGCACGCGCAGGCGCAGCTCCTGCACGTCAAAGGGCTTGGTGATGTAATCGTCGGCCTGCAGTTCCAGGCCTTTGAGCCGATCGGATCGCTCGCGTTTATCGGTCAGAAAGATAATCGGGATGGTCTTGGTCTTGCGGTTGTCGCGCAGCCGGCGGGCCACTTCAAAACCGTCGATATCCGGCAGGCGGATATCCAGGATGATCACGTCGGGTTGGTTGCCGTGGGCGGCGCGCACGCCGTCTTCGCCCCAATTCACCGTGAGCACATCGTAGCCCTGAACACGGAAGTATGCATTGAGCATATCCGCGATATCCAGGTCATCCTCGACGATTAAAATGGTGGGCTTGGCCTCATCCACAGGTCACCTCTTGCCCCCGACCCTGACCGGCAGGCATCAGTTGGTAGGTTCTTTGTAGATCATAAAGTCGCAGGTCGGATCACCGTTGGCAATGCAGCGAACTTCGACAACGCGGAATTCACGTCCGCCGGATACCCACTTGAGCCCTTCCTGCAGCAAGCCGGTGGCCATGTGACAGCAGGGTTTCTCGGTGTGACGGCCGTAGCAGACCGGGCAGCGGTGGATGGTGTAGATAAAATGATCGTCTTTTTCTACGACCGTGCTGTGCTGGTCGCTGGTGGTTGAGAAAATTTTGGCCATGGCCGGCAGGCCGAGGTGCAGCTTGGTGGAGAGCGGCAGGATCTTGAAGGCCAGGTCGCCGGCGCCGGCAAGGGCGCCAAAATTGCGCAGCCCTTCCATGAACACAGCCCGCCCGGCGCGCTGCGCCAGGCCGCGCCCGCCGCGCGGACCATACATTTCTTCCAGGGCCCCGTTCAGCGCCGAAAAATCGGCGAAATCGAAGGCCCGTTCGAGGTTGTTGGACGGCAGGTTTTCGATCAATTGAGACAGCCCGGCCAGGTTGAGGATCGCGTTCAAGCCGTTCTTCCCCATGACTTCTTCGAGCGCGGTCAGGGCCAGCCGGGCAATTTTATTGGGGTAGTATAAACCGCTCTTCGCAATCGGCTCCATGAAGGATTCCCTCTCAGATGAGCTTGGTCAAATCTTCGGTGGCCCGGCGCATATCCAGGAAAATCAGGCCGAGTTTGGCCTGCTCGCGCGCCAGAGCGGTGAGCACGGCCTCTTCACCCACAGCCATCAGCACCACGTAGCCCTTTTGGCCTTTGATGTAGACCTGGTCGAGGGAACCGCGGCCCAGTTCGGTGGCGATGCGCTCGCCCAACGACAGCATGGCCGCTGACATTGCAGAAACCCGGTCCTCTTCCACACCCTGCGGCAGGGCAGAGGCGATCGGTAAACCATCAACGCTCACAATTGCTGATGCTTCGATGTCAGGCGATGATGCCTGCAGTTCGCGCAGCCGATCGACCATCATTTGGGTGCGTGATCTTGTCAAGGTGGCACTCCTTTATCCGGTTTTCCGCGGGATTGGCGTAAATATCATGGACCTTTAACAACTTTAACACAGCCAAACAGGGGTGTCAAGCTGAGCCACCCGCGTTAGAGCCCTCTCAACGCGATTGTAAAGCAACTGTTAGGTGCTGTTATAATCTGCCTGTTGCCGGGTAGAACCGGCAGAGAAACGACCCTGAAACACAAGTATGCATAAATTATGCCAGATCGCGGTGCCGGGTCAGCCCCAAGGAGTTGCCTTTCATGAAGAAGATGCTGTTCTCGTTGTGGATCGTCTTGGCCGTCCTCGCCGGAGCGGCCGGCTGTGCCCCACAGACCGCCGCGCCTGCCGCGACCTCCGCGCCGGTCCCCTTAAAAATCGTCGCCCTGCCCATTCTGGATGCCCTGCCGATCTTCGTCGCCCAGGACCAGGGCTTGTTTGCCAAATATAACCTGGCGGTGGAGTTCATTCCGGCCGGTTCAGCTCCCGAGCGCGACCAGTTGATCGCCTCCGGCCAGGCGGATGGGATGATCAACGAGGTGCTTTCGGCTCTCTTCTTCAATAAGGACGGCGTGCGCGTCCAGGTGGTGCGTTATGCGCGCGCGGCCACCAGTGGGGCAGCCCTCTTCACCCTCCTGGCCAATAAAGACAGCGGGGTCGCCTCCGTCGCCGATCTAAAAGGCAAATCCATCGGCATTTCGGAAGGCACGATCATTGCCTATCTCACCGAGCGCATGCTGGCTGCCGAAGGCCTGTCCCCGGCGGACGTCCAGCTGGTATCGGTGCCCAAGATTGACGCCCGCCTGGCCTTGCTTAACAGCGGCGAGCTGCAGGCCGCCGTCCTGCCCGAACCGCTGGCCAGCGCGGCGGCCCTGGGCGGGGCCGTCCCGGTGTTGGCCGACACCCGCCACCCCGAATACAGCTTCAGCACCCTCACCTTCCGCAAGGAGGTGCTCGAGCAGCACCCAGACGCGGTCAAAAGCTATCTGCGCGCCATCGAGGACGCCACCGCGCTGATCAACCAGGACCCCGGCAAGTGGAAGCAGCTCCTCGTCGATCAAAAAATCCTGCCGGCGCCGTTGGTCGCCAGCTTCCAGGTTCCCCAGTTTGTCACCGCGGGCGTGCCCAGCCAGACCCAATACGCCGACGCCCTGGCCTGGGCCAGGGAAAAGGGCTATCTCAGCGCGGATATCGCCTACGCCGACTGCGTCAACCCATCTTTCCTGCCCTGAACCCTGCCCGGGTTTGAGCGCGATAGCAGAACATGATCCAGGTCGAGAACCTCAGCTTTCACTACCCGCACGCCGCCGACATCTTTGCCGGTTTTGACTGGCAGGTGGCGCGCGGCGAGGCCTGGGCGGTGCTGGGTCCGTCCGGCTGTGGCAAGAGCACCCTGCTCAACCTGCTGGCCGGGCTGCTGCAGCCCTCGGCCGGCGCGCTGCGGGTGGATGGCCAGCCGCTTTCTCGCCCGCGCCCGCGCAGCGGGCTGATCATCCAGGATTACGGCCTGCTGCCCTGGGCCACCGTGCGCGAGAACGCCGAATTGGGCCAGCGCATTCGCCGTTTTTACGGCCCCGACGGCACCCACGCCCCCCTTGAAACCGCCTCCGCCCGCCCGGTCGATTTCTGGCTGGAGCGCCTCGGCCTGGGGGATGTCGCCGGGCAGTATCCTGGGCAAACCTCCGGCGGCCAGCGCCAGCGCACCGCCATCGCCCGCACCCTGGCATTGAACCCCGACCTGCTGCTCATGGATGAGCCCTTTTCCTCCCTGGATGCACCTTCCCGCGAGAGCCTGCAAAGCCTCATCCTCGAGCTGCGCGCCGAAAACGCCCTGACCATGGTGGTGGTCACCCACGCCATCGAAGAGGCCGCTGTGCTGGGTGAGAAGATCCTCCTGCTGGGCCTGCCGCCCAACCATACGGCCGAAATCATCCCGAACCCTGGGGCGGCGCTGCCCGGCTACCGCGAATCGGCGCCTTATCACGCTGTGGTGCGCGAACTGCGCGAAAGGTTGAACCGCAAATGAAGCGCCGCGACCTGCTCCTGGCCGCTGCGGCCCTGCTGGTCTTCTGGCAGGCGGCGGCGATGCTGGTTCACCAGCCCATTTTGCCCACCCCGCTGGTCGTCGCGCGCAGTCTCTACGATGAGGTCCTGCACGGTGAGATCCTGCTCCATTTCCTGGCCAGCTTCTGGCGGGTGGTGATTTCCACCGCGCTGTCCATCGGCCTGGCAGCCCCGGCCGGGCTGGTCCTCGGCCAGAGCAAAAAGCTCAACGCCCTGATTTCACCCGTCATTTACATCCTTTATCCCATCCCCAAAGTGGTATTCCTGCCGGTTCTGCTGCTCTTCTTCGGAATTGGCGATCTATCCAAAATCCTGATCATCTTCCTGATCCTCTTCTTCCAGATCCTGGTGCTGGTGCGTGACCAGGCTGCCGCCCTGCGCCCCGAGCTGATCCTTTCGGTGCGCAGTCTGGGGGCCGGACGGCGCGCGCTCTTCCGCTATGTCTATCTGCCCGCCAGCCTGCCGGGCATCCTCACCGCCCTGCGCCAATCGATTGGCACGGCCGTGGCGGTGCTGTATATCGCCGAGGTGTTTGCCACCCGCCGCGGGCTGGGGTATTACATCTTTTTCCAGGGCAGCACCCTGCTCAACTACCCGGCCATGTATGCCGGCATCCTGGCGATGAGCCTCCTGGGTCTCGCCCTCTATTTCCTGGTGGATTGGCTCGAAAAGCGCCTGTGCGCCTGGCAGCTGCGCGCTTAATCGCCGCTCGTTGGGCCGGCAATTCCCGTATAATGAAAATATGGCGCGCTTCCTCCGCATTCTGGCTCATCCGTTGGCGCTGCTGGCCCTTGGCCTGCTGGCGTTCAACGATTTCTGGCTGAAAAACCACTTTCCCTCGCTGCTGAGTGGCAAGCTCAGCGACGTCTGTGCTCTGGTGCTCCTGCCGCTGCTGCTGGCCGGCCTGCTCAGCCTGGGCCTGGAGCGCCGCCGCGCGGGCTGGCTCAGCCTGGGGTTGGTGGCGGCGGCTTTCATCCTCTTCAAGGCCGGGCCGCAGACCTCCGCCTGGCTGCGCAGTCTCTTCGCCCTGGGCGGCTTCCCCTTGCGCGGCATCCCCGATCCGAGTGACCTGCTGGCTCTACCTGCCCTGGCCCTGCCGGCCTGGTTATGGCTGCGCCCTCCCGCCCCTGCCTTGCCCGCCCCGCGTTGGCGCATCCTGCTGCTGCCGCTGGCCGGGCTGCTGCTGCTCGCCGACGCGGCCATGCCCGACCGCGGGGTGAGCTGCCTGGCGGTCCAGGACGGCGTGCTGCGCGCACAGGCGGGTTTATTCGACGTCTACACCAGCGCCGACGGCGGGTTTACCTGGACGGCCGTCGACCGTGTCTGGGAAGGCGAGTGTGGCATCCCCGGCGATGCCCAGGCGGCCCTCTTCAGCCTGCCGCAGGGCGGGGTGGCATACCGCATTACCCGGGGCGTGTCGGTCGAGCGTTCCGCCGATAACGGTCAAACCTGGCAGACGCTGGATTTCCGCTCACAGGCTTCGGAGGCCGAGCAGACCTACATCCTCAAAACCCGCAGTGGGAACATATCCTTTGAAGACCCGCCCCTGGATGCGCTGCTCGATGAGCGCAGCGGCAACCTGCTGCTGGCCATGGGCCAGCAGGGGCTGGTGGTGGTGCGCCCGGATGGCTCCTGGCAGCCCGCCGCGGTGGGGCCTTACCGGCGCGAACTCGCTGAAACCGCCGGGGCGGCCGGCTATTTCACTCTCCTGGCGGGGGAAGTTTACCTTGCCTTGTTGGTGGGGTTGGCCTGGTTGGCAACGGCGGGCTTGCGCCGGCGGCGCGGCGTCTGGCGGGTGGTGACGGTGCTGACCTGGGTGGCGCTGCTGCTCACCGCCGTAGCCCTGCTCCCCGAGATCGCGGATGATTCCTACACTGGCCTGGCCCCCATCCTGGGCCTGATCGGCTCAGCAGTGCTGACCATTGCGCTATTGGTGGGCGGGGTGCTTACCCTGCGCATGCGGATCTTGCCAAAAGCGCCGGTCGCCCTGCTGGTGGCGGTGGTCGTCCTGCTGCCATATTTGCTGTGGGGATTGGCAATTTTGCCGCTGTATTGGATGGCTTTGGTGTTAGCCGTCGGGCTGGCTGCGGCGGCGGTCATCCTGGTGAAATAGGCGCCCGCTATCCGGCCAGGCGTGCGATCACCAACCCCGCGGCCAGCAGCAGGCAGTAGACCAGCTCCAGCTGGCCGGTAGCGGCCAGGGTGCGGTTCAGTGCGGCGCCGCTGTCGTGCCAGATGCTGCCCACCAGGCGGTAGGCCAGCGGGATAGACAGCCAACTGACCAGCACCCAGGCGGGCAGCAGCCCCGAGAGGGCCATCAGCGCCGGCGCCAGGTAGGCCAGCCCCACCACCGCCAGGTACTCGCGCCGCGTCCACTCTTCGCCGTAGCGCGCCGCCAGGGTGCGTTTACCGCTGGCGCGGTCGGTGGCGATATCCCGCAGGTTGTTGACCACCAAAATATTGACCACCAGCAGCCCCACCGGGATCGACAGGGCAAAGGCCGAGGCCGCCGCCTCGCGGGCCTGCACGTAAAATGTGCCGGCCACCGCGGCCACCCCGAAAAACAGAAAAACAAACACTTCGCCCAGCCCGTTATACCCCAGCGGGTAAGGGCCGCCGGTGTAGGCCAGCGCCGCCAGGATCGACAGCACCCCCACCACGATCACCGGCCACCCCGAAACCCAGGCCAGGTACACCCCGCATAGCCCGGCCAGCCCAAAGACGGCCGCGGTGCCGGCGGCCACCTCGCGCTGGGAAAGCAGCCCGGCCTGGGTGACGCGCGTCGGCCCGACCCGCTGCGAGGTATCCACCCCTTTTTGGAAATCGAACAGGTCGTTGGAGAAGTTGGCCCCAATCTGGATCAGCAGCGCGCCCAGAAGCGCGGCCAGGGCCGGGTAGAGGGCAAACTGGCCGTGGTAAAAGGCCAGCGCGCTGGCCGCTGCCACCGGGGCTACCGCGGCGGGCAGGGTGCGCGGGCGGGAAGCCAGGATCCAGGCGCGTGATTTTGGGGTGGGCTGCTCCATCGCCGTTAGTATACTAAATTCCTCGGCCGGGCCAAAACCAAAAGCGGCGCCAAACCTGAGCGCTCCATCGCCAAAACCCCTCGGATTGCTCTGCCCTGCCGCGCGCCGCCGGCGCATTTCATTGTAGAATTGACACAAGGAGCGTGCCGGGCCTTGTGCGCCGGCGCTCCAATCTTGCTTAGCGATTTTCGGCCGCATCGTGATCCTCTCGGTTCGGCCGGACAAGGACAGATATGCCTGAAGCTGTGATCATCGATGCCGTGCGCACCCCCATCGGCGCCCTGGGTGGCGGCCTGGCGCGCGTCCGCCCGGATGACCTGGCCGCCCACGTGCTGCGGGCGCTGCTCGAGCGCACCGGCCTGGACCCCGCCCTGGTGGAAGAAGTCTACCTGGGCTGCGCCAACCAGGCCGGCGAGGACAACCGCAACGTGGCCCGCATGGCGCTGCTGCTGGCCGGCCTGCCGGTGGAGACCGCCGCGGTCACCTTCAACCGTCTGTGCGCCTCGGGGCTGAGCGCGGTCAACGCGGCCGCGCGCGCCATCCGCTGCGGGGAGGGGGAGGTGTTCATCGCCGGCGGGGTAGAGAGTATGTCGCGCGCGCCCTATTCGCTGCCCAAGGCTGAGGGCAGCTTTGCCTTTGGCAACCTGACCGCCTACGACACGGCTCTGGGCTGGCGCTACCCCAATCCACGCCTGGAGGCGCTCTACGGTCTCGAATCGATGGGCGAGACGGCCGAGAACATCGCCGAGATGACCGCCATCACCCGCCAGGCGCAGGATGCCTTTGCCCTCGAAAGCCACCGCCGCGCGGTGGCCGCCATCGACGCGGGCAAATTCGCCGAGGAAATTACCCCCGTGCCCATCCCCCAGAAAAAAGGCGATCCGCTGTGGGTGACCACCGATGAGCGCCCGCGCCGCGACACCTCCCTGGAAGCCCTTGCCCGGCTGCGGCCGGCTTTCCGCAAGGACGGCAGCGTCACCGCGGGCAATTCATCCGGCCTCAATGACGGCGCCGCCGCCCTGCTGCTGATGAGCGCCGCTCGGGCGGCGCAGTTGGGCCTTAAACCCCTGGCGCGCGTGGTGGCGTCCGCCGCGGCAGGGGTGCCCCCGCGCATCATGGGCATGGGGCCGGTTCCGGCCGCGCGCAAAGCCCTGGCGCGCGCCGGGTTGGATCTGGCTCAGATCGGGCTGGTCGAAATCAATGAGGCCTTTGCCGTGCAGACCCTGGCGGTGATGGCCGAGTTGGGGCTCCCGGCGGAAAAAGTCAACGTCAACGGCGGCGCGGTGGCCCTTGGTCACCCGCTGGGCTGTTCCGGCGCGCGCATTCTCACCACCCTGCTGCACGAGATGCGCCGCCGCGCACCCGCAGAGCCGCGTCCCTATTATGGGTTGGCCGGGCTGTGCGTGGGGGTTGGGCAGGGCGAGGTCACCCTGCTGGAGTGGCTGTCATGAAGATCCTTGTGACGGGTTCCACCGGCTTTATCGGCTCGCGTTTGTGTCACAGCCTGGTCGAGGCCGGTCACACGGTGCGCGCCTTCCACCGCCCCACCAGCACCTTGCGCCTGCTCGAAGGCCTGGATGTCGAGCACGTCCTCGGCGATCTCACCCAGCCTGAGACCCTGCAGAGCGCCATGCAGGATGTCGAGGTCGTCTTTCACGCCGCCGCATGGATGGGCGACAACGAGCCCGGCCGCCTGTATGCCGTCACCGTGGAGGGCACCCGCGAGGTGCTGGCTGCCGTGCGCAAATCGGAGGTGCGCCGCGTGGTCCACACCAGTTCGGTGGCGGCGCTCGGCGTGCCCGAATCCCGCACGCCTGCCCTGCTCAACGAGAACCACACCTGGAATTTGCGCCCGGATTATTATCCCTACGGCTATGCCAAATACCTGGCCGAACTGGAGGTGCAGAAAGCCGTGGCCCAGGGTCTGGACGTGGTCATCGTTAATCCATCCGTTGTATTTGGCGCCGGCGACATCCACCGCCAGTCTGGCTCGATCATTAGCCAGGTGGCCTCGCGCAAGCTGGGCGTGGCGGTGGAAGGCGGGATCAACGTGGTGCATATCGATGATGTGGTCGCCGGGCATCTCGCCGCCCTCCAGCTGGGCAAGACCGGCCAGCGCTACATCCTCGGCGGTGAAAACCTGACCTTCCTTGAACTGCTCGAGAAAATCGCCGGGGTAGTGGGGGTGCCCGCGCCTAACCTGGTGCTCCCGGCCGGGCTGCTGCGCGCCGCCGGCGGGTTGGCCGCCATGCTGCAAACCTTCCTCGACCTGCCCGTCTCGCCGGATTTATTCCGCCTGGCCGGCTACTACTTCCACTACGATATGCGCAAGGCTCAGGTGGAACTCGGCCTGCCGGCGCCCCGCCCGGTGGAGGAGGCGATCACCTCGGCCTACCAGTGGTTCCAGCAAAAATAAACCGGCCTCGCTGTGCAGCAAGGCCGGTTTGAGCCATTTGGCTGAGTCTCTCATCGCGGCGGTTACCCGCCAATTTCGCTCATCACCCGGTTGAGGGCAAATTCGCCCGCCTGCAGCCCGTGTCCCCAGGGCTTATACCAGATGCCATCCAGGATCAACTTGCGCAGGTCTTCCAGCGTGGCCCCCGCGCGCAGCGGGGTGAGCAGGTCCACTTCTTTTTCGCGCAGCAGGCACAGCCGCAGTTTGCCGTCCGCAGTCAGCCGTGCACGGGTGCAGGTGGCGCAGAATGGCAGCGAGACCGAGGAGATAAAGCCGATCGTCGCCCAGGGCATCCGGCAGGCGGTAGATGCGCGCCTCGCCGTCCAGCTCGCCGTGATTGAGCATGCTCAACGGGCCGTAGGTCTTTTGGATGCGCTCGATCATCTCTTCGGCGCGCACCACCTGCGACTGCTGCAACTCGGTAGCCCCGGCGAAGGGCATCATCTCGATATAACGCACCTGCCAGGGGTGCTCGTAAGTCAGCCCGGCCAGCTCCACCACGTCTTCGTCGTTGTAGCCCCGCACCACCACCGCGTTGAGCTTGATCGGGGTCAGCCCGGCGTTTTCCGCGGCGATGATCCCATCCCAGACCTGGTCAAAACTGCCCCAGCGGGTCAGCCGCTTGAACTTATCCGGGTCGAGCGTGTCCAGGCTGATGTTGACCCGCTGCATCCCGGCCGCTTTGAGCGGCGCGGCCAGCTTGCCCAGCAGCACGCCGTTGGTGGTCATGGTCAGCTGTTCGATCCCCGGCGTGGCGCGGATTTCCCGCACCAGGTCGACGATCCCGGCGCGCACGGTCGGTTCGCCGCCGGTCAGGCGCAGTTTGTCAAAACCCAACCCGGCAAACAGGCGCACCAACAGCAGCAGTTCGTCGTCCTGCATCATCTCTTTGTTGGGGCGGAAGGTCATGTCTTCCGGCATGCAGTAAACACAGCGCAGGTTGCAGTGGTCTGTCAGGCTGATGCGCAGGTAGTGGATGTCCCGTCCGAAGCGATCTAGTGCCATAGAATGATCTTTCTAATTCTCATGATATTTATCATATTATACCCATAAATCCTTACAAATCTATTAATTAAATGACTATTCATTGGAAATTGTTTTCTATTATACCCATTTCCCGGCCTGAATTTTGGACCCGGTCTCGCATCTGACCATTCCCCTCATAATTTTATTGAAGTTCCTGCTCCCCTTCGCTGTGTCCCTTGTCAGAAACCCATGCCTGCCCGGGGTGTGCATCATAGATTTTCATGCATAATAAAAAGAAAACAACGAGGTGAATATGCCGTCTGCTACCTTTCCCGGCCCCATCCGCTTGAGCCCCAACCACCGCTATTTCGTGGATGCCCAGGGCAAACCCTTTTTATGGATTGGCGATACCGCCTGGCCCTTCTTTGTCAGCTACAGCCCCCAGGAGGCTGAAGACCACCTGGCCAACCGTGCGGCCAAAGGCTTTAACGTGGTGCAGTGCGTGCTGGCCTGGGGCGAACCCATCGACCCCGATCAGCCCGGCAAGGGCGTCTCGGCCAATGCCTTTGGCGACACCCCCTGGAATTCCAGCCCCGCCGAACCCAACCCGGCCTATTTCGACCAGGTCGAGGCCCTGCTGCGCAAGGCCGCCGATGTGGGGATCGTCCTGGCCATGCTGCCCACCTGGGGCTACCACGTGCAGAACAGCCATGTCTTCAACCCGCAGAACGGTTATGCTTACGGTGAGTGGCTTGGCCGGCGCTTCAAAGACGCCCCCAACCTCATCTGGGTCAACGGCGGCGACCGTGAGCCGGTGGGTTACGAAGATATCTGGCGCGCCATTGCCCGCGGGCTGCATGCCGGCGACGGCGGCGCGCACCTGGTGGCCTACCATCCCTGCGGATTCCGCTCCTCGGCTTTTTACTTCCATCAGGAAGACTGGCTGGACATCAACATGATCGAGTTCATGGACCGCCTGGCCGGCCGTCTACTCGTCGGTGGCGGCCGACCGCGCTCTCGACCCGGCTAAACCCGTGGTCCTGGCTGAAGGCGCCTACGAAGACGGCCCCGAGTACCCCTTGGGCCCGATCACCCCGCTCATCTCGCGCCGCCAGGCCTGGTGGGCCTTTATGGCCGGTGGTTTCTATACCTATGGGCAAAACCAGATGTGGCGCATGGAAGCCGGCTGGCAGGCCGCGCGGGATACTCCCGGCGCGCTGCATATGGGCGTCATGCGCAGCATCCTCGAGGCCTACCCCTGGTGGACGCTGATCCCCGACCAGACCTTATTCGAAGAAGGCGTCAGCAGCGGGCGCACGCTCAACGCCGCCATGCGCACCCCCGACCGCAAACTGGCCGTGCTGTATCTTTCCAGCCAGTGCCAGGCTATGGTGCGCGCCGACTACATTGCCACCCCCAAAGCGCGCGCCACCTGGATCAACCCCACCAGCGGCGAGCGGATCGCGGCGGGCGAGTATGCCACCGGCAACAATATCCCCGCCGAGACCTTCCCGCAGGGTCACGGTTATTGGTTCAAGGTGCCGGCTTTTTGGGAAGATGCCGTGCTGGTGCTGGAGGCGGTGGAGTAAATTTTCTTGCGGGTCAGCGCTCGACGCTGAACTGAATTTCGCTGGTCTCGCTCTGGTTCCCGGCCAGGTCATAGGCGCGCACCGCCAGGGTGTGTTCCCCGATGGTGGCCTGCCAGGCGTAGCTGTAGGGCGCCACCAGATTCTGGCCGATCACCGCGCCGTCCACCAGCCATTCCAGGCGCTGGATGCCCGCCGTGTCGCTGGCTTCGGCCTGCAAGGTGATCGTGCGGTCGGCCAGCAGGTGCAGCACCGCGCCCGGCAGCGGATAGAGCACGCGCTCGCGCGGCGGGGTGTTATCCACCGTCACCTGGATGGTAGCCGTATCGGCGGTCTGGTCTTTGCGCACCACCAGCAGGCGCAGCGCGTACAGCCCGTCCAGCCCTTGGGTATCCCATTCTCCTAAACTACCGTCTTTCACCGGGCTGCTGCCGTCCGGGCCGATCAACAGCCAGTTCTGCGGGTTGAGCCCGGCCCCGGCCTGCAGCCGGTACGAGCTGAAGTTATCCCCCGCAGCCGTGCCGCGCAGGGTTACCTTGCCGCGCACGTAAACGAAAGATGCCGGGCTGCTGATCTGCACGTCAGGCGAAGGCGCGGGCGGTTGGATCGTGTCGTACACCTCGGGCGGAGTCGGCAGCCCGGCCGCCGTGGCCCACTCGCGCGCCTCGGCCGGAACGACCATATACACGTCCTCGTCGATCAGCCCGGGCGGGGTGAATACGGTCGCCAACCGGCCGGTTTCGCGGTTGATCTGGAAGACGCGGTACAGCGTGTCGACCGAGACCGGTTCGTTGCCGTTGAGGAAGACTTCATTCACCAGGGCCGGGCAGGCAGCCGTGGGCAGCTGGCCGGAGGGGTCGCATACCTGCACCGTGCTGGTGCCGGCCGGCACGGGCCAATCCTGCGGCGGCAGGTCACGTGCGGTGTATTGGATCAGGGCGTGCCACAGCCCGGCCGCGTAGCGCGGGTCGAGGGGGGCTGTAGCCGGCTTGTCTGCCGGGTCGCCCAGCCAGAAAACCGCCACGCGCTGGGGCAGATAGCCGGCCGCCCACACGTCTCTCCCCGCGCTGGTGCGGCCCACCTTGGCCCCGGCCGGGCGGCCGACTTCCAGCGGGTTGGGGTACCCCAGGGTGGGCCAGCGCGACTGCTCGTCGCTCAAAACGTTGTGCACCAGGTAAGCCAACGGCGCGCTGACCACCGCCTGGCTTTCGGCCTGCGAGGTTTGCCATAGAACCAGCCCGTCGACATCTTCCACGTACAGCGCGGTGATGGGTTCAATCGTCGCGCTGCCCGGCAGGCGCTGGCCGTTGAGGCTGCCCTGGTTGGCGAAGGCTGAGTAAGCCTGGGCCAGTTCGACCACCGTGGATTTGCCCCCCTCGAAGAAAACATCCGCGCTCTGTTCGTCGGCCAGGGCGTCCAAACCCAGGGCCGAGGCCAGCCGCCAGGTGTTAGCCGGGCCTACCTGGGCCACCATTTGCGCCAGGGGAGTCATGTAATCGTTGGCCAGGGCCAGGCGCAGGCGCAGCGGCCCGTGGACCTGCCCGTCCGGGTTGGGGGTGATCGCCGCCTCGCCCGGGGTTTGCACCGGCAAATCCCACACCAGGCTGGCCGGGCTGTAGCCGCGCGCGAAGGCTGCCACCGCGGCGAAGGGGGTCAGCAGCGAACCGGGTGGGTGGCTGGATACGAAGCCGGCCGAACTGTCCAGGCTGGTATCGCCCAGCAGGGCCAGCACCTCGCCGGTCTGCGGGTCGAGCAGCACGCCGCTGGCGGCCGTCCCGCCGGGCAGCGCGGCTTGAGCGGCCAGCGTGGGCAGTAGGCGCGCCGACAGGCACGGCGAGCCATCCGGCAGGGTTTCCTGCCCGCTGCGGTCCTCCAACCGGCGCAGTTGGGTGCGCACCAGGCAGGTCAGTTCGAGCTGCAGGCCATAATCCAGGCTGGTGATGATGCGCAGCCCGCCGCGTTCCAACCGCTGGCGGCCAAAGCGCTGCGCCAGTTGCTTCAAGGTCAGGTCGGTAAACGCGCCCGCCGCCGACTGCGGCGCAGGCGTGGCTTTGCGCAGGCGCAGTTCCACCTGCAGCGCGGCGGCATGCTCCGCGGAGGTGATCGCGCCCAGGTCGCGCATCCCATCCAGGGCTTCGCGCTGTCGTTCGAGCGCCGCGTTGGGCGAATCGATCGGGTTCAGCGCCGGGGCGTTGGCCAGGGGAATGAGCAGCGCCGATTGCGCCAGGCTCAATTCGGCCGCGGATTGGTCCAGGTAGAGCCGCGCGGCAGCTTCGGCGCCGTAGGCCATGTGGCCAAAATAGGCCGAGTTCAGGTACCACTCCAAAATCTTGGCGCGCCCATACTGGCTGACTGCCTGGGCTGCCAACAGGCGCATGCGCAGTGCGCGGCGCGTCCCGGCGGGTTCCTGGCTGAGAAACAGGTCGTAGACGAACCGTTCGGCGATGCTGACCGGCTGCGGGTCAAACAGGCGGTTGGTGGCAAAACCGGGGCTGTTCCAAAACCCGGGGTCGAGCAAGGCCACCGTGGCGCGCAGCAGTTCCGGTGAAAAATGGTCGTCGGCCGCCGGGTCCACCCGCAAATAGCGCCGTGGAATCCCAGGGTTCTCGAGGGTCAGCAGCAGGTGCTCGCCGCTGCGGTCATACAGGCGGGTGGGTTGGAAAAAGATGCCGTCGACCGGGTCAAAGTAGGCGGGCAGCTGCGCCAGAGAGGGTAGGTCGCTGGTCAGGCTGCTGTACCACACCCCGGCGGCGGCGATCCCCGCGGCGAAAACCAGGAAGAGCACGGCCAGCAGTCCCTTGCCCAGGCGCGTGGTGCGGCGCATGAACTTCTGTGTCTGCAATGTCCGGCGCTGTCTGCGGCGGCTGACCAGCGATTGGAGTTCGATCGGGCGCACGGCGAGATTGGCCTAACGGGTGGGGGTGGGAGAGGGTGCCGCCCGCGTGGCGGTGCGGGTGGGTGTGCGCGTTGGGGTGCGGGTGACCGTCCGGGAGGGGGTGGGGGTGACCGTCCGGGAGGGGATGGGGGTGGCGGTGCGTGTAGGCGTGGCCAGGGCTGCCAGGCGCTGCCGGGCGTAGCTGAGCCAATCCGCGCGCACAGACTCGGAGGGCAGGTCGGATAGTTTCAACCAGATGTCGTAGGCCACATCTGCCCGATCCAGCTCTTCCAGGGAGCGCGCTTCCCAATAATACAGCGCCGCCCGCTGGGTGTCATTTTCGGCCAGCGCGTAGGAGCTTTGCACCTGGCTGTAGGTGTCGCCCGGGTAATCCAGCATGAAGAGCGTCTCGGCCAGGCCGATATTGGCCTCGAAGGAGGTCTTGTCCAGCTTGATCGCCTGGCGGAAGTCGTCCACGGCCTGGTCATAATCCTTTTCCATCAAGTAGAGCTGGGCGCGCTGCAGATAAGCGCCGGTAAATTCGTTGCTCAGTTTCAGCGCCGCGCTGAGCGCCGCCAGGGCAGCCTCGTTGTCGCCGCTGGTTTGGTAGGCCCTGGCCGCCAGCACGTATGCCCCGGGGTCGTCCTCGACATAACGCAGATAGGTCTGCAGCGGCTTGACCGAATTGGTGATCTTGCCGTTGGCCTGTAGCGCTTCGCCCAGGAAGCGGTAAGCCGGCAGCAGGGTGAAGTCGAGTTGTGAGGCGGTTTCCGCCTCCACCAGGGCCTGGCTGTTGTTGCCTGACCCCAGTTGAGCCTTGCCCAGGAAGATGTGCACCATGGCCGAATCGGGCAGCAGTTCCGCGGCTTGCGCCAGGTTGCCCATGGCCGCCTCGTACTGCCGGTTATTGATCTCCAGCCCGGCCAATTCCAGGTATGCTTCGCCCAGGTTGGGGTCAAGTTGGAGGGCGGTTTCCAGGTCGCTCTGCGCGGTAGACAGGTCGTTGGGATTGGGTGTGCCTGCCAACAAGGCGCGGGCCCGCCCGAGATAAGCTGGAGCAAAACGCGGGTCGATTTGGATGGCCTGGTCGTAATAGCCGGCGGCCTCATCCGGTTTCCCGGCGAACCGCTGGGATTCGCCGGCATAATACAATCCATCCACCGCGGCGGGCTCAATCGTCACCACCTGGAGCATATAGTTTTTCATCTCGGCCCAATCCCCGCGCTGGAAGGCGCGAATCCCGATGCGGTAGGCCTCGGACGCAGGATGCGGGGTGTCTACGTACAGCGGGGTGGGCGTATAGGTGGACTGCAGCTGCATCCACAAGGGCGTGGGCCCCACAAACGTGGGCGTAGCCGAGCGCCGCGCCGGGGTGGTGCTCGGCAGCGGGGTGAAAGTGGGTACGACGGGGAAATCGGTGGGGATGATGATCGGCGCCTGTTTCCGCTGGCGTGAACCCAGCAGGGCCACCACCACCAGGACGACCACCACCACCGCCGCCCCCAGAATCAGCACCCACTGGCGCCAGTTGCCTAGCGGCAGGGGCGGGGCGTCGTCACGGTCCGGCAGGTCGGCGGCCTGCCAGTTGTGGCGCTGCATGCGCAGCGGGATCACCTGGCTTTCTTCGGGCTGCGCCTGGCCCAGGATCAGCAGACCCCGGCGTGCGGCGGCGTTTTGCGGGTCGCGCCGCAGGACTTCATTCAAACAATAGGAGCGCTCTTTGGCCGAGTCGACCATCGCGCTCATCCAAAGCCAGTAGTCGGCGTTGCCCTGGTTCATCTTCAACAGCCGGGTGAACAGGTCGCGCGCACGCGTGCGCTCACCGGCGTTGACGGCCAGCATCGCCTCCTGAAACATGGCTTCTTCGGGGGTCATGATTCCAGTTTAGCACAGGCCTTTCTAGCGGGCAAGCCAGACCCCACCGGGAACCTGCAGGCTGTGCCTGCACGCCGCGGCACGAATGGTTTACCCCATGCATCCGCCAGAGCGGGGAATCCCTCCAAACAATTTGGATGCAATCGCCGCACCTTTTCCGGTCAAATTGAAACCGGCGCTCGTGCGGGTATAATGCGACTATGTTTCGCCGGAGCGTACGTATCCTCTTGCTTTGTATCGCCGTCAGCGCCTGCTCGCCGGCCGTGCGGCTGACCCCATCCCCCAGCCCTTCGCCGCGCAGCGGGCTGCTGACCCCCTACACGCCGCCGGCCGCCAGCCGCACGCCCACCCCGGATGCGAATATCACCCCCTCGCCGCTGCCGTCGGCCACCCCCACCCCCATCTCGCATATCATCCGCGAGGGTGAAGATATGTTCGGCCTGGCCTACCAGTACGGCCTGCCCCTGGATGCCTTGATGACCGCCAACCCCACCATCAATCCGCGCGCGATGCGCGTGGGTTCGGTGATGATCATTCCCTACAGCGACCGCCCGACGCCGACCTCGCTCAACCCCACTCCCACCCCGCTGCCGGTCGAGGCCGGCCGGCCGGCCTGCTTCCATGCCCAGGACGACAGCCTGACCTGTTTCTTGCCGGTGACCAACCACACCGGGTCCGCGGTCGAAAACCTGACCGGCCGCCTGCGCCTGCGCATCCAGCCCGGCGGTGAGATCCGCGAGGTGACGGCTTTCCCCGGGTTGAACCGGCTCGAATTGGGGGCCAGCCTGCCCCTGGTAGCCTATCTGCCCGCCCCGGCGCCCCTGGATTTCGAGGTAAGCGGTGAGTTGGTCACCGCCCTGCCGGTGGCCGAAGACAGCCAGCGCTACCTGCAGGTGGATGTAAAGCAGCCGCGCGTGGATATTTCCGCGGACGGCTTATCGGCTCAGGTTGGTGGGCGGGTGGCATTGGCAGGCGCCGGCCGGCCAGCCGCCAGTGTGTGGCTGCTGGCGGTGGCCTATGATGCTGCCGGCAATATGGTGGGTGTGCGCAGGTGGGAGAACCCCGCCGGGCTGGCGCCGGGGGATGAAGTCGAATATGATCTGCAGGTCTACAGCCTGGCCGGTGCGATTAAGCGGGTGGAAACCCTGCTGGAAGCCCGCCCCTGAAGCGCTCTATTCCCAGTTTGCCAGCAGCGCGGGCAGCTCGCTCAGCGCGCCGATCGTGCGGTCCGGGTGGATTTTTTCCTGGTAGACCTGGGCGGTTTTCAGGTCGGCGCGGCGCGTGATCCATACGCTGCCCATCCCCAGCCGGTTGGCTCCCAACACGTCCGCCTGCAAGAAATCCCCCACCATCACCGCCTGGGCCGGGGCGATCTGGAAATGCTCCAGCGCGGCCTGGAAGATATCCGGGTGGGGCTTGCGCACCCCGGCGGATGCCGAAGTGATGATAAATTCGAGGTATGGCCGCAGCCCGGATTGGTCGATCAGCACCTGCACATCCTCGTCGTAGCCCGCGTTCGAGATCAACCCGATGCGGCAGCCTATATCGCGCAGCTTGCTCAGCGTGTCCAGCGCGTCGGGTTCCACCTTCCATTTGGCCTGGGTCGCCCCATAGAGCACGCTCAAAGCCTCGTTGACGTGCGCCGTGGGGATCGCGTCGCAGCAGTAGGCGGACATGATCTTTTGGAACACCGCCGGCGCGGGCGTTTCGGTCAGGTTATCGTCGCGCCAGCGGTAATACTCGCGCGCGGTCTCGCGGTAATGCGCCGGAAAGGTCTCGTCCAGCGGATAGCCCAGGGCTTCGAGCCGCTGCTGCATCGCGCGGATACCCTCTTTCAACGCGTTTTCCCAATCCCCATCGAAATAGATCAGGGTTGCGCCCAGATCGAATAAAACCACTTTAAATTTTGACATCACCATTTCCTGGAAACACTCGCCTCCGGCATCCCCATCTATGGGAGCCTGGCGAGCCCGGGTTTAATAACCCCTGTCGGGTTGGAAAGTGTTGTAGAGCGGCGCCCCGGTGAGATAGCGGCGCAGGTTGGCGGCGAAGAGCATCATCGCGCGCTGGTTGTAATGCTCGCTCATCCCGGCCACGTGCGGGGTGACCAGCAGGTTGGGCGCTTTCCACAGCGGGCTGGTGGGTGCGAGCGGCTCCTCGGTGAACACATCCAGCGCGGCCCCGGCCAGGCGTTTCTCCTGCAGGGCGGCCAGCAGCGCGTTTTCGTCCACCACGCCCCCGCGCCCCACGCTGACCAGAAACGCATCGGGTTTCATCGCGGCCAGCTCTTCTGCCCCGATCATCCCGCGGGTGTGGCGGGTGAGCGGCAAGGCGATAACCACGAAGTCGCAGGTCTTGACCATCGAGCGCACCGCCTGGTAGGGATACAGCCGGGTGAACAGGTTGCCCTGCGGGTCGCCCAGGCCTTCGGGAAAATAGCCCTCATCTTCGGGATGCATCGCGTTGAACTTGCTGGCCAGCACGCTCACCCCCAGCGGCTGCAGCAGGCGCGCCAGCTCCCGGCCAATCGAGCCGTAGCCGATGATCCCCACCGTGCTCCCGCGCAGCTCGCGCGGCATCAGCCGCTCCCAGCGGTCGCGCGGCCATTCGGCCTTGCTCTGGCTCTGGAAGAGATCCGGCAGGTGGTGGGCCAGCGCCAGCAGGGTGCTCATACAATATTCGGCGGCCTGGGGAGCCGCCGCCCCGCTCAGCGAGGTTACCCGCAGGCCTTCTTTTTGCAGCAGGGGCGAGTCGAGGGCAAAATCTACCCCGGCGGAGTGGAACTGCAGCCAGCGCAGGTTGGGCGCGCGGGCCGGCTGCGGCAGCACCCGGTCGGTATACAGCACCTCGATTTTCTTCCACAGCTCTTCGGGCACGTCCTCGGGCCGCCGCGCGGAATGCACGCTCAGGTTGACCCGCGGGGCCAGCTCGCGCAGCGGAGCCAGCACGTCCTCGGGCAGGGGCAGGGTGATCAGCACTTCAACAGGTTGGGGATCCATAACCAAAATTATACCCTTTTCGCCGCGCCCCGGCCTGTCCGGCGGGATGGAGATAATCCCGCTTTCCCCGCCAGTTTATTTCAGATAAATCCCCTGCGGGTCCAACTCTTCGCGCAGGATGCGCAGTTCGTCTTCGCCGGGCGGCTGGGTGGTGCGCAGCGCCGGGCTGACCCGCAGCGGCCAGCCGGTGTTTTCGAGCGCGGTCTCAACCCCAATCCCAGGGTGCAGCGCCGCCAGTACCATCTCGCCGGTCTCGTCCGGTTCGAGGATGCCCAGGTTGGTCACCACCGCCTGCGGCCCTTTGCCGCGCACCCCGCTTGCCTGGCGCTCGGCCTTGCCCGTCCAGAAAGCCCGCGGATGTGCAGAAATCCACCCTGGCCGGGAAGCGCCGCTTCTGGTGCGGGGTGATGATATAGCAGCGGTCCGCCCAGGCGGCAATCTCCATCGATCCGCCCGAACCGGGCAGGCGCACCTTGGGGTGGGCGTATTCGCCGATGGCGGTGGCGTTGATGTTGCCATAGCGGTCGATTTGCGCGCCGCCCAGGAAGCCCACATCCACGTTGCCGCGCTGCAGGTAGAGGGTGAAAATATCGTACATGCTGCACACCGCTGCCGCTCCGCTCACCAGGGTGGGGTCGCCAATCGAGAGCGGCAGCCGCTGGGGGCGCGCGCCGATCACCCCGGCTTCGTAGATCATGTACAGGTTGGGGGCATGCGTGCGCTGCGCCAGGTTGCAGGCCAGGTTGGGCAGCCCGACCCCCACGAAAACCACATCCCCATCCCGCAGCAGGCGCGCCGCGTTGATCGTCATCAGTTCGGCAGAAGACCAGCGAGTATCCATGTGTTTCAGAGAGTTGTCCATCTATCCTAATATTCCCCGTAATCCACCGGCCGGCTCAGCCTGGGAGCCACCTTCAGCCGCGCGTGGGTTTCCGCGCCGAGTTTTTGCCAGTATTCCTCCCGGTCCTTCACCCCGTAGACCCATTCTCCAGGTAAGCCTGGACGGCCTCGTCTGTCTCGCTGATTTCATCCCAGTGCAGGTAAAAGGCGTTGTCGCGGTCGTAATAGCCCTGGGTGTAGGAGGGGTGGGCGCAGTACGGCACATGGCAGACCGCGTCCACGATAAATTCGGGGATCAGGGTGCGGTTGGGGTCCGAGCGGATCACCTCCTCTGCGACGATCTCCTCGGCGGTCAGGATCACGTGCCGGGCGGCAAAGGCGGCTTCTTTCTGCTCGCCAATGATGCCCCAGATCTGCGCGTTGCCCTGCGCGTCGGCTCGCTGGACGTGCACCACCGCCACATCCGGGTGCAGCGGCGGCACCACCACCACCTCCTGTCCCGAATACGGATCGGTCACTCGCCGGTAAAGCGGGTTGGCATGTTCCAGGTCCTCCGCGGCCGTCTGGTTCATCGGCAGGAAGGGCAGCCCGGATGCCCCGGCCTGCAGGCGCGTGATCATGCCGAAATGGGAGTATTCCTCCCATTCCAGCCGGCCAGCCTCCACCATGCGGCGCAGCAGCTTGAGCGAGCCTACCCCCGGGTTGCCCATATACGAAAAGATGATCTTCCGCGCGCAGCCGGCCGCCGCCATCTGGTCGTAGATCAGGTCGGGGGTGGCGCGCGCCAGCACCAGGTCTTTTAGCCCCTGGCGGATAATCTCGTGCCCGGCGGCAAAAGGGATCAGGTGGGTGAACCCGGCCAGGTAGAGCGTGTCGCCGTCGTGCACATAATTGTGGATTGCTTCGCTGAGAGTGCAGAGCTTGGACATCGGTTTATTTTTCTTTTTTGTCTTTCTTTAAAAATTTTTTGACTGTGCGGAACCGCGCGGGGGGCTCGGATGGGGGTGGGCTTGGCGACCGCCACCACAGCACCCCGCCGATCAGCAGGCACAGCACGGAGACGAAAAAATAACCAAAGGCGGCGTTCCCGGCCACGTCTGAAAAGATAAACAGGAACATCAAAATCACGCCGAGAAGCAGCAGATAGGTGCCGATGCGATTTGCAAATTCCATGGGTAGATCATTTGCCCGGGACGGTCAATCCGTCCCGGGCGGTGAAAACTAAGCGTGTTTGATCGGTGGTGTGGATCTGTTCGTGCATGTAGAGCGGCAGGTAGTAGTGCCCGCCGGCGTTCTTTCCGCTGGCCCCCGAGCCTTTCCAGCCGCCAAAGGGTTGGTAGCCCGGCCATGCGCCGGTGGTGGCGCCCTGCGGCCGGTTCGCATAGGTGACGCCCGCTTCGATCCGGTCAAAGAACCAATCCACTTCGTCCGGCGCGCCGTAGAACCCGGCCGTCAGCCCGTAGGCCACGTCGTTGGCGTGCAGCATGGCTTCTTCCAGGCTGGTCACCCGCGCGATGGTCGTGATCGGCACGAACATTTCGCGCTTCCACAGGGCGTGCTCCAGCGGCAACCCGGCCACCAGGGTCGGCGCGGCGAAATAACCGCGCGCCAGATCGCCCTCGGTGAGCACTTTGCCGCCGGTGAGCACCTGCCCGGCGCGCTGCAAATCGGCGGTAAATTCCTGGTAGTCACGGTACGAGGAGCGGTTGACCACCGGGCCCAGATACACGCTGCGCTCGGTCGGGTCGCCGATTTTCATCTTGTTGGTCAGTGTCACCAGGCGTTCCACCAGGTCGTCGTAGACCGCGTCTTCAATGTAGATGCGCGAGCAGGCCGAGCATTTCTGCCCCTGCAAGCCAAAGGCCGAGCGGGTGATGCCAATCGCGGCGTCATCCAGGTCGGCGTGCCGCGAGACGATCACCGGGTTCTTGCCGCCCAGCTCCAGGATGGTCGGACGGATCCAGTTGCCCCGTCCGAAGTCCTGGTAGATGCGCATGCCCACATCGAACGAGCCGGTGAAGGTCACCCCGGCCACGTCCGGGTGATCGATCAGCGCCTGGCCGAGGGTTCCGCCCGGGCCGGTGACAAAGTTGAACACCCCCGCCGGCACGCCCGCATCCCGCAGGCACTCGGCGATCAGCCGCGCCGTCCAGGGCGTATCCGTGGCAGGTTTCATCACAATCGTATTTCCGGCCACCAGCGCGGCCCCGGCCGGTCCACCGGTCAGCGCCGCGGGGAAATTGAACGGGCTGATCACCAGCCACACGCCGTAGGGCCGCAGCACCGAGACGTTGCGCGCCTGAAAGCCCACCAGCGGATCGTGACCCATCTCGACCACGAAACCGTTGTTGGCTTCCATCGAATCGCAGGCATAGCGGAACAGGTCGGCCGTCTCGGCCACATCCCCCAGCGCCTCCGTGCGATTTTTGCCCACTTCCATCGAGACCACCGCGCCCATGGCGAAAATGCGCTGGTCCATCAATTCGGCGGCTTTGCGCACCAGGGCCACCCGCTCCTGCCACGGGGTGTGGCTCCACATCGGGAAGGCTCGTTTGGCCGCCAGGATGGCGTCGTTGGCGTCCTGGGCCGTGCCCTTCTGGAAAATGCCCAGCACCACCTCCGTGTCGGCCGGGAAGCGGTCTTCGAATTTTTCGGCGGCAAAACGTTCCTGGCCGTCGATGATCATCGCGTGTTCCTGCCCCAGCGAGGCTTTGAGTTGGCTCAGTGCCTGTTCGAATTGAGTGTGAAATTCCTCGGGGGGGTTGAACATCGTCGCATAGGTGAGTTTAAAACTGGTTGGGGTTGCCATACTACACAGACCTCCTGTTAGCGCGAGCAAAACACAAGAAAATGCGGTTGAACTGCTTGTTTCTTTCCGGGATACGACCCGGCCAGGATGAGAATATTTACTGTCGCGGGCGGGCAGGCTGGGCTGCCTCCCTTGTCTGGATTAAGTATAGTCCAGTTGCGGATGGGCGTCAAAACGATATAATGGATACCATGCTGGACCTCACCCCCGATCTTCTCCCCGAATTACTGGCTGCCCGTCCTGCCGCTGCCGGGCTGGACCAGCAGATTACCTGGCCGGCCTACCGCGGGCTGTCGATCGCCAACCTGCCGGCCGGCGTCTGCCAGTGGCTGGGCGTTCCGCCCCCCGTCACGGCCGCCCCGGCCCTCGACCCGCGCCTGCAGGCTCATTGGGGCCGGCATTTCGACAATGTCATCCTCCTGCTGGCGGATGGTTTTGGCTTGAATGCCTTTCAGCAGGCCCTCGCCCAGGGCTGGGACGCGCTGCCCGGGGATGCCCTGCTGGCCCCCCTCACCAGCGTGGTGCCCAGCACCACCGCCGCGGCGCTCACCAGCCTGTGGACCGGGGCCATGCCTGCCGAACACGGCGTGATCGGCTACGAGGTCTTCCTCAAAGAATACAGCCTGATCGCCAATATGCTCACCCACACCCCGGCCAGCTACCCTGCGGGCAGCGCCGGCCTGGCTCAGGCCGGCTTTGACCCGGCCACCTTTTTACCCGTGCCCACCCTCGGCCCGCACCTGGTCTCGCAAGGCGTGCAGCCCTATGCTTTTATCCATCGCTCGCTGGCCAATTCCAGCCTCTCCAACCTGCTCCACCACGCGGCCATCACCGCCCCGGTAATCACCATCACCGATCTGTTCATCAGCCTCGACCAGCTCCTCGACCGTCCGGCCTCGGAGAAGCGCTACGTCTACGTTTATTGGAGCAACCTGGACGATCTTTCCCATCGCTACGGCCCTGGGGATATTCGTGTGCAGCGTGAGACCGATCTTTTCCTCCGCCAGTTGAGCCTTTTTCTCGAGGACCGCCGGGCGAAAGGCCGCGGGAACACCCTCTTTTTGCTGACCGCCGATCATGGTCACATCCCCACCCCGCCCAATCCCGCCCTGGAGCTGCGCCACCACCCCGAGCTGCTCGACTGCCTGGTGATGCAGCCCTCCGGCGAGGCGCGCCTGCCCTACCTCTTCGTGCGCCCGGGCCGCGAGGAGCGCCTGCAGGCCTATGTCCGCCAGGTGTGGGGTTCGCGCTTCCCCCTCGTCCCCTCCGCGCAGATCCTTGCCAGCGGGCTGCTCGGCGACCGCAGGCATGCCGCCTGCCTCCCCGACCGCCTGGGCGATTTTGTCGCTCTGCCCACCGAAGGCGACTACTGGTACTTCGGCAACAAGGAAAACCTGCTCCAGGGACGTCACGGCGGCCTCAGCCGCACCGAAATGCTCGTCCCGCTGCTCTCCGTGGTTTTGTAAAAAAAGATGACCTGCGTAGGGTCATCTTTTTGAAGAGGCAGGGATGCGCTTGCGCTGATCCTTATCCGGCCTTGGGTCGGATGGGAATATACAAATCCAATTCCGTGTCAGGGTCGTCGTCCTTGAAGCGCTCATCGTAATACTCGAAATCGTAGGGGTGAGCCACCTCGTATGGCGAGGCCGGGATCCAGCTGCCGTAGGCATACATGAACGTCTCCGAAATTTTGGGGATCCCGCCTTTGACCGTGAAAACGGCATAGGTGGCGGCCGGTAGCACCTTGGCGAACAGCGCTTCCGGGATGGCATCCAGGCTGCCAACCTCCGTGGATGGAAAGTACATCCACTGGTGGTCTTTTTCAAATTCGGGCCCGTACATCTCCACCCCGTACCAGGCATTTTCATTGACCCTGGGGGTGATTTCTTTGGCAAACGGGAAGAAGCGGTCCCAGGCCTGGGCAAATTTATTGCCCTCAGCGTCGCCAAAATACGGCCTGCCAATCAGGGTAAGCTTGTCCAACTTGACAATGCGCGGTTCCATAGCCAGTTCTCCTTCGGGTGATAACAAAACGGTGAGTTTGATAGGTTTATTATAGAATATACGTTCTAAATGTCAAGCGGCAGGGCAATCGCATCTACATTGCCAGATGCGTTTTCTACCCTTTTCCACTCCCCCCGGCCCCCTCTCCGCGGCAAAAAAACGCCGCGAAGAGGGGGAGAAAATATTTTTCTCCGAGAAGGGGCTGTCTGAAAAGTAAAGACAGCCCCTTTATTTTAAAATAGTGTAATTCAATCAGAGCATGGCCAAAAAAAGCAATGTAGCGGTATTCAAAGAATATACGATGGGGCAGATCGTGTTGCTGCCCCGCGATTTAGAAAACGAGATCGAGGGGAATCACCTGGTACGGGTGGTGCATGCAGCGGTAGAGAAAATGTAGTGCAGCAAGGTCTACCAGCAGTATGCCGGTGGGGGAACCTCCAGCTATCATCCCAAGATGCTGCTGAAAGTACTGATCTATGCCTACCGCCAGCAGCTCTACTCGTCGCGGAAGATCGCCAAAGCACTGCGAGAGAACATCAACTTCATGTGGCTGAGCAGAAACGCCGCCAACCCGACTTTCACACCATCAACCGCTTTCGGGGGGTTGTCGTGAAAGAGACGATCCGTGAGATCTTCACGGCGGTGCTGCTGATCTTGAAAGAGGGCGGGTACATCCAGTTGGAGAAGTACTTCGTGGATGGAACCAAGCTCGAGGCGAACGCCAACAAGTACAGCTTTGTATGGGCCAAGAACACGCAACGCTACCAGGAGCAGGTGCAGGCCAAGGTGGGGGCGTTGCTGGAACAGGTTCAGCAGCTGAATGCCGCCGAGGATGCTGAACTGGGCGAACGGGATCTGCCGGAGCGGGGTGGCGCGAAACCGCTGGATGCAGGCCAACTGGAAGCCAAAATCCGCGAACTGAATGAGCGTCTGCGCCAGATGAGTGCCTCGGAAGCAGCCCAGCCACCCGAACCGGCCCAGCCGCCCACGGTCGACGCGGTGCCAGCAGAAGCGGCGCCAGTGCCGGTCAGCGCAAACGTGCCAGAAGAAGCGGCAGTCCCCGAACCAAAGCGCAAGCAGCCCAAATCCAAAGCTCGCACAGCGCGCG
>CAVVZR010000012.1:0-145743 GCA_963752685.1 uncultured Chloroflexia bacterium | reverse complement strand
CCGCCGAGGTAGCCATTGGCCTGGCGCTGATGGTGGAGATCTTCCGCACCAAACACAGCATCGACATCGACCAGATGAACTCGCTGCAAGGCTAACAAGGAGGGGGAATGCTTTTTTCTGAAGCCCAAATTATCTCGCCAGTCCTCTCCCTGATCCCCCTGGTGGTGTTCCTGCCGGCACTGGGACTGCTGATCAACTTGCTCTTTGGCAAACGCCTGGGCGAAGGCTTTTCGGGAACGGTGGCCAGCCTGGCGGTGGCCGGCGCTTTCCTGGTGGCCCTGCTGGCCGCGCTGCAGCTGGTCGGCAACCCCGAGGGCGTAACGGTACCCTTCCTCAACTGGATCACGATTGGCGATTTCTCCGTGCAGTGGGCCTTCCGCGTCGACACCCTCTCGGTGACGATGATGCTGGTCGTGGCCGGGGTGGGCACGCTCATCCACATCTATGCCACCGGCTATATGCACGAAGATGTGCGCCACAACGAGGACCCCGGCCGCTACCGCCGCTTCTTCGTCTATCTCAACCTGTTCATCGCCATGATGATGATCCTGGTCAGCGCCGACAACTACCTGATGCTCTTCGTCGGCTGGGAAGGCGTGGGGCTGTGTTCCTACCTGCTGATCGGTTTCTGGTTTGAAAAGGGCAAGGACGGCCTGGGCAACGCCAAAGCCGCCAAAAAAGCTTTCATCGTCAACCGCATCGGCGATTTCGGCCTGTTGATCGCCCTGTTCCTGATGTACCGCAGCTTTGGTTCCCTGGATTTTGCCACGGTTTTTGAAAAAGCCCCGGGGATTGCGGCCGCCACACCCGGCGTGCTGGTGGCGATGACCCTCTTCATGCTGCTGGGTGTCACCGGTAAATCGGCGCAGATCCCGCTGTATGTCTGGCTGCCCGACGCGATGGCCGGCCCCACCCCGGTTTCGGCGCTGATCCATGCCGCCACGATGGTCACCGCCGGCGTCTACCTGATCGTACGCTCCAACCCGCTCTACAGCCTGGCGCCGGATGCCCAGAACATCGTCACCTGGGTAGGCGCGCTGACCGCCTTCTTCGCGGCGACCATCGCCGTGGCTCAATTTGACATCAAGAAAGTGCTGGCCTATTCCACCATCAGCCAGTTGGGCTTTATGGTGGCCGCCGCCGGGATGGGCGCCAGTGTGGCCGCAATCTTCCACCTGGTGACCCACGCCTTCTTCAAGGCCCTGCTCTTCCTGGCGGCCGGATCGGTGATCCTGGGGATGGAAAAAGGACACGAACACGCCGCCAGCCGGGACGGCGAGCACCACAGTCAGGACAATTTCGATCCGCAGGACATGCGCAACATGGGCGGGATGCGCGATCGCATGCCCACCACCTTCTGGGTATACCTCATCGGCGCCCTGGCGCTTTCAGGCATCCCCCCACTGGCGGGCTTCTTCTCGAAAGACGAAATTTTGCTGTCGGCCGAGAAATCCAACCTGGGGATCTTCTTCCTCCTGCTGCTGGCAGCTTTCCTCACCGCTTTCTATATGGGCCGCCAGTTGATCCTGGTCTTTGGCGGCACGGTGCGCACGCGCGCCGCCGGGGCCGCGGTGGAAAACAAAGCGGTGATCACCGTGCCCTTGATCATTCTGGCGGGGCTGGCGGCATTGGGCGGTTTGATCAACTTCCCCGGCGCCTGGTCGCTGGAGCACATGCTCGAGCACACCATCGAAGGTCTGACCCCGGCGGTATTCTCGTTGACCACCGCGGCCATCTCCGTGCTGGTAGCGCTGGCCGGTTTGGGCAGTGCCTACCTGATCTATCTGGTGGCCGGCCAGGTGATCGAAACCAGCTCGGCCGATCCATTGGAGAAGCTGGGGGTGCTGTGGAATGGCATGGCGAATAAATGGCGCATTGACGAACTCTACAACGCGGTATTCGTGCGCCCCTTTGGCGCGCTGGCCGCGTTCCTGAGCACGCCGGTAGATCAGGGCATCATTGACGGCATCTCGGCCGGGTTAGCCTGGCTGATGCAGGTCTTCGCCATGATTCTGCGGCGCTTACAAAACGGTTATGTGCGTTCTTATGCGCTGGTCGTATTAATCGGGGTGGTCGCCATCCTGACGTTCATCGTCTTCGTACGATGATCCCATTGAAGGCCGAGGATAAGCCATGAATTTTTCGCTCATCCTGCTCACATTCTCACCGCTGGCGGGTTTCCTGGTGATCCTGTTCTTGCGCAACGAACAGAAGGCCGCCATCCGCTGGACCGCCCTGCTCACCTCGCTGGTGACCTTTGGGCTGTCGCTGTGGGTGCTGGCGCAGTTTACCCCCAGCGCGGGTTTGCAGTTGCAGATCAACCAGCCGTGGATTACCACCGCGGGAACCACGATCGCCTTCCAGATGGGCGTCGACGGCCTGAGCATCCTGATGGTGCTGCTGACCGCGCTGCTCACCCCGCTGGTGATCCTGTCTGCCTGGGGCTCGGTGCAGGAACAGGTGAAGGGCTTTATGCTCTTCTTCCTGATGCTCGAAACCGGTATGCTGGGGGTATTCCTCGCCCAGGATATGGTCCTGTTTTACATCTTCTGGGAGTTCACCCTGATCCCGATGTATTTCCTCATCGGCATCTGGGGCGGCAAAAGACGCATCTACGCGGCGGTCAAGTTCTTCCTGTTCACCATGGCCGGCTCGGTGCTGATGCTGCTGGGGATCATCTACCTGGGTTTGACCGCCGGCACCTTCTCGATCCCGGCGCTGGCCGCCAGCCGTGAGAGCTTTGCCAACGCGCAGTTATGGCTGTTCCTGGCCTTTGCCGCGGCCTTCGCCATCAAAGTGCCGATGTGGCCGCTGCACACCTGGCTGCCCGACGCGCACGTCGAGGCTCCCACCGCCGGTTCGGTGATCCTGGCGGGGGTCATGTTGAAAATGGGGGCCTACGGCTTCCTGCGGTTCAACCTGCCGCTCTTCCCTGAAGCCACCCTTACCCTGGCCCCCTACATGGCGGGCCTGGCGGTGGTCGGCATTATTTACGGCGCAATCGTCTCCTTCCAGCAGAAGGACGTCAAGAAACTGGTGGCCTATTCATCCGTCAGCCACCTGGGTTTTGTCATGTTGGGTATCTTCGCGCTGTCGATGCAAAGCCTCTCCGGCAGCATCCTGCAGATGGTCAACCACGGGTTGAGCACCGGGGCGTTATTCCTGATCGTGGGCATGCTCTACGAACGCCGCCACACCCGCGAGATGTCGGCATACGGCGGGATCTGGAAAATCGTGCCGGTGATGGGCGCCTTGATGCTCTTCGTGACCCTTTCTTCGGCCGGCCTGCCCGGGCTGAACGGCTTTGTCGGCGAGTTTACCATCCTGCTGGGCTCCTTCTCCTCGCAGGTGCTGGGCAGCCCCTGGTTTGCCGGCGTGGCCGCGCTGGGGGTCATCCTGGCGGCCGTCTACCTGCTGGTGATGTTCGAAAAGGTATTTCTTGGGCCTGTCACCCAGGAGGAAAACCGCGGCCTGAAAGACATCAACCTGCGCGAAGTGCTCGTGCTCCTGCCCATCCTGGTGATGATCCTGTGGATTGGCCTCTATCCCAATTATTTCTTCAACCTGATCAACCCGACCGTTGAGCACTTGAGCGCAGTTCTGCAAACGGCCGCGATGGCCATGCACTAACGCGGGGAGGGACTTTGATGACTGTGACATTCACTGAATTTTTGACCATTCTCCCCGTCGCGTTCGTGGCAGTCTTCGCCGTGCTCCTGCTGGTTGTCGACCTGTTCATCCCCAAGGATCGCAAGAGCCTGACCGCGCTGCTGGCCGCCCTGATCCTGGCGGCAGCCCTGGGGATCGATTTGGCCATGACCGGGCGCGACCTGCCGGCGGCATTCAACAACATGACCATGCTGGACGGTTTCGCGGTATTTTCCAATGCTTTGATCCTGATCTGCGGGCTGGGCGGGGTGGCCCTGGCCCACAATTACCTCAAGCGCATGAAGCTCGAGCGCGGTGAATATTACGCGCTGATGCTCTTCTCCACCACCGGGATGATGCTGCTCAACCAGGCCTACGATCTGATCATGGTCTTCCTGGCCATCGAGCTGCTCTCGATCCCGCTGTACGTGATGGCCGGGCTGGCCCACCCGCGCCCCGATTCGGAAGAATCGGCGCTGAAATACTTCTTGCTGGGCACCTTTTCGTCCGCCTTCCTGCTGTACGGCATCGCCATGATCTATGGTGCGACCGCCCACACCGGGCTGAGCGGGATTGTGGCGGCCGTAGCCGCCGGGCAGGTAAACCAGATCCTCTTCCTGGTAGGCGCGGCGCTGATCCTGGTGGGGCTGGCGTTCAAACTCTCGGCGGTGCCGTTCCAAATGTGGGCGCCGGACGTATACCAGGGCGCGCCCTCGCCGGTGACCGCCTGGATGGCGGTGACGGTCAAGGTGGCCGGGCTGGCCGCGCTGCTGCGCCTGTTCGTGATGATCTTCCCCTCGCTGGCGGGCAGTCTCTCGCCCGTACTGGCGGTGCTGGCTGCGCTGACCATGGTGGTGGGCAATCTGCTGGCGGTGGTGCAGACCAACGTCAAACGCCTGCTGGCCTATTCGAGCATTGCCAACGTCGGCTACCTACTGATGGCCTTTGTGCCCTATGCCAACGCCCAGGTGGCTTCGGACGCCATTTCGGCCACCTTGTTTTACATGGTGGGCTACGCCTTTACCAGCTTCGCTGCCTGGGCGGTGGTCATCGCTGCCGAGCAGACCGAAGGTCGGGGCCTGAATATCGAAGATTTTGCCGGGATGGGGCGCAAATACCCGCTGCTGGGGGTGGCCATGACCATCGCCATGCTCTCCTTCACCGGCGTGCCGCCTACCCTGGGCTTTTGGGGCAAGTTCTATGTCTTCCGCGCGGCGGTCGAGGGCGGCAACACCGGGCTGGCGCTGTTGGGTCTGCTCACCTCGCTGCTCTCGGCGTATTATTACCTGCGGGTGGTGGTGGTGATGCTGATGAAGCCCGGCGATCCCAGTGCGGACCGCGAACCCTGGGTCAACCTGGTGGCGATCGGCTCGGCGGCGGTCACCCTGCTGGTGGCTTTCTTCCCCGACCAACTGCTCCAGCTGGCGGCCCAGGCCATCCTGCGGCTGTTATAAATTCAGCAATAAAACCCAACGAAAAAGGTGCTCGAAGGCTCGAGCACCTTTTTCGTTGGGTTTGTGCGGCGGAGTGGGTTGGCGGGGTGATCTGTGCTCAAGAGGGCGGGTCTCAGACCCACGCCCTACAAGAGGGGGAAAGCTTTGTCGGCCAGGATGAGCGATGAGATCCTTGCATGGGCCTTTACCACCCATCCGCCCCGCATTGCCGATTTACCTGGCCGGCTTGAAGGGGAAGCGCACGGTTTCGATGGCGGGGCCGAGGACGCCAATTTGCTCCAAGCGGTTGGTGCCCAGACCCATATCCCGCGCCAGGTTGAGGTAATTGTCGCTGCCGATAAACGGGCTGGCGCCCGCCGGTGCGCCGGGATCGAAACCCATCAACGCGGCGGCGACTGCGTCGGCCGCCAGGGCGCTGCGGCTGGCTACCAACAGACCGGGCTTCACCTGGCTCATGGCCGCGTCCCACGGACCCGCGCCGGCTTCGGCGGTAAAGATGCCGTCGATCAGGGCAAAATCGATGGGGATCGTGCGGTTGAGATCCAGGATCACCCTGGGCACGCGCGTATCGAAGACGGTCGATTCGTGGAAGGCCGAGCGGTTATTTTCCGTCTCGCCGCGGCGGTACTCACTGATGGGCACCATGCCAAACAGATTTTTCATCGATAGGGTCACCCCGGTGGTGGTGTGGCATTTCATCTTGGCCACCGAGATGAACACATCCACCTCGCGCATGACCCCATTCATGTAAAAGAAATCATACACCAGTGGCTGGCCGTTCACCGGGAAGCGGTAATAACCGGGATAGGGGTCGGGCTTGCACAGGTCGACCAGCTCCACGCCCAGGGGAGCGGCCATGGCGCGGTAACCCCACTGGTCGAAGCTGGTCTCATCCCCCAGGCCGTCGACCACGGTCAGCTTGCTCGCACCCGCGTCGCGCAGCCACTCGCACAGCACCCCCACCACGGCCGGATGGGTGACAAAGTATTCGGTGGCGGGGGGTTTATCCGGGGTATCCCACCAGGTGCCGCCGGTGAGATTGGCCTTGATCGCCACGCGTGCGCCGGGTTTGACCAAGTCCGGCCATGCCGGGCAGGCTCTCGAACATGGCGAAGAGCGCGGCGCGCAGCGTATCGGGGTCGTAGGAAGCCGCCTGTCCTATTGCGGCGGTAAAGGGCGGCAGGGGGGTGGGCTGGGGCGATGGAGACGGCGACGGGCTGGGAGAAGGCAGCTGGGTGGCAGTGGGGAGCGGCGTCAGGGAGGCAGTGGCGGTGGGAGCAGCCGTGGCCGGCAAGGTAGGCTGTGGCGCCATCCCCGCGCGGCAGCCGGCCAGCCAGGTGGAAGCCCCGGCCAGGACCGCCAGCTTGAGAAAATCACGCCGATTGAGCGGCGCAAGATGATTGGTTTTCACGGTCAAAGATTTCATCCAATTTTCCTCTACAATACGCTCTCGTCCCCGTTTATCCGACGGCCCAGACGAGCAAAGCCAGCAGCGCAGCGCTGAGCGTGCAGATGAGATTGACCCAGTCGTTGTTCAACCAGGGCAAACCGCGCAGTAGCTCGGTGGGTGTGCCGCACGAATGCAGCGGATGGCGTTCGGTCTCCTTGGCGCAGGCAGGGCAGCGATAGATCGCCTGGAGGGTGGCCCCCAGCAGCGAATCGACCAGGCTGCCGGCCAGCCCGGCCAGCGACAGGATGCCAAACCAAGCCAGGCGCTGGCTGATGCCAAACTCGACCGGCGAGACGCCCAACAAATCCGCCAGGTTGAAGGGTATGCCCACCAGGGTCAGCCCGGTGTAGCCGCGCCAGAGCAGGGCAGCGAAGAAAGCCAGCCAGGCTGCCCCGGCCAGGGAGGCCAGGGTGCCCAACAGGGTGATGCCCCCGGATGTGCCCATTTCCACCTTGCGGCCGGTGGAGATCAACCGCGGGGCAGAGCGGCTGAGCACGCCCAACTCGGTAGCCCAGGTGTCGGCATTGGCCGCGGCCAGGGCGGCGGCGCAGCCGATCCACGGCCAGGCGGCGATAGGGAAAAAGGCGTGAAAGAGCACAAAGACCCCCGCCGCGCCGCCGTTGGCCAGCACCTGCCAGGCATCCCGGCGGGAACCCTTGGCGTATTTTTCACTCACGGCAGGTTGGCGCGCGCCAAACAGGCGCGAGAGCAGGCTGGAGGAGATAAAGAACGCCAGCAGCAGCACCGCCCAGCCAAAACCGCCCAGGCCAAAGATGAGCGTGCCCAGCACGGCCGCAGCGATTGCGCCAGAGCGGTTGAGCGAATGGGCACGGTAGGCGCCATAGGCAATCAGCGCCGCGAGAATGAAGCCGATGAGTAGATTTACAACCATCTCTATCCAATCGATGTTTGATTTACGCCTACAGCAGCATCCAGGCTGCCAGGAGCAAGAGCAGCGGGGTGAGCACCCCGGCGCCCCACAGCAGATAGGCGGCCACCTGCCCGCCCTCCTGCCGGTAGAAAAACAGACCGCCCAGCAGGTCGACCACTACCACAAAAGCGCCCAGCACGGCCAGCAGCAGGAGCTGCTCGGCCGGACCGGCGGGGAGCGGGCTGCCATCCGGGTTGTAGCCCAGGGATATTTGCGTGCGGCCGGGGATTGCCAGGCTGACGGCGATGAACAGCAGCATGCCGAATACCAGGCTCAGGGCCACCAACCAGCGCGCCAGGCGATCCTGCCAGATTTGCTGAGCATAAGCGGCCGGCTGCACCGAAAGCGAATTGAGCGGTTCAATGCTGCCCAGTTCGATCGTGCTGCGAAAGGCGCGCAGGAAGGCATTGGGGTCTTCAGGCGAGATGGCGAAGACTTTGAGCGGGGTGGCAATCAAGAGCAGGGTTTCGGAGCCCGCGGCCATAAACTCCACCGGGCCAAGCTCGCGCACCCGCAGGTTGCCCAGCAAAGCGCCCGGCCAACGCAGCAGGGGCATGGGCAGCGGGTAGGCCAGGTCGGAGGCGCGGCGCACCCACTCCACCTGGTGGATAGGGATATCTTCGGCGCGCAGACCCCAGCGCAGGCGCAGCCCCTCGCGTTCGATCAGGTAGCGCGCGCGCAGCAAGGCATAACCGCGGTAAAGTACCATCAGCATGGGGGCAAAGAAAAGCAAGGAAAGCAGCATCAGCAGCACAAAATATCCGCCCACCGATTGGCGCAGCCCTACCAGCAGGCAGCCGGCGCACAACGCGGCCAACACCACAAAGGCCGCGGCATTGACAATCAACCCGCGGCGGCGTGGGGGAGCGAAAACCGATGCGGCCGGCATGATTTTTAGAGCACAGCCTGCAGCGTGCGGCAGACCTGTTCGACCTGCGCCTCGCTCATCTTTCCCGAAAACGGCAGGGCCAGGCCGCGCGCACCGAGGTCCTCGGTGACGGGATAATCGCCGGGTTGGTAGCCGAAGCGCTCCACCAGGTAGGGCTGCAGGTGAATGGGCAGGAAATAGGGGCGCACCGGGATGCCCAGCTCGCCCAGGCGCGCGGCGACCGCCTCGCGGTCCACGCCGGGATTCAGGCGGATGACGTAGACAAACCAGCTCACCCGCGTGGTGGCAGGAGAGAGGCCAGGAGCCTCAAGCGCCGGGATTTCGACCAGCCGCTGCTGATACCAGTCTGCCACGCGCTGGCGGGCGTCCAGCAGCTCTTCCAGGCGGCCCAACTGCACTTCGCCCAGGGCCGCGCTCATCTCGTCCATGCGGTAGTTGTAACCCAGATGGGTGTGCTGCAGCCAGGTGTCGCCGGGAGCGCGGCCCTGGTTGCGCAGCGCGCGCATCAGGTGGGCGGCCCGGTCGTCATCCGTCACCACCATCCCGCCCTCGCCGGTGGTAATCTGCTTGTTGGGGTAGAAGGCGAACACGCCGCAGTCGCCCAGCATACCGGCCGGGCGGTCTTTGTAGCGTGCCCCCAGGGCTTCACACGAATCTTCGATCAGGCTCAGCTTATGGCGCTCGGCCACCGAGCGCAGGGCATCCATATCGGCCGGCTGGCCAAAGACATCCACCGAGAGGATGGCCTTGAGCCGCCCGCCTGCAGGCGCCCCCTTGCGCGGCAGCCAGCGCGGATCGCCAGGGTTGCGCGCCAGATCACCGGCGGCCTCAGCCACCTGGGCAGGATCGATATTGCCGGTGAGCGGATCGACATCCACAAAAACCGGCACGGCATTTTCGTAGAGCAGGGCATTGGTGGAGGCCACGAAAGAGAAAGGCGTGGTGATGACCAGGTCGCCGGATTGGATGCCGGCGGCGCGCACGCACAGGTGCAGACCGGCGGTGCCCGAGTTGACCCCAATGGCGTGTTTTGCGCCGGTGACCGCCCGCATGGCAGCCTCAAACGCGGCGATGCGCGGACCCATCGACAGGTTGGGGGTGAGCAGCACCGCCTGGACCGCGTCGCGTTCGGCGTCGGTCAGGTCAGGTGACGACATGGGAATGAGAGGAAGATTATTTGGCATAAGTTTATTTTACGCGAAGAAACCAAAGAATGTCAGCGCAGGCTGATGGTCACCTGGCTGGATGCCCCCTGGGCTTCCACCAGCACCTGTACGGCCCGCCCCTCTTTGGAGGCATCCATGGTGAAGAGCGCGCCGCTGCCGCTCTCGTTATCGATGTTCCAACCCTGCTGGGGCAAAACGGTGTGGTAAAAATCGAGCAGTTCGGCCGGCTGCAGCGGGCTGGTGAAGACAATCTGCGAACCATGCTGGCTGATACCGGCGGCGTTGGGTGGGAAGGGCAGATCCGGGCTTTGCAGGCCCCGGCAGTCGTCCGGCAAGGCGATATTGACCGGGCTGGCGACGTCGAGGGTGTAATTCCATTCTAACCGCCCGCTGCCGGGCTGCCCGGTGAGGGTGATCGCCCCTTCGGCCCAACCGCTGGCGCGCAGCACGTAGCCGCCCTGTTGGGCCACCCAGACGTCGCCGCCCGAGGCGCCGGCCTGGCCAACCCCCAGGCTCAGCCCGGCCAGCCCGTAGTGATCGGCAGGCACGTTACCCACACTTTCGCCCTGCCGGATCAAATCGCCAGGTCTCAGCCAAAGGATAATGTCAGCCGGGCGCAGCACGGCCTGCGCGGGACTGTCCGCGGACAGCAGGCTGCAGCCGGGTTGGCTGCCAAGTTCGGTGCTGACCAGGTAGCGGTCGCCAGCCAGCTGGTAGATATCCAGTGAAGCGGGCGGCTGGCCGCCGGTGTCGGTTCTGGCCAGCAGGTGGCGGGCCGATTGGGGGGCATCCATTTCCTCAGCCAGCAGCAGCGCAGACTGGATAGGCTGGTCCTGGCCGTCTTTTCCGGAGAAACTGGCCTGGAACTGCATGCTGAAGGCCGGCAGGCCGCCGGCGGCGGGGTCCAGGCGCAGATCGCCGGGCTGCGCGGCGGCCGGCGGGGCGGGCTGGTGTTGAGCCGGGTCGGCGGCCGAGCGCGCCGTATTGGCGCTCATTTGGGTCAGCGCACAGCCCAGGCTGAAAAGGAGGAGCAAAACGAGCAGCAGATAAGGTTTGCGGCGCATGCCCCCATTATAAACGGGAGCAGCGGAAAGGGACGCGAATGCACCCGGACAGCAATCCGAGCCTGCCCGGGAGAAAAAAAGGATATTTTGGCTCCCTTAGGGGGCCAAAATATCCAAAAACCTCTTGGTTAGCTCCCTTCCCGGGAAGGGAGTTGGGCGTCTGCCCACTCACCCATATGGACGTTATTTATTTATCGGCCGGCGTGGGTTAGATAAAGATAATCTGCGCCCCATCGGTCATGTCCATGAAATCGCCGGCGGTGACGATATCGATCACCCCGTCGACGAAATCGTCTTTGGTGTAGCCAAACATATCCACCGACATCTTGCAGGCGTATAATTTGGCGCCCGCGTCCACCAGCATCTGCAGATATTCCGACACGGGGGGCACTTCCAGCTTGGCCATCTTATCTTTCATCAGTTTGGTGGCGAAAGCGGTCATACCGGGGAGCACGCCCATTAAATTGGGGATGCCCAGGTTGCCGGTATCCACGCCCATCATACTCATTTTCATGCTGGTATTGGCCACCGGCGCGATTTCAAGACGGTCAATGCGCTTTTTAGTGATCATATCCATCCCCCAGAAGGTGAAGAAAATGGTCACATCGATGCCGTTGCCCAGCGCCGCCCAGCCCATCACCAGGGCGGGGTAAGCCATATCCAACGTGCCTTTGGAACAAATAAATGCTATCTTGCGATCTTCGTCTGCCATGGTCTGCAATTCCTATTCTTTATCTTTGGGAAATATTCGGGCGAATTGATTAGACGCAGCCTTCAGGTTTACCCAGGCCGGAAATGCGAGCCACTTTTTTCGCGGGCCCTTTGGGGAAGAGGGTGAACATCTCTTTGGTGGAGACGCCCGTGCCGGTGGTGATGGTGCGCAGGGTGGGGGCTTTGCCCGAGGTCACCGCGCTCGTGCGGCAAAAATCGATCACTTTCCAGTGGTCGGGGGTGAGATCGGCGATGTTTTCTTCTTTGGCAATCTCAACCGCGATCTCTTTGTTCCATTCGGCAGGATTGGTCATGTAACCTTCGTCGTTGACCTGAACGGTCACGCCAGCAATAACACGAGTAGTCATAGTTCCTCCAGAAAAATAAATGGTTTGTTTACGATCAACAGGCGCGCGCCTGTTACTTATTCGTCCCGCTGCCGCCCGCCTGCGCGCCGATGACGTGCAGCACGCGCAGCGTCAGCGCCAGCCCGCGGCGTACGGACGGGTCTTGCATCTGGCGCAGCAGGCCAAAGGTGGAGATATCGACCGGTTTGGCCACTTCCTCTTCGGCAATCAACAGGGTGCTGCGCACAAACTGGATGATCTCAGGCTGGGTCATATCTTTGACCGTATTGAGAATGAGGACCACATTGTCGCCCAGCTTGTTGACATCTTCCTCGCTAAAGGATGTGACCACATTATCGACAATCTGCATGCCGCCGCGGACAAAACCTATGTAACCCTTGCGATCCAAATCGCCCGCGATCTGGGTCACTTTGTCGACACCTTCTTTGACGATTGGATCAAAAACCTCCACCAGTTCGATCAGGCTGTCGAGCTGGTCGAGGAGCAGCTCGAACTGCGGACCGTGACGCACCAGTTTTTTCAACAGGCGGATCAGGTCTTCCGGGTTGAGATATTCCTGGACATCCTCAAACTGCCGGCCGGCCAGGTCCATGGCTTCGCGGGCGATGGGCATGACATCCCCCAGCAGTTCCTCGCGCGATTGGCGCCCGCGTTCGGCGATCTGGGCCTGCTCGGCCAGATATGCCACCTGGGCAGTCAGCGCGTCGATCTTACGGTTCAGTTCTTCAAAGTTTTGTTCCATCATATGCCTAGACCTTCCACTTGCCGGCCAGGCTCATCGTCGGCGCGAGCGGCAGCGTCTGGCCTTTGAGCAGGATATTCCAGTACATCCAGCGGAACATGAGCTTGCCCCAGTGGTTCATCTCGGATTCTTCCAGCAGGGTGAAGGGGCCTACGCCAGGCAGCGGGTAGCGACCGGGGAGCGGCTCGGTGGTGTAGTTAAAATCGATCAACACGCCTTTGCCAAAGCCCGATTCGATGAAGCAGTTGGCGTGCCCGTCGAAGATGGGCTCCATCTCCTGGCCGCGGATGTGGCGCAGGAAGTTATCACTGAAGATATCCACGGCAAAATGGGCCACCGAACCGGCCTTGGAGGTCGGGGCGTTGGAGGCATCCCCAAGGACAAAAATGTTGTCGAATTTATCTGAGAGAAAGGTGTTCTTATTGACCGGGGAGTAATTCAATTCGTCGCCCAACCCCGATTTGCCCACCGCATCCGCGCCCTTGTTGAGCGGCACGGAAACCAGCATATCGTATTCCACCTCGCGCTCATCATAGGAGATGATCTTTTTCGCATCCGGGTCGACCCGTTCGATCAAAAATTCAGGCTCGACCTGGATATTCTTTTTGATCAGCATTTCGCCCAGCAATTTCGAGGCAATCGGTTTGGTGAAGGCGCCCGGCAGCGGGGTAGCATAGATCAGCTCCACGCGGTCGCGGATGCCGCGTTCGTGGAAATACCAATCGGCCAGCATCAGAAATTCGAGGGGCGCAACCGGGCATTTGATCGGGTTTTCGACCACGTTAATCACCATCCGCCCACCTTTGAAGTTGTGGATGGCGTCCACCATTTTCTCCGCGCCTTCAAAGGAATAAAAGGTGTGGATCGATTTGCCCCATTCGTGTTCAGCCAGCCCGGGGGTCTCTTCGGGGTGGATATCCGTGCCGGTGGAAATGACCAGGAAATCATAATCCTGCACCGAACCGTTGCTGAGGCGCACCCGGTTGTGCTCTGGCTCGATCATTTCAATCGAAGACAAGATCAATTGGGTATGCAGGGGCACAAAATCGCGCTTGGGCTTGATCACATCCTTTTTGGTGTACATGTCAAAGGGCATGAACAAAAACCCGGGCTGGTAATAATGGACGGGGTCCTGATCAACCAGGGTGATCTGCCATTCATCCATATCAAGGGTGCGGCTGAGGCGGCTGGCAACCATGGTGCCGGCCGATCCGGCTCCTAAGATGAGCAGTTTTTTCATGAAAAATCTCCGGTGAAAATTAAGAATTGAGTTCGCTGTCCGTGTCCACCAGGGCAGCCTGGCTCTTGATCTTGCTGGTTAAGATGGCGCGCAGCAGGTCAAGGGCCTCAATGATGCGCGGATCGGCGAGGGCACTGACCACCGACTGGCCGTCGCGCATGGAAGTGACTATACCGCGTTCGCGGAGCAAATTCAAATGGCGCGAGGTAGCCGATTGGCTGAGACCCAATTCATCCGCGAGGGCGTTGACGTTGCAGGGTTTCTCGGAAAGCGCATAGAGGATCAGGATGCGGTTCGGGTCTGCCAGGGCAGAACAGATATTCGCGTGTAACGCGGTAATTTCTTGACTTAACGTTTGCGAGATCATCTTACCTACCTTTACATATATGCACATATCCGCATACATTCAATTGCGAATATAATAATTCATACAGCCCCAAATTCATATAGTGACGAAAATCACAATCTTTCTTGTACAAACCCATACGAAATCACCCACTGTCATTTTGTGGGGGACTGGCCTGCGGTCTGGGCAAAAAAACGCGCAAAGCTCAGAATTTGCGGGGAGAAACGGGCCAAGTGAAGGTAAAATAAGGGCCAGATTGATTTGCATCGAGGAGTTTATGCGCAAACCATTTGTGGCTGGAAACTGGAAAATGAATAAGACGGGCGAAGACGCCCGTCTGCTGATCGCCGAAATGCTGCCCGAATTACAGGCGCTGACCGGCGCCGAACGCGCGGTGTGCCCGCCCTTCCCTTACCTGGTCTCGTTATCTAACATGCTGGCCGGCAGTGGCATTGGCCTGGGAGCCCAGAATATGCATTGGGAAGCTTCGGGAGCCTATACCGGCGAAGTGGCGGCCAACATGGTGGCGGAATTCTGCCAGTACGTCATCCTGGGCCACTCGGAACGCCGCGCGTATTTTGGCGAGACAGACGAAACGGTCAATAAAAAGGTGAAAGCGGCGCTGGCCGCCGGGCTGACGCCGATCATGTGCGTGGGTGAAACCCTGGCCGAAAACGAAGCCGGGCGCACCGGCGAAGTCGTTACCCGCCAGACCCGGCTGGGTTTAGATGGGATCTCGGCCGCAGACGCCGCCAAGGTGGTGGTGGCTTACGAACCGGTTTGGGCCATTGGCACCGGCCGGGCCGCGACCGCAGAGCAGGCTCAGGCCGTCCACGCCAACGTGGTGCGCGCCACGCTCAAAGAGATGTTTGGCGAGACGACCGCAGAAGCGATACGCATTCAATACGGCGGGTCGGTCAACGCCAAGAATGCCGCCGAGTTGTTTGGCATGGCGGATATCGACGGCGCCCTGGTAGGCGGCGCCAGCCTGAAAGCCCCCGATTTTATCGCGATTGTCAAAGCCGCCGCCGCGCGCGGAGTATAGATGCTTAAAAGTAAATGACCCCGCAATAACGCGGGGTCATTTACTTTTAAGTTAGTGAACGGCTTCGAAACGGCTGCCGGGAGTGCCGCACACCGGGCATTTATCCGGCGCGCCGCGTTTGTGGGTATGCCCGCACACCGGGCAGACATAATAGTCAAAATCTTCCTCGCGGGTCTGCTCCAGGTTCTCCAGGGCCTCGCGGTAGAGGGCTTCGTGGGTTTGCTCCACCTCGTAGGCGTATTGGAAGGACAACTCGGCTTTGCGGTTGCCTTCGGCCTGTGCGTCGGCGATATAGGGCGGGTACATGCTCACCACCTCAAAGTTCTCACCCTCAATGGCAGCCTGCAGGTTTTCAGCCGTCAAAAGGATCTCGCCCATGGCTTTGAAATGATTTTGGGCGTGGATAAATTCGGCCTGAGCGGCGGCGCGGAATAAGCGCGCTACCTGAGAATAGCCATCTGCTTCAGCTTTTTTGGCAAACGCCATATATTTATTGCGTGCTTGCGATTCCCCCGCGAATGCGGCCGCCAGGTCTTGCAGTGATTTGCTCATATTTTCTCCACATTTTCTACTTTGATGATCTTGTTTGCAAGGATTAATTTTACCCGGCACCACCCACCCAAAGGGATAGCATCTGTCACGATTCGATTGGATGAAGCTCATATGCTATAATCCAGCCAGGGTTCGCCAAACAATCGCGAACCTTCATCTCTCTATAGAACGGTCGACAATCGAAGCCATGCGTTTTCTGATTACTGGCGCAGCCGGATTTCTTGGTTCTGCCCTGGCCAACCACCTGACCCGTGAAGGGCACGCGGTGCGCGGCCTGGATGATCTCTCTACCGGCAGCCCGGATGCACTCAACCCGGATATTTTCCTCACCCGCGGAGATGTCAACGACCGCCCCAAACTGTGGACACTGCTCCAGGACGTGGACTGTGTTTACCATATGGCGGCGCGCGTGTCGGTACCCGAGTCGGTGCTCTACCCGCGCGAATACAACACGGTCAACGTGGGCGGCACGGTGACGATGATGGAAGCCATGCGCGACGTGGGCGTGCGCCGGGTAGTGTTGATCTCCTCCGGGGCAGTCTACGGCGAGCAGCAGGATCAGCCGCTGAGCGAAGCCGCCACCCCCGACCCGCGCTCGCCCTACGCCGTCTCCAAGCTGGCCGCCGAATATTACGTGCGCACTATTGGCAATTTATGGGGCATTGAAACGGTGGTGCTGCGCGTGTTCAACGCCTACGGCCCGGGGCAGCATCTGCCGCCGGTGCATGCCCCCGTCATCCCCTACTTTTTGCGCCAGGCATGGAATAACGGGACGCTGGTGGTGCACGGCGACGGCAGCCAGACCCGCGATTACGTCTACGTGGATGACGCCGTCCAGGCCATGGCAGCCGCGGCCAGCGCCGCGAACGTCAACCAGCAGATCATCAATGTAGGCAGCGGGGTAGAAACCAATATCCGCGAACTGGTGCGCATGATTGTGGAAATCACCGGCGGCTCGCCCGAGGTGATCTATAATCCGCGCAACGAGGGCGGGGTGCGCCGCATGCGCGCCGACCTGGGGTTGGCGCACCGGCTGCTCGGTTATAAGCCGGTCACTCCTCTGCTCCAGGGGCTGCGCCAGACCTTCGAACAGAACCTGGCCGTCAAGATGAAATAAACCGGCCGCTATAGGCCGGACCGAATTGAACCTAAGAGACATGGAAAAGGGCGGGTGTCAACCCCGCCCTTACGTTTTTAAAATCCCGACTGGGAAGAAAGAAGCTCTGCCTGAATTCCTAGCGGCGCGGTTTGAGGATCAGGTGGATGGGTGTGCCGGTGAAGGGATATTCCTTGCGGAAGGCATTTTCCAGGTAGCGCATGTAGGAAAAGTGGCCCAGCTTGGGATCATTGCAAAAGAGCAAGAAGGTCGGCGGATCGCTGCGCACCTGGGTGCCGTAATAGGATATGCAGCGGCCGCCCGGAACGCGAGGTGGGCGCATGCTTCTCCTGGGCCTCCTGGACGATGCGGTTGACCTGCCCGGTGCTCAGGCGGGCGATGCGCTCTTCTTGCACGCGCAGCGCCAGGGGCAAGACTGTATCTACACGCTGTCCGTTGAGAGCCGAGATGAACTGGATGGGTACGTAATCCATGAAGTTCAGGTCCTGGCGGATGCGCTGGGTGTAATCCTGGATGGTCTGGTTGTCTTTTTCGATGGCATCCCATTTATTGACCAGTACCACCGTGCTCTTCCAGGCTTCCACGATGAAGCCGGCGATATGCGCGTCTTGGGCAGTGATGCCGGTGGTGGCGTCGATCATCAACAGGGCCACGTCGCAGCGTTCGATGGCGCGCATCGAGCGGATCACGCTGAATTTTTCCACGCCGGGGTCAACCTTGCCGCGCCGGCGGATACCGGCGGTATCGATCAGGGTCAACGGCAGGCCGTCAAATTCCATCTTGGTGTCGATCGCATCCCGGGTGGTGCCGGGGATCGGGCTGACAATCGAGCGCTCGTGACCGATCAGGCGGTTGAGCAGGCTGGATTTTCCCGCGTTGGGTTTGCCCACCATGGCAATCTTGACCGAATTGTCATCCTCTTCCTCTTCTTCAGCGGCGAAGTTGGCCACCAGGTCGTCCAGCAGGTCGCCGGTCATCGTGCCATGCACCGCCGAAATGGGATAGGGCTCGCCCATGCCCAGCTCATAGAACTCGGGCACGGTGTTGCGCTGGTTGCTGCCGTCGGCCTTGTTGACCACCAGGAAGATGGGCGGCCAGGCCTGACCATCCCGGTTTTCTGGCTGCGCCGCAGGATTTGCGCCACCTCGCGGTCGGCTGGGGTCACCCCGCTGATCGCATCCACCAGAAAGAGAACCGCGTCCGATTCCTGGATGGCCAGCTCGGCCTGCGAGCGGATATCCTCAATGAAATCGGAGGAGCCAATCGAGAGGGGTTCTTTTCCTGCGCGCGAGGAGGATGGGTCGATCCCGCCGGTGTCGACGATATCGAAGTTGACCCCGTTCCACTCGGCGGATGAAAACAGCCGGTCGCGGGTGGTGCCGGGGGTATTATCGACAATTGCCAGCGGTTCGCCCGCCAGGCGATTGAACAGCGTGCTCTTTCCAACGTTGGGACGCCCAACCAGGGCGACAATAGGTCTGGCCATAGGCTGGCAATTATACCTTATCTTGCCTATGGGCGCGGGGTGGGCGTGGGCGTGCCCACGGTGACTTCGATCGAGCCGGGCAAGATCGACTCCACCCGCACTTCGGCGCCCTGCAGGTCAACCCGGGGGACCAGCTGGTAGGTGCCGGCTTTCACCCCGGCCAGGTCGATGATCACCCGCAGATCGCCGGGCTTCAGCCCGTCGAGGATGGGCAGCGGGCCAGAGAGGATCAGGTTGACCGATAGCGGGGAGAGGCTGGCGCCCAATTCGGGGTCAAGGTTGATGATTTCAACCGGCAAATCGTTGATCGTCAGGCTGCCTTCAATGGCCGCCACACCCACCACCACGTTGACGGTCTGCTCGCCCACCACCGAGATGCCTTCCGGCAGGTTGAGCCCCACGCGCACGTCGACATCGTCCCTGGCTTCGGTCAAATCCACCGGGCTGGTCTCCACGTAACCGGGCAGGTTATCCACCAGGCTGGGGTTGGAGGCAAACACGGTGACGGCCGGCGGGAAGACCGAGATGGTGGTCAGGCGGTAGCCGCTGTTGATCTGGCCGGTGGTGACCACTTTGACCACCACGTTGCGGTACCCGCCGCGCTGGGTGACCGGCTGGGTAATGGTGACCTGGTTGGGGGTGATCGACAGGCCGCTGATGGGCAGATCGTTCTCATCCAGGGCCTGAACGTCGATCGAGCGGGTCAGGTTGTCGTTGGCGCGGCTGATGTCCAGCACCGCCCGCAAGGTGTGTACCCGATCCACCAGCGACTGCGGGCCGCTGACCGTGGCGATTTCGATATCCGCCTTGGCGGCGCCGGCTTCATAACCCACCGCCACTTCACCCCGCCGCTGGATTTCGATGGGCAGAGTGGTGGTGGCGAGTTTTTCGAGGGTGAGGGTCAGGGTCTGCGGGGAGGACGAGACGATGCGCACCGGCTCGACGGCGATCTGGATCTGCACATCCAGGGTGTGGGTGCCCTCGCCCACCGCCGATAGATCCACCAGGGCGCGTACCGGCGAACCGACCGAGAGCTGGTCCCACACCGAGCGCGGCGCGCTCAGGCGCAGGGAGATCTGGCGCGATTCACCCGAGGTGATAATCATCGCCGGGTCGAGCCCGATAATTTCGACATTCACCGCCCGGGTATAGTTGCGCTCTTCGGTGGGGTCGTTCGAGGTAACCGCGGAAATCCAGACGGCCACCGCCAGGGCCAGCGAGAGCAGCAGGGTGGGGATATAGCGGACTGCCTGGCGAATAAAGTTCATCCACCCCCCTTGCCGCGCGGGCCGCCGCGGCGCAGCCAATTTGAGAAGCGCCCCCACAGGCTCGCGCCCATCCCATTGGATTGGTAGAAGGTGTGCAGGATATTTTCCAGGCGCTCGCTGTCCAGCCGGCGGATCATGCGCCCATTGTGGGCGATGGAGATCATCCCGGTTTCTTCCGAAACCACCACAGAAATGGCGTCGCAGGCCTCCGAGGTGCCTAAAGCGGCGCGGTGGCGCAGACCCATCTGGCGGTCGGGGGTGCGGTTGAGCACCCCGCTGGCCGAGAGAGGCATCACACAGGCGGCGGCTGCCAGGACCGAATTGGTGATAATCACCGCGCCATCGTGGAGCGGTGTGTTGGGATAAAAAATTTGCAGGAGCAGTTCGGGGGTCACCCGCGCCTGTAAGCGCACCCCGGTGCGAATGTAATCGTCCAGGTTATCGGAGCGCTGCATCACGATTAAGGCGCCGTGCTCGCGAGAGGACAGCCGGGCCGAGGCCGTCACCACCGCGCGGATGACTTCATCCATCTCGCCGTTCTCACCCTGGTGAGAGATCAACTGGGTCGAGCCGGCCCGCCCCAGGCGCTCCAGGCCGCGGCGAATTTCGGGGGCAAAGATGACCGGGATGGCCAGCAGGAGGGCCGGCAGGGTGGTTTGGATCAGCCAGGAGAAGGCCGGCAGGGCCACCAGGCTGGTAAGCAGCATGAGAAAGATGACCAGAAAAATGACCCCGCGCAGCAGCACCACCGCCTGCGTCTCGCGCAGCATGACCAGCAGCCCAAAAATGATCAGGGTAACCAGAGCCAGATCCAGGACAGATACCCAGGTCAGGCGTTCAAACAGAAAGGCGATTTCGCTCAGCAGCTCAGTCATCAGATTGGCTAATTATGGCTCCACCCTCGAGGGAGGACCGGGAACCCGGTCGGCAGTGGCCAGGGGCTAGATGGGTCGCAGCACACGGTCGACACGCAGCTGCTTGAAGAACATGGTGCTGCCCGGCTTGAGCGATTCGCTGGCAGCTTCCTGCCAGGCGGTGACACCCAGGCCCTGCGGCAGGCGTTTGTCATAACCCAGGTTCTTCCAGAAAGATTCGTTGGCCAATTCGGGCGGAACGAACACCAGGGAGGCTTCACACTGTAAATTCTTGGAGGAGCGCTCCATTTCCTCGACCAGCGCGGGCAGCGCCTCGGCAGGCGAGATGTCCGGCGCAAGAATAATATCCACGGTGCGCGCCACCAGGTTTTCCACCTGCCAACCCAACAGGCCGGCGAGATTGGGCCCGATGCGCAGCATCAAAAAAGCCTTCTCGCCAAAAGCAGCCATCACGTCTTCGCGGCTCATGCTCCTGGCGGGCCGCAGGGTGCGGTTGATCAGCCCGGCGATCGCCTCCGAATCTCGCGGTTTTCCACGGGTGACGTTGAACTCTCCCTGGGGGATGCGGCGCAGCGGGCGGGTGACAGGCTCCTGCGAGGCATCCACGCCCTTGGGGACGACGCGTTTCCAGGCAGCCGCCACCTGGCGCCAGCCTTCTTCAAAAGACGAGTCGTTGCGGATGACCACATTGGCGGCGGCCAATTTTTGTTCCTGGGGGGGTTGAGCGGCGATGCGCTGGCGCGCTTCGGCCTCGCTCATTTTGCGGTTGACCATCAGGCGGGTGAGCTGGATCTCGGGCGGGGTATAGGTGACCCAAATGCTGTCGCAGCTGCGCGCCAGGGACGATTCGAGCAGTTTGATCGCCTCAATCACGATCACCGGCTGGGTCGAACGGCGCAGCAGCCATTCCACGCCCTGCTGGACGAGGGGGTGGATGATCCCTTCGAGATGGGTAAGGGCATCTTTATCGCCAAAAACTACCCTGGCCAGCTTTCCGCGGTCAATTTCGCCCTGCGGGGTGAGAATCCAGCGGCCAAACAGGTCGATGACCGGTTGGTACCCCGGCGCGCCTTTGGCGATGGTGCGGTGGGAAAGCGCGTCGGCGTCAATACCGTACGCGCCAAGATGTTCGAGCATACGGCGCACGACACTTTTGCCGGTGCCAATATTCCCGGTTAATCCAATGACGTATTTCCCCGGCCACTTGCTCACGCGTACTCCTTCAAGATAACCTGATCGATCCCTTTTTCATTTTATCTGCGGCTTCATTGAAAGTCAAATTGAAGCAGGCGCTTATATTGTACGGTTTTCTCGGGCCAACCCGGATGCTGGCAGGTGCGCATTCCGGCGGCGATCGAACTCGGCGTCTCACAAATACTTCAACCCGGTCCCGGTATTGAGCAGCAAGATGCGTTCCTGCGGGTCGACCCAGCCGCGGGCGAGCAGGGTTTCCAGACCGGCCAGGGTGGCGGCGCCCTCGGGGGCCACAAACAGGCCCTCGCGGCTGGCCAGGTGCACCTGGGCGGCGCGGATAGCCTCTTCGCTGACGGCGACCGCCGTGCCGCTGCTCTCGCGCAGCGCGCGCAGGATCAGCCGGTCGGCGTAGGGTTTGGGCACACGCAGACCGGATGCGGCCGTGTGGGCATTCTCCCAGAAGGTGCAGGTTTCCGCGCCGCTTTCAAAAGCGCTCACCACCGGCGCGCAGTCCTGCGCCTGGACGGCCACCATACGCGGCCGGCGGGCAGTCTCGAGCCAGCCCATGGCGCTCAACTCGGCCAGGGCTTTCCAGATGCCCACCAGCCCGGTGCCACCGCCGGTGGGATAGATGATCACATCCGGGAGCTGCCAGGCAAACTGTTCGGCGATTTCGTAGCCCATCACCTTTTTGCCCTCCAGGCGGTAGGGCTCTTTAAAGGTCGAGAGGTCAAACCAATTTTCGGCAGCAGCGCGTTGGGCGGCCAGGCGGCCGGCATCCGAGATCAACCCGGGGACCAGCACCACCTCGGCGCCGGCGATGCGGCATTCTTCGATGTTGGCGTGCGGGGTGTCCTGGGGCATCACCACGCAGGCCGGCAGCCCGGCGCGGGCCGCGTAGGCTGCCATCGCGCCTCCCGCATTGCCGGCGGTGGGAATGATCAAACGCTCCACACCCAGCTCGAGGGCCATCGAAACCGCCGCCGCCAGACCGCGGGCTTTGAAACTGCCGGTGGGGTTGGGGCTTTCATCTTTCAGATAGAGATGGGGCAGTTCCAGATGCGCGCCAAGCCGGGGCAGGTGCAGCATGGGCGTGTCGCCCTCACCCAGGGTGACGATGTGGGCGGGATCCTGGACGGGCAGCAGCGCCGACCAGCGCCACATGGAAGGCGGTTGGTGCGAAATCCGCTCACGATCCAGCTCAGAACGCGCCGTGTCCAGCTGGTAGACAGCCTGCAAAGGAGCCTGGCAGGCGGGGCAAACGGTATACACCCGGCCGGCCGGGTAATGGGTGGAACACAGCGAGCACTCCAGGTGCGACAAGAAATTATGGGGTTGAGATACAGCCATGCCTGTATTATAGCCCAGGCGGGCTCTATTCCTCGCTCAATTGGGCCAGACGGGTGCGCAAAGCAGCCGCCTCGACCTCCGTGCGCTCCAGGCGAGCCTGCAGTTCGAGCCGTTCCAGGCGCTGGGCAAGCAAGCCGCCGACTGCGGCGAGCAGCGAGCTATGCTGGGCGCCGGCCTGCGCCAGCAGCCGCCCGGCGGGGGCCCCGCCCAGATTTATCGGCTGGCGCAGCAGGTGCGGCGGGTCAGCCGGGCTGTCCGCCGGTAAAAGCTGCCCCGAGGCAAAGGCCAGGGCCGGGCGATGATGGATCGCGGGGGACAGCGGCCGGCCGGGGTGGGCCTGGAGTTCCGCCAGGCGCGCCGAGAGCAGTTGGGCTGCGGCCGCCGCCAGGTGTTCGGCCGCGGGAAAACGCGGATCACTCCGCGGCACGCCGGCAGCCAGCCGGCCGGTCTGCGGAGCGGGCAGACTCAACTCTACCGAAATCTCCAAAGCAGGCGCAGTTTGGGATGGGTAAGGCGGAGCACTCAGGGTGAAGCGTTCAGGCGCAGGCGAAGCGGGCCACGCAGCCGGCGCGGGGTTCTGGATGGAAACCAGGGGTTCGACTTCCATTCCACTCAACACATCTTTGAGACGTTCCGCCAGGCGATCGGCCTTCATCTCACCCTTCCCAACTTTTACTCTGCCGGCTTCGACCCCGGTTCGTATTCCACGGCCACGTACGATCCGCCCAACGCGAGGCTGAGCTCGTGCACGGCCACCTGCAGAGCTTCTTCGATTGTGTCCGCCGATTGAATCTGGGCGCGGATTTGTTCCAGCACCCGGTCGGGGGAAGGCCGGCCATTGCCGGACGCGGAGGGCGCGGGCAGACAACGGATGGCGCAGGCGGAACTGCCACCCGGGAAGGTTTTGATCCAGGCTTGCAGCGCGGTGGGACCTGCACCGGGCAGATCCATGCTGAAATCTACCGAAAAAACTTTGCTGGCGCGGCGGCCGATCAGCAGCGCTTCGGTCAGCGGCTGGCTGAATTCCGGCGGGAGCATATCCACGTAGCGGTGACCGACCATGTTTTCGACCAGCAAGGCAGAGCGCAGGGGCTCTTCCTCGGCCGGTTTATACTCGGCGATCACCCCTTCGCGGTCGAATAGCAGAATCAACTCCGGAACGGCTTTGAGCAGCATTTCGGGATAAGCAACATCCACCTGCTGATATTCGAGCAGCTGGCGCTGCAGGGCAGTAATTTGCTCGCGAGATTTCATCAGGTCATTGACCAGCTGTTCGCGCGTGCGATCCATATCCGTCATCGGGCCCCCTGTCGGCTGCCTGAGACGGCAGCGAACGATGAATTGATTGTAACTTAAACCAATCGATTCTCAACCTGGATTATGCCAGCAGAACCCCGGACAGCTCCGCCGTAGTATTCAGAATCAAACCGGCCCCGGCGCGGCGCAGTTCGGGTTCGCGGCCAAAACCGCACAGCACACCGATCGCCTGGGCGCCGGCGCTGAGGCCCGCGTGCATATCCACGGTGGTATCGCCCACCATCAGCACTTGACCCGGTTCGACCCCCATCTGGTGAGCCGCCCACAGCACCGGGTCGGGAAATGGTTTGGTGTGCTCGCAAGTCTGCGAGGAGGCCACACACTGGAACAACCAGCGCAGGTCGAATGTGTCCAGGAAAGCCAGGGTATGAGCCTGGTCGCGCGCACTGACCACGGCCATGGGGTAATACAGGGAGAGGGCATTCAGGCATTCCTTGACCCCCGGCACCAGCAGGAACTGCTTGGGACGGGTCGAAACCCATCTTCGCGCCATGGCGCTCACCAGACGGCCGACGTCATCATCCAGGTGAGCCCAATCCAGGGCGCTGTAAAGGAAATTGCCCGGCGATTCGGCAGCCATGATCGCCCAGCGTGCAAAGGGGCGTGGATCGCGCTGGGGAAAGGCAAAACCCAGCGGGGCGAGGGCGCGCGCGAAGCGATTGACCCACAGGTCGTCGGTGTCGCTCAGCGTGCCGTCGACGTCAAAGCAGATGGCGCGGATGCGTTCGGTATCGATGGGCATGCAATAATTATAGCCATGAATCCGGTCAGCCGGCAAATACGCGTTGAACCCACTGACCCACGTTCCTCCGCCTATTATGGCGATTTTCGATAAAAATGCGAGGCCCGCGCGGGCCTCGCATTTTTGTTTTTTGCCGTCCCCTGCGGGTAAAGCCAACAGGTTTGGCTTGGTTTAGGGCAGGGTCAAGGACCGACCAGCCAGGCAAATTAGACGTTGACCACCGCCACCTGCAGGCTGAAGTAGTTGTAGACGTGCAGCGGGTTGTAGTACCAATCCACCGCCAGGCCAACCGAGTCATCCGGGTTAAAGGCGCGGCTGTCGACGCGTAAGTGGAAGGCATAGGCGCCCTGCAGCGCGGCCGCCGGCAGGGTGTAAACCGCCGTGCCGTTGAAGAAATTGAGCAGCGGATCGGTGTGCCAGCGCGAGGCGGTCAGCGGGCCCGAGGAGAGCACCATGTTGCCGCCGCCGCAGCCCGAGGCCGACACTTCCAGCGAGCGCCAGTGGGGAACGGCTGCCTTGTAGGCCACACTGAATTCGATATCCTTGCCAATCGGGCGCGGCACCACCGGGCAGACCAGGTCGAGGGTATGCCAGGAGGAGGCACCCACCTCGCGCCAGGCGAGAGAGGTGAAGCCGTTGGTCGCGCCAGATGGGGTGGAATTGTCCAGCTGCATCAGCACCGGTGAGGTGGTGTTGATGGTGGTCTTGGAGGAATTGCCCAGTTCCATGCTGATGCGGTACAGGCCGTTGGCGTAACCGCCGGTCAGCCAGTTGAGCAGCAGGTGCGAGGGCATCCAACCGTCCGCGTCGTTGAGAATGGTATACCACCCGCTTGAATTGGGGCTGACATCCAGCTTTTCGAGATGCCCCACCCAGCGATAGAGCGACCAGGCGTGGTTGACAAAAGGCACCGGCGAGGTAAAGGAGAGCGAACCCGGGGCCTTGAATTCATACATCAGGCGGTAATAGACGGCATTGGTGAAGGTGTTGCAGCCATACAGCGGGAAAGCCCCCGCGAATGGGCTGAGAGCCGCGGCGCCAGACACCACTTCAGCCGGGTTGGCGGTGGGGTGCGGGCGGTTGACCCGTTTGGCATAGCCGTCCGTGTCGATATAAGGATCGGCGCCGCCGCCCAGGTTGTGCAGCGGCATTTTGCCGGCCAGCAGGATGATCGGCTCGGCACAGGGCACCTCGGGCGGGTCGCAGCTCACCCCGGCCAGGGCCAGCGGCCCGGCCTCCAGCTTGACCGGCGGAATGGCGCCCGCATCCCAGCGCACGTCAAAGAAGCCCTCGGAGTAAATGGTTTCCTCGTCGCCGTCATTATCCACGTCCTGGGTCACGGTGAAGCTAATATCGGGCACATCCAGGACAGGCGACCACTCGGGGAAGAAGATGTCATAGCAGCGCATATAAGGACCGATAAAATAGCCAGGGTTGAAGCGCTCCAACAACTTGGGGTCAATGGATACGTTCAGGCTGGCGGAGAGCGCGGTGCGGTCCTTGGTGTTGGGCGTGCGCAGCATTTCGGCGGGCAGCGGCGGCGGGACGGGCGAGCTAAAGGCGGGTGAATCGAGCAGCTCGTCGCGTTCGGCGTGGGGTGTGCCAAACCCGGCCCCGGCATCCAGCGCGGCCAGGCGTGAGGCAGTGTTGCGCCCAACCAGCTCGGTGGCGATGCGCAGGGGCACTCCCCCACCCTTCAAATTGAGTGGGCCTGGATCGGGGCCAGGACCGGGGCGAGGGCCAACCCGCGGGTCGGGCTCGGGCCAGGGGAAGGGGATGGGGCGGAATGGGCGCAGGCGCGGGTCATCCAGCAGGTCGCGGATGGACGGTTTGACGAAGATGCGCGGGAAGCAGATGCGCTCGTGACGCCATTTTAGGATCCAATCGATCTCCCAGCGCGGCACCCACACGCAGAAATTACCGCACTCATCGGTGCGTACACTGGCAATCTCTTCCTGTGTGCACAGCAGGGGGAAGAACCAATGCCAGGGTGATCCACCCGGGGCAAAGAGCAGGAAGGAACAGTCGGTGTCCATCACGTGCACGGTAGCAAACGGCACGGGCATATCCTTGCCGGTGGCCGGGTCCTTTTTGACCACCCGCCCACAGATTTGGCGGAAGAAGAACAACTGCGGGTCGACAATCCACTTCAACTTTTCAGCCAGTTCGACCGGGGTCCGTTTGACCAGGTCGCGGGCCTGCAGGCCGGTCATGGCGGCCAGGCGTTGGGCCTGAATTTTGGTCAATGGTCGTTGGTCTGGCGTCACAGTCACTACAGCTTTTTCCGTCTTTGCGGCTTTTGGCATATTAATCTCCATTTCTGATGCTGATAGAAACAGGCGGTTTGAACACAACACGAAAGATTCCCCCTATCCGTCACCTCCTTCAGGCTGGAACAGCCTTTGTATGGGACAACATTAAAAAAGACCCCTGATCAAACAGCGGTCTGGATGTAAGCTGCTATGATGCCAGGCTTTTCAGCCGGCTTCCGCCTGTGATGGGCCCCCTGATCGATTTGTGGAATGCGACCCCATTGTACAACAAGAAATTGTGTATTTCAATGACCGAATATATTCATATTAAGGCATTCTAATTTTGATCCACAGCAAGTCGAACCAGAACCTATCGGTGCGGTAAATCAAAAAACCCCATCCCGTGGGCCAGGATGGGGCTGGGGGGCGCGCAACGCGCAGAGATTACTCTTCTTTATCGCCGGGTTCTCTCTCGACCTCTTCGATGGCCTCCAGTGGGGTGGCGCCGCCGTAGCTCACCCGCAGCAGGCCGGGCAGATAGCGGTCCATGGTCTGGACGGCGGGGTACATGGCATTGGAGATCAAGTCTACGGTCAGGTCCTGGCCCTCGAAGTTGATGCTGGCCTTATAACGCACCTCGCCGTCGCCGAAATCCAGCTCAAAGTTGCCAATGCGCAGGCCGTAGTTGGCGCGGGTGATGTATTCGGAGACGGCCTGGCGCACCTCGTCAGGGGTTTTGATCGGGGCCACAGCGTAAAAGAGAAATTCCTCCAGGTCCACGCGAACCACGGCGTAACAGCGCAAATCGCCGTTCTGACCGCTGTAGTTCATGGTGAAGGAGTGGCGATCCTCCAGGCGGCGCGGGTACCAGCCGTCTTCATCCAGGAAGCGGGTGAGGGTGTCAAAGGCCTTGAGCCCGTTTTGGTTTTCGGGCTGCGGTTCCGGCCGGTTGCTTGGGTTATCGTCTTCGATGGGTGTCATGGCATCTCTACTATTAATTTTGATTGACGTAATCTAATGCGTAGAGGGCATCCTGGTAGGCAGGATGCGCCTGGAGAGCCTTCTGGAAGAGGGTAACCGCCTCCTCGCGTTTCCCCAGCCGGTACATCCCCCAGCCGCGCCACAGCATGGCTTCTTCGGAGGTGGGGGTTATTTTCAGCGCGTACTCGGTGAGGGTCATCAGGTCATCGGTGCGCAGGGAATGGAAGTACGCCAGGAATGGGCCAAACTGGTAGCGCAGCATGCGCTGCGGCAGCCCCACCTTGCGCGCCTGATCGTAAGCCTTGGCTGCATCGTTGCTGCGGTCGAAATAGACCAGGTTGGTGCCCAGGTTGAACCAGGCATACGCGTTGAGCGGGTCCGCGTCAGCCTCACGCTGGGCGGCGTCCAGGGCGTTGCGCCGGTTTTGGTCTGGATCCCAATCGGGTCCCAGGATCGATTTGACCGTATCTTCCTGCTCGGGCGGGTAGACCAGGATAAACACGCGGTTGAAGGACTGCCAGTTGTGGTCCAGATCCTGGTAAGAAACGCGGATATTGGGGGCGATAAAGGAGTCCTGCGCGGTGAAAACCCCCAGGCTGTCATCGTAGCCGGTGACCAGCAGGTAATGCCCGGCCCAGCGGTCGTCGTTGGGCCAGTAGCTTTCGGCCATGATAAAGGTCTCTTCGATCATCACCGGGATGCCCGCGGCGAGGAAACGGCGCAGCAAGGCGGTGGTGCCGCCCACCCGGTATTCAAAATTCAACCAGCCGGTCTTGGTGTGAGCGAAATAGGCCAGCTCTTCCACGTTGACGTTGCGATCTTCGGGGATGGGTTTGACCACCTCGGCGATATCTTTCTGACTGCCCTGCCAGCCGTAAAAGCGCAGATACATGCTGAGGGTAGCCGGCCCGCAGTTGTTGATATCCTGTTTGTCGTAGGGCGGGGCGGCAAGCTGCGCACTGGCGGGGATGGCGGTGGGGGTGAGGGTAATAGTAGGCGTAGGCGAAGGCGCCTGGGCGGTGGGTGAGGTTTGGCTGAGGGTGGCGGTAGGCGCGTTCGGGGTGGCGGTCGCCAATTCGGGCTCGACCATCACCTGTTCCATCCGCGGGGTGGGCAGGGCTTTGACCGGGTTGACCACGCCGCGCACGTAGGCGGCGGCAAAATCCAGCCGCCAGGAGAGCCGCTGGTGGATGGCGGGGATTTGATAGAGGACCAGCGCCAGGGCCAGCATACCTACAGCAGAAAAGGCAATGCGCCAGGCTAACGATAAGGGTTGTTTGGTCATAGGCGGTATTGTACCAGAGATCAGAACCTTACCAAAGAAGCGAAAACGGACCGGCAATCATGCCAGGCTGAAGGTAAGACGAAGGTGAGGTTGGATTGGTTCCGCGCCTGTAGAAAGCCTGAAAAAGACCGGCGATTATTCCACCCGTTTGGCCATAAGAATATCCGGTTTACCGCGCCCATTGGCATCCGGCATCACCCCGATGATGGTGTAGCCCAATTTCTGGTAAAAGATAAAGGGATGGCCTTTGATATCGCGGATATCGCGGATTTTCTGCCAGGTATCGCGATACAGATCGGTATCCGCCAGGCTGGTCATGCCGTCTTCGTCGTCGCTGCCCAGGTGGATGGTCAGCCCGCCGCGCGCCTTGACCTGCTGCTCGAAATCGCGCACCAGGGCCGAACCAATCCCCTGGCGCTGGCGCTCGGGTTTGACCGCCAGGGGATGCAGTTCCCAGACATGGCCGTCATAGCCGGGGATGCCGCCGATCCAACCCAGCACCTCGCCGTCTTCAATCGCCACGCGCAGGATGCGCTCGGCAGCCAGCATTTCTTGCAGCTCGGCCCGCGCATCCGCCATAGTATTCCAGGCATCCGGCCAATGCTCGGCAAAAACCACGTTGAGCAGCCGCGCGGCCTGCTCGATGGCCTCCGGCATGGCGGCGGTCAGGTCGAGGATCTGGTAGGATGGCATGGAATCGTCTCCTGGATGGGATTAAACACGGGTAAAGAGCAAATGGGCGGCGCCTGGATAAATGGCATTGTTCTTGTACTGACACATTTGTAAGGCAACCGTAATTGACGCAATATTAAACACAGGTATAATTTTTCAGTAGCCCTTTTCATTTTACACCGGAGCCGTCATGGCGTTAAAAGGCAATCTTCGGGATTTTTCCATCACCCAACTGCTCAACCTGATTAATCTTGCCAAGAAGACAGGCTTGTTGGTCATTGAGGGCCCCGGCGAAACCGCGCGGATTACTTTCCGCGCCGGAAAACTGGCATTTGCCCAGGTGGGCACAGAAGACGGCAGCCTGGCCAATATTTTACACCAGACGCGCAAGATTTCTCTTAGCCAGTACAACCTGCTGCGCCAGCGCACCGCGCAGATGACCGATAAAGAATTAGGCCTGCTGCTGATCAACGCGGGCTATCGTCAGCCAGGACGATATCCTCTCCAGCCTGCAGCACTATTCTCTCGGTATCGTCCGCCGGCTGTTTACCTGGGTGGAGGGGTTTTTCCGTTTTGAGGCGGATTGACTGCCCGGCGACGGCAAGATCACCGTGCGGGTTGACCTGGAGAACCTGATCATCGAGGGTTCGCGCCAGCTGCGCGAATGGGAGCAGCTGCAGGAAGAAATTCCCAGCCTGGATATGGCGCTCAAATTCACCGACCGGCCCGGGCACGAACTTGCGGAATATCAACCTGAGCGTGGAAGAATGGCGGGTTGTTTCGTACGTCAATCCGAAAAACTCGATCCGCCAGATCGCCGGGCGACCAAGATGAACGACCTGGAAATCCGCCGGGTGGTCTACGGCCTGCTCCAGGCCGGGCTGGTGGAAATTATCCGCCCCGAGGGCTCGCCTCTGCCCAGTCCAGCGCCGCATAGTTCCCCACGCAAAGATAAAGACGAACAAAAATCGCTGGTCAACCGGCTGATCAACCGGATCCGGTCATTATAACTTTGAGTCGCCGTAAGGATTGAGTTCTCATGCAAACCGTCAAAATTGTGGTCACAGGACCCTTTCATCGCCGGCAAGACAGAATTTATCCAGTCGGTCAGCGAGATCGATGTGGTCTCTACCGAGCGCAAGATCACCACAGATGCTGAAAAGATCAAAGAAACCACCACCGTCGCCATGGATTTTGGGCGGATCACCGTGGATGACGACCTGGTGCTCTACCTGTTTGGCACGCCCGGGCCAGAAGCGCTTTGACTTCATGTGGGAAATCCTTTCGGAAGGCATGCTGGGATTTATTGTGATGGTCGACAGCACCCGCCCGGAGACCTTCCGCGAAGCGCGCAGCATCCTGGAAACCTTCCGCGCTTATGCCCCCACGCCCTACGTCGTGGCCGCCAATAAACAAGACGTCCGGACGCCTGGGAGGTCGATGATATGCGCGTTGCGCTGCGCATCGATCCAAAGATAAAAATGCTGCCCTGCGTCGCTCGCAAACAAGGAAATCGGTTAAAACCGTCTTCCTGGAGTTGTTGTACGGCATCCTGGCGGAGATGGAACACGGCGAGGTCTTGAAGATTCAGGGTGCTAAGGATGATCCGTGTCATCGATCACTACAGATCAGGGCATTGTTCATTACGAAGTTTACGGGCGGGGACGGCCGGTGATTCTTGCTGCATGGCTGGCTGGGTTCCTGGGGGTTGTGGCAGGAGACCATGACCTTCTTGGGACAGTATTACCGGACCTATGCGCTGGATTTTTGGGGCTTTGGCGAATCGGGACGAAAACTCACCACGTACCGGGTGGACCGATTTTATCAGCCTGGTCGACCAATTTATGGAAAAGCTGGGGATCGCCGCAGGCGCCGCTGGTGGGCCACAGCATGGGCGGCACGGTCAGTCTATCGGTGGCTATCCAGTTCCCGAGCGGGTTACCAAAGTGGTGGTGATCGGTTCGCCGATCGCACGGCTCGTCGCTGGCGTTGACCTTCAAACTGGCCGGATACCGCCCGATTGCCTGGTTGTTGTTTAACTTTTTTCCCGTTTTCCGGCTGGCGATGCGGGTTGCCTCCCCCTTTATTTGCCGCGACCCGCGGTTTCCGGGTATGATGGACCGGGATCTGTCCAAGACCGACGCTGGATCATTTTTGATCAGCATCGCCACCCTGCGCAATACCGATCTGCGCCCCGACCTGCATAAGATCACCGTTCCGGTCATGGGCATGTACGGCGATCGCGATAACATCGTCAACCCGAATCAATGGCAGCCGCTGCAGCAGGGCGTCCAGACGGTGCGCATTGAACAATATAAAAACGCGGGACACTTTATCATGCTGGATGAACCCCAAGATTTCAAAGCGAAATTAAAGGATTTTCTGGATACACCGGTGATAAAGGAATGAATCTCAACCCAGATCCTGTTGAACCATTTGATCATATTCACAAGGTCTTGATTGAGGGGGTAAAAGAAATTGTCGGGCCACAGGATACACGCGACCTGTTCCTGGACTTTGCGCCTAAAACCCACGGCTTTCCAACCCTGGCAGAATTTCACAACGTATTGAATGAATACTACGGTCCGCGCGGCGGCCAGGGCATCGCCCTGCGCGTCGGGCGGGCGGCCTTCCAGCACGGGATACGCCGTTGGGGCGAAGTCACCGGGTTGAGCGGCACTTCCTACCGCCTGCTGCCCTTCGGCCGGCGGATCAGCACCGGGCTGGTGCTGATCGCCACCGTATTCAGCGAGGCCAGCCATACCGAGGTGAGCGTCAGCGAAGATGAAGAGCACTGGTTCTGGCAGGTCGAACACTGCCCGGCCTGCGACACCCAACCCGCCGAAGGACCGATGTGCTACCTGCTGGTGGGCCTGCTGCAGGCCTTTATGACCTGGGCCGCTAACAGCCGGGTGTACCACGTGCAAGAAATTGGCTGCGCGGGGGCCGGTGCGCCCGCCTGCCTGTTCCAGATCGATAAGATCGCGGTGGAATAAAACGCAATGTTGAAAATTATCCTGCAATCCAGGCGGCCTATCGTCCCGTTCAACGAACCGGCGCGCGACCTGCGCATCCAGAACAAACCGCTCTGGTTGGTCCAGCGGGACGTATTGAGCGCCTACACCACCCGCGAGATGGAACTGCCATCCGGCGCTCCGCTGCCCCAGGTGCAGGAGCCCTGCCTGGTCTACCGCGACAACCTGTTTTTTGACGAGAGTTATATGCAGGCCTTTATCGATGCGGCGCGCAAAGCTAACCGCCCGGTGCGCGCGGCCTTCTCTGATCACCGACCCGGCCTTTCGCGAACATATCCTGCCGCTCTCGCTCTCCTATACCCCTGCCGGCGACCTGTACCTGGTGGACCTGTGGTACTACCCCAACGGTCCCGAGTCCGGGGCTGAGCCGCTGGTGATCGACCTGCAGGCCAGGGAGATCGGCTATTACCATATCCCCCTGTATATGGCCGCCGCTCACGGCGACCTGGTCTACCAGGTGCCGCTGCGCACGTTGATCGCGATTGATTCGTGGGTGCATATCTTCATCGCCGACGAAGTATTTGGGCTGTTTGGGCGCGGCGCGCGTTTTGAAGAGCGCCTGAACCGGGATGCCTGGTTCAAATTACGCCTGGTCTCCAAAGCACTGTACGAGGGCCGCCAGGTGCTGGCCTGTTCGGGGGTGGTGCGGATCGGGCGCAACTGTGTCATCGACCCGGACGCCATCATTCACGGACCGACGACGATTGGCGATAACGTCACCATTGGGGCCAACGCGGTCATCGAAAACTGTATCATCGGCGACAACGTTAACATCTCGCAGGGCTGCCAGTTGATGCTGTCGGTGGTCGGGGATGGCACCTTCCTGCCCTTCCGCGCGTCGCTGTTTATGACCACAGTGATGGATAACTGCCTGATCGCGCAGAATACCTGTCTGCAGATGTGTGTGGTCGGCAGAAATTCATTCATTGGGGCCGGCTGTACCTTCACCGACTTCAACCTGCTCTCTGCGCCGATCAAGGCGCGCGACGGCACGGGTGAACTGCGCATCTCGAACCGCCCGGTGCTGGGCGGCTGCGTGGGGCACAACTGCCGCATTGGGGCCGGGATGATCATCTATCCGGCGCGCATGATCGAAAGCGACACCGTCTTGTTTGCCACCCGCGAACGGCGGGTGATCGAACGCGACATGGCCTTTGAGGACAGCGATCATCTCAAGCTGGCCAACGCCGGCCTGCACCAGCGCCTCTACCCGCGGCCCGGCGCCGGCAGCAGCGAAAGCTGGTGAGCGCTCGAGCGCCCAGGCCGCGGCCAAGATTAGAAAGCGCTTAGTTGACAAGCGTCTGTAAAGCTCTGGCCCTTGTCCTACCCCCTAAGGAGTTTTATAATCACACAAAGAGATCGTATTCGTCAGGTGTGTTTCGCGTGTCAAGCAATCGGCGCCTGGCGGTGTGTAGGATGTGGAGGATATCTTGGAGTCTTTAACTCCGAACTGTTACCGGACGAACCGACCCGGCCCGCGCCGCGGCGTAACCCGGTACTGAGTTTCTTGCTCGAAACGCTCCAGACCATTTTAATGGCGCTGGTGCTGTATTTCTTAATCGACCTGGTGCTGGGCCGCGTGCGGGTGGAAAACATCAGCATGGAACCTACCCTGCTGCCGGGCCAATTTATCCTGGTTAACAAAATGGCTTACCGCCTGGGTGATTTCAACCGTGGGGATGTGATAATTTTCCATTACCCGCGCAATCCAAACGAGGATTACATCAAACGGGTGGTGGGTTTGCCGGGCGAAGTGATTTCGGTGCACGACAACAAGGTCTTCGTCAACAACCAGCCGCTGGACGAACCCTATATCGCCGCCCCACCGCAGTACACCGGTGAATGGACCGTCCCGGACGACCAGGTATTTGTGCTGGGCGACAACCGCAACCAGAGCTCCGATTCGCACTCCTGGGGGTTTGTGCCGCACGATCTGATTGTGGGCCGGGCCCTGGTGATTTACTGGCCGCTGGATAAGCTCAAGATTCTCAACCAATCGCCGGTGGTGAATGCTGCCAACTAGCCCGGCGACGCTCACCCAGGTGAGCCAGATCGAAGAACTGCTCGCGCAGTACTGCGCTCAACTGCCGCCCCTGGCGCTGCCGCAGCTCCCTGAAGAGGGCCGGGGGATGGCCGGTTTCATCGACCACACCTTGCTCAAGCCCGAAGCCAAACCGGCACAGATTGTGCAGCTTTGCGAAGAAGCGCGCGCCTACGATTTCTATTCGGTGTGCATCAACCCGCTGTATGTCGCCCTGGCAAACCAGGCGCTGGCCGGCAGCCGGGTGGCGGTATGCACGGTGGTTGGCTTTCCCCTGGGGGCCACCCCCACCGCGGTGAAAGTGTTCGAGACCCGCGACTGCCTGGAGAAAGGCGCGCGCGAGATCGATATGGTCATCCCGGTAGGCCTGCTGCGCGCGGGCCAATACGAGGCCGTGCTGGAGGATATCCGCGCGGTGGTTGAGGCAGCCCACCCGGCCGGCGCGCTGGTAAAAGTGATCCTGGAGATGGCGCTGCTGGATCATACAGAGAAAATCGCCGGGTGCCTGATCAGCCAGGCGGCGGGAGCCGAGTTTGTCAAGACCTCCACCGGTTTTGGGCCGGGCGGCGCCACCCTGGCAGATGTGGAACTGATGCGGCGGGTAGTCGGCCCGCAGATGGGCGTCAAGGCCGCGGGAGGCGTGCGCTCCCTGGCGGACGCGCAGGCGATGCTGGCCGCCGGGGCTACGCGCCTGGGCAGCAGCGCTGGTGTTATAATTATGCAAGAATTAGCAGCAGGGAAGAGGGAATCATGAACCAACCAAGCGATCAACGAACCGTTATGCCATGTACGGACTGCCAGGCAGGCCAGATGCACCGCGATATGGTTACTTACTTCACCTGGTTAGGCGATGAACTGATCACCGTGCCGGATTTTCCCGCCTGGGTCTGCGATGTATGCGGCAAGCGTGAGTACGATCCTTATGCGCTCAACCAGCTGACCCTGCTCTTGAACCCAAACGCAGGGCGCTCCACCCAGCGCGGGCGTAAGTTCCCCCAGGCCTCCGAGCCCAAAAAAGGCCAGCGCGCCAGCCGGCCGTAGAGGATCCCTGGTTAACCACAAACACCCCCACTGGCGGGGGTGTTTGTGGTTAACCAGGACAAACATAGATGACCTGATCCGTAGACAACGACAGGCCGCGGATCATACAAAGCGAAACGCTTCAGCCGCGGTAAAACAGCCAGCAAATGAAAAGATACCCCATGGGGATCAGCGCCAGCCGCAAGGCCACCCGCGCCGTTAACCAGCGCAGCAGCAACGCTTCGGGGCGGTCGGCGATGATCAACGGGCCCTTATCCAGAGCAGCGATCTGGCGGCGGCCGTCTACGATCTTAATCTGGCCCAACGCAAAAACATCCTCCCCGGGCTTGATCCAGCGTTCCGCAACGCGCAGAGTGCGCTGCAATCCCAGAAATCCTGTGGTGTCTACCCCTAACCCCTGCACGGCATCCAGGGTCTGCTGGTCGAGGGATTTGGTCAGCCCGGAGGACTGGCTCAGATCGTCGTTCAGGATCAGCACGGCGCCCTCCGGCTGGACAAAAATGCGGCTGGCCTCGTCGCTCACCTCGAACGGCTGAGTGGAGGTGCGGCTGTAAATCGTCTTCCAACGCGGGGTCTTCCCACCCGTCCTTCTTTGGATTTCAACCTGCCAGAAGGCGCAAGAGGTGTGGGTAATCGGGCTTTCGGCCGCCGCCGCGCCGGCTTTGCCGGAGACCTTCACCTGCCCCTCATACGGGAAAGCACTGATATACCCGGCGGGAGTGCGCCGGATGTAGACGATCTGCCGGAGGTTGGGATAACAACTGTAGACCTGAGCCGCACACAAGACCACGCCGAAGATGAGGAAGATAATTTCGTTTTTCATCGGTTCCCAGAAAATAATAATACGTTCAACAGGATCAAACGCCTGCCTGCCACCAGGGCTGCAGGGACCTGTAATCTACCAGAATGATCCCCTCTTCTTCCACGATTTCCTTCGAGCGGGGAGACATCAAAAAATCATAGTCGCTCTGGCGCTGATGACCGTTGGCGGGCTCGAGGGCCAGCAGTTCGCTGTTATCCAGCCCGGGGTGGACGGCCCATTCACTCAAACCGGCGGGCAGCTCGCGCAGCAGTTGGACATATTGGGCGGGTTTGGTCGCGGGGTTCACCCCGTAGCTGTCCAAAAAGTCGTAATCGATACAGGGCAGCCCCAGGTTCTGCACTTTTTCGATGGAGGGCCGCCCGATCACGCGCAGCGCCAACCCATATTCCCTGGCCAGGCGGATCATCAAGTCAACAATTTCCGTGCGCTCGCCAAAACGTATCGCGTGCCAGTCCAGGTGGGTGGGGTGCAGCCCGGCAGCCAGCACGGTCTCTATCTGCGCCCTGAATTCCACTTCCAGCTCGCCCAGGCGCACCTGGGGCAGATGGGTGTGAAAGTTGTCAAAGTTATAGAAATAGCCTGCGCCATCTACCAGGGATGGCGCCTTGTCCCGGCCGGATACCGGGCCCCAGCGGTATAGCTCCGGGTCGCTGATCACGGTGAGGTGCACGCCGAAAGGAATTTCGGGATGAGAGGCGAGAAAATGCATGGCATGCAGGGCCCACGGGCAGGGGACCATCAGGGTGGTGGAGCGCACCAGGCCCTGCCCCAGGCTGCGGATAATGGCTTCATTGGTTGAATTGCACATGCCAAAATCGTCCGCGTTGATAATCAACAGGCGCGCATCCGCCGGGTATCCCAATAACTGGTTGGTCTGTCGCTGGTTCAAAACAATCCTCTCCAATTTTCGCCACGCCGGCTGCCAACCAGCCGGGCAGGCAAGGTCACTGTCCGGTAATTATACGGGCTGTAGATGAGCCAATCGCGGTGAACGTCTCAAGGTTTCGACAAGATGGTTGCGCCGCCAGGATTTATTCCAGTTCGGGTCGAATTTCAGCCAGCAGCGCCTGCAGATCAAAACGGGAAAAATCGTTCATATCGACCTGGATATGTTTTCCGCCCAGGCGAAAGGCAGGCAGTTTCTCGCCAAACAAGAGCGCCTGCGCCTCGGCATAATTCTTATGGTCGACATGACCCGGGTGGCGCTCGCCCAACTCGCTGCGCCGGATGAAACGCTGGAAGAGAATCTCACTGTCGGCGACACATTCGACCACCAGCGGACGAAAAGGCCAGCGCTCTTGAAGCGCACGAAATTTTTCGATATGAAATTGGGGGTAGAAGTTTGCTTCCGCGATGAGCGAACGACCCGCCGCCAGCTCAAGCTCGATAATGTAGAAGAGCAGGTCAAAGGTGGCGAGTCCCAGCTTCTTCGACCAGGCACGGTCGCTCCAGCCCAGGGAATCAAACAGATGCTCTTTGATATCATCCTTGGCCACCAGCGGCAGGCCCAGCGCCGTGGTTAGCTGCCTGGCCAACCAGGTCTTGCCAGTGCAGGGCAGTCCGGCGACGAGGATCAACACCGGGGCCGGCATGTCAGGGCAGCGGTTTCCAGGCGGGGTCCAGGTCGCGCCCGGGGGCCGCGCCGGCGACCACCTGCCCCTGGCCGTTGGCGCGCATCACGTAGATCTCCGGGTTGCCGTCGCGCAGGCTGGTAAAGGCCAGCCACTGCGAATCCGGTGACCAGGCCGGGGCGCTGTCCTGCGGGCCGTCGGTCAGGCGCACCACATCTAGATCTGGGTTGCGCAGCGGGTAGCGGGCAATGAAAATCCGTTCGCGAGGGCTGTCCTGGCGGGTGTAAGCCAGCCAATTGCCATCCGGCGACCAGGCGGGTTGAGCCACCTGGCCCAGCGTGCCGGTGAGAGTCGAATAGTCAAAGCGCTCGGGGGTAACATAATACGGGAGCGGCTCGACGGCCGGGTCGGATTGGCCGCGCAGATTGAGGATCTGGCTGCCCGAGGCATTCATCACGAAGGCCAGGGAGTGCATATCCGGCGACCAGGCCGGGCCAAATTCCTCCTGGTCGAAACTCAGCCGCACCTGGCCCGAGCCGTCCGCGTTCATCAGGTACAGCTGGCGCACGCCATCTTCGCGGCCGTTGTTGGTGAAGGCAATCAGGCTGCCATCCGGCGACCAGGCGGGTTCGCTGTCATCCCCCTTGCGCTGGGTAAGGTCGACAGGCGGCTCGCTGCCATCCAGCGGCACGCGCCAGATATCCAACCCATTGGCGTCTGCCCCGGCGGCAACGTACAGCAGCGCGCTGCCGTCCGGCGACCATCGAGGCTGGGTCTTATCGCCGTCCCCGGCGGTCACCTGGCGCAGGTCATCCGCCAGCACCTGGCCCTGGTCGTTGAGCCCGACGCGCATCGTCCAGATTTGCAAGGTTTGGCCGTCGCCTCGGTCGCTGGAAAAGGCGATCACCCCGCCCTGGCCAAGCGGCTGCAGGTTGGGGGTGGGCGTATCGCCGGGTGGCAAGGCCGTTTCGCTGGGGACCGCCAGGGTGTCGCTGGGCACCGGGACGGCAGTCCGTTGGGGCGGTGGCATGGGGGTATCGGTAGCTGTCGGCGGCGGCCGATAGGTTGAGGTGACGACCAGAATCATCACCGGCTGGGTGGCCGGAGGCGGGGCGGCGGGTGTTTTACGCGCACCGAGCAGCACCACCGCGACGACGCCGATCAGCGCCAGGCCGGCCATGCCTGCCGCGCCGATGATCGCCCAGATCAACCAGCCGCGCCCGCCGGATGAGGCCGGAGACTCCGGGCGCAGGCCGGGAAGGCGATCGGCCCAATTGGCGATGACTGTGGGTATGCTGGGGCTGGAGGACGGTATTACGGTTGGCTCGGCCGGGGGCTCGTTCAGTGCGGCGAGAAACTCGTCCATCGAGGCAAAGCGCTCCTCGGGTTTGATCGCCAGCCCGCGCTCCAGGGCGGCGCGGAAAGCGGCGGGTACCCCGGGGGCATAGGCGCTCAACGGGGTCAGTACAGCCTGTCCCAGGGCACGCTGGATGGCATCCGAGGGCTTGCGCCCGGCCAGCAAGGTATATAGGGTGGCTGCCAGGGCATACTGGTCGGACTGCGGGCTGGTGCGCATTCCGCCGTACTGTTCCGGAGGGGCAAACCCGGGGGTGTAGCCGCGCGAAGTCGTCTCGGTGGACTGGTCCGACGACAGGGCCTTGGCGATGCCAAAGTCAACCAGGATGGCTTCGCCCTCCGCCGAGAGGCGAATGTTGCCGGGTTTGATATCCCGGTGGATCACCGGCGGGTTCTGGCGGTGCATATAGCTGAGCGCGCTGCCCAGCTGGCGCGCCCAGGCCTGCACCTGCTCGAAGGGCAGCGGCCCGTTGGTTTCCAGCAAATGGTCGAGATCCTGGCCGGGGATGTAATCCATCACCAGGTATTGGACATCCTCAAGGATGAAGTAATCGGTGACGCGCGGCAGGTTGGGATGGCGCAGCGAGGCCAGCAGGCGCGCCTCGCGCAGGAATTGGTTGGTAAATTCGGGCGCCGGGTGCAGGTTGGCTTTGACTGCCACCTCATGGTCGAGTGAGACATCCCGCGCCAGGTAGACCGCGCCCATGCCGCCCTGACCCAGCTTGGCCTGGATGCGGTAGCGGCTATTAAGCAGAGTCTCGGGCTGCAGATCCATACCCCACCTGTTCCTTTATCCCGGTTGGCCGTCGCGGCCGAGAGCGCGCCGCACCTCGTCCACCAGGCCGGCCAGCGGGACGAGTGATTTTTGGGTATCCGCGCGGAGTTTCATTTCCACCCCGCCTGCGCTCAAGCCGCGCTCGCTGACCGTCAGGCGCAGCGGCAGGCCGATCAGGTCGGCATCGTTAAATTTTACCCCCGGGCTGTCGATGCGGTCGTCGATGAGGGCTTCAATACCGGCTGCCAGCAGGCGCGCGGCCAGCTCGCGGGCGGTCTCCTCGACCGCCGGGTTCTTGCCGGCCAGAACCACCAGGTGGACCGGGAAGGGCGCCGCGGAAAGCGGCAGGCGCAGACCCTTCTCATCCACGTTGGCCTCCGCCAGGCAGGCAAAGGCGCGGGTCAGATCCAGGCGGTAGCTTTCGAGCAGGGGTGGGCGGCCTTTGCCATTTTCGTCGATGAAAGTCAGCCCCGGAACCGGGTCGAAGCGGCGCGCATGGGCCAGCAGCACGCCGCGCAGTTCGCTCAGCGCCTGGCCGCATTCCGGGCAGGCATCCCCGGCGCGCGCCTGGGCGATCTCGGCCACCTCACCAGTGAAATCGCGGCCGAAATTGACGTTGAGCAGGTGATAACCCTCGCGGTTAGCGCCCGCCACCAGGTTGGGAGAAAGCGGCACCTGTGTATCTACCACCACGCGCACCCCGCGCAAACCCAGCGGGGAGGCATAACCCGGCACGGCTCCAACCGCGCGGATTTCATCCTCGACCGCGGGTCGCAGGCGGTCGGTGTGCAGCAGGCGGCGCAAGGCAGCCTCGTTCACCTCGCGATCGCCGCGCACCACCGCAAAGATCAGGCGTTCCTCCCCGGCGGTGAGAAAGACCGCCTTGGCGGTGCGCGCTTCGGGGATGCCCAGCAGGGCGGCCAGGGCGGCAATGCTGCGTGTATCGGGGGTGGCTACCGGCTCCAGCGGGAGGGGAACCTCCTCAACCGCAGCCGGGCGGTGGAAGCGCGCGGCGGACGCATCGGCGCTATACCCGCACTGCTCGCACTGCAGCAGGCGGTCTTCGGCGGCAGATTGGGGAAACAACCAGGCCTGCCCGGCCTGCACGCCCGCGCCAGGCAGGTATTCCCCGCCCCACAGGGGCAGGTTCAGCTCGCGCAGCAGGCCGAGGAGCAGCCCGGCCATTTCAGCCGCCAGGCGCTCCTGCTGGGGGCCGTCGGCAGCCAGCAGATGCACCTCGAGCACGCGGTTGAGGCGCGCGCCAAGCAGCCCGGCGCCCCTGCGCGCCGCAGGACCGGGCTGCCAATCGAAATGATAAAAAATAGCGGGCAGCTGGCGGTAGGAGCGCAAATGACCACGGACCATATCCAGCCAGGCCGGGGCAGCCTCCGGGAGGGGCGGGGTTGAACCCAATTCCAGCGCGCCCAGGGCAGTCAGCTCTCCAGCCAGGCGCTCTTCCAGGCGGTGCAGCACGCGCTCGCCCAGCGGCAGGAGCAGCGGGGCGCCGGTGGCGAGGGCATGCACATAACCGGCGCGCACCAGCATCTGCTGGCCGGGCAGGTCGATATCGGCGGGCGCCTCACGGCGAGTCTGGGTAAACAGGCTGGCATAGCGCATGGGGGGGTTATCCACCTCTCCGGCGGCGCAGCATCTGCTCCACGGTGGTGCGCCAGGCCTGCTTCTCCTGCGGGTCGCCTACTGCCGCGAGCCGGTCGAGCATCTCCAGCACCTCGGCGTGCGAGCCCTGGATCAGGTTGTTGGCCGCGCTGCGGTTGGGCAACCGGGCGCGCATGTCCCAATGAAAGGCATGGATCAGGCGGTCGATCAGGAACATCCTCTGGGCGGTGGTGCGCGCCTCGGGGAACCTGTCCGCGAAGGTCTGGCAGTCCGCCAGGATATTCGCGCCGTTCAAATCCTGGTGGCGCCAGCTGAGGTGATACTGCTCGGGAGTCGCCGTCCAGCCGCAGCCGGGGGTCGGGCAGCCGATCAGGCCATCGCCGTTTGGCTCCCGGACAGAGAAAACCGCCTCGCAGCGCGGGCAGGCCACCTGCTGGTGAGAAACCAGCAATATCGAGCGGCAGCGCGCCAGCAGGCCGAGGCCGGCAGACAAGACTAATTCATCGTCCACGGCCCCAAGCGCGTCATTCTGGTAGATTTGCCAGATGGCGGCGCGTTTTACTTTGGGCGCCCAGGAGATGCGTTCAGCCATGATTTAGACAAAGACGTTCATCCAGATCGAGATGGCGCGGTAGAGCACTGGGGCAATTAAATGACCCGATTTGCGCATGAGGAAGCCGCTCACCAGGCCCTGGGCCAGTACCAGGGCCAGGCCAATGAGAATCACCGGCAGAGAGGATCCGCCCAGCAGGGCGGGCAGACGCCAGACGGCGTACGCCAGGGCGCTGGCAATCCAGCCGCGATTTTCACCCAGCCAGGAGATCAGGCGCAGCTGGATATAACCGCGGAAAACAGTTTCTTCGGCCGCGGCAATGGCCAGCGCGCCGATCAGATACCAGGTTTGATCGATGCTGACCCCGGAGATGACGTCCACCACACGGTTGCGCAGGAAAATGGTCAGCAGGGCCAGGGCCAGCCCCACCTGCAGCCCCAGGCGAAACATGTCGCGGTTCCAACCCGCGCTGCGCGGCGGCTGGCCGCGCAGGAGCAGGGCAGCGATCACCGGCAGCAGCGAGAAGACGGCCAGCGCCAGCGGCCGGTCGAGATCGGCGGCCGCGCCAGGCAGGCGGACAAAGGCGGATAGGGTATCGCCCAGGCCGGTGGTGGAAAAGATAAACGAAAAGATGACCACGATAAAAACGATGGCGAGGGCCACCATGCCGTCGCGACGGGCATAGCGAAAACCGATTTGGGTGCGTTTGAAGCGCGGGCTGAGCGATAAAAGCCAGGCAACAGCGATCACCCCTAACCACTCGGCCACTTGAGCAATGATACTGGTCGTATTCAAAGACAATCCTCACCAACAATTTATTCTGCCGCGGAAGAGGGTTCCTCGATGGTAGGCTCCGCATCCGGCATGGCTGGTATTTCTATGCTCTCTTCCATACGCACCTGGCCGCGCAGGAATGCACCCTCTTCGGTCGACAGCGAAACCACGATCACATCGCCCCACACCCGCCCGGTGCCGCGGATTTCGAGTTTTTCGGCGGTGATACTACCGTTCACCGTACCGGCGACAATCACCGTGTTGGCGTGCAGGGTGTTGCACACCACCCGCCCGGTCTCGCCAATCACCACCAGGCCGCGCAAGGTGATATCGCCTTCAAAGGCGCCTTCAATACGCACCCCGCCGCTGCCGCGCAGGTTGCCTTTCCAGATGATCCCCGGACCGAGCACCGAAGTGACCCGCTCGACGGGAGTTACAGCCTGGGGAGTCTGTGGTTGCTGTTTACGAAACATTCACCCCTCCGGTCAGGATCGTGCCGGCCAGGTGCTGCCGGCCCACACGCGGGCGCCCGCCGGCACATCTGCCTTGACGGTCGCCCCGTTGCCAATATTGCAGCCCGAACCGATGGTCAGGTTGAGATTGATCGTAGCATTCATGCCAATCTGGGTATGGTCGCCCACCTGCACGAAACCCGCCAGGGCTGCCCCCGGCGACAGGTTGGTCACCCGCCCCAGGCGGCAGTCGTGAGCGGCAATCGCGCCGACGTTGATCACCGAGCCAAAGCCCACCCGGGTGGAGCTGCCCACATAGGCTAACGGCAGGACCTGCACGCCGGCTTCCAGGGCGGCGCTGGGTTCGACCATCGCGGTCGGATGCACCAGCGCCGGGCAGCTAAAACCCTCCTGGGCGAGGGTATCAAAAACCTGGATGCGCACCGCAGGATTGCCAATCCCGCCGACGCCGTTGGCGGCCAGGCGCACGCCGCGTTTATACCATTCTCGCAAGTTAGCGGCCCCACCTACCACCGGCAGCCCAAGAATTTCACTGCCCACCGGCAGGCCGTCATCGATCCAACCGATGATCCGGTAGGTGCGCACGGCGCGCAGCAGCTCCAGCACGGCTTTTCCGTGCCCGCCGGCGCCGTAGATCAGCATGGAGGTGGGGTCAAGGGGCGTGTTTTCGAGGATTTTGTTCAGTGCGGCGGCGGGTTGGGTGGATGCCAGGGTGGGCTGTTCGGCCAGGTAACACAGGATGTCGCCGGGGCGGGCTGCCTGCCCGGGGAAGGCGCGCAGCCCGGTGACGTAGCCGCTCAACGGGGCGAGCAGGTCCAGGTGCCCCCCCGGGCTCTCCAGGCGCGCCATGGGCTGGCCGGCCTCCACCTGCTGGCCGTCATAGACAGTCAGGCTGGCAATCCAAAGGGCGGTGGTGTCTTCTTGCGCGGGGATGATGACGGCAGCGGCGTTCATAACTTCGTTTATACCATAATCAAATAAAAGAGTGGGGCGCATCTGGTTGGGGCCCATGGTTTTCCCAATGTCACCCTCACCCCTAACCCCGCTCCCTCGAGGGAGCGGGGATTAAGAATTTCGTGGGGTCTGGCGGCGAGTTTCGCCGCCAGACCCCACACCCCGAAAGACAGAACAGAAATCTTGAAAATGCCAAACAACTTTGAGAAAACCACAGGTTGAGGTCAGGGATGCGCGAAGGTATCGGGCGGAAGGCGGAAACGCCAGGGGATCGAACGCCAGGGTTCGGGCACGTTGGGGATCCCGACCCGCGGGCCGATAATCAACGGCGCGCTGCCGGCGCCCGGTCCAGGCTCGATCCACAGTCCCTGCGCGGGTGTGGTCAGATCCACGCCGTTCTGCTCGGCGGTAATGGCAAACGCCTTGCACAGCCGGGCGGGGCCGCTGGTCCAATCCGCCGGCGGAACAGCGGCGCGGCGTTCCGCCACCACAGCGCGGCCCTCGTCCACCCACAGCGCGCGGATCAGCACGGCGGCGGGGAAGCCCTCCGGGCCGCAGACGCAGTTCAACATCCAATGCATCCCGTAGGTGAAATACACATAGGCGCGCCCGGGCGGGCCATACATGATAGCGGTGCGCGGGGTGCGCCCGGCGCGGGCATGGCAGGCCAGGTCCTCTTCGCCGCGATAAGCCTCGGCCTCGAGGATCAGTCCGCTGAGACGCACGCCGTCGAGCAGGCGCACCAGGCGCATACCCAACAGGCCTTGGGCCACCTGCAGGGCATCGTCCAGGTAGAAATCGGGGGCTAACGGTGACAGCATACGGCTGTTATTGTACAATAGAACCAGAATAGTCTCGCTTGGAGGGTTTATGAAAGTCAGACCCGTTACCGGTCTAACCTTTGATGATGTTTTACTCGTGCCGCGCCGCTCATCGATCCGCAGCCGTAAAGATGCATCCACGCGCACCTGGCTGACCCCACAGCTCCGCCTGGAAATACCCCTGGTCTCGGCCAACATGGACACGGTGACCGAAACGCGCATGGGGATCGCCATCGCCCACCAGGGCGGCATCGGCATTCTGCACCGCTTCATGCCCATCGAGGCCCAGGCCGAGATGGTGGAGCGGGTGAAGCGCGCCGAAAATCTGGTGGTGGAAGAACCCATCGCCATCCTGGCCGGCTCGAGCATCGAGCAGGCGCGCCAGCAGATGGTGGAAGAAGAAGTGGGCGGGTTGATGGTCGTCGACGGCAGCGGGCAGCTGCTGGGCATGGTCACCACCCGCGACGTGCTGCTGGCCGATAAAGGCTCCGACACGGTGGAATCGGTGATGACCCCGCGCAGCCGGCTGATCGTCGCGGATCAAAACGAAAGCATGCCGGCCGCGCGTCAAAAGCTGCATGAGCACCGCATCGAAAAATTACCCCTGGTGGATGACCAGAACCATGTGGTCGGGCTGATCACCGTTCAGGATATCGTCAAAATTCAGGAGCACCCCCTGTCCACCAAAGATGCGCGCGGGCGGTTGATGGTGGGCGTGGCGGTCGGCGTGCGCGCCGACGATTTGGATCGGGCGGCAGCGTGCGTGGAGGCCGGGGCAGACGTGCTGGTGGTGGATATTGCCCACGGTCACTCCGAACACACCCTCAAGATGGTCACCCAGTTGAAAAAGAAATTCAACGTGCCGGTGATCGCCGGCAATGTGGCCACCCCGGAGGGCGTGCGCGACCTGGCGGATGCCGGGGCCGACGCGGTAAAGGTGGGGGTGGGCGCCGGTTCGATCTGCATTACGCGCATCGTCACCGGTTTTGGTGTGCCGCAGCTCACCGCTATCCTCGACTGCGCCGAGATGGGCCAGCGCATGCGCGTGCCGATCATCGCCGACGGTGGGGTGCGCAACTCGGGCGACATGGTCAAAGCGCTGGCGGCGGGGGCCAGTTCGGTGATGCTGGGCAGCGTGCTGGCCGGCACCGATGAAAGCCCCGGTGCGCCGGTGGTGCGCGACGGGCGGCGCTTCAAAGTGGTGCGGGGGATGGCATCCCTGACCGCCAATATCCAGCGCAAAGAAATCGACCAGGGAGATGTCAGCGATGAGGATTGGGGCGATATCGTCGCCGAGGGGGTCGAAGCGATGGTGCCGGCCCGTGGCGGGGTGGCCGAGATCTTACACCAGCTGGTGGGCGGGCTGCGCTCCGGGCTGAGCTACGCCGGGGCCTCCTGCATTGAGGATTTGTGGGAAAAAGCCGAATTTATCCCCATCACCCAGGCCGGGATGCGCGAATCGGGCCCACATGATGTGAGCAAAATCTAAACCAAAAGGCGCGGCAAAAACAGGCCGCGCCTTTTAGTTTATCCGAATACGATTCAATTAGCGAACTGATGCCAGTCGATCAACCCACCCCCGGCCCCGCCCAATCATGGGCGGGGAGAAAGAGAAAAAAACAGGGAAGTTGCGCACAATGTGCGCAACTTCCCTGAACCTAGGTTTATCAGATACCGTGATTGAGTTCACCACCAGCAGATCCCGGCGGGGAGGAAGAAATGAGGATCATAGAGATTTTGTGCCCTTCTGAGGTACAAAAAATCTCAATGCATCTGATAAGGAATGGGACCATTTTGGCTGCCTCGAACTAGCCTTGTTTGCGAAGTTTCGCGCGCCTTAAGGCACGATGGCAAAATTGAAGCGCCAGACCCCCGGGGTCTCCTGGGTGATGGTGGAAGAAGCCCCAATCACCTCAAACCAGGTCGAGCCGGGCTTGAAAGCAAAGGGCTTGCCATCCTGGCCCACCAGAGTCAGCGGGGAATCTTTGGCCGTGCGTTGGTACATGACCGGATAGATTTTTCCGTCGCGCGCCAGCCAGGCCGGGCCGCTGCCGGTGGGATAGGTTTTACCGTCACAGGCCACGTAATTACCGCCGCCCAACTGCAGGAGCATATCGACTACTTCGATCTGGTCGGATTTGAAATAATATTCGTGCGCCACGCAGAAGGTAACCACATTGGCGGCGGAGATGGGGGTCGCATCCAGCGCATCGGTTAGCTGGGCGTAGACTTCATTCTTGCGGTCGATGTCGTTCTGGGTGTCCTCAAAGCGCAGGTAACGGCCCGTGGCGGGGTCATAGTCCCAGCGGTTGTAGATCGCGCCGGAATAGCGCACGTAGACCTGGTTGGCAAGATCGCCGTTCGCCGGCGGCTGCAGTTGGAAGAACATCCCATCCAGCGCCTGACGCGAGTTATCGATGGCGCGCGTCTTGACGTAGGCGGCCAGGTCGGCGGTCTTGGCCACCAGCAAGTTGCGTCCCTGGGGTTCAAAGCGGCACAGCGAAGGGCAGGAAAATTCATTTTCGAGCACCAGCCGGTCGGAAAAGTCGGAATTGACAAAACGGTTCCAGACCGCCGAGTAGGCCGACCCAAAAATAAAGATACCGCGGTACATCTGCACCACGTTGACGTCAAAGAAGCGCCCCGAGCGGATAGGCCCTACCCGATCGGCGTCCTGGCCGTAGAATATGGTCGCAAAGCGGGTACCGCCCTGTTCGGTGTAATATTCATAGACGATGTCGGCGTGCGACAGGCCAAATTGGGGACGGTGCTCGCGCGGGAGGTTTTCCACCTTGATCACCACCGGGCGGCGGTCCAGCAGGGTCAGGTCCGTCACTTTGAGACCGGTGAGCGGGTCGACGTCGTTAGGGAAATTGGCCGGGCCTAACCCGGCCGCGGGATAATCGAGGGTGGGGATGGGGGTCCAGGTGGGAAGCGGGGTGGAACTGGGCGCCAGGGTGGCGCTGGGCTGCGGCGTGGCGCTGGGCGCCGCGCGGCGGGGTGTGGGGCTGGCGGTGGGCGTGGCAGGGGCGATCAGAATGCCGCATGCCGAAAGCAATAGTGCGCTCACCAGGATGATGAAACCGGCGCGTATGTTCTTCATGGTTGGAATCTCCAATGATCCTGGCTGCAATATAATCCAAATCGATCAAATTGCCAACATCCAGGGGCAACAGACCCCTGGCACAAGCAAGTATAATGCAGACATGGTTAAATCCCCGGTGCTGAAAGTCTCGCTGGTGCTGGCTACCCTGGCCCTGGTCACGGTCTGGTTGATTAAAACCCCGCCGGGCCTGCTGGGCAAAATGGACGCGGTGGGCTATGCCGTCTGCCACCGCGCCCCGGCGCGCTCTTTCACCCTGGGCGACCGGCCGCTGCCGCTGTGCGCGCGCTGTTCGGGCACCTTTTTGGGCGGGCTGCTGGCCTTAATCTACGTGGCGCGCCTGGGCCGGCATGGCGAGCTGCCCGACCTGAAAACCTCGCTGATGCTGGGCACCTTTGCGGTGGCCTTCGGCCTGGACGGGCTGAACTCGTTTGCCCGGGTCTTTCCCGGCGCTCCGTCGCTTTATGCATCCCAGAACTGGCTGCGGCTGCTCACCGGCACCGGGGTAGGGCTGGGGATCGGCGCACTGCTCACCCCGGTATTCAACCAGGCGGTGTGGATCGATTTCGACAGCCGCCATTCGCTGGGAAGCTGGCGTGAGATCGGCGGGCTGCTGGGATTAGCCGCCCTGCTCGACCTGGCCATTCTCAGTGAAAACCCCCTGATTATCTTTCCACTGGCTGTGCTGAGCGGCCTGGCGGTGCTGGCGATCCTCAGCATGGTATATACGGTCATCTGGGTACTTTTATCCAAACAAGAAAACAGGTATCATACTCTAAAGGAATTGTGGATGCCGTTGACCGCGGGGTTTTTGACCGCGCTGCTGCAGATCACATTAATGGATGCCGGCAGGCTGATCCTGACCGGCACCTGGGCCGGGCTCAACCTGCCCGGCTGACCTCCACCGCGGTTCGAGGAGGACCCATGGATCTTTTCGGTATATTTTCGGCTTTTGGACTGTCCGCCAGCGCCGGGCTGAACGCGTATATCCCCCTGCTGGTGATCGCCTTGCTGGCCAAATACACCGACCTGATCAAACTCAGCGAGCCGTGGAATGCCCTGACCAGCTGGTGGATCATCGGGCTGCTGCTGGTGCTCTCGCTGATCGAGTTCTTCGCCGACAAAATCCCGGCCGTCAACCACATCAACGATCTGATCCAAACCCTGGTCCGCCCGGCGGCCGGGGCGGTTGCCTTCGCGGCCAGCGCGCGGGTGCTGACGGATGTCAGCCCAATCCTTTCGATTGGCGCGGGCATTCTGGTGGCCGGGGGGGTGCACGCGGTAAAATCGCTGGCCGTGCGCCCGGCAGTGACAGCCACAACCGCCGGCGCCGCCAATATTCCTGTCTCGATTGCCGAGGATATCCTTTCCACGGCCCTTTCGATCCTGTCGGTGGTCGTGCCAGTCGTCATTGCCTGCGTGCTGGTACTGGTCACGGCCTATATTCTTTGGCGGCTGTACCGCCGCACACGGGCAGCCGCTGCCCGCCATCTTTCCGCCTGATCCGCAAATCCTAAAGGAGCACACCATGACCGACGAACAAAACAATAAGGAAGAAGCCGCCAACCAACCCTATCAGCCGCCTGAAGAAAGCCCCAGCCAGCCGGAAATGCCGGCCGAGGCACAGGCCGCCGAATCGGCCTGGACGCCGGAACCCTACACCCCGCCCAGCGCGGAACCCCCGGCCGAAATGACCGACAACACCCCCAATGAGGCTTTATTCGCGCCGCCCAGCATGGACGCCTCCTCGTTCCCCGGTGGAGAACCGGTGCAGCCCGCCGCCCCGGCGATGCAGGGAGACGTAGTCACCCCGCCCACCCAGACCGGCGGCGGTTTCACCCCCCCACCCACCTCCACCTCTGCGCCCACCGGCATGCCGCCGAAAAAAGGCCAGACCAAGTGGTGGCTGATCATATTGATCGTGGTGCTGGTGCTGTGCTGCTGCTGCTCCATCGGGTTAATCGCCTGGTTCTTTGGCGACCAGATCATGCAGCAGTTTACCGATTACTCCTGGCTGGTTTCTGCCCTGGTCATGTAACCAGGCAGGTTGAATACCGGTGGAACCTGCGTCGTTTGCCACAGTTTCCATCAGGCAATGATTTAGCCAAAGACACGCGGCAGACCCGATTGGGTCCGTCCGCGTGTCTTTGCTATGGATTAGCACTCAGGGTTTCAGACAGGCGGAAGCCTTTTTCAGGGCGCACCCGGGCGATCAGCTCGTCCAGAGCGGCCCGCGCCGCCACGCGCAGGGAAGCATCGAGGTGAAGCGCTTCAAATTCATCTTCGTCCAGCACCAACTGACGTCCATCCGGATACACCAGCAGATCCAGGGCCAGGTCGACATAGCGCACCTGGCCGCCTTCGATCTCGGCCGGCCGGGTGACATTGCAATACCAACCCTTGATTTCGCCGCTGTCCTGGTCGTGGATCTGAAATATGTTATACCAGCGCCGGGTATCGTACAGCTCAATAAACGGATCGCCGTTGCGCATCAGAATCCCGTGGAAGGGGGTGTCGGCGCGGTTGAACAAGGCGCGAAGTAAAAGGCTATGCGCATCCCGGTCCAGCACTTCCCCGCTGTAGCGCCAGGTTTCCTGCCGGTCCAGGTTGAGCTTGATTACCAGCACATCCGCCATCAGCGCCGGCCCTTCAACGCCAGCAGCCGCCCGGCGGGAAGCAGCAGCCCGGCGCTCTCGCCCACTTGCGCCGGGCGGTCGACGCGGAAGGTAAAGACCTGTCCCGAAGCCAGGCGCAGCCCCAGGTGAAAGCCGTCCCCGCGGAATACCAGGTCATCCACCGTGCCCGACAGCACCGCCAGGGGCGAATCTGCCGCGACCAGGCTGGCGCCATCCGCCTGGAAAAGCAAGGTGGCGGGCGCCGCCATGGCGGGTTGAAAGCCCGGCCCGGGCTCCGCCGGGAACTGCCCGGCCTCCGTCTCGATACGCAGCGGGTCCAGGCTGCTCACCCAGCCGTCCAGCAGGTTGGTCTGGCCAAGGAAAGCCGCCGCCCAGGCGGTCGCCGGAGCCGCATAGACCTCGGCCGGCGCGCCGGATTGCTCCACCAGCCCATTGTGCAGCAGCAGCAAACGATCCGCCAGGAAAAAGGCCTCTTCCTGGTCGTGGGTCACATAGATCGCGGGGATGCCGGTGGAGCGCAGCAGGCGGCGCAGCTCATCCAAAAGCTGCTCGCGCAGCGCCCGGTCGAGGGCGCCAAGAGGCTCGTCCAGCATCAACAGCCGCGGGCGGGGCGCCAGGGCGCGGGCCAGGGCGACGCGCTGCTGTTCCCCGCCGGAAAGGTCGGTGACCCGGCGGTGAGCCAGACCGGCCAGGTTGACCTGCTCCAGGGCGGCATTAACCCGCTGGCCAATCTGCTCGCGCGGCAGGCGCTGCATGCGCAGCCCAAAGGCCACGTTCTCGCGAACCGTAAGGTGGGGAAAGAGGGCGTAATCCTGGAACATCAGCCCAAAGCCGCGCTGGTGGACCGGTACACCGGCCAGATCCCGGCCGTCCCAGCAGATCTGGCCGCTTTCCAGCGGCTCGATGCCGGCGATCAGGCGCAGCAAGGTGCTCTTGCCGCTGCCAGAGGGCCCCAGCAGGCAGATGGTCTCACCCTGATCCAGGTCGAAAGAAATCCCGCGCAGCAGCGGGCGGCCTTCATAGGTCTTGGTAACGGCGCGAACCTCGAGCATCTTTTGGCTATGTTCCTCAGCTCATTTTTACCACACACTACGGCGGGCGTGCAAAACAGGAGCAGGGCCGCCCAATTTACCCGGTGAAGTAACTTCTCACCTGAATCTTATACTTATTTTATAGAATATATCATTATGAAGCCTAACTTTTGGAATCTCCTCCGTCGATTGAGTGTCCTTTTGGCCCTGGCGCTGGTCGGTTTTCTGGCCCTCTTCGCCACAACGGCGCTGGCCGGGGCGTTGATCCCGCAGTCGTATCTGCCGCTGGTGACCAGCACCAGCGCTACCCTGGCCCTGCCCCCGGCGGACGGCGCTTCCAGCCGGATCAGCGTGCCGGCCGGGTTTGCCATTCGCATTTTTGCCAGCGTCTCGGGCACCCCCCGCTTGATGGAGATCGGCCCGGACGGCGAATTGTACGTGGCCTTGATGAGCGCCGGGCAGGTGGCGCGCCTGCCGGACCGCAACCACGACGGCCTGGCGGACGGCGTGGAAGTGATCTTGAGCGGGCTGAACCAGCCGCACAACCTGGAATGGCACAACAACATGATCTACGTAGCCCAGACCGACAAAATCCAACGCTTCGATGCCAACACGTTTGTGCGCGACACCGGCTTCCAGATTAACCTGCCCTCCGGCAGCGGGCACAGCACACGCACGCTGCATTTTGGCCCAGACGGCAAGCTCTACGTGGCGGTCGGCTCGAGCTGCAATGTTTGCGATGAACACGGCCCCAACACCGCCGCAAGCAACGACCCGCGCCGCGCGGCGATCCTGCGCTTTAACGAGGACGGCAGCATCCCCAGCGACAACCCATTTGCCAACGATGCCGACGTGGATCTGCGCCCGGTATGGGCCTGGGGCCTGCGCAACAGCGTGGACTTCACCTGGACTCCGGGCGGGCAGCTGTGGGCGGATCACAACGGATCGGACGGGTTAGGCGACGACGCCCCTCCGGAAGAACTGGTCATCCCGGTGCAGGGCGGCAAAAGCCACGGCTGGCCTTACTGTTACACATCCGTGCTGGGTTTGAACAACCCGCCGGCGGCCGAAGCCCGCGATAATCGTATCGCCTTGCCCTCCGGGGTGACCTGCAGCCAGGACGTGCCTGCCCTATTCACCATTGTCGCTCATTCCGCGCCGTTGGGGATGGGCTGGGGACCGGCGGTGAGCTGGCCGGCGGATTATCAGGATGATTTGTTTGTGGCGCTGCATGGCTCGTGGAACACCGACACCCCGGCCAACTACCGCGATTGCAAAGTGGAACGCGTGCTGGTGAGCGGTGGGCAGGTGCTGGGCAGCCAGACCTTTGCCACCGGCTGGCGCCAACCGGGCGCCAAATGCGGGGACGCCGCCACCTATGGCCGCCCGGCAGACGTGGTCAGCAACGCCAACGGTGAAATGTTCATCTCCGACGACAAAGGCCAGCGCATTTACCGGGTAATTTACACCGGGAATTAAACCCGGCCTGGTCAACTCGATCTTAACCCAAAACACCCCGCGTTGGCGGGGTGTTTTGTTTGGTTAGCTGACCTAACGGCGCAAGGTAAGTACCGCCGGTACGCGGTCGAACATCCAGAAACCCAGGGGGATGCCGATGATCGTGGCGGTAAGCAAATAAGCCGCCTCCATCCAAAGCGCGGATAACCACCAGCCCACCAGGATGAAGTAAAACGCGCGCAGGACGAAATTCAACTGCGGAACGTCGACATCTACCAGGGCCATGCGGCCATCCGCCCGGCGCACGACACCCACCTGGTGAGTGGGCTCACGCAAGGCAATCACCTTTGGAAGCATATTCAACATGGCAATCCCCAGGGGCAGACCGATCACGCTCAGCATTAACAACCAGGCCACCACCATCCAGGCCTGGCCTAACCAGATACCAATGAAGGCAAACCAGAGCAATTGCAGCAAACAGCCGGGGTTGCGCCTGGTTTCAACATAAACGGGGGTTGACGACATGTGATCTCCTTGAATTTTTCTTTAATGCGCTCAATTTTCATTAAGATTTACGCGGTAAACCATCAAAAGTTGCACACCTTGAATCGAGAGCAGCAGGAAATATGAGAAAACTCGAATTTCACCCGTTATTTGGTTGATTCTCACTTTATATTGGGTTAAGATAAGATTGTTGCGGCCTGAACCGCAATAAAATCTTTCTACCCTTGTTGTGAGGAGATTATGTACACCAAGTCCCGTTTGACCTATGTACTCCTGGCTGTGCTGGTAGCGACCACCATGCTGCTGGCTGCGTGCCAACCGGCGGCTACGCCAACGCCGGAACCCACTGCTGTTCCCCCCACCGCGGCGCCCACGGCTACCAACGTACCACCCACAAACACCCCTGAACCGCCAACCGCGACTCCTGAGCCCTCGATCGGTTCGGCTGAACACCCCATCAAGGTTCTCTTTGTGCCCTCGGTGGACGCTAATGTGATCGTCTCTGGTGGAAAGATCATGGCGGATGCTTTGAACAAAGCGACCGGCCTGACCTTCGAAGTCAGCGTCCCGACCTCCTACGCGGCCACTATCGAAGAGATGTGCGCTTCTCCGATGGACACCATCGGCTTCATCCCCGGATTGGGATACGTACTGGCCAACCAGTTGTGCGGCGTGGACGTGGCCTTCAAGGCCGTGCGCTTTGGCTCAGACGTGTATTACGCCCAGGTGCTGGTGGCACGCGACAGCAGCTACCAGACGCTGAAAGACCTGGATGGCAAGAAATGGGGCTATACTGACCCTGGTTCAACCTCCGGTTACCTGGTGCCGCTGGCCATGTTCAAAGACGCCAACATCACCCCGAGTGAATCGGTTGAGACCGGCGGGCACCCGCAGTCGGTCAAAGCCGTCTATAACGGCGAAGTGGACTTCTCCACTTCCTTCTACTCCCCGCCGCTCAAACCCGAAGGCGAACCCGCCTGGAAGCTCGGCGACGCCCCCGATATCCCCGACGAACTCGTCCCGGATTGCAAAGTCACCGAAGACGGCAAAGCCATCAAGTGCGGCGACTGGCAGGTGCTGGATGCGCGGCCTAATATCCGCACAGAGGCGCCGGACGTGATCCAGAAGGTGCGCATCCTGGCCATCTCGCCGGCCATCCCCAATGACACCCTGTCATTTGGCCCCGAATTCCCCGCCGACGTGCGCGCCAAGATCGAGAGCGCCCTGGTTGAATTCGCCAAGACTGACGACTGGAAGAACTCCATCGGCAGCTCGGACTTCTACGGCTGGACCGGGTTGAACCCGGCCAAGGATTCCGAATACGACTTCGTTCGCACGATGGTCGAAGCCGCCGGGCTCACCATGGAAAGCCTCGGACACTAATTCTGAAACGAATTTGATCGAAAACCGGACAGGGTCTCCTGTCCGGTTTTCACTATAATAGAGCTATGCTTCAAATCAAGAATCTCACCAAAGTGTATGAAGGCCAGGTCCAGGCCCTCACGGATGTCTCATTTGAGGTGCCCAAAGGACAGTTCGTGGCGGTGATCGGCCTGAGCGGGTCGGGGAAATCCACCCTGCTGCGCTGCATCAACCGGCTGATCGAACCCACCTCGGGCAGCATCATCTGGGATGGGCTGGATGTCACCGGGGCTACCCGGGACGATTTGCGCCTGATCCGCCGGCGCATCGGGATGGTATTCCAGCATTTCAACCTGGTGCAGCGCTCCTCGGTGCTGACCAACGTGCTCACCGGGCGGCTGGGGTATGTCAACCCGGCGCTCAGCCTGATCAACCGCTTCCCCAAACAGGATGTGGAGGCTGCCATGCGCCAGCTGGCGCGGGTGGGCATCGCCGATAAAGCCCATATCCGCGCCGATGATTTGAGCGGTGGGCAGCAGCAGCGGGTGGGCATCGCCCGGGCGATGATCCAGGATCCAGAAATGATCCTGGCCGACGAACCCGTGGCCAGCCTCGATCCGGTCCTCGCCCACAGCATTATGCAATACCTGGAGACGATCAATAAAGAGGACGGCATGACCGTTCTTTGCAGCCTGCATTTCCTCGACCTGGTGCATCGCTACGCCGACCGGGTGGTGGCGCTCAATGAAGGCCGCCTGGTCTTCGATGGGCTGCCGGCCGAAATCAACGACGAAAAATTCAAAGAAATTTACGGCCGCGAAGCCGAGCGTGTCGGTTAGGAGCCTCGATGAAGCCGTCCAAACAGCTCTTGAAATCCATCGGCCTGGGACTGGGCGTCCTTTTTGCGGTGGTGGTCTATGCCTATGGTTTCCAGGTGACCAAGGTAAACCTGGCGGAGACGCGCTCCGAACGGCGCCAGACCCAGTTGGTGCGCATCCTGCGCGCGCTCTCCAAACCCGATCTGGTCACCTACCAGCAGCAAGAATTTGTGGTGGATCTGCCCTATTACGTGCCCTGCCCGCCTGCGGGAGCGCCGCCCGAGCAGATCGACCGCAGCAAGCCGTATATTGAAGCCGAGCCGGCCTGCGCCAACCCGGGCGATACGATCACGGTGAAGGGCTATAAGTTCGCCCCTAATTCCACCGGGCCGCTCAATTTCATCCCGCCCAGCAACGTCAAATTGAGTATGGGTACCATCGAAACGGATGCCCTGGGTGAATTTACCATGCAGGCAAAACTGCCCAAACGCGACAGCGAGGAACTCCAGCATCTGCGCGCCACCACCCGCCTGAATGTCGGCGCGCCGCAGCTCTCCACCACAGCCCTCGAAACCTGGGATAAGATCGTGGAGACGGTCTTTCTGGCGCTGCTGGCTACCACCTTTGGCACCTTGCTGGCCGTCCCGCTCAGTTTCTTTGCCGCCTACAACCTGATGCGAGATGTCTCCAGCCCGGTGACCACCGTGGCGCTGAACCTGCTGCTGATCCCGGTTGGTATCCTTTTGGGATTGCGCGTGGCCGGCATCGCCCGCGACCTGACCAACCAGGCCACCGCGCTGATCTGGCTCAACCTGGGCGGCATGCTGGTGGGCCTGGTGGTGGCCTACCTGGCCGTGCGCTGGGCCGTGCCCCCCGAAGATGTAGAGCGCCCCAGCCGCGGGCTGCGCCTGGCGCGTTCCCTGGTTTTATTGGCCGCCGCTGTGCTGGGCCTGTTCGTGCTCTACCTGTTCTCCAACAGCCTGATCCTGGTGGGCAGCTGGCTGGAGAGCCAGATGGGCGGGGCCGGGTTTATCGGCCGTTTTATCGCCGACCTGGGCGATATCCTTGGCATGCTGCTGGCCGTGTTCAGCGCGCTGATTGGGGCCGGGCTGACCAGCCGCATCGCCGGCGGGATTGGTTTGTGGATCAACCGCAGCCTGCCTACCGTCGGGATCAAGGCGATGAACCTGCTGCTCTCCGCGGCGGCAGGCGCGCTGCTGGCGATTATCATCATGCTGACGCTCAACTGGTTCTACCAGTTCGATGACCCGGCGGTGACCTACTATTGGCCCGGCGCGATTGGGGCCGTATTGGGGCTGCTGGTCGCCGTGCGCATGAAAGCCAGGGATGAACTGCCGGTGGGTATGGTCATTTATTTCGCCGCGCGCACCATCTTCAACGCGCTGCGTTCGATCGAAGCCCTGATCATGGTGATTGTCTTTGTGGTCTGGGTGGGCATCGGCCCCTTCGCCGGCGTGCTGGCGCTTTCGCTGCACACCGTGGCGGCGCTGGCCAAACTATATTCCGAGCAGGTCGAAAGCATTATGGCCGGCCCCATGGAAGCAGTTTCGGCGACGGGCGCCAACCGCCTGCAGACGATTGTTTACGCGGTGATCCCCCAGATCATCCCGCCCTACATCTCCTTTACCATGTACCGCTGGGATATCAACGTACGCATGTCCACCATCATCGGCTTCGCCGGCGGGGGTGGAATTGGCTTCCTGCTCTACCAGAACATTAACCTGCTCAACTACCGCGCGGCCAGCGCCCAAATGCTGGCGATTGCCATCGTGGTGGCCAGCATGGATTACATCAGCGCCAAGCTGCGTGAAAAAGTGATTTGATCGCATTCACCCTGGAGTGACCAGGCCGATTGCATAAAAACATTCGTCCTATGCAAATAATGTCACCCACCTCTTGATCCCCGCCCACCGGCGGGGAAAACAGAAAAGTTTGGTGTATTTGCGCGCTATCGCGCGCAAATACACCATTAAAATAATTTTCTTCCCACATCGCAGGCGCAGACACTGTGCGTGCACCCGCAAATATTTATAATGCAATCGCCCTGCTGGAGTGACGAACGACCCGCCGGCTGATGATCAGCCGGCGGGTTTGTGGATGAATGAACCGTTTTTCTTGTTTTTCGCCTGCGCAGAGCTGGTTGTGGTGATACCTTACACGCCCTGATAAATTTCGATGCGGTTGCGCCCGGCCTGTTTGGCCCGGTAGAGCGCCTCGTCAGCCTGGCGGATGAGATCTTCCAGGTCCGTGCTGGTGTCGGAAAGAATGGTCACCCCAATCGAAACGGTGATGTGCACCTGAACGTCCTCGCACACGTAGGGTTCAATGCCAACCCCTGCCAGCACGCGCTCACCGGCCGAGCACAACCCCTGGCAGTCGCTCTCCGGCAGCAAGAAGCAGAATTCCTCGCCGCCGTAGCGGCATAACAAATCGGATTCGCGCATCACAGTGCGGAAGCGGTCGGCCAGTTGGCGCAGCACTTCATCGCCTACCGCATGCCCGTACATATCGTTGACGTTCTTGAAATGGTCAACGTCGATCATCATCATCGAAAGCGGGCGGTTGAAGCGCCGGCTGCGTTCCAATTCGTGGCGGGCCAGCTCGAAGAACCCGCGCCGGTTATACAACCCGGTGAGCGGATCGGTCATCGCCAGCTGCTGCTGGTGGGTGTGGAGCAGGGCGTTTTGCAAGGCTACCCCCGCCTGGTTCGAGAGCACCTGGGCGAGGAGCAGTTCGTCATTGGTGAACGGGCGCACGGCATAGCGGCTGAGCGCCACCAGGCCAACAATCTGGTTGCCGGCCAGCATTGGCATGCCCAGCCAGCTGTGAACATCGGTGGTGTCGCCCCAGTTGGCAAAACGCGGATCTTTCTGCGCATCTTTCAAGAACATGGGGGTACTGTTGTGAGAGATCTCGGCCAGAATCGGGTCGTCGAGCGGGAAGAGCATCTCCAAAATCCGGTCGCCGATCGGGATGTTGCGCTGGGCAATGGGTTTGAACCCATTTGGGCGCGAAAGGCCGACCAGGATGGCATCGTGCGGCACCAGCGTGGCCAGATGATCCACCAGCAGGCGGCCCACCTCGGTGATATCCAGGGTGGTGGTAAGCGCGGCGCTGGCACGCCGCAATCGTTCGGACTGCTCCGCGCGCTTCTGCGCCTCGATCAAAGAATTCATCCGCGCCAGGATCAGGGCAATTTGCCCGCCGGCCTGTTGGATCACGGCGATTTCAGCCGAGGTAAAGTGGTAGAGTTGGACATAACCCACCAGCAGCGCGCCCAGCTTATTGCCGTTCACCTGCAGGGGGACGCCCAGCATCGAACGAACGGGGAATAAATCGACCACGCTGCGGGGGATCAAGGGGGTATTGCGCATATCATCGATAGCAATCGGCTGACCTTTTTCGATCAAGGCAAAGGTCAGGTTCCTCTCGCCCGGTTCAGGAATATCGTTGACGTAAATATCCTCGCCTGGCCCATAGGCCACCAGGGGAATGGTCTGCTGGTTGGCTTCTTCCCAGCGGGTCATGTAACACCCGTCGGCGTGCACCAGGGCGGCCACCCGGCGGACAATCGCGGACAGCACCTGGACCGAATCGCTGCCGCCGCTCAACGCGATCTGGGTGATTTCGTTGAGCAGGGTCATCTGCCGGGCGCTCTCGCGGGTGGTGTCAAACAGCGCGGCGTTGGCCACGACCCAGGCTGCGCGGTCGGCAAAGGTGACCAGCATGCGCCTGGATTGTTCGCTGAACGCGTCCACGGCCAGGCTTTCCACGTTGAGCACGCCCACCACGTCTCCACCCGCCACCAGGGGGATGGCCAATTCCGAGCGGACCTCTTGAGACGCGGACACGTAGCGCGGGTCGGCGGTGACATCCGAGGCATAGACGACCTCGCCCGTTTTGGCCGCGACCACCGTCAGACCTGGCCCATCCAGGGCAAGTTCCTGGGTGCCCAACAAGAATTTCCCCGATTCGCGGAATACATTGAGCCGGCTGCGGTCTTTGTCCACCAGCAGCAAACTGCAGTGCGCCTGTGAAAACTCTCGCACCACCCCCTGGGTAATCAATTGAGCCACGGTGGCCAGATCATTTCCGGCGGTGAAGAGCGGGTCGAGGGCGCGCAGCAAAGTGTTGGTTTCAGTGGCGGCCGCACGAGTGCGGGCAAACAGGTTGGCATTTTCCATGGCAATCGAGGCCTGGTCGGCAAAGGCCTGCAGCAGATTGGCATGGGCTTCGGAATAAAAACCGGCCTGCTTGCTGCTGACGTTGACAAAACCGATCGTCCGGCCGCGCGAGCGAATGGGAGCCGTGGCATAGGAGTGGATCCAATCCGATTCGGGCCGCACCACCCAGTTGGGTTCGCGGGCCGTGTCTGAGACGCACACGGCTTTGCCGGAGACGCGCACCATATCCAGGATCTTAAACATGGTGATGGGCTGGCGCCAATCTCGCAGCTCCACCCCCACCAGTGGCTGCCCGCGGCTGCGCACAATGTGGAGCATATCCCCATCCAGCATCATCACGTTGGCCGCGTCGTGCTCCACCACGCGATTGATGTTGGTCAGGATGCGTTCGATAACTTCGTTCAAATCCAGGGTGCCGGCGAGAACCCCGGTGATATCGCGCAAAGATTCGGCCAGCAGGCGCTGCTGGTGCTCGGACTGCAGCAGGCGCGCGTTGCGCAGGGCAATGGCCGCCTGGCGCGAGAAGGCATCCAGCACATCTAACTGGATCTGGCTGTACTCGATGGTCCGTTCATGGAAACACACCACCACGGCAGAAGCGTCTTCCTCGTAGACCAGCGGCCAGGAGGCAAAACCGCGAATGCCAAGGCCCACCAGCTGCCACCAATCGGCTTTGTCCTCGGGCAGCAGGTTCACATCCGCCACGGTGTAGGGCACCGGGTTCACCGGCAGGAAGAAAGCGTGGTCGGAGCGGGTGCGGGTCACCAGAGAGCGCACCAGGCGGCGGGAGAGGTTATGCTGCCAGAGCGCCGAAATCTCCCCATCGGCGTCGCGCTGGAAAACCGCCACGCGCTGCGCGCCGGAAAGATCGACCGCGCCTTTGCCGATGGTGGCGATGACTTCATCCAGGCTGAGGGGCCGGTTGAGCAAACCGGCCAGGTCAACCAGGCGCGACATCAGCGAGGAGTGCCCCAGGCTTTTCTCGAAATCCTCGAGGCGGGCAATCGCCACCCCTAACTGCTGGCCAATCACCTGCATCAGGGCAAAATCGCTCTGGTTCCAGAAATTTGGCAGCTTGCTGGCCAAATCGATCCGCCCGATGGTTTTTTGGTCGGAGCGAATGGATACACTGGCTGTGGCGCGGATCTCGAGGATTAACAGCCGTTTGGATATTGGCTCCAGATCATCGGGTAAATCGGTGCTGAGCCAATCGGGGACGAACAGGTTGGTTTCGTATTTCTCGTGGACAAATTCGGCCAGGGTAGCAGCCGGGCCATGAATATCCTCGGGGAATGAACCGAGGGTGATGTCATTGTTTAATGCGATCCAGGCATAATCGGCGCGCATGCCGCGCTGGATCTGTCGCAGGGCGATCTCGGCCAGGTCTTGAATGCTGGTCGAGTTGGATGCGGCATTGAAGATGGCATTGATCGCCTCGAAAACGGCGACACGCTGAGCAAGATCGCGGCTGGTGCGTTCGATCTCCTGCGCCTGGCTGGCAAGAGTTTGCTCCAGGCGGCGGTTCATCTCGCCCATACGGGTATGCTGCTCCTCCAGGCGGTCGAGCATCTGGTTGAACGAGCTGCCGAGCTGGTCAAATTCGACCACATGCAGGGTTTGAATGCGTTGGGACAGGTCGCCCTCGGATGCCGATTGGACGGTTTCCTGGATGTGGGCGAACGGGTTTACCCAGACCAGCCAGATCACCAGCAGGGCGATCAACCCGCCGCCCAGGGCGAGCAGGAGCGAATACCAAATGCCCTGCGCCTGCAAAGCATTGAGCTGGTTGATGAATTTATCCTGGGCAACTTCTCGAAAAAAGATGCTGACGTCCTGCTGGTTGTTGATGTAGATTTTGGCGGCAATTTGCAGGGTGTGCTCATCCGGCTTCCAGCGAAAGGCCTCGCCGGAGCGCAGCGCCTCGGTGATCAAGTCCGGGGGAATCGGGTCGGCGGCGGTGCCAGCGTGACTGTCGATCACCACCTCGCCTTTGCTGGTCGCCAATGCCAGGCGCGAAGACAGGCTGGCTTTTTGCAGCGAGGGCAGCAGTTTGGCAATGCTGCTCCAGTCCTCGCTGCCGATTTCCTCTTCCAGGGTGACCAAAATCGAGCGGGTGACTTGCTGCTCGGATTGCGCCAGGGTCTGGCGCATGGCCGATTCCCAGGCATTAATCCGCGCCCAGCCAAACAAAACGGCTGTAACCATAGCCGCCAGGAAGATGAATAGGATGATCCAGGATAGACGGAAATGGAATTTCATTAAGAATTGAGCAAGTGTGGCGCAGAGTTAGGGGCTGCTCTGATGGATATCAAAGTATATCATGGATTAAACGCAGCCCATTTGTCGATTTATGCGCTGAACCCCTTGACAAAATAACGCGTTGCGTTATACTGCTAATAACGCAACGCGTTATCAAAAAGGAGATCAAAATGGAAACAGATACTACAGATAAAAGCAAATCGCGCGGCATGCTGTATGACACCACCCGCATGATCCTGCTGGCCGCCGTCGGGGCTGCTGCCCTGGCGCAGGAAGAAATCAACAATTTCGTCGACCGGCTGGTGGAACGCGGCGAGATGGCTGAGGGCGACGCCCGAAAACTGGTCCGAGAAATCATCGACCGGCGCGAGAAACTGGAGCGCGAACGCAAAAGCCAGGAGAAGAAAGCCAGCGGCGAGATGTCGGTGACCAAGGCGGATATCGAAGCCCTCACGGCGCGCATCGCAGACCTCTCGCGCCAGATCGAGGAAATGAAAAAACCGCAGGGAAAGTGACATGCCGCTCATCAAGCGCTACAGCAACCGCAAACTCTACGACAGCGAAGCAGGGCAATACGTCACCCTGGAAGACATTGCCGGGTTTATCCGCCGGGGTGAAGAAGTGAGTGTGGTGGATCACGCCAGCGGGCGTGACCTGACCTCGCTAACCTTGATGCAGGTGCTTTTCCAGGAAGAAAAAAAGATCGGCGAGCTGCTGCCCGAAGTGGTGCTCACCCGCCTGATCCGCACCGGCGGCGAGACGATGGACAGCATTCGCAGCCGCATCCTGGCGGCGTTTGATCCCGAAGGGCAGTTGGAAGAGGAGATCCGCCGGCGGGTAGACGGCCTGGTGCTGCACGGCGAGCTGGCGGCGGACGAAGCCGGGCGGTGGATCGACAAACTGCTCAATTATCCCAGCCGCTGGGATGTCACCCACCGGCCGGAAACCTTGCAAGTGGATGCAGACACAAGCGCCGAAGAAAGCGCGGAACTCCAGGCATTGGCCGAACAGGTGGAACATCTGGAGAAAGAATTGGCGCGGCTGAAAGAAAACCTGTAAACCAAGAACAAAAAACCTCGAAAAATTTCGAGGTTTTTTGTTCGCTTCTATTTACGGAAACCCGACCACAGCGTCCAGGCCAGGCCAAGGATGCAAATGGCCACCATGGCGATCAGCAGCGGCCGGCGGTAGGTGTCCACCAGGTTGGTGGTCATGCCAACCAGTGGGTTGACCGTGGCGGTGTAGGTGAGCGTGGGCTGCGGGGTGCGCGTGGGCGCGGGGGTGCGGGTGGGGGTCAGCGGGGTGGGCGTGCGCGTGGGCCGCGGGGTGACCGGGGTGATGGTGGGGGTCAAGGTGGGCGTGGGCGCCAGTTGAATGATCAATTTTTGGTCGGGGAAAATGATGGTCGAATCCGGCGCCAGGCCGTTCAACTGGCGGATGGTGTCCATGCTGACCCCATACGCGGCGGCGATCCCGGCCAGGGTTTCACCGTCTCCCACGATGTGGACGATAGCCCCATCTGCCATGGGTGTGGATGGGATAATCCCGCCCTCCTGGGCAGCAACCGGGGTGGAGATGATCAAAACTACCAGGGCCAACAGGGCCGGCCATAAAATTCGGGGCATGCGCAACAGCATGCCCCGATTATAGCCGGAACGGCCCAGTTTTGGAAAAACCGGCTACTTATTCAAGCTGACCACGTATGCAATCACATCCGCGATTTCCTGCGGTTTCAACAGGTTGTCATCACCAAATTTGAGCATGCTCAGGGTTGGGCTATCGCCTTCCGGGGTCGAACCGTGTTCGATAAACAGGTCGATATTGGTGACAAAGGTTTTGGCATCCGAACTCTTCATAGTTTCGTCAATGGGGTTCAAAGAAGGCACGGTCTCATCCAGTGAACCAGGGTTAGCTACGCCAACCTTGCCTTCTGCGCCGTGGCAGGCCACACAATTCGCCTCAAAAACAACTTTGCCGTTAGCGGCATCTCCGGTCAGGTTGACAGCCTCACCCGGCCCCCCGGGGTTGGATGGTTTCGCCGGTTCGCCGGCCTCCGGGTTTTCTTTGGCTCCACAGGCAGCCAACGAAAACACCATCAACAGCAATGCGGCGAGAGCCAACCATCGAAAAGCAGAACGACTCAATTTCATTCCGACTCCTTTTGATCCACCCAAGAGAATGGGATTCAATTCGGAGAAGAGCGCTGGGGATCATGGCGCGCGCGGTTCCAGGATGATGATAACACGCCGGCGGCCAATAATGAACCATTCAGGCATCTTTGATCAAATTTTTTTATACGGGGGTTGATTTGGCGGCAAAATCTGCGCTGATCGCCAAAAATTCCTCACACATGGCTTGCAGCGCCTCGGGGCGGTGCCCTGCCCCACGCGGGTCGCCGTACCAGCGCGGGATGAACCCGCCTTGCGGGGTGCCCAGCAGCCGCGCCATCTGTCGAGCATAGGCGCGAATTTCTTCCAGGCCGCCGTAGACCATGGTTTTTTGGATATCCACCGGCGAGAAAAAGGTCAGGCGTCCGCCAAAACGCGAACCCAGGTTCTCCAGGCCCATATTTTCTTGCTGATCCATATGGATGGCCTGCAGCCCAATTTCAATCAGGTCATCCAGGATCGCGACAATATGACCGCACGAATGCAGGAAGGTGAGCAGTCCCGCCGCGCGGGCAGCCGCCAGGATGCGGGCATAGCGCGGCTTCCACAAGGCCCGCCAGGATTTGGGCGAGATCATCAGGCGGTCCTGCAAACCCCAGTCGTCGGTGAGGATGACCCCATCCGCACCGGCTTCGGCATAGCGCTGGATGGCATACAGATTCATATCCGCCAGCAAATCCAACAGCTGCCCCAGGCGCTCGGGAGCCTGGTAGATATCGGCCCAGGTGTTTTCCAGGCCGCGAATGAAATGGACGCGCTCGTAGATCGAAATGCCCTGGCACAAAATGAAACGGTCGCCGGCCTTTTCGCGCATCCCGGCGATGTTTTCCCAGCGCCGCGGCTCGCGGATATCGGGGATCGGCAGGTGGTCAAAATCCGCCCAATCCAACAGCGGGTAACCTTTGACCTCGCCGAGATGGGTGAAGCCCTTGTTCTCCCACACTGCGCCCCATTCATCCCGCCCGGAAGAAGGGCGGTCATCGGGAGAGGGCTTGAGGCCCGTCCAGTAAAAATCGCTGCCGTACGTTTCGGGCAGGTCGTAGGGCAGACGCGCGGGCGTTTGAAACAAGACCGCCTGGCGGACAAGCTCGCGGGAAGATACAGACATTCGACACCTCGACGAAAAATTATCCAGTACAATTTGCGACTATACTCATTCTACATCGACTTCATCGAACCAAACCAGTGACAGGAAACGCCATGATCCATTTAAATCGAGACGAATACCGTGACAAAGTGCTAGGCTGCTGGATGGGCAAAAATATCGGCGGGACGCTGGGCGCGCCGTTCGAGTGGCGCCGGCAGGTCAACAACGTGGACTTTTACACCCAGGAGCTGGGTGGAGAACCGCTGCCGAATGACGACCTGGACATCCAACTGCTCTGGCTGGTGGCCCTGGAAGAAATGGGCGTAGACCTGGACGCCAACCTGCTGGCAGATTACTGGTGCATCTATGTGACCCCCCATTGGGCCGAGTACGGCACGGCTAAGAACAACATGCGCCTGGGGTTGCTGCCGCCGCAGTCGGGCAGCTTTCACAACGATTACAAGGATTCCTGTGGGGCCTTTATTCGCTCGGAAATCTGGGCATGCATCGCGCCGGGCTGCCCGCAGCTCGCCGCGCACTATGCCTACCAGGACGGCGCCCTGGATCACGGCGACGGGGAAGGCATGCTGGCAGCCGTCTTCTGCGCCGCGCTGGAAAGCGCCGCCTTTGTCGAGCAGGATCTGCGCACGCTGATCGAAATTGGACTGTCGTATATCCCGGCAGGCTGCGCGGTGACCGGGGCGGCGCGAGCCGCGATGGCCGCCTTCGACGCAGGCAAATCCTGGCGCGAAGCGCGCGACCAGGTGCTGGCAGATTTCCGTGGGAGCAGTTTTGGCGGCCGGCCCGAGCACACCTCGCCGGAAGACCGCCAGAAAGGCTTCGAGCAGGGCAAACGCGGCTGGGATGTGCCCTCCAACATCGGCCTGCTGGTGCTCTCCCTGCTGTATGGTGAAGCTGATTTTGCCCAGACGGTCTGCACGGCAGTGAACTGCGGCGAAGATACCGACTGCACCGGCGCTACCGCGGGAGCCATATTTGGGATCATGCGCGGTTATGGGGCCATCCCCCAGCGCTGGGTAGAACCCATCGGCAGCAAGATCAAGACGGCCTGCCTCAACCTGGGGGAATTGGGCTATTTTGGCAACCAGCTTCCCCAGGATGTGGGCGAGATGACCCGCCGCACCGAAGCGATCACCGACCAGGTGCTGGCGAAGTTCCGCCTGCCGGTGCGCATCGGCGCCGAGCCGACCGATTTGAGCGAGCTGAACCGCCAGGATCTCTACGGCATCGATCCCGCCGGCCGCCCGGCCGGCGCGTTAGCCAACCAGCACTTTGCCCCGCCGGATACCAGCGCGCAAAATGCCAGCATCCACCGCTTCCCCTTCTTTGAGGTCGCCCTGGATTACGGCGACGACCCGCTGGTGCGCGACGGCGCGCCAAAGACGGTGACCCTGCGCATCCGCAATTTATATAAAATCCAGGAAAATATGCGCCTGCACTGGTATCTGCCCGAGGGCTGGCAGGTAAGTCCTGCCCAGGACGGTTCGGTGTTTGTGCCCACCCCGATGATGGCCCTGCATTCCAGCGTGGATGTGCCTTTCCAGTTGTGCACCGAAAAAATGCACGGGGATGTAGCCCGCGCGGTGGTGGAATTGACCATCCCCGGCCGGCCCACAGTGATGCTGGTGCCGGTGGTGCTGGTCAACGGCAACCTGGTCGATGCTTGAATCTTGTGATCCATAAGAGGCCTGCGGATGAAATCAAATTCTTTTCACGAGAAACATCCATTTATTTTTAGTTTTTTGCTGGTTCTGCTGTTCTTCGTCGCCGGGGCTTCCGGGGTCATCGCAGCCCGCATCACCGGCAGGTCGCCGGCCTTCTTCGCGGTATTCAGCGAATTAGGGTTGGCGGTCGTTTTGCTGGTGATTACGGCCGGGATGGGGTTGTTGGAAAAAGTCGGCCTGCGCGCGGTGGCTGGGCGCAGCGCGCTGCTGCTCTTCCTGCCTGCGCTGATCCTGCCGCTCGGCAACCTGACCTTTGGCATTCACGTGTCGGAATTCTCCGCGCTGTTAAGCTTCGCCCTGCTGGCGGCCCTCTCCGGTTTCGTGGAAGAATTGACCTTTCGCGGCCTGATGCTGTCGGCCTTCCTCCCGCGCGGCGCCTGGTACGCCGTCCTGGCAAGCTCGGTCATCTTTGGCCTGGCGCACGCCATGAACGTCCTGGGCGGCTCAAACCCGCTTTACGTGCTGGTGCAAATTGCTTACGCTCTGGCGATTGGCATTGGTTTTGGGGCCATGGCCCTGCGCGGCCGCACCCTCTGGCCGTTGATCATCGCTCACGGGCTGGGCAACTTCATCGCCTTCATCAATACGGATACTGGCCAGGTTACCGGAGGGGCGGTCACCCCCCACTTGTGGATCGTTTCCCTGGTCTATATCCTCGTGTTCGCCGGCTACGGCGTGTACCTGATGTCGCGCAAACCGGCCGGCCCGGCGGTTGACGCAGCCGCAGCGGAAATTTCCGTACAACCCGATTGAGCCTTCAGCGAATCGCGATGACAGGTCTCGCCAGTTTGGTCAAAGGTATAGATAAACCCCTCAGAGGGCAACTGTTCTTTCTCACCAGGGGTTTCCTCGGCCTGGCGCTGTCGGCCTGCCTGCTGGCCGCCTGCACCCTCGAAATTCCCACCCGGGTGCCGCCCTGCCCGGTGGGAGTGTGCCAGCCCACCCAGCCGCCCGCGCCGCCTTCACCCACCCCTCAGGCTGCGGAAGCCACAGCCAGCCCGCAGGCGAGCGATACCCCCGCGCTTCCCACGCCAACCGAAGGCCCCGCGCCGCTGCCACCCAGCCCCACCCCCGTACCCCCGTTGAGCGGGTTTGAGCATATCGTGGTGATCTTGCTGGAAAACAAAGATTACAACGCGGTGGTCGGCAGCGCGAGCATGCCCAACTTCAACCGCCTGGCCAACCAATATACCCTGCTGAGCCAATATTACGGGGTGGGGCATCCCAGCCTGCCCAACTACCTGGCGTTGGTCGGCGGAGATACCTTCGGGGTCACCAACGACTGCGAAGACTGCTTCACCGACTCCGCTAACCTGGCCGACCTGGTGGAAGCCTCCGGGCGCAGCTGGAAGACCTACCAGGAAGGGCTGCCCGAACCCTGTTTTATCGGCAGCCGCGGCGACTACGCTCAAAAGCACAATCCGTTTATTTACTTTGACAGCATCCGCCTGGATACGCCGCGCTGCGCAGCGCACGTGGTGGGCCTGGATCAATTGGACAGCGACCTGGCCGCCAACCAACTGCCCAATTTCGTTTTCATCACCCCCGGGCTGTGCCACTCGGGCCACGATTGCGACCGCAGCGAGATGGACGCCTGGCTGGGCGAGATGGTGGCGCGGCTGCAGGCCTCCCCGGCCCTGGGTGAGAACAGCCTGATCGCGGTCACCTTTGACGAAGCCACCGGCGACGACGCCAGCACCTGCTGCGGTTTACCCACCCCCGGCGGCGGGCGGGTGGCCACCCTGTTGATCTCGCCTCGAGTGCGCCAGAGCTTCATCGACCGTACCCCGTACAGCCATTACTCCCTGCTCAAAACCATCGCGGCGGCCTGGGGGCTGCCGGCCATCGGGCATGCTGCCGACCCGCAGACTGCCGTCATCCAGGCGCCGTTCCAACCCCCGCTGGCCGCGGCCGTGCTCTCCGGCGCCGGGGATATCGACGTGTGCGGCGAACCCGGCGACGAAGCCACCGCCGCGCTGCTAGAGAATATCCCCGGGGAGATCTTCACCCTGGGCGACAATTCCAACGAGACCGGCACGCTGCAGCAGTATGAAAACTGTTTTGAGACCACCTGGGGGCGCTTCAAGGAGCGCATCCATCCCAGCGCAGGCAACCACGATTACACCTATAACCACGGGGCCGATTATCACACCTACTTCGGCGCGGCGGCCGGCGTGCCCGGCGAGGGCTATTACAGCTATGAGTACGGCGGCTGGCACATCGTGGTGCTCAACGGCAACTGCGCGCTGGTGGGCGGCTGTGGAGAGGGCTCGCCGCAGCTCGACTGGCTGAAAGCCGACCTGGCGGGCTCCCCGGCGGCCTGCACCCTGGCCTACTGGCACCAGCCGCGCTTCAGCTCGGGGATCCACAACATCGACACCGAGATGATCGATTTCTGGCGGGCGCTGTACCAGGCCGGGGCCGAGATCGTGCTCAACGGGCACGACCACATCTATGAGCGCTTTGCCCCCCAGGACCCGGATGGCAACCCCGATGCGCTCAACGGCATCCGCCAGTTCACCGTGGGCACCGGCGGGGCCTTCTACCGCGAGCTGGGCGGAGACCCGATCGCCAACAGCGAAAAGATTATTCTGGATACGTTTGGGGTGCTCAAACTGACCCTGCGCGCCGGGGAATACGAGTGGGAGTTTATTCCCATCGCCGGGCAAACCGCCAGTGACAGCGGCAGCGGGCTGTGTCATTAATCGCTTTGCGGGAAGGCATGAGACCTCCCGCGGCCATCACGTGCGGAAAACCACCAGCTTGCTGAGGGTGAAATTCCAGCCCAGGGTGCCCAGGGTGGCAATGGTCAGGGCGGCGATTTCAGGCAGGTGCAGGGTGTTGAGGCTGAACTGCATCAGCCCGGTGTTAATCGCTAATCCGACCAGGTTGGTGAGGAAAAAGGGCAGCAGGGTGCGCTGGGTGGCGGCTTTGGAACGAAAAGTCCAGGCCTTATTCCAGAAAAAGCTATTGAGCACCCCCACGGTGTAGGAAATGCCTTTGGCAAAGGTGAGGTGATCGCCAAAGTAAACCAGGCCGTGGGTGAGGGCGAAATACACCAGCCAATCGACGGCAGTGTTGAGCACGCCAACCACACCAAATTTGAATGCCTGCCGGATCATCAGAGGGATGCGCACCATGCCCCCCATTATCGCCTATCTGCGCGCAGATAACCAGTGGATACGAGGGGATGTGCGTATCATCACCGTTGCAAAAGTCATTCACCCAAAGGCGGGTCTGAGACCCGCGCCCTACGAGAAGAAAAGAAGCATGTCAACCCGTTGAGTTGAATGAAAACGCGGGCATCCCAGCTCAGGATGCCCGCGTTTGCATGAAAAATTTTGGTTTTACTCGCGGCGGTAGGCCTTGAGCAGCGACGAAGGCGCGCTGACGTTGCGCCCGGCGATCATCAGGGCCGCGATCGTCACCAGGTAAGGCAGGGCCAGGAACAGCTCGTAGGGCAGCTTGAAGCCCATGGTCTGCAGGCGCAGCTGCAGCGAAGCCACCCCGCCGAAGAGCAGCGCGCCCCACAACACTCCCGCGGCCTCCCAATTGGCGAAGATGATCAGGGCGATGCACACCCAGCCGCGCCCGGCGACGATGCCATAGGTGAAGGAGCCCAACTGCGCCAGCGAGAGGAACGCCCCGCCGGCAGCCATCAACCCCCCGCCGATCATCAGCGCCTGGGTGCGGATGCGGTAGACGTTCAACCCGGCGGCATCGGCTGCCTCGGGGTTTTCACCCACCGCGCGGATATTCAAGCCAAAACGGGTGCGGCGAATGACCCACCACACCAGGGGGATGAGCAGCAGAGCCACATAGGTGAGCAGGTGCTGCTCGAAGATCGGGCCAAGCACAGGCGACTGGCCAAAAAGGGCCAGGGGTCTGAAGGACTGGATCGAAGGCGGGATTTTCGGCTCGCCAAAGATCAGGCGGAAACCGTAGAGCGAAAAACCCGTCCAAAGCAGGGTGATGCCCAGCCCCGAGACGTGCTGGTTGACCCCCAGCCGCACGGTCAGTAGGGCCATCAACCAGCCCGAGAGCATCCCGGCCAGGATGGCGGCGAAGAAGCCCAGCCACAGGCTGCCGGTGAGGGAAGCCACGCTGAAACCCACAAACGCGCCCAGGAACATGGTGCCTTCGATGCCCAGGTTGAGCACCCCGGCGCGCTCGCTGAACAGTTCGCCCAGGGTGCCAAAGATCAAGGGAGTAGCCACCCGCAGGGTGGCGGCGATCAGGCCGATCAGGAAGGTTTCCATATGCTTATGCCCTCCGGATGCGGTAGTTCTGGAAGATGAACAGGCTGAGGGTCACCAGCAGCAGGGTCGGCCTGGACGATGGTGCCCAGATAAACCGGCACGTTGAGCGCGCTGCTGACCGTCTGCGCCCCGGTGTCGATCAGGCCGATAAACAGGGCCGCCAGCCCAACGCCGAAGGGGTTCAAAGCCCCCAGGGTGGCGATGATGATCCCGCTGTACCCCAGCCCATCCGAGATCGACTCGATCAGGTGGAAATGGATCCCGGCCACCTCACCCACCCCGGCCAACCCGGCGATCCCGCCGGAGACCAGGGCCGCGGTGAGCACGGTGCGGTTGACCCTAATCCCGGCGAAGCGGGCTGCCTCCTTGCCCAGGCCCACCGCGCGCATGCGCAGCCCCAGCGAGGTGCGCTTGAGCACGAACCACTCCGCCAGGATGGTCACCAGCGCCACCAGGAAGCCCAGGTGCAGCCGCGAACGTGGAATGAGCTTGAAAAACACCGTGCCTTTGGCAATTTCGGCGCTCTGCGGCCACATCGAGACCGGGTCGCGCCAGGGGCCGTTGAGCAGGTAAGCTGACCAGGAACAGCACCACCGAATTGAGCAGCAGGGTTGTGACGACCTCGTCCACGTTGAGGCGCACTTTGAGCAGCGCCGGGCCCAGCGCCCACAGCACCCCCGCCAGGAAACCCCCCAGCAGCATCAGCGGGATGCCCAGGGCCGGAGACACATCCTTGAGCAGCATACCCAGCCAGGCGCCTGCCATCGCCCCGGCGTAGAGCTGGCCTTCGGCGCCGATATTCCAGTAGCCGGCGGAAAAGGCAAACGCAACCGCAGCTCCGGTCAGCAGCAAGCGGGGTGGATTTGACCAGCACTTCGATCAGCGCTGACCCGCGAAGAAAGCGGGGCGATCAAAAATTCATAATAGGCCTTCAGCGGGTTGGCGCCTGCCCACAGGATCAGCACCGTGGTGAACAGGAAGGTGACCGGGACGGCGATCACCGGGATCAACGACCTGCAACCACAGCGGGGCGGAGGCGCGTTCGAGACGAAATTTAAGCATGGCTGCCCTCCATGGTGTCTGCCAGGTGTTCGATGGGGGTACCCGCCATCATCAAGCCCAACTGCTCCACCGTGGCATCCCGGGTGTTGAGCACGCCCATGATGCGCCCTTCATAGATCACCGCGATGCGGTCGGCCAGGGCCATGATCTCATCCAGGTCTTCCGAAATCAGCAGCACCGCCGCGCCGCGTGCGCGCTGCTCGAGCAGCTTGCTGCGCACGTAATCGGTGGCGCCTACGTCCAGCCCGCGGGTCGGTTGGGCGGCCACCACCACGCGCGGGTTGCGCGAAAGGTTGCGCGCCAGGAGCACTTTCTGCATGTTGCCGCCGGAGAGGGTGCGGGTGCGGTCGTCGGGCGAGGCCTTGATCTGTGTATTCGGCGATCATCTGCTCGGCGTTGGCTTGCGGATCGCGGCGCGGTCGAGCATGCCGCCGCTGAGTAAACGCTCCAGCTGATCGAGGACCAGGTTTTCGGCCACGCTCAGCTCGCCCACCAGGCTGGCGTGGCGGTCTTCGGGGATGCGCCCCACCCCCGCCCCGGCCAATTCGCGCCGGAGCAGGCGCGGGTCACATCCTTCCCTGCCACCCAGACGTGCCCGGCGGTGGGTTTGAGCATCCCGTCCAGCACCTGCGAGAGCTCGCTCTGGCCGTTGCCCGAAACCCCGGCGATCCCCAGTACCTCGCCGGCCTGCACTTCAAAGCGAGACCTGGTTGAGCGGCGGTCAGGCCTTTGCGCCCGCGCGCGCTGAGCCCATCCACGCGCAGCAGCACCTCGCCTGGGACGCGCTCGCCCTGGCGGGTGACGCCAAAGTTCTCGCGGCCCACCATCATGCGCGCCAGCTCGGTCTGGTTGGTGTCGCTTTTTGCCACGGTGCCTACCTGCTGCCCGTCGCGCAAAACGGTGATCCGGTCGCACACGGTCATCACCTCATGCAGTTTGTGGCTGATGAAGATCACCGAAAGGCCTTCCTGGCGCAGACGGTTGAGCGCTTTGAAGAGCACATCCACTTCTTGCGGAACCAACACAGCGGTGGGCTCATCCAGGATCAGCACGCGCGCGTTGCGGGAAAGCGCCTTGAGAATTTCGACGCGCTGCTGCTCGCCGACCGAAAGGTGGCGCACCAGGGCGCCAGGTTTGACCGGGATGCCGTAGCGTTCGGCGATGGCACGCACATTTCCTGCATCTGGCGCGGGTTGATGCAGTGCGCCCTGACGCGCCGAGGACCACGTTTTCGGCCACAGCTCAGGGTGGGGACGAGGGTGAAATGCTGGGTGACCATGCCGATGCCGGCCTGGATCGCGTCTTTGGGCGAATGGATGGTCACCAGCCTGCCCTGCACCAGGATCTGGCCTTCATCGGGGTGGTACAGCCCGTACAGGATGCGCATCAAGGTGGTTTTTCCGGCGCCGTTTTCACCCAACAGGGCATGGATTTCCCCTTGGCAGCTCAAAATGGATATGGTTGTTGGCGATCAAACTGCCGAAGCGCTTGGTGATGCCTTTCATCTGGATTGCAAGCATTCACCATGAACTCCGTCCATAAAGTAGAGATTTGCCTTCATCGACTGCCCCAGGAAACGCAGTCTGCGCCTTGGGGAAGTGGACCTATGTTTGCAGGGGGAAACGATCTACAGGATCCCTCCTCCTCGGGAAAGGGAGAGAAGGCCGACTTCCAGGCAGATCAGATTAGTTGACGGCGCCGGAGCGGCCTTCGTTGATATCGACGCGGAAGACGCCCGTTTTGATCTCGTCCTGCTTATCGCTCACCTTCTTCAACAGATCCGCGGGGATTTTGCTCTCGAGGCTGTGGATAGCCGGCCAGACTGGCCCCGCCCTTGCCCATCATGCTGAAATCTTTCAGATCCTGGGCGGTGAAGGTCCTGGCTTTGACCGGTCGTGATCAAATAACTCACGGTCGGGTCCATATTCCAGACCGCGCTGCTGACCACCAGGTCGGGAGCCAGCTCGTTCTGGTCGCTCATGTTGCCAAACGCCCACAGGCCCTTGTCTTTCGCGGCTTCAATCACGCCAAAGCGCTCGGCGAAGAGCACGTCCGCGCCGCCATCGATCTGGGCCAGCGCGGCTTCTTTGGCCGCGGCCGGGTCAAACCAGCTGTTGATAAAGGTCACCAGCACTTTGGCATTCGGGTTGGATTTCTTTACGCCCCGGCGATAAAGGCGTTGACGAGGCGGTTGACTTCCGGAACGGGCTATCGCGCCGACCACGCCGATGGTGCCGGTTTTGGTCAGGCCGCCGGCCAGCATGCCCAGCAGGTAAGCCGGCTCGTGGATCCAGTTGTCGAAGACCGCCACGTTCGGTTCGGAGGGGCCAATACCTGAGCCAAAGGCAAAGGCGATATTGGGATAATCCTTGGCCACGCGCCGGACGGCTTCTTCATTGCCGAACGCATCGCCCATGATCAGGTCGGGTGCCTGTTTGTCGCAGACTTCACGCAGCACGCGTTCCATATCCCCGGAATAGCCGATGTTCTCGGTATAGCTGTACTCGATCTTCCGTCTTCTTTGGCCTTGAGCAGCGCCGGTGGATGACGCCATCCCAGGGCTCTTCGATGGGCGTGGCATAAGCGCCGAACACTTTGGTTAATTTCTGGCCCTTCGGTGGGGGCAGCCGGCGTGGGGGTGGCCGCGGGGGCGCAGGAGGCCAGCAGCAGGCTCATCACCACCACCAATCCCAACGAACAGATACTTTCTTATGCATTTCTCCTCCATTTTCATAGGGTATGATGTGTCGGGCGGTCAACTCAGTCGAACGCCAGCCCGCCAGCCAGGATAACCGCAGCAGCGTTTGCCCACCATCTCCTTTTTACTCGCCAATATCTTCCGCCCAAAGTTCGGGTTTGCTTCGATAAATTCTTCCATCATCTGGATGCATTCCTGGTTATGCAGGTCGATCACCATCACGCCATTTTCGCGCAGCCAGTCCACCCCACCCTGGAAGTTGACCGATTCGCCCACCACCACGGTACCGATGTTAAACTGGCGGATCAAGCCGGAGCAATACCAGCAGGGCGCCAGGGTCGTCACCATGATTTTCTTTTGGTAGCCACGCTGGCGGCCGGCTTGTTTGAACGCATCGGTTTCACCGTGAATCGTCGGGTCGCCCTGCTGAACGCGCTGGTTGTGACCGCGGCCAAGGATGTTCCCATCCTGATCCGCCAGGCAGGCGCCCACCGGCACCCCACCTTCCGATAGCCGATTTTGGCTTCCTCCAATGCTACCTGGAGCAGTTTCTCATAATCGACCATGGAGTTATCCTCAATACTATGAAATCAAATCCAGCCGGCATACATTAACTGCTTTTTACGCATAGAAATAAACCATCCAAACCTGGATTTCGGCGAAAAGATGAAGTCTACGTTTACTTATTTACGCAGTACCCTGTAGCACGCGTGGAAGGCGATGCCCCGCGTAGCATTGGGCCGCCCTGGATAAATTAGAACCATTTAAAACTAACGGATCGAATTCATTGTAGAGTTTATTTGCGCAGGGGTCAATGCCGCGAGGCGGGCGATTTTCCAGGTTCGCCCCTTCCTGCGACCAAAAAGAGGGACGCTGACAACAGCGTCCCTGCGATCTACCGGCCAGGCTGCCCGGCTAGTAGAGCACCTCGGCGCCCCGGCCCTGCTGGATGAGGGGTATATAGCTCTCCAATTCGTCCAGGGTGGCCGGATCGGTCAGGTCGACGACCCTTTCGCTTCTCCGCGGACATGATAGGCTGCCATCACCAGGCGGGTGATCTCCAACCCGTAATTCCAGGTGAGCAGGCCGTCGCGCCCGGCTGGAAAAGGCCTGGGCGGCATCCACATTTTCATCAGTGTAGCCGTACAGGTCGGCCTCGTTGTACTGCACCGCCAGCAGCCCGCGCGAGGCGGTGGATTTTTCCAGGGCCATCTCCGCGTTCGCCGGTGGCTTCGGCAGCGGCGTCGCCGATGAAGATATTCAGCGAGGCGGCAGGGTGTTGACCTCGAAAGCATAGCCCGGGCCCATGCCATCCATCAACAGGCGCAGGCCCTGCTTTTCGAACATCCAGGAATTGGTGAACTGCGCTTTGACCTTCTGGCCGGTCTCCGGGTTGCGGTAGGTGACCATCCCGGTGGCGAAATCTTCGGCGGGGGTTTTGGCATAGTCCACCCCTCGCTCGCTTGCAGCAGTTTCTCGCGCCAGTGCGGCTGGCCCCATTTGAGCAGGGCGCAGTCGGCCATTACCGAGACCGGCTGCAAGAAAGTCGACCGGCTTATCCACGGGGGTCAGGGCATACCAGCCCGCGGCGATGCTGTGGCAGCCCATGTCGAGAGCACCCCGCCGCCCTGGCGGGTGGGATCCCAGAACCAGCCTTCGTGCGGCCCGCCGTGCTCTTCAGCCGTGCGCACCAGCGAGAGCGGCCCCATGCTGCGCTGCTGCGGAGCAAGCTGGGGCGCTGCGCCTGCATGGGTTTCATGAAGACCTGGTTCTCAAAATATGCGGTCTTCAGACCGGTGGCATTGAGCAGTTCCACCAGCCGGCGGGCTTCGCCAGGTTGCGCGCCAGGGGTTTCTCAATGATCACCCCCTTGAGCTTGGCGCCCTGTTGACCGCCTGGGCCAGTTCTTCCACCATCTCCACCCGGGCGAAATTGGGCGCATAAATGGCGATGACGTCCACGTGCCTGGCCATTTCCGCCAGGCTGGGATAGACCACGCCCTCGCCCAGGCCCTGCTCGCTGACCACCTGCGGCCAATCCCGCCGCGCTTTTGAGCGCGAAGTCACCCCGGCCACCTCGAAGCCGCGCACCTGTTGGATGGCGCGGACGTGAAAATGAGCCACAAACCCGGCGCCGACAATGCCGAATTTCAACGCACCCATACAACCCTCCTCCTGGGTAGAGCCGGATAACGATTCGGATAGGGGTAGTTTATCATAGACCCCGCCGGCGATTCCATGGGTATTTCCACACTCTGCTATAATCATCCCAGGCCAGATCATTCTCCACCTAATGGCCCCGTGCAAAAAAACTGGCCCCGGCTGACAAGGATAGATAAAACGAGCATGCGGATCACCATCATCGGGCATAATACCTTGCTGATCGAAACCAACGGGCTGCGCATCCTGACCGACCCGTATTTTGGACCCACCGGAAACGCGGTCTATATGCGCTTGAATCCCCCGGTGAAAACCCGCGAGGATTTTCTGGATATCGATATCGCCCTGGTCTCACACAATCACTGGGACCACATCGACAGCCGCTTTTTCCACATGCTCCCCTCCGGCACACGCATCGTGACGCCCTGGCTGACTGCCTGGGAAACCAAGCTGCTGGGGGCCAAAACCATCTGCGCCTTAAAGACCTGGCAGCGCCAGGAGTTTGGCGAGACCGCTATCACCGCCGTGCCGGCCATCCACCTGGTGACCACCTGCGGCTATGTGATCGAGAGCGAGGGCATGCAAGTCTATTTTGCCGGTGACACTTTCTACGGGCCTTTTATGCGCCAAATTGCCGAGCGCTTCCAACTGGACGTGGCCTTGATCCCGGTGACCACCTATAAACCGCCGATGACTATGGGTGAAAAAGAGGCCATCCAGGCCACCCGCGACCTGGCGCCCAAACGGGTGATTCCCATCCACCTGGGGCTGACCCCGCGCATGGCTTTCCTGCGCACTGATCACACCCCGGAGGGCTACATCCGCGGTCTGCGCAAGGCCGGGCTGGAAACCGAGGTGACCCTGCTGAGCGATGGGCAAACCTGGGAAAGCTGACTCAAACCCAATCTTTAAAAGCAAAACGAGGCCGGCGCATGAAATCGCCGGCCTCGTTTTGCTTTACCTGTCAGTCGCGCAGCACCAGGGTCACCGGGCAGTGGTCAGAGCCCAGCACCTCGGTGTGGTTGATCACATCCTCCACGCGCGGGTAGAGGCTTTCGGAGATGAGGAAGTAATCCAGGCGCCAGCCGGTGTTGTTCTTGCGCGCGTTCGACAAGAATGTCCACCAGGTGTATTCGATTTTATCCGGGTACATGCGGCGGAAAGCGTCGACAAAGTTGTGAGAGAGGTAGGTGTCGATCCAGGCCCGTTCTTGGGGTAAAAAGCCGGTGGCGCCCGAGTTGGCGCGCGCGTTCTTTAAATCGATTTCACGGTGCGAGGTGTTGAAATCGCCGCACAAAATCACCTGCTGACCCTGGGCGTGCAGTTCGTCACACAGGTCGAGCAGGCGGGCGTAGAAATCGAGCTTGTAGGGCACCCGGCCGAGATCGCGCTGGCCGTTAGGAAAGTAGATGTTGAACAGCCAAAAATCGGGGTAGCGGCTGGCTACGATGCGGCCCTCGTGGTCAAACTCCTGGATGCCCATGCCCAGGCGCACCTCGGCGGGCAGCGTCCTGGCAAAAGACGCCGTGCCGCTGTAACCCGGGCGCTCGGCGGGGTTCCAGTGGAGATGGGGGAAGAGCGCCTGGATTTGACCGAGGCTGGCGGCATCCAACTGCTCGGGGCGGGCTTTGATTTCCTGCAGACAGAGCACATCCGGCTGGATGATCGGGATGCTGCTCAACATGCCCTTGCCTAACCAGGCGCGTAAGCCGTTGATGTTCCAGGTAGTAATGCGCATAATGCTTTCCTCCATGCCCCAAGACAATCCGGGCGGGTTTTCCCCTGAGTCTATCACAAGCGCCGCCGTCCTGCCCAGCCAGGACCCGCTGAAAGGGCGCTTTTATGGATGGTGTTGGTCAAACCGCCAGAAATCCGACACCAGGCCCACCTGTTCAAAGATGTGGTGCGCCTGCTCGTGGCTGCGCCCGCTGTAATCGAGGGACAGGCGGTCGCGGTACCACAGTTTGGACAGCGCAAAGACCTGCTCGAAAGGGACAACCTCACCCAGGGGCATTCCCTGGCGGCGGCACCAGCCCTGCGCGTGCTCTTTCGACCGAAAGAGAAGCATGTTGGCTCAGGTAAAGACCAGGTCATCGTACCATTGGCGGCAGGGAAGAGGAAAATGAACCACGTGCGACATGCCGTCCACGGCTCCGCCGCGGGTGTCAAACTCAACCAGCTCCCGACTGTCCGGATAGGCGGCGGATATATGCACATCCAGGTCCAGCGCGGCGGCAATCCCCAGCGAATCCCAGGCGCAATTGGCCCACCACTGTTTTTCTCCCGCGGTCACTTTGAAGCGGGTCGGCAGGGCCGAAAATGGGTTGGCCATACGGATGCGATCCGCGCCGGGCTCAAGGAAAATCATGTGGTGATCGTGCAGGCGGTGGAAAGCGCGGCGCACATCCACTTCCGCAGCGGTCAGGGTCTCCGCCACCTGGCGGCAGGATGGCGCCAGGCCATCGCCGGCAAAGGATCGATAGATCTGAAAACGGACTTGCAGGTCGAAGCTGGTCAGGGGTAGGTCCATAGGATGCCCTCGAGGTGCTTGGGAATGGTAGGTTCCATTATATCCATGGGCGGGCTTGCCGCCAATGAAAAGGCAGGATGCGCCAGGGCAATCGCATCTAAATTGCCAGATGCGTTTTCTACCCTTTTCCACTCCCCCCGGCCCCCTCTCCGCGGCAAAAAAACGCCGCGAAGAGGGGGAGAAAATATTTTTCTCCGAGAAGACTGTATCTGGCGGCACATAAGTGCCGCCAGATACAGTCTTCTCGGACTCTTTTAAAGTCCCCGCCCTCGAGGGCGGGGATTTAGGGGTGGGTGACAACTATTTTGTAGAAAAACTGTTTTGATGCAATTGCCCTACCGGGATGAGTGCGCCCGTCCGCCAGGGTGGGCAGGGCCGGCTATATTGATATTTCCTAAAAATTCGCGGCCTTGACGAGCATATGGCTTTCTCAAGAAAACTTGACAAATGCAAATTTGAAACCATTCTCCTCCGGCTACAAAGTTTAAAGAGGGAGTTTGAGGGTGCAGACGCCGTAATACGGCGTCTGCACCCTCAAATCTTTATTTTCCCCGCCCCGTTTCGGGGAGGGGCAAGGGGAGGGGCTTGTCTGACAATTTCTTGAGAACGCCATATTGACGAGCATTTGTATCCTTGCATTCACGGGCTACTTGATATATAGTAAGCCCTTGTAACCAAAATTTCGGCAGGTTTATCCATATTCTGTAATCCGAGAGTAACCCACGATGACACTCCCCTCGAACAAAGCTTACCGCGTGCGCGCCGTGCACTGCGATTATCGTTCACCCGATGAAGAAGTCTACCAGGCGCTCAAACGCGCGACCGATCCGCTCGACCAGGCCTGGGAAAAGTTAAGCCGCGCAAAACGCATCGGGATCAAGTTCAACCAGGATTGGGTGGCCGAGCGGGTGGTGTACCACGAAGGTCACCGCCAGCAGTTGGTCAGCGACCCGGTCGGGCGGGCGGTGCTGCGCCTGCTGAAGGAACGCACCACCGCGGAAATCTTTGCCATCGATGTGGGTGTGGAGGGCATTTGGGCCGGGATCAAGGATGGCTCGGCCACCAGCCTGCTGCCGGTGCTGCGCGAATTCGACGTGCCGTTTTACGAGGGCAACGACGAAGCTGTCGACTGGGTCAACGTGCCGGGCGGCGGGTCGATGTTCGAACGCTACCCGATCCCCCACCGCCTCAGCGAGGCCGACGCGGTGATCTCGGTGCAGAAGATCAAGAACCACCAGTTCATGGGCATCACCTTGTGCCTGAAGAACCTGTTTGGGCTGATGCCTATGCAGCCGCACGGCCGGCCGCGCCATTATTACCATCACCTGGTGCGCATGCCCTACATGCTGGCCGACCTGGGGCGCATCTACAACCCGGTGCTCAACATCCTGGACGGCCTGGTCACCCAGGCGGGCATGGAATGGGGCAAAGGCGAACACCACCGCATCTGCAATACCCTGGTGGCCGGCGACCAGGTGATCGCCACAGACGCAGTCGGCGCGCACCTGATGGGTCACGACCCCAAGGCCGATTGGCTGACCCCGCCTTTCCACCGCGACCGCAACGCGCTGCTGATCGCCGCGCAAAGTGGCTTTGGCACGGTGGACCTGGATGAGATCGACTTTGCCAGCGAGGTGAGCGCGCCGATAGGTCAATTCTTCTCCAACGAGAGCGACGCCCTCGAAACCGTGGTCAGCTGGCGGCGCACTACCGCCGAGCAGGGCCTGTATTACCGCGATCACCAGAAAGAGCTGGTGGACAAGTATGCCGGGCAGTACATCTTGATGCAGATGGGCGAGGTGCGCTGGTCCGACCCGGTTGGCGCGATGCGCGCCAGCCGCCGGGTATTATCCGGCGATCACCCCGAACAGGCCATGTTCTTAAAGATCTGTCACTGCCGAAGAGGAAGAAGCCGAACACTTCGAGGTCTACGAGCGAACCCTGCAGGAGATGAAGTCGCTCGATCCGGCGCTAAAATAGCGCCTGCGCAGGTTAGGAGCAACTGTTGCCCGGCGTTTGCCGGGATTGGCCAATTTTGGAAAACAATTGAAAACACCGGTCAAAAAATCCCCGCCTTTCCGGCGGGGATTTTTTGATCGGTGGGTGAAATTGAGCGTGTTTTTTACTCACCCAGGCAGGTATAGCGATTACACCGGCATGGTCTGCCCGTTGGTGGTCTCCAGATAGATCATCTCGTCGTCGTCATCATAGGCCAGCACCTCGGCGTAACGGCCCCAGGCCACCAGGGTGTTGAGCTGCTGTTCGGCGTCCTCGGGGGGAAATTCCAATTCGAGGGCCGATTTCGAGCACTTCCCACTTCAAGCGGCGGTCTTCGGATACCCGCAGCAGGTTGATCAACCAGCGGAAAGTGGGCAGGCGGCGGATGCGGGTGGCAAAAATCTCTTTGCGGGCCAGGATGCGCGCTTCGGCGAAGGTTTCACCCAGGGGGGTGAGCAAGATATCCCCATTCTGTACGGTGGCGAAGCTCATCAGCTCGGCCGCCTCCACCAGGCGCAGCAGGTGATCGGAATCCACGGCCAACTCTTCTGCCAGGCGGTACAGGTCGACGCCCTTCTTCGAAAGGGTGGTCATGTGTTCGAGCATCCCGGCCAGGTCGCCGATGGTGATGTCGGGCAGGTAGCGGGTCAACCCCGGCTCGCCCGGCGCCGTACCCAGCTCCACCGCCTCGGGCTGGGTTTGCCCGGCCAGGATGGCATAGGCCTGGTCGACCATCGCCTGGAACTCGGGCGATTTGCGCTGGCGCGGGTGCGGCAGGCTGACTTCAAAATCGGCCACCACGCGCCCGGGACCCTTATCCATGACCACGATGCGGTCGGCCATAAATACCGCTTCTTCGATATTGTGGCTGACCATCAGAATCGCCTTGGTGGGGATGCTGCCGCTCATCCACAACTCGAGCAGCTCGCCGCGCAGGGCCTCAGCCGAGAGCACATCCAGCGCTGAGAAGGGCTCATCCAGGCAGAGCAGTTCGGGCTCCACCGCCATGGCGCGGGCAAAACCCACCTTCTGGCGCATCCCGCCGGAAAGCTCGCGGGGGTAGGCGGTTTCAAACCCGTCCAGCCCGACGCGGTCGATCAAATCCAGGGCGCGCGGGACGCGCTGGCCGGCGGAAACGCCGCGCGCTTTGAGCGCCAGCTCCACGTTCTCCTGGACGTTCAACCAGGGGAAGAGCGCAAAGGTCTGGAAGACAATCGAGGCATACGGGTTGACCCCTTTGAGCGGCGCGCCGCGGTAGAGCACTTCGCCTTCGGCGGGTTTTTGCAGCCCGGCAATGATGCGCAGCAGGGTGCTCTTGCCGCAGCCCGAGGGCCCCAGCAGGGCAACAAATTCGCCCTCGTGAAAGGTGAGGTTGACCTTGTCCACCGCGGTAAATCGTTTTTCTCCGCTGCCATACTTCTGGGAGATATTCATCAACTGCATTAAGATTTTTTCGCTTTTCATGGTTCACTCCATGCGGTAAGATTCTTCGGCCAGGCGGTAGAGCGGCCGCCAAAGGACGCGGTTGATCAGCACCACCGCCAGGATCATGCTCAAGGTGGAGGCGAGCAGCAGGGAATAATCGCCCGCGCCGGTGGCCCCGGCGATCAGCGAACCGATGCCCAGGATATGATAGGACTTGCCGGCAAACGATACATATTCGGCCACGATGCTGGCATTCCAGGCGCCCCCTGAGGCGGTAATCGCGCCGGTGATCAGGTAGGGAAAGAGAGCCGGGAGGATGAGGGTTTTCCAGCGCTGCCAGTTGCCCAGGCGCAGCAGCGAGGTGGTGTATTTGAGATCCTGCGGGATGGCGTTGGCCCCGGCAATCACGTTGAAAAGCAAGTACCACTGCGTGCCCAGCAGCATGAGCAGGATCGCCGCCAGGTTCAGCCCGCCGGGGATGCGCAGGATAAAAATCAGCAGCACCGGGAAAAGCGCGGTGGCCGGCACCGAAGCGGTGATCTGCACCAGCGGCTGGAGCACCGCCGCGACGCGCGCGTTGGTGCCAATCGCCACCCCCACCGGGATGGTCCAGGCCAGGGCAATGGTCAGCGAAACGGCCACGCGCAGCGCGGTGCTCAACACGCCCAGCCCTATCTGGCCCCACTGCTGGAGGGGCAGGCGCACCATCAGTACAACCGCCTGCGAGAGGGCAAACAAGACCCCACCGGCGAGCAGCACCTGGATCAGGCGCGTGATCCAGCGGCGAGCCGGGCGGGCGCCGCCGTGTAATTCCGCGGCGTGAAACCGGGCCAGCAGCCGGTTATCCAGGCCTTCAAAGAGCGGGCCCCACACGCGCTTCTGCAGGCCTTTGCGCAGGCGAGAAGCGTGCAGGAAATCATAAAACCAGGAGGTGGGCGGCGTATCGCTCTCCACCATCGCCATCTTGAAGCGGTCCGACCAGGCGATCAATGGCCGCCAGACCAACTGGTCGAGAGCGATGATCAGCAAAATCAAGGTGCCCAGACCCCAGGCCACCGCGCGTAAATTGCCCTGGACGGACGCTTCGTGCAGGTAAGCCCCCAGCCCCGGCAGGCGGAAATCCCGCTGGCCGAGGGTAAAAATTTCGGCCGCGATGAGGAAAAACCAGCCGCCCGACCAGCTCATCATCGAATTCCAGATCAGGCTGATCAGGCCGAAGGGCAGTTCGATGGTCTTGAAGCGCAGCCAGGGGTTTAGGCGGAAGATGGCCCCGGCCTCGTTCAATTCCTTGGGGATGGTGGTGAGGGATTGGTACCAGGCAAAAGTCAGGTTCCAGGCCTGGCTGGTAAAGATCAGCACCACGGATGCCAGTTCAGCCGCCAGACCTTCGGGGAAAATGGCGCTGAAGCCCAGCAAAACCACCGGCAGAAAAGAAAGAATCGGCACGCTCTGCAGCACATCCAACAGCGGCATGAGCACTTTTTCGGCGCGGGGGTTGTAGGCCGCCGCCCGCCCGTAGACCAGCATAAAGATGATCGAAAGCAAATAGGCCCCGGCCATGCGCGCCAGGGAGAAAAGCGCGTAAAAGGGCAGCGCACGCGGCGAGAGCGAGATCGAGGGACCCTTGACCACGGCGGGGGCATCGAACGCCAGGCGCACCCCTGCATAGATCAAGGCGAGCACGATCAGGATCGCCAGCCAATCGGCCCAGCGCAGGCTGCTCAGCCCGCTGCGGCCCTTGTCAAATTTTTGCCCAAAGGTGAATTCCATCTCAGCGGCTCCTTTCTGCAAAGGGACCGAAAAGACAGAGGATGAAACGGCACATGATCCACCTCCCCTTTTCGAGGAAAATAAAAGCCCTCGCGCCGGTTAGCAACGCGAGGGCGGATCAACTGTGCCGAATAAACGGATCAGATGAGCAGAAACCCCAGCCTTCCAGAGCCGGCAGGACGGATTGTTGTGGCCCGACTAGGGTCAGGCACTATATCAGAAGTACTATCAGAAGTCGTGTCCATAGCTCCTCTCATAAAATCGTTACGATGATACGCCCAACGCAAGCGCAAGTCAAGAGGTCATTTTCAGGCTTCGCGCAGGCACACCGCCGCATTTTTGGTCTCGTAGATGCGCGTGGCGTCGGCCCACAGGCTGGCATTGGCCAGGATGGTGACCTGCTCAGGGGTGGTCTGGATGGCGGTGACCTGCACTTCCAGCTTCATCTGGCGGTGAGTGGGCAGGATTTGCCCGCGGTATTTCCAGGACATGGGCTGGTCGAGCGCCGGGCCGAAGCGCGGTGAGTGGAACTGCTTGCCCAGCCCGGCGCGCAGCGCATACAACTGGATCGCCTCCAGGATGGCCTCAACCCCCAGCGAACCGGGCATGACCGGGTCCTGGTGGAAATGGCAGGTGTAAAACCAGGCCTGCGGGTCATTGGCGCGCAGCCCGTAGAGATACGGCCCGGGTTGACCGGGGCGGGGCTCGGCGATAAACACCCGGTCGAGGAAATGGAGCTGCCCGCCGGCAAGGTGCTCGTAGGGTCGCTGCGGCAGGGCGCTGAAACTGACCGCCGCCAGGGCCGGGTCGGCAAAGTTGAACCATTCTCCCGGCAGCCCGGTCTGCGCAAGGCTCTCGTACGCCGGCGGGACGGATTTTCCCGCGTCCAGCCCGGCCTGCGCCGCCATGGTTTCGGGCGGGAAAAAGCCGAAAATCGACTGCCCTTCAAAAACTACCTGCCCGCGGCAGGAGCACTCGAAGGTGAACTTCTGGATGACGGTGCTGCCGCTGGCAACGGTAGAGAGCAGCACCGCCCGGCAGGCAATCGTCTCGCCGCGCATGTCGGCGTCGCTGAGGATGCGGGCGCTGCCATCCAGGTTGCGGAAATAAAAATCCACATCCGGGAAGAGCAGGGGCGTGCCCAGGTAGGCCGAGAGAAAACCGCAGGGCTGCAGGGCAATCTCCATCCAGATCGAATAGGGCAGGCTGGAGAAATTCTCGTTGCGGTAAAACCAGGCATCCACCGGCACATCGTATTCCACCAGGATGCTGGAGGTCTGCTCAAAGTTGTGGCGTTGCCCGCTGATTTCCAGCACCCGGCTCATCAAGAGCAGGTCGGTGTTGGGAATGCGCGGATGGCGGCGGTGTTCGTAAATCTCAAACTCCGCCCCGAAGCAGCGCGCCATCGAACCGGTGGCAAACTCTTCCAACTGGCGGCGGGTAAATAGAGGCGGCTTGCCGGCCGGCTGAGATTTCGCCTGGGCAACGGCTTCTGGCTGCACCCCACCGCCGGCCAGGTCGATCTGCATTTCAATCAGGCTGGCAATCTGTTCGAGCGAAGTCTCCTGCAGGCGCAGGAACTGGCTGTGCAGGGGGTTGGCTTTCTGGGCGTTCTCACGCAGCATCTGCTGCAGGCGAGCGTTAATTTCGAGCGGATCTTTGGGCATACACGGCTTCTTTCCTACGGGTAGAGCGGGGATAAATCCAGTGGCACGCGGTGGCTGACCAGGCGGGCCAGCATGCGCAGGATTGACGAATGATCATCGGCGCCTTTGCGGTTGATCGCCACCGACGCGAACGGGCTGCCCTTGAGGGTCTCCTCGATCCATTTGGAGCAGTTGGCGTTGGCCCCCAGCTCGATGAAAACGCGCGCGCCGTCGGCGTAAACCTGGCGTACCAGGGCGGTAAAGTCCAGGCTGGAAGACAGCATGGTGGCAATCTTCTCGGCGATGGCGTCCTGCTCCAACGGCAGCGGGCGGTTATCCGCGGCGGTGTAAAGGCGCGCGGCGGGCACGGCGCTCACCGGCCAGGTGTGCAGGCTGACCATCGATGCATGTTCGGCGCGGATGGCGTCGCAGTGCAGGGCGAAATCGAAAGGCGCTTTGAGCGAGGGGCACTTGAGTTGCGCGATCACCCGCTGGCAGGCCTGCGGTTCGCCGCCGATGACCACCTGGCGCGGGGTATTGATATGGGTCAGGTAGACGCGCTGCTCCGCCGCCACGGCCTCACGCACCCGATCGGCGGAGGCCATGAGAAAATGGTTGCTCCACAAGGGCTGGCTGTCCGCGGAGGCGATCTCAGGCCGCCCCCAGGCGGCGCGCACGGCATTCTGCGGCCCGGAGAGACGGCTGCGGAAGAGCGGGGAAGCCCGCAGGGCGGCGCTGGTCTCGTCGGCCCGGGTCCATACCCCGGTGCCAAAGAGCATGGCAATCTCGCCCAGGCTGTAGCCAAAAGCGGCCGCCGGGCTCACCTGGAAGATATCCCGCACGATCATGGTAAACAGCACGGCGATCAGCGATCCGGTGGTGATCATGGCGATGGGGTCGTCGTTCAACTGGGCTTCGAGCGCGGCCAGTACCTCTTTGCTATGCGCGCTCTGGCTGCGCGGGTAGAGTTTTTGCTCTTGAATGGTGACGCCCAACTGGTCGGTGAGCGCCGCCGCACGCGGGTAGAGCTGGGGAAAGAGCTTGAACAAATCCCGTCCCAGGTCGATATAGGAGTTGAACGCGCCGGGATAGACAAAGGCTACCCCGCCCTGCCCACCCACCGGCCCAGGGGTGAAAAAACTGCCCAGCGGGGTCTGCCAGGTCTTGTTCTGCGCAAAAACGGCGGGGAGGTCGCGCAGGGCAAAATCGATCTCGCGGGCGGCTTCGGCGGGGTCCGCGGCGGTGATGCACAGGGCATAGACGGCAGCCGGCTGCCGGTGGTAAGCCAGGTAGGCTTCGCGAGCGGCCTGTTCCAAATCGATCCCACTGAGCAAGCGTGCGCGGAGAGCCTGCAGGGCCGATTCCAGCTCGGCAGCGGAACCGGCGGCGACCGGCAGGAGTTTGCCCGGGCTTTGGGCGAAGAAATGGGCGGGGCGCGGTTCGGGGGCCGCGGCTTCGCCCAGCAAGAGGTGCGCGCAGCTGCCGTCCCGCCCAATGGCGTTGAGCGCTGCCAGGCGGCGCTGCCTTCCGGGCGCTAAAAACCAGGTACGCGCTTCGCTGCTGACGTACAGACGGGTTTGCGCCAGCATCTCGGGCTTTTTGGGCTGGGTCCAGGAGGGCGCAGCCGGCAGAACGCGCAGGTATACGCACAGGGCAGCCTTGACCAGGGCTACCAACCCGGCGGCGTTGAACAGGTAACCGGCGTTGGCAGCGGCGCTGCTCAGCGCGCAGGTCAGCTCAGAGGATGCGTCCTGGTAGGTGCGCGCCAACCCGGCGGTTTCGGCGCTGTCGAGCGGAGTAAAGCCGCTGGCCAGCAGCTCCAGGCAGCCGGTCTCGTCCGGCGTGTGCGCGGACTGCTCGTAGGCCAGGCGGGAGGCCTGCGCAATGGTTTCGGCGGAGACCAGGGTCGGCGCCAGGTTTTTTTTCAAACCGGACAGGTCTTTGGGCGCCCAACCGAAGGCATCCAGCAGGGCATAGGCGCGCAGCCCGCGGCTTTGCGCGGTTTCCTGGGGCACCAGCACGACCGCCGCCGCGCCTTCGCCAAACGTCCAGCCGTCCACCTGTTGATCCAGGCCCAAATTGGCCGGGCCGGAATGCGCCCGCGCCGCGCTAAACTGGGGCATACCGGCGAAATCTTCGAGCAGGGCGGCGGCGGCCAAAACAACCACATCCACGCTGCCCTCCGCCAGCAGGCGTTGGGCTTCGAGCAGCCCGGCGGCCAGGGGGTTAGGGTCCGCCGAGAGGTTGCCCGTCGGACCGTGTAAACCCGAGAGGGGGATCAGTTCTTCCAGAGGGATGGGAGCATGGGACGGAGACCCGCCTGCAGCCTGGCCCGCGGAAAATGCCAGGTCGCGGCCGCGCGAGTAGAGCAGAGCGGCGCGCAGCCCGGCGCCAGGCGCCTGGACAAAGCCGGCATCCTGCCAGGCGCGCGCGGCTGTGCGCAGCAGCAGGCGGTCCTCCAGCGGCAAGCGAGCCGCCTGAGCATCCAGCCCGGGCAGGAAGACATCCATAGACGGGTGATCCAGATCAAGCGGGTCTGGCAGCGCGGTTTGGGCCAGCCCCTGGTAGAGGATGCGCTCAAACCCGGCCAGCCCGTCCTGCCCGGCCGCCGTCACGTCCATGCCCACCAGGGCCAGCCGCCCGGCCGGGGCATCCATCCCCTGGCCGTTTTGTCCCCAATCGGTCATGCCGGAGTGTTCGTCTCGCGCACGCCAATCAGGTTGTTCAGACGCGGGCTGATGGTGCCCTGCAAGCCGGTGATGTGCACATAGGTCTGCCCGGCGCTGTCCTGCACGGTCAGGTCACCCACCACCGCGGTATCCGACTGCGAGGTGACATCCAGCGAAACCAGGACCGGCACGCCAAAGGGAATGGCTTTGTATTGTTCCAACTTTTTCATATAGGAGGGCAGGCAGGGGGCCTGGTAATAACGTTGGGCCCAAATCAGCAGCCCCTGAACGATGGCGTCATAGATAAACGGGTTGCCGGTCTGCACGGGGAACTGGCCCTGCAAGCGGTCGTCCAGCTTGGGCAGGACGCACTGCATGAGCAGCTTGCCAGGAGAGACGTGCAGCACGCGCTCCACTCCCTGGAATGCCGGGCCGTGGAACAGGGTGCCGTTTTTGTATAATTCGGTGCCGAGAATAGGCGCTTCGTTGGGGTCGACCGGGATGTCCACAAAGGCAATCGCCGGGTCGGCCGGCGGCTCGCTCACCAATGAAACCCGCAGGCTGTAGTGATAGAGGCGCTTGCCTTTTGGGTTGATGCTCCAGATGAGCGCATCAAAGACGGTGTCGCCGGCCTGGTTCTTGGCAATCTCTTTCAAATCCAGCACGTATTCATCCGAAAGATTGTCGTCAAAGACGATGCCCTTGAGCACCTTGTAATTCTCGATGGAGAAGAAAGTGTGGCCGGGATACAACTGCTCGCAGGCGCTGGCCACCCAGGTGGCGGCACAGGTGGCGGGCAGCACCGCGTGGTCGCCAATGCGGTGGTCGTTGAGGAAGGGGTTGGCGTCCAGCGAGAGCCTGCGCCGGATTTCGTACTGGCGCAGTTCCGGGGCAGGGCCTTCCGGCGGGCGCGGCGGCGAATTGCCCACCACCACCTGCACCGGCTCGGATTCGGAGGGCATCAGCTCCTGCACCAGGATGTTGGCGCCCACCTCCGCCGGGATGACGTGCACATGGTGCTCTTCGAAAGCGCGCTTTAGCTCGGGCGTGACCATGCCTGAATCCCAGGGGCCCCAGCCCATTGAGACCACGTGGCAAGACGGGTATTTGCGCTTAATGTAATGCGCGGTTTTATTGAGGATTTCGTTGGCCATGGCATAATCGGCCTGGCCGGCGTTGCCATAGAAGCCCACAATCGAAGAAAAAAGCACGAGGAAATCCAACTGGCTGACCGGCACGGCGGCGAGCAGGTTCTCCAGGCCATCAATTTTGGCCGCGAAAACGCTCTCGTAGTCGCTGACCGACTTTTTCTCGATGAGTTTATCCGCCAGGGTGCCCGCCCCGTGGATGATCCCCGTGACCGGACCCAGCCGGTGAATGGGTTCGGCCAGTTTTTCCTGAAGCTCCACGCCGTTGGTGATATCCACCGGGACATATTCGGCATACGCGCCGGCATCCTTGACCGCCTGCAGGGTGCTCTCAATCTCGCGGCGGGCCGCCACGGCCTTGAACACGCCCTGGACTTTCTGCGGGGTGGGTTTTTCACCCTTGCCCTTCAAGTCTTCCATGATGCGGCGTTTCAACTCGGCCTCATCCTGGATGCCATGCAGAGATTCGGGCTCGGGCCGGTCGACCGGCGAACGCCCGAGGAGAATGTATTTGCCGCCGGCGCGTTCGGCCAGTTTGATCACGCACTGCGCGGTGATCCCGCGCGCGCCGCCGCTGACCACAACCACGGATGATGATTGGACTAAAGCCTGATGGCTCATGAATTTACCTCGGCCAGCGCATCGGGGGCCACCACCAGGGTCGAGCGGCCCTGCTTGCTGTAACCCACTTCGGTTACCAGGCGGTTGGGATCGTAGAGTTCAGCCAGAACAGCCTGGACGGTTTGGTCAACGCCGATCTCCGGGCTGATATCCACCGCCCGGCAGAAAACCGCTTCCCATTCCAGGTTAACTGTCTTGACCAGGCCAAACAGGCCGCCGCTGATCGGGTCAAAATCCAGCTCGGAACCCAAGCCAAATTCGCCATCCAGTCGCACGACCACTACAAAGCCACTGTCGCCGAGTTTGGCCGATTGGGTCAGCGGCTCTTTGAGGTGCTTGGCCAGCAGGAAGACGTGTTTGATGATCTCCTTGGCCACCCCCGAGAAGAGCCCGTCACCCTGCGGCGCGGGCGGGTTCAAGTGGATCACTGCGCCGACCGGCCCGGCGGTGCGGGAAAGTTCGGCCAGCTGTTCGGCCAGCTGCGCCTCGCTGAGATCGGCGAGGGTCACCCGGCGCACACCATCCGGCAGGTGCAGCCTGGTTGGCAACCACGCTGGGCGGGAAGCTGAGCACCGCCACCTGCATGCCGCGTTGGGTCAATTCGGCGGCCAGCGCACTCGTCGCCGGGGTGCCGTCATCGGTCAGCAGGCAGATATGGCCCTGCGGCAGGTCAAAAGCCGCCGAATCGGGCTGCGGAATTGATTTTAATTGGACGACGCCGCGCGGAATGGAAGGATCGAACACCATCACCGGCGTGACCGCGGCGGGCTGCGCGCTGGGAACCGCCTGGGTCATGTAATCGATGATCTGGCCGAGGGTGCGCACTTCGGCGAAGGCCTCGGGGTCAGCCTGGGGCAGGTTGGGAACCTGCGCGCGCAGGGCGCCCATGATCTCCACCCGCTTGATCGAGTCGATACCCAGGTCGGCTTCCATGTCCGACTCGAGTTCGAGCATTTCCACCGGGTAGCCGGTCTTTTCGCTGACCACTTCCAGCAAGGCGCGGCTGAGCAGTTCCACGTCCAGCCCGCTCGTGGCCGGGGCGGCCGGGGCCTCGGATGCCTCGGAGGCCTCGGGAGCGGGAACTTCCACCACGGGGGCGCTCACCACCGCCACAGGGGCGGAGGCCTGCGCGGCGCTGCCGATCATGTAATTGACCGTCTCGCCGAGGGTGCGCACCTGGGCAAAAGCCTCGGGGTCGGCTTGCGGCAGGGAGGGGAACTGGGCGCGCATCGCCCCCATGATCTCCACCCGCTTGATCGAGTCGATGCCCAGGTCGGCTTCCATGTCCGACTCGAGTTCGAGCATTTCCACCGGGTAGCCGGTTTTCTCGCTGACCACGTTCAAGAAAGCCGTGGTGAGTACTTCAACATCCAGGCCGGAGGCGGACGGAGTTGAAACAGGCGCAGCCGCCGCGGGAACGGCCGCCGGCGCGGGAGGTTGAACGGCAGGCGCCGCTTCGGGAGCCGCGCCGGTTTGGATGCCGCGCCCAAGGTATTCGACGATCTGCCCGAGGGTGCGCACTTCGGCAAAGGCTTCGGGGTCGGCCTGGGGCAGGGCCGGGAACTGAGCGCGCAGCGCGCCGAGGATCTCGACCCGCTTGATCGAGTCGATGCCCAGGTCGGCTTCCAAATCCGATTCAAGTTCGAGCATTTCCACCGGGTAGCCGGTTTTCTCACTGACCACCTCGAGCAGGGCATGCGAGAGGGTGGCGGCGTCATAGCCGGCGGGGACGGCGGCGGGTTGAACAGTCGCCGGGCTGGGCGTGGCAGCGGGTTTATGCCCGTTGCCGTTGCCGTTGCCATTGCCAGAGATGTGGGTGGCGACCACCGCTTCGGTTTTCTCCAGGGCCGGCAGCTCGAGCGCTTTTACCACCACGGGCGCGCACCACGACCTGCGGGGCAGGGATGTGCGGCGCGGGGGCTAATTTGGGCGCAGCAGGTGCGGAGAGCGGCAGGACCGCCCCACCTTTGAGCAGTTCGTACTGCTGCTGCACCAGGCGCACCAGGTTCTGCGAGTATTCTTCCTGACCCTTGAGATACTGGGAATGGACAGTGAGCGTCTCGGCCTGGTGATCGTGGAAGCGCGCCATACTGCGCTCGAGGCCTTCGAAAACCGGGACAATCTGGTTCAGGCTGTCCTGGGGTGCATTGCTGACCAGGGCGATTTCCAGCTCGGATAGTTTGGCGTAAATCTTGCCGTATTCTTCTTCATTGCGCAGGTACTGCTCGTGGAGCTGGACGATTTCGCTCTGATGCTGGCGAAGCTGGGCCAGATTCTGCTCCATCACATCCAGCGCGGCGGGGTTCGCCGGGGCAGACACGGCCGCCACCGGGGCGGGCGCGGACACCATGACCGGGCGCGGGGCGCTGATGGCAGCCGGTTGAGCTGCGGCCGCCACCGCCTGGACGGCCGCCGGGGCCTGCGCCTGGGGCGCCGCCTGGGTGATCTTCCAACCGTCCTGCAGGGCGCGCTCAAAAGCGGCCTTGGTCTTGGGAGAGGTGTACAGCCCGCCGTTCAATTTGACCGTGGCCATGCTGTTTTTGCGCGGCGTCTTGCTGCTGGGGGGCAGCTGGTAGGGGTCGACGTTCTGCAGTTCCAACCCGGCCACGCGCAGTTGTACCACCGCTTCACGGAAGAGACGGTCGCTGTCTTTTTTGGCATTGGCATTCAAGGAGACGGCCAGGTGCGGGCGGTCGCCCAGGATGTTCTTTACCAGGTTGGTCAGCACGCTCTTGGGGCCAAATTCGATAAAGAAATAACCGCCTTCGGCATAGATATTCTCGACCTCGTCACGCCAGAGCACCGGGTTGAGGATGTGTCCCTTGAGCACCTGGCGGATTTCCTCCGGGTCGGCCGAATGGGCCTGGCCGGAAGAATTGGAGAATAACCGCACCCTGGGCGCCTGGAAATTCGCCCCATCGATCGCATCGGCGAAAGGCTTTTGCGCATGGCCCACCAGGGGTGTGTGGAAAGCCGCCGAGACGGGCAGCTGCACCGCGGAGTAACCTTTTTCGCTGAGATGCTGCTGCACGTTGGCTACCGCCGCTTTGGAACCCGCCAGCACGACCTGGCTGTTTGAATTCCAGTTGGCCAGGGTGATCTCGGGAAATGCCTGGATCTCCTCTTTGACCTGCAGCGCATCGCCTTTGACGGCCAGCATCGTGCCGCTGTCAAAGCTGGGGTCGTCCGGCGCAGACATGGCCTTTCCGCGGGCCTTGGCCAGGCGGTAATAATCCTGGTCGTTGAGCACACCCGCGGCCCACAAGGCGGTCAGTTCGCCAAAGCTGTGCCCGGCGACAAAATTGGGGCTAAAACCGGCGTTCTGCAGCAGTTTGTACAGCCCAACGCTGATCGACCCAATGGCCGGCTGGGCATGTTCGGTGCGGGTCAGGGTTTCACACAGCTTATCGCTGGCTGCCTGATCGAATACCGGCGCGGGATAAATCCGGCTGGAAAGCGGCTGCAATCCATCCGCGACAAACAGATTATCCATCTCGCTCAGCGTCTGGCGCATGGGCGGGAAATTGCAGGCCAGTTCGCGGCCCATTTCCGGGTACTGCGAGCCCTGCCCGGAGAAGAGCGCCACCACCTTGCCGCGCGGGTCCATGCCCACTTTGCGGTAGAAAATGCCCTTGGGATGCTCCCAGGCATCCCCGGCTTGTTTTTGAAGCTGCTCGATGGCGATTTGCAGCAGTTCGGCGGCTTCCTGGCGCGTGTCGGCCACAAAGCCCACCCGGGCGTGCTCCAGGGGAATTTCTGCCGAAAGGCTGGCGTGCACCAGCCGGTTGTAGAAAAGCTTATCGGCGCCGTCCTGCAGGCTTGCCAGGGTCTCAGCGCAGCTTTTCACCAGGTCGGCGTGGCTGGGAGCGGAAAGCAGGATCATCTGCGCGCCCGTGTGGACGCGGTAGGCGCCGGTCTGCTCGCTCTGGTATTCTTCGAGGGTCAGGTGGAAATTGGTCCCGCCAAAACCGAAAGCGCTGACGCCCGCGCGGCGCGGGGTGCTCGCATTGCGCCGGAACCAGGGGCGCATCTCGGTATTGACATAGAAGGGCGAATTTTCGATATCCAGTTTCGGATTGGGTTTGTTAACGTTGATCGTCGCGGGAAGAATTTTATGGTGCAGCGCCAGGGCGATCTTGATCAGCCCGGCTGCGCCGGCCGCGCCTTTGGTATGAGCAATCTGGGACTTGACCGAACCCAGGGCGATATACTGCGGTCGCGGGTTGTTCTCGCCAAAAACCTCGCGCAGACCCTGGAATTCAGCCGGGTCGCCGGCGGGGGTGCCGGTGCCGTGAGCCTCGATCAGCCCCACCGTGGAGGGCTCGAAGCCGGCTTCGGCATAGGCGCGGCGCAAGGCAATCGCCTGCCCGGAAGGGCGCGGGGCATAAATGCTCTTGTAGCGGCCGTCCGGGATGAACCCACCCCGCGGATGACGGCATAAATCCGGTCGCCGTCGCGTTCGGCATCTGCCAGGCGTTTGAGCACCAACATGCCCACGCCCTCGCCGACCATCATGCCATCCGAGTTGGCGTCGAAGGTGCGCACCTGACTCGCCCTTCGAGAAAGCCGGGGTCTTGCTGAAGCACATGATAGACGCCAATCGAGTTATCGGTATCCACCCCGCCGGTGATCATCATGTCCGCGCGGCCCTCGACCAGCTCCACGATCGCCATCTTGCTGGCGGCCAGCGAGCGTGGCGCAGGCGGCGTCGATGACGCAGTTGGTTCCGCCCAGGTCGAAGCGGTTGGCGACCCGCCCCGAAACCACATTGGCCAACGAGCCGGGGAAGGAATTCTCTTCCCAGCCGACGTATGCCAGCTTGAATTTTTCGATCATTTTTTGGGTGTCTGCTTCAGATACGCCGCTGGCTTTGAGCACCTTCTCCCAAACCGGGTACTGCAGGCGCGACATAAGCGGCCGTATAATTTCGATCGAGACGCCCACTACGCCCAGGATGCACCCGGTGTTCTGGCGGTTCCATTCGCTGGCCCTCACCATAACCGGCATCATCCAGGGCATCGCGGGCCACGACCAGGCAGAGCAGCTGCGAAACATCGGTTACCTCAAGAATATTGGGCGGCAAACCAAATTCGGTCGGGTCGAAATCGATGTCTGGGATAAATCCCCCACGTTTGCAGTAAGTCTTGTCCGGCGCGCTTGGGTTCGGGATCATAATAATCCTCGATGCTCCAGCGCGACGCAGGCACTTCCGTGACGCAGTCGATCTTCTTGAGGATATTATCCCAATATTCCGGCAGGCTGCTGGCTTTGGGAAATAATGACGCCATACCAATAACCGCCACCGGGGTCTTACGCAGTTGATTGTCAAAGTTGGGGGATTTTTCACTTGATTTCGAAGGCATACCGAATTACTCCTGGAATTGATTGTTTAATAAGCTCGCGCGCGTGCCAAAACTACCCCATTGTCGGTGCAGAGGTTGTCACGTCAGCTTAAACCCACGGGCCGTTGAAAGGTTGCGCAGAAATGCACGAATTCATCATGGATCCGCAGCCGCCGGACGACAAATCATTAACACCGCGGCGCGGATCGCCTGTTGGAGAGGCGGGTAAATTATACCGAATATCACCGCTTTGGGGAGAGATTGAACTATCAGAACTGGCAGGTTAATGGCCGTTACCTTTAAGCGGCCAATACGACCCGCTTTTTACTTGATCAACTTCGCCAGCACGTTCAACAAGATGCTCAGCAGCACACTCAATACAATCGAGGCGAGGATGGGGATCAGGCAGGTAAACCCAGCGCCCTGAATACGCAGGGTGCCAGGCAGATCGCCCAGGTGCGGGAAGAAGCGCCCCAGCAGCCAGATGGCCCCGCCCAGCAGCGCCACTGCCACACCGAGGATCAGCAGCCAGCGGCCAACCGTTTCCAGGTTCATCGATTTACGCCGCGGGCCGCGGCTTTATTTCATCCAATCGCCAATTTCGGCCCAGGCATATTCGAGGTGCTCAGACAGTGAGCGCCCCTTCTTGCCCGATTTCCGCCGCACCCGGCGCTGAGCAAATTCCATCAACGGCATCCCGCCGATATCCAGCAGCCGCGTACCAATTTGCCGCGCGCGGACGTTGCGGCATTGCGAATTAAAACCCGCCCCGGGACGTTCCGAGAGGAAATCATCACGGATGCCAATTTGCACCAGCTCAGACAGCAGTTTTTCTACCTCTGGAGCATTTTGCGAGGGATAGGGTTTGCGAATCAGGTCGGTCAAAAAATCCATGGCCGCACTCCTTTCTTAAATTTTACCATTTTTGCGCCAATTCACCCATTTTGCATGCGCAAATACGCGCCTATTTCAGCCACCGGGGCCGTCCAGATATCCTCACGGCGCGCCAGGTACGCGGTCAATTCGGCAAAATCGCCTTCGCCCACCGGCAGATGCCCCTCCTGGATGCCGTGAAAGGTAAAGATCGCCCAGCGCCCCAGCCAGGCGGCCTGCTCCACCAGCCCGATCATAAAGGCGGACTCGCGGTACTCCACCGGCCAGGAAGACAGGTGATGGCGGTCGCAGGCGCGCGGGTCGTTGGCCAGCTCGCCGCGCAGCTCGCCTTTGTGGCGCGCGGCGGCGAAATGCTCGGCGATAATCGGGGTGTAGCTCACCCGGTTTTTGCCCTGGCCCACCGCGTCCTCGTAGCACGGGTAAGCAAAGGAGGTCTCGCGCTGGTCGGGGAAAGCGGACGCGAGCCGCCGCTGGGCTTCGAGCACGTCCGCTTCCAGGCGCTCCAGGGTCCAATCGCGCAGGTTTTTGCCCGCCAGCCAATCGGCATCGATATTGAGCGAACAGGGGTGCTGCAGGGTATGGTTGCCCATCTCGTGCCCGCGAGCCTGGACGGGCTGCCAGCGCGCCAGGCGTTCGGCCCAACTGTCGCCCAGCCCGGCGCTTTCCTCGACGCCGGCCGGGTTTACAGATAGAAGGTGGCGCGCAGCCCGGCGCGGTCCAGGATGGGCACGGCCACTTCCAACTGCGAGCGCAGGCCGTCATCGAATGAAAGAGACACCGCGGCGCGGTAACTGCCAGGCCAGTACGACATATATTCCTCGTTGAGCGAACCATGATCCCAGACTTGAATTGACGATCTCAATTATGGCGCATAATTCCAACAATCGAAAGTCTGGGAACGTGATTTCCTGGCGACAGCTAACAATTAGCGAGCATACCTGCCCAAAAATATGATAGATTTAGCCATAGCCCTGAAACCGTCCCCTTTTAATGATCACACAGTTCGCCTGCCGGTGCCGCGAGAACGATATTTTTAATATTAATAAATACCTTCGCCAAAAGTTGGTGATCAAGGATCAGGGTAAGTTTTGAACATTGCATCCCATGCAAATAAAACTGCCATAATTTGATGATAGTGGAGAATGCGAGCAAAGCATGAACGAAAAAACCAACCGGTATTGGAATAACTGCTCGGATGAATATTACCAATCAAGGTATGCCGGTTCAATTCTCGAAGATATTCAACATGACCCGTCCTACGCGTTTCCAGTCGAGACGTTCGAGATGATCAAGATGGCATTTCCCGACATGACTGGAAAACGGGTGCTGGTTGCATCCAGCGGCGATAATGCGGCAGTGTTTGGTTTCCACTTGCTCGGAGCTGAAGTTACATCCACAGATCTTTCCGAAAAGCAACTTGAAAATGCCGCAAAACTCGCGTCAGCAAGAAGCTGGAACATACAATTTGTCCGCACCGACAGCATGACGTTAGATGGAATCAGCGACAGCGACTATGACCTGGTGTATACCTCCAATGGTGTGCATGTGTGGATAGGCGACCTGCCGGTTATGTATCAAAGCTTCAATCGCGTGTTAAGACAGGGTGGGTATTATATAAACTTTGAAACTCATCCGTTCATTCGTCCATTTGATGATAGCGGCAGTGAAATCAAAATAATCAAGCCATATGAAGAAACCGGTCCACGGGGTGACCCTCCCGAATACGCATGGAGGATCCAGGATTTCATCCGAGGGTTACTTGCGAATGGTTTTGAAATTAGAGACTTTGTCGAATTTCACCCACGGCCCGATGATTGCGATGACTGGTGGTATAACTCGCTGGAAAATAAACAAAAGGACAATTACGCCAAGTTTGATTGGTGCAAAAATCCTTGGGCAGCCCTGCCCCAATGGCTGGGTATTTGCGCAAGAAAAAAGATGCAAAATCCATGACAAGACCTCGCCAATTATGGCGAAGATTTTGATTAAAGACAGAGGTTTTACAGGATGAATTTACAAATGCTGTTGATCCGGCTCAATCCGGCGCTGCCGAAAAAATGGTTATTGGTGCTTTCGGGGGTTATGTGGACCGGGGTGGGCATCATGCTGCTGCGCTATGCGCTCAGCTGGCTTACCCAATCGGCTTCCTTGCTGAATTTGCTGCTGGGTTTACTGGGGTTGATGATCGCGGTGGCGGCCTATCGCTTCGAGTTTTCCAAACTCGCCGGGAAAAATATCGGCCGGATCCTCTCGCTGCCCGAAAGAGCCTGCCTGTTTGCCTTTCAGAACTGGCGCGGTTATCTGATCATTGCCGTGATGATCACCGGCGGCATCTTGCTGCGCAGCTCAGCCCTGCCCAAACCCTACCTGGCGGTGGCCTACGCGGCCATCGGCGGGGCGCTGCTCCTGGCGAGCTTCGGCTATTACCAGCGTTTTTTTAGCCTGCCCGGATAATGACCTGTTCAACTCACTTCCCGGCGAAAAGATTGATATGAAGAAATAAAACCGGGGTATGATGGTGAGCAAGGAGAAACTATGCCGCTGATCCACTGCAATTTCTTTTCTCAGTCGCTCCAATTGAGCACCTCGATGGACGTGATCCTGCCCCTGCGACCCTGGAAACCCCAGAGCTCGGCGCAGGAAGGCAAACACCCCACCCTCTATCTGCTCCACGGTTTATCCGACGACCACACCATCTGGCAGCGCCGCACCTCGATCGAACGCTATGTCGAGAACCACGACCTGGCGGTGGTGATGCCGGCTGTCCACCGCAGCTTTTACACCGATATGAAGGCCGGCCCGCGCTTTTGGACCTTCATCAGCGAAGAGCTGCCCTTTGTGGCCCAATCCCTCTTTCCGCTCTCCACGGCGCGCGAGGATAATTTCGTCGCCGGGCTGTCCATGGGCGGCTACGGCGCGTTCAAGCTGGCGCTCAGCTGCCCCGAGCGGTACGCCGCGGCCGCCAGCTTCTCGGGGCTGACCGATATCACCCTGATGTACAAAGACCGCGAGCATAGTTTTGTGGATGAAATCAAAGGGGTCTTTGGCAGCCTGGATGAAGCCCGCAACAGCCCCAACGACCTTTTCTGGCTGGCGCGCAAACTGGCCAGCCCGCGCCACCAGGGTCCCCGGCCGCGCCTCTACCAGTGGTGCGGTCAGCAGGATTTCCTGTACGCATCCAACGTGAAATTTCACAAGCATGCCGAACGCCTGGGGCTCGACCTGACCTACGCGGAAGGCCCCGGCGATCACACCTGGAAATATTGGGATGAACAGATCCAGATCTTCCTGGAGATGATCGAACCCGCGCCGCTGGAGGAAAAGTAACATGACAATTCCGGTTATTCTCGACACCGATATTGGTTCCGATATCGACGACACCTGGGCCCTGGCGCTGCTGCTCAAATCGCCCGAGGTGGATTTACGCCTGGCGGTCAGCGACACCGGCGACGCCCCCTACCGCGCCAGGCTGCTGGCAAAGTTCCTGCAGGCGGCTGGGCGCAGCGATGTGCGCGTGGGCGTGGGCGTGGACCTGCAGGACGGCTCGCGGCGCAACTGCCCCCAGGCGGCGTGGGTCGAGGGATATGATCTGGCAGATTATCCCGGCCAGGTGGCCGAAGACGGGGTGGGCGCGATCATCGAGACCATCCTGGCTTCGCCCCAGCCGGTGACCCTGCTGTGCATCGGCCCGGTGCCCAACATCGCCGAAGCCCTGCGCCGCGAACCGCGCATCGTGCAAAACGCACGCTTCGTCGGCATGCACGGCAGTCTGCGCGTGGGCTACGACGGCGCTCCGCCGATTGCGGCGGAATACAATGTCAAACTAGACCCGGACTCCTGCCGCGCAGCCTTCGAGGCCGGCTGGCAGGTGACCATCACCCCGGTGGACACTTGCGGGTTAATCACCTTGAGGGGCGAGGCCTACCGGCAGGTGCGTGACAGCCAGGACCCCATCACGCGGGCGCTGATTGAAAATTACCGCGTCTGGCGGCGCTCTAACCAGGTGGATTGGATCAAAGACATCGATGAGGAGACCCAAAGCTCAACCTTGTTTGACACCGTGGCCGCCTACCTGACCTTCTCGGAAGAGTTGCTGGTGATGGAGACCCTGGGCGTACGGGTCAACGACGAAGGCTATACCCTGCTGGATCCCTCCGCCCAGCCGCTGCGCTGCGCGACTGCCTGGAAAGACCTGCCTGCTTTCGAGCGCCTGCTGGTGGAACGCCTGACCGGGGCCTAAAATGATGGCCAAAAAATGGTGAATCCGGGTTGCAAGCACCCTTGACATGCATTTAATCTGTCCTATAATCGTGTATAGAATGAAACGGATAATTATTGGAGAATTGATCTTCAATTGTTGCATGTGTCCGGGCGGGGCTGAGTAACCCTGCCTCGTTAGACACGTGTAATTTTCGATACAGTCAACCGGACGAAGGCAGCGGAACAAAGCCCCGCACAATGCAAGTTTGTGAGGCAGAGCGATACTCCGCTGTTTTTGTTTGCCGTTGACTGTATTTTATACATCACGTTAGAGGAGACTTGAACCATGCACATCTACAATGATGCGACCGAATTGATCGGCAACACGCCGCTGGTGCGCCTCAACCGCATCGCCAGCGACGCCGGCGCCAAGGCCACTGTGCTCGCCAAACTGGAATACTACAACCCGGCCCATTCGGTGAAAGACCGCATCGGCGTGGCCATGATCAACGCCGCGGAAAAAGCCGGGAAGATCAAGCCCGACACGATCATCGTCGAACCGACCAGCGGCAACACCGGCATCGCGCTAGCCTTCGCGGCCGCGGCCCGCGGCTACAAATGCACCCTGATCATGCCCGATACGATGAGCAAAGAACGGCGCATCCTGCTGCGCGCGTACGGCGCTGAGCTGATCCTCACCCCTGGCAGCGAAGGCATGCCCGGCGCCATCCGCAAGGCCGAAGAAATGGCCGCCAATGACCCGCGCGTCTTCATCCCGCAGCAGTTCCAGAACCCGGCCAACCCCGAAATCCACCGCAAGACGACCGCCGAGGAAATCTGGAAAGACACCGACGGACAGGTGGATATCGTCGTATCCGGGATCGGCACCGGCGGCACGATCACCGGGGTGGGCGAGGTGCTCAAATCGCGCAAACCGAGCGTGCGTATGGTGGCGGTCGAGCCGGATGCCTCTGCGATTCTTTCCGGCGGGACCAAAGGTCCCCACCCCATCCAGGGCATCGGGGCCGGGTTTATCCCGGACGTGCTCAACACGAAAATTTACGACGAGGTCGTGCGGGTGAAGGCCGACGACGCCTTTGCCACCGCGCGCAAAATGGCCTCGCAGGAAGGCCTGCTGGTAGGCATTTCTTCCGGCGCGGCTACCTGGGCCGCCCTGCAGGTGGCGCGCCCGTGAAGAAAGCGCCGGGAAGATCATCGTGGTGATCATCCCGTCCTTTGGCGAACGCTATCTGTCCACTGCCTTATACGCCGATCTGGCGGTCTGAGCGCCGCATCGCTGGCAAAAGCCCCGGTTTGGAGGGATACGATGATTAAATTTTTCGCGATGATGAAAGAAGATATCCAATCGGTGTTCGACCGCGACCCCGCGGCGCGCAGTGTGCTGGAAATTCTTTTGAGCTATCCCGGGCTGCACGCCGTCTGGGGCCACCGCATCACCCATTGGTTGTGGACGCACAATGCCCGCACCCTGGCGCGCTGGTTCTCGCACATCATGCGCTTTCTCACCGGCATCGAGATCCATCCAGGCGCGACGATCGGGCAGCACTTTTTCATCGATCACGGCATGGGCGTGGTGATCGGTGAGACGGCCGAAGTGGGCAATAACGTGACCCTTTACCACGGGGTGACCCTGGGCGGCACCAGCCTGGAAAAAGGCAAACGCCACCCCACCCTGGAAGATAACGTGGTGGTGGGCGCCGGGGCCAAGATCCTTGGCGCGATGGTGGTCGGGGCGGGCAGCCGCATCGGCGCCAACGCGGTGGTGGTCAAAGCCGTACCGCCCAACTCGGTGGTGGTGGGCGTTCCGGGGCAGGTGATGGTGCGCACCAAAACGCAGCCGGCCGGCCCCGACCTGAACCATAACATCATGCCGGACGCCATCGCGGCCACTCTATCGGCTTTGGTCGACCGGGTGGAGCAGTTGGAAGGCGTGATCGAGGAAGCCGGGCGGGTGGGCACCCCGATGGGCGGTGACAACCGCATCGAGCGCCTGGAAACCGATTTGCGCTTCCATATGCTGCAGCACCCGCACCTGCAGGCCGGTGCAAAGACCGGCGGCGGTAAAAACGGCCAGGAGCCCAGCCAGCCTCACGAACACAAAGAGCAGGCCGAGGGGCACGAGCACCACCCCAACCTGCCGCACCAGATCAGCGAAGGCGTCTGGTCTGGGGAAGATTTTTCGATCTGAAATCAAAAAACCGGCGGTCAAAAGCCCGCCGGTTTTTTGATTCCTTGCGTTATTGTCTTTAAATATGGATGGCGTGGCCTTCGGCTGCTTCCGCGGCTTCCATCAGCACCTCGCTGAGGGTGGGGTGGGCATGGATATTGCGGGCGATATCCCCAATGGTCAGCTCATTGCGCTGCGCCAGGGTCAGTTCGGGGAGCAGCTCGGTGACCTCGGGGCCAATCATGTGCGCGCCAAGGATCTCACCATACTTGGCATCGGTGATGATTTTGACAAAACCGGCATACTCGCCCAGACCCAGGGCCTTGCCGTTGGGCTGGAAGGGGAAACGCCCCACCCGCACCTCATACCCGGCCTCGGTCGCCTGGGCTTCAGTCAGGCCAAAGGAGGCGATCTGCGGCTGGCAGTAGGTGGCGTGCGGCACCATGCGGTAATCGATGGTGACTGTCTCTTCTCCGGCGATATTTTCGGCGCAGATGATGCCCATGGCCGAAGCCACGTGGGCTAACAGGGTTTTGCCGGTGAGGTCGCCAATCGCCCAGATGCCGGGTACGTTGGTGGCCATGCGCTCATCCACCTCCACAAACCCGCGCGGGGAAAGAGTCACCCCCACGGCTTCGAGACCCAGGTCTTTGGAATTGGGCTTGAAGCCAATTGCCATCAGCGCCTGTTCGGCTTCCAACACCTTTTCACCGGCATCGCCGGCCACTTTGACGCGCACGCCGCTGTCGGTGGTTTCCACTGAGAGCACACGGTGCCCGGCCAGCACCTGGATGCCGCGCTTCTGGAAGCCTTTGGCCAGCTCGACGCTGATTTCCTCATCCTCCAGCGGGACAATGCGTGGCAGCATTTCGACCACCGACACCTGCGCGCCGTACGCGTTCCACACCGTGGAAAACTCCACCCCAATCGCGCCGCCGCCAATCACGATCACCGATTTAGGCATCTGGGTCTGCAGGATGGCTTCGGCATAGGTGACCACTTTTTGGCCGTCAATGACCACCCCGGGGATAGAGGAAGGCGAGGCGCCGGTGGCGAGGATGATGTTCTTAGCCTTGTGTTCGCTTTGCCCGCCGTCTTTATCCGTCACCTGGACGGTGTCTGTCGCGGTAAGTTTTGCCGCACCCATGATCACGTCGACGTTGTTCTTCTTCATTAAGAAGCCAACCCCCTTGACCAGGCGGTCTGAGACCTGCCGGCTGCGTTTCACCGCCACCGAATAATCGAGGGTCAGGTTGTCGAAGGAAAAGCCCAATTCTCTGCCGCGTTCGCGCAGGGTGTGGGCCACGTCGGCATTTTTGAGCAGCGATTTGGAAGGGATACAGCCGATATTCAAGCAGACCCCGCCCAACCACTGTTTGTCTACGATGGCCGTCTTCAGGCCTAACTGTGCGGCGCGGATGGCGGCAACATACCCGCCTGGCCCGGCCCCGATCACGATCACATCATATTCGCTCATACAGTACCTCTCACAAATCCCTGGGAGATGAGTTTCGTCGGCCGAGCGGTCTGCCCTTTGCCCGACGGCTATATTGCTTGTTACCCTGTAGGATACCACACCGCGCCAGGTTAATCAGCCCCGCCGGGGCATTTTTATTGATATTTGACGATCTTAACTCCCTGAACCCCGGCGAGTTGATTGCTCAATTCTTTAAGCCGCTCACGATTATCCAATTGGATCAGGGTGTTGATATGCACGCGCCGACGGTGAATATTATGATTAAAGCGGAAATAATCGATGTGCTTGCTGTTCTTTTCCAATACTGCGCGCACATCCGTTTCGATGCCAATGCGGTCAGTAGCATAAATGGAAAACAAGACATTTAGATCGGGCTTGATCAGGCGATTCTCGACCACATTCAACAAGGTCAATACAATGAAAAGCAAAGCAGTCACTCCCCCTGCCACCAGGAAATAGCCGATCCCCACCGTCATGCCGACCACCGCCATGGTCCACAAAGAGGCCGCGGTAGTGAGGCCTTTGACGGTAGCACCGAAGCGCAAGATGGCTCCCGCGCCGAGGAAGCCAATCCCGGAGAGCACCTGGGCAGCCAGGCGGGCCGGGTCGCCGTTGGGCACATCCGCGCGGAACTGTATGGCCAGGTTGATTGAAAGGCACATGGCCAGCGAGGCGCCTACCACCAGCACCACGTGCGTGCGCAGCCCGGCCGGCTGGTTCTGGCGCTCGCGATCATAACCGACCAGCGCACCCAGGGCCGCGGCGATCAGCACGCGGATGAGGATATCCGTCTGTGAAATCATCAGAGACCTCCAACTTAAGTTTACTGTTTTTATCAAAGTTGTCAACGTGAATTGGCCTGCTGCGGGTGGCCATCTCAAAAATTGTCAGACAAGCCCTCCCCGAAACGGGGCGGGGAAATAAAGATTTGAGGGTTCAAACGCCGTAAAACGGCATCTGAACCCTCAATCTCCCTCTTTGACCTCTGTCTCTGGAGGAGATGGATCCTAATTGGCATTTGTCAAGCTTTTTTGAGAACGCCATGGCCGGGTGCGGGTGGCTTTCTCAAGAAATTGTCAGACAAGCCCGGGCGCTGAGAGCGTGAACCCCGAAAGAAAGCGCAGCCCAAGGTACGAAGAGTTTTTCACTCACGGGTTTAAGCGAAATGTTGTATCATTGAATCCACAATGTGCCTCATCCAGGCAACCAGGATGGTCATTCAGAGGAGGATTCGATGGAAAAACGTTACCGCGCACTGCGCACCGTAGGATCGCTGTACAAAATTATTGGCGTCATCGTTTTGGTCCTGGCCATCATTGGCGCGATCGGCGCATGCGCAGCCGGGGCGCTGGGTGGAGCCGCCCTGCGCGACTTCTCCAACGAATTCGGCCCCGGGATGATGAACGGGGTGGGCTCGACCTTTGGCGGGGTGATCGGCGGGATCATCTCGGGCCTGTTCGTCTTGATCGGCGGCGGGATCGGTGGGCTGACGTTATACGCCACCGGTGAAGCCATTTACCTGCTGATCGACATCGAAGAAAACACGCGCTTAGCAGCCGGGCGCATGGCCGCGCCGGCGGCCAACCCGCCGGTGTAAAACTGCGCCTGGCCGGATCATTGCTCCGCGCGGCGGTGAGCCTGCGCCGCGTATACTGGCGCCTGACACGCCCGGTGAGCGCCAGCGTGCGTGTTATCCTGACTCAAAACGGCCAGGTGCTGTTAGTGCGCCACACCTACGGCCAGGGCTGGCTGCTGCCCGGTGGCGGGGCCAAACCCGGTGAAACCCTGGAACAGGCTGCCCGCCGTGAAATCCAGGAAGAATTAGGGTCGGCGCCAGAGGCGCTGCGCCTGGAGGGCATCTACACCAATTTTTTCGAAGGGAAAAGCGATCACATCGCCGTGTTTTCGGGCGAGGTCCAGGCAGTCCCCGGTCGTAAGAACCTTGAAATTGCCGAGTGGCGCTTCTTTGACCCCACCGCCCTGCCGGCGGGTACCCTCCCCGGCCACCGGCGCCGCATCGAAGAATTTATGCGCCGGCCTGCCTGGCCATCCACCGGCGAATGGTGAGCATCCAACTGCCGGGCACAGCGGCTTTAGCGATACAGGTAATATGAGCAATTTCCTCCGCGCTCATGGAAATACAGATGGATCACGCGGGGAGATTTGCCCCCTGGTATGCCCAACTTAAAAAGCCCCAAATTTTCCTCAAACCTTTATAATAAGCCCACCCTGGAGGAAAAATGACTTCATCTGCCCGGATGGATCCTGAGACCGTGCGTTTCTTCAGCGGCAGCTCGAACCAGCAGCTTGCCGCCGACATCTGCAACCACCTGAACGTGCCCCTGATCGATACCCAGATTAAACGGTTTAGCAATGACGACCTGTATATCCAGCTGGGCGCTACGGTGCGCGGCCGAGAAGTCTTTATCGTCCAATCCCTCACCCCGCCGGTCAACGACCACCTCGTCGAGCTGCTGATGATGCTGGATATTGCCCACTCTTCGGCTGCCAAAGAAGTCCACGCGGTGATCCCCTATTTCTCCTTTGCCCGCTCAGACAAGAAAGACGCCCCGCGGATTTCGATCACTGCGCGGCTGATCGCCGACCTGCTGCACACCGCCGGGGCCACCCACGTGATGACCATCATGCTGCACTCGCCCCAGGTGCATGGCTTCTTCAGCATGCCCACCGACCCGCTCACCAGCCGCCCGGTGTTCAAAAAACACTTCGAGGGCCGCGACCTGAGCAACACCATCGTGGTCTCGCCGGATATGGGCAACGCCAAATCCGCCGCCCGCTTTGCCAAGGATCTTGGGCTGCCGGTGGCCGCCGGAAATAAGGAGCGCATCTCCGACACCCAGGTGCGCATCAGCGGGATCATCGGCGATCAGATCAGCAGCTGCCAGCGCGCCCTGGTGTATGATGATGAAATCGCCACGGGGGGGTCGGTTGAAGAAATCACCCGCCTGCTGATCGCGGCCGGCATCCAGGAAATCTGGATAGTGTGCACCCACGGCGTCTTTGTCAAAGGCGGGCTGGAGCGCCTGGCGATCATCCCCGAGGTGAGCGAGATCGTCAGCACCGACACCGTCTACCTGCCGCCCGAGCGCCGCCACCCCAAGCTGCAGATTCTCTCGGTGGCTTCCCTGCTGGGCGACGCGATCCAGATGAACCACTCCGGGCAATCGATCAGCAATCTCTTTGCTTACGGGGACGAAAACCAGTAAGATAACCAACCGGCGCCGCGGTTAGAAAAGCCATTCCTTGCCCACTCGCCAGTCTTTAGACCGGCAATCAACGCCTATACGCAAAGCTGCTGGAATTGGATAGATTTGCAAGCTCCAGCCGCATGAATCGAAAACGGTGAAGCGCGGGTGATGCTTCACCGTTTTATTGGCTGAGGAAAACTCCGTTTCTAGAACCCCAGCGCCTTCATAATGTCTGCCTCGTCGTGCTTGCCGGGTGCTTTGGCGCGTAACAGTTCCTTCCAGAAGTTGTCGTCGTAGCGCCGCGAGCGCAGCGGGATGGGCATGGGCACGCCCCAGCCCAGCAGCAGCACCTCTTCTTTGGCCTGCAGGCGCGCCAGCATCCCGCGCAGCGCATCCTTGCCGGCCAGACCCGAGAGCACCGCCTGGATATCCAGGTCGTCACCCAGCCAGCCGGATACGCGCGTGCCGAGCTGCGACATGACCTCGTCGTAGATCTGCGAGGGGCGCTGGTCGATGATCAGCAGGGTGACGTAATACTTGCGCATCTCGCGCGCAATGGTGCTGAAAGCGGTTTGGGCTGCCATCTCGCGGTTGAGCAGTTTGTGGGCTTCCTCGACCACGATCACCAGCGGGCGGGGGATTCTTGGCTCTTGCCGCTGCGGTAACTCGTTGGTCTTGCGCTCCCAGGCAGCGCGAATGCGCCGGGTGAGAATGTTGGCCACCAGCAGGTAATCCAGGTCGCTTTCGTGGCCGCCAAAGGAGAGCACCACGTGCTGGCCGTGTTCGAGGGCCTTGATCATCTCGCTGACCGTATCCGCTGCCGGGCGTTCGACGATATAGGACAGGTTGAACACGCGGCCCAGCTTGCTGTGCAGGCCTTCGGCCGCCCCTGGGTGCACCCCGGCGCGTACTGCCCAGCCGGCAACGCTGTCGGGCGCGGCGACCGTTTTGCCATCCTCAGTTTCGATTTTGGCGCCGTACTTGAGCTGTTTGAATTCCGCAAACCAGTTTTGGCCAAACTCTCGTTCCAGTGCCGCCAGGGTGGTGGGGGTGGTTTCCTTCAGGTTCAGCTCGCGGCTGAGCATCTCCACGTCACCCGGCTCGATGTCACGCTGGGCAATCTCCAGGTTGAAATCGGGCTGGACCCCGCGGAAATCGCTGCCCCGCCCCAGCCCCACCAGGCGCACCTTGGTGGGGAATTTACCCTTGAGCCCGGGGATGCGCTCGTTGGTGTCGGAGGCGGTATCGTCCGGGCCGTATTCGTTGTGCATGTCAAAGATCAAGGCGCCGGCCACGTTGGAATGGATCAACCCGGCCAGGATGATGCGGGTGAGGAAGGATTTGCCCGTGCCGGTAGCGCCAAAAATGCCGGAGGAGCGCTGCACCAGCTTATCCAGGTCGATGCACACCGGGTGACCCTGCTCGCGGGTGTAACCGATGACGAAGTTGCCTTTCTTGGCGGGGTCGCCGAAGATCTCGGCCACGTCGCCGGCGCCGGCCAGGCGCACGCGGGCATGATGCGCCGGGACGGTCTTGATCGGGATCGGGCGCGGCGGGTTTTTCTCGTGCTCGGCCCACCAGCTTTGGTAACTGGCAGCGCCCGGGTCGGGCGGCTGTTCGACCATCAAAGCAGGGAGCACCTCCAGGTTGGTGTAGAGGGTCTGGCCGTGGAGCAGGCCGGCCAGGCTGGCGGGCAGGCGCTCTTCGCTCTGCTCATCCGCAAAGCGCGGGTCGGTGGCGCCCAGCTGCAGGTCGGTGACCAGGCCGTAGAACAGCCAGCTGCCGCTCTCCACCACCACAAAGGCACCCTCCTGCACGCTGTGCGCCGGCACCGTCAGCCGCACCCGCAGGTTTTCCTTCAACCCCCCGCCGACGATATAACCGATGGAATGATGAGCGCCCAATGATGAATGATGAATGTCGATTGAAGAATCTAGACTTGATACCATTCTAATCTCCCAAAAATTTTCTTACTTGGGTTCGGCTGCCTTCTTGACCGAAGCAACCATCATCGCAATCAACTCGTCTGCCTCTTTTAATCGACCTTCGAGTAATTTTTCCTGAACTATCCCAGATTGAACCAGCAGCTCAAGCCAGTATTGGGTTTCATCAGCTTCTTCAATACAAATCCCCAATTTGGCTCGAAACTCAGCCTTACTTCTTGCCCGACATGCCGCCCGATAGTTCGCTCCCACCGATGTACCTGACCGCAGCAGCTGGTTACCAATCACCCGCCCCGCCGGTGTGGCCGGCAGCGAATCGACTAACCGGATGATGCGCAATGCCAAATCCTTGGTCCGCTGCTGCAGTTGTCCACCAGGCAGTTCTTTCCGCAATTCATCATTCATCACTCAACACTCATCATTCCTCAATCTCTCCCAGCGCCCCGAGCACGCTCATCAGGGTCGGGTAATCGTCGCGCAGGAGGGTGATCAGCTCCTGCACGGCGCGGTCGCGCCACTCGGGCCGGCCGGCTTGCAGCTGGTGCGGCAGCACCTGCTGGATGTGGGCGGCCAGCAGCTCGCCCACCGGCAGATCGCCGGCCGCGCGCAGCACATGGCGGAAGTAGCCAAAGCGGCCGGCGGAAGTAAAGGCCACCAGGTCGTCGCTCTCACAAGGGAAAATCGCGTCCAGGCTGAGCGGCGGGCGCGGCGGCAGTAAATGCGAGATGCGCCCCGCGCGCTGGTAGCCCACGTGCAGCACCGAAAACTCCACCGGCACGTTGCGGTTGATGCGGTTGTCCTCGATCACATTCGCCTGGATGCTTTGCGCCGTGACCAGCTGGCGCACCAGCCCGTCGTCGTCGATGTGGATGTCGGTGATCATCCCATAAATCTGGTAATCTTCCCCGGGGAAAGGGATGCGCACCAGGCTGCCAAAGGCGGGCGCTCCCACCTGAGAGACCCGGCAGCCCACCACACACGCGCTGGTGCTGGCGCGCAGCAGCCGCCCAATTTCAATTGCACTCATCGTTCCATCCTCGTCCGCCCAGGCAGTTCCTTGGCCGACTGTTTGTTGGACTGCTCGCCCACCTCCACGCCCTGGCGGCGCAGTTCGGCAGCGATCATGATTTCGAGCTGATCTTTTTCTTCGGGATGAACCACCGCCACCTCGTGGGCGCGGTGCAGCAAGTAGGGAAACGGCCGCGGACCCATCTGCGCGGATTGGTCGAGCAGGGCGGCCTGCAGCAGGTTGAGCAGATCCGGGTCCTGCGCCACCCAGCGCGGCACCTCCACGCGAGCCAGGTGGGCATGCTGCGCCCGGCCCACATTCAGATAGAAATAGTGCAGGGCCAGCTCACCGGAAAAATGCTGCGCTGCAGCCGAGCGCAGTTGGAAAACCGCCGAACGCCGGCCGGGTTCGAGGAGATTGCCCAACAGGTCGATATCCCGCACCGGCCAAAGCTCGCGGAGTTTGCCGGCCTGGCTCAACTGCCCTTCGCGGTCCAACAGCGCCAGCTCCAGGGCGGCGGTGAGGTAATCGCTGCGCGGCTTGTCGACGTAACCGGCCACGGCGGTGTTGAGCCCGGCCAGTTCGCGCAGCACGTGCAGATACTGCTCAAGCTGCTTTTTGAAATACGGGCTGTCCTGCTCCTGGCTGAACAATTCCAACGGCCCATCGGTGAGGGTGATCACCTGCAGGCCCTGCTGGTAGTCTTCGCGGGCCAGCTCGAAGAGCATCTTGCGTTCTTCCAGGTCGCGCAGGATGGCGATATCCAGCTCGGTGAGGGGTTGATGATCGTTGTAAAGGTCATCGCCGAATTTTAGCGAACTGCTCACCCACTCCTGGGGAGCGCGGTCCGGCCCCAGGCGGACGGCGCCGACGTTGACCGCGCCAAATTCAATCGCGCTGTGCCGGTCGGGGTTGATCTGCGAGCCGTCCGCCGCCAGCAGGGCATAGGGCTGGGCAGGAGCAGCCGCTGCCAGGGCCGCGTCCAGGCGCTCGGCGGTGGGCATGGCGCAGCGCAGCCGCGGGTTGAGGTTGGCGGCGCGTTCGATCAGCGCGCGCAGGTCAGCCTCTCGCCCGGCATACTCGGCCAGCAGCTGGCGCGCCAGTTCAACCTTCTTGCGCAGCTCTTGTTCGCGGTACAACGCCGTCTCGCCCATGCGCTGGATTTGTTCCAGCGCCTGCTGGTAATTAATTGGCATGGCTTCCCCAATACCCCTGCAGTCCGAATCCGGTCTGGGACAGGCTCCAAACCAGAACATTTGTTTGAATTATTATACTAGAAAAAGCTGTGCTTAGCTTTTGATCGTGTGTTCGGTAAAGAAAATACGCCAGGGTCCGGAACCGCGGATGAAGGGCTGCATCAGCGCCTCCTCGGCCTGGATGGTGTGGTTGAGGTCGTGCGCCACCCATTCATGCATCATCTGATCCAGGGTTACCGGGCCCAACTCGGCATGCCGGGCTTTGAGCTGTAAATCGGCCGGGGTGATGCTTTCCAAGGCAGCCAGGCTTTCGCGGCGCAGGCGCACAAACTCCGCCACCAGCGCCTGGGGTGTAGCTGCTCCCGGCTGGGTGCCTTCTTCATCGGGGTCAAACCCAGGAAAATCGCGGCCCTGCCGGAAGGCCTGCAGGCGGAACTGCAGCACCTTTTCGGTATCGACGATGTGCTGCAGGCACTCGACCGCCGACCACTCTTCGGGGGCCGGCCGCTCGGCGAGCATTTCAACCGGGTGGGTCTGGCTCAGGCCCATCCAGCGTTCGGCGGTGGCAGCCAGGGCGGCGCGGGTAATTTCTAAAAAGTTTTCCATGTGCAGACCTCCACTAATTTGGCTCCCGGGCGCTTCCTAATAAGGCAGGAACTGCGCCTGGAATCTTATGATTTTGGCTGGTTGTATTATACAATTACGATCAAGATAATTTTTGCAGCAAACCGGGCGATTGGCAAAGTCTGACTTTTCCAACTCGTTCCACATCACCGAAAACCTCCCGGTCAGGGGGAAATCATCAACTTGCTTTGCCGATCCCGGGAACATTTTGGGCGGTGAGGCGTCTTATACGAAGCGAACAAATCAGGAAGGAGACCTGTGATGAAACTCAAACGACTAACCATATTTTTTGCCCTATTGACGGTGTTGGTCCTGGCAGCCTGCCAGGCCACGCCCAACGCAGCCTCTACAGGAACCGATAAAACGATGCTATCCCGAACGGTCAATGTCACCGGCAATGGCAAAGTTTATCTTGCCCCGGATGTGGCCTATGTCTTCATCGGCGTGCACAGCCAGGCCGAAAACGTCGGCGATGCCCTCAGCCAGAACAACAGCAAGGCGCAAACCATCGCCAACACGATCAAGGAACTGGGCGTGGACGAGAAAGATATCCAGACATCCAGTTTCAATATCTTCCCACAGCAGCAGTACAGCCCCGAAGGCCAGCTGACCGGCACGATCTACATGGTGGATAACACTGTCAATGTGACCATGCGCGACCTGAGCAGCCTGGGTAAAATGCTGGATGCCGTGGTGCGCGCCGGTGCGAACAGCATCAACGGGATCAACTTCGACGTGCTGGATAAGACCGCCGCGATCAGCGAAGCCCGCAAACTGGCCATCGAAGACGCGCGCAAACAGGCAGGTGAACTGGCCGCCGCCGCGGATGTGACCCTGGGCGATCTGATCACGATGAACGCCTACACCAACACCGGCCCGACCCCCATGTACGACGCCAAGGGCGGCATGGCAGTCTCCACCGGCAGCACCGTTCCGGTGAGCTCCGGCCAGCTGCTGATCAGCGTGGATGCCAACCTGACCTACGAAATCAAGTAAGCATCCCGAAATCAACCAACAAAAATCACCCCGAAAATCTATCGGGGTGATTTTTGTTGGTTAGCAGGATTGCATGAGGCAGGCAGCCTCAAATATTCTCGATCATCATCCCCAGCGAGGTCAAATTGGTGCGCGAGGTCAGGTCCAGGCTCATCGGTGTGACCGAAACCACCTTGTCGTAGATCAGCGCGTACACGTCCGAGTCGGGTTCCACATCTTCCTGGCGGACTTTGACCCGCGCCGAAACGTAACCGCGCGTATCCCAACTGCCATCGCGGATCAAGTAGGGCTGGTAGTACCGCTGGCGCGACTGGCGAGTGATGCGCCAGGGGGTATCCGGCAGGGCCTCGGTGGGAATATCTACCTTGAGCAGGTCGACATCCGCGGGCAGCGAGCGGCGCAGCAGCACGCGGGCAAAACGCAGGGTGAAATCGGCCGAGGTGGAAAAATCGAGGTCGTGGTAGGAATACCATTCCTGGCCGAGGATCTGCAGGGAGACCGCCAGGGCCGGAATGCCCATCGCTGCGGCCTCCATCGCCGCCCCCACGGTGCCCGAGATGGTCACGCCCGTGCCCACATTCTCGCCGTAATTGATCCCCGAGACCACCAGGTCGGGCAGACGCGGGAGGATTTCGAGCACGGCATGCAGCACCGACTGCGCGGGCGTACCGCCCACGGAATAGGCATCCAGCTCGGCCGCCGATTTTGGCAGCTTGATTTTCACCCGTTCAATCCGCCCATCGGTAGTCACCGGCAGGCTGCGCCCGGCGCTGGTCATCTGATCGCGCGGGGCAGCTACCACCAGGTCGCCCAGCGCCGCCAGGGCTTCGGCTGCAGCCGCAATCCCAGGGGATTGCACGCCGTCATCGTTGGTCAGCAAAATCAAAGGTTTTGGCTCAGTCATTCTTTCAATAATCTCAGCTTTCTATTCGTCGCAGGCCAGCCCGTTGTGATCGGGGTCGAGGCCGGCGTTGCGGTAATCGCCGCAAGCATTGTAACAGGCCTGGGCGTCGCCCTGGCTGGCAAAGTCGCTGCAGGCATATTTCACCCGGCAGTCGCAGGAGGCTCCCGGGCTGGCCGGCAACGTGACCAGGGGCGCCGCCGCACTGCCCTGCCAGTAGCCCAACTGCTCCGCACGCGCCAGCCCTTCGGCCGCCAGGAGGGTGTCCACACAGGCGCTGGGCGGCGGATAGAGCCCGGCCAGGGCCGCACCCTGGCGCACCAATTCAAAATTGACGAAGCGCTCGCCGGCCAGCACGTAGCGCAGCAGATCGCCCTGGTCGTCGCTATCCACCCCGTCCGCCACCAGGGTAACTGTTTGGCCTTCTACCAGGCTGCGGTTGAGCGCGGCAGCCGCCTGGCCATCCCCGGTGGGATCCACCCCCAGGTAGCGCACGAAGAAACGCCCGCGCGCCGTTTTCACCTCAATATACGCGCCATTGACCACCGCCGCCACCTGGGCTTCTTCGCGCGGAGCATCCGGCGGCAGGCAGGCCAGGGGGATGAGCGGCGTGGGGGTGGGCGTCAGGCTGGGCCGCGGCGTGGCGGTGAGGGTTGCGCTTGCGCTTGGGCTCGGGCTGGGAGTCAAGGTGAACGTGGCGCTGCCGGCCGCCGTAGGTGGCAGGACAGGCGCCGCCGCGCCAGAAGCAGGGCGAATCAGGACGATCACCAGCCAGGCCATTCCGGCCAGCACGATAACCCCCACCAGCAGGACGAAAAATTGGGCGCTGTTGGTTCGAGAACGGGCAGACATTGTCCAGATTATACTTCAGGGCGCGAGCCGGGCGCGGATTTGCCCGTTCAGGGGTCATATCATGTAGAATAGATCCGTACACCGAATCTGCCTGGTTTCCAAGGAGGAACGCTGCCATGTTGGTTGGAGAACGCATGACTCACCCCGTACTGACTATTTCGCCTGACGTGCCTGTGCAGGATGCCTTGGCGCGCATGCGCCAGGAAAAAGTTCGCCGCTACCCGGTCGTCGACAAGCGCGGCAAACTGATCGGCATTGTCACCAACACCGACCTGCTCAACGCTTCGCCGTCCGAAGCCACCACGCTGAGCGTCTGGGAGATCGGTTCGCTGCTGGCCAAAATCACGGTGGAACGGGTGATGGCTACCAAAGTGGTTACCATCAGCGAAGACACCACCATCGAAGACGCCGCGCGGATCATGTCCGACAACAAAATCGGCGCTCTGCCGGTGCTGCGCAATGACCGGTTGGTGGGGATCATCACCGAAACCGATCTGTTTGCCATTTTCCTGGAGATGCTTGGCGCGCGCTGCGCCGGGGTACGCGTGACCGCCGAAGTGCTCGATACGCCCGGCAAGCTCTACGAGATGACCGGCGCGATCCAGCGTCTGAGCGGAAATATCAACGGCCTGGGCGCAATCCTGGGCGAAAGCAGCGAAACCCGCACCGTCACCCTCAAAGTGGTGGGGGTAGAGTTAGAGGCGCTGCGCCAGGCACTCCTCCCATTGGTTGAGAAGATCATCGATATCCGCACCGAAACCGGCGCCGCCTGACCTTCCCAGCGCACATTTGTGCGGGCGGACCGCTTTCGCGAAAAACCGAGCATGCCTGACCTCTATCGTATCCTGTTGATCGAAGATGACCCGGCCGTGGCGCGCAGCCTGTTGGATGGGCTGGAGCGCCACGGCTTCGAAGGCGTGTGGAAATCCACCGGCGCCGAAGGGCTGGAGGCAGCCGCCCGCGGCCCGGCTCACCTGGTGCTGATGGATGTGCGTCTGCCGGATGGTTCGGGCTTCGATTTTTGCCGCGCACTGCGCCGGCAGGGACTGCACCTGCCGGTGATCATGCTCACCGTGCAGCAGGAGGAAACCGACAAAGTCCTCGGGCTGGAAATGGGCGCCGACGATTACGTCACCAAGCCCTTCAGCCTGCGCGAGCTGATATCGCGCATCCGCGCCCAACTGCGCCGCGCGTACGGCGAGTTTTCCACCGGCGAGCAGCAGGTGCTGCTGGTGGGCGACCTGATGGTGGACCAGGCCCGCGGCCAGGTGCTGCGCGGCGACCAGCCCCTCAATCTCAGCCCGACCGAATTCCGCCTGTTTACTTACCTGGTGCGTGAACGAGGCCGTGCACTGAGCCGCGCCCAGATCATTGAAGCGGTATGGGGCCACGCCGCCGATCTGGAAAGCGAACGAGCGGTCAACGTCCACATCCGCCGCCTGCGTGAGAAGGTCGAATTCGACCCCGCCCAGCCCCGCCTGATCCTCACCGTACCGGGCATCGGCTACCGCCTGGCTTCCTGATCCCCTCACTCGACTCCCTTTGCCTGCCTGGTTACGGAACTGTAACCGGGCTGAAACCGTTTTGAAACTCACCAACGCTATGCTCATGGATAACCCGGCTCGCGGGGTGCTTCCATCTCCGGGCCAGCATCGGAGGATTGCGCATGAAACGTTGGATCATCGCCGCCGGAGCCGCCGTGCTCCTGGCCATCACTGCCGGCATGGGTTGGATCGGTTATCAATCTAGCCAGGCCCAGGTCACCCCGCCATCTGCCCCGCCCACGACGGCGGCAAGTGTCTGTGACATTCAGCAGACCATCGATTCTCCAGGAAGTGCGGTCAACACGCTGGTGGAGAGCATTCAGATGCCCACAGCTGGCAGCCTGGCAGATATCCTCGTCCGCCCGGGAGATCATGTCAACAGCGGGCAGGTATTGGCCCACCTGGCCGACGCGGCCTCGTTGTCTGCGGCCCTGGCAGATGCGCACGTACAGCTATTGCAGACCCAACGTGCTTTGCAAGACATCACCACTCAGGCTCCCGTCAAGACCGCCGAAAGCTACACCGCCCTGCTCGACGCGCGCAAAGCCCTGGATGACGCCAAAACCCGCCGCCTGAGCAAAAGCTACCAGCGCGCATCCGACAACACCATCGATATCACCCGCGCCAACCTGATACTCGCCAAAGCTGAGCTAGACAAATCTGAGCAGATCTACAACGCCAACCGCGGGCGCAGCGATATCGACCCCGAAAAGGCGGCCGCACTCAGCCGCCTGGCGCATGCCCGCCAGGAAGTTGACCGCGAACAGGCCAACCTCGAATTTCTGATGAACGGGCCCTCCGACATGGAAATCCAGCAGGCCGATACCGCCATCCAACTGGCCCAGGCCCGCCTGGACGTGGCCGAGGAAGAATGGGCGCGGGTGAAAGACGGCCCGGACGCGCTCGACCTGGATCAGGCCCAGGCAGCGGTCGACCAGGCCGAAGCGCGCCTGAAGATCGCCCAGAACATCGTCGATGCGGTCGAGATCAAAGCCCCCTTCGCCGGTGTGATCGGCGCGGTGGATGCCAAAGTGGGAGACAGTATCCCGGCGTCATCTACCTTGTTTACCCTCATCGATCCAACTGCTATGGAAGTGCAAGGCAGTGTTGTGGAAGAGGATTATCCATTTGTCTCAGTCGGACAGCCCGCCGGCATGTATTTCGACGCGCTGCCAGATTTGAATATCACCGGCAAAGTGGCTGGCATCATCCCACAACGCTTGTCGGGCAACAGCCCCACTTATCTGGTGCGTTTTTCTCTGGATAATGTCCCGGCTAATCTGGTAGATGGGATGACCGCGGATGCTACCATCGTGATCGCCCAGCGTAACAGCGTCTTGTGCTTGCCGCGCTCTCTGGTGCATACCTCGAGCGGCAGTAAAGCCCAGGTGAGCGTGTGGGACGGCGCCACAATCACCACCCGACAAATCACGGTTGGCATGCGAGGCGACTCGAATGTGGAAATTCTAAGCGGCCTGGACGAAGGTGAGAAGGTGGTCATTCAATGAGCGCTGCCGAAGCCTTCGCGCCTCCCGTTGCCGGGGCAGTCATCGTGGTGCGAAATGCCTTCCGCCGGTTCAACATGGGTACGACCGTCATCCGGGCTCTCAATGGGGTCAACCTGACCATCCAGGCCGGTGAGTTTCTGGCCTTGATGGGCGCCTCTGGCAGCGGTAAATCCACCCTTCTGAACGTTTTAGGCTGCCTGGATTACCTCAATGAAGGTCAGTATTGGTTGGAAGGTCAGCTAATCGACCACTCTTCGTCTGACCGGCTGGCCCGCATCCGTAATGAGCGGATTGGTTTCGTTTTTCAGAATTTCAACCTGCTGCCACGCCTCTCAGCCTGGGAAAATGTAGCCCTGCCGTTGATGTACCGCAATTCAAAGGAGGATTTGCGCAAACGCGCTCATCAGGTACTGGACCAGGTAGGCCTGGCTCAGCGCGCTCAGCAGTACCCGGTGCTGCTTTCGGGCGGCGAGCGCCAGAGGGTGGCGATTGCCCGCGCGTTGGTCACCAACCCGGCCATCCTCCTGGCCGATGAACCCACCGGCAATCTGGACAGCGCCACCGGCAAGGAACTCATGCAGTTGTTGGCCGGCCTATCGTCCCAGGGGCGTACGATCCTGATGGTTACCCACGACCTAAACGTGGCCGCTTATGCAGGAAGACGCCTGAGAATGCGGGATGGGCAGCTTGACGAGGAGGGCAATCATGACCGTAATTAATTTGCTGAGGACCGCCTGGATAGGCGTTTCCTCCAATAAACTGCGCGCGGTACTGACCACCCTGGGCATCATCATCGGCGTGGCTTCGGTGATCAGCACCCAGGCCTTGGGCAACGGCGCGCGGGCCGCAGTGGCCAGCCAGTTCCAATCCCTGGGCGCCAACGATATCCAGATCAATACCCGCATGCAACTGAAAAACGGGGATATCGAACAAACTGATCAACCCCTGACCTATGAGGACGGTTTACAGATGCCCTACCACGTCCCCGAAGTAGAGCGCGTGAACATGTCGGTCAACTCCTCACAGCGAATGCGCAATGGACGCAACGCGGTCGACACCAATATGACCGGGGTCACTGCCAGCGCCCTGGATCAGGCTGTCTCTTCCGGCATCCTCCAGCCGGCCAACTGGCCGCCAGGAAAGCCCGTGAGCTCGGCAGATTTCCTGAGTTCAGGCAGGATGTTTACCGACACGGAGGTATTGGAAGGGGATGAGGTCTGCATCCTGGGCTGGCAGACAGCCCAGGACCTGTTCGAAGGCGACAACCCGCTTGGCCAGACCGTCCAGGTGGGGCGCAAACACTGCCAGGTGATCGGCGTTCTCGCCGAGCTGGAGCCGTTGGATTCCAGTCAGCGCTACCAGCGGGATTTCAACAGCACTTTCTACATGCCCATCAGCACGGTTATCCAGCATTTCTATGATAAAGAACCATCGGTCAACATGACCGTGGTGGTAAAAGATGCCAGTAAGATCGACCAGGCCAAGCAGGAAATCATCGATTATCTTCGCAGCCGGCACAACATCCAGCCCAATTCGGATGACACCTATGTTGACGATTTCGACATGACCACCCGCAACGACATCCTGGGCGCGCAGCAGCAGGCCGCCAGCACCTTTGCCCTTCTGTTGACCGCCATGGCAATCGTTTCCCTGGTCGTGGGCGGGATTGGCATCATGAATGTGATGCTGGTCAGTGTCACCGAACGCACCCGCGAGATTGGGGTGCGGTTGGCTGTTGGCGCCCGCCAGCGGGATATCGTCAGTCAGTTCCTGGTCGAGGCGGCCATCATCAGCGCTGCCGGCGGGATATTGGGTATTGTGGCGGGCATTTTCAGCATCCCCGGCGCAGCCGCGCTCAACGGCGGCAACGCTCTGCTGGCCCCGGGCAGCATCCCGCTTTCTTTTGGCGTGGCCGTGCTGACCGGGCTGCTCTTCGGCTTTTATCCGGCCTTGCGGGCAGCGCACCTCGACCCAATCGAGGCTTTGCGCTACGAATAAACAAAGCGCAGAGCACAGGGATTAGCACGAAATCAACGGTTGTGTAGGGTGCGCTGAAGCACACCCTACATCACCGACCTAATAAAGGAATGGAATTAAAACTCATGACCCAAGAACCGCTACATAACGAAACAATTGTTCCCGAAGAAATCACTCCGCCATCAGAAGTTGCCCCAAAGAAAAAGCGTACGCTTTTATGGGTAAGCCTGGGCGTGGCAGCTGTACTCATCTTAGGCGGGGCGGCTTTCCTCGCGGGCCGGTTCATCCACAACCCGAATGCTCAAAACCAAAACGGACCAATCGTATCCACCGGCCCCAACGGCCAGCAATCCGTTCGCATCGGCCCAGGCGACTTTAGCGCCTGGCCGACGCCCATCCCTCAAACCGATCCCGACGCCAGGGGACTCTTTGTCAGCCGCCAGGATAATGTGCTGACGATTGGGACCGGCAACGTCACGATCGGAATGAAAATGGACGATTCTGGAGGCACCCCAGAGGTATCCACCAACTATACCGGTCCTCAGATTGAGGTCGTCGTCACCGGCCAAACCAAAATCTACCGGGACGCCACTATGGACGACCTGACCAACGGTCTTCCCCAAAACGGACAGAAGATCCAGCGCAAAATTGCAGACGGCTCGCTGGATGACCTCACCACGACCAGTAGTATCTTCGCCTGGGGCCGGAAGACCGGCGATCGTTACATCGCCGACATACTGATCTATTCAACCCCATCGATGATGGCTCAACCAGGCAAATGACATGCTTGATTCCCGCCTGTCTTCATCATTTAGAAAGCGCAAAATAACGGTGGAAAATTTTTACGCATGTGATTATCGAGTAAAAGAGGCGCGCATTATAATGTAGGCAGATAAGGAGTATTGGTCATGAAACGACGATCCATCCGCTGGCAGCTCCCGGCGAGTTATGCCGCCATTGCCTTGCTGGCAGCATTGGTGTTGGGCCTGGTCTTGCTTTTCGCCCTTACTGGTTACTATGTCCAGCTTGAAGGCAACTACCTGGTAAGAAATGGGGAATCCATCGGCGCCGCCTTGCCCGACCTGCTCTCGAAAGATCTGCCGCCCGACCGGCTCAAAAGCCAGGTGGACAGCTTTGCGCTGATAAGCCAGACGCGCATCCAGGTTCTGGACGGAGAAGGTAATCTCCTGGCCGATTCCGGCTCCCCGGCGATAAAACAAAACCCAATTCTGTTCCTTTCCCTGTCAGCCACAACCGGTTCTCCGGGCGACTCTCTATCCAATTACTCCTTTATTATCAATCCAGACCAGACCGTGAAAGTAATGCCCTCTCCCAACGGAACGGTGATCGAAAATAATGTCGGGCCAGGCGATCTGCTGCCTTTTGGCAGGTCAACCTCGCAGGCTGTACCCGGCCCGGACTCAACTTCGCCGCTGCCACAACCTGCTGGCAGGCAAGGTTCCGTAGGCGTCATCAGTTCGATGAGAATCGTACAGCCCTTCAGCCAGGAGAGTAATCCCACTCAACGCTCGCGAGCTAAAGCACAATTCGACCTGTCCGGTCCAACTGGAAACAAGATAGGGACATTGATCATCAGCGAAGGCCCAGCCTACAGTCGCCAGATCGTGGCGATCGCAGCTCTGGCCTGGGGCATCGCCAGTGTTCTGGCGGTTCTTTTAGCTGCCCTGGCAGGTTTCTTCATCTCGCGGCGGATCAGCCGCCCGGTGACGGCCCTGGCTGAGGCTACCACCCGCATGGCCGAAGGCGACCTGACCGCGCGGGCGCCGGCCGCCGCGATCCTGGAGTTGGGCCAGCTCAGCAGCTCCTTCAACCATATGGCCGCCCGCATCGAAGAAACTATCCTGGCGCTGCGCCGTTTTGCCGCGGATGCAGCTCACGAACTAAAAACACCCCTGACCGCCTTGCAAACCAACCTGGAACTGGCCGTTGACGAACCCATCTCGGCTCGTCGCGCGGAATTTCTGCAGCGGGCAGCCGCCCAGGTGACACAGCTCGACCGGCTGATGAGCGAACTATTGAATCTTTCGCGCATCGAGGCCGGCGACCCGCAATCGGATGAGCCGGCTGCCGGCGCCGCACCGCTGGATTTGGCGGAGCTGGCGCGCGGAGTGAGCGAAGTTTTCGCCGCACGCGCCGAACAGGCCGGGATTGGGTTTGATTTAAGCCTGCCTGAAGATGCCCTGGTGGTGACAGGCCGCTCCGCCCAATTAGAGCTGGCCCTCTCGAACCTGCTGGACAACGCGCTCAAGTTCACCCCGCCTGGCGGCCGCATCCATCTTAGCCTCGCCCGCCAGGCTAACCAGGCCGTACTGACGGTTGAAGACAGCGGGATAGGCTTTATTCCCGATGATTTCCCGGCCATTTTTGGCCGCTTCCACCGCGGGCGCAACGCATCCCCTTACCCGGGCAGCGGGCTGGGGCTGGCGATCGTGCGAGCCGTGACCCAGGCTCACGGCGGGCAGGTGAGCGCCGAGAACTGCCCTGAGGGCGGCGCGCGCCTGACCCTGGCGCTGCCTCTCGAAATAGGATCCATATAACCGCAAAAAAGGCTGCCCTTTGGCAGCCTTTTTTGCGGTTATGATAATTGTGAATTACGGCAGGGTGCCGATCACATCAAAGGTACGCATGATTTCGTCGAGCGCTGCCGTGTCGTTATCCGAAAGGATATTGACAAAGACTGTCACCAGCATGGAGGTCTTGTATTGCTGCGGGCGGGCCGCCAGCACCACCATCGTGTCGGATGCGCCCGCGCAGGCCTCAAAGACATCATAGGCGCCTTCGTAGGCAGAATCCTTGTAATCGAAGCGGCCTTTATATTTGCAGTCCGACTTGAACGAGTCGCGGTAGGCATCCAGCAGCTGGATGTATCCGGCCAGTTTCGCCACATCGTCGGAGGCGGCGAAGAACACGCCCGGCTCATCGTAGGTATTGTTGAAGTTATCCAGGCTGGCCGCCGCAGTGATGCTGGCGCCGATCGTTTCGCCATCCACCACCCAGGGGTCGCCGTTGACTTCACCCCAGGCCGAAGGAATGTTCACCTGGATGGCCCCGGCGTTATCCTGGACGGTGACATAGTCGCTGTAGGTCTGCCCCGTATTGCTGTTGGCGGAGTCGCTGCTCAACTCGTTAGCGAAAGAGTAGCTGGTCTCGAGGGGTTTGCCGTTGAACTGACCGGCCAGGAATTCGCTGGTGTTGAAGCGCAGCACCTCGATTGAGATGGTGTCGGAGGCATTGCGCGTGCGGATGATCCCGCAGTAGTCCTTCATCGTGCCGTCCGTGGCAATAATCAGCCCTTCCATCTGGGTGATGATATCCCCGGCCTTGACCCCGGTTTTATCGGCGGGCGAGCCAGACTTGACCGAGGAAACCCAGATGCCCGAGAGGGTCTGGTCTTCCGAGACCACCGCCTGGCCGTTGATCCCCACCGATTCAAAGTCACCTCCCTTGAGCTTGTTGATGATCGTTTCGGCATCCTGGCCGCGGATCGCGTAGTTCAGGTCATATTGGTCGTTGCCGGCATAATTGATCCCGACCACTTTGCCCTGGTTATCCACCAGCGGGCCGCCTGAATTACCCGGGCGGATGCGCGCGTCGTGCTCGATGACCGCGGGCACCGAGGCCCAGTTGGTCTCACCATCTGCCTTGGCCTTGGAGACGATGCCCTTGGTGAGGGTAAATTCGGGGTCACCCAGCGGGAACCCGGCCGCATAGACTTCCAGGCCGGGGTCGATGGCGGTTTCGTGAAAGCTCAGATAGGGAAAGCCGTCGCCTTCGATGTCGATCACGGCCAGGTCCCAGCATTCCGAAACGCCCAGCACCTTCGCGCTGCGCGGCTGGCTCTCACCGCCCACCCATACCTTGATCAGGGCGGCGCCGGTGACGACGTGGTTATTGGTCACGGCGATACCGGATGGATCAATGATGAACCCTGTGCCGCGCCCGGCCGCGTTGTAAACCGTGCCCACCTGCGGATCGACAAAGGTGCCTTCCGCTTCGATTTGAATGGTAGCCTGCTTAACCTGTTCAACGCCGTTCACCTGGCCGGACGGCGTCGGACTGGCTTCGGGGGCCTTGGTTGCATCAGGCTCTACCTGGACGGCCGTCGTGGGCGCGGGGGTTGGCGAGTTGGAATTGCCGCCAAAGGCGCATGACAGGCTGACCAGGGCGAGGACAAAGAAAACGATGACGATCCGATTGCGATACATGCTGCTCTCCTCTTCATTGATATCCGCTAAATAATGGCAAACCGGGCTTTTACCAGCGACAGAACTTGAAATGATCCAAGAAAAAACGTCTGCCTGCAACTAAAAGCCCAGTTAATCTGGATCTAATTTTACCATATTTATATTAAATACCTGCTATCTATCTTTTCTCTAATCTACGAATATCCACAGCAGGGAAATCACTCCTACCCTATGCCCTCAAATCATCGGCGTTTGAGGAGGATGAGAATAATACAGATTTATTATATAAACAATCCAGACCCTCCAACCTGATAGTTTTGTTAAGAGGAGAGGGCAAAAAGCACATAACCGCAAGAAAACGGATCAAAGGATCGCCCGAAATCTTCCGCCGAATCATTGGGCCTGGAAAGCCACCTACTGCTGCAGGTATAATTACCCGGCGGGTCTGAGAATGGCGAGGGCAGATGCAAAAAAAAGGAATGAGGCGCTGATGAAAATCTACCTGGTGGATGGTACCTACGAACTGTTTCGCAATCATTTCGGCGCGCCGCCCAGGAAAGCGGCGGACGGCCGCGAGATCGGCGCGACCCTGGGCCTTTTGAGGGGCATGTTCGCCTTGCTGAGCCAGCCGGGGGTGACCCACGTGGCCTGCGCCTTCGATCACGTCATCCCCTCCTTCCGCAATGACCTGTTCCCCGCTTACAAATCCGGGGAGGGCGTCGACCCGGCCCTGCTCGCCCAGTTCCCCCTGGCCGAAGAAGCCGTATCCGCGCTGGGAATGGTAGTCTGGCCGATGGTGGAGTTTGAAGCTGACGATGCGATCGCCAGCGCCACCCTGCGCTGGAGGGATGCGCCCGAGGTCGAACAGGTCGTCATCTGCTCGCCAGACAAGGACCTGGCGCAGTTGGTTTCCGGCAGCCGGATGGTGTGCTGGGACCGCCGGCGGGACATCATCCTGGATGAACCCGGCGTGCTGGAGAAATTCGGCGTCCGGCCGCAGTCCATCCCCGACTGGCTGGCGCTGGTGGGCGATTCCGCCGACGGCATCCCGGGCATCCCGGGCTGGGGAGCCAAATCCGCCGCGACCGTGCTCTACCGCTATGAGCATCTGGAGTCGATCCCGGAGGATACCCAGGATTGGGGGTTGGGCGCCGCTCGGGCAGCCCGCCTGGCTGAAAGCCTGGCCGAGCAGCACGAAAATGCGCTGCTGTACCGCGAGCTGGCCACCCTGCGCGCGGATGTACCCCTGGCGGAGACGCTGGACGAGCTGGAATGGCAGGGGCAGACGAAAGGTTAAGAGAGGTCTGCGCCAGGCTGGGAGATGAGCAGCTACCCAGGCGTATGCCCCGCTGGCGGAAATGACAGTGGCAGCTTAGATTAATAACAGCGGATATCCAACCCTGGATCAGCCTCGAAGTATGACGAATAAATCATATAGAAGTGATTTTGAATGTCAGCCGGGTCGACCCCCCACTCAGCCAGGGTATCAAATTGATATGGTATGGGCCAATAAGCATCTTCCACAGGTATTTTGCCGTTTTGGATAAAGAGCACTTCGACATACGTGCCCGCATAAAAAGCTGAGATCTGGGCCGGGTCGGCGGTGGATTGCCATAATTCTCCCGCAAAGAAATCACAGTGATCGCCGCTGCCCATCAGCGTACCCACAATTTTGCCCTTGCTGATCAAAGTTGCCCCCGGAAATTGACCCACCTGGCTAAGCTGGTCTTTCATGCTGTTTAATTTCTGATTATTGACCAACGTGTTGAGCACAAACGGCGAGATAAGACAGGCCAGAATTATCAAAATGCCTGCGCCAAGAATGGCGAGGATGACCGCCAATATTCGACCGGTAGATTTCTTTGCCCTGGGTTTGGCCATTTGGTCCCCCGTAGTGATGAAACCGATGGGTGAGGAGATAACTCGGATCAATATCGATCATACCAGGGATTGAAAGCAGCCCAGGCCGGCACAGGTGATTTTGGTCTACCACGCCGGTGAAAACAACTCGCCGGGAGAGCACACACCTGATCCCGGGCGGGAACCTTCACTTGCGCGGGGGCGTCTAAAGAGCAGCATGAAAGGAGGTCCCCATGCGTTTTTTCGTTTGCCTTATGATCTTGCTGGGCGCGGCGCTCAGCGCGGGGTGCCAGCCCAACACCAATCCGGCGGTCAATTCCACCCAAATGCCTTCAGCCACGGTTGAGGCAACCATCCCAGCCTCACCCACAGTTGAGGCAACCACCCCAGCCTCACCCACCCCACTCACCGCCACCCCCGACAAACTGAATGAACCGCCGAAACGTACCCCGGAGCTCATCCCGACCCTCGGGGCATCCACCGCAGTGACCGGCGAAGTTCCTCCCGAGCTGCTGGCATCCATCCAGAAAGACCTGGCCGAGCGCAGCGGCGCCGCCGCGGAGCAGATGACCATCGTCCAGGCGCAAGCTATCGTCTGGAACGACGGCGCGCTGGGGTGCCCGCAGCCGGGGGTGATGTACACCCAGGCGGAAGTCAGCGGTTACCGGGTGATATTAACCGTAGGCAATCAACCCTATGATTATCACGCCGCGGATACCGGCTACTTCATCCTGTGCGAGGGCGGCCTGCTGCCCCATCCGCCGCAAGGCACCCCCAATTCCTGACGACTCAACCTGCCACCAAAAGGCGGAGCATCCCCGGGGATGCTCCGCCGCTGTGTCACCCTTTCTTCTGCCCCTCAGTGGTTTAATGGGGAGTAAGAAATGGAGTTTTGGTTCGATCTACCTCACGGCATGGTCAACAGCAGCGCTTCGGTATCTTGCGTCGCGCCGCCGCGGTTGCCGGCCCCGCGGTCACCATTGGTGACCAGCATCAGGCCCAGTTCGGGCGTATTGCCGGGGAACGGGCCAAAATCATACACAGCCAGAGCAGCGGCGTCATAGGTATTGCCGGGCACGTCCGCGGGGATAGCGTAGTTCTGCTCGCCCAATGGGGTAACCGTCAAACCTTCGACCGAGTCGCCGGGCCCGCCATAGTAGAAGTCCTGAGCAACCACGTCCATATTCACGTTGGTCGCCAGCAGGTCCGCGCCACTCATCCCAATCTGCTCGGCGCAAATGTACAGCACCGTGTTGCCAGTGTTCATCGAGTGTTCGGCATAGAAGAAAGCCGAGGCGACGCCCGTGTTCAGATCCAGCGCATAGGCCAATTGGCGCCCATCGCTGATCGTATTAATCCCCGAGGCGTCACGATTGAGCACCACGTAATCGGCAGCGCCATCCTGGTTGGTATCCAACCAGACCTGCAGGCTGACGGGCAGGAGATGCTGTTGACGCTCCCAGGTATTAATCGCAAAGGCCCACAAGAAGGAGTCATTGTCAGAACAGAAACCAGCCGGGACCGGGAAAGTGTTGATCCCCACCGCGCGGATATCCGGGGTCGGGGATTGGCCGCCTGCCGGGCCTTCGGGGAGGTTGGGGCTGACCGCCAATAATGCATAGGCGTCGACCTGCGCGGTGCCCACACCGGTGTTGTTCAGGCCAATCAGCTGCCCGAATGCGCCCGGTTCGAGGGTGGTGGTGTCGGCGACTACTTTGGCATCTTTGCGTGGCAACACCTGCCAGGCCAGGTGAATAGGATGCTTGCCATCGTCCAGCACCAGGTACCCGTCGTATTCGTTGAGGGTTAAGACGCTGGGGTTAGCGCCGTTGCTGCCCGAATTCATCGAGTTGCCACGCAACAGGGCACCGTTAATCGTCAGGGTCACTTTGAAAAGCGTGTCTCTGCCCCTGCCAGGTTTGACCTCAACCTTTGAGGGGGCGCTCAAGGTCACCGCCCCATTGGCCTGATCATCCGCGAAGCGGAAGGTAGGCGTGATGGTGTAGGTGTGTTTCTTGTTATCGAGGTTGCGGATCCTGACCGTCTTGGTGAGTTTGACCGTGGCGTCCGAAACATCCACAAAACCGAAGCCTAACGCGCCGGTGGGCACATCATTGTCCCAGGCGGCCACCGGGGCAGAAAGCGCCCGGTCAACCCTGACCTCACCGCCGCCAATACGGGTGATCGGCGCCAGCGTGCCCGCCAGGGCATTGTCGATGATGTTGGTCTCGCCGTTATTCATCAACATGGCTTTTACTTCCAGCGGGGTGAGACCCTGGTGGTTGAGGAAGCGGAACCTGCGGTCATCGTCCAGACCCTTGGGGCCGTCATAAGCCGATAGCAGCAGGGCGGCCGAACCGGCCACCATTGGCGATGCCCCAGACGTGCCGCCGAAGGGGCCCTGATCGGTGCCCGAACCGGCAATCGCCGAAACAGACGCACCCGGAGCACCGATTTCCGGCTTGATCAAGGAGGTATCCTCGTGCTGCGGGCCGCGCGATGAGCTGCCCACGATGGTGCCCACCAGGGGGATACCCACCGCCGGGTCAAAGCGCACGACTGTATCCGGCAGACCGCTCTTCAGGGTGTTCGAGATCGCCTGGCTGACCATGTAGCCGGGGATGGTGATGGGACGGTCGCCGCCGTCGCCGCCTTCAAACGGGTCGCCGGGCGCAACCAGACCAATGATGCCGATCAGACCGCCGGCATCCCCAATATTTTTGATCTTCAAGGTGAAATTACAGGCGCCGCGATTGACCAGGCCAATTTTGCCCGCCAGCGAACCCGGGGCAAAGGCCGCGCAGCCATCCAGGTTGCCGCCCGCGCCATCGCCATACTGTACCGGCGCTTCGACCAGAGAGGTCAGGGGGGCTGCCCAGGGCTGGAAGGTGGCGGGATATTGCCCGGCGATGGACGCCGGCGCGGTGATCTCCATGAGCGGCAGGAAGGCGCTCGGGACGCTGGTCTGCGCGACGGAAAGGGCCGTGGCGGCCGAAGCCGGCGTGCCGGCGATGTAGGGTTTATCGGAACCGTTGCCGGCCGAGGAAACGGTGAGGATGCCCAGGCGGCTTGCGTTGTTGACCGCCAGGGAGAGGTCGTCATCAAACGGCTGGCCGTAATCGGAGCCCAGCGACATATTGATGATGTCCACCCGGTCGCGGATTCGGCCATCGCCGTTGGGATCGGCGGCAAATTCCATGCCCTCGATCAATGCGATGCCGGAGCAGGAAGTGGAGACCGATGAACAAACTTTGACCGCGTAGAGGCTGGCGCCCGGGGCAACACCACCCTTGCCGGCAATGATGTGCGCCACGTGGGTGCCGTGGCCGCGTCCCGGCCCGGCGTCCAGGGGATCAGGATCCGGCGCTTCAGGGGGGCTGCCGTCGCCGCCGGTCCAATCGGAGCCGACGAAGTCATAGCCGCCCACAACTTTTTTGGTGGGGAATGAGCGCCGCTCGATGATGGTGGGGTCGTTGGCGTCGAAGTCAGCGACGTTACCCGAACCGCCCAGGGCGGCGTGGGTGTAGTCGATGCCGCTGTCGAGCACCGCCACCTTAATCCCCTTGCCGGTGATGCCTTTGGCCTGCACCGCCGAGGCGCCGATATAAGGCACCGTCTCGGACAGGTCGATGGAGTAGTTCGCCACGGGGGCAATGCGCGCCACGTTGGGGTTCTGCGCCAACTGCGGCAGCACGGCGGCATCTACCTCAACAAAGACCGCATTGAGCACCAACTGCACCCGCCCCAAAACGCGCGCGTTGGGGTCCAACTGGCGGATGGTTTTCAGCAGCGAGTCTTGCTGCGAATTCGCGTTCTTTTTGGCGTTGAATTCGTCGCCGCCCTTTTCAAAAGCCACCGAGCCTAAATCAGCGGTCAGGCGAACGATCACTTTACTCGGGCCCTCCGTGCCAACCAAAGAGCGGTCGAGGACGTTGGCAGCCGCGTCGTTCATTTCGACCGGAGTTTCCAGGCGTAAATCTTGTATTTTCGCCGGCAGATCGCGCCCGGTGAACCGGTCCGGTCCGCCATCCTGGGCGAAAACTGACGATACGTTTGACAGAATGAGCACCAACGCCATAAAGGCATACAACTTACCGCGTTTCATGAATTGTCCCTCCTCAAATGGACCTGGTAGTGACCAATAGAATTGCCATGCTTAAGTCAGTCAAATCAGGAAAACAAGCACCTCCTCAACAATAAAAACTGCCGAAAGAAACACGGCAGTCTGGCGATCTGCACCGGCAGACCCATAACTTTGCGCCCCTACCTCGCGGTGGGTTTGCCCTTTCGACCCAACTATTTAAAGGCGCATTACATGACGACTGTTACAGTATACCTATCCGGTCAAAGATTGCAAGATATTAAAGGGAGATTATAGACAAAAACTATCCTTTTTAATCTCGGGGAGGAGAGAAGAGATTGGGATGAAGATGTGCACAGTTCTTGAGCTGCACCGGGGGGAAAGAATGAAGAAGTTGTGGCTGCAACCACGATGAAACTGGGGAAAAATTTAGAAAACTAAGCCTAAGGAAAGAAAACCGTCAAGGGGGAAGCCTTGCCCCTGGCAGGGTGGCATATGGAAACCTGGCTGGCGCGGCCATGCAGATGCACTACAGCATGCTTCGCGAAGGCACCACACGGCATATGCTCGGTAGCCTATAGATATGTCGGCAGTTCACCGGGCAGGAACTTAATGTTGTCGCAGCTTACTTATGACGCTCTTTGCAACCTAAAAAACATTCGTTACAGATTATGCAAACCCCATGGCTGAAACAATCCAACTAAGCCCTCCCCATGCGATACCGATTGGAATGCTGAGGAAGTAGTCAAATACCGGTGTTAGCGATAAAAGAATAAATATCATAAAGCCAAATCTGCGGATGTAATCAAAAATACCTCGGAATTTCTCTGGCAGGATGCCCGCCAAAATCCACGAACCATCCAGGGGCGGGATGGGGAGGAGGTTAAAAAACCCCAGAATTAAGCTGGTGTAAAACAACTTTTTGAGAAACACAATGAAGACCAGGAACCATTTTGTAAACGGAGGGCCAATGATGGATGTGGCCAAAAATGGGTCCACCAGGTTTAGAGAGACAGTCTCCGGCCAAAACAGGCGGGTGAGTAAGACGATCGAGACCAAAATGAGCATGCAGACCATGGCGACCAGCAGGTTGACCGCCGGCCCCGCAAAGGAGACCAGCATGTGATCTTTATTAGGGTTTTTAAAATTCCTCGTGTCGACCGGCACTGGCCGGGCCCATCCAAACAAAACATCTGACTGCTGGAAGAGGAGTATAGCCGGTAAAATAATCGAACCAAACAAATCTAAATGAGCAATAGGATTTAACGTCAGGCGACCCTGATCCTTGGCAGTGTGGTCACCTAATTTCCAGGCTGCAAAGGCATGGCCATATTCGTGAACGGTAAACAGGAAAAACAAAATCATCAGGTACATGAGCGCTGAGCTAATCATACTTGGTTCGTACATATTTTGAATGAGCCCGGCATATTGCTCAGCAATTTTAAGTTTCGGTTCATGCTCAAGCGCCAACTGGAATTGTTCCCTTGCCATATCTGGGTTATCGTTGTCCAACAGCGCCAGCCCATAATAAAAATAGAACTCACTACGCTCGGGCTTCTTTTGTAAAGCGCTGTAAAAATTCTTCAAAGCGCCATCCAAATCATTCGCTTGATAATTAGCGAAAGCCCGAGCAGCGTCAACTGTCCAATCCTGGGAGGATAAGTCGGCAGAAGAATCGCCGAGCTGCGCCCGAACCTCTTCTACTTCGCCTTGATCCAGGAGATCAACAAATGGTTTAGTTTCCACATTGCTATCGGTTAAAAATGAATAACCAGGCATACCAACCGTGCTCGTTTGGCCGGCAATGTAACCTACGGCCAGTAACGCATACAGGATGGAAAAAAATCCTCCGACGCAGCACGCGATGGCAGCTTTCAAGATAAACCGATGACTGCGTTTCAAGCTTACCAACCCCATGACCAGAGCGACCAGGTGCAGAAACGGCAGGAACGAAAAAAAGGCGAACCCCAGCCCGACTTTGGCAAGCAGTTCTCCAGGCCGAGAAACGGAGGAACCAGTCAGGGTTTCACCCGCTTGCGCCTTCTGGATCGAGCTGCCCCAGGTATTTTTGTAAATGACCAGGATGTACATCAGCGCAAAGGTTTTAAGCACCGCAAAAACACCCGAACGGGCAAGATTGACGACCAAAGGAACCTGTGTACCATTGAAGTCAAAAGCGAAACTGTCGGCAATACAAACACCGGCCCAACTAATACCGATGACTAGAGCCACCGGGTTAAAAAGAAGCGTTTTGATGGCATGAATGAAACTCCGAAACAGTTTCCGTTCAACCACCAGGGCAGAATACCAGAAGAGCATCAGCATCGAAGTCAATGCCTGGATGACCAGAACACCAACATTATTGGCGTCTATTGCCAATACTCCTTCACCAACGATGAAAAATACAACCATCGCCACAAAATAAGTAAAAAATATAGAAATGAGAACCGCGCCAATAAAACGAAAAACATGCGTTTTTAAGTGGCTTAGGATGCTTTGTCTGTCAAACTCATTAATTATGGACTGCCCCTCGTATATCCCCCCATAAACTATCGCTAAAATAATGGGACCAACCAGCAGTCTTAATACCCAGGTTACCGCGCTGAAAGCATCTCCCGACAACTCGGGCACAACCATCGAGTACCCAAAATTTACAAAGTTTAAGCCAAACAACAAAATAATATAGCCGAGATTATCTGAAATTGATCCCGCTTTCGAATGAATATCCTTTAGAACCATTGTATTTCCCCTGAAGAAGATTTTTAAACAGCTCGAATTGGCTCCATGAGCCAGGTAATATAGATGTTTGAACAAGCCTATTTTTGGGAGAAACTATTCATCATTATTATATGTTAGTTTTGACCGAACTGTTTTCGAACCTCTCAATTACCTGGGAAAACCAGCCCGTATGGTGGTTTGATGGATTCCCGGCAGAATGCCAACATCGTCCCCTCATGGGGATCGGCAAGCTTAAAAAGAAAACGACCAGCGTTTGACAACTTTCTCATTCCCCCCTGAAAGGACCTGCTTCAGCTCATCATGGGCAGATGATATTTGCTAAACCCGAGCCCATCGGCAGATTTCGTCATATAGCCAGCGTAATAGCAGGCAGCCTCTCCAACTCTCCCTTTACGTTCCTGCCAGACGCTTCACCACCGGAGCGAAGCTCTCCAAGGCGCCGTCAAAAATCACATAATACGAAAATCCAAACCGTTCGCGGTTTTGGCACAACTTTTCGATGATTTGCTCCACATCTCCTACCAGATAACCGGGTGATTCCAACACCTGCTCCACTGTCAAATTACCGCCCCAATACTCGTTATCCTCGACAATCCTGGCGGCTGCCTGCTCAGGAGATGTGGTGATGACAGGATTACCCGCCAGGATGCTAAACTCCAGCTCAGAAAGACGCTCCCCGGCCGCCTCGCGCACCCACTCAACTTTCTGGCGGGTCCCCTCAAGCGTGTTGGTGTGTAGATCGATCCCCCCGCTGGCGGTCATACGTGAGTTTAAACCGACGATATCCGCCTGTCGAGCCGCCAGAGACAGCACTCGCTTACCGCCACCGCCGATCGTGATGGGTGGGTGTGGGTGCTGGACCGGTTGTGCCCCCGGTTTGTGCTCCTGGATGGTGTAGTACTTGCCCTGGTATGAGACCGTCTCGCCTGACAGCAGGCTTTTCAAGATGGTCAGGCTTTCTTCCAACCGGCTGATGCGCACGCCTGGCGAGTTCATGGGGATGCCCGACTGCTTGTAATCTTCAATATACCAGCCCGAACCAATCCCAAATTCCAGGCGCCCATTAGAAAGGTAGTCAATCGCCAGCAATTCGCGCGCCAGGATGACGGGGTTCCAGAAATCGTTGCCAAGCACCATGCTGCCGATGCGAATGGTGGAGGTCGCCAGGGCCGCAGCGGTCATCGCGGCGATAGGCGCAATATTGAAAACATGGTCGGAGAGGTGGTAGGCGGAATAGCCCAGCTCCTCCGCTCTACGCGCCTGGGCGGCCAGGTCCGCACAGGCGGGATATCCGAGAACCCCAAAACGAAAAGGACGCTGTTGTAGGATGTTCATAGAACTGCTCTTTCAGGAGGCGCCGCTCAAGCGAGGGTCACCCAGTTTCCTTTTTGGTCCGATTCGATCGCTGCGTCGATGACCCTTTGAACTCGGCGTACCAACTAGTTCCCACCAGGCCAACGCGCACTTTTTCGGCCATTTGAACTCCTTTTTTAGATATGCATGTTGTCTCAGTCCTGCAAGACGTAGTCGGTAAATTCGTCGCTGGCCACCAACTTGCTCCAGGTTTCGCTCAGCCGACTGAAGTCGGGTTCGAGCACTTCCGTTCCTTCCGCGGTCAATATGGGTCCCGGAAGGACGTACCGGTCGCGCTGCTCCTGGCTTGGGATTTCCCAAAACACCACCAACTTGCCCTCCCGCTCGCCGCGGTCGCCCTTTAGAACAGTCCCTTTCCATCCCATTCTGGCCCCCAGCTCAGCATACTGGTCGTTAAAAAAGCGGATAAATTCCTCCTCACCTACGCCGGGATTGAGATTAATCATCAGAACGCCAATTACTTTAGCCATGGAAAAATTTCCTTTCTTGGTCATCAAATTAAACGTGTCGGCAAACGAACGGGTTATTTAACAACCTTACCCTGAATGAATTGCTTGCCGATTGATAGAAAACTGCCACAATCTAGCGCGGGGCAGTCACATTTCCCAAAAGCCCTACAGACTCGGCTCATCCTGGCGCAACGCCGGGATCACCTTGCCGGCAAATAATTCCAGGTGCGGCTGGATCCAGCTTGCCGGGAGGCCCGGCGGCAGGGTGAAGGAATAATAATGGGTGAGTGGGACTGCTTCGGCAAAACCGCGAATCATGGCGATGCAGGTATCCACATCCACGACATTGAGAATACCTGTTTCACGTAGATGGTCTTCATCTCGGATATGGGGTAGGATAGGAAAGCCTGAATTTTTAAACCATTCTGCATAGCTGTTCAACTGGTAGATTACATGTGGGGCGGCCTCATGCCAGCTTTTTTCCGGATCCTCGGCCGGGATCAACCAGAAGAAGCCACCCGCAAGACGCAAGTCGGTGGTTGGTTTGGCCAAAGCCCCCAATGATGCGACGTAACTGTCAAAAAGCTCCTTGCTGGGGCCTCCAACCGCCATAAAGCCGTCTGCGTATCTGGCTGCACGCTGAGTGCCATGCGGGGTAAAACCACCCACCCAGATCGGTATACGCGGCTGTTGGACGGTCATGGGGGCCAGACGGGCGTTGATTACCTCGTAATATTTCCCCTTAAAATTAACCGTCTCGCCATCCAGCAAACCGCAGATGATCTCCAGCTCTTCATTCATTCGGCGGCCCCGTTCAGCCAGAGGAATCCCAAAGCTGACATTCTCCTCTTTGTTATAACCTAAGGCTACCCCTAGCTCAAAACGCCCACCTGAGATCACATCCACCGTCACAGCATCCTCCGCCACCCGGATCGGGTTGTGTAAAGGCAAGATCATGATAGCGGAACCAATGCGGATCGTTTTGGTTTGTGCCGCAATCGCCGCTGCAATCGGCAATACTGAAGTGGCATAACCATCTTCGACCAGGTGGTGCTCCGAGAGCCAGACATTATCAAAACCATGTTGGTCAGCCCAACGGATCTGCTCAAAAATTTCGCCATAGATTTTCGTGAAAGGGCGCTTCCATGCCGTTGGGTTTCGGAAGTCATAAAAAAGGCCAAAATTTAACCGAGATTGACCGTTCGCTTTCATCGTTTCCTCCTAATAACCTCAAACTGCCACAGGCCGGATCACACCGCCCAGTTGTTGGATGTGATTCTCGATATCAAACACAAAGTCGGTTTTGGAAATTTTTCCCTCGCTGAAATAGAAAAGGCAATTGCCATGGTTCGTCCACCACTTTCCGGTAGCCGGAAGGTTATGCACCTCCCCGGTATGGTAACCTGAGGTGGCCATCTTCACCGCCACCATCTCCCCGTCCGCGACCATGTCTACCAACTCGATGTGATGGTCTTTAAAATTAGCGTATGCACCGGGAAGCGTTTCAACCCAATCCTTGGCCACTTCCGGCGTGCAGACCTCTTCCAGCAGTGCATTATCCCGGCGGTTTACCGCGTCGATGAACTTGTTCACTGACGCTTTGTTCTTGGTGATTTTTTCCAGCGGGATAACCCCGATCTTCACCATCGTGTCGTAATAGGGATTGGCATACTGAACCGATACGATCTTACCGTCCACAATCCGGTAGGTATCTACCCCCTTCCAACTGACCGGTTTCCCTAAGGGAGGGAAGAATTCATCCATCGGCGGGTCGGCAGGCACGGAGTAGGTGATATCCACCTGCCAGTGCGTCATCACCGTGTCCCCCTCGGCGAGGAGATCCAGGATCGTGAATTTAAACCCAGGCGCGATTTTATGGAAGAAAGTAATGTTCGCTTTGACTGTATCGAGAGATTTCATATCAGACTCCGAACCATCCAAAGCAATATATTCTTCCATAAGATCGATTTTCCCCTGATTCCAGGCTTCCTCGTGGACCCGGCGTGCAACCGCTTTGTTCTTTTCAAGCTTTTCCGACGGGTTCACCCCGGTCTCTACCAGCATATCCGTCCAACCCATGACGATCTGGTGATCCACCAGTTTGCCTTCAAGGACACGAAAAACATTCATATTGCGCCAACTGACCGGTTTGCCCAAGGGCGGAAAATTCATCGGAGGCGGGTCGTCGGGAACTGTATAAGTAAGGTCAAAGCGGACGTTGGTCATTACCTCGTCGCCTTCCGCCATTATGTTCAGAATCGTGACTTCGAATCCAGGACACGTTTTATGAAACCACAATACCCGGTTTTTCCACGCCTCGAGTGGTTCAAGACTTGAGTCTGTACCTTGCGGTGCATAGTAGCTGTCAATCAGTTCCACACATCCCTGCTCCAGGACATCCTTGAGGTGACGGACTACAATGGCTTTGTTCCCTTCGGTTGACATACGCATGCTCCTTTTCCAAAACCCGTGATCGCTGTTCGATGACCTTCTTGCTTCAATCTCTACACTACTTGTTTCTAGGTGCCGTTACACCTATCTCACGGATAGGGATTAAGGAGGGGAAAACGATAAGATTAGATTGAATTGCAATTGAAAATTTGTTAAATTCGCTCTTTTTTCGCTATAATACTTTTATCGGCATTAAGTGGGAGGGAAACTCAATGGCGAACGGTGGGCGTGGTATTTTGCCTGAACCGTTGACCCGGCGCGAGCGCAACATCCTGACGCACCTGGCGAATGACAAGTCCAGCAAAGAAATCGCTGGGCTCGAGATCTTGCCTTAGCTCCGTCAAATGGTATATCCACCAGGTATATGCCAAGTTGGAGGTTAACAGGCGCAGCGATGCCATCACTCGGGCAATGAGTTGGGGCTGCTGCGACCTGCAGAAATTTCTCTGGATGACGCCTGCGATGGAAAATAATAATCTGCCCAGGCAGCTCACCTCCTTTATCGGACGTGAAGCAGAGATTACCCAATTGATGAATTTCGTACGAGAACTGCCCCTGGTTACCCTGACCGGTTCGGGGGGTACCGGCAAGACGCGCCTGGCCCTACAAGTCGCCGGCCGGGCATTGCAGGACTTTCCGCAGGGCGTCTGGTTCGTGGATCTGACCCCACTGGCCGACCGGGGCCTGGTCGCGACTGTGGTCGCGACAGCGCTGGGCATGCTGCGAAACTCCCACGCACAGCCGCTATCCAAGGCATCAGCGAATTTATCGGCAGGAAACAGCTGCTGCTGATCCTGGATAACTGCGAGCACCTGATCGGCGCGGCTGCGCGGCCTGGCCAGGGAACTGCTGCATGCCTGCCCACACCTGCACATTCTGGCAACCAGCCGCGAGATGCTGGGGATCCAGCGGGGAAAATGCTTTCCGCTGCCCGCCCCTCTCCTCCCGATCCCCAATCGCAGCCCACCTTTCCGAACTGGCCCAATCCGAGGCGGTGCGCCTGTTCAGCGAACGGGCGCAGAACGTATCCCCTAGTTTCCACCTGACGGAGGCCAACGCCCCTCTCGTTGCTCCAGGTCTGCCAGCGCCTGGACGGCATTCCTCTGGCGATCGAGCTGGCGGCGGCGCGCGTGCGCCTGCTTGAGCCTGGAGCAGATCGCGGCCCGGCTGGATAACGTTTTTCACCTGCTGACCGGGGGCGGACAATCAGCGCTCGCCCGCCACCAGACCTTGAAAGCCCTGATGGATTGGTCCTACGACTTGCTTTCCGAAACAGAGCGCCGCCTGCTAGGCCGGCTTTCGGTCTTTGCCGGAAGCTGGACGCTGGAAGCTGCCGAGGCAGTTTGCGTTAGACCCGTGAGCGGCGAAGCCATCCTTCGGCCGAGGCAATCCTTGACCTGCTCGGGCAGCTGGTAGATAAATCGCTGGTCATGCGTGCAGGATGAGACATGGCGCGGACAGCGCTACCGCATGCTGGAGATGATCCGCCAGTATGCCCACCACCGCCTGCTGGAGAACGGCGGGGTCGAGGGAATGCGTGAGCAGCACCTGGATTACTACCTATTTATGGGCCTGCAGGCCGAGCAGCACTTGCGCGCACCGCAGCCGGGCATGGAAAGAGCGATTGGAAGCCGAAATGGGCAACCTGCGCCAGGCACTGGAGTGGTCGCTCTCCGGTTCGCTCGAGAAAGGACTGCGTCTGGCCGCCGCGCTGCAGTGGTTCTGGTCTGGCAGCCGTCACCGTATCGAAGGTGTTAACTGGCTGAACCGCCTGCTGGCAGCCGGAAAAATATCACCAACAACCTTCTCCAAACGCGGATATCCTGGTAAACCGCAAGATCGCCCGCGGCAAGGCCCTAAATGCCTCTTCCTATACTGGAATCTTGATCGGCCAGGATGGGCAAAGCATGGCTGAAGAAGCCCTGGCCATCTTCAAGTCCCTGGGCGATCGATGCCCTAAAGACCGGGCTTATTCCTTGTATTTATGGAAAAAAAGATCTCCTGGACAATCTGGATATGTTCCGAGAAATCGGTGATTACTTCTTTCTTGGTGAAACCCTGTTGCTTTTTTGCCAGATCTCTCGTTGGAGTGGAGATTTTAAGCAGGCCAGAGCTTACGCCGAAGAAGGGTTGCGGCTGGATCTTGAGGCAGGCGATAAGATGGCTGAGCAAGCAAAATTGTGGGAATTGGGCATGCTGAATTTTTTAGAGGGAAATCTCCAACAGGCGACAGCGGATTTTCAGGCCAGCCAGGCACGCTGTTATGATTTAGGAGCGTGGAATTTTATCCATTTTTGAACCGTTTCTACGCCTGGATCGCACTGGTCCAGGGTGATATTCAGCAGGCCGTTCAGTACAGCCAGGCGCAGTTGGACGCCGGGAAAAAGCATTTCATCCCCTGGGTGATGACCGATGCGTTGGGATTTCTAGGGTGGGAAGCACTTACCGGTGGGGATGCAGGCCAGGCGATCCGCCATTGCGAAGAAGCATTGAAACTGACCGGGCAAGCAAATATCGATCTTATATCCGTAACGCATTATGTCCTTGCTCGGGAGGCGCTTTCGCGAGGGGCGTTATGCCGGCTCTCGCCTATTTGAGAACCTTCGTTTCATCTAATTTTCATAGCTGGCCGCCGGTGCAACTCGGTATCCAACTGTATGGCATCCTGGCGAGCATGCTGATGGCGGGCGACCCGCCCAGGCCAGGCGCGCAGCGACCCTCTTTGGTGCGCAAGATGAAATGTATGACTGCCTGATGCATGTGATTCCCCCGGTGGAACGCAGAGTTTATGAGCAAGCAATCGCATCGGTACGCGCCGGATTAAGCGCAGAAGACTTTACCGCGTCCTTCCGCCAGGGCCAGGCAATGGAGACCGCTCAGGCAATCCGGTATGCACTGGATGAACCCGATTGGATTCGATATGGCGATCCATCCAGAACCTGGTAATGCCACGATGGGCAATCCCGAGAGATAGGAGCCGAGGGGGTCATTGTTGCTTTAATCGGAAGACAGCCTTTTCAGCTGTCTTAGGTGCCCCGGCAGAACTCGGACATCGTCCCCCTGCGGGGATCGGCAAGCTTAAAAAGAAAACGACCTGTGATGGTCGTTATTCTTGTGCCCCCGGCAGAACTCGGACATCGTCCCCCTTGCGGGGATCGGCAAGCTTAAAAAGAAAACGACCTGTGATGGTCGTTACTCTTGTGCCCCTAATCGAACCTGCTCCGAATCACGATAGGAGCCGCCGGGGTCTTCCAGCCCCACTGCGATGCTCCGAAGATAGGTAAATGGCGAATGAAGTTCGTGGTCAATGATCTGGCCCTCTCGATCAATGATAATCTTTTTCGCCAGGATCTTCAAGACTTTCCTCTGCTATTCTCATCCAACCGCTCATACAGCAGGTCAATCTTGCGTGAGAAGCAGCAAGGCAATATCCAGGTCAACCAGCATGGCGCTGATATTTCGCTCGGCTTCCAACAACCGGCTTTCAGTGTTGCGGATATTCTCTTGCCATTCGGCACGCAGCTGGTTGTAGGTTTCCTCACTGATCTTGCCGGTGATGAACAGCCGCCCCAAGCGAGCCTCCTCGCTTTTGAGCTGGCCCAATTGGGTCTGTATCTTCTGCGGTTTGATCTGCCCGATCCTTTTCATGGAATTTGGTCACCTGCCGGTGGTATTCCTCTCGGATTGCAGGTAACTTCTGCGGATCGATCGCGATCCCCGCAAAGCCAGGCCGGGATTTGCTGGTCAACCTACTTCGCATTGGACGTGCACATCCTTGCCGCCAGGTTTCGTCTTGGGTGGTGTAATATGCATACATGCGCAGGCGTGTTTTCGGGGAAGATCCAGCCAACTTATAGCGATGACCGTCGATTTCCATCCATAGCAGCCTTTGAGCAGATAAAAATGCCTCCGGCTCTCGGGATTTGTCCAGGTCATGGCGCTTGAGAATCTCGATCCCTTTTAGATATTGTTCATGGGTAATGATCGGATCCCATGTCCCTTGGATTTCTCCGACCTGAATTCCGAAGCGTTCAGATACCACCCATCCGGCGTAGAACGGGTTGTGGAACATTTCAAACAAGCGCGCTTTGGCGCCATCCGGTCGCCAGTCCGCTTATTATTCCACACCCAGGGCAGCCCATTCGAGCGGGTATAGCCTCTCGCGGCCAGTTCTTCACAAATCCCCACCAGTGGTATAACGATCAGTCAACAGCATCTCAAAGGCTTCACGCACCATCTGGATAGTGATGGGGTTCTGCTCCACCCAGCGATCGTATTTGTTGCTGCTGACCAGACCGCTCCTTGTTGATATAGCCTTAAGGTGCCTTGTGCGGCCAACCCCCGGCGCGCAGCTTGGCTTCCATCCCATCTGCGGTGCGCTGGCGCAGCACATCCACCTCGCGCTGGGCCATTCCCATCTGCAGCAGGAACATGAAGAAGCCGTCCGGGGTTTCGGGCATCAGGCTGGGCATATGCGCCACCCGGATCTTGATTCCCCACCCGATCAACCTGGTCGCTGCTTGCAGACCTTCAACCGTATCCCGGCCAAAACGGTCCGCCCGATATAAACCCAGGTGCGAGAATTTCCCAGCCTCGGCATCAGACAACAGTTTCTGGTAATCCGCCCGGTTTGGGTTGGTGCCGGTCAACATATCCCGATATTCGTGCTTTAGGGGAATTTCAGAGGAGCCAATCAGCTGTTCCTGGATGCGCTGGCGCTGCATGGCAAACGAACGCTCGGGGGTCTGCTTGTCTTCATCGCTGACCCTGAGGTAGGTTGCCCATCCAGAAACGTTCGCCAATTCTGCCAAGAGAAAAATCCTTATCGAAGGTAGTGGAATATTAAGACAGGTAACATCCAGGCGTCAAGTGACGCTGGTGTTACCTATTTCGAGTTCCACCGGAAGGGATTTGAGCTCTTCCTTGGATCGGTTGATTCACCATTAGTGAGGATGGCAAGAAGTTTTCTGATTTCTTCAGGTGTCAGAACGGTGGACTAGCAACCGGCCGATTTCAAGGACTCCGGTTCAATTCTTCGGCAACTTCTGAAGTTGGTGAAACTGACCCGTTCTGCACCCATCGCATCCTCGAATGAGTAACGCCAGGATGACCTGGCATCCGCACCCATTCTAGAGGATTACGAAAGCAGTTTGTCTGCTATTGAATTAGCTGTTTATTTGCCAAATGGTATCTTCTCAATAACTAGGGGGGAATATAAAGTGGCGGAGTTTTTCTTATGTTGCCGTGACCTGCAAGTACATGCCCCGGCTTACAAGACTTTGCGAAGCGTCAGGCCCAACAAGCAACATGGGCCGGAAGCTGTATTATCGAGGCTACTACTTTAGTGTGGCAGCTAGCTTTTGTACTACCGCCACCGTCGCCCTAGAGCAACTAACCCAGCCACCGTTAGTAGAACAGCAGACGGGATCAGAAGTAAACCCATGCTGAAACGCGACAAGTATATACCATAAATCAAGATACCAGCACCGCCTAACCAAATCAGCCCTGCCCATAAACTGCGTATATTGCGTAATAGAGCAAAGATGACTACTATCAAACAAGTAAAAAAGATCATTGTTAGGAAAGGAATCGCATTGCCACCAAGAGCAATGGCAACTCCAAGCGGCAATTTTCCACGAAGGACATTATTCAGATCAAGCTGACCAGCGCCGACGATCAGAACAATGACTAGCCCTAGCACCCCTCCGAGTAGAGCTGCCCCATTAGTGAATCGATGTGTGGTAGTCATTTATCGGTCGCCTCGCTACTAGCGCCGCCTTTATATAGTGGTGGAGGTGGAATGATAAGAATGGTCTTCGTCTCGAATGGCTTTTGCTGTAAGATCGAATCTGGAACGTAGTTCAACCGGATTTGGTTGACCAACACGGGGTTACAGTTTTCATCAAACTCATAAGCTGCCTCGGCGAACACGATCCCGTCTTCACCGCCCACATGTAATGGTTGGAAAGTCCATGTGCCAGTGCATCCATCATTTGAATTGGTATCCGGTCCAGGAAGCGTCGCTGCTTTAACAGATGGGAGACTGATCCAAAGTAAAATGAGACTGAGAAACAAAAGAATGGTGGCTATCTTTTTAAGTAACACAGCTATCCTCCTAATGTATGGTTTGGGGATAAACTCTCCCAAGCCTTGAAGATAACCATATTATGAAGTAATCAAACCAAAAGATAATCCTCCATCAGGATCAACTCCAGGATCATTTTAGGATTAATCCGTATTGTGGGATGATTGATCACTCTCAGGATGATTATTAGCCGAAAGCAGACCAGAGGCAATAGCAATAGAGGCTGCCTCAGCACGCGAAGCACAGTCGAGTTTTTGCAGGATTTGGTGAACATGGTGGCGAACAGTATTGAGGCTTAT
>CAVVZR010000011.1:0-39650 GCA_963752685.1 uncultured Chloroflexia bacterium | reverse complement strand
AACCATTCGGCTTAACGCCTCAATGGCAATGGCATTGGCGAGATGACTTTTTCCAACCCCGCTAGGTCCGCACAGCAATAAATTCTCGTGGCGTTGGATGAAGAGGCAGGAGGCCAGATCCTGGATCAGGGTGCGATTGACACCAGGTGCCGCCGAGAAATCGAAAGTGCGCCAGGGTTTTGTTGTTCTCACATCCGGACAAAGAGAGCATCAATACCTGGTGTTGCTGGCTGCGGCGTTCCAATTCATCGTCGAGCAGTAACGCCAGGAATTCGAGCGGAGCCAGTTGTTGAGCCACAGTCTTGGGTACACACGCACATCCAGGGTATCCAGGATGCCCGAGAGTCTGAGCTGGCGTAACTTGGGAGCAAGCGGGTGAGACATCATGACTGCCGCCCGAAGAATTCTTCTCCACGGCGGGCGAAAGTGTGGCTGAGTGCAGGCTGGGCGGGCTGTGTTTCTAGGCAGCGGCTCGCGATCCAGAGCTGCATTCAGGATCAGCTTGATCTGGCGATAGCGCACATCCCCAAAATATGCAGCCCGGGCACAGGCGCTTCCAGACGTTTGGCGCCCACGCTCTCTTCCAGCCGCAAGATGGCCTGCACCGAACGCAGCCGGTCGAGTGGCCGATCCGCCAGCAGTTGCTCCACCACGTGCAGCGTAGACGGGCCGATCTTCGCTCCCAACATTCTTGCAGTACTGCGGCGTGCGGATCAGGTAGGCGGCTTTGGCAGGCGGATAATCTTCCATCCGGGTATGCCACTGTCCGGGTCGGGTACTGCGTGGGTGCGTGGTGACCAAATCCAGCCCCTGGTAGATCTCCACGAAGTTCTCACTCACATACGCCGCTAATTCCTGGCCAACATAGCCAAACGGCACCGAATAAAAGCTCCCGCTGATCACAACATGGCAATCCGGGTGAACCTTCACCGGACGAATCTCCAACAGTTGGAAAGGTTCGGCCGGTAATGACTGCAAGCAGGCTTTTTCAGTTTCGTGGAACAAGCGCAGCGGTGCCTCACCGGTGGTGCCATGTTTGCGCAGCCCGGCGGTATTCAAGATCCAGTCTCGCAAATGTACGTTGCCAACCTGAATATCCACAAATGCTTGACCCGCCATGAAGTTTCGTTGGATGTAATGCACCCCGCTTTCAACTTTGCCCTTATGTCTTGGGGTGTGCGGGATCGTCGGGCTGATCAGAAAACCATAATGCAGAGCCATGCGCCGATAGGCATCGCTCAGGATCGGATCATGCACCAAGCGCCTGCAAGACCGCCGCTTTCAGATTGTCCGGAATCACTCGTTGCGGCACGCCTCCAAAATATGCGAACGTCGCGTTTGTGCAGGCCATCCAGGTCGCGATCTTTTGATCAAAGACCAGTTCCGCATATTGATGACGGCTGTACCCCAGCGTCGCCACAAACACATAGGCGGTCCGCAGACGCTTCGTCACTGGATCGTACAACTGACCCACCGATCCGAAATCAACCTGCAGATCCTGGCCCGGTTCGCTGTGCACCCGCACGAAGGCTTCCGGCTCCACCGGTGTCAGGCGGTGCACAAATCGTCGAACGGAGGAATACCCGCCGCTATAGCCATAGTTCTCTTGCAACCGTCGCCAAATGGCGGTTATCTCGACGCCTTGTTTCAACCAATCCTGAACGGCTTCCCGATAAGGCAAGACCGTCGAGACTTGCCGAGGGGCCTGCACCCCCGGTCCCAGCGCTTTCAGTAGTTCCTTGTCGCTCAGCCCGCTCTCGGGCTTTTCCAGGTAATTGTTCTGTTTCGCAATCTCGTGATACTTGTGGACGGTCCCACGTGAAATTTTCATATCCCGGGCGATGCGTCGTTCGCCTTCGCCCAGTTGTAATCGCCGGATGATATCTTGGATGTGATTCATATGCTTCCTTTTCATGGGTTTGCCTCCAGGTCTTTGACTGGAAGCATTGTGCCACACTCCAAGGTGGTACACATTCGGGCGGCTACGGCTGGTACATATACGGGCGATCAGGCCTGGTATACATTCAGGCGGCTACGACTGGTACACATACGGGCGGTTATGCCTGGTACATATTGGCGGCTATGACTGGTACATATTAGCACGGTCAATGACAAGTGATGGTCGCAAGCCTGTTTATCTCGGGTCAGACATTCCTTTCCCTGTCTGAAGTAAGCCTCTCAGCATACCCCATTCCCTCCAGAGAAACAAAAAAGCCGCTCTCTTTGGAGCGACCCTGCTTATCCAATTAATCTGGACTTCCTACTGTCACCAAATAACTCAGCTAAAAACTAAAGATTCCGCCCTTTAATCAAGACGCGGACAGTTATGTTTCAGGAGGTGTTTTATGAGTAAAAACCATAAAGGTAGTCTCGGGTACCAGATGATGAAAGCCCTGCAGGGCGTTTTTCGACCTGGAGCCAGCCGCCATTTGGCTAAGAAACATCACCGGGATACCGCGCTGATCACCAGCATCAGCACCATGCGCACCGATTCCGCGGATGTACACCAGTTCTCCCGCTTCATCCGGGAGCGCTGGCCTGAGGTGAAGGATTTACCTCAAGTCAACTCTGAAATGGCAAAGGCTTATATCGAAGCAATGGTCGAACGTGGCATCTCCGGCGGAAACATCGGCCGGCATTGCGCTACGATCCGGAAGCTGGATGCCGTTTGTAAGAAAGATGGAACCTTTCCGCCGGACGCGCCGTCCCTTTTGCCACTCCAGGCCGAAGGAGGGCCGGGCGGTTTTCACTCGAAACCGAAACCGATCCCATACACTGAAGAGCAGGCAATGGCAATTATTCAATACCTGGATTCGAGCGATCACGAAATAGCCAGGCTGCTCAACCTGATGTGGAAAGCCGGGCTGCGCGTCACTGAAGCAACTTATTTGCGTGCTCAGGATATAGACCTTGAAAACAGGATGATCAACCTGAACGCGGAAGGAAATACCAACCGTACCAAAGGGGGCCGGCCAAGAGTGGTGGAGTATCAGGCTGAATTTTCTGATTTCTTTGCCAGCCTGAAGAATTCACCTAATAACGAGCCCACCGGCCACCTGTTTGCCAACCGGCGGGGACTGCCCGATCGGGCACGCCAGAAAGTGCGCCAGGCCTGCACTGCGTTGAACATTCCCTGCTTGGGAACCCACGCCTTTCGCAAAGCATTCTCGGTGGACAACTACCGCCAGGCCAGAGCTCAAGGCGCGGATGACCGCCAGGCGCTGCTGGCCACATCCCACCAGCTGGGTCACAACCGGATCGATGTGACGCGACTGAGTTATGTCCCCAAGGTTGAACGTGAGAAAGGAGGTTGATATGGATGTGGAAGAGAACGCAAAACCGCTAACCCTGGACGCACAATACATCGCTCAAGGGAATATCATGACCATCCGGATGCGGTTCCTTGACCTGGCAAGATATCAGTATGCTTTCATGTGCCATGTCAAACCTCATCTCAATAGGATGCTTCAAGAAGACGAATTCAACCATCTCCTCCTGATCGACCATATTTGGGGAGAGTGCGGCGAGATGGAGTTTATTGATCTAAAAGGCAGTCAAACCGGAGTGCGTTTCTATCTGCCCAGACCGGTTGACTTATCGGAGATCGATGAGTACGAAAATGCCATCCGCAAAAACTTTTCCCGACCGCGTATCGGACTCTGGCTTTGGGAAAATCTGGGGTGGACCCCAAAGGTCATAGAGCTCTTCGCCGAAGAATTGTACGAGCACCGGGTAACCAGCCTCCAGCATATCCAAGGCCTCGCCGTAGATAAATTGAGATTGAGCACATACCCGTTGTACTCCTACTTTCAAATTCCACCTGCGCCACAAACCGGGATATCCCAAACACAATCGGATAATTCCCAACCTCCAGTTGGGATATCCCAAATTCAGTCGAACAATCTGCAACCACCAGCCAGGATATCCCAAACACAACCGGATAGTCCGCATCAACCAGTCGGGATATCCCATTTTCAGCAAGATGGTCCCCAACCACCAACTAGGATATCCCAAATACTGCGGATACTCCACGAGCGCAAGTTGGTGTAGGTTGGGATATCCCGAGGGAACATCCTAGTGGATGAGAGCAATATCCCTCTCAACAGAGAAGATCAGGAACTGCTGCGTATATGGAACGATGGCTTGACTGCCAAAGAAATCGGATTCGAACCGGGAAAACAGGGAAAACGGTAACGAACCGGCTATCCGTCTTGCGCGGGATGTATGGCGAGGAGCCGTGTTCCCCTCCGAAAAGAACCAACTCGGAAAGATTTGGGATAAATTGGGATAATCTGGGATATGGACATTGGGATATCTCTGCGGATACAAAAAGAGTAGCTCGACCAAAATATTTTTTACAGGAGATACCTACTATGTCACCCAATTCACTGAATGCCCATTATCAAACTGCCCCACAGTGTGATCGTGAAGTCTACCGGTTTACTTCCCATGTTATACACCGTCCGAGAATTAGCAGAGGAGATATCCATTCCAGAGCGCACGTTGCGCGATTGGCTCTCTCACGGAGCGCCGCACACCCGAGACCGCCTGAGCCACATCTGGATCGATGGCCGGGCTTTTGCCGGCTGGGTGCAAAGCCAGCGCAGGAAATCCAAAAGCGCCCGAATGAAAAAGGACGAAGGATATTGCATGACTTGCAATCGGGTAGTGCTCATGCTCAACCCCACTCAGCTATCCTTCCGCCAGCAGGTTGATCTACATTCATGGCACCTGCCCAGTCTGTAATGGCAAAGTGACTCGAGGGACCTGGAATGATTCAGCGCAGTAACTACCTCCTGGTCCGGCAGCATCTGAAGGACCTCAAAGACATTTACCAACTTGCAGACAGCTCAGTCGGGCGGTACGAGTTCTACCTACGCCACCTGCTGGAGTGGGCCGCAGAAACGCCTTTGCACAATATGATGCCTCTGCGCCCGACTTTTCCCAGTTATGTCAGCAGCTTACCAAGCCGTAATGGCGAGGCTTCCCTGGCAGCGATCAGCCAGAAGAAGATCATCGAGGCTGCCAGGCGATTCTTCGTGTGGGCTAAACAAAACCATCCCAAGGAATTCCTTGGCATTTCAACAGCCTGGTTAGAAAGTCTGAGACCCCCACGTAACAAAAATACCAAGAGCGAACACGAGTATGTGACCTTGGATGAAGTTCTAACTTTGATTGAGGTTCCACTTGAAGGTAGCGATCTGGCTCTGCTGCGGGATAAATCTGCGGCGGCCTTGTTGTTCCTGTCTGGAGCCAGGGCAAGCGCCTTTACCACTTTGCCGATCTCGGCGGTCGATTTACCTGGACGCACGCTCAGGCAATGGCCTGAGTTGGGCGTCGCCACCAAGAACTCAAAGCGGGCCACAACCTTCCTGCTTCCCATTCCGGAGCTGCTATCGGTGGTTGAGACCTGGGACAATATAGTACGAAACAACCTGCCTGAAACTCACCTTTGGTATGTTCCCGTTAAAATTCACTGGGGCAGTCAAGAACTTGACCCTTCCACGCCAGGGAAAAACCGCCATCAAGCTCTGGATAAACGCCTGCGCCGACTGTTTGAATTAGCCGGCCTGGCATACAAATCCGCTCATAAGTTCCGCCATGGTCATGCAGTATACGGCTTGCAGCATGCCCAGACCATGGCGGATTACAAGGCGGTTTCGATGAATCTGATGCACGAGGACATCAAGATCACCGATGAAATTTACGCCCCGATCCTTTCCCATGAAGTGCAGCAGCGCATCAGCCGGTTAGGAAATCAGCCTACTACCTCAGCTGAAAATAAGTTGGAGTCACTAGCTCGGAGCCTATCCAATGACGACCTTTCTACAGTCATGCGTATTGTCGCAGAGAGGTTAAGGTCATGAATCTTGCCACCTTGTCACTTCCTGCCAAACCATTTATAGTGCTAAGCAAAAATTTGTTTTTGCTTAGCAAGTTGGAGGTAGGAATGACCAAAACAACCACCGTCAAAGTTTCCAACCGCTACCAGATTGCCGTGCCGGCCCAGGCTCGCCAGCTATTGAATATGCAAAGCGACGACCGCTTGCTGGTAGATACTCAAGATGGGATGATGGTCTTGATCCCCCGCCCGGAAAATTACACCGAAGCCCTCGCTGGCCTACACCAGGAAATCTGGCAATGTGATGACGCTCAACAGTACATCGATAAGGAACGAGATGCATGGGCCAACTCAGTAAAAGATTAGGATCATTTTCGAAAGTTGGCTTGGATACCTCCCTGTTCATTTACCATTTCGAGAATCACCCGGTCTATTCGCAATTGACACAGCAGGTGCTCTATGGAATTGAGAAAGGTGACATCAAAGGGATTACCTCAACGATTACCCTGATGGAAATCATCGTGAAGCCCCTTTCCCTTGGCAGAAACGATATTGCCCGAAAGTATGAAGCCTTGTTGATGAATTTCCCGAATTTTGAGGTGGTTGACCTCGACCGAGATGTAATTCACCTGGCTACCCGATTGCGGGCAGAATACCGGCTCAGGACGCCGGATGCGCTGCAGGTCAGCGCCTGCGTACTGCACGAGGCTAAGGTTTTCATTACGAATGATCGCCAGATATACCGAATAAAAGAGAAGTTGGATATCGCAGTTATGGATTACCTTCTCAAATAGAATGGTAGTGCCATAGGCACTTAATAAATTCATATCCAATCGAAGGCAACATGAGCCCAATTTCAGAATCAAGCATTAAAGAATGGCAATTTGATCAATTAAATGATCCGGATTTCGTTACATTCACCTATGAATTGGAGCCAGGTTATCAAATCTCCAGACTGTGCATTCGGCGTGGATTGACTCAAGTGCAGTTAGCTAAATTGGTCGGCGTTTTTGAGTCATCCATTGCACGGGTGGAGAATGGCACCCGTATTCCGAGGCTGTCTTTCCTAAGGCGGATAGCAAATGCTTTAGGCGCGAATATCGAGATTCGTTTACTACCAAAAGAAAGGTAGATTGACAGCCAGCTTAGAATGATATAATATACGATGTAATATAATACATCAATTGGAGCAGGCTTATGACCGGAAGATATGCTGTCAACTTACCTATAGAACTTAAGAAAGAGGCCGAGGCGCTTGCCAAACAGCAAGGCGTTTCCCTCAACCAATTTATCTTATGGTCGGTCGCAGAGAAAGTCAGCGCCTTGAAGGCTGGCATGGATGACCCAGATTTCCCGAGTATCACATATAAGCGCGGTATATCAGGCATCCCGTCTCCCGTCCTTAGAGGAACTGGAATCCGCGTGCAAACCATCGTTATTGCAAACCGGGAATGGAATGAGTCTCCGGAGGAAATCGCAATTCAATACGATCTGCCGGTAGGCCAAATCAAAGAAGCTATATCCTTTTATCAAACTCACCGGGCCGAGATTGACCTCTTAATCCAGTCAGACTCTTTATTGGAAATGAGCCGGAATGGCTAAACCCCGGTTGCATCTGGATGCTGACGCTTCCAGAAAAGATTTATTCAACGCCTTGGTTTCGAAAGGTCACGATGTTACCCGCACCCCAGAGCCTGGGTTGGCCCTCGATGCCAGCGATGAATTTCAACTTCTGTGGGCATCGGCCCATGATCGCATCTTGTTCACCTTCAACATCGGCGATTATCTACACCTTGCCAGAAGGATACCCGCGCATAAGGGTATCATTCTGGCAAGCCAACAAAGTTATTCCCTCAAAGAATTAATTGTGCTTCTCGACCGCGCCTTGAACCAAACCGATGCTAATGATTGGGTAGGTCAAGTTCGCTGGCTCTCAGATTGGCGTTGAGCTGAATTTATAGCCTCCAGTTATCCGCCGGGCTGGCTTTGCGGTGCGCTTGGGCAACATCCACCTCAGCGATCTGAGCATAGTGGCGGACCATATCCAACGAACTATGACCCAACAGCGCCTGGAGGGTGAAAACATCGCCTCCCGAACGCAGATAGGTTATCGAAAAAGTGTGGCGAAATTTGTGAGGATAGGCATTTTTTACTTCGCAACGATCGGCGATGCCTTTGATCAATTGTCGCAGGGAATTGGGATTGAACGGCCTGCCATTTTGGGCCAGGAATACTGGGGCTTCCAGGTCATTTTCATCCTCGCGTCCGGACAGGTAACGCCACACAGCCCGCCGGACGGTCTTCCCCAAATAAACCGTTCTTCCTTTGCCCCCTTTCGCACCGCCGATCACCCCGTGCTTCACTTCTACTCGCCCAGTTTTTAGATCGACATCCCCGATTTGTAGTTTGCATAATTCCATCGCCCGCAGGCCGGTGTCCAGCAAGGTCAGGATGATCGTCTGATCACGGTTGGCATTTGCCAGGCGCATGCAAAAACTTTTTCGGTTGCCAGGATGAACCTCGCGCGAATAGACGCAGACTTTGAGCATGCGCTGAACTTCGTCCTGGGTTAGTGGCTCAATGGCGACCTGCTTTGTCCGAGACGCTGGAACATCCTTCATGATATGTTTGATTCCCAATTCCAGGGAAGCCCAAGAGAAGAAGGATGACAGAGTCACCCAGACATTGCGCAAGGTCTTGGCAGCGAGCGGATGGGTTTTTCCACTGTACCGGTGAGGGATGTACTCATTCCGCAGCCAGTTAATATAGAAGATGGCTTCTTGGGAAGTTATTTTCTGGAGCTCTTGGTCGCCGATGTGCTCCAGCCATTTGGTGAGGATCCGTTCGTGTGAATCGATGGTTCGTGCGGACAATCCTTCGGCATTTTTATAGTTGGTGAAGCCAGTGATGGCTTTACTCAGCAACAACGAGCCCGAGGGTCTTTGGTTCATGGCAAAATCCTCCATTTTTCTGGTTTTGCCAACCTATCACCATCGGGCCAATCCAAAAACCATAGCCCAACGAGCTATGGTTTCTAATTAGTAGCGGGGATTGGATTCGAACCAATGACCTCCGGGTTATGAGCCCGACGAGCTGCCTCTGCTCTACCCCGCATCGATGTCCAGAATTATACCACCTCCCCCTGAGCCGTCAAGGGTGACCTGTCGATTGCCATCGCCCTGGCGCCTGACCCATTCACCGTTATATCTTGACAGTGTAGTGGATTAAATCAACACCTCCCGGACTTTCATCCGGGAGGTGCCGTAATTCAGCTAATCTTACTGAACCAACTCGAATTACTTCAGATTGGCCAGTGCATCATCCAGCAGCGCCTCGGCATACACCGGGTTGTGGACACCATTGCTCTTGTCTTCCAAAATGAACAGGTAGTTCCACAGAGCAGCAGCTTGTTCGGTCGGGTAATCCCCAACCACAACCACGCCCGCGCTGTCCACGAGACCCTTGGCTGCCAATGCTTTCTTGACTTCATCCAGTTTTGCGATGATTTCAGTCTGTTTGCCATTGACGTCAAGAGAAGTGGCATCGCTGTGGCACTTCTGGCAGGTCACCACATTCGGCATAAAGGAATGGTTGGCATCCTCACCCGCGCCGCCCAGGTGGCAGGTTACGCAGGTGTTCTCAACCGAATAATGCGGTGTGGGTTTCCCAACAACATTCGCGCCGCCAACCCCGAGGAGCAGAGCGGCTTCTGGGCCATGGTGGCCGCCCCAGTGGGTGCTGGTAACAGATACTTTGCCGTCTTTGGCTTCAGGGAACGCGGTGCGCTGCTGGTGGCAGTTCGCGCACAGATTGCCCATACCGCCATCAAAGGTGGCATCCAGAGCGACCAGTTTGACCGGCGCAGTGGTCTTTAACTTCCAGTCTGCACTGGTATAGGTCGTATGGATCTCGTGGCAGGCGCGGCAGTCAATCCGGCTCGGGTTCGCCAGAGCGGTTTCCTGCGCGTCGGCATTATTGACGCCCGCGGCAATCGCGGCGCTAAAACCACTTCCGGAATGGCAGCCCGTGCAAGTGGCATTCGTAGCAGCGTGACCAAAAGCTTCACCTTCGCCGTGAACAGATGCGGCCCAGGCTTCTACTTTTCCGGTCAACTGGCTGCCATCATTATGGCAATCAGTGCAGGTCGCGGCAGCATCCGCACCGGCTGCGCCGGCGGCCCCAGCGGGACCGGCAGGACCAGCAGGGCCGGCAGGGCCGGCAGGGCCAGCGGGGCCGGCAGGACCGGTCGCCCCGGCTGCACCCGCGCAAGCTGACAGAACAATGGCTGCCATCAACAGCAGCCCGGCCAATACCAACAACTTCTTCTTTGGCATAATTTGCATTCTCCTATAGAAATTTTAAATCATCGATGGGGATCAGATATGTATATGCGCCTGGGCTCCTCCTGTAAACAACACTAAGAAATTAATCAAACTTTAATACTTTAAATAATCATACTGTATACTTCAATCAGCCTCCTATGACAAACAACACCGTTAAAATATGACAAAGGTAATTATGATGCGTTTTGGCGTAAATTTCAAGTAGTTTGTCTCCATCATTCAACCCGGCAAAAAATCGCAAGCTTTACGATTTAAGACGATTGCAGCTCCCCGTCCCTGATCTTCTACCGTGTGACAATTGTCACCAACAATAATGCATGCTTAACTTGTTTTAATTTGAAGCTCATTGTAAAATGATGTGTCATATATAGACCTATTCGTATATTAATTGATGGATTTTTCTTATAGAAAATTGAACCTGATCTTTTTCCTGGTTTTTTTGAGGCGAAATACAACCTGCTGAGCTCGATACCAACCCGCTTGATCAACAAAGACTGCCAAATGTCTACCCGGATTTTGAATTGGTTTTCACACGAAAATTTCATCGGGCTCACCACATGAAAAATAGATTGACCCAATCAATGAGGAGAATGCACATGATGCCACGGTCAAAATTTATCTACTTATTGGTACTGCTTACCGCGATTGGCTTGTTCCTGGCAGGCTGCAGCGCTGCCGCCACCGAGCAGCCCACCCTGGTCCCGGCCCCCACCTGCCCGGCGGCGCTGCCTTGCCCCACCCCCGCCGCCGGTCCGGATGTCCCCAACCAGGCTTTGTGGGAATCGTCGGCCCATAACAACCTTACCGATGAGCCGTTCAGCCATTGGAATGATACCGCCGACCAAATGGTGCCCGCCACCTGCGCCACCTGTCACACACCCGCCGGCTACCTGGATTTCCTTGGCGCCGATGGCACCCCCGCCGGCACGGTTGAAAACCCGGCTCCGGTGGGTTCCACCATCAATTGCGCTGCCTGCCACAACGAAGCCACCGAAAAACTCACCAGCGTCACTTTCCTTTCTGGGGTAACCATCTCAAATCTCGGCCCCGAGGCCCGCTGCATGGTCTGCCACCAGGGCCGCGCCACCAAGACCCAGGTAGACGCCCAGATCGCCCAGTTTGAGGCCACCGACGCGGATGCGGTCGTCCCTCCGATGAAAGATGGCGACAAACAGGTGCCTTTTGGCTTCTTGAACATCCATTATTACGCCGCCGCCATCACCCTGTACGGCACCGAAGTCAAGGGCGGCTACGAATATGATGGGAATCTCTATGATTTCAAAAATGACCACGTCCCCGGTTACAACACCTGTGTTGGCTGCCACGATCCCCACACCCTCAAGGTCAAGGTAGATCAATGCGCCGAATGCCACGAAGGCGTCACCACCGCCGATGATCTCAAAAATGTCCGCATGGTTTCGTCCGCGCCCGATTATGACGGCGATGGCAATACCACCGAGGGCATGTATTACGAGATCGAAGGGCTGCGCGACGCCCTTTACGCGGGCATGCAAGCCTATGCCAAAGAAGTCACCGGCACCAACGTGATTTACGACACGACCACCTTCCCTTACTTCTTCGCGGATGCCGATAACGACGGCAAAGCCGATACCACCGATGCCGGGGCCACCGCCTTCAGCGCCTGGACGCCCCGCCTCCTCAAAGCCGCTTTCAATTACCAGATTTCGGTCAAAGATCCCGGGGCTTTTGCCCACGGCAACAAGTACATCATCCAGCTGCTCTTCGACTCGTTGGCCGACCTGAATGCCCGCTTGACCGACAAGATCGATATGACCGCCATGCACCGCGATGACGCCGGTCATTTTGCCGGTAATTCCGAACCCTTCCGCCATTGGGATGCGGAAGGCGGCGAAGTGCCGGCCACCTGCGCGCGCTGCCACACCGCCACCGGTCTGCCGCAGTTCATAAAAGAAGGCGTCAACATCACCAACCACGCCTCCAACGGTTTCCAGTGCTCCACCTGCCACGACACCGCCAACTTCCCCGCCTTCCAGGTAGTCAATGAAGTCACCTTCCCCAGTGGAGCCAAGGTAAGCTTTGGCGACGGCGATAAAAACAATCTGTGCATCGAGTGCCACCAGGGCCGCGAATCGACCGTCTCGATGAACAAAGCCGTCGCCGGCGCCGATCCCGACACCCCCAGCGACACGCTCAGGTTCCGCAACGTGCATTACTTTGCCGCCGGCGCCACCTTGTTCGGCACCGAGGTCAAGGGCATCTATGAATACCCCGGCCAGACCTATCTCGGCCGCTTCAACCATGAAGGCACGCTGAACACCTGCACCTCTTGCCATGATGCCCATGCCCTGGCGCCCAAGCTGGACGCCTGCAAGGGCTGCCATCTGGTGAACGACACCGCCCTCATCCGCATGTCTTCTCACGACGACTACGATGGCGATGGCGACACCAGCGAAGGCCTCAAGGGCGAAGTGGATACCTATGCCGAGAAACTGTATGCCGCCATCCAGGCCTATGCCACCGAGATTGCCGGCGTGGGCATCCTTTACGATCCGGCCGCCTATCCTTATTTCTTCGCCGATCAGGATGGCGATGGCAAAGCGGATGTCGACGCCAGCGGCGCGGCAGTGGCTTACACTTCCTTCACCCCACGCCTGCTCGAAGCAGCCTACAATTACCAGTATGTCAATAAAGACCCCGGCGCCTATGTTCACAATGGCAAATACGTCATGCAAGCCTTGTATGACTCGATTGCCGACCTCCAGACCCAGGTGCCCAGCATTGATATGACCGGCATGGTCCGGCCTTAATCAACCAGACACAATTTCAAAATACCCCGGAGCAAATTCCGGGGTATTTTGTATTAATATTCACAATTGCAACCTTGTAAGGTTAATAATATCTGAGTTTCGGAGTTATAATACCCTTTATCATAAATTAAACATGAGGATTCAATCAATGAAACAATTCTTCACATCGATAAAAAATTTCTTTTTACCCTCATCCGATTCGAAAACAGTGATCCGTGTCTTGCCTCTGGTAGCCGTGGCGTTTATTATTATCGTCGTTTTTGCCGTGGCCAATTACGCCTGGGAAGAAAGCAATCAGATCACCTTCTGTGGCCTCACCTGCCACACCATGCCGCCTGAATATGTCACCCAGCAGCATTCCATTCACACCAATGTCGCTTGCGAAGACTGTCACATGGGCCGCGACCGTCTCGCCGTTTTGATCCCGCGCAAGATCCGCTATTCCTGGCAAACCGGTTCCGCCATGGTGTTTAACACCTACGAATACCCTATTTATGCCAAGAACATGGCCCCCGCCCGCCAGGCTTGCGAGAACTGCCATAAGCCCGAACAGTTCTCCACCGACGCGCTGGTCGAACTCAAACATTTTGTAGCTGATGAAGCCAACACCCTCAACACCACCACTCTCGTGGTTCACACCGGCGGCGGCACCGCGCGCCAGGGACTGGGATTTGGCATCCACTGGCACATCGAAAACCCAGTGTATTATTACGCCACCGATAAACTCCAGCAAGATATCCCCTACATCGCCGTCCAGAACGCGGACGGCACCCGTACCGAATACATCGACACCGAATCTGGGTTTGACCCCGCCAGCATCCAGCCGGGCGATTTGCGCACCATGGATTGCATCACCTGCCATAACCGCACCGCTCACCAGATCACCAGCCCTTCCGACACCGCCGATGAACTGCTCGGGCGCGGTCTGGTATCAGCTTCCATCCCCAACATCAAACAGAAGGCGGTGGATGTGCTCAGCGTCGCCTACCCCGATGAGGCCGCTGCCCTGGACGGCATTGCCGCATTGGACAGCTACTACCAATCCAGTTACGCAGATTTCTACGCCAAAAACGCCGATCTGCTTAAAAGTGCGATCACCGAAATCCAAACGGCTTACGAGCGCACCAACTTCCCCGACCAGAAAGTGGACTGGCAGACCCATCCGGACAACATCGGCCACATTGACTCGCCCGGCTGCTTCCGCTGCCATGACGGCAAACACCTCACCGCCGCCAAACAGGCCATTCGCCTGGAATGCAACCTCTGCCATTCCATCCCGGTGAGCACCGGCCCCACCAAGCTGGTCACCAACATCGAGATCAGCCGCGGGCCGGAGCCTGGCAGCCATCAGAACAGCAACTGGATCAGCCTCCACGGCCAGACCTTTGATGAAACCTGCGAAGGCTGCCACAACACCGCCGACGCCGGCGGCGTAAGCAACACCTCCTTCTGCTCCAACAGCCTGTGCCATGGCGCCAAATACACCTTCGCCGGTTTTGATGCGCCCAAACTGCGCGAATTGTTGGGTATCATGGATAAGGCTGCTCCTGAAACAACGCCTTAACCAGCGCATAAATAAGGTCATATACAGAGCGCCGGCGCGATCCGGCGCTCTGTAGGGCAATCGCATCAAAACAGTTTTTCTATAAAATAGTTGTCACCCACCCCAAAATCCCCGCCCTCGAGGGCGGGGACTTTAAAAAGAGTTCCGAGAAGACTGTATCTGGCGGCACATAAGTGCCGCCAGATACAGTCTTCTCGGAGAAAAATATTTTCTCCCCCTCTTCGCGGCGTTTTTTTGCCGAGGAGAGGGGGCCGGGGGGAGTGGAAAAGGGTAGAAAACCCATCTGGCAATGTAGATGCGATTGCCCTGCGGCGCTCTGTCCTTTAACAATTGTTAACATTTCTATGTGATATACTAGTTTTTATCAACAATCTTTGAACCGGGGTGACACCAATGAAGACCCTTTTGATCATGCGTCATGGTAAATCAAGCTGGAAGAACAAAGATCTTGAAGACCATGAGCGGCCCCTCGCCAAACGCGGCTTGCGCGACTTCGCGTTTAATCGGCGAAATCATCCAGGAAAAAGAACTCATCCCCCAGAAAATCCTCGTCTCCTCTGCGGTACGCACCACCCAAACTGCCCAAATATTTTGCGAAACCATTGGCTATCAGGGTGAAATCTCCGCCCTGGATTCGCTCTACCTGGCTGAGAGCGATGCCTATATCGCTGAGCTCAAAAAATTGCCCGACAGCATCGAGCGGGTGATGGTGGTTGGCCACAATCCTGGCCTGGAATACCTGCTCCAGGAACTATCCGGCCGCATCGAAGCCCTCACCACCGGGGTCCTGGCGTTTGTCAGCCTGACCATCGACCATTGGGCTGACCTGGACGGCCAGGTTTCCGGCGAATTGATCGAACTATGGCGTCCGAAAGAACTGCGGGATTCCGGCGAGGCTGAACCCGAGATCAAAGAAAAAGCCGCCGAGAAAGAGAAACCCAAGGCAAAGGTTAAGGAAAAAGAGAAAGAAAAAGAGAAAGAGAAAGACAAAAAAGCCAGGCCGCGTACCAAGAAAACTACCAAAAAGAAATAATCGTACATCTTCCCGCGGGCGCTCGGCGCCCGCTTTTCGAACTCACTGCCGCTCTCGGATGAAAGAAAATCCTATGAAAATCAGCAAACCATACGGCACCTGGCCAAGCCCCATCACCCCGCAGGTGCTCAGCCAGCGTCTCCACCTCGAAGATGTCCAATGGGATAGCGATGGTCAGACCCTGGTGTGGCTGCAAGGCCGCTCCGACCGTTCCGTGCTGGTCGCCCAATGCGGCGACGATGCTCCTCGAGAGTTAACCGATTCCCATTCCCTGCATGGCGGGGTCGGCTATGGCGGTGGAGAGTTCCAGGTTAGCCAGGGCCAGATATACTTTGCAGATCGCAGTGGCCGCCTCTTTCACCACTCGCTGGCGTACGGTCAGCCTGAGGCCGTCACTCCTCCTTATGGCGGAGCTGCCTCTCCCGTGCTGTCACCGGACGGCCGCCGGGTGGTCTATGTCTTCAGCGACGGCAGCACCGATCTTCTCGGCCTGGTTGACGCCGAAGGCCGGGATTGGCCGGTCAAGCTGGTGCAGGGCGCGGACTTTTACATGCAGCCGGCCTGGAGCCCGGACGGCAAATGGCTGGCCTGGGTCGAATGGAACCACCCCAACATGCCCTGGGATGGCACCAGCGTCAAACTCGCCCGCTTTGTAGCCTTCCCGCCCCGCGTCGAAGATATCCGCGTCGTGGCGGGAAGCAGCGACCTGCCTGCCAGCCAACCCATTTTCTCCCCAGACGGCCGCTGGTTGGCCCTGATCGAATTTGCCGATGAGTGGGACAACCTCGTTCTGATTGACTTGCTCAACGGCAGCCGCCGTGTCTGTCTGACCGGTGATGGTTATCACCTGAGCACCCCGGATTGGACCCAGGGCCAGCGCACGCTGGCCTGGAGCCACGACAGCCAGGGGCTCTTTTCGATCCGTAATTTCGCCGGCGCCTGCGAATTGTATTGGATCCGCCTGGACGGAGCTGAGGAAAAGCTCGACACCGGCGCGTACACGTCCTTCTCGCAGATCAGCGCCTCACCGACCTCACGGCAGGTGGCCATGATCGCCTCCAGCCCAATCCTCTCCACCCGCATCGTGCGTTGGAGCCCGCAGGGGATGCGCGTCATCGCCCGCAGCGACAGCGAAACTCTCGACCCCGCCTGGCTGCCAGTCCCCCAGGCCATCCAATGGCACGCGCCGGATGGCAGCCCGGTGCATGGCCTGTTCTATCCGCCCACCAGCCCCACCCACACCGCCGCCGGTCTGCCGCCCGCTATTTTCCATATCCACGGCGGTCCCACCTCCCACGCAGGCATGTCTTTTTCCGGCGAGATTGCTTATTTTACCAGCCGTGGTTATGCCGTCGTGGAGATCAATTATCGCGGCAGCAGCGGTTACGGCCGCAGTTACCGGGATGCCCTGCGCTCTCGTTGGGGCCAGATAGATGTCGAAGATGCGGTTAGTTGCCAGCAGGCGCTCAGCGACCGGGAGATGATATCCGCCCGTCACTCCATCATTAAGGGCGGCAGCGCCGGCGGTTACACCGTGCTCAATGCCCTTGTCCGCCATCCTGGCGTATTCAAAGCCGGGGTCTGCCTCTACGGAGTTCAGCAACCTCTTTGCCTTAGACCTCGATACCCACAAATTTGAAGCGCATTACACCCAATCCCTGGTCGGAGCGCTGCCCGAAGCCGCCGATCGCTACCATGCCTGGTCACCGGTCTTTCACGCGGATAAAATTAAAGACCCGCTGATCCTTTTCCAGGGCAGCGTCGACAAGGTTGTCCCTCCCAGCCAGTCCGAGGAAATCGTCGCCGCCCTGCGGGCCAGCGGCACCGTCCACCGCTATATCGTCTATGAAGGCGAAGGCCATGGATTCCGCAAAAGTCAAAACGTCGCCAATTACCTGGAAGAAACCGAGCGCTTTCTCCTTCAACACGTCCTTTTTGCTCCGTGAGATGTACATGTAATCTAGAAATAAAATAACCCCGGGATTGCTGGAATTCCAGCAATCCCGGGGTGCATTACCCTATCTATGATCTCTTCCTTTGGGTCAGCCGGCCTGCTCCCCTTTGGGTTTGGGTCTGAATTCTTCGCTCCAATCCGCCTTTGCCAGGGTTCCCCGCCAGGCAGCCTGGCTGCCTGCCAGGCTCGGGTTGGCGGATGACAGTTCATCCAAAAACAGGCATACTTCATGCAGATTCCCTTCCACAAGATTGGCGCCTACCGGCCGGCCGATCACCTTAATGGATTCTTTGCTCTCCGTGTGGAATTGGTGAATCAATTGATCGATCGCCACCATCTTTAACGATTCACTGGTCAATATTGGGAATTGTCGCACGTAATCGGCAAACGCCTGGTAGGCATTAACCCCAATTAACTGCCTGCCCTGGTATGTCTTGTGGTAAGCTGTCCAGCTCACTTCCCAACCGCAGGTGCAGGCCAGTGTGTCTGACCGGGCATCTCGCAAAAATTGCCTCTCACAAGCCGGGCAGGTGATTTTGCCCTCCACATGCGCGGCCGTCACCTGTAAAATTGCCTGGCAGCGCGCATAAAGCCCCCAACCCACCTCATCCACCAGCGATCGATCGGTCAATCCGGCGCTGTCGTTCTCATAAAGCTCACGGATCCGTTGGCGTTTGACTTTTGGCGCCCACACCACCAGCTCAATTCCCGTGCTCATTCGTAACCTTCCGGTTCGATATGCACATAGGCGCGGTCGACCTCCGGCTGTTCCTCCAACCTGGCGATCACCGCGTCGGCGATATCGTGCGCCTGGAACAGGGTCATTTCACCCTTCACGTTGATGTGCAGGTCCACTACCAACCGCGGACCGGTGTATTCGCTCATCAAGTGATGCACCTGCTCCACTCCATCGATATTGGTAGCCAGCTCCACCAGCCGTTTGCGCAATTCCTCGTCTGCTCCGCGCCCGGTGAGAAAGCCCAGGTTCTCGGTAGCAGCCCCATACACCATGCGGAAGATCCACAATGCCACCAGGATACCTGCGATGGGGTCTGCCAGTGGATGGATGAATTTCGAACCGAATGCGCCTAAGAATGCCGCCACCGAGGTGTACACATCCGAGATGTTGTCCCGCGCGGTGGTCGCCAGGGTCGGGCTGGATAACTGCTTGCCAATCCAACGAATACGCAAGAACATGGCTACTTTCATCCCCGCGCTGATCAACAATACCAGGGACGGCAGGCCAGGATCTACCGCCAGGCCGCCCGCGATGAAGCGGATCACCGAGGCGCGCGCCGCCTCAAACCCGGCGAACCCCATCGAAATCGTCACCACCAGCCCCAACAGCGGCTCGAAGCGGCTGTGCCCCTGGGGGTGAGAGAGGTCCGGCGGCCGTAAAGCCATCCCCAGGCCAACTACCAGGAACAAGGAATACACCACGTCCGAGATGGAATTCGCCGCATCCGAATACAAGGCGACCGATCCCGACAGGTAGGCAACCACGGCTTTCGCCCCGGCTAAAAACAGATTGCCGCCCAGGGTAATGATCAGCGCCTGGCGGTATAGTCTGGATTGGTCAGGTTGTGGGATGTAATCACGAACCCAGCGCATATTGGAGAGGCCTCGGCTCAAAGTTTATCATAACCTAATGGCAGTAAGAAAGGGTCTCTTACCTGATTGTAGGATAATAGCTCAAATCAATTCACCGCCAATGGCATAAATATTTCCGCCAGTCCATTGGCTAACCGGCGGCAAGCCCTTTGCACGGCGGGGGTGATCGGCCGGCCGAAATCTAACTGAACCGGCTGGATGCCAATCGCGCGCACCTCGCAGCCCAATTCCCCCTTGAGAAACCCGGAAAAGGTGGCCAGTGGCTGCAGATGGGTGGACGCCCCAAACCCGCCTAACTGCTCTCCGTCCAGCAGCATCGTCGCCCCGGCGGTTTGGTCGAGCCAGGCCGCATCCAGGATCAAAACGATCACCGGCGAGAATTTTCGCAGTACCCCGGTAAAATTTTCCGGGGCCAGCCCGGCTTCCAGCGCCAAAACCTGCCTGCCTGCCTCGCCGAGATCCCGCCCGGGTTCAATTGCTTTCATCTCGGCCGCGGATCGCTCCAACCTGCGCTTCAACAGGCGCACGGCCAGCACGCCTGCGCCATCGTCGCCGTTCAGTTCGTTGCCGACCCCAATGATCGCCACCCGTGCGGCATTATTCGGGCTGCTCGACTGCTCCAGCGCTGTCTTTAGCCATTTTTTCCAGGAGGAAGTCAATATCCTCGTCCTTCCCGTAATACACCGTGAACGGTTCTTTTTTGGTCGAGGCCAGCTCCCACATTTCGCTGGACATGCCCAGGCAGTCAAAGCGGCAGCTCACCACGCACTGTGCACAGAACGTGCAGCGGTCGGCATGATAGCGCATCACAAACTGCTTCTTGGCCTTGTCCAACACCAGCAGCTCAATCGCCTCCGATGGGCAGTCTTTCACGCACAGCATGCAGCCCGAACATTTGCTGGGATCCCAGACCAATTTCCCGCGCAGGCGGTCGGGGGAAGGTTTCCGCACAAATGGATACAATTCCGTTGCCGGGTTGCGAAATAACGAACGAATGACATCGCCCAGCATCGTGCCAAGATTTGTTTTCATCGCTAACCTCCCTCTACTTCACCAAGAAGATCACCAGCAGCTGCGCCAGGGCCACCAGGGCCCCCACGCGCCACCACAACCCCACCGTCTGGTCGATGCGCAGCCTGGCAAACAGGGATTGCAGCGCGGCCATCACCAGCAGCAGCCCTAGCGTCTTCAGCAAGAACTCCAGCGGGTTGGCCATACCGCCCAGGTAAAAGGTCGCGACCAGGGTCAGCCCAATCACCAGCTCCACGTTCTTGCCCAGGCGGAAAAGGGCATACCCCCGCCCCGAATATTCGGTCATTGCGCCAGCCACGATCTCGGTTTCCGCCTCAGGCGCGTCAAATGGCGGCAGCTCCAATTTGCCCATCAAACCGATCAGCGCCACCAGGAAACCCACCGGCTGGGTGAGAATCATCCAGGTATGGTTCTGTGCGTAAAACATTGATCTCGGTAATTTGCCAATTATCGGCGGCGATCGCCGGCCCAAGCAGCGCCAGCAGGAAAGGCGCCTCATAGGAAAATAGCTGGGTCAGCGTGCGGGTTGCCCCGATCATCGAAAACCGGTCGAGTGTGTTGGCCCCGGCAAGCCCCAGGCACAGGGTCATCAGCTACAGCATATACAGGGTGACGATCAAATCGCCGCGGAAGCTGTGCAGCCGGGACGAACCCCGCCATGGGCACATACAGGGCAGCCGTCAGCGCGCCGGCCAGGGCCACCACCGGCAGGGCGAAGAACAAGACCTTGTTGACCCTCTCCGGGGTGATCTCCTCTTTTGCCAGCAGTTTGGTCAAATCGGCCAGGGGTTGGAACCAGCGCGGGCCCAATCCGGTTCTGGAAGCGCGCCACCAATTTGCGGTCGACCCATTCATAAGCCAGGCCGCTGACCAGCAGGAACAGCCCGCCCGGGAACAACAACAATGCAATCAGTGGGTGTACGCTGAGGTTATTCATTGCTGTCGGTTATATTCCATGCCATACTGGCGGAATTCTTCCCAGGACAGATCTGGCTGTCTGCCGGCCGCGGTTGATCGAGATCATCGACCGGTCGTTGCAGGAGAAGCACGGGTCGATCCCGGACAAGCATCATCGGCATATCCGCCAGTTTCGCCCCACCGCCACGCTGATCACCGAAGCCCAGTTGCACAGGCTGGGCGTGCGCACCTTGATCCGGTCGGGTCTATCCCGTACCGTTGCTCTTGATGTAATAGAACAATTCACCGCGCGGGGCTTCCACCCGGCTGATCACTCTCCCCGGCCGGAATGCGCCGTGGAACCCGAACGGTCAAATCTCACCGGCGGGAGATGGTCCAGGATTTCGCGGATCAAGCGGTAGGCTTCAAACAACTCTTTAGTGCGCACGATAAAGCGCGCCATCAGGTCGCCGGTCTGGTCGGTCACCTGATGTTCACCGGGAAATCCAGATACGCGGCATAAGGCGCATCCACGCGGATGTCTCGGGTCACGCCGGAGGCGCGCGCGGTCGGCCCGGCCGCGCCAAACTGATCGGCCTGTTCAGCGACATCAGTCCCCACCCCGCGCGTGCGCGCCAGGAAAGTCTCGGTCGGTGAGTCACCACCTTCAGGTAGTGATGGGTGCGCTCTTCCAGGTATATCCACCCCCTTGACGGATCACATCGCGCCTGGTTGTCGTCCACATCGATATTTCACGCCCGCCAGACATGTTGACCGAGTAATTCACCCGGTTGCCGCTCAGACTCTCCAGCATGTCCATCACGGTTTCACGGTCGCGCCAGGAATACATGAACAGGGTATCAAACCCGCCTTCATGCGCGCATCACGCCCAGCCACAACAGATGGCTGTGAATGCGTTCCAGTTCGCCCATCAGCGATGCGGATCGCCTGCGCCCGTGGCGGAGCCTGTCACCCCGGCCAGCCTTCCGACGCCAATCGCACAAGCGCGGGAATGGGCACGTGCGAGCAAATCCCGCAGATGCGTTCGAACAAATACATATTCTGGGTCCAGTTGCGCGCCTTCGGCGCCTTTTTCAATCCCGCGGTGCACGTAACCCAGGCGCATCGTCGCCCCGGTGACAATTTCGCCGTCCACGGTGAATTCAAAATGGCCGGGTTCTTTTAATGCCGGATGCTGCGGGCCGATGGGAACGATAAATTTACGCGGGGCTTCCATCCAGCCGCCTCCTCCTGGTTTTCATGAAAACCGGTGAACGATTTGCGCAGCGGATAGATGCCTTCCGGCCAATCGTCAGAAATCAAAAGATCGCTCGATACTGGGCGTCCTTCCAGCACCACCCCAAACATTTCCATCAATTCGCGCTCATACAGGGTTGCCGAAGGTAATGATCCCGCAGATGCTGTCCAGCATCGGGTGACTGTATAGCGCACGCTGGTGCGCAGGGTCAGCACCGCCGGCCCTGGCAGAAATGATACAGCACCTCCACCCGTCCTTCGCACCGCGCTCTCCCCTTCGCCCGTGGGCGGCTGGTCCAGCCCGGTGATCGCCGAGAAATAGCCCCAGTGGGCTTTTACCACGGCCTGCACCGCCGGCAGCAGGTTGGCCGCCTCGATATACACATCCAGGCGGTTGCTCTCGGGCGCGTTACTGCTCACCGCCCAGCTTTCCAACAGACTGGCGGCGTTCTCCATCAGATGATTCGCATCCATCAGGCTTGTTCTCCTTCTGCGGGGATCGCCTGCACGCCTTCCGGCTTGCCTTTGGGATTCAGGCTCTCCAGCAGCTGGACCACCCCATATATGATCGCTTCAGGGCGCGGCGGGCAGCCCGGAATGTACACATCCACCGGGATTACTTCATAATCATCCCCGACAATGTTGTAGCAGCCTCGGAACGCGCCGCCCGAGAGCCCGCAGGATCCGACCGCCACCACAAATTTCGGGTCAGGCATCTGCTCGTATGTGCGGATTAACCCCTCCCGCGATTGCCTGCGTCACCGGACCGGTGCAAATCAAGAATATCCGCGTGCCGCGGGCTGCCCTGCAGTTTGACCCCAAAGCGCTCGAGATCATAACGCGGGGTCAATGTCGCCAGGATTTCGATGTCGCAGCCGTTGCAAGAGCCGCTGTTGTAATGAATGGCCCAGGGCGAATTGATCCGCGCCCAATCACGGATTTTATCCAGCATGCTTTGCCAGGGTGAATCAGCTGTAAATTCCATGTCTATCTCCGTTTGCCGCCACGGCGCGGCTACCCCAGGATCAACGCCACCAGGCCAATCGCCAGCCCGGCCACGTAAATTGCCGAGGTAGACGAAAGAGTCGCTCAAACCCAACACCAGCACTCCCAGGTGCAGGATTGCAAAAAACAGCGCCACCAGAAAAAAAGGCCGGTAACCGGGGGCGGCGGTGTAATTGGGTGCTTCTTCGCCCGAGCCGTAGGTCTGGCTCTTCGATAAAGCTGGCCTTACCCGACCCGGCCAACTGGCGGCCAATCCACACGATCAGCAGCACCAGGGGGATGTAAATCAGGAAAGCAATGCGGGGGGGAAAGGATAAATTCCATGTCGATCCTCCTCTAATGCAGACCAAAAGCCGTCAGCAGGCTGGCAGCCGCCGGTTCGCTCAACCAGGTCACCAGCGAAGGCCAAAAGCCAACTGCGATCGTCGCCAGGGTCAACAGCAACAGCGGCAGCGCCATCAGAGCTGCCACCGGCCGGCCTTCGAGCACCGCCGCTGAGGGCTCACGCCGGAACAGGCGGTTAACCATCGGGGCATAATATGCCAGCGAAAGACGCTGTTCAGACCGGCGAAAATCACCAACCACAGCAGCGGTGTACTGCGCACTTCGGCCCCCGCAAGAAAGATCTGCCACTTGGACATAAAGCCCGAGAGCGGCGGCAGGCCACCCAGGCCCAGCACGGCCACGCTGAAGGCAAATGCCGTCAGCGGATAGCGTCTCGCCGCCCCGTTCAGATCGTCCAGAACCAGGGGTTGGTGACTGCCGCGCGATAGATGGATCGCGTATAGCAGCGCCCCGGCCGCCAGGAAGGCCAGGCCCTTCATCATCGCATGGTTGAACAGGTGAAAGAAACCGCCCGCCGCGCCGTCACGGATGCCGTAGGCCAGCGCCACGCCAAAACCCAGCAGCATATAGCCCACCTGGGCCAGGCTGGAGTATGCCAGCAGCTGTTTCACTTCGGTCTGGCGCATGGCCATCAGGTTGCCATAAAGCATGTTCATCGCGGCAAAAGCCAGCAGCAGCGCGCCCCAGGCCGAGGATGCTTCTGACAGGCAGCCCAACGCCCGCAGCAAGGCCACCAACCCGCTTTCGATCACCACCCCTGAAAGCATGGCGCTGATCCCGCTGGGGGCCTGCGAGTGCGCATCCGGCAGCCAGGTATGCATCGGCACCAGCGCGATCTTCACCCCAAACCCGATCACAAACAGGCCGCCCGCCGCCAGGCTCACCATGCCCGAACCCGCCAGCAGCGGCCGGATTTCATCCAGGTTGAGGGTGGCCGTCTGCATAAAGACCAGGGCGATCCCCAACAGCACCAGCAGCGAACCGATGGAGGATTGCACCAGGTATTTGACCGCCGCTTCCAGGGCATTCTTTTGATTGTTATAAAACGCCACCAGCAGGTAGCTGGTGATCGCCATCGCCTCGAACCACACCCATAGGTTGAACAGGTCCCGCGTGCAGCTCAACCCGATCATCGTCCCGGTCATCGCCGGCAGCAGCGCGTAAAACTTTTCTTCGTCTTTCTCGCCGCGCATATACGAGAACGAGAAGATCGTCACCAGGGTCGCCAGCAGCAGCACCGTGCCTGCCACCAGCAGGCTGACCGCGTCCATCTGCAGCAGAATGCGCCCCACCATCAAGTCGATCGGCCCTTGCTCCAGCACGATCCGTCCCACAGCGTACAGCGGCACCCAGGCGGCCGCCATGGTGATCAAACTCAACCAGCGGGCCACATACACCGGCCCCTTGAATACCAGAAAGCTGATCCGCCCGGCCAGGTAGATGACCGGCGCAGCCAGGAAAGGCAAGGCGAGCAGCAGGGTTAATGCGTCGATTGCTTTCATTTGCTTATGCTCCCAAAGCCAGGATGGCAATCACCACAACTAACCCGATGACAATCGCCAGTACATTCCAATTGAGCCAGCCTGTCTGCGTCCCGCGCAGATCTTCGGCCGCTTCACCCGTCACCTTGACCACCGCGCGATTGATCGCCTCAAAGCCAAAACTGCGCTCTGCAATCCAGCCAATCCCGCTCAACATCTCGGTGATCAGCAGGATCTTTGCCCGCCACCACCAGGCCGCCAAACCCGAGCACGACCACCCCCACCGCCAGCCAGGTGGCCGGGGCTTTGATCACCTCCAGCAAGATTTCACCGGTCGGCAGGGCTTCGATCTCATGGAACGGCAGGGTTTTTGCCAGGAAGCCGCTGAACGGCCCGGCCAGCAGCCAGGTAGCCAGCGTGCCAAACCCCAGCGGGATCAAGGCCGTACCGCATGGCTGCCCCGGCCTCATGCCCGTGAGCGTGCCCGCGCGGGCTGCCGTAAAACACCATCCACACGCAGCGGAAGGTATACAGCGCGGTCAAACCGGCGCTGAACACCATCACCCCAAACATCCAGCACCGGCCCGCCCGATAACCCCGCCTCCAGCACCAGTTCTTTACTCCAGAAGCCGTTCAAAATCGGGATGCCCGCCAGTGCCAGCGCGCCGATGACGAACACCGCCCGCACCACCGGCATTTGTTTGCCCAGGCCGCCCATCTCGCGCATATCCCGCGTGCCTACCGCATGGATCACCGCGCCGGCGCTCAGGAACAGCAGCGCCTTGAAAATCGCATGGCTCAGCAGGTGGAACTGGCTGGCAAACAGCCCGCCCGCTCCCACCGCGTAGACCATATAACCCAGCTGGCTGACGGTCGAATAAGCCAGCACCCGTTTCAAATCGGTTGCCACCAGCGCCATCACCGCCGCCATCAACGCCGAGATCATCCCCACCAGCATCACCGCTTCCCGCCAGTAAGGCACCTCCGCAAAGGCCGGGTAGAAACGCGCCAGCAGGTAGACCCCGGCGTTGACCATCGTCGCCGCATGGATCAATGCGCTCACCGGGGTCGGGGCTTCCATCGCGTCCGGCAGCCAGGTCTGGAAGGGGAACTGGGCCGCTCTTGGCCGCCGCGGCTGCCAGGCAGCCAAACGCCAGGATCCCCAGGACGTTGGCGGGCAGTTCCGCGCCGCGTTCCAGCAGCGCGTTGAGATCAAAGGTCCCCAGGTAGCTGTAGGCCAGCATGGCCATCACCAGCAGCCCCAAACCGCCCAACTGGGTGATGATCAAAGCCTTCATCCCGCCGGCCACTGCTTTGGGATCGTCGTTATAGAAGGAAATCAGCCCGTAGGAGCATAACGCCGTGATTTCCCAGAACACGAACATCAGGAACAGGTTGGTGGTCAGCACCAGGCCGGCCATCGCCCCGATAAAGAATAAGACCAGCGCGTAATAACGCCCCAATTGGGCTTCGCCGCGCATATAATCCACCGAGAAAATCACTGCCAGGCTGCCTATCACCGTGGCGATGGCCGTCAGAAAAGCCCCCAGGCCGTCGGCTGCAAAGGTAAAGTCTCCAAAGGCCCCACCCACGGCCAGGCGCAGGGCAACTTTATCGCTGCCCAGCGGCAGCAGCGCCAGCGCTGCCAGCCCGCCTGCCACCGCGAAACCTACCGCCAGGCTGTGCTGCCAGCGGCTGTGGTCGTCTCCTACCCACCAGACCAGCAAGGCTCCCGCCCAGGGCAGCCCAATGCACAATGCAATCAGAATTGCTGCCACAGCCTCACCTCTTCAGATTGGTCATCGATTGGATATCCAGCGTGCCAAACTTGGCGCGCACGCGCACCGCCAGGGCCAGCGCCACCACCGCCACGATGGTGTCCGCGACGATCACCGTCAGCGCCAGGCTTTGCCCTACATCCACCTGCGAGGATAATCTCCCCGCCAGCACCAGGGCCACCATTGCCCCTTTGACCGCAATCTGCAGCCCGACCACCACTTTGATCAGGTTGCGCGAAATTAAGATGCCGTACAGCCCAATGCCAAACAGACCCAGCACCACCACAATTGCGATATTCGGAAGTGTGAAAATCATTCGCCTTCCTCCTGGTGATCACCAATTTCTTCTTTGCCAATCAAACCCAACACCGCCAGCACCGCCGAGAAAATCAGCACCACCTGCAGGATCGAATCCACGCTACGGTCTTCCCAGATCACCGAGCGGAACAGGCCGGCCAGTTCGCCTCCCTGGTTGAGCACCGCCGCGAAGCGCTCTAGCTGCATCGAGGGCAGGATCATCCATCCCAGCAGCAGCCCGCCCAGCACCACCGCGATCCAGGCTAACGGCCGCGGCAGGGGCACCTGGCCCTCCATCGCATCCCCGCCGGTGATATTGATCGCGAACACGAACAGCACCGTCACCAGCCCCGCCCCCACGCTCAATTCCACCACCGCCACCTCCGCGGCCCCCAGGCGGTACATCAGCCAGGATACCAGGGCGCTGGTTAATGCCAGCCACAGCGCCGAGACAAGCAGTTTGTTCTCGCGCACTGCCAGAAACGCACAGGCCAGAATGCCTGCCGCGATTAAGAAATCGATCATGTAAAATCTCCTTGATGGAGGTTAGCTGATATCAATACGCTTATACTTTGTTCAGACGAATTTGTCACGTGATGGGTATCAAGGAAAATCTGTCATTTAATCATAAATACAGCCAAAAACTCAACATTGTCCCGCATATTGGGGTAAAACAGCGCCAATTACAATTATTTTGGACCTTTTACCTTATATTTAGAGCCCATCGGCCTAGTTATCCTGCCAGATCGTTCCCTAATTTTAAATTTTCATTTATATCGCTCTTTTATATTATAGTCCTTCAACCCGGCGTTCGGCCCCATCACCTTGGTGACTATGCGCATTCCAATCCGGCTGCACTTCAACCTGCCGCGGCTTTCCTCCTTCTTCCCTTGACCGCAACCGGTGGGCAACTATAATAATCTCAAAGGAATTTCACCCTGAATGGCCATTCGCATCCATGATTCCCAATTTGTTGACCAGTTTGGCCGCATCTTGCTCCTGCGCGGGGTCAACCTGGCCGGCTCCAGCAAAGTACCCTTTGGGCCCAACGGCGCGAGCTATGTCCGTGATGGCTTCTTCGACCATCGCAATGTCTCCTTCGTCGGCCGCCCCTTCCCCCTCGACCGCGCCGACGAGCACTTCCAACGCCTGAAATCCTGGGGCCTCACCTTCCTGCGCTTCCTCGTCACCTGGGAAGGCATCGAGCACGCCGGCCCCGGTATCTACGACGACGATTATATCGAATCCATCCGCCAGATCGTCGCCAAGGCTCACGAATACGGCATCCAGCTGTTCATCGACCCCCACCAGGATGTCTGGAGCCGCTTCACCGGCGGCGACGGCGCCCCCGGCTGGACCCTCGAACTGGCCGGCATGGATTTGACTCGCCTGCACGACACCGGCGCCGCCATTGTCCACGCCATCCACGGCGACCCCTTCCCGCGCATGATCTGGCCAACCAATGCCCACAAGCTGGCCGCCGCCACTATGTTCGCCCTCTTTTTCGCCGGCAATGACCTCGCTCCCCACACTCTGATGCACGGCGAGCCTGCCCAGGAATTTCTCCAGCGCCATTACGTCGCCTCCATGCGCCGCCTGGCGCACGCCCTGCGCGGTCTTCCCAATGTGGTCGGCTTCGACACGATGAACGAGCCTATGCGCGGATATATGGGCATCAGCGACCTCAACGACTGCTGCGGCCGCCCACGCCTGGGGGATTTTCCCGCCCCGCTCGAGGCCATGCTCCTCGCCGAGGGCATCCCCCAGGAAGTAGGCGTGTGGGATCTCAACCTGGCCGGCAATCGCCGGGTGAAAACCCGCCTGCTCAACCCCGATCGCCTGCGCCTGTGGAAAGACGGTTTCGAGTGCGTCTGGCGCAAGAACGGCGTCTGGGATCTCGACCCCCAGGGCCGGCCGCGTCTGCTGCGCCCCGATCACTTCAGCCAGGTCGCCGGCCGCTCCTTCGACTTCAACCAGGATTACTACCGCCCCTTCGCCAACCGATTCGCCGCCGAAATCCGCGCCGAACTGCCCGATGCGCTCATTTTCATCGAGAGCGAGCCCTCCACCCCGGCCCCACGCTGGGGAGAGCAGGATGCGCCCAATATCGTTTACGCCCCGCACTGGTACGATGTCACCACCCTGCTGTTCAAACGCTTCTCAGCCTGGGTGGCGGCCGATTATCTCACCGAAAAATTGGTTTTTGGCCCGCGCGCCATCCACCTGTCCTTCAAAGCCCAGCTCGCCCGCTTTAAAGACGAGGCAGCCCGCCACATGCGCGGCGCGCCGGTGCTCATCGGCGAGTTTGGCATCCCCTTTGACCTGCAGAACAAACGCGCCTTCCGCACCGGCAGCTACAGCGCCCAGATCAAGGCCATGGACCGCAGCATGGCCGCCATGGATGCCAACTTCCTCTCTGCCACCCTCTGGAATTACTCCCCCGATAACACCAACCTGCGCGGCGACCTGTGGAATGACGAAGATCTCTCCATCTTCAGCCCCGACCAGCAGACCTACCCCGAAGACCTCAACTCCGGCGGGCGGGCGATCGAAGCAGTTGTCCGGCCCTATCCCCTGGCTACCGCCGGCCGGCCCATCTCGCTCCATTTCGATCTGCGCCGTAAAACCCTGCTCTACTCCTTTACCCACGATCCCGCCATCCCTGCTCCCACCGAATTCTTCCTGCCGCGTTTCCATTACCCGCGCGGCATCCGGGTGGAGGCTCCCCTCGGCCGCTGCGAGCGCGACGAACAGAACCAGCGCCTGCGCTACTATCCAACCACTCCGGGCGGGCTGCACACCATTCGCATTCGGCCCGCTTGAGGCATCCTGACTCATTCGCCTGATTTTCGGTTAATTGGATAGATTTTGGTAAGATAGGTACCATGCCTGCTTACACCATCCCCCCACTGCGCCTGTCCAACCAGCTGATCGCCAGCTCGAGCCTTCGCTCCCCGGCCGAGGTGGTGCAGTGGCTGGGCGCCGTCCAATCCCAGGACTATCCCGCCGCCAAATGGGCGCTCGGCCTGCGCCTCCCATCCGCCACCGATACCGCGGTGGAACAGGCCTTCAACCAGGGAGCCATCCTGCGCACCCACGTGCTGCGCCCCACCTGGCATTTCGTCAACCCCCAGGATCTGCGCTGGATGCTGACCCTCACCGCCCCGCGGGTCAAAGCCGCCATGGCCTCCCAATACCGCCGCCTCGAGCTGGACGGCGCCGTCTTTACCCGCACCCATGCGGTCCTGGAAAAAGCCCTGCAGGGCGGCCACCACCTCACCCGCGCTGAGCTGACCACCCGCCTCGAGCAAGCCGGCCTGCTCTCTCCCGGCGAGGATTCGCTGCGCGTCATCCACATCCTGGCTACCGCCGAGGTAGACGGCCTGATCACCAGCGGCGCCCTGCGCGGCAAACAGCACACCTATGCGCTTCTGGAAGAGCGCGTCCCCGCCGCACCCATCTTGGATCGGGATGCCGCCCTGGCCGAGCTCGCCCGCCGCTATTTCACCAGCCGCGGCCCGGCCACGATCAAAGACTACACCTGGTGGTCGGGGTTATCCCCCCTGGATGCCCGCGCCGGGCTCGAAATGGTCAAGCCCCAACTGGTCGAAGAACTGTTCGCCGGCCAATCCTACTGGCTGCACCCCTCTTCATTCCCCCCCGCCCTCGAGGGCTCCCCTGCGGCCCATTTGCTGCCCAACTATGATGAATACATCGTCAGCTACGCCGACCGCAGCGCCATTTTCGATCCATCGGTCGTCAGAAAAGTGGATGAACGCGGCAATTTCCTCTTCAACCACACCATCCTCCTGGATGGTCAGGTCGCCGGCGTTTGGAAGCGCACCTTGAAGAAAACCACGGTTGAGATCACCCCCAACCTGTTCACCCCGCTCTCCGCGGAGCAAACGTCGGCCCTCACCGCCGCGATGGAGGGGTACAGCCGCTTCCTGGGTCTGCCCCTCCAGCCCTGACCTCCAACAAAAAAGGGCGCCGCGCGGCGCCCTTTTGGCTTGATATATTCCCTATTCGACCTTCCCGCTGTTGATCGCCTGTTTCACCTCGGCAATCGCCTCGGTGATATGGATGTCGCGCGGGCAGGCCTCGGTGCAGTTGAACGCCGTCCGGCAGCGCCACACCCCGATCTGCTGGTTGAGGATGTTCAGCCGCTTGCCGGCGGCCGTATCCCGGCTGTCAAAGATAAACCGGTGCGCATTGACGATCGCCGCCGGGCCAATATAGCGGTCGTCTGCCCAGAATGACGGGCAGGAGGTGGTACAGGCCGCGCATAAGATGCACTTGGTCGTTTCCTCAAAGCGGTCGCGCTGCGCCGGGCTCTGGATGCGTTCCTTGCCATCCGCCGGCAGGGGTTCGTCGTTGATCATGTAGGGCAGCACCGCACGATAATTCTCAAAGAAGGGCTCCATATCCACGATCAAATCCTTGATCACCCGCAGCCCCAGGATCGGCTCCACCGTAATCGTCTCGGTCCCCAGGTTGCGCACCAGCACCTTGCAGGCCAGGTAGTTGCGCCCGTTGATCCGCATCGCGTCCGACCCGCACACCCCGTGCGCGCACGAGCGCCGCAAGGCCAGCGTGCTGTCGAAATCCGCCTTCACGTATTCCAGCAGGTCCAGCACCCGGTCGCTGGGATCCACCTCCATCACAAACGTATCGAAATGCGGCTGTTTATCCCCTTCGGGATTGAAGCGAAAGACACGTAGTTTTATTTGCATCACGGCACCTCTCTCCTAGTAAGTCCGCTCTTTCGGGGTGAACTTGGTAACCACCACCGGTTTGTAGCGCAGGTTGATCTGGTCGCCGTTCATCCAGGCCAGCGTGTGCTTGAGCCAATCCACGTCGTTTCTCGCCGGGAAATCATCCCGCGCGTGCGCTCCCCGGCTTTCGGTGCGCGCCAGCGCCGAGTGGGCGGTGACATACGCCAGGTCGAGCATGTTGCCCAACTCCCAGGCCTGCATCATCTCCATGTTGTAGACCTTGCCGCTGTCCATCACCTTGATCTCTTTGAAGCGCTCGCGCAGTTCCTGCACCTTGGCCACCGCATGCTCCAGGCTCTCCTGCGTGCGGAACACACCCACATTGTCGAACATCTCTGCGCGCAGCTCGCGCCCCAGGTGAGCAAACTGCTCTTTGCCGCTGCCACCGCGCATCCGCTCGATCTGCTCGCGCACAAACTGGGTGGGGTCGTCCGGCAGGGGGGTAAATTCCGCCCCGTTGGCATATTCGGCCGCCGCCAACCCGCTGTGCTTGCCAAACACGATCAGGTCCACCAGTGAATTGGTCCCCAGGCGGTTGGCCCCGTGCACCGAAACGCACGCGCATTCGCCCGCCGCATACAACCCCGGCATCACCGAATTTTTCTCATCGATGACCACCTGCCCCGTCTTGTTGGTCGGGATCCCGCCCATGGCGTAGTGCGCCGTGGGCTGCACCGGGATCGGCTGCGTCGCTGGGTCCACCCCCAGGTAGGTCTTACAGAAGTCGGCGATATCCGGGATCTTATCCATGATCTCCTGGGCGGTCACCCGGTAGGGCGTGCCGTCCGGGCGCGTGCGCCCGTCGATCTCGGCATATTTGTTGATCGTCTCGGGCGTCGCGTCCAGGTAGAAGAAGCGCTGCTTATTGATATCGTTGCCCGCGCGCGTCTCCAGGTACATCGCCCGGCTGATCACATCCCGCGAGGCCAGGTCCTTGATGTGCGGGGCGTATTTGAGCATAAAGCGCTCGCCCTTATTGTTGAACAGGATCCCGCCTTCCCCGCGCACCGCCTCGGTGATCAGGATGCCCAGCTTAAAAATCCCGGTCGGGTGGAACTGGAAGAACTCCATATCCTCCAGCGGGATGCCCGCGCCGCGAGACCACCGCGCAGCCGTCCCCGGTATAGGCATACGCGTTGGAGGTGATCTCCCAGATGCGCCCATGCCCGCCGGTGGCGAAAATCACCGCCTTGCTGTGGAACACATGCAGCTCGCCGGTCGCCAGCTCCACCGCCACCACCCCCACTGCCTTGCCGTCCACCACCAGCAAATCCATCACCTGGTATTCATCGTAGAACAGGATATTGTTCTTGATGCACTGCTGGTAGAGCGTCTGCAAGATCATGTGCCCGGTACGGTCGGCCGCGTAGGCCGCGCGCCGCACCGGTTTGCCGGTGACGTTGTTGGTGTGCCCGCCAAAAGGCCGCTGGGCGATGCGCCCATCCTTGGTCCGTGAGAACGGCAGCCCGCTGTGTTCCAGGTCGTAGACCGCGTCGACCGCTTCGTGGCACATAAAGTCGATCGCATCCTGGTCGCCCAGGTAGTCCGAGCCCTTGACCGTGTCAAAGGTATGCCAGTCGGGGTTGTCCTCTTCCAGGTTGCCCAGCGCCGCGCCAATTCCTCCCTGGGCCGCGCCGGTGTGTGAGCGCACCGGGTAGAGCTTGCTGATCACCGCTGTCTTGGCGGTCTTGGAGGCGTTCATCGCCGCCATCAAACCTGCGCCGCCTCCGCCTACCACGACCACGTCAAATTCGTGCATGATTGCCATGATGTCTCCTTATCCTTTACCCTACCGCCGGCTTGATCGCCAACAGCGCGATTGCGCCTGCCGCCGTGACCACCAACCAGAAGAGCAGCAGCAGGTAGCTCACCAGTTGGAATGTCTTGGGGTTGTGAATATAGTCGCGGAACACCTGGCGCACCCCGTTCATCCCGTGGGCAAAGGCAAAACCCAGCAGGAAGATGTCGTACAGCTTCCAGCTCAGGCTGGCCATGCGCTGGATGGCATAATCGGTGGTGATCGAGTGCACCCCTACCACCACGTCCTGGATGATGATGTGCCCCCAGGCCAGCGGGATCAGCAGAAAGGCGCTGTAGCGCATCCAGGTCCAGGCAATCTGGTCGATATTCTTATGGATATGTACTTGTTCAGGTTGGTTCGTTGTCGCTGTCATCTTCTGCTCCTATCCGCCAAACAGGCCAAAGTTATGCCGCAGCAGGTTGAAGAGCATATAACCTGCCGAAGGCACCCAGATCACCAGCGTGGCCGCCAGGGCATAGTACGTCGATCGGCGCGTTTTGGCAATCGTCCAGTCTTTCGGCGCGAACATATCCAGGTAGGCGATGCGCAGCCCGTTGACTCCGTGGAAAAACAAACAGAAAACCAGCACGATCTCCAGTAAGCCAAAAACCGTGGAGCGGTAGATGTTGAGCACATCCCCGTACAGGGACGGCGCAAAATATACCAGTGAAGTATCCACAATGTGGATCGCCAGGAACAACACCACCCCAAGCCCGGTGATCCTGTGCAGCAGGAACGCCCAGTGCCCCTCGCGGCCGCGGTACCCCGCGTAACCCGTAAGGGTGGTTTTAACGAATGACATACCCACCTCCATTGAAAATCATGTCTTCTATAATTGTAGCAAGTTCATTGTAATACGCAACTTAAACAAACTTGACAAATGGGGGCAATTCGACCAAAAATCCATAAGTTTCGCCCAGGCGGACTGCCCCCGCCCCACATTGGAGTCGTGCCAGGGTCATATCTACAGAAGCCCTCGCCATTCGTTGAAAGCCTGTAATCCAGATCTATTGACCTGTAAGGGGTTTGAGGTTGTTGGGCAGGCCAATGGCCTGCCCAACAACCCCGTTTTCTTTCCGTACCTCCTCTGCGGCAGCGTGGGGGTGGCAGCCAGGGGCATTCGTAAAACTTCCTCTTGACGATTTACCACAGATCAGGTATAAATACGGGCACAACGCAATACGCGGGCGTGGTTCAGTTGGTAGAATGTCTCCTTGCCAAGGAGAAGGTCGTGGGTTCGAGTCCCATCGCCCGCTCACTCAAAAAGCCGCTTTCACAGGCGGCTTTTTGCTTTCCCCTTTTCTACCCGGCAGGCGGGAAATCCATCCGGTCTTTTTCCCGGTTTCATTCAGAGTTTTCTTAAACTCGATTGCCTTTTTTGAAACCTATCATCTTCAAGTCGGGGTTTGGGGTTTGGTGGCCCCTTTAGGCCGCCAATCCCCAAAATTTCTCTTTCCCCGCCCCAATCGACCGGGGCGGGGTAGGGATGAGGTCGACTTTATGAAAGGCGCGCGTTTTCATTCAACCAAGGTTGACATTTTCAAGCCCTTAACGTACAATACCACCTGCACCGAACACAACCGGCGACGTGGCCAAGTGGCAAGGCAAGGGTCTGCAAAACCCTGATCATGGGTTCAAATCCCATCGTCGCCTCTCATTGTCAATAAGTAAAACCCAACCCCAAGCTCAACCACCCGGTTGAGCTTATCCTTTAATTCCCTCTACAACTCCTGCTTCTGGAACACCCGCAGCGCGACAAAGATGAACACAAGCGACGCAGCTAGCGTGCATTACAGCGACAAAAAGGAGGGTGCCATCGCCTCGGCCCAGACCACCTCTTTTAGGGCGCCTGTATCGCCGGCAGGAACACGGTCGCCGGATCGGTGGAGAAGCGCAGAGGGATCGCTCCCTGATCCAGGCGCGGATTGATCACCCCGGTGCCCGGGTTGAAGACCTCGTAGCCTTCCACTTTCACCCCTCTCGCCAGAGAAATACTGGCAAAATAAACGAAATCGGTGAAATTCGTGGTGATGGGCGCGGGGGTGGCCCAACTCGGCGGCGGCGCGGCAGCCACTGAATCGCTGATCAGCCGTCGAAAACTGGAAGCCGGTATCGTGATATTCTGGGCATACACCATCGCGCCATCATAGTTAAAACCGCGCAGGGCAACCACATGATCCACCCCGTCGGTATTATATAGATACAACACCGTTCCGGTGGCGTCATTATCCGAGGGCACAAAATAGACCGTGGTTTCGCCGGGAATCTGCGTCGGTAATACAAACAGCGGTCCTAATCCTGGCGCCGACAATTCGGCCGGGGGCTGCTGCTCATCACCCACATCGCCCACCTGCAGCGCCTGGCCCGTGTTGCCTTCGTCCTGCAGCGGCATCGCCGGCGTCGGCTCGACAAACGCCTGGCCCGGCTGGGCCATAGCGCTGCGCAGCGAACCGATCCACAGGAAACCAAAGGTCAAAATTATCCCTGAGATCATCCCGACAAATATCAATCGAAATCTCTTCATCGTCTACTCCTTGCTGATTGTGCTATGCCAATTCCCCCTGCCAGCCGGGGAGGACCAGCTCTACATTGAATTATCTAGATAAATATTATAAATAAAATCCACATAATAAGCAAATTTAAGCCCCGCCAGGCTTGGTTGCCTGGCGGGGCTGTTTTGTGTCGATCGGATCTTAAGGGGCTGCCTATCTCACCGGGCGATCTGCGGCAGGTAGACCGCAAAAACCTGCGGCGCGACATGGAACATCAGCGTCCCGCTCACACTCCCCCCGGGAGCCGGCGCCGGATCGCGCACCCTCACCGCGAAATTTCCCAGGCTGTCCACGTCCCCCGCCGGGATCGCCGCGCTCAAGCGGTAGGAGCTGATGTAGGTAGTCGGCCGGTCCGCGCCGTCCCACTGCACCACGCTGTTGGCGGTGAACCCACTGCCCTCCACGCTCAGCTTGAAGTCCTGTGCCTCGCCCGCTGCCGAAAGCCGGGGTGACATACCCGTCAGGCTGAGCTGCGCCGCGCCGTTATCCACCAGCACCATCGAGTTGAACGGCGCCAGAGTCAGGCTGCCCACCACTCCCTGCTGGTCCAGGTCCAGGTACTGCCGGTCGCCCAGGTCAAAGGTCTGGTTGGCCTGGCCCGCGTTGTAGAAGATTACCCCGCGCGACGGCTCCCCGACGGCCTGGGTGAACCAGTTGGTTTTCGAGTTGGCGTCCTTCCCGCTATAGGCCTTCCATCCCGCGAACGTCTCGCGCGCCCAGCCCGGCCCGTGAGCGATGTGCTGGTTTTCGTACGGCTGGAAGAAATAATTCCAGTCCGAGCTCAAAATGTTGCTCAGGCTTTCATCGTACAACGTCCAGGCATTGGTCTTCAAGCCGTACATCACATTGTCGCTCAGCGAAACCCGGGTTTCACCCCCGCCCAGGTCGATTTGCGCACTATAGGCCGTTCCGGAAGAGGCATTGAAGATCGTGTTGCCTGTGACTGTCCCACTGGAGCGCTGGTAGAGGATCCCGGCCGCCGTGGTGTTGATGATCGTGTTGCCGCGGGTCTCCACATCCCGCGAGTAGTTGTCCACATACAGCCCAAACCCAAACGGCGCCCGAGATGCCTCGCAGCCGTCCACGTTGCCAGGGATATCCACGATAATGTTCTCGATCAGGTGCAGGTTATATACCGGCGTGCTCGCCAGGTTGTTGTTTCCAAAAGTCCGTACCCCGCCGCAGTCCGCCTTGGTATAGCAGGCCTGGGTGATGAAATTCCGCTCCAGGGTGGTTTCGGCCCCAAATACGTCCACCGCGTTGTAGCCGGTCTTCTCAAAGGTGTTATAGCGCAGCAGGTTGCCAAACCCCGAATTTTGCGGCATGTGGGTGCGGATGCGGAACCCATCCCCATTTTCGGTACACTCATCCCAAGTCGTTCTGGCAGGCCATCCCTGCCTTGCCCAGGTTCTTGACCAGGGCGATATTGCGGATGGTGTTATTCTCGAAGGTCGATTCGGCCATGTAGCCGGTGACGCCAAACGAATTAGCCCCGTCGATCAGGTTGTTGGCAAACAGCAGGTGATGCCCGCCGCGCAGCCCCTGGACGCCGTCCGGCGGGTTCTGCAGCCAGGAGCTCAGGTTGACCCCGGCCCCATCCACGTCCCGGATTCCCACGTTGCGCACCGTCAGGTCGTGGTAAATGCCTGCGTTCATCCCTCCCGGCGTACCAATGCCATGGTTGAACCAGTTCTTGATCTCCAGGTTATCCAGCACCACGTAGGCCGTGGCGCTCCCATCGCTCAGCATCACCCCGCCCTGGCGCAGATCTTCGCCCTGCTCCAGCACCACCGAGCCCTCGATGTTGCTCGGGGTGCCGCTGCTCGAGTACAGGTATACCTTGTGCTCGGTAGGGTTGTAATACCACTCGCCATCCTGGTCGAGCGTTTCGCGGTGATTATTGATGAAATAGCCCCAACCGGCGCAGCTGCCTTGGGACGAAACCAAACACCATATCCCCGTGTTGAGCGTCAAGGTATGCCCGCTTGCGCCGGTCACCACCCGGTCGATCATCGACCAGCGGATGTTGCGCAGGTGCACCACCGCCCCGGTCCAATTCTTGACCGGTAGTTCGTTATCCGTGATCTGGTTGCTGTTGGTAGTGTGCCCATCCACCAGGGTATAGCCGCCGTTCGGGTCGGTCAGGTTCGGCCAGCGGCCCAGTGTCAGCCGCGTTTCGCCGCGGAACAATTGGTTGATCCCCAGCGGAAAGGTCCCCACCGGCACATCCGCCTTGTATACGCTGCCCGCGTCCACCGTCCACCCGCCGATCGCCTTGGAACCCGACAGCGACGGCTGGTTGGCGCAGCCCTGTGGATAGGATCCAAAGGTAATCGGCGCCCCGGCCGTCCCCGATTTCTTCAAAATCAACTGCTCGCCATGCCAGGTGTCCCCGCATTTGAACAGCACCGCATCCCCTGGCTGCAGGTTTAAGCCGTTGACCTTGGCCACTGTCAGGAACGGGGCGCCTGTCGACAACCCATTGTTGCCATCCGAGCCGCCCGAGCTGGAGACGTAGTAGGTCGCCCCTGCCGCCTGCACTGGGGTCACCGGCAGCAAGGCGGCCACGCAGGCCAACCCGATGATTAATCGAAGCAATTTTCTCGCGCGCATGTATCTGTCCTTTCATTTGTGGACCGGTACCCTAAGTCTACGAAAAAACAATGCGCACTTACCTGACAATTCTGCAAAGTGGCCATGGCAGGCGATTAGCCCATTACTGTCTTTCGATCTTCTCCGCTGCCGGACAGATGCTCCCGCCAGGATATAATATCCCCGCAACCAACATATCAAGGCATTTACCGTTCACTTTCCACCCTCAGCCAACCACCGGTTCGAAGGATTGATATGGATCTGACCCCGAGACCTTCATGGATGAATATGCCCGCCGGACCAACAGCCACCAATTCGCCCAACTTGCCGCATTGATCGCTCCCGACGCGGTTTTCTGGATCAACGATGGTTCCTACACCGGTTTGCCCGCCATCCAAAAAGCTTTTGAAGATACCTGGAAGGTTCTCCAAACGACCGCTATGATATTCTCCAGGTTCGATGGATCGCATTGACCAATCCCCGGCCGCCTGCATCTACCACTTCCATTGGCAAACCCAGATCGATGGCGCTCTGCGGGAGGGCGGCGGGCGTGGGACCACCGTCTTACGCAAAAACGGCGGCCACTGGCAGGTGGCGCGCAGCCCTCAGCCTTTTCCCCGGCAAGCCTGCTCCCGCTAGGCCGGCGCGTACCTCACATCACCGCCCCAGATTTGAACGGGTAAGACGAGATCAGGTTCAATT
>CAVVZR010000010.1:0-22105 GCA_963752685.1 uncultured Chloroflexia bacterium | reverse complement strand
CGCACTTTATCGCGGTATTTACCGCCGAGGAACTGGTAACAGGGCACGCCGTAGGCCTTTCCGGCCAGGTCCCACAGGGCGATCTCCAGGCCCGAAACGCCCCCGCCTTCGCGGCCCCAACTGCCAAACTGCTTCATGGTGTGAAAAAGGAAATCGACGTGGCAGGGGTTTTGCCCCACCAGCATGCTTCTTGAACTGCAGGGCGTTCTCGCGGTGCCCGGCGTCGCGCACTTCGCCGATGCCGTAAATGCCCTGGTTGGTGTCGATGCGGATGATGGGGTAGTCATAATTACTGCAGACCGTGGCGGTGCGGATGTCGGTGATTTTTGAGATCCGAAGGCCGCGAGTGGTGGGCTCCCTTTGTGTTTAGTGATTAACCGCCAGTTTTCATTATATTTTTATCCGGCATTTAGATCTGTTAGTCAGGCCATTTGTTGCTCTTCCCTTCTAAGAAATTTTTTGGCTACTTTTTGTTCCAGGTCAGATACGGTTGGATCGCTCCCAGGCGCGGTCGACTTCCCACAGATCGGCGGGCTGCAAGAGTTTTGGCCGACCAGGCGCATGCGGTGGTCTTTGAACACGCCTCTGCAGCACCATGATTTCTTTGGCGTAGGCCATGCCCAACAGCCCTTCAAGGATCAGACTGGGCAGCACGTTTCGAAGAGGTCGCCGAGGGCTTCGTCAAATCTGGCCGGCATCCAGCAGCTCCCAGACGCGCTGGATCACGTCGCAGAACTGGCAGGCTGGATCACCCCGGCCGAACCGCGCTGCCACTCGGTGATCATGTAGCGCCCGCCGGCGCCACCCATCACCCCTTTGATCGCCGGGTTGTTGCGCGCGATCAGCGCGCCGATGTTGCGCGGGCTGGATCGACCTCTTCTTTGACCCAGCTCACGTTTTCGATCTGCTCGCACAGGCTGGCAATCTGGTCGCCCGAGAGAGGCCACCATGCCGATGTTCTGGATCCACACCGGGATACTGACTGCCGCGGAAATGGCGCTGAAATAGGCAGTGGATCAACTCCCAATCCGGGCCGGGTGATGTAGGGTGGCATGGCGATATGCAAATCCGCGCCAACTTCCTGGCAGTAGCGCGCATAATCGACCGCCAGGGGGGTGTTGACCGCCGCGCAGTTGGCCACCACCGGCACGCGCCCGGCGCTGGTCTCCACTGCCACGCGCCCATTTGATTTTCAGTTCGTCTTCGGATAAGACAAAGAATTCGCTGACCATCACCGGCACCACGGTCCCGCAACGACGCCAGATTGGATGCAAAATTCGATCTCAGCCGCGCAGCAGGTCTTCGTCGATACGGTCGTGCTGGTCGAGAGGGGGTCATCGGGATGGCAAAACTGCCGCGCCAGGGCTTTTTCATTCATATAATTTCACTCCATGTCTGCAATATGATCTTCGGCCCGGTCCTGGGGAGCGTAGCCCGTACGACTTTGGCATGCTGGATATCCACCAGGTTGTACTGGTTGTCGGATTGGCCAAAAAAGACATCGTAGCGCAGGCTGAAAGGGGCGCATCGATGCAGGCCTGTACCAGGTGGACGATGTCGCGCTGGCTGCACCACAAGATGCGGCTGCGCACGCTGTCATCCGAAAGCACCCAGCCGATGCGCAGGCAGATGGCCGAAAAATGGCCGGCGTTGGCATACATGTAGGCCAGCGCTTCGCCAAATACTTTGCTGCAGGCGTAGGTGTTGATCGGGCGCAGCGGTTGGGTGTGGTCGATGGGCCGGTAGTCTTTCAGGCGATCGGATTCAAAATCTCCGCGAAAGAGGGACTGGTAAGGCTCGTCACTGCGATAGCCAAACACCACCTGGTTGCTGCTGGCAAATACCACCCGCTGGACCCCGGCCGCGCGCGAGGCTTCGAATACGTTGTAGGCGCCGATGATATTGTTGTTCAACACGCTCTCCCACTGGCTTCCGGTGGCATCCGCGGCCATGTGAACCACCATCTGCATGCCCTCCACGGCGTGCTGCACACTCGCCGCATCCGTCAGATCGGCAAACCGCAAGCGCTCTTCGGGGATGGGATGGAAATCGGCGGTTTGGGCGCGGGTGGAAGGCGCGGAGCGGCGCACCATGCCGTAGGGCGCGTACTGCTCGGGCAGCCCGGCCAGGTGAGAATAGACCAGGTTGCCGATCAGCCCGTAGGCGCCGGTGATGAGTATCTTCTTGGGGCCGGCAGGTTCCGTCATATCACCTCTGGATGGGAAATGATCCGAATGGGCAGGATGCATTTTGATGATGAAGGATGCAACGACTTATCCTGATCAAGAAAGCGGGGATAGGCTAATAGCTGAGGCGGATCATCAGGCCGTATTTCATCTGCTCGACCAGCACATCTCCGTCTCCCAGGCGCACATCCAGTTTGGTCTCTGCGTCGGGCCACAGGGGATAGAAAACCAGCCCGGTGACCATTGGGAGGGGCAGGCCAAAATCAAACCGCAGGCGCGCCAGGATGGGCGCTTCCTGACCATCCCGCAGTACGCGGTCCCAGGTATCGGCCTTGTTGCGCACCCAGGCCAGCAGGGTATGCCTGCCTTTTAAGACCAGGCACCAGGCCTCGGGTAGTGAGAAGTCCAGCGCTGTAAAATTTTCCTGGTCGAGGGCCACATCTTTGATCAAATCGGCAAAGGGGCGGAACTGCTCCCACACGTCCTTTTGATCGACGTAGCTATCCCACCACCAATCCTGGCCGGTGCCGGCGGCGCCGGCGAAGAAAGCCGGGAAGGTGGTATCGTGGAAGATCATGCCGCGCTGATCCATGCGGAAATAGCGGAATGGCCCGGTGTGGCGGTCATTGACTGCGCCCGTCTCGGCCAGCAGTACGGGCCGGTCCGGCCGACGCGCGCGCTGGACCGCGTCGACGCTGAAGCCCACCGGGTCCAGGTTGCAGATTGCCCAGGAAGCGCCCTGGTCGAGGTAGCGGTGGACCTGTTGGAAATCCATTTCGTCCATTTTGAAATCTTCCTGGACGTGGATCTTGTTCTCATCGTCAAAACTGCCCAACGAGTTCACCACCAATTGATCCGGCTCAACCTGCTTGATACGGGTCAGCATGGTGCGGGTCCATTCGCGCACCAGCTCAAAGCGGTAAGTCTCCACGCAGTCCATCTCGTTCCACAGCTCCCAGGCCATCACCACCGGGTCTCCGCCGTAGCGCGCCAGGTATGCCTGGGCTTTCTTGAACCATAATTCCTGCCAGCGAGGGTCTTGCATCCACTCATCCATCGTCTCTGGAGAGTGGCCGTCGTCGGGGTCGCGCAGCTTGCGCAAGAAAAACGCCTGGGTCACCGGGTTATCGCTGACGAAGGCGCGGAAATGGTCAAAGCACAGCTTGAGGCGAATGCCATACTGCCGGGCAAGCTCGACAACTCCGTCGAGGCGGTTGAAGATCAGGGGCGCCACCTCACCGGCCACTTCGGTCTCCGCCTGTAAATAAGAGCCGGACAGCCAGATGCGGGTGAACGTCCCGCCATTCTCAGACAGAAGGCGGAACCAGCGGCGGTATTCAGACAGGCCCAGGGTGGCTTGATGGCTGCCCACCTCAAAATGCTCCATGCCGCGCGGCAAAGCGTACATGGACGGCGCGCACAGGTTTACCCCGGTGGCGCTGAAGGATTCTCCGTTGGAGCAGGCAAAATAGCGCGGATCCTTTAGGCTGAGGGTGATATAACCGGGATGGTCGGAAGGTGCGCAGCGAAAAACGCCCCGCTCGACGACGTTGGTATTTGCCAGGGCTTCATAGTGATAGTCGCCGGTTTCCTGGGGGGTGAAGCGGACTGCCTTTACCGGCTCACCCGAAGGGATGATCTCCTCGTACCCGTGTTGGTCATAGTGGAATTGGGCGGGTTGGTGGTCGAATACCGGGCGGTAAAAAATCTTGCCGCCAGGGGAGAGGACGCGAACCGTATCCGGGCACAGCGCAGGTTCGAATTCGCGGCTCCAGCGGCCATAGCGTGGTATCACGATTGGATCTGGCATCGGGTTTTTCCTGGGGTGTGGGAAAGTATCGAAAAGTGATAATAATGCTATGATAGCCCGATTATGCTTAACTGCACCGGCAGACGGGCATTAATGTCCGCTCATGTCCCTTGTTCGTCCGCTAAAGGCCTTTTTTCGGGGCTTGTAAATTTCTATAATAAATTTAGCCTGGATCAGCCCTGTCCTGGTGTCCATTACCCGTATTAAGACCACAATCCAGGCTCTCAGCATAGCGCCCATCTATCGATCATATTCGTTCTTCGAGTGAGGAGGTGAACCTTTTCAAGAAAACGAAACCATGATGACCAATCAGTTCGAGACGATCGGTTCAATTGTTTTAAGGAGATCCAAATGACAGAAGGAAAGATCACCCGTAGAAGTTTTATTCAAGCCGGCGCGGTTGCGGCCGGTGGCGCGGTCCTGGCTGCCTGTGCTCCCGCTGCCACCCCCACCACGGTAGCTCCCACGGCGGCTCCCGTTGAGCCAACCAAAATGATGGAGCCCACCGCAACCACCGCCGCGGCGATGGAACCGACGGCAACCACGGCGGCGATGATGCTGACCGCAGAAGACCTGTTGACCAAAGCCGGTCTGCCGTTGCCTGGCGCCCCCAACAACCCCAAGGGTTGGAAGGTGTTATTCCCCAACGTTCCGGAGGGTCTGCCCTATGACCCCGCGGTGACCATCACTTCCTCGCGCCGCGTCAACTCCACCGTGTCTTTCCCCGAAGGCGACGGTGTAGACAACAACTTCTTCACGCGCTATATGAAGGCGATTTTAGGCATCGAGTGGAAAGCTGCCTGGACGTGGATTGGCGCGGATGACGGCGACCAGAAATACAACCTGGCCATGGCGGCCAATGACCTGCCGGATCTTTGCGAAGGCGTCAACGGTACCATCCTGGTCAAGATGTACGAAGCCGATATGCTTGAAGACATCACGGATGTGTACGAGAACCTGGCTGATCCCACCTGGGTGAAGGGCAAATGGGACAAGTACGGCAACCTGCCCTGGGCCTTTGCCAGCTACAATGGCAAGAAAATGGGCATTCCCTACGTGGAGCGCCTGGTTCAGAACGACAAACTGATGTGGATGCGCCAGGACTGGCTGGACAAACTCGGGTTGGAAGCCCCCACAACTCTGGATGAACTATACACAGTGGCGACCGCCTTCAAGCAGGCCGAATTAGGCCAGGGCGCCAAGGGCACCACCCTGGGCATCGCTGCCCAGCAAGAGTTAGGTTATTCCTGGTACGCCAGCTTCGACCCTATCTGGGGCTCAATCACCGGGACAATTCCGGGATATTGGACCGAAGATGAGAACGGCAACCTGGCAAACGGCGTGGTCAACCCCAAGATGAAAGATGCCCTGACCCTGCTGGCCAAGTGGTACGCCGAGGGACTGATCCCCGCCGACTTCCCCACTCGCCCGACGGCTGAAGCCGAAAAACTGGTGGCCGGCAACCAGACGGGTATCCATTTCACCCCGAACTGGGACGGCGGCTGGGGCTGCCTGGAGAGCAAGAAGAACGATCCTGAGGCGGTTTGGAAGCCTTATGACATTCCATCCGGGCCGGCAGGCAAGAAGAAACACTGGTCGAACCCCTTTACCAATACCGTCTACCCCATGCGCAAGGGCGTGACCAGCGCGGAAGCGTTTATGAGGCAGACCAATTTCCTGGCTGAGTGGGCCGAGAATCCTTCGAACCGCGCCACGCAAAGCCCTGGCATCGAGAACGTCACCTTTGAAATCAAGGACGGCAAGACGGTTCCGATCAGCAACCTGTCGTTTTCGAAATGGGCATTCGGCTCCGTGATGGGCACAGGCGGCGGCGGGGTTGACCCCGAGCGCGACATCAACCTGCTGCAATATCGCATGGACAATTGGGGTCCAATCGCCGAGGCCGACCGGGATGCCGAACAGTCGACCTTCTTTGATGACCCCACCGGGGCAGCCACATTGAACAATGAGGCCTTACTTCTGGGAGCCAAGGTGTCTGAACAAGAGGGCATCAAAAACCTCTTCAATTCCCTGCCCACCGCCACGATGGTGGACCTGGGCACCGAGTTAGGCACATCCGGCGGTGAAAACGCCCGCCTGGGTTCGCTGGCGGTAGAGACCTACACCGCGATCATCACCGGCCAGAAATCCTTGGATGCTTTCGATGAATTTGTCAGCACCTGGAAATCCCTGGGTGGCGATCAAATTACGCAGGAAGTAAACGACTGGTACGCTTCGCACAAATAAGCGTTTGTACAGCTAAAGTGAGGGTAGTCCTTCGGGTTATAATTTATCCGAAGGACTACCCCAAACTACAGGAAGATTATGGCATCTATCTCATCTGTCCAACCGTATGGATCCGATCGCAAAGCCAGCGCCCGCTTCGCCACGTATATGAAGCGCGCCTGGCCTTTATATATCATGGTCGTGCCTGCCCTGGTGGCCCTGATTATCTTCAATTACGGACCGATGTACGGTGTTGTGATTGCTTTCCAAAACTATAACCCCGGCCTGGGCTTTAATCATTCGCCCTGGGTGGGGTTGAAAAATTTTAACTTTCTCTTTCATCTGCCCCAATTTAAATTGCTCATTCGCAATACCATTGTCATCGCGGTTGGAAAAATCATATCTTTACAACTGTGCGCAATTGCCCTGGCGCTGCTGCTCAATGAAATTCGGTCTTTTTACTTCAAGCGGGTGATTAACACCATCTTATATTTGCCATACTTTCTATCCTGGGTTGTGTTGGGTGGGATCTTGCTGGATATGATGGCGGCTAACGGTTTGATTGGCCAACTGCTGAAGCAATACAATATCAACTCGTTTATTTTTCTGGGAAACTCCAGCGTATTTCCGTACACCGTGATCGGCACAAATATCTGGAAGGATGTAGGTTTTTCAGTGATTGTCTACCTGGCGGCGCTGACGGGTATCGACCCGTCATTGCAGGAGGCGGCGGCGGTGGATGGCGCCAGCCGCTGGCAGCGCATACTCAACATCACCCTGCCCGGAATCCTGCCGACGATCATTCTGATCGCCTGTTTGAACCTGGGCTCGGTACTGGACGCCGGCTTTGACCAGGTGATCAACCTGTACAATCCCAGCGTGTATGCCACCGGCGACATTCTGGACACCTATGTCTACCGCTCCGGCCTGATTTCGGCAAAGTACAGCCTGGCGGGTGCGGTCGGCCTGTTTAAATCCACTATTGGCCTGTTCCTCATTCTCACCTCCTACTGGCTGGCGAGCAAATTCGCCGGGTTCAAGGTCTTCTAAGATCATGATGGATATCTGCGTGCCCCGGTCTCTTACCAAAGGACAGCAATATGGTAACTGAAAAGAAATTTTCGGATCGCTTGTTTGATATTTTCTCGTATGTGTTCCTGCTTCTTTTAGCCTTTTTGTGTATTGCCCCCTTCATTCATATCCTGGCGGTTTCGTTGAGCGCCACTGCCCCTTCGATGGGCGGGTTTGTGAAATTTTGGCCGATCGGCTTTAACCTGGAAAACTACGCCAAAATTTTAGGCGCGCATGCTTTTCAGAGTTCCTTCTTGATCTCGCTCGAACGCACCCTGCTGGGCACCTCGTTCAACATGACCCTGCTGGTGCTGGCGGCTTATCCGCTTTCGAAGTCGACCGAAGAGTTCAAAGGCCGCAATGTATTTATGTGGATTTTCCTGTTTGCCCTGCTGTTCAACGGCGGCCTGATCCCCACCTTCCTGGTGGTGCGCGGGCTGGGCCTGATGGATAGCATTTGGGCCTTGGTACTGCCGGGTGCGTTGCAGATCTTTAGCCTGTTCTTGATGATGAACTTTTTCCGCGAAGTGCCTAAAGAATTGGAAGAGGCCGCGGTGATCGACGGCGCCAATTACTGGCAAATTCTGTTCAACATTTTCATCCCCATTTCCCTTCCGGCCCTGGCCACCCTGACCTTGTTTGCCGCGGTGGGGCACTGGAATGCCTGGTTTGATGGCGCCATCTATATGACCCGCGCAGAATACTATCCGCTGCAAACCTTCTTGCGCACCGTGGTGGTCCAACTGGATCTATCGCGCCTTTCCATCGACCCGAATTCTCTGGCGCAGTTATCCAACCGCTCGCTGAAATCCGCGCAGATTTTTGTCACCATTCTCCCCATTTTGGTGGTTTACCCCTTCCTGCAGCGCTACTTTATTACCGGTATCAAACTGGGCGCAGTCAAAGGCTAGTAGAATAGCAGCATGGGAAATCAATCCATAAATAAATTGCGGCGGGTGGTGTTCCAACCGTCTGTATACAGCTGCCTGCAAAGCGGCATCGATCAAATGGTGGACGCGGTGCGGCCCACATATGGTCCCCTGCATGGCACCGTGATGATGGAGCGCGTCGATAAGCTCCGCTTGCCCGAGGTGCTGGATGACGGCGGGCTGATTTCCAGGCGGATTGTTGAACTGGCGGATCGAGATGAGGATGTCGGCGCGATGATGGTGCGGCACCTGATGTGGCGCATGCATGAACGCTTTGGGGATGCAACCGTCACCGCAGCGTTGATTTATCAATCGGTTTTTGCCCAGGGGGTCAAGTTTGTGGTGCATGGCGGCAATGCGATGCTCTTACGCCGCCACCTCGAGAAGGGCGCTCAACTGGTCTTCGATGCCCTGGGGAAACAGGCCCAGCCGGTCTCTGGCCCGGAACAGTTGATCCACCTGGCAGAAACGCTGTGCCGGGATGCCGATCTGGCGCGCAACCTCGGTGAAACGCTGATCAAGGTTGGGCGCTACGGGCAGTTGGATATCCGCGCCGGGCGCGGGCGCAGCGACCTGGTCGAATATATCAATGGCATGACCTGGAAGGGTGAGTTCTTTTCCCGCAGCATGGTCTGGGATACGCTCGCGTATCGCAGCGAACTGGAGGACACCGCCGTGCTGGTCAGCAATATGATCGTGGACAATCCATACGAATTGGCCGAATGGTTAGAGCGCCTCATCCGCGCGGGGGTCAAACAGTTGTTTTTGCTGGCGCGGGAGATGCGCAAGGAGTGTATCGATGTCCTCGACGCGGCCAACCGCTCGGAGGGTTCGATTCGGGTGCTGGCGGTCAAACTGTGGGAGACGGTGGAGCGCTGGGAGCTGCAAGATCTCTCCGTGCTGACCGGCTCGACCATGTTTGTGCGCGAAGCCGGCCACAGCATCCTGCAGGTGAGGCCTGAAGACCTGGGACGCGCCGGACGGGTGTGGGTGGAGCGCTCGCGCTTTGGCATCATCGACGGAAAGGGTGGGGCAGGCAAAATCGACCAGCATAAACAGTTCTTGCTGGCCGGCCTGGAAAAGAACCGCGACAACAACATCGGGCCGAAACTGCGCAATCGGGTGGCCGGGTTTTCGGGGCTGTCGGCAGAATACTGGGTGGGGGGCGCCACGCAAATCGATATCGAGAACCGCGTGCGGTTGGGTGAAAGCACCTTGAATGTGATGCGCGGGGCGCTGGCCGACGGTGTGCTCCCGGGTGGGGCGATTTCGATGCTGGAATCTATACCGGCTGTCGCCCAAATGGCCAAAAGCGCCGACGAACACGAGCGCGCCGCCGGGCGCATTATCGAAAATGCGTTGAAAGTGCCGCTGCACGAACTGCTCACCAACAGCGGCGAAAATCCTTACGAGGTCATCCCCCGCATCAAACGGAGAGGGAACGGCTTCGGCTTCGATGTATCTCGACGCAAGGTGACTCGCATGTGCGAAGCGGGTATTTTGGATGTTGCCAATGCGGTCAAAGCCGCGGTGTACGGCGGGATTGTAGGCGCGGCCCTCGGGCTGACGGTAGATGTGATCATCCATCCCAAAAAACGAAAAGAATCCTTTACCACTGGTTGATCTCTGTCCCATGATCTTCAAAGGATGCCGCGCCTGGTTGGCCGGCATCCTTTTTGTGCGCCCAGCATGGGCGCTGGCTAGAGGGTGAAAGACCCTTACGGAGGTTGGTTGCACCAACCGTTAGCCAAGGGCAAGGGCGTTACCGCGAGGTGAGGTCTGGAGGAAGCCGGAGGCAAACCTGCGACTTGAGGAACACGAACCCTATCAGAGGCTGTGAGGCAGGGCGAGTTGGCAAGAGACAATGAAGCCCGAAGCAACCAAGAGCCAAAGCAGTAAATGGGGCAAGGATGCAGGGAAAGTCAGCGTTCTTACCTGGGGAGACCTGCTGCCAGGCCCCCCCCCCCAAAAAAAAGGGGGGGGTAACCCTAGTCGAGAGACCAGACTGAGGGAGCAGGAGTCAGCCGAGGCCGTAGTACCTGAGCCGTCGCGAGGGGAAGGGCCGAACATCAAGAAAGGACGAGTAGATTGAGGAGCTTGAGGGATGAACAAGGAAGGCAGAAATCTCTGGATAAGGGAACTACTGAACAGGTGGAGGAAGTGAAGCTTCCGGGAACTGAGCAGAGAGCCGAGCCGTCCCCAGCGCGAGACGAAGGAAAGTCCGACGTAGAGTTGTGGGAGCAGGTATGGGAGCGAGAGAACCTGACCGCAGCGCTAAAGCGAGTAGAGAGCAACGGAGGCGCACCGGGGATCGACGGAATGACGGTGAAAGACCTGCGTGGGTACCTGAAGGAGAATTGGTTGGAGATCAGGGCAGCGCTCGAAAGCGAGACCTACAAGCCAAGCCCGGTGAGGCGGGTAGAGATACCCAAGCCGGACGGAGGGGTAAGGATGTTAGGGATACCGAATGTGATCGATCGACTGCTCCAACAGGCGATCGCACAGGTGCTCACGCCGATCTTTGAGCGGAAGTTTTCGCCCTACTAGCTACGGGTTTCAGACCCGGGCGGAGCGCGCACGACGCCATAAAGCAGGCCCAGAAGTACACGCAAGAGGGATATGAATGGGTGGTGGATATCGACCTGGAGAAATTTTTCGACCGGGTGAACCACGACATGCTCATGGCGAGAGTGGCGCGCGAGGTGAAAGACAAGCGGGTGTTGAAGCTGATCCGGGCCTATCTGGAGAGCGGAGTGATGGTGAACGGGGTAGTGATGGAGACCGAGGAAGGGACACCGCAAGGAGGGCCACTTTCTCCGCTACTTTCGAACGTCATGCTGGACGATCTGGATAAAGAGTTGGAGAAGCGGGGGCACAAGTTCGTGCGCTATGCGGATGACTGTAATATCTATGTCAAGACGCAGCGAGCGGGCGAACGAGTAATGGAAAGCGTGAGAGAGTTTCTGGAAAAGAAGTTGAAGTTGAAAGTCAACCCGAAAAAAAGCAAGGTAGACAAAGCCCAGCGGGTCAAGTTCCTGGGGTTCAGTTTCTACAAACACAAAGGGGAAATGCTCATTCGAGTAGCAGGACGGAGCCTGGAGAGGTTTCGGGAGAAGCTCCGCCGCCTGACCAAGCGTACCCGGTCAGGCAAGCTGGAAGAGATCATCCAAGCCATCAACACGTACACGGTGGGATGGATCGGATACTACCGGCAGGCGAATACGCCGAGTGTTTATGATGGACTGGACGGATGGATAAGACGAAGGCTGAGACAGCTGATCTGGAAACGTTGGAAGAGAGGAACGACCCGCTACCGAGAGTTGGTTAAGTTGGGAGTTCCAAAATGGCAGGCACAAGGAGGGGCAGGAGGAAGTAGCCCCTGGCATATGTCCGCCTCACCTGTGATCAATCAAGGCCTAAGCAACGGATATTTTCGTGAAATGGGGCTGAAGAGTATCAAAATTCGGTATCAGGAACTACGTTTTGCTTGATGAACCGCCGGATGCGGACCCGCATGTCCGGTGGTGTGAGAGGAGGGCGGCTTGCCGCCGCCCTCCTACTCGATTATTTGCATGGGTCTGCTGGTAAAATGATAGATCATCCTTCGGCATCATCCACCGCGCTTTTCTCGGCGACAACCCCCAAAAGAAACCTATGGAAAATCAACCATTCTCATTAAGTTCTGATCAGATCCGTGATGAATTGACCATTCCCGCGACGCCCGTTTTGGCAGGGCTCACCGGTTTCGCCCTGGTGCTGGTCATCTTTACCGGGCAAATGACCAATATTGTGGCCAATGGTTTTTTGCTGACCACCCGCCTGCTGTTGTATTTCATCATCATCACCGGTTGGATCATTCAATTTCAAAGGCCGCGTTTGGCGAAATGGATGTTGGTAGTGGCCCTGCCCATTTTCATCTTTGAGACTTCAGCCGCCGGACCCATGCCCGAGGTGCTGGTTATGGCCTTCTTACCGGTGGGTATTTCGGCGGCAATGCTTGGCCCTCGCGCGGGCTTTTTTTCGGCCGCCATCTTCACGATCCTGTTGTTTGTGCCTGGTCTGAAAGGCCAGGCTATTTTTAGCCTGCGCGAAGACATCCTGTGCCTGACCGCCGTTTGGGCGATGGCGGGTCTGATGGCCGCCCTCTACCGGCCTTTGTTTAACGTCGGCGATTGGGTCCTGAATTTTTATCACCAGGCGGTGAAAATCCGCCAGGAATTGGACCAGCTTCGCGTGGAGCTCAACCGGGCGCTGGAGGACGTGACCCATATCAACTGGCAGCTCACCCTGGTCAATGAGAAGCAGCACTCGTTCCGCATCATGGCAGAGGAGGCCCAAAAAACCAAGGCGGCTTTTGTGGCCAAAGTCAGCCATGAGTTTCGCACGCCTCTGAATATGGTCATCGGGTTGGTGAACCTGATGGTGGATAATCCTCAAATCTACGGGCGCAGCTTGCCCAAGGCGATGGTCAAGGATCTGGAAATTGTCCAGCGAAATTGCGAGCACCTGACCAGCATGATTAATGATGTGCTGGCCCTCAGCCAGGCGGAATCGGGAAAACTGGTGCTCAACCGGGAATATGTGGATTTGCGCGAGATCATCGAACAAGCCTTTGAGGTGGTCAGCCCGCTGGTCAATAAAAAGAAGCTGGTGACGCGCTATACTGCGCCCGTCTCCCTTTCGATGATCTCCTGTGACCGCACCCGCATCCGCCAGGTGCTGCTCAACCTGGTCAGCAATTCGGCGCGTTTCACCGAGGAAGGCGGCATTTACGTGGACGTTGAGGACCAGGCCAACGCCCTGCTGGTCACCATTCGCGACACAGGCCCGGGGATTTCACCGGACGACGCCGAGCGTATCTTTGACCCATTCTGCCAGGGCGGGTCGGTCCAACCCTGGCGAGACAAAGGCGGGACCGGCCTGGGGCTGACGATCAGCAAGCAGTTTATTGAGCTGCACGGCGGAAAGATTTGGATGGAAAGCCAGTTGGGCAATGGCGCATCTTTTTATTTCACCTTGCCCAAAGATTACTCCTTTGGCCCGGCCACGGCGCCGGGGCGCTGGATTAGTGACCGCTGGAATTGGGTATCCCGGGAGGGCAAGACAAGCTACACCCCCGAAACGTCTCCCGATTTGCGCCTGGCTCTGTTGGATGCACAAAATGTGCTGGGCGACTATCTTCAGCCCTACAAAGACCGCATCGATTGTGTCGTTTTTGCGAATGCCACCCAGATGCTGTTGGAATTGAAAAATTCACCGGTGAACCTGGTGTTGATCAACGCGCCCACCTTGGAAGAAGTGAATGAGTTGGTCGAAATCGTGCAAAATGATGTCCGCGATACACCGATCGTGGGCAGTGTGTACAAAAAAAATTCCGCGGTGGTGGAGGGGGATAACGTCAAAAAAATCCTGGTCAAACCCATTACCAAAAACGAGCTGAGCGAGGCGATCGATTTGCTGGGTCTGCCCGTCCGGAAAATTTTGTTGGTGGATAATGACGACGAGATTATCGACCTGTATTCCCGCATGTTGGCCGCGATGGATGAACCTTATGAAATTCTGGCGGCCAATACGGGTGGAGAAGCCTTATCCTTATTATCCGAGCACCATCCGGATCTGGTAATGCTGGATATCAGTATGCCGGGTATGGATGGCTTCAGCTTGTTGGCAGAAAAAGGTCTTCATCCCGGGATCAAAGATATTCCGGTAATGATCATCTCGGCGATGGATATGCGGGATATATCCTTTGAAAGCCCGCTGATGCTGGCTACCATGGCCGGCGGGCTGGGGGTTTCTCGCCTGTTGAAGTGTGCCATGGGCGTGTCTGAAATCTTGCTCAACCCGCATTCACAGCTTGATCCAGTGCCGTAAGAAAGCTCTGGCGCTGAACCGGCTTCGACAACGATTGCCTGGCGCCTAAGGCCATGGCCAGGTCGGGGTCGTTGACCACCGAACAAACGATGACCGGCACCTGGCGCGTATCGGGGTGCTCGGACAGTCGTGTCAACAGGTCCCAACCATCCACATCCGGTAACATGATATCCAGGACGATCACATCCGGGCGGATATGCTCGATCTGCCCGAACACATCCTGCCCGTTGGCCACGTGGACGAGATGATACGCGGTGTTCACCAGGTACCGCTGGTAGAGGTGCACGATATCCGGGTTGTCATCGACCACCAATAAAGTGCGGTTGACCAGCAGGAGTTCGATGCGAAAGGTGAGGGCATCGGGTGTGGCCGTGACCAACAGGGTCCCGTTTTGGGCTTCGATGATCTCGTTGATGGTTTGGCTGCGCTGGGGATCGTAGGTCAGTGTGGGCATAATGGCAATCTGGATGTAAACCCGGCTGCCTTGGTGGCCGTATTGGATGGAAATGTCGAACGTCCCGGGCTGTTCGATGGCCTGCCGCACAATCATCCACAAAACCTGGCGCAGGGCGGAAGGGTGCAGGGAGGCCTTCACCTGCTCGGGCCGGGGCATATAATGTACGTGGATTTCCTTACCGGCAGGGATTTTATTGGTGAGGGCAATCACGCTGTGGATCACCAGGTTGACGTCCGATATCACCCCCGGCGCGCTCTCGGTTAACGAGAGCAAATCGTTGCGCAGCTGCTCTTCCGGATTAATTTCATCCTGATGATTTTCTCCCGCGGTTTCTCCAACGACTTCGGCTGTCTCGGGTTCCTTGTCCTGCATTTCCGGGAGCGGCAAACGAGCGTTTTCCCATAATTTCTGGGCAAGGATCTGAATGGCCCCGATTTGTTCCCTGCGCAGATGCCTTGGGGTAATTCCAACCCGGTCGGCAACCTCTTCCTGGGTCATATTGGAAATAAACCGGTAATACAGAATGCCGTAAATCCGCCAGCTTCGCGCGGATTTAGGAACATAATCGGCCGGGCGCAGGTCTTCCACCGCTTGGATGATGGCGGTTTGCAGCACGTCGGTGCCTTCGCTGGGTGAATGGCCGATCACCTGCCAGACCAGTGGCGCGGGCCGCAGGGAAGGATCGTATAAATGCAGCAATACGTTATTCAGTTGGGTCTCAAAATCTGCCAGGGTCTCTTGCATGTCCGCATTTGTCCGATTAAAGCCCTATTGAGCGGCTTAAGGTGGGTCTATTATATCTGTATAATCTCCAATCATGGCAGGTTGGCGCGTTGGCTGGTGAGGACGCCGGCCGGCAGCCGTGATTCCTGTGTATCCATTGGACACAAGCTCTTCTTCACCCCATAAGGAACGAAACATGTCAAATTTTCTCGTCGGTACGAGCGCATATGCCAATGCAGACGCCGGTCTGCTTAAGGCCGCCGGGATCGGCTGGATTCGGGTGGATTTCCCCTTCCCCTTTCAGGACCAGCCAGGCGGTGATTTGACCGAGGGATATCTCCAGGCGCGCGAGCATGCCCGCGCTGGGCGGCCAGGGGATTTCAGGTGATGGGGGTATCGCCCTTGATCGGGATTGGCACCTACCAACCCGGCCCAGGCGGCGCGATGGAGATGGTCTGGAACGATTGGCTGCCGGCCTATATGGGCAGGCCAAACACCGAACGGCTGCTGGCCGATTATCGGGAAGTGTGCGCTTTCTTGGGCGAAGATCTTAAGCGCGAGGTGCGCGCCTGGCAGGTGGCGAACGAGATGAACCACATCCAGTTTTCAGGGCCGCAAAAGCCACGCCAGGCCTGTGATTTATTGATCTACGGCGGGATGGGGTTGAAAGACGCCGATCCAACCCTGATCGTGGGGTGGAATTCCTGCCTGCCGGTGATGAGCTACTATTTTTATGGACGCCTGCATACCCATCCGTTAAATCCATTTGATTATGTCGGCATCGATGCCTATTACGGCACGTGGGACCCGGGCAGCCCGGAAGATTGGGAGCATAAAATCGTCGAGTTGTATGAGCTGACCGGCGCGAAAGTGCTGGTCAACGAGTGGGGCTATTCTTCGGCGGGTGAGCTGCTTCGACCAGACGAAATTCGCCCAAATACACCTAACTGCAGCTCCAAGAAATGGCAGTACGCCTGGAACGGCGCGCATACCCCTGAAATTCAAGCCGAATTTGTCGGGCGGGCGCTCGCCTCCATGCAGCGGCAGCGCGAGCTGTTGGTGGGCATGTTCTTCTATCGCTGGGAAGACCAGGCCACGTGCTGGCAATGTGGCCAGCCGGACTGCCCGGTGGAAACCGCCTGGGGACTGGTCAGCCAGGACAACCAACCTAAACCGGCCTACTATGTCTTTCAGGCCGGAGTGCGTGAGCTGGCCGGTGGGTGAAAGCCGGTCACATTTGCCTGCGGGTAAACTTCCCCGGCCAGGTGGCTGGACGGTGAAGTATCGTTTTCGAATGCCCCGCGTAAATCGAAATGGAGTGTGATATATGACGGTTTCTCAACCCTCCCTGCAAGTCGTTTCGGGTATAACCTGGCCGCGGCCTGAGATCGTGCCCATCCCCATCCAGGTCGCAGGAGTCGGGCAGCCCGTGTTCCTGCTCAACGGCGTCTGGAAATTACACCCGCATCCTCCGGCTGAATTCTGGAGCCTGGCGGTCGATTCGGCATCGTGGATGGATGTGGATGTGCCGCGTAGCGTGGAGACCTACGGCCTGGAGATCCCGGCAGATGTGGAATATGCTTACCGCCGGCAGGTGGAAATCCCCGCGGATTTTGCCGGTAAGCGCGTCATCTTACGCTTTGACGGGGGGAGTTGCCTGGCCCGGGTATGGGTGGATGGCGTCTTTGTGCGCAGCCATTACGGCGGGTATACCTCCTGGGATTGCGACATCAGCGCGCAGGCGAAACCGGGCGAAACGATGATGCTGACTGTGGGGGTGACTCACAAGCCCCAGGAAATCTCACCATTCCAGGTAGGCGGGATGATCCGCGACGTCCGATTGGTGGCGCTGCCGTCGGATTACCTGACCCGGCTGCAGGTTGAAACCGATTTCGACAGCCAGTATCAGGATGCGCGGTTGAAAATCTCGGCTGGGGTATCCTTCCACGGGCACACGGCGGCGCAGGTGCGCCTCGCTCTGGATGACCCGCACGGGCAGGCTGTGGACAATTTCAGCGCGATGATGGAGCTGAGCCCCACAGCGGCCGAGTCGGTTCTCGAAGTAGCCATTGCGAACCCGCAAAAGTGGGATGCCGAACACCCCAACCTCTATCGGCTGCGCGCCGAAGTGCTGATCGACGGCCAGGTGGTCGAATTGTTTGAACGGCGGGTGGGTTTCCGCAAAATTGTTCGGGACGGCAACCGCCTGCTGGTGAACGGCCGGGCGGTCAAGCTGCGCGGGGTCAACCGTCACGATATCTTCCCAACCACCGGGCGGGGAGTGACCCCCGAATTGCTCGAGCAGGATGTGCGCCTGTTCAAAGCGGCCAACGTCAACTTTATCCGCACCTCGCACTATCCGCCTCGCGAAGATTTCCTGGAGGTATGCGACCGGCTGGGCATGTACGTTGAAGATGAAATCGCCGTGGCGTTTGTCTACCAGTTCATCCGTCCCACCGAAAGCGATCCCGAGTTTACTGCGGCGTATTTGGGCCAGTTTGCCGAGATGATCGAGCGCGACCGCAGCCACGCCTGCGTGCTGATGTGGTCGCTGTGCAACGAGAGTTATTGGGGCAGCAATTTCCAGCAAGAATTCGATTATGCCCGCCGCGAAGACTCCACCCGCCCGTTGATCTTCAGCTATCCGATCACCATCCCGGAAGGCGTGCAGGGCTACGATATCTGGAGCCTGCACTACGCGGAGTGGGATCGTGATCCGGCGGAAATGACCGATAATCACAGCCTGGGCAACGCCTGGGGAAAAGATTATCCGGTACTGCACGACGAATACGTGCACGTGGCTTGTTACGATTACGCCGAAAAGATGCGCGATCCGGCCGTGCGCGAGATGTGGGGTGAGAGCATCCGGCGCTTTTGGGAGAGCATTTTGAACAGCGAGGGGGCGCTGGGTGGGGCGATTTGGGCGGGGATCGATGAGATCATGATTACCCCCGGCGGATATCGCGGTTGGGAATGGGGCATCATTGACGGCTGGCGCAGGCAGAAACCCGAGCACTGGTTGACCAAAAAGGCTTATTCGCCCATCCGCATAGCCGACCAGCCTCTGGCCAGCCCTGGCGGAAGCGCCGTCCTGCAGGTGAAAGTGCACAACTGGTTCGATCACACCAACCTGGCCGAAGTGGAGGTTCACTGGGCGGCGGGGGCAGACCAGGGCGAACAGCCCGGGCCGGACATTGGCCCGCACGCCGAAGGCGCCCTGGCGATTGGCCCGCGTAATTGGCAGGAAGGTGAGGTTCTCAACCTGCGCTTCACCGGCGCGGATGGCGTGCTGGTAGACGAGTACAACCTGCCGGTCGGCGCACAGCCTCCGGCGCCCCAGGCGGTGCAGGGCCCGGCGCCACATATCGTGGAGGGACCCGCTGGTGTGACCGTGACCGGGCAGAATTTTCGCCTGCACTTCAGCCCGGAGACAGGTCTGATCGATGAAGGGCTTTTCCGGGGCGAGCGGGTGATCGAGAGCGGCCCGCATTTGAACCTGATTGGTATCCATCTGGTGGAATGGCAGTTGCGCAGCTTCAGCACGCGCATGGAGGAGGATCAGGCTGTTATCCAGATCGCGGGAGCATACGGAGCGGTCCAGGTGCGCTTTGAACTGTGGGTGGATGGCTCCGGACGGGTAGACACCTGCTATACGCTGGATCAGTTGCCGCTTCACTCGCCCAGGGCGCGCAAGCTCGGGGTGGGGTTGGATGTAGGCGGCTATCGCGAAGTAGGCGTGTCCTTTACCCTGGCCGGCGCAGTCGACCGCCTGGCCTGGAAGCGCAAAGGGCAGTGGTCGGCGTATCCTCCAGACCACATCAGCCGCAATGAGGGCGTAGCCTATAAGACGCGCGAGCAAGGCAGCGAAGCTTTTGGCGAGCGACCTGCCTGGAGCTGGGCAGAAGATATGCGCGACTACCCTCTCTTCGGCATGTATGATGTCGGTGGGCGCGGCACCAAGGATTTCTTCAGCATGAAACACAATGTCTATTATGCTTCGGCCGCACTGCGGGGCAGCGATGCGTGTGTGCGGGTTGAATCGGACGGGGCCGTTGCCGTGCGGCTGGAGGTTTTAGCGCAACCCGAGGCTCGCATCGATGATCGCGACCCGCGCGTGCGCCTGGTGGGGAGTTGGATATATCTGGATGGGGATGCGCAGAACTACCGGGCCACGGAAGCGATCAGCAACAAGGCCGGGGATTATGCCGAATTCAGTTTTCATGGAACCGGGATCTGCTGGATTGCCGCGAAAGATACCTTCTACGGCACCGCCAGGGTGGTTCTGGATGGGGTGGAACTGCCCGCGGAAATTGATCTGTATTACAGCATGCCGATCAGCACATCCCGCGGGGAGGAAAAGGTTTATCAACAGATGGTCTTTAGCCAGGAAGGGCTGTCAGAGGGTGAGCACACCCTGCGCATCGTGGCTACCGGGCGAAAGAACCCCCGCTCGAGTAACACTTACGTCTCGCTGGATAGATTTGTTATTCTTGGGGGTCAGCCGGAAGGGCTTGTGCGCCTGAACATCAATAATCAATGGAATTACCCGGAATTAACCTGGGGCAATTACGTCAAGGATCCGATCCATATCGCATCCGGTTATGCGAACACGGTGCGTTTCCGCCTGACAACCAGCGCCCCGCAGGATTGATGAGGAAGGGACAAACATGACTTTATCTGAATTTTTACCCCGACCGGTGCCTGACCACGACCAATGGCCGGAATTTATCCTCCCAGGGGATGATGTTTCCGCCGGTTTGACCGATCTGGCTTACCTGCTGCCCAAACCGGCGGGGGCGGCCGGCTTCATTCACATCCAGGATGGGCACTTCGCCAGCGCAGATGGCAGCCGCTGGCGAATTTGGGGGACCAACCTGACCGGTCAAGGCTGCCTGCCCGGCATCCAGAACGCTCCGCTGTTGGCGCGTCACCTGGCGAAATTTGGGATCAACTGCGTGAGGCTGCATTTTATGGATCTGCGCTGGCCAAACGGTTTGCTCATGCGCAGCCGCCGGACGGCAGAGAAACGCAAGATGGGTGGGTTCCCGGTGCGCATTCAAGATGAGACCACCCGGGCCCTCGATCCTGAAGCACTGGCGCGTCTGGATTTCTTTGTCGCCTGCCTGAAAGAAAACGGTATCTACGTTGACCTGAACCTGAATGTGGCGCGACCGTTCACCGAAGCGGATGGGGTAGCCCAGGCGGATTGGATCGGGTATGCCAAAGCGCTGACCTATTTTGACCCGCGCCTGATCGAATTGCAAAAAGAATATGCCGCGCAGTTATTGAGCCACGTCAATCCCTTCACCGGCAGTTCCTATGCGCTCGAGCCGGCTGTAGCGCTGGTTGAGCTGGTCAACGAGAACAGCCTGCTCGAGTCCTGGCTGGCTGACCGCCTGCGCGGGGAGCAGGCCGAGCCGTGCGGCACCTGGAGCGATATCCCGTCCAGCTACGCGGCCGAACTGGACCGGCGTTGGAACGCCTGGTTGTCTCAGCGTTATGCGGGCAGTCTGGAATTAGCCGCCGCCTGGGGCGGTGATCTGGGTCAGGACGAGCAGCTGGAGCTCGGCAGGGTGCGCCGCCTGCGTAAAGCCGAGTTCAGCCGGGCTTCCCATGCACGTTTTGCCGACGAGACCCGCTTTTATAGCGAGATCGAGCAGGCGTATTTCGAGGAGATGATCCGCTTTCTGCGCGAGGAGATCGGGGTCAGGCAGATCATCCTGGGCTCGTCCGACCATAACCAGGGGCTCAACAACCCGTTTCACCTGGAAAACCTGGCGCGTTTGGGGATCACGGATGGGCATTTCTATTGGGAGCATCCCGAGTTTCCGGGCGCCGAGTGGAACCCGAAAACGTGGACGATCCGCAACACGCCCATGGTGGATTCTCCGGACCGCAACGTGATCGCACGCACAGCGCGCAGCCGCGTCCACGGGCTGCCCTATGTGGTCAGTGAGACCAACTGCCCTTTCCCCAACGATTTTGCCGCCGGATTTATTCCGATCCTGGCGGCGTACGCGGCTTTTCAGGATTGGGACGGCATCTTTTTGTACACCTACAATGACAACGAACCCGAGGATTTGCGCGGGGGGGTGGTGCGCGGTTTCTTCTCGATTGCCAGCGACCCGGTCAAAATGGCGGAACTGGCCGGGGCAGGCCTGGCCTTTTTACGGGGTGATATTCAGGCTGCCCGTGAGACCGTTCGCCGCCAACTGACCCGCAGGCAGATGGTGGAAAGCCAGCGGACTCCCCTGGATGATGCCCCTTACCTGGTTCCATCCCTGCCGGGCCGCCTGGCGCTGACCCACCGCCTGGAAATCGACAGCTTTGACGCCGGAATCGAGAGCCCGTTGGATGGGGAAGTTGAGCTCGAAGCGGTCGATATCCTCAGCGACACAGGGCAGCTGCGCTGGCTGGCCGTTCCGCAAGACGGCCGCGTCATGGTGGACAGCCCCTGCTGGCAGTTTGTCGCCGGGCGTGCAGGGAATTTTGCCACGTCGCATCTCTCGGTCGATCTCTCGACCCCCTATGGGGTGGTGCAGGCCGTCAGCCTGGATGGTCTCCCCCTGGCAGAGGCCGGCAAAATTCTGCTGCTCACTACGGCACGCATGGCCAACAGCGGGATGGCCTGGTTGGACGCCAACCGCCGTTCGCTGGGGGATCAGATGGGGCAGGCGCCGACACGCATCGAGCCGGTGAGAGGTGAGATCGTGTTGCGCGGTTTCACCCTGGCCAAGGCCGTTTCCATTGTGGCCCTGGATGGATGCGGCCAGCCGGTGGGAGAAGCTGTCCCGCTCGAAGCTGCCGGACAGGATTGGCACATTCATCTGGA
>CAVVZR010000009.1:0-68079 GCA_963752685.1 uncultured Chloroflexia bacterium | reverse complement strand
GGATCGCGAGGTTGCCGCGCACCGCGTCCGAGCGGCCGTGCAGCGTACCGAAGAAGTTCACCAGCACCGTGAGGACCACGACCTCGACGGCGATCGTCGCGACCACCGCGCCGTACTGCGCGTACATCGGGATCGGGCTGAACAGGAAGTGGTGCACGCCCTGCATCGGATAGAAGAAGGCGATGCCCCAGAAGCCGATCAGCGAGAGCGCGTGGCTCCAGATGGGCTTGCGCAGCAGCAGCGGCACGAAGAAGTACATCAGGCCCCAGCCGATCGGCGTCACGAACAGACCGACCAGATCGTGGATGTAGAGGCCGGTGATCGCGGCGCCGGCCGTTCCGGGGACCCAGAACTGCGGCAGAAGTTCCCATGAAGTAGACGAGACCGGTCCACGCGAACGCCGCGAGGAAGTACCAGAGCGACACGTACAGGCCGTGCTCGGTCGTCATCAGGATCGGCGCCGCGAGGTTCACCACCAGCAGCACCAGCCCGACCATGATCAGCGGATCGACGAAGACCGGCGTCTCGCCCCACTCGATCGCCTGTCCGTAGCCCGTGAGCTGTCCGACGATGGTCAGCACCATGCAGAGCTGCCAGGCGACCAGGATCAGCCAGCCCAGCTTGTCGGACAGGATCGGCCGCCGCGTGAGGCGCGGGATCGCGAACAGCATGCCGGCGATGAAGGCGTTGGCGATGAAGCCGTACGCCGCCATGTTCGTGTGCACCATGCGCACGCGACCCGGCGACAGCAGCTCGACGCCGGCGAACGGGTACATGTTGTTGAACTGGAATGCGTACGCGAGCCCGCCGAGCAGCGAGATCGCGAGGAACGTCGCGCTCGCCATCAGGTGCCAGCGGACCAGGTCGAGGTTGACGAGCGCACGTCGGTCGACGGTCGCGATCACGGTAGCGGCTCCTTGTCAGCGGCGATCGCCTCGCCCGGAACGGTCGCGCGCGCAGCGCGCGGCCGAGCGCGGCGATCGGAGAATCGGGGGCCCCGGCGGGCCTCGCGCGGCGGGGCCGGCGGGCTGTGCCCGTGGCTCTGAGGAGCAATCGCAGACACCAGATTCCAGGCGTCGCCCGGGTGGATGCTCTCGCCGTCGGGCTCGTCGAACACGTCCGCGTACGACGGCATCGCGGTGCCGTTCAGGCCGGTCATGAAGGTCCGGTAGACGTCCTCCGGCGCGGCCCCGCTCTTCAGTGCACCCTTGGTGAAGTCGAACGGCTTCTGGGGGTTGCCCAGCTGTCGGCGGACAGCGTCGCCGCCGACGGTCCGTCGCCCTTGCCCCCGTCACCGTGGCAGCGCCCGCACTCGAGCATCTCGTAGACTGGCGCCGCGCGCGACCGACTCCGGCGAGCCAGCGTCGCCGGCGGCGACGGAAGGTAGATCGGCTTGCCCGGGCCCTGCTCCTTGAAGCCGGGGTAGAACGACTTGACGACTGCATCGAGCGCCATGCGCTCGCGGTCCGCCAGCAGCGACCACTCGGGCATCGAGGTACGGTTCACGCCGCGCGTGATCGTGCGCAGCAGGTCGGCGTCGGTCGGCAGCGTGCCGTTCGGAGTCGAGCGGAACTTGTACAGGCCGCTGGTGAAGTCGCGTGGCTTGACGATCAGCATCTCCGCCGCCGGCCCCTTGCCGTCGCCGTTCGACGCCGTGGCAGCCGACGCAGTAGTTGCCGTACAGCCCGTGGCCGGCGCGCAGGGCCTCGACCTCGGTGACCACCACCTCGGCGCTCTCGGCGCGGCGCACGACCGCCGCGATCGACAGGAAGGCGGCAATCAACAGCAGGCCGATGCCGAAGAAGACGTTGCTGCGACCCATCCGTGTCCTCATGCCGGCACCGCCTCCGCGCGATAGGGGACGAAGCGTCCGAGTGGCTGCAGCAGACCGAGCGTCAGCCCGTAGACAACGTGCGTGATCATCGCGACCCAGGCCGGCATGAGCGCCAGCACGTAGGCGTGGCCGAACACGTCGCGCTGCAGCCACGCGATCACCACGTAGAAGTTCACGACCCACAGCAGCAGCCCGTAGAGCACTCCGAGGCCGATCTGCAGGCCGGCGCGATCGGGCACGTAGAAGTTCACCAGCACGTGGAACACGGCGCCGGCGGCCGCCCCGACCGAGAAGTGCACCACCGCGACCAGCATGAAGAAGTTCAGGTCGTCGGTGACCAGCGCCTTCTCGCCGAGGAACACCGTGCCGTACACCCGCAGGAAGAGCAGCGGGTCCTGCTTCAGCACGAGCGAGCCCAGGACGTTGCACAGGAAGCTCGTCACGCTGCCCAGGATCCCGATCAGCATCCCCGCGACGACGTAGTACGTCAGGTAGAAGCCCTTCGGCGGCCAGCCGTACGTCACGCGCGCCGGCGGCTCCGAGGTCTCGAGGAGTTGCGCTTCCAGCTTGAGCAGCGTGGCGCGCTGCTGCTCGATCTGGCGCAGGATCTGCTCTCGTTCGTAGGCCATTTCGGAGCGGCGTCCTGGCAAGGCGTGTGCCATGATCGCGCCGCGGCGTTTTCGGGATTCGCGATCGCACGGTTCTCAGCCCTGACGAAATCGACCTCGAGCGAGACGCACGCCTGCGAATCGCCGACGGCGACGAGAGGCACCGATGCAGGAGACACGACCGATGCACGATCGACCGACGACGCGGACTCCGCTGTTCTCCCCGCTGCCGATCAGCGGACCGTGGACGGCGCTGCACCTGACGCGCGCGCAGTTCCTCGTCATCCTGATCGGCGCCTGCCTGGTCTACGTGTTTCTCGGTGGTCCGCTCTGGCACCACCTGCGCGAGAACGACTTCGTGCGCATCGTCACCAGCTACGCGATGATCCCGCTCGCGGTGGCGATCGCGCTGCGCCACAACGGCGCGCTGCGGCTCTCGCCTTGGCTGGTCGCGAGCGGCGTCCTGGCGGCGCTCAAGCTGCTCGTGACCGCGATGCTCGCCGTGGCGTTCGGCATCGCGGGGTGATTCGACGAGGGGACCCGTCCCCTCGCCCCGCGCTCGCTTCGCATCTCGGCGCGCGCTGCGCGCGCGGCATGGCCGAGCTCAGTGGAGGTGAGCGTGCACGTGGCCCGCGTCGGGCAGGACGCCGCGCAGCACCGTGACCACGCCGAACGCGACCACCACGATGCCGGCCGCGAGCGAGAGCCGCGCGCGGATCCGCGGCCGCGCCAGCACGCGCGTCATGCCCAGCGTGAGCATCGCCGGGATCGTGCCCAGGCCGAAGGCGACCATCAGCAGGGCACCGTCGATCGCCGAGGCGGTCGCTGCCGCGCGCGCGGCGAACGCATAGATGAGCTGACACGGCAGGAAGGCGTTGAAGATGCCGAGCGCGAGCGGCGACGCCGGCGACGGCGACGCCAGCACCCGGAGAGCCCGCGAGCGATCGTGCGCTGCGTGAAGGCCGCTGCGCGTGCCGAGATCCGTCCGACGAGCCCGAGCATCTCGAGACCGATCAGCACCATCAGGACGCCGGCCACGATGGCGAGGCCGCGCTCGGCGGCACGCAGCGGCCCCGAGGCCGCGACCGCCGCGCCGAACGCCCGCTCAGCGCGCCGACGAAGGCGAGCGTGTTGAGCCGGCCCGCGTTGTAGAGCAGCTGCCGCTGCACGTTCGCTCGCACGCCGGCTCGCGACAGCGAGAGCGGGAACACGCCGCACATGCCGATGCAGTGCAGCGAGCCCGCGAGCCCCCTGAGGAACGCGAAAAGGTAAGCAACCCCGCGCTACCGAGCAAAGGTGATGCCTCCGGCACTCCGCCTCCGCCAGCCCTGTCGGCCGGGCCGAGCGGCACCGCAGATTCGCGTCGCTCGGAAGGACGGCCTGGCCCGATCCCAGGGCGCGACTCCATGCCGCGATTCGGAACGAGCGATTGCACCCGACCAGGGATCCTCGTCCAACCGCGCGGCGAGGCGAGCGATGTCCGCCAGAGACCGGGCTTCGTCGACCGCGTGCAGCGGCCCGTCCGCCGCCGACGCGATCCAGCCCAGCACGGAGAGTGGCTGCCCTCCGCGCCAGGCCGCGCCGACCACGGGGCTCCGACCCGACGTTCAGCACCTGGCGCGCCACGTTCCGCGCGCAGGAGCGCGCCAGCCGGCCGGTCGCTGCGGCCTGATCGTGCGGTGCTCGAACGGGTGGCAGCAGATCCCTGCGCACCGGCTGCAGCCAGGCCGCCACCAGCGGCGGCAGATCGCGACCGGAGGCTCGTCGCACGCCGTCGCAGTCGTCGTGACCACAGATCACGACGTGCGACACGCGCCGCTCGGCCACCGCGTACTCGAGCAACGCGAGACCGCTCACGTCGGTGCCGCAGCGCATTCGGCGAGGCTACCGTGCAGCAGCACGTCGTCGGCGAGCGGCGCGCAAGGCATCGCTCGGTGGCGCCGTCTCCACACAGCCGATCCAGCAGCAGCCGCGGCCGTCGCCCGCCGGCAGCGGACAGCCGTGCGCCCAGCCACGCGCGCAGCGCTCGTCGCCCTCTCACGACGCCGCCCTCGCCGCGCTCCCGGCCTGCGCGCGATTGACGCAGCAACCCACTCGGTGATAGACGAAATCTGCAGCGGAACTCCCGTCTCGCGAATTCCGCACAGCAGCAAGCAGGCATGGCCGACAAGCGACGACCACCAGGAGCCCCGTACCAGCGGCGCCAGCGGCGCCGCCCTGGACGTTCTGCATAAACCACGCGCATGTGCCTGGTCTGCATCGCGGAAGACCCGGAGGCGCGCATGCGTGACGTCGCGGCATGCGTCGGCGTCACCGAGCGCGTGCGTCCAGCGCATCGTCGCCGAGCTCGAGGAAGCCGGCTACCTGAGCCGCGAGCGCGTCGGGCGCTGCAACCGCTACAAGGTCCACACTGCGCTTCCGTTGCGCTCATTCGATCGAGCAGCACTGCTGGTCTCCCACTCCTCAAGGTGATCCTGTCGGGTCGCCGCCACGCCGAGCCGGGACGCGCGGCGCTCACCCGAGCACGTGATGGCCGCCGTCCACGTGCCGGACCTCGCCGGTGATGCCGAGACCGGGCGCAGCAGGTGGACGACCTCGCGCCCGAGCGACTCAGGGCGCGGCGTTGCCGAGCGGCGCCCGCGCGCGCGCTCGCCGCGACGGCATCCTCGAGACCTGGGATCGCCCTGCCCGGCCCGGCTCCCGCGTCCAGGGCGAGAAGCGCACCGCGTTGACGCGCATCCCGTGCGTCGGCGCCGAGCTCCGCCGCGAGCTCGCGACGATGCGCTCCATCGCCGCCTTGGCGACGCCGATGTTGCGGTACGGATGCGGCATCACGCGCTCCGCGCCGAGGTAGCTGAGCGCGACGACGCTGCGCCGTCCGCGCCAGCACGCCCGGCGTGCAGCAGCGCGGTCAGCGCCAGCAGCGACCATGCCGAGACGTTCATGCAGTCGAGGAACTCGTCCCGGGTGACCTCGAGCAACGGCTTCGCGCTGCCGCCGCGGATGGTGCGGTCGAGCGCGATCGCGTGCACCAGCCGTCGAGTCCGTAGCCGTCGCGGGCGAGCGCCGCGGCGAGACGTCGATGCTGCCATCGAGGCGTCGCATCGAGCACGAAGGTCGGAACGTCACCGCCCGAGCGTCGCGGGTCACCGTGTCGGCGAAGCTTCCGCCGACCTCGTCGAGGTAGCGCGAGGCGGCTGGCGACAGCTCGCCGTGGTGCGCGTTCGGCCCGAGGCCCGTGCAGACCAGCGTCAGCGCCCGCGCGCCTGGACGCGGCGGCGATCGGGAGGGCGAGCGAGGCCTCGTCGGCGATGCCCGGTGACGAGGACGCGACCACCCGTCGAGCGATGCCAGCGCTCATAGACGTACTTCTTCCCGCGCACCACCTGACCGTCGCGACGAACGCGATCACGGCGTAGTGCGGGAACCAGTGCTCGGCGACGTGCGCAAGATGCGGTCCGCGACGTCGCGGTGACGACGGTCTCGATGCGCACGCCGCTCGCCGGGTGGGTCGCTGGCGCGCATGCCGCGCGACCCTGCGCCGCGCGACTCGGTGACGGTTGGCCCGTAGCCCCGAGCTCGATGGAGCTCTGTCGACGAGCCGTTCCTCCAGCACCGGCTCGGCGACGATGGTGACCAGCTTGAGTGACACGGTGTGCATGGTCGATCTCCTCAGGGCGCCGGGAGCAGGCGCGCCAGCTCGTAGTAGATCGGGATACCCGCCAGGATGTTGAAGGGAAACGTGATCGCGAGCGCCGACGTGAGATAGTAGGTCGGGTTCGGCCTCGGGCAGCGTCATGCGCACTGGCCGGCGGCGCCGCGATGTACGATGCGCTCGCGGCCATGGCAGCCAGCACCGTCGCACCGCCGACGCCGAGCCCCGCAAAGCTGCCCGAGCGGCACCGAGCGCGCCGTGCACGCACCGGCATGATCGTCCCGAACGACGAGCAGGAACGGCCCCGCCTTCGCCAGATCCGCGAGGCGCGAGCCGGCGACCACGCCCATCTCGAGCAGGAAGATCACCAGAGCTCCCTTGAAGGCCGCCCCCTGCGTGTCGAAGAACGGCGCGACGGCGCGCCAGTTCTTGTCCCCCATCGCGTAGCCGACGAGCAACCCACCCACGAGCAGGATCATGGTCCGGCCGGTCAGCACCTCGTGCAGGGTCTCGCGCAGCGGCCGGCCGCCTGCGCCCGACCTGGATCGCGCCGATCGCGAGGGCGATGTGGATGCCGGGGCTCTCGAGCAAGGTGAGCAGCGTCGGCATGAAGGGCTTCCGGCTCGGCGCCCATCGCCTGCACGAACTGCTGCGCCGCGATGAAGGTGACCGCCGAAACCGAGCCGTAGTGCGCCGCAATTCCGGCCGAGTCCTGCATCCCGAAGCGTCCGATGCTGCGCAGGACGAGGTACGACGTGCTCGGCGTGATCACACCGAGCAACACCGTCACCAGCGCGGGCCACAGGATGGTCGCGAGCGACGCGTGCGCGAGCTCGGTCCCGCCGTGCAGGCCCAGCGCGAGCAGGAGGTAGATCGAGATGCCGATATAGATGTCCTTCGGAAGCGGGAACTCGCTACGGATCAGCTTCGCGAAGACGCCCAGCGCGAAGGCGAGCGCGATCGGGGACAGGAGGTTCTGGCGCAGGATCTCGCCCATGGTCGTGCTCCCTCTCCCTAGTCGAGGAAGCTGACTGCGCCGGTCGGACACGTCGTAGATGGCGGCGACGACCGCGAGCTTGCCCTGCTCGGCGAGACCGCGCAGGATCTCGCTGCGCGCCAGGATCGCCTTCGCGGTGAGGCGCGCGTTCTCCTCCGTGACCTGCTGGACGTAGCCTGCGTTCGTGCTGTCGTGCGGCACGGGCACGTCCCGCGCCGCCTCGAGCGCCGGCCGCAGGAGCGACAGGGTTTCGCTCAAGTGGCCGAGCTGTACGCCGTCGCACGCCCCCTTGATCGCACCACAATGCGTGTGCCCGAGAACGACGATGGCCTTGGCCCCGGCGACCTTGATCGCGAACTCGAGGCTGCCGAGCAACTCGTCGTCGAGGGCGTTGCCGGCGATGCGCGCGCTGAAGACGTCACCGATGCCGGTGTCGAACACGATCTCGGGCGCGACGCGGGAGTCGATGCACCCGAGCACAGCGGCGAACGGGTACTGGCCGCTGCTCGTCAGGCGCACCTGCTGGGCGCTGTCACGGTGGCGCGGCGTGCCAGCGAGGAAGCGCGCATTTCCCGCCTCGAGAAGGGCAAGCGCGCCGGCTGGCGTCGTGGCGGCCTGAGTCTCGCGCGTCTGCACGCCCGCCGGCGGCGAGGCGAACGACGCGCCCGCGGCGCACAGCAGCAGAGCACCGCTCCAGATCAGGGTCGAGACTTTCATGCTCCTCCTCCGGGTCTCGCGTCCCGCACGCGCGCGACGCATGTCACGCGATTCATAAAACACGAACTAGAAGTCGTGTCAAATGATTCATGCGATCCGGAGCGCGAGTGCGCTCCCGGAGCGGGGAGCGGGACGACGTGCCACGCGCGGCGCGGCGCGCCCGGAGAGACCCGGCGCTGCGGCGGGCGACCCGAAGCCGCGCGTCAGTCGGCGCTGCGCTCGAGCGCCAGCTTGACGAAGTCGGTCTCGGTGACGATGCCGACCAGCTCCTCGCCCTCCAGCACGGGCAGGCAGCCGACTTGTGCTCGATCATCAGCCGCGCGGCGTTGGCGAGCGGCTCGTGCGGACCGATGGTCACGACGCTCGTCGACATGACCTCCTTCACGAGGAGCATGGAGTGCATCTTTTGCCGCGCCGTCGCGCCATAGCCGAGCGCCTTCGCGAGGGCGCCGCGGAAGAGGTCGCGCTGGCTCACGACGCCGCACAGCAGCCCTTCCTCGTCGAGCACTGGCAGGTGCCGGATCCGCTGCGCGCTCATCAGGTCGTCGGCGAGCGTGAGCTGATCGTTGCGTCGCAGCGTCTGCACGACCGGGGTCATCACGCCGCACCTCGACCTTGCCGGCTGCTCGCCATCGCTCTCTCGTCGACCCACGCCGCCAGGTAGATATCGGTCAGCGTGAGCGGCCGCCCCTCGAACTGATTTTTGACGGATTGTAAAGACCAGTCGGCTGGCCGTTCTCGCGTTTGAAGAAGTAAAAACCGCGTCAAGCTCAACCCTTGCAGCAAGCTCACCAGCTTTTTCGGCCAACTGCTCAACGCACAGTTGTGAATTGAAATGCATAGAACTGCCACCAGCGCATCGTTACAGCCCGCAGCTGCCTGGAGGATATCCTCAGGATGCAATGATTGGCACGGAAACAAGCAAATCGATCCCGGGACGGGACAATCTGGTACATTTTCGCCAAAGGTGGGAACCAACCAGTGCGCGTCTGGTAGCCCGGGAGTGGCCAAAACTGCATCCAAGACGTCGGATAGTCCCTGGTTTTCACTGCGAAAAACAATCGCATCCGCCGGTTGCGTATGAATGGTTTGCCTCCTTCTTTCCAGATTTGCCAGCTTCATTCAAAGCACCTTTCAATTCGCTCCAGGTAAATCTGGAGTTGCATCCTCATATAGCCAGCTTTGAAAAAACCCCCCAGATCTTTTCCACTCACCTCGCCGGCGATCCGCACAAAATCATCAGTGCTGGCATTTCCATATTGATAATCACTCACATACCGGCGCAAAATTTTGAAGAAATTGTCGTCTCCCACTTCCATTCGTAGAGCCTGCAAAGTCATTGCGCCCCGTTGATAGACGCTGGATTGATACAGATCATCTTTAGGCGGAGAACCGGGTGGTTTCCCGTCATATGTCCGCTGGAAGTCCGCATACGCTTTCGGTTTGATTCGTGCCGCTAACGCATCAGGGCCTTCCCACAACCAGGAAGCGTAGGTAGAAAATCCTTCTTTAACCACACTTGAGACCATTGCTTCAGGCTGACACTATCCCCAAACCATTGGTGCGCCAATTCGTGCGCGACCAGCTCTTCGAATACCTGCCCTTTTGGCAGGATCATGATCATTGTTTGAGTTTCCAACCCAATTGTTTCCTGGTTGACCGCATCAATAACGACAAAACCCAGGGAATCAAATGGATAAGGCCCAAACAATTGCTCATAAAACTCGGTCATCTCCTGTAATTTCGCAAAAGCTCCACCTTCCCGGAGAACCTCAGCTTCCAACGTGGCGGAATAATATAAATCAATCGGCATCCAGCCAGGTTTAGAAAATGTAGTGTGCTTGAGTTTGCCAACAGACAGCGTGGTCAGATAACTTGCCATGGGTATTGTGACATCCCACTCATATGTAATGTGGCCATCATTTTGCTCAGTGCCTACCAGGTTGCCGTTGCACACCACCATATAATCGCGATCCACCGTCACTTCGTACGAATACGTGGCTTTATCCAAAGGATGGTCATTGACCGCGTACCAACTTTTCGCCCCCGCGGGTTCATTCACTGTGTAAATGCCAAACGAAATCAAGGATGGCGTCCAGCCGATCTCTACCGGATAGCGCATATCACTTTCAGCCATCAAAGGCTGCGGATTTCCATGGTAGCGGATGACAACCTCGAAATAATCCCCCGATATAATATTCCACGGCAGGGTGATGATCAATTTATGCTTGTCCAATCTGAAAACGCTGGATACGTCGTCGAACAGCACTTCGGTCACATGCAGCGGCTCAAAATCCAACCGCATCTCTGTTATGTTGGCTAAAGCCAAGGCCTGGATGGTTTCGGTTGCTGAAAGGTAGTTCTGCGGCACGTCGATGTCTAGCGCCAAATCATAATGGATTGCATCATACCCGGCATTCCCCCAATCAGGATAATACACATCTCCCAGCCCCACTGGCTGCATCGAGCCGCTAAAGACGATCGGTAAATGGTTAGAAAATAACCGCTCAACCGTATTGTTTAGATGACTGGGTTCAGGGATATCGATCGGTTGGCAGCTGGTCAGAAGTAGAGCAATGACCGCAAGATACAACACCCCTGGTTTTCTACTGGCTTTCATAGGATCAGCTTTCATCAGCCTGCCCAAATTCCCACCCTATCTGTTCACTCGGGCCGGCTGTTCTCTCAAATCATATGGGAATAGCTCTTCTCGCGTTTGCTTCGGTTCCCGTCCAAATCGCAGAACCGACTTCACCAAGACCGCCAATACACCACGGTTCAACAACCACTTTGGCCGTCGTACCACCCCGGCCAGGGCATGTTGAAATGCCAAATCGTAGTAGCCGGCATGGAATTCTTTTTGCGCGCAATCGATGTGCACATCTGCCAACACCTTTACTTTCACCGCAAGCAAACCAGCAAAACTGCTTGGCAGTCTGCCGAAAAACTCATGAACCAGGGTTATCGGGTCCCTCACCGGCAGTAGACTTGCCTGGTGAGCCATCAATTCCGCCGCCGACTTTATTTTTTTCCATTCGCCTTCGTCGCATTCGTCCAACGCGAACACATTTTCATTCGCATTTTTGGTATCCTTGTGTGCCAAACAGCTCATAGCCATTCCTAACTCGAATAAACCCATTGCTTCTTTTTTGAAATTAGCTAAAGCTGGGAATACAGTCGGTAAACACTTGAAAATGTCAATAATGAATTCTTGCGGCTGTCGAGTTCGGTAATTGAGCGCCTCATACACAAATATCATCATGACTTCATGTGCGATTAATTCGAAAATCAGGGAAGGCATCTAAGGCAGCAGATAACGTCCGCCGTGCATTTTCACCATCTCCATTCATCAAATACCAACAGCACACCTGTAATAAGCCACGACCCGTTGTCTCCCCTTTGATGTAACACAAATTGGGGGGGAATCTCGTATGGCTAAATGTCTTCTGAATAGTTGCAAGGTTTCCTTCTTCCATCATCTTTACGTTTGTGGATTGACTATTTGACATGATCCGGTAAGCCCCAAGTGGCTCCTGTATGCATTCAAATGTATATCCCTGAAGGCTGAAACGCAGCCACATATCCCAATCAGATGTCCAAAGGGTTTCATCGTGCAAACCACATTCTTCCAGGCACTTACGGCGGATCAAAGGCCCTCCCGACCAGATAAAATCAGTTATAATTAACTCCCGTAAAATTTCCTTTTTAGGCAAGAGGTGGTACTTTTCTAACCAGCCATTGTCAGCATTAATATAGTGGTAAGCACAATGGCAAATATCAACCCCTGGATCTCGATCCAAAATATCAACTTGCCTTGCTATTTTTTGAGGAAACATAAGATCGTCATGGTCAAAGAACGATATATAATCTCCGCTCGACATCTCATAACCCAGGTTCGCGGCTCGTTCAGCGCCCTGGTTGTCCTGCCGGTGGTAAATCAACCTGCCCGCATAGGCCTCCATCACCCATTGAGTTTCATCTGTCGACCCGTCATCCACCACGATCAATTCAATGTTGCTATACGTCTGCGCTAGGACGCTATCCACCGTCTGCTTCAATAGCTCGGCGCGATTATAAGTAGGTATGATGACAGAAACTCGTTTCAGCGAGTGCGCTCCGTTATCCATATCTGATGAACCCCATCCATTAACCTTCATATCTCTTATATTTTCCTCGCCCGCGTATGCTTTCAAAAGGTAATCCAATCAATTCCTGTTTATTAGTTCTGATGGACCGGCGTTGGAATCAACGAACGAACCAAAATTGATCGGACCCCTCGATCTTTGAGGATCCCGGGGTTCTCTTGACATCCTTTAAACACAAATGAGATGACACCCAGTTTGTTTTTCCGATCATATTCCTGGAAAGCAAGAATAACGCAGAGGCGGCTCAGCAGTTGGGAACGCAGTTTGGCATTAAAGTTTTCTCCCAACAAACTGATCAACATTGCTGTTGGATTTAATGGATCGATTGAAATAAGTAAATACAACCATGGATCCATCGTATCCTTGCGCCATCCCGCAATATCAGGACAAATTCGCAATGATTTCAGCATAGCGTCGTGCGCGTATTGTAATTTCTGGCTGTTTGTAGCCTCGCTCTGGTTGCACAATCGCACGCATAACTGGACATAACATCTGGCGTAAATTTCGTCTCTTAAACCTGCGCTGGCTGCCGGAATACCAGGATGATTGAACACCTTATTCAAAATAATCATCATCGACTCTTCCAGGCGATCGATGTTTTTGCCTTTTGAGTTTTTGCTGTCCACATACACGCACAGAACTTTCTCCACCATACCAAACCTGAACCCCGATAATGTCATTCGCAGCCATAAATCCTGTTCTTCACGCATCGCGAGGGAGGTGTCAAATCCTTCTACCTTCTCAAAACATCGACGGCGAAGCAGAGCGATATGCGGCGGAAATAATCCGTAAATGCTCTTCCACAATAATTCGTTTAATATATTGTCCACAGGGCTTTGGATATATTCATCACATACGCTCTCGTCATCCGCGCTGATATGTCGCAATCCACACAGTGCAATATCGATCTGCGGGTTTTCGTCCAGGTAAGCAACCTGTTCTTCAAGCTTAGTGGGCAGAAAATAATCATCCGAATCCAGGAAATCGACATAATCACCTGTCGCCACACGCAGCCCGGCATTTCTGGCTGCGCCAGCCCCGCCGTTGGGTTGGCAAATAAGCCTGATCCGCTCTCCATATTTCTTGAGCATTTCCAGGGTGTTATCCGTAGATCCATCATCCACTACCACAATCTCCACCGCGGGATATGTCTGGCCAAGGGCGCTTTCTACCGCCCGGCAGATAACCTTGGCTCGGTTATAGGTTGGTATGATTACGCTAACCGTAGACGGCTTCATATTCTTCCTCTAGATCCTGTTCTAACTCACCAAGCTGAGATCGCCTATCCCTTGCCGGTTGGCGAACCTCTCACGTACTTCGTCTGCATTCTTTGCCACAAAACGGACCAACTCCATCACCTGGTGGATATCATCTGGGCAAATAGCCGTACCGGTGGGCATCGCCAGAACCCGCAATGCCACTTTGTTGGTCACCGGCAGCAGCAGCCCTGCATGAGGAAAGTATGAGCGGTAGGGTTCCATCCGATGGCAGCCAGGGAAAAAATATCTTCGTGACAAAACATTTTCAGCCCAAAGAATCTCCATCAACATGTCCCGGCTCACACCAAAGACCGCCTCATCCACTTCCAAAATCACATACTGGTAATTGCATTTCTCGTGCTCATCAAATAACTTTAATTCAACCCCTGGGATTTGAACTGCCTCGCCCTGATAACACTTATAGTTGCGGTAATTCACTTCGATGATTTCATCCAGGCTTTCCAGGGATGTCAGCCCCATTGCCGCGGAGAGCTCATTCATCTTTCCATTGGTGCCGATATAAATTACCTTATCGATATCTTCAAATCCAAAATTCTTCATCAAACGCATCTTGTTAGCCAGATCGTCATCGTTTGTCACCACCGCCCCGCCCTCGGCTGAATTCAGGAATTTGGTCGCATGAAAGCTAAACACTTCGGCATCCCCAAAATTCCCGATCATTTTCCCTTTGTAAGAGCAGCCAAAGGCATGCGCGGCATCAAAAATCAGCTTCAGATTACGCCTCTTGGCAATTTCTGTGAGCGCATCGATGTCGCACGGACGGCTCCACAAATGCACGCCTACAATCCCGCTGGTCCGCGGCGTGATTAATTCTTCGATCCTCTTCGGATCGATATTGCAGGTCTCCGAGTTCAATGTCACAAAAAACCGGCGTTATTTCTTGCCATTGCAGCGCATGCGCAGTGGCCACAAAGGTCATCGATGGGACGATCACCTCGCCTTTTAATCCCAACGCACGAAAAGCGATCTCCAGTGCAATCGTGGCGTTGCACATGGCAATACAATGCTTCACCCCAACCTGATCCGCGATGCGCTGCTCGAATTCGCTTACATAAGGCCCATAGTTTGTTAGCCACCGGCGATCCAGGATATCGTTGAAGCGAGCAAATAAATTCTCCCTATTTCCAATATTGGGACGGCCAACATGGAGCGCTTCGGTGAATTCAGGTGCACCGCCAAAGATCGCTAACTGATCCAATGAGGTTTTCATAAAATACCTTTCAGTCTATCCGACATCCACAGAAAAATTTAACCGAATTCGCCGGAACGATACGCCGGAAAATACTCCGTCGGCGATATATTTCCCTTTTTTACCAGATCGTCATATTGTTCGCGATCTAACACTAACCCACAAAAATACGTCTGTCTCGTATGCGAAGCCCAACCCTGCTTATACTGGCTCAACCCGTCTGAACCATCCGATGACACCCCAATGCCGCCGCCCAAGTCCACCCATCGCGCTTTATCTTTAAAATATTGGAACGAAAAGTAATCCAAGGCATAGGTTGCGTCCAGATCATAGCCTTCTTGCGTGCATGCCCCCAGATGTGCATGCACCACATCGTCTTGTACCAGGTAGACCTGCGCCCCCACAACTTTTCCCTGGTAGCGTGCCTGGATCATTTTGCAGTCAGGAATTTGAAATTGGCTCGTAAAGGCTTCCCGAGAAAATGAGCGGATGCCCTGGATGCCATGCTTTTGAATGAGAACGCCATATAGATCGATCCAATCATCGATATACTCTAACGGATCGTCGATCACATCGATATCCACTTTCTTCAATGCTCTGTTGGCATGCTTCCGCCGTCTTTTCCCACCGACCTCATCCATCGGAATGCTCAAATCAACCACATAATGTGGTTTAAACGGTTTGCATACATCCTGAAAACAATCCTGCAGCATTGCAAGCTCAAACTCGCCAAAAGGGTCGGTCACCAACGAGACGGAAATCACCTCGCCGCATAGCTCGCTCAAATCCTTGGGCAGCTTGGACCAATCATCACAGACGAAGAAAGGATACAACCCCATCGAGTTGATATACTGCCCAAAAGGCGTCGGGCGCTCCAACACCCACCCGCCGCAGTGAACGAGGTTCCTCGGGGTGCCAAACGCTTTTAGTGACCAGGCATAATCTTCGTGGTTGTAGCCTTCCATCTTCGTCCTTTTACCACCCGGCAACTGTTCCCGGACTATACTTCTTCTGGCTTCATCATCCGCCATTCAACGTCTGGGGAAATCACCCCGCCATTTCCATTCCGTGCCGTCCCCTGGATATGGAAAGTTTCGTTGGAGAGGGATGCGTGCATTAAATCGGTCTTCCGATCATAAATGATCATTTGAATGTTGTAATAATCCGGCTGTAAATACAAAGGCCCGACGCGTGCCTCAATGCAATTGCTTAGATGCGCAGCGCTCGAAAAATCCAATGGGCTTTCAATCGAAGCGCATAAGATACCATCGGCACGCCGAATGCGGATCAGATAACACGGATCCTCAAGAGGTTTGCTCGCCCGATATACGCAGCGGATCACAAGTTGATCGTCCACCTCGAATTCAGACGAGGGCTCACCGCCAGAATTTAACATCTCAAACTTCTCTATCACCGCCCTGATAACTGGTAGAGCGCCTTTCTCATTCGATCCGTTTTTTTGTTCGACCAGTGCTTTCAACGATTCCTGCCGCTCGATGTCCCGGTACTTCTGCACCACATCCTCCGGTTTTCCTTCTTCGACTATCCGGCCATGTTGCAGCAGCAGTGCTCGCTTACAAAACATGGACACATTTTGCAGGTTATGTGAAATGAAAACAATGGTCGCGCCGCTGTCTCGCAGCTCATTCATTTTTGCCATCGATTTAATCTGGAAAGAGATATCCCCCACGGATAAGACTTCATCGATTAATAAAAGCTCAGCCTTAACATGGGCCGCGATCGAAAAAGCCAATCGCACATACATACCCGAGGAATATCGTTTTACCGGCGTGTCTATGAACTGTTCCAACCCAGCGAAATCCACAATATCCGCCATGGCAGCGTTGATTTCCCTCCGTTTTAACCCAAGGATCGTCCCATTCAGGTATACATTTTCTCTACCAGTCAGGTCCGGGTGAAACCCAGCACCTAACTCAATCAGGGCAGCCATCCTGCCTTTGGTGAAGATCCGGCCGCTGGTCGGTACGGTAACCTTCGAGAGCAGTTTCAGTGTAGTGCTCTTGCCGGCGCCGTTATTGCCAATAATTCCCAAAACCTCGCCCTCTTCCACCTCAAAACTGACGTCACTCAATGCCCAAAAATAAGCCTCATCCCTCTTTTCACCGCCAGAGAATAAGTTGCGCGCCATATGTGGGATCGCTTCCCGCAGGCTGGTGCGATTAACCCCAAGATGGTAACCTTTGGAAACATGCTCAAATTCAATCACGCCCATAATATTGCTTAATCCTCGTAAAACGAATGGTGTTCGTAATAATTCTTAAGTGAATCCCTAAATCCATTAGTTTCAATCTATACTTCACCACACGATTCCAGGTATATTGTTCTATTCGGCCGCATGATTGCCACGCCGGACAAACCATCATTTTTAGCATTTTTTAATTCATTAGCCCAAAACGCAGACATATCAGCCGATTGTTCATCAATGGCCAGAATCACCCCATAAAATTTTTGGTCATGCTCAATGATGAGACCCGTTTGATTCAAACTACCTAAAAATTCTAAGGAAGGATGCTGCATCAATATAGTCCAATTGTTGCGAACTCGTATCCTGGTAACCGGAGTATTTTTGTGATATGACTTCTACCTTTGCGCCAAATGATTTTTTGAAGTGAAAAACACCGTTTGATCGTAATGGGGAACTGGCTCCCAAATCGAAATACGATATTTCATGGCATTTAGCCTGTTGGATAACCTCCCAAATAGTAATGACCGAAATACCTAAACGAAACAAGTCCTGGCTTGATTCGGGGATCCCGTGAACAATACCATAACATGTATCTCCGCTGTTCATTATTAAGTCACCTGCGATGGGAAGGCTGCCCATATATAACATTAGCAGACTTCCTTTTAAGAAATAACTCCACATTCTTTCATATGGAAGACCATCAGCCCAATCCCCATGACGGTTTTCAACGTATGGCAAATACATATTTTGGAAAAAGTAATCGAAATCTTCTTTTTCTTTTGATATTACTGTAAGAATTTCATGACCCGATGCGAGCTTTAGACGGCTTTGCGCATTTTTATACTTACGCAAAACCTTGGAGAAGTTTTCGGGTTGGTTGAGGGGAATGACCTGTCGAATTAAAGGGGATTTTAATTGCAAATGCTGTTCGAAATTTCAGAGGATATGATGGACTTATCATCAAAACAACCATCTGCGTGCCATCCGAAAGCCATTGGCCGGTGATAGAAGGCAACGCCAACAATGAATATCTTCCAATAGGCCGAACCTGAATATCGTTAGAATGATAAATTTCGTGGATAAAGATTGGTATGTCTTGTTCACAGCCAACGAATATAACTTTACCTGTTGGGCTATCAATCTCAAATGCATCTGCCCGCGGAAACTGTTGAAGGAGAAGAGCTAAATAACCAATCCAAAGCGCAATTTTTTGGGTGAAAAAACGGCGATAAGGGTTATTTAATTTTTCAATGCCGCCTAGGATTTGGTTGCAGTGACGGACAACTTCATCCATCCAACGGTTGAAGTTGATTTTTATTCTTTTCAAAGGGTCCAATGAACCTTTAGAGACGGTATTCACAATTAATCCCTTTTCTCCTTCCCGGTCATTCAGCCTCGAGTTAACCAAAATCGTAAGATCAGATGCTTTTGTGTATATATTGTTTTTTATTGGGATAGATTACTAAAATCCCAGTTAGCCCATCCTCAACAGCTTTTTTTAATTCTTCATCGAATACAATATGATTATTGGCAACTCTGTCAGGTGCCAATACGACTCCATAAAAGCGGCCGTGGTGTTCGCTAATAATGCCCTTATGGTTAAAATCCTCCAAATACTCTTGCGAAGGAGTATCTAAGAAATAAACCAGGTTGCTTCGAATGGACCTGAACCGGCAAACACGTCCCCCGCAGCGGTTCTTATATTTGAATACACCATGTGAACGCCATGCCGAGGTGGCGCCAAGGTCAACCGATTTCGCTCCTTGTTGGATTGACCATTCTATGACAGCCCAGTAACCGAAGGTATATACGTCTTTATGGATCAGCTCATCGTCCCCATCTAAAATTCCTGCCTCCAAACCCAAACAAACCTTGTTTTTCAGAACAATCAGCATCCCGGCGGCAGGTTTATCCCCCTCTTTGACCAATATCAACCCCCCGCGTCTAAATTCTTTTAATTGATCCTCATAAGAACTGATCGACGCGGCGAATCCATGTCTTTTCGTGATGTAAGGCAAATACATCCTGGAATAGTACAAATCGAAATCCTTGATTTCACGGGTATAACTGTATTCAAAACCCATTCGCTTTGCTTTGGTAAGGCTGCGTCGTGTCGAACGCATGGATGGCTGGTTCAATAAATCATTGATATTGTCAGGCAGATGGATTTCATGACCAATTAATCCGGGGCTAGTAACACAATAGTCTATCTGCGAACCAAACCAGAAAAGCGGGCTTAATTCACAGACTACGAATTGGGCGCCATTCGAAAGCCATTCTTTGGCCAGCCTCGAGAGCTCCCAGAGCTTGAACCGGCCCATCGCCCGGGGTCGTTGGTCGATAGAGCTGTTATTAAGATTTCTGGAAGGCGTCTGCGCCATGCTGTGTGCCCAGGTAAATCACCCGCCCGACCGACCCCTGGATTTCGTATCCGTCCACCTTAGGAAACTGCAGCAGCAGTAAAACCAGTGAGCCGATAAAGCGCGAGGTCGACACCAGCATTGTGCTGGCAATGGAAGTATCCAACCCTTCATGCTCGCCTATGAAAGCATTCGCGCCCTGCAAGACGCGCTCCAACAAGGTATTCACCAGCCTTTTAATGCTACGAAAGCCATTGAATAGACCGCTAGTTTTTTCGGATTCGTGCGCGTTTTCAGATACCATCTCCATACCTTTGTTGCCGCTTGTTCCCCGCTGACCTGTCTCCACTATCTATTCCTCTAATTGCCGCGTGGTCTTGGCAGACACGCCGTCCGCCCGAAAGATCTGGCTGCGATATGGCGTCGCGACCAGTACGCCGGATAATCCGTCATGAAGCGCCTGTTCAAGCATCTCCGCAATTTCGACCCGGTCAAATTCTCTTGGGCCTGGTTCCACCTGCACCCCCAAGAATTTGCCCTGCACTTCGCTGATAAACCCCAGCGCATTCACCTGCTGGCACAACCCCGCTGGTGGGTTATTCATTAAGATCGTCCGTTTGCTTCGAATGAAACTGTACAATCGATGAACTGTGGCTCCCCACTGGCGTTTGAACGTGAATACCCCGTCGTGCCGGTAGGCTCGTGAGCCGCCCAGGTCAACTCGCTTCACCCTATGCTGCGCGAACCATTGAATTTTTGACCACACATTAATCGTCTGAATCCCCAATTTGATCATGTCGGGGTCCGCGTTCAACACCCCAACGTCGATGTTGAGCCCTTTATCGTTCGCCACAGCCACCAGGTTACCCGCCACCGGTTTGCCATCTTGCGTGGTTAAAATGATCCCGCCGTGCTTGAACCACCAATGCAGTTGCTCAAATGGTTCCACATAGCCACTATCCCCATGCCGGCTGACGATGTATGGCGCATACATATCCACGTAGAAGGAGCGGAAATCCGCCTCATCTCGAGAAAAATGAAAGTCAAAACCCATCCGCTTAGCCCGGTTGATCCGGCTTCTGATCGGCATAAATTGTTTGCCATCCAACAACCGCTCAACCTTGCTTGGCAGTGTGATTTCTTGGGAAATCCACGTGGCTGTCTGAATTAGGTAAGGCGCCTGAAACCGCACCGGCGACAACGAACTCAAATCCAGAATAACCAGTTGCCCGTCCTCCGCCAAAAATTTCCTGACAGTCGATGGCAGTTTCCAGATCGGCGTCCGGCCCAAATCAGTGACCTCCAACTGCGCACCGCCAAAAAGCTTTCGGTTCAAATCGCCCAGCTCGGCAGGGGTGCCCGAATACAGGTACGTTCCACCTTCATACCGGGTTTTGTAGATCCGCAATCCCCACACCTGCGACATCAATAGCGCAAAGTCACCGGTAAAACGGGCAGTTTCAAATACCCACCCTCTTAAGCTTGGGTGCGAAATAAATTCCGCATTCCACATCACCCACTTACAAGTGTCGATGATTTTGCCGGAAATCCCATCACTGTCTTTAATCCGGTAAAACAATTTCCATAGCAGTTGCCTCACGGGTTCCGGAATGAACTTCCGTGCGGCTTGTCGTCCTCTGCTAATGATTGACGATTGCATAGATAAATGAACCCAACTTGCTTGTTTTCAATGATCGACGATCAAATTAAATCTGCGAATACCAACTCAGATTTTTTAAAATACCTGTAACCGAAGATAAAAATCACCAGAGAAGTAAAGATAGTGATACAAAAATAGGGCCAATCCGGCATCTGCTGGTAGAGCAGCAACCGGCGATACGAATCGATCAAGACTGCCATCGGGTTGAAAAAATAAAACGGCTTGATCCACTCCGGAACGATATTTACCGGGTATATCACCGGCGAAAGGTACATCCACACCTGCAGAATCAGCGGAAGTACAAAACGCACATCGCGATAGAAGACATTCACCGCCGCAGCGAACAGGCTGATCCCGGCGATCAACACCATTTGCACCAACAAAACCACTGGTACAAATAATGCGCTCCAACCGAGAGGCGTGCGGTACCACAGGAACATCAAAATAAAAATGCTGATAGAGATGAGAAAATCGATCAAACACACAAAAATTGAGGATATGGGCAAAATTTCCCGCGGAAAGTAAATCTTACTCACCAGGTTCATGTGATTGACCAGGCTCGGTATGGCGAAGGATAATGAACTGGAGAAGAAAGTCCATGGCAGCAGCGCCGTATAGGCAAAAAGAGGATAAGGGATGCCGTCGGTGGGCACCTTCAGAAAAGTAGAAAAGATGACGCTAAAGACCAACATCAATGAGAGCGGTTGTAAAATCGCCCACACGATCCCCAGCACGGACTGGCTGTAACGAACTTTAAAGTCTCGCTGCGTCCATGTATAGAGCAGCTCGCGAAAGGAAATTAATTCTTTAATATGTGAAATCACGGAAATTCCCCTGAATAATATATTAACAGTATCCAAAAAAAGTAAGGTTGGGGCAAAAAAACGCTATTACATTATTCTTGGCTTTGAAATATATACTTCACCACCCCACATAAAGTGTAACATAAATAATGTATATTTTTTATTTTCTATTAAAGGAACAACTTATTTGCAATCATCTTCATCTCCAATTCCCACCGCCGCCAGCAGTTTGCCGCTCTGCAAATTCCTCTATCAACTGCGCCACCCTGGTAGAAGCAAATTGAGGCCCCAGGTGACCTTGATCCGCGAGTAAAATCACCGGTTCAGCTTGCGGCAGTACCGCCGCCAAGGCCTGCAGGATCTGGGTCATCAGCGCCGGGCTGCGTTCTCCACCCAGTAGCAGCACTGGCATCTGGATCCCCGGGTAGCGTTCCACCCCTACCCTCAGCGCTTCGAGCTGTTAATCGTCACGGATTTGCCCAAGGGAGTCCGCTCGCCAGGATAAAATCCCGATTTCATATATTGACAAAACTAATATTATTAGTTATAATACTAATATCATTAGTGTTATGGAGGTTCAAATGAGTACCCAATTCCTTCGCCTTCCCAACGGTCAGATTTCCTACGAAGATTTAGGCGCCGGCCCGCTGGTCGTCTGCCTGCCTTCGTTGGGCGACCTGCGCGCCGAATACCGCTTCCTCGCGCCGCGGCTGGTTTCCGCCGGTTATCGCGTGATCCAGATGGATCTGCGCGGCCTCGGTCAAAGCAGCCCTCGCTGGGACGATTACTCCGTGGCTGCCGTTGGCGCCGACCTGCTCGCCCTGCTCTCCGCCCTGGATGCCGGCCCAGCCGCCGTGCTGGGCACGTCCATGTCTGCCGGCGCTGCTGTCTGGGCCGCAGTCGAAAATCCCAGCGCCTTTTCTGCCCTGGTGTTGATCGGCCCTGCCGTCCACGGTGACGTCAGTGCCGTCAACCGCCTGCTCTATTCCACCCTCTTCTCCCGCCCTTGGGGGCCATCGGTCTGGGTCAAATACTATAAGACCCTCTACCCCACCCAACCCCCCTCCGATCTCACCGACTATACCGCCGATCTGACCGCCAATCTCCGCGAGCCCGGCCGCATCGAAGCCGTCCTCGCCAGCATGCTGGCGTCCAAAGCCGCCTCCGCGGATCGCCTCTCCCAGGTGACCCTCCCGGTACAAATCATCATGGGCAGCCGCGACCCCGATTTCAAGCAGCCCGAAGTGGAAGCGCGCTGGCTGGCCGAACAAGTCCATGGCGCATATCACCTCATCCCGGAAGCCGGCCACTACCCGCATGCCGAAATGCCCGCCATCACCGCTCCGCTTATCCTCGATTTTCTCAGTCAGCACCAGCCCGCCGGGGAGCTGCTCCATGTCGCCTAGGGCCAGGCTGGATAAAGCCGCCGTCGTCCAGGCCGCCGCCGAATTAGTTAACGGCGAAGGCCTCGACGCCCTCTCTATCACCCGCCTGGCTGCTCGCCTGGGGATTTAGGCCCCCTCCCTTTACAACCACGTCGCCGGGCTCCCCGATCTGCGTCGTGAGTTGGCCATCCTGGGGTTGAATGCCCTGGGCGAGCGAGTCTCCCTGGCCGCCATCGGCCGCACCGGCACAGACGGCCTGCTCGCCGTCGCCCAGGCCTATCGCGACTATATCAAGCAAGCTCCCGGGGTATATGCGGCCGGCCTCCGCGCTTCCGGCAACCTGCCCGCGCCAGACCCGGCCATCCAGGCGGCCGAAGAGCGCGTCCTTTCCGTCGTCGTCGCCATCATCCAATCCTTTGGCTTGCACGGCGAAGATATCCTTCATGCTGCCCGCGGGCTGCGCAGCCTTGTCCACGGCTTTGCCACCCTCGAGATCTCCGGCGGCTTTGGCCTTCCCCTGGATCTCGATGAGAGCTTCCAACGCCTGCTGCAGATGCTCATTTTCGGCATGCAGCGCCAGGCCATGACCGCCAGTCAGAACCCAAACTGAAGGATGGCGGAAATGGTGAAGAAGTCCATCCCCGAGACCGAATTGCTGCATCTCGCCAATCGCGAAGATTGGCGGAACTGGCTGGCGCGCAATTACCACACCGCAGCCGGTATTTGGTTGGTCTACCCCAAGAAGCACACCGGCAAACCGCGCATCCCCTATAACGATGCTGTCGAGGAAGCCCTCTGTTTCGGCTGGATCGACAGCACCGTGCGCTCCATCGACGAAGACCGGTTTGCCCAGCACTTCTCGCCGCGCGGGCCAAAGGCTGCCTATTCCCAGGCCAACATCGAACGCCTGCGCGCCCTGATCAGCCAGGGCCGGGTCATCCCAGAGGTTCTCGCCGGCCTGCCCGATCTGGATCCCGCTTCCTTTGTCATTCCACCCGACATTCTGGCTGCCATTCAAGCCGATGCCCAGGCCTGGGTCCATTTTCAAGCTTTCTCCCCCGCCTACATCCGCATCCGCATCGCCTTCATCGACGGCGCCCGTCGCCGCCCGGATGAATTTAACAAGCGCTTACGTCATTTCATCGCCATGACCGCGAAAAACAAGCAGTTTGGGTTTGGTGGCATCGAAAAGTATTATTAAGCGGGCATCTGATGCGTTCGTGGCTTATACAACACAAAACCGCGTCTCGGGCTCAGCCAAAACACGGTATGCATCCTCTAAAATTCGCCTGATCCAGGCTATCTCTGGCAGGTAATATCCATATATACCACATGCTCCAATCGCGCCGGACCGCTCACCGCCACCATGCGCGGCTCCTGGCCCAACAACAGGTATTCGGCTTTCATTCCTTCCGGAAGGTGAATGGTCAAGGGCTGCATGCTGGTGACTGCCCATCCTGCCTTCGAACCGCTCCAGGTTGCCCCTTCTCCGCCGAACAAACGGGCCGCGTTCGCCGGTTGGGTTGGGCAGCTCGAAATGTTGCCGGTGATTGCCACCTGGTACACCGCCACGGGTTGCAGATCCATCAGTTCACTCCCTGACGTCAGCAAAACGCGTACCGCTGCGGGCAATTCGTTGCTTTTGGGGCTCTCCGGTAGGCGCTGTGCCAGTCCCAGCCCAATCACCACCGCGATACTGATCACCAGCAGCGAGATAGTGCCCAATCCTGCCCAAAACCACTTCGACCGGCGGTTTTCCTGGCGCGGCAGTGCTTCCATCACCTCGCTTATCAGCTCTGTAGTCACCCCGCGCATTCCTTCCAGGGTGCTCCGTACCTGTTCGTGTGAGTTGCCCAGCAGCTGCAGTTGCCGCGCCTGCTCGATCAGCGCCTCTCGGGATACCGGTTTCTCCGCCAGCCCTCGCCGCGCCTGGTCTGCATCCACCAGCACTTTTGCCTGAGCTACCGCGGCCTTTCCTTTCGCCGCCACCAGGGAGGGTTCCACCCATTGGCCCACCAGGTCCATCGGCAGACCAGGTGGTGGGATGATCACCCGTACATAGCAGCCGTCTTGAGAAATCTCAAAACGAGCCTTGCAGGTATCGCAGGCTAATTGGTCAGGGTCTTTATAAGAACGCTTCAGGGATAAATACACCGAACCGCACACGGGACAGCGCGAACGGTTTGCCCATTCTTCTGGAATGAGCAGTTTCGCTTAAATTGATAAATCAGCTGCCATACCTCGATGCTCCAGATAAAGATTGGTTTGGCAGCCGGCTTAATGCGACAATTGAGGCCAGATCCAAGCAATCCCCCCACCTCACCAGGCGCAGCCGGACTGGTTATATTCGATTATAGGGTATTCTCAATAGCTCAATCGTTGAGATTGCGTTGCGAAATGTCTGACGAATCGCTTTTCGATCCTATTTACTGCACCACTCGCAAACTCGCCACCATCCGCCGGTATACCTGCAGCTCGCTGATTGCCTTGGTTTCAGGCACGCAGCTTTCACTCGGCGTCAGGCTGATCATCCACACCCGTTCGCCGGCGCGCACATAGGTCCGGCTGAAAAAGCCAGACATGCCCATGCTGCCCTCCACCGTGATCGCCTCCCCACCCTGAAAGGCAACCCTTTGGCGGCTGCCAATATGCAGTTCCTCGTCACTGTGCCGGATGCGGTCATCGATGTAATCCGTCAGGCTTTTGCCGTTTAGCTGGTCGTCGGTAATATAAATTTTAGGGCCGACCAGCACCAGCTTATCCGTCTCACGCGTCCCGCACAGCGGATCTTGCAGGTAGGCTGTCGGTAGGTCAAAGCTCAAACCCAGGCTCGGGCTACTGTAATCATTCCAGGCTACCTCCACCGTAGGGGTGGGCGTCGGAGTCGGCTGCGGGGTGGGCGTGGGGGTTTTCACCGGCGCCAGCTCAAGACTGTTCAACATCCGCCCAAAAAGAACCTGCTTGTTGGTGTTGACCGGCAAATAATAGAGCATGATCGGCCCGTCCGGGTCCTCGATATACACATTCTCATAGCTCAACCGCCCCGGCTGGTGGTAGGTTACCCGGTAACCCTGGCGGTTGTTGATCGATAACGGCCGCAGGTCAAACGTCTCCGGTTCTGCTTTGGCGCTGCCTTTGAGCAGGGTGCCAATCTCCCCTCCACCCGGCGCGGCCCGCACCACCGCAACCATCAGGTCATCCTCGCTCAAACTGACATAACCCAGCGGATCGCCCAGGTCGAAGTTGGTGACAATCATCGAGCCATTAGGATCGACCGACGACAACTGCCACACGCGGAAATGCGCCGGCGCTTCCAGGCTGACCCCCAACCCCTGATGATTGATCCGCACCGTGGGTCCGCTCATATCGGGTCCGGAGAGGGGGATCTTCGCCGCCTGTGGGGCGCGGTTGCTGGCATCCAGTCGCATTTCAGAAACCGTCCCCAGCAGCCAGTAGCCTTCACCCACCACGTTCGAGCGCCCATTGCGCGCATTGATCCGGTACAACTCGCCCGGCTCATCCACGTTCTCGGCCGCCAACAAACTGCCCCCCTCGCCCGTCCAGCTGATCCTGCCGATCTGCCCGAAATTACGGATCCATAGATTTTCATTTAAATTGGAGGTATCTTGCACCGCCACACTGCCTACCACCCCATTGGGATTGGCCAGCAGCTGGGCAATTTGCCTGCGGTCGCTCGATACCGCCACATAGCGCATCAAGGGCGGCATACCGTAGGTATCCGGGCCGTAGAGCAGCTGGGTCTGGATGCCATACCGATTGCCGAACGGTTGGGCAACCAGGGGCATCAACAACTCCTCCAGGTCCTGCTGTACGGCCAGGCTCTCCTGGTTCTTGCTCTTATCCGCCGCCATGGCCTTGACTACATTCACCGCCGCATTCCACCGGGGATACCATAATTCGTTGTTATCGTCTGTCCATAATAGGCGCTGGTTTCCCACCGGGGTATCCCTATGTGCATCCCCGCTGGTTTCCTCCACCGACGCTAACACCACCGCCGCTCCGCCGCGGCTGGGCAGCACCGCCAGGGTGGTGCGCACCATATCGGCGCTGCTCCCCGGGGTTTCGTAGACCACCCCGATCATCACTCCATTCGGCGACCACGCCACCGCTTTGATTTCTCCCGGCAGGCGCGCCAGCTCCCGGTTATAGATAGCTGCTGAACTGTACTGGTAGAGCACCCGCGGATCATCCGGCAGCGGGTAAACCGCCTCCCCGCCTCCAGGAGCCCAGGTGAGATACAGAGAACTCGAACTGATCTGCCTGCGCTCCGCGCCATTCAAGGTGAATAACCAGGTGCTGCCGTCAATATGGCTGATCACCGACAGCCAGGTGCCGTCCGGGGATACCTGTGCCGGGAAATCAGCATTCAGCCCGTGCGGCGGCACAAATCCGTCAGGGCTCAAACGCACATACTCGCCATTGGTCAGGTGATAGACAAAAAGCGCCCCCTCAGCCGTAACCACAATCGCGCTGTCCTGGCTGGGCGGAAAGGCGATGCGCACCGAGTTGGTCGCTCGCTGCCGCCGGGCTGGAAGTGTGGGGTCCTGGCTCACCTCCGCGGGAGTTGTCTGCAGGGTGTAGAAATTCACCACCCAAACCAGCATACCCACCAAAACCACCAATGGCAGCACCTGGCCCACGATGGTCAAAAATGGTCCGATGCGGTAACGCAGCCACAGCATCTGCATCGAACCAAATTTGGCCCGGCTGGTTTTCAATGCCTGGTCGTGCTCACGCAGTTCATTTTCTAAATGTCCGATGAAATAGCCCACCGGCTGTAATTCGCCGGCCAGTCGGCGCATCTCTCCCTGGTCAGACATCACATGCCCGAGTTGTTCGACGATTTTCAGCAGCTTCCATCCGGTGACTCCGGCCACCTCGTCCAACTCCAACCCGCCGAAGAGATAGAGAGCGCGCGCATCTTGTTCCTTGCGCGGCAACCGGCGCCAAAGATCGTACAACTCAGCCGTGCGCGCAAACAGCGATAATTGTTCCTGGGAAGGGCTCACCAGAGCTACATCCCCGCGATCAAAGCCTTGCGGTCGTCTCAGGCGCGAATAAAGCGAAACCGCTGTGCGGAACAGCCAGATCCTGGCATCCATCCCCGCCGCGGCATGCTGTGCATACCAGCCCTGCGCCCGGCGAAAAGTCTCAGCCGTCATCGCTTCGGCGTCTTGCCAATCTCCGCTCCTCAGCAAGTGATAGCGGAATACCTGGACGACAGATTGGCGGAAAAAATCCAAAAACTGCTCGGTAAGGTTAGTGAAAGGATCTTTCATTTCAGGGTGTATGGATCTGCTCAAAATGCATCGAATTCAAGATTTGCTCAAATTCGTCTACCAGGTTGGAATTGCCTGGGATCATCGAGATACCGATGACTCCCCGCTCCGTTTCGACCAACACCATACGTTCGACGCTTTGATCTGGCAGGGTATATTCCAGACGGTAAGCCTGCAAACCGTCCAGGGTGGCAGGCGAGTAGCGGGCCATCCCACCCGAACGCTGGGCGAGCTGCTCCAGCCAATCGGCCAGGGGCTGCTGGTCCTGCCAGGCTACCGGGCTCACCATCACCAGCAGCTGCTCTGGCCCCAGGCTGGCAAAGCCAAATGGACCTTCCAGGTTAAAGTTAGCCGCCTCCACCGATCCCCACAACCGGTCTTCGGCAAAGCTCCACACGTTCCAATCGGCAGGTACGTCAAAACGAATCCCCATTCCGGGATGAACCACTTCCTGGCTGCCTTGAGACTGCGGGGTTACGGGGCTAGGCGCCAGGGTGATCTGCGGGGCGTGGTTCAGGCTGCGGGCCTGCAGGCTGGAGAAGGTGCCCAGCAGCACCACGTCCAGGTCGATCTCCAGGCGCTGCCCGGTGCGCGCCAGCACCCACCACAGGCGACCCGGCCGGTTTTCTTTCTCGGCCACCAGCAGTTCGTGGCCTTCTGCCGTCCAGGCAATCGCTCCAATCGTGCCAAAATTGGCGCTCCAGGCGCGGTCTTCCAGCATGCTGCCCTGCTGTACGGTCAATGAGCCGGTTACCCCCAGGGCATTGTAATAGGCCAAGGCCACCTTGGAATGATCCGGGGAGACAGCGCCCAGGGTGAGCAGGTTGTTGTGCGTATCGGCCTCATCTAAAAGCAGCGCTTCCAGGCCAAAGCGGTCCAAAAACGGTTGGGCCACCGATGGATGCAGCAGCAAGTTGAGGAAGGTGGGGCGAGCGGTAGGGTCGTACGGCGGTTTGGATACCAACGGATGCAGTTCGAAGTCGGCCAGGCGCACGGCCGCATGGTAGCGCGGGTACCAGATCTCGCGGCTGTCCTCAGTCCAGATCAATTTATGCCGCGAGCCCAATGCGCTCGGGTCCTGCAAGCGCGCCAGCATTTTCCAGTCACCTGTATAGATATTATTGATCAGCACCAGTGCGTTCTCTGCTGGGGCATTGGCCAGGGTCGGCTGCTGAAAAAGCACAGCCGCGTGCATTCCATCTGGCGCGATGGCCGACGCCAGGATGGGCCCGGGCATGACCACCAACAAACTGTTGCTGTTCTCGGCCACCGAATAGACATTGAGATTCATTGGCTGGCGCGGGTCGACATACAGCGCACGCTCAGAACCGCGCGCCCAGGATAGCTGCACGGGTTGGTCAATGATATTGCGCTCTTCGCTGCCATCTAAAGCCAGCAGCCAGGTGCTCATGTCCTGCGTGCTGACGATCTCCAACCACTTTCCATCTGGCGAGATCTGCGGCTGGGGGCCGCCGTCATTTGCCAGAGGTTGGTAAAAACCTTGGGGTGAGAGCTGCCGGTTGGTCTGACCGCTCAACTCATAACGATAGATCCGCCCCTGGGCATCTGCCAGAATGGCCGAGTCGGATGTCCATGGAAATTGGCTGGCCGGCAGGTTCGCCGGCACGGTGGCAGTGGGCTGCACTTCCGGCTGCACGCCGGCCGGGTTGGAGAGGAACCAGACGGCCGCAACCAGCAGAATGACAAAGAAAGCCAATGGCACAAAACGACCGCTCGTGCCCAACACCTGCCCGGAGCGATACGACAGGCGCCAGAAGGCTGGTCCGGCCCCGCGGCGCTGTAAACCACCGTGAGCCTGGGCCATCTCGCGCAGTTCCGCTTCCAATTGAGCGATAAAGAACCCCACCGGCTGGAGAGAGCCTGCCAGTAAGCGCTGCGGCACCTGATCTTCCACCAGATGGGACAGGCGAGTTTGGAGATCGAGCAATGACCAACCCACCACTTGGGCGGTATCGATCAGGTTGAGATCGGCAAAAATAAACAGGGCCAGGGCGTCCGCGGTGCGCACCGGCAGCTTGCTCCACATCTCGGAAATATCGGCTGCCTTGACAAATGCCGCCACCTGTTCCTGATGCGGCAGGATCCCGTCGACCGAACCTTCGGTGACGTCCAACTTGCGGCGAGCGTGCAGCTGCACCCATACGGCGATGCTGAACAGCCAGGCTTGAGTTTGACCATCATTGCGCTGAGATTGGGTAAACCAGGGAAAAGCCCGCCGAAATGTTTCGCGCGTCAGCGCCTGTGCTTCTTGCCAATCCCCACTGCGCACCAGGTGATAGCGAAAAACCGGCAGGACATTCTCCCGGTAAAGGGTCAGAAACGTGTCGTTTAATCCGAGTAATGAATCATTCATGTAATTTGCCAGCCTGTCGGCTCAAGCCGGCACATTTATATTATACGCTTCTAGAGCACCCCTGGATGCATACGTAGAGCGTTACGGAGCTAAGAGCTCTTTAATCAAAGCATCCAATTGGGGCAAAATCGTGGGAAGTTGTTCGTCCGATGCCAGGTTATATAACTGCCAGCCGGCGTCTTCCAGCGGCCGCTGCGCCACCAACCAACTTGGAAGAGAGGGCAGCGGCTCGATGCGGCCTTTTTCCAGTGGCAGGATCAAGGTCCAGGGGAAATTTGCGCGGTAATCCGCCGCCTGAGCCTGCCAGGCGCTGCTGACTGGCAGAGATGGGTATAGGAAGCCAAGACGGGCTTGATTTTCCGGCTGACTCAACCAGCGCATAAATAACCAGCCTGCCATCTGCTGTTTGGGATCGCCGGCGACCAGGCCCAATGAATATCCATCCGCACTGACAAACGGCCCGCCACTGGATGATGGATAGCCCAATAACATCCACTCGTCCTGGTTCTCAAAACCCGCCATCACCTTGGCGAGCGGGATCAAATCCTGTTGGCTGCCCGAGATGAAAAGCGCGTAGCGCTGGGCAAAATACTGCTGCGGCGTGGGGCTCTTGCCCACCCACAGACAGCCGTCTTCCTGCATCTTTCTCAGAAACGATAATGCGCTCCCAGCTTTTTCCTGGTCAAATTGGTAAACCCCGCCCTCATCTGCCGGCACGCCGTCGGCGCCGAAAGCCGTCATCCAGTTGAGGGTTACCACCGGTGAGGTATCCACCAACCAGCCACCCGTGCCGCGCTGTTCGAGAAACTCGCTGCGGTTATTAGCCTTCGCCGCTTCGCACGCCTGTTCGCGGAATTGGGCCAGGCTAGCCGGCGCACTGCTGAAACCCAACTCACCGGCCCAGGTCTTGTTGTACAACAGGCCGTAAGCGCTGCGCAAAAATGGAAGGCCGGCCTGCTGCTCGCCAATTTGGTCCTGCTGCCAGAAAACCTGATTGAATTCCTCCGCCGGTGGCTGTTCCAATCTGGTTGACGGATAGCTTATGTATGCGTCCAGGGCAGTCAGGCGCTTTGCCAGCAGCCAGGCGTTCAATTGGGCCGAAGGCGCAAGCACCACTTGGGGCAGGTTTTCGGCTTCCGGCTGGTTGATTAATTCGGCCAGGGCGCTGTCCGAGGACTGCATCACTACTTCCGCCTGAATGCCCCATTCATTTTTGCTGTTGAAATCCCGGGCCATCTGCTGGAATAAACTGCCCATCTCGCCCACAAACGGCTCCCACAGTACAACTTTTGACCCACGCAGCTCGCTCAGGTCCACTTGCATCTCCAACGGCACGGTCGGGGTGGGGATCGCCGGCGGCGTGCTGGTTTTCGCCGGAGACTTACGCGTAGGCGTAGGCGTGGTTCCGGGTGCAGCCGAGCTCAGCGGCGGGCGGCCAAGACCGCCTGGCAGCGAAAAACAGGCGGCCAGCAGAAGGACTGCCGCCGCCATGCTCAAACTCAAGAATACTGTACGTCTAAGACGGAGTGAATGGTTCGGTTGAGAGTTCATTGCTCTCAAAGTTTAACCGAATTTCTGCTTTTCAACCACGATTCGATCTTCCTCCCTTCTTGAAAGGTAATCGGAACGTACCTGCCTTCTCCCTGCAAGCAATCTGTTCGGGTCATGCTGATCAAACCGCACGCAGCATCTTACCACTTGCATCGGTATGATATTCATACACATGCCCATTGGCCCGCATCACCACCCGATACCCCACGACGACACCCTGCGCGCATATCTCATTCGGATATGCCAGCCCCAGGCAACTGTCTGGCCATTGGCTGTTGGCAATCATCGTGATCGTGGTACGCTCCACTTCAATTCCCAGGTTCTGCGCCAGGGCTTTCTGCGCTTCCAAGGCAGCCGTGGGTGGGAAAATGGAGATAGGGCCAGGCGTCGAGACAACAGGAGACGGCGTTTCTGCCTGTACGTCCGGAAGCCAGGCCGGCAAGAACAACAACACCAGGAACAAGAAAAACAAAATCTTGAGCGTTTTCATCTTCTCTTCTCCCAGAACAGTTGAGCTCCGTCATGTTGATTAGACGCGTTCAGTCCGATTTTGTTCCGCTGGGAGAATAAAAAAACGGGCTTGCTTCAGCCCGTTCTTGCACAGCAACCAGGACCTCAATGCTTCAGAACGTAGCGGATATCCACCGCAATATCGCGTGCACGACTGCCGAATGGATAGATGACCTGCTCATCCCCACGCTGGTCGATCAAAAAGACATAAGCCGAGTGATCCACCAGGTAGCCTCCGTTGTCGCCATAGGGTTTCTTTTCAAAATATACCCCATACTCCGAGGCGACCTGTTGGATTTGCTCAAGGCTGCCGCTTAGCCCGATCATGCGCGCGTCGAACCCTTTGAGATAACCCGCCAGGCGTTCGGCGCTATCTTTTTCCGGATCGACGCTGATCATCAGCACCTGCACCTGCGCGGCCGTATCACCCAGGTCTTTGAGCACACCCGCCAGCTCCTTCATTGTGGTTGGGCAAACATCCGGGCATGAGGTGTAGCCAAAGAAAATCAATACCACTTTTCCGTGAAAATCAGAGAGTTGGTAATCCTGACCCGCCGGGCCTGCCAAGGTGAAGTTGTAGGCCGGTTGAGGGGAAGTGATTTGATTCCCGGCAAACATATGCGGCATGAACAGGCTGGAGAGATAGACCACCGCGGCAGCGCCTAAAATAACCCCGCCGGCTGCCAATCCCCAGGATCGCCAGGATTTTAACATACTCAACTCCCTTCTCTACTGTCATCCCGCGCCTGAACCATCAGCTTGCAGCGGGGACGATCACTTTAAGCCCCTTCGGCAACACCGACACGTGGATGGGGGTTTTTCCAAACTCTTCACCGTCTACCTCCACCTCATGGAATGGATCGGCCGTCAGCGTGCATTCACTACACTGCCAGTGCGGGATGGACATCGGCCCTTCCGCGGCGCCCATCGCCGAAGCCGCCAGCGAAGAAAGCTCAGCCAGATCTGCTTTGCGTAAAACAAAGATATCCAACAAACCGTCATCAATTTTTAACCAACGGGGATATGGATAAACCCGGTATGCCCAGGGTTCCGGCATTCGCCATCATACAGGCCATTCCTTCTACTTCTTCGACGATCCCATTCATCTCGATCCTATATTTTGAGAGGGGGGTCTGCGCCAGGGCCTGCAGTGTGGCCGAGACGTATGCAAACACCCCGACCCTGTCTTTGAAATTGCGGTCAGCCGTGCGGGTAACTTGCGCCTCCAACCCCACCCCCAGCCGCAGAAGAAATGGCTGCTCTCCGACCATGCCCACATCAATCTCACGAACCCTCGATCCTTCGCCTGCCAGCAAGCGGCTGGCGGCGCCAAAATTCTGCGGAATATTCAACTCCCTGGCCAGGGCATTTCCTGTTCCGCTGGGCAAGATCGCCAGGGGAACCTGGCTGCCAACCAGGCCGGTTGCCACATCCAAAACCGTGCCGTCTCCGCCGCAGGCGGCCACAAAACTGGCTCCACGGCCCACAGCCTGCATGGCCAGGCTTTTACCGTCTCCCATCGCAGAAGTTAACTGCACCTCATAGCGAAAACCGGCATCCCGTAAAGTCTTGTTGAGCGTTTTCAAATCGGGGTTGTTCTGCCCTGCCGCCGGATTGATCACCACCATGGCCCACGGCGCCTGGCCTGAACGCGAGCTGAACCAGTGGCGTAGACGGGAGAGTGTTTGGGGGATTTTGTTCATTGGGTGCCGGTCCCGTGGGATGAAGTGAAAAATCTATGAAGGTTATCATCATTATACTATCCTGCGATGGACGTTAAAAGCGATCTGCAGGTTGGCCGCAGCTCGCCGGCTTGGAAGGCAGACCGATTCTGGGGTATAATCCGGCTACCAACGTTCAGAACACCGATCCCAAGGAGACGTGTGGCCCGGAACCGATCCATAGAAGACCTGACGGTTGATGAGTTGCGCCAACTGCTGATCGAGAAGCGGCGCAGCGAGCGTCATAAGCGCCTGGAACACTACCGGCGCACAGGTCGGGTGATTATGGTCGAACCATCTTCGATGGCCTCACCGGTCGAAAGCCGCAGCGAACCCTTGATCCTTGAGGAGGGGTATGCCCCACCAGCGCGGTCCAAACGCCGTACCTGGCTTGACCGTTCGCTCCTGGTCATCGAAATTCTGGCCGTTTTAGGCATGGCGCTCATCCTGTTCAACGGGGTGAACCTGCTGCGCAACCTTAACAACGAAATCTCCGCGGTGCTGGTCCAACCCACGCTGACCCCCACCCCACTGGTCTCCGCAGTGATCCTGCCTGGCGGGCACACCCCGCCCACCGATCCCGGCGGCGCGCGGTTCAACGAGGACGAAATCCCAGAGCATCTGCGGCCGCTGGTGCAGTCGCTGGCCAGCATCCCACTGCCAACCCCCAGCCCATCCCATGCTTCGCGCATCCAGATCCCCGCGATCGGGGTAGATGCCCCGGTGGTGCAGGGAGATGGATGGGAGCAGCTAAAGAAGGGTGTCGGGCAGCATGTGGGCACACCCAATCCGGGAGACAAGGGAAACCTGGTGCTCTCGGCGCATAATGACGTATTTGGCGAGATCTTCCGCGATCTGGACCGTCTGAAACCGGGGGATGAGATCATCCTCTCCACCGCTCAACAGGCCTATATCTATGTGGTCAAACAAAGCCAGATCGTAGAACCCACCCAGGTGGAGGTGATGGCTCCCAGCCAATCCCCCGTGGTCACGCTGATCTCGTGTTATCCCTACCTGGTCGACAACCAGCGGATCGCGATAACCGCTGAACTACAAGGTGAAAAATAATCTCTGATTGAGGAGTTGGAATTATGGCAAAAAAGTACAAACGCAATGTATCTCAGTCTGCCGTGCGCAAGGCATCTGTTGGCGGCGATGGCGCAGCTGCTCCCGCCGAGCGACCTTCGGCCGCCTCACCCTTCAGCCGGCGCACCACCGAGTTTAATCCCGATTACACCTACGTGGTCAATGATCTGAAGCGCATCGGCATCATGGCCGGTTCGTTCATCGCCATCCTGGTGATCTTATCCTTCATTCTGAAATAATCAGGACAAAGGATTATTTCGCCAATACCAATACACTAAAACGCAGAGAATAAATACCAAAAGGCCTGTCCGATCAACCCAGGCCTTTTTTCATTAACCAGCTACGAAACAGGGTGCATGCCCATTTTATAATCGAATTGGGAGGATGGGATCACCCTTTAAGCCGGTACGAAACGAATGCAATCGTGCGGTTATCCGGTGACCACGAATTTACATTCATCGTACCCTGGCCACCAAATACCTTAACCATCGTTTTCGACTCTCCTCCATTCGCGGAGACAAGCCGCAGCTCCACATTCTTATTGGCGGGGTGGTCGCCGGGGGACACATCGTTTTTGCCGTAGGCAATGTAAACCACCCAGCTGCCGTCAGGTGAAACATGGGGGAACCAGCAGTTGGCATCTTCTTTGACCATGTGCTCCGGGTGGCTTCCATCCACTTCCATGCGCCAGACTTGCATCAACCCGGTGCGGGTGGAGTTGAACCAGATATGCCTGCTATCCGGCGCATATTCCGGCCCATCGTCCAGGCCAGGAAGATCGGTCAATTGGGTTTCCAAACCGCCATTGACTGAAATGGTGTAAATATCGTACTGCCCGCCGCGCTCCGCGCAATACGCCAGGCGCTCTCCGTCTGGCGACCAGCCATGCAAATAACTGGGACCTTTATCGGTCACCAATACCGGATCACCGCCATTGATCGACAGGGTGTAAATCCTCGAGGTCGCGTCTTCGTTGGTAAAGTGGCTGACCGCGAGCCGGGTGTTATCCGGCGATAACACATGATCATTATTGCAGTCGATTGCCAGACCGGTCTCCAACTCGTGAATTTCCCCGCTTGCCAGCACATATTTGTACATATGCCCCCGGCTGTTATAAACCAGGTATTTGCTGTCCTGTGACCAGTTCGGTGCTTCGATAACGTAGTCGAATTCCTTGAGCACAGACCGGGCTCCCGTGTGCACGTCGATTGCCTCTAAAATGCTGATCGAATCGCGCTGCGCCATATATTGCCTGAGGGTTTCAATATCCATTGTCATCATTCTCCAGTGATTATCTAAATTTATCCACGGGATAGGCTATGCCTTTCAGCAGATTGTCGACCAGCTCGGCGTAACCTGCCTGGTGATTCATGCTGAGGTCCAACCATCATTGGTCTTACGAAGCAACATAGCTGTATGAGACGTGAGGAAAGGTACCAATGTGGTACGGTAACCGATTGGCAAAGGGGTTGGTTTACTTGGCCCCCGCGATTTGTGCGTAGAAATTCGCGATCTTCTCGCGAACTACCCCCACCTCAACCCGCTCGCGGATGATTTCATGGTTGATCTCCGCCGCGCGTTTGCGCAGGTCCACATTTTCCAGCCCGGCCAGAATGGCCTCGGCAGCCGCGGCCGGCTTGCCCGGCTCCACCAACAGCCCGTTCACCCCGGGTGTGATCCACTCGCGGATCAATTCGATATCCCCGGCGATGGGGAAACAATCGCATGCCAGGGCTTCTAACAGTGAATTAGGCGTGCCGTCGTGCTGACTGATCGAAACCATCATCGCCGATCTCACGAACAGATCCCACAAGTGTGCCTGGGGTAGATGAGGTAAGAGGAACAGGCGGTTCTTGGCATGGATGCGCTGCTCGGCCTGGATGGCTTCGGGCTGGCCCGCCATCGCCGGGCAGACAAAGGCCACTTTTGAGTTGTGCTGCAGAACCAGGGGAATCGCTTCAAAAAACACGTCGTTGCGCACGCTGCCTGGACGAAAACCGCGTGGATTGACCACCAGCGGCAAACCTGCCGGAAGAAAATCGGTCAGCGGATCGATGCGGTTGTAGCGGATGCGCTCGATATCGGTGAGATCGATGCCCCCCGAGCCCGGAACCACCAGCGCCGGAGCGGCTTCAGATAATCCCCAGGAACGGCCCAGGCGGATATCCCGGCTGGTATCCGCGGCCAACCCCTGCGCACGCGCCAGCACTTTGCGGGTTAAATTCCCCATCGCTGCCGAACCCTGGGCATGCAGGGTCAGGTCATTGCCCCAAATCGAGACCACCAACGGAAAATCTGCGGGGGTGTACGCGCCCAGCATGCCCTCAAATGGGATGCGCATGGCGTGCACGATGTCCGGCCGTAAATTGTTCACCATCCTGGCCAGCTTGCGACCATAGCCGGGCAGGGTCAGCGGACCCAACAGGTAGCGGCCGCTCAAGAATAGCGAGCGGAACCGCGCCACCGTGCGCCGCGACCCGCGGTTAGCAGCCGGCGGGTTAGCAGATCCCGCCCCGGCCTGGCTCCCGGCCAGGCGGCTGAAGGCCACCGGCAAAACGTATGTCGCCTCAACCCCGTCCACCGCAGCACACGGATAGGTAGATACTAATGTCAGGCGGTAGCCCAAAGGCCGCAGCGCCGCGATATAACGCCGGGTGATCGGACTACGACCGTCAGCAATCAGCAAGACATGCATGGTACGATTGTAGCTGTGTTTTTATCAAACCATCCCCAAATTGACAGGTGATATCCGGTCCGGCGAATTATCAGGACGTTTATTCACCGAATTGCGCCCCAAGGTCAGCGTTTTCCAGCCAGGGCAGTTTCCACCACCTGGAGAAACACTTCGACCATTTTCTCGAGATTTATTTCTTCCGAGACAATCCGGTAGCCTTCTTGACCCATCACCCGTAAGCGCGCCGGGTCGGCGAGAGCATACGCCAGGCGTGCCGCCAGGTCTTCCTCGTCTCCCGGGATCAACATCCATCCGTTGCCTTCGCGCACCAAATCGGCCTGGGTGCCGTCCGCTTCAGCCACCATCACCGGCAGGCTCATCGACATGGCCTCCTGCACGGCTAATCCGCCTGTCCCAGGCAAAACAAACAGATCTGCGGCAGTCCAATAAGGGGTAAGTTCATCGCCGCGCTTTTCACCCACAAATTCAGCCTGAGGGTAAATATCTTTTGCCAACGATTCCAAAGCTTTTCTTTCGCTGCCATCGCCAACGATGATTAAACGTGGCTGCTGCTCGGGGGTTAACCTGGCGCAGGCGCGCAGCAGCAGGTCAACCCGCTTTCTGGCCTGTAAGCGGCCTACGAACAGCACCACCGGTTGACCCTCAAAGGTAGATGGGCGCTGCGGCGGCGGCATCGACGGTTTTGCCGCGACAGCATTAGGGGCGATAAATATTTTTTCAGGGGGAAAACCGGCCTGGCGATATTGCTCCGCGCCGGTCGCGCTGTAGGTAATCATCGCATCGAATTGGGTCAAGAAACGCTCCCGCAGCATTTTTCGCCAGAAACTGGTGTGCGGCGGTGCGCCCAATCCCCAGCCGACCACCCTGCGTCCTTTCTCATGCATCCACCCGGCTGCCTTAGGCGTGCTAAGGTAGCGCGGATTGGCTTCGACGATGATCACGTCCGGCTGCCAGGTCTCCAACCAGGCCTCCAACCCGCGTTGGTAACAGGCGTACAACCGCCCACTGCCCAGGTACAGGTTTTCGCCCAAATATTTTTCTGCTATGCGCAGTTCGCCGGCAGAACCCATGGCTTCTTCGTCACGCGGGTCTCCGGCATAAACACTCATCCCGCCTTCACAGGCCTGGGCAAGCATGTCAAAGAAGGGCACGCGATAGGCAGGCAGTACACGCTGCTGCAAACCCAGACGGATAGGTAATCGTGGCTTCATAACACAATCCTTATGGTTGATCCGCGCAAGGTTTTTTCCACTTCAATGCGCGCAGGAAAAGCATCTTTGAGTTCTTCCATGTGAGTGATCACCAGGATGCGAGCAAACTCCGGTCGCACCAGGTTGATCGCCTCCAACAGCCGCTGGCGGCCTTCTGCATCCTGGCTGCCAAATCCTTCATCGATAAACAGCGTTTGCAGGCGCGCCCCGGCCCGGTGAGCCAGTACCCGCGATAGCGCCAACCGGATCGCAAAATTGATGCGGAAGGCTTCTCCCCCCGAAAACATCTCATATTCACGGGTTTGCCCCGACGAGTCGGTGATCTTGATATCCAGGGTCTCACGAAATTCTTCTTTGCTCTTTAACTGGCGCTGGGTGGCGAACCTCACCGACATGCCGCCGGAGCTTAACCGGTCGAGCAGGCTGTTGGCCTGTTCCTCAATCTCGGGCAAGGCCTGTTCAATCAACAGGGCAGGCACGCCGTCCTTGCTAAAAGCCCGTTCCAGCGCTTTGAGCCGGTTGATCTGCAGGCTTGCTTCGGCGCGCTTCGCCTGCAGCCGTTCCTTGCGCTCGCGCTGGGTATCGAGAACCGAAACCAGCTGGCGCACCATACCTACATCCATACGCAAACGGTTCTCCCTGGCTTTAAACTCCATCATCTCGCGCTCGGTCTGGGCCAGGTCCGGCAGATCGGCGCTGTCTGTTTCGTATTTCTCCCCGGCCGCCACGCACTCTTTCTGCTGCAAGTCCAGTTGAGCGCTTTCGGTTGAATACTGGGTTGCTAGCCCGGTTATCTGGCGGTCCAGGGGTTCAATCGAAGCGCGGGCAACTTCCAGATCCCGCAGCGCCTGTTCCGATGTGCGCCCGGCCTGTTCTGCCCGCCGCGCGGCATCATGCACCGCCGGGTCGTAACCCAATGCACGCGCTTCCGCGTCGATCTCGGCCAGCTTTTGCCGTGCTTCCACCGCAAAAGATTCAGCCGAAATCAGCGTCTCCAACTCGGTCAACCGGGCTTCGCCACCAGCCGTCCAGGCATTCAGGGCCTGGCGCAGTCTTTCCGCTTCGGCTTCCGCCTGGTCATGCCGGCGGTTGTGAGCGCGAAGCTGCTCATCCAAACGCTGCATCCCGGCGATGAGCGTATTCAATTCGCGGACACGTTCTTCGCCTTGTTTCTGCATATTCTGGTTCTGGCGGTAGGCATCCCCCATGCGCTTGCCGTCCCCTTCCAGGCCGGCGATCAAGGCTGCCCGCTCATCCGCGGAGAGAGGCTGTCCGCACAGTGGGCAGGTAGCCCCCTCCACGTCCTGCAACTGGTCGAGACGTTCGCGCAGCGCCAGCATTTCAGCTTTGAGCTGGCGGTTTTCCACTTCCATGGCCGCGGCCTGCTGCTGTAAGGTTTGCAGTTCGGCCTCCAGCCCAGTTCGTTCGGCAATCGATTGCTCAACCCCACGAATGCTCTCCGCCAGGACAGGTAGATCCTGCTCCAAGCCGGCGAGGCGTTCCGCCTCCTGCCGCGTGCTTTCGGCCTGAGCCGCCAACCCGCGTCTTTCTTCTTCCAGGCGCGACTGGGCCGCGCCAATCTCAGCCAGAGGCTGCGCCCGGCGAGCTTGAACTTCGTGAAAGCTGGCGGCCGTCCGGTCCCACTGTTCCAGCGACTGGCGGTCAGCCTGCCACTGCTGATAAGAACGCTGAATTTCATCCGCGTTGGCCACTTGCTGCTGCAGGCGGCTCCGTTCCTCGTCCAACTGATCGATTTGCGCTTGCAGATGTGCGCAGCGCTGGCGGGTATCCTCGACCTGGCGCAAGAGCACCTCTAACATGCGCTTTTGATCCGCCAGCGAAGCCGCCAGACGCTGCTGCGAGAGCAGATCTCGTTCTTTGGCCTGGGCGGTTTCAGACACCAGCTGCAGTTGGGTCTCAATATCCAACAGGCGCTTTTTGCGTTCCTCTTCCTGGGCCAGCTCGCTTTCTATATCCGCTAACTGGGCATCCACCGAGCGTACCTCGGCTTCCACCTCGCGGCGCTGGGCAAACGCCTGGGCCCGGTAGGTCTCCCAGATTTCCAGACCGAGTACGCTGCTCAACACCTTTTTACGGTTGGCCGGCTGCTGCTGGGCGAACTGGTCGGCGCGCCCCTGCAAAAAGAAGGAGGCGTTAATGAAAGTGTCGTAATCCATGCGTAAAATCTGGCGCAAGCGCGCTTCGGTATCTCGCACGGTTTTTTCGGTCAACGTGCGCCAGTTTCCCTCCTCGGTCTGCACGTAGAACTCGAGCACGGTCGTTTTGCCGCGGGGTTTGCTGCGCTGCACGCGGTAGAGGCTGTTCTCATAATTGAAATCACAGATCACTTCGGCCGCATTGACGTGGCTGTTGATCAGCGCGTCGTCATCCCGGCAGCGGGCTTCGCCAAACAGCGCCCAGGTGATGGCGTCTAGAATCGAGGATTTGCCTGCCCCGTTCGAACCGGAAATGCAGGCCAGCTCAAGCCCGTCAAAATCTAGCTCGACCGGGTCCTGGTAGGAAAGAAAACCTGATAAAAATAATTTTGTGGGGATCATGCCTTTGCTTTATGCTGTGATGAACCTGGTTCGATGATTTTTGCCGGGTTTCGCCGCAAGATTTGCCTGCGCTGGCCGTCTACCATTCCGGCGCCGGCCACACCTTATCCACCCGCTGCGTGGATTATCCCCGCCGCCAATGTTTTCAGCGCTTCGGTTTCCGCCTCGTCGGTATGCACCGCCCGCCAGTACAGATCCAACAGATCCATCGAGGTCAGGCTGCTAATTGCCTGGTCTTGCGGCAGGCGCAGGCGGGTCTCGCGCTGCGGGCGCCGCACCAGGTGAAATTCCAGGCATTTTTCCGCCTGCTGGCGCAGCGCGGGTTCATCCAGCAGGCTTTCATACTCGAAGGGATATTCAATCACCAGCCGCGCCACCGCGTCTTCCAGTTGATCGGCAGGCGGGAGGATATTGGCCAATTTGGCGCTAAAATCCGCCGGCTGCTCCAGGCGCACGAAGCGGTCAATAAACCGCCGCCCTGGCAGCTTGCGCCATTCGACCGTGGTCTTGCCTTCTTTTTGCACATCGGCGATCACATAGAATTTCTCGTCCGAGGCTTCACCAAAATCCACCCGTTCGATCGACCCGGGATAGATGACCGGGTGGTGGCCGCCCTCATTGAGGTTTTGCGGCTTGTGGATGTGTCCCAGGGCCACATAGTCCAGGCGCGGATCGCGCACCAGCGAAGCCGGCAGCACTAGATCGCTGCCCAACATCACGCTGCGCTCGCCGCCATATACGGCGCCTTGCACCGAGGTATGGGATGTCAGGATCACCGGCAGCAGCGGGTCGACCTTATCCAACCAGATCTGGAACAATTCGCCCAGTTTTTCTTCGAGATTGCGGAAAATCTCAACTGCGTCTGTGCCGCTCAAACCTTCACTGGCCATCAGGCTCGAACGCGAGACCCACGGCAAAGCCAGCACCTGCACCGCCAGCCCGTCGATCGCACCGCTCTCGAGAAAGAGCGGTTTGGAGGCTACGTGGATGTAGGGGATAGTCAGTGTCTCATACTCCTGCAAGGCATGCGCGCGCCCGCTCGCAGGAGACAGGTCGTGGTTACCGACCAGCAGCAGGGTGGGCACCTTTGCCTGTGAAAGGCGCATCATCCGCCGACCCCACTCACGCTGAAAGGTCGGTACCGGGGTGCGGTCTTTATACGCATCCCCGGCAAAAATCACCAGGTCAACTTGCTCCTGGATGGCTGCATCGATGATCAGATCCAGCGACTTGAGAAAATCCAGGGTACGGATGGCCAGACCGGTATCGGGGTCATGGCGGCCGTGGGTGGCGATATCGATGTGGGCATCCGCGAAATGTAATATTCTCATTGGGTCCTGTGGAGGGTTATGGGGCCACGCCCATGGCATCTAACTCGCCCAGGCTTGGGGTGAAACCGGGGTGGTATTCGAGGCTGGTGCGCAGATCCGCCACCGCGCCGTCATGGTCGCCGAGGGCTTCGCGAGCTTTGGCCCGCCAATAAAAACTTTCCTCAAGGTAAGGTTCGCTGGCGGCGTCGATGGTCTGGGTAGCCAGAATCAGCACGTCCGTGTATCGCCCGGAGTAATAATAGGCAAAATAGGGTCCGGTCTGGTACCAGACCATGCGCCAGGGACGGTCTTTCGCCGGCAGCTGCGCATACAGTTGAAATGCCTGGTCGTAGGCCTGCGCCGCCCCGAGGAAATCCTGCAGCCCCACCAGGCTGGTGCCGCGGTTATACCAGGCAAAGAATTGGTCCACGCCAGTGTCCTGGTAAACCTCATTGGAAGCTTCCTGGGCTGCAATTTGCAGCGCTTGATTTTCATCCGCATATTTACCCAGGAGGGACATTACGGAAGAATCGCGATCCGGGGGATAGACCAGCAGGAAGACATCGTTGAATGAACGCCAGCCGTGCTCGAATTCGGCATAGCTGACGGGATAATCGGCATGATAAAACGAATCCTGGGTATTGAATTCGGCTTTATTGTCGTCGTAACCGGTGACCACGGTGTAATGCCCCATCCAGGAGACTTTTCCGGAGATGTCCTCCATATAAGCGCCTTTTTCGATCATCACCGGGTAGCCACCTGCCACGAGTGACTTTACCAGGTCCAGGGTTCCACCGGAACGCTGAACCACATCCAGGTTCGTCTGGGAGCGCACATAATCGGCGAGCTCGTATGGCATTACGTTTTTATCTTTGTCAAACGGTTTGACCCATTTGCCCACATCCGTGCGATCACCTTGCCAGCCCCAGAAGGACAGCGCCATCGCCAGGTTGGCGGGAGCGCAGTAATTCCACAGGCCGTGCTGGTCGATATATTTAACCCCGCTGATGGATGCTTGCGAAGGCAGCGGGGTCGGCACTGTTGTTGACGTAGGGGTGGGCAGCTCAACCGCCAGGGTGATGGTTGGGGTGATTTCAGGCGTGGAGGTGGCTACGGGCGCCATTGCCAGCAGGGTGGCTTGGAGATTTTCATCCGAAGTGGCCTGGGGAACAAAAACTTGTTTCTCGGGCGGCTTGAGCGCATATTGCAGGCGGATGCTCCACTCGTCCAGATGGTAGAAGACGCTCTCGCGCACCGCGGGGATCAGCAAGGATGCCACACCCAGGAAACCAATCACAAGACCTGCCACTAAGAGACGTTTGATCAGTTTCATACCGCCGATTATAACCGATCCAGGATTGATTCTTTCCAGTCTGGACAATCCGCCCGGCGCCTCAAGCGTGGATGACCGAGGCCAGCGGCGCCACAACTACCCCGGCTGTCTCTAGCGTCTCGCGCACAGCCTGGGCAAACTGGACGGCATGCGCTCCATCCCCGTGGATGCATAAGGTATCTACCCCAACCCGTGTTGCCCCGGCCAGGATGCCATTCCGCGCCAGGTTCAAAGCCTGAGCGCACACCTCGGCGGCAGACTCGAGCACTGCTCCCGCTTCGCGGCGGGAACGCAGGCTGCCATCCGGATGATAGGCGCGGTCAGGGAAGCCCTCGTTGGCTACGCGCAGCCCGGCAGATTGGCCGGCTGCCACCAGTTGGGATCCGGCCAGCCCCACCAGGATTAAATCCCGGCTGAACCGCGCCACACCGCGCGCCACCCCATCCGCCAGGGCGCGGTCTTTAGCCGCCTGGTTATACAGCGCCCCATGTGGCTTAACATGCACCAGTTCGACGCGCGAAGCACGGCAGAATGCCGACAGCGCGCCTAACTGGTAGAGGATCATCACTTCCACTTCCGCGGGGTTCATCTCCAGCACTCGCCGGCCAAATCCCTGCAAATCCGGGTAACCCGGGTGAGCGCCGACTGCCACCTGGCGCTGAGCTGCCAGCGCTACGGTTTGCTCCATCACCAGCGGGTCGCCGGCATGCAGCCCGCAGGCGATATTCGCCGAGGTAATCCAGGGCATCACCTGCGCATCCGAACCCAGCTCATAGCGCCCAAAACTCTCGCCCATGTCACAATTGATATCGATTTTCATGCTTGCATCCATAGTTCGTCTGCGTCCAGATCAACTTTCAAGTGGTTGAGTAAATCGCGATACGCCTGTTGGGCCTGCTCCACCGTCACCCGGGCAAAGCGCAGCTTACCGCTCCCCGGGCCGCAGCTGCGCCAGGCGGGGCAGGTCGGCGCGCATCACGGTGCCAATTTTGGGGTACCCGCCTGTCGTCGGCCGGTCGGCCATCATCACGATCGGCTGCCCGCTGGGCGGCACCTGGATCGACCCCATCACCATGCCCTCGGAGAGCATCTCGCCCTTGCGCCTGGGGACTTCCACGCCTTCCAGGCGGTAGCCCATGCGGTCGGATTCGGTCAAAATGCAGAACTGGCTGTTAAAAAAGACGGCCAACCCCGCCTCACCGAACCATTCTTCTTGCGGGCCCGGCACAACCCCCACCTCGATATCCTGGCTAACCGTCAACCAACCCATCTCTCGCAGCCGCGAACCGGCATATTGGCCCGCGAACCTGCCTTCTGAGCGGCTGGCCAACCAGTCTCCCTCCTGCAGCGCCCGCCCATCCAAACCACCGAAACCGCCGCGCAGATAGGTAGATGCCGAGCCAAGCACCGGGGGCGCCGCCAGCCCGCCTGATACAGCCAGGTAACCCCAAGCTCCGTTTTGCCCGAGCACCGCCTGGATTTTTTGTCCGGCCCGTACCCTCACCCCCATCCAGCCCGGGAGCTTGCGCCGGTCCACACTCAGCCAGCTGTCCGCGCCGCACACCGCCACCAGGCAGTCGCTGTCGGCCAGCAGCTCCGGCCCGCGCAGGGCGAATTCCAGCCCGGCCGCAGCCGGCGGGTTGCCCACCAGCAGGTTGGCTGCCTGCAAGGCGACCTCATCCATGGGACCTGAGACTGGAACCCCAAAGCGCTGGTATTCACTGCGTCCCAGGTCCTGGAGGGTGGTCTGCGGACCCGGATCGGCTACCCACAGCGCCATGTTAAAACGACTCCACCGGAATAAAATGCACTTCATCCCCTGGCGCAATCAGGCATGGCGGATCGGAGCGGACATCGAACAGCACCCGCGCGGTGCGTCCGATGATTTGCCACCCACCCGGCGATACAAGTGGGTAGATCCCGGTTTGCTCGCCGGCGATCCCCACCGAGCCGGCCGGTACCCGGCTGCGCGGCGTATCCAGGCGAGGAGCCGCCAGCTGCGGGTCCAACCCACCCAGGTAAGGGAAACCCGGGGTGAAACCCATCATATACACCGGGTAGGCAGCTGCCGAATGCCGCCGGATCACTTCAGCCTCGCTCAAACCGGCATGCTGGGCGACAAAACCAAGGTCCGGGCCGTATTCTCCACCGTAAACCAGCGGGATCTCGACGATTCTGGGCTGCCAGGCGGTGTCGGCAGGAATTTGGCGGATACATTCGCGCACCAGCCGCTCGGCAGCGGGATAATCCAGGCGGAGAGAATCGTACTGCACCAGCAGGGTCGTGTAAGAAGGCAGGCATTCCCCCAGACCCGCACCTGTCAGCCCGGCCAGACATTTGGCCAGGGCATGCACTTTGCGGTTGAGTTGAAGATCGATATGATCTCCCAGTGCAACCAGCAGCGCCGCATCGCCCACAGGTTGGATCGATGGGGTATTCATGCGCGTTTTTTGAGCAGCATCCTCATCCCGTTTTTCGGTCGCAGGGTGATCAACGGTTCGATGGCCACCTGGAAGCCGTCGGCCAACTGCGGCTGCCAGTCTTGCGCCAGCAGCGCCAGGATCAAGGTGCCTTCCATCCAGGCAAACTGCTCGCCGATGCAGACGCGCGGCCCGCCGCCAAAGGGAAAATAGGCGAATTTTGGCCGGGCGGCGTCACCCTCTCCCAACCAGCGCTCAGGCAAGAACGACTCGGCATCCGGCCACCAGCGCGGATCGTGGTGTACGACCCACTGGCTCAAAATCACATTCGACCCGGCCGGAATGACAAACTCGCCCGCCTCGAAATCCACCAGGGCGCGCCGGCCGGTTGCGTAGACAGGAGGGTAGAGACGCAGCGCTTCAGCCAGCACACTGCGCGTGTAGACCAGCCGCGGCAGGTCCTCAACCGTCGGTGTTCGCCCAGTCAGCACCTCGTCCAATTCGGCGGACAACTTTTGCCGCACCCCGGCGTGCTGTGACAGCAAATACCAGGTCCAGGTCAGCGCCACCGCGGTAGTCTCGTGACCCGCCAGAAAAATGGTCATGGCCTCGTCGCGTACTTGCCTGTCGCTCATCCCACTGTGATCGCCCTCTTCGTCGCGGGCAGCCAGCAGCATGGACAGCAGATCCTCGTGGTCCTCTTCCTGTTCCCGGCGCTCATCGATCATGCGATAGACAATCGCATCCAGCTGCTGGATCGCCGCAGCGGCTTTGCGGTTGGTTGGTAGGAAGGACAGGCGATCCAAAAGCGGCGCCAGGGGCGAATTTAACCGGATAAAAGCATGCATCATGGCGGTCAGTGCCTGGCCAATCTCAGGAGCCTCCTCTTCAACGTCCGCGCTGAACAACGTCTTGCCGGCAATCGCCAGGGTCAGGCGCATCATCTCCGCCGCCATATTCACCACCTGTCCTTCACACCAGCGGCTGCCGGTTTGCCCGGCATAGTCGGTCATCGCCTGGGCATATGAAATCAGGCGCTGGCGGTGGAAGGCCGGCGTGGCCAGACGTCTCTGCCGCTGGTGGAAGTCATCCTCACTGGTCAGCAGACCGTTGCCCACCAGCCCTTTCAGCCGCTCAAAGGCCATACTCTTGTGAAAATCTTTCGCCCGGGTAACCAATATTTCACGAATGATGTCTGGGTGACTGACAAAGTATAGAGGAATCTTGCCTATACGAAAATAGCTGACATCCCCGTAGGCGGCAATCTCATCAAAAAAACGCAGCGGGCTGCGTTGGAATTCAAATGCATTGGCGAAGGGAATTGTGGATGTTGGTCCGGGTGGGTTTTTCAACATACTTCAGCTCCTTTTAGCGCCAGGAAATGAGGTCGGATTCCAACCAATAAAATTTTACTGCCTTTGTCTGCGCTTATTCCACCAACGCGCGGCCGGCCAGCAGCGCGGCGGTGTAAACCTCCCCGACAGGCGCCTGGTGGGTCTCGGCAGCTTTGAGGCAGGCATCGTATTCCGGCTGAGCCTGGATCCGCCGGCCGTCCAGAATCTTGATTTTCACCGGGATGGGACCGAAGGCAGTCTCCACCTGTTTGAACTCGCGGTCGGCCTCGATACGGTATACCGGCTGCATGCGCATGCCCAGGGTACTGGTCTGCTCCAGCAGGATGCGCGCCAGCGCGGCTTCGTCACTGCGCCGGGCGATGACCGAAAGCATGGTGGCCGGGCGGTTTTTCTTCATATAAATCGGGGTAAAAAACACGTCCCGCGCGCCGGCTTCGAACAGGCGCGCCATCACACTGCCGTAAAACTGCGGGTTCATATCGTCGATGTTGGTTTCCAGCAGGATTAACGGCAGATCCAGGTCCGCCGAGGAGCGCCCCAGCCACAGGCGCAGCACATTCGGCCAGGGGAAATCTTTACGCCCCGCGCCCAGCCCAATGCGTTCGAGGGTCAAGTTGGGCCGCTCAAAGGTGGCCAGCGTCGCCAGGATGGCTGCGCCGGTAGGCGTTACCTGCTCACCCATCGCAGAGGAGGGAAAGAGCGGAGCGTGCGCCCGGCTAAGGATCTCCAGGGTGGCGGGGGCGGGAATCGGCAGCGAACCGTGCTCGGTTTTCACCTGCCCGCTGCCATACGGCAGCGCCGAAGCGTAGAGGCGTTCGATGCCTAACTCGTGGAGCCCGATCGCGGCGCCGACGATATCGGTGATCGAATCCAGCGCGCCTACTTCGTGGAAGTGGACGTGGTCGATGGTCTCGCCATGCACGTGGGCTTCAGCTTCGGCGATCACCTGGAATACGGCCAGGCTGGACCGCTTGACCGCATCCGGTAATTGGCTGGTCTCGATCATCGCTTGAATATCGGCCAGGTGACGGTGATGGTGGCTCTCCGGCGCATCCACGCTGACCAAGGCGGCGCGCATCGCCCCCTTATGGGTGTCTTCTACCCGCACATCCACTTTTTCTGGCAGATTGAGCAGCGCCAGCTGCTCGCGCAGTGTTTCAATCGGCAGCCCGGCGTCAATCAAAGCCGCCAGGAACATATCCCCGCTGACGCCAGCGGACGCATCCACATAAGCAAGTTTCATGAAACCAATCCCTCGTTCAGGCTGCCGGAGCGGTATCCTAACAGGTCGACCGCCACATGACTGAAACCAATCTGCTTGAAATATAGCGAAACATTGTCGCGCTGATCCACTAACCGGGCGATCGCGTCCGGGGCAACTTCCAGGCGAGCCAGGCTGCCGTAATGGCGCACGCGCACCGGCTCAAAACCCAGCCCGCGCAGGTAGGCTTCGCCATCCGCGATTTGGGCAATCCCCTCGCGGGTCACCTCGCTGCCATAAGGAAAGCGCGTGGCCAGGCAGGGTGCGCTGGGTTTATTCCACAACACCAGGCCCAGTTCTTTGGCCAGCGCGCGCACTTCGGCTTTCGTGAACCCGGCATCCGCCAGTGGGCTGACCACCTGCAGTTCTTCCACCGCGCGTTTGCCCGGGCGGTAATCCCCGCTGTCATCCGCGTTGGAGCCTTCTGCCACAGCGGCAAAGCCCTGCTCGCCGGCCATTTTGACCAGCTCACCCAAACGCAGCAGCTTGCAGTGGTAGCAGCGGTCGGGTGGGTTGCTGGTGAATTGGTGGTTCGCCAGATCGTCATATGGCAGGATCTGGTGGCGAAACCCTACCTGTTTGGCCAGGCTGATCGCAGCCTCAACCGCGTCGGAGGTTTCCACCGGGGATTGTACCGTTACCGCCAGCATTTTCTCACCCAAGGCCTCATAGGCCACGGCCGCCAACAAGCCGCTGTCGACTCCGCCGGAAAATGCCACCAGCAGCGATCCAAGCGCGCTGATTTGTTCTTTTAGTTGTTGATATTTTCGATTGAGCGCGGTATCCATCCAACCTCTGAGAAAGGAGAGCTAGGGGAGTTGCGAGCGGGTGTTTAGTCCACCTTGAGATGGGATTGGCGATTGATCATCCCGGCCAGGTATCCCGCGCCAAAACCGTTATCGATATTCACCACCGACACCCCGGTTGCGCAGGAATTGAGCATGGCCAGCAGCGCGGCCACCCCACCAAAGCTGGCCCCATAACCCACACTGGTCGGTACGGCGATCACCGGGGCTGAAACCAACCCGCCGACCACACTGGCCAACGCTCCTTCCATCCCGGCTACCACCACAACCACCTTGGCTTGCTGGATGCGTTCGACGCGAGTCAGCAGCCGGTGCAGCCCGGCGACCCCCACGTCAAAGATGCGGTCGACCTGGCTGCCCATCAATTCGGCCGTGATCGCGGCTTCCTCCGCCACCGGGATATCCGCGGTGCCTCCGCTAGCCACCACCACCCCTGTGATCCGTTCCTGGGGCACAGAATGGTCCCATACCAATAATCGGGCCGCCTGGTGGTAGGTCATTTCGGGCAGCTCGGCCTCGACTGCGCGATACATGTCGGCGGTCACCCGGGTAACCAGCACCTGGTCATTGTGCTCGGCCAGACGGCGGACGATTTTCACCACCTGCTCAGGGGTCTTGCCCTGGCCAAAAACCACCTCGGGGAAACCACAGCGCAGCGCACGGTGGTGATCCAATAATGCGATTTGATCCACGTCCTCAAAAGGCAGCGACTTAAGCCGCTGTAAACCGCTGTCGATATCCATCGATCCGTCACGGATGCCCTCGAGCAGCAGTCGTAGTTGTTCTTCTTGCATCAATCCTCGCTTTCCGCTGGAAGATTATACTTGTTTATTCAGGGTCTTGCTATAATTCTATAAGGGAAGGCAACCATCGATCCCGCTCAGACCTGCCCACGTTTCGCCCCTTTTTAGACCACACGCAGGCTTAGCGGCAATCATGTTTTCTGCAATCAACCCCAGGGAGAAGAATTGATGAGCGGTCACATTCTCGTCGTCGGCAGCATCAACATGGACATGGTGGTGCGCACCGAACGCCACCCTCAACCCGGTGAAACCGTTTTGGGCCAGGATTTCCAGACCTACCCGGGCGGCAAAGGCGCCAACCAGGCTGTGGCGGCCGCCCGCGCCGGCGGCAGAGTTAAAATGATCGGGCGATTGGGCTCCGATCCGTTCGGTGAAAAACTTGAACAGGAACTAAAAAACAACGGGGTCGACACCATCGGGGTCCAGCATACCCCTCAGGCCTCCAGCGGGGTCGCCTTGATCACCCTGGATGAGCTCGGGCAGAACACGATCGTGGTCGCCCCTGGCGCCAACGAACTGCTGACCCCTCAAGATTTACGCGATTATTCGCCTGTTTTTGAAGGGGCCTCGGTGCTCCTGGTACAGTTGGAAACCCCGCTGGAAACCGTGGCCAAAGCCATGGCCCTGGCCAAACTGCACGGTGTCAAGGTGGTGCTCAACCCGGCCCCGGCGCAGCCTCTCCCCGGCAGCCTGCTGGCGCGGGTGGATTACCTGATCCCTAACCAGCATGAACTGGCCCTGATCACCGGCATGCAGATCGTCTCGCTGGCGGTAGATGCCCTCCACGACCTGGGAACAGGCGCGGTGATCGTCACCCTGGGCAGCAGCGGGGTGTTTGTTTCACAGCCCAACCACCGCACCAATCTGCCCGCTCACGTCGTCCCGGTGGTCGACACGGTGGCCGCCGGCGATGCCTTTGTGGGTACATTCGCGGTCGCCCTATCGGAAGGCAAGGACCTGGTCGAAGCGGCCGAATGGGGCAACGCGGCCGGCGCCCTGGCGGTCACCCGCGCAGGCGCCCAGCCATCCCTGCCCAACCGCGCTGAAATCGAAGCATTCCTGGCGGAGAAACAGACCCACCCCCGCAAACGATGAGCCTGCTCGCCGGTCTCGATCTGGGGACCACCAGCATCAAGGCGGTAGTGTTCGACAGTCAGAGCGGCCGCGTGCTGGCGATCTCCCAACAGGCCACCCCGGTGAGCCATCCGCGCCCCGATTGGAGCGAGCACGACCCGCAGCAGCTGTGGCAAACCGTCTGCCGCTGTTTACGGGATGCCTGTTCACAGCTTGCCGTCCGCGGGGGAAGCATACATGCCATCGCCATCAGCTCGATGGCCGAGGCCGGTTTTCCGCTCGACTCCTCCGGGCAGGCGCTTACCCCCGCCATCGCCTGGTTTGACCGCCGCTCCGCGCCTCAAGCCGCAGCAATCGAAACCCGGCTCGGGCGCGAAGCGCTTTACGAAATAAGCGGGCAGCGCGTGACCGCGTCTTTTGGCATCACCAAATGGCTGTGGCAGCGCGAACACCAGGCAGATATTATGAAACAGGCCTGCTTCTGGCTGCCTCTGCCCGCTTATATCCTCTACCGCTTATGTGGGGTCCGCGCCGTGGATTATTCCATCGCTTCGCGCGCGCTGCTCTTCGATCAGAACCACCTGGATTGGTCCTCGCCTTTGCTCGACCTGGCTCATCTGACGCATGAAAACCTGCCCAAATTGGCGCCCGGTGGGACGCCCGTCGGCCAGGTGAGCCCTTCTGCCGCCCAGGAGACCGGTCTGAGTACGTCTACCCAATGCGTGCTGGGCGGCCACGACCACCTGTGCGCGGCTTTTGCCGCCGGCGGGGTAAAGAGCGGATCGCTGGTCGATTCGACCGGCACAGCCGAAGCGGTCGTCCTGGTGGTACCCGCCTTCCAACCCGATCCCTCCCTGGGCGAACGCGGTTTCGCATGCTATGCGCACGTTCTCCCCGACCAGTTCATTCTCAAAGGCGGCCTGAAGGCTGCCGGCAGCAGCCTCGAATGGCTGGCGAAACTGCTGTCGCCAGGCGCAGGTGGGCCGGATTACGCCGCCCTGGAAGCCGAAGCGCGCGCCTGCCTCGGGCGCAGCGGGCCGCTGTGGCTGCCGCACCTGCTCGAATCCGGTTCGCCCGAAGCCGATCCGCTCAGCCGTGGCGCCCTGGTAGGTGTGCGCCTGGAGCACACCCGCGGCGACCTGTTCCGCGCCATGTTGGAGAGCCTGGCTTGCTGGCTGCGCCAGAATGTGGAAGAGATGCAGGCGGCGTTAAATATCCCCGCCGATACCATTTCACTGCTGGGCGGAACCACGCGTATTCGATTGTTTGCTCAGATAAAGGCGGATATGCTCAACCGGCCGGTGGATTTACCCCAACTGCCCGAAGCCGCCGGGGTGGGCGCGGCGCTGCTCGCCGGTTTGGGCAGCGCAGTCTTTTCATCCCCCACGGAAGCCCTGTCGTCCTTGCATTACGACAATGTGCGACTGACCCCCGATTCTGCCCGCCGCCAGGCCTACGAGCAGCTCTACCGGCAGACCTACCTCAAGCTCTATCCCTCGTTACACGACATCCACCGCCGGCTCTAGGGTTTCCGCGTGGGGTTCAAGAGGCGTTTGCCCACCAAGATCAACCATTCTCCGCGCGCCTTTTGCCAGGCCCAGCGCCCCATCTCCACCTGGCGATATTCCAGCGGATGAGCGCTGTACGACGCCTGGATATACAGCCGGATGATCCTGCGCAGCCCATCCAACAGGCGCGGATAGCTTTCCAGGCGGCCCTCAAAAACACCCAGGAATTCTGCCGGGGTCTGGCTGGGCAGAGAGGCCAGCCCGGCCCAGGCCAGTTCGCGCAGCGCGCGGCGGTAGAGAGCATCTGCCTGGTCGCTGACTTTTTGCCCGCGTAAGCGGTTGGCCCGCGTCATGAAGAATAAGGCCCACACAAAAACCACCAGGGCCAGCGGGATCAATGCAAACCACCACCCACCGGCCGAGCGGCTGGGCGCCGGGGGGATAAAATTTTGCAACTGACTGGAAACACCCCCCGGGACGTTGCCCGCCGAATAAGGAATGGCGGCATATGCCGGGGTGGGCTCAAACTCCACCCAGCCGTACCCGGGGAAATACACCTCGACCCAGGCGTGGGAGGAGGACTCGTGGACGAAATAATAGCCGGTTTGGCTGTCGTAGGCGCCCATCGCATACCCGGCCACCACCCGCGCCGGCACCCCGGCCGCACGCAGCATGACCGCCATACTGCTGGCAAAATGGCTGCAAAAACCCGCCTGGGCGTCGAACAAGAAATAATCGACCACATCCCGACTGGCAGGCGGGGCAGTGACCTCCAGGTCATATTTGAAATTTCCCCGTAAATATTCCTGGATGCGCGCCACTTTGTTATATGGGCTGCCGTTACCGGCAACCTGCTGCGCCAGCTGGATCACCCGCTGCGGCAGGACCGGCGGAAGGTCCAGGTAGGTGCCGGAGACCGCTGACGGATAATCCGTCCCGGCGCTTTCCATCTCCTGGATGGTCAGGTTGGTGGCAAATGAGGTCACCTGGTAGCTGTTCGCCGTCCCATTCACCAGCCAGCTTTCATCGGCGCCGACTGCGCTTAATTGCACTTCACTGCTGGTGAGTACGGCATCATTGACTCCGAATAACATCCCGTTTGGGCGGGCAAGGATCAGGTAGCGTTGATCCAGGCGGTAGCGGCCCGCCGGCGGAGAATCCGAAACCGGAGCAGGCGCATTCACCGGCGCAGCCAGCACCCACCCCCGCCCGGTGTAACCGGTGTAGATCTGGCTGCGCCAGTAATGACGGATTACTTCCTGGGGTGGGGCAGCGCCGCGCACGGCATCCGGCAGTGGGGGCGGATCGGAAATCCATACCTTAAACACCACTGCGTTGCCCTGGGGCAGGGGCGATCCGATATCACTCATGTTCGGAGTTTTCACCACCGGCCCGGTCGGCGTTGGCCGGATTTGAGGAGGCGGGGGCGGTTTCACCCCATTAAACAACTGGGTAGCAGTGTCCGCCATCCCTTTGCGGCTGCGGTCGACCAGGTCACGCATGGCGGTCCAACCCTCGCGCGTGCCCACGACCGAGAAAATCAGCGCCGCCACCACCACCAGGGTCCCGGCCGTCAGGGTGGCAAATCCCCAATCGATGCCTAATTCTTCGGAGTAATCTATCTTGCGCCGCTCCCAGGCTGCTCGCTGCGCATTGAATGAACCCCGCGCCATGCAGGCGGTAATCAACAAAATGAGATAGATCAGCGTGCCCCGACCCTGCTGGCTGAGATGCACGTTGACCGCTACCAGAAACACCAGCGGCAGCAAGGCGGCGGCCGCCTGTTTGCGCCGCACCAACCACCACACCAGCCAGACCACCGCATTCCAGCCCAGGAACGAAAAGATCAAGACAAACAACCCGGTATCGTTGATCGTTTCACCTGCGCGCAGCGCCTCCACCCACCCGCTCACCCGCAGGTAGAAGGTGAACAACTTCAGGCGGGTGGCTTCCAGCGACAACAGGAAGGGTTGGCTGAAAAAGATGCCAGACCCTGGCAGCACTTTGCCGATCAGCTGTGTGGATAAGGCCAGCGATAGAACAATGCTGTACAACCCGGATACCCATCCCGGCCAGCGGGAAGCCGCCAGCAGGCTGCCCATCAGCAGACCCACCAGGCAGGCCAGGGTGATTGGGGAACTATCTCGCACCCAACCCGCGGCCTGGAAGGAGGTCACCATATTGACCACCAGACCCACCAGAATCAAAACGGTCGGCCAGTCGCCCAGCCAGCGCCGGATAAACACTCTGCGCGTATTGGCGCTGAGCAGGCTCACCGCTTCTCCTGCTGCCCGGCAAACAACATCGCCGCCTTGCGGGGAGCCTGGCGAGCCACGGCGCGCCCGGTTCCGGATACGACAAACTCCCAGCGGCTGAGCGCCCCGTAGATCCCGGGTAAAGGCTTGATCTCGCCCCGGCGGATGATCCGTCCTTCTACCCCGGCCTCGCTCATTGCCGGCAAGAATTGCTCGGCGGACTGGTCACCGCCGAAGGATTTGGGGTCGAGAACCAGCGCACGGGCCGACGCGCCTCCCCGCCGGTAGAGCACGTTTCGCACGCTTAAAAGCCAGGCAGGGTCCAACGAGGCGGTCACGAACACCAGCAGGTCGCGCTGGTTGAGCAGAGGTTGGAACTGCTTCAGGGTCTCGGCCAGGCTGACCCCCTCTTGCGGATGCAGCGGAGCCAACTGCTCCAGGACCGCCCACAGTTGGGCCTGCCCGCGCTGCGGCAGCACCACGGAGGGCGAGCTGCCACCTGAAAATACGCCCACTGCCAGCTTGGATTGCAGCATCTCGGCCACCAGCGAGGCAGACAGCAAAATGGTGGTCTCTTCGCTAGAATCCGGGCCGCTGCCCCATTGGCAGGCCGGATCGAGATCCGGCAGCACCCACACGCGTGAAGCGGCTTCGGGCTGGAAGACCTTCACGTAGGGCGCGTTCTGGCGCGCTGTGGTGGGCCAGTGGATATGGCGCAGCGAATCGCCATGCTGGTAATCGCGCACGCCCATGCTGTCGATGGTGGCGGCCTGCAGCGGCTGGCGCAGCGGGCGGTGATCGCCGATCGCCCCGCGGTGCGGCAGCAGATCGCTGGGGAGCGCAGCCAGCGGTGGGTAAACCAATATTTCCTGGCGCTCAAGGATCTCCTGGCGCAGCAGAAAGATGCCAAAGGGGTCGCCAGAGTGAACTTCCCAGGGACCCAGACGGTAGACGCCGCGCCGGGTGCAGACCGCGTGTACCCGCCAGGAAGTGCTGGCTGAACCGTCGATCCCCCGGGCTCCATTCACGGCATAACCGGGCACATCCGAGCGGTCCACCAGCTCGATCCATAAAGCCGGCAGATAGGAGCGGTTGGTGAGTTGAATCTGTTCTTCCAACTCGTCACCCACCTGCATGGCGGCATACTGCAGCACCCTCTTCGCGCGCAAGTGGCGCGCATGCTGTCTGACCCACAGGTAAGCGATGCCCATCATGGCAGCAAAACCCGCCAGGCACATGGCAATGGTGATGGATGGCGCGGCGATATACCAGATCAACAGGCCCAGCAGCAGCAAAAGGTGCAGCCAACTGCGTAGTTCAACCGTAATGCGCAGCTGATCGCGTTCCCACACCCAGATGATCTCAGGGTGGCGGCTCCAGGTCACCACTCGGGCTGCCCAGCGGCGAATTCGCTCCATAGGTTAATTCTACTCGTTCTGGTCAAAGCTTTCCTACCATAACGGACAGGAACAGGACATTTTCAGGTGATGTTTTCCCTTCGGCTCGATTACGCCACCGACGAAGGCATTTCCAGGCGCAAACCGTTCTATGGCTTTCTCAAGAAAACTTGATAAATGCAAATTTGAAACCATTCTCCTCCGGCTACAAAGTTTAAAGAGGGAGTTTGAGGGTGCAGACGCCGTGAGACGGCGTCTGCACCCTCAAATCTTTATTTTCCCCGCCCCGTTTCGGGGGAGGGGCTTGTCTGACAATTTCTTGAGAACCCCATGCAAACCGTTCGAAATCCACTGGTAAATTTCCAGAATGATGGTATAATCCTGTATGACTGTATATTATTTATAGTCACACAGACTAAAGAGGTGCAGGATGCCAAAACCATTTTCTGAACATGAAAAAGAATTGATCGCCGGCCGGTTGCTGGAACAAGGGCATAAATTGTTCTCCGCCTACGGGTTGAGAAAGACCAACATTGAGGAAATCGCTGCGGGCGCTGGTATCTCCAAAGGGGCCTTTTACAATTTTTATGACTCCAAGGAAACCCTCTTTATGGCAGTCATCGAGCAGGTTGAAATTCGCATCCGCCAAGAACTGTTGGCCGCCATCGACCTGCCTGGCCCTTCCCCCCGCGCGCGGCTGTTTTCGGTACTGAAGAAAGCCTTCACTTTAATCGAAACAATCCCCATTCTTCAAGTTCTTTACCGGCAGTGATTACGATTTGCTTTTCCGCCGGGTTTCACCCGAAAATTTCCGCCAGCACCTGGCCGCCGACGAGACTTTTGCCGAGGACCTGATCCGCCACTGCCAGGCAGCCGGCATCCCCATCCGGATTTCGGCCGCGCAAATCACCGGTCTTTTATATCCACTGGTTCTGACCGTCATCAACGAAGGCGGGCTGGGTCAAAACACCTTTAGCGGCAGCATCGATCTATTATTGGAGCTGGTTGCGGCCTACAGCCTGGGCGAGGTTGAGAGCCAATTTCAACCGCCGTCCGCGCTGCCGGCCGCGCAGGGGTAAGGGAGCTTGTTATGAATTGCTCGATTGAAACTGAAAACCTCAGCAAACACTACGGCGACGTGCACGCGGTCGAGAACTTATCCCTGCGGGTTGCCGAGGGCGAGATCTACGCATTCCTCGGCCTCAACGGCGCCGGGAAAACCACCACCATGCGCATGCTGCTGGGGATGATCAAGCCCACCCGCGGTTCGGCAAAAGTCCTGCAGACCCGTGTCCGTCTGGGCAGCCGCGAACCCTGGAGTGAAGTCGGTTACCTGGTGGAGTTGCCCCACTGCTATCCGGAATTATCCGTCATTGAAAATCTGGAGGTCGCTCGCCGCCTGCATCCTGGCACTCCCCCCAAGGCAGTGGGTGAGATGGTCGAGCGCCTGGGGCTAAGCGCCTATGCCAACCGCCGGGCGGGTAATCTTTCCCAGGGGAACGCGCAGCGGCTGGGGTTAGCCAAAGCCCTCATCCACCATCCCAGGCTGCTCTTCCTGGATGAGCCCGCCAATGGGCTCGACCCGGCCGGGATCGTGGAGATCCGCGAACTCTTACAGGAGCTCACCCGCCAACAGGGTGTCACCGTCTTCATGTCCAGCCACATCCTGGCCGAAGTGTCGCGGCTGGCACAGCGTATTGGCATCATCCATAACGGGCGCCTGCTGCAGGAATCAAACATCGAAGAACTGGAAAAGAACCGTAAACGACGGCTGATCCTGCGCTCCCGTGACCCACAACTGGCGATGCGCACCCTGTCCGCCGCCGGCTTGCCGGCTGAAATCCTCCCGGATGGCGCGATTGCCGTCCATCATCCCCGCGCGGTGGAGCGTCCTGAAGAAATCGGCCAGCAGCTGGTGCAGGCCGGCGCCCCACCCTATCACCTGGTGGTTGAAGAAGAAGAGCTGGAGGAGTATTTCCTCAGGCTGGTTGGTATGGATGGAGATACCCATGACGAATAACTTATCCTCGATGATCTGGATCGAAATGCGCAAAGCCCTGCGGTCCAAAGTCCCCCTGTGGACCAGCCTGGCAGCCTTGTTTACCCCGCTGGGAGTGACCTTTTTGATTTTTGTTTCCAAGAACCCGGAGATTTCAAAGAAGCTGGGTTTGATCAGCGCAAAAGCCGACCTGGTGGCCTACGCCGGGGCAGATTGGCAGACTTACCTGAGCATGTCGGGCATGCTGATCGCTGCCGGCGGTTTTATTTTGTTTGTACTGATAACCAGTTGGGTGTTTGGCCGGGAATTTGTGGATGGTACCCTCAAAGACATGCTGGCCGTGCCCGTCGATCGCGCCAGCATCCTCCTGGCAAAATTCATCCTGGTAGCGATGTGGGCCGCCCTGCAGAGCGTCGAGATTCTGGCGGCCAGCCTGGTGTTGGGCGTCCTTTTACGGCTCCCGGGAGGCTCGACGGACGTGCTCCTGCACAGCAGCCTGCAGATGGCCGCCACCGCGGGTCTCACGATTCTGGTTGTCCTGCCCTTCGCACTGTTTGCCAGCATCGGGCGTGGATATCTGCTGCCCATGGGCCTGGCGGTGCTCGTTTTAATGCTGACCAACCTGGTAGCCATTGCCGGATGGGGAAATTACTTTCCCTGGGCAGTTCCCGGGCTGCTCGCCCAGGGAAAGACCGCCCTGGACCCGGTCAGTTTCTGGATCGTGGTTTGTACCGGTCTGGCCGGGATGCTGGCCACCTATGCCTGGTGGCAAACGGCCAACCAGAACCGCTGAACAAAAAAATCGATCCACTTGAATGAGTGAATCGATTTTTTTGTTGCTAAATAACTCAAAGTGAGCTGCATTCACCGCTAAATAAGTTTGGCATTCATTCCAAGTAAACCCGGCAAAATGCAATCTAAACTAGTCTATTTGCCTAGTTTACTTGACATTTTCTGTTAATCGTGCTATTCTATGCATAGATTGAGGAGTTGAGCCGATGAAACTTGGGAACCGTTTGAAAGTTGCACGAGCCGAGAAAAATATCTCTCAAGAAGACCTTGCCCGTATGGTGGGCGTCACCCGCCAGACGATCAGTTCGATCGAAACCGGGCAATATTGTCCCTCGGCCCTGCTCGCCTTTCAACTGTCAAGAACATTAAATAAGCAGGTCGAAGAGCTATTTTTTCTCGAAGGAGATCATCCATGAAAGACCAATCCGTGATCCGCGATGAGCGCACCGTGATCGTTGAAAATTCCAGCTATCGCTGGGGCTATCTGTTTATCAGCTTTGGTTTATTGGTAATTGTCGCTGTTCGTGGATTTTTCTCCCACGAGAGCAATTGGGATCTGATGGGTTTAGTGATCCTCAGCGGTCTGGTGACCACCCTCTACCAGGGACTGAACCACATCCTTACCCGCCGTTGGGTCCTGTGGGCGGTGCTGACCGCAGGGGCCGCTGCGCTGGTGGCGCTTATCCTTGTGTTCTTCACCCGCTAAGCGTAGTTCGATTGCCAAAAGAAAGCAGGTATACGATCATGGTAGCAAAATTTTTCGCCTGGCTGTTGAAAAGCAGGTTATTTGTGACCATCATGCCGGAAGAACAGAGGACCGATCCGCTGAAAAGACCGGAACCGGTCCCTAGTCGAGCGGAAGAAGAGCTCAGCGACACCCAGGCCGCTGAAATCGTCACCACCTGGACACTGCTCAATCCACCCTAGGCGGTTGGTTCTATGCGAGGGTTAAAAGACACGAGGGAGTCGCCATTGGCTCCCTCGTGTTTCATCCTCTCACAGCCTCGGGGCAAATCACCAGCCCCCGCCAATCCTCATCTCTGCTTGCGGATAGATCAATTCAACAATCCCTGGATCAACGGGACAGCTTGATCCAGGGTTTTTATCACCCCATGAGCCAGTTTGACCACATGCTCCTCGATTGGCTGCATATCCGGCACCAGGATGGGGTACATCCCGGCGGCGTACGCAGCCTGGATCCCGGCCTGTGAATCTTCCAACACCACACAGCGAGTAGGGTCGGCGTCGATCCGAGCGGCCGCCGCCAGGAAGAGATCGGGGGCGGGTTTTCCATTTACCACCTCATCCCCGCTGACGATCACATCGAAATGCTCGCGGATGTGCGCCGCGGCCAGTTTGGACTCGGCCAGGCGGCAGTAGGTGGAGGTCGCCACCGCGATTTTCAAGTGTTTCGACTTCACCCAGCTGATGAGTTCCAGCAAACCCGGTTTGACCGGGATGCCTTCGCTGGCGATAATTTCAAAGAACCGCGCCTCGCGGTTGGTATACATTCGTTCAAAGGGGAATTGTGCCCCAAATTGAGCCGCCAGGATGTGTTTCACATCTTTTTCCGTGCGGCCGATCATCTGCAAATAGATCGCCTCGGTAAGGGTGTATCCGGCTTCAGCCATCACCTGACCCCAAGAACGCTGAGAAACACGTTCTGAGTCGATCATCAATCCATCGATATCAAAAATAACTGCTTCGATTGCCATCGTACCTCGCAAATAATATAAACTTGACCGATTATAAACCATCTCGTGGAGCAGACCTCGCCGTGATATGATTGGATTCGATGAATTTTCGTTCTGGGTTGCTCTCTTCTAAAGGCTTTTTGGCGCTGCTTGGCATTCTGGCGTTGGCTGCCTGCCAGACCCCTACGACCGCTGCACCCTCCCCCACCACCCGGCCGGCGTCCACCTCCACCGCCACATCTCAGCCCGCGACCGAAGCGCCCACGCCGGCGCCTACCGCTACACCACCCTTAATGCCCCAAAACACCCCCGCCCAGACCACCTCACTTTGCTCACCACTGCAGGGCGAAACCTTAGCGGAGCTGAATGACCCGGACCTGCTGAAGAACCCCTTCCAGCCGCCTCCCCCGGGGGATGATGGCGGCCACTTCGGCGTCGATTTTGCCTATTGGACGCGTGCGGACGGTTCGTCCATGCTGGGGCTGCCCATATATTCCGTCCTGGACGGCAGGGTTGCCAGCGCGATCGTGAATCGCCAGCCGTATGGAAACGCGCTGATCATCGAGACTACCCTGGACCAAATCGACCCGCGCTGGCAGGACCTGCTTCCGGTGACCGAATATGATCCCGGCGCACCACTCCAACCCGCCACCAGCCTCACCTGCCCGGCTTATGATTTCACTCCGCCCAGCCAGTCCCTTTCGTTGTATTTGCTCTACGGTCACATGCAGTTTCCCGCGGAATTGTCTCCCGGCAGCCAGGTTGCCTGCGGGCAGCAGATCGGCCAGGTAGGGACGACCGGCAACTCGGTCAATCCACATCTGCATTTCGAAACCCGCATCGGCCCCTCGGGCATCAAGTTTGCATCCATGGATCATTATGATACCGCTGCCACCCAGGAGGAGATGCGCAACTACTGCCTTTGGCGCATCAGCGGCGCCTTCAAGCCTTTTGATCCCATGGTTTTGCTGTCTATTCGCTAAAATCGCCAGGATAATTTCAACGGGTTTTAAGCCCTTGCCCTCCTCGCCACGAAATTGTCTGCCATCTGTAAGTTTCATAACCCAGATCCGGACCGAAATGATGCTAAAATCGTCAGTAATGGTCGTATGAAACAATCAGCCCGCATTACCCCCGGATTAGTGATCCTGATCCTGTTGGTGTTGGTTTTGCTGAATGCCTCGGCGGTCGCCTGGTTAGGTTGGCCTTCTTTACGCGCAGCCAGTCTGCCAAATCTCACCGCAGACCAGTCTCCTGGCGATCAAAACCCGGCTTTGGCCGGTAATGGGGATCCATCCCAGCCATCCACACCCACGCTGCCTGCCGAAACTGCCACCTCAACGGTTGTCCCTTTGCATATCGGCAACCCTCAGGCCGGCGCCTCCCTGGCTGCAGACGGCGCTCTGCTCCTCGCCATGCGGGATGGGATGTACATCCATCTCTTCGCCTATCACCCCGATCTGCTGCAGCTCACCCGCCTGACGGATTCATCCTGGGATGAAATCCAGCCCGCGATCAGCCCGGACGGCGCCAAATTGGCCTACAGCTCCAATCAAAACGGCCATTGGGATCTCTACGTCCGCGACCTGCAGACCGGCGAAACCCAGGCCGTCACCGCCACACCCAATTACGAAGGATCCCCCACCTGGTCGCCGGACGGCCAATGGCTGGCGTATGAAGCCTATCATGACGACAACCTGGATATTTTCCTGCGCTCGCTCAGCGATCCCACTCAGGCGCCCATCCAGCTAACCGATGACCCCGGGGCCGACAGCAGCCCGTGCTGGTCGCCAGGCGGCCGGCAAATTGCCTTTGTCTCTGACCGCAGCGGCGAAGCCGAGATCTGGATCGCGGACCTGGACCAGACCGAGGACCGCTTCAGCAACGTCAGCCAGCTCTCCGAAGCCACTGATTCCCACCCGGTCTGGTCGCCAGACGGTCAAAGCCTGGCCTGGGCCAGCGAACTGGCCGGAGATCACCGCCTGATGAGTTGGGATGCGCGCCATCCTGAGGCGAAACCTGCCCAGGTGGCGTTTGGGGATTGGCCGGCCTGGAGCCCTGCCGGCGACCTGCTTTTCAGCAGCATGAAAGAACCCAATCAAACGGCTCTGGGCGCCTACCAGGTCAGCAGCGGATTGCAGCGCATGCCATCCATGGAGCTGCGCGGCACCGTGTATGGGCTGGAATGGAAATCCGGACCGCTGTCTGGCTGGCTGCTCGACCAGATCAATAAGGCCGACCAGTCGGTTCAACCCCCACTGGTCCAACCCCTCCTCACCCTGCAGCCGGTCCTTCCAGCCGGGCGGATGCGCATGGCGCCGATCAGCGACGTCTCCGCGCCAGTCGCTTTGATCCACGACGCGGTGGATGAAGCCTTCCAGGCGCTGCGCTTGCGGGCAGCGGCCACCTCAGGTTGGGATGTGCTTTCCAGCCTGGAAAACGCCTACGTGCCTATCACCGCCCCTCCTGCGCCCAGCATGCAGGACGACTGGCTGTACACCGGCCGCGCCTTTTCACTCAATCCCCTGATCCTATCCGCCGGCTGGATGACAGCCGTGCGCGAGGATTTTAACGGCAAAACTTACTGGCGCCTGTATCTCAAGGCCCGTTTCCAGGACGGTTCTGCCGGAATGCCTCTGTCTCAGCCCATTTGGGATTTGAACGCCCGTTTCTCTGGCAACCCAACAGCCTATGAGCAGGGCGGTCAGCCCGGCTCGGTGCCGTCCGGTTATTGGATCGATCTCACCGAAATGGCAGCCAATTATGGTTGGGAGCGCCTGCCGGCCCGCACCAACTGGCGCAATTTCTTCCCCGGGGTGCGCTTCAACCAGTTTGTCATCCGGGACGGCCTGGATTGGAACCAGGCTATGGCCCAAATTTATCCGCCCGAAGCCCTGGCAACCCCGACTTCCATCCCCACATCCACCAATACCCCCACCGCAACCCTGGTGCCGACGCGCACACCCATCCCCACGCGCACGCCCACGCCCACCATCACCCTCACCCCGTCGGCGACCCTGCCGCCCACCTGGACGCCCCAAACGGTCAGCCCTCAGCAATGAAACCGGTCAGGCTGCTGTTATTTTCGCTGATTTTTGTCGCACTGCTATCCAGCGCCTGCGGCCGGCAGGCCAACCTGCCAGATTTGCTCCCGGATGAAGCCGCCCTGGTCACACCCACGGTGACGCCGGTGGTCGAGGCGGGAATAGCGCAAGAAGACCTGCCCCAGGATCAGGCTCCTCCGCTCGATCCGGCGGCCGAACCGCTGCGGTTCACTTTCCCCACCCCCGGTCCCGCGCCGAAATCCGCCTGGCGCCCGGCATTGTATGACGTGCCCTGGGCGCTGGGTCCGCACGACCATTTCTACTTCGCCCGCCCCATCGCCGCGGATGAGGTTAACTGGCCGCTGGCCGATTACCGTTACGGCGGGATTTTCTTCAGCTCGGATATCGTCCATACCGGCGTGGATATCCCGGTCCCACGCAATACCCCGGTGCTGGCCGCCGCCTCGGGCAAGGTAGTCTGGGCAGGCTATGGCCTGTATTACGGTGAAAACAACCCCGATGATCCCTATGGACTGGCCGTCACCATCCGCCACGACTTTGGTTATGAGGGTCAGCGCCTGTATACCGTTTATGCGCACATGGAGCGCATCCTGGTGGTCAACGGGCAGATCGTCCAGGCCGGCGAACAGATCGGATTAGTAGGCACCACCGGGCTGACCACCGGACCCCACCTGCACTTTGAGGTGCGCTCCGATCGCAACAGCTATTTCGCCACCCTCAACCCCGAACTCTGGCTGGTGCCCCCGGTAGGCTGGGGAGTGCTGGTCGGGCAGCTGCGCAATACCAACGGTTCATTCCTTACCCAGCAAGATGTGGTCGTGCGCAACAAGTCTACCCGTCAGAGCTGGACAGTGCGCACGTACGGCAAATCTACGGTCAACATGGATCCGTATTTCCAGGAAAACATGGTCTTGAGCGACCTGCCTGCCGGCGACTATCAAATCATCATCGATTACCTGGATAAACGCTATACCCAGGATATCAGCATCCATCCTGGGGCAATCAGCTACTTCACCTTCCGCGGCGAGAAAGAATTCACCACCGATTTACCCGCTCCACCCGATGTGAATGACTTAATGCCGGTTTTTAATCCCCAAACCCGAACCAACCCTTGACAATTCCCTCAACCCAATAGAGAATCAATTTTCGTATCTATCTCGAAGAACGGCGGGATCGATCTCATCAAGGGTTGGTCTGATATTTGGTTCGTCGATCGAAAACTTCTGAGATGGTGCATGCGAACTTTGTTTGGAGGATTTTAGAATGTTGCGATCAAAAACCATCGCCGGGCTGTGCCTGATCCTGGCCGCTGCTTTCATTTTGGCGGCCTGCCAGCAGAACACCCCGGTCGCGCCCACCCTGGACGCCAATGCTATCTACACTCAGGCGGCTGCCACGGTTGCCGCCGGTCTGGCGCAGACCCAGTCTTCTCAACCATCCGCCACTCCGGCCCCCGCCACAGCCACCCCCACCGAAATGGTCACCCAGTCTGTGGACGCCACCCTGCAACAACCCGGGCCAGGAGCTACCAGCACGACCCCGGAGATCAGCGCTACCCCCGGTGCGGGTACCCCCACCGTATTGGCGCTGACCCCGCTGGCCACCAACACAAAATCGGCGCCAGGTGCCTCTGTGCCCGATAAGGCGGAATGGGTGTCGCAGACCCCCACAGATAACACCCAAATCCAGGTCACTTCGAAGTTCATGGTGAAATATATCTTCAAGAACACCGGCACGACTACCTGGACCACCGGGTATACCTTCCGCTATTATGCCGGCGAAAAACTGGGCAGCCCCAATGACCTCAACCTGACGAAGGAGGTCAAACCCGACCAGACGGTCGAAATCGTCTTCGAGGCCACCGCCCCATCCACCAAAGGGAAAACTGAAACGATCTGGGTGATGACCAATGCCGAAGGCCAGAATTTCTATTCTGTGTTCATGGATCTGGAGTTCATCGATTAACCCCATTCGATAAAGTTATGACCAAACGCTCCCGCTGGATTACTCGCCGCGGGAGCGTTTCTTGTTATACTTTCGGCATGGATCTCAAATCCGAAGTGGCCGGTCTGCTTCACCAGCTGGGTTTTGAATTGGTGGGTTTCGCCCGCCCGGATCCACCTCTGCATCTGGATACCTACCTGGGTTGGGTGGATGCCGGCCGGCATGCCGGCATGGCCTATCTTGCCAGCCCGCGAGCCCTGCAAAGGCGCGCCAACCCGGCGGAAATACTGACCGATGTACGCACCATAGCCGTGGTTGGCCTGCGCTACAGCCGCCCCGCGCAGGAACCGCCTCCGCCGCAGGCTGGCAGGGTGGCGGCCTACGCGGCCGGCCCGGATTACCATGAGGTCATCCCGCCCCGCCTGGAGCAGGCAGCCCGACTGCTGCAAAGCCGCCTGGACCGGCCGGTCGCCTGGCGGGTTTATACCGATACCGGGCCCATTCTGGAACGCGATTACGCCATGGCTGCCGGCCTGGGCTGGATTGGTAAAAACACCTGCCTGATCTCGCCAAAACACGGCTCGTATTTTCTGTTGGGCGAACTGCTGCTCGACGTCGAGCTTGAGCCTGACCCGCCTTTTCTCTCCGACTACTGCGGCAGCTGCCGTCGCTGCATCGAAGCCTGCCCAACCGGCTGTATTCGCGAGGACCGCACCTTGGAATCCGCCCGCTGTATCTCTTACCTGACCATCGAAAACAAGGGCGCCATCCCCGCCGAGCTGCGCCCGCAAATGGGCGATTGGATTTTCGGCTGTGATGTCTGCCAGGCGGTCTGTCCCTGGAACCTGCGCTTTGCGGCGCCCAGGGGCGATCCCGAGCTTGACCCGTCCACCCAACCGCCGGCAGAACCCCTGCACGGTGAGCTTCAGCTCTCACCCCAGGATTTCAACCGCAAATTCAAGCGCAGCCCGATTCTGCGCGCGCGCCGGCGTGGATACCTGCGCAACATCGCTGTCGTCCTGGGCAACCGGCGCGATCCCGCCGCGCTCTCAGCCCTGTGCGACTGCCTGCTGCACGAGCCTGAGGCTCTCGTGCGTGCGCATGCCGCCTGGGCGCTCGGCAAATTTTCTCAGCCGCAGGCAGCCGCCGCTTTACAAAAAGCCCTCGAAAAGGAAAACGATCCGGCGGTTCTGACCGAAATTCGCGCTGCGCTGCGGC
>CAVVZR010000008.1:0-2139131 GCA_963752685.1 uncultured Chloroflexia bacterium | reverse complement strand
CCGGTATAACATGGGAAGTAAACCGGTAGACTTCACGATTACACTGTGGGGCAGTTTGATAATGGGAATTCAGTGAATTGGGTGAACATAGTAGGTATCTCCTGTAAAAAATATTTTGGTGACCCACTCTTTTTGTATCCGCAGAGATATCCCCATGTCCATATCCCAGATTATCCCAATTTATCCCAAATCTTTCCGAGTTGGTGCTTTTCGGAGGGGAACCCGTTCCTCGCCATACATCCCGCGCAAGACGGATAACCGGTTCGTTACTGTTTTCCCTGTTTTCCCGGTTCGCATTCCGATTTCATTGGCAGTCAGGCCATCGGCCCATAAACGCAGCAGTTCCTGATCTTCTCTGGTTAAAGAGATATCGGTCTCTTCAACTGGATGTTCCCTCGGGATATCCCAACCCACTCCAACTTGCGCTTGGGGAGTATCCGCGAGTTTTGCGGAATATCCCGGCCCATGGTCGAGGACTATCCAGCTGTGATTGGGATATCCCAACCGGTTGTTGTGGATTATCCGGTTGGATTTGGGATATCCCAACCTGGAGGTTGCGGACTTATCCGGTTGTGTTTGGGGTATCCCGGTTTGTGGCGCAGGTGGAATTTGAAAGTAGGACAATGGGTATGGGCTCAATCCCAATTTGATCTACAGCCAGGCCCTGGATATTGCTGGAGGCTGGTCACCCGATGCTCGTACAATTCTTCGGCGAAGATCTCATATGACCTTTGGAGTCCACCCCAGATTCTCCTAAAACCAGAGTCCGATACGCGGTCGGGAAAAGTTTTTGCGGATGGCATGTTCGAACTCATCGATCTCCGATAACTAACCGGACCGGGCAGATAGAAACGCACCAGGGTTTGACTGCCGTTTAGATCGATAAACTCCATCTCGCCGCACTCTCCCCAAATATGGTCGATCAGGCAGAGATGGTTGAATTCGCCTTCCTGAAAATCCTATTGAGATAGGGTTTTACTCTGGCACATGAAAGCATACTGATATTTTGCCAGGTCAAGGAACCGCATCCGGATGGTCCGTGATATTCCCATGAACGATGTATTGTGCGTCCATGGTTAGCGGTTTTGCGTTCTCTGCCACATCCATCTCAACCTCCTTTCTCCCGTTCGACCTTAGGGACATAGCTCTGGCGGGTCACGTCAATCCGGTTGTGACCCAGTTGATGGGATGTGGCCAACAGCGCCTGGCGGTCATCCGCGCCTTGAGCTCTGGCCTGGCGGTAGTTGTCCACCGAGAATGCCTTGCGAAAGGCGTGGGTTCCCAAGCAGGGGATGTTCAACGCAGTGCAGGCCTGGCGCACTTTCTGGCGTGCCCGATCGGGCAGTCCCCGCCGGTTGGAAAACAGGTGACCGGTGGGTTGATTATCAGATGAATTCTTCAGGCCGGCAAAGAAATCTGAATTTTCAAGCTGATATTCCACCACTCTTGGCCGGCCGCCTTTGGTGCGATTGGCGTTGCCTTCCTCGTTCAGGTTGATCATCCTGTTTTCAAGGTCAATATCCTGAGCACGCAAATAAGTTGCTTCAGTGACGCGCAGCCCGGCTTTCCACATCAGGTTGAGCAGCCTGGCTATTTCGTAATCGCTCGAATCCAGGTATTGAATAATTGCCATTGCCTGCTCTTCAGTGTATGGGATCGGTTTTGGTTTCGAGTGAAAACCGCCCGGCCCTCCTTCGGCCCGGAGTGGCAAAAGGGACGGCGCATCCGGGGGGAAGGTTCCATTTTTCTTACAAACGGCATCCAGCTTGCTGATCGTAGCGCAATGTCGGCCGATGTTTCCGCCGGAAATGCCACGTTCGACCATTGCTTCGATATAAGCCTTTGCCATTTCAGAGTTGACTTGAGGTAAATCCTTCACCTCAGGCCAGCGCTCCCGGATGAAGCGGGAGAATCGGTGTACATCCGCGGAATCGGTGCGCATGGTGCTGATGCTGGTGATAAGCGCGGCATCCCGGTGATGTTTCTTGGCCAAATGGCGGCTGGCGCCAGGTCTAAAAACGCCCTGCAGGGCTTTCATCATCTGGTAGCCGAGACTACCTTTATGGTTTTTACTCATAAAACACCTCCTGAAACATAACAATTGCGGAAAACGATCCTAAAATCCGTCTTCCCATAGTTTCCTATTAAGCCGATCCCACTTCGCCAACCTCGTTAAGACAACGCCAGCTCATCGCCTAGGTTGCAACCCCTCGTTGAAAGGGGAGCCTGCCAACTTCGCAGGATGATCGCTTGAGTGAGGCCCACGATGCAGAGGAGCGACCCAACCAAAGCATCGCGCTGCCCGGCTGCCTGGCGAAAATGCAGCCGGGGATGGGAATTGAGGATCATTCTTCCTGCCCTTTCCCAAAGGATTTGACTTACCGCTTTCGTTATTTTTTTCCAGCCGACGTATATTAGGAAAGTCCGGGTTTAGACCGTTAACAAACAAAAAACCATACATCGGAATCTCATCTTTGAAATCCATCAAACGTATGGTTTATGGGCGTGTATATGTGGCGCTGAAATCAGCGCGTTGATGGTCTAATTTTACCTATTAAGTACAAATTTACAAGGGACCCTTGTCCCGCGCGAGCCGGGACAAATGTCCCGATGAAACTTGAGTTGAAAGGATTTTCGAGTTTTTTTGATATTTGCGCCAAAGATTGTGAATAAAATTGCGTTATTTACACTCCGAGAAAATGGCTCTTGCGATCAGAATTACTTCGATATTTTTTGAGGGGATTATCGAAGTCTATATTTTGCATGACGGAAACATCAGGTACCTCCACAGTCCGTGAGGGATGACTGAAATGGTCCATTTTTGAGCTCATATTGGCTTTTTCCCGCCCGCTCACAGGCCAAATTTGCCGATGAATCGGCTTGCTATTACTATTATATATTCATCCCCCCTCCCCCAATCAAATCTACAATAAGGGAGAACTCAATAACTCCCTTACCGTCCAACGCTTCACCTCAGCCCGCGGCCATGGCTGGCGTGTGCCTTCGAATCCGCTGCGGATGCTGTCTCCCCTTCCGCTTCACCGGTTTTTCCAGCCTCAATTCCAGGCTCTCGGGGTAGCAGACAAAATGATAATAGCTCCGCCACCGCTCCGGTTGATCCACCAGTTCAGATGAAGTATTAAGCCGGACCCCACGTCCGCCAGGTTAGCTTGGGAACACAATGTCGAATGGTGAGATTCAACCGCTCCACAAAGGTTCCAATGAATTTTCTTCCTTTACAAGGAAGCATTTTAGTGTAGCTTTGTTGAGCACAACGATAAGCCATATGCTGGTCATTTGCCGTAAAGCTGGCAGGATGTATAGGATAAACGGTTAAGGGAACTGAGATCCACCTGACCGCCCTCTGCAAAAAGCTCTATTGACTGGCTGGTTGAGGCGGGGAAAATCTGGTCCGTAATCACCACCTGGCCGTTGTTGGCGAACACCTCAAGTGAGGAACGGTCAATAAAAATATGAAGACTCAATATGGAGCTAGAGTTCGGCTCCAAGGGGGCAGTATGGACGCTGGCGAACGGAGGTTTAACATTCATCTGGCCCACCCCGCTGCGGTCTACATACAGCTTATGCGCTTGTAAATCGTAACCAATTGTGTAAGCGATGGCGGCATATTCTCCCGTGCCGGCCTGCACTTTTAGGCCAAAGCGATCGGCTTTGGCGGTATCAAGCCGGAATTCAGCTGTGATCTCCAGGGTCTGGCCGCTCACCCCCTCCAGAGGGCGGCTGCCGGCGGGCAGAGTCAGGGCCGGCAGATGCCAGGCCGGGCCGCGAAGGGCTCTGCAGCTCGGGCAGAGGCTGTTGCTGCAGGCGAATCCCCTGCAGAGTGGTAACCAAGGTCAGCTGGCGGGGCAGGCTGAAGCTGCCTCGGAAGCTGGAAGTGGGGGTATTTTGGGCGTAAGCCCAGTTATTCATCCATCCCAGCCACACCTTCCGACTGTCCGGGGCGTCATTCCAGGCCTGGGCAGCGTAGAAATCGGCCCCATAATCGACCCACAACACGGTCGCGGGAGGAGCCGGGCTGGTGAACTTTTGGCCGTCAAAATCACCGATGAAGTACTGCACTCCCGACCCATTGGCCGGGGCGCCGGACCCTACCCCCACCGACAGCATCCAGCGCGTCTGAGGGCCGCCATCCAGGGGCAGCTCCTGCAGTTCGGGGCATTCCCACACCCCGTAGGTAGAACCGTAGCCCGGGCCGAACTCTCCGCTGGGGGTCCATGTTTTTAAATCCGGGGAAGTGTAAAACAGGATCATGTTCATCGCCGCCACCAACATCACCCAATGGCCGCTGCCGCCCCGCTCATACCAGAAGACTTTGGGGTCGCGGAAGTCTTTGAGATTGTTGGGGGCCTTCAGGACCGGGTTGCCGAATATTTGATCCAGGTGCGGCCTTTATCCATGCTGTAGGCCAGGCTCTGGCGCTGGGCCCCGTTCTGCTCGTGGGTGAAGATGGCCACCATGGCATTGGCCCCAAAACCGGCAGTGTTGTTCTTATCCACCACGGCGCTGCCGGAGAAAATATTGCCCAACGCATCCGGGGCCAGGGCCACCGGCAGGTGTTGCCAGTTCACCAGGTCATGACTGACGGCATGCCCCCAGTGCATTGGGCCCCATACGGTGGCATCTGGGTTGTACTGGTAAAAGAGATGATATTCGCCATCCAGGTAAACCAGGCCGTTAGGGTCGTTCATCCAGTTGGCTGGGGGGCTGAAATGATATTGGGGGCGAAAAGGCTCACTGGCTGCTGGCGTTTGAACTGCGGGCAGCACAGGCTGGGTTGGGGGGCACTGGTAGAGGTGGCGGTCAGGGGCAGTGGCTGCTGCCGGGGAGCAAGCCGCAGCAATCAGCAAAATGAGCGATCAAAGAAAAATAAAGGGCCCAAGCGCTCTTTTTCATAATTGCTCCTATGATCAAGGTATGGTAAAAAGCTTGATGTTTTTGAAATGGGCTTCCCCTTCCGAGACAAACAACCCAAACCGGCGGTCCAAGTAATTGAACATTCGCGTACTTAACGCAATTTCCTCGTTGATATACACTTCCAAGATCGTATCCTGTACAAAGATCCTTACGTGATAGTCTGTGTCGGGCTTTAATGCGATTGGGCGTTCCATTTCGACTTCATAGGGGAACATTTTCCCGCCATCCTCGTACATGCGAATGCCGGTTTTGTACTGGAGCCGGTTTCGGTATGGTTCGAAGCAGAGATAATAACCGAGGTCAAAGCTTTCATCCACTTGCAATGCGATACCAAACTCGCGGGGAGAACCCTCAAAGCGAACGTCTGTTTCCAATTTGCATTCACGTGGAATCAGCGGCAATAAGGCGCTTGCATAAGCATAAGGGGAAGCAATTTCTGCGTTTCCATTACGCAAATTCCATGTGCCATTCAATGGCTCGATTTCCATGGCTTTTGAAATCGAAAAGGCGTTGTCCACAGTTGAAGGTACGGTGACCGATAATGTGCCGTCTTGATTTCTGAATCAAGCTTGTGGACGATCATATTTCCTCCCCAGTCCCAGGTGTTGTAGTCATACCCAAAACCCTTCTGGGGATTGAAATTCCACATATTATATTCCCGTGTTGGATTCCACCCGTAGATAAACCTGTCTACCCCATTCGTCCCAGTTTTTGCGGCATAGAAGGCGCGTGTATCAAAAGTGTCTCGCTCCGGGGTGCGCCAGGGGCCAGTTCAACGATTTGCTCATCCGATAATAAGTCTGGAAGCGGTCAGTATAGGCCGAATAAATCAGGTAATACCAATCCCCCATTTTAAAAAGGTCAGGACATTCATGTGCACTCTGATGAATCGCCGGAGCATATAACGGTTGCTCATAAGTCCAGGTTTTCAAATCTTTGGAGACACATTTCCCAACGCAGCCTTTGCGCATGGTTTTGCCACGTTTTTGAGCGGCAGTGATCATCCAGTACTGCTGCTCTTCGTCATTCCAGAATACAAATGGGTCGCGCCAATCGGACATTTCATAAATCTCGCCATCGGCCATAAAGGTTTCTTCGGGAAGCTCAGTCCATTCCTTTAAATCCGGGCTGACGGCATGGCAGACCATTTGCTTTTCCGGCCGGCTGTGATGGTCAAACTTGCAGTAAAACATGTGGTAGACTTCGCCAATTTTAAGGATGCTGCCCGTGCCGCCTACAATCCCGGTTGGCTGTTCTTCATAATGCAAATGATCGGCTGGTCGTCAGCATATGCCAGCCGTTGATACGGTCTGGTCCACGATAATCTCGCCAGATTTTTAGGTAAAACGGTTTGAACAGGCCATTATCAAAAAAGGGGATGACATCCCCGACAAACGCATTGGGTGGACGATAGAAAATTTCCAAAAAAGCCTCCTAAACACCCATCATTATTAGCGTAATCCATAATAATTGATTTACCAGCCGTGATTTGGCCAATTTCATTCTCTGGGCGTTAACTTTCAACGGATATAAAACTGGCCGGCCTCAACTTATAAACATCAAGTTTATTAAGAATAATCTCGCCGCCCTGTGTGAACAGCTCCACTCCCTGACTTTGTTCTTCAGGGAAGATAGTGTCTGTCAGTGTTGCCTGTCCGTCGTTGCCAAACACTTCAACGGAAATACGGTCGAGAAAGATTTGCAGGCGAACAACTCCCTGAACAGGCGTCATATCGGCCTGATGGACACGGGCAAAACCTTCGTCGAAACTACTTTGACCAGAATTAGAGCGATCAATAAATACTTTTCCCTGTTGAACATCATAACCAATGGTTGTTTGTTCGTGGTCGCCAACCCGAAGACGAAATCCAAAACAGCTTACCTGTGGGTTGACTTGAATATCCGCGATAATTTCGAATGAATCCCCTTTCATGTTTTCGAGCAGGTTCGTACCCGGTGAGACAGTTACTTTGTTCCATTGAAGATGTTCCTTGCGCAGGGCAAAAATTTCGTGGACAGGCTGCTGGAACAGACGCACACCGTTTTCTGTTTGCCTGAGCGCTAACTCTCTCGGCAGGGAAAACACACCCCGCCAGGTGGTCGTTGGGATGACTCTCGCATATTGCCAGTTATTTTGCCAGCCTATCATCACGCGGCGCCCGTTTGGCTCATCATTCCAGGATTGGGCAGCATAATAATCCGCACCGAAGTCAAGCCATAGAACAGTGTTTTGCGGATTTTCAGAGGTAAACCTTTCCCCATCGAACTGGCCAATAAAATACTGCATGCCGGACAGTCCCCCGATACCGCCTTTCCCTACCCCCACCGTCAACACCCAGCGCGATTCGGGGCCTTCGCCTACGGGGAGGAGGAACAAGTCAGGTGTTTCCCAAAAGCCGAAATGGGTGATGTGATCCACCCCAAAAATACCGGTCGGTTTCCAGTGCAAGAGATCAGGAGATGTAAAGAAGCGGATGGCATCACCGGCTGCCAGTGTCATCACCCAATGACCTGAACCGTTCTCGGCATACCAGAACACCTTCGGGTCACGGAAATCACGTTCATAGTCAGGAGGCACGAGCACCGGGTTATCTGCATATTTTGTCCAGGAACGACCACAATCGGTGCTGTAGGCCAGACTTTGGCTCTCATCTCTTTCTTGGTGGTGAGTAAAAATGGCCACCATGGCTTCTTTGCCGAATCCGGCGGTATTATCCCAGTCAATGACCGCACATCCGGAGAAGATGGTGCCTTTTTCGTCCGGAAAGAGGGCAATGGGCAGATGCTGCCAGTTCACCAAATCCGAGCTTACTGCATGCCCCCAGTGCATGGGACCCCAAATTGAACTGTCAGGGTGGTATTGGAAAAATAGGTGATATTCTCCCTGGTAATACACCAGGCCGTTAGGGTCATTTAACCAATTGGCGGGTGGAGAAAAGTGATATTGTGGGCGGTAATGGTCATCCTGTAATGGCATTAGGGTGTTTCTCCTATGATTACCCGTTCCTTTACATCATTCCCTTCAATTGAAGCTGGTCTGCATGATGGCAGGCGACAAAATGCTCCGGCGAAATCTCGCGCCACTGCGGGTTCTCTTTTTTGCACCGTTCGGTGGCATACGGGCAGCGCGGATGGAAATAACAGCCGCTGGGCGGGTGGGCCGGGTTAGCCACTTCGCCTTCCAGGATCATGCGCTTTGCCTTGCGGGTCGGGTCCGGCAGGGGCACTGACGAAAGCAGCGCCTCGGTATAGGGGTGGCGGGGATGGTTGAATAATTCTTCCGATGCAGCCAGCTCAACGATCTTGCCGACGTACATCACCGCCACCCGGTTGGAGATGTGCTCCACCACCGCCAGGTCATGGGCGATAAAAATATACGAGAGATTCAGATCGTGCTGCAGGTCTTTCAACAGGTTGAGGATCTGGGCCTGGACTGATACATCCAGGGCGGACACCGATTCATCGCACACGATCAGCTTGGGGTGGCAGACCAGCGAGCGGGCGATGCCAATCCGCTGGCGCTGCCCACCGCTGAAGGCATGCGGGTAGCGGCGCAGGTGGCGCTCTTCCAACCCGACCAGCTTGAGCGTCTCGAGCACGATCTGGCGCACTTCACTCCCGTGGCCAGCTTGTTATAGACGAGGGGTTCTTTGACGATATCCAAAACGGTCATGCGCGGGTCGAGTGATGAATAGGGATCCTGGAAGATCATATGGAAATTACGCCGGGTGGCCCGCAGGCTGTTCGCCTTTCAAGGCGGTCAGATCGATCCACTGATCGTCCATCCGCAGTTCCACCTTGCCCATTGGTCGGCTCAAGAGCCCGCACAATGCAGCGGCCCAGGGTGGTCTTCCCGGAGCCGGATTCGCCGACGATCGAAAGCGTCTCCCCGGCGTTGACGTACAGGTCCACATCGTCCACGGCCCGAACGTAGCCTGACACATGCTTCATCAGGCCCTGTGGTGATCGGAAAGAACTTGCTCAGGCCATGAACCTTTAAGAATTCGCTGGTCGGTGGTTGGGTTAGATATTTGTCCACTCATCTTCTGGCTCCGTTTTTTCACTGTACAGGAAGCAGCGCACAGCGTGCCCTTCCTCTTTTTCGATAAGTGCTGGCATCGATTTATCGCAAAGCGCCGGGATGGCATGCTTGAACAGCGCGAGACAAATCCACACTGCCTGGGCAGGTCAATCGGGGTTGGCACGGTCCCGCTGGATCACCTCCAGCTTGTCAACCTCCTGCCCGGGCTTGGGAATAGACCGCATCAGCTTCTGGGTATAGGGGTGGAGCGGGTTGGCGAACAGCCGCGGTGTGGTGGTGGTTTCCACTACCTGGCCAAGATACATCACATAAACCCGCTCGACCGTTTCAGCAATCACCGCCATATTGTGGGTGATATAGACCACCGACATTCCTTCCGCGCGTTGAAGCTCTTTCATCAGGTCGAGGATTTGGGCCTGGATGGTCACATCCAGGGCGGTGGTCGGCTCATCCGCCAGGATGATCTTGGGGCTGCAGCTGAGGGCCATGGCGATCATGGCGCGCTGGCGCATGCCGCCAGAGAGCTGGTGCGGGTATTCGTCATAAGCGCTGGCTCGGGTTGGAAATACCCACCCGGTTGAGCATCATGACCACATGCTCGCGAATTTTTTTACCCTTAAGATGGGTGTGCATCTCCACCATTTCACCAATCTGGTGACCGATGGTATAGACGGGTGAAAAGGCGGTCATTGGCTCCTGGAATACCATGGCAATTTCACCTCCCCGGATTGAGCGTAAGCTCGGGCGAATTAGGCTCCAGAGAGAAGATATCCACCTGGCTCCCGTCTTTGCGGTGCAGCCAGGGCCGTCCCCTTGACAATCTCCCCGGGCTGGACCACCAAACGCATAATCGACTGTGACATTACGCTTTTCCCACAGCCCGACTCGCCGATGATGCCAATCGTCTCCTGGTCCCCAACGGTGAGGTCCACGCCGTCCACCGCCTTGACGATACCTTCGTCAAGGAAGAAGTATGTTTTCAGGTTTTGGACTTCTAATCGGTTCATATTTGTTTATCCTTTTTATTTCAGCGAATGCCAGAGATTACTTGGCGGGGACACCCCAGATCGAATCCAGCTGCCACGCACTGAGGCCAGCCAGGGTCACGTCACCGTTCTCGGAGAATAAATCGATGCCCAGGCTTTCGGGGCTTGGAAACATCAGGGCGGACATGGTGAGTCGCCATCATTAGCGAAAACTTCAATCGAAGACTGGTCGACGAAAATATGCAGGCGGACTCTCGCCATCTCTGGGCATCCAGGGGAGCGATCATATACTTGGCAAACGGCCGGCGAACTCCCCGTGTTCCGGGTTCGTGCGGTCGAGAAACAGGCTGGATGTGGCGGCATCATATCCGACACTGACCCCATAGCTGTCCTTGCCATACACGGCCATCTTGATGCCAAACTTGCGTTCGGATCTGTGATTTCAAAGGTCGCATCGATCTCATAGGTGTTGCGCGTGGGCTTAAAGCCTGGAAAGCGGTGTAAGCCCTGGCTAACCACCTGCTGTTCCGATCTGGACCGGCTCCCCGGCGCAGCCCTTCCAGGGCGGGGATGGGGTGCTGGACGATGCGCAGCCCGCCGGGATAAGTTTGCAGGCCAAGCTCGCGCGGCAGCGCCAGGGCGCCCTTGCCCCATGAAGTAGGGCACATCATTGGCGTATTCCCAGTTGCCCAGCCAGCCCATGCTAACCACCCGGTTTTCGGCGTTATCGTAATCGCGGTAGGTGCGCACGGCGTAGTAATCAGCGCCAAAGTCGAGCCAGTTGGCGCGCTCACTCCCATTCGAGCTGACCGGCGGCTGCCCGTGAAGATAGCCATTGAGAGCCGGATCCAGGGTGAATTTTTGACCGTCAAAATCGCCGATGAAATACTGCTCCCGGTTGGGGCCCATCCCGCACAGCAGCACCCATTTTTTATGATTGGGGTTGCCGTCCACGCTCAGTTGGAAGAGGTCAGGCACTTCCCACACCTGCGAGATAGCCCCTTCCGGCCCAAAATCACTCAGGTGTTCCCAATGTTTGAGATCCGTCGAAGCATAAAAGCTGACCTTGCGGTCATCCGAGAGGGCAATCACCATGATCCAGCGTCTGAGTTGGGCGTAGTAAAACACCTGCGGATCGCGGAAGGCGGACCGCTCAGAAGTAAGCACCGGATTCTGGTCGTAGAAGACAAAGCTCTTGGTATCGTAGCTGACTGAAAGGCCCTGGGTCTCCTTGTTGGAGGCTTTATCATGCATGGTGTAGATGGCGATCATTGGCGGCTGGTCTAGGGTCAACGGCCAAACCGCTGGTGTTGTTGCGGTCCACCACCACTGAACCTGAATAGTACACGAAGGAGCCGTTATCGCCGATCATGGGTTGAATGCGCTCGTTCCAGTGCACCAGGTCCTGCGATTCTGCATGCCCCCACCAGAAGACATGGTAGAGGTTATTGAAGCGCACCATCCCATCCGGATCGCCCAGCCAGCCCGCGGCGGGAGAAAAGTGATACTGCTCCCGGTAAGGCTGCTGATAGCGGATGGCCTCGGAAAGCGGATATTCAATATCATCCCGAGCCATGGAAGTCGCCAGGTAATCCTGGGGAGTTTTCGGCCCTGGTACTGGCTGTCTGCACGGTTACGGCGCCTTCGGGTTGCAGGTCGGACGGCGTCAGTAGCGCCGTCCGCCTCTGGCGCTAGAGAGCTATTCTGGGATGTGGGAGTGGGTTGAGCAGGTTTCATCGTTCCGCATCCTGCCAGCAGAAAGAAAAAGAAGAAAAAATTGCCAATTGTTTATGCATATACGTGTCGCCTTCAATTCCTTCAGGGCCGGCATCAGCGGGAGTATGGGTCAGCCGCGTCGCGCAGGCCGTCACCCATGAAGTTGAACAAGACCACCGCCAGGATAATTGCCGCGCACGGGTACAGCAGCCAGGGATAGTGCCCCAGCACGGTCACATCCTGGGCCTGCTGCAGCAACGAGCCCCAGCTGACATTGGGCGGGGTGATGCCCAACCCCAGGAAGCTTAAGGTGGTCTCGCCCAGGATCATCCCCGGGATGGAAATGGTGATATGCACGATCAGGTAGCTGGTGAAGCCCGGCAGCAGATGGCGGAAAATAATTGCCATGTCGCTGGCGGAGGATATCTTGGCGGCGGTAACGTAATCTTCTTCGCGCAGGAGATGATCTTGCCGCGCACGACCCGCGCCAGCCCTGTCCAGCCTACCAACGACAGGATAAGGACGATGGCCAGGAATTTCTGGATACCGTTCCAATCGACCGGGATGGCGGCTGACAGCCCCATCCACAGCGGGATTTGGGGAATACTGATAATAAACTCAATCAGGCGCTGGATGAGTAAATCCACCGTGCCGCCGAAAAACCCGGAGATACCGCCCAGCAGGATGCCCAGGAAGAAGCTGATCAGCACCCCGCCCAGGCCAATAAACAGCGAAACCCGGGCCGCAAACACGATCCGCGAGAACATATCCCGCCCCAGATTGTCGCTGCCCATCAGGAACAGCGGGCCTTGCGATGTCGTCCCGAACAGGTGGATGTCCGCTGGGAATGATCCCAAACATCTGATATGGTTCACCTTTGGCGAAGAACTGGATAGGGAAGCGCTGGCTGGTATCATCCACAAAACTGTAAGTGTAAGTGGCTTCGTCAACTTGCTGACCCGGTCATACATGAATGGCAGGTGGAAGATTACCCTGTTCATCCTGGATGTGGATCGTAGGGGAGTGGCGTATAGACCAGTTCGCCGAAGCGGGTTACCGGGCTGTAGGGAGCGACAAAGTCGGCGAAGATCGCCATCAGATACATAACCAGCAGCAGCCAAAAACTGATTTCCGCCAGGCGATGTTTTTTAAATTTGACCAGCATGAGTTGGTACTGGGATGCTTCCAGCAGGTGCTCAGCCATTTTCTGCCGTTTGTAACGGGTGCCGCGGAAGCGACTGAGCAACTCCCTGGAGCGGCGATCGACATAACCTCTGGCGTGTACCAAGAGTGGGGTAGAAAGTGTGTTAGCCATAGTTGGGATCTCCCTTTCGGCCGTGCGGGCCTATTCAAAACGGATGCGGGGATCAGCCCACGCAAGGAGGATATCGGAGATCAGCGTACCAATAATGGTCAAGGTGCATAAGATCAGCACAAATCCGCCCGCCAGGTACATATCCTGGCTCAGGGTGGCATCCAGCATCATCGGCCCAACTGTCGGGATATTGAGCACCTTCGATACCACCAGCTCGCCGCCCACCATTGCCGGCAGCATCCAGCCAATCGTGCTGATGATCGGGTTCATGGCGATACGGATCGGGTAGATACAAAATTACCTTCCACTCCGGCAGGCCTTTGGCCCGGGCGGTGGTCACGTATTGCTTCTTCAGCTCATCCAGCAGGGTGGCGCGCAGAATGCGGATCAGTCCGGCCGAACCAGTCACCGCCAGCACCACCAGCGGCAGCCAGACATTGTGCATCATATCGAGAAACTTGGCGATCGACCAGGGCGCATCCTGAAATTGCGGCGAAAACAGGCCCATGATCATATAGCCGGTGGAGGTAAACACTGCAAACATGAGCACCAGGGCCAGCAGGAAGGCGGGGATCGATAACCCGAAGAAGCTGAGGAACGTAAAAAAATAATCCCAAACCGGTATATTTCTTCAGCGCCGATAGAATCCCAATCGGAATGCCGATCAGCCAGGTTACCAGCATGGCTGCCAGGGAAAGGGCAATCGTGCGTGGGATACGCTCCGCCAGCAGATCAACGACTGGACGCTGGTATTTGAATGAATTGCCAAAATCACCATGCAGAACGATCTTGCCAATCCAAATGAAATATTGCGCGATCACAGGCTGGTCCAGTCCATACTGCCGTTCGAGAGCGGCTTTTTGAGCCGCATTGACGGACCCGCCCTGCAGTTCCAGGTTGTGAATGTACGTTTCGAACGAAATCGCCAGGGGGCAATTGGATGACGATGAAGGACACAATCGAAACCAGGATCAGCAGTGGGATGAGAATGATGATACGACGCACAATAAACTTTAACATGGCCAACCCTTTCCAGTTCGCGTTCAAAGGCGAACAATGCTACCTCACCGCAGCCCTTCCCTCGCGAAGCATGACAGGGTCAAGGGGGTGGCTTAAGGTCCGGTCCGCGTCGCGGACCGGGCCCTTTCAAGTTATTTCCAACTTGCATTAGCTGGCATACCAGTAACCTTCGGCATTAATGTAGACATCCAGATCAAAGGGCGCCCCTTCATTCGGCAGGTTCTGCAGCTTGGCATTGACCGAATTGGGTTTCACCTGGTGCCCGACGGTGGGGATCATCACGTAATGATCCGACATCCACTTGGAAATTTTGTTGTAGATTTCCAGGCCCTTGTCTGATTCGGGCTGGTAGGCTTTGCGGGAGGTATACAGGTCATAGAAGTCCTGGATGTACTGCGGCGGTTTGCGCCCGTTTTTACCCTTCGAGGTGAAGTACAGCCAAGTGATCGGCGACCAGGGTCCCTTACTGGCAGGCAGGTAATCATCGGAAATGCCCGTCGACCAGGCTTCGCCGTCATTCCATTTCAAGGAAGCCATGATCGATTGTCGGTAATGCGCTGGTTCCACAGCGAGCCGTCGATCACATCCAGCTCGACGTGCATGCCGGCTTTCTGGATCTGTTCCTTGAGCAGTTCGGAGATGGGCGATTCTTCAGGCGCTTCAGCGGGTGCAAAAGTGATGCGGAAAATGAAAGGCTTGCCATCCGGACCCAGGCGCAGGCCGTCACTGCCTTTCTTGTCGAAGCCAAGCTCATCCAACAGCTTGTTCGCGGTCGGCAGGTCAGGCCCCGTGGCATTCATCATCGGCTTGCCGAACTTGCCAAAGAAGACCGATTTGTTGACCTCATCTGGATCCATGGCGGCGGCGATGGCTTTGCCAAAGCGGTTGTCCGGGTCGGTGATCACCTTCTGCCAGACGCTGTCGGCCTTGTCATACTCGAAGTCGTGATTGAGGAACAGCATGTCGGGTAAGTTGAATGAGCCGGTAGTGAAGATCTTGCGGTTGAACTGGGCCGCGGTTTGCACCAGGGTGGGCATCTGGCTGAGGGAAGATATTATTGCCGCCTGCCAGATCCACCTTGCCGGACATGATGGCGTTCAACGTGCCGTTATTATCAATGGCAATATTGTTGACCACCCGGTCGATGTAGGGCAGCTGCAGGCCATTGGAGTCGACGTGCCAGAAGTATGGATTGCGCTCGAAGATGCGGCGGGTGTCGGTGGCTTCGACCAGGATCCAGGCATTGAGGGTGGGCATACCCAGGGCCGCGAATTTCGCCGATATCCCAGTGCGCTACGTTTTTGGAATTGAGCAGCTTGGTCCAGTCGGTTTCGTTGGCGGCCTTGAGGGCCGCATCCAGGTCAGCTCTTATTGGCATACTTGGCATGGAACTGCTTCAGGTAGTGAGCCGGCCTGATCAACATGTCGTAGCCCGGGATCCAGGAGTTGAGAGAGGCAATAAACATGCCATAGGGCTTGCTGAACTTGAGCTACAAAGGTGTTCTCATCTTTAATCGTCAACTTGGCCGGCCCATAAAGCGAGTTGCCCTGGGTGTAGAGGTCTCCTGCCCAGCCAATATTCACGTCCGGGTTGCCATACAGATCCTCGAAAACGAAGCGCACATCGTCGGTGGTCACTGGCTGCCATCCGACCACTTCAGGCCCTTGCGGAGTGTAAAGGTATAGGTGGTGACAGTCGTCCGAAACCTTACCAGGTTACTGAGCACGTTGGGCTTGGAGATGCCTTGGTCGACTGGCTGGGGGAGCGCAGGACAGTGCTGCTCTGGGCAATGTTCAAAAAGCCGGTGCCCCAGGTTGCAGCAATGGCAATATCACCGCCGTACTGGCCGTTTTTCCAGGTGCTGTACTCTTCCTGGATCAACGTGCCGGCGCCAACGACGAAAATTTCATCGGGAGACGCTTGTCGATTGGAGGGAGCTTTCCGAAGCGACCCGGTCGGCCAGGAAGGGCGGTTCGACAAATCCGCGAGACGATTTTGCCCCAGTTGCGGGCGGCTGAGTAGCAGCGGGCGGCTGGGTGGCAGCAGGAGGCAGGGTCGCGGGGGCCTGGGTGGAGGTTGTGCAGGCGGCCAGGGTGAAGCCAGCGGCGCTAGTGACGGAAGCAATCAGGAACTCGCGACGAGAAATTTTATGGGTTTTCATTTTTTTCTTCTCCAGTTGTCGATCATTCAAAGATTTTGATTCTAAAATTGGTTGAACACATCAGGTGTTTCCATCTCAAGCGTTAGGTTTCACGCATCACAATGAACAGTATTCGAATTTTCTTCACCTCCTCAATCTAAATAGAAGCTCGTTCGATATAAGGACATTCGATGGTATGCTGGATAGGATTCAGGTCACTTTCCTTGTCTATATGTTCGAGCAAGTAGTTGATGGCCCATTGGCCCATTTCATAATGAGGTAATTCGATCGTTGAAAGGAGTGGGTTGAGATGGGCGGCAATCATCTCCTGGTTGTCGAAGCCCATGACAGCCACATCCTCGGGAACAGAAAGGTTGAGATCGCGCAAAGCATAATAGGCGCCCATCGCCATGCGGTCATTGAAACAAAACAGGGCGGTCGGCGGGTCCGGCAGCTGCATCACGGCCCGGGCGGCGCGGTAGCCGCCATCCGAGTCGGAACTGTCGGAGGCCACCAGGGCCAGGTCAAAGGGGATGGCATGAGCGGTCAAGGCGGAGAGGTAACCTTGCAGGCGGGCTGTGGTGGCGGGGATATTGATCACGATTGTTGAGAAAACCCACCCGCTTGTGACCTTTCTCTAATAAAACACTGGTGGCTTTGAACCCTCCCCCTACTTCATCCGGGACAACCGAAGGCAGAGAGCGGTCGGCCACAAAGCAGTCCAGCAACACCGAGTGTATCTGCCACAGCAAATCGGGTGGAGTTACTTCGCGATGATACATGCTGGCGTAGATGATGCCCTCGACCTGGCGGTCCATCATCATATCCAGGGCAGCCGCCTGCTTCCCGGGGTCATTCTTGGTCGTGGCCGGAAGCAAAATCTTGCCTTGCTTCCAGGCCGCATCTTGAGCGCCCTCAAAGATTTTGCCGGCATAGGGTGTGATGGCGATTTCGTCGTCTATAAACCCAATAAACCCGGAGCGCTGATTGCGCAGCTTTTGAGCTGCCAGGTTCGGCTGATAGCCAAGCTCGGAAATCGCCACATTGACCCGGGCTTTGGTTTCCTCCGGAATGCCCGGATTGCCCCTAATCACATAAGAAACGGCGGTCCGTGAGACACCAGCCCGTGCAGCCACATCCATCATCGTCGGATTTAGTTTTTCCATTTGATATCACCTTTTCGAATTACTAAATCGTATTAGTAATTTGCAAAAAAAATCTAAATAGAATCGCGTTCGATCAATGGACATTCGATTTTGTGCTGGATGGGATTTAACCTACCCTCACGGTCTAGATGTTCCAGTAGGTAGCTGGTGGCCCATTTGCCCATCTCATAATGCGGCAGTTCTATGGTGGAAAGCGGCGGGTAGAGATGAGCGGAGATCATTTCCTGATTGTCAAAACCCATGACGGCCACATCTTCAGGAATGGACAGATTGAGCTTGCGCAAGGCATCATAGGCGCCCATGGCCATGCGATCGTTGAAACAAAACAGGGCGGTTGGCCGGTCTGGCTCCTTCATGAGTTTTTGCGCACAGCGGTAACCGCCATCAGCGCTGGAATCATCCGTGGCAATCAGGGCCGGGTCAAAAGGGATGCCTTGAGCAGATAAAGCAGCCTTATATCCTTCCAGACGCAATGCAGTCGCCGGGATTGGGTCATGATTACTGGCAAAGCCCACCCGCCTGTGGCCTTTTTGCAATAAAACCCGGGTGGCTTTAAAAGCTCCGCCAACCTCATCTGGAACAACTGAAGGCAGAGAGGAGTCGTCCACAAAGCAGTCTAGCAGCACCGACGGGATGTGCCACAGCATGTCGGGTAAGTTCACGGGACGATGGTACATGGTAGCGAAGATAATTCCCTCGACGCGGCGGTCCATCAGCATTTCAATCGCACGGGCTTGCAGCTTAGCGTCGTTTTTGGTATTGACCAGGAGTAAAATTTTTTCCTGTTCCCAGGCCACATCTTGAGCGCCCTCAAAGATTTTTCCTGCGAAGGGTGTAATCGCAATTTCATCGGTCACAAAGCCGATGATACCTGAATGCCGGGTTCGTAAACTCTTGGCCGCCAGGTTCGGACGATACCCCAGCTCGGATATGGCTGACCTTACCCGTTCTTTGGTTTCATCCGGAATTTCAGGGTTTCCATTAATCACAAAAGAAACGGTGGTCTGTGAGACTCCAGCCAATTTGGCGACATCTACCATCCTTGGACTAGGTTTCTTTTGCTTTCTCATTTCGAATACCTCGAAGAATCTGCAGGAGTTACTAAATCGATTTATTAATTCGTATTAGTAGTATACAAACGCTTGTCAAAAAAGTCAATAGGCAATTTTTAAATAACCACAAAGCAACAGGGTGCAGCTATAGCTCATGGGGGATAACTAAAATGCATCCATTTTTTAGTTTACTAAAAACAAATAAATAAGGTTTGCATCGAACGCCCCTTCATGCTACAATCTGGGAAACAAACTAACCAACCTCTTCTTTTCGGGCCAGCCTGAACCTATGCTCGTCGGGCTGGCACAAAATGACGGGCTTGATAGTGAAAGGTTGCGGAGACGGGTTTCCCGCTCATAACCTGGAGGTCATTGGTTCGAATCCAATCCCCGCTACTAATAAGAACCGTAGTCCCTGGGGCTACGGTTTTTTGATAGGCCTGAGTTGGCAAGCTCCAATATTAGAAATTCTAAAAAAAGAATGTCCTTGTCCACTACCGGTAGTTCATGATAGCGATTTTCAAAGGGGTCAAACACGTTCATGCGGCTTAAGTGACCGATCATTTTTTACTTGTTTGGGATCAATTATTGCGAGATGTTTGACGTGAAAGATCACCGCATTTTTATCGGTTTCTGTGTCTCTACCAGTGGTAATCTAACCCATTGGCCAACCGGTATCCTACTCCTAACTCGGTCACTATGTAGGTTGGGTGATTTACGTCCGGCTCGAGTTTCCGACGTAGGTTACTGATATTCACCCGCAGCAGGCGCGTCTCATTCTCGTATGCGGCTCCCCAAACTTTTTGTATCATCTGCCGCTGTGTGACCACTTTCCCGGCATTCTGGATCAGGATGCTGAGAATATCAAATTCCGTCGGGGTGAGGTCGACTGATTTTCCCCCTACAATTACTTCCCTTTGGTCCAGCTTTACTATAAGATCCCCGGCCTGATAGATCGGCAGGGAACCGGTATTTCCCACCCGGCGCATCACCACGCGGATACGCGCCAGCAGTTCGCCTACCCCAAAAGGTTTGGTTATATAATCATCTGCCCCTGAATTCAAAGCATCGACCTTATCGCTTTCCCGATTACGCACAGAAAGAATAATGATGGGAAGCTGATTCCAAGTTCGTATCTGGCGGGTCACTTCTACGCCATCCATATCGGGCAGTCCCAGATCGAGGATGATTAAATCGGGCTGGTAGGTGTGTATTTCGGCCAGGGCTCTCTCGCCGTTCTCGGCCTCCATCACTTCATGGTGATGCGTTTTTAATGATGCGCGCAGAAACTGCCGGATCTCAGGCTCATCATCCACGATCAATACCCGATACCGGCGCTCTTCCATGTCAGCGTTCCTTTGTTGCCCTTAATGGTAGCGCAAAAGTGATCGTCACTCCTTGATTGGGATTATTGACAGCCCAAATCCTCCCACCATGCGTCTCAAGAATTCCTTTACAGATCGACAAGCCTAAGCCAGTTCCGGCAATCATTTCCTGGCGTTGAACCCGGTAGAACTTTCCAAAAACGTGTTCCAAATCCTCTTCGGGGATGCCGATGCCACAATCCTTCACCGCAACCTTGACTTCGTTCCCGGTTTCATTCACCGTTATCTCAATTGGATCGCCAGGTTTGGAATATTTGACTGCATTATCGAGCAAGTTGGTTAATACCTGCCCAATTAAAACCGCATCAATTGTGATTTCTGGTAGATTATCTGGAATATTAACCACCAGGGGATGCAAGGCAAGTTCTTCCTTCATTTGGCCGGCCACTGTTACTACAAGGTCTTGAAGGTCGGTAGGCTCTTTGTTCAGACGAATGGCTTCAGCTTCCAGTCGGGTCATATCCAACAAGTTTCCGACCAGGTGGTTAAGTCGGCCGGCTTGCCGGGTAGCCGAATGGATAAGTTCCAACCTTGTCCCTTCGTCCAGCTTATTTTCCGCCGGCTGCTTTTCCAATTCTTCCAGACTGGTCAACACACCTGTGACCGTGGCCAATGGTGTGCGCAGCTCGTGCGAGATCGAATTGAGCAGCGCCGTTTGCAATTTCTCGGTGTTTCGCAACATTTCTGCCTGTGACGCTTTTTCTGCAAAAGAAGCACGCTCGATGGCAATCGCAGCCAGGTTGATAATGCCCTCCATCAACACACGTTGATCGCCCGTCAGGTAATCCTGGGGTTCCTGGGGTTTATTGCCTAGCACGCCAATCGTTTCTCGAGCCGTTATTAGTGGGAAATAACGGATTTCAGCGGCCGGCAGAGTGTCTGTCCCGCGCCCCGCTTCTTTGCCATGCTTGAAAGCCCAATCCCCCACGGCCAGCTCCAACTCGTTGAGCACAAAACCAGGTGTGGCTGCCTTCACCCCGAGTTGCCCATTCTCTGGCAACAGAACCACGGTTTCGCGGTTGAACATGTCGCTCAAATGTCGAATAACTATCTCCAGCACCTGATCCAGGCTAACGGCGGCAGTTAATTCCCGGCTCAAGTTATTCAATGCCTGGGTTTGCAGTTCTCTCCGTCGCAATACATCCACCTGGTTGCGCAGCAGCGCAGCCGAGTTGCTGATCAGCAAGCCAACAATCAAAAGACCAATGAAGGTAAGGAGATATTGGGAATCATAGACGGTGAAAGTTAGCCGCGGATCCGTAAAAAAGAAGTCAAACGTCAATACACCGGTAACCGATACCAGAATGGCCGGGCCTCTGCCGAGAAAAGCCGCAGAAAGCACCACAGCAGCCAGGTAAAGCATAGCAAGATTGGTCGGAGCAAGAAACGGCCGCAGCGGTAACCCCAGTAGGGTTACCAAAAGAACAAGCAACAATCCACCCAGGTAGCGGCGGAATGGCCGGTTTGGGAACATGCGCTTGGAGAACCGGCCGGGTGGTTTTTCGGATGGTACAGTCTCGCCTTCACTGACTACATAAACGTCGATATGGCTGCTGTTTCGGATAATCTGGTCGATGACGGTGCCGCGTATAATCTCGAACCAGCGCGGACGAAGAGGCTTCCCGGCGACAATCTTGGTAATATTATGCTGGCGTGCAAACTCGGTGATGGCGTCTGGAACTGAGTCGCTGGTGATGTTGACCACCCAGGCGCCCAACTCTTCAGCCAGGCGCAGGTTCTGCTGGATGCGGAGCCGGTTCGGCGCGGGCATGTGTAAGTGTCCAGGCGTCTCCACAAAGACCACATACCATTCCGAGGCCAGGTCATCTGCCAGCCGCCGGCCCACCCGGATGAGGCGCTCACTGAGGGGGTGTGAGCTGATGCACACCATCAACCGATTACCGGCCGGCCATGGCCCTGGGATCGATTTGGTGCGCATGTAGCTGAGCATCTGGCTGTCCACCCGCTCGGCGGCCTGCCGCAACGCCAGCTCGCGCAGCGCCGACAGGTTGCCTTTACGGAAAAACTTTTCCAAGGCACGTTCTGCCTGATCCGGCACATACACTTTCCCTTCTCGCAGCCGGTTGATTAGCTCATCAGTCGGCAGATCGACCAGCTCGATCTCATAGGCTTCATCAAAGATCCGGTTTGGCACCGTCTCCCGAATGATCACCCCGGTAATCTGCTGCACCACATCTTTCAGGCTTTCCAGATGCTGGATATTGACTGTGGTGTATACGTTGATCCCTGCGTCGAGCAGTTCTTCCACATCCAGATATCGTTTGGGATGGCGCATTCCGGGCGGGTTCGTATGCGCCAGCTCATCGACGAGGACGAGCTGCGGATGGTGCGATAAGATCGCATCCAGATGCATGTCTGTTATGGTGGCGCCGTGGTATTCAATCTGTTGGCGGGGAATCACTTCTAGGCCCTGAACGAGGGCCTCAGTTTCTCTCCGTCCATGCGTTTCGACATACCCCACCACCACATTCTGGCCTTCTTCCTGGCGCTGGTGAGCTGCCTCTAGCATCGCATAGGTCTTCCCCACCCCGGCTACGTAGCCCAGGAATATTTTTAGGCGGCCTCGCCTTTGCTGCTGTTCTTCCTCATTCAGCCGCGCTAAAAGCTCATCAGGATCAGGGCGAGGTTGCTCCATGACTTTATTGTAGCCGATCCAGGGCCAGGTTCAACTGGAGGACGTTAACCCGCGGCTCCCCAAGGATGCCTAAGGTGCGGCCGGAGGTATTTTTGGTGATCAACGCCTCCAAGCGAGAGACGGGCAGGCCGCGGGCGCGCGCCACCCGATCTACCTGGTATTGGGCCGCTGCGATACTTATGTCTGGATCCAGGCCGCTCCCGGAAACAGTCACCAGGTCCACCGGGATGGGCAAGTGGTTGTTTGGATCGGCGGTTTTGAGCGCGGCAATGCGGTAGGAGACTGCCGTTTGGAGGGCGGGATTAGTAGGTCCCAGGTTGCTGCTCCCAGACGCAGTAGCGTTATACGGATAATCTGTGGTTGCCGAAGGCCGTCCCCAGAAGTATTTCGGATCAGTAAATTCCTGGCCAATCAGGGCTGAACCGATCACCTGGCCATTTTGAGTGAATAGGCTGCCGTTGGCCTGCCGTGGGAAGAATAACTGGGCCATCCCGGTCACCAGGACGGGATAGATCAGGCCGGTCAGCACGGTGAGAAGGCCAAACAGGATCAAGGCGATTCTTAGTTGCTTTAACATGCGCATTCCTTCATTAAGCCACACAACTGCTCTTTACTGTTATCAAAATTGCTGGGCTTGAAGTGAATTCCCTTCGGAAAGGGAGGGCTTATTTTGTGGAATAGAAGGTTTTCCTCCCATTGCACACACTCGATCCAATGCGACGGCAGTTTGGTGCAGCATGGTTTGCAGCATCGGATCGGTCCCGGCAGGCAATGCGATCGGTCCCTGCCAGATATCAATCCCGCCAACCTGGATCGAACCGGATTCAATCGGGTACGTGCGTTCAGGTTTACCCTGTGATGCGGCAGTGTTTCGATCTCCCGCGTACGCCGTAAAGGGTCGAAATCCCCAACTTCCGGTAAGATGAACTTGCACATATTTTGCCAAAAATTCTTGTTGGATCTGGTTCGCAACGGCACGGGCAATCCCTTCACGGGTTGTCTGGTTGATCATCGCAGCCACCACTTCATATAATAAGGTGGCTTTCCGCTCGCGTTCTTGCTCCGCCTGGACGAGCGCCTGAATTCGTCCGACCACCAGGATTGCCGTGGCGGAGAAAAGGAGCCACAACAGCCAGCCTTCCGGCCTGCCGATAGTGAAGGTTCCATAAGGCGGGATAAAAAGAAAATCAAATGATAAGGCGGCTGTTAGAGCGGCGCTAACCCCGGGTAGCTTGCCCCAGCGGGCTGTGCAATAGCCAATAGGGGCCAAGTAAAGAATGGCGATCACACCCTCACCTAGTGTCTCTGAACCAATCATCCGCATCACTATGGTCAAAGCAAAGACTATTCCCACGGACAAGAAAACCTGCAGGATGTGCTCCGGAAATCCGCGCATATCCGCTATATTCTTCATCTTCGTCTGCAGTGAGGTTATCCTGCTGGCCGTCTCCCTGGTGGATTCGCCGAACCATAACGGACTCCTTTCATTTTGTTGGGTTCCCATCTCTTGAATCCGGGAAACCATCCGGTAATGATTCCGAATAGGCTCCAATTGGCGGGTTTCGCCCATGTTATGGATTTCATCGTTAATGACCCAGCGCCAGCTCAGCCAGGAGGTAACAGCTACGATCGCGATCTGCGCCAGTTCTTGCCCGCCTATCGAAAGAGGAAGTCTGGATACAAGATAAAAAGCAGCGATTAAAAACGCCGACGGAAGCAGAAGCAGGAGGAACCGGAAAATTCTGTTCATGACTCACCTCATACCAGATGGAACAAAACTAAAAGAATATCAATCAACTTAATCCCAATGAATGGAGCGACCAGACCACCCAGGCCATAGATCAGCAAGTTGTCGCGCAAGAGCTGGGCAGCGCCGACCGCCCGGTAAGGCACCCCACGCAGCGCCAGTGGGATCAGTAGTACGATGATGATGGCGTTAAAAATCACCGCTGAAAGGATAGCGCTTTCGGGCGTCGCCAGGCGCATAATATTCAACACATCAAGCTGTGGGTAGATCGAGGCAAAGGCTGCCGGAATGATGGCAAAGTATTTCGACACATCGTTGGCGATGCTGAACGTGGTGAGTGAGCCGCGTGTCATCAAGACCTGTTTGCCGATCTCGACGATCTCAATTAACTTGGTCGGGTTCGACTCCAGGTCGATCATGTTGGCAGCTTCACGGGCTGGCTGGGTGCCGGTATTCATGGCTACGGCCACATCGGCCTGGGCCAAGGCAGGGGCATCGTTGGTGCCGTCGCCGGTCATAGCCACCAGCCGACCCCCCGTCTGATATTCGCGGATGAGGGCCAGCTTCTTGTCTGGGGTCGCCTGAGCCAGGAAATCATCAACCCCGGCTTCGGCGGCGATGGCCGCGGCGGTCAGCGGGTTATCGCCTGTAATCATCACCGTCTTGATTCCCATCTTGCGGAGCTGCTCAAAGCGCTCCTTTAGGCCTCCCTTGACGATATCCTTCAGGTGAACGACGCCCAGCGCGCAGTCATTTCTGATCACTACCAGAGGCGTACCGCCATTGCGCGCGATTCGGTCCACAGTCTGGTTGAGTTCCGGCGGTATCGGGCTGCCTTGTTCTTGTAAATAGTGGGCCATCGTATCTGGCGCACCTTTGAAAATGGATGTGTGGTCAAAATTAACCCCACTCATACGGCTTTGCGCAGAGAAGGGGATAAAGCGCATGCCTCGAGGCATTGCCTCGGATGGACTGACCGAGCGGCCGCGCAGCCCGTACATCTCTTTGGCCAGTACAACTATTGAACGCCCCTCGGGGGTCTCGTCTGCTAATGAAGCCAGTTGGGCCGCTTCGGCCAGTTCTTCGGGTCGGGCAAGACCGATCGGGATAAACTCTACCGCCTCCCGGTTACCAAGGGTGATCGTTCCGGTTTTATCCAGCAGCAACACGTCGACATCCCCAGCCGCTTCGATCGCCCGCCCAGAAAGCGCAATCACATTTCGCTGGATCAGGCGATCCATGCCGGCAATGCCAATGGCTGAAAGCAGCCCACCGATGGTGGTGGGGATCAAGCAAACCAGCAGCGCTACCAGGACCGTGATGGTAATGGGCTGACCGGCCCCGGCTGCCTTCACGCTGTAAAGGGAGAACGGCAGTAAGGTAATGACGACCCCCAGAAAGATGATGGTGAAGGCTGCTAACAGGATATTGAGGGCAATTTCGTTGGGGGTCTTTTGGCGTTTCGCTCCTTCTACCAGGCTGATCATCCGGTCGAGGAAACCCTCTCCTGGATTGGCAGTCACTTGCACCACCAACCAATCTGACAGCAACCGGGTTCCCCCAGTCACCGCGCTGCGGTCGCCGCCAGATTCGCGGATCACGGGAGCCGACTCGCCGGTAACTGCGGATTCATCGACCGAGGCGATGCCTTCGATCACTTCTCCATCCGCCGGGATAATGTCGCCGGTTTCCACCAGGAACCGGTCGCCTTGGCGCAATTGAGTTGAGGGCACCAGGAGATAATTCTTAGGACACTCACCGGATAAAACAACGCCTTGGAGTTTCTTGGAGCTGGTTTCTTTGCGAGTTTTGCGCAGCGCTTCCGCCTGAGCTTTGCCGCGCCCTTCAGCCAGCGCCTCAGAATAATTGGCAAATAAAACCGTAAACCAGAGCCACAAAGCCACCGCGCCAGTAAAGCCCATTGGCACGGGTTCGCCCTTGCCGAACAATGCCTGGATCCAGAGGATACTTGTCAGCACACTGCCAATTTCCACCACGAACATCACTGGGTTTCGAACCTGTACACGCGGATCAAGTTTTAGAATGGCATCCACAACGGCGCGCTCAAATAATTGGCGGCGAATAGTCGATTGTTTACGAATAGGGGTTTCCATGGTTATCCTCCCACCAATAATATGTGCTCGATGATCGGGCCCAAAGCCAGGGCAGGCAGGAAGTTCAACACCCCCACCAACAGTACAATCCCGATCAGCAAGCTGATAAAGAGGCCCGAAGTGGTCGACAAGGTGCCGGTGCCTGTTGGGATTTTTTTCTTGGCGGCCAGCGAACCGGCTAACGCCAGGGTCGGAATGGCCAGCCAGAAGCGGCTAATCAGCATGGCTAATGCACCGGTCAGGTTATAAAAGACCGTGTTCCCAGTAAGCCCAGCGAAGGCGCTACCGTTGTTGTTACCCTGTGAAGTAAAGGCATACAGGATCTCGCTGAAACCATGCGGACCGGGATTTAGAGGCCCGGCCTGCCCAGCCTGGGTCAGCACAGCCACGGCGGTCAAGCCCAAAACCGTCAGCGGCATGATCAAGATCAGGAGGGAAGCCATCTTCATCTCGTAGGCTTCAATTTTTTTCCCCAGATATTCTGGCGTGCGACCGACCATCAGCCCGGCCACAAACACCGCCACAATGACAAAAACTAACATACCGTACAGACCCGACCCGACGCCGCCAAAGATGATTTCACCCAACATCATCATCAGGAAGAGCGACAGGTCGCCCAACGGGGTGAACGAATCGTGCATCGCGTTCACCGAACCGTTCGAAGCGGCTGTGGTAGCTGTGGCCCACAAGGCGGAATTGGCCGAACCAAAGCGCATCTCTTTCCCTTCCATGTTGCCGCCTGGGTTCATAGCACTGGCGGTTTGATCGACGCCTAATGGCGTTAATATTGGGTTGCCGCTTTGTTCCGCATAATAGGTCAGCGCGGTCAGGGCTACCATCACGACCATCATCGCCGTCAAGATCGCCCAACCCTGGCGAGTATCTCCAACCAGGATGCCAAAGGTATATGTCAGCGCAGCCGGGATTAACAAGATGGAAAGCATTTCCACGAAGTTCGAGAGGGGCGTCGGATTTTCAAAGGGATGTGTCGAGTTGGAATTAAAAAATCCGCCACCATTGGTGCCCAACTGCTTGATGGCGATTTGAGAAGCCGCTGGCCCGACCGCGATGACCTGGGTATCTACTTCGCCTTGTGGCTGAAGCAAATGTGCAGACACATTTGGAGAAAAAGTCTGAATAACCCCCTGAGAAACGAGGAGTAAAGCCACCAGGATCGACAGTGGAAACAAAATATAGATTGTCGTGCGGGTCAGGTCCACCCAGAAATTGCCCAGGCTGCGCGTATTATGGCGTGCCAAACCACGGATAAAAGCGATCAGGATCGCCATGCCGGCGGCAGCGGAGACGAAGTTTTGCACGGTCAAGCCCAACATTTGGGTCAGATAGCTAAGGGTGAACTCCCCGCCATAGTTTTGCCAATTCGTATTGGTGACAAAACTAACTGCGGTGTTAAGCGCTAAGTCTGGCGAGACAGCTCTAAAACCGGCTGGGTTAAGAGGCAAGAGTCCCTGTATACGCTGTAAAACGTAGAGGAACACAAAACCCACAACACTAAACAGCAGTACAGTGATCGCATATGTTTTCCAATCCATTTCTTCCTCGGATTGGATCCCAGAAAATCGATAGATCCACCTCTCCACATGTGACAGCACCGGGGTAAGAATGGTGGCCTTCCCCTGATACACCTTGGCCATATACAGCCCTAATGGTTTAACGAGCAGCACCAGGACTAAAAAATACAGCAAGATTTGTAACCAGCCATTCAAAACCATCAGAACTTCTCCGGTTTGAGCAATGCAAAAAACAGGTAAACCAATACCCCCAGGGCTATTACCCCGAAGATCCAGTATGTCGGCGACATTTTCACACTCCTACAGCTTTTCCAGCCCCTTGATCATGGCATAACTCAACGCCATGAAAGAAAGACCAAGAAATAGATAAAGAATATCGATCATATGATTCCTCCGATTGCAAAACAAATGTAAATCAAATGATGTTAATTTGGTGTAAAGATAACTGATGGGGAAAAATTTACAAAAAAAACCTAAAATGCTTCTGACGCACAACGTTTTCAGAAAGAAACATCTTTTCGGACTGGAAAAGCGGTGATTTTTACCTCTAAAGGAGTCATCTCGCTGACACCCCACGGCAGGTTGCCTTGATGATTAGCGCTTGCCTGACCAATTTGTGGAATTCGTTTTGAGTTTGACCGCTGTCCGAAATGGTGGAATCACATGATCCATCGTTTGAGCGTGGGTCAGTCGGAAACCAGATCGACCAGACCCACCAATAGAAGCAAACAGCCGGCCGCCAGATGGAACAGGCGGGCATAATGGGCATAAATACGCACAAGCCACTTTTGAGCGGTCGCGGAGATTTTCGGCGAGAGAAACAGCGACAGGCCAAGGCTTACAGCCAGACGCGCATATGGGTTAGCACAGATAAAAGGATCGAACTGTTTCTGCGGGCTTTCGGCATCATTATTGACAAAAGCCAGGGAATCAATGCGGCCCTGGCGGGCGAGGATAATCATGATCGCCCGTGTGGGGAAGAGCAGGCAGATAATTCTACTGGATGACGAAATGGAAGAAATTTGGCTTTTGTTAACCTTTCACTGCCCCGGCAAGCATTCCTCGTACAAAGTAGCGCTGGAGACTGAAGAAGACGATCATAGGCAGCAGCATGGACAGGAATGCCGCGGCGGTGAGCAGTTGCCAGCCAGCCCCCAGCGATGAGACCATATTGCTGATCTGGTAGGTCATCACAGGTGTGGTGCCGCCCAGGAAAACAAGAGCTACCAGCAAATCATTCCAAACCCAAAGGAACTGGAATATGCCCAAGGAAGCGATAGCCGGCATGGCCAGCGGGATCACGAGTTTATAAAAGATTTTCCAGTGAGATGCGCCGTCAATATAGGCGGACTCGAACAGGTCGCTGGGCAGAGAGCCAAGGAAGTTGCGCATCAGGTAAATGGCATAGGGCATGCCAAACCCGGTATGGAACAGCCAGACGCCCAAGAAGCTGCCATTCAGGCCTAACTGTGCGTAGAGGCGAGAGATGGGCACAAGGGTCATTTGCAATGGAACGACCTGCAGCCCTACCAGAATGGCGAATAACAAGAAACGCCCTTTGAAATGCAGCCAGGCAAATGCGTAGCCTGCAAAGGCCGCAAACAGGATAGGAAAAACAGTCGCAGGTATGGTAACAATCAGGCTGTTGATGAAGGCGCGTCCCATACCACGAGGATTGAGCAGGTCGCTCATATCACAATGAATATCAGGGGCCTGCGTGCCAGCAGCGCAATCCTGAGTGTAGGTTCGGGTCCCGCGATAACCAACAATGGCATCGATGTAGTTGTTGAGCGTGAATCGCGGAGGCGCATCAATACCTGAGATGCGCTTGAGATACGTGACGATATCCGCGGCTGCCTGTGCCTCCGGGACAGGCGCAGCGCCCATGTGAGGGGCGCCGTTGATATTTTGTTTTAGCATAGCCATGAGCTGCAAAGAGCGCGAATAATTTGCGATGAGATTGGGGTCGGTTAAGTCAGCGGATGGGATTTTCTTACCATCCGACCCATGGCAAGCGGCGCAAGACTGTTCATATTCATGTATGCCCCGTGGAGGAGAAGCAACCGTCCACCAACCGGAGGAGTTTATTGCCTGGAGTGGGCGTAACGAGGTGATCAACAAACCAAAAGTCGGCAAGATCCAGATCAGGAGGGTGATCATAATGATTAAATGGGTAGGGATTTTTTTCAAAACCTCATTGATTCTCTCGCGGTTCATCGGATGGCCTCCTGCTCAATAAAGCGGCGAATATTGAAGTAGATGAATGGGATGATCGCCAGGATGAGCACGATGGCAATGGCGGTGCCGCGCCCGGTGTTGAAGTTGACATACATCTCGGTGTACATGCGGTTCGCAATGACCTGGGTGCCAAAATTGCCGCCCGTCATTACATAGACGATGTCGAACAGCTTCAGAACATTGATAACCATGGTCGTGATTACCACCGTGATGGTTGGCATGATCAGGGGAACCATTATGAAGCGGAAGATGGTCCATTCTCTGGCGCCATCGATCCTGGCGGCTTCAAGAATTTCAACAGGTATAGACTTCAGCGATGCGGAGAGGATGGTCATACAGAAGCCCGTCCAGATCCAAACCCCTACGACGATCAAAGCAATGGTGTTGATCTGGGGAGTCGAAATCCAGGCGACGGGTTTTCCACCAAAAAATTGAATGACAGCGTTGAGCAGGCCAATTTGTACCTGTTGAGTGCCGTAATCGTAAATAAATTTCCAAATGACGCCTGCGCCTACAAAGGATATTGCCATGGGTGCAAAGATGATGGATTTTGCCAGGGATTCATATTTTACCCGGTCGACAACCACGGCAAACATCAGCCCGATGCCCACTGTAAATGACACCATCAAGAGGATCCATTTAATATTGTTGCCATACGATGAACTCCAGAACGAAGTCCAGAACGAACCGATTGAACCGAAATTTATCTCTGCAGTTAAAGCGTAACGATAATTTTCAAAAATTCCCCAACATGGGTTGCCTGTTATACAGGTGGTCGCCGCTGAGGCGGTGCCGTCCTTATTCATGAAACTTAACCCTATGGTGTTGATCATAGGGAACACGATGAAAAAAGTCATCACGATGAGAGCAGGCATCAGATAAAGCCAGGGAGCCAGTTTGCCTTGTTTCATGATCTTAGGTGGTTCAAAATACTTTGCCATCTCTGACTCCCGTACCTGGTTCTTATAATGGATGGATGATTGAATTTACCTGTGACAAGAGGTAGTCATCAATCAAGTGATTATGTAGAGAAGGTGCCCAAGATTGCTCCGGGGCACCCTCTCGATGCAATGGGACGCCTATTTCAGCGCTGCCGCCTGTACATCAGCGGCTGTTTTTAAGGCCGTATCCAGGTCACCGCCGTTGAGGTAGTCCACGATCGCTTTCCATTCGGCGCTGCCGAATCCGCCGGGGATCGTATCGCCGATATCTGGAGTGAAACCTGTGGTGTTGTAGAAGGCTTCTGCCTTCTTCTGTAAGGTCGCATCGGAGTAGTTTCCTGCAGCGGCTTTATTCGGCGAAAGGTCAAAGCCGGCCTTCGCCCAGTTCTCACCGCCCAAGGGTGATGACAGGTAGGTCACGAGCGCCTTAACCGCGGGGGTGTCTTTAAACGCCATCATCCAGTCGGAACCGCCTTGCAAGCCTTTGGCATCCGGTATGACAAAGAAATCATAATCGGTGCCAAATTTCATGTCGGGATACTGAGTGGTGATCGTACCGCTGGCAAAGCCTGATTGCTTCACCATCATGGCTTCCGGTGGATCGGAAAAAACTTTGAGGATCGCGTCATTGTAGTTCGTTGAAAGCGTTCCCTGAGCGCCTCCTACAGTATATTTGGGATCCGTAGCCCATTTCCCATAAGTCTCATAGGCTTGTTTCACACCCGGGTCGTTATATGGGACCGTGCCGTTCATGATGTTGGTTACATATTCGGGGCCTTGTTGAACCAGCAAGATATCCTGAATGAAATCTGATCCGGTCCAACCAGTGGCATCCCCTGATTCCAGACCCATGGACCATGGCACATGCCCATCGGCAGCCATCTTATCAACCAATGTGTTCAATTCGTCCCAGGTTTTTGGTACTTCATATCCATATGCCTGGAAGGTGACCGGGCTATACCAGATGATGGTCTTGATATCTGATTTAACCGGTAAACCAAGCCATTTACCGCCTACCATCCCTGGATCTATCGCGCCAGGAATGTAATTATCCTTGGTAGCCCCTAATTGATCCATGGGGATCAGCATGTCCTGATACTGGGTGAGTTGAGTGATATTCCAAAAAGCAATATCAGGCGGTGTGCCAGCCTTTACCCGGGTATCGAGTAAAGCCTGGTCGCGGGTGGACTCGGGTTTGAGCACAATTCCGCAGGCATCCACCAGCGGTTGGAGGATTTGGTTCAGACGCTCCTCCTCCTGGCCGGACCATTGATAAAGCATACTGATTTCGTCACCGCTGGCCGCACCCATACAGTCAACTTGAGATGCGGGGGCCATAGTTGGCTCAGCCATGGTCGCTTCAGGCGTGGCAGATGCTTCCATGGTTGGCTCAGCCATGGTTGCTTCAGGCGCAGCGGTATCCGCCATGGTTGGCTCAGCCATGGTGGTTGGCTCGGGGGTCGCGGCAGGTGCGCAGGCTGTGATGAGTAAACACGCGACACTCACCAACGCGCCAATCTTTAGAAAGGTTCTCATAGTTCCTCCTTGAATAGAGATATTTAACGATATGCACTCCCTTCTGATGAAAGATTAACACAGGGGTCGATCCAAGACCATAGACCGCTATCTATTTATGGATATAAATTAAGATATAAATTGTATGAATTTATCGGCGGGTTAAAGTACATGAGTGAAGAATTCAGCGCAAGGGGTGAGGGAGGTCTCTGCCTGAGTCAGAACCACTGCAATATTAAAACTTCCTTATCTTTAGACTAATTGAATTCTCGAAGCGTTTGAATATAATTAATTCAGGAGATTTAAGGCTTTTATTGTCAGGTAATAATGATTAACGTTGTGGTTGTACACGAATTTTCATTAATGTGCAGTATCATCTCGTCGGTGTTGAACGACGAACCAGATATCAATGTGGTGGCGGGCATCACGGATACTGGCGAGGCCCTGGAATGCGCAAAACAAAACGACGTAGATGTTATTCTCATCAGTTCTCGCCTTCCTGAACAAGGCTCTATCTATCTGGCCAAAAAGCTGATGCAAAGGCCGGCACCTCCCAAAATACTGATCCTTGGGATCACCGAAACAAAAGAAAATGTGCTGCGGTATATTGAGTCGGGGGCGACCGGATATGTACTAAAGGAAAATTCACTGGATGACTTACTCGAGGCAATTCGGGCGGCCTACAATGGTAAAGCTTTGGTATCGCCGGAGATTGCGGAGGCGCTCATCCAGCGAGTATCAGAGTACGCTCAGGTTCTCGCTCAAGCCGGATCCCCCCTCCCTAATTCTGTTAGCCTGACACCTCGAGAATTCGAGGTTTTGGAACTAATGAGCGCTAATTTCAGCAACCACGATATTGCAAAGCGTCTGGTAATTGAGATTGGAACAGTGAAAAACCATGTTCACAGTATCCTGCACAAGTTGGGTGTAAGCAGCCGGGAAGATGCTGCCCAGCTAATGACCATTATTTCCGAGAGGGTAAAACACGTTACGGATATAAATGATTGAGCGTGCCATATAAGATATATCCTGATATATATCCGGTTAAGATGTAAGGTCTATAGAATCTTATTCCCATCTGTGCTATTTTATCAATAGCTTATGTTGGGAGATGTTGTTTACCATGCCAGTTGAAAAAGCAATCCTGGTTGATGGATCACGCCTGATGCGTGACATCGTTCGCCATGTGATAAAGAAAATCACCAATATTGTGGTGGTCAAAGAATGTGAAAACCTGGAGGATCTCCTCGCCAATCTTAACGAGTTCGAGCCGGAATGGTTGTTTTTGGTGATGTCTGCAGATTATCTTGTTTCAGACGCTTTACTCACAGAAATCCTTTTGCACCACCCTCAATTACGAATAGTCAGCTTTTGGGCGGATGGCAGCCACGTGAAAACGGAATGGTTAGGGCGGCAAGAACACGACATCACCGGGTTCACGCTGGATCAACTTACTGATCTGCTCCAAAATGAGTTGAGAATGGGCACTTTTTCATGGAATGGAAATGGTAGTTCGGAAAAATAACCAGTTTGGTATCGGCTCACTTACGGAACGTCTGAGTCACCTTGTGAAACTTATTGACTGAGGAAAATGGAAGAAGGCCAATCTAAGCAATAATCTTGTTAATCATTTACTGTAGACACAGAAGAATGACGATTTTCCCCAAAGGATATTATATGTTTTCATAATACCAAAAGCGCCGGGGGTTTTTATTAACGGGTAACTTCACTTTATAGACAAGTGTCGTATTACCATTAGCGTACGCAACGCTTATAACGCTCATCCTGGTTAAAGATAAAAACGGCAAAAAGCAATGGCAGGCCAAGAATTTGCGCCCCGCTGAGCTTATGCTTTCAAAGCATGAAAATGTAGCACGCATCTGAAAGCAGTTGGGTTCGACAGAACCGTCTGAAAGGGCGGTTTTTTTTATTGGTAGGATCCCCCGACAAGGGGCAGAGTCCGAAACGTCAGTGTGTAATTTCGGATATACTTGCGAGAACCTCTCTTATCCCTATCCAGCAGAATTGGCTGCAGCGTTGAATATTCCTCCTCCAAAAGCTCCCGAAAAAACTCACGACCCATACGCGGCTTTGCGCTATCGCGATTTTCGCCTGCTGATCAGCGGGCGGTTCATCACCCGATTGGCCGACCAGATGCTGTCCTTTGCCATTGGCTGGGAGCTGTGGCAGCGCACCGGCAGCGCCATGGCCCTGGGGCTGGTCGGGCTGGTACAGGTTACCCCGGTGATCCTCTTTTCGCTGATCGCCGGGCATGTGGCAGACCAATTCAATCGTAAACGAATTGTGTTGTACACCCAGGTGCTGTTGGCAGCCAGCTCAATGGGGCTGGTGCTGCTGTCGCTTAACCAGGGCCCGGTGTGGGTCGTCTACCTGTGCCTGTTTGGCATTGGGTTGGCGCGTTCTTTCAACGGTCCGGCGGCTTCGACCTTACTGCCGCAAACAGTTCCACCAGAAATTTTCACCAGTGCGGCTACCTGGTCCAGCAGCATCGGCCAGATGGCCGCCATCATCGGTCCGTCCATCGCCGGGGTGCTGGTTGCCCTGACCGATAACGTCACGCCCATCTACGCATTCGACGCTCTGGCCAGCCTGACCTTCCTGGTGCTGGTTGTGTTGATCCGTGGGCGGCCGCTGGCGCTCTCGCACCGGGCCGCGACGCTCGACTCGCTCAAAGCAGGCGTGCAGTTTATCCGCAACACCAAGGAGATCCTGGCGGCCATCACCCTGGATTTGTTCGCAGTGCTGTTCGGCGGCGCGGTGACCCTGCTGCCGATCTTCGCCACCGACATCCTCAAGGCAGGCGCCACGGGGTTAGGCGTGATGCGGGCTGCGCCTTCGGTGGGGGCGTTGTTGATGGCGCTGCTGCTGGCTCACTTACCTCCATTCCGCCGGGCGGGCCGTACGCTGCTGTTGGCGGTAGCTGGGTTCGGAGTAGCGACGATCGTTTTTGGTCTCTCGCGTAATTTGTGGCTTTCCGTGGTCATGCTGGCCCTCTTGGGTGCTTTGGATAACATCAGTGTCGTCATCCGCAGCACATTAATGCTCACCCGTACCCCGGATGAGATGCGCGGGCGGACATCGGCGGTAAATAATCTCTTCATCAGCGCTTCAAACGAATTGGGGGGCTTTGAATCCGGCACAACAGCGGCGTTATTCGGCCCAATCCTCTCCGTGGTCGGCGGCGGGATTGGCACCCTGTTGGTGGTCATCTGGGTGGCGCGCGCCTGGCCGCAGCTGCGTGAGCTTAAAACCCTGGACGCTCCCGATATGGATGAGGGGAAAGAAACCAGACCTGCGGCGGCCGGCGTGGTGAAGAGCGGATAAGTTGTGTGTTATCGAGACTGAACGTAAAGGGTATTAAGGTATTGATCGCGGGGCTGGAACAGCCCCACGCCAATAAACTGCGTATATCCATAAATCCGGGTTGATCCATTTCAGTCAGGGGTAATCTCACCAGAATGTGAAGATATAGATGGTGGGGGGAGAGGGAAATAAATCTCATTTGATCCGGCGTTTCATACCGCCAGAATATATTTGTATACCAGGTTTGAACCAGTCATCCTTCGCTGCGCGTGGTCCTGATCCTGGCAGCAGCCGGGGTGATATGTGCGGGCTGGTATTTTTGGGCCGGGAGCAACCATAGCAGTGCAGGCGCCGGAGTGTAAGGCGGCAGCCGGGTTGCACTCGGCGGTCAAGGGGTGGCGCCGAATGGATCCGCGCCTGCGGGTAAGGTGGCCCACGGTGGCGGAGAAGAAGCGGGTTTGGGTGAGGGAGGCCAGGGGTGGGTGGGTTTGACCCAGCACTTCGGGCTGGTGGCACTGGTAACCGCGGGCGTGACCCTGGCGCAGGGGCTGATCCGGAAAATCCCCTGGCGGGCTGTCCAGCCGTGGGCCGTTTGAGACGGTAATTCGAAAAGGGACTGTCTAACCTTATTTTTGCGCAAACAGAAGGCATTTCTACTTTTTAGTGCAAACACAGGCGGTTTCTAATCGGTTTTAGCCGCCTGAACCGTACCTTAACAGACAAATAGCCAGGTCTTTGGCAAATTGGTTTTGACTTAGCAATTCAACTCGAGCAAGTCGCCCCTCTTCAAACGCCAATCTTCCGGGAATAGCGAGCAGATCGCGTACGATGCGCTTCGGCCCAAAATCCTCAAAACAAGTCCCGACCAACGCATGATGGTAAAAATCAGCCAACAGGTTGTGCGCCAGGTCGGTTAGCAAAATGTAGCCCTTCTGTCCCAGAAAATTGTGTTTTCGCCGCGCCTCCAGGCTCAAACCGCTCTTGTCATTGCGAAATTGCTCCACTTCTGCCCCGCCACGGGCATCATACAACTCCAAAAAGGAGCTTTTCGAGGGTAAAGTGAGTGTGGAGACGTAATAACTGTGCAAATATTTCTCCTCTTTCAGTCGCCGTTTCACAAATACCCGGACCGGACGACCGTAATCTACCGGTGGTTCGACCTCTCCCAGCCAAGAATTTTCCTGATAGCCATCCCAGCGCTTGACTTTGGCTGCCAGAGCCTCCGCTCTACGATTGGACAAACCCTTCGCCATCACCTGATATCCTCTTTCCAGCAGCCAGCGCAACTCATCATCTGCTCCAGAACCGCCATCCATGCGCCAAACCGTGCGTTTTCGCTGCTCTGGGGATAACTCTAAAGCAGTTTCGGCTGCTTCCACAGCAGGTTTGAAGCAGCGCAAGGTGTGATAGTTGCCTGGAAACACCTCCGACCAGACCGTTTCGCGTTCCTCAATGGCACTAACCCGGGCTAATTGGCGTCCATAGGCGTTTTTTTATCCGCAAAATAGCCTTTCAGGCTCTCCTGAGCGGTTGGACCGCAGGGTAAACCGGACAAATCGAAGTCCAGCCACAAGAACTTGCGCCAGTCTCGGCCTGCTACCTGACCGACATTCTTGCTGATTCCGCCGATACTGGCACGCAAACTCTCAATGTTCTTTTGAGTTAGCTCATCCAGGGTTCGGGAGAGGCTGGACTGGTCGGCAAAGCGCTCCCAACCCCAAACGGCAGCCAGGGTTTTCTCTTGCTTGAGGGTTGGAGTAACTTCTGAGAGGGTTTTGCAACCGGTCATTATGCTCAAAAGAACCTAAATCAGCTTGCTGGCAGGCTCAAAATAGCGATTTCGCATGGGAATCTCGACCTGGCGAAGAAATCAAGCCGTTTTTGTTGTTGGTAAAGTGCTGAAAGTGCAGCCAATGGAGCAAAGTGCGTGTTGGTTAGCTCGGGAGTAAAGTCAATGTCGATGTTCATCAGGTGTATCCTCGGGAAAATAAGTCAAATGCAGTTTCCTGATGATACTCTCTGTCGAACCAATATACGCTAAATGAACCGTTAAACCGAGTAGAAATGTCGTCTGTTTGCACTAACGAATAGAAACCGGCTCTGTTTGCGCAAAAACAAGGTCTAATCATGGTATCAGGCAGTCCCTTTCTGGGTTAATTTTACGGCTGTGGTTTGGTCTTTGAGATCCATAGGGTTTGATGACCCACAAATTTGTTAGGTTGGCGATAAGCGATGAGATGATGATCCAGGACGTATAATAAATCAACCTTTCCGAGTAAATAATGGCTGATTCCGAACCTCAAACCGGGAAGTTGCCGGGTAAACTGCTTAATGGATCAATTTACTTTTTTTATATTTCTCTCGCCATTTGGCTGTGCAACCGCTATCGTCATCGCTGTATTTAGCTGGCGGCACCGGAGCGCACCCGCCGCTCGACCCCTGGCATATACGATGAGCGCGGTCAGCGCTTATTTAATCTGCAACACATTGGAATTGGTCACCCCAAGCCCGCAAGCCACGCTCTTTTTTGCCGCCTTATGTCATTTGTTTATTGGAGGCATCACCGTTGGATGGTTTGCGTTTGCGCTGGTACTGTCTAACCGGAAAGTTTTTCTGACAAAACCTGCTTTTCATATCCTCTGGCTGATCCCCTTGGTCACGGTGGCCCTGGCATTCACCAATTCATCCCATCATCTGTTGTGGAAAGATTATGTGTTTCTGCCCGAACACACAGAATTTTTATATATGCGGGTGATCAGCTATGGAGCCTGGTTCTGGATCGAATGGCTGCAGTCTTATATCCTGGTGATCACCGGCGCCTTTTTGATGGTATGGTCCAGCATCCCTCCCCATAAAACTATTCGAACGCAATCGCGCTCCCTGGCCATAGGAGCACTCTTGCCATTAGGGGTTAATCTCATCTATGTTCTCCACCTGATTCCAGGCTTATTAAAAGACTATTCAGCCTTGGGATATGCGATCAGCGGAATATTCCTGGCGGTCAGCATTTTTCGCCATCGGCTGCTGAATCTAACACCTTTAGCGCGAACGATCTTGATCGACAACATGCATGATGGCATGCTGACCCTGGACTTATCCAAACGGGTGGCAGATTACAACCCGGCAGCCTTATGGATGTTGTCTGCTAACGACCATCATCCGATCGAATTAGGCGAGCCTTTCCCCCTGTTGGATACTTACATTCAGTCCTTTGAGACAAACCCGCATATGGAATTACTCCAGACAGAGCTCAAACTGGCCGGGCTGGGTGAGGATGGTTATTTTGACATGCAAATCCGACGCATCCGCGGCCAGATTGACCAGGAAGAAGTAGGCTATCTGGTATTCCTGCATTCAATTTCCGACCACGTCAAGCTTCTTCAGACGGTGCGCAAGCAGGCAGAAGAAGACTGGCTGACAGGCGTTCATAACCGCAGCCGGTTCGACGAATTAGCCAGGTTAAAAATAGAAGATGCGAAGGTCACTTCGCAAGCCTGCTCTATTCTGATGATGGATATTGATCACTTCAAGGAGGTGAATGACTCCCTGGGGCATCGGGGAGGCGACCAGCTGCTGCAAGCCTTTGCCCTGCGACTGGGTGGATTAATGCGCAAAAACGATTTGTTAGGGCGTATTGGCGGAGATGAATTTATCGTGCTGCTGCCTGACACATCCCTGGAGAATGGCCGGTCGTTGGCCGAGCGAATATGCCGCCAGATTGCTTTGGAACCTCTGGACACCCAGGAATTTGGAAAGATCCCGATCACTATTAGCATTGGCATATCCGCGGAAGGTGGAATTAGCAGTGAGCCGCTTGAGACGATCGTAAATATGGCAGACAAGGCGTTATACCGCGCCAAGACTCTTGGACGCAACCGGGTGTGCGTATCTGAACCGGTTAGAGATGTTATTGGTTGAGGCGATCACCGCAGTGGATCCGATGGATATCGATGACATCCCATCGAAGGGTGGGTGGGCGACAATGGTTTTTTGTCCCACCATGGGCAATACAATTAATTTAACGAACCGTAACAATACAAAGTTGGCGATTAATGGTAAAGAACCCTGCAGTCGATCTTCATAGGAGCGCCCACGCTTTCTTTTCTCGAGCGGGGAGAGTCTGGAATGTGCTCATCCGCCCTCACGAGTCGATCAAAGAGCCTCAACGGAGGAGGCGGGCCCGTTTGCTTTCGGCTCTCCTGCTGATATTTATCCTCGCGGCGGCAGTTGGGATTCCCCTGGCTATATTGATCGAGTACACACTCGCCGGCACTTTGGTGATCGTCGCGGCCACTGTAGCCATCCTGGTTTTATACCTGCTCAGCCGCAGCCGATATTATTCGGTCGTTGCAATCCTCACCATCCTTACCATTCAAATTACGGTTATTTCGGTATCCGTGATTAATCGTTTTCCCAAATCGCTCAATTACCTGATCCTGGGATTGGTGGTGAGCAGCTTATACCTGCCCCCGCGTTACACCCTGATTACTTCGGTGATTACCATGGTTACGATCATGCTCATCCCGACCTTTGACGCCGATATCCCATTCTCGACCATGATCCTGAATAAAGCTTTCCTGGTTGGGTTGATGGGGATTTTGGCAACCGTAACCTCCTCGCTTCAAAATTTGGATATCAAGCATATCAATCTCCAATCGCAGGAATTGGCTGACGACCTGGTCGAATTAAAACGGCGGAAAGAAGCTTTGGAGCAAAGCGAGGCACGCCTGCAATTGTGGATCGAGCGCATGCCCATTGCTTGTATTGTAATGGATCCCTCGTATCGGATTAATGCCTGGAACCCGGCCGCAGAAGAGATTTTTGGTTACCGGGCGGAGGAGGTCCTCGGGAAGCGGCCAGGAGATTTTATCTTGCCGGTAAAAATGAGCTCACCCTCGGAGAATTCATGGGCAGCCTTATTCCAGGATCGTATCGGCAATCAGACCATAATTGAAAATTACACCCAGTCCGGGCGGATCATCCAGTGCGCCTGGACCAATACCCCATTATATGGCCTGGATGGGCGGCTGATTGGCAACCTGTCGATGGTCCAGGATATCACCGCGCGCTGGCAGGCCGAAGCATCGCTGCGGGGCAAAACCGAAGAGCTTGAGACCCTGTTTGCCATTTCAGCCCATCTTCGGCAGGTGCGAACGGCCAACGACATGCTTGAAGTGATTCTGGATGAAATCTGCCGCACGATTGACGCCGATTCCAGCGCGGCAGTTTTAATAAATCCAGGGGACAGCCATTTCCGCACGGTGGTGGCTAATGGGCATTTACGCGATGCGATTGGAACACAATTACCCGCTAACCTGGGTGTTTGGGGTGAGATCCTGCGAACCCTCCAGCCCTATGAAACTCTTCAATACGCAAGGGATGCTCTGCGCCTGGCAGATATTTCCAACCAGGACCAAATTGGACCGGCGATCTTTGTTCCACTCCAGTCTGAATCACGGATCATGGGTCTGGTTTTGGCTGTGCGGATGAACCGTCCGGGCGTGGAGCCTTTTTTGACTGCATCCACTCGCTTGTTGTATGCCATTGGTGAAATGGTCGGAAATGCGCTGGAGCGTATGCGTCTCTTCGAAGATGCCCAGCGCCGGTTAAGGGATGTGCAGGCTCTGCGCGAGATCGACCTGACGATTATCGCCAACACCGATTTGCGCATTAACCTGGGTGTGGTGCTCACCCAGGTTCGTTCTTGCCTGGGTGTGGATGCCGCGTGTGTCTTGTTACTCAATCCCAACCAGTTGGAATTAGAGTTTTATCAAGGGCAGGGTTTCAATACAAAGGCTTTAGAAATTGCAAAGCTGCACCTGGGGGAGGGTTTTGCCGGTCGGGCCGCGAAGGATCGCCAGACTATCTTCGTTCCTGATCTTCGGGTACGCGGCACAGACGTGCTGCGCATGCCCGCCCTCAATGAGGAAGGATTTATGGCGTATTACGCGGTTCCTTTGCTGGCAAAGGGAGAGATCAAAGGGGTGCTGGAGGTTTTCCATCGGGGCGAGTTAGAAACGGATGCCGAATGGGTGGAATTTCTGGAAACGTTGGCCGGCCAGGCAGCCATTGCAGTGGATAACGCCAGCTTATTTTCCGATCTGCAGGGCTCGAACCAGGAATTGACGCTGGCCTATGACGCCACCATCGAAGGCTGGTCGCGCGCCCTGGATTTACGCGATAAAGAGACTGAAGGACATACCCAGCGGGTGACCGATCTGACCCTGCGGCTGGCGCGTAAAATGAAAATTGGTGAAGCTGGACTGATCCAAATTCGCCGGGGTTCGCTGCTGCACGATATCGGCAAGATGGGTATTCCGGATCACATCCTGCTTAAACCAGGCCCGCTAACCGAAGAGGAATGGGTTGTGATGCGCAAACACCCACTGTATGCCTATGAAATGCTTGCGCCCATCCCCTATTTACAGTCGGCCTTGGATATTCCCTATGGACATCACGAGAAATGGGATGGCAGCGGGTATCCTAACCAATTGAAAGGTGAGCAAATTCCCCTTTCGGCGCGTATATTTGCGGTGATCGACGTGTGGGATGCGCTCACCAGCGACCGCCCGTATCGCCGGGCCTGGAGCAGCGAAAAAGCGCTGGGTTATATCCGGGACCAGAGCGGGAAGCATTTCGATCCCCATATCGCGGAATTATTCCTAAGCTTTATCGGGCAGGAAGAGGAAATCAAACTCGCCTAGTCTGGTGTAGAAATATATCCATTCGGGATTCGTCCCAAACGGTCCGGCGTTATTTCGCCGCTGGTAAAGCTTGAATACGCAGGCGAAGGAGGGGCTGTTGAACGGCGGTGGCATCCAGGCTGCCGGCGTTCAGAAATGCCACGAAGCGGGCGAAACCGCCGGCTAATGCCGCGGCAAATGCCTCATCCTCGCCGAGGGCCGCATCTTCCAACCATAAACCCAGGATGACAAAGGTGTTGCTTACCCGGTCGAGTTTGCTGTCGAAACGCGCCACGAGCCGGTCGCCCCAAAGCACAGGCAAGGTGTAATAGCCGTAGGTTCGCTGATGCTCTGGTTTGTAAACTTCCCAAATGTAGTTGAAATCAAATAATAGTTTGGCTCGCCCACGAGCGCTGACCGGATCGAGGGGCGCCAGAAAGACAGCCTCCTGGGTGGTTGAGGTATCCAGCGGCGTCCAGGCCGGCGGAACCCGAGCGGCAATCAGGTCCGCGATCAGCCCGGCGTCGCTGCCCAGGGCGTAATGCACCTGCTTCCAACCCTCCACCTGCACTTCGATGATCTCGCCGTCGGCCAACAGCGTTTCGCGGACCTCTTTGCCTTTGCTAAACGGCACGCCGCGGAAATAGGCGTCCTGGGATCGGTTCAACCGGGTGAGGCCGGAGAAAGCGATTTCTTTTTTGAATAGAAACCGGTCAGCCTGTTCCGGTTCGCTTTCCTGCAGGAGATGTTGCGGCGCGACGGTTTCGGCCAGGGCATAGACGCGCTCGAAGTTTTCACGATGGTGGGTCATCACCTCACCGGTGCGCCATAAATAGTACAAAGCCAGGGCGCTGTCCTTGCGCCCGCGATAACTTTGGGTGCGCGTTCGAGAGGCCATCTCAAAGTCGCGGTTATTGACTACCCCCCGTTCCTGCAGTATCGCGCGCATTTCGCCAATGGCCTCGGCGTGCTCCAGGGCCATTTTACGAATGCGCGAGTCGTAATCTGGCCCCCCATCCCGCTCGCGATGCATGATCACCCGCCAATGGGGCAGTTCATCCATGGGGCGCAGGGCCAGCCACCCGCCCCAATCAAAGAACTTGCGCTGCCGGTAGGTGATATCTTCCCACATGCCGGGGGCATAATCGAGAACGCGGCTGTGCAGGGTGATGTCGTGGCTGCGCGCGATAATTTGCAGCGGATCCAGCTGCAGATATTCCATCCCGCGCAGGGCCTGTTCGGTGCCCAAGGAACTGCGCCAGCGGCGCCCAGGCCACAAGCCCTGCTTGCCCAGGATGTAACGACGGGCTATCTCGATATCGATGGTCAGCATAATAGCCTATTATAGCGGGGCCTAACCGGGGCGACAATGTATACTGCATTGAAGCCCAGGCTGGCCCCCTTGACTTTTCTCCTTCAGAAATGACCCCAGCGCATTTCGCTAGGCGAGCACCTCGAACTCAGCGTGCAACGACGCGAGCGAGTCGGAGCCAACCCAGAGATCGAACCCGGCGGGTTCCTGAACCCAGCGCCCGAGGTTGGTGCTCCAATACTGGAGTTCATCCGGGCCGAGTTGGAAGGCCACCGTGCGAGTCTCGCCGGGCTGTAAGGTGAGGCGCTCAAATCCCTTCAGCTCACGCAAAGGGCGCGAGTCGCTGCCGGACCGCTGGTGGATGTACAGCTGCAGCACCTCATCCCCGGCGATCGAACCGGTGTTGGTTACCTCAGCCGTCACCGTCAGCGTGCTGCCCACCTTGACCTTTGGAGCCGACAGGTTGAGGTTGGTAATCGAGAAGGTGGTGTAGCTGAGACCATACCCAAAGGGGAAGAGCGGCGTGGTCAGGCTGTCCCAATAGCGCGAGCGATACATGCGGCTGCCTTCCGGGGCATGAGTGAGGGTGCGGGCATAATAGAGCGGGGCATGGCTGCCGCTGCGCGGGAAGGTCACCGGCAGTTTTCCGCCCGGGTTGGCATCTCCGAAGAGGATGTCGGCAACGGCGTTGCCGCCCTCGGTGCCAGGTTCCCAAGCCTCGAGGATCGCGGGTACGTTTTCCGCAGCCCAGACGATGCTCAGCGGCCGGCCGTTTAAAAGGACGAGGACCACGGGTTTGCCCAGGGCGACGACAGCTTTGAGCAGTTCTTCCTGACGCCCTGGCAGATCGAGTGACCCGCGCGAGGCTGCCTCGCCGGCCATGTTTTCGCTCTCACCCAGCACCATGATCACCAGTTCAGCGCCGCGCGCCGTGGCTATGGCTTGTTGGAAGGCTGCATCGGATTCTCCGGCGGACTGGGCGGGTTTAATTCCGCTCGGGTTGAAATCTTCAAAAGGAGACGGGAATTCGCGGCGGATTTCGGGACCAGGGGCAAAGGCGACCTGGGCCTTCGGGAGCTTGGCGCGAATGCCTTGCAGAACGGTGACCGCGGCCGGGACGTGCTCGAAGACCATCCATGAGCCCTCTGTGGCTTCCATCGAGTCGCCCAGCGGGCCGATCACCGCCACATTCTTCAGGTCTTTGGCCAGGGGCAGCAGGCCGCCTTCGTTGCGCAGCAGGACCATCGAACGCTGCGCAGCCCGGCGCGCTTCCTGGCGGTGTTCAGGCAAGGCGACCACCTGGGCCAGGAGGGATTCGTCGACGTAGGGATGCTCGAAGAGACCCATGCGCACTTTAATCGCAAGGATGGGGCGCACAGCCTCGTCGATTTCGGCGATGGTCAACGCGCCGTCCTCTACCAGCCCGGCGAGGTTCTGCAGGTAGGTGCCGCTGGCCATATCCATATTGAGGCCCGCGTTCAAGGCGCGGAGGGCAGCCTCCCGCCCGTCGCGGGCATATCCCTGAATGACGAGATTACCAACAGCCATGGCATCACTGACCACGAAACCGTCGAAGCCCCATTCGCCGCGGAGAATATCGTGGAGGAGGAAGCGGTTACCACTGGCCGGGACATTGTTGAGGTCCATGTATGCGCTCATAAAGGTGCCGACCCCGGCTTTCACTGCCGCCTGGAAAGGCGGGAAGTAGACGTTGCGCAGTTGAGCTTCGGAGAGAAAGACCGGGTCGTAGTCGCGTCCACCGTCGGCGGCGCCGTAGCCGGCGAAGTGTTTGGCGCAGGCGACTATGCGATCTGGCGCGCCCAGGGAATCGCCCTGAAAGCCGCGTACCTGGGCAGCCGCCATGGCCGCACCCAGGACGGGATCCTCGCCCGCACCTTCGACGATGCGGCCCCAGCGGGCGTCACGGGCGATATCCAGCATCGGGCCAAACGTCCAGTGCAGGCCGGCGGCGCGGGCTTCTCTGGCAGCGACGGTCTGAGCTCGTTCGGCGACGGAGGGATCCCAGGAGGCGGCCATCGCCAGGGGCACGGGGAAAATCGTGCGGTAACCGTGGATGACATCCAGGGCAAAGAGCAGGGGGATCTTGGAAGGGCTCTCTTCAACCGCGATTTTTTGCAGGGCATTGAACTTTTTCGTATCGTTGAGCCATAGAACCGAGCCGGCTCCCCCCTGACGGATAACCTCCTCCGGCTTTGGCCCGGGAATAAAATCCGCGCCGCCCACCTGGGTGAGTTGCCCGATTTTCTCGGCGAGGCTCATTTGCCCCAGGAGGGCATCCACCCGCGCCGCGACTTCTGCGTCCGATGAGCCGGCGCCAGCCGCCCCTATATTCTTTGTTTCAGCCATGATCATTCCTCTCTATTATTGCCCGGATGGGTAGTTGCGAGTTATGGTGCACACCTCAAGCGGGGCTTTGCCTGGATTGGGTATGTGATAGACCAATCATAAAAGGATAACGGCCTCCCGTCAACGAAGAGGAGGCTTTGATTTATGGCGTTCTCAAGAAATTGTCAGACAAGCCCCTCCCCTGGCCCCCCCCGAAACGGGGCGGGGAAAATAAAGATTTGAGGGTGCAGACGCCGTCTTACGGCGTCTGCACCCTCAAACTCCCTCTTTAAACTTTGTAGCCGGAGGAGAATGGTTTCAAATTTGCATTTGCCAAGTTTTCTTGAGAAAGCCATAGGCTTTGATTTGAAGACACCAGGTAAGTAGTTTTGAGAAGATGTTTTTGATGAGGATCGAGAGAGATCGGAGGGCATATCTATGTTAAAAATATAAGGATAAATATTCAATAATATGGGCAAATATCGTCATCTGAAGGGTTTGGCCCTTGATGGATTCGCGGGCATTCACGCACCGGGGACTGGTGCTTTTCTCAACATGATTTGCCTGACAGAGATACCAGATAAGCCGTCGCCTGCCAGCCAGTTTGGGTATGTGAGCTGTCACGACCCTGTTCGTGGGTATTGTGATCCAATTGTATCTATGTTTTATCCGTGCATATGATAATATCCATGCGCTGAGAGGTGGGATGAATTTATAATTATTAGATAGTTGTATCTTTATTGTAATGTATATGTTATTTTAATAAGCTTATAATCAATATAAGCGACTTTACCGGGGGAAAATCCCTTCGTTTTTCCAAGAGTATTGCCCGGCTTTTAACCGTAGTTAGCCGTAATTCTATCCATGAGCTTTTATTGTTACATTTATATCAGTAGAGCCAGTCTCGACTCCATATCTTTTGTTATTTCATGACTGGGGAGGGTTATGAACCGACGGAAATTTCTAACCAATTCATTGGTCGGTCTGGGGGCGTTGTTCTTGACCACACAGGTGCACGCGATGCCCGAGGCGAACATGCTGAGAGCCTCACAGGGCCAGATTCTGGGTTTATCTGAGGACGGCACCCGCTGGCAGGTGCGAGCGAACCTGGGCAGGCAGTATACCGTGCTGGGCATCTACCCATACGGGGATACTTTTTCCGCTAAGGTGAGTTTTGAGGGGCATGTTTTCTTCCTGAAATCCAGCGATGGCTTCACCTGGTATACCGCGGATTGGAGCAAACCCTCCACCTGGCAGTATCAAACCGCGGAGAATCATCATGGCTGAACCCTTTCTGTCTGAAATTCGCATCATGTCGTTCAATTTTCCCCCGAAAGGGTGGGCCTTGTGTGATGGCCAACTCTTGCCGATTAATCAGAACCAGGCGTTATTCTCACTGCTGGGGACGACCTTTGGTGGGGACGGCCGGGTTAATTTTGGTCTGCCTGACTTGCGGGGGCGAACCCCAATTCACGTCGGCAGTGGGCACACGTTAGGTGAACGCGGCGGTGAACAGGCGCACACGCTGAGTATCGCCGAGATCCCGACCCACACCCATAGTTTACGAGCCTCCGGAAACAATGGCAATTCTGCGTTACCAATGAACAATATGCTGGCCAGGACCACCAATGATTTTTATGCATCACCAGCCAACCTGACCGCGATGATAGCGGGGACGGTAGCCAATGTAGGAGGCAGCCAGGCGCACCTGAATATGCAGCCGTTCCTGGTGCTCAACTTCTGCATCGCATTGCAGGGGATTTTCCCCAGCCCTACTTAAAAACGAAAAGGCGCTCAGCATGGCACAACCTTATGTTGGAGAAATCCGTATGTTCGCCGGAAATTTCGCCCCGGCGGGTTGGCAGTTTTGCGAGGGGCAATTACTGCCGATTTCGGAATATGAAACCCTGTTTAATCTGATCGGAACGACGTATGGCGGGGATGGGCAATCCACTTTTGGCCTGCCTGATTTACGCGGGCGAATCCCAATTCATAATGGAAACGGATTCATTCTGGCTGAAACCGGAGGGGTTGAAGAAGTTACATTAACCGCCAGCCAAATTCCCGCCCACAGCCACGCTCTGCTGGCTTCCACCAGCGCCGCTCAGGAGAGCCATCCCGAAAACAATGTTCCCGGGCGGACGACACAATCGGACGGGTATATCCTCGATGCGCCAAATGTGAATATGTCGCCCTCCTCGATCAGTTCTACAGGCGGCAGCCAACCCCATACCAATTTTCAACCATACCTGTGTGTCGATTTCATCATTTCGCTGTTCGGGATTTTCCCGTCACCGACCTAAAGGATTTCTTCATGGACCCATTCGTCGCTGAAATACGCATATTTCCTTTCAATTTTGCCCCGAAGGGTTGGGCCTGGTGCGATGGGCAGTTGCTGCCCCTTTCGCAAAACACCGCCTTATTTTCCTTGCTCGGCACCACATATGGCGGAAATGGAAAGTCGAATTTTGCTCTACCCGACTTGCAAGGCCGGGCCCCCATGCATCCTTCGCAGGGTCCGGGTCTTTCGCTGCATGACCTGGGCGAAACCGGCGGATCGGAGATCGTCAGCCTACTTGAAGCGGAGATACCCTCGCACTCGCACACCCTCCGTGGTGATATTGACAATGGGGACTACCCGGCCCCGGGCGCCAATTCGTCATTTGCTCGAGCATCCACCGATACTTCCTATCAGACCAATGGATTTGATTTGACCTATATGTCTGACCAGGCCATCACCCCGGCCGGGGGAGATCAGCCGCATAACAACATGCAGCCATATCTCACTTTTTATTTTTGCATCGCGCTGCAGGGAGTTTTCCCACCCCGCACCTGAGCGGGCGAAACTCGAGGGAGGTTATTTGAGTATGCCAAAGGATGCGGAAATTTCCCTTCGTCCAATCACCCCAGGGGATGGTGAATTCCTTCTCGCGGTGTATGCGAGCACACGCGAGGATGAAATGGCGCGGGTGGATTGGAATGAGGAGAAAAAAGCGGCCTTTATCCGCATGCAGTTTGATGCCCAGGATCGCTATTACCGGCAGAACTACCCGGGCTATGATTTTTCGGTGATCCTGGTGGACGATCTTCCTGCCGGACGCCTCTACCTTCACCGCCGTCCTGCCGAGATCCGCATCATGGATATCGCCCTGCTGCCGGCTTTTCGCCGGCAAGGGGTTGGCGAAAAACTGCTTCGCGAGGTGCAGGCGGAAGGCACTTTAAAAGGTGTGCCGGTGACCATTCATGTCGAGAAATTTAACCCCGCCTTTCGCCTGTACGAGCGGTTAGGGTTTGGCATCGCGGAAGATAAAGGCGTGTATTGTTTTCTGTCCTGGACGCCGCGCCAACCCCAAGATCAGATCGGATCATAAAATGCTAGAAAAATTGACCAGCGCCGATTTCATCGCCTGTCTGCATGAGACCTTCAAGGTTACGCTGGAAGGTGGCGAGCTGTATTCTCTCGAACTTGTCAGTGTCAAAGAATGGGGGGAAGCCTCCAATGCGGGTGGCCGGCAGCCATTTTCATTAATATTTCGCAATCCACGTAAGGATGCATATCTTTCTCAGCGGATTTATCCATTCGAACACGAAAAAATGGGAACGCTTGAGCTGTTTCTGGTTCCACTAGGTCCAGACGCAGATGGCATGACCTACGAAGTAATTTTTTCTTAAGCACGTAATAAAAGGGACATCCATGATTTAACATCGCAGCATAAGGGTGGTCTATTCGGCCATTGTCTACGCGCTGATCTTTTCGATGGTTATCTCACCTCTTGCCCCACATGCTCAGGTTGTCGCGGCTGCCTCAAGACAGGGGCAATCGGAGCATGAAACGCTTGACCCAGCGGCATCAGATTTTATGTTCACCAAAACGGCTAAAATCCCAGATGGGAAAGCGCGGGCAGAAGCCGGGGACACCCTGCATTACACCCTTTCATTGACCAACAATGGACCGGATGCCCAGGATGTGGTTGTCCGGGATTTGCTCGACGCGAACCTGGCGCTGGTGCCGGGTTCGTTGGAAGTCAGCCCGCTGGCATACGATCAATCCCTTACTACTCCCGAGGATACCCCACTCAGCCTGACCCTGACCGGTTCGGACGGGGACGGCGACCCCTTGGTGTATCTCACCGGACTGGATCCCGCTCACGGGACCCTGTCGGGTACGGCGCCTGACCTGATCTACACACCAGAGGCGAATTTCGCAGGCGCAGATAGCTTTACTTTTGCGGTCAATGACGGGAAAGGATCCAGCCAACCGGCGGTGATTACGATTCATGTCACCGCGGTGAATGATGCGCCGGTTTGTGCGGCGGTCAGCCTCTTCACCCCCGAAGATACAGCCGGCAGCACCCTGCCGGAATGCACGGATGCCGATCTGGATGTGTTGACTTACGCCATTTCAAGCCAGCCGGCCCACGGCAGTGCCTCTGTGGTTTCAGGACAGTTGACTTTTACTCCTTCCACGAATTTTAATGGGAGCGATTCATTCTATTATGCTGCCAGTGACGGCCTTGCCTCCTCGGCAGACGCACTGGTTACGGTGACGGTTGAGGCGGTTAACGATGCGCCGGTCGCCGGTGCGCAAACCCTCGCCACCGACGAGGACACGGCATTGGGGATTACCTTGAGCGGGGTTGACGCCGACGGCGATCCGCTGGCATTCAGCCTGACCAGCTCACCGGCGCATGGCGATGTGAGCGGGAATGCGCCGGAGGTTATCTACACGCCAAACCCAGATTATTTTGGGGCGGATGAATTTATCTTTGAAGTTTGTGATCATGCGGCCACTCCCAATTGCGACAGCGCCACGATCGCCATCACGGTGAATAGTGTCAATGATGCCCCATCTTTCACCCCCGGGGCTGACCAAACGGTCATGGAAGATTCCGGCGCGGCGCTGGTCGACCCATGGGCCACGGATATGGAGGCCGGTCCAGCCAACGAAAGCGGACAGTCACTCAGCTTTCACATCCTGGCGAACACCAATCCGGGAATGTTTGCCGTTGAACCGGAGGTGTCTGCATCCGGTGTGCTCAGTTTCACCCCGGCGGATAACGCCAACGGTTCTGCCGACGTTACCCTGCGCCTGGAAGATAATGGCGGCTCGGCTGATGGCGGGATGGATTACAGTGCATCCCAGGTGCTGACCATCACGATTAGCCAGGTGAATGACGCGCCCGTGCTGCTGGCATCCAGCTTCACCCTGGACGAAAACAGTGCGAATGGCACGGCGGTGGGGATGGCCAGTTTCAGTGACCCGGACAGCGCGCAGACGCACAGTTTCTCGATCATTGGCGGCAACGTGGGCGGGGCGTTTGGGGTGGATGCCGCCAACGGCACGCTTCGCGTAGCCAATGCCTCGCTGCTCGACTATGAGACTACCCCGGTTTTCACCTTGACGGTACAGGTGACGGATAACGGAGCGCCGGTGCTGTCAGATTCAAATACGATCACCATCCGCTTGAATGACCTGGAAGAGACGCCCACGGTCCATTCGGGCGCTTTCGACCTGGATGAAAACAGCCCGGTTGGGACAGCGGTAGGCACGGTGTCTGCCGGCAACCTGGATGCAGGCGAAACGCATTCCTTCGCCATCTATTCGGGCAATACGGGCGGAGCTTTTGCCATCGATGCGGTCACAGGAGAAATTCGGGTGGCGGCTAACTCGCCACTGGATTTTGAGACCCATCCGGTGTTTAGCTTGACGATCGCGGTCAGCGATGACCAGACCCCAATTCACACCGGCATGAACACCATCCTGGTCAATTTACAAGATGTTAATGAAGCCCCGCAGGTCAATGCGGCCAGCTTCTCTGCCGATGAAAACAGCGCCAATGGAACCAGCCTGGGTGCGGTAACCTTTGACGACGCGGACAGCGGCCAGACGCATGCGTTTGCGATCACTGCCGGAAATGTGGACGGCGCTTTTGCCATCCACTCGACCACCGGCAGCCTGACGGTGGCCAACCGTACCGCGCTGGATTATGAGACCAATCCATCCTTCACGCTTACCATTCAGGTGACGGATAGCGGCGGGCTGAGCGGAACGGCCAACATCACGATTGATCTGAATGACCTGAATGAAACCCCTCTGGTTACACCTGCATCTTTCTCGGTGGATGAAAACAGCCTGTCTGGCGTGGCGGTGGGCAGCGTAAGTTATACCGATCCGGACAGCGGGCAGACGCATACCTTTGCGATTATCGCCGGCAACACCGGCGGCGCGTTTGCAATTGATCCTGACAGTGGAGCGATCCGCGTCGCCAGCAGCGCGGGGCTCGATTTTGAAACCCACCCGAGCTTCACCCTGACGGTGCAGGTAACCGACAACGGAGGGTTGGCGGGAACGGCAGAAATCAGCGTGGATCTCAACGACCTGAATGAAGCTCCACTGGTCAGCAGTGTGACCCTGAATATTGATGAAAACAGCGCCAACGGTGCGGATGTTTTACCCGGGCCGGTGCCCTACAGTGATCCGGACGCCGGGCAAACCCACCTGTTTTCAATCACCGCCGGCAACCAAAGTGGAGCCTTTGCGATTGACCCGAGCACCGGCGCGATCCACGTGGCCGAACTCAACCCAACTCGACTATGAGACCACGACTAGCTATTCGCTGACGGTGAAGGTTACGGATAATGGTTTGCCGGTGTTATTCGGCACGGGGGTGATCTCGATTGAGGTTAACGATGTGGATGAAGCCCCGATGGTTATCGATGAAAGCTATGAAACTATCGGGAACACCTTGCTCGAGGTCACGGATGGAACGGCCGGACCGGCGCCGCGCATCGTCGTGGATGGGAATGTGCTTGCCAATGACGTCGACCCGGAAGATGATGGTGCGTTGACCGCCGGCCTGGTTTCAGGCATCTCTGCGAACGGCGGTTCGGTAAGCATGAATGCGGATGGAACATTTACGTATCTCCCACCGGTGGGACAGCAAGGTGAGGATTCGTTTGATTACACCGTAACAGATGTTCACCACTTATCCGCAACCGGCACGGTTAGCATCACCATCCAGGCTATGGTCTGGTATGTGAAAAATAATGCCCCGGCAGGCGGGGACGGGCGGTCGACCAGCCCGTTCAATGTACTTACCTCGGCCGAAGCAACTTCTCAAGCGGGCAGTACAGTCTATCTTTTCGCCGGTGACGGCACGGCCACAGGTCAGAACGCAGGGATCGCCCTGAAGAACGACCAGCGCTTGATCGGCGCCGGCGTCGCGCTGGACTTCCCGATACAACTCAACGGCGGTGATGCCACTACCCAACTGCTGCCGGGGAGCAGCCAACCTCTGCTGGACAATCTCAGCGGAGATGGGGTAACCATCAGCAACCTCACTGCCGCGGAGGTTCGCGGCTTGAGCCTGGCGGGGAGCGTTCACGCAATTAATGTCACCGCCAGCGGAAGCGCATCCGCAGTGGTCACCATTCAGGACAATACGGTCCGCTCCGCCGGCACCGCGGGGGTGTATATCCGCACGACCAGCACCGGAACCATCCATGCGGATGTACAGGGGAATACCTTGACCGCGACGGGCAATGCTTTTGACGCCCAAAATAACGGCACCGGGAAACTATCCCTCCAATTCAACGACAATGGGGTTACATCCTCGGCGAATGGGGTGGTTATCGCCAATACGGCCGGCGGCAGCACCACCATCACGGCGTTTGAAAATAACGCCGTGGATCAAAATACGGTTGGCAGCGGAATGATCCTCACCGGGGTCATTTTTGACGCCATCGAGGGTGGAGCCTACCAAACGGTACAGGGCGGCAGCACCCGGGTTGGCAGCACCGGCAACGGAGTGGGCGCGGCAGGGATGACCCTGTCCAATGTGCGGGGAGACCTTTTGTTCAACGATCTGGATATTATCGCGGATGGCGGGTCTGGTTTGCGGGTGAGTTCCTCCGCCATTTTCAACGCGGCTTCTGCGACCGGGTTCCAACTGGCTGTTCTTTCCGGGGCCGGCAGCCTGGCAGCCACCGGAGGGCCGGCGGTAGACGCGAACACGGTTACGCTCGACCTTCCTCTTGCCAGCCTGGGGGTGGTCAGCAGCCCAACAACCGGGGTTTCACTGAACAATGTTTTAGGGACAGTCTCCGCTCTGGGGGGAAGCATCGGCGCGACGTTGGGCACGGCTTTCGATGTAATCAGCGGGAATGGCAATGTCACATACCCCGGAACGATTACCAACAGCTTTGGGAAAGCGGTTTCGGTCGTCTCGCATTCCGGCGGAACGGTCACCTTTAGCGGCGCCATCGCTGACACCGGTGCGGGAGTTTTCCTCAACAGCAATACGGGTACGGTGATCCATTTCAGCGGCGGGCTCAACCTGACCACCGGCTCGAACCCGGCATTCACCGCCACCAACGGCGGTACGGTGGATGTGAGTGGGTCTACAAATACCCTGACTACCACGACCGGGATGGCCTTAAATGTGGCCAATACGGCCATTGGCGGCGACAATTTAACCTTCCGCAGTATCTCGGCAAATGGGGCTGCCACCGGCATTCTGCTGAATAGCACCGGTGCATTCGGCGGCCTCAAAATCACCGGCACAGGCGCCGCCGGCTCGGGCGGCACCCTGCAACATACGACTTCCGATTGTGTCTCGCTGACCAACACCGCCGCGGTTGAGATCAATTATTTGAATACCCTGTATTGCGGGGATATAGGCATCGATGCCAGTTCGGTAAACGACTTCATTTTCAGGAATGGAGCGGTGCAGAATACGGGTAACGCCAATGATGAACATGGGATGCGCTTGGTCAATCTGTCAGGCACGGTGTTGATCCAGGACACGACGATCTCAAGCGTATTCGAAAACGGTATTTCACTGACAAATACAAGCGGTTCGCTGGATATGATGGTACGGCGCACGACGATCTCCCAGAATGACAACGCGCACGGTGAAGATGGCCTCCAACTTCGGTTGGGTTCGACCGCCACTGCGAAACTGTTGGTAGACGACTCGGATTTCAATAATTTACAACGGGATGGCATCGACGCGGTTGTTGAAGGCGGCGCCAGGCTGGATCTGACGGTCCAGAACGGCAGTACGTTCACCGGCAATTCAGGAAATGGCAGTAACACCGGGGTCAACCTGTCCTCCAATAACACCGCTGTACTGCATGCGGACCTGATCGGAAATATTTTCCAAAGTTATTCGGATACTCCATTAGAATCTGGTCAGTATGGGGGTGTCCACTTTTGAGGGGCGCGTTCTCAGCAATATAGTTGGCAACGGCGGATCGGCTCCTGTAGATGGTTACGGCCTGCGCCTGGCGCAGGAGGACAACAGCAGGATGACCATGGAAGTCACCGGCAATACGATTCAGAATACTTATCTGAGTGGATTAGAAGCTGTGTCCCGCCTGGCTACCACGTCCGGTACCTTGAACCTGACCATGCGCAACAATACTATTGAAACACCCGTGACCGATTATTTTGGCGCTCACATAACCGCCGGGGGGAGTGGGTCTGCGAACAATACCCTATGCCTGGATATAGGTTACAACGGAACATCCGGCGGAAATGTGATCTCCGGAAAGAATGGAATAGAAGGGATCGACCTGGTTCAAAAGCCAGGGAGTACATTCCAGGTGGAGGGTTGGAATACTGGTGCCCAACCCAGCGTAGCGCAACACGTCCAGGCATTTAACTCTTCAACCGCGACCTCAGCGGGTACATTCTCGGCAGTAGCGGCGGGTGCTTGCCCGATGCCCGCAAGCGCCGATTTACCCCCAGCCGTTGCCTTGTTGGATAACCCCGATCTGTCGATGGCGAGCGAATCCCCCTCCATGCGGTCTAACCTCTCTGTCGTGCCTTATGCCACACCCGGTCAATCCAACCAAAACCTCGCGGCGATCGCTGAGACGGTCAATGTCAATATTGGAATCTTACCGGCGGGTGATTCGGTCATCATCTCATTCGATGTGCAAATCTTAGCCACCCTGCCGGAAAATGTACTGAAAATTTCAAACCAGGCCGCGGCTACCAGCAGTAGTTTTGCCGGTGAAGTGCTCAGCGATGATCCGGCGACCATTGACCAGTCGGATGCCACCGAAACCATCCTCTACCGGCCGCCGGGCGCTCACGGTGATGCTTATTCGACCCTGGAAGACACTCTTCTTACCGTACCGGCGGCGGGGGTGCTCAGCAACGATATCACGGCCATTGGTTACGAAGGATTGACCACCGCGATTAAAGAAAGCAATCCGGCATCTGGCACCCTGACCTTTAACCCGGACGGCTCCTTCACCTACACACCTGAAAGTAATTTCTACGGTAAGGTCAACTTCAACTACCATGCCTATGACACCCACAGCGGGTCGAACTCGGTCACGGTTGAGATCAATGTGACCCCGGTTAATGATGCACCGCTTCTGGATACCGGCGGTTCCTTCAGCTTGCAGCCGATCGCGCAAATTGCGGTGAATAACCCCGGAACCCTGGTGACGGCCCTGATTGCCAGCCCGGGCGGCGACCCTATCCAGGATGTGGATGACGGCGCCCTGGAGGGCATCGCGGTAACCAGCGTGGATAACACCCACGGCGTCTGGCAATATACGATCAATGGCGGAACCAGCTGGCACGATTTCGATGCGCCATCGGCCAGCGCCGCGCGCTTATTGGCGGCAGATACGGCTGCACGGGTGCGTTTCGTCCCCGACCAGAGCTGGAACGGCGTGATTGACCCCGGGGTACGCTTCCATGCCTGGGACCGCACGAGCGGGGTCAATGGAGAAACGCAGGATGTCCACAGCGCCGGGGGGCAGAGCGCATTTAGCCTGCAGGAAGCATCCGCCCGTATCGTGATCCATGGCAGTAATGATTTGTCGGTGGCGATGGATGCGCCGGCAGGCCCAGTCATGGCCGGGGGCAGCCTGGATTATACAATTCATGTTGCCAATGCCGGGCCTGCTGAGGCCACAAATGTGGTGGTCAGGGATGATCTACCCGCGGGAGTCAGTTTTGTCTCGGCATCGCCGCAATGCACGGCAGCCAATCAAACGGTTACGTGCACCATCGACAGCCTGGGTGTAGGAGATAATGCCGTCTTCACCATCTCTGTAAAAATTGGGGTGGACACCCGCGGAATACTGACCAATACAGCCGAGGTAACCGCCGACGAAGCCGATCTGGATGGCACCAACAACACATCCCAGGTTAGCCGGGAGGTAGATGCGGAAATCTTGGTGTATTCTTCGGGCGATCACCCGGGAGATGAATGGAACAAACCGCTGGTTACCACTTCGCCGAACGGCACCACGCTTCTGGGTGAATTTGGCAGCGAGACCATCCGGCTGAGTTTGACGGATCTACCGGGCCATGTCCAGGCGATTGTCACGTTCGACCTGTACATTATTCGTTCGTGGGATGGGAACCAGGAAACCTGGCCGGGCGATATAACTTTCTCGCCGTATTTGCCGGCCAATACGGGTATTGGACCGGACCACTGGAAACTGCAAGCAGATCAGCAAACCCTGCTCGATACGACCTTTGCCAACTGGTCGGTGCTGGGGTTCCACCAGGCTTATCCCAAGAATTATCCTGAAGGGAGCTATCCTGCCCAGACCGGGGCGGCTGAATTGTCTGGCCTGGGATACGGCAGCAACCCTCCGGAATCGACCTACCATATGAGCTACACGATCGACCATCAAAATCCCAATTTGACCCTCGATTTCAGCGCGAGCGGTTTGCAGGATATCAGCGACGAAAGTTGGGGGCTGGGAAATGTCAAGGTGGTGCTTACCGCCGGTGCGGTGCTGCTCCCCCACAAGCTGTATTGTCCGATTACCTTACGATAAGCAAATTGTCATCATGCTGACTGGAATCCGGTCGGAATAGAACGGCATCCATGAAAATCAGCCAGGCCGGTATATGCCGGACTGGCTGATTTTTGGGTTATGCCTTCTCTGGATTCTTCGGGTGGCTATCGAGTAAAGAATTCGGTTAACACCGGCACGAGGACTTCGGCGCTGACCTCATGCGTTTGGCCGGCCAAGACACGCAACTGCGCGTACGGCATCGCCTGGCTCAGTTTCTCGGCAGTCGTATGCATGAAAGGATAGCTGGCAGAACCGCACATGATCAGCACAGGAATGCCGACCCGGGCGGCCCGGTCAACCGGCACGGATGCGTCCTGGCCCAGGATGGCGGAATGGTCATAAGCCAGGGTCGGCGCAATCGCCTCAAAATTCGTCCAGAATGGCGCATGACGCATACCTTCGATTTGTTCAGGCGGCATCCCTACCAACTGCATAAAGAGGGCAACGGCATCGCCATGGCGACCGTCGGCTAATAATAAGGTCAGCTGGCGGATGTATTCCTGCCATGCCTTCCGGGCGGCATCCTCATCATTGTAGGGAGCCTCATACATCGCCAGCTTGTTGATTTTATGGCCGAGTTTCACCGCCGCTTCCATGGCCAGTGAAGCGCCCGAAGAATGACCATAAAGGTTAGCCGATCCTCCAGCCATATCGACGAGCGCCTCGATATCGTCGATCTCTCGTTCGACCGCATACGGCTGGGTGTCGCCGCTTTCTCCCCGACCGCGCCGGTCGTAGATGAATACGCTAAAGTTGACTGCGAGGAGGTTGACCAGATCGGGCATCGAGGAGCGAGTGTTGAGAGCGCCGACAACCAGAATCACGGCCGGACCATTACCCTGGGTGTCATAAGCGATTTTCGTGCCGTCTTTGGATATGACTGTGTTCATTCTCACTCCATTCTTGAGTAGAATATGGCTTTCTCAAGAAAACCTGACAAATGCAAATTTGAAACCATTCTCCTCCGGCTACAAAGTTTAAAGAGGGAGTTTGAGGGTGCAGACGCCGTCTTACGGCGTCTGCACCCTCAAATCTTTATTTTCCCCGCCCCGTTTCGGGGAGGGGCCAGGGGAGGGGCTTGTCTGACAATTTCTTGAGAACCCCATGTTGAGTAGAACCTGCTGATATGATCATTGTGATATTCGGTTATATAATTCTAATCAATAGTCGCAAATAAATTACGTCATATATTTTGAGGCTTCTCTGTCTTTTGTAATAAATTCGTAAGATTTTTTTGGTATAAATATTTAACCGATCAGCGGCTGGTTGTTCCTGTTGGAATTTTATATTTTATTGGAGGGGTAAGGATTGGCTCCATTATCTGGATGCTCTGATAATCCATTTCTTTGGAAGTTGTGGATTTATACAAATTACGACTGCAATCTGCGTTGTTCCTATTGTGTCGCCAAATCCAGCCCAAATGCGCCCCGGCGGGCGTTGGGCATCACCAATGTGAAGCGCCTGGTTGATGAAGCTGTCGAATTGGGCTTCAGTGAAGTTTTTTTTACCGGCGGTGAGCCATTTATTCTCAACGAAATTTATGAGATGCTGGATTATTCATCCCAACGCATTCCAACCACGGTATTGACCAATGCGATGATCTTACGAGGCACGCGCTTGGAGCGCTTGTGGGCCATTGCCAACGATAACCTGATCATCCAGGTCAGTCTGGATGGGGCGACCCCGGCAGATCATGATGCTTACCGGGGGCGGGGATCCTGGGATAAAGCCGTCGAGGGAATCAAACTGCTACAAGAACGGCGGTTGCGTTTGAAATTGAGCACCACCGAGACCGCGCTAAACTCACCGCATCTGGCTCAGATCTGTGAATTTCACCGCAGCCTGGGCATCCCGGATGAGGATCATTTCGTGCGGCCCCTGGCGAAGCGCGGCTACTCGAAAGAGGGCCTGGAATTGGATATGGCCAGCCTGATCCCTGAGGTGACGGTCAACGTCGACGGCGTGTTCTGGCACCCGCTGTCAACGGACATGGATATGCAAATTTCCCGGACCATTTTCCCCTTAGCAGACGCGGTGCAGCGAACCCAGGAGCAGTTAGAGATTATTCAACAAACCGGCGCTGCAGCCATGACCACTTTTACCTGAGGATAACCCAGCGCTTCCGTGTGGAGCCTGAATTGAAAATATTTTTTTCTATATCGTTTTGTGTGGCAGGAGGACGGTGATGATTCGAGCATTTGTGTTTATCGAGGCGGAACCATCCAGAATCCAGGATCTGGTTCCGGAATTGCAAGAGCTGAAATTGGCGGCGTCCACCGTCAAAGCCGTATATGCGGTGACAGGGCATTGGGACCTGGTGGCATTGATCGAAAGCCCGGACGTCACCAGCCTCGGCGATTGAGTGGCGAATGGCATCGGGAACGCCGTGGGCGTTCGACACACAGAAACAAGCCTGATTATCTGGTCTGCAGGTACCTCCGACGTCGCGGAAGTTAACCAAATCTCTACCCCAAAAGAAGTGATTGCCAGTGAGGCGCCGGTATTCAACGCCCAGGCGTGGTATGACGCCGGGAATAAAGGCTGCGCAGCGGGTCCAATGGATGAAATCGCCGCAATGATGCGCAAATTGGAACCTGGCCAGACCCTGGAAATTTTCGCAACCGATCCAACCGTTCCGGTGGATTTGGCTGCCTGGTGCCGCATGACGGGTCATGCCCTGGTCGAGCAGCAGGGCAGCCATTATCTTGTCCGTCACAAATAAGAAAGGATTCATCATGGCGCATATCTTGATCAATGTCACTCGCAGTAAAGACGACACCGAGCGAGCTACCCTGGGTTTTGTGGTGGCTAACGCCGGGTTAACCGCCGGGCAAGAGGCCACCGTGCTGCTGACCCTGGACGGCGTGTGGGCAGGTACGCGCGGTTTTGCGGATGGCTTGCAGGCCGACGGTTACGCTCCGCTTGGCGAAGTAATTGCCAATTTTGTAAACAACGGCGGTAAGGTCTGGGTATGCGGGGCATGCGCCAAACCGCGAGGGATCACGGCGGAGCAGTTGATTGAAGGCGCCGTGCTGGTTGGGGCGGCGTCGGCGGTGGAGGCGATGGTCAACGGCGCGCAAACGCTGAGTTTCTAGTGTCTGGTTAGTCACTGCGCGGCCGGTGCGCAGCCGGTGAAGCTCACCCCATGTTGGGGGAGGGTCAAGTCAGCCAATTCGTCAGGGAGGGGCAATGTCTCAAATGGATCGCATAGAAAAGCCGAAATGGGAGCGAACGCTCTACAATGTCTTTATTGTCATTGCGCGTCTTGGGTTGGCCTATCTGTTTTTCACCCAGCTGTGGTGGAAACTGCCACCGCGCTTTGGCTGCGGCGCTAATTTCAATTTCCCTCAACCGGCGGCTCAGAATACCTATACGGATAACAAGAGCAGCGGTTTATGCTTTTGGATGGGGCTGGAATTCGATCTATGCATCCCAACCCAGGCAGGTTTTAATCGCGGATATGCGCTCCGCGGGGCTGCCAACGATTGGGATCAACATCACCCCCATCGCGCAGTTAAACGCTTTGCTGCTGGACAATGTGATCATCCCCAACATCCGTGTTTTTGGATGGCTGGTCTGGATTGCCGAGTTCTGGATTTTCCTCTCCATGTTCCTGGGGCTTTTTACCCGTTTTGGCGCGCTGACCGCGATTGGGATGACCCTGCAGCTATTTATTGGGCTGGCCAACATCCCGCGCCCATTCGAATGGGAGTGGAGCTATGGCACGGCCGTTTTCCTGGCTTTTGCCATGCTGGCGGTGGCGCCCGGGAGAGTGTTGGGATTGGACGCCTGGATCCGCGGCAAGATTCAAATGGCCGGCGGTCCGCCGAAGCTGCCGGCGCGCATCGCCTTATGGTTGAGTTGAGGAGTTGATGGGAAATACTTTATTGGTGGTAGCCAAACAACCTTCGCCCAATCATACCAAGACGCGCCTGTGCCCACCCTTATCCAATCACCAGGCTGCTGATCTCTACGAATGTTTCTTGCGGGATACATTGGATTTAATGCGTCTTGTGCCGGACGTTCAGCGGGTGATTGGTTACTATTCGGAAAATGGATCGGGATATTTCCGGAGCCTGGCGCCAGATATGGCCCTGATCCGCCAGGTGGGGGCAACCCTTGGCGAGCGTCTTGACAATCTGCTAAAGGAGGCGCTGGTGGGGGAGGCGGAGAAGGCCGTGGTGATGGACAGCGACAGCCCAACCTTACCCCTGGAATGCCTGACGATGGCTTTCGCGGCGCTGGACGAGGCGGATGTGGTCCTGGGGCCAACGGAAGATGGCGGCTATTACCTGATTGGGATGAAAAAGCCCCATCCCCAACTGCTGCGGGAAGTGCAGATGAGCACCCCGCATGTGCTCTCGGATACGCTTGCATTGGCGCAAAAACACAATATTCAAGTCAGTTTGCTGCCGGCATGGTTCGACGTGGATACCGCCGGCGACCTGGCACGGTTGAGGGATGAAGTTGCCCTATCTTCCAACGGCAGCGGGCATTATTCCCGCGCCTGGTTTGAAGCCAACGGGTGGCAGGAACCATGAGACCATCCGTGTCGCTGGTGATCCCGGCATGCAATGAGGCTGAGTGCATCGGTCCATTATTGGCCGAAATCCCTGAAGGGCTGGTGGAGCAGGTGATCGTGGTCGATAATGATTCCACGGACGGCACCGCAGAGATTGCCCGGCAGGCCGGGGCGGTGGTGGTCAGTGAGCCGCGGCGCGGTTACGGTTACGCCTGTGCGGCGGGGGCAGCGGCGGCGAGCGGTGAGCTACTTGCCTTTATGGATGGGGACGGCAGTTTCGTGCCTGGCGAATTGACCCGTTTGCTGCAAATTTTAGAGGATGGACAGACCGGGTTAGCCCTCGGTTCGCGTAATTTGCAGCCTTTGCCTGCGGGCGCGATCCCTCCGCACCAGTTGTTTGGCAATCGCCTGGTCGCCTGGCTGCTCAACCGGATCTACTCTATTCACATTACCGATCTTGGCCCTTTTCGCGCCATCCGGCGGGACCTGCTTGCATCCCTGGAGATGCATGAATTCACCTACGGCTGGCCGGTGGAGATGATGGTCAAAGTGGCGCGGCGCAAGCTGCCCATCCAGGAGGCGCCGGTCACCTTCCGCCCGCGGCTGGGGGGAAAATCCAAGGTGGGAGGAACGCTGCGCGGTACCCTGCTGGCAACGTATCGCATATTTCGGGTGATTTTATCCTACTCAATTTTATCGGACAGCCGGGAATACCCCGGCACGGCGAAGGATTCAGGCTCGATATGATCAAGAATGACCTGAGCAAACAGGCTGGCTTTCATTTTGAGCCGCATTTGCGGCGCCCGACAATGGCTGATTTACCCCGCCAGCTGTATATTGAGGTCACAAACGTTTGTAATTCAAGGTGCGCCTCCTGCCCATTGACCTACGATCATTTCTTGCCGTTCGAGCCAAAACAACCGATGAGTTGGGAAACATTCCGGCGGATCGTCGACCAGGTGCCGCACATCGAGCGGGCAGTGCTGCACGGCATTGGTGAGCCGCTGCTGAATAAAGACCTGCCCCGCTTTGTTGCCCATTTAAAGTCCAGGGGAGCGCATGTGCTGTTTAATACCAACGCGATCCTGCTCAACCAGCGGCGTGGTGACGCGCTGGTTGACGCCGGTTTGGATGAGCTGCGGGTTTCGCTGGATGCGGTGACTCCCGAACTGTACGCCCGGCTGCGCGGGGTGAACAGGTTGGCGGCGGTGATCGACAATTTAAAAGCCTTTGTCGCCCGTCACGGCGCTAAGCAGCCCAAAGTGTCGTTATGGTTCGTCGGCATGCAGGCCAACCTGGGCCAGATCCCGGATTTTGTGCGGTTAGGCGCAGAAATTGGCGTGCCGGAAGTCTATCTGCAGCGCCTGGTTTTCTTTGGCGAGGGGCAGCGCATTGGAGCAGATGCCACCATGGTCCCCGACCAATCGCTGTTCAGTGCACTGGAGCAACAGCAGATGGCGTTTGTGGAAGAAGGTGAGCGCCTGGCCGCCGACCTGGGGATTTCCTTCCATGCGTCCGGAACGGCCTCACCCCGGGAGAGCATTTTGGTGAAAGGCGAGCACCCCTGGCAGGGCTGTCTCCGCCCCTGGGTGCTGATGTATATCACCGCCAACGGCACCGCCTTGCCTTGCTGCATCGCCCCGTTTGCCGCCAGTGATTACCGCTCGATCATTCTGGGCAATGTGCTGGAAAATCCGCTGGCCGCCGTGTGGAACGGCGAACGCTACCAGGAATTGCGCACGGCAGTGCTCAGTGAAGCGCCAGATCCGTGGCCGTGCCAGTTCTGTGGATCCAAATGGAGCCTGTAACCAGGCGTCTTTTGCTTTTTGGCGCGATTGCTTTCCTTCTCTATACTCTATTCGCCATCCATTACCCGCTGGAACCCAGTTTAAACGATGCGAGAGCCAGCTGGACCAGTTTGAACAAGGGTCAAATTGGCTGGTTGATCGTGCAGCTGGTCCTCTACGCGGCCCTGTTCTGGCTCTATGCTGCTGCCATGCGGCTGCTTAAGGGTGAGACAGAAGAAGCGTTGAACCTGAAATCCAGGCGGCGAGGGCTAAATACATGGATTATTGCCACCTGGCTGGCCTGCTCGCTGGTGCTGATGGCGGCCGCCCCGGCGGGGGAATCCCACGACGTCTTTGACTATGTTTTTCGTGGACGAATGATGGCGGAATTCCATGCCAACCCATTATCAGACCTGCCAAACCAATACAGCCGCAAGGCTTATTATCTGTATATCGCCTGGCATGGTTATGTGGATACCTATGGCCCGTTGTGGGAAACGGCCAGCCAAGGGGCCGCCGCCGGCGTGCGCCCGCTGGCGGAAGCCCTGGGATGGTGGGGCAAAGACCTGCCTTCCTGTCCTTATTCGACCACATCCTGCCGCTTGCTGATCCTCTATCTGAGCAGCCTATCGATTTATGGCGATCCTCCTGACCGGCCTATCGGCCGGGTTGATCTATGCATTGGTGCAGCATGCGCGCCCTCACTGGGCGCCGCTGGCGCTGGCCGCCTGGCTGTGGAACCCGCTTACGCTGATTTCGACCGCCCTGGGCGCCCACAATGACCTGTGGATGATTGTCTTGATCCTGGCAGGGATATTTTTGATCCAGCGTAAACGACCTTTTTGGGCGCTGATGGCGCTCATCCTGGCGGCCCATGTCAAATTAATTGCCCTCATCTGGGCGCCGGCTATGGCGCTATGGATCATCACGAAATGGGGCTGGCGGCGCAGCCTGGGAATTGGCGCGGGGGGTCTGGCGGCAGGCGGGGTGATCTCTTACCTGTTGTACCAACCATACGACGGTTGGGGTTCTATTCCCAGAATGCTCCAGGAGCGCTCCCTGTTTTTGGCCAATTCGATTTGGGATGTGCTGGCAAAGCTGCTCTCCCAATGGGGTACACCTCATCCCGTGGTAAATTCACTAATGGTCAACCTGCCTTCGATCTTTTTTCTTGCATTGGCGGTGGGGGTGGCAGCATGGTCGTTTAATTTGATCCCCGGCCGCTGGAAGCGAGCCGTTTTCGGCTTTGAGGACGGTGATTTGTGGCGGGTACTGGTACTGACCGGTTTGTTTTATCTGATGATTGGAGCCTTCTGGTTCCAGCACTGGTATTTCCTGTGGGTGTTGGCTCCGGCGGCTTTGCTTCCGGGCAGCCGGTTCCTGCTCAAAACCATGCCCTGGCTTTGTTTTGGAGGACTGCTGGTCAATTTGATGGGGGGCACGATCCAGATGCAGTTGGAACACAAGGTCGCGCCTTTCATCCCCGCTTTGATACTGGTCATTTTGATCTGGGGTCCCGGGCTGATGACGATCTTGAGGCGTAAGCCATATCCGTCTGGGCAGTTGTACCAGTTTTTATTTGACCAAAATTAAGGAATTGTATTGGTGCGCTCAAACCATCAGGCTTAATTTCTGAATTGCCACATCAAGACTTTCGAAAAAGAAAATCTGATTTCCTCGATTGCTTTCAAAGATAAACGCGTTCAGAGCCCTGCTCGTGAGGTTGGTAAAATCACCGACAATGGCTACTTGAATGTGGTAGTTGGTAAATTTTTGTAAAACCTCTCCGGCCAGGCCCGTTTTCAGGTCAAAGAATTCTTGAGCGATATTCTTTTGATGCAAGATGAGTTTCATCGCTCCGAAGGCAAACAATTCTTCAATCATTCCAAGAGCATCTTGCTCGTTATTGAGGATTACGGAATCGGAAGTTGCCTCGGCGATTACTCCATTGGGGGTCGAATGGTGGATCAGATACATCGGCCTATTATAAACAATTCCATTTTTTTGATGAAAAAATGGAGTTCGCTGCCGGCGGGCGAATATAAACGGGATCGCCAGGCGCTAATTGTAGTATGATGGGCTAAAGGTGTTTAATTCAGGCGAACTGCCAGGCGGGTGATCAGTTCACAAACTGAAGCCTGGTCACGGACCTTTGCCTGGTCAAGCGAGAAGCGCAATTTGATCTGCGGATCAGAAAGGAACATGATGGATACATTTTCACTTTTCCCCCTGCATGAAATGGAAGACCCCGATACAATTTCCCTGGACCCCAGCCGTCCAGAGCGCGTTCACATTCAGCCGTCGCCGCCGCCGGAACAGGACCCGGCCCAGCGGCTCAATAATTTTGAAATGGTTTTTACCGGTTATGGCGAAGAACAGGCCGTGGTTGAGGCAACCCGTTGTATTCATTGTCCGGCCACTGAACCCTGCATCATCGGCTGCCCACTGCACAATGACATCCCTAAGGCGTTGTTTGCCATCGAGCAGGGTCGCTACGACGACGCGGCCAGCGTTTTCCGGCTCACTTCTAATTTTCCTGAGGTCTGTGGGCGGCTCTGCCCGCAAGAGGTGTTATGCGAAGGCTCGTGCACCGTGGCCGGTTACGACCGGGCGGTCAATATTGGCAAGCTGGAGGCATTTTGCGCCGACCGTCAGCGAAATGAGCGCGGCTTTCCCAAACCGCCCGCGGTGGAAGCGACCGGCCGCAGCGTGGCCGTGGTGGGCAGCGGTCCTGCCAGCATCGCTGTCGCTGAACAGATGGTCCGCGCCGGGCATGAGGTGGTTGTGTATGAAGAATGGCCAAAACCCGGCGGTCTGCTGCATTACGGCATTCCGAGTTTCAAATTGGGTAAAGACATTGTCGAAGCCAAGATCAAATACCTCGAAACGATCGGCGTGAAGTTCATTTGCAGTACGCGGGTCGGAGACAACATCCAGGTTGACGATCTTCACCAGCAATACGATGCCGTTTTCCTTGGTATTGGCGCGCCGATAGGGCACAAGATCCAGCTGCCCGGCGAGGACCTGAAAGGCATTTACCAGGCGACGGAATTCCTGGTGCGAGGTAATTTGCCACCGAGCGATTTACCCGCATCCTTGAGAGGCCTCCCGGAAGTCGGGCAGACCATGGTGGTGATCGGCGGCGGGGATACGTCTGTGGACTGCAGCCGCACGGCGCGAAGGCTGCAAATTCAACAAGGTTTTCCTGGCGGCAGTGTGGTCGACTATTACCGCGGCGCCGAAGCTGAAATGCGTGCCCGCGAGGACGATCATATCCATGCCAAACAGGAAGGGGTGCATTATGAATTCCTGGCGTCGCCGGTGCGTTTTATCGGCGATGAGCAGGGTCATGTGCGCCAGATCGAGCTGCAGCGCATGCGATCCAAACCGGCTCACCAGCCCGAACAGCGCGTACCCTCTCGTATGCGCATCCCGATCCCCGGATCGAATTTTATCGTGCCCGCGGATATCGTTATCCTGGCGATCGGCTACGCCGGCGACACGCTGATTCCGACGAAGACGCCCGAACTGAAGACAACCAAACCGGGAATTTTTGCGGTGGAATCGGAATCAACCGGGGTCGCCACCATGGGCGGCGTTTATGCGGCCGGGGATGATGTGCGCGGACCCGATCTGATCGTGACCTCAATTGCGGCTGGACGTAAAGCGGCGAAAGCCATGGATAGCTATTTGCGATCATTGCCGTGAGATGAAGCTTTTGGAATAACCAATTGTAGCTCATGGGTGAGGCAAGCCGCCTGTTGAAATAAAACGGGCGGCATTTTTCTATTTGAGCAATGCCCAGGGAGGGTCATTAGGATTTACCGTGGAAGAAGAATTATATGGGGGTAAATTGGGCGCGAAGCGCCCAATTTACCCCCATATTTACTACCCACCACCGCAACTTCCACACAACCCCCAGGGAGGCAATCGCCGCCATATTCCGCAGTGCTATAATTAAGACTGAATTGGTCGAGATATTAGCCGGCGAAGAATTAACGGATCGATACCTATGGGCGTTTCATCTACCGACACAACCGAACTGCTGCGGATTAACCGCCAATTGACGATCCTCAATCAAATTGCCGGGTCTTTGAACCAATCTACCGATCTGAGCGCGATCCTTTCGAATACGCTGGCCCAAATCACCGAATTATTCAACCTGCACACCGGCTGGGTGTGGCTGATGCGCGATGACAGCGATGAGATATACCTGGCCGCCGCACAGAACCTGCCCAGCGGTCTCGCAAACCGCCCCGACCGGATGGAGGGCACCTGCTATTGCCTGGATACCTATCGGGCAGGGGACTTAAACGGCGCGGCCAACGTCAATGTGATCACCTGCAGCCGGTTGAAGAAATTGGTCGAGGGTACGGATGGGCTGCGTTACCATGCCAGCATTCCGCTGTATGCCCACGGGAAAAAACTGGGTGTGTTCAATGTGGCCAGCGCGGGGTGGAACCAGCTGTCTCCTGAGGACTTGCGCATTTTATACACGGTGGGCGACCTGTTGGGAATGGCGGTGGAACGGGCACGCCTGTTTGCCCGCTCAAGCGAGATGGGCGCGCTGGAAGAACGCAACCGCCTGGCGCGCGAGATCCATGATACCCTGGCGCAAGGATTGACCGGGATCACGCTGCAATTGGAAACAGCCGAGGCGCTGTTGGAAAGCGGCGCCAACCCTGAAAAAATCCGCTCGAGCCTGGAACGGGCATTGATCTCGGCCAGGCAAAATCTGGAAGAGGCTCGCCGCTCGGTGTTGGATCTGCGCGCCGCGCCGTTGGAGGGTCGCAGCCTGCCGGAGGCGCTGCTCGCCTTGAGGGCGCAATTCAACGAAAGAGGAAAACCGCAGATCGAATACCGCCAGGAAGGCAGCAACCATCCGCTTCCAGCCCGTATTGAAGTGGGACTCTACCGGGTTGCCCAGGAAGCACTGCAAAACATCCGCCTGCATTCCAATGCTGAGATTGTCGAATTGAAATTATCGATCACCCCAGAGCAGGTCATCCTTGAAATTGTGGATGATGGCCAGGGGTTTGAACAAAGTCAGATTTCCTCGGACCGCTTTGGCCTGGTGGGGTTGAATGAGCGCGTGCGCCTGTTGGGCGGTTCGTTTGAGCTCGAGACCAGCCCGGGCGCGGGTACCATGGTGAGAGCCGTGGTGCCGTTAGGGTAGATCATGTCAATACTGCAAACACACATACAGCCCATTCGTATCCTGATTGCCGATGACCACCCGGTGGTGCGCGACGGCTTGTTGGCAATGTTGAGCACCCAGGCGGATTTCGAGGTGATCGGTGAGGCCGCCACGGGCAAAGAGGCGGTGACCCGCACGCTGGAGCTGCGCCCGGATGTGATCCTCTTGGATCTGGAGATGCCGGAGTTGGACGGGGTGCTGGCCCTCGAAGAAATCCGCCGGCAGATGCCGGACGCCCAGGTGATTGTACTGACCGCGTTCGACACCGACGAGCGTATTTTGAGCGCGTTAAAATCCGGCGCACGCGGGTATTTGCTGAAAGGTGTTCCGCGCCAGGACATCTTCCAGGCGGTGCGGACGGTCAGCCGGGGCGGGTCGCTCCTGCAGCCGGTAGTCACATCACGTTTGCTGGAGCATATTCGCGGTGAAAGTACGGTGCAGCCCTTAATTGATCCGCTGACGGCGCGTGAGCGGGAGATCCTCCTGCTGGTGGCCAGAGGCCAGTCGAACAAGCAGATCGCCGCCGCTTCGGCCATCACCGAGCGGACGGTCAAGTTCCACGTCAGCGCCATCCTGCGCAAGTTGGATGCATCCAACCGGGCTGAAGCGGTGCAGAAAGCCCTGACCGCCGGGCTGATCGTATTGTAGCCGCTCAATAATCCGATTGGGTGGATCCCCTCGCTCAACCGACAGCGTGCATGCCGCTCCACCTGTACGAAAGACCAGTGAGCCGCCTGTACGCATGCCGGATGCGACGCGCGGAAATTTTGGTTATGGTTAAGCGGAACAAACCAAAACCGATCCGCTGACCGGGGTCGCGGAGAGCGGAAGCAGAACACACGAAGGGACGAAATATGAACGGACCATCACATTCTGTCGCCATCATCACCGGAGCCTCCCGCGGGCTGGGGCTTGCCCTGGCGCGCGCATTGGCTGCGCGGGGCTGGCAGTTGATCCTGGATGCCCGGGGTGCGGATGCCCTGGCTAATGCGCAGGCAGAGCTGTCGGTGAAAACCAAAGTCATCGCGCTGGCCGGGGATGTGAGCGATACCGGCCACCGCAGGGAGCTGGCGGCGGCTGCCGCGCAGCTGGGTGGGGTGGATGTCTTGATCAACAATGCCAGCCTGCTTGGACCCAGCCCTCAGCCGGGGTTAGTCGACTATCCATTGGATATTTTGGAGCAGGTCTATCGCACCAACGTCTTTGCGCCCTTAGGGTTGATCCAGGCGCTTGGACCACAACTCAAACCGGGGGCAGTGGTGATCAACATCTCCAGCGACGCCGGGGTGGAAGCTTATCCGGGGTGGGGCGGGTATGGGTCCAGCAAGGCCGCCCTGGAACACCTTTCGGCCATCCTGGCCGCCGAGAACCCCCAGTGGCATGTGTATTGGGTTGACCCGGGGGATATGAACACGCAGATGCACCAGGAGGCTTACCCGGACGAAGACATCAGCGACCGCCCGCTGCCTGAAACCAGTGTGCCGGGTTTCATTCGCCTGCTAATGGGGAGCTATCCAACCGGGCGCTATCAGGCCAGGGCGCTGATCGAGGAGCCAGAATGAACGCCGCCCAGGAGGATACCCGGGTCCAGCCCGGTCTGCATGGGTCGATGCCCACCCTCGATTTTGCGCTCCCACCGGCCCTGGAGGCCGGCTTGCCCCCCGAAGCCCGCGGGCTGCGCCGCGACCAGGTGCGCATGATGGTATCTTACCGGCACAACCAGGAAGTGCTTCACAGCCGGTTCGACCGGCTGCCGGATTACCTGACTGCCGGCGATGTGCTGGTGATCAATACCTCCGGCACGCTGAATGCCGCCTTGCGCATCCAGCGCGCGGATGGAAGCGACATGGAACTGCACTTATCCACACACCTGCGCGCCAATCGTTGGGTGGTTGAAGTTCGCCAGCTGGCAGAAAAAGGGGCTGAACCTTTCCTTGCGGCGAAGAGTGGTGAAACGCTCAGCCTGCCGGGCGGTGGAGAGGCGATCCTGCTCGCGCCCTACCCGGGAAGCCTGCCGCGCAGGCGCCTGTGGATCGCAAACCTGGTGCTGCCCTTGCTGACTGAAGCCTACCTGGAAAAATATGGTTTCCCGATCCGTTACAAATATGTACGGGATGTCTGGCCGACTGAATATTATCAAAATGTATATGCAGTCGAACCGGGCAGCGCCGAGATGCCTTCGGCCGGGCGGGCATTTTCGGCCGAGTTGATCACCCGGCTGACCGCACGCGGGATTTTGTTCGCTCCCCTGGTCTTGCACACCGGCGTGGCCAGCCTGGAAGATGATGAACGGCCCTACGAAGAATACTACCGGGTGCCGGCAGCCTCGGCGCGGCTGATCAACATGGCCAGGTCGGCCGGCGGGCGCGTGCTCGCGGTGGGAACGACGGTGGTGCGCGCCTTGCAGACCGCCGCAAATCCGGATGGCAGCGTGCGCGCCGTGGAGGGGTGGACCAACCTGGTGGTTACCCCGGGAACAGGGCTGCATTCTATCGACGGGCTGCTGACCGGGCTGCACGAACCGCGTTCCACCCATCTTTCTATGCTGCTGGCGTTGGCCGGGTATGAGCACGTCCGGCGCGCTTACCAGCAGGCGCTTGAGAATGGCTACTTGTGGCATGAGTTTGGCGATTTGCACCTGATTCTGCCATAGGAAGGCAGGGTTCTTCATCCGCTGCATTTCGGCTCGCCCGATGATCATCGACAATCTACTGAAAACAGGAATCCGGACGGAGGGAAGTAGTTCATTTCCTCAGCTCCGGATTTCGTTATAATTTTTTTCAAGCGATACGCGTTCTACATATATTTCTACCCAGGTTGGTTTTTTTCTAAAATAGTGAGATCGACATGCAGAAATTTTTCCATACCCTGATGGTGATGGCCCTGCTGCTGGTCGGGATGAGCCCTTCTCCGGTTCAAACGGCTGCCGCGGCGAGTGATTACGAACCCTACACCTACCGGTTGAGCGTCTCCACCTCGGCCTATCAGTTCTGGACGACGCCGCCCAGCGAGCGGGTGTTCAAGGATTCGCCCGTGCCCACGATGAGCGCGGCAGAGGTTAAGGTCTATGCGGCGCGCAATGAGTTTGAGCCGTTTCAAGTGGTGGTGAAGCCGGCGGCCTCGGGAAATGTAACTGTCACGATCAATTCTTTTGGCGCTGGAATTTCCGCCGAGATTTACCAGGTTAAGTACATAAATATCACCCAGACCTCCGACAGCTTGGGACGCACCGGGCCCTATCCCGACCCGTTATGGCCGCTGCAAAATGGGGCGACGGTGGCGGTGAGCGCCGGGGTGAATACCGCTTTCTGGTTCAGCCTTTCGGTTCCGCCTGCCGCGCCGGCGGGAGACTACATCAGCTCGGTGGTGATCGGCGGGGTGTCCATTCCGGTGCGGCTGCACATCTTCAACTTCGCCATCCCCGACCAACTGCACGTCGCCTCGCAGATGAACTTTTCTTACCAGGCTTTTTTACAGAAATACAGCGTTAACGGCACAGGCAGTGATTACTGGTTTTACGTCGACCGCATCAAGCAGTTTTTCATCGATCACCGATTGACCCCCTCCAGTGTGCTGTGGCCAGGTGGGCTGACCGGCGGAGGCAGCTTTGCCAATCCCTTCATCGATTACAACTGTACCAACCACACCCTCAGCGACCCTTACGGCATCTGGGGCTTTGACGACCTGGCCCAACGCTATCTCAATGGCAGCGGACTGCTGCAGGGGACGTTTGCCTCTCCGTTTAACGGTGGAACCGGTTTCTCCACCTTCATGGCGGCCAGTTTTGCCAATAACGATTCGTCGATCGATCAACGCCCGAATCCATTCTGCGGGATCAGCCGCAGCGCCAGCGACTGGCTGCAAAATCCAACTTCAGGCTACAACCAGGCCTGGTTCGCCTATATCACCGCGCTGCAAAATTACCTTAGCAGCCGGGGGTTCTTGGGTCAGGCTTACGATTACATCGCCAATGAACCCCAAAACCAGGCTGGCTATGATGCGGTCGCCTGGTATTCGCGCTATTCGCACAGCGCGGCGCCAAACCTGAAGTTGATGGTCTCTGAGGAGCCCAAGCCCGAAATATTCGATCAGCCCGGGGCCCACATCGATATCTGGCTGCCGGTGCTGCAGAATTACAACCCGGTCGTTTCGCAGGAGCGGGCGCTGGACCACGGCGAGGAGAGTTGGATTTATTTCCTGCACTCCACCCGCCCGCCCTATTTCAACCCGATTACCCTGGATCACCCTGGCATGGATAGTAAATTTACCGGCTGGTTCCTGTGGAAATACCGCGTGCGCGGGTTGGCTTATTACGCGCTCAACGATTGGAGCCAAAACCCGTGGACGAACCCGATGACGGATGGGCACAACGGAGATACCTTTATGTTGTATCCTCCCTCGGAAAGCAACACGGCGATTGCTTACGGGTCGAACAACCACCGGTTGGTGCCGTCCATTCGCTTCGAGCTGATGCGGGACAGCCTGGAGGACTACGAATACCTGTATGCGCTGGCCGGCGGACAGCCAGGCGTGGGGATTGGCAATGCGGCCGATGCCCAGGTGGACAAGATCATCGGCGGGCTGACCAGCTACACCCGCGACAGTGAATTTCTCTACAATTTGCGGCGCCTGATCGGCTTGAAAGACGGCGGCGAAATTGCGACGATCCCCGATATCCAACCTGTGCCGGCCAATCCGCGTGCGGTTGGCGTGCCGGGCAATTACTACATCAATTTCCAGGATCCGGCCGGTCAACCCAGCGCCAATCCGCTGGTGGTGAATGGGAAAACATACTTGAAAATCGGGGCGAGCGATTACAACACCACTGACGGTTACGGTTGGTTCAGCCCGCCGGATGCGCACTGGATGACCGCCTGGCTCAGCAGCGGGCCCAATGTGCTGCAGCGCAGCATTCTCTATTCGGATTACGGCCGGCCGGCGACCTGGGAGTTTGACCTGCCCAACGGCTCCTACAATGTGACCCTTTCGGTGGGGTGGCAGGGGCGCACCTATTCGCACCAGAAAGTGGATATTGAAGGGGTCAGTTTTGTCAACGATGAAGCGACCACCCCGGCCGTTCCTTACCTGGTGCGAACAAAACCGGTTACCATCGCCGACCACAAAATGACCTTAGCCATGGGTATCTTTGACGAATATACGATGATCAATTACCTGGATATCAGCGCGGCGAACCCGCCGGTGAATGATCTGCGCCTCCTCTCGGCTGCCGGCAATGGGGGCAGCCTGGATGTGGAGCTGCATTGGACCCCGCCGGCGGCGGCCTCCTCCTTCAGCCTGCGCTACGCCTTCGCCCCGATCAGCGAGAGCAATTGGGATGCGGCCGCGGTGTTGGGCGGCAGCCTGCCGGGCAGCCAGAACAGCTTCAGCGGCAGTCTGCCTTACACCGGCGGTACGGTTTACTTTGCAATCAAGGCGCAGAACGCGCAGAGCGAATGGTCCGGCCTGTCGAACCTGGCTTTTTGGCCAGCTTACCAGGTGGAACTGCCTTTAATTCGAAAGTAAGCTCGGCACGGATGAATGCGATTAACTCAGCTCCAGGCGCCGTTTCCAATCTTCATAAGGGACGCCGCGCAATGATTTTTCTTGGGTGGACCAGGACTGTTTGGGGTGAGAAGTAAGAGCTGCCTCGCGGATGTGATTTTCGCTCACCCAAAAGGTAGCGTTGACGGCAATCCCCCGGATGGACATCTCTTCATAATGGATGGAGGAGCGCGCGGATATTTTTAACCGGCGCATCGGTTCGGGGGTGTGGCCAGTCGTATGCAAGGATAAATGCTCGGGAGCGGACAACTCTTTCGCCTTGCGCTGGATCGCTTGGATCTCGCCGGCGGAGAGAGAGCCAGGTTCCAAGTTCCGACCCATAGTTAAACCATAGGATTCTGCCAGTAGGCGGGCTGTTTTGGCGAATGAGACCTGGACCGCCAGACCCCGCAAGGTGACCATGCTTTCTTTCATCGCCCGCAGGGCAAAATCACGGAATGAAGTCGTGGGAGTATACCAGACCGCGGCCATGGCGCTGAAATCGAAGTCGAAGAGCAGGTTGCCAACCACCACGGATGCCTCGCCGATCTGCCCGCCGCCGGTCCCGGCGATGCGCCGGCCATCCACCTCAATTTCGTTGCTCTCACGCAGCTCTGCCTGCAGGCCTAATTTGCGTATAGTCATGACGGGTGCGGCCAGGGCAAAAGGAAAAATATCTTTGACCATGGCGGGCATATGGCTTTGGTGGAAGATGCACTGGTAGAAAATCTGGTTTTTATCCAGATAGGTCGCCCCGCCGCCAATCTGGCGGCGATAGATGGGCAGGCCGCGGCGAAGGCATTCTACCGGGTCGAACACGGAGGCAAAGACCTGGTGATACCCCAGGCAAAGGTAGGGTGTTCTGGGACGGCAGATGACGATCGTGTCGGGTGAGCTCTCGTCCATTTGCTCGGCCAGCGCGTGGTAGACCGCCTGGGTTTGGCCCGCGGGGATTGCCCCGAGGTTTAGCAAGCGGATGGGCTTCATCGATTCACCAAGCGCATAAAACTAGCCCAGGGCGGTGGTCGCCATTGCGCGGATATCCTCCAGCCGCATCTCCGCGCGGATGACAAGAACATCATCGGCGTTGGGCAGGAAGGGGTAATCGCGATATTCTTCTCCCGGGCGATAGGAGCCATACGGCCGGTTGCAGGCCATCACCCCATGCCGGTTGGGGCATCCGTTGGTCATAAACGGCAAGCCGGATTGTATAGCAGTTTCCACCATTTCATCTGGGGCATCCAGGTGAACCAGGTGGCCGGCGTTATCATAGGATAAGGCGGCCGGAGAGAGCTCGTCGTTCTCGATCAAGTATTTGACCAGTTGAATGCGGCGGTGACGTTGGATGGGTTGGCGCGGCAGATCCTGGGTGGCTGTACCCGGCTCGGGGTTAAACGAGAAGAGATAGGCGGCAATCTGTTCATATCTGAGCTGGAAGAAAAGGTTGAAGAGATCGCGATCGGTTTCGCCCATGCCGACGATGATATGGCAGTTGACGTTCATCGGCCCGAAGATCTCTCGCGCCTGGCGGATAATCTGCCAGTGTTGATCCCATTTGTGGGGTCCTCGGGTTTTCTTACCGCGGATCTCATCAAAGATTTCTTCGGTTGCTCCGTCCAGGCCGATGCCGATGATATCCACACCCGAGTCGCGAATTTCGTATAGTTTTGCCTCGTTGAGCAGGGTGGCGCTGACCAGGGCGGCGATGGGCACCTGCGGCGCGCGCTGGTGAACGCGGCGGGTGATTTCCAGCAGGTCGTGATTGGCGCGTTGATCGTGCACCTGCGAAACGCACACCCGTCCCACTTCGCTTTTTGCTTCGCGGGCGGCGATTTTCTCGGCGACCAGGTCGGTGGGGTAAAGCGGCCAGGCCACGCGGATGAAGGTGTTATCTTCGGGTTCGCCGGGTCGTTCGCGGGCCAGACCACAATAGCTGCAATTGGCATAGCAGCCCTCGGGGTAATTCTGAAGGAGATTGATGCAGTCGCAGCTGGTGCGGTGGATCTGGCCGGGTTTCAAACCCAATTCAATGGCGGCCGCCATGCTGATGCGCACATACTCGGGGCTGATTTGTAAGAGTTCGGCTTGCTGACTGGTTGGGATGGTGACTTTCGCCATTGTTTTCCTCGCTGTAATTACCAGGTAGTTCCGCAACAGGCATTGATAAATTCAGGCTGGTAGCCTGCCTGGCGGGCATATTCAATCACTTCGTCGGCCGGAAAGGCAATGCCGTTCATGCCGGCATCCACCGCCAGACGGTCGATGCCAATTTTCAGGCTGCCCATCGGGCGGGCGCAGCCCAGCATTAAGGGCGTGGTGGGCAGGGTAAGACGGGCCTGTTCAAAAAACGGCCCGATTTCATCCAGGGTAGGGGGGATGACATGCGCCATTCCGGTTTTGGAGAGAGGTTCGAGCACGACCAGCACCAACAGCTTGAGCGGGTGGCGCGCCACCATTTCCAGGGCGCGCTGCTCGCCCAGCATCTGCCCATAGTGGAGACCGAGGATGATATGTGGGACAGCGGGAACGTGATATTTTCCCAACCAGGAAAGGGCTTCTTCGTAATCCTCGGGGTCCGCATCCAGATGTAAAACCTCGTGGATGGTGCCTGGGTGACCGACAATGTCGATCATCGCACCGTCCAGATCGACCTCCCCTAAGGCGGCACAGGTTTCCTCGTCGGGCAATCCCACATGAACGCGCAGCGATATCCCAAGCTCGCGGCGGATGCGCTGCATATCGCGGATGAGGGGCAGCAGCGGCACCCGCCCTTTGGCATCACTGCCGCCCGAGAGCAGTACCCCGCGGGTACCCTGTTCGACCAGGTCGGCGCACAGCTCATACAGTGAGCCCTTATAGCGGGTGAGGTCGGTCATGCCGCGCAGAACTTTGATGTTGCAATGCTCGCATTTCAAAGCGCAGGCCGTCCCGGTGATGCTGATCGAGACGAATTCCGGCGCATCGAGGTTATCGTGGGCGCTGATCTGGTAGCGGCGGAACCCTGGGGTATGAAACAAGATACTCGCCGGGAAGTTCTGCCGGCGAATGATCTGGCAATCCGCGGAGGGCTGATAGGCGGCTTCATTCATCTGGATGGAGCCGGATCCGATCACATCAGGCATTATTCTCCCCGGAATGGGCCGCGGCCTGGCTTTCGATCTCAGTGGCTCGCGCTACGGCTATTTGCACAGCCTTAATGATGAATTCCAGCGGCAAGCTGTTGAATTCCTCACGGCGGCGCAGGTAGACCTCTTCCAGTTGGGCGGCGACCTTTTCGGGCTGGCCGGAATGCCAGCGCAGTGAACCCTCGAGGTCGGCCACCGCGGCTTCGGAGGCAAAAAAGTCTCCACCGATGTAGGCGGCCTTGATTGTCGGGCCGGCCATGGTCACCCGTACGTCGATCAATCCTGCGGGGGTCTTAATTTTGCTGCCGCCCACCGTGTCCTCGATGGTGGAGGTCTGGTAAATCCAATCGTCGGTCAGATACTTTTCACGCTCCAACTGATGAACGGCATCCAGTTCGGCGGATGTGAAGCTGCCCGGAACCAGGCTGACGTTGAGGGTTTTCTCGTATTCACGGGCGATAGTCTGGCGGACCTCCTCCAGGGCGATGTGGGATTTCGATTCGCGCCGCACAGTGGTGATCCGTTCGGTGATGGTGGCGATTTCTTTGTCGGAGATCTTTTCGAAGGGGGTATTCAGCACCCGCAGCATGAAGGGCACATCCAGATCCACCAGGACGCTGGCATGGAAAAGCAGCCCGTCGGAGGCGGCGCGATGAATGCCCAGGCCGACGATTTTCTTGCCGTTGACCACGATGTCATTCTTGCGGTGGAAATTGGCTTGAATCCCAAGTTTCGCCAGGCCGCTCACCAACCCGCTGGAAAACATTCCCATGATTTCGCGTGCGCGGCTGTAGGTGTCTTCGACGTGCGCAGGAAGAGTCAGGGCGACCCCTAACTGGTCTTCGCCCATAATGATCGCCCCGCCGCCGGTCGGGCGGCGGTTGATGGGGATATGGTTAGCCTTGCAAAATTCTACCCGCAATTCGTTGGGGACGTTTTGGAATCGTCCGACCAAGGCGCAGTAGGATCGATAGGTGTAGAGACGCAGGGTCGGAACGGATTCACCCGTGCCCACCCGTTCAGCAGTGACTTCGTCCGCGCTCAAGCCAAAGGAGGCGCTCACGCCATCGTCTGTGATCAAGCGCCAGTCCATCAGTCGACCCATCCTTGCCGGCGGTAACGCTCGAGTTCGGCGTCTACCCAGGCGGGCAAATCGCCGCCCGAGATTAACTCGGCCAATTCAGAAACCCAATCGCCGGGCTGGATGGTCACCAGCCATCCGGCTGTGTAGGCATCCTGGTTGATCAGCATCGGGTTGCGGACGGCCTCCTCGTTTCGCGAGACAATTTTTCCGCTGATAGGGGCCTGCAGCCCGCCGGTCATCTTGGCAGCTTCGAGGGTGCCCATCGGTTTTCCGCGCTGTACGAGCGTGCCGGCCTCAGGCAGGGTGACGTAGGCCAGGTCACCCAGGGCCGCCAGGCCCAGGGCGTCGATTCCCACGAGAACCGTTTCTGCGGCGGGATCCGCCAGCGCCCACATGTGACTCTTGCGGTCATAGTAGCGATCGGCGGGGATCGAGTAGGTATCCCCCGCGATTTTAAAATCACTGATTATGGTCATTTATTGCTCCTTTTTGCGGCTCAGCCCCCAGGCGGTTAAAACAGCGGCTGCACGCTCGACCACTTCGGGCAAAGCCTGCTCAATGGATGGCGATAATTCCAACCCGATGGACAGGTCCTCTGGCTGGATACCTACCAGGTGAAGGTGCTCGGGCAGGAAGCCGCGCATATTGGCCAACCCCAGCACTTCCTGGAAGGTGACCTGGTGCTGGGAAAGCTTGACCCCGGCGTACAACGGGATTTCTTCCTTATGCAGCTCGACCACGCTCCCGGCGGGTTTGCCGACATTGACCGCATCCAGGATCAGCAGATGGCTGCAATCCTCTACGATCATCAACAGGTTCAAGCCCAGCACACCGCCATCGAGCATCTCAAATTCGGATTGTTCCCCCAAATGGGAATCCAGGCGTTTTAAGGCCTGGACCCCCAATCCTTCATCTCGATTCAGCAAATTGCCAAGCCCTAAAACGACTTTGCGTTTGGCAGGTGACATCATTTTCCTAACTGACGCACACCGACAACCCGGTCGCAACTTCCCCAAGATCGTTGCCTTCGGTATCGACCATGTGAATGGCGCAGGCCATGCAGGGATCGAAGGAATGGATGGTGCGCAGGATTTCCAGCGGCCACTCGGGTTTGGCCAGGGGTGTGCCCACCAAGGAGGCTTCATAGGCGCCTGCCTGGCCCTTGTGGTCGCGCGGAGAACCGTTCCAGGTGGTCGGTACGACCATCTGGTAATTCTCGATCTTGCCGTTGGCGATGACAATCCAGTGGCCTAAGGCGCCGCGAGGGGCTTCCATGAAGCCAAACCCCTGGGCATGAGCCGGCCAGGTGGTGGGTTCCCACTTTTCGCCGTTGAAGGTGGCCGTGTTGCCCACTTTGATCTCTGCGATCAGGTCGTTGTAGTAGCCGCGCATGGCATCCGCGAAGACCTTGGTCTCCACGGCGCGCGCCGCGGTGCGGCCCAGGGTAGAGAATACCGCGGTGAGGGGCACATCCAGGGTCTTCAAAATGTAGTCGACCAGGTCTTTGGTCTGGGCATGCCCACCCGCATACATGGCCAGCACACGCGCCAGCGGGCCGACTTCCATGGGGGTCTCGGCCCAACGGGGCGATTTGAGCCAGGAATACTTTTGCTCAACGTCCAGCAGATCGTAGGGCGGTTTGGGGCCGGTGTAATTGAAACTGGTTTCGCCGTTCCAGGGATGCAGTCCGCTTTGATCGCCGGCGGTCTGCTGGTACCAGGAGTGGGCGACATATTCCTGCATGCGGTTGAAGTCGCGTGGATCGGGCACCTGGATATTGGACAGATCGCGGTTGAGGATCACAGCGCGCGGCACCAAGAATTTGGAGGTGTCGGAATTATCCTCGCCGGGGAACTCGCCCCAGGTGAGGAAGTTGCCCAGGCCTTCACCTAGCCCACCGTATTCGAGGTAGTAGGGCGCAATTGCCATCAGGTCGGGAATATAGACCTGATCGACGAAGGCGATCATCTTATCGATCGAATTGCTGATGATCGAGAGCCGTTCGGCATTGAGGGCGGTATCGCTGTTGAGGTCGATAGGCATGGGCACCCCGCCAACCACAAAATTGGGATGGGGGTTTTTCCCGCCAAAAATGGTGTGGATCTTGGTGGCGTCTTTTTGCCAATCCAAGGCTTCGAGGTAGTGGGCGACCGCCAACAAATTCACTTCGGGCGGTAGCTTGTAGGCCGGGTGACCCCAATAGGCATTGGCGAAGATGGAGAGCTGGCCGCTGTCGACAATGGCCTGGACTTTCTTTTGCACCCCGGCGAAGTAGCTGGGCGAGGAATTTGGCCAGGGTGAGATGGATTGTTGGATGGCAGACACCTGGGCCGGATCGGCTTTCAAACTGGAGACGACATCCACCCAGTCGAGGGCGTGAAGATGGTAGAAATGCATTACGTGGTCGTGTACGTACTGCTGAGCAATCATCAGATTGCGGATCAGGTTGGCGGCCTTGGGGATTTTGATCCCCAGGGCATCTTCCACCGAGCGGATGGAGGCGAAAGAATGCACCGTGGTGCACACGCCGCAGGCGCGCTGAGCGAAAGCCCAGGCTTCGCGCGGGTCGCGTCCGCGTAAAATAATCTCAATGCCGCGCACCATCGTGCCGGAGGAGAAGGCCTCGGTGACGTTGTTGCTGCCATCCAGGGTCGCCTCAATCCGCAGGTGGCCCTCAATGCGGGTAATCGGGTCAATCACTAATCTGCTAGCCATTCATCTCTCCTTATTCTACCAATGCGTCGGCGACCATCTGGCTCAGGCCGGCCACTTTAACATCCAGGTTGAAGTGCTGAACGCAGTCGGTAAACTGTAAACGGCAGTTCGAGCAGCTCATTACCACGGTTTTCGCGCCAACTTTGCGCATCTGATCGATCTTGAGCTCAAAGGAGGCGTAGCGGATTGGATCGGCTTCTTTGATGGCGATGACGCCGCCTCCACCGCCGCAGCAAATCGATTCTTCTTTATTGGGCGACATCTCTTTGAAGGTGTCCGGGGCGATGATGTTCAGAATGGTGCGCGGTTCCTGGATGTGCCCGCCGCGGCGCTGGATTTTGCAGGCGTCGTGGAAGGTGAGGGTTCCGTCGTTATACGCGCCCTCTTTGAGTTTGATCTTGCCGCTGCGGATGTAATCACCGATCAGCCCGACGATGTGGGTAATTTCTAACCCGGCGGGGACATCCATAATGTTGTAGGAGGTCCAGCGCAGGGCATCATAGGCGTGCCCGCATTCGGTGACGACGATTTTTTTGACACCCAAATCTACCGCGGCGTCGAAGATTTTCTGGATAAAGGCTTTGGTGCGCTCCGGGCTGCCTTCGTAGAACCCGAAGTTGACCACTTCGCGGCCTTGCTTGCTCAGGGTCCAGCTCTCTCCGGCGGCGTGCAGAATTTTTGCGATAGCGGCGATATTCTCGGGGAATTTCATCACCTCGATGGAGCTGAAAACCACCAGGGTATCGGCGCCTTTGACATCCATAGGCAGCTCTACTTCCCACTCGTCGGCCACCCATTCGATGCGGTCATCATAAACGTCATCGGTGACGCCCAGCGGGCTGCCCTCGGTGACCTGCTTGTTGACGGCTGCCATCAGGTCGGCCGGAACCACGCCCGCATTCGAAAGGCTGGTGCGGACTTCATGGATTAAGGGTCCAAGCTGAATGCCCATCGGGCAGACCATCGAGCATTTATTGCACATGGTGCAGGCTTCGTAGATGATCTTGCTGAAATGGGACAGGTCGGCGTCATCGATGGGTTTGTCGATGCCCAAAGCAAGCTTGGCTCTGCCGGCCAGGGTGAATTTTTGTTCATAGGCCCGTTTGAGCAGTTCGATCTTCCATACCGGGGCGAACTCGGGATTGCCGGTAGCCTGGTAGAAATGGCAGGCTTCCGCGCATATGCCGCAGCGCGTGCAGGCTTCGAGCTGGGCGGCGACGTATCCGCCGGTTTCTTTGATAAAAGTATTGATTGCCAGTTTATTTTCCATGCCCGCCTCCTAGGGGTTGACTGCCCGTTTGCCAAAATCCGCACCGTGGATCGCTTTGGAGAAGAAATAGAACATAAAGTGCGAGATGCGGCTGAGTGGGATCCAGATCAGGAGCACATCCACAGTCAGCATATGCAGGCTGTAAAGCACTTCGTAGCGGAACCACAGGTGATGGGTCATCACATAACCCGAGACCATGGGCAGAAAAACGAATAACAAATTCAGCCATTCGGCTGGGCCGGAGATCAATTTGAGGACCGGATTGACCAGGCGGTTGATAAAGAGCGCGATCATAGCGACGATAGCGCCTGCGGCTAACCAATCCACGATGGGCAGCGGCAAGGTCGGCCAACCAAAACCGAGCAGGCTTTTCCAGACCAGCATATGCGCTGCACCGAGTATGGTGACGACGAACAGGCCCAAATGGAATAATCCGCCCGCAAGGTAGGTGATCGGGTTGCGATTGAAGGTGTTTTTAACCCAGGGGATAAACGGCCAGATGAGGATGCCCTTGAGGAAAGATAGGGCGACCCCTCCGGCCTTGCTGCCCCGAGCGGGAACACGGTCGGCTTTCCAGCCCAGGAAAACAACCCGCACCAGGCGATACACCATCCCGGCGATAAATACGAGGAGGGCAACCTGGAAAAATGGTCCGCGTGCAAATTTAAGAATTTCAGTCCAGTTCATGATGGCCTCTTATCCTTCTTCACCATCGCCCAACCCGACGGCATTCTTAATGGCTTTGTTGGCCATGGCCATGCCAACGCCGACGACAACCCCGGCGACCGCCGCGACCCCGGCGGTAGTAGCTGCCGGGCGACTCAAGGGGGCGGACTGCCCCTGGTAGAACCCGCCGCCATCCCAGAAATTGGGTTCCGAGCAGCCCAGGCAAGGGTGGCCGGATTGAATGGGGAAGGAGAGCCCGCCGCTCCACTTCATGGTGGCGCAGGAATTGTAGGTGGTGGGGCCTTTGCAGCCCAGTTTATACAGGCAGTAACCCTGGCGAGCGCCTTCGTCGTCAAACGATTCGGCGAATTTTCCGGCCTCGTAGAACGGGCGGCGCAGGCAGCGGTCGTGAATGGTGACGCCATAGAATGTCTTGGGGCGGTGCAGATTATCCAGCTCGGGCAGGCTGCCAAACACGAGGAAATGGGCGAGGATGCCGGTGAAGACCTCGGGGATGGCCGGGCAGCCGGAGATGTTGACCACGGGTTTGTCTTTGATTACCTCAACCACCCCGACCGCGCCGGTGGGGTTGGGGTTGGCGCGCGGCAGCCCACCGAAGGACGAACAGTTGCCGGTGGCGATAATCGCGGCGGCGCCAGCGGCGGCTTCCTGGAGGATATCCAGCGAGCCTTTCCCGCCAATGGTGCAGTAAATGCCGCCATCTTTAGGAGAGACGCTGCCTTCTACCACGAGGATATATTGGCCAGCATATTTTGCCATGGCGGCTTGTTTGGCTTCTTCCGCCTGGAAACCCGCGGCGGCAGAAAGCGTCTCGTGATATTCGACGGTGATCGAATTAAGCACCAGGTTGCCCAGGGTGGGCGATTGGCTGCGAGTAAGGGCTTCGCTGCAGCCGGCGCAATCCTGCAATTCAAGCCAGATGACGGGCAGGCGGGCTTTGGTTTGCAGAGCCTGCGCGACCAGCTGTACAGCTTTGGGGTTGGACTTGACCAGACGGCTGGGCAGCCCACTTTCCTGGATGGGTGGCAGGGCGGTTAAGCCAATTGCTCCGGCCGTGAGACCACAAAATTTCATAAAATCACGGCGGGAGATGCCTGCCTTCTTCATCTCATCATAAATACTTTCATCAGCCATCGGTCCCTCCAAAATAATTGGTTTTCAGCGCTTAATGTAGATATTTGGTAGGCGATTCGTATCCCTGAGTGGTCTATTTATGACCGGTTTACTCGCAGGAGATGTTATCGGCGTCCAGCTTGGCCTGGTAAGCAGCCACGCCGGCGGCGCCGGTCGCCAGGTTGGTGCTTTCGCCATCCCAGTCAGCCGCCTGCATTTCTGCTACCCAACCTTCGCCGTATGGATCGGCGACTGCCAGGTTGGGGTCCCCGGCCAGTCGGTCGTTAGCTCGGATCAACACGCCGGTAACCGGAGCGGGGACAGGGCCAACGAATTTGCTGCTCTCAACGGTGGCAATGCTCTTGCCTTGTTTGACTTCCTGGCCAATGGCTTTGGCCTTTACGGTCAGGGCAGCCAGTTTTCCACCGGAGAGTTTGGCCGCGACGGCGGTGATTCCCACCCGCACCAGTCCGCCGCCCATAGGTTTGGCCCAAACGTGTTTCTCAACCAGATAGTAGAGATCATCAGGGAGATTGCATCCGCGTATGGTTGTCATGTTTCCTCTTTTCCTACTATGCTAGAAGGTCAAAACCGTTTTACAATCCTCAGCCAGTTGCCACATAGAGGCGCCGCCGACCATTTTGACGCCGTCGATCAGATCCGACGGCTGCAGATCGTGCAGTTCTGTCGAGGCGCTGCAGGCCAGGAAGGTCACCCCGGCGTCCAGGGCGTCCTGGATGAATTCGCTGACCGGTTTGCCGCCGTCTTTGGGATATATGGTTTCTGCCAGGCCTTTTTTGAGCAGCAAGGTGCCGTCGATGGTGAAAAACATGGTGACTTCGTATTCCATTGCCGCGCCCAGGCTGGCAAAGAAAAACGGGGTCGCGCAGCGGCGAGGTGTATCGGGACCGCTGGTCATAATAATCATTACTTTATCGTCTGCCATGGGTATAAATCCTCAGTCTATTAGAAAGATAATGTGATTGCATTTTCGCTGGCGTAGGCAAGGAAGGTCGCCGCCCCGCCGATTTCGACGCCATCAATCAGGTCTTCCTTCTTGATGCCCATCACGTCCATGCTCATCTGGCATGCAATCAAACGCACTCCGCCTTCGACCGCCATCTCGAGCAGCTCGCTCAATTTGGCCACGTTGGCTTTCTTCATCCAGTTGTTCATCATGCCGGTAGCCATCCCGGTCATACCGGGGAGCATACCGATGATGTTGGGTACCGGCATGGGCATGGCAGGATTAGCAATGGGGGCAACCATCAATTTATCGGCATTGCCCTTCTTGAGGATTTCCAAACCATAGAATGTGAAGAAAATGGCGGCGTCCATTTCTAATGCCAGGGCGGCCGTGGCCAGAATTAATGGAGGATAGGCCATGTCGAGGGTGCCGTGCAAGGCGATGATCGCCAGGCGATTGCTGCTTTGTTCGCCCATATCGTACTCCTTTTGCTTTCTTTAAGAACTTAAGACGTTGGTGGCTTCGGTGCACTCTTTGACAAAAGTGCCGGCGTTAACCACCACAACGCCTTCCACAAAATCCGTTTCCGGATTGATGCCGCGGGATTTGACACATGGACCACAGGCCAGCAGTTTTCCACCCGCTTCGACGTAGGCTTCCAGCAGGGTGCAGAGGGGCGGGAAGGCTGGCGCGGCGACTTCATCGGCTACGCCTTTTTTCACCAGCCAAACGCCGTCAGCCTGGAAGCCCATGACCACCTCAACGTCCGATGCCTGAGCCGCGGTGGCCATGACAAACGGAATGGTGGCGAGTTCCGGGGAGTCTTTCCCGTGGGTGACAAAAATAACTAGTTTGTCTGCCATGTCGAAGGTCCCGTTACTTGGTGCGTTTGATAAAGAAGATAAATTTGCCGCCGTCCTGCTCGGAAGCGAGCAGTTCGTGCCCGGTTTTCTGGGTCCAGGCTTCCATGTCGCTGGTCGCGCCGGGGTCGGTAGCGATCATCTTGAGAACCTGGCCGATTTGCAGAGCATCAACGGCTTTTTTGGTTTTCAAAATCGGCATAGGGCAGGCCATGCCACTGCAGTCCAGGGTTTGATCGGGTGTGATCGACATATTCAATTGACTCCTTTAGGGTAATATGGATTATTTTTGCAGCGTCGGACGAATATTGCTGAGATCAGCAATGCGCTGTAATCGATTCATTAAATTGGCGCGTTCACCAAGGATGGACTGGACGGTATCGGCAACCCGGGGAGTCCAATCCTGCACCTGTTCTTGTTGATATTTCTTTAAGACGGGGATTTTGCGGGCGGTATCCGTCAGCGTATCCAAGGGAATATGATGTTTTTTCGATAACTGCGCCAGGCGCTCTTTTTCGAGCTCTGCATCTGGGGGGAAAGATAAAATTGACCGGCCACCAGCCAGGCGGTAGGTTGTTCTTCCAGGTTGATCATGGCGCGCTGGTAGCACAGCCCGGCATGGCATACCTGAAATGACGGGTTGCCGGTGCTCTGCAGCGCAATTTTGCGCCACGAAGCCTGGCAGGCTTCTCTTGCGCTGGGGTTGGCGTGCATCAATTTGCAGAATGGATTGGAATAGGTCGCCTCGGTGAGACCTTCACCGCGCAGAGTGACGGTGATGGCTCCGATGCCAATGATGCCGGCAAAGATCTCCTGGACCCTTTGGACGCAGTCTGAGGGGAAATCGGTCAGATCGACTTCACTGCTTGGAGTGTCACTGCTATCTTTTTGCTCGCCCATGAAGCGGTCGATCTCATTCTGAGGAAAACGCCACTGCTTGCCAATTTTGACGCCTTTCAAGCGGCCATCATTGAGCATACGATAGACCGTGATCCGGTCGATCTTAAGCAGGTCCTGCAGTTGTTTTGTAGTTAGATATTCGGCCATTGATGCTATATAAAGTTACTTAATGTAATATAAAGTTATATTATCATCTTGACCTGTAGCTGAGCAAGTGACATCTTTTCATTCAAAATGTGACAATTGTCACATAAAGAATACGTGCGGGTGTTTATATCCAAAAAACTGTTGGAAAGAGAGGGTTGGGTGTTCCGAGCATTGCCGGCGATCTGACCCTTCGTGTCCCCAGTGATCGCTGATCGTGAATAGCACACCAGTTGCAAACCTTCCAACCGACTCTAATGGACTGAGCTAGTAGGGTATGCCCCCTAGATGTTGCGCTTTCCTGCCCTGAGAAAATAGGGAATGAGGTGGGCTAAATTAGGGGACCGGACGGTTGAAACCCAATAAGATAATGTTTAGAATAATTATCAAAGATGTGCGCCGGTAATTTACGTAGACGGCAGGCACAAGGTTGATTTCGCCAGTCCACCTGGTGGACACAGGTTGTCATTGCAAGGTGAGAATATGGCAGGCGCATTTGGTGGGGACAAATGCACGCGGTAAGGGCCTACATTCTGAGGAACTGAGCCATGGTAGTGATGAAAACAGAGAGTTGCTTCCGGCGGGGTTTAAGCCGGAGGAACTGGGACAGGCGATGATCAAAACAACTGCCTATTCCCAGGCGATCCCGGAGTTGGACGATCTTCCCCTCGGGTCAATTATTTGGGCGTTGGTCAGTTACCTGACCTCCCCACTGACCAAAGATTTACTTAACCAATATGTAGTGTTTATCATCGATCCCGACCTGGTCGCCGGGATCGCTTCCTATCAATGGGATGTGTACAAGACCATTGATGTCGGCGTGGTCCCGGTGCTGATCAGCTCCAGCGTTACCGAAGAGGGAGTGTTTGATTACCGCCCCACCGAAATTGGTGAATTCACCATCAGCGTGTCGCTAAAGGATGCTCAAAACCAGATTCTGGACAGCCTGGAGATGAAGCAATCGGTAATCCCCTTTAGCGAGGAGTTTGATGCCAGGGTGAATGCCCTGGCTACAACCATCTCGCGGTTCTGGTCTGACTGGAAACCGGATATCACCATTGGTAAGGCAAAAATAACCAACGAACTGGTCAATGATCTCTACCAGTATATTCTGGATGCGGTGGAAGAGCCGATTGACGGCCAGACAAACCAGATCCCCTGGCAGCTGCTGGCCGCGATTGCTTACCGTGAAATGTTCTTCAGCCCGAAAGAAAGCCCAACCGGCACGACCTGGGATAAACCCAATCGCACCAACGAGATGTGGTTGTACCGCAATTATGTCAATGAAGTGAATTATGGGTTTATCGATGTGGCGGATTGGAGCCTGGGGATTTGCCAGATGCAGCCCCAAACCCTGGCCACAGCGCTGACCAACCCGGTCACGCAAACAACCTATACCCCATTTCTTGAAGAGGATAAAACCGAGCAAAATGGAAAACTGATTGCTGATCAACGCCTGCAGGCTTACCTGGCCCTGTCAGAGCCAGACCGCATCGATCTGTTTAACCTGCTCCGGTTCCCAAAAACCCACCTGCGCATGTGCAACATCCTCCTGCAGAAGTTGAAAAACCGATCCACCCGGGTGCCTCTGCTGGATGATGAGGCCTTGCTGGCCGATCAAAAGGGTATCCAGATCATCGCAACCGAATATAACCAGGGTCCCACGACATCTACCTGGAATGATGTGGGTGAAAATGCCTACGGCAGAGAGGTTTGGACGATCGTAAATTCGCCGATGATGAACGCTGTGCCGACCTTGTCCAACCTGATCCTGGATTTCTGGGGGGTGGTGGTGAGTGACAGTGGGGCGCCGCTGTTCAATGTACGTGTCGACCTGTACGAAACCGAAGTGATATCGGAAACCGCGTTGAAATTTTGGAAGCGCAAAGAAGATTTCAAGGATGCAGCCGCGCCGTTTGGCCATCTGGTCGTGGAACAGACCTACCGGGTGCTGGAGATTGAGCGAAACTTTTCGAATAACAACCAGTTGTTGGACCTGGTGAAGGTCAGTGTGGTGACCGACTTATGGGACAAAGACGAGGGATGGATTATTGCCCGCGAAGGCGATACCTATTATGCCAATTTAATCTCGGTCCGGCGTTATGAAGAAACCGTCACCGACAATGTAGGCAAATTCAAGATTTTATACCTTGAGAAGGCGCCGATCAAGCTGCGCTTTATTAAAGAGGCGGATGCCAACGGCAATGGTTATTTCGATGGGGAAACCGGTTGGGGGATGGTGCCCAATTACTTCAAAGTGGTGATGCAAGCCGCCGACCATATGGTCAAGGAAGACGACCTCATCGCATTACTGCCGGATTGGGAAGGGTATGTGTACAGTATTCCCTGGAACGCCAATTTCCCGTCCAACTATTACCTGGGAGAAGATAACGAGGCTGTGCGCGGGTTTCATATCACCGAAGTGGATAACCTGGAAATTGCCTGCAATTCTTTCTCCCAGGCGATGGTTACTGAAGCCTGGTTCCGCAGGTATCCCCTGCTGCATTGGCGATTGGCGAATTACATCGATTATATGAATATTGGCGCGGGTTTCGATCCGTTCGGTTCGATGACCGAAACTTTGAATGGAGATGGCACGATCACCATGGCGACCCAGGTAGATATCAGTGAAAACAGGCCGCCTCCGGATTGGTCCTTAATTCAGGGCTGGCGCAGTTGGTCGGAGGCCAACCACAGCGGTACGGGGCATTCCTTCATCATTGTTGATCATCATCCGGGAACGGGCCGGGTTTTGACCATCGAAGCCAATCACGACTTCTTGCTGAATGGGGTCGGGTTTCGATGTGTCGGTAACGTTGAAGACCAGAAACATGCTGATTTCATCATTCCTAACGTGGACAGGTTGTGGATTGAAAAAGATACGGTGACCTGGCAGGAAACCAAGGACCTGTACGATGCGCTGGGCGACTCGGCCCATAACCCTAATAACCAGGAAAACCCAATTGGGATCGTGCGGCTAAAAGTGTATGACTGTCATTGGTCGGGGGCTGAGGTGATGTAACCATGGATCAACTACTGTCGCTCCTCCTCGAACTGCTGCTCCCACTGCGCTTCATCGACCGTCCCGAGGCGATCAAAGGCTTGCTGAAAAACCTGGGTTACGCCTTGCCCGAGGATGTCTTGCCGCCAGATTTGCCGCTGGATTTCAACGCGGCGATGAGCGAGAGCCTGGCGCTGGTGAGCCAACTGAAAAACGCCGATACCCTGGCCGAAAAACTGGCCGCGGTGGCGCAAGCCGAAGACCTGGTGCGGACAATTTGGAACGGCGCCGGAGATCTGCAAACCACGCTGAAAAATGCATTCCAGGCGATTCCGCAATTCCTGACAAAGACCAATTTTGAAGGGACCTTCGCCAAAAGATTACTGGATTATTTGCTGATTAAATATCTGCAAAAGATTGCGCCGCGCACCTGGAGCTTTTTGGAATTAACCGGGATCACCTCAGCTGAGGCGCAAGAAGAAAACCTGGATCTTTATCAATCGGAATGTGTGCTGCTCGTGTTGCATTTTGATCGCATTGGCGCCTTGATCCAGTCGCCAAAAGACCTGGCCAACGATTTGTTTGCCTGGGAAAGCCAATTCGACAGCAATTTCCTGCTGGATAAATTGTCACAGGTGATGAACATGTTCGGGGGAGCGGGGAATCTCTTGCCCATTGACAGCCCGATCTACAATGTAGACCCGCAGGCGCCGGATGTGGAAACGCAGCTCTTTTTACCGCTGCTGTCTGGCGGGAGCTGGCCGGATAGTTACTGGCAGTTGGGGGTGCATGTGCAGCCCTTGGAAGCCGACGGTGCGTTGAAGAAAGGGCTGGCGATTGTTCCTTATGCAGACGGCGAGGTGGATGCGATCGTCACGCTAAACGATTGGCTGAAGGTGATCGTCACTCTCAGCGCGGGGGTGGAAAACGGATTGGGGATCTTCCTGCGCCCGCCGGCCGATTTGGAAATTCAAAAAGATTTGTTCTCCAATCCTTCCGCCAGCACGGATGTGGATTTAAGCCTGGAATTGGTCTATTCGGGCGCGGCGGAGCAGGTGGTGCTGTTTGGTTCTGCCGATCAATCGCATTTGTCTGCGCATGACGTGAGCGTTAAAGTGGGGGTGAGCCTGGACGGTGGGCAAAGCGATGCCTATGTGGAACTAAGCCTGCCGGATTGGTCGCTGGTGATCGATGCGGGTGAAGGCGACGGCTTCATCCAGAAAATCCTATCGGCGTTGCGGATTGAAATTGATGGCAGCCTCTTGATGGGCTTTTCATTGACCAATGGCTTTTACATCGATGCCGGCGCCGAACTGTGCTTAACCATCCCGATCAATAAAACCATTGGCCCATTTGTGGTGGATAAGATTAAATTGTGCCTCGACCTCGAGGGGACGGCGGCGCAAATTAATACCACTCTCACCGGCAGCGTGGTGCTGGGGCCCTTTGTGTTGGTGGTGGATAATCTCGGGTTGAGCAGCCGTCTGGATTGGGATGCGGTGGATGGACTGCTTGGATCGCTCGACGCATATTTCAAATTCAAACCGCCGGATGGTATCGGGCTGGCAGTTAACGCCGGGGCGGTGACGGGCGGGGGCTACCTGTATATCGACGTGGACGCAGGGAAATATGCCGGGGTACTGGCGCTTGACCTGCTTGCAGTGGGTATCAGCGCCATCGGGCTGGTGGACACGGGCTTGCCGGGCGGAGGCTGGTCGTTTTTCCTGGCGCTGTATATTGATATTCCCTCGATCCAGCTTGGCTTTGGCTTTACCCTTAACGGGGTAGGTGGGGTAGCGGGGATCAACCGCACCCTGGATGTCGATGGGCTGCAATCGGTGATCCGCGCCGGTTCCCTGGACAGCATTCTTTTCCCGGATGATCCAATTGCCAATGCGCCGAGCATCATCGCGGCTATGGAAACGGTGTTTCCGTCGGCGGAAGGCCGTTATGTGTTTGGCCCGGTGATTAAGATCGGCTGGGGAACCCCACCTCTGATTGAAGCCATGCTCGGGATCGTCATATCCTTGCCGGACCCGATTGTGATCGCCGTTTTGGGTTCGGTGACCGCGGTGCTGCCCTCGGACGACACCGACCTGGTGGCGCTGCACCTGGACGTGGCCGGGGTAATCGATATGGGCGCGGCCAGCCTGTCGATCGATGCCAGCCTGAACAGTTCGCATATTGTTGGCTTCCCCCTATCTGGAGATATGGCGCTGCGTTCGGGCTTTGGAGATGCGCCAAGCTTTTTGATGGCCCTGGGTGGCAGCCACCCGGCATTTATTAAACCGGACGGGTTCCCCAGTATCAACCGCCTATCGCTGGCGATCAATGCCGGTGAGCTGATCGATATCCGTTTCGACTGCTACTTTGCGATCACTTCGAATACCTTGCAGTTCGGGGCGTCGTTTGAAATGAGCGCCGAAGTGGAAGGGTTTGGGATCAGCGGCGGAACAGAATTTGATGCACTGATCATCTTTTCGCCGTTCTCATTAAGCACCCACCTGGGATATCACATCTCGGTGACCGCAGTCGGCGTCGATTTGATGGCTGTCTGGCTGGATGTGGACCTGAGCGGGCCAAACCGCTGGCATCTGGTCGGTACAGCCACGTTTACCATCCTGGGTATTGACAATACTATCCACCTGGATCAATTCATTGGCTCCAAACAGGTCGAACCGCCGCCCGAATTTGAGGACGTGTTGGGGCAGTTCACCGCAGCCCTGGCGCTTCCTGAAGCCTGGAGTGCAGGGTCGGGCGGCGGCAGCGGGGTAGTCTTCGCCGCCGGTGACCCATTGGATAGCGAGCTGGTAGTGACTCCGGATGGCACGCTGGGTGTGTCTCAACGGGTGGTGCCGTTGGGGATCAACATCGATAAGAGCGATCCATGGCAGATCGTGGGCGGTTATGATCATTTCGATCTCGAGGCGCTAGAACCCGGGTTGGCCAGCACCGGCTCGTTGAGCGATTGGTTCGTGGTTTCATCCTACCAGGATCTGAGCGCCAAGGAGAAGCTGTCGGCCCCGTCTTTTGAGAAGCTGAAATCGGGGATCGAATTTGGCGGCGGAGAAGCTACGGCAGGGAAATCACGCCTGGGCACTTTAGATTACGAGCAGATTGTCCGCGACCCGGAACTGACGGAGGTTGAGGTGCAGACGACCTACAACCTGGGCGCGGATCTGCGCGCAGACAGCCTGGGGGATGTGATCAGCGGTCAGTCGACCAATGGGTACGGCATTGCGGCGGAGGATACCCCGATCGTGGTGGAGAAAGCCGGCTACGCGGTAAAGGATGCCTACAGCGGCATGGTTCTCAGAAAGACGAACCATTGGAGCGCCAGCCGCTCTTCGGTGGCAGGGCGAAAGCCGGGCACGGTGGTTGTGCCGGGATGGGAGGTAGAGAATGAGTAAGCCAATTACACCGAACTATCTGCCCTGGCTGCGTACGGGGTTGGCAGCTTATATCACTGACAAAGCCCAAAATGGTTTGGCGCCGGATGACACGGCCTATGTGGCCGTTTCGGTGAATTACCACGCCAGCGGAACGGGGGACGACGCGGATGGTGCCGTGCAAAGCCCCGCGATCCGTCTGCGCGGCCCGGGCGAAGTGGTTGGGATTGCCTCGGACTTGATCACCCGCCACGACCCGGAGATCGGGACGGACGACGCGGAAAGCAATTATCTGGCGCTGATTGAATTTAGCGCCGCGGATTTACCCTGGAGGTATACCCCTGCCGCTGCCAGCCAGGGAAGGCTGCAGCCCTGGATCGCGCTGGTGGTGGTGGAAGAGCGTGAGGGTGTCTGGCTGGAGACCGGCCTGGCCAACCGCCTGCCGGTGCTGCACGTGGACGATATTGCCAGAGAGCTGCCCGACCTGAACCAATGCTGGGCATGGGCGCATGTCCAGGCTGATCACGACCTGGCCGGCGGTGTTGCCGCGGCGTATGCCGAGCAGCCCGAGGCATTCCGTTCGCGGCTGTTGTGCCCCAGGCATCTGCAGATTAACCGCTCGTGGTTGGCATGCGTGGTGCCTACATTTGAAAGCGGCCGATTAGCCGGCCTGGGTGAAAACCCGGAGACAGACACCCTCTTGGCCTGGGACACCTCTGCGACCGGCGAACTGCGCCTACCGGTTTACCATTACTGGCGCTTTCAAACCGGAAAAAAGGGAGATATCGAGTTGCTGATGCGGCGCTTGAAACCTCGCGAACTGCCCGAAACGGTGGGACGGCGGGATCTGGATATCAGCAACCCGGGCGGCGGGCTGCCGATCATCCGCAATGTGACCATCAGCTACCAGGGCGCGCTGGTTTCTACCACGGGCAGTGCCCTACCCTGGCCAAAAGAGCCGCGCGCTCTATTGAAAACGGCGCTGCGTAAGCTGCTCAACGCAGAGATCGTAAGCAAAACCACCCCGAGTCATTATGACGCCCTGCGAGATGACCCCGTGGTCGGGCCGCCGGCCTATGCCGCTCCTCAGGCCGGGACACGGGTGGTGCCGGAAGAAGGCGCAACGCCAGTGTGGTTTGGGGAATTGAACACCGAGCCGCAGCACCGCACGGTGGCGGGGCTGGGCGCGGCGGTAATTCGCAATGATCAGGAGGCGCTGATGGCCAAAGCCTGGGATTTTGCCGCCGGCGCAAAAGAAGCTAATCCAATTTTGAACCGTTCGAGGACCGCATGGGAGGTGGCGCGAAGGGCGCGCCCGCGCTTCGACACCCTCAGCGATGAGATGTTGGTGCAAATTGCCGCACCGGCCATGGCGCGCCTGCAATATTCAAGTACGCAGACAGTCAAAGGCGCGGCGACCGGCTCGGCTCTACCCAGCGGGCTGCTCTCAGGCGCCTTTCGGCGGTTGACCCACAGTGTGAATGGGTTTATCAAAACCACCCCCAGCGACCGCGTGCCGACCACCGCTTCGATCACCAAGACCGCCATTACGGATACGCTGGATTTTGTGGGTACCTGGGCTACGGTGAAATCACCGATCAATGCGGATGTGGACGATGTTGAATCATCCCTGCGGCAGCCGCGCGCCGCCAGGATTCTGGTGAATAATCTGGATATCCCCTGGCGGGTGGAGGTGGTCACGATCCCTTACAGCGGCAACGTCGACCCGGTGAAGTCATTGGCTTCCAAAACCAGCGCTGCCCTCGACCCGATGGGAATGATTAAAACGATGGTTGAGGCGCGTATCACAGGGCTATCACCCACCCGCGATCAGGATGTGCCCGACCGCCTGGCGGTGCGCCCAAAGTTCACCAATGCGATGTACCGCCGCCTATCGGCCCTCTCGGTCGAATACCTGGTGCCAGGGGTGGGTGATATTCCCAACGACACGGTTGGCTTGCTGGAAACCAACCCTCCCTTTATTGAGGCCTATATGGCCGGGTTGAATTATGAGATGGGGCGCGAATTTCTGTGGCGCGAATTTCCTGCGCGGTTAGATGACACCTGGTTCCAACATTTTTGGGAAGGAGGCAAGGGGGGAGCGAATGATATCCTCCAGATTCGCAATTGGAGCGATAAAACCGCGCTGGGCAAGCATGCCCCGGCCGCCACACCCCAAGCCAGCCTGGTGCTGCTGATCCGCAGCGCGATCCTCAAACGCTACCCGGATATCCGGGTGTATGCCACGGAAGCGGCCTGGAAGGTAGAAGATGGGATCTATTCGCGGATTGAAGCTGAAAACGGAGTGGTGAAAACGCCGATATTCAGCGCCCAATTGACCACGGACATCACGGTTTTTGGTTTTGAGCTCGAAGAAGATGAAGCGCGCGGGAGCACCAGTCCAAAATCACCGCCAGGATATTTCTTTGTGTTGGAACAGCAGCCCGGATCCCTCAGGTTTGGCCTCGACCTCGGCGAAGTCTTACGTCCGGAGAATGCCCCGGCGGCCTGGCCCGACTTGCACTGGAAGCATCTGGCTGGGAAAGGGCCGATGGTCAATTTCATTGATGTCAACGGGCCATCCTGGTTGGTGTCAGCCGGAGCGCTTTCTAGCAACAGCGACAGCAAGGGGGCGAAGAGCAAGGACGTCTGGGGCGATGACGCGGCGGCCATGGCGCGGATCACCTTCCAGCAGCCGGTGCGCATGCTGATCCATGCCGACGCCATGCTGCCAGAGCCCAATGCGAATGTAAAGGTGAAGTGATGAACAGCCAAGCGATAGCTACAAAGGTGAAAGCCAAACCCAACCGCGGTGGAAAGATTGACCCGACGGATGGAAAACCGAACTGGCCCTGGCCGGATGGCGGCGAGCTGCCAGACGATTTGCTCAGCGGGGTGATCGCCAGGCTGGATGCGGAGCTGCCTTTGCTGCTCCTGCCGGTGAGGATTGAAACCCATTACAAGCTGGATGCCACACCGCCCGAACTGCGCATCCGCATTTACCCGGACCAGGTGCAAATTAACAACGACCGGCCAGAGGCGTCTCCGGCTGAAGTAGCCCAGGCTAAAGAGTTTTGGATTGGCTGGTACAAAGCCAACAACGATGGCGGGCGGAACGGCGCCTGGCAGCGCTACGCCAGGCAGGTTGGCGTGAAGAGAGCCGGCTATCTGGCGCGCATGCTGCGCCCGAAACAAAGCAAAACCGGTAAGCTGACCTTCCCGACGGTGCCCGGAAAGACCAGTACGGGCAGCGCCTGCCAAACCGGAGTTCATGCCCACGCGATGGCTGGCGATTGGCTATAACGCCGCCGGCGAGCAGATCTTCCGGAAATCGGGTTTACCGGTAGCCGAGGGACTGCGCACCGGGCCTGACCCGGCGGCCGCCACCTGGGAGGTTTCCGGGGGAGGGCTGAGTGTGGATGAAGGCCTGGCCTGGATGGTGGATTATGACCGGGCGGTGCAGGTGGGCATGGCTATCACCGTGGCGTTGAGTGGAAGCGCCGCCCCGGCGTTGGACGGGGTGGAATCGCTGCTGGTGCTTGGCGTCCAGGAGAAATATGACGCGCTCAGCGCCAGCGACGAGTTTGCAAAACTGCTGGATATTCACGAGCGGACCACCGGGCTGGCATTTGTGCCTCAAGGCACCCCGACCAACAATACTGAATCGGTCAGCTCGGGATGGACGAGTGATGAATCGGATGGAGCGGAGTTGGCCAGGCTGGCGGAACGTCAGATTATTACCATCCCGCAAGGGCCAAAACTGAATTTTGATGATAACGCTTCCCACCTGGCCAGTGCGCTGGGGATGGCCGATTCCAGCTCCTTGCGGCGGTTGGAGCATGGCTTTGACCGCGAGGCTGCCAAATCCGGGTATATGCGCACCGTGCTTTTTGAGGCTGTGATGGGCACGCTCCTCCGCCAACTGCTGGATGTGGGCGCCGTACACGGGATCACAGTAAAAACGGTGAATGCGATCCGTACCTGGTTTGTCCAACAGGTCACCGGGGGCGCGGCGTACCCCACCGTGCGCATTGGGTCACAACCTTACGGCATTCTGCCGGTTCGCCGGACGGTGACAACCCCGGATCTGACCACCACGGCGGGCCGGGTGGAACAGGTTGTGGGTTTGTTGATCGACGTTTGGCGGCAAAGCGCGGAACTGGTGCCTGCCCTCGATTCAAATCAGACGGACACGTCCGGCGAGGGAGTGCTGGAGAGCACCATTGCCTCGATCCTGGCGACCCAACCCCATCCTGCGCGCCTGTTTCTGCGCAAGTTGGAAGAATTTATCGATGGAACCACAGCCTTCGCAGTGCAATACACCTATGATTTCTTGATCGATACGATCGATTCTGGCCATTCAGGTGGGCAATTATATGCAGGGGATCACCGAAGCCGCGCAGGTCTATCGTTTCCTGCTCGCCAATGAATATCCCAGCGGGTTTCAATCCGTCGATGAGCAAATCGAACTGTGCCAACAGGTCTTGGCGACATTGATAAACCTGGGGCTTCCGGACGAAACCCTGGGTAAAGGCACGGAATTCATGGACACCCTGTTGAACGTGGTGACCAATTATGAAACCAGGCAGCACCCGCTGCGCTGGCTGGATCTGAAAAAATTTGAAGGCGTGCTGGGCGAATTGAACACCATGCTGGTGGCTGGAAAGCTGTATGGCGGCTCGTATGAATGGGGTGACGCGGGCATGGTGCAGGCGCAGGATGCGGCGGCCGGCGCGACTGCTGCCGACTATTTGAGTGATCTGCACGCGCGTTTCCAGGCGCGCGGGGCGGATGGATCGCTGGGTCCGTCCAGTTATGAAATTTCGCCCAAACCGTTATTGTTCCAATTAATCGAATCCACGCTGTCGCTGGCGCCCAACCTGGCAACAACCAACCAGAACGTGCTGGCAGCCCTCAATGGTTTGGCTGCGCTGGACGTGGATACCCTGGAATGGCTGATGCGCGAAACCCTGGGACTGGGAGCTCACCGGCTGGATGCCTGGGCATCCTCCCTGGCCAACGAACGGCTCGCGCGCATGCGCAAGGCGCGCCCCGCCGGACTGCAGGTGGGCAGCTATGGCTGGGTGACCCATCTGGCTCCCCGCCAAAGCAAGCGGCCCAGCGAGGGGTTTATCCACGCGCCGTCCATGGCTCATGCCACCACCGCCGCCATGCTGCGCGCGGGCTGGCATGCCCATGGCACCGATGACCCAAATTCACCGGTGGCGGTCAATTATGCCTCCGAACGGGTGCGCAGGGGAGATTGGTTGTTGGACGGCGTGCGCCTGGGACAGCCATTGGGAGAACTGCTGGGATATCGCTTTGAACGCAGCCTCCACGATCTGCAAGCCAGCGACCAGATCCGCCCGGCGCGCCAGCAGGTGTTGGCAGCCCAGGGCAAGCCGAATGCCTCTCCGGATCAACCGGTGGACGGGATCGATCTGCTTGAGTTGTACCGCGCCGGTCAATTGGGCAGGGTGACGGATAGGGTGAAAACCGCCCTTGAAGACCTCGAATCAACTTTCGACGCGGTGCAGGACGTGGGTTTATTTGAGTCGGTGCACCAATTGGCTGCGGGGAATTACGACCGCGCCACGGCCATGCTGGACTCGATTTCTACCGGCACCATTGCGCCGCCCGACTTGCGCGCGCCGATGGTTCCGCGGTCGGCTGTGTCGGTGGAACACCGCGTGATGATCTTGCTGCCGGCGGACAGTGCCAATTCAAATAGTGGCTGGGGAATGGGAGTCCGCGATCAGATTGCCCCGGCGCTGGAGGCCTGGTTTGCTTCGCTCCTGCCGGCGGCAGGCGAGGTGGGTTTCCAGGCCAGTGAAATAAGCGCGGATGGAAAACCCGGCAAAGTTACTGCCCTCACTCTGGCGAAGTTGGGGTTATCGGCCATAGATGCGGTCTACCTGGTGGGCGACGATCCGGGGAATGTCCCGGCGGCATTGAACACCCTGGCAGCCGGCGCGGCCTCAGTCAGCGGACCGGTGAGCATCGACTCCTCGATTTCGGTCGTCCGGGTGCGCCTGGCGGATTTTATCGTGCTGGCGGCAGAACTGCGCCGCCTGGTAGAGTCGCTGCGCGGCCTGGACGCGCGCGACCTGCGCCCGGCATCCACCCGGGGCGAAGCGGATATTGATGTTTCCAGCGGGTTGGATGCGATCGAAGCCCTCATCCTGAGTTTTGACCGCCTGGGTGATGACCTGGATGACGCCATCGAAGAAGGCAGGATCGATGATGTGCAGGCAGCGGTCAGCCAGATGGCGAAATTGGGGCTCAGCAATGGCGGCTCTCCTCGCGATAGTGCGGCGGCAGCTGAGTTGATGAGCGCGTATATGCAGCGCTTGAACACGGTGGTAGCGTTTAAAGTGGACCCTGCCGATCGCCAGCCTGGGCTCGAGGCGCGCCTGGCGGCGCTGCTCGGGCGGCGCGTGCCTCTGTTGGGTCGCTTCATCCTGGCAGGCGCAGAGGGTGGCGGGGTGGTAGATGTGACCGCCGGTCCCGCCAAGCCCCTAGAAGTGGATGACTGGTTGGACGCGGTCAGCCGCGTGCGCGCGGATGTGGGCAAGCTGACCGGGGTGGGCTTGCTGAGTGAATTATTAGGGGCGGGTGGTCTGGCTTTGAACGTGGGGCAGGATCCGCCCGGCACGGGCGAGAGTTGGGCGGCTGCCCACCGGCCGGCCGGGGCTGGGCGACTGTCGGTGGTGGCGGTCAGCGGCGCAGGTGGGCCGCCGGCGATCGGCAAGGCGGCCTGTGGGCTGTTCGTCGATCATTGGTCAGAGGCCATTCCGAATGATCAACAACTTACCGGGGTGACTTTCCAGTTTGATGCGCCTAACAACCGCCCTCCGCAGAGCTGGCTGATGATGGTGCCTCCAGACGATGAGGTCTGGAACCTGAAACTGGTCACGGATACTCTCTTGCAAACCCTGGAATGGGCAAAGCTGCGCGCGGTTGCGCCGGAAGATTTACTGGATTACGGCCGGGCTGTCCCGACGACCTTTGTCCCCGGCACCCTGTTGAGGTGGATAGAGGATACAAACTGATGAGCATGTGGGATCGCATCGAGAGTATGACGCGCAGCATTGACCTGGAAGGTGGCCTGGAGGCGCGGGTCGCGGATCCATTGTGGATGCTGGCGCGGCAGTGGCAGGTGTCGGAATTTCGCGGAGATGACGCCGCGCAGCCGGCCGCGGTGCGGGTGACCGGGCAAAATGTGCTCTTGAAGGGATTGAAGGATATTTCAGGAACGCAGATGCCCTTGCCCACCGACCAACCTCTGGAAGCGCTGGTCGAAACAGCGCCGGGCGCCGATTTTGGAGCGGCTGGGCTGCAGGCAGCCGTGCGCGCCAGCCGCAGGCTCATCCGGCTGCTCAAAACGTCTGGCCTGCTGAAGGCGGTGGATCCGCTGCGGACCGCCTTCCCCATGCCAAAAACCGACCGGCTGGTGCTGGCTGGAAGCAGCGGCGCGCAGACTGCGGATTTGTTTGTGCGTTGGGGGATCGATGCGGCGAAGCTGGCGTCTGCCTCTACGGTTGATATTCAGAAAGCGCTGGCCGGGTATCTGACCCCGGCGCAGATGACCCTGGCTCAGCAGCAGATCGTTAACTGGGCAGCCTGGTACCGGGGCCGCGACGGTGAAACGCGCAGCCTGGCATGGGATGAGGAGCGGCTGGAATACCAGTTTTCATTGAACAGCGGGGATGCCACCGGCAAAGACCCGGTGAGTATCGAATTAAAGGCTCCGGAACACAGCGGCGGGCATCTGGATTGGTACAGCTTCGATCTGGTTTCGGCGGCCGCGGCTGACACCAAAGCCCCGACCAAAACGCTCACCGCGATGCCCATGCCGGTGCATTATCAGGGAATGCCGGCTGCCCGCTGGTGGCAGTTTGAGGATGGCATTGTGAATTTTGGCGATCTGGAAGCCGGACCCACCGACCTGGCGCGCCTGTTGGTGGCCGAGTTTGCTACATCCTACAGCCGGGATTGGTTTATCCTGCCACTTAAAGTGCCGGTCGGTTCCCTCAGTCAGATCATGAAGCTGGAAGTGATCGATAATTTCAACGAGCGGGTCACGATCCAATCTACGGCGATGAACGATCTTGGCAAAGGAACCGCACAACGAGCCTGGCGAATGTTTGAGCTGAGCGGGGATGAGGTGGGGCCAGGCCACCCGGCCCCCTGGCTGCTGGTAGCGCCAACTTTGGCCAGTGACGTCAACGGTCCCGTGCTGGAACGGGTGCTGCTGGCCCGCGATGAAGGCGCTAACCTGGTGTGGGGCATTGAAAACCTGGTGGAAGGGTTGATGGGCAGAGCGGTGGATCGATCTCAGGCCTGGTATGCGGCTCAACCCAGCGTGACGCCTCCGGTAAACATGGGCAAGCCACAGCCGGCCCATACTTATGCTGACCAGTGGTGGCGTTACCAGTTGGAGTCCAGCACCCCGGCCTGGTGGATCCCGTTCTTGCCGGAACGAATCGATCCGAAAAGTTCTGAAATTCGCTTCAGGCGGGCGCGCATGCAGGCCTGGGAATTGTATGACGACGAGCGGGTGACTGAGCAGCTTGGGCCGCAAGGTATTTTCCTCGACCCGCGCCGGCCTTGTTGGATCAACGAAGAAGAAGTGCCGGAGGGGGGCATCCGGGTTGAGCGGCGATGGCAGTTTGGACGCTGGATGGATGGTTCATACCATGTGTGGCTGCAGCGGCGAAAAACGCCCGGGCGAGGCGAGCGCTCGAGCGGTCTGCGCTGGGATTTGCTCGAACCGGGAGAAGAAAGCGAAAAATAGCCGGGGAACCAGGCTTTTCGCTGTGCAATAAGAGCCAAAAGGCGGCCGTGGTTTCATCTCAATTTGTGAGATGAAACCATGGCCGTTCTTTATTTTCTCGATTTTCCAGAGGATGGTAACCAGGTGAAAGGAACGATTTTCGTTTTCTGATTTAGAATTAAATTGAAATGAATCACAGTCAGGTAAAGTGGTATATTAAGACAGTTTTTAGGCAAACTCCGAAAGGAGGAGAGCCTAGCGTATGGGATGGTGATTTTATATCTTGAATTGAGGGCGCGGGGGTAATGGGTTGGATCATAACCAGTTTCCAGCCGAGGAATGCACTAATCTCTTTTAATTCTTATATAATGGATCTGTCCGTATGATGTTTCTCCGGATTAACGATTGAATAGGGGTTTTAAGGTATGGCTGCATCAAACGAAAATCATGCCAGGTAATTTTTGCTGGGCAAAGCCAGCCCTCGCAAAATGAAATGCACCGTGGATTTATTAAGGTCAAAATGAACATGGTATGAAGAAATATGCAGCGATTTGGACAAAATTGAATGGACAAATCTAAACCTGCAAAATCGTTTCAGGTGACCTCTCCTGTGGATCGGTTGGTCTACATGGTGACCAACGACGCTAATTTCGCCTTGCATATTTCCCAACAGATAATCCATTTTGGTTATATCGTGACCCATGTTCGGGACATCAAGAGCTTACCCTCGAACATCACCGGGCAGCATTCTGTGGCGATAATCATCGACAGTGACTCTGAAGATCTGGCAGGTGGCAGCCCCGAGCTTTTCGCCGGGATCCATGACCTGTCTAACAACCACTCGCAGATCATCTTTACCTCAAACCAGGACAGCCAGACCGTAAGATTGAAATCTATTCGAGCCGGCGGTGCCGCTTTCTTCACCAAGCCGATCAATATCCTCAATTTGATCGATAAGCTGGACTCGTTGAACCAAAGTTCACTCCCCCCCCAGCCGTCCAAGGTGTTGATTATTGATGACCAGAACCCGGTAGCCAGGTACTATCAGATGGTATTAAAGATGTCGGGAATGGATGCGCAAATCGCCAACACCCCGGTGAATGTCCTGGAACAGATGCGCGATTATCACCCCGATTTGTTGTTAATGAATACCTTCCTTTCTGGCACCCATGTCGCCGACCTGGCTCGGGTTATCCGCCAGATCGATGATTTTGTCAGTATTCCGATCATTTTTCTTTCGAACGATGATGATTTTGGCAAACGGATCGAATCGCTGGATCTGGGTGGCGACGATTTCTTGGTCAAGCCGATCAAAGCGTCTTATTTGGTTGCGGTGGTTCGCAGCCGGCTGGAGCGCTCGAAGACGCTGCGCGCTTATATGGTGCGCGACAGCCTGACCAATTTATTGAACCACACGGCATTCCGCAACGTCTTGGGGCAAGAAGTCAGCCGCTGTAAGCGGCAAAGCATGAAGCTGGCCCTGGCCATGCTGGATATTGACCACTTTAAGATGGTGAATGATACGTTTGGACACGCTGCCGGCGATAGTGCCTTGATTGGTTTGTCACGCCTGCTGCAGCAGAGGCTGCGAAAAAGCGATATCGTCGGCCGCTATGGTGGGGACGAATTTGTGGCTTTGTTGGTCGATTGTGAAGCGGAACAGGCTCTGAAAATAATGGATGAGATCCGCGTCCATTTTGCCGAAATTGAATTTTATCCAAACGCGGCGAAATCCCTATCCCTGACTTTTAGTTGTGGCATATCGACCTTTCCAAAAAATCAAAGTGTAGAGAGTTTAAGTGATGCAGCCGACCAGGCACTCTATATTGCCAAGGCCGGTCAGCGTAATCGTGTGATCATTTCTTCACCATAATATTGTTTGACGGAGCAGTAAGATGAACGATTGTCCGCATTGTGGGTTTAAAAATCCTGATGGAATTCATATTTGTTTGAACTGTGCATCTTCATTAAAAATAAAATGCCCGAAATGCAATGCTGAAGTTCCTTTTGGAAACCGTTTTTGTGGTCAATGCGGCACAGCGATTGAGGTTGCTGAGATAGGTTCTGGCGAACCCTCCCCGGTAAACCCGTCGAACATGAATATGCAGGAACGCATGCTGCGCGATCTGCGCTCCAAGATGCCTACCTCTATGGTCAATAAATTTGCCCAGGGAAGGCGTGACCTGTACGGGCAGCGGCGTGAAGTGACTGTTCTGGATATTGAAATTTCGAATTTCGCGGCGATCTCCAAAGAAGTGGACAGCGAAACAATTTATCTGGCAGTGGATGAAATTGTCCATCTGCTGGCAGATGTGGTTTACAAGTATGAAGGGACGATCGATAAGTATTCCGGCAACGGGATGATGGCTCTGTTCGGACTGCCGTTGAACCATGAAAATGATCCAGAACGGGCGGTGAGAGCTGCGTTGGAAATGCAATACAACCTGAACCAGCTGCAAGAACACCTGGTGGATCGTTACCAGCACCCGTTCCAAATTCAGGTGGGCATTAATACCGGGGCGGTTATCGCCGGATATATGAGCGACCAGCAGCATCTGGAATATACCGTGATCGGTGATACGGTTCATCTGGCATCTCAACTGCAAAAGTTTTCCTCGGCAGGCAATATCCAGGTAAGCTTTAATACCTATCAACGCTCCCGTCCGATTTTTGATTTTCAAAGCAACCCGCCGCTGCAGTTGGATGCCAGTGGCGAGCCAACTAAGGTTTTCCAACCACTTGGAGTTCGGGTAACTCCGGGGCAGGTGCGTGGCTTGCCGGGGCTGCTGGTGCCGATGATTGGGCGCCGTGAACAACTGGATCAGTTGATCTCCGTGTTCAAGCAAGTCGTTTCGATGAATTCCAGCGAAATTGTGCTTTGCAGTGGGGAAGCCGGAATTGGGAAATCGCGGCTGGTGGTGGAATTTAAAAATTACCTGGCCGCTCAAGGTGTCACCCTGGTGCAAGGCACCTGTGCTTTATACATGCGCATTACCCCCTACCGCGTGCTGGCTGACATTTTGCGCAATATCCTGGGGATCTCGGAATTGGATCCTTTCAGCGAACAAAGACGGATCCTGCAGCGGCGGCTGGAACAGTTCGACCTCGACCGCAACGATATCCTGCCCTATATGATGCATGTGCTTGGGATTTTACATTCAGATCCCTTCCTGGAAGTGCGCATCAAGCTGCTGGATCCCTCCATGCTGCGCCGCCAGACCCATTTTGCCCTGCGCATGTTCTTCATCGCCGAGTCGAGGCGATCCCCGCTGGTGCTGGTTTTTGATGATCTGCATTGGGTCGACCAGCCTTCCGGGGAATTTCTCGAGTACTTGTGCCAATCGCTGGAAGCTTTTTCTCTGCTGCTGATCCTGGTTGCCCGTGATTTCGAAAAATTTGTCTTTGCGAAATCCATCCGCACCGCGGCATTCAAACACCTGCGTAAACCCTATGAAATTGATATCCAACCGTTGGCCGAGTCGGATGCGCACCTGCTGGTCGATCAACTGGTGCACGAGGATACCGTCCCGGCCAAAGAGATGAAGGCGTTAATTACCGCGCGGGCGAGTGGAAACCCCTATTTCACCGAAGAGCTGGTGCGCATTCTGATGGACCACGGCGGGCTGGTTAATACCGATGGGAATTGGCACCTGACCGCTACAGCGGCGAATCTGATCCGCGAAGTACCTGGAACGCTGGGGGATATTATCCTCGCGCGTTTTGATCACTTGCCTGACCCATTGAAAAACACCTTGCTGCGGGCGTCGGTGCTGGGCGATTCTTTCTCACTGCGGTTGCTGCAGGCGCTGATGGCGGACGAAAGCGAAGACCTGACCAACGGCCTGATTGAGCTGGAAGAACGCGACTTCCTGGTTCGCACCAAGTTCGATGTGGAAGAGGGCTATATTTTCAAACACCCTCTCATCCAGGAAACGATTTATAAAACCATCCTCAAACGAGATTCGCGCAAACTCCATTCACAGGTGGCGCAGGCGATCGAGACCGGTGAATACTGGCTCCCCGCGGAACGCAACCAGGTGCTGGCCTATCACCTCTCGGAGAGTGTCAAACCGGCCAGGGCTATCCCTTATCTGCTCATCTCTGCCGAGAAAGCCTACCAGCATTTTGCCAATGACACCGTCGTGCAGCTTTACCGGCAGGTACTGTCCCTCATGGAGACAGCCGGCGATTGGCAAATCGATCAAAAGGAAAAAGCCCAGGTTGGGTTGGCACAGGCGCTCAAATTCACCAGCGAGCTGGACGAGGCTGCCAACTTGTTGATCGATATCGTCGAGCGTATCCCGCAAAACGCAGACGGCCAATCCTTTACGGATAACCCATCCTTCCAGAACCAGATCGAAGCCTTGCGCGAGCTGGCGGATATTCGCGCGCGCGAGGGTGATCTGGATTATGCGGTTCAATTGTTAAAACGCGGAATGGATTTGCTCTCTGAATTGGGGAGAAATTTGTATCCGGTGATCTGGCGGCGGCTGGCCGACCGGCTGGCGTGGGTCTATTTCAGGCAGAGGAATCTGGATGAAGCCTATAACCTGGTGGATCTGGCGCTGTTGGATACCGCGACGTGGGAATCGGAAGACCCCATTACGATGGCTTCGTTGTATAACACCATCGGGGGGATTTACTGGACCCGCTCCCGGTTTGCCGATGCGATTGAAAGCGTCGAACACAGCCTGGAAATCTATAAAAACCTGAATTACCACTGGGGTATGGCGATTTCATTGGCCAACCTGGGGATTTTACATTATTCAACCGAGAAATGGTCGCAAGCGGTGGAATACCTGGAACAAGCCGACCAACTTCGCGGGGAGTATGGGGATGACCCCGAACGTCCGAGCAATTTAAAAAATTTGGGTGAAGTGTTGATAGATTTGGGAGATTATCGCCAGGCGCGGGCCAGCCTGGAGACCAGCAGAGAAGTGAGCCAACGATTAGGGCTGAATATTCCTCAGGCGTATGCCGAATTCGGGCTGTGCCGGTTGGCGCTGGCTGAAGGCAACCTGGTTGAAGCTCGCGATCACGTCAATAAATGCGGCGAGCTGCTTGAGTCGCTGGAAGGGGCGAACGATCGCATCGCCACCTATTTCCAACTGCGGTCCGAAATTGAAAACCTGGATGGAGATTATCAGAAAGCCAAAGACTATGCCGAGCAAGCACTGCTCGTCTCTCAGCGTGGGGAAATAACCGACAAGCAGGTGGATGCGCTGCGGGATCTGGGCGTTGCCCTGGTTAAGCTGGAAGAATTTGGGCAAGCCGAGGGGTATCTGAAAAAGTCGATCGAACTTGCTCAGCAATTGAACGATCGTTTTGCCGAGGCCAAGGCTTGTTACCAACTGGGTTTGCTCTATTGGAGTTGGAGCAGTCAGGATCCGGTGCAACAAAATATACATTTGGAGGCAGGATCCAAGGCATTAGATACCGCCATGCGCATTTTTGAAGCATTAGGCGCAAAAAATGATCTTCAAAAAGCAAAAAACGCCCGGCTGCTGCTGCCGGCGCCAGAAATCGGTGAAATCGGCGAAGGAGATGAGGGTAAAGTAAACCTCCAGACCAAAATGCTGCGCGCTCAACTTCACCTGCCAGATGGCGAGTGGCACCTGGCGGCGATCATTTCGGCTGTGCTAACCCCGCAGGTAGGATCAGACGAAGAGTTTATTTTCGAGACAATCGCTTTCCTGGTGCCGTCATTGATCGAATTGATCGAAGAAAATGGCTGCCAGGTGCTGCGCCACCAGGATGGTTTCACCGCGATTTTTGGCGCGCCAGTCACCCACGAAGATGATCCGGAACGAGCGGTGGATACGGTGATGCAGATCGTGAATTTTTACAATGAGCTCGATCAGCAGACTGAATTGCCCATATCCATTCACCTGGGTGTTTCGATGGGGAAGATTGTCGCTGGCAGGCTGGGTCCGGAAGCAAATTCCGAATTCCTGGCGGCGGGAGAAGCGATTCAACTGGCGCGGGTCATCGCCGAATCATGCCCGTCCGGACGAGTTTGGGTGACCCAATCGATCCTCAACCACACGTCGTTCCGCTTCGAATATTCACCGGTGGCGCCCAATGTGATTGAAGGCGTGCCGGAAAATGCCGTGTTCCAGTTGGAAGGGCTGCGCGAACAGATTCTGCCGGTGCGCGGTCTGATCGGTCTGAAAACACCTTTTATCGGCCGAGATAAAGAACTCCGTGAAATGGAGCGAATGAGCCAGGTGATCCGGGGGGATACCGGCGGAATTATCTGGATCGAAGGCGAGGCCGGCATTGGGAAGAGCCGGTTGATGCGTGAGTTTACCAAGCAGATGCTGGCCTATAAGGCGCTGGTTCTAACCGGGGTGTGCACCGCGCGCCATTCGGAATATGCTTTTTCCCTGTTTTCGGATTTGCTGATGGAGGTGTTTGAGATCCAGCACCACTACACGCCCCGGCAGATCAATGAATGCATCGATCAGAAATTAGAAATGTGGTCGCCAGATTTGCTCGAAACCCGGCCATTCCTGCAACTATTGATGGGGGTGCAGCCGAGCGGGGCGCAAGGCGAGCGGATCACGGCAATGGAACCTGAACAGCTCCGCCGCCAGACCTTTGTGGCCATCCATCACCTATTCAGCGATCTGGCCCTGCGCCAACCTCTGGTGTTTGTTTTGGATGATCTGCAATGGATCGATTCTATTTCGGCCGATTTGCTGCTTTACCTGTCGCATCTGGTGGTTTCTCGCCGGGCCTTATTCATCTGCGCACAACGGCAGAAGGAAATCGGCCCCTTTGATGCCGTTCTGGCCAAGACGCGCAGCATGCACCCGGACCAGTATGTTCACCTGTCGATCAACCCGCTGACCATTGAAGAATGCAGCCAACTGCTGAATGAGTTTCTCTCGTCCGCGGATTTACCGGAAAGCTTCCTGTCGTTGATCATCCAACAGAGCGGCGGTAATCCTTACTTTATCGAAGAGTTTGTGCGTTTATTGGTGGAGAAAGATTTCTTGCGCCTGGTGAAAGGAAAACTGGTTTCGAACCGGATCATGGACGCCAATGAGTTGGTGGTTCCGGCTTCGCTGGAGAGCCTGATCCGGGCCCGCGTGGATTCTCTGGATGTTTCTGCCCGTCAACTGCTGCAAATTGCCTCGGTGGTGGGGCATCGCTTCAACAGTTCTCTGCTGGCGTCAGTATCTGATCGTGAGGATAACCACGTTTTACTAGCGCAGCTGCAGAACCGGGGTATGCTCAACGCGACAATTGAAGAGAATTATTGGGAATTCAGCCATCCTTTAATTGAGGTGATCGTCTATAACACCGTGCTTCGCGCGCAGCGGCGCATTTTGCATAACCGTATCGCCGTCACCCTGGAGAATCAGTGGAGCGGGAGTGAAGAGGAACATGCCGAGGACCTGGCCTATCACTTCAGAAAAGCTGAAGTGTATGATCGCGGGTTACATTACCTGATTTTGGCCGGCGAAAGAGCGGCCGCGCGGCATGCCAATGATGTGGCGGTGTCATTCTTTGAACAGGCGGTCGAATTACTGAGCGCAGTGCCGAATGTGGGGGATGAAGCCCGCTGGAGAATCATTCACCAGATGGGTGAGGTTTACCAATTTATTGGCAATTATGACACATCCCTGGCGGTGCTGCAGAGCGGGCTGGATTTATTGAGCAGCGTCTTGCTCTCACCCGCGCAAAAAGCAGGAATTTATCGCAGGTTGGGTGATACTGCTCACAAAAAAGGTGATCAGGAGCAGGCGATTATCTATCTCAACCAGGCTCTAGAAATCATCGGTGAACCGGGCGATACCCCCTCCAACGTAGAAGCGGCGTTGATCTATGCTCGCCTGGGATGGTGTCATTTCATGCAGTCGGATTTTGAGCCGGCGAAAGAGGCGGTGACGAAATCGATGCGTTACGCAGGGTTTGCCAAGAATTTGAGCACCCTGGCAATGGCTGAAAACCACCTGGGCGGGATCTGTTTCCGCCAGGGTGATCTCGAACAAGCCATGCAGCACACGCGGACTGCCATGGATTACTGGCAGGAGATCGGTTACAGCTGGGGCGTGGCTGCGGGTCTCAGCAACCTGGGCATCCTCGAGAGTGTATCCGGCAACTGGCAGGCAGCGTATAACTCGATTAAGCGCAGCCTGGATTTGCGCCAGAAGATGGGGGATGTGGATGGAGTGGCGATTACCAACCACAACCTGGGCCAACTGGCGCGCAGCTTAGGGGATATCGAACAGGCTGAAACCTATTACCGGGACAGCCTGGCGGTTTCCAGGCCTTTCCAATTAAACTGGCACGCCGCCAATTCCTATGTGGGCCTGGCGCAATCGCTTCTCAGCCAGGGGAAGGCGGACGAGGCGGCGAGTCTGCTGCAGGAAAGTTTCCGCCTGGCGCAGGAAATCAACGCACCGGATGTGGTGGTGGAAGCATATTGCGCGCAGGCAGAAATTCAGCTGGTCAAAGATGAAGTGCTGGAAGCAGAAAAGAGCGCGCAGAGCGCAGTGCAACTGGCGACCCAGATTGGGGTTAGCCCGCTGCTGGCCACTGCCTGGCGTCTAACTTCCGCCAGCCTGGTTCGTCAGGGGAAGATCGAAGGCGCGCAAAAGGCGTTGGAACATGCCTGGAAAGCGCAGGAGGAAGGCGGGGACCGGATTGAAGAAGGCCGGCTGCACGCCCAGGCGATGCTGGCTGCGCTGGCAGCGAAAGATACGGAAACCGCTCACGATCACTTCATAAAGGCCGAACAGGTCTTCAAAGAACTGGGCGCCTCACGAGACCTGGCATTGTTGGAGGGAATCCGCATTCAATAAGATAAAGTGATGAAGGTGGTTTGCAAAAGCATTGCAAATTGGTTGTAATATCACTTTATTACTTGAAACTAATTGCGAATTGCGATATTATTATTATAAATCAGACCAGAAACGGCAAATCCATCGAAAGGTGGAGACGCAAAGCTAAAGGGTCTTCTCAAGGGAAACCTTGAATGACAGCCTGGCTCCCTAGGCAAATATTTCGCACAGAAAAGGCAAACCCATCGAAAGGTGGGGACGCAAAGCCACGGTCTAACCGGTAGAGAACTACCGTATGACAGGCGGGCTACCTAGGCAGATGAGTCGAATTTCTTAACCCTACGGTAGCCAAATACCGCAGGGTTTTTTGTTCGCCAATTGCCGCGCTGGTCACATCTTTCGAATGAAAGGGAGGGGGATTTCAAATAAACTGATCGGAAGATATGGCGAGAAACAAGGTAATGACCAATTGCATTGGAATTTTTCAAAACATTGTAGGGAGAGAGTGAGAAATGAGTAAAAACAAGAAAATCTTAATGATCGTGATCGCGATGTTGGTCTTAGCCGCGCTTTTTGCTCCGATGGCGGCGGCTCAAATTGCCAGCACTGTTCACGCTCCACTGGCGGGTAACCTGATCTGGTCGGGTGGTTGGCTGTGGTCGGGTGGCTGGCTCTGGTCAGGCGGCTGGCTGTGGTCGGGCGGTTGGCTGTGGTCAGGCGGTTGGCTATGGTCTGGTGGTTGGCTCTGGTCTGGATGATCCTGATCCAGACGGTACGTAACTGAATATAGTTCATCAAATCATGCTCATGTGAGAACAATGAGCATGATTTGATGAAAAAAACGAATAATAAGCGATAATAAGATTAAAGGAATACCCTGTATGAATGATGACAACCGTCCGAGCCTGAAGGTGCAAGACAAAATATCGATGGGTGAAAACTCAGCATCGAGTGACCTGGGGCGCGAGCGGGTTATGTCAATCATTGCGCGGGCAGATGAAATTGCCGGTAAAACCGATACCTCTGAAATGGTCCAAGATCTATTGGATTTGATGATTGAGGTGACCCAGGCAGATTCGGCAAATTTCTTCCAGTTAGATGAGGGCGGGGAAGAGTTGGTTGTCACCCATGTACGCGGGGATGTGGAGAGCCAGTATTTGATCGGGCTGCGCCTCAACCGCAAACAAGGATATCCTGGATTATCCTTGCTCGACACCAAAGTAATGGTCGTCGGCGACCTGCCTTCCGATCCGGATTGGCTGCGCACGGTAGACCCGGTGAATGCAGCCCGAAAAAAGAACGTGATCAATTTGCCGGTGACCGGCAAAGACCGGTCGCTGGGTGTCATTCAGATCTTCAACTACCATCAGGCTGAAATCGATATCCTGACGGTTTTGAGCCGCAGCCTGGCGCGCGAGCTGACCCGTCGAAAAGAACTAGAAAATGTGCAGTATTCTAACCAACGTCTGCTGACTTTGGTGGATATGCTTGGGGATGTAGCCGGTACCCTGGATCGCAATCAACTGCTGCACCTGGTCGCCGAAAATGCCGCCCGCCTGGTAGATGCCGAACGCAGTTCCCTTTTCCTGATCAATCCGAACACCAGCGAAATGATGTTTCAGGTAGCTTACCAGCCAATGGAAAAGACACGGGCGGGGTCACCCGGCGCTCAAAACGCCCGCCAAAACAGATTCTCACAGCCAGGCGATCGTTCTCTGCCAAAAACTGTCTCTCAGAACCCGGCCGCGAATTCAAAGGAAAGTGAATTCTCTTATTTCAATCGTTCCGCGATAACCGTGCCGTTGCGCAGCGATTCCCCGGCGCAAGAACATGGCAGCGATAAAAATCATATCCTGGGCGGGTTGATGGTTTTGAACCAGCCGCAGGCCTCTTTTAAAGAGGAGGACGCGCAATTAATGCGCATTCTTGCCAACCAGGCCAGCACCTTTTTACAGGTTGTCGACCTGTATGAAGGCACGGAGGAACTTTTCCTGGGAGTGATCAAAGCATTGGTGACAGCCATGGATGCTAAAGATCCTTATACCCAGGGCCATTCGCAGCGGGTTTCGGATTATTCGGTGCTGATTGCGAAAGAATTGGGTTTGAATGAGACGCTGGTGAATGATATCCGCATCGGCAGTTTGCTCCACGATATTGGCAAATTAGGTATGCCGGACGCAATCTTATTGAAAAATGGCACCCTCGACCAGGGTGAGAACGAATTGATGCGAGATCATCCTCGCACCGGCGCAAGTATTTTGAGCCAGGTGAGGTTACTGGACCCGATGCAGCCGGCGATTCTGGAGCACCACGAGCGCCTGGATGGCTCGGGGTATCCGGCCAAACTCAGCGGCAAGCAAATTTCGTGGATGGGACGCATCGTCGCGGTGACGGATGTCTTTGACGCGATGACCAGCAACCGCCCGTATCGCAAGGCATTGAGCGTTGAGGCGGTGCTGGGCTATCTGAATGAACAGGCCGGAAAGCTGTTTGACCCGGATTGCGTCCAGGCGCTGGAAATAGTTCTGGCTCAAAGCAATCAAAATTTGCCCAAGGAAATATAACCTTCCGGTGGCTCTGGATAGTTTTTTAATGGCATCAGTTTCATGAAAATAACCAGCTCACGGCGAAAACTATGGCAAGCGCTGGGAATCATCGGCCTTTGTGTGCTTTCATTCGCCGGGGGTTTGCTGGTAAATGGTTGGGTGCAGAACCCTGACGAAAAATTAGTCGACGCGGCGTTCCGGCTGATCGCCAACGATTTGTTATTCAGTCCATTATCTCAGCAGGAGCTGGCTTATGCTGCGGTTCGCGGAATGATCAGCCCGCTCAATGACCCCTATGCCGAGTTGATTGAACCCCAAGCTGCAGCCAATTTCACCAACACCTTTGCCGGAAAAACCGGGGTCACCGGGCTTTATGCTGAAAACCAATCCGGGCAGGTGGTGATCACCATCGTTTTCCCAGGTGGATCGGCGGAGAAAGCCGGGGTGAAAATGGGGGATGAGCTGCTATCTATCGATGGCGTCTCCCTGGATAAGGATACGGATTCGTCTGAAGCGGGCCTGATGCTGCGCGGCGAACCAGACACGACTGTGCATTTACAGGTCAAGCGCCAGGACCAGGTGCTGGATTTTGACCTGGTACGCCAGATTTGGGTGTATGTCAATTCCCGCATGCTCGAAAATGGGATTGGATATATTTCCCTGAACGCGTATAACCGCACCGCCAGCCAGCAGATGAAAACTGCAATCGAGACGTTGATGGCGGAGAACCCACGCGGCCTGGTTTGGGATCTGCGCAATAATGAGGGCGGTGATATGCAGGCTGCCCAGGAAATTCTCAGCTATTTCATCAAGGACGGATTGTTGTTCACGGCAGAATTGACCCAGGGGCGAACCGTGGAGTTTAAAGCCAGCGGTAAGCCGATCGCAGGTGAAATCCCGCTGATGGTTTTGATGGATAAGACGACCTATTCAGCGGCCGAGACCAGCTCGGCGGCAGTGGCAGAGACGGGACGGGGAACGACCATCGGGAGTACATCCTATGGCAAGGGGGTGATCCAGGCAACCGTACCGCTTCCGGAAGGCGCCATGCTGCAGCTAACCATTGCTCGTTGGCTATCTCCGCATGGAGAATGGTACCATCAGCGCGGGGTTACCCCGATGATTGAGGCGCACGACGACCCGGCGACAGACGAAGATGAGCTGCTGCAAAAAGCGATTGAAATCCTGTTAAGCAAGTAAAAAAGGCCAGGCAATTACGCTGGCATTGTCACGGTGTTCCAGGCGCTATTCAGGCAAAGATTGGTTTATTTTTCCATGCTCTGGCTGGAGGAATGGATCAGCAGCCAATTTTGAATAACCTCAATCAGCTGCGCCTGGGTGCTCAACGGTGAAAAGATATGATCGGCGCCGGGGATTACCGACAAATCTAATTTGCCGCTGGTGGTCAACTGCTTGAGCCTTTTTCCCATACTGGTTTGGATGCGCTCCAACCCGGTCGAATTCTCCGAATAAATCAAGAGCGTTTGAATATCTAACTCGGTTAGTTTGTTAAGAATGGCTTCGATGGTAAATAGCTGCGCGTTCTCTATGGAGGATGGGGCGGGTGAAAAACGCCGCTTCAAGCGAAAGGTTATTCCTGACAAACGGTTTACGATGACATTTTTAAAGATGTTCTTGATCACGTTGCGGTAGCTGATTTGACCTTTAAAGAAGCGGCGCCACCGTTCGGCATCCACCAGGGTGGCTTTGGTGTAATAATTTTCGTAATAGCGCGCGAGTTTGCGTTTCCGGTCGTAATCCACCCATTCGGCTTCACCGCCATCGGGGTTAATCATCACCACCGCCGACGCGCGCGGATCCTGGGCAGCCGTACGAATGGAGTGATATGAACCCGCGCAGTGGCCCATTAATGTGAATTGATTGACCTGGTATGCGGCGCTGAGAAAATCCATGGCCTGAACTAGATCGTCAATGGTGAACTCTTCCACGGGCATCAAATCGGGGCGGGGCAGGCTGTCGCCAACCCCGGAAATATCGAAACGCAAGACCAGGTAACCTTGCGCCGCCAGACTGCGAGCCAATTTGACATAGACGCGGTTTGGCCCAATGCGGTGGATCAGGCCGGCGTTGGCTAATATCACCGCAGGTCGATTGCTTGCGGCGGCCGAATCGGGCTCGGTGACGACCCCGACCAGGGTTTTGAATTTACCAAATACAACCGCTTTTTCGATCATAGGGTTTCTTCAGCCAACCAGGTGACTGCCGCCTCGAGGATGAGGTGAGGAACCAGGCCTTTATCCGGGTCTTCTGTCCACATCTTAAAGCTCTCGATCAAGCGGTAGTCAGCCTTGGCTCCCAGGTCGAGATAGTGTTGGTTCAATTGCGCTGCTGGTGACAGACCGTCGTTGGCGACCGCTGTGCTTTCAATGATCAAGGTGCATGCGGCTGGTTTTCGCCGCATGGTGAGTAGGTTCATTTCCTTGAGTTGATCCAGCAGTTTGCCATCCAGGCCAAAGCCCAGCAGTTCCGATAGCTCAGAACGAGTTTCGACCTTATGCAGGAAGTGGAATTGTTTTTCTTGGTGCCAGGCGACCAGGTCTTTCACGTACTCGCTGCCAATTACAGCCGGTTCCCAGAGCACCAGGCCGGCGATGTCATCTCGGCCGCTGGCTACCAGAGCGGCGATGCTGGCTCCGAGACGCAGCCCAACCAGAAAAATTTCTTCAACCCGGGAGCGGCGTTTCAGCTCCTGGATGGCCAGGCGGAGATCAACCTGCCATTGATCGAAGCTGCCATCGGAATCATCCCCAGCCGAATCCCCGGTTCCATAAAAGTCGAAATGAAGCACAGGAATGCCCAACCGTGACAGGCGTAAGCCCAGTTGAGATAGTGCGCGGTGGGCGCGGATATATTCCTGTCCCCAAGGGTTGCAAATTACTACCCCGTAGTCGCGTTCCTGTTCGTGATTGGGCTGGTAATACAAACCGAATAAGGATTTATCGGATGGGCCAAAATAGAAAGTGGATAGGCTGTCTTGGGGGGTAAGGTCCAATGTGGGTTCCTGCAAGGCGTGTTTTAGGGTGTATTTTGATCCAACCTCAGGGCGAGTTGGCCGAGGGATTCGATGCGTAAATAGGCAGGTTCGATGCGGAAGCCGCACTTCTCTTGAATTTGGGCAACCACCTGCATCGCCAGCAGTGAATGGCCGCCCAAGTCAAAGAAATTATCAAATACGTTCACCGTATTAACCTGGAGCAGCTCTTTCCAAATTTCTGCAAGGAATAATTCGTTGTTCGGTGGTGGGCGGATTGGACGGTGCTTGAGATTCCGAAATGTTTTGGCTGGGGGGTGGTAAAGCCCGGCGGTCAACCTTGCCGTTAGGGGTCAACGGGAAAGTTTCTAGTGCGACATAGGCGGAAGGGACCATATAGGTAGGCAGTTTCTCACGTAAATACCGGCTAAGTTCCCGTGAGGTAGGACTGGTTTCAGATGTGTAGTAAGCCACCAGTTTTTTCTCGCCGGGGATATCCTCCCTGGCCAGAACAACGGCGTGTTGGATGGCAGAGTGTTGGCGTAAAACTGCTTCGATTTCGCCCAATTCGATGCGGAAACCACGTATTTTTACCTGGGAATCATCCCGGCCAAGGCACTCGATGCTGCCGTCGGGGAGGTACCGGGCCAGGTCACCGGTGTGGTAGATTCTACCGTCAGGCTGGAAGGGATTGGGGATAAATTTCTCACCGGTAAGATCGGGGCGATTCAAATAACCCCGTGCCAGACCGTCTCCGCCGATATAGAGCGATCCGATCACCCCGAGAGGTACCGGCTGCAGATGGCGGTCAAGAATATAGGTCTGGGTGTTGGCAATCGGCCGGCCAATGGAGATCGTGGCATCCTGGTCGGTGATATGACACACCGTGGACCAGATGGTGGTTTCAGTGGGGCCGTACATGTTCCACAACTCCCCGCCCCTTTGGAGCAGCTGTTGAGCCAACACCAGGGGGAGTGGTTCGCCGCCGCACAACATCTTCAAGCCCGGGCTTCCGGGCCAGCCGGTTTCGACCAGCAAGCGCCATGTGGCAGGTGTAGCCTGCAAGATGGTGGCCTGATAATGATCCAATGCCTGCGCCAGGGAAATGCCATCGGTCGAAGTGTCGGCGCTTAAGATCACCACACATGCCCCGCTGATCAAAGGCAGGTAAAGCTCCAGGCCGGCGATATCGAAAGAAAGGGTGGTCACACTGGCAAGCACATCGCCGGGTTGAATGCCGGGTTGGGCCTGCATGGATAGGAGAAAATTGACCAGGGCGCGATGAGGAATTTGCACCCCTTTCGGCCGGCCGGTGGAACCGGAGGTGAAGATCACATAAGCGAGGGAATCGGCGGTGCCGACCTGCTCTGGGTTATGGGTGGGTTGCTGCGCAAGTGGGGCATTGGTTTCATCGATCAAAATACAATGAGCCATGTGATCCGGAAGCGTATCCACCAGGGATTGCTGTGTGATGATGACCGGCATTTGACTGTCTTCGATCATAAATTGGATGCGCTGGGGCGGATAGATGGGGTCCATGGGGACGTATGCCGCCCCGGATTTGAGCACGCCTAAAACGGCTACCAGCATGTCCAATGACCGTTCCAGGTAGATACCAACGAGCTGATCGGGTGCTACCCCAAATGTTCGTAGAAAATGCGCCAGTTGGTTTGCCTGGTTGTTCAATTGCGTGTAGGTTATAGATTGATTGTCCGAATAAGCCGCGATGCTGTCGGGAGTTTTTTCTACTTGAGCTTCAAAAAGTTGATGAGTGCTGGTATGGCGAGGATATTCGAACTTGGTTTCATTCCAATCCTCCAGTAACAGCTTCCGTTCTCCATCAGAAATCGCCGACAGTGCAGGTAGAGATATGGAGGGATTTTCAAGTATGTTTGTCAACAAGAGGATGAAAGAATTTTGCAGTCGTTCAGCCGTCTCGAGGCGAAACAAATCTATGTGATATCGCAATGTGCATATAAGAGTCTCACCAGTATCAATTACTTCAAGAGATAACTCAAATTGTCCTTCTTCCTGAGGGAAGAAATATGGTTCCAAATTAAAACCACCGAATTTTAAGGATTCCCCGGGTTTAGTTTGCGTTAATAATGTTGAAACTTCTCGAGCACGTTGGACATTATGGAGATTAAATAAACATTGGAATATGGGCGAGCGGCTCGGATCCTGATGGAGATGTAGGTTTTCCACCACTCGGACGAATGGAAAATCCTGGTGGGAAAGGGCGTCTAGAACAGTTTCTCTGGTCCGGGCAAGGTGCGACTTGAAATCGAGTATATTACTGAGGTCACCGCGCAAGGCTACCGGGTTGACAAAATACCCAACTGTTCCTTGAAATTCAGGTTGGTTACGCCCTGCAGTTGGTGTGCCGATTATGATGTCGTCCTGACCAGTGTATAGGGACAATAATACCTGGTACACGGCTAACAAGAGCATATATATAGTCACACCTTCAGAATGGGCAAGCGCTTTAATCCGCTGGGTTTCCTCGGCTGAAATATTAAATGATAGTGAACTACCTTGATACGTTTGAAGTAATGGTCTTGGGTAATCGAGTGGTAGATTCAACACTGGCAATGCACCTGTCAATGTTTGCAGCCAAAAGGCTAAGTGGTTCCTGCCCTCTTGACCTGCGACCATATCTTTTTGCCAATCAACCCAATCTGTGTAAGCAGGCGGTGATAAGGGTAATGAGATGGGTTTTCCTTGTGATTGGGCTTGCCAGGCCTGGCGCAAGTCTTCGAGAATAATCCATAACGACCATGCGTCTATAGCGATATGATGTACCGTTATCAAGAAAATATGATCCTCTGCAGTTCGTGTAAATAAAGACCAGCGCGCAACGGGGCCTGTTTCAAGATCGAATTTTTGGCGATAAGCTATCAAAACCTGGCGGTACAGCTCAGAGTCATCCCAAAGAGAGGCGTCAACTTGCTGAAAAGCAACACTCTGTAATTCATGGATTTCCTGGACTACATTATTTCCTTGTAAAGTGTATGTGGTGCGTAAAGACGCATGTCGATTTAATATTGCCTGAAGCGCTAATCGAAATTCATCAATATTCACCTTGGAACGAATGCGAACACTAAAACCTACGTGGTAAGCCGCGCTTTCAGGTGCGGTCTGGTGGATGTACCACATAGCTCGCTGCCCATCTGAAGTGGAGAAAATGTTGGTCTTCTGGCGAGCTTTATTTTTTAGTAATTCTGCTAAGAGCGATCGTTTTTGTTCGGGTGACAAATCACCGAAAAGATCAGACCTTTCGCTCACGGATTTCCCTCCTCATCGCTCAACGAACGCAATAATTGATCAATCTCTTCGTTAGGGAGTTGATCGAGAATTCCTAAAAGCTGGGTGGAATCTTCACCAGCAAGTTTGATTAAATGGTCAGCATCTACAGGTTGTTTGTCTAGAAACGAACTAGACTGATCCAATAATTTTGGAATGATTTCAAGATGTAAATAGGTCGTTAGCGCGTCTATTGAACGATACTCAAACGCAAGGGTAGATGATAATGCATATCCAAGGTTAATTCGGAGTCTGTTGCTTAATTCCACGGCCATGAGAGAATCTAATCCTAAATCAGTCAGGGGCTGTTGGGGATTTGGAATCTGAGTAGCTTTCAATCCTAATACATCCGCTACTTGAGTCTGAACCATTTCTTCGATGATGGCCTTTTGCATTTGGATCCCGGCTTTTTTGATTTCTGCCAGCCAACTTGAATCTTTTTTTGATTGTTGGTTCGTCTGGGTAACTCTTGTGTCTTTGACCAGTTCGCTTAATATAGGTGGGATCGAACCGCCGAGTGCCCGCGCAAGCACAATCCAATTAATGGGCAGGACTGTTGCGTGTGGTAAAGCAGTCAAAACCAATTGGTTGAAAGTTTGCATCCCCTCGTCAGGTGAAATTGCTTGTATACCCAGGTTTGACCAACGATCGAGATGGTCATCTCCCAGGCGGGCCGCCATGCCCACATCTGCCCAGGCGCCCCAGCTGATGCTTAACCCAGGCATTCCCATGGCTCTTCGATGAAAAGCGAGGGCATCCAGGAATGTGTTGGCTGCGGAATAACTGCTTTGCCCTGCCGAACCAAAAATCCCTGCACCTGCGGAAAACATTATAAAGAAATCCAAGGGCAGATGCTGGGTCAGCTTATGCAAATTCCAGGCGCCAGCCACTTTAGGAGCCAGCACGCGCTCAAAACGAGACCAATCCTGGTGGATAATCAGCCCATCGTCGGTAATCCCCGCGGCATGGACAATGCCCTTCAAAGGGGGCAGCTCAGCTTGAATATGGTCCAACAAACCGACCATTTCTCTTTCATCAGAAACATCCACCTGCAATACAACCACTTTTGTTCCGGTGGACTCGAGTAAAGCGATTTGGGTCGACACTTCCTCAGATGGCTTCGACCGGCCGACCAAAACGATGGCTCCAGCGCCCAACGAGGCGAAGCTTTTTGCAATTTCCATTCCCAAGCCACCGCAACCACCCGTGATAAGGTAGGTGGCGTTGGATTGCACCGTTTTTGGTGATTCATGCACCATTGCTATTTTGCCAATATGCCGCGCCTGGGCCATATAGCGGAAGGCTTCTTTTGCCTCATGAACCGGGAAGGTCGTGGCAGGCAAGGAAGCGTAATGCCCGGCCTCTAGAGCAGCCAAAATATCGCGAAGAGCCTGGTATATGGTTTCCGGATCGCGTTGCACTTCCACTGCCAGGTCATAAACATGACAGCGCACCTGTGGGAATTGCTCTGCTACCTGTTCAGGTGACCAGATGCCGCGTTTTCCAATTTCTAAGAAGTATCCTCCAGGCGCCAGGACGGAGAGACTCATCGGGATGAATTCGCCACTGAGCGAGTTTAACACCACATCCACACCTTGCCCTTGGGTTTGAGCCAGGATGTCCTCGGCAAAATCGGCTTTTCGTGAGCTGTAAACATGCTTGACCCCGATTGCGCGCAGATAACGCCTTTTTGTTTCGTTGCCGGCAGTGGCAAAGATCTCTGCTCCAATGTGCTGGGCTAAGCGTACGGCAGCCAACCCCACGCCCCCCGCTGCAGCGTGGATGAATACGCGTTGGCCTGGTTTGAGATTTGCTAAATAATGGAGACCATACCAGGCAGTCAAGAATGATGTAGGTACAGTCGCGGCTTCAGCAAAGCTCAGCCTGTTTGGTTTCGGGAAAACCAAATCGGCCGGGGTATTTAGATAGGATCGGAAGACGCCTGCACCAAGAGCGATGACGCAATCACCCATGTGAACGCCAGTTACCCCTTCGCCTACGGCGGTAATCAGGCCAGTGCATTCGTTCCCCAATGGAATTTCACCTGGATACATTCCCAATACATTCAATACATCGCGGAAATTCAGGCTGCTGGCGAAAACTTGAACCTCCACCTCTCCCGGCCCGGGAGGAATCCGGTCGGTGGCCTCTAATGCCAGGCCGTCCAAAACGCCGGGCTGAGTAATTTTTAACTCTAAAGGCGTGTGCGCCCAAGGACTGTCATCGCTATCAGGATGGATAGGGGCTATTCTTATCGGGATCGAAAGCCTATTTAACCGCGCCACAAAACGCTGACCGTGGCGGTAAGCTACCTGATCTTCGCCATCCGGTGATAAGAGCTGCTCCACCAGCTCTTCGAGAGCGTGGGTATCGTCATTTAAGTCGAGATCGACTAATCCCCCCCACAACTGCGGGTATTCGAGCGCCAGGGTACGGCCCAGACCCCACAAAGTGGATTGTGCCACATTTAGTGGCCGGCTGCCATCCCCGGCAGGTTGGGAATGGCAAGTGATTAACCATAGCCGAGGATGTTGTGGGGATTTATCTATTCCTTTCATCAAAGACAGCAAGCCGCCACATACTTGTTTTTGCGCTTGATACGGCTGGTCCTCATCGGCATCTAGCGCCCTCAGATATACGATCCCATTCAAGGATGACAAGCCGTTGAGTAGATTTTGGGCATCCTCATCGGAAAAAGCCTGGTCGGCGGAGACTACATTACATTTCGCACCACGAAGCTGAAGCTCCTCGGTCAATTGGATCCCAAATCCACCCCGATCGGCGAACACCAACCATTCTTGCTGGCTAACATCCTGTTTAGGCGAGGTATTCGCCTGAAGCCGCCAGACCACTTCATAATACAACTGCTCCAGGCGAGGTAGGGTGAGGCGCTGAAGCACTTTGCGGCTGGCGCGTTGGATGCGTAACCCATTCAAGCGGGCGCATACGTTCCCGTCAGGTTCGAATAATGTTAAATCAGCAATGATGATTTCGGTGGCCTGCTTAATTTCCGATTGTAGTTGGATGTGACAGTAAGTTGTCTGACCGAGTGGGTGCAGAAAGTGGAAACTGTCCAATGCTACCGGCATGAAAATATCACCGCCGTTCTGCATTGGCAGCGCAGCTCCAATGATTTGGAAGCAGGCATCTAAAATACCCGGATGTAACTGGTAGGAGTCAGATTTTCGCTGCAATTCGACGGGCAGCCCAACCATCCCCAATGCCTGGTTCCCCGTTTCAGCGAAGGGAGAGTGCGAGATAGACTGCAATCCGCGGAACAATGGGCCGTAATTTAGCCCCAGCTCAGCCAGTTTTTCATAATACGCCGGGGCATCGAGGGGAACGCTGCATTGCGATTTGAGGATATTCAAATCGATTTGGGTCTCACCGGCAGCAACTCCCGCTCTTAATATCCCGCTTGCGTGTTTTTTCCAATCTGTTGGGGAAATTGGCGACGCTTCACTTTCCAGGATACTGAAAATCTCAAAGCTCATTTGCTCATTGACGGATGGTTGGAGTACTACTTGAAGGGTATAGGATGCCCCCTCTGGTATCACCAGCGCATCGTGTATTTCAAAATCCGTTATTTGGCAGGTGGAATAGCCTAACTTTTTGGATGCTTCGATAACCAACCCGAGGTAACCCGTGCCGGGGAAAATGACCGTGTCGTAGATGCGGTGATCCCCGACAAATCCAGGATATTTCGTGTTAACCAAACCATTAAATAATATTTCGGAACTCCGTGGAACCCGGATTGGCCCATTGAGGTAATCAAGATTTTGAGACCGAATTTCTTGCCGGGCGGAGTTTTCGATCCAATACCGCGCGCGCTGGAATGGATAGGTGGGCAGGGGGATACGCTGAGCGAGAGGAGAGGACGCCTCAAATTTCTGCCAATCGATATCCACCCCCAGGGAGAACAGTTCTCCCAGGCTGGTCAGTACAACCTCGCCATCTCCACGGCCTTTGCGTAACGTGGGCAGCCAATTGAACGCCTGGTTTTCGGGCAGGCAGCGTTGCGCCATAGAGAGCAACGTCGGGTTGGGACCAATTTCAATGAAGGTGTCCAGTCCCATGTCATTAAGCGCGTTGATGGATTGAGCAAAACGGACGGGCTGGCGGATGTGGTTACGCCAATAACTTGTGGTAGTGATTTCCTCGCCGGCCGGTGCGGCAGAATTGTTGGAGATGAGCGCGATGCGCGGAGACGACATACGCATACTCCCGGCCAGGGTGGAGAAATCGTCCAGGATAGGTTCCATCAGGGGGGAATGGAAGGCGTGCGAAACGGTCAGGCTTTTGGCAGAGATGCCATCTGCAGCCAGACGGTCGATGACTTCATGGAGCGCGGCGGCTTCTCCCGAAAGGACGACATTTTCAGGGCCATTGACCGCAGCCACCGAAACCCGGTCAGCGCAGCCCTGAATCGCGGCTTCTACGCGCGGCAGGGAAGCAAATACGGCGGCCATTTCGCCTCCGGCGGGGAGGGAACCCATCAGCCGGCCGCGACCGGCGATTAGTTTCAAGCCATCTTCCAACGAAAAGACCCCCGCGATGCACGCTGCCACGTATTCGCCAACGCTGTGGCCCATGACTGCCTGGGGTTGGATGCCCCAGGCCAGCCATAATTGGGCCAGGGCATATTCTACGGCGAACAAGGCCGGCTGGGTGAACGCGGTATGGTCGATTTTGGTAGATGCCTGATCGTCCTGGTGTTCCGGGTAGAGCACGGCCAGGATCGACTCGCCGATCAAGGGGCGTAAGATTTCATCGCAGCGATCAAGAGCGGCGCGGAATGTGGGCTGGGTCTGGTATAGCTCGCGGCCCATGCCCACATACTGTGATCCCTGACCGGTAAACAGGAATGCGATCCTGGGTTGTTTTACCGAAGCTGCCGGTGCATGGACTGCCTTAAGTTTTTCGGCGGCTTGTGCAGGCGTAACAGCAGATATAGCCAGGCGATGGGAAAAAGTGGTGCGGGCGGTTGCCAGGGTATGGGCGGCATCTGCCAGCGAAATTTCAGGATGGTCCTGGAAATGTTCGCCCAATCGATGGGCATATTCGACCAAGGCTTTCTCTGAACGGGCGGAGAAGGGGATGAGATGCACCGATGGTTGCTGCTCATCCTGGGATTGTGATCGAAGCTGTTGAAGGTGCTTCTTCCAGGATAATATGGGCATTGACCCCGCTGAAGCCAAATGAACTGACCCCGGCCCGGCGGGGTTCCATCTCCCTCCGGCCAGGGAGTGCGACGAGTAGGGATCTGGATTTCAAATTTTGGCCAGGGGATGCGCGGGCTGCGTTCGTTAAAATTGAGGTGAGGTGGGAACTCTTTGTTCTGCAGCGAGAGCACAGTTTTGATCAGGCCGGCAACCCCGGAGGCCGATTCGGCATGGCCGATGTTGGTTTTCACCGAGCCAATGGTTAATGGCGCAACACGCCCTTCGCCCAGCACCGCTCCGATGGCTTCGACTTCGATCGGATCGCCCAGTGAGGTGCCCGTGCCATGGGCTTCCACGTAGCTAATCTGGGCGGGCTGCAGCCCGGCGGCTGCCAGCGCAGAACGGATCACAGCCTGCTGCGCCAATCCATTGGGGACGGTGAGGCCGCTGGATTTGCCGTCTTCATTGACCGCGGAGCCGCGGATCAGCGCCAGGATGTTGTCGCCGGCAGCCTTGTGCATCCGAAAGGCGTTTGAGTACGAGCATGCCGCAGCCTTCCGCTCGCACGAAACCATCCGCGGAGGCGTCAAAGGTCTTGCAGCGCCCATCTGGGGCCATCATGCCCCAGCGGGAGAACATGATAAAAGGTTCGGGGTTGAGGATTACATTGACCCCGCCCGCCAGGGCTAACTGGCTTTCATGGCTGCGCAGGCTCTGGCAGGCCAGGTGAATGGCGACCAGCGAGGAGGAGCAGGCGGTATCTACCGCCATGCAAGGGCCGTGAAGCCCGAGGAAGTAAGCCACGCGCCCGGCGGCAACGTTTAGCGCGCTGCCGGTAGCGGTGTAGACGTCCATGGCATCTGGCCCGACATTCAAAGCCAACCGGCTATAATCGGTGGTGGTGATGCCCAGGAACATACCCGTCTGGGTGTTCATCAAGCTGTCGGGAAGAATGCCAGCCTGTTCCAGGGCTTCCCAACTGACCTCGAGCACCAGGCGCTGTTGGGGATCCATGGTATTGGCTTCTCGCGGCGAGATGCCGAAAAACTCAGGATCGAATTGGTCGATGCCATCCAAAAAACCACCAAACCAATGGGTGGGGATCGTAGGGTTCTGCTTGACCAGGGCATCGACGTCCCAGCGCTCGGGCGGTACCTCCCGAACGGCATCCTGGCCTTGCTGCAGGAGCTGCCAATATGCCGCAGGGTTGTCCGCGCCACCCGGATAACGGCAGCCTATTCCAACAATGGCGATGGGTTCAGTCCGTGCCTGTTCGATGGCATCCAACCTGGCCTGCAAATCATCAATGGCTCGCAAGGCATTTTGGATTAATTCGCGCCGGTCAGAAGACGAAGAAGATAATATCGTAGGGTTTTCAGGCATGTTGGTATCCAGGTTGTGCGCTGTTTCGGTGATATCGCAGGGCTAGAAAACCGAAACAAGCGATGATCAATCCACCCGCGGCCATGCTTAACCTTCCAGGGTTAATCCCGTACAGGCCAAAGTTGAGGGCGATGATAAGGATGGGCTGGATCATGGTAAAAGGCGCAGTGACCCAGGTCGGAGCCAATTCGGCGGCTTTGTCAAAGCCGAAAATGCCTATGAGTCCCACAATGCCGATGGCAGCGAAGAGGAGCAAATCCAGGGCGTTCGGGGTAACCCAATAAAAAGGCATCAGCACGCTCAAGACGATCCACACACTAAAAGCGGTGTAGAACAGGCTGGCATATATGTCTTCGCCGGACATGGCACGTGTCATCTGCATGTAAAGGACGAAACACACCGCCATGCTAATAGAAAGGAGGGTGGCTGGTTGTTGAATCCCGGTCATTGGACGTAAAAGGAAAAGCACACAGGCAACCGACAGGATGGTGATGCCCCACTGCAGGATGGCAGGTTTCTCTCCATGCCAGGCGGAAAGACCCAGCAGCAGCAAGGGGGCAATCCAAAAGCCGGCCATGGTAGTGTTGACCGGGATGGATTTCACCGCAAAGATGAAACTCAGGTGCATACCCATCATCAACATCCCACGTAAGAATTGTTGTCCCAGGTGTTGGGTGCGTACCAGGCGCAGTTTGACTCGTGGCCCAAAAATGACCAGCATGAATAGAAGATGCACTGAATAGCGCATCCAGACAATTTCGAAAGAGGTGTAATGCTGTGAAAAGAAACCGGCGATGATTTCGATCACTGCCCACATGGCCATTGCCATGAGCATGTAAAGCATGGGAGCCAGTCGGCTGCGAAGAGATATAAATAGGTTCATATGCGCCTACTTCAACTTTGATAGTTTTGAAGCCAGCAAAGAGGCAAGCTCATCCTCGCTCATGGCGTTTACGTCGTTGGCAGGTTCTTCAGACGGCGAGAGCAGCGGGGCGGAGGGAGGGAGGGATTGAGTAGGTGCCGGTTGATCGGCCAGCACGGTTTCATCGAGATAACGAGCAAGATCGGCGATGGTTGGGTAATTGAAGGTCAGGGTGGAGGGCAAGGGTTGACCGACGCTGGTCTCAAGCAAGCTCTTCAGCTCGACAGACATCAATGAATCGAGGCCCATCTCAAACAGTCCCTGGGTAATATTCAAGCGGGAAGGATCTGGTGCGCTGATCACGCGGGCCACCAGCCGGCGAACATGCTCAACAATGTTTGCGCGGCGGTCCTCGGGATTGAGAGATTTCAGCTGCTCGCTCAAGGAAGCGTCTTTCGATGGTGCGCCGGCCTGGCGTTGAATTTTTCGGGTTTCGAGCAGTTGGAGGAATGGACGCACGCGGCGGGCTTCGTAGGCAGTTTTAAGCGCGCTCCAATCCACGGATGCCACGGTGATTTGCGCCTGAGCAGGGGGTAGCAGGCTGCCAAGGATGGCAAGGGCGGCTTCGACCGGCATCTGCTCCAGTCCAAACTGTTGAGTCAACTGCTGTTCTGCCTGGCTGGCTGCGCGCATCACTTCCCACGTGCCCCAGTTGATACTTAGCACCGGCTGACCACGCGCGACGCAGAAATGGGCAAAGCTATCCATAAAGGTGTTGGCGGCGGCGTAGTGGGCTAACTGGCTCGAACCCCACAGTGCGGTGGTCGAGGAGAACAGCACCAGGAAATCCAGGTCCAGGTTGTGGGTCAGGTTGCCCAGATTTATGGCGCCGAGGATTTTTGGACGGAACATCGCGGCCAGGTCTTCCGCGCGGAGTTCATCCAGGCTGCGGTTGCCCAGGACGGCGGCGGTGTGGATGACGCCTTTGAGAACAGGACGAGTGGATCCGAAAGATTGGATCAAGCGCTGAAGAGCATCGCCATCGGCCACATCGACTGCTTCAACCTCCACATGCACGCCGAAAGCGTTTTCAATCTCATCCACGGCGGCGGCCTGAACGGCGGCCTGCCCGTCGGTGGGCAGGTCGTCCCAGGCGGAACGGGGCGGCAGCCCGTGCCGGCTGGTGAGGACGATATGTTTTGCGCCGTTTTCGGCCATCCAACGAGCGGTCACCAGGCCGAGGCCACCCAGCCCACCGGTGATCAGGTAGGCTGCATCCGGTGAGAAGGAGCTCATCCTGGTGGACGGGCGGGTGGTGCGCGCAAGGCGGGCGACCAGGCGTTTGCTCTCCCGAAAAGCCACCTGATCCTCGTCGCCGGCTGCGCGGATCTCGTCGATGAGCGCTGTGATTTGCGCTTCTGGCGGCTGATCGGGATCCAGGTCGATGAGCCCGCCCCAGATTTCGGGGTGCTCGAGGGCGATCACGCGCCCAAGACCCCACAGGGATGCCTGGGCCGGCTGGAGAGTGGATGGTTGGATCGCCTGAGCGCCCCGGGTGACGATCCATAGACGAGTCTCGGGAGCAGCCAGGGCTGCCTGAATGGCGCCAAGACACATCGTCGCCTGATCTTCGATCAGACGGTCTGAACTATCTCCCAGAGTGGCGTCCAGGCCGGGAAGATAGATCAGGTTCGCCCCGACGGGAGCTGCCTGGCCAGGGGTCAAGACCAGACAGTTCTGGGATTGGTTGGCCAGGACTGAGGCCAATTCGTCGGCGAAACCGGATTGATCGGCAATGATCGCCCATACGCGGTTTTGTGGTGCGGCGCGACCATTGGGATGAGATAGTATTTCGGGATGCCACTCGACGGTGTAAAACCAATCGTCGAAACGCGGGCGGACGGCGCGCAGGAGCAGCTCGCGGTTGGCCCGTTTGAGCTGCAGACCTTGAGCCTCCGCCACCAGCCGACCCTCTTCATCGAACAGACGAATATCCCCGGTGAAGGTTTCCCCGGTTTGTTCAATTAAAACAGTGTGGTTCCACAGCCGTCCGAGTTGGCTGGCGATAGAGGCGGAAATGATCGATGCCGATCAACAGGTAGGCGGAATCGACTTTTTCACCCGGCAATGGGGCGCCAACCAGGTGGAAACAGGCGTCCAGCAAGGCGGGATGGAAACGATATTGGGAGGCTTCGTTTTTCAAACCCTCAGGGATTTCTACCATTCCCAGGGCTTCTCCATCGCGCCGCCAGATATGCTGGAGCCCGCGGAAACTTTCGCCAAATTCCAAACCGATGGCGGCTACATTGGCGTAATACTCCGCTCCATCGATCTGCCGGCTGCAGCGAGCCTGGATGGCGGCGATATCCTGGATAACGCCGGCCGGATCGCCAGCCATCAAAGGCTCCAAACGGGCCACTTCGCCGGTGGTGTGGGTCTTCCATTGGTCATTGGAGTCCAGCGAAACGATTTTAAAAACAGCCGAGCTCTCACTTTGCCGGTTGAGGATAATCTGGAAGGTTTTCAGTCCTTCTTCCGGCAGGATCATGGCTTCCTGGATCGCCAGGTTGCTGACCCGCACCGGGCCATCTCCAAACAATTCTTCTCCGGCGCGGACTGCCATCTCGATGAATGCCGGTGAAGGCGCGATTGAGGTGCCAAAGATGCGATGGTGGTCGAGATAGGCTGGCGAAAAAGCGGATAAATGCCCTTCAAAAACGACCGCATCGAGCGCCGGCGAATTGATCTGCCGTTCGAGGAGGGCTGAAAGACCGTCCGGATGGGATGTTCTGCCCAGGCTGGCTGAGCCTTTGCCCGGCACAAACCAGTATCGTTGGTGGTCGAAGGGGTAGGTTGGCAACTGGGTTTTCGCAATGGGCACATTTCCATAAAAATTGTCCCATTGGATATCTACCCCGGCGATGAATAATTTTCCCAGGGCTGCCAGCATCTGACCGCTATCCTCAAATTTTTCCCGCAAAGAAGTCACCCAAATGCCATATCCGCCTGGAAGCAGTCGCTGCGCGTTGGGGACGAGCACCGGGTGAGGGCCGATTTCAACGAACACATCCTGACCGCGCTGTTGAAGGTTTTCGATCAGGCGGACAAACTGTACCGGCATGCGCAGGTGGCGCCACCAGTAATCCGGGCTGCTTACTTCTGCGGCGGATACCGGTTGGGCGGTGGTCGAAGAGACCAGATCGATACGGGGTGGATGGTATTGGACCGTTGCCGCCACTGCGGTGAACTCATCGTGAATGGGATCGAGCAGGGGTGAGTGCGCCGCCTGGGTGACGGATAAGCGGCGGGTCTTGATCCCTCGGGTTTCACAGGTATTCAATGCGGCTTCGACCGCGACTTGAGCACCAGAAATGACGATATTGGTCGGGTGATTGATCACCGCAATGGCAACCTCGTGGGCGAACGGGCGAATGATCTCGGCCACCTGATCTTCAGGGGCAAAGATAGAGGCCATGCTGCCTTTTTGCTGGAGGCTATCCATCAGGCGGCCGCGCGCGCAAACAAGTTTCAGGCCGTCTTCCATGCTGAAGATGCCTGCCGCCACCGCCGCGGCGTATTCGCCCAGGCTGTGCCCGGCAACCACCGCCGGCTGCACGCCCCATGATTTCCACAGTTCGGTCAGGGCGATCTGGATGGCGAAAATGGCCGGTTGACCGTACGTCATGGTGTCCATCAAGGCCGAACCGGCGGAAGGATAAAGGGCTTCCAGCAGAGGTTGAGCCAGATAAGCTTTGGCGGTTTCATTACAGCGCTCAATCGCCTGGCGGAAAACCGGCTCGGTTTCATAGAGCTTCTGCCCCATGCCGGCATATTGGGCGCCGTGCCCGGTAAAGAGGAAGGTGACATCCGGCGGACGGGTGACAGGCTCCGTCCCCAGGATAACTGCATCACTGTGTTGATCGGCGCGGTACGCGCTTAATTTATCCCTGGCCTGGGCCGGATTGGGGGCGACCACCGCCAGGCGATATGGCAGCCGGGCGCGGCCTGTATTGGCGCTGTGGGCAATGCTTTGCCAGTGGTCTATAGGCTGGTGCTCGAGATAGTCCTGGTAGCGGCCGGCTAATTCCACCAGCGAATTTTCTGTTTTGGCGCTGAGGGTCAGCAGTTGGAGGGGTCTCACGTCCTGGGAAAGGGACTGCGGTGTTTGAAGGGGGGCATAATTTTCGAGGATCAGGTGCACATTGGTGCCGCTGAAACCAAATGAGCTCAATCCGCCGATCCGCTTGCCGGTCCAGGGGGTGCGCATGGTGGGGATTGTAATAGGCAGGTCTTCCCAGGGAATATGCGGGCTGAGTTGGTCCAGATGTAAATGGGGCGGAATTTCGCCATGTTGGATCGACAGGATCAATTTAATGATCCCAGCCGCGCCGGCGGCAAATTCTAAATGCCCGAGGTTGGTCTTGGCCGAACCGATCATCAGCGGATTTTGTTTCGAATGGCCGGATCCCAGGGCAGCGCCCAGGGCTTGGGCTTCGATCGGGTCGCCCAGGGATGTGCCGGTGCCGTGGGTCTCGACATAGCCGACATCGGCAGGGGTTACGCCGGCGTCTTCGAGGGCGGCGCGGATCACGGCCACCTGAGAAGGACCGTTTGGCGCGGTCAACCCGTTCGAGCGGCCGTCCTGGTTGATGGCTGCCCCGCGGATCACGGCGAGAATGGGGTCGCCATCTGCTTCGGCGTCCGCCAGCCTTTTGAGCACCAGCATGCCGCAGCCGTCAGAACGGACAAAGCCGTCCGCGCTGGCGGCGAAGGCCTTACAGCGGCCATCAGGCGCCATCATGTTGGCTTTACTGAGGGTGATGGTCACATCCGGGGCCAGGATGGCGTTCACCCCGCCTGCCAGGGCCATGCGGCATTCGCCGCTGCGCAGGCTCTGGATGGCATAATGGATGGCGACCAGCGAGGAGGAACAGGCGGTGTCCACGGTGATTGCCGGTCCTTGCAGTCCCAGGACGTATGAAACCCGCCCGGAGATGACACTGTGCGCGCCGCCGGTTGCCAGATACATATCGACGTTATCCAGGCCGGCGTTCATCAGCATTTGGGGATAGTCATTGTTGCAGGCCCCAACGAATACGCCGGTCGAACTGCCGGCCAGGCGGTCGGGCGCATACCCGGCCCGTTCGAGCGCCTCCCAGCAAACCTCCAGGATGACCCGCTGTTGGGGATCCATGGTGATGGCTTCGCGGGGGGTGATGCCAAAGAGCAGTGGATCAAACTGGTCGACTCCCGACATAAAACCGCCCCAACGGGTGGACATTTTACCGGCGGCGTCGGCATTCGGGTCGTAATAAGCATCTACATCCCAACGGTTGGCAGGGATTTCGGTGACCGCATCTACACCGTCCACGAGAAGCTGCCAGTAATCTTCGGGGGTGTTGGCATCGCCTGGGAAACGGCAGGCCATTCCCACCACGGCAACGGCGTGTTGGTTCTCCGCGGGTTTGCCGGCCGAAGATTCCAAGGATGCCAGGCGATTTTGCAGCTCCATGGCCAATAAGACCAGGCGTTTCTGTGAAAGATTGCTGATGCGCTCGTAGAAGTCGTTCATTCCTTCCCCTTGGTCATTTCGGATAACAAGCGGTCGACGTCATCATCCGACAGGTCTTCAATTGTGTCCAGCATAGCCGGCTCCCCACCTTTCGCGGCCGGCGGCGGCACGGTTTCTGCCGGGGAGTGCGATTCATCCGCCAGCTTAAGGATATCATTGGCCAGGTAATCCGTCACGGCAGTTACCGTGGGGTAATCGAATACCAGGGTCACCGGTAAGGGGCGGGGGAGATCCAGGGCCTTGCCCAACAGGTTGCGCAGTTCAACCGCCATCAACGAATTGAGCCCCATTTCATTGAGCGGTGTTTGCTCGTTGACTTCCCGGGCGTCGATCCCTAGCACCTTGCTGGTTTGCTTTTGAACGAACTCCAGCAGTGTTTTGCGCCGGCGATCAACAGGTGTTTCCGCCAACCTGCGCAAGAATTCGGGCTGGGTTGGGGCGGATGGTTGTTCGGCGGTGGTTTTACGCGGCGCGGATTTACGAGCGGTTTGCAGCGCTTCAGCCGCCAGACCTGAAAACTGGGCCGGGACATTATCGCCAAACTGCTGGAGGAAAACAGGCCAATCTAGCGGGCAGACCACGGCCTGGACGGCCGGGGAACGCATCAGCCGGCCAAGGATGGACAACCCAAGCTCCGGGGAAATGCTCTCGATACCCTGGGTGGCAGAACGCTCTACCATCCCGCGATCGGCGGCGGCGCCAACCTCGGCCCACACGCCCCAATTGATGCTCAAGGCAGGCAGTCCTTGCGCCCGGCGCGCATGGGCAAATGCGTCCAGGTAGGCGTTGGCGGCAGAGTGGTTGGCCTGTCCGCGTGAGCCGAAAATCGAGGCGATGGACGAATAGAGGACGAAGAAATCCAGGGGCTGGCCCAGGGTTAGCTGGTGGAGCAGGGCAGCGCCCGTCACCTTAACCTCCAGCACCGACTCGAAACGCGACCAGGTCTGGTTGAGCAGGGCGCCGTCTTCGAGCCGGCCGGCTGAGTGAATGACGCCGCGTAAGGGCGGAAGGGACTGGCGCACCTGGTCGAGCGCGCCGCGCAGATCTTCCTCAGAAGATACATCGCCTTGCAACACGAGGATATTCAGCCCGGCGCGCCTGAATTCCTCGATCTCGGACTGGACAGTCTCGCCGGGTTGGCTGCGGCCGAGCAGCGCCAGATGACGGGCGCCCTGGTCCACCAACCATTTGGCGGTCAGCCATCCCAGACCGCGCAGGCCGCCGGTGATCAAATAGGAGGCGTCGGAGCGCACCAGAGGCACCGCGCTACTGGTGGGCTGCCTGACGACAATCTTTCCGATATGTCGGGCCTGCTGCATATAGCGGAAAGCGGCGACGGTTTCATCACTTTGGAAGACGCGAATCGGCAGTGGCTGCAGGGCACCGGAAGCCAGGTCTTTGACGATTTCATGGATGAGCCCGGCAATCAGCTCGGGCTCAGAGCGAGCCTGCTCGGTCCAGTCAATCACATGGTAGTGGAGATGCGGGTAGGTGGAGGCTGCTTCCTGGGGTGAAAGCAGGCCGCTTTTGCCTATCTCCAGGAAACGCCCACCCGATGTGAGCACCCCCAGGCTCCTGGGGATGAACTCCCCGGCCAGAGAATTGAGCACAATATCAACGCCGCGGCCGGCAGTGATGCGCATGATCTCATCCGCAAAGCTGAGCGATCGCGAATCGAGCACGTGCTGTACACCGATTGACTGCAGGTAAGCGCGTTTTTCGGGGCTGCCGGCAGTGGCAAAGATTTCAGCGCCGCAGCGCTGAGCCAGTTGGATGGCAGCGAAACCGACCCCGCCTGCGCCGGCATGGATCAGCACTTTTTCACCGGGCTTGATCTGCCCAAGATGGTTGAGCGCGAAGGAGGCGGTGATGTAGGGGATCAGTACGGTGGCGGCCTGTTCCACACTGAGGTTGGCCGGGGAGCGAAACACAAATTGAGCCTCGGCAAGCGCATGACTGCCAAAACTTGCCGTAGCGATGGCCATGACCGGGTCGCCAACCTGCAGATGTGAGACTTCTGCGCCTACCGCGCTGACGATTCCGGCGCATTCGCCGCCCAGAGGGGTTGGTACGCCAGGATACATGCCCAGCGCCATCATTACATCCTTGAAATTCAAACCGGTCGCCTGGACGAAGATCTCCACCTCGTTTGGCGCCAGTTTCGAGCGTTCGATGGTCTTCCAGTGAAGGGAATCAAGATCACCGGGTTGGCCGACCTCGAGAACCTTCCGCTCCATTCCGGCGAGATCACCCGTATCGGCGGCAGTGGGGAGAGAATATCTGCTCAAACGCGCCGCCAGGCGAGTGGCGCCACGCAGGGCAATTTCAGGCTCACCTGGCAGCTGGCCGGTTGGGGCGGTTACTTCGGCGAAGATCGTCGCGGCAGGGTTGGGATCCGCGGGGTCCAGATCCAGGGAGGTGCAGCCCAGTTCAGGATGCTCGAGGGCGACAGTTTTGGTAAAACCCCATAAAGCCGCCTGGGCCGGATCGGGGGTGGTGAAGCCGGGGGTGGCCTGGGCGCCGGCTGTCACCACCCACAGGCGTGGTGGTTTCGCACCGGTTTGGACTGCCGCCTGAACGACCGGCAGCAAAGCCTGCAGGGCTGTCAGCGGCTGCGGGCCATCCACCGCATTTTGAGGAAGCGTGGATGTGCCTAAGAAGACGATCTGGTCGAGGGATGTGCCGTTGGCAATGAGCTCCGAGAAGCTCTCGCTGCCCCGGCTGCCCAGGAGGGGATGGATGCCAGATTGGCGCAACAATTCAGCCAGTTCGGCGGTGGTGGCCTCCGGCTGACCGGCGGGGGATTGATCCAATATCAGTACACGGCCGGGAGCAGAATCCGTCGCCGAGGCCATCCCCGGGGCGCGCGCCAGGATGACGGCTTCCTCGATCATATTATCCGCAAACTCGCCGTTGACCTGAGGAATGGTGGCGGCCTCGGCGAACCCTTCGGATTGTAAGAATTCGATCCACTTTGCCCGCGACAGCAGCGGGTAGGCGGGACGAAGCTCTTTATCTGAGAAGCGCCACCAGCCATCCGTCATGCCAAAGGTGATATCCACCCAACGCTGCGGCGCGGTGACCTCCAGCATGATCAACATGCCGTCTGGGGCCAGCAGCTTGCGCACATGCTGCAGGGTGACATGCAGATCGCGGGTGGCGTGAATGACATTCGCGGCGATAATTAATTCGAATTGCTGGCCGGCCAGACCCTGAGCGTATGGGTCTTGCTCGATATCCAGGGGTTGGTAGCGCACGAAAGGATATTGGCTGAATTTCTGCCTGGCCCGTTCGGTAAAAATGGGCGAAATATCGGTGAATGTGTATTCAGTGTTGCCGGCTGGTAGAATGGGCAGGACAAAACTGGAGGTGCCGCCCGTGCCGGCGCCTATCTCCAGCACGCGCAGTTTCTGCCCGGTTGGGCCGGAGGCAGCCAATCCGGCGGCGAGCAATTTTTCGACGGCGGCGCGAACCAGCCCGTTGTAGGTCTTGGCGGCCGGGGATTTCTGGTAAATTCTTTCGACGATTTCGAAGCTGCCGCCGGGGAAGAGCAGCTGCAGGGGGTCAGTGCTGCCGGTCAGCGCCTCGGCAAACTGGGCTCCACACCGCCCGGTAATTTCTAGCTCTCCGGAATACTGCGGGAAAAGCTTTTGCAGATAGGTATGCAGGGTGCCAGCGTCTTCAATTTGGGGTGCCTGGCAAACGATCCAACCCGCGGGTGAGACCTGCAAGATGCCATCCTCCGTCAGAATGCGCAGCAGCTGATCGATCATGCGGCGGTGCTGCGGAAGGATTTGCAACCGGTCAGCCAGTTCGGATGTGGTGAAGGTCTGACCTACGGCCGGCTGCCAGCCCAGGCGTAAGAAGGCATTGATGATATAGATGCGGGTGAGGCGGTCGAATTCAGGCAGGAGCGAATCGACGTACTCGTCCAGGTCGTTTTCTTTATACAAATTTGCGAGAACGCGGTCCAGATCGCCGGCCAGCCTCAGTGGGGAAGCCGTACTTTGCCTGGCGGCGGAGACCATGGGGACCGGTTCCCATGAAGGCTGGTATAGCCAATTCGCATAGATATCGGCGGAGGGCCGTTGGAGCGCGGCACGATTGGCGCGCTTGAGGGTGATGCCATCTATTTGCACCACCACCATACCGTGATCGTCGAAAAGGGTCAGGTTAGCGCGCAGAGTCTCGCGGGTGCTCAGGTCGGCAATTTGCACGTGGCACCAGGTTGGCTGCGCGTCGGAGAACTGCCGGACACGTTCAAAGTCGAACGGCAGGAAAACGTCAGCCTGGTTGGGCAGCGCCGCGGACATGATTTGCAGGTGAGCATCCAGCAGGGCCGGGTGCAGCCGGTAGCCCTCTTCGGCCGTCACGGCGGCAGTCGCATGGATTTGGCCCAAGGCTTCACCCTCTCGACGCCAGATCTGGCTGACACCTTTCAGGCTGTCGCCAAAATCCAAACCGGCCGCGAAAAGGCGTTCGTAATGCGCTGTCGGCAGAGATCATGTCGCCGCAGCGCGTCTGAATTTCAGCGATGACCGGGGCAGGCGCCGGCAACTCAGGGACTGATTTCAACCAAATTGCCCGAAGCATGGTGTTCCCAGGTGTCGGTTTCGCCGGCTTGCGAATAGATGTCGATACGCGCGGATTGGGCATCCACAGGGGTGATCAGGGTCTGTAATACGCGCTCTCCATTCTCGTCGACCACAAGCGCGGTTTGAAGGGTCAGGTTCTCGATAGAGAAAGGTTCGCCCTCGAAAAACTCCTTACCAGCGGCGAGCCCCAATTCGAGGTAAGCCGTTCCGGGGAGAACCGCGGCGCCAAACAGGCGGTGGTCATTGAGGAAGCTGAACGCATCTGGGGTGAGCCAATTTTCAAAGGTAATGGATTTGGCCGGTGAACGCAACCGCCTCCCTAACAGGGGATGAGCGCCGGGTTGGATCTGCTGGGCACGCGAGGAGAGAAGACTGGAAGCAGGCTTCGCGTCGATCCAAAAGCGCGTCCGCTGGAAGGGATAGGTAGGCAAAGCCAATTTTTTTCGGGCATAGGGCTGGTCAAAGGCAGACCAGTCAACACTCACCCCAAAGGTGAAAAGCGAGCCCAGGCTGGTGAGAAGATAAGCCCAATCATTTTGTTTTTGTTTGAGTGAGGCGGCCCAGTGAATCGGTCTCGTTGGCTCCGGCAAGATGCGCTGGCCAAGCCCAATTAAGGTGGGGTTGGGTCCAATTTCGAGGTAGACATCCATGCCTTCACGGTACAGGCTTTGGATGGAACGCATGTATTGAACCGGCTGGCTGGCGTGTTCGCGCCAGTAGCGGGCAGTGGAAACCTGGTTTCCTTTGGCGAAATCGCCGCTCACGTCGGAAATAAAGCGGATTTTTGGGGTGGCATACACCAGGGAGTCCGCGATTTGTTCAAACTCATCCAGCATGGGGTCCATCAAAGGCGAATGGAAGGCATGCGATACGTTGAGTTGAACGGTGCGGATACCCTCCGCCGCCAGCGCATCCAGCACCTCTTTCACCGCGGTTTGTTCGCCTGAGATCACCGTGCTTTGGGGTCCATTGATCCCTGAGATGCAGACAATGAACTCGGGCAGTTGGCTCATAGCCCGCCGTCGTTCGATCACCTGTGAAACCTGTTCGGCCGGGGATAACACCGCGGCCATCGTACCGCCGGCCGGCAGTGAACCCATCAAGCGCCCGCGGGCAGCGATCAGTTTGAGCCCATCCTCCAGGCTGAAAACCCCAGCGACGACGGCGGCGACATATTCACCCAGGCTGTGCCCCATCACCGCGGATGGGGTGATGCCCCATGATAGCCAGAGCTGCGCCAGTGAATATTCGATGGCAAAAAGGGCCGGCTGGGTGTAAGCAGTGTGGTCGATTTTGGATGGCCGTGAGGGATCGGCCGCATTTGGATAAATGATCTCTAAGAGCGATTCGCCCAGGTAGGGTTTTAAAATTTCATCACAGCGATCCATGGCCGCGCGGAAGGTTGGCTGAGAATCGTACAGGTCGTGGCCCATACCAACATACTGGGCGCCCTGACCGGTAAACAAGAAGGCGATCTTTGGCGGATCACCCCCGGTGAGGGTATGGTGGGACAGGCCGGGCTCATCCTGGCCCTGGATGAATGCGCTCAGCTTTTGGCAAGCCTGTTCGGTAGTGGGCGCCAAAACAGCCAGGCGGGCGTTTAACTTGGCCCTGCCGGTGTTTGCGGAGTAAGCCGCATTGGGGAAATCGGCTGCCAAAGCAGTATCGCTCAGACTATCTAAATAAGCCTGGGCTAATTGTTGTAAAGCGGCCTCATTGCGGGCGCTGAGGGTGAGCAGGTGCAGTGGTCGTTCTGCCGGGATTGGTTGATTCTCGCGATCAGCGCTGACCTCGGGTGGCGCTTCGACAAGCAGGTGTGCGTTGGTGCCGCTGAAGCCAAACGAACTCACCCCGGCGATGCGCCGAGGAAAATGAGCCGGCCAGGGGCTCAGCGCGGTGGGGATCACCGCCGGAACTTCGTCCCAATCGATCAGCGGATTGGGAGTTGTAAAATTCAGGTGGGGCGGGATCTCGCCATGCTGAACCATCAACACAGCTTTAATCAAACCGGTGATACCGGCGCCGGCCTCAAGATGGCCGAGATTGGTTTTCACCGAGCCGAGATAAAACGGTTGGTCGGCAGGGCGGTTTTCACGCAGCACGGCACTCACCGCGCGCACTTCGATCGGGTCGCCCAGGGATGTGCCGGTGCCATGGGCTTCAACATAACCGACCTCTTGGGGTTGGATGCCGGCATTGGCCAGAGCGGCGCGGATAACCGCTTCCTGTGCCTGGCCGTTCGGTGCGGTCAAGCCGCTCGAGGCGCCATCCTGATCGACGGCGGAACCGCGAATCACTGCCAGGATGCGGTCGCCATCTTTCAGCGCGTCGGGCAGGCGCTTCAAAACGACCACCCCGCAGCCTTCGCCATCGCCAAAGCCGTCCGCGCTGGCATCGAAAGTCTTGCAGCGGCCGTCTACGGCCATCATTCGCAGCTTGGAGAAAGCAATCTGGTTATCGGGCTGCAGGATAAGATTTACCCCGCAGGCCAGGGCCAGGTCGCTGTCGCCAGTGCGCAGGCTTTGCACCGCCAGGTGGGTGGCCACCAGCGAAGAAGAGCAGGCCGTGTCGAGAGAGACACTCGGGCCGTGCAGCCCCAGGATGTATGAAATGCGGCCGGAGGCGATGCTGTGAGAGATCCCTGAGCCGTAGTAAGCGTCCAATAAGGTTGGATCGCCCTTTTTAAGATACAGGTTGGCGTAATCCGAGCTGGCGATGCCAACAAACACCCCGGTGCGGCTGCCATGGAGGGATTGGGGGTTGATGGCGGCATGTTCAAGGGCTTCCCAGGTAACTTCGAGCAACAATCGCTGCTGAGGGTCCATGGCATGTGCCTCGCGCGGCGCGATGGAAAAGAACAGCGGGTCGAATCCGTCGACCTGGTCGATCAGCCCGGCGTGGCGCACGTAGGATTTCCCGGGAACATCAGGATCGGGATCGTATACCGAGTTCACATCCCAGCGGCTGGCAGGTATTTCCTGGATCGCGTCCACGCCGTTCTTCAGGTTTTGCCAGAAAGTTTCGGGATCGTTGGCGCTGCCGGGGAACCGGCAGCCGATGCCAATGACCGCGATGGGGGTCTTGACGAATTCGCGCGACTTTTCCGCGGCTTCGAGCCTGGCTTGCAGATCTTCGATCGCCAGGAAGGCTTGTTTGAGGGGAGAGAGGTTTGAATTCATTTCAGTTTCTTTAGTTTTTCCAGCAACATGGCTTCCACGTCGCTGTCGGATAAGGTTTCGATATCGGGAGATGCGTCTGGCAGGGGCGCATCGGGCGCAGTGGTGTCTTGGGGCAGGTCTTCACTGGCGAAGACCAGCACCTCGCGCAGCAGGTAATCGGTGATTTCTTCGATGGTTGGGTAATCGAATATCAGGGTGGCGGGTAATTTTCTCGCCAGCTTTAAGCCGGTGGTGAGGCGGCCGCGTAGTTCCACCGCCATCAACGAGTTGACGCCGATATCCATCAACGGCGCGTTTCGTTCAGGCAGAGCGTCCTGTTCCAGCCGGAGCACGGCGACGACATGGGCGCGCACGAAATCGAGAAGCAGCTCTTTGCGCTGGTCGGTTAAGGCTTCCGCCAACTGCTGGATAAAATCTTGCTCGGCTGCTTCGTCCTGGACAGCGGAAACATCTACTAGATTTCTCTCCTGGTCCTGATCCATGCCAACCGAGATGACACCCTCCTGCACATGAGGCCGGGCGACGATGACGGTTTCACCCAAGACTTCGGTCGGCGACCCGGCGGGGGGGTAGAGGTTGACTTCCTCAAATCCCTGATTACCCAAGATCGCTTGCCATTGGGCAGCGGTGATCAGCGGGCTGTCACCGCGCAGCGTGTCAGCGAAGCTTTGCCAGCCCTCGATCAAGCCGGTAGTGATGTCATACCAGGGCTGGTGGGTGGTGGCTTCAAACAGTACCAGGATGCCGTCCGGAGCGAGCAGGCCGCGCACATTCTGCAGGGTGTCGGCCAGGTTGGGGGTGGCATGGATGACGTTTGAAGCAATCACCAGGTCGAACTGGCCTTGTCCGTAGCCCTGCGATAAGCCATCCTGTTCGATGTTGAGAATACCATAGCGCACGAATGGGTAAGCCGCGAATTTTCGACGAGCCCGGTCGAGGAAAAGATCGGAAATATCGGTAAAGTGGTAGCCGACGCGCGCCGGCGGGAGGAGCGGGAGGACCGCGGCGGCGGTTGCGCCGGTGCCGGCGCCTATTTCAAGCAGGCGCACCTGGCGGGCAGGATCTGCCTGGCAGACCGCTTCAGCTACCGCGCCGACAATGAGATTGTAATATCGCGCGAGAGCCCAATTCTGGTACAGGTCCTCAGCCCGCGCCATGGATCCATCCGGGAATAACAATTCTAACGGGCTGATCCTTGCCGGTTATCACGCCTGACAATTGCTGGCCACATTCCATGACGAAGTCGAGAACATAAGCCTCATCCGCGAGGACAGCCCGGGCAGTACTGGTCTGATCCTCCACGGGTTGAATGCAAACCGGTTGAATGCACTGGTAGGCGATTTCCGTTGGAGCCTTGGGAAGGGTGGTGCGCTGGAGCCAGCCAGCATCCACCAGCAGGTTAAGCCAGCGCTGCATCAAATGGCTGTAGGTGGGCAGGATAGCGCATTTATTAAGCAGCATGGATAGGCTGAAGGGTTGTTCGGGTGGATCGAAAGCACCCAGAGCTATGCAGGGCATTGAGCATATAGGCGGCGCTCAAGCCGTTGAGCGCCTCCCACTTGGCCGCGAAGGAAGAGATATTCAGATCGATTGGGGCTTGCTGCGCCTGGCGTTGAGCGGCAGCCACGGCGCTGGTCCACGAGGAGGTTTTTGCCTGGGTCGAGAACTTTCTTGAGGCGGCCTGGTTGGGCTCGTCGTTCCACCAATAGGATTTGTGTTCCCAAGGATAAGTCGGCAAGGGGAATTTCCTTGTGGGTAAATCGCCCTGCACAGCGTCCCAATCCAGGTCGGCTCCGTTGGCATATAACTGGGCCATACTCTCCAGCACCAGGGGCCAATCGGGCTGATTTTCGCGCAGGGAAGGCAGCCAAAGGACCGGATCGACCCCGCTGATGGTGCGCTGCCCCAGGTTGATCAGGGTTGGATGAGGGCCTATCTCCAGGAAACAACGGTATCCGGCAGAGTAAAGGGCCTGCACGGCATCGGCGAAGCGCACCGTCTGGCGTAAATGGCGCTGCCAGTAGGTAGGTTGGGTGAGACCCTCACTGATCACCTCACCGGTGACGGTTGAGAAGAACTCGATTTGGGGTGGAGCGAAACGCAGGTGGGCAGTTGTCTCGGCGATGCCGGGGAGCATGGCTTCGACCATTGGGGAGTGCGCCGCGCGGGAGATATTCAATGGGCGAGTACGAATTCCCTGGGCGGTCAACTGATCTACCACCTTTTGCACGGATTCGCGCCGGCCGGAAATCACAATGGTTTCGGGGCTGTTAATCGCCGCGATAGAAACCTCGGCTGCGTAGGGCTCCACCTGGGCTACCACACGTTCTTCGTCGGCGAAGACCGTGACCATCAGACCGTCTTCGGGGAGCTGCTGCATCAAGCGCCCACGTTCCGCGATCAACAGCAGGGCATCTTCCAGGCTGAGCACACCCGCAAAGGCGGCTGCCGCATATTCGCCCAGGCTGTGACCCGCCAACGCGGCCGGCTCGATGCCCCAAGAGCGCCACATGGTGGCGAGGGCGTATTCCAGGGCAAACATGGCCGGCTGGCCATAGGTCATATCGTTTAAGTTGGCCTGCGTGGTGAGGTCGCTGCCAGCTTCGGTGAGTGTTGGATAGAGCACGGATAAGAGGGGAACAGGCAGGTAGGCGCGCAGCAGTTGATCGCATTGGTCCATAACCTGGCGGAAGATAGGCACACTTTCATACAGCTCGCGCCCCATGTTGACGTAATGCGAACCATGACCTGTGAATAAAAAGACGACGGGAAGCGCGGTGTTGCCCGGCTGTTTACCTTTCCACCAGGCGGCTGTTTTTTGATTGGCGGTGTAGGCGGCCAACTGTTCGTTCAGTTGCGCAGAGCCGGATGCGACGACTGCCAGGCGTTGGGTGTAATGCGTCCTGCCGGCGGATAGGGTGTGGGCAAGAGTTTGCATTTCCGGCGCAGAAAGCGACCTGGTGGAGAGATAGTTTTGATAATTTTTGACCAGATCTCGCAAGGCGCTTTCAGACCGGGCTGAAAAGGAGAACAACAAAGCGCGACCAGTATCGTTGAGATCGGCCGTTGGCTTTGACCCAGATGCATCCGGCATTTCAGTTAGCGCTTCAGGCGCGGGTGCCTCTTCGAGGATGATATGGGCATTGGTGCCGCTAAATCCAAAGGAACTAACCCCGGCCAGGCGGCGGCCTTCCAGAGGCTGCCAGGGCATGCAGTTTATGGGCACCTCGATCGGGATATTCGTTCCAGGCGATGTGCGGGTTGGGCGTGGAAAAGTGCAGATGAGGCGGTATCTCTCCGTGCTGCAACGCCAATACCACCTTGAGCACACCCGCTATCCCGGCGGCGGCTTCCAGATGACCGATGTTGGTTTTCACCGAGCCGACCTGTAAAGGATGGCGGGATCGCGGCCCGATCCGTATACCGCGCCGAGCGCGCGCACTTCGATCGGATCGCCGAGGGAGGTGCCGGTGCCGTGCGCCTCGACATAGCCCACCTGGCTGCGGCTCACACCTGGGCAGACCGCAGCGCGGCGCGAATGACAGCTTCCTGAGATGGGCCGTTGGGCGCGGTCAACCCACTGCTGCGGCCGTCCTGGTTGATCGCCGATCCGCGGATCACCGCCAGGATGTTGTCCCTGTCGGCGACGGCATCCGACAGGCGCTTGATCACCACCACGGCGCAGCCTTCGCCGCGCACATAGCCATCGGCCTGGGCATCGAAGGTCTTGCAGCGGCCGTCAAGCGCCATCATCCCGGCTTTGGAGAAGTTGATATTGATTTCGGGCGACAAAATCAGGTTCACCCCGCCCACCAGCGCCAGGTTGCATTCCTTGTGGCGCAGGCTCTGGCAGGCCAGATGAAGGGCGACCAGCGAGGATGAACAGGCTGTGTCCACCGCCATTGCCGGGCCTTGCAGCCCGAGCAAATAGGATATCCTGCCGGCCGCGACGCTCAATGTGCCGCCGGTGCCAGCATAGGTGTCGATCTTCTCGCGGGTCGCTGATCAGCATGCGAAAGTAGTCGCTGTTGGAAATGCCAATAAAGACACCGGTCTGGGTTCCCAGCAGTTTTTCGGTGGATTGGCCGGCATTTTCTAGCGCTTCCCAGCTGGTTTCGAGCAGCAGACGCTGCTGCGGATCCATGCTGATGGCTTCGCGGGGGGAAATACCGAAAAATGCCGCATCGAACTGGTCGATATTCTTTAATAAACGAGCCGTAGCGCGTGGTCATTTTTCCCGGGATGGAAACATCCTCATCGTAGAATCTTCCAGGCTCCACCTTTCAGGTGGAACCTCGGTGATCGCATCCACACCGTCATGCAGCAATCTGCCAAAAGCTGTCGGCATCGTTGGCATCGCCTGGAAAGCGCAGGCCCATGCCGATGATCGCGATTGGTTCGTTCTGGGCTCTTCCAATTGGTCAAGCCGCGCACGCAGATTGCGAATTTCAATCAACGCGCGTTTGATTGGGGATAGTTCGGGGGTGGAGGAATCGGAGGTCATGCAGGCACCTTTTCTTTGCGCTTTGGTTTCTCCAACTCGGCCAGGAGCGCTGCTTCGGCTTCATCGTCGGAAAGGTCTTGGATTTCGGCTGCGTTCGAGCGGTTTTATTTTGAGCTGATTTCTCTTGGTTTTGCGCAACGGCTGTGGCGAAGGGCTTGGCCAAATCTCGCTTGTCAGATAGACGTGAGCGCATCGATAGTGGGGTAATCGAATAGCAGGGTGGAAGGTAATTTGAGCTGAAAGCTGGCGGAGATGACGTTGCGCAACTCGACAGCCATTAGGAATCCATGCCAATTTCGCGCAGCGGCTGGGCGAAATCTAGTTTATAGGTGGCGCTTACCCCAACACGCATGGCTTGTTCGCTCACATGGGCTTGCAGCAGTGGTTTACGTTTATTCAGGGGGGCTTTGGTTAGCCCCCGATTATTATCTTGTGCCGGAGGGTTGGCGGAAGGAGGAAGGCTGGCGGTTGCGCGGAGGTCCCGCCGAGTTCGCTGAAGCGCGGGGGCTATTGGGTGCGCGTCGCAAAATTCAGCCAGTCTATCGGGAGTACACCAACGCGCCGTGCTTTTCTGAGGGTCTTATCGAATATCTGCCCGCCTTCTTCCGGGGCGATCATGCCAGAAACCCTGCCGGCTCAAGCGTTCCCTGGTTTGCTTTGTTCATGCGGGCCGCCATGCCTACCTGGCAGTCCCCCCAGGCGATGCTGACCGCCGGTAAACCGCGCCCCGTGGTAATCAGACCAGGGCATCTACCGCGGTATTGGCTGCGGCATAGCCACTTTGTCCTGCAGTGCCAGACCAGCCAGCCCCGCGGAAAACATCACAAAGAAATCCAGGGAAAAATGTGCCGTCAGGCAGTGCAGGTGGAGGGCCGCGTTAAGGTTGGGGGGCGAGCACCTGGGAAGCGTGACCAATTTTGGTGGGGGAATACCCCATCAATGTAGCACACCGGCGGCAATGGATGATCCCGGCGGGGGGGTAATGTCTTTTTCAATCAGATCAACAGGCTTTGAACCTGGGCATTATCCTTCATGTCCGCTTGATGCGGGGTGATCGTCGACCGGTTCTGATGTATTCGCCTGGATCTATGCGATAACGGCTTGGGCCCCGGCGGAAGGGGGACGGCGGCTCCACAAGAATCAGGGCGGGCTCCGGATTTCAACCAACTGCCCGGCGACAGTCAGGCCAATGCCACCAAGGCCACCAGAGATCAGATGGCATCAGGTAGGATCTGCGGGGGAGGCGGGGTGGAGATGGCGGCTGAGTGAGAACAAGCTTGCCGACGTGACGCGCCTGGGCCATATACCGGAAGGCATCTGCTGCCTGGGTAGAATGGAAAAACGCGATAGGGAGCGGATGAAGGGCCGCATTTTTAAATTGAGCGATGAAGCCCCCGAACAGGCCGCCTATAAGCTGTAAATCCTGCTCGGTCACCTCGCCCAAATAAATGATGTGATAAGCGATATTTTTCCCGAGCGCTGCCACCTGCGCATAAGTCCAGATCCCGCGTTTGCCGATTTCCAGGAATCGCCCGCACGGGCGGAGAACGTCGAAACTGGCGGGGATGAAGTCATCCGCCAGGGAATCGGGCACTATGTGCACTCCCCGCCGCCAGTTTCGAGCAGGATTTCATCGCAGATGCTAACGAACGGGAATCCATACATCTTCACGCCCATAGTTTGTAACAGGGCGCGTTTTTCGGGCGAGCAGGCGGTAACATAAATTTTCGCCCCTGCTAATTTTGCTAGTTGGACCGCCGCCAGGCCGACTCGCCGGCCGCGGCATGAATTAACACTCTTTCGCCAGGCTCGATCTTTCCTAGGGTGTTGAAGGCATATTCGGCGGTTAGAAATGCGATTGGGATGGTGGCCGCCTGTTCGAAGCTCATTTACAGGTTTACGGACGACAAATTCGGCCGGGCCACTGCAAAGGAGGCAAAACTCGCGTTGCCAGTCCCAACACAGGGTCACCCGGGTAAAAATGGGTGTCAGCACCAGCAACCGCAGTGACAATTCCGCTGGACTCTGCCCCAACAAGCAGGCATCGCCCGGATACATATCGAGGGTATTGAGCACATAGGGGAAGTTGAGCCGGTTGCACGAACATCAATCTCAACCTCGCCGGCAGACAGCGGATCGCGCTGCATGGGGCTTCAGGAATAAAACCATCGATGGTGCCGCGCTCGGTGATCTCTAACCGGAGAAGCTCCTAAATTTAGTGGCATGCAAAAAGCAAGTACCACCTCCAGCAGCGACACGTAACGCATATCGTTGCGGTAGGCTACCTCGTTGTTTCGCTGTCCTGAACTCTGGATTTAAGTGCAGAAGGTTGCTGTACATTGTGCAACGGCAGGGTAAAGAAGCCGGATCAAGATCGACCAGGATGCAAGTGGAGGTCAGGGTACTCCTGGCGAGTCAGAACGCGCCAGGCCCGTGGACATCCTGCCTGGGAAACGACTGAGGTTGTCCGCGCCGGATTCCCCGCCCAGAACGGGCTGGGCACGAGGCGGGCCGGAGGTGGCGAGCCAGACCTGGGGCGAGGTCGAGCCCAAGGAACAGAACTGCCTGAAGCAGATGCAAAGCCGTTTGAAGATCGCCCGTAAGGCAAACAACTCCCTCGGGTTGGGTGGCCTGGATCAGGGATGAAAAATCTTCAGGTCGTGCGGGATTGTAGTCCCACCGGTCTGCAGTGGTCTGGCGAATGGCGTCTGCGGGAGATGCGATCAGCGCGCCAGGAATCAATGAAGCCAGACCTGCGTAGTAATCATCTTCCGCCAGGATCAACCAGCGGGTCGGGAGAGCACCGGGTGTCGGGTCAGGTTGGATCGCTTGCTTGTGCCATTCCATCCGGTACAGCCAATCGGCGAACAATGAGTGGCCGGGGCTGCGTCGGACCAGGCGCTGGATAGACAATCGTGTGGCGCGCTTCATACGCAGACCGGTGATGCGACCCACTTCTTGCCCGTCGACGCCAAAAAGGGTCATGTCACAATTAAATGATTTGGGATTCTCACCAGGATAGATGCGCACATGACTCCACACATCGGAGCCGGGATCGGCAATCAACTCGATTTGCTCGAATGCCAGGGGGAGGAAAACCTCGAGCGTGTCGGGTAGGGTCGCGCCGATCGTCTGAATGCACGCGTCCAGCAGCGCAGGATGGATGACGTATCCGGCTGTAGGGGTTTCACCTGGGAGCTGCACATGAGCAAGTGCTTGTAAATCGCCTCGCCAGAGCATATGTATATTTTGGAAAGCCGGACCATATTCCATTCCCATTTGATTGAGGAATTGATAATATTCCTGTGGGTTGATTGGGTTCGGGCAGGCGCTTTGGGCCTGGAAGAGGCTGAAGGCATCTGGTGGTTGACCGGTGGACGGCCTGAGCTTCGCATAGGCATGAAGCGTCCAACCGTTATTCTCCTCTTTCAAGGATGTGGTGGAGGCGCTGAAAAACTTCAGGGTCTTCTGGCCGTCTGCTTCCGGGGCGATGACGATTTGTAAGGTGACATCACCTTCATCCGGCAGGATCAATGAATCCTGGATGGTCAGATCCTCCAACACATAGCGCAGGTCTGGATCCAAAATACTTGCGGCAGACAGGCCCATTTCGGCGAAAGCGCTGGCCGGGAAAATGCCCGTGCCAAAAGCGCGGTGGTCCCACAAATAACCGAGCGATTGGGCATCGATGTGCGTCTCAAAGACAATGTCTTTGATCAGGGGAGAGCGCAGGCGGCTGCCGAGAAGCGGCCGTTCGGAGGGAGCGGAGTGGCTGCGGGAAGATTTTGGTGAACGCCCCTCAGTAGAGGTCTGGAACCAGAACCGCTCGTGCTGGAAGGGATAGGTGGGCAAGGTGGTGAGTTTGCCCGGGCGCTGACTCTCTACCGCGGCCCAATCTATTTCCTGACCAAGGCAGTAGAAAGCTGCCAGGCTTTTTTGCATTTGCAGGTCATCGATTTGCGCTTGACGCAGAGAAGGCAGCCACAGGTTTTTACACCCTCCGGTAGGATCATCACGCTCATCCGGAATACAGCGCTTCCCGAGGCTATCAGGGCCGGGTGAGGCTGTCTCCAGGATGTAGAAATCCCGAAGTCATGCAGTGCAGCCCATTCCGGCGGCAAAATTGACTGCTGAGCGGACGTGTGCGCCAGTAAGCCGCATCGGGAATTTCGCCCGATGCAAATGGACGACCGGTGATATTGGAGATCAGAGGAATTCTGGGGGGTGAAACGGGCAGGTGGCCGCCACCTGCTCAAATTCATCCAGTATTGGATCCATGAGCGGGGAATGGAAGGCGTGAGAGACGACCAATTTACGGGTTTGGACGCCCTGCTCGTTGAACCGGTCCAATATTTCTTGCACGGCAGCGGAGCACCGGAGATGACGATACTATCAGGGCCATTGATGGCCGCGATCGAAACCAAGGGCCGCTAGTTCTTGCTGGACGCGTTCTAGAGGGGCGAAGACAGCTGCCATCACCCCCCCTCGGGCAGCGCGCCCATCAGCCGGCCGCGGGCCGTAACCAGATTCATGCCATCTTCCAGGCTCATGACCCCGGCAACACATGCTGCCACATATTCACCAATGCTATGCCCCATCACCACGCGGGTTCAACCCCCCAGGAGCGCCATAGCTCAGCCAGGGCATATTCGATGGCAAAAAGCGCTGGTTGGGTGTAAGTAGTATGGTTGATTTTTAATGTTCCTCGTACCCTGGAGGGTGCAGAGTGGTTTCAGCCGGATAGAGAATCGCGAACAGCGATTCGCCCGTCTCCTGCTGAAAGATGGCGGCGCAGCGATCCATAATGGCACGGAAAACGGGCTGTGTCTGAAAAGCGGGGTACCCATGCCTACATATTGCGAGCCCTGACCGGTGAATAAAAAAGCGACTTTGCTTGGCGCGCTGAACCTGAGCGCTGATCCATTGGAGCGGGTTTGCCATCCGCGAATGCGTCCAGATTTGGCAAATCCGGGCCGGTCAGGGAGACGACGCCAGACGGTGAGTGAAATGCGAACGGCGCCGGTTGGCGGTGTAACAAACATCCTCCGGGGCAAGCCCAGGGTTGGCGCGCAAGAAGGTTGCCAAATTTTGGGCGGATTGGGTGAGAGCTTGGGGGTCTTGGCCGATAGGGTGAGTAGATGGCTTGCGGTCCGTTGCAGGGCATGGTTGACGCGGAGGTACAGTTCATCGGGAAAGGCTTCAACAATCACATGTGCATTGGCCCCGCCAAATCCAAAGGAACTGACCCCTGCGCGGGGCGGTGGTCGCTCTGCGGCCAGGGCGTTAATTGGGTGACCACCTTAGGCGCAGGGTAGCAAAGTCAATCATGGGATTGGGTTCAATATAATTTAAACTGGGTGGAATTTCCCGGTGGTACAGGGCCAGGACAATCTTGAACAAGCCCGCGATGCCTGCCCGGCTTCCAGATGACCAATATTGGTTTTTACCGAACCAATGAGCAGTTCCTGCGCCGGCTTTATGCCCGCTGGCAAAAACTGCCCCAGGGCATTGGCTTCAATTGGGTCGCCCAGAGAAGTGCCGGTACCATGAGCTTCGATATAATCCATATCGCCTGGCTGCGAGACCGGCATTTTTTAGGGCTGTGCCCAGCATGGCTTCCTGGGCTACCCCGTTGGGTACGGTCAAACCGCTGCTGAAGCCATCTTGGTTTATGGCGCTGCCCCGGATCAGCGCATAAATGCGGTCATGGGACGTGATCGGCATCGGACAGCCTTTTCAGTACCAAGATAATGCAGCCTTCGCCACGGGTATAACCATTGGCTCGAGAATCGAAGGCTTTGCAATGGCCATCTGGTGCGAAAAATTTTCCCAGACCGATCGATTTATCGGGAGCGAGCATCACGTTCGAGCCGCCGACAAGGGCCAGAGAGCTATCCCCGTTGTGAAGGCTTGCACAGGCAGTATGAATGGCGACCAGGGATGCTGAACAGGCGGTGTCGATCGCCATGCTGGGGCCTTGAAGGTCGAGCGCGTAGGAGACGCGATTGGGGGTAATGCAAAAGGCATTTCCCTGGAGGAAGTAATTGTCGATCATGCTGGGGTCAGCCAGCCTGCGCGGGGATCTGCAAGCGACCATAATCATTGATCCCGATCCCAATAAAAACACCGGTGGAGCTGCCGGCCAGGCCGGCAGGGACAATACCGGCATCTTCGAGCGCTTCCCAGACCACTTCGAGCGTCAGGCGCTGCTGGGGATCCATTGCATTGGCTTCGCGGGGCGAAATGCCAAAAAAATGGGGGTCGAACTGGTCGACGTTGTTGATAAAACCACCCAAAGATGACTGCATTTTGCCCGGCTCATCTGGGGAGGATGCCTGAAAAGCAGTTGTATCCCAACGCTCTGCAGGCGCCTGGGTCATTCCGCTGCGGCCCTCGCGCAGCAGCTGCCAGAATGCTGCGGCGAGTTGGCTTTACCTGGCAGGCGGCAGCCCATTCCAACAATGGCAATCGGTTCTGAACGCGCTTGCTCAAGGGCGGTGATGCGAGCGTGCGCTTTTTTCAACGCGCTCAAAGCACGTTTCAATTGGTCTAGGTCGTTTGTGGGTGTGGTTTTATCAGGCATAAGTTTTATAGGTCGTTTTCCAAACTTCGCATTTCAATATCGAGCATCGATTTCAATTCCTCGTGGGTAGTTCGTCCAATGCTTCGTCGTGATCGAAGGGGGGGGCGGCGATTCTTCGGCGACGTGTCTGCTGGGGGAACAATTCGGTTAGAAATATCTGGGTGAGCAGGTTGATACTGGGGAAATCAAACGCCAAGGTAGTGCGTAAAGAGCCGGCCAGGCTCTTTTGCAAGGCTTTCTTTAAGGTCCATGCCATTAACGAAATCCATCCCGAGTTGGAAGAAACCCTGGTCGTGAGCCAATGTCTGGCTGCTGTCATAGGAAAGTACCTTGACCACGATTTTATGGATATGGCTGCCCAGCAAATCTGCGCGCGCGCGGGATGGGCAGATTCGAGCAGCTGGAGGATGCTTTGAGTTCTCCTCGTTGATCAGGCGGAGGTTTTGCCGGTGCATCGTTCCGCGTCAAGCCGGAGAAGAAAGAAGCAGGTGTAGCCGCCCGGGCCTTGGACGTGAATTTCTCCCATTTCATCGAGGCACAAGGGCTGCGGCGCCGCTGGTGGATCAGCCGTCCCAAGCCAGCCAGCCCCTTTTCCGGTGAGAAACTTTCAATGCCCAAACGGGCCAGGCGGCTTGCTGTCCTGCCGGCGGCCATCCCCACTTCATCCCATGCGCCCCAATTGATCAACAGGGCTGGCAGGCCGGCAGCATGGCGTTCAAAGGACAGCGCATCCATAAAAGCGTTGGCGGCGGCATAGTTTGCCTGACCGGGTGTGCCTAGGAGCGATGCCGCCGAAGAAAACAGCACGAAGAAATCAAGCGGCAACTCCTGGGTGAGTTCGTGCAGGTTCCAGGCACCGGCTACTTTTGAGGCGAATACCTGTTCATAGCCGGCCCAATTTTGGCGCACCAAAAGTGCGTCTTCCACAACGCCGGCGGCATGGATCACGCCATGCAGCGGAGGCATTGCCTGCGAAATTTCAGCCAGAATTCGGTGGAGATCCTCCGGTTGACTGGCATCTCCCTGGACCATGGCACCTGGACGCCGCGGATCTCAGCGCCTGAACCGCCTGGCGTGCGGCCTCTGAGCCGCTGCTGCGCCCCATCAGGGCGATGTGTTTGGCGCCGTGGCTTGCCAACCAATTGGCCACTTTTAACCCCAGGCCGCCCAGCCCCCCGGTTACCAGATAGCTGGCATCGGGCAGTAAGGTCAGGTGGAGGTCGAGGGAGGAGATGGTCTGGCGCAACAGATGAGCCCATAGCGCCTTCCCCGGCGGAACCCGATTTGCTGATCGGGTTCCCCACTGAGATCGGCGAGGAGTTTATCGGGGGCATGTCGTCGACATCAATCAGGCCGCCCCATAAATCGGGATGTTCAAAGGCGACCACTCGCCCCAGGCCCCACAAGGTGGACTGCGCCAAGCCAGGGGGCGGTCGCCTGCAACGGGCTGGGCCTGCCTGGTGATTAACCATAGGCGCGGGTTACCGCCTGGCTGCCATTGGTTTCCGCCAGGGACTGAACCAGATGGAGCGCCCCCCTCAGTAAAACAGATTGGGCTTCTTAATGTTGCAGATCGATTTGGTCGGCTTTGGGTGCCTGCAGGCCCCACGAATAAGCAACTCCCTGCAAGGCCGGAGAATTGCCACACACTGCCCCAGCAACTTTTTGAAATGCTCAGGCTTGTGTGGGTCCACGCGAAAACGATCAGATGATTCTTGGTCGTATCCGTTTCCCTTGTAGACACAAACAGAATTCCCGCCGAAAGCGCTGATCCGGTTTGCCAAGAGCAAACCCGGGTAGATGGATCGCTGGTTTCACAGAAGACCAGCCATGTACCCAGGGATTGGGGGATGGGCACGGAATTGTTATCTTGCGGTTTCCACTCTATCTGGTAGACCCAATTGGCCAGAGGATCGAAGGCATTTTGTTTCACCTGGATCCAATAGCGCTTACGCTGCCAGGGATAGGCCGGCAAGTGGACGAAATCGCCCGGTTCGGGGAGAATCTTTTTCCAATCTACGGAGACCCCGGCTGTGTACAGCCCCGCAGCAACAGATTGCAGGATGGTCTGCTCGTTCTCGGCCCGGCGCATCGTAGGAAGGAGGGTCAATGGATTGTTTTGAGAGTTTTCAGGGCGCACGGCCTGGGAAATGGCCGGCAAAAGCAGCGGGTGGGGTCCACATTCGATGAAAATATCGTAACCTTCAGCAATTACTTGCTCGATCGTAGAAGAAAATAGCACAGGTTGGCGTAAATTCTTCCCCCAGTAATCTGCGTTCAGAGATGATCCGTCGACTGGGCCGGCAAGCACTGTCGAATAGAGCGGGATCGTGGTGGCTTTGGGGTGGATATTGGAAAGAGTACTTACTAATTCGGGGCGCAAAGGGTCCATTTGGGGGCTGTGAGCAGCCACATCCACGTTGACAGCGCGCGTAAATATGTTTTGGGCGCGCAAGCCTATTAGCACTTCTTCTAAAGCTTCAGGATCTCCAGACAGAACGGTGGATGAGGGACTGTTGCTCACAGCTATGGATAAACGGGTTCGATAATTCGAAAGCAACGCGTCAGCTTTTTCGCGGGTCAGGCCGATAGCGGCCATCGCGCCTTTACCGCTGACGCGGCGCATCAGCCGGCTGCGGTTGCAAATGACTGCAGAGGCATCTTCCAGAGAAAGGGCCCCGGAAACATATGCCGCGACCACTTCGCCCATACTATGGCCAATGACAACGTCGGGAATGATCCCCCGTGCTTGCAAACTTGCAGTGAGTGCAGCTTGGATCGCAAACGAACAGGGCTGCACCACATCAATTTCGTCGAAACGTGAATTTTCTTTTCCAGCCTTTAGCTGTTCGATCAGACTCCAATTGACATAAGGGCGGAAGGCTGCATCACATTGTTCGATCACGTGGCTGAAGATTGGGTCCTGGGCCAGCAGTTGGCTTCCCATCCCAGGCCAATGGCCGCCCACCCCGGAATATACAAAGACGATCCCAGGCTTCCGGTTTTCGGCCGCCAGACCCATTTGCAGACGTGGGTGGCTCTCACCGTGCTCGAAGGCCGTCAGGGCTTCGAGCATATCACTTGTCGTATAACCGACAATCGCCATACGGTGTTCGTGATGGCTGCGATGGAGCGCTGCGGTGTGGCAAAGATCTGCCAATGAGATTTCTGGGTAGAGACAATCGCAATTGATATGCCGTTGCTAACTCTTTGAGCGCTCCAGCGGAGCGAGCGGAGATGGGCAAAATAGTTGGTACGAGCGACCGGGAATGAGATGGCTGAACTATGGGTTCCCGATCCCCTTGTTTAAATTCCTCGAGGACGACATGGACATTGGTGCCTGACCAACCAAATGCGCTGATCCCCGCCAGACGCGGCTCGTTGCCCGTTTCCCAGAGGCGCTCTTCGGTTGCGATTTGCAGGCGAGTGCCAGCCAGAGAAATATGGGGATTGAGTCTGTTGAAATGCAAATTGGCTGGGATGGTGCCGTTTTGTAAGGCAAAGCACGGCTTTCATAAAACCGGCTATCCCGGCAGCGCCTTCGAGATGGCCCAGATTGGTTTTGGAGGATCCCAAGACGCAGGGAACGCGTGAGGATGGGGGGAGCCGTAAACTTCGCTGAGCGCTTCGACTTCGATCGGGTCACCTAAAGGGGTGCCTGTGCCATGGGTCTCCACATAGCTGACCTGCTCAGGTTTTACCCCCGCATTTTCAATGCATCGCGGATGACGGTTTGTTGGGAGAGGCCGTTGGGGGCGGTCAGGCCATTTGAGTGGCCATCCTGGTTGATAGCTGAACCGCGGATCAATGCAAGGATGTGATCGCCGTCTCTCAAGGCATCCGATAATCTCTTTGAGCACTACAACACCGCTGCCTTCGCCGCGCCCAATTCCATCCGCACGCGAATCGAATGCTTTGCAGCGTCCATCGGACGACAACATGCGCATTTTTGAGGTCATCATAGTGAAATGCGGGGTGAGGATGACATTCACGCCCCCTGCCAGCGCCAGATTGCTTTCGCCATTGCGGAGGCTTTGGACAGCCAGATGGACTGCAGCCAACGAAGAAACAAGCTGTGTCCAGCGCCATGTTGGGGCCATGCAGATCAAACCAGTAAGACATTCGCCCGCTGACTACGCTATGGGAGGTGCCAGTGCCGGAGTAGATGTCCGATGTCCTCGGGGTCTAGGGCCTGCATCAAGTAGTAATCGCTGCTGTGGCTGTGAACACCGACAAAAACACCAGTGCGGCTGCCGGCCAACTTTTCAACAGGTCAAACCGGCATCTTCGATGCTTCCCAGGCCACTTCCAGGAGCAGACGCTGCTGCGGATCCATATGGATGGCCTCGCGAGGAGAGATGCCAAAGAAAGCGGCATCAAATCGGTCTACCTGCGGTAAGAATCCACCCCAGCGAGTGGCTACTTTGCCAGATACCCGGGGTCCGCATCGAAAAGCGCAGCCGCATCCCAACGGTCAATTGGCGATGGGCACAATGCCATCGACCCGATTTTTCAGCACGTCCCAATAGGCCTCTGGAGAATCGGCCCCACCCGGGAAGCGGCAAGCCATGCCGATCACGGCGATAGGTTCTCGGCGCGCGCGTTCCACACTTTCCAGGCGAAGTCGAAGTTCTTTGAGGGATTGCAAGGCCCGTTTTAACTGGGTGGTGTTGTCGTTTTCGGTGGTCATAGTTACCTTATTCCTGGGTCATCGAACAGCAGGGATGAAACCAACCAAACAATTGCTCGATGTTGAGAGATTTACCTGTTGGAGGCATGCCTAGTTTCATTATAGGCTGCAAAGCCAGAGGGGATTCCAACAAGAATTGGCCTTTAGAGCAAATCATCAATTTTGTCCAATTCACTATCCAACATCGCCGCCAGCTCCGCGTCGCTGAGGTTATTGAGGTCCTCTGAGTTGGCCGGTTCCTGGGAGCCCGTGGCAGGTTTCACGACCTCCGCCTCGGGAACAGCGCCACCATCCAATGTAATACCCATTTTTTCAGCGAGGTGGGGGACCAGATCGTTGATCGATGGATAGTTCCATACCAGGGTCGCGGAAAGCGCTATCTCCAGACCGCTTTCCAGGCGGTTGCGGAATTCGATAGACATCAGCGAGTCCAATCCCAGGGTGCGCAGCGGTTTGTGCAAATCGACGCGAGCGGAGGCAGGCGAAGGACTTGTGCGACCTGTTCTTTAACGTAAGTTTCCAATATGGTGTGTCTTGGCCGTCCCGGAAGGGCCGCCAGCAGGTTGGCACGGACAGACTCGGTCGATGTGCTTTCGGCGCCGGGAGCACTGTCTTCAAAATTGTAAAACAGGGTCGAGCGGGATGCGGCCGGGTGAGATTGGATCCATTCTCCCGCGTTGAAGCCTGTAGCAATGATTTGCGACGCTGAAATCTCCAACAAGCGGATGAATATGTCCAGACCTTCCTCGGGGGTATCGGTATAAATCCGCCCAAACCTAGTAAACCGCCTTGAGAGTCGCTGGGCAGCCAGTCCGATTTGGCTCCACGGCCCCCAATCGATGCTGAGTGCCGGAAGACCCAAGAATTGGCGATAATGAGCAAGGCCATCCATGAATGCGTTAGCGGCAGCATAATTGCCCTGGCCCGGCGAGCCGAAAGGTGAGGTGACTGAGGAGAAGAGTACAAAAAAGTCGAGCGTCAAGTCCTCGGTGAGCGAGTGAAGGTTCCATGCGCCGGCTATTTTGGGCGCAAAAACATTTCGCATGCGTTCGGGGGTTAATTGGGATAGGGTGCCATCATCGAGCACCCCAGCCGCATGGATGATCCCCCGCAGAGCGGGCAGGTGTTCGCGGATGTGAGCAAGCACCTCCCTGGTTTGATCCGTATCGGCGATATCTGCAGCCAAAATAGCGAGATTTACGCCTTTACCCCGCAAGCCTTCCAGGGAGGTTTTGGCTTCCGGGGATAATCGTTCTTCGCCGCTGCGGCTTACCAGAGCCAAATGGCGCGCACCCAGATCTGCCAGCTGGCTGGCAACCGCCAGTCCCAACCCACCGAGCCCGCCTGTGATCAGGTATGTGGCATCAGATTTGATCATGGCTGTCTCCTGGGATGAAGGCAGCACCGGCACATTCGGATCAGTCATGTTGAGCACAACCTTACCAATATGGTCCGGCTCTGACATATGGTGCATGGCATCATTAGTCTGGATGACCGGATATGCGGTAATGGGTAATGGCGAAATTTCACCTTTTTCAAGCAGGGCCATGACTTCTGCCAACATCTCGCCTAGAAATTCGGGGCGTTCGCGGGCAATTCGGTCGAGATCGATGGCAAAATAGGACAGGTTAATTCTGGAATGGGAGCAACCCGATGCGGGTATTCTGGTAAATGTCCCGTTTGCCTATTTCGAGGAAGCGTCCGTATGGCGCTAAAATTTCGAGACCTTTGGTAAGGGCTTCGCCGGTTAATGAATTCAATACCAGATCTACGCCTCGGCCATTTGTGCTGGCCATGATTTGATCGGCGAAATCGAGCGAACGCGAGTCCATGATATGTTGGATACCCAAGGAGCGCAGATAGGCGCGTTTTTCGTCACTGCCGGCAGTCGCAAAAATTTCGGCGCCAACATGCTGTGCCAGTTGTACAGCAGCCAACCCCACCCCACCGGCTGCAGAATGGATGAGCACTCGTTCGCCGCGGTGCATGCGTCCCAGGTGGATTAAGGCGTAGTAAGCAGTCAGGTATACCACCGGAACTGTGGCAGCCTGATCGAAACTCAGAGATGGCGGTATAGGAGCTACAAGATCAATGTCAGCGGTAACCAATTTACTAAAAGTGTGGGGTGCAAAGGCGAGCACTTCCTGCCCAACAGCAAATTGATGCGTTGATGGATTGGGATTGTCGCCTATCGCCAGGATGGTCCCGGAGCATTCCAGACCCAGCGCGACCGGCTCGAGGGGATTGGCGCCCGGATAAATGCCCATGGCTTTCATCACGTCGATAAAGTTCATCCCGGATGAATGTACATCAATGATAACCTGGCCGGGCGCCGGTTGAGGCGCCGAACAAGCGCGGAGCTCAAGCGAGTCTAATAAACCGGGGTGGGGGACCTCTACCTGGAAAGGGCGATCCCCGGCCGGAGCAGCCAGTGTTGTGCTTGATAGACCATCCTGGAGCAGATTTGGGTGAACAAGGCGAGGGATAAAACGCTTCCCACCTCGCAATGCGACGGAATCGGTTTGCCTGGCTGCCAGTTCTTGCCAAAGGAGTGGGATTGCCTCAAGCGAATCGAGATCGATTCGTGAGGTTTGCCATTCCGGGAATTCATGAGCAATTGTGGCAGCTTGCCCCCACAATGAGGTCAATGCTGGTGAACAAGCCTCTCCTGGGAGTACAGCTTGAGCACCCAGGGTGACAATCCACAGCCGGGGTGGTTCTTTCCAATCTACTTGGGCTAATTTTTGAACCAGTTCCAGAAGTCTCAGCGATTGTTGATCCGCAGCCATAGGCGGTGGATCGGCGGATTCTACGGCAAGGAAGATGACGCCTCTTAATGGTTCGCTCAAATCCAAATGTTGGGTTTTTGCGTTGATCTGATCAATCTTACTGCCATCAAATGCGTTTGCCGGGATACGGCAAACCGCTTGCTGGGTCTCCAGGCTTGCGCGAAGCTGACCTGCGGCATGTTCCTGATCACTTGCGATCAGCCAATGACCTTCCATTGAAGAAGAAGGAATTAATTCGGGAGCAGCTTCCCATTAAATCGCGTAGAACAAATCGTCAGCGTGTTTATTGTTGTTGTGGAAACGCTGTAATTCCAGCCCATTGGTGAAAAGGATCAGGTCACCATTCTCGTTTTCCAGACGGATGTCTCCAATCAACAGATCATCCGAGGCGAACGATCGTCGAGTCACGTGAGCAGTCAGGGCAGAGTCGCTGCGTGGGCGAGCAAATACCTTCAAGCTGTTTATTTTGATTGGCAAGAATGCGTCGCCGGCCGCGGAGGAAGCGTCTAGGGACCCAACCAGCAGTTGATAGCAAGCATCCAAAACTGTTGGGTGGATGATATGCTCTCCCATTGTCAGGTTGTCGGGCAAATGTATTAGCCCAACAACCTGATTGTCGATGTGGCGGTAGGAATCAACTGCCTGGAAGGAAGGCCCGTAGTCCAAATCGCGGCGACGCATAGCATTGACGTGGTCAGCGCCAGTGTGGTTTTCCGCCGTGAAAAGCAGGTTGTCAGACCCAATCCGGTCGGCAGGCTTCGTCAGATCTTCTTCGGCACTCAAGTTACCGGTAGCATGGCGAGTCCATTCGCTCATTCCATCCTGACGACTGATAATTTCAAAGTTGTGATCTGAATACATCACAAATTGTAGGATGTACGACATGCCTTCCTGAAGTGAGCGTGCTTCGCGAAGCTCAAAGTCCTTAACCACCAGGGGCTTTTCGAGGGCTGCAGCCGCTTCCAACGCCAGTTCCACAAAGGCTGCTGCCGGCATCAGAATGGTCTCACCTACCCGGTGATCTTTCAGATACGGAACTGTCTCAAGGGATAGAATGGTCTGCCAAAAGTGGGTGTCTGGTTGGCTGGATGTTTCGAAATGTGTGCCAAGTAATCCGGAGGAGGTGTGGGAAACGGCGCCGGCGTCGATTTCAGCTTCCTTGAGCCAGAAATGTTCACGCTGCCATGGATAGGATGGCAGTTTTACGAAATTCCCTTCCTGTGGATAAATGCGGGACCACTGGATGGGGTGCCCAAGCTCAAAAAGCTTACCGAGGGACTGTAGCAGCACAACCTGTTCGTTTTCATTACGCCGGGCGGATGGGAGTGCAGCAAATCGCACTTCGCTGTCGGGCTTAAAAATACCAAATCCTTGCTCAATAGCGGAAAGAAGAACCGGGTGTGGGCTAATTTCGATAACCGTATCAAAGCCTTGATCTAAAGCCAGTTTCAGCACTGAAGAGAACAAAACCGGTTGGCGGAGGTTGCGCCCCCAATATGCAATATCAAAACTCGCGCCATCTTCTAGCTTAGCTGATACGGTTGAAAAAATCGGTATAGCGGTGGGTTGGGTTTGCAGACCATCCAGGGACTTTTCGAGCAAAGGCCGCAGCGCTTCCATCTGTGGACTGTGTGCGGCCACATCTACCTTCACCTGGCGGAATAGTATGTTTTTATTTTTTAGGTTGGCAGAGACTTCATCAATAGCATCAGGATCCCCTGATAAAACAGTGGACCGGGGGCTGTTACTCACTGCGATTGAGATTTTATCTTCGTATCCTTGGATCGCAGCTCGCGAATCGTCAAACGAAAGGTCGACCGAAATCATGGCTCCCTTGCCGCTGACCGTTCTCATTAATTGGCTGCGCTTGCAGATAACCCTGGCGGCATCCTCCAGGGAAATGGCGCCTGCAATGTAGGCGGCGGCAATCTCGCCCATGCTATGTCCAGCAACTGCAGCAGGTTCAATCCCCCAGGCGCGCCATTGTTCGGCAAGAGCTACTTGCATGGCAAATAACGCGGGTTGAATAATGTCGATGTGTTCCAACCGCTCTTTGACTTGCGAAGAGCGTAAAATTTCGATGAGCGACCAGCCGGTTAATGGTTCGATAGCCTGACTGCAGCGTTCGAGAACCGCTCGGAAGACCGGCTCTCTTTCCATCAATTGAAGCCCCATCCCGGCCCACTGCGAACCCTGTCCAGGGAAAACAAACAATATCTTGCGGTTCGTTGGTTCTGCCAGGGGAAAACCTTCTGCTTGCCAGTCTTCTAAAAAGAGAGAGAGCTGCTCATCAAGATTTTGAATGGTTTGGGCAATAAACGAAGTTCGATAATCGTTATGGGTGCGCCTTGTGCCAGTGGTATAGGCGAGGTCGTTAAGAGAATGGTCGTCACCATTTTCGATAAAGTTTTTCATCCTTTGGACAACATCGTGGAGCGCAGACGGGCTGCGAGCAGAAATCGGCAGAACATACATGCGATCATCGCTGGATTGAGTGTCGGATATCGGTCTAGTAAAATTCTGGTCGGAAGTTGAGTTGAGGATCGGAGCTTCCTGGAGGACGATATGCGCGTTGGTCCCCGCGATGCCGAAGGCGCTGACCCCTGCAAGGGCAGGTCCGTCATGGTCGGGCCAGGCTTCACCTTTGGATTGGATTCGAACCGGAAGATCATCCCAAGGGATTGCGGGATTGGGTTCCTGGAAATGTAAACTGGCTGGGATATAGTGGTTTTTCATGCTCAATACCACTTTTATCAAGCCAGCTACACCCGCAGCGCCTTCTGTATGCCCAATATTTGTCTTCACCGAGCCAACTTTACAAAATTGGCCCATGGGGCGGTCCTGTTTTAATACCGCACCCAATGCCTGGATTTCTACCGGGTCGCCTGCCCGTGTGCCAGTACCGTGAGCTTCGATATACTGGACCATGCCTGGGGATACATTTGCATTCTGATAAGCTTTACGAAGCATATCCTCCTGCCCTGCGCCTCCAGGCGTGGTTAAAAACCCGCTGCTGCGCCCATCATTATTGACCGCACTACCACGAATCACTGCATAAATTGGGTTTTTATCGGCGATTGCATCTGAGAGACGTTTGAGCACAACCAACGCTGCGCCCTCGCTCCTTACATAACCATCGCCATGTGCATCGCCGAATTTACATCGTCCGTCAGGCGCCATCATGCGGGATTGCGAATAGGCGATGGAAATACTGGGCTGCAAAATTACGTTGGTGCCGCCGGCTAAGGCTAATGAGCATTCTCGATTGTGGAGGCTCTGGCATGCCAGATGGATGGCTACCAGGGAGGAGGAACAAGCCGTATCTACGTTGATGCTTGGCCCTTGCATACCCAGGAAATAGGAAAGCCTGCCAACGATGGAATAACGACCGCTGCCGGTGGTCATGTAGAAATCAATTAGGTCCGGATCGTTAAATAACCTTCCCTCGAAATCATTTAACCAGCAACCAATGAAAACCCCACCATTGAGACATGTTGGCGTCCCGATCGGCTCCCCGGCATCTTCCATGGCTTCCCAGGCAACTTCAAGGATCAGGCGCTGCTGTGGATCTAAGCGATCTGCCTCGCGCGGCGACATACCAAAGAAGGAGGCATCAAACTGGTCGATTTCATCCAGAAATCCACCCCAATGGGTCATAATCCGCCCGGGGGTTGCAGGCCTTGGATCATACAAGGCTTTGATGTTCATGCGGCTGGCCGGGATCTCGGTTATCGCATCCACTTCGTTCTTCAATAGATCCCAGAAGGATTCTGGTGAATTCACACCGCCCGGGAACCTACATCCAATGCCTACGATGGCGATCGGTTCCGTAGGATCGGGCGGTTGAGATAAACTTGGGATGGGGGGATTTATATCTGACATGGTTGTTTCAATATTCGAAAAAGGACAGATAAAAAACATTGACCGGGCGTGTTTTTATTGCAATGCACGCGGCGTAATCATCACCCACAGGAATGTCCTGCATGCTCCATTGATTTACCTCGTCGGGATGGCTGGCAATGGATAGAAGCATTGGGGATTCTTCGGGCAGCATGGAAACATCGAATTGATCCAGCGGAATTGAGAGCCCATCGCCGACTGCTTTGATATACGCTTCTTTACGGGTCCAACCGTTGAAAAAGACTCGCTGCTTGAGTGCGGCTGGCGTTTGCTGAAATGCCTGAAATTCCGATTGGGAAAAACAGGATTTGGCGAGTTGGTCAAGGTCATCGACCATGCGAATGAACTCCACATCCACACCGATTTGAGAATGCAGACCAACGGCTACCAGCGCGAGTTCCCCAGAGTGGGCCAGGTTAAAAAATAATCCTGTGGCAGGAACCAGTGACGGTTTACCTTTATCCGTGTATTGGTATTGGACCTGCTGTGGCGCTATGTCGAGATAACGGCTCAAAATGATCCGCAGGGCGCAATGAGATACTATGAAACGGTATCTGTCCGGTTCAAATTGAAATTTCTCCATCCGGTCGGTTTCCGCCGGCGAGAGCATTTCTCGTTCGATACCCGCAGCCTGGGGTGATGGATGAAGATCGACCCGCCAGATATGCAGTTGGTGAGGTTCAATGCTCAGGTGGTTTGCGGGTATCCAGGCGTGCCAGAATACCTCACTTACATTCGAGGCAAACGGAATTTCAGTTGCACCGGGTATCAAGGCTTCACCTGGTATCCTCACGATGGCTGCCATCGTATCTTTATCCTCCACCTGCAAACTGTTTTTCCAATGCTTGCGATAAGGTTTCGAGCAGCGCCAGGCGCTGAGCCTGGATGAAAAAATGATCGCCTGGAAATGCTTGCAACGATAACGGGTGATGGGTTTGATCCTGCCAGGCGGAGACGTCCTGTGCAGTGATTGTATGGTCTTGTAAGCCATAATAAGCAGAGATCGGGATATCTAAAACCGGCTCTTGGAGATACTGGTAAGTCTCAAAGATTGAGAAATCGGCTCGGAGAATAGGGAGAAAGATATCCATCAAATCGGGGTCTTGCTGGATGATCTTGGGAATTCCATTGTAGCGCTTTTGGATCGCCTGAGCAAATGCATCTCCACTCAAGTGGGATATTGGTGGATTGGGGTCCGGGAGTTGGGGAGCTCTCCGGCTGGAAATGAAGAGACGGGTTGGCTGAGACCACTGCCGCCGGCGGAGCTCGCGGGTGAGTTCAAAGGCTATCAAACCGCCTAAGCTGTGACCATAAAAAGCGAAGGGCATATCTAGCTTCGGGAGGATTTCCTCTACCAGGGCAAGGATCATGGTTTGCATGGTTACACAAGGTGTAACCCGAAGGCGGCTTTCTCTACCCGGATACAATATTGAAACGACTTCGACTTGAGGGGGTAAACCATCTGGCCATGTGCGATATACCATCGATCCCGCGCCGGCATAAGGGAAACAGAACAACCGGAAGGTGGCGTGTTGGTTCGGTTTTGGAAAAACCAACCAGTCGGAGGTTGGTTTTTCGTTGCTAGTTGGTTTCGTAATGATCATGTCGATGTATTCTGATAGGTTTACCTGAGAAATTCACGACACCAACAGCCCATAGCTGCGTTGAACTGTAGTATCTGGTTGGACTAAAGGACAATCCCACCTGGCCTTTCCAATGGGAATTATACAATTCTGATTGAATGCTAACACAAAGAGCAGCGTCTATTTCCACCGCGGTGAACGGCGACGGCGAACCGTTTTCAGATCGTTGCTCCAGTTATCATGCCCTGCAGGGATTACTGCACAGAAGTCGACAGGTTTGTCGGGCACTAGCTTGGCTAGAGGAGGACATTCAACAACCTGCAGGGCATGGATGAGCCCTCATGAGCAGCTTGTGTACACGGTACCAATTGAAAGGGAATACCCTTGATGGTTGATATCTGTTTACTGAAGCATTGCTCTCCATTCGACTGGTAACGTGCTGGTGAATATCTCCCTGACTGAAAAAGAAGATTATTCGGATCAAAAGAGACTGTATTTACCTGCATTACATTTATACACCTTTCCAGGGTGTCGCTGTTTATAAAATATATATCAGTTTCGTTGCGGTCTATTGTCGATTGTCTAAACAACAAGAAGCTTAAAGCGAACGACCGGGTTATGGACTGGCAAGGTTGGTCATCCAATCACTAAGCTGGACGCCGTTTGCTTGATAATCATAAAATTGGTCTGACATGGTGATGCAGTGGTAGTCTCCGGGTCCGATAAAAGAATTTATTGCAGGAACATCCGAACGCAAGTCGGTCAAATTTGATTCCAGCACTTGTTTGAGGGTGATTTTAGAGTTAAACCTCGAGATGATCTCGGCTTGAACGCCGTCATTCTCGGAGTTAACCAATCCGACACGTATATCGGGATAAGCCTGGGCAGGGATAGTAAAAATGAACCTTGAGCGGAGAATATCACCAGAAATTAAATTTTGGTACTGAGGTAGCCAGGAGGGGAGTACACCGGTAGCACCTATGTTCGTTGCATACGAAGCTGGTCCGTCTAGATAGCCGCCGCCCGAATCTCCAACAATAGTAAGGGGTGTTTGAAGATAATGCTGCTTGAAATATGGCAGGTTGAAGAAAGAACCCACTACCCCGGCGCTGCAGCCGACCATATATACCGAATTTGGGGATGGGATATTCTGATAAATCCAGGAGAATGCAGTCTGAGTATTGATAAATCCCTTATGTTGTACCTCGAATGATCGCAAACCATTCTGGTAGGTGACACTTTTATCCCCCAGGTAGGCATCGCCGGTGCAATAGTTGATGAAGACGATGTTGTAATCGCTAAATGGGTTGCGTGGGTTGTCTAAAGCAAATAAACCGTGGGATTTTAAGGCGGGATTGTCGGCCTCAAATGACGAATTGATGGAATTGTCAAAATAATTGCCCCCAACACGGCAGGTGTTTGCGTCATAACAACTGCCTCCGCCCTCAAAATAAACCAATAGTTTAGAACTGTTTGTTTTGCGCACCGAAAAGCTGTAGGTACCACCACGCGCGCAAGCGGTTTCTCCGCCTGGATACAATTCATTCCAGCCATCAGCTAAATTTTCGAATGCGGGTAAGGCAGAAATATCCCGCGTTGGAATTGCGACCTGCGAAACGGTCGATACAGGGGTGGGGCTGGCAGAAGATATTGATGATTTGGTGGTAGCGGGCGGCTGATTGGTGGGGACAAGTGGTTGCTTCGTTGGGTTCGGCGCCAGGGGCAGAACTCTACAACTCACCAGACCGAATATGAGGAATAACCAAAGATACTTTCTAATGATCCTGGTCATTTCACCACCTCTCTAGGAATATCTTAGCAACCCATAGAAATATAGGCCCAATTGACTGATGGCGCAAGGATTTTTGCCTGAACCTCAAAAAAAATCCCTGATCGATAGGAGTGGCTATCGCATTTACCTATCACGGACATTCTTATTTGTTTAGCGGGGCGATAGAAAAAGTGGTTTGAGCCGGGACTTGTTTGGTTATAGAACCAGCCGGCGAAGTAAATTCTGAAAAGAAATTATTAATGGTTATAATCTCGATATTTCAAGCACCAGCAGCAAGCTGGATTTCTTGGCTCGAGTTTTTGCGATGCGTTGATCCAGTTCGTCATACCTGGTGTGGTCGAGAACAAGCGGTCAAACTCGGTTTCCAGGCGCGAGATTTCTTCTGCGGTGGCTTCTGCAATAGGCTCAACAACTGATCGTAGTAATCCCAAAACCGTTTCAGAAAATCTGCCAATTGTTCGCGGTGCAATGCCACAACCGGGATAAGCTTCTTGAAGGTCGACCAGCGTGTCCAACACAACATCATTTCCCGCTCAGCCAATTGAATTGGGGTGCATCATCACACACCAGGCTTGCACCACTGGAAAATCGGTTTCGGCATGGTAAGCCGCCACGGCCGCCGCATCGATCAGGCTTTGCGCTGTTGCTGGCTCAATTTCGCAGCTGTCTTCCAGACGGTGCCAGGAAAGCTTTCTCTTCAAGGTCTTGTTCACCGCCTTCGGCCGCCCAGCTTTGCAACGTGCGCCAGCTTTTTTCGACCACGCCAGATTTTCCAGATACCCCAAGCTTCCGCATTCAGCCGGAAGATCCGCACTCGCCCATTGCGCAACACGTCCAAAACACTCAGACGTTCTTTGGTCGGCGGGTATGGTAAGCCGTGTAAACCGGTTGCAGACTACATGACAATGTTGGTTTTGGCCATCCACCCGGGTGAGGTATCGTCAGTTTGCTGCCAGGGACTGCTGCGCAATCCGGCCGCGTAGACCGCATCTTTCTCGGCGTGAAAGCCCGCCTGGTCTTTGATCAGCAAGTTCGACAATTCACCATCCGAAATTTGCAGCACCCACATTCTCAAAAAGTTCCAAGATCTTCGGCTCGCTGGCTCCCATCCCGAAATAGAAGGCCAACGTCAACGCCTTGATCCCGGGCCCAAACTGCCCTCATACCCGCGCGCAGTTTGCCATGTCTTCTGCGTCGAGCGCTTTTTCTGTATTATTAAAATGAATCATTTTGTCAGCTACAAGACACCCTATTCGTCAATTAGCCCTGATCCGTTAAAATTATAACAACATATGGCTGGAATATTTGGTCTCATCAACGCTCAAACCCCAGTCAACCCGATAAAATTCCTGGAAGCGGCAGGAAAGACGCTGAGTCACATGCCCTGGAATGAGGTTGAAACCCACGTTGACGCTGATCAACTAGTGGGGATTGGCAGGATCAGCCTGGGAATCTTTAACCGCGAACACCAGCCGGGTATCTCGCAGGATGGGAATTGCTTGGTGTGGCTGTGTGGGGAATTGTATAAAACCGACGCATTGGTCCGGGCAAATACGGTTTGCTCCAACGGCGAAGAACTATTCAGAATTAGAAATTATCGCGGCAGTTTATCAAAAATACGGTCCAGACTTTGCCCGGCACTTGAACGGCGCATTTTTTATTGCCATATACGATATTTCTCAAAAGAAAATCGTCCTGGCAAATGACCGCTTTGGTTTATACCCTCATTACTATCATCGCACAACCCGGCAATTGGTCTTTGCCCCTGAAGTTAAAGGTGTGCTGTGCGCGGAGGGAATTGATAGAAAACCAGACCTGACCGCGGCTTGCGAGTATATACGGTTTCAACAGTTGTTGGGGGAACGGACTTTCCATGAGGAGATCTCTCTTTTCCCTTACGGCAGCGTTGGCCAATTTGATCTGATGACCGGCGAGTGGCGCTTGCGGCGGTATTGGGATTGGGATCAGATCGGTGATCGCCCCGAGGTCAATTTCAATGAGGCTGTTGAGGAGGTGGGCAATTTACTAAGCCAGGCGGTTGGACGGCTGGTCAGTGGCCACCGGCCGGGAATATTCTTGAGCGGTGGCCTGGATTCACGCACGATCTTGGGGTTGGTTCCGGCAGGCACGCCCACACCGGTCACGGCGACCTTTGGGGCGCGAGACTGCCGGGATGTGATCTATGCTGAAAAAATTGCCAGAGCATCCGGCAGCCGCCATTTTTGGTTCGATTTTTCTGACGGCAATTGGGTGCGAGATTATGTGGATTTGCATTTCCAATTGACCGAAGGGTTTCATAGCTGGGTGCATATGCATGGAATTTCCATGCTCAAAGATTTACGACCCATGATGGATGTCAACCTGTCTGGATGGGATGGTGGCACGGTGATGGGACACCCTGACCATATCAACGCGTTTTATAACCATCCGGTGGATCGGGAGACAGTGGCGTTGCATGCCTACCAGCAGTTTTGCAGTGAGTTTACCTGGCCCGGATTGACGGATGCAGAAGAGCGCCAGTTGTTTTCGGCGGAATTTGGCAAGGAAGCCCAATGGAGGGCGTTTGAATCATTAAACGAGCAGTTCTCCCGCTTTTGGAACATGCGTAAGGATTACGCGGGGGAATTCTTTTATATGGTCAACCATTGCTGGCGGTTTACCCATCACATGATCACCACCCAACGATCCAGTATGGAGGCTCGCTTTCCGTTTTGGGATTATGATCTAATCGATTTTATTTATTCGATCCGGCCTGAACTGCGCCGCAATCAAATGATTTTACGGTCGATCATCACCCAGCGCATGCCTAAGTTATCCCTTATTCCATATGACAAGCATGAATATTTACCGTCTGTTCAGCCATTCACACATGGCATTCAAAAGCTGGGGATGAAAACCTTGAAAAGCTTGAAAATAATCCCTGAGCGGCCTTTACTATATGCCGATTATGAGAATTATCTACGCAATGAGCTGCGTGATTGGGCTGAGGACTTATTGTTTTCGCCTAGAACGACGCAGCGAGGGATTTTTGATAAGGGTTTTGTGCGCTCTTTAATGAACCGCCACATGGCGAATAATGAAGCCTGGGTCCTTGGAAAAATTGCGCCATTGATGACTTATGAGATGGTGATGAGGGAATTTTTTGATTAATCAGAACGAATTCATTTAACCGGTTCATCCAATGGGGGCGATAGAAAAGTAACGAACCCTTCAAAGGTGATCGCTCGCAATACTTTATTTGGCATGGGTGCTCAATTCGCGTTGCGAGGGTTGAGCCTCTTGTTCAACGTTTTCATCGTCCGCCAGTTAGGCGATACTGGGTTTGGACAGTATTCCATCATCCTGGCCTGGACGGGGATTTTCTCCTTTATTGGCGATATGGGCATCACCCAATATATGAGCCGAGAAATTGCCCGTGACCGGGAGAAGGCTCTGTCTTTGTTTTGGGACGTGGCTGCTTTACGCCTTTTATTGGCGATTATCACCATTGTCATCACCATCCTGGGCGCGATGTATATTGGCTACAGCCAGGATGTGATCATTGCCATCGCAATCTTAAGCTCAACCTATTTTATCCAGGCCTTTCTAACCCCGCTGCAAGGGATAATCGGCGGCTACGAACGGCTGGATATCTTATCGATATTTGTGGTCCTTGGCCAGGTGATCTTTTTTGCCGCGGCCACAATCTTTTTGCTGATCAACCCCAGCTTCTTGTGGCTGGTGGTGGCATCCTGGGTCAGCTTACCCCTGCTGACCTTTATCAGTGTTATGGTGGTGATTCGCCAGAACATGAAACCGCCGCCTTTTCATCTGGATCCGGCTCGGTGGTTTGACCTGCTGCGCTTTGGGCTGCCGTTTGCCTTCATTCAGGTATCGTTGACCTTCGCTTTCCGCTTCGATACCCTCATCATGGGCAATTATTTTTCAAAAGACGTAGTGGGGTGGTATAACGCCGCTTATACGTTGACCCGTAGTTTATTGATTTTTACCTCTGCTTTTATCACCGCATTAGTGCCCACCATGGCCCGAGAGCATGTCAATGACCCCAAGTCCATTGAACCCTGGTATTTCCGCTCGGTAGATTTATCGCCTTAATTGGCCTGCCCCTTGCGGTCGGGGGGATGGTTCTGTCCGATAAGCTGATTTGTTATTTGTTCGGCAATGATTTCGATCTGGCCATCCTGGCATTCGCTATCCTGATTTGGGATACACCACTATTAATGTATACCTCGATCTGCGGTAATTTCACCACGGCGATGAAGATCGAGAAAAAGGCTGCCTGGGTGTATGGCTGCGAGGCAATTTTCAATATTTTATTGAACTTGCTGCTCATTCCCCGCTATGGGTTGTTGGCCGCCTCGGTGGTTACCGTGGCTACCGAATTTGTTGGGACGGTAATGTTTTACCGGATTTTCCGTAAGGAATTTGGTGCAGGTTTAGGCAGCGCCTCACTGCTGAGAATGATAATTTCATCTGTGATCATGGGAGCCGCCATATTCTTATTGCGGGGGATTAATATTTTCGTCCTGGTTTTGATTGGTTTGGTGGTATATCTCGTGATTTCCTGGGTTTTACGAGTGCTCACTCCGGTGGAGTTGGAATTATTGTTTAATATGTTCAAACGAATCAAGGCGATGGTGCTGCGGCGCGTAAATCCGGGTCAGGCTGGTTGAGAATTTGGTAAAGCCTGGCGGAATACTTAGCTTTATACGGGGGAATTGCCAATTAACCTGTTATGGCTGGTTTGGAGTTCGATAACTGGTGATATATATTTTCCAGTTCATCTAGTTCTTGTTGTTCGGTTTTTACCGGTTGGATGCCGGCTGCCAACCGTGCCAACAAACTCCGGTCGTTTGCTAACCGCAATATTTGCCTCGCCAGGCTGATCGGATTGCCCGGGGTGAACAACAGTCCGCATTTTTCATCCAGGACCAATTCGGGGAGAGCGCCCAGGTTGGATGCAAGAACCGGGGTGTGATGAGCAAACGCTTCTAAGATCACATTCGGACTGTTCTCATACCATAACGAGGGGACCACTAACGCATCCACCTCGCGGAAGATTTGCGATATCTGCCCCTGTTGGAATAATCCCAAAAATCGTATGCGTACATCTTCCCCTGCTAACTGTTGTAGCTTTTTTACATACGCTGGGCGCTTATTTATGTCTCCATAGATATCAAGGGTAAGGTGTGTTTTTGGGAGCAGCTTGATCGCTTCTAAAATAACATGCACGCCCTTGCTTTCCACAATCTGACCGATGTAGGCGAGGCGCAATTGGCTGGATGGTTGTTTGGTGAGTGTTTCTGTCGTCAGGTTGGGGATCGTCCTGCCCTGACGGGAAAATATCATTTTTTCAGCTTGTAAACCACTTTCGATATGAATATCGCCAATAAAATGAGAGGGAGCGATGACTGCGTCCACCTGATTGAGGGTATTCATCAAGAACTGTTTGCGATGGACAAAACGATGAATATCATTCTTGTGCAATTTCCAATAGGATTGCATCAGAGCCGGAATAAATCTCCCCAACCAACGATATCGCCTTTTATGTTCGGAGTAACGCTGAAGGCAGCAGGCTGGGTCTCCATATTTATTACAAGCCTGGTTGTTTAGGCCGATCATCTGTATCTGCTGGCATAAAAACCAATAATCGGTCAACGAAAGTACGGTTGGGATGTTGAGAGCGGATGCAGCTAACAGGGTGCTGGCCGATTGAAGATATCCACCGAACAAATGAAAAATCTGCGGCTGAAATTCGCTGAGAAACGATTTAAGATGTTCGCCGATCCAGGGATTATTGTAAGAATAAGTAAACCAATCCGGCGTCGCCGCGCGGTTGAACCGGATTTTGCGTACCGGCACGCCTTCATATACAGAATCCTCCCAGAGGATCCCATTTTCCGGACCATCGTCAACCCGCTCGATGGCAAACGCCTGAACGGTATGACCGCGCTGCTGTAATGAGCGTGCGGTTCGATGGGCGCGCAGTTCAGCGCCACCGTTGAAACTCGGCGGATAATGATGAACTGCAATAAAAATCTTCATAAAATTCCCCTGGCGCCTTCTCAATTACTCGTTCCTAAAACTCTACAGCCATTGGAACAGGAAAGCAAATTCAACTGAGATGAAGTTCACTCATTTGCTCGTCGCCGTAGATTGAAATGCTATGATTTTGTATCCTTCCCAAACGATAAATACCCCCTGGATCCGATCTGCAGATAAAAATATTCGAGTGAAATCCACCTCATATGATCATAGACAAATTATAGCAACAGTACTGATGGTTTGAAAGTACTTAACCATCTTTCACAAAGTTCAGATAGCGCCAGACAGTTTTGGTTGCTCCAGGTGTGCCTCGATTTCGGACACTACCTGGTCAATGGTCTTGCCGCCGGTGTCGATGGGCGTGCCAACCGTGAACCGCGAAACAAGAAAATGCACCCAGGTGGCGGCGCCTTCTCCGTAAACCCGTTCACGGCCTCGATCCCTGAGGATACATTCTTCTACGGTGGCGTTCAGGGTGAAGAAATGAGCAGGTTTGGGCAGACGTTTGAGCAAATGCTTCACCTGGGATTTATAGTAAAAATTCCCATCAAAAATCACCGATTGATCCTTCGAGATTGCCGCAATGGCGAGTGGCAAGACCAGCTCATTTGCTCGCAGAAAATTTTTGGCCGGAATGCCGTTGGATCCCTGATCCAGGCCGTGTTCGGCGAGAACCTCGTCGATGGATATGTAGCAGGCGGTCATGCGGTTGCAGAGCTGGCGGGCAATGGTGGTCTTGCCCACCCCCAAGGGTCCGCGAATGAGGATGACCCGGCTCATGGTGTTCCCAGCTTTTCTGTTCGATCAGGATGCATTTGGGTTTGGATGTCCTATAATTTCTGGCTGCTATATTTTTTAATTTTACCCCAGACCTTTACAAAGCCTAGACATCACAAGCGAAAGGAATATGTATACTCTAAAATGGTTCGTTGAACCGCGCAACCCAGGCTGTGTCAGTGGCTTTACCGCAGGAGCGTTAGAAGATAGGCCGGGTATACCGCGGGTTGATTTGGAAAAGAGGTAGCTATGTTGGAGCTCTCGGTTGGTAACATTGCCGTCATGGTGATGGCGCTGGTTGTGTTCATCCTTCTCATTTTTATCCTGTCAGGGATCCGTTTCATCCCGAACAACCGCATCGGCATTGTGGAAAAACGCTTTGGCCAGCGCTCAGTCAAGGGCGGTTTCATCGCGCTCAATGGCGAGGCGGGCTATCAACCCGACTTACTGCGCGGTGGTCTGCATTACCTGATCCCGATCCAGTACCTGGTGCATATTGCCCCGCTGGTGACCATCTCGCAAGGAAAGATCGGTTATCTATTTGCCCGTGACGGCGAGCCGTTATCTGCCATGCAGGTGCTGGCTACCAATACCTCGGCGAATAATTTCCAGGATGTGGCGGCCTTCTTGAGCAACGGCGGCCAGCGTGGTCCTCAGCGTCAAATCCTGCGTGAAGGCACGTATGCGATTAACCTGGCGCAATTTGTGGTGATCACGGAAGAGCGGGTATATTACTTGCCGCTCAGCCGGGATGATCAAAGTGTGATTCAAAGCATGTCGCAGGTCATCGCTGAGCGTGGTGGGTTTACGCCGGTTGTGATTAAAGACTCGGACGACCAAATTGGGGTCGTCACGGTGCACGATGGCCCATCTCTGCCATCCGGTGAGATCATCGCGCCGGTGGTGGGGGGTGATGCGAAAAACAACGACACCTACCACAACAACTTTCAGATGCCAGACCGCTTCTTGCGGGCCGGTGGCTTGCGTGGGCGGCAGCTTCAGGTGTTGGTGGAAGGCACCTATTACCTCAACCGCCTGTTTGCCACGGTCGAAATGATCTCGAAGACCATCGTGGATGTGGGTTTTGTGGGGGTGGTGGTTTCGTACACCGGGAATGAAGGCGAAGACCTGTCAGGGAGTGATTATCGGCATGGAACATTGGTCAGCAGTGGGAACCGGGGTGTGTGGAGCGATCCACTATTACCGGGCAAATATGCGTTCAATACCTATGCCGGTAAAGTGATTATTGTGCCGACCACCAATATCATCCTCAAGTGGATCCACAACCAGGTGGGGTCGCACAAATTGGACGAGAACCTGTCGGAAGTCTCGCTGATTACCAAGGACGCTTTCGAGCCGTCTCTGCCGCTTTCGGTGGTAATCCATATCGATTATCAGAAGGCCCCGCTGGTGATCCAACGTTTTGGGGATGTAAAAAAGCTGGTCGAACAAACCCTCGACCCGATGGTCTCGGCCTATTTCAAAAATGTAGGCCAGATGCGCACCCTGATCCAGTTGATCCAGGAGCGCAACGACATCCAGCGCATTTCCAGCCAGGAGATGAAGGATAAATTTAACCATTACAACCTGGAGTTGGAGGAAGTGCTGATCGGCACCCCAACCACCACCGGCGAGGACAAGCAGATCGAGATCATCCTCAACCAGCTGCGTTCGCGCCAAATCGCGGTGGAGCAAATTGAAACCTATGATCGCCAGCAAACGGCGGCTAGCAAGGAACGCGAACTGCGTGAAGCCCAGGCGCGGGCCGAACAACAGCGCAACATCACGGAATCGGAATTGAGCATCACCGTTCAATCCAACCAGGGTAAGGCCGAATATCAGCGCGCGGTTCAGCAGGCTGCCCAGATCGCACATCTGGCCGAAGCGGAATCGGAGCGGATCGCGCGTACCGGTATCGCTCAGGCCATCGCGACCGAGGAACAGGTGGCGGCCTATGGTGGACCCCAGTTCCAGGTGACGCAGCAGGTGATGAACCGCTTTGCCGAAGCCGTGCAGCAATCTCGCGTGGATGTGGTTCCGCGGGTGGTGGTGAGCGGCGGCGGGGCGATAACGGCGCTGCCGGCAGCAGCATCATGGAAGGGCTGCTGACCTTGCTGCTTTCAGATAAATTGGGTTTGGAAGTGAAGGCAGATGGGGTCAAAGAACGCAGCCCTGAAGCTGACAGATTGCGCAATGAGATCCGACAGAACCTGATGGAAAAACCCTCGGAAAGCAAGCCTCAGACCACTCAACCGCCAGCGGCTGCAACCCCGCCCTCGGATGCACCCAAAAAATAACCGGTATAGATCGTTGATTTTCTGCCTTCGTGGAAGGTATATGTAAGAAGAAGGGCGCCTGCCAGGCGCCCTTCATTTAATTAATAGGCGAACAATCTGCGCGGACAACGCTGAAGATGAAACCCGATGAGACAGTCGGACTAAACCAGGTTGAGCTCCCGCGCCTGGGTGACGGCCTGGGTGCGGTTGTTAACCCCTAATTTGTAGAAGATATTGCCTAAATGAGTTTTGACGGTGCTTTCTGAGATCGATAATCTTCCTGCGATCTCTCGATTGGAAAAACCAGCCTCGAGCATGCGCAGGACATCTTGTTCGCGCGATGTAATCGAGGCGGCAGTTGAGAGCGCCTCCAGGTTTTCGATGGGAATTACGGCAGAGGACTGCCCTGTATGCACGGAGAGGCGTAAGATATCCTTGACAAAGGCATGCGCTTCCGGGGTGAGGGTTTCACTATGCAGCACCAAATTGAGCAGCGGAATCAGACGGTAACCTTGCTCAAGAAATGGGCGGATGAAACCTTCCGGCGCGGCGGAGCGTAGGGCTTCTAGGATCGCCTGGCGGGCCTGGTTATATTTTTTTTGTTCAAAATAGGCTACTGCCAGCAGCACCCGTGAGCTGAGTATCGGTTCAGAGTAGAAACCATGTGGGTATTGAGTGATGAGCTCAATCAGCACGTCTTCGGCGGTCGCGTACTGTTCCTGGAATAATAAGATCTCGGCATGCACATACTTGGAAAAAGGATGCGGTTCGGCTAGCTCGGCTTCCCCTAAAAGTAATTCGACATCATTGCACTCTGAGCAGCGCAGGCGGGTAAGCGCCTGGTAGGCAATAAGATCCTGATCGATCCACACACCCGATGGCCGCCGGCTGTGCAGTTCGCGCGCGACCTGGAGGGTGGTGAGGGCCGCTTCGGTGTCGCCTTGAATTGTTTGTATTTTCGCCCGGAGGATGGCTGTCGTGATGGAAGCATTGGTGCTGGTGGGGTTAGGGTCTACCTCGGTTGCACGCATCAAAAGTTGGTGGGCTCGGGCTACATCGTTCCGCTCATAACTGACCTGGCTGAGCACGCTGAGGGCAATGCTGGCCGGTTCTGGGAGCGTCCCTCGCAGGTCTACGGCTTGTTGGAGCACCTGGCGAGCAATGCGCTCGCTGCGGCGCAAGAACCCCTGCAGGAGAATGCGGTTGGCATAACCCCCGCCGGCTATCAAGATAACGAACAGGTTGCGTTTTGCACGAGCAGTTTCATAAACATCTCGCGCCATCGCGGCGCTGGTTTCAATTTTTAAGCTATGACTGCGATGGTAGGCCAACACCCCATTGAGCAACTGCCAGGAGGTTTCGTGCTCCTCGCCGGTAGAAGAGGGCGAGACCACCGGATCGCCGGCTCCGATCATACCTCGGAATTGTTGGGAAATCGATGAGCACCTGCTGTTCGGCCGGGCTCAACTGATCGGCAGGTTTTTGGGTGATATTGGCTTCCACCCGGGTAAGGAAGCTTTCGACATCCGCGGCCGGAAGGGCCACCCCGGCCAGACGGATATAAACTGAGAGTAAGGTCTGGTGCTGTTGGACAATGGTTTCGGGTAGTTGTTGCAGCCATCGCAGCAAGCGCGAGTCTTCGCCAAACTGTTCCAACTCGTGCAGAGCCATAAATTCGATCAAAGCGGCTGCTTCATCCCACGCCTGTACGGCGATCAGGTGATAGATCGCATCGGCCGGCGCGTTCTGTTCAAGGTACCATTGAGACGCGCGGTGATGCAGCAAGGGGATTTCGCCAGGGAACTGTATCTGGAGTTGGCTGCAAAGCATCTCCGCAAACAGATCGTGGTAGCGGTACCAATTCTGGCCTTCGAGCCGTTCTAAAAAGAGATTGTCCTGAAAGATGCGCCACAAGGTAGCGGTTCCCCCAGGTTGACCGGTGACTGCATCACATAAAGGACCGGTCAGGTGCTTCAAGATCGCGGTTCTTAAGAGAAAAGACTGAATTTCCGGCGGCTGTTGATACAGCACACTTTCCATGAAATATTCACGCAGATAGGAATGGGCGCCGCTGAAGGCATCGATGAGCTGGTTTTGGTCTCCCGGTTGAGCCAGGGCCAGGGTGGCCAGGTTGAGACCGGCAATCCAACCCTCAGAATGCCGCACAAGGGCACGCAGCTGGTCGTAAGATAACTGGCGGCCAGGTACCGATTGCCCTAAAAAGGTGATGCCCTCATCGACCGTGAAGCGTAAATCATCAATGGTCAATTCGGTCATTTTTCCCATTGCGCGCAGGTGACCCATGGAAAGAGGCGGGCGGGTATGGCTGGAAACCACCAGGTGGAGATTGATAGGTAGATACTCCAATAAAACTTGCAGGGAGGCGTGGATTTCAGCCCGCCGTATATGATGGTAATCATCCAACACCAGGCCGATCTGGGTGTTCTCGTCATCCATACCGGTTGCATGAATAATTTCGTTGATAAAGCCAACGGCAACATCGGTGAGATCGTTGGTGACATGTGTGCGCAGATAGCCAAGAAAGTACAAATTGAAATTGAGAATAATGGTTTCCATGGCCAGGCCGATGGTGGACCAGAAGCGTAACGGTTGATCGTCACTCTCGTCCAATGAAACCCAGGCTACCGGAAAACCGCAGGTGATCCGCCATTCATTCAGCAGGGTGCTTTTGCCAAAACCACTGGGGGCATGGATGATGGTGACCGGCTGTTTGATATTCCGGATCAATCGCGGGCGGGTGATGAGGTTATCCGGCAGGGATGGCGGTTTAATCTTCGTAAGGGGCAAGATCGAAAGGGAGGGTTCCAGCCCACTCGTCCCCGGAGGCGGGAGCAAAGCCGGTTTGTTTAGGGCAGCCGCCAGCTCGCCGGAGGTCAGGAGAGGCGGCGCGCTTGCCGGTGGGGTTTGGCCGGAAAGGTATTGGCTGGCCTGTTCGAGGCGTTCACGAGTCAGATCACCCAATTTGCCAAGATACATCTTAAATAAGCGGCCCCCGCGCCTGCGGTAGGCGTACCAGTAAGCCTCCTGGCGGCGCAGCTCTCGTTGGGCATAAAAATGACCATCGCAGTTTCTAAAGGCAAATCTGTGGTGGTCGGACAGCCAGGCGTACCAATGCAGCGAGCCAACCTGAAGCGTCGTGCCATCTGGCTGGACCAGGGTAAAATTTTCGTTGATCAGGGGCTTTTCGCTGCGCATTTTTGATAAAACTCCGGACTGGTTGTATTACACAAACAGTTACCCAACCATGATCATTATACCTCGTTGGGTAACTGTTTTACAGGTTGACCTAAATCCTGATCGTGATTCCGATTATTTTCTAATCTAAAACCAAGAATAAATCCATCAAACTCCTTATTTATGTGGCTGAGCTTATCGCGTATCCTCAAAATGCGTTTTTACGGGTGAGTTTTCATTCACCGTGTAATTCGACATGCTAAACATGTGACTATCCGCCATAAAAACGTATATATAATAGGAATACCTCAAATAATCGGAGGAGGTGAAACGGGCTAGAATACTTAATGAAGTTCACAGTCGACCCAAGTCATCCAAGTTACGTCGAAAATACCAAGTATTTCAAAGGATATAGAGGAATAGTCAACCATGGAACAGAAACGAATTAATCGTCGGTCGTTCTTGAAGGGTGCTGGACTGGCCGTAGGCGCAACCGCTTTGGTTGCATGCGCCCCTGCTGCCGTCGCCCCTACGACCGCTCCAGCCGAGCCTACCGCTACGACTGAAGCCGCAATGCCTGTCGAGCCTACCGCTACGACTGAAGCCGCCATGCCCGAGCCCACTGCGGCTCCCGCGGATGCTGCTTCGCTGGCAAATTCCCTGCCTCGCAAAGAGACGCTGTACTACAATGGTTATCAATGGGGCGCCCTGGTCGGTTGGAATCCTTACTCCGCCAACAACAATAACTGGACCATCAACACCCCGAACGCCAACGCCCGTGTAGTGGTTTTCGAGACCCCCTACGTTTACAACATGCTGGATGGCAAGCAGTATCCTCTGCTGGCCGATGGCGATTACACCTGGAATGACGCGCGGACCGAAGTAACCTTCAAACTCAAAACCGCCGCCAAGTGGAGCGATGGCACGCCTGTGACCGCTGAGGACGTTGCTTATACCTTCGCCACCCATATCAAGTACGAAACCACCACCGGCGTGGGCGTCACCGATTTCATCGACAACGTAGTCGCGGTGGATGCTCAGACCGTGACGGTGAAGGGCAAATTGAAGGAAGACGGCTCGGCGATCAACCCCCTGTTGATTGCTTCTTATGTCAGCGACAACTATGTGCTGCAGAAGGCCTGGACCCAGACCCTGGAAGCCCGGGTTGGCAACGATGCTACCAAACTGAAAGCCGACACCGCGGAAGATTTCGTCTCTTCGGGTCCTTACACCAAACTGTATGTTGACGATCAGAAGACTGTCCTGATCCGCGACGACAATTATTGGGGTCAAGACGCCTCTATGTGGGGCAAACTGCCGCCGCCCAAGTACCTGGCCCACACCATCTTCAAGGATAACACCGCCGGCGATATCGCCTTCAAAGCCGGTGAGGTAGATGTCAGCCAGCAGTTCATTGCCAATGTGCAGAATTTGTGGCTCGAGGACAAACTTCCGATCTCGACGTACATGGACAAGGCCCCTTACGGTATCTGCGCCAGCCTCCCGACCGCCTATTTCAACAAGAACTCCTACGGTCTGGAAAATGTTGCCATCCGCAAAGCTATCGCCATTGCGACCGACTATGACACCATCATCGCCAACGCGATGACCAACCAGTCCCCGACCTTCGCCCAGGTTCCCCGGTCAGTGATGAACCCGACCGCCGGCGAACAGGCCCTTTACGACCACGATGCGGTCAAGGATCTGCAGTGGATTGGTAACGACATCGAAGGCGCCAAGAAATTGCTCGACGACGCCGGGATTGTTGACACTGACGGCGACGGTTGGCGCGAACTCAATGGCACCAAACTTTCCTACAAAGCTTGCTGCCCCAATGGTTGGGCCGACTGGCAGGCCGCCATGGAAATCGTGGCTGCTGCTGGTAAGAAAATCGGCATCGATATCACCACCTTCTACCCTGAATGGGGTGTGTATCAGACCGTGTTCGTCAATGGCGACCAGAAAGAATATGACATCTTCATGGTTTGGAGTAACGGCGCAGGCCCGACCAATCCTTGGGGTCGTGTTCGCCAACTGATGGGCGGCGAGTTCGCCGATACTCAGAACAACTGGAATGGCAACTGGAGTGGTTACAAGAATCCCCGCATCGATGAAATCATCGCCGCGCTGCCCTCAGAAACCGACGCCGCCAAGTTGAAAGAGTATTACACGGAAGCCACCAAGATTTATTTGACCGATATTCCGTCCTTCACCCTGATGTATCGCCCCGACCTGTTCGACGCTGAGAACGAATCCGTCTGGACGAATTACCCGACTGCGGATGATGGCAAGAATATCCCGCCAATGAATCTGTGCAATGGTTATGCGATTGCCGGTCTCTACAACATTACGCTCGTTGAGGCGTAATCTCTAATCCAACAAGAACAGCCATGTTCCGCTAACCCCGGAACATGGCTGTTTATCATCTTTTTTGGGAGGTGTTGGGTTGAAAGGGTACCGAAGATATTTTACTGGAAAGCTGATCTGGTTTTTGGTTACGCTCCTTGCCGCATTCCTGCTGAACTTCATTTTGCCCCGCCTGATGCCGGGAGATCCGGTGGCGATTATCACCCAAAAGGTTGCCCAGGGCATGACCAGTCAAGCCGGGATTGCAAAGGTATATCAACAATACGCTGACCTTTTTGGCACTCATAAACCCATGCTGGAACAATTTTTCATTTATATGAGAAATGTGTTCCAAGGAAACCTGGGGGTTTCATTCAGCCAATATCCCCGCCCGGTATCGGATATCATCCAGGCGTCCATCTGGTGGACGCTGGCTCTGCAGTTCCCGGCGATCATCGTCGGTTGGTTCATTGGAAATTCGCTTGGGGCTCTAGCCGCTTATCTTAAAAAGGGCTTTGATAAAGTTATCATGCCCGTCAGTATCTTAGTTAGCAATTTCCCGGCATTTGGCATGGCTGTCATTTTGCTGGTTATTTTTGGGATCGATCTAAAATGGTTCCCAACCTCAGGAGGGTATGGGTTTGACCAGATTCCAAACCTGAGCTGGACATTTATGTGGTCTGTCATTGTCCATTATCAATTGCCGTTCTGGTCGATTGTTTTGATCTCTATTGGCGGTCAGGCGATTGGCATGCGCTCGATGTCTATTTATGAATTGAACGCAGACTACGTCAAATACGCCCGGTTCCTGGGTGTTCCGGACAGAAAAATTATCGGTTATGTCTTTCGCAATGCGATGCTTCCCCAGATCACCGGTTTGGCCTTGTCAATCGGCACCATGGTGGGCGGCGCATTGGTTGCGGAAATCATCTTTAGTTATCCGGGGCTTGGATCCACGATCCTGAAGGCAGTGACCGGGCAAGATTATCCGCTGATCTCGGCCGCCACCTTAATCATCACCCTGATGGTGCTGATCGCCAACTTCCTCATCGAAATTTTATACGGGGTGATTGACCCGCGTATTAAAGCAGCCCAGACCGATTAAGGAGAGCAGTTACTATGAAACATACATTAATTCAAGTATTTCGCTCTCCGAAATTTGTTTTCGGTTTTTCAATTTTTGCGTCGCTGCTATTGATTGTTATCGTCTATCCGCTGGTGATAACATCGCCTCCCCTGTCAATCCTTGGCCAGGGGACTTTCTTCCCACCCGGGATCTATGTGAGCGTGCTGGACAGTATCAATTCCAGGGCTTATACACTGATGCTCCCGGATGCCGCAGCCAAACGTATTGCCAGTAAATTGGGTCCTACAGAACGCCAATCGATGAAAGATTGGCTGGTGGCAGATGGGTTTGCGGCAGATGAAATTGATATCAACGACACGGCCAAGCTTCTCAACCAGTGGGAGAATAATTTTGATCCTGCCAAGAGACTGCCTGGGATGACGAATGCCAAGCGCCTGGCATATGGCAGGCTGAACAACTCATTGACCGGTCTTCTGTCCACCGAGGGTGTGACGATTGCGGCCAAAAATACGGACACAAATACCCTGGATCCATTGGGTGAGGTTGCTCAAACCGATTTTGTAAACATCAATCAGATTCCCAACGTACGCCTGTTCCCCCTTGGGACGGATAACTTTGGCCGGGATGTGCTGACCGAATTGGTGTCCGCCGCGCGTACATCCCTGGAGATCGGCCTGGTGGCCGGCACGGTGGCGACCTTGATTGGCTTGATCCTGGGATTGCTAGCCGGATATATCGGCGGCGTATTGGATGATGTGATCATGTTCATCACCAACCTCTTTATCGTCATCCCAAGTTTTGTACTGTTGATCTTGATCTCCTACAGCATTGGCCAGGAGCAGCGCGGGGCAATTACCGTGGCGGTTGTCATCGGGCTGACATCCTGGGTGTGGACCGCCAGAGCCGTGCGGGCGCAAGTGGTGTCGCTGCGCAACCGCGACCACGTGAACCTGTCGAAGTTATCCGGACATTCTATCGTGCACATCATCGTGGCAGATATTCTGCCCTACATCGCTTCCTATGTGGTGATGGCGTTTATTTTGCAGATTTCGTCTGGCATCCTGGCCGAGGCCGGGTTGTCCATCATCGGGCTGGGGCCAAGGACAACGGATGTGCCCACCCTGGGGTTGATGATGAACTGGGCTATGATTTATGAGGCCCCCATGGCGGGTGACTGGTGGGCTTACTTCCCGGTAATCATCACCATCGCGCTGATTTCATTCTCGATGAATTTAATGAATACGGGTCTCGACCAGGTATTCAACCCGGCATTGAGAGACTAGGGGAATGATATGTCAAGAGTAATGTTAGAGGTGAATGACCTAACTACCAAGTACATCACCCGGTTTGGTGAGGATGTGTACGCTGTTGACCATGTTTCCCTGAAAGTCGAAGAAGGGAAATCGCTGGGGATCGCGGGTGAATCTGGCTGTGGAAAATCTACCCTGGCCTTGAGCTTGATGGGGTATTACTTCGCACCGCTGCACTACACCAGTGGGGAGATCATCATCGATGGTGAGAAGATCTCCGGGATGAAACCGGATGACGTGCGAAAATCGATTTTAGGCACGGAGATCGCATATATTCCCCAGGCGGCAATGAATGCGCTCAATCCCACCCAGAAGATTATCAGCTTTGTCGAGGATGTGGTCCAAGCCCACGATCGAGCAGCTACCAAGAAATATATCTATGAACTGGCCAGGGTCAGCTTTGAAACCTTGGGTCTGCCGGCGGAAGTGCTGCAAAAATACCCGGTAGAGCTATCGGGTGGGATGAAACAGCGCACGGTGATCGCTATATCCGCAATTCTTTCTCCCAAGGTGTTGATTGCGGACGAGCCTTCTTCCGCCCTGGACGTCACCTCGCAGAAAATGGTGATCAAGATGCTGCGGGATATGATGGAAGATGGCATCATCAAATCGATGATCTTCATCACCCATGAGCTGCCCTTGCTGTATAACGTGACTGACGACATCATGGTCATGTACGCGGGCCAGATCGTGGAGAAAGGTAATGCCAAAGAGGCGGTCTTTGATCCCCTGCATCCGTACTCAAAAGGTCTGATGGGTTCGATTATTGTGCCCGAAAAAGGCCTGCGGGATGTAAAACTAGCCTCTATCCCCGGTGTGCCGCCTAATCTGAAGAACCCGCCATCCGGATGCCGTTTCGCCGAGCGCTGTAAATATGTTATGCCGGCCTGCCGGGCCATATCCGTGGGTTTTCAAAATCTTGAGGGCGGTCGTGCTTATCGCTGCATCATTCCGGAATCAGAACTAAGGGAGGCGTATAAAAATGCCTGACCAGAGAAAGCTGTGCTTGAGCGGGACGGGTCTTACCAAGATATTTGGTCTCGGCCGTCTGAAAACCGTCGCGGTTGACCATGTGGATTTCAATTTCTACGAGGGCGAAGTGATTTCGATCGTGGGAGAATCGGGCAGCGGGAAGACCACCCTGGCCAAGATGCTCCTGGGATTGATCAACTCTACCGAAGGGGATATTTACTTCCAGGGGAAAAAGCGGGATATCAGCTCTCAAAAGAAAAAGCAGGAATACTGGAAGAGTATTCAAGCGATTTTCCAGGATCCGTTCTCTTCGTACAATATTTTCAATAAGATCGACGCGGTGCTGTTGGATTGCATCCACATGCGCGGCGGACGAAGACTTCCGTATGCGAAAAAAGTGGAGATGATGTCTGAGGCATGCAGCTTCGTCAACTTGAAGTTCGAGGAATTGACCAACAAATATCCTTTCGAGCTTTCTGGTGGTCAGATGCAGCGCCTGATGATTGCGCGTATTTTCCTGCTAAAACCCCAGATCCTGTTAGCGGACGAGCCCACCTCGATGATCGATGCCTGCTCCCGCGCGACCATTTTGGATTACTTGATGGAGCTGCGCAAGGAAATCGGGATGACCTTGATTTTCATCACCCACGATATTGGACTGGCTTATTATGTCTCTGACAGCGTGTATATCATGGAACATGGCAAATTTGTCGAAAGAGGATCTGCGGATGAAGTAATCTTGCATCCGAAAGAGACATACACCAAACGGCTGATCAATGATGTCCCTAAAATTTACGAGGAATGGGACTTATCTACCGTATAACCTCGCAATTCGGGTGTGGTTTTGAAGAAAATTTTCTACCGGCTGGTATTCCACCAGCCGGTAGATATAGCGGATGCCTTTTCGCATCGTCGGTGAACTCAAGTGAGAAGAAATGGGATCGAAGACCTACCCGCTGTCAAGGCATATCGTATCGCACTGGTTTTCATTCTGATTGGTGAAAAGAAGGAATAATATAATGTCGGATGTAGAAACCTTGATCAAACAAATGACCCTGGAGGAAAAAGCGGCCCTGGTGACAGGCGCTGACTCGTGGACCTCAACGCCGGTCGAACGCCTGGGGATTCCCGGTATGGTGGTCTCGGATGGACCGCATGGTGTACGGCACACGGCCAGCTCGGAAGAACTTGCTTCTACCAGCCTTCCGGCCACCTGTTTTCCAACCGCTTCCTCTATGGCTTCAAGCTGGGATCCGGAATTGATCCGAGCGGTGGGGAAAGCCCTGGGTGAGGAATGTATCGCCCTGGGGGTGAATGTGCTCCTCGGGCCTGGGGTCAACATGAAACGCTCTCCCCTGGGTGGGCGGAATTTCGAATATTTTTCGGAAGACCCCTTCCTGGCCGGGCGGATGGCGGTTGATTTTATCCGGGGTGTCCAGAGCCAGGGCGTCGGCACGTCGCTCAAACATTACGCCGCCAATAACCAGGAGTACCAACGCTTTTCGATGAGCTCGGAGGTTGACGAACGCAGCCTGCGTGAAATTTATCTGCCGGCCTTTGAGGCCGCGGTGAAGGAGGCCCAGCCCTGGACCGTGATGTGCAGCTACAACAAACTCAACGGCACCTACGCTTCCGAAAACCATTACCTTTTGGTCGACATTCTCAAAGAGGAGTGGGGTTTTGAGGGATTGGTGGTCTCCGATTGGGGCGCGGTCCATGATCGGGTCAGGTCGCTGTTAGGTGGCCTGGATTGGGAAATGCCCGGTCCCGACCCGCGCCGGTCGAAAGCGGTGGTAAAGGCGGTGAAGGACGGGTCGCTGGATGAAGCGGTGCTTGACGAAGCGGTGCGGCGCATCTTGCGGATCGTGTTGAAAGCCGCACAGACCAAGCTGGGGGGAGCCTTCGATATCGAGGGTCACCACGCCCTGGCGCGTAAGGTTGCCTCCGAAGGGATGGTTCTGCTAAAGAACAACGGCATTTTGCCCCTGCAATCTCCCCAACACATCGCCGTGATCGGCCGCGCCGCGGAACAGGCGCACTTCCAGGGTGGAGGCAGCTCCCATATCAATCCCACAATGGTGGACGTGCCTTTCGCCGAGCTGCAAAAATTGGCCGGAAACGCCGAATTGGTTTACGCGATGGGTTATCCGGGCGACGATTCCTTCCAACAGGGTCTGATCGATCAGGCCGTAGATACCGCCAAAACTGCGGACGTGGCATTGTTATACATCGCTTTGCCCGGGTTCAAGGAGTCGGAAGGATATGATCGCAAAGACCTGGATTTAACCCGCCAGCAGGTGGCTTTGATCCAGGCGGTGACGGGCGCCCAGCCCAACACGGTGGTGATCTTGAATAACGGCGCTCCGGTGGTGATGAGCGACTGGATCGATGGCACGGCAGCCGTGCTGGAAGCCTGGATGATGGGGCAGGCCGGCGGTGGCGCGATTGCAGATGTGCTTTTTGGACGGGTCAACCCGAGCGGTAAGCTGGCAGAAACCTATCCCCTGAAACTATCCGACACATCGGCCTTCTTAAATTTCCCCGGTGAAAATGGCGCGGTTCGTTACGGGGAAGGCATTTTTGTGGGCTACCGTTATTATGACGCCAAAGAGGTGCCGGTGCTGTTCCCCTTTGGCTACGGCGCAAGCTATACCACTTTTGCCTATAGTTCACCGAAAGTATCAGCGGATACCTTCAACGACGTGGATGGTCTGACTGTCTCGGTGAATGTGACCAATACCGGCAAAATGGCAGGCAAGGAAATCGTCCAGGTGTACGTCCACGATCAGAAATCCAGCTTACAGCGGCCTCCCAAGGAATTGAAGGGATTTGCCAAGGTGGATCTGCAGCCGGGAGAAACCAAGACCGTCACCATAGCCCTGGATTTCCGCGCTTTTGCATTCTACAACCCGCTGTACGGGCAGTGGGTGACCGAAGACGGCGAGTTTGATATCCTGATTGGGGCTTCATCTGCCGATATTCGCTTCACCAAAACCGTCAACCTGCACAGCACCCTGGAATTGCCCTGCAAGCTGGATATGGAATCGACGGTCGGCGAATGGCTGGCGGATCCGCGGGGGAAGATCGTTTTCGAGCCGGTATTCAAACAGATGCGGGTGCAAATGGCGGGCCTGTTTGGCGGCGAGGGTGAAGGCGACAGTTCCTTTATCGGGATGGATTCGATGTCCTTTATGATGGATATGCCGTTGGCTAGTATTTTACATTTCCAGGAGAGCAGGCTAGAGAAATCCTCCGATGAAATGGTTGCGGAACTGCTCGTACAAGCGCACCGGCTATAATTCTATTTTCTATACAAAAAAAGGTTCCCTGCACCGCAGGGAACCTTTTTTTGTTGGATCCATCCATCATCTTTTTGCCATGGAAGATGCTATTGGCAAAATGGTGTTCGCCGGAAAATCATGCAGGGTTGGGCGGGTTCTGGTTGATCAGCAGCCAATACATACCCAGCTGGCGCACAGCATCGGCGAAACTTTGGAAATCGACCGGTTTTCGCACGTAACTGTTGGCTCCCAGGCGGTAACTGGAAACAATATCTTCTTCTTCACTTGAGGAAGTCATGATAATTACGGGGATTAAATGTGTGCGGGGGTCAGCGCGGATCTGCTCGAGAACTTCTAGTCCCCCAAGTTTTGGTAGTTTGAGATCTAGCAAAATAACTTGTGGCAGCCGGGAAGTATCCCGTCCGGCGTAGTTATCTCTGGCGAATAAGAAATCGAGGGCCTCAACTCCATCGCGGGCAATAACCACCTCATTGAGGATTTTGGCACGCTTGAAGGCGATTAAGGTTAATTCTTCATCATCGGGATTATCTTCGACCAGGAGGATAATGCCATCGCTCATTCTGCACCTCCTAAGGTGAAATAAAAGGTGGCGCCATGCCCTAACTCGGCTTCCGGCCAGATACGCCCACCATGACGGGTGACGATTCGCTGCACGGTTACCAGACCAATGCCTGTGCCTGGATATTCGTCGGCAGCATGCAGTCGCTGGAAAGGAGAAAATAACTTGGTGATGTAGGCCATATCGAACCCGGCGCCGTTGTCGCGGACGAAAATAACCCTTTCACCTTCGATTTCGGCTACCCCCAAAGTTATTTTAGCATAAGTCTGTTTCGAGCTAAATTTGAATGCATTGCTCAATAGATTTTCCAACACAATTCTCAACAATGGCGCATCCCCGTCCACGATCAGCTCCGGGGTGATTTCAAATTCCACCTTGCGGGAGGGCTCATTGGTCTGCAATTCCTCCGTGATTTGAACGGCAATATCGCTCAGGTTTACCTTCTGGCGGTTCAACTGCGTGCGGGTGATACGGGATAATTTTAGCAGATCGGTGATCAATTGTCCCATGCGCTGGGAAGCTTCGCGAATGCGGCGAAGATAATGCTTGCCCTGGGCATCCAGCTGGTCGGGGTAGTCTGCCAACAGTGCCTCGCTAAAACCATCCATGGCACGCAGCGGGGCACGCAGGTCGTGTGAAACCGAATAAGAAAAGGCTTCCAGTTCGTTATTGACCATTTCGAGCTGCGCAGTACGCAGTTGGACGCGTTTTTCCAGTTCCAGGTTGAGACGGTGGACCTGTTCCTCGGCCCTCCGCCGGTCTTCGACCATGCTGAGCAGCACCAGGCGAGATTTATCTGAGGTGGCCAGTTGGCGCTGGAGTTCAGCCTGGGCGTTGAGCAGGTCTTTTTCAACGTTTTTTCGGGGTGTGATCACATTAAACATTGCGACAAAGTATTCTTTTTGCGGGCTATAAATTGAAACTGAGTACCAATTATGCAGCGCCGCGATGTACAACTCGATGGATTCGGGCAGACCACTTATGGCCACTCGCCCATATATCTCGAAGATGTGTGGATCACTTTCGCGGATTCCTGGAATTACTTCCGTGACCCGCTTACCAATTACCTGATCCAAGCCGGTTAATGATCTAAAGGATTTATTTACATCCAGATAAATAAAATCAACGGGCACAGAATCTTCAAAGAGCATCTGGCAGTATGAATACCCATTGAGCATGTTCTCGAAGAGAGAATGATATTGAATTTCACTGGCACGCTGGGCTTCAAGGGCTTCCTGGCGCTTGAATTCTACCTCGCGGCGCTCGCGGATATCGCGAGTGACCCCGCGAACTTCGACATGACCGCTATCGGGATTGGTGTAATAATTGGTGACGATTTCGGTCCAAACGGTAGAGCCATCCTTGCAGGGTTGTTCAATGACATCGGTGTAAAATTTATTGCCTGGTACCCGGCCGGTTTGGAAATCGAGGACGCGCTGGTGAATCAACGCGATCAACGAGCCGGCGGCTTCCTCAGTGAGAGCGTATTGAACCGGCTCGGCCATAATTTCCTGGGCGGTAAAGCCGCGCATGTTTTCGACCGATGGGCTGACATAGCGGAAGAACAAGGTCTGGGCGTCTGAGAATCCAAACGACATCCTGGATGCTTTCGGTCAGGACGCGATAGAGCTCTTCACTTTTTTGCAGCGCCTGTTGGGCCGCTTTTAATGTGGTTATGTCTCGAGAAATTCCCAAAACCTGTTCGACCTGGTTATCTTCACCGTAGACTGGCGAGAGATGCAGATCGAGAATGATTTTGCTGCCTTCTGTTTGCCAGTCAAGCATTCGATGGGTGGAATGCCCGCTTTCAAATACCGATTGGATATCGGCTTGCAACGTTTCGCCTATCTCACCTGATGGGCTGGTTTCCCTGGGAGTTTTTCCGAGAGCATCTTCCTGGGATAAGCCAGAGATGAGCAGTCCGGTAGGGTTTTCATATAGTAGACGGCAGTTGCGATCATATAACGTGATGGAATCCTGGCTGCTTTCGGCCAGGCTGCGGAAACGCCGCTCACTGGCCGACACGGCTTCCTGAGCGTGTACCTGTTCAGTGATGTCGATATGGCAACCTAATAAACGAATGGATTTTCCATGCTCATCCGTTTGATGTTCGCCACGATCCAGAATCCAACGGTAAGAGCCATCCTTATGACGCAGCCGGTATTGAATTTCATAATCCTTGCGCGCTCCGGAAAGGTACGCCTTTTCGATCTCTAGAATTCGCTCACGATCTTCCGGATGGAGGCGCGAACTCCATTCGAGCGGGTCGTTAGCCAACTCGTGGGGTTCGTAACCAAGCTGATGCTTCCATTCCGGTGAAAAATGGACTGCTCCAGTGGTGAGATCTCGATCAAAAAAGCCGATATTCGCAGCGCCGGTTGCAAGGCGCAGACGCTCTTCGCTATCGCTTAAATCCTGGATGGCCTGGTCGTGTTTTAATCGATTGGTCAGCATTGCCCCCAGCGCGGTGGTTGCGATGGGGTAAAGCAGGATCACAGGTAGGGCCATGGCGCGGAGTACCTGGAATGTAGTTTCCCATGGAAGCAGGAAAAATAGCGCCAACATGATGATGTGCACGGCTATGCCAAACAAATATAATTCTCGCCAGGAAAGGTTGGATAAATGCGGTTTGCGAAAATAGCGCCAGGCGATCCCAAGGGTACCGCTGGCCAGGATCACACAGACGCCGGTGAGAGTGGCCGGGCCACCTATCGATATGCGGAAGGCAGCCGTGATGAGCATGGCAAATAGGGTGGGTACAGCGCCAAAAAAGAGCCCGGAGATACCCAGTAAGATCGAACGGGAGTCAAACACAATCCCAGGCGCATATATCCATGGAGTCAGCATGAGTACAATGCCAACGGCGCCGATCAGAAAGCCAAAGGGAACCTGCCACCAGGTAATGCGATGAGCACGGCGCTGCGTGATGGCAAGGTCAAAAATTATCGCTATTCCAAGCAGGAGGGCGGCGTTATGAATTAATACCACGAGAATTGGTTCACTCATGCGCTGTTTCCTGCAAACTGGGATAGCGGGGAGGGCGCCCGGTTTCTGCCAGTAGTTGGTTAATCTCTCCCTTTAATTCGATTACCCGGGTCTCGCGGCCCAAGGTGACCTCATGCCACCGCCGCAGCTCCGTAAGCTGTTCTTGCAGCTTTGCCTCGGCCTGCTTACGCCGGGTGGTGTCAATAAAAATGCAAGCGAACTGGTTTAGCGCCGGCCGAAACGCGGTTATCTCGTAATAGCGGCCGAGATCCTGGTTGTAATCCTCAAAGAATACCGGATTGCCGCTGAGAGCAACCTTCCCGTAGGTATTAATCCAATGTCCCTCGATGTCAGGCAGAACCTGGGTGGCGGTTTTGCCAATGATTTCGGAGGCTCGTAACCCCGTCAGGCGCTCATAAGCAGGGTTAACCGCTTCGAACCTGTAATCCTGTGGATTTCCTTGCGGATCGAGTAGGATGGTGTGCAAGGCGAAACCTTCCAGCATTTCACTGAAAAGCAGCTGGTAATTGTCGCGCAGCCTGTGTTGTTCGGTGATATCCATCAAGGAACCGGTGATCCGGACGACCTGACCGTTTTCCCAATCTGCTTTTCCGGTTGTCCGCACCCATTTTTCTTCCCCAGATAAGGAGACAAAGCGCGCTTCGACATCATAAGCTTTGCCTTCGGTGATGCAAGTTTCAAATGCGGCTTGCACGTTAGGGCGATCGTCTGGGTGATAGCAATCCAAGCTGCGTTGGATGATTTCAGGAGAGGTGAGGTCTGTGGTGTGAGGATCCAGGCCGTGAATGTGGTACACCTCATCGCTCCAGGTACTGACCTGAGAATGTACATCCCATTCCCAGCCGCCTACCCCGGTTAGCCGTTCGGTCTCCTTAAGAAATGCTAAACTTTTGCGCAAAACGGATTCGGTCTCTCGGCGCAAGGTGATATCTTGAATGGCAGCGAGTAAAACCTGATAATCGGGATAGTCAAACAACTGTAAATGGACTTCGACGGGATACAGGCTGCCGTCCGCGCGTTGTTGGTCGGTTTCGAAAACCAGGATGTCCTTTTCGCCGGTGAAGAGAGGTCGAATGAGTTGTCGATAGGTCTCGAGAGTGAATTTAGGTTTAACGTCCAGCGTGGTGAGGGATTGGAGTTGTTCAAGTGTGTACCCCAGGTTTTTCAATGCGCCCTTGTTGGCAAAACGGAACTGGAAACTGGCGGCATCAAAAATATAGATTTCATTGAGACTGGCGCTTAATGTGTCGGTCAGCAAGGCGCGTTCCGATTGATAGGCGCGTTCGGCGGTCTGATCGCGGAAGACGAGCACCACTCCCAAGATGTGACCGGAAGCATCCCGGATGGGCGCACCACTATCGGCAATGGGGTGAGTTTCACCAGAGCGGTTGATGAGCAATGTGTGGTTAGCCAGTCCCACAATCGCCCCTTCGGATAAGATGCGTTTGACGGGATTTTCAACCTTGTGTAAGGTAATTTCACTGACAATATTAAATACATCTTCCAATGGGCGATCTAAAGCCTCGGCTTCAACCCATCCAGTGAGATTTTCAGCGACAGGATTCATGCGGGTAATGATGCCAATTTCATCGGTGGTGATGACGCCATCGCCGATGCTGTAGAGTGCCGTGCGGATTTCCTGCTGGGTCTTGTTTTGTTCCAGGCCAGCCAGGTATTGAGTCTTATAAAACCGCCTTTGGCTATTCAAGAACAGATATGCGGCAACTGCAGCCGTCATGATGATAGATAGGCCGATGACCAGCACAATAATCCAGCCGAGCAGCTGAACCCCGGAAAGGATTTCCTGGGCATCCACTTTGGTTACCATAAACCAATCCGAACCGGGGATGGGATGGACATCCGCTAATACCAAATTCCCGCGATAATCGCTGCCCTCCACAGAACCGCTTGCACCCAGGATTGCCTGTACCGCAGGCACCTCGGTGCTAGATAACGGAATACGGATGGATAAAGGCGGGCTGTCGCTGTGCCGCAGTGAATTGAGAAATAAGGCGTTCTCACCATCTTTGCGTACTACCAATGTTTCGGCGCTGGGGCTGTTGGTGGGCCAGGTTTGGATGAGTGGGAACAGGTATTGTTCGGGATCAATCCGCAAGATAATGATCGTTGGGGATTGGTTATCGCCCCCGGTTATGGCAGCGGCGACTTCTATATAGATGCGACCTGCCGATTGGCTCATGAAAAAATCCCCCATGATCGGCTGGCTGGCGGCGCTTGCCTGTTTGACTAGCTGTTGTGTTTCGGGGTCCAAAGTGGTTGATTTGGGGTCAAGAGTCAGGAGCACTTGTCCGTCGGTGGTAGCCAGGATCACGTTTTTATAACCATACACCTGGAGCAACTGCGCCATTTCGCCGGTAACCAGATCTCGGGTACCAAGATCATCCGGATGGGTTATCCACTGATTGATGGCCGAGGATGTCAGTGCCCCCGAGGAAAAAATGCGGGCATCCGATAACCGTTCGAGGCGCCACTGCACGATCTGATTAATTTTTAGTTCCGCGATCGTGTTTAATTCAGCCTTTTTCTGGGTTTTTATCACCTGGGATTGAAATTCGTAAAACCAGATTCCGCCAACCGCGAGAATGATGATGATCAGTGCGGATATTCCGATCAGGAACCAACGGCGGTCTTTTGGGATGGCAGGGAGTAAATGGTTTTCCTGGCTGTTTATATGGATGCTCATAAATCCAATACCTATAGAAATCGGGAATAAGGATACTTTACTTTTTCATGCAGACGGGATGTTTTTCTTCTGTGAAAATATAACTGGGATTGCCAGTTTGTCGATGGGGCCTCATATATGTCTCAAGAATGCCCGCGTGGAGAAGGTGCATACTGAAAGCGGAAAATAAAATCATGGATGCAGATATTTTAACCGAATAACAATCGGGGTACCATTGCAATTATGGAAGGTGCCTGGCCATCCCATTGGGATTACAACGCAAAGCGGGTAAGAAAACAAGCCAGGGAAACTGGCTTGCGAGATGATCGGGAATGGGCTAAGGAAATCTAGCGGAATTTGAACCGGCGGAATTTTTCTTCGTAGCGCGGGTCTTCCGGGCTGCTTTCGGGGGTCCGGCGTCCACGCATACGTTCATCCAGTTGAGCCATATCGCTGATTTGGGTGGCATGGCAGTGCAGCGCGGAAACTTTTCTTTCCCAGGTAGAGGTGACATCGATGGTGGTGTTGGGCTGCCCGGTGACGGTCAACCAGAGTTCCTTAGGAGCGTGCGGCGCCAGGCCTTCATTATTCATCAGGTCTGAAAAATAGAGGGGGTTGCCGGCGGCCGGGAAAAATGCGTCGACAACCGCCTGGCCGACGGCGCGGTGGTCGGGGTGATTGATCGAGTTATCCCCAAAAAGCTGGGTTGGATCGCAGGAAACGAGGATATCGGGGCGGAACTGGCGGATCACCCGGGCGACAGTTTTGCGCGTAGCCATATCCGGGACCAGGTAACCGTCTTCGTAATCCAGGAAAACTACCTGGCCGACCCCCAGCGAATCGGCGGCGCAGCGCTGTTCGCCTTCACGAATGCGGGCGAGTTCCAACGGATCGGCGGTTTGATCTTTCACGCCTTTATCGCCGCGAGTCAGCAAGCAGTAATCCACGCTGTGACCGGCGGCTGTCCAGCGGGCGATGGTAGCGCCGCAAAAAAATTCGGGATCGTCGGGGTGGGCCAGAACCAGTAAGATGGTTTGAGGGGTTTCCCAACCTTCAGGTTCAACGGGCAGAGATGGAAGAGTCATGCGATTATTCCTTTGGGTGAGGATTAGAGACGTTGCAGGCTATTATAGTACAACTCGTCCAAGGCCTACTTTCTTATTCGCCGCGATGTGGTCTATAATTCGGAGAGGAAGCAGTCTGTATTCAAAACCAGCGAGGAGAAAATCATGAAGGTACTTTTTATTGGCGGCACCGGGATCATCAGCTCGGCCTGTTCTGAGCTGGCCTTAAAACAAGGGGTGGAGCTGTATCTGCTTAACCGGGGTAAATCGGCTCGACCGGTCCCGGCAGGTGCGCGGGTGTTAAATGGCGATATTCGGGATGCCTCTTCAGCCCGGGCTGCGCTGGGCGCGATGGATTTTGATGTGGTGGTTAATTGGGTGGCTTTTACAACCGATCATATCGAGACCGATCTTGGGTTATTCAGTGGGCGCACCGGGCAATATGTATTCATCAGTTCGGCTTCGGCTTATCAGACCCCGCCCAGCTCGCTGCCGGTGCGCGAATCCACCGTGCTTGATAATCCTTTCTGGCAGTATTCGCGCAATAAGATCGCCTGTGAAGAACGCCTGGTGAGGGCTTACCGCGAGGACAAGATGCCCATCACCATCGTGCGACCATCCCATACCTACGACCGCACTGCCATTCCGATGGACGGCGGTTACACGGTGGTCGACCGCATGCTAAAAGGCAAAAAAGTAATCGTGCACGGCGATGGCACTTCTTTGTGGACGCTGACCCATCATGTCGATTTCGCCAAGGGCTTTGTGGGCTTGTTGGGAAATTCCAAGGCGATTGGGGAGGCAGTTCAAATTACCTCGGATGAATGGCTGTCCTGGAACCAAATTTATGAGATTGTGGCGAGGGCAGCGGGTTGTGAAGCACACATGGTACACGTGCCATCCGATTTGATCGCGGCATATGATCCCAATTGGGGCGCCGGGCTGCTGGGGGATAAAACTCACAGCGCGATCTTTGATAACAGCAAGCTGAAAGCCCTCGTGCCAGGATACGTAGCGACCATCCCGTTTTCACGCGGCGCGGAGGAAATTATCGCCTGGTACCGCGCGGACAGCTCCCGGCAGAAAGTGGATGAGGGATTCAACCAACTCACCGAGCGCATCCTGGCGGCGTATGAAACCGCCTGGCCCAAGTAAATTCATATCAATATAAGCACAGAGGACACGCCGGCCGGCGTGTCCTCTGTGCTTTGCAAGGAGGGGATTATTTTGACGACCCACTGCGCAGGGTGTTTGTAAATGTAGCGAAATCTAGCCCGGTCGGTTCCTGGAACACACGCAGATCAAAGTTGGAGGCAGCCGCAAGGAGATGATCGAAGATTTCTGCCTGAATTAATTCGTAGGCAGCCCAATCGGTGGTGCGGGTGAAGATGTAAAGTTCGACCGGCAGGCCGGTGGGGGTGGGCGAAAGCACCCGCACTAAAAAGGGCATACCTTCGTGGTTGATGTCTGGCCGGCTGCGTAAATAGGCGGTGATGTAGGCGCGGAAAATTTCGATGTTGGTGATTTGAGGCCCATCCAGGGGCGAATCATAGTGATCGGCGTGCTCTTTTTGATAGGCTTCCAGGCCTGTTATTTTCTCGCCGACCCATTTTTCAATCAAGTCAATCTTTCTCAACTGGTTTAACAATTCCTGGTCGCAAAATTTTATGCTGATCATATCCACCGAAAGGGAGCGTTGAATACGTCGCCCGCCGCTCTCTTTCATTCCGCGCCAGTTTTTGTAAGCCACATCCACGATTTTATAGGTTGGGATGATGGTGTAGGTCATATCGAAGTTGCGAATTTTGATCGAGTGCAGGTTGATGTTGGTCACATCGCCGTCCGCGCCGTAACTGGGCACCTCCACCCAATCGCCTTCCTTTAACAGGTCATTGGCGACGATCTGCACGCTGGCGACCAGGGAGAGGATGGTGCCCTGGAAAATGAGCAGGATTACCGCAGTCAGCGCGCCCAGACCGGTGAGCAGCACCCAGGGTGATTCACCGGTGATCATGGTAACGCTGAGAATTATTCCGACAATGACAGTGAGGATCTTGATGATATCCAGATAGCTCTGGATGCTGACCCCATTGTAATTTTTGCGCTTTTCATAGATATCATTGATCGCGGTCAGGATCCCATTCAGGGTCAGAATGGCGACCCACATGATCAGGAAGAGAGAGGCCTTCGCAATGGCCTGCTGAAACCCCGGAAATAAGAAGGCGGTGGTGTAAATCACTGCGAGAGGCGCCAGCCATGCCAGGCGGTTGGGGTGCAGGTTTTCGATGAAAATATCGTCGTATTTGTTGGTGGTGCGAGCCGCCAGGCTGACTAACCAGCGAGCGATGCCATAGCGCGCGATGATGAACACAATCGCGCTGAGCAGGATAATGATGACCAGCGCCAGGGGCGGGTCCTGTTGAATGCTTCGGATGAATGCTGCGCCGCTCATTGTCCCTCCTACGCGTCGGGTGATTTCAATTTGACTAATTTTATCTTATTGATTTGCGAAAATCAAAACGCAAGCTTCCAAATTGTCGGATTGATATTGAATTGAAACGAATGGCGGTATGATAGGCCTCATATGAAAATATCGATTGAGGGGCCCATCGGGGCGATCACTCAGATCAATGGGCGGGCGTTCGATTATTTCTCGGGTACCGGATACCTGGGTCTGCAGAGCCATCCGCAGGTGCTAGCGGCGGCCGAGGCGGCTATCCGGCAGTATGGGCTGTTCACTGGCGGATCGCGCGGAGGTTTTGGCGAGCATCCCTTATACCGGCGCCTGGAAGAAGAAGCCGGGCTCTTTTTTGGTGCGGAGCGGGTGATCTATTTCCCATCCGGTTATATGGGCATGAGCCTGTTAACCCAGGCCGAGCCGGGAGGATTTGAGCATATTTTCCTGGATGCTTCCGCGCATTACAGCCTGTGGGATGCGGCGTATGCCACCAATCGGCCGATCACGCCTTTCACCCATCTGAGCCCGGATTTACTGCAGACACGATTACAGGAGGAATTGCAAGCCGGTGAACGCCCTTTGATCATGAGCGATGGAGTCTTTCCGGTTTCCGGGGAGATTGCGCCTCTTCCAGACTACCTGGCTTTGGCGAAGCAATACCACGGGCAGGTTTACCTGGACGATGCCCATGCGGTGGGGGTGCTGGGGCCGAATGGGCGAGGAACGCCGGATTTTTTTGGCATCCATGACGAAACCTGCCGGACAACCGGAACCCTGGCAAAAGCGTTGGGGGGCTACGGTGGGGTGCTTTGGGGCAGCAGCAACTGGGCAGACCGCATCGAGCGTAATGCTCGTATCAGTGTGGGCGCCAGCCCGCCGCCATTGGTGGTGACGGCTGCCTCGACAAAAGCACTGGCATTGGCCCGTGAAAACCCAGGGTGGCGCGACCAACTGCGGGCGAACGTCGCCGCGGCGCGAGAGGGGATAAGCGGGTTGGGTTGGCAGGTGGAAGACAGCCCGGTGCCGATCCTCTGCCTGGCGGCCAGAGATGGGATCAGCCTGGAACGCATTCAGGCGGGCCTGTATGCGCAAGACATCGCAGTGACTCTGGTGCGCGAGTATACGAGCGTCCCGCCGGGCGGTGCGCTGCGCATAGCCATCTTTGCCACGCACACGCCGGCGCAGATCGAGCGCTTGGTGGGGGAAATTGCCCAGTTGGTTTAGCAAGGGAGTCTATTTTGCCATTGGCCAGAGAAAATCACCTATGTAAGTAGAGTTTGCCGAGATGCTTGCCGGTTTCGGCTTGAGGATGTCACATTTCCGGGCTCGCATACGACATGTCAGCAGGTTAACTCCTCAATCGGGGGGAATTGCCGGATGATAACGATTTGACCTGAGCAAGAAGATCACAAATAGATCATTTCATTGCCCAACAGAAAATGATCGGACAAGGAAAAGTTGGATTAATTTACCTTTGAATATGCGTGACCCACCCCGATAAAATGTTCGAGGTGGGTCACTTTTGCCATTCGATTCACTTGAGTAAATTGGACAAATTCTTCAAATATCGAGGATTTGGGGAATTATTTTCACCAAAATCCGCATCAATATTATCCATTTGGGTAATGCGCACTGCCTGGCTTCATTGTACTATTCCTTTACGGTAATAAACCAGGGTTTTATCCCATCACTCACTCTTTATTATCGTTGAAATCCTAGAACTGCTTCGTAGAGGAGGATGACATGAAGATATTTACGCTTCGTTCGATCAAATGGGCCCGGTGGGTGTTGACCCCAGCGATCGCCGCAACCGCATTATTGGCGATTACCGCGCCAACGTTCGCGCAAACCCCCGACCCAACCGCAGAATTGACCCGTGGGCTCAATACGCTTTGGGTGCTGATCACCGCTTTCCTTGTGTTTTGGATGCAGGCCGGTTTTGCCCTGGTTGAAGCCGGGTTGACGCGCGCCAAGAACACCACCAATATCCTGTTCAAAAACCTGGTCGATTTCGTTTTTGCCAGCCTGGCTTTTTGGGCGATTGGATATGCCTTCATGTTTGGCGCAAGCGCCGGCGGATGGATTGGCACGTCGGGCTTTTTCATCTCCCCACCTGCGGAAGATGTCGCCGGTTTACCCGTTCTTGCCTTCTGGTTCTTCCAACTGGTCTTTGCCGGAACCGCTGCCACGATTGTTTCCGGTTCAATGGCGGAACGCACGAAGTTTTCGTCTTACCTGATTTACAGCTTCTTTATCACGGCCATCATCTATCCTGTATCGGGTCATTGGATTTGGGGCGGTGGTTGGCTTTCAACCCTGCCGTTTGGCGCCGGGTTCAAAGATTTCGCCGGTTCCACCGTCGTTCACAGCGTTGGCGGTTGGCTTGCCCTGGTGGGCGCCATGGCGCTTGGTCCGCGGATTGGCCGCTTTACTAAAAGCGGTAAGGCGGTTGCCATTCCCGGTCATTCGATCACCCTGGCAGTGCTGGGCGTCTTCATCCTCTGGTTGGGTTGGTTCGGTTTCAACCCGGGCAGCCAGCTGGCCATTTACGGTGATAATGCGGATGTGGTCTCGCTGGTAGCGGTCAATACCAACCTGGCGGCCGCAGCAGGTGGTTTGATTGCCATGGTAATCAACTGGCTGTTCGTAACCAAGAAACCCGACCTGGGTGTGTCGCTCAATGGTGTTTTGGCGGGTCTGGTGGCTATCACCGCGCCCTGTGCATTTGTGACCCCGTTAGCTTCCATTATCATCGGCGGAATCGCCGGCATATTCGTGGTCTACGGCGCGATCCTGCTCGAGAAGTTGAAGATTGACGACCCGGTCTCGGCCGTCCCGGTTCACCTGATGAACGGCATCTGGGGCACCCTGGCAGTGGGCATCTTCGCCACAGAGAACGGCGTCACTGGCCTGCTGGCCGGAAACCCCGGTCAGCTGCTGACTCAATTGATTGGCGTACTGGCCGTAGGTGTCTGGTGCGTGTTGACCGGTACTGTGCTGTTCAACGGCATTCTTAAAGGTGTGTTCGGGCTGCGGGTCTCACGCGAAGAAGAGATCCAGGGCCTGGATGCGATCGAACACGGCGCTGCGGCCTATCCTGGCGATGTGATTGGCGCCGGAGATCATATCAAAGAGCCGGTTGCCGTTCCACAAGGAGCGCCCGCAGACTAATTCGATATATGGAGACCAAAACGAGTGTATTGTCCGGTAGATGGACAATACACTCGTTTTTTTGAAAAATAATCGGGCCCAATATTTCCGTGTGCTATGCAGGCTGCGTCCTATTTTAGGGTGAAGAACCGGCATTGTCGACCGGCGCAGGCACTAGAGGAAGCTCTGTAAATATCGATAAGGAAAGAAATCGCCGCTGGCTACCATGGCTTCAATTTTCTCCCGAGAAGCCCACATCCAACCCGCAACTTCCACGCCGATGACCGGGCCGCCAAGATCGGCGGTGAGGACATTGGCCACCCAGACATCCTGGATGATATTGTTTCTGGTGAAGCGCAGGAAATGTGAGAGCAAGTCGGGGGATATCTGGAGACCCATCTCTTCGTCGAGTTCGCGGAGGGCTGCGCTGCGGCTGTCTTCGCCTGCCTGGACGTGCCCCGCGGTGGTAGCCCAGATGCCCGGCGCATCAACCAGATGGTGAGCGCGCTGTTGTATCAGGTACTGCCCGAGCTCATCTCGGATCCACAGCTGCACCACCAGGATGTGGTCTCCTGCGGCCAGGCGTGCGCCACGATCGATGACCCTTCCAGTAGGCTGTCCGTTTTGATCGTAAATGTCCAGTCGTTCCATATTTTCCTTTGAAAATAGCGTGCGGGTGCTTCCTCTTAGCCGCGTTTTCCCCACCGCTGGAAAATTGAGTCATACAGGCCCTGAACCGCGGCGTCGCGGTGATCGCGGGCATGCTTCCATTTAGGCCGCAAGCTATAGCTGGCGATCATCCGCAGGCGCTCAACCCAGGTGAAAATCTTAACGTCAAGCGGCGCGTGATGTTTTTGCAGAAAGAGCATCTGGTTGCGGACCATGTAATAGGTGACATTTGCCGAGGGAGTATAGGACCGGCTGACGCCTTTGTGCCACAATTTGGCCTGAGGCGCGAGCAGGATTTTCCAGCCATGTTTACCGGCGCGGTAACACCAGTCCACTTCTTCGTTATATAAAAAGAAACGTTCGTCCAGCAAGCCGATCTCTTCCAGGGCTTCCGCGCGGCAAAGGATGCTGCAGCCGTTTAGCCAGGCGACCTCGCGGGTAGTATTGAACTGCCCGTGATCCGGCTCGTGGATGCCGTAATGGTGAGAACGCCACTGCCGGTCGAAAGAACCGCCTGCCGATTGGATTACCTTGGGTTCGTCGGCGTGGTAAATCAGCGGACCAACCATGCCGATACGCGGGTCGCTTTCCGCCACCTCCACCAAGCGGGAAATACAATCGGGGGCCAGCAAAGTGTCATCGTTTAACACCAATACCCAATCTGCGCCCAAGGAAAGGGCGTGTTGGATGCCAACATTATTATTCCCGGCGTAGCCTTTGTTTTCGGCCAGGGCAAGGACTTCAACCTGGGAAAAATCGCGAGTGATTTCGAGAGGGATATGCTGTTCAACCGCTACATTGACCACAATGATGTGGTGGCGCGGGTAATCCCCAGCAGCCAGAGATTGCAGGCAGGCCAAGGTATTGTCCCAGCGATTGAAATTTAGGATGACCGTAGCTATGAAAGGCAGCATAGATTTATCAAACTGCAATGTTGGGCGGTGAAAAGGTGAAGGTTTGTTCGGTCGCCGGGGTGGTTTGCATCCACCCATTGTATAGCGCATGGGGGGATTGTCAAGTAAGGTGAATGTAAAGCAAGCAATTGCGAAGCCCCGGTATAATTAGGTGAAAGGTTTGTTTCTACCAAACATATGAGCGGCAAAAGCAAAATTTGATCTCGGGTCAGCAGATAAATTCAATCAAAGAGGAAGGTCAGAATGAAAATAGTGACGGATTCGGCGGCCAACTTATCAACGGAGCAATGCGAAGCCCTGGAGGTCGGGTTGGTGCGATTTCGAGTCACCTTTAATGGCAAAACGTATGTGGATGGGTTGGATATCTCTCCTGAGGCCATTTACCAGATGTACGTCGAATATCCCAATGAATTTCCGCTTACCACGCTGCCATCGGCGGGTGATTTCACCACAGTTTATAACCAGTATCCGGAGGAAGAGATCATCTCGATCCACCTTTCTTCGGGGTTGAGCGGCACGTATTCATCGGCGATGACGGCCGCCCAGATGATCCCTGATGGCCGGGTGACGGTAGTGGATTCGAAGACCATCGGCCCAGCGCTGGGATGGTTGGTGGAAACGGCCGCGCGCGGCGTGCGCCTGGGTTGGAGCAAGGAGCGCATCCTGGCAGCGATCGAGCAGGTTCGTGCCAGGACCCTGACCACGGTGGCGTTTACCGATGTGAAATACCTGGTGCACAGCGGGCGGGTCAGTCATTTACGCGGGATCATCGCGGCGGTGCTCAAGATCAAGCCGATCATCGGGCTCAACGACCAGGATGGATCATTTATTTCCCTTGGCCAGGATATCTCGGTGGGGCGCGTGGCGCGGAAATTGGCGTCCCTGACTCATGACAAGTTTGGCGTCGACCCCATCCGGCTGCAGTTGATGCACGGTCAGAACCCGGATGCGGTGAACAGGCTGCGCGAGGCACTCAGCACGGCTTTGCACAGCGTGGAGGATCGCCTGGTGACGGTGACAACCGTGTTAGGTGCCCATGCCGGGCCGACTGTGTTCGGTTTGGCGGCCATTCGCCAGGCTGACCTGGACGCATTGTTCGCTTCACCCGTGGCGGGTTAATACGCTGCCGTAAACCATTGGGATCAATCAAACACCCCCACTTCCATGAGGGTGTTTTTGATTCTGGTGTTATTGGGCGATCTGGCACATTTGGCGCCGGCAAAAATCTGGTAGTCGATGCGGCCTGGCAGGCGCCATCCGCGCGGGCAGTCAAGGCGGAGATTGGATCGTGGCGACGATTTTCTGGATGGAGTAGAGATCACCGGGGGTCCAGGGTCGGTCCAGCCATTTGCGCAGGTTGGCCTGGTGATCGCCCACCACGTAGGCGTGCGCCAGGAAATGCGACCAGGCGGTGAGAGGGGTCAGGAAAGAGGTCTCGCCGTTCTCGCCGTGCTCACCGGCGCGGGTGAAATACCACCAGACCAGCCCATTGCCCTGGCTGTCGAGGCTCTCGAGGCCCAGTAAATAAGATGCGGCGTTGGTATTGAACTGCTCGTGGAGATATTGGCCCACTTCGGGGGTCATCCCGTAGAAAACAGGCGCCGACCAGCCGGTGGTATAGCCGCGCGGGTCGGGGTAATTGGTATTGGCGCGGTCGCGGAAGGTGGCGAAGTTCAGCCCGGTGTTCATCGCGGCCACGGCGGCATTCAATGCGTTGGTTTGAGCGGTGAAATCATTGCGGTGCTTTGCCAGGCGGTAGTAGCCGATGGCCCCGGCGATGTCGGCGTAGTAGTTCATACTGCCTTTACGGCTGTTGAACAGGCTGGTGGCCTGGGTGTAATTGGCATCAGCGTAGCTCCAATCACCGGTGTTCTTCGCCCACAACCATACCGCGTAAATGGCCGACAAGTTGGCGGCCACCGGCGGCCAGTTATTGAGCTCGGCGCGCATGACGATGGGGTTGAGCTCGCGCGGTGAGCCGCTGTGCAGCCAATCTTTGCTGGTGGAGTTATACGGCAGATCCTGTAAGGGTGGGTAGCGCCCCATTTCAGCCTGGACGTAGGTTTTGAGCTGGGTTTTCAAGGAGGCACTCAGGTAAGGATAAGCCAAGGCCATACTGTAGAGAAATTCACCAGGATCGTGCCAATAGGTGTTGCCGAAACTGATGTACATGATCTGCGGCATCTCGGGCTTGGTCGAGTTGTACGGCCACACCTGGGTGTTGGAGAAACCGCGCTCCAGATAATAAGGCAGCAGATGGTTGTTGTTGGCCGCGGTCAGCAGGGCGCTGATTTCCTTGTTGAGGCGGTCGACCAGGTCCTGGTTCTGGCTGGTCACCGCCACGGGGATGGTGCGGTCGGTGGTGACGTAAACCGAGAGATCGGCGGCCGCCGGCTGGGGATCTTCCGGGGGCAGTTCGTTGGTCACGTACAGCGCCCCGCCCGAAATGGTCCAGACGGCCGGAGAGGGGCAGTTCGAGGCAGTCGAGTGGCTAAAGGCGGCCAGGCCGGCATCTGCCACGCGCCAGAAGACCATGTTGTTGGCGATGACCGCGCCGGCGCGGGCGTGGCCTTCGGAGGTGCGCGGGCCAGGGAAGGGGTAGGCCGGATCTCCGGCTTTACCGCTCAAGGGATAAAACGGGTGAGGCCCGGCGGCGCCACATTGGGCGAAGCATTCCGGCCAGTCGTTGGATACGTTGCCGGCGTGCACAATCTGGCCGCTGCTGACGTTTAGCCCGCCCAGGCGCTCCCAGTTATCCACCCAGAGGATGTTGCCGCCCATGGTCAGCATGGCCGCCTCGTCCGAGGTCATGCGGAAGGACGTGCCGCCGGTAAGAGGGATGGTGAGCGAAGATGAGGCGGTCAACCCGGTGATATCCAGGGAGTTCAAATCCATTTTGCCCAGCTCGGCGTCGTATTTGGTGGTGACGTGCACGATGTTGGGGTAATCGGTCTGGATGCCGTGACGGGCGCGGTAGGTGAGGTAGGTGGTGTTAGGAGCAGCGATGGGCACATTCGGAACGTCATTGGAACCGTAGGTATACAGCACCGGGGCGGTGCCGCGGTTGGAACCGTTGGAGGTGTTAAGCACGAAATAGGTCTGACGGGAGGGGTTGGCGTTGAGGGATGCCACAATTTTCGGTTTCACTTTGGCCCAATCCGCGGTCCAATTGGCGTCGACCCCCCCGGCCTGGTCCATCACGTCGTCACCCCAGCCTTGCAGTAGATTGTGGAAGAAGTAGTAGGGCTGAGAGCGGTAAATAACCGCGCTGCCCGCCACAACCGGGAAACGTTCTGCCAGGCTTTGGCCCTGTAGTTTGGTTTTCCACACCTGGGCGCCGGTATTGGCGTTGACCGCGATGGCGTCCATGCTTTCGCTGCCAAAGAAGACCAGACTGTTGTCTTCGCTGAGCGAAGGCGAGGTGAGGATAGCGGCTTTGGCATCATATTGCCAGACCTGGCTGCCATTGCTCAGGTTGAGCGCGCGCAGCAGGCCGTAGGTGGAGGCGACGTAAACCCGCTGGTGGCTCTCATCCACCAGGGGGGCGGTTGCGCTGGAGCCGGTGAGGGTCTTCCAGGCCAGGGCGCCGGTGACAGCATTGAGCGCATAGGTATAACCGTCGTACGAACCGGTGATCACCATTTGACCACTGGCGGCGGCGGTATGGCGAATGGGGCCGCCGGTGGTGTAGTCCCAAATAGGTTCGCCGGTGGTGGCATCTCGGGCGTACAAGCGCCCGTCCAGCCCGCCAATGTAGAGCAAACCGTTTTTAACTACGGGCTGAACCCGCGAGGCGATCGGCACGGCGTTCCATTTCCAGGCATAACAGTAGGGCGGATCCACCTGCTCGCTGGTGTAGCCGCTGCGCTGGGCGTCATGGGCCAACTGAGGCCAATCGGGGCCGATGATGCCCGAACCGGGGGTGTGGCTGACGGCCAGTGGTATGAAAAGTTTTGATGGGCCGGCGGCGGACGGCTCAACCGCCGGCGAGTTGCCGGGCGGAGGAGCAGCCGCGGCCAGGGAGATCAGCAGTGAAACCGCCAGGAGGAGGCGCGCGGTTGTGTGTCGGAGGAGTGTCGGTGCGCGGGTTCCCATATGGATCAATTGCCCCATTTAATTTCCAGGCTCGGTCGCCCGGCGATATTCCAATCCTGGCTTGGGTCATTCTCGGATGAATCAGACGAGGTGAAGTATTTACCACTATGAAAATCGCTGTCGGCTTCGTATAACGCCAGGCGCAATGGTTGACCAGCTTGATACGCCTGGGCGGCGGCGGCGGTGATATCCCAATAGATGGGGATCTTTGGCCAATTGCCGTAGTTGTCTCCCTGGGGGATGTTCACCAAGGTCCGGCTGATATTTTCTTGTGCTGGTGGGGCGTTATTCCAGGTGATAGTATTCTCAGCCCAATCCCCGGCGACAGTGAATACCTGGATCAGAGAAGGTTTTGCCTGGCCAGGATCGCCAGCCGAACCCTGGTGGTGCAGGATTAGACGGGCGGAAAGGATCTTCTTGTTTTGTGGGATGGTAGTCAGTGGGAAAGTGACATAATACTTGGAAAAGCAGGGCCAATCGGCAACATTCGACTGGTTCTGGATGTTGAAGTCGGCATGGCTGCCTAAATTTGTGTTGCCCCAGGTATTAAAGATGTAATTTGTGTCGCCGGGGCATAGATTGGGGGTGGTGCCGCCAAGACCCGCATCCGGGACGACAATTCCGCGGTTCCGATCCCGCCGGATCAAATCGGTGCCGGCAACCGTGCCCGAAACCGCGCCGTAATTGGGCAGCCCGAAACGCAGTTGCGCCCAGGAGGAAGGCTTGCTTGCCTGGAACCCAACCGGCCAGGATTTATCAGCCAGGGCCGGCCCGGCGGCGCTGTCGCGGTCGTGCATGGTCATGCTGATGCCCCATGTTGTTCCATCGGCGGGTTTGGAGGATAATCCCAGGCCGCTGAAGGGCACATCAAACGTCAGCGCCCAACCGCGGGTGCCTCTGGTGTTGTCATTGAAAAATCCGTCATATCCCCGGAAACTGGTAAACCCCTGGCTGGAGGCAGCCCATTGGCTGCCTGTCCAGTGATATGAGGCCTGATATCCAGCTCTCGGCTCTCCCCAACTCATGGCAGCATCAAACTTATATGATTTTGTGTCCAGCGATGAACCAGAGTTGCCGTTGAGATTGATTTGCAGGGTTGCGCTGTCCCAGGCTGTCAGAGCGCCACTGGAGGGATTGGTGTTGTACCACATGTATTGATCAAACGTAGAGATATACACCCAAAGCTTGTTGTTGTCATAGGCAAAGCGAATATCGGCGTAATTCTCGGATGGCGACACCTTGCCAAACCAGAAAATGGCAGCTTCCGTGAAATGGTCGGCGGCATCCCCAGAGAAATAGGGCATGTTTACCCGCACCCCATTCTGACTGGGGAGACTGGTTGGGACGGGCGCAGGCGGTGGATTGGTGGGGGTGGGAGTGGGTTTAAAGTTCCTCACCAGGGGTAAGAATATCTCGTTCCCCCCACCGGATTGGGCTGAGACTGCGGGGCTGCCCATGGCCAGAGCCTGGCCGATGAGAAATGAACCGCAGATCAGTAATGTGAGAATGAAGATAATGGGTTTCTTCATGATCGTTTCCTTTCATTGGCAGTAAGGTTTTGTGCTCCATCCATATTCATAGTTGGACTATGAATGGGCAGGGTCTGCCCAGCGAAAAACATCGGGCAGTTTCGCCTTTAGGCAACCAGGCAAATAAAGAATGAAAACGAAGAGTTGAAAATCGCAAAAAGAGATTATGAAATGATCGGCACTACGGAAGGCCTGATAATATTGCGTCTATTTTGCTGTATGATTTCGACATTGTAGCATAAAGAAAGCAGCAAAAATGATTGTTAGATTAGCGTTTCCTAACAATGTTGCAAATTCGTTGCAGTTTTTTGGGGGATTTTAGCGGTCGGTTAAGCGCACAAAGCGGTTAGAGCGCTGAAGAGATCTGGATAAATCTCAAACCCGGCCAATTTTTGTGCCAGGGGAAGCACGGATTGCTCGGCCCCCCGGCCGGTCGTCACCAGTATTTGCCTGGGTAGGCCAGCGTTTTGCCCGGCCTGGATATCGGTGAGGGCGTCGCCAATCATCACTGAGGCCGAGAGATCGATGGACAAATCTATGGCGGCCTGCAGGATCAGTCCGGGTTTAGGCTTGCGGCAGGAACAGTGTTCGTCCGCAGTATGCGGGCAGAGGTAAATGCCATCGATGCGGCCACCCGCGCCGGCCACCTGTTCTTGCAGGCGGCGATTGATCGCAACGGCGGTGGCAGTGGGGATTAATCCCTTGCCAATCCCCGCCTGGTTGGTGACGACGACCAGCTTCCATTGGCAGGCCGCAGCCAGCGCCAGCCCACTCAATGCTCCTGGGAGAAAGGTTACATCCTCCCAGCTACGCACATAGTTTTCACGGTTTTCGACGATGACGCCGTCACGATCGAGGAAAATTGCGGGCTGCATGGGGCGATTATATCATCGCGGTGGACAGGTTGGGTGATGGCGCTTGCAAAATTCGATTAAAATTTCACAGAAAAATAACAATATCTTAACCTTGTTTTCAGCTAATTCGCTTGACTTGATCAGTCATTTTTGTTAACATGATATTGTCTTTACAGCAAAAAATGATCGCTCAATAGCAGAAATTTTGAAGCAATGAAGCGGATACCGCACATGGTCGCTTAGCGCTAAACAGCGCGAAGGTATCCGGGGAGCCAATAGCGAAACCGACAATTGATTGTCGGGTTCGCTTTTTTTTATGGGTAGCAGGCAGGAATCGACAATCCTCAACGATACTGTAACGCGATTACCCGCTTGGGGGATGTATTTTATAGACAAAGTTTATTAGAATTAAATACAGGCCGAAACAGTGAAAGAATGAGACGGTCTTTTATTTGAAAGAATAATACGACATCATTAGTTGTATTCATCGAGGATGCTTATCCTCGGGTCTGGTGAGAAAGATGTTGGATTGTAGGAATATGGCGAATAGCTTGTAGGTGCGCGACCGGATATTTTGCCTTGAGATGGCGAACCTGGGACTACCGAAATCGCCTTTTGAAATTGGACAAATCGGGCAAGAAAAGAATCCGGGACGATATCCTGCCCTCAATGAGCTGAACAGGGTAGGATGGCAGGTTTGAACATAGGGGGATGGATGCATTTACATGGTTGTCTGGCTGACATTAATTCTCTTAATGTCGGAATGGCGGAGCGTTGAAATTTCTTTATTCTGAAGGGTGTTGATTGCAAGTATCCACAAAACCATCCCTATTCAAATCTTTATCCCTGTATATCCGCAGACAGGCTGCCAGCCTGCCGCATTATGTTCTGGAGCAGTTCATGTTTGGCCTGGTAGGTTGGATCCCGACCATCCTGGGAGTTGGAATCCGGGGCATTCTTTACCGCTTGATTTTAAAGATGGACGGCCTGGCCGCGATCGAGAATGGTGTGCGTTTGCGTTTTGCCAACCGCATCCACCTCGGGCATGGGAGTTACCTGGACCAGGGCAGTTACCTGCATGCCTGCCCAAATGGGATTGATATTGGCGCGCGTACGATTGTGATGCATGGGGCGGTCTTGCATGTGTATAACTTTCGCGACCTGCCCCATGCCGGGATCAAAATTGGCGAGGACAGCCTGATTGGGGAGTATTCGGTGATCCGCGGGCAGGGCGGGGTTGAGATCGGCAACCGGGTGTATACCTCTCCCTTTACCCAGATCATTGCAGTCAACCATATTTTTGATGACCCCGAAAAACCCTTCATTGAACAGGGCATTACCGCCCAGGGGATCGTGATTGAAGATGACGTCTGGCTAGGTTCCGGCGCAGTGATCACCGATAATGTGCGCGTGGGTAAGGGTGCGGTGGTGGCAGCCGGTGCGGTCGTCACCAAAGATGTGGAAGCGCACAGCGTGGTCGCCGGTGTACCGGCGCGCATGATTAAAGATGATAGATGGCACCAGCCCCAAAAAAGACGCTGGATCGATTTATTTTTAGGATTTATTCAAGGAGGTATTAATGAGCACACTTTCCGTTGTGATCCCGGCGTATAACGAAGAAGAAGGCATTGCAGAAATCGTCCACCGCGTTCTGGCGGTGGGGCCGGCATTAAAAGCAGTGGGGGTGGCCAACCTGGAGCTGCTGGTGGTGGATGATGCGTCAAAAGATCGCACCGCAGAAATCGTCAATGGCATCGAGGGTGTGCGGCTGATCCGCCACGCCAAAAACCGCGGTTACGGCGGGGCCCTGAAAAATGGCTTTTCGCCAGGCCTGTGGGGAATACATCGGCTTCCTAGACGCAGACGGCACCTACCCGCCGGAGTACTTCCCCCAGCTGTGCCAGGAAGCGATGAATGGCAGCGATCTGGTCATTGGCTCGCGCATGGCAGGCGCCGATAGTCAGATGCCGGTGACGCGCCGGGTGGGCAATTTCTTTTTTGCCAATCTGCTCACACTGGTAGGACGCCAAAAAGTGACCGACAGCGCCAGCGGGATGCGGGTGTTCAAACGCGAAATTCTCGAGCACCTCTATCCGCTGCCCGACGGGTTGAACCTGACCCCGGTGATGAGCACACGCGCCATCCATGAGGGCGCGAAGATTTCGGAAATCCCCATCCCTTACAGTGAACGCCTGGGCCGATCGAAACTGAGCGTGGTACGGGATGGCTCGGTCTTTCTCCAGTCCATCCTGTGGACGGCGCTGTCATATAACCCCATCCGCATCCTGGGTTTGATCGGCTTGGGGTGGGATCGGCTTTGCTGTGATCACCGGTCTGGTTCTTGCCCTGGCTCGCCTGCAAGGGGTCACCACCCTTGGGCCGTGGGCGATCGCAGCGGTTTACTGGTCGTTGGTCTCGGCGGTGTCAGGGATCAGCATTTTTGCCCTGGGAACCACCTTCAATTATCTGGTATCGCTGTTTTACCAGCGGCCTATCCGGCAAGGATTGTTCGGGAAACCGCTTTTCAACCCGCCCTTAGATCGTCAGTTTGGTTGGATGGGTGGGGTCAGCTTTTTCATTGGGCTGGTGATTGGTCTGGTCAGCCTGGTGCTGGGAGTGAGCGGCTGGGAATTTAACCGGCTGTGGCTTTACTTATTGGGCAGCGCTCTGTTTATCCTGGTTGGGGTTCAGTTGATCATTTACTGGCTGCTGATGCGCGTTCTGGAAGATCTAAGCCAGCGAGATATTCAGGCCAAACAGGATATGGACGCGGCCTCTAATTAACTATTGGTACTTTGGATTGAGGAGTATGAAATGGACGAAAAACAACAGTCAAACCTGAAGATTAATCTGGGAACCTCACGCATCCCAGAACTGCGCGCGGCACGCTTCCCCAACGCGGACGAAATTGTGCGAAAGGGGCTGCTGGAACGTCCCCGCTCAAAGGACGCAGTGGATATTTTGCTGGTCAACCCGCCCACCCCTGACGGGGGTCTATGGATCCGCACCCAGCACCGGGTGGGCCGACGGACGCGCGAAAACATGGTCTGGCCGCAAGTTTCGCTGGCCCAGATGGCCGCACTGCTGCACCCGGTCTATACCTTCAAGATCATCGATGCCAACGCGGAGCGCATGGGTTGGAAGGAATTTACCAAGCTGTTGGATCAATACCAGCCCAAGTACTACCTGACTCAGCTGACCGCGCCCACCCTGGAAAACGACATGTACGGCGTTTTTCTGGCGAAAGCGCGTGGGACGACGACGATGGCCTTTGGCACGCATGTCACCCCGATCCCGGTGGAGACCATGCGGGCCTTCCCGGCGCTGGACTTTGCCCTGGTGGGCGAGCCGGACCTGACCATCCGCGACTTGCTGGATCACCTCGAAGGCAAGATCGATCAGCGCGACGATCTGATCAAGAAGCTGATCGCCGACCACGATCCCCTTTACAAGCCCTCCTTCAACGAAGATGGATCCGTGGATATTGCCGGGATCAACGGGCTGGCCTGGCGCAAGAATGGCGAAATCATCGTCAATCGTATGCGGCCGTTTATCAAAGATCTGAATGATCTGCCGATCCCGCTGCACCATCAGCTGCCCCTGACCAAGTACCGCATGCCCTGGATCAAGGGCCCGTTTACCTTCATGTTGACCAGCCGCGGCTGCCCGGCGGGCTGCACCTACTGCATCAAGCACGTCTCCTACCAGTACGCGGTGCGCCTGCGCTCGCCGGAAAAGATCGTCGAGGAGATGTGGGTGCTGAAGAAGCTGGGGATCAACAACATTCACATGTACGCCGACCTGTTCACCGTTAGCCGCGACCAGGTGATGGCGATGTGCCAGTTGATCATTGATCAGGGTCTGAAAATCAGCTGGACCTGCAACAGCCGGGTGGACTATGTGGATGAAGAGATGCTGCAGCTGATGGGCAAGGCCGGCTGCTGGTTGATCTCCTGGGGCATCGAGAGCGGCAGCGAGCAGGTGCTCAAGCACGCCCACAAAGGCGCTTATCCCGATAAGGCCGAACGCGCGCTGGTCTGGGCGCAGAAAGCCGGGATCAAGAACTGGGGCTACTTCATCATCGGTCTGCCCACCGAGACCGAAGAGACCATCCGCAAGACGATCGATTTCGCCAAAAAGCTGCCGCTGGATATCGCCCTGTTCCACGTTGCCGCCCCTTATCCGGGTACGCCGTTCTTCTTCGAAGTGGTCAAGAAGGCTGGTTCCGCCCCGGAACACGCTGGGAGCAGGTGGACATGGACAAGGGCACGGTGCTGGATTACCCGGGCCTGCCGGCCGAAAGACTGCTCTACTGGCAGAAGCGGGCCTTCCGCGAATGGGCGTTCCGCCCCGGCCCGATGTTCACCTATCTGAAGATGCTTTTCTCAGATATTTACACCTTCAAGTCCGCTTTGAGTGTTGGCCTGCAAACCCTGGCCTGGCAGTCTGAAGATGAGGGAGCTGCCTGACAGGCCGCTGAATGAAGAGTGAAAGGAACCCTATGAGCAACATGCCCATCGCAGAAAAAACACCGGCGCGCATCCATCCTTCCGCGGAAGTTTCGCCCAAAGCACAGGTGGGAGCCGGCAGCAGCATCTGGCATTATGTTCAAATTCGTGAGGGCGTCGTTCTCGGCGAGAACTGTATCGTCGGGAAAGACGTGTATATCGATTTTGACGTAAAGGTTGGCAGTAACGTCAAAATCCAAAACGGATCATACCTCTACCACGGTTTGACCGTGGAAGATGGCGTTTTTATCGGGCCGCGGGTGGTGTTCACCAACGACCTCTATCCGCGGGCGATTAACCCCGACGGCAGCCTGAAAGGCAATGATGATTGGGAGTTAGGCGCCACGACGGCCAAATATGGCTCGTCTATTGGCACGGGCGCGATCATCATCCCTGGGGTGACGATAGGCAGGTTTGCCATGGTCGCCGCCGGAGCGGTGGTGACGCGCTCGGTCCCGGATCACGGACTGGTGCTGGGGGTTCCGGCAAAACTAAGCGGTTATGTGTGTAAATGTGGCCGCAAGATGCAGCCGCAGGGCGATTCCTATTACTGCCAGACCTGCCAATGGTCTTTCCATCCCGGGGAGTAACACCATGATCAACATATCGAAGCCTCATATTGGCGATGATGAGAAAGCTGCTGTAATGCAGGTATTGGATTCCGGCCAGTTGGCGCAGGGTCCACGGGTAAAAGAATTTGAAAACCAGTTCGCCACATGGTGCGGGGCAAAATACGCGGTGGCCACCTCTTCGGGCACCACGGCATTGCACGTAGCCCTCCTGGCGCATGGCATTGGCCCGGGGGATGAGGTGATTACCACCCCGTTCAGTTTCATCGCATCGGCTAATTGTGTGCTGTATGCCGGCGCGCGACCGGTGTTTGCCGACATCGAAGCGGATTATTACATGATTGATCCGCAAGAAATCGAGAAAGCTATCACCCCGCGCACCAAGGCGATCCTCCCGGTGCATTTATTCGGTCAGGCTGCCGACATGGCCCCCATAGCTGAGCTGGCGCGCAAATATAACCTGGTAGTTATCGAGGACGCCTGCCAATCGCATGGGGCAAAATATCAGGGGAAGAATGTAGGCGCATGGGGTACAGCCTGTTATTCGTTTTACCCCACCAAGAACATGACCACCATCGAGGGTGGGATGATCACCACGGACGATGAAGAAGTGGCTGAACGTGCCCGGCTGCTGCGCAATCACGGCAGCCCCAAACGCTATTTACATGAGAGCCTGGGGTTTAACTTCAGGATGACGGATTTGCAGGCGGCGATCGGGCTGGTGCAGCTGCCCAAGCTGGACGGCTGGAATGCTCAACGCCAGAAGAACGCCGCTTATCTCAGTGAACGCCTATGTGGTGTGAAGGGAATTACCCCGCCAAAGGTGCGGCCTGACAGCGAGCACGTCTTCCACCAATATACCTTGCGGGCTGAGCAGCGCGATGCCGCCCTGGACGCCCTGGCGCAGAAAGGTATAGGGGTGGGGGTTTACTATCCGATCCCGATCCACCAGCAGCCGCTGTATAAAGAACTTGGCTACGATGTAAAAATGCCGGTTTCCGAGGCCGCAAGCCTGGAGGTGTTGTCCATTCCAGTGCACCCGGCCTTGAGCCAGGCAGAACTGGACGAGATCGTCGGCGCGGTTTCGAGCCTGTAAAGAGGTGAACATGAAAAATCAATTGAAAGTTGGGGTGCTGGGGGTTGGCCGGATGGGCCAGCGGCACTGCCGCGTGTATTCCAACATGCGCAACGTGCACTTGTTCGGGGTCAGCGATAAAAGCCCTGAAATGGGGGTCAAGGTTGCCAAGAATTATGACGTGCCTTATTTCAAGAACCCCGATGAACTGCTGTCACAGGTAGATGCGGTCAGTCTGGCGGTGCCTACTCCGCTGCACTACGAATACGCGATGATGTGCCTGGAACGCGGGGTGAATGTACTCATCGAGAAACCCATCACCGAAACGGTTGAGCAAGCCGAAAAACTGGCTGAAGCAGCCGAAAAGAGCGGCCTGGTGGTCACTGTCGGGCACATCGAACGCTTCAACCCGGCTTATATGGAGTTGAAGAATGTGGTCGAGAGCATGGAAGTGGTCACCTTTGACCTGCGCCGGCTGAGCCCCTTTGAAGGCAGCAATAAGGATGTGGACGTGGTCCTGGACCTGATGATCCATGACACCAACCTGGTGCTGGATCTGGTCGGGCAAGATCCGATTTCCATGCACGCTCACGGGGTGAAGGTGTTCTCGGACAACCTGGATCATGCCGTAGCCACCCTTTCTTTTCCGAATAATGTGCTGGTGACGATGACATCCTCGCGCATCACCGAGCAGAAAGTGCGCAGCCTGGATGTGGCCTGCCGCCAGGCATACTTGCAATGTGATTTGCTCAATAAATCCATCCTGGTCAACCGGGCAACCATCGGCGAGTATCAGAATCTCAACAGCCGCGGGGTGAAATACCGCCAGGAAAGTGTAGTGGAGAAGATCTACATCCCCGGTTACGAACCGCTGATGCTGGAATGCCAGCATTTTGTGGACTGCATCCAGGGGGAGTGCAGAACCGAGGTTTCGGCGATGGATGGTTTGAAAGCGCTCAAATTGGCAGTCGCTATTCGGGATGCCTGCTACGAGCAGCTGACTGAAGCCAACGTTTTATTGTAATCCAACCCCATAGAGGCCAATATCCATGCTGCTTTCCGTCATCATTCCCTGTTACAACGAAGAAGACAACGTCCAAAAAATGCAGGATGAGCTCGGCCCGGTTCTGAAGTCACTCACCCAGGAATATCAGATTCAGGTGGTATTTGTGGATGACGGCAGCAGCGACGGTACCTTGCAAAAATTAAAGGCCACCTTCCACAATCAGGACGACCCGGCAATCGAGTATGTCTTTTTGAAACACCCTGCCAACCGCGGTCTGGGGGCGGCGCTGCGCACGGGCTTTGCCGGCGCGCAGGGAGATCTGATCGTCACCACCGACAGCGACGGGACATACAAATTCTCCTCGATCCCAGCGATCCTGGCGCGTTTGGTGCCGGGGATTGATATGGTGACAGCTTCGCCCTATCACCCGGATGGACAGGTGGTGGGGGTGCCAGGCTACCGCCTGGTGCTCAGCCAGGGGGCATCCTTCCTCTACCGCATTCTGGTGAAATGGAGCGTGCACACCTACACCTGCCTGTTCCGCGCTTACCGCCGGAAGGTCATCGATACGGTGAGCTTTCAATCGGATGGCTTTTTGGCGGGGACCGAATTGATGGTCAAAGGTATGCTGAAGGGCTACCAGGTGGATGAATATCCGGCGGTGCTCTACTCGCGTGTTTTCGGCACCTCCAAGGCGAAATTGATGCGCACGATCAAGGCCCATCTGGGCTTTCAATGGCAGGTATTTTTGCATAGACTGCACCTGGCCCCGTTGGTCTAGGCCAGACAGGTTTTCCTTACAAGATCACATAAAAAGGTATTATGAAAATCGTTTCGATCGTTGGCGCAAGACCAGAATTCATCCAGGCCGCGCCCCTCAGCCGTGAACTGCGAAAAAACCATACGGAGCTGCTGGTGCATACCGGCCAGCATTACGACTACCGCATGTCGCAGACGTTTTTTGATGAACTGGGCATCCCGGCTCCCGATTACAACCTGGAAGTTGGTTCAGGCTCGCACGGCCGCCAGACGGCTGAAATCCTCACCCGGTTGGAGGAAGTGCTGCTCAAAGAAAAGCCCGACCTGGTAATTGTCCGCGGCGACACCAATTCTACCCTGGCGGGTGCGCTGGCTGCCAGCAAGATGCAGATCGCATGCGCGCATATTGAAGCCGGGGAACGCAGTTTTGACCGCACCATGCCTGAGGAAATTAACCGCCTGGTTGCCGACCGCCTCGCGGACCTGTTCTTCTGCGTCAGCCATACGGCGGTCGAGCACCTGGCTGCGGATGGTATTTCTGAGCAGGTGTATTGGGTCGGAGACGTGATGCTGGATGCCATGCTGGCCAACCATGGGCTGGCCCTGGCAAAATCGAGCATCATGCGGCAGTATAGCCTCAGCGTAAAATCTTACGTGCTGCTGACCATTCACCGGGCAGCGAACACCGACAACCCTGAGCGCTTAGCGAAAATTGTGGCTGCGGTCAATGCATCCAAAGAGCCGGTCATCTTCCCGGCGCATCCGCGCACGCGGAAGGCGCTGGAAAATTTCGGGCTGGCATTCGATGGGCATGTACGTGTCATTGACCCGGTGGGCTACTTTGACATGATGATTTTAGAAGAAAATGCACGGCTGATCGCCACCGATTCCGGTGGGGTTCAGCGTGAAGCTTATTTCGCGGGGGTGCCTTGCATTACCCTGCGCGACGAAACCGAATGGGTGGAGACGGTGCAGGCGGGTTGGAACCGCCTGGTGGGAGTCGAGCCGGAGCAGGTTTTACAGGCCTGGAGCAGCTTCCAACCGCCCGCTGTTCGCCCGCCGATATTTGGCGACGGAAAAGCCAGCCAAAAAATTGTGGAGATTCTCGAAATCGAAGCCGGTCGTTTTTGGTTACGAGGCTAAACAAACACTGAATAACGAACTCGTATCACAGGGAGTGAAGGAATGATGACTGGCAGCGATGGTCAAGGGCAAACCCGGCGGGTCGGGATTGTGGGTGGCGGTATTATGGGTATCTGCCTGGGATATTATTTGTCCAGGCAGGGTGTGTTAGTGGATATTTACGAGGCCTCACCGGTATTGGGCGGGTTGGCGGGTCCGATGATCCTGGAAGATGGGACGCCGATCGACCGTTTTTACCATGCCATCCTCTCCAGCGATGCCCACCTGCGCGCGCTATGCGAAGAAATTGGGATTGACGACCAGCTGCGCTTCCACGAGACCAAAATGGGCTTTTTCTATCGTGGAAAAATCCACCCGATGAATAATATGATCGATTTCCTGCGCTTCCCGCCCCTGGGATGGATCGACCGCTTCCGCTTAGGTGTCACCGTAATCGCGGCTCAGCTGGTCAAAGACTGGATGAAACTCGAAGGGATCAGCGTGGAGGATTGGCTGCTGCGCCTGAGCGGGCGAGTCACCTTCGAAAACATCTGGCGGCCCATGCTCAAGGCCAAGTTCGATGGCGGCTTTACCAATACGCCTGCCACCTACATCTGGGCGCGCCTGGTGCGGATCAAGTCAGCCCGCAGCGGGGCCAGCCAGAAAGAGGAAGCCGGTCATCTGATCGGCGGTTATCCGACCCTGATGAAAGCCCTGGCCGAAAAAATTCGCGAGGCCGGCGGGTGCATTCATCTTTCCACCCCGGTTCAGGAGGTGGTAATCGAGGAAGGCAAAGCCAAGGGCATTCGTCTTGGGGACAAGGTCATCCCCTATGATGCGGTCGCAGTGACCATGCAGACCCCCATCTTCAAGCGGTTGATCCCTGGCGCAGACGCAAGCTACCAGGAGTTCCTGGGCAAAGGTGATTATATTGGTATCGTCTGCCCATTACTGGTGCTGGACGAACCCCTGACCAGCTACTGGACGGTCAATATCACCGATGACCGGGTGCCTTTCACCGGAGTCATCGAGACGACAGCGTATATCGATCCGAAATACGTCGGCGGGCACCACCTGGTTTACCTGCCCAAGTACACCGCACCGGGCAGTCCCTGGCAGAAGATGAGTGATGACGAAATCCGCAAGGTCTGGCTGGAGAACCTGCAGTTGATGTTCCCAGATTTTGACGAGAAGAAAATACGCTATTTCTTGATCCACCGCGAGCGGTATGTTGAACCGCTGCACTCCTTGAATTCAACCGGGCTGATTCCTCAGGTGAAAACGCCGGTGAAGCAGTTATACCTGTCCACCACGGCGCAGATCTACCCGGCGCTGACCAACGGTGAATCGGTCAGCCGTCACGCCGCTGACTCAGCGGCATTGATCTTGAGCGAAATCCAGTAAGACCAGCCAGCATTGAGGTTTCGATGAAAGCCACATCCCGAACAACAAACCTGCAAAAAACCGACGTCAGCATCGGCGGCGTCAATGTCGTGGTGATCCAAAAAGTGCTGCTGGCAGTCGCCCTGTTAGTGCTGGTCTTCCTTACTTTTTATAACCTGACCAATTACCCCGTGACCTGGTTTGATGAAGGCAGCCATTTGCACGTACCGAAGACCCTGGTCAAGTACGGGGTTTACGCTGATTTTAGCAGCGAGGGCTTCCGTTATTATGGCCCGACTGCCGGGATCGGCCCAACCGTTTTCTTGCCCATTGCGGCCGTTTTCAAAATATTCGGGATCGGCCTGCTGCAGGCGCGTATGGTTATGGCGGTGTATCTGCTGGCCGCGGTCTACCTGTTTTTTAAACTGTCGCGCAGTTTTGGCGGTTTCTTGTTCGCGGCTGCGGCGACCGCCCTGCTGGTGACATCTCGCGGGACGGCTTTCCTGGAATACGGACGGCAGCTGTTGGGTGAGGTGCCGGGCCTGTTTTTCCTCTTGGCGGGTTTGATCGTCTGGTTCCGCAACTGGGAAAAACCGCGCATCCTGCCATTGGCCGCCGCCGGGCTGCTGATCGGGTTGAGTACGGTTACCAAAAACCAGTATTTGCTGGTGGTGGCCCCCGCGCTGCTGGCAGCCTGGATCATCAATATGGTTTACTACCGGTCTATCCCGCAGAAAGCGTTTTTGATTACCGGTTCGGTGACGGCACTGACCTATGCGATCTGGCAAGGATACCTGGTGTTGAACCTGGGGCCAGCCACCGCGAGCGAAAACTTTGCCCTGCTGCAGCAAGGTGCTGCCGGGGCGGCGTTGGTCTTTTCTACCGATTTGATGAAGCGCGGTCTTTCGCAACTGCTCAGTTTGAATGTTTTCCTGAGTTTTTTGGTGCCGGCCCTGGCTTACGGTGTTGTGTTGAGCCTGCCTCGAAACAAAGACGGCCTGCGCTGGGGGATCATCTTCTTGCTGGTGATGTCGAACCTGGTCTGGTATGTGGTGGCTTCGATCAGTTGGATCCGGTATGCTTTCCCCGGTCTGGCTCTGGCCTCATTATTTGTGGCGCGGTTATTTTATGACCTGACGGGTAATTTCAAGCTGGAGCTGGGCAAGGTGATTGACGCTCTCCGCGGCAGACAGAAGATCGCTACGGATCTGGCCCTGCGCAGTGTGATGGCCGGCTGGTTGGGGCTGATGCTGCTGATCCCATTGGCTCAGAATACCCTCAATATTGTGCGGCCGGGGATGAATGCACCGGAAGCCATGGCCGCCTATATGAACCAACACGTGGATGAAAAAGCGCTGGTGGAAACCTGGGAGCCGGAAATGGGCTTCTTGACCAACCATAATTATCATTTTCCCCCGCCGGCCTTGCTTTACGAAGCAGTGAGTTTTATCTGGTTAGGAAAGACACCGCCATCCGCGGATTATGACTTCGTGCAGACCAACCACCCGGATTATGTCCTGGTAGGTGGGTTTTCGCGCTGGGTAGAGTTATATCCACAGGATATTTTGGCCTCTCAATACACCCTCGAGACCACCATCGGGGGTTATGACCTGTATGTTCGTAACCGTTAGGTGGCCTGTTTTATTTGGGTAAAGGGGAGTATTCCATGAAAGTTCGCAAGGGTTTTGTTCCACTGACCGTAATCGTGTTCTTGATCGCGGAACTGGTATTCCAGATCCCGGTTACGATCGCGCAGACCCCACCCGCGCCGGTATTACTGGTAGTTAACAGTGCGGGAGTAGGCAAATATGGCGCTTATGTGGGCGAAATCCTACGCGCAGAAGGCCTTAATTCGTACGATCAGATCGTGATCGGCTCAATGAATGCCGCGCTGCTCAGCACGTACAGCCTGGTTATTCTGGGGCGTACCAGCCTGACAGCCGGGCAGGCGACGGATTTGCGTAATTATGTCAACGGAGGGGGGCGGTTAATCGCCTTTCGGCCAGATGCGCAGATCAAAGATGTGTTCGGCCTGGGGAACGCGGCAGGAACACAGACGGATGGTTACCTGAGAATCAGCAATACCGCCGCGTTGGACGGCCAGGCGCCGGGTGCTGGGCTGGCTTCCTCCAGCTTGCAGATCCACGGCAGCGCAGATCGGTATGCGCTTCTCGGCGGCGCGGTCATGCTGGCAGAATTGTACCCGTCCACGAACACGGCGAGCGGGAACCCGGCGGTGGTCGCCAATGTGTATGGCGCAGGCCGCGCATCCGCCTTTTTGTATGATTTACCCGAAAGCATCATCCTCACCCGCCAGGGCAATCCGGCCAATGCCAATATCGATGTAGATTCGGACGGCATTCTACGGACGATCGACCTGTTCCAGAAGCAGGGTGGCGGGGCGCCGTGGGTCGATCTGAACACAGTACCGGTACCTCAAGCGGATGAGCAGCAGCGGTTGCTCGCGCGATTGGTCCGGCAGTTCCAGACCGGCCCATCCGCGCAATTGTGGTATTTCCCCGGTACGGCGAAGACCATGATGATCCTGACCGGGGATGCGCATGCCAACCCCACTTCCTATTACACCAATGAGATCAACAGCCTTAATACCTACGGCGCCAAGCTCACTTTTTATATGTCAATTTCCGGCGAGCCTAATAACGCCAGTGTGCAATCCTGGCGGGGGCAAGGTTACGAATTTGGCATCCATCCATATGCTAATAAACCGGATACCTATCCGCCGTATAACGTCACCAACCTGAGTGAAGGCTACACTGCGATGGAGACCTGGTTTGGGTTATCTTTCAGCAGCCCCAAATCTCGTACCGTTCGCAACCACCAGGTGGCATGGCTGGGTTACACCGACGCTGTCGATCTCCAGGTAGCGCATGGCATCGCGATGGATACGAATTATTACTCCTGGGGTTCATGGCTGCAAAAGAGTGATAACAGCTGGGCGCACGGGTATATCACCGGCAGCGGTCTGCCAATGAAATTTGCGAAAACAGACGGCACTATCCTGCCGGACTACCAGCAGCTGACTCAATTGGTAGATGAACAGTTGATCAATGGGGCCGGCGCAGCCTACGAGGCTTTGAATGGCACCCAGGGAGCGGCGGTGTCAAGATCATTGATTGATGCCAGCCAGGCGGGCTACTATTCGGCGCTGATGACCCAGTTCCATGTGGACTATTACATCAATGGAGAACCCAAGGTGTGGGCTGAGCAGACCATGGCTTATGCCCAGAGCCTGGGGATTCCATTATGGAATGCGGATAAGTGGCTGACTTTTACCGAGACGCGTCACGATGCCAATTATGCCAACACAACCTGGAATGCACAGTCAGGTCAACTTGCTTTCGACCTGAACGCGGCCTCGAGCGGGGTGCAGTTATCCACCATTTTACCGGTGAGCTACCTCGGCAAGAACCTGGTGAGTGTCCAGGTGGATGGTTCGAATGCCTCTTTCCAGCAGGTCAATGTGCGCGGAACGCAGATGGCGTTTGTTACCACCACGGCCGGCAACCATCATTTCGCCGTGCAGTACCAGTCCAGCGGACCGACGGCCACCCCGACTATCACCCCCAGCCCAACCCGGACCTCCAGCCCGACGCCGACCTTCACCCCGGGTGGCCCGACGATTACCCCCACCTTCACCGCTTCACCCCAGCCGGCGACCGCCACACCTACCAACACCGCATTGCCGCCGACAGCAACACCCACGGACGTGCCCGTCAATGGTTCGATCACCCACAGCAGTTATGTGGATTTCAACCAGACCTGCGCGGTGGTGAGTAATACCACCGCCAGTGATGCGGGTGATGGCGCGGTCAGCCTGTCTGCTACCGTCGGAGATAACTTCAATGGGACATCCTTAAACCCGGCCTTGTGGTTGGCGGGTAATTGGGCAGGAGGCGCGTATACCCCTGTGCTGTCCAACGGGATCCTACAGGTGAATGCGCCATCCGGTGGATGGGTGCGTTCGGTTTCCACCTATACTCATGGGACAATCGAGGCGGCCGCCCAATTTGGCAGCGGCGCGTTCGAGCACATTGGTTTTGGCTCAGATGGTTTTTCCTCGAACCGGTATTTCTTATTCAGCACCTACACCGGAGATGGACATTTACACGCACGGGTCAACAATAACGGCTCAGAGCAAAATGTGGATCTGGGTGTGCTGCCGGTAGGTGTGCACCGCTACCGTATCGATTGGACTGCAGTCAATGCGTCGACTGACCAGGTGGCTTTTACCCTCGACGGCGTGCCGCAAACTACCCTGCAGGTCTCAAACAGTGGGGCGAGCAATTTCTATGCGTATCTTTCCAATGCCCTGGATACGCCTGTTTTGTTCGTCGATTCGATCCAGGTCCCTCCACCTTATAGTTCCAGCGGTTCGTACACTTCCTGCGCGCTGGACGCCGGGACGGGTAACGCCTGGAACCTGGCATCCTGGGATGCCGGCACGCCGGCCAATACCTCTGCGACGGTCGAAGTGCAGAGTTCATCCGACGGGAACACCTGGGGCAACTGGACTACACTTTCCAACGCCGGCGGATCGACGATTTCGAATTCCTCGCAATTTATCCACTATCGGGTAAACCTGGCGACGACCAATACTGCCGTCAGCCCGCTGCTCAATGCGATTACCCTCAGCTTTGGGCCGGGCGGTCCGCCGACCAATACGCCGGTCCCGACCAATACACCTCTGCCGACCAATACACCATTGCCCAGCAGCACACCTACCCGGACGGCGACAACCGCCCCGGGTGTGACCCCCAGCGCTACGCCTACGCCGACCAATACCTTGCCGCCAACCGCCACCAATACGGCGACGTTCACCGCGACGGCTACCCGTACCCCGACGGCTTCGGCTACGCTCCCCCCGACGGCAACTGCAACCCAAACTCCGACTCCACCGGCCGGTGGAGGATTCCCTCAGAACGCCGTGTTGGATAATTTCAACCGGGCAAATGGGGCCATTGGCGGTAACTGGACAGGCGGGACGAACCAATTCAGGATCAATGGCAACCAGTTGGATGTGGTCAAGGGTGATGACATTTACTGGAATACTTCGTATGGCGCTGATCAGGAAGTGTATGTGACCCTGATCAATATCGATGTAAACACTTCCGAAATTGATCTGCTGTTGAAAGCACAATCCAACGTCAACTGGCACCAGGGGTTGATCGAGGTTCTGTATGATCCAGGCGCCCATGTGGTGCAGGTATGGTCGTTTGCGAATTCCACCTGGACGCAGTACGGCGCGAATATTCCGGTCACCTTTGTCAATGGCGATCAATATGGCGCCAGCGCGAAGGCAGACGGTACGGTAAGCGTCTATCGCAACGGCACGTTGGTCGCAACCCGATCTCTGGCTGCCTGGCCGTTCATCGGCTCGAGTGGCTACACCGGGATCTGGATTTTCCAGGGATCCAACGTACTGATGGATAATTTCGGGGCCGGGACGATCAGCCTGGCGCCGCCGGCTACCTCAACCCCGGTTCCTACCGCCACCAACACGCCGGTCCCAACCAACACAGCGACGGCTACGGCCACCCGCACGCCTACGCCGACCAATACGCCTCCTGGGCCGACGGCTACCTTCACCGCAACGCCGACGCCTTCCGCGACGGCCACCCGCACGCCTACGCCGACGAATACATTACCCGGTCCGACGGCGACTTTTACCAGAACGCCTACGCCCACGGCTACGGCCACCCGCACACCGACTCCAACTGTGACGCAGACGCCTACTCAAACGGCTACCTCAACTGCTACAGCCACGCGCACGCCGACACCCACGGCTACCAATACACCGCTGCCGACCTTTACTCCCACGGCGACCGCTGCCAGTGGCTTCCCGGCCACCGGGGTGGTGGATAATTTCAACCGGGCAAACGGCGCAATTGGATCCGGGTGGGGCGGAACCACCGGTCAATTCCAGATCGCCTCAAACCAATTGGATGTGATCAGCACTGGCGATATTTACCAGACAACGTTATTGGGGAATTCGCAGGAAGTTTTTGTGACCCTGGCGCACATCGACACCACCGCCAGCGAGATCGACCTGATTCTTAAATCTCAATCCAGCAGCACCTGGGGGCAGGGTGTGATTGAAGTCTGGTATGATGCGGCGGGGCACCTGGTACAGGTCTGGACATTCAGCGTTTCACAGGGCTGGGTGCAGTACGGAGCCAACATTCCGGTCACCTTTGTGGATGGGGACCAATTTGGCGCCCGGGCAGCGGCAGATGGCACGGTGAGCGTGTATCGCAATGGCGTCTTATTGGGCAGCCGCTCCGTATCTTCCTGGCAATATAATAGCCAGGGTGGGTATATCGGCCTTTGGATGGTGAATTCTCCAGCCATGCTGCTGGATGATTTCGGCGGGGGTAACCACTAATCAACATGGAGGGCTGATCACAGACCAACCCTCCACCCAATCATCTTTAGGAGGATGTCTTTCCTGATATGGAATTGGGGGGACAGGTTATTACATTAACTATGATGCATCACTATCACTCGAAAATAGTTTGTTAGGGGGAAATATGAAGCGGCGTTTCACATTGTTGTTGTTGTCATTTGTGTTGATCTTCAGTGTTTTTAAAGCGCCAATATCTGAAGCACAAACTGCACCCGGGCCGGTGCTGATTGTCACCGAAAATAGTGTCAATGGCAAGTTCGGGGGGTATATCGGCGAGATATTACACGCGGAAGGGTTAAATTCATTCGACACTGCGTTAATTGGGGATGTGGATGCAGCCTTGCTCTCGCAATACCAGGTCGTGATTCTGGGAAAGAGCAGCCTGACTCCTCAGCAAGCTTCCGACGTGACCGATTTTGTGGCAGGTGGAGGCAGCCTGATGGCTATGCAACCCGATCCACAGATCAATGGATTATTTGGGCTGGACACACTCGCCGGTCAGCAGACGGACGGCTACCTGCTGATAAATACAGGCGCGTCACTGAACGGGCAAACTCCCGGGTTGGGCTTGACCAGCGAAACCCTGCAATTGCATGGGAGTGCAGACCATTATTCAACCCTGCCAGGATCGGTCATGCTTGCCGAGTTGTACAGTGATGCGGTGACCGCCAGTGGGTATCCCGCGGTGGTGGGCGCCAGCTCCGGCAGCGGTTGGGCGGTAGCATATACCTATGATCTACCCGCAAATATCGTCTATACTCGCCAGGGCAACCCGGCCAATACGTTCGACGTCGATGGAGATGGTATTTTCCGCACGATAGATTTATTCCAGGGCACGCCGTCCTGGCTGGATTTGAATAAGGCGCTTGTGCCCCAGGCAGATGAACAACAGCGCCTCCTGGGCAGGCTGGTCAAGCAGCTGGCATCTATGCCTTTGCCCCAGCTGTGGTACTTATCTGGAACCAATCGGACGATCCTGATCATTACCAGTGATTCTCACGCGGATCCGACCGATTATTACACCGATATTATCGATGGGTTGAATACATATGGGGCGCATGATACCTTTTTCCTGTCCCAGGCAAGCGATCCAACTCCAACGGATGTGAATACCTGGATAGCCGCCGGCCATTCTTTTGGAATCCATCCATATCCCGAAAAAGACGGCTTACCACTGATTACCAACTTATCGGAAGGCTACTCGGTTTTCAATGAATGGTTCCAATTGAGGTTTGCCCGACCCATGTCGCAGGCCGTTCGCAACCATGCTGTTGCCTGGCAAGGTTGGACCCAAGCAGTTGATATTGAGGTGGCCTATGGGATACGAATGGACACCAATTTTTACACTTGGGGATCCTGGCTGAAGAAAGGGGATGGTTCCTGGGCGCATGGTTACACCACCGGCAGCGGTCTACCGATGAAATTCGTAGATGAGAATGGGGTCGTCATGCCAGTTTACCAACAGGCGACCCAATTAGTGGATGAGCAGCTCAATTATGGGATTTACGACCCTGGGATTGTTGAAGATTTATCCGGGCCTGGGGCTTTTCAGGTTTCAAAAACCCTGATCGATGCCAGCCAGGCCGGTTATTATTCCGCGCTGACCACCCAAAACCACGTAGGGATCTACCACAATCTTCCCGGGGTTAAGGAATGGGGCGATCTCACCATGGCGTATGCGCAGAGCCTGGAAATCCCCATGTGGAACGCGGATGAGTGGTTGGGATTCACGGAAGCACGGGATGCCACCACTTTTGCGAATCTGGTATGGAACCCAACCACCGCGGTACTCACTTTCTCGGCAAACTCACCGGCTGTTTCCAGCGGTTCGTTGACCACTTTATTGCCTCTCACCTATGAGGGCGATAACCTGGTGGCAGTAGAGGTGGATGGAGATGCCGCCAGTTACGAAACAGTGGCGGTTAACGAGGTGCCGATGGCTTTCGTCACGGTTCCGTCCGGGGAGCACAGTTACAGCGCACGCTACCACGCGGATGCCGAGTTATCCATTGCGATGACGGATTCACCCGACCCAGTGGTGGCTGGAGAGCAAATCGCCTATACCATCACGGTAACGAATGCTGGACCCGACGATGCGCAAAATGTGGTGGTGGATGATGTTGTGCCGGCAGGGACAACCTACTCGTCTGCCACTCCCTCACAGGGAAGCTGCACAGGGATGACCACACTGAGCTGCGATCTTGGATCCATTGCGGTGGGAGCGAATGCCAGCATTGACCTGGTCGTTGACGTTGATCCTGGCCGGCGAAGTGCCATCAGCAATACGGCTGCCGTCAGCGCGCAGTCGATTGATATCAACAATATCGATGACAGCGCGACCGCCACAACCCAGGTGTCGGCTGTCGCCGATATGAGCGTCGTTCTCAGTGATTCGCCCGATCCGGTATCCGCAGGCGATAACCTGGTGTACACAGCCGCGGTGAAGAACAACGGACCCAGCACGGCAACCGCAATCAGCACGGTTGTGACCCTGGACAGTGCGATTGCCTACCAGGGCGCCTCAGGCGCGAACTGGTCGTGCAGCCAGGGCACGCCGGGAACGCTGACCTGCACGTATACCGGTACTTTGGGGGTGAACGAGGTCGCATCGGTAGGTTTGACCGGAAAAGTCCCTGCCGGCCAGGTTGTGGGTCTGAGCAGTTCCGCCAGTGTGGATGCGGCAGAAGTCGACGATAACGCTGGAAACGATACAGACAGTGAAGCCACGACGGTACAGCGCAGCGCGGATATGGGCATTACTTTGAATGTCGCGCCCTCCCCGGTGACCGCAGGTAACAACCTGGTCTACACTCAAACGGTAACCAACCATGGTCCAAGCACCGCTACAGGGGTCGGCACAACCCTGACCCTTGCCTCAGGGGTTAGCTACCAATCCTTCAGCGGATCCAATTGGTTATGCACTGAGGGCACGCCGGGAACAGTGACGTGCAGCTATACGGGCACATTGGCTGTGGATGCGAACAGCTCGCTGGACGTAACCGTCAAAGTTGACCCCGGCCAGGTGTCAAACATCAGCACCACGGCGCACGTAGATGCGAATGAAAACGACGCGGTAGCGAGTAATGACGGCGCCACCACTATCACACCGGTTACCCGCAGCGCCGATGTGGGGCTAACCCTCAGCGCGAATCCTTCGCCGGTGATCGCGGGCAACAATCTTGTTTACACTCAGACGGTGACCAATCATGGCCCCAGTTCCGCCACCGGCATTTCAACTACATTGAATCTGGACTCGGGCGTCAGCTACCAATCGTATAGCGGCGCCAATTGGACCTGCAATGAAGCCACACCCGGCATAGTGACCTGCTCATTAAGTGGATCATTGTCTGTGGATGCCAGCAGCATGGTGACGGTTACGGTCAAAGTGGCTGCCGCCCAGGTGAATGCATTGAGCAGTAGCGCAGATGTGAGTGCTACAGAGACCGACGGCAATTCCGCCAATGACAACGCTGTCGCCAACACCAATGTCAATCGCAGCGCGGATTTGGGCATTACGCTCAGCGCCGCGCCTTCTCCTGTCACTGCCGGGGATAACCTGGTTTATACGCTGACCGCTACCAATCATGGCCCCAGCACGGCATCCGGAATCGCTGCGACACTGACCCTGGACAGCGGGGTCAGCTATATATCCTTCAGCGGGTCCAATTGGTTGTGCATTGAAGGCACCCCGGGCACACTGAATTGTAGCTATACCGGCACGTTGAATGTAAACGGCGGCAGTACTGTCCTGGTCACCGTGAAGGTGGCTCCTGGCCAGGTGAATACATTGAGCAGCACCGCGGCGGTGAGTGGGACTGAAACTGACGGAAATGCTGCCAATGACAGCACCACGGCAAACACGAATGTGAATCGCAGCGCCGATTTGGGCATCACCTTCAGCGCGCTGCCCAATCCGGTAACCGCGGGAAACAACCTGGTATACACCGCAACGGTTGAAAACAGCGGTCCCAGCACTGCGACAGGGATTAATGCGGTGGTTACCCTGGACAATGGGGTTGTTTATCAAAGCGCTACGGGAACCTAACTGGAGCTGTAGTGAAGATATCCCTGGAATGGTGACCTGCAGCTACACCGGTTCGTTGAGTGTGAATGCCAGTACATCGGTGAATTTGACGGTTAAAGTTTCCGCCGGTCAAACTGCAAGTTTAAGCAGCACTGCCGAGGTGAGCGGGACCGAAACGGACGGCAATGCCGGTAATGACGGCGCAACCGCCAACACCAATGTCAATCGCAGCGCGGATGTGGGGATTGCTCTCGTCGCCGCTCCTTCACCGGTCATCGCGGGCACGGATCTCGTATATACCCAGACGGTGACTAACCACGGTCCCAGCACGGCAACCGGCATTGCTACGACCCTTACTCTGGATGCCGGCGCTGGTTATTTGTCATTCAGCGGGAGCAACTGGTCGTGTAGCGAGGGAACTCCGGGTGTGGTTAATTGCAGCTATACCGGCGCCTTGAACGTAAATGCCAGCAGTGCGGTGATGGTCACCGTGCATGTGTCCGCGGACCAGATTGATCCGTTGAGCAGCACGGCCGAAGTGGGTGGCAGCGAACCAGACAGCAATTCTGCCAATGACAGCGCTACCGCCAATACCAATATCAATCATTACGCAGATATGGGCATCACCCTCAGCGGGGCGCCCGATCCAGTGACTGCGGGAACGGTCCTGATCTATACCCTGAGTGTGGATAATTCGGGTCCCAGCACGGCCAGTGGAATCGCTGCTGTGGTGACCCTGGATAGCGGGGTCAGTTATCAAAGCGCTTCCGGGCTTAACTGGACCTGTGATGAAGCTACTCCAGGCTCGGTATCTTGTTCGTACACCGGGACCCTGGATGTCAGTGCCAGCGCGGCCGTAGATATTTCGGTGAAGGTTTCCCCCAGCTTAACATCCAGTGTCAGCACTTCGGCCAGTGTAAGTGCAGTAGAGGTGGACACGAATTCTGCTAACGATAGCGCGGATGCGAATTCTGCAATCGCACGCAGCGCGGATGTGGCGCTCGCGATCAGCGACCAACCGGATGCAGTGATTGCCGGCAGCAGCCTGGTTTATACGCTGACGGCGACAAACAACGGTCCAAGTACCGCCACGGGAGTGGAAACAACCCTGACCCTGGATTTGGGGCTTTCCTACCAGGGTTACAGCGGTATTGGGTGGACCTGTGCGGAACTGCCGGTAGGCACAGTCACTTGCACGCGCAGCGGAGCGCTGGATGTGCCTGGCAGCGAGGCGGTGGATGTAACGGTGAGTGTGGATCCCACGCGAAGCGGGATGATTAATAGCAGTGGGACGTTGAGCGCGGTTGAAGACGATCAGGTTGCAGGTAACAATCTAGCTGCGGCAACTACCACGGTTGACCGTGTGGCGGATTTGTCGCTGACAATCACCGATACGCCCGATCCTGTGGTGGTAGGCGCGGACATTACCTACACAATAGCCGTTCATAATGCTGGTCCCAGCAGTGCAGAAGGATCTCTGATTTCTGCCATCCTGCCTGCCGGGGTAGTTTTCAAAAGTTATTCGTCGGCTGACTGGATTTGTGATCAAAACGCCGGAACCCTAAGCTGCGATCCAATGGACCTTAGCTCAGGATACAACGGCACGGTGGATGTTGTGGTCACCGCTCCTAGTGAACCCGTGACCTTGGAAATCACCGGGTCGGTAAGCGCCACCACGACGGATGGAAATCTGGACGATAACAGCGTGAGTGAATTTACCGCGGCAACCCCCTCGGTAGATTTGAGCGTCCAATTCATCTCAGGTGATGAAATGGCGGTTGCGGGTCACCAGCATCAATATACCCTGAAGGTGGAAAATCACGGTTTGAGCACCGCCAGTGCAGTTACCATGTTGGTTGAGCTTCCGGCGGGGAGCGAATTTGTCAGCGCACTCGGTTCAGGTTGGATCTGCAATTATGCGGCCGGTGAAGTGACCTGTACCTTAGACGAGTTAATAGTAAGTGTGGCGAATTCGGTTACGATTGTGGTGCGCGCTCCTTCGAGCGGCTCAGTGTTGGTGGCAAATGCATCCGTGCTCTCTGCATACGGGGACCCGGTGATGGATAATAATGCCGTGCAATTGACGACGCCGTTGTCGTATAGCCAATATCTACCTGTGGTAACTTTCAACCAATAGGTAGAATTCACTTTTGTATTATCGGTAGGTAAAAATTCTGATGAGTAAACGACGTTGGATTGGGCTGGCAGTGCTTCTGGCTGCAGGTGCATGGTTGGCCATCACCATATTGGAACAGTTTGGCCCTGTGCCGCCGACAGCTCAGAATACAACCGGCACAACCGCAGAGATCGTGGAGGTTTCGGCTACATCCGAGACGTATTTGCCATTGGTGGTTCAGCGCCCAACAACCGCTGTTCCACCCACGGTAACCCAACCTCCGGCGACACACGTGCCGACCGCCACCCACCAGGTGACGGCAGCGCCCACCAATCCGCCCATCACCAGCCAGATCCTTAAAATCTTTCGAGGGGGGTGAGGCGTCCTGGAAAGTAAATCGGGACACCAGTGGAAGCGGCAGTCTCACCCAAAATAATACACAAAAATGGGATGGGTCTTTTTCCGCGCTGGTGTCGTCCTCGTCTTCCGGCTCGCTAGCCCAGTTGAGGGTCAATTTCAACGAACCCGCCGCCGCGCATATCTGGCGAGAGCGGCCGGGTAGCTGGTTCTGGCAGCGTTCGGGTGTGTACCTGCCCTCTTCAACGGTTCAGCAATTGGGAGCCAATGATTACATAACCCTGGCGGGTTTATGGCCGAGCGCCGGAGGAACTTTTGGTTGGTGGCTGCGCATCCGGCAGAATGGGCAGATGTTCGTCTATGGCTACGATGCCAACGGAACCGCCCGCGAATATAAAATTTATGGGGTTTTCCCGCAAGACCAATGGGTAGACCTGACCCTCGGGCTGCATTCCCAAAACGGGGATGGGGTGAAACGGGCTTTCGCCGTGCTGGTCAACGGCACTTTTTACGGCTGGTATCACCAGGGGCATCTGGAAAACGAAACCTATGACCGCGCTGCCGTTGGCATTTTGGCGACAAACAGCGCTAAGCCTCTCACTCTTTATATAGACAGCTGGCGCAACCCCACCACCGGTCCGCTGCCCGATGGCCCGGATAATCGCTCGACCGCCAATTTGCAGGAGCAAGATTACCGTACGTTAAAACGGCGCTCAGTGGCAAATCGACTGGTCGACCTGGGGATTGGATCTGAGGATGGATCCGACCGCCGGCCTATACTCGGCGAACGAGCGGCTTCAATCGGGGCGGAACCTGGATCGCATGCCAGACCTGACCAGCGGTTGGGCTGAAATTGAGATGGATTGGCCGAACGGCACGCCGGATACTGCACCGAGCAGTTATTTTGGCCCGATGGTGGGTTTCCGCAAGGAAATCAACCGGGAAGAAAACCTGGAAGTGATCCCAATCGGGCGCGGCGGCGGGGCGGTGGACCTGGTCCTGGAGGCCTGGGTCAATGGCGGGCCGGTGGGGTTAGGCCAATGGGGGATGCCGCTGGCCTCGATCGGCGGCAGCCACATCCCGGAGCCGGGAGATATCATTCGGGCGCGCTGGGAGCAAATCAATGCCAGCCAACTGAACGTAAAAGCCAGCTTCTTTGACGCCAGCGCCAACAAATGGTATACCAATGTGATCGACGTCACCATCAATAATACCAATATTGATGGGATTAATTTTACCGATGGTTATCATCAGGCGTCATCGATTACGATCAGACTCGCCTAAGTATTCAATCCGGCGCTTTAAAGTTGGCGAATTAACCACTTATCCATAGGCATGCAAAAACTTACCTCTACAATTTTACGGAACTCGGCTTTTGGCATGGCCGCGCAAATCCTGATCAAGGTCCTTTCGTTTGGCTTCTCCGTCTTAATCGTCCGTAACCTGGGAGCCAGCGCCTTCGGCCAATATTCGGCAGTGATTGCCTTTGGGATCACCTTCTCGTTCATCTCGGATTTGGGGTTGAGCCCTTATGCGGTGCGTGAAATTGCGCGATTGCGCGACCAGCCAGATGGCATCGAAAAAGCCAGGATGATGTATGGCAACATCCTCACCCTGAGAGCGCTTTTATCGATCATTACCATTGTACTGGTCATCGTCGCGGCATGGTTGACGCACCGGCCCTTGCTGATGATCGGAGCGATTGCTTTAAATTCTCTGGGCCTGCTGATTTATAGTGTGCAAGGGGCCAGTGACGCGGTCCTGGCAGGGTTTGAGCGCCTGGATATTTCGTCCGGCGCGAAGGTGCTTAACCAGCTGAGCTTTGTGCTGATCGGGGGTGCTGCCCTCTACCTGGGGATGGGGTATTACGGGTTAATCGTGGCCACCCTCATCGGGGTGAGCGTGATGGGTTTTATCTGCTGGAAGGGAGTGCGCGCTTTGGGTGTGCGCATCGCGCGGCCCGACCCGCGGGTATGGATGCACTTGCTGCGCGCCAGTTTGCCTTTTGGCGTGATCGGTTTCGCCCTGGGTCTTTCGTACAAATTCGACACCGTGCTGCTGAATATTTACCGGGGAGATGCCGAGACAGGTTTTTATAACGCGGCTTACAACCTGGTATTTTCGATGGTGCTCTTCTCGAATGTGCTCAACACCGCGCTATATCCATCCCTCTCGCGCCAATCGGTGAATGACCCGCAAAGGCTCAACCAGAGTTTTGATCGCTCGCTGCGCTACCTGATGATCTTTGCCCTGCCGGTGGCGGTGGGGATCTGGGTAGTGGCTGACCAAATTATCCCCTTTCTGTTCACGACTTCATTCGGACCGGCGATCCCGGCCTTGAGAATGGTGATCTGGGTGGTGCCCTTAATGTTTGCCTCGGAGTTTTTCGGGTACATCGTCTTAATTTCTGGAAAAGAGAAAAAAGCGGCGCGCGCTGTGCTGGTCAGTACAACCTTCAATGTTCTGATCAATTTCTTGTTGGTGCCGCGCTTTGGTATCTTTGCGGCAGCCGTGATGACGGTGGCGACGGAGGCCGTTTTAGTGGGCCAATATATTTGGGAAATCCGCCAGACCATCGCCACCTTTGACCTCAGGCAGACCTTCCTTTACCCGCTGCTGGCAGCCATGCTGATGGGATTAACCACCCTGGTGCTGCATGGTTTCGCTCCATTGGCGCTGAATATCTTGATCAGCGGAATAGTCTACCTGGTGCTGCTGTTCGCCTTGCGAGTTATTGGTAAGGATGAGATGAAGTTGCTGCGCAATCTGCGGGTCAGACCGGAGAAGGCGGCGTCATCATGAAAATAATTATCGCGGCGCCTCATTATCCCCCCCACTATATCGGAGGGACTGAGCAGATCGCCTACCGCACAGCGCACGCTTTGCAGGGAAAAGGGCATGAAGTTTCGGTCGTGTGCGTGGAATCAATCATTGCGGAATCGGAAGAATTTTGCATCGATATGGAAATGGAAGATGGGGTGAAAGTTCACCGTCTCTTTTTCAAAAACCATGAAGACCATAATTATTTTCAATCCTCCTATCAAAATGAACAGGTACGCGATTGGCTGACCGTGGTGTTGAGAGAAGAAAAGCCCGATATTGTTCATTTACTGTCGGGTTATTTGATCTCGGCCAGTGTCCTGGAAGCTGCATATGCCTGCCAGACGGCGACGGTGGTGACCCTGCTGGATTACTGGTTTGTATGCCCGCGTATCACCTTGCTGCGTGCGAATGGTGAGTTGTGTGCTGAACCGGTGCCGGCCTCACGCTGCGCCTGGTGTATGCTTTCCAGGAAGCGCCGTTTTCGCGTGCCGGACGAAAAATCAGGCGGGATGCTGGGAGATGTTTACACATTGGTCGGTAAGAACGATGCCATCGCCCAGGTGATGGGTTTGAGCGGTGCAATCGAGCCGATTATTGAGCGGCGGAAATATTTAAAGAAGATGCTCGAACAAGCTGATGTGGTCATCTCTCACTCAAATTTTTTGCAAAAAAAAATTCGAGACAGTGGCATTTTTGCTGATAATTTCGTCTATTTACCCAACGGTATCGAGGATGAACTCATCTCCCCGAGTGATTCAAAAATCCATAACCAACCTCTGCGCATCGGTTATATTGGCCAAATTGCCCAGCACAAAGGTGTGCACGTGCTGGTGAATGCTTTCATGGAGCTGCATGCGTCCCCACAACAGGCCGAGTTGGATATTTACGGGGATGGCAGCCGCTGGCCTGAATACAGCCAATCGCTGCGGCAAATGGCGAATGGCAACTTCGATATTCATTTCAAAGGGCCTTTTCCTGCCGCTGATGTCGCTAAGATACTGGACGGCCTGGATCTCTTAGTCGTGCCATCCGTGTGGTTCGAGAACCGTCCGACGGTAATCCTGGATGCCTTCGCCCGTAAAAAACCGGTCATTGTGTCGGATATGGGTGGGATGGCGGAAATGGTGGTTCACGACCAGGATGGCCTGCGCTTCCGGCCGGGCGATGCAGCCAGTCTGCGCCAACAGCTTCGTCGCGTGTTGGATGAGCCGGATTTATTAGCTCGGTTAGCTGCTGGTATCCAGCCTGTCAAAGCGGTGCGTGACGAAATCGATGAAATCGAACAGCTATATCAGAAAGTCCTCAGGCAGCGCCAACAAATGCGAGTGCTTAACCGGTTATGACCAGTATGCGCATCCTCTTCTTGTCACGCTGGTTTCCGTACCCAAATGAAAATGGGGCGAAAATCAGAATATACAATTTGCTCAAGGGTCTGGCTGTGCGCAATACCGTTGACCTGGTGACATTTTATGCTGACGAGGACGTATCTGCGGGTTGCGCCCATTTACTCGAATTTATCGATGACATCCGCACCATTCCCTATAAACCCTTTCATCCCGGCAGTTTGAAATCTCTTTTGGGCTTTTTCGCGGATACCCCACGCTCGGTTGTGGACACGTACAGCAGGGAAATGGCAGATACGGTGAAAGAGCTGTCCGCAAGGCAAGACTACGATGTGGTGATTGCCTCGGAAATCGACATGGCGATCTATGGGTTGGATGTGCACGGACCAAAAAAGGTGTTTGAAGAGTTGGAGGTCACCAAAATTCTGGCACCTTTCCAGGATGAAACCCACCTGATCCGTAAACTGCGGAATGGCCTGACCTGGTGGAAGCTGTCGCGATACGTCAAGAAGATCCTGGATGAATATGATGGCACCACAGTTGTTTCGGAAGATGAAAGGTCGGCGGCCGTCAAGATCAACCCGGAAAGAGCGCCGGTGGTCATTCCCAATGGGGTCGATTTTGCTTATTATCAATTGGACGAAGCCATTCAACCTGTGGCAGATTCACTGATCTATAATGGTTCGATCACCTATGAGGTCAATTACAAAGCGGTTTTATATTTCATCGAAGAGATTTTGCCCTTGATCCAGGCGCAGCGTCCCTCGGTACGCTTTTACATCACCGGTAAAGTCAAACAAGAATTGATCGATCGTCTGCCACGCAATGAAGGAGTGGTTTTTACCGGTTTTTTGGATGATATCCGCACCGTTCTGGCAAAATCCTGGGTGAATGTGGTGCCTTTGACCGTGGGTGGCGGGACTCGCCTGAAAATACTCAAATCTTTAGCGGCAGGTGTGCCGGTGATATCTACCCGTGTGGGGGCCGAAGGCTTAGACCTGGTCCACGGACAGGATATTCTGGTGGCCGACCGGCCGGGTGAATTTGCGGATGCGGTCTTGAGCGTGCTGCAAGCGCCGGCATTGCGCAATCGCCTGGCAGAAAATGGACGCAAGACGGTAGAAAGCAAGTATGATTGGTTGACGATCAACCAGCGCCTGGATACTTATCTCAATGATCTGGTGGCATCATGATTAATTGTGATGCGGCGCCAGGATGGGTTCGCGTATGAATACTGGCAAACACAAAGATTTAGAATTGATTCAGGAGTTGGGCCTGGTTCCGACTCTTTTCCTCAAACTGGAGTCTCACCGGATACTCCTGCTCAGGTTGGCGGTAGCCCTTGGCGTGCTGGTGTTCACCGTGGGAGTCAGCCTGATCTCCAGCTTGAGGAATCCCCTCTACGGGGTGATCCTGGCGGCAATTCCTTTTGGAGTGGCAGGCTTCTTTATCCTGCAGAGCCGCCTGCAGCTTGCCCCGGTTGTGATCCTGCTGGCGGCGGCCTATATTCCATTCAGTCTGCCCACCGGCACCGGCAGCCGGCTGGTCATCAGCCTGATATTATCGGCCGCCTTTTTGATCTTGTGGTGGTTCCGCAAGGCCGTCATCGAGAAAAATTTCCAGATTGCGATGTCATCCGCCAATGTGCCGGTCTTCGGTTTCGGTGCAACTACCCTGGTTTCGTTTGCGTGGGCAATGATCTTCCGTGATCCGCTTCTTTATGTGCCCAATTCATTCATTTTTGTACAGGCGGCATCGGCAGTGATCATGGTGGTTTCGCCGCTGATGCTTATCCTGGTCGCCAACCTGGTTCAAGAGGTGAAATACCTCAAGGTGATGGTGTGGGTGATGATCAGTGTTGGTGTGCTGGGTTATGTGAGCAACATGATGGGCGGCAGACTGCCGGTCAATACCAGCGGGCTGGCCTCGATGTGGATCATCGGTTTTGCCACATCCATGGCTTTGTTTGATAAGAAGCTTACCCTGCCGGTGCGTGGATTATTGGCCATATTGGCGGCCATGTGGGTGTATTACGGCTTTATCAAGAACATATCTTGGGTGGCGGGCTGGCTGCCGGGTCTGGTAGCAGGCGCGGTAATCGTCTTCTTCCGCTCTAAGAAATTACTGGCTCTGGGCATCCTGGTGATGGTTGTTTACATTTTGACCAACTCATCCATCCTTGAGTCATGGTTTGGCCAGGAAACGGTTACCAGCGGTGATACTCGCCTGCTGGCCTGGCAAATGAATTGGCGTTTTACCAGCCAGCATTTATTGCTTGGGATGGGCCCCGCGGGATACGCGATCTATTACATGACCTATTATCCGATGGATGCCATGGCAACCCACAACAATTATATTGATCTGATATCGCAAACCGGGGTGATTGGTTCCGTTTTCTATTTGGGGATCTTTGGTGTGCTTTGCTGGCGGGGCCTGGTAGTGTACCGCCGAGTCAGAGGCCGGCAAGATTTCATGGAAGCTCTGGCCGCCGCTGCTTTGGGGGGAACGGTGGGGTGTGTGGTCATTATGGCGTTTGGCGACTGGCTGCTGCCGTTCGCATATACCCAGACGATTTCGGGTTACAGCTATACCGTCTATAGCTGGCTGTTTATGGGCACTATCCTGGCGATGGACCTGATCACTGCGAAAGAAGACCACCTGGCTGAGGTTGGTGGTTGATGGCGCAAATTTCGACGATCATTGTCAATTGGAATACGCGTGCCATGCTCAAAGCCTGCCTGGAGGCGCTGTTGGTCTCCGCCCAAGGCATGGATGTGGATGTATGGGTGGTGGATAACGCCTCGCAAGACGGCAGCCCCGAGATGGTGAAATCCGATTTCCCACAGGTCCATCTAATCGAAAATATGGAAAATGTAGGCTTTGCCAGGGCGAACAACCAGGCGGCCAAAGCCTGCCAGGGAGAGTATCTTCTGCTGCTCAATTCGGATGCGTTTTTGGATCCGGGCGCGCTTAAGATCATGCTGGAGGCGATGCTGGATGCGCCTGAGGTTGGGGTGATCGCCTGCCAGCTGTTGAACGAAGACCGCAGCCTGCAGCGTTCGTGCTATTCCTTCCCGACCCTGGCGACCGAGTTGTGGCAGACGCTTTGGCTGGATCGAGCCTTCCCGAACAGCCGGGTGTTTGGCAGATATTTGATGAGCTATTGGCCGATGAATGAAACCAGGGATGTGGATGTAGTCATGGGGGCCTGCATGCTGGTGCGGCGCAGCGCTTTGGACCAGCCAGACCTGTTCGACGAAACATTCTTTATGTATTCCGAAGAAGTCGATTTGTGCTACCGCTTGAAGCGAGGTGGTTGGAAAGTGCGTTATATCCCAAACGCCAGGGCCGTGCACCTATGGGGCGGCAGCGCGAAAATGGTCAAAGTCGAAACCCTCATCCGGCTGTATCGCAGCCGGGTGCAGTTCTTTCGCAAGCATTACGGCAAGGCGCCGGCGGCCATGTACAAAGCCCTGCTCTATTTGAACAGTTTTAGCCGGTCAATCAGCGGCCGGTTGGTATATCTGGTATCCAAGAATGCGGATCTACGATCCAAAGCGGAAGGTTATTGGCAGGTTTTTCGCACTGCACACGCCTTCTAACTCGTCAGAATTTTCATCCGAAAACCAATCCCCAAAGGACAGGTATTATTCTTTTGAATGTATTGCTATTAACCCAGGTGCTGCCATATCCACCAGACAGCGGCCCAAAGGTAAAAACATGGAATGTTATCAAATATCTCGCCCTGCACCACAACGTCACCCTGGTTTCATTTGTGCGTGGCAACCAGGAGCGAGAAATTGCTCATCTGCAGAAATACTGCCAGGCAGTCCATACGGTCCCGATGCAAAGGGGGCTGCTCAACGATGGATTGGGCCTGGTGCAGAGTATTTTTAGCGGTTTGCCCTGGCTGATTGCTCGGGACAGGCGGCAGGCGATGCTGAACCTGGTACGCAGTTTGGCGGCCAGCAACACCTATGATGTGATCCACGCCGATCAATTGAATATGGCCCAATATGCGCAGGCTGCCGGTCAGGGCCGGCGTGTGGTGGACGAACACAACGCCATGTGGATGTTATATCAGCGCATGGCTAATACCATGCCCCAGGGGCCACGCAAATGGCTCCTGGAGCGCGATTGGCGCTTGATGCGGGGTTATGAGGGTAAGATCTGCCGGGATTTCGACGCGGTCCTGGCGGTGAGCGAGGTAGATAAAAAAGCCCTCGAGCAAGTAGCCGGGCACCTGGCTTCGGCTTATGTCATCCCCATTGCGGTCGATACGGATGAACAGGTTGGGGTGGCGCGAACACCAGGCGCCAACCGGATTGTGCACGTGGGGACGATGTTCTGGCCGCCCAATGTCGATGGGATTCTTTGGTTCGCGCGTGAAGTGCTGCCCTTGATCCACAGCGTCCAGCCGGACGTGGAGTTTGACATTATAGGTGCAAAACCCCCGGCTGAGGTTCAGGCGCTGCAAGCAGGCGATAGCCGTATCCACGTCACCGGGTATGTCGAGGATGTCAATGAATACCTGGAAAATGCGGGTGTGTTGATTGTGCCTCTGCGGGCCGGCGGAGGCATGCGCGTCAAAATACTCAATGCGCTTTCGCAAGAACTGCCGATGGTTTCGACGACGATTGGCTGTGAGGGGATCGCGGTAGAGCACGGCAAACAATTGCTGGTGGCCGACAGCCCGGAGAAATTCGCTGAAGCGGCGCTGCTGCTGCTCAATAACCATGATCTCGGGGTGGAGTTAGGTCGAAATGGGCGCAAATTAATCCGGGACCGTTATGACTACCGACAGGTATGCACTCAACTGGAAGACGCTTATCAGAATCACTCAAGTCTACATACAGGATAAATGAGCACAAAACAATCACCTCGAGGCAAGCTGCTCAACCAGATCACCATCGCCATCGTTTTGTTGGCTTGCTATGCCTATTTCTTCCCCCGCTGGGCCGATCCGAACCAGAATTCGCGCCTGGATATGATCGTGGCGGTGGTAGACGATGGCACCTTCATGATCGACCGCTACGTGAACAATACGGTTGATTATGCTAAGGTAGGCGAGCATTATTACAGTGATAAACCACCTGGCTCTGCTTTTTTAGGCATCCCGGTTTACGCGGGTCTAAAGGTGCTGTTGAACACGCCCCTGATGGATAAATTGGTGGTGAAGTTAGCCAACAACGCCGCATTCCAATCGACGCTTAAGGCGGACGGATCGGGGGTATATGCCGATAAGGTGCGGTTTGCCATCGCTCAGGTGGCGTTAACCCTGATCATTCCGGTGCTGGCCTCTGTGATCCTGGGGCTGCTGCTTTATCACATTCTGATTGTTTTTCAGTTTTCGCCGGCGCTCAGTATGCTGGTAGTGTTGACTTATGGATTGCTCACGCCGGTGTTTGCGTATGCAGGCGCATATTACAGCCACCAATTGAGCGCCGCGTTTTTGGTCGGCGCGTTTGTGCTGGTGCAGTCGGATAAAGTCGTCCGGCCTGGACGCCTGCTGCTGGCAGGTTTCTTGATGGGATTTGCGGTGTTATGCGAATATTCGGTGCTGTTACTGGCAGGGATATTATTCGTGTATACACTATTCCGCTTGATAAAATTGGGAAAGCTGCCGCGGATCCTGTGGGTGGCCGGCGCCGCGGCTGCGGTCGGGGCCACGCTGATGGTTTACAACCAGGTAGTTTTTGGCGGACCTTTCAGCCTGGGATATGAATATTCGGAGCTGTGGTCAGCTCAGCACCAGACGGGTTTCTTGAGCCTGACAGTTCCGCATGTGGACGCAATCTGGGGGATCACTTTCAGCCCGTTTCGCGGCCTGTTTTTCCTCTCACCGATCCTGCTGTTGTGCCTGCCGGGTTTCTGGCTTTGGTGGAAAAGCAAACAATTCAGAGCAGAATTTTGGGTGAGCGCTGCCGCGGTGGTTTCGATGTTTTTGTTCAATACCTCATCGGTGATGTGGTGGGGTGGATTTGCGGTTGGCCCGCGTTACTTCTTGCCGGCTTTGCCTTTCATCGCACTGGCCGTTGGTTTTGCCGCGAGACAATGGGCGAATGTCCTGTGGTTTCGGGTCGGATGGATTATTTTGAGCATCTGGTCGCTTGTGGTTACCTGGGGAATTGCGATCGCGGGGCAAGCCTTCCCGTCTGACCAGATCCGTAACCCGTTTATGCAGTACGCGCTGCCAAACTGGCAGGTGGGGAATATCGCGCGTAACTTTGGCACGGTCCTTGGGCTAAAGGGGATAACCAGCCTGATCCCATTAATCGTAATCCTTTTGTTACTGTTGCTGACCTGGTTGCTATTGCGCAACCAGAAAAGACTGAACACAACCAATTAACCATACCTCAGAACTTATAAATTCATGACTGACAACATTGTAGACACTCACAAAGATCAAAACTGGAATGAGCCGGCCTTGCCGGGTAAATGGCTCAGCTCTGAAAAATGGTTTGTCTGGGCGGTAATCGCCGTGATCCTGCTGGTGACCAGCATCCCATATGTGTATGCGTATCTGTCCACGCCCGCAGACAAGCAATTCATGGGGATCATGTTGGACGTGCCTGACCATGCCCAGTATTTTTCCTGGATGCGAGAGTTATCCACTCAAAGCCTGGCTTCCAACAAAATGACGCCTGAAGCCAACCGGCCTTTATTCTTTAACCTGCTTTGGTGGGGATTGGGTCGTCTGGGCAGGTTGGCCGGGGTGGGGTATGCGGTCATGTACCAGTTGATGCGGGTTTCCGCCATCATTCTTTTCTTGCTGGTGGTTTACCGTTTATGCCGCTGGTTCATCCAGGATGAAATTATCCGCAAAACCGCCTTCTTGATGATCACCTTCACCTCGGGTTTGGGCTGGCTGCTGGTGGTGATCAAGTACATCGGCGGCAAGGAAATGTTGTTCCCGCTGGATGTCTACATTGCTGAGGGAAATACGTTTCTCGGTATGCTGGGATACCCGCATTTTATTGCCGCGGCGTTGTATATTTTTACCTTTGACCTGCTGCTGCGCGGGCAAGCCCAGGGAAAGGTGCATTACGCCGTTTGGGCCGGGATTTTCACCCTGTTCATGGGTTGGCAGCACGCGTATGACCTGGTCTCGGTGTACGCCGTCTGGCTGGCTTATGCGGTCTTACTGGCCATCCGCGATCGCAAGCTGCCCTGGCATGCGATCCGCAGCGGGGTGATTCTTGGTGCGATCTCTGTTTGGCCGGCGTTGTATTCGGTGGCGCTCACCTCGATGGATCCGGTTTGGAAGGCCGTGTTGAAACAATTTGCCAACGCCGGGGTCTACACACCCAACTTGCTGCATCTGCCGATCCTTTTTGGGTTCACTTTCTTGCTGGCGGTGTACGGCATAATCCGGATGAACCCACTGCGTATAAAAGCACTGGATGATCGCAAGCTGTTTATTGTGGGCTGGTTTCTGGTCACATTCCTGGTCATTTACCTGCCAGTCGATTACCAGATTCACCTGCTCAACGGTTGGCAGGTGCCGATGGTGATCCTGGCGGTGGCAGTAATCTTTGAGGTCATCGCGCCCTGGGCGACGCGAATCACACGCAAGAGCCTGCAATTGAAGCCCGAAATGACGCGGCGGATAGTGGCGTTGGGGGTGTTGGTGCTGATTATTCCGACCAACCTGTATCTCTGGTCCTGGCGGTTTCTGGACCTCTCGCGGCATACTTACCCCTATTACCTGTATAAAGATGAGCTGGATGCGATGGGTTGGTTAGAAAAGAACGCCCAGCCGGAAGACGTGGTTTTCAGTTCACTAACTACCGGCCAATATATCCCGGCCATGACCGGCACGCATGCTTACCTGGCGCATTGGGCGCAGACCTTGGATTTCTTTACCAAGACCCAAAACGTCGACAACTTTTTACAGGGAAACCTGGACCGAACCGAACAGTTGCGGCTATTGACCGAGGGCAGCGTGGATTATATATTTTGGGGACCGGCCGAGAAGGCCTACGATGAGACCTGGACACCGGACTTGTCGATATTAAAACCAGCCTACCAAAATGGATTGGTCACGATTTATCGGGTTGATAATAGCCTGAATCTAGCAGGCATACCATGAGCCAAACTCAATCAATTTCACCTCACATACCGGCTGTCCCGAGGCAAGCCGAACTTCCGCGTTTACGCCTTGCCGGGATGGCGGGTTTAGCCGTCCTGACTCTCGCCACGCGCATCCCCTTTGCCAGCAAAGTGCTATACCATTGGGATTTGGTGAATTTCGCGTATGCAATGAGCGAATTCAACCTGGTCAAAGAACAACCCCAGCCGCCCGGATATATTTTGTATGTGTGGCTGTGCCGGCTGCTGGCAAGTGTGCTGCACGACCCTCAAACCGTGATGGTGACGATCAGTATCGCGGCGAGTGTGGGCGCGGTGGTGGCCATGTATTTGCTGGGAGAGGCAATCTACAACGCCCGCGTGGGCTGGTTGAGCGCCATTTTCCTGGCCGCATCGCCGTTGTTCTGGTTTTATAACGAGATTGCCCTTCCGCACAGCGTAGATGCCTTCCTGGTGATCGTCAGCGTTCTGCTGCTCTACAAATCCATGCAGGGAGAGCGTAGGTATGTGATCCCGGCAGTGCTGGTGCTGGCGATCGCCGGGGGTGTGCGCCAGCAGACGATCGTTTTCCTGGCTCCGGCGCTGCTCTTTGCGTTTCGAAAAATCGGCTGGAAACTCTTCATCGGTGCGGGCGTGGTGGGGGTGATCGCTTGCCTGGCGTGGTTTATCCCGCTGCTCTGGTTGAGCGGTGGGCTCAACCAGTACCTGACCGTGATGGGTAATTTCTCCGACCGGTTTCAAAAAACCACTTCCATTTTCATGGGCGCCGGACTATGGGGTATTCGGAGAAATGTAACTAAATTGATATTATATTCGGCCTTTGGATGGAGTATATTTTTTGTACCAGCAGTTTTTTGGGTGGTTCGCCGCGTGACAAAACTGTGGAAGGCGAGACCAGGCGAACGGTCAGTTTTTATCGGGTTATGGATTTTACCTTCAGTACTCTTTTACTTATTGATACATATGGGTCAACAAGGGCTAACTTTCGTTTTCCTGCCGGCGCTCATTTTGGTGAGTGCGGCGGCGCTTGAATTAATATTCCAGGCCAGCGCTCCGATGTTGTGGGCCAGCGCCCTGGTATTGACTCTATTGAGCAGCGCCATTTTCCTGTTCTTCCCGGAATACCCGCTAGGAGCGGGTGGCCAGCGCCTTCTTACCCGCCAGACCCTGGTCAATTCAGATCGTTACTACCAGACACGGATCGACACGATCCGGCAGGATTTTGACCCGCAAAATACCCTCATCCTGGCCCAGAACTGGCACCATGTCGGATATTACCTGCCCGGTTACCGGGTGATCCCCTTTAACCTGGGGGCAAAATGGGAAGTGGATGAAGGCGCGCCGGTGAATAACCCCACCACCACTGTACAAGGAAATTCTGAAGAATGGGGACTGCCGGGCAAAGACGCTCAGATTATTTTGTTTGATCCCGACCTGGTAAATTTTGCCACAGCGGAAACCCCGCTGAAAGTCATGCCGCTCGCCGGGCAAGAATTGCTCACGGTAATTGAGTTCCCGCAAGGGGTCGATTTCGCAGTTGATGCCGACTCCTTTGGGTTGGAGAACAAGTAAAGCCAATGTACCTTCATAGAAAAAAGGCTGTTTTTCAGATCGTTATCGCCCTGGTTTTGGCAGCGGCGGTTTTAGGCAGCATCGGGAGTGTCTCGCAAGGCCAGTCCAGCAGCCCGACCAGCAACTGGACGGATCCGATTGCGCTTTCCCCGGCAGGGGCCTACTCGTGGTTTCCTGATATTGCCGCGGACGAATATGGCAACCTGCACGTTGTATGGGCGTCCGGGGTGCTTGGGTTTGACTCGGTTATTTATACCACCTCCGCCAACGGGGTGGATTGGCGCACGCCAAACGATGTCTTTGCCTTGATCCAGGAAGGTTTTGGCAGCGCGGCGACCCGGCCGACTCTGCTGGTGGACCATCAGTCTAACCTGCATATCTCGTTCGTCGACCTGACCACGGTTTATTATTCGCGTGTCCAACTATGGGATGCCAGTAACGCCCTTTCTTGGCTGCCTAAAGAGACCATGAGTGGCAAGCAAACCTCCTACTTCTCGCGGATGGCGATCGATAGTAAAAATCATCTCCATTATGTCTTCACCGAGAATGTGCCTTCGGTCACTTGCTCGAACTGCTACCACATCTTCTATCGCCAGTCCGTGGACGGCGGAGACACCTGGTCGGACCCGATCGATTTAATTGGCGATCAAGAAGGCGCGGTCAAACCGCAGATTCTGATTGATAAGAAGGATAACATTCATGTGGTTTGGGAGTCGGGTCAGGGCGGTGGGTTGGGCCAGTTAACCGATCCGACCTATGTGACCTACGCCGCTTCCTATGATAACGGCGCGACCTGGACAAAGGCGATCGACTTCCCACTCAGTGAAGATGAAATGGCCAAGAATATCACCATTGGCCTTGATCACGACAACCACCTGGTGGTGGCATGGTGGTCGCTGCCGCTGGACTGGATCATGTATCAGACGTCGGCCGACGATGGTAAAACATGGTCGGAACCCACGCCGATCCCCGAAGTGTGGGGGGCGGCCAGCGTTTACCGCTCGAACCTGGACGATTATTCCATGGCGAGTGACAGCGCAGGCAATCTGCACCTGGTAGCGGTTGGACGGATCGATAAAGAACAGAAGGACTTGAATATTGTCGACCTGGTGTGGGACGGAACAGAATGGGCAAAACCGGATGTAATCGCCACCTACCAGGGGGATGTGCCCGAATGGCCGCGGATAACGGTCAATAAGGGCAACCAGCTGGACGTGGTCTGGTTTGTGCGGGATGAAGCACACATCTGGCAATCGGATAAAGGACGATACCGGGTATGGTACTCGAAGGGTTTGGGGTCTTCATCGCCGATTTTTGCCAAGGCGCTGCCGAGCCTCACCCCGACGCTAGAGGCGACCGAAGTGTTGACCCCTACCAGTACGGTTGACCCCCTGACTGGTGAAATAATGACCACCCCAGAGCCAACGATTAACCTGGCGGACAAGACTCCGCCGGTGCACGTGCCGGTCAGCGAAACCGACTATATTCCGCTGCTGGCGAAAGCCCTTTTGCCATCGGTTCTTTTCCTGGCAGGGATTGTGGTGGTGGCGTTTATTCGTCGCCGGTGAGACCAAGGACAAATCGTTGAAGATCCTTTTCGTGGTTCCGTACGTGCCAAATTTGATCCGGGTGCGCCCATATAATTTATTGGTGCATCTGGCTGCGCGCGGGCACGAAATCACCCTGGCCACCCTGTATTCTTCGGAAACCGAACAAGAGGATCTGGCTCGGCTGCGGGAAATCTGCGCGGAAGTTCATGCGTATCCCTTACCGCGCTGGCGCTCTTTGTATAACAGTCTGACGGCTCTACCCACCGGCGACCCGTTGCAATCGGTGTATTGCTGGCAGCCTGAATTGGCTAAGCGCCTGGACTCGCTTTTAGGCGGTTCAAAAGCTTTTGATATCGTTCATATCGAACACCTGCGCGGCGCGAAGTATGGCCTGGATATTAAAAAGCGCACCCCTGACATCGCTTGGCAAGCGCCGGCTGCCCGACCGCCGATTGTGTGGGACAGCGTCGACTGTATCAGCATGCTGTTCAAACAGGCTTCCGGTCAGAGCAAGAAACGGATTAACCGCTGGATCACCCGGTTTGATTTGGGCCGGACGGAGCGGTATGAGGGTTGGCTGGTCAACCAGTTTGAGCGTGTGCTGGTGACCTCGAAAAATGACCGGGATGCGTTGTTGAAACTGGCGCCGAAAAGCACCCCACAGAATCAAATCCGGGTGCTGCCAAACGGCGTCGATTTGAATTACTTCCAACCGGCGAATGGTGGGATGGTCAAAGACCCCGCCACCCTGGTGATTAGCGGCAAGATGAGCTACCACGCCAACGTGACCATGTCGATGAATTTCGTCCACGAGACGCTGCCGATCATCTGGTCGCGGCGGCCGGATGTGAAATTGGTTTTGGTGGGCAAGGACCCCACTCAAGAGCTGGTTGACCTGGGCAAAAACCCGGCGATCCGGGTTACCGGGACTGTGGCGGACATCCGCCCCTACTTACACCAGGCAACGGTCGCGGTGACACCCATCACTTACGGGGCGGGGATCCAGAACAAGGTGCTGGAGGCGATGGCCTGTGGTTTACCGGTGGTTTCTTCTCCCCAGGCTGTTTCGGCGCTGGCAGTGAAACCCGGAGAGGATCTACTGGTTGCCGGTGATCCGCAAGCATTTGCCGATGCCGTAATCAACTTATTGGAAAATCCGGGTTTACAAACCCGGTTGGGACAGGCTGGGAGGCGTTATGTGGAGCAGGACCATTTATGGGTGAGAATCGCAGCCCAACTCGAGGAGGTCTACAATGAGATTATCCACTCATAATATTTTTATTGATCGGGAGACGATCCAGGCAAATATCAACCGTGCGTCCAGCAAATTGGGGCATTCGATCCAATGGCAGCTGTTCATCTTCGCATTGATTGTGACGGATTTAGCGGCAGTCGGTCTGGCCTTCCGGGCGGCTTATTTTTTCCGCTTCCAGGCAAATATCCCTATTTTCCGGTTGGACGTGGTTCCATCCGCAGATTATTATATGAACCTGGTCTATATCCTGATCCCGGGCTGGCTGGTGCTGTATTTTATGACCGGGTTATACAACCGGCAGAACCTGTTGGGCGGGACCAAAGAATATTCACAGATTTTTTATGCCACCAGCACCGGGATGCTGCTGGTCATCATCGCTGGTTTTCTTGGGCCTAATTTCGTTATTGCTCGTGGATGGCTGGTTGTTTCGTGGGTGCTGGCCTTCCTGCTCACCAGCCTCGGCCGCCTGGCTTTGCGGCGGGGAGTTTATCTGATGCGCCAGAATGGTTATTTCATCTCGCCGGCAGTGATTATTGGGGCCAATGAAGAAGGCCAACTGCTGGCTGAGCAATTGGTGAACTGGCAGTATTCCGGGCTGAATATCCTGGGGTTTGTCGATTATGGCGAAGAACAGCCGACCACGCGGATCAACAACCTGCCGGTGATTGGCAATATCCGCAACCTGGATACGTTGATTAAATCCTACGGGTTGAAGGAGCTGATCGTGGCCTCCAGCGCGGTAACCCGTGACGACCTGCTGGCTATCTTCAATAAATATGGGGTCGCCGAAGATGTCAACCTGCGGCTGTCCTCCGGCCTATATGAAATCATCACCACCGGTTTGGAAGTCAAAGAGATTGCCAGTGTGCCGCTGGTGAATGTCAATAAAGTGCGGTTGACCGGGGTGGACAGCTGGTGGAAGCACATCCTGGATTATGGTATGGCTATTCCCTTGTTGATCCTGCTCTCACCGCTGTATTTGCTTATTGCGCTTGCCATCAAGCTGGACTCACGCGGGCCTATCATCCACCGGCGGCGAGTGATGGGTGTCAATGGGCGCACATTTGATGCCTTTAAATTCCGGACGATGCATGTGAACGGGGACGAAATCCTCGATCGTTATCCGGAAAAGAAAGAAGAATTGAGCCGCACGCATAAGCTCAAGGATGATCCTCGCATCACGAGGATGGGTAAATTCTTGCGAAAAGTCAGTTTTGACGAGCTGCCGCAGATTTTTAACGTCTTGCGCAATGAGATGTCGTTGGTGGGTCCGCGGATGATTTCGCCTCCCGAGCTGAAAGATTACAGCCAGTGGGGGATGAACCTCCTCACCATCCGGCCCGGGATCACCGGACTGTGGCAGGTAAGCGGCCGGTCAGACGTCAGCTACCAGGAGCGGGTCCGTTTGGACATGTACTATATCCGCAACTGGACGGTTTGGCTGGATATCCAGATCATGTTTCGCACCATTCCCGCGGTGATCAAGGGAAAAGGCGCGTATTAACAACTCAGGACTGCTTGTTTGATTAAAAGCAGTAACATTAGGATAAGGAGATTGTTATGAAGATATTAGTCACGGGTGGAGCAGGCTTTATTGGCTCTCATGTGGTGGATTTGTTTGTGAGTGAAGGTTATGACGTGGTGGTGGTCGACGACCTTTCAACGGGTCGTCAGAGCAACCTGAACCCGGCGGCGAAATTTTACCGGATGGATATCCGCGATCCAAAGCTGGTGGAGGTGTTCGAGAAGGAGCGCCCGGATTACGTCAGCCATCACGCGGCTCAAATGGATGTGCGCCGGTCAGTGGTGGAGCCGCTCTTCGATGCCGATGTAAATATTCTCGGTTCGATCAACTTGATCGAGGCTGCCCGCAAGACCGGGGTCAAACGGATCGTGTATATCTCCAGCGGGGGGACGGCTTACGGCGAACCGCAATACCTGCCTTGCGACGAGAACCATCCAGTCCTGCCGATTTGCCAGTACGGGGTCAGCAAGCACACCGTCGAGCATTATTTATTCTTATACCATCAGAATTATGGGCTGAATTACACCGTGCTGCGCTACCCGAATGTGTACGGACCGCGCCAGGATCCCCACGGTGAAGCCGGGGTGGTGGCGATCTTTGTTGGCAAAATGCTGGCCGGCGAGCAGGTGACGATCACGGGCGACGGCGAACAGCAGCGCGACTTTGTGTTCGTGGGCGATTGCGCTCGAGGGAATCTGCTGGGTTTGGATGCGCCCGTAGGGATTTATAACCTGGGTTACGGGGTGGGAACATCCATCAACCAGATTTTTGACGCGTTGAAGGTGATTACCGACTATCCCAATGAAGCGATCCACGGGCCGGCTAAAGTCGGCGAAACCAGATTTATCTATCTGGATGCCAGCAAGGCGAAAAAGATGCTGGGCTGGGCTCCGACGGTAACGTTGGAAGAAGGACTGCAGAAGACGGTCGATTATCAGAAAGTAGCGGAGAGAGCTCTGTGATTATTGTTCAAAGCCCCTTGCGCATCAGCTTCTTTGGCGGCGGCACCGATTTCCCGGATTTCTTTCGGAAAGAAGGGGGATGCGTGCTGACCTCGACCATTGATAAGTATATCTTTGTGACGATTAAACAGAGATTTGATGCCAAGTTGCGCATCGGCTATACCCTGACGGAAATGGTGGACAGCGTCGACCAAATCCAACACGAGTTGATCCGTGAGTCTTTGAAATTGACCGGAATTGACCGCGGGGTGGAGATCACCACCATGGGCGATATCCCGTCTGCCGGCTCGGGGCTGGGCTCATCCAGCGCGGTGACGGTGGGCTCGCTGCATGCCATGTATACCTTACTGGGCGAGATGGTTACGGCCGAACAACTGGCAAAAGAAGCCTGCCAGATCGAAATTGGCGAGCTTAGAAAGCCCATCGGCATTCAGGACCAGTACGCGATTGCCTTTGGCGGGCTGCGCTTCTTTGAATTCCACCAGGATGGATGCGTGACCAATGAGAAGATTGACCTGCCGGAGAGCCTGAAGCGGAAGTTGGATGAAAGTTTTCTGCTGTTCTACACCGGGGTTCACCGTCAGGCGGACACTATTCTCACTGAACAGAAAGCGAATATTCAGGATACAACCCCTGTGCTGCGGGAATTGAAAGAGTTGGCTTACACGGCGCGAAAAGAACTTGTCCAGGGCAACCTGGATTCGATTGGCATCATGTTGGATCATAGTTGGACGTTAAAGAAAAAGCTTGCCAGTAAAATCAGCAACGGCAGCATCGATGAGACCTATCAGCGAGCAAAGCAAGCCGGGGCTTTAGGCGGCAAGATTACAGGCGCGGGTGGCGGCGGATTTTTACTTTTATACTGCCCCCAGGATAAGCAAGACGCAGTGCGCTGCGCGTTGAAAGATTTACAGGAACTCCCTTTCCGCCTGGAAAGGGACGGCACCAAAGTGATTTTTAATTATCGGCGGTAATGCGCCGTTTCTAGGGCATCGAAGGGTCAGGAGGAACACATGGATCACTTCCATACGTACGTCAATGATTTGCACCAGACATTGGATCAGATTCCTTTGCCACTCATCCAACAGATGGTTGATGTTTTATTGGATGCTCGATTGAGTGATAAACAGGTATTTGTGATGGGCAACGGGGGTTCCGCGACCACCGCTTCTCACTTTGTGGCTGACCTTTCGAAAAATACCCGTGTCAGCGGCCTTTCGCATTTTCGCGTGATTGGGTTGGCGGATAACGTGGCTTCGATCACGGCTTATGCCAACGACGAAGGCTATGAACGGGTTTTCTCCCAGCAGTTGGCCGGTTTGATCAAGCCGGGGGACGTGGTCGTGGGAATTTCTACCAGTGGAAATTCACCCAATGTGATCAAGGCAATTGAGCTTGCTAATTCTGCAAATGCTACTACAATTGGATTAACGGGATTCAATGGGGGAGTTTTGGGACCCCTGGTGAAGTTGCACATCCACGTGCCCAGCAGTCGGATCGAACAGGTAGAAGATATCCACCTGATGATCGAGCACATGGTAATTTCTGCGATCAAAGACGCCACCCAGAAATCCTCCTTCGTCAGCCAGATCACCGCGATGTTCAACAAGAACATCCGCCTGGGTGAGCTGCGCAGCGCGAGTGCGGAGGCAGACACCCGGCCGATTCGTGACACTTATGATCTCTTAGGGGCGATCAGCCAGGAAATGAATAATCATACCGAAGTGTATGATCTGCTGCACCGCATTTTGCAGTTGACGGTCGATAGTATTGGGGCATCCAGCGGAAGTTTCCTGGTGGTGGATGAAAACGGCAATATCACCGACGGGTTATTGGCCTATGGCGGGAAAATCAAACCAAGCCCCAAGAAAGAATTGGTCGAGGTTTTCAAGGAAGGTCTGGCGGGATGGGTGGTGAAGAACCAACAGGCAGTTCTGGTGACGGATACGCGGGATGATCCGCGCTGGTTACCCCGGGCATGGGACGAAGGCCGCAACAGCTCGCGCTCAGTGATTAGTGTGCCGTTGATCGCGCGCAACCGGGTAACCGGGTTACTGACCCTCGCTCGCAACCAGACCGGCCAGTTCACCGAGGCAGATTTGTCCTTGCTCACAACCGTAGCGGTATTTTTAACCTTTCAGATTTTTACACGGCAAAAGTCATAAACCATGGAAATACGATCGTACATTGCTCCTCTTTTCAAATGGTGGTGGCTGATCCTCGTAGCCACATTGTTAGCTGCGTTTACCAGCTTTATGGTGGTAAGAAACCAGCCGCCGGTTTACACTGCCTACACAACTTTGATCATTGGCAAAACGATCTCAGAACCCAATCCATCCAGCAACGAATTCTGGCTTAACCAGCAGCTCACCAGCTTTTACATGGATCTGTCCTACCGTGATCCGATCAAGGACGCGACCATGCAGGCGCTGGGGATTACATTCTTACCAGATTATGTGGTGAAGCCATTGGGCAATAATCAGTTCTTGCAGATCAACGTGACCGACACAAACCCGCAGCGGGCAAAATTGGTGGCGGATACACTGGCAGCCCAACTGATAAAATCCAGCCCAGGAGCGACTCTGTCGGGCAACCCGACCCAGGATCAATTTGCCGCCGACCAGTTAGTGAAAATCCAGGAGCAGATCGTTGAAACCCAGACGCAGATCACCGAGCAACAGGGCAGTCTGGGCACGCTGACGAGTGCCAGTGAGCTTGAGACGGCCAGGCAGGTTTTACGCACCCTCCAGGATAAACTCAGCCTGCTGCGCACGAACTATACAAGCTTGCTGGCGAATACCAAGCCTGTGGTGACCAACAGTCTGGAAGTGATCGAACCGGCAACCGTGCCGGTGAAACCCTCTGGGTTAAATAAGTACCTGATCATCATGATTACCAGTATCGCTGGTTTGGTGCTTGGCTCGGGTGCTTCTTACCTCTTAGAGAGTTCTGGACGATACCCTGAAGACACCACGGGATGTGGAGAAGGTCTTGGACCTGCCCATCCTGGGTTACTTGATGGATCTGGGAAAACGGTATCAATACTCGCGATATGTTGAAGAGCACCCGCGTTCGATGATGGCCGAGGCCTTCCGCAGCATACGCACCAGCCTGGAAATTCGCGGTACCGAAGAAAATATAAAAACCCTGTTGGTGACCAGTCCGGACGCCGGGGATGGCAAATCTTCGGTTTCGGTCAACCTGGCGATCAACATGGCTCAAGGCGGTAAACAGGTGATTTTGATCGATGGCGATTTCCGCCGGCCAACCGTGCATAAATATTTCGATTTCGAGGACCGCCTGGGTCTTTCGGATGTATTACAAGGCGCGGTGAAAATTGATTTGGTTCTCCAAAAATGGGGCGACGGGAAGCTGCGCATCCTCACCGCCGGCAATGGCAATGAAATGCCCGACAAATTCCTTACCCCAGAGAACATCGAATATCTCCTCGAGCGATTGAAAGGGATGGCGGATATGATAATCATCGATAACCCGCCTTTCCTGATTTCAGATACGCTGGTATTCGCCTCGAAAGTGGACGGGGTGTTGGTGGTAGTGCGGCCTGGAACGACAACCCGCGAGCTGGCCCGCCTGATTAAAGAGCGCATCACCAGTGTGAATGGGAAGATCCTGGGTGTGGTTCTCAACCGCATCCCGATCCGCCAATCCGGTTACTACGGCGATTATCGTTACTACATGCCGTATTATTATGAGAAGAGCAAGCGCTCCATGAAGGATGAGCAGAATAATCTGGAACCGGTGAAAAAGAACAGCTAGAATTACGCGATTTTATCCCGAACGAAGAAACCCCTCACAACGCGGGGTTTCTTTTTTTTATCGATGCATTTGAACACGCCTGGGCGGCAGCGGCTGGGTCAGGCGCTGCCTGGGGTACCGCGCAGGTTTCTGATCCCGGCAAAAAACATCACGGTGAAATATTCGGCAGCCTGTTCGGCGGTGTACGGCTGGCTGGACTCTAGCCACCAGGTGATGAAACCCAGCAAAGCGGCTGAAAAGTAATTGGTCAGCACTTCCGGGGGGATTATGGCCTGATCTTCGGAGAGATAGATGGGCTCAAAGTAAGGTTTGGAGGCCTCACTGAGAAACTCATGAATAAAATGCTGGACTTTTGACGCCGCACCTCCTTTGAAGATGATCTGGTAGAGGGTTGAGTTATGGGCGGCGTGCTGGAAAATTTGGGTAATTGCATCCAGGGCAGTCTGCGGGGTTCGTGGGGTGATCAGGCTGATTTGAGCATTAACCTGTTCGTATAGCTCCTGCGCGGTCGCGCCGATGCTCTCCAAAAGCAATTCTTCCTTGGCCCGATAGTGGAGATAAAAAGTAGTTCGGCCCAGGTCGGCCCGCTCGGTGATGTCTTCGATGGTGACAGCATCGTAGCCTTTCTCCAGAATAAGGGCAGTCAGGGCTTCGCGTAATTGCCGGCGGGTGCGGTTGACCCTGCGATCGGTATGAGGGTGGGGATTAGTTGTATGCATGTTCATTTTTTGACAGCCACTCCTATCTGGTGATTGACATGCCGGTAAGCCAGATTATAATCTGTATGGTTTGTATGATTATAAACACATTGTTTATGATTGGTTAATTATTACTCATTATTCGTAGGATTTCCTATGGCAAATCTCGCCAATCTGGCGCAGCCGATCGTCCTTGTTAAAAATCTGAGCAAAGCCTACCAAACCACGGCTGGTGATTTTTTTGCGTTAAAAGGTGTCAGTTTTGAGGTCCAAGCCGGAGAATTTTTGGCGATTGCTGGAAAATCGGGTGCGGGGAAAACTACCCTGATCAATATGATCACCGGAACCGACCACTTAACCAGCGGCGAAGTGCGGGTAGGGGAATTGGATGTGCATCGACTGAGTGAAGATCAACGCGCACGATGGCGCGGAAAAAATGTCGGGCTGGTGTACCAATCCTTCCATCTGCTTGCCGGCCTTATCCCTGATCGATAATGTGATGCTGCCCATGGATTTTACCGGGAGTTACCAGGCAAAGGCCAGTCGAGAGCGCGCGATGGAGCTGCTTCGAGAGGTGGAATTGGAACAACATGCCCGTAAGCTGCCTTCCGAGATCTCCGGGGGACAGCAGCAACGGGTGGCGATTGCCCGCGCGCTGGCCAACGACCCGTTATTGATCGTCGCCGATGAACCCACCGGGCGGTTGGACTCGGTTACGGCTGAGGTTGTCTTTGATCTGTTCAGCCTGCTGGTGCAACGGGGAAAAACGATCTTGATGGTGACCCACGACGAGAGTCTGGTGTCGCGAGTAGACCGGGTGCTGTATTTGAATGATGGGGAGTTGGTGCATGCCCAGCCGGCCCGCATTTAACACTCCGGATTTCACCTGGGGCAACCACAGGCCGCTCATCGCCGTCGACGGTCTGGAGAAGGTGTTTACCTCGCTGGCAGGTTCGTCGCGCGTCTTGAAAAACATCCACCTGGAAATCGCCTCGGGTGAGTTTGTCAGCATCATCGGGCGTTCGGGGAGCGGAAAATCAACCCTGATTAATATGCTGACCGGGATCGACCATCCCACTTCCGGAAAAATCAGGATCGGCGACACCATTCTCGAAGCCATGCCGGAAGGTAAAATGGCCGAATGGCGGGGGAAAACCCTGGGAATTGTCTTCCAGTTTTTCCAATTACTGCCCACCATGACCCTGTTGGAAAATGTGTTGCTGCCGATGGATTTTTGCCGGATGTATTCACCTGGCGAACGGGTGGAGCGTGCCCACTACCTCCTGGGGCTGGTTGGCCTGGGTGATTTGGGGGATGCCCTGCCGGGAGCGATCTCCGGCGGCCAGCAGCAGTGTGCAGCCGTGGCACGCGCTCTGGCCAACGATCCGCCGGTTGTGGTGGCGGATGAGCCGACCGGAAACCTCGATTCGGGCTCGGCGGAAGGTGTTTTGGGATTGTTTGAAACCCTGGTCCAGCAAGGCAAGACGATCCTGATGGTTACCCATGACCGCGGGTTAGCGAAGAGAGCTAATCGCTCGATATTGCTCTCGGATGGGGAAATTGTGGAAGATGCAATCACCCGTGCCTTCAGCGGATTGGCGGACGAAAAGTTGCTGCATCTATCCGAAGCCTCCCGGGAAAGCGAATACGGAAGTGGGGCGCGAATCACTCAACCGGAGATAAATGGACAGGGCGATATACTCGTGGTGAAAAAAGGTGTTATTCGCATAGTCAAATGCGCCGGTGCAGCTGGCGGCCAGCCCGATCTGGGGAGCCTGCAGATGGGCCGGTGGCTGGATTTGCGCCGGCTGACGGTGGATTGCCCGCAATTTGAGCTGCATGCAGAAGGCGGACCGGCAGTTATTTTGTGGATCCCGGGCAGTGACTACGACACAATTACCGCCCATTTGCCCCATTCACCTCATTCGGCTCCATCTGGAGGGACGCGGTGATGCGGCCTCGCTGGCGCAAAGTGGTGGCGGACCTCACCAGCAACCTGGTGCGTTCTATGCTGGTGGTGGTGTCGATCGCGGTCGGATTGGTAGCGGTGGGCATGATCGTGATCCTTTACAACGCTATTGGCAGCGACATGCGAGAAGGCTATCTGGCGATTAACGCCGCCAATATCCAGGTGCGCAGCCAGGCGGTCAGCGATGATTTTATCGATCACCTGAAACGCTTGCCGGGGGTGAAAGAAGCGGAGGGTTTGGCGGTTTTCGATTTGCGCATCCGTACCGGAGCAGACCAATTTAAAGCCATCCGGATTAAATCATATGCCAAGATCGACGAAACCGTGATCGACCAGGTTCGCCTGATCTCAGGCAATTGGCCGCCGAAGGAAGGTGAAATTGCGTTGGAGGCCAACCGCCTGGGAGATACCCATTATCAGGTGGGAGACAAGGTAGAGATCAAGCTGGCCAATGGCGACATTCATACCCTAAAACTGGTAGCGATTGTTAACGACCAGACCATTGGCTCGGATGGCGGTGGGGCGGGCTTCTTTTTGGCTCCTATCCAGGGCTACATCCAGCGCGATACCCTGACCAGCCTTGACCGGGTGGATGAGCTCAATGCGGTTCACCTGACCGTGGATCAAAACAATGAGGATCTTGCCCACATTCAATCGGTGACCGATAGGGTTCTGCAAGAATTTGACAAAAACGGCTACGAGACGTTTGGCACGGTCGTGCGTCGATCCGAAGACCATCCCAATGCGCCATATATCGAGGCGATGAAGGCCGTCCTTTACATGTTGAGTTTTCTCGTGCTGTTTTTAAGCGGGTTCCTGATCATCAATACCCTTTCAGCGCTGTTGACCCACCAGATCGAGCAAATCGGGGTTATGAAAACGGTTGGGGCTACGCGAGGAACGCTCATCGGGATTTACCTGGCATTGGTATTTGTATACAGCTTATTGGGCCTGGCCCTGGCCATTCCCCTGGCAAATGTCACTGCCTTCGCCGAGTTGATCGCGGTGGCGCCCACCCTCAATTTCATCTCCCGGGGTTTTCGGGTGATCCCGCAGGCTATTTTCACCCAGGCAATCATTGCCCTGATTGTCCCGCAGGTGGCATCCTTGATCCCAGTGCTGCGCGGCACGCAGCTGCCGATCCAGCAGGCCTTGAGTGGGGTGGGCGTAGGAGATTCCGGGCGAATGGATCGTTTGACCCTGTGGATGGCGCGCTTGCGGTGGGTGTCGCGGCCGCTGGCGATTTCGTTGCGCAACACCTTCCGGCAGCGCTTGCGCCTGATTTTGACTTTGACCACCCTGGCGTTGGGCGGGGCGATATTTATTGGCACCTTCAATATGCGTGCGTCTTTGGAGAGTTACATCGCCAGGTTAGGACGTTATTTTATTGCGGATGTCAACGTCACCTTTAATGACCCCTACCGGATTTCCACCATCGAGTTGGAAATCCGCCGGCTGCCCGATGTCGCCCAGGTAGAAGGCTGGGCGGTAGGATCGGGTGTGATGATCATGCCGGACGGCTCGGAAGGGGAAACTGTGGTGATCCAGGGCCCGCCAGCCGATACCCACCTGGTGGACCCGATTGTGATCGCAGGTCGATGGCTGCTGCCGGAGGATCAAAACGCCCTGGCATTAAATGAATATTTCGCTGAGAAATTTCCGTCGATCAAACCCGGCGATCAGATAACTCTCAAGATCAGCGGGAAAGAAACCCGGTGGACGGTGGTTGGCTTTTACCAGTTCGCCGGAAAAAATATCGGGCTAACCGCGTTTACCCAATACGATTTTCTGGCGCGGGCCACTCACACCTATGGTAAATCCCTGGATTTCAGAGTGGTCTCGACCACCCTGGGATTGACCATCAGCCAGCAAGAAGCCTTTGCCCAACGGCTGGAGACTCACCTTACCGGGATGGGTTATTCAGTGAAAGAGGCTCGTGCGGGCGAATCCTTGCGTGCACGAACCACGGGCGGACTGGATACACTAACTAATTTTCTCCTGTTCCTGGCGATGTTGATGGCGGTCGTGGGCAGCATCGGCCTGACCGGGACGATGAGCTTGAATGTACTGGAGCGCACCCGTGAAATTGGCGTAATGCGTGCGATCGGCGCGCGGGATGGAGAGATTTTGCGCATCGTGATCACCGAGGGAATGCTGATCGGTTTAATCAGTTGGGTGATCAGCACCCTGGCCGCCTTGCCGGTCAGCACGGGAATGTCGGAGGCGATCGGGTTGTCCATCTTTGGAAGCCCGCTGCCTTTCCAGTATGTTCTGACCGGCCCGGTGATCTGGTTTGGGGTTATTTTCGTATTTTCGGTTATCGCCAGTATTCTCCCGGCAAACAGCGCTGTTCGCCTGACCATCCGGGAAATCCTGGCGTATGAATAGCTTCGAGAGGCAGAGAGACAATGAAGCAACAAATGAGATGGATTAAGTGGACGGTTGTAGGCCTGGCAGGCGTGTTGATCGCGGCCTGTTCGGGGGTCAATACATTATTCAATCCTGCGTCGGCGGAAGCAACCCCGCTGCCGGTGGTGACCAACGGGGCAAGCATCCAGGCTGAAGCCAGGGTGATGCCATCGCGCTATGTGTACCTGGCATTCAACAGCGCCGGCAGGATCGCGGAGCTGAGCGCAGTGGATGGCGCGAGCGTAGAAAAAGATGCGATCTTGGCCGGGTTAGATGACAGCGGACACGCCACAGCTGCCCTGCGCTCGGCGCAGTCAGAACAGGAAGCCGCTCGACAGGTGTTGGATACGATCAATAAGGACGCGGATTACACGGTCAGCCAGGCGGCCCTGGCGGCGGCTAAGGCGAAATCCGCGTTGATGGAGGCTCAAAAGGCTTTTGACGATACCCAGACGGTCGATTTTCGCAATCGCCTGGATGATAAAGAAACGATTGTGCAAGACCGCCAGACGACCCTGGACGACCGAAAAACCGACCTGGACAAGTATACCAACCTGGATGTGAATAACTTCACCCGCAGTTCCGCACAGAATAGTTACGATGCGGCGCTGGAAGATTACAACCAGGCTGTGTACGACCGCGATCTGTTAGCCAACCAAAGTCGGGTAGCAAGGATGGCTCTGGATGAGGCGGATCAACTGGTCAAAAAGACCCAACGAGATGTGGATAAACTATCAGGAGGAGCGGACCCCGACCTGTTGGCTCAGGCGCAAAAACGCCTGGACGCGGCGGATGCGCAGGTGGCCTCCGCACAGAAGAGCCTGGATGATCTGAAGCTTACCGCGCCTTTCGCCGGGCTAATTGCCGAAGTAAAGCCGCTGGAAATAGGCGGGATGGTGTCTGCCGGGCAGCCGGTGGTATCCCTGGCGGATACGTCCGCCTGGTACGTAGAAACAACCGATTTGACCGAACTGGATGTCGTTCAGGTGCAGGTTGGAGACGAGGTAACGATCAAGGTGGATGCCCTGCCGGATGCCGATGTACGTGGCGAAGTGGTGAGCGTGGCTCAGAACTACACTGAGAAAAGCGGGGACGTGCTGTACAAAGTGCGCATTCGCTGCAATAACCCTCCACAAGGGCTGCGCTGGGGCATGACGGCGAACGTATCCTTTGGAAGCCGCTGAGTTGATGGATATGACCCTGGTGATCCTGAAAATGACTACCCTCAAGGCGAGTTGATATACAATGCATGGATACGTTTTTTGAGGTGAGGAATGTCTTTTCAAGATGGTTGGGCGGCGATCAACCTGGAAATGCCCGAACGGGTACCGCATACCGAGTACTCTCTCGAAGGTCATTGGGAAGTCGTGCGGCGGAGCACCAATATGGTGGTTGCGCCGGACAGCCCGGAGGAGCTTAAGCACGAAGCCGGGTTGGCCTTAATGCGCGCGTGGAATTATGATTTTCGCTGGAGCACCTATTTTTCCAGCCAGGCATTTGGCGATCTGCATACCGATTTGGGTCACGCAGTGTACCAGGAGGGCGGCACCGACTGGCGCGAGGCGCGGCCCTGTCCATTTAAAACACCAGAGGAAGTGCTGGATTTTGATTTCGAGGCAGCCTATGGCAGGATAAATCGCTCCGCCTGGGCTGAGATATTCAGCCGGCATTACCAGGTAAATTGCCAGGAAGCGCCTGACCTGGTCAATATGACCGGCATTTATACTACCCTGGTGTCCGGGTTACTGGATATCTTTGGCTGGGATATGCTCCTGCTGGCGGCCGGGGTCGACCCGCTTGGATTTGGCCGGGTTGCCTGCCGCTACACCGATTGGGTGTTGCAATATTTCGAGGCGCTGGCAGAATTGAGCGCACCGGTGGTGATGGTTCATGATGATATGACCTGGACTTCGGGGCCCATCTTTGCGCCAAAATGGTACCGCGAGTTCGTTTTTCCTAATTACCGGCGGTTGTTTACGCCCCTGATAGAAGCCGGCAAGAAAATTATGTACACCTCGGACGGTAATTTCACCCGGTTTATCGATGATTTGGCGCAGTGTGGGGTGAACGGCTTTGTGATGGAACCGATGACGGATATGGGCTATATTGCCGAAAAATATGGGCGCACGCATGTCTTTATCGGCAACGCCGATACGCGCATCTTGTTGAACGGCAGCCGTGAAGAGATCCGCGCCGAGGTGGAACGCTGCATGGCGATTGGCAAACCCTGCCCCGGGTTTTTTTTGGCGGTGGGCAACCACATTCCACCCAATACGCCGGCGGACAATGTGATGTATTACCAAGAGGTTTACGAAGAATTGAGCCGGCGCTAACTTATAAAATCAAGGGGCAGCCCATCGGCTGCCCCTTGATTTTGTATTAAGCGGGACCAAAGGTTTTGAGGATCACCAGTGGATCGGTGGCGCTGGGGTTATGGATGACCACCCCGGCCTTCGCATTGGGGGCGGAAACGAAAAATTCGTCATCGGTGAGCTGGCCGAAGCGGATCAAGACCGGGCTCTCGATCTCCCAACTGCCAAAGGTTCCGTGTCCCTGGACGGCGATGGCGCTGTAAGCGCCGGGATCCTGGATGGTTACCGTTCGGCCGGGATTCACCACCAATTCTTTGGAGGAGAACAGCGGGCTGCCGTACACGACCCAATTTTCCTGGTAGCCGGCTTCGCGCATCTCTTCCGGCGGGCAGACGGGTTTGGGGTACAGCTGGTGGTTCTTCTTGAAATCGGCGTCGGTATTGGCGGGCCAGTCGATCAAGGAGATGATGTAATCCAGGTCGTGTTTTTTATCTTCGGGCACGTAATTGGTGAGCGAATCCCAGCTCATCGGCAGGTTGTTGACCAGCGATTGGAACATGGCGGCGATATCGCTGGCCCATTGCGGCTCGTAGGTGCACAGGCTGCCTGGGGCATGCAGGATGCCCGCGGGAATATCCCAACCGGTGCCCAATTCCAGCTTGAACGCGCGGGACAGGTTGAGAATGCCATTATCACCTTTATCCCAATCTTCCAGGCATTTACGAATATCGTCCTGGCTGGTGCCGGGTTCCAAACCGAAAAAGGTGTAGGGAAAATCGCCGCCGTGGTTGTTCATCTGGGCGGGGAAGAAATAGGCCTCCGGCTTGGGGCGCGCGCCAACCAGTTCGGCGTGCTCTTTGCGGTGGTGCAAATGGTGCGGAAGCGCGCCCTGGTTATCGAAAAACTTGGCGAAAACCGGCCAGTCTTGATATTTGCCCCATAAATGGCTGCCAAGCAATTCGGCGCCAAGCTCGGCGACGGCATCCCGGAAGAGCACGCGTTGGGCGGATGAGCCTTTTCCGTTGACCAGGTAGCTCAGACCTTCGTCCGGCGTGGTCAGCGGGCCGTTGGCGGCCGGGACGGTAGAGGCGAACCAGCGCTCGTCAATGCCTCCCCGCCGTGCGCCGAAGGCGTACAGATCGGCCGGATGGAGCTTGAGCCGTTTTCCGGGAATACAAAAACTGCGCGGCACCCAGTTAGGCGCCATGCGAAAAATCCCACCACCTTGTTCGTAAGCCTGTTGAATGAGTGTTGTCATACTGACTCCCTTATAAAAATCCGCTACAGATTGATTTTAGCAACGGCGTGGGGTGGCGTCAATCAAAATATGGTCAGAAACCCGCGCAAGGGGGAAGGCGAAAGATTTCCGGTATAATAGGCCAATCTTAACCCCGGAAAGCTCGCGATCCATCGATGAAATTCACTGCAGAACGCCTGGCTCCTCGTTTTTTGTTTCTTTTGTTTGGTGTCATGTGCGGGTCGACTGCAGTCATTATGATCAAAGCCAGCACCGAACATCCGTTTCTGGTCTCAGCCTATCGGCTGCTGGTGGCAAGCCTGGTGCTGTCGCCTTTTTTCTGGCGCGACCTGCGCTATTATGATGGAAAGTATGGTTGGAAACAATTGGGTTGGGCGGCCTTGCCTGCCGCGGCCCTGGCGGCGCATTTTATGAGCTGGGTGATTGGCGCACGGATGACTCAGGTGGCGAGCGCCAGCTTGATTGCTAATCTCACCCCGGTGGCTATGCCATTTTTCGTGTGGATCTTCTTCAGCGAACGGATCAACCGCCAGGAGACGCTGGGCACCCTGCTTACGTTGCTGGGATTGATCGTCCTGACCGGCAGCAACTTCCAGCTGGATCAGGCGGATTTCGTGGGCGACCTGATTTGTTTTGGCTCGATGCTGGGATTTGCGGTATACCTCGCCCTGGGGCGGAAAAACGGCGGGCGGATCAGCCTGTGGCTTTACATGGTGCCATTGTATTTTATCGCCGGGATGATTTGCCTGATCTCTGCCCTGTTTGTGATCAACCCAATCAAAACCTACACGGTCAGCAATATTCTTTACATGGTGGGCTTGGGGGTGATCCCGACTGTAATTGGACATACCATTCTCAACTATTCGTTGAAATTCTTCCGTGGACAAGTGGTGAGTGTGACCAATCTGAGCCAGCCTTTGTTCGCGGGTGTGATGGGTTATTTCTTCTTCGGCGAGCTTCCTCGACCGATTTTCTATTTAGCCGCCGCCTTGATCCTGGCGGGCATCCTGGTGGTGCTCAATGCCAGCCGCAAGCATGTTTTTCGGGGCCGTGAGGCAACCAACTGAGTATAGGAAAATAAAAAATGACTGTTCAGGGTGTGGTGATTTATACCGATGGGGGTTGCCTGGGTAACCCGGGTCCGGGCGGATATGGGGCAGTGATATTAGCCGGTGGAAAACGCAACGAGCTTTCCGGCGGCTACCGGCTGACTACCAATAACCGCATGGAACTGCTGGCAGCGATCGTTGCGCTTGAATCTTTATTGGAATCCAGTGTGGTGAGTTTATATTCCGATTCAAAATATATGGTGGAAAGCTACAGCAGCGGGGCAGCCCAACGCTGGCAAGCCAACGGGTGGATGCGCGCCAAGCGTCAGCCGGCGCTCAATGTGGATTTGTGGGAGCGCCTGCTGGTGCAATGCACCCGGCATAAGGTGGCGATGAAGTGGGTCGAAGGGCACGCCGGCGACACGGAAAACGAACGCTGCGACCGGCTCTCGAATCAAGCTGCGCGCAAGAAGAACCTGCCCGCGGACCTGGCATATGAGCAGGGTGAAACGAGAAAATCCTCGATGTCCTTGTTCTAAAAATAAAGACCACCAATTTTTCTGATTAGATCAAAACCACCTCCGGCAAATCGTCCTGCCGGAGGTGGTTCCTTATTTGTTTTCTATGATGAGGTCAGACCATTTTGGGCTTGAAACCTGATCCCGGTTTACTGCTCGCGCTGGCGCTGGATATGCGCGCCAAGGGCAGCCATTTTCTGATCGACACGTTCGTAGCCACGGTCGATCTGGCCGACATTGCGGATCACGGACGTACCCTGGGCAGATAGGGCGGCAAGAACCAGGGCCATCCCGGCGCGAATGTCGGGGCTTTCCATTTTTTCGCTGAACAACCGGCTGGGTCCCTGGACAATGCAGCGATGAGGATCGCACAAAACGATGTGGGCCCCCATTCCGACCAGCTTATCCGTGAAGAACATCCGGCTAGGGTACATCCAATCGTGGAACAGGATCGAGCCCTGAGATTGGGTGGCAATCACGATGGCGATGCTCATCAGATCGGTTGGAAAAGACGGCCAGGGCATCACACTGATTTCGGGGATTACCCCGCCCAGGTCCGGTTCCACTTCGAGCTGCTGGTTTTCGGGAACAATCAGGTCGGCGCCATCCACCTCCCAGGTCACTCCCATCCGGCCCAGCACATAGCGGATCATATCCAGATCCTTGTGACCGGCCTGGCGAATGCGGATCGATCCATGGGTGACGACGGCAGCGCCGACAAAGCTGATCACTTCCAGGTAATCGGGTCCAATGGTATATTCGCCCCCGTGCAGCCCTGCTACCCCGCTTATTTTCAAGGTGTTCGAGCCGATATTGTCGATCTTGCCCCCGAGGGTATTGAGAAAACGGCATAATTCCTGAATATGGGGCTCCGAGGCGGCATTGCGAATGGTGGTTTCCCCTTCCGCGGTAACGGCGGCCAGGATGGCGTTTTCGGTGGCGAGCACGCTGGCCTGATCCAGGAGGATGTCGGCGCCGCGCAGTTTCTTAGCTTTAAAGTGGAATGTGCGGTCGTAATCCACGTCCGCGCCGAGACCGGTTAGCGCCAGCATATGCGTGTCTACCCGGCGGCGGCCGATGACATCCCCGCCCGGCGGGGGCAGCTTCAATTCGCCGACGCGGGCCGTCATCGGCCCGGCGAGCAAAATGGAGGCGCGGATACGGCGGCAAAGATCGGGGTCGAGGCTGGCCGGATGGACTTCGGTGGCCTGCACTTTCCAGGTATGTTCATCCAGATCGGTAAATTTAACCCCCAGGCTTTCAAGTAATTTTCGCATGGTGAGCACATCGAGAATGGAGGGAACATTATGTAAGACGACAGGTTCAGTGGTCAATAAGCATCCGGCCAGCAGTGGCAGGGCTGCATTTTTATTCCCCGAGGGGGTCATTTCACCATGCAGAGGATAACCGCCCTCAATGATAAATTTATCCATGTGTCTCCTTCAAAGCCTGGAATTTTGAGTTTTTCATTCAATCGTTGGGCTAACTACTGCTTCTTACATAAATAAGTAGATCATTCAAACCTGGATTTCAGCGAAAAGATGAAATCCAATTTTAATAATTTAAGCAGTACCCTGTAATAGACAGGTCAATTCCTACTGGTCTCTTTATACCCTGAAGAACTCAAATTCGTCAAACCCGCGCTGTGTACAGGAATCCCAAAATCCACGCCTTTGGCGCATTCACTTTCGATAAGGGAGGCCAGGATCAGGAGCGCAGCCCGGCAGCCGCTTGGGCCAGTTCGTCGCCATTTTCCAATACTTTTTTTATCGCGGTGACAAAATCGTCGACCCCCTTCTGTCCGTCGCGGAAAACGGCTTCATCCAGCCAGACCGATTCCACCTGTGCGGCCCGTTCAGCTTCAGGCATGTGGGTCTGGCTGTAGTCGAACCGGTCGGGAAAGGCGCTGGGCACAGGCAGCCGGGATAAACCGGGTTGGAACAGATCATAGCGGTTCATCGGTTGGTAACCGGTATCGGCGGGAATACCTTCGGCATCCAGTGCAGCGCAAACCACGTCGTGGGGATTTTTGAACACCTGGGGGTCGATGGCAAAGCCATATTGATAGATGGTGCGGGAAGTGTGGCGCGGATCGCGGCGCAGTAAACGGATGCCTGGAACTTCACTGAGGGATTCCTCGAGATAATTGGCGGCCTCGTTGCGTTGTTTGAGCTGCTCGGGAAAGCGTTCGAGGGCTACCACGCCCAGGGCGGCTGAAAATTCGCCCAGGCGGTAATTGGCGCCCATGGTATAGACCTTTTTGCCATTCCACTCGTACGGCCGGCCGCAGTTGATGATGCTCTCCACACGTTTTTGCATCTCCTCGGTCCGGCAGAGCAGGATGCCCCCTTCGCCGGTGGTGAGAATTTTAGATGACTGCAGGCTGAATGAGCCAAAATGGCCGATGGTGCCCGCCCCACGGCCGCGCCAACGAGCCCCGTGGGCATGGGCGCAGTCTTCGACCACCACCAGGTTGTATGCGTCGGCGACTTCCATCAGCGCATCCATATCCGTCATTTGAGCCCCCAGATGGACCGGGATAATGGCGCGGGTGTGCGGAGTGATCGCGGCTTCAATGGCTTTTGGATCCATGCAGTAATTCTCGGGATCTACATCCACGATGACCGGGATGGCCCCTGCGGCCATCGGCGCGGCAGCGGTGGCCTGGAAGGTCATCGCCGGGACGATGACTTCGTCACCCCAACCGATGTCGGCGGCGCGTAGGGCCACTTCCATGGTCACCGTGCCGTTAACCATCAGCGTGGGGAAACCGCCGCCCTGCATCTCGGCGAAACGCGTGAGAAATTCCTGGGTTTGCGGTCCAGGATAGGGGAAACCGCCCCACTGGCCGGACTTCACCACGTTGGTGACGGCCTCGATTTCGCGCTCATCAAAGACCGGCCACTGAGGAAAGGGCTCGCTGCGGACTTTTTCTCCACCAAGAATTGCTAATTTCGACATTGGGGCACTCCTTAGGATGCATTCGACAAAATTAATGAGGTGACGGCAGTGGTTACACACGACCCGGCGATAGGTCCCACCGACATGGTTTCTTCATAATAGTCGCCGGGGTCAAAAGGGTTGAGGGGATATTGGTAGGCTTCATCTGGCAAGATATAGCCGATCTCATCGTTGGCTAATCCCAGGATGCCGCAAACGCTGGCGCCGGCGGTGCGCATTTCTTTCTTGAGCTGCAGACCCAATTTGGGCAGCAGCTCGCCGGGGACGTGAGCCAGCCAGGCATCTCCCAGGCGCAGGAGACCGACTTCCGTGTTGATTATTCCGGCGGCGATTTGCGCATCCTCGAGCAGGTGATCCTGCAGAGCTCGCTCCAATAGAGGGCTGTTCAGCGGAATGCTGCAATCAACTCGCTGATATTGAAACTGCTCAGGCGAAAAGGGCAGCTGCCGGTTGAGGCTGTTTACCCCAGCATGGGCCAGCACGGAGCCGATCTGTTCGGCCTCGGCAAAGCTGTGGTCGCTGACATCCGGGGTCATCATTCCGCCCAGTGCGCCAGAAATGAAAATGCAGGCGGCATGGGTCAGGCAATGCACCTGTTCGCGCAGGTAATGGGGATAATCGGCGGTGATAAGCGGGTTACCGTCCCAGAGGGTTTCTGGGTGGCAAGGGAAGTTGAGCAGGGTAACCAGAGCCTGGTTGGAATCGGGGTCGACAAACTGCAGACAGGTTAGCTGCTGATCCAGGATAGCAGGATCACGCGCATTTTTAACCACCCCCGGCGCCTGGACGCTGGCGGCGCGCAGCAGAGCGGGCGCCAGGGCGGAAAAAGCCTGTTTGACGGTATCTACTACCTGTTTGTGGAGAAAGGCCATATAGGCCGGGTCAACCCCGCGGGTGGATTCGTCCGGCCCCCACAAGCCGATGGTATCTGGCCCGTGGTGGGTATGGGTGCAGGTGATGACCAGGCAGAGGCCAGGGAGGGCTTTGGCGGTTTCGTCCTGGCAGCGCAGATAAAACTTGCGGCCAACCCCGATCAAGTCCAGTGCCACCAATGCGAGGCACTGGGTCTGGTCTTGCATGGCCAGCACACGGACCGACAAATCATCGTGGATGCCTTCGGCGCGGCGGTTGCGGTCGAAGCCTGCCAGGAAGACTGGCCGGGTGAGGGTTGGGGTGATACTATTTTGCGCGTAGCCAACGAGGATCGACACTCTATCCTCCTTACACTACAGCTTTTTGAGCATTCTCGAGCAGCGCCTGGCGAACTTCACCACTGCGTATGCCGAGTAACTGCATCCCCAAGAGCACCCCTCCGGTGACCGGTGGAACGTGCAGGCGGGTGAAGGTGGCGCGTGGGGCAAAATCGTTGACTGTTTCCGTTAGAGGTTTGCTGAAGAGGGAGCCGCCGTTGAACACACTGCCGATCAGCACCACCTCGAAAGCCAGGTCCTGGAAATCCAGCTGGCGGATGACAGCGTTGGTGGTGCGGCCTAATTCAGAAGCAGCCCATTGGATGACCGATTGAGCCACGCTGTCACCCGCGATAGCCGCCTCAAACACCGCGCGCGCATGGGCGGCGCGCAAACGATATTTTTCCAGAGCCAGGCCCTCGATAAGGTTGGTGAGATCGTGCGCCCCGCATATTTCGATGAACATATCTGACAAGATGGTCGCCGGTCCGCGGGTGGACCAGTGGTGGGATACGGCCTGGACGGCCTTGAAGACGATATCCCCGGCTCCGCCGTACTCGCCAAATGTGCCTCCACAGCCGGTCACCCAGCCCTCGCGGCCCTGTTCGTCTCGGCCGCGGACATTATTGCCGGTGCCGGCGTCTACCACCACGCCCCAGCCGAGAGTTGCTCCGGCGATCAGGCCAATTACCACATCGTTGACCGCTTCCAGCGGGCAGTCGAGGCCGATGCTGGCGATCGCCTCCAGGGTGGGCTGGCGTTCAGATGGAAAGTCGTATCCGGCGATGCCGAAACCCGCAGCGGATATTTGCTCCAGGTGGATGCCGGCTGCTTGAACTGCTTGCATTGAAGCCGTTTTCAGGGCGGCTGCCAGGCCGTCGTAGCCTACCCCCTCGTGGTTGCCAGGTCCGGTCTGGCCGAATCCAACCACCCGGCCGGTATCATCCGCGAGCAGCGCATGGGTTTTTGTTCCGCCTACGTCAATTCCCAAGAAATAACGCATACGCCCTCACTCAAAAAACTGGGGCAGGTAAGCTTTGTTGACCGTCAGCATATCATCGAGCACGGCTTGAATCTGGGGACCCTCCGGTCCCAACGGATGGGTCAAAAGCGCCTGGTAAGCCGCTTTACGGTCGCCGTGCACCGCGGCTTCGACGGTGAGCAGTTCGTAGGCCTTGACCTGGGCCAGCAGACCAAAACAGGCCATTGGCAGGGGCTCGGCCGGAAGCGGATGGATGCCGTCATGATCCACAGCGCAAGGCAATTCCATAACCCAATCGGTGGGGTAGCCCGGCACCGCGCCATTCTGGCGGGTGTTGACGATTTCGACCTGGTTCAGGTTATTATAGTGAGCGTTGATCACCTGGGTGGCCAGGGTGGAGTACCAGGCGCCCCCGCGTTTCATAATATCGGCCGGGACGGTGACCTGCTTGGGGTCGCCGTATTGGCGGAGGAGGTCTGCTTCGATCTTGAGCACCTGCTCCGCGCGAGAAGGCGGCCATTTTTCCTGCGCCAGCAGTTTTTTGCGGGTATTGTAAAAATACTCCAGATACCCGTTAGGCATCATTCCCAGGGTTTCTACCAGTTCAGGCGGCCATTCGGGGTCCGCTTCGGCTTTCAGTTCGTCGATATACGCCGAGATGATTTTGGGCCAGACATCCTGACCGTCCACTGTAAACCCCCGGTACCAGGTGAGATGGTTCAATCCAAGCGAATCCAGTTCGGCGCGCTGCGGGGCAATTTTCTCGCCAAGGATGCGCTCGAGGCCGTTGAGAATTTCCATCTTGGTGGTGATGGGTGAATTGCATAATCCCACCGATGGTACGGTGAGGGCGTAACGGGATAAGGCTTCGGTGATCAGCCCTGAAGGGTTGGTGAAGTTGACCAACAACGCGTCAGGCGCTAATTCGTGGATGTCTTTCGCGATGTCAAGGATCACCGGGATGGTGCGCAGAGCTTTGGCCATACCCCCGATCCCGGTAGTTTCCTGGCCAATCAGCCCGTGGCGCTTGCCAAGATATTCGTCTTCGCGGCGGGCCGGGATGAACCCAACGCGCAGCTGGGTAATAACATATGAGGCGCCGCGAATGGCATCCCGGCGGTTATCGGTGAGGGTGACTTTGAAGGCCGCGCCGGCGTTTTCGGCGATGCGTTCGCAGAAATCCCCCACAATTTCGAGGCGTTGGGATTGGATGTCCATTAACGCCAATTCGGTCAGCGGGAGCTGCTGTTGTAACTCGATGAATCCTTTGATTAATTCTGGTGCGTAGGTGGAACCGCCACCAATGACCGCGATTTTCATACCATGACCTCTTTTCGAAAGACTATAACTACCAGGTTGGTGCTCCAGGGAATAGTTGTTAACTCTCCATATCCACAGATTTACAGCCGCAAGATTGGCGGATGACCAGTTCCGTGGGCAGGATGGTGAATAGTTCGCACGGCTGTTCGCGCAGAAGGTTGACCAGGTTTTGGGCAGCCTGATGGCCGGCCTGCTGGATCGGGGCGCGAACCGTGGTCAGGGGTACGGGTAAATAGGGGGCCATATAATCGTCATCGAAACCCACCACGGCAATTTCTTCCGGGACGCGAATGCCCAACTGGATCAAGGCGCTGATCACACCTGCGGCAGAACCGTCGTCCCCGGCAAAGATAGCGTCTGGCCTGGCTCCGGACAGCAGCATTTTACGGATGGCGACTTCGGCGATGGGGCCTTCAAATTCGCCAATGCCCATCAAGGTTGGGTCGACCTGGATGCCATGGGATGCCAGTGAGGCTCGGTAGCCCTGCTCGCGCCAGTAGGAATCCTCGTTGCGCGGCGGACCGGCCAGGAAGGCAATTTTGCGCCGGTTGTGGACTTCGATCAGGTGGTCGATCAATTTTTCTGATCCAAGCTTGTTTTCAAAGGTAACCGCGGGGATCGGCAGTTGTTCTGGCGGGGAGCGGTGCAGCAGTACCAGTGGAAAGTGGTGCTGATAGAGGCGAACCACCTCGTTATCTTCGAGGCTGGTGGTGAATACCAGGAGGCCGTCGGTGTTGTGCTCGCCGATAGGCACCATGTGGGTCAGTTCGTGGCGCTCAAGCTTGGTGCTGACAAAGATCAACAAGTCGAAACCGTTTTCGCTGGTGCAGCTTTCGATCCCGGCCAGCATGGGCGAGAAAAAACTGCCGCTGATTTCAGGGATCAACAGACCGATGGTGTTGGTGCGTTTGCTGGCGAGATTGCGCGCGGCGGCGTTGGGGTTGAATTGTAAACGATCGATGGTGTCGCGCACGCGCCGGGAGGTCTCATCGGCGACCGGCATGGAGCGGTTGAGCACGCGGCTGACCGTGGAGATGGAGACCCCGGCCTCCCGGGCGATATCGACGATCGTGGGTTTCTTTTGCACCATGGGGTTTATTATCCGCTTGTCGGGGTAATCTGGCAAGAATAATCGCTCATTCTTTCAATCCCGTCAATTTGATCCCCTGGATAAATGTTTTCTGGGCAAAGAAGAAAGCGACAATGATCGGAATTGTGAACACGACCGAGGCGGCCATCAGCAGGTTCCAGGCGACGATGCGCTGGCCTTTGAAATCCTGCAAGCCCAAGGACATGGTGAAATTCTGCGGGCTGGTCAGATAGAGCAGCGGACCCTGAAAGTCGTTCCAGGCATATAGGAAGGTGAAAACGGTTACCGTGGCCAGGACCGGGATGGAAAGGGGCAGGACGATGCGGGTGAAGATATCCAGTTCGGAGGCGCCGTCTACCCGCGCCGCATCCGCCATCTCCACCGGGATGGTGCGGAAAAACTGGCGCAGCAGGAAGACATCGTAAGCATTCGCAAAAAAGGCCGGGACGATGAGCGGCAGGAATGAATCGCCCCAATGCAGGGTTTCATTGAAAAACAGGTAGAGCGGGATCATGGTGACCTGATACGGCAGCATCATGGTGGCGAGGACGAAAATGAACAGGGCCTCGCGTCCCGGAAAGCGAATGCGGGCGAAGGCGTAGGCCACCGGGCTGTTGGAAAGCAGGGTGCCCAGAATGGTAAAGAAGGCAATGATCAGGCTGTTGCGGAAATAGGTGAGGAAATTGACCCCCAGCCCGGCGCGGGTGGAACGAGACATAGCGTCGATGTAATTGCGCCAGCGCATGCCAACCCGCAAGATAGGTGTGGCGAATTTCATCCGCACCTGGTTATAGACCAGCCCGGGATTTTGCGGATCGACGAAATCGCCCAGGCCCTCGGCCACGTTGATCAGCGCCAATTGCTGGATTTGACCATCCATTTCGACATCATACAAGGGCAATTCCTGGTCGTTGACCACCACCGTGACGCTGTCGTGCGGCAGCCAGGTAGGCGGGGTGCGGAAGACATCTTTATCGTCTTTGAACGAGGTGACCAGCATCCAGAAGAAGGGGATGATAAAGAACATGCCAACCGCCAGGATGGCCAGGTGCCCGAACAGGTTGGCGCTTAACTTGCGCAGCAGGTGCCAGCGGTGCAGGCGTTTGTGTTGAGCCTCGATCGCGCCGCTTGAAAGAGAAGAGGAAAGGCTGATTTCTTTCATGGGTTAACCTGAGTAATAGGTAAAGCGGTTCGAGACTCTGAGCAGCAAGATGGTACAGGCCAGGATGATGAAGAAAAGAATCCAGGCCATGGCGGATGCGTATCCCATCTTCAAAAATAAGAAGCCGGTTTGATATAGATAGACACTGTAAAAGAGGGTCGAATTGAGAGGCGAACCCATCGAACCGGCTGAATTTCCGACGACATAGGCCTGGGCAAAATACTGGAACATACCGATGACGCCGGTGATCAAGTTGAAGACAGTGATCGGGGAGATCATTGGGATGGTAATGTTGATCAGGCGCTGCCACCAACTGGCGCCGTCCAGTTCGGCGGCTTCCACCAGGCTGACAGGCACGTCTTGCAGGCCCGAGAGGTAGATGATGATGGTGCCGCCCATGCCCCATAATAAGAGCAGAATCAGCGAGGGTTTGGCCCAAACAGGGTCGCGCAGCCAGTTAGGCCCATTGATCCCCACGAGGCCGAGGAGCATGTTCATCAAACCCGAACTGGGGTTCAAAATCCACAGCCAGAGCATGGTGCTGGCAATGGTGGGCACAATGCTGGGTAAAAAGTAGATCACACGGTAAAGGGATTGGCCGGGGATTTTTATGTTGAGCAGCAGCGCGCACAAAAAGGAAAGCAGCAATGAGATCGGCACCCCGAGCAGGACCATGTAACCGGTGTTAAGCAGGGCAGTGTAAAACAGTTTGTCTTTGAAGAGGTTGATGAAATTGGTCAGGCCGATCCAGATTAATGGTTGGCGGATATGGTATTCGCTAAAGCTATAAATCAGCGATGCGCCCATAGGGTAAATGGTAAAAAGCAGGAAACCAATCGTCCAGGGGGCGATAAAGATCATCCCGAGCCAAAAGCTTTGGCAAGTCTGCCGGCTCCAGGTTCGCGGGTTGAGCGAAAATTCTTTCCTGACGTTAGGTTGCAGGTCCATGACACCTCCTGAGAGAGTATCGCGGTAGGGAGAACCAATAATCGAGGGGCGGCACTTTCTGGCCGCCCCTCATTGATCATACCGCTTTTTATTTGAGGGCTGCCTGCAGCAAAGGCTCGAACTTATCCTGGGCTTCCTTGAGCAGCGGTTCAGGATCGGCCCCGGTGTGCAGTACCTGTTCCTCGACCAGGCCATAGCCATCGGTCATTTCGCGGGTGATCGCGGTGGTGATCACCCCGGTGGTCGTGGCGCTGTTCATCAGGTCGACGAACACGCTGAAGTTCTTGATGGCAGCGAAACGCGGGTCTTGCGCAGCTTTCTTGCTGGTGGGCAGGTTCGAATTGGCCACCATCTCATCCGCCAGAACTTCAGGAGACATCATCCAGGCAAACAATTTGCCGGCGGCATCTTTGTTCTTTGCTCCAGACGGAATGATCGCCACGCTGCCGGCCAGCACCCCGGTGTTGGCGCGTTCCGGGTGAGCAGAGGGCGGCGGGAAGGCGGCCACACCGTAACTCAGTTCGGGTTTGAAATTGGGGATGAAGTTGGGGCCAACCTGCCATTCGCCGTCCACCATCATGGCGATTTTGCCCGAATAGAAACCCTGGTCGGGCGACATGTAATCTCCCATGGCTGAGGTGAATTTCAGCACCTGGTCGACGCCGTACTTGGTGTAAAACTGCTGCTGCCATTTCAAAGCATCGATCATCGGCTGGCTGTCGAGGGTCACATGGGTGCCGTCATCGCTGTACCAGAAACCACCCATCATGCGTGAATACAGGTCGGTATGGCTCCAGGAGAAATCCGGAATGAAACCGATCTGGGTCAGGTTGCCGCTGTCATCCATTTTGGTGAGTTTATCGGCGTACTCAGCTAACTCTTCCATGGTTTTAGGCGGAGTGGATGGATCGAGGCCGGCCTCTTCGAACAAATCTTTATTCCAGAAGAGGGCATACACATCCGTTCCCCAGGGCAGGCACCAAAGTTTATCGCCCTGCTGGCATTGGATAAGAGCTCCGGGGACGACATCGTTCATGTCGATCCCGCTGGTGTTGACGATATCGTTCAACTGCAAGACCACATTCTCTTTGGCCAGGGATTTGACACTATCGCCGCCAGACAGGATGATCACATCCGGCGTTTCGGAACTGGAGAGCGCGGCGACGATCTTATCTTCTTCGACCGGGGCGTTTACCTCTACCGGGATACCGGTCAGGTCCTTGTAACGGTCAAACAATTCCTGAAGTTGGGCAGGGTTATCACCCCATTGGATCCAGACACGCAGCTTGTCCGGGGCAGCCGCACCACTGGTCTCGGCGGTAGCTGCACCCCCGGCAGATTGGGTCGGCGTGGCAGCTGGCGCGCAGGCCGCCACCATGGCGAGGATCATCACCATGCTCAACAGCGAGAAGGCACGTTTTACGGGCATCTTATCTCCTTTCGAATAGGAACACGGGAACCGGATTGAAAGGGAGCGTAATGAAAACGCTTTCATACAGTATATAAACATCATGGAAGAGAGTCAACAATCAAAAATAATGGTAGGAAATAAAAAAGAAGAGCGCTGCGTTTTGCTGCAGCGCTCTTTGGTAAGGATAACCAGGTAGGTCAGTCTGGCAGGATGGCGTTGATCAGAATAACCACACCGCTGATGATGAGCAGCACCGGCCAGTACTGCCACAGGCTGAACTGGAACAGGAAAAAGGCGGAAATGATGGCGAAAACCAGGCCGGAGAGCAGCGAACCGCGCACTCTACGGGATATGCGCCCCTGTTCGACATATTGCCGCCAGGCATCGGCAAAGGAGCCAAAGGCGGGGATGAGGATAAATAGGGCCCACCAGTTGACCAATTGGAAGTTCGTGTAATTCTGAAGCAGGAGCAGGCCGCCTGCGAGGATGAGCAACAGGCCCCAAATCCAACCGTCTTTGTGATGTTTATGGGAAACCCGAAATTCCTGGCGAAACTCCTGGGCGCCTTGTTTCAGATCGTCGCGCATCTTGTGCATGTCATCTCGAAAATCGTTATCCCAGCCGGCCGGGTTGGGTGAATCTGCGCGCTCGGGTGGATTGTTTTGGTTCTCATAGGTCGGGTCGCTCATTGCATCCTCCATAGAAATGCTTGTGTAGTTGATTTTTGCTATATATGTATACGGAAATCAACCCGATAAGTTGCTAAGCGGGAAGAAATGCATGCAAAGTCGAAAAATGAGCGCTAATTGAGCCGGGAATTATATGTCGCGCGCCGGTGAGGGTTACTGCTCTTCGGGGGTGATGGCTTTAATCAGGCTCTGGAAAAACAAAGCTGCTGGGACGTGATAAATACGCGCGGCGTCGCCGATCTTCTCAAAGGATGCCATACTGCAGCCGACGCAATCCATATGAAATTCCAGGAATACCGGGATGGTCTGGGGATAATCGCGCAGCAGCTTTGCGACACTGGTGGCCGGGGTGAAATAATCTGGGTAAGCCGGTTGGTTATTCATGCATGCAGTATAGACCAGCGGATGATCCGGGTCATTGCGCTGGCTCAATCAGGATCAGCGCCCGGCGCAGGCTGCGGTAAATCTTCGGCGATGCGCACCAGGCCATGCGGAAAGCGGATGATGATTTTTTCTCGTCCTGAAATCACCAATTCTTGCTGCTCCCATTGGCTGAGAATGCGGCTGACAGTATAGAGGGTGGTCCCGGTCATTTCGGCCAGGTCCTGACGCGAGACCGGCTGGTCGATTAACACGCCTTCGGGAACCACTCGCCCGGTCTGGTTGGCCAGGCGCAGGATGGCGCGTGCCACGCGGCGTTCGACTCGCTCGGTTGACAGCTCGCGCACCCGGTCTTGATATTCCTGGAGGCGGTTCGCCATCAGCCGCATGGCATTCATTGCCAGGGCAGGGATGATTTTTACCAGGGCCATTAACTCGGATTTTGACCAATAGAGCACCTGGCAGTCTTCGCTGGCTTCGGCGGTGATGGGATAGGTGGCTTCGTCAATCAGGGCCACCACGGCGAATATGTCCCACGCGGAAAGCATGCGCAGCAGCACCTGCTGGCCGTCTGGGGTCACCTGCAGCAGTTTGACCCGGCCAGATTTCAGTACGAACATGGCATCCGCGGGGTCGCCCTGCATAAAGAAGAATTGCCCGGCATTCAGTTGGCGCTTGTGGGCGTGTTGGAGAATAGTTCCCAGATCCGAGTCGTTCAGACCGGAGAAGATGAACAATGAGCGCAGATGGTCAATTTCGGAGTTGTTGGGCACTGCCCTATTTTAGCTGATTTCGAGACGAAATGTGGGGCGAGGCAGCTTCAACCGGGCAGGCTGATGATGAAAGTGGAACCTTGTTCGGGCATGCTTTCCACTTGAATGGATCCGCCGTGGGCTTCGACGATTCCCTTGGCGATGGCCAGGCCAAGCCCAGCCCCGCCGGTCGCGCGGCTGCGGGATTTCTCGGCGCGGTAAAAACGCTCGAATATGTGCTCGAGGTCTTCGGGACGGATGCCTTCACCGGTGTCGTGTACTTTGACCTGCACCTGTCCCGCCAAGCGCTCGGCGGTTACGCTGACCTGACCGCCGGCGGGGGTGTGGCGCAGGGCATTCCCCACCAGGTTGGTGAGCACCCGACCGATGCGGGGTGCATCCATTTTGACTGGGTCCAACCCCGGCCGGGTGGCTCCTTCCAGGGTAACCTGCAGGCGGCCGGCTAATTCGCTAAAACTTTCAATCGTGTCCGAAATGAGATCGCCGAGCGAGTTGGGGTGCAGATCCATCTTCAAACCGCCGGCGTCTAGCTGCGACATTTCGAACAATTCGTCGATCAGGTGAGATAACGAACGGATATCCTGTTGGGCGGTGCGCAGGTAGCGTTGGACGGTCTCCGGATCATCTACCACGCCATCCGCCAGCGCTTCAAGGACCGCGCGGATGGAGCTGAGGGGGGTGCGCAAATCGTGACCAACCCAGGCGATCAGATCCCGGCGCATCATTTCCGCCTCACGCTGCTCGCGATTCGCTGTTTCGAGGCGGTCAGCCATGCTGTTAAAAGCCTGGGTGAGTTGCGCCATTTCATCCTTGCCGACCACCTCGACCCGCGTTCCCAGCCTGCCGCCGGCGATTTCGTCCGCGGCGCGGTTGAGCAGGACGATACGGTCGGTGAGGGCGGTAGAAAGGAAGAACCCGGCGATCGAGGCGATGCCGCTGGCGAATACCAATAAAATGGTGGCGAGAACCAGGTCATGTTGGCTGGCAAACATCCACTTGGCAATGACCCATACGTTTAAGAATACGAGCAATCCGGCCAGCAAATATAAACCCATCAAGCCGTAGCTCAGGCGTGAAAAACGCTGGAGCCACGACATGCGATAAGCGAGGTAAGCCACCAAGACAGAGATGAGAGTGGTCATGCCCATCAGTTCGGTCATTAACCCAAAATCTTTCATCGGCGGCTGCATGAGCAGCAAGAACAACAGCAGGCCCACACCAAATGGCAGCAGGATCGAGATGGTGAAACGGACGAATGGCAGCGACGGTTTTTTCAATACGGACTGCATGAGCGCCTCAAGGTTCGAATTTGTAGCCAACTCCCCAGACGGTGTGCAGATAGCGAGGGTTGGCAGGGTCCGGTTCGATTTTCTCGCGCAGCCGGCGGATATGTACGGTTACACTGCCCGGATCGATATAATCACTCATTCCCCAGACGCGCTCCAACAGCTGGTCGCGGGAGAAAACCTGGCGAGGGTGGCGGGCAAGCAGGTAAAACAGATCAAATTCCCGCGCGGTCAGGCTGCGTTCCTCGTCGTTCACCAGTACCAGCCGGCGCACCGGGTCGATCTGCAGGTGATCGAAGACCAGGGTGGTTTCCAGGGGTTCCTCGGAGGCGGCAGGATGGGTGCGGCGCAGCACGGCGCGTACCCGGCTGACCAGCTCTTGTGGGCTGAAGGGTTTGACTACATAGTCGTCCGCACCCAGTTCTAACCCGGCGATGCGGTCGATCTCTTCACGACGGGCGGTGAGCATGATGATCGGAATATCTCCGCGCTCGCGCAGCCAGCGGGTGATTTGCCAGCCGTCTACGTTGGGCAGCATCAGGTCGAGCACAATCAGAGCAGGCGTCTGGTTTTCCAGGTAATTTAGGGCCTCCTGGCCGTCGCGGATCCAATGTATGCTGTACCCCGCGCGGCGCAGGTAGAGCCCGATGACCTCGCCAATACTGGGTTCATCTTCAACCACCAGAATCTGGTTTTCTGCCACGGCCGGCTCCTCAATTCGCAGAATGTTGACTTCCATTTTATTATATGGGACTTCTGTTTGAGAAGTGGCTGAATTTGGCGCGGAGCCAATCCAGTGAGTTACGCCGGCGGCGGGAAATATTGCGTTTTACCCAGGGCAGGCGCATGACGAACAAGAAAGCCAGCACAAAACCTGCCGCCAGGGGCTTCCAGATATCTCCGGAGAGATCCAGCAGGTTGCCTTTGACCGCCAGGGCCACGTGAATGAGCACCAGGATGCCGACGCCATACACCAGGCGGTGGAGGCGCTTCCAATTCTTGCCCATCATGCGCATGGCCTTCTTGAAAGAGGTGGCGGCCAGGGCGATCAAGATGATCAATGCCGGCAAGCCGAACCAGATATAGCGTTTCTCGCTGAGTTCACCTGCCAGCAGGGACAAATCGAACTGGAAGTCGATCCCGGCATACAGGTAGAAGTGCAGTGCGGCGTAAAGGAAGGCATACAGCCCCAATGGACGGCGCAGCTTGTTGAGCTGAGTGTAGCCGCTAAGGGTGGTCAGCGGGGTGATGGCTAGCGCGAGCAAGAGGAAAACCAGGGCGGTGTCGCCGAGCCGTTGGGTGGCTGCCTGGATTGGGTTGATCGTGAGGCGTCCCAGGCTGTTTTCGATGATCAACACGATCAATGGTACCCAACTGCCAAGGTGGGTGATGGTTTGGAGTGGCGTGAATTTTGGCATGCTCAGCTTCATTTTCGTTTTCCTGTTTAGAATGGTTCGGATAACAATGCCTTTACGGCATCTTCGGTTTCTTGATAGGCGCCTTCGCCAATGTGGGTGTAGCGGATGTGGCCCTGTTTATCGATCAGGTAGAGGGCGGGCCAGTAGCTGTTATGATAAGCGCGCCAGGTTTTGCCGTCATTGTCCTGGGCGACCGCGTATTGGATCTCAAACCGGCTGATCGCATCTTTGAGATTCCCCAAATCTTCTTCATAAGAAAATTCGGGATAATGGTTGCCGATGATGACCAGCCCTTGATCGCCATATTTGCTGTAGAGGTCCTTCAAGGAAGGAATGACGTGCTGGCAGTTGATACAGCCCAGGGTCCACATATCCAGCAGGACCACCTTGCCGCGTAAATCACTGAGGCGCAGGGGGGCATCCACGTTGAGCCAGACTTCATTTTTCAATTCGGGCGCAACACCCAGGTCAGGCAGAGAGCTGGTTTGAACCATTTCAACTCCTGGTTCTTCGGCCAAGGGCGCCGGCGGCTGGGCCGCAGCCGTATTATCTGCGCTGAGGGGGGCGCAGCCCGTAAAAAGAATTGGGATGATCAGGATTAGCCAACCAAGTTTTCGCATGCTGTCTCCTATCTCTTATTGCTTACTGTTACCGTACTGTTATGATAAGGTTTAATTATTATGCCTGCTTTACGCAAATATTAAGCAAAGATTACAATTTTGCGGTTTTGTTACCCTTGTTTAATACATTTATAAGCCAGGTGTAATCTGCATCAAGGAAAATGAAATTACTTTCCCAACCTTTAATGGAGGCACTGATGAACGGAATGAAAAAAGTACTTTGGAGCGCCATGCTGATCGCCTTGATCCTGACTGCATGCGCGCCGCAGGCCAAGAAAACAGACAGCATGATGAATGAGGAACCGGCCGTAATGGCTTCATCTACGCCGGACGCAATGATGGTAGCGACCCCCGCGGATGACATGATGGCATCTACTCCTGAAGACGGGATGATGGAGGATACCCAGGACGATGGCATGATGAATGAAACACCGCAAAGCTCATCCACAATGATGGAAGCACCGGCCTGGTTCAAAGTCGACTTGACCAACGCGGCCAGCGGCGAAACCTTCCAGGTAGCCGATCTGCATGGCAAGGTAGTTCTGGTGGAGACGATGGCGCAGTGGTGCACCAATTGTATGCAGCAGCAGCGCCAGGTGATCCGCCTGCATGATCTGCTGGGGATGCGGGATGACTTCGTCACCGTGGGGATGGATATCGACCCGAACGAAGACCTGGCGACGCTGAAAACTTATATCGAGCGCAACGGCTTTAGCTGGACCTATACGGTTGCGCCAGCAGAGGTGAGCAACGATCTGGCCAGCTTATACGGCAACCAGTTCTTGAACCCACCCTCCACTCCTATGTTGATCATCGACCGCAACGGAGAAGTGCATCCACTGCCCTTTGGAATCAAAACAGCCGAGGATCTTCAAAAGGCACTCGAGCCATTCTTGAGCGAGGGCATGTAGCCATATCAAGCAATCTTTCTGGGGGTGGATCGGAGCCCGGTTCACCCCCAGGTTTGGAGCAACGCCGATGAGCTTCGCCGACATTTTTACCTCTTTGACCGTAGGTTTGCTGGCAACCACCAGCCCCTGTGTTTTACCCCTTTACCCGGGTTTTCTGGCATATTTGAGCGGCAGCCAGGAGCGCCTGGGCTCCAGCCGGGCGCGGTATTTCCTGGGCTTTTTTGTCCTGGCGGGTGTGCTGTCGATGATGCTGGTTTTGGGCGGGATTATCTCACTTTTAGGTGTTTCGATTGGCAGTGCGCTGCGTTGGGTAATCCCGCTGGCAGATGGGCTGATCATCGTGCTGGGGATCCTGCTGCTGGTCAACATCAACCCATTCAAACGGCTGCCCCAGATCCAGGCGCCGGTGCTTTCGCATCCGTTTGGCAGCGCATTTCTGTATGGATTGATGTACGGCCCGCTGACCCTGCCTTGCTCCGGTCCGCTGGTGGTGAGCATATTCGCCATTTCTCTATCCGCGGGCGAAGCCCTGGGTCGATTTGGCACGTTCTTCTGGTTTGGAATTGGCTTTGGCCTGCCGCTCTTCCTGCTATCCTTCCTGGCAGCCGGGGCACAACGCTGGATCACGCGCTTCTTCGCCGTGCATGCAGTGTGGGTCAACCGCATCGGTGGTCTGCTTCTTGTTGCTATTGGCGTATACGATTTGCTCGTGAACAGCCAGTTTATTTTCCTCAGATAAGAGATTTGCCAGTAATTTACAAAAGAAAACCGATCGCCCCGGAAAATAATCCCCCGGGGCGATCGGACTATCGTTGCCCTCGGGTCAGCTGTTCTTGACCAGGGTGAAATTCATTGTCAGGGTTACCCCGTCTTTGACAATCAGCATACCGCCGATGTTGGGTGGAGAAACGCCCCAGTCTGCCATCATCAAAAAGGTGGTGGCGGTGCCGGTTAGTTGACCGCCGTTAAGCACGGCGGTGACGTCCCAGGTGATGGGCTTGGTGGTATCGCGGATGAGTAAATCGCCTGCCAGTTTGAATTGAATTTGCTGGCCTTCCTGAGGGTTGGCGGGGAAATCGCTCACCTGGGTCAGGGTAAATTTGGCGGTGGGGAAGCGCGATGATTCCAGCCAGCGCCCGCGAATGGCATTATCGCGCCGTGAGCTGTCGGTGGTGAGCGTGCTGATATCCACCGTGAATTCGCCGGAGGGGGAAGCCGCCGGGTTTGCCAGGTCGATGGTCAACTCGCCGGTAATTTGTTGGGTTTTGCCGATGGCCGTGTTCAACCGGTTGTTCTCATTGAGGAAGGTCTCATCCACCGCGTAACTGACCTCGGATTGCGCCGGGTCGAGGCTGAAAGTAGTTTGGGAAGGGTCGGCGTTGGAGCTGGCCGGGGGATCGGTGGGAGAGACGCCGGCCGTTTGGGTGGCCGTGGGCGCCGGGTCGGTGGGTTGTTGGGCGACCGTCGCGGTCGCCTGCGCAGGTTGGGTGGGGTCAGCCGGGTTTTGCGCAGAGAGCGGGGCGCAGGCGCTGACCATAAGGATGGCAACGACTGCCCACGCCCAAGATTTATAACGAATCATCAGAAATCTCCTGTTTGGTGTTTCGGTATGTAGTCATACGGTTCAATGAACAAACTGGATTTATTATATGGGATTAGATTAACAGGAAGATTAAGCCTGCTTTATAAGATGGTTTAAATCCAATATAGGCGCGGTGAGGCGCCTAATGGATTTAATAATGCGAGTAACGGGTTACAGGCTGAAGTTTTGCGCGGCCATCTCGGCAATTGCCTTGCCGATTGAAATTGATGCGGTCGCGGCGGGGGAAGGCGCATTGAGCACATGAACCATGCGCTCGGATTGCACGATGCTGAAATCATCCAGCAGGTTGCCTTTCGGATCCAGAGCCTGGGCGCGCACGCCAGCTCCACTGCGGCGAATATCATCCATTTGCAGCTCGGGCAGCAGGCGCTGCAGCGCTTTGACAAAGGCGGCCTTACTGAAGGAGCGGTAGAATTCGCCTACGCTGGTCTTCCAGTACTTGCTGGCCATCCGCCAGAATCCGCTGTAGAAGGTGAATTGCAAGGTATCTTTGAGGGAGATCGAGGTCATTTTATAGCCTTCGCGTTTGAAGGCCAGCACCGCGTTTGGACCGGCTTCGACCCCGCCTTTGATCATACGGGTGAAATGCACGCCCAGGAATGGGAAGCGGATATCCGGGACGGGGTAAATTAAATTATTGACCAGGTAATGCTTCTCCGGGACAATCTCGTAGTATTCGCCGCGGAATGGAATGATTTGCAGGCCGGGATTCACGCCGCATAACCGGGCAACACGGTCTGACTGCAGGCCGGCGCAGTTGATCAGGTTGTGGCACACGACCTCGCCCTGCGGGGTCTCGAGGACAAACTCCGCGCCGGTCTTGCGGAACCCGGTGACGCGGGAGTTGGTCTGGATCTTTCCGCCGGCCTCCTGGATGATCTTGGCGTAGGCCTCGCACACCCCCACGTAATCGACAATACCGGTTTGGGGCACATGAATAGCGGCGATGCCGGCTGCGTGGGGTTCATATTCCTTGATTTCCTCGCCTTTTAATCGACGCAGTCCAGTCAGACCGTTGGCAATGCCGCGTTCAAAGAGACGGTCGAGGGCGGGTAGTTCGTCTTCATGGGTGGCCACGATTATCTTTCCGCAGTTATCGTGGGCAATTTGATGTTCAGCGCAAAAATCATACATTGCCAGCCGCCCGCTGACACAGTTTTTGGCTTTGAGCGAGCCCGGTTTGTAATAGATCCCCGAATGGATTACACCACTATTGTTTCCAGTCTGGTGGGCAGCGAGATGGTCTTCGGCTTCGAGCACGATCAAGGACACATTGGGCTGTTTTGAGAGCTCCATAGCTGTCGCCAGACCAACAATTCCGCCGCCGATGACTGCGATGTCGTATGTGCTTGGCATGGTCTCGATCTCCTGGTGGGCGAATTGGATTGCGAATTTATTATAGACCCCAAATTCAAAGATTGCAGCAAAAGTGAGACTTATTTTGTGAAATTCGTCTTTATCTGTCCTCGGCGCTCAGCCTGGATAAGTGGGTCAGAGCCGGTCGTAGGGCGGGGTATAACCCGCGATAGACGTTTTCGTATAAATCCGTATAGATTGACTGTTTTTGCGGGTCAGGTAGAAATATTTCGCCCTGGGGCTGGCGCATGGCAGCCGCCGCGGTGGTGATATCGGGATGAATCCCAGCCCCGGCGGATGCCAGCATGGCGGCTCCCAGCGAGGCAGCTTCCTGGGCGGTGGATCGTTCGACCGGCGTGCCGAGAATATCCGCCAGAATCTGCATCCAAAGTGAACTGCCGGAACCACCTCCCGAGCCAACCACGCGGCTGGGGGGTGAGTTAAGCGCCTGGGTGACCTGCTCCAACTGCATTCGCAGCTCAAAAGCGATGCCTTCGAGGATGGCGCGGTAGAAATGTTCGGCGCGGTGAATCCCTCGCCAGCCGGTGACGATGCCGCTGGCGGTGGCATCCCAATACGGGCCCATGGCAGTATTCCAGTAAGGTACCAGCAGCAAATCCTGCGCCCCCGGAGGCAGTTTGGCCGCCTTTTGCTCGAGTTCGAGCGGATCGATCCGGCCTTCCAAAAACTGGCCGGTAAACCAGCTCACCGTATAGGCGCCGCCCAGCAGCACGGTTTCGAGGATGCAGCTGCCGGGCAGCCCGCCGGTCATGGTGCGAAAAGCGGGATGGGTTGTATAGCCGGGCGAGAACGTGCCGCTGATCACCGAGGTGCCCAGGCTGAGGGATACCAGGCCGGGTTGGGATATGCCGCAACCCAAAGCAGCCGCCTGGCCGTCACCCAGCCCGGCGAACAGGGGCAATCCCGCGGGCAGCCCGCATTCCCGGGCGGCAGTTTGGCTGACTTCACCCAGCCAGTCTCCGGGCGGTTGAACAGCTGGAAACAGGCCGGGGTCCAATCCCAGGCCGGCCAGGCTGATTTGATCCCAGCAGCCGGCCTGCATGTCGTACAGCCCTAATGGATCGGCGCTGGCCGCAGAGGTGCGCCAGGCGCCGGTGAGGCGCTGAACCAGGAAAGCGTGTGTATCCAGGATGTGGGCGGCCTTTTGGAGAACCTGGGGTTGGTGGACTTTCAACCAGGCCAGTTTGCCAACCGCCAGGTTGCCGGAGAGCGGCTTGCCGGTTCGTTGGTGAAAGCTTTCGCCGCCCGCTTGCTGCTGAAGGTCTGCGAGGAAAGGCCGCGAACGTTCATCCATCCAGAGGATGGCATCGTGAAGGGGTTGGCCATGACCATCTGCCAGCACAAAGGTCTCGCGCTGGTGGGCTATCGCCAGGCCTGCCAGGCGCTGCGGGCTCACCTGGCCGGCCACATCCCGCAAGACGAGGCAGGCTGCCCGCCACCAGGAAAGCGCGGATTGTTCAAACAGGTCGGGACCAGGCGTGAGGATTTCCAGCGGGGCGCGGGCCGAGCATACCTGGCGGCCGCCGGCATCCCAGGCGATTGCCTTGCAGGCTGTCGTGCTGGCATCCAGGCCAATGACCACGTCGCGAAGGGGGGGCATTAACCTCCCAGCACCCCCGAGCGCTCCAGGGCTTCCTCAGCCGCCAGCGGCATGAGACCCAACTCCCAGGCCAGATCCAGCAGGGTGTAGCGCGAGCGATATTGGGGGCCTTTGACCAGCGCCTCCATCGCATCCGCAATCGAGCGCTGAACAGACGCCAGGGTCAGCGGCATACCGGCCAGGCGCAGGGGTGTGCGCACCTGGTCAACGCTGGGCAGGTACGGGTCGATTTCCTCCCAGATTTGCGTCCAATGCTGTTGAACCCAGTGGATGCGCTCGATCAGGGCTTCGTCGGACAGGTATTTACTGCGCACCACGTCGTTGAACAGCGGACCGGCCAAGCCGTAGCGCGCCGTATTTTCGGCGATCAGGCTTTCAAGGGGAACTCGCCTGGCGACAACCTCGTGGGGGTCGATACGGGAAGGATCCAGGCCGCGCATATATTGGTAGAAAGCAATCATGATCACCGTGGCCACACCCACCTGGGTGCCGTGCAGGTTCTTAGGCAGGCCGCGTGTGTGGGTGAGCAGGTCCCAAAAATGGGAAATGATGTGTTCCGCGCCGGAGGACGGGGAAGTCTCACCCTCCAGCACGGTCATCGACAGACCGGACTTGAGGATGGCTTCGGAGAGCTGCTGGATTGCGGCCGGATCGCGGCGGGCAATGTGCTCGGCAGAGCCGAGAAAGGTGCGTTCGTTTTCGGCGGTCATTTCATAAGGCAGTGAGCAGAAATACGTGCCTTTGATCAGCTGGGAGAGCTTCCAATCCGCGTTGCAGATTGCCCGGGCGGCGAGATCGCCCATACCGGCGTGGATCATATCCATGGGTGCGCCGGTAAGAATGTCAACATCCAGCAGCACCGCGTTGGCCGGGGTCAGCATGCGGCTGGTTTTCACATCGCTTTCGGTAATGGTGGCAGTGATCGAGGTATAGGCGTTCATTGAAGGCGCGGTGCCGGCCAGGATGTAGGGCAGGTGCAGGCGGGTGGCGATCCATTTGGTCAGATCGGCGATAACCCCGGAGCCGGCACCGATCAGCAGGTCAACATCCGGGTCTACCAGTTTTGATGATTCGTCACCCATGGGCAGCTCGGAATCAAGCAAATGCCCTTTGCTGCCCAGAGGAAGCAGGCTGAGCTGCATGCCGGCGGCAGTCAGGGGTTGAATGACGGATGCCTCGATGATCTCCTGGATGGCGCGGTCATAAATCAGCTGTGTTTTTTTAGGGGCGTGGCCCAATACTTCTTGCGCCACTGCCGGAATTTCGGCTACCAGGCCTGGCGCGGTGCGCATGGGACCGAAAGGGACGCTGTGTTCACGCCCGCAGCGCGGGCAGGTGAATGTGGAATAGGCGAGGCCGTCAGAATCACGGCCTAAGTAATCAGTGAGGGATGTGATTCGATTTTTCATGCTCATCATTATATAAGAAATTCCCGCCTGGCGGAGGCGGGAATGGGATGGATCGGAAAGATAGGCGGTTTAGAATGAGCCGGCCAGTACGCGCTTGCCGGTGGGGCCAGGCGACCCCCCGGCGGGTTCAATGGTGATGCCAAACCCGTCGTATGAGTCCAGCGGGACTTTCGAATAGATTTGTAAAACGTGGTACCCTGTGCGTCCGACGGAAAAAACGCCCCCGCTGGTGCGGTCCTGGTCTTTAATCAGCCAAAGCTGGTACTGCTGATCTTCTTGCAGGTCGGCCAATCCATTGACAACCATCAGCCCATAACGACCGTCGCTGGTGTAGATGACCATCCCGTTGGCCCCAGGGGTATTGTCAGTCGATTCCAACATCACACTGGCATAGCCATGCTTGTTCATCTCGCTCAACTGGTTGACCTGCGTCCATAGAAGGACATTGCTGACTGCCATGACTAAGATCAGTGCGGAAACTGCCACCCGCAAGGTCATCCCGGGACCCAACAACCAGCGGCTGAAACGCTGAAGCAGATTGGGCTGTTCAATTTCACGGGAGACACGTTTCATCAAGGCGGTTTTCACCCGCTGCGGAGGTGTGGTCTGCGGCAGGGTTAACGCCAGCCGGCCAACCACTTCGTGGTAGGCTTTCCATTCTGCCTGACAGCTCGAACAGACCTTTAAATCGATTAATCACTTCAAGGTTTTCTTCTGGATCGAGAATACCCAGGGCAAATGCCGGTAAATTGTCTAGCACATGGGTTTGATCCACTTTGATTTCCTTTTTAATGTATTCTCTCTGTGAAAAAATACGCAAAAAATCGGTGTTTGGATGTATGGGAATGATTAGAGTTCTCCCGAAATAAGCGTCCGCAACTTCAAAAGGGCCAGGCGGATGCGGGTCTTGACCGTGCCGAGTGGCTGGTCAAGCTCCATCGCAATTTCTTGATGGGTCATCCCGCGGAAGAAAGCCAGGCTGAGCGCCTGACGTTGATCCTCAGGCAGCTCGAGAATCGCATTCTGGATCTGCCGGCGCTGGTGGCCGTCGATGACGTTGCTTTCTACACCATTGGCCTCGTCGCTGCGGTCGTCGCAGCAATCCTCCCATGAAATCGAATTTCCCTCCGGACGCACATTCGTACGGCGATATTGATCGATGGCGCGATTGCGCGCGATGCTGGTGATCCAGGTGATCAATTTTCCCTGGAAGGCGTTGTAGGTATCGGCTTTATGCCAGACCTGCACGAAAACATCCTGAGTCACTTCCTCCGCCGCTTCTTGATTGCTGAGAATCTTGAGCGCCACACTGAAAACCAGGCGGCTATAGCGATCATAAAGACTGCTTAGCGCGTCGGTGTCTTTATGCACAATACGCTCGACGAGTGCGATGTCAGGATCGATGGGGCTGATCATATATTCCCATTATATGGTTTAAATCAAAACAGGCCAGATAATGGCCTGTTTTCTTTGGGTTTTTCTTAATCTTCGTCGGAATCAAGCTCCATTTCGAGTAATTCCAGCATCACCATCGGGTCTGGAGCCGGCTGTACCCGGTCCCAGATTTCCTGGGCCAACTTATGGCCGTTTAACCCCAACTGATAGCGCTTGAAGTGGTCGCAAATGCGGACGACATCTCTTTCAAAAATATCGTGTGCGTCCGGGTTTTCATTGGGGTTGACCGCCTGGGGGAAATCGATGATCACCGGGCGCCCGTCCCAATATAAAATGTTATAGGCCGAAAGGTCGGCGTGGATGCGTCCCAGGCGCAGCATCTGCTCTATCGTGTCGATTAACAGGTCGCGAACGCGCAGGGCTTCTTTGTGGGGCAAGGTAGTTTCGGTCAGGTTAGGCGCGGGCTGTACCAAATCACCGATATATTCCATCAGGATCGTGTTTTCGATGGAGATCAACGGTTCTGGAACCGGCAGCCCGGCATCATAGAGCAAATGCAGGGTCTGGTATTCGTGTTTCAACCAAGAATTGTGGGTAATTTCCTTGCCGTAGGAGCTTCCTTTGCGCACCGCGTGCAGCACGCCTGCGTCGTGAACCACTTTGCCAAATTCATCTAGAATGTGGCGGTTGGCGCGGTAGCGGGCATCGTTGCGCAGGTTGCGCAGCATGCGCGGACGGTAAAGTTTGGCAGCCAGGAAATCTTTGCCGGTCGAAGGGTGGGCTTCGCAGACATACACGTTGGCTTCTTTGCCGCCTTTGATCCGGCGGAGCACGTCGGTGATGTATTCAGCGTTATACAACTGGCCGAGGTAGGTGAATATCCATTCGCGCTCATGCCGGGATGAACCCAAAGTGGGGTTAAAGGCCTGATCTGCACCTAAGGCCTGCAAAGGCGTATGTTTGGCTTCCTCGTCAAGCACAGCATGCTGGCTGCGGTTTTTGAGGATTTTTTGATCCGGCTCCGCCTGGGATGATGCAACCAGAGGGGAGAACCCCTCTCCGGCGCCGGGTTCCTCGACTGGAGCAGGGATTGCACTGCCGGCTGAGTGTACTGCCGGACCGTGATGTTTTCGGATTTTCTGGCGGCGATGACTCCCCCGGGGAGTCTCATAATCATCATTCAAGTACTGATTAATTTTTACGCGAGGCATACGAACTCTCTCTTATAGCGTGCTGGTCCTGAAAACGGGCGACCACAATGGGCGAGATGACCTGGCGCAGACGGATGGTTGGGAAAAAAAAGACCGCGGAGCATAGCTGTCCGCGGTCGAATAAGCAGATTAACGCTTACCGATGAGAGGCGGGCATGCCATCCACAACTGTGCCAAAACGGACAGAGATTCGAACATATTCAATTCCAACTGACGACATGCGACACCTCCTCTCGGTGTAGATTTCTTCCAGTATCTTATCCAAAAACCTGGATCGTGTCAAGCCTTTCGAAACAATGATACAGGGCCATTTGCGAAGCACGGGAATTACCCTCGCCACCGCCTCCGCAGCTAGCGGTTCACCCACCGATCTATCCCGGACGGTGGGGCAAAGTCTTTAATCAGCTCCAATAGGCTTTCTGGCTGGTCGGCAACCACCAACAGGCCGCGGTGTTCAGGGTAAATAAAGCCTTCATGAATGGCATGCTCGACCAGGGTGATCAGCGGATCATAATAATGGTTGACATTCAACAAACCGATTGGTTTGGCGTGCAGGCCGATCTGCGCCCAGGTGAGGGTCTCGAAAAATTCCTCGAAAGTGCCAAAACCACCCGGAAGAGCGATGAAAGCATCCGCCAGGGCGCTCATCTGGGCTTTGCGCGCATGAATGTCTGGGGTAACTTCCAGGCGGGTCAGCCCGGCATGGATCAAGGACGGCAGGTTGAGGTTTAACGGGACGACACCGGTGACTTCGCCGCCGGCGCTCAAGGCCCCATCCGCCACCGCGCCCATTAAACCGGTTTTCCCGGCGCCATATACCAGGCGGATGCCGGCTTGTGCGAGCAGCCGGCCGGTGCGCGCTGCGGCCTCCAGGTAAGACGGCTTAAGACCGTCGGCCGAGCCGCAGTAGACGCAGATAGAACGAATCAGGGATTTCATCAGGGCTGCGGGAAATGGACAAAGCGGAAACTGGTTTCGAGCCGGGTGGTGCTGTCACCCCCAATCCAGGCTTTGAACTGGCCCGGTTCGACCCTGAGTTTCCCATCCAGGCCGTAGAAAGATAAATGCTCTTCGCCCAATTCGAACGACACGGTTGCGGTTTCGCCAGGCTGCAGTGCGACCCGCTGGAAGCCCTTCAACTCGCGCACCGGGCGGGTGATGCTGGCTACACAGTCTTGCAGGTAGCACTGGACCACTTCGGTGGCAGCGCGGGCGCCGGTGTTGCTGACCTGGACCGAAAGAGTGACAGTCTCGCCGGCGTGGAGTTCTTTACGGTCAATCTGGATGTCTTTGTACTCAAACTGCGTGTAGCTGAGGCCGAAGCCGAAGGGGAAGAGAGGGGCGGTGGGCATGTCTACATAGCGATCCACGTAGGCGTATTCTTTCCCGGCCGGGCGGCCCGTGACGTCGAAGTTCTTACCGGTACTCTTGAAGTTGTAATGCAGGGGGATCTGGCCGGTGGCACGCGGCAGGGTGACCGGCAGTTTCGCTGAGGGGACAACATCCCCAAAAAGCACGTCGCCGATAGCGGCGGCTCCCAGGCTGCCTGGATGCCAGGCATATAGGATTGCATCCGCAAAGCGAGCGGCGTGCTGTAAGTTGAGCGGGCGTTCGGCCAGGACGACCAGCACCAGGGGTTTCCCCAGTTCTGCTAACGCCTGAATGGCTTCATCCTGACCGGGTGGCAGCTCGATGCCGGCGATGTTTTGGTTTTCTCCGCCGCGTTTGTCCGATTCGCCCGCGAAGTAGACGATCACGTCCGCTTTCATTGCGGTACGCAGCATTTCATCCACCAATGCGTCTGAGATGGCCGGCATGACTGCTTCAGGCGCGGCTTGATGCATCGCTTCGTTGATCGTCTGCGCGTCCTCGGCCAGGCCATCCACCGTCCAGGAGCCGAGCAAAGCCGCGCGCTGGTTGACCAACGGGCCGACCACGGCGATTTTCTTTCCGGCCTTGGGTAAGGGTAATACCAGGTTGCGGTTCTTCAACAGCACCAGGGTCTCGGCCGCCAGTTTGCGCGCCACGGCCTGGTGGGCAGGTGCAAAGAGGGTCTTCTCGGCTAATTCTGCCTGGGCATAGGGGTGCTCAAAAAGACCGGCCTGGAATTTGGCCAGGAGGATGCGCCGGCAGCCTTCATCGATGCGCTCCATACTCACTTTTCCACTTTCCACCAGCTGTTTCATCGCCTGGATATAACAGGTAGTCACCATTTCCATGTCGACACCCGAATTAAACCCAAGGCGGGCCGCATCAGCTTCGTCCTCGGCCACGCGGTGATTGACCAGCTCCGCCACCGAGCCCCAATCACTGATGACGAATCCATCGAAGCGCAGTTCTTCTTTCAACAGCTGGGTGAGCAGATAATAACTGCCCGAGACTGATTCGCCGTTGAGGTCGTGAAAACCGGACATAACGCTGCCCACCCCGGCCTCGACGGCGGCCTTAAACGGGGGTAAGTAGATGTTGCGTAACGTGGTATCCGAAATTTCCGCGGTGTTATAGTCGCGCCCGCCTTCCGCCGCGCCGTAACCAATGTAGTGTTTGGCGCAGGCCAAGATGCGGTCCGGTGCGGAGAGGTCCTCACCCTGGAAGCCGTGCACCGCGGCGCGCGCCATGGCAGAAGCCAGGTAGGGGTCTTCGCCTGAGCCTTCCGCGATACGACCCCAGCGCGGATCGCGTGCTATATCCAGCATGGGGCCGAAAGCCCAGTTGACCCCGGCGCTGGTTGCTTCTCGCGCGGCAATGGTATAGGCCTGTTCCACCAGGTCTGTATCCCAACTGGCTGCCATGCCCAAAGGAATGGGGAACATGGTGCGGTAGCCGTGGATCACGTCCCGGCCAAAGAGGATGGGAATCCCCAGACGGAATTCTTCGACGGCGGTGCGCTGGAAAAGGTTGATGTCCTCAATTTCCAGCGTGCGGTTGCCGGCGCTGCCCGCCAGGGCCGAGCCGGCCAGAATGCGCGAGCCGACGCCGTTTTTGCGGATAAATTCCAGCGACTCAACCCGGTTATGATCCAGCACCCAGAGCTGATAGAGTTGGGCAATTTTCTCATCCAGGGTCATGCGGCGCAGAAGATCGGAGACGCGATGTTCGATGGGGGTGGTAGGGTTCTTGTAGAGGGGGGTAGTATCGGTTGATTTATTCATGGTGAGTGCTTTTTGATTGGATGGAGTTATTTGGATTACAAATCAGGCGGCGCCGTTGTGGTTCATCGTCGCCAGCCATTGAGCTAATAGAATAAAAACTGCGGCTGTCCAGGAATAGCCCGGGCAGCGCAGGCCTTTCCCGGTGATGGCGTCATAGTTCTCCCAAAATCCAGGATCGTGGACGCACATTTCGCAGAAACGCAGGGCAATGATCTGGGCGTGGTCCAGCTTCCCGGCATCCACCAGCCCGTCAAAAATCAGGTAGGTAGAGGGCGCCCAGATCGGACCGCGCCAATATCCGTCCGCCTCGTATTTCGGGCTGCTGGGGAACTCGCTGGCCAGACCCCAATCGGTCAGAAACGGCCCGCCGGGCTCCAAATCCAGGCAGAGATGATCGAGCAGCGCCGGAGGCAGCCGGCCGCCTAATTCTATGGGGATGTAATTGAGTAAAGAGCGGCTGAGGGCAGCGCTGCTCTTGCCGTCCAGCGGGCTATAAAAGTGCTGGCGATGGACCCCGTTTTCCAGCAGCGTTTTCAATTGCTGCTGGGCGCGTTCCATCCAGCGCAGCGAGGCCTTGTTCTTGCCCAGGGCGTTGGCGATGAAGGCCAGGGTTTCACATTGGATCACCAGGTGGGCCGCCAGGTCGGCGCCTTCGGTGGGAAAGCCCTGGTCGAAGATGGTGGCGTTATCCCACCCCGAGTCGTTGCCGTGGTGATACTGGGGCATGCCGTCGCCGTCATAATCGCGCTGCGCATACCACCAATCGGTCAGGCGGCAGAGCGGTTTGTACAGCTTCTCCAGGTAAGGCAGCGACTCTTTCATCCCCAACTGTGTGACCAATTTTCGGATCGTCCAGCCCTGGATGGGCGGTTTGGTAAATGCGTAGACCGGTTCCAGATCGGTGATCATGTCTGGAATCATGCCCAATTCATTCTGATGGTCAAAAAAGAGCAGGATTTGCTCCCAGGCAAGGCGCGCATCGGCTCCGGCTACGGCCAGGGCATTGAAACAATGATCCCAGGCCCAGATGGCGTTCATCGAAGATTTGCTCATATAGATCGCCGGGCGAGTCAGCGCGCCTGCGGCGGGGGTTTGCACATTCCACAGCAGCAGCCAGGCGAGTTCCGCCGTGTCGCTGTATACGGGTGGGACGACCGGCATTCGGGCTGCCCAGGCAGAATATTGATCGCTGCGCTGCTCCAGCACATCCTCGAAATCGGCCAGGGGTGCTTGCCAGAGGCATTCGTGACGCGAAAAGCGAATGGCGCCTTGTGCGCTGCTTGTCCCGACGAAATCTATCCAGGATAAACTCCCGGCGACTGCATCGCTGTGATTGCCGCCAGATCGGATGGCCGGCGACCATAGCAAACGGGTGTCTGCGGCTGCGCGTAGTTGGTGAACACCGCGCGTAGGGGGATCGGTGAGGTGCAGCTGATCGGCGGATGGAGAGATGCTTTCGGCAAAGGAGCGGGTGGGGAGCAGTCTCAGCCCAACGCCTTTAGTTTCAAAGATGAGGGTATCCGTATCCATAAACACGATTGTCGCGCCGCTGTCGCCTTCACCCAGTAAATCCAGGCGGTGGGGTTGTGCGATCCAGGTATAGGGCATTTCCTGACCGTTTGCCGTCAGGCTGAGCTCGAAAAAATCAGCGGCTGGACCGCTCGCCGGGTTGAAGACTCGGGCGGAGCAGGTTCGGATGACCAGGCGGCCGGAATCACTTTTCGCTTGAGTGATGGTTAAGAATGAGCCGGGAAGGGAGAATGGGATCTCGGCAATCGAAAAGGTGAGCATAACCAGATCAGGATTCCAGGATGGCGGGGACATGCCCGGGAAAAGCAGAGTCCCCCTGGAAGTTCTCGAGATGGAGATGATCGATGGCGATAGCTTCGACCGCATGCTCAAAATAATCCGGGATGATACCGTTCCAGAGCACCTGGCAATTCCTGAGAGTGATGTTGCTGGCGTGGTGGAGCATAAAACCCGAGGTGGGATACTGCATCACCCCTTGCGCGTAGCCATTATTTTCCCCGATAATCGGGCGGATATCTAACCAACCTCCTGGCCATTTGGTCCACTTGGACACTTCAACCTGCACATTTTCAAAAAGAATGCCGTCGATCAGACCATCGGCCCAACCGTGGACCAGGATGCCGTTTTCACTTTGAGCCCGGATATTGCTGAAGCGTACATTGTGGATGTGACCGGGCACATCAAACTCGGTCCAAGGGCCGGTCTTGATGTAAATAGGTTCGCCGCGGCCCCACCAATCGTCATGAAAGAGACGCGTTTCGATGACTATGTTACTGAAAGTTATGTTCTCGATATTGCCTTCCATGGAGAGGTTGAGCGATAATCCACGGTGGCTGGAGCGAATGATACAGGAATCAAACACCACGTTGCGGATGGTATCGCGCACCTCGCTGCCAATCACCAGGGCAGACGAAGTGCTGACCAGGGTGCAGCCGGTAACGGTGATATTTTCGGTGGTGCCATATTTCGCAAAACTGCCGGTGGCCTTCAAGGCGATGGTGTCGTCTCCCGCCGCCAGGAAGCAGTCGCTGATGCGCACATTCTGACAGCGGTCCAGATCGATGGCATCACAGTTGGGCAGCTTCATGTCGTTATATACCCGGATGGCGTGGATGGTCACTTCCGAACAACCCGAAAGGCGCAGAGTCCATAATGCGCCGTCTCGAATGGCAATATCCTGCAAGTCGAGGTTTTTTACCCCGATACAAAATACCGTCCAGGGGCGCTGGGGTTTCATGCGGTGGATGTGCGGGTCTTCGACCTGGACATACGAGCGGCCGTTACCATCAATGGTCCCGCCGCCGCTGATGCGGATGTTTTCGGCGTCATGGGCGCTGATAAAGGCCATCGGCAGGTTGCGCTCGGTCATATGGATCCAGTTTGGATTTTGCGGCTGGCTGTTGATGGCATGAATGTGGGGGTTGTCAAAATCCGCGTAGTGCTCGGACGCAAGCAAAATCGCACCGCGTTCGATGGTCAATTCGATATTAGATTTCAGCTCGATCCACCCGGCTTTATACGTTCTTCCGGACGGGAAGAGCACCTGGCCTCCGCCAGCTTCGCTGCAGGCATCGATGGCCTTTTGGATGGGTAGGGCATCGTTAGCCACCCCATTTCCGGAAGCGCCATAATCTAATACATTAAAAACCGGCATACACAATTACTCCTGCAAAATCATGAACCCTGGGAGGTCAGACGACTGCTTTTTGTATCTATTAGCACATCATTTAAACCTGGATTTCGGCGAAAAGATGAAATCTAAGTTTTGGATTGTACGCAATACCCAGTAATTGTACATGAAGTTGACAGAATTGGCAGTGTAGACAACCGCCCACCCAGGCTGCAATCGCATCAAAACAGTTTTTCTATAAAATAGTTGTCACCCACCCCTAAGTCCCCGCCCTCGAGGGCGGGGACTTTAAAGAAGAGTCCGAGAAGACTGTATCTGGCGGCACTTATGTGCCGCCAGATACAGTCTTCTCGGAGAAAAATATTTTCTCCCCCTCTTCGCGGCGTTTTTTGCCGCGGAGAGGGGGCCGGGGGGAGTGGAAAAGGGTAGAAAACGCATCTGGCAATTTAGATGCGATTGCCCTAATCGCCCACCTATTTTGGCCCATCCGCAGAATGCGGACGAAAACGCAAGTCGCACTATACTATCATCCGGTGGTTAATTTGGGCGGCGGCGATCGCAGAAATGATGCGATTGATTGCCACCCGCTGGGTATGAGAGTACGATCACAACCGGATCCTCAGAAAGGTTTTTGCAAAACCTATCCACGGTGAATTTCATTTCAACGAGCAGGGCATCAACATGGAGATTTTATGGAATCGATTCGAGTTCAGTGAAAACGGCCGTTTTCTAATCACTGAGAGCGGCAGGCCTTTTTTCTGGTTGGGGGATACCGCCTGGGAGTTACTCCACCGGTTGGATCGGGGTGAGATGGAACTGTATCTGGCGAACCGGGCAGAGCGTGGTTTTACGGTGATCCAGGCAGTTGTCCTGGCAGAAAGCGACGGGTTATTGACCCCCAATCGCTACGGCGAGCTGCCGTTGATCGATCTGGACCCGACTCGCCCTAACGAGGCCTACTTTAAGCACGTGGATTATGCAATTCGGTCGGCGAGAGATAAGGGGCTGTATATTGGCTTGCTGCCCACCTGGGGCGATAAAGTGCTGCCTACATGGGGAATCGGCCCGATGGTGTTTACCCCCGCGAACGCGCGGATCTATGGGGAATATCTTGGGCAGCGCTACCGCGAGGACGTGAACGTGCTGTGGATCCTGGGCGGCGACCGACCTGGTGAAGGTCTTCTTGAGATGTGGACGGCTATGGCAGAAGGCATCCAGGCGGGTTTGGGCAGAAAGGCTTTCATTACCCTGCACCCGGCCGGCGGGCGAGGGTCATCGGAATGGTTTCACGCCTGCAGCTGGCTGGATATGAATATGTGGCAGTCGGGGCATTCATCCGTGGATGCCCCGACCTGGGAATTGATCACCCGCGATTACCGCCGCCTGCCGGTGAAACCGGTGTTGGATGCCGAACCCAATTATGAGGATCATCCGATTGACCCATGGAGCCGCAAGTGGGACGCGCGTTTTGGCCGTTTCAATGATTATGATGTGCGCAAGCAAGGGTATCGTTCGGTTTTTGCCGGAGCCTGTGGTTACACCTACGGGCATCACACTATCTGGCAGTTTTTCAAACCCCCTCTGGAGCCGATCAACTACCCGGCCTATACCTGGGATGAGGCGATCTACCGGCCGGGCGCGAGCCAATTGATCCACCTGGTGCGCCTGATGCTATCGCGCCCTTATTTGGAGCGCATCCCCGACCAGGGATTGCTACTTTCCAACCCGGGGAGCGGGGCGAGCTACGTCTGCGCCACCCGCGACCAGGCGGGGAGTTACGCCATGATCTATCTGCCTTTGGCTAACCAGACAGTGATGGTGGATGCCGGGCGGCTTTCCGGGCCGCTTTCGGCGAGTTGGTACGACCCACGGGATGGGCGCAGCTTCAAGATTGGCGATTTTGAAAATCAGGGCGCACTCAGCTTCACCTCTCCATTGGGTGGGCCAGACTGGGTGCTGGTGCTCGATGTGCGCAGCGCGCATTATCAGTCGCCGGGAGATCTCGGCTAAAAGGGCTGCGAATGCGCCGGTCTATGCCAGTTATGGATTGAAATGCAGCGCGGCGATCTGGCGGCTGTCTGATTTTTCAACCAGCAGATCCGGGATGACCGATGAGGAAAGCACCAGGCGTGTGTCGGGCAGGTCGACCACATCCAACTGGCGGAGGATGGCTGCCGCATCCTTGCCGCCACGGGCGTGACGGGCGCGCAGGCTTTCCTCCAGCGGTGCGCCGGATAAGCGCACCAGGATGCTGCGATGAAAAAGGGGGAGCAGGGCGTCCCAGGGCGGGCGGTTCAACAGCAGGTAATTGCCTTCGACCAGCACCAGCCGGTGATGGGCAGAAACCTGCCCCGCGTTTGGGATTGGGTCGTGGGTGATCCGGCTGTAGAGCGGATATTTGACCTGCCCTCCGGCGCGCATTTGCTCCAGTGCGGCCCCCATGGCTGCCGCATCGTAGGTTTCAGGGCGGCCCTTGATCGAACGTAAAGTCACAGTCTGCTCATCGATGACGGCTGTGTGGCTGAGGAGATATGCGTTGGGGTAATGCCAACCGTCCAACCCCACCACCACCGCAATCTCGGCGGATGCCCTGGCATTGACTACCCCGGCCAGGATAGCACAAAATGAGGATTTTCCTGCTCCCGGCGGGCCGGCGACTGCTATCATCTGGCGGTGGAATGCATCGCTGCGGGGCCATAACCAATCGGCGATTGGCAGGTAAAACTTTTCCACCTGGGCCCGGTTAATGTCCAGGGGCTGACCGGATTGGTCAATGCTCAGTGCCTGCGAAGATAATTGCTGCCAAAAGATGGGGTCCATCACGCTATAATTATAGTCACAAAGACCGCATGGCAGATTTGGAGAAAACAATGGACGAAAAGCTGAAATTGTTGAAGGAGAAACTGGCAGACATCACTGACCTGAACGGCGCGGCGTCTGTATTGGGATGGGATCAACTGACCAAGATGCCGGCAGGCGGGGCCGAGGCGCGCGGACGCCAGATGGGCACCCTTGCGCGCATGGCCCAGGAACGACAGATCGACCCGGCCCTGGGTGATTTGATCGATGAGCTGACCCCCTGGGCGGCCGGTCAGCCGTACGACAGTGTGGATGCATCCCTGGTACGGGTGGCCAAGGTCGATTTCGACCGCGCCACCCGCATTCCCCCAGAATTTATCGACAGGGTGTATCAACACGTGTCGCATTCTTACCAGGTGTGGGCCGAAGCACGAACCAAAAACGATTTTGAGGCAGTGCGCCCTGAATTAGAAAAGACTCTGGACTTTAGCCGCGAGGTCTCATCGTTTTATCCGGAAGCCGAACATATTGCCGACCCGTTGATTGACAATGCCGATTTTGGCATGAAAGTCAGTACCATCCGTCCGCTGTTTCAGAAATTGCGCGGCGAGTTGGTGCCGATCATCCAGGCGATTACCAGCCAACCGCCCGCGGATGATTCCTGTTTGAAACAGGCCTTTCCGGTGGACGAACAACTGGCCTTCGGTGAAGCGGTGATCCGTGCGTTTGGTTATGATTTCGACCGCGGGCGGCAGGACAAATCGCCGCATCCCTTCACCACCAGTTTCTCAGTCGACGATGTGCGCATCACTACCCGGGTAAAAGAGAATGACTTTACCGAAGCATTCTTCTCGACCACCCACGAGGGCGGTCACGCGATGTATGAACAAGGTGTGGATCACGCTTTGGAGGGTTCGCCGCTGGCAAATGGCACCTCTGCCGGGGTGCACGAAAGTCAATCGCGTTTGTGGGAAAACCTGGTGAGCCGTAGTAAAGATTTTTGGATGCATTATTACCCCAGTTTACAGCAGGCTTTCCCCACCCAGTTGGGAAATGCGAGTCTGGATACCTTTTATAAGGCGATCAATAAGGTCCAGCGATCCTTGATCCGGACCGACGCGGATGAAGTGACGTATAACATCCACGTGATGATCCGCTTCGATTTGGAAGTAGACCTGCTCGAAGGCAAGCTGGCAGTGAAGGACTTGCCGGAAGCCTGGAACGAGCGCTACCGCAGCGATCTGGGGATCCTGCCGTCCGATAATCGCGACGGCTGCATGCAGGACGTGCACTGGTACAGCGGTTTCATCGGCGGCGCATTCCAGGGGTATACCCTGGGGAATATACTCTCGGGTATGTTTTACAGCCAGGCGCTGAAGGAGCACCCGGAGATCCCGGAGCAGGTGCGCGCGGGTCAATTCGGGCTGCTCCACACTTGGATGCAGGACAAAATTTACCGCTACGGGCGCATGTTCACCGCGGATGAATTGGTGCAGCGTATCACCGGCGGGGAGTGGACGATCCAGCCGTATATCCAATACCTTCGCCACAAATATGGCGAGTTGTACGAACTCTAAGTGAATAAAGGCGGGGCTGCCAATCCAGGCAGCCCCGCTTGGTCTCAAGGCTGTCAGATCAGGGTTCGTGGGGAGGAAGGGGTTTCATCCCCGGACCGCCGGCGGATTTAAACGAGGGGATTGGGTCGGTTTCATCGGCGTCGATTTTCTTCCACATCGCTTCCCCGTACTCGCCCAGCACGGGGATCTTGCTGGCATCATCCATCTCGATGCTCTCCGTCATGTCGACATTGAAACGGCGGAAATCCAGCTCAGAAAACAGGTTCCCGGTGGTTTGCACCTGCTGGTCGTCGGCAGACTGCAGGAAGGCGCCCAATACCGGGGTGATCCACTGCCAGGGGTAATAGGCTTCGGCCTGCGCCGGCTCGAGGACGTGCTGGCTGTGGCCGGTACCCAGGCTGATCAAAGTCGTTTCGGCCGGGTCCCAATTGAGGCAGTACATGGCCTCGTACGCCGCGATGTAGCAGGGGTTGGCATAGGCGCCTACCCCGCCATCCACATAGCGGCCAGCCACGATGGGGAAATAGGTGGGCACCGTGCTGGACGCCAGTACGGCCTGCACCACCGGCCAGGATTTGTATTCTTCCTTCCAGGGTTTGACAAAACGCGTGTGATTGGTCATCATGTCGAACGTGGTGATCACCACATCCACCTGCGGGGTTTTATTCCATAGATCGCCCATGGTGAGATTGCCCAATGCATTTTGCAGGGCTGCGGTGAGGGGTTCTTGGGGATAGCGATAGCGTGTCAGAGGAAAGATCAGCGTGCGCAGGCTTTTTTGGAAAATGGTGTTGCCCAGATCGACGTACAGCTGGTACATCTGGGTGGCGGTCAGTCCACATGCCAGGCCGGCGGAGACGATTGCGCCGGTCGAGGTTCCCGCGGAAAGGGTGAAGATCTGGCCGATCGGCTTGCCGAGTTTTTCCTCAAGGTGCGCCAATGCCCGCGTGACAACCACGCCTTTGATGCCGCCACCATCCACTGCCAGGGCTACGTTCTTGCGGAAAGGTTTCATTGCCTGTCTCTCCTATAAGACATTGTTTAGTTGTTTTATCAAAGTTTAGCACTTAAAAATAAGATTGGCAATCAGAAATGACTGCCAATCTTATCGACTAACAGGGTGTGTTCGCGGCGGGGTGGGGACTACTAGCCCAGGTATTGGCTGTAATCCACCAGTTCAGGGACTTCGGCGGTAAACAAGTCGCCGGAGGTGATGATGCCAGGATGTTCGACCCAGGCGACGATCCCGCGCCGGTGAACGGCAGCTTTGACAAAATCAGATTCATGGTGGATCTGGCTGGGAAGCATTTCCTTGAATACCCTGCCGACATTGACACAGGGCTCGTTTTCACCCTGGACGATCAGCACCGCGCCGCCCGGGAAGGTGAGACGGGTGGCGGGTGGGAGGAAGGTGAGAGCTGGGATGCCTGAGGTGAGGATGTTGGCGCCCAACCACTCAGGCTGGATGTGGGGGATGCCCAACTGTTCAGCCACCGCGCGCATATCCTCCACGGAGATGATCGAGAACTGGCGGCTGTTGCGAATTTCGGATCGGCGCGGATACATCTGGTAACGGCCGTTGGATGGGAAGGTGAAACCGTAATGCCGGTCGCCGACGATGCCGGCCATATGCACAAGGATATTATCTTTGGCAGAACTGACCAGGCTGCCGGGCACATCACACACCAGCGCCGTCTCTACTTTTCCATGGATTTCACGATAATTCATATCGTCTCCCTATAAACATTGAACGAGTTGGTTGCTTGATTTTTCGTTGGCCCATTTATTTCCAGCCAAAACTGATCGATTCCCAATCCAATAGATCGCCCTCAATATGCTCTTTCAGCCCGACTTTCTCCATCAGGTACATCACCTGGGCGCGGTGATGCATATTATGGGTGAGGACGTGGCCGATGGCTCCCCCGAATGTTTTCAGCCGGGGTGGTTGATCCAATATGTCCAGAAAGCAATCGTCGCTGCGCTCTTCGCGAACGATCTTCCGGGCAATGAGGGTGAAGTCCCGGCTGGCCAGACTCAAGCGCTCAAGCAGCTCAGGGATCGAATTGCCCTGGTGCTCTTGCACAGGCCGCTCGCAGATCAGGTCTGTCCAGGTTTCCAGGTTAGCGATCATGTGCAAGAAGGTCTGTCGCAGCGAGGCGTGATCGATGGCAAACTCCTGGTCCAGGGCGCTGTCGGGCAGCGAGCCGCACGCCAGGAGGAGCTGACGGGTCGTCCAGGTGTCATGGCCCAACAGACGATCGACAATATCCATGCTAATCCTTCCTTCGAATGGTTGCCTACCCGGATGATGATTTATTGTCCCATAAAATTGCCAATCGGGGAAACCGAGTTATAAAAAATAGCCGGACGGTCACTCCGTCCGGCTATTGCAGATCGAAGAATGTTATACCTTGAAGTGCTTGAACTGGGGCAGATAGGCCCGGTTCTGTTCGAGCATTTCATTGACCATGGCGCGGATTTCGGCCAATGAGAGCACGGAGGCAGCCAGCGGTTCATAGCAGCAGGCATAATACACCAGGCTGGGATCGCCGCTGATGGCGGCTTCGACGGTCATCTCTTCGACCATCACGCTCAGGTGGTTCATCGCGACCAGCTGCGGAGGCAGGGCACCCACATGCACCGGGTGGAGTCCGCTTTTATCGACGAACACCGGCACTTCCACGCACACGTCGTCCGGCAGGTTGGTGATGATCTTGGTGTTGGGTACGTTGCCGTTGAAACGGAAGGTGTCGCCGCCATTGAGCGCGCTGATAATATATGCAGCGTATTCGTGACCGCGTTCCAGGCTGATGGGGGTATCCTTGGCGAACCACTCGCGGGCTTCGTCTTTCCAGTTGTGTTCGCGCGCCTGATATTCCTTGAGAATATAGGCATACTCGCCGGGGTTCCAGCCGGTACCGTGGGTGCAGTATTTCTCGATCAGGTCTGGGCGTTTGCGGAACCACCAGTTGTATTCGGAATTATGCCCGGAGGATTCGGTCACATAGTAACCCAACGCCTTGAACATCTCGTTGCGTACGATTTCTACGTTGTAAATCTCGGGCTTTTCTACCGCTTCCCGCAGCAGTGGGTAGGCATCTTTACCGTTCCATTCGTATTTGAGGTAGAAAGCCTGGTGGTTGATCCCGGCGCAGGTGTAGGTGATCTCGTCGATCGGCGCGCCAATCCACTCGGCTAACATCTCTGAGGTACCCTGGACGCTGTGGCACAGCCCGGTGACCTGGACAGAGGTTTCGCGCTGCATCGACCGGCAGAGCATGGCCATCGGGTTGGTGTAATTGAGCATCATCGCGCCCGGGCAGTATTTTTCCATATCCTGGGCGATGCTGACCATCACCGGGATAGTGCGCAGCGCGCGGAAAATCCCGGCGGTGCCGCGGGTATCGCCGACGTTGAAATCCACCCCGTATTTTTTGGGGATCTCAATGTCGTGGCGCCAGACATCCGTTGAGCCGACCAGAATGGTGACCATGACCACATCGGCGCCTTTGAGCGCTTCAACGCGGTCTTTGGTGGCCCACACTTTGGCAGGATAGTTGCCCATGTCGATGATTTTCTGCACCGATTTCAAGGCAAAATCCAGGCGCTCGTCGTCGATATCCATCAGGCAGATTTCGGCATCCACTGTCTGCGGAAAAGTCAACACGTCTCGAACCAATCCGCGGGTGAAGCCAAAACTCCCGGCGCCGATAAAGGTTAGTTTCATCTGAGCACTCCTTGTCGAATGATTGTTTCCCGGCGATCGGGCGTCCAAATCGCCGGGATGGGATTATTGGGACAATAAAACTTCAGCTTCTGCGCGGATATCCCGCGACGAGCTGCCAACCAGGATGCGGAACACACCTGGCTCAACCACCCATGTGGATTTATGTGGATCGTAGAAAGCAAATGCACGGGAATCCAGCTTGAAGACCGCTTTTTGTGATTCTCCGGGGGCTAAGGCCAGTTTGGCAAATCCTTTCAACTCTTTTGGCGGGCGGGCCAGGCTGGATTCTTCATCCCCCACGTAGAGCTGCACCACCTCCTGGCCGGCCACCGCCCCGGTATTGGTCACGGTGACGCTGACCTCGAGCGTCTCTCCAATTTTATAGTCTCCGAGCACGCGTAAATTACTGTACTCGAAGGAGGTGTACGACAGGCCGTGGCCAAATGGGAAGAGCGGGGCCAGGTCTTTCTGGTCGTAGTAGCGATAACCCACAAAGATGCCCTCGCCATAGCTGACTTCCTTGCCGCCCGGATAATTGATGTAGGCGGGGGTGTCTTCAAGACGTTTCGGGAAGGTTACAGTTAGTTTACCGGACGGGTTGACTTCTCCCAATAAAACGCGGGCGACGGCGTTGCCGCCTTCCTGGCCGGGATAATAGGCCTCCAGGATAGCCGGTACTTGATCGGCCCAGGGCATCTCGACCGGTGAGCCGGCATTGAGCACCACGATCGTGCGCGGATTGGCCGCCAACACCGCCTGGATCAGGCTGTCCTGGGCTCCCGGCAGGCGCATATGCGGCCGGTCGCTGCCTTCGCTTTCGAAACCTTCGGGCATTCCCGCGAAAATGATGGCCAGGTCAGATTCACTTGCCAGATGGGCGGCTTTAGCAATGCGGTCATCCTGGCCGGGTTGGTACGAGCGGGCCATGGCAAGACGCGCATGGGCGAAACCGTCGTCATTGTCGCGCAGGAATTCGATCCTCAGCTGGTAAACCTGGTTGGCCTGCAGTTGGAGCATGGTCGATGAACGCATGTTGGCCGAGTCGCCCACCATCCCGATGGATGGGGTGGTGTTTTCGTGCACCAGCCGGTCATCCAGATACAGGCGGCAGGTGGCGGTGTTGGCCAGGTCGAGCAGATAATCCCCGCTTTCTGTCACTTTTAACTGGGCGGTTGCACGCAGCGAAAAGCGTTTGGTGGTGACATGGGGAGCAGGCAGAGAGTTCGACCAGAACCACAAGTCGGTCTTGGGCAGGTAGATTTCATCCACAGCCTCGCCGGCCAGATCCGGGTTATTGAAGAATTCAACTTTCAGGCACATGCCAGCATCATTCACCGGCAGGAGCACATCCTGGTTGAGGATGGGCGGCTCATGGAAATTATCGCAGCCTTTGGCATAACGGATCTCTACCTGGCCGTCCAGCCGGGCTTTCAGCGCTTCCAGCGGCGAAACGCGATAGGGCGGGTCGACGAATGACGAACCGCCTCCGCCGATGCGATCCTCGGCGGCATTGGGGCCGATCACCGCGATGGATTTGAGCGCCGACGGCTTGAGCGGCAGCAGGAAATCGTCATTTTTCAACAGGGTAATGGCTTCCTCGGCCACTTCACGAGCCAGTGCCTGGTGCTGCGGGGTATTCACCGATCCGGGCGGCAGGCTCGCGGGGTCATCGAATTTCCCGACTTTATAGAGGATGGTGAGGATGCGGCTGACGGCCTCATCGATGACTTCCTCGTCCAACTGCCAGATGTTGACCCCATCCACCAGCAAACGGCCATAATAATGGGCCGGGCCGGGCATTTCCAGATCGAGGCCGTTTTTCACCGATTCGATGATGGTGTGATTGGCGCCCCAGTCTGAGACGACAAACCCGGCATACTGCCACTCGTCTTTGAGAATGTCGCGCAGCAGATGGGCGTTCTCACTGGCGTACACTCCATTAATGCGGTTATAAGCGCACATGACCGTGTAGGGGTCGGCTTCGCGCACGACGGTTTCAAAATTGGGCAGGTAGATTTCGCGCAGAGTGCGTTCGTCGATCTGGGTGGAGCCGCGGAAGCGCTCTACTTCCTGGTTATTACAGGCGAAATGTTTTAGCGAGGCGCCGACCTTCTTGCTCTGCAGGCCGTTGACCCAGGCCGCGCCAATCTTGCCGGCAACGAAAGGATCTTCTGCGTAGGCTTCGAAGTTGCGGCCTGCCAGTGGATGGCGCACAATATTCACACAGGGTCCCAGCAGGACGTCGCAATCCATGGCCCGGGTTTCTTCGGCCAGGGCGGCGCCAACTTTCTCGACCAATGCGGTGTTCCAGGTGGCGGCAATGGATACCCCGGTTGGGAAACACGTCGTCGGGCCGAAGGTGCGGCCCACTTCGGGGGTGCTGGAACGCACGCCGTGGGGGCCGTCGGTCATGGTCATGCTGGGAATGCCCAGGCGCTCAATGGGCACCGTATGCCAGGCATCCTTGCCAGACAGCATGGCGGCTTTTTCTGCAAGAGTCATTTTGGCAACAAGGTCAGCAACCTTGCGCTGGATATCACTTGGGTCCATATCGAACATGAAATTCTCCTGATAAGATTGTGGGCACGAACTATTAAATCCTATCATAACTGGCAAAAAGAGTACTACTCAACCAGCCCATTATTTAGCGGTGTTTTTCGTTTTCAGATGTAAAATTCGAACAACAATTCACACCGAGGAGTATTTATGGCACTGACACCCGAATGGAACCATCGCGTAAAGCGCTGGGAAGATGGGCTGTGGAACAGCATTTATGTGCCCCTGGGCGCACTGGATGTCGAGGGATTTGCGACCACGCTGCGCCTGACGTTTGACCAGGCACAGGCTGGAAATTTTAAAAGCATGCCCGTTGGCACGGAATGGGGCAGCAAATGGGAGTACGGCTGGTTTAGGACTAACGTGTCAGCGCCGATGGAAGCGGCGGGTAAACGCCTGGTGGTACGCCTGGCGCCCGGCGGAGAAAGCCTGGTGTGGATCAATGGCCGGGTGATGGGTTCGGTGGGTTGGGCCCATAAGGAAATTACCCTCAGCCGCGAGGCAAAAACCGGCGAGGTATTTGATCTGCTGATCGAAGCCTATGGTGGGCATGGGCGGATCACCGTAGGCGATGGGCCGAATCTGTGGGGCACCCAGACCGTCCCGGAACCGCCGGCTGCTCAAACCAAAGTAGGTGAGAGCACTTTTGGCATATGGCGTGAGGAAGTTTACCAGCTGGCCGTGGATTTTTCGACGCTGTATGAGCTGCGCGGGCGGCTCGATCCACTCAGCCTGCGCACAGCCAAAATCGATGAAGGCCTGATCGACGCGACGATGATCATCGATTTTGAATTGCCGGAAGACGAGATGCTCAAGACCATCGCGGAGGCACGGGCGAGGTTGAAGCCCTTGCTGGATAGTAAAAATGGGCCGACCATGCCCACTCTGCATGCCTTTGGTCACGCGCATATCGATGTGGCCTGGTTGTGGCCGCTGCAGGAAACGGAACGCAAAATCGCGCGGACAGCCATCAACCAGCTGGCTTTGTTTGAGGAGTATCCTGAATTTCATTTCTTACAGAGCCAGCCCCACCTGTACCAAATGTTGAAAAAACATTATCCGGAACTCTACCAACGCTTCAAGGATGCAGTCTGCGAGGGGAAAGTTATTGCCGACGGCGGCATGTGGATTGAAGCCGATACCAATGTAAGCGGCGGGGAAAGCCTGATCCGCCAGATTTTATACGGGCGGGCTTACTTCAAAGATATTCTGGGCGTGGACAGCAAGGTGCTCTGGCTGCCGGACGTGTTTGGCTATTCAGGGGCGATGCCGCAAATCCTAAAGGGCTGCGGCATGCTGGGGTTCACCACCCAGAAGATCACCTGGGCTTACGGAGGCGGCGATCCATTCCCGTACAACACCTTCTGGTGGGTGGGCATCGATGGTTCGGCGATCCCTGCACATATTTTCACCGATTACAACAGCCAGACGCGCCCCAATTTTGTGCAGGATCGTTGGAATACCCGCTTGCAGAAAAACGGGATCGATTCGATGGTCATGGCCTACGGCTGGGGTGACGGCGGAGGTGGACCGGAGCGCAACCACCTCGAATTTTTGCGCCGTACCGCCGACCTGGAAGGACTGCCACGCATCCAGCATTCCTCGCCGCAGCAGTTCTTTGAAGATTTACTCGAGCGCGGGATGGTCAAGGAGCGGTATGTCGGCGAGTTGTATTTCCAGGCGCACCGCGGTACCTACACCTCGCAGGCGAAAACAAAAAAGGGCAACCGCAAGAGTGAATTTGCCTTGCGAGAAGCCGAATTGTGGGGCACGGCTGCGAACGCGATCCGCGGTTCCCACTTTGACGCGGATGTTTTACGCGACAGCTGGACCAAAGTGCTGCTCAACCAGTTCCACGATATCTTGCCGGGTTCTTCCATCCAACGGGTCTATCAGGAAGCCGAGGCCATGCACGCGGAAGCCATCCAGGATGCCCGCCGGGTGGGGCAGGCGGCAGCCTCAGCGCTGGCAGGAGCGGGTGAGACGGTTACCGTGTTCAACTCGCTCAACTGGCCACGCAGGGCGCTGGTGGAAGCCGGCGGAAAAGTGAATGAGGTGATCGTTCCGGCGTGCGGTTGGATCGGGGTTACCGGGCAGGAAGGAGAGGTGCCAGGGCCGGCGGTGACAGCCGGCGCCCTGGCGAACGGCGGGGCCTTCCTTGAGAATGAGCTGCTGCGGGCAGAATTCAACCCAAATGGCGAGGTGGTCTCTCTGATCGATAAGATGTCGCAGCGCGAGCAAATGGCTGGGGCAGGCAACCGCCTGTGCATTTACAAGGACGTGCCCGACGTGTGGGATGCCTGGGACCTCAACAGCATGACCGAGACGACCCCAGTGGAGATTCCGGAGAGCGGAAAACTAGAAGTGCTGGTCTCTGGCCCGAAAGAGGCAAAACTGCGCCTGACGCGTAAACTGCTTCAATCGCAATTAACCCAAACGATCAGCCTGCGGCAAGGGTCAAGGCGCATCGATTTTGCCACGGCGATCGATTGGCAGGAAAGCCACAAACTGCTCAAGGTTAACTTCCCCCTCAACATCTGGACGGACGAGGCTATTCATGAGATCCAGTTTGGTCATTTGCGCCGGCCGAACCACAGCTCGCGGCAATATGACGCGGACCGCTTCGAGGTCTGCAACCATAAATGGTCGGCCCTGGCAGAAGAAGGGCGCGGGGCAGCCGTGTTGAACGACAGCAAATACGGGTTGAGCGTCAAAGGCAACAGCATCAATTTGACCTTGTTGAAATCGGCGCTGGCTCCGGATATGTATGCAGACAAAGGCCTGCAGACGTTTACCTATGGGTTGTATTATTGGAACGGCAGCCTGGCGGAGAGCGGGGTGGTCCAGGAAGCTTATGATCTCAACGTGCCCTTGACGGTGGTAAAGGGAGCAGGCGGCTCGGGATCTTTGTTCAGCCTGGATGTGAATAACATCATTATCGAGGCGGTCAAACCGGCTGAAGATCTCAGCCAGGATATCATCCTGCGCGTGTACGAAGCCATGCGCACGGCCACCCGCTGCCGGCTGACCACGTCCCTGCCGTTTGTGAAAGCCAGCGAAACCAATATGCTGGAGGAGAAATTAGCGGAGGTGCCGGTGGAAAATGACAGTCTTTTACTGGAATTCAGGCCGTTTGAAGTAAAAACAATCCGCTTGTCACAATAAGGAGATGGCCCGGCCGGCATGGCCGGGCTTCTTTTTTTTCCAAATAGCCTCCCGGGAACAAACCAGCGGTCCATACGTCTTAACAGCGACATGGTCTATTTGACCATTGCTTTTGAGTTTCTATTAACAGAATGGTACCATTCATGGAGATTATCCAGATTGACTCCATGGGTCTCAAGGAGAAAGGTGATGTTCAAGGAAATCCGTTTTAGGGGGATGGTTTACCTGGGTGTGTTGGTTTTGTCTGGCATTTTTGCGAGCTGCGGGCTTTTGGGTGGCAGCAAAAGCGAGCTGGAGACCACGCGCTGGCAGCTGCAGTCCTTGGCCGGCAGCCCACCTCCAGAATCGGTGGTGGTCACGGCTGAATTCAACGACGGAAGAATCAGCGGCTCGGCCGGGTGTAATTCGTACGGCGCAGCTTACAGCGCTAAGGACGGCAAATTTAGCTTGGATGCGGTAGCGATGACTGAAATGGCCTGCGTGGATGCCGGCGTAATGGATACCGAACAGCAATTCCTCGGGCTGTTAAGCAAAGCCACCGGCTATCGCCTCAATGAGGACAGCCTGGAGCTTTTGGATGATTCCGGAGCCACCCTTCTTACTTTTGGGAAGACCAATCCCTAGGGGGGTTGAATAAAATATTCCTCAAGATATTTCGACCATTTGATGGCCAGGGATGACCGGGACGATAAAATTGACCCGGTCATTTTCTTGGGTGAAGGCCAGTTCGGGACCACCCGGCACCAGGCGGATGGCTGTTACCGGTTGATCCACGCGCACCGAAACATCGGTGTTATACAGCGGGATGACGTCCTCGATGGTATCAAAATCCAGCCCACGACGCTCGGGGATGTAGTGGAGCAGGTGGAGGACGCGCCGGTGCATCTCGGGCTGTTCGTTGAGGGTGGTTTGCAGGGTGGAGGGTCCCTGGGCGCGGACCAACGGTTCAGGGAGCAACATTGTCAGGGCGTTGAAGAATAGGATGCGCAGCCAGCGCGGGGCGGATTGGCGGTATTGGGAGAATATCGGGTGGGCAAAATAGATCACCTGTCCATTTTTGAGGATGCCCGGGTATGCGGCTTGATGGCTGGAAGGGGTGTGCTGGTGGGAACAAAAATGGCGAAAATCGCGGTTGAAGTAGGGAACGGCCGTATCAACCAGCACTTTAGCGCCGGGCAAGGGTTTTACCTGCAGACCGCGGAGATAAACAACGTGCTCGGTCTGGGGCAGTTTGCGCCCGATCACCCCAATGGGCAGCAAGAAATCCGGGCTGTATGGCGCCTCGCCGACCAGCTGGGCGCCCCAGGCGGGCAGGGCAAAATCACTGCTGTCTGTTTTTAGCCCGGAGTGGTAAGAGGCGATCACCGCGCCGCCCTGGTTCAGATAATCCTGGATTTTCGCGGCGAGGGGCGGGTCGAATGTGATTGAATTGGGCAGTACCAGCAGGCGGTAAGAGCTGAAGTCGCTGTGGGTGTCGAGGACATCGAACTGCTGGCCGGTTTCCTGGAGCATCATCACCGCGCCGGATGAATTGATGGGGATGCGGCTCTGGTTGAACTCTTCGGTATTGAGCAGGCCGATTTCCACCACGGGTCGAGCACCCGCGCACCAGGGCTCTTTGCGTTCCACCTCGCGGTAGACCGAGCCGATGAGATCATAAGTGGGCGGGCAGATTTTGCCATCCGGTTGGAGCTGGTCGCCGATGGAGCATTTCGAATTCATCGCCAGCATCCGGAAGCATTCATACTGTAAAGCGGCAGGGTTCTTGAAGGAGTGGAAATCGCCCCAGGTAGTGTGGAACTTGCCCGTCATGCCGAGATTATCCATGCCGAGGGTGCGGGCGTAACGCGTGGTGAGGGGGTAATGCAGGTAGCCCCACTGCCCCGTGCTGGGCAGCGATTCGAGTTCCAGGTGAGAGTAGGCGTCAAAGCTATCCCGCGCAAAGGGACTGATGTGCCCGGCGTTGTAAAATATGGTGCAGTCTTTTTGATAGGAGCGCACCACGGCGCTCAACTGGTGCTTGAAATCATCCATCACTTTGCGCCCAAAGACCAAACGGGCGACCTGGTCGGCGGGGTCATGGCCGGCTTCGACCATGGCAGTCCGCGTCCAGATGGAAGAATTGTCCAGGGGGTTGACGATGTCAAAGAAAAAGCCGTCTACCGGCAAGGTCTGTAGTATTTCCTCGACATGCGCTTTCAAGAAATCAAAGTAGGGCGAATTGACACAAAGATTGCGGTAAAAGCCGGCTTCATACGGAGGTGTTCCCTGAACTTTTCCGTCCGCATCCAGGGCCAGCCACTCGGGATGCTGCTCTGCGGTGTAATGATCCCACTGGATGGTAGTGTAAATTGGGACGCGGATGCCGCGTTTATGGCAGGCCTCGATCTGTTCAGCCAGCAAATTACGCTCTAAATGGGGGTGTTTGCGTTCGGGGTTCAGCCGGGTGTCGTAGTAAATGTAGCCGTGGTGGCAGCGGGCAAAACAGGTGACCGAATTTACGTGCGCACGCTGAAGCGTGTCGGCAAATTCGTCCGGGTCAAAAGCATCCCCGATGCCGGCGATATGCTGGCTGGTATGAAAATCCAGGTGAACCTGACGGAAACGCAGTTCCATAAAATATCCTCCCAATGTATGATGTCAACCTGATTATTCTACCCAGGAACCTTGTATAGACAATAGCGTAGATTGTCACCCTTTCGGGAACCGAATGTTTACAGACACTCGGGTAGAATTGGTAAACGGAGGACAGCTATGTTGATTGACAATCATGACTTGATATTGTTCCAGGGGGATTCGATTACGGATGCCGGGCGAGACCGCCAGCAAAGCGAGGACCTGGGCTGGGGATATACCGCCTTGATTGCCGCCTGGTTTTCGGCGGCGCATCCTGAGATGAATGTACGCTTCCTGAACCGCGGCATCAGCGGCAACCGGGCCGGCGATCTACGCGCACGGTGGGATGCCGACTGCCTGATCCTTCGCCCAAATTGGGTATCGATCCTGATTGGGATCAATGATACCTGGCGGCGCTACGACAGCAATGACCCCACATCCACGGAGGCCTATGCGGACAACTACCGCGCCATTCTGAGCGAGGTGAAAGCCAACGGGAGCAAAATCTTGATGCTTGAGCCTTTCATGCTGCCCTATCCCGATGATCGCCGCGCCTGGCGGGTGGACCTGGATCCGAAAATTCAGGCAGCTCGCGAGCTGGCCAGGGAATATGCGGATGTGTATGTGCCCCTGGATGGATTTTTTGCCCGGGCAGCGTCCCGGCGTGAACCGGCTTTTTGGCTGCCGGATGGCGTTCATCCCAGCCTGGCCGGGCACGCGCTCATCGCCCAGGCCTGGCTTCAGGCGGTAGGAGGATAAATGCAACCGGCGCTCACTTTGAGAGTGAGCGCCGGTTTCTACTTTTCGGGAGAGGATTACAGCCTTAGTAGATGAGGTAGGCCGGGATTAATCCTCCAGGGTGCTGAGGTCGCCTTCAGGCATGCCCAAGGCCCGCGCTTTGAGCACACGGCGCATGATCTTGCCGCTGCGGGTTTTAGGGAGGGATGGGACGATGGTGATTTTTTCGGGTTTGGCGATCGGACCCATTTCGTGACCAACATGCGCGCGCAGTTCCTCGACCAGGGTGTCGGACTGCTCGACCCCGGCTCGCAAGATGACATAGGCGTGGATCGCATTGCCTTTGATCTCGTGCGGCAGGCCGATGGCCGCGGCTTCGGCCACCGAAGGATGGCTGACCAGGGCGCTTTCGATTTCTGCCGTGCCCAGGCGGTAGCCTGAGACCTTGATCACGTCATCGACACGCCCAATGATCCAAAAATAGCCGTCGGCATCTTTACGGGCGCTGTCCCCGGTGAAATAGACCCCGGGGAAGCGACTCCAATACTGGTTGACATAGCGGTCGGGATCTTTGTAAATGGTGCGCAGCATAGCCGGCCAGGGCTTTTTCAGGATCAAGTAGCCCTCCTCGCCGGGGCCAACGGGCTGTCCATTCTCATCGACCACGTCCGCCTCAATTCCCGGGAAGGGTTTAGTGGCGCTGCCGGGTTTCAGGGGAGTCTCCGGCATGGGGGTGATCATAAACATGCCGGTTTCGGTTTGCCACCAGGTATCCATGATCGGGCATTTGCTTTTGCCGATAACTTCGTAATACCAGCGCCAGGCTTCGGGGTTGATCGGTTCGCCGACGGTGCCCAACAGGCGCAGGCTGGAGAGGTCGTGGCGGTTTGGCCAGGCCTCACCGAAACGCATCAAGCCGCGAATGGCGGTGGGAGCCGTGTAAAACACATTAATCCCATACTTTTCGATCATGCCCCACCAGCGGTTGGGATAAGGGTAGGTGGGAGCGCCCTCGTAAATAAAGCTGGTGGAACCCAGCAGCAGCGGTCCATACACGATGTAGCTGTGGCCGGTGATCCATCCCGGGTCGGCTGAACACCAATACCTGTCTTCCTCTTTTAAGTCAAAAACCCATTTCAGCGTGGTCGCGACCCCCACCATATAACCACCGTGGGTGTGCAGAATGGCCTTCGGTTTGCCGGTCGTGCCGGAGGTGTAGAGCATGAAAAGCGGGTCTTCGGCATCCATTTCTTCGGTTTCACAGCGGGATGTGCCGTTGGTCGTGCGCGCCACCGGCAGCCCCATCAGTTCGTGGTACCAGTAATCTCGGCCTGACTTCCATAACCACCGGCTGCGCGGTTCGTTTGACGACAATGACGTGCTCTACCGTGGCGCAGCGTTTCAGAGCCTCATCCACGATCCCTTTTAGGTCGACGATCTTGCCATTCATGAAGCTGCCGTCGCAGGTGATGACCACGTTGGATGAACTGTCTTCGATGCGGCCGTGCAGGGCTTCAACCGAAAAACCACCATAGACGACCGAATGCACCGCCCCGATTTTGGCGCAGGCCAGCATGGCGATGACCAGTTCGGGCACGCGTCCCATATAAATCGTCACCCGATCGCCCTTGCGCACCCCCATACTACGCAGTACATTGGCAAACATACACACTTCGCGGCTGAGGGCATGGTAGGAGAAGGTGCGCTGATCGCCATTTTCGCCTTCCCAAATAATGGCAAGTTTATTCCGCCGCCAGGACTGCACGTGGCGGTCCAGGCAGTTATAGACGATATTGGTGGTGGCCCCGACAAACCATTTATAGAAAGGTTTTTTGCTGTCATCGAGCACTTTTTCCCAAGGCGAAAACCAGACAAATTCATTGGCTTGTTCTTCCCAAAACTTCTCCAAATCCAATTCGGCCATGCGCGCCAAAACATCGCGGTTGTTGACGACGGCAGCCTCCACAATTTCTGCCGAAGGGGCGATGAATTCCCGAGAACCTTGTTCGTGAGTTCATGCTCTTTTCCTTTCTGCCTGGACCCATTTTGGGGAAAATCGTAAGTACGGTTGAATTATAGTATTTAGGATATAAAATATCAAATAACATCCAGAACGAAGTATGGCTTTCCCAAGAAATTGTCAGACAAGCCCCTCCCCGAAACGGGGCGTGGAAAATATAGATTTGAGGGTGCAGACGCCGTATTACGGCGTCTGCACCCTCAAACTCCCTCTTTAAACTTTGTGGCCGGAGGAGAATGGTTTCAAATTTGCATTTGTCAAGTTTTCTTGAGAAAGCCATCCAGAACGAAGCCTGATTCAATGACAATGGATTTGCAATAAATCGGTCAGATCGCCGTAACTACATGAAAATCGCGGGGTTTTCATGCTTTAGTGGTGCTGCGGTTTTGGCACCTGGCGGTGGCGGTAAGCAGCACACCGGTTATTGACTGAAAAATAAAAAAGTATTGGATGAATTTATTATCATCTAGGGTCGTCTGAGCGCCTGTGTCGCCATGGAGCAGGTGAGATTTTATTTGACCCGGATGCCATCATCTCAGGAGGCTGTATGCCTGTAACAAAACCAGTTGCTGTGGTGGGGTTGGGGGCAATTTTACCGGACGCGCCAAACGTTGCGTCGTTTTGGCAGCAGATAAAGAACGGGGTATATTCGATCCGCGAAGTTCCGGAAAATCGCTGGGATCCGGCCTTATATTATGATCCGGATCCGGCAGCTGTCGATAAGACCTACAGCAAAATAGGCGCGTGGGTGCGCAACTTCAAACTGGATCCCTTCAAAATGGGGATTGCCATACCGCCGCGTGTGATCGAGCAGATGGACGAGGTGCAGCAGTGGGCGATCGCTGCATCCCACGAGGCTCTAACTCATTATGGTTATCCCAAGCGCAAGTTGGATCAATCCAGGACCGCGGTCATTTTAGGCAATGCATTAGGCGGGGAGAAACATTACATCTCCACCATGCGCATCCGCACGCCGGAGTTCATGCAGGCGCTTTCGGTTGTGCCGGAGTTCAAGGATCTACCTCCGGCGGTACAGCAGGCATTACTGGAAGGCATGCGGGAAAACATCCGCCGGTCGATTCCAGACATAACAGAAGATACCATGCCGGGTGAATTAGGCAACATCATCGCCGGCCGGGTAGCGAATGTATTTAATTTCCAGGGACCGAATTTTGTCACGGATGCCGCCTGCGCCTCTTCTCTGGCTGCTCTCCAGGCGGCTGTCGAGGGTTTGAACAATTATCAATTCGACTCCGTCCTCACCGGTGGGTCTGACCGCATGATGGGGGTAGAAGGATTTGTGAAATTCAGCAAGATTGGCGCCCTGAGCCCGGATGGCTCCCGCCCCTACGCGGACGGTGCCAATGGCTTCGTGATGGGCGAAGGCTGCGCGGTTTTGCTGTTGAAACGCCTCGAAGATGCGGAACGGGATGGAGATGATATCTACGCGGTGGTGCGCGGGATCGGATCGAGCAGTGACGGTAAGGGCAAAGGCATCACCGCGCCTAATCCCGTCGGCCAGGAGCAGGCCCTGGTGCGCGCCTGGAAAAACGTGGGCGTTCATCCGGAAACGGTCGGATTAATCGAGGGCCATGGCACATCCACCCGGGTGGGGGACGTGGTCGAAGTGAACAGCCTCAACACTATTTTCGGGCAGTACGGCCTGCCGAAGGGAAAAATTGCGCTTGGTTCGGTGAAATCCAACATCGGGCACTTGAAAAGCGCGGCCGGTGCGGCCGGGTTGCTGAAAGTGGCGCTGGCTCTGCATGAAAAAGTGCTTCCGCCTTCTCTGAATTTCAACCAGCCCAACCCCAATATTGATTTTTCTCAGATCCCGTTCGCGGTGAATACCCAGCTGCGGCCCTGGGAAGTGAAGAAAGATGAGGTGCGCCGGGCGGGGATCAGCTCGTTTGGCTTCGGCGGCACCAATTTCCATGTGATCATGGATGAATATATCCCCGGGATCCTGGCGGCGGAGAAGCCGGTATTTCAGGGAATAGATTTCGCCGTGGCTGCGGCGGAAGTTGTGCCGCAAGCAGTAGAGCCGGCGCCGGCAGTGGAATCAGCGCAACCAGCCTTCGTCCGGGCAGTGGCTCCTTACCAGGGGTTGTTCTTCCTCAGCGCCGATAGCACCCAGCAGCTCAAAGCCAAACTGGCGGCCAGCCTGGAGCAGATCCAGGCTGGGGTCATCCCCCCATCGGTTCTACCTGGGGCGGATGAATTGGCCAGGACGGAGCGCCTGGCAATCGATTATAAGGATGAGGCTGAGCTGGCAAAACGGGCTGAACGGGCATTAAAAGGACTTGACGCCGACGGCAACCCATGGCAGGCGTTGATGGCTCATGGAATTTTCCGCGGGAGCGGTGCGACCGGCAAAGTGGCCTTCCTCTTCCCCGGGCAGGGCTCGCAGTACGTCAACATGCTCAAGGATTTGTGCGAGGTCGAGCCGGTTGTCGCCGAAACCTTTGCCGAAGCCGACCAGATCATGCTGCCTATCCTGGGCCGGACTCTGACCAGTTATATTTATGTGGATGGCAGCGAAGAGGCGGTAGCCGAGGCGGAGAAGGCGCTGCGCAATACCGAAATTACCCAGCCGGCAATGCTCACCGCGGATGTGGCCATGCTGCGCTTGATGAAGAAATTTGGTTTTGTACCGGATATGGTCATTGGGCACAGCCTGGGTGAATACGCCGGGCTGGTCGCTGCGGGGGTATTGACCTTTGCCGAGGCGCTGGAAGTGGTCAGCGCGCGCGGACGGGAGATGAAAAAGGTCTCGTGGGCGGATAATGGCTGCATGGCAGCCGTTTCCGCGCCCATTGGGGAGGTTGAAAAGATCATTGGCGCGGTAGAGGGCTACGTGGTGATCGCCAACATCAACAGTCCGCTGCAGTGCGTGATTGGCGGCACAACGGAGGGGGTGGAAGCGGCGCTCGAGGCATTCAAAAACGCCGGTTATCAAGGCACGAAAATCCCGGTTTCGCACGCATTCCATACCCGGATCGTTGAACCCGCCAGCGGGCCGCTGCGTGAAGTGATCGAACGGATGAGTGTTACCCCACCTCACACCACCATTGTGGCGAATGTCACCGGCGATCAATATCCCCAAACACGGGACGAGATCATTGATACACTTGCCCGGCAGGTGGCCTCACCGGTGCAGTTTATCAAAGGGGTTGAAACGCTGCAGCGCCTGGGTGCGCGGGTGTTCGCGGAAATTGGGCCAAAACGGGTGCTCAATGCCCTGGCGACCGATATTCTCAAGGGGCAGCCGGGGATCACCATCCTGGCCAGCAACCATCCGCGGGAAGGCGCAGTGGTGAGTTTTAACAAGGCGTTGTGCGGTTTATTCGCCGCCGGGGTGGTTCCTCAATCCATGCCGACCGCTGAGATGGTGGAACCTGCGCCCTCTACGCAAGCCTCGATGCAGGTGAATGAGGTCGAGATCAAGCGCTATGCCCTGAACCTGGTCAGCGAGAAAACCGGATACCCGGTCGAAATGCTGGATATGGAACTGGATCTGGAAGCGGACCTGGGGATCGATACGGTGAAACAGGCCGAGCTGTTTGCGGCGATCCGCACGCATTACCAGATCCCGCGGCGTGAAGATTTGCGCCTCTCGGATTACAATACGCTTGAAAAAGTAGCCGGGTTTATCCGGGATGCTCTGTCCGAAGGGCAGGGCCGGGTGGAGGCTGCGATGGTGGCTGAAACGCAAACCCTGGAACCGGTGGTAACATCCGCGCCGGTGGTGGCTCCACCTGTGTGGGAAGCTGCTGAGCCGAAACGAGTTGAAACGGCTGCGGCTGCCCAGCGTCAGATGGGTGATGGGCGCCTGCCGCTGACCGGATCGGTGGTGATCTCCGGGGCAGGGTTGGGTTTACCCGGGCGGGGCGGGGCCGTATTTGATGACGACAATATCGCCAGTATTTTGAATGGTGATATCCGCATCGAAGCCCTGCCGGAGGAAACACGCCAGTTAATGTTGAAGAAACGCGTCACTCGACTGATTAAAAGCGAGGCCGGCGCGGTGATGCAGCCGATCGATCAGCTCGATCAGACGGTCAAGTTGGGCGGACAGCGCGGATCATTCAACCTGGCTGAAGAATTTGGTGTGCCAGCTGATCGGGTAGAGGCTACGGATATCTCTACCCAGTTGGCCATCGCGGCCGGGATTGAAGCCCTGCGCGACGCGGGTATCCCGCTGGTGATGGCATACCGCCAGACCAGCAAGGGCACCTTCTTGCCAGACCGCTGGCGTCTGCCTGAATCGATGGCGGATGAAACCGGGGTCATTTTTGGCTCAGCCTTCCCGGGGCTGGACGCCATGGCTCAGGAAGCGGTCAAATACTATGAGTACCAGGGCGTGGGAAAACAGCGCGCCGAGCTGGAGAACATCCTGGCGTTGGTGCCCACAAGCCAGCCGGAGCTGCGCGAGGTGCTGGAGAAGCGCCTGGCTGAACTGGGTGCAGAGCAAGAACGGCAAGATTATCACTTCGACCGTCGTTTTGTCTTCCGCATTCTGGCCATGGGCCACTCACAGTTCGCCGAATATATCGGTGCACGCGGGCCGAACACCCACGTCAACGCCGCCTGCGCCACCACCACCCACGCCGTGGCCGTGGCTGAAGATTGGATCCGCAGCGGTCGCGCGCGCAGGGTGATCGTGGTATCCGGAGACGATGTTACCTCGGGCGCGTTGGCGGATTGGGTCGGCACCGGCTTGATGGCCAGCGGCGCCGCCACGATCGAAGGCGATCCACGCAAGGCCATCTTGCCCTTCGACCGCCGGCGCAACGGCATGATCATGGGTATGGGCGCGGCTGCGCTGGTGGTGGAAGCCGAAGACGCCGTCCGCGAGCGCGGCATGCGCGGAATTTGCGAGGTGCTGGCTACTCAAATTGCCAACAGCGCCTACCACGGCACGCGCCTGGATACCCATCACGTGGGCGAAGTGATGGAACGGCTGATGACCCTGGCAGAAGCCCGGTTTGACATCCACCGCGAGGAGATCGCGGGGCGGACGGTTTTCGTCTCACACGAAACCTATACCCCTGCACGGGGCGGCAGCGCCTCGGCAGAAATCCGCGCCCTGCGCGGGGTGTTCAAAGACCGCGCCAACCAGGTGGTGATCGCCAACACCAAAGGCTATACCGGTCATACCATGGGGGTTGGGATCGAAGATGTCGTCGCGGTCAAGGCCCTGGAGCATGGCCTGGTCCCGCCCATCGCTAACATTCAGGATGGCTTTGAACCGGACCCCGACCTGGGCGACCTGCGGCTGTCTCACGGTGGCCCCCATGATGTTAATTTTGCGCTGCGGTTGGGGGCCGGGTTCGGCTCGCAAATCGCCATGACCCTCTTCCGCAAGATCAGCGGTGACCACGAGCGGATCAACCGGCCTGTATACCAGAATTGGCTGGCCGCGGTGAGCGGCTATGACCTGGCCGAGTTGGTGGTGGATAAACGTACCCTGCGGGTGCGCCATGACGGCCCGCCAGTCCATGCGCCTTTGAAGTCGGCCTGGCAATTTGGACAGGGACCGACATCGTGGGCGGAGGGCGAGACAGTCCTCAATCCCACCCTGCCATTGGCGGTCAGTAGTGCACCGGTGGTGAACAAATCCAATGGGACGGTGGCGCCGGCCGGACGTGAGGCGGACGTGACGATGCCTGCAGCGGACGAAGTCAAAACCTTTGTACTCCAGGCCGTCAGTGAAAAAACGGGATATCCGGTCGAAATGCTCGACCTGGAGTTGGATCTGGAAGCCGACCTGGGGATCGATACGGTCAAACAGGCCGAGCTGTTCGCCACGATCCGCAGCCATTTTGATATCCCCAGGCGGGAAGATTTACGGCTGTCTGACTACAATACCCTGGCGAAGGTGATCGAATTCATGCAGGGGGCGCTCGGAGAAACTGCGCATAGTCAACGGGTTGTGAGTGGACCCATGGTTGCGCCGCAAATATCCATGCCGGCGGCGGTCCCGATGGTTTCGTCAGCCGCGGTTCACGATTTTGTCCTCCAGGCGGTCAGCGAGAAGACCGGTTACCCGGTCGAAATGCTCGACCTGGAGTTAGATCTGGAGGCCGACCTGGGGATCGATACGGTCAAACAGGCCGAGTTATTCGCCACGATCCGCAGCCATTTTGATATCCCAAGGCGTGAAGATTTGCGCTTATCGGATTACAATAATCTCACCAAAGTGATTGGCTTCATGGAAGATGCCCTGGCAGCCAAAGAACTGCCGGCTGCATCGCAAGACAATGAAACAGTGCCAACGGAGATTGGGGAGGGTACAGTTGCAGAGGCCGGTGAGATGGCGGAAACCTTGAGCAGCGAACATCCTTCATCCGAGGGTTCCATCGCCAGGCGGGTTCCAGTCATGATGCTGCGCCCGCGCCTGGATCTATGCAATCCGACCGGGGTGGTGCTGGATGACCAAAGCCGCATCCTGGTGGTCTCAGACCACACCAAAACAGGCGAGACCCTGGCGCGTAAACTGCGCGTGCATAAGGCCGAGGTTCTGGTCGTCTCGGGCTCAAATCCTGAGGAGATGGTGAAACAAGCCGCAGAATTTGCCCAAAACGGAACCGTTCAGGGGGTCTATTTCCTCACGGCGTTGGACACAGAGCCGCTGTTGGCCAAGATGAGCGCACAAGATTGGCAGGTGGAGGTTAACCGGCGTGCGGATGCGCTCTTTATGCTGATGCGAGCCCTGGCCGGAGAGCCCTTCCTGGTATGTGCGACGCGTATGGGCGGGTTGTTTGGTTTTGGCCCCGAAGGCGTCAGTGCTCCGTTGGGCGGGTTGGTGAGTGGATTTACCAAGGCGCTGGCCTGGGAACGGCCTGAGTCCCTGCTCAAAGTGGTGGATTTTGAAAGTGGGGCGAGTCCCGCCACGATTGCCAACCGGTTGTTAGCGGAAACTTTGGCCGATCCTGCGATTGTGGAAGTGGGCTGGAAGGACGATCTGCGCTACGGCGCGGGGCTGGCTGATCAGCCCGGCGGAGAGGCTAATTTCCAGTTGAGTGCGGAAACAGTATACGTGGTCAGTGGCGGCTCAGCGGGGATCGTGGCGCCGATTGTCCAAGACCTGGCCAAGGAGGCGGGCGGGCATTTCTACCTGCTCAGCCGCAGCGGCCTGCCGGACCCGGAGAGCGCCGATCTGGCAGCTTTACAGGCCGATCGGAATGCTTTCAAGCTGCAAATGGCACAATCCCTGCGTGAAAAAGGCGAAAAATCCAGTCCTGCCGTCGTCGAGCAAAAGCTGGCAGCCCTGGACCGGGCTGCAGCAGCGCTGGAAATGATGGCCGAAGTGCGGCGCAGCGGGGCGAAAATAGACTTCCTGGTGTGCGACGTCACTGATGCGCAGGCCTGCGAGAGGGCCATTCACCAGCTGGTAGCAGAGGCCGGACGCGTGGACGTGTTTATCCATGCCGCGGGTGTGGAACACAGCCGAAAAATGGAGACCAAACCGGTAGAGGAATTCCGCCAGACGATTTCGGTCAAAGCGGATGGTTTCTTCAACCTGTATCAAGCCATGCTCAAGAGCAATCATCTGCCCGGGGCGGTAGTCATGTTCGGATCTCTGGCCGGTCGCTTTGGGAATAAGGGACAGACAGATTACTCGGCGGCCAACGATCTGTTGAGTAAAATTGCATTAGCATTACCCAGGCAGGCTGCCGGGACCAAATGCCTGGCACTGGATTGGGGCGCCTGGGCGGAAGTGGGCATGGCCAGCCGGGGGAATATCCCGGAATTGATGAAACGCGCCGGGATCGAACTGCTTCAGCCGGCACAATCCGCGCCTCTGGTTCGCCGCGAATTGATTTTTGGCCCGGCCGCGGGAGAAGTGCTGCTGGCTGGTTCGCTGGGGCTGCTGAGCCAACCGCGGCTGGAGGGCGGCCTGGATATAGAAAAAGCTAACCTGGCCCTGCGTGAGGGTACCCCGGCTTACATCATGCACTCGCAGGTTACCGCGTTCAGCCTGGAAGAAGGGGTTATCCTCGAGTCTGAGCTGGACCCCAATACGGAACCTTACCTGCGCGACCATGCCTTAAATGGCATCCCGCTTTTGCCCGGAGTGATGGGGATCGAAGGGCTTTCCAGCGCTTCGCGGCATATTGCCAGTACGCTGGCGTCTGACCAGGGTGGTTTCCAGGTCAGCGGTTTGGATCATATCGAATTTCTGGCGCCTTTCAAGTTTTACCGCAACCAACCCCGGCGGATGATTTGGAAAGCGCGGGTGGTGCGTGAAGGTGATGGCCTGGTCGCAGAAGCGCGGCTCGAAATCGATCCTGACCCGTTACGGACAGAACCCCGAGCCCATGCTGCACTTTACCGCGCGGGTGCGGCTGGATCCACTGAAGAATGCGGTCTCGCCGGCAAGCCAGGAAGTTCCGCATTGGAACGGACGGGAAAAACTTTCCGCGGAGGAGATTTACAAGCTCTATTTCCACGGACCGTCCTTCCAGGTGCTTGAGGCTGTGCAGCAAGACGGCGAGGAAATGCTGGGCAAATTGCAGACCAGGCTTCCGCCATTTACCGCCGAGAAGCAGGCTATGACCATCCCGCCGCTGCTGGTGGAGTTGTGCCTGCAAACGGCCGGTGTATGGGAAATTGGGAAGACCGGTACACTGGCTTTGCCGCGCTCGATCGCCAATCTAAAGGTTTATCCCGAGACGGTGAACGGCAGTGCGATCTATGCCGAAGTCAAACCGCACGAATCTCAGGACGGCGGGTTAAGTTTTGACGCGCGGGTGGTGGACGCGGACGGCCATATTTATATTGAAATGGAGGATTACCGCACCGCCCCGCTGCCTTACTCGCTGGAGAAAGAGCAATTGAGGCCGCTGCGCACCTGGATGGCGAAATCGCAAGGTTGATGCCTGCACCGGTTCATTGGACGATGGTAGAAGCCGGGCCGGCCATGGAAAAGTGGTTGGCCGGAGAAGGGCTGGAATTCCTTTCTCCGACCGAACGCGAGATCCTGGCCGGCTTGCGTTTCGAGCGCCGGCGAGTTGAATGGCTGCTGGGCCGCTGGGGAGCCAAGCGCTTGATCACCGCAGTTGAATTTGCCGGTGGGGAGGATCTATTTTCTTCGATTTCTATCCTCAACGAAGCCGGCGGCGCGCCGATTGCCGTTTGCGCTGACGGCCAACCCATCCCGGGCTGTATCTCAATCAGCCACCGTGCGGGCGTGGCCGCCTGCGCCTGGACCGGCGCCCCAGCGTTGCGCATGGGCATGGATATCGATCTGGTTGAAGCGCGAGATCCCAGCTTTCTCAGCGGATATTTCACGGAGAACGAGCAGGCATTCACCCGCGCCTTGCCAGCCAACCTGCGCGATACCTGGATCACGCTGGCCTGGTCTGCCAAGGAATCCCTGCTGAAAGCACTGAAAACCGGGTTGCGCATCGACACGCGCCGGATTCAGGTCGGCAGTCCGCGCGGCTTGTTCTTGGATGAAACCAACGAGACGGAGTGGAAGACCCTCTCGGTACGCCTTGAGGATGGCATGGACACTCAATGGCATGCCTGGTGGCGTAAACGGGGTCCATTTGTGCTTACCCTGGTATGTGAAGGGGGCGGGGCTCCCAGAATGCCGGAAGAAATGTAAGGGCGGCCACTCGGCCGCCCTTTTTTTATGCGAGGGGATGGGTGAGCGAGTAGCTTTGTAAGGGTGGGGAGAGGGCAACCCCCTGGGAGCTCAGGGATCGTACGCGGGTCAGGTAAGCGACCCCGGTGAGAATCTGCAAGGCGACATCCACCACCCGCCGGTTTTCAGGAGTTCTCCAGATAGGTGCCGCGCACCCAATCATTGAAGGAACCCATCGACGGCCCGCACCAGATCTGGTAATCCATCTCCCGGCCTTTTTCGCCGGAGTTCGACCAGCGCGAGGACAGACCCAGGTACCAGCGGAACACCAGGGCCATCTTTTGGTGGGGGTCGTTGGCGGCGCGCTCCAGTTGGCGCGGATCCCGCTCGGTAAAGAATTTTTCGGTGTCGGCCCAGATATCCTCAAACTTGCGTTTGAACACGGTGGTTTCCAGGCGGTCGCGTTCCGCCTGGGGCACTTCTTCCCAGATGGGATAGCGGGTATAAACTTCGTATAGTTTTGAGGCGCGCGGGGCGAACATCGTTCCACGTTTGAGCACCTGGACTTTAACCCCCATCTCAAACATATCCGCCGAGGGGGCCATGGCCACGTCGGCCATATCGGCCTGGGCGAGCAATTTGCGGGTATGTTCGGAGGTGCCGGCTTCGATACAGGCCTGGTTTGCCGACCCGGTGGCGATGTAGGCCGCACCCATCATCAGGGCTGCCAGAGCCGAATGCGGGGTGCTGATCCCGCCGGCCGCGCCCACCCGCACCGGTGTAGCATAGTTATATTTAGCCTGCATTTCGTCGCGCAGGGCCAGCATGGTGGGCATCAGGCAAACCAGCGGGCGGCTGTCGGTGTGACCGCCAAAATCGGCTTCCACGGTGATGTCATCGGCCATCGGCACCTGCTGGGACAATTCCGCCTGCTGCGGCGTGATTTTACCTTCCTGAAGCAGTCGTTTTAATAAATCGTCCGGGGCCGGGGATAAAAACCGGCGGGCAACCTCTTTACGAGATATTTTGGCGATGACGTGGTGATCGATCTTCACCTGGCCATCGCTGCCAAGGCTCAACCCGCTCACCCGGTAATTTACCAGGGCATAGGAGATATCCAGGTAGGCCGAGGCTTCCACAACATTGACCCCGTATTGGATATACATCTCGGCGACGCGCTGCTCGGTGGCAGGTTCGTTGGGGCTGTTGAGCAAATTGAAAGCATACGGACCTTCTGGGAGCGCCGCCTGGATCGTTTGGATGGCCGCTTCAACCCGTTTGGGGCTGCATCCGCCGGCGCCAAAGGAGCCCAGCAGCCCGGCTTTACCCATGGCGATGATCAGATCTTCTGAGGCGATCCCGCCGGCCATGGCCCCGGCATAATAGGACGCGCGCGTGCCATACGTCGTGCGGAAAGCCGGATCTCCCAGGTTTTCGAGGGAAATTCCAGGGATAAAGCCTAACACCTCCGCACCGCTGCCATCTGATCCGGCATGCACCAGCTCCCCATCTGCGGTCAGGCCAACAGTGCCATTCGATTGAATGATCCATAAAGCTTTTTCTACGTCGAGCAAGAGGGCCTGCATATTGGCATCATTGGCTGCGATGCTGCTGCCAGGGCCTTGCCAGTGCCACTGCGCCCAAGGGTTCGCAGCAGCCATCGACCTGGCTGCTTGAACACCTGTATTCTGGGGTTGATTCATACCAGAGGTTCCTTTTCAATAGTTTTTGTGAGGATACGTAGCTTATAACCCTTTTTGTTTGGGATGGTTGCGCGCCGTTCATTTAGGGCCGGGGTTGATCTGTGGGTGGATGTATAATTTATCTATCTTTCCGGACGAGGAATAAGGATGGGCGAGGATAAACTGCGCTTTGCCGTGTTTGGTACGGGGTTCTGGTCAAATTTTCAAATTCCGGCCTGGTTCGACGTGGGTGGGGTGGACCTGGTCGCGGCCTACAATCGCACGCGCTCACGAGCGGAGACGGTTGCCCAGAGATTTGGCATCCCGCATGTATACGATAACCCCGAAGACCTGCTGCAGACCGAGCACATCGATTTTATGGATATCATCACGGATGTCGACACTCATGCCGCGATGGTGGCGCTGGCGGTCAAATATCAGAAGCCGGTGATTTGTCAGAAGCCGATGGCGCCCGACCTGATGACTGCCGAGAAAATGGTCGCGGACTGCGAAAAGGCCGGCATACCCTTGTATATCCATGAAAACTGGCGCTGGCAAACTCCCATCCGCGCGTTGAGCCAGGTGCTCAAGGACGGGATTATCGGCAGACCCTTCCGCGCACGCATCGATATGATTTCCGGCTTTCCGGTGTTTGTAAACCAGCCATTTTTGCGCACCCTGGATCAATTTATCCTCAGCGATCTTGGCAGCCACATTCTGGATGTGGCTCGTTTCCTTTTCGGTGAAGCCAAATCGTTGTATTGCCAGACCCATCAAGTTCACCCCGATATTCGCGGCGAGGACGTGGCCACAGTGATGATGCAGATGGGTAAGGACACCAGTGTGGTATGCAACCTGGCGTATGCCGAGAACTTTCTGGAACGAGAAGCCTTTCCCCAAACCTTGATTTTTATCGAAGGGGAGCGTGGCTCGCTGGAATTGAGCGATAACTATTGGCTGCGGGTGACCACCAAGGAAGGCACGCTGTCGCGCCGGGTGCCCCCGCCGCGCTACGCCTGGGCCGATCCGTTTTATGAAGTGGTGCATGCCAGCATCCGGCCGTGTAATGCCAACCTGCTGTCTGCACTCCAGGGCAAAGAGGCGGCAGAAACCTGCGCCAGTGATAATATTAAGACTGTGCGATTGGTATTTGCGGCCTATGATTTAGCGGCAGAGGGTCGGGTGATCCATTTTTAGAGGTATAGATGATGAATACACAACTTGCGTACGGAAAAACCGGTTTAAACCTGGATCTGGATGATGGTTGGAATGTCCAGGTGGTTGAACCGCGTTTCATCCAGGCGGTTCCATCGGGCGCCGTTGCCTTGCGTGACGGGCTACGCCATCCACTGGGCAGCCGTCCGCTGGCGGATGTGGTCAAGCCCACTGATCGGGTGGGGATCATATTTAACGATATCACCCGTGCTACACCAAACCAGTTGATCCTCTCGGTGATCCGCTCCGAATTAGCCCATCTCCCGCCGGAGAATATTCTATTATTCAATGCCCTGGGCACCCATCGCGAAAACAGCCAGGCGGAGCTGCGCCAGATGCTGGGCGATGAATTGGTAGATAGCTGCCGGATCGTGCAGAATAATGCCTTCGATCGCTCCACCCAGGTGTGTCTGGGTCAGACTTCTTTTGGACACGATATCTGGATCAACCGTGAGTTAATGGCATGCGACCTGCGCATCCTCACCGGGTTTATCGAACCGCATTTCTTTGCCGGTTTTTCGGGCGGCGGCAAGGCGGTGATGCCAGGGATGGCCGGATTGGATACCATCCTGGGGAACCATTCGGCGCGCAATATCGGTCACCCGATGGCTACCTGGGGGATCACCTGGGGCAACCCGATCTGGGAAGAAGTGCGCGAGGTGGCGCACCTATGCGCGCCCACTTTCCTGGTGAATGTGACCTTGAACCGGGATAAAGCCATCACCGCGGTATTCGCGGGAGAGTTGGATCTGGCTCATGAAAACGGCTGCGCCTATGTGAAAGAAACCGCGATGGCGGCGGTAGATGAACCCTTTGACATCGTAGTCACCTCCAACTCTGGTTATCCCCTGGACCTCAACCTGTACCAGGCGGTCAAAGGGATGAGCGCGGCTGCCCAGGTGGTAAAAACAGGCGGTTCGATCCTGGTGGCCGCGGAATGCTGGGATGGGATCCCCGATCACGGCCTATACGGTCAGCTGCTGCGGGATGCCGGCAAGCCGGAGGATATTTTGAGCCTGGTGAACCAACCCGGCTTCAGCCGACAGGACCAATGGCAGGCGCAGGTACAGGCGCAAATCTTGCTCAAAGCGGATATCTACGTGCACAGCTCGTATTTATCGCCCGAGCAAATCGACCAGGCCATGCTCAAGCCGGCGCCGTCTTTGGAAACCACCCTACGGATGTTGGTGGAGCAATATGGGCCGGAGGCACGCATCTGCATATTGCCTGAGGGACCGGTGACAATCCCTTATGTAAAGCAGGATTGATCCATGCCATATTTTTCCAGATTTAGCTGTCGCCTGCTTGCGCCGGCGCAAAGAGAGAATCTGGTGAATTTGCTAGACTGGTAGAAATTCTTATCTCGAGGGTTTCGATTGGCTGAACATCCCCGCCTGGTTCGCGAACGGACCACCATCCTGGCAATGACAAATATATACTGCCGCGACCATCACGGACTGCCCGGGGGAGATCTGTGCCCGGATTGCGCCCAGGTGTTTGCTTATGCCAGAGAGCGGCTGGCGCGCTGCCCGTACCAGCATGAAAAACCCACCTGTGCTAAATGCCCTATTCACTGCTACCGCAAAGATATGCGCGAACAGGTGCGGGTGATTATGCGTTACGCCGGGCCGAAAATGCTGCTGACTCATCCCGGGTTGGCCATACGCCACCTGCTGGATGGACGGCGGGTGGCGCCCCCGCTCCCGAGGCGAAAAATCACCCACAAAAATTGATGATAAGAGTAAATTAGTAGCACAAATTTTCAATATTCAGGCCCCGGTAGCGGGCCTTTTGTGCTTTAATAGGGATATGCTGTGCCAGCTTAACACTCACTCCTGTTTCTCCTTGTTGGAAGGGCTGCCGACCCCTGAGGCCTTGGTGGAGGAAGCTGTGCGCCAGGAGATGCCGGCTCTGGGACTGACCGACCACCGCATGTTGAGTGGGGCAGTCGAGTTTTACCAGGCCTGCCAGAAGGCCGGTGTGCAGGCGGTCATCGGCCTGGAGGTGGATTTGGCCTGGGGTGAAAGCCGCGAGCGTGTCAGCCTTTTGGCGGCCGGCCCCCAGGGCTGGGCCAACCTGTGCCGGATCAGCAGCCAGGTGCAGTTGAGTGGAGATGACCAGCCTGCCAGCCTGGCATTGTTGGATGCCCACCGCCAAGACCTGATCGCGGTGGCTACCGATCTGAACGACCCGACCGGCCGCCGCCTGGAACAAGTTCGGGATTTATTCGGCGACCGCCTGTATGTAGCCCTGCCCGGTCCGCATTATCCCCTGGCGGAACTGGCCGTACGGCTGCATCTTCCTTGTGTGGCTTTCCCGCCGGTATTTTATTTGCGCCCAGAGCAGGCAAAAACCCAGCGCCTGGTCAGTGCGATCCGCACGATCGCCCCAATCAAATCTCTCCCGGCGTCGGCCTTAGCCTCTTCGGGTTCCTACTTTCTGTCAAAAAGTGAATTCAACAGCCGTTTCCAGGCGTATCCACAGGCCTTGGAGGCGGTCGGCGAAATCGCCAGTCGCTGCAAGGTGGAGCTGCCGGTAGGCAGGCCGCATTTCCCCCAGATCCCGATGCCATCTGGCGAGACACCTGCCCGGTTTCTGCGCAAGAAAGCCGAAAAAGGGGCAGTGAAGCTGTACGGGCGGATCACCGCGGAGATCCAGGAGCGGCTTGACCACGAATTAGAAGTGATCGGCAACCTGCATTTTGAGCCGGTGTTTCTGATTGTTGAGGAGCTGTTGAGTTTTGCCCGGAAGAAGGGCATTCCCACTGCGTCGCGTGGTTCGGCATCCTCTTCGCTGGTAGCGCACTGCCTGGGAATAACGACCCCTGACCCGTTGGCTTTGGATCTGTATTTCGAGCGGTTTCTCAACCCGGCGCGCACCTCCCCGCCGGATATCGATACGGATATCTGTTCGCGCGGTCGCGATGAGGTCATCCAACATGTCTTTGATACCTACGGCGCTGAGCGGGTGGCCATGGTGGGGACGATTAACCGCTTCCGACCTCGTTCGGCGCTGGCGGATGCCGCTAAGGCTCATGGCATGGCGCCGGATCTGGTGCGCCAGTTAGTCAATAAACTGCCTTATGCTTTCTGGTCGAGACGCGAAGAGGATGAGGAGGACAGCCCCGCCGGCCCGGTTTCACCATTCGAGGAGTTAAAAAAGACCAACCGAGACCTGGTTTCTGTGTTTGAGGATGCGGATGCAATTTTACGCCTGCCGCGGCACCTATCGGTGCACCCCGGAGGGCTGGTGGTGGCGCCGGAGAGAGTCACCGATCTGGTGCCGGTGATGCGCTCGGGCTCGAAAGGCATCGTCATCACCCAGATGGATCTCGAATCGGTGGAAGCGTTGGGGCTGGTGAAAATTGACCTGCTGGGGATCCGCGGGCTAACCGTATTAGGTGACGTGGCCGGCGCGATCCATTCCTGGCGCCGGTCGGAATACCGCGGGCGTTTGGATGTGCTTGAGGCGATCCCGTTGGACGACGCGCCCACGGCGCTCACGGTTGAGCAAGGACGTACGATCGGGTGTTTTCAGATCGAGAGCCCGGGGATGCGCTCCGTCCTGCGCGAGATCCACGCGAAAACACCCGCGGATGTGATGGTTGCCCTGGCGCTCTACCGGCCCGGGCCGCTGCAGGGTGGCTTGAAAGATGCCTTTGTGCGGCGCTTCAAAGGCGAAGAACCCGTCAGCCACATCCACCCGGCGCTGGCCCCGGTGCTGCAATCCACCCATGGGGTCATCCTGTATCAAGAGCAGGTGCTGCAAATCGCGGCGCGGGTGGCCGGGATGAGCCTGGCGGAAGGCGATCTGCTGCGGCGGGCCATGTCGCATTTCGACCCGGGTAAATTGATGCAGGTGCTCAAAGCCAAATTCATCGCCGGGGCGGCTGAAAATAACGGCATCCAAACCGATGTGGCCGAACGGGTTTGGGAACTGATGGCAGCCTTTGCCGGGTACGGATTTCCCAAGGCCCACGCGGCTTCCTATGCGATGGTCGGCTGGCATTCGGCCTGGTGTAAAACCCACTTCCCGGCTGAGTTTATCGCAGCCGTGCTGGCAAATTGGGGCGGCTATTACGGCCAGCAAATTTATCTTTCTGAAGCCAGGCACATGGGGCTGACCGTCAAGCCCCCGCACGTCAACCATGCCCAGCGCCAATTCTCGGTGACGTATCCGCAAGGCGACCCGGTTTTATATATGGGTTTGGACCAGGTGAAAGCATTGACTCAGCGCACCCAAACCCGCATCATCCAGAACCGTCCTTATCACTCGATGGAAGACTTTCTGAGCCGGGTGGATCCGCGCGAGCAGGAAGTGGCCAACCTGGTCAAGGCGGGTGCGTTTGATGGTTTTGGCAGTATTCCCGATCTGTTGAAACGGGTTGAGTTGGGCGGTTGGAAAGCCGGCCAGATGAGCCTGTTCGGTTGGGATGAAGCCGCCAAAAGCGAGGACTGGAGCCTCGAAGCCCGCGTGGAAGCCCAGGAGGAAATTCTGGGGGTGGGCGTAGATGCGCATCCGTTGGAACTGGTGGCGGATAAAATCAACGCATCCGGCGCCGTAACCACGATTGAGGCGGCCGGTATGCCTGGTCAGCGGATCAAGGTGGCCGGGCTGCGTCAATCTTCACACCGCAGCCGCACTGCACGTGGTGAAGTGATGATGTTTATGACCCTCGAAGACCTGGATGGGCTGCTGGATGTGGTCTTCTTCCCGGATGTTTACCGCCGGGTGAGTAATATTTTGGCCGGCAGGCAGCCGGTCTTGATCGCGGGAACAGTCGAAACGGATACTGAACGGGGGGAGGCCCTGCTGCGAGCGGAGCGCGTGGAGCGTATCAGCCGGTAGTTTAACCAAAAATTGGATCAATAGGAAAACAAAAAGGGCGGCCCATTATGGACCGCCCTTTTGGCTTGTGTTTTAGATGACTTCGATGCCATTCGCATCGGGTAAGGTTGGGAAGGGCGCGTGGGGTTCGGCCTGGTACCAGAAGGAGGTGGTGGCAATGTCATCCTGGCGGGGCAGGAAGCGGCCTTTCGAGCGCCATCCCAGGTCCTGGATGGTAACACGCAGATCGCTTTCAAAGCGGATCGGGTCCATAATGTGCCAGCGGTACATGCCAAAGCGGGTAGTGCTGATGTAGAGGCCGTCTGGCTTGATCACCTGCGGGAGGCCCAGGAATGGAGTTGAGAAAATGCCGTACTCACCGTGAGGGTGTTCGAAATCCCAGGCGCCGCCAAAATAGTCTTCGGTGCCGGTGCCGCAGTAGGTGGGAAACTCACTGTCACCATCCATGAAAAACTTCACTTCGCCTTCGCCCCACCAGCCGTCGTTATTGACCCCAATTGCCATATATGTGCCAACATAATGGCCTTTGCCTCGCACCCCGTCCAGGAGAACATGATCGGTCATATAGGTTAATGGATTACTGCGACGCCATTGGGCGTGAAAATACGCCATCGTCTCGGGCACATCGGTCAGGGCATAATCCACCTGGTAGAAAAAGCCGTTGACCGGGTCTGGTGAGAGGTTTTCAATGGTAATTTTGGCGTGGCTTCGGAATGGCATTTCCCAATAGCTGTTGAAGCCGCCGGCCGGATTGACAGCCACTGGGAGAGAGTTCACATTGCAGCGCACGCCCCAGCCCGAGCAAAAGAAGTCACCCAGGGGCGTCTCGACCGAGGGGGAGCTTTCGCCATCCCAATAGATGCGGAGCACCATGCGCCGCCAGGCAGCCGGGTCAACCGTTATCCAGATGTGTTGAATCGCACCCGGGCCGGTAATATCTGCCAGGGTAACCGTTTCCAGCCCTTTGACGCTGATGCAAGGCCGAACCTTCCAACCCCGCCCCAGCTCGCGAGCCGGGCCATCCGCGAGGCCTTCCTCCGACATGGCGCCTTTGCCTTTTTCACCGTTCGGGTTTTCGGCGCTGATCGAGCGATAAACAGCATTTGATAATTCCGGCAGGCTGCCAAGATGCAGCCCCAGGCCATTGAATGGATATTGCATGTGGGAACTCCTGTGGGTTGTGGCTATGGATCGATATTCGATTGATAGGAGATGGGTGAATTCGACGAGTGGGCGGAACAGGACTCGAACCTGCGACCTCATCCTTGTAAGGGACGCGCTCTAACCAACTGAGCTATCCGCCCGGGACGGCAGTGGCCCAATCCAAACGATCGGGTCCGGACCATTTTCATATCATCCGATTGAGAAGGGATGTTTTGTTGAGCGAGTTCTATTATACGGTCGTCCTTGTGGGTGTCAAGGTTGTGTGATCTGCCAGGAGGGCCTTTCTTGAAGTAAGCTCGGGACTATTGTGTCTACATCTTACATCAGCGCCGCGTCCCCAGATCCCTCGACCTCTCAAGTAAAGTTGTCTACAATCATAGTCAAGCAACGAAATTAATGTGAATTTCGTAGAAATGTTTTTGGCGGATTGGACGGAAATGCCCGCCCGTTCGACTCCGCCTTCAAATTTATGTTAAACTGACTGGGATAATTTTGTGTGCGCTGGAGGAGGAAGGATGCGTTTCGTACGTTTTTCGGTTGGCAGTGAAGCTCCCCGTTACGGGTGGGTATATCAAGACCACGTTGGTCCCATCGATGGCGACCCCTTCGGCGAATACCGTCGCCTGGAAGCCGGTATGCCGATTGAGCGTGTGCGTCTGCATGCGCCCCTGAAGCCCGGCAAGATCATCGCAGTTGGCCGGAATTATGTCGACCATGCCAAAGAACGGGGGGTGGAAGTCCCCGAGATCCCTCTGATCTTTTTTAAGCCGCCCTCCTCAGTAATTGGCCCCAATGAGGCTATCGTTTTACCGCCGCAGTCCAGCCGGGTTGACCACGAAAGTGAGCTGGCGGTGGTGATCGGCAAGCCGGGTCGTTGGATCCAGGCTGAAGAAGCGCTGGGGCATGTGCTGGGTTACACCGCGGCAAACGATGTGACCGCGCGGGATTTGCAGCAAAAGGATGGGCAGTGGACCCGCGGTAAAGGCTTTGATACCTTTTGCCCCTTGGGTCCCTGGATTGAAACCGACCTGGACCCTGCCGATACGATCTTGCGCTGCCGGGTGAATGGTGAGATGCGCCAGATGGGCTCGACGCGTGAGATGGTCTTTACCGTGCAGCAGTTGATTGCTTTTATCTCAACCGTGATGACCCTGGAACCTGGAGATGTGATCCTGACGGGAACACCCGCCGGCATCGGCCCATTGAGCGCGGGGGATGTGGTCGAGGTGGAGGTTGAAGGGATTGGTCAATTGAGCAACCCGGTCAAAGCTGCATAGGCGTACAGGCCGGCAAGAAAAACCCGAGGGGGGACATCCTCGGGTTTTTACGTTCCTGGAAACGGTCGAACCTAACGCGCTGCGTAACCACCGCCCAGGTACCAGGAAGGCATTGGGTCGAAAGCAGAGATTGGGGTCGACAGGCGGATGATCGGCTGAGCGATAATAAACATCCGGCCCCAGGAGTAATTTCCCTGGTTTGCGATACAAGTTTGCAGTACCAGGCGGTTGCCCGGTGCATAAACCCGATTGAACAGGTCGGTTGCCGATAAGCGTTGTTGGCTATCGCTGAGATTGAGGAAGTCACTGCGTGTGCTGTGTGGGTTGAGCGCCTGGTAGCGTTCGATGGCAGTGACCTGATACGTTTTCCGCTCGCCGTTGGCGTACACCAGGGTTAACGGTTGTCCAATGGTGAGATGATCGAATTCTGCCCCGGCCAGTGTGTTGTGTGCCAGCAGCCCGGTGGTGTTGTACTGGTCTGCCATGGAGAATTGGGTGACTACTCCCGGCTCCGCGGACACAAAACCCGGGTTGCCGGCAGGCTGGTGAACGACCGGCAGGGCGAAAAGGCCCTCGGAATAGATCCCGGCCAGTCCGCTGGCCGTATTCAAACTGGTGGCAAATTCCTCAAGGCTGGGCAGTTTTGGCGCTTCCGCGTTGACTGATTGCCTACCTAGGAAGGGGAGGGAGAGAAGAGATATTGAAACAATCAGAAGAGTAAATAGAAATTTTAAAAATTTCATGGTAATTAAAAGTTTGTCTTTTGGTTATATTTTGGTTATATTATATCCAGTTAATTGGTAATTACCTGTTACTCAAGAATGTTGTAAACTTCTTGTAAGGGGGCGAATAGGATTCGGTTGGAATCGGCCTGTGGAAAGGTTAACTTGGGCAGGAGGAAGGCGAGGGGATGTATGGTATAATTTGTTCTTGTAAGACCCCCCTATCTATGCGCGTTCAGGAGAGAAACAGGTATGTCTGGTCACTCAAAATGGGCAACTATTAAGAGAAAGAAAGGTGCTGCCGACGCGAAGCGTGGTCAGGTTTTCACCCGATTGACCCGGGAAATTGTGATGGCAGCTCGCGAAAGCGGCGGTGATACCGACTCCAATTTTCGCCTCAGGTTGGCGATGGAGAAAGCCCGCAACCAAAATATGCCCAAAGAAAATATCGAGCGGGCGATCAAACGCGGGACCGGCGAAGGCAAAGATGCCGCCGCCTATGAAGAAATTTTTTACGAAGGTTATGGCCCCCACGGCGTGGCGATGATGATCGAATGCGTCACCGAAAATCGCAATCGCACGGTTGCCGAAGTTCGGCACTTATTGAATAAGGCGGGCGGTACGATGGGCGAGGCCGGGTCGGTAGCCTGGCAGTTCAACCGCATGGCTTATTTCGCTCTCCCCCTGGCCAAAACAAATTTTGATAAGGTGTTTGAAATTGCCGTCGAAAATGGCGCCGAAGATGTTACCGAAGAAGAAGATGTCATTGAGGTACTGGCCCCGGTAGAAAGTTTCAAACTGCTCAGCGATGCTTTCCGCCAGGCCAACATGCAGATCGATGAAGCCGAACTGCGCATGATCCCCACCAATGAAATCGAATTGTCTGTTGATCAGACGCTCCAGGTACTGCGCACCATCGACAGCCTGGAAGAATTGGATGACATCCAGAATGTTTTCCATGCGATGCGCATCTCGGATGATGTGTTAGCGGCTTTGGAGAGCGAAGAGTAGCATCTCTATGTTGGTTCTTGGGATAGATCCGGGGACCGCGACTACGGGGTACGGGCTGGTTCGAGAAACGGATCAGGGCGCCCTGGAAGTGGTTGAATATGGAGTGATCCTCACCCCGGCCGGCATGGAGCCTGAAAAACGGCTGGTCTTACTGTACGATCGTGTGACAGAAATATTACTTCTCCACCGTCCGGTGTTGGGCGCGGTGGAGAAGTTGTTTTTTCGGAGGAATGTGACCACCGCCATTTCGGTCGGCCAGGCGCGTGGAGTTGCTCTGCTGGCCATGGCTCAAAACCACCTGCAGGTAGCCGAATACACGCCCATGGAAGTCAAACAGGCGGTCACCGGTTACGGCGGCGCCGACAAGCACCAGGTGCAGGTCATGGTCCAGGCAATCCTCCAGTTGGATGTGCTGCCCAAGCCGGATGACGCCGCCGACGCCCTGGCAGTGGGTATCTGCCATTTGCACAGTTACCGTTGGAATATGAACCAGGCATGATCACCAGCCTGCAAAATGAACGGATCAAGAGCATCCGCAAGCTGCAAGAGCGTAAAACACGGCAAGAAACCGGTCTATTTTTCCTCGAAGGGCTGCGCATTGTAGGCGAGGCGCTCGAATCAAAGGCCCAGGTGGAATGCCTGTTGGTTGCCCCCGATTTACTGCGCAGCGACCAGGCCTGGCAGTGGCTGGCCAACGCCCGCAGCTGTGGGGTGGAGGTTATTGAGCTGGGCGCCGAGGTGTTCGAGCGCCTTTCCAGCAAGGAAGGACCTCAGGGCCTGGCGGCGGTGGTCCACCAGCAGTGGCAGGCGCTCGATCAAGTCCGGCCGGAAACCGGCAGACCCTGGGTGGCGCTCGATTCGATTGCCGACCCCGGCAACCTGGGAACGATCCTGCGCTCGTGCGATGGCGCTGGCGCAGCCGGGGTGATTTTGTTGGATCACTGCACCGACCCTTACGATCCCTCCGCGGTTCGATCCAGCATGGGCGCTGTTTTCGATCAGGCCCTGGTTCAGGCCACCCTGGAGGAATTTTCTGCCTGGCAGCAAACCGCCGGATGCGCCCTGGTGGGGACTTCGGACGCGGCCAAACAGGATTACCACGAATATGCTTATCCGGACCCGTTGATCCTGTTGATGGGCAGCGAACGGCAAGGACTGCCGGAAGCACTGCTCCAGCTGTGCGATGAGGTGGTAAGCATCCCCATGCTGGGGAAAAGCGATTCGCTCAACCTGGCGGTAGCCACGTCGCTGATCTTATATGAATGCTTGAATCATAAAAGGGATAAAACCAGACATGATCGCATCCGTTGATGGTGAAATCATTGGGATTGCGGAAGGCAGTATCACCGTTCGGTTGGGTGGCGTTGGGCTGCAGGTGGCGGTGTCGGCGCCACTGCGCGCGCGCTTGCATCTGAATGAAACCATCTTCCTGCACACCCACCTGATCGTGCGAGAAGATTTGCTCGCCCTGTATGGCTTCGAAAGCGAAATCGAGCGCGAATATTTCATCATGCTGTTGGGCGTCAATGGGGTGGGTCCAAAACTCGCCATGGCTATCCTCTCCATTCTCAGTGTGGATGCCATTCGCCGCGCGGTGTTGAGCGAGCAGGGGGATGTATTTGGCCGCGTTCCGGGGGTAGGAAAACGCAATGCGCAGAAAATTTTGCTTCATCTTCAAGGCAAAATCAAAGGCGAGGGCATCGAACTGGCCGGCGGGATCACCGAGGTGGATGAAGCTATCCTGCAGGCTTTGACTGCGCTGGGATACAGCGTCGTTGAGGCACAGGGCGCCATCCAGGCGCTTGGCAAAGATGCACCGGCGGATGTGGAAGAGCGCCTGCGTCTGGCTTTGCAGTATTTCAACCCAAAAGGATAGGGCCGCTCCCTGGCCCGGGAAGGGATCGGGCGAAGAAAACCCCCACTCTCAACCGCATGCAGAGTGGGGGTATCCGGTGGAATCCCCGGAATGGGTAGGATTGTGCCTGCTTGTATCCCCGTGGGGAGTAATTTTCTAGACTTTCAAATTGCTTTCGGGTATGATGATTGCAGTCTATGGCTACGGGCAAAACCGGCATCGGGCGATGAGCATTCACCTTTGGCTTCACCTCCCAGGTTGGTTATGAATTGCCGTCGCCATGTGCTACCGCCGGGGGCAAGGATAGATTAAAATAGAGATCAATTGCAGCCTTGCGGAACCATCCAAAATGGCAAGGTTAATCAGGTAAAGGAACTTAGACATGGCATTATTCACCCGCGAGCTGGGAATTGACCTCGGCACAGCCAACACGGTGATCGTTGAAGGCAACCAGATATTACTAAACGAACCCACGGTGGTTGCCATTGTGGTGTATGAACAAAAAATGGTGGAGTGGGGCCGTGCCGCGCGGGATATGGTGGGGCGGGTTTCAGATACGATTGAAGTTGTCAAACCTCTGACCCATGGGGTTATCGCCGAATATGAGATCACTGAGAAATTGCTGCGTTTTCTGGTTCGCAAAGTGGCCGGACCCATGCAGTTGTTCCCACCGCGGATGATGCTGACCGTGCCATACGGGGTGACCAGCGTGGAAAGCCGGGCGGTGCACGAAGCTGGTTTAGGGGCAGGTCGTGAAGTGTTTATGATCCCCCAGCCGTTAGCGGCTGCGATCGGCATCGATCTGCCCATTGGCACACCCTCCGGCAATATGATCATCTCTTTTGGGGGCGGCACCATCCAGTCGGCGGTGTTGGCAATGAATGACGTGGTGCGCGCGGAAACGCTACGCACCGGCGGGCTGCGCATGGACGAAGCCATTATCGGTTACGTGCGCAAGAAATATGGGATCATCATTGGCCAGCCCACCGCCGAACAACTCAAAATCCGGATTGGGGCCGCGGTGCCGCAGGATCAGCAAGTCAGTATGGAAGTGCAGGGCCAGGACCAGGTTTCGGGCCTGCCCAAGCCGGTATCGCTTTCTACGGATGATATCGTGGATGCCCTGCAAGAACCGCTGCTCGAGATGGTCGGCTGCGCCCGACGGGTGTTGGAGAAAACCCCGCCGGAATTGATCGCGGATATCATTGACCGTGGTGTGGCGATTTGCGGCGGCGGCGCTCAACTGCGCGGGATCGACAAGTATCTGACCAAGGCATTGGGCATCCCGGCATATCTGGTAGATAACCCCGTCTCCTGCACTGCGGAGGGCGCCGCGCGCGCGATGACCATGCGAGACGCGCTGGCGCGAAGTTTAATGCCCACTTAAAAAGGTATCCCCGCCGGGTGGCGGGGATTTTGTTTTCAGTCGAGGTAGTAGGTCATCCTCTGCAGGTAAATGATCGGATCGATGTACTGCACATTTACATTGGCGGGCACGGAAATGGTGATGGGGGCATAATTGAGGATCGCCTGCACCCCCGCTTTGACCAGGTCATCGGCAACCGATTGGGCTGCGCCGACCGGAACGGTAATCATCCCCACCTTGACTCCCTGGGCCTGGATAACCTCAACCATCGTGGCGGCATCCTGCACGGGAATACCGGCGAAGGATTGGCCGATACGCTCGGGGTCAGAGTCGAAAATCAAGGCGACTTTGAAGCCGTGGTTAGAAAATCCCTGGTAATTGGTGATGGCATGACCCAGGTTGCCGGCTCCGACCAGGGCCATGTCCCAAATGCGGTTCACCTTGAGAATTTGCTGCAACTGGCCTACCAGGTAGTTGACCGCATAGCCTTTGCCTTGCCGTCCAAATTCGCCGAACTGGGAAAGATCTTTACGAATTTGGGCGGCAGAAATGCCAATCATGGCCCCTAATTCTTGCGAAGAAGTGGTATGCACGCCATCATTGTGCATGTGCTCGAGGGCCTGGAGATAGCGGGGCAATCGCCCGACTACAATATCTGGAATGTTATTCGACGGCATGGTGTTCCTCACCGGTCAATTTGTATTAAATCTATCATAAAAGGTTTTTTCGTGCAAATTGTCACGAGGTAGGAACATGGCTTTTTCAAGAAATTGTCAGACAAGCCCCTCCCCTGGCCCCTCCCCGAAACGGGGCGGGGAAATAAAGATTTGAGGGTTCAGACGCCGTAAAACGGCGTCTGAACCCTCAAACTCCCTCTTTGACCTCTGTCTCCGCTGGAGATGGATCCAAATTGGCATTTGTCAAGCTTTCTTGAGAACGCCCTGGAGGTAGGAATCTTTTCAAGCGGCCGACCTGGCCGTAATTCTATTCTCTACAATATTATCTATCAGTTAAAGGAATGTTATTTCGTATAGTCACGTTGTCTTTGCTCAGGCAAGAAATGAGAAACGTTATTATAATCAGCTTATTATGGCAAACAATACACTCCCCATCCCCTACATGTGTTCTGAATCCGGATCATTCGCCGAACATACCTTGCTGGTGCGATTACCCGCGATTGCCCGCCGCATGCTCACCGAAAATAATTTCCCCGAAGAAAACATCCAACGCGTCCAAGCATTATTGAATGAGATCCCTGACGAACCGGTGAGCCCTCTGGATGATCCTCAAGCCCCAGATCTCGTCCTGTGGGCCGAGAATTTTGCGGTTTGGGTGGGTTTACCCTGGAGGGAGTTGAGTTTTTTGGCGGCAGAAAAATATTTTTACCGTCGAATGCTGCAGGCCAGTGGGTATTTCCGGCAAGGTTCTACCTACCTGGTGGACCCCTATCAGCAGCAGAAAGATCTCAGCCTGCAATCATCCCGGGCCGCGATCAGCGCATTGGCCCGGCAGATTATTCGCTGGCAGAAGAGCACATCCCCGGCGCAGACCCTGGCAGAGGCGATTGAAAGCAATTTGTGGGGTAACCGCGCCGATCTCAGCATTTGGCCGGCAGGCGGGGATCATACGCTGGATAACGACCAGCTCCACCAGGCCGAGGAATTTTTATTGGCAAATGATGTCGTCAAAGCCGTGCAGCACTTGCTTGACAGCGATCATCAAGGAAAACCGGTCCACATCCTGGTGGATAATGCCGGATACGAGCTGGTCAGCGACCTGGCGCTGGCCGACTTGTTACTGCAGTTAACTCTCTGCCCTCAGGTCGTTATCCATACCAAGGTGCACCCCACGTATGTTTCGGATGCGATGGTGAAAGATGTCATCGCCACGGTCAAATTTTTACAGGCGGAGGAGGATGGGCCGGTCAGGCAATTCGCCTCCAGGCTGGCAGATTATCTGGGCAGCAGGCAGTTGCTTATCCGTGAAGATTATTTTTGGAATGCCCCGCTGGCTTTTTGGGCTATGCCTGCGGATGTGAAGCAGCTTCTGGGCCAGGCTGGGCTGGTCATCTGCAAAGGGGATGCCAATTACCGCCGCCTGACCGGTGATCTGGTCTGGCCGGCGGAGACACCCTTTTGGGAAGTTACTGCCTATTTCCCAACATCGCTGCTGGCACTGCGTGTAGCAAAATCGGACGTGATGGTGGGCCTTGCTCCGGGGCAATCTGAGCGCAACGACCAGAAGGAAGCAAAATGGCGGACCAACGGGCGATGGGGAATGATCCAATATAAGAAATAAAAGAGGGCCGGCATTGCCGGCCCTCTTCCTTGTGGAAAATTCAGGTTCAATCTCGCGAACGCCCGCTGAGCAAGAAGAGATAATACATCACGGTGGAAACGGCTTGCACGGCGGCGGCGACATAAGTGAGGGCGGCGGCATCCAGAACGCGGTTGACGCCTTCCATTTCGGTGTTGTAAACCATTCCACTGGTCGAGAGGATCGCCTTAGCGCGGTTGCTGGCGTCAAATTCGACCGGCAAAGTGACCAGCGAAAACACCGCGGTGAGGGCAAACAGGATCAGCCCCACCCAGGCCACCGTCGTGCCCAGGAAGGCTAAACCGCCGATGAAAATAATCGGGCCAAGCCAACTGCCGATCTGCACGGTGGGGACAATCGCCGAGCGCACCTGGAGGGGCACATAACCCTGGGCATGCTGAATGGCGTGCCCGGATTCGTGCGCCGCGATTCCGGCTGCCGCGACGCTGTTGCTCTGGAAAACATTCGAGCTCAAGCGCAGGGTCCGCGAGGCGGGGTCGTAATGGTCGCTCAAGAAACCATTGACCTGCTCGATTTTCACATTCGATAAGCCGTTGCTGTCTAAAATTCGCCGCGCAACTTCGGCGCCGGTGACCCCGGTGAAGGTGCGTACGCGCGAGTATTTATCAAATGCGCCCTTGACCTTTATTTGCGCCCAAAAACCTAACAGTAAAGCTGGCAGGCTGAAGAGGATATACAATCCATATCCTCCAAAGAACATACCCGGTATCATACCTTCTCCTTACGGCTCAAGTTTCTTATTCGATCCGATTCGTGGGTCCTCATGAGGAATCCCGTATGAGATTACGATACCAGAAATCTATAAGAAAACAATTAGAAATCCATTCTGTTGGAACAAGAACATATAAAGAAAACGCGAGGTTTGATCACCTCGCGTTTTCTTTCACTGCGCGCCTGCCGAGACTTCGAACTCGGGCTCCCACCTCCGGAGGGTGATGTGATGTCCACTTCACTACAGGCGCAGAGTACAGCGCACGAATTATACAACCAGATAGGACCTGTGGCAAGGCGAGGCGATGAATGGGCTATGGGCATTTTTAATTTGCGCGAAGGATCCTCGCCTCCACAGCCGGTATGTCAGGATTTTCTATTACCAGCGGTGATTAGTAAGCCGCGTCTGGGGATAACTTGCGGAGGTCTTCACGCAGGGCAGCGATGAGGGCGGTGTTGCCTTTTTCTTCGCCTAAGCGTTCGAACTGTCTCTTTTTATGCACCAATTCGGCCCCGGCCTGGTAGAACTGGTGTGTCTGGCGGTATTTACCGCTGAAGGCGGCTTGTAAGACGGCGGCAAAACGCTGGAGAGGAGAACAGGCGGTGCGGTACTGCTGGGCAGTGATGATGCCCAATTCCACTTCGGATTTTAGATATTGTTCCTGCCAGGAATTCTCTCGCTGGATCATCACCAGGATGAAAATGAACATGGCTAACCAACCAGTCCAATCGAGCATAAAGCCAACGAAAATACCTGCGCCGGAGAGCAGATCGGCCAGGGTGTTGTGAAATGCATGGGTAAATACCGCCAACCCCCATCCGGCCAGCGGCGCGGCAATCTGCGCCAGGCGCCGGCGGTTTACCCGGGCAATCGCCAGGCCGATGCCGATAAACGAGGTATAAAATGGATGCTGCCATCCCACCAAAATGACGCGGATAAAAGCCAGACCCAAGGCGCCGCCGACCCCCGATTCGCTAAAGCCATAGCGGTAAATGTACATCGCATTTTCTGTGGCAGAGAATCCCAGCGCGGCGATGCCTGCGTACACAATCCCATCCAGGATCGAGTCAAATTCATGTCTGGCCAAGGCAAATACCAGCAGAACCGCCAACCCTTTCAAGGTTTCTTCGATGACGGGCGCGGATATGGCCGAGGTGGAGAAATCGGCAACCGATTTGGACCCCGTCAGCGAGTAAACGCCAACGCCAAAAAGGGTGTTTGCCAGGTATGCTCCTGCTGCGGCAAACACCGCGCCCCAGATAAACACTCCACCCAGCAGTGGGAGGGGCTCCTTTTCGAAGCGATCCAGCCAATAGACAAAGGCCGCATAGATGAACGCCGGGATGAAACCGAGCAAAATAGAGAAAATCATCGGGCACACTGCCGTTCAAACAGCATAAAACGATTCCTTCAACTCAATTGTTCTTCCAGCTGGTCGGCGCCCGTCACGGGAAGTTTACAGGTAAACTGGACGCAGACGTAGGCCGTCGATTGGCCATCGATGAGCGGGCGATCACGCAGAAGCGCAGGCGCCTCGTCTGGCACAGGCAGCCGCGAGGCCGCAACGATGGTACCCGGCCGCCACCGACTCCAAACCTGCTCGAGCAAGGTGGAAGGGATGTCTCCGTCGTCATTCTGCAGAATAGCGATTTGCTGCACCGGGCCGGCAGCGAAATCGGCCACCTGCAGCCACATGCCAAAGGCGGTCGGGTGGCGCACCAGGCTGTCTTGCAAGGCCGGGAGAGCGGCTTCGGCCGGTATGCGGTAGTCATTCTCGCCACTGTACTCGGATAAAAGCAACAGGGCGTAAGCCGCGAGTGAATTTCCGCAAGGTGTGGCGTTATCCTGGAAATCCTTGGGGCGCACAAACAGATCATCCAGGTCAGAGGGCGTGTCGAAGAAGCCACCGGCGGGATCGGCAAACAGCTCGAAGATCGCCTGGCCGAGATCCTTCGCGGCGCTGAACCAACGCGGGTTAAAATCGGATTGATACAGGGCCAACAGGCCGATGATCAAACTGGCATAATCCTCGAGGAAGCCGGGCTGGATGGCTTTTTGCTCTCGCCAGGAACGCTTCAATCGCTTGTTGAGATATAAGTTTGTCAAAAGAAAATCGGCACAGCGTTGGGCCGCGGCCAGGTAATCTGGGCGGTGAAGGTAGCGGGCCGCTTCAGCGAAGGCCCGTAGGGCCAATCCATTCCAGGACACCAGCACTTTGTCATCCGTCCCGGGACGGATGCGGCTGGCGCGAAGGGCAAGCAATTTCTGATGAACGCGCTTGAGCCGGGCGGCGAGGTCTTCTTCGCTGATATCGAGAGATGTGGCCAGTTCAGGCAGCTCTGCCACGCGCTGGAGCACCATTTTTCCCTCGAAATTTCCTTCCTGGCTGATTCCGTAGACGCGCTGAAACCAATCGAAATCTCCATCGGGAGACAGGGCCTGTTGGAGTTCGCTGTAGGACCACAGGTAGAATATGCCTTCTTCACCCTGGGAGTTGGCGTCGAGGCTGCTGAAGAAACCACCGGCAGGGTGGGTCAGTTCGCGTAAAATGAAATCCAGGGTTTCGCTGGCTGTCTGGATAAACGCCGGCTGGGATGCAAATAGACCGGCGTGTAAATACACCAGGGCGAGCTGGGCGTTATCGTAGAGCATTTTTTCGAAATGCGGCACCAGCCACTGATCGTCGGTGGAGTAACGGGCGAAACCGCCGCCGACCACATCGTACATCCCTCCGCGCGACATCACGCGAAGATTATGCAGAACAGCATCCCTGGCGCGGGGTTCTCCGTGCGCCGCCTGGAGCAACAAATATTCCAAGGCCATGGCCTGAGGAAAACGAGGCGCCCGACCCCAGCCACCGTGTTGAAAGTCATAGGTGTTGAGCAGGGCATGCAGAGTTTGACGGATCAAATCCGGCCGGAGAGCGGCTTCCTCGTTCTTGCCCCAAAATGAATACACCGCGAGATGGGCGGCGAGATCTTGCCCTGTTTTACGCAAAACATCCCGGTTCTCTTCCCAGGCGCGGGCCGCGGCCAACAGCACCTGGCTGAAAGGGGCCATACCGTACTGTGCCTCGCGGGGGATATAGGTCCCGCCGTAAAACGGTTCGCCTTCAGGGGTGAGAAACAGGCTCATCGGCCAGCCCCCCTGCCCGGTCATGGTAACCACCGCGTTCATATAGACACTGTCCACATCCGGACGTTCTTCGCGGTCTACTTTTATCGAGATAAAGTATTGGTTGAGAATCTCCGCGATCTCAGGATCCTCAAACGATTTGTGAGCCATCACATGGCACCAATGGCAGGCAGCATAACCGATACTGAGAAAGATCGGTTTTTGTTCATCGACCGCGCGCTGCAAGGCCTCCACTCCCCAGGGCATCCAATCAACAGGGTTATCGGCATGCTGCAGCAAGTAGGGCGATGTTTCGTTAATCAGTCGGTTTGGCATAGGAATCCTTGATATCGGGGATAGGCTGAGTATAAATTCTATTCACCCAACCGTCAAACGGATTGCCAATTCGCAGCCGGTGGATGATCGTTTTGTTGTTCCGGTGTATACTTTTTCATCATTCGTTTTATACAGTTTTCATTGGAGGCTCTCATGCTGACGATTGAGAAAGTGGATACCAGCAACGCGTCACAGGTGCAACGTTTTGTTCAATTTCATTACGACCTTTATCGTGGGACGCCTCAATGGGTTCCGCCCTTTTACTCAGATATCAAATTGATGCTGAACCGCAAAAAGCATCCTTTTTACGAGCACTCCGATGGCGATTTCTTTATGGCCGTGCGAGATAAGGAAGTGGTGGGCAGAGTGGCTATTTTAGAGAATAAGCCCTTCAACCAATACCACCAGACCACCAAGGCCCAGTTCTATCTTTTCGACACGATCAATGATCTGGATGTTACCCGCGCGATCTTCACCCAGGCGGAGGAATGGTGCAAAGCTCGCGGGCTGACCGAAATTGTGGGGCCAAAAGGACTGAGTTCATTTGACGGCTACGGTATCCAGGTGGAAGGATTTGAACACCGCCAGATGATGACAATGATGAATTACAACTTCGACTATTATCCCAAACTGATGGACGCCATTGGTTTTGAAAAAGAGGTCGATTTTGTCTCAACCTATTTAGACCGAGAGCATTTCAATATCCCGGATAAATTCCGCGAAGTTGCCCGGCGGGTAAAGGAACGCGGGAAATTTAAGATCGTCAATTTCAAAAACAAAAAAGAGCTACGGCAGTGGGCAAACCGGATTGGCGAAGCCTACAACAAAGCTTTTGTCAACAATTGGGAGTATTACCCGCTGACCGAACGCGAGATCCAATTTGTTTTGGACAACATTATGGTGGTGGCGGTTCCGGAATTGATAAAACTGATCACCTACAACGATGTGGTAGTCGGCTTCTTGCTGGGGTTCCCGGATGTCTCGGCCGCGCTGCAGCGTCATGGCGGAAAAATTACCCCCTGGGGACTGGCGGATATCCTTCTCGAGCTGAAACGCACCAAATTTATCTCACTCAATGGGGTCGGTGTGCTGCCCGAGTACCAGGGCCGTGGGGGCAACACCCTGCTGTATGATGAAATGGCTAATCTGTTGATGGATTCCCAGTTTGTTGAAGGCGAGCTGACCCAGATGGCTGAAACCGCGGTGCAGGTTCGTAAGGATATCATCACCGCCGGCACGGTGCCCTGGAAGAACCACCGGATTTACCATAAGAAAATTTAGCGGTTTTGCTGCTAAATAAAATAGAGAGATTGGGATCTTCGCCCAATCTCTCTTTGTTGATAGGTAACCGTTAAGTCGAGATCCAGCACAGACGCTATAATCGAAAGATGAGAAGAGCCCGATTTGGGGTGGTGATTTTGCTGCTGGCTCTGGCCATAGCTGCCCGGCTGGCGCCGGGACCCCGCACGATTGATGATGCATTCATCACCTTCCGTTATGCGCGCAATTTGCTGGCTGGAGCGGGTTTTGTTTTTAACCCCGGCGAACAGGTCTTAGGAACCACCACCCCGCTCTACACCTTTTTGATGGCGGGACTGGGCGCATTTGCCGGCGGTGTCCAGGCAAACTTCCCCCTGATTGCTTTGTTGGTCAATGCGGCTGCGGACGCGCTGACCTGCTTGCTCCTCTGGCGCCTTGGTCGGCTGCTGGGGTCGGAGTGGGCCGGCCTGGCGGCCGGATTGGCATGGGCGGTGGCGCCTTTCTCGGTCACCTTTGCAATTGGCGGTCTGGAGACCAGCCTGTACGTGCTGTTGATCACCGCCTGCGCCTATTGCTACCTGCAAAAACGCTGGTTGGCGACCGGGCTGTGCGCAGCAGGCGCCTTCTTGACCCGGGTGGACGCGGTGATCTTTCTGGGTCCGCTGGCTCTATTCTGGCTCTACCGCGCCTGGCGCAAGCAAGATGAACTGCCCCTGCGCGCGATTCTCGGAGCCAGCCTACCCGTCATCGCCTGGTTTACATTTTCATTGTTGTATTTTGGCAGCCCATTCCCGCATTCGGTGCAGGCCAAGCTGGTGGCATACCATCTCGAACCCAATGCATCCCTCATTCGCCTGCTGCAGCATTATGCCACCCCTTTCATGCAAGTAGACTGGATCGCCCCGGCGATCAGCATTGCCGTCGGATTGGTTCTTTTTCCCTTCCTGGCACTGATCGGAGTGCGCAGTGCGCTGCGGGTTGAACCGCGCAGCCTGCCCTGGCTGGTCTATCCCTGGATTTACTTTTTAGCCTTTGCCATCCCCAACCCGTTGATCTTTCGTTGGTATCTTACGCCTCCGCTGCCTGCCTTGTTTTTGCTGATTTTCCTGGGTCTGGCTCAATTAATCCACCAGATCAAATGGACGGTCTGGCTTCGTCGCACCGCCCAGGTTGCCCTGATAGCCCTGCCGCTGGTGACGCTGATGAGCGACTGGCGCATCCAGGCCGACCACGGCCCTGCCCGGCCCGCGCCAGACATGGCATACATTCAGCTCGAGCTGCTGTACGCGCAAGCCGCGGATGACGTTCAGCCCTACCTGAAACCAGGCGCGGTCCTGGCCGCAGGCGACGTGGGCGTGCTGGGTTACGAGACCCAGGCGCGCATTCTGGATCTGGTGGGTTTAAATTCACCCCAGGTCAGCCTGTATTACCCACTCGACCCGGCCATGTACCTGATCAACTATGCGGTGGCGCCCGGCTCAGTAGTCGATGCGCAGCCCGATGCGCTGGTGATCCTGGAAGCCTATGGGCGTAAAGGATTGCTGCTGGACCCCCGTTTTCGTTCGGCGTATCGCCTCTTTGAAAAAATCCCTACTGATATGTACGGCAGCGATGGGTTGCTGGTCTACTTGAAAAATCCATGAAGAAGCATTGGTTGTGGTTGGCCCTTATCCTGGGAATAGGCATCGGCTGGAAAGTGATCCTGTTGGGGCTGGATGTGGTGCCTTTTAATGCCGATGAGGCCATCGTTGGTTTGATGGCCCGACATATCCTCCAGGGCGAGCTGCCCATCTTCTTTTACGGGCAGAGTTACATGGGCAGCCTGGATGCCTTTCTGGTCGCGGCTGGATTTCTGCTGCTGGGTGAGGCCGTGTGGGTCATCCGCCTGGTACAGCTGATTTTGTTCGCCGGGCTGTTGATCACCACCGCATGGCTGGGTCGCGTGGCCTTCGGTAACTGGCGGGCAGGTCTATTGGCGGCCGCGCTGTTAGCCATTCCAACTACTAATGTGAGTTTCTACACCACCGTCTCCTTAGGCGGGTATGGTGAAGCCGTGTTGATCGGCAATCTTCTATTGATCCTGGCAATTCGCCAATCCAGGCAGGCAAGCAATACGGGATGGATGCTCACCGGTCTTCTGGCCGGGTTTGGCCTGTGGGCAAACGGCCTGACCCTGGTTTACAGCCTGCCGGCGTTTCTTTTTATGCTTTCCCACCGGCGCGCAGAGAAAAAAACCAATCCGTTTTGGCGGCGTTTGGGTTGGATGGCGCTTGGGGGGTTCCTCGGGGCGCTGCCCTGGTGGATCTATGGGGCGCAAAATGGGCTCGGTCATCTAGTAGGCGAATTACTCGGTTCGGCGGTGTCGGTGGAGCAGGCGAATTGGCTGGCCAGGAGCGCGGGACATCTGGTAAACCTGCTCCTGCTGGGAGTGCCGGCCATATTTGGACTGCGGCCGCCCTGGGGAATCACCTGGTTGGCGCTGCCAATCCTGCCCTTCGCTGCCGCGGCCTGGGGTATCATCCTGATCTTTTATTTCCGCACGGTAAGCAAGCCCGGCTCGCGGCGCGCTGTTTTTGCCTTGCTTGGCGGAATCGGGCTAACCTTATTTGCCGGTTTTTTATTCACCTCCTTCGGGGTCGACCCGTCCGGTCGTTATTTTTTACCGCTGGCAGCGCCTCTGGCCTTGCTCGCCGCGGATTTTGCTCTGCGCGGTCCGTTTCACCCCTGGGTCCGCTATGGCAGCCTGGTGGTGATTGTGGTTTTCCAATTTTGGGGCAACCTTCAGTCTGCCCTGGCCTATCCGCCAGGCTTTACCACCCAATTTGATGCGACTACCATCCTCGAACACCGTGACGACCAGGCGCTGATCCGCTTCCTGCAATCGAATGGCCTGACCAGCGGTTATTCACAATATTGGGTGTCTTACCCGCTGGCCTTTCGCTCCGGCGAAACGTTGATCTTTCCACCACGACTGCCTTATCACCAGGATCTGCGCTACACCAGCCGCGACAACCGCTACCCGCTGTATAATGCCATCGCGGACAGCAACCCTCAACCAGCCTACATCACCGCCAACAATCCCAACCTGGATGAACAGATCCGGCAGGGTTTTCTCGCCAAGGAGATCTAATGGGATGAGGAGCAGGTAGGGGAATATCATATTTTCTATCATCTATCCCGGCCTGTGCGGCCGGAAGAAATGCCCGGCCTTTTCGCCGTGCCATGAAAACACAAAGACCCTCCGGGCTGGTTTCATATTTATTTCCCAGCATGGCGCATGTGCTCTGGCTGGCGCTGTTTTTTGGCTGCCTGGCGCAAGGCCCATCCATGATGAACATCGACGGCGACCTCGGCCGGCATATCACTATCGGTCGCTACATTCTGGATACGCACAGCATCCCGACGGTCGATATTTTCTCAAACAGTATGGCCGGGCAGCCACTTACACCGCACGAATGGCTGGCCCAGGTTATATTTGCCCTGGCGGATCGCTGGATGGGGTTAGACGGGGTGGTGCTGGTGACCGGGTTGGTGATCGCCACAGCCTTTACCCTGGTCTTCCGCCAGGCGTTAAAGTGCAGCAACAGCGTGCTTGCCGGCCTGTTGATCACCGTTCTGGCTGCCGGAGCCGCCAGCCTGCATTGGCTGACCCGTCCGCACATTTTCACCTTTCTCTTGATGGCGATCTGGATTTCCCTGATGGAGGATGTGCGACAAGGCAAACGCAACCGCTGGATGTGGCTGCCGGTCGTGATGTGGGTTTGGGCCAATACCCATGGAGCGTTTATCGCCGGTTTCGTGGTTTGGGGGATTTACCTGGCCGCCTGGGGGTGGCAAACCTGGATTGAAAGGATGGGGGAGGATTTTTCATCCGATTTTGTCAAAGCGGCGCTTTGGGGTGGTGGATTATCGCTGGCAATTTCTTTCATCAATCCCTCTGGGATTAATTTATGGGCGACCAGCCTGGGATATTTGCAGAATACCTACCTGGTGGGGCACACGGCCGAATATCTCTCGCCCGATTTCCATAACCGCAGCACATGGTTGTTCTTACTGCTGATCGCTGCCACGGTCTTCTTTTTTAGCCAGACGAGTTCACCCAGGAAAATACTGGCAGTTCTTTTGGCCGGCGCCTGGATGGTGATGGGCCTGGTCAGCGCCCGAAATATTCCCCTGTTTACGATCGTGGCCGCTCCGCTGCTGGCGGCTGCCTGCGCAGATTGGATGCGCGAGCGAGCCGGCGGGGGGGCAGCTGCCTTAAAACTACAGGGTGTAGACCAAAGGCTGCTGGATATCGAGACCTCGCTGCGGGGTTGGGTGTGGCCGGCAGTGGGTTTTCTGACCGCCGTGATCCTTCTTGGCGCCGGGGTTCGTCTCGACAGCCGCCGGCAAGGCAACCAGTTCGATGCGCAGGTTTTCCCGGTAGCTGCCGTCCATTGGCTGGGTGAAAACCCACAAAGCGGGTCGATGTTTAATTACTTTCCATGGGGTGGGTATCTGCTCTACTGCGATTGGCCGGCGACAAGAGTGTTTATCGACGGGCAGACTGATTTCTATGGCGAAGCCCTGACCCGCAAGTACGAAACCGTCCTCACCCAGGCGGAAGGCTGGCAGGCTGTGTTGGCCGAATATCAGATCGACTGGGTGATTTTTCCTTCAGGTTCGGCGTTAATCGGCGCATTGAACAATGACCTGGGTTGGCTGGTTATTTATCAGGACGACACGGCGGTAATTATGCGCCGAAACTCGGGCGGAGACTCATAGCCCATATACCTCCGGGCGCCGGTCCTGGAAAACCGGCATGAACCCGCGCGCCTGGTCAATCTGATCGGTCTCAATGGATGCGTGCAGAATTTCCTCGCCAGATTGGCTGCCTTCAATCAGCGCTTCGCCCCAGGGCGAGATGACGGTTGAACTTCCGCCAAATTGGTCTTTGGATGAAGCTCCAACGCAGTTGGTCGCAACCATGAAGCTCTGGTTTTCGATGGCTCTTGCCCGCAGCAGGGTTTTCCAGTGCGCGATGCGTCGCACTGGCCACTCGGCAGAGAGCAGCACGCAGCGCGCGCCGTCCAGCGCATAGCGGCGGAAAATCTCGGGGAAGCGCAAGTCGTAACACACGCTCAGGCCGCTGGTTCCCCAGGCAGTTGGCACACAAACGGGTTGATCCCCGGGTCTTAACCATTGTTCTTCTGCCATTAAGCGGAAGAGGTGGATTTTACGGTAGAAAATGGGTTGAGGAAGGTCGGGGCTTATCCAGGCGAAGGTATTATATAGACCCTCCGCAGCGGCCTCGAGCAGCGATCCACCGATGCACAGCTTGTGGACATGAGACAGATGCAGCAGCTCGCTAAGAATTTCAGGAGTAGCGCCGGCATGCAGGGGTGCATTTTCCAGGTCATATCCGCTGGACCATAATTCCGGCAGCAAAATGAGATGGCTGGAGTTCCTGGCGGCATCTTCAACGAAGCTGACAGCTTTTTTTATATTTTCCTCGGGTTTTCCCAATTGGATGTTCATCTGGGCTAACGAAATTGTAAACAGCATCCATCACCTCGCGCTAAACCGGAAATTGATGAAGGGCATATAATAAATCTGGTTCAATGGTTAAAATTTTACTACGAGCGAAACTATATCTGATTCTGGGAGTTGCCATTTGAGATCAACCCGCTACAATTCCGTGCTGCCGGTTCTGGTGGTTGTGTTTGGCTTGCTGGCCCTGGCTGGGATTGCCTGGGGCAATTACAACTACACCCAAAAGAACCCCGGCGGCAATGATTTCCTGGTGCACTGGATGGGCGCCAGGGCATTGTTGGAAGATGGCATCAGCCCCTACAGTGACGAGGTAGCAGTCCGCATCCAGACCTTTGCATACGGCAGGCCGGCCAACCCCGGAGAGCACCAACTGCGGGTGGCTTACCCCTTATATTCGGTGTTTCTGTTTGCGCCTTTCGCCCTGGTCAAAGATTTCGCCCTGGCGCGCGCGCTGTGGATGACGGTCCTCGAAGCCGGGCTGGTGGCGATGGTGTTCCTCAGCCTCAGCCTGTTTCGCTGGAGACCGGCTCCGCTGATGCTGGGGCTGCTGCTGTTGTTCGCGGTTTTTTGGTACCACGGCTTGCGCCCCTTGATCAATGGGAACGCGGTGATCCTGGTGGCTCTCCTGATTACCGGTGGGCTGCTGGCTATGCGAGAGGGGGCAGACGAATTGGCAGGCATCTTGTTTGCGTTTTCCACCATCAAACCCCAGGTGGTCTTGGTGCTGCTGGTCTTTGTAACGATCTGGTCGTTCTCGCAAAGGCGCTGGCGCATCCTCGGCTGGATGTTTGGGACCGTATTTTTACTGACGACCTCTGCCGCATTGATTATCCCCGATTGGATCATGCAAGATCTGCGTGAAGTGATCCTTTACCCCTCCTACAACCCCCCAGGAACCCCAGGGGCGGCCTTTGTGGCCTGGTGGCCTGCATTTGGTCAAAGGGTGGGCTGGGCGCTTACCGGGGTGATGGCCGTTATTTTACTGGTGGAATGGTGGTTCGCCCGAAAAGCTGAAACACGTGGTTTCTTGTGGGCAGCCGGTTTGACGCTCACTGTCAGCCAATGGATCGGCATACAGACCGACCCGGGCAATTTTGTGGTGCTGTTCCCAGTGTTGATGATGACCCTGGCGATGCTGGATGAGCACTGGCGCAGAAGAGGCGGTGTCGTGATTGGCAGTTTGTTAATTTTGCTGTTGGCCTCGCTTTGGTGGATTTTCCTGTCCACTGTACAATATGGCGATCAGCCGGTGCAGAGCCCGGTGATGTTTTTCCCACTGCCATTTATCCTGTTCATCTTGCTGTACTGGGTGCGCTGGTGGGCTGTCCGTCCACCCCGTCCCTGGCTGGATCAGTTCTCGCAATGAGGGCAGATGGGTCCGCAACCTGGGAGACCAGGTTCTCCGCGCTGAAACTGCCCGGGATACTGACGCTGGCAGTTGTCCTGCGTCTGGTGGCGATCCAAACGCGGGGGCTGCAGTACGACGATGTCTTTAGTATTTTCCTCTCGCAGCGCAGCCTGGGGGAAATTATCCAGGGCACCGCGGCCGATACGATGCCGCCCCTGTATTATTTCTTGCTGCATTTCTGGATGTTGGTCAGCCGGCAGCCAGCTTTCATCCGCCTGCTGAGCATCATTTTCTCGGTGCTGGCCGTTTTTTTGGTGTATCTGATCGGCAAGCGGCTGTTTGGCAAGCCTGCCGCCGAATGGGCGGCGCTGTTGACGGCCATTTCACCATTTCAATACTACCATGCCCAGGATGTACGCAATTATGCCTTGCTGCTGTGCTGTCAGTTAGGTTACCTATACAGTTGGGTGCTCATCTGGCAGACCGAAGAGCAAAATGAACACACTCCCTGGCCTGCCTGGGTGGGGCTGGTGGTAACCGGCACGCTGGGAATGTATACCCACAACGTGGCTATCTTTGGGCTGATCGTTCCGGACGTCTATTGGTTATTGCGGCGCAAGTGGAAATCGTTGGGCCGGCTGATGGCGGCCCAGGCGGTGATCGCACTGCTTGCCCTGCCCTGGCTGCTGATGCTCCCCGGGCAAATCGCCAAGATACAGCGCGCCTGGTGGCAGCCGCCGCCGGGTTTCATCGAAATTCTGCAGGTGCCGCTGGTGTGGACTGCCGGTTTGCCTTTACCTGGGGTTTGGTTGGTCGTCGGCCTGTTTATCAGCATAGAAACTCTGGCCCTGCTCATTGTGGGCGTGATCAAAGCCGGCGGAGTGAACAAAGGTGCAGCGCTGCTGATTTCGTTCATCCTGGTTTTGCCGGCGGTCATGTTTGCTGCTTCTTACCTGGTCAAACCGATCTTTGTTCCCCGGGGGTTTATCCTGGCCTCTGCGGCGTTTTATGGGCTCGCAGGCTGGGCAGTCGCTAAAAATTGGCGCGCGGGTTTGGGCAAGATGCTGGCGGCAGGCTTTGTGATGGCGGCGGTCATCGGCATCCCGGCACAGATCACTTTTGATGGCTTTCCGCGCTCTCCATTTGAGAGTGCCGCCGCGGACCTGGCGCAACGGTGGTCGAGCGGCAGCGTGGTCATCCACGACAACAAGTTGAGCTACTTCCCCTTTCGTTTTTACCAACCGGGTCTGGAGCAGCATTTTATCGCCGACCCGGCCGGCAGTGGCAACGATACCTTTGCCTATGGTTCTCAACAGGCCATGCAGATATTCCCGGACGACGATCTGGCCCAGGCGGTTGGATCGGCGACAAACGTATATTTTGTGGTGTTCAGCCGGGCAATCCAGGAATATAACGATTTGGGGGTAAGCGGCCACCCCTCGATTTATTGGCTGCAGTCGCATTTTGACGAAAAAAACCACTGGATATATCATGACCTCGAGGTTTTTCAGTTTGAAAAGCCATAAGCTGCGCTATATTCTTTTTTACCTGGCAGGTTTGGGGGTGATCATCACCGCCGGATGGCTGTTGAAATCCCCCGGCTATATGGATGCGGAGTATTACTATGCCGGGGGCATTCAGCTGGCCGACGGCAAAGGTTTTTACCAACCCTTTCTCTGGAATTATCTGGATAGCAGTCCAGGGGTCGCCATGCCATCCAATACCTTCTGGATGCCGCTGGTTTCTCTCCTGGCTGCTCCCGGATTTGCCATCTTCCACAGCTTTATCGGGGCGAGGCTGCTTTTGTGGCTGCTGGCAGCGGCAGTTCCGGCGATGAGCGTGTATCTCGGTAGCCGTCTTCACGGACAGATGGGTCTCGCGACGCTGGGGGGCATCTTTGCACTGCTGCCTGCCTTTTACCTGGTGTATCTGCCGACCACGGATGGGTTTGCCCTCTATATGCTATTGGGGAGCGCATTCCTGCTCGCCGCCGACCGGCTGGAGCGTGGGAGCGAGCTTGCGCCTGGACTGTTGGGTGTCCTGGCCGGGTTGCTGCATATGACCCGCGCGGACGGGGTCTTGTGGCTGGCGGGTGGTTTAGCCTGGATTGTCTACACCTGGCTGCGCCAATCTGGGCGCATGGCGCCAGAGCCTGGACGCAAGACGCAGGATTGGCTCCGCCTGCTCCTATCGGGCGGGTTGTGCCTTGCAGGTTACCTGGCGGTTACCTCGCCCTGGTATATGCGCAACCTGGCAGCTTTCGGCAGCTTGTTTCCGCCAGGAGGCAGTAAGACTCTTTGGCTGACCCAATATGAGGATCTGTTTGTATACCCGGCAGCCCAGCTCAATTTTGCCCGCTGGTGGGGCATGGGCTGGACGCACATGGTTTCAACCTGGGGCCAGGCGTTGTGGTCGAACCTGCAGACGGCTGTGGCGGTGCAGGGTTCGACGGCACTGGCCCCCTTTATCCTCATCGGGTTGATCAAACTGCGCCGGGAGAACATGGTACGCCTGGGTGTGGGAATGTGGCTGGCGACCCTGCTGGCATTTACCCTGGCGTTTCCCTTTCAAGGCATGAACGGCTCGTTTTTTCATTCCGGGGCGGCGGTTCAGCCGCTTCTATGGGCATGCGCGCCGGTGGGGGCGGCCGCCGCCGTGGAGTGGATCGCCAGGCTGCGCAAATGGCAGCGCGGCGCCCAGGTGCAGCGCTTTGTCAGCATTTTATTGGTTGCCGTGTGTCTTTTGTTATCCCTGGGGCTGACGTATCAAAAAGTGGCCGGTGACCAGCAATCCCCGGCCTGGGGCAGCGGCCAGGATGATTTTGCGCGCGCGGATGCCGTTTTGCGCGACCTGGGGGCTACTCCCTGCCTGGTGGTGATGGTCAACAATCCACCCGGGTATTACCTGGCTACCGGCCGCTCGGCGGTGGTAATTCCTTACGGAGATGAAACTATGCTGTTGGCTGCCGCCAGCGCCTATCACGTCCAATATCTCATCCTGGATGCCAATAACGCCGGATATTTAACCCGTCTCTATCTGCAGCCTGGGTCCTATCCGGGCCTGCGCTACCTGACCTCTGTGGGGGATAAACGCCTGTATGAATTCATCCAATAAGATGCCGGTTTTTTTTAGCAGGGGCTGGCCCTGGATTGTTCTGGCCGCCGGATTGGTTTCGGCGGCATTTTTGCTGACCAGCGCCGGTACCGGCGGGATCGGTTTTCCATTGGATGATGCCTGGATCCACCAGACGTATGCCCGCAACCTGGCGCAGCACGGCGAATGGGCCTTCATCCCTGGGCAGCCATCCGCCGGTTCGACGGCTCCGGCCTGGTCGGTATTGTTGGCTGTGGGGCAGTTGGTCCCTCAGCTAGAACCCTATGCCTGGACTTTCCTCCTGGGGATTGCCTGCCTGGCCGCCATCGGCCTGGCCGCTCAAGCGATCTATAATCACGCCCAGGTGATGGCTAACCCCTGGCCGCTGGCAGGCATTCTTCTGGTGGGCGAGTGGCACCTGGTTTGGGGCGCACTGTCTGGCATGGAAACGGCGTTGATGGGTGTGCTGATCCTGCTGTCGCTCCTCTGGCTGGTAAAGGGCAGCCGGCGCTGGGAGCTGTTAGGGCTGATCATCGGCGGGTCCATCTGGGTGCGCCCAGATGGGTTGACTCTGCTCGGTCCCGCGGTTTTTGTGCTGGCGCTGAGCGAGCGCGGCTGGAGAAAGGCGATCCCCGCTTTCCTGCGATTGGCGGGCGGGTTTCTCGTGATGGCGCTGCCGTATTTACTGTTCAACCGGCTGGCGAATGGCAGCTTCTGGCCGAATACGTTTTACGCCAAGCAAGCCGAGTACGCGCAGCTGCAATCCCAACCCTTTTGGCGGCGCTACATCCAGCAGTTAGCCCTGCCCCTGACCGGGATGGGGGTTTTCCTGCTGCCAGGTTTTATCTTTATCTTGATCGATACACTCAGAGCCCGACATTGGCGGTTGTTATCCGCGGGGATCTGGTTCCTGGGTTATGCCGCCACGTACGCCCTGCGCCTTCCGGTGACCTACCAGCACGGGCGCTATCTCATGCCGGCCATGCCGGTCTTCTTCGTCCTCGGGTTCATCGGGACAGCCCGGCTGTGGGTAAAGATACCCAGGACTCGTGTTGGTTTCGTACTTTCACGCGCTCTGCAGTTGAGCTATGGGCTGGTCTGGCTGGCATTTATGGGCATCGGCGCACGGGCGTTCGCCACGGACGTGGCGATCATCCAAACGGAAATGGTGGCGACCGCCCATTGGGTGGCAGACAACACCCCGCCGGATGCGTTCATCGCCGCCCATGATATTGGCGCTTTGGGTTATTTTGGCGGGCGAGACCTGCTGGATCTGGCTGGGTTGATCTCGCCGGAAGTGATCCCCTTCATCCGGGATGAAGCGCGGATCGCCGTCTTTTTGAGGGAAAAACATGTCGATTACCTGGTGACATTTCCGGATTGGTATCCGCAACTCACCGCGGATTTGAAACCGGTATACCAGAGTGGGGGCGCCCATGCACCCGCTGCCGGGGGACAAAACATGGCGGTTTACCCCTGGCCCAAATGATGATTCCTACTGATTTAATTCGTATAGCAAATAATACTCACCGGCAATAGGTTGGGCTGGGGGCAGAAAGCTGAGCAAGTTGTCAAATTGTTCCCAATCGGATGCCGACATGCTGGCATCGTTTTGGCGCATATAACTCATGCCTGCCTGGTAAACCAGGAGATGGGTGAACCCCTGCGCTCGCCAGGCAGCCAATACCGCCTCGGCGCTGCCGGTTTGGTGCAGAGACGAGCGCCAGCGGTCGATCCACGGATCTGGGGTGGCAAAGCTTGGGGCGTACAATCCACGGGCTTCCCAGAGCATCAGGACACGGTCCGCGGCCGGCAGCTGCTTCAGGCTGTCCATTGCGGTGATATATACCCCGGTATTGTCCTCCAGGTAGGCCTGGCGAGATTGCAGGCCCAACACGGTCTGCGGAGCGCCGGAGGCGAGTAAATGGCTGCTGTCCTGGAGCAAAACCAGAAAAAGGACCAGCCCGGCAATCACCGCGGTAACACGGCTCAGGCGAACCCCCACGGCGGTGATCGACTGGGTCTGCGCCCATCCCCAACCGGCAGGCGCAGCCAAGGCCGGTAAAAGCACGAAGAACAACCGAGGCTGGTTCAAATGGCCGAAACGTGCACCCGCAATCGAAATGGCTAACCAGGCGATGAACAGCGAAATGGCGAGGAATTGAGTGGGTGGGTGTTTGCGACCCATCCACAGCGCCGGCAGGGCAAATAGCACCAGCAGCGGCCCCAGATCGGTGGACGGGCCGGGCGTGCTGTCGATGCCTGCCCAGGTCAAATAGATTGGCAAAACGAATTGTGGAAGAACCTGGTAATCGGCGGAGGGTAAATTGGCGGCCGCGAGACGGGCTGAGTCATAGGTTTGGGTCGGGATGGCATAGGGAAACAGCGGGTTGCCGGTATAGATGAAATTCTTAAGGGCCCAGGGCATGAAAACCAGGATAGCGACCAACCCGGAGGCCAGCCAAAGCTTGATCGTCGGCTTACGCAGCCCGCGCACCAGCCAGATCCCGAGGAAAAGCGCCACGGCGATGATCCCCGCGGTATATTTTGTGCTGACAGCAAAACCGGTGAAGACCCCGGCGAACCCTAACCAACCTTTTTGGCCGCTCTGTTGCCATCGAAACAGGGCTGCCAAAACACCCAGGCCCATCCAGGCAGAGAACAGATCGGTATAGGCCCATCCGAGCATCCCCCGAGCGGTCGCTCCTGAAAGCACAAATATGATCGCCGCGGCTGCCGCACCGGCACGGGCCTTGTCGGTATTCGGCTCTCCAGGCAGGTGTTCGAAGCTAAAACCGGCTAACCCGCACAAGAAGACCACCCCACACCACCAATTCAACGCGGCGGCGGAAGTCGAACTTCCCAGCGCATTTGCCCAGGTGTACAGCATTTCTACCAGCTGAGGGTGGCCCCAGTAGGGGTTGTCGGCTACAAGAACCAACCTGCCTTGAGCCAGGTAGATCTCGGGCAGGGCCAGGTGATATGTGAGGGCGTCGTATTTGATCGGCGGCGCCAGGGCGATCCAGGCCTGGTTCAGCGCCAGCGCTGCAGAGATCAGAAAAAATATGCGTGCCAGGCTTCCGGCATTCTGCCAGATATGCCTCCAGCCCGACAGTTCGCGCAGCCAGGCGGCAATTTCTTTGCGCAAAATGACCAACCCGCCAATGAAGATGACTGCGGCTGCCCAAAAGTGAACCAGTCCGGCCAGACCCAACCCTAACCAGACCAGGCTGGCAATCCCGGCTCCCAGGGCTGCCTGGAGTGAGAAAGCAGTGAGTTTATGGGTTCCCGGTAAGGGGATAATTTTATAACCCAATCCGCCGCAAATCATCACCAGCAGCATGGCGCCGGTCAGGTCGGTAGCGGCGGTCAGGATCTGGAGAAACTGTTGTGGGGAAAAAGGTTTATGAAAATAGTAATAGCCTGCCAGGATCAGGACAGCCCATAAAAGAAATAATAATAATTTCGCGATGTTTTTCATATGGAAATCCGCGGATTGCCCCACCTGTCCAAACAAGACGTTATACGGAAAATGGTTTGCCTGTATAATCCACTCATAGTATACTATGCAGGTTTGTACAGGATAACCCATTTCAACCCAAGTTCCCCTTCATCTTCAGGAGCAAGCCAATGACTCTGCAGGTGGCTAATTCTGCGGAAGAGAGTCCGCAGGAAAAAGTTATAAAAGACGTTGAAGCTGAATACGCAAAAGCTAGAGAGACATTAAGCGAAGTATCCTTGATGCTGGGACAAAGCCAGACCGAACTAGCCAAACTGACCCAGCGCAATGCCAGTATCACGGCTCATCTCCAGCAAGTGCAGTCTCAATTTGAGACGATGCCGCGCATGGATATTAAAGTGGCCTATAATGCCGCCCTGGATGCCCAGCAGCGCATGTTGGTGATGCGCGGGCAATTGGATAAACTGCAAAATGATGAGGAATCTCTGCGCAAGTACCTGGCCTTGATCGAGAAAGTCAGGGAGCTGTTGAGCAGCGATATCAAACCCTCGTCTGGGGCGCGTGGATCGATCAGCAACCGGCCGGCCTCATTGGAGATGGTGATAAATGCCCAGGAATCGGAGCGGCAGCGGCTTTCGCGCCAGATGCACGACGGCCCGGCCCAGGCGCTGTCGAATTTCATCGTCCAAACCGAAATTGTCGCACGGTTGCTGGATATCGATCAGGATCGGGCCAAGGAAGAAATGGCCAACCTTAAAACCGCGGCGATGGGAACCTTTAAAGAAGTCCGCACCTTCATATTTGAACTGCGGCCGATGATGCTGGATGATTTAGGGCTGATCCCGACGATGAAGCGCTACGTCGAAAGCTTCAAAGAGCAAACCGGAATTGATGTGAATTTCAATATGAAGGGCAGTGAACGACGGCTGCAGTCATTCTTAGAGGTGATGATTTTCCGCGCATTACAGGAATTGGTGGGTAACGCCTACCGGCACAACCAGGAAAATCCGGTAAAAATTGTGATTTCAGTCAGCATTGTGCTGGACGAAGTATCTCTGAAGTTGAGCGTTACCGATAATGGCAAAGGTTTTGATCCCGAAGTGATCGAAAAGACCGGGCACCTGGGGCTTAACCTGATCCGCGAACGGGTGGATATGCTGGGCGGACATATGGAAATCGATTCGGGGGTCGGTCGCGGTGCCCGGGTTTCTTTCCAGGTACCGATCCTGGACGCTGAAAGCTAACATTTTACAAAATTACCAGGAGGAATGAATGGCAAAAACGATTGGGGTGTTGACGGGAGGCGGCGACGTACCGGGGTTTAACCCGGCTATAAAAGCGTTGGCCCTGGGGGCGATGGAGATGGGATACCGGGTGCTGGGAATCCGGCGGGGATGGAGCGGCCTCTTAAACTTTAATTTAGACGAACCTTCTACCCATGATTATTATGTGCGTGAATTAACCCGAGAGAACGTCCGTACGATCGACCGCACCGGCGGAACGTTCTTGCATACCTCCCGCACTAACCCGCAGAAGGTTACTCCTGGAGCGATCCCAGATTTCTTGAAAAATTCACGCTGGGGCAAGGAAATTAAAGATTCGGAAAACACCGATTACACCGAATATGTCCAAAAGGTGATTGAGCATCTCGGCATCGACGTGTTAGCCCCGATCGGTGGCGACGACACTTTGAGTTTTGCCGTGCGTTTGCATCGTGAAGGCGTCCCGGTGATTGCCATCCCGAAAACGATGGACAATGACGTTTTTGGCACCGATTACTGTATCGGTTTCTCGACGGCGGTGACCCGCTCGGTTGAGTTTATCACCAATATGCGCACCTCGGTGGGCTCGCACGAACGGATTGGCGTGGTGGAATTATTTGGCCGCAATTCTGGCGAAACCAGCCTGATCAGCGCGTATCTTTCTTATGTAGACCGGGCGATCATTTCCGAAGTTCCCTTCAATATTCAAAAGCTGGCAGATTTATTATTGGAAGATAAACGCACCAACAATTCCAATTACGCCATCGTGACCATATCGGAAGGCGCAATTATGGAAGGCGGCGACGTGATCGAGAGCGGTGAAGCGGATGCCTACGGCCATCGCAAGTTAGGCGGCGTGGGCGAAATCACCGCGGACGCGATCAAGAATTTGACCGGCCAAAATGTGATGTACCAGCAATTAGGGTACCTGATGCGCTCCGGCGCGCCGGATTCCCTGGACCGCATGGTGGCCATGTCCTATGGCAACCTGGCAATCCAGTTAATTCGCCGCAACGACACCGGTAAGATGGTCGCATTGCACGGCGGTAAATACACGACCGTGCCGGTTGAGATGGTTCTGGCCGGCAAGAAGCGTGTGGATGTGACGGGTTACTACGATATCGAAGAGTACAAACCCCGGGTGAGAGATTTCATGGGCGTGCCCATGTTCTTGAGTTAATCTAATCCGTTTATTGGGTGGAAACACCTCGGATTATTTGGTGAGGAGGATCAAATGATTGTTACGACCAAGAAATTATTTGCGGCGGCTTATGGCAATTACGCCATCGGCGCCTATAACATCAACAATTTGGAACAGGCCATGGGCCTCTTCCGCGGCAATGTGGACAGCAAAGCCCCCTTTATCATTCAGATCAGCAAGGGCGCGCGTAAGTATTCTGACAAACGCATGCTCGAAGCGATTATTCGCGCCGCGGACGATATTTTCCCGGAAGCTATCTTCGCCGTTCACCTGGATCACGGCGACGTGGAGACCTGCATGGACTGCATCAAGAGCGGGTTCTACAGCTCGGTGATGATCGACGCGAGCCATGAGGAATTTGACAAGAACATCGAGATCACCCGCAGTGTGGTGGATGAAGCTCACGCCCGCGGCATGGTCGTCGAGGCGGAGCTGGGGCAGTTAGGCGGGGTGGAAGAGCATGTCAAAGTGGATGAAGCCAACGCCAAATTGACCGATCCGGACACTGCCAAAGAATTCGTCGAGCGCTCGGGCTGCGATTCGCTGGCGGTAGCCATTGGCACCAGCCACGGTGCATTCAAATTTAGCGGCAGCCAGGCCCTGCGCCTGGATGTGCTGGGCCAGATCCAGCAGCGCCTGCCCGGGTTCCCCCTGGTGATGCACGGTTCAAGCTCGGTACCTCAAGATGAGGTTGAGCGGATCAATCTCGCCGGCGGCAGCCTGAAAGGCGCCAAGGGTGTAGACGCCGACCAATTCCTGCGCGCGGCAAAACTGGGTGTGACCAAGATCAACATCGATACCGATGGCCGGCTGGTCTGGACCCGCGTTCACCGCGAATACTTTACTGCCCATCCGGAAGAGTTCGATCTCCGCCCGATTGGTAAGATTTTCATGAGCGAATATGCCAAATTTATCGCCAACAAGAACGAGAAACTTGGCAGCGCCAACCAGTTAGACGCCGTGCGGGCGATGCTCGCCTGAACTGAAATAACGCACTAAATTAAAACCATACAGCCCGGGAACCTCTCGGGCTGTATGGTTTTATCGAGGACGCCATGCCAAAAACCGACCAGGGTGTATTTGCCGATCGCTATATGGTTATCCCCAGAACACTTATTTTTATTACCAGGGGTAAAGACGTGCTGCTGCTCAAAGGCTCGCCGCAAAAACGGCTGTGGGCCAACCAATATAACGGGGTAGGCGGTCACGTTGAGCAGGGAGAAGATATCTTAAGCGCAGCCCGCAGGGAATTGGCTGAGGAAACCGGGTTGGCTGCCGCGAATCTATGCCTGGTTGGCACCATGCTGGTGGATGCCAGTGAGGGCGTCGGTATCTGTTTGTTTATCTTTCAAGGAGAATACGCCGGCGGCGAACTGCGAGCCTCGGCAGAGGGAGAATTGAGCTGGGTTCCGCTGGCTCAATTGGACGATTATCCCCTGGTTGCGGATTTGCGCGTGCTGATCAGCCGGATTTTCGCTCATACAGAGCAGCAGGGAGTATTCTCGGCTCGATCCTACTATGATGTGGCCGACCAGCAAGTGGTTGAGTTCTATGATTGATACCAGGGCGGCTGTTCAGGGGAGAGAAATTCCGGATTTCAGCTCATAGAACACCAGCAAGGTGCTGCCGTATCTGCGCTGCTGGACTTCCTCGAGGTGCTCCAAAATTTGCATTTTATATTCGAGCGGATCGATCTGGACGATGATCCAGCCGTCTGGCTGCAGCCATTCGAGGTGATCATCCAAGATCGATAACGCCCGCTCCCACATGCCTTTGTACTGCGGCGGGGCGATATAAATATAATCAAAGGCGCGGTCGGCGGGGCGGGCAAGGTATTGGAAAGCATCGGTTTGCAGTACCTGTCCAAGTTCTTTCAGCCGAGTTGTCTCCAGATTGGCTTTGATCGTTTCAACCGCTGGGCGGTTGAGATCGAGCAGGCGGCAAAAGGAGGCGCCGCGGCTGAGCGCTTCGATGCCAACGCTGCCTGTGCCGCCGAACAGATCCAGCAGGCTGGCGTCCACGATGTCTGATCCGATGATATTAAAGAGCGCGCCCTTGACCATATCGGTGATGGGGCGGGTAATGTCGCCTGGAACCATGCGCAGACGAATGCCACGCGCTTTACCGCTGATGATGCGAGGATTGGCCATTTTTTTCAGTGAGGGAAGGACTGGCCTACGATCTGCCGGGCAGCGAACAGGTTGCCGGAGGGAGCAATCACAGGGACCACACAACCTGTGCCGAGGATAAAGCGGCGGCCGAGGGTGGTCTGAATGGCATCCCGGGCTTCGGCGGCAACCTGATCCGGTGTGCCTAACACCATGGTTTCCCACTGGCGCAGACCTCCGCACAAGACACCCTCAAAGCGCGAGGCGGCTTCGGCCAGAGATGGTTCAGCCTGGCGGTCATGCCAGTTGATCACCCTGGCGGGATAATCGGCCACTTTGTCGAACATCACCTCACTGCCGTGCAGATGGACGATATTCAGCCAGCAGTCGCGCACGGCTTCCATGACCCGCAGGTCATAATAGCGGCCAAATGTGTCAAATTCGCTTTCGGAGAGCAGCCCATACTGCGCATGCTGGACGGCATAGAAAATGCCGGCGATGCCTGTCTTGCGGCACTCATCGATGAAACGCAGAGTAACCTGGGTGATGCGCTCAAGCCCGGCGTGCAGCGCTTCGGGGGCTTTGCGCATATGGACGAGCAGTTCTTCTCCGCCGGCCAAATTTTTGGCCTGGGCCATGGGGCTGAAGATCGTCTGAACCAGGGGAGTGTGAGGTGAAAACTCCGCAGCGAGGATGCGCAGGCAGGTGATCTGGTCGCCTAAATGACCGCTGGTTGGATCAAGCAGGGGCAGCCTGGCCCAATCCTCTGCCCTTTGAATTACCCGGCGGGTGTAATCGCGGGTACCCTCGGGGTTTGCACGCCAGACGTCGTCGGCGCCCCAATCTTTCAGGCAAAAAGAGGAGGAGGGGGTGACTTTTATCAGATCAAAATCGAATGTGCGTTGAAAATGGGCGGTCGCCGCGGCAAGACCATCGGGGGTCTGGTCATCGACCGGGAAATGCCGCCACAGGGCTACCGGGACGCGGTCGGGCGCCTCTCCACTCAGGCAGGTTTCCAGCCGGTCGCGGTGATGGATGGTCGCGGTGCTCATATCAGGCAGTCAAATGCCAATCGCCGGTCTTGATCCGGCTGATGTGTCCTTTAATCAGGCGGGTGAGCATGCGTACGCGCACTGCGTCATCGAGGCTTGCCAGGCTAGCCAGGGCTCGTTCGAAGGCGCCTATGGCTTCCTGGGGTTGACTGGAGGCCGCCAGGGCCATGCCCAGCGCATAAAGCGTGTCTGGATCGTTGTCATTGGAATCGAGAGCCTGACGGTAATCGGCCACCGCCTTTGCATACTCCTGGCGGCCAAAGAACAGCCAACCGCGAGCGGCAAACTCGCTGGGAGTTTGAGGTGACATGCTGGTAGGATCTAATTCGACTTGTTGGGTGGTGGGCTTTTTAAACATCAGTGACTCTCTTCCGTGGACCCGGTAAACTCATCCAGAAGTTGGTTTATTTCCTGGTCTTCCTGCTTCTGGTCTTTAAAATATTTTATCATGAACTGGGAGCGGCGCAGACGCAGCGCCAGGGGAGCCACCACTTTAACATCATCCAGGCTGACAGTCGTGCGAGCATCGGCAGCAGCATAGGCCCTCGCGGCCTCAAACATGGTGATTTCTGCGCGCAGGGAGTTGACCTGATAGCGGTGAATCAATGCCGCGCCGGCCTGCGCCACGGCTGTGGGGATTTCGACATTGGGCAGCAATTCACGCGCGTTGATGATTTCCTCACGGGCTTGTGCAGTTTCCTGTGAGTATTGAGCCACTACTGCCCTCGGGTTCAACCGGTATCCACGGGTGCGGCGATAAGCCTCGACGCGTTCCTCGAGATTGTCGAGACCGCGAACTGCCACACGCAGCCCGAAGCGATCCATGACCTGCGAACGGAGAAGCCCTTCTTCGGGGTTCATCGAACCGACCAGGGTAAAACGAGAGCGGTAGGTGACCGAGACCTGCCCACGCCGCAGCACATAGCTGCCGGCTGAAGCGGCGTCCAGCAGGGCATTGGCAACCTCGGTATCCAGCATGTTGATTTCATCGACGTACAGGATGTTCAGATCCGCCTGGGCCAGGATGCCACGTTTCAAACGCATGCGGTCGTGTTCAACGGCGCGCTCATCCAGAGCGCCGACCACATCTTCAATTTTGGCATTGAGGGGCAGCTCGATCAGGCGCACGTGATCGCTGCGGGTTAGAGGTTGACCCTCGGCATATTTTCGCGCACAATCAGGGCAAACCGCATCCAACCCGCCGGTTTCAATATCTTCGGGCAGGCAGCCGTAAAAGCAAGCCGAGCGCTCCACGTCCGGGAGCAAGGAGATCAGGCTGCGAGCCGTGGTGGTCTTCCCCGTGCCGCGCGGGCCAACCAGCAGAACCCCGTTGATCAAGGGGTTGATGATTGACAGTAACAGGGCCAGCTTCATTTCCTCCTGGCCAACCAGGGCCAGGAATGGAAACGGCAGCACCTCAGCCAAACCATAATCTTCCTGAACCGATTCTTCCTGGAAGCTGCGCCCGGTGACCAGATCAATCAACTCGCGCAGTGAACCAACCGTGCGCGTCAGGCGCCCTTCTGATTCAGGCAGATCGAGCGGTTTGCGTTCTATGGACATATCAGCTTACATCATTATAGGTCCAAAACCGGTTCGCAAAGAAGTTCCACAGCATCACTACCAGTACCGCCACTGCCAGGGAGAAATTGTGACCAATGAAAGTGGCCGAAAGGGGAAATCCCTTGGGTAAAAGATTGCTCAGGGAGGAGACCAATACTTTTTCGAGGTATGCAAATAATGGCGTGCGAATGGCGAGACCGATCAGGTTAACAATGAAAAATTGAATTACCTGTTTCATCACCGATTTGCTGCGCGAATCGGGATAGGTCCAAAACCGGTTCCAGATGAAATTGCTGGTAACTGCCGCACTAAATGAAATCATGCTGGCAATGACCGCGCTCAGGGTGGTCAACTGGACCAGAAGATTGAATGTGCCAAAATCTACGACCGCACCAATGGTTCCGACCAGGGCGAAACGCAAAAAACGAGTGCGTTCCTGCCGATCGGTCAGAATCATCCCAAGCCCATTTTTCTTTGGAAGTAGGGTATGGTTTGGCTTATCCCGTCCAGTAATGATATTTTCGGTTCCCATGATAAGATCTTCTTTGCGCGTGAGATATCCGGCTGCCTGCGCTGCGGGTCGTCACCGAGGCGGGAGGCCGGTTTGTATTGGATTCCTGCCGGGTTGGCGGCAATCATGCTGATAGTCTTGGCAAAATCGAGGATGGTGGTTTCGACCGGATTGCCGATGTTGACCGGGTCGTGTTCATCAGATAGGAGCAGGCGGGTGATGCCTTCCACCAGATCATCGACATAACAGAAACTGCGAGTTTGCAAGCCGTCGCCAAAGACGGTCAACGGCTCTTTGCGCAGGGCCTGCTGGATAAAATTGGGCACCACGCGGCCGTCATCCAGGCGCATGCGCGGGCCGTAGGTATTGAAGATGCGCACAATGCGTGTATCCAGGCCGTGATAGCGGTGGTATGCCATGGTGAGGGCTTCGGCAAAGCGCTTGGCCTCGTCATACACCGAGCGCACCCCGATGGGATCAACGTGGCCAAAATAGGTTTCACGCTGCGGGTGTTCCAATGGGTCGCCATAGATTTCGCTGGTGGATGCCAGGAGGAAGCGCGCTTTATGGGCACGGGCGACACCCAGCGTGTTATGCGTGCCCAGAGCGCCGGCTTTCATCGTTTGAATGGGCAAATTGGTATAGCCATAGGGGGAGGCCGGGTTGGGGCTGGCCGGCGAGGCAAAGTGCATCACCGCATCCACGTGCCCCGGGACAAATATGAAATTGGAGACATCGTGGTGGATGAAAAGGAAATTGGTGTTTCCCGCCATGTGAGCCAGGTTATCGGGGCTGCCGGTGACAAAATTGTCCATACCAATAACCTGGTGGCCATCCTGCAACAGGCGCTCGCACAGGTGAGAGCCCAAAAAACCGGCAGCGCCAGTGATCAAAATCCGCATAATATCCTGCTTTCACCAATCAATTTTATCGATCAAGCCGTCTCCGGTCACCTGGCGGATATCGCCAGTTGTCGGGTCGACCAGAAATAGATTGCCCTGGTAGACACATGCCAACCATAGATCGCCATTTTCCAATGGCAGCGGTGACCAGGCAATGCGCTGAGGTTCCAGGCCTAATTTCCCCTCTTCGGGGAAAACTCGGGTCATATTGCTGCCGTCGCGATCCATCACTGCCAGCCAATAACGGCCGGTCTCGCCCTGTTCACGAGAGGTATTTTGTAAAAATGCGACGGAGTATTCTCCGTTTTCCGCACGAGGGGAGATAACCGGATAGGCAAACATGCCGGTTTTTTCTACCAGCGACAGAGTTGGCCCGGTGTTAATCACCGTCGCCGACAGATCAAAATAAGGCGACTCTTCATTGTTGTCCAAACCGGGTTTGGGCACGTGGGATGAGTAATACAGCACCTGGTGGTTGGGAGACCAGCTCAGGCCTGTCACCCAGGCCCAATCGGCTCGGGTCTGGTAGGGGGTGATATCGATGAGAGGTTTTAACTCTTTGGTCTCCATATCCACCAGGCCGATGGCGTTTGGCTGGACATATGCCAGCAAATCACCATCCGGTGACCAGGCAAAATTTGTGCCCCACCATCCCAGCGCGCCACCGAAATTTACCTCGATGATTTTCTCGGTTTCGAGGATCATCCCGGTCGGGGCATAGCTGGTCATATATAGATCATTATTGGCCTGCCAGCCGGGAGCGGTGGCGCGCGGTTCGACCGTGGAGTAGGTGACGGTCAAACCCCGCCCGGGGACCCAATCGGCGAAGTGCACGATGTTGCTGGCACGCAGGTCAATGGGCTTTTCACCGTCGTTTTCCAGGTTGATCATCCACAGGGTATTGATCTCTTCGCTCGGTGGCCGGTTGGATTTACGGGTGAAAAGCAGCCAGTTGCCATCCGGTGAAAGCGAGAATACACGCCCGTCGATATCCGCGGTGGTGACCACCGGACGGCGTTCACCGGTGGTTTTCTCCATCACCCAGGCATTCCCGCCTGCCAGGTAGACGATTCGGGCAGGCAAAGGGTAGGGGGTAAAGGGTTTTTGGACCCCAACCATTTTGATCTCAGCCTTGGGTTCGATTACTCGGGTTTCTTTGAAAATCTGGCGGGTTTTTTCCTGCCCGTCTTCGTAGACGATGCGATAGGTGCGTTGGAGCAGCCCGTTTGATCCGGTTTGGATGATCATTACCCGTTCTTCAGGGAGTGATTCGTTTTGAACTGTCTGGCTCTCGAAGGGCAAGACGATGTCTTCCGAAGAAAATTCTTCACGGACACGGATGACCTGTATTTCTTGTCCATCGCTCAACACAGTGTAGCCGGGCGGTTCGACCCGGTCCAGTTGGTTCAACTGCACTTTGGCCTGATCCAGGGCGCCTTGAACCGTGGTGCCCGAGGGCACCTGGTACGTGCGGGTAGATCCATCCACGCTCAAGTTGATTTCGAGGTTTTGCAGGTTCTGGGTTTGAGCAGGCAAGCAGCCGCTCAATATCCATAGACACAGCAGGCTGCAGAAACACAAAAAACCCCTGGCATGGGCGAGAGCCTGGTTGCGTTTGGGCGGGATTGGATGGGCTCGCAAGGTCATATTCAAGGTATAATCGATCAGGTTTAAGCCGAAAAGGTCATTGTAGATGGCCTGACAGGGTGAGACTCCCATCGCTGATCGCGATTGTCTCCAGGTAGAATTTATCGCCTCTAATGGTGATTAAATCGTTCAAATTCTCATTCAATGTTTGGCTGATACTGTCGAGAGTGCTTTGAGGAAGTGGAACCGAACCCAATTTCGCTTCTTTGATGGTGATGCCCAGATTACCTTGATTGGCATAAGGCTCGAGGATGATGGTGGCCGGGGCAGTTAGGATGCCAATTGTGGCTTTCCCGGTTACTTCGATTTGCCCATTTTGAAGAATGACTTGTGGGTTTGTAAGGGGTGAATCCTCATTTAACGCCAATTTTTGGGCGATGTAGGATGTGAGTTGAGTGTCGGTGAGAATTACACTTACCTGGCCATTAACTTCGAGCTCTGCTGCGGCGGTGGCCATTTGATCCTCAACCTCACCGGCGGCTGCGGTAGACACCGGAATGGAGGTTGGCTCAACGGTGGCGCTGCCGCGAAATGGCAGGCTGCAGGCCAGGCTTGTGAGGATCAACAACAAAAGAAAGGTTATCATTTTTTTCATGCAGGATATTGTTCCCTGTGTACCGCTAAGATAGGATAGGACGAAGCAATTATAGCATGACTGATCTACCTGTTTTGGAACGTCGTAATGAATTACGCGCCCGCATCGAAGCCATCCTGTTCGCCGCGCCAGGTCCGGTGACACCTGCACAGCTGGCTGAAGTTCTGGCATTGAATGGAGACATCGTAGAAAATGAACTCCACGCTTTGGCGGAAGAATACAAACAGGAACGCGGGCTGAGTTTGCAGTGGTACGCTGGAAAAGTGCAGTTAACCACAGCGCCCCAGTATTCCGAGTTGATCGAGCAGTTTCTGGGTCTTGAAGCTACCGCGAGGCTCAGCCGGGCTGCCCTTGAGGCGCTGGCGATCATCGCGTACCGCCAGCCGATCACTCGCCCGGCAATGGACGCCATCCGCGGGGTCAACAGTGACGGCGTTTTAAAAAGCCTGTTGAGTAAGGGGTTGGTACAGGAAACAGGGCGCGCCGAAGGACCCGGCCGGCCGATCCTCTATGGCATTACCGGCGAATTTTTACAACACTTTGGTTTATCCTCACTAGCCGATTTACCCCCGTACGACGTGCTGGTGGAAGAAGGCGAACCAGATGAAGAAAACCAGATTTTGAAGGATTAAGCATGGCTGCAGAACGGTTACAGAAGATTTTAGCGAAAGCTGGTTTTGGATCGCGGCGATCCTGTGAAGAGTTGATTTTCGCCAAAAGGGTCAAAATCAACAACCAGGTGGCAGAGATTGGCGCGAAGGCCGACCCGGCTGTGGATTCCATCCAGGTGGATGGGCAGAAAATACCCAAGCAGCCCTCTCAGGTTTATATTGCTTTGAACAAGCCCCCCGGTGTGATTTCGGACGTGGAAACCCATGACGATCCGCGCCCCACGGTGCGGGACCTGGTCCAGATTCCCGGGCATATCTTCTCGGTGGGCCGCCTGGATTACGAGAGTGAGGGATTGATCCTGCTGACCAACGACGGAGATATGGCCAACCAACTGACTCATCCGCGGTACGGGCACGAAAAAGAGTACCGCGTGTTGGTGGCAGTGCGCCCGGATGAACGCCAATTAGAAGCCTGGCGGCATGGGGTGGTGTTGGAAGACGGCTACAAAACAAATCCCGCCCAGGTGCGGATCGAATCAACCATGGGCAAAGGCACCTGGCTGCGTGTCATCCTGCGCGAAGGGCGCAAACGACAAATTCGTGAAATGGGCAAGCAGATGGGCATGCCGGTGGTGCGCATCGTTCGGATACGGATCGGCGGGCTGCTGCTCGGTGATTTGAAGCCGCGGGAATGGCGATACCTGACGCCCGAAGAAGTGCGCACGCTCAAAGGGCCAAAGCCGAAACCACAAAAAAGTCGAGAATAGAATAAAAAAGCGGTTGGTTTAATCACCAACCGCTTTTCGGTTATTTTTCGTCAGGCTCTGGCAGCAATTCAACCAGTGGTTTCAGCTTTTCCAACGAGGCCATTTGCTCTTTGGCTTTACGGCGGACAAAATCTTTTAGCTTTTCAACTGAAATGGCAGCATAGGGCGCGCCTTCAATTTGCAGGCTGGCTTTGGGATTGGTGAAGACGATGACGATCCCCGGATCGCTGATTTTCTGGTCCTTCAAATTCTTCTGGACAAACTTGTTAAAATCTTGAAGGTATCCATCCACTTCGAGGTCAGGGCGGCCGATGCCTTCCTGGCTGAACAGGCGGGTAAAGAGGCGCACCCCGCTCTGGCGGAAGCGATTCCTCTCGTAGGTGATGGTGCCGGCCTGGTACATCGGCGAGATGATCCAGATCCCAGCGGGACCTAAGAGCAGGTGCGGCACCGGAGCAGTGTAATGATAGAGCGTATAACGGTCGTCGAGGCCCTTCAAACTGTTGGATATACTCTGGTCGACGGTCTCTTTACGCCCCCACCGGTTGCCAAAGTAAAGACTGATTTGAGTGAGCACCAGCCCGATAAACATGGCGATATAAGCATACGTCAACATTTGTTCGTTGATCACAGGCGCTGTCGCCCCGGCCTGGAAGGTAGTGATGATCTGGCTGAGCGCGATCACGAAGCCTCCCAGAAGGATCGCCAGTGCGGCAAGCGAGGTATATTGACCGATCTTCCGGTAGCGTTTTACTTTTTTTTCATCGATGACGATCTTCATGGTTGTTTTATGGGTTCCGCTGGAGTTGAAGTGGGTTGATCTAAGGGGATGGAGCTAAGCGATACCTGGATTTCTTCACGCAATGAGTTAAGTAAATCCATTTTGACGGCCTGGCGGGCTACATTGATGGCACTGTAAATTGCGCGTGCATTGGAGCGCCCATGGCCGACGAATACCAATCCGTCCACACCGAGCAGCGGGGCGGCGCCCACTTCCTCGGGGGACAGCATTTTTTTCAATTGAGTGAAGGCTGGACGGGCGAAGACATAACCGAGTTTGGTCAGCAACGTGGCGGTCATTTCTTCTTTGAGCACGTCAGACATGAGCTTGGCCACGGCTTCTGAGGACTTTAACAAAACGTTGCCGGTGAAACCGTCGGTCACCACCACATCCACCTGTCCCTGGAATAATTCCTTGGCTTCGACGTTGCCAATGAAATTAAGCGTGCCCGCGGTTTTACACTCCTGGAGCAAGGGCAGGGTATTTTTCACCAGTTCATTACCCTTGCCGGCTTCCTCACCGTTGGAAAGCAGCCCCACCCTGGGATTGGCCACGCCCAGCATTTTATGCGCGTACAGGCTGCCCATAAAGGCAAATTGCACCAGAAATTCGGGCCGGCAATCAGCATTGGCGCCGATGTCGCAGACTACACACTGCCCGGTCTTGGTCGGAAAGATGGCGGTGAGCGCCGGGCGTTGGACGCCTTTGATCCGGCGCAAGGTCATTAATGCGTTCACCATCGCTCCGCCGGTGTTCCCTGCGGTGACAAAAGCGCTGCCTTCGCCTTTGCGTAAGAGCTCCAGCCCGACCGCCATCGAATTTTCCGGTTTTTTGCGGGCGCCGGCGACCGGTTTGTCGGTCATAGCAAGCACTTCAGGAGCATGAACGATGCGCACGGGCAGGCTGCCGGGGTTAAGCGCTTTTAGTTTGGGCCCGACCAGGTCCTGGTTGCCGACCAGGATAATTTCTTCGCCAAAATCTCGCGCCGCGGCAACTGCGCCATTCACTTCGGGGTCCGGATAGGTGTCGGAGCCCATGGCGTCTAGGATAATTGACATAAGCATTCCTCTCGTAAAGCATTCTGGGGTATTTGCTTGACATCCAATCAGAGCGGATTATAATACATTCACTTCCGCGCTGGTGCTGGAATTGGCAGACAGGCATGGTTGAGGGCCATGTGCCGAAAGGCGTGTGGGTTCAACTCCCACCCAGCGCACACAAGGCCGCTTATCGCGGCTTTTTTTTCACCGACTGTAAGGGGAACAACAGTCACGGCTTGCCTCAATCAAGTGATCAAAAGGGCCCGGATTCCTTGCAATTTTCATCAATCTTAAGAGATAATATATTATATTCGTATATGATAAGTCTCCATACGAATGGCCAAGGTCACGGGGGTGGTTTGGCTGCATGCTAAAGACATTTTGGCGACAATGATCATGGAGAGGGTATGGCGAATGCTTCTGTATTAATCATTGATGATGATCGTAGTATCGTGCGGCTGTGCCAACGATTACTCGAACGCGCAACTTACGAGGTGTTTGCATCCACCGATCCTTTAGAAGCCCTCCAGATTCTAGAGGGAAGAAAAGTCGACCTGCTGTTAGCCGACATCCGCATGCCGGTGATGGATGGGTTTGAGCTGATCGAAAGAGCCCGAAGGGTCCAACCTGATCTGGCAGTGCTGGTGATGACCGGTTTTGGAACAGTGGACACGGCCGTCCAGGCACTCTACAAAGGTGTGGATGGGTTAATCCTCAAACCTTTCGAGAACACAGCCGATCTGGTCCAGGCGGTGCAGCGGGTGTTGATTGACAGCCGCCAGAAGCAGGATGCGGCCCGGCTGCAGGCCTTGCGACCCTTATTTGATATCAGTGAAACGCTAGTTTCTGAAACCTCGCTCACTGCTCTCGAAAAGCTGGTTTTGGATAATGTTGTCAATATTTTCAATGCCCAATTTGTGTGTGTTTACCTGGCGACCGCCGGTAAAAACGATGCAAAATTGGCGATGGCACGCAATATTCCAGACCCAGTTGGCAGCCATGCCTGGGCGCAGGTTTTACGGTATGGCTTAAATCGACCTGCTACTGAAGTGGTTCTGGCCGCGCAAACCGGCGAGGCTTCGGTCCAGGCGAGCCTGCATAGTTTGGGTTGGTCTTCCATGATGGTCGCCCCCATTCAACGCGGTGAACAGGTATTCACCTTCCTGGCCGGGCGAGATGTAAAACAGCAGGGTTTCAGCGAATTGGACCAGGAGCTTTTTGCCATCCTGGCGCGCCAATCGGTAGTCGCTATGGAAAATGCCCGCCTGTATACCGACCTGAAAGATTACGTCCGAAAAGTGGAAGAGTCGCAACGCGCGCTGGTGCAGGCAGAAAAAATGGCGGCGGTGGGTCGCCTGATGGCTTCTGTCGCCCATGAAATCAACAATCCTCTTCAATCGGTGCGCAACTGCGTGCACCTGGCCATGCGCTCTGACATCGAAGAAAGCCAGCGCAGCTCGTACCTGTCGATGACCAGCAGCGAAGTCGAGCGGCTGGTGAACACGGTGCGCCAGATGCTGGATTTTTACCGGCCAGGTTCGATTGATAAAGAACCGGTCGATCTGGCTGAGATGATTGAGCGAGTGATCGGTTTACTCAGATCGCAGCTGCAAAGCTCGAATATTCAATTGGTATCCAATATGCCCGCCACCTTCCCGCGTATCTTCGCGGTCAAGGATCAGCTTCAGCAGGTGATCTTCAATTTATTCTTGAACAGTATGGATGCCGTGGAAAACCAGGCGGTGAAGACCATCTGGCTGGATATGGGTTGTATCAACGACGAGGTAAAAATTACGATCGAAGATAACGGACCGGGGATTGATCCCGAGATCCGTGAGCGGCTGTTCGAGCCATTTATCAGTACGAAGAAGAATGGAACCGGTCTGGGGTTATCGATCAGTTTTTCAATCATCGAGGGAAATGGGGGCTGCCTGAGTGTTATCCCAGGAAAGCATGGTACGGGGGCGTGCTTTGAAATACAATTACCACTTGTCAAAGAGGCCTAGTCCATGACTAAAATTTTGATTGTTGATGACGAAGAAATTGCACGGATCACACTCGGTGATATTTTACGTCTCGAGGGTTACGAAGTTCAAGCCGCCGGATCGGGTGAAGAGGCGGTGGGCATTCTGGCCCAAGACACATTTGATGTGATGATTTTGGATCTTCGCATGCCCGGGATGGGTGGCCTGGATGTTCTTCAAAATGTCATCGATCATTTGCCGACCCTGCAGGTGATTGTTCTGACCGCGCACGGCTCGATGGATTCGGCGATCCAGGCATTGCGCTTCCGCGTGCATGACTACCTGTTAAAACCAATTTCTCCTACACAGGTATTGAGCAGTATCCAGACTGCACTGGAACGTGCCGGCGAAGCCGCCGATGCGGATGACAGCCAGATTTTGCCGAACGTTTACCGGCTGCCTGGCGGGCCATGCATGGACTTGAATAAAAGGATTATCACCTGGGATGACGGCTCGCTCAGCCTGACGCCCACCGAAGGCCGGCTGCTGGGAGTACTCATCCAACAGAAAGGCCAGATGATGACCCATGCCGAACTGGTGCTGCAGTGCCAGGGCTATCGGGTGGACAATGAAGAGGCCGCGAAAATCCTGCGGCCGGTTGTAAGCCGGCTGCGCCAGAAGATGAGCGAAATGCCGGGTTGGACGGAGTGGATTAAGAATATTCGCGGGTCGGGGTATGTCTTGGAGCTGCCCGAAGATTAGGGCTGGGAATTCCAGGGGTAATCGTTGACCGGGATGGTGGGCGGATTAAGCCAGGATAACCAGCCGGTGGATGTGCGTTTTTGCTGAGGAATTTTATCAAAACCCACCAGGAACAGGCTGATGGCCAGCAGAACGCCCCCAATCCACTGCAGGATGCTCAGTTTTTCGTGTAAGAAAAGCACCGATAAGCATACGGTGAGAAATATTTCGCTCAATCCTAACAAGGCGGTTTGCAAACCGCCTAATTTTTTTATACCGACAAACAGGGTGAAACGCGAGCCGAAGGTGATCAGCGCCATGGCCAGCACCGGCCACCAGCTAACCTGGGCCGGCGGGATGGAATGATCAAAGAGGGCGTAAGCGATGCCCACAGTCGCCGCCATACCCAGCAATGTATATAAGGTGACGGTTGGCGCAGGAACCTCGAACAGCACTCTCTGGTTGATGATCAGGTGCAGGGCATATAAAATGGCGGCGCCGACCATCATGCCTGCCCCCAGGATGTCGATTGAACCCTTTGTATTTTGCAGCAGGAGGATGACCGCCGGCAAGGAAAGAGCCAGGCGAAATTTGGTCAGGCGGGTGATGGTCTGGCGATCCAGCAGCAGCCAGAAAGCCACAAACAAAGGATACAGCGAATACAGCATTTGCCCCAGCCCGGCATCCAGGCGGGATAATGCCGTGTAATACAGGATCGAGCCCAAACCGTTTACCGTTCCCGCCAGAACGCAACCGATCAGCCCCACCGGGTAGATATAAAAATACGGCCGGTTCCAGATCGTTGTCACTGTAAGAATTAAGATGGCAGCCAGGCCGGTGCGCAGGGCGATGACGGCATAGGGGGTGAAGCCAGAAAGGATCGCCAGCTTGCCAAATATGGGCACAACACCCAAAAACAAGGCAGATGTCAACGCAGCCGTGATGCCCTGTTTTTGGAGTTTTAGGTTCATGATATTTCGGTTGCCGGCGGTTACCCTAGTAGAGCCCGGATTTCGTCGAGGAGTTCATCACTCATGAAGTCTCCTTTTTGCATCAGGGTTTGGATGTGACCGCGCAGGCGATCCTTTTCGGCGGGGGTCAGTTCCTTGGCGGTGACCACGATTACCGGGATGTCGGCAGTGGAGGGATCGCGTTTCAGCTCATTAATCACCGCGAACCCGTCCATTTCTGGCATCATCAAATCCAGGATCATCAGGTTGGGATGTTCGGTACGGGCCAGTTCAATGGCTTTGCGGCCATTCTCGGCTTCAAAGAGGGTGTAATTGCCCTGGGATTGTAAAATCCTTCGCACCAGGCGGCGCACATCCGGGTTGTCGTCCACAATCGCGATGCGCGGGAAGCGGTCGAGTGAAACTTTCGTCAAGGCAGCCAGGAGGCCTTCTTCACCCGATTCTTCCATCGATTGCGGCGCCACCAGGTCCCGTGACCAGCCTTCGCCCAGGATATTGCGTTCAATTGGCATGGTGTGGCCGGTGCAGTTCACCACAATGGTCTCATTAGGCTGGATGGTTCCGCTGCGCACCAGCTTCACCAGCCCGGCGAAAGCCACGGCGGCAGCCGGCTCGACGGATAAGCCTTCCATCTTTGCCAGGTAGTGCATGGCGCGAAAAGCTTCGGCATCTCCCACGCTCTCGAAAGCCCCGCCGGATGCGGCCAAGATCTTATCTCTCAGCACCTGATAGCTTTTCCCCGGGTTGCCCGTGGCCAGGGTGGCGATAAGCGTGTTGGGCGAAAGCACCGGAGCAGCTTCATCCTTGTTTTGTTTCCAGGCATGCACCATCGGCGCGCAGCCTTCCACCTGGATGCAGGCGATTTTTGGGATTTTATCTACCAACCCCATCTCGAACAATTCCTGGAAGCCTTTGAGCACTCCCAGCGGACCCATCCCGCCGGATACGGCTTGAATATACCAATCTGGGGCGCGCCAGGGCGTGCTTTCTGCCGGGCCTTGCACATGGGCCAACTGCTCTGCAAGTTCAAAGGCAATGGTTTTCATCGCCTCGATGCAGGTGACTGTGCGCGCGCCCATGTCGAGGTTGAGCCCGCGTTGTTTAGAAAAATCTGCGGCGATTTGCTTGGCCTGGTCATAGGATCCGGTGATTTTGATCACCTGGGTGCCGTAGATAGCCACCTCACGCATTTTCGCGGCGGGAACCAGGCTGGTGAGAAATGCCCATAATTTAATTGAGGCGCGAGCGGCATAGGCGGAATAGGAAATGGCAACATTGCCGGTGGAGGCGATTACAAATTCTTCAATCCCGGCTTCCTTGAGCGCCGCGATGGTGATGGATGCCTGGCGGTCTTTGAATGAGGCGGTAGGCCCCTGGCGTTCGTCTTTGACGTAGATATGCTGACAGCCGAGCATCATCCCGAGGTTGGCAGCGTGGATCAGCGGGGTGCCACCTTCGCCCAAACCGAGGTTTGGTTGGGGGTGAAGGATGGGCAACAATTCTCGGAAGCGCCAGATATCAAAGGGGCGGGACTGAATGTCGGATTGAATCGTCTCGCGAATTTTCGCGTAGTCATAAGTGGCTTCACGCCATAAGCTGCCACACTTTGGGCAGGCGGGCACAGCCGCGGAAAAACAAGCCTGATGTCCACAATCCAGGCAGATCACTTGAACGTCGGTCGCAGTCATGAATTGCCTGATCAGGCTGCCTTTCTATTGGGTTGTCGAATTTGGCGCAAGGCTACTTCCAGGGAGTTGAGCAGCTCTTTCTCGCGGAGCATTCCTTTGGATAATAAGTTCTGGCCAGAATCTGCCAGTTCCTTGTGCTGTTCGGGGGTAAGATCGGCGCCGGTTAATATGATGATGGGGATGTCCTTTAGCTCGGGCTGGTTGCGTATTTTCCCCAGCAATTCAAACCCGTTCATATCCGGCATGAAGAGGTCAAGAATGACCCCGTCCGGCTTTTGCTGCTGGATTTGTTCCCAGGCCGCCGTACCGCCGCCGGCCAGCACCGCCTGGAAGCGCTTATTTTGTTCGATCATCTTTTTTACCAGGCGAGAATCTTCCGGGTCGTCGTCGACCACCAAAATATTGACCATTTCGCCTTCGACGTTCAGGCGGTTCAGGGCATTGAGCAGATCTTCAGAGAGGAAGGGTTTGACCAGGTAATCGGCGGCACCCAGGTTGAAGCCTTTTTCCTCTTCCTCGAGGATACTGCACACCACGATAGGAATTTCGCTGGTCGCGGGGTTATTCTTGAGCGCCTTGATCACTTGCCAGCCGTCCATTTCGGGCATCATTACATCCAGCGTGATGGCGAATGGTTTTAATTTGGCGGCTGTTTCTACCGCACTGCGCGGATCGGTGTGTGCCACCACCTGGAACCCCTGGGGTTTGAGGTAGCGCTCGTACAAACTGATCACCTGGGGATCGTCATCCACAGCCAGGATGATGTTGCCGTCGCCCGGAACCAGATCGAGCTGGCGGACTTCGACGACAGGCAGGGGCAGGGTGAAGAAGAAGGTGCTGCCTTTGCCCACCTGGCTCTCTTTCAAACCGATGCGCCCGCCGTGCAGTTCGATCAGCGAGCGGCAGATGGAAAGTCCCAGGCCGGTGCCGCCCGTCTTCCGCGTCGGCGAGTCATCCACCTGGGAGAAGGGCAGGAACAATTTGGCCTGATCCGCCAGGGCGATTCCGGGACCGGTATCTGTCACGGTGATCATCACTTCAGGTTTACCATCGGCTGATATCTCCGGGTTCGCCTGGATCAGAATCTCGCCTTCATCGGTGAATTTGGCCGCGTTGGACAGGAAGTTGATCAAGACCTGCCGTACGCGAATGGCATCGGCGCGCACCAGCGGGAGATCGTCGGCCACCTTGATATTAAGCTTGATGGATTTATCTTTGACCAGCCCGCTGGCGGTGGACATGGCGGAATTGATCAGGTCGGTAAGATTTAAGTCGGTAAAGGACAGTTCCATCTTCCCGGCTTCGATCTTCGAAAGGTCGAGGATATCGTTGATCAGGCTCAACAGATGCTGGCCGGAGTTATAAATCGCGTTCAAATCCTGGCTTTGCACGTCATTGACCGGTCCATCGATGCCTTTGAGGATCACCCGAGAGAATCCGATGATCGAATTGAGCGGGGTACGCAGTTCGTGGCTCATGTTGGCCAGGAATTGGCTCTTTACCCGGTCGACTTCCTTCATGTCCTCAATGGCCAATTGGGAGATTTCATAAGCGCGCGCATTTTCAATGGCGATTGCGATCTGGTCGGCAAGAATGCCCAAGACATAGATATCGTCTTTGCTGAAGGCATTGATCGCATTGGATTGGATATCTAATGCGCCGATGACGCGTTCGCCCAATTTCAAAGGCAGCCCGATTTCGGAGCGAGTGTCCGGCAAGAGCGGGTTTGGATAATAATCATCAGAGGCGGAAACATCGTTGATCACCAGTGGGTTGCCGCTGGCAGTTACGGTGCCAACCACTGAGCGGGAGCCGACGGCCAGGCGGAAACCGCGTTGTTTAAGCTCATCGCCGGCCAGCCCGGTCGACTCGCGAATGACCGCGAATTGAGCTTTATCGTCTACCAGGAAAATGGAGGCGTGGTAGAAGCGGAAGCGTTCGATCAGCAGCTGGACCATGCGCGCCAGGAGCACGTTCAACGTCAGGGTGCTGGTGGTGTCACGGGCGATCTCGGAGGCGGTTTGCAGTTCCAGGGCGCGCCGCTGCGCCTGGCGCAGCAAGCGTTGCTTTTCAACCGCAACAGCGATACCGTTGGCCACGGTGCGAAAGAGGCGGATATCGGCCGGGTCGAATTCGGTCGGGGTCCGCGAGGTGGCTACCAGGGCGCCGATCCCATGCCCGCCGGTTCGCAGGGGTGCGAAAGCGGCGGCTTTCACCTGGCAGTGATCCAGGGTGCTCATCGAAGCTGGGTCGATGGCGCTGTCAGATAAATCCGAAATCACCAGGCCTTCTTCAGGCAGGATGGGCATGATCGGCAGCTCATCGATCCGCAGGCGCATCCCTTTGAGATTGCTTTCGCCAGTGATGTCGACAAAGCCGGTGATCTCCACTTCGGTCATTTGATCGTGTTCATCCAGGCTTGCGATCATCATCGAGCAGCGGTCTGCACCGCGAGGCAGCACGTGGTTGACGACCAATGCGACCATGTCATCGGGATTTTGCGCCTGGGCGATTCCGTTGCTGATGTTATACAGCAGAGCGGTTTCGGCCAGTGCGGTTTGGGTCTGCTCAAAGAGGCGCATGTTCTCGACCGAGATGGTCAACTGGTCGACCATGGGGGGCAGCAGGCGTTTCTCTCGGGTGGAGAAGGTGTGTTCCTGCTCTCCCTCGAAGAGCAACGCGCCCAATTGCCGTTTGCCCGACCACATGGGCAGGATGGCAAGAGTGGTGATATTTTGAGCACGCAATGCCTGGCGCAGGGGTTCGTCCAATAAGGCGCTGGAAACATTTTCGAAGAATGACTGGGTAGTGCTTTGCAAAGCATGTTCAAAAATTTGCCGGGGCAGTTCACTGTTCACCGGCAGGGGTGGCGTGCCATGGCCGGAATACCAGTTGGCGGCCACGTTGATGTGGGCGATTTTGTTATATTGATCCAGCTCGAAGAGGAGCATCACCGAGCGATTGACCCCCGCGGGCTTTGCGCCGTTGATGATTGCCGCCAGCATCTCCTGGAAGTCACTGGCAATCACCAGGCGGTTGGTCGCGTTGTACAAGCTTTCGGTTTCATCCAGGTTGGCGCGCAGCTGGACCATCAGGTCTTCGCGCACGTAGGTATTGGCAATGGCGTCGGCGGCTACCCGCAAGATATTGGTTTCATCCTGGTGCCACTGGCGGGCATGGTCAATCTGTTCGACTATGAGCAAATTGGGCATCGCCGCCTTGCCCGGGACGGATAAGATCAAAGCCGATTGTATTTTTTGAGACTTGAACAGATCCTGCGTCTCTTCGGGGAAACCTGGCGAAAGGGGTAAAACCCAGCCGTCAGTGCGTAAATTGCCGATGATCGGCATGAATATTTTCTGGTCGATGGCGTGAATGCGGCTGCGGTCGAATTGGTAGGCTACCAAAGGAGAGGTCCAATCCTCGGTAAGCTTCCAGGCGCGTTCTGCCTCGTTGTACATCATGAAGTAAACCCGGTTTGCCTGGGCGGCCTGGCCAAGGTAGCGCAGCACATCCCCAAGAGACTGGGTGCCCAGTTCAGACAGGTTGGCCGCGGCGCGAGCGATGCCGGATTGGTAGCGTTCACGGTTTTCAATTGCTTTCAGCGCTTCCTGCATCTGCAGGAAGAGAGAGGCATTTTCGATCGCCGTGGCAGCCTGAGCGACCGCGGTTGACAGCAGCTCTTGATGGACTTCGTCAAATTGAGGCGAGTTTTCACTGGTGAAGTTTTGTACCACCAGGGCACCGACCTGATGCGCCCCCGCCAGGATCGGGATGCCGATCATGCATGCGGGCAGCGGATCGGGCAGGTCGATGCCCAGGTTTTCCAGGTGCTGGACGATATGATCGGTGATTAACAGGGGCCTTCGTGAACTAACCAGATACTCGGCGACGCCGTTGGCGCTTGGCCGGTCAGGCTCATTCTTTTGCAGACCAGCCTGGCGGAACACCGGGAAACTCATCATTTTACGATCACGGTCGAACATGCAGATAATCAGGTCGTGGTTATCCAACACCTGACCAACCATTTGAGAAAGGGTATCAAAAATGTCATTTCGGGAGGTCAGGCTGGTCAGGCGCTGACCGATGCGGTTGAGGGTAGCCAGGTCGCGGTTGCGGTGCAGAATGATCGCCTCTGCTTTTTCTCTTTCAGACAACTCCTGCTGGGCTGCCTGGAACAAGCGCGCATTTTCAAGAGCAAGAGACAGCTGGGTGGCCACCTCCACCACCATCTGGCGCTCTTCTTCATTCCATTTGCGATTTTCACCCTGGTCGATAACTTCGAGGAGCAAATCACCCATTTCTTCGGTGCGGATGGGCACGGCGATGGTGGCTGGCTGATCGGTTTGCCCCGAGGTGACTTTCACCTGTTTCAATTTCAGACTTTCACGCCCTGTTTCGGTCAGCGGGCTGCGCGCCGGAACGGAGCCATCGGCGCCAATCGAGATGCCGGTTAAGGCTGGTAATTCGGCGGCGGGTGCATCCGATGGTGATCCAGGGCGCGGCGAGGGGTTGGACAGGCCAAGATTGGGCAGCGGTCCGGTGGCATAACGCCCAGGCGGTTGGCGGGTTAGCGCCGAGCTTGCCGATTGCGGGATGAGTTGAACTAATCCCTGCCAGCCTTTTTTCGCAGCATCAGGTCCGGACAGAATGCAAAAGTGGACCGGCTGCCAATTCAGATAGGCATCCCGCATCAGCAAGTCGATCTCTACCGGAAAAGAGCCGGCAAACAGTAAATCCCTGAATTTCTGGACGGAGGGCGGATCAATCTGGTAAGACCAGATCGGTTTTTCGAGGAATGAAGCCGCTTCGAGACCTAACTTGAAGTTGACTTCTTCGCCACAAGCAATGTATTTCCCATCCTGGTCGGTCGTCCAGGACCAACCGGCTAATTCTGGCACGGCAGTCGTTTCGACAGCCTGCCGGAGGCCAGTCTCAGGAGATGCTTCGAGACTGCTGAAGAGATCGTTAAGCCGGTTGGCGATTTGTTTCTTTGACATACAGTAGAATCTCCTGAGCCAGCGCACGGTATTGGACAGCAGCCCTGGTTTTGGGCGAATGAAAGATGATAGGCAATCCAACGATGGATGATTCACGCACCCGCGTGTCAATCTCGATAATCGTGTCCAGCACCCCGAGACCAAAGGTAGTGCGCAGTTGGTCGCTGAGTGTGCGATGGATGCGGTTGCGGCGGTCAAATAAGGTCAGCAGCAGGCGGTAAGTTAACTGCGGGTTGCCCTGGCTGCGGATCTTGCGCACCAGGCCCATCATACTGCGCAGCGCGCTGATCGAGAAAAATTCGGCCTGGGTAGGCATGATTAACAAGTCGGCAGCGGTCAAGGCGCTGGTGGTGATGGCGCCTAAGAACGGTGGGCAGTCCATCAAAATGTAGTCATATTTCCAGTTCGCGCTGTGTAAATTATCGGCCAGCACAGTCTCATAATTGCTGCGGATGGGCAGGTACCGTTCAACCAATCCCATTTCGGAGGTGGATGGCACCAGGTCGAGGTGAGGAATGCCGGTTTCCTGGACGGCTTCCTGCAGGGGCAAATTCTCCAGCAGGGCGCTGACCATCGACTTCTTCTGCTTTGCCGGGTCCACACCTAAGGCCATGGTCAAATTTGCCTGAGGGTCCAGATCCAGGAGAAGCACATTCAACCCAGTTTCCGCCAGGGCTGCGCCGAGGGAAATCGTGGTGGTGGTTTTAGCAACGCCACCCTTTTCGTTGGCGATGGCCATAATGAGACTCATTCCAAATCCTCCCCCTGGTCGCCCATTTGCCCATCCAGGTGGTGATAACCGTTTCCGCCGTTGGGAAGGCCTGAGAGCGGCCTGGTGGGCTTACGAATGAATATCTGTGCTTGTGAGGCGCCCAACGCCTTCTGGAGCTCGCTGGCGGCGATTTCGAGCATTTGCTGCGGGTCGTTGGTCCCGCGAATCATGCCGGTGATCTCCAGTACTTTCTTTTCGCGTTCGGCGCGGTGGATGGTTTGTTCCAGCAGGCGGGCGGATTCCAGCGCAACACTCACCTGTTGGGCAACATCCCGCACCGCGGTGAATTCGTCATCGCTCCAGGCGCGGTTCTCCAGGGAGTCCTGTACACGGATAACCCCAATGGGTTCGCCGCGCAAAATGATGGGGACGGCCATGACCGAGCGGGTGGTATGGTCTGGCATTTCTTCGGTTGTCAGGATCGACTCGCCCGTTTCCAGGATTTTATCCAAATCCGGTTGGTCAGCTTCCTGGACAACCAATCCTTGCGGAGTGTACTGGATGCCGCGCGTCGATCTGGATGCCAAATCACGGCTCCATTCCTGGCGGAGGTATTGGCGGTGGAGGTTCTGGGATTCGGCCAAAGCCGCCGCCGTTTCGGTATACAGCTGATTGTTATAAATAGCAATTGCCACCTGGTCGGCAAGCGTAGAAAACAGATCGATGTCATCGGTGGTGAAGGCGTTGGGTTGCGTGCTTTGCACGTCCAATGCGCCGATGATTTCATCGCCGACTATGAGGGGGAGAGCCATCTCCGAACGGGTTAGCTGCAGATCGGGGTTATTGAAGAAGACGGAGTCTTCGCCCACGTCGGTCGCGATTCTGGCCTGGCCGGCGCCGGTGACAAAACCCACAATGCCCATTTTACCCACGCCCAGCCGGTGTTGGCGGGCCAGCATGCGTTTGCCGCCCTCAGAGTTTGCCGCGCGCAACACGGCAAACTGCTTGTTGGAGTCGATCAGGAAGATGCCGACATGATAGAAATTGAACCGCTCGGAGATCAGGTGGGTAACTGAATCCAGCAGGGGGAGCAGATCCTGCGAGGTGACGATTCCACGGGCTACCTCGGCGACGGTTTGCAGCTGCCGTGAACGCAAGGTCAAATTCTCGTTCTGTTGGGCAATTTCCCGGGTACGCTGGCTAACCCGATCCTCCAGGTCATTAATAAATGCGCGCAGCTGTCCGGTCATCTGGTTAAAGCTTTACCCAGCATACCAAACTCGTCGTTGGTTTGAGCCGCAGCGCTGGCGGATAGATCGCCTCGCGAAATGCTTTCCGCGGTAACCGTCAGGCTTTTAATTGGCGATGAAAGCACGTTGGACAACCCGACAGAAACGAACCCGACGATCACCGATACTAGCGTGGCGATCAGGGTTGCAATGCGGATCAGACCCGCGCGCAGCGCAGCATCATCAAAGTTTGCCTGGAGATAAACGATTTTCCAGGGCTTTAAATTCATTTTGGCAATGCCGCCGATTTCTAGCAGCTGGGTGTTTTGGGTAGGATCTACCGGATCGAGATTGAGCGCAAAGGATGGATTGGCGTCCGAGTTCACCAGGGCTTGCGCCAGATAAGGCTGGTTGGCCGAAATCAGCATGTCGGGACGGGTGGGCAGGCGCTTCAGCGCATTCAGCTCGGTAGCCTGCTCCGGGGTCAGATGGGTGATCGACGCATACACCAGGTCAGGCCGGTAGGTGTCGGCCATGCGCAGCATAAAGTCGTCAAATAATATCGCGTGAGAGTGGATCCCAAGCAGACCCGAATAGGTTTCCAGCACACGTTGGAAAACCAGGGCGTTGTAGCGAACGCGCAAGACGCCGATGGTTTTTTGTTTCAGATCGCGGATGGGGGCGCTGAAATAGATGTAACTGTATCCATTGGAAGAGAAGGTTACATCCGAGACAAAAGGCTTGCCAGACTTAAAGGGTTCGTTGAAATAGGTTTCGTTGCCTTCTGAAAGGCCGATATTCGATTCGGTTGAGTTGAAGACGTTGGTTCCGTAGTGGTCGAGCAGAGCATACGAGGAAAGATATACACGCTCGCTGGTTTCACGCACCTGGAGCAGGCGGAAGGTGGTCTTTACTTCATCCAAGGCCTGTTCGGCCGGCAATCCCTGGCTGCGAGCTTCGAGATAGCGGTAGAGAGGATCCAAAAGGGCTTCCTGCTGGACCGCTTTCATGGTGGTGTCGATAAATTTATCCAGGCTGATCGCGACCTGGTCGGCGGTCAGGATGGTATTGTTGGTGGTGTTGCCCTGCAGTTCTTGAATGGCGATCTGGTTTTGGACGAAGGTGCCTGCCGAAATAGATACCACCACAATGGCGATAAACGCGGTAACCAGGCGCACCTGCAAGGTGAGGAAGAACTTCTGAAAGGCCTGCATGACCGCGTAGATTAGGATGGCCAGGACGAATATAGCCCATAAAAAGATATTCAGGTCCCGGATCTGGAGCAGCGCCAAAGGCGAATAGGCACCCACAAGGGAGATCGCCGCAGAGAATATCAGGCCAAGGGTAATGGTGAGGGTGCCGCTGCGGACAACACTCATCAGGGAAGTCAATACCAGGCAATACACCAGGAATAAAAGTGCGGCAGGAAGCCCTGTGCCTTTGAACAAGGTCGCCTGGGTGAGGAAAGCTACCGCGAGCATGCTGCTGACAAACCCCATCTGGCGCAGAGGGAAGGCACCTTTGCGAGCCTTTTGGATCGCGGGGATGTTGAGCAGCGCCACCAGACCAAATAAAATGGCGAGGGGGACGAATGCCCAGTTGAATTGGGTAACCGCCAGGTAGGTGAAACCGGCGGACAGCAGCAGTCCAAAAGCAATCAGGATAGCCGCAAGACCCAACCAATATTCTGTGGATAATGGTTGGGTTTGCTCAACCCTGGCTGGTTTAATCGTTGAATTACTGGGCGACATTCATCCTCCAGAAGATCACTTTTTCATTCCCGCGGGGCTAACTGCACGAGCACTTCAGACACACCCAGGGAGCGCCCGAGTTCATCGGCGGTGGTACGCAAAATAGTCTCGATATCGGTCGCGGCGCGTACCTTGGAGGCGATATCGCCCACCATACGCTCACGTTCAGACCGTGTCTGAATTTCTTCCATCAGGCGAACAGTTTCCAATGAGACTGACATCCGTTCAATGGCATTTTCGACCAGATCAACCATTTCGTTGGTCACCCGGCTGGTTGACAGCTTCAAATTGACCACCCCAATCGTCTGGTCGCGCAGCTTGATCGGCATCTGGATTGAACTGGCTTTTCCATCCGTCTCCGATGAAACCTGGGCTTCTTTCCAAAGGGTGAGCTCCAAGTCTTCCTGCCCGGGCGGGATCGCCTCAACTTGCTCCTGGCGGTAACGATACGCGTAGCGTTTGCGCGAATTACGCAGGTGCTGGCGCCAGTTGATTTGGGTCTGCTGCTGGGCCGATTGCTTTAAATCTTCGACGTCTTTTTGGTATTGGTCCAACAGGCGCGCTTTTTCCAAACCGGCCGAAAGTTGGTCGGCAATCGTCATCAGTACATCGACGTCGTCGGAAGAAAAAGCGTTGCGGCGGGTGCTCTGCACATCCACGACGCCGACGATTTGCCCGGCCAATTTCATCGGAACGGCCATCTCGGAATGAGTATCGGGCAGAATTGGGTTGACGTAATGGGCGGGGTCCTCGGCCACATTCCCTGATATTCGCGGCTCGCCGCTGCTCATCACATAACCGACGATCCCCACCTGGCCAATTTTCAGCCGGTGGCCCGTCTCGAGCATGATGCGTCCGGCTTCACCGGTGGCCGCTTTGAGCAAAGCATATTCATTCTTGTCATCCGGCAGGAAGATACCGGCATGATAGAAATCAAACTGCTCGCGGATCACGTTAACCGCGGTGGTCAGCAGGGATTGGATATCGGTTTGGGCGGCAATATAAGCCGCTACCTTGCGGGCTGCTTCCAGTTGAGCTGTTTTACGGGTGAGCTCCGCGGTGCGCTGCTGGACGCGAATGTCCAACTGGGATCGTTCCTGTTCCAGGTTGCGCGCCAACTCGCGGAAATTCTTCAAAGTGTTGGCAAGGCCTTCGGTAAATTGGAAAACTGCGCCGGCTAAAAGGATGCCGCTAAAAATCGTGGCGATGATGTCATAAACCCACAAGTCCGCTTCAGCGGCGCCGACCAGGTAAACCTCGGCTGGCACCTGGATATGGCGGTTGACGATCAGCCAACCTGTCAGCATCAGGGAAATCCAGGCGATCAAAAGGGTGATGATTCCCCGGCGCGTGCCAAAGAAGGATCCCCCAATAATGCCAAAGGTTAAGAGGAACACCACGCCGCTGCCGCTGATGCCATTTCGGAATAAATCGAACACTCCCAGAGCGCCCAGCATGGTCAAGACCAGGATCGCGCGCAAGTTAAAGGGCAGGCGGCGAATGAATGTGAGCATCGACAGAACGACGATCAGGCCAGCCCTGAGCCACATCTGAGGTTGGTTGATCTGCCAGCCCGTCTGGTATAACCAGAAAGTCGATGAAGCGACCGCGAATAGCAGCAGGGTATTTAGTACATGCTGGAGGATGATCTCTCGCTGCAGGTGAAGGTCATCTTTGGGCGCTAAGAAGGGAGGGATGCGATCAGGTCGGATGTTTTGTAAGAAGCTCATGCCAACTGCTCCTTGCCGCGGATTGCTGTCCCGGGTTGATCCGGCGAATCGGGGGTTACCAATTGGATGGATACTTCCGATACCGATGGCAGCCGGCCAAGGTGTTCGACGGCGGCTTTGAGAATGCCATCCAGGTTGACTGCGCGGAAGAATTCTGAAGTCATATCGTTTAGCTGCTTCTCCTGGAAAACCCGCCATTCGGATTCCTGGACCAGGCGGGCATTTTCAAGCGCCATGGCTGTCTGGGTGGTCAATGCATCCAGATAAGCTTGATCATCCTCGGTGAGATTGCCTTTCTCCGTTTCCAGGTTGACATAGCCAATGATCTGCTCGCGGAGCACCAGGGGAACCTGGATGCTCTGCGACGATTTTCCGTTTTGCTGGGCGGTGGAACCCTGGTAAGAGAAGCTTAATTCGCCTGTCTCCGATAATACATCGCTCCAGGCCTGCTGAATGTAGTTGCGGTTGAGGGTGCGGATTTCTTCCAGGTTCTGGTTAAGGTCGTTGAATAAATTGGTATTCTCGATGGCGACTGCCAGGCTGTCGGCGATCCCTTGTAATACCATAATGTCGTTTTGATCGAAGGCGCGCGCCCGCTCGGACTGGAAAGTCATAGCGCCCAGGATGTTGGTTTTACTGAGGATGGGCAGGGCAACTTCAGACCGGGTGCGGACCAGGTAAGGATTGGAAAAACGCACAGCTTCTTCACCCACATCCAGGGCAATTCTTGGCTGGCGGTTGGCTGTGCACCAACCGATCATCGAGTTGCCGCCGACTGCCAGGCGGTGGCCTTGTTCAAGCATGATGTGTCCGGCCTCACCGGTGCCGGCATTCAGCACAGCGAACCGGCCGGTGGGATCGAGCATGAACACCCCGACGTAATACAAATCGAAGCGCTCGCGAACCAATTCGACCACCTGGGTATTCAACGTGCCCGGATCGTTCAACCGGCTGATCGCGCGGGAAATTTCCGCCGCGGTGCGCACCTGAACCAGGCGCCGCTGGATATCGCTGGTGCGGTTTTGCACGGTTTCTTCGAGGATCGTGCGCTGCTTCTCGAGGTTCGTTGCCAGGTCCTCTTTTTCTTTCAATCCGCTTTGCAGCCCATTGACCAGGGTTGAAATGGCGAGGGTTACCCCGCCGGCCAGCAGCAGATAGGTGAACAAACCGTTGACCCAATCGGGACTGCGGAAGAAGAGGTCGGGATCCGCAAGGGTTATCACATTGTTCGCCACCGCCATGTTGGTTACCAGGATGGTCATAAAAGCGATGCCGGTCGCCGCGATCCCCGGGCCCATTCCGAGCAGGGCAGCGGTGAGAGTCGAGAAAATTGCCAGGTAAAAGCGCAGTTCACCGGGCAGGCTGCTGTCGAAAAATTCGGAGACAGCCAGCAAATAGGTCACACTGATCATGGTGAGCGACCGCAGGCTGTAGGACCATTTGCGGTTGAGGGTGACCAGCAGCAGCAGAATAAATAATCCAATGTAGAAAGCACCTAATCCCCACTTGGCGGCGTGGATTTCGGAACGCACGGCCAGTACGATGATCGGCGCGGCCATGACAACCAGGCCGATCAGCAGAGTCTGTAAAATCTGATCTCGAATGACGGCCAGACTGCCGCGGGCTTTGATCTCGGGGAGGGTTGAACGGGGAAGGAGAGATTTCAAGTTGATTGACATTTATTCCGCCTTCCCCGTTGACGGTTGGGTTGGTTTCTGTTGGCCGTTGTGGCCATTGTTGCCATTGTGACCGTTGTGACCGGTAGATTGCGGTTCTACCGGGCTCGGCGCGGCATCTTGAGGAGCCACCAATCTGATCTGAGCACGCTGAACCCCCATCGTGTGGCCGATTTCTTGAATAGATGTTTGCAGAATGGTGGATATATCCACCGAACGGCGGATCTTGCTGGTGGCTTCAAAGAGTAATTTCTGCCGGTCTACCTGGCTCTGGATTTTATCGACCAGGCGCCAGTTGGAAACGACGGCGCCCAGGTTGTTGGCCAGCGCCGCCATGATGTCCTGGTCATTTTCATCGAATTCGGCCGCCTCGTCCGATTCAAGGTTGAGCGCGCCGATCATTTCGTCACCAAAAATGATGGGCAAAGCCAGTTCACTGCGGGTCAGGTCTGATACCGGCAGGTAACGGGGGTCGTTCAGCACGTTGTCAACGCGAATGGGCCGCCGTTCCTGGACAGATGCGCCCACAATCCCGCGGCCGATAGCCAGGCGCAGTTCGGGTCGCTGGTCTTTTTCGTACCCGGCAGCAGTGGCCAGCACCAGTTCGTCGGCGCGGTTGAGCAAGAAAATAGCAATCCGGTTGGCCACCTGGGCTACCAGCAGGCCAGACGCCACCCGCTCGAGCGATTCTTCGACATTTGAAGCAGTCGTCGCGGCCACGTTGATCTGGTGGAGCAGCTTGTGTTTGACCAGCATACCCTGGGCTGCTGAAAACAGTTCGGCGTTATGAATGGTTGCCGCCAGCTGGTCGGCGAGAATACTGAGGATTTCACGGTCTTCGCTGGTGAAGATATTGGGCTGGGTGCTTTGAACATCCAGGGCTCCCAATACTTTGCCGCCAAAGATCAGGGGAATGGCCATTTCTGCCCGGGTTTCGGGCAGCAGAGGGTTGGGGAAATGGGTTGAATCGCGGGTCACATCTGGGATGATGACCGGCTCGGCTTTGGCAGTAGCCTGGCCAACGATGGATTTCGAGCCAACCGCGAGACGGTGGCGGTTCAATTTCATCTGCCGGCCGGCATCTCCGGTGGATTCACGCAGGAGGGCATATTCACCCAACGGGTCCAGCAAGAAAACGGAGGCGTGATAGAAGTTGAACCGGTCGCGGATCAGATTGACCGATTTGTTCAGCAGTTCGTCCAGGTCCAAGATGCCGGCTGCGTCGCGGGCGATTTCTGCGGTGGTTCGCACCGCTTCAGCCTGCTCGCGGGCAAAGGTCTCGGCCTGTTTCATGTCGGTCACATTGCGGCGAATGGACATCAACCCGATCACACTCGCGGCCGTATCGCGGATGGGGATGCGCGAAACCAGCTCCCACATCGGCGCACCGTCCACCCCAATTTGTTCGATGTCCCCGTATCGGGCGGTTCCGGCATCAATGACCGTCCTGTCCATCTCATAAATCCTCGATGCCGTTTCTTGAGGCAGGATGTCGAAATCGGATTTATCGATCAGGTTGCGGGCGACCGTATCAAACTGATCGCCGACAGATTGGCTGGCGTAAATATAGGTGCCATTAATATCTTTGATGGTGATCTTGTCGGGGGTGTTGGATAACCAGGTGTTGAGGAAAAGGCGATCCTGCTGATAATCCTTTAACGCCCCCTGCATTTCTTCCAGTAATTGTGTATTGCGAATGGCCGTAGCGATTTGAGGAGCCAGGGTCAGCATCAGATTAAGATCATCCTCGCTGAAACGGTCTTCATTATTCTGGTCTTGAATGATCAGTGCCCCGGTTAGCTGACCGCCGACCATCAGCGGCACACCCAACCAGGATTTGGCCGCCTTGCCGATGATCCGCGCGCCTAATTCCTGGGCGCGGGCTTCGGTGTCGCGGGTGAGCAAAAGGGGTTGGCGGTGCTGGATTACGTAGGAAGTCAGCCCGTTTCCCAGGGGGAGAGGATCCAGGTCGAGAATTTGCTGGTCTTCATAGGCGAAGGGAAATTCGATCATCTCTCGGCTTTGATTGTATGAGGCGATGATAAAACCGAGGTTGCTGCCAATCGTCTCGACGACCAGCTGGTGCAAGACGACGAATAATTGGGATAGGCTGATCTCGGCCGATGTAGCTTTGCTGAAGGTTGCCAGGAGCTGCAGCTCAGTGAGGCGCGCCTGGAGACTGTGCAGCACTCGGAATTTTTCCAGGCTCACGCCGATCACGTCCGCCAGGTTGGTAAAGGGCTGCAAGGACGCCTGGCTGGTGGATTGGCCTTCAAGATAGCCGATCACCATGATGCGGGTAGGTTTCCCTGCCTGCATACAGGGCAAAATGGCAGCGGATTGGCAGCCGCGCCGCTGGAAGAAGGAGAGCACCGGCTCGAACTCGGAAGGCAACGTAATATCGGTGACAAAAATCGGGTTGCCTTGAGCCAGGGTCCCGACCATTTTTTGTGCAGGAATGTTGACTGTGGTGAGACCGCGCTCCAGCTTGTGGGTGCGAGGGTCGTAAAGGGCAGTGATATTGAGCTGCTCGTTGGCCAGAGTGAGCAGGGCGCTGACATGCGGCAGCAGTGCCAGGCTTTCGATAATGATGTCGACGGCATCCTGTTCGTTGGCTGCGGCGGTCACCTGGCGGGTGATGCGGTACAGCAGGTTGGTTTCATCCAGGTCGACCTGGGTGGTTTCGAGCAGGCGAATATTTTGGATGGCGCTGGCGACTTGATTGGCCACGGTTTGTAATACGAAAAGCAAATCCGAGTCGATGCCGTGCGGCTGGCTGCTGTGCGCTTCCAGAACGCCCAGGACGACCGAGCCCACCGCAATGGGAACGGCTGCTTTAGCGCGCGTATTAGGCAGTGTGTCTTCGGATTGGTAATTGTTGGCCTCTAAAACATCCACAATCTCGTGGGGCTGGTTGGTTGCAGCTACTTTACCTACCAGGGTGGAGGGACTGATCAGAATGCGGCGGTTTACTTTTAATTTTTCGGATGCATCCGGATGGCTCGAGCTCTGCAGGCTGAGATAGTGGCGAGTTTCGTCGGTGAGGTAGATGGCGGTGTAATACAGATTGAAGCGCTCGTTTACCAGGTTGACCGTTTTACTCAGGGTCTCAGCCAGGCGGGTAGACGAGGTGGCGATGCGAGCAACCTCAGACGCGGCGCGCAGTTGAGCCGTGCGCTGTTCCACCTGGCCTTCCAGGTCGGCATATAACGCGCTGAGCTCTTCAGCCATTTTATTCATCGACCCGGCTAACAGGCCGATTTCATCTTTACGGTTTACGTTTGCACGGGCCACAAAATTCTTGTCCGCATACCGTTTGGCGACATCGCTGAGGTGCAGCAGCGGGTTTACCAGCTGGCTGGTGCCAAAATAAGCGATCAATCCCAGGACAACCAGCATGATCGAAAGCATGATGAGGCTGGACCCGTCCATTAAAGGCACCTGCCCATATAACTGGCGGGTGGGTACCTGTAACACCAACGACAGGTTGTGAGCCGGGATCGACTGGACATACCCCAGTACTGTCTCGCCATCGTAGGAATCAAAGGTGATCGGCTGGGGGGTATTGGCGTTCTGGATGACAGGTTTAACTGCCCTGGTAAAGGAGTTGTTTGGTGGAAGAATGGCCAGGGCGATGTCTTTACCCGGTTCCATCACCTTTCCGTCGGCATCCACAAACAATGCGCGCGCGCCCGGGAGGAAGGCGGTGGCCTGCTGCAGGGCGCGGGAATAGAGCAACGTGGGCGATACCCCAATGATCGTATATTGCAGGTCGCTGCCCTCCAGCTTGAATGTCTGGCTGATGAGCATGACCAGACCGTTGCGGGTGGTAGTGAACGGGTTGTAGACCGAGGTGCTGGTGGTGGTGTTGATCAGCGGTTTTACCGCGAGATGGGTGACTTGCGCCGGAATAAAATTATCGTGAACAAACTGGCTGTCGGAGGAAGCCACTAAACGGGCGGTCTCATCGAGGACAAACAGCTGGCTGAACACCGGCTCGCTGCTGCCGATCCCTTGGGCCTGGTTGAAGAGTTGGGCGCGGAGGTTGAGAGCGGCTGTGCTTTGTTCGCTCAACTGTGCATTGGGATCCAGGCTGGTCTTCAGCGTGACCAGGAAAGCGGGATCGCCGGATAACTGTTTGAGGACGTCTCGCCGGGTCTGGGCAAATTCGTCCAACTGGCGGGCGCTGGAATTGGCGATCTGAAATAATTGGGTGGCGACCAGAGATTGGATTTGCGTGCGGGTGCGGAAATAAGAAATAGCCCCAACCAGAACCACGGGCACCAGCGATACTACCAGGATAGCAATTACAACGGTCTTGCGCAGGCTTTCCTGGCGCAGCCAGTGATACAAGCGGCTCAACCAGGATTTATGCTGTTGTTGGGTGTTTGGCTCTTTTGCCCCTCGCGAGATCATGCGCTGCTCCTCAGTAAGTCATTTCCCAAACAAATTCGCCGTTGAAAATTCGTTGAATCTGGTCGGGAAATTTATCTGGGTCGAGAGGTTTTCCCAAGAACCCGTTAAACCCGGCTTTTCTGGCCTTATCCATTTGTTCCACGCTGGCCTCGGCGGTGACGGCGATGACCGGGACTTTTTGAAAGCGTTCAGCCTGGCGGATCTTTTTCAATGCCGCATAACCATCTTCGTATGGGAGGCGAATATCCAGGAGGATCAGGTCCAATTGTGGCAATGTGTCGGCGTATTCGACCACCTCGTAGCCGGAAGTTTTCCATTCGCAGTGGATGCCCAGATACCCCAGCATCCGCGCGATCAGCACAAAATTGGAGACATTATCTTCGACAACCAGGACAGTTTTATCGTTTGCCATCATGATTAAAAACCTTTAGCATGCTGCTTCGTTGAAGGATCGATGCACGAAAAGCGCCATCTACTTTAGAAAACTCTCTACTTGATCGATAAAATGGTCGACATCGATAGGCTTTTCAATGTAACCATCACAACCTGCTTGCAAGGTGCGTTCCCGATCGCCTTTCATCACGTTTGCAGTGATGGCGACAATCGGCACGTCGGCCAGCAGCGTGAAGCCCTTCAACTCATGGGTCAGGGTATAACCATCTATGTCAGGCATGTTGATGTCCATTAATATCAGGTCGGGCCGAGTTGCAGCCAGCAACGAGCGCGCCTGGTCTGCATTTTCCGCCTCGATCACTTGATATCCAGAGGCGGTCAATAATCGGTTAACCAGCAGTCGATTGTCAAAGTTGTCTTCTATGTGAAAGATGGTTTTATTTTTGGTCATCCTACGCCTGCGACACAAATAGTATGATGAGGAAAAAGGGCTTGATAGCCTAAATTACGCAATCAAGTCCAATTCCTATACGATACATTGTAATGTTTTTACAAGGGTTGAGCCTATCAGGAGCTTGTCAGTTTGTTTACAATTTTGTTAGGGACCCTCGGAGAGGGTTTCTTGGTGGGCAAAGTTTAGGTATTATCAGGCATCCAGCGATTGGAGGGCAGCCGCAAGTTCGGCTAAATCCCGCATGATGTGGTCCGGTTGGACGTCGGACGCTTCAAGATCGCCGATTTTGGTCTCGCCGCTCAAAACCAGCACGGTACGCAGACCGGATTTTCCCAGGGCGATATCGGTATACAGCCGGTCTCCCACCATGCAGATTTGGTCCACAGATAAGTTATATTTTTGGCAGACAGCTCGAACGATGGGCGTATGCGGTTTTCCGATGATCACATCCGGGCGGCGGCCGGTTGAGGTGGCCATCATTTCGATCATCGCGCCGATGTCAGGCATAAATCCGCTTTCGGTCGGGCAGTTGATGTCTGGGTGAGTGGCGATATAGGGTACGCCTTCTACCAGAAAATCACACAGGCGGCGGATTTTCTGGTAGGTCAGGGTGGTATCGAAACCAAGGACGGCAAAATCGGGTTTGTGGGTTGTCAGTTGAAAACCGAAACGTTCAAATTCCGCTTCCAAAGCCGGTGTACCTACCAGGAATACCCTGGCGGAAGGGGCCAAAGATTGAAGATAGATGGCGGTGGCTTCGCCGGAGGTAAAAATTTTTTCTTCGCCCACGTGGCAGCCCAGGTTAGCCAGCTTCTGAGCGTACTCAACCTGGCTTTTGGAGGAGTTATTGGTGAGGAAGAGAAAATCCACCTGGCGTTGGTTGAGCAGTGCAAGAAAATCCAGGGCACCGGGCAGTAAATGATCGCCAAGGTAGAAGGTGCCATCCATATCCAGCAAGAAACAACGAATTTTGGCGAGTGGGCGGATGTCAGATTTCATAATAGAATACGATCCCTGGAGAATGTGCCGGTCTTTGGGAACCAATTGGGGATGGACATCGTTAAAAAAGAAACCCGTACGATACGGGTTTGTGTGCTTTGAGCGGGTGATGGGATTCGAACCCACGACATCTTGCTTGGGAAGCAAACGGTCTACCGCTGACCTACACCCGCGGTGTGAAGGGATTTTATACCATCTCGGTCAATTTCGCAAGAGGTAACCCCACGATGATCAATGCGCATAACCTGTGATAGCTACCAGCAGGTTGCGCGAGGAGATGATACGCAATAGAGCACAGGCATAGGTATTGCAACCCGCAAAGTAGATCTGCCGCGAAGCGATCCGGCTCAGCCGGCGAATTTCATCCGGATGACCTTCTTGATCGACGGCGGTGAGAATGGGTTGGATAAATTCATTGACCGGGGTGAAACCGAGCGAGAGCACCAGCCCGTACCGCTGAAGGTGATCGGTATCCAGCAGGATGGCAACCACCACAGCGGCAGAAGCCAGGCGTATCTCGTTGGGAATGCCGGCGATCAACAGGCAAATGAGCGCGTTCGGGGCGAGTTTTTGAATGCCAGCGATCAGAGGATCCAAACCACCCGGAAAAATGAGGGTCGCCCGCTCATTTTCGAGTTTTCGCACAAGAGACAGCAGGTGGTTTGTTCTTTCAGTAATGATCGCATCCATGGTATAGAACCGTATAATAGCAATTATAGCAACGGAACAGGGTTATGAGAGCATCATAATATGATCAAATTTTCTAAACAAAACCTTATCGGTACGTACACTTCCCGGTTTATGGGTGTCATCCTTGCTTTTGCGCTGATCGGCGTGGTCCAGCCCCAACACGGGCCAGGCCAAACCCTGGCGCAGCAGACCGGGGGCAACCACATCTACCTGCCGGTGGTGGCTGTGTCCAGGGTGCAAAATGGGCCGTCGATCTACACCACCAGCTATTACATGGCGACGGTGGACACTGCCGAGTTGTACAAGCGGGGGTGCGATCTCGGGAAGCGCGATCTGGGCCTGCCGGGCGCCCAGGATAATATGGTGATTTTAGATTTTGGCGGACCGCGCAACCTCGGTTCAGGGGTGTACGGCGCGCGCCTGTTTACCACGGCGCTGTGGGTCAGCACCAGCCAGATTGCATCCGCGGTCGAGTGGTACGGGTTAGGCTATTACATCTGCACCGGCACGGATCTCGAATCGACGCTCTCGATTGGGATTGGCACCAACAATTACACCTTTGACGGCACCGACTTATACGCGGTGACTTACGATCATGGGGCAGCCTGGGCGAAGATGGTCAACCAGGTGAACCAATGGTTTGTCGACAACGGTTATTCCCGCCAGATAAATGCCGCGGGAGCCAACGATATTGAGTTGAGTTGGAACAGCTACGATGCGACCCGGGCCTGGCTGGATGGATATATGTCGGCAGGCAAGTACGAAATGCTCAACTTTGGCGCCTTGCCCGGCTGTCCGTATTTTAAGAGCCCTGGCGCCCAATGCGGTTCCTATCCTTATTTATGGAGCAGAGACCAGGCCTGGTACGTCACCTGGGGGGCTGGGCCGGTGTATTCCGTGCCGGAAATTTACGCCAATTCTGGGGTGAATGCCGAACAATGGTATTTGATGAGTGTCTACGCCTATCAAAACCACGGCCTGGCAATGGAATTCCGCGGGGTGATGACCCAGTGGTTGGCGTGCCAGGTGCGTCATGATGCGGATTGCGACCCGCTGGATAATACGGCGCTGCAAGGCTGGAACCAGCTGAGTGGTCTGGTCAACGGCAACGCCACCACCGCTCACCAGATCCGCTGGTCGACCGACATCAGCTGGTGAAGGAGAATAAATGAAACGCTTATTGCCCTGGTTATTCGTTTTGATATTGGTAGGGATCGGCGGCCTGGCCCTGTACCGCTGGGTGGCTGCCCAGGTGAACGCGGACCAACAACATCTGCAGGCAGTCGCCGGCGCCGTTTCATCGGCAACTGCAACGCCTGAAATTATTTCTGCAGAGCGCCTTTTCGATCCGAACCTGGATCCACAAAGCCGGCAGAGCCTATCGGAAAAGTTGGATATCAATGCCAGAAAGGCCGCCGATCAGGCCACCGGGGCTGAAAACTCGGCCCCGAAAGATAAGCTGCCACCCATGCCCACCTCACAGCCCCAGGCATTGGCCAATTCGGGCGCGCTGACAGGCATTTTTAACGGCAGCGAGGGGATGGTAAAACCCGAGCAGGCGAAGATCAATAATTACTGGCAGGGGATGCTGGATGGAAAATCGACCATGATCATGGCCGGTTCGCCGCCGGAGGACACCAGCACAGGGCTGGTGATTGTGGTCTCCAGCGATGGGTTTTCAGTGACCGGCTACCAGGTTATCGCCGCGCCGGCGGGGGTGAGCAGCCTGAAGGTGGTGGATTTCAGCACGACGACCCTGGTGCTGGAGGATTTGAGCGGAACCCAGATAACCTTCGATTTGCAAACGCAAAGCTTCATCCGCTAGATAAAAAGAGCAGGGATATTTGCTTCCCTGCTCTTTTTATTTAAGCGCTATATTCGATCAGGCCGGCTGGGTGGGTTCGGAAGGGGGCGCCACGGTCATGGCGGGTTTCTTGTTCTTGCGGTTTCGACGCAGCAGCCACCACAGCAGGCGCAGCGGCAAGAAGATGAGCAGGCCAATGGGCAGGACAAAGAGCACCAGGTAGATGCCGGCGTTGGCCAGGAACTGGAAGGCTTCCAGGGTGGTCTGCAGGGCGTTGCGAGCGACCCCAACGGGATGCCAGCCCGCGATGGTGAGCGGCTCAATCGCGGCTTTGGATTGGATGGTCAGCGCGATCATCGATAACGCCGCCGATTCTTCGTAGTATTTGATCTGGCCTTTGAGCACTTCAATTTGCTCGCGGATTGAGATGAGCTGGTTGTAAACCGTCAGCACATCCTCGGTTTTGGTGGCCTCGTCCATGATCTTCTGCAGCTGCTTTTCGGCATTTTGCAGGTTGGTCAGGCGCGACTGCAGGTCGGTATACTCTTTGGTGACGTCCTGGCCGGTGACATTCTCGGTGAGAATATCGGTGGTGGGGTCGACCACCAATGCCTTGATGCGGGTCAGCGCGTCGTCAAGCCGTTCCGCCGGGACGCGCACGGTGATGGAAGCCTGAGGCACCTCGACACCACTGGTTGTGGTGGTTTTGTACTGGTTAGATGAAACGACATATCCGCCCATTTCGTCCGCCATCTGGCTGACGACTGTCATGGAAGCGGAGGGGTCATTGACCACGATGCTCAGGGTGGCGTTCTTGATCACCAGCCGGTCGGGCTGTCCCTGGATGCTGACATCCGCTGTGTTTGCCGTCGTGGTTGAATCTCGCATGTTTTCCGCGGAAGACGGGGCGGGCGCACCGCCGGATTGTGCGGGCATATCGAAGGCGGGTTCCATGGGAGTAGCCATGGACGGCTGACAAGCTGCCAGGATGAGCGTCAGGAAAATAAGGGCTGCAATAATTCGTTTGGCCATGATAGTGATCTCCTCCGCATAGGTTTGACTTATCGTATAGACGGTAAGCAACGCTGGTTAGTTCCTTCCGGCGGATGGATAGGCCGTTGGGTCAATATGCACGTATTTTACCAGCCCTCGGCCAGCCGGATGGCGTGGCGTTCGGGCAGGTTGGCATCCAGGATTTTCTGCTGGACCTTTTCGATATTATAGGTGGTTCGGCGCGGCTGCCAGGTGAGCGCATCCGTGTCCAGGATCGCAAACGAAGCGCGCGGGTCGTGGTCTCGTGGCTGGCCGATCGACCCGGGGTTGATGATCGCCCGCGGCTTGAGTTTGATCACCTGGTCGGTTTCGGGGACAATCCAGCGCGCCGGGCGGTGGGCAGCAGTAAAGGTGTACTGGATCGGCATGTGGGTGTGACCCACCAGGCAATAATCGGTTTCGAAATATTCAAAACTGATCGAGGCGGTGCCCGGATCGAGTAAATATTCCCAGATCGGGTTGCGCGGGCTGCCGTGCGCCAGGGTAAACTGGCCGACGGCATGGACCTCGGGCAGGGTTTCGAGCCAGGCTTTGTTGGGCATGGTCAGGTTGGTGCGCGTCCACTGCACCGATAATTTTGCGTCCAGGTTGAAGGTGTGCAAAGGGATCAACCCGGCTACGGCGGCATCGTGGTTGCCTAACAGGCAGGTCAGGTTAGGCAGGCCTTTCAGCAGCGAAATGCATTCATTGGGATAAGGGCCGTAACCAACCAGGTCACCCAGGCACCAGATCTCATCGACTGGACCGCCGGCTAATAAGACAGCCTGCAGAGCGGGTAAATTCCCGTGGATATCGGAAAACACTAATACGCGCATAACCCCTTATGGTATATCAAATCGTAATTCCCATTGCCCCGGCGACGGGCTTTTCAAGGTGGATGTATCCCCAACCAGGACGATCCAGGTTGGACCGGGCTTTAACTGCATGGGCAAGCCCCATGAATTGAAGAATTGAATCGGACGGCCGTTGCTGACGGTTTTCCAGGTGCCTTCGATGCGCACGCCGTCGCGGAAGAAGACCGCGCGTTTGCCGGCATTCTGATCGAATAAGGCCACGTCGTGCTTGGTCGGAGCAAATTCGGTATAGGTGGCGAAGAGCAAGATGACGTTGGCGGTGGTCACCTGGCGGTTGTTTTCGCGATCCACCAGCGGGATCATGGGAATATCGGTTTCGGTGGCGCCGGATTCAATCCAGCGTTCGTAGAGACCGGTAGAGGGATTGTATTTCCACTCGCCGCGCGCCTGCCGGCTGAACTGGACGGCCAGGAACGTGGCGGCCTCGTTGACAGGGTGAATATCACTGCCAAAAAGCATCCCACGCAGGTCTCGGCGGTTGTTGCTGCCGATTTTGAGTTTCGTGTAGTAATCGGAGAGCTCGCGCGTGTTGACAAAAAGCGTTGTTTCGGGGATTTCGGCTTCGATGCGGTATTTGGGTGGCGAGGGGATGTCTTTTTCAGCCAGGGCGCGCGGGCCGAGTTCGGCCAGGATGTTCTCGTCGGTAAATTCGTCCGCGTTGCCGTAGAATAAAATCCCCTGGTACATTTCGGCGAGCTGGGCATCCACCAACCGGCCGGAGCGCACCGGGCCGACCAGGTCGGCATCCTGTCCCAGGTAGACGGCCATGAAGCGGTTGTAGCCGAATCCGATGTAATATTCGAAAACCAAATCAGCCGCGGTCAGGCCGGCATGCGGGCGGCCGGCGCGGGGATAATTGGACACCTTGACCATCACCGGACGGCGGTCGAGCCTGGAAACATCCTCTACCGGCAGACCGGTGAGCGGATCAATATTATCGGGCAGGTCGGGAAGCTCTACCAGGGGCAACGGGGTGGGTGTTGGAAGCTGCTCTTGATCGCTGTGAGGAGTGGGCAGTTCAGCCGTAGCGGCCTCCGGTGTGAGTTCCCTCGGCGACCAGACCGCCGGCAGGGGCGGGGTGGTTTCACAACCGCTCAACAGCAGACAGGCGATGAAACCGAGCGCCAGCAAGCGTTTAATACTCACTGCGTTTCTCGGGTGATGTTGTTGGGATGGTTAATAAGGGTAGATCTGATACAAGCATCAGGGATCAGCGGTTGGGTGTCAGGATGGCCTGCCAAAGTATAGCACGGTTCGCGCGGCTACTCTTCAACCTGGGCTTTGATATTCTCGATGATTTCCGCGGCGTAATCAAAGCGGTTGAAGGCCGGCATAATGTAGACGCCTCGCACAAATCCTTGCATGGCCAGGACCAGTTCGGTGGCGATGCGCACCCCTTCTTTCGCCCCTTCCTCTCCGGCGCGCGCCATCCGCGCACGGATTTCTTCGGGTATATCGATACCCGGCACCTCCTGATGAAGGAAGTTGGCGTGCCGGCTGCTGGCTAAAGGTAAAATCCCGGCGATGATCGGGATCGATAGGGGTTCATCCAACTGGCGGTCGATCACCCGGATAAACTCCAAGGCTGTTTGGGGATCGTAGACCGGCTGGGTCAGAATGAAATCCGCACCGGCGCGCAGTTTGCGTTTGAGGTTCTTGATTTCCGCCTCGGGTTCCGGCGGGTTGAGATTGAGCGCGCAGCCGACGAAAAAGCCGGTCGGCTGGCCGATATCGGCGCCAGCATGGTCGACCCCCGCATTGAAATTCTGTTTGATCAGCTTAATCAAGCCGGATGGCACGAGGTCATAATTATCCATCGCATTGGGGTAATCGCCGATGGCGGTGGGGTCGCCCATGACCACGAAGACATTGCGCACACCCAGGGCATGAGCGGCCAATAGATCTCCCTGCACGCGCAGCAAGTTGCGCCCGCGGGTGGGGAAGTGCAGCACCGTTTCGACGCCCACCTGGTGTTGGATCAAGCTGCAAACAGCCCAGGGGCTCATGCGCATGCGCGCCATAGGCAAGTCGGCCACGTTGACCACATCCGCGCCGGACTCGGCCAATAAAGATGCGCCGGCGATGATTTTGTGGGTGGAGAGACCGCGCGGGGGATCCATTTCCACGGCGATGACAAATTTGTTCTGCACCAATTTCTCGGCAAGGGCAGTGGGTTGTTCGGCTGCCTGTAAATCATCCGGCTGGCTGACGAAGGCGACACCCGGTTCGGGCGCGCAGCCTACCACATCTGACAGCAGCGCGCGGGACATGGCCTGGATGTGCTGAGGGGTGGTGCCGCAGCAGCCGCCCACAATGCTGGCGCCATTTTCGCAAAAGGAGAGCGCATACTCGCCAAAGTACTCGGGGGCGGCCGGATACATGATCCGTCCGCCAACCTGCTCGGGCCAACCGGCGTTGGGCATGACCGAGAAGCGCCCGTCGGGGACTTCATCGCGCATCATTTTGAGGATGCGCAAGAGCTGGTTGGGGCCACCGGAGCAGTTTACCCCGATCACCTCTGCGCCGGTCTGGCGCAGGTAGCGGGCAACCTTTTGAGGTTTATCGCCCAGTAAGGTGAGATCATCGCGGGTGAAGGTCATCGAGGCGATGATAGGGATATTTGGGTTTACCTGGCGCGCGGCGAGGACCGCTTCGTTGATCTCGAACAGGTCAGACATGGTCTCGATGATCAGCAGATCCACCCCGCCATCCACCAGCCCCTGGATTTGTTCGCGGAATGCCTCGCGAGCCTGATCGGGTTGTACGCGCCCAAAGGGGGCCAGGCGCACACCCAACGGGCCGATATCTCCGGCGATGAGGATGTCTTTAAACGACGCCAGTACCATGCGCCGGGCTAAGCTCGGCGGCGGCCTGGTTGAGATCGATCACCTTGCCTTCCAGGCCGTGGCGCGCCAGCTTATAGCGGTTGGCTCCAAAGGTGTTGGTCTGGATGATGTTGACCCCGGCGTCGATGTACTCGTGATGCACTTCGGCGATCAAGCCGGGATCGGTCAGGTTGAGGCTGTCAAAGCACTGGTCGATGGATACCCCGCGCGCGTGCAGCACGGTGCCCATAGCCCCATCGGAAAGCAGGGGATGGTTATTATCGAGACGTTCGAGAAAAGATGGCATGGTTATTTCATCAACTGATCAACCCGCGATTCGCCCACCGAGAAGTACTTGGCCTTCGCATGGTGGATGATGATCGCGGCGGTGGATTGTTCGGGGATGAGCTGGTAGGCCGGGGTGAGTGACATGCCCAATTCCTGTGCGGCAGGCAGCAGGTCAAACACTTTAAGGTGGTCTTCCAGTTCGGGAATGGCCGGGTAGCCCCAGGAATAGCGTTTGCCCTGGTTGGATGAGAGGGCCAGTTCGCGGCGAATGTGCTGGTGGAGGTAATCGGCGGCAGCCTCGGCGGTTTGCACTGCCAGGCCATGAGAGAAATACGCCTCGGTGTATTCCTCAGCATTTTGCAATTTTTCAAAGTGCTCGCTGGCCTGTTGGCCGACGGTGACGATCTGGAAAACAGCCACATCGATTTGCTCGGAACCCAGCGGGGTGAAATAGTCGGCCAGGCAAAGCTGGTCGCCATCTGGCTGGCGGGGGAAATCGAAGCGCACTTTTTCAACCAGCGAGCCGTTTTGCCATGCGGCCGGGTCGAAGATCACCAGTTGATTGCCATCGCTTTGCGCCGGCCAGTAGCCGTATACCCCGCGCGGCTGGAGCCAACCCTCGGCGATCACCTGTCGGGTCATGTTGGCGAGACGCGCCTGGTATTCAGCTTCCAGCTTCACCCAATCTTCGCCGTGGGTGTTCTTGGCTCCCCAGGAAAGGCGGAACAATTCATTGAGCGGCAGGTGTTTGAAGACCAGCTCGAGCGGCATTTGCTGGACGACGCGCGGTCCCCAGGCAGGCGGATTTGGAATGCGCTCCGCGGGCGGGACCGAGGGGGTCACGAATTCAGGAGAGGAAGCCGGTTGAGCGCTGCTGGTTCGCCCCAATTCCATTTCGGACTCCCTGCGATTGGCGCCGATTAACTTTTCGCGTTTGGCAGGTTCCATCAAGTTGTCCATGGTGGCCAGGCCTTCGAAGGCGTCTTTGCAGTAATATACGCCGGATGGGTAGAACTCGCCGCTTTCCGTCAACAGGATACGCCGGCCAAACCGGCGGTTGATTGCCGCCCCGCCAATCAGCACTGGGATTTCCAGTCCGCGGCGCTGCAGCTCGTTGACAATGAGGGGCATTTGCTTGCTGGTGCTGACCAGCAAGGCGCTTAATCCGATCGCGTCGGCATGCATCTCCACGGCTTTGCTGATGATCGTCTCGGCAGGAACCTGCTTACCCAGGTCGACCACATCGTAGCCGTTGTTGACCAGGATGGTTTTGACCAGGTTTTTGCCGATGTCATGCACGTCGCCATAGACAGTGGCCAGCACCAGGGTGCCTTTGGAGACGCCTTCCTGCTTTTCCAGGTAGTTTTCGAGGTGGTTGACCGATTTTTTCATCACTTCGGCGGATTGCAGCACGAAGGGCAAAATTAATTCGCCCGCGCCAAATTTATCCCCGACCAGTTTCATCGCGGGCAATAGGACCGTATTGAGAATATGCACGGCCGTTTCGTGCTGGGTCTGATGGGTTGGCCGCTGGATGATCTCATCGATGTCTGCTTCCACGCCTTCTTTGAGCCGGTAGAGGATGCGGTAGCCCAGGCGTTCTTCGGCATTCATCGCCGCTAAGGCGGCTTGCTGCGCGCCGGGTTTGCTGGTGCGGCTTTCGCCAGCCTGTTCAAAATGCTCGATCAAGCGCTGCAGTGCATCCGCACGGCGGTTGAGGATCAGATCGTCAGCCAGCTCGCGTTCGGCTGGTTGGATCTCGGCGTAGGGAGTGATGTGAGCCGGGTTGACGATGGCCATATCCAACCCCGCCTCGACACAGTGATGAAGCATGACGCTGTTGAGCACGGCACGCGCGGGTTGGGTCAGTCCGAAGGAGACGTTGGATACGCCCAGCGAGGTCAGCACCCCGGGCAGCTCGCTCTTGATCAGGCGAATGCCTTCGATGGTTTCGATGGCCGATTGGGAAAATTCCTGATCGCCGGTCGCCAGGGTGAAGGTCAGCGCGTCAAAGACCAGATCCTGGGGCTGCAAGCCAAATTCACCTACCGCGATCTGGTGGATGCGCCGGGCGATTTCGAGCTTGCGTTGGGCGGTTTTGGCCATGCCTTGCTCGTCGATGGTCAGCACGATCACCGCGGCATTGTAGCGATTGGCCAGGCCAAAAATTTTATCGGCTTTGGTGCGGCCTGATTCGAGATTGGTCGAATTGATCAGGCAGCGGCCGGGAGCCGTCTGCAGGGCAATCTCTACCACGTCCGCTTCGGTCGAGTCGATGATCAAGGGTACCCGCACCGTGGGCGCCAGGGTCTTGACCAGGCGGCGCATCAACTCGGCTTCATCGGGGCGTTCGGTCAACGCCGTGCACAGGTCCAGGCCATGGGCGCCGGATTCCATTTGCTGGCGGGCAAGTTCGAGCACGCCGTCGAAATCTTCGGCCATGATCAGCTTTTTGAACTTCTGGCTGCCCTGGGTATTCAGGCGCTCCGCGATCAGGAAGGGGGCCGGCACCTGCAGCATCGGCATGGCCTGGGTGGCAGATGCCAGGCGGGGAATATCAAATACCGGTCGAGTGGCTGGCGCGTGGTCTTTGATGGTATCGATCAACAGGCGCAGGTGCTCCGGGGTGGTTCCGCAGCAGCCGCCAACGATGCCGACATTATATTTGTTGACATATTCCGCCAGGGTGCTGGCGAAAGGCTTGGGTTCTAACGGATAGACTGCCTGGCCGTCCACGTTGAGTGGCAGGCCGGCGTTGGGGATGCAGGAGACCGGCAGGTGGCTGGTTTCGCCCAGATAGTGAATGGGCTCACGCATATAATCGGGGCCGGTGGAGCAGTTGAGGCCGAGGACGTCCACCGGCATGCCCTCCAGAATCGCCAGAACGGCAGCGATATCGGTGCCGAGGAGCATCCGCCCGGTGGTATCGAGGGTCACCTGGGCCTGGATGGGCAGGTAAATGCCGGTCTCGGAAAATGCGCTTTGGATGCCGGCAATCGCCGCTTTGACCTCAAGAATATCCTGGGAGGTCTCGATCAGCAGCAGGTCGACGCCGCCTTCCAACAAGCCGCGCGCCTGTTCGCGGATGATGTCGGCCAGTTCATCGAAGCGGATATTGGATAGCTCCGGGTCATCCATGGAGGGCAGTTTACCGGTTGGGCCGATGGACCCGGCGACGAAACGCGCCTGACCGCCGCGGGAGTATTCGTCCGCCAGGCGGCGGGCCAGTTGGGCGGCGCTGCGGTTGATCTCGCCGGTTTTATCTTGCAGGCCGTACTCGGCCAGGGTCAAGCGGTTGGAGCGGAAAGTGTCGGTTTCGATCACATCCACGCCCACATCCAGGAAAGAGCGGTGCACGGTTTCGACAGCCTGGGGGTAGCTGAGGACAAGATAATCGTTGCAGCCGTTGGTTCGTTCGCCGCCAAAATGCTGCGCGGTCAGATCCAGCTTCTGCAGGCTGGTGCCCATGGCGCCATCAAAAACGGCTACACGTTTGTCGATCAGGTCGAGATATCGGCGGTTGGTATATTTTCGGTACATAACTGCAGTCCAGTCCCCGGAAAACCGGTAATCAAAAAAGCCTCTCTGGTAAGGAGGCCTTTGGTGTCAGGGTCAGCCTCATCTTCCAGACAACCCGGTGAAGGGCAATCTGCCGGAATTGGCACCGGTTTGAGCGGTTGCCGAGGTTTCACGGGGCCGGTCCCTCCACCTCTCTGGATGAGTGGCAGGATAAATCCTGCCGCAATTTTGTAGCGGAATCTTACCATAGTTGAATTAAAAGGGCAAATTTGTAAATACGTTTAGCGAACAATTCGCTATAATCCAATCTAATATGAAGACAAACCTGATGGATCGATTGATCAAGCCCTCCACCCGGGCGGTTCTCCGAGAAGCGCGGACGGTCAAAGGTTTCACTTTGTTCGATTTGCTTCACGGCTACATCTATATGCGCTGGCCATATCTTTATATCGCGATCGGAAAAGGCGATCACCCCCTCTCGCGGAGATTGGCACCTTTGTTGCAATGGATTGGCAGGCAGATTGAACAAACCGCGGGGCCGGTGCAGGCTAACGGCCAAAAACCAACCATCGCGGATACTTATCATGGCAAGGTTCTTCCGTTGGATGCGGCCAAACAATTGGTCTCGGTTAAAGAAGATGTCCGCCTGGAGAACCTGGAGCAAATCATCCCGTATACCCGGGCGCGGGATATCATCTTGAAAAATCCGGATCATATCGTCGTGTTGGATTGCCCCTGCCGGGTGGCCAAAGAGCATCCCTGCCTGCCGGTGGATGTGTGTCTGATCGTCGGAGAGCCGTTTGCCAGTTACATGATGGAACACACTCCCGAAAAAGCCCGCTGGATCAACTCGGCAGAGGCGAATGCAATCCTTCAGGCGGAGGATGAGCGCGGCCATGTTCACCACGCGTTCTTCAAAGATGCCAGCCTGGGACGGTTTTATGCCATTTGCAACTGCTGCGCTTGCTGCTGTGGGGCAATGAAAGCCCACCAGAATGGTATCCCGATGCTGGCATCCTCGGGTTACGTCTGTGAAGTGGACGAAATAGCCTGCGTGGGCTGCGGAGAATGCCTCGAAAGCTGCCAGTTCGGGGCGATCAGTCTGAATGGGTCCGCCCAGATTGACCTGGAGCAGTGTATGGGCTGCGGTGTTTGTGTCAATAACTGCCCGCAGGGCGCTTTGAGCCTGCGTCGGGAAACGGCTCGCGGCGAACCCTTGGAGATTGCTCGATTAATCGCCAGTGTTATGAGTGAACCTGTCAGTTGATTTTGCCCTCAATTTGCGATGAATTTGATTACGCTATAATGGAATTATGAACCAACCGACCGAAACCCCGATCACCCCTCCTTTTCGTACATTTTTATGGGCCAGTGTCCTGCTCAGCCTGTTAGGTTGGGGTGGTTTGGCCGTATTGATTGCCACCACTTTACCCACCCTGGGCCCGCGTTGGTTGTTCTTTTTCTTGCTGCTTACCGGGTTGAGTGGAACGGCGCTGCCGGCGGCTTATTTTGTCAATCTGCGTTTTCCCACTCAACCGCCCGCGGATGGCAGCGCCATCCTGAGAGAAGCCATGCTGGTTGGAATTTACGGTTGCCTGGCATTCTGGCTGCAGCAAGGTCGGGTTTTGACCATGCCGCTGGCCTTGATCCTGGCCCTGGGGTTCTTTTTGATCGAATTTTTAATCCGGGTCAGGGAAGTCAGCAAGTGGAAACCCAAGGAAGCCAATGAAGGATGATCTGCGCCACCTGCCATCCGTGGATGTGATGCTGCAGGCTGCGGAAGAAAGATCCTACATCAGCCTGTTTGGGCGCAGTCTGACCGCGGATGCGATCCGTGAAGTTTTATCCCAAAGTCGCCAAAAAATAATCACAGATATTCATTATTCGCTTCCCGACACGGCGGCGCTGGTGGCGGAGGTTGGACATGTGCTGGATGACTGGCTGAAACCCAGCCTGGTGCCGGTGATCAATGCCAGCGGGGTGATCCTGCATACCAACCTGGGCCGGGCGCCGCTCAGCCGTGCTGCCATGGAGGCCATCCACGCCGTCTCCGCCGGGTATTCCACCCTGGAGTATGACCTGGCGAAGGGTACGCGCGGGTCGCGCAGCGACCATGCCGAGGATTGGCTGGTTCGGCTGACACATGCCGAAGCGGCCCTGGTGGTCAATAATAATGCCGCCGCTCTGCTGCTCTGTCTTTCTACCCTGGCACGGCGTAAGCGGGTAGTAATTTCGCGTAGTCAATTAGTGGAGATCGGCGGAGGTTTCCGTATCCCGGAGGTGATGAGCCAATCGGGTTCCAAATTAGTCGAGATCGGCACCACTAACCGGGTGAATCTCGCCGATTACGAAGCAGCACTGGCAGAACCAGCTGCGCTGGTGGTGCGGGTGCATCATTCGAATTACAAGATCACTGGTTTCACCGAAGAGGTGAGCCTGGAAGACATGGTGGGGGTTGCCCACGGACAAGGCGTAGCGGTTCTGGATGACCTGGGCTCGGGCGTGTTGATTGACACTGCGCATTACGGTCTGGCCCACGAACCGACCGTACAAGAATCGCTGCAGGCTGGCGCCGACCTGGTGTGCTTTTCGGGGGACAAGCTCTTGGGCGGGCCGCAGGCCGGGATCATCATCGGCAAAAAAGATTTGATCAACAAGATCCGCAAACACCCCCTGGCCAGGGCGGTGCGCGCCGACAAATTGTGCCTGGCGGCTTTGTCTGCTACCCTGGGGCATTATTTACGCGGCGAGGCTGAAAAGGAAATCCCCATCTGGAGGATGATGGCTCTACAAGATGCGGAGCTGCTCCAACGGGCGAGCCGCTGGCGGGAGGCGCTCCAGGCCGGCGAGGTGATTGCCGGGCAGTCGACGGTGGGCGGCGGCAGCCTTCCCGAGGAATCGATGCCGACTCGCCTGCTGGCGTTGAAGGTGAATCAACCGGCGAAGTTTATCCAGCGCTTGCGAGGCCTCCATCCGCCGGTGATTGCCCGCGTGGAGAATGACCTGGTACTTTTAGATCCTCGTACGGTGCTGGTTGACCAGGATGAAGCTTTGCTGCATGGTATTTCCCAGGTTTTGGGTACAATATAACCAATTGATGCATTGAACTCTCATTGAGGTAATCATGAAATCTGATCTGGACGCAATACTCGCTGAAAATAATCTGGATGCCATTTGCGTGGTGGGACCGGCGATGCACAACCCGGCCATGGTTTATCTGACCGGCGGCGGGCACGTGACCATCGCCGATCTGTTGAAAAAACGCGGCGAGAAGGGCACTCTTTTCCATGGACCGATGGAACGCGATGAAGCCGCGAAATCCGGTTTAAACTTGCGCAGTTATTCCAATTATCCCTTTGGGGAACTGCTTAAACAGAGCGGGCAGGACCGCACCCGGGCGATGGTACTGCGTTACAAAATTATGTTCACGGATGCCGGCCTGACTAGCGGGCGAGTGGCCTTGTTTGGCAGCCTGGATGCCGGCACCGCCCTGACCTTGTTCAACGGAATCGAAGAAGTCTTGCCGGGGTTGACTTTCGTGGGGGACGTGGAACAAAACATATTGCAGAAAGCAATGGCCACCAAAGACGCGGAAGAAGTGGATCGAATCCGCAAAATGGGCCAGGTTACCGTGGACGTGGTAGGCCAGACGGCCGAATATCTGAGCAGCCGGCGCGCTAAAGACGGCCTGTTGGTCAACGAGGACGGCGGCCCGGTGACCATCGGGCAGGTCAAACGGCAGATCAACCTTTGGTTGGCAGAGAAGGAAGTCGAGAACCCCGAGGGCACCATTTTTGCCATCGGTCATGATGCCGGTGTGCCCCACTCCAGCGGAAACCCGGACGATCTGATCCGCCTCGGTCAGCCGATTGTCTATGATATTTTCCCATGTGAGGCTGGGGGTGGCTATTATTATGATATGACCCGCACTTGGTGTGTTGGTTTCGCCAGCGATGAAGTCTTACGACTGTATGAACAGGTTGACCTGGTTTACCACCAGATCGTCTCGGAATTATCGCTGGGCACACCCTTCAAACACTACCAGCAGCGCGCCTGTGAAATGTTTGAAGAAATGGGGCACCCCACGGTTATGAAGACCCCCGAGACGGAACAGGGTTATGTGCACGGCCTGGGTCATGGGGTGGGTTTGAATATTCACGAGCGTCCTTCCTCCTCAATCAGCGCATCTCCCGAAGACGTGCTGACCCCGGGGAACATCATCACCATCGAGCCGGGATTGTATTACCCCGAGCGCGGATTGGGCGTTCGCCTGGAAAATACCCTTTGGGTGCGACCGGATGGGGGGTTTGAGGTGTTAGCCGATTTCCCTATGGATCTGGTACTGCCGGTGAAAGGTTGAGCGATGAATGACATGGATGAAGAACGGGGTTTTCCCCCGGCGCGAAATCTTAGGTATCGAATCCTCCTGTGATGAGACCGCCGCGGCCGTGATCGAAAATGGCCGTGTGCAGCTTTCCAGCGTGGTAGCCTCACAGGCCGAAATGCACAAAAAATACGGCGGTGTTTTTCCTGAAGTCGCTTCCCGCGAGCACGTCCGCACCATTTATGCCGTGGTCGAGCAATCCTTGCAGCAGGCACATATCAGCCTGGGAGATATCGATGCGATTGCAGTGACCCGCGGACCTGGCCTGGCCGGCTCATTGGTGGTTGGGCTGAATGCAGCCAAAGGCATGGCCCTGGCCTCCGGGCTGCCCTTGATTGGAGTCAACCACCTGGAAGGGCATATCTACTCTGCCTGGGTCTGCAATCCGGATGAGGCCAACCAGGCGAGCGAACCGGCCTTCCCACTGCTGGCACTGCTGGTGTCGGGGGGGCATACCGAGCTCAATTTGATGAGTGACCACGCCACCTACCAGCGACTTGGCAGCACGCTTGACGATGCGGCCGGCGAGGCCTTTGATAAAGTGGCGCGTCTGCTTGGGCTGCCGTATCCCGGTGGCCCATCCGTGCAAAAAGCCGCTGAAACCGGCAACCCGGCCTCTTTTACGTTCCCGCGCGCCAGGCTGGACGGCACCTGGAATTTTTCGTTCAGCGGGTTGAAGACCGCGGTGCTGCGCGTGGTGCGAAAACTGGAAGAGGAACACCAGCCCTTACCCGTGGCGGACCTGGCGGCAAGTTTCCAGGCGGCCGTAGTGGATGTTCTTTTGGCAAAAACACTGAAAGCAGCGCATGCTTATAAAGCCAAAGAGATCCTCCTGGCGGGAGGGGTATCTGCCAATAAAGCCCTGCGCGAGGCATTCCTCGCTCAGGCTGATTACAAGGTGCATATTCCCCGGCTGGCTTTGTGCACAGATAATGCCGCGATGATCGCCTCGGCGGGTTATTTTCGCTATTCTTTGGGGTTTCGCGATCCCTTTGATCTGGACGTTTTACCCACCTGGCCGCTTTCATAATCCGGTCTGATTGGGTAATAATTTGGTAAAGCAAGGTTTTGGCGGCTTTGTTTGGTGATGACAGGAGAATTTCAGGGGTGATTTAACCATCGTTTGGTCTGGCTGGCAATCGAAAGGAGATTTGTTATGCTCGCATATAATCCCGATTGTAAGAAAACTATGGCGTCCTTAACGGATTACGTGGATGGGGATCTCAGTGAAGCATTGTGTAAGGAGATCGAAAAGCACCTTCTTGATTGTGATAACTGCCAGGTAGTGATCCATAACTTGCGAAAAACCATCGAGATTAATAAAGCCAATTCGCCAGTCAGCCAGGTACCCGCCAGTGTGATGCAGCGCATCCATGTGCGGCTCAACCTGGACGATTATTTATCACGCTGATGTAACTTATCGGCCTGTTCCTCATCCAATTCAGTAAGATGCACAACGACAGCCGGGAAACCTCAGCGGCGCCAGTAAAAGTTGACGCGGAGCGTCTTCGCGACGGACAAGCATCCCAGCCGCCCGACCACCCACGACCTGGAGGGCGCTGCCCCTCCTGTGGCCAGGGAGTGCTTGAATATAACGGTTTGTTGGTGTTGGTCTGCCCTTTATGCCAGTTCGTTGAAGCCGGCTGTTTTACCTGATAACCGTGGATGACCAACCCGTGGGTTGGCAAAAAAATGAGGAGAAATGATGGAAACAATGCTGGATGAGAATGTTCGCCAACAGGTTGAGAAATTCTTCGAGGCTCTTGACCAGGATGTAAAGATCCTGTTGTTCGGCAGCGACGACCCCCAGGTATGCGCATACTGCAGTGATACCCGGCAGCTTTTAGAAGAGGTGTGCGGCTTGTCGGCAAAAACCACGGTCGAAACGCTCAATCTGGAAGAAAACCGGGAATTGGCCTCCGGCTACCATATCGAATCGGCGCCGACGTTTGTCATTTTGGGGAAGGATGGGGATCAACTGGTCGATTTTGGGGTGCGTTATATGGGGATTCCTGCCGGTCACGAATTTACCTCCCTGGTCAATTCGATCCTGTTGGTCTCAAAGCGCGACTCTGGCCTGACCCAGGAAACCCGAGATACGTTGAAAGCCCTTCAGCACCCGGTGCATTTGCAGGTATTTGTGACTCCCACCTGTCCCTACTGCCCGCGCGCGGTGGTTCTGGCCCACCAAATGGCTATCGAGAGCCCCATGGTGCAAGCCGAGATGGTTGAAGCCACCGAATTCCCCGAACTCTCCAATCAATTCAACGTTTCGGGTGTGCCTCAGACCACTATCAACCAGGGGGCGTATAATGTAGTGGGGGCGGCTGCTGAAAGCCAGCTTCTAGCCCACATTCAAAAAGTGCTGGCCAACAATTAATCGGGTGGAGGAATTTTGGACGCTCAGGTAATCTGGAAACAAGGCATGTCTTTTAATGCCACCGGCGGCAACAGCGGTTTATCAATACCTTTAGGCACATCAGTCGAATCGGGCGGATTAAATGACGGATTGCGCCCCATGGAACTGCTCTTGATTGGTCTGGCAGGCTGCACAGGGATGGATGTGATTTCGATCCTGCAGAAAAAGAGGCAGGCGGTGACCGCGTTTGAAGTGCGCATCCACGGCGACCGGGCGACGGATCATCCCAAGATATTTACCGACATTACCATTGAGTTTATTGTCACCGGCCATGGAGTCGAGGCGGAGGCAGTCGAGAGAGCCGTGGAGCTGTCGTCCAGCAAGTATTGTTCAGCGCAAGCCATGCTTGAAAAATCGGCCAACATCCAACACCACATCACCATAAATGAGGCCTGACCGGCCTCATTATTTCTTGCCGGGCTTTGGTTTTTTGGCGGTGGTCTGTTCCAGGCCTTTTTCCAGCAGATCAACCAGGGTTTTCACAACCTTGACCCGGGCATAAGATTTATCATTGGCTTCGACCAGAGTCCAGGGCATATTGAGCGTGCTGGTTTTGAGGAACATATCTTCAGCGGCCTGCTCGTATTGGTCCCATTTCTGGCGATTGCGCCAATCCTCATCGGTTAATTTCCAATTCTTATAGGGATCGTTCTGCCGTTCCGTGAAGCGGCGGAACTGCTCTTCCGAATCAATGTGCACCCAGAATTTGGCCAATAAAATGCCCTGTTCGCCTAGCAAATTCTCAAATTCATTAATCTCGCGGTATGCTCGTCGCCAGGCAGCTTCTGTGCAAAACCCTTCGATGCGCTCCACCAGCACTCGCCCATACCAACTGCGGTCAAAGATTTGAATTTGCTTCTCGTCAGGCGGTCGCAATCTCCGCCAGAACCGCCACAAATAGTGATGGGTGCGATCTTCGCTGGTGGGGGCAGCGATGGGAAAGACTTCGTATCCGCGTGGATCGAGGCGTTCGGTCAGGCGCTTGATCGCCCCGCCTTTTCCTGCAGCGTCCCAGCCTTCGAAGACAATCACCAGGCTGCGTTTGGCCACATATAACTGGTAAGCGAGAGCCCGCAGAGAGAGCTGTGCTTTTACCAACTCTTTTTTGTAGACATCCGGCGCCAGCGTCTTGGTCATGTCCAGGGTGGCAAGCATATTAATCCTCCTCTCCACCCGGTTCGACAGGGGCAGCTTCGAGATTGATGGGCGCCGCAGGGGGCAGCTCTTTTCCGCGACTGATCAGGCCTTGCTCAAGACGACGGATGAGCACATCATAAATTTTGATGCGCGCCCAGCGCCGGTCGGTGGCTTCGATGATGGTCCATGGCCCCCATTCGGTATCGGTTTGGGCCAGCATTTCCTCGATAGCCAGCAGGTATTGGTCGTATTTGCGGTGGTGTTCCCAATCTTCCGCCTGGACGTGCCAGTTTTCGAGCGGGTCCTTTTCCAACCGTTTAAAACGGCGGGCTTGCTCTTTCTGACTTATATGTAAGAAATATTTCACCAAGATGTAACCGTCGTCTGCCAGCATACGTTCAAATTCGATCACATCGCGGAAGGCTTTTTGCCATAGCCTGGCCGGGGTGAGATTTTCAACCCGTTCGACCATTACCCGTCCATACCAGCTGCGGTCAAAGATGGCCATTTCGCCATAATTTGGCACCTTCAGCCAGAACCGCCACAACCAGGGCATATGCAGCTCGTGGGTGCGAGGCGCCTGGATCGGATAGAGTTTAAACCCGCGAGGATCGAGCCGGCGGGTAAGCAGGTTGATCGCGGTACCTTTGCCGGAGGCGTCCCAACCCTCAAATAGCAGCATGCTGGGGATTTGTGCGTCCCAGCATGCTTTTTGTAAATCATATAATCGCACCTGCATCCCGGGCAGACGCTGTTTGTAATCCTCTTTGGAGAGCGAACGGGTGAGATCCACCTTTTCCAGCATAGCGCCTCCTTTGTTGATATAAATACTATAGGTTTATTTTCTGGCAAGTCAATAAAAAACGGGCGAGTGATTCGCCCGTTTTGTGCTTATTTCGCCAGGTCGTGATCCGGCAGGAGGGTCTCGACATTACGCACGTGCGGGGTAAAGTAGGCGACCAGGGCGATGACCACGATGAGAATGCCGCTGACCATGATGATGGTCGCCATCCCGGCTCCCGGCCCGACGCCGGTGATCCCGCCAAGGAGTTGGGCCAGCCCACTGTCAGATGTGCTCATCGCAGGCTCGAGCAGTTTATCCGCCAGCGGCCCGGCGATGAGCATGGCGACCGGCGCGGTTATTTGGGCAATCATGCGGCGCACGGAGAATACGCGCCCTTGCAGGTCAGGCTGAACTTTGGACTGCCAGATGGCCTGGTTGGAGCTGTTAATCACCGGCCCAAAGAAGCTAAAGCAGAATGCCCCTACCATCCAAATAGGAATGCCGAGGTTGAAACCAAAGAGGAATTGTCCGAGGATGCCGGACAGCAGCCAGCCAAAGATGACCCCGTAGATCCGGCGCTTGGGTCCGCCCCAGGTCGAGATGATCAGGCTGCCGGCGATCCCACCGCCTGCGCCAACCGACTGCACCAGTCCGAGAATCTGGGCATTATCCTGGGTGCGCGCCAGGATCATAGGGGCTAAGAGGGTCATGCCGATGGTGCTCATCAAATTTCCGAAGAAGAAGATGAGCTGCAGCCCCAGTAAACTCGGACGAGAGAGGATGTAGCGAAAACCAAACATGGATTCTTTGGCCAGGCTCCCGCGGCTCTGGTCGCCCTCGGTAGAGCGCGGCACAGCGGGCACGTGGATGACCAGCAGCGCCGAAATGGCGAAGACAAAGGTAGCGATATCAATCCACAAAATATTGCTGATGCCAATCAAACCAATCAATGCGCCTGCCAGAACGGGAGCAAAGATGCCCGATCCCCATTCGGCTAATGACATCATCCCGGCTGCGCGCGCATATTGGGCCTTTGGCACCATGACTGAAATGGCGGTGGAATACGCCGGCCATTGGAACGCCTGGAAAAACCCCGAGAAAGCTCCGGCCACATACATGTGCCAGATCTGCAGGTGCCCCGAGGAATATAAGATCAAGATCGCGATCGTCGAGAGCCCCGCCGCCAGGTCGCTGAGCATCATTACCAGCTTCTTGTTCCAGCGGTCGACCAGTGCGCCGGCCACAGGACTGAAAAGCACAGTTGGCCCGAAACTAAAAAAGCCCATCAGGGCCAGGGCGGTAGCCGAACCGGTGATTTGCCAGGCCCAGATGGTCAGGGCAAACCCGCTCATCGCCGAACCCATTAATCGAGATCACCTGGCCAAACCACACAATGGTGAAACCGATGAAGCCTTTCGGTTGTTCAATGGGCATAGACTTATTCTCCAATGGCAAAGATTAGGGGAACCCGGTTTGAAGCTGACTGGCCTGGTCCGAACAGACGCAGGCGGTCACAGTTCTTCCTTCGCGGGTAAGATAGCCTTGATAGGCAATTCCATCGCTGTGAGTGACCCAGCCTTCCATGGTAAAAGCGAGCACGCCATCGGCCGGGACCCATTCGCCGTTATATTTCCGGGCGATATGCACGTGGGTTCCGGTGGCCTCGCCGCCCTCACAGGAGGGATGCCCAATCGGCTGGCCGGCATCCAGGGTCATGCCGACCGTGGCAATATCGTTTGAGGCGAGATGCAAATAGAAAATATCCCATCCGGTTCGCTCGTCGCCATCGCCGTCGAGGTCCAGGACCGCGACACCGGTGCCGTTGCGGACGATTACACCTTTCGCCACTGCCGTGGCCAATTCATCCGAGGGGGCGCAGCCACCCACGACAGACGGCGGAGCAAAGTCGAGCGCAGCCAGGGGAGAGTCCTCGCCCCAAGGGTTATGCGGGCCGCCGGTGAACGACCAGGACTTACCGGGTTGAAACGGCAGGCGGAACTCGGGTTGGTGGAGACTGCCGGGAATATGGGCAGGCGTGGTCCATGGATCGCCATACAATTTCTTCCAGGTCTGCGCCAGCCCCTCCGGAGAGATTGCCCGGTCGTATTCCTGCGCGGATTGGTGCAGGGTGAAGTAATAATGCAGTGAAGCGGTGGCGGCATTCTGCCAGGGATCGATGCGCTCCAATTTGCCGCCGGGGATGTTTAAATCGCTGGTCTGGCCAAGCCGCCAGCGGTAATAAGCGTTATTGAGGGTGTTGGCCGCCCAGGCTAATTGGCGGTACAGTGTGGTGCGGGAGGTGTTGAATTCGCGCAGAGGGTAGGTGCTCAGGTCGGTCGGCGGCTGCGGATCGGTCAAGGCGCCCAGCTGGTAATCCAATAAAGCCAGGAGTAGCTGCGGGCTGACCGAATAGTTGGTGGCCACATAATCGACAATTTCGGCGCCGCTGCGCTGGCGGTCGGCGACATAATCGGAATAGAATTTGAGCCAACCAGGCTGGCTGATGACATATTTTCGCGTATCAAAGCCCACCTGGGAAGGCCCATTGATGAAAAGACTGTCAGGGATTATCTGATAGGGACTGCCCCACAAGGCCTGATAATAGATGGGGATCTTCATCGGCATGCCGGGCGGCATGGTGGTGGCATCCGGCGGGATAAAGGTATTGGCCGCGCGGATTTCCTCGACGGTGGTGTTGAAATGGGCGGCGATCGCGGGGAGGGTGTCGCCGGTCTGAGCCGTATAATCCACCAATTCCCCCGGGGGATAGGCCGGGCGCGTGGGCAGAGGGGTTGCGGTAATCTGCTGGACCGGCTCGGTCGCTTCGGGCTGCGATTGGGCGGAAACCTCTCCTGCGACCAGGTCTGGTGGCAGGCAGCCCGTCAATAAAACCAGGGCGGCCACCAGCATGTATAGGAGGATGGAGAATGGTGATTTTCTGGGAGGTCTCATCGGATTTCAGTGATGGACCGGATTATAACCGATTTTAGACTGCTATAATTCCAGCGATGGACCGCCGCACCCGCCCACCTCTCACCGCTGCATTGTTGATTGTTTGGCTGACCTGCAGTCTGGCAAGTTGTGTTTCTCCTACCCCGCTCCCGCCGGCCACTGGTATCCCTTCGGCCACAGTGGTCGCAATGAAGCCCACCGTGGCGGGAGGCCAACAGCCTTCACCTACCCAAGGGATGCCACCGTCAGCCACCTTGACGGTCGTATCTACTCCGGCGCCAACCGTTTCTGACCCCAATCAACGCCTGGCAGAATCAGCTGCGTTTTTCCAGGCTGAGACCGACGAAGAGCTACAGGTTGTGCTGGCGGACCTGGGCGAGGAGGATGCCGGTTATATCGACGGTCCGCTGGCGCTGGCGATACTGAAACGAGCGGGTTGGCTGCCGGTTGAAGTAAAAACCCACAAATTCTGGTTGGCTGACCCGCAGGTGGATGATGGTCCGATGCGCGAGATTTTCCCGCGCGAAAAGTATGACTGGCAGCTGCGCCTTGGGGCTCTCCGCGAAGTTGATTTAATCCAGGCCGGTCTCTTCCCCGGCGATTTGCTCTACCTGATCCCAACCAACCCTCAGCGCGTAGGAAAATACCTGTTAATCACCCGCAAGGACAGGGACGGGCGCATATTCACCACAACTAACCTGCAGGATTCAAAAAGTGGGGCCTATCGCATCGAAGAAATGGAATTATTCGATCCGGCCCAAGCGGAGGCTGGCTGGCTGGCCGGTCAATCTGGTCGGTACAAAGGGGTGATGCTGGTGCGTAAACGCAGTTATGCCGGCCAGGAGCCTGGACAAGAAGTGTTGAACCAGGTTCTGAATCGCGGTGGGCATTGGAATGTTCTGGTCAAACAAGTGGGCGGGGAAGTCAGTTTCAACCGGGAGGCGGATGCGCTGATCCACCCCGCATCGGTGATCAAATTGCCCTTAGCCATGTTGGTGATGAAGTACCTGGCATCCCGCTCGGGCGGGTTGGCGCAAGCGCTGGCTGCCGCTCCACCCAAAGCCGGGCGCACGTATGAGCAGCTGCTGCACGCTATGCTGGTGTTAAGCGAAGAAACCGCCACCGATATTCTGGAGCGGGATACGGTCGATAATTTAAGTGAGGTGACGATCCGGGCAACTCTGGATCAGTGGGGCGCGCGCCATACCTCCCTCGAACCGCGCCGCTCCACCGCCGGAGAAATAGCCCATCTATGGGAAGAATTGTACGACCGTAAATTGCTTGGGGATGAGGCCAGCGGTCGGCTGCTAGATTTTTTGGGTGAGGTAACCGAGGGAGATGCAGTGCGGTTGTGGAAGCTGGTCCCTCAACTTCCAGCGGGTTCGGTATTGTATAACAAGCGCGGGTCGTTGACCCAGCCGGTGATTGTCGCTGACAGTGGGATCCTGGTTTTACCCGACGGTCGGGCGTACATTCTTTGCCTGTTTGGCACGACGGATGAATGGACCCATTTTGAGGATCTGGATGTGACCATCGCCGATTTTGGGATTGCCTGGTATGAAAACTATATCCAATAAGCGCCAAACCCCGATCAGCGGTAAATCCTGGATTTAAAGTCCCCATAGATGGATGAAGTGATCAGATCGTTGTCGCGGGTGAGGGTGCCCTGGTAGAGGTCGGTCCCGGCGTGCACGCGCCAGCCGCTGAGTACGAATGGCAGTGGACCATCCGCCAAAATCCATTCTCCGTTATATTTTCGGGCGATGTGGACGTGGGTCCCGGTGGCCTGACCGCCTTCGCAGGAGGGATGTCCGACCCGATCGTCGGTGTTGAGCCATAAACCGACCGGTGGCCGGTCGTTGGTGGCGATATGCAGATACAGAATCGCCCAGCCGGTTTGCTCGTAGCCGTCGCCATCCAAATCCACCACCACCACCCCGGTTTCTGAGCGGACCACCAATCCGCTAGCCATAGCGGTGACCCAATCAGTGGATTTATAGCAGCCGGTGATGGTGGTGCCGGGAGCAAAATCCACCGCTGCCCGCGCGCCGTCTGGACCCCAGGCAGAATGCGGTCCGCCGGTGAAGCTCCACAGCGGGCCGGGCTGGAAGGGGAGCACCAGGGGCGGTTGGGTGAGGGTGGCGGGAAAGAGCGGTTCAACCGTCTGGGCTCGTTCCCAGGGGCTGCCGAACATTTTTTCGTAGAGGGCGGTCAAACTGTTCTCGCCGTACATGGTGTTGGCCCAATGAGGCTGGTCATACAATTGGGCCATCAGGTACATTAACGAAACCGACCCGGCGTTGAGATCAGGCGCCAGGCGTAAGGTGCTGCCATCGAGAAAGGTCAATTCGGTTATGTGCCCGTCGCGCCAGCCGTAATAGCCTATATTCAGCTGCTGAACGACCCAGCTTAGTTGTAGGAAAAGCCCTTTCTTGGAGTAATCAATATGGCCAACAGGAAAATCGGTCTGGGCCAGGTTAGCGGGCTGGCCTAGAATCCAATGGCTTTGATATTCGATCAGGGCCAACAGGAGGCGTGGATTGATGGAGTTATTGACTGCCACGTTGTAAACTGCATTTGCGCCGTCATTCCAACCGTTGGTGTGCCATTCCTGAACGCTATACAGGTACCCGCCGCTGTCTTTAACGAACTGACCAATATCAAAATCGAGAGCAGAGGGTGAAAATACAATTTCGCTGTCTGGCATGATCTGGTCCGATGAAGATGTCTCCGTCAGACGGTGCGGAATGAGCAGCAGTTGGTTGGGGTTGAACAGGGTCTCGGATGGAATTGGGCTGGGTGAGGTAATCTCGGCGGGGTCAACGCCAAACCGCAGGGCGACAGCATTGAGCGTATCGCCGGCCAGGGTGTAATACAAGATTGGGGGAGCAGGTGTGGGCGAATCCTCGGGAGTCAGGGTCGGAGTGGGGCTGGGTTCCAGGGTGGGGAGGACGGCCCGAGTCGCCTGGGCCTGCTCGAGAACAGGTGTGGTGGGTTCCGCCTGCCCGCTGACAACCTCGGGCGTCAGGAGTGGGGCCAGCCGCGAAACCAGGTTAAGCGGCCCGATGACGGTCCAGGCGCAGCCACCTATCGCGCCTAAGACAATGATGACGATCACCAGAGATTCAAAAAATCTAGCGGTGGATTTGGTTTTCCGTTTGACGGCCATTCCACGCTTCAATCGTCTTTCCATCTTTATTTAACCATCCGTCGTATTCAATGCCGTTGCCTGAAGAGACCCAACCTTCAAGGTTAAAGGGAATGGATGCGTCCGCCGATATCCATTCTCCATTATACCGCCTGGCGAGGTGCACATGCGTGCCGGTCGAGTATCCACCCTCGCAGCTGGGATGACCGATGCGTTCGCCTGTTTTTACCGACGTGCCGACCTTGATCCGCGCGTTTGAATCGATATGCATATACAAAATGGACCAACCGGTCTGGTCGTCGCCGTCCCCATCCAGGTCTTCGACCACCTCGCCGTTTTGCGAGCGCACAATCAGCCCATCGGCTGAGGCGACAACCCAGGCGTCGCTGATCACACAACCGAGCGCATCTCCAGGAGGGGCGAAATCCAGCGCAGCCCAGGCAGATCCGCTGCCCCAGCCACCGTGCGGCCCTCCAGTGAAGGACCAGTCTACGCCGGGCTCGAAGGGCAACTGCATGGGTGGTTGTTTGAGACCGTCCGGCAGCAGCGGTTCGACGGCGAAATCGAAGGGGTAACCAAACATGGATCGATAGGTGGCAGAGAAGCCTTCCACTGAGACGGCCTGGCGCCAGGCGGCCTGGTCATCGAGCAGGCTGAAAAACAACTGCAGAGCTACTGTGCCGGCATTCAACGTATTGGCGGGCGGGATCATGACCCCATCCGCCAGGATCAGGCTGGATAGCCCGCCGGCATCCCATAGATAAAATCCACGGTTGAGGTTGTTGGCAGCCCATGAAAGCTGCAAATACAGGCCCTTATAGCCTGTGTTGAGGTAACCCATGGGATAGTCCTGGTTGGAGGTCGCGGGCGTGGATTGGGTCACCCATCTCGATTGGTATTCCAAGAGCGCCAACAGCAAGCGCGGGTTCACCGAATATTGCATGGCTACCCGGCTGACCACTTCCGAGCCGGACAGCGAGGTGCCCTCAACTTCATCCCGATAATATTTCAGGAATCCACCAAACTGATCGACGATTTTGCCGGTGTCAAAATTGGCAACAGCAGGTCCGTTGACCAATTCGGAATCCGGGATGATTTTGAAATCGGGACCGGGTGGCAGGGGGTCTTGCGCCGGAATGGTGAGGACTTTGCCGACCTCAAGCAGATCGGGATTGGCAATCTCGTTTTCCTGGATTATGGCGCTGATATTGACCCCGTAGCGTTGGGCGATGGCTCCCAGGCTGTCGCCGCTGCGAATGGTGTATTGCTCCTTTTCCGTACGAGGGGTTGGCAGAGGATGCGGCCTGTCAGGAGTTGGGGTGTAAAGGGGCAGGGCTGGATCGCGAGTCGCCAGGTAGGAGGGCATGGGCGGGGTAGGCGTAGCGGCCGGTGCAATCGCGCCGGGTTCTGTGGTGGCCTGGCTCGCCTGGCCGGTGGGCTTCCAGGTTTGATTATCCGGCCAGGTTTTCACACAGCCGCTCACCGCCGACGCGATGAAAAGGAGAACCAAGCACCAATTGAGAAAATGTCGCCCCATGTTTTCCTGTCTTTAAATAATTTGCATCCCTCAGGGTGTCAAACCCGGAATTTCGCCCAGTTTAGGTTTGCAAACGATATCGTAGTACTCCAGTTCGTCCCCGCGAGTTTTCTCGGCTTCTTCCGCTGCCTGTTTGCCGATCTGCCGGACGGTGTCTAGATGGGCGGAAGCGTCTTGATCCCAAAAGCGCGGGAGCACCATCATCGGGTCGTTGACATAACCCTCGGCAAGAAAAGCCGGGCGGTTGGGGTCGGTGGCGTCGGCCAAAGGAATCCAGTTGAACATCAAAGGTCCACGCGGATTGACTGTAAAGCCAAGCTCAAAACCCACTTCGCGGGCGATCTTGACGCCCAACTGGCTGAAATTACCACCTGGCCAGATATATGCGATCGGGGCTTTGCCGAATGTCTCGGTGATTGCCTGCATCGAGCCTTCCAATTCATTGCGGGTGAACTGCTCACCGGTGATGGTTCCATATAGATCGGTTGTGATCACCGTGCCAGGTTTGAACTCGGAGATATTGATGTTATGGAAGACCCCATGGGCCTGGTGATCGACCCAACCTTCTTGCTGCAGGCGAATGTTGCCATCCTTGACCAGCCGGTTGGCCTCCGGTTCACTGATCCAGGCATTGGTGACGGACCAGTGATACTCTTTGAGCAAGGCTTCAAAATGATCCCGGTAATACGATTCGTAGTGCAGATCGTCGACGATCAGTAAAACCGACCGGGGTGGGATTAACTCGTTTTGTTGCAAGAATCCAGCCAGCTGCTGCATGGTGATGGCTTCAAACCCCTGGGATTTCAAGTCGTGGAGCAGCAGGTCAACTTTTGCGCTGGTCACCTGGTAGGGATGGTTAACTTCGCCGTTGGTAATGGAGTGGAACATGATCGGCATCACCACCGTGCCCGGGGCGCTGTGGGAGGGATCCCACCGGTTTTTAAGATACTGGCAGGTATCATCCAAATAAGTGTGCGGGATGTCGGCGGCAGCCAGCAGCGAAGTGTGAAAAGTAAGGGGTAGGTCTGGCGGGGTTCGCACCGGTGTTGGGCTGGGTGTTAGCGTCCGGGTTGGGCTCGGCTGTGGGCTGGGACTGGGGGTGGGGGTAGGCGGCGGCACCGATTGGGTGGCGGCAAACAGCGCCTGGTTGAATACGGCCGTGAGGGTGGTATCCGGGGTCGGGGCGGAGGCAGTCTTCGGCGAACAGGCGGTGCTCACTGTCAGAATTGCCAATAAAAGGAAAGACCAGGCGCTTTTTGCCGCCTGGTTTTTCAATGAAATAAGATTCATAGAGTGCATGCTGCCAAAGGATCGGGCAGAGGTGGGTCTGCCCGATCCGGTGGATCTCATTATTCGCCGCGAATGTAAGCTTCGGTCATCTCGCGGGCCAGATCATCTTTGAACTGTTTGGGCGGGGTTTTCATGAAGTAAGACGCGGGTGCATACAAGGGACCGCTGAGGCCGCGGTCCAGGGCCAGTTTTACGCAGCGCACCGCGTCAATGATCACACCGGCCGAGTTCGGGGAATCCCAAACTTCCAGCTTGGCTTCCAGGTTAAGGGGCACCTCGCCAAAGGTGGTGCCTTCCATGCGGATGTAGCACCACTTGCGGTCCGTCAACCAGGGCACATAATCACTGGGGCCAACGTGCACGTCGCCTTCTGCCAGGGGATAAGGCAGCATGGATGTGACCGCACCGGTCTTGGAAATTTTCTTGGATTCCAGGCGCTCTCGTTCGAGCATATTCATGAAATCAGTGTTACCGCCAAAATTCAATTGGTAGGTCCGGTCGAGACGCACGCCGCGGTCGACAAACAGGCTGGTGAGCACGCGGTGCAGAATGGTCGCGCCCACCTGGGATTTGATGTCGTCGCCGATGATCGGCAGACCGCGCTGTTTGAAGCGATCGCCCCAATATTCCGAGCTGGCGATGAACACCGGGATGGCGTTGACGAATCCACAACCGGCTTCGAGGATCTGCTCGACGTACCATTTGGTCGCCATTTCAGAGCCCACCGGCAGGTAGCTGACGACCACATCCGTCTTCGTGTCCTTGAGGATCTGCACGATGTCGGCGGTCGGCCCGGGAGCCTTGGTGAGAATCTGGGACAGATATTTCCCCAGTCCATCATGAGTCATCCCGCGCTCAACATTGACCCCCAGATTGGGGACTTCGGCGAACTTGAAGGTGTTGTTTGGGTAGGAAAAAATGGCTTCAGAAAGATCTTTACCAACCTTGGTGTCGACAACGTCGAAAGCGGCACTGAATTCGATATCACTAATATGGTATCCGCCCAAATTCACGTGCATCAGACCGGGAACACGGTCGGTATCGGCTGCGTTCTGGTAGAAATGCACTCCCTGAATCAATGAAGATGCGCAATTACCCACACCAATGATAGCGACGCGTACTTTTTTACTGCTCATGTAGGGAGACTCCTCGATGGTGAGAACAAATATGGTTGTGATACGCCCGGCGCATCACAACCATAATTATACTCTCGCTTCGACGGATCGATTGGTTAAATCCCGGAGCTTTTCTCAAAGAATGTGAACTAAGCCCCTTATTCTTTGCCTGCTGATCGTAAAAGGTTGAGCAGGAGCGTGTTCATGATCCCGCGATTATGGAAATAGGCGATTTCATTTTTCGTGTCCAGACGCACGCGGGCCCTGAAACTGGTGGTTTGGCCATCATCCTTTTGAACCAGAACGGTGACTTCTGCGCCAGGGGCCTGGATTTGCTCGAGGCCAGTGATGGAGTAGCTTTCCCGTCCGGTCAATCCGAGGCTCGCTGCGTTTTCACCGGGCATGAAGGTTAGCGGCAGCACGCCCATCCCGGCCAGGTTGGAACGATGGATGCGTTCGAGCGATTCGGCGATCACAACGCGCACACCTTGCAGCATGACTCCTTTTGCCGCCCAGTCTCGGCTGGACCCGGTGCCGTATTCTTTGCCGGCGATGACGATCAGCGGCACGTCTTCGGCTTTATAGCGCATCGCGGCGTCGAAGATGCTCATTTTCTCGCCGTCGGGGAAATGCAGGGTTACCCCGCCTTCCTCGCCTCCCATCAGAAGGTTCTTCAGGCGAATATTGCCAAAAGTGCCGCGGGTCATCACCCGGTCATTGCCTCTGCGAGAACCGAATGAATTGAACTCGTGGATGGGTACACCCATTTCGAGCAGATATTTGCCGGCCGGGCCGGAGGGGGAGATGTTGCCGGCCGGCGAAATGTGATCGGTAGTGATCGAATCGCCGAACAAACCGAGGACGCGCGCATGCTGGATATCGGCCAGGGGAGGAACATCGCGGGTCAGGCCCTCAAAGAAGGGCGGCTCCTGAATATAAGTGGATTCATCTCGCCACTCGTATAGTTTATTTGAACCGCTGGAAATATCATTCCAGACCTGGTTTCCGCTGAAGAGACCGATGTAATTGTCTGTGAACAGCTTGGGTTGGATGGTCTGATGGATCGTGGCCTGGATTTCATCTGCGGATGGCCAGATATCTTTGAGGAATACCGGGCTTCCGGATGGGTCGTTGCCAATCGGTTGGGTTTCGAAATCGATGTCCACGGTGCCGGCCAGGGCATACGCCACCACCAGCGGGGGAGAGGCCAGGTAATTGGCCTGTGCATTGGGATGGATGCGCCCCTCAAAGTTGCGATTGCCGGAAAGCACCGCGGCTGCCACCAGGTTGGCGCTGTTAATCGCTTTGACCACCGGCTCGGGCAGCGGCCCCGAATTGCCGATGCAGGTGGTGCAGCCATAGCCTACCAGGTCAAACCCCAATTTCTCCAGAGGCTCCATCAGGCCGGATTGTTCCAGATAGGCGGTGACTACCCGCGAGCCGGGAGCCAGGCTGGTTTTGACATAGGGTTGGGTCATCAGCCCTTTTTCGACCGCCTTTTTTGCCAGGAGACCGGCGCCAATCATAACGTAGGGGTTGGAGGTGTTGGTGCAGGAGGTGATGGCGGCGATAACCACCGAGCCGTGGGTAATCTGAGAGGAATGGCCATTGGTTTGGACGGCCGCGGTTTTGTGTAAATCGGCAGCGTCCAGGCCAAAACCACGTTCGGTGCGCGGACGAACCAGAGACAGCTCGAAATTATTTTTGACCTTGCTTAGTGGCACGCGGTCTTGTGGGCGTTTTGGCCCTGCCAGGCTGGGTTCGACCGTTGCCAGGTCAAGGGTCAACGAGAGCGTGTATTCCGGGTCGGGAGCATCATCGGTGCGGAAAAGGCCCTGGGCACGGAAGTAAGCCTCCACCAAATCGGTAGGCCGGCCGGTCAGTTCTAAGTAATCCAGGGTCTGTTGGTCTACGGGCCAGTTCAACACGGTCGCGCCGGTTTCAGGGGTCATATTAGAGATCATAGCGCGATCCGCGAGGCTGAGAGTGGACAGGCCGGGACCGTAGAATTCCACGAATTTGTCGACGACACCCACTTTGCGCAGCAGCTCGGTGATGGTGAGGGTGAGGTCGGTGGGGGTTACGGTCTTGGGCAATCGGCCCACAAGTTTGACCCCGATGACATCCGGAGTGACAAATTCAAGTGGTTCGCCGAGCATGGATGCGACCGCCTCGATCCCGCCGACGCCAAATCCAACGATACCCAACCCGTTGATCATGGTGGTGTGCGAATCGGTGCCGACCAAAGTCTCGGGGAAGACGACGGTTTTTCCCTCTATTTCGCGGGTCAGAACCACTCTGCCCAGATATTCGAGGTTCACCTGGTGAACGATGCCTGAGGATGGCGGAACTACGCGGAAATTGCGAAAGGCTTTCTGCGCCCAATGCAGGAATTCGTAACGCTCGCGGTTGCGTTCAAATTCGAGTTCCACGTTGCGCTCGAACAGAATCGTGGGTGCCATAATAATCTACCTGCACCGAGTGGTCGATGACCAGGTCGACCGGCACGCTCGGATTGATCTGGTCGGGCGAGCCGTTCAGGCGCACCAGCGCGGCGCGCATGGCAGCCAGGTCATTCATCACCGGAACGCCGGTGAAATCTTGCAGCACGACACGCCCGGCAAAAAACTGCATGGGAGCGCGTTTTTGGGCCTGGGGGCTCCAGGCAGCGAGGTCGAGCACATCCTGCGGAGACACCTTTTTACCGTCGCAGTTGCGCAGCAAACCTTCCAATAGAATACGGATGGCATAAGGCAGGCGTGGCAGGAAGTTATCTCCGGCCGCGCTTAACTTGTTGAGTTGGAAATATGAATAGGAGCCTTCAGGAGTTTCCAGTGTGTCGAGGGTATGAAAATAGTCGTTGGTCATGAAGCTTGTCTCCCGTGGGGGGAATAAATGAAAATCGGTGAATATTGATTTGATTTTATCAAATTTCACCCATTTGGGTGATCCTTTATAAAAAATACCCAATCAACTTGACACACCTAAATGCCCATGATATAAAGTCATCAAATGACGACAAATTTGGGTGTCAAGCGAATTATTTTTATCCCAACCTTCCTGGAAGGTTAGGCCCTTTCGCTTTAGTCTACAACAAATTGCGAAAGACCTTCCGGAAGGAGGGTCTTTTATTTTTCCAACAAGATGATGACACATGGGAGGATTGATTTTGGGGAGGTGTACCAGGAAAATAAAAATGTGTCCCACGGGGATGCCAGGATGAGCCCGGTGCTATCCATGCACCCTCAATGTTTGGTGCGATGCGCACCAACAAAATGCAAGCCATCGCTTGCAAGCTACTGCCGACCTTTTTCAACTTGGAGAGAAATATGAAACGCCTGATGAAAATGATTTCCGCTGCAGCATTAATTGTGCTTGTTCTGAGCGCATGTGCGCCTGCAGCCACGCCTGCCCCGGCAGAATCCCAATCCCCCAACTGCCTTGGCACCGCCGACAAGGCTGTCGTCGATTTGAAATGCCAGAAGATTTCTATCGCCGTAGAAAACGCCTACCTGCCCTTCAATTACATCCTGGTCTCAACCGGTGAGCCGGGTGGCTGGGATTATGACGCCTGGAAAGAAATCTGCACCCGGCTGCACTGCGAGCCTGCCTTCGTGGAAGTTGCCTGGGACGGCATGATCCAGGCAGTGTCGGACAAACAGTACGACGTGGCCGCGGACGGCGTGACCATCACCCCCGACCGCCAGAAGATCGTGGATTTTTCCACGGGATACATTTCGGTAAATCAGCGGCTGCTGGTACGGAAAGGCGATACCCGCTTTGACAGCATCGAAGCCTTCGCCAAGGATGAATCTCTGCTAATGGGCACCCAGGTGAATACCACCAATTACGAAACCGCCAAGAAGTATTTGCCTGAAACCCGGATTAAGGCCTTCGAGCAGTTCCCATTTGCGGTTCAGGCTTTGATCGGCGGCGATGTGGATGCCGTGATCATCGATGAAACCGCGGGTCAGGGTTATCGCGGCGAGAATGCCGACAAAATTGAATTGATCGGACCGTCTATCTCGAGCGATGAATTGGGGTTTGTATATCCAAAGGGCAGCGCCCTGGTGGACCCGGTGAACAAAGCCCTGGATGCAATGAAAGCCGATGGCACATTGGATAAAATCAACGCCAAATTCTTTGGCCCAGACTTCAAGATTGGTGATTCTGATATCAAGTAGGTTTATCGTTTGATCAGGTCCGGCGGAATGAATTGCCGGACCTGATCAATCTGAACAGGAAAACAAAAATGGCAGCTGAAGAGACCACAGTTCCTCAAGGATTGCCCGTTGTTAAGCCAGACCCACTTCGTGTGCGGTTAGAGCGGTTCCCCTGGTGGTTTATTGCGATTCTGATCATCGCGGCTGCCACGTTGTTTGTCATCGCCACCAACCCAAATTACCAGCAGGCCTTCCAATTTATCCGCATTGGTTTGTCGGTCACGATCATCACCACATTGAGCGCTTATGCCATCGCGATTGTCTTGGGCCTGGTCACAGGCCTGGGACGGATATCCACCAATGTGTTCTTCAAGAATCTCGCCACGTTGTATGTCGAGATCATTCGCGGTATCCCCATGCTGGTGTTGATTTTCTTTATCGCCCTGGTGGGTGTGCCGGCGATGACCAGCGCAATCAATGCTTTGGGGGTACTGCTGACCGACGCCGGGTTAGGCGGGATTGGCCAGGCGCTGTCGCAGATCGACAATAAAGGCGTGCCCATGCAGCTGCGGGCAGTGATCGCGCTTTCGGTGACGTATGGGGCTTTCTCGGCAGAGATTTTTCGCGCCGGCATCCAATCAATCAACAAGGGACAAATGGAAGCCGCGCGTTCCCAGGGGTTGACCTACGGACAGGCGATGCGCTATATCATCCTGCCCCAGGCGATCAAAAATGTGCTGCCGGCGTTAGGCAATGACTTCGTTTCTATGCTCAAGGATTCATCCCTGGTGTCGGTACTGGCGGTGCGAGATATCACCCAGGTGGCGAAATTATATGCCGGGCAGACTTTTCGTTATCCCGAAGCATACTCCACCCTGGCCGGCCTTTACCTGACGATGACCGTGATCCTGTCGCTGGGCGTGAAGTGGTTAGAAAAAAGGTACCAATCGTGATGGGCGCTGACGACATCATCGTGGTACGGAACGTGTCCAAAAGCTTTGGGCCGGTGAATGCATTAAATTCGGTCAGCTTATCCATTAAACGCGGGTCGGTTGTGGTGATCATTGGCCCGAGTGGTTCCGGGAAATCCACTTTGCTGCGCTGTATCAACCACATGGAATTGGAAGACGAAGGAGAAATTTACATCGACGGCCAGCTGCTAACCAGAGATGAAAAGAAAATAAATGCCATCCGCGCCGATATTGGCATGGTCTTTCAACATTTCAACCTTTATCCGCATCTCTCCGTGCTTGAAAATATTACCCTGGCGCAGCGGATTGTCCGCCATCGCTCCAAGGCCGAATCAAAAGACATCGCCTGGGAGCAATTGAAGCGGGTAGGTATTTCGGAAAAAGCCGATAATTTCCCCAATCAATTATCCGGTGGGCAGCAGCAGCGAGTGGCGATTGCCCGCGCCCTGGCGATGAACCCGAAAATCATGTTGTTCGATGAGCCAACCAGCGCGCTGGATCCTGAGATGATCAAGGAAGTGCTGGATGTGATGCTGGATCTGGCCAAGGTTGGAATCACCATGGTGGTGGTCACCCACGAGATGGGCTTTGCCCGGGCCGCCGCGGATGAAGTTATTTTCATGGATGATGGCCGGATTGTGGAACACACCACCCCGCAAATGCTCTTTGATAATCCACGCAACGACCGCACCAAATTGTTCTTATCCCAAATTTTGCAAAAGTAAGTCAATAGGTTGACACTGAGGAAAAGCACCTTATAATAATTGCAAAGATTTCGGGACACTGTCCCGATATAAGGGACAACATGGCAGATCAGGCAGAAAAAGTGCAGACGCTGAATCGTACGGTTAAAATCCTGGATTGTTTTACCCACGAGCACCCAGAAATGGGTGTTCGTGAAGTGGCGCGGCGGATTGACCTGTCGTCCAGTGCGACCGGCCGGTTGATGGCAGCGATGAAAGAGATGGGTATGTTGAGCCAGAACCCCAGCACGCGGGTGTATTCATTGGGGCCGCGAGTGCTGACCTGGGCAGGGACGTATCTCTCCACCTCCGATATCCGCAACATCGCTTTACCTTTCCTGCAAGACCTGCATCAAAAAACAGAGGAGACGATCAGCCTGTATATTTTGGATGGTCATGAACGGGTGTGCATTGAACGCCTGGAAAGCACTCAGAATGTTCGATTTGTAGCCCCCCGAGTCGGCCGGCATTTGCCTCTGCACGCCGGATCGGCAGGCAAGGTGCTGCTGGCCTATCTTCCCGACCAGCTGCGTGAAGAAATCCTTTCGGCGTCGCACCTGGAAAGATTGACCGAGAAAACAATCGTCAATTTAAAGGTGCTGCGGGACGAATTGGTGGAGATCCGCGAACATGGATATGCCGTCAGCGATGGCGAATGGATCCTGGATGCCTCGGGGATCGCCGCCCCAATTTTTGACCGCACGACAGAGATCACAGCTGCGCTGACCATCTCCGGGCCAACCCAGCGGTTCACCCCGGAAAACATCACGGTTTATATTGGCTGCATTCAACAAGCGGCCAAATCCATCTCCCGCGAATTAGGCTATATTGGTGAAATACGGTCTAAAATAATAGTTGGTTAAATTATGGTTATAGCGGAATCGTTCATAAAATAGGAATGGATCGGAGGAGTTTCAATGAATATACACGATAAAATCGCTGCCCAACTGCCTGCCTGGAGAGAACGGGTTTCTCGATTGCGCAAAGAATTTGGCGATCTGGAAGTCGGGGAAGTGACCGTCGAGCAGATTTATGGCGGGATTCGCGGCGTTCAGATCCAGGTCAGCGATATATCTTACGTTGATCCATTGGAAGGCATTCGCCTGCGCGGGTATTCCATTCCGGAAGTGATCGATTATTTGCCGAAAGTCAAGGGCGCCGAGTTCCCCATGGCCGGCGCGCTGTTCTATCTGCTGCTGACCGATACGCTTCCAACCGAAGAAGAGGCCCTGGAAGTGGAACGCGAATGGTGCCTGCGCAGCGAGATCCCGTCCCATGTTTTCGATACCCTGCGCAGCTTTCCTGCTGATGCCCATCCGATGACCCTATTTTCGGCCGGGATTCTGGCGCTGCAGTCCTATTCCGATTTTGCCAGCCGCTACGCCGAACGCATGTACAGCGACGAGGGTTTGCCGAAAAGCGATTATTGGGTGTACAACCTCGAAGATAGTTTTAACCTGATCGCTAAACTCCCTGGGATCGCATCTTTTATTTACAATTTAAAATACCGCAACAGTGAGATTGTTCCCTACCGCGCCGACCTGGATTGGGGCGCAAATTTCGCCAATATGATCGGCAAAGGTGATGACCTGCGCTATCACGACCTTGCGCGCTTGTTTTTTGTGATCCATTCGGATCATGAGGGCGGGAATGTCAGCGCCCACGCTGCGCACCTGGTCAGCTCGGCACTCTCGGACGTGTATTATTCCTGCACAGCGGGGATGAACGGATTGGCTGGGCCACTGCATGGCCTGGCGAACCAGGAATGCCTGCGCTGGCTGCTCAATGTTCGCGAACACTTCAACGATAAACTGCCAACCCGCGAGGAACTGCGCGCCTACCTGGTGCAGCAGCTTGCCCAGGGCCGGGTAATCCCGGGATACGGTCACGCCGTTTTACGCACAACCGACCCGCGTTTCACCGTGCAATATGAGTTTGCCAAGAAGTACCTGGCGGACGATGAGATTTTCCAACTGGTGCGGCTGGTATTCGAGATTTTACCCGCCGTCCTCGCCCAGACCGGCAAAGTGAAGAACCCCTGGCCGAATGTAGATGCGATTAATGGCGCACTGCAGCACCACTTCGGGGTGACCCAATTTGATTTTTATACGGTGATGTTCGGAATAAGCCGAATCCTGGGTCTGACCGCCCATATCGTTTGGGCGCGAGCACTGGGCAAACCCATTGAGCGGCCCAAGTCGCTCACCACAGCGATGTTAGAAGAAATGACCGCCAAAGCCAAACCGGTTCCGGTGGTAAGGGTAGCCGCTTTGGAATAATGGGTTGAGGGTGGATGGTATCCCCGCCTTTTATCATTAGTGTAAATCAGTCGAATATCTTTGGAGTCTGGCATGCCTACGAATTATCAATTATTTGATGGGAAAATTATTTTACGTATCCGCAACACCATTTGTGATACACCCGAAGAGTTGATCAGCACGGACGTGTTCGCAGAAATTTTAAAACAATACGTGATCATGCTTTCGCAAAAACGATCGCGGATTCTGCGCATCTTCCCAAATCCACAGCATGTCGGCCCGGCCGATCTGCACCAACTGGCTTTAACCCTGAAGTACCTCTTAACACTGCCCGGTCACCTGGTGGAGAAAATTGTCGAGGGCAGCGACCAGTTCCTGGCAGACCGGGAATTGTTGGATGATTTCCTGGAGCAGTTTTACAACTACTGGCGCAGCCTGCACCGCCTGGTGATCTGCGATTCGATTGGCGATCGTTATGACCAGCGCCCTTACCGCACCTTCAACGACACGGTCGAGACCCTGATGCACGTGGTGCGCAGCACGTACCGCGATCTGCGTGAAAATATCACCGGCAGCCACCCGCGAATTTACCGCCAGGTGAGCGCCGGGGCTGAGATCGCCACTATCGCCAGGGTGATCAAGGTGCCATATCCGGCCGAGGTGTACAAAAAACTCAATGCCATCTCGGTGACCAGCCAGGTGCTGATTTACCCGCCTATGATTTTTGAAACGCCGATGAACAAGCGCAGTGGTGTGTTCCAAAAGGTGGATGTGAATCCGTTAGAACAGGTCGACATCGATCCTTCGGAATGGTTGTGCTATCCGGCCAAAGTTGGACCGCTGCTGGTCATGGTTTATTTTTCAACACGCTTTTTTGAATTGGGGTTTTCACTTTCCAATCTTTTCGAACTGGCGGCGGTTGAAGATATGAGCCAGGTTCCGGATGCGGTGTTTATGTTTGGCGTGCCGCCCAAAGGCGAGCATGTGAAAGGCCAAAACGAGACGATCTTTTATGACGATGTCGAAAACAATATGATGGTCGGGATGATCCCGTATCGGGATGAGTACGGTTACTTTGGCTATCTCAAGAAGATGATCCTGACCCTCCACAATATCATTATGCTCAAACGCGGGCGGATGCCATATCACGGTGCAATGTTCAATATGGTGCTCCGTGGGAGGCGCGATCTCAATGTGTTGTTGATCGGCGACAGCGGGGCGGGCAAGTCCGAGACCCTGGAAGCCATGCGCGCGCTCATTCGGGATGAGGTTGAAGACCTGGTGATCATCGCCGATGATATGGGCTCGCTGGATTTTGGCGAAGATGGGCGGATTTTGGGCTACGGCACGGAAATGGGCGCTTTTGTGCGCCTGGATGACCTGCAGTCCGGTTATGCCTTCGGCCAGATCGACCGTACGATCATCATGAACCCCGACCAGGTCAATGCGCGGGTGGTGATCCCGGTGACCAAATATGCGGATGTGGTGCGCGGTTACCCGGTGGACCTGGTTTTGTATGCCAATAATTACGACCTGGTGGACGAGCAGCACCCGGTGATCGAGCCGTTTACGAACAGCCAGGATGCGTTGAAAGTATTCCGCGAGGGAGCGGTGATGAGTAAAGGCACTACCACTACCACCGGGCTGGTTAATTCGTTTTATGCCAATATCTTTGGTCCGCCGATGTATCCGGAATTGCAGGATGAATTGGCTTGCAAGTATTTCGAAGCATTCTTCCAGCAGGGCGTGCTGGTGGGTGAACTGCGCACCCAACTGGGTGTGCCAGGCATGGAGCACAAAGGCCCGGCGCAGTCAGCGCAAGTGCTGCTGGATACCATCCTGCAGCGGGCCAACCAGTCGATGGGCAGCCAGCCGCTTGTCAAAGGGTAGGGCATGGGCACCAGCCAACGGATTGTGATCAAAGTGGGCACCTCCACCCTGACGGGTGGGTCGCAAAAGATCTCCAAAGCCCGAATGGTAGACCTGGTGCGTCAGATTGCCCAGGTGCACAATATGGGCAACGAAGTCGTGCTGGTCTCATCGGGAGCCATTGCAGCCGGCCGTGAGGCGCTGGGCTACCCGGAACTGCCCAAGCATATTCCCAAGAAACAAATGCTAGCGGCTATTGGCCAGCCGCGCTTGATGGCGCGATACAGCGAATTTTTTGCCATCTACGAAAAGAAAATTGCCCAGGTGCTGTTGACCCGCACCGATCTGGCCGATAGGCGTAGAAATCTGAATGCCCGCAATGCCTTTCAGGCGCTGTTAAACCAGCAAGTCATCCCGGTGGTCAATGAAAACGACACGGTAGCGATCGAGGAAATCCGCTTTGGGGATAACGACAGCCTCTCCGCCCAGGTTGCCAGCCTGATTGAGGCGGATGTGCTGGTGCTGCTGACCGATGAAGAAGGATTGTTTACCAGCGATCCGAAACAGGATTCCAGCGCCCGCCTGATCCGCGAAGTTTCGAGCGAAGAATTTCAGGATGAACTGTTGGCGGCAGCCGGGGGAAGCAATTCTGGTTTGGGCACCGGTGGAATGGCGACCAAACTGCACGCGGCAGATCTGGCCAGGCACACCGGCATCCGGGTGTATATCGCCAGCGGTGAGGAGCCCGACGTCATTGTGCGGATTGCCGGCGGGGAGCATCTGGGCACCTGTTTCCTTCCGATGCAAAACAAGTTGGACAGCCGCAAACATTATCTGTTGGCCGGTGAACAGACCAGCGGCAGCCTGGTAGTGGACACAGGCGCGGCGAGGGCGCTGGCACACGGGGGGAGCCTGCTGCCCGTGGGGATCACCGGTGTGCAGGGCGAGTTTGAGCGCGGCGATACGGTGCGGGTACTCAATACCGGCAATAAAATCCTGGCCTTGGGGATGAGCAATTACTCTTCCAGGGACCTGCAGCATTTATGCGGGCATAAATCCAACGAAGTGGAAACCCTTTTGGGCTATACCTTTGGTGATGAAGTCGTTCACCGCAATCACATGGTATTGATGAGGTACGATGGCTGACCTAATTGAATTTGGAAAACAGGCAAAAACTGCCTCTCGGCGATTGGCGCTGGCATCCAGCGAGGCGAAAAACCAGGCCTTGAAGTTGATTGCCAAAGAGGTGAATGCGCGCCAGGCGGAGATTCTGGCTGCCAACCAGAAGGATCTGGAGGCTGCCCAGCAAAATGGGATCGACCCTGCCATGCTGGAGCGCTTGAGGTTCACCCAGGCCAGGCTGGAAGCCAACGTTAAAGATTTGCTGTCCGTGGTGGATTTACCTGACCCGGTCGGAGAGGTGATCGAGGCCGGGGTTCTGCCCAACGGGCTTACCTACCGCAAACAGCGCGTGCCGATGGGCGTGCTGGCAGTGATCTATGAATTGAGACCCAATGTCACCCTGGATATCACCTCGCTGGCGATTAAATCGGGTAACTGCGCCATTTTACGCGGCGGCAGCGAAACGATCCACACCAACCTGGCGATGAGTGCGGCTATCTGTGCAGGCCTGGCCAACAGCACCCTTGATGAACACACCGTCCAGTTGATCGCGGATACCGACCGCCAGCGGATCGGGGAGCTGCTCCAATTGGATGAGTATGTGGATATGGTCATTCCCCGAGGCGGGGCAGCTCTGCACGAGTTTTGCCGTAAAAACAGCCGCATACCGGTGATTACCGGGGGCATCGGCATTTGCCACCTATTTGTGGATGCCAGCGCTGACCAGCAAGCCTCGGTAGAGGTTATCCAAAATTCCAAGGTGCAGCGGCCGACTGTGTGCAACGCACTGGATACCATCCTGGTGCACCGAGACATCGCCAGGGAGTTTTTGCCCAAAGTGGTGAAGTATCTGGCCAGGGATGCGGTCAGTTTTCGCGCGGACGCCGAAGCGCTGGAATTGCTCCAGGGGGTGCAAGGCGCTCACATTGAACCTGCCGGTGAAAATGATTTTGACACGGAATGGCTGAGCCTGGTTTTAGGGATAAAAGTAGTCGGTGGGATCGAGGAGGCGATGGCCCACATCGCGGCGCACAGCACGGCTCACTCGGATGGAATTCTTACCAACCACCTGGAGAACGCGAGGATGTTCACCAGCACGGTCGATTCGGCGGCGGTGTATGTGAATGCTTCGACGCGTTTTACGGATGGAGGTGAGTTAGGCCTGGGAGCCGAAGTGGCGGTTTCTACTCAGCGCATGCAGGCTCGCGGGCCAATGGGGCTGCGCGAACTGACCACTTATAAATGGATCATGGAAGGGGATTACCATATCCGCGGGTAACAGGCCTTGCAGGAATGGGTCGTTCACGGTAGAATAAAGGACGTTCGGGGCGTGGCTCAGCCCGGTTAGAGTGCACGGTTCGGGACCGTGAGGTCGGCGGTTCAAATCCGCCCGCCCCGACTATCCAGTAAAAAAGCTCCATAATTGGGGCTTTTTTTGTTCGGCGGTTCCCCCATCGAGGGATGGTAAAATCCGCCCGCCCGGACTTTATTGAAAAGAAAGCTCCAGGATTGGGGCTTTCTTTTGTTCGGCGGTTCTCCCATCGAGGGATGCTAAAATACGCCCGCCCCGACTATCCAGTAAAAAAGCTCCATAATTGGGGCTTTTTTTGTTCGGCGGTTCCCCCATCGAGGGATGGTAAAATCCGCCCGCCCCGACTATCCAGTAAAAAAGCTCCATAATTGGTTTTCATGTTCGGCGGTTCCCCCTTAATTGAAAACTAAAGAGCCGTTATTCTCTCTTGTTTCTTTGTGATAATTGTCACATAATATGGTAATTGTGATATTGAATATAAAATATTTATACCTATAATAAAAACAGACCATTAAACGATTGCAAAAAAAACGGGAGGGTGCCATGCGGTTCACTGACAAAGTGGTTATCGTCACCGGGGGAGGTTCGGGGATTGGTAAGGCGACTGTAGAGGGTTTTGCCGCAGAAGGGGCAGCCGTGGTGATTGGTGAGATCGATCAGGCGCGGCTGGATGCGGTCGTTGAGGAACTCAAAGCGCAAGGTTCGAAAGTTGCCGGCGTTCAGGGCAATGTCGCGAATCTGGATGATTGTAAACGATTGGTGGATGCGGCCGTTAGCAGTTTCGGCCGGCTGGATATCCTGGTCAACAACGCCGGGATTATGGACCGCATGCTGCCGGTCGGGGAGATGGACGATGAAACCTGGAACCGGGTGCTTGGCGTCAATTTGACCGGGCCGATGTACACCATGCGGCTGGCAATTCCGATCATGCAGGCCCAGGGCGGCGGGGTGATCGTCAATGTAGCCTCCGCGGCCGGGCTGGGTGGCGGGTACGCAGGAGCCGCCTATACCGCGTCAAAGCACGGTGTGATCGGATTGACCCGCAGTACGGCGGTGATGTATGGCAAACAGAACATACGCTGCGTGGCAGTCTGCCCAGGGGGTGTCAAAACGAATATTGGCGTCGGGGGTATGCCGTCTCAATCGGGTTATGCCACCCTGGGCCCCAGCCTGGCGACGATGCCGCGCGTGGGTGAGGCGGTCGAATTGGCCAATGCCATATTGTTTGCGGCCTCAAGCGAAGCGAGTTTTCTCAATGGGGCCATTATCCCCGTCGATGGCGGCTGGACGGCGTAAGGATAACCGCGAGCTGTTCCTCAAATGAAATTGGGTTGGATCCGTGTGAAATTACAACGCCGCCGGATCATTTTAGCTTGGATCACGGGGATGTGGACATGGATTTCACTTCCAAGTTGGAAAATTCTACGATGGCTTTTTCATCTTCATTGGGAAGGTTGACTCCCACTCCGATCTGACCGGTTGCCAGGTGATCGTCGATAAAATGATCGACCATTTGCCCGTTGATCACAAAGATAAACTGTGATCCTTGGGCGCCTACGCTCAGGTGGTTGGTTTGATCTATGTGGATGAGGGGTGAATTGGTTTCGGGAATCAGGGTAAACCAATCGGTCCCGTCATACCGTCCAAAATAATATTGGCCATACTGGTTCACCGAGAAGTAATACCAGGAATCATCGGAGACATTCTCTCGGAAAATCAGCCCGGCATCGGCGTCAGGGTCGTCTGGCATGTTGACTAACTTCATATCTACGCTGACAAAGAAATCCTGCTGGTCGGATATATCCGGGATGGCGTAATTGAAGGCGCTCTTGACCGAGGTGATATTCCAGGAATAGATACCATCGCCGACGCTGCGATTACCGGTGATGTAACTATCACGCACATCCCCGGTTTCCCAGCGGTGACTGTTGTCGTCATAAGTATCAATAAAAACAGACGGCCAGCTTTGCTCTTGTTCCAGCAAAGGCTGGAGGGCTTGAGCCGTAGCTTTGGCCTCGACCGTAGCGGTACCGGCATCTACCGCGGAGATAGGCTCGGGCGAGTCGCTGTTGGTATCAAAAGAGATGGAATTGGCGGACAAATCGGCCGAGGATCTGTTGGATTGGTTGGTGATATAGACGATAATGGCGCACAAGCCAAGGATGACAAGACCTGCGACGAGCATTACCCTGCGGGTCACTTGCCTGAAACGATCTGGAGGGGGAAGTTCTACCTCTGGTTCAGGCAGTGGGATGCGCATCTCTTCAGGGATGATCACCGTATCATGACAGTAAGAGCATTCCACGGTTTCATCGCCAGGTTCAGGCTCGAACCGCAGAGGTGCGCCGCATTTTGGGCAGTCAAAAGACGCTGTCATAAAGAAATTCCTATAGTCCGAACAACATTTCCAATGACCATTTTTACCCTGCCGTCTCTACCTTGTTCATGGTTATGTACAGCGGGTCGATAATATCTGACTCTCAGATCAACCAGGCTCAACCGTCAAGCGAAACAATCCTGACCTTTGCAGTAATTATTATAATATTTGTTGGGCTGTTTAATGAGAGCGATGGCTATTTTGCATCGATCATGTAATTATTTTGGGCTTCTCGATAACGCAGCGTGAATTACGTGCTTTCTGCACCCGAGTGAAATTTACCTTCTCTGAAACATCAGCAATTAATCCCTGCATTAACAACTTTTGTCAGCGGATACAAAAGAAAACGAGGCAGATACCTTTCTGGGTATCTGCCTCGTTCGCCTGGAGGCTGTTTTTATTTGTGCTTTTTTTTACCTCGTCCCCGGCGACCTATTTCCTGGCTTCCGTTCTGAGTGGCAGGGCAGTGGTTTGTCCTTTGCCGTTGCTGCGATGATCGCCGCCACGGTTTTTAGGGTTGTTCTTGCCGTCGGGTGAGTCGGCATAATAATCGGAGTAGTGGTCGTAGTAGTAATTTTTATAGTAGTAGTAATAACGGGAACTCTTGGGATTAACGTCGTTAATCACGATCCCCATGATATTGGCGTTGACCTGGCGCAGCTGCTCGATGGCTTTCAAGAGTGCAGCCTGTTTGGTGACGCCAATCTTCGCCACCACCAACACGCCATCTACGGCAGACGATAGGGCGACAGCATCCGTGACGGTGAGCACGGGAGGCGTATCCAGGATGATCAGGTCGGCAGTTTCAGCCAGGCCCTCAAGGATCTCGTTCATTTTCTTGGAACCCAGCAGTTCGGAAGGATTGGGGGGAGTGCCGCCGCTGCTCAAAATACGCAGGTTTTCGGTTTTGACTGCCTGGGTGATCCCCTCGAAGTACAGGTTGGGCTGGACAAATAGATTGGTGATCCCGTTCTTGTTTTCAAGCCCGAACATCTTGTGGATCCTCGAGCGGCGCAGGTCCGCATCGATTAGGACCACCGAAGAACCACCCTGAGCCAGGACGACGGCGAGATTGGAGGTGACCGTCGTTTTACCTTCCTCAGGGGTAGGGCTGGTAACTAACAGGCGCCGGATGGGGTGATCGACGCTGGCATATTTCACGTTGGTGCGCAGCGAGCGGAATGATTCGGAGATTGGCGACCGCGGGTTGCCCTGGGTAATGGGTTCATTGCCAGGCTGATCGTGGTGGCTGATGGTGGCCAATACGGGCAGCCCGGTCATGGCGGTGACAGTATCGGGGTCGCGGATGGTGTCATCCAGGAATTCGATGGCGAAAATTCCGCCGACAGCCAGCATCAAACCCACAATGGTGGCCAGCAAGGTGTTTCTGGTTACCTGGGGCCGAATGGCGGCGGTGGAGGGCACTGCCGGTTCAACCTGGATGAAGCTGGTAGTTGCCTGGGCTTCGGCCAGGCGAATCTGTTCATAACTGGCTAAAACAGAAGCATAAATTTGGCGGTATTGGGTCAGGCGGGTCTCCAACTGGTCGATTTCTGGCTGGTTGATCTGCCGGGCGCGCTCTTCCAGAGCTTGGGTGGGGATGAGATCGGCCTGCTGGCCGGCATTTTGCTGTTGGATCTGGTTGATGTTGGCCTGGATGATCGCATCGAGGCTTTTTGAATTTTCCTCGATTTGGGTTTCCAGGTAAGTGAGTTGGGTTTGGAGGTTTTCCTTGGACGCCAGGAACTTAAATTCCTGCAGGTTCTTGATCTCGTCAGTGAATACGGAAACCAGTTCATTGGCTACACTGGCGGCCAGGTAGGGATCAGTGCTTTCGACCACCAACTGCAGCAGCTGCGTGTCGCGCACCGGGTTGACCTTTACGCTGAATTCAGCTGATGTTTCAGTCAGACCCAGGCGCAGCCTGACCTTGTCCAATAACGGCTGTTTGGTCAACATCGCCGCGTAGGTGTTGGTTAGCTGGGAATAGGTCAGGTATATGGCTGAATAATTGTTGGATTGGGCGGAGGTGGCTTCGTTTACCAGGATGGTGGTGTTTGCCTGGAAAACGGGTGTCTGCAAGCGGCTGAATACATAAGCGCCCACCCCGGCAAGCAATGCGCATAAGGCAATTAGCCACGACCAGCGCCATAAAAGCCAGATATATTTGCGTAAATCGGCAGACGGAGCCGACTGGAAAGACACATCGGATTCAAAATTATCCATGATTGGGTTCCATGTTGTATTACGAGCGATATGCTTTATGACTGATTGAACAATGTTTTAAAGTTACGGTCTATCCCCGATGTAGAGTATACCAGAATAATATCTGATCCCTGGGACTGCACGGATTTAGAATGCAACTGCAATACGGCTTGTAAACCGTGAGTGAAATGAATCGAGTTTGGCCGGGTTATGGCATCCATCCTGTCTGAACATCGTTGCAAGAAGCCGGCCGCAGCTCATTCTTGGCGGGTCAGATCAAAAACACTGCCGCTGTGGGGTAACAGTTCGAACCGGAACCGGGGCAGGTTGCCCGGGATGGTTTCCAACGGGATGAAATCTCCACGATTGGTATCGAGAAGGGTAACCCCCTCCACGTCGGGGTCGATCTCAGGATGCAGGCACACGCTGACAGTTTGCTTTGAAAGATTAATCGCGATGACGCGGGTGCCATCCGGATGCTGCCACTGCCAGGCGAGACAGCGGGTGAGTGGGCGTGCGCCGGTAGGCGGGTAAAGCGCCAGGCGCGACCAATGGCCAGATTGTAAAGGCACACTCGAACAAAGCGCCAGCAGATCACGATAGAAGGCGGTGACTGATTCGTCCGGGGCTTCCTCAGGACGCCGGCCAAGCAACACCGAAACTCGGGTGCGCCGGCCTTCAAACTGGCCATCGTGGAACATGCGCAGCCCGGGCAGAGTAGCTGTGGCCAGGGCTGCCAGTCTGCCGTCGTCGATGAGGAAGGCGGTCAGCGCGCGTGGTTCATCGTGATTCTCAATAAACCGCACCAGGTGGGTTTGATACCGCTCTACCTGGCGTAAATGGGCGGATAGACGACGAGGGTGGCCATCGCGCAGATGGTCGTAGAGTTTCTTGTCGTAGCAATAATCAAAACCATACTCGATCAACTCTTCTTCCGTATCCCAATAGGCTTCGGCGATGAAACTTACACGCGGATATTGGGATTTGACCTGAGCGAGAATCGGAGGCCAGAACTCATCGGGAGGATACTCTCCGGCGGTTGAGCCCCAGGTGGAGGCGAAAATGCGATTGATTAACAGCATAGCCATATCCACCCGCATACCGTCACATCTGGATGCAATCGATCGTAATGTGTTGGCGGTGGCCTGGCGCAAACCGGGGTCGAAGGCGTTGAGTTGGACAACATCCATCCAGGCAGGGAAATTGGGGTCGCGCCCGCGGGCGAAGATATGCTTTCCAAGTTGGATGAATGATTCAGGATCATCGATCAGGTCTTGTGGTTCACCCTGAATGAAATAATCCGGGTGGTCCTGTGTCCAGGGGTGGTCGGGGGCGACATGGTTGGGTACGTAATCCAGGATCAGGCCCAACCCCAACCCGGCTAATTTTGTTCGCTCGATGGCCAGACCCGTGTCACCGCCAATTGCCGGGTCGACCAGGTAAGAGCGCACGCTGTAAGGTGACCCGGTCAGATCGGCGAAGGTAAAGCCGGGCAGCTCTTGCCTGAATTCCTCGATGGCTACCGGGTTGTGGCGAACGAGGTCTATCGCCGCCGGGCTGCGCTGCCACACCCCCATTAACCACACCAACTGGATGCCCATCTGTGCCAGGCGCGCCCATTCCTCCAGCGGGACGGTACCAAGAACTACCTTTTGCTGATATTTACGGCTTAATTCCCGCAGCCAGACGAAGGTGTTGATCTCGTAGAGGATAGGGTTGGAGGATATAGCTTTCACCGGTTGGCCGCCTCCAAAATGGATTGATCACCGATCAAAACGGAATGGGCCAGTTTACGGTTCTCTTGCCAGCGCAGGAAGAGCACCCCGGCCAGGATGATTGCTGAACCGGCGATTTGTACCGGGGTCATTCGTTCCCCCAGCAGAATGTAAGCCTGGATGGCGGTGAAGGCGGGTTCCATGGTCGCTACCAGGTTGGCGACGCTGGCGGGTAAATACCCCAGGCTGACCGTATACAGGCCATAACCGCCGATGGTGGGGCCAACCGCCAATAGAAACAATATGAGCCAACCGCTGATCGAGGTACCCAGCCAGAACAAATCCTGGATCCCGGAGTAGCCTGGGATGGGTACGAGGTTGAACATGAACAGGAAAACCGCCGCGATGCCAAAGGTGTACAACAGCACAGTGGGAGATGGCAGCCCGACCCTAGATGCATGCCGGCCCATCAGGCTGTAGCCGGCAAAAGCCAGCCCGGAGACCAGGCCGGTAGCAATCCCAACCGGGTTCAACTGCCAGGCAGCTACATCATTCGCCCCGGAAACAAATACACAGCCGATCAGGCTGAAGGATACCGCCAGGATTTTCACCCAATCCAAATTCTCGTTGAGAATTTTCCAGCCCAAGATTGCGGTAAAAGCGGCCGAAGAATAGGCCAGGACAGTGGAGACCGCGGCGCCGTTGTAATAAACCGATAAGGTCCAGGTGGTATTAAATACGGCCAGCAGCAATCCGTATAACAGCATAAACCTGAGATGGACACGGGGTAAACGCAGTAAATCGCGGCGGAAAACAGCAAGTACCAGACAAAAAACCAGACAAACGATAAAGTCCCGCCAAAAAGCCAGGACGATGGGCGGCATTTGTCTCTGGCTGGTCAGGAAGCGGATGATAACCGCCGTGGATGACCAGATAATGGTGCCGATGAAGGCGATGATGTAGCCTTTGGTCAGGGTCTGGCTGGTGAGGTGAATTGCCATTAATCATTCCACGGCCGATCTGCGGACCGGCCGTGCTCCTGAGGTTGTACGGTTTATATGGTTTTATTCAAAATAGCCACATCATAAGCGCCGAGTTTCAGCTGAGCGGCGAAACGCCGGCCGCTGATGAGATCGTCGTAGGTGTCCGTGCCGAGGTTTATCGTCTGCTCTTTACGGGTGTGGTTGATGACAAAGAGATATTCCCTGCGGGATGCTGTCATTCGCCGGGATGCGGTCACGCCGGTGGGGGTATCCAGCACTTTGTTAACCCCTGCCACCTGGTTCACCTTGGTGAAAAAGGCAGCCTGAGCGGCATCGTCCATGTAGGCGCCTACATAATAAATCATACCGGTCTTCACCGCTTTTACCGTGATCGCGACCTGGTTGTCCAACCAACCGTTGCTTTCGCCGTAGCGGGCGACGACAATGGCCATGTTAGGATCAAGCACGTTGAGCAGTTCGGCCCAGGTGCGAGATACCCCGCTGAACCAATTGCCTTTGAGCGGAATGTCTTCATTCGGGGCGAAGTACTCTTGCACTTCGGCCCCGGCCAGTTTGGCCAGGGGGCCGGGCTGCCGTTCGGGCAGCAGGGCGTTATCGCGGTCCTTCATCGCGGTGCGAGGGGTGAGAATCAGATAGCCGCCTCGTTCTACGAATTCCTTGATCAACAGAAAACGCTGTTCGTCCAGGATGATCATTGCCGGCGCGATGACCACTTTGTAGTCTTTCAAGGATTGATCCGGAGAGATGATATCCACCGGGATATTCGCCTGGGCCAGCGGGCGGTAATAGTGCTCCAGATGAGCCACGTAATCAAAATCTTTATGGTGCTTTTGCCATTGGATCGCCCAGCGGCTTTCATAATCATTGAGGATCGCCGCACGGGCCGGATAGGTCGTGCCGGCAATTGCCGCCTCGACCTTCTTGAATTCCTGGGCAATTTGCTTTACCTCTTCATAAAAGGGCCGCGGCTGCCCGGATTGGTCCAACAGCGTGCCGTGATATTGTTCCTGACCGCCGAGGGCTGACCGCCACTGCCAGTAGAGGATACCGTCTGCCCCGTGGGCGACAGCTTCCCAGGCCATGGTGCGCGCCTCACCTTTATTAAGTGGGTTATTAATCCGCGCCCAATTGACCATATTGGGCTGGGTTTCCATCACCCAGAAATTTTTGCGTTTAAAACCGCGGGTCAGATCGTGGGTGCTGGCTGAGAAATATGGGTCGTTGTGCCCCATGCCAACGTAGTAATCCCAACTGGCCATATCCAGGTCGGCGGACATTTCGTAATGGTCGAAGCCGTCAAACCAGCCCATGAAATTATGGGTGATCCACACCTCCGGCTGAAGCTGCGGGCGCAGCAGCCCGATCTGGAGCGCCTGGAAGTTGCGGTAGCTGAAGGTGATGAAGCGCTTCCAATCCAGCATCAAGGCAGGGTTGTGGGGACCAATCGGGATGGGGATCTGATCCCAGGCCGAATAGGTCTGGCTCCAATAGGCCGTTGACCAGCGCCGGTTTAAATCATCCAGGGTTTTATATTTGTCGGCGAGGAAAGCATTGAATTTTGATTTGCACACATCGCAGTGGCACACCCGGTTGAACTCGTTGTCGATCTGCCAACCGATGACATTGGGATTGGGTCCGAAGTGTTCGGCCATGGCCGCCACGATGCGTTGGCTGGCGGCATGCATTTCGGGCGCATTGACACAATAATGGCAGCGGTTGCCAAACTGCACCCGTCTCAAGTGTTCGTCCACCGCGAGTATTTCGGGGTGCTCCGCCATTAACCAGGCCGGAGGGGCGGCGGTGGGGGTACCCAACACGGTCTGAATGCCGTTGACCGCCAGCAAATTGATCACCTGGTCGAGCCATTCAAAATTGAATTCGCCTTTGCTGGGCTCGAAGGTAGACCAGGCAAATTCTCCCATGCGCGCCACGGTGAAACCTGCCTCGGTCATCAGGCGAATATCCTCCACCCAGCGCTCTTGGGGCCAATGTTCGGGATAGTATGCGGCGCCTATATGCAGGCGGGGTGCAGCTTGGTTCATTTCTGTCATCAGTATTTTCCCGGTCTAGCTTTTATGAAGATCGATTTTGTTGCGCAGAGCGCCAATTTTTTCTACTTCAACCACGACTGTATCACCATCCTGCATAAAGACCTGCGGATTACGGAAGACGCCGACCCCGTCTGGGGTGCCGGTGGCGATCAGGTCGCCGGGCTCAAAGGTGAAGGCATGGGATAGGCGGTGAATGATCTCGGCTACGCCAAAAATCATCTCGGCGGTGGTGGAGTTCTTGCAGCAGCCGGTCATTCAAACGGCAGCTCAGGCGCAGAGATTGGGGGTCGGAAATTTCGTCGGCTGTGAGGATCGCCGGTCCGACCGGGCAGAAGGTATCCAGGCTTTTGGCGCGCACCCATTGGTGATCGCTGAACTGCAGATCGCGGGCGGATACGTCGTTGATCACGGTGTAACCGAACACATATCTCAGCGCCTCGTCCAGGGGCACGTTTCGAGCACGTTTACCAATGACCACGCCAAGCTCAACTTCATAATCTACCTGGCTGGTCAACTGCTCGTCCCAGGTGATTTCATCGTTGGGACCAATGATCGCGGTGGTGAATTTGGTAAAGACAATTGGGCGGTCCGGCACTTTGACGTTTTGCTCGCGGACGTGGTCCATGTAGTTCAAACCAATCGCGACAATTTTGCCGGGATTGGCGAGGGGGGTGAGAAGTTGATAGGCGCCTTCCGCCACGGCCTGGCACTTACCCTGCGCAGCGAATTGGACGGCTTTCGCCAGTAAGCTATCCCCTCCCTTGATCCAGCCCATCATCTCGCTGGGGAATTCGTCCAGGGGGAACAGCAGCGCCTGGCTGCCGGATAACAAGGCGACCGATTTTTGTTGATTGACCTGGATAGTGGCTAATTTCATTTTTTTATCCTTGGTGAAGCACTGCTCCATAAAATGGTGGAATGGTCAGGCCGGACAGGCGGCCTTGTATACTCATGGCTGTACCGTTTCCCAACGGGTCGAAATAGACAGAAGATCGATCCTGCCGGCTTTCAAGCGGAATATCCAGGCGATAGGGCTGGCTGTGATTATTGATTGCCACGATCCCCTCATCTCCGTTGCATTCGTGTCGATAGACCCCATGCCTTTCTTCCGCCAAAAGAAACTGCCAGGACCCCACCCGCAAGGCGTGATAAAGGACTGGGACATTTTTGCCTTCCCGGACAGAAGTAATTACAGGAATCATAACAGAAAAATCAAAGCCCGCGAGCGCGCGGGCAGGAAAATTAGGGATTTGTGTTACACTATCCTGGTTTCAAATCAGTTGACGAAGATTTCCTGGCACAACCAATTTTAGACGCACTATCTCACAATTTGCCTTATCAACAAGGGATTCCTATGCAGCCAATGACCGGGTATGAACGCACGCGCAATATATTAAAACGCCAGCCTGTCGACCGAATCGGCGTCTTCGAGCATTTTTGGGATGATACCCAGCGAATATGGACGGAAAAAGGCTGGATGAAATCCGGCGAAAGCTACGAAGATCATTTTAATTACGATTTGCAATTGTTCTGGGCTTTTAACACGGTAGCCGACCTGGATTTTGTGCCGGTTACCGTGGAGGAAACCGATGAAACCATCCTTCAGCGGGATGGGAACGGCGCACTGCTGCGGCGGCACAAACTACATGACACCACCCCGGAGCATGTCGATTTCATGGTGAAGGAGCGCAAAGCCTGGGAAGAAATTGCTAAGCCCAGGCTGACTGCCGATCGCCGGCGGATCAACTTCGAAGGCTACCGCAAAGCCAAACAGCATGCGGCCGAAATGGGACGGTTTTTCTGCTGGTCGGGAGTGAATGTATTCGAGATGATGCACCCCTTGTGCGGTCATGAGAATATGCTGATGGGCATGGCTTTGGACCCCGAATGGGTCAAGGATATGGTCGATACTTATTCGCGCCTGACCATCGAATTGCAGGAAATCTTGTTCTCTGAAGAAGGTTATCCGGATGGTATCTGGTTTTACGAGGATATGGGGTATAAGCAGCATCCCTTTATGTCGCCGAGGATGTACCGTGAAATTATCCAGCCTGGCCACAGCCTGACGGTGCAGTGGGCTAAGGACAAGGGTTTGCCGGTGATCATGCATTCGTGCGGATACGTGGAGCCGCTGCTCCCCGGCATGATCGAGGCCGGGATTGACTGTTTACAGGTGATCGAAGTTAAAGCCGGGATGGATTTGCTCAAGCTATACGAGAATTTTGGCGACCGGTTGTCATTTATGGGCGGGATCGACGTGCGCGTTCTATATAACAACGACTTGCGCGAAATTGATGCTGAATTAGAAGCTAAAATTCCGGTAGTTAAAGGAAAATTCGGCTACGTGCTGCACAGCGATCATTCCATCCCTTCCAATGTGACCCACGACACCTACCAGTACTTTATCAATAAAGGGATTGAGCTGGGGAGTTACTAATGGCGGGTGCTATCCATATTCGCTCGATCCCCTTTGAACCGGATCGAGGGGCGGTGTTCAAACGCTTGCATGTGCGCCCGAATAGCCCTGACGCCTTGGAACTGGGCGCGATGCTGGACGAGGCAGTAAAGATCGCCAATCCGTCGGCGTTTTACCGCCCGGCTCGGGTGGAAAAGCGGCTGGATGAGACGCTGACCATCTCCGGAGTCCAGTTCCATAGCCGGGTGCTGCGGGTGAATTTGGAACAGGACGAATGGGTTTTCCCGTTTGTGGCCACCTGCGGGATGGCTTTGCAGGAGTGGGCGGCCGGGCAGATGGACATGATGCGCCAGTTTTGGGCGGAGGCGATCAAAGAGGAAGCGCTGCTGGCAGCCTCTGCGGCTTTATTCCTTGAAGTCGAGCGGCGCGAGAGGTTGGGGCATTTCTCTACGATGAGCCCGGGCTCGCTAGAAAGCTGGCCAATCAGCCAGCAGGGGCCTTTGTTCGAACTGCTGGGAGACGCCGCGACAGAAAGCGGCGTGCGTTTGACCGATTCGATGCTGATGGTGCCCACCAAATCGGTTTCAGGGTTAATCTTCCAGACAGACGATAGCTTTGAGAGCTGCATGCTGTGCCAACGCGATCAATGCGTAAACCGCCGCGCACCGTACGACGAAACTCTCTTCGAGCATAAGTATTGCCCGGCGATAGGGTAAGCGCTTTTAGCCATACACTTCAGGGTTGACACAATTTGGCAGATGTTCACCGCCCAGCCCGGCCAATAAATTGGCCGCGGCCATTTCTGCCATCCTGTCCCTGGATTGGATACTGGCGCTGGCGATATGCGGGGTGATGGTCAGGTTGTCGAGGGTCAGCAGGGGACTGTCAAGTGGAATAGGTTCAGGTTCGGTCACATCCAGGGCGGCCGCAGCGATGCGCCGGGTGTGCAGGGCCTCATACAAGGCCTGGGGATCGATGATCCCGCCTCTTGCTGTGTTGATCAGGATGGCTCCGGGTTTCATCAAGCCAAACTGCTGGTGTGAGATCAGGTGGTGGGTTTCCGGGGTGAGGGGCGTATGCAGGCTGATGAAGTCGGCGGTCGCCAGGGTTTCTTCCAAACTGCCATAGACTACGCCCAATTCCGTTTCGAGCTCGGTGTGCCGGGTGGGATCGGTGTAAACGATTTTCATGTCGAAGCCGCGGGCACGGCGGGCCAACGCCTGGCCGATCCGCCCAAAGCCGATGATGCCCAGGGTGGCATGCGCCACATCCGGTCCGAGCAATAAAGTGGGTCCCCAAGTTTTCCACTGACCTGATCGGGCAAAACGATCGCCTTCGGTGACGCGGCGCGCGGCAGCCATGATTAATGCCCAGGTGAAATCCGCGGTAGCATCCGTCAGCACGCCGGGAGTATTGCCCACCGGGATGCGCCGGGCGGTAGCGGCAGCTACATCGATGTTGTCATAACCCACCGCGAATTGGCTGATCACTTTTAATGGGCGGGCGGTGGCATCCATCAGGCTGGCGTCGATGCGATCCGTCAGCAAACACAGCAGCCCATCGATGTCCCGGATTTTCTCCCGGACTACCTCGGGAGGTGGAGGGAGTTCGCCGGGCCATATCTCGGCTTCGACCTTGCCTTCGAGCAGACGCAGGCCTTTTTCGGGGATGCGGCGAGTGATAAAAACCTTGGGATTTGCCATCTGTTAATTTTACTTGAAAAACCTGAATCCTTTTGATGTAGAATATATACTAAATGGACTTAAATTATGGTCATTTGGTAGGATAGGGAGCGGTTATGTCAAACCTGGATACACTGCAGCAGTTGGCGATCATGTCGGTGGAAGAAATCGAGAGAAAATTGGCGGAAGATCCGGATTCACTGGATCTGACCAGCCTGGTGGGCGAGCAAAAAGCCAACCAGATCATCGAAGCAGCGCGCGCGCCGAAGGCCCGCGGTCCACGGGAGGCGGTGGTGCTCTTGCCTGGCATCATGGGTTCGCTCTTGTTCAGCATCCGCGGAGTCACCACCATGCTGTGGATCAACCCGCTGTTATTCTTGCAGGGGCAGGGCTCCTACCTGCGGGTTGGCCCGGATGGCAGCAGCGTGGGCAGTCCCGAAGTTGACTGTGTGGCTTTTTCCCTCGAAAAAATGACCTATCTCAAAATGGCGCTCGAACTGCGCCGGTCATTCCAGGTTTATGAATTCCCATACGATTGGCGTCTGCCGATCGAGGCCAGCGCGGACCTTCTGCGCGAGTCAATCGAACGCTGGTCGGCAGGCAATCCGCAGCAGCAGTTCACCCTGGTGGCTCACAGCATGGGCGGGCTGGTTTCGCGCTCCTACCTGGGCCGGCATGCCGCCGAAGGTGAAAAGCGGATCAAACGCCTGGTCACCCTGGGCACCCCACATCTGGGCGCCACCAGTGCGATTGACAACCTGTTCAACGGCAACCAGATGATGGCCGTGGTGGACAAATTGAACCAGATGAACGGCATGCGCGAGGTGGTCCTGTCGATGCCGAGCATCTACCAGCTGCTGCCCGCGCCCAATGATGTTCTGCCGTCGGGCGTCACCCCACCTGCCGATTGGGATTTGTATGATGCCAACGCCTGGGATGTGCCCGGGCTGCGCCAGGAAAACCTGGATATCGCTAAAAACTTTCACCAGCGCCTGGCGGGCTCGGACCCCCAGGTGGAGATCGTGCAAATTGCCGGCTGCAACATCAACACAGCAGCAACCGCCAGTTTGACCACCGCGAATGGTAAACGCAGCGTAACCATGACCAACTTCGAGGAAGGCCGCCAGTCTGGCGACGGCACGGTGCCGGGCTGGTCGGGGTTCTACGAGAAAGCCCAGGTATATTACGTCCAGGAAGTGCACCGCAACCTCCCCGGAAATAAGCAGGTCATCCAGGCTGTTCAAGATATTATTATCTCTGGCACGTGCAGCCTGAACAAACGTATCCCCAAACGGAAAACCGGCCTGTTCGCTCGGGCCCCGATCACATCGGTCGCTACCCAGGCAGCGGTTCTGGATGACAAGATCCGTGATGGATCGATTCAGGATGATGATTTGGCCGCGTTGTATTTTGCATCTTAAACAGGAGCAGACATGACAAAGAAAGCATTGTGTGTTGGGATAAACGATTATCCGTACGTCGGCAACGACCTTAAAGGTTGTGTCCATGACGCGGAGGGTTGGGCGCAAATGCTCATCGATCATTACGACTTTCCGAGTACGGATGTCAAATTGGTGGTGGATGCGGATGCCACCAAGGCTAATACGATGCAGGCCTTGAAAGACTTGATCGCCGGCGCGACCGCCGGAGACGTGCTGGTGTTTACCAATTCGTCTCACGGATCCTATGAGGTTTCGACAGACGCCGATGAAAAGTATGATGAGCTAATCTGCCCGTACGACATCGATGCGAACCAGATTGTGGATGATGAACTGCGCGAGTTGTTTGCCAATATCCCCGCCGGGGTGAATTTGAGCGTGGTTTTGGATAATTGCTTCTCGGGTACCGGTTTGCGCGCCGGGGTGATCAACCTGCGGCCGCGTTTCCTGCCGCCCTCCGTGCGCGGAAAACCCGAGCTGCTCAATCCATTTCAAGCCAAGCCCAAATCGACCGAGATGTTTCCGGAAGAGAGTATGACCGCCATCCTGCTCACCGGGTGCCGGGATAACGAATTCTCATATGATGGCAATTTTGGGGGCACTTTTCATGGGGCATTGAGTTACCATGCCCTGGAGGTAATCGCCAAGGCCAAATATAAGTTGACCTATGAGCAGCTCCACCGCCGGGTGGGGATGAAATTAACCAAGGCCAACATCAATCAGCACCCACAATTAGAAGGAAAGGCGGATTACAAGAAAAAGCAGCTTTTCGTCTGACCTCCTTAATGCGCGGTAAGGGCGAGATTTTCAAGCCGCGGATTTATTCCCATCTATAGCCCGATCCTGACCTGGCAGCGGCATTCTGCATGGGCCGAGAGAAATGCCCTTTGATATGGCTTTCTCAAGAAAACTTGACAAATGCAAATTTGAAACCATTCTCCTCCGGCTACAAAGTTTAAAGAGGGAGTTTGAGGGTGCAGACGCCGTCTTACGGCGTCTGCACCCTCAAATCTTTATTTTCCCCGCCCCGTTTCGGGGCCAGGGGAGGGGCTTGTCTGACAATTTCTTGAGAACCCCATGTGCCCTTTGATACTGGCCCTTGACGGTTTGGGGTGGGACGGGTAGAATATCACGGCTTTGAAACAGGAATAATGTTCGCGATTAGATTGGAGATTTGGTATGGTTCCGCACCCAAAACGAAAACATTCATCTGGCCGTCGTGACCGGCGCCGTGGCCAGGATACCGTGGCAACAATCAACCTGGTACAGTGCAGCAATTGTGGTGAGATGCGCCCGCCTCACACGGTATGCCCGAACTGCGGACATTATCAGGGACGTGAAGTGATCAGCACGGAAAAAGAGAAGAGCAAGTAAGCGCCGATTCATAATAACCAAAGACAACCGCGGATCCTACGATCCGCGGTTGTCTTTGCGTTCAACTCATGGATTACAGCGCCCAGGCAAACATAAAGCCCAGGATGGCGATAATGACTCCCAGGTGCAGGAACACATCCGAAGCCGATAACCACCCCGGCATCGCCAGGCGCAGCAAGAAATTTAACCCAACCAGTGCCATGCCGATGAGGGGCAGCAAGCCCTTTCGGTGGGCAAAAAAGTTTGAAAACCAATCCAAAAAGCGATTAAACATAGGCCTCAGGCTTCTTGCTCATCCTCTACCGGGGCATCCACATCCGACAGGAACCCCTGGAAGCGGGCCATCAGGCGGATGGGAAGGGTGCCTTCGATTCTGACGCCGCCGCGGGTGTGTTCGATGCGGCTTACTTTGCCCTGATCGTGAAAAAGCGAGATGAGGTTGCCTTCTTGATAGGGAAGGCGAACCACCAGGGGCACGTAGGTTTCAAATAACTCGCGCGAAATGGTGGCGAGCATATCTTGAATGCCGTTTCCACTCAAGGCCGATATGGCTACCACCGGTCCGCCGAAGTCCTGGGCGACCATTCCGGCAGCCTGTGGGTCGGGGAACCTGTCCAGCTTGTTCAGGACGGTGATCACCGGGATATGGTCGGCTTCAATTTCCGTCAGCGTTTCGTGTACGGCCTTGGCCTGTTCCAGGGCATTGGGATGGGTGATGTCCACGACATGCAAAAGTAAATCCGCTTCGGCAATCTCTTCGAGGGTGGCGCGGAATGCAGCCACCAGTTGGGTAGGCAGCTTCTGGATAAACCCGACCGTATCGGTGAAGAGCGCCCAATGCCCGCCGGGCAGCTCGACCCGGCGCGTGGTGGGGTCGAGCGTGGCAAAGAGCTGGTCGGCCACATAGACGTCGGCTTTGGCCAGGCGATTGAGCAAGGTGGACTTGCCGGCGTTGGTGTAACCGACCAGGGCGACGATGGGGATCTGCGAGCGCTGGCGCTGGGCACGGTAGCGCATACGGTGCGCGCGAACTTTTTCGAGCTCAGCTTTGAGAATGGAAATGCGCCGCCGGATTTCGCGGCGGTCGACTTCCAACTGGGTTTCACCCGGGCCGCGCAATCCCACCCCGCCGACGCCCCCGGTACGCCCGCCGCCGCCGCCCGTCTGGCGGGCAAGGTGGGTCCAGGCGCGGGTTAGACGCGGCAGGCGGTATTCGTATTGGGCCAGCTCTACCTGGAGAATGCCGTCGCGGGTGTTGGCGTGTTGGGCAAAGATATCCAGGATCAGGGCGGTGCGGTCGAGAACGCGCACATTTTCGCCAAAACGTTCTTCTAACTCGCGCAAATGGCGCGGGGATAATTCGTTGTCAAACACGATCACCTGGGCGAGGAGTTCCTCAACCAGGGTCTTAATCTCTTCCACCTTGCCAGGCCCAACAAAGGTGTTGGGATGGGGAGTATCCAGCTTTTGGGTGGCTTCACCTACCACGTCCAGACCGGCGGTTTGGGCGAGAAGATATAACTCGGCCAGCGAGTCCTCCAGCGGGAGTAAAGTGGTTTCACTGCGTATATCCACGCCCACCAGGAAAGCCCGTTCTTTTGGGGGTCTGGTGGGTTCTGCGGTTTTCTTTGCCATTATTTTTTTATGCCTTCATCCAACGAACGAGCCGGTCCATGGCTTCTTTGATTTGAGCCGTGGCCGTGCCTAATGAAATTCGAATGTAGCCCTCGCCGTATTCCCCATAGACGATCCCGGGTGTGGTGCTGACTCCAGTTTGCTCGAGCAATTGCTCGCAGTAACTTGTGCTGCCCTCGATGCCGGATGGCAATTGGGCCCAGACATAGATGGCTGCGGGAGGCAGGTCTACATTGAAGCCGGCCGATTGCAGAGCGCCGCAGACCAGATCGCGGCGGAGTTGGTACACCTCGTTGCGTTCCTCGATCCATTCCTGATCGCCTTTGAGCGCGGTGACACCCGCATCCAAAATCGCCTGGAATTGGGAGGAGTCGGCCTGGCTTTTATACGTATGAAGGTAATTTATGATTTGCGCATTTCCCACTGCCATTCCTACACGCCATCCAGCCATGTTATAGGTCTTGGATAGCGAATTAAATTCGACGGCAACGTCCCGCGCCCCGGGAACTTGCAATATGCTGGGAGCGCGATAATCGTTGAAACAGATATCCGTATAGGGCGCGTCGTTGGCGATAATGATCTCGTACTTGCGGGCAAATTCGACCGCTTTGACAAAGAAATCATATGGGGCCACGGCGCCGGTCGGGTTATTCGGGTAATTTAACCACAGTAGTTTCGCCTTTTGAGCCACATCTACCGGAATTTGATCGAAATCCGGCAGGAAATGGTTCTTTTTCAACAACGGCATCGGATAAATTTCTGCGCCGGCGATGATGCTGCCGGCGGCATAGACCGGGTATCCCGGATCAGGTACCAGGGAGACATCCCCCGGATTGAGGATCACCTGGCAGAGATTGAATAAGCCCTCTTTCGAACCAACCAGGGCCAGAACTTCCTTTTGGGGATCAAGGTTCACCTCGAAGCGGCGTGAATAATAATCCGCGACGGCTTTACGGTAAGCCGGGGTGCCGCCCATTTGCGAATAGCCATGGGTATCTTCACGTCGAGCGGAATTTACCAGTGAATCAACAATAAAATCGGCGGGGGGCAAATCCGGTGAGCCCATGTCCAGACGGATGACATCCACCCCGCTTGCGCGCAATGAGGCAAGCTTTTGATTGAGGCTTGCGAAGAAGTAAGGTTTGAAAGAAGCGATCCGGTCTGCGGGCCGGATGAAATTACGGATCGATTGCTCGGACATCCAATACATCCTTATCTACAAAGTTTTGGTTAAGGGTGCCAGTAAGCGCGCCATTTTGTCATCTGGCGGTTCGTAGCGCAGTGGAAACAGCACGTGGAATGTGGATCCGGGCATTTTTTCCTCATCGTAACCGGGGGATTCCACCCAGATCGCCCCTCCATGGGATTCAACAATGCCGCGGGCAATATGCAGGCCTAACCCGGGTCCGCCGCCCTTGAACTTCGTCTTGCCGCTGGAGTGTAGGTTCGAATTCCCCAGGCGAGCAAACTTATCGAAGATCAAAACCTGGTCTTCAGGCGCGATGCCGATACCCGTGTCATGGATGACAATTTCAATAAATCCAGGTAATTTCCGGCCATCCAGGATGATTCTTCCACCGTCGGGGGTGTATTTGACCGCATTGGTGATCACATTGCGGAATACCTGCAAGATACGCTCAGGGTCGCCAAAGGTCATATCCGCGCAGCCCGGGAAAGATTTTATCTCGAGGGTCTGACCGCGCTCATTGATTGTCGAGCGCAGTTCATTTTCCAGAACATAAAAGAGGCGGTTGAGCCAAACTGGCTGGAAATTGAGCGAGAGCAGATTGTTGTCGATCAGGGATACATCGATCATGTCATCGATGATCGATTTTAACCGGCGGGTGCCGTTTCCGATGCCGTCGAGTAGATCGACTTCATAAGCCGAGACCGTCCGGCCGTCACTCGCATCCCGAAGCATGGCGGCATAGCCATCCACCAGAGTCAGCGGGGTTTTTAATTCATGAGCTGCCACCGCGATGAAATCGGATTTGCTCCGGTCTAATTTCTCCAGCGCCTGCTGAACCTGTTTCAACTGGTTGGACACATACGAGACGCGCACCTGCATCTCGGCGAAAGCAGCACGGTCAAAACAATAGGCGAAGTGCGGCACGATGGCGGTAATCAGCTCAAGGCTTTGCTCGCCATCCAGGGTCTGGCGGCAGACATCGTTGGTAATCACCATCAATTCGCGGATAAACTCCAGCAGGTTGCTCTGGTTAGCCTCAAGGTCGCTTTGGGTAAGGGAACCCGCCCAGGTGCTGAGAATCGGGTCGAGCCAGGCCGAATCGCCCGTTTCTACGGACTGCTCCAACAGGGTGAAAAACTGGTCTAACTGCGTACGTAAATCCTCGCGGATATTGGCCGCTTTGGCCATTGACTGCGTGGCGCGAATCAACCAGATGGGGTGGATAGTGCGGAGCAATTCATGTTCGAGCATAGCTATAGTTTACGCCAGGTTGTATTATTTTGCCAAATAATTGCAGAATTTCAGAAACTTTCAAGGTTTGCCGCTTTCCAGCCAGGCGATTAGCGTCCGGCCGACGGCTTCGAGGCTCTGCGCGCTGACTTTATCGGCTGTATCGGCGGTGGTATGCCAATAAGGATAATCGAAATCAATCATGTCCACCGCGGGAATGCCGGCATTTTTGAAGGGAATGTGGTCATCGATCATGGTGTATTTACCCTGCGGAATAAACTGATCGGAATATCCGAGGCCGGCCGCCTCTGACCAAATTTCTTCGCGTAATTTTTGGTCGGAATTATTCTCGTAGTACAGATTGAGATCCGCGTCGCCAATCATATCAATGATAATGGCGGCTTGCGGCTTGGCGACAGATGGGTCTTTAAAATTTCTATCCACAAAAAAGCTGGCCCCACGGATCCATTGCTGGCCATTGATGTCGCCTTGATCTTCGGCGTCGATAAAAAGCAGGGTTACCCCGCTGACAGATTGGGGTAAAACGCGCGCGATTTCCAGCAGCACGGCGACGCCGGATGCGCCGTCATTGGCGCCCGGCACGGGGCTGGTGCGGTTATCCGGGTTGGAATCGCGGTCCGCATACTCGCGGGTGTCATAATGCGCGCCGAGGACCACACGCGTCGCCGCATCCCCCCGGGTGGCGACGATGTTCTGAATATCTGAACTGCTGTCGCTGGTTTCTTGAATTTCAACCGTCCATCCAACCTTGCTCAGTTCATCTGAGATATAACGGATGGCATCGGCGTGGGCGGGGGTACCGGGGATCCGCATGCCAAGCTTCATCTGGTTGGTGACATGCTGGTAGGCTATATCCCCGTTGAACTGTGTGGGAGCTTGTGGGCTGGATGGGACCGAGCAGGAGGAGGCGCTGATGCCCTGGAAGACCAGGATGGTGAGGAGCAGGATGCTGGTGAGGATGGTCTTGGTCATTGGCTGTGGGTAGGAATCTGTATGGTCAGAAGGGCGGTTTCCAGGTCGGTCAGGGCTCGATCGACATGCTGCATGGCCCGTTCGCGTTTGCTGCGGGCGGGTGAAGGCATCTCGGGGAGAATGCCGAAATTGGCCTTCATTGGTTGGAAATCTCGCAGGGCGGCATGGGTGATATAGTGGCACAGTGCGCCCAGCATGGTGGTCGGGGGCAGTGTGACCGGCGCCTGGCCGGCGATCACACGCGCAGCATTGATCCCGGCGAGTACGCCGGTGGCGATATTGCCCATGTAGCCTTCCACGCCGGTAATCTGGCCGGCGAAAAAAAGCCCCGGCCGTCCGCGAAACTGCAAAGTGGGCTCCAGCACCAATGGGGACGCGATAAATGTATTGCGGTGCATCTGCCCGAAGCGTTCGAATTCGGCGTTCTCCAGGCCGGGGATCAGGCGAAAGACCCGTTTCTGCTCGGAATAGGTCAGGTTGGTCTGGAACCCGACCAGGTTGTACAAGGAGCCGGCCAGGTTATCCTGGCGGAGTTGGGTGACGGCGTGCGGCCGTTTACGGGTATGGGGATCAAACAACCCGACCGGGCGCATGGGGCCAAACGCCAACGCTTTTTCATCCCGGGCGGCCAACACCTCCACCGGCAGGCAGCCTTCAAAGAATAATTTTGACCCGGCATCGACCCCCTGGTGGATATCTTCTTCGAAACTGCGCAATTCGATGCGCTGGGCGCCAGTTAACTCGCGAACGAAATCGGCATATTCCTCTTGGGTAAAAGGGCAATTTATATAATCGCCCTCAACCTCGTCATCTTTATCGTAGCGCGAAGCGCGAAAAGCGCGCTCGAAATTGATGCTGTCATAGCGCACGATCGGGGCGATGGCATCGAAAAAGAATAGATTTTGTTGGCCGCTGATTTCCTGCAGTGCGCGGCTTAAGCTTGGGGAGGTGAGTGGTCCGGATGCGATGATGGCCGGAGACGGGGGAATATGAGGATATTCCTCGCGGATGAGACGAATATTGGGGTGACTTGATATCGCAGCCGTCACCCGGGTGGAAAAAGCGTCACGATCCACCGCCAGGGCGCCTCCCGCGGGGAGCGAAGTCTGCTCTGCGATGGTCAGCAGTAGTGACCCGAGCCGGCGCGTTTCTTGCTTGAGCAGTCCTGATGCGCGGTCAACCAGGTTGGAGCCCAGCGAGTTGGAACACACCAATTCCGCCAGGTTGGCGGTGAGGTGGGCTCCACTCGGCTGATCAGGACGCATTTCAAACAGGTCAACCTGGAGACCTCGTTGCGCCGCTTGCCAGGCGGCTTCGCTGCCGGCCAACCCGCCGCCAATTACGATCAGATCCGTCATAGATCGGAGATTTTACCACCAAAGCCAGGCTGGCACAGAACTTGCAACATTTCATCGATAGGGCTATACTCAAAATCGGGCGGTGAGCAATGTTTCAGCATATACCTTTCCACACAATCAGACCTCTCACGACAGCGCATCTTGCACAAACGATGACCCTGTTAAGTCTAACATCAAATGAGCTGCAGGAGCAAATTGATGCTGAGCTGGCGGCCAATCCCGCGTTGGAGATGGTTGACGAGATACGCTGTCCATCCTGCCACCGCTTGCTGCGAGATGGCGGGATCTGCCCGGTTTGCAGCCGGCCTTCGCTGGCCAGCGAAGACGAACCCATCGTCTTTGTTTCCACCCGCGAGGTGGTTTCGGGGTTTGGCGATATCGAGACGCAGGAAGAACGCGAAGATTCGGTTTCGGCGGTGGTCGAAGACCTGCCCACCTACGTGTTTCGCCAGATCGCCATGGATATCGACCCGGACGACCGGCGCATCGCCGCCTACCTGCTGACCAATCTGGACGAAGACGGGCTGCTGCTGGTGCCGGTCGAGGAAGTTGCCATGTACTTCCATGTGCCGCTTTCCAGGGTGACGGCCGTCCAGCGCCTGATCCAGCGCGCCGATCCGATGGGGGTGGGTTCGGCTTCGCCACGCGAGGCACTGCTGGCGCAGTTGAGCGTGCTGAAAGAAAATCACGATGTTCCAGAGTATGCCAGTAAGATTGTTGAAGACGGTATGGATTTACTCAGCCGGCGGCAGTTCCACGAGCTGGCAAAAATGGTAGGCGTCTCGGTGGAGAAGGTCAAGGCGATTGCCAAATTTATCAGCGAGAACCTCAACCCATTCCCGGCGCGATCTTACTGGGGAGATGTGCGCCAACCTTCTGCGCCGCAGTCGCAGGTCTATTACAAACCAGACATCATCATCAGCCGTATGCGGGATGCAGCTGACTGCCAGTTGATGGTTGAAATCTTGTTTCCCATCTGGGGCACCCTGCGGGTCAACCCCTTGTTTCGCTCCGCGATCCACGAGTCGGTCGACGAGCAGAAGGAGTCGATGAAGGAAGACCTGGAGCGCGCCTCGTTGTTCGTAAAATGTTTACAGCAGCGCAACAACACCATGCAGCGCTTGATGCAGCGGATCGGCTTCCTGCAGAAAAATTTCATCTTGCACGGCGAAAAATACCTAAAACCCATCACCCGCGCTTTTCTCTCTAAGGAGTTGGGGGTGCACGAATCCACCATCAGCCGCGCGGTCGCGAATAAGGCTGTACAATTACCCAACGGCCGCATCATTCCTTTGGCTGACTTTTTCGATCGCAGTTTGAGTGCTCGCATCGTTTTGAAGGAAATAATCAACCAGGAATCCAAGCCATTGAGCGATTCGGAGTTGGTTCACTTACTGGCTGAACAAGGCTACGAAGTTGCCCGCCGAACCGTGGCAAAATACCGCGCGATGGAGGGTATCTTGCCGGCTAGTTTAAGGAGGCCATGTTAATGGTCTGATGTCAACATATAACCTGACCCAACAAAGAATCCACTTCCCCTGGCGTGGAAAACCACAGGGGCTTTCTGAGTTTAACGCCATGATCCAATTTATCGATCAGGCCGTGCTGTTGGTCGAACATAATAAGGGCACTATTTGGGGCGCCAACCAGGCTTTTGGCAAGTTATCCAATTATGACTGCAAGGACCTGGTCGGGATGAGCGCAGGCGCCTTATTTGCCGGAATTGAATCAAAAGATATGCCGGTGCTCGAAAGCGAGCCGGGTATTCTCCTGCGTAAGTCGCAAGATTCGCTCCAGGTTCTGCTGCAAGGCCATGGGATTGAAGGCAGCCAGCAGTTGTTCCTCTTATTTGTAAAGCCTGAAATAACCGAAGCGGCCCAACAGACCCAGACGGTGATGCAAATTCTGGTGTCGATCATGCGCATTGCCGATCTTTCCCTGGAAGATGATTACGCCAAGGCGCTGCGTTTGATGGCGGATGTAATTGCCCGCGAAACGAGAGCCGAGCATCTGTGCATTTACCAGGCGGATTTTGCCAATCCGCGCCTGATCAAGCAGGTGGAAATTGGCAGTGAGACGATTTTCTCGGACACGATTTCTTCTACCAACCTGATCCGCCTCTCCCGGCCTGCTTTGTGGCAGTCGGGGAAGCGCCTTTCCGCGGATATCCACCACGCCGCGAGAGATCACCAGATGCGTTACGCCGGTTCAGCGCCGTTAGGCCAGGCAGGAAAATCCTTTGGTCTGTTGGTGGTGAGCGGTGTCAATGAGCCGCACGGCAATCTCATGCCATACCTGGATATCTTTGCCTCACAGTTGACCCGTTTCATGGAAAATTACATGCTGGCTGAAAACATGCGCCAGGAGATCAGCAGCCAGGCCCAGGCATTGGTCACCTCGCGGGTGATGATGGAGAATGCCCAGGAAGGTATCCTGATCGTTTCCACCGGGATGGAATTGACCGCGATGAACCCGGCCGCCGAATGGATGCTGGGCTATGCGGATTGGGAAGTCAAGGGGCAGCGCGTCGAAAATTTCCTGATCGGACCGGATGGCCTGCTGCCGGCGCTGGAAGCGGCTGCCAAAGGCATTCCCACCCACAATATCGGCAATGTGTCGCTGCACCGCCGGACGGGTGTTTCCTTTCCTGCTCACATCCAGACCATCCCCGTCGGGGACGAGGGGGCGGTCAGCGCGCTGGTCGTGCTGATCCGGGATATATCTGAAAACGAGGAAATCCGTAACCGCACGCAGCAATTAGAGCAGCGAGCGCTGTTGGGTGAGGTGACGGCGGTTTTTGCGCACGAGGTGCGCAACCCGATCAATAATATATATTCGGGCCTGCAATTGCTTTCCGCCACCCTGGGGGAGGATGATCCCAACCAGGACAACCTGTCGCGGCTGCAAAATGACTGCGTGCGTTTGAACCATTTGATGGAATCGGTTTTAAATTTTTCGCGAAACAATCAATATACCTTTGAACCGGTCGACCTGCGCGTGCTGCTGCAGCGCATCCTGGACCGCTGGCGCCCACGCTTCTCAAAGGTGAATGTCACACCCTTCTTCCACGTGGAAGAGCAGGCCCCACTGGCCTACGGCGACCCACGCGCGCTTGAACAGGTTTTTACCAACCTGATCGGCAATGCGACCGAAGCGATGACAAAGAGCGGCGGCAGCATTGCGCTGCGCATCGCCCCACGCAACGTGATCCCCAACCGTTCGCAGGTGGTTGTGACCGTCTCGGATGACGGCCCGGGGATCCCGGACGAGGTGCGCGAGCGTATTTTTGAGCCGTTTGTAACGACCAAGAACAACGGCACAGGCCTGGGCCTGGCGATTACTAAACGGATTGTGACGGCTCATCACGGCAGCATCCAGGTAAACAGCTTCCCGGGTGGAACCATGTTTGAGGTTACATTACTTGGCTACAACGGAGACGAATCATGAGCCTCACGATATTAATCGTGGATGACGAAGAAACCTTTCGTAAGAATACCGAGAATTATTTATCAACCAGAGGGTACGAAGTCTCCGGTGTGGGCACGTTGGAAGAAGCCAAAGCCAGCCTGGCCAAAGGCGACGCGGAATTGGTTTTATTGGATGTTCAGCTCCCGGACGGCTACGGCCCAAATTTGCTTTTTGAAACCGCCAATATGGCGCTGCGCCCGCCAATCATCCTGATGAGCGCGTATGGCGACATCGATATGGCGGTGGATGCGATGAAAAATGGGGCGCATGATTTTTTGACCAAGCCGATTCAATTTACGCAGCTCGAAAAATCGATCCAGCGCGCCAGCGAAATTGTCACCATGCGCCGCGAACTGATGCATTGGCGCCAGGTGCAGAAGACGCGGGATTTCGTCGCCGGCAAAAGCCAGAAAATGCAGACGATTTTGTCGCAGGCTCAGCGGGCTGCGGTGGCGTCGGTATCGGTGTTGATAACCGGCGAAACGGGCACCGGGAAGGAAGTGCTGGCGAAATTTATCCACCAATCCGGGCAGCGCTCTTCAAAACAGTTTATCGCGATCAACTGTGCAGCCATCCAGCACACCATGTTGGAAGCTGAATTGTTTGGTTACGAATTGGGGGCTTTCACCGGGGCAGATCGCAAGAAACACGGTTTAATGGAGGTGGCGGATGGAGGTGTGTTGTTCCTGGACGAAATCTCCTCCATGCCCGTCGATATGCAGGCGAAATTGTTGCGAGCATTGGAAGAACGTGCCTTCAGGCGGATTGGCGGCACCACGCTGATCAAAGTGGACGTGCAGCTCCTGGCGGCATCGAACCGCGATCTGAAAACGATGATCGCCGATGGTTTATTTCGCGAAGACCTGTATTACCGCTTGAAGGTGGTGGATTTACACCTGGCCCCCTTGCGCGATCGAAGTGAAGACATCCCGGAGCTGGTGGGTTTCTTTGTGCGCCTCAATAACGCCCGCCAGGGTAAGAATGTGATCGATGTGACCCCGCGGGCCATGGAGGCTCTGGTGGCATACCGCTGGCCGGGCAATATACGCGAGTTGAGCAATTCAATCGAGCGCGCCATGCTATTCTGCAACGGCGAAGTGATCGATCTACCTGACCTGCCGGATCTGGCATAAACTGCCCCTTATTCCCGGGTAAAAACAAGCCTGGCATAGTTCTTGCATCATAGCCTCCTGAGAGACCATTCTTTCAGGAGGCGTTATGTTATCCCTTGGTGTAAATCAATTCTTGATCATCATGGCGGCCAGTATGCTGGTGATGGGACTGATTTCAGTGGCTGCTGGAATCATTGTGCTGGTTTTCCGGGTTTCGGGCAATGATGTCAAAACCCTGGCAAACCAGACTGTTCGGCTGGCCCAAAAAGGCATCGCCGATGAAGTATCGGGATTGGTAGGGAACGCTTCCTCGTTGTTGGATGCACTCAACCAGCTGGTTCGTACCACGACCGGGGTTGGGGTTTTTCTGATCCTGGTCGGGTTTGTTCTGTTTGCCGGTGCATTTTACCTGGCGCAGCAACTTCATTAATCGGGAGGTTGTATGGCCGTTGAATTTTTGCTGGATGGGTTGAGTCAGTTGCTGGAAGGGCCGGATGTGGCCAGAGTGATCGCGGCGCTGCGCCACGATCATCTGGTTTGGACCGCGCTCAATAACCGTGAATTAGCCGAGAAGGCACTGCAAGTATGCGGAAACCAGGTCCGCTTGTGGACGCCGGCCGTGCTCTCCCTGGTGGCGATGGACGAAACCAGCGTCATCGGCACGCTGGCGGTAGAGGCGATGAAACCGCTGCAGGCGGGTCTACGGCAAAAAGCCGTGCGGGTTTACGAAGAAACACGCAAGAAGGGCATTGGTCCGGTGGATTTTCAAGACGCCGGCCTGTTGGGCCTGGCGCTTCGTGAAAGACGCCGGTTGACGGGTTCCTGGAATGGTCTCACCGGGGAACTGCTGACGGCCCCATCTGGCGTCCGCTCTGTCTCACCGCAAACCTGGAAAACCCCACTCGCCTGCCTGGCAGGTTTCGTTCCTGATTTTAACGACCTGGTGAACGCATTGGTCACCGTCGATACCGGGGATGCGGGCTTGGAATGGTTGGTTCACATTTTATTGACCCAGGCAATCGACCCGGATGAGCAAGCGCAAAGAATTGTCCAGGCCATCCACGGGTTGGAGGCTGCCAAACAGCTGGATCTGTTGAAGGCGCTGCGCCTGAATGGCATGCTGGATGTGGTTGAAAAAACAGCCAACCTGCTGGTTAATAGCCGACCCCAACAACTGGAGCGGGCTGACGCAAAAGAAGGTGAGAACGTCACAACCGCCGGCCTGGCTGAAAAGGCGATCCATTTCCAGCAGACGGCATCCTTCCACCAGTTGGGTGGAAACCCGGCGCAAGCAGAACAGGCGCTGCGATCGGCTCAAGAAATTGTGGCAACCCTGCAGGCGGGGTTAGAACTGCAAGGCGGAAATGTAAAGAAATTGGCCAGTGGTGAAATCTGGCAAAACCCGGCGACGTCATCCCTGCCCATGGCGGGTGCCATTTTGAAGAAAATGATGAAACAGGTCGGGCTGACGATCAATGCCAGCCAGGAAGAACAGACGGTCAGTATTCAGCCAGGGTTGAAAGACAGCGATCCATTTTTGCTTCTTCACGATGCCGAGACCCAAAATTGGCTGGGTAATCGTGATATTGCAGCCGAAATGGCGCACCAATCTTCAGTCGAGTTTATCCAGCTCCTGCAAAAATCCCCGCTGTTTATTGGGGGTGACTTTTCCTTCAGAGTCGATCTGGTCAAGTTTGTGCGCTCGTTGGCCAATCTGGGCCTGAACAAGGACGCGGCACTGGCGGTTGACAGCGCTCTGCAGATCGACACTGCCAATTCTGAATTGGCAGACCTGGCCAGCCGGATCCATCATACGAATGGACGTTTAGACCGCGCTAAAGAATTGGCGACCATCGCAGTTCATATGAGGGCTGGCGAATTACCTTACTTGCGGCATTTGGCCGAAGTGTGTGAAGCGGTGCATGACTGGCAGCTGGCCTGCCGTTATCGCAAAGACTGCCTGGGGCTGCCGGATGGCGACATGGTGGAAGACCAGGTGGCGTTTGCGCGGGCAGCGCTCAACGCCGGCGACCCCGACCTGGCCTCGGCGACATGCGAACAACTGCTGGCCGATAACCCGGATAACGGCGTAGTGCATGGCCTCTTAGGCCTGACCCGGGCGGCCCAAAACCGGGATGAAGAAGCGGTGATGCATCTCAATCGTGCCACCCTGGTGGCTTCGGATGAGCCCGAATGGTGGCTTGCGCTGGCCGGTCACTATCTAAAATTGGGCGATGCTCGCACCTCATTGGAAACTTTGCGGGCGGCCGTATTGGCGGCCCCGGATTTGGGCGACATCCACTTTAATCTGGGTGAGATGTACCTGGCTGAAAGAATGAATTCCGAAGCATTACCACATCTGAAACGCGCGGTGCAGTTGAAACCTGAAAACTGGCAGGTGGGTTTCCGCCTGTCCAGGGCGCTGCATGCCCTCGGTTTCTTGAGTGAGGCGCGCCAGGTGATCGACGGCTTGAGGGATCACTGGAGCGGAAATCCTGAAATTGGTTTTGAATACGCCGAGATTGCCCTGGCGATGGACGATGTGGATGCTGCTGTTCCCGCATTTGATATCGCCACCCAGTCCGAAGCAGTTCATGCGGAATGGCTGTTGATCTATGCCGGTATATTACTGAACCCTCGAATTCGGGCTGCCCGCATCGATGAGGCCACACGCTATCGCCATGCCGAAGATCTATTGCGCAAAGCGCTGGAAATCGCACCGGGCGACCTGTGGACCACGATCCAATTGGCCGAGGCGCTGCGCAAGCAATCCAAGTTCTCCGAAGCCTACGAGCTGTATCAGCAGATGGTTGAGATGCCCGAGGTTGTAGATAAGGGGTACATGTGGCGGATTCAACACGGGTTTGGTTTATCGGCGATTGGTCTGGGCCAGGGTGAAGCCGGCATTACTATGCTGCAAGAGGCCGCTGCGAACCGTCCAGACAGTCTGGAGGTCATCAAGGATCTTACCATGGCCTGCCTGGCGGCAAAGCTCGATCAGGATGCCGGCGAAACCGCGGAACGCGCTTTAGAGATTGCGCCGGACGATCACGAAAACCTGGATTGGTTCGCGGGGATTATGGTGCGGCTGGACCGGGCTGAGCGCGCGGCAGAAGCCCTGCGCTGTGCGATCGAGTTATCACCCAATCAAAGTGATTTGCGCGTTCGGTTTGCCCAATTGGCGGTTGAAAACGGCAACATTCAGGATGCGAAAGACGCGTTAAGTAAACTGCCCGAATTGGATGGGGCTACTCCCGAGGTCCTTCGACAGGCGGCGTATCTGCACCTGCGCATGCAAGAGCCCGAGGCGGCCATTGAGAACCTGGAAAAAGCGGTAATGCTGGCCGACCAGCCTGAGGCAGTTTTATTGAATGATCTCGCCGGGGTGTACGCGGAAAACGGGCGCATCGAAGATGCCATCGAGACGGTTCAAAAAGTTCCGGATACACAGCAAAGCGTCAGCATGCAGGTCTTCTACGCTGATTTACTGGCGAAACAAAAACGTTACCAGGCCGCCATGCTGGTTATCGAACGGGCATTAAAGCAGATGCTCAAATCGGACCTGGCGGATGACAGCCACCTGGCGGGGATATATGCACGCTCGGCCAAATGGTCGCGCGAATTGGGAAATGTCGCCAGCGCCTTTGAGCAGGTTGAAAAAGCGCTCGAATTTGAGCCGGATGACTTGAACTTACGTTTCCTGGCAACCAACCTCGCCTCAGCTTTGCTGCAGGATGAAAAAGCTGCCAAATACGCTCTGCTGCCTTTTGAGGCAGTCAACCGTCTGGATCTGGAGGGGGTTGGGCAGGAACTAGCCGGGTTGAGCGGTCACCTGGCATTCGAAGCAGAACGCTTCGAAGATGCCCAAAGTCTGTACGACGTGTGTGCCCGGATCAATCCCGAGGGTGTATGGGCGCAATCCTTACAGGCGCGCTTACTTGCCAGGCGGGGAGATATCATCCGGGCGGGGGAGGTGGTCGATGCCCTCCTCTCCAATCTGGAAGAAGCCAGTATTGAACCCGGGGATGCCACATTATGGATCGCGCATGCGGCATTCGATGCCTATCGCTGGCAGGAGAGTTTCAGGCTGTACGATACTCTCATCTCCAAATATTCAACCGAAATGCGCGCCTCCCTCGAATTGTCAAAGGCGATGGTGGAAGCAGCCGAAACCCAGCAGTTATGCACCGAGTTAGGGGTTGAGGTGCACGCTCCCGGTGTGGACGCGCATGAAGAAGCATTCAAAGCCCGATTTGAGGAATTATTCAGCCCGGTGAAGCCGCTGCTGACGGTAGAGGATGCCGCTCGCTGGAGCCAACGCTCCAAGCTGGTCAGCGGGTTGGACGCGGGTGGTTATCTGAGCGAAACAAACGCCATCCAACGCGCGATGGATACGGCGGCCCGGATGGCGGCCCTGCGGGTGATGAAGCGCATCCCCGAAGCCTTGCGGGAAGGCCAAAAATTTGCTAATGAATACCCGGTAATCGCCCAAACTGCATTATGCCTGATCGAAGAAGACCTGCCGGCAGGGATTGAAGCCGCGGAAAAGCTGGTGGCGAAGACCCCTGGTCACCCCATGTTCCTGGCCTTGTACGCCCGCCTGGCGCAAAAAGCCGGCGATGATGGCAATGCACTCCAGGCAATCGAAGAAGCGGTGCGCATCTGGCCGGAAGAGGCCAACTGGCATGCCTGGGCGGGTGAATTGGCCTTCCGCATGGAGGATATCCCTCTGTCGCTATCTCATTGGAAGCAAGCATCCTCGCTCAAACCATCTAACGCGGATTTCGCGGTTGAATTAGGTCATGTGCTGAGCCTGAACAGCGAGTATTGTGCTGCGGTTGAGACGCTGACCAGGGCGGTCGAGATGGCGCCGGAAAAAGCGGCTGCCTGGCTTGGACTTGCCCGCGCGCAAAAAGGATCAGGACAGGTCGATGACGCGATTCGATCTGCGCTAAAAGCGGGTGAATTGGGTGATGGAATGGTCGAAGGGTTTGGCTACGCCTCGCAGATCTGCCAGGAAATTGGCCAAAATGATCGGGCCCTGGATTATGCCCGCGCTGCCTACCACGCCAATCCGGGGGAGGCCAGGGCGATTGTCAATCTTAGCCGTGTCCTGACTGCCCAAAACAAGGCGATCGAGAGCCTCGAGCTGATCAGCCAATCGATTGACGATCTGGAACCGTCGCGGGAGCTGTTCTACGAACGGGCGCGGCTGGTATTCCAGATCCAGGGGGCTGAAGCGGCCGGTGCATTGGTTGACCAACTGATCGAAGATTTTCCTGAAGATCCCGAAGCCCTGGCGCTGCACGCGAATGTGCAGGTCGAGTTGGGACAATTGAAGGTGGCCGAACGGTCGGCATTCCGTTCTTTACGGCTGCAGCCAAACCAACCCGGTCTGGCGTTGGCCCTGGCGCGGATGAACCGCAAAGCCGGGCAGTTGGACCAGGCAGTACACCTGTTGGGTCAGGCGGTCGCCATGGATCCGCGCAACGTAGACGTCTACCTGGAATTGGGCCAGGCGTATATCGATCGCCGCGAGCATTCATTGGCGCTGCAGGCTTTCGACCAGGCCACCAGGATTGCCCCGAAGGATTCGCGCGGATACTACCAATCGGCGCTGATCATGAAAGAAACCAAGGATTACCCAGGAGCCGAAGCCATGCTGGAACAGGCTGCGAAATTTGCCCCTGAAGACTTAGCTATCCATCGCCAGCTGGTAGGGGTGATGGCACTCAACCTGATCCATAAATCGCAGGAGGCAAGTAAAGCCTTATGAACAACGGAGCAGCGCGTAAACCCAAGAATTTGATCAATCGGGAAAAATTCCTGGTCATGCTGGATGCAGCCTTCGCCTGTAAAGCGTACCGGTTTGGCCGGCAGGCGGTTTTGAGCTGGCTGGCGATCTACCCTGGGGATTTACAGGTGACCCTGTGGCATGCCGAAATGCTGGCAGGTGACGAAAAAAACGGCCAGGCGATCACCATTTTAGAAAAACTGGCGAAGACCGATGTGGAGTATCTTGAGGCCTACGAAGCCCTGGCGCGGCTGACCTATCAGCAAGACGCCGCACGCTTCAAGACTGCGCTCAGTTTTATGAAGGTGTTGGGAGCAGAAATCCCGGGCGGATATGAGGTCGAAGACTGGACCCAGAATTTGGAACAGGCTCGCTCGTTTCTCGCCCAGGGGGACTACGACCAGGCCCAGGAAAAGATTAACCGGGTGCTGGGGACAGAAACTCACCCCACCCTGGCGTGCATCTATCATCTGCAATTGGTGGCAAAAACCGGAGATTCGCAGGCACTGTTAGAGTTGGCCCGCCTATATCAAGGTCAGCATCCTGCCAGCTTAAACGTCCTCCTATTCCAGGTGGAAGCATTAATGGAGCAAGGCAACGAAACCGAAGCGGTCCACCTGCTGCACAAATGCGTTTCACTCGATTCCACCGGCCAGGTTGCCAGGCGGTTTTGGGGAAAAGAGCATGCGTATAAATCTATCTGGCCGGATGAAATGGCGGTGCTGTTCGACATCCCTGTACCGGTCGAAGTGGCTGTGCGGCTGCGCGGAGCCTGGCTGCCGGTAGGTGAAATCACTTCCGATAGTTCCCCTTCAAGCGATTCGATGGAGAGCCTGGCTGAAACCCAAAAAATAGCGGTAGCAAATATTCCGGCCGATCATAAAGCGTCGCTATCCAGTCCGTCCGAACAGCCATTGGCAGTGGAACCGGTACAAGAAGAGCTCCTCGACCGCAGCACCCTTTCGGCGATCGAGGCGGAATTCGAGCGGGTGGCGAAAAACCTGAAAAAACCGGTCATTGGCCGCGCAGATGGTCGCTATCCGGTCTACGTGATATTTTCATCGATACGCGGTTTGCAGGCACAATACGGACCCCAAACCACCGGGGTGGTGGATCTAGAACTGCACCGGTTGGCAGATGGGGTGAAGAAACGTATCGGTTGGGAAACCTTGATTTTTTATCCTGACGACGAAAAATGCGTGGCAGGGTTGGGGTTACAGCCAGTAACAGAGATTGATCCCTGGAAACTAAAGCTGTCCTTGGCCGATCTGGATAAGGCCCTGGCCAAAAAAGGAAAGATGATCGGGATGCTGATGATCGTCGGAGGGCCGCAGGTGGTGCCCTTCCACGAATTACCTAACCCCACCGATGATTTTGATCAGAAAATTCTATCGGACAATCCTTATGCGACCCTCGACTCGAATTATTTCGTGCCTTCCTGGCCGATCGGGCGTGTTCCGGGGGGGGCCGGCCCCGACGCGGCGCTGCTTCTGGAGCAGCTGCGCTTCTTGATCGCGGGTTACAACCGCTCCAAGCGGATGAAGAACCTGACGGAGGGCAGTGTTTTCTGGCCGTTTGTGGTCTTGATCCAATCATTGATCGACGCACTCTCTACCCAAAAGGAAACCCCTAACATCGGATATTCCGCGGCCGTCTGGCGACGTTCGTCTACGGCGGTATTCAAGCCGGTAGGCAACCCTAACAACCTGATGATCTCGCCGCCGCAGGAATCGAAAACGATCCCCGCGGAAAAGCTGTTGAGCTCGGAAATCAGCTACTACAACCTGCACGGAATGGAAGATGCGGGCGAATGGTACGGTCAAAGAGACCCCAGTGAATCGACGCCCGGGCCGGATTATCCGGTAGCGCTTTCGCCGAAACAGCTCAAGCGCAATGGGCATGCCCCGAGCGTGGTGTTCAGCGAAGCCTGTTATGGCGGGCACATACTCAATAAGACTGATGAAAATGCCCTATCGCTCAAGTTCCTTTCGCTGGGCACGCTGGTGGTGGTGGGTTCGACCGGCATCGCCTACGGTGCGGTAAGCACCCCGTTGGTGGCTGCAGACTTGCTGGGTAATTATTTCTGGCAGCAAATGAGGAATGGACGTACCGCCGGTGAAGCGCTGATGATCGCAAAAATCGATATGGCGCGTGAAATGATTAAACGCCAGGGTTACCTGGATGCCGAGGATCAGAAGACTTTGCTTTCATTTGTGCTCTACGGCGATCCGTTGGCAACGATTAACACCCAGCAGAAACGGGCCAAAAATGTGATCCGCCTGAAAAAGACTCCCAACGTGCGCATCGTGGACGAAAAGCCGATGGCCATCGGGGCCGATTCTCCCCTCTCGATCACTGTGTTGGATGACGTCAAGAGCAAGCTGGCACGTTATCTGCCAGGGATCGACACGGCTGAGATCCACATCAGCGCGCAAGACAGCGGTCTGGCGCCAAAGAAACCGGGGGCGAAAGCCTGTGATTATGACAAATGTTACGTGGTGACCCTGAGCAAGGCTGTACCTTTTGCCAAATCGATCCACCGCCATTTTGCTCGCGCCACCGTCTCTGCAGACGGGCGGGTGATCAAACTGGCAGTTTCACGCTGATTTTCAGCATTATTCCGTCAAGGATGCGCCTGATGTCCAGGCGCATCCTTTTTGGTTCTGTGGGAGTTTCTGTGGTGGGTAGTAAATATGGGGGTAAATTGGGCGCGAAGCGCCCAATTTACCCCCATATATTTCTTCTTCCACGGTAATTCCCAATGACCTTCCTTTTTTATCGATTGCGCAACTTCCTTTCGTTGTTATAATTCAGCCACAAAAGCCAACCAGAGCCGGAGGGATGATAATTTTATGACCAAGCCAATGACGGGCAATGAAATCCGCCAGGCGTTTATCGATTTTTTTGTGGAGAAGAAGGGGCATACCTTTGTGCCGTCTTCTTCTTTGGTGCCCGGTGGAGATCAAACCCTGCTGTTTACTAATGCCGGGATGGTGCAGTTTAAGGATGTTTTCCTGGGAACCGACCAGCGCCCATACCAGCGAGCGGTCAATTCGCAAAAATGTATGCGTGTAGCTGGAAAACATAACGACCTGGATGACGTCGGCCGCGACGATTCCCACCATACTTTTTTTGAAATGCTTGGCAACTGGTCCTTCGGCGACTATTACAAAAAAGAAGCGGTGGCGTGGGCCTGGGAACTGTTGACCGGCGTGTTCGGTCTGGATCCCACCAGGCTGTATACGACCTGTTTCAAAGACGAGAAAGGGCAGGTGGCCACCGACGAAGAAGCGGCGGAAGCCTGGCGTTCTTGCAAAGGCATGGCTGCGGACCACGTGCTTTACTATGGACGGAAAGACAACTTCTGGGAAATGGCCGATACCGGTCCTTGCGGCCCGTGCAGTGAGATTCACATCGACCGGGGAGCGGAAGCCTGCGATCGCCAGGGGGTTCCCGGGCATGTTTGCCAGGTGAATGGGGATTGCAAACGCTACCTGGAAATCTGGAACCTGGTCTTTATCCAGTACAACCGGATCAATGCGAATACTCTTGATCCGCTGCCCGCCAGGCACGTGGATACGGGGATGGGGTTCGAACGAATCGTTTCATTGATCCAGGGGGTCAATTCTAATTACCGCACCGATCTGCTCTGGCCGATGCTGCAAAAAGTGCAGGCATTGACCGGACACAGCGACGAGCAGCGCGAGGCTAATTTCACCCCATACCGGGTAATCGCCGACCATGCCCGGGCTGCTGCCTTCCTCATTGCGGATGGGGTCGTGCCTGGAAACACGGGTCGCAATTATGTTTGCCGGATGATAGTGCGCAGGGCCGCAAGATTTGGCAGCAAAATTAACCTGGTACAGCCCTTCCTGGCAGAAATCGCGGATGTGATGATCGGGCAATATGGTTCATTCTATCCGGAACTGCTGAAAAACCGGGCGACGATCCTGGAAAATCTCACCCGCGAAGAAGAGCGTTTCCAAAAGACGGTGGAGTTGGGTGTGGGGCAACTGCAGGAACTGCTGGATCAATTGAAGGCCGGGGGAGGCAAGGTGCTGGACGGCAAAATCGCTTTCGACCTGTATGCCACCCATGGTCTACCGCTCGAATTGACCCGTGACATCGCCCGAGAGCAGAACCTGGATGTCGACCAGGAGGGTTTCCAGGAAGCCATGGGTGAGCACCGGGTGGCGTCCGGCGCCGGAAAGGCCTTTGGGCCGATGGGCGGCGCAGATGCGGATGCATACCGGCAGATCCTCGAAGGGCTGCAGTCCGCAGGCAAAGTGGCCAAAGACGGCGTCGCTTACGATCCGTATGGCGATCTCGAAGTGGAGACCGAGCTGGCAGCCATGCTGCGCGAAGGCGAACAGGTTCGCCAGGCGCAGGCCGGTGAACGGGTGGAAGTGATCTTACCGAAAACTGGCTTTTATATAGAGTTCTGGTGGCCAGGTGTCGGATTACGGCACGATCGTCTCGGTGCAGGAACCGCGTTGGGAAATTGCGGTGGACGGTATGCGCAGACCGGCCGCCGGGGTGGTAGTTCATAGTGGTCTGGTGGTCAAGGGCCAACCGGCGGTGGGCGATAAGGTGCTTGCCGCCGTGGATATGCAGCGGCGAAAAGACATTATGCGTAATCACACTGCTACCCATTTACTTCATGCCGAACTGCACGCGGTGTTAGGCGATCACGCCCGCCAGGCGGGGTCGTTGGTAGCCCCCGACCGGCTGCGTTTCGACTTTACCCACCCGGAAGCCATGACTCAGCATCAGATCGATCAAGTCGAAGCGGGCGTGAATCAAGCCATTCTGGCCAATTACCGGCTGCAGATGCGTCAAAAACCGCTGCAAGAGGCTATTTCCGAAGGGGCGATGGCGTTGTTTGGCGAGAAATATGGTGAGGTAGTTCGTACCGTTACCATCGGGGACCAGGAGCCATTCTCGTATGAACTGTGCGGTGGGACACACGTCGGCGAGACCGGAGATATCGGGCTGTTTTTAATCACCAGCGAGAGCAGCGCGGCTGCCGGGGTGCGGCGGATTGAAGCGATCACCGGTCGGGGAGCGTACGAACTGGTGCAAAAACGGTTGCGCCTGCTGCGGCAAACTGCCCAAATGGTGGGCAGTTCCCTGGACGAGGTTCCGGTCAAGGTGGATGATCTGCAAGGCGAATTGGCCCAAACCCGCAAGGCTGTCAGCGGGCTGCGCCAGGAGCTGGCCGCGGCGAGTTTCGAGGCCCAGTTAGCCGGGGTAGAAATCGTGGGTGGCGCTGCATCGCTGGCGATTGAAATCCCGGGGGCAGATGCCGATACGCTGCGCCTGATGACCGACCGCTTCCGGGTCAAGTACCCGAGCGGGGTAGTTGTCCTGGCTGCCAACGTTGAAGGCAAACCGGTGATCATTGCATCCGTAACCGACGACCTGGTGAAACGGGGCGTGCACGCCGGAGACCTGGTGAAGCGGGCCGCGCAGGCGGTGGGGGGCGGCGGCGGCGGACGGCCCAACCTGGCCCAGGCCGGCGGGCGCGATCCATCCAAACTCACGGAAGCGCTGCAGCAGGCCCAGGCCTATATCCATGAAAAATTAGGGTAAAACAGAGCCGCCCCGAAAGGGGCGGCTGATTTTTTATTTTAATGCCTCAGGACAATCGCTCGAGATAATCCAACAGCAGACGCACACCAAAACCGGTCGCGCCTTTGGGGCAATAGGGTAAATCCTTAGGGCTGTCTGCCAGCCCGGCAATATCCAGGTGCGCCCAGGGAATGCTGTCGTCAACGAACTGTTTGAGGAAAATCCCACCTAAAATGGCGTGCCCTTCTCGACCCCCCGAATTTTTCAAGTCGGCGTCATCGCCTTCAGTCGATTTCAAATATTCATCATCCAGCGGCAGGCGCCACAGGCGCTCCCAGGTGCGCTCACCGCAGGCATACAGCGCATCCGCGATCGCGGTCTGGTTGGTCATCATGCCCGCCCGAACCCGACCCAGGGCAACAACTACCCCACCGGTCAGGGTGGCGAGGTCGATAATTTGCTTTGGCTGGTAGTGGGTCTGGGCGTAGGTCAGGGCATCTGCCAGGACGAGGCGGCCTTCCGCATCGGTCGAGACGATTTCCACGGTCTTCTTTGACAGGGTAGTAATGATGTCATCGGGGCGGTAGGCGTTTTCGGATACCATGTTTTCAGCCGCACCCACAATGCCAATGATCGGATGCTCCAGCTTCAAACGAGCGGCGGCGGCCATGACCGCCAGAACAGCCATTCCACCACATTTATCGTACTTCATCCCCTGAATATTGGTGGTATCTTTGAGCGAATACCCGCCAGAGTCAAAGGTGAGGGCTTTGCCAACCAGAACCACCGGTTTTTCATGGGATTTGGCCGGGCTGCCCGGATATTCTAACAGGATCATGCGCGGCGGCGTCTGGCTGCCCTGGCCGACCGCCAGGATGGCACCGGCTGACATTGCAGCCAACTGAATTTCATCCAGGACGGTGCAGCGCAGGCCAACTTGATCGGCGAGGCTTTGAGCTCGTTCCGCCAGGCTGACCGGGTTGATGATATTGGCCGGTTCATGGCCCCACTCGCGCGCCAGCAGGACGCTGTCGGTGATCACCTCGACCTTGTCGAGAAGCGTCTTGAGCACGGCGCTATCGGCGGCGCGCAGGTTGATGGTTTTAGCAGATGGGGTTTCATTTTTGCTTTTGTGGCGATCGAAGCTGTACCCGCCTAAGACAATCCCTTCCAATAACGCTTGAAGAGCATCCTCGAAGTTGAGTGTGTTGATTTCATCGACGGGCAGTTCTGCCTGGTCGCTGTGGCCAGACAGCAGCCATTTACCTATCGCCCCACCGGCGGTGCGGAAGGTATTGCTGCCGGCTTTCTTTTCGAGGCCCAATGATACCTGCAGGGTGTAATCCCCTGCATTCTGCTCGAGGGTCAGGTCGCCAGGATTTTTGCCCGGGTCGCCCAGCGTGGGGTTTTCAGGGGCGTAACGCAATCGAATGGTCAGTTTAGCGGAATGGGTAGAAGGGCTTGCTTGAACAAGTTGGATCAATTTTTGGGGGAACAAGTCATTTTCAGTAGTCATGGGTCTCCGTTGCAAGTGTGCTTTGATGATGTAGATTATGGAGCACGCAGCTCCCAAAGGATAATTTCGGGCGGGCAAAGGAAGCGCACGCGGGGAGCAGCTTTGCCTTCCATGCCGATGCCGCGGGTGATATACAGGGTCAGACCGCCAATCTGGTATCTTCCCGAGCGAAAATCACGGCCGTACAGCGAGGCCGTGAAGAGTGGACCATAGAATGGCAAGCAGACCTGCCCCCCGTGGGTATGACCGGATAATTGCAGATCAATGCCCTTGTGAGCGGCAATGGGGGCAAGGTCGGGAGAATGATACAGCAGGATTTTGAAGCCATCATCCCTTGCTTCGAGCAGTTGATCAAGAATGGGCTCGTCTTGGTGGGGCTTGTGCGAACAGGTGACGCCGATGATCTCGAGGTGGTTGTCACCCACCGCTACGGTTACTTTGCGGTTGTCGAGCCATTCGGCGTTTAACACGTTTACCAATCCGGGAAAAACCTGCTCGAGATCCACGGCTTCGCTGCCGCTGACCAGGAAAACCCCATATGGGGCTTTCCATCCGCGCATGATTTGTTGAGCCTGTTGGATTGCCAGGGGATCTTCTATGTAAGACAGGTTCAATATATCCCCCGAGAATAAGATCAGGTCGGGTTTGAGCTCCTCGACCAGTTTATTCAACTGCAATTCTCGCCGGGTAATTCTTTCGAGATGCAGATCGCCCAGGTGGAGGAGGCGGATGGGTTGGTCCCCGTTGAGCTTGGAAGAGGTCAGCACCTGGTGGGTGACGGTAATTTTGTGGGGTTCAATCCAAAAGCCATAGATCACCAGCAGGGTGCCAACGATTTGGATCCCGAGATTGAAGGGCAGCGGTAAAAATGCAAATGGCAGCCTGCAAACCGCGAGCAGAAGGGCTGTAGGACGGGGTGGACCATAGGAATAGCCGACCCTGGGCAGCCAGGCGAGCAGCAGCCAATCGAGCAGGTAAAAGAAAAGGAGCAGCCCGATACGCGGGATTTGGTTCGCGGATGGGATCCAGCTCAACACCAAAAGGATCAATACAAAAAGTGGCCAGGGCAATTTTTGCATGTCTTCAAACTTGCGCAAGACGGTGTCGAATGGATTCCCTGCCGTGCCGGGAAAATGACGAACGGATCTGAAATCACGTATTTCCACGGTCAGGCCTCAGGCCTTTCGCCCGCAAGGGCAGCAACGAGTTCGCGACAAAAATCGGGGATATCCGGCACGACCCGACCCCAGACGATGTTGCCGCTGCGAAAGGCAGGTTCGTCTCGCCAGGTAGCGCCGGCGTTGATCAGGTCGTCTTTGATCCCTTCGCTGCCGGTGGCTTCGTGACCGCGTACGATGCCGGCGGTGATGCCGACCAGGCCGGCGTGACAGATCATGCCAACAATTTTCCCCTGGTCATACATGGCGCGGACCAACTGTTTTACCGCGGGGTAGCGGCGCAATTTATCAGGCGCCCACCCGCCCGGAATGACAATGGCCTGGAAATCATCCGGGTTCGCGTCCGAAAAACTGATCTCTGCCTGGGCAGTCAAACCGCCTTTGCCACGAAAGGTTTCACCGGCTGCTGCTCCAGCGATAACCACTCGCGCGCCTTCTTCGCGCAGCCGCATGACAGGCACCCAGAACTCCAGGTCTTCAAAATCAGGTCCCACGAGATAGACTACGTTTCTTTGCTGCAATTTCATGAGATCCTCCGAGACCAGATATACCTGAATATGGATTGAAAGTCAATAAAATGAGAATTCTCTCAAGTTAGTATGTATTGACATTGATGACAATTGGGGTAACATTTCTCTTAATGACGGGGGCATCCAGAAATTGAAAAAGGAGATCACTATGTCAAAGATGCGAATGGGAAAACTGGCATTGGGGCTGCTCATTGGGAGCGTGGCCGGTGTCAGTGCAGCGCTGCTGGCCGCGCCTCAATCCGGCGAACAAACACGCGGTATGCTTTTGGAAAAAGGAGTTGAATTTGAGAATAAGGCCTCCGAGACCCTGGTGAAGGGGCGTGAAAAGGCCAAAGGCATCCTCAATTTGGTGCGAAGCAATGCGGAACAAGTAAGCGGGAATATTCGCAGCCGCCTGACCAGTTCAGAAGAAAAATTGAGCGAAATCGTCGCCGAGTAAACGATCATCAAAAAAAAAGTCTCTGGCCATGCAATTGCGACCAGAGACTTTTGGTTTAACTATAGCTGGTAGACGACATTACTAAACATCAAGCCGATCTGAGGGCCGATGAGCGCGAGGATGACAATCACAATGATTGCAACGAGCATAAGAATCAGTGCATATTCGACCAGACCCTGACCTTTTGGCAGCCCCGCCAATCTCATAAGGATCCTCCTCAAGCATAACTGTTAATAATTTTCTTAATCATACAGCGATGGAAAAACTTTACAATTGCAAGTGTAATTTGCAATGCTAATGCAATCATCGGGCGGTTTTGACCGCCCGATGGTTGCATTCAATGGGGATCCACCGGAAGATGTTATTCCAGTTCTGCCTCGGGAATCCAACAGCAAAGCACTAATTCTTTGGCTGCCCTGACCTCATCCAGACGGCGGACCGGGGTGTTATGGGGGGCATCTTTAAGTAATAGAGGCTCCTGGTGCGCTTCTTCGGCGATTTTTTTCATCACATTGGCAAAAGCATCCAACGAATCGATTGACTCGGTTTCGGTGGGTTCGATCATCAGCGCGTCATGCACGATTAGAGGGAAATAATTGGTCGGCGGGTGAATATCGTAATCCATCAAGCGTTTGGAGATGTCCAACGCGATTACCTCTGGGGCATCATCCCATTTCCCTTCCAGAACAAATTCATGCATACAAACCCGGTCAAAGGCCACCTTGTAGCTGCCGGAGAGGCTCACGCGTAAGTAATTGGCGTTCAGCACCGCATCTTCGGCGATTTTCCGCAGACCATCCGGGCCCTGCATGGCGATGTAGGTGTAAGCTCGCACCATCATGCCAAAATGGCCGTAGAAGGATTTCACCGGGCCGATGGTTTTTGAGGGCTGGACAAAACCAAATAACGGCGGCATATCTTCGTCGCCTTCTTCGATCACATCCACCAATGGGCCGGGGAGAAAATCCACCAGATGAGCGGCAACGCCCACCGGTCCGGATCCCGGGCCTCCGCCTCCATGGGGGGTGGAGAAGGTTTTGTGAAGATTGAAATGCATGATATCGATGCCAAGGTCGCCCGGTCGGACGATGCCCAGAATGGCATTCATGTTGGCCCCGTCACCGTAAACCACCCCCCCGGCCTGATGAACCACCTCGATCGCTTCCAGGATATTTTGATCGAACAGCCCCAGGGTGTTGGGATTGGTAATCATAATCCCGGCGGTAGTCTCGTCACACAGGCCGCGTAGGGCTGCCAGGTCGATATTACCGTGGGGATCGGTGGGAACATTCACCACCTGAAAGCCACTCATCGCCGAGGTGGCGGGATTGGTGCCGTGGGCGGAATCGGGGATCAGCACTTTGTTGCGCTGCAGGTCGCCGCGGTCTTGATGATAAGCGCGCATGATCAGAATACCGGTCAGTTCGCCATGAGCTCCCGCGGCAGGCTGCAGGGTCATCCCGGCGAACCCGCCGATCTCTTTCAGCCATTCCTGCAATTCATACATCAGCAGGAGACTGCCTTGGGCGGTTTCACCAGGGGCATGCGGGTGGAGACGGGCAAAACCGGGCAGGCGGGCGACCGCTTCATTAATGCGTGGGTTGTACTTCATGGTGCAAGAACCCAGCGGGTAGATGCCCTGGTCGATACAGTAATTTAACCTGGATAGACGAGTAAAATGGCGGACGACATCGATCTCGGCGACTTCCGGGAAAGGCAGATCGTCGCGCAGCAGATTGGCCGGCAAGGGTTCGGCAGCCGGTACATCGGGTTGGGGAAAACGCACACCGGACCGCCCGGGGGCCGAAAGCTCAAAAATGGTTGACTCACTCATTGGCGGCCTCCTCCAGTGCATCGCATAAGGCGTCGATCTCATCTTTGGTAATTAATTCGGTCACGGCGATGAGCATGTGATTTTCGAGGCCGGGATAATCCTGACCCAGGTCGTAGCCACCCAGAATGTTATATTCCAGGAGGTAATCGTTGACTTCCTGGACCGGTTTCTGGCAGCAAACAATGAATTCATGGAAGAAGGCAGCCTCGGAACATATCGAATAACCTGGGATTTTGGCGATACGATCCGCGGCATAATGAGCTTTCTGATAGCATAGTTCCGCCACCTGGCGCATTCCTTGTTTACCGAGCAGGCTCATATACACGGTCGAAGCCAGGGCGATCAGCCCCTGGTTGGTGCAGATATTGGAGGTTGCCTTTTCACGGCGGATATGCTGCTCGCGAGCGGTGAGGGTCAGCACATAAGCGCGTTTACCTTCCGAGTCGACCGTTTCGCCCACCAGCCTGCCGGCCAGCTTGCGCACAAATTCTTTTCGCGTAGCCAAGATTCCCAGGTAAGGACCGCCATAGGAAAGGGGGATGCCTAGGGGCTGACCTTCGCCTACCACAATATCCGCGCCAAACTGGCCGGGTGGTTTCAAGATGCCCAGCGCGGTTGGATTGACCGCCACGCAGAACAAGGCGCCTGCAGCGTGAGCGGCCTCGCCGATGCGAGTGTAGTCGTAGATCCTGCCAAAATAATCGGGGTACTGCACCATGACCAGGGCGGTATTGTTATCGATGAGGGGCAGAATGGCTTCCGGCTCCACCAGGGGATCGTCGGTGGTGCTGCCGTCACCGATAATATCAAAACCGTCATAACCCTGGGTGTACGTGCGCATGACCTTGCGATACTGCGGGTTGACCGATTGGGCAACCACCATGCGGGTACGTTTGCCACGGAAATGGTGGTAGGCCATGACCACGGCTTCGGAGGCCGCGGTCGCGCCATCGTAATGCGAGGCGTTGGCCACATCCATCCCGGTCAGGGCGGCAATCAAGGATTGGTATTCAAAAATTGCCTGTAATGTGCCTTGCGAGACCTCGGGTTGGTAGGGTGTGTAGGCTGTGAGGAATTCGCCGCGCTGAATGATTGCATCCACCACTGCCGGGATGTAGTGGTCGTAGGCGCCGGCGCCGAGGAAGCAAATGGTGTCGCCGGCAGTGATGTTGGTCATTGCCAGCTCGTTCAAATTTGCGCTGACCTGCATTTCCGTTTGGGCTTCGGGCAGATCTTAAGGTGGGGAAGCGATATTTCTCTGGAACATCGCGGAATAAATCCTCGACCCGTTGAACACCGACTGCCGCCAGCATTTTTTGGCGGTCCTGGTCTGCGTTAGGCAGAAACGTTAATGGCTCCTCCCGGCGCAATACGCGTCGTACCCGGCAGCGTCCATCAAGCCGTTCAAATCGGAGGGATTGCTCAATTCGATTTTTACCATCCATGCCTGGCCATAGGGGTCGCTATTGACCACTTCGGGTGATCCGCTGAGGGATTCGTTGATCTCAACGACTTTCCCGGCAACCGGAGTACTTACATCGGCGGCTGCCTTGACCGATTCGAGGGTGCCGATTTGATCTTTGGCAGATAACTCATCCCCGCCTGCCACCACCGCTTCAAAGAAGACCACGTCTGAGAGTGAAATCTTGGGCATAATCGGTAACGCCAATGGTGGCAATTTTGCCTTCTACTTTTACCCATTCGTCAGATTGAGTATATTTAAGCCCTGCCGGAATATTCATGTTTTCCTCCAGAAAAAGAAAAAAAGTAAGGGCGCGGGTAGAGTACACCGCGCCCTCTGTTACTGACCTGAGAGATTCACCCCTTCGCAGGGTTTGCCCCGTCGGTGTCTTGCGACTCTCCAGAGAGACCGAAAATCCGGGTCCTTTTACCTGAGAGATTCACCTGGCGAACCAGATTTGCCCCTTCGGTGTTCCTTGTTGATGAAAGGAAACTCTTCCCGGAAATCTTTGTTGTCCGAACCCATTCTACGTTTGCGGATATAAATTGTCAAGTGAATGAGAGTGGATTCGCCTGAACAGAAAATGCTGTCTGGACCGCTTGATTTCATTTATGAAGGCCGTTATACTCAAACAAATACACTCAATATAAGAAATTAGGAGACCTGTATGGCTGCTCATTTACCCATCGACAACAGTGATGTGCCGATCCGTTTGTTTAAGTCCGACTTTATGGAGTTTTTCACCCACATCACCCCAGTGGCGGTCATTATCTTGTGGGTTCCCGTGATGGTGATTGCCATGGCCAGCGAGATGGTTGCCGGCAGCGGCATGCATTCAAACTACCTGTATTTACCCGCCGGCTTTATCGTAGGTGTGTTTTTGTGGTCGTTTTCCGAGTACACCTTGCACCGCTTTTTGTTCCATTACCAGCCCAAGACCCCCCAGGCGGAACGGATATTTTTCCTGTTCCATGGGGTCCACCATGCGCAACCGCAGTGCAAAACGCGCCTGGTGATGCCGCCGGTGGTCAGCGTGCCCATGTCGTTGGTGATGTACAGCTTGTTGTATTTCCTGTTCGCGGTGGTTCTGGGTCTGCCCCATTGGGTGGGGCCGGTGCTCGCCGGGTTCATCGCGGGTTACCTATTTTATGACCTGACCCACTATGCTACCCATCATTTTCCCATGCGCAACGGCATCTGGAAATTCCTGAAACGCTACCATATGCAGCATCATTACAAGACACCCAATGCCCGCTACGGGGTCAGCTCACCCTTGTGGGATTTTGTGTTTCGGACAAAACCCGAGGGTTAATCATTCATACCCTACGAATCAATAGCACCCGATAGGCGACTTCCGGGTGCTATTGATTTGTGCGATTATCCAATGATTTTTTAATCTGAGAATAATCGGCGGCCAGGCGGTCAGCGGTAGAGGCATCCAGTGGGTGGGCGCTGTACCTGGCTTCGACGAACCCTTCGGTCACATCTGCCACCTCGCCGCTGACTTCGGGCACGCTGCCCTCCAGTTGAGTTTTGTACTGGTAGGGCGTCTGGTAATCTTTTCTCTTGATGCCCTGGCTGCCGGCGTAATCGATCAAGGATTTGTACAAAACGATAATCCTCGCCCGGGGATCATCCGGCAGGACAGGATGCTTGAAGCCAGGCAGTCGAATCGCAGGGGTTTTAAGCGCAGAAATTTGAATGCGTTTGAGTTGTTCCTGCAAAACCTGGCCGGCAATCCCCAAAAAAGCTTTGAGCCGGCCGAAGACCTTTGCCAGCCAACGGATCAACGCAAACGAAGAGATCGCTTTCCATATCTCTTTATTAGAAGTAATTAGCTGGTAGAAGGCAAAGCCAACGATGGCGATAAACAGGCCCCAGAACAGCAGGATGCGGAGAATCTCAAAGATTGGAGGGAGCACGAAAGGCGTATTCGCGCTGGGGAGGACAGTCGGTAAATCTACCGCAGGTGGATCGGCGGCAGGAGAATCATTCCCGGAAAACAGGCGCATCAGCAGAATAAAGGGCAGAGTCAGCAGGTAAAACAAAACCCCGACAATCTGACTCATGATTGCGACGAAACCGCGCAGCAAATCGAAAATCGAGACGGTGTAGCTGGTTGGCAGCAGGCCGGCGATTAATCCCACAACCAGCAAAAATACCAGGCCATACACCAACCACTGTCGTGGAACCCCCCTGGCCATGGATGCGCGGTCCAAATCCCAGCGTGAGCGCAGGAGGACGAACTGGGTGAGGCTGAATTGAACCATTAGTAAAACAGCAAAGACCATCACCAGCCAGGCCGGATTTTGGGTAGAAGCTTTGAACGAGATCAGGTCGGGTATATCTATCGCAACACTGCTGATGGCAATGACCACGATCAAAATGATGAGCATGGCGACCATGACCGCATTCATCTGGTTGCGGATATGTTTAAGCGAATTGCTTAGCTTACCGGCATCTTCCCAGGATGCATCCAGCTCGCGGTCGTGCAATTGATCAAAAAGCCCCATTAAAATAGCCGGTGGCTGTCCAAACCCCCAGGAGCAAGAGCAGGTGTTCCATGTACCCATCGCTCAAAAAGGAGAGCACAAAATTATTTTGCCAGGCGGCAAGTTCGGTAGGGAGGTTGAGCGCCGGGTTCTGTAACAATAGAAATGCTTTCAGGAATACCGCAATGGTAATAATTTCGGATAGTCGAAATAAATTGCGTTCCCGGCCGTCCAGGTCCCGGGTGCGGATGTGGGTCAGAATGGCTTCGATCGAGATAATAGCGACCAGCGCCGGTAGGAAACCTTCAGATTGCCCCGGATTGAAGTGATCGACGGCATAAAGCATCCCTAATCCGAAGAGATAGAAGAGAACCAGAGTAATTACCCGCATTGCCAGCAGGGTAAATTTTCGTCCAAATAATGATTGGCGAACGGAGGTTAATGGGGATGAATTCATATTTGCCAACTTCGCAAGTCATCTTCGGAGTGGAGGATTTTCAATGGGATGCCAAAAGATTTTCCGTTTTGAACCGGGACGGTCACGTCCACATACCACCCGCAAACGATCAAAAATGGTTTCAATCCAGATTGGCGCGCCAGGATCAGTTCGGCGATTAAATTTTCGTCGGCTGAACCGGTAATCACAATCATGGTGGAGCCCCAGCCGATATTCTGGCGATCACGGCGGACCACGTCACGCAAAATCTCGTGGGGATCGTTAAGCTTTTCACCCTTGCCAGGGATTCCAATAAGCGCATGAGGTGCGCCTGTCCTTTTCGTGACGGCAAGGATTGCCCCGAAGAGGCGGTGTTGAATGGGTCAATGCCGTTGGTGTGCAGCCCAACCGACTGGCGGTTCTTGACCACCCAACTGGCCAGAGAGGCGGCAGCCACGATGGCCAGTTCGGGGCCGTCAAAGCGGGCCTTGGAATGGTAATCCTGGGTGTTGAGATTGAGCAGCAAGGAGACCTGAAGATCGATGGAAGGCTCAAAAATCTTCACCTGAAGATGACCGGAACTGGCAGAGGATTTCCAATCTACCCTGCGCAGGGCATCTCCGCGCTGATATTCGCGCTTGCCCACCGGCCGGGTGGGGTCCTCAAAAATGGGTTGGCGATAGCGCAGGGTACCCAGGGGCGAGTGGGATGGCAGGTCCAGCCTGCGCAAAGGGATCACGCGGGGATAAACGGTCAAATAATCCGGGGGGATTTCATTCGCGGTGGTGTCGGTCCAGCCTAAAAGATCACCGCTCTCCATGTTCAAAGGGCCAATGGGGTAATACCCGCGGCGAACGGCTTTGAGCTCGTAGCCCAGCGAGAGGTTTTGCCTGGAGGGTAAACTCACCACCTGGCGAAAGGCTTTGGTTTCTGCCAGGTCGATTGGGTGCAGGTCGCGGATATTGAGCCAGATGGCGGGTAGCAAGCTGCGGTTGGTCACCTGGATGCCGACCGGAACAGTCTCACCAAGAAAGACATGATCAACGAAAGAGCGGGTTATCTGAATATTGGACAGGCTATGGCGCGGCCACCAGCGGCCGATCAGGTATGTGCCGGCAAAAAGGTAGGCTAAAACCAAAGGGAAAGTCTCGCGAGTGAAAACAGCCACGCCAACCAAGACCGCAAGAACAGCCAGCAAGATCTCTGTCATGGTTCAGGTTTGAGGTTTGCCGAAATCCAGGGGAACCCTGGAAATGATATCCGCGAGGATGCGAGCAGGGGTGCGCCCGCGAAGCTCGGCTTCGGGGGATGAGATGAGGCGGTGGGTAAGGATGGAAGGTGACAGCACCTGGATGTCATCCGGGATGACGAAATCGCGCCCACGCACTGCCGCCAGTGCCTGGCCGGCTTTATACAAGGCCAGGCTGGCGCGTGGGCTGGCGCCCAGGGTCAGTTCGCTCGATTCGCGGGTGGCTTCGACTAATTGGATGATGTAATCCTGCAGGGTGTCATCCACATGCACGTCCCATACATCGTGCTGCAGCGCTACCAGCTGATCTGGAGCGGCGATGGATTGCAGCGAAAGAATGGGGTGCTCTCTGCGCAGGCGGGTGAGTAGCAGGCGTTCATCCGCGGGCTGGGGGTATCCCAGTGAAAGACGCATCAAGAAACGGTCGAGCTGCGCTTCGGGCAGGGGAAAGGTACCCTCATATTCGATTGGGTTCTGGGTCGCCAAAACGAGGAAGGGTTTGGGCAATTCGTAGGTGATACCATCTACGGTGACCTGATTTTCCTGCATGGCCTCCAGTAAAGCCGATTGGGTGCGCGGAGTTGCCCGGTTGATTTCATCCACCAGGAGAACATTTACGAAAATGGGACCGTAATGGAAAGCAAATTCGGCGGTTTTTTGGTTGAAAATTGAGACCCCGGTGATGTCGTTGGGCAGCAGATCGGGCGTGCACTGGATGCGTTTAAAATCCCCGCCCAGGCTGGTGGCCAGAGAGCGGGCCAGCATGGTTTTGCCGACGCCTGGCACATCCTCGAGGAGCACATGGCCGTTGCAAAGTATGGCGACGATCAGCATTTCGATCGTCTGCCGTTTGCCGACGATAACTTTCTCAATGTTGTCGATAATGGGGGTCACAAATTCGTGAATGCTTGCCATGCGTCGATTTTCCTTTTTCGATATGTTACTCTGTTTCCATTATAATTTATTCATTCAAAACACCTTAAGGATGCTATGTCACCAATCCCTGCCCACTTTCAATTAGATTATCGTCCAAAAGCTAACCCCGCTTCAATCGTCAATTTTCAAATGGCGCGATTTACGATCCTGACCTCCCGGCTGATCCGGTTGGAGTATGATCCCTCCGGAAAATTTGAAGACCGTGCGAGCCAGGCATTCTGGTATCGCGAGCAGCTCACGCCAAAATTCACCCAAATTATTACTGGTGGCGCCCTTTCTATTGAGACGGATGCGCTGGTGGTGCAATACACGGGAGGTGTATTTTCTGCCCAGAGCCTATCGGTTGAACTCAAGCACAGTGGGGCAGTTTGGCATTACGGGGATGAAGACAGTGGGAATTTAGGCGGCACTGGCCGCACCCTGGATGGCGCAGACGGTCCCATTGCTCTTGAGCCGGGGCTGGTTTCGCGGGATGGGTGGAGCGTATTGGATGACAGCCGCACCCTGGTGTTTAACGAGGAATGCTGGCTGGTGGCGCGCCGGCCAGCCGAAGGTGCCCTGGACCTGTATTTCTTTGGTTATGGTCAGGATTATAAAGGCTGCCTGGAAGAGTTTAGCCGCATCACCGGCCGCCCTCCGATGGTGCCGCGCTGGGTGCTGGGAAACTGGTGGAGCCGCTATTGGGAATATACCCAGGATGAACTAACCGGTTTGATGGACGATTTCCAGCGGCATGACATCCCCTTGAGCATTTGCATCATCGACATGGATTGGCATATCACCCATACCGGGAACAAATCCAGTGGATGGACAGGCTACACCTGGAACCGGGATTTGTTTCCCGACCCGGTCGGTCTGCTCAAATCGCTGCATCAAAAAGGGCTGCGGGTTGCCTTGAATTTGCACCCGGCGGATGGAGTCCATCCTCATGAGGAAATGTACGCGGAGATGACGGCCCGGATGGGTGTTGAGCCTGAATCGAAACAACCGGTGGAATTTGACATCGCCAATCCACAGTTCGTCAACGCATATTTCGAAGTGCTCCACCACCCGCAAGAAGCACAGGGCATGGATTTTTGGTGGATGGATTGGCAGCAGGGGACTCATTCGAAGATGGAAGGGCTGGATCCGCTTTGGTGGTTGAACCACCTGCACTATTACGATTTGGGACGAGACGGCAAAAAACGCCCGTTTATCTTTTCCCGGTGGGGCGGGCATGGCAACCAGCGCTATCCTATTGGATTTTCTGGCGACACGGTAGTGAGCTGGCAGTCGTTAGCCTTTCAGCCATATTTCACCGCCACCGCGGCCAACGTGAATTATGGCTGGTGGAGCCACGATATTGGCGGCCACATGCGCGGGGTGGAGGAAGGTGAGTTGTATACCCGCTGGGTACAGTACGGCGTCTTCAGTCCCATTTTCCGCGTACACTGCACCAAGAATATGTTCCAGGAACGCCGCCCGTGGGGGTACGACGCCGAGGTTTTGCGAGTAACCAAAGATGCCATGCAGCTGCGGCACGCCCTGATCCCATACCTCTACACCATGGGCTGGCGATACAGTCAGCAATCCATACCGCCCATCCTGCCCATGTATTACGAGTATCCCGCCAGGGACGAGGCCTATGTTTGCCCGAACCAATATCTTTTTGGCTCGGAATTGATCGCCGCTCCCTTTACCAACCGGAGGGATGAGGACACCCAGCTCAGCCGGCAGGTGGTGTGGCTGCCGGAGGGTGGTGGAATTGGCTTTGAAGATGGCCGGAAGTATCCTCAAGGTTGGCAAAGCGTATACGGCGGGCTGGATGAGATCCCGCTGTTTGCGCGGCCCGGAGCGATTGTGCCGCTCGCGGAAAAAACCGGGTGGGGCGGGGTAGAAAATCCAGGGAATTTGGATATATATATCTTCCCTGGCGCGGATAGAAAATTCGAACTGTATGAGGATGATGGCGAAACGAATGCTTATCTGGATGGGTCTTACAGCCTGACCGCCTTCGAGCAGAGCTGGAATGATCGGCGCCAGGTGGTTCGCCTGGGGAGAATTACCGGCAATCCGGCCTTGATTCCGCCTCGGCGCGAATATCGCCTGCATTTTCGCGGCGGCTCGCGTCCCACCCAGGTTGAGTTGATACTAGACGGTGAAACGAAAGCCATCCGTTGGGAATATGACCAGAAAACGCAGACGGTGAATCTGGATCCGTTTAGCTTACCGCGAGGTGGAGAGGCGGTGGTGACTCTGACAACGGACAGCGGATATTTGTTCAGTGGTGCGGATCAGCGCAAGCAGATGTGCGAAAAGTTGGTGGCGGTTTTCAAACTGCCTTCCGGCATCAAAGAGATGCTCTATCTGGCGATCCCCAATCTGCTGCAGGATGCCCAGGCGCTGCTTAAATTCAAAGTGATGTTAGCGGATACCCAGATGCAGGCGTTGGCGGAAACCCTGCTTCGGGCCGGCGCTGAGCATTTCACTTCTTCAGGTGAGGATTGGCTGGTGGCCTGGAACGAGGAGGACCGTCCGGATGTGAATTGGGCTTTAAGCGCCACCGCCCCAGTGAAATATTGGTGGCAAAATGCCAGCCCGCTGCAGGCAGATGGCGTTCAGCCGGGTTTCAGTGCTTTCCGCGTCGGCAGAGATTTTGATGCCAATCGTTGGAATTTTGAGCTTTCATTGTCTACCCTCATCCATCTACGCTTCGGTTCAGATCCCCAGGGATGATGTGGCAGTGGATGCCTGTTGACCAAGCTCGCGTAAGCGGTTGGCCAGGCGGGTATTGCGGGTCGCGATGCGGTTGTTGCTGACCGCGATGGAAATAGCCCGCTTGCTTCCCACCAGGACCGCCAGCTTCCGAGCGCGGGTGATGGCCGTGTACAACAGGTTGCGCTGGAGCATCATGTAATGCTGGTTGAGTAATGGGATAATCACAACCGGGAATTCGCTGCCCTGGGCTTTATGGATGCTGACGGCGTAAGCGTGAGTAATTTCGTCGATTTGGGTGTAATCATACGAGACCATGCGGTTGTCGTACCGAATGATAACTACCTGGTCTTCTGTATCGATTTTACTGATCGTTCCCAGGTCGCCGTTGAAAACCTGCAAATCATAATTATTGACGATTTGCATCACGCGGTCATTTTCCCTGAAGAGATGCTGCCCGTGCCGTAATTCTGTTTTCCCGACAGCCGGTGGGTTTACCTCGGTCTGTAAGCGGTTGTTCAGTTCAGTCACCCCTGCCGCACCGCGGTGCATGGGAGACAGCACCTGGATATCGGTGTACGGGTCGAAACCAAACTTGTTGGCGATGCGCGTGCTGGCCAGTTCCACCACCCAATCCGCGGCTTTTTGCGGGTCAGTTTCGCCAAACAGGAAGAAATCTTCTGCTTCCTTTGGAAAGATGGGCATCTCACCGGTATTGATGCGGTGAGCGTTGACCACGATATAGCTGTTTTCGGATTGGCGAAAGATCGTATCCAGGCGGGTGACCGGGATGGTCTGGCTGGTGATCAAATCGCGTAGAACGTTGCCCGCGCCAACGGATGGCAGTTGATCGACATCGCCGACCAGCACCAGATGACTGCCCAGCTCGATGGCGTTGAGCAGGTGGTTCATCAGCAAAAGATCGATCATCGAGGTTTCGTCTACGATTACCAGGTCGGCATCTAATGGGTTTTGACTGTCGCGCACAAATGTGCTGCGCGCGGTGGGCTTGTATTCCAGCAGGCGGTGAATAGTTTTTGCTTCCAGACCGGTGGCCTCGGTCAGACGTTTTGCGGCGCGGCCGGTGGGGGCACACAATAAAACGCTGCCGTTTCGCATGCGCAGCAGCTTGATGATACTGTCGGTGATCGTGCTTTTGCCGGTCCCCGGCCCGCCGGTGATGATCGAGACCTTCTCGGAGAGAGCCATCTTGACGGCTAATTTCTGCTGTTCGGTTAACTGGATCGAGTTTTGACGGTCTAAAATCGCCATCATCGCGTCCCAATCTATGCGGCGAAAGGCGCCTAAACGATCATTTTCGCTGAGCTGCATGCGGCGGATGCGATTGGCGACGCCCACCTCTGCGGTGTAGAAGGGAGGCAGGTAGATGGCCTGGTCTTCGGCGATAACCTCCCGCAGGCTGACAAGGGTTTCGAGTTGGGGCTGGCAGATGGTCGGTTCGGTTTCGAGCAGATCGGCCGCAGTTTTGGTGAGTTCGGTGGCGAGGGCGAAGCAGTTGCCATCGTTGGCATACTGGTTCAAGGCGAAAATAATGCCGGCCTGTATGCGAGACGGATGATCGACGGGAATGCCGATTTGTTGGGCGATTTTATCAGCAGTTTTAAAGCCAATCCCATACACGTCTTTTGCCAACCGGTAGGGATCATTTTTGACGATGCGGATGGATTCGTCGCCGTATTGTTTATAGATGCGAACTGCCAGGCCGGTGCTGACGCCGTTGGATTGCAGGAACAACATGATTTCTTTGACGAGGCGCTGTTCGTTCCAGGCCTGGGCAATTCGTTTGACCTTGGCTTCACCGATGCCCGGCACTTCGCTCAAACGAACTGGTTCGTTATCGATGATATCCAGGGTTTCCATCCCAAAGCGGTCGACGATCTTTGTGGCGGTAACCGGCCCGATCCCGCGAATCATGCCGGAGCCCAGGTATTTGCGCAGGCCTTCCAGGGTTGCCGGGTATTCAACACTGTACTGGTGAATTTCAAACTGGCGGCCATATTGCGGGTGGTTGATCCAAAATCCTTCTATCCGCAGGCGTTCGCCAATATTTACACCGGCAAGATTGCCAACCACGGTCACCTCGGGTTGGCTGGCAGAGGCCAGCAGACGGGCAATGGTGTAGCCGTTTTCGTCATTCTGGAAGACGATGCGTTCCAGAGTTCCGACGATCTCCAAGAGCGGCAGCTGGTTGGATGGAGGGGGCATCAGATGCGCTTCAGGACCTTGATCCGCCACAGCGCCCGAAGGAAGGGTAGGGGCGGAAGGGTTGAGATCAGGCGAATGTTTTCCAGGAGACCGGCGGTTTCATCCAGAAATTCAAAGACGCGCTGGATTGGGTTGCCGCAAAATAAGCTGATGAAGATGGCTTTGGCGAGGCGACCCTGCCGGTAAAGGATCTGCAGCAGGATGCTGTCAAATAGCTGATAGCGGGTTGGGGTAGGGCGAATTTCGAAGGGATTGCCGTGCTGTTCTAATGAGCGAATGATGGCGGCCGAATTATGCTGGATGCGCAAGAATGCGTAGCCGGTGGATGGTTTTACCATGCCGCCTGGTGTGCCGATGGCGAGTATGTGCTCACCTGATTTCCGTAGGAAAGGCTTGTCGGTCATCGGAATGACGCCATTCTCGCGAAATGGTATCGTGTACTCCTCAATTTTCAAGGTAGTGGATAGATAATCGGCTAGTTTTTGCTCATATTCTTCTGTTTTGAGCAAATCCGACGAGAAAACCGTGTATTCCACCAGAGCGCTGCGTGGAGTGAAAGGCAGAATATAGAAAAAGCGCAGGCCGCTTTCCTGCTCGGTTCGAAAATCAAAAAGGATCGGGGTGGAGGAATCGAACACATCCTGGTTGGTTTCCACTTCCCATCCGCAAAAATGCTGCTTCAAAAAATGGTATCGCGGATCCTTTTGGGGTAAATCATTGGGATTAAACCGGCTGTCGAAGGCCCAACCGGCAGCATAGGATTGCCCCCCGGCGGTGACCACCACGCCTTCGGGAGTATCCCGGATTTGTTGGATATTCTCAGTGAGCATGCTGACATTGGGCCGAAGAGCCAGATCCTGGATGACAAAATTATAAAAATCAATCCCGCGCAGCATATTGTAGTGATATTCACCCAGGTCAAACACCCGGTGTAAATTCTCTGAGATAACGCCGACTTTCAACCAGGAGCGAAAATAAAGACCGTTGAAATAGGTTGGCCGGCGCGCCCAAAAGCACCAGGTGCGGTCATTGATGTTTTTGAGCTGGCGGTCAATCACCAGAATCCGGCGGTCGCGGAGAGAACTCTGTACCAGATGATAGGCCAGGCTCAAACCGGCCGCGCCACCTCCGGCGATGATGTAGTCGAATGTATCCATGAGATTAACTGGACAGGTTTTGCGGCATTCCTGTTCGGGCAGAGGCAAACAGCGCGTCGACGGTGCGGATGTGGTCGCGAGTTTGGGTGAGGGTTACCTCGCAAGGTTTGCCATCCAGGACCGCCGATTCGATATCCTCTACCTCACATAAATACAGTTCCTTGCTGGGAAAGGGCACGGTAACCAAGTCACCATCCACTGGATGGTATTCAAAACTTGAGACCTCATCAATCCCGGCAAAGGGTCGAGAAATAAATAGGTGGCCATCGGTCCCGAAAATTTCGACGCCCATTTGATGGGGAACGTCGAAAGAGCAGAAGAAATGCGCGGTTTGTGTGGCGGAGTACTGCATATGGGCGCTAAAACTCAGGTCGACCCCGGTTGGTCCGAGGGCGGCGCTGCCAAACACGCTGGCGGGAGGGCCGCCGAAAACGGCCTGAGCATAGCTGAGAGGATATACCCCGACGTCGAAGAGGCTGCCGCCGCCCTGCTGTTCAAGCAGGCGGATATCACTCTCTCGGTCGAGCTTGAACGAGAACACGCCGCTGACATGGCGGATGGCGCCTAATTTACCGCTGTGGACCCAATCCATCACCAATTTGGTTTGAGGATGATGGCGGTACATGAAGGCCTCAGCCAGCACCATCCCGGTCTGTTGGCTGGCGGCGATCATCTGGTCCACTTCGGCAACATTCAAGGCAAAGGGCTTTTCGCAGAGCACGTGTTTCCCGGCCTGCATAGCGCGGATTGACCATTCCGCATGCAAATCGTTTGGCAGGCCGATATAGACCGCGTCGATCTGGTCTGAGTTGAGCATTTCCTGGTACGAGCCAAAGGCGACCGGGATCTGCCACTGATTGGCATAATCGCGAGCGGTTGCCGGATTGCGGCTGGCAACGGCAGTCAGCCGGCTGCGAGCGGATGAGCGAATAGCAGGGATCAGGCGAGCATTAATCCGCGCGGTTGACAACAAACCCCAGCGAATGATCTTATCCATTTTGTGAATTTCCTTTGGTTGGGTCGGGGATAAACAGGTGCCTGATCATTAAGACCAGGCTGATCAGTAATGACAATATCACCAGCCCGCCGAACAGCCACTTGAGGAAGGAGGCCGCGGCTGCCAGCCAGGATAAAAGAACCGGCAGGAAATGCGGATAGGTCAGGAGCAGCAGCGAGATGGTGATATTTTCGCTATAGTCAGCCGCCATCATGAAAAACGGCAGGAGCGCCAGGTTTCGGTAGGCATTCCCTTCAGTGACGCTGGTTTTGAGCAGAACGGCGAGCAATAATCCAAAAAGCATGGCGTAAGTGATGGGGAAAAGCAGGTCGGCGCTCCACTCGATCAACAGGTAAAAGGAGCGGGCCTGGCTGCTGAAATTGTTAATCCATTGGATAGCCTGATCCGGAAAATAGGCGAACTGCACATCCAGGGTGGAAACACCGCCCGATAGGCTGCGAAATTGGGCGGTCAGTAATGGGAAGGCCAGCGTATTGAGTGGGATGATCACCATGATCGCCAAAATCAGGTTGCGAATTTTGGCACGAGCGTAAAGCCACCTTTTTAATTTTTCCATGCATTCCTCCCGGTAATTTAGCCGGCCAGGCTGACCCCAATCAATCGGCCTATGCCGAAGGTGAGGGCGGCCGCTAATAATCCAAAGATTACCATGCGCATGCCTGAAAACAAAATAGATTTTCCGGTGAAGAGGGTGATGGCTGTGCCTAAGATGAATAGCCCGACCGTGCTAAGCAGGATACTGACGATCACCGCGGTTGTGCCGGTGAGGAAAATGAACGGCACTACCGGAACGATTGCCCCGATTGCGAAGAGGATGAACGAGGTGATCGCAGCTTCCCAGGCCGACCCGCCCAGTTCTTCGGGATTGATGCCTAACTCCTCGCGGGCGAGGGTATCGATCGCCGAATCTTTGTTTTGCATCAATTGATGCGCCAGGTTAGCAGCCTGATCTTTGGGTAGGCCTCGGGCTTCGTAGATCATGGCTAACTCTTCGATTTCCTCCTCAGGGTTGGCCTCGATTTCCTCGGCTTCGATTTTTATCTGATGGGTATACAGTTCCCGAGAGCTTTGCACTGACAGCCACTCACCCAGCGCCATGGAACAGGCGCCCGCCAAAAGGCCGGCGATGCCGGTGATCAAGATCGAGCGGTTGTTGAGGGCAGCGCCTGCCACGCCCATCACCAGGCTTAGATTGGACACCAGGCCATCGTTCGCACCCAACACGGCCGCGCGCAGAGCGTTCCCGCCCGCGGAGCGATGCCGCCCTTCCATTTGGGCCAGGGCTCCACCCGCAAAACCGCCGCGCATGGTGCGGGTGATGGTGGAGAGCAGCATGCTGTGGGTTTGCTCCTCAGCGGCCATGGCGTTTTCGCCGATCTGTTGGCCGTAGCCTTTGGCGCCATCGTTTTCCATATTCTGCATGCTGGGGAGAATCCATTCCGGACCAAGCCTTTTGGCCAACCAGGCCAATGTTCTGGTGCGGGCCGAGGGCTTGAAGACAGGCAGCTTTTGACCGGCTTCCTGCATGGCTTTGGCCCATTTCTCGGCATGGCGCAGCTCCATGGCGCCCATTCGCCGGTAAACTTCGGAAATGCGTTGGTCGGTTTCTTTTTCGGCCAGGACTTGATAGAGGAATGCCGAATTGTTTTCGTCCAGCCAGAAGCGCATGGCTTGGGTTACATCAGGTGGGGTCATGATTTGCTCCGTTCATCGATGAGATCAGTGTAGCAGGGTTGCAAAGTAAATGGCTGCAATGGTGTGGACAATAGCCGCCAGGAATAAGGTGAGTCCGATGGGGATGTGAACCGTATGCCAGATGGACAGCAGGTGGCGAACAGCTACCAGGGATGCCATCTGGCGGTCGAGAGTCCGGCGCCGTTCCACCAATTGTTGGAGGCGGTGGATCTGGGTCATATTCAATTTGTTCAACAATTCTCGCCTGGAACGCCAATCCATGCGGAATTTCATGTCGGCTATGAAACGGGTTAAACCTGCGTTTCCGATTGGCCGGTTGCCAGGTTTCCTCCTGCCAGGCGCAACACGGCCTGCCGGGTGACCGTGTCCTGACTGGAGAGCACCCGGTCCAATTCACTTTGGGCAGCAACCACCTGTTGTTCGATCTCGCGCTGATCGATTTCAACGCCATCCGCAGTGCGCGGCACGGCGGTGTAAATATAACGACCGACAAACCCGCTTAGCACTACCACCGCGGTCAGCAGCGTGACCACCCCGGCCAAACCATTAAATTTCCAGGCCGAGTGCAGCAAGACCATATAAGGCCCGACCAGCCCGGTGACGATGTGGAATTTTAACCAGGAGGCCATACGGCCCCAGGAAACCCGGCCGCGTTTCTTTCGCAGGGTATAGAGGGTTTCAGTGAGGATCATTAGAAAAAAGCCGACCACGCCTAAACTGTGGCCAAAGAATTCCCTGGCGGCCGGGATGGATCCTTGAATGACAACCACGGTCAGGTAAATAACCGTGATGAATCCGATCAGCAGCAGGGCTACCCAGAGTTCATTCGTCCGCCGCTCATTGATCAACGCGCATACACTCCTTCAGGGATTAGGATGTGGTAACGATATCTATAACCAGTCGGCAGGCGTTTTCAATAGTTTCAAAACTCATCGACGGGGCAGGGGCGCCTCGTTGGGCAACCTGTTGGGGCAAAGACGGCAGATGGATGAAGCCGGCGGGGATGGAAAGCTGCCTCCCTGCGCACCAATGCATCAACTGAAAGAAAACCTGGTTGCACAAATAGGAGCCGGCGCTCAATGAGACTTCGGCGGGAATACCGCGTGCGATCAAGGTCTGGTGAATAATCCTGACGGGAAGGGTTGAAAAATAAGCCGCTGGGGCATCCGGCAAAATTGGCAAGTCGATGAGTTGGACGCCGGCATTATCGGGAATGCGAAAGTCGAGGAGATTGACGGCGACTTTTTCGATGGATATCGCGCAACGCCCGGCGGCTTCACCCAGGCAAATCACCGCCTGCGGTCTGAACTCGTCCAGAGCGGGGATCAAGACGGCCGGAGCCTGGTTGGTATCCACTGGTAGAGTCAGTGTGCGAAGCTCCACACCGGCGGGCGGGTGGGTGGCCAATGCCCGTATGACCTCTTCCGATGGGTTGGTTTGACTGCCGTTGAAAGCCACAAAGCCGGTAACCAAAATGCGCATAAAAGATTCCCTATTAAAATGATCTGAACTGATTATACCTGTTCCAGAATGGGCGGCTTTCGAAAATATGAAAACAAGGGCACCGTATTTCTGCGCGCTGATCTACCTTTCTCTGCTGCTAACAGGCTGCACAACCCGGTCGGCGGCTTATGCCAGAGCCGGGTTTGGCATGTCCACTCGCGCCGATCCGGTGGATTGGGCTGGTCAATTGGGGGCGGGCTGGTTTCTGGATTGGGGGACGCGCGCATGGGGGGCTAATCAGCCAATCGAATACTGGCAAATGATCCGGATCACTGATGGGCAATTTCATCCGGCCATCGCAGAAATCCAGGAATTGGCGCGGGAGCATGCCGGGATGGTATGGGTGGTTGGCAACGAACCGGATAACCGCTCCCAGGATAATATTGCTCCGGAACTGTACGCGGATTTGTATGATGAAGCCTACACTGCCTTGAAAGCCGCCGACCCGTCAGCCCTGGTGGCGGTAGGAGCAGTCACCCAGGCGTCCCCACTGCGTTTTGTCTATCTTCAGCGAGTGCTCGACCGCTACCGGGAGGTTCATGGTGTCGACCTGCCGGCTGATTGGTGGACTGTGCATGCCTATGTGCTGAGAGAAGAGGTCGATTCATGGGGGGCAGGCATACCGGCAGGCATAAATGCGAAGACGGGTTGGCTGGTTGAGCCTTCTGACCACGGTAATTTGACCCTATTTAGCGATGAGTTGATCGTATTTCGGGGTTGGATGAAGGCGCAAGGCTACCAGCATACACCCCTGGCGGTGACTGAATTTGGCATCTTGCTGCCCGACACATTTGGATATACCCCCGAAGTGGTCGGGCAATATCTTTGGGAAACGTTCACCTGGTTGGATACGGCCACTGACCCCCACACCGGCTGTCCAACGGATGAATACCGTCTGGTGCAGCGCTGGGCCTGGTTCAGCCTGGCCGATGCGAATTTCCCGGTGGCCGACCTGGCGGATCTTAAATCAATGCGGTTATCAAGCGCCGGCGAAGCTTTCCAAAGATTTACTCGCCCAAAAGTCGGGAATTAATTACCGGCCGCAGCCCGGTCGACCATCCAGGTTACCTTACGGCTGTGCGGTTGGATGATTTGGGATGGATAGGTGTCTGGCAGATACGGACCTTCACGAACCGATTTGAGGATTTCTCTCTTATTTGCGCCGGTGACCAGAAAAATCACCTGGCCGGCCAGGTTGAGAATGGGCGGGGTAAAAGTCAGACGCCAGGCTGCCAGCTTGGGGACAAAATGCCCCAGCACCCAATGCGTCTGCTCGTGTATGGGGGCCGTTCCAGGGAACATCGAAGCAGTGTGTCCATCATCACCCATCCCCAGCATCAGCAAATCGAAGGAGGCGGACGGACTCGGACCAAAATAGCCCTGGAGTAAAGCCTCATAGGATTCGGCGGATTTTTGGGGATTTAACTCGCCGATCATCCGATAAATGCGGGGGGTCTTGTCTGCAGAAATCTTGCTGAGCATGGCATCATATGCCATGCCGAAATCACTGTCCGGATGGTCAAAAGGAACGCAGCGTTCATCCCCCCAGAATATGTCCACATTATGCCAATCGATTTGTGAGATATAAGGGTCAGACCCTAGCAAGGTGAATAACGCCTTGGGCGTGCTGCCGCCGGACAATGACCAGGAAAATCGACCAGAATTGCGGATAGCCATTGTGGCTGTACGGATGACCAGTTCGGCTGCGGCGATGGCTACTTCCTGGGGGGTATCGTATATTTCTATTTTTGATTCCATTTCAGCTTTTCCCATAAACCGGAACGGCCGAACCGGACACCGCCCGAGAGGCGGGTGAACAAAGAAATAGGATGACATCCGCGATGGCTTCGGGAGTGACCCAATTCGTAGTGTCGGCCTCGGGCTGGCTGGCGCGGTTCTGAGGCGTGTCGATGGTTCCGGGCAAGATGGTGTTCACCTGGATATTATTGGGTTTGAGCTCGGCGGCCATGCTTTCGCTCAATCTTAGCACGGCCGCTTTGGCAGCGCTGTATGCAGACGAATTCATGCCCCCCTGCAAACCTGCCCGACTGGACACGAGCACAATTTTGCCGGCATTTTGGGTAATCATGTGAGGAACGACAGCCCGGGCGATATTGAAAGTAGTGCGCACATTCACATCCCACATGTGTTCAAAAGTATCCGAGTCTGTTTCGTGCAGTGGTTTTCCGCCCACATAACTGCCAACCGTGTGCACCAGGATGTCGATGCGACCGTACTTCTCGACAATTTTTTGCACCGCCAAAGACACCGATTCCGGGTCGGAGAGATTGTGCGGCGTGCAAAACACCACGTTGGGAGCGGTGACCAATTCTGGAAAGATAGTTTGCAGCCGGTTTGAGGCCCGGTCGATCAGAGCCAATTTGGCGCCGGCGGCTCGAAAAGCGCGGGCAGTCGCCTGGCCGAGGTTGCCTGAAGCCCCGGTGATGACCGTCACCTGTCCATTCTGGATCATGGATTTACCCTTCCTCGTGGAGGGTAACCCCCCATTCTCGGGCGGTCTCGAAGAAATCCTGGCTTCCCAGGACGGCAGATGGGGGAAGGATTCCTTTCAATTTCCCAACCTGCTGTTCCAAATTGCAGGCAGCCTGTGTCAGGATTTTGGCGGTGAGATCGTATGGATCGAGACCCGTCAGGTGTAACGAACGGGCCGGCTTGTTTTTCTGGGATGCGAAGATCAAAATTTGAAAGGGCTCGGGTGCAGAGAGATGCTCCATCAGTTTTGGTCGTTTCGATCCGACGATTTTTTGCAGCCAGGGACCTGCGATGCTGCGTAAAAAGCGCGCGAAATAGGGAATAACGGCTGGAGCAAAAAATGCCTGAAAAGGGGAAACTGTCATCCAGGTGTTAATGGATTGAACCGAAGTGTGCTGGGGTATGGTCACGCTTTCGCTGCTGGGGATGGCTACGGCAGGATAGGTAGCCTGCTGGTAGCTAAACCTCTTTGTTTTTGTTCCCGGCGCCTGGCCGATCCAGCGCCCATCTCGGTAGACCACCCAGGAGGTGGCCAGGCTGCGCAAGGCGGAACGCTGTGTTCCCGGGCTGGACTGCTGACCTTTCAGATGATACACGACGCTGATTTCATCAAAGGATTTTGATGTAGAGGCTGACAGGCTCCGCACGGCGCAATCGGCGAGAGCAACCTCGAAGGCGCAGGCCGGAACGATAGCGGCTTTGGTCTGCTGAGCCAGGCGCTGATAAGATTGCATGCGGTAGACAAACCCTAATTCGTTGGTGGTGTCGAGATAATGGACCCCGGCCAGAGCCGCCTGGCTCAAGATTTTCTCGCCGAAATCGGTGAAGGGTCCTACACAGTTGATTAAGATGCTCGTATTTTGATAAAGCGCAGAGACAGACTGCGCGTAGCCAAGGTCGACCACCAGGATTTCGGGTTTGCTGCTCAATTTTTGCGAAAGCGCGTCGAGGCGCTCGGCCGAACGACCGGCGATGCGAAAGGGCAAGCCTGCCTGGTCTAGCGCGGCGGCGGTCAATTGGCCGGTGTACCCTGTTGCTCCAAAAAGGGTAATCATTCTTCCTCGGCAGCCGGTGGTTGTGCCGGTGAGGCGGTGGGAGCAGGATCGGTAAGGTTGATCTCGTCGAGTTGGGTGGATTCAAGGATAGATGCGATGCGTTTGGCCAGAGACTCGGAACCGGGTTTTTTCGTTCCAATTTCTTTCAGCGCGGTAAGGATCTGATTGGTGATCAACCGGGTGATCTTGTTGAGGCTCTCGGCGGACAGGCGTTCGCCTTTTTCAAACCAGATGATCGCGGCAAAACCCATCGCGGCGGTCATCGAGGTGGCGATGGCCGAACCTAGCAACCAGCCAGGCACTCCACCTAATTTGCTCAATTCGTAAAACAGGCTGCGCCCCAAGAACGCCAGGCCAAAGGTGGCGATTAACTCCCTGGCGCGGGCAGGGGTGATTTGATAGCTGTAAATGCGGGCAACCCCCAAAACCATCATCACCTGGAGAGAGACCAGGGGAATGAAATCGACAATGGGGATGGGGGTGAGCGCAACCACAGCCGAACCCGAAGCCGCACCGATGATGGTGCGCCAAGCTAACCTGCGGCGGTAGGCAGGCAGGCTTTGACCCAAAGCCGCTACCATTTCGGGTTCGAGCATGGCGATCCCCAATAACACCTGGTCCAGGTGGCTGCCTTCTTTAGCCGACAAGGCGATAATCTGGTCGACATCTAAGTTGAGGTTTTTGGCAGCGGATTGAATGACAGCTTTTTTCTCGCGTTTCACCAGATCGATTTTGTTGAGAACGACGAGGTGCGGTTTTTTGAGGGTCAGAATCTGCTGATATAAGGCCAGTTCGGTTTGCTTGATACCTTGAATTGCGTCAAAGATTATGATGAGAAAATCCGCTTCGGCGGCCGCGCTCAACGCGTGTTCTTTTTCGATTTCGCCAACCTCGCCCACCGCATCTGCTCCTGGGGTATCGATGATGGTAAATAATCCAGCATCGGCCGTCTGGTTGACCCGCGTGGTACCCGGCAAAGGACTGACCTGGGCGTGGTCGCTGGCATCTTGTAGGAGTTGGTTGTAGAGCGTGGATTTGCCGACATTGGCAGGCCCGACGATGGCGACCTGTGTTTTCTTGCCGAAGGTAATTTTTAGCTGGTTGGTCGCCATCCTCAGCAGCAGCCGCAGCATGGTTGAGTTCGAAGGCATACTCCCAGCCAAAAGGCGGATACCGGATCTTTCGGTTTCGGGAAGCGAATCCCAGACAAAGCGAAACAGATCCTGGGTTTCAGGTGGCAAACTGGCAATTAACTGGTCGATACTCGCCATAAGGAATCCTCTACCCTACATAATACCCTAAGATTGAATCTACTGCCCCGGCGTAGGAATCGCCGAATAAATTTAGATGGTTCAACAGGTGGTAAAGGTTGTACAGGTCGCGCCGTTCGGCATAGCCCGGTTCGAGTGGCCAGGCATAGTTGTAGGCCTGATAAAAGCGCTGGGGAAAACCACCAAACAATTCGGTAAAAGCAATCTCAGCCTCACGATCGCCATAATATACGGCCGGATCGATGAGCACAGCCTGTAATTCCAGGTCAGAAATTACATTTCCCGACCACAAATCGCCGTGAAGAAGAGAGGCGGATGGTAAATGATCCAACAATTGAGGCAGTTTATCGATCAAGTGCTGCAGCATCTTGCGCCGGTTGGAGGGTAAGTGGGCATTTTTCTCTGCGAGTTTCATTTGGTAGCCGAGTCGGTTTTCTGCGAAAAAATGATCCCACCGATCATCCCAGCCGTTGATCTGTTCGGATGCTCCCAGGTAATTATTTTCGTCCAGGCCAAATCGGCCGCCAGCATGGATGACACTTTCGTGGTGCATTTCGGCGAGCTGGGAACCGAACCGTCCGGCGTCCCAACTGAGACGGTCAAATGCGGGGCTCTCGATGAATTCCGTAAGGAGGAAAGGCGGCGCCCCAGGCATTTTTTCATCGCTCTGCGCGATGATATGAGGGACGCGCACCGTGTGTGTAGCGCCAATCATCCTCAGCCCTTCCGCCTCGTGTGAAAATAAACCCGGAGATGATCGGGCGCTCCATTTGAGCAGATAACTGCTTTGCTGCGTCTGAAGTCGCAGAACATGGTTGATACAGCCTCCGCTGAGCGCTGTCGCCTGGAGGAAATCGGTGTGATCTCCCGCGGATGCCAGTGATTGGCGCAGTGCAGCTGAGAACTCTGGCGGAAAGGTCACGCGAGGTTTTCCGTTTTACGTATGTGTTCTAAAAGCCCCTTACAGGCATCCGTGAGCAGTTCGTAAACGAAATCAAAGTCGCCGGTGTAGTAAGGATCGGGGACATCTTGCGGCCAATGATTGCCGGCGTAAGTGGTCAGGCGCTGGATTTTATCCATCTTGGGCATGTTGCGCAGGTTGTAGGCGTCCATCGCCAAAACGTAGTCGTAGTTCAGGTAATCATCCGGGCCAGCCTGGCGCGCTCTTTTGTGGGAATCGAGCGCCACGTTGTTTTTGCGCAGCACAGCCTGAGTCCCCGGATGGACCGGTTCGCCAATTTCCCAAGAGCTGGTGGCCGCGGAGGCTACCCGGATGCGGTCCTGCAGCCCTTGTTGGGCAACCATCTGGCGAAAGATGAACTCGGCCATGGGCGAGCGACAGATATTTCCCGTGCAAATAAAAAGAACGTTGATTTTGTGATCCGGTTTCATTACTGTTTTCATCCTACCTCAAGGGACTATTTTACCAATAAGCCAAAGCCGCAACCCGGCCAGAGTAAAATAATTGTATTCAAGGAGAAAATATGGCAGATCGAATCGGTGAATTCCAGCAGTACCGCACGCGGATGAATGATCGCATTGCGCAGCTCGATCACTTGGGGATCAAGCGATTTTACAACCTGGACAGCAGCGCCTACCACGATGGCGCACTCAGCGCCAACACCAAGGAATTGTTGGGTCTGGTCGCATCCATGGTGCTGCGCTGCAACGATTGCATCGATTATCACATTATCCAATGTATCGATGCCGGGTATAGCGACGCGGAAATGGTAGAAGCCTTCAACGTGGCGCTGGTGGTGGGCGGTTCGATCGTCATCCCACATTTGCGCCATGCCGTCGAAACTGTAGACCTGTATCGCGAGTATAAAAAAGTGGATCCACAGTGAGGACCGGCTTGCAAAAAAGTCACGTGGCCATCATCCCGCGGGTTCTCATCGGGGTCGTGCTGCTGTTGAATGTGCAGTGTGCGGTTTTGTTTTTGGCAGCCCCTGGTTTGTTCGCGCCGGGTTTTGAATTGAGCGGCATCCCTGGAGATATGATGGTGCGCGGGATGGGCATCCTGTTCCTGATGTGGAATATTCCCTATGGTTTTGCTCTTTCCGATCCCTGGAAAAGAAAAATATCCCTGGTCGAAGCAGTGCTGATGCAGGCCAGCGGGCTGGTAGGAGAGTGCATGCTGGTGCTCTCCCTACCGTCCGGGCATGCCTGGCTGCGCTCAACAGGACTGCGCTTTATATATTTTGACGCTGGTGGGTTTCTTTTTCTGGCAGCCGCCCTTTGGTTTGTGAGTTGATTTGCCAATCCTCAACAGGATGGTCATCAGGCCAGGATCTGACTGAGGTTGTCCCGCAGAACGGTCAACAAGCCGCGAAAAACGGATAGATCATCGCAGGTGAGTAAAGATTGACGCAATTCGGTGGGCAGCGTATAGGGACGCAGGTAATGGACGAGGTGTTTCCTGAAGAATACCAGGCCCGCCGGCATGCCGTAAAAATTGATCATCAGGCTCAAATTTTCTTCAATTGTGGCGAATAACTCGCTTTGAGCGATCTGGTCGCGGTCGCGCTTCGCGAAAATCCAGGGATTGCTGACCGCCGCCCGCCCGATCATGACGGCATCGCAGGCTGTGTGGGCCTGGATGCGGGCAATATCCGCGACGGTTCTCACATCGCCATTGGCAATCACCGGCACGGCTGAGCGGGCTTTAACTTCGGCAATGGCATCCCAGTTGGCGAAGCCATCATACGCCTGCTGACGGGTGCGGCCATGCACGGCGATGGCGGCGACGCCGCAGTCCTCGAGCAGCCGCGCAGTTTGCAGGTAGTTGAGGTGCTCGTCATCCCAGCCGATGCGGATTTTAGCGGTGATCGGAACAGGCAGGTTTTTCACCAGCAAAGTGAAGATAGTTTTTACTTTGTCCAGGTCCCTGAGCAAACCGGCGCCTGCCCCGCGGCTGGATACATCCCGGGCTGAACAACCCATGTTCACATCGATGAAGTCCGGTTGGCGCTTCTGAAGAATAAGCGCTGCTTGTAGAATTCGCTGTGGGTCATTATCGATGATCTGGTAACCGAAGGGTCGTTCATCCTCGTGGAAGAAAAGATGGTCCTCCAGGTGTGGGCGACCGTAAATGATGTCGATCGCGCCGACAAATTCGGAATAGGACACAGAGGAGCCATAGCGCCGGGTGAGCAGGCGGAATGGATGGGAAGTGATCCCGTCCATGGGAGCTAAGATCAGCTCGCCAAAAACTGCGATAGAGCCGATATGAAAGGTCGGTAAGTCCACGAGCGGAATAATAACATAAAGCAACCGCCGGCCGGCAGATCCTGCCGGCCGGCGGTCATGACGAATGGGAGTGGGTTACTTCACCACAATGGTGACATTTAACTGGCAGAGAGTTCTGCGAGTTGCGTACAACCCCCCAGGTGGCGGTGAATGTGCCGGTAGAATCCGGGGCGAGCATGTCGACGATAATGTCGATCGAATCACCGGATTTCAGGTTGGATTTGAAGTCGAAGACATCGTTGCCAACATGCATCTTTTGACCGGAAAGGTAGCGGTAGTCGACATCGCTTGAAACCCAGTCCTGGGTGCCGGTGTTCTTGACCGTCCAGCGGCCGTCAAAATCTGCGCGTTTGGCAAACTCGGTGTTTGCCTTAGGCGAAACAGCTGTCACGGTGCAGTTGAAATTAGTAGGCGTCGGGGTCAGCGTGATTGTGGCCGTAGCGGGAATGAAGGTGTTGGTGGCCGTGGGGAGCGGCGGCAAGGTGTTGACCGGGGTGAAGGATGGGGCGGTGGTCGGGGATGGAATTTCGGTGGCGGTTGCAGCCAGGGTAGCCGTGGGTGGGGTAGTGGCAGTTACCCGGCTGGCGATGTCTGCCGCGACGGTCTCAGCGGCCTGGGTGCGGACTGCATCCAGCGTGCTGGCGACATCCGCCGTGGGTTGAGCCACGGGGCTGCCAGGTAAACTGCATGCTGCCAGCGAGACTGTGAGTAACAACATTAGCAAATTTCTAGTTTTGAACATGTGACATTCTCCAATTTTTGAAAATAGGTATTGGTTTTATGACGCTGCCAATACACAATTTGTTCCCATTCGCTCGAATTGTAAACCAATTCAGTCAATATCGAATAAAATCGTGGCATGAGGTGAAGTATGCGTTTGCAATTATCGACCCCTTCCCAAATCCATTTTGGCGATGAAATCCTGATCGAAAGTATTCCTGCCATCGCGGCGATGGGTAGCCGTTTACTGCTGGTCGCGGGCCGTCAAAGTGAGTGGGCAGATCTGCTTGCCGAAAAACTGAGGAACTCTGGCGGTGAAGTCAGGCGGCTGTTGATCGCCGGCGAGCCGGATCTGGACACCATTCGAGGGGGAGCCGAACTGGCCCGCAGCTTCCAGCCCGAAGTCATCCTGGGATTGGGCGGCGGGAGCGCAATGGATGCCGCCAAAGCGATCTCCGGGTTGGCCGCCAACCCAGGCGATCCACTCGACTATCTGGAGGTGGTCGGAGCCGGCAGGACACTTTCCAGCCCGGGGCCGGCGGTGATTGCTATACCCACCACGGCCGGAACCGGCGCCGAAGTGACCCGCAATGCAGTGATCAGCGTGCCGGAGCGCCGGGTGAAGGTCAGCATGCGCAGCCCATATCTCATGCCGCTTATGGCGGTGGTCGATCCCACGTTAACCTACAGCATGCCGCCGCAGGTCACCGCCAGCACCGGGATGGACGCTCTGGTTCAGTTGATTGAGCCATTCCTGTCGAAGCGCTCCAACCCGTTCACCGATCTATTTTGCGTGGATGGGATGGCGCGTATCGGTCGATCACTCTCGCGGGCTTATCAGGATGGGAGCGATCAAGATGCCCGACGAGAAATGAGTTATGCCAGTTTGTTGGGCGGGCTGGCGCTGGCAAATGCCGGGCTGGGGGCGGTGCATGGATTTGCCGGGGTCATCGGTGGATTCTACCAGGCCAGCCACGGAGCCATCTGCGCCCGGTTGCTGGCGCCGGTGATTAAAGCCAATTACACCGTGATTGAACAGCAGAATTTGGACGCTGTCCTTTTGCAGAAATTCACCCGGGTGGCGCAGTTGGTCACCGGCAGTCAAGGTGCATCCGTCAACGACCTGGTGGCCTGGTTGGAGGCGCTTTGCGCCCGGCTGAAGATCCCCAGGCTGGGCGAGCTAGGGGTGCAGGAAGTAGATTTCGAGCCAATCGCCAGACAATCTGCAGTCGCGAGCAGTATGAAGGCGAACCCGGTGGGTTTGGAACACGCAATTTTGCTTGAGATATTGTCCGAGGCCTGGTGATTATCCGTTGATCACTTGAATGCGTTTGTCTTTCAATTCCCAGACCGTGGTGGCGAATGCCTGAATAAAATAGCGGTCGTGAATCACCGCCAAAATGGTGCCTTCATAATTATTCAGGGCTTCTTCAAACCGCTGCCGCGAAGGGATATCCAGGTGGTTAACCGGTTCGTCCAACAAGAGCAGATTGCAGCCTTCGGCTACCAGGCTGGCCAGAGATAGCCGGGATCTTTCCCCAAACGACATGCTTGAAACCTGAGTGAAGACGTCATCCCCGGTGATGAGAAATTTCGATAAGAACGAGCGCACGTCGGTTTCCGATCCGGGTTTTATGCGCAGCAATGCGCTGAGCGGAGTGTCATCCGCAAGCAGATTTTCCTGTTCCTGGGCCATATACCCCAGCTTGACGTTTGAGCCTATGCTGATTTCGCCGGCGAGGGGTGAGATTTTACCCACCATAGTCTTTATCAAGGTGGATTTCCCGGTGCCGTTGCTGCCGATCAGCGCGATGCGTTGTCCCGCACGGATGGTGAGATTGATTCCGGTACATAGCGGTAGAGCAGGCTCATATCCGATCGCAAGATCCTTGAAAACGACTACATCTTTACCGCTGGTCGGGAGTTGATCGAAGTCGATATTGATTTTCCAGCTGCGGCGAGGCTTATCGATTTTGTCCTCTCCCAATAATTGTTCGATGCGCTTTTCGATGTGCTTCGCGCGCCCGACGGTGCCAAGGCCGCGATTGGCAAAGAACCCCTTGGCGAATTTGTCGCCTGTGTCAGCCTTGCCGCCTTTGCGAAAACGGGCGATCCCCCGCAGATGGGCTGCGGCGGCCGAAAGCCTGGTCAGTTCATCCTGCTGGTCGCTAAATTCCTGCAACTGTCGATCGTGCTCGGATTGTTTTAGTTCCAGGTAGGCGCTGTAATTGCCGGGATATTCTTTGACCTGATGGGTGTAGGCATCCAATTCGAGCATCCCGGTGGCAATATTATCGATAAATGCGCGGTCGTGTGAAACCACCAGGGCAGAAAACGGGCTGTGGTTCAACCAATTTTCGAACCATTCGAGCATCTCGATGTCGAGATGATTGGTGGGTTCATCCAGCAAAAGAAGCTGTGGAGAAGATAGAAGCACCCCCGCCAGGGCCAAACGCGTTTTCTGTCCACCGCTCAGATGCGCAATGGGGGTGGTTTCATCGAACGAATCCAGGCCCAGAGCATGCAATATTTCAGGGCTGCGGTCGGGGCTGAGCGATGATATTTCAATTTCCTTGAGTACCGCGTCATAAACTTTCTGGAGTTCGACGTCGTCCGGCTGTTCCATCAGACCGATGGACAACTTCTCCAGTTGAGATGCCAGGAAGCCCATGTCGCCGCGGTAGCGGTTGAGGAAATCGCCCAGAGTTTCGCCGGGGGCAAAGTCCAACCCCTGGGGCAGGTAGCCAATGCGTAAATCCGATGGGGTTGTGCGGAAGGAGCCTTGATCGGCTTTTTCATTGCCGCTCAGAATGCGCAACAATGTGGTTTTCCCGGAGCCATTGGGGCCGATAAAGCCAATGCGCTCGCCGGGTTTGATGGTAAATGAGACCTGGGATAGGATGGGTTTGATCCCGTATGATTTGGATAGAGTAGATACTGCAAGCATGATCAACCTGTGCGAATTAAAAACGAATCCGAGAGCAGATGCTCCCGGAATTTTGAAAAACCTGGTCGGAAACTGTTTCCGCAGGGAACTGCTCGAAAAGGGTAAATTTAGTGGCGGCTGTCTGTCATCAGGTGATCCTTACTAATCCGTGAGGGTATTATACCGAAATTCACCTGGATTGGCAACGAATTATGACTTATCAGACAATCTTATGACACTCGACCGCCAGGGTTGTGATTTTTTATGGTAGACGAATGGTATACGAACCTGTATAAACAAAGTATCGATCTTCACAAAACGAGGAATAAATGCAGAGTAGCTTAACTTCATTTTTAACCCAAAGGGCGTGGCGATCATCGGAGCTTCATCCAACCCAAATAAACTCAGTTACGGGATTTTTAGCAATCTGACCCAGTACGGATACAAAGGTAATATCTACCCGATCAACCCGAATGCCAAAGAGATTCTGGGTCTGCCATGCTATCCGGATGTCGGCAGCATTCCGGGTGAGGTCGACCTGGCTGTTTCGGTCGTTGGTTCGCAGCTGACCCCGGACATCCTCGAGGCCTGCGGAAAACGCGGGATCCGGGCGGTTACCATCATCTCAGGGGGCTTCCGTGAAGTGGGTGCGGATGGCACGGACCTGGAAAGGCGCTGTCTGGAGATCGCCCGGCATTACCAGATGCGGCTGGTGGGCCCAAATTGTGTGGGCAGCATGGACTTGCACAGCGGATTAAATACTACGTTTATTTACGGTGTGCCCGACAAAGGGCACATTGCATTTCTATCCCAATCGGGGGCAATCTGCGGCGGGATTGTCGATTATGTCCGCAGTAAGAAAGTGGGTTTTTCAAATTTCATCAGCCTGGGCAACGAAGCGGATGTGACCGAGGCGGATGTGATCGAATACCTGGCGGAGGACCCGAACACAAAGGTAATTACGGCCTATGTGGAAGCCATCCAGAATGGGCAGCGCTTTGTGGAGATTGCCAGCCAGGTGAGCAAAATCAAGCCGATCGTTTTACTCAAGGCAGGTAAAACCAATGCCGGCGCGCGGGCGGTGTCTTCCCACACCGGCTCGATTGCCGGTTCGATGGCCGCCTACCAGGCGGCTTTCAAGCAGTCAGGGGTCATCGAGGTGGAGACGGTCACCGATCTCTTCGACGTAGCCCTGGCGCTCACAAGTCAGCCTCTGCCGGCGGGAAATCGCGCGGTGATCCTGACAAATTCAGGCGGCCCCGCTGCCCTGGCATCCGACAGCCTGGCGGCCAATGGACTGCAATTGGCGACGCTGACCGAATCTACCCAGGATTATTTGCGCAAGCATCTCAACCCCAGCGCCCAGGTGAGCAATCCAATCGACATGTTGGGCGGCGCGGAGCCGGCGGACTACCGCATGGCACTCGAAGCCATTCGCTCAGATCCCAACGTAGACTGCATTGTGCCCATATTGGTACCGCAAGCCCTGATCAACCCGGTAGCCGTCTCTGAGGCCTTGCTGGAGGCTTCTGGAGGGTTTGAAAAGCCCATGGTGTGTTGTTTCATGGGTGATGAGGCCGTAAAAGCAGCCAGGGAAGTGCTCCATGGTCAGGGACTGCCCATGTATACGTTCCCAGAATTGGTGGGTACGGCGTTGGGCGCCCTGCGCAAGCAGGCCGAATGGAGCCAGATACCGTCCGTGAAGGTAGAAATAAACGCCGGCGGCGGAAGCCTGGTTGCGCGGAAAATTCTCGACCAATACAAGGGCAAGGCCAGTATCGGGGAAAGAGATACCCGCCCGCTTTTGGAGGCCTATCAAATTCCGGTCGTCCCTGGCTGTTTCGCCGCCAATGAAAATGAGGCAGCCCAGGCCGCCAGGGAACTGCGTGGCAAGCTGGTGATGAAGATCGTTTCACCGGATATCCTACATAAATCAGATGCAGGTGGCATCCGTTTGAACCTGGACGGGGAAGATGCGGTTCGGGCAGCCTATCGGGAGATGATCGAGAAGATTGACGACTCCCATCCTTATGCTCATATCGAGGGAGTTTTGGTGGAGCAAATGGCGCCCGCGGGGGTTGAGGTGATCGTTGGCATGCGCCGGGATCCTAGCTTTGGTCCCTTGATCATGTTTGGTCTGGGTGGGATTTACGTAGAGCTGTTCAACGATGTTTCTTTCCGCATCGCGCCGGTCAGCATGGAAGAGGCGCGGGCAATGATCTTTGAAACCCGCGCGGGCAAATTACTGACCGGTTACCGGGGTCAGCCAAAAGCGGATATCGATGCGTTGGTTGCGTGTATCCACAATATGAGCCAGATGGCCCTGGATTTTGGTGAAATTGAAGAAGCGGAAATGAATCCATTGCTGGTTTTCCCCGAAGGGGAAGGGGCGATGGCATTAGATGGTCGTGTGATCCTTGGAGGTCTGTAGATGAAGCGTTTATTGTCAGGCAATGAAGCCGCGGCGAGGGGAGCCTGGGAGGCGGGGGCGGAAATTGGATCGGGTTATCCCGGTACGCCTAGTACGGAAATCATGGAAACCTTTGCCCTGTTCCCGGGGGTGTATGCCGAATGGGCGCCGAATGAAAAGGTAGCCCTGGACGCCGCCATCGGTGCAGCTTACGCCGGCAAGCGCTCTTTTTCCACCATGAAACACGTCGGAGTGAACGTGGCCGCGGATGCGCTATTTTATGCCGCGATGACCGGGATCGAAGCCGGGCTGGTGATCGTCTCGGCTGATGACCCCTCCATGCACAGCTCGCAGAACGAGCAGGATAACCGCCAATTTGCCAAATTCGCCCGAATCCCCTGCCTGGACCCGGCCGACAGTCAGGAATGCCGGGATTTTATGATCTCGGCCTTCGACCTGAGCGAACAGTTCGACACGCCGGTGCTGCTGCGCATGACCACCCGCATCTGCCACACCAGTGGCCCGGTGGAGGTGGGTGAACAGCGGATGGTGAATGCCACGGCAAAGAAATATCCCCGCAACATCGGTAAATATGTGATGATCCCGGCCAATGCGCGCAAGCGACACGGGATCATCGAGCACCGCATCCAAGAACTTTCTGAATTTGCGGAAACCAGTCCTTTGAATAAAGTTGAACCCCGCTCAAAAGAGCTCGGAATTATTACCGGTGGGATTGCTTACCAGTATGCGCGGGAGGTGTTCCCGCAAGCGAGCGTGCTCAAACTGGGGATGGTTTATCCGCTTCCGCGAAAGATGATCACCGAGTTCGCTCAATCGGTGGAGCGGGTAATCGTGCTCGAAGAGCTGGATCCATTTATTGCCGACCAGGTGCGCCTGATGGGGATCGAAATCTACCAGCCCGACGGTTTGACCTACCCCAACACCAAGCCAATTTTCTCCATCGAAGGAGAATTTGAACCCCGCACGGTACGTTTGAGCGCCGAAAAAGCCGGACTGCTGCCGGCAGCCCCGATGAATGATGGGATCGCGGCGGATTTTGAGCTGCCGGTGCGCCCGCCGGTACTATGCCCCGGATGCCCGCACCGCGGTGCATTCTTCGTGCTGCATAAATTAGGCCTGCCGGTCAACGGGGATATTGGCTGTTATACCCTGGGAGTGACCCAGCCGTTAAACGCGATTGATACTTGTGGATGCATGGGCGCCAGCATTGGAGTGGCTCACGGCGCGGCGATTGCCGGCGATAAAGAAAGACACGTGGCGGTAATCGGCGATTCGACCTTTTTCCATACCGGCATCCCGGCGCTGTTGAATGTGGTCTATAACCGGAGCAACGTGATCACCATCATCATGGACAACCGCATCACCGGCATGACCGGCCACCAGGAAAACCCGGGTACCGGCTTCACCCTGCAAGGTAAAGAGACGGTTGTGGTTGAAATCGAACCCCTGGTGAAAGCTCTGGGTATCCGCCAGGTGAAAACCCTGGAAGGCCACGACGTTGAAGGGATCGAGAAAACTCTGAAGGCATGGCTCAAGAGTGATGAACCGGCGGTCCTCATCACCCGCGAGGAATGTGCGCTGCTGCCAAGCGCGCGCAAACGCTGGCTGCCGCTGGAAGTAGTCGCCGATAAATGCAACGGCTGCACCATGTGTTTCCGCATTGGCTGCCCGGCGATCAATAAGAGTGACGAATTGGACCCCAAGTACGGCCGGCCGCTGGCGGAAATTGATGCGCAGTTATGCACCGGCTGCGAGATATGCGCCCAGGTATGCCCGCGGGATGCGATCTTGTTCCGCGAACAGGTGATGTCGCGCAAAGAACCTGACCTGGTTGGCGGGTAGAGGAGGGTATCGATGGACTGGAAACTAAAACAACCATTAAGCATGATCCTGGTGGGTGTGGGCGGTCAAGGCACAATCCTGGCTAGCGACTTATTGGCAGAAGTAGGAATGCGCCTTGGCTACGATGTCAAAAAAGCCGAGATCCACGGAATGTCTCAACGGGGTGGCAGCGTGACCTCAAACCTGCGCTGGGCAGAGCATGTCTACTCGCCAATCATTCCAAAAGGCAGCGCAGATGTATTGATTGCCTTTGAAAAACTCGAAGCGCTGCGTTTCTGTGAATACTTGCGGCCGGGCGGATTGGCCTTAGTCAACGATTTTACAATCATGCCGGTTTCGGTCAATGCAGGTGGAGTGGGTTATCCGGGGGATGAGCAGCTGCATCAAGGAATCGCCCAAATTACCCCCGCCGGTTATTGGATCGATGGTCTGGCAATTGCCGAACAAGCTGGTAATGCGAAAGCGTCAAACGTGGTGATGATCGGCGCGTTGGCCAGGCTGTTGGATTTGCCTGACGATGTGCTGCAGGCAGCCATTGAAGTGCGCGTACCCTCAAAATATGTCGAGGTAAATCGGAGAGCCTATCTGAGTGGCAGAGAATCGGTAAACTAGTCCAACCTCTACTTCAATACAAAAACCCTCCGCGCCGGAGGGTTTTTGTATTGAGCGCACAGGATTCGCAATATAGGTTTGGATAGATTATGATATTCGGGTTGTCCAAACAACCTGAGGCTCACGGGTGATTTTGCGAAACCATGTCAACCTTTGAGGGTTGTGATAGTCGGGTTGGTTAAAGACAGCGAACAGATCTGCAGCCCGAATAGGAACCGGATTAATGACAACTGGCAACAAACTTCAAACCAAGCGCAGCGAAGCTCTTCAAGGCGGCGGCGCGTCATTGATCGAGAAGCAGCACCAAAAAGGCAAAAAAACCGCGCGCGAGCGTATAGATGCGATGCTGGATACCGGCAGCTTCACCGAAACCAACATGTATGTGACCCATCGCGCCAGTGGCTTTGGCATGGAAAAACAAAAACCAGCCACCGATGGGGTCGTAACCGGGTGGGGGAAAATTGACGGCCGGTTGGTGTACGTTTATGCCCAGGATTTCACCATTCTGGGGGGATCCTTAGGCGAAGCCCATGGTTTGAAAATTGCTCGGTTAATGGACCTCGCGTATCAAAATGGCGCCCCCGTGATTGGGATCAATGATTCGGGCGGCGCGCGTATTCAGGAAGGGGTTGATTCGTTAGCGGCGTATGGTGAAATTTTCTACCGCAACATGCGTTCTTCCGGTGTGATCCCTCAGATCTCGATCATTCTTGGCCCATGCGCCGGCGGGGCAGTCTATTCTCCCGCGATCACGGATTTTATCCTGATGAGCGAGGAAAATTCCTATATGTTTATCACCGGTCCGGAGGTGATCAAAGCGGTCACCGGGGAACAGGTCAGTTTTGAAACCCTGGGCGGGGCGGATATCCATTGTGGAAAAAGCGGTGTAGCGCATTTCTCCGATGCGGATGAAAATGCAGTGTTTGCCCGCCTGCGCTGGCTGCTCTCGTTTCTGCCCTCCAACAACCTGGCGCCGGCGCCTTACCAGGTGTGCACCGATAGCTCGCACCGCTCGATCGATGACTTCGATCTAATTGTCCCGGTCGATTCTCAAAAATCCTATGACGTGCACGATGTCATCGAGCGAATTGTGGATAACGGTGAATTCCTGGAGGTCCAGGAAGGCTACGCCGCCAACATCGTAGTGGGTTTCGCCCGCATGGATGGTTACTCGGTGGGAGTAGTTGCCAACCAGCCATCCGAATTTGCCGGCGTATTGGATATCAATTCATCGGATAAAGCCGCGCGTTTTATCCGTTTCTGCGACGCCTTCCACATCCCTTTAATCACCTTGATTGATACCCCGGGATTTTTACCCGGCACAGATCAGGAATATGGCGGGATTATCCGGCATGGCGCAAAAATGATATTTGCTTATGCCGAGGCAACGGTGCCAAAGGTTTCAATCATTTTGCGCAAGGCCTATGGTGGCGCCTATATCGTGATGTCATCCAAGCATTTGCGCGGCGATATCAATTTTGCCTGGCCCAATGCCGAGATCGCCGTGATGGGGCCCGAAGGGGCGGTGCCGATTATCTACCGTAAAGAAATCGCGGCTGCGGAGGATCCTGCCGCGGCACGTGAAGAGTTGATCGCCGATTATAGGGCTGAATTGGCCACGCCATTTTTGGCTGCCGAACGTGGCTACCTGGACGATGTGATTGAACCGGCCGAATCCCGGATCAAAATAATTGCGGCGCTGGAATTGTTGCGGGACAAACGTTCACCTGCACCGGCGCGTAAGCATACCAACATTCCTTTGTAAAGCCCTATGAAAATTCTTGTCGCTAACCGGGGAGAAATCGCACTGCGCATTCTGCGTTCCTGTAAAGAGCTGGGAATGAAGAGCGTGGCGGTCTTTTCGGATGTTGATGAAAATTCACTGCATGTGCGTTATGCGGATGAGGCAGTTTGCATCGGACCGGCGCCTTCCGCTGACAGCTATCTGAATATCAAGGCCGTCCTGAAGGCGGCCATCGAAACCGGAGCAGATGCCATCCACCCCGGCTATGGTTTTTTGTCGGAGAACCCGGTTTTCGCCAGGGCCGTTGAGGATGCAGGCATCCAGTTCATTGGACCTACACCGGAGGTCATTGGTCTTACCGGCGACAAGCTGGCCGCGCGCAAAGCGGCCCGAGACGCAGGTCTACCGGTGATTTCCGGGTCGGAAGAACCATTGGGTGATGAATTGCCTGCCGATTTAGCGAACCAAATTCGATATCCCGTGTTAATTAAAGCAGTGGCAGGCGGCGGCGGGCGTGGTATCCGCCTGGCGAAGAGTGCAGTTGAGTTTGAGCAGATGTATGAAGCGGCGCGCAAAGAGGCAATGGCGGCATTCGGCAACGACACCGTTTACCTTGAGCAGTTGGTGCAATCCGCCCGGCATATCGAAGTGCAAATCATGGGCGATGGCAAGGGTAACTACCTGTGCCTGGGTGAACGGGAATGTTCCATCCAGCGTCGCCGGCAAAAACTGATCGAAGAAGCTCCCGCACCCGGGTTGAGCGACCGGCAGCGCAAGAAGTTATATGAGGATGCGCTAAAACTTGCCAGAGCGCTTGAGTACCGCAGTCTTGGGACAGTGGAATTTTTGATGGATGCCAACGGCGATTACTACTTTATTGAGATCAATCCCCGTATCCAGGTCGAGCACCCCGTCACCGAGATGGTAACCCGCACCGATCTGGTCGGCGCCCAACTGCAGCTGGCAGCGGATCAGAAACTGTGTTACACGCAAGATCGGGTGAACATGCAGGGTTGGGCCATTGAGGCTCGCGTGCTGGCAGAAGATCCGGAAAATGGTTTCTTGCCCGCGACCGGGGAGATCGAATATTTGAAAGAATCAGGCGGCCCGGGCGTACGGATTGATAGCGCCTTATATACCGGCATGCAGGTTACCAGTAACTACAATTCGCTGCTTGCCAAAGTGATTGCCTGGGGTGAGGATCGATCGCATGCGCTGCGCAGATTGCAGCGCGCTTTGGAAGAGTTTCGTGTGGGAGGGATCCCCACGGATCTGGATTTTCTGCAGCAGATCGTCTCCAGCGAAGCCTTTATTGGCGGTAGAACGGATACGACCTATCTCGACCATTTTGAGCTTATCCCGGTTCAACCGGAGAATTCGTTTGAAGAAGAAGTTGCCCTTGCGGCTGCGCTGATGGCACATAATGGCAATACCAATGGTCATGACCAACTCCATTCCGTGCAGAGTGGATGGCGGATGACCGCCTGGCGCGAACAGATGAACGGCAATTTCTAGGAGCAATCGCATGACAGTTTACTTCGTTACCGTGGGAATGAATGAATACAAAGTGGAAATCCAAAAGGACCAGTTCATGGTCAATGGACAACCTCTTGACTTGAAAATGCAGCCCCTCAACCGCAGCGGCCTTTACCTTTTAGAACTCGGCCGCAGAAAACTGGAGATGTTATTAAAAGCGAAAGATAGCAACCAGATGGCTGTAATGGTCGACAGCCGCCATATGACAGTCCAGGTTGAGCGTGAAAACAGTCACCGCAAATCGGAGCGAGGCAAGGCGGCGGCAGGGGATATGCGAGCGCCAATGCCGGGCATTATCTTGAGCACCCGGGTGGAAGAAGGGGATGAAGTCACCACCGGGGATATATTACTCACGGTCGAATCGATGAAGATGCAAATGGAAATTCGTGCCCCGTTCAATGGAAAAGTCAGCAAAGTATGCGCGCGCCAAGGGGACAAGGTCGAAAAAGGCGAAATGCTCGTCCGGATTACTGAATAATCCACCGTATTGTAGACGAATTAGTTAATTGCCAAGGATGGCGTCGACCTCCGGTACGTGAAGGCCGGTTAGGGTATGGATGCGGCCTGCCAACCGGGTGATGGTAGCGGCCTGTTGATCCATCAATTCCACTGTTTCGGCGCGCAATCCTAAAACGCTCGGGCTTGACTTCAACGAAATGATGGTGCTGGCCAGCAGTTTTGTTGCCGAAACCACATCAAAAACCTCAAGATGATCGACCGAATGCCCGGCCGCGGTTTCATAGGCTTGAAGAATCCGGTCGCGCCACTTGGCCTGTCCAAAATCCCCCATAATCATCAACGTCCAGCTTAAGTCGCAGCGATAATCGTTCACCGATATTTGCGTCCAATCGATGACTGCCATCCTGCCGTCCTCGCAGAGGAAGACGTTGTTGGCGTGAAAATCGAGATGCACAACGGATAGCCGGGGCTGAATATCCGCCATGTGTTCACCCAGCCAGTCAACGATGGTATTGAAACCAGGCACATGGTGCTGGATGTAAAGATCACGCATCGACATTAATAGTTCATCTATCGCCAGCGCCGGCTCAGATGCATAGGCTGATGTCCGGCCGGTAAATGGGCGCCAATCCAACGCGTGCAGTCTGGCGATGATGCCCCCGAAACGGTCGAGCAGTTCATCCACCTGGGCAGGCGGCAGTTGGTACAGCCAGGGCCATAAGGGCTTTCCCTGCAGCCTTTCCATCACGCTGAACGGCTTCCCCAGGATAGATGGGTCGGTCTCGGCATTCAGGATGGCGGCGACCGGAAAACCTGCAGTCGCAAGCAAACGTACGCCATTGGCTTCGCGCTGGAGTTTTTGCGCGGCGCTATCGTCCGAATAGATGCGTAAAACTAAAGATTGCGTGTATCCATCAGGATGCAACCATCTGAAAGTATAGATATCGCTTTCGAAGCCGCTGACCAGGAACGAAAACTCATTGATCCGAGCGCCCGGCACTCGTCTCGCCAGGAACTGTTGAAGCTGTGACTTCCAATGTGGTGGACATGAAAGCAATTATCCAAACATCTGGATGTAGTCCTCGATGGCGCAGCCCACGACTTCCTGGGCTTTAGCCGCATTGTAGACACTCTCAATATAGGTCTGGCTTTCTTTGCCTGGCACCAGTTTGTAGGTGCTGAAATAATGGCGTAAGCGCTCCACCAGGACGGCCGGAAGCTGCTCGATATCATTGACGTTTTCCCAGTAGCTGTCATTGGCCAGGATGGCGATGATTTTGTCGTCGGCTTCATCATTATCGATCATGCGCAGACCGCCAATCACCCGGGTACTCAAAACCACCTCGGATTTTGTGATTGGCCGTTCGCTGATGACGCAGATATCTAACGGGTCGCCATCGCCTTCGTGGTGCTCCGGAAAGTTCGCGCCTACTTTGGGACCGCAATAGGTGCGTGGAATAAATCCATACAGCGTGGGGGGTACTGACGAGCTGCGCTGCGGGCGGTCTACCCGTAGATAGCCGGTGACTTTATCCACCTCATACTTGACCAGGTCGAAGGGAGTGATCTCGATGTAGGCATGCACAATCTGGGGCGGGTTAGGACCGATATCCAGCCCATGCCAGGGGTGCGGGCGCCAGCGGTAAAACGGTTTCGGAAAAGTCACACAAGCCTCCTTGAATAAGTTCCATCCAATTATAAAGTCTACTTATATAATAAACAGGGTCAAAAATCAATCGAGAGGTTTACATGCCAGGTAATTTTCGTTGTTCTGATTGTGCCAGGGAGTATTCATTGCAGGAGCCAATCTGGCGCTGCTCGTGTGGGGGGCTGCTCGATCTGGTTGGTTTGCCTCTTTTTCGTCGGGAGAAAATCTTGCCCAATCGAAGAGGGCTGTGGAAGTATGCAAACAGCTTGCCGGTGGATGCATCCAATGCGATCACCTTTAGCGAAGGGGATACGCCCATGGTTCCGATCCAGATTGCCGGCAGGCAAGTTTGGGTGAAACAAGATCAGCTATTTTCTACCGGCTCATACAAAGATCGGGGCGCCACTTTGCTGGTTTCCCAGATCAAATCGCTGGGGATCCGGCATGTGGTGGAGGATTTGTCTGGGAATGCCGGCTGCGCTATCGCGGCTTACTGCGCCTGGGCGGGGATCAGCTGCGATATCTATGTTCCTGCGGACACTTCGGCCGGTAAATTAGCACAGATCGAGTGGTATGGGGCCAGACTGGTGAAGGTGGCCGGCTCTCGCGAGGATACCGCCGAGGCGGTGATGGAAGCTGCCCAGAAATATTATTATGCCAGCCATTCCTGGAATCCATTTTTCTTTCAAGGAACCAAAACGTTTGCTTTTGAGGTGTGTGAACAGTTGGGCTGGTCGGCGCCGGATTGGGTCGTGCTGCCGGCCGGGAACGGCACCTTGCTATTGGGGGCAGCCCAGGGTTTTCGGGAGTTATTGGACGCGGGTGTGATTGGCCAAATGCCAAAGATTTGTGCGGTACAGGCCGAAAACTGCTCCCCGCTGGTTGACCGTTTTGTGCATCCGGGGGAAAATAATACCCATACGCATACTGGCGAAACCCTGGCAGAAGGCATCGCGATTGCACGTCCGGTACGCGGCGATCAGATTTTGCGGGCAGTTCGCGAAAGTCAGGGTGTGTTTGTATCGGTCAGCGAAGGAGAGATCCTCCAGGCATTAATCGATATGGGCGGGTTGGGTTTTTTCATCGAACCGACCGCTGCCGCGGCGATTGCCGGAGTGAAAAAGATAAGCCCTGGGCTGCCCGAAGAACAGGTAGTAGTTTCAGTTTTTACCGGCCATGGTTTGAAAGCTGCCGATAAAATGCTTAAAATTCACCGCTAATCATCTTTCGCCAGTTTCAAAGTGGATCTATTCGGTCATTGCCGTCACAACCGGGATGTGGCGCGGTTCCTTCACCATCCAGCGCAAAATACCCAGCCCAAGGATGCCGACCCCGGCAGCGATGATGAACAGAACCGGATAACCCGTACTGAGCGCTAGCCAGCCGCCGAGGAGCGGGGCAATCGCGCCGGCGATCCCCGGAATGGTATTGACCAGGCCGATTAACGTTGGCCGGTTGTGTGGAGAGCCAAATTCCATCACGATCGATACCCCCGAGAGGAAATTGCCGGCGTTATTGACTCCACGGAGGAAGAAAACGGCGAAGAACCAGGTGGGGTTGGGCGAAAAAATAGCGAGCAATAATGACAATAAATTGGTGATTAAGCTGATCTCCAGGATGAGTTTGTGGCCTTTTTTATCCGCGAGGGTTCCCAAGAGCGGGTTGGCAATTGCCTGACCGACCATATAGAGAATGGTAAACGAGGCCGCCTGGCTGTCGGGCAACTGCCAGTGCTGGACCGCGTAAATGACCAGGAAACCATTGGCCATCGCGCTGATCTGCAGCACGACCTGGCTGAAAAGATAACGGGAAAAGTTTAGGTTAGCCCGCAGTATATTGGGTATTCCGCGAAAATATTCCGAGAATGAAATCGTCTGCTTAATTTCGGTGTCCGGCGGTTCGCGGGTTTGGGCGACAAAATACCAGGAGAGAAAATTTAGGGTGGCGCCAATGCCGAACGCCCAGATATAACCGGTGGGAAAAATGAATTTCCCCAGCAGCCAGGTAACGGTCAACGCCCCTAAAATGCCGCTGGCTGTACCCAAAAAGTTGGTGAGGCCAAAGAAACGCCCGCGACGGTCGGTCGGAATCACTTTGGCGATCATATCCTGCCATCCCACCAGGATCATCCCGGAACCGACCGTATGCCAGGTGAATAGACCCAGCGTGGCAATGAGCGTCCAGGTGGGAGCAGAATTGGATAAGAAGAGGGTGGCCGGCACCAAAAGGGCGATGGGTACGCGTTCCAGCACGAAACCATAATTTACCGGAAACACTTTCTTTAATGGGACACTCTCGACCCATCGAGAGGTAAACAACTGCGGCACCAGGTAGCCGGCGGTGGAGATAAACGGGATCAGCCCGAGGATTAAAGGATTGCTGGTGAAATGGGTGGCGAAGACCGGAAGGATAATGTTGGGCGAATAGAAGCTGTTGCCCAGCCAAAATGCAAATCCATCCAGGGTGTTAAAAATAAAATTATGCCGTAGATTTTTTTCGACAAAACTCTGTATCGGGTTATTGGGTGCCATGCTACTGATTATAAAAGCGAATCGCCAGAGGATCGGTCTAGCGATTTGCTTTTATCGGCCGGCAAAGATCTAATCGAGTTGGTTTGCCAGGCTCACCTGGCGAAAATGGTACCCGTAGATCGCAAACGTTATCGCCATCGCAAATTTCCTGGGGTACTTTACCAGCGTCCAGAAAAAAGCTGCCAATATTGCTGCCGTTCTGATCCAACGATCCCCAGTTTCCAGATGGAGCTGAAGAAGGCCCCAATTTCTTCCCGGTGGATGACCGAGGATATCTTGGGCGGGTTATAAACCCGCAGGAAGGTTTTTACCCGCTCATAGAAGAAGGCTGGGCTGTAGATATCGTCCATCAAAGCCTTATAGCCATTTTTCAAAAGCTCAGCGCCCATTTTTGGAATGATGTTGGTTGACCCATCGGCGTTGTCGCCGGTCATTTCCTTCAAAATCCGTCCTTCGGTTTCCATCCGCGCATAGAGTTTCGTGCCATGGGGGGCCTGAAGCATGCCGACCATGGCGGTGACGATGCCGCTGTTTTGGATAAATTCTATTTGCCGCTTGAAAATATTGGGCGTATCGGCATCAAACCCGACAATAAAGCCGCCCATCACCTGAAGTCCAAAGCGCTGCAGGGTTTGGACGCTTTCGACCAGGTTGCGGCGCAGGTTCTGGCCCTTATTGCATTCCTTGAGGCTGGCCTCGTCGGGGGTCTCGATGCCCACGAAGACCGAGTTAAAACCGGCGGCGGTCATCAACTGCATCAAATCCGGGTCGTCTGCCAGGTTGATCGAAGCCTCAGTGATAAAATTGCCGATCTTTTTGCCCTTTCGCCATTCGATCAAGGCCGGCAATATTTCTTCTTTGATCTGGCGCCTGTTTCCGATGAAATTGTCGTCGACGAAGAATATGTTGCGGTTCCAACCCAATTGAACCATTTTGTCGAGTTCGGCGAGTATTTGGGCCGCGGATTTGGTGCGAGGGGTGTGCCCTAACATAGCGGTGATATTACAAAAATCGCAGTTAAAAGGGACAGCCGCGGGAATACTGGATGCTGAGCGAGTCATAGTTTGAGAATTTTGCCAGTTCCCATATCGGCACAGGGCTCTTGCTCATGTCCGCGTATTGATCGCTGGTGTAAACTCGTTGGTTGATCCCACCAGCAAGATCATCGAGGAATTGTGGAATGGTGATTTCGCCTTCGTTGAGGATGAAGTGATCTACTTCGGCAAAATCCTGCCATTCTCCCAGGAATATCGGGCCACCGGCAATTACTTTCTTCCCCATCATTTTGCAGCGGTGGATGACTTCATAGGTCGATTTGCGTTGAACCACCATGGCTGAAATGAAAACCATGTCGGCCCATTGAATGGCCTGATCGTTGAGTGGTTCGATGTTAAGATCCACCAGTTTTTTGGGCCAATCTTTAGGAAGTAAAGCGGCCGCAGTTAGCAATCCGAGGGGTGGGGAAGAGGCTTTTTTGTTGATAAAACTCAGGGCGTGTTTGAAACTCCAAAAAGTGTCCGGGAACTCAGGGTAGACCAGCAATATATTCATCATGCCTCCGCTTGCCTATTTTTATTTATAGATTGATCTTAGGCGGGAGGAAAAAGAAACGAATGTGCCCACAGCCACAACGATTTTTGATGATGGCTATGCCGGTCATATTACCAGGCAAAATGGTCACACTTGCATGCTTTTGACAGGGAGACAGAGCCAGAGTAAGATTGGTTGGATGAGGTGAACATGGCTGCTTGGTCAAGGTTGGCGAAGTTCAGTTGGTTTGTTGTTTTCTACAATGTGGGCGTGATTGTTTTTGGCGCTTTTGTGCGGGCCAGCGGATCAGGGGCCGGGTGCGGGGCGCATTGGCCATTGTGCAACGGTGTCGTCGTCCCCCAGGCGCCGGCCTTGGCGACGATCATTGAATTCACCCACCGGATTACCAGTGGGATCACCATTCTACTCCTGGCAGGTTTGGTGATCTGGGTATGGCGCAGCTATCCTCGCGGCAATATTTTGCGTGTAGCCAGTGGAGCAACCGCATTTTTTATCTTCACCGAATCGTTGATTGGGGCGGGGCTGGTTCTTTTCCAGCTAGTTGCCTATGAAGCATCCATCACCCGGGCGATTTCGATGGCAGCCCATCTGGTCAACACCTTTTTCTTGCTAGCCAGCCTGGTGGTCACCGCCTGGTGGGTGACCTTCGGCGTCCCGCAAACTGTGAAGAAAGTTTTATGGCTGCGGGTATTTGGATGTATCGGCCTGGTGGGAATGGTGCTGCTGGGGATCAGCGGATCTATCACCGCGCTTGGCGATACACTCTTTCCGGCCAGCAGTCTGGCCGAAGGGCTGCAACAAGACGCGAGCCCATCTGCGCATTTATTTATCCGCCTGCGCGTGCTCCATCCATTCCTGGCGGTACTCGTCGGATCTTATGTCGCCGGTTATGGCTTATGGCTGCGGGGGAAGATTAAAAACCCGGCGCTGAACCTGTTATCTGGTTCGCTGGCCGGGTTGGTAGGGCTGCAATTATTCCTGGGTGCTCTCAATGTGATCTTGCTCGCGCCGGTATGGCTGCAGCTGGTTCACCTGGGGGTTACCACATTAATCTGGCTTCATTACGTTTTGGTTTTTGTATTTGGCTGGGTTGCGCCTGACCTTACTGTGAGCGTCGGCAAAGACAAAATCCATAATCGTGTAAACCAGTCCGCCACCGGTTAGGCCTGCCAACAGAAAATAGAGGGTGCTCATCCAGCCGGGGGTGATGATATAGTGGCGCCGGTCAACACCGTCCAGTATGCTGCGGGCAACCTGATCGGCCGTCATGATTTGGGATCCCTCTTCCGCGGCAATCAGAACCGGGGTTTTGTAGAGATTATCTTCAACGAGCTGGGGTGTTTCGGTGTCGGGCGGGAAAACGACGGATACGTCGATGTGCTGAGGTTTTAGCTCGAGCCGCAGGGCATCGCTAAACCCTTTGATCGCAAATTTGGTTGCCCCGTAAGCGGTATATCCATACAAGCCGAGAAAACCTGCTGCCGAGGAGAGGTTGACAATGTGCCCGGATTGGCGGGCGAGCATCGCGGGAAGGAAAGCCTTGATGCAGTTCACGGTCCCGTGGAAATTTATATCCATCATCCAGCGATATAAATCGCCGTCCATCTCCGCGAATATCCCCGGGCGGGCTACGCCGGCAGAGTTGATCAGGATATCCGGGGAGCCAAATTCCGCGATGATCTGGCCTGCTGCCGCTTGAATCGCCGCCGGGTCGGCAACATCGACCGATCTCCCGGCAACTTTCTGAGCGACAGACAGTTTTTCTTTTTCGATAGAAGCAACCGCCAAATCCAGTTTACCCTGGTCTCTCGCCAGAATGACAATGTTTGCCCCCAATTGGGCATATTGGCGCGCTGAAGCCAGGCCAATCCCGCTGGAACCGCCGGTGATAACAACCAGTTTATCCTGGTAATTTTTCATTTTGTACCGCCAGGTGGACGATTAGTTGTGGTGACTGCCACATGAGGCGCACGAGCCGCCACCGCAGCCGGCGCATCCGGAGGATGCGGTTACGCTGCGACCGTCTGATTGCGCGTAAAACACCGAAATTGCGCGCACGGTTTGGGCCGAAAGGCAGCTCTTGCAGGTGATGGATTTATCGGCATCTTTAAAGGTTCGCAGCACATCGAAGTGTGAGCCACAATCTTTGCAAACATATTCGTAGAGCGGCATATGCATCCTCCATCAGCAATAATAATTGATTATACGGCAAGTTAATCATCTTGTGGGTTGGTGACTGCTATAATGTTTTATTGTGAACCGATTACAGACCAGCGGGCAAACAACCAATATCGCCGATCTTGCATTTGCATTGGTCGTTCTGGCCGCATATTTTACGATATTCAGCAATATTCACACCATTTCTGGGCCCTGGTTGATCGCCATCATCATCCTTGGCGTGGTGTATATTTCTATTGGGATTTATGGGTTCACCTTTACCGAACAGTCCAGATCGTTTCTGCAGCGAATTTCATACTTTGTTTCGCAGATCATCACCGGGAATTTAATCCTCTATTTGGGCAATGCTACCGGTTTTAACGCCATGATCCTGCTGCCGCTCACCGCCCACAGCGTGGTTCTCCTGCCAGAATTATGGCGATATGGGGTAAATTTCTTTTTAGCCCTGTCTTATGTGGCGACTTTACGCTGGCTGACCGGTTCTTGGGATGCGGTCATCGCCAATTTGCCCGTCTTCATGGCGGGGCAGGTTTTTGTGCTGGTCTTCACTCAAATGGCGATGACGGAAGTGAAATCTCGCAAGGAAATCCAACAACTTGCGGATGAATTGGGTGAAGCGAACCAGCAGCTCAGGCAGTATGCGGCTGAGGTCGAGATGCTGGCGGTTGAGAAGGAACGTAACCGGCTGGCTCGGGAAATCCACGATGGCGTCGGTCACCACCTGACGGCTGCCAACATGCAGGTGAAAGCTGCCCGGGCTGTCTTACACACCGATTTGGAACGCAGCGATCAACTACTGGGGAATGCCGAAAACCTGACCCAACGCGCCCTATTGGATATCCGCCAATCGGTCGCAGCGCTGAGAGAAAACCAGTTCGATGGGCAAAATATGGTTTCACAAATCCAAAGGATGATCGATCAGGCAGAAAATGGCGGTCTGGCGGTCGCCTTAACCATCTCCGGGGAACCCAGACCTATTCTTCCTGAGGCGTATCTGACGATTTTCCGCGCGGTGCAGGAAAGCATCAGTAATACCTTGAAGCATGCCCAGGCTCAAAAAATGGATGTCATCCTGGATTACGGCAAGACGGCATATTTCCGTTTATTAATCCGCGACGACGGCATGGGCAGCGATCGATACGATGGCGGGTATGGATTAATGGGCATGCGGGAACGAGTCAATTTATTGGAAGGTTCGCTGCAAATAAAGACAGCCAAAGGCCAGGGATTTGAAATTGAAATTATCATTCCGGAGAAACAATGACCATCCGAATTCTGATCGTTGACGATCAAGCCTTGTTCCGCGAAGGATTGCGAACCCTTTTATCCGTGCAAGCGGATTTCGAAATTATTGGGGAAGCCGCAAACGGAGAAGAGGCAATCCGAATGTCAATGCAGTACCAGCCGGAAGTGGTTTTGATGGATCTGCGTATGCCAGTTCTGGATGGGGTGCGGGCTACCGGGCGGATACACGATCTGTATCCCAATTGCCGGGTGATTGTTTTAACCACATTCGATGATGACGAATTGGTTTTTGACGGCTTGCGCGCCGGTGCGATCGGTTTCTTGCTGAAAGACGTGCCCTCAACCAAGCTGTTCGACGCGATTTGGGCAGCATCTCGGGGCGAATACTTCCTCCTGCCATCCATCACAGCCAAGGTGATCGCTGAATTTGCCCGCTTTCCCCGTGTGAGCGGTCAGCGCTCGCAGGAATATGTGGAGACCCTGTCGCCGCGCGAGCTCGAGATCTTGAAATTGGTGGCATCTGGTGATAGCAATAAGGAAATTGCCGAAAAATTGGTGATCACTGAAGGAACCGTAAAGAATCACCTTTCGAATATCCTGGCTAAATTGAGCGCCAAAGATCGTCTTCAGGCAGTCATCCACGCCAGAGAGCTGGGGATCCTACTCTAATTCACATGCAAGGATATTACCCGGTTGTGACCATGGTCACATGCGAAAGAATAACGACCATCGTATGCTAAACCCAGTGGATACGATATGGCAGAAGAACTAAAAACAACTGATGAAACCATAGATGTAACCTGGCGAACGCTGGTTGGCGGTGCGCTGGTACTGGGGGGTGGACTGCTGCTCCTCGATCAACTTTTCCATTTTGGATGGCTGGCGCCGTTATCCGTTTTTGCCAGCGGGCTGTTTATCCTGGTGGGTGGGTTCCGTAATCGCACCAAAGGCTATGTGATCGCCGGCTCATTGATTGTAGGGCTGGGCCTGGGGATCGCCGGGGCGTTTGACTTAGCTGCCATCCATGCCGGCGCTCAAAGGATCGGTTTCATTCTCTTTTGCGCTGGGATTGGTTTTGGTCTGGTGATTATTTTTCTCCAACGATCCTTCGATAGCCTGGTGTGGTGGCCGATCATTCCGCTGGCTATATTGATCTCCGCGGGAGTATGCCTGCTGGTAACCTCGGCGGGTATTTTGGATTTTGTCTTGTATCTATCGATCGGTCTCGGGCTGGCCTTTCTGGAAATCGGTCTGTCTCGCCAATGGATTGGTTTCATCATCCCTGGCTGCCTGGTAGTATCTATCGGCTTGGGGATTTATCTGCCCTGGGGAACTCGCTTCGGGGTGAACCCCCTGGCAAAAACCGGCGGCATGCTGGTTCTGTTTGCCTTTGGTTGGGGGCTGATCACAGTGTTCTCACGCCGAATAACCGGGCGTTTTACCTGGTGGCCACTCATCCCGGGCGGACTGCTGGCAGTGGTGGGGTGGGGGCTGTTTACCGGCGGCGATCCTGGCAATGCAGTGCAGTTCATCAGCAACACCGGGACGGTCGCCATTTTGATCCTGGGTTTTTACTTGATGATGATGCGGCGCGGGATTCGATAGAACAATTATTTAATTCGCGTAGCCAATATATCACCTCTAGTCAATTCTTGCTTTTTCTGATAAAATACGAAGAGAAAACGACCTCGGCGCGGCCGGGGTCGTTGTGTGTAACAGAGGTTGAGGGTATATGCTGACTGAAAGAACTGATATTCGTAATATTGCCATTATTGCTCACGTAGACCACGGAAAAACAACCCTGGTGGACGGAATGCTGCGCCAGGCGCGAGTGTTCCGTGAGAACCAGCAGTTAATCGATCGGGTGATGGACTTAAATGCCCTTGAACGCGAACGGGGAATCACCATTCTGGCCAAAAATACCGCGATTACCATTCCGGACCGGAATGGCAACCTGGTAAAAATAAACATCGTGGATACACCGGGGCACGCGGATTTTGGCGGCGAGGTCGAGCGGGTGATGAACATGGTCGACGGGGTCTTGTTACTGGTAGATGCCGCGGAAGGACCCATGCCGCAAACCCGTTTTGTGCTCAAAAAAGCACTGGAGATGGGTCACAAGGCCATTGTGGTGATCAACAAAATGGATCGTAAAGATGCCGATCCAGACCGCTCATTGAACAACACTTTTGATTTATTTATCGAATTAGGCGCCAGCGAATACCAGGCGGAATTTCCGATCATCTATGCCAACGGGCTTACCGCCCAGGCAGGTGTCACACCCGATTTGGACCCCGATTTACGCCCGTTGTTTGACGCTATTCTGGAGAAAATCCCCGGGCCACAAATCGACCCGGATGCTCCATTTCAGCTACTGGTCACCAACCTGGCCTACGATGAATACCGAGGTATGACCGCTATCGGCCGCATCCATGCGGGCACGGTGCGCACTGGTCAGCCCCTGGCGCGCATCCAGGTGGATGGCAAAATTTTGGCCGAGCGAGCCCGGTATATCTTTATCCATCAGGGTTTGGACAAAATTGAAGTGAATGAGGCTGAAGCCGGAGAAATCGTGGCGATTTCTGGGTTGGAAGGCATTTCGATCGGCGAGACACTGGCGGATGCCGAGCAACCCATCGCGCTGCCGCCCATTCACGTGGAAGAGCCTACGGTGCGGATGACCTTTGGGGTAAATACCTCACCGATGACAGGCAGGGAAGGTAAATGGGGCACCTCCCGCCGTCTGCGCGAACGGCTCTTCAACGAAACCCGTAATAATGTTGCCCTGAAAGTTGAAGATACTGATTCGGCTGAGACCTTTATCGTTTCTGGACGCGGTGAACTGCAGCTAGCCGTTTTAATCGAGACCATGCGCCGCGAAGGTTATGAATTTCAAGTTTCACGGCCTGAAGCGATTTTCAAAACCGGAGAGAATGGCGAAATCCTCGAACCGTACGAAGAACTGCACGTGGATACCAGCCCAGAATCGGTAGGCGCGGTGGTCGAAATGCTGGGGACCCGGCGCGGGAGGATGCTGGATATGAGCGCAAATCCCGATAATACCACCCATCTGTCCTATAACATCCCGACGCGCGGTTTGCTGGGTTTCCGCTACCAGTTCCTGACCGCCACGCGCGGGATGGGGGTGATGAACACCATCTTCGACGGCTACAAACCGATGGCCGGGCAGATTATATCGCGCAACAGCAACTCGTTGGTCGCCTGGGAAGCGGGAGTGACTACCGGCTACGGTTTGAAGAATGCCGAAGAGCGCGGGATCCTGTTTGCGAGCCCGGGCATCGAAGTCTACGAGGGCATGGTCATCGGCGAGACGCTTCGCGGCCTGGATGTGGTGGTGAACGTTTGCAAAAAGAAACATCTGACTAACATGCGCTCGTCAAATAAGGATATCGAAATCCGCCTGACCCCGCCGCGCGAGCTCAGCCTGGATGAGGCTATCGAGTACCTGGCTGAAGACGAACTGCTCGAAGTTACCCCAATTAATTACCGTATCCGCAAGAAGATCTTGAACACCGAGGAACGGGGAAAACAGACCAAACGCGAAAAAGAGTTTTACGCAGAAGATTAAACAAAAAGGCCAGACAAAATCTGGCCTTTTTGTTTGGCTGATGATCCTTACCGCATGGGGTTGTTATCCATGATGGCTTCAATTTCCTGGATCACGTCAGGGGTAAAATCAGGCACAAATTTTAGCGCCTGCATGTTCTCTGTCACCTGTGCGGGCCGGCTGGCGCCAGTAATCACCGTGCTGACGTGCGGATTGACCAGGCACCATGCCAGGGCAAATTGGGAGAGTGAGCAGCTCAGTTTACCGGCAACTTCACCGAGTTGGCGTATTTTTTGGTTGCGGATGTCGTCGGTCAATTGAGGGGTTAACCAATTATAGCCTTGCAGGCTGCCGCGGCTGTCAACGGGAATGCCATTCAGGTACTTTCCGGTCAGTTGCCCTGAAGCCAGCGGACTAAAAATCGTGGTTCCATAGCCAAGGTCACGATACAGAGGCAAATACTCTTTCTCAATACGATCGCGGGTAAACAGATTGTATTGGGGCTGCTCCATGCTGGGAGGGGTCAGATTGTATTGGCGAGCGATGGTATCCGCGCGCATTATTTCCGCAGCACTCCACTCAGAGGTGCCCCAATAAAACGCTTTTCCCTGTTTGATGACCACATCCATGGCCCGGACAGTTTCTTCGATGGGGGTAGATGGATCGGGCCGGTGACAGAAGACGAGATCGACATAATCCATTTGTAAGCGGCGCAGGGAGTTGTTCAAACCCTCAACGATATGTTTATGTGACAGACCGACATCGTTTGGTCCCGAACCGCCCCAAAAGATTTTCGTAGATATCACCAGGCTCTCGCGTGATAGACCGAGATCGCGGACGATCTTTCCCATCACCGCTTCAGCCTGGCCATCAGCATAAGCTTCGGCATTATCGAAAAAATTTACACCCGCTTCATGGGCGGCTTGAAAACAGGATTTGGAGACCTCATAATCTAACTGGCTGCCAAAGGTGACCCAGGCGCCAAATGATAGTTCGCTGACCTTAATGCCGGCTTTGCCTAAATTGCGGTAATTCATGGTTACTCCTCGGGTTCTATGATGTAAAAGACCAATGCGACGCTCCCTATCTTACCGTAACCATTCACCAGACGCAAATTTTTCCACAAAAGGAGGCCCGATTTATTTCTTTCTGATCAGCCGTTTCACCAGTTTCTTGATCTCCTGGTATATCATCGCGATCAATATCAAAATCAAAAGACCGGCAATGATCCATCCGGTTGGGGGGGTGATCCCGGTCAACTCGCCTTGCCAGGGGTTATTAGGTGGGGGTGTCGATTTTTGAAACAGGTCTGCAGTGGTTTGGATAATGTGAAGGATGACGAAGTTCATTTTTCCCTTTATTTAGCTCCATTTTACGATGGATTCGTACTTCCGCACAGGTAGAATGACATTTTTTCTACGTCAAAACCTGGGGGTGTAGCGGATTTCATCGCCGTCAACATGCTGTACAATCAATAAAATTGTCATAATAGATTCTGATTAAAGCGCCTGAACCCTTTGCTGACGGAGGACATGGATGATAAAGAAAACAACCACGGCTCTTCTTATCCAACGTTCGGAATGGTTTGATAAAACCAACAATTTGGAAGCAATTACTGAGTTGGAAGAGGACGGCGACCGGATTGTTTATAAATTGAGCCCATTTCTGGATATCATCCGCACCTGGTCGATTTTTTCACCTGAAACCGCCCGGGCAGTGTCAATCGAGCTGCGGTCATTAAACGTAGATTTTGTCATTTTGGTCTACCAAACGCGAGTGGATCAAGATTTTATTGAGAGCATTTTGAAAGGCCTCGGCAACCGCCCATTGGTTGCCTGGTGCTACCTCCCCTGGCGCAGGATTCCTCACCCGATGACGTACGAGGACCTGGTCAAAGGATCCAGCTTTTATGGAATGACAGCATCTTTATCTCATTTACGGGATTTGGGAGTGCCTTACCTGGCGGCTTTTGGTTCGGCAGATGACCCCAAGGTTTTGTCCAACATCGAGGAGTTTGCCCGTGCTGCCCAGGTGGCAAATGAGATGACCAGCCTTCAACTCGCCATTCTACGCGCAAAGGACGATCCTGCCAGTGAGACCGAAGAGTGTTTTCTGTCTAATTTCGGCTTAACCCCTCGAACAATCTCCTTTGATTTACTGGAACAATGCCTTCAAGACATACAAGAGGAAATGGTTGATGATTACCTGGCGACGTTGCACAATCTGCAGGTCGAGATCATGGTAACCGATGAAACATTACGCCAGGCAGCGCGCACAGCGCTGGCTATTTCCGCTCTCGCCCAGGAGCATCAATTAAATTTTCTGGCGGTACCTGACCATAACCAGGAATTTCGCCAGCAATTTGGGCTGTGTGCGGGGATTCCACCCAGTTTTGATGTGGATAGCGGTCGGAACTATATTCCTGCCACCGATTTCGGGGCAGTTGCCTCCAGCATTGCCCTTCAAATGATCACCTCATCGCCCGTGTTTCTCATGCGCATCTGGTTCTGGGATCGAGCCAAGAACATCCTGGTGGGTGGACACGGCGGATTACAGAACCCCAGCCTTCTTTCCGCCGGCGCCATGTGGGTTTGTGGAGATTATGAATGCGTACGCTCGGACCCTGACGGCGGCGCTCAACTGGAATTCATTACCAAACCGGGGAGAATCACCCTGCTACAAATCTGCGATACCGCTACCGGCTGCCGGGCGACGGCTGCCACCGGGATTTGCCTGGAGAGTGATCCGCGGATCGAAGGCATTCCCCATGCTGTCGTCCGTTTAGATCGCTCAATCGAGAGCTTTCTCCAGAATATGGCTGAATCCGGCGCCAGCGCGTATTGGGCGATCAGTTACGGAGACAGCATCGCCGAGTTAAAAGCCCTGTTCGAATTGAAAGCCATCCATTTGGACATCCTCTAAGATTAACCAACACTACCCAATCGGATAGCCAAAAACTATTGCTTTGGGTGAAGAAGAAACCAACAGAAACCATTATTCTATAGCCAAGGAGGATCCTATGGCTGAGAATACTACTTTTGATTTGATGGGTTTATCTAATGGAATGGCGGATGCGGTCGAACGAGCCTCGAAGGTAACTGCCCTGGTCGATGCTCGCAAACGTCTTCCGGTGAGTGGGGTGTTAATTAGCGGCGATCTGGTCTTGAGCGTAGATCACGGCATCGAGAAAGAAGAAGATATCCGGGTGATGCTTGGATCAGAGACTTTAACGGGTAAAGTGATTGGCAGGGATGGCGGGCTGGATCTGGCCGTGCTGCGCCTCAACCAGGCTGTCTCATTCCAAGATCAAAGCGCCTCGATCGGGAGAGTGGGCCAACCGGTTTTCGCGGTGGGAAAACCCGATCCCGATGGCGTCCAGGCCAGCTTTGGCACCATTACTACCATCGGCGAAGATTTGCGCACCATGCGTGGAAGCCTGCTCAATCGCTTCTATTCCACTTCTGCCACCCCTTATCCGGGGTTCTCGGGCGGCCCGCTCATCGATCTGGCTGGCAACATCCTCGGGATTAACACCTCGGGGGTGATCGGCGGTATCTCCCTGGCAATCCCATTTGATATTGCCCGCCAGGCGGGCAAGGCATTGGCTGAGTATGGCAAAATTCGTCGAGCGTACCTGGGATTACGCAGCCAGCCTGTCCAGCTGCCCGAAGCCGTCCAATCGGTGACGGGGCAGCCCCAGACTAAGGGATTACTGGTGATGGGACTGGAGGACAACGGACCGGCCTTGGCCGGCGGGGTAATTGTGGGAGATATCCTGGTTGGACTGAACCACCAGGTCATCGACGACCAGGACAGCCTGATGCAGGCGCTCAGCGGCGATGTGGTCGGCAAGGAGGTTGACCTGGCATTGGTGAGGGGCGGTCAGTTAAAAACCATTCGATTGGTAGTGGGCGAAAGGCAATAAATCCGGTCATCAGGCTCCTGGACTTCCCAGGAGCCTGATTTTTCTATATGATAAGCGTATGACGAATGTATTGTTGTATTGTGAACCTACTATGATCCGCAGCGGCCTGAGCCTGCTACTGAAAGATATTCCTGAAATCGAGGCGCTCCAGGTGGCCGGCAGCACGGCCGAATTAGACCCAGCTCCGCCAGCCTATTCCACCTGGATTGTCTATCTCAACGATGGGTCGACCCTCGGGCGCATTGGCGCATATATCCACCAGCCCAGCGGTCTTCTTTTAATCCGCGGTGATGATTTGGAGACGGGGCAAAACCCCGGAGATCTCGCCAGCTCCTGGGGTGTGGTAAGTACGGCAATTTCCCCGGAAGCCTTCCGCGCTGCGATCCTCGCGGTTACCGAGGGATTGAATGTGATCGAATCGAACCTGGCTCCGCGTTACGAGACGATTTTCACCCCGGTTTTTGAAAGCGGCGAGGTGCACGAATCGCTCACCGAACGCGAATTATCTGTTTTGCGGAAAATCGCGGAAGGTCTGACCAACAAGAAAATCGCAATGGAATTGGGAATTAGCGAAAATACTGTAAAATTCCATATATCGGCGCTTTTCTCAAAATTAAATGCCAGCAGCCGGACGGATGCCGTACGCCGGGGAGCAAGATTAGGCCTGCTGGCGCTATAGGAGGGGTTCGATGCGCAAGCGTGGTAGTTCGTTATTGGCAGGGTTACTCCTGCTGCTGGTGGGTGGGATTCTGTTGTATAACCAACTGAATCCGGGTGTATTGGCGAATTATTTGCCTAAAGAATTTAGCTGGCCCTGGTATGTCATTGGCACCGGGGCAGTGTTTCTCTTTTTTGCGCTGCTCACCGGCACCGGCGGCCTGGCGGTGCCGGGTTCGGTAATCGGAACGATTGGGTTGATCCTTCTTTACCAAAACCAGACCGGGGATTGGGAAAGTTGGGCCTTTGCCTGGATATTGATTCCGGCTGGTGTGGGTTTGGGAATCATCCTGAGTTCGTTGATTGAAGGCCACATGCGATCCGCCGTGCCGGGCCTTTGGCTGTTAGGCATCGACTTGGTCATTTTCATGATTTTCTGGGCTATCTTCCGCCGCGATTCAATGCTGTTTGCCAGGTACTGGCCGGTATTGTTAATTGCTCTTGGCGTTTTCGTGCTCTTGCAATCTGTTCTCACCAGAAAACGCGCCTAAAGGCGAGGAAATATGGCTCATAACACGCTGGCGCTGATCCCTTTTCCTCGATCGTTAATTGAAGGCGAAGGTAGTTTTCAACTGCCTCCTGAAGGCTTTATCGTTCTGGAGGGCTCACAACCACAACTTTTGCTACGCTCCTCCGCTCGCTTCGAAGCAGCTTTATGGAAGCAGTTGGGGTTCAATTGGGAAACCATTGCCTGCCCAGCTCCGCCAAACCAGACCTGTTTGTCGCTCAAAGTCGATGCTGCTAAAGTTACCCAGATTCAGGGATATCAACTCGACATTTCCCCTGGCGGAATCACTGTAATCGCCCACGATGACGCAGGGGTTTTCTATGCGGTTGCCACGTTGATCCAGATCCTCAAACATGCCGGCAACCCGCTGCCGTGTATGAGCATCCGGGATTGGCCAGATTTTCCTGCCCGCGGCGTGATGCTGGACATCTCTCGCGATAAAGTCTATCGCATGGAGACTCTCTACGACCTGGTGGATCGCCTGGCGGGATGGAAAATCAACCAGCTGCAGTTATACACCGAACACACTTTTGCTTACCCCACTCACCGGATCGTCTGGCAAGATGCCTCACCAATGACCGGTGAGGAGATCCTCTACCTCGACCATTACTGTCGCGACCGGTATATTGAACTGGTCGCCAACCAAAATTCCTTCGGCCATATGACCCGATGGTTAAAGCACCCCGAATATGCTCACCTGGCGGAAGTACAGGGTGCTTTTGATGTCCCGTGGGGCACCATGCAGGGACCCTTCAGCCTGGCCCCAGTTGAGCCTGGAACCTCCGAGCTGGTTTTTGGTCTGTTTGACATGCTGCTGCCTCACTTTTCAAGCAACCAGGTCAATGTGGGCTGTGACGAAACCTGGGATCTGGGCTTTGGAAAGAGTAAAGCATTATGTGAAGCCCAGGGAACAGGGGTTGTCTATCTGGACTATGTATTAAGCCTATATACAAACCTGACCCGGCGAGGAAAAACTATGCAGTTTTGGGGGGATATCATCATCCAGCATCCTGAGCTGGTAGCCCGCCTGCCGCATGATTTGATCGCGCTGGAATGGGGCTATGAGGCCGATCACCCCTTCGACCAACATGGGGAGCAGTTTGCTGCTTCGGGGATTCCCTTTTATGTGTGCCCGGGTACATCCGCGTGGAACACCATTGCCGGCCGCACGGATAACTGCCTGGGGAACTTGCGCAATGCGGCGGTTAACGGATCCCGGCACGGCGCAATTGGGTTCCTCAACACGGATTGGGGAGATAACGGCCACTGGCAGATGCTGCCGGTAAGTTATCTAGGTTTCATTATGGGGGCTGCATACTCTTGGTGCACCGCGAGTGCAGAAGGCGTGAATGTCCAGGCTGCGCTTAGCCGTTTTGGATTTGACGACCCCACCGGCACGATGGGCGCCCTCGCCTATGACCTGGGCAATGTCTACCATCTGGCAGGCTATGAACCGGGGAATGCCAGTGCATTGTACGGCCTGATCGCGATGGACCTTGCCGAGATTGCCGATCATCCGGGCCTGAACCGGCAGGCGATGCATGATTGCCAGGAAGCCATCGATGCGATCATGGACCGGATCGCTGACGAGCGCATGGACCGGCCCGATGCGGCCCTGGTTCGCGAAGAGTTTACCCTCACCGCGCAGTTCTTGCGCCATGCCTGCCAGCGAGGATTAATGGCATTGAATGATCCAACTGCTTTGGATCGACAAGATTTGGCCGAGGAAATGAGCGGATTGATCGATCAATACCGTGCGATCTGGCTCAAACGCAACCGGCCGGGCGGATTGGGCGATAGTATGGCTCGATTTATAGCGCTGCTGGCCGAATACCGCTCATAAATTTTCACACTCAATAAAAAAAAGGCGGCCAAAGGTTGGCCGCCTTTTTTTTTCTTGTGCTTCGATTAGAAGATCGACTGCTGAATTCCCAGATCAGCGCAAATCTGGCGGATCTGCTCATCCGTGAGGCCAGCCGCAGAACTATGGTTGACTAAATCCATATACTCGTAATGGGCAGCCGTTTCCACATATTCGATGCGGTCAATCGCCCGTTTTACGGAGATGTCGGAGCGCGAAATCACGCCATGTTTTGACCAGATAACCACCCGGCTTTGGCGCAATTTATCTTTGGTGTGCGACATGAGTTCTGCGGAGCCTGGGACAAAAAATGGGACGACGCCAATGCCTTCCGGCAGATTGACGATGGCTTCCGGCTGCCATCGCAGCAAGTGGCGGTTGAGCAGCTCTTCATTCTGATAACTCAGGATGTGACTCAAATAGGTCAGGTACAGCGGTTGGGCATGCACGCAGGCGTGGAAGTTAGTACCCGAGGATTGAATTTGATCTTCGTGGATGGCCAGATGAGAGTTTAATTCGGTGGTCAGTTTGGTAAACAACCGGCGCGTGGAGGTATACAGGGTGGCATAGCTGCCGTCATTTTCGATTGTCAAAAAGCCCAAATTAGCGATGGGATCTTGCTTGATCTCACGCAGCCGGCGCCCCGAACCGGAGATAATCAGTGAGAAATTTGCCAACCCGGGCACTTCGAGGGGCAGCTTGATCTTTTCTACAATGGGGAATTTCCTGCGTGGGTCGATGGCCCAGCCCATACAAATAGAAATATTTCCCGCGGCGCCTTCGCTCGCACCAATTTCACTCAACCGCGCGCCGGCATCGCCGATGGCTGACACAAATTCGTCTAAATCCGGATAGGGTGCATCTAGAGACATGGTTTACCTCATGGTTGTGATTGGTTGGAAATTTACTTTCGGTGATTATTCTGTGGGTGAAAGTCAGGCGATCCAAACTTCGATGCCCATGGCTTTAATTTTTGCCATGTAATCTTTTGGCGCGTCCGGGTTGGTGATGATCGTCTGGATGCTTTCCAAGGCCGCAAAGGTGTTGATACTGCTCCGGCCAATTTTACTGCTGTCCATCACCGCGATGGATTGGCGGCTGTGGCGAATGAAAATATCTTTCATCGCTCCTTCTTGTTCATTCATCTCAGTCAACCCTTCTTGCAGGGTCAGCCCGTTTGCACTGAAGAAATAACGCTGGATATTCAAATTGGGGAGCAAGGCCACATCCGGCAGCCCTACCAGGGAAAGAGCGTCTCTACGCAGAAAACCGCCAACCAGGTACAGAGTGATCCCGGGAATGGGCAGCATGCGGTTGGCCAAGGCTAATCCGTTGGTGACGATGGTTAAATCAGATCGATCTACCAGGTTGTCGGCAATAGCCAAAGCGGTTGTGCTCGCATCCAAACCGATGACCTCGCCGTTCTTCACCAGTGAGGCAGCCAGCTTTCCAATCCGTTCTTTCTCGGGAGAATGCAATTCGACACGGGTGTTGAAGGTTAAATTCTTCATCCTCTTTAGGAGCCCGTATCGCCCCGCCATGGGTCCGCAGCAGCAGTTTTTGAGATGCCAGGTATTGGAGATCGCTGCGGATACTCACCTGGGAGATGCCAAACGCCTTGCTCAGTTCTTCGACCGAGATGCGGCCAGTTTCCTCGAGTGCATTCAGGATTTGACGGTGTCGTTCTTCGGGGAATAATTTTGATTCCATACCTGGAAAAACCCTTCTCATTTCAGTTACTATAGCATAAGAAAGGTTGCGAGTCAACGAAAATAGAAATAATATGAAAGTAAACGAAAATGGATATTGGTGTCCAAATTGAATTGAAATTTACCGGTATTACGCTAAAATTAAAACATATTAAACTGTTGGGAGGGTAACATGAGAGCTCAATCTGGGCGAATTGTGGTCGCATTGGTTCTGATCTTGATCGGGGTGGCGGCACTGTTGGACAGCCTGCAGGTGATCCGGCTGCCCTTTGTAATCACAGGTCCGAACCTTTTATGGACCTTGTTATTTGGCATCTCTGGCCTCGCGTTCTTACTTGCTTTTTTCGCGCATACCAGCAACTGGTGGGCCATTATCCCCGGGCTGACCCTGATCGGCTTAGCCATCCTGGTGGGTGGGGTGCTTACCGGAAAATATGAAGCTTTAGGCGCGGCCATTTTCATGGGGATGCTGGCAGCCAGCTTCTGGATTATCTACCTGACCCACCGGGAGAACTGGTGGGCAATTATTCCGGGCGGTGTTTTGCTTTCAGTTGCCGGTTTAATCGCCGCCGATACCCTGATACAAAATGACCTGTTCCCGGTGGCGGTGATGTTCCTGGGGATGGGCGCAACATTCTTGCTGCTGTATGTTTTACCCAAGCCGATTGGCAAGGTGACCTGGCCGCTGTATCCGGCGGGTGTTTTGGGTGTGATGGGACTGCTGTTTGCCTTCGGTGCAGGCCAGGCTACCAACTGGGTTTGGGCGATCGCGCTGATTGCCGGCGGCGGTTGGATCATCTGGCGCTCGCTGCGCAGGGTCTAGGGTCTCATTTTTTTCTCAGGTTAATCGGGTATAATCCAGGCGTAGTCGCGGCAAAACGCAGTCAATCCTAACCGTAAAGGAATTGATACCTTCCTTATGCAGATATTTAATGTTGGTCCTGTTGAACTGATCCTGATTTTATTAATCATGTTCATCCTGCTGGGACCAGAAGGAATGTTAAAGACTGCCAGGCAAATTGGCACCTGGATCCGGGAATTGGTTCGCTCACCAATTTGGCGTGATATCACCGGTTACTCCCGAGATATCCGCGAGCTGCCAACCAAAATTATTCGAGAAACCGGTCTCGATGAAGACCTGGAAGAAATCAAGAAATCCACGCAGCAGGTGAACGAGGAGTTGACCCGCAGTGTGGCCGACGCCAATAAAGAGCTTCAGGAATCACTGAAGGAAACCGGTTCAGTGGATGTGCGGGTTAACACTAACCCGCCGCCGGGTACCCAAACGATCTATCCGGCGACGGTTCCACCACCGGTGCGATCTGGCGCCGCCACACCGTCGAACGGCTCTTCCGTTGCCGAAACATCCTCGGCGCCCACCCAGGTGGAGACAGCCGAAAAGACCGATGAAGCCAACAGTCCGCTTCCCCCCGTACAGACCTACAACAAATACTCCAGTGGGGATGACGAGGACGACGAAGAATAAACAGCACATCTAACAAAAAGAAACCGGAGCGCTTGCTCCGGTTTCTTTTTGTTAGATGTCTTTATGCCTTTTTCTTCTTCTTCTTCTGATCTTTCTTTTCCTGCTTGAGCCGTTTCTTTTCAGCCAGGCGGGCAGCTCTTTCTTCGCGTGTTTCTCGCTCTGGATTGGCAAACCAGGCGAATAAGACGCTGAGCAGATAGAGCATGGTCAACGGCGCCATCAGCAGACCCATATTGATCGGATCGGGGGTAGGGGTGACCACAGCGGCAATCACAGCGATGATCACAATTGCAAAGCGCCATTGTTTGAGCAGGCCTTTTGCATTGACAATGTGAAATTTCGCCAGCGCGTAGATCACCAGAGGCGTCTCAAAGGAGATCCCGATCCAAAACATCAGATTGGTGACGAAACCAATGTAATTGGACAGCCGCGGAAGAGTCTGAACCCCCAATACACTCACCAGGAACGGGATGGCGGTGGGAAGCATCACAAAATAGGAAAATGCAACCCCGCAGATGAACAAAAAGGTGGCCAAGGGGATCGATAAAAACAACATGCGTTTCTCTTCGGGGAAGAGGCCGGGAGCGATGAAACTGATCAACTGCCAAAGGATGAACGGCAGCGCCAGGATAAAACCACTGAGCAGCGATACTCGGAAGAAAACACCTACATTTTCGGTTACTTCGATTGAAACTACATTTTGTATGCCACCGATAGGCACTGCGAGGATCTCAATCGCATATTGAGCAAACATGAAGCTTAGTAATGTGGTTACGACCAATGAAATTAGCGCCCAAAAGAGCTTGCTTCTCAGCTCAGATATATGCTCCCAAACGCCCATTTCTTTTGAATTGCTCATTCATTATCCTCATACAAGATAAGTTAAGTGGGGCTATTGTAATCCAACTCCACGCCGATTGAGAATTATAATCCTCAAACCAGAAAGGCAGGGTTTCCGATGATTGAATTGTTGGATGAATTATTACGCCTGAAAAATCAACCGTCACCATTTTGCATGGCAGTGATGATCCAAAGCAGCGGATCCACCCCGCGATCCAGTGGAGCCCGCATGCTTATTTTTGCCGACGGGAGCATCCACGGGACGATTGGCGGGGGAAAATTAGAAGCAATGGTGATGGATGCCGCCCGTGATGTGATTGGTGCCGGCAGCCCAAAGATCATGGACTTCGAGTTTTCAGGCCCGGATGCCGCCTCTTTGGACATGATCTGCGGAGGGAGCGCGAAAATCCTCCTTGAGCCGGTAGTTCCTGGCGCCGGCAGCAGTCTCTGGCTGGCGCTGGATGCTATTCGAGCAGCTCGCGAGGAGCATGGCCACGCCGGATGGCTGGTCTCGAGCCTGAAAGACGACGCTATCCAGCATGCATACTATGACCTCCTGCCAGCGATACTTTACCCCGCGGTTGAAGGGAATAAAATACCGAACCAACCTACCGGATCATTCCTCAAAACACAAGACGATGGGCTGCTCTTTGCCGATCCGCTGGTTTCGCCCGCCAGGGTGATCATTTTCGGCGCAGGGCATGTCTCGCGGGCTTTGGCATCGGTGGCAAAAATTGCCGGCTTTCACACGGTGGTGCTGGATGACCGCAGCGAATTTGCCAACCGGCAGCGCTTCCCGGATTGTGATGAGGTATTGGTCATGGATCCGATTACCCGGATTTTTCAACAGCAGCCCTTTGTGCGCGAAGATATGATCGTGATCGTCACTCGCGGGCATTTACAGGACCAGACTGTGCTCGAAACCGCCTTGAAGACCAAGGCCGGCTATATTGGCATGATCGGCAGTAAGCGCAAACGGGAGCTGCTCTATCGGGGATTGCGCGAAAAGGGTGTCGCCGAAGAACAGCTACTGCGCGTACATTCGCCCATCGGGATCAATATTGGCGCAGAAACTCCTGAGGAAATTGCTGTGAGTATCACTGCTGAATTGATCCAGCAAAAGGTCCTTCTACAACGGGTTTAATGAGCCTCGCTGGACGGCCGCAGGGCCGTTTCGTATTTTTGCAGCGCCGCTAACTGGGGTGGGGTGAGGAATATGAACGGGCGCACGGCGCGAATCTTCCCCAGAGCTTCATCGATGTTTAGCCCGGTGGATATCAAATACGCCGCCGCCATCGTGGGTGCGCGTCCTACCCCCGCGCCGCAGTGGATATATACCTTATTCCCCTCGGCAATATTTTCAGTGATAAACGCTACCCCGGCCGCCAGATGCTGTTCTGATGGGGCATCATCGTCGATAGTAGGCAAATAGCAGTAGCGTTGAGGAGCGATCCCCACACCGGCATCATCCCATTCGATGCGCAAATTCACTACCGCATGGATGCCCTGGCTGCGGAGATATTCCAGGCCGTTGCGACGGAACTGAGGACCGACATATAGTAAAGGGGTGACTTCGGAAAAGCGTAAGATAGGTTTCCCGGTGATCATGGGGACGCCGCGACCATACAACCACAGCAGGGAAGTGTAGACACCCTGCTGCCGGATGCGCCGGCGCAGAATTTCAATCCCTTTGTTTATTTTGTGAATAACACTCATCTTTAATTGTCAGACATCTATTGCAAATTGCCGGGCTGGGATGGAGATGGGGCAGGGGAGGGCTGCCGCCCGTTGAATAATACAATGCTGCCAAAAATCCCCAAAGCCAGCGCCAGACTGACAAAAATGGCCAGCATGACGGTTTGCGGCCCAACCGGCTCGATGAATTGGCCGACAATCCAGGGCAGGACCATGCCGCCTCCACTGGCGCCGACAAAGAACCAGCTGGTGACCTTGCCGGTTATGGTCATTTTCTGCTGAGCCAGGTTGATCATGGTTGGGAAGATCGAGGCCATGGACAGGCCGGTGCCGATGGTGCCAATCCACAGGATAAGAGTGGACCTGGGAAAGAGCAAGACCAATGAGATGCTGATCAAACACCCCAACAAATTGGTGAGCAGGACGGCGCCGGGTTTCAGCCGGGTAGAAATGGGGATGGCGGCCAGGCGGCCCAGGGTGAGGGCTCCCCAGAACATTGAATTGAGATAGGCGGCGCTGGTATCCGTACCCAGACCCATAGATATCGTATAGGTATAAATCCAGCCACTAAAACCAACTTCGCCGCCTACGTATAAGAAAAAGAACAGCAAAATCAACACCACCAGGATGGGTTGGGCTGGCTTGATGGTTTCGGCCGTATCCGAAACCTGGGATGCTGGGCTGGGCATGCGAAACACCCAGGCAGCGATAGGGAGGATCAATACCGCCAGGATCCAGTAAGCCCATTGGATCCCTCCAGTGTAAATGATCGCCTGGGCGACTATAATCGGTGAGAGCAGGGCGCCGATGCCAAAGGTGAAGTGCAGGCCGTTCATAAATGGGCCGACTTTGTCGCGGTGCAGCCAAACCAGTAACGTGTTTCCACCCACGTCGACGGTGCCTTCGGCAAAACCGATGACCAAAAGGATGGCTGCCAGCACCCATAAAACCGGGATGATCGGCACGCAGATCAGCAATCCCGCCACCATCACCAGTGAAAAGGCGACGATTGGGTTTCCCGGCCGTTTGTCGTATAGTCGTCCAGCATTGAACGAACCCAGTAGATACCCCAGGGATCGCAGCACAAATAAAAAGCTGATCTTGCTAATGTCTGAGCCGGTAGAATGCGCCAGGCCGGGCAATGTCGGTCCCAAGGATGCAGTGGTCAGACCGAGACCGATGAATGCAAAGTAGTAGGTGAATGTCTTCACCCACGGTCCTGGGTTGACGGATAATTTACGGGTTTGTGCGTGATTTGCCATGAGAGTACCTGAGCCCAAATTTGCTGAATTATACCCGATCGTATACCATGCCTATTGTTTTCGATAATAATACTTATCGAAACCAATCAGGGCATCATTTTGCACACTTCTGGCAGTACAACTCTCCCCCAACGCGTCCGCCTGTCTCAAGCGCAACAAACGCCTGCGGACCGTCGATTGGATTCTTACACTTTGCACAACGCGCTTTGCCATATTCCCTGACGGCCACCCACCCCAAGACTTTGACCTCATCAAACGCCAATGCATGGTACCGCTGTACCGCTTCTGCGAGTGCTGCGGTCGCATTCCCATTGTGATACTTTTCGGCCAACTGCGCCAGGGCTTGACGCGTCTCTTCTGCCATTCTGAAGCTGGTTTTGACCATGATAACCCCTTTTTGCTGTACCGTATTTTGTACCGCAAGTGTACCACATTACTAGGGTGCATTCCAATCAATTTAGCCACCGTATTACTTAGCGGTGGCTGCCAAAGTCCGTTATGGTACGTTTGCGGTATGGATTGCGGTACGTTTTGTCGCCGTAGCTGCCACTGCGCGCCCCTACGGGCTTCCCCCCGGCTCGCGTGGCTTGCACGACGACCGAATTTTACCCCCAAACCACTCGCCGTGCGGGCGTCTCCGGTGGATTGGTCTCCAAAACCAGACCAACCACCGGAGCGGTGATCAGCTTTTGAAGAATGTGCAGCGTCAAGGGTGACACCTGGCCCAAAGCCGCCAGGTGTCACAACTTTTGCAAAGCCAAAAGTTGAAACCCTTGACCCCGCAGGAACCCGGGAGGGTTGTTGACGGATCAATGCATCACACAAAGCCGCCGAGATTTTGGGCGGTTGACGATCCAGCAGCCTGGCCGCTTTACCGATGACTTCACGTATCAGGCGCGTGTAGCCCTGAGGCGTTTTTTTGACGTCCGCCAGGTAGAACGACGCAAACCCGCCGGATGTCTCCCCTACGGCATCCAGCAGCCTTATGCAGCTATTTATGGCCTGTTCTGCGGTACGCCAGTCTTCCAATGAGAGGTACACCGCTGCCCCTTCAACAAGTTTTGTGCGATCCGTGGGCGGCCCGGTCGCTTCGTTTTTACGATAATACTTATCGAAAACATTAACTGAAATCATTTTACTTTCCTCTCCCCTGCCGTTTCTTACACCTGATTGCAAACGCCAATTCATCCTGGAGTTGATCATCCGTTTGGGTACTTTAACCTGAAATTTCAGATCGCAGTTCTCCCCCAGCAGATAACTGATCTATAATGCTGGCATGTCATCGTATCGATCCAAAGAACAATCATTATGAGCCCCAAAAGAACCGGATATTTGAGTCACGACAGCGCTCTGGACGATTTCCAGGACGCACGCCGCAAAGCGGCTCTCCAGGCGGTTTTAGGACGGATTTCCGGTAAATCGGCTGACTTGCTCTCTTACGACGAAGTACGCGCCAAATTGGGCGGCGTGGAAACCTCATTCGGAGAGTTAAAGGACATCCCTCTCGACTCAATTATCGGCACGGTCAGCCGCTATGCGGATTTCAACCGCTTCATGCTGCCGTTGAATAATTCGGACGGCGACCGTTGGGCCGGCGTTAGAATGGCTACCGAAAAGATGATCGGCCTCCCCCCCATCGAGGTTTACCAGATCGGCGACGCCTATTTTATCCTGGATGGCCACCACCGCGCATCGGTGGCGAGAGAATTGGGCTCAACCCATATCCAGGCCTATGTCCGCCAGGTTAGAACACTTATTCCTGTATCCCCCACTGACCGCATTGAAGACATCATTCTGAAATCGGAATATACCGATTTCGTAAAGAAAACTCGCCTGGACGTGATCCGGCCGGAAGCCAATTTACAAGTGACCGTTCCCGGCCAGTACAATATCCTCTACGATCACATCGTGACCCACCGCTATTTCCAGGGGATAAACGAAAAACGCGAGATATCCTTCGATGAAGCGGTGGCGGATTGGTACGACCAGGTCTACGAACCGGTCGCCCGCATGATTCGCCGGCTGAACATCCTGAAGGACTTTCCCGAACGCAGCGAAACCGATTTGTACCTGTGGATTATGGATCACCGCAGCAGCCTCGAGGCCGAACTGGGCTGGAAAGTCAACCCGCAAACTGCGGTCAAGGATTTATCCAACCAGTTTGGTCCAAAAATCCAACGCGCTTTTCAAGGCTTTTTCCAGCATTTTTTCTTTGCCATTGCACCCGAGGAGATCATACCCAGCACACCGCCGGGAGATTGGCGCCGCCAGCGCAAAATGGTTGACGACGACCAGCGATTATTCCAAAACATCATGGTAGCGCTGCCCGGTGACTCCGCCGGCTGGGAAGCCCTGGATCTGGCGGTTAACATAGCGGCACGTGAAGATGCGATGATCGGTGGACTGCATGTCGTCCAGGCCGGGGATGTATCTGAGCAAAGCGATCTGCAGGCCATGGTTCAAGAGTTTGACCGGCGGATTGCTGAGCATCAGATCGAGGGCAAATTGGTGATCGAAACAGGAGAAATTACCAAGTCGCTCTTTGACCGGTCTTCCTGGGCAGATCTGGTAATCCTGCGAATGCTGTATCCCCCGCCATTCAGGATCCTGAACAAATTGCGCTCAGGATTGCGCACCCTGATACGCATCAGCCGGGTGCCGCTGCTGGTATTTCCGCCTGGCGGAAATACGGATATTAAATGCCTGCTGTTGGCATACGGGGGCGGACCTCGGGCGGATGAAGCCCTGTTCGTGGCGACTTATCTGGCCTCTAAGTGGGGACTGCAGCTCAGCGTGGTCACCGTTGACCGCGGCCGGCCCGGCGACGATCGTTTGGCCAAACGCGCCAGAACCTACCTGACCGAACACCACGTCGAACAGGCAAATTTCATCCACAAGAAAGGCGATCCTGCGCGAATCACCCTGCAGGCAGCCGATGCGACCCATTGCGATTTGATTATTATGGGGGGCTATGACAGCGGACCGTTGAGCGAGCTTATTTTTGGCAGCACGGTGGATTGGGTGCTATGGGCTACCCATAAACCTGTGCTTATCTGCCAATAGCAAAATCGATCCGGCTATTCCTCATCATCATCCATATCTTGTTTTTTGTTCAGCACCAGCTGTACCAATGCGCGCAGCAAATTGGCTTGCTGGGCAAAAAGCAAGGAGACGTCCGAGCCGTTCTCGGGGCTGCCTTCCCAGATGTGCAATCCGGCCGGGGTGAGCACATTGAGGCGCACCTCCCCTTCCGCAACGGGATCATCGGAGTGGAACTGTTCCAGGCTGCCCATCGGCCGGGCCATTTGGATGCCTTTGAGAATCATGGGTGTGATTTGCTCATCCAGGGTATCCCAGACGATCATGCTGCCCTGATGGTTGAGATAGCGTGCGGTGCCGTCGGCATAGGACGCCAGGATATCCGCGCTGTCTTCGTAAGGGACTTCGATAATGATCCCCAATACCTGCTGAGCCAGGGAGGCTGAAGGCGAATGACCGAGCCGGCGTAAATTGTGCCAGGCCCACAATTGCAGGATGGTTTCCTGGGAGATGAGGGTAATCGCTCGCAGCAGCCGCTTGGCTTCGTCCATGTTATTTTTCTGAATTTGGATATACGCGGCAGCCATCATAACCCACGGATATTTAGACAATTCCTGAGAGATAATTTGATCGGCATCATCCAGCTGCCCTTGCTGGATCAAATCAACGGAATGTGAAAAATCATCGTCCTCGTTGGGGACAAAGTTCATCACAATGGCATCGATATCCCAGTCTGGGAAGAGCATAGAGCGATTTTCGGTCATTTTTTCCTCGCGCATAGTATAAAGGTGACAGGCGCCATCTGTCAACATTGCGCTTGCCCCGCATACTACTACCATCGGACCACCATGTTATACTCAGCCCTAATCTCCTCAAAAAGGCCTGCCCATGCAAACACCTAAAACCGATGCCGTCCAGGTTGTAGCCAATCCGGAAAGGTCTCGGCGAGTTTTAATTGTCCTCTATGTTAGCGCTGTGGCGTTATATTGGGCCAGTTTGTATTTCTATGTTCCTACTTTGCCCGTCTATGTAAAGCTAAAGGTTGATTCCCTCACCGCGGTGGGCACCATCCTTTCGATGTACGGTCTCTGGCAGGCCCTGATACGCCTGCCTTTAGGCATCGCCACCGATTGGGCCGGTTGGCGCAAACCTTTCATCCTCGGGGGTTTTATCCTATCGGGCGTCGGCGCATGGGTGATGGCGACCGCGGATTCGGGCGCCGGATTGGGGGTGGGACGGGCGATAACCGGGCTGGCGGCAGGCACCTGGGTGCCGTTGACGGTGATCTTCTCTTCCCTTTTCCCACCCCAGGAAGCCGTGCGCGCGACCGCCATCCTCACCGCGGTCAACTCGTTGAGCCGAATGGCCGCCAGCGGCACAAACGGCTGGCTGAACGGATTGGGCGGTTATTCGCTGCCTTTTTTCGTTGCGATTGCCATCGCGATGGTAGCCATTTTGGTCGTGCTGCCGGCGCGTGAAGAGCGTATCCCACCGGTAAAACCGTCCATTGGCACCATCCGTGCCTTGGTCACCCGACCGGATGTGTTCCGCCCGGCGGTGTTAAGCGCGCTGGCACAATATGTGACCTGGTCGGCTACCCTGAGCTTCACTCCCATTCTGGCTCATAACTTGGGCGCATCCGATAATCTGCAAAGTTTGTTAACCAGCGGCAGCATCGGCATTATCACCATCGGCAACCTGGTGACGGTTACCCTCGAAAAGAAAATGGGAAATGCCAATCTGGCGCGGATCAGTTTTGCCATGCTCGCCTTGGGCGCCATTCTGGCGGCCCTCTCACCCAACCTGGCCTGGTTGTTTGTGGCCCAATTCTTTGCCAGTGTGGGCTCGGGCATTTCTCAACCCCTTTTGATGGGCATGTCGATCGCTAAGGTCGAAGGCAACCAGCGCGCCACAGCCATGGGACTGCACCAGGCGGTATATGGGGTGGGCATGTTCGCGGGACCCTTCCTTAGCGGCGCACTGGCAGATTGGCTGGGGATCCAACCCATGTTCGGGGTTACCGGGTTCGCCTGCCTGGTGCTGGGTTTCCTGGGGGTGAAATGGATGGCTTCGCGGCGCTAAGGTTTTGGCTTGCGTTGTATAATGGGTTAAGATGATAATTATTACCCTACTAACTGACTTTGGCCTCCTGGACGGCTACCCGGGGATTATGAAAGGGGTAATTTACTCGATCTCGCCCGACGTACGGATCGCCGATATCACTCATCTCATCTCTCCCCAAAACGTGCGTGAAGGCGCGATTGCCCTGTCACGTTCTTACCGCTATTTTCCCCCCGGCAGTATCCACGTGGCGGTTGTGGACCCGGGTGTGGGCACACATCGCCGTCCAATCGCCATGCGTCTCGGAGACCATTATTTTGTCGGGCCCGATAACGGTCTGTTTACCCTGGTCGTTGAGGAAGCCCGCCAACACCAGGCGGACTGCCAGTTTGTTGAGCTCAACCGCTCCGAGTATTGGCTGCCCGCTCCGAGCAATGTTTTTCACGGCAGGGATGTTTTTGCTCCGGCAGCCGCGCACCTGGCCGCAGGGACCAGCCTGGATCAAATGGGCGATCCGCTCACCGATCCGTTGATGCTTTCCCTTCCGCAATCCGTGCGCACCGAGGACGGCTGGATGGGAGAAGTCATCGCGATCGATCACTTCGGTAATCTGAGCACCAACATTGTGGATACCCAGTTGGCTGACCTCTCTTCACCTGAGATCCTGATTGCCGGGCGAACCATCCACGGTCTGGTGCGGACATTCGGAGAGCGGCCGGCCGGCGACCTGGTTGCCCTGGTAGGCACCGACCACGATCTATCCATATCGATCGTGAACGGCAGCGCTCAATCGCTCCTGGGTGTCTCCATAGGTGAAAAAATTCGGGTTATCAACCGGCAGCCCGCATGAGTATCGTCACCCTGAGCACCGATTTCGGCATCGCGGATTATGCAGCCGGCCTGCTGCAGGGGGTCGTTTGGGGTATTGCCCCGCAAGCCGACATCGTGGTTTTGAGTTCATGATATTCCCCGGCATGATGTTTTCAGCGCGGCTCTACTTCTAGAACGCAGCCTGCCCTACTTTCCCGCGGCGACGGTGCATGTGTATGTGGTCGACCCAGGGGTTGGCACCCGGCGAAGGGCAGTCGCCGCTCAATTAGGAAAGCAATTCTATGTGGGTCCCGATAATGGTTTGCTCACCCTGGCAGCCCGCCGCTGCCAGGAAAAAGACGAGTTCTTCCAGGTAGTAGACCTGGATAAACCAGAATATTGGCTCGAGGATGTCAGCAACATCTTTCATGGACGTGACATCTTTTCTCCTGTGGGCGCCTACCTCGCGGCGGGCATACCCATCGAGCAATTAGGCACAACCATCTTAGATCCAATCTGGTTGGATGTCCCCTCCCCCATTCGCTTCGACCAGGGCGTTGCCGGGCAGGTGATCCACCAGGATCATTTTGGAAATCTCTCCACCAATATCCCCGTGTCGCTGATTCGCTCTGCTCAATCCGCGATGATCCGCGCAGGTAACCGGACGATCAGCGGGATATCCAAAACCTTTGGCGACCGTCAACCCGGAGAACTGACCGCGATCATTGACAGCTCGGGGTATCTGGCGGTCTGCGAGGTCAACGGCAGCGCCGCCCAGACACTGGGGCTGACGGTTGGCGCCGCGGTCAGCATCACCTGGAGTATGGCTGAAAACGAGCTTTCTGCCCTATGAGCGCCCCACTCGAAGCGCCGTTAGTTGTCGAAAACCTGACCTTTCGCTATCAAAGGCGCGAAGAACCTTCGATATGTAAAATCAATCTGCAATTAGAAGGCGGCCAGATATTATTGGTAGCCGGCACCAGCGGCTGCGGAAAGACCACTTTGATGCGCTGCATCAACGGCCTGGCTCCCAGGATTTATCTGGGCGAATTGAGCGGGGAAGTCAGGTTATTTGGCAAAGACGTGCAGCAGCTAAGCATGACCCATCTCGCCCAAAACGTAGGAACATTACTGCAGGATCCCGAGCGCCAGATCGTCTCCAGCCATGTCTTTAACGAGGTCGCCTTCGGCCTGGAAAACCTGGCAATGCCTCGTCAGCGCATCATTTATCGTGTGGATGAAACGCTTGACTATCTGGGTATCAGCCATCTACGCGACCGCGAAACCTTCCAATTATCCGGAGGGGAAAAACAAAAAATCGCCCTGGCGGGGATCTTGGCGATGCAGCCAAAAATTTTGCTGTTGGATGAACCCCTGGCCAGCCTCGACCCGGCCTCGGCCTACGAGGCGCTCCAACTGTTCCGCAAACTCGCCAACGACGGTATATCCGTCATGTTGGTTGAACACAGGGTGGAAGATGTGCTGGCGATTAATCCCGAACAGGTAGTTTATCTGCAAGATGGTCAGGTTTCCTACCAGGGGGATGTGGCCGGTTTTGTAAAAAAGGCTGATCCTCACTACATCAAACTGCCGGCGGAAATAGCGGTAAAACGTTCGGTAGGACAGAAATACAATTTACTCGCGCCCAACGTGCCACCCGAAGGCTGCGCAGAAATGCTGCGGTTCGATAAAGTTTTTTTCCAATACCGCGCCGGCGATCCCCAGGTGCTAAAGGATATATCTTTCTCTATCCGCAAGGGAGACATTATCGCCATCCTGGGCCCCAACGGCGCCGGCAAGTCTACCCTGGTAAAGCAGGCCCTCGGGTTATTGAAACCGACCAAAGGAGAAGTTATCCTGGAAGGCATGCCTACCACCGAACTTACTGTAGCCCAGGCCGCGAAGACGGTTGGATATGTATTTCAAAGCCCGACCCAAATGCTTTTTGCCCCCACGGTCGAAGAAGAATTGTTGTTCGGCCCAAAAAACCTGGCTATGCCGGCAGAAGACGCCCAGGCTAATATGGAATGGGCTATTCAAAGCGTTCACCTCGAGGAAGAGAAGAAAACCCCTCCGTTGGCGCTCTCCTTTGGCCAACAGAAACGAGTCTCCATCGCGGCGATCCTGGCCATGCGCTCGCGGATATTAATCATGGACGAGCCTACCGCCGGCCAGGACTATTGGAATTACTGCTCCTTTATGGATTCTATTCTGCAAATGCCAGGCTTCGACGCAATCATCTTTATTACCCACGACGTCGACCTGGCATTGATCTATGCCAATCGAATTTTGCTGCTCAAAGAGGGTGCGGTAGCCGCGTTTGGCACACCCAAGGAGGTGCTCAGCAACCAGGATGTCTTGCATAGTGCGCGGGTTTTATCGACCTCATTGCTCAGGCTAAACCTGGAACTCTTCCCTCGGACCGGACAATTTTTAAGGGCAGAGGGTTTGGCCCAATTCTATTCATCTGATCTGGTTTCTTCCGGAGGTGTATGATGAAAAAATCATTGTGGGCATTTGGTACGCGTGAAGTCGTTTTTGCCGCCATTGGAGCTGCGCTGTACGGCGTTCTATCCTATCTGACCGTATTGCTGCAGATCCCCGGAGCCGCGAATGTATCCATCCGCCCGGCGGTGGCAATCCCCATGTTTTTTGGGGTGGCCTTTGGCCCCATTGTCGGTTTGATTTCAGGCATCCTTGGAAACATCCTTTCCGATCTGCTCGCCGGGTATGGCTTCTGGCCGTGGTGGGACCTTGGGAACGGATTGATGGCGATGGTGCCCGGACTGATCTACCTGGGAATTGTCAATTTCCGCTCCGGTTCAGACATCATCAAAGCCGAAATTATGGTGGTTCTCGGTGTATTGTTGGGGATGGGCGTGGCATCTATCTCTGAAATGTGGGTGTCGGGGGTCGATTTCGCCACCACTGTCACGGTGAATTTCCTGCCGGCTTTCATCACCAACATCGTCAATGGCTTAATCCTCGTGCCTATTTTAATGATCGCCTATAGCGCGATCGTCGCCAGATCGGGCCGTTAAAGCATTTCATCCGGTTGTCAGAGGCTGGGTGATCCATCCAGCCTCTGACAACCCAGGGGAAAAAACATGCTGGTTAGTTTCAATTATCATCCACGAAAAAGCCTGGTAGAAACGTTTGACCCGCGCGCCAGATGGATATTCTCCATCGCGGTTCTGGTTACCATTGTGCTTTTCTGGGATATTCGCTTTTTATTGTTTTTCTTTTTACTCTCATTGGTTCAATTTTTTTACTCCAGGCTCACCTGGCATGAAACCCGTAGGGCCTGGTTATTGATTTTCTCCTTAACCACCATCATGGTGGTGGTGAATACCATCATTACCAGCGCCGGCACAATTGAAGGGGTGATCAGCGGCGGAACGCCTGTGCTGCAGATGCAGCTAAAATTTCCTTTCACCGGCTGGGATATCCAGTATGTCTTGACCCGGGAAAGGCTGTGGTTTGCCCTTGCCCAATATTTCCGCGTGCTGGCCATCGCGGGATTGTTCATCGTCATTCCTTTCACCATGGCCCCGCGAATTTACGGTGCCACTTTTCGAGGAATTGGCCTGCCCGATAAGCTTGCTTTTACCATGGACCTGGCCTTCCGGTTCATTCCAACCCTGATCCGCGACTATCAAATTACCCTCGACGCCCAGCGTGCGAGAGGTTTTGAAATCGAAAAGGCTGAAGGCGGGTTGTTTACCCGCATCCGCCGTGTAGCCCCACTGCTGGTGCCGGTGACCATGAATGCCATTCTCGCCGGTGAGGATATCGCCAACGCTATGGATTTGCGTTGTTTCGGCCTGAAAACACGCACCTGGGTGGAAGCCTTGAAGTTCCACTGGCGCGATTATGGTTTGTTGGCTTTATCGGCGATCATTTTTATCGCCGGTTTGGTGCTGCGTTTTGGATATAATATGGGTGGCTTTTGGATCCCATCCTGACCACTAATCAATTCATCGTGGAGAGAAGAAAATGGAAAGCTCCCATCACGGCGCACAAAATAACGAAGCCGAACTGAACCAGCAATTTGCGAACCGCCTGATCGCCAATCAACTGACCATCCGGCAGGGCGGAGCAAATTCGGTCGAAGCTAATGAACTGATCATGCGCCAGGCGGCCGCAGGAAAAATTAGCGCCGACCAGGCCCACACCAACGCCAGCGCGGTAGGGTTCCTGCAATCGCAGGCGGCCGACATTGCCAATTCAACCGTGGCGGTCGCGAATGTGGCCGGCAATTTAGCCATGGACCAATCCGGCGCGAATGTGTTGGTGTCCGCAGGGGAAGTTACTATGGACCAGAGCGGCTCACTCGTACTGGTGACCAGGTCGGTGGTGATGAAAAACAGCAGTACGGCTTTCCTGTTTGCTCAGCATGTAGAGGGGGATGTAACCACCTTATTCAACTCCCGGGACGCCCTCATTTTTGGCACCGCGGCCGGTTTAGTCGGTGGGCTGGTCATCCTGGTGTCGCGGATTTTCCGCCGCCGCCGATAGGGTCGAGGATTGTGAAAATAACTGTTGCCTCCACCAATCCGGTAAAAATCGAGTCGGTGCGGGTTGGCTTTCTGGCCTGGATGCCGGATGCCCATATCACCGTAACCGGGATTGAAACCCCCAGCGGGATCAGCCGACAGCCCATGACTGCCGAGGAAACCTACCAGGGCGCTGAGAACCGCGCGAATGCCGCTCGAGCGCTCGATCCCCAGGCAGATTTTTGGGTGGGAGTCGAGGGCGGGGTCGAGGCTCAGCCCGATGGACTGGCCGCTTTTGCCTGGATTGTGGTTTTGTCTGGAGAACTGCGAGGCATCGCCCGTTCAGCCTCTTTCAGTTTACCGGCCAGCATTTCTGACCTGATTCTGCAGGGAATTGAATTAGGCACTGCCGATGATATCTTGTTTGGGCGGGAGAACTCCAAACGCACCAACGGCGCGGTCGGGCTGCTGACCAATGATCTTGTGACCCGCACCGATCTATATTCCCACGCGGTGGTTTTAGCGCTGATTCCTTTCATGAACCCCAAGCTGTACAGTAAACCATGATGGCCCGGCGGTCGGTCCATAGCCTTCCGGAAAAATCCAAAAATCCCACCGGGGCAAACAATTATCCGACGATCAGCGCCATGTTTTCCCGTTATATCGATATGGTGAACCTGGCACGCAGCGCGCACACCACGCGAACCTATCAGACCGCGTTAAAAAAATTCGGCGAATGTCTGGCCCAGAATAAACTTGATCCGCAAGCCACTTCCATCCAGGATCTATCGGTGGATACCATCGCCTGGTTCGCCGAATCGTTGAAAGAGTTAAGCCCGGCAACCGAAACCTTGTACCTCACCGCCGCGACGCGCTTTTTTGAATACCTGGCGGCTGAGGAAATCATTGAAGTTAACTTGCCGCGGGTGAGGTTATTGATCCAGCAGCGCGCCCGGCATCCGGGCCAGCGGCTGCCGCAGTTCCCACGCAGCGCGATCGATGAGATCCTCGAAAAGATCGATGAGCTGAGCAAACAGGTGGTCGAAGATGCCCAGGAGCGCCTGCGCAATTTACGCGACCGCGCATTTCTCATCACCCTGGCCGATACCGGTCTCCGCGTTCACGAGGCCTGTAATCTGCGCCGCGGAGATATCGATTGGTACGAAAGCAAAGCCATCGTGATTGGTAAAGGCAACCGAGAAGCGGTGATCCGTTTCTCTTCACGCTCATTGCAGTGCCTCAAAGATTATCTCGCAGCGCGCAGCCCGCTGGACGGTGACAGCGGGCGCCCCCTGACTGCTTTGCCGCTTTTTGCCCGCCACGACCGCGGCGCCGGAAAAAAGATCAAACCGGTCACGCCCACTACCGGTCGCAATATTGTCACCGAGCGGGTGCGGGACCTGCTGGGCGAGGCTGCGGTGGGTTCTATCACCCCCCATTCATTTCGCCATTATTTCGTCACCCGGGTGCTGCAGTCCTCTGGTAACCTGAAATTGGCCCAGGAACTGGCGCGTCATCGCAATATTGCCGTCACCCAACGATATGCTCATCTGAGCGACGATGAACTGGACAAAGGCTATTTTGCTGCGATCGAAGACCAGGACCTAAAGGCGTAGTCCTGCCTCCCCTACTCCCAATACTTTTGATTTAATTTTGATACTTGAATTAATTGAGGATATTCCGTATATTATTTATAGAACATGTGTACCAACATTATAGGCAATTATGCTTTACAATTGGCGCACTATTCGGATAACAAATATCTTATTTGGCAGTGAATCAGGTAACATCCTTGCCAAAAATATCAAACGTTGGATGTTCAAAGGAGTGAAGGAATGAGCGGAGTACGGGTTTTGGTTGGTACGAGAAAAGGAGCGTTTATCCTTACGTCGGACGCAAACCGCCAGAATTGGACGGTTGACGGTCCGCATTTTGCCGGATGGGAAATCTACCATCTCAAAGGATCCAGTGTGGATCCGGACCGTTTGTATGCCTCACAATCTACCGGTTGGTTCGGGCAGTTGATTCAATGTTCGCAAGACGGTGGAAAAACATGGGAGCCGGTGGGCAATAAGTTTGAGTATGACGGAACCCCGGGCACCCACCAATGGTATGATGGCACCCAACATCCCTGGGAATTTAAACGCGTCTGGCTGTTGGAACCTTCCTTGTCCGACCCGGATGTGGTTTATGCCGGGGTTGAAGATGCCGCTTTATTCCGTTCATCTGACAGCGGCCAAACCTGGCAGGAGTTCCCCGGTTTGCGCAGCGCCAAGGGCAACCTCTGGCAGCCGGGCGCCGGCGGAATGTGCCTGCACACCATTCTCCAGGACCCCAGCGATCCAAACCGCATCTATGTGGCGATCTCCGCGGCCGGGGCCTTCCGCACCGATGATGGCGGATCAACCTGGCGGCCGATCAATCAGGGTTTGGTCTCGCCTTATGAATTGCCGGATACCACCGCTGAAGTTGGTCACTGCGTCCACAACCTTGCCATGCACCCATCTCGGCCTGGTGTCCTGTTCATGCAGAAGCACTGGGATGTGATGCGCAGCGACGACGCCGGAGATCTGTGGAGAGAAGTTAGCGGGAATCTGCCCACGGATTTTGGTTTCCCGATCGGCGTCCATGCCCATGAGCCGGAAACCATTTACGTCGTGCCAATCAAGAGCGATTCGGAGCATTACCCGCCTGAAGGAAAACTACGCGTATACCGCAGCCGCACCGGCGGCAATGATTGGGAAGCGCTCACCAACGGATTGCCTCAGCAAGACTGTTATGTCAATGTCCTGCGCAGCGCGTTGGCCATCGACACGCTCGATTCTTGCGGGGTGTATTTTGGCACCACCGGCGGACAGGTATACGTTTCAGCCGATTCGGGCGACCACTGGAATGCCATCGTGCACGATCTGCCGGCCGTGCTGTCCGTGGAGGTTCAGACGCTGCCATGATCCGGGTTGTATTGCCTACTCATCTGCGTAATTTAGCAAATGTGTCGCGCGAATTCGAGATCCAGGTCGAGGGCCAGGCTACCATCGAGGCTGTACTGGATACCCTGGAATCTCAATACCCGGTGCTGCGCGGGACAATACGCGACCAACAAACCAGGCAGCGGCGGCCCTTCATCCGTTTCTTTGCCTGCGGGGAGGATTGGTCACTCGAACCACAAAATACTCCCCTGCCGGCCGCGGTGATATCCGGCGCGGAACCGCTGCGGGTTGTAGGCGCTATGGCAGGCGGGTAAAGGCCAATCGAAATATCGGCAGGCTGATAAGATGCCGAATTGCCTGGAGAAACCGGTTGTTGCTTGGATTAGTTTGGGCTGGCGACAACCGGTTTCTTTTTCGCCTGCTTCTGGATATACATGGCCTGATCGGCCTGGTGCACTAAATTTTCCAGCTCAACCGGCAATCCCGGATCGTAATAAGCCACCCCAAAACTGATCGAGAGCTCATAATTACGGGACATCAAGGCGTTAAATTCGTCTAATTTTTTCTTCACACGATCCACCATGGTGTCAACCGGATCGTCCTTGTGCCTCATCGCCAGGACGACAAACTCATCCCCGCCCCAGCGAGCCAGAATATCGGAAGAACGCGAGGTGCTGCGCAGGAGGGCAGCCGCATCCACCAGCGCATGGTCACCCTCGGTGTGGCCATAAGTATCATTGATCATCTTCAGCTTATCCAGATCCGCAAAAATCAACACGGCTTTGAGATCCATCCGATTGGCCATATTGATAAACTGGTTAGCCAAGATATAAAAACCGCGCCGGTTGCTCAATCCGGTCAGCTCATCTACCAGGGATAATTCCAGGAGTTGTTCCTCAAGCCTTTTCCGTTCGGTAATATCATGGATCATAATCAGCCGGCCGATATGACTTTCTGATTTGTCTTTCAGATCGGTAATACTTAAATCATAAAAAGTTTTTTCGCCATTTCGTATATGTTCGATTTCCATGGATACCGGGGCACCCCTTGCCTCCATCTGGCAGGCGGACCATAATTCTTTCCAGTGAAAAAAAACCTTGCCGGCGTTTTCGCCAACCGGGATCTTCGTTCGGCCGATGATGTGCAATGCGACCGGATTGGCATCCACCAACCTGCTTTGATCATCCAGAACAAAAACTCCATCAGACAAATGCTCGATCAATACTTCGCGAGCGATCGGGGTAAGATCAAAAAGGCGGTAGCGGAATGCCGCCCAGCCTACCCCAATCGCCCAAATTGGGTATAAAAACGGATTCAAATCCAGGTACTTCAATCCCGGATAGGGTTGAAAGCCGCTCATATATAACAGCAATATGGCAATCGGTCCGATGGCACTGACGGCCAGAAGGGTCGCTTGATTGCGGTAAATCAGCGGAGTGTTGCGCCGTTTTTTCCAGAGAAGAAAAATGGCAAGAGATACCGGGATTGCCGAATACAAAGCCATTGGGTAGATGGGTCCGCGCGTGAAACCCAGCAGCGGGATGGGACCGCTGGTATCAAGCCAGGTTGTCTGGTACACCAGGTGAAAAATATCATCGGATAATTTTGAGAAAAGTAGAATAGTGGGAACTACAAATAACAAGTGAATGATTCGGCGCGTCAGCCATTTATCTTGGCCGGTATAGCGAAGGACAAAAAGCAGGAACAATGTCGGGAAAGAATATATCCCCAGGTACTCGATTTTGCTCCAAAAAAGCATGGTGGCCACATTCAAACTGGCCAATTCCATACTGTATCCAAGCACGTATATTGTCAGAGAAGCCATGAAAAAGGAAAATAGTTTGGAACCACGCGTGACGCGATGATTCCAGGCGTAGACTGCCATCAGGCCAGACATCAACCCACACATAAAGACGATGTACGCTAAAGTATTTCCCCGCATCGTACAGAACTTACCTCACATTCTTCCATTATCTTATAAAGTTGGTATTTACATTCATGTAAACCGGGCATGAAATTTACGTAAAATCTTTGTATAACCGCAAATATATATGCAAACAAATGGTTCAAATTATTTTTCATGTACAATTTTACTGGCGTTGATCTTGCACCGTTGATCATTGACATCACAAAGGGACAACTCGGATATAATAAATTATGGACAAGATAAATCACCAGAATACGAGGGGACTGTTATGAAAATATCAATCTGGGATGTATTAACAACCTTGGTTGTTATTGCGATTGTGATTATCGTTGGAATGGTTGGATTGCTTTTTTTGAACCCCGCCCTGCCATTTAATCCCTTCCCTCCCTCCGGCGGTGGGATTGCCGGTCTGTTTATTTCCAGCCCTACCCCCACCCCTCGGCGCTTGCCCCCTACCTGGACTGCGACCGCACGGCCTACGGAAGCCGCAACCCCCACCCGCAGGCCCACCTCCACCCCCATTCCGAGCATCACCGCCTTTGTCCTCCCCAGCCCCACCATGGCCGAAAAAACCGTTTACCCGACCAACGAACGCCTGCCGCTGGAGGGAAAATGCAAAGTGATCAACCAGTCCCCATCAGATGGGACGGTTTATAAAGCCGGCGATATATTCATCACCGACTGGACGCTGCAAAATAGCAGCGAGACCAATTGGGGCACAGATGGCATCGATGTGCGCTACCGCGGCGGAGAGGCCATGCATACCAGTGGGGCCAATATCATCGACCTGCCGAAAACCATCATCCCGGGTGCAAGCTACGACATCACCATCCAGATGAAAGCCCCCGAGCGCCCCGGATACCACATCACCTATTGGGCGCTGATGGAAGGAACCACACCCCGCTGTACCTTCTACGTAGAAATATTTACCGAAACCAATTAATGACGAAAAGCCGGCCGCTTCACATTCGCGGCCGGCTTTTAGATTCCTTTGACAAAGTTCAGGTTCAATTCAGTTAATTTTGCTTGGGTTGGCCAGCCCGTTTCGCGATCCCAGCTACTGGCCGCGTAGTATTCACCTAGGAGCAGCTCGACATCTGGCACGTGCCCATTTTGACCGCCATCCGGCAGGGATTGCAGCAACAGTTTGGGAAGTTTCTCGCTTTTTGGCGTCAACCCGTAACGCAAATTGTGGATACGCTTCAAATTCCAGGCTCTCTCGCCTGCCTTCATCACTTCGCTCAAGGTCCACAGATGGCCACTGGCCTCGGACAATAAGTTGATGATTTCGGCGGGCGGCACCACGGCAAAAAAACAGTATACCAGGCTGTTGGCCACCGTGCGCCAGTGTTGGTGCCTCGCCACTAAAGCCGCCTTTCCTGCGTCGGTATGCGCATCGACCATGGGCAGGCCTAACTCCTCGATCGTTCCGCCCAATTCCACCGAGAAGAAATCGCTCTGATTGTGGCAGGCGCCGCGCGGGGAGGTGAGATAAGAGAGGGTCTGCCCACTAAATGCCCGCGGGTCGTGCATGGCAATATCCAACCCGTTGACCTGCACAGCAAGCTCCTCGACCCCAAAAGATCTGGCAAACGCCCGCGAACCATCCGCCATCCTGGCGCCGAGGCCTTCACGCCGCGCCATTTGGTTGAGCAAAGTAAAACACGGTTGTGGGTCACCCCACACCAACGCCAGCCCGCCCGTATCCTCTGTGGTCAAAATGCCCTGATCGAAGAGATAGTAAGCCAATCCAATCATCGAGCCGGCGGTGATGCTATCCATTCCTAACCGGTCGCACAAATCACCAAGCGCGGTGATGGCGGCCAGGTCATCGATTAATAGCTGGGAGCCAAAAGCGCAGATGGTTTCGTATTCCGGGCCTTTAACCTTCTTGTGGGTGGCATAGCCCCCCTCCTGGATGTTGACCACGCGTCCGCAAGAGATGACGCAGCCCTGGCAGGCTGACGTGCCGACTAAAATTGTTTCCGCCATTTCAGCGCCGCCAATTTTCTCGGCTCCTTCAAACGTTGCTTGAGTCCAATATTTTTGCGGCATATCGCCCACAATTTGCAGGTAATCTGCCGCCCCCGAAGTACCCGTGGCGCGATATACGGCAGTCATATTGTGGTCGATGAGTTCCTTGTTTACTGCCGTGCGCAGCGCCTGGTAATTCTCTGCGTTCGCCAAAGGAATTTTCCCTGTTCCACGCACTGCCAGGGCCTTTAAATTCTTGGAACCCATCAATGCGCCCATCCCTGTGCGGGCTGCGGCGCGGCCGTGGTCGGAAAATATCCCAGAGAATTTGATCCGGTTTTCGCCGGCCACCCCGATGGCAGCAATTCTGGTACGAGGCTCTTCTAATTCATCTCGAATGATCGCCTGGGTTTCATAAATATCCGCATGCCCCCAGATATGGTCTGCCGCGCGTATCTCTACTCGCTGGTTTTGGATCGAGATATAGACCGGGGTGGGCGCTCTGCCGGTGATCAAAAGCGCATCGATCCCGGCATACCTTAGTTCAGGTCCGACAAATCCGCCGATATTGGATTCACCCCACAGGCCGGTCTGCGGCGACCGCCCACAAATGGTGAACCGCCCGGTGGTGGGTCCGCCTGTGCCCGTCAGCGGTCCTGTGATCCATAGAAGTGGGCTGTCCGGATCGAATGGGTCCCGCTGGGCATCGAGCATGTCCCATAAAAGCCGGGCGGCCAGGCTACTGCCGCCGATATATTCTGCGACATACTCAGCAGGGAACGAATCGAATACGATTTCACCGCTGGTTAGATTTATTTTTAGAAAGCGGTTCGCCATTGCGTTTTTCCTAGAAATTCACCGGCTGGCCATGGTATGCGGCCAGAAATAAACGTTCGAGGTCGCTATGATCGGGTATACGCGTGCCCATGATGGTTTGGGTATCGTTGAGCGCATTGTCGATCAAACCACCCAGATGCTGTTCAAATTGGTCAAGCGATATTCCCAACTGGGCAAGCGTGCCGGGTTGACCGGCAGATGTGCGTAACCCTCGAAGAAAGCCCACCAGGCTTTTGCCTGCTTCCTGTTCGTCTTCCGCAGCCAGATTGAGCCGGCTGGCAAGCGGACGGTATCTGGTCGACCCCGGGTCGCCTCTCAGCGAATATTCGATGCTATAAGGTAAAAATAACGAGACCGCTCTGCCGTGGGGTGTATGGAATATGCCTCCCAGGGCATGCCCCAAACCGTGGGCTAATGCCGCCATCGAATTGCCAAAGCCCAATCCGGCGATTGACGCGGCGTTTTGCAAGCCGGCGCGGCTGTCGAGATCGCCCGGATCCTGTATGCATTTGGGCAGCGCTGCACAAATCAGCTCGAACGCATTCAGGCACATGCCGTCGCTAAAATCATTATGCCAGGTGCTGGTAAAACCCTCAATCGCATGGGTCAGGGCATCCAGGGCGGTATCAATCAGTACCGCCTGAGGCAGGGTCTGTACCATGATGGGGTCCAGGATAGCGATATCGGGCAAACACTCCCGGTTCCCCAGGCCTAATTTTCGATTTTCCCGTGTATCGGTCAGCACAGTGGCCCAGGTGGCTTCAGAACCGGTGCCGGTGGTGGTGGGGATGGCTATCAAGCGCGCCTTCTTGCGCAAGCCAAGAAACTCCACCGGGTTGATCGCATCCACGTCGATATCCGGGCGCTCATAAAGAATCCACATTGCCTTGGCTGCATCCATCACCGAACCGCCGCCAACCGCCACAATCCAATCCGGGGCTGCCTGCAGCATCGCCTGTGCGCCTCGTTCCACGGTCGCCAGGGAGGGATCAGGCTCAACCTGGCTAAATTCCCCCGCAATACACATTTGCTCCGCCAGGTGCTCTTTGACGATTGCCAGCAAACCGGCGGAGATGATATTCGCATCGGTGACAAAAAATACGCGGCTGCCTTGAACCTGGCTTAAATAGTTCAAGGACGATTCCCCAAATACGATCGTCGGACTGGAAAAGAACCACATAATATTTCTTTTTCTTAGGGGTCTCAAATGGGAAAAATGGTGTCGATCCGGGTGCAGCTTTCAACCAATTCTTTGGCAGCCCGGACATTGCGCATCACAATTGCCATATTCCCGCGCAATTTGAGCTGGCCGGTCATCAAAGCTTGCATTGGGTCCAGCTTCTTGGTCATGACCTTTTTCCAATTCGTAATGGGGGCCGAAATTTCGAAAACCGGTTTGGGAGTGTTCTCCTGGCCGTTTACCTGAAAGGCATCCCGGCATTTGCCATGGTAAAGGTCCATGTACAAAATGACCCTTTCTTTTAAATCACCGCCAGGTTCGACCACAAAAAAGATATCACCTTCCCAATTCTTTGCCGCATCCAGGTAGGCGCTGCTGGCATTCAGGTCCTCCATCATAGTCTTTATCCACTCATCACTCGGGAAAAAAATCGCCATACTTCCTCCCAACATTCGCCAAAGATGGGTCTCCTCCCATTCTACTTGATTTCGCCAAAGCTTATATAGAACCTCACATTACAGATCATTTCAAGTTAGAATCGCATCGATGTACTCTTTACCGTTATTCCCCTTAGACACGGTTTTGTTTCCCGGCACGCCGATCCATCTTCATATTTTTGAAGAACGATATAAATCCATGATTAACCAGGTATTGGAGAGTACCAAAACTTTTGGGGTCGCGTTAATCCACCGAGGCGTCGAAGCCTTAGGACCGGTGGCAGAACCCCACAAGGTCGGATGCACCGCTAAAATCGCTGAGGTGGAACGATTTCGGGATGGGCGGATGAACCTGGTTTGTATCGGTGAAGAATTATTCAGAATCAGGGAGTTAGATTATCGTTTTCCCTATCTGACCGGACAGGTAGAAACATTTATCACTGAGCAGCCGCGAACCCTGGATATTGTGCGTGGGGCTAACAGGATGAATATCTTCGTGGCCAAATATTTAAAAATGATCAGTTCCATTTCTGCCCAAAATGAGCAGGGAGAAGATGATTTACGCGCCTACCTGAACCAAATAAAAGTCCCTGAAGACCCCACCTTGATGTTGTATATGGCCTGTGCATTATTGCATATACCTTCCATAGAAAAACAAGGATTATTGGAGACTGCATCTTTTCCGGATTTATACACCAAAGTCCTCCGCATCTACAAACGTGAACTGGCTGTGAATCTCAAGTTGCTGACCATCTCGGAAGATAATTCGCGTAAATTAGCCTGGTTAAACTAAAACCGTTCGGATGTTTGGGATGTGGCAGGTGCATGGGGTAAAATTGGCCTAAGAAAAATTTACTTTTGGGATGGCAGCCATGCAACGACCTGATCTCTCTTCGGTAGCACCTGAAATTCGCGATTACATTGAATATCTCGAAAAGAAAATCATCCCGTCATCAGACCGATCGGCAAAGGCTGAGCCTGCTTCGCCAGTTTCATCCGAGATCCTTTTCACCGAGCCCCAAACCACCCAATGTGTTTTCACCATCAGCCAGGCAGGACAGGTAAAGCGCACCTACCGCCACTTTTATTCTCGCCAGCATCGTGGTGGGATGGGTGTCTTCGATCTGGATACCAACGCGCCCGATTATCCTAAACTGCTGGCATGCGCCGATGAAAGCCAAACCCTGCTTATTTTTACCGATAAGGCGCGGGTCTACCGTTACGCCGCCAAAAACATCGAGCCACAGCCGGTCAGAGCCCATGGAACTTCGTCTTTCGATCGTTTGGGGTTGGATGCGGACGAGCAGATCATATCGATCCTCCCCGAGCAGGCGCATGGGTATGTCGCCCTGGTCAGCAGGATAGGCAAAGTCCGCAGCCTACGCCATCACTTATTTGGCGAGCATATGCGCCAGGGTAATTCGCTGTTTAATGTGAACGAGTTTGGCCCGCTGGCGGCGGTGTGCTGGTCTCCTGGCGATACAGACCTGTTTATTGCGACCCGTTCCGGGGTCGCAATTCGCTTAATGAAAAATCTCTCCCACCCCAAGGGGGATTGGGCATCCGCGTGGCGGACGGGGACGCCGTGGTTGGGATCACCCCGGTCGATCAGCAAAGCAGCGTTTTCTTATTGGGTGCGGACGGCAAGGGCACGGTCCGCCTGATGAATGGCTTTGCAGGCAATAAAACCCCCGGAGGGAACGGCAAGATTGCCATTAAAAACGATAATCTGGTGGGCGCGGCGGTCGTTTCCCCAGAAGATGAAATTGTCTCGATCACCCGCCTGGGGAAGATTATCCGCTTTTTGGTGGACGAGGTTCCCTCAACGGAAGGTGTTATCCAGGGAGTCAACTGCATCGGCATGCGCCTGGATGAAGTCACCGGTTTCGCTGTCATTGTGGGTCGGGTGCTCTTCTAAAATGAAATTATAAAACAACGGTTAAGATGATGGCTACGCGCATTATTTAGAATCCGGACAACGAATCGAATTTTGGCCAATGTTGGATAAATAGGCGACGAGGAATACACCTCATGGAATTATACGAACTGCCATATGGCGACACCGTTCAAATTGTATCCTTGCCTGAAGACCTGTCACCCACTCTGGTTTTACCCCAAGAGACCCCGGCCGCACCGGATCCAGTCCTGGCTGTCGCCAATGCCCTGGCGCATCCATTGAATTTTGATTGGGGTCTCGTCCAACCAGACCACCGTGTCGCCATCACGGTCAATGACAAGACCCGGCCGGTGCCTAACCACCTGCTGCTCCCGCCCCTGCTGGAAAAACTTGAGCAATCAGGTGTCTCGCGTGAAAACATCATCCTGTGGATTGCGACTGGTTCACATCCCCCCATGCCGCCCGAGGAGTTCTCACGGGTTCTTCCCCTCTCAATCATCGATCGTTACACCATTCGATCCCACGAGGTGGATAATACAAATAACCTCATCCTACTGGGCACCACCCGCCGTGGGACACCCATCTGGGTTAACCGCACATTTTTCCAGGCGGATGTAAAAATCGTGGTCGGTGATATCGAACCGCACCATTTCGCCGGCTTTTCAGGCGGATATAAATCTGCGGCGATTGGCATGGCTGGGCGCGCCACCATCAATGCCAACCACAAATTGCTGACAGATGCCAACGCCTGGATCGGTGTATACCAGGACAATCCGCTCCGCCAGGATATCGAAGAAATCGGCGCTGCGATCGGCGTCCACCTGGCCCTGAATGCGGTTTTGAACCAAAAGAAGGAAATCGTTGAGGTGTTTTGCGGGCACCCTAAAAACGTAATCGCCCAGGCGATCCCCCGCGTGCTGGATATTTGCGCGATTGACCAGGAAGGGAAATTCGATCTGGTCATCGCATCCGCGGGGGGCCAGCCCAAAGACATCAATTTCTACCAGGCACAAAAAGCCCTGACCCATGCCTCCATGTTCTGCCAGCCAGGCGGCACGATCCTCCTGGCTGCCGCGTGTCCGGAAGGCACCGGCAACCGCGCCTACGAGGAATTTATGGCTCAGGCGAACTCCTTAGAAGACGTATTCCGGCTTTTCGCTCAACAAGAATTTCGGGTGGGACCCCACAAAGCGTATCAAGTTGGCCGTCTCTTGCGCAACTACCATATTGTTTTAATTTCCAGCATCCCCGATCACCTCGTCCGGCGGTTATTAATGCAGCCAGCCGGTTCGGTGCAGCAAGCGGTTAATCAATATCTCAGCGACTACCCGGGCGCTCCCAAAATTGCTATCTTGCCACACGCTACCACCACTCTTGCCCGTTAAGCCAGGCGCAATAAAGAACAAAACCCCGCTTAATAGGTTAGAATATAGGAAACCATCCGTATGGAGAAAGTATGGAATCTGCTCCACAGCCAGCCGGTAAGACCACAATTGCGCCTGAAGTCCTGTTGACCATTGCGCGCTTGAGTGCGCTTTCTGTTCCCGGGGTAAACCGGTTAAGTACCACGCCCAGCGATGTTAATCAGTTTCTTATTCGTGGCTCAGGCGAAGGCGTGAAGATTATTGTCGATAATGGGGTTGTTTACGCTGACATCTATGTGATTCTAAACCGGGATGTCAACGTCAGGGATGTCAGCCGCTCAATTCAAGCCAAGGTATCCAGGGCAATTTCTGAAATGGTCGGCATGGAAGTTGGCAAAGTCAATATTCATGTTGAGGATATCGACTACAGTCTTCCCGCAGAGTCATAACCAAATGAAATCTCGCACCAAGGCACGGGGAATTGCCTTGCAAGTCCTTTACGAATTTGACTTAACCGGTCACGCACCCGTTGATGCCTTATTGGAACGACTGGTGGATGAACCTTTGGAGGATGGTTTGGCTGACTTTTCACGCCAGATTGTCCTTGGCATTTTACCCCTCACCGAAAAACTCGACAATTTCATCGCCCAGCATGCCCCCGACTGGCCGATGGACCAGGTTGCGATTATTGATCGCAACATTTTGCGCATCGCACTATGGGAATTTGGGGTCAAAGGCAGCACGCCGGTAAAAGTAGCCATCAACGAAGCCATCGAGCTCTCAAAAATTTACGGGTCTGATAGTACCCCCAGGTTCGTGAACGGAGTCTTGGGCAGCCTGGCCGATCGCCAGGTTGAAATTCAAAACGAATTCGGCACAAAACCCGACCACGAGAAATCGTCCTGACCCTTTATCCCCAACACCGTGCACCGAAGGAGCATCATGAAGTCGCCCGGATCGCCATCATCCATGCACCGATTGCTCACATTTCTCCTGTTGCTATCATTGGCGATAAGTTCATGTTCCTCCCTTCTTACGCCGCAGCCCACCAACCTACCCGGTCAGACGCCTCAGCCAGCCGCTAGCCAAAACCAATTAGCGTTATTGGAGTTCACCGTCAACATTCCCGTCCCACTCCCCGACGGGCAGTCTATGACCCTCGAAGTTTTAGACGAAGTCACCGGGCTGGCATTAAATCCAACCCGTTTCCCGATGAAGGCCAGCGGTGATACTTCGTATTCGGTAAAGGTCCCGGCATCGATCCAATCCGTGATCAAGTACCGCTACCTGCAAGAAGGTAAACTGCCGGTCTATGAGTACAACAGCGTTGGCCACCAGGTGCGCTATCGGCTGTATTATGTGACCAACCCCGCTCGTATCCAGGATACCATCGTGGCCTGGAATAATTTACCCTACGAGGGTCCCTATGGACGCATGCAAGGCGTCGTGCACAGGTCGGACCCATCCGCGGGTGATGCCACCAGTCCGGCTGCGGGCAGCCTGGTCACGATTGGCGGCCAGGAAACCCTGACTGCTTCGGACGGTACCTTCCTCGTGGACCGCCTGCCGCCCGGCATTTATCAGTTGACGGTTTACAGCCTGGACGGCTCGCATTCGGTCTTTCAGCAAGAAGCCGAAATCGCCGCCGAATCATCCACGCCGGCAGATATACGCGTCAGCCAGGCGAAATATGTGGACATCCATTTTATCGTCCAGCCGCCCGAAGGAAATCCGATGGGCATTCCGATCCGCTTGATGGGCAATATTTTTCCACTTGGCAACACTTTCGCCGATCTGCGCGGAGGTATCAGCGGTATTGCTTCACGCGCGCCCTTGCTAAAACTTTTACCCGACGGCCAGTATGAGATCACTCTCAGCCTGCCGGCAGGTCTCGATCTTCGTTACAAATATACTCTGGGCGATGGATTTTGGAATTCTGAGCGATCCAAGAACAACAGCTTCAATATTCGCCAATTCATCGTACCGGCTACGTCGGCCACGGTTAATGACACCATCGATGCCTGGGGAACACCCGGGAAAGCTGCCATTACCTTTAAGGTGAGTGTGCCGGCCACCACTCCGCCCAACGACACCGTCTCGATCCAGTTCAACCCATACGGCTGGACCGAACCGATCCCCATGTGGCCGCTGGGCGGAAATCAATGGCTGTATGTTTTATACAGCCCGTTGGACTTGATCGGTGAAACAACTTATCGTTATTGCCGCAACGAGCAATGCGGTATTGCGGACAACCTCAAGACCAAAGGACCGGATGCGACCGGGAATCCCTTTACTGCCACGGATACAGCTATCGTCTTTACCGATACCGTGGAGGAATGGAATTGGGCTGGTCCGCCGGTCGAGGCCATCACCGTGCCCTCTGGAGAGATTGCAGTCAAACCTGACGACTTTTTCACCGGGATCGAACTGGCCGCCGATTACCACCCCTCCTGGCAGCCATACTTTCCCCAGGCGTTTGCCAACATCGCCGGATTGAGCGCCGGTACGGTGATTCTGTCCCCCACCTGGCATTTTAGCACTGCGAACCCACCAGTGGTCGGGATTGTATCCGGGGTGGATGCCTCCTGGTATGATGTCGCCACCCAGGTCGTTCAAGCGCGCCAGCAAAATCTGGGGGTGGCCCTGCACCCCACTACATCCTACTACCAACCTGCTGCCACCTGGTGGCTGGAAGCCAAGCGAGACAGCAACTGGTGGCAGACCTGGTTTGGTCGCTATGAAACCTTTGTACTGAACCATGCCGACCTGGCCGCTCAACTCGGCGCCGATACCCTGATCCTCGGAGATGAAAACATCTCCCCCGCCCTTCCCAATGGCAAGCTGTTAGGAGGAGCCAGTTCCGCAGTGCCAGGTTATGCCGAGGAGCGCTGGCGGGAGATCATCGGAAAAGTTCGCGCGCGGTTTAAAGGCAAAATTGGCTGGTATTTGAGTTACCCTAATGACTATGCGAATATTCCGGCTTTTTTGGATGACGTCGACCAGGTGTATGTCGTCCTTTCGGGGCCTTTAACCGATGCTGAGCAGCCTTCCGACCAGGAATTATCCAATGCGGTAAAGAAGATCGTTGACGGCGACCTGCTGAAACTAAGGGACCGCTTCGATCTGCCCTTCATTCTGGGGATCAGTTATCCATCGGCCAAAGGCGCGGCATCCGGTTGCGTACGCTCCTCGGAATCCTGTCTGCCTTCGATTGTGTTCAGCCAGGGCGGTCTGGAAATCCCGGCTGTGGAAACCGACCCGCGTCTGCAGGCCCAGATTTATAATGCGGTCCTGGATGTTGTCAGTAAAAACGAGTGGCTGAAAGGCGTTTTTTCAGCCGGCTACTATCCTCCGGTGGCTTTGGAGGATCAATCCATATCCATTCATGGCAAACCCGCTGCGGATGTGTTATGGTTCTGGTTTGATCACTTTGTGATACACGGGAATTAAAAAGGAGTAAATTATGCAGACAATTGGGATGCCTGGTGATTACAACCTTGAGCATCACGGTTTGCAGAATTTAAACACTGTTTATTGGAACCTTACTCCTGCCGCCCTGGTCGAACAGGTCATCTTGCGCCAAGAAGCCAGCATATCAAATACCGGCGCAGTGGTTGTGAACACGGGCATCCATACCGGGCGTTCGCCCAACGACAAATTTATTGTCAAGGATGCCGCCTCTGAGCAGGAAATCTGGTGGGGCAAACTTAACCAGGCACTCCCGGAGGATAAGTTTCGCGCATTGTTTTACAAAATGCGCGCGTATCTCCAGGGCAGAGATGTATTTATACAGGACCTGGCGGCCGGAGCCGACCCAAAATATCAACTCCCCATCCGCTTAATCACCGAAAAAGCCTGGACGGCCCTGTTTGCATACGATTTGTTTATACGTCTGCCGGCTGACCGCCTGGTCCATCACCTGCCCGAGTTTACCATCTTCCATTGCCCTGATTTCCACGCCAACCCGGGCGAGGACGGCACCAACTCCAGCACCCTGGTTGCCCTGGACCTGGAGAGGAAAATCATCCTGATCTCCGGGACGAGCTACGCCGGCGAGGTGAAAAAATCTATCTTCACCGTGTTGAATTATCTTTTACCACGCAAGGGTGTCTTGTCGATGCACTGTTCGGCAAACGTCGGCGCGGATCAGGATGTGGCTTTGTTTTTCGGCCTGTCCGGCACAGGTAAAACCACCCTGTCCTCGGCGCCCGAACGCCGCTTGATCGGCGATGATGAACACGGCTGGAGCCAACGTGGAATCTTCAATTTTGAAGGGGGATGCTACGCCAAAACCATCCACTTGCGCCCGGAACTCGAGCCATTAATCTGGTCGGCGACTCAACAATTTGGTTCCGTGCTTGAGAATGTCACCTGCGACCCCTATACGCGGGACCTGGATTTTGACGATGATCACCGCACCGAGAACACCCGCGGCGCCTATCCGATCCATTACATTCCCAATCATGTCCCCGAAGGCGCTGCCGGCCACCCACGCAACATCTTTTTCCTGACCGCGGATGCGTTTGGCGTTTTACCACCCATCGCGAAGTTATCCCGGGATCAGGCGATTTACTATTTTCTTTCCGGATACACATCCAAACTAGCCGGCACAGAAACCGGCCTGGGCGCCGAACCGCAAGCCACATTCTCAGCCTGTTTTGGCGCGCCGTTCCTACCTCTGCACCCCAAAGTCTATGCCCAATTATTAGGCGAGAAAATTGACCGGCACCATGCCCGGGTCTGGCTGGTTAACACCGGTTGGACCGGGGGAGCCTTTGGCCTGGGAGAGCGCATCAAACTGCGTTACACCCGGGCCATGATCCAGGCCGCGATTAATGGCGAATTGGACGATGTGTCTTACCAATCCGAGCCATACTTCGGGTTGGAAATACCCATCACTTGCCCAAATGTCCCCGCCGAGCTCCTTAACCCGATCTCCACCTGGGCCTTTCGCCAGGATTACGAAAAACAGGCCGAGACCTTAAAGGAACGGTTTCTCCGAAATTTCGAGCTATTCCAGGCGGATGTCGCGGAAGCCGTGCTGTTGGCCGGCCCGCAACGGTCGCCGGTAGCCCCATAACTTACCGCGCAAATCAAGGCCTGAACAGCAGTACCATCCCGGCAAAAACCAGGAAAGGCGCATAAGGTAGAGCAGTGAATGCCTGGTAGCGTTTTCGTACCAGCATCACCACCAGCACGCCCCCGCTGATGATCCCGCCTGCCAATATCGCGAACAACAGGCCCAGGGTGATCCCCGGCCAGCCTAACAACAGGCCGAGTACGCCGGAAAAGTTGACATCCCCAAAACCCAGGGCAACTTCGTCAATCGCTTCACCCCGACGCCTGGCCATGAAGCGTGCAAATAGATCCCCCAGGAAGTACAAGGCCAGCATGATCGCGAACCCAGCTCCACCGCCGTAGATTGTCGGAAAAAATCCGTGGAGGCGTAAACCAACGATGAGTGCCAGGACTGCGCCAGCCAGGCTGATGGGATGCAGGATTAAACGGTGTTCGATATCGATGATCAAAACCAGGCCAAAATAAACGATCACCGCCAGAGCTTCATTAGTAAACAGCCGGTCGGGTTTCCACACCCCCACCAGGATGAAAGCGATCGGGAAAAACCACTGCGTGAGGGCGCTTCGTATGCTTCGCTCACCACCACACACAGGGCAGGCCTCCAAGAAGATATATCCAGCCCAGCTCAACGGGTGGTCACAGTGGTTGCATACCGGTTGACCGATGCTTCGATCCACGGGTAATTGGTCGGCCAGTAAATTTACCAGGAAACCGGATACCCAGCCGGCGATCCACAAAAACAACAGGTTGATCAATCCCATCCCGCTCTCCGCCTCATTGATAGATGATTCGAGTATATCTTACATCTGCCAAAGCCGGTCTCCCAACGATCGGAAGGAGTGCTTCAAATAGGGCGATTGCATAAAAACATTCGTTCTATGCAAATAATGTCACCCACCCCTTGATCCCCGCCCTCAAGGGCGGGGAAAACAGAAAAGTTTGGTGTATTTGCGCGCCAAAGCGCGCAAATACACCATTAAATAATTTTCTTCCCACATCGTAGGCGCAGACACTGTGTGTGCACCCGCAAATATTTATAATGCAATCGCCCTAGTGCTTCAAATGCTTGTTTTTTACCTAAGAGTTGATTTTACCTTTGAGGTGTTGGGGTTGGCCGACATCCACAAAGCCATAAACCGGCCATCTCAATACCTTGATATTTGTTCTATAATGGTGTAAAACCGACTCGTATGGATGCCGATATAAAAACCAACCCGGTCGAAATTATGTTGGCTCGCTGGATGCGCGACCCCACGTTTATGGAGAGCTTTGTCCACGTGGAGACAATCCCTCCGCGAGCGGGTCAATACGCACCCATCCCAGCCAACCTGGATCCACGCATCCTCGCCATGCTGCACAATGACGGCATATCGGAACTGTACAGCCACCAACGCTCAGCCCTGGATCTGATTCGCACAGGACGGCACGTGGTGGTGGTCACCGGCACCGCCAGTGGGAAAACCCTGTGCTACAACCTGCCGGTCATCGACACCTGTCTGAAGAACCCCCAAACCCGCGCGCTCTATCTATTTCCCACCAAAGCTCTAACCCAGGATCAGCATGGGAAATTGTCCACCTGGCTGAATGAAATTGAACCGGGACTGGCCATCTCTGCAGGAATTTATGACGGAGACACACCTGCCGGGCATCGCGGCACAATTCGATCCAAAGCATCCATCCTGTTAAGCAATCCAGACATGCTCCACACCGGCATCCTGCCACACCATACCCTGTGGGCGGATTTCTTTCGCAACCTGAGGTTTGTGGTGATCGATGAAATGCACATGTACCGGGGCGTCTTCGGCTCACACCTGGCCAACTTACTCCGACGGCTGCAGCGCATCGCCGCATTCTATGGATCGTATCCCCAATTCATTTTTACCTCCGCGACCATTGCCAACCCGAAAGATCTGGCCGAACAATTGATTGCTCAAGCGGTCAGCGTCACCGATCAGGACGGGTCACCCCTGGGTGGCAAGCATTTCATCCTGTATAACCCACCGATCATCAATCCGGCATTAGGCATTCGCGCCAGTTCCTTGATCGAAGGTCAACGGCTAATTGGCGATATGCTGGCGTCGGATATTCAATCCATCACTTTTGCCCAAACCCGCCGGGCGGTCGAACTACTGATCCGTTACCTGCGCGACATGCATCCCGACCAAAAGACCCTGATCGAAGGCTACCGCAGCGGATATTTACCCCTGGAACGCCGTTCGATCGAAAAGAATTTACGGGAAGGCAGCACCCGCGCGGTGGTGGCGACCAATGCCCTGGAATTAGGCATTGACATCGGTTCGCTTTCCGCCGCCATCCTCATCGGCTATCCTGGCACAATTGCCTCCACCCGCCAGCAGGCTGGAAGGGCAGGCCGCAAATCAGACACCTCTTTGGCTGTGCTGGTTGCATCCGCCAATCCCCTCGACCAGTATTTAATGCAGCATCCCGAATATATCTTTGGGAAATCGCCAGAGCAGGCGCTGATCGATCCAAACAATCCTTTGATCTTGCTGCAGCACTTGCGCTGCGCTGCTTTTGAGCTGCCGTTCAAATCCGGCGACACGTTCGGCAGCCTTTCCTACGATGACTTCTCAGCGCTCTTATCGGTCCTCACCCAATCGGGCGAGCTTCATCCTTCCAACGGACGTTATTTCTGGACCGCCGATCAATTCCCGGCAGCGGAGGTATCCTTACGCAGTTCCTCGCCAGATTCGGTCAAACTGCAGGCGAATATCGGCGACGATCGAGTGCAGATTATCGGGATCGTTGACCGCCCCAGCGCTTTTTGGATGGTTCACCCTCAGGCCGTCTATCTGCATGCCGGGCAATCCTTCCTGGTGGAAGACCTGGATTTGGAACACGATTTGGCCACCCTGGTTCCTAAAGAATTAGACTATTACACCGAACCGCTCAGCAAAACCACCATCGAAAAAATAAACGAAGTCGCCCAATCCGATCTTCCCGGGGCCGTCCGCCATTTTGGCGACATAAAAGTTACCTCCCAAATGACCGGATTTCGAAAAGTCCGCTGGTATACCCGCGAGAATATCGGCGAAAGCCCACTGAACTCTTCCTCCCTCGGAATTGTATACCACCGGCTATTGGACCGAATTGAGCGACTCGACGGTAAATTCATTGCGCCAGATGGGCCTATGGAAGAACGACCCCAATAACTACGGACCCGGTTGGGACCGGTTGCGCGCCCAAATCCGTCTGCGAGACCGCTACACCTGTCAGATGTGCGGCCTGGTTGAAAACGGCAAGACCTTTCATGTGCATCATAAAATTCCCTTCCGCCAATTTCAGGCGCTCGAAGAAGCAAACCGTCCGGATAATTTGGTCACTCTTTGCCCCAATTGCCACCAGCTGGCCGAAACCAACCTGCGCATGCGGAGTGGTTTGGCCGGTTTCAGTTATGTTCTCCACCACCTCGCGCCCTTGTTCTTGATGTGCGACGCCGGGGATATCGAAACCCATTACGATCCCCAATCCCCCATGGTAGATGGGAAACCAGTGGTAGTATTGTACGATCTGATCCCTGCCGGGATTGGGTTAGCCCAAAAAATCTATGAAATCGACATGACCGTTTTCCGCGAGGCTGCCAGTCTGATTAAGAACTGCGCCTGCCCGGACGGCTGCCCCTCCTGTGTGGGGCCGGCGGGTGAAAACGGGGTTGGTGGAAAAATGGAAACCCAGGCTATCTTATCCGCATTGTTGAATGTGCACAATTATCCCGAGGCGGTATGAGTTCGATCCAGGATCGTTTAAAGGCATTAGGGATCGCGACAGATCAAAAGCCCCCTCAAGTCGAGGCGCCTGCCAGAAAAATTGGATTCCCAATAGAAAATGTGGTGCCGGGCAAGGAAGTGCAGACTGTTTTTGGAAATACCTACGCCATTTCCAAAGATTTCGACCCTTCCTACCAGCATGGATGGATGGCGCTGCGCGAAATGCCCACCCTGAATCTCATCGCGGAATGGAGTAAGGTACCGCTCTTAATCGAATCCACACCCGGAGATATCATATTTCTGGATACCGAAACCACCGGATTATCCGGCGGTACCGGCACGTATGCCTTTTTAATAGGGCTTGGCTACCATACGGCGGAAGGATTCAGGGTCGATCAACTTTTTATGCGCGATCCGTCAGAAGAAGCTGCATTGTTGGCGGCTCTCGACCGCTGGCTGACCCCCTTCAAAACCATCGTCACCTTCAACGGAAAATCGTTTGACCTGCCCCTGCTCAACACCCGCTACACCCTCAACGGCATCACATCCCCCATATCAACGAAAGGCCACGTCGACCTGCTCCATCTGGCGCGGCGATTGTGGCGCGACCGCCTTCCCAGCCGGGCTCTGGGCGACCTCGAAAAAGAGATCATCGGTTTCTACCGGCAAAGCGACGAAGTACCCGGCTACCTCATCCCCCAATACTATTTTGATTATCTGCGCACCTCCGACTCGCGGCCTTTGAGTGGTGTTTTCTACCACAACATGATCGACATCGTCACCCTCGCGGCCCTGTTCAATTTCACCGCCAACCTGCTGGCCCAACCCGAAGCCGCCGACATCCCCTCGTTAGACCTGGCCGCGATCGCTCGCCTATATGAAGAGTTGGGGCACCTGGAACAGGCCGCGGATCTGTATGAAAAATGCATTGTCCAGGGACTGCCGGAAGAGCAATTCTTTCGCACCATCGAACGATTTGCCGGCATGCGCCGCAAACAAAACCGCCCCGACCTTGCAGCCGCCTTATGGCAGCATGCCGCCGAACGCGATTTCATTCCGGCCTATGTGGAACTGTCAAAGTACCACGAGCACGTGCTTGTGAATATTGCAGAAGCGATTCGCTGGGCAGATCGAGCCGGTGAGTTAGCTCGAACGCGTTCCATGCCGGGGTATCAACGCAAAATGATCCTGGATGAGCTCGCCCACCGCCTGTTGCGCCTGGAAAAGAAGGCCCAAAAGGCGAAGCCAAACGAATAAACCTTTCGTCAGCGCATAGTGAGAAGCAGGGAGATCGATATGGATGAAATAAAATATATCCCGGTATATTACGCAGAAGGCACCCTGGCCGGCGAGATGGTTCGCCTGATGCTGGAGTCTTTCGGATTAAATGCCATCATTTCGCAGGAAAGTATCGGCCAAACCTACGGCTTGACCGTAGGTCCTATGGGAGAGGTCGCCATCCTCGTCCCGGAAGACCAGGAACATGACGCGCGTGAAATCCTTGCCTCGATGGAATCAGGAGAACTGGAAAATGACGGGGATGAAGATCAGATCCCCGATTCATACGACAATAAAGAGCAGGGAGACAGGTGATCAGCCGGCCGGGTCAATCGGTTCCACCAATTCATCGATCCGTTGATTAAATTTTTGACGGATTTGATTAGTCATCTCCCCCGGCTTCCCCTTTCCAATCATTTGGTTGTCCACGAAGGATACGGGCAAAACTCCCCGGCTTGAGCTGGTGATAAAGGCTTCTTCAATTTTCCCCAGGTCACCCGTGGGCAACCCCCGAAAAACACACGCAATCTGCAGTCGACCAAGCACCTCCAGGACGAGGCCCCGGGTAACGCCGGCGAGAACGCCTTCATCTGCAGTCCAGACGGACCCATCCCGAATGGCATAGAAATTGCTGCTCAACCCCTCAAGAATCCGCCCATCCTCACCGACCATCAGGATTTCATGGATCCCACGATCCATCTCAGCCTTGATCGATTCTGCCGTTTGCACAAATTGGGTCGATTTCGCTTTCGGATTCTCCCGGTGCAAATGCCTGCTGGCAACTTTGACCCCATTTTGGTACTCCTCAATGGCGGGGATTGTTAGCTGCTCAACCATGATATATAAGTCGCCCGGGTGTTTTTGGAGATCGACGCACAATCGTAACCGGCTCTCGGGAAATTTTTTTTGATAAAGGAGATCCGCGATTACCCGGCGCAGTAAGGTCTGCTCCAGTCGAATAGGTTTTCCGAGCAGTTCCGCGGACTCCTCGAGGCGCAGAAAATGATCTTGCAGGCGAACCGCTCCGCTTTGCCCGTAAGTTCGAAAAGTTGTATATACTCCATCAGGAAGCTGGCGCTGGACTTCGTTCAAACTTCGTGCGGTGATAAAACCCGGCAAGGACAGGATCTTGCCATCTTTGGGAAGCAAAAACACCGATGTCATCTTTATGGTTATTCTCCAGCCACCAAGTTTACTACGCTCTTGCCGTCAAACCGATTTAAGTAAGCCAAGGAGTCTTTATGTCCTCTTCCGACCTCACCCGGCGCATTCGCTCACGCATCCCTTTACGCCAAGGCCAGGGAACCAAATTTACTATCACTGCCGTTTTATTGGTTTTATTGATTGGCGTGTCATTCTCCTTGGGTTATCTTTTCCGAGATTTCAGCAGCCCGGAATATTTTCAGTTTCCGATCACCCGCGATGTATTCAACCTGGTGAAAGAAAAAGGAATTAAGAAGCTTCCTGACGGGCCGGTTTTGCAGTACGGCATGATCCATGGCATGCTGCAAGCCTACAACGATCCATATACTGTGTTTGTCGAACCGCCCCAAGCCGAGCTGCAGTCCAACCAATTGGAGGGCAAATTCGGCGGAATCGGCATTCGGCTCGAGCAGGATTCTCAGGGTGAAATTCTCATATACCCGCTGCCTGACTCGCCTGCTTTGAAAGCCGGCATCCTGGATGGCGACCGGTTACTGAGTGTCAACCAACTCACCATCACCGCCCAGACAACCCTGGATCAAATCCAGGCCGAAATCCGCGGGCCAATTGGCCAGGCGGTGAAAATAAAAGTTTCCCGCTCCTCCACATCCAAATCCATTGAAGTGTCTATGACCCGCACCGAGGTGCCGGTGCCCAGTGTTACCTTCAACCTGGCCTCCTTCGACGAAAGCCTGGGAGTCATCCAGTTGAATATCGTCGCGGACAGCAGCTCGAAGGAAATTGTGAATGCTGTCGATCAGTTACAGCAGGCAGGCGCTACCCGTTTTATCTTCGATCTGCGCAATAACGGGGGCGGTCTGGTCGATTCTGGCGCAGATATTGTGCGCTTATTCCTGAGACAAGGGGTGTTTTTAGAAGAACAATTCAAAGGACAAAAACCATTTTCCTTTGGTGTAAGTTCACCGGGTGCGCTTGCAGACATTCCTATGGTGATTGTGGTCAATGAAAACACCGCATCCGCGGCTGAAATTATAGCCGGCGCCCTGCAGCATGCAGGGCGCTCGAAACTGGTTGGCACCCGCACCTACGGCAAAGATTCGGTCCAACAAGTATTCAGCCTGTCAGATGGATCCAGTCTGCACGTCACCGCAGGCCGGTGGTGGCTGCCGGATAACGAGAATGGAATTGGTGCAGATGGATTAATTCCTGATCAACTATTGACCAGCGAAGAAACCAATTCGGCCGCTGCCCTCGAGGAAGCTGCCAGGTTCCTGGTGCGTCCTTAGCGCGACGCCGGCCGAGCATTCGCGTAATCCTCGGGTGTATCCAAATCGCCCAACACGCTCGGGGTATCCACCACCAGGTAATCAATGTCAACTGTGTGGGCTGACATAAAATGGCGCATGGATTGGTCGGGGTTCATGGCCAGGATCTCATCCCAATACTGCCGCCCAATCAGCCATGGATGTCCGCGCCGCATTTGGAAACTTGGCACAATAATCTGGCTGCGATTCGCCTGATACCGGTCGATGATTGCCGCCACCACGCTGCCCTCGATTTGAGGCTGGTCGCCCAATGCGACCAGTACGGCCTCTGTGGTTTCAGGCAATGCCAGCAAACCAATCCGCAGCGAATCCATCATTTCAGTGGTCGCATATTGGGAATTATGGTTCACAAGAACATCGTATCCCGCCAACGCCTGCTGCACGGCTTGCTGTGCGCCTCCAGTGACCACCACAAGCGGATTTAGCTCACAATGCAGTAAAGTATCCACAACCTGGGTAATCACGGTCTTAGGGCCCCATGGAAGCACCATTTTTGGAGAACCCATCCGCCTGGATTGGCCGGCAGCCAGTACAATCCCGGCTACAGGCAGACTCGGTGGATTATCCCCCATATAGCTTGCTGCGTAAGTCGGGCCGGCTCAAGATGGCTTCGAGCACTCCACCCCCAATCGCCAGGGCTTTATCCGACACCAACCAGCACAGGTCGGGATCGTCACGCGGATCGACATCCCCAATCTTCATTCCCGCGCTGACCAGCGAGGAGGTTTGGATCAATCCGCGCAAGACGCCGGTTGCGGTCGACTTCACCGGCGCCCCATCCACTTCCGCCACAATCTGACCGGTATCGATATGGTCGCCGATTGCGGCGTGGGCTTCCAGCACCCCCGCTTTGGGCGCCCGCAGCACTCGTTCGGCCTGAACCGTGCCGACCTTGTCGGGGAGACCGGTGTTCGGCGTCGCACTCCCCTCCCAGATCACCCGTCCAAGCATATGCCCGCGTAAGGTTTCGATCACAACATGACAGTTTTGGCCTGCCAGAAACCCCGGGCCTAACCCAACGACAAATTCGGGGCCTTCCGACCAGGGCGCAGCCAGGTTCTTGGTCATCCGCGCATCCACCAGCACGTCCGGCTTGAAATCTGCCTGGACCAAACAGGGGGGATCGATCAAAACCGGGACCATACCGGCTTCAATGGTCATCGCGATGCGCGACGGTTGGTCGATTCGTACGGCTTGAATACCTTCAATTTGAATACTGCCGTCATAAACTGCCTGGCCAAACGAAACCGTCCGGCGCACCGCCAGCGGCCGCTCCAGCTCGGTGACCAGAACCTGCCAGCCGGCGCGGTAGCAGCGCAAAATCACCCCGGAGGCCAGGTCCCCCCCGCCGCGCACTAAAACCCGCAGCGTCATGAGTTTACGTCTTCCATGCGCTTCAGGTGAGTATAAACGCGCTCGGCGGTAAATGGAAATTCATCTATCCAGATGCCGCATGCATCATGAATTGCCGCGGCGATCGCCGGAGTCAGCGGCAGGTATGGCATTTCGCCCATTCCACGCGCGCCGAAGGGTCCAATGGGATCGGGATATTCCAGGATCAAGGATTGTACCTGGTCGGGAATATCTAGAATTGTTGGGATCAGGTAGGTGGATAACGTTCGCGTCAATGGCACGCCACCGGTTTGAACGAAATTCTCGAGTACGGCGTAACCGGCCGCCTGGATCACTGCGCCTTCGATCTGCCCTTGCACCAGCTGCGGATTGACTGCTTTGCCGACATCGTCCGCGCAAATCACCTTCAGCAAATGGACCTGGCCGGTTTCGGTATCCACCTCCACCTCCACCGCTTCTGCCACGTAGCCGTATGCAAAATTTGGCTCGGATTTTCCGGTTTCAGGATCCAGCGGGGTTGTCGCCGGCGGGCGATATTGGAAAGTGGCTACCGCCGGGCGTTCTTCGTTGCGCCACTTTTCAAGGGCGGCCAGGGCCGCCCCGCGAATGGCGTTGCCGGCCATAAAAGTCATTCTGGAGGCCGAGGCGGATCCGGATGTTTTGGTCGTGGCGGTATCCGAGAGCACCAATTCTATCTGGTTGAATGGCAGCGACAGGCTTTCGGCGGCGATTTGGGCAAAGATAGTGTGGGCCCCCTGGCCGCAATCCGCCCCAGCGTGGGAGACAATTGCCTTTTCAACTTCCACATCGCCCACCAGCTCCACCGTCGCCCAGCTTTGCTCGGGTGCACCGAATGAAAAGCCTACATTCTTGTATGAACAGGCAAAACCCAGGCCGCGTTTGAGGTTAGGGCTGGCGATCGGATCGCCGAAAATTCCCGGCTTTTTCCAACCCAGATCCGTTTTTTGCCAGCCGGCCTGGGCCGCGCATTTTTCAACCACTTTATCGATGCTGACCCCCACCGGCAGAGGCGTGCCGACCGAAAGCAGCGCGCCCTCATGCAGCAAATTGCGGCTGCGCAGCTCGACCGGGTCCATCTGCAGTGCTTCTGCCAGTTTATCCATCTGCATTTCGGCAGCAAAAGCCCCCTGCGGACCGCCAAACCCACGAAACGCGCCGTTGGGAATATTGTTGGTGTATATCGCATACGAATCGACGTTGACATTGTCGATTTCATAGGGTCCGGTGCACATCAGGGTCGCGTTGCCCAACACTTTGGTGGAAGTATAGGCATACGCACCGCCATCCGAATAGAGATGGACTTCTGCCGCCGTGACTTTGCCATCCCTGTTGGCCGCCCATCGCGTGCGGATCGTGTATGGGTGGCGCTTGTGGTGACCGATCATAAATTCTTCACGGCTCCACACGATTTTCACCGGGCGGAAAATCCCGCGTTGCTGCAGCCGGTAAACCGCCAGCGCCAGGATGATCTGCACGGACATGTCTTCGCGACCGCCAAATGCCCCGCCGATAGCCGGGTAAATCACCCGGATTTTTTCTAATGGCAGGCCCAACGCGTGGGCAATTTGCTCCTGGTCTTCATGCGTCCACTGGCCAGCCACGTAGATGGTAATCCGTCCTTGCTCGTCGATTAACCCCACCCCCGCCTCAGGCTGCAGGAAAGCATGTTCCTGGGCCGGCGTTTTATATTCACCTTCGATAATCACGTCGGCGGAGGCAAAGGCAGCCGCAATGTCGCCTTTGCGAATCCGAAAGTGGCAAAACACATTGCTGTCTTTATCGGGATGCAGTAGGAAAGCCTCGTCCTCCATCGCTTCGAAAACGTCCGAGGTAATGGGCAAATCCTCGAACTCCACCTCGATCAACTGCCGGGCGCGCTCAGCGATCTCTTCACTTTCTGCGACTACCACAGCCAACTGGTCGCCAACAAACCTTACCCGGTCGGCAAAGGGTTTCGCGGAGCCGGGACCGCACAAGACCGGCTGATCGGGATAAATCAAACCGTACTCGTTAACCGGCACATCCTTGGCGGTCAGCACCGCCAGCACACCGTCCAGTTCCTCTGCCGGCTGCGAATTGATACGGCGAACAATCGCATGAGGACGGTTCGCGAACAATACTTTCATGTAAACCTGATCGGGGAAATTTAAATCCCCCGGGTAAAACGTCTCGCCGGTCACTTTACCCAATGCATCGACGCGTTTAACCGATTGACCTACAACGGTCATGCAAACCTCCAGAGATCTCTACACATAAGAAATGCTTAGCGAGCGCGTTTCCGCACCTTCCCCCGGATAGGCGGGACATCGAACGGTCCGTATCTTGGTGGGGCGAAGGCGCTGTTGATGATAAACGTAATCAGGGTGAACAGGGCATACAAGACCAACACGATGGTAGCCGTGATGATTATTTTCAAATACAACCACGGATCGCCGTTGTATAAGAAATTCCCCGGTCGGGTAACCAGGTCGTATGGCAGTGGAAACCAGTTGGCCTTGGCGTTTTGCTGCAGCAGCAATTCGGTCGCGGCGTATGATAGAACCGGGATCAGGATCAGCAGCCCAAAACCCACCCCACGCCAAATCGGGTGGATTCTGGTGCGCAATTCACGTTCTTCACGGGATGATTCCCGTTGGTAACCACCATGTTTTGGCATCAAGCACCTCCTTGACCAGCAGCCAATTCTATCGCCTGGATAATCTTGTAATAACCGGTACAACGGCACAAATTACCCGTAAGAGCCTGTTTTATTTCCTCAGGGTTTGGATGAGGTTTCTCTTCCAGTAATTTTACAGCCGACATGAGGAAACCAGGGGTGCAATAACCGCACTGAACTGCACCTTCCGTTATAAATGCCTGCTGAACAGGGTGCAGACGACCATCATCACTCAAGCCTTCGACAGTCACAATCTCTGCACCGTGAGCGCGAGGCGCCGGAACCATACAGGCCATCACGGCCATGCCATCCAAGAAAACGGTGCAGGCGCCGCATTCCCCTTCGGCACAGCCTTCCTTAGTCCCCACCAGCAGGCCCTCTTCGCGTAAAAGCCGCAGCAGGGTCTTATTCTGTCCATGATGAAATTCGAATGCCTGACCGTTGATCTGAGTCACAATCGGTCGCTCATCCTCCTGGAAAGAACTGGAAGCATTCGCCTGGGTCCCAGGAAATGTTGGGCCCCATAACATCACCGGTTTTTCCGGTAAGGATATCGTCTCCGGGTGGGCCAGGCTGCGCAGCGCACGCTGACAAATCACCCTCGCCATCGCCTTTCGATAATCTGCCGAGCTGCGTACATCGCTGATTGGCCGGGTTTCTTCCGCCGCCAATTGCGCCGCCTCGCGGATGACATCCTCGCTCAGCTGTTTTCCTGCCAGATATTTTTCTGCCCCAGTGGCATGCATTATGGTTGGCGCGACCGCCCCAAATGTGATCGCCGCTTTGGATATTGCACCGCTGCTGCTGTATTCCAAAATCACGGCTGCATTCACCAGTGAAATCGCCTGCGCACGGCGCAGGGCATACTTGAGGAAGGCTCCCCGCATATTATCCGCCAGCATCGGAAATTTAATATCCACCAGGACTTCATCCGCCTGCATCACCGTGCGGCGAACGCCGGTGTAGAAATCCCCGATCGCGACGGTCCTCTCTCCCCTGGATGAACGCAAAACCAATTGTGCTCCCAGGGCCATCAAGGGGGTGATGGTATCGTTGGCCGGCGAGGCAGTTACCAGGTTGCCCGCGACCGTGCCGCGGTTGCGAATCTGGGGCGAACCCACCTCCCAACAGGCTTGCGCGAGCGGGAAGGCGTATTCACGGATCAGACCGGAAGCGACACATTGATTGTGCGTCACCATCGGTCCCAGGTGGAGCCAGCGGTCCTCGTCCAGGGTTATCTGGTTGATCTCCGGAACCCGGGAAATATCCACCAGTTGGGTCACCCCTTTTCGCGCACCTCTCTCCAACTCGAGGATGATATCCGTGCCACCCGCGATCACTCGGGTCTGGGTTCCGCCGGATGCCAGTAAGTCTACGACTTCATCCAGGCTGGCTGCGTTGACATACTCATTCCACATAAATGCTCCGTCACCCTTGATAACGCATGCGCTTACCGCTGGCCTGGTTGCGCTGCATCAATATTTCTGCCATGATACTCACCGCGATCTCCTCGGGCGTTTCTGCACCCAATTCGATCCCGATGGGTGAATAAACCTGGTTGAGCCGCTCTTCGCCGATCCCCAATTCAAGCAAGGCTTTGCGAGTGGCCAGCCACCTTTTCTTTGACCCGATCACCCCGATATAGCCGTTATGCGCTGCCAACAGGGCCGGCATGCCGGGTACATCGATGGGCACCCCGCGGGTGGTCAGCACCACATAGGTATTGGCCGAAAATTTGACCAATGCCGGCAAATCCTTGAGCGGGGCAATGATAAATTCATCCGCGTCAGGATTGACCTCGGCTGTACAAAATTCCGCCCGGTCGTCCGAAACCACCACGCGGAAACCAAGCCATTTCCCGAGATGAGAGACGGCTTTTCCCACGTGGCCGGCGCCAATGACCAACAACACCGGGCTTCCCAGAATCGGCTCGACAAATATTTCCACATTCCCTCCGCAAACCCCTGGGTCACCCGCTTTTGGGTCCACCATCGAATAATTCAACTTTTTGGCTTTTCGCGATGAAAGCGCATCCAAAGCTTCATGGATCACCCGGCTTTCCATTTCACCCCCACCCACGGTGCCAATGAAATTTCCATCCGGATAAACCAGCATTTTACTGCCGGTGTGGCGCGGGGTAGAACCCTGGCTGAAGACAATCGTGCACAAAACGCCTTCTTCACCGCGTTCTTCGAGGTCGGCTAAAGCCCTGAGTATAGTCATACCACTCTCTCCCCGCTCAAATTAAGGTTGCTTATTTTGTAAAGCTCGCCAGACTCGCTCTGGGGTAACCGGATTCACCAGTAGATCCGCGCCGCAGGCGTCCAGCACCGCGTTGCCCACGGCAGGCGCCACGCCATCCATGGGTATCTCAGCCACCGCCTTCACCCCAAATGGATGAGAAGGTTCAAACGTTTCTACAAAGAGAGCCTCCAGGGCAGGCATCTCGTTGGCTCTGAAGATATGATAATCCACTAAATCACGTTCCCGCGCCCGCCCCTCGGAATCGTACAGCATTTCTTCGCTGACCGCGTAGCCCAGCGCCTGGGTCATCCCGCCTTCCACTTGCCCGGAGGCTGTCAGAGGATTGACGATCACCCCCGAATCGACCGCCATGACCAGTTGATCGACGGTCACCTGACCGGTGAGTGTGTTCACCGTCACCTCGGCAAATTGGGCAGCGAACGGCGGCGGTGAAACCGGCGACACGTAGGAGGCCACCCCCATGATCTGTTCCTGGTTTTCGTGATGCAGGGCATTATAGCCAACATCTTGATGGGTGACGTATTTGCCATCCGGCGCATAGGCTTTTCGGTCGCTCAGGCGAATATCCTTTGCCGCCCATTCCTGCCCGCCCTTGAGCGATAACATGCCGGCAGCCCGCACTCGGATTCGTTCGGCGACGATTTCCGCCGCTTTCACCACGGCTGTCCCGGAAATGTAGGTGGTGCTCGAAGCATAAGCGCCTTTGTCGAACGGGGTGAAATCCGTGTCGGAGGAATATACCAGGATGTCATCCACCGCCACGCCCAAAACCTCCGCCGCCATCTGTGCCAGGACCGTGTCCGATCCGGTTCCCAGGTCAGTGGCCCCAACCAGCAGGTTGAACGAACCATCGTCGTTCATTTTGATGCTCGCCCCGCCCATATCCAGGTATGGGATCGCGGTGCCCTGCATGACCGCAGCAATTCCAATCCCTTTGCGCAGTTCCGGTCTGCCCGGCACTGCATGCCACTGCGGATTATTGAATTTTTCATCCCAGCCGATAGCAGCCTTGGCCTGGCGGATACATTGCTCCAACCCGACGGTATTCACCACCTCCGGTCTGGGTTCGCGGCCCTCACTCCATGCCGTGCTGAACGGGTGCAGCTCTCCGGCTCGGATCGCATTCTTCAAACGAAACTCAATCGGGTCGATCTGCAGCGCGCGGGCAATCCGCTCCATGTGCCGCTCCACCGGCCAATACCCCTGGGGCACCCCGTAGCCGCGGTAAGCGCCGGACGGAGGCGTGTTGGTGTACACCACATCCGCGTAGAAACGGATATTCGGCGCCTTTCGATAGGGGCCATCGCCCACATAGAGCGCCATGGCCTTGTGCCCCGTATTGCCGGTCACGGTCAGGGCGTGGCAGCCGTATGCCCCGGTATCGCTCAAGGCAATCATCGAGTTGGCGGTTATCGTGCCATCTTTCTTGACGCCGGTCTTCATGCGGATCTTCATCGGATGCCGGGATCTTGAGGCGATGAATTCTTCCTCACGGGTGTATTCAAACCTCACCGGCCGACCGGTGGCGATGGTTAGATGTGCAGCCACATCCTCGATCAGGATTTCCTGTTTACCACCGAAACCACCACCGATGCGCGGCTTGATCACCCGGATGCGCTTGATGGGCAAATCCAAAACCGGGGCCAGGATCCGCCGGGCGTGGAACGGCACCTGGGTGCTGGTGCGAATCACCAGCCGGTCGTTTTCATCCCAATAGCTGACGACCACATGCGGTTCGATATGCGCCTGTTGAACCTTGGGCACCTCATACTCGTTTTCGAACACAAAATCTGCTTCCGCAAAACCCTGCTCAACATCCCCAATGTCGATACGTATCTCGGCTGCGAGGTTTTTGGCAGGATCGGAATCGGCAAAATTTACGTATTCAGCTTCATCATGAATGATCACCGCGCCGGGAAGCATCGCCTGGCGAGAGTCAAGGATGGCTGGAATTTTTTCGTATTCCACCTCGATCAATTTCAAGGCTTGCTCGGCGATAGCTTCGGTTTCGGCCGCCACAAAGGCTACCCGATCGCCGACAAACCGCACTTTTCGATCCAACGAGAATGCATCCAGGGGCCCAGGGATTGGATCAGACTGCCCCGCGGTCGAGTAGATGACCCGCGGGATATCTTCCCAGGTAAGCACCGCGGCAACCCCAGGTAATGCCCGGGCAGCCGAACAGTCGATATGTTTAATCCAGGCATGCGCCACCGGACTATGCAGAATCTTCGCCACCAGCATCCCGCGCATTTCAATATCGTCGGTAAAGGCGGGCTTTCCCTGCACCAGCTTGACCGCATCCACCTTGGGTTCGGGTTTCCCGATTTTCGTGTTGGTTGAGGTTTCGGGTGTCACCCATATTTTCGGCAGCACCTGCTGGCGGGTCGCCGTACGAGCGCCGGATGGATCCGGCGACTTATCCCGAGAGCTGCCCCCTTCCCCTGAGTCTGCCCAGAGCACAGGGATGCCCCCACTGTCATCCACCGGCGGGACCTCTTCGCCCCGCATCACCGCGGCGGCGCGTAAGACTGCCTGGACGGGCTTAAGATACCCCGTACATCGGCATAAAATCCCACTCATCCCATCCCGCACCTCGTCCTCGTTGGGGTTGGGGTTCTTATCCAGCAACGCTTTGGCAGCCAGCACCATCGCGGGCGTGCAGTAACCGCATTGGACTGCGCCAATTTCCACGAAAGCCTGTTGTATCGGATTTAAACCCGCGGTTTTTTTCCAGCCCTGCTCGGGATGCTCGCCCACCGCTTCGATTGTTTGGATCAGATGCCCTTCGGCCTGCGCAGCCAGCATCGAACATGAATTCACCGGGCGGCCGTCCAGCAGAACCGTACAAGCCCCACACTCCCCCGCCTGGCAGCCTCCAAACTTGGCGCCAAAATATCCTTCCCCGCGCAGAACTTCCAACAGCGTCTGCGAAGGAGATGCTTCCAGCCTTTTTTGTTCGCCATTGATCGTCAAATCGAGAACCATAGAAACCTCTTAACCCTGCTCAAGGGAACCGACAATCCGCTCGGCGAGCTGCCTGGCGACCTGACTGCGGTATTCACCGCTGGCCCACTCATCGTCAGCCTGCTGGCAGGCCACCTGGACCGCCAACGCAGCTCCATCTCCATTTGGGCCATCCAGGGTCAACAGCGGTGCCGCACCAAATCCACCCACCGTAACCCGCACCCGGCCCGAAGGCCAGCGGTAAGCCGCAACCAGGATGATTGGCTGGTCCATCGGCGACCGGGCCACCTTCTCGATGCGCAATTCTCCATGGGCCGGAATTCTGATCTCTTTGAGCAGTGAGCCGCGGGCGTAACTCGACCTCAACGGCAGAAAATTTCCCAATGTTACTTCCTTCTCGCCTGGCAGCCAAAGCATGCGCGCATCCATTGCCAGGAAGGCGGCTGCCAATTCAGAGCGTCCATCGCAAGCCACTAACGCTCCGCCGATGCTAACCATTTGGCGCAGGTTGCCTGAAAATTCTCTAGCGATCAATTGCTGTAAAGCAGGATGGATTTCTCGCTCATCGGCAAGCGCCTGCATTCGCTGCATCGCGCCAATGACCACGGAGTTGCCCTCCGCGTGGAAATAATCCAATCCGAGCGCCTGTAAATCCACCACGGCGATATCCTCCGCATGAGAATTGGCGATCAGGGTACCACCACCCAGCGGAATGGTTCGCGGGCTCTCACGCCCCAGCAGCTGCAGGGCTTGATCCAATTGCTCCGGGCGGTGATATTCCAGGATCATCGCATGCTCCTTTGAGTGGCTAGTTTTGCGCAAACGTGTCAATCAACAGCCTGACATCCCCACCCACTGGATACAATATCGGGCAGGTACAACCATTGCGGTTGTATTCCTCGACCTTTTTGCGCGCTTCGTCGGGCGTGCCAGAGGCCGTGATCCGCAGAATTAACTCTTCGGGGACTAGGTGCTTGGCATTTTGGATCTGCTCGTGGGTCGCCGGCCAGCCCAGGATGGATTGGATTTGGGCCACGATATCCATCGAGACCCCCGACGCCTTGGCGATATGCGGCTGCTGCGCCAGGTATTGGGTGAGCAAGCCGCGGGTAGTATCAATCGCCTTGTCGTGGTCGTGATCGACCGAGCAGACGATCAATTGCGGCCGGTCGATTTCATCCATTTTTCGACCCGCTTTCGCGGCGCCCTTTTCCAGCAATTCCAAGGCCTTGGTGTTGTATTCAGGCGGAACGCAATAATTGAGCACCACGCCATCCGCAATCTCACCGGTCATTTCCATCATTAAATCGCCGGTCGCCCCAATCATGATGGGCACATTGCGCGGTTCGACCCGTCCATGAACCACATCCAGCTCGATCCCATCCACATTGACAAATTCGCCGTGGAAGGTGACCCGCTCCAGTGCGAGTAAGCGGCGAAGAACAGTAACCGTTTCCCGCATGGCCACCAGCGGTTTTCGCCGGTCGATGCCGACATTCTTTGCCAGCGGGTCCCACCATGCGCCAATTCCGCAGATGATCCGGTCCGGGGCCAGATCGTCCAGGGTCAAAAAAGTCGCGGCTAATAAACCGATATTCCGCGTCCAATTATTGATCACCCCAGAGCCAACCTTGAGATTTTCTGTCACCGCGGCATAGGCGGCCATTGGAACAATTGCATCCCGCACCAATCGGCTTTCGGCCTGCCACACGGCCTCAAAACCGCGCTGTTCAGCATAACGGACATAATCTAGCCCGTCTCTTAATTGATGTGCATCCTGCAAGTACAAAGCAACACGGTCAGTCATGACTGCCTCCTGGGTTATAAGTGGGACCGCATACAAGAATAGGTAGGATCATTCAGATGAATGAGCATCAGGTCGTCGGGTAAATCCAGGTCTACGCCGAAACCGGGCGATTGGAAGATTTCGATACTGGCATGCATCGCTTCGGCCTGTTGGATATGCTTTGTAAACGAACCAACCCCGAACTGAAAATCGATCAAATCCGGCGGGGATAGCCACAAGGCATTGGTTCCCTCCAGGCGGCGGTCTGGGGCGATTACCATTCCGGGAACACGACCCGCCACCTTAAGAATATCCCGAATGGTTTCCGGTTTCAAGAGCGGTAAATCCGCCGGCACAATCAACACGCTGTTTGCGCCCCTCAGCAGGGCTACTGTGACCGCCTGTTTGATCGCAAAATTCAAGTCGGATGAATTGCCATCCTCTTGCAAAGCCAGAAAACCGAAGCTTTCGGCCAGGGAACGGATAGCTGCGTCTCGACTGATCACCAGCACCTGGCCGAGTTCGGGCACACATGCAAACGTTTGGAAAGTTTTTGAGGCCATCCGGTAATTTACCAGGGCGCGCTCATCCACGGATAGGATCCCGGAAAGCCTGGATTTCCCGCTGGATAAAGGTTTTACCGGAATGATCGTCCACAAACCCATTATGGCGTTACCCTGTGCAATTTCGCCTGGCAGTAATCCAGCACATCCCTGGCGACCCGCGTGCGTGCGTCGGTGTTATCCATGATGGTATCCGTGACCAAAACAGCCATACCCAGGTGCTCGATTTCAGCGCGAAGCTCGTCATCCACCGCGTCCAGGACAAAATCCGAGCACCAGCCGCGATATTGTCTGGCAACTGCCAGGGCAGAAGGCGTGATGCCTAATTCGGCGTACATTTTCGCGGCTGGGCCCTTCAAGGCCTTCCCTCCGACGATTGGGGAGATTCCAATGCGAACAGGGCAGCCCATGACCGCATCCAGTACGCCCGGAATACTGAGGATAGGGCTGATCGAAACCCATGGATTGGATGGGCACACCACCAGGCAGTCGGCATTCAGGATAGCATCCATCACCCCTGGCGCGGGCCGGGCTGAAGATGCATTCTGGAATTCAAAATCAGTGACGACGGGAACACAGCCAAGCTTGACAAAGTATTCTTGAAAGGGCAGCCGGCCCTCATCCTTCGTATTTACATACGTTGGCACCGAGTTGTCCGTAACCGGCAGGACTCGGGTATGGACACCCCAGGCCTTGCAGAAATCAACCGTAACCCCACTCAGCGCATCCCCGGCCAGCAATCTGCGCGTGCGCTCCAGGTGAGTCGCCAGGTCCAGATCACCCAGGTGGAACCAACCGGGTCCGCCTAGCTTTTGGATTTGCTCAAACACCACCCAGCTTTCATCCGATCTTCCCCATCCGGTCACCGGGTTCGCCAAACCGGCCAAAGCATAACAAACCGTATCCAGGTCGGGGCAGATGCGAAGACCCTGATAGGTGAAGTCGTCCCCACAATTAACGATCACCGTCAAATCCTCGCCTGGCAGGACACGATAGAGACCATCCGCCAGCTTCGCCCCGCCGACTCCACCCGCCAACGCGACTACTTTCATGAACGACCTTCCCCAAAAACAAAGGTTTGGCGTACCCCGCTCTTTTCCTCATTGCGATAAATAATCGCGATATGATCGAGGGTCAGGTCAAAATTCATCGGGATATACGCCAGTTCACTGATCACCTGGCAGACGCCATCCGAGTTGAACTCATCCGCCGACAGCGTGATATGCGGGATCCATAACAACGGGTCGTAATTAGGGTTTGTCGTTGAGGTGTATTCGGTGATCCAGCTTGCCATTTCATTATGAATTGAAGTAATCGACGGAGTTTTGGTCACCGGCAGATAAATCACCGGATGATCGCCGCTAAATGTACCAATTCCAGCCACGTGCAGGCTGATCGGTTCTACGGATTGGGTAAAGGAGATTAACTTTTCTTCCAACCGCTCAAAATTATAGGATTCGGCCACATGCCAGGAGAAATGCGGCAAGGCCGTCAGCGGCATGCCGGCGATATTGAAGATGCGTTGAATTCTTCCCCAAATGTCTGCAATTTGAGGGGGATCGGAAAAGGAGAAGAGACTGGCAAGTGCGTAAATCATTTCTTAGCGAAACATGTCCATTTCCTTTGGACGAATGAGCTCCTTTAGACTGGCTTCCCTCAACGCATAGGGAAAACCCCGTGCCAGAACCACCGGAATCCGTTCATCTGCCTGACCCATGACCAGCGAACCCGCAGCCGCCAGCTCATCCGCCGCCGCGATGACCGTCACCCGCAGTTGGTAGCCGAACAAATCCGGCTTGCCGCGCATATCGATCAGCCCGGGTATTCCAGAAAGCCCGATCGCCACCCCCACCGTGCCTAAGCGCCAGGCGCGACCGTGAGAATCAATGATCATCACCCCGATCTCTTTTCCTGACAGCCGGGTCAATTCTTTGCGGATGGTTTCCGCGGACTGGTCCGGGTCACTGGGGAGCAGCAGCACCCAATCATCCGCGCTGCCCCAATCACCCTGCACATTAGAATGGTCGATGCCCGCATTGGCGCAAACAAACCCCAGGCGGTGCTCGACAATGATCGTGCCTTGCCGCACCCGCAGTACATTGGCGCTTTCTTGTAAAACCAGCTCGATAAAGCGGGGATCCTTTTCGGTTTGAACGGCGTATGCTTTCGCTATTTCAGATGGAACCACACTTTCCAGGTTGACCAACCGTCCTTCCACTTTCGAGACGATTTTTTGCGCCACGATCAAAATATCCCCATCTTCGAGCGACAGACCCTGGGCGGTCAGACAGCTGTAGATCTCTTCGGCAATCGAATCGCCGGGTTTCATCAATGGTAGCCCTTGAATTGGCTCAATGGTTAGCGTCATAAATTCCTCAGAACCAACACAGTTAAGATGGCCTGACCACACCGGTGATCTTAATCCCGGCCGACTGCACCCCGTACTGCTTGTTGATGCCGATCAAAACCGAGGTTAAGCCTTCTACCACCACCGAATTTTCAATCGGGCCGGCATCCCAACCGACCAACCCCGCCGCTTCTACCAGAGTCTAAAACAATCCCGCGAGCCTGCTTGTTGCCGCCGCAGACCAGTACGTCACAATCCACGCTTTCGTCATGCAGCAGATGCTCATAGGATATATTTTGGAAAGCGGACACTACCGTCACCCCAGGCCCAAGGATTTCCTGGGCCTCCTGCGCCGCGCTTCCCGCGGGGGGCATCTGCACCTTTGACACCTTCGGGGGAACCAGCGGGACGGTCACATCCACCAGAATTTTACCCTGTACCGCTTCTTTTAATTGATCCAGGGTTGCCTGGTGGGCTGAATAGGGCACAGTTAACACCAGTAAATCCGCCCGTTCGGCTACTGCAGGATTCTCCAATCCTTCGATGATTGCGTCCGGACCAAGCAGCCCAAGCAGTTCGTTGGCTGCCATCGAGGCTTTTTCGGCCTGACGAGAACCAATTAAAATTTGATAACCGGCTTTTGACCAGCGGTACGCCAGCCCCTTGCCTTCTTTACCGGTTCCGCCGATTATGCCAATTGATTTGATCATTCCCTCTTCGGTCACAGCAATTCCCTCTCAGCCTTGTAAAATATTTTGATAACGCGCCCACGCATTTGGAACCACCTCTCGCACTTTTCGGGCAAGCTCTTTTTCGTCAATCGTCAGCAGCTTACGGTCTTGCATCAGGATTTTACCCGCCACGATGGTAGTGGTGATCATACTTTCCTGAAATCCAAAGATGATATGCCAGGGCAGATTTCCCGCGTCCATGGGGGTGAAGGGTTGGTAATCTACAAAGATCAGGTCGGCGCCCGCGCCCGGCTCAATCACGCCGATGCGTCTCCCGGCAAACACCTGGCCGGCCAGCGCGGAATTGTTCCGTACGGCCATTTGCTCGAGCAGCGCGCCGTTCATCCGCCGCGGATCGCGGTGCTCCAATTTATGCGCCAGATAGGCGGCTTTCCACTCCTGCCACATCGTGTTGGAAAAACCGTCATTCCCCAGGCAAACCTTGATCCCTGCCCGGAGCATATCTTCAACTGCCGGCAGGCCAACCCCGTTGTTCATGTTCGATCTCGGCTGATGGGTTACCCAGGTGCCGCTGCGCCGTAGAATTTCAATTTCTTTGGCGTCCACGTGCACTGCATGCACTGCAATGGATTTTGGCCCTAAAATACCTGCATTTTCCAGGCGGTCCACTACCCGCATACCGGATTTCTCCAGAGAATCATATTCATCCACCGGGTGTTCGGCCACATGAATGTGGAAACCAACATCTTCACCAACTGCCTGTCGGCAGGCTTTGAGCGTCTCCTCGGACAACGTCAGGCTGGCATGCAGGCCAAACAAGGCAGATAGACGCCCCCCGGCGTCATCCCCATCGGCAATCCGTTGGATGAAGCGCACATTCTCGGCAATCCCAGCGGCTGACCGCTCCGCGCCGTCTCGATCGGTCACTTCATAACAAAGACACCCGCGCAGGCCAGATTCATCCACCGCGCGGGCAATTTGGTCCAACGAACCTGGGATGGCATTCGGAGAGGCATGATGATCAATCAAAGTGGTTGTCCCATGCCGGATCGCATCTGCCAGGCATACCATAGCCGAATAATACACATCCATTGCGTCCAGGGCTTTATCCAGGCCCCACCACAATTTCTCCAGAATCTCAGGAAAATCGGCCGGAGCCGTTCCCGGGATGGCCATTCCGCGCGCATAGGCGCCATAAAAATGAGTATGGGCGCATATATTTCCCGGCATCACCAGCTGGCCGTTGGCATCCAAAACATCCTCACCCGGATATCGCGCGACTAATACCGCGTTATCCCCAAATTCAACCACCAGCCCGTCGCGAATGAACACGGCCTGGTTTGGAATAATCTGGTTTGGCTGGCTGTAAGGGATCAGGGTGGCGTTAGTGATCAGCATACCCACCTCCGCATCGACAGGCGCGACCGGTTTGCCCTGGTAGTGCAGACTCTGCACACCTGGCAAATAAATCAAAATACAATCGAGATATTCGGGGTGAATAGGTTTTTTTGAACCAGGATCGGTGGACACAGAATTTCCTTAATGGTGATTACGGAGTTTCAGCAAGGCGGCACTTTTCGATGGGTGGATGGCTATGACCCAACGCCGGCCAGATAATTCCCTGGTCCGACCACCGAATTTGTCTAAATATTCTAACACAAACTTAATCTTGGAACGCCGCGCGCGATTTTCAGAAAGAGGAATGCACAGCTAAAATCGCATATAATCAAACCAATCTACTTGAAGAGGAAATGAATGAGCAACTTCCGGACTTCCGCAATCCAATATGCCCAGTCGCATGGCGATGAATTCTTATCTCAACTGACCAACCTGGTCCGTATCCCGTCCGTATCCACCTCATCCGAATATAAGGACGACATGCTTGCAGCGGCCAAGAATGTTTCTTCGCTGTTTCAGCTCAGTGGGCTGGAGAATGTTCAAATTTACCCCACAGCCGGGCATCCGGTAGTTTTCGGAGAGTGGCTGCATGCCGGACCAGAGAAGCCTACTGTGCTGGTCTACGGGCATTACGATGTTCAGCCCGCAGATCCGCTGGAGTTATGGGAGACCGGTCCCTTTGACCCAACCGTGCGCGGCGATCTTTTGTTTGGCCGCGGCGCATCCGACATGAAAGGGCAGGTTGTCGCCACCCTTGCAGCCCTGCAATCCATTCATCATTCCGGCGATGCGTTTCCCCTCAACATCAAATTCCTGGTCGAGGGAGAAGAAGAAATTGGCTCCCCGAATTTAAAAACATTCATCGCAGAGCACAAGGAATTATTAGCTTGTGATGTATCTTTGAACCCGGACGCGGGCATGATTGCGCCGGATCTCCCCACCATCGTATACGCGTTGCGCGGGCTGGTTTTCTTCGAGCTGCGTATCTATGGGCCTGAGCACGATCTGCATTCCGGGGTCTTTGGCGGCACCATCCACAACCCGGGTCAGGCATTGAGCAGGATCATCGCCGGCATGCATGACGAGAACGGTACGGTAAGGATCCCTGGGTTTTATGACCGCGTGCGTTCATTAAGCCCCCAGGAACGCGAGGAACTCGCCCGCCTTCCCATGGACGAGCAGTTCTATCTCAGCCAGACCGGCGCCCCGGCCCTTTGGGGTGAAAAAGAATTTACCCCGGCCGAACGGGTGGGCGCCCGTCCAACCCTCGAAATCAACGGGTTGTATTCCGGTTTTATTGGCGCCGGGACGAAAACCGTCCTTCCATCCTACGCGATGGCCAAAATATCTTCCCGTATCGTCGCCGACCAGGACCCGGATGAAATCCATCAATTATTGCGCGCTTACCTGGCCAGTGTGATCCCCGCCACCGTGCGTTGGGAATTGGTTTATTTCGGCGGAGGCCCGGCCTGCGCGACCGATCCAAACCATCCTGCCGCTCACGCCATGCGCAGCGCGCTCGAGTTGGTCTGGGGTGTACGCCCGGTTTTCAAACGGGAAGGCGGAAGCGTTCCGGTGGTGGCCGATATTCAGAAAATATTAGGCGCCGATTTGGTATTGACCGGGTTTGGCTTGCCGGACGACCGGATTTACAGCCCAAACGAACATCTGCACCTGCCAACCTGGTATCGAGGAATTGAATCTCTGGTCCATTTCTTTTACAATTACGGCCAATCGGAGGAAAAGTAACCGTTGAAACCATCACGCATGCCTACCTATGGCGGTCAGGCACTGATCGAAGGCGTTCTCATGAGGGGAAAGCATTCGGCCGCGGCTGCCATGCGCGCGCCGGACGGCAGTATCACCATTCACACCGAACCATTGCAGGCGATCTACCGGTCTCGCTGGATGAGCTACCCGTTTTTTCGGGGGATCATCGGCATCTGGGATGCGCTGGGGTTAGGGATGCACTTCTTGACCTTTTCGGCCAATTTACAGAGCCCTGAAGAGGCCAAGATTGAAGGCGGATCCTTTTTTGCTACCGTCGGTGGGTCATTGCTGATTGCCGCGTTGTTATTTTTTGCCGGACCGGCATTTCTGGGTCAGATCGCCGAGAAAACATTCGCCTTTTCTCCGTTTGCCGGGAATATGATCGAAGGTCTGATCCGCTTGATTGCGGTGATTGGCTATATCTGGCTGGTTGGGAAAATCCCTGAGATTGCCCGAGTTTTTGCCTATCACGGCGCAGAACACAAAACAATCAATGCTTTCGAAGATAATGCCAGCCTGACCCCCGAAAACGTAATGCGCTACTCGCTCGAGCACCCACGCTGTGGCACGGCTTTCCTGCTGACCCTGGTGGTTTTTTCGGTAATCGTTTTCACCTTGATTGGCCCCTTGCCAACCCTGGTCAGGATTCTCAGCCGGGTTGTCTTGCTGCCGGCTATCGCCGGATTGGCGTATGAATATATTCGTTTCACCGCCAATTTCATCGATAACCCCATCGTAAAAATACTGATCAAGCCCAACCTTGCCCTCCAGCATCTGACGACCCGCGAGCCAGATCGCAGCATGGTCGAGGTCGCCATTACGGCCTTCAATACCATGCGCGAAGAGGAGTTGGCCCACCAGACCGATCTCGTTCCCTAAAGAATTGGCAGGATGAAATCTCTTCCGGGGTGGATGAATATTCCTTTGGGTATATTGATCGGACTGATCGCCGGCGCGGTCATCTTGTTGATCGCGCGCCAGCCCTCGGGCCAGCCCATCCGGTTGGAGCCAAAACCCAGCCTGGCGCCATATGTGGTCCACGTGGATGGCGCCGTGATCCACCCAGGTGTGTATTCACTGGCGCCCGGCAGCCGCGTCCAGCAAGCGATTGATGGGGCCGGCGGATACGCCCCGGACGCACAGACCACTTCGATCAACCTGGCAGCGGTCATCGAAGATGGCCAAAAGATTTACGTTCCGAAACAGGGAGAAGTTCTGCCGCAGGCGCCCGCATCGTCAGGTGGTTCGGGCAGCCTGATCGACATCAATACTGCCGCGATGGACATGCTCGTTTCCCTCCCTGGAATTGGCGAGGACCGTGCGCGAGCCATCATCGCCTACCGCGATGCTAACGGCGGCTTTAAAACCATTGAAGAACTCCAAAACATCGAAGGCATCGGTCAGGCAACCTACGATAAACTCAAGGACCTGGTTACCGTCAATCACGCGCCGTAATCTCAACTGGATCAAGGGGTATAATTTATTCATGGATACAAAGAAAGCACTCGAAACCGCACTGCGCGACGCAATGCGCGCAAAAGATGACCTTTCCCTGCGCACCATTCGCATGGTTGTCTCCTCGATTAAATTCAGCGAGATCGAAAAAGGCGCGCCGCTGGATGAGACCGGTATCCAGGTTATCCTCCAGAAAGAGGTCAAATCCCGCCGAGAGGCTATCGCCGATGCTGAAAAAGCCGGGCGGCCCGATTTGATTGAGCTTGGCAATGCCGAAATCGCTTTGCTGGAAAAGTACCTGCCCCAGCCATTCACCCCACAAGAATTGAATGATCTGGTCAAATCGGTCATCGACGAGGTGGGTGCAACCACCCTGGCTGATACCGGGCGGGTAATGAAAACATTAATGCCAAAAATTCAAGGACGAGTGGCAGGCGACCAGGCAAGCCAGGTGGTTCGCGCACTGCTCGCAGGCTAATCAATGGATTTTACCGGCTTCAGAGAGCAAACACTGCCGTCACGAAACCGGTTATTCCTCCACATCATTCTGTGGGCAGGGAGCAGCATTCTCGCGTTTGCAGCCCTGGTGCTTCCGATCTCGTCAAGGCAGTCCACCTATACGCTTTCGCCGGGGGATGTCGCTCCCCAAGACATTCAGGCGCCTTACGCGCTCAGTTATTCCAGCGATCTGCTTACCGAACAAGCGGTGAAAGATGCCCAGGAAAGCATCGCGCCGATCTACCTGCCTGCCGATCCGGCCATTGCCCGCAAACAAATCGAACGCCTGCGCACGGTGATCAATTATCTGAGTGTCGTGCGTTTTGACGCCTACGCAACCGATACGCAAAAATTGGACGATTTATCCAAAATCCCCGGCTTACAGCTCACCCGCCAGGACGCCACCTTCATCCTGTCGCTCAATGAAGTCCGGTGGGAAGCGGTACAGCGGGAAGCCTTATCGGTGCTCGAGCAGATCATGCGCGACACGATCCGTGAAGACCAGGTGAAAGATGCGGTGCGGCGGCTGCCAACCCTGATCAGCTTTGCCTTGTCCCAGGATCAAGCCGGTGTCGTCAGCTCACTGGTAACCCCTTTCATCACCGCCAACAGCCTCTATGACGCCGAGCAAACCGACCAGGCTCGGACATCGGCGGCCAATGCGGTGGAGCCTGTCGCCCAACGTTATATCACCGGTGAAATCATCGTCCGCCGCGGCCAATTGATCACTCCCCTGGCTTGGGAGGCCCTGCAGCGTTACGGCTTGATCCGACCGCAATCCAACGGAGAAGATTATTCCTCGGCGCTGGCCATGGTGGCGGTTACATCCGGTTTTATCGGGCTATATTTTCAACGGAGAAGCCACCAGGCCCTGGAAAGCCTGCGCAGCCAGATCCTGATCGCTTTTCTCTTTCTATTGTTTTTATTCGCAGCGCGCTTGATCATCCCCAATCGGGCTGTTGTTCCTTATCTATTTCCGATTCCAGCGTTTGGATTAACCATATCGATCTTATTCAACCTGGAGTTAGGGATGGTGTTCTCGTTGGTGCTGGGGATCTTAACCGCATTCAACCAGCAAAACTCACTGGACCTCACGGTTTTCTACGTCCTTTCCAGCCTGCTCGGCGTGCTGATCCTGGCCCGCGGAAAAAGAATCAGTGCTTTCTTCTGGTCCGGGATTGGCATTGGCGCAGCCGGCAGCGCGGTGCTGCTCGCTTATCGTCTCTCCAACCCTTACACCGATCTGATTGGGCTGGCCACCTTGATCGCGGCGGCTTTTTTCAGCGGTCTGGCGTCATCCAGCCTGAGCCTCTTATTTCAATTCACCTTTTCCCAGGCGCTGGGTATCTCCACGGCATTGCAACTCCTGGATATATCCCGCCCGGATCACCCGCTGCTGCAATTCATCCTGCAGAAAGCACCCGGCAGCTACCAGCACAGCCTGCAGGTTTCAGTTTTGGCCGAACAGGCCGCCGAAAAAATTGGCGCCGATTCGCTGCTGGTGAGGGTCGGCGGGCTGTATCACGATGCCGGCAAAGCCCTCAATCCATCCTTCTTCATCGAAAACCAGATCGGGATCAAATTAAACACCCACGACGAGATGGATCCGGTCACCTCGGCTCAAACGATCATCGTGCATGTCGCCAATGGCGTCACCCTGGCGAAGAAATATCGCCTGCCTGTGCGCATCCACGATTTCATTCGCGAACATCACGGCACCCTGCTGACGCGTTACCAGTACGCGAAAGCCGTCGAACAGGCGGGTAATGATGCTAACCAGGTCGACGAAGAGCTTTTCCGTTATCCCGGGCCCATACCTGGTTCGCGTGAAACGGCATTGTTGATGCTCGCGGATGGCTGCCAGGCGCGCGTGCGCGCCGAATTGCCCCAAACCGAGGCGGATATTCGCACATTGGTCAAAAAAACCATCGATTTCTGCGAAAAAGAGGGGCAGTTGAATAATACCCGCCTGACCCTTCAAGATCTGAACATCATCACTGAATCGTTCGTTGAAACCCTAAAAAATACCTACCATCCACGCATAAAATACCCCGAAGTAACCAAGCCGGCCCAGGCTGTCTTACCGAAGAATTGAGATATGATGATCGATATTTTTGTTGCCGAGGATTATTCCGAGCACGTGGATACCTCGTTATTGGAAAATGCGGCTATCCAAACCCTGAAACACCAGGGACGGCTGGAAGAGCTGGAACTCTCTATCGTCGTCGATGCGGATGAGCGTATTCAGGAGTTGAACCGCCAGTTTATCGGTGTGGATGCCCCTACGGATGTGCTCTCTTTCCCCGCGGATGAGTTTGACCCGGATACCGGGCTGGTATATCTGGGCGACATGATCCTATCCTTCCCCACTGCCAAAGTGCAGGCCGAGGCGGCTGGGGTGCCTGTCATGGACGAACTGCAGCTGCTCGTCGTTCACGCTATGCTCCACCTGCTAGGGCATGACCATGCCGATGCGAAAGGCAAAGCCGCCATGTGGGCAGCTCAATCTGAGGTTCTCAATTTGTTGGGCGTCAACATAACCCGGCTTCCGGAGTAGTTCATGCGGGAATTTCTCATGTCGCGTGTCCGCTCCTTTGGTTATGCATTTTCTGGCTGGTGGTTTGTCATAAAGACCCAGAAGAATGCATGGATACACGCAGTCGCATCCGTCGCGGTAGTCTTGCTCGCCATCTGGCTGGCTGTCCCGGAACGGGATTTGGCCGTACTTATCTTGACCATCGGTTTTGTGTGGACGGCAGAATTTATCAATACCGCCATCGAAGCGGTGGTGGATTTATCCACGCCCAGCCACCATCCATTGGCGAAAATCGGTAAAGATGTAGGCGCAGCCGCGGTATTGATTGCCGCCTTGTTTTCGATCCTGATTGGCCTGTTGTTACTTGGCCCACCCCTTTGGCAAAAATTGCAACCCTTGTTTGGATAGAGGTAACCATGACAGTTCCATTTGACTTTGGCACAGTTGGATCTCCCATTTCGACCCCCAAAAAGCCCGGCGGAAGCATCGGCGCTATCCAGACCTTAGCATCCTTAAACTTATTTGCATTGGAATTGGGTTGGGTTCAATCCGTGAGGGTCAGCGAAGAAACCTGCCAGGCAATCAAGGCCGCCGGTGCTGAAAACAAGGTGAAAGTCAGCGTTCACGCTCCCTATTTTATAAATCTCAACGCGAATGATGAAGAATGGCCCAAATCGCGAAAACGGCTGATGGATGCGGCTTATTATGGCAACCTGGCCGGCGCCACCGATATCATCTTCCACCCCGGATCTTACTTCACCCGGCCGCCCGAAGAAGTCCTGCCGGTCGCCATCCCCCGGCTGGCAGATTGCCTCGCGGAAATTCGCGGGTCAAATAACCCGGTGACGATCCGCCCGGAAACTATGGGCAAAACCGCCATGCTGGGATCATTTGACGACACCCTGCAGATGGCATCCGCGATCGAAGGGGTGGAGCCCTGCCTGGATTTTGCCCATCTCCACGCCCGCGCGGGTGACGGCACGATGAATTCACGCGAAGAATGGCTGGCGATATTAGACACCTACGCCTCCACACTGGGCGCAGCCGCCCTTCAACGCCTGCATATCCATCTGTCGGGGATCGAATACTCAGACAAGGGCGAGCGGAACCACTTGAAATTGATCGAATCAGACTTTAACTTACGCGGGTTATTCGATGCCCTGCACGCCAAAAATTGCGCCGGTCGCATCTTATGCGAAAGCCCGGCGATGGAAGAAGATTCGTTATATATGCTGCAATGTTGGAAAGACTGGTACAGCGAGTAGCCGGCCGAAATTACCCGAGACGATCTACAAATATTCGCGCAGATTGTGTTCTACCGCGTAGGCCGCGGCTTCCGCACGGTTGCTGACCCCCAGCTTCGAAAGAATGCTCGAAACATAATTGCGCACCGTGCCCTCACCCAAGAACAGGGCTTTGGCAATCTCCCGATTGGTTTTGCCTTCGGACACCAGGAGCAGGACGTGCCTTTCCTGCTGGCTCAAGTTGGCAAATGCTGACGCTTCTTCTTCTTTCACCGCGCGGCGGACTTCCTGAAAAACGCGCTGGGTCACGGCAGAATCCAGTGAGGCCTCTCCACGGCTTACCGCCTCGATGGCCTTGATCAGGTCTTCACCCCCAATTTGCTTGAGCACATAACCAGATGCCCCGGCGCGGATAGCCGAAAAGAGCATCTCGTCTTCCGCATAGGAGGTCAGCATCACCACCCGCGTATCCGGGAACTGGGTAGTGATTTCTTCGCAAGCCTCAATCCCACTCGTCCCGGGCAAGCGGATATCCATCAGAACGATATCCGGACGCAGCCGTGTCACCCGTTCCATAGCTTCTTTTGCCGAGGAGGCTTCGCCCACAACTTCAAACTGGGCATGATGCTCTAAAAGCGAGCGAAGGCCAAGCCGAACCACCTCATGATCATCCACTACCACTATTCGTTGTTTTGCCATGGGTTTGCATCCTCCTGGATGAGTATAAATGACCCGGCACTTCCTGACAAGGGAATGGTTTTTAATATTCGCTTCTTCCGATGAAATCGCGCACCGGTTGGCGCAAATCTGGCCAGGGTGTCGGGGCAAAAATCATGCTTATTTTGGCGATTTTGCCATGTAGATTCAATGCAACTGAAAGTTTGGTTGTGGTAAACTAAGTTATCTGAGGACATCAATGGACGAACAAAAAAGCCGAATTGTTGTTTACATCGAAGATGATCTGGAAATGATCGACCTCGTCACATTAATTCTAAACCGGCGAGGCTTTCAAGTCCATGGTGCGCACGGCGGTCGAAATGGTCTGGATTTAGTCAACAAAGAGATCCCAGATCTGGTTCTTTTGGACTTAATGATGCCCGGAATGGATGGTTGGGAAGTATTCCAACAAATCAAAGCCAACGATAAAACTCGCCATATTCCGGTGATCATCATCACCGCCAAAGCTCAAGATATCGATCGGGTGCTGGGTTTGCATATCGCAAAAGTTGACGATTACATTTGCAAACCATTCCGCCCGCAAGAGTTGATCGAGTTGATCGAAAAGGTGCTAAACCCCGAAATCCAACCCTGATTTCGGCCATCGTATGCGCCGCGCTATCATCCATAATGCTTCCGTTCCCTCCGCGCAGCCCATCACCGCCATCTATGGTGATTCTTTTTGGCTGCGCTTGAAGGGCCTGATGTTCGCCCGCGACTTGCCGAAGGATGAAGGCATTTTACTCGTTGAAAAAAGTGAAAGTGTGGTCAACACATCCATTCATATGCTTTTTATGAATTTCGATATTACCGCGATATGGATCGACAAAAAGAACAAAGTGGTGGATGTGCAGCTGGCGCGCCGCTGGCGATTGGCCTATGCGCCGAAACTTCCTGCACTCTCCGTTTTAGAAATTCACGCCGATCATCTGAATAATTTCCATCCTGGAGATCAATTAACCATAACCGATGCGTAGATCTCTTCTCGTTTTTTCCCTCTTCTGCTTTTTCCTTTTCCCAGTTAGCATCCCAACCGCACAAGCCCAGGACGCCGGCCCAGTGTATGTCGTGCAACCCGGCGATACGCTCTATTCCATCGCCCTGCGGTTTGGCATCACCGTAGACGACCTGGTCGCCGCCAACCAATTGGTTGACCCTAACCTATTGGCTGCTGGAGTTGAATTGGTAATCCCTGGATTGGAGGGGGTCAGCGGTAAATTGGTGACGGAGACGATCCCCCTCGGCATCGATTTGAACGGATTGGTTCGCTTTCGCGATCTGGATCTGAACATGGTGCTGCGGCTAAATCGCATCACCAGTTATACCGAGGTCTACGCGGGGTCTAATCTCATCCTGCCGCAAGCCGAAACCACCCAATACCGCAAACCCCTGGGCGTTCTGCCCCAAGGCGGTAATTTTCTGGGTTACGCCGCCTCGATGAACGCCAACCCCTGGGAATTGATTCTTAGTGAACCAGGATCAGACCAGCGCAGCGATTACCCCGGACGAGGTCATTTTCACCGGTAGTGCCGAGCAGTCCCCGCCGCCCAACCCCCTGGCGCCTTTGGTGACTGAAATAAATATCTCCCCGCTGCCGCTGGTTCAGGGCCACACCTTTACCATCCAGGTGAAAACTCAACCAGGGGTGAGTTTAAAAGGCAGCCTCAATGGTCTGCCGCTGGCTTTCTTCCCCAGCAGCGAGAATGAACAAATCGCCCTTCAAGGCATTCATGCCCTGGCTGAACCAGGATTAGCGCCATTTTCCTTGAGCGCTGCCAGTTCTTCAGGCAGTGAAATTTCATTCCAACAAATGATGCTCCTCCAGGCAGGTTATTACGCCCAGGATCCACCCCTCACCGTGGATCCCTCCACCATCGATCCGGCCAACACAAAACCCGAAGACGACCTGGTAAAACAGACTACCACACCGGCTACGCCGACCAAACTATGGGACGGCATTTTCCGTATACCGGTGGATGAACCATCCTGCATAAAATCCTGGTTTGGCAATCGCCGATCATATAACGGCGGGCCTTACAATTACTTCCATACCGGGTTGGATTACGGCTACTGCGGCGGGATTAACATTTACGCCCCTGCGGCGGGAACGGTTGTTTTTACCGGGGCGCTCACCGTTCGCGGCAACGCCACCATCATCGACCACGGATGGGGAATTTACAGCGGCTTTTGGCATCAGGAAAAAATCATGGTAAATGTGGGTAACCAGGTGCAGCCCGGCCAGTTGATTGGCATCATCGGTGGAACCGGCCGGGTAACCGGCCCGCATTTGCATTGGGAAGTGTGGGCAAACGGCGTGCAAGTGGAGCCCCAAGAATGGCTCGATCGTGCTTTTCCATGAGCCGCTTGCCCTCATTAGAACCTAAGGTATAATCATTAATCAACCGATATATAACGTTCGAGAAATAATTGTTAGCGAGAAAAGATGGGCATTGCACCTTTAGCTTTAAAACAGACCTACTGGGACGAATTCCAGATTAACGACGATGACTTAGAATTCCTCTACAATTACTTGTTGGAGAAAGAAACGCCCCTTACACCCGATGAACTGGTTTCGATTCTGGTGAATGAACGCATCCAACGTGAAAAAATTGTTTTGGAAAACAAAAAAAAGGCCGCCGGACCGGTATATTATCCCAAAGATACCTATCAGGTCGGTCAATCGATCCAATTCCCTCAAAATGATTTTGGCAGCGGCACGGTAACTGCTGTGCGCCAGGCCAACAATCCAGAAACGACCCCATTTGAGGTCATCGACGTCGAGATGGATAGCGGCGAAACCCGAAAGTTTGCCGCCGGTCTCGCGGAGCATAAACTCAACCAAGCCCTCTCGGTTGGCGCTGACGATCCGAACCTCGACACCCAACACGTCCTGTCGCAATATGGCCGCAATCTGACCCGGATTCTAAAGGATCACCTCGAAGAAAACCCCGATTTGGTGCGCATTGCAGGGCGCTGGTTCCCCAGGGCCTTGCTGGTGGATATCAACATCGGTCACCTCAACCTCGCGGAAGCTATTCTCGAAATGGCGGATGGCGGCCCGCTGTCTACACGAAGTCTGATGGAACAATTGGACCTGCCGGATGATGTCAACGCCAAACTAAACGAGTTCTCGCTCAACCTGGCGCTGCAAGAAGACGAACGCTTCGATGAAGTCGGTCCGGCTGGAAAAATTCTGTGGTTCCTCGGCCGGCTGGAACCCGAGCAAGTCCGGCAGCCGCCGGTTTATTTACGCTGCCCACCATATTCCTTCGACCCGAGCACAATCCAGGGTTTGCTCAACCAGTTTGAAGGCCAGGTGACAGACGAGCTTGAAAACTGCTTTGGACCGGATTTTTCAGGCAATGAAGCCTCATTTCCCTTGATTTATCCCCATTTCCGGGCAGGCTCGCTGCCGATATGTGACGAGTTAATCCACTTTTTCCCCACGGCTTACGAATCACCGCGGGTCCAGTTTACCTTTGTGGACGGCGACAGCGGTGAAAAATTCTCCGGGTGGGTGGTGCGCGAACATAAGTACGCCTTTGGACTGCGTGAATGGTACGAGAAAAACGGTCTGATCCCGGGAAGCCTGGTCACCATCAAACGCAGCCAGGTGCCTGGAGAAGTGGTAATTTTCGCGGGTCATAAACGCCCGGCGCGCGATTGGGTCCGCACCGCGGTGATTGGATCAGACGGCGGCCTGGTTTTCGCTCTCCTGAAACATTCGCTCAGCACGATCTACGACGAACGCATGGGCATTGTCATCTCAGATATTGCCGCTTTAGATAAAATCTGGGATCAGAATAACCGCCAACGTGGACCGCTGGCCCAGACCGTGAAAAATATGATGTTTGAGCTGGCCAAGCTAAGTCCACAAGGCCATGTTCATGCCCAGGAATTATATGCGGCGGTTAACGTCGTCCGCCGCTCACCTCCCGGGCCCATTCTGAGCATTCTGCTGGAAAATGCCTGGGCCATCCATCTGGGTGATCTATACTTCCGCCTCGACGACCACAATCCACCAGGGGGGTAATGTATGCCAGATATTAAGAAATTTAGCCTGGTAAAACCGACTACACAAACGCCATTCCACATCGATTTTGATTGGTGGAAGAACCAGGATAAGAACTGGCAGGTTTACCTCTTCAGTTTCCTTTGTCCACAACATAAAGAAGTATTTTCGAACAACAGCGACTCCGCTACCATCGACTGGGTTGATCCGGAAACCGCGGAAGTGTTCCCCGTGGATGGCATCCAGCACACCTTGATGACCCACTGCGCCAAGCAGGATAATTTCGTGACCCTCAATACCTCGCTGGTGGAGGCGGTGTTCCGCATCCTGCTCACCAACGGCAACAACCCGTTGACACCCGAGCAGTTGGGAGAATCCACCGGCCGGCCTCCAGACACTATCCTGAGAACCCTGGCCGGTGTACAGATTTACAAGGGCATCCGGCCGCTTCAATCCTGACAGTATTTGCAGCAGGCTGATCATCCTGCTGCTTTTTATAGGTACCCATGGAAAATATAACCTCTGCTGCCATCGAATATCTCAACTCAATGGGTGTCGCTTTCCAGATCTTCCAACACCCCGGGCCGGTGCTCTCCGCCGAACAGGCGGCCCGTGAAAGAGGTCAACAGCCCGGACAGGTGGTACGCAGCATCCTGTTTCGCCTCCCTGACGACAAATTCATCCTGGTGCTGATGGCCGGCCCACGCCAGGTTAACTGGCAGCTTTTACGAAAATACTTGAAAACAAACCGGGTAACTCTCGCCACTCCGGAAGAGGTCTACAAAATCACCGGCTATTACATTGGCACCGTATCCCCGTTTGGCCTTCCACAGAAAATGACCTTACTGCTCGACCAGCGATTAAAAGATCGAGAAGAAGTATCCATCGGATCCGGCCTCAGCGGTGTGGCAATTATCCTCAAAACCCAGGCGATGCTGAAACTGCTCGAACCCTTTGAGTGGGTAACGATCTAAGGTATCTTGTTTCGGTCAGGTAATCAAGTCCCTGGCGAGATGGGCTACATAATTATGGTAGACAACCACCTGGTCCTCGCCAATAAAATCAAAGCGGGTGATGGCGCAATTGAATAAGCGGAACCAGACCGGTTGAAGTTTTTCAATCCCAATCACGGCAGCCAGAAAATACATAAAAAAGCCGCCATGGCTGATCACCGCGACCCGGTCATTTGTCCTGCCGTGGCGCGCAATCAATTCGCGCAGCACACGCCGAGCGCGGACCGGCCGGTCGTCCACCGCTTCAGGCGGGCGGTTCCACCAACCATCTTCCGCCATGGTTGGTTCAATCACCACCCCCGGAAATTGTTCTTCCATTTCCAAACGATTCAATCCCGGGCGAATGGTATCTTCTCCGGTTTCCTGATCCTGAAGATAGATGCCTCCGTTTTCATGCCAATCCTGCCAGCTGAACAAAGGGATGTTGGATCGCTGCGCGATCTCCACCCCCGTGGATAATGCCCGGTGCATCAGGCTCGAATAGACATGGGTCAGATGAAAACTTGTGCCGTTTTGGTCGACGTCCACAGGATCACCGGTCCCCGCCAGGAATGCGGCCGTCATTTCAGCCTGGCGCCTGCCAATTTCGGTTAACTTAGGATCATCCACCCGGTTCAAATCTGAGCCGGTATACGTATAAAGGGCGTTATTTTCAGATTGCCCGTGTCGAACAAAATATAAGCGCATCATTGCTCCCAAATTTTCTATGTCCTTTTCATTCTACCATTCTCACCCGCTTGTATAATAAAACCATCACAGGAAATGAGGAGATCAGCTTGGATACAAACGGAATCGGTTCGAATATCGTCACCCAAATTGGGCTGGTGGTACATGATATTGAGAAATCCATCGACGCCTACGTCACAATTCTCGGCCTGCCGCGCCCATCCATTGTCATCACGGATGGATATGATATCGCCCACACCACCTATCGCGGGAAGCCTTCCTTTGCCCAGGCCAAATTGGCATTCTTTGACATGGGACAGGTTCAGATCGAGCTGATCGAACCCATCGGCGAGCCCAGCACCTGGAAGGAAGTGCTGGACGCAAAGGGAGATGGCATCCATCACATTGCCTTCCAAATCAAAGACACCGGCAAGGTCATCGCCTATCTGGAGGAGAAAGGCATTCCCCTGGTGCAGCAGGGTCAGTATACCGGGGGCATGTATTCCTATCTGGACGCCGGAAATTCGCTGGGCCTGGTGCTTGAGCTGCTCGAAAACTTCTAAACGGTATTTTTATAAAACCATCGCGGCCTTTTTGTTTTACGAAAAGGCCGCGAGTTGTTTAAAGCAGCTGTTCTTTGTCCGCTGGCTCAACCTACCCGAGTCAGGGTAAATACCGGGATCACCCGCGTGGTCTTTTCCTTATAATCCGCAAAACCCGGCATCATCTCCTCCATCTTGGCATATAAACGGGACCGTTCCGGCTCGGAGGTTACCTCCGCCCGGGCTTGATACGTTTCCGTTCCGACTTCCACGTTGACCACCGGGTGAGCGAGAAGGTTATAGTACCAACCGGGGTTATCCGGCGCCCCGCCCTTCGAAGCAATGATCACCAGCCGGTTTCCATCTTTGACGTACGCAACCGGATTAACCCGTTTTTCTCCACTTTTTGCCCCCTCCGTATGTAGCAGGAGCAGGGTTTTCCCTTCAAACCGCCCACCGACTTTGCCGGCGTTTGCTCTGAATTCTTCAATAATCCCCTTATTCCAATCCATTGGAGTACTCAATTTACCGTCCTTTACTTTGTATCCATTATCAACAAGCCTGTATCATTCTACCAAATTGAGGCAATATTGGTCAAATACAGCCATGAATAACAGGGCCCTAAATAGGAATAAGGGGTTAAGCTTTATGCTTCGATCCAAGTAAGGCCAGTAAGAGGATGGCTTTTCGATTTTTATTCCACGGTAACCGATTTTGCCAGATTGCGCGGCTGATCGACATCCAGGCCCCGCAGGGAGGCAATATGGTAGGCAAATAACTGCAGGGGGATGACCGTTACCACCGGGCTCAGTAGCCAGGGGGTCGAAGGAACCCAGAAGACATGGTCGGCCAATCCCTGCACCAAGGTATCGCCTTCGGTGGCCACCACTACCACCACCCCGCCGCGCGCCTTCACCTGCTCCACCTGGCTGATCATCTTCTCGTGCCAGGGGTCCATCGGCGCGATGGCAATCACCGGCATCTCTTTATCCACCAACGCAATTGGCCCGTGCTTCATTTCGCCCGCCGGATACGCCTCTGCGTGGATATACGAAATCTCCTTGAGCTTCAGCGCGCCTTCGTAAGCGATTGGCATGTTGATCCCGCGTCCGAGATAAAGCGCATCGCGAGTATCTTTGAGCGCCTGAGCAACTGCCAGGACCTCCTGTTCGCGATCCAGGCAGCGGCCGACCAGGTCCGGGATCAGGGTCAGATCCGCCACCAGCCGCCGGCGCTCCTCGTCACTCAACACCCCGCGCAGATCCCCCAGCAGCACCGCCAGCAAGTAGAGATCGACCAGGGGTGCGGTAAAGGCCTTGGTAGAAGCCACCCCGATCTCCGGGCCGCTCTGCATGGAAATACAGCCATCCGCCAGGCGCATGGCCTGTGAGCCGATTGCGTTGACGATGGACCACAGCAATGCCCCTTTTTTACGTCCCTCTTCCATCGCCGCCAGGGTGTCGGCCGTCTCGCCGGATTGGCTGATCGAAAGCACCACCGTGTTCGCATCCACGATCGGATCGCGATAGCGAAATTCGGAGGCGATATCCACCTCCGTTGGAATCCGTGCGATGCGCTCCAACAGAATTTTCCCTACCATGCCGGCATGAGATGCTGTCCCGCAGGCGGTGATGACGATCTTCTGGATCCGCTTTGCCGCTGCAACGTCGAGGGAAAGGCTGGGCAGATGAATGCGCCCATTGTCCTGGTCAACCCGTCCGGCCAGCGTATCGGTAAGGGAGCGCACCTGTTCGTGGATTTCTTTTTGCATAAAGTGGCGGTATTCGCCCTTTTCGGCCGCCACCGGATCCCAGGCGACGGTATGCACCTGGGGGGTTACTGCCGCGCCGTCCAGGCTGCTGACAGCAGCCCCGTCGCGGGTGATGACCGCCATCTGCCCGAACTCGAGGAAAATTACCCGGCGGGTGTGTTCTAAAATCGCGGGGATATCTGAAGCTACGTACATTTCACCTTCACCCACGCCAATCACCACCCCGCCGGCATTGCCGATGCGTGCCGCGATGATCTTATCGGGTTCGTGGCTGGACATCAAGACCACCCCATGCGCGCCTTTCAAATCGAGCAGAGCGCTGCGAGCCGCCTTGACCACGTCTTTACCCGAGGTGTAATAACGCTCGACCAGGTGAACGATAGTTTCGGTATCCGTATCCGAACGGAAGGTCACCCCTTCTGCGTTCAGCTCGTCCTTCAATTCCAGGAAGTTTTCAACAATGCCATTGTGCACCACCACGAAGTCATTATCCCCGCTCAGATGCGGATGTGCATTTCGCGCCGTCGGCTCCCCGTGCGTCGCCCAGCGCGTATGGCCGATCCCCATTCGTCCGCTTATCGGGTCGGCTGATACCATCGCCACCAGGTTTTCCAGCTTGCCAGCATCCCGACGCACTTCGATATGGCCGTTGGTCAAAACAGCGATCCCGGCCGAATCATAGCCGCGATACTCCAGCCGCTTCAAACCATTGAGGATGATCGGCGTGGCATTTTTTGGTCCAATATATCCAACAATTCCGCACATATGCGTCTCCCACATATAGCAAACACCCACCTCTCAGGCCAAAAGCCGTCAGGCGGTCAGGGTGGGCAAAGTCCGCGGGTGACCAACCGGCAGACGATGCACTCGGTATTGGTTTGGGGGATTATCTGGATTTCACCAGGAGGGCTTCCGCTGACCTTTCGATTTTCCTGCACGCAGTGGTGCAGTTAACCCTATCTCGCGATAGGGAACCCTCATCCTCGTCATCTGCCTGTTGTCCCCTTTCAGGCAGCTCATGCGCTGTGATCCCCTGACAAATTCGTAAGGTCAAGCCTCCTTCATCACATCATCGCCATCATTATACCTGAGTCAACCTATAATGATGAAAACTATTTATGGTAATCGCCAAGATGTCACTGCCTGAACTGTCCCAATCTCAACCCAAATCGCACCCATCCCAAATCCCCTGCCTGGTGATCTTGGTATTCATGGGCTTCGCCGGGATCATCCTGTTCGTGGCGTCGATCGCTTTCCCCTCCTCATTCTTTGGCAAAATACTTTCGCCTGGCCGGCAAGCCTTTGGCGACTTCCAGATCAACGACAATTTCACCAGCATCCAGAATGACGCCGGAAAATCCTGGGAGATTGTCTACGAGAGAAAAGTCAGCAGCCAGTTTTCTGGAAAAGTTCGCCATATCTCAGCGATTAAATTGGCCGAATTTCCAATTCTGACCCACGATATCCTGGTGACCACCCAGGATTTTGCCGACCCGAGCAAAGTCTCCACCTCTGTCGCCGACCACCATTTTGTTTGGCTTGCCCTGACCGAAGACCGGCCCCGTGGCAGCATCCATCTGCTCCACACAGTGCCCAAAGACGACGTGATCTTCCAGCAGCTCAGCCAGATTAATCCCAATCAAATGGTGACCATCTCTGGATGGGAAATTACCCGCATTAATGCCTTGAAACCAGACGGCAGTGTGGGGCAATGGTGGCAGGATGCGGGCTGTAACACTTTACTAGTCGATACGGTGATTATTCAACCCGATCCCTAAACCTTTGGCCGCACGTTGGGCCCCCATTGGACAAGCGGAATTTTCCATATATAATAATTCGGGAATCATAGCGAAACTAACCTAACGAACCAGGAAAAGGTCACCCGCATGGATTTTGAAAAACAACTGGATACCTACCTGCGCGCACGGTTCACCTTGCTTGTGCTGGTCACCAGCGAAGAAGAACGCCTGCTGCAGTCTGTTCGCGCCACCTGCGAGCAATCGCAGCGGGTTTGCCTGACCTGGGATGCCGCCGATTTCTTTCAATATCTGACCCCGGCTAAAAGTTCGCCGCCGGTTGCGCGCGACCCGATCACCGCGCTTGAACAGGTCGAGAAGTTCGACACCAATACCAGCGCGGTATTCCTTTTCAAAGATTTCCACGATCTGTGGTCCAACCCGCAAATCAAAAGGAAACTGCGCAGCCTCGTCCAGCGCTTAAAGTTCACCAAAAAACACCTGCTGATCAGCACCCATATTGCCAAAGTGCCGGAGGAATTGAAAGACGAAGCGGTCATTATCAATTATCCCCTGCCGGACGCCGAGCATTTATCGGATGTGCTCAACCGGCTGGTTCAAACCCCTGGTGTCAACGTCAAATTTAACCCCGCTCGGCCGCGAAAAACTCGTCCAGGCCGCCCTGGGCCTCACCTCGTCACAGGCACAGCGCGTCTTTGCACGCGCGATCGTCATGGATGGTTCTCTGGATGACCGCGACATCGAGCTGGTTACCGAAGAGAAAAAACAAATTCTGCGGGAAAGTGAAGCCCTGGAATTTTACCCGGCGACCGAAACCATGGATAATGTCGGCGGGCTGGCTTCTCTCAAGGATTGGCTGCGGATGCGTGAGAGCGCGTTTACCAGCAAAGCCCGCGAATATGGCCTCCCTGCCCCGAAAGGCATCGCCCTGATCGGCATCCCCGGAACTGGAAAAAGCCTGACTGCCAAGATGATCGGCGGTTTATGGCGCCTGCCCCTGCTGCGTCTGGATGTGGGCTCTTTGTTTGGCAGCCTGGTCGGCAAATCGGAAGAACGCACCCGCCGCGCCTTGCGCCTCGCGGAAACAATTGCGCCTTGCATCCTCTGGATCGACGAGATGGAGAAAGCCCTGGCCCACGGCGGCCTGGACAGCGGTACAAGCACGCGTGTGTTCGGTTCCATTTTGACCTGGATGCAAGAAAAATCTTCGCCGGTTTTCGTGGTTGCCACCGCCAACGATATCTCTTCTTTACCCCCGGAACTCTTGCGCCGGGGACGTTTCGACGAGATTTTCTTCCTCGACCTGCCCAACTACCAGGAACGGCTGGAAATATTCGCTGTCCATTTGCGCAAGCGCCGCCGGTTAGCCCAAGATTACGACATTAAAGCGCTGGCCACGCGTTCCGAAGGCTACGTTGGATCGGAAATCGAACAGGCAGTGATCGATGCCATGTACCTTGGGTTCAATGACCATGCCCGCGAATTTTCCACCCAGGATATCCTGGCCGCCCTGGCTCGCCAGGTGCCGCTCTCGGTGTCGCAGCGAGAAACGGTCGACGCCTTGCGCGCCTGGCTCAAAGAGGGCCGGGCGATTTCGGCCTCACAGACCAAAGAAACCTCAGGGGAAGAATCGGCGCCTCAAATCAGGCTCGATCTGCCTTCTTGATCCATGGCTGAGCGCATCCGGGGAAAATCACCGCCCGCCTCTTTTTCACTAACCATCTTACTTACAGCATCCCGCCTGGCGCCGGATTGGCTGAAACCGCTCGCCATCCCGGGATTAAAGCGCCTGGCCAATAGCGGTGATCTCCTGGCTGCGCGTCAACTTGCCGCGATGAGCCTGCCGCCGTACACCGCACAGGTTCGATCGTCTGCATGCGCTGCCATTACCCGTCTGAAGCACCGTAAAGCCATCGACGAGGCCTGGGCAGCCTGGTTGGCGGCGCGAGACCCGGGCCTGAGCCAGGCATTAACCTCTCTGTTCGTGCCGGCCGTCCGGCCGGCGGAGACCCGTCTCTACAGCCTGCTCCTGCTGGCAGCTTCCCCGATCTATCTCAAAGAGCCCGATCTCATTCCTGCCCTGTTGACCGCTTGTCACGATGTTGATCCAACCCTGGCCGAACACGCGCGGGCAAGTATTCGCCAGATAAAACACCAGGGCTGCATTGATGCTCTTTGCCGCCTGTGGGTGGAGCAGCGCATACCTGAGGTCGAACAACTTATCCTGACCGTGCCCTACCGTCCGACGCAGCCTGTGGCGGTCTGTGTGACGGTGGCATTACTTCAAAACGACCCCGCCACAATCTTAGGGCAGGGAGGGGAAGTCATCCCACCGTTGGCTGCCGCCGTGCTGGATGGCGACCGGCGGATCCAAACCAATGCGGAATTTTGCCTCCACAATCTCAGCAGTCAAAACGCCATCGATGCCTTATGCGCCCTATGGCGCGACAGCCGTGATCCATTGCTGGAATCTGCGTTGAGTTCAGCCCGCTACCTGCCAGCGCATCCCCCGGATTTGCGCCTGCTGGTGGGCTTAAAGAACAGCTATCTCTCCCAGATCCAGGAGATTGCCTCTGCTTTAGCAAAAGATTTAATCGATTTTCTGGAGGATCCCGATCAAGAAGTGCAGGTGAATGCTGCCCTGATGATCTCCAGCGCATCGGCTCCGCTCCAGGACGCAATTTGCGCATTGTTTACCCAATCTGAGGATATGCGCGCATTGAAAATATGCCGGGAGCGCAACTTTTTACCCTCTTCACCCGAACAACGCTCACTATTCCTGTTGCTGTCGGAGCAATGGGACAACTATCTTTCTTTCGATTACAACTGCAATCTGCTCAATATATATTATTCCACCGCGCCTGAAGCTACCCGCCGTGCCATTGTGTCAAAAATCCAGAAATCCGCCCGGCCAGATTTACTGCGCATCATGGTCGGGGATAGCCTGCGCTACACCCGCCGCGAGACAGACGCAGCCGAAATCGCCACCCTGCTGCGGGTCTTAGAAGACCAAAAAGACCTCGCACGCCTGTGGCAGCTGATTTTTGATCTACCCGTGATGTACGCCGGCCAGATCCTCACATTCCTCACCGCAAACCGGTTTCAACCCGAAACAACCGGTGAGCAGCACTTAATCGCGGATCTTGCCGCGCTGGACCTGTTCCCCGAGCCGCCCGCGACCATCGAACTGCCCCTGGGTCTGCTGGTGTCCAGATTTCGAGTAGCCGGGCGAATCAACGAAATAGCGTTCCATCCACGGCTTCCTCAACTGGCGATTGGCACAGGCAGTCGTAAAGTGGTCATCTGGGATTATCAAAAAGCCAGGGTAGCTGCCGTCGTCAAAGGATTAGCCCATTCAATCTCACAGATTGCCTACGGCAGTGATGGGACCCTTTACTTCGGCGAAAGAACCTCAACCCGTCAAGAGTGCCGCATTTATCAATGGCAGGATGAGCGCCTGACGGTAATCGGCAGTCACCAAGGGGATGTGACCGCCATCGAACCAATATCCCCGGGCGCCATCCTCACCGCCGGCAAAGACGCTCAACTCAAGCTATTTCGAGACCAAAATGTGGCCTCCATGGTGACCCTTCCCTTCTGGCCGCGCTCCGTGAGCGTGAGCGGCGATCGGACCACCGCCGCTGCCGCGGCGATGAGCCTGGCCGTTTACGAAGTCCCGGCCTTGCGGGTATCCGAGGTCGTCTACCGAAAGCCGCGTGGCAAAAATATTCGCAAAAGTATGGTCACAGCCAGCACTTTTGCCCATGGAGTCGACGCGCTGCTGGTGGGTCAACACAATGGACAGGTGCTGGTTTGCCCGCATGCCACGCTCTCATCGAGCCTGCCGGCTTTGCTGCCCTACGAATTTTCGAAACCGGTTCGCTCGCTGCAGTTCGATCCGAATAAAAACCTCCTGCTCGCGGCCAGCAGCACGGCCGAAGTTCAGGCTTTTTCCTGGCCGACCCTGCAAGCGTTGGATGCCATTCGCTCCGATAGCGATTCGCGCATGAACACCTTTCACCTCTCGCCGAACTCATCCATATTAGCCATTGGCGAAGATGAAACATCCTGCGCGCTATGGGATTTCCGGATCGATGAGGTTCGGCGGTTGATTGCTCAACCGCTGGCCAGCCTGACACCCGCAGACCTGGCGTTGGTCAATTCATTCTTGCAGTATCCAGGATTACAACCACCCATCGCCGCATGTCTGAAAGCGCTGCAGCTGCTGCTGCGCTCGAAATTCCGCAATGACATTTTTGTGGAGGAAACAGGCTCGATCCAACCCGGCGAATACGATATTATCCTCAATTCTGAAATCGGGTAAAATTGAGAGTCGGCTCGATAAAGGTAAAGGACGATGGCAGGACGCTTAGGAATTGATTTCGGCACATCCAATACGGTTTTAGCCCTCTGGGACGCACAACTCGGCCAGGCGGTGCCTATCCACATACCCGAATATGGTCAGATCTCCACTCAGGATGGCGAACAGATCTCGGTGATCCCCTCCCTGGTGCATTACGACACCGAGCGCAAGGTGTGGATAGGCAATCAGGTGCTCCAGCGCGGTCTGGAAAACTCGCCGCGTACCCTGCGTTGGATGAAACGCTACATCAGTCATCGCAGCCCAATCAAAATCCAGATAGACGACCGGCAGATCACTCCTTATATCGCCGGTCAGGATTTTTTGAATTCGATCTTAGTGTTTGCCTCCGAACAAATAAACCTCCAAAATGAAGAAGTAGGCCTGAGTGTCCCTGTCGAAGCCTTTGAGCACTATGAAAACTGGCTGATGTCGGTTGCCGAAGCCAGTGGGCTGCCCCGTTTTCGGTTAATCGACGAACCCTCCGCGGCCGCACTGGGCTACGGCGCTCATATTCAACCCGGCAATGTCTATCTCATCTTCGATTTTGGCGGCGGCACCATGCATGCTTCCGTGATCCTGATCGAAGCCGAGGATCAATCGGTGGTCGGCCGCCGCTGCCGGGTTTTGGGCAAGGCCGGGCGAGATATCGGGGGGACGGTCGTCGACCAATGGCTCTTCCAGGATATTCTCAAGAAAAACGGACTGATGGATGGCGAGCCGGCTGTTTTACAGGTCAGCACCCGGCTGTTGCTGGAATGCCAGCGAATTAAAGAGCAGCTGTCCATCGCGGAGAGCGCATGTCTGGAGCTGCCGGTCGAGGGATCCAGGCGGGTTATCCAGGCCAGCTATACCCGCGCATCTTTTGAGGAACTGCTGGATCAAAATGACCTGTTTACCGAAATCAATCATATTGTGCGAGCGGCGTTGAACATCGCCGTGGAACGGGGTTACCAGGATGGGGATATCCAGGCCGTTCTGATGGTCGGCGGCAGCAGCCAGATCCCATCCGTGCAAAAGACTTTCCGCCAGTTGTTCGGTAAAGACCGTGTCATGTTCAACCGTCCCCTGGATGCGGTTGCTCGCGGCGCCGCAGCCTTTGTCGCCGGGGTAGATTTCTTTGACCATATCCAGCATGATTATTCGATCCGCTTCATTAATTCGTCCAAGGGCCAATATGATTACAAGGTAATCGTGAAACGGGGCACGCCCTACCCAACCCAACATGCGCTCAGCCGCTTGACCATAAAAGCCTCGCATCAAGATCAAACCCAGCTAGGCATCGCCATCTTTGAAATGGGCGAACAGCGCTTATCCACCGGACCAGCCGTGGAATTGGTATTCGACGCCGCTGGCGCAGCCCGGATCACCCAGGTTACGCCTCACGAGCAGGAGAAGCGCAGCCTGTTTTGGATGAACGAGCAGAACCCCACTTTTCTGCCAGCCGAACCGCCGGTGCTGCAGGGAGAGCCGCGATTTGAAGTTGAATTTAGTATCGATTACAATAAGCGCCTGACCGTCACCGCCCGTGATCTAAAGACCGGGCAGCTCACCCTCAAAGATCATCCCGTTGTTCGTTTGACCTGAAAGGAGATTATGTCTCACTTTACCCGCATTCAAACAAAACTGGCGGAAAAAGAGCATTTGCTCAATGCTCTGCATGACCTGGGTTTTCATGTTGAGCAGGGCCAGCAATCAGTCCACGGCTTTGCCGGGCAAAAATCAGAGGTTGACATCCGCGTGGTGATCCCCTTGAGTTATGACATCGGTTTTCGGCGGGTCGGGGATGCATACGAGGCTGTTGCCGATTGGAGCGGTGTTCGTGGAATCAAACCGGCCGCTTTTATCCAGCAGCTTACCCAGCGCTACGCCTATCACGCCACCAAGGAAAAATTGGCCGAGCAGGGTTTCACTCTGGTCGAAGAACAGGTCAATGAAACCGGCCAGATCCGGTTGCTGCTGCGCAGGATGGAATAACCGAGCGAGGATCATCATGGAAATTCAAGAAATTGAAGTTCAGATCGACAAAGACGGAAAAGTCGAAATATCTGTTCGCGGGGTGAAAGGCCAAAAATGCCTGGATATCACTGCGGGGTTGGAACAATCCCTGGGGGGTGAAATTGTCTTGCGCGAGATGACCCCGGATGCCGCCGAAGGCAGCCCAACCGAAATCGATCAATCCAACCCGGCACGGCTGAACCAGTAGCCTGCCAATGCCCTCATTCTCTCTGCGCCTGCACCAGTTCATTCCGCTTAGCCGCGCCAATGGCCCCGGAGCGCGAGCGGTGCTTTGGCTGCAGGGCTGCAGCCTGGGCTGCCCGGGCTGCTTCAATCCTGAAACTCACCCCTTTCACCAGGGTCAAGCCATGGATATCACCACCCTGGTAGAACGCATCCGCTCATACCAGGGGGAGATCGAGGGCGTCACGATTAGCGGCGGTGAACCGTTTCAACAGGCTCGCCCAGTACTGGATCTGCTGCAAAAGATCCGAGCGCAGACTCAGTTATCGCTCCTGCTTTTCAGCGGATACCGGCGATCGGAAATAGACCAAATCCGCTTTGCCGGCGAAGCGCTCAATTATGTCGATATCTTGATCGCCGGCAGGTACGAACAGGAAAACAGGATTGCCAGAGGATTGATTGGATCGAGCAATAAGCAGGTTATCTTCCTCACCCAACGCTATTCGATGAAAGACCTTGAACAGACCCCAACCAGTGAAGTGCTGATCAACCCCGATGGAGAGGTACAGCTCACCGGAATCGATCCAATCCAATGGCAGACAACGACCAGTCACCCGAAGAGCTAAAAATACTAGAAGAGCTGCTCTCGAGCGCCGCTCCTCACCTGCTGCATATTCCATCCGATCTGGCGGATGATTTGCTGCGAAAAGGTGCGGTGTTGGCGCTGCGCGAAAATGCCGGTCCAACCGCCGTGGGCACCCTGGCAAAACTGGCCGCAACCAGCCCTTCTGTGGATACACGAAATTCAGCCCTTTCGGCCTTGAGCTTGCTGGCAGCATCCGGGGTGGTGAGCGCTGTCGACGAAATGTACAACCTGGGCCTCGAGGACCATCAGGCTGCCGCGCGCCAGATGGTCAGTACGGCGAAATGGAAACCCTCCAACCCCGGAATCAAGACCCTGTTTGACTGGCTGACCGCGGTGGATAACCAGCAAGACCCGGCTGTCAATCTGGAAATGCTCACCGAAGGTTTTTTCGGCGCGGCCGGTCCATCCTTGCAGGCAAGAATATTATCCAGGGCTGCGGCGACCCGCCTGCGGAATTGGGCCCAAATGGTTGCGCTGCTGATCCGCGCCCCGCAAGATCTGCAAGGCCTGGTCGACCTCTATCCAGACCTTTCTCAATCTGAACAATCCATTTGTTTAGATCGGCTGGATAAACTTGCAGCCCATGAAACTGCCGCCCAGGTTGTTTTGTGCAGGCTGTTTCTCGAGCATGATGATCGCACCGCACGGGACATCGCCACGGCCAAAGGATACCGTCCCACTCAGCCCTTCGAACAGGCCCTTTTTTACTTTCTGATCGGCGACCAACAGCGCTACCAGCAGGTCGACTTTGACCACAATTTACTGGTGACTGCGTACGAAGCCGGCAGTCGTGCCTTGCGCCGTCGCTTGCTGTCTTTCAGCCGCCAGACCGGTCAAATCGAATGGCTCAGCGCCATCCACCAGACCACCGAAGTGCGTTGGTTGGCAGATTTAAGCGACCAGGATTGGGACCTGGCGGTCCATAGTTTATTGGAACAATCGCGCTTTGCGGATCTGTGGCGGCTTGCCCAGGTAGCTCCGCCGGTTTGGAGCGCCGGCATCCTGGTGCGATTGAAGAGGGCTCAGTGGAAACCGGATAACGAGCGTGACCGGGATGGTTTTCATCAATTGGTAAACCTGGCTGAAACCTGTCTTCAGGAAACCCTCGGCCTTAAGCCCTTCTTGAAGCTGATGTCTCTTTCCGATGAAGTCCTTTCTTTGGCCATCCACCCCACCGGTTCATTAATCGCCGCCGGGAGCAGCGCACAGCCTATTCTTTTGTGGCAGCTCCCCGGAGGCGATTTGCGCCTGCCATCCCTGATCGGTCCGGCCTCCTCCACCCGCGCCATCCAGTTCAGCCTGGATGGCGAACTGGTCATTGCCGCCTCCGGCGACCAGAGGGTGCGTTTATTCCGCCACCAAAATAACCAGATTATCAAAACGCTTGAGGGCCACCATGGCCTGATCCGCGCCATCGCCCTGCATCCAAACGGGCGGATGTTGATCACTACCAGTTTTGACGGCGCCATTCGCCTGTGGCGATTTCCCCTGGGCACCCTGATAAAAACTGTATTTAGTCCTGTGCGAGAAATATTCTCCGCAGTGACCCTCTCGAAAGGCGATCTGCTTGCCACCGGAGGCGCCGGCGATCAGGTGACTCTTTGGAATTTACCGGATTGCAACCGCTTAAGGTCCATCCCGGTGGACGAGAACGGTATTCTCCACCTGGCCGCGACCGCCTCATCCGATCTGCTGGCCGTTGCCGATCGCAGCCGCGTCATCACCATCTGGAATGCGATCAACGGAAATCTGGTTCACCAGCTCCCACCCCAGGATGATGCCATCGCCGGATTGCACTTCCACCCTAATGAGCAAATCCTGGTGTCCATCAGCAGCGGCGGTTCGATTAAATTATGGAATATGAACAGCGGTTCCCCGTTATTTTCATTCAGCACACCCCACGCAAGATTTATCACCACCTGCTTATCCCCGGACGGCCAACTACTCGCCTGCGCGGATGGCTCCGGGGCGATTTATCTTTGGAATTTATCCAGCCTGATCTGGCTGCACACGGCCTACCAGCCAGGCGCGGCCCTTCCTATCGAGGATATTCTCAAAAGGCTGGCGGATCCAACCATCACACCCGCCGAAAAAAATTGGCTCCATTTCACCGATGCCCTGTGGAAGTGGATCCGGCGGTTTGAGATCGAAATTAGTGAGCCCTTGATGATAGAGTTAGGGGAGTTTGATATAGAATTATAAATCCATGATACTAAATACCTTCGTCAAATGGTTTTCAACGCCACAATCTACCACCCAAATTGACCGCGGTAATTTCGTCAATGTTCAAATCGACGCCATCGGCGTTGGCCTGGCCAGCGCCGCCGCCCCATTTCTCCCCGTTTACCTGACACGTCTAGGGGCAAGCACGTTTGAGGTCGGCTTGTTAACCTCCATGCCGGCGCTCACCGGGCTATTGTTGTCAATTCCACTGGGGCAATACCTGCAGCGCCAGAAGAATATCGTGCCGGCATTTAGTAAAGCCAGGCTGTTGGTCATCCTCAGTTACGCTATGACCGGACTGCTGTCTTTTTTCCTGACCCAGCATGGAGCGGTCATCGGGATTCTAGGCGTGTGGGCGCTGGCAACCATTCCGCAAACCCTGCTGGCGATCTCGTTCACGGTCGTGATGAGCAAAGTAGCCGGGCCGGTAGGCCGTTACGAGCTGATGACCAGGCGCTGGTCCATTCTCGGGTTGACCACGACAATTACCGTGCTGATCCTGGGACAGGTACTGGATCGGGTGGCGTTCCCAATCAATTATCAATCCATGTTCCTCCTGCTTTCGCTAGGCGGCCTGATCAGCTATTATTTCTCGAGTCACATCCGCCTCTCCGATTCCGAATACCAGCCCAGCGAGGCGCACAACGTGCGTGAGCGGGTCAGCGAGTACATCGGACTGATCCTGTCCGAGAAACAATTTGTCTCCTTCGTGGCCAAACGGTTCGTCTTTCTGCTGGGCACCACCCTGGCTGCGCCTCTATTTCCCTGTGTATTTTGTGCGTATTCTTAAAGCACCGGACAGTTGGATCGCTAATATTAATATCGCCCAGACGGCCATTTTGATCCTGGGCTATTTTGTCTGGACCCGCACCTCGCGCCGCCAGGGACCCAGGCTGGTGCTGCTCATAACCACCTTTGGCATCTCCTTCTATCCTCTCTTGACCGCCCTGACCCACACCTATTATCCAATCCCGCTCTATGCCGGTATGGCCGGCATTTTTCAGGCCGGGCTGAACCTGGTTTTCTTTGACGAGTTGATGAAACGTGTGCCGGTCAACTTCAGCGCCACCTTTGTTTCCGCGGCGCAGAGCCTGCAGTATGTTTCTTCGGTGATTGCCCCATTTTTAGGGACGTTCCTGGCTGATCAGATCGGTTTCTCGGCCGCCCTGATCATCAGCACCTGCATCAGCCTGGTCGGTTTCCTGCTCTTTTTGATTGAGAAAAAAGCTGTTCGCGCCCAGGCAGATACTTAGATTCTTCTAAGGTTGTTAGGGTAAAATTTATCTGAATTTACCACCCTAGCCGGAGAATCGATGAAGCCAACTTACAAGAAACCCCCGCCTAACCGAACCCTGCCGTTAATCCTGATGATCAGCGGTGCAGTGCTGATCATCGCGGTGCTGATCTTCAAACTTGCATCTGCACCCACCACCAATGCTCCCCAGGCGCTCAGCAGTGAAATCGGCACGCCATTCCCCGATGTCGTACGCATTTCACTGGCAGACGCCAAACAGGCTTATGATGCCCAATCCGTCTTGATCGTCGATGTTCGCGACTCGGGTTCCTATGCCGCCGGCCACATCCCCGGGGCAATCAATGTGCCCCTGGCCAACATTGAAGCCAATCAACTCAACGATTTGCCCAAGGATAAATGGATCGTCACCTACTGTACCTGACCAGCCGAAAACAGCTCCGCTCGTGCAGCGGAAATCCTGCTGGGTAAAGGGTACCAAAAAGTCGACCCCATCCTGGGCGGTTTTACCGCCTGGGTCAACGCCGGTTACCCGGTGGAGCCATAAAACTTGCCCCATGTCGCGTAGAACAAGAAAACTTCCGGAAATCCGGAAGTTTTCTTGTTCTAAGTAGTGATGATCTTCAATAGCAGATCCGCTCTCGAAACTGCTAAAATATGGTCAGACAATTAAATCATAATTCATTTCATCCTTCGAATCTAAGAAAGGAACCTCAATGAGAAAAGAGGTAGTCCTGATTACCGGCGCCAATGGCGAGATCGGCCATGGCCTGATCACCCATCTGGGCCAAAAAGATGACGTCAACATCATTGCCCTGGATGTCCAACCTATTGATGAAAAACTAAAACCCTACTGTTACCGTTTCATCCAGGGAGACATCCTTGACCAGATGCTCCTCGGCCGCATGGTGGTTGAATTTGAAATCCGCTCGATCTACCATCTCGCATCCATCTTATCCACCAAGGCCGAGTACAACCCTGAAACGGCCCACCGCGTCAACGTAGAGGGGACGTTAAATTTGCTGCGCCTGGCGGTTGAGCAGTCGCAGTGGCAGGGGCAGTCGGTGAAATTTATTTATCCTTCATCGATTGCCGCCTATGGCCTGCCCAGTCTCGCGGTTAAAAATCAGGCAGGTAAAATCCGCGAGGATGAATGGTGCCTGCCGATCACCATGTACGGCTGCAACAAGCTGTATTGCGAGCACCTCGGCCGCTATTACGCCGCCAATTACCGCCAGCTGGCTGCTGATCCGGGGCGCAGCAGCATCGATTTTCGCGCAATTCGCTTCCCCGGCCTGATCTCCGCCGATACGATCCCCACCGGAGGGACCAGCGATTACGGTCCCGAGATGCTCCACGCCGCCGCCCAGGGCGTCGATTATGCCTGCTTCGTGCGCGAAGACACCCGCCTGCCCTTTATGGCCATGCCCGATGCGGTCAAATCGCTGCTCAAGCTGCACGATGCGCCTCTCACCTCATTGACCCAGACAGTGTACAACGTGACCAGCTTCAACCCCACCGCCCAGGAAATCCACGATCTCATCCTGGGGTATTTCCCAAATGCCGAAATCACCTTTAAACCCCACGAAAGCCGCCAGCATATTGTCGACAGTTGGCCAGGGGATATCGATGACTCCGCGGCCCAAAGAGATTGGAATTGGCAGCCGGATTACGATCAGGAACGCGCATTTTCAGAATACCTCATCCCGGCCATCACCCGGCTCTACGAGCGAGCACCATTGTCTTAAGAAAGGGAGGGAATGAACCAATGACCAGCATGCAGATAGCAAAGGTTCCGGTTGGCAGCGACGAGAAAGTCGCCCAGATCATGGCCTACACCACCAACTCATTGATTTGGGGGGATGTGGTCGTCAAAGAAATGATCCGGGTGAGTACCTGGCTGCGCACGAATGCCGCGCCAGACCGTTTTCCTATTTATAACGCCCGGGTGCTGGTGACCACATCTGCGGCCGCCGCGAAACCCGCCGTGTTTTCTGAGCTCAACATATCCGTGCCCACCGTCCTCGCGTTCCACCTGGCCCCGCCAGGAAAAGACCCCGCCGATTACGATCCTACCGAACCCAACCGCAAGATGGATGATGTGAGCGCTATTGTCAGCACCTTTTTGTTCAAAGGGAAACTGCGCCTCTCGACCAGCCTGGATCTCCGCCGTCACCTCGAGGTAACCCACGAATCCTTTACTTCGCTCTACGATGTGGAAGTTACCAGCCTGACCATTGCCAATTTCGGTCCAATTGTCACCCCTTATGTGCTGGTGCGCCAGGAAAGCACCATTTTCTCAAAAGTTTAGGTTTCGAGCAGCGGCGCGATCATCTCATTTGGCTATACTTTTTACGCGTCATGCGGCAAACCGGTGGCGTTCAATCGTGCTGTTTTTCAATGACAGTTGGCTCAAATTAAAAGCTCCCTGTTTATGAAATTCTTATTTATTCAGGTTATATTAGTACTGCAAACTACACAACTCGGAGGAATGTATGTCTGAGCAAATACCCGCTCCAACGACAGCGGCATTCAAAGCTGAAACCCGCCAACTTCTCAATATCTTGATCCATTCGTTATATTCGGAACGCGAAGTATTCCTGCGCGAATTAATATCCAATGCCAGCGATGCTTTGACCCGGATGAATTATGAGAGCCTCACCAACCGCGACATCCTGGATCCCGACGCCGAACTTGGCATTTGGATCACCGTAAATCCAGAGGAACATATCATCACCATCCGTGATACCGGCATTGGCATGAACGCGGATGAATTGGTAGAAAATCTCGGCACCATCGCCCATTCTGGCGCGCGCGCATTCTTAAATGCTGCCCAGGAAGGCCAGAGCCAACTGCAGGATATCATCGGCCAATTTGGCGTCGGTTTTTATTCCGCCTTTATGGTCGCCGAATGGATCCGGGTCAGTTCGCGCTCTGCCCGGGTAGATGCCCAGGGAGCTGTCTGGCTGTCATCCGGCGAGGACACCTACACCATCGAACCGGCTGGAATCGATGTTCGCGGTACGACCATTGAATTGAAGCTCAAGGAAGATGCTTACGAATATGCTGATATTCATCGATTACGGGAAATCATCAAACGGCACTCAGATTTTGTGCCCTTCCCTATTTATCTCGGCGATGAACAGGAACAGGCCAATCAGCAAACCGCCCTTTGGCGCAAACAACCCCGCGAATTAAAAGCGGAGGAGGCGAACGAATTTTACCGGCAGTTCACCCTGGATTTCAATCCTCCCATCTCCTATACCCATCTCAACATCGACGCCCCGGTCCAGCTCTACGCCCTTCTTTTTGTACCCACCTCCGCCGAGAAAACCATGTTCTCCTTACGCAAAGAGGATGGCCTGAAACTTTATGCGCGGAAAGTCTTGATCCAGGAGTACAGCCGCGATCTGTTGCCGGAGTATTTCCGCTTTGTGCAGGGTGTGGTTGACTCTGAAGATATTCCGCTCAACGTCTCCCGCGAGACCGTGCAGGCCAGCCGGGTGATGCCGCAGCTCCGCCGGGTAATCACCGGGAAAATCGCCGATTTACTCAAAGACCTGGCCGCCAATCATCCTGATGACTACGCGAAGTTCTGGAAAGAATATGGTCGATTCATCAAAGAGGGCATCGCCACCGATAAAGATAATATCAGCATGCTGGCGCCTCTGCTCCAGTTCGCTACGCTCAAATCTCCGGATACGCTGACCTCTTTAGATGCATACCTCGAAGGCATTCCTTCCACTCAGACCAAAATTTATTACATCCTGGGCGATGATCCGCGCGCCATCGTCCGCAGTCCGCATCTGGACCTGTTCCGCAAGCAAAACGTAGACGTTCTGCTGCTCACGGACCCGATGGACTCCTTTGTGCTGCTTTCACTCACCGAATACAAAGATCATAAATTCGCCAATGCGTCCGCTGAAAAGCCGGAAGGCCTGGCCGAGGACGAAGCCAAACCGGATGAAACCCCGGCGATGGAAGCCGAAACCGCCGGAAACTTGTTGCAGCGCATCAAGGAAGTTCTCGGTGATAAAGTGGATGAGGTCCGCGCAACCGACCGCCTGACCAATTCGCCGGCGCGCCTGGTTGACAAGGAAGGCTCCATTCAGCAAGAAGTTCAGCGGGTCTACCGTCTGCTGCGCCAGGATTTTCAGGTTCCCCAGCAAATTCTGGAAATTAACCTCTCCCACGATTTGATCAAGAAGCTGGCGGCGCTGCCTCCGGACGACCCCCGGGAGCTGTTGATCATCAACCAGACCTATGAAAATGCACTATTAATTGAGGGCATGCACCCCGACCCGGCCGGCATGATCGAGAGAATCCAGCAGATCATGCTCTCCGCACTGGAGTAAATCGAATAAACAGCAAACGAAACTGTGGCCCTCCACAGTTTCGTTTATAATTACCTACAATTATAGGAAATTGACCGGGAGCAGTCATGGCTCAGAAAAATGTTGGGTTTGTCGAGCTCGAATGGACCTGCCCAAATTGTAATACTCGCAACAAAGGCTCACAAAAAACCTGTACCGGGTGCGGTTCCGCCCAACCAGAAAACGTCGAGTTTCACGCGCCTGCCGATCAGGAATTGGTTGCAGACGAGAAGAAGATCGAGCAGGCCGAGGCAGGACCCGATATTCACTGCGCCTACTGCGGCGCGCGCAACCCGGGCGGCACCGCCATCTGCATCAACTGCGGGGCAGACCTGAGCCAGGGCAGCCAACGCCAAACCGGCCGGGTGATTGGCGCGTTCAAACAAACCCAGCCACAAGTGATGAATTGCCCGGCCTGCGGCGCCAGTAACCCGGTCGCCAATTTGAAATGTAGTCAATGCGGATCGCCCCTTCATCCTGCCCAAACCCCGTCCCCAGAGACGATCCCATCCGCTAGCAACCCTTCGCGCAAGTTTCCTGTCTGGATCCCTATATTAGGTGTGGCAGGCATTGGGATCATCCTGTTCCTGGTACTCCTATTCCAGCAAAAAGATGCCTCCGCCAGCGTGACCCAACGGTTGTGGACGCGCTCGGTGGAGATTCAACAGTTTGGCCCGGTGCAGCACGAGGAATGGCGTTCGAATTTACCCGCTTCGGCAGCGGTGTTAAGCTGCCAGCAGGAGCACCGCTCCACCTCAAACGAACCCGTGGCCGGGGCGCGGGAGGTATGCGGGACCCCCTATACCGTAGATAACGGCACCGGTTATGGCGAGGTGGTAACCGACTGCGTCTACCAAATTTATGAAGATTATTGCAAGTACCAGGTGGATGAATGGTCCAACCTGAAGGAAATCTCGGTTAATGGGCAAAATGATGCGCCCGCCTGGCCCTCGCCGGCATTGGAGCAAAATCAACGCCAGGGTGACCCGTCTGAACAATACCAGGTTATTTTCGAGGTGAATGGCGAGCAAAAAACCTTCACCACCTCTGATATCGAAATCTACAATCAAGCCGAAATCGGCAGCCAGTGGGATCTGACCCTGAATGGTTTAGGGCAAATAACTGCGCTTCAACGGGTAGATTAAGAGAGAAACAATGATTTTATTCCCCAAATCTTGTTACTTTCATGACAGTAAAAGTGTTTAAAATTATTCGTGGATTAATCAACTTTTTCATCAATCCCAGGCACCTTCCGGTGTCGACTAATTTCGCACGAGGAGGAAATCAGTGAACTACGCAGCATTAGATGGAATTATGCATCCGAAAGCCATCGCGGTGATCGGTGCTTCCGCTACCCCCGGAAAAATCGGCTTTACCGTCCTTAATAACTTGATCCAACAGGGCTACTCGGGGGATATCTACCCCATCAACCCCAGCGCAGATGAAATTTTAGGCCTCAAATGTTACCCTTCCGTGTCGGCTGTCCCTGGTGAAATCGATGCCGCCGTGGTAACCATTCCAGCCAAAGTCGTCCTTTCCGCGATCGACGAATGTGGCCAAAAAGGGATCAAAGGTCTGATCATTATCTCTTCCGGCTTCAGCGAAGTGGGCAAACGCGAACTAGAAGAAGAGATCGTTGCTACCGCCAACCGCTACGGCATGCGCATTCTCGGCCCCAATATCGTCGGCGTTCTGTCCAACTCGGACAAGATGAATGCCTCATTTGCCCCTTATCTGCCGCTTCCCGGCAAAGCCACCCTCATCAGCCAGAGCGGCGCCCTGCTCATCGCTATCGATGCCTCCACATATACCCGCGGGGTAGGCTTTGACAAATTAATTTCCATCGGCAATATGTCCGACATCGATTTCGCCGACATCATTAATTGGCTGAATCAAGACCCCAATACTTCCTGCATCACCCTCTATGTCGAAGGCTTCAAAAATGGGCGCAGTTTCATGGATGTTTGCCGCACATCCACCAAACCCATCATCGCGTTGAAAGCCGGGGTCTCCGCCCACGGCGCGGCTGCAGCCGCCTCGCACACCGGCTCATTAGCCGGCGCCGCCAAGGTCTACGGCGCGGCGTTCCAACAGGCCGGCGTGGTCCAGGCCTCCGACCTCGACAACCTGTTCGACCGCACTCTGGCCCTCTCGCTGCAGCCCCCGATGGACGGCGATAATCTTCTTATCATCACCAATGGCGGCGGTGTGGGTGTTCTGGCGACGGATGCCGCCGAGCGCGACGGTCTGCCCTTGAAATTTGCCCCCGCCGAAGTTCAAAACGAGCTCAAGAAACACATGCCGGATTTCGGCTCTGCCAAAAACCCGGTTGACCTGACCGGAATGGCCGGCAACGAGTGGTATCACGACGCGGTCAAGTTTGCCTACGGACACGAATGGGTCGATGGCCTGGTAGTGCTGTACTGCGAAACCGCGGTAACCGACCCCCTCGAGATCGCCAAGGGCATCAAAGCCGCCCTGGTCGAATTGGGCGTCACCAGCAAATCCGTCACCGTCTCCTTCGTTGGCGGCGAACGCTCCGAAAAAGCCATGGCATGGTTGGTAGAAAACGGCGTGCCGGCCTACGGCGCTCCGGACCGCGCGATCAACTCTATCGCCGCCCTGCGGGATTACTCCCAGATGCGCAAAATGGCCAGCGAGCCTATCCTTCCCTGCGGCACCGAGAACCGTTCCGAAGCCATGGCCGTTATCAACAAGGCCCGCGCCGATAAACGCGATTCCTTGACCGAAATTGAGGCCAAGCAAGTCTTCGCGGCCTACGGTCTGCCGGTCACCAAGACCCAACTGGCCACCAGCGAAGATGAAGCGGTCGCCCTTGCCCGCGAAATCGGCTTCCCGGTGGTGATGAAGATCGTCTCTCCTGACATTCTGCACAAATCGGACGCGGGCGGCGTGAAAGTGAACATCAAAGAAGATAGCGCCGTGCGCGAAGCCTACCGCTCCATTTTAGCCAACGCCAATGAATACAAGAGCGACGCAAAAATCCACGGCATCGCCATCCAGGAAATGGCCCCCTGGGGCACCGAAGTAATCCTCGGCTCGGTCAACGACCCGACCTTCGGACCGACGATGATGTTCGGTCTCGGCGGTATTTTCGTCGAAGTGCTCAAAGACGTCACCTTCCGCGTCGCTCCGGTTTCATCCAGCCAGGCGCTGCGCATGCTGGGCGAGATTCGCGGCGCCCCCATTCTGGAAGGCGTACGGGGTGAAGACCCGCGCGATAAAGAGGTTCTGGCGGAGACCATCTGCGCGTATTCCACCATGATCCTCGACCTGGCGGACGAGATCTCCGAGTCGGACGCCAACCCGGTGCTGGTCTATGCCAAAGATCGGGGTTTGCGCGTGGTGGATGCCCGCATTATTTTGAAAAAGAAATAACTTTTCTACTTACCCACAAAAAAGAGGCCATGAAAATGGCCTCTTTTTTGTGGGTTAATTTTTCGGTCCGATCATCTGCCGATATGCGCCAACCCATGGCTCACCCAGGCGGTGCCTTTCAGGCAGTTTGACGGCTGCCAGCTTGCCGCCCACCTGTGCGGCCGTAACCGCGATGGTCGCCCAATCATTCTCGCCCACCGCTTTGCGCATTTGCTGGCTAAGCCGGGCAGACCAATCCCATTCCAAACGAAAGCGGTCGGCCTTCAACCAGTAGCCTTTCTTTTCCCAGGCGGTCACCGATTGGTCGATTGTTCCCGCTATCGCTTCCAAAGTCAGCGCAATAAAGGCAGCCAGGTCCCGGCTGGTTTCATCCGGCTTTGCCTGGCGCATCAATTCTCTCAAAGCGAGCACGGTCGCCCGAGATAACCTGGTTCGCTCCTTACCCACTCCATCCGGGTTGATCACCCTACTCATGCCATCCTCCACAATTTCAACGATGTGCTGGGCATTATACCAAATCCACACGAGGAGATTGCCAAAGGTAGATGCATAATTTTTTCCGCGCATCGACAAAAAGATGCCCTTCTCATCCCCATCGAACGCAAAGACGACAGCCATCACCTATGGTATAATTTTCCCCCGCCAGGGGAAGTGCTGGAACTGGCAGACAGGCATGACTTAGGATCATGTGCCGCAAGGCGTGCGGGTTCAAGTCCCGCCTTCCCCATTGAGCAATATTTTTTAATATCAGGAAGGCTGCCTTGAAAATCGAGACGTTTGACCGTGAAGATCACCAAAAGAAAATAATCGCTGAATTTGAGGCCGACACCCTGGAGCGGTTTAAGCGCCAGGCGGCTCGTAAAATCGCCAGCCAATCCCGGATTCCGGGGTTCCGACCGGGCAAGGCCCCCTATGACATGGTGCGCCGTCTGCACGGCGACCAGGCCATCCAGGAAGAAGCCATCAGCCTGTTGTTGGACGATGTGTATCCTGAGATCGTCAAAGAAGCCGGGATCGAATCCTACGGCCCTGGCCAGCTCGAAGAGATCATCAGCCTGGACCCGCCGAAATTCTCCTTCATCATCCCGCTCAGCCCTGAAGTTGAGTTGGGCGATTATAAGGAAATCCGCCTCGAACACACCCCACCGGTGGTCGACGAAACAAAAGTCGACGAGGTGATTGAGCGCCTGCGCCGCCGTTCTGGCACCGCTGTGCCTGTCGAGCGCCCGGCCGAAAAGGGCGATCTGGTCGCCATCAAGCTGGCCGGTCACTTGCTGGAGCCCACGGAAGGCGAAGATCCTGTGCTGGTAGAGGAAAATTCCTTTGAGATGCTCGCCGGCGTACCCGAGGACCACACCGATGGCCAGGGCAACGAATGGCCGTTCAAAGGTTTTGTCGACAGTCTGGTTGGGGCCACCACCGGCGAGACCAAAACCATCGAGCATACCTTTAGCGACGACGGTTCTGAAGACGATCTCTCTGGCAGAAAAGCCGAATTCACTTACACCGTGGAAAGCGTCAAAGAGATCTTCAAAGTCGAATTGAACGATGAATTTGCCGCTACACTTGGACCCTACGAGACAGTTGAAGCCTTGCGCACTGACATTCTCAAACAACTCCAGGACAACGAATCCCAGGCCTATAACCGCAATTACATTGAAGAGTTGGTCGAGAAATTAATCGACCTCGCTTCGGTCAAATATCCCCCGGTCCTGGTGGATGAAGAGACCGAGCACACCCTGGTCCATTTCGAGGAAGATCTCGCTCGCCAGAAAATGGATCTGGATACCTATCTGAAAACGCGCGAGATGACCCGCGAAGAATTGATTGAGAAGGAAGTCAAACCGGCCGCTGAAAAGAAAGTCAAACGCCAGTTGGTTCTCGAGCAGTTCGCGGTCAAAGAGAATGTACAGATCCAGGCGAACGAAGTTCAAATGGTTTATGATATGGCCTTGAACCAGGCGAAGAGCGACCCGAATATGCGCACCGCCACCCAGGGCAAGTTAAACACCAAAGAACTGGCAGACCGCCTTGCTCGCGGTACGATCAACGAGATTTTCAATCAACGCCTTTTGAACCGGCTGCGCGACATTGCCACCGGCAAGGCCGATCAGCCCGAAACCACCGAGGAACCCGCCGCTCCGGTAGAAGAAATTGCCGCCCCGGTTGAAGAAACCGGCGCACCCGTCGAGACAGTCGAAGCTCCGGTTGAGCAAACCCCTGTCACCGACTCGGCTGAAGTTGAACCTGCCAGTGAGGACACGGATTCCACGACCACTGAATAATGTCGATTATTCAGACGACCAGCATCGAGAACGGAGTAACAATGTCCATTCCTGAATTCAGGTCTGTAATACCTATGGTCATCGAATTGTCGGCGCGTGGCGAACGCGCCTATGATATCTTTTCGCTGCTGCTCAAGGAACGCATCATCTTCCTCGGCACGCCCATCGACGACCAGATTTCTAATGTGATCGTCGCCCAGTTGTTATTTTTGAGCCGTGAAGATCCTGAAAAGGATATTCAGATGTACATTAATTCGCCCGGCGGGATCATTTATGCCGGCCTGGCGATTTATGACACGATGAAGATGATCCCTAACCGCATCAGCACGGTGGCGGTGGGCGTCACGGCTTCGTTTGGTACGGTGCTCTTAGCCGCAGGTGCAAAAGGCCAGCGCTATGCGCTGCCCCATGCCACCATCCATATGCATCAACCCCTGGGTGGAACCCAAGGCCAGGCGACCGATATCGAGATTCAGGCACGTGAAATCCTGCGCTTGAAATCCAGCCTGAACGAAATCCTGGCAGAGACTACCGGCCAATCCATGGAAGTGATCGAGCACGATACCGAGCGCGATTTTTATCTGGACGCTCGCCAGGCAGTAGAGTATGGCCTGGTGGACAAAGTATTGGATTTGCCGATCAAGTAGACGGGGCACTTAGCTCGTTGTTTTCACCCAAGCCGGATGGCGCCCTGCTCTCCGGCTTGGTTTTTACATCAGGAGTTGGATGGATCTCGCCACAATTAAAGGTCTGATACTGGATATGGATGGTGTGCTCTGGCGCGGCGACCAACCTCTTTTGGATATGCAATTCTTTTTCAACCAGGTTCAAGCTGCAGGTTTACAGGTCGTCCTGGCCACTAATAACGCCACCAAGAGCGTCAGCCAATACTTGGAAAAGCTGCAGCAATATGGCGTAGCTCTATCCGCCGACCAGGTCGTCAATTCGGCTATGTCTGCCGGCTATTATCTGTAAGAAAAAACATCCGCAGGGCGGTAATCTTTACGTGGTGGGAGAAGCCGGCCTGGCATCCACGCTTTCGGATTGGGGCTTTGCATCGGCCGACGAGGACGTTGTAGCAGTAGTCGCCGGCCTCGACCGAACCCTCACCTACCCCAAGCTCTCGCGGGCGGTGCAGTTGATCCGCGCGGGCGCCGAATACGTCGGCACCAATCCTGACCTGACCTTCCCGTCCCCCAGTGGACTCACCCCCGGCGCGGGCGCCGTGCTGGCCTTCATCGAAGCCGGTTCGGGGATCAAACCGGTGATCACCGGCAAGCCCGAGCCTTTTATGTTCAACCTCGCCCTCCAGCGTATGCATCTGTCTGCGGATCAGGTGCTGGCGGTTGGCGATCGTCTGGATACCGACATCCTTGGCGGACAGCGTGCCGGCTGCCGCACGGCGGTGGTATTGACCGGCGTAGCAACCCTGGCGGATATTCAGGACTGGTCGCCTGCCCCGGACCTCGTCCTGCCCAACCTGGCCGACCTGCTCCAAGAACTTCGGAAAGTGGAAGGTAAGGGATGACTGACCAGCTCCCGTTAATTTATGACCTGAACATGGACCAGGTAAAATCGACCCTCGTGACCTGGGGAGAACCGGCGTTTCGCGCCAAACAGATCTGGCAGGGCATTTATAAAAATCTTTGGGCGCGCCCCGAGGAATTCAGCAATCTACCCGCGGCCCTGAGACAGCGCCTGGGTGAGGAATTCCGCTTCACCTCTTTGGATCCCGGCGCGACCTTGCAGTCATCCGACGGCGAAACCATCAAGACCCTCTTTCATCTGCCGGATGCGCGCGCGATTGAAGCCGTGATGATGCGCTATGAAAAGCGCCGCACGTTGTGCATTTCCACCCAGGCTGGCTGCGCCATGGGCTGCGTTTTTTGTGCCACCGGTCAAATGGGTTTTACCCGCCACCTCACCGCTGGTGAGATTGTCGAGCAGGTGCTCTATTACGCCCGTGAGCTCAAACAGACCGGCGAGGTGGTGACCAACGTGGTCGCGATGGGCATGGGCGAACCTTTCCACAATTACGACAACACACTCGCCGCCATTGATCGCCTCAACGACCCGGAGGGCATGAACCTGGGCGCCAGGCGCTTTACCATTTCGACCGTGGGGGTCATCCCCATGATCCGCCGCTTTACCAACGAAAACCGCCAGGTCAACCTGGCCATCAGCCTGCATGCCGCCGACGACGAAATGCGCGCCTCTTTATTGCCCATTAACAAGAAATACCCGCTGGCCGATCTCATCGCGGCATGTCGGGAATACGTCGAGGTCACCAAGCGCCGCATTACCTTTGAGTGGGCGTTGATCCGCGATGTGAATGACACCCCCGAGCAGGCCCGCAAATTGGCCGGCTGGACCAAGGGCATGCTTTGCCATGTCAACGTCATTCCCCTCAATCCGACCAAAAAATATCCCGGGCAGGCCACCACCCGCGAACGCGCCCAGGCTTTTTGCGCCGAGTTGGAAAAAGTAGGCATTTCCGCCACCATTCGCATCCGCCGCGGGATCGATATCCAGGCCGGCTGCGGCCAGCTTGCTACCGAAAAAACTCCCAAAGAAGGATGATATAATCTCGCAATTATGGTCGACCTCTTTTCGAAATGGAAACAAGGATTAGAGCGTACTCGAAAAGTCGCCTTCGGGCGCCTGGCGAGCTTTTTTGGCGCAACCGACATTGACGAAGGTACCTGGGAGGAATTGGAAGGCATTCTCATCCAGGCCGATCTGGGGTTGGAGACCACCGAAGAAATTATCAAGACCCTCAAAAAGCGGGTGGAACAAGATGGCCTCACCCGCACAGCCGATCTCCAGGTGGCGCTGCGCGGCGAACTGTTGAGCCTGCTCCAACCGGTGCCCGCCATCGATTTTTCTCACGATAAACCCGCCGTGGTTCTGCTGGTAGGGGTGAATGGCTCGGGGAAAACCACGACCGCCGCCAAACTAGGGAAGCAGCTGGCCAACCAACACCAATCCGTGTTGTTAGCCGCCGCGGATACCTATCGGGCCGCCGCTGTGGACCAGCTGCAGGTGTGGGGTGACCGCTTGAACTTGCCGGTAATTACCGGCCAGCCCAATGCCGACCCCGGTGCGGTCGCCTTTGATGCCGTTCAGGCCGCGCTTTCCCGCAAAGCGGATGTTGTCCTCATCGACACCGCGGGCCGCCTGCACACCCGCTTTAACCTGATGGAAGAGCTGAAAAAGGTTTACCGTGTGGTAGGCAAAGCCCTCCCGGGCGCGCCGCACGCCGTCTGGCTGGTGCTGGATGCGACCACCGGCCAAAATGCGATTAACCAGGCGCGCGCCTTTAAAGACGCAGTTAAAAGTAAACGGGGTGATCATCACCAAGCTGGATTCCTCGGCGCGCGGCGGGATGTTGTTCGCCATTCAACGCGAACTGGACCTGCCCATCTTATTCGCGGGACTTGGCGAGCACCCGGATGACCTGCAGGTCTTCAACCGTGAAGCCTTCGTCGATAACATTTTTGAGAAAAAATAACCTGCTGGAGGATTTATGGAAGATCTAGTGACTCGTTTTGAGACCTGCTTGCGCAAAGTCCGTGAATTAATGGTGCATCTTTGACCTGGCGATAAAAGAACAATCCCTCAAAGAATTACAAACCAAAGCGGAAGACCCCGGGTTATGGGACGATCCCGTTCAGGCGCAAAAGTTAATGAAAGTCATGTCCGGCCTGCGCGAAGAGGTCGACAGCTGGCATACGCTCAATCAACGCATCACTGACGGGCTAGAGCTCTCGCAGATGGATGATGAAGGCCTGCGCGCCGAGTTGGAGCCCGAAGCCGATGCGCTCGAAGCCGAGATCGCCAGGCGCGAGTTTCTCGTATTGCTGGGCGGAAAATATGATCGCGGCAACGCCTTGCTCTCGATCAACGCGGGCGCCGGCGGCACCGATTCTCAGGATTGGGCCCAGATGCTGCAGCGCATGTACCTGCGCTGGTGCGAGCGGCACGGCTACGACACCGAAATCCTCGACCTGACCGAAGGCGAAGAAGCCGGGATCAAAACGATCACCGTAGCGGTGAACGGCGCCTATGCCTACGGTTACCTGCGCACCGAGAAAGGCGTCCACCGCCTGGTGCGCCTTTCACCCTTTGATTCAGCTCACCGCCGGCACACCTCCTTTGCCCAGGTGGAAGTTTTGCCTGAAATCAGTGAAGATGACAACGATATCCAGATCAACAGTGAGGATCTAAAGATCGATATCTACCGCTCATCCAGCGCGGGCGGCCAGAACGTCCAAAAGAATGCCACCGCCGTGCGTATCACCCATCTGCCCTCCGGGATCGTCGTCTCCTGCCAGAATGAGCGCTCGCAGCTGCAGAACCGCGAGAATGCCATGCGCGTTTTGCGCGCCAAGCTGGCTGAAGTGCAGCGCGAAGCCCACGACCGCCAGATGGCCGATCTGCGCGGCGAATATGTCAAAGCCGAGTGGGGCAGCCAGATCCGCTCCTACGTGCTGCATCCCTACCAGATGGTCAAAGACCACCGCACCGACTACGAAACCGGCAACACCCAGGCGGTTTTGGATGGCGATCTGGACGCATTTATCGAAGCCTATCTGCGCCATATCCCCGAAAACGAATAAGCTGGTCAACCAAGAGATGCAAACCATGTGTTATCCATTTCGGGGGTGACACATGGTTTGCTTTTCAGCGCCGATTAGCAGTTATCTCCACCTGACGATTTGAGCTACAATTTGGATAACTTTGTCGTAATTCAGACCGAGTATCTGGCTGAATTTCAATCGGGAAACCCACAATATTGCTTCATTGATCAAGGAATGGCCATGGAATTAAAAAGTGTTTACCTCCCAGTCGAGACCGTAAAGCGGTTCATGTACGATGCCTTTATAAAATTAGGCGTCCCCGAAGAGGACGCCTGCACTTCGGTGGAAATTTTGATCGCCTCCGATCTGCGTGGAATCGAGTTCGCATGGTATCGGCAGGATGAAAATGTATTACGACCGCATCCGCCAGGGGCTGCAGCTGCCGGTGACCCAATTTGAAATCGTGCGCGAATTGCCCACCACCGCCGTAATCGACGGGCACCACGGCATGGGGCAGGTCATTGGCTATCGCGCCATGAGCCTGGCCATCGAAAAGGCGCGCAAATTCGGCATGGGATCGGTCGCGGTGCGAAACTCAACCCACTTCGGCATTGCCGGTTATTATCCGCTGATGGCGACCAAAGAAAATATGATCGGCCTGACGGTGACCAACGCCCGTCCTTCCATCGCGCCGACCTTTGGAGTACGCCCGATGCTTGGCACCAACCCGATTGCCTTTGGCGCACCCAGCGATGAACCCTATCCCTTCCTATTCGACGCGGCCACATCCATCACCCAGCGCGGCAAGCTCGAAGTCCTGGCGCGCAAGAAGAAACCCAACCCGGCCGGCTGGGTGATCAATACCCAGGCTGAAACCCTGACCGACCCGGAATTTATCCTGCAAAATTTCGCCAGCGAGTCTGCCGCGCTGCTGCCCCTGGGCGGCCTGGGCGAAGAGCTTGCCGGACACAAAGGTTATGGGCTGGCCACTATGGTCGAAATCCTCAGTGCCTCGCTCCAATCCGGCGCCTTCCTCTGGGATTTGATCGGGTATGACGCCGACGGCAAGAAACGGCCTAACATGCTCGGTCATTTCTTCATGGCCATCGATGTTTCAGCCTTCGTTGAACCGGATGTATTCAAGAAGAGCACCGGTGACATCCTCCGCCAGCTGCGCGCCGCCACCCTGCAGCCCGGGCAAAACCATATCTACACCGCCGGTGAAAAAGAGTACAACAACGAAATTCGCGTTCGGCAAAATGGGGTCGAAATTCTACCGGACCTGCAGAAGGATATCAAAACGATCGAAATGGAACTGGGTCTCACAGGGTATAATTTCCCCTTCTAATCCACCAGACCAAGGGGATCAATGACTTTAAAGGCCCTGATATTCGATTTTGACGGCGTTATTTTAGACTCTGAAACACCCGAATACACCATCTGGCAAACCATGTTTGCCCGTTTTGGGGTAGAGATCCCCATGCAGGAGTGGGAAAGAGGCATGGGCTCTTCCCTTGATGCCTTTAACCCCCTGGTATTCCTCGAGGAACGCCTCGGGGCAGCCATTGACCGCCCTCTGCTGAAACAAGAGCACCATACGCTGCTCCTGGACGCACTCACCCGCCAGGCTGCGATGCCCGGGATTGAAAGCACCATTCAGGCTGCCCGCCAACAGGGGTTGAAACTGGCGGTAGCTTCCAGCTCGGGGATCGAGTGGGTAAAAGGCAACCTGGAGCGCCTGGGGCTGCTCTCTCATTTTGACGTCTTATGCACATCAGAAGATGTCGCCGTGGTAAAACCCCATCCGGCCTTATACCGGCTCGCTTTGGAGCGCCTGCATGTGGCGCCCCACGAAGCGGCTGCGATTGAAGATTCACCCAACGGCATCCGCGCAGCCAAAGCCGCGGATTTGTTTTGTGTCGCCGTCCCCACCCCGATCAGCTCAGGCCTGAATCTATCTCATGGCCGATGTCGTGGTGTCCTCCTTGGCGCTTCTGCCCCTGGAGAAGCTCAAGAAATTGGTTGAGAATGCTCCGCTCCCGTAAAATTACCCTTGCAAATCTCGTCTAAGGACGGGTATAGTTAAGCCCGTTCTGTAAACAGGAGCCAGGGGGCTCTGCCGAAAAATGATGGTTGAAAACCTGATCAACAGCCTACCAGAGCATTACTCCGCCGTCGACCGCGAGCTGATCCTGCGCGCTTACCAGTTTGCCGAAGCCGCCCACCAGGGACAAAAAAGAGCCAGCGGAGAACCATACATTACCCACTGTGTGGCTGTGGCAGCCATTCTGGCCGAATTGGAAGTGCCCCCCACCATAATTGCCGCAGGGCTGCTGCATGACACCGTAGAAGATACCAAGGTCACCCTGGAGGATGTGCGTAAGGAATTTGGCGATGAAATCACCCGCCTGGTGGACGGGGTCACCAAATTAACCCATCTGCCTCGGGTTAGCCGCGGCGACCAGCATTACTCCGAAATAGAAGAATATGGGTTGGACGAAGAGGAACCCACCGAGACCAACGACGATGTTCGCCGTAAACTGCTGGCCCAGGAAACCCTGCGGAAAACATTCCTGGCCATGGGCGAAGACATCCGGGTAGTGCTGATCAAATTAGCCGACCGCCTGCATAATATGCGCACCCTGTGGTATATGCCCGAGCACAAACGCAAGCGCATCGCCCAGGAAACCCTCGATATTTTTGCGCCCCTGGCCAACCGCCTGGGGATCTGGCAGGTGAAATGGGAGTTGGAAGACCTCGGTTTTCGCTACGTCGATCCTGAAAAGTACAAAGAGATTGCCGAATTGCTCTCTCAGCGCCGCGCGGACCGCCAGAAGCAAATCGATGAGATCATCGACCGGCTTAACACCACCCTCGAAGCGACCGGCATCCACGCCGAGATCACCGGCCGGCCAAAACACATTTACTCCATCTACCGCAAGATGCAGGAAAAAGCCCGCACCTTTGACATGTTGATGGACTTGCGCGGGGTGCGCCTGCTGGTGGCCAATACCCAGGATTGTTACGCCGCCCTGGGGGTGATCCATACCCATTGGCGCCCCATTCCGCATGAATTTGACGATTACATCGCGGCCCCCAAGGATAACAACTACCAGTCCCTGCACACCGCCGTGATTTATGATGACGGTAAACCGCTCGAAGTGCAGATCCGCACCAAGGAGATGCACCAAAGCGCGGAGTACGGCATCGCCTCTCACTGGCGCTACAAAGAAAAGGGCGGGCGCATCGACGAGGGCTACGAACAACGGGTCAATCTGCTGCGCCGGTTAATGGATTGGCGGCAAGAAGTGACCGACGCGGCTGAGTTCATGGACGGCATCAAAACGGATGTATTCCAGGACCGCGTGTACGTTTTCACCCCGCGCGGCGACATCATCGACTTACCCCAGGGGTCGACCCCCATTGACTTTGCCTATCACGTCCACACCGAAATTGGCAACCGCTGCCGCGGCGCAAAAATAAACAGCAAACTGGTTACCCTCGACTATGAACTCAAGACCGGCGACCAGGTGGAAATCCTCACCGCCAAACACGGTGGTCCCAGCCGCGACTGGCTCAACCCCAATCTTGGCCTGGTCAAGACCCAACGAGCCAGGGCGAAAATCCGCAGCTGGTTCAAATGGCAGGATCGCGAGCTCAATTTCACCCAGGGCCGCAGTGTGCTGGAACGTGAGTTTCGCCGCCTCGGGTTGGACATGGAGCCGGAAAAGCTGGCAAAATCCTTCGATTTTCGCTCGGCTGAAGACTTATATGTGGCCATCGGCTGCGGCGATATTACCGTCGGCAAGATCGTCTCCAAACTTGCCGATTTGGGCAAGGAAAAAGTTACCGATCCGCTGCTCATCCCTCGACCAGCCCCCGATGAAGGCAAGCTCCAACAGCAAAATGCCACCGTCACGGTGCTGGGTCTTAAAGGCATATTGACCACCTTTGCCCGCTGCTGCAAACCGGTGCCCGGCGATGAAATCATCGGGTATATCACCCGCGGACGCGGGGTGACCATCCACCGGCAGGATTGCCCCAATATGCTTACCCTGGATGAGCGCGACCGGATTATTCGTGTCTCCTGGGGCACCGCACCCAAAACCTATCCGGTCCCGGTGGAAATCAAGGCCTATGATCGCCAGGGGCTGATGGGCGACATTTCCGCCATTTTGGGGGAAGAAAACATCAACATCATGGATGTCAACATGAAAGTCAGCCATCACCTGGCCACTCTTTCTCTGGTGCTGGAGGTTGGAGACATCAGCCAGCTCAGCCGGGTATTAACCAGGATCGAAAACCTGCCCAACGTGACGGAAGCCCACCGGATAAAACCCGGCTAGCCCTTTCGACCATCCATTCAGGAGGCGCCTTGTCTCATCTGTTATCCGTACGAGAAGCTCAAGAAAAATCCTGCAAGCCTTTGCCCCTGGACAGGTTGTTGAAGTGGCCGTTCACCAGGCGATTGGCCGGGTTTTGGCTCAGCCCATCCAATCCTCACAGGATTTGCCACCCTTCGACAACTCCAGCATGGATGGTTACGCGGTGCGCAGTCAAGACATCGCAAAGGCCTCACCCGAAAACCCGGTCATTCTCCATGTTATCCAGAATATTCCCGCGGGGACGGTGCCACAATTGAACAACGGCGAAAAACAGGCCTCGCGAATTATGACCGGAGCCGCCATCCCCACGGGCGTCGACGCGGTGGTTCCCATCGAGGATACACAGACCCAAGGCGACGGCGACCAGGTGATGATTAACCTGCCCGCATCCGCCGGGCAATATATCCGCCCGCGTGGGCAGGATATCCACAGCGGTATTTCCGTCCTCCCCGCCGGCAAAGAATTGACCAGCAGGGATCTGGGGCTGATTGCCTCGCTGGGTTATGCCACGGTGAAAGTATTTTCTGTGCCTCGGGTTGCTATCTTTTCCTCGGGAGATGAATTGATCGAACCTGGCCGGCCGCTTGGGCCCGGGCAAATCTACAATGCCAACCAGGCCATGCTCACCGCGATGCTCGAAGAAGCCGGGGCCGATGTCATTCAATTGGGCACCGCCCGCGACACGCTGGAAAATATTGAAGAACATCTCTCCGCTGCGGTTTCCAGCCAGGCGCAATTAATCCTATCCAGCGCCGGGGTCAGCGTGGGTGAATTTGATTATGTCCGCCAGGCAATCACCAACAACGGCACATTGGATTTCTGGCGGGTCAACATGCGGCCCGGAAAGCCGGTAGCATTTGGCAGTTACCGTGGCATTCCTTTTTTAGGGCTTCCAGGCAATCCGGTTTCTGCATTTGTCGGCTGTATGGTTTTTGCCCAGCCCATCCTTACCAAATTGCGCGGCGGCGATCCCTTCCGCCGCAGCTATCTGCAGGCCCGCCTGCTGGAAGCGGTTGAATCCGACGGCCGAGAAAGCTATTTGCGCTGCCTGGCGGGCTATCATCAGGGTGACTTAGCCGTCCGTCTGACCGGGCATCAAGGATCTGCCAATTTATTCGCATTATCCCAGGCAAATGCTTTACTGATTCTGCCATCTGGGGTAAAATCGCTGCCTGCTGGCACCGTAGCCTCAATCTGGTTATTAGGCAATATTGCGAATGAAATTTGAACGCAACTTAACAAAATTCACTATAATATGTGCAGTCATCGGGCTGGTGGATTCACTTTATCTTACCTGGATAAAATTGAGCCATACCACCGCCTTGTGCCTGCCTGGAATCGGGGACTGTGAGACGGTGAATACCAGCCGGTATTCCGAAATCTTTGGCATACCGATCGCGGTGTTGGGGGCTCTTGTATACATTGCCATTCTGGCAATTTTGCTTCTCAAAGATCAATTCAGTCTGTTTACCGATTTTGGGTTGTATTTATTGTTTGGCATCAGCCTGATAGGCGTGTTGTACTCCGCCTATTTGACTTATCTGGAAATTGCGGTGATCCATGCCATCTGCCCATACTGCGTGATCTCCGCGGCCGCAATAACGCTTATTTTTGTCAGCACCTTACTCCGCCTGTCTCAAGATCAAGGCAGCCAAAAATCTTAGCCTGGAGGAAATTATGCCTCGTATACGATGTCACTATCTCGACTGCGTTTTCCTTGATGAAGGGTATTGCAGCGCCGCGCTGGTTGAGGTGGATCCCGATACCGGCTGCAACACATATAGCCCCAATGCAGAATCTGCCTCTGGAGATGATTGGGACGACGAAGAAGAAGCTGAAGAGTGGGAAGAGCTCGAAGAAGAAGAGGGCGAGGAAGACGACGATATCTGGACGGACGAGGACGAGGAAGAGTACTAATCCAGATAGCCAACCCATAGCATAAGAAATGATGCGCTTCCGAGGCCTCCCTTCGATGTGGATTGGCCTCGGAAGCTTTATTTTCCCCAGGATGGCGGTTGAAATGAATGCTGAAATCCAAAAAAATATGAAATTCAATTACATCGTCAATGTGTTTGACGGTGCCTTCTTTGGTTTCGGTTTAGGTTTCGCCTCATTCTCAACCGTAATCCCCCTCTTTCTCTCTACCATGACCGATTCGGCCATTTTGATTGGGCTGGTGATGGCCGTTCACTCGTTGGGTTGGCAGCTGCCTCAACTATTTATGGCGCGATCTGTAGCCAGGCAAAAACGCTACAAACCCATGGTGGTCTGGCTGACCATCCAGGAAAGGCTGCCGTTCCTGGGGCTCGCCCTGGTCGCCCTGACACTGCCTAAAATTGGTACCACTGCCGGGATTGTCCTGGTGTTTGCCATGCTGGCCTGGCAGGGCCTGGGTGGTGGCGTGACTGCCGCGCCCTGGCAGGTAATGATCAACAAAGTGATCCCTCCGGATTTTCTGGCCACGTTTTTTGGGGTGCAGGGTGCGGCGGCCAACTTGCTGGCCAGCGGAGCGGCTATCGTGGCGGGCATTCTCCTGGATCGAATCGCGTACCCCACCAACTATGTCCTCGTGTTTTCGATCGCTTGCATCTGGCTGGCCACTTCCTGGTTCTTCATTAACGCCACCCGCGAACCGGAACACGCCGTGGATATCACCCAAATCCCGCAAACCTCGCTGTTGGTCAGTGTGACTACGATCCTGCGCGCCGACAGGAATTTTGTCTGGCTGCTGATCAGCCGCATGCTCAGCCAGTTTGGCATGATGGGCTTCGCCTTTTATGCGGTTCACGTGGTCCATAACCTGGGCGCTTCAGAAACCCAGGCCGGCATCATGACCAGTGTCTTAATGATCACCCAGGTGGTCATGAATGTGGGCATGGGGTGGTTGGCAGACCGTTGGAACCGCAAAGGGGTGCTTGAAATCGGGTTTGTCGCTATGGGGTTGAGCGCCCTCACCGCCTGGTTAGCGCCTTCCTTCGTCTGGTTTTTCCTGGTAATGGCCTTAACCGGCATCGCCAACACGGCTCTGTGGACGATTATGATGGCGCTGTCGCTGCAATTTGGCAGCGATGAAACTCGTCCGATGTACATCGGTATGGTCAACACGCTCATTACACCCTTCACCATCCTGGCCCCCTTATTAGGTGGTTGGTTGGCCAACGGCTCAGGATATACAGCCACATTTTTGGCCTCGGCAATCTGCTCCTCCATCGCCTTTGTGGTGCTCCACTTCCGGGTGAAAGACCCCAAGAGACTGCGCACAGAACAAATTTTAGCTGCCGCCCAATCAGACCCGACTGAAGCGTGAAACCCCAACCCTCTCAACCCGCCTCCTGGCTCGCCAGGGTGATGTCTTTCTTCTTCCATCACCTATATCACACCTTCGCCGACCTGTACGACCTGGTAGCCTACGTGGTCTCCTTAGGCCAATGGCAGTCCTGGGTCACCGGGATTCGCCCTTACCTGCAGGGTCCACGCATTCTGGAGATTGGCTTTGGCCCCGGACACCTGCAGGAAGCCCTATCCCAGTCGGGTACGGATCTAGTTTTTGGCCTGGACGAAAGCCGGCAAATGGCCAGGCTGGCTGCAAAGCGGCTGCAAAGGATCCAAACATGGCTGCCGCGCATTGTGCGGGGCAGAGCAGAATCATTACCGTTTCCGCCAGAATATTTCAACACCGTAGTAGCCACGTTTCCAACGCCTTATATCGCCCAGCCGGAGACTGTCGCTCAGATCACCCGTGTACTGGTTCCGGGCGGCCGCCTGGTGGTTTTGTTAGCCGCCCGCCATCCACGTGACACCCTGCTGGTCAAAGCTGCCGACGGTTTGTTTGCCATCACCGGCCAGGCTCCGCCATCGCCAGCAAATTCATCCCGCATCACCCAACCCTTTGCGCAAACCGGGCTTGAGCCGGTATTGCGCTGGGAAAATACCCCTCACGGCAAACTGCTGGTGCTGATTGCCAACAAAACCCAAAAATAAATGCTTTATTGGCCCGCTTTTGTAATAAAATCAATACTATGGAAATACAGATTGCAGTCGCCAAAACAAACAAGTATGCCACATCTGAAAGTGGAGACACTTTAGAGGTCGTTGAACGCCCAAATGGCGGCGTTTCCGTGGTGCTCGCCGATGGCCAGACTTCCGGAAAGAGCGCCAAGGTCATTTCGTCCCTGGTCGTTCGCAAAGTAATCAGCTTGCTGGCGGATGGGGTAAGAGACGGGGCGGCCGCCCGGGCTGCATCCGATTATTTGTACACCGAACGCAGCGGTAAGGTTTCGGCGACCCTCAATATTCTCTCGGCCGATCTGCAAACCCACACCATCGTCATCGCGCGCAATAACCCCTGCCCTGTCTTTATTGCCCAGGGCGAGCGCATCGAATGTCTCTCTACCGAAAGTTCTTCCATCGGCACCTCGCGCAACATCCGCCCGTTAATCTCGGAATTTCCTCTCGACCGCATCACCACCATCGTCATGTATACCGACGGGATCCGTTACGCGGGAGACCGCTACGGCGATTCTCTAGATATCTGTACCCTGCTGGAATCGCTGCTCGAAGACCAGGAACCCAGCGCGCAACAGATCGCGGACGCGCTGCTCTCCCAGGCTATGCGGCTGGACCAGAACCGGCCCAACGATGATATGAGCGTTGTGGTGCTGCGTGTCCTGTCGAGAACGGTAAATTCTGTTCGCCGCATGATGGTGCGCATCCCCGTTGGACCGGTCGACACCGATTAATGCCTGAAGTCCTCAAACGCCCAAATCGTTGGAGAAAACTTAAAGCCGGTTGGCGAGACACCTGGATATTGTTGCGCCAGTTTCGCCAGCCGCTGTTGATTTTCTTTTTTTTGATGGTCGGCTGCGGCCTGCTCTATTACCGCCTGTCAGCCAACACCGCCAACCCGGCCAATTCAATCACCGAAAGCATCTACGTCGTACTGACCCTGACATTTCTCCAACCCATCGAGCCTTTTCCAAGCATCTGGTATCTTCAGGCTTTCTATTTTCTTATGCCTATCGCGGGCATTGGTATTCTGGCATTGGGCCTGGCTGATTTTGGGGTACTTTTTTTCAATCGGAAAGCACGCGGAAAGGACTGGCAAATGGCCGTAGCCTCAACATTCACAAATCACGTCGTTCTGATTGGCCTCGGTCACCTGGGTTTCAAGGTCGTGCTTCGATTGAACCAGATCGGTCAGTATGTGGTGATCATCGAGCTGGCGGAAAAGCCGCATCTCACCGAGACCCTTTATGAATTGGGCATCCCGGTGATTAACGAGGATGCCACCCGCATCGATGCGCTGAATTCCGCCAACATCAAACGCGCAAAAGCGATTATGCTCTGCACCCAAAATGACAGCCTAAATCTGGAGATTGCGCTCAAAGCCCGCAATCTAAACCCGGATATCGATGTCATTATCCGCATATTCGACGATGATTTTGCCGAGTCGCTGCATCAGCAGTTCGGTTTTCACGCGCTGAGCGCCACCGGTATGGCTGCCCCCTTGTTTGCCGCCGCGGCAGCCAGCGTGGATATAACCCCACCCATCACCATTGAAGGCCAGCCGCATATCCTGGCCCGGATGGAAATTGCCCCCAAATCAAAATTGCCAGGATTAACCGTCGCCGATATCGAAGAACGCTACCAGGCCAGCCTGGTTTTCCTCCGTCAAAACGGAAAAACTCTCTTTCACCCCGAAGGAACCATTGCCATATTATCCGGCGCGTCACTGGCGGTTTTTGGGACGCCTGAAAAAATCAATTTGATCCTGAATGAGAACCGATAAACCGATCCCAGTAATTGGCGTGGTTGGCCCCTGTACGGCAGGCAAATCAACCCTGATTGGCAATCTGCTGCCTTACGGCATCACTCCGCGCCACATTGCCCAGGAGCATTCTTTTGTCGCCACCATGTGGCAGCGGTTAACCAATCCAGACGTGCTCATCTTCCTCGACGTCAGCTACGCCGTTTCGATCACCCGAAAAAACCTCGGCTGGTCTGAAGAGGAATACCTGGAACAGCAGCGCCGTCTGAGCCATGCCCGGGAACACACCGACTTCTACCTCAACACCGACGGGCTGAGCGAAGAGGAAGTGGCTGAAAAGGTTTACTCCTTTCTCAAGCAGCATTTTCCCCTACTCACCTCATCCTAATGAGGGTATAATCGACCTTTAACGCCAGCCATTGGCTGGCATTTGCGTAAATCGGAGGCTTTGCAAGAATGAGGCGCCAGTACACTACCCTGCTCCTGATCGTCATCCTGTTTGGACTGGTCATATGGATAAATCTCCCCAGTAATCCTGGAATATCAATTGGTACGTTCTATCGCAGCATGCAAGCGGTCCTCGGTCTGGACCTGCGCGGCGGCGTCCAGGTGCTTCTGGAAGCAGATACCAATGACACCACCCTGGTCACCCCACAATCCATGGAAGATGCCCGCCAGATTCTGGAAAACCGCACCAACGCTTTAGGTGTTTCGGAAAACCAGTTTCAGATTGCCGGCACAAACCGCATCGTCGGGGAATTTCCCGGCCTGGATGATCCCGAGCGGATCATCGCGGTGATCAAAGAAACCGGCCTGTTGGAATTTGTCGATCTTGGCTCAACCCGGCTAAACGACGGCACCACCATAAAAACCAGCTTTGGCCTGGATACAACTCAACCGGCCCCTACACCAGACACATCGCTGCCCACGCCTACCACCCAGGCAGGTGATACCGCAGCCGCGACCCCCACCGCCGAGGTTCCGGAAACAGTCTACAACACCATCATGACCGGTGTTGAGCTGAAAAGCGTGGGCGTGACCACCAGCACCACCGGCGGCTACGAAATCGCCTTCACCCTCACCACCAAGGGCGCGCAGATTTTCCGCGATTACACCACCAACAATGTTGGCAAATACCTTGCCATCGTTCTGGATAAAACCATCATTTCGGCCCCGGTAATCGAAAACCCCATTCCCGATGGTCAAGGCCGGATCAGCGGAACCTTCACCAACCAGGAAGCCAACGATCTCGCCATTCAAATGCGTTACGGTTCACTTCCTATCCCCTTCAAGGTGGTAGAAAGCCGCGTGATTGGCCCAACCCTCGGCCAGGAATCGCTGAATAAAAGCCTGATTGCCGGCATTATCGGCTTCACCATCGTGATTCTCTTCATGGGGATTTACTACCGGATACCGGGCTTGATGGCGGATATCTCCATCATCCTCTACGCATTGATCACGCTATCGCTGTTCAGGTTGATCCCGGTGACCCTCACCCTGCCTGGCATCGCCGGTTTCCTGCTAAGTACGGGCAGCGCCCTTGACGCCAACATCCTGATCTTCGAGCGCTTGAAGGAAGAACTGCGCGGCGGACGAACCTTTGTCCAGGCGCTAGACCTGGCCTGGAAACGAGCTTTCCCGTCCATCCGCGATTCAAACATCGCCACCTTTATCACCTGCCTCATCCTCTACTGGTTTGGCTCTTCCTTTGGCGCCACGGTCGTCAAGGGGTTTGCCTTCACCCTCGGCATGGGCATTATCGTTTCACTGTTCACCGCGCTGATCGCCACCCGCGCCTTCCTGTATGTACTGGTGGATCGGATGAACCCCCAGGCCAAACACCTGAAATGGTTTGGTGTGCTGGAATAATCGATTTACTCAAGGAACCAAAAAAAACAGACTGGGAAAGAAACCGGTCTGTTTTTTTATGGGTAGTGATTCAAACGGCGAAAGTAAACTTATCTTATTCTTGTGAATCATGAGGTTGATGATGGACCAATTCTTTGCGCGGGATTTTTCTGGTGGACCGTTTCAGTTGTTTTCGTCCTCGCACCTGCTCGCCCTGCTTTTCTTTGTGTGTCTCAACGCAATCATCATCCTCTTTCGCAGGCGATTTACAGCATCCGTTCAAACCGCCCTGCGCTACTGCATGGCGGTAATTTTGGTGTTGAATGAAATTGTTTGGCACATTTGGAATCTAACCACTGGTCAATGGACAATTCAAACCATGCTGCCTTTGCATTTGTGCAGTGTGTTGGTTTGGTTGAGCGCCTATATGCTCATCACCAGGAATGATCGTATCTACGAGTTCGCCTATCTACTCGGCATCGCGGGAGCCCTGCAGGCCATGCTCACCCCTGACCTGGGCATCTATGCATTTCCACATTTTCGTTATTTCCAGGTGTTCATATCTCACGGCTTGATCATCACCTCCGCCGTTTATATGACCGCCGTGGAAGGCTTCAGACCCCAACCCCGCTCGGTGCTCCGGGTGTTCGTCGCCAGCAATATTTACCTGGTGGCAGTGACCGCATTGAACTTTTTGATCGGCAGCAATTATTTGTTTACCGCGCATAAACCCATCACGGCCAGTCTGCTGGATGTTCTCCCGCCCTGGCCGTGGTATCTTTTAATCATCGAACTGCTTGGGATGGCATTCGTCGGCTTATTCTACCTGCCCTTTGCCATCAAGGACCTCCGCGCGAAACGCCCCTCTACTTCACCTCTCTAGGGTCCACTTCTTTTTCTCGCAGCCCGTAAACCTCGAGCCGGTCGTACAGTGCGCGGGTAGCCAGCACCGGGATCAGCATGGTGAAGCCTAAAAAGGCTGGGATTACCAGGGCGGAGCTGAAGGCGATCACCAATACCACAAAAATCATCAGCCCTACCGTGTATGGCAGGGAGGCCATACTCATGTAAAAACCGTTGCGCAAGGCCAGAAGGACATTTTCTTTTTCCTGGGCCATGAAAAATGGCACGGTATAGAACTGCGCCATCAGCCAGACCAGCGCCAGGCCAATCACCAAAATACGCGCGAAGATGCCGATATTCGTCTCGATGCTGTTATAGAACGAGAAATTCACCACCACGATCACGCCAACCACCCAGCTGATTGCGCCCCAGGCCAGGGATTTGAGGAAATATTTCTTTGCCCCTTCCCATACGCCTTTTACCCCCAGGCTCTCCCCATTATGCACCATGTGGTTGACGATATAGTACACCCCAAAGGTGGCCGCCGGACCGAGGATGACGGTTGCCTGAGCAGCCAGCCAGATGATCCCGATGATGGTCATATCCAGCCAGGAGTCATACCAATCGACTGCGCTTCTGCCGAATGTCTTTAAGAATGCGGGCCAACGAATTTTCATTGTTCACTCATTTTGATTTGGTTTCGATCAGCGGATATCATATCATAACCTTATTTATTTTCGGCACTGCGGCACAGTCGGAAAAAATCAAAGGGCTGCCCACACGCTGCAGGCAGCCCCAGGGACCAAATGACGCTTATGCTTACTTGTGCAAGATGCGCGGAGCCAGCCACAGGGCTTTATCCTGGTTCATGGCGCCGTTAGCCAGGATCGTGAGGATAAAATGGACTTCCTTGCCCGCCAGGCTGCTAAGATCCACCACCACGCTGTTGTACTTATCGTCATATTTTTCATTCCAGGAGGCTAATGTCTGGATGGCATCCGTGCCCACCTGGTAGTCCAATTGGAATTTCACATCACAGTTATCGGCATTATGAGAGCACATCACCACGGCTCTAAATTTGTCGCCGTCCACCACCTTGTAGGACGGGTACGTCCCGCGGATGACGCCGTCGGTGATGGCCTGCGGTTGGGTGACCAATCCAGGTTCGTCGTCCACTGTGCCGGTTTCAAGAACGGCATTATCGACCCGCAAAACAAAACCTTTCAGAGTCCCCGTCACTGCCCGGGCAGGAGAGCGTCCCGGCCCCACTGCTCCAATTGGCAGAACAATATGAATTGACAAAATCAAATGCGTAACCGGATGGCGACGATTTCACCTCGATGTCGGCATAAAAACTGCCTCCCTTGAGGCCAATGCCAAATTCTGTCCCGGATAAATTACGCAGCTTCCAACTGCTGCGATATTTCCCTTCTGAAGTAGGCGCAGTGAGGGATACCGAGACATCGATGGTTTCATCCGGCTTCACGTTGGCGCTGAGCGCCTGCGGTGACGATCCACCCATACGCTCGCCGGATGAAAAGACCAGCGAGTAACCCGTCGTCCAGGTGCACGTCCCGATATTCTTGATCCGCCAGATCTTGGTGAACGACTGGCCCGGGGACACCACCGTGCCGTCCGGGAAATTTACATCCGCGACAAAGCTGGCCAGGTCACAGGGGATCGGAACCGCAGTAGCCGTGGGCGGAATGCGGGTGAAGGACGGCAACGGAGTAAAAGAGGGCAGCGGCGTTTGGGTCGGGATGGGCGTCTCGGTGGGCGGTGCGATGGTATTGGTAGGCACCAAGGTCGCCGTGGGTTGGTTGGCCATGGCCAATTGCGTGGCCAGATCGGCTACCTGGGTTTCCAAAGCAATAGAGGTCGACGTAGCCCTGGCCTGTTCGATAATCATTGCGCTTTGGGTGGCAACCGCGCTTTCATCGACCGCACCTGTGTCAAACAGCACGCTGCAGGCGCTCACCAGCATAGAAAAAATTAACATCATCGATAAAAACGAAAGAGACCGCTTCATAATATCCTCCCGGAGATCATCCTACAGGCGCGTTTATGGATTGAGCAATTCCCTGCATCTATCATACTGACGAATGGTTCACCGAATTTGTTCCCCCGGTTGATGACACCGGCATAATCGTATCAGGTTGTCTATCTACTATTATAACGTTTGTATTACCACGGGTCATATCATTTATATGTTCCAAAAATCCACCCAGTTTTTCGTCTCGAAAGCGGATCGTCATTGTGACTTCCTCGGTGAATTCTTCTTGATCAATGCTCCCCTCAAATTCGACCGCAAGCAGGCGCACCCGCTCCAGGAGCGAATAGGGGATGGCCAGCATGATTTGGGTGGTGGCCACCTTCTGCGCTCTGGGCAGCACTTTCAACAGCTCGCGAACCGCATCCGAATAGGCGCGTACCAACCCGCCAGTGCCCAGCTTGATCCCGCCAAAGTAGCGGGTGACCACCACCACCACATCCCCTAACCCACTGCCCTGCAAGACCGCCAGCGCCGGTCTGCCGGCTGTGCCGGACGGTTCTCCATCGTCTGAGCAGTGCATGGTCACCCCGGCGCCGTGGCCGATGATGAACAGCGGCACGTGATGGGATGCATCCGGGTATTCCTGGCGAATACGCCCAATAAATTCGCGGGCTTGATCGACATTAAACGCTGGAGCAGCCCAGGCGATAAACCTCGATTTTTCTACGACCCATTCGGACTGCGCTTCCCCGGCCGGGATGAGGAATTCAGGGGGTGGTGAAATCTCTTGAGCCAATGAAAGATCCTTCCATTACAATTATCCCATGACGGAAACAAAATACAATGCCGGCCAGCTTTCCATGGCTGTTTTTATCACTCCCCATGGCTTTGGTCACGCGGCGCGGGCTGCAGCCGTGATGCTGGAACTCCGCCAGATGATTCCGGAGCTTATTTTTCATATCTATACGAAAGTCCCCCAATGGTTTTTCGTCAATTCGCATTTGAGCGGGTTCGTCTATCACGACCTACTCACCGATATCGGCCTGGCCCAGCGAAATGCCTTCGAGGAAGATCTGGACGGGACCATTCTGCGGCTACAAGATTTTTACCCTCTCGAGGATCAGCACATTCAAGCACTCGCCGGTCAGATCCTGGCCCACGGCTGCCGCCTGGTTCTGTGTGATATTGCCCCTTTGGGCATCGCCGTAGCCCGCCGGGCAGGCATCCCCTCCATTCTACAAGAAAATTTCACCTGGGATTGGATCTACTCCGGCTATCCTACTTACCGAAAGCAGTTCGAGCCCTTCATCCGCATCATGGCCGGTTGGTTTTCTCAGGCCGACCACCATTTTCAAACCACACCGGCGTGCCGAGAGGATGCTCGCTGGACTCCGGTCGCACCCGTCTACCGCGCAGTTCAACGCAGCCGGGCTGAAATTCGCCAAGACCTTCACATTGACGAGAACCCACCAACCGTACTGGTCACCATGGGCGGGATCGAGAGCCAGTTTCAAAGCAGGGCCGCGATGAAAATGCATAAAGACACGGTATTCATCCTTCCGGGGGCTTCCTCGCATACCCAATGGGATGAAAACCTGCTTTGCCTGCCCTATCACCACGGCATATACCATCCGGACCTGGTCAATGCCTGTGATGCAGTCATTGGCAAGCTGGGTTACTCGACCCTGGCCGAATGCTACGCGGCGGGAGCACCTTTTGGCTATATTCCTCGCAAGCAGTTCCCCGAATCCGCGCCTCTGGCGGATTTTATCCAATCCAATATGCAAGGAGCCGCTATCTCTGAAGAGGACTTTCAGAGTGGTCGCTGGCTGGTCAGCCTGCCAGAAATATTGGCGCGGCCCGTGGAGAAAACCGGCCGCGCCAATGGAGCTCGTCAAATTGCCCGGTTCATCCGGGAGTTATTATCGAGGTAAATCTGTTCAGTCAATCCGTCCGATAGGAACCAGGTCGAACGGCACCCCTGCCTGATCCCCGCTCACTTTGAGCGATTCAACCACTTCCACCATGATCGGCACCCCTTCTCGCTCGCATTTTTCGGCCAGCTCAAATTCTTTCTCGCCGTGGATGTAAATCCGGTTCTGGCCGGCGGCCTTGGGGGCGTCTTTTAATTCCTGGATCAGCCGATCCATGTGTGCTTTGAAATCGATCACCGGACGGAATGCATCCACCCGGATCGCCGCAAAGTAGTGGCCAACATCCGCGGGGATATCCTGGTTGGGGTGCCCGACCTCAGGGCCGGTGGAGGCGCCGGACAAAACCCCGGAGAAGATGTCGACCAACAAGGCCAGGCCGTAGCCTTTGTAGCCGCGCATTAAATCCACCCCACCTAAAGGCATCAGTGCCCCACCTTTGATCACCGCCGTGGGATCGGTGGTCACCTGGCCGTCGTGGTCGATGCCCCAGCCTTCCGGGATGGTCTTCCCGGCTTTCTGGTATACGGTCACACGTCCAATCGGCACGATACTGGTCGCCATATCCAGCACATAGGGTCGTTGATCGCCGGCCGGCACCGCCACCGCGATCGGATTGGTGCCCAAGAAAGGTGTGCGCCCATAGGTTGGCGCGACTAACGGCTGCGAATTGGTATAGCTGATGCCAATCATGTCGTGAGGCAGCGCCATCATCGCGTAGTACCCGGCAATCCCATAATGATTGCTGTTGCGCACGGTTGCCATGCCTACACCCACCTCACGCGCCTTTTGGATCGCACGCTGCATGGCCTGGTACCCAACGACATGCCCCATCGCCGCTCCGCCGTCCAACGCCACCGTGGCAGGAGTCTCAGTGATCACCTTGATCGTGGGATGAGGATCGATCACCCCGCGCCGGAGACGGCTGCCATAGTATGTATCCAGGCGGATGACCCCGTGAGAATCGACCCCGCGAAGATCGGCAGAGAGAAGTACATCCGCCACGATACGCGCATCTTCCTCCGGCAAATTGTGCTTGACAAAGAATTTCACCACATAATCGCGGACGTCATTCACCTTGTAAATATATTTAGCCATATTCTTTTTCTCCTTATTTGGCGAAGGTTTCCAGCCGGTTTATGTATCATCTTAGTGTATTATAATCATGAAATTTCCGCCAACACTCATGCGAAACATAACCCGCGGACAAATTCAAGGGAGGCAATCATGGGCTACCCCCTCATGCTGCGCGAATTGGTGATCGATCTATCCACCGGTGATTACACCATCAACATCGTCGACGACCCGAACATCATCGGTCCGGTGGATTATGGTTGGGCCAAGTATCATCAATCCATCCACATGCACGGCAAGCGAGATCCCGCCATCCTTACCTTTGGTGGCGGGCCCCTGGCCGGGTCGCGCATTCCCGGAACCCGGCGCATGGTTTTCACCGGCTATTCCCCGCTCTGGGATGGGTTTTACATTTCCAGCATTGGTGGGGCTGCCTATATCCTCCACCGCGTCGGGGTCGATTTTGTCACCCTCGAAGGAGCCTGCCCCCAGGATTCACTTTTGCTCCTCAATCATAAAGGCGGTGAAATCCAGGTGCGCCTGGAACCCATCAACCCCGACCTGATCTGGTCGGGATATGCCGATCCCGAGGGAGAAAAATTGATCGGCTTTTATGCTCTGCAGCAGGCCGTCTACGACAAATACAAGGGCGAGTATGAGGGCGATTGGCAGCGAATCTTTGCGGTGGGTCCAGCGGCGCGCAACACCAACCAGGGCATCATCGGCAGCAACGCCATCCGCAAGGGAGCAGTTACATCCATCGATGACTGGGCCGGGCGAGGCGGGCTGGGCAGCCGTCTGCTGCAGACCCACCACCTGGCCGCCTGCATTTTTGGCGGTGATTGGACCGATCCCGATCTGCAAGATTTAAAGGAAATTGACGGATATTTTCAGACCTATTACCAGCAATCCATGATCAAGACCGATCTGGGCGCCACTGAAAAATACCGCTATGTGCCAAACTTTCAAACCGGCGGGACCTTTGGCGTCAATATGCTCACGGTCGAAGAAAAAATGCTCAGTTATAACTACAAATCCATTTTCAATACCCAGGCCGACCGTTTACGCCAACACAAACGCTTTATCCTCGATCACTTTTTAAAGCAGTTCAACCAGGAAATCATTGAGCCCAAGAAGTTCAATCACTGCGGCGAACCCTGCTCGGTGGTGTGTAAAAAGTATGACGGCAAGTATAAAAAGGATTTTGAACCTTACCAGGCGCTGGGACCCTTATGTGGAGTATTTGACCAGCGCGCGGCAGAGGAACTCAACCACTACGTAGATGCCCTGGCCATGGATTCGATCCAGATCGGGGGTACGGCATCCTGGTTGATGGAATTGATCAGCGAAGGCCTGGTTAACCCGGAGGAATTTCATCTTCCACCGGCCAGTGAAATGCGCTTCGATTTTACCGCCAACCTGAGCGAGTTCGACCTGGAGAGCGATTCGCGGCGCAATGCCAATTATGCCGAGAAGATAATTACCATGATCGTATTCGAACCCGAAGGCGAGCCCTTTCGCCAGGGCATCCGTCACGCGGCAGCCGAGTTAGACCAGCGATACGGTTTGAGCGAGGCCGGCAAACGCACCGTGGACCGGGCGGTTTACACCGCGCATGGTAAAAACGGGTGTATGACACCCAACCAGTATTGGGTGCCCGGCATGCTCGCCCCGATGCCGATGATGGGCAAATACTTTGTCTATTACGGGGTTGAATTTCTCCCGCCGAAAGAAATTGGCCGCCGCTGCGTCCAACGCATGGTTTACGAATTCTTTAGCGAAAACAGCGGGGTTTGCCGCTTTCACCGCAAGTGGGTGGAGGCGATCGTGGATGAAATCATCACCGCCCATTACGAGTTGAGCCTGGATTACAAATCCCATCAATTCCATCTGTGCAAAGATATCTACGACCACGACGGCACATCGGTGGTATTTTGGGAAGGCGAACGCATCGTGGATATGGTCTGGCGCTTCCTGGAGGATTGGAAAGAGCGCGGCCTGGTCGATGCGCAGTTGGACGCATGGCTGATCCGTTTCCGCGCTGACAAGCACCAAGCCGCGCGAGATTTCTGGGATGAAATGCGGGCCGGAATAGCCGAAGCCTTCGCCGCCGGTCCTGACGCCATTCCCGAGATCGTAGCCCCCTATAAAGCCGCCCACAATGACATTATGGAACCAACCAAGTCGGCGCCCAAGTAAGGAGGAACCCGTGCAGGATAAGAACGTCCGCTCCCCCGTCCATCGATATGGGGCCCAGAATTTTTTGCTGGTCTCATTGATCAGTTTTGCCGGCACGGTGATGCTGACCCGCCTGTTTCTGGAGTTAACCGGTTATCCCCAAATAGGTCGAGGACAGCTGCATATTGCCCACGTGCTCTGGGGCGGGTTAATCTTGTTCATCGCCACCCTGATGCCGTTGTTGTTCGCCAATCGCTGGGCTTTAGATGTCTGCGCCCTGCTCAGCGGCATTGGAATTGGCCTTTTCATCGATGAAGTGGGCAAATTTATCACCAGCAACAACGATTACTTTTTCCCTGCCGCAGCGCCGATCATTTATGCCTTTTTCTTACTCACCGTTATGCTCTATCTTCGCATTCGCCGGTCAACCCCGAACGATTCCCGCCACCAACTCTATCATATCCTCGAAAGCATGACCGAGATCTTGGATCATGATCTCGAAACGGACGAGCGGGATGACCTTATCAAGCGGCTGGTGCACGTCAAAGAGGATGCCGAAAATCCCAACCTGGCGGCCCTTGCCCAGACCTTATTGACCTATGTCCAGGCCGAGAGCCTGACCGTGCATTCAATCCGGTTAACCGCCTGGGACAGGCTGCGCCTCTATCAAAAAACACTCGAGAAAACCCTGCTCACTCAAACCCGGCTGCGCATCGGGCTGATGATCGCGCTGCTGTTGGCCGGCGTGTTTGCCTGGTTTGAATTGGCTTTAATGGTTCCCAGGCTCTTTGGGCATGGGAATTTTATCGAAACAATTTTGCTGACCGGTCTGCAGCGGGGTGAAATCCGCTCGGCAGTGGGTGGGATCTGGTTTTTCGTGCACCTGGGTATGCAAGGTCTGGTAGGTGTTTTCGCCTTTACCTCCAGCACGCTGATGGCGCTTCGAAAATATCGCATCTCCATAGAAATCGGCACCGCCTGTATGGTGCTGTCCCTGACGGCGGTCAACTTGCTGGCTTTTTTTGTCGACCAATTCTCAACCGCCGGGATCGCAATCTTCCAATTGTTGGTTCTGCTTGGATTGATTTCTTACCGCCGCCGCTTTATCGATCCCGGGTTGCCCCATCAGCCGGCCCCTTGATAGCGCAGCCAATACGCGGCGATGCCAAAAGCAATCGCCACATTTAATGACTTTTTGACCCCTTGCATCGGCAAATACACCACGCGCTCACACATTTGCAGAATGCCGGGATCGACCCCGCTGACTTCATTGCCGACTACCAATAATAACGGCGACGGGATATGGAGGGCAGCTTCCGCCAGCGGCTCGGCATTGCGCCCGCCTTCCAAAGCCCACACGTGAAGGCCTTCTTGCGCCAGGCAGGCAACTGCCTCGACGGCATCGCGGTGATATTGCCAGGGCACCGATTTTTCAGCCCCTAGGCTGGTTTTCGCCACACCGGCATGCCCTGGAGTTGCACTTACCCCGCCAATATGGATGCGGGCAATCCCTGCCCCATCCGCCGCCCGAAAGATGGCGCCCACATTCCAGGCGCTGCGGATATTATCCAGCATGACTTCCAGATGCAGAGCGGATGGCTGAGCTTCAGCAACCGGCACTTCTTGTTGTTCCACGTCTCCAATGATCATGACCGTCTCAGATCGGCACAGCGGGCAACGGACTGCCTCACGCGATCCGGCTGGAATGGTATATCGCAAGCTGCAATCTGGATTTTTACATTTCCTCACTTCAAACATGGACAACCTTAACCTTGTGTAACTTCTGCTTCAATAGATCGACCTTATCTGGTGAAGGCAGTATAAATCAGGCCACCTTGAAAAACAACCACAACTGTGGAATGTCTGTTAGAATAGATGAGATAATTAATGTATAAAACGGTGATAATTATTAAACTTTTCAGGGGAGGTGAAACGCAAATAAATAGGACATCATCCCGCTAAAAAACATTAGTTTTCAGAAAATTCTTAAATTCAAAAAATCAGGTAATCTTATGTCTCATCCTTCAAATGGCTTTAAAGTTGGTGTTTTCATCGATGTCGCAAACATCTATATGAATGGCGGTCAAAGAATGCAGTACGATGTGCTGCGTGAATTTGCCTGCCGCGATGGATCCGAACCGATGCGTTTGAATGCATACGTCACCTATGACGCAGATCGTGCAGGAGATGACGAAGAATACCGCAAAGGCGCGATGAATTTTCATGCTGCCCTGCGCGACATCGGTTATAAAGTAATCATCAAAGAAATCCACTGGTACGTTGACGAAAACGGCACGCGTGTGGCCAAAGCAAATTCCGACCTGGATCTCGCTGTGGATGCAATGCTGCAGGCAGAACAATTAGAACGGATTCTGCTGGCATCCGGAGATGGCGATTTCGTCCAGGTGGTTCGCGCCATGCAAAATAAGGGCTGCCGGGTTGAGGTTGTTGGCCTGGATAATGTCTCTACCCGCTTAAAACAAGAAGCCGATATGTTTATCTCCGGTTTCTTAATCCCGAATCTGATCCCGGTGGATTATGACGGCCAGTACGAACAGCCTCCGCAATGGGGTGAGGTAGGTTCGCGCGTCCGAGGATGGTGTTACTGGCACAGCGACCAGGGCTATGGCTTCCTCAGGTATATCAAGAATATCAGCCCGGCATTATGGATCACCGACACTCGCCATCCCGAGTCGCCTTACGGCACGGTCTTCTTCCACGACTCCAACCTGCCCACCACGGTTAATCCCGCGCATTTACCCAGCCGTTCCTACATTTTGGAATTTGAGCTGGGTAAATCAGACCGCGGATCGGGTATCCAGGCCATGGAGATCGACCTGGCCAGCAGATCCTGATCAACTGTCACAAATGCTCCTTTTGCGGTGTTTATATAGCGTAGAAGGACATCTTGGAGCAAAATATCCCGTCTCTCTTTCCTGAGAAAACCAGGTGGGTGGAAACGGAATTCAATCAGCTCTTCCTTGATTATTTTGAGAGGATGTGTCAGGTTGCATTCCGTCTTGTCTCCGACCACGATCAGGCCGAAGACCTTGCCAGCGAAGCATTTTGGCGGCTGTGGTCTTCTTCCCTTCCGCGATCAGAGAACATTCCTGGTTGGCTGTACCGGGTGACAACTCACCTGGCATACAATGCTCTTCGCGCGGCGCGGCGGCGATCTCATTACGAGGCGGCTTCGTTTACCTCGGAAGCCCCTCCGCATAGTCAACCTGTTGAAGAGTTGGTTAGCCACCGCGAGCAAATTGAGAGAGTCCGTACTATTTTGAGCCAGATGTCTCAGCGCGACGTCCAGCTTCTTGTCCTGCGCCACAGCGGCTTGAGCTACAAAGAAATTGCGACCGCATTGAAAATACAACCCGGGTCGATTGGGACGCTGCTGAACCGCGCTGAAACCCATTTCGCTTCGTTGTTCCGAAAGGTTGATGGGAATGCATCTTAACGAAAATCAACTGCGCGCCTTCCTGGATGATGAACTTGACCCTGGTTTTCGCCAGACGGCAGCTGCGCATCTCACCGATTGCGCGGATTGTTCTCGGCGTATCAGCCAGATGAGTGCCACCTCCGCCTATGTTCGCGGCCAGTTGAATTTTCTGTCTGCACATCCCTCCCAAAAATTTAAGGCACACGAAGCATTGGAACGCCAATTGAAGCGTCGAAAGGAGCCTTTTTCCATGAAAACCTTGTTTAGAAAACCGGCATCCATTGCGGTGGGGGTGGTCGTTTTGCTGGCTATCTCCCTGTTATTCCCGCCAGTGCGGGCCATAGCCAGTGATTTCCTGGGTCTCTTCCGCGTCCAGCAGGTGAAAGTTGTCACCATCGACCCGGCTATGTTGAGCCACCTGGATGAGGGATTGCAAGGCAACGAACAGCAAATCCGCCAGATCATCCAGGAAAACTTCAAGAAGGTCAAGGAAAGTGAGTTCAAGCACGCCGAGACCCCCGAGCAGGCCGCTGAAATGGCCGGCTTCACCCCCAGACTGCCGGCAAACGGCCAGGTAGCCTCGATTGGGGTTATGTCTGCTCAGACCTACGAAATCACGATTGACACCGACTTGTGGAACACCATTCTTACCGGTATGGGATACCAGGGCGAGCCGCTTTCATCGGACTTGAATGGTCAAAAAATCACCGTAGATGTTCCCGCGGGCGTCTCGACCGGTATCGGCGAATGCAAATCCCTCCAGCAGTTAAAGGTCAACGATGCCGATTTCAACCAGCTGAAAGACTGCATACTGCTGGTTGAATTACCCAGCCCGGTGGTTCAAACTCCCGACGGTTTGGATATTCCTGCCCTGGCCGAATCCATGCTCGAGATTTTTGGCATGGACCCCAGTGAGGCCCGTCAATTCAGCCAAAGCACCGATTGGGCCAACACCCTCGTCCTGCCCATCCCATCCGGTGAGGGTGTCACCAACCAACAGGTAAGCGTAGACGGCACCAGCGCAACCTTGATTACCCACGAAACCAATGACGAGTACATGCTCTTCTGGGTGCGTAATGGCGTCCTCTACGCTGTGCTCGGTTCGGGAGATTCCCAGGCCGGGGTCGATCTGGGCGCTTCTTTACCCCAATAACCATTTTCTTATCATTCAACATGGCCGGGTGGTCGATCCATCCGGCCATGCTTGAATCAGAATAATGAATTAGAATTTCATCATGACAACCGATCTCGCTATCCAATCCATCGCATTGCGCAAAGAATTCGGCAGCACTGTCGCCGTTCGCGGGCTTGATCTTGAGGTTGCCCGCGGGGAAGTTTTTGGCTTTTTAGGGCCAAACGGCGCGGGGAAAACCACTTCGATCAAAATGTTCCTCAACCTCGTCAAGCCAACTTCCGGAAAGGTGATGATTTTAGGCAAAGATGCGGCATCCACTGCCGCCCGCGCAAAGACCGGCTTCTTGCCAGAACATTTCCGCTTCCACGAGTGGCTGACCGCCCAGGAATTCCTCAACCTGCATAGTCACCTCTACGGAATCCCCTCCAATAAAATTAGCCCTCGTATCGACGAGCTGTTGGATTTGGTTGGCTTGAACGAATTTCGGGGTAAACAGCTGCGCACATTTTCTAAAGGCATGCTTCAGCGTATCGGCCTGGCCCAGGCGCTGTTGAATTACCCGGAGCTGGTTTTCCTGGATGAGCCCACCTCAGGTCTCGACCCGGTTGGCCGCCGGCTGGTGCGAGATATCATCCGTTCGCTGCGCAGCCAGGGAACTACAATCTTCTTAAATTCCCATTTGTTAAGCGAAGTAGAAATCACCTGTGACCGGGTGGCGTTTATCAAATTTGGAGAGGTTCTGCGGGTCAACGCCCTCTCCGACCTGGTAAACGGCGAGACAACCCTCACCGTGCGGGTTCACAACCTCCCTGGCGAAGATGTGAGCGGCCTGGAAGAATGGGGCAAAGATATCCGCCTGGACGGTGATACCCTGCACATGGTCGTATCCCATGAAAGCGCCCTCCCTCATATCCACCGCTACCTGGTAAGTCGCGATACCCAGGTCTACTCTTTTGTTCCCGAAAAAATTTCCCTCGAAGACCTTTTCATCCAGGTCGTCGGCACGGACGGTGGATTATGAAAGCAGTGTTTATCTTATCCCAACTGGCGATCAAAGAAGCCATTCGCCGCCGAATTGCGGTCGCCTCCATCGTCTTGGGCGTGGCCTTTCTGGTGATTTTCAATATCGGCTTTCACTACCTGACCGCCGATATTGCCTCCCACCAGACCACGGCTGAACGCGCCCGTGTAGTGCTGCCGGAAATGTATAACTTCCTTCTGTTGGCCGCGATGTATGCCACCAACTTCATGACGATCATTTTTGCCACCCTCATCACCGCCGACACCCTATCCGGTGAAATCACCAGTGGAACCATCCAGGTGACCGTCGCCAAGCCGATTTACCGTTGGCAGATTGTGGTTGGCAAATGGATCGGCAATGCGGTACTGTTAGCCCTCTATTTTTTCCTGCTGGCCGGCGGATCCGCTCTGAGTATTTGGATCCAAACAGGCTATACCGCGTCGAACCTGGCCAGCAGCATCGGGCTGCTGTATTTAAACGGCCTGTTGATCATGACAGTCGCCCTGGCCTGCTCATCCACCATGTCGACTCTGGCGACCGGTGGAACCGTTTTTGGTTTGTTCGGCATCGCTTTCATCGGCGGTTGGGTCGAACGGATTGGCAATTTCCTCAGCAACCAGACTGCAATGAATGTCGGCATCCTTTCCAGCCTGATCATGCCCAGTGAAGCCGTTTGGAACCTGGCATCCAACCAGATGACCAGTCCAATCCTTACCACATTTGGCGCCACGCCGTTCTCTTATGCCCGCACACCCAGCCCGCTGATGATTGTCTATACGGGTCTTTACCTGGCAGGTTTCCTTGCCTTTGCGCTGGTGAATTTCAGCCGGCGCGATCTGTAGCGCGATGCAGCCACATTCTTTCACCGGCGAGACCCTCCCCCGCTTGAGACTGCTGGATGCTCACATGATCGTTTATGAGGGCATGCAGTACCTTCATTTGCGCGATCCCCTGGCGATATCCGGGAAAACTTTACTCGTCCCGCAGCCGTTGATCCCCATTTTAGGTATGCTGGACGGCGCCCATGATCCGGGCGCATTAAGAAGCGCATTGGCCATCCGATATGGCTTGCGCTTGACCCCGGAGCAAATCCAGCAATTCATTCAATCATTGGATGATGCTCTCTACCTGGAAAACGCCAATTTCCTGCGAGGACGGTTGGCCGCACAAGATGAATTCAGAAATTCAGATTGCCGCCTGCCGGCCAGCGCCGGTCAGGCATATCCCGAAGATCGCGGGGAATTGACTCACACGCTCCAGGGCTACATGGACGTTATCCAACCGGATGACGCAGATCCGCCGCCCCAGCCAGGTCGTATTCGCGGGATCATCAGCCCGCATATCGATTACGAACGGGGTGGAGGGGTATATGCCCGTGTCTGGTCGCAGGTCGCCGGGATGGATATGCCGGTAGAACGGGTCATTCTGCTCGGAACAGACCACTTTTCAGAGGGGTTCTCCTTTAGCCTGACCGGGCTGGATTATTCCACCCCGCTTGGACGGTTGTCCACCGATCCATCGATGCTGTCTGCTGCGGCAGCGGCGATCGGCGGCGAGGCTGCGTTTACCGGCGAGCTTCACCATAAAGCTGAACACAGCATCGAGCTGGCTGCCGTCTGGCTGCAGCACATTCTTGGAGACCGCCACGTTTCCATTCTGCCGGTTTTATGCGGTTCACTCACCTCATTCGAAGATACAGCCGGAGATCTGAGCGCCAACCCTGTATTAAATAACCTGGTGAGCCTATTCGCCAGGTTTGACCGCCGAAAAACCTACCTGGATCGTCGCCGCGGGTGACCTTTCTCACGTCGGCCCAGCCTTTGGGGGCGAAAAAATATCACCACAGGCGCTCTACGAGCTCTATGCCAGCGATCGAGAAGTGATAGCCCACATCTTGCGCGGCGACCCACCTGCTTTTTACCGCCACATCCGCCAGTCGGGTGACGCCACAAATATCTGCGGCACCACGCCGATCTACCTTGCCCTACGCATCCTCGGAGAAACCACCGGTACACAGCACGCCTATGCCGCCTGCCCCGCAGATGCGGAGAACACCAGTTTTGTGAGTGTTTGTGGGATCACTCTTACATAAAAAAGAGTGCCCATCGCACGGAGCACTCTTTTTCTTATATCATTTGATCTCGGCCTACAATGGCCAGGCCCGATCAAATTATGCGGCGGTGGGGGTTAACTCCATCATTTTCTTGACGATCATCTCCTGATCGACCGGCAGGCTGTCCACCCGCACCCCAACCGCGTTATAAATCGCATTGGTGATCGCGGGAGTGGTAGGGATAATAACGATCTCTCCCACCCCTTTGGCCCCATACGGACCGTCCTCGGTGGGATGCTCGACGATAAACGAGGTGATTTCGGGGCTGTGGGTGATCGATGGAATCCGGTAGCGGGCCAGCCGGTCGGTGATCACCTTGCCTTCTTCGGTCCAGAAACCTTCCGTCAGGGCATGCCCGATCCCCATCACCACCCCGCCCTCGATTTGCCCCTGCAAACCCAGTGGGTTGACCGCAAAACCGACATCGTTGGCCGTGATCACCCGCAGCACCTTGACTTCGCCGGTGCGGGTATCCACCTCGACCTCAGCCGCCTGGGCGGCAAAGGAGAATGCGAAATGCATATCCCCGCCCTGGCCCAACGGCCGGGTCATCGGCGCCCAATAGGTATAGGATGCCATCGGGGGCCGGCCATCGGCCTCAAGGATTTCGGCCACCTTACCCAATGGGACGGTTTGGTTCCCGACTTGCGCCAGCCCTTCGATGAACCGCACCTGTTCAGGGGGGACGTCAAAGTGCTCCGACAGGTGGCTGGTGATCAACTCGCCCAAGGCTCTGGCGGCGTGTCGAACGGCATTCCCGGTGACAAAGGTCTGCCGAGAGGCCGTGGTGGGACCGCCGTCCGGGGTCAAATCCGTATCCGATAACAGGACGTGCACCGCGGAGGGAGGCTGTTTTAGTTCTTCGGCGGCAATCATCCCCAGCACGGTCGGCAGGCCCTGGCCCAGTTCGGCCGATGATGAGCGCACCTGGATCGAGCCATCCCGATAGAGCTCTACTTCGGCGCCGGCCTTATCCGGCGCCCCGCCGCCTAAACCCGTGTTTTTATAGGCCACGGCAAAACCCCACGAGCGGCGTAAGTGAGGCTGCCCCGGGACGTTTCGCCCAACAAAGGGCTGTTCCCCGCCCACCCGGCGCAGTTCGCCATCCACCTTTTCGATGCACTCGATCAAGCCAACGCTGGCACGCAGCTTCTGCCCGGTATTGGTGATATCCCCCACCCGCAGCGCATTCAACTGCCGCAATTCCACCGGATCCATACCCAATTTCTCGGCCAGGGTATCCATCATCGTTTCCATCGCAAAGGCCGACTGCATCACCCCAAAACCGCGGAACGCGCCTGCCGGCGGGTTATTGGTGTACATAGCGTAGCAGTCGGCTTTGACGTGCGGGATGGAGTAGGGTCCGGACGAATGGGTGGTAGCGCGCGTCATAACTTTCTCACCCAGGGAAGCATACGCGCCCGAATCTCCATACAGCTCGGTTTCCACCGCGGTCAGCTTGCCATCCAGTGTGGCTCCCATTTTCACTTTGATCTGGGTTGCGTGGCGTTTCGGGTGGACTAACAGGCTTTCGTGGCGGTCAAACAGCAGCTTGACCGGCTTCCCGGTTCGCTGCGCAAGCATGGCGGCATGGATCTGCCCGGCGATATCCTCTTTCCCGCCAAAACCTCCACCAATCAACATTCCAATGATGTGGACCTGCTCATCCGGTATGCCGAGGGTGCGCGCGGTCTGGCTGCGGTCAGAATACGGGATCTGAGAACCCACGTAGATTTCCATCCGGCCGTCTTCCGTCACACGCGCTACGCTGCACTCCGGCTCGATGAACGCATGATCATGCATCGGGGTATGGAAGGTGTGTTCGAGGATCAAATCCGCTGACGCGAAACCTTCATCCATATCGCCTTTGCGCACCTTGATGTGTTTGAGCAAATTCCCACTGGCGTGGATCTGGGGGGTCTCGGGCAGCAGGGCTTGCACCGGGTCGCTGACCACCGGCAGAAGATCAAAAGTCACCTCGATCAATTCCAATGCCTGGGTGGCGATGTCGCGCGTCTCGGCAGCCACGATAGCGATGGCATCCCCGACTGTGCGCACGCGTTCGCCCACTCCCACCATTACCGGCCAGTCAAACACCACCAGCCCATGGTTATGCTCGGCAGGGATATCCTCCGCGGTCAACACCGCAGACACCCCCGCCAAAGCTGCCGCCTTGCTCACATCGATGCTGCGAACGATCGCGCTCGCCACCATCGCACGCTTCACCCGCGCGTGGAGCATACCCGGGAAGGAAAGATCGTCGGTATATTTAGCCTCCCCGGTGACTTTATCGGCTGCATCGGCGCGGATCTGGATGGTACCCACCACTTTGCGCGGGTTCATCGATTCGGCGATGATGGGCGGTTCAACCGCCTGACCGGTGCGGACAGACCTGGCAGCGGCCAGGATCGCATTGGTGATGGTCGCATACCCGCCGCAGCGGCAAAGGGTATCTTTCAACGCATAGCGGATATCTTCCACCCCGGGATCGGGATTTTCAGACAGCAGGGCATGCGCCGTCATAATCTGCCCGGGAATACAGAAACCGCACTGCACCGCCCCATACAGCATGAACGCCTTCTGTAAAGGATGCAGGATGCGCTCGTCCAGGTTTTTGCCGGGTACAGCCAGCCCTTCAATAGTGATGACCTGGCATCCGTTGGCTCGCGCCGCCGGATAAGAACAAGAAAGGATCGGGCGCCCGTCCACCAGCACCGTACAGGCGCCGCACTCGGCTTCGTTGCAGCCAATCTTTGTCCCGGTTAATCCCAGGCGGTAGCGCAATAAATCCGAGAGCATTTCACCAGGGATTTGCGGAAGGGCATATTCTTTTCCATTGACTACCACGTTGATAACAGCACCATTAATTGTCATGTAGACTCCTCTTCATCCCCGACCGCTCCCAGGCAGTGGTGATTGTGTCGATAAATAACGATTCGATAATATGATACCGGTATTCGGCTGAGGCGCGGAATGGGCTTGTGCGGAACCGCATCGTCGCGCGCAGGATCGTAGAGGCGCCTGCGAGATTGGCAGGGTTGAAATCCACGTTGGTAAGAAATTCTTCCACCGCTCCGGCGCGCTGTGGGGTGGGGCCCGCGGGGCCAATGGCGACCCGGATCTTCCGGATACGGCTTTCGTCGCGTTCCAACCAGACCGCCAGATTCAAGATCGGCAGGGCGACCCCTTGCGGGCGCATAATTCGTTTGAACGCCGACGCCTGATCGGTCTGTCCCAGCGAAGTCTGGAAACCAACCAGCAGTTCTTTGCCGGGTTCCAGAGTGCTCTGCCCTGGACCGCGGAACAGGCTGAGCATGCTGCGCGGGTGAATGCCATCCTTATCTGCCACCAAGGCGATTGAATCCAGCGCAACCAGGCCAATCATGCCATCCGCGGCCGGCAAGGCGTGGGCTACATTCCCGCCCAACGTAGCGGCATTGCGCACCTGCGGTCCGCCGATCAAATCGCAGCCTTCGGCGACGGCCTGGGCGTGTTCGCGCACCAACCGGGATGCACTCACCGTCGAGACCGGCACCGCGGCGCCAATGAATAACTGCCCGTCCTGGATCTCAAGGCGGGTGAGTTCGGGAATCCGGGTTACATCCACCAGGCTGGCGACCGGGGCCCGATGGCCCTGGTCGAGCTCCAACAATAAATCCGTCCCACCCGCCACCAAACTGACCGGGGACGGGCTCGAAATCAACGCTGCAAGCGCATCAGGAATACTTTCGGCGATGTGGTAATGTTTCCAGAGGCTCATCGGATCGGCGGCTCCTTAATACGGCGGTGCTTTTCGATGGGTTCGATGACCCAACGCCGGCGCAGATTCTTACGCCGACCGCCGATCGAATGAAATGGAATTTCACTATTATAATACAACGCATTATGCATATACAAAAACGAATCTGTAATTTTAAACCGCTATTATTCGTTTTGGTTGCGGTGATACTCTCATTAGCCGGCTGTAACTCGATGGCGGGTGTCAGCCTGGTATTTTTCGCTACACCCACCTCCACCCCAACCGCCACCTTGCCCCCAACTTTTACCCCCACGCCTACGGCCACGGCCACCCAAACACCTACTCCCAGCCAGACGCCCACCCCAACGGCGACTTTTACCCCGACTCTCACCCCCACCCCCGAGTTGGTTCAGGTTGGCCCTGGCGCGGTCACCATACCGGTCTTGCTCTACCACCATGTGCTGCCAGACCCGTCCGGAAAGGGCCAGTACGCTGTCAGCCTCGACAATTTTGTCTCTCAGATGAATTACCTGCGCGATCACGGTTTCCATGCTATCACCGTCACCGAAATGGAAGAGGCGATCAATTTCGGCAAACAGCTGCCGGTCAATCCCATCGTCATTACCTTTGACGATGGAAACCGCGATATTTATGAACAGGCCTACCCCGTGCTGCAATCCCTGGGATACCGCGCCACCATGTATTTGATTGCAATTGCAATCAATGCCGACACCAACCTGACCGTCGAGATGATCACCGAAATGGCCAACGCCGGCTGGGAGATGGGCAGTCACAGCATGACCCACACCGACCTGGTGAAGAGCGACAACCGGACCTATGAGGTTTGCACCTCCAAGAGTGATATCGAAGCCAAAACGGGCCTCGCGGTGCATTCGATTGCCTATCCCTACGGGCTGGCCAACGATTCGATCATGAAGCTGGCTGAAGAATGCGGTTACACCTCCGGCGCCGGGTTGGGGTTGTGGGTAACCCAAACCCCCTGGAACCTGTATTATTTCAGCAGGCGCGAGGTCCAGCGAGATTTTACCCTGGACGACTTCGCCAACCTGTTGGTCAATCCAAAATAAATTACTGCATATCCGGGTAAGTGATCCCACCGTGCGGAAATACGAGCACTTCGGCCTTTCCTGGAAACACCTGGCGCGCCCTTTCAATGGCGGCTTCCGGACTGGGCACAAAATCCAAAAAGGGCAGGTTGGTCTGTGTCTCTGGCGGAATGGTGGGGCCATACATCAGGAGGGTCGCGTGGCGCATGGCCTGCAGGGCAAAATAGAGGAAAAAGCGGTCTTCCTCACCCATTCCTTTTAAATTTCAATTTTGGCACCAAAGGTAAAAGCAGCGGGGCAAGGAACCGTAAAGCGTTTTTACCAAGAGGCAGCTTTTTATTCGCCAGGCCAAAAACACCTACACCTTCATTGGCTTTCACCAGGGTGATCACCACGCCGCCCGGTTTTACCGCACGGATGGTGTTGGCCAGGGCTTTCACTCCCTGGCGCAGATCGATATCCATGGGATGGGATGCGGTGATAACGATATCTGCCGCCTGGTCTACCTTCGCCCCATATAAACCGGCGCTGATCTTTACCCCGGCACGGTGCGCCGCGATTGGATCTCCGGCGACAATTTGAACCACTTCCTGGCGGTAATTCAAGATCGCATTGACGATAAAGACCGCCGGACGCAGCATGCCCCCGGCTTCTTCCAGGTCCAGTCGCATCGGATTGGCGTCAATCGAGAGACCCACATTGTTGAATGTTCGCGGAGTGCAATTGATGGCATGGTTGTGGGCAATGGAAACCCGCCCGGCTACTCCTGGAAGAATGTTCTTGTAACCGCCGCCAAAACTGGCGATGATGTGCGGTTCAATACAGCCGATCGAGATTACCAGATCGGCCCCAGCCACGGTCCTATTGATCCATACCTGGGTGCCACGACGAGTGGTTCCCAGATTGGTCATCTTGTCAGGGTCGTCACAATCCGGGTTCTCCCAGGACAGGCGGGGAATCCATTCATTCCCCACCCGCTCGGCCAGTTCAGATTCCTGCATGCCGCGGTGCACCCCCAGGGCCGGGACGACAGTGATGCAATCGAGCTGTAAACCGGCCTGCAGCAGTTCCGCCATCACCAGCGGGAAGATCTGTTTTATCGGTGTAGGTCGGCTCGAATCGTCGACAACAATGGCTACGCGCATATCTGGCCTGGCCAGATCCATCAGCCGCGACATCCCAACCGGGTTCGCCAGGCTGCGCTCCACTTCCAGGCGAACGTCTGCGACGGGTTCAATCGAGGCTGGTTCGAGCCTGTCTTTTATCCGCCATGAATCAGGTAATAGAAGCTGCTGCGATTCCTCACCCCAAGGAACCAAAATTGTTTGACTCGCCATTATCTTTCCATCCGCCGGGCTGTTATTAAGCTTAGACCAACATAACATATAATAACCCCATATTTTCCAGGCGCCCTTTGTTTGGATCCGCCTGTCAGGAGGTATTTGTGCCAAAATTTGCAGCGGCCATTGACCAGGGAACCACCAGCACCCGTTTCATGATTTTCGATACGCACGGCGAAGTCGTCGCTGTGGAACAAAAGGAACACCGCCAGATTTATCCTCAGCCTGGCTGGGTGGAGCACGACCCCCTGGAGATATGGCAGCGCACCCAGGAAGTCATGCGCGCCGCGGTGGAGAAATTCCGCATCGACCCCGGCGATGTCAGCGCCATAGGCATCACCAATCAGCGCGAAACCACCCTGGTGTGGGATCGCAAAACTGGCAAGCCGTATGGCAATGCGATCGTCTGGCAGGATACCCGTACTGCCGGGATATGCGACGAGCTCGCCCGCGAGGGTGGCCAAAACCGGTTCAAAGCCGCCACCGGGCTGATGTTATCCACTTATTTCTCCGGACCCAAGCTGCGCTGGATTTTGGATAACGTCCCGGGCGTGCGCGTTGCCGCCAACCGTGGCGAGGCATTATTCGGCACGATCGACACCTGGCTATTGTGGAACCTCACCGGCGGACCGGACGGCGGCATCCACGTCACCGACGTTACCAACGCCTCTCGCACCCTGCTGATGAACCTCCATACCCTGGATTGGGATGCGGACATCTTAGAAATCATGGGCATCCCAGCCGCGATGCTCCCCGAAATTCGTCCTTCCTCACAGGTCTATGGCTACACGACATGTGTTCTCCCGCGCATCCCCCTGGCGGGCGACCTGGGCGACCAGCAGGCCGCCCTCTTTGGTCAGACGTGCTTCTCACCCGGAGAAGCCAAAAACACGTACGGCACCGGCTGTTTCATGTTGTTGAACACCGGCGAGAAACCCACTCCCAGCGACTCCGGGTTATTAACCACCCTGGGGTATAAAATCGGTACCTCACCGGCAGTCTACTGCCTGGAGGGTTCGATTGCCATCGCCGGAGCGCTGGTTCAATGGCTGCGCGACAACCTGGGGATCATCGAAAAATCATCGGACATCGAACCCCTCGCCCGCACGGTGGAAGACAACGGCGGCATCTATTTTGTGCCCGCTTTTTCAGGCCTGTTCGCCCCCTACTGGCGCTCGGATGCGCGCGGCGCGCTGGTGGGCATGACGCGCTTCATCAACCGCGGCCACATTGCCCGCGCCGTCCTGGAAGCCACCGCCTACCAGGTCCGCGAGGTGCTCGAAGCCATGGAAAAGGATTCCGGGGTGACCCTCAGCCAGCTAAAAGTCGACGGCGGCATGGTGGTCAATGAGATGCTGATGCAATTCCAGGCAGATATCCTCAATGTCTCGGTCATCCGCCCAAAAGTGGCCGAAACAACCTCGTTAGGGGCTGCCTATGCCGCCGGCCTGGCAGTAGGCCTTTGGCCGGATGTGGAGAGCTTGCGGGTCAACTGGCGCAAAGACCAGGAGTGGCAGCCTGTCATGACCCAAGAAAAGCGGGATTCATACTATTCGTCATGGAAAAAAGCAGTGACACGTACTTTCAATTGGGTCGAATGATCCTTTATAATCCTGGCAATTCCTCTCGCCCTTTCATCACTGCCTGCATACAGAAAACTGACAAAAAAGATGGAATTTTCAAAACCTCACATCCTAGTGATCGGAGCCGGGTTCACCGGCTGCGCACTGGCCTATGATTTAGCCCTCCGCGGCCTGGCCGTTACTGTCCTGGAACGCGGCGAGATCGCCTCGGGCACCTCCGGCAGAACGCACGGCCTGCTCCACAGCGGCGCGCGCTACTGCGTCAACGACCAGGAATCCGCCATCGAATGCATCCAGGAAAACCACATCCTGCGAAAAATTACCCCGCAGTGCATCGAATATAACGGTGGGTTGTTCGTCGCCTTGAATGAATCGGACCTGGCCTACGCCCCATCATTCGAAGCCGGCGCCCAGGCCTGCGGCATCGAGATTGAAAGAATCTCCCCGGATGAAGCGCTGCGCCTCGAACCTAATCTAAACCCTGCTGTTCTGGCTGCATACACCGTCCCCGATGGGGTCTTCGATCCGCTGCGCCTGGCCCTGGCCTTTGCAGCTTCTGCCAGGCAGCACGGCGCCGATTTCCGCCCATATCATCAGGTAAAAGGCTTTGTTTGGGATGGGCAAGGGAAAATTCGCGGGATCCAGGTCTGGGATCGGACCACCGACCAGACCTACTCATTGGAAGGGGATATGGTGGTAAACGCCACGGGCGCCTGGGCCGGTATAGTGCTTAAGGATACTCATGCGCAGGTGAGTGTGACCCCCACACCCGGGGTGATGGTGGCCTACGATCGACGCCTGGTGAACCGGGCCATTAACCGCTTGAATGTCCCGGGAGATGGCGATATTCTCATCCCCCAGCGCCGCATGGTGGTAATTGGCACCACCTCGTACGAAGTTGAGGATGTGGATTACATCCCGGTTGAAGATGAACAGGTGCGACAGATGCACAGCGAAGCCATCCAATTGGTGCCGGCAGTAGCCCAGGCCGCTATGCGCGGCGCCTATATGTCGGCTCGCCCCCTGGTGGGCAAAGGCGAATCAGGCCGCAGCCTGGCGCGTACTTTCAAGTGCTTTGACCACGCCCAAAGCGACGGCATCGATGGATTGGTGACAATCACCGGCGGCAAGGCAACCACCTGCCGGGTGATGGCTGAAAAAACCGCCGACCTGGTTTGCCAGAAATTGGGTTTGCATGCGGATTGCGAGACCCATGATCGCCCTTTGCGTCCCTACCGGGATTATTACCAATCCCTTGGAGGCCGGCCATGAGTCAGCAACGCTGGCAAATTAATCTCCTGGTATCCAGGCAAAAAGGCACTCAGGCGGCTTCGCTGCAGAGCTTTTTACTGCAAGTCGACCCGGACGAGTATGTTCTCGACGCCATCGAACGGGTGTGGGCGTTTCATGACCGCAGTCTGACCTTCCGGCATGCCTGCCATCATTCCACCTGCGGCGCCTGCGGGATGCGGGTCAACGGGGTCGAAAAACTTACCTGCATCACCACCATCCGCTCGGTGACCCACGACGGCGGCAAGCTGAAAGTCGAACCCCTGCGGAATTTCCCGGTAATCTCAGACCTGGTGGTCGATATGGGCACGTTTTACCAGAGGATGGAGACCGTTCATTCCAACCAGGTAGTACCGGTGAGCGGTTCGCTCCTGCCTTACGAGAAAATCGAGTTCCCCATTGATGGTGTCCTCCATGAACGGCTGGCAGATTGTATCGAATGCGGCTGCTGCATCAGCGCTTGCCCGGTCGCCCTCACCACCCCGGAGTATCTAGGGCCTGCCGTGCTGGCCGCCGCCCAGCAATCCTATCAAACCGGCGCGGATGCCAGCCTGCTCGATCTGGTGGATGATGCCAACGGTTTATGGCGCTGCCACAGCGGCTTCGAGTGTACCGCGGTCTGCCCATCCAATGTCGATCCCGCCTGGCGCATCATGGACCTGCGACGCAAAGTGATCAAGCACCGGGTGATGTCTTTATTTCGCCGCAAGCCAAAGAGAGCCGCCCATGAATAACCAACCATCCGCGGATAAATTATTGCATTGGTTCGACCCTCGCAACCGCCAACCCGGCACATGGGCTTTCATTCTCAACCGGGTCACCGCCCTGGGATTAACCTTGTACCTGGGCTTGCATTTAATTATGCTGGGACAGTTAGCCCAAGGCGCTCAGGCCTATGATCATTTCATCGCCCTGGTCAAGAACCCGGTTTTCAAAATTGGGGAATTACTGGTGATCGCCGCGGGGCTGTTCCACGGCGTCAACGGCATCCGCATTGCCCTGACCACCTTTGGCATTGGGGTCAACCACCAGCGCGGATTGTTCTGGTCGTTCCTGGCCCTGGCCCTGGTTGGCACGGCTTTCTTCACCTATGTCATGTTTTTCGTCGATTAAGAAGGCGGATTGGAAATGAACGCGTCTGCTCCAAAAGCTCGCGAAGGCGTCTGGCTGTGGCTGGTAAAAATAATCGCCGGGTTGTTAATCGTGGTTGTCCTCGGCATCCATTTCGTGGTCAACCATGTGACCGCTCCAGGCGGTCTGCTCACCTATCGTGACGTCGTCCTTTATTATCAGAACCCCTGGGTGGTTGCCATGGAAATTGCCTTTCTAGTCGTGGTCGTCACCCATTCCCTGGCCGGTCTGCGCAGTATCCTGCTCGATCTGAACCCCTCACCTCGTGTGCTCTCAATAGCCAACATAATGCTGATCGTACTGGGCAGCGGCGCAATTTGCTACGGCATTTGGCTGGCGCTCACCATAGCCCGGCAAATTCCACCGGCTTGAATAGATAATCCATCCCCGTATGGCGTTCTCAAGAAAACTTGACAAATGCAAATTTGAAACCATTCTCCTCCGGCTACAAAGTTTGAAGAGGGAGTTTGAGGGTGCAGACGCCGTCTTACGGCGTCTGCACCCTCAAATCTTTATTTTCCCCGCCCCGTTTCGGGGAGGGGCCAGGGGAGGGGCTTGTCTGACAATTTCTTGAGAACCCCATGTCCACCCCCGATATGGCTTCTTGACAGGTGAACCTAACCGGTTTACAATCGACCCTCGTGTGAACTGGTCGGCTCAGTGTTTCCCCGCCTCTCGAAACAACTCGAACCAGAAATTCAAATTAATCATTCCAATCGAGTGAGGGTAGCCCCGCGCGGGGTGAGAGGCACTCAATGGAAGGAACCATGGAAAAACTCGTTCTAAACGCAACCCGGCGGTCCACCAAGCGCACCGCCAAAGCTGTCCGCCGCGATGGTCTACTGCCGGCTGTCCTGTATGGCCATCATTTCGACTCCACCCCCGTCAGCCTGGACGCCCATGATACCAATCTCAAATTGACCGGGCTTTCCTCCTCGGCGATTGTCAATATCGCCCTGGATGGTGAGACGCACTCCGTTTTGGTGCGCGAGAAGCAGAAAGATTATCTCAAGGGCGTTCTGATCCACGTGGACTTCCTGGTCGTTTCCATGACCGAGAAATTGCGCACCAACGTGGGCATTCACCTCGAAGGGGTTTCGCCCGCGGTGAAAGACTTCAACGGTATCGTGGTGAATAACCTCTCCGAGGTCGAAGTCGAATCCCTCCCCCAATATTTACCCGAGAAAATCGTGGTCAACCTCGCCGGTCTAAAAGAAATTGGCGACTCCATCCATGTTCGCGACCTGGTGGTTGCTCCCGAAGTTTCCATCCTGTCGGATATGGACGAAGTCGTGGTTAACATTGCCGCTATGCGGGAAGAAGCCGAAGAAGAAGTCGCCGAGACTTCCGAGCTGGAGCCCGAAGTGATCGAGCGCGGCAAGAAGGAAGAAGAAGACGAGGAGTAATTTTCCTCACGACCCGACGTATAACAAAAGCGAGTGGTTGTTGCCACTCGCTTTTGTTATCCCATCATGCCAGTAGGATTTCTAGAAAATCTACCAGGATATGCGCCGTGGCGCCCCAGATGATTTCACCGTCAAAGGGTTTGAAGAATATCACCATCTCCTGGCTGCCATTGGAGCGGGTATACAGACGCTCTTCGCGATTGTCGGGGTCAGCCAACCAGACGAGAGGTACCGAAAATACCCGGCCTACCTCGGCAGCCGCCGGGCGCAATTCGAATGGCCAGCACAAGATCGCCACCACCGGGGTGATGCAAAACCCCGTAACCGTCACCATCGTATCCATGCAGCCCAAAACATTGGCGCAGTCCCCTGGTAAGCCAATTTCTTCATTGGCTTCTCGTAAAGCCGTATCGATGGCATCCCGATCTTCAACCTCTACCGCGCCACCCGGGAAGGCAACCTGGCCTTTATGCCGCACTAAGTGGTCGGTTCGCCGGGTAAAAAGAACCTCCCACCCATCATCCTCTTGTTGAAAGAGACCAATTAAGACTGACGCAGGCACCAGGCCGCTGGATACCTCGGTCGGGTTTGACGGGCAAACCAAACTTAACCCGGCGCGAATCTTGGCTTCAATCGCGCCATCTCTCATCAGGGCAGACATCAATCCTCAATCACCATTTCCTCAAACTCATCCTCGACCAACCCAACTTCATCCATCAGCAGTTTACTTTGCGGGCCCTCTCCCACCAGTACAGGCCGTCCAAAAATTAGAAAACCAGTGTGTCCAACCATCCGGTCTACCGGTCGAAAACGGGCCGGGTCGGCTTTATACCAGCGAAGCATCACTTCGCACACCTCAAGAAAAGCGAAATCCGCCTCACGCAGCGCCGAAAGCACCCGCTGCACCTGGTTGGCGGTCGGCAAAATACAGGCAAAGGCTCCGCCTGGCCTGAGCGCCGCGCGTACTTGTACCAGGTAATCCCAAGGATTGGGCACATCCAGGAACAAGGCGTCCACCCCGACTTCATCAAAACCCAGGCTGATGTCGCGCAGCTTTAAGTCCACCCGCTCCAGCATGCCCAGGGATGTCAGATTGCTGCGGGCCAGCGCCTGCATCTCCTCCCGGACTTCATAGGAGGTCACGTGCCCATCCGGGCCAACCGCATACGCAAATGCGCTGGTCAAAGCGCCCGAACCGGTGCCCGCTTCCAAAATGTGCTGGCCTGGGCCAACCCCCATCATCACAAAGATAAACCCGATATCTTTCGGATAAAGGATCTGGGTTATGCGTTTGGTGCTGGCAACCAGGTCCGCGAGGGTTGGCGGGAGCAAAAAGAACGGGCTGCCGTTATGGCTGAACACCTGGCTGCCCCAGGGCAGCCCGATCAGGTCATCGTGTTTGATCACCCCGCGGTGAGATTGAAATACCGCCCCCGTTTGGAGGCGGATGATGAAATTCTTATGGCGAAGACCGACCAATTGCGCCAGATCGCCATCCTCAACGTAAATTCCCTGCCGGTTCCAGGCCAATATGCCTCCTAGGGCTTGAGTGTGTCGGTGAAGAACCTGGTGATCGCCTCGTAACAGCGCACCCGGTTTTCGTATTTGAGCACATCATGGCCCTCATTTTCGAACATCAGGTATTCAACCGTTTTACCCTCAGCGCGAAGGTATTCGACCAGATCGTGGGATTCCCGCTCAACCACCCGCGGGTCATTCTTGCCCTGGATGACCAGCAGCGGGCAGGCCAGGTTGGACATATGGGTTTTGGGTGAACGGTCGAGGAGGAAGTCTTTGTCCTCCAGCGGGTCGCCCAACGCCATTTTGAAATAGGGTTTCCATGTTTCCGGAATCCGCTCAAGGAAGGTAAACAGGTCGAAGGGGCCGAACATATCCACAGCCGCAGACCATAAATCCGGGTGGCGGCCGGCCAGGGTCAAGGTCATGTAACCACCGTAAGAGCGCCCCACCACCCCCGCACGGGATGCATCCAGGCGAGCATCCTTGCCCAGGATTTTCATGGCGTGGACATGATCGAGACGGTCGTCGCCGCCCCAATCCCGGTCGACTTCCTTTGTGTATTCCAATCCATACCCGGTGCTGCCGCGCACGTTGGGGACGAATACGGCAAAACCGTTGAGGGTGAGGAACTGAATCAAGGGCATCGAGAACCAGGCAAAATCCGGCCGCTCCTGGCCTTGCGGCCCGCCGTGAATGTAATACACCACCGGCCGTTTTCCGCTGAAGCCCAGTTTAGCAGCCGGCATATACAAGCGGGCTGAAATACGGGTCTCGTCGAATGAAACAAACGATGCATCTTCACCCGGTGAAAGCAGTTCCGTTTCGATTCCCAAAACGCGCTCACGCGTATGCAGAACGGTTTGGTTATGGTCTTTGGCGTCCACGGTATATATTTGAGTGGGCGACGTGGCGGTCGAGAATGAAATGGCGTATCGACCAGTATGCTTGTCGTAGTTGTATGAGAACACCATCCCATTGGTCAGCGGCGCTTGTTTACCGACCACCAGATTGGTCACGGTCATGGTCAACGCTGCGCGATCAAATTCGGCTTCGTACATCCAGGTGCAACCGTCGATGTTGTAGACCAGCGCATAGGTGTTGCCATCCAGATGGGCGATTGTCTCCAACTCACCCACGCCCGTATGAGAGATCCCTTTGATCAGCACTTCTTGCAGGGGTGCCTTTCCCTGTATGTCGAGGTATGCGGGACCGTACTGATCGGTGTACACTGCGCAGTTGATCAGCAAGCCAGCCCCATTTTCGGTGTAATTGATCGAGGAAATCCCGTTGGGGGGGACTACCTGGCCTTCGCTGCGTTCTTCCAGAGGAACTCCAAAAACGAAAGATAATTCGTCTCTACCCTCTTGCCACTCAAACATCACCGTATCACCGGTCGTATACCCATCGGTCAAGATTGAGCGCCGGTGGTCGGGGGTATTGGCGGAGGGATACGCGCCGTACAGGCTGGAGGCCATTTTGGTGATTTCACCGCTCTGCAGGTTCCCGCGGTACGCCGACTGCAACTGGCTGTCACGCGCTTCCACCGAGAAATATGCAATATTCAGATCGCCATCACATTCCCCCAGGTGAACCCGGCAGTTCGCCAAAACCTGGGTAAAAATCGGCTCGGGATGACCGCCTGAAATAGGCACCAGGAACGGCAGGTAATTCTCATCGCCGTCCTTATCGATCATCACCAGGATCTTGCCGATTTTATCAAAAACATAGAATGGGTAACCGCCAATCAAATGCGGATTTTGCAGCGCCAGGCTGGGCGGCAGCAGCGGCTCAGGGACGCTTCCGCCAAAGTCCATGGCGTACAGGCTCAAATGCCCGCTCAGATTAGAGATGAAGAAAATCCGGCTGCCGACAGCTTGCGGCGAAATGAAAAGGCGTGCAGAGAGTAAAGAGTTGACGCGATACATAGGATCCTTTCGTTATCGTTCGTTTGATACAGGTCTGACCAGGCTGAACCAATACCCCAGGCCGAGAAATGCCGCGCTTCCTAAGATAGCCATGCCAAAATTCAATGGGCCAATGCTAAAAAACGTCCAACCTAACTGGCCTCCGAGGATATGACCACCCCAAAAACCAATCCAGGCAAGCAGCAGGTAAAGCAATAACCGGCCTAACCCGCCGTTTTTCCACAAATGAAAAGCAGCTCCGAGAAATGTTGAAACGAGGAACCCAAATAGAACCGCGGGAATGGTCATCCAAAAGCCTCACAGTGCGAGAATTGTCCCACCTCCCAGGCATTCCTCATCCCGGTAGAATACGGCACGCTGACCGGGGGTAATATCTCGAAGCGGACGATTAAATTGTACACGCACTCCGTTATCTGGGAGTAGAGATAAACTGGCTGAAACCGGGCGGGCTTTGTAACGGATCTTCACATCCACTTCCAGCTGATTTGTATCCGTAGAAACCTCCGGCGGGCTGCCGCCGATCCAACTCACCTCGCCGGCAGTCATTGCGGATTTCCCCAACTCCTGCTCTTCACCCACCACCAATTCGTTACGGCCCGCGTGTTTTTCGATGACATATAAGGGCTGTGGTGAGGCGACTCCCAGGCCTTTGCGCTGGCCAATGGTATAAAATGCCAGCCCTTGGTGCTCACCCATCCTGCGCCCCTGGCGATCCACAATAACCCCCGGCTGGATTACATCCGGGATGGTTCGCGCCAGGAAGGAACGGTAATCCTCGCCAGCCAGAAAACACAGATCCTGGCTGTCTGGCCGGTCGGCCGTGCGCAGCCCAAATTTATGCGCCAGTTCGCGCACCTCGCGCTTCTGGTATTCACCAATCGGGAAAAGGCTGTGTTGGAGTTGATCCTGGCTCAACACGCTCAGAACATAGGATTGGTCCTTACCCTCATCCAGTCCTTTGAGCAAGACCGAGCCGGCTGAGCTCCGCCGCACACGGGCATAGTGGCCGGTGGCCATAAACTGCGCGCCCACCATTTGAGCCTGCTCGTATAATGCGCCCCAACGGATTTGCTGGTTGCACACCACACACGGATTGGGTGTGCCGCCCTGCTGGTAGCCATCTAAAAAGGACTGCACCACGCTCTCGCGGAAGCGCTGGCGAACATCGATGGCGTAAAATGGGATCCCTAACTGATGGGCGACACTGCGCGCCTGCGCCATCGCATCCGGCGTGCAGCAGCGGTTGCTTTCTTCTCGCCCGGGTTCGCTCCACAGACGCAGCATCATACCCACCACCTGGTAACCCTGCTCGACCAGCAGCGCCGCGGTGACGGAGCTGTCGACCCCGCCGCTCATGGCGACGACCACCAGGCTCTTATTGGCCATTTTTCCCAGTAACAACCTGGCGCTGGCGTTGGATCAATTCGGCCAGGACATTAACGAACGTAGAGATAGCTTGCGGGGTGGTCTGCTGGCCCATGGTTACCCGCAGGGATCCTAACGCCCAATGGTGGGATAGACCAATGGCGGTCAGAACTTCTGAGGGTTGTGGGCTGCCTGTCTTGCAGGCGGAACCGGACGAACAGGCAAAACCGGCGATGTCCAGCATCATCAACAACTGGTTGCCGTCCACGCCTTCAAAGACAAAGCTTGCGTGGTTTGGCAGCCTCTGTACGGGATGGCCGGTGACCCGCGTCTTGGGGATCGATTCCAACACCTGGCCCATCAGGTGGTCGCGCATTACCCGATAGTGTGCTTCTCGTCCCGTATGACCTTCCTGGGCCAGGCGGAAAGCCTCGGCCAGCCCGACAATATACGGAACGTTGTGCGTGCCCGCTCGCAAGCCATTTTCTTGCTTTCCGCCGGTCTGCACCGCCTCAATAGGCGTGCCGTTGCGCACATAAAGGACGCCGACCCCCTTGGGTCCATAAAACTTATGTGCGCCAAGCGACAATAGATCCACCTGGTCGGCTTCCACATCCATTTTAAGATGGGCGCCGGCCTGAACCGCATCACTGTGAAAGGGCACTCCCGCTTCGCGGCAGGCATTTCCAATCGCCGCCACCGGGTTGATCGTGCCGATCTCATTATTGGCATAGATCACCGACACCACCGCCGTATCCGGCCGGATGGAAGCACGCACATCCTCGGGATCGACCATGCCGTAATTGTCCACCGGCAGGTATTCGATCTCAAAACCCTGCTCGCCTAAAGCGTGCGCTGTCTGAAGAACCGCGTGGTGATCGACCGGGCTGATCAAAATATGGCGGGCATCCCGCCGCTTGCGCTGGGCCCAGGCCACACCTCGCAGCGCCAGGTTATCACTTTCCGTACCGCAGGATGTGAATACAATTTCGTCCTGGCGGGCGTTAATCAGCCGGGCCACGAGAGCTCTGGCATTTTCAACCGCACTTTCAGCGGTCTGACCATAGGTATGAATAGAAGAGGGATTACCAAACCCGAGCGAAAAATACGGCAGCATCACCTGTAATACGCGTTCGTCCACAGGCGTTGTTGCCGCATAATCCAGGTAAACTTTCTCGGATACCATCAATGCTACCTCCGCAATCAGCCCTCCATTATAGCATTCTGGAGGGCCTACAATGGGTTTGGTCAGGCATTAATCCCTGATATAATATCATAAATCGTTCTATTTCTCACATTCCGGAGAGTTTATGTCATATACGATCCACTTCGGGACGGACGGCTGGCGGGGTGAGATCGCCGAAAATTACACGTTCGACAACGTTCGGCGCTGCTCCCAAGGGTTTGCCTCCTACATGCTCAACCACGGAAAATCTGGCAGCCAATTTGTCATTGGTTATGATAAACGCTTTCAATCCGAGAATTTCGCCCTGGCAGCGGCTGAAGTCCTGGCCGGCAACGGGTTACGCGTCTTACTCACCAACGGCGCCACACCTACCCCGGTGATCTCCTATTCGGTTGTTCACCACAAAGCCTCCGGCGCAATCAACATCACTGCGTCCCACAATCCACCCACCGATAACGGTTTCAAAGTCCGCAACGAATTTGGCGGCGCGATCGACCCCGAAGGGCTGCTAGAGATCGAGCGGCTGATCCCGCCCGAAATCGATGGCGTCCACCGCCTGCCCTCCAAACAAGCCATCAGCCAGGGATTGATCACCTTTTTCGACCCGGCTCCGGATTACATCGAACACCTCAAAGATTTAATTGATCTGCAGCCGATCAAAGATGCCGGGCTGCGCGTGGTGGTGGACTGCATGTGGGGCAACGGCGCCGGCTGGTTCAGCGAGCTTTTGAAGAGCGGCAAGACCCAGGTCGTCGAGATCCACAACCAGCGCAATCCTTCTTATCCAGAAATGAAACGCCCCGAACCCATCCAGCCCAATATCGATGTGGGTTTGCAGACCACTCTCGATCAAAAGGCGGATGTGCTCCTGGTAACCGACGGAGACGCCGACCGGCTGGGTGTTGGCGATGAGCATGGTGTTTTTGTCAACCAGCTCCAGGTGTATGCTCTCCTGGCCTATTACCTGCTCGAAGTACGCGGCGAACGCGGGCCGATTGTAAAAACACTCTCGACCACCGGCATGCTCAACAAACTGGGCAAATTGTACAATGTCCCGGTATATGAAACCGGGGTCGGCTTCAAGTATGTCGCTCCCAAAATGCTCGAAACCAATGCCATGATCGGCGGCGAGGAATCCGGTGGTTATGCTTTCCGTGGCAATGTCCCGGAGAGAGATGGTATCCTGGCGGGTTTGTACATCCTGGATATGATGGTCAAGCTCAAGTTAAAGCCATCTGGTCTTCTCGCCTTGCTGTTCAGCAAGGTTGGCGCGCACTACTACGACCGCATCGACAGCGCATTCAGCGGAGAGCGCAAAGCACGAGAACAGCAGATCATCAGCGCCAGACCTACGTCCATCGGCGGATTGGAAGTCACCGGTTTGGACACCAGCGATGGTTTCAAATTCAATCTCGAAGATGGAGGTTGGCTGTTGATCCGGTTCTCCGGTACCGAACCCATTTTGCGGGTTTACACCGAAACAACCCAGAAAGAACGAATTCCAGCCATCCTGGCAGATGGGCTTAAGATCGCGGGGCTTGCCTGACCTGTGAGTCGCTTATGTGACACGCACTGTCATTTGAATCTTAACAAATTCCAGGAGGACCTACCTGCTGTGCTGTCACGTTCGCGTGAAGCCGGTCTGTCTCGCATCCTCGTCCCGGGAATTGACCTGCCAAGCAGCGCCCTGGCGGTAGATCTGGCAGCGGCAAACCCCGAAATCTACGCCGCAGTCGGGGTGCATCCCACCGATACCCACACCTGGACGGAGGAGACCTCTACCCGGCTGAGAAACCTGGCCGGACAACCAAAGGTGGTGGCGATTGGGGAGATCGGGCTGGACTATTACCACGACCGCAGCACGGCCAGGAAGCAGCAGGAAATCCTGCGAACCCAATTGGAACTGGCGAAAGAGTTGGACCTGCCGGTGATCCTGCATAATCGCGATTCACTTGAGGATTTGTGGGGCATCATGGAGGAATGGCTGGCCGGTTTACGTTCCGCAGGTTCGACCCGGGCCTCAAACCCGGGGGTTTTCCACTCCTTTGATGGCACGATGGAGGAAGCCAGGCGGGTAACTCAAGCAGGGTTCTACTTAGGGATCAGCGGGCCGCTGACCTACAAGAATGCGAGTAAACGGACTGCAATTGCCGCTGCCCTGCCCCTGGAAAAGCTTGTCCTGGAGACCGACGCGCCCTATTTGGCGCCGCAAGCCTATCGGGGAAAGCGAAATGAACCGGCATTCATCCATTGCACCTACGAGAAACTGGCGGAAATAAGAAAATTGGATTTGGATACAATCACCGGGGAAACGGCAGATAATGCTGCCCGGCTTTTTGCGTGGGAGCCTTAATTTGAACACGACCGTCTCATTTATTGTTCCTGTTCAGGATGACATCAAAACCGTGGAAGCCATCATGCGCTCGCAGGCAGATGACAACCACCCCGACCTGCGCTCCGCACTCAATTTGCTCTTGTCGGCTGGGGGCAAGCGCATCCGCCCGGCGCTCACCATCCTCAGTGGACGCATGCTGGGCGCCGACCCGGAAAGGCTGCTGGCGCTTGCGGCAGCCATCGAGCTGCTCCACACCGCCACCCTGGTGCATGATGACCTGATCGATAATTCCCTGCTGCGGCGCGGGCTGCCCACCCTCAATTCGCGCTGGTCGCCGGGCGCCACCGTGCTCACCGGCGATTTTGTCTTTGCCCGCGCCGCCAATATGGCCGCCGAGACCAATTCCATCGACGTGATGAAATTGTTTGCCGGCACGCTTTCGATCATCGTCAACGGCGAGATCACCCAATTATTCGCAGATCGCTGTAAAGCCGATCGAGAGAGCTATACCTTCCGCATCTATTCAAAAACCGCATCCCTGTTCGAAACCTCGGCCAAAGCCGCCGCTTTGATCAGCCCGGTCAACGAAGCAACGGTTGAATTGATGCGCGTTTATGGATATAACATTGGTATGGCTTTTCAAATCGTGGATGACATCCTGGATTTCACCAGCGAACCAACTACCCTGGGAAAACCAGTGGGCAGCGACCTGCGCCAGGGCATTATCACCTTGCCCGCCATCCTGTATGCCGAAACCCACCCCGATGACCCCAATGCACGGGATCTCCGCGACGGACGCTGTATCCAGTCTGACGAGCAGATGGAGAATTTAATCGACAGCATTCGCCACAGCGACTGCATCCATTCCAGCCACCAGGAAGCCATGCGATTTGTGGAAACGGGCCTGAAGAGCCTGCGCCAATTAGAATCCGAGTTCAGAGCGCTTTGCGCTTGAAGATTTAGCCAATTATATTGTTCAACGGGAGTTGTAAAATGGATATGTTTCCGCGTACGTCCGTAGGTGGAGTCAGCCTGCCTCGTTTGATCGTGGGCTCAAATTGGTTCCTGGGCTATTCCCACACCAGCCTGGCAAAAGATAAATTCATCAAAGATTTCCAGACCCGCGAACGCATCGCGGCCATTTTAGCCGTTTTCCTGGAGCACGGCGTGGATGCCGTCATGGGACCCCTGCATCCTTTACTGGATACAGCCATCCAGGATGCCGAACAAAAAGCCGGCCAGCCCATCACCCGCATATACACCCCCTGGTTCAACATTGTCCCGGGCGGACCGGAAGAGAATGATCCTGCGGTGGTGATGGATCAGTGCATGAAATACGGCGCAACCTTCTGTCTGCCGCACCAGGCGGTCACCGATGCGCTCCTGGATCGGATGAACGGCGAGATCCGCGAGATCGACACCTACACCCGCATGATTCGCGAAAGAGGCATGATCCCCGGCCTGTCCACCCATATGCCTGAATCGGTGATCATCGCCGACAAGACCGGCGCCGACGTAGAAACCTACATCCAGATTTATAATGCCGCCGGTTTCCTGATGCAGGTTGAAGCCGACTGGGTGATGAATGTGATCCGCAGCGCAGAAAAACCGGTCATGACCATCAAACCGCTGGCTGCCGGCCGCCTGCTCCCTGTGGTTGGCCTGGCGTTCGTTTGGAACACCATCCGCCCCATCGACATGGTGACCATCGGCACAACCACGCCCGACGAGGCCAAAGAGGTGATCGATATCTCCCTGGACCTGCTCAGTAAACAGGTGCCCGAGTACGAACTGCAGCGTACGCGCAGCAAAAAATCACTTTCCTGAGAGTCAAAAAGCCGGCGAAATATTCGCCGGCTTTTTTTATTTGGGGTGCCTGATGGGTTTCGAACCCACAACATCCACATCCACAGTGTGGCGCTCTGCCATTGAGCTACAGGCACCAGGCTCATCGAGCACGGATTTTATCACAAACCTCAGCCCTGCGCAAGCAGTGAGCGGATGCTCTTATGGCTATTTCAAGAAAGGCGTTTTGCGGTGAGTAACAGGCCAAACGCCTCGGCGATATGGCCCTCGTAGTAACGGCGAGCCTTAGCGGCATTGCTGTGACCAGCCCGTTTGATCAAACCGATAACCAAATTATGGATCGTTGCCAAAATACGTCCAGCAGCGGCGATTGTCATGCGGGTGGCATCTTCTCGAAAAGTTACATCGCGGCGATAGTGAAGTCCAGTTTCCACCGACCAGTGTTGGCGTCGAAAGCCAAGTAAATCGGCTGGCGCAGACGGGGAACTGGAAATACTGGTGATGCCATACTCGACCTGGCAACTGGTTTTGAATACTTTTCCCTGGCGTACCCAATCAAACTTGCGCTCCAAGTGATAAACTTGGCCAAGACCCGGCCAATCCAGGTAGTCGTTGAGCATGGAACTGGTCGTAATCGTGCGTTTTTCAAGCCGACCATGTCCATAATTAACTTTGGTCGCTGTCTGAAAATCGGTGCTAATTTTCCCAAAACCAGGTTTTGGGATGTCAGGAGCAAATAAGCGTTCGATGTGCTCATACAGATGAAGCTGGTTCGTTTTGACAGGCCAAATGTAGTCGCCATCTCGCTCAACAATGCTTGCTGATATCGCCCTTTGGGTATGCAGTGCATCTGCCGTGATAATCTTACCTTCAATCGATACTTGCCCCAAGACCCGTGGGGCAGCCACAATTTCGTTCTCTTTTGTTTCCACTGCTTCTTGTGCCAGAACCAGGTGATCCTGTCCATCATAGAGGCTTAATACTTGATGACTACTCCCTTGTTCTGCAATGCCTGTGCCCCGTAAGACTTTTCCATCCATCGATAAGACCTTGCCTACTCCGCTTCGCTCTTGCTGGTTGTATTCTTGCGCCATCCGATTGAACTCGGACTCTTCCAATGTGCTTTGAAATACTCGCCGGATCGTGCTGTGGGATGGCATCCGCTTTTCCTTGAGCCCAAGCTGTTCAACCAACTCGCTCACGTGGTTCTTGGCCCAGTCTGCTATCTCTTCCGGTTTGTCTTTCCCAACCAACTTCGCTAGAAATATCACCACCAATAAGGTCACCAGACTGTATTGTTTCCCTTTGGCATGCCTCGGATCACGGATGTGCTGAAACCGCCCGTATAAACTGCCTCGCTCGTACACAATCCCCGTTTCGCCTATTTCTTGCCATCTCTCAAGCGTGCTATACTCCATTCGGATCCTCCTCGGTTTTTTGGGCTGTTTGGTCACAACCATTTTACCGAGAAGGGTCTTTTTGTCTACCTGTCAAGCTTTCTTGAAATAGCCATACGGATGCTCTCCGCGGCCTGCTCGGCCGGCATCGTCTCCTGAGATCGCAGCTGCAGATCTTTGAGGGTCAGGGTCCCGGCGGCTTCTTCATCCGGCCCAATCACCACAGCGAAGCGAACCCCCATCCGGTCGGCATACTTGAACTGCTTTTGCAGCTTGGCCGCTTCCGGATAGCACACCACTTTCAATCCCAGTTTTCGCAGTCGATCCGCGGCAGCAAAGGCTGAAAGAACCCGTCCATCGTCAAAAACCGTCACGAGCACGTCAGCCGGGGTCTTTTTTCCGTCGGGCAATAACCCATATTTCTGCAGCACGATCCCCATCATCACATCGCCCATGGCAAATCCAACCCCGGGAAGCGGGTCGCCCCCTACCGCCGCTACCAGGTTATCGTAGTGTCCACCGCCCAGAATTGACCGTCCGCCGTCCATGTCTTTGGCTTCAAAAACCACCCCGGTGTAATAATCCAGGCCGCGAATGATGCGCGGATCATAGCGGAAATAATCGCCCAGACCCACCCGGTTGACCAGCCCGAACACCCGGCAAAGTTCATCTGAGCTCTGCCAGATGGAGGGATCACTCAAAATATTCTCGATTCCATCCAGCTGTGCCGGGGACAACCCCTGGGTCTCGGCATATGCCTGCCAATCCGCGGGAGATAGCTTGTCTTTACGATCGATCAACTGGAACGCGGTTCGCTTTTGATCGCCCGCAATGCCAATCTTTGCCAGTTGATCGTCCATCAGGCGCCGGCTGTTGACCAGGACTTTAACATTTGAAGGGTTGAAGCCCAACTGCTCAAAAAAACTGGCGCACACTGCCAGCAGTTCACCATCCGCCTCGGGTGAATTGACCCCAATAATATCGATATTCCACTGGAAAAATTCGCGTGTTCGCCCTTTTTGCGGCCGCTCGTAACGCCAGAACGGACCGAACGACCACCAGCGCAGCGGAAAGACGAGTTCGTTCTGTTTCTGAGCCACCATGCGCGCCAGCGTGGGGGTTAATTCGGGACGCAAGGTAATCGAATTGCCGCCGCGGTCAGGAAAGGTAAACGCCTGCTGGTTGACCAATTCATCCCCAGACTTTGCCGCGTAAAGATCGATTTGCTCGAGAAAAGGCCCCTCATATTCCTGGTACCCAAACTGTTCCGACACCTGGCGAATTGCTTGATATAACCAGGTACGAGTGGCCATTTCCTCTGGATAAAAATCTCTGGTGCCCTTTACCGATGACACGATATTTTTCATAGTAGCTCTCCAGCATCAAAATCGAAAATTTCAATCAAACCAGGTAGGGTATACCCATTAAGAAAAAACTCCCCATCCGGGAAGTTCATGAATACGCAATGCATCACAACCAACCGCCGGATTATCCTCGGGGATGGGAATGATGGGCATGGATGAACATGACATTTGTCAACATTCTGTAATCATACCTCATCGCCACATTGATGTCAACATATACATGATGTAGTTTTTGGATGTTAAGGTAAAATGAAATCTACCTTATTTTGTCCGCCCGGTGCATTCACAATGAACATTTCGGAATTACTTCTCCTCGTTGATGGAACCTCCCTCACCAGCACCGTTTTCTCACCGCGGCCGGTGAAGGGCGCCTTTGCTGCCGATCTGATGTCTGATGTATTGGCTTCCATTCAACCCGAAGCCGTACTCGTCACCGGTCTGTGCAACCCTCAAGTGATTCGCACGGCGCATATGGCAGATGTCGCTGCCATTGTGCTGGTGCGCGGTAAAATCCCGCCCAAAGAGACGATTGCCCTGGCCGAGGAAGAGGGCATCCCCTTTATCTCGACCCCCTACGGCATGTTCGAGGTGTGCGGACGCTTCCACCGCGCCGGGCTGATCAGCCTGGAAAGCCCCGCTCAGCCAGATAACTGCGACTGCGGATAAAAGACCCTCATGGCAAGCGAAATCAATCCGACCGGACGCATCCTATCCGATCAAGAAGCACAGCAGATCACCCGCACCGAAGAGCTGGCCTACGAGCTCAAAGTGGAAGAAGTGATGACCCGCGAGGTAAAATGCCTGGTGCCCTCCATGCCCATGCATCAAGCCTTAGAGCTCTTCCGCACCGAGCGCATTTCTGGGGCGCCGGTAGTCAACGGCGATATTCTCTGCGGGGTGGTTAGTCTCGAGGACCTGATCCGCTGCCTGTCTAATTACGATCAAAATGCCCTCGTCCAGGATTACATGTCCAGTAATCCGGTCACTATCCGCAATACCGATCCGGTGGTGGAAGCCCTCAAGCTGTTTGTCACCACCAAACACGGCCGCCTGCCGGTAATCAATGAGAAAAGCCAGATGCTTGGCATCCTCACCAAGGGCGATATCACCCTGGGGATCTTGCATGCCTTGCAACACGACTACCAGGCCGAAGAACTGCGCCGCTACCGGGCCAGCCACCTTTTTGAAGATATCATCTCCGACCGCACCAGCCTGATCCTGCGCTATGACATCAAACCTCGAGACTTCACCAATGGCGGCGCAGCTTCCAGCAACTTCAAACGTGCGCTGATCCGCCTGGGCGCCAACCCGCAAATCGCTCGTCGCTGCGGCATCGCGGTCTACGAAGCCGAGATGAACCTGATCATCCACACCACCAACGGTGGGGTGATCCGGGTTGAGATCGAACCGCATCAAATTTCGATAGATGTCACCGACGAAGGCCCCGGAATTAACGACGTAGATATGGCGATGAAGCCCGGTTTTTCCACGGCCACCGACGAAGTACGCGAGTTAGGTTTCGGGGCTGGAATGGGGCTGGTCAACATCCAACGCTGCGTGGACAGCATGAAACTGGAATCCACCTGGGGTAAAGGTACCCGCTTGCGTCTTAAATTATTCCTCAATCCAGACACCCCCATGGGTGAAGCGCACAACTCACAACGTTAGGAGATTGGGAATTATGACCCTTGAAACTATCGCGAAATCACTTGGTCTGGTGCTGTTAACCGAAAATAAAGATTTTGCCCAAATCAACCCGTCAGCCGGATATACATCCGATATGCTCTCCTGCGTGATGTCCGGAGCAGCCAAACAAAGCCTTTGGATCACGCTGCAGGCGCATGTGAATATTGTGGCAGTGGCTGCTTTGCTGGATTTATCTGCGGTGATTATCACCGAAGATGCTCCTGTCGATGAGGCAACCATTGCCAAGGCCAATGAAAAAGGCGTGACCCTTTACCTCACCTCACTGCCTTCCTTCGAGGTCGCCGGCCGCCTGTGGCAGCTTGGTCTGCGGGCAGGCTGATCTACCTTGTCTATTTTACAGGTGGTGGATTGATCACAGTTCGAGCCGATCTGCACGTTCATACCTTGCTTTCGCCATGCGCAGACGTGGAAATGATCCCGCCATTAATTGTGGAAGAGGCGCTTTCCAAGGGGATCGGTCTGATCGCGATTACCGATCATAATTCCATCGCCAATATCGAATCCGTCCAAAAAGCTGCCGCCAGCTCCGATCTCATCGTTCTGCCGGGGATGGAGCTTCAAACCATCGAGGAAGTTCACCTGTTGTGTTTGTTTGATACCCTCGACCAGGTGATTGCCTTTAACCAGGTCACTTCAGCCGCCCTTCCCAACCAGGCAAATAATATCGATTTTTTTGGCGAACAGTTTATCGTGGATGAAACCGGCGATTTTCTCAGCCGCGAAGAACGCCTGCTGCTGACCTCGGTTAATCTGACCGTTCGCGAAACCTGGGACCAGGTGAGTGCCCTGGGCGGCCTGTTAATCCCGGCTCACGTCAACCGCAAAGCCAACGGGCTGATCCAGATGCTGGGGTTCGTACCAGCGGATACGCCCATCGAAATTTTAGAAATCTCACGCCATATCACCCCCAACCAGGCCTACAGCACCTTTCCGCAAATCCAACCTTTCCCCCTGGTTCAAGATGGCGACGCCCATTTTCTAGAGGATATCCTGGGAACCAACGAATTCCAGGTGAACGAGGTCAATATCCACGAATTGCGCCTGGCAGCCCTTGGAATCGAGGATCGCTCGCTCAAAATCCTGAATAACAGCCAATAATCGGATAGATAATTCCAAATTGACAACCCTCTCAACTTAAGGTGACATTTGATAATTGACCGATTTCGGGTGTGAGGGGTAAACTCATTTAGATTAAATAAGGGTAATTCTTACTATTTAAGTCAAAATTTATCCGCTGGAGATCTCATGCTGAAATCGATTGACATCCCAGAAACCGATCCGGTGGCGGTAACCGACAAGCGCGCCTTGATTGATAGTATCTTAGATGAGAATAAGGATCGCCCGGGTGGTTTGATGGTGATCTTGAATGAAGTGCAAAGTCAACTGGGTTTTGTATCTCCACCCATGCAGCTTTACATTGCCAACCGCCTGCATGTGCCGGTCAGTACCGTTCACGGTGTAGTTTCCTTCTACTCTTTCTTCGTCACTACCCCTCGTGGAAAGCACACGATTAAATTCTGCATGGGCACTGCCTGCTACGTGGGCGGCATGCCCCAAATCATCGAAAAAGCCAAGCAGGTGATTGGCGTGGAACCTGGGCAAACCACTAAAGATGGCCAGATCACCCTGGAGATCTGCCGTTGTGTCGGCGCCTGCAGCCAGGCTCCGGTGCTGGTAGTGGATGAAGACACTCACGGGCGGGTTCGCCCGAACAAATTTCCGCAAATCGTGCGGTCGATACAAGAAAGCGCTGGGAAATAAGCTTGAGAGAATTAGCGCTTCATCTCCTCGATATAGCGCATAACAGCGTTTCAGCCAAAGCCGGGAATATCACCATCAGTGTTGAAGAGGACAGCTCCTCTGATGAACTGCGCATGTGGGTGACCGACGACGGCGTAGGTATGGATTCCGCCACCGTGTCGATGGTCACCGATCCGTTTATGACCTCGCGAACCACCCGCAATGTGGGTTTGGGCATCCCGCTGCTCAAGGCGGCTGCCGAGGCCTGCGGCGGAGATCTGGTCATCCATTCGACGCCCAGGGTCGGCACGCGTATCGATGTGAATTTTCAGCGCAGTCATATTGACCGCATGCCTTTAGGCGACCTGCCCGAGACATTCCTGACCTTGCTGGTCGGCTGCCCGCAGATTCATTGGCGCTTTAACTATTCGCTGGATGGTATGGTTTTTGAGTTTGACGACGAAATCATCAAACAAGAATTAGATGGCATCCCTTTATCCGAACCCGCGATCCTGGGATACCTGCGAAATTTACTTTTTGATGGAATAAAAGAAGTCCAACAATCAATTCAACTCGCATAATATAACTTCTTGCTGGAGAAAACATGGACAAGGTAAAGACTCTTGAGGATTTGAAACGGCTTCGCCAGGAAGCCCTGGAAAAACGCAAAGTTAAAACATCTGCAGGCGAAGTGCAGGTCATCGTGGGCATGGGCACCGTAGGGATTGCAGCGGGCGCGCGTGAAACCCTCAAATCCATCCTCGATTACATCGAGGTCGAAAATTTAAGCGATATCGTCGTGCGCCAGACCGGTAATATCGGCCTCGACTCCTACGAACCCATCGTGCAGGTGGCAGTAGGTGAAAACAGTAAAGTAACCTATGGCCGGGTAAACCCCGAAGCCGCTCGCCGCATCATGAAAGAACATGTCGTGGGTGGGCAAGTTGTTAAGGATTATGTCATCGAAGCCTGAGTAATAAAGGAAAATTGACTGCGCACAGATCCTGTGCGTGAAAAGGTGTTTTATGGCTTTCTTCCGTTCGCATGTACTGGTATCTGTGGATCCAGAATGTTTGCACCGCGGCGCGCATGAAGTAATCGACGCGCTGCACGATGAACTGGTCGCACAGGGCCTTATTGATGAAGTCCAGGTGCTGGAGACCTCCCGTATCGGCGATCCCATTTTGCATGGACCTGACCTGATGGTCTATCCGGAAGGGGTCCATTATGCCTGCATTAATGCCGATGACATTCCATACCTGGTTGAAGAACACTTTCTAAAAGGTCGGCCGGTCGAGAAATTCCTCGCCCAGGACCGTCTGGTGGTGGATGAGGAATTAGGCGCGCCCAAGCAAAAAGAAGTCCGCGTCGTCCTGCGCAACTGCGGCAAGATCGATCCCAATAACATTGAGGATTACATCGCTGAAGACGGATACATGGCACTGGCCCGGGTCGTCACCGAAATGGCGCCTGAGGAAGTCATCCAAACCGTCATGGCCTCCGGTTTGCGCGGCCGCGGTGGAGCCGGGTTCCCGGCTGCACGCAAGTGGCAGTTTGCTCGCGAGAACGCGGGCGAGATCAAGTACGTGATCTGCAACGCCGACGAAGGCGATCCGGGCGCCTTCATGAACCGCCGCGTGTTGGAAAGCGATCCGCATTCGGTGGTCGAAGGCATGATCATTGCCGCCTTTGCCATCGGTTCGCGCCAGGGCTACATCTACTGCCGGGCCGAATACCCGCTGGCGGTGAAAACCCTCAACATCGCCATCAAACAGGCCTATGAATTTGGCTTCCTGGGCGAAAACATCCTCGGCAGCGGCTTCAACTTCGACCTGGAAGTGCGTATGGGCGCGGGAGCCTTTGTATGCGGTGAAGAGACGGCATTGATGGCCTCTATCGAAGGCCGCCGCGGCGAACCACGCCCTCGGCCGCCTTTCCCGGCCGTCGCCGGCTTGTGGATGAAACCCTCCAACGTCAACAATGTTGAAACCTACGCGACCGTGCCCCAGGTTATTCTCAAAGGTCCCGAATGGTACAGCTCCTTAGGCACCGAAAAATCCAAGGGCACCAAGACCTTCGCTTTAGCCGGCGACGTTAAGAACACCGGCCTGATCGAAGTGCCCTTCGGTATCACCCTGCGCGAAGTCATCTACGATGTGGGTGGCGGGATCAAAGATAACAAGGGCTTCAAAGCCATTCAGACCGGCGGCCCGATGGGCGGCTGTTTGAGCAGCGATTACCTGGATATTCCGGTGGACTACGAATCGCTGAGCAAAGTCGGCTCGATCATGGGCTCCGGCGGCCTGGTGGTGATGGATGAAGATACCTGCATGGTGGACATCGCCCGCTTCTTCCTGGATTTCATCCAGGAAGAAAGCTGCGGGAAATGCACGCCCTGCCGCATCGGAACTCGCCGCCTGCTTGAGATCCTCACCCGCATCTGCGACGGCAAAGGTCACGATGGGGATATCGAGGAGCTGGAAGAATTAAGCAAGTGGATCATGGCTACCAGCCTGTGCGGTTTGGGGCAAGGCTCACCCAACCCGGTGATCACCACTCTCAAGCTGTTCCGCCAGGAATATGAAGCCCACATTTACGAGAAGCGCTGCCCTGCCAAAGTCTGCAAAGCTTTGATCAGCTACGAAATCAAAGAGGATGTTTGCACGGGCTGCACGGTTTGCGCACGTAATTGCCCGGTGACTGCCATCAGCGGCGAACGGCGGCAAGCCCACACCATCGACCCGGACACCTGTATTCGCTGCGGAATTTGCATGCAAGTTTGCAACTTTAACGCGATCGAAATCAATTAAAAGAGTGATCTTATAACAAAACCCCTGCAAACTTGGGGTTGATCAGACCGTCTAATATTTTTTCCTAACGCCCTGGAGGAGGACAATGGCCTTCGAAACAGCAACAAGCAACAACGTGCGGGAAATCGTACAAAAAGTGGTTATCCAGCACGGCGCCAAACGCGAAGAACTCATCCCTATCCTGAATGATGTCAACCGGCAGGTAGGTTACTTACCCTCTCAGGCATTGGAAGAGGTCGCGAAGAATCTCCAGCTTTCGAAGAGTCAGGTGTTTTCGGTAGCCACCTTTTATCAGATGCTTTCGACAACTGAGACCGGGAAACATGTGATCCTTTTCTGCGAAAGTGCTCCTTGCCATGTGGTCGGCGGTCGGGAAGTCTGGCGCCGGCTGCAAGACGAACTGGGTCTTGAGGCGGGTCAGACCAGCCCCGATAAGATGTGGACCCTGGCCACGGTGAGTTGCCTGGGCGTATGCGGAGTTGGCCCGGTCGTGGTGGTAGATGAAGATATGTACGGCAATGTTACCCCCGATATGATCCCAGACATCCTGGCAAAGTACAACTAAGAGGAAACCGATGAAAACATATCGTTCCATGGTCCTGGTTTCCAGCGATCCCCAAAGCATGCTTCACGGCGCGCAGCAAATTTATCAACGTTTTCAAGAAGAAATTAACCAATTTGGCCTCGAAGACGAGATTTCGGTTTCTTTTGTCGGCGATGTCGGCCGGCACGATATTTTCCCCCTGGTGATCGTCTATCCTGAGGCGGTGACCTATGGCCCGGTGAAACTCGAAGATGTTCACACCATTGTTGAGGAACATCTCTACAAGGGCCGTGTCGTGGATGCCCTGCAGACCTCTGTCCGCGAATTGAGCGGGCGCATCGCCTGGGTGGGAGCCCGCAAAGGCACCCTCCCGGCAGAGCAGCGCATCGTCCTTGAGCGGGCGGGGCTGATTGACCCAACCTCTATCGAAGATTACCTGCTCAATGATGGCTATAGCGCCCTGGGTAAAATCCTTACCGAAATGCAGCCGCAAGATGTCCTCGCCGAAATTCAAAAATCGGGTTTGAAAGGCCGCGGCGGCGCCGGTTTCCCCACCGGATTAAAAGTGGAGTTTTGTGGCGAAGGTTGCCAACCCCAAGAAATACGTGGTCTGCAATGCCGATGAAAGCGAGCCTGGCACCTTTAAGGACCGCGTCATTCTGGAAGGTGATCCCTTCTCCATCTTAGAAGCCATGACCATCGCCGGGTATGCTGTTGGCGCCGACGAAGGCTATATTTATGTTCGCGGTGAATATGGATTGGCCCAGACTCGCCTTGAAAACGCCATTCACCAGGCTCGCGAGATCGGCTTCTTGGGTGAGAACCTCTTTGGCAGTTCCTTCAACTTCGATATTCACATCCATTCGGGCGCGGGCGCTTACATCTGCGGCGAAGAAACCGCCCTGCTCGAATTGATCGAAGGGCGCCGCGGCGAACCGCGCATCCGCCCGCCCTACCCAACCACCAACGGTCTGTGGGGCAAACCCACCCTGGTGAACAACGTGGAGACTCTCGCCAATGTACCCCCCATTTTCCGCCACGGGGCGGGCTGGTACAAGAAATTTGGCAACCCCTCCAGCCCGGGCACCAAGGTTTACACCATCCTCGGCAACGTCAATGTCACCGGCCTGATCGAAGTCCCCATGGGCATCACCCTGCGCGAGGTAATCTCCATTTATGGGCGCGGGATGAAAAACGGCAGTTCCTTCAAACTGGCCCAGACCGGCGGTTCCAGCGGCTCTGTAATCCCCGCCAGCCTGCAAGATACCCCGATGGATTTCGACTCATACAACCGGGCGGGGGTTTCCCTGGGTTCCGGCGCGCTGTTAATTTGCGACGAAGACACCTGTGTGGTCGACCTGGCGAAAGTGCTGCTCAATTTCTTCCGCCGCGAAAGCTGCGGTAAGTGCACACCCTGCCGGATTGGCACGGAACGCTCCTGGATGCTGCTTAACCGCATTTCGATGGGTCAGGGCTCATTGAAAGACCTGGATGAGTTGCTCAGCCTGGCCGACAATATGTACAATCTTTCCAACTGCGGCCTGGGTCAGACTGCCGGAACACCGGTGCGCGATATCTTGAAATACTTCCGCGCGGAAGTGGAAGCGCATATCCGCCTGGGGGTTTGTCCGTCCGGTATCTGTCCGATGCACACCGAAATTCAAGTGCCCGCCTACGCATAAACTCCGATCAAAGGAGGGCGGCAATCCACCGCCCTCCTTTTTTTTCAATGTGATGACTTTCCTCCCATCGAGGCATGACGGTCAACACTATAGCCGCCATGGAAGGAATGATACAACCCCCATATGGATCATCAGGTCAATATGCTCGCTACCCTGCATCGCATCCCCTGGTTCAACGAGCTTACTCCCGCAGCGCTTGAAAAACTGGCAAAAATAGCTTCGGTTTGTTCTTTGGACACTGGCGATATCCTCTTTAACGAAGGGGACGCCGAAAACTGCTTGTATGTCCTGATGGCGGGTGAAATTGAGCTGCAGACTTATGCGCCCGGTTACGGCGAGGTTATTATCTTTATCGCCGAACCCCTCGATCTGATTGGCTGGTCGACCCTGACGCCCGTGGTAAGACAGCGCACCGATACCGCCACTGCCCGCTGTCCGTGTTCTTTAGTCACCTTCAACAGTGATCTGCTGCGCCAGTTTTGCGAAGAGGATTACGCCACGGGCTACATCATCATGCGGCGGATCGCCAACGTGGCCGCCAGCCGACTGCTGACCACTCGCCTGCATTTATTCCAGGTGATTAACAACCAGAACAACCTTCTTCGCCTGCTCAGCGAGCCCAAACCCGACTAAAACCACCCATATCAGTATTATAATTAGCGGATGCACGAACTCTCAGTCACCGAGAATATCCTCGATATTGCCTTAAGACACGCCAACGAAAACCAGGCAGCCCGGGTTACCGATCTGTATATCACCATCGGGCGGCTCGCCAGCCTGGTTGACGATTCAATCCAATTTTATTGGGATATTATCAGCGCCGACACCATCTGCAAGGGGGCTCAGCTTCACTTCAACCGCATCCCGGCGCGTTTACTTTGCCTCAGCTGCGGCCATTCTTTCACCCTGGATGCGGAGCTCACACCTTGCCCGGCCTGCGGCAGCGTGCAGGTAAAAGTAACTGCGGGAGAAGAATTTCTCCTAGACAGCATAGCCATAGAAAAAGAAACGGTGCCATGACAACCAACCGAGTAACGATTGTTGAACGGATTTTAAATGCTAATGACCAGGTAGCCTCCATTAATCGCGACGTATTCGACCAGGCCGGTGTGCTTTCCATCAATCTGATGGCTTCTCCCGGTTCCGGGAAAACCAGTTTTATCCTGCAAACCATCCAGTCCCTCTCCAACAGGATGAGAATCGGCGTTGTGGAGGGTGATACTGCCCCGGTGACGATTGATGCCGATAAAATTACTGCCGCCGGCATGCCGGCTGTGCAAATCAATACCGGCGGGGACTGCCACCTGGACGCGGTGATGCTCAAAGAAGGCCTGCGCCAGCTCCCGTTGAATGATCTCGACCTGGTCATCGTTGAAAATGTCGGCAACCTGGTTTGCCCGGCATCCTTTCAACTCGGCACGCACCTGAATGTACTCATCGCCAGCATCCCCGAGGGCGACGATAAGCCCTACAAATATCCCGCGATTTACCGCGGGCTGCACGTGCTGGTGATCAATAAAATTGATTTGCTGCCGTATGTGCCCTTCAACATGGAGTATTTCCGCCAGGGCGTGGAAATGCTGAACCCCGGATTGACAACCTTCCCTGTGTCCTGCATGACTTCCGAGGGAATTAACCAATGGGCAGATTGGATTATCAACCAACGCCAAAGCATGCGGAAAAATGCACCCTGAAATTAAAGGTCTGCGCATTCGCGTCAGCGGCATCGTCCAGGGTGTTGGTTTTCGACCTTTCGTTTTCAATCTAGCCGAAAAACATCAGCTTAAAGGGTTTGTAAAGAACACCTCCCACGGTGTGGATATCGAAATTGCCGGTCCGGCCGAGGCATTGGGCAGCTTTTTATCCAATTTACAGGCCAACCCGCCGCCCCTGGCCCGCATCGACCAGCTTTCCACCGAGGATTGCGATCCTGGCAATTTTCAGACCTTCGAGATCCAAACCAGCCAGGCGCTGCCGGGGGATTTCCTCCCCGTTTCTCCGGACATGAGTATTTGCCCGGATTGCCAGGCTGAATTACTCGATCCCACCGACCGCCGTTTCCGTTATCCCTTTATCAATTGCACCAACTGCGGCCCTCGCTTCACCATCATCCAGGATATCCCATACGACCGCCCAAACACTACCATGAGCGGGTTCGAGATGTGCCCGGCCTGTCTCAGCGAATATCACAACCCACGCGACCGGCGGTTCCATGCCCAGCCGATCGCATGCCCTACCTGCGGACCGCAACTGTCATTCGTAGTAAACGGAAATTCAACCGCTCACGGCAACGATGCGCTCGAAGAAGCCCGCACCTGGATCAGGCAGGGGAAAATAATCGCGGTCAAAGGCTTGGGCGGTTACCACCTGGCCTGCGACGCCGCCAATCCCCAGGCAGTCGCCGAATTACGCCGCCGTAAAAAACGCAGCGATAAGCCGTTTGCCTTGATGGCGTTTGATATCCAGGCGGTCGATCAATGCTGTATTCTCCAACCTGCCGAACGAGAACTGCTCATTTCTCGCGAAAAACCGGTGGTGCTGCTCGAACAACGGCCCGACGCCCCGCTGGCCGGCCAGGAGATTGCGCCCGGGCTTGACCTCGCTTGGCATCATGCTGGCATACACGCCGCTGCACCTGCTGCTGCTGGAGCCGCGCGACGGCTTTCCGGCTGTGCTGGTGATGACCAGCGGCAACCTCAGCGAGGAACCCATCGCCTTCCAGGATGAAGATGCCTTCGAGCGTTTGAGCGGGCTCGCGGATGCTTATCTGACCCATAACCGCCCGATCCACACCCGCCTGGATGAACTCGGTGGTTACCCTGGGTATCCATCAACAACCCTATTTTTTCCGCCGCTCGCGTGGATATGCCCCCGATCCAATTCTGCTAGCCCATCCTGTTCCCAGGGTGCTGGCTGCCGGCGCGGAGCTAAAAAATACCTTTTGCCTGACGCGCGACCGCTATGCCTTTCTCAGCCACCATATCGGAGATATGGAGAACCTGGAAACGTACCAGGCGTTCGATGAAGGCATCCGCCACTATCAACGGCTTTTCCGCATCACCCCCGAGGTGATTGCCTGCGATCTGCACCCGAATTACCTGGCTACCCGCTACGCCGAAAACCGCGCCAGAGAGGAAAATCGCCCACTCATCCCCGTCCAGCATCACCACGCTCACCTGGCTGCCTGCCTTGCCGACTGCGGCTGGGACACAGACCAGGCGGTGATCGGCCTGTGTTACGATGGCACAGGCTTTGGCAGCGATGGCGCCATCTGGGGCGGCGAGGTACTGTACGGCGGCTATCGCGAATTTGAGCGCGCCTATCACCTGGCATACACGCCCCTGCCCGGCGGAGACCTGGCGGTGCGCAAGCCGTCCCGCATGGCGCTGGCCCATCTTTTTAGCGCGGGTATCGAATGGGATTCGGCCCTGGCTCCCGCCAAAGCGCTTTGCCAGGAAGAACGCACCGTCTTACGCGCCCAGCTGGAACGCCAGTTGAATACCCCATTGACCTCCAGCATGGGCCGGCTGTTTGACGCCGCCTCCGCTCTGATGGGTATCCGCCAGCTCGCCAGCTATGAAGGCCAGGCCGCAATCGAGATGGAGGCTCTGGCCGATGCTGATGAGACGGGCGAGTATGCGCTGGAACTGAGCGGCGACCAGATAAACCCTGCCCCCTTGTGGGAGCAGCTCCTGGAAGACTGGTACCAGCACATCCCGACCGGCCGCATGGCAGCCCGCTTCCACAACGGCGTAGCGGCTGTTTCGGAGGCTGCCTGTGTTCGCCTGCGCGAACAAACGGGGTGTAATACCGTCGCCTTGAGCGGAGGCGTCTGGCAAAATCGCCTGTTGCTGGAGAAATCCCACCGGCGTCTTAATCGGGCCGGCTTTCAAATATCTGACTCATCAGCGCGTCCCAACCAATGACGGTGGGGTCGCCTTAGGCCAGGCGATGGTTGCCGCCTGGCGGTTCAAGCAGTAAAATTCATCCGGGAGGTTATTATGTGTTTAGGTGTACCTGGGAAAATAATTGAAATAAAAGCAGATCATGGCATCCGTATGGGACGCATCGATTTTGGCGGCGTGATTCGAGAAGCCTGCCTCGAGGCGATCCCGGATGCGATTGTCGGTGATTACACCATCGTACATGCCGGTTTTGCTCTCAGCATCCTCAGCGAAGCGGAAGCCATGGAAACTCTCACTCTTTTGCGCGAAATCTCCTTGTTTGACAACCCCGAGGATGTCGAGTCGCTCGGGATCGGGTAAGGGATCAGCATGCAGTTTGTCAATGAGTTTCGCGACGGCGAGCTGGTCGGAAACGTAATCGCTCAAATCCGCCGCACGGTCACCCGTCCCTGGGTGTTGATGGAAATCTGCGGGGGCCAGACCCACTCGATCATGCGCTACGGTCTCGACCAACTCCTGCCCCCGGAAATTGAGCTGGTGCACGGCCCGGGCTGCCCGGTGTGCGTCACCCCTCTCGACCAGATCGACCGGGCCCTGGCGATTGCCTCCCAGCCAGATGTGATCTTCACCTCTTTTGGCGACATGCTGCGCGTCCCGGGTTCTAACCAGGATCTGTTCAACATCCGCGCCCAAGGAGGCAAAGTCCAGGTCGTCTATGCGCCCCTGGACGCGGTGCGCATCGCCCAGGAAAACCCTAGACAAGCAGGTCGTCTTCTTCGCCATCGGGTTTGAGACGACCGCCCCGGCCAACGCCATTGCCATCCTGCAGGCAAAAGCCATGGGTGTCAAGAATTTTTCAGTTTTGGTCTCGCAGGTGCGCGTTCCGCCCGCCATGCATGCCATCCTCGGATCACCGCAGAACCGCGTGCAGGGCTTTCTGGCAGCGGGCCATGTATGCGCGGTGATGGGCTATTGGGAATACCAGCCGATCGCCAGCCAGTACCGCATCCCCATCGTCGTCACCGGTTTTGAACCGCTCGATCTGGTGCTGGGCATTCAAAAAACCATTGAACAGCTTGAAAACGGCAGCACCACAGTCCAAAATGCTTACGCCCGGGTGGTCACCCGCGACGGCAACCGGCCGGCGCAAAACATGATCGAAAAAGTCTTCAAGACCTGTCGACCGGAATTGGCGCGGAATTGGCATGATCCCTCAAAGCGGATGGGGGCTGCGCGAAGAATTCTCGGACCTGGACGCCGAAAAGCGCTTCAACGTATCTCACATCCAGACCAAAGAATCAGAGGTGTGCATCGCGGGTCAAATTCTCCAGGGGTTGAAAAAGCCCCCCGACTGCCCTGCCTTTGGCACCCTTTGCAACCCAACCAACCCGTTAGGAGCCCCTATGGTCTCCTCAGAAGGCGCCTGCGCGGCGTTTTATCGATATGCCAGAAAATAACCCATCCTCCCTCAAAACCAGCGCCTTTGAAGGCCCGTTCCTGCCCGATGCCGCTGCCCCACCAGGAGCAGGTCGTCATGGGGCACGGTCAGGGTGGCAGCATGACCCACGACCTGATCCTCAAGGTGTTCCAACAATACCTCGACAGCCCGGATCTGCGCGCCGGCGATGATTTCGCCGCGCTGGATCTGCCGGGCGGTGCCAACCTCGCCGGGCACATCGCTGTTTCTACCGATTCACATATCGTCACCCCACTCATTTTTCCGGGCGGCGACATCGGCCGGCTGGCAGTGTGCGGCACGGTCAACGATGTGGCTATGTCCGGCGCGGTGCCCCTGTTTCTTACCGCCGGTTTTATTTTGGAAGAAGGCCTGCCGGTTGAGACCTTGCAGGTTTTGCTGGCCTCGATGCAGCACGCCGCCCAGGAAGCCGGGGTTACTTTCGTGGCAGGTGACACCAAAGTCGCCGACAAAGGGCTGGTAGACGGTCTATACGTCAATACCACCGGGATTGGATGGATACCTTCAGGCAGCCCAATAAATGGCTCACAGGCCCTCCCAGGCGATTTTGTGCTGGTTTCTGGGACGCTGGGCGACCACGGCATGGCGGTTTTATCTGCGCGTGGTGACCTGGGATTAGAGACGGAAATCCAATCGGACGTGGCCCCTTTAAACCATATGATCCAGGAGGTGCTGCGTGCCGCCCCGCATGTTCATGTGCTGCGCGATCCCACCCGCGGCGGCCTGGCAACCTCCTTAACGAAATCGCCAAACAAAGCCAGGTCTGCGTCCATCTGGATGAGAAAGCAATCCCGGTCAGCCCGCCGGTGCAGGCTGCCTGCGAAATGCTGGGTTTCGACCCTTTGTACGTGGCCAACGAGGGCAAGCTGATCGTCATCCTTCCGGCGGATGAGGCGGAAGCCGCCCTGGCTGCCATGCGGGCGCATCCCTACGGCGCCCAGGCGGTGAGCATCGGCAGGATCGAAACTGCGCCAGCCGGCATGGTCACCCTGCGTACGCTGATTGGCGGGACACGCATCCTGGATATGCTCCAGGGCGAAATGCTGCCAAGGATCTGTTAAACCTTCAAATCCGCCAATAAATCCAGTATACTTTTATCCGATCAGCCTCGCGGAGACCACCAGACCGGGGTTTTCCGCTGATAACTCACGATTTGTCAGGAAATGGATGTATGAAAATAGAATATCGCGAAACCACCAACGATTTACAAACCCGCATCGATATCCACTCCAAATATGGAGCGCGCAATATCGACGCATGGATGCTCGATCTGCTCAAACCGGCTGAAAATTCCGCCATCCTCGATGTTGCTTGCGGTTCGGGGAAGCAGTGCTTCTCGTTTTACAATCACCTGCACGGCAAGGTTACCATCACCGGCGGGGATGTCAATCTGGATCTGCTCAATCAGGCCAGAGAAGCCAACCAAAAAATTGGCAGCCCGATGAAATTCCTCGAGCTCAATTTCAACCAGACCTTCCCCCTCGAATCCGACCAATACGACCTGGCATCTTGCTGCTTTGCCATTTACTACGCTGAGAATATCCCCTTCACCATTGCCGAGATGCACCGGGTTTTGAAACCCGGCGGGCGTCTGTTTACCACCGGGCCGATGCCCACCAACAAGCAGCTCTTCTACGATATCATCCGTGAAGCCACCGGCAAAACCATTCCCCCCATGCCGGGCAGCTCACGTTACGCCAGCGAAATCTTCTCGGCGATTGAGAGCACCTTTGCATCCGTGGATACCTACATTTTTGAAAATCCACTGGCTTTCGAAGCCGTCGATCCCTTCCTGGCTTACACGCGCGCCTCGCTGGCCGAAGACCGCAAATTGTGGAACAGTTTCTTCGAGACCAAAGAGGATTTCGAACGGATCATGCAGCAAATTGAACAGGTTGCTCGCCGCAGGCTGGCTGAGCAAGGCCACCTCACCATGACCAAAGTCGTCGGCGGGTTTGTCGCCACCAAATAAGGTATGTCCAATAACCTGCTGTTCTACGGAAAACGGGTGTGCTTCCTGGGCGCGCATCCCGACGACATCGAGATCGGCTGCGGGGCGCTCATCGCCAATATTGCCGCGCACACCGAGCTGCTTTGTGTCACCCTCTCGGATAATCAAAAAAATCCCGACCTTACCCACCTGGTTGAAGAGCACCGCCAGAGCATGGCCGTGCTGGGTGTGCCCGAGCGCAGCGTGGTCTTAGGCGCCTTCGAAACCCGGCGCTTCCCTCATCAGCGCCAGGAAATTCTCGAATACATGGTTCAGCTCAACCACTCCTTCCATCCGGATATCGTCTTTGTGCATACCAAGGCAGATATCCACCAGGACCATGCCACCGTCACCGAAGAAGCGCTGCGCGCCTTTCGTGGCAAAACCGTGCTGGGTTTCGATGTGATCCGCAGCAGTTACGGCTTCTTCCCCAATTTCCTGGTGGAAGTGACCGAAGAAGATGCCGAGAAGAAAATCAGCGCCTTATCGCAGTACAAAACCTACCAATCGAAGTATTACTTCGAATCGAATATCACCCGGGCCACCCTGATCCGCAACGGCGCGATCGCCGAGCGGCCCTACGCTGAAGGATTTGATATTCTGCGCATCATTGGGGCCTTTGGCTGCCAGGAAATGCTGGACGCCTGTCAATAAGCCACTTTTTAAGCAAAGAGGCCGCCAGAAATTGGCGGCCTCTTTGCTATACGCAGTTTCAGTCAGTTTTGCACCGGCAAACCAATCTCGATCCACCCATCCACCACCCGAATGGGATACGAAGGCGCGTCTTGTACAGCGGGCAAGGTGACTGCCTTGCCATCCCGCACGTCAAAGCGGGCCCCGTGCCGCGGGCAAATCACCTGGTAGCCGTCTAACTGGCCCTCACCTAACGGGCCATTATCGTGTGTGCACACATCCCCGATGGCATACAGCATACCGGCGATATTGAAAATCACCAGGGGTTCATTATCCACCTCGAGGAAAATACGCTCCCCAGGTCCAACTTCGGATGCCTCTGCCACCTGATAGAACTCGAATTTCTCCAGATCAATCGGACTGTTCATCCTCACCCTTCCACCAGGGTATCGCTGGCTTCACCCAGTCCATACACTCCGGCTTTTAACACTTTGAGCGATAACAGCGCGCACTTCAGGCGCACCGGGCCTAATTCGATCCCCAGCAGATCGAGCACGTCCTGCTTGCCCAATTCCTTCACCTGCTCAACGCTTTTGCCAATGACGCTTTCCAGCAGCAGGTCAGCTGATGCCTGGGATATGGCGCAGCCATGCCCGCTAAAAGCAGCTTCTTTGACCAACCCGCGTTCGTCTACGCGTAAGTCAATACGCAGATGGTCGCCGCACAGCGGGTTTTCATCCTCAAAGCGGATATCACAGGGATCCAATTCACCCTGGAATTGAGGATTTTTGTATCTTTCAATAATTAGCTCACGATATAAATCATCCATGCTTCATCCAAATAATTTGACGACGGTTTCTAGACCTTTGGCCAAACGGTCAACTTCTTCTTCGGTGGAGTACAGATAAAAGCTGGCGCGTGTGGTTGCCGGCAGATTAAATTTATTGTGCAGCGGCATGGCGCAGTGATGTCCTGCCCGCACCGCCACCCCGTGTTGATCCAGGATCTGGGCCACGTCATGCGGGTGAACGTCCTTCATCAAAAATGAAATCACCCCACCTTTATACTTCAGCTCAGGCCCGAAAATCGTCAGCCCGGGCACCTCGGAGAGACGTTCGAGCCCATAAGCAGTCATTTCATGTTCGTGGTCGGCAATCCGCTGCATGCCAATTTCGCTCAGGTAATCCACCGCAGCGCCGAAACCCACCGATTCAGCGATGGCAGGGGTGCCGGCTTCGAATTTATAGGGCAGTTCGTTGGGTGCGAATGAGCGCAGTTCTACCTTGCGGATCATATCTCCGCCGCCCATAAAAGGCGGCATGGCTTCCAGCAGGGCCTGCTTTCCGTATAAAACACCGATTCCGGTGGGGCCGCACATCTTATGTGCCGAAAAGGCGAGAAAATCGGCATCCAGATCCTGCACATCCACGCCAAAATGCGGCACAGATTGGGCTCCATCCACCAGGGCCAACGCTCCGGCCGCATGCGCCAGGCGAATGATTTCTTTAGCCGGGTTGATCGTCCCCAGCACATTGGACATGTGGGTAAAAGCCACCAGTTTTGGATGCTGCTCCAGCAGCTGGCGATAACGCTCCAGATCCAGGAGATAGTCGTTTGACACCGGGATAAATTCCAGGCGCAGGTCTTTTTCGGCCGCCAGAATTTGCCAGGGCACCAGGTTGGAATGATGCTCCATCTCGGTCAGGATGATCATATCCCCCGGCTTCAGGAATTTTCTGCCCCAGGAATAAGCCACCAGGTTGATCGATTCGGTCGTGTTGCGGGTATAGACAATCTCGCAAGGGTCAGCCGCATTGACGAAGGCGGCGATCTTTTCGCGGGCCTGTTCGTAAAGCGCGGTGGCTTCTTCGGCCAGGGTGTGAACCCCGCGGTGAATATTGCCGTTGCTGCGCTCGTAATAATCCTGCATGGCGCGCAGCACCTGCACGGGCTTTTGCGCGGTGGCGGTCGAATCCAGGTACACCAAAGGGACACCCGGGTGGACCTCCCTGGATAAAATCGGAAAGTCCTCACGGAGAGATAATTTCACATTCATGGACAGGCTGAATTCCTTTTTGAACGGGAGAACTTACAGCTCGCCGTGAGGGATGTTATTGCGAGATAAGCGTTTTTCAGGAAAGCGGATGTGCGTCGAATTGACCGGGAACCATAAGATATGGTCCGGCACCATCCAGCCATCCGTCAGAAAAACATTCGAACGAAATTGAACCGCTACCATCTTGGAGTCTACCTGCACCACAATGCCCTTCAGCCAACCGCGAATGCGTGTGCCGGCTTTGTCATGGTCGCAAAATACTTCAACAAGATCACCAACCTCAAACGATTATTCCGGCTCGGGTGCTTTCATATACGATGATTGCGCCATAGATCTTACTCCTGGCATGGAAAATTCATCCAAATCTGGTTCATTATACTCTATGCAACCTGTCTCATCTCGTCAAAGGTCTTCATTTTTTCTTCGATAGCTTCCTGGAAGCGCATGCGCACACCTTCAAATGGGATGCGCTGCATGATCGGATCGAAAAATCCTTCGACGATACTGCGCTCGGCCACTTTGCGAGGAATGCCACGGGACATCATGTAGAAGATCTGCTCTTCGTCGATTTTCCCCACGGTGGCGCCATGGGTGCAGCGCACGTCATCGGCCAGAATTTCCAGCCCCGGGATCGAATCGGCGCGCGCCTGGCGGCTGAGCACCAGGTTGCGGTTCGCCTGGTAGCCATCGGCCTTTTGTGCCCCGGGCGCCACATAGATCATTCCCTGCCACACCGAGCGGCTTTCCTGGATCAAGGCGCCTTTGAATAACAGGTCGCTGGTGGTGTGCGGCGCAGAATGGTTCTGCTGCGTGTCGTGGTCCAAATGCTGGTCGTGGTCGGTAAAATAGAACCCCGACATCTTTCCCACCGCGCCTTCGCCCACCAGGTCGATTTCCGAGAAATTCTTGGTTAGATGGCTTCCCACCGAGCCAAAGACCCAATCCAGGGTAGCATCCTTGTCCACCAGAACGCGCTCATGGGTAAAATTCCAAACACTTTCGCCCCACGACTGCATCTCGACAAAGGTCAGCCGGGCGGCTGGACCGACATAAATCTCCACATTGCCGGCATGCAGGGTCTGCACGCCCGGCTCGTTGGGTGATGAAGACTCATGCACGTAAGTAGCCGATGAACCTTCCTCCAGGTACACCAAAAGGTGCGAGATATACGCCAGGTTGGCGCCGGGTCCCCACAAAAGGCTGTGGAGCGGAGCTTTCACCTCCACACCTTTCGGTACGTACAGGAATATGCCGGTTTGGGCCAGTGATCCGGCCAACGCCGCGAATTTGCCCGCGTCGGGCTTGACGGCTTTTCCAAGGATCTTTTCAACCAGCTGAGGGTATTTCGCGATGGCGGTAGCCAAATCGGTAAAGACCACGCCCGATTTGGCCAGATCCGGATCGATGCGCGCCTGGAGCCCCCCGGCCATCAGGATAATTTCGCCGCCGTGGACGCTGTCTGCCAGCGGGCGCAGCAAGCGATCGGGGGCAGACGGCAGGTCAAGATAGGCGTCCTTGGCCGGCAGTACGAAAGAACTCAGCCTTCAGGTGGCGTATATCGGTTCGCCGCCAGGCCTCTTCACTGGTAACCGGCAGGCGGATGGCCTTGAATGCTTTCCAGGCAGCCAGGCGATAATTGCGGATGGGTTCCGCCGAAACATCGAGATCCACCATTTCTTCTGTAAAGTTGAACTCGCGCGGCTCAACCATGTCAACACGGCGAGTACGCGTAATGATGCGCGGTGTCTCTTTCATAAATTCATATTCCCTTTATTCATTCCACAGGTTCTTACAGCCAGGCAGGATATCCAGCCCTTATCCAACCGATCCTTCCATCTGTAATTGGATCAGGCGGTTCATTTCCACCGCGTATTCCATCGGTAGCTCTTTGACCAGCGGTTCAATGAAACCAGAGACCACCATGGTGGTGGCTTCTTCCTGCGAAAGGCCGCGGCTCATCAAGTAGAAGAGCTGCTCTTCACCCACCTTGGATACCGACGCCTCGTGACCGATGGTCACATCCTCTTCATCAATCTCGATATACGGATACGTATCCGAGCGTGATTTCGGGTCCAGCAGCAGCGCATCGCAGACCACATTCGACTTGATATCGAATGCGCCTTTATGAACTTTGAGCAGGCCACGGTAAGACGTTCGACCGCCTGCCCGGCTGATCGACTTGCTGGTGATCTTGCTGCTGGTGTGAGGCGCAAAGTGCACCATTTTACCGCCGGCATCCTGATGCTGGTGGGGGCCGGCAAAGGCGATCGAAAGGATCTCTCCATGTGCGTCGCTCGCCAACCAGGTAACAGCTCGGGTACTTCATCGTCACCTTTGAACCCAGGTTCGCGTCCACCCATTCCATCGTGGCGCCTTCGTGGACCATCGCCCTTTGGGTCACCAGGTTGTAGACATTCGTCGACCAGTTCTGGATGGTGCTATAGCGCACCCGTGCATCTTTCTTAACCACGATCTCAATGACGCCGCGAATGGAACGAATTGGTGGTGTACTGCGGGGCGGTACATCCTTCTACATAATGCACCTGCGCGCCTTCTTCGGCCATGATCAGGGTGCGCTCGAACTGCCCGATATTGGCTACATTCAGGCGGAAATAAGCCTGCAGGGGCAGGTCCACCTTGACGCCTTTGGGCACGTACACAAAGGAACCGCCCGACCACACCGCGCTGTTCAAGGCGGCGAACTTATTATCTTCAATGGGGATGACCGTGCCAAAATACTGCTTGAAAAGATCGGGGTAATTCTTCAGTCCATCTTCGATGCTGACAAAGATTACGCCCTGCTTCTCAAGATGCTCCTGGATGCTGTGGTACACCATTTCAAATTCGTACTGCGCGCCCACGCCCGCCAGGAACTTTTGCTCGGCCTCGGGGATGCCTAACCGTTCAAAGGTATCTTTGATCCCTGAAGGCACGTCATCCCAGCTTTTTCCTTCGCTTTCGGCCGGGCGGACATAGTAATAGATATCCTCCATGTCCAGGTCCGAAAGATCCGCCCCCCAGTTGGGGAAGGGACGCTTCATGTAATGATCCAGAGCTCGCAGGCGGAAATCCAGCATCCACTGCGGCTCATGTTTCATCGCCGAGATATTCTTGACAACCTCGGGGTTCAAACCCTTTTCAGATTTATAAACGGAGGTATCAGGGTCACTGAAACCATACCGGTAATCGCCTAACTCTTGTAAAAATTCGTTTTCGGTTTTGGCGCTCATCATGGCCTCCTAAAACGATTAACCTCTAAGAATTCACCGGTTCGTACTTTTCGCGAACCCAATCGTAGCCCTGCTCTTCGAGGTGAAGAGCGAGGTCTGGCGCCGCCCGATTCCACGACCCGGCCATCCAGCATAATATGCACATAATCCGGGCTGATGTAATTTAGAATTCGTTGATAGTGGGTAATCAGCAATATGCCCAGGTCGTTGCCGCGCAGAGTATTGACGCCTTCGGAGACGATCCGCAAGGCATCGATATCCAAGCCCAGAGTCGGTTTCATCCATGATCGCGATTTCAGGTTTGAGCACAGCCATCTGTAAAATTTCGGCGCGTTTCTTTTCACCCCCCGAAAAACCGTCATTCAAATAACGCCCGGCGAAATTCTGGTCCATTTTCAGCATGTCCATCTTGGACTTGACCAATTTTCGGAATTCGGGGATCGGCACCCCTTTATCTTCCGGGTTAGCCGCCCGCCGGCGAGCATTCATTGCCGTGCGCAAGAAATTCGCGACCGTCACCCCGGGGATCGCCACCGGGTATTGGAAAGCCAGGAAAATTCCCATCCGAGAACGCTCATCTGGTTGCAGCTCCAGGATATTTTGATCCTTAAAAATGATCTCGCCTTGCGTCACCGTATAATTAGGATGTCCCATCAATGTATACGCCAGGGTGGATTTTCCAGTGCCGTTTGGGCCCATCACGGCATGGACTTTTCCCTGATGAATGGTTAAGTCTAACCCTTTAAGAATCTCTTTATCTTCGATGGATACGTGCAGGTTCTTGATGACTAAATCAGACATTTCGACCGGACTCCTTTGCCCAGATGTGTGGTTTTCAGTAATGTGCTGGTTCCCGGACCAGACTAGCAAGATTATAACACGAGGTCGATCTTACGTCAATATTTAACATAATAATCTTATATATTGACAAATTTGATTTCCGTATGTTATACTGACCACAGAACACAGAAAACAGCGGGTTCTTTAAGGCAAACGGATCATTATCAGCATGAAAAGTACGCGAGAACGGATTATCCAGACCCTGCTCAACCACCCGAAATCGACGGTGACCAACCTGGCCGAAGCGGTGGGGATCAATGGCATTTCAGTGCGCCATCACCTCAACAGCTTGCTGGCTGACAATCTGGTGCTTGTCGAGGAGGTTCGCCACGGGGTTGGCCGCCCAAGGCAGGTCTATTCTTTGTCCGAAAAGGGGTTGGAAAAATTCCCCACCCGCTATTTCCGTTTGACCAATCGATTATTGGATCAAATCAAAGAATCGCTGCCAGGCCCCTTGGTCAACACTCTTTTCTTACAGGTAGCCTCCGACTTAGCCGCCGATTCGGCCAAACGAGCAAAGTACCTCTCAATCGAAGACAAACTCGAAGTGGTCAAAGAAATGCTGGCTGACGAGGGCTTTTCGATGGAATGGGAACAACAAGGCGATAATTTCTTGATCCACGAAATCACCTGCCCCTATTTCCATATCGGCCAATCCCATCCGGAAGTTTGTACTGTGGACCAGACCTTGATTTCCACCGTTCTTGCCATTCCGGCGGAAAAAATCCAATGCGTATTGAATGGCGACAGCCATTGCACCTATATCATCAACCGCCAAACTTTATCGGAGAAAAAAGTATGAGCGACGAAACCAATTTGAACCGGGTCGAATGGGGTATCGACACCACCAACCCGGAAATGGTAGCCCCGGTTACCGAAGCCTTCATCACAGTAGTAGACCCGGAAATTGGGTTGAACATCATTCAACTGGGTCTGATCCGCGATGTGCGCATCGAAGACGAACAGGGCATGGTCAGCATGATCTTAACCACCCCGTTCTGCCCCTATGGCCCGGCGATGCTCGAATCCACCCGCGCCAAGGCCGAAGAAGCCCTGGGTATCCCCACTCACATTGATTTCCGCGCCAACGAAATGTGGGATTTCTCCTACATGGAAGAAGGCCTGGGCAGTGATTGGGGTCTCTATTAACCCCAAATATTTTAAAGACCAGGCGGGCAGATTTCAAAAATCTGCCCGCTTTTATTTTTATGGGTGGATGTTTATTTCTTGACGCGTTTAAATAACCCCGCAAGCTGCATGGCGAAGCCCAAATCTCCGTTCACCTGCAGGCGGCCTTGAAAATATGCCGCCATCGGATCCATTTTTCCCTCGAAAATTTTCACCAGGTCTTTGGTGTCAGCCGCCAATGTAATCCGCGGATTTTCAACCGCACCTTCACCACCCGTCAGCGTTTGGTTTTCGATATGCGCGTAATACTGCCCACCGCCCTCACCCGATAGTTTTAGCTGGATGCTGGCATTAATCCCAGCCGCTCGTTCAGGTTGAAATGCCTCCACAAGCTGGGTGAAGATGGTTTGCTTTTCTTGATCGTCCACAATTCCTCCTGTTAACCCTATGGATAAAATCCATTTTACTGTAAATTCATGCGTTCATCTGGGGTGAAACCGCGATTAGCTGTAGAATTCAGTCACAAAATCCAAATCGAATTAACCATCCGCCATTTTTCTGGGAGGAGTATGATCCAATCTGTTTATTATCCCACTACGCAGAGTACACCCCAGCGCAACTTATCCCAGGATGATATCCGCAAAGCCATAAACAATCCTGACGGCATGTTATGGGTCAACCTGGAACACCCCACCCCTGAAGAAAGCAACCGTATTTTACTCGACCTCTTTAAATTTCACCCGCTGTCCGTTGAGGATGCCCAAAGCACCGGCTATCAGACCCCCAAAATCGATGACTTTGGGGGCTATGTGTTTATCGTCGCGCATGCGCTGCCCTCCAACCCGGCTTTGCTCAGCACCGAAAACACCAACGAACTGAACATTTTTCTGGGCAATAATTTCCTCGTCACCAGCTATAACAGCGATGACATGCCCCCAATTGAGGACGTCCGCAAACGGCTGGAACGAGACGAGCGCCTGGTGCAGAATGGTCCTGATTTTCTCTGCCACGCCGTCCTGGATCATCTCGTCGACCATTATATGCCCTTGATTGACGAATTGGATGAGCACCTCGAAATCACTCGAAGACCGCGTTTTAGAAAAACCCTCGCCGGAAATCCTTGCCGAATTAATCGAGCAGAAACATGGGCTGATGGCTTTGCGCCGGATCATCTCGCCCCAACGTGAGGTGATCAACCGTCTCAGCCGCGACGATTTCCCCATGATCGACCGGCAGAGCCGCATCTACTTCCGCGACATCTACGATCACCTGGTGCGCATCCAGGATTTGACCGAGTTGCTGCGGGATATTGTCTCAGGCGTGATGGATATCTATCTAAACTCCACGTCGTTGCGCTTGAACGAGGTGATGAAAGCCCTCACCGTCGTCTCCACCATTTTCCTGCCGTTATCTTTTGTGGCCGGTGTGTATGGCATGAATTTTCACTATATGCCCGAGCTCAGCTGGCGCTACGGCTACCTGCTCATCTGGGTCGTTTTCGTGCTTATTTTTGGGGGCATGCTCGCCTGGTTCAAAAAGCGAAACTGGTTTTAATCTCGACTCAGCCTGCCAGCGAAATCAAAAAAGGCCTCCCGATTTTCACCGGGAGGCCCGTGGGTTTAGATCACGCCTACTTGTTTTCCGACCGTGTGGAAAATATCCAACACCCGGTCGAGCTGCTCATCGGTATGGGTGGCCATGTAGCTGGTGCGCAGCAGCTGCATGCCTTGGGGCACAGCCGGCGAAATGACCGGATTGACGAACACCCCTGCCTGGAAGAGGGCCTTCCAGAAATTGAAGGTCTTCTGGTCGTCGCCAATGATGATTGGCACGATGGGCGATTGGGAAGGGCCGATGTTGAAGCCCAATGCCTGGTAATCGCGGCGCATGCGCTCGCCAATCTGGTTGACCCGTTCGATGCGCTCGGGTTCGGCCTTCATGATTTCAAGCGCCGCCAGGGCAGCCGCGGCGTTGGCCGGCGGGATGCTGGCGCTGAAGATCAACGAACGGGCAAAATGCTTAATGTAGTGAATGATCTCTTCGTTGCCGGCCACAAACCCGCCCAGCGAGGCAAATGATTTGCTGAAGGTCGACATAATCAAATCCACATCCTCGGTGACCCCCAGGTGTTCCACCGTACCCCGACCACCGCCCAGCACGCCCATACCATGGGCATCATCCACCATAAATCGGGCATTGTATTTTTTGATCACCGGGCATCATTTCTGCCAACGGAGCAATATCTCCCCCCATGCTGAACAAGCCATCCACTACCACCAGCTTGCCTGATTCTTCGGGGAGGGATTTCAGCACGCGGTCCAAATGATCGATGTCGTTGTGGCGGAAGCGCTGGATTTCGCCGTAGCTTAAGCGCGCCCCGTCGACGATGCTGGCGTGATCATCTTTATCCAGGATGACATAATCCCCCCGTCCAACCACCGCGCTAATCGCGCCAAGATTTGCCTGCATCCCCGTGGAGAACACCAGCGCGGCCTGCTTGCCTACCCATTCGGCCAGGCAGCGTTCCAGGTCTTCGTGCATCTCCAGGGTTCCGTTCAGAAAGCGTGAACCCGTACAGGATGTGCCGTATCGTTCGACCGCCGTGCAGGCAGCCTGGCGGACTTTTGGATGTGTGGTCAAACCCAGGTAATTGTTCGATCCGCACATAATCAGGCGATGGCCTTTGTAAACTACCTCCGTGCCCTCATTTTCATCAAGGGGGATAAAATATGGATAATATCCATCCTTGATAGCTTCGCGGGCAGCCGTAAAACTTTTGGTCTTATCAAAAATATCCATGGACCCCTCACAGTATGAATGAATTGGTATAAATTGGTCCCGGCGGAATAATGAGCCGGCTTATGAAATGAAACCCACAAACAAATAGAAATGTGAAAACCCGTACAATGCCTCCATTATACTGTATAGAACCCGGTTTGGTTCAAGGCATCGGTGGCTCGTTAGGGCAATCGCATCAAAACAGTTTTTCTATAAAATAGTTGTCACCCACCCCTAAATCCCCGCCCTCGAGGGCGGGGAATTTAAAAAGAATCCCGAGAAGACTGTATCTGGCGGCACATAAGTGCCGCCAGATACAGTCTTCTCGGAGAAACATATTTTCTCCCCCGCTTCGCGGCGTTTTTTTGCCGCGGAGAGGGGGCCGGGGGGAGTGGAAAAGGGTAGAAAACGCATCTGGCAATTTAGATGCGATTGCCCTGGGTGGCTCGATCTTCGGCTGGATTATAATGAATTGCTTGGCTCATTCAAATCATATCTCGGGAGGCAACATGCCAGGATTGGTGGGCGGTATTGAAGCAGGGGGGACAAAATTTGTGTGCCTGGTGGGCAGCGGACCAGATGATATCCGCGCGGAAATACGGTATCCGACCACCAGCCCGCAAGAAACATTAGACCGGGCGACGGCATTTTTCATGGAACAGGGTGCGCTGCTGGGGGAGCCTGTCCAGGCTGTGGGGGTAGCCTGCTTTGGGCCAATCGATGTGCATCCACAATCGCCGACGTACGGGTATATCACCTCAACGCCGAAACAAGGCTGGATGAACACCGATGTGGTCGGGCCGCTGCAGCGCAAACTGCAGGTGCCGGTCGCATTCGACCATGATGTGGCCGCCGCCGGCCTCGGCGAAGGGATATGGGGAGCCGCCGCAGGGCTGTCCAACTTCGTTTATCTCACCATTGGCACCGGGGTCGGCGGCGGGGTGATCATCAACGGCAAACCCATTTACGGTTTGGTCAACCCGGAAATTGGCCATATGCGCCTGCCCCACGATCTACAGCGCGATCCATTCCCGGGCAACTGCCCATTTCATGGGGACTGCTTCGAAGGCCTGGCATCCGGGCCGGCGATAGCCAATCGTTGGGGAAAACCGGGCTACGAGTTGCCGGCTGAACACCCGGCCTGGGATTTGGAAGCAGAATACCTGGCCCTCGCCGTACAGAACCTGGTCACGTCTCTTTCACCGGAATTGGTGATTCTAGGCGGGGGCGTGATGGACCAGCCGCAAATCTTCCCAAAACTAAGAAAACGCGTGTTGGAATTGCTCAACAATTACGTACAATCCGAAAAAATCCTCAGCCACATCGACGAATATATCGTCCCGCCAAAACTTGGCAACCGCTCGGGCGGGCTAGGCGCCATCGCCGCTGCTCAACAGCTACTCGCCGGTTAATTTCTCCAGGCCGGTTTTATCTTTCGTTTTGCAGCTGCGATCCATTAATATAAACGGGATGGCTTTTGAACCATCCCGTTTCATCCTCATCCGAGGATATCTTCTATTTTTGCCTTGACCAGGTGGACGCGAATGGCTCTGCGATCTCGGGCCAGCAGCGCCTCCAGGTCACCGATCGCCTGGGCTCTTTCTAACGTACCGAATGACAGCCCCTGGCCAGGAATTTCTACATCGGCAACCGGATCCGCGGTAATTTGCAGGAATAAGCCCTGGTTGCTGCCTCCCTTGTGGTATTGACCGGTAGAATGTAAAAACCGCGGGCCAAAACCGAGAGTTGTCGGCAAGCCACTCAAATCCTGGATGCGGTGGCGCAGCGCCTGTAAACGGCTTAAGGTGTCAGGATTTCGCGGGATATAGGCATTAATCGCGATAAAATCCCCCTCTCCGCCCCTGGAAATAAACGCCTTGATTTGTTCACTAACGGATTGATCTGGTCTGAAGCCCGGGAAGGATGGCCCGTACAGGCGGACATCCCCACCGTCCCAGAGCAGGGGTCCTTCGTCCAGGCTGCCGTGCTCCTTATATTGCTTCACTTTGCGGGTGGTGCGGTCTTTATTATCCTGTACATCCGGCTGGTCAAAGCCGTTTACCCCAATCTCGGCGCAAGCTACCGCCGTGGCTACTTCCCAGCGGTAGAATTCGGCCGGCAGATCGGCTGGATCGGGAGAAGTGATGGTAAGGACCGGGTGGCCCGCTTTGAGCAGGGCATTCGCGGTATCCTCCAGTTCACCGTTGGCTTTCAAATAAACGAACAAACGGTCTTTCGAGTACCATCCCGCTTCTCTCACCGGCTCGCCATCCACCGGCAGAATACCTTTGCCCTGTTTTCCACTGCTTTCTGCGATGAGCTGCTCCAACCAGGCGCCGAGAGGCTGCCATAGGGGATCTGCCAGGAAAATTACTTTATCCTTGCCGGAAAGGGCGGCCTGCCCCATGATCACTCCGAGGACCAATCCAGGATTGCGACCGGTGGGCACTGCGCCGGTAGATTGCGCCGCCATCCAATCCGCTTTGGCGAGCATGGCAGCCACATCCTGCCCCATCAGGCCAGATGGAACCAGGCCAAAAGCCGTCAGTGCAGAGTAGCGCCCGCCGACTGTTGGATCGGCGAGGAAGGTTTTGCGGAACCGACGTTCGGTGGCTAATTTTTCCAGTGAAGTGCCCGGATCGGTGATCGCGATGAAATGGGTTCCCGCCTTTTCACCCTCCAATCGAACCATTTTCTCCCAGAAGTAATCCAGGAACGCATTGACCTCGCTGGTTCCGCCGGATTTGCTCGACACGATAAACACCGTATTCGCTCCCGCGCACCAGCTTTCCGCCTGGAGTACCTGGCCCGGATCGGTTGAATCAAGGATGATCAAATCCAGGCCGGGTTTCCCCTCAACTTCGCCGCGCCCCATGATCGTGCGGATCACTTCGGGCGCCAAGGAAGAACCGCCCATGCCCAAGAGCAGCGCATGGGTGTAATTTTCGGCGATTAAATCCGCGGCCACCTGTTGGATATCCGGCAGCAATGCCTGGCTGTCAGCCGGGGAAGTCAACCAGCCCAGGCGTTTTGTCACTTCGCTTTGCCCGGCCGCATCTGCGGTCCAAAGATTGGCATCATGGGCATGCAGACGTTTGACAAAAACCGATTGGTCGAGCGCCTCAACCCGGTCGGCGACCGATTTTTGCAGCGGACCTAATTCAGCCACCGCGCTCGAACGGCGTTCGTCCAAAGTTTTTAGTAACGCTGTGTAGGAGTCCGAAAAAGCACGAACCCCTTCCAACTCTAATTCTAGGGTCACCTCATTCAAGGAGATACCTAGCGACTCAAGAGACGCCAACACTTTTTGGGCATCATCCAACCCCTCTTCAAGCGACAATCGCGCCTCACCATGGTCGCGGAAGGCATCCAGAGTTTTTGGCGGGATAGTATTGACCGTATCCGGGCCGATCAAGTCTTCCACGTACATAACATCCCTGTAGGTTGGGTTCTTGGTGCTGGTGGATGCCCACAAGGGGCGCTGAACGTGCGCGCCGTGTTTCTCCAGCGCTTTGAAGCGCGCACTCGAAAAGGTGTTTTTGAATTCGGCATAGGCCAGTTTGGCGTTGGCAATGGCCGCCTTACCTAACAGGCCAATCGCCTGTTCCGCATGGCTGCCTTCCTGATCGATGAGCTTTTGCAGGCGATCATCCGCCTTGACATCCAGCCGGGAGACGAAGAACGAAGCCACCGAGGCTTGATTATCGATGTCCAAACCGGAAGCCACCCGTCTTTCCAAACCGGTGAGGTAAGCATCCATGACTTCGGCATAGCGCTGCAGGGAGAAGATCAAGGTCACATTGATATTGATCCCAGCCGCCACCGATTTACGGATGGCGGGGATGCCTTCGGGGGTCGCGGGGATCTTAACCATCAAATTTGGCCGTTGGACAAGCTCCCACAGGCGGCGCGCCTCATGGATGGTGCCCTGGGTATCATTGGCCAGGTAAGGATTTACCTCCAAACTTACGTACCCATCTGCCCCCCTGGTTCGCTCATAGAGTGAACGGAAAAGATCAGCCGCGGCGCGAATATCCTCTACCGCCAATTGAGTAAAAATCTTTTCGGTTGGCCATCCGGCCCACGCCATCGGGATCAAAGCCGAGTCGTAATCGTGGGATTTGGAAATGGCATTGTGAAAAATGCTGGGGTTCGAGGTGACCCCACGAATCTCACCCTGGTCGATGAGCTTTTTTAAGCTGCCATCTTCCAGCAGCGATCTTTGAATGTTGTCGTACCATAAGGACTGCCCGAAACTGGTCAGCTTTTCAATTGCTTTCATCGTTACGTCCTTTCAAATCACGAATTGCCGCCATCTTGCTCCATTTTGAGCATTTTTCCCACCCGGCGAACGTGCCGGGCTTCTTCAGAAAAGGTTGCGTTCAAAAATGAAGACACCAGCTCTTTGGCCAGCTCGTCGCCAATGATCCGCGCTCCCAGGCACAGCACGTTCATCCCATCGTGTTCAACCCCCTGGTGAGCTGAATAGGTGTCGTGGCAAATCGCCGCGTAAATGCCCTTGATTTTATTGGCAGCAATGCACGCGCCAACGCCTGATCCGCACAGCAGCACCCCGCGGTCTGCTTCCCCGCTGAGGATCGCCTGGCCGATTTTTGCAGCAAAATCAGGGTAATCGGAGCTTTCTGCGGAAAAAGCACCCAGATCGATGGCCTCGTGGCCTTGCCGCCGGACAGAATCCAGGATTGTAGCCTTCAAGGGAAAACCGCCATGGTCACTGGCAACGGCTACGCGCATCTTAGCTCTCCTGCAGGCTCGCGACTAAATGGCGGGCTGTCTCAACAATCCGCTCCGATGTCAGCCCAAATTTCTCGTAGATTATCTTAATCGGGGCCGAGGCGCCGTAATGGTCCAGGCCAATCGTAACCCCTTGCGGGCCGGTATAGCGTTCCCAGCCCATCGTCGCCCCGGCTTCCACCGAGATGCGCGCCGTGATATCTGCCGGCAGAACCGACTCACGGTAGGTAAGGTCTTGTTTTTCAAACAATTCCCAGCAGGGGAACGAAACCAGGCGGACAGCCAACCCCTCGACGGCCAGTTTCTCTCCGGCATCCACGATCAAAGCCACCTCAGTGCCGGTTGCCATCAGGATGATTTCGGGCTTGCCGCTGCCTAAATCCGCCAGGACGTAGGCGCCTTTCTCGAGTCCCTCCGCCGGGGCATACTTCTCGCGGTCGAGGGTCGGGATGGGCTGTCGGGAAAGGGCCAACAGGGTTGGGCCATGGCGGTTCGCCAGCGCCATGCGCCAGGCCTGGGCGGCTTCATTGGCATCACCCGGGCGGATCACCGTCAGGTTGGGCATGGCGCGCAGCGAAGCCAGGTGCTCGATCGGCTGGTGCGTCGGGCCGTCCTCGCCCACCCCCACGCTGTCGTGGGTAAACACCCAGATCGACGGCAGGTGAGATAAGGCCGACAATCGAATCGGCGGGCGCATATAATCGGCGAAGACCAGGAAGGTGGCCCCAAAGGGGATCACTCCCCTGTGATAGGCCATGCCATTTACGATTGAACCCATGGCATGTTCACGCACACCAAAATGGATATTGCGCCCAATCGGGCAGTCGGCGGCAAAAGCCGGGTCATCATTCATCCAGGTGTTCGTCGAGGGGGCCAGGTCAGCAGAACCGCCCATTAATTCGGGGATTTTGCTCGCCAGAGCATTGAGCGTTTTTCCCGAGGAAGACCGGGTGGCCATCCCCTTGGCATCGGCCGGGAACTGCGGAATGGAATCTTCCCAGCCTGCCGGAAGATCACCGCGCAGGCGCCGCGAGAATTCATCGGCCAGGTCCGGATAATCCTGGCGGTATGCCTGGAATTTATCTTTCCATGCTTGCTCCAGCGCCGCGCCGCGGGTTTGCGCCTGCCGGTAAAACGATAACACATCCTCTGGGATGAGGAACCGCGGTTCGACCGGCCAGTGCAAATTCACCTTCGCACCGTCCAACTCCTCGTCGCCGGGAGCCTCGCCGTGAGCTTTTTGCGTATCCTGGCGGGTCGGCAGCCCAAATCCAATGTGGGTGCGGCACACAATCAGGCTTGGGCGCGGGTCTTTCTTGGCCAGTTGGATCGCCAGGTCAATATCCTCCACATTGTTGCCATCATCCACGGTTTGGACGTGCCAGCCATAGGCTTCGAATCGGGCGCCGCGATCTTCGGTAAAGGCAAAATCGGTGGATCCTTCGATGGAAATGTGATTGTTATCGTAAAGGTAGATCAGGTTGCCGAGCATCAGGTGGCCGGCCAGCGAAGCGGCTTCGGAAGACACACCTTCCATCAAATCGCCATCGGTCACGATGGCATAAATCAGGTGGTTGACGATTTCATAACCCGGCCGGTTATATTCGGCTGCCAGGTGTTTAGCCGCCATCGCCATGCCCACTCCGTTGGCAAATCCCTGGCCTAACGGCCCGGTGGTGGTCTCCACGCCGGGGGTCAGGCCGTATTCGGGATGCCCCGGGGTGATGCTGCCCCACTGCCGGAAGTGCTTGATTTCATCCAGGGAGACGGCATAACCGGTCAGGTGGAGAAGGCTGTACAACAGCATTGAACCATGCCCACCGGATAACACAAAGCGGTCACGGTCTGCCCATAACGGGTTTTCAGGGTTGTGGTGTAAATGGCGCGTCCAAATGGTGTAGGCCATCGCCGCGGCGCCCATCGGCAGACCGGGATGGCCCGATTTGGCTTGCTGCACGGCGTCTGCGGACAGGAAACGGATTGTGTTGATTGCTTTGTTTTGGAGTTCAATCGTCTCGTTCATCATCATTCCTTATACAAAAACTGCCGGTTAATTGTACCACCCGCAGGATTAAGATCTTTTCCAGCGATTAAATCGTGACGATAATACAGATTTTCCCTTGCCCTAAGGATTGGTGGCAGGTGTGGCGGTCAGACCAAATTGGGGCTGGCCAAACACCTGCATCAGCATGCCCATTTTGATACGGGCCTGTGCCGCCGTGGTTGGATCGTTGCTTGCCTCACCAACCGCCGATGCTTTTTCATAGGCAGCCAGTGCATCCGTTTGATTCCCTTCGTTCTCATAAGCCTGGCCCAATAACAGATAGGCTCTCCCGGAATTGGGATATTTCTCCACCAACGCTAAAAGTAAGGCCTCTGACTCTTGGGTCTGGTTCATCATATTCAGGATTTGCGCGTGGGTTAATCCAAAAACCTCCGGGTTTGCGATGAGATCTTGCGCTCTTTGAAACAAGGGAGCGGCCTCCTCGTTTTTACCCATCGCCTGGAGGATAGTCGCCTTATATACCAATAACTCGGCCGAATCGGGCACCTTCACCAGGCCGGCGTCGATCTCTTTGAGCGCATCCGCGAAATTACCGTCCACCAGGTACAGGTCTGCGTTTTGCTGGGCTTCGACTTCGGCGATCACCTGCGGATCGGGAGAAAGGAAAAGGCGGTAGAGGATGACCGCCACGATCAAAACCAGGACAATTATGCCGCCTGACCGTAGTGCGCGGAGCAATGATTGCTTTTGCGCTACCGCCAACTCTTCGTCAAGATACCACCACCAATTTTCCCGCGGCGGCTGCAAGGTGGAGCGTTTGTCCCGCAATACATCTGCCCCGCCAATCTGGCGCAGAAACTCCCTTCCATCCTTGCGCAGGGTGGAACACACCGAGGCAAACTGGGCAATCTCGGCCTTCGGCGCGGCTCCTTGCTCCACCATTTTGTCTATACGCAGTTTAGCCTGGTCCAGAACGGTCAGGATATCGACCGCATCTTTGCCCACCCCGAAGGACAATCTGCCGAGGATGCTTTCGACCTCATCCAGTTTTGTTTCGATGCTCTGCGATTTTACAATTGTTTGTTGAAATGCCATGTGTGATACCAGTCCTTCCTGGCAGGATAAATTATAACCTTCCAGGACAATCCATATCTTAAGAATTGGATGAAAATAACGAATTACGTTTTTATGATGTAGGCTTGCATTCGCCGGTCATATCTCTTGAAAATTATTGCACCGCGCAAACAATATTTTGGTCGTAGGTCATTTCCAGGCGCTGACCGGGCTTGAGCACCTGAAAATCATCATCCCAGTCGGCGAACAACAGTTTTTTGATCAGGATCACATCCCCCTGCAATCGCTCGAATGTCCAACCGCGGGTGGATGCATCTTTTTTGGCCAGCTCTTCAACCTGGCTGCCATCGCCCACCCCCATATCCACATACACTGCCCGCTGGTAGTGTTCCTGCCAGGCGCCCATGATGCCCATCAGATAATCGGCATTATCCGCGCCGTACTTATCCACATACTCCTGGTAGGTCTTTTGCATATCCACGGCAAAATCGGATGCCCCCAAAGACAAGGTCGTGGCGGTATCTTCCCTGCGCTGCAGGTAATCCAGGGCATACCAATAGGTGCCAGGGCGGTTTTCGAACTGCTCTTGATAGCGCTGCCGGCTTCCCAGGAACAGGGTGATACAGTCATGCGCGCGCGGAATAACTACGGGCACATCCCTGGCAGCCAGGCCGTTGGTCGATTTTCCGCATAGACCGTAGGCCAGGACAACCGCGTCATAGCCCTGTCCCGCCAGGGCATCGATCCGCGCTTGGAGTGTGGTGCGCAGAATATCCGGGGTGTTGTGCAGCCCCAGGCGAATAATCTCTACATCCACAATGTGGGGCGAGAACGCCGAATTGATATAAACCATGCGCGCTAACGCTTCGCAGCTGAGGCAGCGTATCTTCATCTATACATCCTTTGGGTGACATTATACAGCCAATCAATGCATGAAAATCGCCAGGTCTCGCAAATCCCTTATGATATACTTCGATTTAATTGCCAGACAACCCGCACCCTTCGTTTGAGGAACCCATGAAACAAGACTTCATCAGTATCCAGGATTATGCCCCTGCCGATCTGCAGAGCATGCTAGATCTTGCCGTCCAATTGAAACGCGAACACCAATCTGGGGGAAATAAACCTCTCTTTAAAGGCAAAGTCCTCGGGATGATCTTTCAAAAACCCAGCCTGCGCACGCGGGTCAGCTTTGATATGGCCATGCGGCATATGGGTGGGGATGCCTTGTACCTGTCTCCCAACGAAATTGGTTTAGGCCAACGCGAATTGATTGCGGATGTTGCCCGGGTGCTCTCCGGCTATGTGGAGGTGCTGATGGCGCGGGTGTTCAGCCACGACCATATCCTACAACTGGCCCAATGGTCAAGCATCCCGGTGGTCAATGGATTGAGTGATTACGACCACCCCTGCCAGGGCATGGCCGATGCGCTGACCATCCTCGAAAAGTTTGGCACATTAAAAAATATCAAGGTCACCTTTATCGGCGACGGCAACAACGTCGCGGTCTCGTTGATGCACATTGTCACCAAACTGGGCGGCAGCTTCACCCACTCAGGCCCCAAAGGGTACGATATCCTTCCAGAGGCGCTCACCCTGGGCAGGCAGTTCGCCGCGGAAAACGGCGGTTCTGTCCGGCTGGTTGGCGATCCGCAAGATGCAGTGAAAGGCGCCCACGTAATTTATACCGACACCTGGACCAGCATGGGGCAAGAAGCTGAAACCAAGGAACGCGAAAAGGTTTTCCCACCCTACCAGGTGAACGAAGCCCTGGTTGAGCTTGCCGACCGGGAAGCGATTGTGATGCACTGCCTGCCTGCCCACCGCGGCCAGGAAATCACCGACGCCGTGGCCGACGGCCCGCATTCGGTATTGTTCCCGCAGGCTCACAACCGCCTGCATGCCCAAAAAGCAGTCCTGGCTCGCATCTTAGGGGTCGCATAATTATATGAATTCACAGGAATATATCGCTCTTGAGGATCAATACGGCGCCCACAATTACCATCCCTTAGATGTGGTCATAGACCGCGCAGAGGGAGTCTGGGTGTATGATGTCGATGGCAGGAAATACCTGGACTGCCTGAGCGCCTATTCGGCTCTCAACCAGGGGCACGTCCACCCCACGATCCTCCAGGCGATGATTGAGCAGGCCTCAAAAGTTACCCTGACCTCACGGGCTTTCCGCAACGATCAACTGCCGCTCTTTTATCAGGAACTCTCCCAAATGACCGGCTACGGCATGTCGCTGCCCATGAACAGCGGCGCGGAGGCGGTTGAGACGGCGGTAAAACTGGCCCGCAAATGGGCGTACCAGGTCAAGAAAATCCCTCGTTACCAGGCAGAAATCATCGTCGCCAATGGTAATTTTCACGGCCGCACCACCACCATCATTTCATTTTCCACTGAGCAGTCGTACCGTGAAGATTTCGGGCCATTTACTCCCGGCTTTATCGCCATTCCTTATGACGATCCCCAGGCGCTGGAACAGGCCATTACCCCGAACACCGCGGCCGTGATGATCGAACCCATCCAGGGTGAAGGCGGGGTGATCATCCCCAAGCACGGCTACTTGCGCCAAGTTGCCGAAATTTGCCGCCGTGAGAACGTGCTGTTAATTGCGGATGAAATCCAGACCGGCCTGGGCCGTACCGGCAAGTTATTCGCCTGCGAGCATGAAAATGTACGCCCGGATATGATCATCATCGGCAAAGCACTATCCGGCGGGTTTTATCCCATCTCGGCTGTCCTGGCCGACGCAACTCTTCTTGGCCTTTTTCAGCCGGGCGAACACGGCTCCACCTTTGGCGGCAGCCCGCTGGCGGCTGCCATCGCGCGCGCCTCGCTCAGGGTGATACGCGAGGAAAACCTGGTCGCCAACGCCGCCGAGCAAGGCGAATATCTGCTCGAACAGCTCGCCGAAATACCCAGCCGGCACGTCAAAGATGTGCGTGGCAAGGGGCTGCTGATTGGGGTCGAACTAAAACCTGAAGCCGGCGGTGCGCGCAGATTTTGCGAGGCATTGAAAGAAAATGGAGTATTAGCCAAGGAAACTCACCAACACGTGATCCGCTTTGCCCCACCGCTGATCATCGATCGCGGAACAATCGATGAAGCCCTGGAGAAAATTCGCACCGTCTTAACCATGCCATAACCGGTCAAACTCAGGCCAACCTCATCCGGGACAAATCGACAACAAGGAGCAACAAATATATGGAAGCCCACCGAAAAGCCAAAATTGTTGCGACGCTCGGCCCCTCCAGCAATGAAACCGAATGCATCCGCGACCTGGTTCGGGCCGGAATGGATGTGGCCCGTCTGAACTTCTCTCACGGCACCCACCCCGAACATGCTGCACGGATCGAAATGATTTGCCAGATATCGGCAGAGCTGCACCGTCCCGTCACTATTCTGCAGGATCTCCAGGGCCCCAAGCTGCGTGTGGGGCTGATCCCCGGCAATCACATGGAGTTGAAAGCCGGCGACACCATCGTGTTGACCTCCAACCCGCAGGCCGGTGAAAAAATGGCCGCGGAAGGGCTCATCTTCATCCCCATGGACGTGCCCGACCTGGAGAACAGTATCCAGCCGGGCGGCCGCATCTTGATGGATGATGGCAACCTCGAGCTCTCGGTGGTGAAGGTCAGTCCCCACGCCGTAGAGGCGCGCGTGGTTTACGGGGGTATCCTAAGCTCGCATAAGGGCGTGAACCTGCCCGATGCGGACCTGAAAATCCCCGGGTTTACCGAGAAAGATCAAGAAGACCTCGAATTTGGCCTGGAACATGGCGTCGATATGATCGCCATTTCATTTGTGCGCACCGCGGATGACATCAGCATCGTGCGCAAACGCATCGAGCAGCTCGCCCCCCAACAGGTCAATATCCCGATTATCGCCAAGATTGAGCTGCCTAAAGCCCTGGATAATCTGCACGACATTTTGCATGTCGCCGATGGTGTCATGGTAGCGCGCGGCGACCTGGGGGTTGAGATGTCCCTGGCTTTGGTGCCCACCCTGCAAAAAGAGATCATCCAGCAGGCCAACCGCCACGGAAAATTGGTGATCACCGCCACCCAGATGCTCGAATTGATGATCACCAATCCCCGCCCGACCCGTGCCGAGGCCTCGGATGTAGCCAACGCCGTCTTCGATGGCACCGATGCGGTGATGCTCTCTGCCGAAACCGCCGCCGGTTCTTACCCGGTAGAAACCGTAACCACGATGAATTCGATTGTGTGTGACGCGGAGACTCACTATGACATGTGGGGGCATTACCGGGATGTGCCCAAAGAGGTGATGCAGTCCGACGCGCTGTCCATCACCTGGGCCGCCCGCGAATTAGCCTTTGACCGGGACGTGGCTGCCATCGCGGTTTTCACCATTTCCGGGCGGACAGCGCTGTTTGCCAGTAAAACCCGTCCTGAGGTGCCCATCCTGGCGTTGACCCCGAACCAGCAAACCTACCAATGCATGGGCTTGTATTGGGGGGTCACCCCGGTCCTGGTTCCCTTTGCCAATTCAGTGGAATTGTTGATAGCGATCGTCGAAAGCACCGTAACTTCACAGTTCAATCTGCAGCCCGGGCAGCAAATCGTTTTAGTATCCGGCCTCCCGGTTGGGGCCATGCTCCAACCCAATTTTCTCCTGCTGCACACCATTGGCATAGCCTATTAACCGGTTGAGGATTACCAAAATCATGTACACCGACATTATTTCCACCAACGATCTGGCCAAACACCTTACCGATCCGGATTGGATTCTGTTTGACTGTCGTTTCGACCTGGCCCAACCCGCCTGGGGTGAAATCGAGTTCAACCTTGCCCACATACCGGGCGCGGTTTATGCCCACCTGGATCACCATCTTTCTTCTCCGATCACTACACGAAGTGGAAGGCATCCTCTCCCTGACCAGGATGCCTTTACAACCTGGCTTTCCGCCTGCGGCGTCAGCGATCAAAAGCAGGTCGTGGTGTACGATCAATCCGGCGGGACTTATGCGGTGCGCTTGTGGTGGTTATTGAAATATTATGGGCACGAGCCGGTGGCCGTTTTAGACGGCGGGTACGCGCGCTGGCTGGCGGAAGCAAGGGAGACCAACACCCAAACCAAATACCAGCCGCCCAGCATATTTGTGCCGCGGATGAATGAAGACATGGTTGTATCCGCCGAAGAAGTCCAACGAAGCTTAACCGCCCCTGGCAGCCTGTTGGTCGATGCGCGCGCACCGGCCCGCTTTAATGCCGAGATCGAACCGATTCGACTCCTACGCCGGTCACATTCCCGGCGCTGTGAACCGTTACAGCAATGACAACCTGGACGCGGATGGCAAGCTCCTTCCGGCCGAGGTGCTGCGTAAACAATTCAGGGAATTGGCGGGCAGCATCCCGCTTGAGAATATGGTGGTGTACTGCGGATCCGGGGTGACCTCGTGCCATCACGTACTCGCCATGTCCGTCGCCGGGCTGCCCCTGCCCAAAGTCTATCCCGGCTCGTGGAGCGAATGGATCCGGGATCCAAACCGTCCCACAATTCCACCTCGTTAAAACCAAAAAGCCGCCGGATCCGGCGGCTTTTTGGTTCCAATAGAGCCTTCCCTAGCGGAACATGGCCTGGTTCACCTTGTCGATGCTTTCGACAGGCGGGCGGATTTCATCTGCGGTCAGCCGGTTCAACGCCTTGTCCGGTAGATGATATTGATCAAACATGGACGGAGATTCGGTGTCCACATAGATCAGACCGGTCAGCAGCTCGCGGTTCTCGCGGCCTTCTTCTAATACGCGGAAAGCCGCCTGGCGGTCGCGCGGGTTGTAATCATTGTCCAGCTTGCGCAGGGTAATCACCGAACCGTCATACAACTCCACGTCCCTGACCGTGCCTTCCTCAAAATCTTCAACCGTCAGGATGTCGCGGGCCGGGGTGAAAATCAGGTCGTGCAGGCGCACCTCGTGCTCCTTGCCAAAGACATAGGAATGGATCGTGTCGTCCTTGTTATTGAAGGTCACACACGGGCTGATCAAGTCCAGCACGGCGATGCCGCGGTGGCTGATGGCCGCCTTGAGCAGCTCCTTCACCTGTTTGGGATCTCCGGCAAAAGAACGGGCCACAAAAGTCGCGTTCGAAGCCAATGCTTCCAGGCAAATATCCACCGGCATGAAGATATTGGTGCCCTCGTGTTTGAGGGTCAACCCCTTTTCAGCCGTCGCGGAGAATTGGCCTTTAGTCAACCCATAGACCCCGTTATTTTCGACGATATAGACCATGGGAAGGTTGCGTCGAATGAGATGCTTGAACTGCCCGATGCCTATCGAGGCGGTATCGCCGTCGCCGCTGACGCCCAATCCATGCATGCTGGTGTCCGCAAACAGGGCGCCCAGCGCCAGGGATGGCATACGCCCGTGCACACCATTAAAGGAAAAGCTGCGGTTGAGGAAGTAAGCCGGGCTTTTGCTGGAACAGCCAATCCCGCTCAGTTTGACCACCTTCTCCGGGATGACATTAAGCTCATACATCGCGGCGACAATCTGGCTCGAAATAGCGTTGTGTCCGCAGCCCTGGCATAAAGTCGTGGGGGCCCCGCGGTAATCCGCCCGAGTCAGACCAATTGCGTTCATTCCCGCAGTAGAAACCTGTGTCTCAGCCATTTACTTCACCTCCTTCACCAAAATTTCATCCTTGATCCAACGCGCGCTCAACGGCAGGCCATTGGTGCGGGCCATTTTGATCAGGCGCATCGCATATTGCGGGTAATTGATCAGCAATATCTGGCGCAGTTGCCCATCCCGGTTCAGTTCGACCACATACACACGCTCGTGGGTGCGCAGGAACTCATCGACCTCTTCGGTGAACGGGGTTGCTAATATGCGCATATAATCGGTTGGCACACCCGCCAGCGCCAGGTTGTCCCGCGCTTCTTGCACCGCCGGATCAGCGGTTCCCACCGCGAGGATCCCGCATTTTGCGCCTTCCATGGTCGAGATGATCGGCCTGGGGACATATTGCTTTGCCGTTTCAAATTTCCTGCCCAGGCGCTCCATCAAGCGCTCGTAAACATCCGGATCTTCGGAATAATGGCCATATTCATCATGGCCGGTTCCCCGCGCAAAATATGCGCTGCGCGGATCCAGGTTGCCGGGCATTGTGCGGTAGGGGATGCCATCGTCATCGATATCCAGATACCTGCCCCATTTACCGCCAAGTTGATCCATCATCTTTTGCAGGTCGTCTTCCCAAAGGATCTTTCCTCGATCGATAGGCCGGTCGGGGTAGGTGAATGGCCTTGCCATCCATTCATTCATCCCCAATTCAAGGTCGCTCATTACGATCACGGGCATTTGCAGCCGGTCGGCGATATCAAAGGCTTGCCAGCCCATATCAAAGCACTCGTTCACCGAACCGGGGAACAACTGCACAATATTGGTGTCCCCATGTCCCATGAAATACACCTGGGTGATATCCCCCTGGGCAGTGCGAGTCGGCATGCCGGTGCTCGGACCCACGCGCTGTACATCCCACACCACCAGAGGCACCTCTGAGAAATACGCCAGGCCGATATATTCGGTCATCAGGCTCAAGCCAGGGCCGGCTGTGGCGCTCATCGCCCGGAGCCCGGCCCACCCGGCCCCCACCAGCATGCCCACCGCGGCAATCTCGTCTTCGGCCTGCACAATCACAAAGCTCTGCTCGCCCGTCTCTTCATCTTTACGCAGTTCCGGCAAATGCTCGATCAACGCTTCAGGCAGCGAGGAAGCCGGGGTGATAGGATACCAGCTGACAAACTGCACCCCGCCGTAAATGGCCCCCAGGGCCGCGGCGGTGTTGCCATCCGTCATCAGCAAGTCCTTGGTCGCGTCCATCGGCTGCAGGTGATACCGGTCCTGCTTCTCCAGGTTTTCTGCAGCCCATTCATAAGCTAATTTGATCACCCCAAAATTCGACTCGATCGGGGTCTTTTTGCCTTTGAAGTGGTAATTCAGCGAATAATAAATGGCCTCCAGATCAATTTGGATCGCCCAGGCCAGCACGCCAACATAGACCATATTGGCGATAAAGTCCCGCAGCTGGGGAGGCACATCCACGCTTTTGATTAATTTCTTCACCGGCATGGGATAGTAAATTAAATCGTCGCGGGTCGGGGTCTGTTTGATGTCATCCGTGTATAAGACGATGCCGCCAGGGACGACATACTCCAGATCCTTGATGAAGGTGGCCGGGTTCATCGCCACGATAATATCGTCCTTTTCGACTCGCCCCACGTAGCCATCTTTGCTCACCCGGATGGTATACCAGGTCGGAAGGCCCTGGATATTGGATGGGAATATATTTTTCCCGGACACTGGGATCCCCATTTTGAAAATCGAGCGCATCACGGTTAAATTCGAGGTCGCGCTGCCTGAGCCATTCACTGTACAAAAAGTGATGGCGATATCATTAACCACCGGGTCTTGTCCCTCGAGGTGACCTGATACTACATCCGGCATAATTTGGGTCATGAAATGCTCCTGAATAGTCTCCGATTGATATTTTTCCCACAAAAAAAGCAAAAGTTATTCAAACTTTTGCCGGACAACTTGCTGAGGACGCTTTTGCAGCAGATCCGCGTGTTCGACCAAAGCCTGGTAGCCCTGGTCAAGGTCGCCTCGGCAGATCGCGTCTACCATCTTGCGGTGGTATTGCCATACGTTTTTCAAATAAGCAAACTCGTTGATCATCGCCAACCCGACGGCTTCATACAATTCCCAATAGGTTTCGAGGATTCCGTTGACAAACGGATTGTTGAGCCGCCGGTAAATAGATAGATGCAGCTCGCGGTGCTCCCCATGCGGGATCTCGGCCGGGACGCGCGACAATTTCTCTTCGGCGCGAGCGACCAGGTCCGACAAATATTCCTGGTCTTCACCGGTGAGTAGCCGTACCGCCTGGTACCAATAGGCTGCCTCCAGGTTGGTGCGCAGTTCGGCAAAAAGCAAAAAGCTTTTATCGTTTACCGTGGTCGCGTAACCCAGGCTGTGCATGACCGCCGGATGGAAGGAATATGGCAGCCGGCGTATGCCCGTCCGCGGGCGCACCTCCACCAGGCCCAGCGCGCGCGCCACCTCCAGCTGCTCGCGCAGCGCCGCAAGACTCACCCCCAACTCCTGGCTGATCACAGCCAGTGAAGGCAAGCGGTCCCCATCTTGAAACTGGGTCGCAAGGTAGCGTAAGAAAGGTGATGTGTGTTCGGGGGCTACGCGGTCAAAAAGCATGGAGATGCTCATTTCATACGATTAATCGGATTAATCTAATGAAAGTATAGCACGCGGTTTTCAACGAGTCAATTACCAATTTCCTTACAATTCGATTGCACTGCCTTCCTTATCGTAGCAAATCCTGCTTAAAACGCAGAAACGGCTCCACGATGAGCCGTTCCTGAACACATAACCAGGTCTGCAGTCGCCTTCAGGCGATGGACAGCATTTCTATGATACTGGCAGCCATCAAAGCGCTTGCGCGAGGCAACGCGGTTTCATCGATGTCAAATTTTGGATGGTGATGACCATACACCAGGTCTTTATTCGCATTGGCGGATCCAACCAGGAAATAACAACCCGGCACTTCCTCCATCATATAAGACATGTCCTCTGACACCATCGTGCGGCAGTTGGCCTCGATTTGCCCATCGGGCAGCGTTTTTTGAGCAGCCGCCAGTACTGCCGACGCGGCGCGCTCATCATTCAACACCGCGGGGGTCAGCCGCACCACGGTCAGCTCGGCCTGGCAGCCCAAGGCCGCAGCCACCCCCTGCGCCACCTCTTGCATGCGGCGGATCACCAGGCTGCGCACTTCAGGTTCAAAGGTGCGGATGGTCCCAGTCAATTCTGCGATCTGAGGGATCACATTAAATGCATCCCCCGCGCGTAAGCGTGCCACGGTGATGACCGCTGACTGCAGGGGTGAAAGATTGCGAGAAACAATCGTCTGCAGCGCGGTAATCACATGCGCTCCGGCTGCAACCGGGTCAATGGTTAGCTGGGGGAGAGCGCCGTGCCCGCCTTTACCGATAATTTTGATATCAAACTTATCCGCGCCGGCCATCAACGGCCCGGCAGTAATCCCCGTCCAGCCCACCGGGCGCTCATTCCAGAGATGCATGGATAAGGTCGCATCTACCGGCGGGTCGCGCAGCACGCCCTCTTTGACCATCGTCTCCGCACCGCCCATGCCTTCTTCGGCAGGTTGGAAAACAAATTTTACCGATCCGCGCAGAGACTCTCGCCGGCCGGCTAACAGGCGCGCCACGGTCAGCCCGGCGGCGACATGCCCGTCGTGACCGCAGGCATGCATGATGCCGGCCGTCTGCGAAGCATAGACCGCCCCGGTCTCTTCTTGGATCGGCAGGGCATCCATGTCAAAACGAGCCAGGATAACCGGCCCGGGTCGATCCCCTTCCAGCAGGGCCACCACCCCGGTCTGCGCAACTCCGGTGTGCACTTCCAGACCCAGCCGGCTCAGCTCTTTGGCCACTATCCCGGCGGTGCGGAATTCTTGAAAACCCATTTCCGGATGCATATGCACATCCCGGCGAACCGCCTGTGAAAATGGAAATTCGTCTTTTGCCTGGTCGTATAATTCGCTCATGGCGTGTTGGGTTTCTTGCCACCACGCCGCCTTTGCTGTGGCGGCCGGCGGTTTTGAGGTGGCCGGTTGTCTGGCGGATTGTTATTGGCCTGGGGTTGTTCCGGGCTGTCAGGTTGTGGCCCACGGTCAGATGATCTCCGCTCGGGCCGGCGATCCGGTCTCCGTTCAGGACGCCGCTCGGGACGATGAGGCTGCGCCGGCGCTGCCGGACCCGGTTCGCTTTGCCCTTCACTCGCGACAGCCTCCACCGGCTGCACCGCTGCGGGTGGGGGGACGTGGGCGCCTTCTTCCAGTATCGTCACCTCACTGCCTGGCACTTCCTTGCGGATTCCATCCGGGTATTCAACCAGCACCGCCTCACGCAGAGGTATCTGATCCAGCACCCTGCCTTCACCGTCCGGTGTCATCACCCGTTTATTGCGCCGAGGCAGTTGGGCGCGAGAATCGACGTACTGCTGGTATTCGTATACCAGGCAGCAGCGCAAACGCCCGCACATCCCGGTGATTTCGGAGGGCGTCAGTGAAATGCCCTGTTCCTTCGCCATACGGATGGATATTGAGTTGAATTCACACAGGAACTGGGAGCAGCAGCGTTGTTCCAACCCGCAGGCGCCCATTCCGCCCAGCAGTTTGGCCACATCGCGGGGGCCAATCTGGCGCATTTCTACCTGGGCGGGGGCAAACGCCCGGCTCATATCCGCCCGCAGCGATTTCAATTCGACTTTCTCGTCGGTTTCGCTGCTGTATAAAATACCCAGGCGCGAACCGTCGTAACTGTATTCGGCGCCAACGATTTTTACGCCGGCCAGGTTGAGCTCGCGCGAGCGTGCTTTCGCCGCGGTGATAACCTCATTCTGGCGCGCCTGGTAAGATTGGTGCAGCAACAAATCACGAGGGGTCGCCTTACGGTCGATTTCCTTCAACCCACTCGGGGCAGAATCCGGGGTCGGGAGCATTTGGGCTACCGTGCCAATTTGCCAGCCGCGGCTGGTTTCAACCACCACCGAATCGCCAATTTGAACGTCCGGCACCTGGCTGGCGTCAAAATTATAAACTTTTCCAACTTTCGAAAAACGAACCCCAACTACAACCGGGATCAGATTATTCTCCATAATTATTCAACCACATTAATCGTCAGCCCTTCCCCACCTTGCAGAGCTGCCACACTAAGCTGCGCGGCCACGGTTTCGGCCAAAGCACGCAGCGCTCGCGCCGGGGCGGACTCAGGCATTGAGACCACCACAGGCACGCCAGTATCACCGCCGATGCGCACATTGGGGTCCATCGGGATCGACCCCAGGAATGGCACGCCGGCGGCGTCCGCTAACATCTCCCCGCCTCCACTACCAAACACGTCCATGCGTGTGCCATCCGGCAGTTCCAGATAGCTCATGTTCTCCACTACGCCCAACAATGGAACGTTTAATTCACGGAACATTTCCAGGCCCCGGCGCGCATCTTCCAGAGATACCTGCTGCGGCAAAGTCACGATCACCCCTCCGCTGATCGGCACTGACTGCGCCAGGCTCAGTTGTGCGTCTCCGGTTCCTGGCGGAAGATCGATCACCAGGTAATCCAGCTCATCCCAGGCCACATCCGCCAGGAACTGGCGAATAGCCGAATGCAGCATCGGGCCGCGCCAGATCAACGGCTGGCCAGGTTTCACCAGGAAACCAATTGACATCATCTGCACGCCAAAAGCCACCGCCGGAACCAGCTTCTGTCCGTTTTGCGGCGGCAGACGGTTAACCCCCATCATGGTAGGTACGTTTGGCCCGTAGATGTCCGCATCCAGCAGGCCCACCCGGGCGCCGCTCTGCGCCAGCGCCACCGCGATATTGACTGCCACGGTAGATTTTCCGACCCCGCCCTTACCCGAAGCGACCGCCACCACGTTGCGCACCGGCAGCTCCAACAAACCCCGCGGCCGGCCGTCTGAAGGCACGGATGCGTCCATTTTGATCTCTACCAACTCGACCCCGTCAACACTCATTACCGCTTCCCGCGCTTCTTTTTCAATGCGCGCGCGCAAAGGGCAGGCCGGGGTGGTCAGCACAATCGTAAACTGGACCTTCCCATCCTGGATGTCCAATTCTCGAATCATATTCAATGTGACAAGATCTTTATGAAGTTCCGGTTCCTGAACCTTGCTTAAGGCTGCGAAGATCGCGTCTTTGTTAATCATCAAGTTCCTTTCAACCACCCGCTAAACTAATCAGACGATACCGGCGTCTGCTTTTTTAGAAACTGTTCCAATTCTTTTTTGTAAACGCGGTGCTGTTCGGTCAATTCCAGGTCGGTGCCTTTAAAGCGCCGGACAGTTTGCCGGGCGCAGACCGTACAACCGCGCATCGCGCGGAAAGAATCAGAATTACAGCTCACACATCCACCCATGCGCACCATCATCAAGACCATCGCACCTTGATCGGCGCGGTTGGCTTCGGGGGCACTCACTTCGTCGACCAATCGGCTCCACTCTTCACCCCGCAAGGTACGCAGTTGGGGCAGTACGCGCAGTGGAAATAATATCTCAGTATCCGGATTATACATCGATCTCCTCCGTTAAAATACTGCCATAAATAATGATATTCGACACTTTTTGTCCGGTTATGCCGCGGCTTTTTTCGCAGCTTTCGCGGCTCTTTCTGCCGCCTGGAGAGCATAATTCGTCGGGCGAATATTTTGGTAATACGAGGCGGGCTTGCCGAGTTTCTTCTTGTTATAGATATGATCTTTGAAGCGGTCGACGGAAGCGATCTCATAATCGTGATCCATGATGATCGCGTCGAAAGGGCAATATTCCGCGCAAAGCCCACAGTTCATGCAAATATCGACATCGATAAAGAATTCCGCCGGCACAGGCACCGGCCGTCCGGTCACCGGATCATTGGTACGCACAATCCAGATGCACTGTGGGGGGCAAACCTTGGCGCAGATGCCGCAGGACGTGCAGCGATAATCCTCTACCCCATTCTCGCCCTCGTCGTACACCAGGAAGGGAATATAGCGAAATTCCTCGGGAACCGGCATCTTCTCTTCTGGATATTGGATAGTAAAGGCGCCGGTCACATCCGATTGGGTGCGCGAGGCGATGCCTTCCGGGGTGTTATAGCGTTTTCTACCCGCGCGCAGATCTTCCAGGTAGGTATCGATAAAATGTTTGACGGTTACTGCTAACCCGTTGATCAGACCGCTGCCATTCATAATCTCTCCTCCTACCGGTCCACTTCGCCCAGCACAATATCAATCGAGCCCAAAATCACCACCACGTCGGCAACTTTTCCGCCGCGCGACATAGGGGCCAGAGAGGTCAGGTTGATAAAGGAAGGCGCGCGCACGTGATAGCGCACCGGGTTGGCTTTGCCGTTGGAAACCACGTAATAGCCCAGCTCGCCTTTGGGTCCTTCCACGCGCCCGTAAGATTCACCCGCCGGCACGCGCACCTGCCACTGAGCCTTCCCGGCCAGGATCGGTCCTTCGGGAATATCTCGCAGGGCTTGCTTCAAAATGCGAATGCTCTGGCGGATTTCATCCAAGCGCACCAGGTAGCGGTCGTAAATATCCCCGTGGTAGCGCACGGCCACATCAAACTCCATCCGGTCATAGATACTGTAAGGATCCGCGCGGCGGATATCATAGGGCACACCGGACGCGCGTAAAATCGGCCCGGTCATCGACAGGGCGATGGCCTGTTCATCGGTCAAGACGCCCACACCTTCGCATCGCGAACGGATGATCTCGTTGCGCGTCAGGTAGCGGTCGAGATCATCGATCTTGCGCGGAAGACGTTCGTAAACCAGTTCCTTGGCTTTCTCGAGCGTGCCTTCCGGTAAATCCCGCGCAACCCCGCCAAAGCGGAAGTAATTGCACATCATCCGAGAGCCAGAAACCGCCTCAAAAATATCCAGGATCAATTCTCGTTCTTCAAAGGCATACAGGACTGGGGTAAAGAAGGCCCCCAGGTCGTTCAACAAGAAACCGATCGAGATCAAATGGCTGATAATCCGGGTAAATTCCGCCATGATCACGCGGATGTAATCGGCCCGTTCGGGAGGCTTGAACTCCCAGCAATTTTTCCACGGTCAGCGCATACCCGAAATTATTGCTCATCGAGCTGATGTAGTCCAGCCGGTCAGTAAAGGGCATATTCTGGATCCACGAGCAGCGCTCACCTATTTTTTCATGGTTGCGGTGCAGGTAGCCAAACACCGGCTTGAGGTCGACGATGGTTTCGCCCTCCATCACAACCACCATGCGGAACACGCCGTGGGTTGATGGGTGCTGGGGGCCCAGGTTGACAATCAAGCGGTCGGTCTTTAGTTCCGAGCCTAGAATCTTCGACCAGTTTCTTCAAACCGCGGTACAGGGCTTCATCTGCTTCGGGCGCCCAGCTTTCCGGGTCGAAATCCTGCCGGAAACTGGATGTTATCCCCCAGGGGTACATTATCCTCGATGCGAGAGACTTGCCCATCCGGCCAGCGTGACTTATAAGGCTTGACGTCTTCCTCGAAATAGGGCTCCTTCCAATCTTTGCGCAGGGGATGGCCCTCAAAGCCTTCCCACATCAGGATGCGGCGTAAATCGGGATGCCCCTCGAATTTGATCCCGAGCAAATCCCAGGCTTCTCGCTCCTGGAACTCGGCGCCAGGCCAGATCGAAACCACCGAAGGCACCACCGCCTGGTCGCGGGTGGTCTGGACTTTAAATGACAGCACCGGACCGCCGGTGGTTTGCAGGGCATGATAAACCACTTCCATCCGGTCCTCGGGGTAATAGTCGACCCCGGTGACCGAAGATAATAAATCGTAGCCGTATTCGTCACGCAGACTGCGGGAGAAATCGATTAAATTCTCGGCGTTGACCAGGTAGCCGCTGTACCCTGCGCGTTCATCGCGCTTCACCCAGGCGGGGAACCGGTCGCTGAGATCGATGCTGGTGGGAGTCTGGATTTGTTCTGTCATGCCGGCTCTCCTGCAAATTCATCCTGATCGACGACGGTTGCGGCGGCCTGTTCGGCCAACTTTTGACTGTGCTCACGAATGTCAGCGTATCTGCGCGGATCGATCAGGTCGGGCCCCAGGATAGGCACCGGGATGGCAGCCACGGGGCGCCGCGAATACCAGCGCGAGCTCTTGATGGTTTCGTGGTCCACCTTTTTCTGCAGGGTGATCAAACCATGCAGAAGCGCCTGGGGCGTGGGCGGGCATCCAGGGATATATACATCTACGGGAATAAACTTGTCGATACCAGACACAACGTTGTAACCTTCTTTGAATGGGCCTCCACCCGAGGCGCAGGCGCCCATGGCGATGACGTATTTCGGCTCGGGCATTTGATTGTAGAGGCGCACAATTTGAGGCACCATTTTCTTAGTCACCGTCCCAGACACGATCATCACATCCGCCTGGCGCGGGCTTGGGCGCATCACTTCCATCCCAAAGCGTGAAAAATCGTAGCGGCTGGCTGCCGTGCAGATCATTTCAATCGCGCAGCAGGCCAGGCCAAACATCATCGGCCATAGCGAGTTGCGCCGGCTCCAATTATAAACACGGTCCAGGGTGGTAATGTTTACCTGGCTTTGAATTTCTGGGGGGATTTCGTAACCAGTTAAATTGAGATCATCTGAGCTCATGAGCTTACCTCACCTTGTTTTATTGGCGACGGAAACGGAGAATCGAATTTAATATACTGTTATTTGATTGTAACACCCCGAGAATAGGTGTCAAGCATTATTTACGTAAAAATTTCTTTGCATAAATAGGCGTATAATAACTTCATGGCAGATTTTAGAACCCGCGAATTGATCCTGGCCTACTTTGCCACCCATCCAAGCACCTCGGCCAAAGAACTGGCCACCGAGCTGCGCCTGAGCAGCGCCGACATTCGCTACCACCTGGCCATCCTGCTCAGAGAAACCGTCATTGAACTGGTCCCCCCGCCAGACGCTGAGGTCAAGCGGCGCGGCCGGCCCAGCCGCCGTCTGCGCCTGGCGGTAAAACAACAGCCCAATAACTACCAATCCCTGGCAGCCGCTCTGTTGGGCATTCTCGGCGAAGTGACCGCATCCTCTTCCGGCAAGCTCGAAGAAACCCTCGCAGTGCACCTGGCCGATGGCCAACCCCTGGCAAAAAACATGCCCCGCCGTACGGCAGATGCAATTAATTTCCTTAACCGCCAGGAGTATGCCGCCGGTTGGGAAGCCCGCAATCTGGGTCCACGGATCATTTTCCACAATTGTCCTTACGCGGCGATCTGGCCACAATTCCCCGCGCTGTGCGTCGTGGATACCCACCTATTGATCCGCTTGTTTGGTGTTGAGGTGGAGCAGATCGAAACGATCCAGGGTAATCACCCGCCCCACCCTGCCTGCATTTTCCAGGTGCGCAACCCTCACCCGCGTTCAGCCTCGCACCCTGCGGACTCCTGACGCTTCTCTTAAAATATTGCAACTATTCAGGGATTCGCTTGACATTTAATCTTCCGTTTGCTACTATAAATTTGCCGAAGGGAAGAGCAAGCCTTTCGGAGTAAGGGAGCCCCGAGGAATTCGGATAGCACTCATCGAGGCCTGAGTTATAAACCGATTAGGTTTTGTGTGTGGGCTGACGAAAAAATCAGCACCACGGATAAGCAAAACTAAACAGGAACCAGGCACTCAAAACCGATGAGAAAGCGAGACGGGTTACTTGGGGCCCCAATCTTTTAATTTCCAGCCAGATTATTCACGGCCAAATAAAATATCCGGCTTGAGAATACCGATATAAGGCAAGTTTCGGTATTTTTCGGCATAATCCAGCCCATACCCCACCACAAAATAATCCGGCATATCGAAACCCTTATATTTGATTGGGATTTCAATTAACCTGCGGGTGGTCTTGTTCAACAGCGCGCAAACCTCCAGGCTGGCCGGACCGCGCGCCCTCAGACTGCGCAGCAGGTAATTGAGGGTCAGGCCGGTGTCGATCACGTCTTCTACGAAAATGATATGCCGGTCGGTAATCGGCAGATCCAGGTCTTTGATCACCCGCACCACCCCTCGATCGCGTTCCTCGCTCGAATAACTGGACACCGCCATAAAATCGATCTCCATGGGAATGGTCACCGCTCGCACCAGGTCGGCCATAAAACACATCACACCCTTGAGTGCGCCTACCAGAATCGGGTTCTCGCCTTCATAGTCCTCTGATATTTTTTTACCCAGCTCAGCCACCCGCGAGGCAATTTCATCATGAGTGATAAACGTCTCGAGAAGATCTTTGGACAGCGCTGGATATCCGCTTGGAACGGGTTTCTTCATCAATCCCACTCCTGGGCGTCGGTCCCCAATATTTGTTCGGCTTCATCCACCAGGCCAAAGCGGATCATCATATTGCGCAACTCCCTGCGTTTGAACAATTTCACGTTGACTTCGGGATAGAGTTCTTTCAGCCGGCGCAATTTGCGGTTTTTTTTGGTGGTTAACTTCGGTCGCAAGGTGGTCAATTCTACAAACAGGTTTTGCTCCGGCAAGTAGAAATCCGGGGCAAATGCCTCGGTGACATTGCCACTGTCATCCCACACCAGTGGGAATGTTCGCGGCTCATAATCCCATTGGATTCCATAGAAATCCAGGATTCTGGCAAAGACTTCCTCCACCGGATGGACAAAATGAGGTTTTTGGTTGTTAATTCGCTCAAGGCTGTACTGCTTGTAAAGGTTGGTTTATTCCGCTAAATTCCTGAAACCTACGCAAATTATCTCCGCCGCTTCCCCTACCTTGTAGTGAGAGGTATTGATCACCAGATCGTACCAACCCGGATCGGATAATTTGGCGTGATAATTCTGCTGCAAATACTGCTCGCGATATAAATCGCTTTTTTCTACCATCGCCATGGCTGAATCATAGGCAATCCCCCTTTCCAGCATGGTCCGCTTGATACGGACCTCTTTCGGCGCAATCACCCGTACGTGTAAAAAGCCGGGCGCATCCTGTAAGATCACCTGCCCGGCCCGGCCGATGATCACCACGTTTCCTTCGGCCGACAGCTCATTCATCACCTGGCGGACGGCATGTTGGTAGGCCTGCTGATCGTTGCGAGAGGGTTTGAGCCCCAGAATACCAAGTTCATCGATTGTCGCCAGGGCGACCTCGGGCACACCTGCCCGCCTGGCGGCCTGGTTGATCAGGTCGCGCCATACCAGGCGAAAACCCAGGCGCAGCGCAGTTTCTTCCGCCACTTGCCGGCCCAGGCTTCCCATTTGCCGAGAGATCGTGATCCCAGCCATAAAATGATTATAGTACAATCCGGCCCGAAGCGCGGCTGCCGGAACCGGTCTACTTCTCCTCGACCATCTGGCGCACCTGCTCGATATAGGCAAGGCTTTGGTGACGGAAATAGGTATTGTATAAAGAGGCATAATGCCCGCCGCCTGCCAGCAGCGCGTCATGGTTGCCTTCTTCCAAAATCTCGCCGTTATCCAAAACGATAATTCGGTCGGCCGAACGCACGGTTGAAAGCCGGTGCGCAATCAGGATGCTGGTTGAGTTGGCCAGGATCATATTCAGAGCCTGCTGGATCTGCCATTCGGTGAACGGGTCGATGCTGGCAGTGGCCTCATCCAGAATAAAAATGGCCGGCTTTTGCGCCAGCACCCGCATCAGCGAGACCAACTGGCGCTGGCCCATTGAAAGACGCGCGCCTCGTTCGCCTACCAGGGTATCCAAACCTTCCGGGAGGGTATCCAGCCACTCCCCTTCGCCAATGGAGTGAGCAATTTTTTCGACTTCATCGCGGTGAATTTCCTGGTTGGCATAACAGATATTCTCGAGCACTGTGCCCGAAAAAAGGAAGGGAACCTGGGACACGATCCCCAGCTGTTTGCGATAGGCGTGCAAATCGAAAGTACGCACGTCATTGCCGTCAATCAACAGCTTGCCACCCTGGAACTCATAGAACCGGGCGATCAAACGCGCCAGCGAGGATTTCCCCGCGCCGGTGTGACCAACCACCGCCAATGTCTCGCCGGGTTTAATGTGGAGGCTAAAATCCTTTAAGATCGGCTCGTCCACTTTGTAGTAAAAGTCGAGATGCTGGAAATCAATCTCACCTTTGAGCCGCGCAACCGGCCGGGAATCGGTCTGGACGACGGCCGCTTCGGCATCGATCAGCGCAAATACGCGTTCGGCGGCTGACAGCCCCGCCTGAATTTGCGTCCAAAAAGACGCCAAATTCATCACCGGAAACAGGAAGCGGTCCAGGCTCATCAGAAATAAATACCAGGATCCTGCCGTGACCAGCCCTTGCGACACGGTCAGACCGCCGGCATAAACCAGCAGGGCAGTTGCCACACCCCCAATAGTATTCAAGGTCGGGAAGACCACCGACAGCACCATGCCGCGCTGCACATTGACCCGGTAAGAAAGCTGGTTGGCGTTGTTGAATGTCTGGTAAATGCTGGTTTCCTGGCGGTAGTTTTTCGCCACCGCGATGCCGGAGACGGTTTCTTTGATCGCCGAATTCACTTCGGCGACGGCCTGCATCCCTCGTTTGGTAACCCGCCGGGCCAGGGTGCGGTAGCCAATCGCCATCGCAAAGACAATTGGGATCATACCGAATACGTATAACGCCAGGCGCCATTCGATATTGACCAGGATGATCCCCAGGATCAGCGCTTCGACCACCTGCGAGACCAGGTCGGTGATGATAGTTACCAGTTGGCCGAGATCTCGTGTGTCGTTGGTGATGCGCGAAAGCACTTTTCCGCTGGAGAATTGGTCGTAAAAAGAAAGATCGTGGGAGGCGGACGAGCGGAAGGCATCCACACTGAAGGTAACCAGCGTGTCGGCAATGGCCCGCACAGTGATGCGCCGGCGAAAATAATTCAATATCCAACTGGTCACGCCAACCAACAACACCGCCCCACAGATCAGGAAGATGCCATTCGTCGATTGGCTGGTCTTGACCGCATCCACCCCGCGGGAAACGACCACAGGGTGCAGCGCGCCTAACCCGGACATTAACAGAATGGTCAGGGCGATAAATGCCAGCCGCACCGCCTGAGGTTTAAAATAACTGCCAATTCGCCGCACCAACTGCTGGTCGGTATATTGACGATCGTATTTTTCTGCGCCTAAACTGCCAAAGAATCCCATAATTTACTCGCTGAAAATCCGCCGGTAGGCTTCGGATGATTGCATTAATTGCTCGTGCGTACCCACCGCCGACACTTTGCCTTTACGCATCACCAGGATCAGATCCGCCCAGCGGATCTGCGACAACCGATGGGTGATCACGAAGGTGGTGCGTCCTTGGGCGGCGGTGAATATCGCCCGCTGAATTTTGTCCTCGGTGGCACTGTCAATCGCGCTGGTGGAGTCGTCCAGGATCAATATTTTTGGGTCGGTGAGGAATGCGCGCGCCAGAGCTACACGCTGTCGCTGCCCGCCGGATAGGGTAACCCCGCGTTCACCGATGACCGTCTGGTAGCCTTCGGCCAGGGTCTGGGTGAACTCATCGGCCTGGGCCGACACGGCGGCAGCCAGCACCTCTTCCTGGGATGCACCCGGTTTACCAAATGAAATATTATCGGCGATACTGCGCGAGAAGAGGAAAATATCCTGTTCGATGATCGAAATTCCGCGCCGCAGGGCTTCCAGGTTCCAGTCGCGCACGTCCTCACCGTCTACCAGAATTTGCCCGCTGGTAGCGTCATAGGTACGGTTGATCAGTTTGGCGATCGAGGTTTTCCCCGAACCGGTTTGGCCGACAATGGCCACCGTCTGCCCAGGCTTTACCTTGAAGTTGATGTTCTCCAACATGCAATCGCCGTCTTCATACGCAAAGCACACGTCCTTAAATTCCACTTCACCGCGCATCGGTTCGACATGCCCACTCAAATTCTGGTCAAGGTCGTTTTCGCGGTTCATCAGTTCCAGAATGCGCCGCGCTCCGGCCAGCCCCAGTGAAATTTGCGAATAGGCCCATAACGAGACGAAAGTTGGGAAATCGAGCATCAGCAGGATGCCGAAATAGGCGATGACATCCCCAATATTGAGGATCCCCAACGTGTATAGATAGAGGGCGTGGAAAAGCCCACCGGCCAGCGCAATGCTCAACAGCAGCAACGGCAGGAAACGAGCTTCCACGTCCCCCTGGTGCACCGCGGCATCCCGGTAGCGTTGGGCATTCACCGTGAAGCGCTCCACTTCGGCTTCTTCCTGAGCAGCGCCTTTGACCGTTTCGATACCCTCCAGGGCTTCGGCCAGGCGGGTGTTGAGCACCCCAAAGGTACCCCGCACCAAATCGGTGATAGGTCCCAGGGTTTTCAGATAGCCGCGGATGGCAAAAACGTAGGCGATGATAAAAATGGCCGGTGTCAAAATCAGGCTGGGGTGATAGCGAGGAGCCACGATGAGCGGCATGATCAGGAAGTTCAAGGAACCCACCACCAGGCTTAACCCCGGGCTGAACATAAAATTCACTTCGCGCACATCGTTGGTCGCCCTCGCCATGGTATCGCCAACCGGCTGCAGGCTGTGAAACGTCATGCTTTTCCCCAGCAGGCTGATATATAACTCGTTGCGCACATCTCGCTCGACCTTTTGAGCCAGCAGTTCGGCTCCGAAATTGCGTCCGAACTGCAGCAGCCCTCTGCCAATCGAGGCTGTCCCAATCACCACGGCGACTTGTATGAGCACCTTCAGATCCGGCGAGGTGGCCAGCACCGCATTAAACGCTCGCCCAATCTGGGTCTGGATGACCGCCAAAAAAGCGGCATTCCCCAGCGCTCCCAACAGGATCAACAACCATAACGGCCACTTGCGAATAGCATGCGAAACAACCCAGCGAATCGGCCCGTCACGATTGGTCTTATAAGGCAGCGGCATCAAAAATTCGCTGTTTAATTGAACACTCGCCATGTTACTTCTCTCCTACCCAGCGCAGTGAAATTCTGCCACGTTCTTTTTCAACCGCACTGATCTCCACATCGATGACGTCCCCCGGCTGGACCACCGTGCCCGGCGGCAGCTGGCTTCGGTGCAGCAGCCCATCGTGCTTAACCCCGATATCCACGAACGCGCCAAAATCGACGGCATTCCTCACCGTGCCTTTCAGGCGCATCCCCTCGGCAAGATCATCCATCGATAGCACGTCACTGCGCAGGATCGGCATGGGTAAATCCGTGCGCGGATCTCTTCCGGGGCGCACCAGCTGGTCGAGGATATCGGTTAAGGTCGGCACGCCCACCCCTAACGCCTGGGCTCGTTCTTCCAGGCTGCTTTCCGTTTGAATGGCTTCGATCGCCTTGCGGCGGGTCTCGATCGATCCATCTAATTTCAGTTTCATTTTGCTGATCAGCTTTTTTGCCACCGGGTACGATTCGGGATGGATCGCCGATGCATCCAGCGGCTCGACGCCCTGGTAGACCCTCAGAAACCCGGCGGACTGCTCAAAGGCTTTCGGTCCTAAACCCGGCACTTTCTTCAATGCATCGCGGGAGGCAAAACGCCCGTTTTCATTGCGATACGTCACCACTTTATCCGCCAGTTTCGGCCCGATCCCTGACACATAGGTCAACAGGGCTGGAGATGCGGTGTTGACATCCACGCCCACCTTATTGACCACGCTCTCCACCACACCATTCAGCGCGCGAGACAGCTCGGCTTGATCGACGTCGTGCTGGTACATGCCCACGCCAATCGATTTGGGATCGATCTTCACCAGCTCGCCCAGGGCATCTTGCAGCCGCCGGCCAATGGATACCGCCCCACGCAAGGAAACGTCCAGGTCGGGCAATTCGGCGCGGGCCAGCGGGCTGGCACTGTATACACTCGCCCCGGCTTCGCTGGTGATGACGTAAAAAACGCCTTCTTTCTCGCGGGTTAACTCGGCCGCAAGGCTTTCCGTCTCCCGCGATGCGGTGCCATTGCCGATCGAAATCAGGCTGATACCGTATTTCACGATCAACCCATTCAAGGTTTCGAGGGCTTCTTTCCAGCGTTTTTGCGGCTCATGCGGGTAAATCGTCCCGGTAGCCAGCACTTTTCCGGTCGAGTCGATCACCGCCAGTTTACAGCCGGTGCGGAACCCCGGATCGATCCCCAGCACGGTGCGCTCGGTGATGGGCGGCTGTGACAGCAGCGCGCCTAAATTGGCGGCAAATACGCGTATGGCGTGGTTCCAGGCCGTCTCGGTTAACTGGCGGCGCACATCGCGCTCGATCGCCGGCAGCAGCAGCCGTTCGGCGCTGTCCGCGATGGCCATTTGCAGCTGCTCCGCCCAGGGCGAGTACGGGTTCACCCGGTATTCGCTCTGGATGCCGTTGGTCCAATCTCGCTCGGCTACCTTCACGCGGATTCGCAGCACTTTCTCCTCTTCACCCCGGTTGAGGGCGAGCACCTGATGCGGTCTAACCCGCTCCACACGGTTTTCATATTGGTAATACAGTTCGTAGACGCGTTTTGGGTCTTCCGAACCATTGATCCGTTCACTGGCAATACTGCCCCACTGCATCGCTTTCAGGCGAACCTGTGCGCGAACGCCGGGATTCTCGCTGATCGTTTCGGCGACAATATCCCGGGCTCCCGAGAGGGCATCTTCGGCGCTCACCACTTTTTCATTGATGAATTTGCGGGCTACCTGCTCAACATTTTGGGCGGCGCGGGGTTGCGACAGGATGATATCTGCCAGCGGCTGTAAGCCATTTTCCCGGGCAATCATTGCCCGCGTCCGCCGTTTAGGCTTGAACGGCAGGTAAAAATCTTCCAGGGCCGTCAGGGTATCGATGGCTTCAATCTGAATCCTTAATTCATCCGTGAGCTTGCCCTGGCCTTCAATGCTGGCCAGTACGGTTTGGCGGCGTTCGTCCAATGCCCGCAGCTTGAGCAAAGCTTCTTCGATCTGGCGAAGCTGCTCTTCGTCTAGCGTCTGTGTGGCCTCTTTGCGGTAGCGGGCGATAAAAGGGATCGTATTCCCTGCGTCCAGCAGGTCGATGGCCGCCTGGACTTGTTCAATATTTACCTTCAGCGAAGCCGCAATGTGTCTGCCATATTGCGGCCGGGGTTGATTTTTCTCATTCATAGGAAATTCATTCTATCATCAAACCTAAAATAAATCACGGGGAAATGATTCCAGGCAGGTCATGCACGGCCGCCTTGTCTCCAGCCTGAACATCGCCTCAAGCCAGGGTCGCACGCTGGCCGGCGCCGGGCTTTATGCCCCGCCAAACCGCTCACAGAGCATCGCTCAGAATGGATGGCTCTGCACCAGGAATTAATATTTGAAGGAGAATGAGTAAAAATTGGGCTCAGGGCGCTTCATAGAAAAGAACCTGCCCCCCCTTAAAATCGCGCTGCTGGGTTAATTTCATTTGGGCCGCAAGCGTTTGGGGAACCAGCCCCAGCGGGTCGGTATGCGAGTCGTTGCTGTAAACCAGCCAGACTCGGTTATGCCCGCTCAACAATGACACCAACCCGGGTAGATCCCTATTCGTCATCCTGAGTTCGGGGATGCCGGTATTGAGCACATCCGGAATCCCATGTCTCACCACCTGCAGATGATTCTTCTCTTCATAGGGGATAAAATAATAATCAAACGGTATCTGGGCGTAAGCGGAGTTGAAAATGATCAAATCATTCTTTTCGACCCGATTGGCGACAAACCCGGCCGGGTTGCTCCATTGTTCATTTTGCACCACCCGATAATTATCGGCGATAACAAAAAGATTGTACGTCCCCAAAATCCCCAGTGCCACAAAGAAAAGCAGCTTAAATCTTAGTTGAGCGATGCCAGACGCCAGGACCAGGAACAATGAAATCGTTAGCCAAACCAGGGTTCGATCGAAAAATATTGGCCGGCTGATGCTCATAATCAACTCGCCCAGGATGGGTATGACAAACAGGGCCGCCAGAAATATTAATATCGAAATTTTCTTGCGGTAATAAACCAGCCCCAGGCAGAGGATTCCGCAAAGGATCCACGTCACCACCTGGTTGGCTTGACCCGGTATGGATGAATTTAACAGGGTGCGAAGAGTATGAATAACCCCATCCCAGCCTGGTTTGGCCAGCCATAACTCTTGATCGACCCTGCCGGTTTGCTGGATAAAGGCATATAACCATGGGCTCCATAATAAAAAGATGGCAATCTGAGCCTTCAACCAATTCAATGTCGAGGGAGCCTGGAAGGCAGGCAGAGGCGCGGGCTGCTTTTTTCTTTGATAAAGGATGAGACCCACCACAAAGAGATTGGTGGTCAAAAAGAAAAAAACTGCCGTGTTGTGGCTGAACAGAGTCGCGGCCGAGAATAGGATATATGCCACCCAGGCCAGATCGGTCTCAATCGTCCGGATGGGTAACCAATGATGGTTGAATATCCAGGCTCTCCATCCGCTTTGGTAGGCAGTCATGTCCTTATAACTAAAATTACCTCGAGTGTCTAGGTCAACCGGCGCAGGCTCCCGCCAGGTGAGAAGATATTCCTTAAATTGGCTGCCAATGGGACGGATTGAGCGCAAATCGGTCAGCAGTCTGACCAGCGCATACATCGCCGCGGCTGTATTAAACAACAGCAGGGTGTACATGCCCGTTTCCCGAGCGACATTTATATTGAATAGTGAAAGAGCCAGGAACACCGCCGCTGCTAATCCGGTCGCCAAGCCAGAGATGCGTTTACCGATCAGGTAGATTAACGGGATTGCACCTGCGCTGAACAGCGCAGAAAGTTGGCGGACAAAATAGGGGCTATCCCCATGGAGACCGATCCAGAAATGGAGCAACAGATAATATAAGGGCGGGTGTTGGTCAATCTTGATCATCCACTGCAGCATATCCACCACCCGATGCTGAGCCATCCAGATGCTGAAGGTTTCAAGCAACAATAAATCATTACTGCCGAGTTGATAAAGTCGCAAGAAAGCAGCGAACAGGGTGATGATCACTGCCAACCACGGCGCCATCTCTTCAATTTCATTTTCGTTGTACATAGTCCGCGTTTTTCCTCAGGTGAAACGCCGCCCAAAAGTCGATTTTTCAGTTCCTGGCACGTACTTAAAATGCCCAGATTACGTTATGAATTATGAAATCATAGAGATAAGGATTAACAATAATGGCATAACTACTTGGGTGATAAACAACCCGAGAGGAAAATCGCGGAACCATTTGCACTTATCAATTAATTTCCACCCAGTAAACCTTAAGTGCGAATAAATCCAGTCAAAATACGGTTACTTTAATGACCAATCTATAATTATACCGACATTTGAAGTGTGGCCATACTGTCGTTTTTCTCATTTGGCATGGTCGAATATCCTATCATATCCCGAACAATTTCAATCCTGAAAAATGATGCGGGCTCGTTTGCCGCGGGCATTTTTATATTGTTGACACAGGATGGTTTGGCGATTAAACTAAGAGCATCAACGGTAGCCGTCAGGTCGTCAAATAAGGGTTACGGTCTCCAATCGGCATCTGCCGGACACTGCCAAAACGAACCTTAATAAATTTCGATCGGGGGACCAACCGCCCTCAAACGTCGCTGTAACAAGATTTTAAGGTTCACGAAAACCATCATATTTAGGGGTCAATGGCATCGCAAACCCCAATATGTGCCGGTTACCTCGCCCCTGTAGCTCAATGGACAGAGCACCTGCCTTCTAAGCAGTTGGTTGAGAGTTCGAATCTCTCCTGGGGCGCCACAATTGTATTCCCAAGGAGGAATAATGGTCGAACGCTCTGGATTGGTAAAGTTTTCCGGGAAAAATGTTACGGTCGTCGGCAGTGATATGACCATCGGAAAGCAGGCGCCAGAGTTTCACGCTCAATCCCTGACATGGGAAACCATTCCGGTACTGGAATCAACCAAAAATAAGGTTCGGATCATCTCGGCAGTGCTCTCCCTGGAAACATCGGTGTGCGACCGCGAGACGCGGCGCTTCAACGAAGAAGCCGCCAAACTCAGCCAGGATATCGCCATCATCGTGATCAGCACCGATTTACCCTTTACCCAAAAACGGTGGTGCGGCGGGGCCGGCATCGATCAGGTGATCGTCGTATCCGATCATCATGATGTAGAGTTCGGGGAGAAGTATGGGTGCCTGTTGAAAGAACCCCGCCTGCTTCGCCGGGCGGTATTTGTAGTTGATCGCAATGACCAGGTTGTATATTCCGCATATATGCCAGTCCTTGGCGAAGAACCTGATTACGAGACCGTTTTGGCGTCCGCAAGGAACGCGCTCTAACCAGAGAGGTACGTATGATAACCGTAACTTTTCGACCCGGCCAACCTCGCAGCCAGCACCCCTTCAATTCACCTGAATATATGATGGTGAACTGGCATGTCTCCGCTCAATCGCACATCTGGAGACCGCCCACCGACTTGCTGGAATTGGAAGACCGTTATCTGATCCGCATTGAAATTGCCGGGATGGACGAGAAAGACTTCGAGATCAGCCTGGACCAAAATATTATTAATATCCATGGCACCCGTCCGGATATTCCGGACCGGAGAGCCTACCACCAGATGGAAATCAATTTTGGAGAATTTAACTCAATGGTAGAAATCCCCGGCCAGGTTGACATAGACCTGGTGACCGCGGAATACCAGAGCGGTTTCCTCTGGATCGTCCTGCCAAAATCACAACCTAAACAGATCCACCTACCCGAGTAAACTACCTTATGCCTGCATCCCGATGGAACACGGATCCCTCTGAATTTTTTAAGTGGCTCGCTGAAGAAGAGAACAATATAAAGGAAAATTTCTCAGATCTAATGATGCAATACTTTATCGATCAAACCGAATCGGAGGGGGATGAAATAGCGGAGATCGAAGAGCCTGCTACCCCAACCGTGGCCGCGCCGTCCATACCCGCCAACCTGCCCATCCTGCCGCTGCGCGGCCTGGTGGTGTACCCGCAAACCGCGGTGCCGTTAACCATCGGCCAGCCCCGTTCGATCAAACTGGTGGACGATGTCGCCACCGGCGAGAAATTGATCGGCCTGGTTACTGCCAAAAATCCCGACCTGGAAAACCCGGGACCCGAAGATCTGTATTCTGTCGGTACGGTGGCGACCATCCACCGCATGTTCCGCGCCCCGGATGGCACCATCCGGCTGTTGGTGCAGGGCTCATCCCGGTTCAAAGTGCTAGGCTTCAGCCAGCACGAACCTTACCTTCGCGCAGATATCGAAGTCATCCCCGAGATAGCCGAAGAGGGATTGGAGATGGAGGCCCTGGCGCGTAACGCGCGCGAACAATTCATCCACATCGCCGAAATGATCCCGTCGTTCCCGCGGGAATTGGTCCAATCCATCGGTTCGATCGAAGATCCTCTGCAAACGGTTTATACCATCGCCAATTTCCAACGGATGGATTTATCCGACGCGCAGACTATCCTGGAGATCAATTCGGTCGCCGATAAGCTGCACAAGCTGGTCGCCATCCTCGCCCGCGAGAGCGAAGTGCTTGAACTGGGTCAGAAAATTCAGAACGAAGCCCGCTCTGAAATCGAGAAAATGCAGCGCGAATATTTCCTGCGCGAACAGCTTAAAGCCATCCAGAAGGAATTGGGCGAAGGCGACGAGCAAAGCGTGGACGTGGAGGAATTTCGCAAAAAGATCGAGAGCAGCGGCCTGCCTGAAGAAGCCGAAAAGCAAGCCCGCCGCGAACTCGACCGCCTCTCGCGGCTGCCCACGGCCGCCGCCGAATATGGCGTCATCCGCACTTATTTGGATTGGCTGGTCTCGATCCCCTGGGGAAAATTCACCGAAGATAACCTGGATATCACCCATGCGCGCGATGTACTCAACCAGGATCACTTCGGCCTCGAAGATGTAAAAGACCGCATCCTGGAATTCCTAGCCGTGCGTAAACTGCGCCTCGAACGCCACGAGGAATTCGCTCTTCCTTCGGAAACAGACCACATCCGCCGTGAACGCGAAGGAGTCATTCTGTGTTTCATCGGCCCCCCCGGGGTTGGCAAAACATCTCTTGGCCAATCTATTGCCCGCTCGTTAGGGCGCAAATTCATCCGCATTTCGCTGGGTGGCGTGCGCGACGAAGCCGAAATCCGCGGCCATCGGCGCACCTATATCGGCGCCATGCCCGGGCGGATATTACAGGCCCTGCGCCGCGCAGAATCGCGCAACCCGGTCTTTATGATGGACGAAATCGATAAGCTCAGCTTTGATTTCCGCGGCGATCCGGGCTCGGCCCTACTGGAAGTGCTCGACCCCGAGCAAAACAACGATTTTCGTGACAATTACCTGGAGGTAGGCTTTGACCTTTCCCAGGTGATGTTTATCACCACCGCCAACCAGCTCGAGACCATCCCCACCCCGCTGCTTGACCGCATGGAGGTGATCCGCATCTCGGGCTATACTGAAAACGAGAAAGTGCAAATCGCCCATAATTACCTGGTTCCCCGCCAGCTGCGGGAAAACGGTCTGCACAGCGATGAGGCTTCGTTTACCGACGACGCCTTGCGCTCGGTGGTGCGCACCTATACCCGCGAAGCCGGGGTGCGCAACCTCGAACGCGAGATCGGCTCGATTTGCCGCAAGATTGCCACCCGCCTGGCGGAATCCGGACAAAAAACAGCCGAGGTCGGCCCAGAATTGGTGCGTGAATTCTTAGGCCGCCCCCGCTATCTGGGCAACGATGAAATCAATCTGCGAACCTCTCAGCCTGGGGTAGCTACCGGCCTGGCCTGGACGCCTGTGGGCGGAGATATTCTGTTCATCGAAGCCACGCGCATGCCAGGGGGAAAGGGTTTCATCACCACCGGCTCCATTGGCAACGTGATGCAAGAATCCGCCAGGGCGGCCTTCTCGGTGGTCAGGGCGCACAGTGCGCACTATGGCATTGCGGATGAACTCTTCGAGAAATCTGATATCCACGTGCATATTCCCGCCGGCGCCCAGCCCAAAGACGGCCCCTCCGCCGGGGTCACCATCGTCACTGCCCTGGTATCCTTGCTGACCGGCCGCCCGGTGCGCTCGGACGTCGGCATGACCGGCGAAATTACCTTACGCGGTCAGGTTCTGCCAATCGGCGGGTTGAAAGAAAAAGTCCTGGCAGCTCACCGCGCCGGTCTAAAGACCGTCATTCTGCCGCGTTTGAACGAACCGGATCTGGATGACATTCCCCAGGAAATCCGCGATAAGATGCAGTTCGTACTCGCTGACCAAATCGATGATGTCGTCAACCGTGCATTGGAAGATCAACCGGTCCAAGAAACTGCGCCAGCACAGCCTGATGGCCATTCCACACCCAAGAAAAGAACTCGCAAAACGAAAGGCAGCATCGATGAAAATAATGCTGGTGGATGATGACCGGACGATGCGTTCGATCTTAAAAACTCTTTTGGAGCTCGAAAATTATCAGGTGGTTGCCTGGAACGGTCAACCGACATCCGATATCCTTGCTCAAATCGAGGTTGAAAAGCCCGACCTGGTGCTTCTGGATGTATATCTGCGCGAGATCTCCGGCCTGGATATCGTGCGCAGTTTGCGGCAGAACCCCGAACTGGCCGGCATTCGGGTGCTGATGACCTCAGGAATGGCGCTCAAAGATGAATGTATTGGCGCCGGGGCGGACGGATTTTTACTCAAACCCTACATGCCAGACGAGTTAATCAGCCTGGTGAAACAGGCCTGAGCGTGGAAAACCCGCTGCGATTTGGTATCCTGACCGTTTCAGACCGCTCGTCCCGGGGAGAACGTCCAGACAGTTCCGGGCCGGCGCTTGCCGGTGTGATTACGGCGCGCGGGTGGACCGTGGCCAAACAGGAAATTGTCGCGGATGATTTGGCGGCCATCCAGGCCACCTTGCTGGATTGGTGCGAGTCTGACAAGGTCGATGTCATTTTGACCACTGGCGGGACGGGCTTTGCTCCGCGAGACATCACCCCAGAAGCAACCCTGGGGGTGATCCAGCGAAGTACGCCTGGCCTGGTGGAAGCCATGCGCGCGGAAAGCTTGAAAGTGACCCCGCACGCCATGCTCTCGCGGGCTGCGGCAGGCATTCGCGAAAAAACCCTGGTCATCAACCTGCCCGGCAGCCCAAAAGGAGCGCTCGAAAACCTCAATACGGTTCTTCCCGTTCTGCTCCACGCGGTTCAACTGATCCGCGAATCCTCCGCCGCTGAGGCCGGTCACCAGCCAAATCCAGGCAAATAACTTTTCCCCGCAGCAATCGTCTTTTGCTACGCACCTATAGATTTAAAACATAGGCGCCCCAATATACCAGGGGCGCCCTTGTTTTAATATTTAGTCTTAATATAACGTCTGCAAACTATCCGCGAGGGGCACATTATTGGCGACAACCACCATGGGTATACCCCGATGTTTCAAGCGATATAGAAATTCGTCCATGCTTAGGTTGGCCCCGAACGAATGCGAATTGACACAAACCATCACCGGGCGTAAGCGGCGCATGATCAGGCCGTCCACCGACAATTCAACACCCGGGTGGTTGCTGGCGGTTATTAGCACCACGGTGGATGCTCGGGGGAGTTGGGGCGCTTCAGTTTCAACCAGGCCCAACAGCGGCAGGCTGCCGTTGGCCTTGAGGAAAGTCAGGTTCTCCAGGATTTTATTCAATTGGCGCTCACCACGTTCTGGGGGGATCACCACGGTAACCTCACTGGCGCATACCAGGCCCACCGCGCGTCCTTCCCGCAGGTAATAAGCTGCAATCGAACCCGCCGCACTGACCCCATATTCGAAGGTATCCTCAGGCAGCTTAAAAGGATTCTCGTTGCGCTTCAGCCACAACTGGTCGATGCGCGGCAAGGGCTGGTGATAACCGCTCATATAGTGGGCGGTTTTGTCCGCGTCCAGGAAGATCCACACATCCGCCTGGGGGTCTTGTTCGTACTCCTTCACCATCAGGCGGTCTTTGCGCGCAGAAGTCGGCCAGTGGATGGAACGCAGCGCATCTCCGGGGAAATACTCCCGCACCCCGGCCGTCTGGGGAGTGACCTCAGTGGCTTTTTGCAGAATGGCTTTTCCCCCAGGAAACTGCCCGGCCGGAGATGGAAACCGCTCGAGATTGACAATGTAGGGCAGCACGAGCAGCTCGTGATCGCCGGACACAATCCTGCTTTTCCTGAACAGGCCAAACGGATCCCCGGAAGACACCACGGTTGGACCCAAACGAAACACGCCGCGCTGGTTCAGCAGGGTATAGGCCACATAACTGCGCTGCTGATTTCCGCCGATTAAGGATAAAACCCGTGACCCCGAATTTCCAGGCAAGCCTGATTCATCCCGAATCTCAAGCCATAACCGGGCGATCGGCAGGCGGTTGTTGATACGAAAACGCTCTTCAAAAATTTGCCCCACCTGCTGGCGCAACACACGCGCTTCGCGGCGGACAAACAGTGACGCCAATGACGAATACGCCCAGATCCAACTGATCAACAGCAGACCCAGCGAAACTGCAATGAGACGCGTAAAAATGCGGATATCGGTCTTGTCCCGTAAAGGTTCTGGGATCGGAAAGATGGCTCTCTGTAAAAAATATCCGAGCAGAACCGACACAGCCAACAAGGCCAGGAAGGCCCAAAATGTTCTCCGTGGGCTCATCTTGGTTTTAGGATTTGCTTAACAGCCCGCCCGGCACCGGCAGGTTGTGAACAATCTCTTTAACAATCTGAGCCGCAGATAAGTTTTTCAGACGAGCCGCGGGGTTGATCACGATACGGTGAGCCAGGACAAAGTCCGCCAGGGCTTTGATATCATCCGGTAGGACGTAATCGCGCCCTTCTATTGCCGCCCGCACCTGCCCGGCGCGCGCCAGACCCAGACTGCCGCGCGGGCTCGCCCCCAGATAGACATCCGCGTTGTCGCGGGTGGCGCGGGTCAGTTCCACGATATAGCGTTTGACCGCGGGCGAGACAAATACCTGTTTGATCGCCTCCTGGTTTTGGGTCAACTCTTCGAGGGTGATCACGGCTGAAATCGAATCGATTGGGTGGATGAACTGCTGCTCACCCATGATGCGTATCTCATCATCAAGTGAGGGGTATCCCAGGCGGATACGCATCAGGAAACGGTCGAGTTGGGCCTCGGGAAGTGGGAAAGTTCCTTCATACTCGATCGGGTTTTGGGTGGCCATCACCAGGAAAGGCCGCGGTAGAGGATGGGTAATGCCATCCACTGTCACCTGGTGCTCTTCCATGGCTTCCAACAACGCCGACTGTGTTTTCGGGGTCGCCCGGTTGATTTCATCCGCCAACACTACCTGGGCGACAATGGGACCCGGCCGGTATTCGAAATCTCGTGTATTTTGGTTAAAAATGGACACACCCGTCACGTCACTCGGCAGCATGTCCGGAGTAAACTGGATGCGGTTGAATGAGCAGCCCAGAGATTTCGCTAAAGCCCGAGCCAGCATGGTCTTGCCAACACCCGGTACATCCTCAATCAACAGATGGCCCTGGCACATCAGGCCGATCATGGTTAATTCTAGTACCTGGCGCTTTCCGACGATCACTTTCTCAAGATTATCGAGTAGTTTTTTGGCGAAGGTCTGGACTTCAGACACAGTCAAAGGATTTTCCATCATTTTCTCCGGTGGGCAGGGTCGGCTGGATTGGTGTCCATGCGCCGTGTTGAACGTCGATGTGTAATTATCAAGAACAGCAGAACAACGAGAATAAGTATACTCAACAATGCGCCAACTTGATAAGGTATTGGGCGGTAGATTAACTCAACCTTTTGGCTTCCGGGGGGCACATTAACTGCCATAAAGGCGTAATTTGCGCGATAAATGGGCGCCGCTGCGCCATCGATCTCCGCCGTCCACCCCGGGTACCAGACCTGAGAGATAAACAACCAGCCCGATTGTGCGGACACATTCACCTCCAACCGGTTTGGGCTGCCTTGTTTCAGGGACGCCGGTATTGGCCGGTTGGGCAGGCAGCTTCCAATGACCTCTGGTTGGGAAGTCTCAACCCACAAAGTTGTCGAGCTGAAGCCTTGCTGCGCCATTTGCAGCAGAGGGTGGCCGTCCAAAGCCACTGGTTTCACACAAGAATAGAAGGCAGCCGGAAACCCGCCGGCAAAATCCGAAAATTGCACCCCGCTCATATCCTTAGCGCTCATTTGTTCGACCACGCCTACATTCATCATGGCCAACAAGTTTCGGCGGCGCTCGTGCGGGAGACGGTTGACTACGCTCATCCAGGTGGCATAACGATCTGGCACCAGCGGATCGAAATTGGCGCTCAGAGCCAGCCCATCCAGAAGGTTGATGTCGGGCAGCAGGGCTTGTTTCAACCGGCTCCTGTCTTCATAGGCGCGATAATCCCGAAACCGTAAGAAACGATTGAATTTGAGAAAGTATTCATCGTTGTGGCTCAGGAAAACCCTTTGACCCTTCAACCTGGATGCAAGGTCGGAGGTGGTGCTCGCTGTCTCAGCATAAAAGCCGGCCGGCACCATCGGGTTTAATGACCAGCCGGCGCTCAATAGATCGATCAATACCAGGGCATAAGCCATCAACGGCCAGGCAACCTTCCACCCGGGGCGATCTCGCAACCGGATCAACAGCCCCAGGAGACCCACCCCCAGCGCCCAGCCTCCGGCCAGGGCAGTCGCCTGGATAAAGGTTAGCTTGACATTATGAAGAAAGACCCAGCCTAATCCGGCTCCCAGCGCCACGGCAAACGCCCCGGCGGTTCCCAGGCGCAGCCAGTACAGCCCTTTCCCCGAAGGATATCTCCACCGGTCGATGCCTGCGGCGCCGAGCAGGATGATGGCGATGACCAGCCAGATCATCATGCGGGCGGGCGCCTGGAACATATCAAAGGTCGGAACATTCCGGTATAGAAACGGGAAGATCGGGGTGAATAAGCCAAAAGACAAAACCAGCGCGGCTGCCATTATGCTCCACAAGAGCCAGGCCAGCGGTTTTGAGATCCACCCTGTTTGCACACCATTCCTTTTGGCAAACAAAATCCCCGTAGAACCCAACGCCATGATCAGCAGCAGCACACCCAGGTAGGCATGGTCTTCCCAATAGCTGGCGTAACCCCAAAAATTACCGGAACCCGGGCTGCCAAAGAAATCCGGGGCCAGCAGCGACACCAACCGCCATGGCCAAAAGGAATAGGTCAGGGCTTGCTGGTATTCCACCGCGGAGGCGCGCTGAGATTGCATCAAATACTCGGCCGTAGGGATTAATTGAATAGCAGCCAGCCCGGCCGCGATAACCCCGGCGGTGATGAATTTTCCCACAACGCGGGGCAAAAATTTCCAATCTCGGCGAAAAGCACCCCGGCAAGCAGCCACACGCCGGATAATTCCAGCGCGTACCAGGTCAGCTGCGCGTGGCCGGCCAGCAGCATCATCGCCAACACACCCACCAGCCGCAGCTGCACCCACGCGCCGCGGGTCCTGGCGGCATCCAAATTGACCGGGCTGGCAATCTCGTCGACATAACGCAGCAGCCAGGGGATCCAGGCGCCAACCCAGATCATGCTGATGAACTCCAGGCGACCAATCCAATAACCGGATAAGGCATAGGCCATGCCGCTCAGGATCTGCGCCAGCAATCCTGCATTCAACCGCCGCAGAAACGCCGCCATACCCACCCCGCCCCAAATCAGGTGAAGCATGGCTAACAGGGTAAATCCCCAGGCGATCCCCGGCGCGCCCCAGCCCAGGTTAAAACCAGCCAGAACCCAATTGGGAGGATAGAAAAATGCGCTCTGGTAATTTGCCAGCAGCGGAGCACCCATGCCGTTCAGCATGTTCCATAGAGGGGGGCTGCCCTGTGAGACCTGGCGCAAGCCCTCCACCCACCAGGGGACGAACTGCAAGGCGGGCGTGCCCCAGTACAGCACCCGGCCACGAACCAACTCCCGCCCCACCAGGATCACCGGCCCAACCGCCACCGCCAGGATGACCAGCCAGCGCCGGTTGGCCGGCCGCTCGATCCAAGCAGTCAGGTTAGCGGTCAAGGCTGGCCTCCACCCGGTAAATGGTGTATTCTCCTGCGGTAAACACTGGCGACAGATAACCGGCGCTGCCCAGATCGTAGCTGCCAATCTGCCGCTCCAGTGGTCCGACGAAAACAAAATCAATGTTCAATTCATCCAGGATCTCCCGGCGGTCGGCATCTGTTACGGCAGGATCGTAAATTGCGTATACTTTGGGCAAAAGCACATCGCCGTGTAACGATTCTGGACCGTGGCCGATCGGCACGCGTACATCCGCATACGCCGGGAGCGCGGTAGAGGTATCGAATGCCGCGGCGACCGCCGGTTTTTTTACTGCCTGCGTATTGAGAAAATCAAAAGCCGATATTTCAGCGGCAGGTCTAAAACTGGGCTGGGCAGTAGCAGTGGCGCTGCGAAAGGCAATCCCCAAGAGAATGATCGCGGGCAGAAATCCTATGCTCACCCAGGCTGTTGCCAGCCGAAAACGCGAAAGGGAGAGCCCACTCAACCCTAACACCGCCAGGATGGCCAAAACCACCCACAGGCCTTCCGGCAGGCGCCGCTGCAGATTGTACGGAAGGTAGGCGAGAATTGGAAACGCGCAAATCCAGGCCAGCAGCAGGATGGCTTGCGTGTTGATTTTCTTCCATATGCTTCGTATTCCCAGAACAATCAGCGGAAGCAGGATTGCGTAGGCCAGTAAATAGTCGCTGATTGGAGGGGATGGCAGGTAATTCTGATTTTGCCAGATGCTTAAGAAAGGATCGAACTGGAACGAGAGAAAATTATAAAGCACCACCGGTGAGGATATCACTCCCACCACCACCGCTCGTTTGACCCACCAGATGGTTTCGCCCCAATCGTTTTGTTTCTTAATCCTGGCCAGCGCCAGCACGCCGAGAAGATGGACAGCCAAAACCAGCCAGGCCACCACCACCACCAGCGGTTGGAAGAAACCCATGGCGATCCACAATACGCCGGTTAAAATTGCTCCGCCCCAGCGGCGGTTATCGTCGCGGGAAAGATAGTGTTTCAAACCCCAGAGCAGCAAGGCACGCGCCCACGCCAGGTGGGGCACCGCCAGCAGACCAAGAAACCCAAAAGTTTCCGGCGAGTAAAACTCCAGCGCCATGGGCCCAAGCCACAACTTACCCAGACCCACGATCGATAGACCGCCCAGACCCCCTCCCGCCATGGCGATCACTGTGGCGACGCGGCGCCATTTGGTTTCTTCGACAAACAGGGCGATAAAGTCGTAGGTGGCCCAACAAACCAGCACCCCGCCGGCAATGCGGAAAAGATGGAATAAGGCCACGATCTGTTCGTGCTGACCTGGGGGTGAAGTGAGCTTGCCGAGAAGCAAGTACGGCAGAAAACCAAGCAAACCTTTCTGATCGGCCAGGGTATACGGGGTGCGAAATAACCAGGCGCCTTGCGCCCCGGAGAGCATTTTTGCCAGGTAGGAATACCCGTCTTCTTCCGCCAGGGCAAGACCCGAATATCGCCACTCGGCGGTCTGGCTAAAGTATCCGGCAATATACGGCAGGGTGGTGATCAGCATCAATCCAATGCCGAACCAAATTACCCAGCGCCGTTCACCCTTTGAAATCACAGTGCACGCCTCGATGCGCCAAGAAAAGCGATGAGACAAGCTGCCAGGCAAGCGATACTGATCCCCAGGCCCAGGAAAAAGCCGACCGGCCTGAATTCCATGCGCACCTGGTGCATGCCATCGCTTAAGGTCACCCCTCTCAACACCCCGGCTACCGGCTGAATCTGCTCCTCGACCCCATCCACGCTTGCCAGCCAACCGGGGTAATCTACCTCCGCTGCCACCAGCAGGCCGGGACCCTGGGCAAGGATATCCAGGCGATTGGGCGAGCGCAGCAACCCAGTCGCTGGGCGCGGATTCATGCCCGGCTCTGAAGTGGTCTCTTGGACCCAGGCACGGGGTAATTCTTCTTCATTCCGGTACAGGTAACTCGTCCCCTGCTGGCCAATCAAGCTCAACCCTTGCACCGCCAGAGGATATTCCGCGACCACATAACGCACGTTGAGCAGCCCTAGCAGCCGGGCATCCGGCTGGTAAGATGCATTATCGATAGCCGGCTGACCGCTTTCAAAAGGCGGCAGGGTCACACTGTAACCATCCACCGGCACGCCTGTCGCGGCGCGCATCATCTGGCTGTATGCGCTCAGCTGCAGCGGGGAGATCCCATCTGCCAGCTCCAGGCGCCAATAAGCCGCGGTCTGCTGGGGGATACTGTAGGATGGAGAATACACCCGGAAATAATCAAATGGTATCTCCGTCACCAGGCTTGCCGCGATTGGCTCCCCTTGGGCCAATATATTTTCAAGCGGAGAATAATCCATTCCCAGGAAGTTAATCCCGGCGCAGTCCACCAACAACCAGGCAGATAGCAGATAGGCGACCAGGCGGAAATTGATCCTGCCGGCGCGGTAGAGAAAGATAATAACCAACACTCCCGCGAGCGCAATGCCACCCCACAAAAAATGCCAGGGCAGTTCGTGGTTGACCACCGCGATGATCCCACCCAGCAGCAGGATGAGGAAATCCAACCCGACCAGCAGCGGAAGTGGGTTGAATTCGAGGAAGGTTGTGCAGCCCGGCGGGATGATCGAGCAGCTTCTGCAAACCCATACAGGCCAGGATAATCAGCCCGGTAAAACCGGCCAGCATCATCCGGGGTGGGACCCGCAGTAAATTGAAACCCGGCAGGCGGTTGAGTAAACCCAGGCCAGGAACGAATTCACCCATCGACCAGACCAGGGATAAGCCAAAGAGCAGTCCCCACACCCATTTTCGCCGGCTTTGCCCGGGTAGAACCACACCCAACAACGCAAGCGACAGCACGGCGGCGCCCGGATAGAGCATCCACTCCGCCGTGCCCGACAGGTTCGGAACCAGCAAGCCCAACAACTGCAGCGGAGGCAAGGAGAGCGTTTGTAGATCGGCCGGGGTCATCAGGCTGCGGGTAGACAGCTTCACGTACTCCAGCATCGGGATGAGCAGCACGGCTCCCACCCCTAAGGCCAGCAAGATCGTCCCGGCAACCATCCAGGCCTCTCGCCGCCCCTGCCCCTCAGAGCGGTTCATTCGCCGGGCAGCCCACCCATATATCAGGTAGCCGGCCCAGAGCACGCCTGCCACCGCCGCGAAACGCGGATCTGCCAGGAAGATCATCCCCAACACCACACCGGGAGCCATCCAGTATTTGCGCATATTTCGCCCGGCGGCCTGCTGCGCGCATAACAGCCAGGGAGCCCAGGCGGCCGCATAAACCAGGGTCAGATGCCCCGCACCCAGGTGCGAAAAGAGTTTGGGCATACTTTCATAGGCTATCGCCCCAAACAGCGCCACCTCAGGCTGCAGCTCTTCACCCCGCAAGAAAAGATACATCCCCATCCCGCCAAAAATCAGGTGCAATACGGCGGTCAGGTTTAACCCAAATGGCAGGGGAAATAACAAGGCGATCCAGCCAAATGGATAATGCAGCCCGGAGAGCGGGTCGGCAGCAAACGGTGTGCCGCTCAAAATTTGGGGAGACCACAACGGCACCTCCCCGCCTGTTTTCAGGGATTGCTGGATGAATAAGGCATTGGGATAATGGCTGACAGCCATATCGGTGAATGCCGAACCCGCGTTGAAGACAAAACCACCCAGGTTTGGGAGCAGCCATACCACCGGGAGCAGCAATCCCAGACCGATCCCCAACCTGCGCACAGCCGCATATTTCATGGCTGCAGCTCGTATAAAGAAACCTCACCACTTTGAAAAAGAGGTTCCAGGTTGGTCGCCGGCTTATCGGTTCCCAAAGCCCGTTCTCTCGCCCCCAGAAAGACGTAGCCCACCTGGTTGGCGGCGATCAATTGCTCGACCTGACCTGTGTCCAACTGCTTGGAAAAGTACTGCTCGACCTCCTGACGGGTTTGAGCGGCATGCAAGCTCTCAAAAGGATGGCCGTAGACTACGCTTTGCCCGCTCCAGGCCGGGATGAACGTACCCATCTCCGGCGAAGCGAGCACAACAGCTTTGGGTGGGAGATGGGCTCGCATCCAGCCCAGCACATTCGCCTCATCCCGACTCAGATAGAGCAAGGGATCCTGGCGCATCGCCGCTCCCAGGCCGCCGGCTAACAACAGTAAATTGGTGCCCACCGACAGGATCACGGTCAACGGCCAAACCCAGCGGCTGTTTTTGATCGACCGGCTGAGCGAAGCAATGCCAAGGATGGCTAACCCAACCACGGGGACATACAATCCGGTCATGAAGCGCCGCTGCAAATTGAAAGGAAGGTAAATTAAAATGATCCCAGACAGTAGCCAGAACACCAGCACAGCACTGCGGTCGTTATTGGTTTTCCAACAATCGTACACTCCAATTAGCGCGAGAAGCAAAGCAGGCGAAAGGCTGGCAAGCAGATCCAACACGCCATGGGCGGGCGTCAGGTTCTGCGCATTCCATAACGCCAGGGCTGGATCCCCCGTAATCATGACATACTGGTAGATCACCAGCAGCCCGCCCGGAAGCAGGGCGGCAATGCCCGCCAACCCATTGATAGACCAGATTTCTGTCTCGATGGAATACGAAATACCCCACAAGAGGCAGCGCCAGCACCACGATGCCAAATGGTTGAACGACCGATAAGATCAGCGACAACCCCGCCACGGACAATACACGGATAGGCCGGGATGCCGAAAACACCAACAGGCAAATCCATAACAACAATGCCAGGCCCAGGGGAAAATGCGGATTAGTGAACATCGAAAGAAACGGGTAGGTTTCGGCGATCCAAAAATCACCGCCGATCTGCCCGCCGGCCATCGCCACCAGCCAGCCCATCCCTGCTCCAATCGAAACCAACAGGAACATCCGCCAGGCCTGCTGGTCATCCTCCCGGTTCAGCCAGCGGCAGAACTGCCACATGACCGCCATAAGACCGGCAGAAGCCACGATCCTGGCTGCATGAAAGGTCAGGATTAAGGACAGCCCGGTGAGCCGGGCAACGTGGCCCAGTAGCAAATAAAATAAGAAAATGGGAGCGCCTTCACCTTCAGGAGGAGAATACGTCAGGTGAAATTTCCACTCTCCCGCCAGACCCTGCTGCATTTTAGCCAGGTAAGAGTTTCCGTCCAGCGGGTTGACCAGAAAACCGCCGAATACATGCGAGTTTCCGGCAGCCTGCGCGGCGATAAGATAGGGAACGGTGATCCCAATCAGCAGCAATGTGATCGTCAGAGAAACCCTGGTTCTGGTCAACATATGGATGGATTCAGTATACTTGAGAATAATTCCGCTCGCAACTTGGCACGCACAGTTAAATTACTTGCCCGGATGCGCATCTACATCTATAATGACGGTATGAATCAAGCCGGACACTTACATCGCTTGCAACGTATCGACACCCAACTCAGCCACATTGAGGGACGTGTCAAGGAAATTGACCGGCTGCTGGCGGAAGATGAGCGCCTGGTTACCGCCAAATACAATTCTGAGACTGCTCGCACCCATTTGGAAAAAGCCCGCTTGACCCTGCGGAGCGCAGAGCACACTGTTTCAGAACAACAATTAAAAATCGAGCAAACCAATTCAACCCTGTATTCCGGCACGGTAAGAAATCCGAAAGAACTGCAAGATTTACAAAAAGAGATCATTTCTTTAAAAAAATATCTGGAGACCCTGGAAGATCAACAGCTTCAAGCGATGATGGATCTTGAAGAAGCTGAACAGGTCAATCAAATTGCCCAGGCCGAATTGATCCGGGTTCAAGCCGAAGTTATCCAATCCAAGGCAGGTTTTTCAGGTGAACGCGATCAGTTACTTTCCAAGCAAGAAAGTCTCTCCGCGGAACGTTTGGCGGCCCTCACCGCCATCACCCCGGTAAACCTGGATTTGTACGATCACTTACGGAGTTTAAAGGGAGGCCTGGCGGTAACCACCGTCGAAGACGAGACCTGCACGTTATGCGGTGCGCCGATCCGTCTGGCTGAAGGGCAGATGGCGCGCATGCAGACCAGCCTTGTGTATTGTTCCTCCTGCTCCAGAATCATCTTCGCCGGTTAACTCCCCATGCCACGCCTCCCCCACATCGACCAAATCTCCTTCTGGCTTGGTTTTGTCGCGGCTACCCTCTTTTGGTGGGTACTGGGGCGGCTGCGCCCCATGCTGCCGGTTTTACGTGAATGGTTCAAACGGCTGATCCGCACCCTTCGCGAACGCAACCTGCAAGGCGCCAACGACTATTTGCGTAAAGACACGATCCGCCGCGCCCAACGCTGGCATCTGGCGGCGGGCTTATTTCCCCTGGATAAAATTCTCGTTCCCCCGCAGCTGCTCTCCCCTCCCTCCGCGGTTGAGCCGGATACCACGCCCCAGCCTGAGCCCTTGGTGTTACGGGTGGTGCCCTACCTGCCAGATTGGCCTGAAATCCCCTCCAGTTTTGCTTACCCGCGCCTAAGCCTGGCCAAAGCGCTCAGCGGCGGCAGCCCGATCGCAGTGATTGGCCAGCCCGGCAGCGGAAAAACGGTAGCCCTGGCGCACCTGGCCTGCCAGATTGCCCGGCGGGAAACTGTCATCGGTCCATTGATGGATTATGCTCCACTGTTGTTGCATATTCTCGATTTAGACATGGAGACCGCTGAAAGCAAAGACTCAATCCAGCAGATCATTGACCTGATCTCGAAGCCTGCCCCGGTACTGCTGCAGCCCCAGCTGCGCCGCCTGCTGACCGAGCGCTTTCGCGAAGGCAGGGCATTGTTGTTGGTAGACGGCCTGGACGAGCTCCACCTCGAGCAGTTTCCCCCGGTCCTGACTTTCTTGAAATCCATCCTCGAACGCTTTCCCGAAACCCGCATGATCATGAGCGCCGCGCCCGATCAAATGAACGGGTTGATCGAGATCGGGGTCACCCCCATCGCCATAGCCACCTGGGGCAAATCCGAGCGGGAGCGTTTCCTTTTACGCTGGAGCAATGCCTGGGGAGAAGATATTGCCCCCCAGATCGCCAGGCATAACAGCCCGGCAATCATAGACCCGATCTTGATCAACAACTGGCTGATTGGGGGTGCGTCATTCACCTCCCCGCTGGAATGGACCTTGAAAGTCTGGGGAGCCTATTCCGGCGATTTGAGAGGGCCAACCAGCCTGGGGGCCATCGAGACCCACATCAGCCGGTTTGTTTCTGGCCTGATCACCCGGCCCATTCTGGAAAAGTTGGCTTACCAGTTTATCAAACACAACCGCCCGGCTGTGCGTTACGGCGATCTCGACCGCATGCTCACCGAACAAACCGGTCCTCGCCAGCCAACCGTCCTCTCTCAAACGGATGATCAGCCCGTCACCGAAACCCTGGCGCGCAAACGCGGTGGCCGGCGCGATATGATCCTTTCGGCCGGTGAGCAAATCCTCGAAGAATTGGTGCAAGGTGGTCTGCTGGTGGAACACTCTGGCGAAATGATCAGTTTCTGCTCGCCCATTTTCTGCGGTGTATTGGCAGCCTTCCAGGTTACTCTGGATGATCTCGCCAGGGCGACTGCCAATCCGCAGTGGCCCCTGCACAGCCAGGCGTTACATTACCTGGCTTCGCGCAGCGACCAGGCCGATTGGATCGAAGATTTTATCTATTCAGATAGCACGCCATTCCTGACCAACCTGTTTATCGCCTGCCGCTGGCTAAAAGATTCCCCCCCGACTTCCGCCTGGAAGCCGCAGTTATTCCGTTCGATGGCCAACCTGCTCCAGGACGAGACCTTATCCGAGGGCCTGCGGGCACGCGCAATCGCCAGCTTCAGCTGCTCCAATGACCCCACCCTGCCGCGCCTTTTCCGCCAGTTGTTTGCTTCCTCATCCCCGACCGTCAAGCGCCTGGCAGTGACCGGCGCCGGCGCCTGGGGAGATCCGATGCTCGTCGCGGATATCACCGGCTTGATGGCGGACGAAAATGATTTAGTGCGCCTGGCCGCTTGCATGGCCCTGGTATCGATTGGCGCAGAAGCTTCGATGAACGCTGTCGCGGAAATATTGATGAATGCCGATGAAACGCTGCGCCAGGCGGCGGCCGAAGCCATCTCAAGCATCCCCACCGTCGGCTCCGAATCGATCCGCGAGGCCGCCGGGGTGGAGGATATCCTTACCCGCAGGGCAGCCGTCTTTGGGCTGCTGCAGATCGGCGACCATTGGGCGACCCAGATGCTTGAGAAGATTGCCGTCGAAGACAGCCAATGGGTGGTACGAAATGCCGCTGCCCAGGCCTTAGAGGTGCTGCAAAAGCCGGATCCGCATATCCCCAAACCGCTGCAGAAGCCGTGGAACTGCCCCTGGTTGATCGCCTTCGCCAGTAAGCGCGGTCAGGGGGTGCTCCCCAACCAGCCCGCGAATGGAATTCTCCACCTCGCATTAACCACCGGTACTTTCGAGGAACAGTTGGCCGCCCTGGATTATGCCAGAACGATCACGGATGACCGGATCGTGGTCGACGTTTACAACCTGCTCTACAGCGGTCATGGACCCATCAGTGAAGCGGCGTTCCAGACGATCTGGTACTGGACAATTGGCGGTGTCAAACTCCCCCCGCCTCATAAAGTTATGCGCTAATTCTTCCCTCAAGGTAATAGAAACAACCACCGGATGCTTGCTCGCATCCGGTGGTTGTTTCAGGCATCGATCAGCGCCAGAATTTTCTTTTGCACGTCCGAGGCGTTCATCCCGGTAATTGTCACCAATTTATCCACACCGCTGAGCCCGGCGACGATATCCAACTGCCCGGGTTTGGTTTCCAGAATTTCCGCCAGGTAGGCAAGCAAAGCTCGATCCAGGTCTTTATTTGACGAGGATGCGGCCAATCTGACTTTCACCGTCCCGTCGGCGAGAATCTCGCTGATTCCATTTCGCGCAGCGCGGGGGGTGATCCGCACAGTGATCGCCGCACCGCTCTGTGCATCGTGAAGCCTGAATTTTCTGGGTTGTGTATCCATTTTTTCCTACAAACGAATAACGGCTGCGACCAACAACGACTCGACCACCTGAACCAGAATGATTAATACCAACGGGCTAAAATCCAACGCCCCGGCAGAGGGTATGAAGCGCCGGATAGGAGCATATAGCGGCTGCAGCACACTTCCTAGCGCAGCCCGCAGTGGGTGATAAGGTGAAAGGAAAAATGACAGCACCGAATCAACGATAATGGCTAGGGTTAAGGCCTGGCCAAGGGTTTGGATGATAATTGCGAGTGATCTTCCCATAGTTACCTTTATTATACTAGTTTCGGCGGTCTGGGTCCAAGAATTGCGGTCCCCACGCGCACATAGGTGGCGCCTTCCTGGACAGCCACCTCATAATCAGCGCTGGTGCCCATGGACAGTTCGTCCAGATTGGCTCCATGAAAATGTGTACGGAGAAAATCACAAAGATGCGCCAGTTGAGTGAAGTATGGGCGGACCTTTTCCGTATCGTCAAACAACGGTGGCATGGTCATCAGGCCCTTTACCTGGATGTGCGCCAGGCTAAGAAACTGCTCAACATCCGGTAACAGGCGGTCCCACTCGGCTTCATCTCCAACCCGCATCCCACTTTTGCTTTCTTCGCCGGCCAAATTGAATTCCAAGAGGACAGGCAGGGTTTTGCCCGCTGCGGCGAGCAGCTTCTCCAATTTGAGCGCAAGATCCAGGCGGTCTAACGAATGCAGCATATCGAAATGATTGCAAACGATATTGGCCTTGCGGCTCTGTAAGTGTCCAATCATATGCCACTGGATCTGGTCGGCATCTTTCAGCGCCAGGATCTTTTCCTCGGCCTGTTCGGGATAATTTTCACCAAACAAGCGAGCCCCGGCCTGGATTGCCTCCTGTATCACCTCCACCGGCTGACCTTTGGTCACCACCACCAGTTTTACCTCTGATGGGTTTCGACCGCTGGTTTGCGCTGCCCGGGCAATCTTTTCTTGAACCGCAAATAGATTTGCCCTGATTGTTTGATCGGTTTGCCCCATAGGTTTCACCCCCTAATCGTTCAATGCCAGAACCGCGGCAAATCGCCCGGTTTTGCCCTGCTCTCCGCGGTGAGAATACCAATCCTGCGGATGTTCCGCCGTACATACCCCAGCCACTTCGATATGATCCTCCGGCAACCCACAATCGATCAGGATCTGCCGGTTCGCCTGCCATAAATCCAGCTGCGCCTTCTCCCCTATTCGCGCCGTGAGAACCTCCGGGTTGTGCCCAAAAGCCTGCTCAACCTGGCCAATCACATCCATGCCCACCTGGTAGTGCTGGGCGCAGATTGACGGCCCAATGCCTGCCAGCAAATCCTTTGGGTTCGATCCATGGGCGGTTTTCATCGCATGGATGGCTTCGGCCGCCACCCGCTTCACCGTCCCCTGCCAGCCGGCATGCGCCATGCCAATCACTCGCCGGATAGGGTCGTAGAGCAAAATAGGCACGCAGTCGGCAAACAGCATCAGGATGGCTACCCCGCTGCGGTCGGTGATAATCGCGTCGGCTTTCTTGTGCGGAGTATCCAACCCTCGGGGCTGGTCCGCATGGATCACCTGGGTGCCGTGCACCTGCCAGACATCATAGATCCCGGCCGGCTCTAAACCAAGCGCGTGGGTGATCCTGCGGCGATTCTCAATGACATGTTCTCGTAGATCACCGACGGAGGTGGCCATATTCAGCGACGACCAGGGCTCAGGGCTGACCCCGCCCTGCCGGGTGAATATCCCTTGCACCAACCCCGGCACATCCTTGAATATAGGGAATTGATACCAGCGCTGGGCAGCATTTTCCTTGAATGTCATGAGCGATACTACTTTACCGCAGAGCCAATCTGCTCAGCTGTGGCCTTCTTGCGGGTAACCAGACGACGGGTTTCTTTCATCGTTTCTTCAATCATCGGGTACAGGTACCAGGCAGTCATCGAGCCGAACAAAACCCCGGTGAGGGTTCGCAGCAGCGGCGTGCTTTCGCGCAGGGGCAGCCAGGCGGGTATGTTGGGCAGCATATTAGGGAGCTGCGAAAAACCATCGAGACCGATTGGGCCAAGGCCAATCAACACCCACAAGTACCAGGGAATGCCTTTGATCCGCCGGCTGGTGAGCGCAAAGCCGATCCCAAATATCAGGATTGCCATATAAATGGCAATATCTCGCTCGCATAAAGCCAGCTTATAACCCACGACCTCATTGCCAACAAACTGCCGGTCGGTAAAAACATCCACCGGCTGGTTGTTATTGATCTGTTCGTAGGTGATTACCCCGCTGATCCCGGCTAATTCTCTGGGATAGTAAGCCTGTTCGCCAAACAGGAACCAGGACCGGAATGGAAGCTGGTGGCACATCACCGAATAGACCCGGTAAATGATCCCCGCGGGGAAGGTCGCCCCTTGTTTCATTAACACCGGCGCCAGAAAGGGCAGACCCACGTAAATAAAAATCAACAGGTTGAAAACGTGAATGTAATTATTGCTGATCCACAGCGACAGGCGGTCTCCGCCGGTTACCGTGCGGCCGCGCCCCAGGCGCTCCTGGTATGATTTGTGGTCAATCTTTTCCATCTGGTTGCTGCGGTCAATGGCGGCCCCCAGAGATACCTTGAGCCTCTCTTTGGAAATCTCCCCCTGGAGCTGGTAGGGCCCGACCTGGAGCACCGGAACGCGGTCTTCAAACACACTTTTCAAAGCCGATTTGCGATTGATGTCGATGACAACCAGTTGGTGAGGATATTCTTCTTGTAACTCGGCAAGGTCTTGCTTGACCTGGTCGCATGAAGCAGTGGTTTCCGAACAATACAGGGTGACTGTAATCATGGCTCCACTCCCAGGGTACCGAGATACTTGACTAATAATGCCTCATTGAGCTGGCCAATGTGCTGCGCGCGAAGAATCCCGTTTTCATCCACAAAAAAAGTATTGGGGTAACTGTCAATGTAATACATGTCGGAGACCGATCCGCCCAGGTCCAACCAGATCGGGAAGCTGATTTTATTCGCAGTGACGAAATTCTGTACGGTCACCGCATCCTCATCATAATTAACCCCGACGAAGTTAACTTTTCCTTCCAACAGTTTGGAATACTGGGCCAGCAGTGGCATTTCTTCGCGGCAGGGAGGGCACCAGGTCGCCCAGAAATTGAGCACCACTGGCTTGCCTTGCAGATCACTGAGCGCGATTTTCTGGCGGTTCAGCCCTTCCAGGGAAAAATCGGCCAGTTTGATCCCGGTCGTGGGTGGATCGGGCCGCCTGGAGAAACTACTCCCGTGCGGCATAGAAAATAGGACGATCCCGCCGATGATCAGACCAACCGCTAACCCTCCCGCCAGAAAAAGGATGCCGCGCAGCCTGCTCATCGCCTACAGCCCAAAATCCACAAACGGGCCAAAATACTTGAGCGTGTTGAATGTGCCCAACAGCAGCATAGCGCCAACAATGATCACCACTACCCCCATGACCACCTCGATGATATGCATCACCTTGCCATACTTGCGCAGTATCTGAGACACCCAACCGATGCCGAAAGCCGCCAGCAAAAAAGGAATCGCCAGGCCGGCCGAATATGCCGAGAGCAGCTTTACTCCATCCGTGATCGAGCCGCCATTCAAAGCCAGGGTAAGGATCGCGCCCAAAACCGGCCCAACGCAGGGCGACCAGCCTGCCGAGAAAAAGATGCCCATTAAAGCGGAGGAAAAATAACTGCGGGATTGGTCCTCCTTGGATCGCGGCCGTAAATCGTAATCCAAAAAGGGGATGCGCAGAATACCGGTCATATGCAGCCCAAAGAAAATGACCACCACCCCGCCGATCTTAGAAAGCCAATCCCGCACATCGTAGAGCAGCCCACCTAATGCAGAGGCGGCCACGCCCAGGGTGATAAATACCAGGCTGAACCCGAGAACAAAAGCCAACCCATGCGACAGGGTGACCAGCCGGTTAGCTTGAAATGTGCCCGCAGAAGTCGCCATCGAGCGGCCGCTCAAATAGCCTACATAAACCGGAACCAGGGAAAAGACACAGGGAGTAAGAAAGGACGCCATCCCCGCGATAAATGCCAAACCGACTGATACTTCCATGACTTACGATCCTCGATGGTATGATGCCTGTTTATTCCACCACTTCAACAATCGTGCCCACCGGCGGCCACTTGTTCGACACATCCAACTCACCCGGAACGATGGGCACACTTGGGTTGGTCCATCGAAATACCCAGCGGGCGTCGTCCGGGGCCACATTGATACAGCCGTGCGAGCGTGGGACCCCATAATCATTATGCCAGTAACAGGAATGCACCGCAACCCCTTCGCCGGTGATGAAGCATGTCCAGGGGACTGCGGTGTAATCGCCGGTAGTCTGGCCGCTCATATGCAGGGACATCAATTTACGGTAGATAGGGTGTGGCCCCAAAGGCGTAGACCACTTCTCCACCGCATTGCCCAGGTAATCGAACTTGGCCCCGGTGGAGACGCGGGCGAAATGCACCTCGCTGCCGCCTTCGTAACAGGCCAGTGTCTGGCGGTTGACATTGACGATGATCTTTTTGTTCTCGACACCCGGGCTGATCGGCGCCATATCTTCTGCAGTGATGAGTTTAAACGCTTCTGCATCCGCCCAAAATAAATCACCGTAGCTGCCGTACTTCTGATTGATGCGGTATTGCAGCGAGCCACTCGAGCTGGTACGCAGGTCGTCTATCCACACCACCTGGCTGTAATATAACCGAGGAAATTGTGCGGTTTTGAGGGAAGGCGTACGAATTGGCGGATTGGCGATGATGATATCCACATAGGGAACCGTCACTTCCGCCCAAAAACCACGCTCATCATTCACCACCGGCAGTTCGCTCAGCGCCTGGTTGGGTTGGTAATAGACCGGCTGTAACCGCGGGGAGTAAATGTAGCCATCCGGGGTCTCTACCCATCGCCGGCTGCCATAACCGGGCGAATCGCCCACGATCTCTTGCACCCATACCACCACCGCGTCGTCGTATATTTCTTTGACGGTGGCTGCATCCGGATTGGGTTTTGAGCGGATATTGACCTTGCCCAAACAAACCCGCCCCATCCTCACCCCCTCTTGCCAGGGGGATGACTCCTGCGCAAAAACTGCCGGCAGCGGAGAAAGACTCGCTGCCGCCAGGGCCATACCGGAAGCATACAGGAATTGCCTCCGCGACATTTTATCCTGGAATAATTTCATTCGGCTAAACATACTCATAAAGATGGGAAATGTCAATCATGATTGCCTTAAGGTTCTTTAATCTCTGCCGATGGCGCCTGGAGCGAGACCAATGCTGCAAAATCGCCGTCGACAATCATTGCCTTCACCTGCTCAATCTCCGGCCCCCACCAGGCATCTCCGGCGCGATAGGGCACTCTGGCGCGCAATTTGGAAAACACCTGGCCGGTGACTACGCCCATATGCTTTTCCGGCGTCTGACGCAAACGCAAATCCAAGGCGCGCGCCGCGGTGTACAGTTCGATGGCCAGAACGTGGGAGGAATTTTCCAACACCTGGCGAGTGTGGCGCGCCGCCGTCATCGAATTGGCGTTATGGTCTTCCTGCTCTCCCGAGGTGGGCAAGGAGTGCACCGAATCGGGGGTTGCCAGAGTTTGATTCTCCAGCACCAGCGACGCCGCCGTATATTGCGGCATCATCAGCCCCGAGTTCAGCCCCGCCGCGCCCGGATGGTCAACCAGCATCGGAGGAAGACCTCCGTTTAGTTTTCCATCCGTCAGGCGGAAGATGCGCCGTTCGGAGATCGCCGCGACCTCGCAAAGGGCAATCGCCAGGTAATCCATGACCATGCCGATGGGCTCGCCGTGAAAATTGCCGCCCGAGATCACATCACCATCATCGAAGATCAAGGGATTATCGGTGGCGGCATTCACTTCGTTTTCAATCACCGAACGGACAAAACCAAGCGTATCGCGCGCGGCGCCATTCACCTGGGGCGCGCAGCGCAGCGAATAGGCATCCTGGATACGCCCGGCCGCGTCCAGCAAATCACTTTCTTCGGTCAGGGCAAGCACACGAGCGGCCACCTGCATTTGCCCGGCGTGTCCTCGAGCAATATGCAGGCGCGCATCGAATGCGGAGCGGCAGCCGAGTACCGCTTCTAAACTCATCGCCAGCGCGGTATCGGCGATATTCAACAAGGCCTGCGCATCCTCAACAGCCAGGGCGGCGATTGCCGCCGAGAAGGTGGCCCCGTTGTTTACCGCCAAGCCTTCTTTGGGGCCTAACCGAATGCGCGAGATACCGGCGCGCTGCATGGCGCTTCTGCCGCTGAGCAATTCACCCTGAAACTCCGCCAGGCCCGAATCCTCTTCGCGGTCGAATTCATCGGTGGTAAAGACCAGGGCCATATGCGATAATGGCAGCAGGTCTCCGGAGGAGCCCAAAGATCCCTGGCTGGGCACCTGAGGGGTTACCTGGGCATTGAGCATATCCAACAGGGTTTGAATGATCTCGATCCGCACGCCCGAATGGCCCTTTGCCAGTGTGTTGGCTCGAACCAGCATAGCGGCGCGCACAATCTCGCCCGCCAGCGGCGCCCCGGTCCCCACCGCATGGCTGAGGATCAAATTGCGGCTCAATGCCGCCGACTTGCGCCGGCGGATACGTTTCTCGGCGAAGATGCCAAACCCGGTGTTGATCCCGTAAACCGGGCGATCGGTAGCCACAATCGAATTTAGAATAGCTCGAGAGCGTTGAATTCCTTCCACGGCTTGCGGCGAAATCATCGCCGGCTCAAAATGCCGGGCCACCCGCACAATTTCATTTAATGTCAGGCTGTTGCCATCAATCTGGATCATATAGTTTTCTTATCCGAAGAATAGTTGGCCGACCAGCAGGGCTGCTGCCGGCATGGTTAGATTATCAACGTCCGCAAACGGTAGCGATTCGATCAGCATGCCCACCAGGCAGATCACGGTGATGCCGGGCAGGTAGGAGGGCAATGACGCAGGGAAAACGCCGGCAGCAATGAACACGGCAATGACGCCCACTGCAAAAACCCACCCGCCTAGAAAAACTGAAACGAACCCGGCCACGGTTTTACGCGGCGACCAGGGAAGCGGCGCCGTGCGTATTCGTTTTCCAACCACATCCGCCAGCCCATCTCCTCCGCAGAGCAGCATCAAAGCGATGATCCCGATGGGCGACGACTTCCAATACACCAGGGTGATAATCACAAAGACGATGCCGTAGAACAACGGGCCTTTCAAGATCTCACGCCGGTCACCGCTGCGCGACATAGCCGCCACCGACGGTTCATCGCGCAGCAGACCCAACCCCACCAGGGCAAACTGAGCCGTGATGGCCAGCGGCACCAGCGCCGCCAGCCAGCGAGCGGAAGGCGCATGATTAAAGAACAGCCAGGACAAAACAAAGATGGGACCGGTGCCGATATGGATGATCTTGCGGCTTAGCGGCGCGCTGATCACCCCGCGGTGGGCGAGAAAATCGTTGAGACGCAGCCAGAGCAGCGCCAGAACAAAGGTCAGGACGAGGGCGACCAGATTATTACCTATCACATCCACTCCAAAGGAATTATTCGTGTGAGCGCAGGCGCTCGCGATCTTCCCGCCTGGATTCGCGTTCCATATCCCGGTCTGCGATGGAGGCGCGTTTGTCGTACAGTTTCTTGCCCTTAGCCACGGCAATCTCGAGCTTGGCCCGCCCGTCCTTCAGATACACCTGCACAGGAATGATGGTGACGCCCTTTGAACGGACTTCATTCCACATATCCACGATTTCTTTGCGGTGCAATAACAGCCGTCGCGGTCGTTTCGGGTCGTGGTTAAACCGGCTGGCCGGATTATACACTGCGATATGAGCCTCAATCAGCCAGGCATTGCGCCCGTCGACTTGAATATATGCCTCGGCGAGACTGATTTGTCCGGCGCGCACCGACTTGATTTCACTTCCCTGGAGGGCAATCCCCGCTTCAAAATGCTCCAGCAAGAAATATTCAAATCGGGCTTTACGGTTGGTGGCGACGACCTTGATTCCATTGGTGCTCATGCGCCCATTCTAACATAACTGCCTATCCCCAACGTAGAATTGCCAGCCCAGAAATCACCCGCAGCGCGCCAAAGGCGATCAATGCCGTCGGATAGCCCACCTGGTCGCTGATGAACGGCCCCAACAAGGAGCCAATCAAAATCGAACCGTTGCTCACGAAAATATACAGGGAAACCGCCGAAGCCCGGTTTTCGTCAGGCACATTTTCAGCCAGGTAATTGAACAGTGCCCCGGCCAGAATCGACCAGACCACACCTCCCACAAATTGGGCCGTCATGTAGAGGCCAAATCCGCGTGAAAGCGCCAGGATGACCGGAAATATTGCCATTCCGAGCGCGCTGTACGCCGTGGCGCGGTGATTTCCGAACCGGTTGGATATCCGGCTCAATGAAAATGATCCGAAGAAGACAATCAGGTTGAACATGCCGTTGCCCAGGCTGATTTGAACATCGGATAAGTGCAAGAAATTAACCGAAAATAAGGGAACAATCGGGATCACCAGCCATTGAGTAGTATGAAAACAAAACAGGAAAAATAAAATGCGGATGTATTTCTTATTCTTTGGATTTAGCTCGAAATGGGGCAGCCAGCCGCCGGACAGACTTGGGGTTTGCACCAATGGCGCGCCTTTGTCGCGCAGCAAGAAAAGGTGCAGGCTGCTCATCGCAGCGCCCATAAAACCCAGCCCGAAAATCACCTGGTAACCGGTTGGGAACGGCAGGCGGTTGAGAATTTGCCCACTCACCAGGGTGACGATCACGGTGATGATCGATAGCAGTCCATTGCGACCGCCTACCACATACGCACGCCATTCAAAGGGGACCGCTTCGATCATCATGGCGTTAAAGCTCACATTTTAACAGGCTCAGGGGAACATTCATCACCAGAATAATGAAAATAATGACCCACACCTCTTGGGCCGGCTGAAAGAAAAAAGGCAGAAAACTTAACGGCAGGTAAAAGATACGCGCTGCCGCCGATGACCAAAACGCAGCCGTCCCCAAAGGCCGGCCGCGCGTCCAACTGGCAGCCGGGATGGCAAAAATTAAATTTATCACCGCCGGCGCGGCGCTGATAAAGCCAATTTGGGTGGAGGAAGCGCCGAGACGGGCGGCGAAAACACTTAAAAAGGTGATGGTTGTCCCACTTAACACCCCAATCCAGGCCATATCCATGAACAAATGGAAAAATGTGCGCCGGTATTCGTCAGGGACAGGTTTAATTGGAGTGAAAAGCCGGATTAATCAGCGCAACCAGGGTGAATGCATAATCCTGCTATTATATTTGATTTATAATCCTGCAAATGGATAATCTTCGTCGCTCCTCACTTCGCAAACACTTCTTACTCGACCCTCAGGTCACTTTTCTTAACCACGGCTCCTTTGGCGCCACTCCGCGCCCGGTGTTTCGCGCCTACCAGCAGTACCAACTGGAACTGGAACGCGAACCGGTTGATTTTCTTGGGAGACGCGCCAATGATCTTCTGGCCAAAGCCCGCGCCGATCTGGCGGCGTTCCTTGGGGTCAATGCCGACGACCTGGTATATATCACCAACGCCACCACCGGTCTGAATATCATCGCCCACAGCCTATCCTTAGCTCCCGGCGATGAAGTTCTGGCCACCAACCACGAATATGGCGCCATCGACCGCACCTGGCATTACTATGCAAAAAAGCAGGGGTTCAGCTACATCAACCATCCCCTACCGCTGCCCTTCACCTCTGCCCAAGATTGGATTGACACGTTTTGGCAAGGCGTCACCCCCCACACAAAAGTGATCGCCATCAGCCACATCACCTCGCCAACCGCCCTGATTTTCCCGATCGAGGAAATTTGCCGGCGGGCCAGGAAGCAGGGCATCCTCACCGTGATCGACGGCGCGCATGCACCGGGCCAACTACCCTTAAACCTGGGTGAGATTCCAGCCGACTTCTATACCGGCAACCTGCATAAATGGCTATGCGCACCAAAGGGCGCCGCCTTTTTATACGCCCACCCCTCCGTTCAGGATCGCATCGACCCGCTGGTGGTTTCCTGGGGTTACGAAAGCGCCATCACCGGTCCTTCCACTTTCATCGATTACAACCAGTGGAGCGGCACGCGCGATATCGCCGCCTTTCTGGCTGTCCCGGATGCCATCCGTTTTATTCAGGCGCATGCCTGGGACCAGGTGCGAGAACGCAGCCACCGGCTGGCCGGGTTGTGCGAACAATCCATCCATGAAATCACCGGGCTTGAGCCAATATCCTCGGGCAGCCGGTCCTGGTACGCCCAGATGGTCTCGATCCGCCTGCCTGCCGCCACCGATTTGGCCGCTCTCGGCAAATATCTCTGGGTGGACGCAAAAATCGAAGTGCCGGTGATGGACTGGAACGGCGAGAAACTTATTCGGGTTTCGTTCCAGGCGTATAACACCACCAGCGATATAGACGCCCTGTGTGGTGCGCTTAAAAAATATTATCAATAACCAGGATGATCTACAAATCTACCAATTCAAAAGTGGTAAACTAACATCATCATAACCAATAAGTGAGGGAATCATGAAGCGAATCGCCGTTTTAACCAGCGGGGGAGATGCCCCCGGCATGAATGCGGCAATCCGCGCAGTCGTGCGCACGGGTGTTTTCAAGGGCTGGGAGGTGTATGGGGTGCGGCACGGTTATGCCGGGCTGATCGCGGGGGATATCCAACAATTGGGCAACCGCGATGTAGGCGGTATGATGCAGTTGGGGGGCACCATGTTAGGCAGCGCGCGCTGCCCCGAATTTGAAACTGTTGACGGTAGAACCCTGGCAATCCGCGAACTTAACCAGCACCGCATCGATGCGCTGGTCGTCATCGGCGGCAACGGCTCCCAGACCGGCGCGTCCGAGCTCAATCGCATGGGCTTTCCGGTGGTGGGGGTTGCCTCGACCATCGACAATGACCTGTATGGGTCGGATATCACCATTGGCGTGGATACGGCGCTTAATATCGCCCTCGAATCGATCGACCGCTTGAAGGTGACCGCCTCTTCTCACCAGCGCGCCTTCCTGGTCGAGGTGATGGGCAGAAAATGCGGATACCTGGCGTTGATGGCCGGTATCGCGGGCGGGGCCGAGTCTATCGTTGTCCCGGAATTTCCGGTGGACCCTGAAAAGGTAGGCGCCGACATCCGCCATGCCTATGAACGTGGGAAAGCTCACGCCCTGGTGGTGGTGGCCGAGGGAGCAGATATCAATGCCCAGGGTCTGGTCGATTACTTCACCCTGCATAAAGAACGCCTCGGTTTTGGCGTGCGGGCCACCACCCTCGGTCACGTCCAACGCGGTGGCGCCCCAGGCGCTTACGACCGCATCCTTGCCACCCGCCTGGGAGCAGGCGCCACCGCCGCCATCGAGCGCGGTGAAACCGGCGTGCTGGTTGGCAGCATCAAGGGATCGGTTACCACCACGCCGTATGACGAGGTCATCAAAAACAAAAAGCAACTGGACATGAATTTATTAGAATTGAGCCAGGCGCTCGAGTTGTAGAGGCATTTCATGGATATCAGTCTCGCCCTGGGTGGTGGTGGCACGCGTGGGATTTCGCACCTGGGGGTGGTCGAATGCCTGCGCAACAACGGCTTTCGCATTAAAGCGATTGCCGGCACCAGCATTGGCAGCCTGATCGGCGCCGTGACCGCCGCCGGGGTGGAGGTGCCGGATATTATTTGGGCCATCCAGAAATTGGATGTCGCTGCTCTCTACCGCCGCAGACCAGATGATGGCCCCTCCATCCTGGGGCACGGCGGGATGATCGATGCCTTATCGTCTCTGCTGCATGACTATACCTTCGCCGACCTGGATATTCCCTTCGGCTGTACAGCCGTGGATATCAACAGCAGCCGGGAGGTGTATCTCACCAGCGGCAGCCTGCTGGACGCAGTGCTGGCTTCCAGCGCCTTCCCGGGGGTGCTCCCCCCGCGTAAAATGGGCAACGCCTTGCTGGTCGACGGCGCCATCCTCGACCCGGTGCCGGTGAACCTGGCGCGAAAACTGGCTCCCGGTTTACCTGTGGTGGCCGTAGTCTTACAGGCGGCTCCGGAAGACTGGGGGGCCATCCCCGAGGCCAATATCATCGATACGGCTCCGCTGCCTCTGCCTATCCCGGCCCAAATCCTGCAGGGGTTCACCCGTATGCGCCTGGGGCAGGCTGCACGCATTTTCACCCAATCCATGGATATCAATTCGCGTATGGTGGCCGAACTGCGCCTGAGAATTGATAAGCCGGATGTCATCATCCGCCCAGATGTGATGCAGTTTGGAATTTTTGAATTGGTGGATGCGGAAAAGCTGATCAGCATCGGGGTGGAAGCTGCCCAGGCAAAAATAGATGAAATTCGCACGGCTGCCTCCTGGCGCGGCAAAGTGAACCGCATTTTCCGCAAAATCACCCCCATCGACGAGCCATCCCTGGTCAACCACTCACAACCCAGCCCGGCGGATAAATGAAAACCGACCTGCGCGCGTATGCCCGCCAGACCACCTTTCGCCTGATCGCCGGCGGGATCCTGCTGCTTTTTATCGTCGGCGACGGCCTGATCTACCTCATCTATGGCCCGTCTGCCGCCCTCTCGGGTTTGCTATGCCTGGGGATCGGCCTGGTACCGGTCGGCCTGATCCTCATATTCTTCGCCATCATGGATTGGATCGTCAAGCGAGCCAACCGGGATTGATACTAATTCAAGTGAATTACGAGGACAGATGATCCGCCTGGTTCCCGCTGTTTCCCAACAACCGCCTCGCCACGTCGTCGTTTTTGTCCACGGCTGGACCGGGGACGAATTTTCGATGGATATCTTTCGCCGAGAACTCCCGGAAAGCTATCTGGCCATGTTCCCCCGCGGTCCGCTGGCAGCCCCCAGCGGTTATGGTTGGGCCGCAGCGCGCCAGGATGCCTGGCCGCCGATGACAGCCTTTGAAGCTCCCTGCCGAGATTTAATGAAGGAAATCCTCACCCAACTGGAACAGGCCGGCGCCCCCGACCTGCCCTTGCGGCTGGTTGGCTTCAGCCAGGGTGGAGCGGTCTGCCATACCCTGACGGTTCTGTACCCCCACCGAATTGAGCGAACAGCCGTACTGGCGGGATTTCTCCCGGCTATGGCAGATCCAGCGAAGCTTTCAGGCCTGGCCGGAAAACCTTACTTCATCGCTCACGGCCAAAGAGACGAAACCATTCCCATTCAGATGGCGTATGACAGCCTGCGTGAATTGAGTGCGGCAGGAGTGGAGGCCGAATTTTGTGAGAGCAGCAGCGGTCACAAGCTGGCGCTGGCGTGCTTGAAGAAACTGCAGGAATTTATCACTCGCTGACCGTGATGGGCCGGGAAATTTCTACCGTCGCTGTGTAAACGAGACCAACCCGAAAAGCAGCCCTAAGACAGCCAATCCGACGATCACAAAGCCCATAGGGAAATCACCCACCATCGTGCCATTATCCGCCTGGAAAGTTGGGATCGCCAGGGGTGGAGGAGCGGTGAATGTGGGTAAACGGGTGGCTTCCTGGGTTACGATGAATTTGGCCGCCAGGGTTGGATCGATGGTGCTGGTGACTGCCGGCGTAGGTGTTGGCGGCGGTTCGATGATCGGCAGGTCGACCGGCGGTTCAATGCGCACATAAGCCGACCAGACCCAGGCCATCCCGCCCGGCACGCCGGGGTATTCGATCATGATCCATTCGTTTCCCGGAGAGCGGCCTTTCGCCGGCACTTTCTGCCCGACCAGCAGCACCCCCACCTTGTCATAGGTGGTGTTGGGACCGGCACGCAGGTTGATCTGCGGTTCGGGTCCGGGAACCACCACGGCCATCGGACCCGAGACAGTGCCTGTGACTGTGGGGATGGGAGTATTGGCCTCCTGGGAGTTGGGGCGGGCAGAAACAGATGAATCCAGCACCATGAACAGGCAAGCCGCCGCCAGGGCAACCACCGTCATTATTTTGATGAATTTTTGATGCATATCTTCAAGAAAACCTTGCATAATAAGGTGAGTGGTTTACTCGCCAGATAGTTTGGCTACCCGGTTCTTCGTAGCGAAACCCATCGTTTTGGCATCGCATTGGGTTTCAGGGCAAGGGTTGATGGGCCAAATTGTCGTCATTGTGCCCCTCAACCCAACCTACAAGAACCCACGGATTGAACGAGAAAACCCTTTCGTGCCAGGGAATTATAATCGAACTATGGATCAGAAAATCTTTCACGGCAACCTGCAGCCCACAGAATTTGCCAATATATTGGCGGGCCATTTCAACCGGGGAAACCTGCGCGTGCAACGCGTGGGGGATGACAACCGCTGTATCGTCCAGATTGGCACCTACGCAGCCGCCCGGGCGGGCGGCCAGACCGCGCTGAGCATCATCCTGCAGCGGGTCATCGATGGCGTCTCGGTTCAGGTAGGCCGGCAAAATTGGGTTGGCGTGGCCGCCAGCCTTGGCATTTCTGCCCTGGCTGTCATCCGCAACCCCTTCAACCTGATTGGCCGCCTGGATGATATTGCCCAGGATATCGAATACCTGCAGTTGACCGAGGAAGTGTGGCGCGTCATCGAGAACACAGCCGCGACCGTGGGCAGCGGAACCGAACTCTCACGGCGCATGCAGCGTGTAACCTGCGGCTACTGTCATACCGCCAACCCAATGGGCCAGGCTTCCTGTCTCGCCTGTGGAGCGCCCCTGGGCGCATCCCAACCCCATACCTGCCGCCGCTGCGGCTTTGTCGTCCTACCCGGAGAGAAAATCTGCCCGAACTGCAAATCTGCACTAACGCCTGACGGCTATCCGTACAACCATCCGGGTTAAGGGGAATTGCGCCAGGTCCAGCCATCCTGGGCAATAAAATCGTCTGCCTCCGAGGGTCCCCAGGTGCCGGCCTCATAAATGGGCAGATTCTTGATCTTTTCGTCTTCCCAGGCTTTCAAAATTTCAGTGGTGAAGCGCCACGCTGCCAGAACCTCATCGCTGCGGGTAAAGAGGGTCGCGTCCCCCGTCAGGCAGTCCAACAGCAGCCGTTCGTAAGCCTCCGGCGGTTCGGAGCCGAAAGCCTCTTCATAGCTAAACTCCATTTTGACCGGTGAGATCTCGGTGCGCGGGCGCGGATTCTTCGCGCCAAAGGTGAGGGTGATGCCTTCATTCGGCTGGATGTTGAGAACCAGCGCATTCGGTGCTGCCCCGCCCATGTTCTTCCAATCAAACAGGCGCAGTGGCGGTTGTTTGAATTGGATCGCCACTTCGGTCACCCGCGATGGCATTCGTTTGCCGCAGCGCAAATAAAACGGCACGCCTGCCCAGCGCCAGTTGTCGACATACAGGCGGGCTGCCAGGTAAGTCTCGGTCGTCGAGGTGGGTGGGACACCTTTTTCATCTTTATACCCCAGCACCCGGGCGTCATCCACCCATCCCGCCACGTATTGGGCGCGGTAGGTATTCATCAATGCGTCCTTCCCAACCATCGGACGCAAAGCCTCCAGCACTTTCACCTTCTCATCGCGAGTGTTGTCGGCGTTGAAAACCACCGGCGCTTCCATGGCAGTCAGGCCGATCAACTGCAGCATGTGATTTTGGAACATATCCCGGATCACCCCGGCGGTATCGTAATACCCTGCCCGGGTGCCTACACCCACGGTTTCCGCCACGGTGATCTGCACATTGTCGACGTAATTGCGGTTCCACAATGGTTCAAAAATGCCATTGGCAAACCGCAGCACCAGGATATTCTGGACGGTTTCTTTTCCCAAATAATGATCGATGCGATAAACCTGGCGTTCCTTGAACACTGAATGCACCACGCTTTCCAGCTCCTGGGCCGATTCGAGGTCGCGCCCATAGGGCTTTTCCACCACCAGCCTGGTCCAGGCGCCCGAACAATCAGTGCGCGGGTGCTCGCCTAAATGACGAACGATATCCATGTATGATTCTGGGGGGGTAGCCAGGTAGTACATCACATTGCAGACGCCAATCTTGTCCAGCACCTCATTTAGCCGGCCGTAACCCTCCGGCTCATCAAAATTGGATTGAACATAAAAGGCCCGCGATAATAAATCGTTCACCACTTGCTCGTCCACCGGTTTAGTGCGGGCATATTCATCAATTGCCTTGCGCAGCGAATCTCGCAGGAAATCATCGCTCCAATCACGCCGGGCGAAACCAATCACGTACACCGGCACGGTCAGGCGACCTTCGCGCAGCAATTCATAGACGGCCGGGAGCAGTTTTCGATGCGTCAGGTCGCCGGTAACTCCGAATATGACAAAGGCGATTGGATCGGTGCCCAGGCTCAATTGATTGTTGTTTACCGCCATCATGTTACCTCCGGACGTCAGATAGTTTGATTTTACCCCAGGATGATATAATAATTTCAATCCATCATTCTGGATTTGTTTTATCAATAATCGGTCAGGAATTGCATCTTCCTTATAATATAAAGTATCGTTTCGCGTGGTTTGGCTTCATTTTATTTTTTTCCATCTCATCGCGTTAATCATTCTATTCATTGGTCAGGAAAAGGAACTCATCATATGGTAAAGATCGTTGCCGACACCACTTCATGCTTGCCGGTCGATTTGGCAAAAAAGCTAGGGATTTATTACGTTCCTCAAGAAATTGTCATCGGTGAAGAAACCTATCGCGATGACACCCAGATGAATGCAATGCAATTCCTCCAACGCCAGCGGACCAGCTCGGTGCTGCCGAAGACCTCGGCGCCCGGGCCAATTTATTACGAGCCAGTCTATCGTGAAATTGGCGAAAAGGGAGATACCGCCATCGTATTGGCGCCTTCAGGGCAGATATCCGGGACGTTCCGCGGCGCGACGGTTGGGGCGCAAGATTTTCCTGGGGTGGATATCCGCATTGTAGATACGCAGATTGTCGCCGGCGGGTTGGGTGCGGTAGTGCTCGAAGCCGCTCGCTGTGCACAGGCCGGGATGAGCGCCGAAGAAATCATCGCCAAAGCCACCGAATTGTGCGCGCGCCACCGGGTTTATTTTCTGGTAGACACCCTCCAATACCTGTATAAAGGCGGCCGGATCGGCGCAGCCTCTCATCTCCTGGGCAGCTTGCTCCAAATGAAACCGATTCTGACCCTCAAAGACGGCCAGGTAGCTCCGTTTGAGAGCCAGCGCACCCATAAACGCGCCGTTGCCAGGCTGAAAGAGATTGTGCAAAGTGAATGCCCTGCCGGTCCACAAAGCTTTTTAAATATCATGCAGGGGGATGCGCTTGAGACCGCCAGGACTTTAGCGGAAGAATTTAGCGCCATGCTGAATATTCCGGTGAATACCATCCCGATTTACGACTTGACCCCTGCCATTCTGGTGCACTCCGGCCCAGGGGTTATCGCCATTTCCTATTTCGTCGCTGGATAAGGTTTCCCACCAGGAAGTAATAACTGGTCGCATAATGAAAACCTGCCGCCTTCGAGGTCGGCAGGTTTTCGTTTACTCAAGCCAGCTGCTATCGTCGGGAAATAAATTTATATAGCGGATCCCCTGGCGCGGTTCGGCCATCATCTCCACCACCCGGTCGCGCCAGCGCATATAATGGGCGGTTTCGCGGTGCTTTCGATGATCATCCGGGCTTTTATAGACTTCCAGTAAGGTGAAGCGCTCCACCTCTTCGGTTTGCTGCAGCACATCGAAGCGTACCACGCCGGGTTCCTTGAGACTCTCGCGTGCATTGTCAAAGGATGCTTGTTTGAATTCTTCGACGAATTGGGTTTTTACCGCGATGTGGACTATTAGGATATGCATCATCTCCTCCGCCTGAACGTTTTTTACCAAAGCAAAGCTATTTCTTTGATATACTCATTCTACATCATCTCATTTGGGAACAATACATGGACTTCAATCACTATTACACCAACGATGAAATAGAAAAAATCCTGAAAGATTGGGCTGATAGATTTCCCGGCATTCTCGATGTGAGCGTCATCGGGAATAGCCATGAAGGCAAACCCATTTACCTGGCGACGGCCACCAACTTCAGCGGCGGTTCGGATCAAACCAAACCTGCTGTCTGGCTGGACGGCAACCTGCACGCCACCGAGCTGGCCGGTACCACCGCGGTGCTTTACTTCCTCAACACGCTCCTCAGTGGTTACAACCAGTCCGAGCGGATAACCCGCCTGCTGGATACCTGCACCTTTTACGCCGTCCCCCGTGTCAATCCAGACGGGGCCGGGTTGGCGATGGCCAGTAAACCCTCATTTATCCGTTCCGGCACTCGCCCCTACCCCTGGGACGATACCCCGGATGGCCTGCGGCCCAGCGACATTGACGAAAACGGGCAAATATTGCAGATGCGCGTCCCAGACTCCAACGGGGATTGGAAAATCAGCCAGGACGATCCACGCCTGATGCAAAAACGCGGGCCGGCCGAACATGGCGGCCAATATTATCGCGTTCTGCCGGAGGGGTTGATCACCCAGTACGACGGGTATTTACTGAACATCGCTGAAACCAACCAGCGCCTGGATTTTAATCGCAACTTCCCCTTTGATTGGCATCCTGAAAACGAACAGCGTGGCTCCGGGCCCTATCCCGCCTCGGAGCCTGAGATTAATGCTGTGGTGCGCTTCGTCAGCCAGCATCCCAACATCAATGCCGCCCTGACATTCCACACCTACAGCCGGGTCCTTCTCCGTCCGTATTCCACCAAAGCCGATGAAGAGATGAATGAAGACGATTTGTATATCTATAAACAGATCGGCCGCATTGGCACCCGCCTCACCGGCTACCGCAGCGTATCCACCTTCCACGATTTCACTCCCAACAAGAAGGCGATTACCTTTGGCGCCTTCGACGATTGGATGTATGACCAGTTTGGCGTCTACGCCTATACCATTGAGCTATGGGATTTACCCAGCGAAGCCGGCATAGAAAATCGCAGTTTCATCGAATGGTTCCGGGATCATCCCGAGGAAGATGATCTGAAGATTTTCCAGTGGGTGCTAAAAAATGCCCACTCCGGTGACATCCATGAATGGAAACCCTTTCACCATCCCCAACTCGGTGAGGTTGAAATCGGCGGGATCAATAGCCTGTTCACCTGGCGAAATCCACCGGCGAGTTTTCTTGAGGCGGAAGTCTCGCGCCACACGCCCTGGATATTGGAGATCGCCGATATGCTGCCTCACCTGCAGCTCCATTCGGAGGATATTCGACGACTCTCAGAGAATACCTGGTCAATCAACCTGGTCGTCGAGAATACAGGTTACCTCCCTTCTTACACCAGCCGCCAGACGCGCAACCGCAAGGCCATCCGGCCGGTTCGCGCGCAAATCAAGCTCCCCGATGGCGCCATCATTCTTACCGGAAAAGAGAGCATGGAGTTTGGCTGGTTAGAAGGTCGTAGTAATAAACCGATCACCCCGGCTTTCGCCCTCAGTGAAACCGACAATCGCGGCCGGGTAAATTGGATCGTCCAGGCTCCACCCGGCAGCCAGGTCGATATCATCGTTTCCAGTGATCGCGCAGGTTCACTCACCCGTTCGATCGTACTGGGGTAAATTTCCCGTTTTCTCAGGAGGAAAACATGGATTACACGCAATTAGGCCGCACCGGCCTGCTGGTCAGTAAATTGTGCCTGGGCACAATGAATTTTGGGCCGCACACCACCGAAGCAGACAGTTTCGCCATCATGGACCGCGCCATGGAGTTGGGAGTCAATTTCTTCGACACTGCTAATGTGTATGGATCGAAGTTGGGAGAAGGGGTAACCGAAAACATCGTGGGCCGTTGGTTTGCGCAAGGCGGCGGGCGTCGCGAGAAAACCGTCATTGCCACCAAAGTGTTTGGGCGCATGGGCGAATGGCCGAACCAGCAAAAACTATCTGCCTTGCATATTCGCCAGGCCTGCGATGAAAGCCTGCGCCGGCTGCAGACCGACCATCTCGACCTGTACCAGATGCACCACATTGACCCGCTCACGCCTTTTGATGAAATCTGGCAGGCGTATGAAGTCCTGGTACAGCAGGGCAAAGTAATCTATGCCGGCAGCTCCAATTTCGGCGGCTGGCATATCGCCCGTGCCCAGGAAACCGCAAAAAATCGCAATTTCCTCGGCCTGGTCAGCGAACAAAGCCTTTACAATCTCGAGGCTCGTACCATCGAGCTGGAAGTCGTGCCGGCTTGCAAAAATTACGGCCTGGGGATTATCCCCTGGAGTCCGCTGGGTGGTGGCTTGCTGGGTGGGGTACTGCAAAAGGCCAAAGAGGGCCGGCGCGCCAATGAACACCTCGAAAAACGGGTGGAAGAAAAACGGCCGCAGATTGAGGCATACGAAAACCTGTGCGCCGAAATGGGCGAAAAACCTGCGGATGTGGCCCTCGCCTGGCTGCTCAAGAACCCCGTGGTAACCGCGCCCATCATCGGGCCCCGCACCATCGAACAATTCAACGGCAGTCTGCGCGCCTTGGAAATCAATCTGGACGACGAGTTGATGAAGAAACTCGACCAGATCTGGCCCGGCCCGGGCGGCGAAGCTCCCTGGGCTTATGCCTGGTAGATCGTCACGCTAGAAATTCCCGGGCTCCGGGTAACTCCGGAGCCCGGTTTGTTATAATACCCGTTATGATCCTTTTCAGTGACCCCGCCCTCCTGGTGATCGACAAACCCGCCGGTTTGCTGTGTGTGGCGGATGGATATAATCCGGCCTTACCCACCGTCCAATCACTGTTGGAAGGCGATTGGGGCCGCCTATACATCGTTCACCGCCTGGACAAGGATACCAGCGGGGTTTTGCTCCTAGCCCGCTCACCATCGGCACATAAACTGCTGGACCGCCAATTCGCCGAGAGAAAAATATCAAAAATTTATCATGCCCTATGTATTGGCGCCCCCACCACAGGCCAGTTCGGTATCCACGCGCCGCTGCGCGTCAATGGCGACCGCAGCCACCGCACGGTCGTCGACACGCGATCCGGCAAGCCCGCCCACACCCAAATCCGTGTTCTGCAGCAGTATCAGGGGTTTTGCCTGGTCGAAGCCCGCCCTACCACTGGCTATACGCACCAAATCCGCGCCCATCTCTCCTCGGTTGGTCATCCCATCCTCGGGGATCCCCTGTACCGCCTGCCCCCAGCCCTTAAATCCCACCCTTTCGATCTCCAATTATTCCAATCCTTTCCCCGAACCGCCCTGCATGCGCTTTCGCTATCCTTTACTCACCCCGAAACAGGTGCGGCCCTCCAGATCCAGGCGCCGTATCCCCCGGATTTCCTTACATTTCTAGCTTCTTCAGCCGGAGCATAAAAAAAACCGGAGCAGGTTTCCCTGCCCCGGTCATACGGTCGTCGTGCGACAGCCGCGGATCAGATCATGCGATCAGAGGTCAGTCGGCGGATACGCTTGCCACATCGGTCTCAGTGAGCAGATCGGTCGTCGGCCGCTTGCTGGTGAAAATTGCCCAGATGATCGCGGCGAGTAACACGGCCGCGATAATCCAGGGAACAATTCCATTGGCCAACACAATAATTGGCGCAGCCAACAGACTGACGGTGTTCACCACCTTGATCATCGGGTTGAGCGCCGGACCGGCGGTGTCTTTCAACGGATCACCAACGGTATCGCCCACTACCCCGGCCTTATGCCGCTCGGAGCCCTTGCCCGTATTAGCGGCGATATTGCGCGGTTCGTCTTCGATACCCTTCTTGGCATTATCCCAGGCGCCGCCGGCGTTCGACATGAACACTGCCAGCATTTGGCCACTGAGAATTACGCCCGCCAGGAAACCGCCCAACGCTTCAACTTTCAGCACCAATCCAACCACTAAGGGGGTCAGCACCGAAATCGTCGCCAGGGGGATCAGTTCTTTCTGTGAGGAAGCCGTCGAAATGCCTACCACACGCGCGTAGTCAGGTTTTACTGTGCCTTCCATAATCCCGGGAATCCGGAACTGGTTGCGCACTTCCTCCACGATCTGTCCGGCAGCCCGAGAGACCGCGCGGATGGCCAGCGAGCTGAACAGCCAGGGCATGGCGCCGCCAATTAAGAAACCGATAAACACAGAGGTTTCTGAAATGCGGATCGAAGAAAGAACGGGCAAACCCGCCTGGGCTTGCACCCGGGCCACGTCGGTGATAAATGAAGCGAACAAGGAAACCGCCGCGATAACCGCGGATGCGATTGCAATTCCCTTGGTGATCGCTTTGGTAGTGTTGCCTACCGCGTCCAGGTCCGCCATGATCTGGCGCGCCTTCAAGGTGGCCTCGTCATCCATGTCGTGCCAGGCCATCTCGCCGATGCCATTGGCATTATCCGAGATCGGACCATAGGAGTCCATCGCCACGTTATTGCCGGTGTGACTGAGCATGCCAATGCCGATCATTGCCACGGCATACAATACGTACAGCGAGCCGGCAGAGCCGTAGATCAACAGGCCCAGAATGAAGGAAACCACAATCACGAAGACTGCCCACACACTGGACTCCATGCCGACCGAAAGGCCGGAAAGGATCGTGGTCGCGGGTCCGAACCGGGTGGATTTAATAATTTCCTGAACCGGTGATTTTTTCGTCGCGGTGAAATAAGAGGTCAAGGGGTTGAACACAACCGCCAGACCCACGCCCACGGTGGTCAGCGCACCCAGGCGCCAGTCACCCGCATAGGCAAGTGCCGCCACAAAGGCCCAAACCACCGTATTGACGGAGGAGACCTCATAGGAGCGGAACATCAACTCTTCAGCGTCGTGCGCCCGCAAGAACTTGATCGGGAACTTTTCCCACACCGGGACGGTGAACGTGCCTAGAATCGAGCTGATCACACCAATGGCGCGAATGATCAAGGGATAAACAATCCACTTCAATTCGCCAGTCTGCGCCAGCAGGGCAAGCCCGAGGATCAACACGGAGACAATCGTCACTTCGTAGCTTTCGAAGATGTCCGCGGCCATACCGGCGCAGTCACCCACGTTGTCGCCCACCAGGTCCGCGATGACCGCGGCATTGCGAGGATCGTCTTCCGGAATGTCTTTCTCGACCTTGCCCACCAGGTCCGCGCCCACATCCGCTGCTTTGGTATAGATGCCGCCGCCCACGCGCATAAACAGCGCGATCAGGGTGCCGCCAAAACCAAAGCCAAGCAGCGCATCCGGCGCAGCCTTACCAAAGATGATGAAGATGACCGTCCCCCCGAACAAACCCAGGCCATCCGTGAGCATCCCGGTGATCGTGCCGGCATAATAGGCGATGGATAAGGCTTCATTAAAGCTGCGTCGCGCGGCGGAGGCCGAGCGCACACTTGCCTGGATCGCCATGCGCATGCCTAACTGGCCCACGGTAAGTGAGAAGGTCGCCCCTAAAATGAAGGCGACCGTGCGGCCAATGGCGATAATAATTTGGGTATTATTTGGAAATTCCTGGACAGCTTCTTGTGTGGGCGGAACCACATACACACTCAAGAAAAGCGCTACCGTCAGGAGAAGGATAGCGGGAAGGATTGTCTTTAATTGGCGTGAAAGATAACTTTCCGCGCCAATACTGATGGTCTCCCACACTTCCTGCATTTTTGCCGTGCCCTTGTCTTTGTTAAGAACATTGCCGCGCAATAACCAGGCATAAAGCAGGCTTAAGAAAGCTGTTAAGACGACGCATATAACGGCGATTTGTTCAAAAGAGCTCAAACCGTGCCGCGCGCCCATACCAAAGATATCCATACTTCCTCCCAGAGTAAAAAATTAATTAGGTAGTACTCGAACAGGTGGTGCTTTGGGGACAAAAAAATCTTGGACATTGTACTCCAAAGCCTGGAATTTGCCTATATAAGATTAGCATTTGATTAGAAACCGGTTAGCCTATTGACTTTGTGGGTGGGTTTATTGTATAAAATTATGCGGCCTGGATTGGGCCTATATTGCATTAACGCAACTCTATAATGAACATTTTGTTGAGCGGAACATGGTTTCCGCTCTTACATTGCCTGGACATGGCGCTGGCGACCAGCCAAGGAGCAACAATGATACGGGTGACGGGACTGACAAAGGATTATGGCTCGCGGCGCGCGATCAATGAACTGACGTTCAACGCGCGCAAGGGCGAAATCCTGGGTTTTTTGGGCCCTAACGGCGCAGGGAAGACGACCACCATGCGCATCCTGACGGGCTATATGCCTCCCTCTTCAGGGAAGGCCGAAATTGGCGGATATGACGTCATCGAGAATTCGTTGGATGTCCGTCGAATTGTCGGTTATATGCCTGAGACCGTGCCATTGTACACCGAGATGACCGTCGAGGAATACCTGTCATATATGGCCAACCTGCGCCATATCAAGAGCGCGGACGAACGGGTCAAAGAAATCCTCGAAAAGGTTGCTTTGAGCGACCGGGCCAAAGGTTATATCGGCAAACTCTCCAAGGGCATGCGCCAGCGAGTAGGTCTTGCCCAGGCTTTGCTGCACAAACCGGACGTGCTGATCTTAGATGAACCCACCATCGGGCTGGATCCGGCCCAGGTGGTTAATTTCCGCAACCTGATCAAGGAAATCGGCGAGGATCGCACCGTGATCCTATCCACCCACATTCTTCCCGAGGCACAACAGGTGTGCGACCGGGTTTTGATCATCAACAAAGGAAAAATTGTCGCCGAAGATACCCCCAACCAGCTTCAGGCTCGTCTCACCGGTTCGCGGCGCGTCCTTCTCCAGGTGCGGGGTGACGGCAGCGAATTGCCCAGGCTGCTTAATCGAGATCCCCGGCATCAATCACTCTGCGATGAAATCCGACGGTGTGGTCGAATTTGAATCGCTCCCCGGCCAGGATCCACGCCCCCAGGCGGCCCGGGCTGTCATCGAAGCCGGGTATGATCTGCTCGAAATGCAGCCGGTCAGCATGAGCCTGGAAGAGATCTTCCTCCAACTCACCCGCGAGGAACCCAACGCAGCCGAGGCCATGCCCGAGCTCAACTCGACCGGGGAGGAGGCCTAAGGAAATGCGCAATATTTTCTATGTTGCCCGTAAAGAACTGAAGACCATCTTCATCAGCCCGGTGGCCTACGCCGTTGCCCTGGCAATCTTCCTGATCATGGGGATCCTCTTCTATTCCAACGTGCTTGGCGCGGTCTACCAGCAGGTTGCTCCCACCATCCAGATCGTCATTGGGCCGCTGGCAACCATTTTACTGTTCACCATCCCCGCGATCACCATGCGCACGGTGGCAGAAGAGCAGCGCACCGGCACCCTCGAACTGCTGCTGACTGCCCCGGTCAGAGACTGGGAATTAATTATTGGGAAATGGCTGGGGTCCCTGGCGTTCATCTTCATCGTCCTGCTGGTCACCTGGGTGTATCCCATCATTATCAATAACATGGTTGATCCGGGCATCGATCAAGGTGTGCTGGTCAGCGGATACCTGGGATTATTCCTCATGTTCGCCGCCTTCCTCGCGGTGGGCGTGGCAGTCTCTTCATTATTTAGCAATCAAATCGCCGCGTTTTTCGCCACCCTGGGGATCATCCTGGTTTTGTGGATGATCGGCTTCCCGGCCACCGTGGTTGGCGCCGCGGGCGGAGATTTGCTCAAATATCTGGATATGAGCGAGCATTTTTATCCCACCTTTTACCAGGGAATTATCGAGCTGAAAGATATTGTCTATTATCTCAGCGTGTCGGCTTTGGCTTTATTTTTGGGTTCGATTTCGGTCGAAACCCGCAGGTGGCGATAATGAAAACGTCTTTGAAGCACTTCGCACCTTATGGTTTGATTCTTGCGCTGGTGGCCGCTTTAGTTTCCGGCGCGCTGTATATCGTTCAGCATAGCTTCAACCTCCCGCTCCAGATCAGCCTGGCGTTGATTGTGGTGGGCATTGCTCTTTTTGCCCTGCTCGACCCTCAACGCCTGCGTGAAATCTTGGCCGGTCGTCAGGCGCGCTACAGCAGCAACGCGCTTGTCCTTTCGATTGCCTTCATCGGCATCCTGGTGGTGATCAACTTCGTGGCCTATAAAAACCCGCTGCGTTGGGATTTGACCGAAGATAAAACCCATACACTGTCCAAGGAAACCATCGATACCCTGGCCTCATTAAAAGAGCCGGTCAAGGCCGAAGCATATTTCACCAGCCGCTACCCTTCGCAGACCGCCCAGGATCTGCTCGATTCGTACCAATACAACAGCAGCGGAAAGTTTAGCTACGAATTCATCGATCCGGAACAAAACCCGGTCCGGGCACAGGCCAGTCAGGTGACCCGCGATGGAACCATCGTGCTCAAACAAGGGGAGCGTCAGGAACAGGTAACCTACGCCGGCGAACAGGATATGACCAGCGCTTTGATCCGCCTGGCCAATCCCGGCACGCGCGCGGTCTATTTCCTCACCGGGCATGGCGAATATGACCCGGACAGCACCAGCGATAAATCCTACAGCCAGGTAAAAACCGCGCTGACCGCCAAAAATTACACCGTGGCCACCCTTAACCTGCTGGCCACCCGCACGATCCCGGCAGATGCCCTCGCCGTGATCATCGCCGGGCCCGATAAACCTGTGTCGGCCGAAGAAACCGACCTGCTGACTGCCTATCTGCAGAATGGCGGTTCCATCGTCTATCTGGCGGAACCAGAAATTGTCACCCAATTCGGCGACGCGCCTGATCCCCTGGCTGCCAATCTCCAGGCAAATTGGGGCATTCAATTCAACAACGACATGGTGATCGATCTGAATTACAACCCGCCATCCGTCGCGGTGTCGGCATCCTACGGGCAGCATGTGATCACCGATAAGCTGAACAACCTGGCGGTGGTCATGCCTAGTGCGCGCAGCATTGAGCAAGCCGAACCCCAACCGGCCGGTATCACCACCACCGTGCTGATCCAGACCGCCCAAAACTCCTGGGCTGAAACCGATATGCAATCGCTGAGCGACAACAAGGTGAATTATGACAGCGGGGTCGACCTTCAAGGGCCAATCTCACTGGCAATTGCCGCCGAAAACACCACCACCGGTGGGCGCGTGGTGGTGGTGGGCGATTCCGATTTTGCCAGCAGCAACAACTTTGGCCAATATGGCAACGGCGATTTTCTGATCAACGCCATCGATTGGGCTGCCAAACAAGAAAACCTGATCAACCTGACCCCGAAACAGTCAACCCAACGCATCCTGGTGATGAACAACCAATCCACCATGGGTCTGATTCTTCTGGGTACGGTTTTCCTGCTGCCGGGGATCGTGATCATCGGCGGCGTCGCAGTATGGATCCAGCGCAGGCGCAGAGGTTAGCATGATTTGCCGGTCTACCTGGATTGTATTTGCGGTGTTTATTGTGCTGGCGCTGGCGGCTATCTTTTTGCTCAAGTCGCCAGCCTCGCCTTTGCCGGGGAACTCGGAAGAGACCCCAAGCGTCACGCCGGCCCCACGGGTGATCGAAGGCTGGGAAGCTGCGGATGTGATCAGCATAGAATTGGTCAAGACGGACGGCATGAACGTCAAACTTACTCGCGGCGCGGATAACACCTGGCTGGACGCCTCCAAACAAACTGCCGTGGAGCCGGGCCAGGTCGAGCAGCTGCTTTCTGAGCTGCTGGCCATGCGAGTGCTGACCGCGATGCCCGCTGATTACGCACTGGATGCACTGGCTCTGACCAGTCCCAGCCAGCAGATTGAGATTACCCGGCAGGATGGAGGTAAATTGGTCTTCATGGTCGGCAATTTGACCCCTACCGGCAACGGCTATTATGTGCGCATCGACAACAATCCGCCGGTGGTGGTTAGCAATTATGCCTTGGATGCGGTCACCCAGCTTTTTGTGGACATCCAGGCAACCCCAACCGTGGAGAGTACGGCGCCTCTGGAGGTTACGCCGACTCCATAACAGCAGATATTGCCTGCCCATGGTTGTGATAAGTTTGCACAACCACTGTATATAATAGGTATTGAATTATCGACTGAAAAAGTGTATTCTGGATTAACGTCTGGTCCCCAGGACCCGGCTTGTGGCGCGTTTTTTCATCTCAGCAAGAGGTGCGTAAGGGATATATGGATGATACATTGATTAATGTTGTAGACGAAGACGAAGAGTATTCAGCGATCGCTCGCCTGGTGGAGTTAGGGCGCCAGAAGAGCTATGTCACGATTGACGATATACTTCACTTCTTTCCTGAAGCGGAACAGGATGTAGAGCAGCTGGAAGAAGCTTTTGCCGCTTTAATTAGCGCGGGTATTCCCTATCTGGAAGACGAATTGATAGAAGAACCCGTCGAAGATGAACTGGATATTCGCGAAGAAGAAGAAAACGAAGATGCCAAGGCACTTTCGCTGGACGATCTGGCCAACATCGATACGGACGACACGATTGGTCTGTATCTGAAAGAGGTCAGCCGCGTTCCGCTGTTAAACGCGGAAGAAGAAGTCGATCTTGCACAGCGTATCGAACGCGGTCGCATGGCCCGCGAAGAATTAGCCCGCGGCAATGTCTCACCGCGCCGGCGCCACGATTTGCGCCGCCTGATTGAAGATGGCTGGGCCGCCCGCGAGCACCTCATCACCGCCAATTCGCGCCTGGTCATCTGGGTGGCTAAGAAATATATGGGCCGCGGGGTGCCATTCCTGGATTTGATCCAGGAGGGTAATATCGGCTTGATCCGCGCCACCAAGAAATTCGATTACCGCCGCGGTCACAAATTCAGCACCTATGCCACCTGGTGGATTCGCCAGGCGGTGACGCGCGCAATCGCCGACCAGGGCCGCACCATTCGCGTACCGGTGCATATGGGCGACCAGATCAATAAGCTGCTGCGGGTGCAGCACCAGCTCACCCAGCGGCTGGGGCGCGAACCCAGTGTAGAAGAACTGGCCGAGGCTTTGGATGTTCCACCGCGAAAAGTGGAGAACATGATCCAGGTGGCCCGCCGGCCGCTTTCCCTGGAAACGCCGACGGATGACGAGGAGGATTCGGTGTTAGGCGACTTCATCGAAGACGACGAAGCCCCGCCCCCGGATGACACCGCCACCTACAATTTGCTTCGCGAGCATCTCGAGGAAGTGCTAAATTCCCTCCCGCCGCGTGAAGTGCGCATTTTGCAGCTGCGCTATGGGCTGCTGGATGGTCAGGCTTATACCCTGGAAGAAGTCGGCCGCAAGATGGGCGTTACCCGGGAGCGAGTGCGCCAGATCGAGGCTCAGGCCCTGAGCCGGCTGCGCCACCCCACCATCCGGCGGAAACTGCGCGATTACTTGGGCGATTGATCGCCATACCTTGCAAGTTAGACAGGTGCGGGGAGAAATTCCCCGCACTTTTCATACCCCATCAGGTATAGGGTCAAAAAGGTAAATCGGCGGTAAAATCTTCTAGTTATTGTGCAAATTACCACGAACGGTGGCGCGAAACCTGGTTTTGGCAACGCCCTCAGTATGTTGCTCTTGCGCAATCGGCAGGAATATTGCATACTTAAGGGATAGAGGGAGGCGAGTTCTATGGCTAGAATTTCATTGCGGGCGTACAACCATGAGATCGAAAATCTGATAGATCGCGGCCAGATCGAAGAGGCCATTGCCCACTGTAAGAACATCATCAAACAGTTTCCGAAACATATCGAAACTTACCGCTTTCTGGGCAAGGCATTTTTAGAAAGCCAACGCTACGCCGAAGCCGCCGACATCTTACAGCGGGTGCTTTCGGTCTTCCCGGATGATTTTGTCTCGCAGCTTGGAATGAGCATCATCCGCGAGGATGAAGGCAATTTAGACGCCTCAATCTGGCATATGGAACGCGCATATGAAGTTCAACCGTTTAATCGGGCAGTCCAGGATGAACTACGCCGGTTGTACGGCCGCAGAGACGGGGTGGAACCCCCGCGCATCCGCCTGACCCGTGGCGCATTGGTGCGTATGTATGCCCGCGGCGACCTCTATCCGCAGGCGATCGCCGAGATCCGCGCTGCCCTGGCCGAAGATCAAAAGCGCGTCGATTTGCTGGTATTACTCAGCCGCATGTATTTCCTCTCGGGGCAAAAGATTGAAGCCACGGAAATATGCAGTTCGCTGATTACCAAACTGCCCTATTGTTATGAAGCCAATCGCATTCTGAAGGAAGTCCTGCCAGAAACCAGCCGGGCAGAGGATGCGCGCATCTTCCAGCAGCGCCTGTTTGCCCTGGATCCGTATGCGGCTTTTATTTCGCCTAACTCGCCCACCAGCGCACAGGTTCCTGAACAGACCGTGATGGTTGAGAAAGTAGAATGGCAGCCCAGCATGGGCGATTCCCAGTCGCCTGATTGGGCGCGCACCATTGGGGTTCGTTGGGAAGATTTGCCCGAGGAACAGCTGCCGGATTGGTTGAACACCATGCCGCCAGGGGAAGCTGTGCATGATGCCTCGACCGACCAAAGCGCCGCCGAGTTGGAAGAACCCGCCACTCCCGCCGGAGATGAAATGCTACCGGAATTCATGAAAGACGCCGGCTGGCAGCCATCGGATGGCTCGGTCGAAGAAGCTTCCGCGAACATTTTTGGGGATTCGGCTGCGCCTACCCAGGAAGAACTGGAAGAAGCAGAAATCCCGGATTGGCTAAAATCCCTGGCTCCTGAAACCATCACCCAGGAAGAACAAACCGAACCTGAAGATAAGGCTTCGTTGGAATGGCTTTCGGGTATCCTGCCCGCAGCCCAAAGCGTGGAAGAGGCGGTCAGCGAGGACCAACCTGCCGATCACGACAGGGAGACTATTGATGAAGGTCCTCAAGATCAAAGCATGATGGGTCTTGGGCTGGTCGACAACACACCATCAACCGATCTTGAACCAGGCAGCCTGGAAACTGAAGAAATGCCTGCCTGGCTGCAAGATATGGCGATGCCCGCAACGGTGGACGAAGCCGGCCAGGAGGTTGAACCCCTGGCGGAATTGGATGAAACCGCCGCGGAAGACGCGATCCCCAATTGGATGCAGTCATTACCCACGGATGTCGCCGGTGAAACCGCCACGCTTGAAGAGACTCCTGCGGAGGCGAGTGAAGTTGAGCCTGAAGCTGCCCTCCCGGAATGGATCCAGCAGATCCAGGAAGAAGAAGAGATCGAGCAAGAAGCAGAAGCAGCCCCGGTGGATAGCATTCCGGATTGGCTAAAAGAGCTGGCGCAGGACGATGAAACGGTTACCGCACCGGAGAGCAGCACGTATGCGGTTGAGGAGCAGCTGCCACCTGCTGTGGAGGAGTCTGTAGAGGTCGCAGAAGCAAGCCAACCCGGACAGCCGAACGCCGAGGCGCCGGATGAGATGGATATCGATTCGGCCATGGCCTGGATGGAAGCGTTGGCGGCCAAACAAGGCGCGGATGAAGAATCACTCAAGATCACATCCCCAGAACAGCGCAGTGAGGTGACCCCGGATTGGATCCAAAAACAGACCGACCCAAGCGAAGCAGATGAAGCCATTTCCGAGGAGCCAGCTTCCGGCTCTTTCTGAGGATCTCGCGCCAGAGGTGATGGCAGTCGAGACGCAAGACGAAATATCTACACTCGTGGACCAGGACGAAACTCGACCCGTGGAGGAAGCCTCCGCTCCCTTGGATGAAGTCGCTGCCCCAGACATGAATGACATCGATGCCGCCATGGCCTGGATGGAAGCGTTGGCAGCCAAGCAGGGGGCGGATGAAGAGTCCCTGAAAATTTCCACGCCCGAAGAACGCAGCGAAACCCCTCCCGAATGGATCCAGCAGGCGCAAGATTCGTCCACACCCAGCGAAGCAGTGGACCAGGATACGATGGATGCCGTCGCTGAAACCCTGGACGAACCCGAAGCCGGACTCTCGGGAATCGAAGAAGGAGCGGTTGAAGAGTCAGAAGAGCAGCCTGAACCTCAATTTGAGGAAATCGAGGCGGTGGGTGCCGGGATGGTTGTGGAAGAAGTATCTCCCGATGAAGGGGAAACCGTCGCAGAAGAACCGGTCGAGGCAGCGGAAGACATGCCTTCCTGGGTGACCGAACTATCCAACGAACCCGAGGCAGATGAGATGGACTCGGTCGAGCAGCCGGTTAGCACGCTCGAGGATGTCGAGACCCCGGCAGAGATGGAAGTCCAGCCTGGCATGGCAGCCGATAACCAAACCAGCGAGGTGATTTCATCCGAGGATGAGACCACCGGCGAGGCTGCGGCGGATATTCCTGACTGGCTGCGCTCCTATGAAGAAGAACAGAAAATGCAGGAACCTGTCTGGCTCCCGGACGAATCCTTCAAACCTGAAGCGGTCAGCGAGGAGCAGCTCCCCGACTGGCTCTTAGATGAGCCTGTGGCTCAGTCTCCTGACGCGAGCGAAATGCCCGAACCCACCCCTCCCGCTGCGGCCGATGTGCTTGAACCTGCTCCCGACGCCGCTATGCCGGGGTGGCTCAAGGAGCTCCAGGATTCCTCGCCGGATGCCGGAACACCGGCGGAAACATCCCCCGATGCCTCCTGGCAGCCGGAATACCAACAAGTGGCCGAGCAAGACCAGGCAAGTGCCCCACCCATGCCTGTTTCCGGCGGTGTGCGCCTGGAACTGGCACGTGCCTCCTTGCGCAGCGGGGATATCGACCAGGCGGTGGCAGGCTATAACGACTGCATCAATGCGGGCGAAAGCGTGGCGGAGGTCATCGACGATCTGAAGGCGGCCCTCGACCAGCACCCCATTGATATTGGCCTGTGGCAGGCGCTGGGAGATGCCTATATGCGCGAGGACCATATTCAAGACGCCTTGGATGCCTATACGAAGGCTGAAGAATTGTTACGATAATTTTTTTCTCGGAGGACCTATTTTGGAACGTACTTTTGTTTTAGTGAAACCGGATGGTGTGCAGCGTGGATTGGTGGGCGAGATCATGGCCCGTTTAGAAAAACGCGGGCTCAAACTTGTTGCTGCGCGGTTTCTGGCAGTCAGCGACGAACTGGCCCAAAAACATTATGCGGTTCATCAGGGCAAGCCATTTTATGAAGGCCTGATCCGCTATATCACCGCCTCACCGGTAATGTCTATGGTCTGGGAAGGCCCCAACGCCGTTGCGCTGGTGCGTCAAACCATGGGCGCCACCCGCCCCCACGAAGCCGCTCCCGGTACGATCCGCCACGACTTTGGTTTGGTCGTTGGCCGCAACCTGACTCACGCCTCCGATTCGGTTGAAAACGCCGCCTTGGAAATCGCGTTATGGTTCAAACCCGAAGAAGTGGTGAGCTGGTCCCGCGCCTCAGACGAATGGATTCTTGAGGATAATTAGTCAGGAATTGCTTGACAATCCATGCACCCCATGATAAACTATTGACCGTTCGGGGGCGTGGTGTAGTGGCTAACATGCGGCCCTGTCAAGGCCGAGACCGCGGGTTCGAACCCCGTCGCTCCCGCCTGAACATAAAGAGATCGCTCAACAAGCGATCTCTTTTCATTACCTGAGCCCACCGGCCCCCACTAGGGGATATTATCCGAACCCCGTCGCTCCCGCCTGAACATAAAGAGATCGCTCAACAAGCGATCTCTTTTCATTACCTGAGCCCACCGGCCCCCACTAGGGGATATTATCCGAACCCCGTCGCTCCCGCCTGAACATAAAGAGATCGCTCAACAAGCGGTCTCTTTTCATTACCTGAGCCCACCGGCCCCCACTAGGGGATATTATCCGAACCCCGTCGCTCCCGCCTGAACATAAAGAGATCGCTCAACAAGCGGTCTCTTTTTCTATCCATGAGCCCACCGGTCCCCACTAGGGGATATTATCCGAACCCCGTCGCTCCCTTATTTCATCGTCACCGACCAGAATCTTAAGCAAATTAGCCCCTTCCTGTATAATACCCGCATGAACATCGTTTCTTACACAATCCAACTGAACCCATCCGATGAAGTTCTCGCGCCCATTGAACATGGACTGCACGACTACAATCTGTCCGTGCTGGGCGAGGAGATCATTTACAATTACGCCAAAGTGGCCATCTCCGCCCGCAATGACCAACAGCAGCTCGCCGGCGGCATCATCGGCGAGTTTGTGTGGGGCTGGCTGCATATACAGACCCTGTGGGTCGCGTCTGAACAGCGCGGAAAGGACATCGGCACGCACCTGCTCGCGGAAATCGAACAGGTTGCCCGCCAGCGAGGGGTCTATCAGGCCACCCTGGAGACTACCAGCTTCCAGGCGCGCAACTTTTACCTTAAGAATGGCTTTGAGGTTGTGGGCGCCATCGAGGGCAAGCCTCAGGGCCACACCTGGTACTATCTAAAAAAGGAATTCGATTACCCCATCAGGTAACAGCAACCGAGGTCAGAAATCATGGGGGGCTAGGATGTCTGATCCTTCCCGATCACTGAATAAATCCTCACTTATTTAACCATTGTCCTATGGTTGATCCCGCCGGACAATGCCCTCTTGCCAGGCAAAAACGGCGGCCTGGGTGCGGTCGGCCAGGTGCAATTTGTTTAGAATGTTGGTGACGTGACTTTTCACCGTCTTTTCACTGATCACCAACGCTTCGGCTATATCATGGTTGCTCCTGCCGGCGGCAATCTGGCGCAGAACCTCCAACTCCCGGTTGGTCAGCTCATTAAACGGGTTGACGGCATCCTCGCGCTGGCCGTGCAGCTCCTTGACCAAACGTGCCGCGACGCGCGGATTGAGCACAGCCTCTCCGCCATTTGCCCTGCGGATCGCATCGGCCAATTCGTCTGGGTCAATATCCTTGAGTACATAAGAAAGCGCTCCGGCACGAATCGCCGGAAAGATATGCTCGTCCTCGTGGTAGGAGGTCACCACAATCACCTGAGTTCGCGGGCTGGCCTTTTTCACCTGGCGGGTGGCTTCCACCCCATCCATACCCGGCATAATCAAATCCATCAACACCACGTCAGGAGCCAGGTCAACCGCCAACCGCACGGCTTCCTCCCCGTTGCTCGCCTCTCCCACCACCAGAATATCCACCAGGGTAGCAAAATAAGCCTTCAATCCAATTCGCACCAAATTGTGGTCATCAACCAGGACGATCCGGATAGCCTCGTTCATCGTGGTTCTCCTCCTATGATCCATGTTCCAGCCTGGCAGTAATCGTGGTTCCACTGTCGATGGCTGCCTGGATATCCAGGCAGCCATGAATTGCCGCCATCCGCTCCTGCATACTCTGCAGACCAAAACCACCCCCGGAGGTGGAAGGATCGAAGCCAATCCCATTGTCGCTGACGCTTAACCTTACCTCATCCGCCTCGAAAACCAGGCGGACGGTGACAGCCGATGCACGGCTGTGACGGGCAGCGTTGGATAACGCTTCTTGAGCCACCCGAAATAAGGTTTGCTCGCACTCGAGAGGTAAACGGTTTTCATTTTGCACCTGGAAATCCACCGGGATGAGCGCACGCTGTGACCAGGTGGCCAGGTATTCGCGTAATGCCCCTGCCAGACCCTTTCCATCCAGCGCGGAAGGTCGCAGCTCTGAAATCAACATGCCCAACTCTTGCTGCGAGGTCTTGATCATCTTTTCGGCTTCGTCCAAATGGTCTCGTGCGCCGGCGGGATCTTGATCGAGCAAGTTCTTCGCGGCGCGCACCTGCATCAAGGTGGCAAAGGTATCCTGTTTAACCGTGTCGTGCAATTCGCGAGCCAGGCGGTTGCGTTCCTCCAACCGGTCCAATTCTCGACGAGTTTGCAGCAGAGTCTGGACGCTCTCTGCCATACGGCGCATCCGCATACCCAGGTAACTGATCTCATCGTTGGAACGGTCTTGGGGCAGAACGGTGAAATCACCTTCACTCCAGGCGTCGGCAGCCTGCGTCAGGGCTTTCAACCGCCGGGTGAGGCCGCGTGACATGATCAGCCCAAATAATGCCCCAAACGGCGCCACGGCCAATAGCAAAATAACACCCGTGACCAGCACAGTTTTGATCACAAACTGCCACCAAATATCGATCCCAGCCGGCGGGGCTTTGACCGTAGTGATGATTATCCCGGCCAGCGGTCCTGTTCCCTGGCTTTGCTGTACGGGCACAGCCATCAGATAATTGCCGTCCGGCCGCAGCGCAGACACCCGCGCAGGCTGCAAGTCCAACCGTTGGGCGTGGTCAAGGATCTCGGCACCACCTGCCACGTTGGACGGCGGGCTGTATTTCCTCCCTACCAGGCTTAAAGCGCTTTGCGGAGCCGCCGCGAGCACCGTGCCATCCGGAGCAAGCACATACATCGGTTCACTCTTTACAATCGGAGCCGCAGGGCTGTCGAGCAGGCCTTGAGGCGGTAGACTGGCGATCCCGGCATCATAGGTGGCCTGCAGCCAGGATTGCAGCCCGGGGATGTCTTGCGCGCCAGGCCGCAGGTAAATGCGCGCTTGCGGCGGCAACACCGAAATCACATCCGACAGGTATGCAAGTTTATCGGTGTCCAACCCGCGGGACAATACGAATACAAACAAGAGCACCGTCACCTCAAGGGCCAGCAGCGCCAAAACCGTCACCGTCATATAGGTGAGAATTAGCTTGCCACGCAAGGATTGAAAGAAAGTAATCATTTTCTTCATGCTTCCAGCCCGGGGCTAGCTCCGTTCATTCAAAACGATCAGCGGCGGTACCTGGGTTGGCGACCAACTGATCCCAAGCACGGTCAATAGGGTCAATCCGATGCTGCTAAAAGCAATCACCGAGAGCGATTTCAGATTCAACAGCAGTGAAACCACCGGCAGATGGTTCCCGATCGCCAGCACCGCCAGCAGACCCTGGATGATGAACACACCCACGCCCGCGGCTAATAATCCAACCAGTCCATATTCTACCGCGAAGATGGTAAGAATCTGGCCGCGGGTATAGCCGATCGTCTTTAAGATGCCAATTTCGTAGCGCCGGTCAAGCATCGCCAGGCTGACCGAGTTTGCCACCAGAAGGATGCCGGAAAGCAGCGCCAGCCCCGCCAATGCCATCGGCAGGATATACAGGTTGCGATAGCTTTGCATAAAACGGGCAGCATAGGTCACCAGGTTGAGCACAGTGGCCTGAGGCAGGCGGGCGCCCAGCGCCATGCTGGTGCGGTCGAGTTGGTCGGGGGCCACCTGGACGAAATAGGTAAGCGAATCCGCCTGGGCTACCCGTTTGAAGGTGTCCGCCAGCATCAGCAGTCCGAGCGGTGGGTATAGATTCATCGAATCATGGTCGATGTTGTAGAACCCCACCACGGTGAATGTATGGGTGGCGCCATCCCTGAGGGTAGCCGTCACCTGGCTGCCCGCGGTCAGGTTCGCCCATTGATACGCATAGACGCCATCTGGCCGGCTGCCCCATTCCGCCCCGCTGATCAGGTAACCGTCCGGATCTGACCGCCCCACCAGGACTGCATCCATGACGCTGACCGGCTGACCATCGATACCATCCAGGCCAGCGAGTGCCGTCCGGTATGCGATGCCCACCTTCAGAGGGTTCTGCGTATCCACCGCCTGGCGGATGACACTCTCTTGATCCGCCCTGGAGAGGATATTCAGGTTATAGCCGTAGGAACCCATGGATTGCATCGCGAGGTCGCGTTCGCTCTTTTGGGTTACAAATAATCCCAGGCTCATGGATAAAACCCCAACCAGTAAAGCGATCATCGCAAAGATTAAAGCCAGACCGCGCCGGCGCAAGCTGTTGATCGCCATGTGCGCCAATCGAAACCTGCGCAAAGGGAAGAGCCGGGTGATCAGCCATAATAAGACGTTGAAAAAACCGCCGACCAATACCATCCCAATCGTGATGCTTGCGAGCACACCCACCCCCGCCCATACCGATTCCATCACCAGGCTGGTTAGCGCGGTAAATGACCCGGCCAGGAGCAGACCCAGTGCAGCTGATTGGCAGCCAGGGAGGTGCTGCACATCGATAGGCTCATTGCGCAGCAGCGCCATCGGCCGGGCCTGGCTGGAAATAACAATCGCCCAATATGCAAATATTACCGTGGTCAAGGTGCCTACCAGAACACCGAGCAATACGGGGGCCGGTGAAAATATCCACGCGTACAGCAGGTTCGATGTTCGTTGGAACAACCCCAACAACCCTGAGCTGATCACCGCCCCACACACAGCGCCCAGCAGGCTGCCTGCCAGACCCAACAGGCCGGCCTCCAGCGAGAAAATCAGGCGCAGGTCGCCTTCACGGTAGCCCAGCGTTTTCCATACCGCAATTTCCTTCTGGCGGCGGCGCAGCAGCACCAGCATCGTATTGGAGATGCCGATGGCGCCCACCAGCAGACCAAGAATACCCGCGCCGCGCAAACTGATCACCCATAGGTTCGCGGTCTTTCCATCCATCCGTCCGGCGGTCCAATCCACCGACCATCCGCTCTGGTCTAACAGGCCGGTGAGTGCATCTGCATCCGCTGTGGTGAGGATAATCGTATTCACCACCGGCTGCCCATTTGCTATCGCTTGCGCGGTCTCAAGCGAATAGTAAATCTTGTCACCGCGATGATTGGGCGTATCATAGGCAATTCCACGTATGGTGCCCTCCACGGGAACGCCAATGCGCGGATCGGCGAGAATGATCGCATCGCCAACCTTGAGCTGGTAATTTTCGGCTATTTCCCGCGTGACCACGGCGTCACCAACCTGGTGCAAAAGTGTGCTTAACCCGATGCTGCCCGGCTCTCCGATGGTCAATGACCCGAGTAAAGGGTATTTTTCTGGCTCGATGCCCAAACCATTTCCGACAAAATGCATTTCGCCGGACCCCGATTTATGGAACAATATCGATGACTTAAATGAGATCTGGGTGTACTTGTCAATCCTATGATCCGCTACCAGGCTATTGATCTGCTCGATATCTTCAGGACGCACAAAATCCTCGCTTTTGCGCCCCATGCTGATATCCCCGCCAATTTGCTGCGCAGGAGTTAGTTGGACCGCGCTCGAGATCGTGTTGGCGATCATATCCATCGATACCAGCGCCATAATCCCAAAAGCGACACACAACAGCGCCACCAGAACCCGCTGCCCTCCGCGGAGCAAATTGTGGATAGCCAGGCGAATAAAATAAAACAGAGTGATCATGCCTGTGTCTCCTGGATCAAACGGGGCGAAGCTGCTGCCGCCGGTGGAACATGCTGCTCGAGCTTGACCAGCCGGCCATCGACGAGGTGCAGCCGGCGATCAGCGTGAGCAGCCATCTCCGCGTCATGGGTAACCATGATCACGGTCAGGCCCAGCTGGTTGCGTAAAAGGTGCAGCAAATCCATCACCTGGTGACTGGTGGCGCTGTCCAGGTTGCCGGTAGGCTCATCCGCCAGCAAGATCTCCGGGCCGCAAACCAGCGCGCGGGCAATGGCGACACGCTGCTGCTCACCTCCAGACAACTGGTGAGGGTAATGATGCATGCGTTCGCTTAACCCAACCCGTTCGAGGATGTTCACCGCCAGGGTATGGGCTTGCCGTCGTTGGGGGTGAATATAGAGCGGCGCCTCCACATTTTCAACCGCGGTCATGGAGGGGATCAGGTGGAAGGATTGGAACACAATGCCAATCTTCTCATTGCGCAGTCGCGCCAGCCGCCCTTCGGGCAGCGCACTGATCTCGGTACCCTCTATAAACACCCTCCCGCCAGATGGGCGATCAATGCCGGCTAGTATCCCCAGCAGGGTGGATTTTCCCGAACCGGATGGCCCGGTGAGGGCCAGCCAGGATCCGGCATCGATATTGAAAGAAATCCCGTTGAGAATATGCAGCTCGCGTCCCCCCTGCGGCAGGTGTCGTTGGAGATTCTCGACCCGGACAATACTATTTTCAGACATCAGTTCCTCCAGAAACAAGATCATCGGCCGGCCAAGAATCCACCTTTTGTGGGCTTTTTGGGTGGGCCTCAAAGAAACCGGAAAATTATTCCGCGTTCCTTGTGGCGTGTAGTATACGGAGATTACTCATCTGGAGGATGGGACCCAGGTCTGATATTCGTTCCGCCTGAGGTCGGATATTTTGGATGCGCGCAGAGGAATCGAAACGACCTTCTCGTTTTATAGGAGCGCTCGGCTCCCAATCACGAAAAGGTCATTTCTTTGGCCTGCCTGGTGATCTTCGTTCGTCACCATCTGCAGGAAAAATAGCGCTTTACTCGTTGATTACGGCTTGAATATTGTGATCGTGGTACCGTTGCTGTCGCCATCCGGGTCGTGGTTCGCAGCCGCCGTGTAGCTGAAACCTGAACGGGTGAGGCTGCTGATCGTGAAAGCAGCCTTTTTCACCGTGCGTCGAAGGTTGCCGGAAGTAATACTGCAAACACCGCTGCCATTGGTCACGCATTGTCCGCTTCCGCTGGCGCCGTTGCTCCAATTCCCACGAACGGTGACATTCGCCACCGGGTTGTGTCCGCTGTCATGCACCGCAATCAGTACACTGGCCTTCCAGTTCTGCGAGCCCGAGGCGCTACCGTCCAGGTCACCCACATGCAGGCTGCCGCCCACGGAGGTTGGTGATGGAGTAGGTGTCGGAGGAACCGAAGTCGCGGTGGGGGTCGGGGTTGGCGCCGGCCCACCGGTTTGACTCAGCCGCGCCGCGTACAGATCCGAGGGGGCATTTTTGGAACCCGTATAGAAAACATCATCCCCCGGGCCTAACGCGATCCCATGTCCGGCGTTACCCGTGGCTGAAAACTCGGTCACGTTGAAACGCAGTTGGCTGCCGCTGGCATCCAGGCTGGAGGCAAAAATCACCAGGGTTGGGCTGCCGCCATTTTGAGGGAAGTTCGCCGCAGTACTGTAACCGACCACATAGGCGTTTCCAGCGCTGTCCACCACCACCCCGCGGGCTTCATCATCCGTGTTGCCGCCCATGTAGGTGCTGTAGACCAGCTCGCTGCCATCCGGGGTAAGGCGAGTGACGAAGGCATCGTAGCAGCTGCGCTGTCCAAAACCTGCTACCCCACACAGACCACCCCCATAGACCGGCTGGAACGAATTGGGTGTTGTAGGGAATTGCGCCGAGTTGGTCGAGCCTGTCAGGGTGACAAACCCGGCCGCATCGACCGCGATGCGCCTCAGCCCTTCTGTCTTCTCACCGCCCAGGTAAGTGCTGTAATCCAGATTCGCACCATCTGCCGAAATGCGCGCCGCCCACACATCCGAGTCGCCATTGCGTACGGCCTGAATTGGATTGGCTGTCGGGAAATCATCCGACTTGGTGATCCCCGCGACGTAGATGTTGCCGGCCGCATCCACTCCAATGCTGTCGCCCTGATCCGCCAATCCGCCACCCAGGTAGGTGCTGTACAAAACCGTCTGGGCATCCGGGGCGAAGCGCACGATAAAGGCATCGTTGCAGAAACAGGAGACCAGTTTCAAACCGGCCTGGATCGGGTTGACCGTGGGAAAATCCGTCGAAGTGGTTACCCCGGTCAGATAGATGTCTCCGGCGCCGCTGACAGCCACGTCGTGGAATTCGTCCACCCCATTCCCGCCAAAAAAGCTGCTGTAGAGGATGGCGCCGTTCGCAGTATCCAGGCGGGTCAAGAACGCTGACCGCCGGCTGTCTTTAACCGGTTGAGCTGCGTTCACCACCGGGAAATCCGGGGAATCGGTCCATCCACTGACCAGCAGCCCACCTTGCCCATCCAAAGCCAGCCCGGTGCTATTATCAATCTGGCTGCCGCGCAGGTAGGTGGTGTATAGCACTGCCCCAGTGGGTGATAATTTGACCACCATCACGTCTTGATTTGTGTCGTAGGCGTACCCCAGAATGTAGGCATTGCCGGCCGCATCCACCACTTCGTCGGTGCCCTGCTCAAAATGGGCGCCATCGTTAATCGTTTGATAGACGAATGTTGGACTGCCGGCCTGGGCTTTCACGCTCGAAATGAATTTAAAAGGAAGGAACATGGCTGCGATAAGCAGTAGAACCAATCCTACCCGGCCCGGCGAAAATTGCCCAACTTTCAAACCCGATACGTCATCCATTGTGAACCTCCTGGAGCCATCCAATGGAGCCCGGAATGCCGCGAGAGGCCGGGATGGAATTGATCGTCAATTACGGGGATAAAACGGCACGCCTGGCTCAGAAAACAGTGAACATCCCACCCAACTTCTAAAATCATCCTAGCACCCAGAAATTACGAAAGTCTTACAAAATTATTAAGAGCTGAAGTCTACATTTACCCATGCCGATAACGCCTGATCAGTCCTCCAGGATATATGGCGCTGCGACCAATAAATTCACAGGCAATTATTCACTCACCTGGATCATCAGAATAGATTTGCCTGCCAGGGCTTACGCCAGGAATCATTTTTATTCGTGAAAGGAAGGTATATAGATGAATACCAGTTCATCTTTCGCTGGATACCCCCTGCCTCTATTTCTCATTTTGGTCCCGGTCATCAGCCTTTCGATTCCGTTTTTTTTAGTGCCGCCGGCTGAGGTCACTCCTTTACTGTTGGTCATCGTCCCTGCCCTGACTGCGGTGCTCTCCGCAGCCATTTCAGGCGGCCGCAAGGCAGTGCTGAGGCTATTAAAGAAACCGTTTCAACTGCACGCCAGGTTCATATGGGTGGTTGTGGCGCTCCTTATTGCTCTGGCTGTTCGCCTGGTGATGAGCCTGGTGACGGTATGGAATTAACCAAAACCGGCAACCTGACCTGGTATAACCGCATGCCTTAACCACTGAATCCTTCCATTTTCCCCGTCTACTTGAATTTAAAAATCCCTGGATAACGAGAGCGCGTCAAGGCGATCTCGTTTTCTTTCATTCTTGAGGCACGGAGAGGGATTTCCCGACCATTTAAGCAGGAAATCACTACGTTGAGATAGGACACCTCCTCATTGATCTCGTCGCTTCGCGGTTTTACAGTGAAGAGGCGTTTACACTGTCCCAATTTTTATCAGCTCGAAGGATGGCTTTTGGTTTGACAGTTATAGGAGGATTGCATGTCGATACTTGGAGTTTTCATCTTACTGGTAATCGCCGCGTTCGCCGGCAGCCTGGGACAGGCGTTGGCCGGCTATTCGGTCGGCGGCTGCTTGATGTCGATCATCGTTGGTTTCATCGGCGCTTTTATGGGTTTATGGTTAGGCCGGGCGCTCGGCCTGCCGGAACCCCTGCCCATTTCCGTTCAAGGCGAAACTTTTCCCCTGCTTTGGTCGGTGGTTGGATCCGCACTGTTTTGCGGAGTGCTTGGGCTGTTGTCGAGGAGAAGGAGACTTTTGTAGCGAATGTGGCGATCATCGCGATGATTAGTTACGCCCTGCTCGATTGGGTGTTGACCGGTATCGTGCGCATCCTGTTCAGCCATTCGGATGCGCGTATCGTGTCCATATATAACCGCCGGCGCAGTTTTTGAGCGCTGGTCAGGAAGAAAAGGAGAATACGATGCAAGAAGATATTTTGAAAGGCAGATGGAAGCAAGTTCAGGGAGATATCAAGAAATTGTGGGGCAGGCTCACCGATGATGATATCCAGCGCATCGAGGGCAGCCGCGAAAAGCTGGCCGGAATTTTGCAAGAGCGCTATGGCTACACTCACCAGGCCGCTCAAGAAAAGATCGCCGATTTTCTGGAAGACCTGGAGACCAAGCTGCAAACGCAGCATATGAAATAAGAACCTCGGCTGGGAATTTGCAGCCCATTGAAGATTGATCGCCTCCCGGTGTGCGGCGCACACCGGGAGGCGATTTTTTATTCCCGGGTAGTGGTTGGCCTTAACCGGATTTATGCAAGACTGCCCATGAAAAGGCAAAGACGATCATTGCATCCTCTCGTAACGGCTTGTCTACGTAGAGTCCCTTTACTTTCGACTTGTAACATGGTGACACGGGCATGCTGAAATGATCATCATCCGAATGTAAGTCGGCCTTACAGGATCACCAGGTTGAGCAGGCTCAGGCGAGCAGGATCGGCGATCACATCGATTTCGCCAATTTTCTCCCCCGAAATCTTGAAAGTCAAAACGATCACCACCCGTCCACGCGAGGCCAGGACAATTCCAACACCTCCATCCACTATCGCGAGTTGTCCGAACCGGGCACGCTGAGAGTAGGTGAGGGATTGCTCGGCTGCTGCCAATGCACCGCGCACCTCGGTCAATCCGCCGGGTGGGACAACCATGCGGTCGGCCCGGATCAAAACGTCTGTATCGAGTAATGCAAGCAGGCCCGCGAAGTCACCCTGGCGCACGGCAGCCAGAAAGGCTTTGACCACTTCCCGCTGGCGACTGAGATCGACATCCTTTCCGGATGTCGCTCCTTTCACCCGGCGGCGGGCACGGCTGGCAAGCTGCCTTGCCGCGGCCGGTGAACGCTCTACGATCGGTGCAATCTCCTCGAAAGGCACGGCAAATATGTCGTGCAGCACGAACGCCAGTCGTTCCGCGGGAGTCAGCTTTTCGAGCACAATGAGCAGCGCCAGGCCTACTGAATCGGCCAGGAGCGCTTCATGTTCGGGGGAATTCACATCCAGGCGGCCCAATCCCTTTTCCAGCAGGTCCGCATCCAGGATTTCCTCAGAGCGAGCCTTTCGCGAACGGAGCATATCGAGGCACACCCGCGCGACAACTGTCCTTAACCACCCGCGCAGGTTCTCGATGTCACTGCTGCCAGAGCGGCTAAGTCGCAGCCAGGTTTCCTGAACAGCATCATCCGCTTCGCTGTCGGATCCGAGCATCCGGAAGGCCACTGAGTGAATATAGTTCCGGTTCTCCTCAAATCGGTTCGTCAGCCAATCCTGTTCATTCATCGGTCACATTTCCGGTTTATCTTTCGTCTATAGTACAGGTCTATAGTATAGACGAATGAACCCTCGTTGATGTGACCGAAGGTCGGGCAACAATGATCCGATAACCCACCTCCAGCACGTGCGGTAATTCGCAAATTGTTGTCAGGATCTTGAGAATTGGGTAAAGAAAAGGATGGGTGAACTCATGAAACTTGTCGTTTTTGGAGCAACCGGTGGGATCGGCTCAAAGGTTGTCGAGCAAGCCCTCGCGGAGGGGATGGAGGTAACCGCGGTTGCCCGCCATCCTTCCGCGATAACGCTACGGCATGACTGCCTGCAAGTGATTCAAGGCGATGTGTTGAATCCAGGATGGCTCCATAAGGCTATCGCCGGGCAAGATGCAGTCATATCTGGCATCGGTGTGCGCCATCTTCGTCCAACCACTGTTTATTCTGCGGGGATCAGGAATATCCTACAGGCCATGCAGGTCTGCTCGGTACGGCGTATTCTCTGCGTCTCGGCCAGTGGTCTTGATCCTGGCCCTCTCTGGCAGCGTTGGATCGCGAAACCACTGCTTTGGTTCTTTCTCAAGAATATGTACACGGACCTGGTGAGCATGGAGACTGAAGTGCAGGCATATGATCTGGATTGGACCATTATTCGCCCACCTCTGCTCACGAATGGCCCCCCAACCGGACGCCACCATGCGGCCGTAAACCAACCGTTATCGCGCGGTTTTTCGATATCGCGGGCGGATGTCGCTGATTACATGATCGAGCATCTGTCGGATACGAAGGTCTACCACGCGATTGTCGAATTGGCTGGTTGACTTTTCGTCGGACACTTTTCCGCCGCCCAACCGGATCGTCGAAAAAAAGGTTTTACTGCAGTAAGCGCTCAATGCCAACCGAATACCTTTCAATATGTATTCGATTTTACTTGGCGGAAAAATTTTGGCATGCTGTCGGCCTGCCTTCAAGCAACCATAAGAAAAACCCCCTGCCTTCAGATCGTAGATCCAAAGACAGGGGGGTGGAAATTTACAGGCAACTCAGAGATCATTGGCCAACCGAAAGGTTGTCCCAATAAGATTGGATGGCGGTATCCCAATCGGATGTTTGAGTATCTGGGTATTCGCCATTCATGAACGCCGGTGCTTTGGCGATGTCCAAGATCGAGGTAGACAGGGTAAATACTTTATTCACATCGTCCCATCGAATAACGCTCAGTGGAATTGGGATAAGCATGTTCTCAGCACCGTCAACTTTCACCGAGACCACCAGGTATTGGAGCTCTCCGTTCTGATCGTCGAGGATGCCATCGTCCACGGAGGTGCTGACCATATCGCTGCCCACTGTGAAATCGATCCCATACCCCAAAAGTTCAGAGGCTCGGACCACACCCAGCAAAGCGCCGCCATGGTTATCTGCCACTTTGGTTGCATCCATGGTCGGTTCAACCATCGCAGAGGCGGTTTCAGGAAGAATATTTTGCCAGTAAGCGCGGATATCAGCATCCCAGTCGGCATTTACCTCGCCCACTGCCGGGATGGCAGTTGTCTGGATTGCCGGTGCATTATCAAAGGTGCTTTGGTCTACCATTAAGGTAAATCCACCGGAGGTTCCATTATCATTGGATGATTGGGAAGCTCCGCTGCCTGACTGTAATGCTCGCCAAGGCAGTGCCACCACGTGGTCAACTGCGTTCACCAGAACATACTCAACCTGGTGTTGAGCAAGGTCGACTACCAAATCATTGACCTTGCCGATCTCATCACCAGTCTGGTTGAACACAGAATAAGTTAACAAGTTCGAAATTCGGCCGGGATCTTCGGCCCCGGTGTCCGGGATGAGGGCTGTACTCGAAGGCATTTCAGTAGCCTCAACGGTTGAGGCCATTGTGGCCTCTGGGGTCATCGTGGCTCCTTCTTCACCCATCTCGGTTGGCATGGTTGTTTCCGATAAAGTACCTTCAACCTCCGAAGGTACCGGATACCCAGACGATTCAGTTGCTTCCGGGGTTCCCGGTTCAAACGTTCCATTACTACACGCGGCCAGTAACATCAAACTGACCATGAGTGTTGCTATGACGAGAACTTTCTTCAACATTTCTCTCAATGCTCCTTTCTAAGGACTATATTCGACACGCATCAAACAGCGCTAATACAGGATAGTTAGGTATGCTGTCGGGGGCAATTGCCTACATCCCTCTCTTTTCATCAGGAAGCTCACGCAACCATGTAGGGTTCTTCCTACTTAATGAATAAGGGATTCCAAGTACGTACGGCCTAAGCGCCGTAGAATCCTAAAAAAAACTTGCTTCAATTTTCGGAGTATGCCTATATTTTTATAATTTCTATATAAATAGTTATAATATAAACATATAGATCGGTTTTTCAACTATTGACCATAAGGATTCCCATAGAATGCTAGAGCTTGAGAATCACTGGTTTGAAGATGTCTTTGATGCCATCCATCTTTTTACCTGGATTTTGGATATGCGTGGCGTAGTGATAAAAGCCAATCTTGCGGCGTTAAAACTGAGCGGGATTGCGGAGGAAGATGTTATCGGAAATCCTATTTGGTCATCCGCCTGGCGCAACCTATCCCGCGAGAACAGGCAAACGATCAAATGGATGGCTAACCAGGCCATGCTGGCAAAGGCGGAGCGCAAGGATATTCAAATAAACCGGCATGGTCATTCTTCGATGGTGATCAATTTGTCCTTTAAACCCATCCTGGACCACACCAGTGCTGTTCAGTATATTTTTGTTGAAGGCCGGGACGTCACGGATGATATTCGCACAACCAAAGCGCTCAACCAAAGTGAGGCGCGCTTCAAAACCATCTTCAATGAGGCCGGCGTTGGGATTGTAATCAAAGATATTTCCGGTAAAATGCTGGATTGTAATCCAGCTTTTCGATCGATGTTGGGTTATACCACGGATGAAATACTCCAGTTTGATTACCTGAAAATCACGTATCAACCCGACCGGAGAATCACGCGTAAACTATTCAACCAATTGGTCAGTGGAAAACGCAAGAATTATGTGATCGAGAAAAGATATCTGCATAAGGATGGGCATCCCATCTGGACGCGCATGACCGCCTCTATGGTTCCTGGACCAGATCACGATGAGCAATTCGTCATCGCAATTGTCGAAAACATCCATAACCAGAAAGAAATTGAAACTGAGTTGAGCGAATTACAGCGCCGGCTGATGCACGGGCGCGAGATGGAGCGCCTGCGCCTGGCCCAGGATATGCACGACGGCCCATTGCAAGAATTGGTCGATATAACTTTCCAGCTCAAAGAACTCGAAAATACTCTGATGGATGAAGGCAATCGCGAGCAATTGATCAGCGTAAAGCAAGGTATCGCCGAGTTAGCCCGTTCGATTCGCATGATTTGCGGGGAGTTACGTCCCCCTACCCTGGTTCCATTTGGATTGGAAACCACCATTCGATCCCACGCCAACCAATTTCAGGAAGCCCATCCGGATATTAAAATCCATCTAGACCTTGAGGAGGACGGCCAGAAATTATCCGGGCCAATCCGCATCGTGCTCTTTCGCATATACCAGGCGGCTTTGAACAACATCCTGCGCCATGCACAGGCCACTCAGGTGAAAATCCAGCTGCGCATGGATGACGGACAAGCGACATTAAAAATCAAGGATAACGGCATAGGCTTCGTGATGCCAGATCGCTGGATTAATTTAGCCCGCCAGGGACACCTGGGAATTGTCGGCGCGCGAGAGCGAGCCAAAGAGGTAGGCGGGGATCTAGATGTGATCACAAAACCTGGTAGGGGTACAATCATACAGGCTGTAGTGCCATTCAATGAAGAATATAACCTTACCTATGGCGAGGAGAATCAAGCATGAGCCCTATTCGCGTTCTATTGGTAGATGATCATCCGGTTGTACGCAGTGGTATCCGCGGTTTATTGGATAAGGCGCTGGATATCGAATTGGTGGGGGAAGCCTCCGGGGGCAAGGAAGCCTTACTCATGGTGGCATCGACCTCACCCGATGTGTTAATGCTCGATATGGAGCTGCCAGACATCCAGGGGACACAGGTCGCCCATCAAGTCCAGCAGGATTATCCCAACGTAAAAATCCTGGCGCTCAGCGCACATGATGATGCGGTCTATGTCCGCGAATTGCTTGAATTAGGCGCCGCCGGCTATCTGATGAAAGAGGAGGCTCCTGAAGCCATCGTGGATGCCGTACGCGGGATCGCACGCGGTGAGCAGGGCTGGGTCAGCCGGCGCATTGCGGCGCAAATGGCTTCCTGGGTTCAGGCGGGCGATCCCAGCAAAGCCAGGCTGACCATCCGCGAGCAGCAAGTGCTAAGCCTGGTGGTCGAAGGGAAAACCAACCAGGCGATTGCGGTAGACCTGAGCATCAGCGAAAAAACAGTCGAAAAATACCTGGGCTCCATCTTCACCAAGCTCAACGTATCTTCAAGAGTGGAAGCCGCTGTCTACGCCGTAAAAGAAGGCCTGGTGAAGACAGCATCATAGGGATAATCCTACCTTGACGATATGGATTGTACGGGCTAGAAACAATTGTTAACATAGATTAAAGTAAAGTCAGACGCAATACGGCGTTGTGGACATAACTGTGGACTTAAATTATGGAACCTGAAACCGTACGTGTGATCCTCGCTGACGACAATCAAGCTATTCGCAAGAGGATCAAAAAAATCCTGGATAGGGTCAACAACATTGAGGTGATTGGTGAAGCCGAAAATGGTGTGGAAGCTTTGCGCCTTACTCAGGAATTACGCCCGGATATGCTCTTACTGGATGTAGAAATGCCGCTGCTGGATGGCATCGAGGTTACTCGCCAGTTATCCAAACAACACAACAAGGTTCCAATCCTGGTACTGAGCGCCTATAATAATCGCGATTACATCCGCGAAATGCTGGCCAACGGCGTTTCGGGTTACCTGGTCAAAGAGGAAGCGCCGGACAGGATTATTGAGGCGATCCTGGGGATCGCCCAGGGCGAAACCGGTTGGGTAAGTCCTTCGGTGAAAGCAAAATTGCTGAAATAACGCCGGTACGGGGTCGATGAAAAAACGCTCATCCCCCCTACTTCGTAACGCTTGCGGTGCGCTGAAGAGCGTCCGAGTGGGGAAAAAGTCGATAAACCAGAAGCATAGGAATTAATAAAAAACAGGGCCGAAAACAGCAAAACCGTTTTCGGCCCTGGAATTGTAAGGGCGAACGATCAGCCCTGAACTTCGGTCAGTTCCTCGAGCTTTTGCGTCGGGACGTTCAAAATCACTTCATCATCCGTGATCAATCTTACCCATTCGATAGGGATCGATCTGCGCGTCTTCAGCAGCAATCCTTGCGAGATGATGAAATGGGTCACCTTCTCACTACTGGCCTCGGTGAAGATATGCTCAACGCTGCCAACGCGTTCATCATCCGCGCTGACCACCGGCGACCCGACCTTTAGCGCGGCCAGGTTATCTGGAATGGTCCGTTTGGTTTCCATCGTCACCGCACGGTCTGCCGGAGTACTGTTGTTGTACATCTGGTTAGCCAATGGATCGAAGACCTTTCCGCCTGTTTCTCGATTGATTGGCATATATTCGACGACGTCCAGTGGCGCCATCAATTTAAGCTCATCCGCCGAGCAAGTCAACACGACCTTGATCTCAGAGGCAGAAGAGACCTTTTCTACCGCGATCACCTTATCCACTTTGAACAGCAACCCTTTTTGAATCACAATATGGGTCACATCCTTGGTGTCAGGGTCAATCACGACCCGATCGAGAGTGCCAACATTTTTACCGTCTATGGTATAGACAGGGGTGCCATCTTTGAATTCCATTGCAAACTCCTTTCCGGTGCATAAAGAACAAAGAGCCAGTGCTCTCATTCCATTTTCCTTATAAACCATTTGGTAGTCTGAATCTATGGGGGATACACACCCCAACAGGTAGGGATTCCCTCTATTCCCACGTCATCGATGGAGGAGGACCCCCTCAGGGCTGCTTCTGACTGGGCAGGGTCGGCCAACCATCCTCATCCCAGGCAATGGATTCGATACGCAATTTCGGTATGCCGATTTGTTTAGCATCGTAGGCATGGTAGACGATCCAGTAGATGCCATTCTCGATCAGCATGCCGTTGTGCCCCGGGCCGATCCACTGGCCGTAATCCGAGAGGATGTGGGTTCCGCCGCCTTTGGTCATCAAAACGCCGTCGCGGTCTTTGTACGGGCCGGTTAAAGTATCACTGCGGCCAACGCGCACATTGTAAGTGCTGCTGATACCCTGACAACACTGGTCAAAGGAAACGAATAGATACCATTTACCATCATACGCAACGATAAAAGGCGCTTCAATCGCCGTGGTATTGCCCGGGCCAGTGGAGCGGTCGGCCAGATGATGATATTCGCTGTCATTTTGAGCAAACAGGCCGCTGGATGCATCGATCTTTCGCATCCAAATCCCCTCCCAGAAACTCCCCCACACCAGCCAGGGTTCACCTTTCTCGTCTAAAACCAGGTTCGGATCGATTGCATTCCAGTGGTCGCCGGGTTTTGAGCGCAGGACAATCCCCTGGTCAACCCAGGCATAATCCGGGCTGTTCGGATCCAGCGTGCTGTTGGTCGCCAGCCCAATGGCAGAATTCTGCGAGCCAAAGGAAGACACGGCATAATACAGGTGCCATTTTTGGTTGAAGTAGGAAATATCCGGCGCCCAAATATCTGCCAGGTTCGGGTTGATCTCCCGGGTCCAGGATGGATTGCTCTCGAAAATACGCCCGCAGAATTGCCAGACGACCTTATCTGGCGAACAAATGAACGGAATCAGGCTGCCAGTGTGAAAGACGTAGTAATTGTCTCCCTCGCGCGCGATGACCGGGTCGTGGACGCGCTGGGTAAACCCTTGCGGCTCGATCTGTACGGCAGGAGGGGCAGGTGTTTTCGTCACTTTAGGGCCGGTTTCGGCGCCTTGCGCCTGGCAGCTGGCCAGTACGGCAGCCAATAAGATGCTCAGAATCAGCCATCGGATCATCTCAACCTCCAACTAATTCTCGAATGGACTTGCTCCATCCATGGATAGATAAGCAAACGCGCCTGGAATATCGTTCATCCAGGCGCGTTGGGTTCAAAGGCAGCTCGTTCCCTACTGGCTGCGTGTGGTCAGGGTGGTAAAGGACAAGGGAGGCAGCTGCAGGCTGGTCCGGCCTTGTTCAATCAGCGGGAGGGGCAGCGCTTTGGCGGTGAGCCGGTCAGGTTCATCCCAGGTGTTGGTTGCCTTGGGATCGCTCCCGGCCAATTGCCAGGCCTGTTCGAACTGGACGGATTTTTGATCCTGCCAGACCAGCTCGGCAGCCACCGAGTCGGTTTCACTGCGGTTTACAATGAAGATCGCCCCACGCTGCGCCGCAGCATCATAGCTGGCCGACACATCCAACGCCGGCACACCGCCATACTGCTTTGTCTCCACGCATCCACTCTTGACGACCACATCCAGCGCCACGCCGCGGGCGAAATTGCTGACCAATTTGAAGGGGTAATAGGACGGTTGTTTGAGCAAACCTTTCGTGCGGGTCTGCAGCCAGGAAATCACATTGACGATCTGCGCCACACAGGCTGCTTTGAGCACATGGCTCTTGCGCAGGAAAACGTTCAGCCACTGACCAACCACCAACGCGTCCTCAAGATTGTAGCTCTCCTCGGCCAGGTGGGGAGCTTCAGCCCAATTCGCCGTGGTTGGATCGCCCTTATACCACACCTGCCATTCGTCCCACGAAAGGAAGACATCGTGTTTCGAGCGCCGTTTGGCTTTCACATAGCGCAGGGTCCCTTCCAGAGTATCGACAAAATGCTCAAAAGATAATGCGCTTGCCAGAAAACTGGCGGTGTCATCATCGTGGTTGCCGGCATAATAATGAATCGAGTGGTAATCCACGTGCTCCCAGGCAATCTCCAGCGCGGTTCGATCCCATTCCGGATAGGTGGGCATGCGGTCATTGGATGACCCGCATAAAACGGTCTCGATGCGCGGGTCTTGCCATTTCATCATTTTGGCGGCTTCCAGGGCTTTATTGCCGTAGGCAGCCGCGTCCAAATGACCGATTTGCCAGGGACCGTCCATTTCATTACCTACACACCAATACTTCACATTGTAAGGATCCGGGTAACCATGGCTGGCGCGCAGATCTGACCAATAGCTGCCTTTGGGCGCATTGCAGTACTCCACCAGGGCAGCCGCAGACTGGATATCACCGGTGCCCATGTTGACGCCTAACATCGGGGCCGCGTTGATCGCGGTACAAAATTCCATAAATTCATTGGTACCAAACTGGTTGGTTTCCGTCGATTGCCAGGCAAGCTCCCGGCGGCGAGGACGCAGGTTCTTCGGGCCAACCCCGTCCAGCCAATTGTAACCGCTCAAGAAATTCCCCCCGGGATAACGGATGACGGTGTAAGCCTGGTCTCTGAGCGCTTCGATGACATCCCTACGCAAACCGCGTTCATCTGCCAGAGGAGACTCGGGATCATAAATGCCTTCATAAACGCAGCGCCCCATGTGTTCCACAAATCCGCCAAACAACAACGGAGAAATTGGGGCAATAGTGCGATTTGTATCGAGAAATACCTGTGCTTTGAGAGTAGACATCCTAGAGCCTCGTAGTCCTTTGATGAAAAAAACAAAGATAACCGCCAGCGTGTAAGCGCTGTTTGTGGATAGTATATTCGGAATGTAGGATCTGGCGTTTGGTGCGCCTTAAGGATTTTGAACATCCATAGGCTGGGTCACCTCTCGCTTGAACTGGGTTTGATATAAATGGGCATATAAACCGTTTTGGGTCAGAAGCTCGCGGTGAGTGCCGCGTTCCACAATCCGGCCGCGATCCATCACCAGGATCTGGTCCGCGGCGAGAATGGTGCTCAAGCGATGGGCGATAACGATACTGGTCCGCCCGGCCATCACCCGTTTGAGCGCATCCTGAATCAGCGCCTCCGATTCGCTGTCCAGCGAACTGGTGGCTTCGTCCAGAACCAGTACGCGGGGGTTCTTCAGAATCACCCGCGCCAGGGCAATGCGCTGCTTCTCGCCGCCGCTCAAACGGTACCCGCGCTCGCCCACGATGGTTTCGTAGCCGTTGGGTAAATCCATGATGAAATTGTGAATATTGGCAGCTTTGGTCGCCGCTTCGATTTCTTCCTGGGTCGCATCCAGCCGGGCGTAAATCAGGTTGGTGCGGATGGTGTCGTGGAACAGGTACGTCTCCTGGGTCACCATTCCGATCTGTGACGCCAGGGATTCATTGGTCACATCCCGCAGGTCATGCCCGTCCATCAGGATGCGCCCCGCGGTTGGGTCATACAGCCTCGGGATCAAGTAGGTCAGGGTGGTTTTCCCTGCGCCGCTTGGCCCAACCAACGCGGTCAACTGGCCTGGGAGCACATCAAAACTGATATCTTCCAGGGCCGATTCCCGCGCCTGGCTGCGCGCCGGTTCGCCGGAAGCGGGTGTGCCTGATGCGGCTCCGCCTGACGCGGCTGCGGGTGTACCGGATAGAACCGCGCCAACATTCTGCACATCCCCAAAGCGTTTTACTTCACTCAACAGGCCTTCCGCATTGACTTCATAGATAAACGAGACCTGGTCAAAGGTTAACCGCCCCTTGACATCCGATAAAACCAGCGCGTCGGGCTTATCCTCAATATCCTGGGGAAGATCGATCACCTCAAACACGCGCTCGAAGCTGACCACTGAGGTGGCAAATTCTACCGGGGCATTCGCTAAACCCTGCAAGGCGCCGTACAGGCTGTTCAGGTAAGAGCCAAAAGCTACGATTGCGCCCACCGTAAAAACCTTCTCAATGGCGAAGTATCCGCCCAAACCATAGATCAGGGCGGTGCCGATTGCGCTTAACAATCCGATAATCACAAAGAATATCGTCCCCATCACCGCCCGGCGGATGCCCAGATCCCTCACCGTCCGGGCCCGGTCATCGAAACGCGTAATTTCGGTGTTCGTGCGCCCAAACAGCTTGACCAGGAGCGCCCCGCCGATATTCAAGGTCTCATTCACCATGGCATTCATCTGGGCATTGGCTTCCATCTGCGCGCGGGCAATGTCTCGAAGCCGGTTGCCCAGGCTGCGTGCGGCCAGGATAAACAACGGCAGGATCAACACACTGATTATGGTCAGCCGCCACTCCAGGGTCATCATCACGATCAAGATCGCCGTTCCCTGGATGATGTTGGTGACAATGCCCACAATCGTATTGCTGATGGCATTCTGCGAACCAACCACATCATTGTTCAAGCGGCTCATCAGCTCACCCACTTTGGTGTTGGTGAAAAAGCGCAGCGACATATGCTGCAGCCGGGAGAATAGCGCGGCCCTCAAGTCATAGATGACACCTTCGCCGACCAATGAGTTCAGCCGCCGTTGAATGACGTTGGCTCCCCCGGTGAACGCTGGGATGAACAGCAGTACCACCGCCAGGCCGATCAGGCGGGGAATATTGCCATCCGGGATGGTGTGGTCGATCAGATCGCGAAGGATTAAGGGAGTAAGCAACCCTAATCCGGTGGTCACCAGGATCGTGGCGAACATCCCTAAAATATGCCAGCGATAAGGCAGCGAATATGCCAGCACCCGCTTCATCAGATTCCAGGTGACCTTCGGCCTTTCGCCCGTAGAGCGCATATAACTGAACCAACCACCTCCATGCATACCCATATCAATTCCTCTCGTTTTGTGAATAGCTTATAGGATTATAGCCTGTTCAACTATCGCTTTAAGGCGAGTTTTGGTCTGGTGAAATCATATTGATTCGGCCGACCAATCTTCACCAATCGCCAAAACAACATATAATCAACCTAACCCATTCCACCCAGGAGCACAAGCCAATGGACTCTGATCCAAAATACTTGAATCCCAATATTCCGATCGATGATCGAGTCAGGGATCTTCTTTCACGAATGACCCTCGCCGAGAAAATCAGCCAGACCCGTAACAACTGCCCCGCGATCCCGCGCCTGGGCATGCCGGCGTATGATTATTGGAGCGAAGCCCTCCACGGTGTGGCTCGCAACGGCCGCGCAACCGTGTTTCCCCAGGCCATCGGCATGGCCGCCAGTTGGGATCGTGACCTGATCAAACGGGTGGCTTCGGCCATCGGCGATGAAGGCCGGGCGAAATATCACGAAGCTCTGCGTAAAAATGGCGAGAACATGATTTACCAGGGGCTGACTTTTTGGTCCCCCAACGTCAATATTTTTCGCGACCCGCGCTGGGGCCGCGGGCAGGAGACCTGGGGCGAAGATCCTTACCTGACCGGAGAATTAGGCTCGGCCTTCGTGCACGGCTTGCAGGGCGACGACCCCACGTATATGAAGGCAGCTGCCTGCGCCAAACACTATGCTGTCCACAGCGGCCCGGAGAAGAGCCGCCACACCTTTGACGCGGTTGTTTCGATGCAGGATTTGCATGCCACCTACTTGCCAGCCTTCAAGAAATTGGTCATGGAAGCCAAAGTCGAGGCGGTGATGGGCGCGTATAACCGCACTCTGGGCGAACCCTGCAATGCCAGCCGTCTGCTCCTTCAGGACATTCTGCGCGGCCAATGGGGCTTTGATGGCCACGTGGTCTCGGACTGCGGCGCCCTGACCGACATCCACGAACATCATAAAGTGACCAAGTCTGGCCCCGAATCAGCCGCGCTTGCCTTAAAAATGGGCTGTGACATTGGCTGCGACTGTGTATTTTCTGATTTCCTACCGGAGGCAGTGGAACAAGGTTTGGTGAACGAAGCCGATATCGATCTCGCCCTTTCGCGAACCCTGACCACCCGCTTCAAACTGGGTATGTTCGACCCACCCGAACAGGTGCCATATGCCTCCATCCCCCTCAGCGTGGTCGGCTGTGAGCAGCACCGCCAACTGGCCTACGAAGCCGCGGTGAAATCGGTGGTGTTATTGAAAAATAAGAACCAGATCCTGCCCCTCGACGATAAAATTCGCACCGTCCTGGTCGTAGGTCCAAATGCCGGCGCGACCAACGTGCTCCTCGGCAATTATTATGGGCTCAACAGCAGCCTGACGACCTTCCTCGAGGGCATGGTGGGCCGCCTGCCCGAAGGGGTCCGGCTCGAATTCATGCCCGGCAGCCTGCTATCCCAAGAAAAACGCTTAGAAAACGACTGGTCCTTGCACACCGCCGGCAGCATGGACGTGACCATTGCTTTTATGGGCCTTTCCCCCCTGTTGGAAGGCGAAGAAGGCGAAGCCATTCTCTCCGACAACGGTGACCGCGACCAGATCAGCCTGCCTAAAAACCAGGTCAACTATTTGCGTAAACTGGGTGCGACCGGTGGGAAAATTGTACTGGTATTGTCCGGGGGCAGCCCGGTTTCCCTGGACGGCATCGAAGAGATGGTCGACGCGATTGTGTATGTCTGGTATCCCGGGCAGGAAGGCGGACGGGCGGTTGCCGATGTGCTTTTTGGGGATTCCTCCCCCTCCGGAAAACTTCCGCTCACTTTCCCGCGCTCCCTGGATCAACTACCTGAGTTCGACGATTACAATATGACCGGCCGGACCTACCGCTATGCCGACGCCGAACCGCTCTTCCCCTTTGGCTTTGGATTAAGCTATACGAATTTTGCCTACACCTATCTTGCTGCCGGGCAGACCACCATCCGCGCCGGCGACAGCCTGCCGGTCACCCTCCAGGTCGCCAACACCGGCGCGCGGGATGCCGAAGAAGTGGTGCAGTTCTATCTGAGCGATCTGCAGGCGTCCGTGCCGGTGCCCCATACCAGCCTGGTCGGTTTTGAACGCATCGCTTTGAAGGCCGGCGAAACCCGTACCGTGTCTTTTGTGGTCACCGCGGAGATGATGATGCTGTTTGACGAGCAAGGTCAACAGCGGCTGGAACCCGGGCAATTCCGCCTGGCAGCCGGCGGCTGCTCGCCTTCTGCGCGCGGATTGGCCCTGGGGGCCCCATCGCCCGCCCTGCTGGAATTTGAGGTCACCGCAGCGTAAACCTGCGTGACGAGATAAATTTGGAGCAGAGAGTTGAACCGGCGGCCGCGGCCCTGGTTCAACTCTCTTTCTTTACCCGCTCCTGCACTTCAAAACACATGCGGCTGTTGTGATAGGGGCACTTCCAAAAACCGGCCAGCTCCTGCTGCAAGGGCTTTCCTGCGCGGTCTGTGCCCCAATACCACTCTCCATGGTCGCGGTCCACCAGGTAGACCTGGACCCAATCCCAGACGCGCAAAGCGGCCTGAAGATGATCCGGGTTATGGGTGTATGCAAAGGCATTGATAAAACCCACCACCGCTTCGGCCTGGGGCCACCAATCTTTATTCGTCTCGGTAAAACCGTTCGGGCCGGCTTCATACAGCACCGCCCCATCCTCATCCAGCCCCTGGGCGAAAACGGCTTCCGCCATTTTTATCGCGCGCTGCTCGACTTCATCCAGCATATCCGCGTCGCCCAGTATTTCTGCCGCCTCCATCAACAGCCAGCTGCCCTCGATATCATGGCCATAGGAAATAACCTGGCTCAGCGGTTTCCACTGGGCGTCCAAAAACAAGACAAAGTGATGGCTCTCAGCGTCGATGATGTGATCCAGGAAGATGCGCAGCATTTCGCGCTGGCGTTCGCGCAGCAGGTCGTCATCCCACACGCGCAGCAGGTTGGTCAATGCTTCCATCAAGTGGAGATGGGTATTCATGGATTTCGCCGCGTTATATTCATCCGGCGCCAGCCTGAAATCATCGATGATCCGCCATTCACGGTCAAAGGACTCGAACCAACCCTGGTTCTGCGGGTCGTGAGCATGCTTTTCGAGCAGTTCAAATATGCGGATGGCTTTTTCAATGGCGCTGCGCTCGCCAAAGGCGCGGTAATACTCCACGTAGGCGTACATCGCAAAGGAATTGGCATATACGTGCTTCTTTTGATCCAGAGGATCACCCTGCCAATCCACCGACCAAAAGATTCCACCGTGTTCGCCATCCCACAGGCGCTCGTCCAGCCAATCATAAACCAGGCGCGCCGCCGCCTGGTAGCGCGGATCCTTATACAACATGAACGCATGTGAAAAGGTCCAGACCATGCGCGCGGTGAGGATCCCCCCTTTTGGCGCCCTGGAGTCCGCGACGCCGTGAAAATCCACCTCGCCCGCAAAGGTATGGTGTTCCATATCCAACACGGTATTCATCCAAAAAGGCAGGATGTTCTGGCGCACTTCGCGATCAACGCCCTCGCTCAACTTCTTTAGCTCCGGGGGGATAGTCATTCCACTCCTTGCAGATAGAATATCCCCCGGTTTCGTCTTTTGAAACCGGGGGATAGAAACGGTTTAGAGTTCCAGGAATTGCAAACAAACCGGGCTGGGAGCGGCATATTCTTCGCCGGTTGCGGTTAATTTTCCGGTTTCTTTATCCACGGAAAAGGCGACAATATTATCGGTCGCCTGGTTGGCGACAAACAAATAATTTCCATCCGGGGAGATGGCAAAGTTGCGCGGAATCGCCCCGCCGGTAGGTTCAAAGCCCACCAGGCTCAACCGCCCGTCCACGGTGTCCACCGCATAGATGGCCAGCGAATTATGTCCCCGGTTGGAGACGTACAGGTAGCGGCCCGAGGGATGCAGATGGATATCCGCCACCGTGGTTTCCTCGCGGTAGCCTTCCGGCAGGGTGCTCCAGCTCTCCACCGGTTGGATTGCCCCATTTTCGGCATCCCATTGGTTGAGCGTGACCGTGTTGCCTAATTCATTGGCGACGTACAGCACAGGCAGGTTGGGGTGGAAGGCAAAATGCCGCGGTCCGGCGCCGGGCTCCGCAGAGGCCTGGCTGTGCAGGCTCAATTTTCCGCTCATCGGATCCAGCACATACACGAACACCAGGTCCATCCCCAGGTCACAGGAAATCACATATTTACCGCCAGGATCGAAGGCGATCGAATGGGCGTGCGCTTTTTCCTGACGCGCGTGGTTTGGCCCGGCGCCTTCGTGCTGAATAAAATCCGCCATAGGTCCCAGACGACCGTCTGCCTGGATGGGATGCACCGCCAGGCTGCCGCCGGAATAATTGGCAGTCAGCAACCACCGCCCGGTTGGATCGGTGCTCAGGTAGCAGGGTGCGGCTCCATCCGTGGATTGGTGGTTCAGGCGGGTAAGGCCCGCGCCCTGCGGATCGAGAGCAAAAGCGCTGACTTCGCCTTTGTTCAATTCATTGACGGCGTACAGGTAGCCTTTGCTCGGATGCACCGCCAGGAAGGAAGGATTGTTCCCGCTGACATCCGCCGCGGCATAGCGCAGCGCACCGGATGGCTGTAGTTCGTAACGCAGGATCCCGGCTTCGCGATGCTCTTCGTCTCGCCTGGACTGGGTATAAGTGCCGACATAAAGATAGGTTTTCATGGTCTGGAGGGGCTTCCATCCGGCAGACGGGTCTGTGTCCACCAATCCACCGAATCTTTTGGCGGATATTTAGCGGCCAATTTTTCGTCGAAGTCGATCCCCAGGCCGGGTTTATCGTTGGGATACATATAGCCGTTGCGCACCACGGGCAGGCCGGGGAACATATCGTACACCAGGCTGTCGAAGCGGCACCATTCCTGGATGCCAAAATTCGGCGCCCACAGGTCAAGGTGCAGGTTGGCGGCGTGGCCGACCGGGGATGTGTCGCCTGGCCCATGCCAGGCGGTGCGAATACCGTAAATCTGGGCATGGATGGCGGCGTTGCGGGCCGCGCTGATCCCCCCCATTTGGCTGACGTGCATGCGCAGAAAGTCGATCAGGCGCTCTTCGATCATCAGACGCCATTCGCGCGGATTGTTAAATAACTCGCCCATCGCGATCGGGGTGGCGCACACCCGGCGAATGTGCCGGAACCAATCGATGTCTTCCGGGGCCAGCAAATCTTCCAGGAAGAACAGGTTGAACTGCTCAACATCTTTGGCAAACTTGACCGTGTCGATCGGCGAGAGCCGCTCGTGAACATCGTGCAGCAGCTCAACCTCATCACCCACCTGGCTGCGCACGTATTCGATCATCTTCAGCATATTGCGGGTGTAAGCGCGCGGGTCGAAGTATGCGCCTTCCGGCGCGCCTTCCGGTTTATTAATTGCCTGGCCTTTACCCCCATACCCGCCCATTTGGATGCGGATGTACTTATAGCCCTGCTCCTGGAATTTGCGCACATTTTCCACGACTTCCTGCGGGTCGCGGCCATCCGCATGGGTATAGGTCGCCGCCGCTTCGCGGCTTTTTCCGCCCAGCAGGTCATACACCGGCATATTGGCCATCTTGCCTTTGATATCCCACAAGGCTTGGTCGATGCCCGAGATAGCGTTATTCAACACCGGCCCGTTGCGCCAATACCCGTTTACCAGGTTCATCTGGAACAGTTCTTCGATGCGCGAGACATCTTTGCCCAGCACGAACGGGATCACATGATGCTCCAGCGCCGCATAGACCGCGTGGTAGCGCTGGGTGAATGTGGCACACCCCAACCCGTACAGACCCGGCTCGGATGTCAGGACTTTCACGATGATGAAGCGCGTTCCCCCACCGCCAGTTTGAACCAGGAAAGTTTTTACTTCCTGGATCGTGATCGGTTTCGCCATATATACCTCCAGAAATTGGGTTAGAAACTACGATAGCACAGGATACACCTGCCGTTTAACCAAAGAGGCGCTGCACCAGCGCCCCCACTCCAAACAAAAGCAGTCCGGCCACAAACATTTGGATGCGAAAATCAAACTTAAATTCGAGCTGCTGGCGCACCTGGATATTGAATTCGATCATCGTATCCACATGCGCTGAGCGAGTAAATTGCCCTGGCACCCCAAAATCGCGCCCGCCGGTCGTCGAGCCAAAGGTCAACATGCCGGCGATCAGCGCGATCCCCAGCCCCGACCAAATCATCCGTTCGCTCAAAGCCCGGGTTGAAAAATCCTTGGTGAACAGGAAAGACGCGGCAACCAGGGCGGCGACGATCACCACCAGCAACAAGATGCGCTTCACCAGAACGTTGAGGAAAGCGATCAGAAAATTTGCGATTCTTTGGCGTAATACGATCATCATGTCCTTTCAGGGAATTAAAGCCGTCAGCAGGGGTTCGCGCCAGGCCGCAGCCACCGGGTCGTAAGCGCCAAACCCCGAGCAAAATTCCCAATATGCCCAGCTAAAGCCGCGCTCCTCTGCCGCCCGGGCTATATAATTGGTCCACAGGTGGCGAGAATCCATATCCGCTTTTGAATATGCGCCAAATTCTCCCAGGAAGATTGGCCGTTGGTTCTGACTGCTCCATTTAGCCGCCTGGTCAAAATTCCTGTCGATCTCTTTCATCTGGTCTGCCGTGCCTGTCCAGGTCGTACCCAGGTAAATATCCATGTTATCCACCCATTCGGCGCCCTGGTGGGTAAACTGGAATGGCGAATAATAATGCACGGTGATAATCAGATTGCGTTCTTCCGGCGGCAAAACCAGTTCATTTAGATTGGTAATCGAATTCCAATTTCCGGGACCCAGGATGATCGTGCGCCGCGCATTGGTTTTGCGGATCACCTGGATGGCTTCGCCGATAAACTGGTTCCACGAGGTAAACGCGAGGGTGCCATTGGGCTCATTGAGCAGTTCAAAGAAAACCGAGTCGGGGGATTTCTGATAATGTTGCGAAATCTGCTCCCAAATCGCCAGGAACCGCTCCTCCTGCAGCCGCGGACTTTCCATAACCTCATCGTAATGGTGGATATTGAGCACCACTGCCAGGTTCCGTTTGGTCGCCTGCTCAACCACCCAGTCCACCCGCTCGAATAATGCCGGGTCGATGGTGTATGGGGCTTTTTCCTCGGCGTGAGCACTCCAGCGGATCGGCACACGCACCGAGTCAAAACCCGCCTCTTGGATCACATCAAAGTAACCTTCCTCGAGGGTGACGCCCCACTCCCCCTCGACCGGCGCTTCGAGAGCATTCCCCAGGTTCACGCCGCGGCCAAGGCGGGCATTCTGCTCAAAGGCAAAACGGTCTGCTTCCGACAGCACAGGCCTGGTCGCGGTCGGGATGACGGTTGGCAATGATGTAGATGAAGGCGCTGGGGTGGGCGTGTCTGTGGGTGGAGAGGTGAAAGTTGGAGCAATAGGAGTGGGTGTGGGTGGAACAGCACATGCCGAAAGCAATAATAAACACAAAACCATCCCCGCGATAGGCCTTTTATTCATCCGCAATTAACCACTCCTGTTGAATTTTTGGTTGTATGGCGTCGGGTTGGCCAACCGCACCCAACCCTGACACCATTATATTACAGGAGCAAATAACGCTTTAGTAAATTTTGGCTGGTTTCGTCCAAAGCGGTCAAATCATGGATCTCATAGCGGGTCTGGTTGATGTCGATCACCAGCCAGCGGGTATCTGAGATGCGCCGGGCGGAGCGGACCACGTCTTCCCGGCTGATAAATTCTTTTTGGCCGCGGTCGGTGTCAACCGTCCAATATAAAAAGCCAAACTCATCATGGATTTTTTCAATACGTTGGATGACCGGCACGAAATAGTGCTGGCGCAGTTCGCGGAAGACATCCACCCGTGATTCCTCCGCCAGATCGGCGGCGTCGGGCAAGATGCCAATCTCTTTCCCTCGTTCCATCTCGCCATCCGGGGTGCGCACCAGGATATTCTGGTTGCCGGCCGAAAGTGGAAAGGCCCGCCGCAGGGTGACCCGCGGGTAAAACACCCCGCTTTCATCGGTAAAGGTCAGATTTTCACCCTCATAGTGGAAGGCAATATGTTTCGCATCCAGATAAACGGTCTCAAAACTCTCGTGAAGCACAACCGCATCGCTCATGTCCATCTCCTTATACCGCCACCACGCCGTCGAGGCGGGCAAATTGAGATTGGATCTGCACCAGGTTGTAGAACAACCCCTTATTTTCCATCAAGGAATTGGGCGAGCCCATCTCGGCGATCCGTCCGTGGTCCAGGGCAATAATCCGGCTGGCATTGTATAAGGTCGACAAACGGTGTGCAATGGCAATCGTGGTGCGCCCTTTGACCAGGGTATCCAAGGCCTTCTGGATCTGGCGCTCCGTCTCCGTATCCACGGAAGATGTCGCTTCGTCCAGGATTAAAATTTTCGGGTCGAGCAGGATCGCCCGCGAGATCGAAATGCGTTGGCGCTCCCCACCCGAAAGCCCGGTGCCGCCCTCACCCACAATCGTGTCGTAGCCTTCCGGTAGATTGGTGATAAAGTCGTGGGCGTTGGCTGCTTTTGCCGCCCGGATGATCTCATCCGTACTGGCTTCGGGCTTGGCATAGGCAATGTTCTGGGCAATGGTGCCGCTGAATAAAAACGGCTGCTGTAGTACGATGCCCACGTTGCGGCGAATATCTTCGATGGCCAGGTCACGCACATCCTCTCCATCGATGCGGATCGAACCGCTGGTCGAATTGTAGAAACGGCAGATCAAATTGACCAGCGTGGTTTTTCCCGCGCCGCTGGGCCCCACCACCCCGATCAATTCACCCGGGGCAATGTCAAAAGATACATCTTTCAGCACCGGGAAGTAAGGATTGTAACCAAAGGTAACCTCATCGAACGAAATCCTGCCAAACACCGGCGCAATGTGCCGGACATCCGCCTTCTGTTGGACGCGCGGTTCTTCATCTAAAAACTCAAATGTGCGCTGGGAAATGGTCGCAAAACGGTTGAGTGCCTGGCTGATTTGAGCCATATTCGAGAGCGGCCCGTAGAACATGCCCAGGTAGCTCAAGAATGCCATCAGCGTGCCCAAGGTAATGTGGTTGGCAAGGACGGCCTGGCCGCCTGCGTACCAGATGATCAAGTCCCCCGGCGCCAAAGGCGAACGAAATCAGCGGAAAGAAACGCCCCCAGGCCTGGTCGACGCGCAGCCGGGCGGTCAATGCGCTGGTGTTCAGGTTGCGGTAGCGGCCCTCTTCCTGGTCGTCCTGGCCAAATGCCTTTACCACCTGGATCCCAGCCAGGAAGGTGCTTAACATCGAATTTAAGCGCCAGCGCGAGATCCAATAGCGGCGGAAATGCGGGTTCATCCGCCGGTGATAGAGCAAAGTCGCCACCATCACAAACGGGGCGGGGATCAGCACAAACAAACCGAGGGATGGCGCCATGGTGAACAGTACGATCCCGATACCTATTACCAGGACGGCATACAGCAGGAAGCTGGCCATCTGGTTGATCAACCCTTGCAGTTCCTCGGTGTCCTGGTTGATACGGGTCAACAATCGCCCGGTCTCGTTTCGGTCAAAGAACTCCTGGGTGAGTTTTTTCAGGTGGATAAACATTTTTTCACGCACCCCGGCGGCAAATTGACTGCTGATGCGGTTAATCAACAACGCGTCGCTGATCGTGATGGTCACGCGGATGATCTGCAGTCCCAGTAAACTTGCCACCAGCCAACCCAGCCAGGGTGTGTGAATCTGGGTAGTGAGTACATCATCGATCAAAATGCGGGTCAGATAGGGTGGCATCAAATCCACCCCCACGCCGGCCAGCATCAACAATAAATGCACGCCGCCCATCTTCCAATAGGGCCGTGCCAAGAGAAACAGCCGCCGCATCACCTGTCCGCGTTTAATACAGTTGGGGCACACCTTGAGGGATGGGTCCAGCAGCCGGCGCCCGCACGAGAGACAGTGTTGGCCCTCGTTATCAAAGTCTGGCGCTTCAGTCTCCGTGCCAAGCTCGATGCGCTGGCGCAGATAATGGGCTGCCAGGGCAAAACGCTCGGTCTGTTCATTGGTAAAATGAATGAGCACGTGCGGGCTGCCCGCGACGGTCACCTTTAACAGCCCGTTGCCCACACACGGCTCGATCTGAGCCCCATCCAGGCTGTCCACCGCCAGGCGGGTGATTACCCGCACTTTCCCTTTTTCGATGGCCAGCACCATTAATAAGGTGCGATCAATCAACAACCACTGCTCGCCAAAGGACCCGATGGCATCCATATCCGTTGCCAGGGTCACCTGAAGCTGGTCGCTCAGCCCGCTGTTCTTCTCAAATGCATCAATAATTTCGGGTGGAATTGTCGTGACAGACGAAAAAGGATCCTCTTTTACCTGCGCATTCCGGCTCATCATTCCTCCGCCAACATACCTGTAGAATGTCGAAGTTCACTCAACCGCCCGGTTCACAACCGGGTGTATGAATGTCTTCAACGCCTGCGAGGTTAGCTGACGGGCTCGAACCGAAGACTGGCTCTAGTAGGTTTGGCCTACATTCGCCCCAGGTAGAGGATCCCCCGTTCCGGAGATTCGGCGCTCAGACAGGATCAATCAAGGTCATTATACAGCAATTGACTGTGTGTCAAGGGATGAATTAATAGCGTCTTTTTTGTTTGGGATACGTCTGGAAAGGTGTTCGCGGTTCAGAACCGGTCCAATCTCCGCCGTCTTGCAGACGCTGAAGCGCGCGGGTTAGTTGAAAACTGACCCACCCGCTGGCCTGCGCCTGCCCCGCATATACCCACATGCCATACGGCCCTTGCAGGCTGAGGATAAATTCGCGCAGACTCGCCACTCGTTCATCCTCAAGCGAGGCGCCCACCTGTGCGCATAAATCCAGCATCAATCCGGCATCATATTTCGCAAAGTAGGAAACAAATCCATGCAGTTCTTCAGCGCCAACCAGCCGGGCAGTTTCAAAGCCCACCTGCATCTCTTCTTGCGTTTCACGGCCCAACAACAGGTCGAGCGCGCGTCTTGCGGCCTCGCTTTTTGATCGCACAGGATGCTGCGCCAGACATATCAACGCCCCGGTGGTGTTGCTGCGGCAGCCCCAACGAGAATGAGCGATACGGCGATATCCAGCAACGAATCCATTTACCCCCGCCGCGAGACCGGTCGGCCAGGCACCGTCCGCCAGTCGCTGGTTTAGCAGCCAATCGTACGCCATTTCCGCCCGTGGATCGGCTGCGTAGCCGCAGGCCGACAACCCTCGCAGGGGAAAGGCCGTCTGCAGGGGAATCATCGAATAGGTCCCCCCGCGCTCGACCCCCATCTGCCCATCCAGCACCGGCCCGCCGCGCGGCAGCGGCCAGGAGCCATCCGCCTGTTGGACGGCAAAAAGGAATTCGGCGGCTTTCTGAACCGGCTCAAAACCAGAGTCAAAACCCAGGAGACCCAATCGGGCCAACCCATACGCTGTCGCCAGCGTGCGGTTGCCGGATCCCCAATGCAGGCCAAGCGCATCCGGCAGCCAGGAGCCGTCCTGCGCCTGGCTGCCCACCAGTTTGGTAACCAGCGGATCGCCCAGGCGCTGCTTGTCGAGCTCGACCACTTCAGGATGATCGTCGGGCAGCTGGAATAATTGGCGTAAAACCAGCCGGCGTAAACAGGCAGAAGGATTGGCCAGCAAGAACGGAGTCGGGGTTATCTCCATGAGCGCAGCACCTCCGCAATATAGCCGGCCGTGGGGGTTTGAGCCGCGGCAATAGTTTCCGGCGTTCCACTCGCGATGATTTTGCCGCCCGCCGGACCGCCGCCCGGTCCCATCTCGATCAGCCAATCGCACATCGCCAGCAAATGGGGATGATGCTCCACCACCAGCACCGAACCTCCCGCCTCGACCAGTTGAGCCAGCACCCCACCCAGCCGGCTGACATCTTCCAGATGCAGGCCCACGGTGGGCTCATCCAGAATATACAGGCTGCCCTGCTGGGTTTTGCGGCTGAGCTCCTGAGCGATCTTCAATCGCTGCGCCTCACCGCCTGACAGGCGATAACCCGGCTGGCGTAGAACCAGGTAACCCAGGCCAACGCTAATGGCGGCATTCAGCGCTGCCGAGAGCCCCGCATCCTGGTCGCCATACAGTCGCTGCACTTCGCTGATCGTCAAACCCAACACCTCGGGCAATGCGACGCCGTTCAGCCTCACCTGCCAGGCCTCCGCCAGAAAACCTGTTCCCCGGCAGGTTTCGCAGGGCACATGCAGGTCTGGTAGAAAAGCCATATCCAGGGTAATCTGCCCGCTGCCGCCGCAGCTGGAGCAGCGCGCATCAAATTCTTTCAAACCGATGCCTTGTTCAACCGCCGGCTCGCTGGCAGCGAACAATCTCTTCAACCGGTCGGTTAGCCCGAGAAATGAGGCCGGGCTGGATAAGCCGGCGCGGGACTGGTCCACCACCAGTGTACGGGGTGGCGCTCCCTCGATCCCGGAGTGTTTTCCGGGCTCCCAGGGTTCCTGGGCAACCGAGGTGGTCTGTTTGTGCGGCGCCAGCGCCCGCGCCAGGGTATCAATAATCAGCGAGCTTTTACCGGATCCGCTCACCCCGCATACCCCCACCAGCAGCCCCAAAGGAATATCCACCCGCTCAACCTGCAAATTGTTTTCACCCGCGCCGTGGAGGGTTAACCAGCGCTCCGGCTGCCTGCGCGGCGCTAACCGCTCTTTGCGTTTCCCGCGCAGCCAGGCGGCCGTGAGACCTGTTCCTGCCAGGACCTCTGCCGGTTTACCTTGGGCCACGACCTGGCCGCCGGCCGTGCCGGCCCCCGGCCCCATGTCGATCAGGTGGTCAGCCGCGCGCATCACCAGCGGATCGTGCTCCACCACAATGACCGTGTTGCCCTCATCCCGCAGCGCCAGCAAGGCCTCTAGCAGCGCCTCCACCTCGCTGGGATGCAGCCCGCGGGTGGGCTCGTCCAGCAGCAGGGTTAGCGCGGTCAGGCCGGAGCTTAACAGGCCTGCCAGGCGCACGCGCTGGACTTCGCCCGCCGAAAGGGTGCCGGCGGCCCGGACGAGATGGATATAACCCAGCCCCACTTTTTGTAAAAATTCGAGGCGATTCCTGGCCGTTTCCAGGCCGGCAATGATGCTGCGGCTGCTGGCAGCGGGCAGCCGGTAACCCTCCAGGTGATTTTTCAACTCCGCCAGGCTCATCTGCCGCATGTCCGCCATGTTCTTCCCGCCCAAGCGGATCGCCAGGTATTCCGGGCGCAGCCCGGCCCCGCCGCAATCCGGGCAGGCGATGCTGTCGGTATACGTGTTGCCTGCATCCCAATCGCCGATAAAGCCGTAAAAGCCCGGATAGCCGCTGATACGAGTCTCAGTGTGGCCGGAATGGCCGGTGACGGTCACCTGCATCGGCGTGGGATCACCAAAGAGAAAGGCCTGCTGCGCGGTCTCCGTCATTTGATCCCATGGGGTCTGGAAGGGATCAAACCCATGCCGCTCTGCCATGGCCATGGTCAGGTAATAGCCATGGTTGAACGGTTTCCCCAGGTACCCCTTGGGGAAGAACCCGGGTGAATACATGGCGCCTGCCAATAAGGGTTTTTGCGGCGCAATGATCAGCTTATCCGGTTGGGGTTTGTTGAGCGTACCGATCCCGTGGCACTTCAGGCAGGCCGCGGCGTAGGTGGTGCCGGTAAAGTGCTGGGCTTTCGCCAGCGGTCGTTCTGCCGAACAGGCCGGGCACGTCCACCGATCCTGGCCGCGGATCATCGGCGCATGGCACGCGAGGCATTCGCATTCGTCGCTGTTGGCCAATAAAATCGCGATCAAGCGGGTTAAATCCGTGGCTGTTCCCACTGTGCTGCGCCGGGAATAGACCATTTTTTCAGGGGTCACGGTTAACACCACCCCCAGCCCGTTGACCGAATTGACCTCGGCCTCCGGGCCTTCGCTGACCCCCTGGCGCTCGTACAGGCTGAGCGTTTCCAGGTATCTGCGCCGGGCTTCACTTTCAAGCACGTCGGTCACCAGGCTGGATTTCCCCGATCCGGATACTCCGGTCACCACCGTGAGAGCCTGCTTAGGAATATCCACATCGATGTGTTTTAAATTATGAGCGTAAGCATTGCGAATGGAAATCGCATTCCGCTCCGGCGCAACTTGCACAATTTTTCGCGGGGAGGGCCGAATGGCCAATTCGTCTTTTAACGCCTGGCCGGTAAGCGAGCCCACACAATCCAGCAAACCGGGTAAGGTTCCGGCATAGATCAACTCACCGCCGGCCGGCCCCGAGCCCGGTCCAAGTTCGATCACCCAATCCGCCGCCCGAATCATATCGGTATTGTGTTCCACCAGAACTATCGTCGCGCCTTTATCGACCAGGCGATTGAGAACCGCCAGCAAGCCGGCTAAATCCTGGGGGTGCAGCCCGCTGGAGGGCTCATCCAATAAAATAATCTGGTTCTTGAGGGTTTTCTTACCCAGGTGGCGGGCCAATTTGATGCGCTGGGCTTCCCCTCCCGAGAGCATAGTGGATGGCTGCCCGAGAGGCAGGTATCCCAGGCCGATATCTTCCATCGCCTCGAGAATGTGCAGGCCCAAAGCGCGCCTGGCCAGGGGCAGAAACGAGTCGCTCCTCAATAGTTGGCGCACTTCTGCCACATTCATCGCCAGTAAATCCACGATCGAGTAGAGCCCGCCGCCCAGGGCAACCCTGGCGGCCACCACCTCATCCGAAAACCGGCCGCCCCCGCACGCCTGGCATTCGATCCAGGTAGAGGGCAAATAGCGCATCTTGACCTCAATCGAACCCAGCCCCTGGCAATCGGGACAGGCGCCTTCGGGCCGGTTGAATGAGAAATGAGAAGCAGACAACCCGGTAGCCGATGAAAACAAATCTCGCAGGATATCGGCCAGGCCGGTGAAGGTCGCCGGGTTAGAGCGGGGATTGCGCCCAATGGGCTCTTGATCCACCAGCAGAGGCGCCAGCGGAGGGCCTTCAACCGCCCGGCAGCCAACCGCCGCTTTGTTCTGCAAAGATGGCGCCAGGATCTCCTCAACCAGGGTGCTCTTTCCCGAACCCGACACCCCACATATCACGGTCAGCCGGCCAACCGGAATGGCCACATCGATCTGCTTGAGGTTGCGCAGGTGCGCCGCTCGAATGGTCAAGAACTGGTCTGCGTCTGTCCGCCGGGAGGGTTCGGCTGCTAGTTTTCTACCGCTGAAATACAGCCCGCTGGGGGTGTTGGCTTGCCATAGACCGGCGATATCGCCGGCGTACACGACCCTCCCACCCTGCGAACCGGCTCCCGGACCCAGGTCAATGGCCGTGTCGGCCCCCGCCGCCGCGGCGCGGTCATGCTCCACAAACACGGTGCGGCCAGATAACTGCCGGAAAGTCTCGATCAACTTGCCGGTATCCGCCGGGTGCAGGCCGATGGTCGGCTCATCCAGAATGTGGAGCATGTCGTCCAGGCGGCTGACCAGGGTCGTTGCCAGGCGCACGCGCTGGCTTTCCCCCCGCGACATGCTGGGCGACGGCCGGTCCAGGTTGATATACCCCAGGCCTACTTGCCGCAGGGCGTCCAGCCGGCGGGATATTTCCAGGCTCAGCCGGGGCGAGATATCCAGGGCCTCTTCACCAGAAAACAACCTGGCGGCATCCTCCACACTGGCACTCAGCAGATCGGGAAAGCGCAGATCCCGCCAGCGCACATAAGCCGCGGAGGGGTGCAGGCCGGTCTGGTCGCACTGCCCACAGCCCCCGCCCGAACAGCTTGGGCAAATCCGGTGAAACATACTGGGATCCAGCGGGAGGAAGGGGGTTCCGCAGAGCATACACACGTCTGTGAACGAGAGCAGTTGTTCCTTCACCCCTCGCCCCAGCACCACCGCTGCTGCCCCTGCATCCCGGACGGATTCCACTGCCGCGCGCACGGCTTTTTGGGATGAACCCCGCGGCAGGCTTTCGATGAGCAAATCGATCTGGTGGGGCCGGTTGGCGTCCAGGTCTCCGCCAGACCAGGCAGCGCCATCTACCCACAGCTTCTCCTGGCCAAACATCCGGCTCAATCCAGCCAGCAGGGTCCGGTGGCTGCCGGGGTGGCCGTTGATCAAACGTGCGCTGACCGCTACCTTATCCGCTAAGACAAGGTTGGATGCCATCTGGACAATTTCGTCAAACGAATAGGATGCCTGTTCGGCGCCGCAGCCCGGGCATAAGCGTGTTCCATAACTGCTGTACAGCAAGCGCAAGAATGGATGCAGCCCTGATGCCGATGCCAGGGTCGAGCCAGGATTGCGGTTCAACAAGTTCTGCCCAACCGCTACCGCCGGCCCCAGACCGGTGATTTTCTCTACATCCGCAGGCGGCAGGCGATTGAGCGATCGGGTCGCATACATATCCAGGAAGCGCCGTCGGGCTTCATGAAAGAGGGTGTCAAAAACCAGGGATGATTTACCCGACCCAGAAACGCCCGTCACCACCGTCAAGCCGGGGGGAATATCGACATTAATCCCCTGAAGGTTATTTTCGCTGGCTCCGCGGATGCTGATCTTCATCGGTCAGAAGTCAATACAACTGGCCTTGCGTATGGCGGGGCGCCTCACGGGTTAGGATTCCGGATCGCCTTAATTTCACCGTCGCCTAATTCAAAGACGTAATGGGCATACTCTTCAACCATCGGGTCGTGAGTTGCCATTAAGATGGTGATGCCTTCTTTGACCGCGATGTAGCGGAAAAGCGCCATGATCTGGCGGCCGGTGGTGCTGTCTAACTCGCCGGTAGGTTCATCCGCGAGGATCAAATCCGGGTGGGTGGAAAGCGCCCTGGCGATGGCTACACGCTGCTGCTGCCCGCCCGAGAGCTCCCACGGGCGGTGGCTTGCCCACGGACCCAGTCCGACGATTTCCAATGCTCGCATGGCCAGCTTGCGCCGTTCAAAGGTGAAGCCTGCGATTCTCAGCATCAGTTCGACATTTTCAACGGCTGAAAACATGGGCATAATCGCAAAGGATTGAAAAACAAAACCAAATCGTTTTCGGCGCAGTTCGGTGATCTGGTCGGTGGTCATCGCCGAGGTCGGTTGGCCAAACAAAAACACTTCTCCGCTGGTCGGCCGGTCTAGCCCGCCAATGATATTAAGCAGCGTTGTCTTGCCAGAGCCCGAGCGGCCTTTCAAAGCCGCCAGAACACCCTGGGGAACCTCCAGCGACAAACCCCGAAGCGCCATCACATGGGTGGAACCCACTTCATAAACCCGTTTGACATTATCTACACGAATAACCGGCGGGGTATCGGCGGCCTTTTCTGCGGCGAGTTGATTAAAGTCTGTGACTGATCGCTCATAGATACCCTACCTTTACTTCCATCCCGGCAATTTTAACCGTTTCACACTGCCTGGCTTTTTCACCGGGGCGGTCTCACTGGCAAACAACATGGCTATTTGCTCTTCCAGGGTCAAATTCTTGTTAGCCCCCTCATTCTCACCCTCCACCGGGCGGATGATGATGCAGTTTTCGCCCATTTCCATCGTGGCGCGTTTGCCGATGCCTAAATCCTCGCGCAATTCTTTGGGGATCTGCAGGCGTCCGGCGGAGTCCAGCACCACAAATTCATCAAAGGTAATGTGTTCTTTGGGATGGTTTGGGCCGGCGGCTAATTCGCCTTCGGCCAGAATTAAATCCTCTGGTTTGGCATGGGCTGCCTGACTCACCTGGCGGATCGTTTCGGTGCTGATCTTGCCGTCACGGATGGCCACCACCCGGTCTACCTGTTCGGCGATGCGCGGGTCATGGGTCACGATAATTGTGGTCAGATCCAGGCGTTTGCTCAACCGCCGGAAGGTATCCATGATCACCTGGGCGGTGACCGAATCGACCTCACCGGTCGGCTCATCGCCCAAGAGGATGACCGGTTTATTCGCCAGCCCCACCGCGATGGCGATGCGCTGTTGCTCACCGCCGGATAACTCTGCCAGCCTATGGGTACGCCGGTGAAATAGCCCCACCGCTTCAAGCAGCTCTCCGGCCCATTCGCGTTTCTTGCGCCGGTCGGTGATATGCGCCATGGTCATCGGCAGCTCGATATTCTCGATGGCGGTCAGATACGGAATCAGGTTGCGCGAGGTCTGCTGCCAGACAAATCCGACCTTGGTGCGTTGGTACTGGTTCAAGGCTGAATCTGAAAGGCTGAGCAGGTCGATCCCGTCCACCACCACCTTCCCCGCAGAGGGGCGGTCCATCCCGCCCAGGATGTTCATCAGGGTCGATTTGCCCGAGCCTGAGGTGCCGACAATTCCCAGCATCTCACCGCGATCGACCTTGAAATCCATGCCTTGCAAAGCGACCACTTCCAGGTCGGCTACTTTATAAATTTTTACCAGGTTTTCACAGACAATTACGGGAGCATTTGCATTCGCCATAACTCATCCTTTACATCGTCTCGCCCATCTTCACCGCCTGGAACACCTTCATCCGCACCAGCGAACCAATGGTCCCAAGCATGGTCAAGAAGAGCACCAGGCCAAACGCCAGGCTCAACCAGATAGACTCCGCCCAACCAATCAGCACCTCAAACGGCGGAATCGGTTTTCCGGGGGATGCGCCAATCTGCAAGAACGGCACAAACATTTGGCTGGTTATCAAGCCAATCAACGCTCCGCTGAAAATGGCCAGGCCCATCAAGAGAGATTGCTCCAGCGCCAGGTAGCCGATCAACTGCCGGACCGAAAGACCCACGGCTTGCAAAATCCCCAATTGGATGAACCTTCGCCGCAGCGAGGCATAAGAATACAACACAAACCCGATGCCAGGCATCAGCCCGGTGGCCAGGAAGCCAACATTGAGCACGCCAAACAGACCAACCCGTTCCGGCAGGTCCATCGTCTTGCGCACTTCGCTCAACGCATCTCCATTCACCTTGACGACCGAATTCTCCTGCCCAATCACACCGCGGAGCTGATAAAGCAGCAGTTCGATATTGGTATCGGGTTTCAGGCTCAACCAGATATCATAACCGAGGACCGCATCCGGATTGTCGAACAGCAATTCGAGGTTGACGATGATGGTCGGATCTTTGCCCGGGAAAATCGTCGGGAAGTAATTAAAGGTGCCAACGATGATGAAATCGCGCTCCACACTCTGGTCGAAAATCTGAACGGTGGATAATAAGTGATCCCCGATGCGTAAACCGACCGAATCGGCCAGCTCTTTTGGCACCAGGACGCCCATTGGCTCCAGCGCCAGGGCATTGAGCAGCGCGCCCATCGACTGGGTGGCAAAGTCATCCCGCAGGAAAGCAACCTTTGGAAAATCGAGGCGGTCGATGCCCATGAAAATACATTTGACTTCGCCCACCCCATAGGAGAGGGTGCCCGGATATTTTCCCACCCGGGTGGCGGCGGTAACCGAGGGCAGCCTCAGGTGTTCTTCCATGCTGACATAACTGTTGATATTCAAATCCAGCTCAGACAGGGTGGTCGGGCTGGCAGCAGCCGGCCCGGCAAACGGATTGGTCGAACCCCCACTGACCACATACTCATGCACCACCAGGTCTGCGCCGGCCTTGTAATACTCCGAGTCATGCAGCCACTTATCCAGGGTTTTTGCGGTTGAGGCCGAAAAAATCGCCAGGGCAAGCGAAATCATAATCAGCAGCAAGGCGCTGGCATGGTCTTGTGGTCGCCGGGCAATTTGCTGGATAGACAGGTACGCCCACACCCCGGGAATGCGGTCAAACGCAATCGCCAATAAACGGGTTAAAAGCGGCAGCACGCGCATGAAAATCATGCATAAGGCCATCGCAAAAAGAGCCGGCGCAACAAACAACAGCACATCCCGGTACTGGGTGCTGTTTGATTCCTGCAGATTGGAGAGGAAGGCTGCCGGTTTGGCCAAACCGCTCATCGTGACGTACGCATAGATCCCCGGCAGCAGCAGCAAGAAATCCAGGTAAAAGCGCTCCCATAGCGGCTTGCCAGAATTGCGCGACTGCTGCTGCTTCAAACGCACGATGCTTGTACGCGAAATGCTTAGATTGGGCAAGAACCTGGCAGCCACAATGAGCAGCGCCACCAACAAAATCCAAAGGAAGTTAACTCCCTGGAAAGTGAAAGGAATACCTGCTCGATCGGTAAATTTCAAGAAAGACAGGGTTTTGCCCATCAATCCGGCCGCCAGCCAGCCCACCACCAGGGAAGGCAGCAGCGCCAGAATTAACAGCAGCGCACTCTCAATCAGGTTCAGGCTGACCACCTGCCCCCAGCTCGTTCCCCGACCACGCATCGTCACAGTTTCCTGCTCGTACTGCTGCACCGCGATGGTTGCCGTCAGGCTGATGAACAACAATGCCAGCACCACCATAGGCCCGCCGACCGCGTAAAATAAGGTGGTCAATGCATCCGCGCGCTGCTGGTAGGTCACCAGCGCTTCTTGGGGCGAATAATCGGAGGTAATTCCAGGCAGGATCTGGCTCATCTCGGAACTCATTTGCACCATGCCGCGTGCATATTGAGGCGCGAGGGTGAATTGGACATTCTTTTCGTCGTAGACGATATACCAGGAAGTATAAAACACCGACCGTTCCAGCACGGCCTGCACCCGGTTTTCATACGTTTCTGATGGAACCCACATGGTGTTGGCATAGCCGGTGTAAGGCAGCTCAAACCATTCAGGGTTGTAATCGTCTTTAGCCCGCCAGATGCCCACGATCTGCACCTGTTGACTGCCAAATTTGTAGATATCGCCGATATTCAGAAAACTTTCATCCGCGGTCTGTTGATAAACCGCAACCTGAATCGGTCCTTGATTGCCGTTATCCGCTTTCGGCCATTGGCCTTCTACAATTTCTGCCAGATCCGGAAGATTGTCTTGAGAGGCGAATGCCAGCACAATCCAGGGATCATCCGGGCTTACCTCGCCCTTTTGCTCCAGGGGCCGCAGCGTCAGGGTGGAAGATTGAACTTTGGTCACCACCCGCTCCGGTTTGAGCCCCATCAAACGCCTGGACTCCTCCGCAATCGTATTGGCGGTGGCCTTACTCAGCCCGATGGTCATCGGCGAAGAGGTGCGCTTATCGATGTAATACATGTGCATGCTGAACAGATAGCGGCGGGTACTTAAAGCCTTATCGGCCAGCTGCTGGCGCAGCACTTCCCCCGAAACCGAATGTGAAAAAATGGGCACACAGACCACCATGCCTAAAACCGCAATCACCCCAATCCAGGCGCTGATTGCCAGGCCCAGGTTATGCCGCATGCGTTTAAACACGACCAGCAGCATGGAAGCAAAGGTGTTGCCAAGATCCACCAGCCTGCCCGATAACCCGGATAAAAGCACCGGTGAGGCAATGATCAAAACGAAGAGATTGCGCATAAACATCTTGAGCGCGCGCAGTAACCGTCCCGGAAGACGCTTGAGCTGAAACCACAGCATGGAAGGCGCCTGACGGATCGCATTCACCATCCGCCCTGCCAGGCTGCCGGCATTCCGGCCAAAAGTCTCAAGCCATTCTAGTAATTTTCTTAGCATGTTCAGGCTCCCCTCATGGTCCCTGAACCTGGTCGCCCTCTTGCAGATCGGCCTCAATCTCCCACTTATCAGTGGCTTTCAACCCAACCTTATTAATCTCCACCCTCCGGCGTTTGTCTCCATCCTGAACAATGACAAACATCAACCCTTTGTACTCGCGGATGGCAGCCGGCGGCAGCAGCAGCACATTATCTTTCCGGCCCAGGATTACTTTCAAGAAGATTGAGCGGCCAACCGGCAGGTCCGCCTGGGCGATATCCTGCGGCAAGGTGAAATACATATAATCACTGCCGGATGAGCGCGTGTTGGTGTCTGCATTGGCGCTGACCGGCAAGAAATTGGGCAGATATTCCACGGGATAACCGGTTTCATCGTCGGCGTTGATATACAGGCTCACTTCCGTGGCTTTGGTCATCACCTTGTTCAAGTCGTAGTCCAAGGCCGAGCGCACGATCAGGTTGGTCGGATCACCCACCACAAAAGTCACAAAGAAGGCGTCTACCTGCTGTCCGGGGCGGACGATGCTGCGTAACACCACGCAGTCGAACGGAGCGACAATTTGCCGTTCTGCCAACAACCCTTCCAACCGTTCGACCGATAACTGGCTGCGTTTTACCGCTTGTTCGGTGTACGGATTACTGTCGTCGGATACCAGCTTGAGCGAAGCCTCCGCCAGGGCCAGGTTCTGCTCGGCGATATCCTGGTTTAATTGGGCTTTTTCCCGGTCCAGCCCACCGGCGCGCAGGGTGTCAATTTTCGCCAGTTCAAGACGGCGCTGGGCGACAACCACGTCCGCCTTGGCTTTCTCAATATCAAATTGCCGTTGGGCAATATCCTTGGCCTGGTTGGACTGCGCCACTTCCAGGTCGATGCGCGCCTGCTGTAATTGATTTAAGATATCATCCACCTGCATTTCAGCCAGGATGGTGCCTTCTTTGATCATATCCCCCTGTTTGACCGAAACGCGGGTCACATAACCCGAGGTGCGGAAAAACAGCTCTTCTTGTTTGGAAGGGACGATCTCTCCAACGATTTTCTTTTCCTCGACAATTGGTCCCATTTGGACAGTAAACACAGATTTCTCGTAACTAACCACCGCGGGTAGTGGCGTAGGGGTCGCGCTTCCCGATCCGCCTGGCGCACAGGCCGCCAGAAGCGAAAGCACGAAGAGAACGCTCACAATTTTGAAATACACAGGCTTAGTCATTCAAACTCCTCACAACTTTTTTCATAATGTTGTCGTCCGTGCAAAAGATAGCATTCCGGTTCTATGTCAAAAATAATTGCAAGAGGGCCCCACAACCCACGCAGCTCATCCCCACCAGCCATACCAGAATTGCCGCGTCATAGCGCTGTTCTAATTTTGCCCTGATTTTGAGATTGTTGTCATGGAACTTCTTGGCTTCGGTGGTGGTTCGAACGACGGTGTTATTCACCCCAAATTCCCGACCAACCCCCACCTGGCCCATCACAATCACCCCGGCGAGAAGGTTAAGCCCAATCCCCGTCCATACCATGCGTTCGCTAAAAGAGGTAAAGGTGAATTGTTTCGTGAAAAGAAAACTGACGGCCACGATCAGGGTAACCCCTATGGTGGCCAATAACAGTTTTCTTAACGTGTAATTTAAAACGTACTTAAAAATTTCACGAACCCGCTCCACCGTTGCCATCCTGCCTTTCGCAGAAACCTTACCGCAGCATCATTCCTAGAAAAGGTTCTGCCCGCGGCGAACTAACCGTGTTACCAGCTGGGTGGAATCGGCCACCAGCTTTTTTCTCTTCCTTCCCGTTCCCGGTCCCAACGTGCCGACATAGCCTCCAACGACCGATCGCCCGGCTCATCCAGAACAAATCCTCGGTAGAGATCGGTGCGCGCTTCCTGGCTGCCATGTTGGGTATTGAAGCAATACAGGTAGTAATCCTTAAAAGTCGTCATACTCGACTTAACCCCAAATTTATCTGCATGCACATTCATCGGCGCCAAGGGATCAATGGTGTGCACCGTGTTCAGGATTTTTAGCAGGGACGACGGATAAAACTCATAAATTGACCGGGCCAGATCGATCGTCTCCTCAAACGTGTCCGCGGTTTCGCCAGGCAGGTTCAAGGAAAAATAGACAAACAAGTAAGCCTTGTTGCGGCTGAGCACATCCAGCACATCAAATAACTGGTCATTCGAATAATGCTTGCCATTCAGACGGCGCACCTTCTCGTTGCCGGTCAAAGGGCTAAGCGCCAGGCAGGAATGCTCTTTATCCGTCGATCTCACCAGGTCATCGATAAAAGCGCCATCCGGCATCTGAAAGAACTCGTTGTACATACCAATTTTAACACCACTCTTGCGGATGCGGTCAAAGAGTTCCCGCCAATAATCCTCATCGATTTCGGCGATATCATAAGTCATGGCCGCCTGGTTGACCCCCATGGCTTTCAAACGAACCAGGTCTTCGGTCACCTTTTCAGGTGAGCGTGTCACCAGGCCAACCCGGTTGGCCAATTTTTTGTGGGCTGCCCGGCCCCCGCCGCAGTACGAACAGCTAAATTTGCAGCCCCGAGCGGTGGTCGTCCACTTGCCCAAGAACGGGCTGGTGTCGAGAGCAAAACGAGCTTTCGCCAGGTCGGTGACAATATACTCGTGGACAAAATACTCGCGGCTGTGCTGCAAGAAGCTGATATCCACAAAATCCAGTTCGTCCAGGTCGCCGGTGGTGGCCGTATAAGTCATCATATTTTCAACCACGGCGCCGTCCACGCGATAACTCAGGTTGGGTACATTGCCCAACTCTGCCCACACCGCTGCAGGGTCTGTTGTCGATTGCAGCAGTTGCACCAGCTGGAGAAGCGGCTTTTCGGCATCCCCGCGGATGATAAAATCGACCTCTTCAAATTTCTCGAGGATTTCCCGGGAAAACCCCGTGGCAGATAGCCCGCCCAGGATCACATAGGCGCCTGGCAAATTCTCTTTTACCGCGCGAGCCGTATCGATGGCCCCGAAACAATGCTCATACCAATGCATATCGATCAAGGCAACACGCGCACCCGCGTTTCCCTTCAACCAGTTTTCAAGGCTGAAAGAGGGGTTCAACTGCACCTCGAGTGGATGGCTGATGCCCTTTACCTGGATATCATGCTTGCGCAGCACATTGATGAGAGCAGGCAAGCCTACCGGCATTAAGCCGTAAGGCCGCCCCATGGCCGGGCTGGCGTTAAAATTGAGACCTTGTTTGGACGGATGAATATAAAGCACCGGTTCGCTGCTGCGCAGCGATTTCACATTTCGCGTTCCTGAATGATGAGGCGCCATACCAATATCTCCAAAATGCCGCAATCCCCCCGCAGTCGCGGAGGGGATTGCGGAAATCATTTATCGTGAGATCATCTTACCATAGCTTGACCGCAAAGGTTTATGATCCCGCCGGTTCAGCATGTTTCTTAAATAGATCACCCAGGTCCCTACCTTCTAATACCGGATTATCTTGATATAAGAAGCAAGAAGCAATTTGATTGGAGCCGGTCATAAACCAACTCGGGCGTGTCTTGGTGCACGGCTCGAAAGCGAACGGACAGCGATCTGCAAAGCGGCAGCCTTCCTGGTATATACCACTGCTGCGCTTGGTTTCATTGGCCGCTTCGCCCCACAAATGACTCGGATCGGGCCAGGGGATCGAGTTCACCAGCATTTGGGTATATGGATGCTGCGGATTGCGGATGATCTGCTCGACATCCCCCGCTTCCATAATCGCGCCTTTGTACATCACCATAATGTAATCACTGACATGGTATGCAGTGGTCAGGTCATGGGTGATGTACAGGATCGGGATGCGCAGCTCCACGTTCATATCCCGAATGTGCTGCAGCAGCGTCGCGCGCAGGGATGCATCCACCATGGATACCGGTTCGTCGGCAATCAACAGTTTGGGCTGCAGGATCAGGGCGCGCGCCACCGCGATTCTTTGGCGCTGGCCGCCGCTCATTTGATGCGGGTACCGGCCGAGAGTTTCCTCTGGGCGCAGACCCACACGCTTCAAAGCCGTCACCATCAAATCATGGGCCTCTTCTTTCGATTTTGCCAGGCCAAAGTTCTTAATAGGGATACTGAGCAGATTGTCGACTTTATAAAATGGATTGTAAACAGCAAAAGGATCCTGGAACACCGCCTGAACATTGCGGCGGAAATCCATGGTTTCCTGATGGGACATCCTCTTCCAGATGTCCTTGCCATTGTAAAATACATTTCCGGCCGATGGCTCATAAAAACCGAGCAACAACATCATCAAGGTTGTTTTACCACTGCCAAATTCGCCCGCGATAGTGATGATATGCGGGAAATCGGCGTCTACGCTCATCGTCATCTCATCCAGCGCGACCGTGGCGTCCTTGCTGCCGACCTTACCTCCAAATACTTTGGTCACTTTACGGAGTTCAATAATTGGAGCCATTTCAGTTCACTCCTTCATATAAGTGGCACGCGATCCAGTGATTTGGCCGGATTTCACGATAAGGTGGCATCTTCTTGATACAAAGACCCTCGATCACCTTCGGGCAGCGATCATGGAACGGGCACCCGGGGCCGGGATTAATCACGGATGGAGGCACCCCTGGGATGCCGTTGAAGACCCCTCGTTTGCCAAGAACAGGAAGACTGCTGATCAACGCCTGGGTATAGGGATGAAGCGGTTCCGCAAAAATGTCGCGGGTATCAGCCACTTCCATCAATTTACCCGGGTACATGACCGCGATCCGATCGACGCTTTGCGCCATCAATCCCATGTCATGGCCGATCAGCACCATAGAGAGGTTCATGGTGTTCACCAGGCGAGTGATCGTTTCCATCACCTGGCGTTGAATAACCACGTCCAGCGCGCTGGTAGGTTCGTCCGCGATCAAGACCTTCGGCCGCAAGGCGATGGCGATGGCCACACAAACCCGCTGTTTCATCCCACCGGACAATTCGTGGGGATACATGCGTTGAACTTTTTTAGGGAGCTCAACGATCTGCATGAGCTCGTCAATCTTTTCATTAGCTTCGGTGCGCGACATCTTCACACCGTGGTCAATCATGCCATCCAGGATTTGATCACGGATGCGCATGACCGGGTTGAGCGAATTCATAGCCCCTTGCGGGATCATCGAAATTTCGCTCAGCCGCGCCCTGCGCATCTCTTCTTCACTCAGGGTCAGTAAATCCACCCCATCCAGAATCAATTGACCTTCAATGGTCGCGGGTGGTCGCACCATGCGCATCAGCGCCAGCGCCATGGTGGATTTACCCGATCCCGATTCCCCCACCAGACCTAATTTCGTCCCTGGTTCGAGGACCAGGTCAACCCCGTCGACAGCCTTAACCGTGCCTGCTTTGACGTAAAAGTAAACCTTCAGTTTCTTTATTTCAACAGCCGGATGGCTCATGCCTTCCTCCGAGTTCTGGGATTCGCGATTTCATCGAGGCCGAAGGAGGTCAGTACCAGGGAGGTCAAAGTAAGGACAATGACAATCACCGGTTCAATAATCCACCACCACATACCCACCATGAACGCCGAGTAGTAGTTGACGTAATACAGAGTCATCCCCATGGTCGGTTCGCGGCGGCTGCCGATACCCAGGGCCTCCAGCCCAAGGGATGCCATGATACCCCCGTATACCGATTGTGACAGGCTCATCACCAGGAAAGGCAACAGGTTGGGCACCAATTCCTTCATCACAATCTCGATGTTGCCCATCCCGCTCAGTTTTGCCATCATCACGAAAGGCCGCTCGCGCATAGATAGCACCTGGGCGCGGATAGCACGCGCCGGCCCCGCCCAGGAGACAATGGCAACGATTAAACCCATGGTGGTGACGTTGAGGGTAATTTTTCTGAAGGTAGACGCGATCAGCACCAGCACCAGGAAGCTGGGAATGCTCATATACACATCGATAAAGGAGGTGATGACCGTATCCAGCAGCGTACCGCCATAATAGCCGGCGACAAATCCCAATACGATGCCCACGCCCAGCCCGATGGCTCCGGCGATGGCGCCAATTTGCAGGGTCATCCCGGTGCCCACGACCATCACCGCCAGCAAGTCACGCCCCTGGCGATCGGTGCCGAAGGGGAACTGTGCCGTGGGAGGCTGGTTGGCAATCACCGACAAGGGATAGGCATGTTGCGGGTTGACGATCAAGCGCCCTACCGAGGTAAAGAGCAGCAAGAAAATCAGGATCCCGAGTCCCGCGCCAAGGGCAGGATTACGTTTGACGTATGAGAAAAATCCTTTCATGGCGCTTATCCTCTCTGCCCGCGATATGCGATACGCGGGTCTAGCAGCGGGTAAATCATGTCCATGATAAATGTCGCAAAGGCGATGCTCATGACCATGATGATCACAATTCCATATAACAGGAAGTAGTCAAAGTTCGAAATCGCCGCTCCCAGCGTACTTCCAATCCCGGAATAGTTAAAGAAGTTTTCCGTAACCGCCGCGCCGGTGATAATAAACCCGAGACGCAGCGCAAGACCGGTCAATGAAGGGAGCAGAGCATTTCTTACCAAGTACCGGAAGAAAATCCGCCGGCTCTTCAGCCCCTTGGCTTCGGCAAAGGTGGCATAATCTTCGCCTTCCACGGTCACCATCATTGCACGCATACCTAATGCCCATCCGGAAGCTTCGACTAACACGATGGAAAGAATGGGTAAAACGGCATGGTATGCATACTGAACCAAGAATTTAGGATCGCCCCAATTCTCGAGCATTGTTTTGGGATATGGGTCTCCTAATGGGAATAGCTTCCATTTGAAGGCCACAAAATATATCAGCACGAGGGCCACCAGGAACTGTGGCACAGAAGAAAGCACCATCAAGGGAGGCACCAGAATGCTGCTGAGCCACCTCGGGCTTTTATTCCAACCCAACATGGCCCCGGTTAGCACCCCCCCGGAGAAGGCAATCAAAATTGCCACCGAAACAAAGGGCAAAGTCAATCGCCCGCGTGAAACGATGATGTCGATCACGGTACGCGGATACGAATTGATCGAAAAGCCAAAATCAAGAACCACGATGTGGGACATATAAGAGATATATTGTTGCCACAGGGGTTTGTCTAAACCAAATAGTTCGTTATATTTTCGCCACATCTGCTCGGCGTCTTCAGCTTTGCGGCCGGCGCTGGCGATTTGCTGTCCTAACTGCTCTTTGATAGGATCCCGCCCGGTCAGGCGTGGCAAAACAAAGTTAATGGTGGCGGCGGTCCAGATCACCATTACCAGGAAGAAAACGCGTCTGATTACGTATCCTAATCTCATTGCCTCACCTCCGACCCATCTGAATTAAATGGATGATAAGAGTTGATTTCACTGTATTCGTGTCACCAAATATTGTCGCCAGGGGGCCTCCTGATGAAGGCCCCCTGGCAGCATTCAAATGAAATTACATGAAACTATGGTTCATGCAACCCGGAGGTAAAACTAGGCGTTGGTCGCCTTGAGAGCCAGGACAACCTGGAGCATCGTCTGGTGCCACAACGCGTGGTTCATCACAGGGTTCTCTTCATTCGGCCAACCACTCCAATAAGTGGTGTTCAACGGAATGCGGTGGAACCACTGAGTGAGCGGGCAGTCCGGAAGCTGCTCATAATAGATCTGCATGGCGCTCTTGAACAGATCCTTCATCTTCGGATCGTCCATGGCGGTGTTATTCATCTCGTCGGTGATTGCGGTGAAACCTTCATCGGACCAGCGAGTGATGTTGCCCCAGCTCTGCTCGCCCATGGGAAGTGCATTTTCCTTGCGGTAGAGCATGAAGGTATCCCACGGGTCGATGGTCGCGCCGCCGTGGCCAAACAGGAACATGGACGCGCGTCCGTCAACCTTGGCAGCCCAAACATCCTGGGGCGCCTTGTGCTCGCACTGGAAGCCCGCCTGGCGGAGCTGTTCAGCAACCACCGGGGCGATGTCGGCAAACAGCGGGACAGCGGCGTAGATATCGGAATCGGGCCGTACACCCGTCGCATCCACCCAGAAGCCTTCCGAGTCCTTGGTGAAGCCGGCTTCGGTCATCAGCGCAGCGCTCTTGTCCAGGTTGTATTCGAGGACATTGTACTGGTCGGTGATGTCTTTGATCCCGTCCATGTACTCATCCAGTTTCTTGAAGTGCGGGAAGGGTGAGTTCGCCACGGTGCCAATGCCGCCCCAGCCTACATCCACCACCTGCTGCTGGTTGATCGCATACGCGATGGCCCAACGAACTTTGGGATTATCAAAGGGAGGTTTGGCGGTGCAGAACTGCACGGAAATCGGCCACCAGTCGGTATAACCGAAGGGGGGTTTCGTTCGACCAGGAGGTGATGTGATCGGATGAAGCCAGCAGGCTGGCGATCATCAACGGGCGCATGTCCAACGGCTGGTCAATTTCATTGTTGGTCAACTGCTGAGCAGCCAGGGTGTCGTTCTGGAAGGGGATCCAGAGCAAGCGCTCGACATCCGGATACTTCTCGACGAAACCGGTCTCAACAGCCCACCAGGTCGGGCGCAGATCGAAATAGGTGACCTGATCGGTCGAGTTGCTGACGCCGTACGCACCGGTGGTAACGGGCCAAACCTTGTCTTTGTCGAAGAAGGTGAAGCTGACCAGTTGATCATCGGGGACATCCTTGAAGATGTGCTCGGGAACGATCGCGGAATCATCACCCAGGTCAAAGCGGAAGGTCAGGCTCTTGAAGAAGAACCGCCAGTCGGGTTGGTTCAATTTCACTTTCAAGGTGTTGTCATCCACAACTTCGGTCGCATCCAGCTCGGTCTTGTAGGTAGCGGCGCGGTTGAGGCCGTCAACAGTCTTGAGTTTATTCATGGCAAAGGCGACATCATTGGCGGTGAAGGGCGTTCCATCGCTCCAGGTGATTCCCTTGCGGAAGGTGATGGTGGCTTCAGTCGCGGTGTCGTTATACTTGATAGCTCTCGGCCAACCACATATAGGTCTTGTCGGCATGAGCGCCATAGAACGCGCAGGGTTCCCACAGAATGGCATAACCAATCTGATGGTTGAAACCGGGGTTCCAGGGGCTGCAGATTTCGGGAACGGCGGCGCCGTAGGAATAGACCAGGGTCTTATTGCGGGCGACATCTCCCAGTGGCCAGGTGCGCATGACGGGTTCAGCGGTTGGCTCTGCGGCCATGGTGGGCTCTTCGGCAGCTTTGGTAGGCTCAACGGCTGCTTTGGTGGGCTCTTCCATCGCCTGAGTGGGCTCGGCGGCCGGGGTGCTTGTGGCCGGCTGGCAGGCAGTCATTACGGCTCCTGCTGCAACGGCGGTGGAAACGAACAGGAATTCCCGTCGGGAAATCTTTGACATTTTCTTCTCCTTATATCAGGTTCCGAAATCAAGATGAATGGTCTATTACTGATGAAGAAATTTTTATTGAGAGTTGCTTCCTCCACTCCTCCTTTCTCTCCCATTTAAGCGCTAAATTTTTGAGAAGGATCACATTGATATACCGGCCTGGTTGCCGAGGTTATTTTAGGGGTACAGGTACACGAAACCCAGACCCTTACCCTGACCAATTCCTCGGTTAACCGCCGGAATCATATGATGGAATCATTGGGAGAACACCTTCCTTTTTTATAGCACACCACCCAGGTCCGAGCAATATACTATTGATACCCGTTTATGTAATTTTGTAGCCTATCTAACAAACGATAGGCTACAAAATTACTTTTTGATACTTATATCGGATATTGGGGCGGGCTTAGTTGGGCGGTGATCCCGCCATCTACATACAGGGTTTGGCCCACAATGTAAGCCGCTTCATCCGAAGCCAGGAAAGCCACCGCCGCGCCGATCTCCAGCGGGGTGCCCATACGGTTGCTGGGGATGCGCTGGAGATAAGCCTGCATGCGCGGGTCGTCGGGCGGATTGCGTTTTTCGGTGTAAATGGCCCCCGGGGCGATGCCATTGACCCGCACCCCGTATTGGATCAGCTCGATGCCCATCACCCGCGTCATCATGTCCAGCGCGCCCTTGGTGGCGTCATAGGGCAGGCCAGGAAAGTGGGCTCTTAACCCGCCGACCGAGCTGATGTGAACGATCGAACCGCCACCCTTATTTTTCATAATCGCCGCGGCCTTGTGCGAGGCGATAAAGGGTCCGGTTACGTTGGTGGTCAGTTCATGAGCAAACTCATCCGGAGTGACATCGAAGAACAAAACCCTGCGCAAATTAGCCGCATTGTTCACCAGCAAATCGACTGTGCCATACCCGTGGTCCACGGCCTCAAATAAGCGGGTAATGTCCTCCTCGCTGCCAATATCCCCGCCGACCGGCAGAGCCTCCACGCCCACTTCGCGCAGTTCTTCAGCTACTTCTTCGATATCTTGGACGGTACGTGCAGTCAAAACCAGCTTCATTCCCTCGCGGCCCAGGCGGTAGGCAATGCCTTTGCCAATCCCTTTGCCGGCCCCAGTGACGATGGCCACCTTGCCGCTGAGCTCAGGATATCGCGGGCGAATCGCATTGAAAAAATCAATGGTCTGACTGGTCATATTCACCTCGTCAAGATACGGTTATTCAAAATTTAGTCTGAGGATCAACCCTTCGTAATTGATATCCATCACCGCCGCACCGGGTTCGGCGTGGCAGTATGGGTTATCTATCGGGCTAAAACCGGTGATCGCCTGAGCCGCTCCATCTACCTGCAGGTCGCCATCCCAATTAAATTCCAGAGATTGGCCTTTGGGGGTCGTCATGCGCACCCCCAGTTCATTCCAGGCCAATGGCAGCTTTTGGATTTTCTTTTGGAACGCCTGGAAGTCTTCATATTGGGCGGTGCTGCCCATGATGCAAACCCAGGCATTCTTACCACCGGATGAGCGCAGTTCGCGATAGGCGCCCAAACCGGAGGTGATCAGGTTGAAGCCATTTTGGGCGGTAATCGCCAGGAAGGCGCCATCCTTGGCCGCGAATGCCCAACCATTTTCCAGGCGGTATTCATCAAAAGCATTGACCGGGAAATACGCATGGGTAAAACCCAGCCAATCATCAGCCGGAGCGTTATACAGGGCAATTAACGTCTCCTGCCACTGCGCCACCCGCGGCCGAGTGCCATTGCCCACCCAGAAACCGGGTAATGAAGCATCCGTTTCTTGCATCCCGGCCGGATGGTTGGTAAACACCAGGGCTTCCGTACCCATGGTCGCCTGCCAGGTGTGTTCGCTCGCTCCCGTACTGCCAGGGAAGAAATCCTGCACAGAGGACAGGGCGAATGCCGGGGTCTTATAGACCACCAGGTTGGCTGCACCTTCAGGGGTCTGGTGGGCTTCTCTGGCGAGGAATTCGTCAGGTTGTTTGCCGGCAAGGTCGGCCAGGAATGCGGGAAATTCATATTCTGAGCTGGCCAGGCTGATGACACCTTGAATTTCACGGGTGTAAACACCCATGCCCCACAGCAATCGCTGGATGCCGGCGCAGGCCTTTAGCTGCCCGCTCTTAACATCCGCGTGAGCTGCGGATTGGGCAGTGGCTAAACTGCCTTTGAAGCTGTTGGCTGCCAGCAGGAATAAGATTTTATCCAGCAAAACCGCGGCGATTTCCGCAACCGCTTCGTTTTCCGCAAGACCCACCAGATGCGAGAGGGCGATGATCCAGCGCTCATAAGCCTGGTCAGAGCTCCACTCCACAAATCCGAGCCTGCCTTTCGCGGTCAGCAGCACAAGCAGTTTTTCGCCCGCCCAGGAGCTCAATGCGGCGCCGCTCAATCCCGTCTGGCTGAAGGTCTCCCCGCCATATTTTTGCCCTGCCAGCAGAGCGCAGGCCAGCGCCACAGCCAGGCGGCTTTCGGAGGCGTATTTTTCCTCACCATAATCAAAACCCAGAGCCGCCTGGTGGATTAATTCGACCGTGGCCGCGTCGAATTCGGCCTCATCGCCTTTGCGCATTACCAGGCCCAACCCGCCCAGAAGCAGGTTCTCACTGCCAAATTCGCCTCGCGCGATCCGCTGGCAGGCACGCTCGAACACTTTCCAATCCAGCTTTTCCCAACGCTTCAGACCAATCTTGGCGATCTCCGCGAAAAGATCATCTTCTCTGCGGGCGGCGTCTTCCAGGGCAGCCGTATGCCGGGCAGCGTAATCCCCGTAAGGGGCGCTGCTGTATAGATTATCCAATACATATAATGGCAGGACACGCTGGTAGCGCATGCCCATCTCATAATATTCTTTATTGGGCGAGCGCAGAACGATTCGGTAGGGCCTTTCATTCAAGCGAAAGGTATGGCCGATATCCAGAACGTTCCCGGGTTCCACGTCCCAACTGCCCTCGACATAGATTCGCTCGCGGTCATCCTGAACCAGGTAGGCATAGCGGATTTCGGCGGCAGCCTCATCGTTCCACTTCAAGTTGAAATGCGCTCCGCGGTGGTTGACAGTCTCTTCCAGATAGGCTGATTCCAGCGCATCTTCCATGATTTGCTGGCGCGCCGGGTATTTGGCTTGAGTATTAAGCTGAACCCTGGCCTGATCGAGCACTTCGGAATTGCCCTCGGCAAGAACTTGCAGCCCAAAGCGGAAAATATACGGGCCGTTGGCTTCCCAAGCGATCTTGATGGCGATCTCGGTGGTCGGGATACAATTTCACTCCGGTCTGAAGCAGTTCACCTTTGCCGGTGGTTTCTTTTTTACCCACGAGAACACCGTTCACCCAGATCTCTGCCAGGGTATCTGCAAAGAAACGCAGGTTTCCTTGCAATTCCTGCGGGAAAATCAGGCGGGCTGCGGCCCAGGCCCATCCACTTTGCGGCAGCAGGGCGGTATCGCTGACGCTCACCAGGTGGTCGGGCTGGCAGCGATAGTAATGCCAGGCGGTTTCCTGGTCTTCCAGGTTGATTTTTCCGCGGTCCACCGGCGCCTCGCGGAATATATCCGCAAATGGTGTCATCTGCGAGGAAGCCTGATCGCCGCCAACCGTGGAAAGTTCGGCGTTTTCCACGCTTAACGGTCCGGCCACCAGCCAGTGATTGATATAACCGTGATCGAGGGCGTAATCTAAAATCTTATAACTCATCTGAACCGATTCTCCTCTTCAAAATGCGTTGTTTTATTTTTAGAAGGACTGAAATGAAGATAACAACTCTCGGTCAAGCTTGTGACCATGTCAATCTTCGTATTTGATATCCGCGCGCCCTGAGTTTATCACACCAAAGGAACCAAGCAGATGCCACAGTGCAACGCGATAAACCGCAGGATCGAAATGATCCGATCAGAAATCTAATGAGGATCGTACCGGCGTTTAGGTTTGAAGGATCGCGCCGGTTTGACCGCTTTCGCCGGCTGGGCCTGACCACCGCCGTGATTATTGGAATAGTCCATTCTGGATCGACCCTGCGGATGGATGCCTGCCAATTTCAAGGCATCCAAAAAGAACTCGTAGGTCACCGGTTCTTGTAAATGGGCGTTGACTTTGCCTTCGAGATCACCAATATCCTCTCCGCCCTGCCATGAAAATGCCAGAATGGGGATGGTGCAGGTCGTCAGATCGCGTCGAAGAAGCATTAGAACTTCCCTGCCCTGAATCTGGCCGGGAAGATCGATTTGCAGAAGAATGGCGATCGGTTTCTCCTCCAATACTTTGGGTAAGACGTCCTGGCCTTCAAAAGCCTGCACAACCCGAAAACCGCTCTCTTCCGAATATATGCGAAGAAGCTGAATGAACCATGGATCGTGAGCGGCGATCAAGCAAGTCGGCGGCATATAACTTTCTGGTGGATAACCAATCTAATGAACTTGAAAATAACAAATTCGTTGCACTACTCTATTATTAGCAGGTTCACTGATGGAAGTCATATACACGCGAAACTAAGTTGTGCACTTTTGTAACCTGTTTGCCAAAAGCCCAGGTAAAGGATTAATTTTCTTTCCTGCGCATGAAGGCCGAAGGAGTGAAACCGGTTTCCTGTTGGAAAATCCGGCTGAAGTAAGATTGGCTGGAGAAACCCACATCCAATGCTATCTGGGTGATCGTAACGCCTCCATGGATCAAGAGCCGTTTGGCCTGCTCGATGCGGAACCGCCCCAGGTAAGCCATCGGGCCAATGCCAATTTCTTTGTTGAAGCAACGTGAGAGATACTGCTCGTTGACGCATAAACTGGTGGCGATATCGGTCCGCGAGATGGATTCTTTGAAATGTTCGTGGATATAACCCATTGCCATACGCACCAGGCGCTGCGCCTCGCTGCCAATTCTCTGGCTGCGCGAGATTGCCGTCTCCACCCGGGTATAAATCTCTTCCCGGCTGAAGACGCCCTTTGCCAAAACCGAGGCTACACCCTGGTTGAGTAAGCTCATCTCATCTTTGGTCAAAACTTGCGCGGTAAGGATAATCACCGGGATATTTCTCAAAACAGGGTCAGCCTGCATCAATTTCAGTACGCCAAATCCATCCAGCTCCGGCATCATCAGATCCAGCAGAACTAAGTCGGGATGTTCTTGGCGCATCATGGTGAGACCCTGTTTGCCATCGTGGGCGGTGACCACGCGCGCTGTGGGTATGCCTTCTTCGACAATTTTGGCATGCAGCGCCAGAATACCCGGGTCGTCATCCACCACCAGCACCACAATATCACTTTCATTCGTTTCGCTGCGGATGCCATAGCGGTTCAGCACCTGGACCAGCTGCTCCGCCCCTAGAGGTTTCACCAGGTAATCGGCTTCTACCAGCGAGCCCGTATCCTTTTCAGCCATCAGCGAATAGAACAGGACCAGCACATCCTGAGTCAGCGGGTTTTCTTTCAGGCTCTTTACCAGGTCCCAGCCAATTTCAGACGCCGGGGCGACATCCAACACAACCGCGCCGGGTGGATTGGCGATAAACTGCTCAATTAACTTCGGCAGGGGCAGCATCTGCTGAATTTCGGCATCAAATCCTTGAGAACGCAGGTGCTCGAGCAGGACTTCCGAGTTTTCGAGTTGGTCGGTCAAAATCAGCACCTGGCCTTCATGCGGCGTAGTTGACGCCGGATTGGGCATTTTATCCTTGGAGATAACCGGGATGGTGAACAAGAATTTTGAGCCGCTGCCCACCGATCCGCCCGACTCGACCCGGATCTGGCCGCCGTGCAGTTCCACCAATTTACGCGTAATCGCCAACCCCAGGCCAATCCCACCGTAACCGCGAACCATCGTCCGGTTGGTTTGGTGAAATTCGTTAAATATTGTTTCGCGCTCTTCAGGGGCTATCCCCAGACCGGTATCGCTGACGGCAATCTGCACCTCACTGCCATCACTGCCGGCTTCCAATCGAATCTCGCCATGCGCGGTAAACTTGACCGCATTGCTGATCAGGTTTAGAACAACCTGGCGCAGGCGCGTGCGGTCACCCCACACCATGGGCAGCTTCTCGGGAAAATCCTGGATGAAGACCAGGTTTTTCTGTTCTGCCAGCTGCTTTCCCATCACGGCCGCATCTTCCAGCACATCTGTCAATTCGATCGCCTGTTGGATCAGAGTCATTTGGCCTAACTGGTTAGAGGCAAGATCCAATACGTCTCGAATCAACCGGTCGAGATGCTGGCCGCTGACATAGATTTGTTCCAAATAGCGAGACAGCATCTCGTAGGATTTCCGCCCGCCCTTATTTTGCTGGCGGATAGCCATTTCGCTCAAGCCGACGATCAGGTTCAACGGGGTGCGCAGTTCGTGGCTCACCATCGAAAGGAAGCGGCTCTTTAATTGGTTAGCCTCTTCCGCCTGGCGCACGGCCTCCTGCATTTTCTGCCGCAGTTGGATATTCTTGAGGGCACTGGAAATCACAATCCGTAATGATTCGTAAAGATTGCTGAACATCGAGTCCGCCGGGGACTCCAAATGCATGGCCAGATAGCCGATCTGGTCCGGGCCTAAATGCAGCGCTTCCAGCAGCAAATGATAGGGTTTATCGGATGGCAAGTAGCCACCCGGTAGCAGCTCCTTGGTCGGGAAAGGCACGCCTGAAAGCAGGTGATGATCGCCATCGACGCCCTGATAAGCCAGCACCAGGCGAGCGGTGCCCAGACCGGCTTCCTGGGTGTCATACATGGCCAGGTAAAGGTCAGTAAATTGCAGCCTGGGTAGTTCCTCGGTGAGCGTCTCTGCAAATTCATTCAAATCATTGGCCACCAGAAGATCGGCCTCGATCTGCCGTAAGATATCGCTGCGCCGGGTAGCCAACCACGACCGGCCGATCTCTGCACGCACCGCCATCTGGCTGATGAGAATGCGGGCTTGTTGGCAGCGGTCCTCCAGGCAGAGGGTTTCATCCGGCCCCAGGTAAGGTAAGAAAAACCGCCTCATCTGAGAAATCGCATCGTTCCAGCGGTTGATATTGATCCCTTCTGCGATGGCCGTCCGCAGTAAATTCGAGATATCTTCCAGGAAATCCCGCGATTCACTGCGGTCATGCGAGCTCTCCTGGCAATATTCCATCTGGTTGATAAACACATCCAGCAGGCGCCGCGCCAGTTTGTGGGCCTGGCCTTCGATGGGCGTGCCCATACTCTTGCCCATATTCTTGAGCAATTCGGTCTTGCTGGCAGATAAAGCCTGCGCCAATTTCATTTCCGAAGGCACAACCGTTCCTACCAGGGCGGTTTCGGCCAGAGGTTCAAAACAGCCGCAGGAGCTGCGCAAGATGATATTCATGGGCAGCTTCACCGACCGGCAGGGCTTTGGATTCTCCAGCTTATCCAGCAGCAGTTGCACCGCGGTGCGACCCATACGGCGGAATGGCAGGCGCATAGTGGTCAGCGCAGGGATCACGCTGCGAGCCTCCTGGCCGTCATTGAAACCCACTACCGCCACATCCTCCGGAAAATTCACCCCTCGATTGCGCAGCGAATTGATCACATCCAGGGCTGCGTTATCCGAGTGCACGATCATCGCGCGGTAATCTACCCCCGGTACATACCCGCATTGGTCCAGCTCTTCCAGGGTGCCAACCAGGCCCGCATCAAACAAGCCATATTCATTCATGACCTGTTCGAAAGCCCGGCTGCGCGCGTCCGCAGTGTGATTGATCGCTTCGGTGATAAAGGCGATCCGTTGGTAATGATGCACCTGGATTAAATGTTCGATGAGCAGGCGGATTCCCTGCAGATTGTCAACCAGAACGGCGGAACACCCCGGGAGTTTTAGCTCAACCGTGACAATTGGCAGAGGAGCGTAGCGTTCGACGAAGGCCTGTACCTCCGCCAATGGGGAGCGCGGACAAACAAAAGAATTCCACAGGATCAATCCATCCACGTTGGATGAATTGATCAGGTCGTATAAAGCTGCCTGCGGCGATTTGTTAAATTCTTCACCCGCCACATAGATAATATTGACCCCGCTGCTTTGGGCTTCTTCATAAATCCCGCGCCACATATTCCATTTTTCAATAGAATATAACCCGCCAGGCGCACTGCTAAAAAAAGCTAACGTCCGCCTTCGTGGGTTGTTTTGAGCTTCATTTTGTGAATCCAATAATAGGTCGGGCACCACAATTCACAACCTTCATCACGATCTACAGTTGTTTAGACCGGTATAAGCCGAAGAAGCTACAATATTATAATTATATTTACGCTGAATGAGGACTTTCGTCATAAATTGGTCGACGCTGATTATGTTAGAATGGTTTAAAATGAAATTAGGACTTTCCGTATCCAATCGAGGGAGCAATTAATCTATGAGACCATGTATGATGAGACGGAATGGCGGCCATAACCCATTGACTCGCCGTGAATTCATTCAGGGTGTTGGCCTGGTGGGCGCCGGCCTGGCATTGGCCGCTTGCCAACCTGCAAAAACCGTGACGACCACCTCGTCGACGGCCAATTCAACTACCGTCGGTATAACTAAAGCAGCTAACTACGATCCAAAATTAATCCGCCAGCAGTTGGTCAAATTACTGGACAGCATCGGCGGTATCTCAGATGTACTTGCCCACGGCAACCGTGTGGCGATTAAAACCAACCTGACCGGCGGCACGAGTACAAAACCACTGCCTGGTATTTCTGAAATCGAGTCATACCTCACCCACCCTGAAATCGTCGGCGCGATGGTCGAACTGCTGCGCGACGCCGGGGCGAAAGACGTTTTTGTGGTGGAAGCCGTGTATGAAAAAGAATCCTGGCCGGTGTATGGCTACGAAGCTATGGCCAAGAAACTGGGCGTGACCCTGATCGACCTGAATTACGCCGACCCGTACAAAGATTTCATCAAGGCATCCCCTGGATCAGACCCATTCATCTACGACGCTTTTACTTTCAACCCCATCTTAAGCGAGATCGACGCATTCGTGTCCATCTCCAAGATGAAGTGCCACAATTCGCTTGGGGTCACCCATTCGATGAAAAACCTGGTTGGCCTGGTACCTTATCGCTTTTACACCATGAACGCCGGCGACCAATACCGATCCGGCTTCCACGGCAGCGCCAGCGAGATGAAAAATCGCCTGCCCAGTGTGGTCATGGATTTGAACCGCGCCCGGCCGGTGAACCTGTCGATCATTGACGGCATCATGAGCACCGAGGGAGGCGAGGGCCCCTGGATCACCGCCTTGACCCCTATCCAGCCCGGCATCATGCTGGCCGGCAAGAACCCCGTCGCGACCGATGCGGTGGCTACCGCCGCCATGGGCTTCGATCCCACCTCCGATTACCCCGATGAGCCCTTCGTCAATGGCCACAATCACCTGAATATGGCCGCAAAGCTGGGTTTGGGAACCAACCGCCTGGAAGAAATCACCGTCGTCGGATCAAAAATCGATGATGTGAAGGTCCAGTTTAAGGCAAGTTATTAACCCAAGCGGTTAAGTTTGGTCTAAAATAATCTCTGGGGTTTTTAAACTCCAGAGATTATTTTTATCCGCAGGTTGCCGGCATCGCCCTGGTTAATCTGGTTGCAGACCCAGCCAAAGGAACATTTTTCTGATGAAAGCCATGATGCTTGAGGGCACCACCCAACTACAGACCAACGCGAACCCCCTGGTAATGGCGGATATTCCCATCCCCCAACCCGGCCCCAATGAGGTCTTGATCAAGGTGTCGGCTTGCGGCGTTTGCCACACCGAGCTGGATGAAATCGAAGGCCGCACCCCGCCGCCGAAATTCCCCAGGGTTCTTGGCCACCAGGTAGTTGGCAGAGTGGCCGCCCGGGGTCCATTGGCGGACTCGCCGGAACTTGGGACTCGCGTGGGGGTCGCCTGGATCAATTCGGCCTGCGGTGTATGCGAGTTCTGCCGGTCGGGCCAGGAAAACCTGTGCAGCCAGTTTGTCGCCACCGGCAGAGATGTGGACGGCGGCTATGCCGAATACATGCTGGCCCCCGCAGCGTTTGCCATCCCCCTGCCCGAGGTTTTCAGTGATATCGAGGCCGCCCCCTTGTTATGCGCCGGTGCAATCGGTTATCGTTCCGTCCGTTTGACCCAACTCAAAAGCGGCCAGGCGCTGGGTTTGACCGGTTTTGGCGCATCCGCCCACCTGGTTCTAAAAATGGTGCGCTTTCAATGGCCGGATGTGCGCGTGTTTGTCTTTGCCCGCAACCCTCTCTCCCGGGCCTATGCCCTTGAACTCGGCGCGGAATGGGCAGGAAATACCACCGATCGCGCTCCCGAAGCCCTGGACGCGATTATCGACACCACCCCTGCCTGGCTGCCGGTGGTAGAAGCTTTGGAGAATCTCAAGCCCGGCGGCAGGTTGGTGATCAATGCCATTCGTAAAATAGACCAGGACCAGGATAATTTATTACACCTGGATTATGCCCGCCACCTGTGGATGGAAAAAGAAATAAAAAGTGTCGCGAATGTGACCCGAGCGGATGTGCGCGAATTTCTGGATTTGTGCGCTCGCGGATCGATCAGACCTGAGGTACAGACCTATCCGCTCGAAGATGCCAACCGCGCTCTCCTGGATCTGAAACAGCAATCCATGCGTGGCGCAAAAGTTTTGACAATCGACAACGCAGCCTAATTTTTTTGGAGGAACAATGCAGCCTTTTGTGGTGACTTTTGGTGAGATCATGCTGCGCCTGCAGCCCCCGGGTTATGAGCGCATTCGCCAGGCCCGTTCATTCGAGATTGTTTACGGCGGGGGTGAGGCCAATGTAGCTGTCTCGCTGGCCAATTATGGCGCCGCCGCTCGCTATGTTACTCGCCTGCCCAACAACGACGTGGGTGAAGCCTGCAGCGCCTATTTGCGCCAGTACGGCGTGGATGTATCTGGGATCGTCACCGGCGGAGACCGCCTGGGAATTTATTTTTGTGAAAATGGCGCAGCACAGCGCGGCTCAAAGGTGATCTACGACCGGGCCAACTCCAGCCTGGCGACCATCCAACCGGGCATGGTCGATTGGGAGAGCGTCTTCAGCGGGGCGGATTGGTTCCATTTCACCGGGATCACCCCGGCCGTCTCCCAGGGAGCTGCCGAGACCTGCCTGGAAGCCGCCCGCGCCGCCCGCGCCAAAGGACTGACTATCTCGTGTGACCTGAATTACCGCAAAAACCTGTGGAAATGGGGTAAAAAGGCGGGTGAGGTGATGCCGGAATTGGTCGATCTGGTAGACGTGGCGATCGGCAACGAAGAAGACGCCGAAAAGATCTTTGGGATCAAAGCCGAGGATGTGGACGTACAGGCCGGGAAAGTATCGGCAGACGCCTACCGCTATGTTGCCGAAAAACTGTCCGAGCGCTTCCCGCGGTTGAACACCATCGCCATCACCCTGCGCGGATCGCTTTCGGCCAGCCATAACACCTGGTCGGGCGTGCTCTGGAAGAAAGACGGCAGCTTCTTCAGCGCCCCGCAGTACGATATCCTCCCGATTGTCGATCGGGTTGGCGGCGGAGACGCCTTCGCCGGCGGGCTGATTTATGCCTCACGCGCCAATCCCGGGGATGCCGATTACGCCTTGCGGTTTGCCGTAGCTGCCTCCTGCCTCAAGCACAGCATCCTCGGCGATTTCAACGTGGTCAGCAGAGCCGAAGTGGAAGCCCTGATGGCTGGGGACGCATCCGGACGGGTCTCAAGGTAGTTGAAGCGAACCTGGTGATTAGAGGATGGGAGCGGGTGTCCCGTCCTCTATCTTATTTCCAGAAGGTTGGTAAATGCTCGCGGTAGGTGCGTAAATAATCATCGAGGATGAGCTCAGCCACATCCAGGTCGGTGATGACCGGGTCGAGCAGCAGGCACTGCAGGGCTTTCTTCCGGTCCCCGGCAACCACCGCGTCTACGCACAGACGCACCACTCCCAGCTCGCGGCGAGCCAATTCTGCCGCACCTTCCGGCAGGCTGCCCATGCTCAGGGGGAGAGCACCCATCCCGCACAGCATGCCGGGGGTTTCAACGATCGCTTCAGGGGGCAAATTGGCAATCTGGCCCTGGTTGGGCAAATTCATCGCCAGGTGATACTGGTTTCCGGCGCAGGAAATCGCCTCGATCACTTCGCGGGCGCCTTCGCTGTCCGCCAGCCGTAAATGCTCGATCCCGGCTCGCCCCGCGCCCATCTCGCGAATCGCCTCATGCCCGCTTTCCCGGTCCTTTTCTCGCCCTTCCCAATCATACAGGCTCAAATCAAATTTCTCCCAGGGCCGCGTGGTCGGATCGCTGCACCACGGCAGGTATTCATCCAGGTGCTCATCACCCGGCACCGGCATGATGCCAAAGGCCTGGTAGACCTTGCGCGTCAGCGGTTCGACGCCCGCGTCGGCCTGTTTCCAGGCCGCATCCAGCAGCGGGTATAAGTCTGCACCGCTGCGTTTGTCGCGAATATCCATCATCCAGGTAAAGTGGTTGAGCCCCGCCGCCTTGATATCGATCTTCTCCTCTGCCTGGCGGCTGATCTCATGCACCATTGGCCAATAGCGCTTATCGGCATGCGTGCTGAAATGGCCGGCTGGGATGGTGATGTCCAGCTGTCTGGCAAGAAGATAACCAATCAGCCCGTATCCGGCATGAATCTGGTGGCACAACCCGATCACCTTGATCCGGCTGTAGCGGTGGATGGCATCACAGATCCGCACCATGGGATTGGAAAAGTTGATGAACCAGGCGTCCGGGCAGCTGCGCTCCATATCCTGGGCAATTTCCAGCACCGGAATGATATTGCGCGCCGCGTGCGCGAACCCTCCCGGCCCGCCATTCTCGGCATAGGGTTGGCGCACGCCATATTTCAAAGGGATTTCATAATCCAGCTTCCACAATTTTTCCCGGGGCGGTACTTCAATCGCGGAGACGACAAAATCCGTTCCCGGCAAGGCCTCGCCGTGATGCGGATATGCGCGGATGGTCATTTGCGCGTCCCACTCCCGGTTCACTCGCTCTGCCAGGGCCAGCATCCAGGCCAGCGCCTGGGGATTTTTGTCCACCAGGGCAATCTGGCTGCCTTTAAGCGCCTGGCTCTGTAACAAGGACGCCAGGGTGTTCAACCCAAAGCTGGCGCTGCCTGCCCCAATTACGGTGATTTTTGCCATCAGCCTCTCCCATCATGGATATACGAAATTCGGACATGACGATCAACGTTGCCGAACAACCAACACCCCCTTATTACTGACATTCTTACCCCACCCAGGGGTTACCCATAGAGGGGATAGCCTTCCGTGCCAACCGGGTGCACTTCAAGGGTGCCATGCTCAAATTCGGTGACATAGATCCGCGGATCGCCCGGCAGGCCAAAGGCCAGGTTGCTTGGCAGCCTGCCGGCCAGCGGAATGCGGCGGATCACCCGCCCGCGCGGATCCAGCACGGTGACATCCTGCTGTCCATTAACCGTCACGTATAGATTGCCATCCTGGCCAAATTTCATCCCATCCGGGCCGCGAAAAGCGGGCGGCAGGTCGGGGTTGACCACGTTGCCAAACAACTCGCGCTCCCCCAAAGCATCCGGCAGGATACGGTAGCGGTAAACGTTCCCGGTCAGGGTCTCATTCACATACAAGTAGCCGTCCGGTCCGACCGCAATCCCATTGGTAAAGCGGATGCCGCGGTCGAATTGGCGAATCTCCGCAGTGCGCGTATCGATCCGGTAGACTCGCCCATCCGGCATAAGACTGGCATAATCCGAGCGCACAATCTCGTTCGGGGCAAAATCTTTGATATGGATGCCCGAATCGGTCAGATACAAAATGCCATCCGCTCCAAATGCCAGATCGTTGGGGAAAAGAAACGGCACACCGTCGCAGCCGTCCAGGAACACTTGATAGCTGCCGTCCATCTGCATGTGCAGCAAGGCGGGGGTCAGTGATTCAGCCACCCAGATCGTGCCATGGCGGTCGACTGCCAGGCCGTTGGGCCGCCCGGTGCGGGCCACAATCTGCTTTTCGAGACCATTCGCGCTGATGTGGGTGACACAACCCCGTGCCGCGCCCATTTCGACGCACAACCAGCTGCCGTCCGGCAGCACAACCGGGCCTTCCGGTTGGCTCAATCCACTGGCAAATATCATTTCAGCCTCCACTCAAGAGTTCTGTTCCCATTCATCGCTCAAGCTTTTTGGATCGTAATCTCCCCATTTGCTGTTGAAAGATGCCGCGAAGGCGATCATATTGGCCAGCTCGGTCTGCTTGAGCGCTTTGCGCAAGGCCTCCATTCGCCGTTCGGGCACGCTTTCATCCGGTCCGCTGACCGCCAGTTGGGCCCCGATAATTTCCACCGCGACGATATCATCCGCCCGATAAGCGATGCGCTCCCCAACCATATGACCCAGGATCGCCAGGCCTAACGGAGTGCCCTCGCCCAAGTATCCCTGGAGAAAGTCGGCCAATTCATCCGGTACGATCTGAAATGCCAGGCGCTCGCTGCTGCCATCCTCGCTGAGCAAATCCACCACCACACGGTACCCGCTCCAGATGGGTTCGCTTGAAGATTTGTCATGGGGGTCCATCGAACCATTGTTCATTTTCTCTCCGCTTGATTTGACTGCACAATCATCCGCCGGTCTTAATTGGATGAAACCTGGCCCAGGCAGGCGTAGACCGCTTTGCACAGCGCGGCAAAGCGCGTGTCCACCCCGATGACCATGCGGTTCATCACGTAGCCCATCGCCAGGCGGTTTTCCGGGTCGGCGAACCCTTCCGATCCGCCTAAACCCGGGTGACCAAAGGCAGTGAGTGGGCGCGGATCGTTCATCCCGGGTTCGGGGAGCATAAAGCCAAGCGACCGACGCACCATCGTCCCGCCCACCACGTCTTTCTCATGCAATTGCTCGCGTCCTGCCAGTCCAACTCCGGCCGCTGAAAGCAGACGGGTATCCCCAAGCTGTCCGCCCAGCGCCAGCGGAGTGTATATGCGGGCCAGACCCCGTGCGCTGGCGTGCCCATTCGATGAAGGGATTTCAGCTGCTCGCCAGCGGGGGGTATTGACTTCCGATACCAGCCGGGGTGGATTGGTAAAAGCCATCGAGCGAGCCTTCCCGCCAATTTTATTCAGGATCGAAAAGAGCGCGCTGCCGAACCAACCCGGGGCGATCATTTCCGCGGTCTGCTCCATTTCATCCGGGGTCAATCCAATCCGCACATCCGCGTCCAACGGCCCTGAGATGTGATCGCGCAGGTACTGCCCCACCGTCATCCCGGTGATCCGGCGCAGCACCTCGCCGTTCAGCCAGCCAAAGGAAGCCGCGTGGTACCCGCATTGCGTACCTGCCGGCCAATATAATTCAGACTGTTCGAAGCTGTGCACCATGGTTTCCCAAGCGTAAATGGCTTCATCCGGCACTTTCATGCTGGGCGCTGGCAGCCCGGCGGTATGGGTCAGCAGGTGCCGCACCAGCACTCCTTCCTTGCCATTCTGGGCAAACTCCGGCCAGTAGCGCGACACAGGCGCATCAAAATCCAGCAGGCCTTGATCGGCCAGCATATGCATGGCCAATGCCAGCCATCCCTTGGTGGTCGAATACACATTGACCAGGGTGTCCGGTGTCCAGGGCCGGGCGCCGGCGATGTCCGCGGCGCCACCCCATAAATCCACCGCCACCGCTCCGTCCAGAGTCACATGCACGGCGGCCCCGGCCTCGCCGTGATGAGTAAAGTTATTTTCAAATGCCGCTCGTACAGGTTCGAAACCTGGGGCGGTGATTCCGGAAATGGGAAATGTTGCTCGGTTTGCCATGGCTTGCCTTATCAAATCCAGCGTTCCAGGATAGTGCTGAAACCCGCATATTTATCCGAAACAAACCCGGGATATATCTGCGGAAAGGAGTATATTCTTATTCATTACAGCATGCCAATATTATCATCCAGACTCCGCCTTGGGCGGGCTGAATCTGTCTGATACCGGAGGAATCCAACATGAAGATCTTGATCATCGGCGGGACGGGGTTGATCAGCACCTACATCACCCAAAAGCTGGCCGACCAACACCAACAGGTTACCTTATTCAACCGCGGGCTAAGTTCATATCCCACCCCGGCCGGCGTGTCGGTGCTGCACGGCGACCGCACGGATTACGCTGCTTTTGAGAACCAGGTTCGTGCAGCCGGGCGCTTCGATGCGGTGATCGATATGGTCGGCTTTGCCCCCCAGGATGCGGAAAGCCTGGTGCAAGTGTTCTCCGGGCAAACCGCCCACCTGATATTCTGCAGCACGGTCGATGTCTACGCGAAACCTGCTCGTGTGTATCCGTATACCGAAGCAGAAATCTACGGCGGGTTGAACGATTATGCCCGCAATAAAATCATCATCGAGAAACGCCTGATCCAGACCAGTCGTGCCGGCGCTTTTCCCCTGACCATCATCCGCCCGGCGTATACCTATGGTGAGGGCCGCGGCCCGCTGCACACCTTTGGCGGCAGCACTACCTACGTCGACCGCATTCGCCGCGGGCTGCCGGTAGTGGTCCACGGGGATGGCAGCTCCATCTGGGTATCCTGCCATGCCTCGGATGTAGCCGGCGCCTTTGCCAATGCCCTCTCCAACCCGCCCACCTACGATCGCGCCTATCACACCGCCGGGGAAGAGTGGATGACCTGGAATACGTATCACCAACAGGTGGCCCAGGCCATCGGCGCCCCGCCGCCCCAATTGGTTCACATTCCAACCGATGCCCTGGCCCGCATCGCTCCGCGCCAGGCCGGGTTGGCCCTGACCAATATCCAGTACAACAACTTCTTTGACAACAGCGCCGCTCACCGCGAGCTTGATTTCCAGTACACCATTGACTGGCAAACCGGGGTGCGCCGCATGGTTGCCTGGCTGGATGAGCATCACGCGGTGAACCCGGCCGAATCTGAACCATTTGACGAGCGTTTGATCAGCCTGTGGCAGTCGCAAATATCGGCGGCAGCCGCGGAGTTCAGCCAAAAGGATGGATCCGATGCGTAAAGCAGAAATCGAGATGTTGTTCGACTACACCTATTGGGCCAATCATCGCGTATTAGCCGCGGCGAAATTGCTGACCGTTGAGCAGTTGGATCAAATCGTCCTCGCGGGGTCCCCCTGCATATTGGATATCCTGGCCCATTCCCTCGGCGCGGAAATCATGTGGTGGACGCGTTTTTCCCAGGGCATCACCCTGCCCGCCATCCCGGGCCGGGCCGAATACCCCACCCTGGAGGATCTGGTTTCCCGCTGGCAGGCCCAGGAAGGTAATATGCGCGGGCTGCTTGCCGGTTTGAGTGAGGAAGAACTGGGGGCATCCATGCGCTACACTACCACCAAAGGCAAGCTGTACGAGATGCCGCGTTGGGAATTGCTGGTGCACCTGGTCAATCACGAAACCCAGCACCGCGCCGAGATCGCCATGTTGTTAACTGCCCTGGGCAAATCTCCCGGCGACCTCGACATCATCCTTTATCTGCGAGAAAGATAGCCATTCGTATGGCCGGGGATGATCCGTCCGCCAATCCCTCCGAAACTGTGACCGGTGGGGATTGTTGGATATATAATCAGGTTAATCCCCGGAGGTAATCATGCGTATTGTTATCATTGGCGGAACCGGCCACATCGGCACTTATCTTGTCCCACGCCTGGTACGGTCAGGGCATCACCTCATCGTCGTCACCCGCGGGCAGCGCCAACCCTACCAGGTTGACCCGGCCTGGGCAGAGGTCGAGCAGGTAGTCATCGATCGCACATCCAGCGAAAGCGAAAACCGCTTCGGCCAGGCCATTCGCGCCTTGAAACCCGACGCGGTCATGGATATGCTGTGCTTTACCCTGGACAGCGCCCGCCAGCTGGTGGAGGCTTTGCAGGATGAAGTCCAATTCTTTGCCCACTGCGGCACCGTTTGGGTGCGCGGATATGGCGTTGAGGTGCCCGCCGGCGAGGACCAGCCGCGCAATCCACCCTCCGAGTACGGTATCCACAAGAACCAGATTGAAGATTATTTGCTCGCGCTGGCCCGGCGTACAGGCTTCCCAGCCGCGATTCTGCACCCCGGCCACATCTCCGGACCCGGCTGGCTGCCGGTGGCCCCCACCGCCTGTCACGACCTGCAGGCGCTGGCCAGATGCGTCCGCGGCGAGGAACTGGTCTTGCCAAACCTGGGCATGGAAACCGTGCACCACGTGCATGCCGATGATGTCGCCCAGGGCTTCGAGAGGGCGCTGACTCACTGGAACCAATCGGTGGGCGAGAGTTTCTTTATCGTCTCGCCGGCCGCCCTCACCTTGCGGGGTTTCGCCGAAGGGCTCGCCGCGCGGTTTGGTAAACAGGCCAGGCTGCGTTTCCTGCCCTTCGAGCAGTGGCAAGCCACCGTCCCTGCCGACCTGCGCGAGGGAGCCGTCGCCCACGTAAACCACTGCACCAACGTTTCCATCGCCAAGGCGGCCAGGCTGCTTGGCTACCAGCCGCGCTACAGCTCGCTGGATGTGGTCGAAGAATCCGTTCGCTGGCTGATCCAAGACGGCCAGATTACCTTATAAGCGGTAATCAACGAGGCAAACATGATCGATCCAACCGTGAAAATTGGTTTTATCCCCACCTACCGAGGCGGGGGCGGCATTCCGGCCTGGTGCGCCAAAATGCGTGCGGATGGCATCCGGGTGTTAACCGGCATTCCCCAGGTGAAACTGCTTTCCCCGCAGCCCGACCCTGCTGACCCAACCGGCTGTGACGCGCAGCGGGGTTACACCCCTGACGGGGCGGTCTGGAACCTGGACCAGGCCGAGGCGCTGGCCGAATACTTCCGGCGGGAAAAGGTAGACGCGATCATCATTGCGGCCCTCAACTTTGGCGACGAGCGCTCCGCCTCTAAAGTCGCCGAGATCTTACGCGTGCCCGTCTTGCTGTATGCTACCAAAGAGCCCCCCGTCCCGCCCGGACCCAGCCTGGCGCGAGTGTCCGATTCCTACTGCGGCACGCTGTCGATTGCCGCCGGGCTCCACCGCCGGAAAATCCCCTTCCAGTTTGCCGGCATCCTCTTCGCCGAGGAGCGCGAATTTACCGCCCAGGTGGATACCTTTGTGCGGGCGGTCTCGGTGGTCAAGGTGCTCAAAGGCGCACGCATCGGCCAGGTGGGCGTGCGCCCGGCCACATTTGAAACGGTGGGGTTCAACGAAGTGGCCATGGTCGAAAAATTTGGCCAAAATCTCGAATATCGCGACCTATCCGATCTCGTACTCCGCGCGCAGTCCTACCCGGACCATGATCCTCGCCTGGAAACCATCGTACAGGCCACGCGCAGCGGGGTCAGCGTGATCACCGTTGCCGAGGAATGGCTGCTAAAATCCGCCCGGCTCGAGCTGGCCGTATCCGAATTTTTCCGCGACGCCCGTCTCTCAGCCCTGGCAATGTCCTGCTGGTCATCCATCCAGCGCATGTACGGCATATCGGTCTGCGCACTGTTCGGCAAGCTGACCGGCCAGGGCATGCTCACCGCCTGCGAAGCCGACGTCCTCGGCGCGCTGTCGATGCTGGTGAGTTATGCCGCCGCGCGGCAATCTACCCTGCCGCATTTCATCGATTGGACCATCCAGCACCGCGATATCCCCAACCAATTCCTCTCCTGGCACTGCGGCAATGCGCCTACCTGCCTGGCGAACGACCCCAACCTGACCGCCTTGCGCAACCGCAATGACATGGCCGGCGTCCTACCAGCAGATCCCGATGACTCACAAAACGGGCTCTACCAGTTCCAGATACGCCCGGGGAAGGTGACCCTCTGCCGCCTGGCCGAATACGACGGACAGTGGAAAATGCTGATCGCCCCCGGCGAGATTGTACCGTCCGACGAGGTGCTGGCCGGCACCTGGGCCTGGGTTCAGGTTGCCGATCACGACCGCCTGTTCCGCACCTTGATGAAAGAGGGCTTCATTCACCACGCCAGCATGATCCACGGCGACCAGCAAGCCGCCCTGCTGCAGGCCTGCGAATTCCTGGATATTCAACCCGTGGTGGTGGAATGACCCAGACCGATCAACCCTTGCAAATCATCGGTCTGGGCATGTCCACCCTGGACATCATCGTCAGGCTGGAACAAATGCCCCGCTGGGAAAGCGGCGCCTCCCTGGATGACCTGGCCCTGGACGGCGGCGGCCCGGTGGGTACCGCCATCTGCACTGCCGCTCATTTTGGCGCGAGAACCGGGATGATCACCACCGCCGGGAATGACAATATCGCCGCGCTCAAGCTGGGCTTTCTCAGCAAATACGGCATTGACGTTTCCCACTGCCTCACTCGGCCCATCCCTGAACCCCAGGTCGTGTTGGTGTGCGTCAATTCGATCAACGGGGAGCGGGTGTTTTCAGCCTCACCGCGCACCGGCTCCTACCCGATTTCAAGCAGCGGAAATCGACAGCGATTACCTCCTCCAGGCCGATTATCTTCATCTGGACGGCTTTTTCCTGCCCGCAGCCATCCAGGCCGCGCGTTTGATGCGCGCGGCTGGGAAAAAAGTGAGCCTGGATGCCGCCAAAACCAGTGGAGAAATCAGCGCGGGGATGCGCGAACTGGTCTCGTTATGCAACGTTGTGGTCTGCGGTGCGGGTTTTTCGCAGGGATTAACCGGGATTGCCAACGTGTACCAAGCGGGGCAGGCCGTCCTGGATTTGGGGCCGGAGATTTTTGTCGAAACCCTGGGTGAATGTGGATCCATCACCGTCACCCGTGACTGCCGCTTCCACCTGCCTGCCTGCCGGGTGGATGCTCTGGACACCACCGGCGCAGGCGATGTTTTTCATGGCGCCTATCTATATGGATTATTACGGGGTTGGGATCTGATCCGCGTCACCCAATTCGCCACCACCACCGCGGGTTTGAAATGCACCCGTCTGGGCGGCCGGCGAGGGATCCCGCCTTACGATGAAGTGATAAAATTGCTGGCTGAATGCCAGCCCGATTTTAAGGAGTAAATATGCCGCTCGTATCGATCAAAGCTGAACTCATCAAAGCCAGGCGAGAAGGTTATGCGGTTCCGCTGTTCAATGTGTTTGATCCCATCGCCGTGGATGGGGCTGTGGCCGCGATTAAGGCCCAGAATGCGCCTTGCATCCTGGGGGTCTATTCCGGCTGTTTTAAGGACGAGAACATCGAAGCCTACGCCGCCTATATTCGCACCCGGGTCAGCCGCCTGCCCATGCCGGTGTCGATGATGCTGGATCACGGCGAAAGCGCCGAACAGGCCCGCTGCGCGATCGAGCTGGGTTTCACCGATGTGATGTTCGATGGTTCGCGCCTGCCCATCGACGAAAACGTGGCCATTTCCCGGCAGATCGTCGAGTTTGCCCATCCCCTCGGGGTAGGGGTAGAGGCAGAACTTGGCCACGTCGGTCAGGGCAGCGATTACGATGAGATTGAGAGCAAGCGCCTGGGTTTCACCGATCCATCCAGTGCGCAAACATTTATCGAGCAATCCGGCGTCGATTTTCTGGCCATCGCCTTTGGCAACGCCCACGGCGAATATAAGGGCGAACCGCACATCGACCTGAATCTGCTGGCCCAGGTTGTAAAACAGACCGAAATTCCCCTGGTGATGCACGGCGGATCGGGCTTGCAGGATGAGCAGTACCGCAGCGTGGCTCGTGCAGGCATTGCCAAAATTAATTATTTTACCGGCATCCAGAAGGCCGCCTCGGCGCGAATGGCTGACGCTGCCGGCCAACTCAACCCCGGCATGTTTGCCTTTACCGCCGCCATGCGCCAGACGTACACCGACATGTGCAGCCACTACCTGGAAGTCTTTGGCGCGGCCGGAAAAGCTTAAGCTCGTAATTATTGGACAGGCAATTTATTGAATAAGCAATCCGAGGATATATCCACATCGCCCAGCCAGCCGATGGAGCGGCGCAGCTACCGCTTTTTCGACCTGGTGATGGTGCTGTTCGTCACGGTATTAATCGTCAGCAACATCGCCTCGTCTGCGAAAATAGTCGATTGGGGCGTATCGTTTGTGGGCGTGCGCCTGGCTTTCGATGCCGGCACGCTTTTGTTCCCCATCTCCTATATCTTTGGGGATGTACTCACCGAGGTCTATGGCTACCGCCGTTCCCGCCGGGTGATTTGGGCCGGTTTCTCGGCCCTGGCGCTGACCGCGGCGGTTTTCTGGCTGGTCAGCCGCATGCCGGGTGAAGCCACCTGGCAGAGCTATGCCGGTCAGGCTGCCTACGACCAGATCCTGGGCGGGATCAGCTCGGGGGGCATCGTCCTGGCCAGTTTGCTGGCATACTTCGCCGGTGAATTCAGCAATTCGTTCATCCTGGCAAAGATGAAACTGCTCACCCGCGGAAAATGGCTGTGGACACGCACCATCGGCAGCACCCTGGTGGGCGAAATGGTCGATTCGATCCTGTTCGTCGCCGTGGCTTGCCTGGCCGGGGTGTTCCCCTGGAGCCTCTTCTGGTCGTTGGCGCTGACCAATTACCTCTTTAAGGTTGCCATTGAAGTCATCCTTACTCCCCTGACCTATTGGGTAGTCTCGGCATTGAAGCGCCTTGAAAACGAGGATTACTACGATTGGGCCACCAATTTCAACCCCTTCCAGCCGGGTTGAACCGTCCCGCCATCCGGCTTGACAAGGGCTGCCACCTGCTATACTCTTGTCGATAACCTCCCGGCGAGGGTCGGCAGGCGTTGAATATTCGGTTTTCAAAGGCCATGACCAACCTATGCCAACAATATTACACAGCATCGATCTGACCGGGCCAGATAAGATCATCCGCTCCGGGCACCTGAAAATGGGCGGGGTCAATCCGCAGGGAAGCACCATCGAAGTAACCAATGCTTACCTGCAGATGGATGGTAAACCGTTCTTTGGGGTCAGCGGCGAATTTCAATTCTCCCGCTATCCGCAGGCATACTGGGAAGAAGAACTGCTGAAAATAAAAGCCAGCGGGGTTAACGTGCTGGCCATGTATGCCTTTTGGATCCATCACGAAGAACAAAAGGGCCGGTTCGACTGGTCTGGTCAGAAGGATGTGCGCCGGTTTGTTCAGCTATGCGCAAAACATGGCCTGTGGGTGATTGCCCGGGTGGGGCCTTTCTGCCACGGCGAATGCCGCAACGGCGGTCTGCCCGACTGGCTGTACGGCCAGCCATTTGAAGTGCGCTCCAACGATCCCAACTACCTGGGGTATGTCTCGCGCTACTATCAAGAGATCGGCGCCCAGCTGCGCGGCCTCTTCTTCAAAGACGGCGGTCCGATCATCGGCCTGCAGTTGGAAAATGAATTCGGCCATACCGGCGCTCCCTGGGATGCCGCCGACCGCAGCCAGCCGGTTGAATGGATGTGGAGCAGTCATGGCGGCGTCGACCATCTCCTCAAGCTGCGCGATTTGGCCAACCAGGCCGGTTTGTCCGCGCCGTTGCTCACCTTCACCGCCTGGGGATCGCCGATCATCGAGGGAGAAAGCCTGCCGGTTCACGGCGGATACGCCTATCCGGTGTGGATCGACCAGCCCGGCCCGAGCCAAATGTATCTGTTCAGCGATCTGACCATCAATCCGCCAGATAAACACAGTGTGCAGTATCAGACCAATGGGTTTTACCCGAGCCTCATGGCGGAGATGCAGGGCGGTATCCAGGTTCGCTATAACAACCGTCCCGAAGTCCCCCCGCGCTCGACCGAAGCCTTTGCCCTGGTCACCGCGGGCAGCGGCTGCAATTTTATCGGCTATTACATCTACCACGGCGGGTCGAACCCCCTCGGCAGCCGTGGGTTCACCAACGAAATCCTCCACCCCCAGGTCTCCTACGATTTTCAGGCGCCGCTGGGTGAGTTTGGCGAAGTGCGAGACAGCTGCCGCTACGTAAAACTGCTGCACTACTTTTTCGATGCATTCGGCGCACAGCTAGCCCCCATGGGCGTCAGCCTGCCGGCTGGAGCGGAGGACATCCAGGCCACGGATCTTGAGTCGCTGCGCTGGTCGGTGCGCTCGCGCGGCCCATCCGGTTTCATTTTTATCAACAACTTCCAGGACCATGCGCAAATGCCGGCCAAGGAGCATTTTGCCCTGTCCTTGCACCTGCCCGGCGGCGACATCCGGGTTCCCTACACCGGCGAGCTGTCCATCCCCGCTGATGGAGGCTGCATCTTGCCCTTCCACCTGGATCTGGAAGGCGTGTTGCTTGAATCCTCAACCGCCCAGCCCTTCACCGCGCTGCTCAGCGAGGAGGAGACCCATTACTTTTTCTTTGCCCCGGATGGCCTGGCCCCTCAATATATTTTCCCCGGTGAACCGCTGATAAACCTGAAAGGCGCGGTGGCATCCCACCGCCTGGACGGGCGCAGCGTCCTCCAACCCAAGGTCGGGACCGATTCCGCCTTTTCTTTTGAAACCCCTGCCGGGAAAACGGTGCGCATCACCACCCTCACCCGCCAGGAAGCGGAGCATGCCTGGCTGGGAGAAGCCTGGGGCATGCGCCGCCTGGTGATTTCGCCCGCGGACCCTATTTTTGTCGAGGGTGGGATCGAGCTGCGGTCGGTAGGCGAACATGAGGTTACCGCCCAGGTGTTCCCGGCTCTTGCTGAGCCGTTGGAATCCACCGCCGGCAAGATATCCCAGCAAGACTATGATCACTACACGAAATTTGTTCTGTCTATTCCGCCGGTGGAAGCCGGTTTCGAACTCAGCGAAAAACAAAACGGGAAATTTCACCTCACCATCGACCCATCAGCGTTAGCGCAGGCCAACGATCTATTCCTGAAAGTGGATTACACCGCCGATACCGGGGCAGCTTTTATCGATGGCCAGTTAATCGCCGATAATTACAACAACGGCGCCCCCTGGGTGATCGGTTTGGCCCGCTTTGCCCCCGCGCTGAGGGTAAATGGCCTCACCCTCAAATTCCGCCCGCTGCGCAAAGGCGTGGTGAAAAATATCTCGTCAGCCATGGCGGCCCGCTTAGATTTCGAAGGCGAAGAGATTTTACGCCTGGATAAAGTACAAGTGGTTCCGGAATACAGACTGCGCCTGTTGGCGTAAATAGCTTACCCATCCATTCCAGAATGAATTAATGTAGACAAGCCAGAAGATACCTGAGATAAAAAAAGGAAAGAACCCATGCCAGAATCAACCATCCAATTACACAGCAGCCGCCTGGCGGTCGAGATTTCCCAGCCCGGGGCTGCGTATACCGGCACGCGTTTCGATTGGTCCGGTTTCGTCACCCAGGTTACCCTCGACAACCTGCACACCTTTTGCGTGCCCGAGGATTATGACCCGGGTAAAGGCACCGGCGGAATTGGCCTGTGCAGCGAATTTGGCATCGACCAGCCCATCGGTTACGACAACGCCAAACCGGGCGAAACGTTTCCAAAGCTGGGCGTCGGCCTGCTGACCCGCCTGGATAAACCTGAATATAGTTTCTGGTATCCCCATAAAATCGCCGAAAACTTTCCCATCCAGGTCACCCAAACCGGTCAGACGGCGACCTTTATCACCCAACCCGTCCCTTGCGGTGGGTATGCCGCCCGTCTCACCAAACGCTTGACGGTTACGGATAACTGTCTTTCGATCGCGTATGAATTGGAGAACACCGGCGAGCAGCCTATCCATACCAACGAATATGTGCACAATTTCGTGGGCATCGACCAGAAGACATTCGGGCCCGATTACCAGCTCAATTTCCCCTACGAGCCGCTGATCGAGAGCCCCTCCGAAATGAATGCCATTCTATCCACTGCCGGCCACAGCCTGCGCCAAAAAGAAACCCCCCACCATCCTTTTTATGCCCGCCTGGTTGGCTTTAGCCAGGGCGACCAGCCCCAATGGGAACTGGTTCACCAGCCCAGCGGCGTCGCCATGCGCGAGACGGTGGATTTCCTGCCCACCCGCGTGGCGGTATGGGGCACGACCCATGTAATCAGCGTCGAAGTCTTCATCGACCTGGCGATCCGGCCGGGCGAAACCAAACGCTGGCAGCGCACCTATGAATTTTTAGACTGAACCACGCAGGATTAAAACGAAAGAAAACGCATGGGGCAGAATTAATTCTGCCCCATGCGTTTATTTGAAGACCTTCTCACCCGCTTCAATGCGTATCTTGATGCGGTTCTCTCGAGGTGGAATTGGACAGCTCCACTGGTCGTTATAGGCGCAGTACGGGTTATACGCCAGGTTGAAATCCACCAGCAGGCGGTCTTTGCCGATCATTTCAGGTTCGAGATACCGCCCGGCCCCGTAGGTTTCAAGCGGCGCGGTCCCATCCACAAACGGCAGGAACAATTCACCTCCGTAGGCTGATTCGTAGACCTGAAGCACTGCCATTTCGCCGTTGACTTCAAAGTGGATCTGGCCAACCTGTTTATAATCCTGCACGTCACCCGTGCTGGTTTGCATGCGGATCAGCTCCGCTTTAGCGTAGCGCTCCAGGGGTAGTTCCAGCACCAATTTTCCATTTTCAGGAAAATAGTGCAGCCCCTCAAAGGTTTTCTTTTGCCCGATTCAAGCGGGCTCTGCGGGCTCAATTTGAAAAACCGGTCCTTCTCCTGACGAAATTCGCTTAATTCTGACATACTCTGCCGCCCATGCTGCTAAGACTGATCTGATCCGGGCTTATAGACCCGGCATTACTTTGTTGGCAGGAATCTCGGTGACTGCATCCACCAGGCCATAATCCACGGCTTGCTGGGAGGTCATATAACGGTCCCGATCGGTATCATGCTGGATATTCTCAACCGGCTGGCCGGTGTGGGTGGAAAGGATCTGGTTGAGGCGCACCTTTAAGCGCAAGATTTCCCTGGCCTGGATCTCGATTTCAGTTGCCTGGCCCTGCGCCCCGCCCAGCGGTTGGTGCATGTGGATGGTCGCGTTGGGCAGTGCATAGCGCATTCCCTTGGTGCCGGCAGTCAGCAGGACTGTGCCAAAGGAGGCCGTCACCCCAACCGCCAGGGTGCTGATGGGGTTGGGAACGATTTGCATGGCGTCATAAATGGCCAGCCCGGCGTACACCACTCCGCCCGGGGAGTTAATATACATTTTGATTGGAGCTTCGCGGTCTTCATTGCTCAGGTAGAGCAGCTGGGCGACGATCGCATTTGCCACTTTGTCGTCAATGGCTGTACCAAGATAGATGATCCGGTTGCGCAGAAGCAGAGAATAAATGTCATAAGCGCGTTCACCGCGATCGGTTACTTCGGTCACCATCGGGACCAGCCCGAAAGATTGGTTGAACATTGATGTGCCCATTGGATCTCCTTGTATGAAACGATTTTATCTTGTGCACCCGTGATGTCAAGTAATCTTATAGAACTCTTACACATCCTGGCCGCCGGCTGCTCCTTTTTCAATCGGGAGCTGCACTCCGCGAAGCAATGCTACAATACAATCATCTTCGAAATCCCATAGCGAAAGGGTAATTGAATGCCCGCTATCTCTCTCACCGAACCAGGCAAATTCGTAGTCGGCTGTAATTATTGGGCTTCGCATGCCGGCACAAGCATGTGGAGTGAATGGCGCCCCGACATCATCCAGGCCGATCTGGCGCAACTGGCCGGCGGCGGCCTGCAGGTGCTGCGCGTCTTTCCCTTGTGGCCCGATTTTCAACCCATCCACCTGCTGCGCGCGGGCGCCGGTTCCCCTCACGAGGTGCGCTTCGGGGAGGAGCCCCTTCCTGATGATCCCATCGGGCAGGCGGGAGTTTCGGCAGAGATGCTGGAGCGGTTCCGCTTTTTCGCCGATCAAGCTCAGGCCAACCATCTCAAGTTGATCGTCGGCCTGGTCACCGGGTGGATGAGCGGCCGGCTTTTCGTCCCGCCGGCGCTGGAAGGCTTGAATGTACTGACCGACCCATTCGTGCGCATGTGGCAGGTGCGCCTGGTGCGCTGCCTGGTCAACCAGTTCAAAGACCATCCGGCGGTGCTCGCCTGGGACCTGGGCAACGAGTGCAACGTGATGGCCCAGGTGCCCTCCCGAGAGGCAGCCTGGAGCTGGACAAGCGCCATCACCAACGCCATTCGCGCCGAAGATTCCACCCGCCCGGTCGTCTCCGGGATGCATTCCTTGCTCCCGGCTGCCAAAGCCGAATGGACCATGCAAGACCAGGGCGAATTGACCGACCTGCTCACCACTCATCCCTACCCATACTTCACCCCGCACTGCGATCAAGACCCGATCAACACCATTCGTACTATCCTGCATTCCACTTCCGAAACCCGCTTCTACGCGGATATAGGCGGAAAACCTGCCATAGCAGAAGAATTAGGCACGCTGGGACCCATCCTGGCCAGCGAAGCCATTGCCGCCGATTTTATCCGCTCCTGCCTGTTCTCGCTATGGGCCAACGACTGCCACGGTCTGCTTTGGTGGTGCTCCTTTGACCAGCACGAGCTGCTCCACGCCCCTTACGATTGGAATGCCTGCGAACGCGAATTGGGCCTGGTGCGCACCGATGGTAGCCCGAAACCTGTGCTCAAAGAGCTGGGTGATTTCGCCCAATTCATCCAGCACCTGCCCATTCCGGCCCTTCCACCCCAGATCAAAGAAGCGGTGTGCATCCTCAGCCACGATCAAGACCAGTGGGGCGTCGCCTATTCCGCCTACATCCTGGCCAAGCAGGCCGGTTTCGATCTCGAATTTCAATTCAGCGACCAGCCCATCCGCCCGGCCGGCGCCTATCTGCTGCCCTCGGTCAGCGGCCAGGCGGCCATTTCACGCCGCCGCTACCTGGAGCTGCTCCGGCGCGTTCAGGAGGGTGCGGTCCTGTATGTTTCCCACTACGATGGACTGCTTTCGCCGTTCAACCAACCCTTTGGGGTGGAAGTGCAGACCCGCTCCAGGCGCTCTGAACCGGCTCAGTTTACCCTCCCAGATGCCGGCCAACTGACTCTTCCTGCCCCGGTCCGGTTGATACTCAGCCTTAATGGCGCCGAAAGCCTGGCGTGGGAAGCGGATGGAAACCCGGTGTTCACCCGCACGGATTACGGCAAAGGCAGCATCTTCTTCCTCTCCGTGCCGCTCGAACAAAGCCTGGCCAACCAGCCCGGTGTATTCCACGAACAGAATGCCCAGGCGTACTGGCAAATTTACCGGCAGGTCGCCGCGCGCCTCCCGGTTCGCCGCGCCGCACGTAAAACCAATCCCATGTTGGGCCTGACCGAGCATCCTATCGATTCCAACCACAGCGTCATGGTGTTAATCAATTACAGTCCGGTGCCGCAAGCAGAGACTCTCATCCTGCTCCCAGGTTGGGAGATCGAGCAAGTGTGGCACGGCAGCGCGCCGGCTGCCCAACCCGGCGGGCTCTCCTGTCTACTGCCGGCCAATGATGCCCTGGTAGCAACTATCCTCCAGCGAGGTTAAACATGCAATCCATCCAGATTGGCGCCCAAACCATCAGCCGCCTCATCCTTGGCGGCAACCCCTTTAGCGGCTTTTCCCATCAAAGCCCGGCTGTCGATCGCGAAATGCTCGATTACTACACGCAAGATCGCGTGCTGGGGCTGCTGCAGGAGGCGGAATTGCTGGGCATCAACGCCCTGGTGGCGCGCGCCGACGACCACATCCTGGCTTTGCTGGCCGCCTACGGGCTTCGCGACCATTCCATCCAGTGGCTGGCCCAAACCGCTCCCGAGTTGGGTGATCCGCTGGTCAGCGCTGAGCGGGCAGTGCGCGCCGGGGCCACCGGCTGCCACATCCACGGCGGGGTGATGGATTACTATCTCGCCCAGGGCCGCCTGGATGAAGTCCCGGCGATCATCCGCCAGATCCGTGATTTGGGCATGTTGGCCGGCATCGCCGGGCACAAACCCGAAGTGTTCGAGTGGGCGCGTGACAACCTGTCCGTGGATTACTTTATGTGCGCCTATTACAACCCGACCCCGCGCGACCAGAATGCCGCCCACGTACACGGCAGCCAGGAACAGTTTCTCGACGAGGACCGCACCCGCATGACCGGTCTGATCGCCGGATTGCCCGCGCCGGTGATCCATTACAAGATTTTTGCCGCCGGTCGCAATGACCCCAAAGCTGCCTTTCAATTTGCAGCCGGTAAAATGCGACCCCAGGATATGGTCTGTATCGGGGTCTTCCCCAAGCACCAGCCATCCATGCTGCGCGAGGATGCCGCCTTGTTCGAAGCTGCGCTCCGCGAACAGCAGCCCGGCGGGATGGGTCTGGCGGAGGAACAAACCCGCCGATGAATTCGCGCCAACGCCTGCTAACCACCCTCCAGGGGCAAATCCCGGATTGCGTCCCGGTCGCGCCGGATATTTCCAACATGATCCCCGCCCTGCTCACCGGCAAACCCTTCTGGGACCTATACCTCTACCACGATCCTCCCATCTGGGAAGCCTATATTGCCGCGGCCAAATTCTTCAATATCGACGCCTTGATGGACGGCTACTTTCCGCTCACTTTCCCCGAGGACCTGGTTGACGAAGGCTGGCGGGATTACATCGTCTTTCGCAGTCCCGAGCGGATCATCACCCAGGCTGGGCGCAAAGAGAGTGGGCAGATGGAGTGGCAGCCATCGGTCAACGTGTATTATGTCGCCGATCCGCCGACGATGAACGTGCCGCCAGAGAAAGTGCATCTCCCGCCCCTCCCCACCCATTACCAGCCGGTGGAAGGCCAAAAACCGGTGGATTTGGGGCCTGAAGGTTTGCGCCGGGTGAAAGAATGCCTGGGCGACCAGGGATTGGTGGGCATTTTCGTCGCCTCCACCGCTGCTCTGGGCAGTGACGCGGATATTCTCAACTATTATGACCACCCCGAGCGGCATGCCTGTTGGGCGGAACAAAGGCTGGAAACCGCGGTCAACCGCTACCAGAAAGTCATGGCCCTGGAAGTGAAACCGGATTTCATCTGCGTGGGCGGTTCGGGAACCCTGGTGTTCCAGTCTCCCAAGATTTTCCGCCAGTTGGCCTTTCCCGCGGTGAAAAAGGTGCTGGAGATGGCCGAAAGCGACGGCATGCTGAGCCACGTGCATTCCTGCGGTCCCGAAAAAGCCCTGGTGCGCATTCTCGCTGAAGAGACCGGGCTGACGGTCATTGACCCATTGGAAGAACCGCCCATGGGCGATTGTGACCTGGCCGAAATCAAACGGCTGTACGGGGCCAAGCTGACTTTGAAAGGCAACCTGCATACCACCCGAACCATGCTTCACGGCACCCCGCAGGATGTTGCCGCCGCCAGCCGTAAAGCCATCCAGGCAGCCGCCGAGGGCGGTCGTTTCATCCTGTCCACCGGCGACCAGTGCGGTCGGGATACCCCTTTTGAAAACATCCAGGCAATGATCGAAACCGCCCGCAGTTACGGCAAATATTAGGATCCCTTATGTACAACGAAACCTACCGGCCCCAATTCCACTTCAGCGCCCGCGAAAATTGGTTGAACGACCCGAATGGGTTAGTCTATTACCAGGGCAGGTACCATCTGTTCTTCCAGCACAATCCCCACGGCATCGATTGGGGCAACATGACCTGGGGGCACGCCGTCAGCCCAGACCTGGTGCATTGGCGCCAGCTGGAACACGCCTTATACCCCGATCCGCTCGGCACCATGTTTTCCGGCAGCGCCGTGGTCGATTGGCAAAACACCAGCGGATTTCAAACCGGCAGCCAGCCGCCGATCGTCCTGATCTACACCGCCGCGGGAGAGACTTCGCCCGAATTGCGGGGTAAACCCTACACCCAATGCCTGGCATATTCCACCGACGGCGGCGAAACCTGGCAGAAATACGGCGGCAACCCCGTTCTCCCCGCGGTGCGCGAAGGCAACCGCGACCCCAAGGTCATCTGGCATGCACCCACCCGGCGCTGGGTGATGACCCTCTATCTGAGCGCCAACGATTTCTGCTTTTACACTTCGCCGGATCTGATCCATTGGAGCCACCTGCATGACCTGACCGCGGCTGACAGTATCGAATGCCCCGACTTTTTCGAGCTGCCCGTGGACGGGTCAACCGGCGAAACGAGATGGGTATGGGTCGCCGGCAACGGGCGCTACTATATCGGGTCCTTTGATGGGCAGCGCTTCGAAGCCGAGAGCGATTTGCTCGATGGAGATCGAGGCGCCAACTTCTACGCTTGCCAATCCTATAGCGATATTCCCGCCCAGGATGGACGGCGCATCCAGATCGCCTGGATGAACGGCGGAAAATATCCTGGCATGCCTTTCAACCAGCAGATGAGCTTCCCCTGCGAGCTGCGGTTGCAATCAACCCCGCTGGGATTGCGCCTGTCGCGCTGGCCGGTCGACGAAATCCGGGGATTGTATACCCGTGAACATACCTGGGGCGCGCTGGTTCCCGGTTCACAGCCGGTGGATCTGGAAGTGGGCCAGGAGGGCTTATTGGATATCCTTGCCGTGATCAATCCGGGGGATGCAGATGAAGTTGGCTTGCTGATCCACGGCGAGCGTGTCAGCTACCAGCCGGGCAGCCGCACCCTCACTTGCCTGGGCCGCAGCGCCCCGCTGGACCCGGTCAACGGCCGCATCACCTTGCGCTGCCTGGTCGACCGCACCTCGCTGGAAGTGTTCGGCAGCCGCGGTTTGCTCTCGATGAGCTCGTGTTTCCTGCCCTTCCCACAGGCCTACGGTCTGCAAGTATTTTCGCAGGGTGGAAACGCGATTTTTGAACAAATTACCGTACAGGAATTAGCATCTTCCTGGGCTCAAGCATAACCATATTTTCTTTTCAACCCATCTGGAGGTAATCAAATGCAGCAAGCAGTAATGACTTATCCGGGCGAAATCGAATTCCGCGAAGTTACCCGGCCACAACCTGGCCCTGAGCAAGTCCTCATTCACGTCCAGCGCATTGGGGTGTGCGGCTCCGACATCCATGTCTACCACGGAAAACATCCCTACACCGGCTATCCGGTCGTCCAGGGCCACGAAGTCTCCGGTACGGTGGCGGAGGTGGGCGCGCAGGTTCACGATTTCGCCCCAGGAGACCGCGTGGTCTTTATGCCCCAGGTGACCTGTGGGAAATGCTACCCCTGCCTGACCGGTAATTATCACATCTGTGATAACTTGAAGGTCAACGGCTTTCAAACCGATGGCGCCGGCCAGGAGTATTTCCCGGTGGACGCTAAAATGACCTTGAAGGTGCCCGAGCATGTCAGCCTCGACCAGGCCGCTATGGTCGAGCCGGTTTCGGTCGCCGTACACGCCCTGAGCCGCTACGGGGATATCTCCGGCGCCAACGTGGTGGTGCTGGGAGCCGGAACGATTGGCAGCCTGGTGGGTCAGTGCGCCCGGGCCATGGGTGCGGCCAAAGTGCTGATCACCGATCTCTCTGATTACAAAGTGGAAAAAGCCCGCCAGTGTGGTTTTGAAAAAGTAGTGAATGCGCAGACCGAAGACCTTGGCCAGGCGATATCCGATTATATGGGCGTGCGCAAAGCAGACGTCATCCTGGAATGTGTAGGGGTGCAGCCCACCATCACCGCGGCGGTCAACGTCGCCCGTAAAGGCAGCACGATCATTGTCGTGGGGGTCTTTGGCCAGAAACCGGTGGTAGATCTCGGCCTGGTTCAGGACCACGAGCTCAGCCTGATCGGCACCTTGATGTATCAGCGCAAAGATTATGAGAAAGCCATCGAACTGGTCGCCGGCGGAAAACTCTGCCTGGATCAGATGATAACCCACCGCTTCTCCTTCCACGATTACCTGCAGGCTTACCACACGATCGAATCGTCCGGCGGGGATTACATGAAAGTGATGATTGACCTCTAGGAGACAACATGGATTTAAATTTGCGGGGTAAAGTTGCCGTCATCACCGGCGGCAGCGTGGGCATTGGCCTGGCAATCGCTCGCGGCCTGGCGGCCGAAGGGGTGAATCTGGCGCTGTGCGCGCGCGACGCCGGCCGGCTGGCCAGTGAAGCCGCCGCACTGCAAGTACAATATGGCGTGCAGGTCGCGGCGGTGTCGGCGGATGTCAGCAAGGCCGAAGATATCGACGCGCTGGTCAAAGCGGTCGAGAGTGATTTTGGCGGTGTGGATATTTTGATCAATAACGCCGGTACCGGCAGCGAGGAAAAAATCCTGACAGCCGGCGATGATCGCTGGCAGTACTACTGGGACCTGCACGTGATGGCCGCCGTGCGCCTTTCACGCGCGCTGGCCCCCCTGATGATTGCCCGCGGCGGCGGGGTGATACTCAATAACGCCTCGATTTGCGCCACCCAGCCGCTCTACTATGAGCCTATCTACAACACCACCAAGGCAGCGCTGGTTATGTTCACCAAGTGCCTGGCTAACGAATTGATCCCGGACAATATCCGCGTCAATGCCGTTAATCCCGGCCTGGTGATGACCCCGGATTGGGTCAAGACGGCCAAAATCCTCACCGAAGGCACCGAGACCACCTGGCAGGCCCACCTGGACAAAATCGCCAAGGATAACGCACCTATCGGACGTTTTGCCGACCCGGATGAGATCGCCAACCTGTTCGTCTTTTTGTGTTCGGACAAAGCCAGCTACTGCGTCGGTTCGACTTACTACATCGATGGCGGTTGGCTGAAGGTGATCACCTAAAATAAGAGCGGGTCAATCGACCCGCTCATTTTTTATCCACTCAATCGGTAATCGCTTTTGCCCACTGCGCAAAAGCCGCGAAGGCCACTTCGGGCTCGGGCAGGACCGGGTGCCAGCGTTTTTCATGTTCATAAACAATCCAACCATTGTATCCGCTGTTCTGAAGAGCTTTCACCGCCCGATACAGGGGCAGCATGCCCGTGCCTGGCAGCATATAACGCCAGCCGTCTCCCATGGCCAGGGGATGCTCAGGATTGTATTCCGCGTCTTTGATATGGGTGTAATATACGCGTCCCGATAGGGCTTTGATCGTTTCTTCGGGCATTTCCCCACCCACGCGCGGCGTGTGACCCATGTCCCACAAAGCACCAAACGCCGGGTTGGGGATCGAATCCAACAACAGCTTGCAATAACTGGACTGGATCCACTGGTCGTGGGTTTCAAAGCACCACTTCAAATCCCGGGCGCCGTCTAATTCGAGGATCTTATTGATCGTCTCTCGACCAATTTTCGCCATATCGTTGCGGCAGAAAGCCAGCGGATCCCCGCCTCCAAAGATGCGGATAAACTTCGCGCCCAACGCCGCCGCTACCCCGATCGTTCGCCGGGCTTCTTCCAGATTTTGTTCTTCTTTTTCAGGAGCGCACACGGTGATGCTGGTGCTGATCCCGCTGGTTTCCAGGCCGGCATCTGCCAGCATGCTTCGGGTGGCAGCCGCCTCGCTGGTAAACTGCGGCAGAAAGGTGATATCCAGGGTATCCAGGTAACCTCGGAAATCCACGCCGTCAAAACCCAACTCACGGCCGCGCGCACAGATGGTAGTCAAGTCCCAGCCTGGACAGCCCAGGGTAGTAAAAGCGATTTTCATGGCATCCCCTTAGTGGAATCCAAAGGATTTGTTCAGGTCTTCTTGCAGGCCTTTTTCAGTAGGCTTTTGGAAGCGCGAGGTCTTCATCAGCTCGGTCAGTTTCTGCTCGTAAAGATCTTCATCGATGGGCAGATCCACCGGCCGCCCCAGGAACGAAGAAAGCATCATCGCATTGCTCAAGGTGAGCGAATTGATCCCTTCCTCCGCCGGCACGATCAGGTCTTCGCCGCTCAGAATGGCATTGGCGAAATTCTGCAGCACAAAGCGGTGGCCGCCTTCATTGTGGTGCTGGTACGGGATGGGGATTTCCCAATTTTCAACTTTATCAAACGCGCTTGGGGATGTATTCGAGAAGGCAAACATCGAAGAGCGGTTGCGGAAGAAGGTTAACCGTCCATCCTCAAAAATCAGTTTGCCTTTCTCCCCCACCAGCTCCAGGCGATTGGTGCCGGGAGATTCGGCCGTGGTGGTAATAAAGTGCCCCACCATGCCGTTCTCATACTCAAAATAACCGGTTACCTCGTCTTCAACCTCAATATTATGATATTTTCCTAGCGAGGCAAAGCCACTGACTCGTTTTGGCATGCCGGTGAACCATTGGAATAAATCCAGGTTGTGGGGGCACTGGTTGAGCAGCACCCCGCCGCCCTCACCGCGCCAGGTGGCGCGCCAGCCGCCACTGTCATAATAAGCCTGGGTACGGAACCAATCGGTGATGATCCAACTGGCGCGCACCAGCCGGCCTAATTCATCGCTATCGATCAAGGATTTAATTTTTTTCCAAAAACCATAAGTGCGCTGGTTGAACATGATTTCGAAGACCAGCTCGGGATTATTTTTCTTGGCTTCGCGGTAAGCAGCCACCATCTTGCGCGCATCCTTAACGTGCACCGCGATAGGTTTCTCGGTAAGAACATGCAGCCCGCGCTGGAAGGCATCCACGCTGATCGGGGTGTGATCGTAGTGCGGCGTGGCAATAATGACGCCGTCCAGGGAAGCTTTTTCCAACATATCGCGGTAATCATAAAAAGCCGGGACGTGAAATTGCTCGCCGTAGCGGTCCGCTTTTTCGCGATCGATATCACAGATTGCCGCCAGATCCACGTTCTCCATATTCGCCAGGTCGCGGACATGGAAACTGCCCATATTGCCAAGCCCGATCACAGCCAGTTTCACTTTTTCACCAGTTTGCATATTGGCTCCTAAACCGTTTTTTGGATTGACTCAACCAAACAACTTCACCGAATCGACCAGGTTGAAAGCTTTAATATATCGATCGATGGCCTGCTGTATCCGTTCGACCACAAAACCATGCGCATCCGGCAGGGTGCCGCGCAAATTGCTGTATAAAACTGCCCGCGCAGCCGTCACCGCCGGAGCCGTCCACACGTAGCGCGCACCCGTCTCGGCCAGCCAGCCCCGCCGTTGGACGGATAACTGGTAAAAATCCTGGCCGATCTCCTCGGGCTGCAGCCATTTCCGCCAGCGCCCAGAGTCATACACCGCTTTCTCCAGGACCGCCATGAAATTTGAGGGTTCCAGGCTGCGCGACCGCTGCAATCTGGCTTCCCGCGCGCACAATTCTTCCAGCGCGTGGTATTCCGCCGCGGTAAATTCAGGGCCGACGTTGGCTCCCCCCATCCCGGTTTGGGGGTACATCTCGGGGTTTTCAACCCAATCGGTGTAGTGGCCTTTGATCAGGCTGCCCATCGGGCTGACCGCTTCAAATAACTGCCGCGCTACCTGATCGTCAAAGCGGGTGGTATGCAAATCCGTGCCCACCTGGGTAACAATAAAGGCCGGCCAGATATGCCCCAAACCGCGGGCTTCCAGCCGTTCTTTGAGCAGCGCCAGAAATGCCTGAAAGCGCTCGAATTCGACCAATCCGCCGTGGACCTCGTCGGAACCTGCTTCGTAGGCGATGAGCGGCAGCCCCAGGTGAATGCGCTCAGCTTCGACGTGCGCCACCAGGTCCACCGCTCGCTCCACCACCCAATCGATGGCTGGGGGTTCACCCGCCGGCAGGCTGCGGTCGACGGTGGTATCCAAATGCAGCAAAGCGTATCCCGCGCGCAAGCAGGCGCTCAAACTCGCTTTTACTTCCGAGAAGGTCTGCTCAAAACTGTACCGGCCCTGGGTATCGCGGTCTTTCAACCACGGCCCGCCGTGATCCAGGCAAGGATACAGTGGCCCGGTCCAGTGGTACTTTTCGGCGCAAGCGCGCAGTTCATCCACGAATTGAGCCTGAGTCCAACCGGTATAACCCCCATCCCGGTCCACCTGGTTGAGCGTGGCCGCGAACAGCATGACACTGTTTTTCTCAGCGGCGGATTTCACCGCGGCTTCTAAAACTGCGCTGGAATTGGGGCAAACCGCCAGAACGGTCACCTGCACGCCTTCTCTGCGCAGATGAATGATGCGATGAATGATTTCGGTCAGAGGTTTTATCACGGCTATTCCGCATATCCCATGTACCACTCCGGACTGATATCCTCGGCGCTAAAGAAATCAGTCCACGGGCGAGCGATGCCGTCGACCAACGCGGTGACCCGTTCCATCCTGCGCCGTGCTTCGCCATGCAGAAAATCAAGCCTGGCCTGCCCTTGCACTTCGGTAGCCTCTTTCCAAACCGCCCGGCCTACGGCAACGCCGGACGCCCCGGAGAGGCAGGCGGCCGTCACCTGGCGAATATACACATCGATGCCCACGGAGGCCGAGAGCAGCACCCAGGGAACGGTGCTGGCCTGGCTGAGCTCCGTGCAGGCGATCCGCCATTCCTGTTCGTCCCGCACTTCACTGATATCCAGCGGGAATTCCGCTTTGAGCACATCCACACCCAGGGGAGTCAGGCGTTTGGCGGTTTCAATCACCACCCGGCGGCGTTCATCCGGATCCAGCTTCTTTTTCGCCGGATTCAATGAATAGGACAGGGGCTCAACAAAGAGAGGCAAATCCGCTTCGGCGCAGTCCTTGCCCACCTGAGCAACCAATTGCTCCAACTGGGCAGCGCTGGGCGAATCTGGATGGTAATAGGCCAGCAGCTTGACCGCGTTCGCCCCCATTCGTTTAATCTTGGCCACACTCCAGCCCGGCAGCACCTGGCTTTCGCGCGCATCCGGGCTTCCCCCGTAACCGGAGGCCTCAACCGAAACCAACACGCCCACGTTACCCGGCAAAACCCCGGCCGCGATGGTTTGCGCCGCGCTCCATTGGGGATCCATCAAGACCGCGCTGGCAGCCGGAGCCAGGGCATGCACCAGATCCACTTTGAAGGCGACCATTTCTTCAACGGTTGCCGCCTCAGGGTTATCTGGCCGCAAAAGCGCGCGAAGATTGTTGCGATGGTCCAGAGCGCACACCGCGAAGGCATTGAACGCGGTTGACGTCTGTTGCAATCCACGGAATTTGCCAATCGATATTTTTTTCATCGGAGAAATCCTTATGGGTGAAACCAAGCAGGCATGGATTCAGGCAGAGCGGTGAGTTTAATTTTATCACCAACTCATTTTCAGACCATTCGCCCGCGCCTCTCCGTTGGAATTATCCCGAAAAACCCTATAATAACAGGCAGGCAGAATAAACTTCGCCTGCCAATGGAGAATAAATGAGCGATCAAAGTCCGGCCGGCCTGGCAGCGGGTTCCGGCCAAAAAGTCGACGGCGACCTGCATGCAGCGGATCGCACCCGCCTGAGGGAATATGCCCGCCAGGTAGCCGACCTGGCTTACCGGCCTATTGAGGCGGTTAAGCGAGACCTATGGTACCGCCACAATGCGTTGATTGAAACCCGCCCGGTGATTTTTTGCGACCCAGAAAACGGCTGGAATGAAATCATCACGCTTGCCGACCTGAAATGTGAAGGCGAACTCGCCCGTCAGTGGGAAATGGCGCTGCGTAAGGAGATTTTTTGGGGAGCTCAGATGCAGGATGACCGCGTGATCCTGCCGGAATTTATCCTTGCGCATGTATATCACGAAACCGATTGGGGCATGCACGAGACCAAGATCGGCGGTGAGGCCGGCGGGGCATACACCTGGGATGCGCCTTTGAAGGACTACCGGCTGTTGGATCAATTGCGCTTCCCGCAAATTGTGATTGACCCGGTCGCCACCCGTCAGCGCATTCAATTGGCCGAGGAGACCCTCGGGGATATTTTGCCGGTAAAGCTCAAAACCGGCTGGTGGTGGACCCTGGGGCTCACCCAAACCCTCGCTTTTCTGCGCGGCTTGACCCCCTTCCTGATGGATTTTATTGACCAGCCCGAGGGGCTGCACCAACTGATGGCCTTCTTGCGCGATGGCACCCTGGCCCGCCTGGATTTTCTTGAACAAAATGGCCTGCTTTCGCTCAATAATGACGGCACGTATGTCGGCTCGGGCGGTTTCGGCTGGACGAAGGAACTCCCGCAGCCGAATTATGGTGGAAGAGTCCGCACCCAAGATTGCTGGGGGTTTGCCGAGAGCCAGGAAACTTCCACCATCTCCCCGCGCATGTTCGCCGATTTTATCCTGCCCTACCAGATGCCCATCCTCGAACGCTTTGGGTTGAACTGCTATGGCTGCTGCGAACCGCTGGATAACCGCTGGGAGCACGTTCAGAAAATTCCCAGGTTGCGCCGGGTCTCGGTTTCGCCCTGGGCAAAATTAGATGTCATGGCAGAGCGCCTGGGCAGCGGGTACATCCTCTCGCTCAAACCCAACCCCGCCGATCTCGCCGCCGAGACCATGGACGAAGAACGCATACGCGCCGGTCTGCGCGAGGCGGTGCGCATCGCCAAAGCCAATGACTGCCGCCTCGAAATCATCATGAAAGACAATCACACCATCGCTAACCAGCCCGCACGCGTTATCCGCTGGGTGCGAATCGCCAAAGAAGAAGCCGGAGCCTGAGCATGTCCACAAAAATCCTCGATAACAAAAAAATACCCGAACTGCAGGCTTCTTTCGGCCTGTTTCAACTCTATCATCCGGAAAATGCGCCCCTGCGCTTCCAGGCCGCCACCCGCGAAGAGGCGCTGCAGTGGCAGGCAGCCACGCGGCCTGCTTTTCAGGAGGCCCTTGGTTTCGCGCAGCTTCCACCCGCCGATTTTGAACCCGAATGCCTGGAGAAGGTGGACAAGGGCGATTACATCCGCGAAAAGTGGCTGATCCGCACCTGGGAGCATGCGCTGATGCCCTTCTATCTGCTTGTACCCAAACAGGTCAAGCCACCCTACCGCCTGGTCTTAGCGCTGCATGGGCACGGCTATGGGGTTAAAGATATCGTTGGGCTGTGGGAAGATGGCGAAGAGCGCGACACCCCGGATGGCTACGAAGTCGATTTTGGCGTGGCCCTGTGCCGGCGCGGGTTTATCGTCGCGGCGCCCGAAATCTCATGTTTTGGAGAACGCCTTTCGGATTTTTCATACCTCAACCCGGACATTGGCCAACCCGTACCCTACACCTGCCACCATGCCGCGGCGCTGGCCTTCCACCTGGGTGGGACGGTTGCTGGCCTGCGCATCCATGACGCCCGCCGCCTGCTGGACTTTTTGTCCACACGCACCGACATCGATTTCGAGCGGATCGGCGCCATGGGCATATCCGGAGGTGGGATGCACACCTTCTTCTCCACCTGTGTGGACCCACGCATCCGCGCCTGCGTGATCAGTGGATACTACTCGTCCTTCCGCGCCAGCATCCTCGGCATGCACCACTGCACCTGCAACTATGTGCCCGGTCTGTGGCGCTTCGGTGAGATGCACGACCTGATCGGCCTGGTCGCCCCGCGCCCGGTGCTGATTGAAGCCGGGGTCTACGACCCGATCTTCCCGGTAGAGGCGGTGCGCAGCGCCGTGGCCATCGCCAGGGAACGTGTATACAAAGTCTTCGATGCCACGGCGCAGGTCGAAACCGACATTTTCGAAGGCCGCCACCGCATCAACGGCCAGCGCGCCTACGATTTCCTTTGGGAAAAATTAGATTGAGCCCCGGGTAAACTCACCCATCCGGGTGAAATTTCTTCTGGGCGTTCAGGCGGAATTGATCGGCAGCCGCATCCATCTCTTTGAGAATTTGCTCGACCGGCTTCCCGGCCGAACCGCGCGCCGCCGGGATGACCGTCTGGCACTCATTTGAATCCATGAAGCGGGCTGCCTCCAGCAGACTGGCCTGGTCTTCCGCCGGAACGGCCAGAAATCCGTGCTTATCGGCATGGATCAAATCGCCGGGCGTCACCAGGCGGCCAAAAACCTCCACTTCACAGCCCCAGCGCACCGGGGTAGAAAAGGCGTGGCCTACACACAGACGCCTGGCCAGCGCCTTTAAACCGGCGTTGGTCATTTCATCCACATCCCGAATAGCGCCATCCGTGATCGTACCCACGCAGCCAAATGCGCGGTGAGTGTTGCTGGCTACCTCGCCCCAAAAGGAGCCCAACACCTGGGGTTTGTCCAAATCTTGCACCACCACGATTTTTGGCCCAGGGATGCCGGCCACATAGCGGCGATATTCGCTCCACAGCGCCGCGCCGTTGACCTTATGAACCGGGTTGCCGGGTTCCACCACCAGGGTGATCGCCCAACCTACCATCGGCCCCATCTGCGGCATAAAGTCGCGCACTTCCTCCAGGTTGAAACAATCATGACCGGCGTCATGCCGGGTGATTTGCTCCCATCCGTTGTAAATCGTGGGGGTGTTCCAGCGTTTCAGCTCCAATAATTCACTATGCGAAATTTGTTTAGGATGGTTCATCTCACTTCCTTTCTCTTTTGAATAAGATCAGGGGCGCACGGGATTGCGCCCCTGATCGATCGTTCTCTTTTCTTCTGCTGAAAACCAAAGGGCAACCGCGGAACGCTCAGGCAGCCAGCCCGGCCTCACGCAGCGCCCCGCCCGCATCCTGGGCCTTGACCGGGAGCAGCTCCCATTCCTCAACATGGATCATGCTGGCGCCGGGGTCCAACACGGTCATGGGGCTTTGCGTTTCGATCTCGATAAACTGGTCCATCACGTAGATCTCCGCGTTGCAGCCAAAATCGGCATACGTCCCGCCCACTGGCGTGAATCGTTTGACGAATAAATACGGCTGGTAGAAATAGGCAATCCAACCGCAGGGGTTATAGGCTCCCACCTTGAAAGCATTGGGTTTGCCGTCTCCCTTCACCAGGAACAAGTCATTGCCCAACACGAAGCGGTCATCCTGCAGATCGGCATACGGCCAGAAGGCCACCTGTCGGTCGGCCAGCAAGCCTTCCAAATTGCCTGGCTTGCGCACCGGTAGAATGCCCACCCCACCCAGGCGCATCTGGGTGATCGCCCAGGCGCCTAATTCCACCGGCCAGACCCCTTCATTCTTGAGCGTATGCTCCACATGCACCAGCGGGCGGCTCCCGTCCAGCACGAAGCGAATGGATTTGCGCATGCCGGTGTGCATTTCGATCGGGCCTTCCGCCAGCAGTTCCAATCCATCCACGCTCACCGTCACCCCGGCGTCATCCGGTTCGTAAGAGCGGGGAGCGCCTTCCGGGGCATGCCACAACCGATGCCCGCCCAGGAAATGATAGGGCCCCCAATCGGTGACGGCCACCGCCCCCGGCACTTCCGCCAGCAGGTTCAAGTCGCTGCCCCCTGCCCGCAAGCCAACTACCCGCGGACCGCCATCGCGCAGCACTTCCAATTCGATCACACCGTTCCCCAATTTTACTGTTTCGAAACCCATTGCTCCCATGTTAGCCTTCCTTAGAGAATATCCACCCGGATCGATCCCGAGGTGCGGATCATGATCGGGTAGCATGAACCCAACCCAAAAATTTTTTCGATCTGCTCGACAAACTGTCCAACCCTATCCGCCGGCACAAATACCTGGATGGTCCCCGCGAAACCGCCGCCATGCACCCGGCAGGCGCCTTTGTCGCCCAAAAGTTGTGCAGAAATGGTCTGCGCCAATGGAACACCCTGGTGCAGCGGTGAGCGGGTGGAGTAGCCATTTTGCAGCAGCATCCAGGAACTGCGTCCCGATTCATTCACCAGTTCGAGGAACCGGGCAAAGTCGCCGTCAGTAAGCGCCTGGACCTCATCCACGACCCGCTGGTCGTCGGCAAAAAAATGAAACGCGCGCAGCAGCGCCCGGTCGCTCACCTGGGCGTGCAGATTCGGCAGCTCGCTCACCACCTGTTCTAAGCTGACATCCCGCAGCACCTTGCCGCCCAGGGCGTGCGCCACCGATTTCATTTCGCCGGCCACGCTGGCGTACTCATCGGTCAGATCGGCGTGGTTGCCGCCGGTTTCCACGATCACCAGGGCATAACCGCTCGCGCCAAAATCAAAAGGCACCTTTTGCACCATTGGGTTGGCTGCATCTTTGAAATCGATGGTGACAAAACCACCCACCGAGCAGGTGGTCTGGTCCATCAAACCGCAGGGTTTGCCAAAATAATTATTTTCGGCATATTGGGAAATAATCGCATTCTGCACCGGGTCAATCTGACCCTGGTTGTACAGGTGGTTCAAAATGGTAACGATTTGCACCTCAAATGCCGCCGACGAGCTCAGCCCGGATCCCTTGGGCACATCGCTGGTGATGCAGGCATTGAACCCCCCGATTTTCCAGCCCAGCCCAACCAACCGCGCGCAAATTCCGCGGATCAGAGCCGCGGTGGTAAAGCGCTCTTCCTCAAGCGCCTCTAGCCCACCCAGATCAACCTCAACCTGGGGATAACCCTGGGAAATCACGCGCACCACCCCATCATCCGTCTTGCCGGCCACGGCAATCAGGTCCAGGTCGACCGCTGCCGCCAGGACGCGGCCGGCGTTGTGGTCGGTATGGTTCCCGCCTACTTCGGTCCGCCCGGGGGTCGAGAACAGCTCAACTTCCTGGTCAAACGAGAATTCACGCCCGTAACGTTCTACCAACTGGCTGTAACGCTGCTGCATCTGACCCACCCGCGCAGGTTGGTTCCCGTACAAGACGCTGAGCTTTTGCCCCCCCTCGGGTGTTCCGAGTACGCGGAGCAAATCATTTAAGGATGGCATTTTTCCCTCATCAAGGTTGATTTTTTCAGCAGATTCGGAGGATCATTCACCAGGATCCAAGTGCTGACCTTCATCATTGTACTCTGATTGGGTTGTGAGACAAGTCCAGGCGAAAATGAATTGCTGATACAATTGCTGGAGAGGATTTCCCCTTTGAATTACATCGCGGAACTGCGCAGCCTGGTGGGAACCCGCCCGCTGATTCTGGCTGGCGCCGAGGTTTTGGTATTCGATCCGGCCGGCCGATTGCTGTTGGTGCGCCGTGCAGATAACGGTCTGTGGACCATCCCGGGCGGGATGGCCGAACCTGGCGAAACCCTGGAGCAAACCGCACGGCGCGAAACCCAAGAAGAAACCGGTCTGATCCTGGACGATCTGACATTCTTCAGGCTCTATTCAGGCCCCGAGTATTATTACAAGTATCCGCATGGGGATGAAGTGTATAATGTCTCCGCGGCGTACATCAGCCGCAGTTTCAGCGGCAGTCTTCAGGTTGATGCGGAGGGAATTGAAGTAGGCTTTTTCGCGCTCGATTCCCTGCCACAACCTTTCTTCCAGCTCTCTCAAATCGTTATCGATGATTTTTTCACTACTCTATCCTGAGGGTTCATCACCATGATCACCCCGCGCGACCGCTTCATCCATGCTCTGGAACGAAAAGCGCCCCTACCCGGGCGTGTGCCCCATTTTGAATTAGTTTTTTACCTCACAATGGAGGCCTTTGGCAAAGTACATCCCTCCCAGCGCAGCTACGACCAATGGGACCAGATGGAAGAGCAAGAACGTGAGCTGCATCGCCGAGATATGGCGGATATTTATATCGCCACAGCCGAGCGCTACGAACACGACGCCATCTTGCTTCATCCCAACCCGGATACGGTTGAGGAGACCATCCGCCTGGTGGACATTATCCGCGAAAAGACCGGTGACCGCTATTTCATCTGCCGGCACGGGGATGCCACCTATTCCTTACCGGATGGCGAACACATGATGGAATTTTCCATGCGCCTGGCGGATGAACCGGAAAAGTTAAAGAGCGAAGCCGCAAAAAATGTGGAGGATGCCCTGCGTAGCGCGGAACGCTACCAGAAGCACGGCGGGCTGGACGGCTTCGCCCTGTGCGCCGATTACTGCTTCAACACCGGACCATTCCTCAGCCCGCGCCTTTTCAGCCAGTTTGTCACCCCCTATCTCACCCGCCTGACCCAGGCCTACCGCCAGATGGGTTTCTACGTGATTAAACACACGGATGGCAACATCATGCCCATCCTGGATCAGCTGATCCAATCCGGCCCGCACGCCCTGCACTCCATCGACCCGATGGCCGGAGTGGATATCGCCGAGGTCAAACGCCTGGCGGGCAGCCAGGTCTGCCTGATCGGCAACGTTAACTGCGCCACGTTGGATTCCGGCACGCCCGATGATATCCGCGCCTCGACCCGCTATGCCCTGCAAAGCGGCATGCCCGGCGGAGGCTATATTTTCTCAACCAGCAATTGTATTTACACCGGCATGCCCCTGGCCAATTATGATTTTATGCTTGACATCTGGCGCAAAGAAGGCAATTACCCAAACTAAGCCGGGTGTGGTTCGGATCGTATAAACTAAATACATTCTCTCGAGGTGATATGACCGCCAATCAAACGATTACCCCCATTCGCCCGCACTGGCAGGGGAAAATGACCGACCGCGAACGGTTTATCCGCCAGATGACCTACCAACCGGTCGACCGCTGTTTCAACATGGAATTTGGTTATTGGGACGAGAATTTCACCGAATGGCCGTTGTTTTACGAAAACGGCATCCGCAATAATGAACAGGCGGACCTCTTCTTCAATTTTGACCGGATGGCAACCATCGGCGGCAACGTTTGGATCAGCCCGCCGTTCCCGAACGATGTGATTGAAGTGCGCGAGACCACCAAAGTTCTGATGAACGATGATGGCCTGCTGGCCGAGGTGCCCCTGGACGGGCACGACACCATTCCCCATTACATCAAATCTTCGATCGTCACCCCTGAAGACTGGAAGAAAGTCAAAGCCGAACGCTTCAATCTGGACGACCCCAGCCGGGTGATCGACGTGGAAGCTTTGAAGAAACAGCACACCCCCGATCGCGATTATCCCCTGGGCATCTGGACCGGCTCGATGATCGGCAAAATCCGCGACATGCTCACCTTCGAAGGGCTGGCCTACGCCACCTTCGACTATCCCCAGATGGTCGAAGACATGGTCGAAACCGCCTGCTTACTGGTGGAAAATGCTCTCGACCAGCTTCTGCCCCACTTCCAATTTGATTTTGCCTCCGGTTGGGAAGACATTTGTTATAAATCCGGCCCGATAGTCTCGCCCAAATGGTTTCACCGGGTGATCACTCCTCGCTATGCGCGCATTTCTGCGAAACTCCAGGCCCACGGCATCCCCATCTGGTGGATCGACTGTGACGGCGACGTGCGCCCGATCCTCAAGTTCATGATGGAAGGCGGGGTAAACTGCCTGTTTCCGTATGAGGTCAATTCGTGCACGCACCCGGCGGATTTGCTCAACGAATACGGCAAAGACCTGCGTATCATGGGCGGCTTCGATAAGATCGAGTTGGGCGCCGGTCGGGATGCCATCCGCCGCTATATGGACAGCCTGGCGCCCTTGGTGGAACGCGGGGGGTATATCCCCTTTTGTGATCATCGCTGCCCGCCCAATGTCTCGCCTGAAGATTATTTATTCTATCTGGATCTCAAAGAAGAATATTTTGGGTTGAAATCCTGACCAGCGTCTTTCTTTCCTTATTTTTTCAGCGCATTTTTTAGGAGTGCCAGCCAATGACCGCTGTACCTGACTACAACCGCCTGGTGATGGAGGTCTATTCCGGCCGCGACCCGGGCCGGGTCATCTGGCAGCCGCGCCTTGAATTTTGGTACGCGGTTAACAAGAAACGCGGCGCACTCCCCGCCCACCTGGCAAATTACACCCTCGAAGAGCTGTACGATTATTGCCACGCTTCCATCCGCTATTTCAGCAATCCTTTGAAGGTGCGCTATCAAAATGTGCACATCAGTGAGGAATGGATCGACGAGAAAAACCTGCGGCGGGTGTGGCGTACGCCCCACGGCGACCTGGAGGAGGTCTTGCATTACGACGAATGGAATTTGTCCTGCTATAACTACGAATACCTGCTCAAGACACCTGCCGATTTCCGTATTTATGAGTATATTCTGGCGGACGAACAGTGGTATTGGGACGAAGAAGAATTGGCCCGTGACCAGGCCAGGATCGGCAGCCGCGGGGTGTTAACGTTTTATGCCCGGCGCAGCCCGCTGCAAAGCCTGTTCATCGAGCGGATGGGGTTTGAAAACACCGTCTACCTGATGATGGATCAGCCAGAAGTGATCGAGCGCCATGTCGCCGTGCAGACCGCGGCAGACGACGCGATGTATGCACTCATCTGCCAGGCAAAACCACCCCTCTTTAACTTTGGTGAGAATATCGACGCCAACCTGGACCCGCCGGTATATTGGCGCCGCTATCTGCTCCCCTACTACCAGCGGCGAACCGCCCAGCTGCACAGCGCCGGGATTAAAACCAGCATCCACATCGACGGATCGATGCGCCCGCTGCTCAAAGACATCCCCAACTGCCCGACGACCGCCGTCGAGGCCTGCACACCCCTGCCGCAAGGCGATGTCTCCCTGGAAGAAATTAAACAGGCCCTGGGTGATACCATTCTGATCGACGGCATCCCTGCTCTCTACTTCCTGCCGATCTATTCGATGGACACCCTGATGGCCTGCACCCGCCAGGTGGTGGATTTGTTTCACCCCCGGCTGATCCTCGGCATCTCAGACGAACCCCCGCCCGACAGCGATATTGAACGCATCCGGGCGGTCGGCGAATATCTCGAATCTTACTCTTTATAAAGGACCCAGGTATGACCCACCTCAAAACCATGCCAGATTGGCAAAACCAGCATCTGCTCTCGCGGAATCGCGTTCCGGCGCATGCTCATTTCATTCCCTTCTCCGACGAGCCCTCCGCCCTGACCCTCGAACGGGCAGCCTCCGACCGCTTTCGCCTGCTCAATGGGGACTGGAAGTTTTTCTATTCGACCAACCCCGTCGACCTGCCAGACAATTTCTACGCGACCTCCTTCGACGCCTCCACCTGGGATACCTTACCCGTTCCCAGCAACTGGCAGATGCACGGTTACGGAATCCCCCATTACACCAACGTGAATTTTCCAATCCCTGCTGATCCACCTTATGTCCCTCAAGAAAACCCGGTCGGTCTTTACCGCCATTCGTTTCAGCTAGAAGCCAACGATCCGGTCTTCCAGGCAGGAGAAAAACTTTTCATCGTTTTTGAAGGGGTCGATTTAGCCTTTTATCTATGGCTGAACGGCAGCATGGTCGGCTACAGCCAGGGTCCCCATATCCCGGCCGAATTTGACCTGACCCCCTATGCCGTCCCGGGTCGCTAACCAGCTGACCGTGCAGGTATTCCAATGGTCCGACGGCACCTATATGGAAGACCAGGACATGTTCCGCCTCTCCGGCATCTTCCGCGACGTTTACCTGCTGCACACGCCCGCCGTGCGCATCCGCGACTTCACCGTCCGCACCGACCTGGACAGCACCTATCGCGACGCACAGCTCGCTCTGCAGGTGATTATCCACAACACCAGCCCGGCGCCGGTCAGCGGTCTGAAACTGCGCGCTCGATTGATCGATTATGCCGGGGCGGTGGTTTTTGAAAAGGGTTTTGCTGCTCCGAGCTCGTTAGCGTCCGGAGAAGAAACCACGCTGCACCTCACCCAGGCGGTGGACAACCCACTCAAGTGGTCGGCAGAAGAGCCTAATCTATACACCTTGAGTGTCACCCTCCTCAGCGCCGAAGGCGCAGTGATCGAATCCCTCGCCAACCGGGTGGGTTTCCGCAAAGTGGAAATTCAGGGTGTGCTCTTTATGGTCAACGGGAAAGCCATAAAAATCCACGGGGTCAACCGCCACGACACCCACCCCGATCTCGGACACGCCGTCTCGCTCGAGTTGATGGTCAACGATATCACCTTGATGAAGCGCCACAACGTCAATGCACTGCGCACTTCCCATTACCCCAACGATCCGCGCATGCTCGACCTATGCGATCGCTACGGCCTGTATGTCATCGACGAAGCCGATCTGGAAACCCACGGATTTGGCACCTACGGGAACATCAGCCAGATTTCGGACGATCCGCAATGGCAGGATGCCTACCTGGACCGCGCGGTGCGCATGGTGGAACGCGATAAAAACCATCCCTCGATTGTGCTCTGGTCATTAGGCAACGAGTCAGGCTACGGCTGCAATCATGACGCCATGTCGGCCTGGATCCACCAGGCGGACCCGACCCGGTTCGTGCATTATGAAGGCGCCCGAGATGCAAAAATCGTGGACGTAGTCAGCGTCATGTATCCCACCGTCGAAGGGTTGGACGCCGAAGGCCGGCGTGAGGACGACCCCCGCCCATTTTTCATGTGCGAATATGCCCACGCGATGGGCAACGGGCCGGGAAACTTTAAAGAGTACTGGGAGACCATCCGCAGCCATCCCCGCCTGATGGGTGGTTGCGTCTGGGAATGGGTCGATCATTCCGTGCGGATGCACACCCAAAGTGGTGAGGAATGGTTTGCCTACGGCGGCGATTTTGGCGACCAGCCCAACGATGGCGATTTCTGCGTGGATGGTTTGAATTTTCCCGACCGCATTCCCTATCCGGGCCTGTTAGAACACAAGAAGATCGTCGAACCGGTCCTGGTAGAGGGCGTTGACCTGGCGGCGGGAAAAGTCAGGATCACCAACCGCAACGTCTTTATCAGCCTGGCCAGTCTGGAAGGCGCCTGGAAAATCGTTTGCGGCGAAACCGTCATCGCCCAGGGCCGCCTGCCGCAGTTGGACGTGCCCGCGGGGGAATCGCGGGAGTTCCAATTGCCGTACCGCCTGCCCCAAGCGGCCGGCGCAGCGGAATATTGGCTGGTTTTTAGCTTTACCCTGGCGGCCGACGCGCTTTGGGCACAGCGCGGATACGAGCTGGCCAATGCGCAGCTGCTTCTCCCGGCTGCCGCGCCTGCGCGGAAAATGATCCACAGCTCAGCGCTGCCTGCCGTCCGTACGCATCCATCCGCCAACCGGCTGGCGCTGGAAGGCCAGGATTTCTCGCTGGCCTTCAACACCTTCACCGGCGAACTCGACTGCTGGACCTCCCAGGGGAGCGCTTTGATCGAGCGTGGCCCCAAACTGCAGTTCTTCCGCGCGCCTACCGATAATGACATCCGCATCAAAGAGGAATGGTTCAAAGCCGGCCTGGATAAGCTCCAGCAGCGCGTGACCCATTTCGGCTTCGAACAGGTCTCGGACGGATTGGTGACTATTGATGTGGAGGTGGTGCTGGCATCCTATATGCTCCAACCGGCCTTCGAGGCCAATTACCGCTACCAGGTTTTCGGCAGCGGCGATGTGCTCATCCATACCGCCGTCAAACCCCTGCGCGAGCTCCCCGACCTACCGCGTGTCGGTCTACAGGCATACTTGCCTGGCAGCCTCGACCGCATCCGCTATTACGGCCGCGGACCGCATGAGAACTACGTGGACCGCAAAGAATCTGCCCTGATCGGGGTGTATGCCGGTCTGGTAAAGGACCAGAGCGTGCCCTATATCTTCCCTCAGGAAACCGGCAACCGCAGCGATGTGCGCTGGGCGGCGCTCACCGATATTCGCGGGCAAGGCCTCTATGCCGCGGCGGCGCCATTCGCCGGTACGCCCTTGATCAACCTGGGCGCCATCCAGTACACCACCGAAGACCTGACCCGCGCCGGCCATACCTACGACCTAAAGCCGAGCGGATACACCGTGCTCAGCCTGGATTATTTGAATGCCGGCCTGGGTAGCAACTCCTGTGGGCCCAAACCTTTGGACCAATACCTGATCCACCCGCAAGCGATGGAATTCACCGTGCGCCTGCGCCCGTTCAACCACAATGCACACTCCGGGATGATCTTCTTCTCCCAGGATCTGGCTGAGGACTGATCTTCGATTTGAAGGTTTTTACCCCTGGGCGGGAAATCCGCCCAGGGGTCATTTTAAAACTTCGCGGAAGTCACCTTTACAGAACCGGTTGTCTGGAATAAACTCAATGGATGCTCCCCGGTACAATCCTTCCTGAAGAGGCTTCACAATGACAATCCAAGAATCTACATGGAAAACCCCGGATGGTGTCAGCCTGTATACCCGCCTGTGGCTGCCGGATGGCGCCGTGCGCGCGGCGGTGGTGCTCATTCATGGGTTGGGCGAACACTGCGCACGTTACGATCATGTTGCGCAAGCCTTTAATGAACATGGGATTGAGGTTTCTTCATTCGATCTGCGCGGTCACGGCCGCAGTGAAGGCATCCGCGGTCACATCCCCTCTTTTGACCAGGTAAACCAGGATATCGACCACTTTCTCACCGGCGCGGCCGCGACGAACCCGAACCTGCCTGTATTCTTATATGGTCACAGCATGGGGGGTGAGCTGGTGCTCAATTACATCCTTAAGCGCAGCCCGCACATCGCCGGCGTAATTTGCACCAGCCCTGGACTGGGCACCACCGTGCCGGTTCCCGCCATCAAGGTAACCCTCGGCAAGGTGTTGTACAACATTGCTCCGCGCATCACCATGCCCAACGGGCTGGACCTGGAAAATTTATCCCACGATCGTGAGGTCATCCGCGCCTACCAGGCCGATCCATTGTGCACCAACCAGGTTTCAGCGCGCCTGGGGCTGGATATCCTCAATACCGGCCCTTGGGTGGTCGAGCATGCCGATCTATTCAGCGTACCCATCTTGCTGATGCAGGGCAGCGCCGACCACATCGTTTCTCCCCCGGCAACCCGTGAATTCGCCGGCGGCGTGCCCAAACAATGGATTACTTACCGGGAATGGGAAGGCCTGTTCCACGAATTGCATAACGAACCCCAAAAAGAAACGGTGATCCAGACCATGATCAACTGGATCGACCAACGCATAGGAGCCTGACGCCTGCATGAAGAGAATTTCGCCCATCGCCTCCCTGGCAGTGCTGCTGCCCTTCCTTGCTTTGTTCTTTTCTGGCTGTACCAGTTCAATTGGAGCCCCGTCCGACGAGCTTTCCTATACGATTCGAGGGCAGAATTCAGAGATCTGGTTGTTGAACCTGAAAACACAAAAACTGCTCAATTTGACCAACAAACCCAGTGATGATTTATGGGGAACCTGGTCTCCGGATGGGCGGTACCTGGCGTTTACATCCAACCGCTCCAAAGACCTGGATATTTGGATCCTCGATCTCACCAAGGAAGTAACCTTTGATTTCAGCCTCAATCCGGGGGATGACGGCTGGCCGGCCTGGTCGCCGGATGGCAACACGATTGCTTTTGCTTCGACCCGAGATGGCACCTATGACATCTGGCGCGAAAATGTGGACGGCACCAACCTGATCAACCTCACCAAAGGCCCGGGGGACGACGGCATGCCTGCCTGGTCACCGGATAGTAAAAAAATAGCTTTCTCCAGCAACCGCACCGGGGACTACGATATCTATGTCATCGGCGCAGACGGCCTGCTGCCCCAGGAGATCACCAACACCACCGGGGACGACATCAGCCCCGCCTGGTCGCCGGACGGCAAACAACTGGCTTTTGTCTCCTCCCGGGATGGCAACAAAGAGATTTATCTCTACGATTTCGACACCAAAAAGTTAACCAACCTGACCAACAACCTTGGCAGTGACGATACCCCGGCCTGGTCACCGGATGGTAAGGAGATCGCATTTGTATCAGACCGCAGCGATAACCAGTGGGATATTTACCTGATGACCCCCACCGGTACAATCATTTCCCGGGTGACCAATGACGTAATCCAGGAATGGAAACCCGCCTGGAAGCCACGCTAACAAATATCAGGTGAGTTTCTTCACTTGACCTGGGAAAAAGCATCCGCTAAAATTGGACTTAATGGCGACGTTATTTAACCATATATCGCATCTCACAAGGCCGTTTTGTAACTAAAAACGGCCTTGATTTTTTAAGTCAACGATTACCAGCCGTTTTGGGTTAAGATTGCGGCAGCATTACACTCCTGGAGGAGGATCATTTCGATGAATGACTTTATTTTTAGCGGCAGTTTATCAGATTTGGATCCTGCGGTTTCCGAGTTGGTGGAGATCGAGGCTCAACGACAATCTCAAAAATTAATCCTGATCCCCAGCGAAAGCACTGCCCCCGCGGCCGTGCGGGAGGCGTTGGGGTCGGTATTCCAGAACTTATACGCCGAGGGTTACCCCGACGAAGAACAGCGCTTGATGAACGAAGCCGAAATACTGGACTACCCCCAGCGTCTTACCCATTACCGCCGCTATGCCGATCCGCGCTATTACAAGGGCGTCGAGTATGCCGACCTGGTTGAATTGCTGGCCCGGCGGCGCTGCGCAGAGTTATTTGCCACCCCGACCGTTTCGGCCGACCGCATCTTCGTCAATGTCCAGCCCTTGTCCGGGGCGCCGGCCAATAACGCCGTCTACACCGCCCTGATTAACCCGGGTGACACCATCTTGGGGATGAACCTGCTGCACGGCGGGCACCTAACCCACGGATCGTCGGTCAACCGCTCCGGCAAGCTGTTCAAAGCTGTCCATTATGCGGTCGACCCCATCACCGAAAAAATCGACTACGACGCGGTCCAGGCATTGGCAGATGAGTTCAAACCAAAAATCATCATCGCCGGTTACTCTTCCTATTCCTGGGTGCCGGATTGGCAGCGTTTCCGCGCCATCGCCGACTCGGTGGGCGCCTACCTGCTCACCGATATTTCACACATCGCCGGGATGATCGCAGCCGGCGTGCTGCCCTCGCCCGTCGGCATCGCCCATATTATCACCTTCACTACCCATAAAACCCTGTGCGGGCCACGCGGCGCATGCATCCTGACGACCGATGGCGCCTTAGGCCGCAAAATCGATCGTGGGGTGTTCCCCGGCGAGCAGGGCGGTCCGCACGTGCACGCCATCGCAGCCATGGCAACCGCATTCAAATTAGCCCGGACAGAACAGTTCCGCCAACTCCAGGCGCAGATAGCCGCCAACTGCCTGGCGCTCAACAACCAGCTGGCAAAACGCGGGCTGCGCATCCCCTTTGGCGGTACGGATACCCACCTGACCAACATCGACTGCAAAACCGTCGTCGGCCCGGACGGCACCACGCTGTCTGGGGATATGGCCGCCCGCATCCTGGATATCGCCGGGATAGTGCTCAACCGCAACACCATCCCCGGCGATAAAACCGCCTTGAACGCCTCAGGGGTGCGCCTGGGCACGCCATGGATGACCCAGCGCGGCCTGCGCGAAGAGGATATGCTCGAGGTCGCCAACGTCATCGCGGATATCTTTGCCGCGATCACCCCCTACACCATCGAGCAGAAGCGCGGACCGGTTCAGCGCGCCAAGGTCGACTTTGGCGTTTTTGAAGCCGCCCGAATGCGCATCCGCGACCTGGCGGTGAAAACAGGGGCGCACCTGGACCCAGGCGAAATTCGGCTATCCGCACTTCTTCTATCTGGACGATACGCCGCTGCGCCCTGGTGCCTGGGCCTCGCTGGATTTATCCGGTGAGCAGGTGCAGGCGTTTGTCAACTACGTCTTCACATCGGCTGTCGAGAACCTGCAGCCCGGTGAAAGCCAATCCACCCGCCTGCTGATCCCGTCCACTCCGGTAGAGGGTGTTCTCACCCACAAGCCCGGCGGGTGTTATCAATTCAGCCTCCCGGCCGAACACTTTGGCCTGGCAGCCGCCTGGCTGCGCGACCTCTCGGATGGCTACGTGGCCTTCGATGCGGATGTCACTCGCCGCATTCCCGGCCCAGTGGTCGTTGCCGAAAGCGCCGAACAGCCCATACCGGCCGCCTCCGGTTCCCCGGTCGATCAGGCCAAACCATTTTTCATCGGCCGAACCACGTCAAGCGCTGAAGCCAAACCGGCCTTCACCTGGGTCGAAACTGAAAGCGGTGAACTCAAACGCACTTCGCTCAACCAGACCCACCGGCGCCTTGGCGCCAAAATGGTCCCGTTTGCCGGTTGGGAAATGCCGGTGCAATACACCTCGGTGGTGGAAGAGCATCTGGCCACTCGCCAGGCAGCCGGCTTATTCGATGTTTCTCACATGGGGGTCTACCAGGCCGAAGGCCCGCTGGCCTGCTCCTTCCTCGACAGCGTATGCGGCAATGATATCGCCGGGCTGGCGGTGGGCGAATCCTGCTACACCCATTTCCTCGATCCCGATGCCAACGTCATCGATGATACTCTCGTCTACCGCCGGGCGGCGCAGACCTACCTGGTGGTGGTGAATGCCTCCAATGATGACAAAGATTGGGCCTGGCTCAACGCAGTGAAAAACGGCGCCGTGGCGGTAGAAAACGGCGACCCGGCAGCCCATGCCTTTGGCTCGGGGGCCATTTTGCGTAACCTGCGCGATCCGCAGGCCGGTGAGGACATGCGCGTGGATATCGCTCTTCAAGGCCCAAAATCGCGGGATATTCTGCTGGCCTTAGGCTGCGATGCGTCCACCCGGAAACGCATCACCGCCCTGAAGCGCACGGAATTATGCGAGGCAGTGGTGGGTGGGTTCAACCTGGTGGTCTCCCGCACCGGGTATACCGGCGAGAAAATGGCATTCGAGTTATTTGTCCACCCCGACCAGGCTCCCGCGCTGTGGGATGCGCTTCTGACTGCCGGAGAACCCCTGGGGCTCAAACCCTGCGGGTTGGGCGCGCGCAATTCACTGCGCACCGAAGCCGGTCTGCCGCTCTACGGCCACGAAATGGGCGGAGATTTGAACCTGGGCGTGGCGGAAGCCGGCTTTGGCTCCTATGTAAAAACCTACAAACCCTGGTTTATCGGGCGCAGCGCTTATATCGCCCGCGAAGCCGGGCGCAAAGGCGTGGTAGCCCGCTTCCGCTTCAACGAAAAAGGCGTGCGCATGGCCCACCCCGGCGACCCGGTGCTGGATGCAAAAGGCCGCGCGGTGGGTGTGGTCACCAGCTGCTCGGTTGACAGTGAAGGTTTCCTTACCGGTCAGGCATTTGTGGAATTGAAATACGCCGAGGAAGGCACGCCGCTGGCCATTTTCCAATCCGCGCCCAAAGCCGCCGGGAAGGCCCCGGCAGAATTGAAGATCGGCGACCGGGTCAATTTACCCACCCCGGCTGCCGTGGTCAGCCGTTATCCCAAATCCGGTGGTTAACTGGCTCTATCAGCACAAAAGAACCAGAAATTATTGAACAGGCTACGAACGGAGAATTAATTTATGCAAACACTTTGGGATCATCGTTTTGCGCAACGCACTCAAAACATGAAGAGTTCCGCCATCCGCGAGTTGTTCAAACTGACGGAAGATCCTGAAATCATATCATTTGCCGGCGGCCTCCCCGGCCCAGATGTTTTCCCCGTCGAAGAATTCGTTGCAGCCTGCACCAAAGTCTTGCGGGAAAATGGCGCCACCGCCTTACAATATGGTTCGACCGAAGGCTATAAACCCCTGCTTGAAATGATCGCCCGCCACACCTCGCGGCTGGGCATCGATGTGACCACCGAAAATATCATGATTACCTCCGGGTCGCAGCAGGCGCTTGACCTCTTGGGCAAGGTGTTTATCAACCGGGGTGACCACGTCCTGGTCGAGTCCCCCACCTACCTGGGAGCCTTGCAAGCCTGGAATATTTACGGAGCCGAGTACGTCACCACCCGCTCAGACGATGACGGTATTGTCACCGATGAATTGGAATCGGCGCTGCGCACCGGGCCGAAATTTCTTTACGTTCTGCCAAATTTCCAGAACCCGACCGGGGTCACCATTCCCCTTAAACGAAGGTTGAAACTGATTGAACTGGCCGATCATTACGGCGTCCCCATGGTTGAGGACGATCCTTACGGACAGCTGCGCTACGAAGGAGAAGATATCCCCTCCATCGAGGTGCTCGACGGCCAGCGAACCCGCAACGGCAAGGCTTACTCGGGCAACGTGATCTACTTGAGCACCTTCTCGAAAACCCTTGCCCCTGGCATTCGCCTGGCATACGTGATTGCCCCGCCCGAGGTCATCCGCAAGCTGGTGATGGCCAAGCAAGGCGCCGATTTGCATACGGCCACTTTCAACCAGATGGTGGCGTACGAGGTCAGCCGCGGAGGTTTCCTCGACCGCCACATCGAGAAAATCCGCGACGTCTACCGCCAACGGCGGGATGTGATGCTGGACACCCTCACCGAACACATGCCGGAAGAAGTGCATTGGACCCATCCCCAGGGCGGGTTATTCCTGTGGATCACCCTTCCCGAACAGATGAGCTCAACCGACCTGTTCAAAGAGGCGGTCAAACGAAAAGTGGCATTTGTCCCCGGCGAATCATTCTATCCATGCGGCGGCGGGTCCAATACCATGCGCTTGAATTTCTCTTACGCCACCGCGGAAAAAATCAACGAAGGCATTGGCCGCCTGGCCGAAACGATCAAGAGCAGGCTGGCGACCCGGATTGCTTCCTGATCCGGAACAAAGCAGAGATCGGTTAAAGTAAAAACGGCCATCGATGGCCGTTTTTACTTGTTTTGCTCCCCAAATCAGTTGGGGCTGGCGGTTTTGACCACTTCGAGGAATTGAGAGATGACGTCTCGAAGGTTTTTTTCAGGCATAGCGCCAACCTGGCGATGCACGATCTTGCCATTAGCCACAAAGAGCATGGTGGGGATGCCCTGCACGTTATATTTCATTGCCCAATCCGGATTCTCGTCGGTATTTACCTTCGCAACGATTAACTTCCCGGCCTGTTCTTTCGCAATTTTATCCAGCATGGGGCCAACCACTTTGCACGGGCCGCACCAGGGCGCCCAAAAATCCACAATCACCGGGATCGCGGACTGCAAAACGGTCTTTTCAAAAGCAGCGTCTGTTACGTGGATTGGTTCGTTGACCATGTGAACTCCAATTCAAAGATTTCAGAGTATTTATATCAGCATTTATCCTGCACGTCTAGAGTGCAGGCGGCTCTTCAGTTTGATTCTTACGAAAATCTATAAACCGGTAGCCAACCCCGCGCTCGGTTAACACGTATTTTGGGTTGGACGGATCTTTCTCGAGCTTTTGGCGGAGATAGTTGATGTAGAGGCGGACGTAATGGGCTTCGTCTCGGTATTCGTATCCCCAGACTTTGGTCAGCAGCTGGTCATAGGTCATCACCCAGCCGGCATTCTGCACCAGGTGATAGAGCAGCCGGTATTCGGTGGGCCGCAGTTTGACCAATTCGCCATCTACCCAAACCTCCCGCCGGCCAAAATCGATGCGCAGGCGCTCATCTATGTCCAGCACTTCGCTGCGGGTAGCGGGGTTGGCGGCTTCGGTGCGGCGCAGCACGGCGCGTACGCGGCTGACCAGCTCGCGCGGGCTGAACGGTTTGGTCACGTAATCATCCGCGCCCAATTCGAGGCCGCGCACCCGGTCGTCTTCCTCGCCCTTGGCGGTAAGCATGATCACCGGCACCAGGCTCGTCTCGCGGATCAGTTTGAGCACCTCAAACCCATCCAGATCGGGCATCATAACGTCCAGCAGCACCACATCCGGCATTTCCTGGCGCAGCGCATCCAGCGCCTGGTAGCCGCGGTAGGCCGGAACGACTCGGAAGCCGTCGTGCTCCAGGTTCAAGCGAATAAAACGCACCATGCGTTCTTCGTCGTCTACCACCAGAATGGTACGATTGCGAAAATCTTCGGTCATCCTCTACTCCCGGATAAAGGTGATGATTTCCTCTTCTTCACCGGTTGGCATGACCTCGATAAAATTGATCCGCAGCATCGGCCAAATCACCGTAGAGACGTTCATCTCGAGGTTAGCGAGGTCTTTCCCATCTCGCCTTCTTGGATTTTTGATAATAAGGAGATTATCCGACGCAACCGGAATGGCATCCACCTCTCCCAGCACCGGATCATCATTCATGATATGGACAAGAACCGTAGGCATAAGTATCTCTCGATCCTACTTGCGGATTAAAATCTGGATGGCAAATTTGCCCAGCGACATCATATCGCCGTGATTTAAGGGATAGTCAACATGCGGGACGATCTTTTGACCGTTTACCCGGGTCCCATTGGATGAACCCAGATCGGTAATTACCACCCGCTGATTGTGGATCTTTAACGCAGCATGCAGCCTGGATACGCCTTTGGCATAGGCTTCATAAGCAGAAAGATCCACATCCGGTAGAATTGGCTGCCCTTCGGCTGTGCGGCCAATGGTAAATTCTGTCTGACCGGTTAAATTGACAAACTGGCCAGAATCGACCATATGCAGCGAAACAACGGCGTCGATCGCTCCACCTGGAATTGAAGGCGAAGGCGGTGATTGTAATGGAGGTTGAATTGCCAGGATATCGGATGGGTTGCGTTGGATATGCTGAGTGGTGGGAACTTCTGAAACAACCAACTGTGCCCCGCACTCACTGCAAAACAGCGAGCCTGGCATTTCCTCGTGATGGCAATTAGGACATAATATCATTTTCTTTACTCCGGACCTGGTGGTAACAGCAACGCGCGTGTACCATATTTAATTTTTTTATCGCCTTCTTTACTGAAACGCCTGCTTTGTTGAATATGCTCAGCTTCCATTAATACCGTGTGCGCCAATTCGCGGTCGCCCTGGGAAAGCAAATGGGTCGCCAGATAATGCAGATGTTTGGTCGCTTTATCGATCTGGCCATCGGTCACTTCCCGGCGCACCCGTTCTTGCATCCGGTACAAGGTCAATTTGGCCATGGCTTCCACCAGCACAGACGGCGGAGTTTCACGGTCGACGCTCCCGCTGACTGGCCTGGAAACATCCACTAACAGGCGCGTGTGGGCCGACTTTAAGGATGGAATTTCCATCTTAATCGAGCCTTGCATGAACTTTAAGATATTGATGTCCTTATCGATCGGTGACACGAGGAATTCAAACAAGAAACTCATGCTCTTGCGGAACATCATTGTCCCCAACGGAATGGGGCCATCGGCGGGTAAAGGCCCGGTCTCAGGATGCAGGCGGAAGGCATAGCGCAATTCGACCCCCGGATCCATTTCCCACTCAAAGGACAGGCCGCGGGCATAGGTGTTGCTCAGCACGGATAATTTCTGCTCGAAAAACTTGGTCAGATCTTTCGGCGAGGAAACAAACATGGAATTGCTGCCGCTCGAGCTGGATATCCTGTCCAGCAGGGTGTCATTCCACTCGTGCCCGATCCCTAACCCGCTGATCGAAATGCCTTCTTCGGCAGCCTCGTCGGCCAGTTGTATACAGGCATCATCGTCACCGTAGGTGTGGCCATCGGTGAGCAAGATTAACTGGCGCATATAGCGGGGGTCAATGCTGCGCAGCTGTTGTATGCCCAACTGCAGCCCCTGGAATATTTCAGTTCCCCCGCCCGTCTGGAGCATACTGATGCGGTGATCATCCTTGGGCATCTCAGAGATGCGCGTCGGCGGGATAACCACTTCAGCCCGGTCGCTAAAGGAAACCACCGAAATGAGATCCTGTTTGCGGAATTGGCGCAGCAGCTGGGTCGCGCTGGATTTAATCATGTCCATCCGACCGCCGTGCATGGAGGTCGAACGGTCGAGGACAAAACACAGATGGAATGGCGGCAGGTCTTTGAAATCGAAATCCGCGGTGCAAATCAAATCCAGCAGCACATAATGCAGCTGCGACTCGGCGATGCGAGGCATGACCGACCGGCTGTACTTGATATTGATCGAAATTTCCGGACCTTTTTTTAGTTCGGGCGGAATATTGGCATCGTAGGCAGCGCGCCGTTGCCCGTTCGAGAGGACATCATACGCACCTTGAATTTCCAGGAACCGCGCTTCGGAAGCCTGTCCGGAAGACACATCCGGATGGTACTTTCGGGCCAGGTCGAAATAGGCGGTCCGAATTTCGTCGGCCGTCGCGTCATATGGAACACCAAGTGCTGCGTATAAGTCAACCAAGTTTGTTCTTCCTGCTTAGTTCAAGTAATCCACCAGGATCACACTGATGTTGTCCGGTCCGCCGGCGGCATTCGCCGCTTCGACCAACTGGTGACAGGCAATCGTGAGGTTCTTATTCGCATTAATAATTCTGAAGATATCGATTTCCGAAACAACTCCCCATAAGCCATCGCTGCATAACATCAAATAACCCGGATGAGGAAATTCGTGGGTGTTGATGTCCGGGCGGAAAGGTTCAGCCTGCCCTAAGGCGCGGTACAACACGTTGCGCTGAGAATGGGTGGCGGCTTCTTTTTCAGTAATCTGCCCCAATTCTAACAGCCTCTGGACATATGAATGGTCCTGGGTGACCAATTTCATCCGACCATCCGGATATATAAAATATCCCCGGCTGTCGCCAACGTGCGCCATGGTCACCTGCTCGCCCAAAACCAGCGCCGCGGTCAACGTCGTCCCGCCGCCGGGTGCATGCCGCTGTACGGCCCGGTGAGCTTCTTTTACCCCGTTCTCCATGATTTCCTGGATGCTCTCACTCAGCCCGTCTTCACTCATCCCCAGGATGGGAGAATACATTTTCCCCATTATATAATCAACCATCATTCGAGCCGCCGCGCTGGAGGCAACTTCTCCATTCTGGTGCCCGCCCATGCCATCCGCAATCACAAATATACCCAGGGGCAATTCTCGTAAACCATCCGCGAGAACCGCCGTCATGGCAAAGATGGTATCTTCATTATGATCGCGCTGGCGTCCAACCGATTGGGCTGTACCCACACTGAATTGGGCCGGGCGTAAAGACAGCTTTTGCGGACTGACCATCAGAAGCTGCTCTTCCGAGAGTGGAGCAGTTTCAACCCCTATCCTAACAACTTCAGATTTCTTTTTCTGACCAAAAAGAGACTTTAAGAAATCGAGCACAAAATCCTCCCCGACGGCAGTGTATCCGTTAGTAGTCCATCATCCTATCATGCCAGAAGGGCATACAAGATGTGGTCGGATGATCCCACAAATAAAATATCATTATATATGATTGGGCTGCTGGTGATGGGTCCGCCGGTAGCGAATTTCCAGCGCAGCCTGCCCGTGCGGAATTCGAGGCAGTAGAGGTTTCCATCGGCCGAGCCGCAGTAGACCGAGTCACGGTACACAACCGGAGAGCCGCTCACCTGGTGGTCGGTTTTGAAGCGCCAAATCTCTTTTGAGCTGCCGCCCTCCACACAATATAAAAACCCATCTGCCGAGCCAACAAAGATCAGGTTGTCGGCATTGCAGGGGGTAGATACCGATCCTTTACCCATTCTGAAACGCCAGATGGCCCAGCCTGTACGGGCGTCGATGGCATACAAAATGGAATCGAGCGCCGTGAAGAACAGGGTGCCCTTGACCACCAGCGGCGACGAAAGGATTTCGCGCTTGGAGCGAAAACGCCATTTCACCGTGCCGCGGAAATCCATGCAAATCATATCGCCGCTCTCAGAGCCAAAGTACACCTGGTCGCCAACCACCGCCGGGGTAGAGCGCACCGGCCCGCCGGTATCGTATTTCCACGCGCGCCGGCTGGAGAGAATATTCACCGCGTGCATATGCCCGTCATCCGAGCCGATGAATGCGTGACCCTCGGAAACGGTTGGCGAACAACGGATTGGTCCATCGGTCGGGTATGTCCAGGAGAGTTTGCCCGTGCGCGAATTGACCGCGTACAGGCGCGAAATCTTCCGAGCCAAACAGCACCAGTCCCTCGGCAAAGGTTGGGCGGCTGACAATCCCGCCCTCGGCCGGATATTTCCACAAGAATTTTCCGTCGGTCACATCCAGGGCATATAAGTTGTGATCGTACGAACCGGTGAAAATCATGCCGTTGTCAAAGCCCGGTCCGCCGCGGATTTCATCTTCGCATTCAAACGTCCACAAGGGCTTGGCGGTCTCTTCTTTGGAGATCGGCAGTGATTTCGTGTTGATCCGCGAAAGCACCCCGGTTTTCCGCGCGGCGGCATACAGGGCTTCCTTCATCGTCTCCGCTGATTGGAAACGATCCGACACGTTGTATTGGATCGCGGTGCTGATCACCAGCTCCAATTCAGGTGAAATGCTGCTGTTATATTTCCGCACCGGCCGTTCATTGAAGGTAAACGGCGTTTCTACCCGTGGATCGCGTTTGGTCAACAAATGATGCAGGGTAGCCCCTAAGGCGTAGATATCGGCCAGCGGAGTGGCCTCGCCGCGGTACTGCTCCGGCGGGGAGTATCCCTCGGTGCCAATCATCGTCCCTTTTTGGCCGGCCCGGAACATTTTAGCGATACCGAAGTCGACCAGCACGATGTGACCATCGTGGTTGACCATCACGTTCGAAGGCTTCATATCCCGGAAGATAATCGGCTCGGGTTTATGGCTGTGCAGATAGTGCAGCACGTCGCACAGCTCAATCGCCCAGGCAACCGCTTTCTCCTCGGCGATGGGACCTTCGGATTCGTTGAGGATTTCCTCTAAATCTTTACCATTGACAAATTCTTCGACCAGGTAGGATCGCTGTTCGTGGGTAAAATAATCGAAAATCTTTGGGATCGATGAGTGATTGAGCGTCGCCAGGATATTGGCTTCTCGCTCGAAATTTTGCACGATGGTTTGGCGCACCTGCGGATCACGCGCCTGGTTGATCATTTCTTTTACCGCGACCAGTTTGACCACATTGGGAAAATGCAGGTCGCGAGCCCGGTAGACCGATCCCATCCCGCCAACGCCAATCACTTCCTGGACCAGGTATCGATTAATCAGCACATTTCCCGACTGCAGCTGGCGTTCCGGAGTGGTATTGGGCGCAAAGCTCTGGGTAATTCGATGAGTTTCCAAGTTATCTCCTGCCTGTAAAAAAGCCAGGTCGGGCTGCGCCTGGGCTGTTTTTGATACAAAAAATACCAGGACCGATTTCCCACCTGTCCAGTCCTAAAATCTTGACTGTGTCCACCTGTACCTTGGTTAAATTATAAAGCACATCATCCGAATTGCAACGGAAAACGCCTTTCAATTTCCTTACCGTCTGCATTATGCGGTTAAAATAGAGGTATGACCAACTATGACTCATACTTATCGCCCTTTTCCTGGCGCTATGCCAGCCCCGAAATGCGCCAACTGTGGAGCGAAGCGCACAAACGCCGCGCATGGCGGCATATTTGGGTCGCCCTGGCCCAGGTCCAGGCAGAATTTGGTCTGGTGCGCCTAGAGCAGGTTCTCGAACTGCAAGCTGCCGCTGAAGCCATCGACATCCCCCGCGCCCTGGAAATTGAGGCAGAAATCCATCATGACCTGATGGCCGAAGTACGCACTTTCGCGGAACAATGCCCAACCGCCGGCGGCATCATCCATTTGGGCGCAACCTCCATGGATGTGGAGGACAACGCGGATGCCATCCGCATCCGCCAGGCGCTGGACCTGGTCCTCGAAAAGCTGGAAAAACTTCTGCTTTCATTTTCAAAACGCATGCGCCAACACGCGGCTGTGCCCATCATGGCTTTCACCCATTTGCAACCGGCCGAACCTTCCACCCTTGGCTACCGCCTGAGCCTCTATGCTCAAGATTTATTGGAAGATATGCAAGATTTGCGCCGGGTGCGAGCCGGCCTCCGCGGGAAAGGCTTCAAGGGCGCCGTCGGTACCGCCGCGTCCTACTACGAATTGGTCGGCCCCGAAAATTACGCACGCTTCGAGCAGCGCCTGAGCGATCTGCTCGAGCTGCCCTTCTACACCGCCAGTTCCCAGACCTATCCGCGCCGCCAGGATTATATCGTCCTATCTGCGCTGGCTGCCATGGGCGCCGGCTTGTATAAATTTGCTTTCGACCTGCGCCTGATGCAGTCGCCGGTAATCGGCGAATGGAACGAGCCGTTCGCCGAGAAGCAGGTGGGGTCATCGGCCATGCCCTTCAAACGCAACCCGATCAACGCCGAAAAAATCAATTCTCTGGCGCGGGTGCTGGCAGGTATGCCCCAGGTTGCCTGGCATAATGCCGCCCATTCTCTCCTGGAGCGCACCCTGGATGACAGCGCCAACCGGCGTACCTTACTGCCCGAGGCATTCCTGATTTGTGACGAGCTGCTGCGAGTGACCACTCGCCTGGTGGATGGGCTCAAGGTCAATGAGGACGCCATCCGGCGCAACCTGGCGGTCTATGCGCCTTTCGCCAGCACAGAACGCCTGTTGATGGCCCTGGTGAAGGCAGGCGCCGACCGCCAAATGATGCACGAAGTCCTTCGCGATCTGGCCATGCAAGCCTGGCAAGCCGTACAGCTGGGTTTACCTAATCCATTAGATGAATTGGTTCTGGCGAACGCCGATATTCGCGGTTTTCTGACCCCCGCTCAGATCGAAGCCTTGATGCAGGTGGACGGATACACGGGCATCGCCGGCCGGCGCGCCGTGGAGATGGCAGACCACATTGAAAAAGTATTGGCTGCCACTATGGAGTACAATATCCTACAGGAGGAAATGAATGGCTGAATATCCTGGCAAAGGCAAAGTCGCCGTCCTTAAGACCACCCCCCGCACCATTTTGCAAGACACCGAAAAAGTGATGCGCCTGGCGGGTGTGGATAAGGCCTTACCCAAAAATGTGACCACCGGATTAAAAATCAATATCTCCTGGCAAACCTGGTACCCGGCCTGCTCCAGCACTCCCTGGCAGTTGGAAGGCGCCATCCGCACCCTGCAAAAACTGGGTTACCAGGACCTGGTCGGTATCCATAACGACACGGTTGTGGTAGATACCAGCGTGGGAGAAGCCAACAACAAGCACCGCTTCGTCACCGACAACTACGGAGTGCCGTGTGTATATTTATACAATGAAAATTTTGAGTGGGAACGCTACACCCCGAAAGCGCATCCCTTCCTGGTGCTGGATAAGGTCTATCCTGACGGTGTATATATTCCCAAATCGCTGGTCGGAAAGAATATCGTCCATCTGCCCACGGTAAAGACCCATGTCTTCACCACCATCACCGGGGCGATGAAGAACGCCTTTGGCGGCCTGCTCCACCGCAACCGCCACTGGACCCACAGCGTCATCCACGAGACCCTGGTCGACTTGTTGATGATCCAACAGGAAATCCACCCGGGCATCTTCGCCTTGATGGATGGCACCTTCGCCGGGGACGGCCCCGGGCCGCGCGCCATGCGCTGGCACGAGAAAAACATCCTGCTGGCCTCCGCCGACCAGGTAGCCATCGACGCGGTTTCGGCCAAACTGCAGGGCTTTGATCCCATGACGATCCCTTTATCCGCATTGCCCATGAACTCGGCCTGGGGGTTGGCGACCCGCGCCAGATCGAAATGGTCGGCTACGATATCGAGCAGGAGCCAGCCCTGGAATTTTGTCCAGGACGGACACCTTTGCCTCCCGCGGACAAAAATTGATTTACCACGGCCCGCTCAAACCCTTCGAAAATATCTGCTCTTCAAAGCCCGATGGTGCCCTGGACGTTCTTTTGCCAGCAATTTTTACCATAATGTCTATTGGTATCCATTTGTTGGGCGTAAGCGCGTCCAGGAGGCGCTCAAGACCCACTGGGGGCAGTTATTCGCCTCCTACGGCGATGGACACGTGGCTATGCCGGGCATGGAACCCAAAACAGTGGTCCAGGCGGCTGCCGGAATGAGCGCGCTCGCGGTGGTTGCCGGGGGCTTGCTCTGGTTCCTCAGCCGCAACGGGAAAAAGAAAGCCTGACTCTTTTGGGGCATACAAAAAGCCGCCGGTCAGATCCGGCGGCTTTTGTTATTGAGCTGTCTTCATTTCTAGGACCGGCACTCAGCGCATGGACAAAGCGCGCGCAGGAAATGCCAGTTATAGATGCCAAAGTGGTGGCCATCTTCCCATTCGACGGTGATGGCGTATTGACCCACGGCTTCGATACCTGCCATGCGGGTCGCGGATGTATCCTCCATGCGGCGCTCAAACACTTCTGCATCCGGTTCGGAACGCATGTTTTCGTGGCCGCCCCGGCACGAGGCGCAGGGACAGGCAGCCCGCAGCAGGCCGAAGGGATAAACCGAGGTATGGCCGTCTTTCCATTCGATCGTCAACTCACGCTGTGATTTGTTGGCGGTTAACCCCGCCGGAGTTTCTTTGATCATGTTCATCCTTTATGGGGTTGGGGTGGGAGCCGAAGTGACTACCCCCAGGAATTTAGAGGCCGCCCACCCACTGCGCCCGGGATCGTATGGCGCTTCGAGGAACCACCAGGTAAATCCATCCGAGAAACGCGGTCCATCTTTCACCCGGAAAACTTCAGACTCATAACCTAAGAAGCGCGGCTCATCATTGGTCGATGGCCCGGCGCGCAGGCGCAGTCCATCTCCACCGGTGCCGGAGATCTGCACAAACATACCCACGCCAATGCCATCGATGATCTCTCCGCTACCTTCCGGCGTGGGGGTTGGGGTGGGTGTGCTTGGCGTTGGCGTCAGCGTGGGTGGGGGGATGACCGACAAGGCCACGTTGGATTGGTCGGAGAGCTTCTGCGGCAGGGGATATAAATACAAGAACAGCCCAACCGCGCCGATCAGCCCGCCGGCGATCACCAGGGCGCCGAGAATGACCCAAATGTTAACCCTTCGATTTTAACCAGGACCACATCATGGCAGCAGAAAGAATCCAATTCCTAGGATACCATACACAGCGATCAGCGCCGCACCTTCCAACCAGTTTGATTCGCCGTCCGCCGATACCAGGGCAACGATCAACACCGCCGCGACCAGCGCCAGCAGTTCAAACTGGTTGAAAATGAGGGTCAGCGGGTGACCCAACAGCAGGCTGACAAAAACCAGCAAGGGCGCGACAAACAAAGCGATTTGCAGGCTCGAGGATACCGCAATTTCGATGCTTAATTCCATATGATTGCGCAGGGCCACCTGGACAGCAACCAGATGTTCGGCCACATTGCCGATGATTGGGATCAGGATAATGCCCAGGAAAAATTCCGACAAGCCCAGGCTGACCGAAACCTCTTCAACCACCCCCACTAATAACTCGCTCATAAAGACCACGCCCACCGTCGCCAGCGCCAATAAAATGATCGAAGAACGCATGCTTAATTCCGGTTTGTGTTCTTCTTGGTTACCGTAGGAGAGCGGGCTCTCGTTGGATTTCAGGCTGAAAATGATCCCGAGAGCGTACAGCGCCACCATGATCCCCGCCACGCCCAGGCTCAAGGCCTCGACGTGCGCTGAAGAATCTGTGCTAATTGCCTGGCTGAAAACCGATGGAATGATGAACGCGATGATCACCAGGGTCAGCAAAATCGAATTGTTCCCCGCCTGCAGCCGGTTGAATCGTTGAATGCCATGCTTGGCCCCGCCCAGCACCATCGAAAAGCCCATCACCAACAGCAGGTTGCCCAGGATCGATCCTGTGATCGAGGCCTTGACCAGGTCGAGCAGGCCGGCGCGGATGGCAACCAAAGTGATGATCAACTCGGCCGCGTTTCCCATGGTGGCGTTGAGCAGCCCCCCGATGCGTGGACCGGTGTAGACCGCCAACACTTCCGTAGCATCCCCAATCATCCCCGCCAGAGGAACCAGCGAAAGGGCTGAGATGGCAAAAATCCATATGGGTCCCAAATGGGTCAGATCCGCCAGGATGGCCAGCGGTATAGCAAGAAGCAGCCAGTTGAGGGGTTTCTTTCGCACAAAACGCCATAAATGTCCCATATCATCTCCCTCGCGTTATTATAGCGGATTGCGCCTAAAGATGGCGAGGCTGGCCTCAAGCTTGCAGCCATTATGTGGAAATGGCTGACTGCTTCCTTATGATATAATGAGTCGGGATATGGAGCGCAACATTCCAGACACACCGATGCTTTCAAACCGCTATAAACTGCTGGATACCCTGGGGGCCGGCGGTATGGCGGTTGTTTACCGTGCTCAGGACATCATGCTTGAACGTCCGGTCGCGATTAAGTTGCTGCGCCAGGATTATTCGGGCAACACCGGCTTCCGCCACCAATTCCGCGCCGAAGCGAAATCCGCCGCAAACCTTTCCCACCCCAACATCGTCACCGTCCATGATTTTGGTTTTGATGCCGGACGATTGTTCATCGTCATGGAATTTGTACCCGGCAAGGATTTGAAATCCCTGATCAAAGAACGCGGGCGCTTCCCGGTCGGAGAAGCCGTCAATCTTATCGCCCAGGCCTGCGCCGGCATTGGCTACGCGCATCGGGCCGGTTTCGTCCACTGCGATGTCAAACCCCACAATATGATTGTCACCCCGGATCGCCGCCTCAAGGTGACCGACTTCGGGATCGCCCGGGCGCTCTCCTCGATCAACCCCGACGAACATACAGACGAAGTGTGGGGCTCGCCCCAGTATTTCTCACCGGAACAGGCCGCGGGGTCTGCCCCCTCGCCCTCCAGCGATGTATATTCCCTGGGGGTGGTGCTCTACGAGATGCTCACCGGTCAGCTGCCTTTCACTGCCACCGATGCGCAAGAATTAGCCCGCCAGCACCGCGAGGCGCGGCCTGTGCCGCCCAGGCGGCTCAACCACGAAATTCCACCAGAGCTTGAGCAAATCATTCTCAAGGTGCTCTCCAAAGAGCCCGCGCAGCGCTACCGCACCGCCGACCAGTTCGGCCGGCTGCTGGCCCCGTTTGCTCAAAGACCCGAAATGCTCCAGCCCATGCCCGCGGAACCGGCCTACGCGCCGCCCCCTGCTGCGCAGGCGCAGTACACCAACCGGCCCTCCCGGCCCGCGACCCAGATGCCCCAAGCAGCGCCCGCCCCATCATCCGGCGCCGGCGAGAACCTCCAACCACCGGTCGCCCAATCTCAGCCGGACACTTTGCTTCCACCCCTGTTCTCCCCGGATATTATCATCCTCACCATTGTGGCGGTGGTGTTATGGGTAGGGATGCTCCCCTTTGGCGCTTACGTTTTGCTTAAGCTTGGCATTTTAGGTGCGCCCTGACCATGAGCGCTATCTCAATCTGCGCTTCTATTCTTTCCGCCGACTTCTCATGCCTTTCCGACCAGCTCCGCCAGATTGAAGAAGGAGGGGCCGATTGGATTCACGTGGATGTGATGGACGGCCACTTCGTCCCCAACCTGACGATGGGGCCGTTTATTGTCGAAACCGTGCATAAATTGACCCGCCTGCCGATTGACGTGCACTTGATGGTCGAACAACCTGATGAGATGATTCCGTGGTATGCCGCCGCCGGCGCCAACCGCCTGTCTGTCCAGCAGGAAACCTGCCCACACCTTTTCCGCACCCTGGAACATATCCACAGCCTGGGCTGCAAAGCCGGTGTGGTGATCAACCCAGGCACGCCGGTGGAGACTCTGAGCGAGGTGCTGCCCTTCGCCGACCTGGTCTTGTTGATGACCGTCAACCCGGGTTTCTCCGGGCAGGCTTTCATCCCCGCCATGCTGCCCAAAATTGACAGGCTCAATACCTTGATCCGTCAAACCGCCAGCCAGGCGGCTATCCAGGTGGATGGCGGCATCGACTTCGAACAATTTATCTGCCTGTTACCAGGCTGGTGCGCGTGTTTTTGTCTCCGCGACCAGTATATTCAAGCATCCCCAGGGTATTGCCGCCGGCATCGCCGCCCTGCGAGCGGTGGTTGCTTAAACAAAAATCACGGCTGATCGCCGCGATTTTTGTAAGAAAGATAGAACCTTAATTTATACTGTTTTGACCATGGTCCGAATGCATTTAGCGCACATCACCTTGCGAACTTTTCGCCCATTCTCCATCACCACGACGCGCTGCAGGTTGGGGCGGAAAGTTCGGTTGGTGGCACGGTTTGAGAAGCTCCGATTGTGACCAAATGCCGTTGTCTTACCGCACTTTTCGCACTTTGCCATTTTTAAGTCCTTTCTTGCTATAATTCCATATCAATGTCAGGACGGGCTAACCCATCCCGCAACGAAGGGAAATTCTACCACAGCTCGCATCCAACGACAAGAACTGTGTTAATACTCAAAAGGCTGAACAGATGAAAGATAGCAGCAATCTCCTCGGAAATATTTTCGTCTCCTATCGAGCAATCGCGACCGTTGCCAGCCAATCTGCGATCTCATCCTATGGTGTTGTCGGCCTGGCCGCGAAGAACCTGGCGGAAGGTTTGGTCCAGGTCCTGGTCAAAGAACCTTCGTTAGGCGTTGAGGTTCGTTTTGTCGACAAGATCATTCAGATCGACCTGTACATCATCATTGAATATGGCACTCGCATCAAGACAGTCGCCACCACCGTTTCGGAAAATGTACGCTACCAGGTGGAACGGATTTTTGGGATCCCGGTGAGTCACGTAAACGTGCATGTCCGCGGTTTGCGCATTAGCAACCCCGATTAACTTAACGTCGAGATTTGGAAATATTTGGAGTGCTATGAGTATTGATCAACCCAACCCAACCGATGCAGGTGACAATCAGCACCTGATTCTCGACGGTCAGGGACTACGCGAATTGGTCGAGGCCGGCATGACCTGGTTAAAAACCAACCAGCAGATCGTCAATGCCCTCAATGTTTTCCCCGTACCGGACGGGGATACGGGCACCAATATGCTGCTGACCATGCAAGCCGCGTATAACGAAATTGCCAATTCGGGTGAAAAGAATATTGGCAAAATGGCACACGGCGTCGCTCAAGGCGCCTTGATGGGCGCGCGCGGCAACTCGGGGGTGATTCTTTCACAACTCTGGCGCGGCTTTGCCCGCGCGTTGGACAGCCTCGACATGATGGATGCCGACCTGTTTGTCAAGGCTATGATCGAGAGCCGCAACACGGCATATAAAGGCGTGGTGCGACCGGTCGAAGGAACGATTCTGACGGTCGCAAAAGATTCGGCCGCCGCCGCTGTAAAAGCTCGTGAAGAAACCAATGACATTCGCGAGATGCTTGAACTCATCGTCAATGCCGCCGATGAGTCGGTCAAACATACCCCCGAACTTCTGCCAATTCTCAAACAGGCCGGCGTGGTTGACTCGGGCGGAAAAGGTTTATTTTTCATCTTTGAAGGCATGCTGAGATTTCTGAAGGGACAACCTCTGGATGTGAATATCGCCGCTGTACAACCCATTTCCGCGATGAATATTGAGCCCTCTGCCGAAGATATTGAACCCGGCCAGGATTACGAGGTGGTGGTCGATTTCCGCCCGAATGAAGCCCTAAACCTTGAAAAGTTCTATTCCGGGCTGACCGACATTGGCACCTCCATCCAGGTCGGCGAAGGCGACGGCATGTACCGGATGCACATCCACGTCCCCACCGAAAAAAGGTACGAACCCATCGATTACATCATGGGGTTAGGCACCATTACCAAAGTCGCCATTGAAAATCTGATGGCTCAAATGGATGAAATTGAAGCTAAAAAACAGCGCAGCCGGCTGAACCTGACCCCGGTGGAGCCCGGCCAGGTGGCGGTGGTGGTTGTGGCGCCTGGCCCCGGCATCGCGCGCATTTTTGCCAGCCTGGGCGCCGCCGCTATTATTGAAGGCGGTCAAACCATGAACCCCAGCACCGAAGAAATCCTCTCGGCATTCGAGAATCTGCCGACCGACCGCATCATCATCCTTCCGAACAATAAAAACATAATACTGGCCGCCAATAATTGTGTCGATGTGACTGTCAAGCATGTAAAAGTGATCCCTTCCAAGAGTGTGCCTCAAGGCATCAGCGCCCTTTTCCGCAACAACCCGGACGGCGACCTGGATAACCTGGCCAGTGAAATGAACGAGGCCATCACTGAAGTTGAAAGCGGTGAAATAACCGTGGCTACGCGCACCGTAGAAATCAACGGGGTTCAGGTTCAGGAAGGGCAGGTGATCGCCTTATTAGACGGTCAACTGGTCATGTCGGCCGCCACGATTGAAGAGGCCACCCTGGGCTTACTGGAAAAAGCCTCGACCGCCAGCCGCGAACGCATCACCCTTTTCTACGGCAGCAATATCAGCCGCAACGAAGTTAACCACATCGTCGATCAAATCCGCAAGGTATATCCATCTCACGAGATCGAGCTGCACGAAGGCGGACAGCCCCACTATCAATTCATCATTGCCATCGAATAATATGAATAGTTCCATCTGCATCCTGACCGACAGCGCCGTACAATTTACTCAACCAGGATTTGCAGGCCGAGACGATGTGCGGGTCATTTCGTTTGACGTTCAGATCCGCGACAGGCTCTATCCGGATGGCGAGGGCATAAAATCTACCGCCCTCCCGCCTTCCGCCACGGACGGACTGCATCCGCGTCTGCTCACTCCCGGCCCAGAGAAATTGCAGCAGTTGTTTCATTCTCTGGCCCTCCACTATCAAGAGGTCATTGCCATTTTTACCTCGGGTGAATTAAGCTCGATGATGGCCCAGGCAGAAAAAGCCGCGGCCAATGTAAAATCGATCATCCCGGTAACTTTGATCGACTCGCAAACAACCTCCGTGGGTTTGGGTCTGCTGGTGCAGTTGGCCGCCGAATGCACCGCTCAAGGCATGACGGGCCCGGAAATCGAACGGCGCGTGCGGAAAGCCGTCCCGCGGGTGTATACCCTGCTGTGCACTGCCGGGTTATCCTACCTGAGCGAAAGCGGTTTCGTGGATGTCGCCCAGGCCACCGTGGGAGAGATGTTGAACCTCATCCCGATTTTTTCTTTGGAAGAGGGAAAATTATCTGCAATTGAAAAAGCGCGCAATTTACGCGGTGTGCTGGATTTCTTCCAGGAATTTTTGAGCGAATTCGATAACCTGCAGCATATCGCCATGATCCAGGGAGCGCCGCCTTTCAACCACGAGTCGCATATCCTGCGCGAGCATGCCCAGGATCACTTTCCCAAGACGCCGTTTAGCGAACACACCGTCAACCTGCCTCTGGCAACATTGGTGGGGCCGCGTACTCTGGCGCTGATCATCATGGAAACGGAATAACGCCAGTTTGCGGTAAAATACATACATGCCCTCATCCATCGAAAAACTTCTTAAATTCTTTAAACTTGAGCGCGAACGTGGTTACGACAACCGGGCGGTTGTGGGGGGATTAGATAAGATCATCCCCTCGTGGGAAAGCGAAGCCCGGCAAAATCACCTGGACGATGCACTGATTGATAAAATCATCGCAAAACTAACAAGTTATCCTACCATCGACGCCGCCGAGCGAGAGGCGGTCATCGATCTGCTGGCCGAAGAATTGAGCGGCGGCGGCACAATGCGGCGCCCCCAACCGGTTGCGGCGCCCGTGATTGCCGCAGCTCACTCCGAGCAAGTCGACGAAGCGGATGCCACTCCTGTCCCATCTGCCCCACCTGCCGCTCCTCCACAGCCGCCCCCTGCGGCCGAGGAGTCACCCAGAGAGCGACCCAGCCAGGCCTCGCAACGCGCTCCGGCGCGCTCCCTGGCTGCCTTAAATTCACCCCTGACGGTGATCAACGGTATCGGCACCAAACACAGCGGCACCCTCAACCGCCTGGATCTGAATACCCTGGGCGATCTGCTCTATTTCTTTCCTCGCCGCTACGACGATTACTCCCGCCTGAAACCGATCAACCGCCTGGAATACGGCGAAGAAGTCACCGTTATTGGCGCTATCCAGGCGATCAATATGCGCCCGGTGCGCGGCGGGGCGTCTCAGCTCACCGAAGCCGTGCTCACCGACGGAACCGGGCAGCTGCGCCTCTCCTGGTTTAACCGCCCCTGGCTCACCAACCAGTTCCGCGCCGGTTCTCAGGTGGTCGTTTCCGGAAAACTCGATATGTATCTGGGCCGCCTGGTGATGAACAGCCCCGAGATGGAAGAAATCGAAAAGGAACACCTGCACACCAACCGCATTGTCCCGGTGTATCCGCTCACCTCGACCATCACCCAAAAATTCCTCCGCCGGATCATGTACCAGACCATCACTTTCTGGGCGCCGCGCCTGCCGGATTTCCTGCCGGCCGGGGTGCGCGACAATCTGAAGTTGGTCGATTTGGGATCGGCGATTTTGCAGGCGCACTTCCCCGAATCTCAAGACGCTCTCGATCTGGCCCGCTGGCGCCTGGCCTTTGACGAGATTTTCCTGCTGCAACTGGGTGTACTGCGCCAGAAACGCGCCTGGCAGTCTGCCGAGGCGCGTCCCTTCGTAAGCAGCGACGAATGGATGCAAGCGCAAATCGAAGCCCTGCCCTTCCAACTGACCGGCGCTCAACTGCATGCCATCAGCGAGATCCGCTCCGACCTGGCCTCCGGCCGGCCGATGGACCGCCTGCTGCAGGGCGACGTGGGCTCGGGGAAAACCGTGGTCGCCGCGATGGCTATTCAGATGATCACCAACACCGGCGCCCAGGCCGCCATTATGGCCCCCACCAGCATCCTGGCGGAGCAGCACTTCCGCAGTCTCAAGCGCTTACTCACCCGGCAAACATCCGAAGACGAGACCAAACTGGCCGAAAACCAGGTCCGCTTGCTGGTTGGCGACACCAAAGAAGCTGAAAAAGAAGAAATCCGCGCCGGTCTGGCCGACGGCAGCATCAAACTGATCATCGGCACGCATGCCCTGATCGAGGATCCGGTGATCTTCGAGGACCTTGCAGCTGGTGATCATCGATGAGCAGCATCGTTTCGGTGTCGCCCAGCGCGCCGCGCTGCGCTCCAAAGGCTCAAGCCCGCACCTGCTGGTGATGACCGCCACCCCTATCCCGCGCTCGTTGGCGCTGACTGTTTACGGCGATCTCGACCTGCTGGTGATGGACGAGATGCCCCCCGGCCGCCAGCCGGTGGAAACGCATGTCATCCATCCGTTGGAACGCGAACGAGCTTACCATTTGATCACCTCTCAGATCGAGCAGGGTCACCAGGCATTTATCATTTATCCCCTGGTGGAACAGGGCGATAAAGAAGAAGCCCTGGCAGCAGTCGAATTGCATGCCCGCCTGCAGAAGGAAATATTCCCCAAGCAGAAACTGGGTCTGCTTCACGGCAGAATGCGCCCGGAAGAAAAAGACGATGTCATGGTGCATTTCCGCGATGGGGAGTTTGACATTTTGGTTTCTACTTCGGTGGTCGAGGTTGGCGTGGATATCCCCAACGCGACCGTGATGTTGATCGAAGGCGCGAACCGCTTTGGCCTGGCCCAGCTGCACCAATTCCGCGGCCGGGTTGGCCGCGGTGACTTCGCAGGCCTACTGCCTGCTGATCCCCGATAAAGAAGACGCTCTTGAAAATCAACGCCTGAGCGTTATGTCTGAAACCAATGACGGCTTCGTTTTGGCCGAACGCGATCTGGAACAGCGTGGACCGGGCGAATTTTTGGGCACGCGCCAGGCCGGCTTTAGCGAACTGCGCATGGCCAACCTGACCGACGTAAAACTGATCGAAAAAGCGCGCAGCCAGGCCCAATTCATTTTCCAGGCAGATCCAGAACTGGAGCAGCCCGACAACCAGCCGCTCCTGGAAAAACTGGAGCAGTTTTGGGGTGCGGGCAGAGGAGATATCAGCTAATGGTGCGTGCTTTCTTCCCCGGCACATTCGATCCCGTCCATCTTGGGCATATCAACATTGTCATGCGCGCCACCCGTCTTTTCGACGAATTGGTGGTAGGGGTCTACAACCGTCCATTGAAGAACCTGCTGTTTACCCCGGACGAGCGCCTGTCGTTGGTGCAAACCGCCTTCGCCAACGAGCCCAAAATTCGCGTCATGGGCTTTTCCGGGCTGACCGTGGAAGCCTGTCGCGCGATCAACGCCCAGGTAATTGTGCGCGGCCTGCGTGTGTTCAGCGATTTCGAATATGAATTCCGCATGGCGCTGGCCAACCACCGCCTGGGTCCAGACATCGAGGTGATCGCCTTAATCACCAACGAGGAACACACCTTCCTCAGCTCCACCACCGTGCGCGAAATCGCATCCCTGGGAGGCGACATCTCCAGCATGGTGCCGAAGCACGTCGCCGATGCGCTGCACATGCGCTTCCATGAACTAGGAGAAAGCCAAACGGTGGTACCGCAGTCATCGCTGCGAGATTAAAATTAATATATAATTTGTAATCGTTGTTGCAGGTCTGGTCTGGATATTGCAACGAAGGGGTTTGAAATCGTCCGCGGAGGAATCAATGGACATCCTGCATCTGGTGGATCGACTGGAAGAATTATTCAACGAGAGTCGCCCTCTCCCTTTTTCACACAGCGTGGTGGTGAATGAAGATCGCATGCTGGATCTGATCGACCAAATGCGCGTGTCGATTCCCGAAGAGATAAAGAAAGCCCAGCAGCTCCTCGCGCAGCGCGACCGCATTCTGGCCCAGGCGCAGGAAGAGGCGAACCGCACTTTGGCCCTGGCCCGTGAAAAGAGCGACGCGCTGGTCAACCGCGATTCCATCGTTGCCGAAGCCCAGGCCCGCGCCGAGCAGATCATCCAACAGGCGCATGTCGATGTGAATGTAGTCAAGCGCGAGTCGGACGATTACGTACTGGAAACCCTTACCGGGCTCGAAGCCGAGATGGAACGGCTGCTATCGCAGGCGCGCAATGGCATCCGTACGATCCAAAGCGAAAAACAAGGCAGCGACGGCCCACCCGCCAACTCATAGCCATCAAAAAGAGACCCCGCCAACGCGGGGTCTTCTATTTATTAATCCTGATCGTCTTCGCCATCTTCATCCGCATCTTGTTTATCGCGGGTCTTCCAGCGCGGCGTCGGGGGCGATTCCTCTGCCGGGTAGAGTGCGATCTTTAACACTTCTTCCAGGTGGGTCACGGTGATTATGCGTAAATCTGAAAGCACCTTTTTAGGCACATCCACCAGGTCTTTTTGGTTGCGCTCCGGTAGGATGACCGTTTTGAGCCCGGCGCGGTGAGCCGCCAGAACTTTCTCGCGAACCCCGCCGATCGGCAGCACGCGGCCGCGCAAGGTGATCTCGCCCGTCATGGCCACATCCCGGTACACCCGTCGTTCGGTGAAGGCCGAGATCAATGCCGTGGTGATGGTGATCCCCGCACTCGGGCCGTCTTTGGGCACCGCCCCTTCAGGCACGTGGATGTGAATATCCAATCCTTCAAAGAGGCTGGGGTCCAGGCCGTATTCGCGGCAGTGCGCCTTGAGAAACGACAGCCCCGCCTGGGCAGATTCCTGCATGATTTCGCCCACCGAACCGGTGATCTGCAAGACGCCTTTGCCTTCCAGGATCAATACCTCCACCGGCATGATCTCTCCACCGTTTTCGGTCCAGGCCATCGCGGTAGCCACCCCTACCTCATCCTGACGTTCCGCCTCGGTGAGGAAGAACTGCGGCGGGCCGAGCAGCTTTTCAACCGTGGCCGGCACCAGGCGGTGAGGAAATTGCTTATGCTCTGATTTCATCCGGGCGATCTTGCGGCACATGCGCCCCACTTCGCGCTCCAGGTTGCGCACTCCGGCTTCATAGGTATATTCGCGAATGATCCTGCGCACCGCCTGGTCTTGAAATTCGATTTCGTGGTCTTCCAACCCACTTTCTTCCACCTGGCGCGGGATCAGAAACCGCCGGGCAATTTCGAGCTTTTCTTCTTCGATATAACCGGGGAACTCAATCACTTCCATGCGGTCCAGAAGAGCGGGTGGCAGGCTGCCCAGGGAATTGGCCGTGGTGATAAACATGACCCGCGAGAGATCGTATTCCAGCTCAAGATAATGATCTGAAAAGGTGTTGTTCTGTTCCGGGTCGAGCACTTCCAACAGCGCCGCGGATGGGTCGCCGCGGAAATCCGCGCCCAATTTATCGATTTCATCCAGCATAAAGAGCGGGTTGACCGATCCGGCGCGGCGCATGGTCTGCAAAATGCGGCCGGGCAGCGCGCCAATATAAGTGCGGCGGTGACCGCGGATTTCGGCCTCATCGCGCACCCCGCCCAGCGAAAGGCGCACAAAATTGCGCCCCAGGGCTTCGGCAATCGAACGGCCCAAGGAGGTTTTGCCGGTGCCGGGAGGCCCGGAGAAGCACAGAATGGGCTGGCGCAGTTTCTTGGGTTTCAAACTGCGCACGGCGATATATTCAAGGATGCGGTCCTTGGCATCTTTCAAACCAAAATGGTTCTGTTCGAGCACATCCGCGGCGTGCTTGACGTCCAGGTTATCGTCGGTCGAATTATCCCAGGGCAGTTCCAGGATCCAATCCAGATACGTGCGGATGATCCCCACCTCGGGGGCCATCGAAGGCATCTGGGTCAGGCGATCCAGCTCCTTGATCGCCACTTTGCGTGCTTCGTCGGGCAGGAAGGTTTTTTCGATCTTTTCTTTTAACTCGGCCAGATCACGCAGCCAGACATCCCCCTCGCCCAATTCGGTCTGGATGGCTTTCATCTGCTCGCGCAGATAAAATTCCCGCTGGCTGCGGTCGACCTCATTCTGGACTTTGTTTTGGATCTCGTCTTCGAGCTGCAGGACGTCCAGTTCCTGGGCAAGCAGCCAGTTGAGGCGCTTCAGGCGCTCACGCGGATCTGGCAGCAGCAGCAGCGTCTGGCGTTCTTTGAACGGCAGGGAAATAGCGGTGGCGACCATATCCGCCAGCCAGCCCGGTTCGGGGATGTTGATCGAGAATAGATGAGCTTCATCCGGCAGGCTGCGGTCGAGCTGCACGCATTTCTCGAAGATATCCCGCGTGGTGCGCATCAGCGCGTCTACTTCACGGTCCACATCCACCGGCTCGATAATCGGGCGCGCGCGTACGCGCAAATAAGGCTCATCCTGAATGAACTCGACCACTTCCACCCGCCGGCGCCCTTGCACCAGCGCGGAACTGTTGCCATCGGACAGGGATAATAAGCGCCCTACCGCAATTTCGATCCCGATGGGCAGAAAATCTTCCGGGCCGGGTTCGTCGATCTCGGCATTTTGCTGCACCAGGGCAATCATCGTTTCTTCGGTCGCCTGGGTATCCTGCACGGCCAGCATATTAGGGCCTGGGGTAATAAAAATGGGCGATATCATACGCGGGTACACTAACATATCCCGCATGATCAGAACTGCACATTCAATCAGACCGTCGTCATCCATCATCGCATCCGGAATGTTGTAAAGCTCTTCCGTACGCTGTTGTAAATTGTTGGAATATTCGTCCGCTTCAGAACGAGACCAATCGTCTTTCATCCAGTTATACTTCCTCTCCTCACATAGAAACGAACGATGATCACACCCTCGCCGCATTCTGGCGCTGTTGCTGCCAGGCATTGCGCACCGCCGCAGCTACAAACAAACTGCCTGCGACCACCACCACCGCTTCCTCACCCTCCGCCATCTTTAGCGCGGTGGCTAAGGCCTCTTCCACCGGCACCACCGCCAGCGCAGGGCAGCCAAACTGATGCGCCAGCGCCACCAACTGCTCGGCTTCCATCGCCCGGGGATGCACCGATTGGGTGGCGATCACCCGGCGCACTCGCGGGATGAGCTCCTGGAACATGCCTTGGATGTCCTTATCTTCCGATGCGCCAAAGATCAGGATCACCGGCTTGCCCGGGAGATAATCGTCCAGGGTTAAACGCAGGCGTAAGGCCGAATTGCGATTATGGGCCGAATCAATCACCAGCATCGGGCTGCGCTGGACAATTTCAAACCGGCCCTCCCAAACCACCTGAGAAAAACCGCGGCGGATGGCATCCTCGCTGATCGCCAGGCCCATTTCTCTGGCCACCTGCAAAGCAGCATAGGCGCAGGCCGCGTTTTGCACCTGGTGGTAGCCCAACATGGGGATGCGCAGCCGAACCGGCTCCCAGGGCATCTGCCCGCCGCTCTCGATATATTGATCCACCATGGCTTGTTCATCGGCGCGCCAAACCAGCATGGTTTGCCCATCCAATGAATGCGACCAGGGCGCAAATAAATAATCATGGCCCACTCGAACCACCGGCGCATTGCGCTCTGCCGCCACTCGTTCGACCACAACCAGCGCCTCTTCGCGCTGCGGGGCCAGCACCACCGGACGGTTGGGTTTGATGATCCCGGCTTTTTCATAAGCAATCTTAGCCAGAGTATCCCCAAGGACGTTCATGTGATCCATCGACAGAGAGGTGATCACACTCACCAAGGGGTCGACGATATTGGTAGCGTCCAGCCGGCCGCCCAGTCCCACCTCGACCACAGCCACATCGCACTGCTGTTGGGCAAAATAGAGAAAACCAATGGCAGTGGACAATTCAAAGGTGGTCAACTGGGCCACCTTCGCCACTGCCGGCTTGATCTGCTCCACCAGGCCGGTGAAATCCTCGTGGCTGATGTTCTCCCGGTTCACCTGGATGCGCTCGCAGTAATCCTGCAGGTGCGGTGACGTGTAAAATCCTACCCGCAGCCCGGCGGCTTGCAGCACGCTGGCGATAAAGGCAGCCGTCGACCCCTTGCCTTTGGTCCCCGCCACGTGAATCACGGGATAACGGCGCTGCGGATCGCCAAACAGCGACATGAACTCGACCATCCTGCCCAGGTCAAATTTGTCCGCGGTATAGCGGAAATTGCGGGTCAGGCTGTAATCCACAAAACTATAAAGATAATCCAGGGCTTCTTGGTAAGCGACTTCGTCAAACATGCGGCAGGGCTCTTTTAGATGAAATAGGCATCAATTTGTCAGGGATTGTAACCGTCCGCTGGCGAATTAGCAAGGTTATCCCTCGATCGGCCATGGCGTTCTCAAGAAATTGTCAGACAAGCCCCTCCCCCTGCCCCCTCCCCGAAGCGAGGCGGGGAAATAAAGATGTGAGGGTTTAGACGCCGTCTCACGGCGTCTAAACCCTCAAACTCCCTCTCTGAACTCCGTCGCCGGAGGAGAATGGATCCAAATTGGCATTTGCCTCGCTTTCTTGAGAAAGCCATACTCGATCGGCGGGTGAGGCCGCTCGAATGATCATTGACGCGACTGGGTATATCGGGTAAATTAAGTGGACAAAATGATGTAGAATTCGGCATGATTGTTGGCATCCTAACCTTACACCTTCATCTCCCGGCGTGCACCTCGCTGAAAGAAAAGCGAGGTCGGATCAAGCCCATCCTGGCCAGGCTTCACCGGGAATTTAATGTGGCAGCCGCTGAAGTCGATCTGCAGGATCGTTGGAATGAGGCGGTTCTGGCGGCTGCCGCGCTCTCAAATGAGAACGCGCAGGTACAGCGGCTGCTCCAACAGGTGGTGGAGTATGCCGGCCAGCATTTTCCAGACGTCGATATCATCGATGACAAGATTGAATTGATCCCAGGAGTTTAACTATGGATCTTGGATTAAAAGGACTAAAAGCCCTGGTCACCGGGTCGAGCCGCGGGCTGGGATACGCCACCGCGATGGCGTTAGCCGCAGACGGCGTCCAGGTGGCGATCAACGGCCGCGGCTCTCAACAGCTTGAGCAGGCCCGTGACCAGATCATCCGCCAGACCGGAGCGCATGTCGTCCCCCTCCTGGGGGATGTCAGCGAACCCCAGATGCCGGCCGAACTGGTGCAAAAAACCATCGCCGCCCTGGGTGGTCTGGATATCCTCGTGACTAACGCCGGCGGCCCAAAACCCGGCCCGTTTGAAACCCTCAGCGATGCCGATTGGCTGGCCAGCGTAGAGATGTGCCTGATGTCGCATGTACGGCTGATCCGCGCCGCCCTACCAGCCTTAAAACAATCCGCCAACGCATCCGTGCTGACGATCACTTCGATCTCAGTGAAACAGCCCATTGCCAACCTGATCTTATCCAACAGCGTGCGCGCCGCGACGGTGGGCCTGACCAAATCCCTGTCATTGGAATTGGGCGGTCAGGGCATCCGCTTTAACTCCATCTTGCCGGCCTCGACGGAGACCGAGCGCATCATCGAATTGATGGAAAATCGCGCCGCGATGAACGGCACCACGGTTGAATTCGAAACCGAAAAACAAGCCAAAGAAAGCCCCTTAGGCCGCATGGCCACCCCGGAAGAATTTGCCAAAGTTGCTGTCTTCCTGGTTTCGCCTGCGGCTTCTTATCTTACCGGTGTGATGCTGCCGGTCGACGGCGGCACGTATAAAGGAACTTATTAGTATGCTGACCCCCGAACAGATCGAAACCCGCCTGGACCGCATCCTGCTGCGTGTGCAAAAACCAGGCAGGTATATTGGCGGTGAATTAAATCAGGTGATCAAATCCTGGCCCTCGGTCCAAACCCACATTGCCCTAATCTTTCCGGATATTTACGATCTGGGTTTGCCCAACCTGGGATTGATGATCCTGTATGACGAGATCAACCGCCGCCCGGATGCGCTGGCTGAACGCGCGTATGCCCCCTGGCTGGATATGGAAGCCGAAATGCGTTCAGCCGGCATCCCAATGTATTCATTAGAAACCAAACATGCCCTGGCCCAATTTGATATCCTCGGTTTCAGCCTCCCCTATGAGAGCCTGGACACCAACGTACTTAACATCCTCGACCTGGCCGGCCTGCCTCTGAAATCGAGCGAGCGGGACGAAACTCACCCGCTGATCATCGCCGGAGGCCACGCCGCCTTCAACCCCGAGCCGATGTCGGCCTTCATCGACGCCTTTGCGGTCGGCGATGGCGAAGAAGTGATCCACGAGATCATCGATACTTACCAGGGTTGGAAAGCCGGCGGCGCGCCCCGTGAGGATTTATGGGGACGATTGGCCGCCATTCATGGCGTGTACGTCCCGCGCCTGTACGATGTGGACTACAACCCGGATGGCACCGTAGCGCACGTCGCCTCAAACCATCCCAAAGCCGTGCTGCCTATCCTGAAGCGCCTGGCATCCCAGCTGCCCCCACCGGTGACAAACTTTCTGGTCCCGTCCATCGATATCGTCCACAACCGCATCGCCATCGAAATCATGCGCGGCTGCACTCGTGGCTGTCGTTTTTGCCAGGCCGGCATGATCACCCGCCCGGTACGCGAACGCAGCGTCCCGGAGATCCTCAACGCCATTGAAACCGCCCTGGACCTGACCGGTTATGAAGAAGTCGCCCTGCTCTCCCTCTCATCCTCTGACTATACGCATATTAACGACCTGGTTCAGGCGGTCTCGGATCGCTTCGGCGACCGGAAAATGACCGTTTCTCTGCCTTCGCTGCGCATTGATTCATTCTCGGTCGAGCTGATGGACAACCTGAAGACCCTGCGCCCAGGTGGCGGCTTTACCCTCGCCCCCGAAGCTGCCAGCGAACGCATGCGGCAGATCATCAACAAAGGTATCACCACCGCGCAGTTGATGGATACGGTGCGCGACATCTTTGGCCATGGTTGGACAACGGTCAAACTCTATTTTATGATTGGCCATCCCGAAGAAACATTGGAAGATGTGCAGGCCATCGTCGATTTATGCAAAGCGGTTTTGGCGGAAGGCCGGCGATTATGCGGCGGCAGGGCCAAAGTGCACGCCGGGGTGAGCACCTTCATCCCCAAACCGCATACGCCTTTTCAATGGGTGGCCTGCGACAGCCCCGAGCAGATCCGCGCCAAGCAAAGCCTCTTACGCAACAGCCTGCGCGGCACGGGTTTCAAACTCACCTGGGTGGACCCGGCGGTGACGCTGCATGAAGCCTGGCTCTCCAGGGGCGACCGGCGCCTTGGCGAAGTGATCCTGCGCGCCTGGCAGTTGGGCGCTAAATTTGACGCCTGGCAGGACCAGTATGATTACCACCGCTGGCTGCAGGCTTTCGCCGATTGCGGTCTTGAGCCTGAATTTTACAGCCAGCGAACCCGCGGCCTGGATGAAGTGCTCCCCTGGTCTCACATCAGCTCCGGGGTGCGGGCAAAATACCTGAAAGAAGAATACGCATGGAGCCTGGAAGGCAAACCGCGGGAAGACTGCCGTGAGAACTGCTTTGCCTGTGGCATCCTGCCGGGGTTCGCCGATTTGCGCATGAAAACCCCCGAAGACGCCTGGAAATGCCCGCCAGTCAAAGAGAAAAGCCTGCGATGAGCAGTGAACTGCCCGCATCCCCTGTAAATCTCCCCGGTGAGGCCGCCGAGATCGTCTTGCGCCGCTACCGCCTGGCCTATACGCGCGGCCCCGAACTGCGCTACGTCGGCCATCTGGACACTCAACTGGTCTGGGAGCGCACGATGCGCCGCGCCCGTTTGCCGGTAGCCTTCAGCCAGGGCTTTAACCCGCGCCCGCGCTTTCACATGGCCGCCGCTTTGCCCCTGGGTTTTACCTCGCGCTGCGAACTGGCAGATGTCTGGTTGAATGAACCTATCCCGGCCGAAATCCTCAGGGAGAAATTACAGAAATCCGCCCCGCCTGGCCTGAGCCTGGCATCCGTCGAGGAGATCGAACTGGGTCTCCCCGCACTGCAAACCCAGGTGCTGTCGGCCGAATACCTCGCCCAGATGATCGAGCTGCCCGATGAGTTTGACCCGCAAGCGGCCGTTGACCGCCTGCTCGCTGCCGCCAGCCTGCCGCGCACGCGCCGCGACAAACCCTATGACCTGCGCCCATTGATTGAAGCGCTTGAAGTTCTCAGGCCCCCATCCTCGGCGGATTTTCCCCAACTTACGATGCGATTGAGCGCCCGCGAAGGCGCCACCGGCCGCCCGGAAGAAGTATTGGCAGAGATGGGGCTGGATGCAGTCTCCGCAAGAGTGGAAAGAACCCGATTAATCCTGGTATAAAGGCCCGGAGGTCAAGAACATCGCCTCTGCGGGGGTTCGAACCGCTACGATCGAATTAAAAAAAAATTTGCTGGGGGCAAAGGACATCGCCCCTCCTGTGGGGGTTCGAACCTCTACGATTAATAATTTAAGAGAATTGCTGGGGGCAAAGGACATCGCCCCTCCTGTGGGGGTTCGAACCTCTAGATTAATAATTCTAAGAGAATTGCTGGGGGCAAAGGACATCGCCCCCCTTGCGGGGGTTCGAACATCTAAGATCGTATGAAAGAAAAAATAGCTGGGGGCAAAGGACATCGTCCCCACTGTGGGGGTTCGAACATCTACAAACAGATCCAGAGTTTGCTGTCCTGCCGTTAGACGAGCCCCCAATGCCCGTTCGCTGCCTAGTTTACCACCGCATTTTTTATTGATCAAGGGATTTCATTTTCTATCTTTTTTGTAAACAATCAGGTCATAAAAAAACTCGCCGACCTGGCGAGTTTTTTTATGACCTGATCAGAAGGTATCGGGTGAGCTCTACCCGGCTTCCAACAGCCGAATGGCCTGTTCAACCCGCGCCAACACCTTTTCCCGTCCGATGATTTCCATACTCTCAAACAACGGCGGGCTGACCCGCTTGCCGGTGACCGCCACCCGGAGTACGCCAAAAACCTGGCCGGCGCTGAAACCAAGCTCCTCCACCAGCCCGCGCATGGGTGGTTCTGCCACCTCGGGGTTGATCTCCGCCACTGAGGCCAGCACCTCCAGGCTGCGGCGCGCGATCTGCAGTGATTGTTCAGCCGTCAGGCCCTTGGCAATCAGATCACTCACTTCCGGGCTGACCGAATCCGCGAAAAAGAAACCGGCCATCTCGGGCGCTTCATCCAAGGTGCCAATTCGCTCCTGGATGATGGGGATGATCCTCAATAGCAGGGCATCATCTACCGTATACCCCGCACGCCGGAAGAACGGCGCTAACCGTCCGGCCAGATCCTCAGGCGCCAGGCCACGGATGTGCAGGCCGTTAAAGTGATCTAACTTGGTGAAGTTGATCGCTGCCGGGGATGGGTTAAAACGGTCCAGGCTGAACTTCTCAACCAGATCGTCCAGGCTGAATAATTCAGTATGGTCGTCGTAACTCCAACCCATCAAGGCAATCCAATTCACGACGGCTTCAGGAAGATAGCCCAGGTCGCTCAAATCATTTACAAAAATAGAGAAGCCGTCTTTCATCGATTCTTCGGCATCTCGCTTGCTCATCTTTCCTTTTCCACTGGGTTTGAGGAACACCGAAAGATGATAAAACTTGGGCATCTCCCAGCCAAAGGCATTGATGATCAAGCCGTGCAGCGGAAAAGTAGGCAGCCATTCCGAGCCGCGCAGTACATGGCTGATTTTCATTAAGTTGTCGTCGACCATCGTCGCCAGGTGATAGAGCGCCAACCCATCCGATTTCACGATGATGCTGTCGTCCAAGGTGCTGTTTTCCACGGTGATCGGCCCACGCATTTCATCCACAACCGTGGTGGTGCCTTCCTTGGGGGTTTTAAAACGGATGACATGCCGTTCTCCGTTTTCAACCCGCGCTTTTGCCTCAGCCAGGGGAATATGCCGGCAGGTGCCGTCGTATCGCGCCTGTTCTTTGCGCTCTTGCTGTTCCTTGCGCATGCGGTCCAGCCGTTCCGGCGTGCAAAAACAATAATAGGCCTGGCCATTCTCGATCAGTTGTTTGGCATAAGTCTGGTAAATCGCTTTACGCTCGGACTGGCGATAAGGTCCATACGGACCGCCCACATCCGGGCCTTCGTCCCAATCCAGACCCAGCCAGTGCATCCCATCCACCAGTTCCTGCTCGGCTGTAGCCACATAGCGCTTCTGGTCGGTATCTTCGATCCGCAGGATAAATTGTCCGCCGGTTTTCCTGGCAATTAAGTAGTTATACAGGGCCATTCTGCCGCTTGCCAGATGCATTCGTCCGGTCGGCGAAGGCGCAAATCGCACACGCACAGGTTTTTCGATGTTATTCATAATGCTCACTCAGAATTCTAGCGGTTTATGGCGCAGGATGACGCTTTCTACCAGGCCAATGCCAACAGCCAATGATACCATCGAACTCCCCCCATAACTCATGAAGGGAAGAGTAAGCCCGGTAACCGGGATCACGTTCAGGTTCACCCCGATATTGACCGCCATTTGAAAGAACAGCAGCACGCCAAAGCCGTAGGCGATCAGCGCGCCAAACGTATCCGCTGCCCCGCAGCCGTGCGGAAACAGCGGATGATCACAAATACGATCAAGGCAATCACGATCATGGTGCCCACAAAACCAAATTCGGAAGCCATCGCCGAGAAGATAAAGTCGGTATGGCGGACCTTCAAGAAACGCAGCTGCACCTGGCTGCTGTTATTGTAACCCTGTCCAAACAACCCGCCCGATCCAATCGTCACCAGGGCCTGCTCCACGTTGTAGGTATTGCCGTGGCGCGCATTTGGATCGGGGAAAATGAAATTCACGATACGCTGGAGTTGATAGTCTTCGATCAAGGGGATTTTTACCCCGGAGAATAACAGGACCAGAAAGAGAATCAGCAATAACCAGGCCGATCCCCGCAAAAATCCAGACAAATTTCAGCGGCAACCCACTGACAAACAGCATCGAAAACCACAGCACGAAAATGACGATGGATGTGCTCAAATTAGGTTGGAGCAAAATCCACATCACCACCCCAAAAGTAAGCAAGAAACTGCTGATGATCCAGCGCAGATCCTTCACCCGATCTTTTGTGCGCGCAAAAAAATCGGCCAGCACAATAATCATGATGATTTTTGCCAGCTCCGAGGGCTGGATGAGGATTAAGCCCGTATCCAGCCAGCGCGCTGAACCATAGATGGCGGTGCCAAAAACGTAGATGGCTACCAGGGAGAGAATCGCGAAAACGTACATCAGCCGCGCCAGCGATGACCAGTACCGGTAATCGATGGCGGTCAGCACGACGATGATGACGAAACTGATCCCCACATAGATTACCTGGCGGGGCACCAGGCCAGAGAGAACCTCATTGCCGGCGATCGCCGAACGGATCATCGCCACGCCAAAAATGGAGAGGATGATCACAGCCCCAAAGAGCCAAAAATCGAAATGCTTCCAGGTTTCGCGTCGAACCATGGTTAACCGTTAATGAATTCCAATCCTATTCACACTCCCAGCCCAATACCGGCTTTCAGCGCTTGCGAACGGCCGGTTTTAGGGGGATATCTGCCAGCAAGCGGTGTTCGCGGCCATCCTGCGACATGCTGATATTGACCCCACCCGGGTCAATCGGCACATAGCGGGAAATCACCGCCAGCAGTTCGTTCTTCATCTCTTCCAACTGGGCAGGTGAAAGATCGGTGCGGTCATTGATCAAGACCAGTTTCAAGCGTTCTTTTGCTTGCCCGGCGCTCTTACTTTTCTGTCCAGTCAGCCAATCCAGCCAGCCAGCCATATTAATCACCTCCTGGGCGGATCATCCGGGACAATCTTGAAAGATGCCCTCCTTCTCATCCAGGTTCAAGAACGGAACGCTCTCGCCGTTCAAGCGGCGGGCGATATTGTTATAAGCCATCCCTGCGCGTGTCTTGCCATCCAGTGCCACCGGTTGGCCCCGGTTGGTGCTGATCGTAACCCCTTTCATCTTCGGGCACAATCCCGATCAGTTCAATCGCGAGCAATTCGACCACGTCATCCGCCGAAAGCATATCCCCGCGCTTGACCAGATCCATGTTCAAGCGGTTGATGATCAGCCGGGCCGGGCCTTTTTCTTCGGCTTCAATCAGCCCGATGATCCGGTCGGCATCCCTCACGGCGGAAACCTCGGGGTTGGTGACCACCAGGGCTGATATCGGCCGGGGCAATCGCATTGCGGAACCCCCGCTCGATACCTGCCGGCGAGTCGATTAAAACCCAATCAAATTCGCTGCGTAAATCGTCCGTCAGGCGCACCATATCGCTGGGTGAGACTGCGTTTTTATCGCGGGTCTGCGCCGCGGGGATCAGGTATAACTCGGGCATGCGCTTATCGCGGATCATGGCCTGGCGCAGCCGGCAGCGGCCTTCGACCACATCCACCAGATCGTAAACGATGCGGTTTTCGAGACCCAGAACCACGTCCAGGTTGCGCAGCCCAATATCGCCATCGATGCAGACCACCTTCTTGCCGCTGCGCGCGAGCGCCACCGCCAGGTTGGCGGTAGTGGTCGTTTTGCCCACGCCGCCCTTCCCCGAAGTAACTGTTAAAACCGTCGCTGCCATGCTATGCTCACTCCCCTCATTTACTTTGCTTTCGACTTCCATGCCTCATTCACCACCCGGCCATCCTGGATGTAGACCATCTCCGGTTCGGCCTTGTTTCTTCTTTGAGGTAAATTTAACGTGTAACCGGCGATGCGCAGCTGCATGGGCTCCATTTCGAGGGCGCAGACCACAGCCTTCTCATCGCCGTTCATCCCGGCATGCACCATACCTTTGAGCCTGCCCCACACCACCACACTGCCCCCCGCGAATATCTCTCCGCCCGGGTTCACATCGCCAATAATGACGACATGCCCATTATGGGATATTTTAAAACCTGAGCGCACCGTGCGGTGCACCATCACCGCGGTCTCACCGGGAAGATTGGTATCCAATGGGCGGATGGTCCGTTCAGGGCGAGGGGTGTGAATGCGGGTCGCCAGGCCCAAGGCCTGGGCATTCTTTTCGGTCACCGGGGAATTACTCAATACTGCCCACAAACCAATATTCTTTTCAGAAAAGTGGTCGCGAAGATGGCCAACATCCACTGCACGCAAGATGTGGTTGCCCACATCCAGCGCCACCCGGGCGCCCTGGAGAAATGCACTGCGTTCTTCGATAACTTGCATTAAGGCGGCTTCCAGCTCCGGCCAATCGGCTTCCCCCAACGTGATGAGAAGGCCGTCCCGCACCCCTTTGATGTTCACAATCTGCTGTTTTCCAGTTACCATACCGGTCCATCACTCCACAGGCCAGGCTGAATGCGGTTATTGGGCCGCATCGATCGCTTTCAGCTCAAAATAGCTTTCAATGACCGATCGCACGATGGGCGCGGCTACACTGGCGCCTTCGCCACCATTATACACGAAAGCCACCACGGCGATTTCAGGATCATCATAGGGCGCGTAACCAAAATACCAGGAGTGAGTTGGCCAACTCCCGCGATTGCACAGGTTCTTAGCACGGGCGATATTGTCGCAGTATTCGGCGGTTCCGGTCTTTCCGGCAGTATTTTGGATCTTCGATGTAGCCCACACACCTTTTGCCGTGCCGTCGGTCACCACCATGCGCATGGCATCTTTGGCCATTTGCACCACCCACGGCTGGACAATTTTTTGCTCACCGGTGAGTAAATTGTTCTCGTCATACACCTGGATCACCGGGTCCTTGGTGATATCCCATTTCAATTTGGGCTCAAATGGCTTGATCACATTACCTTCTGGGTCCAAAATGTTGCGGATCAAGGTCGGCTGCATATATTTACCGTCATTGGCCAGCACGGCCGCCGAAACCAGCACCTGCAGCGGGGTTGCCAGGATATAGCCTTGTCCCATTGATGAGATGTAGGTGTCGCCCGGCAGCCACGATTCTCCGGCGTTGATACGCTTCCAGTCGGGGTCCGGGATCAACCCCGAGGCCTCGCCGGGCAGTTCGATCCCGGTGCGGGTGCCATAGCCTAAAGCGCGCGCATATTCGCCCAGGCGCCAGGGCCCCAGGCCGGTGACACCGTCGGGGGCATACCCGCCGCCGATCTTGTAGAAATATACGTCACAGGAGTTCGCCACCCCTTGAATCCAGTTCAAATCGCCGTGTCCATCCGGCTTCCAGCACACATAGGTAAACGGGCGCACCGGCTGGTTGAGCAAATTCCGTTCCATCACGGTGATTTGCCCGGGATCGTTGAGTTTCTGGTCGGGCGTAACCACGCCTTCATTCAATGCGCCCACCGCAGTAGGCATCTTAAACACCGATCCTGGGGGGTGTTCTGCAGAAATGGCGTGGTTGAACAGCGGCTTCCACGGGTCGGCAACCAGCTGGAGATAGTAATACGCTGGGATCAGCCGGGCCATGCGGTTATTTTCGTAGGTCGGGTAGGTCACCATCGCCAAAATCTCACCCGTTTTGGGGTTCATGGCGATCACCACCCCATTCGAGGATCGTATTTCGTTGAAGTATTTATTCCAATAATCGATCTCGCCCACCAAGGCCTGCTGCGCCGCATTTTGCAGGCGGGTATCGATGGTGAGTTCCAGGTTATCTCCCGGGACAGGTTCGATCGGGGTGGTCAGGTTGCGGATTTCCTTACCGGAAACATCCACCTCGACCGTGCGCTCGCCGTTTTCGCCGCCCAAGACATTTTGCATGGTGGCTTCAATCCCGGCGTAACCCACTTTATCGCGGCCGGCCACAAAACCCTTGGAACCAAAATAATCTTCCTGGCCTGCCGGAACGGGGCCTAAGAAACCCACCACCGTGGCTGTCAAGGAGCCGGTGGGGTATTCGCGCACCGATTCAACCTCGATACTGACCCCGGGGAAATCCGACGCGCGTGCCTGGATGGTCATCGCCAGACTGGCATCGATATTACATTTGACCTGCATCGGGTCGTAGGGGGCATTGGTATCCGCGATATAGACGATCTGCGCGATACCCAAGTCCGTCTGACAGGGGCTGAAGGCTTTCACAATGTCTTCGGTGATATCACCGTTGCTGACAGGCACATCGATCAACTCTGACAGCTTGCGATATACCTCCTGCACGCCGGGGTCCAGCTCGGTGTTGAGCACCGTCGGATCGCCGCCCGCCGATGGATCTCCGGGCAGGTTGGCCGGCGTGATGACGACATTGTACGAAGCCACATTTCGCGCCAGCACGAAACCATTGCGGTCATAAATAATGCCGCGTTGAGTCGGCACACTGATATCCGTGGTGCGGTTTTCATTCGCCTGCGCCTGGTAAACCGGGCCTTCCAGCACCTGGTAATCGAACAGTTTATAGGCGTAGTAACCCACCACCAATATCACCAGAGCGTATACTACCACCAGACGCCAGCGGTCCAGGCCGCCGCTGCCTTGGTTCAATCCGTTCATCCAACCACCTCCTCTGGAAATACTGATTGATACAATTCAGTAACCAGGGCATACACCGGTAAAGCAAACAATAAGTTTAGAAACGTCGACGGCAATACTACCAGATTGATACTCTCGCCCAGGGGCAGCGGTACGCCTTGAAATAAGAGCATGCCCCACTCAAGCGAATAGATCAGCAAAGATCCTACCAGTACGGTGACCATCATCGCCAGCACCGGGGTCTGCCAGACCTGCCTGCGCAGGAAATTGGCGATCACTGTGACGGCCAACAGGCCAACCAGAGGGATATACCACGGCACCCGGCTGATCAACCCGACCAACAAGCCCGCCATCACTGCCCAGGAATAATCCGCGTCCAGGCGGTTCTGCAAGGACCAGGCGGCCACCACCAGCAACACCAGGTCGGCCGTACCTTGCAGCAGGGGTAAGGTAGTGATCACCACCGTTTGCAGCATGACCACCAATAGAATGATCGGAATGCCAACCAGGATCGCCATTTCAGGGTTATGGATTGGTGGTCGAGGGAATTAATGGGCTGGTATCGATCGGCGCGAAATCGACCACCACCAGCACCACGCGCAAATCGGAGAAATTGACCGATGGCTGCACGGAAGCCGATTGAAATAATTCTGTTTCAAGCTTCCTCACACTCACCACCTGACCGATGAGGATATTGGGAGGGTACGTCCCCCCCAGCCCAGAGGTCAAAATTACGTCCCCGGCTTTTAATTGGGCATCCTGGGGAACCATTTCCATGCTCACATCTCCGGTGATCGAGCCCATCAGCACCGCTTCGGTGCGATTGGTGGCCAACTGTACGTTGACCGAAGATCCCGGGTCATTGACCAGCTGCACGCGGGCCGCGTTGGCAATCACCGCGTCCACCCGACCCACCAACCCTTTGGCGGTTACCACCGGCATGCCATGCCGGATGCCATCATCCGATCCCCGGTCGATGATGACATAATGAAGAAACGGGCTGGGGTCCCGGCCGATGACGGATGCGCCCACATACGTGTCTTCCGGCCGGGAACGAGCAAAACCGAGCAGTTCATCTTTAAATTCAGAGTCTTTTAGCTGCTGTTGGAGTTCGATCACCTGGCTTTGCAGGCGGGCATTTTCATCCTGCAGCGCCGAGGATTGCTGGCGGAGTTCGGCCATATCCTGGGGTGAGTTTAACCGCCTGGTAAATTGCCAGGTAGCGGGTCGCTAACCAACCCTGCACCGCGATCACAGGTGTGGAAGCAAGCCGTAATAAGGGGGTGAGGTAACCGCCAAATCCCAGAAAAAGCACCCCTCCTACCAGGAGCGCCAGAACACCTGGCCGCCAAAACCTCTGCAGAACCGTGTTCATCTGTATTTTTTACGAACAGCCCAGGGCATTCGTTATAGTTTCTCCAGGTTAACCGCGGGATCCGTTGCGCTCGATGGGAACAAGGAACTGCGAGTAACGCTCCAGATCCTCAAGGATCATCCCGGCGCCGCGAGCCACACAGGTCATTGGGTCCTCAGCTACCCACACCCGCAGGCGCAGTTCCTCGCCAAGACGGTCCGCCAGCCCGTGTAATTGAGCGCCGCCGCCGGCCAGGCAAATGCCGGTTTCGATCAAGTCCGCGACAATTTCCGGCGGTGATTCGTCCAGGGCATCCTTGATCGTATCCAGAATGACCTGCACCGAACCTGCGATAGCCTCGCGAATCTCAACCGATGAGATTTCGATCGACTCGGGCAAACCGGTCACCAGGTTTCGCCCGCGCACAATCATGGTCTTCTCTTCTGCCAGGCGGTAGGCCGAGCCGATCTGCATTTTCACCTGTTCGGCCATGCGCTCACCGATGAACAGGTTGTACTTGTTGCGGATGTAGGTAATGATATCCTGGTCCAGTTCATCGCCGGCCACCCGCAGCGAACGCGAGACGACGATTTCTCCAATGGATATGACCGCCACTTCGGTGGTGCCGCCGCCGATATCCACCACCATGCTGCCGCGCACATCCGAAACCGGCAGGCCGGCGCCTAATGCCGCCGCCCGCGGTTCTTCAATCAGGTGCACCTCGCGCGCGCCAGCGGCGCTGGCAGCGTCAAAAACCGCCCGTTTTTCTACTTCGGTGGCGCCCGATGGGATGCCAATCACCACCCGCGGACGCGGCATGGGTACGATGCTCTGTTGGTGGGCCTTACTGATGAAGTACTCCAACATGGCATGGGTAATTTCAAACTCCGAGATGACTCCATCTCGTAAGGGGCGAATGGCGACAACATTCGTCGGGGTTCTTCCCACCATTTCTTTGGCTTGGGCGCCAATGGCAATTGGCCTGCGTGTGCGTTTATCGATCGTCACCCAGGAGGGTTCGTTAATCACGATCCCCTTACCTCGGACGTTTACCAATGTGTTAGCAGTTCCCAGGTCAATCCCAATATCCAATGAGAACAAGCCCAGGAACCAACGAAATGGGTCAAACGCCAATGAATATCACTCCAATACGAGAATGCGCAAAAGTTCACAATATATGAAACTATCACAGCATTATACCATTTTAAATTCCCGGCCTCCGCGGAGCCGGCGCCATTGTCAGGGTAAACGCATCCAAATTGCCAGATACGTTTTCTACCCTTTCCCACTCCCCCCGGCCCCCTCTCCGCGGCAAAAAACGCCGCGAAGAGGGGGAGAAAATATTTTTCTCCGAGAAGACTGTATCTGGCGGCACATAAGTGCCGCCAGATACAGTCTTCTCGGATCTTCTTTTATAGTCCCCGCGCTTGAGGGCGGGGATTTAGGGGTGGGTGACAACTATTTTATAGAAAAACTGTTTTGATGCGATTGCCCTAGCGCCATTGTCAGGGTAAATGCATCTAAATTGCAAGATGCGTTTTCATACCTTTTTCACTCCCCTCGGGCTGCTCTCTACGGGAAAAGCGCCGTAAAGAAGGGCAGAAGAAATTTTTTGTGAGATGGCAGCGCCTGCGGCACCTTTTGTGCCGCAGGGTGCTGCCATCTCACACTATTTTTAAGTCCCCGCGCTTGAGGGCGGGGATTTAGGGGTGGGTGATAACCATTTGTATAGAAAAACTGTTTTGATGCGTTCAGCCTGGCGCCATTGTTAGGCAAACGCATCCAACCATCAATTCGGTAAAAATGGCGGTCACCACCCGGCCATTGAAACCAGGGAGGATAAAAAGAGCGCGAGTATGCTTCATCCGCGGCAAAAAATCACTGCGGAGAGGGCCGGGGGAGTGGAAGCGCAGTAAACGGACCTGGATTTTGATGCGATTGCCCAGGCGCCATTGACCTGGACTGCCCCTGTCTTCAATTACATACAGGCTTTCGCCATCTCCTGTGATAAATGTCACTTGCGGGGGTATGAGACGGGTTTTAGAATGGTATAGATTTAAACCAGATAAGATTACCAAATTTATCTAACCAATCAGTTTTTTTTAGCCAAATTAAGCCCCAGGAGAATAAAGAACGCATGGTCAACGTAACAATCGATGGGAAACCCATCCAGGTTCCCGAAGGAACTACCGTATTGCGTGCGGCTGAACAGGCTGGAATCAGCATCCCCGTGCTCTGCGATCACCCCCACCTGGTACCCTTTGGTGGTTGCCGGTTATGCGTGGTCGAAGTCGAAGGCATGCGTACCATGCAGCCGGCCTGCTCGCTTCCGGTTAGCAACAATATGGTAGTGCGGACTGACACCGAAAAAGTGCAGGCTGCCCGAAAATTTGTTTTAACCCTGATCTTTAGCGACCGAAACCACTTCTGCCCCTACTGCCAGGTCTCTGGCGGCGATTGCGAATTGCAAAACGCTGCCCTGAAGATGGGTATGACCCATTGGGAATACCAACCCAACTGGAAACCCTACGCGGTGGACGCTTCGCATCCCTTCCTGGTTATCGACCATAACCGCTGCATCCTCTGCCGCCGCTGCGTGCGGGTTTGCGGCGAATTGGTGGGCAACTTTACCCTGGGCGTGGAAGAACGCGGCGCCAGCTCGATGCTGATGTGCGACGTTGGCGTGCCCTTCGGCGAAAGTTCCTGCATCCAGTGCGGAACCTGCTCGCAAGTCTGCCCGACCGGGGCGATCATCGACCGGCGCAGCGCGTATCAGGGTCTGGAAAAGACCGACAAACGCACCGCCTCTATCTGCCTGGGCTGCTCGGTTGGCTGCGGCGTCGAAGTCCTCACCCGCGACAACCGCCTGGTGCGCGTGCTGGGCAACTGGGACGCCCCGGTGAACGACGGCGTGCTCTGCAAACAAGGCCGCTTTATCCCCCTCGAAGAAGACCGCAAGCGGATCACCACCCCGCTGGTGCGCAAAGAGGGCAAACTCGAGCCGGCCACCTGGAGCGAAGCTCTTGAGGCTATTTCTGCCCGGGTAAAACCCCTGGCCGGTCAAAGCAGCAGCGGTGTGGCCGCGGTTGCCTCTCCGCGCCTGTCCATCGAGTCCTTAGCGGCTTTCAAACAACTGTTCAAAAACGGTCTGGGCGGCGATATGGTCACCTCCCTTGAAGAAGGAGCGACCGCCGCATCTTCTCATCTGGCCGCTGAGATCGGGCAGTTCGAGACCGATCTGCAGACCTTACAATCCGCAGACTGCGTCGTCATCCTGAGCGCCGACCTGGCCACAGATGCCCAGGTGATGGGCTTTATGGTCAAACGCGCCTTACCTGCCAACACCGCCCTGGTGCTGGTGGATGCCGCCGAAAACGCCTTCGCCCCTCTGGCCAAAGTTGCCCTCAAACCGGCTGCCAACAGCGAAAAATTCGCTGTCAGCGGGCTGAAGGCTGCCGTGGTTAAACTCGGGCTGGCCAAAAGCGCTGCCAACGGCATGGATGCAGACGTTGAACTGCAAACCGCCGTTCAAAAAACCGGGATCGCGGCCAATAATTTCCTGCAGGCCGCGGCGATCATTGCCCATGCCACCCAGCCGGTCTTCATTTACGGCCAGACCGTGGACCTGCCCGCGCTGAAGGCTGCCGCCGAGCTGGCCAACCTGGTTGGCGCCGGCAAAAAACTGATCGGCGCACGCACCGGTGCCAACAGCCTGGCCGCCGCGCAGTTCGGGTTGGATCAACCCTTCCACCGCAACGGTCACCAGGCAGTGTACGTTGCCCTGGGCGACGATACCCCCGCACAGCACCTCGTTCAGCAAATCGAAGGCGCACCTTTCCTGGCGGTCCAGGCGGCTTACGCCTCACGCCTCACCGCTATGGCGGATGTAGTCCTGCCAGTTGAGATGTGGGCTGAAACGACCGGCCATTATTTGAATATTGACGGGCGCATGCAGGAGGCGGTTGCCGCCATCTCACTGGGTGGTGAAGTGCGCTCAAACCAGGAAACGCTGGAAGCAGTCGCCTCCGCATTGGGCGTCTCGACCGCGTTTGACTGGCTGGCCGAATTGGAATCACGCAAATCCCCTGTCGCTTTCGCGGCAGCCTGAGCGGCCCAACATTGCTGACAAAATAGGAGTAGTAGTATGGCGAAACCGAAAGTTTCATCCGATTGGTTGTGCGGCTGCGCAGGATGCCATATGTCATTATTGGATATCGATGAGCGAATTCTCCAGATCGCCGAACTGGCCGATATCCGCGCCACCCCCATCACCGACCTCAAAGCAACCCGATGAAAGCGGCGTAGACGTGGGCGTGCTAGAAGGCGGCATCAATAACAGCGCCAACGAAGAAGTGGCCAAACGCATGCGCAAACGCTGCCAGGTGCTGGTTGCCCTGGGTGACTGCGCCGTGTTTGGCGGCGTCCCGGCGATGCGCAACTTCTTCCCCCTGGAAGAAGCCCTGCGCCGCGCCTACGTCGAGACAGAAAGCACCGATGACGAGGGCAAAATCCCCAGCGATCCCGAACTTTGCCACCATGACCAAAGTGCGCGCGCATTCAGGAAGTGGTTCCGGTGGATGTCTTTGTTCCCGGCTGTCCGCCCGATCCGGATGTGATTTTCTACGTGCTCAGCGAACTTGCCCAGGGCCGCAAACCCGACCTGAAGGGTGATATGCTGCACTGGCATTAGGAGGTGGAACTATGGTTGCACAAAAAATAACGATCGAACCTGTCACCCGCATTGAAGGCCACGCCAAAGTCACCATTCATATGGACGAAGATGGCAAAGTCAGACCGGGCTTACTTCCATGTCAATGAATTCCGCGGTTTTGAAAAATTCTGCGAAGGCCGCATGGTTTTCGAAATGCCATCTATCACCCCGCGCATCTGCGGGATTTGCCCGGTCAGCCATCACCTGGCCTCGGCGAAGGCCGGCGACGCTGTCATGGGCTGCCCACCGCCCCGCCCGGCCTCGCTGCTGCGCGAATTGATGCACATGGGACAGATCATCCAAAGCCATGGCATGCACTTTTTTGAATTAGCCGGACCCGATCTGCTCCTCGGCTTTGATGCCGACCCGGCCATCCGCAACGTGATTGGCCTGGTATCAGGCCAACCCCGAGCTGGCCGTCAAAGCAGTCGGCCTGCGCAAATTTGGGCAAGACATCATCTCCATCCTCGGCGGACGCCGGGTTCATCCCAACTTCGCCGTTCCGGGGGTGTCAATAAAGCCCTGCATGCCTCCGAACGCGATGCGATCCTGGCCGGACTGGATGACTCCATCGCCACCATCCAGACCGGGCTCGCAGATCATACGGGATTGGGCCGACGCAGAACATGGAAGACATCAACAAGTTCGCCGTCTTCCCTACCGGCTATTTTGGGCTGGTCACCCCCGAAAACGGCCTGGAACTGTACGACGGCAATATCCGCCTGATCGACAGCCAGGGCCAGCAGCTTGAGAACTTCGACGGCCGAACTATCTGGATTACATCGCCGAACATGTTGAGAACTGGTCCTACCTGAAATTCCCCTATTATAAGAAACTCGGCTGGCCGGGTGGCGTCTACCGCGTTGGCCCGCTGGGACGTTTGAACGTCGCCGATCAAGATCGATACCCCGCTGGCTCAACCAGGAATTCCAGAAATTCAAGGCGATCAATCGCCGGCAAACCGGTCGAAAATACACTGTACTACCATTATGCCCGCCTGATCGAAACCCTCTTTGCCGCCGAAAGCGTGCGCGTCCTGCTGGATGACCCCGATATTCTCAGCACCGAAATCCTGAACACCACTACGGATATGCAAGGTGAGGGCGTGGGCGTCATCGAAGCCCCTCGCGGCACGCTGATCCATCACTATTGGACCGAAGATAATGGCCAGCTCGAAAAGGTCAACCTGATCGTGTCCACCGGCCATAACAACTGGGCGATGAGCGAAGCCGTCGATTCCGTCGCGAAGACCTACGTTCATGGCCCAGACGTGACCGAAGGGCATGCTCAACCGGGTCGAAGCCGCCATTCGCGCTTACGACCCTTGCCTGTCCTGCTCCACCCACGCTGTCGGGCAGATGCCGATGGTGGTGGACGTTTTCGACGCCGAGGGCAACATTCAGCAAACCCTGAGCCGCGGTTTGTAAATTCATTGCTTCCAGCGAAGTGCGGGTGGCTGCGCCACCCGCACTTCGTGTTTTCAGAAAGTATAATATCGGCATGTCCGCATTAATTATCGCCTATGGAAATACCGACCGCCAGGATGACGGCGTCGCCTGGCACGTGCTGCGCGAATTGGCGGGGAGAATGGGCGGAGAACTGCCACTTTCACCCCATGACGGCGCAGAACTGGCGGTTGGCTCGCTCGAACTGCGCTATATGCTGCAGCTGACCCCCGAAATCGCGGATGACTTTGCTGCCTTTGAGCGCATCGTGTTTGTGGATGCCCATACCGGCGCGGTGGCAGAGGAGATCCACCTGGAAGTGCTTACCAGCCAATACCAGGCTTCTCCGCTCACCCACCATCTCACCCCGGCATCGTGCCTGGCGATCGGCACTGCGCTGCATGGCAGCACGCCGGAGGCTCTGTTGGTATCTGTACGCGGATACCAGTTTGGTTTCGATCACCAACTATCGGTGCAAACCGCGCGCCTGGTGGGGCCGGCCGCGGATGCCATCCTGGAATGGCTGGACTGAAACTGGTATAATATTTGGTTTGGAGCTTAACCCCATCGATACCCGAGGAAATAGCGGAAAGAACGCATATGCTGGAGAAAATTGCCGAGATTGAAGCCCATTATCAAGAATTGGGCGAATTAATCGAACAGAATGTGGATGACTATCAGAAGGTTGCCGAGCTTTCCAAGGAGCGCTCGGATCTTGAGGAAATTGTCGGGAAAGGCCAGGAATACCGCCTGGTGCTCAAACAAATCCAAGAGGCCGAAAGCCTGCTGGTTAGTGAAGATGAAGAAATGCAGCAGCTGGCCCAGGCCGATCTCAACTCCTTGCAGCCGCGCGCCGAAGAGCTGGCAAAATCGCTCAAGTCTCTGCTGGTGCCCAAGGATCCCCGGGATGACCGGGATGTCATCATGGAAATCCGCGGCGGGACAGGCGGCGATGAAGCAGCCCTCTTCGCCGGCGATCTGTTCCGCATATACAACCGCTACGCCGAAAAACGCCGCTGGAAGGTGGAAATTCTTTCGCAAAACGAAACCGGCATCGGCGGTTATAAAGAGGTCATCTTTTCGGTCAAAGGCAAGGGCGCTTATTCACGGTTGAAATTTGAGAGCGGGGTTCACCGTGTGCAGCGCATCCCGGTGACCAAATCCAGCGGGCGCATCCACACCTCCACCGCCACGGTGGCAGTGTTGGCCGAAGTGGCCGAGGTTGAAATCAATATCCCGGACAACGACATCAAGATCGATGTCTACAAATCCGCCGGAGCGGGCGGGCAGAATGTGCAAAAGAACTCCACCGCGGTGCGCATTACCCACCTCCCCACCGGGATCGTGATCGCCTGCCAGGATGAGCGTTCGCAGCTGCAAAATAAGCTGCGCGCGATGAGCATTTTGCGCGCGCGCCTGTTTGATATCGAAACCCAGAAGCGCCACCACGAGCAAGAAGAAAACCGGCGCTCTCAGGTCGGCAACGCCGAACGTTCGGAAAAAATCCGCACCTACAACTTCCCGCAATCGCGCGTCACCGATCACCGCATCGGGGTCTCCTCTTATAATATCGCCGCGGTACTGGAAGGCGACATCGATATGTTTATCGACGAGCTATCCCAACGTGACGAAACCGAACGCCTGACTGCCGGGGTGGATGACGAGGATTAGGATTGGCGAATGGCAGGCAGCCGCGCGTTCTGCCCTTTCATCCGTGGATGAAAACCCCGGGCTGATCGCGCAGCTGCTCCTCGCACATACCACCGCTCAGACCCGCAGCTGGGTCCTGGCGCATCCCGAAACCGAACTGAACGACGAGCAGCACACACTCCTCGACCAATACCTGGCCAACCTGATCCAGGGAATGCCCCTGGCCTACCTGACCGGCCGGCAGGAATTCTTCGGGCTGACATTCGCTGTCTCGCCCGCGGTGCTCATCCCGCGGCCTGAAACCGAGCATCTGGTGGAGCGCGCCCTGGCCTGGCTCACCGCCGAACATCCCGCCGGCCGCGCGGCGGATATCGGCACCGGTTCGGGCTGCATTGCCGTTTCACTGGCCAGGCACGTCCCCAATCTGCGGATCGATGCGCTCGACCGGTCGATGGCCGCCCTGCAAATAGCCGCGAAAAATGTGCGCGCCCACGGTGTCGAAAACCAGGTGAGATTAATTGCCGGCGACCTGACAACCGCGCTGCGCGGGCCGTACAGCCTGATTTGCGCCAACCTCCCCTATATTCCCACCGGCGACCTCACCGGCCTTCCTGTAGCCCGTCACGAGCCGCTGGAGGCATTGGACGGCGGGGAAGACGGGCTCAATCTCATTAGCCGGCTGCTGCAAGACGCGCGCCGCCTGCTCTGGCCGGGCAGCCGCATGCTGCTGGAAATCGAATACCGCCAGGCTGCGGCCGTCACTCGCCTGGCGCAAAACATTTACCCAAGCGCGGCGATCAGCGTCCATGCGGATTTAGCCGGTCTGGATCGCCTGGTAGACATCAGGGTATAAATTGACCGGCAACGGCGAGAAAGCCTGAACTCATCTGTCTATGGAGGTTTTTCATGCAAACCAAAACCCTGCAATCATCCCATCCAGGCGCCATTGCTGAAGCGCTGCAAATCATCCACCGCGGCGGGCTGGTGGCCTTCCCCACCGATACGGTCTATGGTCTCGCCTGCGATCCATTTTCCGCGGCTGCCATCGACCGCCTGTTTGACGCCAAGATTCGTTCCAGCAATAAAGCCCTGCCCGTCCTGTTGGGGTCCTTGGAACAGCTGCCCCTGCTCACCAGTGGATTAACCTCCTCGGCCGCGATCCTCGCGCAAAAATTCTGGCCGGGCGCTCTCACCCTGGTGGTGCCCCGCCATCCCGATCTGCCGGAAAACCTCTCGCCGTATCCCACCGTCGGGGTGCGCATGCCCGACCTGGCTTTCACCCTGGACTTGCTGCGCGCAGCCGGGCCTCTGGCCACCTCCTCGGCGAACCTGTCCGGGGGCAGCAACCCCCTCAGCGCTGAGGATGTGCTCAACCAATTGGGCGGGCGCATCGATCTATTGTTGGACGGAGGAACCTGCCCGGGGGGTGTGCCCTCTACCGTGGTGGACTGCACCCAGGCGCGCGCCACCATTCTCCGCGAGGGAGATTTAAGCGAAGAGCGCATTTTGGACGCGTTGAATACGGATTAATTGATTATTCTTATCCTCTTTTTAATCTTCTATCATGCGGTTATTAATCTTGGCGGATATAAATAAGGAGCATTCTCCTCTCGGTAATTCTTCCAGGCGCGTGTGGGTGGCAGCACATCAGCCTGGAAGAATTCTTTTTAACCTACCCTGCCTCGCCTCGCCGTTATATCCCAGATCTTCGAATCACTAAAAATCCCAATACAATCCCCACGATCATCAGCACCGAACCGCAGATGGGGGTTGCCTGTGCCGGCTGTGCGGCTTTGGTGGCCGTGGGGCTCAGCTTTGCTGTCGCCTGAAGAGTAGGCGACCTGGCTTCTGGCGTGGCGCTCGGTTCGACCGGGGCCGGCTGATGGATGACGCCGGTTTCACCCACCTGGTAAGCCTGGCCATCGATGACTACAATCACCTGGTCGCCTAAAGCCAGAGCCGCGGCTACATCCGGGCTGGATTGGGCCAAGCGGAAGTACTCTTCCGAGAGGAAGGGCAGGTTCTGCGCCTGCATTGCCTGCGGGTCGTAGGATGTATCGATCCAGGTCCCATCGCTGTACAGGAACGTCCGCGGACCCACGCTGCGGATGATCTTATCGCTGCCCTGCAGGCCTTCAGGAGCCACATTCGCGCCCTGCAGCTGGCCCTCCTCGGCTGCCCGGTCGACGGCAGCCTGACCGGAGGGCGCCAGCGGGGCCGCTTTGGCGTTTTCGAAGGCGTTGTTGGCGATTTTTTCCTGCGCGGACGCCCCTAACGGCATATCTTCGGTGACTAAATATGAGGTATATGGGGTGACGATGCCGTAGCGCACGCTCAGGCGCACGATTTGATCGATGGTTTCCTGGTCAGGCCCGCTGATACGCGCCTGGTTGAGCAGGTAGCCTATCTTGCGGGTGGCCCACAACCGCGCCAGCACGCTCATGTCGGTTGATTCGCTGCGCGAATCCCTGGCAAACTGCATCCCGGAAAACACCAATTTCACCGCTTCGCCGTTTACCGAGCCGTTCAAACTCAGGTCGGCGGTACCGCCCTCGCGGTAGCGCCCGACAATCAGGTTCTGCGAACCGGCGAACAGGTCCGGCAGGGGCTGGGGATAAAGGTCGTACACCCCGAGCCCGCCGAAGTCCAGGGAAAGATCGGTCATCACCGGGGTGCTGATCTTTTCATAAAAAGCCGACAGAATTTCATCCAGGGCTTCGTCCGGGCGGATGTAGGTGCTCAAGCCGTGATTTTCCTGGGCGAGTGTATCCAGTAGAATGGTATCCACATCGTAACCAATGCCAAAGGTGAAGAGACGCAGGTTGCGCCTGGCCTCACCGCGTACATTCTCCAAAATTTTTTTGGTATCCAGTTCGCCGACGGTGGCCAGGCCATCGGTGAGGAAGATCAGGTAGGTTGGCCGCTCACTATCGGCGGCAGAAATCGCTTCAAGCAGCGCGCGGTTGATGTCGGTGCTGCCTGCCGCGGATAATTGATTGACCCAGGCAATCGCCTCGCTGGCTTCGTCGCTCGGCCGCATCCCACTGGCATAGGTCTGCACCCCGGTTGAGAAGGTCAGCAGGTGGAAGCGGTCTTCAGGGTTTAATTTTCCCAGGATAAAGCGCAGCGCTTCTTGCGCCTGGGTGAATTTATCTCCGTCCATGCTTCCGGAACGGTCGAGCACCAGGATCACATCCTTTGGCACCGGTTTTTGGCTGATTTCAGGTTTTGGCGCCAGCAGCAGCAAGAAAAATCCATCCGCATCCTGTGGATCGCCCGGATCTCGATAGGTCAGCAGGTGGAATGCCTCACTTTCACCCACCGAGTAGTACAGGCTAAAATCATTATCAGGCAGCACGTTTTGATCTGACCAGGCAGCGGTGAACCTGGTTTCCCCATCGTGGGTGATATCCACCGCATGGCTCGGTGAGTAGGCGGCCCGCACGGGCAGGTCGCTGGTCACATTCACCTTGATCGACACATCTTCCAGCGGGAGCATTGAGAATTTTTCCGTATTGAGCGGGTAGATATAACGCACCAAACCCTGGTCCGCGCTGAGCACCTGGTTGTATTCCAGTTGAATCCGGCGTTCTCCCTGCGCGGGGATCGGGAAAATGTGGGCTTGAACTGCCCCCCGGCCGATATACTCGAGCAAGGCCGGGTCGCGCAGTTGGATCACGGTGTCTTCGTATATTTTTCTGGCTTCCTCGGCGCTTAACACCTTGCCTTCCACCGCTTCGCCATCGATCCATAATTTAAAATCTGAGACTACCGCATCCGCCGGCAGGGGGAACACATAGGTGCCCTCCACCGCCCAATCATTGGGGTTATAAAACACCTGGTCCACCCGCGTGGTGGCCACCTGGGAGACGATATTAACCTCCACGTGGTGCGAGCGGATCACCAATTGACTGATGGGGCGCGGGGGAACAGGCGGGCAAAAATCGTATCGGCAGGGCGGGGGCGGCGGGCAGAAATCCGCCGGACAGGGGGGCGGGATGATAATTCCATCCGCTTTAACCGGGAGGGCAAAAATTCCCAACAGTAAAAGGGCCAGCAGGCAGGCGATCAGTCCCAGGGGTTTCATCCAATCCTCCTTGCGAAAGACCATCCTGGTAATTTTCCGGATGGACCCACGCCTAATCATTGGTTTCGCCCTTAGGACGGATTGCTTCTTTGGAAAGTTCCCTGCTTAGATCAGCACACTGCGCTGCAGCGAAAGCGCCTGGGCATACCAGCCACCCAGCGAGGTCAACTCGGCATGGGTCCCGCGCTCAATCACCCGCCCGTCACGCAAAACGATGATCTCATCCATGGGTTCCAATCCGCTCAGATCGTGGGTAATCCAGATCAAGGAGCGCTCTTCCACCGCGTTGACCAGGTCATGCAGCAGTTCCCGAGCCGACACCGGGTCGAGATTGGCAGCCGGTTCATCCATCAACAGCAGGCCGGCCGGTTTGAGAAACGCGCGGGCGGCAGCCACTCGCTGACGCTCACCCCCGCTCAGTTGTTCGCCCTGCGCACCCAGCCAGTGGCGCACCCCTGCGGGCAGCCGGCCAATCAGTGCGTCCAATCTCGCCGACCGGATGGCGTCCGCCACCTCTTGCGGCGATGCAGAGGGATTTCCCAGGCGAATGTTCTCGTCCAGCGTCCCCGAGAACAAATAAGCCGAAGGAGGGATCACCGCGATACGTTGGCGCAGGCTTTCGATCCCAAATCCACCTATCTCTTCACCGTTGAGGGTTATGGTTCCATCCGGCGCATCCCAAAACCGCAGCAGCAGGCTGGCGACTGTCGATTTTCCCGCGCCGCTGGGGCCAACCAGGGCCACATGTTTACCGATAGGCAGGTCCAACGAGAAATCCTCCAGGGCTTTCACCAACTGGCCGGGGTAGTGGAAGGTCAGATGGTCGATGCGCAAATGAAATTGAGCGGGGACAGCTTTGGCATCCACAGCCTCTTTGACGGCCGGCTCAAGCTGCGCCAGAGCAAACAATCGCCGCGCGGATTGAAGCGCGCCCTCCAACTGTTGGGCCGCCTGATTGAGCGGCAGGACAGCCTCAAATGCCGCCCCGGTCAACATCGCGGCGACTGCCAGGGCGACGCCATCCATTTGCCCGGAGCGCACCAGCGGGATCGCCGCGACCACCACCAGCCAGACCCACAACTGGTGGTTGACCAGCCCCAGCGCCTCGCCGGCAGCCCCGATCAGGCGAGCCCGTTCCCCGACCCGGTCGTACTCCCCACCGGCGGATCGGATTTTCGCCAATTGGGCGGTTTCCTGGCCGTACGCGTACCATTCGGTCATCCCCTGCACGGCATCCACCAGGGCCACATTCAATACCGACCTGGAACGGCTGATTTTCTCGCCTTCCGGACGCACGAGCAAATAAACGACAGAAGGCAGCACGCCCCCGCCAATCAGCAGCCCCGCCGCGACCATCCAACCCAACTGCCAGGCGGAGCGTCCGACGAACATGCCGACTCCCAATGTGATCAGCAGCGCCACCAGCGGTGGAGCCACCAGGCGCACATAAAAATCTTCCAGCACCTCAATATCACCGACCGCGCGGGTGAGCAAATCACCGCCGCGCAGAGTCTCCAGGCGGGCAGGCGCTAAAGGTTCGACCGTCTGGTAGAACCACACGCGCAGCCCGGCCAGCAGGCGGAAATTGGTGGAATGGGAGACCAGGCGCTCGAGGTAGCGGAATACCCCCCGGCAGATGCCGAAGAAACGCACCCCAACGATGGCCACTTCCAGGGCGGCAATGCTCGGCTGGAGAGCTGCCGTGGTGATCAAGAAAGCCGAGGTGCCCAACAAACCGATGCCGCTGGCCACCGTGGCCGCGCCCAGCAGCACCGAAAGCAGCACCTCTCCGGCAAAGGGGCGCAGGAAACTTAGTAAACGCAAAGCGGTTCTCATCCCTGCCCCCCCGCCGCGTGGACCAGGGCAGCGTACCTGCCGTTAAGCGCCAGCAGTTCGCTATGGCGGCCCCGTTCAACCATCCGCCCGGCTTCCACCACCAGGATCTGGTCCGCGCGCACGATGGTGTTCAAACGGTGGGCGATGATCAGGGTCGTGCGGTCCGCGCATAGATCACGTACGGTGTGTTCCAGGACGGCTTCTTCGGGTGGGTCCAGGTGGGCGGTGGGTTCGTCCATCAGCACCAGGGGAGCATCCCGCAGAAAGGCGCGCGCCAGCGCCAGGCGCTGCGCCTGCCCTGCGCTCAAGCGCCGCCCGCCTTCCCCCACCTGGCTGGAAAGCCCGCCAGGCTGCGATGCGACCCAGGCATCCAGGCGAGCCAATTGTAAGGCTTGTAAGAGTTGCTCATCCCGCGCATCTTCGTTGGCTATGCGCAGATTATCCGCGATGCTCCCGGAAAATAGATAGGGCTGTTGCCCCACCCAGGCGGTGGAGCGCCGCCATTCTCCGGCTGAATATCGCGATAATCTTTCACCATTCACCCAAATCTGGCCTGCTTGCGGCTCGATAAAGCGTGCCAGCAGCGAAAGCAGGCTGGTTTTTCCGGCTCCGCTGGCGCCTACCAGCGCCACCAGGCTGCCCGCCTGAAGGGTGAAACTCACCTCGCTGACTGCCGGCTCGCTTCGTCCAGGATAGCCAAAGGTAATTCCCTCAAAGGTGATCTGGGGGGCGGACGAGAGAGTTTGGTGCATACCGCCATCAATACGGTTTTCTCCGGCAAGCGCCTTTTCTGGCACGGGCGGCCCATGCATTTCTTCCTCGTCCAATATGGCGAAGATCGAGCGAGCCGCGCTGGCTCCGCTCATCGAGGCGTGGAAGCGCAGCCCCAGGTTGCGCAGCGGCAGGTAAAAATCGGGGGCGATCAGCAGCACAAAAAAAGCGCCTTCGAACCCCATCTGGCCGTACAGCAGGCGCAGACCAATTTGTACGGCGATCACCGCGGTGCTGATCGTCCCCAGGATTTCCAATGCCAGCGCGGACAGAAAGGTGATGCGCAGCACCTGCATGGTAGTCTCACGATACCGCTCGCTCACCTCTCGGATCCGGTCCACCTGTTCGCGGCTGCGGCCCAACTCCTTCAACGCCCTCAGCCCCTGGATCGTGTCCAGCAGAAAGGCGCTCATCCGGCCCAATGCTTTAAACTGGCGTTGGGTCAATTTCTCTGAACTGCTGCCGATCAAAAACATAAAAAAGGGGATCAACGGGCCGGTCAATAACAAAATGACGCCGGAAATCCAGTCCACCGGAAAAACCAGCGCCAGCACCGCCAGGGGAACCAGCCCGGCCAGGACAATCTGCGGGAGGAATTGGCTGAAATAGGCATCCAGGGCATCTACGCCTTGCAGCAGTACCGCGCTCAACTCGCCCGCCGGCTTATCCCGGGTGAAGAGCGGTCCAAGCCGGAAAATCTTATCCGCCAGCATCCCACGCAGCCGTGTTTTGACCTGCCGTGCCAGCACGGCGCCGCCGCGATCACCGGCAAAGGTGCTCAGCCCACGCCCGGCGATGATGGCCAGCATCACCCACAGAAGCGGCATGACATCTCCGAGTGCCTGGCCCTGGAGAAACACGCGGGTGATCACCCGGCTCAACAGGCGAGCCTGAAAAATTGCCAGAATGCCGGCCGAAAGACCACCCAACACCGTCCAGACAAACGGGGCCACCGCCGCGTTAACCAGTTGGAGCAAACGCCTATCAAGGTTCATGGGCTTGATTATATAATGGGGTTATGCTATCCAAGCCATTTCGTATTCCATGGTTAAGTAGAGCGCCACTGATCCGGCGATCGCATCAAATTGTCAGCACGCTTACCCGGCATGGATTAGGCTGGCTGCTCAACCGCATGGAAACATCCTCGGCCGGTGGGGCAGCCGGGCTGCGCAAACCCGGGAGCAAAGTCGGGCGCAGCCAGGCCGAAAATTTCGTCAAAGCCCTGGTCGAATTAGGCCCTACGTTTATCAAATTTGGCCAGGCTCTCAGCTCGCGGGCCGACCTGCTGCCGCCCGACTATATCGAGGCGCTCAACACCTTGCAAGACCTGGTGCCACCTGTGCCTTTCAAGCAAATGAAGAAAGTGCTCCAGCAAGAATTGGGCAAGGATATCCAGGTTCTTTTTGCCGAGTTAGACCCAGTGCCGATCGCCTCCGCCTCCATCGGCCAGGTATATGCGGCGCGTTTGTGGGGCGGCGACGAAGTGGTGGTGAAAATTGTGCGCCCGGATGCCGAGAAAACTTTCGAGCAAGACCTGGAAATTCTCGCCGACATGGCCCAATGGGCTACGCAGCATACCTCCATCGGCAAAATGTATGACCTCCCCGCGCTGATCGAAGAATTCGCCTACACGGTGCGGGCCGAATTTGATTACCAACGGGAAGGCAGAAATGCGGATACCTTCCGTAAAAACTTTTCGGATGATCCCAACATCTACATCCCGGTCGTCTACTGGCAATACACCACCCGCCAGGTGATCACCCTCGAACGGGTCAGCGGTTTGAAGATCAACGACCTGGCCGGGTTGGATGCAGCCGGTATCGATCGCCGGAAAGTTGCCGAAAACCTCATGCAGTTCGCCCTGCGGCAGATCTTCGAGTTCCGCATGTACCATGCCGATCCACACCCCGGGAATTTTTTCGTGCAGCCTGATTCTTCCCTGGCCGTGGTCGATTTTGGCATGGTTGGCCGATTAAACGAGCGCACCAAACGCACCTTTCTTGGCGTGGCCCAGGCGATCGAACGCCAGGACTCCAATATGCTGGTGGATGAATTCCTCGAAGCCGGGATTTATAACCGGGGCGTCAACCGTCGCGTGTTCGCCCGTGATCTCGAACGGCTGTTAGACCAGTTCTCCGGCGCTTCCATCCGCGAATTCTCTGCCTCTCAGGTGGTGCGAGAAATGATGGCGGTCATCCTGCGCAACGGGCTGCAGCTCCCCGGTGAGTTGGTGGCCATGACGCGGGCGGTAACGATCAGCGAAGGCACCGGCACCCTCCTTTACCCGGATTTCAACCTGTTCCAGTTTGCCGCGCCCTACCTGCGCAATTTCTGGAAGGAGCAAAGCTCGATGGCGGCGATGATGCCGCGCGTCAGCGCCGCCGCGATGGACAGCATTGAGCTCGGCCTGGATTTTCCCCGCAGGGCGCAGCGCATCCTGGCTCAAATTGAACAGGGCAAGTTCGAAGTGAATTTAAACAAACACGAGCTGGATGATTTGTTCACCCGCCTGCAATCCATGACCAACCGCATGACTCTGGGTATGATCCTTTCGGCCGTCATCATCGCTCTGGCATTGGTCACGGTGGTGTATAAAAACGAAGCCTGGCAAACCATTGGCAATTTCATTTTTGGCTTCGCCCTGATCTCCTCCATTTTATTCGGCATCTGGCTGGTCTGGTCGATCATCCGCTCCGGGCGCGGTTAAAACAAAAGAGATGCGCCGGCGATGCGCGCATCTCACTGGCGTCTGGGTAAAAAGCTATTAAAATTCGAGCAAATACAGGACATCTGCCAGGCAGGCGGCCAATAATTCTTCCATCACTTCCGGGGAAGCCTGGTAAGCGCCGCCAAAAACTCCATCCCCGTAGGCCGCCCGTGTCTCTTCCGCATTCAGCAAGCCCTTGACCTTCACCTCGGGTTTGCTGCCCTCCGGCATATCTGCCACGCGGGTAAATGGAAATGCCTCCATCCACGAGGCGTGCTGTCTTTCCAAACCATATTTCATCGCCACCTGTTCGACGCTGTGCGCAGTCCACCAGGCGTACCAGGAAATTTCCAGCCCGGCAAGGGCGTTGGCCGTTTCCACCAGACGGCCGCGCACCGCGTCGTTACCGCCGTGACCGTTCAATACCAGGATGCGGCGAAAGCCGTGGCGGTAAGCTGCACGGACAATATCTTCCACCGTATCCAGAAAAGTGCTTAACCGCAGGCTGAAGGTGCCGGGATAGGTGGCAAAATAGGGCGAAACGCCATAATTGACCGGGGGGGCAACCAGCACTCCGGTTTTCTGACTGGCTGCGTCCGCCAATGCCATGGGCACCTTTACATCCGTTGCCAGGCTGAGATAGCCGTGCTGTTCGATGGTGCCCAGCACCAGAATCAAGCGGTCATCTTGCTTAAGATAGGCTTCCACATCCATCCAGTTCAAATCTTCAATCCGCATGTTTCACTCCTCTTTTATATGGATACAACCGTCATCTCAGGCGGTTGTATCCATAATAATCCTTATTGGTTTGTCTGGCTTCGACGGAATGCACCCAAATCAGCCGACGAAATTCACCAGTTTGCCCTTGACGTAAATCACCTGGCGCGGCTCGCGGCCCTCCAGAAACTTTTGTACCAACGGGCTGGCTTTCGCGGCATTCTTGGCATCTACGTCCGAAATGTCCGCCGCCACCACCAACCGGTCGCGTACCTTGCCGTTCACCTGCAGCACCAGGGTCACCTCGTCTTCGCGGGTAGCTTCCTCATCCACCACAGGCCAGGCCGAGGTGTGGATGGAACCGGTTTTCCCCAACAGCGACCACAATTCCTCGCTGATGTGCGGGGCAACCGGGCACACCATTTGCAAATAAATCTCCACCGCCTCATCCCAGGTTGGGGTTCCATACGCGCCGGCCTGCTTGGCCTTGAGCATCTCGTTGAGCAGCTCCATCAATCCGGAAATAATCGTGTTGAACTCGAACTCTTCGAAGTCTTTGGTCACCGCGCGCAGAGTCTGGTGGACTTTTCGGCGCAAACTGCGCAGCACGCCCGGCTGTGGCTCGGCGCCATCGCCAGGTTCGAGCATCGCCAACCACAGGCGCTTCAGCCAGCGGTTGGCGCCCTGGATGCTGCCGGGCTCCCAGGGGCCGCCCTCGGCCCAACGGTAGCCAAACATCATAAAGGCGCGCACGGTGTCGGCGCCGTACAGTTTCACCTGTTCATCCGGGTCGACCACGTTGCCGCGCGATTTGCTCATCCGCTGCCCATCCGGCCCCAGGATCTGCCCCTGGTTGCGCAGCTGCAGCATGGGTTCATCCCCACGGGTGACACCCAGATCGCGCAGGGCTTTGTGAAAGAAGCGCGTGTAGATCAGGTGCATGGTGGCATGCTCGGCCCCGCCCGTGTACGTATCCACCGGCATCCAATAATCGTATTCCTGCGGGTCAAAGGGACCTTTGTCGTAGGCCGGGCTGAGATAGCGCAGGTGATACCAGGATGAACACATGAAGGTATCCATGGTATCCGTCTCGCGCTCACCGGGTCCGCCGCAGCTGGGGCAGGTGGTAAAGCGCCAGGTGGGATGCAGCTTTAAGGGGCTTTCGCCGGTCGGCTTCCATTCGACGTCATCCGGCAGCAGCACGGGCAGTTGATCTTCGGGCACGGCTACCGGTCCGCAGTCCTTGCAGAAGATGATGGGGATCGGCGCGCCCCAATAGCGCTGGCGTGAGATTAACCAATCTCGCAGGCGATAATTTACGGTGAAATCTCCCGCCCCCTGCTCGCGCAGCCAGGTGGTCACCTGGCGTTTGGCTTCACCGCCCGGCGTCCCGCTGAATTTGCCAGAATGGATCAGGGTGCCATATTGGGAATGCAGCAGGATTTCCTGGTAGAAAGGCAAGTTCTGCAGCATTTCCATCACCGTCCGGTTGGGCGCCACTGGCGGCCAGATTTCTTTGCAGCGCGCCAGGATTTTTTCGTCTGCCTCAGTCGAATCCAGCTCAAGAACCTCATCGCTGAAGATGAATAACCAGCGCGAGCCGACCACATCGTTCCAGTTGCCCGCTTTCAAGAAGCGCTGCACCAGAGCCACATAGCCATCCACCTGCTCCCGCCCCAGGGTGACGAACAGGCCCTCGCCCAGGTCTCCCAGCGGCGCGGCGCGGTAGCTCACTCCCGAAGCATCCAGTTCGCCGCGGAAGCCGTTTTCCATCGACCCGGGGAAGATCAAACTACGCGCCTGCCCATCCGGCCGTTCGATGACCGGGATGATCGGCAGCCCAAACTTGAGCGCAAAGGCAAAGTCGCGCTCGTCGTGGGCCGGAACGGCCATAATCGCCCCGGTGCCGTAGGTCATCAACACATAATCGGCGATCCAGATCGGGATGCGCTTCTGGTTGACCGGATTGATTGCATATCCGCCGGTAAACACCCCGGTTTTGTCCTTCTCGGATGATTCGCGTTGAATATCGGTCTGGCGAACGGATTGGGCGATATAGGTTTCGACCTCGTCCTTTTGCGCCGGGGTAGTCAGGCTGGCCACCAGAGGATGCTCCGGGGCCAGCACCATAAAGGTGGCGCCCCACAGCGTGTCGGGACGGGTGGTGAACACCTCGATTGGCTCGCCGGCTTCAGTCTTGAAGATCACCGAAGCCCCTTCGGAGCGGCCAATCCAGTTGGTCTGCATATCCCGAACTTTATCCGGCCAATCGATATTTTCAAAATTCAACAGTTCATCGGCATATTGGGTGGTGCGGAAAAACCACTGGTCCAGGTTTTTCTTGATCACCGGCGTTCCGCAGCGCTCGCAGTGGCGATCTTCGCCCCACACCTGCTCGCGGGCCAGGGTCGTGTTGCAGTTGGGACACCAATCCACCGGCGACATCTTGCGATAGGCCAGGTCGTGATTGAAGAACTGCACAAAGAACCATTCCGTCCAGCGGTAATATTCGGGATCCGCGGATACGGCCTCGCGGCGCCAATCGAACATGGCCCCCATGCTGTGCAGCTGCTGGCGCATGTTGGCAATGTTTTTATACGTCCACTGTTTGGGATGGATGTTGCGTTTGATCGCCGCGTTTTCAGCCGGCAGGCCAAAGGCATCGAAACCCATCGGGAAAAGCACATTAAAACCGCGCATGCGTTTGTAGCGGGCGCGCGCATCTGAAGGGGTCATCGCATACCAATGGCCAATGTGCAGATCACCGGAAGGATAAGGAAGCATGGTCAGCGCATAATGCTTCGGCTTCGCCGGATCGATATTTGAATGATAAATTTCGTCCTGCTCCCACTGCTGCTGCCAACGCGGCTCGATCTCGGCCGGATTGTAGATGGGGATGATATTGTCAGGCATCGCAACTCCTTATCCAAACAGGCAACAAAAAACCTTCGTCCATCAGGGACGAAGGCCAACCTCCGCGGTACCACCCTTCTTGTCTGTACGGGCATACAGACCGCTCTGGATCGCGCTATCGGGCGAAACCCGGTCAGGGTCATAGGATAGACCTGGACTGCCGCTTCATTCCTGAACAACAGGCGAGTTCAGCTGTAGGGTGCATCGCGGGCACCTCACCGGGCTCACACCTCGCTTTCCCGGTTCGCTGGCGATTAGCTTACTACTCCTGCCTGGCATTTACTATTCAATTGTTCATTTCAGCCAATCAGGCACGCGGTCTTCCTGTGCAAGCTGCCGGTGCCTGATCCATTTCGAGCTGTGTGTGGACCCAGGGGGATTCGAACCCCCGGCCTCCTCAATGCCATTGAGGCGCGCTCCCAACTGCGCTATGGGCCCGTTCGTTTACTATTTCTGTCTCGCCAGCCGCGAAGCATACTTGCATGCTCCGGAGTTTTCCTCCAACCTCAGTGGACCTGAGGGGATTCGAACCCCTGACCTCCTCAGTGCGATTGAGGCGCGCTCCCAACTGCGCTACAGGCCCTCGTTCGTACGTAGGGTAGCAAGATTTTAACTCAAGGCCCCCGGATTGTCAAGCACTCCGCCGGCCTACTGCATGGGGTTCTCAAGAAATTGTCAGACAAGCCCCTCCCCGAAACGGGGCGGGGAAAATAAAGATTTGAGGGTGCAGACGCCGTAAGACGGCGTCTGCACCCTCAAACTCCCTCTCTAAACTTTGTAGCCGGAGGAGAATGGTTTCAAATTTGCATTTGTCAAGTTTTCTTGAGAAAGCCATACGGCCTGCTGCAGGCCATCCGCAGGGAACACCTACGATCCCCGCCGCTGCCCTCGGTATGTCAAAAGACTATGCAAACCATCTCTCCAGCCTGCAGGTACCAGATGTGAGCAGGCTGCCTGGTGCCGGAAAGCACCAAAACCAATCATAATTTGCAATTTTTGATAGCAATGGGAACTTTTTTGTATGATTTTCGTTGTATCTTCGTGGCAATACTTTGATTTAATTAGTCGAGATTGTATAATGTCTTTACCACAATCACATTATTCCCAATTTTTGAAGGGGAGACCATGAAACCACTGGCTGCACTACTCGTCGTTTTCCTAGTTTTGGCAATGCTGGCTCCTGGCGTACAGGCCGCTGCGCCTACCATCGTTATTCCAACCACCGAAATTGTGAGTGTATCCGTGGATACATCCGTCACACTTAAGACCTTTAATTTTCCGGCCAACGACAAATTTGACGTCTACATGAATACCTTCGGCACCTTAGGTGTCGGCGGCGTCAAGGTGGCCACGGTAGATTCCGGTTCAGGCGGATCGCTTACCTTCACCTTTAACATCCCCGCCAGCCTGAAAGGCCTGGACCGCATCGCCATCCGCCTGCAAAGCCCCACCTCCGGGTATTTTGCTTACGATTGGTTCAACAACAAAACCGGCGGCACCACCTCTACGCCTACCACCCCCGGGGTTATCCCCACCTTCTCGATCGTCACGGTCGTAAAGGACAGCAAGGTGACCATTCAAACCGCCAACTTCCCCGCTAACTTGAAATTTGATGTGCTGATGAACACCTTCGGCACCCTCGGGATCGGCGGGACCAAGGTCGATACGGTCGACTCAGCCGGCGGCGGGACATTGACCTTCACTTTCAACATCCCCTCCGGGCTGCAAGGGCTCAGCCGCATCGCCATCCGCCTGCAGAGCCAGACAGGAGGATATTTCTCCTATAATTGGTTCGACAACAACCCAGGCGGATCCACCGGCGGTCCGGTCACACCCAGCCTTCCGGCGGGCGTCTTCCCCTCCTTCAGCATCACCTCAGTTGCCAAAGACAGCTCCGTCACGGTCAGCACCTCCAATTTGCCGGCTAACGACACCTTCGATGTCTACATGGGCGCATTTGGCACTTTGGGTGTAGGCGGGGTCAAGGTCACCAGCGTGGATACGGGCACCGGCGGAACCAAGAGCTTTACCTTCACCATTCCCGCCAGCCTGGCAGGCGCTGACCGCATCGCCGTGCGGATGCAAAGCCCCACTTCCGGCTATTTCACCTTCAACTGGTTCTGGAACAGCACCTACCCCTAAACCGGTATTTTGATTGATTAAGAGAGCGGCTCAAATTGCCGCTCTCTTATTTTTAAGCAGGTCTTGACAATTATTGTTTTTGTTGTAAAATCATTTCGATATTAATCGAATTAATTTTATGGAGATGATCCTGATGGAAGACCCCGTTACCAGCCAGACCAATACCAGCTTGAATGAAGAATTGCTTGAATTTTTTAAAGCCCTCTCGGATGCAAACCGCTTAAAAATATTAGGTTTGCTTGCCTCACGGCCGCACACCGTCGAGCAGTTAGCCGCGGCGCTCAACCTGGGCGCATCCACCGTATCGCACCACCTCTCGCGGCTGAGCGATGCCGGGCTGGTGAGTGCCAAAGCCGAAAGTTATTACAGCGTATATTCGCTGCAAACCAACCAGTTGGAAGAAATGTCGAGGCGATTGTTGAAGACCGAAAATGTCGTCAAACTGGCCGAAGACGTAGACATAGAAGCCTTTGACCGCAAGGTGATCCGCGACTTCATGGGCGCCGATGGGCGCTTCAAGGCCTTGCCCTCGCAGGAAAAAAAGCTGATCGCGCTGCTGCGTTACATGCTCAAGGGTTTTGAGCCCAACCAGCGCTACGCAGAGAAGGAAGTAAACGAAATCCTCAAGCAATATCATGATGATTTCGCCTCCCTGCGCCGCGCCATGATTGAATACAAATTCATGGCCCGCGAGAGCGGGATTTACTGGCTCATCTAAGAAAACTGATCGCCCTCCTCAAATCATCGCCAATTGGCGGCTGTGATAGCCGCCAATTGCGCTTTTCATCGCCCCCCAAACGCCAATCGCCACCTTAATAATGCCATCCGGCGCCGGGCTTATCATTTATAATCACGCTCATCCCAAACACAATCGGAGGTGGCATGTACGCCCAACGTCTGTCCAATCTCATCCAGGCAATGCAAAACTCGGGATATCAGGGCGTTGCCCTAAATCCCAGCCCTACCCAATATTACATTTGCGGCCTGGAATTCCACCTGATGGAACGGCCAACCGTTCTTATTGTCACCCCCGACCACGATCCCTTAATTATCCTGCCGGAATTGGAAGCCGAGAAATTGAAAAGCGCGCCGTATCCCATGGATAACATCCAGTACGGCGACAACCCAGCCCTCTGGCAGAAAGCATTTGACCAGGCGGCAGACCGCCTTGAGCTGAAAGGCAAAAAGATCGGCGTTGAACCAACCGCGCTGCGCTTTTTGGAATACAAATATCTGGAAGCCTCCGCCCCTGGGATTCAGATGGTTGCGGCCGAAGACCTGGTTGCATCCTTGCGCATGCAAAAGGATGCCCGCGAGGTGGACTGTATGCGCAAAGCGGTGCAGATTGCTCAAGAAGCGCTGCAATCCATCCTGCCAGAGATCAAACCGGGAGTCACCGAGCGCGAAATCGCGTCAGCGCTGACCGCAGCCCTGCTTAAATTCGGCTCAAATCCGCGCATGCCGTTCTCGCCCATCGTCTCGGGCGGGCCAAACAGCGCCAACCCGCACGCCTCCCCCTCCGACCGTCCCCTGCAAAACGGGGATTTGCTGGTGATCGATTGGGGCGCTGCCTACGAGGGCTACTTCTCCGACCTCACCCGCACCTTTGCCATCGGCGCGGTAGAGCCCGAATACCGGCGCATCGCCGAAATCGTCCTGCTGGCCAACCAGGCCGGCCGCGCCGCGGGGAAACCGGGGGTTACCGCGGGTTCCGTAGACCATGCGGCCCGCGAAGTGATTTTTGATGCCGGTTACGCCGATTACTTCACCCACCGCACCGGGCACGGGCTGGGCATGGAAGGGCACGAACCGCCCTATATGTTTGGCGAGAATTCGCTCGTTTTAAAAAGCGGGATGACCTACACGGTTGAACCGGGCATTTATCTGCCCGGCCGCGGTGGGGTGAGAATCGAAGACAACGTGGTGGTTACAACCGCGGGATGCGAGACGTTAAGTGATCTGCCCCGAGAATTGATCCAGCTTTGATCCCTCGTGACCTGATCCTGGTTGCCGTCTCCCTGTTTTTTTGGGGAGTTGGCGAAGGGATGTTTACCTATTTCCAGCCGATCTATCTGCAGCAGTGGGGCGCCGATCCGATCATGATCGGCGGCATCCTCGGCGCGCTGGGCATCTCGATGACGGTCGTCCAGGCCCCTGCCGGTTATCTGGCCGACCGCATCGGTCCCAGGCCGGTGATGTGGGCTTCGTGGGTGCTGGGTATGCTGGCGGCCCTGGTCATGGCCTTGGCCGGCTCGCTGCCCATTTTTATCGCCGGTCTGCTGATTTATGGGCTCACCTCGTTTGTCATGGCCCCCCTGAATACCTACATTGCCAGCGTGCGCGGAACCTGGACGGTTGAACGCGCCTTAACCATCCCCTCCGCAGCCTTCAATTTCGGCATGGTCATCGGCCCCATCCTGGGCGGCCTGGTGGCCGAAGCCAACGGCATCCGCCGCATTTATGCCATCGCCAGTGGGATTTTCATTCTCTCGACCATCGTTATCCTCTTCGCCCGCCGCGAGCCCAGTGACACCCACCTGGAGACCACCGCCGCCCGCCCCAATTTGCTGCGCAACCCGCGTTTCATCAGCCTGCTGGGCTTGATCACTCTGACCACTTTTGCGCTGTATATTCCCATACCTCTTACCCCTAATTTTCTGCAGAACGATGCCGGGCTCTCCTTGCGCACCATTGGCGAGTTAGGCTCGGTCGGCAGCCTGGGCAACACCCTGGTGGTATTGTCCCTGGGCAACCTGCGAGCGCCCCTGGGCTTTCTGATAGGCCAGATCCTGATGGCTATATTCGCGTTAATCATGTGGCGCAGCACCAGCACGCCCTGGTTGGCGGTGGGCTATTTCTTCATCGGCGGTTTCCGCCTGACCCGCAATATGGCCCTGGCGTACGCCCGCTACTTCATCCGTGCCTCTGAAACCGGGTTCGCATTTGGCTTGATCGAAACTGCCAACGGGCTGGCGATCATCCTTGCCCCGCTGCTCGCCGGCGCGCTGTATGCCGCCAGCCCGCGCTCGATGTATTGGGTCAGCCTCTGCCTGATCCTCCTGCTTGTTTTCGCCAATCTTCTCTTCCGCACCTGGCAGGCGCGCCAACGAAAAATGCAGGCAGCGCCGGGCAGCGGATAGAACAGGTGATGTTATGTCATTAGAAGTGCTGACCTTTGTCCTCGGCCCCATCGAAAACAATACCTATGCGCTCGTCGATCCTCAGACGCGCAGTGCGGTGATCATCGATCCCAGCTTTGAAGCCGAGGAGGTCAGCGCCCGCCTGGCCCAGTCGGGATGGAAGATGCAGGCGATCTGGATTACCCATGCCCATTTCGACCATATCGCCGGGGTGCACGCCCTGCTTGCTTCAGGCCAAGACAACCTGCCCATCGGTCTCCACCCGCTGGATCTGCCCCTCTGGCAAGAAAGCGGGGGAGCGCGCATGTTCGGTTTTCACCTGGATAAGCTGCCCAAACCAAATTTCAGCTTTCATCACGGCCAGAGTTTGACCCTGGGCAGCGAGACGATCGAAGTGCGCCATACCCCCGGGCACAGTCCCGGCCACGTCGTTTTCTACGTGCCTTCTGCCCAAACGCTCTTGTGCGGGGATGTCATCTTTCAGCACAGCATTGGCCGCACCGACCTGCCCGGCGCCAGCCTGACCCAGTTGGAAAACAGCATTCGCAGCCAGGTATATACGCTGCCGCCGCCAACACGCTTGCTGAGCGGTCACGGTCCTGCCAGCACTGTCGCCGAAGAAATGACCAACAACCCCTACGTGCGAGCTTAAATGCAAAACGACCGGTAGACCGGTCGTTTTGCTCCTTGCCTATGGATACCCTTATTTCGCGTAATCCACGGCTCGGGTTTCACGGATCACGGTCACTTTAATCTGACCGGGATACTGCATCGTTTCTTCGACTTTCTTGGCGATATCGCGGGCCATGCGCATGGCTTCCAGGTCGTCCACATCCTCCGGCCGCACGATGATACGCACTTCGCGCCCGGCCTGGATCGCATAGCTCTGGCTGACGCCCTTGAAACTGTTGGCGATATCCTCCAGCGCGCGCAGGCGTTTGATATACTGCTCCAAATCCTCGCGCCTTGCCCCAGGTCGTGCACCCGAAATGGCATCCGCAGACTCGACAATGACCGCTTCGACCAATTCCTGCTCCACCTCGTGGTGGTGAGAAGCGATCGAGTTGACCACCCGGGCATTGACTCCATGCCGGCGGGCAAATTCCGCGCCGATGCTGGCATGCGTTCCTTCGGTGTTGTGGTCCATGGCTTTACCAAGGTCGTGCAGCAGCGCACCCGCCTTGCTTATCTCCATATCTGCACCCAACTCAGAGGCGATCACCGCGGCCAGTTTTGACACCTCCACCGCGTGGGCCAGCTGGTTCTGCCCGTAGGAGGTACGGTACTTCAACCGTCCCAACACCTTGAGCACTTCAGGGTGCAGCCCGGCTACGTTGGCATCAAAGGCTGCCTGCTGGCCGGCTTCCTCAATATCTTTATCGATCTGGCGCTGCATATCGCCCAGCACCTTTTCGATGTGGGCCGGGTGGATACGCCCGTCCAGGATCAGCCGTTCCAGCGCCCGGCGAGCCACTTCACGCCGTACTGGGTCAAAGCACGAGATGGTCACTGCCTCGGGGGTATCATCCACGATGACATCCACCCCGGCTTCTTGTTCAAATGCGCGAATATTGCGCCCATTGCGGCCGACGATGCGGCCTTTCATTTCTTCGTTTGGCAGCACCACCACCGAGGTGGTCACCTCAGAAACGTGCTCTGAGGCCACCCGCTGGATGGCATCCGCGACGATCTCGCGGGCGCGCTTTTCGCCTTCCGCCCGGGCTTCCGCCTCGATCTGGCGAATGATGCGGGCCATATCCGAGCGTGCTCCCTTTTCGGCCTCGGCCAGCACCAGCACTTTGGCATCTTCCGAGCTCATTTGGGCTATCCGCTGGAGCTCTGCCGCCTGATCCTCGTACATCTTCTCGACATCGTTGGCGCGCCGGTCGATGGTACTTTGGCGCTTGTTCTGCACCTGCTCGCGCTGCTCAACCTTTTCAGTGCGATGTTCCAGGTCGGTGCGGCGCTTGTTGAGACGTTCTTCTTCTCGGGCCAGTTCCTGCCGCCGCCGGCTCAGGTCGACTTCAGCTTCCTGTTGGATGCGTATGGCACGGTCTTTTGCATCCACTTCGATCGATTTAGCCTTTTCATGGGCTAATTGAACGACATTATCTGCGCGTTCCTCTTGTTCTTTTCGAAATTTCTCAATTTGTGTTTTGGTCGAATTTCTGACCACAACCACGCCGATGGCGATTTCGATGACCAAGGCAACAACCAAAATTATGAGCGTCGTCAGTCCATTGAACAATTCCATTTGTCATTTGTCCTCACCTTCATTCAGGATGAACAGGTCGTTCCTGGATCTCTTCCCAGACTTTTCTCACGGTCGCGGCGGTCGCTTCATAATTGAACCCCTTGCGGGCTAAAAAACCGCTCAATTTCTTACGAAAAGTCTCCCAATCTAACCCTTGCCATTTCCGCACGCTGCGCATGGCAGCGTCATAAGCAAGTTGGTCTTCTTCAGGCAATCCAGCCAGCGCCTGCTCGATATCATCATCCGCCACACCTTTCTGGCGTAGTTCTGCGGAGAGCATTCTCCGGCTGCGAGGGCGGAATGTCTGGCGGTTTTCGGTCCACTGCTGAGCAAAACTGCTGTCGCCCGACAGCCCGGCATTCCTCAGCCGCTCCAGAACCGTCATGCAGGCTTCTTCGTCAAACCCTTTTTCCAGAAGCTTGCGCCGTATCTCGTGCTCGGAGCGCGGTCGATAACTCAACAGGTGCAGGGCAGTCCCATAGGCCTTCTCGAGTGCATCTTGTTCGCGCAGTTGGGCGATCTTTGCATCGCTCAATTCCTGCCCAATCCGCAGCCAGGCCGCCACAATTCGCGCCAGCCCAAAAGCATAATTGCCATCCAGATAAACATTGATTCGCTCCGGATTGCGTTTTTGAGCCTTTAGGGCCGTAATAATTTAAGTCTGCTCCATCCTGTTCGCCAATTAAACAAAAAACAACCGCTCTACTACGCAGAAAGCAGCGGTTGCTCTGGAATTTCAGAAGGAAACCCGGGATCGCCCGTCCGTCCGGGGTTCGAATTAGGGTCGACTCACCAAACAGGCCCTAAGAATAGGGATAGTCTCGCCCCTAAAGATATTAATTGTCGTTTTGTCCACCAGACAGGCCTCGTAATCATTCATTCTGGCAATCAAAAGCGCCAGATTACTATATTGCTTCACGCTGCCTGTCCTCTCAAAAGAACAATGTTTTCTTCTTATCGAACCGTCTCACTCAACACTCCGCGTACTCAAGCCTGTGCTGATTGGAGTGATACCTGATTTCCATTTTCATTGCCAAATTCCGCTGAGTTCTGCTGCGATACCATAATCGAAGTGGCAGAATAACGATCCAAAAGATCGTTTGAATAATTATACCTGATATTTTAAGATTGCGTATATAAAAATGCAATGTAAGCCTGTATTATCCTCAATTATGTATTAAAATAGTTGTATGGTCTCAACCAAGCCCACATTGACCCCGGAGATGATGGCTGAGCGGCACCGGAAACAGGTCCGCTTGCAAATCTGGCTGCCGATTGGCGTCGCCATTCTTCTGGTACTCGCGGTTGCGGTTATCGCGGTGCTGGGGACGGTTTACCGCAGCAGCGAGATCAACCGCTGGGGAAGCATCTCCGCGATATTGTTGATCATCCCCAACTTGCTGACCAGTTTGATTTCGATGGCCATCTTATTCCTCTCTGTCAAGGGCCTGGCCATCCTTTATCGAAAAATCCCAGGGTGGATTCAGCGCCTCTTCAATATTTTTCAGAAGATCCAAATGGCAGTTCGAATGGTTGCCAATAAACTCGCTGCGCCGGTATTCGCAGCTCACCGAACCACGGCGGGCATCCAGGCAGTCCGCCATAAATTCACCCGCAAAAAACAATCGAGGTCTTCATGAATATGAACTGGAAGTCAAAAACATTGCTGATCGGCGCTGTCGTTGGAACAACTGCCGGGATCATCGGCGCCTTGATCTTGATCCAGCAGGCAGATAAGAACGATACCCGTCCGCAGTTATCCGCGGGAGATGGCGTCAAGGTAGGTTTGAGCCTGCTGGCCGTCTTACGCCTGCTTGCCGATCTGGGAATGCGTTGAGGCGGGAAATTGGTTTGAGCCATCAGGAGGTTTCCAACCAGATGCTGGAAACCTCCTTTTACAAAATCCTGGGCAAGAGCATACATTGATTGGAGCCATGGACGACAGTCTCCCCCATTTACGCTACCTGGTGATCGGCCGTTTAAACCGCAACTATACCGTGCTGCCGGATGGCCAGGTCATCGAAGATTCACCCGGCGGCAGCGCGCTGCACGCGGCTGCGGGTGCTGCGGTATGGGAAACCAGCATTGGCATCGTTGCCCGGGTTGGATCGGATTATCCCGAAGCATGGATCGATAACCTGGACCGCTGGCACATCGACCGCCGGGGCGTGCGCCGCATCGCCGAGCCCCTGGATATGCGCGAATTTTCAGCCTATCCGGATATGGAAAATCGCCGGGCCGACAACCCGGTGGCGCACTTTGCCCGCTTGAATCTGCCCTTCCCCAAATCGCTGCTGGGGTATAACCCTCCGGCCGCCACTACCGACAGCCGCACGCGCCCCACCATGCTCACCATTCGCAGCAGTGATTTCCCATCGGATTATCTAGATTCCACCGCTGCGCATATCTGCCCGCTGGATTTCCTCAGCCATACCCTGCTGCCCCCCACCTTACGCCAGGGGCACATCAACACCATCTCCCTCGACCCGGGTGAAGGCTACATGAACCCGACCTTCTGGGATGACATCCCGGTGATGATGAATGGCTTGACGGCTTTTATCTGCAACGAAGAAAAAATGAACAGCCTGTTCCAGGGAAAATCGGTGGATCCATGGGAAATGGCGGAAGAATTATCTTCCCATGGCTGCGAAGTGATCATTATCAAACGCGGTGCGCGCGGGCAGCTGGTCTACGAGCGTTCCAGCAATTCGCGCTGGATTGTACCCGCCTACCCGGCGAAAGTCCGCTGCCCAATTGGCGCCGGCGATTCTTTCTCGGGCGGTTTTCTGGCCGGTTTTCGCGCCACCTATGATCCGCTGCAATCGGCTCTTGCAGGGCAACATTTCTGCCTCGCTGGTCATTGAAGACAATAATCCCTACTACGCCTTCGACTGTTTGCCGGGCCTGGCTCAGGCCCGCCTCGAATCGCTGCGAGATATGGTGCGCAAAGCATGAAGCTAATTTCACCTGCTGACCTCAAAACTGTTTTGGATCAGACCTGCGCCCTGCAGCAAATCCCCGCACCTACCTTCCAGGAGCGGCTGCGAGCGCAGGCTGTTCTGGCCCACATGCGCGAAATCGGGTTATTGGATTGTGAAATTGACCCGGCCGGCAACGTGCTTGGACGCTGGCCGGGCAGTGCGTCGGGCCGGCCGCTGGTGATCAGCGCCCACATGGATACCGTCTTTCCGGAGGGCTTTCCCCTCCAGCTCGATCGCCAGGACGACCGCATCACTGGCCCAGGTATCGGCGACAACACCCTCGGGGTGGCCTGTTTGCTGCGTCTGGCGCCCCTGCTGGCTGCCAATGAAATAAAGCTGCCCGGCGACCTGTGGCTGGCGGCTACGACCTGCGAAGAAGGCCTGGGCAATCTGATTGGCGTCCAGGCACTCACCGACCGGTTCGGCAGTCAGGCCATCGCCTACATATCCCTGGAAGGGATGGGGCTGGGCAACATCCTTCATCGCGGCCTGGGGGTGGAACGATTCCGCGTCTCGATGCAGACCGGCGGCGGGCATTCCTGGGTAGATTACGGCGCGCTGTCGGCGGTCCACGAGCTGGCTGCCCTGGCAAACCAGCTGGCGTCGATCAAACTTCCCCATCATCCCCGCACCTCCCTCAATATTGGTGTCTTCCACGGGGGCACCTCGATCAACACCATCGCTGCGGAAGCCGCGCTGGAGCTCGATTTGCGTTCCGAGAGCCCGCGCGCCCTGCTCGATTTAACCCATCGCGTGGAACGGCTCTTTGCCGCTGCGCAAAAACCCGGCCTGCAGGTTGACGCCAAACGGATCGGCTGGCGGCCCGCCGGAGAAATCCCCACCAATCATGCCCTGGTCAAACTCGTCGAGCGCGTCTTGCGCGGGATGGGCATCTCACCCCATTCCGACATCGCCTCGACCGAGGCCAACCTGCCGCTCAGCCTGGGCTATCCCAGTGTTACCATCGGCCTGACCATTGGCGACCGCGCCCATTCGGCCCAGGAATACATCCTGACGGCCCCCTTAGAAAAAGGGCTGACCCAATTGGTAGAAATCACCCGCGGCGCGTGGAATGCCCTCTCGGAGAGTTGATATGCACCCCCAAGCAGTTCGTGTTCAAAATGCCCTGACCGCCGCCGGCTGTACCGCCCAGGTGCAGGAAATCCCCGACAGCACCCGCACGGCGGTCGAGGCAGCCCGGGCGATTGGCTGCGAGGTCAGCCAAATTGTCAAATCACTGGTATTTGTCCTCGACCCTCCCGGTGAGGCGATTTTGGTGCTGGTCAGCGGTTCCAACCGGGTCAATGAAGCCGCCTTCGGTAATCGTTTGGCCGGCAAAATCTCTCGCGCCAGCGCCGATATCGTGCAGGCCGCGACAGGGTTCGCCATCGGCGGCGTCCCACCGCTGGGTCACACGGATTCGCTAGCCACCTACATCGATATCGATCTGCTCCAATATCCCATCATTTGGGCGGCGGCCGGAACCCCGCATGCGGTTTTCCCCATAACCCCTGCCGAGTTAATCGCCATCACCGGTGGAACCCAAATCACGGTGACCTAGAATCAAAAAGAGACCGGCGCGATCGCGCCGGTCTCTTTTTGATTCTGCCAGGTCTAGGTGCCTTCTTCCCAGGAATTCAGATAATGCACCTGCTCGGGTGTCAGGGTATCAATAATGATCCCCATCGCCTGGAGCTTGATCCGGGCGATATCCTGATCAATTCGATCTGGAACCGAATACACCCGGTTTTCTAATGTGTCGTGGTTCTTGAGCATATATTCCGCGCTCAATGCCTGGTTGGCAAAGGACATATCCATCACGCTAGCCGGATGTCCTTCCGCCGAAGCCAGGTTGATCAGGCGGCCTTCACCCAGCAAGAAAATCCGCCGGCCGTCTTTCATCACGTATTCATCGACAAACGGGCGCACAATCCGCTTTGACACGGATAGATCGGTCAGGGCCGGGATATTAATCTCGACATTGAAGTGACCCGAATTGGCCACGATAGCGCCATCTTTCATCACCTCAAAATGGTGGCGGTCAATCACGTTGAGATCGCCGGTCAAAGTGCAGAAGATATCGCCAATTTTCGCGGCCTGTTCCATAGGCATCACCTGGTAGCCATCCATCACCGCTTCCAGGGCCTTTAAAGGATCGATTTCGGTCACGATGACAATCGCGCCCATTCCGCGCGCGCGGCTGGCAAGCCCGCGTCCGCACCAACCGTAACCGGCCACCACAAAGTTTTTCCCCGCCAGGAGGATATTGGTCGCCCGAATGATGCCGTCCAGGGTGGATTGGCCCGTGCCGTACCGGTTATCAAAGAAGTGTTTGGTCATCGCATCGTTGACCGCGATGATGGGGAAGTTCAAGGCATTATCGGCCGCCATTGCCCGCAGGCGAATGACGCCCGTGGTGGTTTCTTCGGTGCCACCCACGATATCGCTGAGCAGCTCGCGGCGTTCTTTGTGCAGCGTGCTCACCAGGTCGGCGCCATCATCCATGGTCATCTGCGGTTTGTGATCCAGCGCGGCGCGCAAATGTTTGTAATAGGTGACGTTGTCCTCGCCCTTGATCGCGAACACCGGAATTTCATATATATTTACCAGGGCGGCGGCCACGTCGTCCTGGGTGGAGAGCGGGTTAGAAGCGGTCAGCACCACATCTGCGCCACCGGCCTGCAGCGTGCGCATTAACCCGGCCGTCTCGGTAGTGACGTGCAAACAGGCTGAAACCCGCAGCCCTTCTAACGGGCGTTCTTTCTCAAACCGCTCGCGGATCATGCGCAGCACCGGCATCTCGCGGTCAGCCCAGTCAATCCGCAGCCGCCCGCCTTCGGCCAGCTTGGCATCTTTGATATCAAAATTCGACATGCTTTCCTCCTGAAAATACGATCTTGGCTGGAAATTTTGTATGCGGATCTGGGCAGCCCATGATCCGGCAGACTTTATCCAGCGTTGGAATTTATTAACACATCCAGTTTTCCCTGGTCATCGAAATGTTTGCGATAGCGTTCGATGAATTCGGCCCTGGTAAAGTGGTGTTCTTGTGGGCCTCGGGTTTCGAGGCAGTAGGCGGCGGCCAAAGCGCCCATCTGGCCGCAGGTGATCCAATCCAAACCCAGGGAGAAACCGCGCACAAACCCGCCGCGGAATGCATCCCCTACCCCGGTGGGATCCAGGATTTGCATGGGGGGCACTGAACCGACCTCATATTTTTCACCGCCGGTGTAAATGGCAGCGCCCTTCGCTCCCAGGGTGACTACCAGCAGGCCTACTTCGGCGATAATCTGATCCGCCGAGAAACCGGTATGTTTTTGCAGCAGTTCAAATTCATATTCATTGACAAAGACGCTGTTGGCCTGCTGCACGCCGCGGCGCAGTTCATCCGCGGATAAGCGCACCACCTGCTGACCCAGGTCATACAGATATGGGATGCCTGCCGCTTTGCATTCCTCAACGTATTGGCCCATGGCAGCCGGGTCATTGGGCGAGATGATGACCAATTCCGGTTTTTCGCTCAAATCGCGTAGAGACAGCTGGGTGGCAAAAGCCATCGCCCCCGGGTAGAAACTGCTGATCTGGTTGTTGGCCCGGTCGGTATTGGCAAAAAAGGAGGCCGTGTAATAGCCTTCAACGACCTTGGCTTGCGAGGTATCCACCCCGTTGTTTTCCAACCAGCTGCGGTAGTCCGAAAAATCTTCGCCCACCGTCGCAAAAACCATGGGATGCTCGCCTAAAAGCGCCAATGTATACGCAATATTGGGGGCGGTTCCGCCGCGCTGGCGGACCATCGACTCAACCAGGAATGACAGGCTGATCGTGTCCAGCCGGTCGGGCAGGATGTGTTCCCGGAAATAACCCGGGAAAGACATCAGATAATCGTATGCAACAGAGCCAGAACAAACTATAGACACAAATCCCTCGCTTATTTCATTCCCAGAACTGCTGGGATATTTTGCACAAAAGGCGGATACACCACCCCTTGATCGGTGACCAGCCCGGTGATGATACTGTGCGGGGTAATGTCAAAGGCCGGGTTGCGCGCGGCTGCCCCTGCGGGCGCCACTCGCTCACCATTGACCTGAATATTCAAGACCTCATCCGCATCCCGCTCTTCGATCTCAATGTCGTCCCCAGTGGGGATGTTTAAATCGATAGTAGAACCCGGCATGACCCCATAGACCGGTACGTCATTGGCGTGGGCGGCCAGCGCCAGCATATACGTGCCAATTTTATTGGCCACATCGCCATTGGCTGCTACCCGGTCTGCGCCAAACATCACTTTTTGTACATCGCCGCGGTGGAGATAAAACCCGGCGGCATTGTCGCAAATAATCTCATAGGGTATGCCGTACTGCTCCAGTTCCCAGGCAGTCAGGCGTGATCCCTGCAGGCGCGGTCGGGTTTCATCTACCAACACCCGCACTTTTTTACCCTGCTGGTGCGCCATGTGGATGCAGCCCAGCGCCGTACCCCAATCCACCGCCGCCAGCGCCCCGGTGTTGCAGTGATGCAGGATGGTATCCCCATCCTCGATCAAGCCGGCCCCAAATTCGGCCATGCGCAGGTTGGTGCGCACATCTTCATCGGCCATCTGCCGGGCTTCATCGATCAATCGTTCGCGTAACTCGGCGGCGGCGCCAGAAAACTCGCGGGCGAGAGCCATCATCCGTTCGACCGCCCAAAAAAGGTTCACCGCGGTCGGCCTGGAAGCCCGGATCACCTGGGCAGCCTGATCTAAATCTGCCAGGAGACCAGCCCGGGCATCTGCTTTACTTTGTAACCCGGCCAGGGCAATACCAAACGCAGCGGTCACTCCAATCGCCGGCGCGCCACGCACCACCATAGCACGGATCGCCTCGGCCAACGCGCAATAATCCCGGTAGGATTCGATCACCAACCTACCGGGCAACTGGCGCTGATCTATGAGTTTTACTTCGTTTTGGGCAGAATCCCAATCAACCGTGCGCATGTATTCGACCTGCACCCCCTGATTACAGACGCACCGGAATTTTCAGGCAGATCATGAAAATTCCTGGTTCCCTTCATTCTGATGGGGGAAAATGCCTCCACTCCAACAGCGGGAAGCGCACAAAGTTTAACATGGCTTATCGGGTTTGTCAAAGTATTGACACAATTTACTTCCTCATGTATAAGCCAATTATGCACCATCGCCGCACTACAATTCTAGTCATTCTATTCATGTGCCTCACCGCCGCCTGTGTGACCCCTGTGGCGGTTCCGTTCCTGGCCACGGCCACCCCCGTGCCAACCGCCACCGATACACCCAGCCCGACCCCGACGCCATCCCCCACGCCCACCCCTTCGCCCACCCCCCTGCCCGCCGCTCGTTTGACCCTGGGTGAAGATGCCTTGTTCCTGGGTGATTACGAACAGGCCCGCCGGCAGTATCAGGACGTGCTCCAGCAGTCTTCGGATAGCGACACGCGCGCAGCCGCCGAAATCGGGATTGGGCGCGCCCTCTATTTGGAGCGCAATTACCCGGCGGCCATCGCGCAGTTGAACTCGGCCGTGTCAGAATACCCAGACAGCCCGCAGATTGCTCAGGCATGGTTCTTTCTGGCCGAAGCCAACAATGCCCAATCGGCTTATGCGGATGCAGCCAATGCCTATGCGAAATATATTGCCCTGCACCCGGGCGTCATCGATGGCTACGTTCAGGAATGGCGCGGGGATGCGCTCTATACCGCCGGCAATTACCCTGCCGCCGCTTCCGCCTACGAGGCCGCCCTGGAGAACCCCATGCCCGGCGACCCGGTCTGGCTGCAGATTGGCCTGGCCAAAGCTTATGCCGCCGAACAGGACTACACCAAAGCCGTCACTCTATACCTGGATATCTACCAGACCAGCAGCAACGATTTCGCCCGCGCCCAGGTGGATTACCTCCTGGGCCAGACTTACTTGCTGCTGGGCGAGACCGAACAGGCCTACGCCCGGTTCCTGGACGCGGTCAACCTGTTCCCCACCTCGTATGACACCTATTCGGGGCTGGTCGAACTGGTCAATGCCGGCATACCGGTCAGCGATCTGAACCGCGGCCTGGTCGATTATTTCGCCGGCCAATATGGATTGGCCGCGGATGCATTAACCCGCTATATCGACAGCCAATCCAACGAGGACGCCACGGCTTTTTACTACCGTGCGTTGACCCGCCGGCAGATGGATCAATCCGGGGATGCGCTGCTCGATTTCGACGAAATCATCAACCATTACCAGACCGACCGCTTCTGGCTGCGCGCATACCAGGAAAAAGCATACACCCAATGGGCCTACCTGGATCAATTTGACCAGGCCGCCCAGACCCTGCTGGATTATGTCGATTTTGCCGGCGAGACGGAAGATGCGCCCGGGATGCTGTTTGAAGCTGCACGGATATATGAACGGGGCGGCAACCTGGCTCGGGCGGCGGAGGTCTGGCAGCAGTTGATCGATAACTACCCATCCGACAGCCAGAGCTACCGCGGTCTGTTCCTCGCCGGGATCTGCGAATATCGCCTCAAGGATTACCCGGCTGCCCGCACCATCTTCCAACGCGCGCTGGTGTTGGCCTCCGAACCCGCCGATCAGGCAGCCGCTTATCTGTGGGTTGGCAAGACCCACCAGGCGGAGGGCGACAATGACGCCGCCCACGCGGCCTGGGAGCAGGCTGTTGAGCGCGACCCCACCGGGTATTACAGCGGGCGCGCCGCAGAACTGATCATCGACCGCGAGCCTTTCGCCATTCTATACCCGGTCGACTACTCCTATGATCTCAATGCCGAGCGTCCTGCCGCTGAAGACTGGCTGCGCACCACCTTCTCACTGCCGGCGGATACCAACCTCGCCGATATCAGCGCTTTTGAAGCCGAACCGGCTTTTCAACGCGCGGAAGAACTCTATCATCTTGGCATGTACGCCGCCGCGCGCGACGAGTACGAAACCGTCCGCCAGAAATATCTTTCCGACCCGGCCCAAACTTTTCGCTTGATGAACCATCTCCTCGAGCGCAATTTCTACCGCCAGGCGATCCTCTCCAGCCGGCAAATCCTGGACCTGGCCCACCTGGATGATCTTGGCACGCTGGGCGCGCCGGTCTACTTCAACCATATTCGTTTTGGGATTTACTTCAAAGACTTATCCGTACCCAGCGCCGATGCGGAACAGCTCTCCCCGTTGTATCTGCTCAGCGTCATCCGCCAGGAGAGTCTCTTCGAGCCTTTTGCCCAATCCGGCGCGGATGCCCGCGGGCTGATGCAGATTGTTCCTGCCACCGGCCAGGAAGTGGCCGACCAGTTAAACTGGCCGCCCAACTACGACGTGACCGACCTTTACCGCCCGTTTGTCTCCATTCCCCTGGGCGCGCGTTACCTGGCCCGCCAGCGCGATCTATTCGACGGCAGCCTGTACGCCGCCCTGGCGGCATATAACGGTGGTCCAGGCAACACCCTGATTTGGAATGAGCTGGCCGGCGGCGACCCCGACCTGCTCTTGGAAGTGATCCGCGCCGACGAAACCCGCAAATATATCACCCAGATATTTGAATTCTTCAACATTTACCGCCTGATCTACGAAGACAAACCCTGAGAATCAAAAAACAGCCTGGAGCGTCCAGGCTGTTTTTTGATTCCGCAGGAAGACTAGATTAACAGGCGCATCGGTTGTTCGATATACTGCGCCAGCATCTGCATGTATTGGGCGGCCTCGGCCCCATCCGTCACGCGATGGTCGGCAGACAGGGTGGCCTTCATGCGCATGCCAACTTTGATGCTGTCGCCATCCACCACCGGCACCTTTTGGGCCGACCCCACCGCCAGGATGGCGGCCTCGGGCGGGTTGATGATGGCGATGAAATGCTCCACGTCATACATGCCCATATTGCTGATCGAGAAGGTAGAGCCCTCGATGTCTTCGGTACGTACCTTTCCGGCGCGGGCGCGCACGGCCATTTCCCGCACTTCGTTGGAGATCATCCGCAGCGGTTTCTGGTCGGCGTCCTTGGATACGATGGTCATCAGCCCGCCTTCGATCGCCACCGCTACCCCCACGTTGATATGACCGTGGCGGATCACTTCATTGGCATGGATGGATGCGTTCAGGTTGGGGAATTGGCGCAGGGTTAAGCGGCGGCTTTGAGCACAAAATCATTGACCGTCAGCTTCTGGTCATCCGGCAGCAGCCCGTTCAACTGGCTGCGCAGCGCCATCAACGCTTCCACATTATAGGTGTGGGTCACATAGAAATGGGGATACTGCTGCTTGGATTCGACCATGCGGCGGCCGATGGCCGCCCGCAGTTTGTTGAGGGGAATATGCTCATCTTCCGGGGCCGAGACCGCCCCACCCCAAACCGGCAAAGAAACGGGAACGACCGAAGGCGCGGCTTTTTGCGGGGCTGCGGGAGCGCTCGCAGCGGCAACTGCCGAGGGAGCTGCCGCCGGGGCGGCCTTGGGGGCAGCCAGGGCAGCCTCGATATCCTTGCGCACAATCCGCCCTCCCGGGCCCGTGCCTTTCACCTGGGATAAATCCACCCCACTTTGCTCGGCGACCTTCTTTGCCAACGGCGAGGCCTTGAGCCGCCCATCTTCACCGGCCGGCTCGGCGCCGGGTTGGCTTTCTGCCGGCGCCTGGGCTGCGCTCCCAGCCTCTTCGGCCGGGGCAGCCGGCTTTTCGGCAGGAGGTTGATCCGGCACATCGCTGACCTTCTCACCCGGTGCGGCGATGATCGCAATCGGCGAACCGACTGGAACAACCGCGCCCTGCTCCACCAGGTGCTTATACACCACCCCACTGACATTGGCTTCAACTTCAACGGTGGCCTTGTCGGTCTCGATTTCCGCCAGCACCTGGCCCTTATCCACCGTCTCGCCTTCCACCCGAACCCAACGGACCAACGTTCCTTCCGCCATATCAAAGCCCAGCTTGGGCATCGTGATGGTTTCAGCCATTGAGAACCTCCTTCACTGCGGCAATCACGTCGTTCACGTTCGGGATCGCCATTTGTTCCAGGTCGCGGTTGTACGGCAGGGGGACTTCCAATTGCGCCACTCGTTTCACCGGGGCATCCACGTAATCGAAGGCCTCCTCATAAATGCGAGCACTGATTTCAGCGCCAACGCCATAGGACTTCCAACCTTCTTCGACGATCACCGCCCGATTGGTCTTCTTGAAGGAGGCGATCACCGGGTCGATGTCTAACGGGCGCAGACTGCGCAGATCGACAATCTCCACCTCGATGCCTTCTTTGGATAACTGGTCGGCCGCTTTGGTAGAAATTTCGAGCATTTTACTATAGGTCACCAGGGTGATGTCCCGGCCCGGGCGCTGGATGGTGGACTTGCCGATCGGCACGGTGAAATCGCCGTCCGGCACTTCGCCGCGCGTCTGGTACAGGGTGGCATGCTCGATGAAGAGGATCGGGTCATCACTGCGAATCGCCGATTTCGTTAATCCTTTGGCGTCGGCGGGTGTGCCGGGGGCAACCACTTTGAGCCCCGGGAAATGCGCAAAAATCGCGTCAGGGGTCTGGGAATGGGTCGCGCCCAGTTGGCGACCACCGCCGCCAACCGCGCGGATTACCAGCGGCAGCACCATTTGCCCGCCAAACATGTAGTGCATCTTGGCGCTCTGGTTAACAATGTGGTCCATGGTCGAAAACGCAAAATTGATCGTCATCAGTTCGGCCACCGGCCGCAGCCCGGTGAGCGCCGCACCAATGGCCGCCCCAATAATTCCGGCTTCAGCGATAGGTGTGTCGCGAACGCGATCCCCACCAAAATGATCGTAAAAACCCTTGGTCACCGCGTACGTGCCGCCCCAGACCCCGACTTCTTCTCCCAGAATAAATACATTTGGATCACGTTCCATTTCTTCCCACAAGGCCTGGGAGATGGCTTCACGCATCGTAATTCTTGCCATAATACCCTCGTTACGCTTCGACGTAGATATTTTTGAACAGGTCTTCGGCAGCCGGCTCGGGGCTGGCTTCTGCAAAAGCAACCGCATCTGCGATAATTTCTTCGGCTTCTGTGTCCTGCTGGTCTAACTCGGCCTCATTGGCCAATCCATTCGCGATCAAATACTTTCGATAAATGCCGATCGGATCGTTTTCTTGCCAATGGTGAACTTCTTCCGGTTTGCGATAACGCTCGGGGTCACCCATCGAGTGACCGCGGAAGCGGTAAGTGAGGATTTCCAGCAGCATGGGGCCAGAGCCGCCGCGGATCTTCTCAATCATCTCGCCGGCAACCTTATGCACAGCCATCACGTCCATGCCGTCCACCCGCTGGCTGGGCATGCCATAACCCTCCGCCTTCTGGGAGATTTCAGATACGGCCGAAGCCCGGTCAACCGCGGTACCCATACCGTATTGATTGTTCTCACAAACCCACAAAACCGGCAGGTTCCAGACCTTGGCCATATTCAAAGCTTCGTGGAAATAGCCAATATTGGTTGCGCCGTCGCCAAACATGCAGATGGTCACGGCTTTATTACCCCGATACGCATCGCCTAAGGCCAGCCCGGTGGCGATGGGCAGATGAGCGCCAACGATGGCGTGGCCGCCCCAGAAATTCTTGTTGACATCCGCCATATGCATCGATCCGCCCTTGCCTTTCGAACAGCCGGTGGCCTTGCCCAAGAGCTCCGCGATCACCTCTCTGGCAGACAGCCCGCAGTTAATCGCCACCCCGTGGTCGCGATAGGCGGTGATCACCCGGTCCTCGGGCCGGCGCGCCGAAATCAATCCGGTCGAAACTGCCTCTTGTCCGATGTATAAGTGCAAGAAACCGCCGATCTTTCCCTGCTGGTAAAGTTCGGCGGACTTTTCTTCCAGGCGGCGAATGACCACCATCTCCTGGTATAAGCGAATGTGCTCCGATTTATCCATGAAAATCCTCCCGATGAGAGCATGCGCTGGGATCCCGATGATCTCTCATAATTCCACAATGTCCTGATTATGATAACATTGATCAGGTTATTTCCTACGGAATTATATCAGAACCAGCGTTTTCTTCAAAAATTTGTACAGTACGGGGCGAGGGTCACCCCGGCCTGGAAAATACAGGCAAAGCGCAAACCGCTCGGAAAATCGGCAACGATCAGGAACTGGGTGAGCTTGCCGCCCACCGGCTGCGGCCCCATGAAGTGTTCAATGTCATCACTCAACGACAATTGATAGGGTCCCTGGCGGCCTTCGATATAGCCTTGAACGGTTTGCAGCGATTTGGGTAATGCTTCCACGCTGGCGATGCCGGCACTGTCCGCGATCAATTTCTGCACGATGTGAAATCCATTGCGCTGGTCGGCGTCGTAGGTGGAAAGCAGGCCAATACCCATCACCACCAGGCTGAGCACGCCGGGGATGAGATAACGGCGCGCCCACAATTCGGGATGGTCCGGATCGGGATGCTGGGCGTTAACCCCGGCGCGTATCAGCCAGGCCACCGGCATCAACAGCACTGCCAGGGGCAAAAACGCATACAGAAATCCAAAGACCAGGCCAAAAATGGTCTCGGCGGTGATTCCGGAGGTAAAAAGAGACGAGATGGTGATCACAAAGGCCGAAGCCAGGCCTCCCAGGGCGGTGCCCAACCACGGAGATTCCGGGATGGCGCTGATCAAGCCTAAAACCGCCCCGACAAAACCATACAAAAGCAAATAACCACCCAGGGTATCGCCTTGCATCGGGTGCAGGAGGATGCCGGGTAACAGGATCCAGTTGAGCGCCATGGTCCCAAGCGCATAAATGGCGCCTAACCAGGCCCCGAACAACACCCCGTTTCTTATGTCTGTGGCGCGATTTTTCATGGATGTATTATACGACCCGCGGCCCGATTGGCAAAGCAAACCCTTTCCGCGGCCTCGCCCATCTCCTCGCCGAGGTCAAATTCCTCCGTTGCGATATTTATGTTTATTTAGCCGCAAGCCGGCGAATTAGAATTAAAAAAGGTCTGGTGTAGAACCTCTCGATCCGCCACCAGACCTTTTACAAAATCGTTCTTACTTGGCGTGCTTGATCGCCGCTTGCGCCGCCGCCAGACGCGCCACGGGGACGCGGAAGGGCGAGCAGCTGACATAATTGTTGCCAATCAGATGGCAGAACTCGATCGAGTTGGGATCGCCGCCGTGCTCGCCGCAGATGCCCACTTCAAGGTCGGGGCGAGTTCTTGCGACCGTCTTCCACCGCCATGCGCATCAATTTGCCCACGCCTTCGCGGTCGATGGTTTGGAAGGGGTTCTTGGGCAGAATGCCTTCTTCCACGTACTTCACCAGGAAGTTCCGTTCGGCGTCATCGCGGCTGTACCCAAAGGTCATTTGGGTCAGGTCGTTGGTGCCAAACGAGAAGAACTCGGCCAGGCTGGCAATCTCACCGGCGGTAACTGCCGCGCGGGGGATCTCGATCATCGTGCCAAATTTGTAATGGAAGGAGATCTTCTTCTCATCCATCACGGCCTTGGCGATACGCACCAGGCGCGGCTGGATCCAGGACAGTTCATTGACTGTGCCGGTCAGGGGGATCATCACTTCCGGTTTCACCACGATCCCGCGCAGCGCGCAATCTGCGGCCGCTTCGAAGATCGCCCGCACCTGCATTTCGACGATCTCGGGCATATAAATGCTCAGGCGAACGCCGCGCAGCCCCAGCATGGGGTTGCTCTCATGCAGACCGCGAATACTGGCGAGCAGCTTTTCTTTGGCTTCCAGACCATCTTTCTCGCCTTTAACCCGCATACTCACTACTTCTTCGAAGAGTTTTTCTTCGTCGGGCATGAATTCATGCAGCGGGGGGTCGATCAAGCGGATGATCACCGGGAGGCCGTCCATCGCCTCGAACAGGCCGTCGAAGTCTGAGCGCTGCGAAGGCAGCAGTTCATTCAACGCGGTCTGGCGGTCCTTCGAATTTTCGGCCAGGATCATGCGCTGCACGATCGGCAGACGCTCGGGCTCGAAGAACATGTGCTCGGTGCGGCAAAGGCCAATCCCTTTGGCGCCGTAGGTGCGTGCGCGGCGGGCATCTTTCGGATAATCTGAGTTGGCCCACACCTGCAGGCGGGCGATCGAGTCTGCCCAAGTCAGCAGGGTCAGCAGGTCTTTTTGTTCCTCGATATCGGGGACGGAAAGGTCCAGTTTCCCCAGGAAGACTTCGCCTGTGGCGCCGTCGACTGAGATCCATTCGCCTTCTTTGACCACCACGTCGCCGGCTTTCATCTGGCGTTTCTCGAGGTCAATGTGGACATTGGAGGCGCCAACCACACAGGGCACACCAAATTGGCGGGCGACCACGGCGGCGTGGGAGGTTGCCCCGCCTTCGCTGGTCAAAATACCCTGGGCTGCCAGCATACCATGGACGTCATCGGGTTTGGTAAACGGGCGCACCATGATCGTCGCCTGGCCTTGTTCTTTGGCCATGCGCTCGGTAGTGTCGGCGTCAAAATAAATCTGGCCAACCGCGGCGCCTGGGGAGGCGTTCACACCGGAGGCAAAGTAGCGGCCGGCGGTCATCGCGGCTTTCTTGCCGGCGTCGCCGAACTGTGGGTGCAGCAGGGCATCCACCTGTTTGGGGGTAACCCGTTTGATCGCTTCTTCCTTCGAGATCAGGCCTTCATTGACCATATCCACCGCCACCGTCACGGCTGCCCGCGCGGTGCGTTTGCCATTGCGCGTCTGGAGCATCCACAGTTTGCCGCGCTCGATGGTGAATTCCATGTCCTGCATATCCTGGTAGTGTTTCTCGAGGATAGCGCAGATATCCATGAACTGGTGATAGGCTTCCGGCAGCTGCTCGACCATCTTGGCAATCGGTTCCGTGTTGCGGATACCGGCCACCACGTCCTCACCCTGGGCATTCAACAGGTAATCGCCATACACCACGCGCTCACCGGTGGAAGGGTTGCGGGTGAAGGCCACGCCCGTGCCCGAATCCCAACCCATGTTGCCAAACACCATGGTGACAATGTTGACCGCGGTGCCCAGATCATCCGGGATGGCTTCCGCGCGGCGATAATCTTTGGCGCGCTTGCCATTCCAGGATTTGAACACGGCTTCCGTGGCCAGTTTGAGCTGGTCGAGGGGGTTCTGGGGGAAATCAAAACCGGCGTGCTCGCGGGTGACCTTTTTGAAGATCCCGGCCAGTTCTTTCATGTCGTCGGCCGACAAATCGGTGTCGCCCTTGGCGCCTTTTGCGGCCTTGAATTTATCCATCGGCTCTTCGAAGGCTTCGTCGGGCAAATTTAAAACCACCGAACCGAACATCATAATCAAGCGGCGGTAGGAGTCATACACGAAGCGCGGATTGTTGGTCAGTTTGATCATGCCTTCCACGGTCTGGTCATTCAGACCAATGTTAAGCACGGTATCCATCATCCCAGGCATCGAGAATTTAGCACCGGAACGGCAGGAAACCAGCAAAGGATTGGCGGGATCGCCAAATTTCTTTCCACTGGCTTCTTCAACGCGTTTCAGCGATTCTAATTCCTGATCCCACATCCCGGCCGGGAATTTCTCGCCTTCGGCCAAATAGGCGTTGCAGGCTTCAGTTGTCACCGTAAAGAAGGGCGGCACCGGCAGCCCAATGCGGTGCATTTCAAAAAGGTTGGCGCCTTTACCACCCAGGAAGCCTCGAACAGCGTCCCAGTCGCCTCCGACATATTTGGAAGCCTGTTCTAGCTCATTAAAAACATATACATATTTCTTGTCGACCATTTTTTTGGAATTCCTCCACAAAATTTTCCACCCCTGTTCCAGGGGAAAGATTTACACAAATCCTTAAAATTCTACCACAAACCCGCTTTTTCCTGGCGTTTTTTTCAGAAAAATCAGGCAAAACGAATGCATCCAGGCATTTTTTCTATAAAAAAAGTGAGCACTTACCCCGCCCTCGATAGCGAGGGCTTCATGCATGGACGAAGGTTGTACATCCGACCATGAGCACGGATGTACAACTTTTCAAACAAGATTTGCCCTCTTCGCTGAATGTATTACCGACCCGAACAGGGAGCCGCGGAATGGTCATTAGCAGGGCGGCCGCATCGAGAATCTAGATGCAATCGCCTGACAAAACCGAAGTCTTACGCCCCGCCAATAGATAAATAGGCTATTTTTATCTGTAAACCGTTTGAAAGGTAAAAGGGTCGGGGTTTGGCAGATAATAGGGTTACTTGAAAAATATGAATGGGGTACCGCGAATGCGTGTTTTGGTCATTGATGACGACATTGGTATGACGGATCTGCTTACCATTTTGCTGACACCTGCCAGTTCGGAAGTGCTGACCGCGAATTCAGCAGAAGTGGGTATGGATCTTCTTCGTAAAGAAAAACCTGATGTGGTCATTCTCGATTTAATGCTGCCTGAACAAGAAGGCTGGAAGGTTTGTTCCGCCATCCGTGAGGTCAGCGACGTTCCACTGTTGATCCTCAGCGCGGTGGATACGCCCGGGATGGTCGCGCAGGCTCTCGACCACGGCGCCGATGATTACCTGACCAAGCCTATCTCCAGCGGGACCTTAATTGCCCGTCTGAATAAATTGGTCCGGCGGCCATCCATGTTAAAAAAAACAATCCATGACCCCAAAGTGATTTCCTGATCCTGGTTACGACAACTGGCTTAAGATCAATGGCGGCTGGAGCAGCCGCCATTGCATTTAAACCGTAGTAAAATTACCCATTATCAGGCCTTAAGGAGTAGATATCCATGCAAACTTGTTCGCGCTGCCAAACTCTTGCCCCCGACAATGCCAGTCACTGCCCAAATTGTGACGCCGACCTTAAAGAGTTTTCAGCGTCCGCGGTAGCCTTGAGCGAATTTCGTAAAAATTCGCGGGTGTATGGCGTGCATGTCGCCACCTCCGAAGATGCCTGCCCGGCCTGCGAAGCCATACAAGGCACCTATTCCAAAGACAAGGCTCCAACCCTGCCGGTCGAGGGCTGCTCGCACCCGCACGGCTGCCGCTGTTTCTACGAACCCTTACTCTCGGAAATTTACCCTTAACTGTTAGTCCACTTCCAGGTCAGCCTCTCAAGCTACCCGGCGCGTGCCAGTAGATCGCGCAGCGCGTCGGCCACGACCTGGGGCGATTCCAGCATGGCCATGTGACCGCTGTCTTTCACCACCACCAATTTTCCCTTGCGCAGCAAACCGGCGGTTTCTTCGGCTTTCTGCAGAGAGATGATCTCATCCACCTCGCCCGCGATCACCAGCCCAGGAACATCCAATTCGCCTGATACCGCGCTCAGATCCGGCCGCTCGGCCATCCCGCGCAGTGAAGCTGCCACGGTGCGGGGGTCGACGCGCATCATGATCTCGCGGGTTGCCTCACGGATGGCCGCATCCCGGCTGTACTTGGCCAGTCCGGCCTCCACCGCCGCGATGGTACCTCTCTCTTCGACATCCTGGGCTTGTTGATAGCGGCCATCTCGCCGTTCAGGTGGGTCGGCGGAGGCCTGACTGGTCACCAAAGCCAAACCGGCCAGCCGTTGAGGATACGCCTGGGCAAAGGCGAGACTGACGTAGCCGCCCATCGAATGACCGGCGAGGATCACTCGCTCCAGCCCCAGCCGGTCCAGCAGCCGCAGCAGATCGTCCGCGAACAGGCGCATGCTGTAGATGCCATCCGTGATGGGCGACCGCCCGTACCCGCGCAGATCCGGGCGAATCACACGCGCATCCGCCTGAAGCACCCCACTCACCGGGTCCCAGATGGTATGGTCCAGTGGATATCCGTGCACCAGCACCAGTGGCACCCCGCTGCCGCTCTCGACGAAAAATAAATCAACGCTCTGGGTTGTCACTGCTGCCTTCTTTCTGCTCGGCCAGCCAGGTTGTAGCAAAAGCCAGGGCATCTTCACGGCTATGGATTTCACCCCCGGCCTGGCCTTCGCGGATGGCTTCCAACAATAAACCTACCTGCCGGCCAGGTTCCATCCGCAGGCTGCGGATTAACTCGTGCCCATTCACCAAGCGGGGCGGGCTGACGATTTCTTCGGCTTTCTCCCAGCGAGCTTCCAGCAGTGACCGGCAAATATTTACTTCCGCCAGCCACTTTTCCTGGGTGAGGGTATCGACGTAAGTCGCCCAGGTATCCGCCAGCGAGAGCAGACATACCTCCACCCCAGCGTCCCCCGTATCGCGAAAATAGCGGTAGATGGTGCGCGGCTTCGGCTGGAGGCCGGTATCACACAAATTGTGAACGCGCATGTGCTCGCGCACGATGGTCACACAGCGCTCGATTTCCTCGTTCGAAAAAGCCAGCTTGTGAGCCTTCATCGACACCAGGCGGGCGCTGACTTCGTCATGACCGTAGAAATGCAGCCGGCCGTCTTTGCCGGTCGAACCGGTGCTGGGCTTGCCGGTGTCGTGGTAGAGCGCCGCAAATTTGAGCAGGCCCTCCAACCCGCGCCCATTTGGCAAAGGCTGGGCAAAATGCTGTCGGAAATGCTCCCGGTAGCGCCCCAGGCGAGATTCGGCGGCGGCCATAAATTCATTGGAAGCCGGTTCCTGCTTGGCGGCTCGCACCAGCCCGGCCAGGAGATCTTCCAGGCGGTCAAGCACCTCCAGGGTATGCTCCCAGGCGTCCAGGACGTGCGGAGCCGGCTGTTTTAACCCTCTCAAGGGCAGCAAGTCGGGCAGCACATATTCCAGCGCCCCCAGGCGTTCCAGCAGCCGGATTGATTGGCTGGTATGATTTCCTTCGAGCATGCGCACCAATTCATCCCGCTGGCGTTCCGCCGAAACCCTGGATAACATCGGGGCGGCGCGGCGCACCTGCTCCATGGTATCCGCTTCGAGAGAATATCCGAGCCCCACCGACAGGCGCGCAGCACGCAGCACACGCGCCGGGTCATCTTCCAGGCTGGTCGGGCGGCAGGCTCTCAATTGTTTACGGGCAACATCCGCCTGCCCGCCGCAGGGATCGATGAGATGGGTTTCATCGTCCAGGCGCAAGGCCATGGCGTTGATGCTAAAATCGCGAGCCTTGAGATCCTCCTCTAAATCGCCGGCGCGCAAGGACGCAAAATCCAGGAAAAACCGCTCTCCATCCAGGGGAGCAAGGATCACCCGGCTGGTGTCGCGTTCGGGATCCAGCAAGAAGAAACCCGCATCCAGCGCATTGGCTACACGCTTCGCAAGCCGGCTGGTTTCTCCCGCGAGGACAAAATCCAGGTCATGGCAGGCACGCCCGATCAACCGGTCGCGTACTGCCCCGCCCACCAGGTAAACCAGCTGGCCAGGGTCTGCCAATTTCCGCACGGCGGCGATAATTTGAGAAAATTCCATAGGTAAATAGAGGCGGGTTTCCCCGCCTCCCTGGATGACCTTAGTTCCCTGCCTGGAGCGCCTGGTATTTCGCCAGGTTCACCACGCCGATAAAGGGCAAATTGCGGTAATAATCGTCAATATCCAGGCCGTAGCCAAACACAAACTTGTTGGGGATTTCGAAACCCACATAATCCAGGGAAATGGGCACCTCGCGCCGTTCGGTTTTGTCCAACAGCGTGCAGATTTTCAGGCTGCGCGGCTTGCGAATCGAGAGAAGCTCCAGCACATGGTAGATCGTTCGCCCGCTGTCGATGATATCTTCCACCAGGATCACCTCCCAGTTGGTAATATCGGTGTTGAGGTCCAGGGTGATGCGCACCTGCCCGGAAGATTCGCGCCCACCCAGGCCGTAGGATGATACCGCCATGAATTCGATCGCGTGGGGAATATGGATCGAGCGCATCAAGTCGGTCAGGAACATCACCCCACCCCGTAGGATACATACCAGCAACAGATTTTTATCCTGGTAGTCACGACTGATTTGCTCGCCCAATTGTTTTATGCGTGCCTGCAAATCATCTTCGGCAATTAACACTTCCCCCAGGAATTCATGGTAATCCCACATAACCGCCACCTCAGGTTCTAGGAACTTCGTGATGCAGCCGGCAGCGCGCTTCGTACAATTCGGCTGCGCCCACAATTACCACCGGGTCGCTGTAACGCGCCGGTTTGCCATTGACCAGGCGCTGGGTACGGCTGGCGGGCTCGCCGCACACCATGCAAATCGCCTGAAATTTATCCACCCGTTCGGCGATGGCCATAAATTCAGGCATCACCCCAAATGGTTCTCCGCGGAAATCCATATCCAGGCCGGCCACCAGCACCCGCAGTCCGCGCGCCGCCAGATCTTGCGCCACACCGACGATGCCTGCATCAAAGAATTGGGCTTCGTCGATGGCCACCACCGAGGTATCCTCACTTACATTCTGAAGAATATCCGCGGAGGATTTCACCGGCGCGGCGTCAAACTCATTCCCGGCGTGGGATTTCACCTTTTCGGTGCCATAGCGATTATCAATGATGGGCTTGAAAACCTGCACTTGCTGCCGGGCAATCCGGGCACGGCGCAGGCGCCGGATCAATTCATCCGTCTTCCCACTGAACATCGAGCCGGTAATCACTTCGATCAACCCGGTGGAATGTTTCATGCCCCTTCCGTACCCTTAGCCATTTCCGCTTTGAATGCATCCATCAAGGCGATGGGGGTCGGGTCAACCCCGTAGGCCATCGCGAGATAATAGGTGCTGTAATCGGCAAAAAGCACGCCCGTCCAGATGTGGGCCAGTTTGTTGCCACCGCGCCCATCAATCAGATCGGTATTGATACCCTGCTCCATGAACATCTGGCGGGTCAGTTCGACGCGTTTTTTATCGCGCTGCTCCATGTGCGGCGCGCGGATAAACAGCGCAAACATTTTCTGCAGCACTTCCGGCGGATTTTCGGTGCCGGCCAGGCTGTTATGATCCGTCTCCGGCAGGTATTCGAACTGGGCCCAGGCCTTGGCCAGTTCGCTGACCTGGCCTTTCCAGCGGCGCGCCACCGGAGCCATGTAATCCGCGGAGAACACCGAAACCCAGCGCCCAAACAGCTGCCCCGCCATGCGTTTGGCCGGGTTGTGCACCACCGGCACGTCCGGCCGGAGGTTGGTCTGCACGTTGCGCATGGCGTGCAGGGCCTCTTCCAGGTCGTCGTTGGCATCCGCGATGAAACCAAGACGCTGAAAAGCCGCCAGCAGCAGGCCGAAAGAAAAACCGACCGCCGTACGCGGGGCATGGTTGTGTTCAAACCGCCAGGCCGCCACTTTGTTTTGCTGAGCCAGACTGGCCAGCTTGCCGCCCGTGCTGATCGCCAGCAGGCTGCAGCCGCGCGCCAAACCAAGCTCAAAGGAAGACAGGGTCTCCTCGGTATTTCCTGAATGGGAGGAGGCGATCAACAGGCACTCTGGACCGCTGGCGAAGGCCGGCAGGCCATAATCGCGGTGGACCACCACCGGCACCGGGCACTCCGCGGCAACATAGGCAGACACCAGGTCTGCGCCAATCGCCGAGCCGCCCATCCCGGCGATGACAACCACTTTAATATTGCGGTAATCAGGCAGCGGCAGGCGCAGCCCTAATTGATACGCGTCAGCTAGTTGGTCGGGCAAACGATTGATCTGCGCGACGATATCCTGGCTATCCAACTGCTTAAATAAGGCGAGGTCATCCAGGTTCATTGAGAAAATCCTTCCGGTGGGAATTTATTAAATTTTACCTTGTTTCATCCGGATCAACATCCGGTAAATATCATTTTTCCGCCAGCCTGAAACCATAGAAACTTTTTCGGAGATCTCTCCAGCCGGCAAGTGGCTGTCGAGGTAGGTCGCCAATTCCTCACGAAGCCGCGTTTCGCTCCACGTGTCTGCGGCGGGCTGGGCGCCGGCAATCACCAGGGTAAATTCTCCCCGTGGTTCACTGGCGGTGAAATGCGCTAAAATCTGGGCCAGGCTGCCGCGCACCAGCTCTTCATGGAGCTTGGTCAATTCGCGGGCAGCGGCTGCCTGCCGCTCACCCAGGACCGCAACCAGATCGACGAGAGAATCCAGCAGGCGGTGGGGCACTTCGAGGAAAATCAGGGTATATGGCAGCCCGCCCACTTCCTGCAGCCTTTTGCGCCGTTCACTCGATTTACGCGGCAAATAACCCAGAAAAAGAAAAGCATCCGTGGGCAGTCCTGAAGCCACCAGCGCGGCCACCGGGGCTGAAGGACCCGGAATGGGGCTGACGGTAAAGCCATGCGCCAACGCCGCTCGCACCAGCTCATATCCCGGGTCGTTCAAACCGGGCGTGCCCGCATCCGACACCAGGGCCACGTCTCCCGTCTCGAGTGCGTTAAGAATGGTCTCCAGTTTACTCAATTTATTGTGTTCGTGGTAACTGACCATGCGAGTGGTAATGCCAAAATGGTTCAACAGTTTGGCGGTCTGGCGGGTGTCTTCCGCGGCGATCAGCTGAGCTTCGCCCAGCAAGCGCAGGGCGCGCGGCGAAATATCTTCCAGGTTGCCAATGGGCGTCGCGACCAGGTAAAGCGTACCCATGGTGGATTATGGCACCGACCAGACGGTGAAAACCAGGCTGATGGATGGTTCGGATAGATTGAATGCCGAAATTTGCATCCGTCCAGGTAATCCGCGGCTGGTTTGCACGCAGAAATAACTGCCTTCGAGATCCGCCCCCAGCAAAATCGGTTGAGCCGAGAGATCGCTGGCCTGGCACGCGTCCAGATCGGGGGCAGCCCCGCCGTGGAGCGTGACTTTGGCATTATTCACCGGCGACAAAATCAACTGGGTGGTATCCCCTTCCAGCAGGAAATCGATTTGGTCCCCGCTGCCGACCTGGCCGCTGTCGATATCTATTCCATCGTTGGGTTTCAAGCTGGCGCTTCCCAGGCTGGATACCTGCGGGGTGGGCGTGGCGGTTGCCGGCACCACCGTGGCGGTCTGAGTCGCCACCGCTTCCACCTGGATCCTCACCCAAAACGGCGCACCACCGCCCGGACCAATGCCAAATAAATCACCGCGAGCATTGCTCAGCTTCCAATTGCTCTGATACACACCGGCTTTTGTGGGCGCCACCATATCGATGGACAAATCGATGGAACTACCGGGAGCCACTTCATTGTTGAATGGTTCCTCATTGCGTACGCCCAGATTATCTCCCGAAAACCAGGTAACCGTATAATTTCTTGTCCAGGTACATTCGCCCAGGTTGACCAGGCGCCAGGTCTTAACAAACGATTCGCCTGGCTGCATATGACTGTCATCCGGGATGGTTACATCAATAGGAATCCCGGCTCCGGCCAGATCGCATAACGCGGTGGGGCTTGGATTGAGGGTCGGGTTTTCTGCGGTAGGAGGCGTTGGCGTTGCGGAGGGTGGTGCGGGAGGCGTCACCGTGGAAGCGGGCTGGCTGGCTATCGGCGAGGCCGTCGACACAGCGGCCGTCTCGCTGAGCATCACTGCCACGGTTTCATATTGGGCCGGCGGGCTGCCGGTGGGCGAGGTAGCTAAACTTGAGCCTGGCAGATTACACCCCACCAGCCCGCAGAGAAGAAACATCGACACCTGGATCGCCGCGACAGGGACCTTCATCAAACGTATGCTTTCTGCCCTCATTCTACCAGACTTTCCCTGGGCTCAATTCTGCCCAGGATGATTGCATCCCAACATTTTTTCTATCCAACCCACGATCACCCACCTTCGAAAGCAAGCACCTATGTGTACACGTGCGGGACTGCAACCTCACCAGAAAAATCTCTCCCATCTTCACGGTTATTTTTTGCCACGCCGAAAGAGGATTAAGAAATGGTCGGAGGCAGGGCGATTGGGTCAAGAATTTAGATGCAATCGTCCTGAATTTTATGCCTCATTCCGACCAAGATGAGCAGTAAAGTCGCTATAATATACACAGAAAGGGATTTGTCCATGACTGAACCCACTGCCAACCTGACCGATCTGCTGCCCTTATTGAATGATCTGGCCTTGCGCGGTCGCACCGCGCTGCTGCCCGCTCTCCATGCAGTTCAAGAACTGTACGGCTACATTCCGCCTTATGCCGTCGCCGAGATTGCCGGCAAACTGGCGGTTAGCCAACAGGAAATCACGGATGTGATCGAGTTTTACCCGATGTTTTACCGTGAGCCGGTGGCCAAGACGGTCGTTCACGTATGCAACAACCCGGTTTGCGCCAACGCCGGCGCTGAGGCGGTGATGAAACGCCTATCGCAAACTCTGGAGGTGCACCGCCTGGCCGGGGATCCGGTCGGCACCCTCACCCTGGAGTACGCGCCCTGCCTGGGTTTGTGCGAGCATGCTCCCGCCATGATCGTGCAGGGCACATCCGTGGCGCGTGGCGACTCAGTCAGCTACGAAGACCTGGTCTCTGGCAAGCTGCGCCACCCACGCAGCATTGTGCGCAACGAAATTGCTATCCTTACCGCTAATTGCGGTAAAAACCGGGTCAATTGGATGAATCTGTACTCGGCCTCTGGCGGATACAAAGCGCTGCGCAAAGCCCTGGGCACATCCCCGGCCGAAGTTATCCGCGAAGTCAAAGCGTCCGGTCTGCTCGGGCGTGGAGGGGCCGCCTACCCCACCGGGTTGAAATGGGAAAGCGCCGCCGGGGTGCAAAACAGCCCCAAATATATCATCTGCAATGGCGACGAGGCTGAACCCGGCACCTTCAAAGACCGGGTGCTGCTTGAGGACGAGCCTCACCTGATCCTCGAAGGCCTGATCATCGCGGCCTATGCCACCGGTGCGCAAAAAGGATATGTATATATCCGCGGCGAATATATCTTCCAGTACAAGGCTATGCTGCGCGCGGTGGATGAGGCCTGCCAGGCGGGTTTCCTGGGCAAGAATATCCTCGGCTCAGGCTTCGATTTTGATGTAGAAGTGCGCCGCGGGGCCGGGACCTATGTGGCCGGTGAGGAAACTGCCCAATTGGAATCCATCGAAGGCAAGGTGGCTATCCCGCGCACCCGTCCTCCCTTCCCCACCACGGCCGGACTATTTGGCCAGCCCACCATCATCCACAACGTCGAAACCCTGGCCAATATCCCTTACATCATCCGGGTGGGCGCGGCCGAATACCGCAAGATCGGCACGCCCGCATCCACCGGGCCAAAATTGTTCTGCCTCTCGGGCGACGTGACCATGCCAGGTGTGTACGAAGTGCCTTTTGGCATCACTTTCCGCCATCTCCTCGAAGATTTGGCCGGCGGTGTGCGCGGCGGCCGGAATATGAAAGCGGCATTATTTGGCGGCGCGGCGGGTGCGTTTGCCACGCCAGAACAGCTCGACGTGCCCCTGACCGTGGAAGATTTGCGTGCGAATGGGCTGCCGTTGGGTTCCGGGGTAATCACCGTATTCGACGACACCCGCGACTTTAAGAGACGTGTGTCTGCGACTTGCCCGCTTTTTTGCGGAAGAATCGTGCGGAAAGTGCCAGGCGTGTAAAACCGGGACGGTTCGCCAATATTCAATCCTGCAGAAAGCTCATGGGGGTAAACTGGACCGCAGCGACCTGCAGCTGCTGCGGGAAACCGCCTGGACCCAGCCAAGCCAATCCATTTGTGGGATCGGGCAAATGGCCGCATCTCCAATCCTCAGCGCAATCAATCATTGGCCGGAGCTTTTCAGCTAATCCTCCTCCCAACAGTGTTCATTCCCCAAGCGCCAGGGCACCCTGGCGCTTAATTTATTACAAGTGTGTTGAGGTTGATCCCATGGGGTTGAACTGCCTCACTGACTGATGTATCATTAATCAGCAAAACTAACCTCTGGAGCCCCCATAAACCATCCTGATGTTACCTGATATCGATCAGCTGCTGGTGCCTGACATAGATGCCAGTGATCCACAGGGGGAGCAACAACAAGAACTGGATAATCTAGAAACTATAATTCTAGATGCGCAAGGTGAAGATCCTGCGCATCAGGTGTTGTTATATATCAGCCTGATCCGCCGCCTCATTCTTCAATCTGAATTCATTCAAGCTTACCGCTACCTTGAAAAAGCCATTTTGCTCCCCTGTGGACCCAAAGAGCAAATGGAGCTGCTGCTTTTCCAGGGAATCTGCCTGGCCCGCAGCGGATCGTTAACTGCTGCAGAAGAATTGTTCTTGAGCGCCGCGGATATCAGCCGCAAGCAAAATGATCTGGAGGGACTGGCCCGCTCGCTTTTCCTGCTGGCCAGTTACGTCCTCGTCGTGCACGGAAAATTTAACCTGGCCGTGGAATACATTGACCAGGCCCAAACCAACTTTGCCATCGTCGGCAAAAACCATTGGGGTGGTCCCTGGCTGCAGACGTATATCCACCTTCTCAAAGGAGATCTTCGTCACGCCCGCCAGATCCTTTATGATATGGCGCGTACCATCGAACCGGCCAAAGCCATTTCCGGAGCCTATTTTTTGCTGTGGTCGATCCTGGCAATTGCCGAGGAAGAATACGAACAGGCGCGCGAATATTTGCGCCTGGGCATGCGGATTGCCATGCAGACCGGGGTTCCCGAATTACGCTTGTTGTTTCACCTGGCGCAGGCGCGCTTTTACCGCAGTACCTCGCAGTTACCCCTGGCCAGAGAATGGGCTGAGGAAGCCCGCATCCAGGCACAGCGTTCGGGATTGGCTTATTTTGAATCAGCGGCCTGCCTGGAGTTGGCCCAGGTTGCCTGGCACAGCGATGACTTTGAACAAGCCTCCGCCGAGTTGCAAAAAAGCGTCTCGATCTTCACGGATTTTGGCGCCAACTACGACATCGCCTATGCGCTTTTTCTAAAAGCGTTCTGGTCGCACCAACAAGAGTGCCGGGATGCCGAGGCAGATTGGTGCGAAGCCGCATCGGCCATCATCCAGGGTGGATATGCCTTTATTCTCGAACGCGAACAGGAACCTGCCTTCCGGCTCACCGCCAGCTGGCTGCGCAATGGCAACTTGCAGAGCCGGCGTTACGCCGAACAGCTGCTCGAACAGCTGGTACACGTCTCGCCGAAGCCCCTGCGAATTTTTGGATTAGGCCAATTCAGTGTGTGGAAAGGCCGCCAATATCTCCCCGATAAATCCTGGCAGCGGCGGCGCGCCGGCCAATTATTGCGCTTTTTACTATTGCAGCCTAACCGCACGGCCGGCAAAGATACCATCCTCGACACCCTATGGCCAGACAACGACCCCGATTCAGCCACGGCCTTATTCCACCAGGCCACCTCCACCATACGGCGCTTGCTCGAACCGGATCTGCCCGAAAAATTCCCCTCGCGTTACCTGGTTAACGAGGGTGAACAACTTTCCCTGCGCCTGCCGCCTGGTTCTCTGGTAGATTTTGAGGTTTTTTCGTCCAACTTGCGTTCGGCCATCCAGAAAAAAAGAGCTGACCAGATCAAAGAAGCCCTGATTATGTACAAAGGCATCCTGTTTCCTCTCGATCAGTACGAGGACTGGACGGTTGAAATCCGCACGCGCCTGGCGGAACTCCACCTGGAGGGACTGGTCACCCTCGCCGGGCTGCACCTGGAGCAAGAGCGCTACGCGGATGCCTTTGAATGCGTCCACCAGGTTTTGCATTTCGATTCGTGGAACGAAGATGCGGTTCTGATTGGTATGAAAACCCACCTGAGCCTGGGCTCGGCGCCTCACGCCCTGAAGTTGTATAACCAGCTGCAGGCTACCCTGGCGACGGAGCTCGAGATCTTGCCACGAGCCGATCTCAGGCAGCTGGCAGAGACCATCCGCAAGGGTTTGTAATTGAGAGGGCAGAATTCACTGCCCTCTTTTCTTGTCAGTCATGTGTCAGTACCTATGGTTATATTGATATCAGGTGAGATTGATGCGCAGACAAAAATCGTTTCTTCTAACTGTAATCCCGGCCGAGGAACCACAAAATAATTTTTGCGGCCAGGTCAAGTCTGTCTCAACCGGGAAATCGTTTACGTTTAGTAATATGGATGAATTTCGTGCCTGGCTGATGGATGAACTGGCTGCCGACAGTCGGGAAAATTATCAGCAGGATTTAATTTCTACCCAGACCATGGCTTCCGCGATCAAGCCAGCATAACATTACCATTTCCGATCGGTGCGGGATTCAGGGGACTGCATCGAAAAAGAGACCTGCCCAATCAGGCAGGTCTCTTTTCATTCTTTTTTCCCCTATTTCTTTACCAGCATTTTCGCCAGCTGGACAAACTCATCCCATTCTTCCTGGAAAAAGTGCACGGTGACGCTGTTTAATTCGAGGTGGTAGGTGGTCTCACCGTCCGGCTCGTCCGCCTGCCAGGCGAGGAAGCTGTCGGTTTCGGCTAATGTGGTCGTTTTGGGTTCCATTGGATCTGCCATTTCTACTCCTTGGTGTTCTGCCGAATGATGGTTGGAAAAATTCTATGGTCGGTAAAGAATTTCTTTAGCTGTGCTCTTATGCGCATAAGAATAACACGAATTGCATGGGTAAACCGTCTTTGGTACCCAGGCGATGAGGTATGGATTCCCAGCCAGGGATCTCGATCAAATAGTCGATTGGAGATATAACCCATCACCAGGCGCAGGGTTGCCACCACCGGAGCAGCCAGCACCACCCCCACAATGCCAAACAGGTTGGCGCCAACCAGCGCCGAGACCATCACCGCCGCAGGATGGATCTGCAATGCGTTGCCCATTAGACGCGTACCGACAAAATTATCCAGAATGACATCCGTCAGCCATGCCGCCCCAACCACCAAAACCACATACCAGATGGGCGCCAGACCAAACAAGGTTGAACCCTGGAAAAAAGCAACCAGACCGTAACTGGTCCAGGCAACTGCGGGACCGACATAGGGGACAAACCGCGCCAGACCAGCCAGCAGGGCCAGACCGATAAAGAAATGCAGCCCCAGGCCGCCCAGCAGAACCATATACACCAGGACGGTGATCAGGATGATGGTCAACTGTCCCCGTAAAAACGCATTCCAAATCCCGGCCAGGTAAACGCCAAACTGGGCAAAATCCTCGTTATAACCGGGGATGCTCAACCGGATCAACTGGCTCGAACCCCCGCCCAACTCTGCCAGAATAAAATAGGCGATGATCAGGATAAAGAAGAACAAGGCAAAGAAGTTCGCGGTTCCCGAAAGAATGGTGCCGAGCAATGAACCTGCTTGACCCAATACCGGCTGCACCATCCCAAGCAGGTTCTGGCTGATGGCGTTCACGTCGGCCAGGTTGGGGGTAAATTCATACGGACCGATCACGATCGGTTTTGAGCCGATGGCATCCAGGAATTGGGGCAGGTCGCGCAGCGAGCGGTCTAAAAAGCGGACCAGGCTTTGGGATTGTTCGATGACCGCCAGGCCACTTAAGGTCGTCAATCCCAAAATGATGATCACCACCAACAGGAAAATCAACGAGACCGACCAGCGCCAGGATAAATGCGACCAGGATTGAAACCATTTGGCCAAGGGATATAACAGGTAAGCCAGCACCACCGCGAACAACAGCAGCCCGACGATATTCTGGAAACGCAAAAACAACCAGGCGGCGATGATGAATACCACCACCCCCACCAGGAGCTTAACCGTGCTGCTCCACCTGGTGGTGGTTGAAATACGACCCTCTTCCGTTAGGTGCGCGGGGGGCAGGTTGTGTTTTCGTGTTCGCCGGCTTGTTGAATACTTTGGTGACATGGTTGACCTGTCAATGATTGAGTGATTCAATTTTAACTCAAATGAGGGCAGCGATACAGTCCAGGTGAAAACTCCTAAACCTACGCGCCCTCATCGAAGAGGAAAATTTCTGCCATATTCGCGCCATGGGAAATAACCAGGCTGCTTATTGTGATCAACCTATCCCCATGGTTGGTAAACTATGGGCAGGCTCCCGAGCCCCAAATCGGGAACTGGCACCAGAATTCAATCGGCGCGTTCCACAAGAGCACCACGACGCATATGCACGCCAGGATCAGCACCGCGGCCAAAATGAGCAGCAAGATCAGGGTGGTGCGTTTCTTCGGCTTTACCTGTTCGGGTTCTTCCACGTACGGCACCTGGCCCGCATACATTTGCTGCGGCGGCAAAGGAGCCTGGCTTTGATACCCGGGCACCTGGATAGGCTGCTGCAGCGGCGCTTGAGGCGCCTGGTAAACCGGTTGTGGCTGAGGCTGCACCGGCGGCTGGTATACCGGTTGAGCCGGTTGGACCGCTTGCTGGGCAGGCATTTGCACCGGCGGTTGGGCTGGCGCTTGCATCGGGGCAACTGGGATATTTCTTGAGGCCCCGCCGACGAGCGTGGCATCATTCTCAGGCTGGACGGCTTCGAAGACTACCGTAATTCGCTCGCCAAAGGTTATTACTTCACCAATCCGCAGAGGATATGCTCCCGTCAGGCGCTGCCCCCCCACAAACGTCCCGTTGGTTGAACCCAGGTCTTCCAGCACATACGTGCTGCCTTGGGCATAAAGACGAGCATGACGCCTTGAAATTTCCGGGTCATTAATGGTTACGTCGTTGTTCAAATCGCGCCCAATCAGCATTTCCCCTTTTTCGAGGGGGAAAATTTTCCCAATCGAGGGACCTGAGCGCATCACGAGATGGAAACTGGAAGGCATAAAATCCTCCTTAGTCGATGATTGCTGGATATAGTGTAATGATAATGATAAACCTTGTCAATTTTAAGATTGCTTGCAATATAGTTCCAAAACTCACAATTTGGGCGAATGGCAAGCCAATCTTAAGCCATGACGCTGCTGCCCCCGGTAGAGTTCCATCTTCCAGGCCCGCTACACCCATTCTAGCAATTTTTTAAGAAACCTCATACACAAATCCGATAATAGATGATTATAGTGGTTAATTGATTGAAATGATCAATTCACAGGAGGGTATTATGAACCTCGATAAATACACACAAAAAGCACAGGAAGCCCTGGCCAATAGCCAGGATCTTAGCAAGGAATACAACCATCAGGCGATCGAACCGATCCATCTGCTTCTGGCCCTGCTGAACCAGGAGGATAGCATCGTACCGGCGATCATTACCCGCACCGCCGGTTCCATCGTCGCCATTCGGGAAGAGCTGGTAAAGGATTTGAGCAGCCGTTCAAAAGTTTATGGGGGCAATATTACTCCGGTCCTCGCCCAGCCCACCGTAGATGTGCTCAACTCGGCTGAGCGCTATGCCAAGGGGATGCAGGATGAATATGTATCCACCGAGCATATTCTGTTGGGGCTGATCGATTCCCTCGAGGGAAAACGCCTGGCCCAATATGGTGTGAGTAAAGATGCGGTACTGAAGGCCCTGGCCGGTTTGCGCGGCAACCAACGCGTCACTTCCCAAAATCCTGAAAACACCTACGACGCCCTGCAGAAATACGGCCGTGACCTGACCGCAGATGCCCGCACTGGAAAACTCGACCCGGTGATTGGCCGGGATGAAGAAATCCGCCGGACGATCCAGATTCTGTCGCGCCGCACCAAAAACAACCCGGCGTTGATTGGCGACCCGGGGGTCGGCAAGACCGCCATCATCGAAGGCCTGGCCCAGCGGATTGTCAACGGGGATGTGCCCGAAGGCCTGAAGCGCAAACGCCTGGTCCAATTGGATATGGGCGCCTTAATTGCCGGGGCAAAGTACCGCGGCGAATTTGAGGAGCGCTTGAAAGCCGTATTGAAAGAAATCACCGGGTCAGCCGGCGAAATTATCCTCTTTATCGATGAAATGCACACCGTAGTCGGCGCCGGAGCGGCAGAAGGCTCGATGGACGCCGGGAACATGCTCAAACCCATGCTGGCTCGCGGCGAACTGCACATGATTGGCGCGACCACCATCGATGAATATCGCAAGTACGTCGAGAAAGACCCTGCCCTGGAACGGCGCTTCCAGCCAGTGATGGTGGATGAACCCTCGGTGGAAGATACGATCTCCATCCTGCGCGGTCTGAAGACCCGCTATGAAGTGCATCACGGTGTGCGCATCACCGACCCCGCGGTGATCGCCGCGGCAACCCTCTCTCACCGCTACATCACCGACCGCCATCTGCCGGATAAGGCCATCGATTTGATCGATGAAGCCGCCGCTCGCCTGCGCACTGAGATCGATTCCAAGCCCCAGGCCATCGATAAGGTTGACCGCACCTTGATGCAGCTCGAAATTGAACGCGAAGCCCTGCAAAAAGAAAAAGATAAGGCCTCCCAGGAGCGCCTGGCGAAAATCGAGAAAGAAATCGCCAACCTGAAGGAAGAGGCCAATGCCCTGCATACCCGCTGGCAAAGCGAAAAAGAGGCCATTGCCAAATTGAATGAGGTCAAAGGCAAAATCAGCCAGACCGAGGTGGATGTGGAGCGGGCGGAACGCAGAGAACAACCTGGAAAAAGTGGCCCGCCTGCGCTATGGAACCACACGCGAACTGCAGCAAGAACTTGAGCAGGCCGAAAAGCATCTGCGCCAGATGCAGGGCGACCAACCCTCTGCTGAAAGAAGAAGTCGATGCCGAGGAAATTGCCGGGGTTGTCTCACGCTGGACCAACATCCCTGTTTCTCGCTTGCTGGAGGGCGAAGTCGAAAAGCTCCTCCACATGGAAACTCGCCTTCACCAGCGCGTGGTTGGCCAGGAAGAAGCTGTGCGGGCGGTATCCAACGCGGTTCGCCGCTCGCGCGCCGGACTGCAGGATCCCGACCGGCCGATCGGCTCCTTTATCTTCCTGGGTCCCACCGGGGTTGGCAAGACCGAGCTGGCCCGCGCCCTGGCAGAATTCATGTTTGATGATGAGCGGGCCATGATCCGCATCGATATGAGCGAATACCAGGAAAAACATACCGTTTCGCGCCTGATCGGCGCCCCTCCAGGCTATGTGGGATACGAGGAAGGCGGGCAGCTAACCGAATCGGTTCGCCGCCGCCCTTACAGCGTGGTGCTGTTTGATGAAATCGAGAAAGCGCATGCCGAGGTTTTCAACGTGCTTCTGCAGCTCTTAGACGATGGCCGCCTGACCGATGGCCAGGGCCGCACGGTTGATTTTCGCAACACCGTGGTGATTATGACCAGCAACCTGGGCACCGAATTATGGCAAAATGCGAACCTGTCCGTCACCCGCGACCAGATCACCAGCATCTTACAGGCGCATTTCCGCCCCGAATTCCTCAACCGGGTGGACGAGATCGTCATTTTCCACCCCCTCGAGCGCGAGCACCTGGCCGAAATTATCCAGATCCAACTGCGCAGGGTGCAGAGACTGCTGGAAGCGCAGGGCTATCACCTGGAGATCAGCCCGGAAGCAATCCAATACCTGGTCCAGACCGGCTTCAACCCCGAATATGGCGCGCGCCCCTTGAAACGCGCGTTGCAAAAGGAACTGCAAGATCCATTAGCCATGCAGATACTCGCCGGTGATTTCCCGTCCGGTTCGACTATCCTGGTCGACCAGGTGCCGGATGGTCTCACCTTCACCCCGGTGGGGAGCGTCGAAGCCACCCAAGAGAAACCTTAAGCCGGGAATAAAACAACCAGACCCCCTGGTCAATGCTGTTTGCACAGCCATTGAAACCAGGGAGTCTTCTTTGTCAGTACCCGATCAATATTCAATTCTCGCCAGGACCGGGGGTCGAGCCCGCTTGGGTCACCCGGTCTTTAGCGAGCCGCCAGCCCAGAGGTTCCACCGAGCGCATCGAATGCGCCGATAAAGCTCAGGCTGCCGTCATGCCCAATGCTGAAGGCATCCACGGATTGGGTGCCGGCGGCCAGGACATACAGGAACTGCCCGTCACGATCAATGCTCATATCGATGGGATGGCTGCCGGCACCGGTGTCACCATCCACGCCGGAAGCGCTGAGCAGATCCAGGGATCCGTTATGCGCCACCCGGTACCCAGAGATCGTTCCGCTGGCCGCGTTGGCTGCGTAGGCGTATCTGCCGTTCTGGGTCACCACCAGCCAGCAGGCTGCACCTTGCGTATCCACCAGGGAGGGGGTGACCACTTTCAGCCCTTTCGGGTTAACTTTATAAGAGGACACCGCGCTGTTGGCCGCCTCGGAAATCACCAGAATATTATCGCCGGAGAAACCAAACCCATAGGGCGCCGCACCATTCGAGGTGTTGACCACCGGTCCTTCGGCTTTATCATCCTTTACGCGATAGGTGTCGATCAGGTTAGAGCCTTTTTCGGCAACCACCAGGGATTTTCCATCCGGTGAAAAACCGATCTGTTCCGGGCTGGGAGCGCTGCCTACCCCGTTGTTGCTCAAGAAGCGGCTCGAGTTGCGGATATAGCGCAAGTGACCATTGCCGCCCACATGGAAACCGGCGATATTCCCGCCGTTTCCCGCATTGAGCACATACAGTAAGCCTTCATGATAGGTTAGGCTGATGGGGGTCGAGCCTTCCGAAGATACCCGGTCGACCAGGGATAACTGCCCGGGCTGAACCGCGAACACCGATATGTCATTGCTGCCCGCGTTGACGGCAAACAGCCAGCGGTTGTTGTCGCTGAGAGCAATCGCGCCTTGCGAGCCCAGTCCACCGCCGGTGCCCAAACCGCCGGTGTCGAATGCGCCGCCGGCACTCAAGTTTCCGTCCGCGGCCCGCTCAAATTCCTGGACAGCATTTCCGGACGCCGAATTGGTCAGGGTATAAACCGCCCCGCCACCAGAATGGGATGCCGCCACCGGACTGGCTGTGCCGATGAGCCCCGGCAAAACGAATAGCGCCACCGCCAACAGGCGAAAAACGCGCGATCGATAGATAAAACGCTGTAACATGATCCTACCTCCAGTAAACAATCGTTAGGGTTGAGATCGAGATCGGTTAAGAACCATCTCTATACTCATGGTTGCGATCAGGATGGGCTCGATGTTCTTATCCTAGCTGGGAGGTATTAATGAATGTGGACAAATTTATTACAAGATAGTTAAAAATCCGGATGCCGTGTAAGCATTTTGCAATGAAGATTAACCGGCTGCACCATGGCTTTAAACGCCAGGAAGTCCGAGCGTAAACCGCCCGAACCTCCTGATGGCTATCCGGCTGATATGGATCCGGTAGACCGGGAAATCTTTATCTATCCATCTGCCTGAATAAGGTCAACCGCGATCAGGCTATTTCTACCCCATCAAATAGATCGTGAACCACCCGTTCCTTTGGCTGGGCAGGCGGATACGCGCGCATATATTGTTCTTTCGACATAAAGGCTTTGCGCAAGGCGCCGATCAGCCCCGCGCCGGTCAGCGAGCCCCCTCCCTGGCTGGCATGGCAGGCGGATGCCTGGTCGCGCACAGCCGTTACCGATCGGTAATCGATGGACGCATGGACCGGATAGGACACCTCGGCAATCGATACCAGGTCAATATCTCCATTTTGCCCAAATTTTCTTGGGTTCCGCCCGATCAACGGCATCAGCTTTACCATCGTGCGCAGGAAACCGCGCGGAATGGTGTGGAAAAACAGCCGTTGAGGCTTGTAGGCCGGTTTACCCCCATTCTGCCGGTCCTCGCTGACCAGCTCATCGAATGCCTGCACGGTCGCCTTTTGGATAGCGATATGATCTGGGTGGCGGTATCCGCCGATGGGATCGAAGGTAATCACCACCTGGGGTTGCAGTTCGTGCATCCATTGCACCAGTTCGGCGGCCACGCTGCTCTGTGGCTGGGCAGCCAGCGCCTGGGGATGATGGTTATCTTCGGAGCCGGGCATGCCCGAGTTGCGATAATTGAGGAAATGCACCCCGGCCAATCCTAATAACTCGGCGGCGCAGCGCAGCTCGGCTTCCCGCCGCTCGGCGATGCTGTTGAACCCGCGCATATATTTTGGATCCATCTCGCCCACTTCACCACGGGTGGCGCAGATCAGGTGGACATCCACCCCTTGACGGGCATAAACCGCCAGGGTTCCCCCGGTGCCGAAGGTCTCGTCATCCGGGTGGGCTAAGACCGCCAGCAATACACGTTTGTTTTCTGTCATGGCTCGATTAAACCACCTTATCGATGGAAATTGTTAACATTGGTCAGAGCTTTCTTCAACTCGCTGGATTTTCCGCAGTCGATCCGCCTAATAACGCAGCAGACCGGGATCGATCTGCTCTGCCCAGGCATTAATCCCGCCTTTCAAGTTGACCGCATGCAGGCCAGCGGCTTGCATGGCTTTCACCACCCGCGCCGAACGCTGGCCCGAACGGCAAAATACGATCCATTCACGCTCGTGGTCCAGCTCATCCATATGCATGGGAACCTGGCCGGCCGGCATGATCACCGCGCCGGGCAGACGCGAGACCTGCAGTTCCACCGCGTCGCGGACGTCCAACATAGAAACCGCCCCACCCCCGCGGAGCCTGGTGGCTGCCTCTGTAGGCTCGATCTCTTCAATCCCCTCCACCTGGTAATTGCCCCGCGTTGGCACCCCACAAAACTGTTCGTAATCCACCAGCTCGTGGATCTCGGGATGGTCGCCGCACACCTTGCATCCCGGGTTCTTCTTCAGACGCACGGTTTGGAAAGACATATCCAGGGCATCGTATAACAACAGCCGGCCGGTCAGCGGATCGCCGATGCCTAAAATCAGCTTGATGGCTTCGGTGGCCTGGATGGTGCCGACCGTACCCGGCAGCACCCCGAACACACCGCCTTCGGCGCAGGTAGGCACGCTCCCCGGCGGGGGCGGTTCGGGGAAGAGACAGCGGTAGCACGGCCCGGTGCGGGCATCAAAGACGCTCACCTGGCCTTCGAAACGGAAAATCGACCCGTAGACATACGGCCGCCGGGTAAACACGGCCAGGTCATTGAGCAGGTAACGGGTTGGAAAATTATCCGTCCCGTCGATCAGCAGGTCATAGCCATCGGCGAGTTCCATTGCATTTTCAGAGGTCAGCACAGCATTGATCGCGTCCACCTGGATATACGGATTGAGGGCCAGCATCCTGCGCCGGGCCGAGTCCACCTTCTGCTCGCCAAGACTGGTGGCATCGTGGATGACCTGGCGCTGCAGATTCGAATCTTCGACCAGGTCATAATCCACCACGCCGATATGCCCCACACCCGCCGCCGCCAGATACAGGGCCGCCGGCGAACCTAACCCGCCCGTGCCAACCAGCAGCACAGACGAACTCTTTAACTTGCCCTGACCTTCGAGACCCACATCCGGCAAAATCAAATGCCGCGAATAGCGCAAAATTTCGTCCTGAGATAGTTCATTCATCGCTTCAACCTCTAAAATGAGATTCGGGAGAGTTCCATGGATCGGAATGATAGATGAGGGTGAAACCCATCATCTTACCCTCCCGATAGATGAAATGGTATTCTTTTGGCTGCGGGTCGTTCAACGCCAGCGGGCCAAAGACATGAATATTCGAGACGACCTCATCAGAATGGAAAACCCACTCACGCGGCTGCCAGGCCAGCTCGCCTTCGTCGTTTGAAACCGCTTCACCTGCCGGCGCCTCGGCCGAAAATAGATACAAACCACCTTTCGGGATCTCAAATCCTTCCCAGGTGAGCCAGCCGCAAAAGCGCAGGGCTTCCAGTTGATAGCCGCTTTCCTCACGGATCTCGCGGAGGGCTCCCTGGATGGGAGTCTCGCCTGGCTCGATTCGACCGCCTATGCCATTCCAGAACCCCCGATTGGGTGGATTACGCCTGTGCAGCATTAAAATATTCTCGCCTCGGGTGAGAAAGCACAGCGTGTAACGCATATCCTGCGGGAGCATATCCCGATTATATCCCAGCCGGGTTTCCGCTTCCACTGGGAAGGATCAAAACCCCAGGGCGATTGCATAAAAACATTCGTTCTATACAAATAATGTCAACCACCCCTTGATCACCGCCCTCAAGGGCGGGGAAAACAGAAAAGTATGGTGTATTTGCGCGCTTTCGCGCGCAAATACACCATAAAATTATTTTTCTTCCCAAGTCGTAGGCGCTGACACTGTGCGTACACCCGCAAATATTTATAATGCAATCGCCCTAGTCAAAACCCCATACCGGCATCTTTCGCGCTTGCCTTATAATAGGTTTATGCACCTGATTCTGACCCACGAACAGGCAGATTTTGACGCGATGGGCGCCTTGCTGGGAGCTTCCCTGATGCATGAGCACGCGCTCGCGGTTCTGCCGCGCAGGCTCAACCGCAACGTAAAAGCATTCTTAACCCTTTACGGCGCCGATCTGCCCTTCATAGAAATCAGCGACCTGCCTCACGAGCCCATCGAGACCATCACCCTGGTGGATACGCAATCGCTGGTCACGCTGCGTGGAATGAACAAGCATACCGCCGTCCAGGTGGTTGACCATCACTCGCTCAAACCCGATCTGCCCGAATCCTGGAAAGTCACCCTGGATCACACCGGCGCCTGCACCACCCTTTTTGTCGAGGGGCTGGGCGAACATGACGGCGTGCTCAATCCGGTCTATGCCACTCTCCTGCTGCTGGGCATCTACGAAGATACCGGCTCGCTTTCCTACGCCAGCACCACGGCGCGTGAAGCCCGGGCGGTCGGTTACCTCCTCGATCACGGCGCCAACCTCCAGATTGCCAACCATTATCTAAATCCACCCCTTTCGATCGAACAACGGGCGCTTTACGATCAACTGCTCACCAGCCTCGAGACCCTCCATATCCAAGGGCAGCTAATCCTCATCGCCACCGGCGAAGCCACCGAACTGACCGATGAAATCTCGACCGTGGCTCACAAGATCCGCGATTTACTCGACCCTGCGGCCTTATTTATCTTCGTACGCACCAACGAAGGCCTGCGGTTAGTAGCTCGCTCCACCACCGATCAGGTAGACGTCGCCGGCGCCGCCGTGCACTTTGGCGGCGGCGGGCACAACCGCGCCGCCGCGGCCCTGCTCAAGTTTTCCCCATCCGGGCGCCTGCCGTTTCAAAACGTTGATGAAGATGCCTTCAGCGCGGTGAAGCGAGAACTGGTTTCCATCCTCCCCGAGCACATTCGCCCATCCGCCACCGTGCGCCAGATCATGTCGCGCCAACCGCTGACTCTCGCCCCAGACACCCCGGCCGAGAAAGCCTTACAACTGATGCAGCGCTACGGCTACGAGGGCTATCCGATTGTGCGCGACGGCAAAGTGATTGGGCTGCTCAACCGGCGCGCGGTCGACCGCGGGGTGGCCCACCGTATGGACCTGACGGCTGCCAGCCTGATGGAAGCCGGAGAAGTGTTCGTGCACCCGCAAGATTCAATCGAGCGTGTCCGCGACGTGATGATCAACAGCGGATGGGGCCAGGTGCCCGTGCTCGATCCCAAATCGAGCCAGATCGTCGGCATCGTCACCCGCACCGATCTGCTGAAGCATATGACCGACCACGATCCACTGCCAGGCAGAACCAACCTGGCTCGCCAGCTCGAAGAAGTGCTGCCCGCGGCGCGCTTATTCTTGCTCCGGGCAGTGGCCGCCGAGGCCAGGCAGTTACACCAGGCGCTGTATATCGTCGGCGGTTACGTTCGCGATTTGCTCCTTGCCCGGCCTGGAGTCGATTTTGACCTGGTCGTCGAAGGGGATGCGATCCTGCTGGCCAGATCCTTGGAAGAAAAATATGGCGGGCGTGTTCTCGCCCATCAACGCTTTGGCACGGCTAAATGGAGCCTCCAACCGGTCCCCGACCAGTTGGCTGCCCTGGCAACCGAAGCCGGAGGCGGCGAGACTGCGGATTTCCCCGAGACCCTTGACCTGATCAGCGCGCGCACGGAATTTTACGATTACCCCACCGCCCTTCCTACGGTCGAACGCAGCAGCATCAAATTGGATCTCCACCGACGCGATTTCACCATCAACACCATGGCATTGCGCCTGGATGGCAGCCATTATGGCGACCTTTACGATTATTGGGGTGGTCTGCGCGATCTAAAAGCACGCCAGGTGCGGGTTTTACATTCGTTGTCCTTTGTCGATGATCCCACCCGCCAGCTGCGCGCAGTACGTTTTGAGCAGCGTTTCGGCTTCACCATCGAAGCACGCACCCTGGAGCTCATGCAGGAAGGTCACCCGCTCATGCGCAATCTCTCCGGCGACCGGCTGCGCCATGAACTCAACCTGATTCTGCAGGAAGAAAAAGCCCTGCCAATGCTTGCCCGCCTCGACCAACTTGGCCTGTTGACCGCGATCCACCCCGATTTGTGCTGGTCGCAGGAATCTGCCGGGCTGGTCAGCCAGGTACTATTTTCAGCGCCAGACCCCACCTGGGACCTTCCGGAACAGTTTGCCAACCTGCCCACATCCATCGCCCTGGCCTACCTGGTCTGGCTGTGCCGTCTGCCCATCGAGAAATCCTTTGGCATTGCCGATCGCTTGCGGCTGCCGGGGATCCTCAATACCAACCTGGTGATGGCCTGCCAGTTGATCCTGGAATTACCCGGGCTCGTCGACTCCCCTCCATCTCGCATCACCCAGCGGTTAGACGATGTACCTGTCATCGCCCTGTATGCCGTCGATTTGGTGACCGGTGCAGTGGAGATCAGGAAGATGATCCGGCAGTATATCCACACCTACCGCAAAGTCCAGCCCGTGACGGACGGGGCCCAGCTAATCGGGTTGAATATTCCACCCGGGCCGGTGTATAAACAAATCCTGGGCAAATTGCGCAGCGCCTGGCTAGATGGCCAGATAATTAGTGCTGAACAAGAGAAACAAGTCCTCGCCGAGTATTTAGCTCAGCTCAACCTGAATGAATAATTCCGAGGGTGCTGGTAATGACAGAAACAAACATTGATAAAACTGCCGCCTGGATCGATGGCATCCAAATCCGCCAGGCACGTGAAGCCGATTTACCTGCCATGGAGTGGGAGGGTGAATACACCCATTTTCGCCGCTTGTATGCCGAGGCCTTCCGCCGCTCCCAACGTGGGCTGAGCATTCTTTGGCTGGCCGAGCTGCCCGGCAAGGCCATGCTGGGACAGGTATTTATCCAGCTCAGCTGCGACCGGCCAGAAATGTGCAACGGCATCGATCGGGCCTACCTGTACGCGTTCCGCGTGCGCCAGGCCTACCGCAGCCAGGGATTGGGAAAGAAAATGCTGGATGTGGTGGAAAATGACCTCATCGAGCGAAATTTTCGCTTTCTGACCCTCAACGTCGCCAAAGACAATCTGCGCGCACAGGCATTCTATCGAAGGTATGGATTTTCCATTGCTGCGCCGGAACCCGGCCGCTGGTCATACATCGACCATGAAGGCCGCTTGCGCAATGTGGTTGAGCCGGCCTGGCGTATGGAGAAAAGCCTGGCGTAAGCTCATTCGCCATTCAACACTGTATAAAATTGCGCGCCGATCAGGCCGTCTTCTTTGGCTTGGATCGCATCATCCAGGCGCACCCGCAGGCGGGCATCTTTCTGGCTGTCCTGGAATACGATCGTCAGGTACCCCTGGTTGGGTCCGGGCGTTTCCTCCGGCGGGAACTTCTGGGTGACAGCCAACAGCCTCAGGGTCCAGTTTCCCAATTCGTCTTTGTTGTCCGTATCCGCAACCACCAGGGTATAAAAAAAGTCAGTTTCAATGGCCGAAAACGACAGGATTTTGTTATTGAGGGTATCCACGCAATTTTCGCCAAAAGCAACCGCCAGTGCCTCCACCGAACCAAGACCGTCCTTATTGAGCTGATCCTGCACCCTGGCGGTTATATCCGGCAGATCCTGCTCGGCCTGGGCGTAGGCGCAGGGCGGCGGTGTGCTGGACGGCGTCTGGTCGCCCGTGGGAAAATCGGTAATCGATGCAGTCGCTGTGGGCTGCGGGGGCTCGATCTGGCTGGGCGGGGGTAAGTCGGGGGCGAAGAATAACTCGGTCGGAAAGCGACAGCCGCTCAAGAGCAGCCCTGCCGAGAATAGGATGACGAAAAAAAACACAGGCTTATGAATTTTCAATGGTTCCGTCCCGGGTTCAAGCCGGCCAGACAAATTCCATCCAGGCGGCCTGCCTGCCATTTCGATCGAAGCTGTTGGTTCGCGATTTCAACCGGAGTTCCTGCTGGAAGGCTGTGATCTCATCTTCGGTGATCCCCCAGGAACTGCCGGGGTCATGCTTAAGATGCAAATAAATCAGAAAAGTTCCCTGGTCAGCCAGCAGATTTCTTAAATTGCGGCGGTAGACTTTTCTCGCCAGATCGGTCAGGCCATGGTAGCAGCCGATATCTACTACCAGGTCAAAAGGCGCTTCGCCCAGATGCACCCCGGTGACATCTCCCTGGACGACTCGCCCGGCCAGCCCGGCCGCTTGCAGTTTCTTCTTGGCCGCGGCGGCGGCTTTGAGGGCAAAATCGACGCCCACCACCGTCCAGCCGGCACGCGCCAGGCTGACCAGGTTCGTGCCGGTGCCGCAGCCGAGGTCCAAAGCTTTACCCGGCGCATGGGCCCCAATAAAAGCAGCGAGTTCAGGCGGGGTAATACCTGTGTCCCAGGGAGGAGACCGAAAATACCACCAATTAAAACGAATCCAGCGAAAGAGTTGATTCATGCGGTTGTCATTATCTCAATCCGTTGAGAACGGATTTTCACGATTAATTTTCCCCTTAATGAAATCATACCGAAATTATAAGCGGGAGTCAAAATTTTCTTTGACAAGAACAGCATCTTACCTTAAAATAAATGCTCGGGCAATCTAACAACATAAAAGGGTTTCATTCATGAAAGAATATCGAACTGAGGCAATCCGAAACGTTGCGCTGATCTCCCATAGCAGCGCCGGCAAAACCATGTTGGCAGAAGCAGCCATGCATGTCGCCGGGAATACTACCCGCCTGGGCCGCATTGAAGATGGGACTACCATATCTGACTTCGAAGAAGAGGAAATCCGCCGCGGTATTTCGCTGAGCACCTCTGTGATCCCGGTCGAATACAAAGATTATAAGATTAATTTGTTGGACACACCGGGTTACCTGGATTTCATCGGTGAAGTGATCTCAGCGTTACGGGTGGTGGACAGCGCAATCCTCCTGGTCGACTCGGTTGCCGGGGTTGAGGTTGGCACCGAAATTACCTGGCAGCAGTGCGACAAGTTTGGCCTGCCTCGTTTTGTGGTCATCAACAAAATGGATCGGGACAACGCCAATTACCAGAAATCTCTCGCCGCCATCCAGGAAGTCTCCGCCATTCGCCTGGTGCCCGTCCAACTCCCCTGGGGTGAAAAGCAATCCTTCAAAGGCGTCATCGATCTTCTTACGATGAAGGCCTTTAAAGCCGAAGGAAAGACCGTCGTTGAAATCCCCGCGGAATTGAAAGACGACGCCGAAACCGCCCGCATGACCTTGATCGAAGCCGCCGCGGAAGGCGAAGATGAGCTGCTCGAAAAATATCTGGAGTCAGGCGAGCTCTCTGCCGAAGAAATCGTCCGTGGCCTGGCCGCAGTAGTGCGCAACAAGAGCTTCATCCCCGTGTTTGTCGCCGCCGGTGGCGCTGAAATTGGCATCATCCCGCTCCTGGATGCCATCATCAATCTCATGCCCTCCCCCGCCGATATCCCCACCCCGATCGCTAAAAACAAAGACGGCGAAGTGGAAGTGAAAGCCAACGACGCAGGGCCGCTGGCAGCCTATGTGTGGAAGACCACCGCCGACCCATTTGTGGGCAAATTAACCTATTTCCGCGTCTATTCAGGCGTGGTCACATCTGACTCGCGGGTTTGGAACCAGAATAAATCCATCGAAGAGCGCTTCGGCACCGTCGCCTTTTTGAAGGGCAAGGAGACTATCCCGACGAAAGTCGTCCATTCCGGCGATCTGGGCATCGTTCCGAAACTGGCCGAGACATCCACTGGCAACACCCTGTGCGATCGCAACCACCCACTCACCCTGCCCGAACCCGAATACCCCGGGGCGCTCTACCGCGTGGCCATCGCCCCCAAGACCCAGGCCGATTCCACCAAGATTTCCCCCACACTCACTCGCCTATGCGAAGAGGATCACACTCTTTCCTGGCACATGGAACATGCCACCAACCAGACCATCTTGCAGGGAATGGGCGACCAGCATATTGATGTCGCCTTACGCCGGGCAGAAACCAAATTCCAGGTCAACCTGATCCCCTCCGAACCGCGCATCCCTTACCGTGAGTCCATCACCAAGAAGGGTCAGGCCATGTACCGCCACAAAAAGCAAACCGGTGGCGCGGGCCAGTTTGGCGAAGTTCATCTGCGTATCGAGCCGATATTCGAAGGCGAATTTGAGTTTGTCAACGACGTGGTGGGTGGATCCATTTCCAACAACTACATGACCGCCATTGAAAAGGGCATCCGCGCCACGATGAGCGAGGGCATTCTGGCAGGGTATCCCGTCAACGCGATCAGGGTATCCGTTTTTGACGGTAAGGAACACCCAGTGGACTCGAAACCTATCGCCTTTGAAATTGCCGGGCGCGAGGCCTTCAAACTGGCGTTCATGGAAGCCAGCCCGGTGCTCAACGAGCCGATTATGACCGTGGAAATCACTGTGCCCGAAAGCAACATGGGCGATGTACTGGGCGACTTGAACACTCGCCGCGCGCGCGTTCAGGGGATGAATTCCGAACGCGGTCACTCGGTGATAAAAGCCCACGTGCCCCTGTCTGAGATGCTGCGCTACACCACCCAACTGCGCTCGATGACCGGTGGTCGCGGTTTCTTCACCCAGGAGCTGGACCACTACGAGACCGTTCCCCCACACGTTGCTCAAGAGATCATCGCTCAGGCACAAAAAGAAAAGAAAGAAGAGTAGCCATGAAATCCCCCCGCCACAACGGGGGGATTTTTTTGCCTGCACTCCAATCCAGAGCGTCCTGTATGCTTTGATCATATAATTACCTATCAAACCCCATTCTCACCAGGCACCCACACCCTCCAACCAGATCGGCCTTTATGAAAAGAACCATTATCATCATCGCAACGTTTACGATCTTGACCGTATTCCTGGCGGCGGGGATCCGTTTTGCGATGAACAAAAATATCATCGGGGCAGATTATTTCATCTATTACATGGCCGGGCGCGGGGCATTCATCGACCACCTGTCGCCGTATGACCCAGACATCACCCTGCAAACCCAAATCGGCATCCTGGGCCATCCCGCCACGGCCAATCAAGACCAACTGGCCTTTGTCTATCCTGCCTTTGCCCTGATTCCCCTCTATCCGCTATTTTTCCTCGACTTCGGATGGTCTCAGGCAATCTGGATGTCAGCCAACATCATTGTGCTCAGCGGTTTGATCTTATCCTTATCGAAGAAACCCAAGATATCGGCATTTTCTTACCTGCTATTTTTCCAGGTCGCATTCAGCCTGATTCTAGGAAACATGAATGGGACCATTAGCTCGATCCTCTTGGTTCTCTCGGCCCAACTCTTCCTTTCCCCGGCGCCCTCGAGAAATACACAGATCATCGCCGGCTGCCTGCTCGCCTGGGCGGTGATCAAGCCCCAATTCATCTGGTTATTTGCCATCTTCTTTTTGATTGCTGCCATCCGGAGAAAATTCTATCCATTCTTGATTGCCTTCGCAGGTACGGTGACGGTTTTATTGGCAGGCGCATTTGTCTTGTGGCCGGGTTGGCTTTCCGAGTGGATCTTAAGCATGACCCGTTATCCAAGCTATATCCAAGCGAGTATGGTTATTGCCGCCACCTTGGAGCAGATTTTGCCCCAGCCGGTCACTCAAACCATCGTCGTTATCACCATTTTCATTTGCCTGATTCTTACTGTATACATATTTTTCAAATCGATCCGGAAGTTCGAGAAAAATATTGTGATAAAAACCCTGGCTTGGATTGGTTTCACAATCTATATCTTTCATCCATTTGGAAAATCCTACGAGCAATTGACTATGCTGGTTCCGTTGCTGATCTGGTTTGTGCTGGACGATGAAAGCGATCGTTGGGTGAAGGCCTCCTTCTGGATGGTTTGCCTGGCGCTTTCCTGGATATCCTTCTATCTCACCCTCCAAAACATCTATCCAAGAGCAATCTATGACCTCATCCTGGTTTTCTTTACCGTCTGGATTCTCTACCTGTATAAAGACCAGGCTGGCAAAATTCTTCTACGAAGGGCTTAATCGATGCAGATCTCAGAACTTACCCAGGCCATGGACGACTTCGTCCGGGCAAAAGGCTGGTATGAGCCGGGCAGTCCACGCCGGCAAACACCTCGCAACATCGCCATATCCCTCTCTTTGGAAGCCAATGAGGTCCTGGAGCATTTTCAATGGCGCGACGAAGTAGATAACCCGGAGGATCTCGGCAGTGAACTCGCAGATGTGGCCCTCTACCTGCTCCAATTGGCGAAAATCACCGGTATCGATCTGGAAGCAGCCGTACTCCACAAATTAAGCCAGAATTACGGCAGAACCTGGGATCAACCCGAACAACCATTTTTATGAGGAAATATAGAAAGCAGATATGAATATCACCATCTTTGGCGGCACAAAACCTCAACCCGGCGAGCCGGAATACCTGGATGCCTACCAACTGGGACGCGCGCTCGCCCTGCAAGGGCATGTGGTGATCACCGGAGGCTACATGGGCACTATGGAAGCCGTGTCAAAAGGCGCGAATGAAGCCGGCGGTCATGTCATCGGGGTCACCTGTGTCGAAATCGAAAACTGGCGCAAGTCCAAAGCCAACCCGTGGGTAAAAGAAGAATGGAAACAAGCCAGCCTGCACGAACGGATGATTAAGCTGATCGACGCCGCCGATCTGGTGCTGGTGCTCCCCGGCGGGGTTGGCACCCTGGCGGAAATCACCTTGATGTGGAACCGCATGGTTGTGGAGGCGACTCCGCTCCGCAGGCTGATCTTGATTGGCCCCGGCTGGAAAACCACCTTCCTGGGCCTGTTTGAGGCCATGGATGGCTATTTCCCGCCGCTCCACCGCGCCATGCTGGAATTTTTCCCCAGCGTTCAAGATGCCGTAACCGCGCTAGGGCAATCGCATCAAAACAGTTTTTCTATAAAATAGTTGTCACCCACCCCTAAATCCCCGCCCTCGAGGGCGGGGACTATAAAAGAGTCCGAGAAGACTGTATCTGGCAATTTAGATGCGATTGCCCTGGTAACCGCGCTGGGCCTGAGCAGCATCGAGGAATTTCGCGTATAATAGAGCCTCGACAAAACAGGCGCCCCAAGCGGTCATCCGGCGACGGCGCTTTACCGCTCCATAACACTCCAGATTGTAGAGGAAGAATGGCTGAAGATAAACTCACTCCCCAGTCCGAAAATTTTTCAGAATGGTATAACCAGATTGTACAAAAGGCTGACCTGGCCGATTACGCTCCGGTGCGCGGCTGCATGGTGGTCAAGCCCTACGGCTGGGCGCTGTGGGAAAACATCCAGCAGGCCTTAGATAAACGCTTCAAAGCCACCGGGCACGTCAACGCCGCCTTTCCACTGCTCATCCCAATGAGCTTTTTGGAAAAAGAAAAAGAACACGTCGAAGGGTTTTCTCCTGAATTGGCAGTGGTCACTCACGGCGGCGGCGAAAAACTCGAAGAACCACTGGTCGTCCGCCCTACCTCAGAGACGATCATCGGCTATATGTATTCCAAGTGGGTCAAATCCTACCGCGACCTGCCCATCCTGATCAACCAATGGGGCAACGTGGTCCGTTGGGAAATGCGCACGCGGATGTTCTTGCGCACCCTCGAGTTTTACTGGCAAGAAGGGCACACTGTTCACGCCACCCCAGAAGAAGCCATGGCTGAAACCCGGCTGATGCTGGATACCTACCATGACTTTGCGGTGGAAGATGCGGCTGTGCCGGTCATCCGTGGTCGAAAAAGCCAGACCGAAAAATTTGCCGGCGCGGTTAGCAGCTGGACCATCGAGGGCATGATGCGCGACACGCGCGCACTGCAGTCAGGCACCTCCCACTATTTTGGCGAAAACTTCGCCCGCGCGTTCGACATCAAGTTCGTCGACCAGAAAAACGAACTGCAATTCGGCAATACCACCTCCTGGGGATTATCTACCCGCTTTATCGGCGCCATCATCATGACCCACGGCGACGACCAGGGTCTGATGATGCCTCCGCGCCTGGCACCCACCCAGGTGGTCATTGTGCCCATTTTCCGAGACGAGAGCGAACAAAGCAAGGTCTTGCCGGTCGTTGAGCGCATGAAACAAGAATTGTCCGCGAAATTCCGCGTGCATGTCGATCTTCGCGATGGATTGACCCCGGGGTACAAATTTAACGATTGGGAGCTACGCGGGGTACCCCTGCGCATGGAAATTGGTCCCAAGGATGTTGAAAAGCAATCCGTAGCCCTCGCACGACGCGACCGCCCGGGGAAAGCCGGCAAGGTATTCGTGCCCCAGGAGAATATTAGCGAAACGGTAGCTGCGCTGCTGGAAGAAGTTCATCAGGGCATGTTGACCCGCGCCACCGCCTTCCGGGACGAACACATTTTTGAGGTGAGCGATTACCAGGAGCTGACCGAAGCGGTACAGAACGGATGGGCGTATGCCTGGTGGTGCGGGAGCGCCGCCTGCGAGGCAAAAGTCAAAGAAGACACCAAGGCAACCACGCGCTGCATCCCCCTGGATCAACCCAATTCTTCCGGCAAATGCGCAGTGTGCGGCCAACCCGCCCACGAGAAAATCTACTTCGCCCGCGCGTACTAATTGCTAAGGGCGTGCGGCAAGCCGCACGCCTTTACTTTGCACCAACCCATGCCATCCGTCCAACTCAGCCGCCTGCGCGAACAGATTACCCAGCTCCTCGGCCAGGTCGACCGTCCTGAGGATTTCCAGCACACCCTGCGTGATTTACTGGAAAGACACAGCGAGCATGCATATCGCTCCGGTGAGTTGGTCACACCACGTTCCCTGCTGCCCTCTTACCGCGTCCCGTCCCTGGTTTACCGCCAGCTGGAAAGGGAACTGAGCCTGGCCTGCGCCCGCATCCCCGATCAACTCCTGCGGGTTGCCGATGCCCTGTGGAGCGATGATCATCTCGAACCTCGCCTGCTGGCGTCCCTCATCCTGGGGCAGCTGCCCTCGCCTTATGTCGATGAAGTTATCTTGCGGGTGAAAGCCTGGGCGAAACCCACCGAAGATCAAGTGGTGCTCATCACCTTGCTCGATCAGGCTGCCCGCACCATCCCGCAGTCCTCGCCAGAAAAAATGTTTGAGCTCATCCGCAGCTGGCTGGAGGATAGCAGGCTCAGTTACCGCCAAATGGGATTACGCACACTGGAAGCTCTCATCCAGGATCCAACTTTCGAGAACATTCCGCCGGTTTTCAGGCTGCTATCGCCATTGGTGCTCGCCCCTTCACCCCTGTTGATGAATCATTTGCACCATTGTTTACTGCAATTAGCGCAAAAGAGCCCGGGAGAGACGGCTTATTTTTTGCACCAGGTCATCGGCTCTTCGGCGGATGCCACCACCGCGCGCTTGATCCGCCGGGTGTTACCGGCCTTTGCGGACAGCTTTCAGGAAAACCTGCGCGCCGCCTTGCGCAATCGCAACAAATCAAGTTAACTCTTGACCTTTACATAATCTATATCCACTATGTTATAATTCACCCGTTGACTGGACCTGCGCGCGGTGATGCTGCGTGTATGGAGACCTGCACAAATATTTTTGAGGAGTAGCAGACGTCATGCCTTTAACCAAGGAAGTAAAAGAAGACCTGATTGGCACCTACAAACGCCATGACACCGATACCGGTTCGCCGGAAGTTCAAATCGCATTGCTCACCAAGCGGATTAACATGCTGACCGAGCATCTGCGAGCGAATAAGCACGATGAGTCCTCACGGCGTGGATTGCTCAAGCTGGTTGGGCAGCGCCGCCGTTTGCTGGCGTATGTACGCAAGGTAGATTACTCACGATACCTGGCGCTTTCAGAACGCCTTAGCTTGAGGATCAAGTAAGGCAATCGCAACACTGAGTAGATGGTGCGAAAAAAGCCCATCTACTCTTTTTTTGTGAGTTTTCACTCACACCATGCACGCCACGGGTTAGGTATTGAATCGTGATGAGGAAATTGTTTCCTCCTCAAGCTTCAGTCCCTGATCAGGTGGGTGCAAGAAGGGTTACATGAAACCAGAATCACAACAATTTACTGCCGTCGTCGGCGGTAAGCCTGTCGTATTTGAGACGGGCAAGCTCGCCGGCCAGGCCGGTGGAGCCGTGACCATTCGCCTCGGCGATTCGATGGTCTTCGCCTCAGCCACGATGTCCTCCCAACACCGGGAAAATATCGATTTCTTCCCCCTCACCGTCGATTACGATGAGCGGATGTACGCCGCCGGGCGCATTCCGGGCAGCTTCTTCCGCCGTGAAGGCCGTCCCTCCACCGATGCCATTCTCACCGCCCGCCTGACCGACCGCCCCCTGCGCCCCCTGTTCAACCAGGAAATGCGCAACGATGTGCAGGTCATCATGTTCTCCATCTCCGCCGACCAGGAGAACCCCCTGGATATCCTTTGCATCAACGCCGCCTCGGCTGCCTTGATGATTTCGGATATTCCCTGGGCCGGGCCGGTAGGCGCGGTGCGTGTTGGTCGTGTCAACGGCAAGTTGATCGCCAATCCGATTTTTGCCGAGCTGGAGCAATCGGACCTTGACCTGCGCATCGCCGGCACCAGCGACGCGATCCTCATGGTGGAATGCGGCGCGAGCGAAATCTCGGACGATGTAATGGTCGAAGCCCTGGAATTTGGCCACCAGGCCATTCAAGAGCTGGTTGCCGCCCAGGTGAAAATGGCCGAAAAAGTCGGCAAACCCAAACGCGAGGTCCAACTCTTCCCGATCGATCCTGAACTGCTCAACAAGGTGAAGGAACAGGCTGCCGCCGAGCTGGTCGGCGCCCTGGAACGCCCACACGACAAACACCAATTGTATTCGTTTGTGGACGACCTCGAAGCCAAAGTAGTCGCAACCCTTTCCGCCGAAGACGAGAGCCTGGCGGGACCGATTAAGACCGCCTTCGAGGAAGTTTATAAGACCGTTGTTCGCGAACGCATTCTCGATAGTGGCATCCGCCCCGATCAGCGCGGCACCAAAGAAATCCGCCCGATCTGGTGCGAAATTGGCATCAGCCCGCGCGCCCACGGCTCCGGTCTCTTCACCCGCGGTGAAACCCAGGTACTGACCCTCGCCACCCTTGGCACCCCCAAGGAAGCCCAGGAAATCGATTCGCTCAGCCCTGAAAACACCAAACGCTACATGCACCACTACAACTTCCCGCCCTATTCCACCGGCGAAGTAAAACCGCTGCGCGGGCAATCCCGGCGTGAAATTGGCCATGGCGCCCTGGCTGAGCGCGCTTTGGAACCGGTCATCCCCCCGGACGATACCTTCCCCTACACCTTGCGCCTGGTTTCCGAAGTGCTCAGTTCGAACGGCTCTTCCTCCATGGCTTCGGTGTGCGGTTCGACTCTGGCCCTGATGGACACCGGTGTGCCGATCAAAGCCCCGGTGGCCGGCGTGGCCATGGGTCTGATCAAAGAAGGCGACCGTTATGCCATTCTGACCGATATCCAGGGTCTGGAAGATCACCTCGGCGACATGGACTTCAAAGTTGCCGGTACGCCCAACGGCATCACCGCCCTGCAAATGGACATCAAGATCCGGGGCATCACCTCAGAAATTATGTCCCGCGCATTGGCCCAGGCGCGCGAAGCCCGCAATGAAATCCTGCAAAAGATGCTGGCAGTCATTCCCGAGGCGCGCACCGAGCTGAAGCCCCACGTGCCGCGCATTTCCATCGTCAAAATCCCCATCGATAAAATCGGCGCGATCATCGGCCCGGGTGGAAAATATATCCGCGCCCTGCAGGAAGAAACCAATACCAAGATCGATATCGAAGACGACGGCACAGTCTATATCGCTGCTACCGATAAGGTCAGTGAGATGGCCGCGCGCGAACGCATCGAAGCCATCACCGAGACTCCCCAGATCGGCCGGATTTATACCGGCAAAGTGGTCCGCGTCACCGATTTCGGCGCCTTTATCGAGATCCTGCCCAACATCGACGGCCTGGTGCACATCTCCCAACTCGATTCGGAACGCGTCGAACGGGTGGAGGACGTGGTCAACCTGGGCGATGAAGTGTCGGTGATGGTGACCAACATCGACCCCGAAGGCAAGATCCGCCTTTCCCGCCAGGCAGTGCTGGAAGGCTGGACCGCCGAAGAAGCCCAGGAACACGACCGCAGCTCCCGCACCAGCCGGCCTTCCGGCCCGCGCCCGGGTGGCGACCGCGGCGGTGACCGGGGTGGTTTCCGCAACAGCGGCGACCGCGGCGGACGCGGCGGTGATCGCAACGGCGGCAACCGCGGACCTCGTCGCTAGACGTTATAGATAATAGAGTTTTACGGGCGGCCTTATGGCCGCCCGTTTTTATTCCTTACGCCCACTGCATCGATTTTCGGTACCGGTAGGGCGTTGTGCCGGCAATGGCTTTAAATGCTTCGTAGAAGCGGCTGGCGGAACCAAACCCGCACTCATAGGCAATATCCAGGATTTCCATCGTTGTGGTGATCAACAGTTTTTGGGCCATGGCTACGCGCAGTTGGGTAACATAGACCACCATGCTCACCCCAAAAGTACGCTGGAACAAATTCATCGCATAATTCGGATGAATACCCACAACCTTGGCCGCGTTCTCCGGGCTCCAATCCAATGCGAAATTCTTGGCGAGATATCCCGCCATTTTTTCCGCTTTTCCGGAATGCTCAAGCAGCCCGGGTTTCTGGTGCGGAGAGGATAGCGGATTGAGTTGGCCGCTCAGGTTCGACGCCAGATCCATCCGCCGCATGCGGGCTTCCAACTCCAGCATCAAGACCCGTTTACGCTCCTCCAGGCCGCTTTCCAGGTCGGCATGCCAGCGATAAAAACCGGCCAGGTCGGCGATCAGCGACGGACTGTCGGGGTCGATCGCCGGCTGGCCGCGCAGCAGCGGTTGGATCAGCGCATCCGAAAGCTGCCAGCGCAGCAGCCAGGCGAGCGGGAATGTCATCCAATGGATGTAGGTGTCATCGGCCATCCAGATCAATTGGTGCGGCACGCCTGCCCAGAACAGGAATAACCGGCCTTCCGGGATCACGATACGCTGCCCGGGGAAAGAATAATGGATGCATCCTCGTTCGAGCAGATTTAGCTCCAATTCATTGTGCCGGTGCGGGCGGTCCATTAACGGCGGATTGCCATGCCGGCTCCACAGGCCATATAATGGTTCCTCATGCAGCCCTACCCGCTGATCTGCCATCGCCCCTCCATATCCGTTCCGTCAAACAACATATGATTTTTCCGGAATTTTTAATCAGTATTCAGGAAGAAATCCCGCATAATAAGCTCTATAATATGACAAATCCTATCGCCTTACAAGGAGCAAACGATGCAGTACGCATATGACCTGGAAGATTATCTTTTCGACCTGCGCGGATATATCATCCTCAAAAATGCCGTCTCCCCCGATTTGGTGGAACGCCTCAGCCTGGCCATCGATCCTTATATCGATATGGAATTCATGGAATGGCGCGGCAACGTCCAGCGCTTCGACAACAACGGCAACGCCGGGATCGAGCTGCAGAATATCATCGAAGCTGGGGGACCCTTTGAAGAGCTGATCGACCATCCTGCCTGGGTGGAGCGCCTGCTTCGCTATTGTGGAGAAAAAGACAGCTACGTCGAGGGCCTTTTTATCGATGAATGTTTCGCCTCGGTCCGCCGCAGCGGGGGGTACTTTCCCGTCCATTCGGGAAACCAGGACGGCATCGTCCGCAACCAGTACCGCTTTGTGGACGGCAAGTTCCGCTGCGGCCAGGTCAACATCCTCCTGGCGCTCACCGATATTGGCCCAGGCGACGGTGGAACGATGATCATTCCCGGGAGCCACAAATCCAATTTTGCCCACCCTGATATGTTGAAAACCTGGGAAGATCGCCATCACATGGACGAGATGGCCGGCGCGGTCGAAGTTCACCTCAACAAGGGGGATGCGGTGATGTTTGTCGATGCCCTCTCCCATGGGGCTTCCACCCGCACCAACCCCGGCGAGCGGCGCGTGGTCATCTATCGCTACGGTCCATCCTGGGGCGATCGCCGTTACGGCTATAAATATTCCAACGAACTCATCGAGCGCCTGACCCCGGAACGGCGCAAGATTATCCAGCCGTTACCGCCGCGCGTCCCAGAGAAAGTTTCTCTGCCCTGAAAAATAAACGAGGAGGTGGGCTTCGGTCCACCTCCCGCTCTTTTCTATTCCAGCCAATCCACAATGTAATCTTCCAGGTTCTCCATATCCGCGTCTTTTTCGGGGATCACCCGGTAACGCACGGATATGCCCGCCTCGTGAACCGTCTCGCGCGAACCCGAGACCAGGTGGTGCCACCAGGCCAGGTCTTTGCCTTCAGCCACCAGGCGGTATGCACAGGTTTTCGGCATCCAGGAAAGCTGCTTCACCAGGTCGGCATCCAACACCAGGCAGGTTGGCACCAGATGCGAACGGTTGGGATAATCCGAGCAGCTGCAGCGATATGTATCCAGCAGCCGGCAGATCACGTTGGTATAAAAAACTTCATTGGTTTCTTCATCCTGGAGCTTATACAGGCAGCAGCGCGCGCAGCCGTCACACAACGCCTCCCATTCTTCCGGGTTCATTTCCGCAAGGGTTTTCTTTTTCCAATATTCGTGTTCAAGGGCCATTTTGTTTTCCTGTTACTTATAAAATAAGGCTCGGGATGCTATTCTGTATTCGTCGGGAGATAGGGCATTTCGGGGCCGTTCTTACCCATCAACTCTGCCAGCGCCGAGCGCATCGCGGTGCGATCATCCCAGGGATACTCGGTCTCTCCAAAGCACATGGATTGCTCGTGGCCTTTTCCGCAGGAGATCACCAGGTCATCGGCAGCAGCCAGTTTGACCCCCAGCCGCAGCGCTTCGCCCCGGTCGGGAACGACCAGAACGTTCTGGTCGATGACCCCGCCTTTCGAAAGCGCCCCTGCCATCATTTCAGCCAGAATAGCATCCAGGGGTTCCGTGCGCGGATCTTCAGCGGTCAGGATGGAAATATCCGCCAGTTCGGCGCTCACCTCTGCCATCATCCTGCGTTTTTCACGGTCGCGCAAGCCGGCCGAACCGAAAATCGCGATCACCCTGCCACGGGTCATCTGGCGCGCCGTCTCTAAAACCTGACGCAGGGCATTCGGTGTGTGGGCAAAATCCACCATCGCCAAAAAGGCCTGCCCCATTTTGATGCGCTCCATGCGCCCAGGCACCGGATGCTGCTGCGCGATCCCCGCCGCCGCTGTAGCCGGATCGATCCCCAGCCCCACCACCGTGGCCGAGATGGCCGCCAGGCAGTTGGACACATTGAACGCCCCGGCCAGGCGCGTCTCAATTTTTTGTTCGAACCGGGGTCCCACCACGGTGAAGCTGGACATATCCGCTGCGTAGCGAATATCGACCGCGCGAATATCGGCATGCGCATTTATGCTATACGAAACCTGGTTGGTTTCGGTAATCTGATGCAGGTAATCGTAAGATTGGTCATCGCGGTTGAGCACGCCAAGCCGTGGGTTGCCCTGCGGTTTGACCGGCGTAGCACTCAACATGCTGAACAAGCGCCCCTTAGCCGCCAGGTAATGCTGGTAATCGCCGTGGTAGTCCAGGTGCTCATGGGTCACATTGGTAACCACCGCGATATCAAATCCACAACCGCTCACCCGGTGCTGGGCCAGGCCGTGCGAGGTCAATTCGAGCACCACGTGGGTCAGGCCTGCCGCCCTCATGCGCGAAAGGTAGCGCTGAACTTCCGGCGCTTCGGGGGTGGTGACATGAAAACCCGTGTCGACCACTTCATCGCCCAAAACGGCGTTGACCGTCGAGATAATCCCGGCGCGGATATCCGCGGCCATCAGAATGTTATAGATCAGGTTAGCAGTGGTGGTTTTACCGTCGGTCCCGGTCACCCCAATTACAGTCAGATCATGCCCAGGAAAATTATAAAATGCCGCCGACAAATAGGCCAACGCTTCCCGGGCGTCGTCCACCTGGATATAGGGCACCGAGGTATGGCTTATCCCTCGCGTGCCCACCACCGCCACCGCACCGCGCTCAATGGCCTGCGGAATAAAATCATGACCGTCTACTTTTAACCCACGATGGGCTACAAAAATGTTCCCCGCGATTACTTCGCGATGATTGTATGTAACTCCCGTCACCGGAATGCCCGGCAGCGCCCCCTCCCATTTCGTTTTTATTGGTATCGCCAGCACCAAATCCTGTAAAGTCGTCCGCACAAACCCGGTCATACTCACTCCAAACTCCCCCGCTTATTTTAAACGAAAACCCTGGGATTGGCAGCCCTATTATATACTAATCCGCTCAATGCATTCCTATTATGGCGCGAAAAAGCAAAGACGTACAGTTTTACCAGGCATCCACCCGGTGAAACTGTACGTCAGAGAGAGCGAATGATTTAGAACCAGCCGCCGGATGCTGCCACAGACAGACCGAACATGGGCGCAAAAACTGTCCCCAGGATCAGCATACCTGCGACGCACACCATCAAGGCAATTCGCCATGAAATGGTGACCTTCAACGGATGCTCGTCTACGCCTGGACGGTAAAGGATCTTCATCACGTTCAGGTAGTAGTACAAACCGATGATCGAGGTGAGAATACCCACGAATGCCAGGGCGATGAGCCAGGGCGCGCCTGCCAGACCGGACTGGACCGCGGCGCCAAACACCAGCAGCTTGCCAAAGAACCCGCTCAGCGGGGGGATGCCGCCCAAGGAGAGCAAGGAGACCAGCATCGCCAAAGCCACCGTCGGGTTACGCTTTGCCAGGCCGGCATAGGCGTCCAGGTCGTCCGAACCAATCTCGCGTCCCACCAGCCAGACGATCCCAAAGGCAGCCAGGTTGGTGACCATATAGGAGACCAGGTAATAGACCATCCCAGCCGCGCCGAGGGCATTGTGAGCCGCCACACCCACCAGGATGTAACCCGCCTGGGCAATGGATGAATAGGCCAGCAGGCGCTTGATGTTGCGCTGGGTCAGCGCCAGCACGTTGCCAACAATCATGCTGCCGGCCGCCAGGATGCCCACCACCACACTCCAGAAGGGAGTGATCGCCGGGAAGACCGCCAGCAAAAAGCGCACCAGCACCGAGAAACCGGCCGCCTTAGAAGCGGTGGAGAGGAACCCGGCAATCGGCGTCGGGGCGCCCTCGTACACATCCGGAGCCCAAAAATGGAATGGCACCGCCGAAACTTTGAAGCCAAACCCAACCAATACCAGCATAGCCGTCCCGCCGGCTAAAAGAGGCGAGACCCCGCCGGTCTGCAGTTGGGTGGCGATCGCGTAAATATCGGTTGTGCCGGTAAAGCCCCACAGCAGGCTGAAGCCATACAGCATCACTGCCGAGGTCATGGCCCCATACAGCAGGTACTTGATCCCCGCTTCCACCGATTTTTGATCCAGGACGCGGAACCCGGCCATGATGTACAGGGGCAGCGAGGTAGTTTCAATTGCCAGGTACAGCATGATCAGGTTAGACGCGGACGCCATCAAGCTCATCCCGAGGGTGGCCACGATCACCAGGGCGCAGAACTCGCCGTACCGCCTTGGGTCGGCGTCATCGCTGCCAATCAGCACCGTGACCGCCGCTCCCAGCAAGAAAACCAGCCGGAAGGTAAAGGATGCCCAATCGCTGCGCAGCATCCCACCAAAAATCAACTGGGCTTCATCCCCTGGGCGTGAGAATATCGCGGCCAGCACAGCCAGAAGCAGCAGCCCCGCCGCGCTTACCCAGCCTAAAAACGGTTTTTCTTGCCGGGGATACAACAAATCCAGCAGCAAAGCCAGGGCGGCCAGGAGCACAAGGCCCATTTCCGGCATGATCAAGAGGATCGTGGAAGGTTGGAACGTAGTGATATCCACTTATGCACCTCCCACCAGGGTCAAGATTTGACTTACACCCAATTCAATCATCGGCACCATCTTCGATAACGTCGGGAACCATCCGATTAAAACCATCATGGTTGCCAGCACCCCCACCACAATCTTGTCCATCGCACTGATATCTCCTACGATCTTATCGAGTTTTTCAGGGATGGATCCGAAGAACACTTTGCGCAAAACCAGCAAAATGTACCCTGCGGTTACGATCACTCCAAGCACTGCGATGATGGCCACAAGCGGGATGGTTTTCCATGCCCCCATGAAGATGGGAAACTCTGCCACAAAACCGGAGAAGCCCGGCATCCCCATTGAAACCAGACCGGCGATGATAAATCCCACCCCGGCGACCGGCATTTTACGGAACAAACCGCCCAACTCGCCGATATTGCGGGTGTGCGCGCGGTCGTAGACCATTCCGACAACCGCAAAGAAGAGAGCCGTCATGATCCCATGTGAGAACATCTGCATGCCGGCCCCAATCAATCCTTCTTTCGAAAGGGTGGCGAAACCGATCATCACCAATCCCATGTGCGAGACGGAAGAAAACCCGATGACGTATTTGAAATCGGTCTGGATCAGGGCAATCAACGCGCCGTAAACCACATTCACCGTGCCCAGGGCCAGGATCAGCGGCGCCCAGTAATGCGCCCCGGCCGGCAGCAGCATTATTGCCACCCGCAGGGCGGCAAAGGCGCCCACCTTCATCTCAACCCCGGCTAAGAGCATCGAAACGGCCGTAGGCGCGGCCACGTGGCCGTCTGGCGCCCAGGAATGGAAGGGGAATATGCCTCCCAGGATGGCGAAGCCGCCAAACACCACCAGGAACCAGGTCTGTTGAAAGGCGACTGAAAAACCGGCTTTTTCGAGCAGAAGCATATCGAAGCTGTTTTGCCCGGAGGCGAAGTACATCGCCAGCGCACCCACCAGGGAAATGACCGATCCCAGGAACAGGTAAAGGGTCAGCTTCATCGAACCATAGTCGCGCGTCTTTGGGTATCCCCAAATCGCGATCATCAAATACTTCGGGAAGACTGCCAGCTCGAAGAAGAAAAAGAGCATGAACAAATCCAGCGAGCAAAACACGCCCTGCACGCTGGCGCCCAGCAGCATCAAATATGCGAAAAACTCGCGAGGGCGGTCATCCACCCGCCAGGAAACCATCACGCCCGCCGTCACCACCACCGCCCCCAGCAGCAGCAGCGGCACGCTCAGCCCATTCACCCCGGCGTAATAGGAGATCCCCAGCGGTTTGACCCACCAGTAGCGTTCGACAAACTGGTAGCCGCCTTGCGGGACGTTGTAGGCGATATAAACCACCACCGCCAGCACAAGATCCAAAACACCGGCCGTCAGAGCGATGATGCGGATGGCCTGTTTCCGCTCGGCGGGCAGCGCCAGAATGAGCAGGCCGGCCAGCAGCGGGATGAAAATGATCAAACTAAGAATTGGGAAACCCATCCTGCGCTCCTTAGAACCACATGCTCACGGCCCGGTTGATCACGTTCAAAATCCAGGCAGGCCAGATGCCGATGACCAGGATCAATGCCATGAGGGGTGCAATCACCACGATTTCTCGCAGGTTGATCTCGCTCAAATGGCCGCTCCAATGGGTATTCAGCGGTCCATGCAGCACCTTCCAGAGGGCTTTCAACGTGTAAGCGCCAGTGAAGAACAGGCCGATCATGGATAATGCCGTTGCTGCGGTGAAAACTGGCCATGCGCCGCGCACCACCAGGAACTCTGAGACAAATCCGTTTAATCCCGGCAGGCCTAACGAGGCCATGGACGTGAAAATCAATATTGAGCCGTAAACAGGCAGGAGCACGTACAGGCCACCAAAGGCATTCAAATCGCGGGTATGGGCGCGATCATAGATCACTCCCACCAGGAAAAACATCCCGGCGGAGTACAGCCCGTGATTGAACATTTGCAGCACCGCGCCGTTGAGTGCGATCACCCCATCCTGGGTGCCGGCCGCGTATGCCACCACCGCGATCCCCAGCATCACAAAGCCCATATGGTTGATCGAGGAATACGCCACCAGGCGTTTGAAATCATCCTGCCCGAAGGCTCCCAGACCGCCGAAAATTATCGCCAGGGTCGCCAGGGCAGCCAACCAGCCCGCGTACAGGTGCGCTTCGGCCGGATAAAGCGGCAGGACCAGGCGGATAAAGCCAAAGGCGCCCAATTTCAGCAGCACCCCGGCCAGGATCATCGATCCGGCCGTAGGCGCCTCGGTATGGGCGTCTGGCAGCCAGGTATGGAATGGCCATACGGGTACTTTGACCGCAAAGGCGATAACGAAGGCCCAGAAAGCCACGGCTTTCACCGTTTCCATGGGCAGGCCAAACAGGCTGTTCCCGGGGGTGGTCAAGGCCGGCCAGATTTCAAACAACTTAGGCAGGTCGAAGGTCCCGGCTACCACCCCGATCATCTGGGTGGCCAACAGCAGCCCAAGCGAGCCGCCCATGGTGTACAGAATGAATTTCAAGGAAGCATAATTGCGTTTTTCGCCGCCCCATTGGCTGATCAGGAAATACATGGGGACCAGGCCGACTTCCCAGAAGACGAAAAAGAGCAAGAGATCCAGCGACATGAACACACCCAGCATGCCGGTTTCCAGCAGCAGGAAGAGCATCATGTAGGCCTTGACCTTTTCCTTGATCTGGAAAGAAGCCAGAAGGGCCAGGGGGGTCAGCAGCGTGGTTAAGATCACCATGGTCAGCGCAATCCCATCCACCCCAAGGTGGAAGGAGGAATTGATCGCCGCATACCAGGCGGCCTGCTCAACAAATTGGAATTTCTCTCCCGCCGGATCGAAACCCTGCCACACCGCCAGCGCCAGGATAAAAGGCACCAGGCTGGCGCCCAGGGCGAACCAGCGCACCAACCCGACCCTTTCCTTCGGCAGCAGCAGCACAATCAGCGCCGCAACGGTCGGGAGGAACAGGATCAGCGTCAGGAGATGAGCATTGATGAAATCCATCCTCACATTCCTCCCTGACTACGCGAAATTATCAAGAACAACACCCCGGCCAAAACCACCAGAGCAATGGTCAACACCATATACTGCTGGATGCGCCCGCTTTGCACCGGCTTGAGCACTTCCCCGCCCCGGCGCACTCCTTTGCTCAGGCCATCGCCTGCGCCATTCACCACCGGCGTATCGAAATAGTTGCGCACTACCCCACCTACCCAGAGGGCGCCTTTGCCAATCCCCTCAATGATGCCGTCCAAAATCAACTTATCCACGATGCGGTAGGTGAATACTTCAGCCAACCAGACCGCCGGCTTGATAAAGGCAGCCTGGTAGAATTCATCGATCCCATATTTGTATTTGAAAACACGGTAGACAAAACCCAGCGGTTTTTCGAGCGGGTCGGTCTCACCGGTCTTGACCCCTCGATACAACCACCAGCCCAACGCCAGCCCGCCCAGGGACACCACCAGTGAGGTAGCCAGGGGGATCAGGCTCTCGACCAGATTTTCTTCCGCCGGGAGCATGCTGCCGATGAAGTGCCCAAACCAGTTGGACGAAATTCCACCCAGCAGCGGGAATTTCTCAGGGATGCCCACCCAGCCGGCTGCCACCGCGAATACCGCCAGAACCACCAGGGGCGCCAGCATCACCGGCACACTCTCATGGGCATGGCTGGCCGCTTTACTGCGCGGGCTGCCCAGGAAAGTCAGGGTGATCTGCCGCGCGGTGTAGAAAGCGGTCAACAAAGCCGCCAGCGCCAGGGTGATAAATACCAGCAGATGCCCGCCGCCGAAAGCCCCGGACAGAATTTCGTCTTTCGACCAGAAGCCGGCCGTCACCAGGGGGAAACCCGAGAGGGCCAAGCCACCGATCAGGAAGGTCCAGAAGGTGAAGGGCATTTTGGCCTTCAAGCCGCCCATGTTGAGCATATCCTGCGGATCGATGTGCTCGCCGGTGTGATACACCCCATGTTCCATGCCGTGGATCACCGAACCGGACCCGAGGAAAAGCAGCGCCTTGAAAAAGGCGTGGGTCACCAGGTGGAAAACTGCTGCGACGTAGGCGCCGACGCCCAATGCCGCAATCATATACCCCAACTGCGAGATCGTCGAAAACGCCAGGACACGTTTGATGTCATTTTGCGCCAGCGCGATGGTCGCGGCGAAGAGCGCGGTAAAGGCCCCAATAAAGGCCATCACCTGCATCGCCGCGGTCAGTTGGCCGCCATCCCAGCCGGCCGAAACCAGTGGGAAAATACGGATGGCCAGGTAGACGCCGGCGGAGACCATGGTGGCGGCGTGGATCATCGCGGACACCGGGGTGGGGCCTTCCATCGCGTCCGGCAGCCAGATATGCAGCGGGAACTGCGCCGATTTGCCCACCGTGCCAATGAACAGCAGGATGCCCAGCAGCCCAGCCACCGACAACCCCAGCACGCCCGAGCCGGTTGACGCCAGCTTTTCCAGCACCGCCGGGTCAGACAGGGCTGCGCGGTAATTCAACGTACCCGTGGCCGAATACAGCCCGACAATCCCCAGCAGCATGAACACATCCCCGATACGCGTGGTCAGGAATGCTTTGACCGCCGCGTTTCGGGCCGAGGTCTTGCCGTACCAGAACCCGATCAGCATGTAGGAGCAGAAACCCATCACTTCCCAGCCGATGTAAAGGGTCAGCAAATTATCGCTGATCACCAGGAGGAACATGGCAAAGGCAAACAGGCTGATCAAAGCGAAGAAGCGGGAATACATCGGCTCGACCGACATGACCCGGTGCGAAGGGCCTTTCTTCGGCTTGACCATGGCGCCGTGCGGCGGCAGCCCGGGCTGATCGTGGTCCCCGGCCGGCTGGCCGAAGTTGTGGTAACCGATGCTGTAGATAAAGATCATCAGCACGGTCCAGGCCACGAAGAATAAGGTCACCGCGCTGACCGGGTCAATCAAGGAGCCAATTTTGAACCAGCTATCGCCAGTGGGCAGCCAATCCAGGGTAAATGCAAAAGGCTGTTCCGCCAGATTTTTGGTGGTAACAGCCTGGATAAACAATGCCATGCTCGCCAACCACGAGATCCCTGCGCCCGCCAGCGCAATCCAATGACTGAGTGCCTTGCTGCGGTTGGTGAATAGCACGATCAGGGCAAAGGCTACCAGCGGTGAGACAGGGATTAACCAAATGTAGGTTTGAATAGCCATAAATCCTCCCCGCCTAGCCTTTGAGTAAATTCATCTCATCGGCTGTGACGGTGTTGCGCCGCCGGTAAGCCGAGATGATCAACGCCAGGCCGATGGCGGCTTCAGACGCCGCGGCGATCAAAACGATAGACACAAATACCTGGCCATCCACCTGGGGCGCCCACAAAAAGCGCCAGAAGGCCAGCAGGTTCACGTTGACCGCGTTCAACATCAGCTCCACCCCCATGAGGATGGCAACCGCATTTTTCCGGGCCAGGACCCCAAAAAGACCCACACAAAACAAGATTGCCGCAAAAATCAAGTACCAAGCAAGTGGGATCAAACTCCCCTCCTTAACTGCCGGTTATATTCCCCGGTTAATACTTATTTTTCTTTTGGTTCACCTGCCACCAAAATTGCCCCGATCAAGGCTGCCACCAGCAGCACCGATGCAACCTCGAAAGGCACCAGGAAACCAGAGGGCGAAACCAGCGCCTGGCCAAACTGGGCCAGGTTCTCCCCACCTGTCGGCAGCGCCTGGCTGGTCGATAAAAAGCCCTGCCACTGCGAAAGCAAATACACCAGCCCGGCCAGCGACCCGAGGGCCACGATCAGCGCGGCAGGCCAATTTTTGTTGACCTGCGGGCCGGTGTCTTCCATCAGCCGGCGAGTCAGCATCACCGCAAAAATGATCAGGATGGCAATCGCGCCAATATACACCGCCACCTGGATAACGGCAAAGAAGCCGGCTTCGAGCAGGGCAAAAACCACGGCCACCCCGCCCAGGGCCAGCACCAACCATAAGGCGGCATGCATGATTTTGCGCGTGGTCACCACCATGACCGCCGAGCCGAGGGTCAACGCCCCAACAACCAGAAATATGATTTGGGTTGCAGTCATCGTCCCCCCTACGGCTTGACCGTGAATTGATCTTCGGAGTGAGGCACCGCCAACGGCCTGGGTTTCCCCACAATCGGCCGCCGCCTGGAAACCTTGCGCCCTGCCCATTCGGTAAACAGCAGCAGCACAATCACATTGGTGACAAATAGACCCACCGCCTGCAGCACCGGCCGGCCGGCCAGCGGCTGCGCCACCAGCATGGTCACAATCAGAGATACCAGCGACATGGGCGCGAGCAGTTTCCAATTGAGGTTCATCATCTGGTCAATGCGGAAGCGCGGCAGCGAACCGCGGAATAAGATCACCACAAAATAGACCAGGAAGGTTTTGATCACCAGGTAAACGAAACCTAACAGCGGAATTTGTTCTGCCCACGGGCCGCGCCATCCTCCTAAGAACAGGGTGGAAAACAACAGCGAGATGGTGAATGCATGCAGGAATTCCGCCACATAGAACATGCCGAACTTCAACCCGGAATATTCGGTATTGAAACCCGCCACCAATTCGGACTCGGCTTCAACCAGGTCGAACGGAGAGCGGCCGGATTCGGCCATCGACGAGACGAAGAAGATCAGCGCGGCGATGGGAGCGGAGAAAATAAAGGGGATCTGCTGGGCCTTGACAATGTCATTGACCCCCAAGGATCCGCTCAACATCACCGGCACCAGCAGGGCCACAACCATCGGCACTTCATACGAGATCAGCTGGGCCACCGCGCGGAAGCCACCCAATAAAGCATATTTATTGTTCGAGCTCCATCCTGCCAACACTACGGATATCGCGCTGAGGCCGCCGCTGGCGACGATCAGCACTAACCCCACGTTCAGGTTCACCCCCATGATGGTGATGGTAAAAGGAATGACCGCCCAGATCAATAAAACCGAGGCCACCGAAAGGATCGGCGCCAGGTTATAAGGCACCACGTCCGCGCCAATCGGGGTGATGTATTCCTTGGTGAAAATTTTGAGCATATCCGCGAAGGGCTGGAAGATGCCGTAGGGTCCTACGCGGTTCGGCCCAAAGCGGTCCTGAATGCGCCCGATGATCTTGCGCTCGTACCAGATCAGGAAAATGACCCACAGCATCGCCAGCAAAGCAACCGTAGCCGCGCCCAGCAGGGTCAGGATGAAATCGGCCCACATTGGGGCGATACCCCAACCCAACAGAACGCGGTGCAGCCAGGTGGCGATGTAATTTACCGGGTCGTTATACCAGGGTGTCATTCCGCCTCCTTACAGCCATTCCAGCGCGCCTTTTCGCCAGGCATAAAGCAAACCGCCCAACAAAATGAGGATAAAGATCACGCCTTCGATGATCGCGAACATGGGCAGTTGTTGATAGGCAATCGCCCAGGGAAGCAAGAGCACCATTTCCACATCGAATACCAGGAACACCAGCGTGTACACATAATACTGCGCCTTGAATTGTATCCAGGAGGGCCCGACGGTCTCCATCCCGCATTCGTAGGTTGTATTCTTGATCGAATTTGGTTTCTTGGGCGCCAGTAAACCGGCGATAAAAATTGCGGCTCCTGGTAAAAACATGGCAATCAAAAAGAAAATGCCCACGTAAAGCCAATCATTCAGCATAATTTCTCCTTTGGGCGCTTAGGAATTGTTCGCGGATGATGTCGATAACCATGATGCCAAATATTATGAGTTAGTGGATTAGGTAGGGCTGTAAACTGATTTCAGTTATTGTAACATAATATCACCACAAACCTTTGCCGGGAAACAGTCCGATGTGCCTCGATCAGCCCGGCGTCAATCCACCGAAACCCCTTATTTTCTTAGAAATTTCTTCCTCGCTTTCTGCCCGGCTGCCAACCCGCCGGCAAGCAGAGACCCGGCGGCGCTCGTCCAGCGCGCCAACCAGGTAGGTAAGCCCAGCGGCCGCACCACGGTGATTTCCACCGGCGCGGCAAGGAGGGCCTGGCGGTTATCGCCGCTGCCCATCCACATCCAGACCTTACCGGAATACTCTCCGGCCGCATCCGTCTGAATTTCCCAATCAAAAGTTGCCCCAACCTTCGCATTGATCAAGGTCTGAATGCTGCGCTCGCGCCCAGGCAGCCCTGAAATTTCCAGCTTGACCTCCAGCGGATATACCCCGCCGGTTGCTGCCGGGTTCGTTGCGCGCGCACCCATTGCCAGTTTCCCGCGGTCACCCTGGCGCAGAAAGCGCGGTATTTTAACCGTCACCAGCCATTGGAGCGTCTCGCCCTCCAGCGGATAGGCAACCGGAATGTCAAGCGCGGTCACACCCGCCGGCCAGATGGTGCTGACGAAAAGCGCCAAAAAAATCCCACAAAACCCAAGCGCAAGGCCAAATTTATCGTGCACCCCGCGGATTATAATGTAAGAAGACCCCCTCGCCAGAAATGACGAGGGGGTTTGTAGGAGGGGATCAGGATTCAGGTTAATCGAACAGGCCTTCCAATTCAGCCAGCAGCTGTTCAGCTTCTTCGACCGTGATTTTATGCTCCTGGAGCATCTTCAACACCAGCATGCGCTCCTCGTTGGTCACGTTCGAGACGGTCTCGTAATCTTCCACCACCGGCGTTTCGGCCGCAGGGGCCGGTGTTTCCATGCCAGCGCCGGGGAAATTAAAATTGGGAGCTTCAGGTGGGCTGGGCGGTTCGGGCGGGGTCGGGAAATCTGGCCCAAAGGTGAACCCAAAGTGCTTGCCCATCTTTCTGCCAAAAGCCCGGTCGCGCCGCTGATTTTCACGCTCCACCCGATCCATGGCGGCCCGCACGCGCTCTTCTGCCCGCCGGGTGGCTTCATAGGTGCGTTTGCGAATTCGCTCTTCGAAATCGGTCCATTTCTTGGGCTCATGATGGTGACCGTGGTGGTGCTCATGCACCTGGTTGGAAGAGAATTCCTGCTCAAATTGAGCAAATTCGTCCCCCAGGTTTCTTACCTCAGAGGGTTTATCGGTGACGCGAATATCTCCACCGGCCCTCGCGCGGATGTTGCGCTCGCCGGTCCCCAGGGTGATGGCCACGTTAGGCTGTTCATATCCTTCGGCCTTGTCTTTGATCAACAGGGCAATATCCCGCCCGCCACTGGTCAAATCCAATTGGGCGTTCATCTCGGCGGCCAGGGATAGCACGATGTCTCCGCCGGCCTTGAGTACCACCTCTTCCCCGCTGGTGGCATCCACCCGGATCAAGATGTCTCCACCTGAGCGCAAGCGCGCGCCACCTTTCACCCGCAGGTTGCTGTCGCCGCCGACCATCTCAACCGACACATTGCCGCTGATATCACAGCCGAATTCACCGCCTACCCGCCGGACGGTCAGCGTACCGGTCACTCCCGAAGCCATCAGGTCGCCCCCAACCTGGCCGATATCCACCTTTTCTGCGCCGTTGTGTTTTAGATCGCCTCCCACAAATGACACCTCAACCGTGCCGGTCAGTCCGGAGATCATTGCGTCGCCGCCAACGTGTTCAACGCGAACATCTGCGCCGGCCGGAACGCGCACCCAGGCATCTTGATGAGAGACAACCTGCACGAGGTTGCCTTCTTCGTTAACCTGGAGCGATTGAGGATTTCCGGTCATCACGGTCAGGTCCGTGGTGTCGGTGCCCAGCAGTTTTAAGTCCCCAGCCACGCGCAAGATTAATTTCTTATCCGATTGAAAAGGAACCTGTGTCCCAGGATTTTCCATTGTTTATCTCCTTTCAAATTCTTTATACATATTAGCACATAAAATGAAATTGTCAATAGATTCATCAATAATCTTTATTTTTAGCCTTAATATTATTGAATTTTATGGATTTCATCTTTTGTTATTTCTATTTATGCTTGTATTTCTTTCCACCAGGAATTGAAAGAGCCGGATGGCATCTGCGCTCAACCGCAGCCCACCCGGCCCTGTGCTTTTCAACGAGCGTCATCCACCTCTTGGATGCCGGTTTACTCCTCTTCCAGCCGTTTGGCTTCCTGCCAGAGCGTTTCCAGCGCCCCGATGTTCAAATCAGTCAGGTTGAGGTTCTTTTGGCGAGCCTGAGCCTCGATGTACTTAAAGCGCTTTTGGAAGCGCTGGTTGGCTTTTCGCAGGGCAGTTTCCGCGTCCGTTTTATACCAGCGGCTCAAGTTAACTGCCGAGAAGAGCAGGTCGCCCAGCTCATGCTCAAGCTGATCCGCGCCTCGCGCGCGGGCCACCTCACCCCACTCCTCCAGCAGTTTTTCCTTCACCCCTTCAATGTCTGGCCAATCAAAGCCCACGTGAGCTGCCCGGCTTTGGAATTCTTGCGCCCGACTCAACGCCGGCAGGGTCGGCGCTACCCCATCCAGCAGGCCCTTGATTTCCTCTTGTTGCCCTCCACCATTTTTTTCCTTGCGTTCATCTTCTTTCAAACGCTCCCAATTGAGCAGCACACCGGCGGTGCCGCTGACGCGTGCATCCCCAAAGACGTGCGGGTGGCGGCGGATAATCTTTGCCTGGATGCCTTGGATCACGTCCGAGAGCTGGAAATAGCCCTCTTCGCTGGCAATTTGCGCCAGCATCGTCACCATCAGCACAATATCGCCCAATTCTTCACACAGACCGGCAAAATCTTCCTGATCCAAAGCAGCCAGAGCCTCGTAGGTCTCTTCCAGCAAATCCGGCCCCAGGCTTTGAAGGGTCTGTTCTTTGTCCCAGGGGCAGCCGTCCGGCGCGCGCAAATGGGCCACAATTTCTTGGAAACCCTCCAGGGTATTATTCACACCCAGGGGCGGCACATACAGGGCGGTCAACAAGCCAATATGCGGGCTGCGGTCGATCTCATATAAGGCCAGGTCCTCCACCAGCTGCGCCTGGGTGCCGGCTGCATGAACCAGGCGGACGCGGTGCTCGTCTGGGTAGACCGCGTTGAGGGTCAGCTTGACCTCGGAGGCCACCTGGCGGGAATAGACCTGGGAGATGAGCGCGGGCGTATCCAGCGGATATGCGGGGATGTGCAGCGCCGCCAGGTCGAGCGCGTCCACCAGGGCCAGCGCCGGAAACGGGTCGATACCCAGGGCGGTGCAGGTGGGATCCAGGAAGCTGATCCCTTCAATCACGCGCAGCGGAATGCCTTCTTCTTTGGCTCGGCGGGCGATCGCCGGCCCGGTAGTCTCTGCCACGTACGGATGCCCGGGGACGGCATAGGTTACCCCGCCCTCCCCGCGGCCTAACTCCAGCACGCGATCGATGATTTGCGCATACACCTGCTCGAAGGTTTCGCCGGTTGCATAGAGCTCGTCGAAAGAAACCACTTTTAATCCTGAAGGGAAGCCCTCAACCGCCGGGTGTTGGCTAGTGCGCAGATAGACCGTCGAAATGGACAGCAAGTGTTCCCAGGCCTCGCGGGTAAGCTGCTGCGGATCGCCTGGTCCCAACCCTAATAACACAATGCCATTGCTTCTTTCATTCATGCTGACCGACCTCACCGGTTCAAGCAGCAGGCTGCCTGTTAGAAATTGTGGGTTATGAAGTAAAATAATTATGTTGATTTTACCAAAGGAAAGGCAGCCCAACGTCGCGATGGATGAGTTTTCAATCTATCTGGATTACAGCTATAAACAGGCGTTAGAAATCGTCGAAGAAGCCTTAAAAGCGGAAGGTTTTGGCGTGATCACACGCATCGATGTGCAGCAGACCATGAAGATGAAGCTGAACATCGATTTCCGACCTTTCACCATCCTTGGCGCCTGCAACCCACCCATCGCCCACCGCGTTTTGGAACACGACCCCCGCATCGCATTGATGCTGCCCTGTAACGTGTCGGTCGAGACCACTGAAGACGGCCGCACCCTGGTGCGTCTTGCCGACCCGGCCCAAATGCTGCTTTGCGGCCGTGCGGATGACGAAGTGCTGGCTGAACTGGCGACTGAAGTTCGCAAGAAGCTGCTCAAGGTCGGCGCCCGCCTTCGCGGGGTGATCCAGCCCCCCGATCCCTCCTCCAAACCCTGGGATCGTCTCACCAGCGTTTCTGAGTTGTAACCCCCATTTCACCAGAACCAGAAAAGCGTATTCCCCGGGTGAACGTGGGGAATACGCTTTATAGTTAATTCCATCCAGCCGGCTATCGCGGAAATTGCGATCACCAGGCCAACGATTGGCTTTGACCCAACGCCGGGGGTAAAACTCTAGCGTTTGGTGTAGGTCGGGGCCTTGCGGGCGCGTTTCAAACCAGGCTTTTTACGTTCCTTCACCCGTGCATCGCGGGTCATAAAACCGCCCTTGCGCAGCAGGGGAACCAGTTCGCTGTTCATTTTCACCAGCGCGCGAGCCACACCCAGTTGAACCGCGTCGGTCTGACCGGTCACTCCGCCGCCTTTGACCATCACAGTGATATCCAGGCTGTTGCGATCCTGTCCAACCGTGAAGAGCGGGGCGAGAATTGCTTCCATATCGCCCAGGCGGGTGAAGTAATCTTCGGCAAGTTTCTCATTGACGATAAACTTGCCATTTCCGCTCATCAGGCGAACCCGCGCGGAGGCCTCTTTACGTCGGCCGATACCCTCATAATACTGAACGGACATCTTTCTCTCGCTCCTTTATCCTGCCAGGGAAGGTTGCTGAGCAGCGTGAGGATGCTCATTCCCGGCGTAAATCTTCAATTTCTTAATCAGCCTGCGGCCAATCTTATTGTGCGGCAGCATGCCCCACACCGCCGCGCGGATCACCCGGTCGGGGTGCTTCTGCATCTGATCGCGCAAAGCGACCGTCTTCAACCCACCCGGATAACCGGAGTGATGATGGTAAAACTTGCTCAGCGACCGTTCGTTGGTGATGCGCAGCAAGCTGGCATTCACCACCACCACGAAATCGCCCATCTCCACACCCGGGGTGAAGGTCGGTTTGTGTTTACCCAGCAAGAAATGAGCAATCTGGGTTGCCAATCGACCTATCCCCTGGTCATTTGCGTCCACCAGAATCCAATTCGATTCCGGCTTTCCTTTAAGGACGAATGTCTTGTCCATTCCCATATCTTCACCTTACAACAAGGTCTTTATCAGACGTACTGCTTCTTGCCGGTTAGCGGCATATCGCACTTCCAGGAGGTTCAAACCCTGGGCGGGTGCCAGGCCGGGCGGCAGCGGTCGAGTTTCGCGGACTGCTGCCGCAAAATCATCCAGGCTCAACCGTTTCTGCCCAACCTGCACTTGTGTCATCACCAGCCTGCGCACCATGTGGTAGAGGAACGCGTTTCCGTGCACCTCAAACACCAGCTCATCATCTTTTGCCTGCCAGGCCGCGCGGTAAATGTGGCGGATGGTGCTCCCTCCTTTGCTGGGGAGGGTTGCCAAAGGCCGCAAAATCGTGGCTGCCCGGCAAGTGCGCCGCGGCTTGTTCGAGCAAATCCAGGTTCACCCCTGGCGCCAGGCGCCAGGCAAACCGTTCGCGAAGCGGATCGCGCTGCAGCGCCAGGTAGATGCGGTAACGGTAGGTGCGCTCCACCGCGTCATAGCGTGGATGAAACCCCGCCGCCGCCACCTCGGCCTGCTGCACGACCACATCTTCCGGCAAGCCGGCGTTCAAAGCGTTCGCCAGGTCTGCGGGGGTATGCGCCCAATCCAGTTCAAAGGCGATCACCTGGCCGCTGGCGTGCACACCGCTGTCGGTGCGCCCGGAAGAAAGGATCGATTTCCCTTCCCACCCCAACAAGCCAAGCGCGCTTTCCACCTCCAACTGAACCGTCCGGGTTAACCCTGGCGTTGAAACCCCTGGAAATGCGTGCCGTCATAGGCAAGAATAAGTTTGTAATGTGCCATTCCAATCCGGGTCACTTCCGTCAGACGGTCATTCCCGAATGGATCTGCATCGATTAAATAAGGTGACCTTTCGGTCTACCCGCCTCTAGCCTTCCACCAGCTCCAGCAGCACCATCTCGGCGGCATCACCCAGTCGGGGGACCAGCTTCAGCATCCGGGTATAACCACCATTGCGGGTCGCATAGCGCGGGGCAATATCATCAAACAATTTGCGCACTGTATCCGGGCTGTCCATCTTGGCAGCCGCCTGGCGGCGTGCATTGACTTTGTCAATGTCGCTGCCATTGCTGCTGTTGCGGGCCAGGGTAATCAGGCGTTCGGCGTCACCTCGGATCGACATCGCCTTCGCGCGGGTCGTCCGGATGCGCTCGTGGGTAAACAACTGGTTGATCATCGTCCGGCGCAAACCTTTGCGCTGTCCCGTAGTTCGTCCCAGTCTGTATCCAGCTACACCGTGTCGCATATTCGCTTACTCCACAGTCTTTTCATCGTGCAGGAAACCCTTCTCCTGCATTTTCTGGCGCAGTTCGTCCAGACTCTTCTCGCCAAAATTGCGAATGGACATTACCGCTTCATCACCCTTTTCGAGCAGGTCGAGCACATCCCCAACCGTGGTGATCCCGGTGCGTTTCAATGAGTTGAAGACGCGCACAGAAAGGTCCAGGTTTTCAATCGGAGTTTCCGCAGCCTCACTCGTCAGGCGGCTGCCGACCACTTCCTTCTCCACACCCAGCATCAACGATTCTTCGCTGATCCCGGCAATGAAGCGTAAATGATCGATCATAATTTTTGAAGCAGTGCTCAAAGCACTTTCCGGTCCAATGGTTCCGTCTGTCCAGATTTCCATCACCAACCGGTCATAATTCGTGCTTTGGCCCACGCGCGCGGCCGCCACCATCCAGTTCACCCGTTTGATCGGGCTGTAGATGGCATCCACCGGCAGTTCGCCGATGGGCAGCCGGCCGCTGCGCTCAGAAGCCGGGGAATAACCACGCCCTCGACCCACCGTCATGTCGATTTCCAGGCGCGTATTGGGATCATCGACGGTGAACAGGTAAAGATCAGGATTGACGATCTCTACTTCCGCCGGTACTTGAATATCCGCCGCGGTAACCACACCTTCACCTCGCACATCGAGATGCAGGTGGGAGGTTTCCACGTCGTGCAGCATCAAGCGGATTTGCTTGATTTGCAGCATGACCTGGATAACATCTTCCCGCACGCCTGGAATGTCGCTGAATTCGTGCAGAACATCCGAGACACGGATCGAGGTGATGGCTGCGCCGTCCAATGAGGACAGCAGCACGCGGCGCAGGGCATTGCCCAACGTCACCCCGTACCCCCCTTCCAGGGGGCCGATCACAAACTTGCCATAATTACGAGCCTCGGCTTCGCGCTCGACTTTCGGCGTTACCATATTACTTAGAGCTGCCACAATTCACCCCTTCCCGGCCTTAACCATGAGGGCCGGATACGTTGGTGTTTTAGCGCGAGTAGTACTCGACGATTAATTGCTCGTTCAAACTACCGTCAATCTCTGCCCGTTCCGGCAAGCGCAAAACGCGACCCGAAAGGTTTTTGGTATCACGGTCGAGCCACAGTGGGCATAAACGCTTTGCCGAGACGTCACTGACGTCCTTCCAATATCCGTTGCCACGCGCCTTTTCCTTGACAGTGACCACATCCCCGCTGGACAAAAGCATCGAGGGGATGTCTGCGCGGTGATTGTTGACCAGGATATGGCCATGGTTCACCAACTGGCGAGCCTGGGCGCGGTCGGCCGCGTAACCGAGGCGGTAAACCACATTATCCAGACGCAGTTCAAGCGTTTGCAACAGATTGAAGCCGGTCATGCCTTTTTTCTTGGATGCCACGCCGAAATAGCGGCGGAACTGGCGCTCAAAGATGCCATAAACCCGGCGCGCGCGTTGTTTCGCACGCAACTGGCGAGCATAGTCCGATTCCCGGTCGGTGCGCCCCTGGCGGGTGCGCCCGTGCTGACCCGGGGCAAAACCCCGTTTTTCAAAGGAGCACTTCGGGCTGTAGCACCGCTCGCCTTTTAAGAAAAGTTTCTCGCCTTCACGCCGGCATAATTTACATACCGGACCAATATATCTACCCATTTGATCCCTCTCTCTTACACGCGGCGTTTCTTCGGCGGCCGGCAGCCATTGTGCGCAACCGGGGTTACATCGGCGATCGAATGCACTCTGACGCCCGCAGCCTGAACAGCGCGGATGGCCGACTCACGGCCGGGGCCAGGGCCCTTGACAATCAAATCCGCTTCCTGCAATCCCATCGAGACCGCACTCTTGACGGCCTGTTCAGCAGCCAGACGCGCGGCAAAAGGCGTGCTTTTGCGCGAGCCCTTGAACCCGGCTGAACCAGAACTGCCCCAGCAGACCGCATTGCCCTGCTGGTCAGTAATGGTAATGATGGTATTGTTGAAAGAAGCGAAGACATGAATCTGCCCTGAGGTCAGTGTTCGTTTGACCTTTTTCGCAGACGTTGTGCGACGCGATGCGCGTACGTTTTGAGCCATAATTCCTTCCTGTTTACGTTACATCCAGGCAATAATTGACAAGAATAATTTCCGTGCTGGTACGGGCCAGGCTGCCGCCAGGGTGAGGAAAACCCCTGTTTTCCCGGCCTTTCCCGCAGGAAATTATTTCTTGCCACCCCGACGACGTCCGCGGCCGGCAACGGTCTTCTTAGGACCCTTGCGAGTGCGGGCATTGGTGCGGGTGCGCTGCCCATTGAGGGGCAGATTACGACGGTGGCGCAGGCCACGATAACAACCGATTTCGACCAGTCGCTTGATGTTCATCTGAACTTCACGGCGCAGGTCGCCTTCCACCTTATAAGTCCGGGAAATAAAGTCACGAATGACGTTGGCTTCATTTTCAGTCAGGTCACGCACCCGAATATCCGGGCTGATGCGTGTGACACTCAGAATCTCGCGAGCCCGAGTGGCGCCGATACCAAAAATATAGGTCAAACCGACTTCAATCCGCTTATTGCGGGGGAGATCAACACCTTCAATACGAGCCATATTTTAACTACCCCTGTCGCTGCTTATGCTTTGGGTTTTCACAAATGACATACAAGCGCCCACTACGCTTCACGATCTTGCACTTGGCGCATCGTTTCCGTATGGATGGAGAAACTCTCATGATGCCTTACTCCTTCTAAGATATTCATCCGTCAGGCCAAAGTCCTGATTATACTCGCTGTTCCCATAATCGTCCAGATCAGCGTTATTTCTCGTCGGCCAGGCGAGTCAAAATCACCGGCCCATTATCGGTGACCGCCACCGAATGTTCAAAGTGTGCGGTCAGTGAACCGTCGGCCGAAGCCACCGTCCACTCATCCGGCATCACTCGCGTTTGCCAGGTCTTCACCAACACCATCGGTTCGAGGGCGATGGTCATCCCCGGGCGCAGAATAATACCGCGACCTTCGGTGCCATAGTTGGGCACCTGCGGTCCTTCGTGCATCTGCCGGCCGACGCCGTGCCCGGTGTATTCGCGGGTCACATGGAAGCCGCGGCTTTCCACAAAACGCTGGATGGCCGCCGAGACATCTCCAATGCGGTTATCGGCTTTCATCTTCTCGATCCCCGCGTAAAGGGCGCCTTCGGTTACTTCCAGCAGTTTACGGGCGGTACCCGATAGTTCGCCCACCCCGGCGGTAAAAGCCGCGTCGGCCACGAAACCTTCGAATACGGTGCCGCAGTCCACGGTGACGATATCGCCTTCTTTGAGCTTGCGCGTCTTGCTGGGTATGCCGTGCACCAACTCTTCGTTGACGCTGACACACGTGCTGGCCGGATACGGGTACGGTCCGGGATAATTCTTGAACGGCGAATAGACGCCGTACTTGCGCAGCACTTCTTCCGCCGCTTCATTCACATCCGCGGTGGATGCCCCAACTCGAATTGCGGACCTGGCTGCCGCTAAAGCCTCGGCGTTGATTTGCCCGGCCTGGCGCATGACATCCAGTTCCTTGGCCGATTTAATCGTGATCTGCCGGTCCCAACTCATTTTCTTACCCTTTCCGGACGGCGGCCAGCATCAGCTCCGATACCTCGTCAATCGAACGGGTACCGTCGACTTCAGCCAGCACACCCCGGCTCTTGTAGTACTCGATCAGCGGCGCAGTCTGTTCCATGTATACACGAATTCGATTTTCAACCGTCGCCGGTTTGTCATCTTCGCGCTGGATCAGGTCGCTGCCGTCCTGGTCGCATTTTCCGGCCACCTTGGGCGGATTGTATACCGCGTGATAAACGCTGCCGCACACCGGGCAGGACCAACGCCCGCTCAAGCGCTCGATCAGCACTGCGGCCGGCACCGAGATATAAGGTACGCTGTTGACCCGGCCGTTGAGGCTTTCAAGAGTCTTGCCAAGCGCGTCAGCCTGGGCCGGTGTGCGCGGAAAGCCATCCAGCAGCGCGCCATTGGCGCAGTCTGGCCGGCTGATGCGTTCTTTAACCATAGCGATGGTTACGTCATCCGGAACCAGTTCACCCCGGCTCATAAATCCCTGTGCCAGTTTCCCCAGGTCGGTTTCGTTCTTCAAATTCTCGCGAAACAGATCCCCCGAAGAAACGTGCACCAGACCAAATTCTTTGGCAATTATTTGGGCTTGCGTGCCTTTTCCGGCCCCCGGAGGGCCGAGTAGTACGATGAACATTGCCATGTTTTTCTTAGCCCTTTATCAGGCTTTCCTGATAGCCATGCAGCTTCAACTCGGTTTCGATGATGGTGAAGGTATCACGAACCACACCCACCACAATCAGCAAACCGGCGGCCGAAACCAGGAACAAACCTGCACGGGCCGAGGCCGGGAAGATCCCGCCCAAAATGTAAGGGAGCACTGCCACAAATCCCAGGAAAAGAGATCCCGGCAGGGTGATGCGCTGCTGCACGCGGTTCAGATATTTCTGTGTCGGCGCGCCGCGAACGACACCCGGAATTTGGGCTCCCTGGCGTTTCAAATTCTCCCCATAATTCTGCTGTTGGAACAGCACATCGGTGTAGAAGAAAGTAAACGCCACCACCATCAGGAAATATAACAAACTATAAATCGCGCTCTGCCCGTTGAACGTGCTGTAAATCGCCTGGGCAAAATTGCTGATCCATGTGGTCGTCGAGTTGAGGAAATAGCTGGCCAGAATCGACGGGAACGTCAGGATCGCCTGAGCGAAAATGAGCGGGATCATACCGGCCATATTGACCATCAGCGGCAGGTTGCTGTGCACCGGCATCGACATGCGGTTGCCCACACGCCGTCCCGGGAAGAACACGGGCACATTGCGGCGCCCTTGCTGCACAAACACAATCGCGTAAATGGTCAGGCCGAGCAAAATCAAGATCATTCCCAGCATCCACCAGCCATTCACCTTGTCGCTCAAGAGCGAACCCAGGTTGACCGGGATGCGGGCAACAATGCCCGAGAAAATGATCAATGACAGCCCTTGTTTAGGAATGCCATACTCGGAGATCAATTGACCAAGCCAGATACCAAACAAGGTTCCGGCCATCATCGTGATGATGGTGGTCAGGGTTGGAACCAGGTTTTCGCCGGTAAAGCCATAATTGAGCAAAATGGGGCTGCCAGCTAATTGGGCAAATATGTTGATCTGGCCAATCGCTGAAAGGGCGGCCATCGGAATGGTCAGGATCATGGTCCATTTTTCCATCCAGATTTGCCCCTCACGCGGGTTATCCTTCATTCGCTGCTCTAAAGCAGGAATGATCGGGATCAACAGCTGCAGGATAATCTGAGCGGTGATGTAGGGGTACACCCCCATCGCGAGGATGGAGAAGTTCGACATCGTCCCGCCAGAAAGCAGATCGAGCAGGCTGAAGAGCGTCTGCGCCGGGTTGTTGCCCTGGGCTAACTGGCTAAGTACGGATCGGTCGATCCCCGGAACCGGGATATTCGCGGCCAGGCGGTACAAGACCAGCAAAAGAACTGTGATTAACAGTTTCTTGCGGATGTCCTCCGATTTCCACAAATAACGCCACGCGGACCGTTTCATGGGATCGTCTCCTCGGTTAACCGATCAGCTCAATGGTGCCACCCGCGGCTTCAATTTTCGCGCGGGCGCCTTTGGACACGCGCTGCACTTTGACAGTCAGTGCCACGCTCAAATCACCACTGCCCAAAACCACCACAGGGTTCTTGGTCTTGTGCAGCATGCCGGCCTGGGCCAGCAATTCAGGTGTCACCACCGTATTCGCCGGGAATCGCTCCAGCTGAACCAGGTTGACTTCATTGAATTCGACCTGGTTGGGGGGTGTGAACCCCTCACCGCGAATGAAGGGCAGGCGGCGGTAGAAGGGCAGGTTTCCGCCCTGGCGGTATAAATGGCCGCCGGTGCCGGAGCGCGCGCCTTCACCCTTGGTGCCGCGGCCGGCCGTCTTGCCCTGGCCAGCCGAGTGCCCAATACCTTTGCGCTTGTGTTTCTTCTTGGCGCCTTCGTTCGGCATGAGATCGTGAAGTTTCATTCCGCTTCCTCAACTTTCACGAGATGATTTACCTTATACAACATACCCCGTACCGAAGGATTATCCGGCAGAACCACCGTTTGGTGCAGCTTGCGCAGGCCTAAAGCCAGCACGGTTGCCTTGTGGCGCACCGAATAACCGATCGCGCTTTTTTCCAGGGTTACACGCAGCATTTTGGGTTGGCTAGTTTCAGTCATTCTTCCTTCGCTCCCAGAATGGCATCACATCCTTGACCAGCTTGCCGCGTCGCGCAGCTTCTTCCTCGGGGAATTTCAAATGGTCAAGAGCATCGAAGGTGGCTTGCACAACATTCAACACGTTGGCGCTGCCCATCGATTTGGTCAAAATATCGCGGATGCCGGCAGCTTCAAGCACTGCGCGCACGCCACCCGCCGCAATAACGCCCGTACCGGGAGAGGCGGGTTTCAATAACACCCGCGCTCCACCCACGGCGCCTAACACATCATGCGGGATGGTTGTGCCCATCACGCCGACCTTGCGCAGATTTTTGTGAGCGCGATCGGTCGCTTTGCGCATGGCATCGGGCACGGCGTTCGCCTTGCCCACACCCAGCCCTACCCGGCCTCGATTATCACCAGCCACGACGGTCACGCGGAACTGGAACCGGCGTCCGCCCTTCACAACTTTGGCTACACGCGCGATTTCAATCACACGCTCGTCGTACTGCTGCTCTAAGCCTTGATATTCGGTCTTATCCATAAGTTTCAGGCCCTTCTTTATCTATCTAGAATTCAAGGCCGGCTTCGCGGGCGCCATCAGCCAGAGCTTTCACCCGGCCCATGTACTTGTAACCACCGCGGTCAAAGACCACTTTGGAAACGCCCTTTTCCTTGGCCCGTTCGGCCACCAGCTTACCGACAGCCTTGGCCTGATCTGTTTTACTCAGGCCGTTGAGCTTTGTGCGCAGGTCCTGATCAATTGTGGATGCCGATGCCAGAGTGTGGCCGGCTTTATCATCAATCACCTGAGCATAAATTTCTTCCAGGCTGCGGAAGACGTTCAACCGCGGTTGTTCCGGGGTCCCGGTAACCGTCAGGCGAACGCGGCGATGCCGGCGCAGGCGCATTTCAGCACGAGTTCGTTTGGTCATAAAGTCACCTACTTCTTGCCACCTTTGCCGCCCTTGCCAGCCTTACCGGCCTTGCGGCGGATTCTTTCGCCCAGGTAGTGGATACCCTTGCCTTTATACGGCTCGGGTGGGCGGATCTTGCGGATATCCGCGGCTACCTGACCAATTTGCTCGGGATCCGAGCCATTCACCTTAATCTGTCGAATTCTTTCCTCAACTTCAAAGGTGATGCCGGACGGTGGTTCAATCGTCACCGGGTGGGAAAAGCCCAGGTTCATCACCAGGTTTTTCCCATCCATGGTGGCGCGATAACCAACGCCTTCGATCTCCAGCACCTTAGTGAAACCCGTGGAAACACCCGTCACCATGTTATTCAATAAAGCGCGCGTCGTCCCATGCAGGGCGCGCATGGTTTGCGCGTCTGATTCACGGGTCACCACGATCTGGTTGGCTTCCAGGTTCACGGTCATGCCGGGCGCAAAAGTGCGCTCCAACGAGCCCTTAGGACCCTTCACCTTGACATTCAAGCCGGCAATTTCCACCTGAACACCAGCGGGCACGACGATGGGTAAACGTCCGATTCGAGACATTTTGCTCCCTCCTACCAGACCTTGCAGAGGATCTCGCCGCCGACGTTCAATTGGCGCGCGCGCTGCCCGGTCATAACACCTTTCGGCGTGGAAAGGATGGCGATGCCCATGCCTGAAAGCACCCAGGGGATGTCTTTCTTATGGGTGTAATACCGGCGGCCGGGGCGGCTGATCCGCTCTAATCCGGTAATCACCGATTTACGTTGACGGCGCTCACCCACATACTTGAGTTTCATCCGCAGGATTTCGCGGCCGGGCTGCTCGCCTTCGACCACTTCATACCCTTCGATAAACCCTTCTTCTTTCAGGATCCGGGCGATTTCCGCCTTGATTTTCGAATTTGGCATTCCGACCAGGCTGTGGCCAACCATCAGGCTGTTGCGCACGCGAGTCAGCATGTCGGCAATTGGATCATTGACACTCATTGCTACCTCTTCTCCGGCTACCAGGACGATTTAACGACGCCGGGGATCTTACCCTGCAGCGCGAGTTCGCGGAAGCAAATGCGGCACAGGCCAAATTTGCGGATATACCCACGCGGGCGACCACACCGCTCACAGCGGTTTCGCACCTGGATGGGGAATTTCCGCCGCATTTCACGATACATCATGCATTTCTTTGCCATACTATCCCTTTCTGAATGGCATACCGAGCATTTCCAGCAAGGCTAGCCGCATGATCATCGGACTTCGCGGAAGTGACGATGGTGATTTCTAACCCACGGATCTTGTCGATTTTGTCGTACTCGATCTCAGGGAAAATTAGCTGCTCGCGCAGCCCCAGGGTATAGTTACCCCGGCCATCAAAGGCATCCCGCGAAATTCCACGGAAGTCGCGCACGCGCGGCAAGACAACATTGACCAGGCGATCCAGGAAGGCCCACATCCGCTCGCCGCGGAGGGTCACCTTGGAGCCAATCGAGCGGCCTTCGCGAAGTTTAAAGTTCGCAACGCTCACCCGTGCTTTGGTGATCACCGGTTTTTGCCCGGTAATCGCCTGCAGGTCTGTGCTGGCTGCTTCCAGCGATTTGGGGTTATCCAGGGCTTCGCCCAGCCCAATATTCAGCACGATCTTCTCGACCTTGGGCACCTGCATCACATTGTCATAATTGAGCGACTTGACCAGTGCAGGCACAACCTCGGATTGATACTTTTCTTTCAACCTGTTCATCATCTAACTCCAGGTGGCCTACTCATCAATGCTGGCCTGGCACTTCTTGCAGAAGCGCGAGGAGGCCGAGCCTTCACGATGGAAACCCACGCGAGTGGTCTTTCCACATTTCGGGCAAACCAGCATAACGTTGGATATGTGCACGGGTGCTTCGAAGCGCACCAGGCCAGGATTCAAGGTCCGGCCTTGTGACTGAACCTGGCGCTGGTGCTTGGTGCGCATATTGGCGCCCTGCACCACCAGCCGGTTTTCATCGGGTGCGACTCGGATCACCTCACCGCGTTTGCCCTTATCTTCAGAGCGGCCGCTGATGATTTCAACCGTATCGCCTTTGCAAATCTTTACCTTCATACTTAGCTCCTCACAGCTCCTACAGTACTTCCGGGGCCAGAGATACGATCTTCATGAACCCTTTTTCGCGCAATTCGCGCGCTACCGGGCCAAAGATGCGCGTTCCCCGCGGGTTTTGACCGGAGGTGTCCAGGATCACTGCAGCATTATCGTCAAAGCGAATACTCGAGCCATCTTCTCGCCGCCACTCTTTCGCGCAGCGCACAATCACGGCCTTCACAATCTCGCTCTTTTTCACCGATCCTTGCGGGGTCGCCGATTTCACCGTGCAAACCACGATGTCGCCAACCCGTCCATAACGCCGGGTCGAGCCGCCCATGACATGGATGACCAGGAGTTCGCGCGCGCCCGTGTTATCCGCAACTTTAATCCGCGATTCGTGCTGGATCATGGTTAGGCTCCTAATCCATCATCGCTGCCGCCGGTAACACGGCGGACGATTTTTTCCACAACCCAACGCTTCTGCGCGGAGAGCGGACGGCTTTCCACAATCTCCACCACATCCCCCACCCGGCAGGCCAGCTCATCGTGCGCGTGGACCTTCTTGGAGGAATGAACCACCTTTTTGAAGAGGGGGTGCTGGTAGGTGCGGGTGATTTCCACCACCACGGTCTTGGTCATCTTATTACTGGTAACAAAACCAGTGATACGTCGGCGCGTATTCATCAGGCACCTTCCTTCCCCGCCAGTTCGCGCTCACGGAGAACTGTCAGGTACTGAGCAATCAATCGACGGCCTTGCTTCAGACGGCTGGTATCGGTCAATTGGCCGCTCACCGCCTGGAAACGCAGGTTCATTAATTCATGGCGGGCATCGTTCAATTTGCCCTGGATTTCTTCAGAAGAAAGTAAGCGCAATTCTTCCAGTTTCATTCTTGTTCTCCTAACAGGTCTTCACGAACCACTACTTTGGTCTGAATGGAGAACTTATACGAAGCCTGATGCAGCGCAACTTTCGCGATCTCGCCTGGCAGGCCGGCCACTTCGAACATGATCCGGCCCGGCTTTACCACCGCCACCCAATATTCCACGTTACCTTTGCCTTTACCCATACGGGTTTCAGGCGGTTTCTGCGTGTATGGATGGTCCGGGAAAATCCGAATCCAGACCTTGCCACGGCGACGCATCTCGCGCACGATCACACGGCGGGCTGCTTCGATTTGTCGGGCGGTAATCCAGCCCGGTTCGACCGCCTGGAGGGCATATTCGCCGAAGCTGATTTCTGCACCCCGCAAGGCTTTACCCGTCATGCGACCGCGTTGCTGCTTGCGCCACTTTACACGTTTTGGCATCAACATAGTCGTTCCCTCTTTCTAAACCTGGCGCAATGCCAGGAGATGATTACTCGCTGACGTAAACGCCCTCGGTCGGTTCGGCTTTCTCTTCAGCTTCGGGCATGGTCTCGCCTTTATACACCCACACCTTGACCCCAATCCGGCCATAGGTGGTGGCAGCTTCGGCGCGTGCAAATTCCATGTTCGCGCGCAGCGTCTGCAAAGGCACACGGCCTTCGCGCAGCCACACGGTGCGGGCCATTTCAGCCCCGCTCAAACGCCCTTGCACTTCCACTTTTATGCCCTGGGCGCCCTGGCGCATGGCCTGCTGTAAGGCACGCTTCATCGCACGGCGGTAACTTACCCGCCGCTCGATCTGGCTGGCCAGGTTCTCGGCAACCAATAATGCATCCGTGTCAGGATTTTTGATCTCTTTAATTTCAAGATCAATTTTCTTGGCGGTCAGAGTTTCCAGATCGGTACGGATCTTCTTGACCGATTCGCCCTTGCGGCCAATCAGGATACCCGGTTTGGCGGTGAAAACAATCACGCGCACTTTGCCGGGGAAACGCTCCACCTCAATCCGGGATACACCCGCATTGTGCGCGATTTCATGGACCAGTTTGCGGACCTTGAAATCCTGGTGAAGATTCTCGCGGTATTCTTTACCGTCGGCGTACCAGCGGCTTTCCCAATTCTTGTTAACCACGAGGCGGTAACCAACGGGATGAACTTTTCTACCCATACGTACTCCTGGTTTCTTTCTTTATAAGCCGGCTACTCACGTTCACGTAAAATGATCGTGAGGTGAGATGTGCGGCGCAGCATCGGCTTGAACCGACCGCGAGCGCCAAACCGGCGCCACTTGCGCGTAGGGCCTTCATCCGCGACGATCTTGTAAACCAGCAGATCGTCTCGGCTGACCCCAAAATTCTCTTCCGCGTTGGCAACCGCCGAACCGAGCAAACGTGCGACAATTCGGGCTGCCTTCTTGGGCATGAATTTCAATGTATTCGCGGCATCCAGCGCAGATTTTCCACGCACCAGATCGACAACCAGGCGCGCTTTCTGCGCGGAAACATCCGCAAACCGCATTTGAGCATGGATATCGGTAGCCATGGCTTACTTCTTCCCTCCCTTGGCGGAGGAAGACCGTTCCGACATGTGCCCGCGGAATAAGCGGGTGGGTGCAAATTCGCCAAGGCGATGCCCAACCATATTCTCAGTCACATAAATCGGCACGTGCCGCCGGCCATCATGAACGGCGATTGTGTGCCCAACCATTTGCGGGAAGATCACGCTATCCCGGCTCCAGGTGCGCAGCACTTTCTTATCGCCCTTGGTGTTCATGCTTTCGATTTTGGACAAAAGCTTAGGGTCTACGTACGGCCCTTTCTTAAGCGATCGTGACATAATCTCGTCCCTCTTTCTAGCAGTCTAACAAAGACCCTTAACGGGTGCCGCTGTTGCGTCGGCGGACAATAAACTTGTCGGAAGTCTTGTTCCGGCGGGTCTTGTAACCGCGGGTCGGGCGGCCCCAAGGCGATTTCGGTCCGGGCATTCCGGTCGGCTGGCGGCCTTCACCACCACCATGCGGATGGTCGCGCGGGCTCATCGCAGTACCGCGAACGGTTGGGCGGATGCCCATGTGGCGTTTGCGGCCGGCTTTTCCAAGTTTCACATTCTGATGGTCCAGGTTACCTACCTGACCGATGGTGGCATAACACACCTGGCGCACCAATCGCACCTCGCCCGAAGGCAGACGCACCTGGGCATAATCGCCCTCTTTGGCCAGCAGTTGAGCCGAAGCGCCCGCGGCGCGCACCAACTGCCCGCCTTTGCCTTCTTTGAGCTCAATGTTATGGATCATCGTGCCCACGGGGATGTTCGCGATGGGCAGGCAGTTGCCAGGCCGAATTTCAGCCTGTCCGCTGGAGAGAATGGTATCGCCCACTTTGAGACCCAGAGGAGCGACGATGTAACGCTTCTCACCATCGGCGTAATTGAGCAGCGCCAGGCGAGCGGTGCGGTTGGGATCATATTCGATCGCCGCTACCCGCGCGGGGATATCCCGCTTGTCGCGTTTGTAATCCACCAGGCGGATATACTGGCGGTTGCCGCCGCCCTGATGCCGCACGGTGATGCGCCCGTAGCTGTTACGCCCGGCGTGCTTCTTGCGGACCTCAATCAGCGAGCGTTCCGGCTTGGACTTGGTAATTTCGTCAAACGTGTAGCCGGTCATTCCGCGCAGACCTGGGGTAACCGGCTTATAAACTTTTACGGCCATGACTATACCCCTTCAAAGATCTGGATTGTATCTTCAGGCGAAAGGGTGACAATGGCCTTCTTATAGCCAGGACGAGAGATCACCCACCGGCGGCTTTTCGACTTGCGACTTCGCTTGGCCGGGACATTCAATACATTCACATTCAATACGGTTACTTTGAACAGTGCTTCCACTGCATCTTTCACCAGTGTGCGGCTGGCATCATGGGCCACCTCAAAAACATACTGGTGCAGTTTGCCTACCTGGTAGTTCGATTTTTCGGTTACCAATGGGCGGCGGAGTACTTCGTAAATGGTGCTCATCTCACCCTCCTCCTAACCAAGGTATGCAGAAATGGCATCCAGCGACGCGAGCGGCAGCACGATTTTATCGTACACCAGCAGGTCACGGATATTAAGGTAACTGGCCATGAGGATCTTGGCGTCCGGAATGTTGCGTGTTGAGCGGATCACGCCCTCGTACACTTCTTTCTCGGGGATAAGAACCAACGCGCTCGCACCGCCCACCAGGGAGGTCAGCGCCTTTACCATCAAGCGTGTTTTCGGCTCGGGTAATGCCAGCTGATCGACCACAACAATGGAAGCCTCGGCGGCTTTCGCCGAAAGCGCGGAGCGCAGTGCTGCGCGGCGCATTTTCTTCGGCATCGCCTGGGTATAGGACCGCGGATGGGGCGTGTGCACCTTCGCGCCGCGCGCGAAAATGGGAGAACGAGATGAACCCGCACGGGCCCGACCGGTTCCCTTTTGGCGCCACGGTTTGCGCCCTCCGCCCGAAACTTCATTACGGGTCTTGGTATCATGCGTCCCAAGGCGGGCGTTCGCCATCTGGCGGACGTAGGCCTGGTGCATCAAATCGACATAAATTGGGGCGTCAAAGATGCTCGGGGGCAGCTCCACCGAACTCACCTTCGCGCCTTCCATGTTGAAAACATCTACAACCATTTTGATCGCTCCCTTATTTCAGGCAAAGGCTGCCAGCTTACTGCTTCCGGGCCTCTTTGATCAGGACCAGACCGCCTTTTGCGCCAGGGATCGAACCCCTGACAGCGATCAAATTGCGCTCGGTATCTACCAGCACAACTTTCAAGCCCTGCGCGGTTACACGGTCATCACCCATATGACCCGGACCACGAGCTCCCTTATAGACACGACCCGGCGTAGTACCCGAGCCGCGCGAGCCAGGCGCGCGCAAGCGATCCGACTGACCATGCGTTTTGGGACCGCCCGCAAAGTGATAGCGCTTGACAGCTCCTTGGAAGCCCTTACCCTTGGAAGTGCCAATCACATCGACGTTTTGACCGACGACAAAGATTTCAACCGTCACCTTGTCGCCTTCTTTAACTTCTGCATCTTTTACTCTGAATTCGCGCAAGTAGCGCAGCGGAGGAAGCGTATTGCGTTTGAGGTGGCCAAGCTGGCCGCCGGTGAGACGCTTGGGTTTCACTTCTCCAAACCCCAGTTGGACGGCGGAGTACCCGTCCCGTTCGGGCATGCGAACCTGGGTAACATAACAAGGCCCAGCTTCGATAACGGTGACTGGAATAGCCACGCCGGTGTCATCGAAAATCTGGGTCATGCCGATTTTCTTCCCGATCAGCCCTTTCAACATATCAGTTGTCTCCTTGATCAATATAGTCGGGACTGTCAGCCTGGGCTTGGCTGCATCATCCCCGTGCGTAGTATAGTCAGTCAGTGCTCAGCAACGCTTGGGTGTATGTTCGCGCACCAACACACCAACTCTTTTACTACCTGTCTGGCTTTAAACGCCAAACCTTGCAATTTTACCAGCGACCTGCGATTCTGTATAGGGTCGACTTTGCTTTTTTTCATGCCAATCTGCGTGGGAAACCTTCCCCACGCAGATTGGCCGGCTTGCACCGTAGATTACGGCAATTAATTAGATCTTGATTTCGATGTCCACGCCGGCCGGCAGGTTGAGCCGCATCAGCATGTCAATCGTCTTCGAGTCCGGATCGAGCACATCAATCAAGCGATTGTGCGTGCGGATTTCGAAGTGCTCGTGAGAATCTTTATCAATGAAAGCTGACCGGCGAACGGTGAACTTTTCAATTTTGGTCGGCAGGGGCACCGGGCCAACCACGCGGGCGCCGCTGCGTTCGGCGGTATCCACGATCCGTTTAGCCGACTGGTCCAGAACTCGATGATCGAACGCCTTGAGGCGAATGCGAATGCGTTGCTTAGCCATTTTTCACCTTTACTTGATAATCTTGGTGATGACACCGGCGCCGACGGTCAGGCCGCCTTCGCGGATGGCGAATTTCGAGCCCTGTTCCAGGGCCACCGCCACGATCAACTCGACTTCCAGGTTGACATTGTCACCCGGCATGACCATCTCGACGCCTTCCGGCAGCTTGATCGACCCGGTCACGTCCATGGTGCGGATGTAGAACTGCGGGCGATAGCCGTTGAAGAACGCCTTGTGCCGCCCACCCTCTTCACGTTTGAGCACGTACACTTCGCTCATGAACTTGGTGTGCGGGGTAATGCTCCCCGGTTTGGCCACCACCATGCCGCGCTCCACGTCCGTGCGCTCAATCCCGCGCAGCAGCAGCCCCAGGTTGTCCCCCGCCAGCCCTTCGTCCAGCAGCTTGTGGAACATCTCCACACCCGTCACCACCGAACTCATGCTCTTCTCGCGCAGTCCCACGATCTCCACCGCCTCGCCGACTTTGACCTTGCCGCGGTCCACACGCCCGGTCACTACCGTCCCGCGTCCCTTGATCGAGAACACGTCTTCCACCGGCATCATGAACGGCTTCTCCGTCGCCCGCGGCGGCTGGGGAATGTACTCGTCCACCACCCGCAGCAGTTCCTTGATGCAGGCATATTCCGGCGCTTCCGGGTCCTTCGAGGTGCTCTCCAGCGCTTTCAACGCGCTCCCGCGCACGATCGGGGTCTCTTCCCCAGGAAAACCGTAGCCCGTCAGCATCTCGCGCAGTTCCATCTCCACCAGCTCGAGCAGCTCCGGGTCGTCCATCATGTCCACTTTGTTGAGGAACACCACCACACTCGGCACTTCCACCTGCCGCGCCAGCAGCACGTGCTCGCGCGTCTGCGGCATCGGCCCGTCCGGCGCCGCTACCACCAGGATCGCCCCGTCTACCTGCGCCGCTCCCGTGATCATGTTCTTGATGTAGTCCCGGTGCCCGGGCATGTCCACGTGCGCATAGTGCCGGTTGGCCGTCTGGTATTCCACGTGCGCAATGTTGATCGTGATCCCACGCGCTTTCTCTTCCGGCGCGTTGTCAATCTGATCGTAGGCCCGGAATTCCGCTTCGCCTAAAAACGAACAGTACTTCGTGATCGCCGCCGTCAATGTCGTCTTCCCGTGGTCGATGTGTCCCATCGTCCCTACATTCAAATGCGGCTTGCTTCGGTCAAATTTCTGCTTGGCCATTACAATAACTCTCCTCTTGAAAAGTTCTCGACGGACATATTTGCCCTTTAATTACTTAAGACCTTCTGTGCCACCGTACTACTGACTGGGGAGTAATGGTCAAATTCCATCGAGAACACCCCGCGTCCCTGAGTAACGGAACGTAATTCGGTTGCGTATCCGAACATTTCAGCCATAGGTACCATCGCGCGAGCTGCCTGTGCATTCCCCTGGCGCATTTCCATACCCTGGATTTCACCGCGCCGCGCATTGATCTGTCCTAAAACTTCGCCAATATAATCTTCCGGCACCACCACTTCCACTTTCATGATCGGTTCGAGCAATACGGAATTACCGCGCTGCATACCCTCTTTGAAAGCGAAAATAGCCGCCATCTTAAACGCCATTTCATTCGAGTCCACTTCGTGGAATGAGCCGTCGATCAGGCTCACCCGTACATCGGTCACCGGGTAACCGCCCAAGATACCGCTTTCGGCTGCTTCGGCGATCCCTTTATTGACCGCGGGAATGTATTCGAGTGGAACTGAGCCGCCGGTGATCTTGTTCTCAAAGACGACCCCGCTGCCCGGCTCGGTGGGTTCCATGCGCAGCACAACGTGGCCATACATACCCTTACCGCCGGATTGCTTCACATAGCGATAATTGACCTTTTCGACCGGCGATGTGATTGTCTCGCGGTAAGAAACCCGCGGCTTACCCACATTGGCCTGTACGCGGAATTCGCGCAGCATGCGGTCTACCAGCACATCCAGGTGAAGCTCGCCCATCCCGGAGATCAGCGTCTGCCCGGTGTTCTCGTCGTTCCGCACCCGGAAGGTCGGATCTTCTTCGGAGAGCTTGCGCAGCGCTTCGCCCATCTTGTCCTGATCGGCGCTGGTCTTGGGTTCAATTGCCACCGAAATAACCGGTTCGGGGAAGGAGATGCTCTCCAGCAGCAGGGGGTGCTGCAGATCGCATAACGTATCACCGGTGAAGCTGTCTTTCAGCCCCAACACCGCGCCAATTTCACCCGCCGGAATTTCGGTCACATCCTCGCGGCGATCGGCGTACATGCGCAGCAAGCGGCCGATGCGTTCTCGACGGCCTTTGACCACGTTGAGTACGGTCATATTCGAGCTGATTTTGCCCGAGTACACGCGGAAATACGCCAGACGGCCGACATACGGGTCGGTGACGATCTTGAAAACCAGCGCGCTCAACGGGGCACTATCGTCCGGGAGCAGCTTGACTTCTTCGTTGGTATCCGGATGGAAACCTGAGACCGGGGGGATATCCGCAGGCGAAGGCAGGAAATCGATCACCGCATCTAACAGGAGCTGTACGCCCTTGTTCTTGAGCGAGCTGCCGCAGAACACGGCGGTGGCCGCATTCGCGATCACCGCGCGGCGCAAGCCGGCCTTTAATTCCTCGACGCTGATCTCGTCACCTTCCAGGAATTTGACCGTCAATTCGTCATCGACTTCACAGATGCGCTCGACCAGCTTTTCGCGGGCGTCTACTGCCTCGTCCATCAATTCAGCGGGAATCTCGCGAACGATAGGCTCGCGGCCCAGTTCGTCTTCCCAATAAATTGCTTGCATGGGCAGCAGATCGACCACCCCGCTAAAACTCGCCTCAAAGCCAATCGGCATTTGCATCGCGATTGGGTTAGCGCCCAGTCGCTGGCGGATACTGTCGATGGAGGCTTCATAGGAAGCACCCATGCGGTCCATCTTATTGATAAAACAAATTCGCGGGACGCTATACCGGTCTGCCTGACGCCAAACTGTTTCGCTTTGGGGTTCGACACCCTGGGTCGCATCAAAAACGACTACACCCCCATCCAATACGCGCAGCGAACGCTGCACTTCGGCGGTGAAGTCGATGTGTCCCGGAGTATCGATAATATTAAATTGGTAGTCTTTCCACTCTGCAGTAACGGCCGCGGAGACGATCGTAATCCCCCGTTCGCGCTCCTGGACCATCCAGTCCGTCACAGTGGTACCATCATCGACCGATCCGATGCGGTAGGTCTTACCTGTATAAAACAGGATCCGCTCGGTCGTCGTTGTTTTCCCAGCGTCAATGTGGGCAATTATTCCGATGTTACGGCACCGCTCTAACGGAAAAATACGTGCCATGATAAGTTACCTGCGCTTGAAAAAAAGTGTCCCGCGCTCCTATACACGGTAATGAGAGAAGGCCCGGTTGGCTTCGGCCATCTTGTGCGATTCTTCGCGTTTGCGAACAGCGGAACCCTGGTTATTGAGGGCATCCAGCAGTTCACCGGCTAATTTCTCTGAGAAGGACTTGCCCGAGCGGGCGCGCGCAGCAGAAATAATCCAGCGCATCGCCAGGGTCAAACGGCGCGAGGTAGGAACCTCGAGCGGCACCTGGTACGTCGCCCCACCTACACGGCGCGGCCGCACTTCCATCACAGGGCCCACATTCCGCAGCGCCTGGTCCAACACATCCATCGCCGGGCGGCCGGTTTTCTCGGAAACATTATCCAGCGCGGTATAAACCAGGCGAGTCGCCAGGCTCATCTTGCCACGCTTCATAATATGGTGAATCATATTCTGAACCACCTGGCTGTTGTAACGCACATCGGGGATCAAATCCCGCTTTTCGGGTTTAGTACGCCGCATTCTTTCTTACTCCATCTCAAACAATGTGGTTTTACTTGGGCTGCTTCGCGCCATACTTGGAACGGCTCTGGCGACGTTTGGCGACGCCGGTCGTATCCAGCGAGCCGCGAACGATGTGGTAGCGGACGCCTGGCAGGTCTTTCACACGACCACCACGCACCAACACCACCGAGTGTTCCTGTAACTGGTGACCCTCACCCGGAATGTAGGCCGTGACTTCGATACCATTCGTCAGGCGTACACGGGCAATTTTGCGAAGCGCCGAGTTCGGTTTCTTGGGGGTCATCGTGCGGACCACCGTACAAACTCCACGTTTCTGCGGAGAGCCATCCGACTGGCGGATGCGGCGCTGTTTATAGGTATTGAGGATGTAAAGCAGTGCGGGCGCTTTACTCTTCACCTTTTTTGATTCGCGACCTTTGCGGATCAGCTGATTGATAGTTGGCACTTTTTCGCCTCCGAAGAACATTAGAACAATTTGCTAATAATTTTATTCACACAAAGGGAGGCCATCACGAGCAAAGATGGCCTCTCTTTTGAATACCACCGTGCATAAACCAACGGGCAGAGATTATAACACGACTCAACTATTACATCAAGTCATCCAAATCTTCGCCCAGGCCTAACAAACCTGTCTCAATTCTGGGCGGCCGCACTCGTTCTTCATCTTTCCCGAAGCGGACCACTTCCCCATTATCCATCACAGCTTCCACCGCTACACCCAGGCTTTGCAGCTCCTTCACCAGTACGCGGAAGGAGGCCGGAATGCTGGGCTCTTCAATCGGCTCGCCCTTGACGATCGCCTCGTAGGTGGAGACGCGTCCCTGGATGTCATCGGATTTGACCGTGAGCATCTCCTGCAGGGTATAAGCCGCGCCGTAGGCTTCCAGGGCCCACACTTCCATTTCGCCGAAACGCTGGCCGCCGAACTGCGCCTTACCACCCAGCGGCTGCTGGGTAACCAGGCTGTATGGGCCGGTTGAGCGAGCATGCACTTTATCTTCCACCAGGTGATGCAGTTTCATCATGGTCATCACCCCAACCGTCACCGGTTGGTCGTAGGGTTCGCCTGTCTTGCCATCCCGCAGCAGCTGCTTCCCAAGAATGGGCATTGGCTTGCGGCTTTCATTCATATGGGCAATTGCCCGCTGGCGGATATCGGCATCCGCGACGCCGTCGATCTCTGCGCCTTCCTCTTCCAACCACAGCCGCAGCCCCACATCGATGATGCGCAGGTCAGGCTTGGTGATCTTGGGGCTGTTCATACCCACGTCTTCGAAGCTGAGCATTTCGCTCGGGTCATAGCCCTTTTCGCGCAGCCACTCGGTCAGGGTCAGGCGGCGAGCTAAACCGCGATCGGTTTTCAAATCGTCCACGGCAATGCCGAGGTCGCCTAGCCACTGTTCCAGGTAGAGCAAACGCACTTCGTCGTCGTCTTCGATCATTTCCGGCGAATATTCCATCGATTTCAGCCATTCCCAGGCGGTTTCGGCGGTCTTATTCCAGGCCAGGTCCATCAGGTAAGCCCGTGCCAGTTCGGCTTCGATCTCGGTCTCATTGGCGCCATCGAATACCGGGGTAATCGCGCGGAAGCCCATGCGGTTAGCCGCCCACCCCAGGTGGGTTTCGAGCACCTGGCCGATATTCATACGACCGGGGACGCCCAGGGGGTTCAAGATGATATCGACCTGGGAGCCGTCTTCCAGGAAGGGCATATCTTCGACATGCACCACGCGGGAAACCACACCCTTGTTGCCGTGCCGGCCCGCCATTTTGTCTCCGGCGGTGATCTTGCGGCGTTGGGCCACAGAGACCCGCACCATCATGTCCACACCAGCCGCCAAATCGGAATTATCTTCGCGGGTGAAGACCTTTACATCCACAACTTTGCCGCGTTCGCCGTGGGGCATGCGCAGCGAAGTATCTTTGACGTCGCGTGATTTCTCACCAAAGATGGCGCGCAAGAGGCGCTCTTCGGGGGTCAGCTCTTTTTCGCCCTTGGGGGTAATTTTACCCACCAGGATGTCGTTCGGACCGACTTCGGCGCCGATGCGGATGATGCCATGCTCATCCAGGTCCTTGATTGCATCCTCGCCCACGTTGGGGATATCGCGAGTAATCTCTTCAGGGCCCAGCTTGGTATCCCGCGCTTCAACCTCGTACTTTTCGATGTGAACCGAGGTGAATTTATCGTCCTGCACCAATTTTTCGGAAATCAGGATCGCATCTTCAAAGTTGCCGCCTTCCCAAGAAAGGAAGGCCACAATCACGTTTTGACCCAACCCCAGGTTGCCGTTGACCGTCGAGGAGGAATCGGCCAGCACGTCGCCCTTATGGACCACCTGGCCTTTGACCACCGCCGGGCGCTGGTCGATGCAGGTGCTCTGGTTAGAGCGCTGGTACTTGCGCATGGTGTAAACGCGTACCCCGCTCTCCACCTTCAGAATGATCTGCCGGCCGGTGACCGAAATCACTTCGCCTTCTTCTTCGGCAACCAGCACCTGGCCCGAGTCACGCGCGGCAAATGATTCCATCCCGGTGGAAATCAGCGGGACTTCCGGTTGGATCAAGGGAACCGCCTGCGCCTGCATGTTCGAGCCCATCAAGGCACGGTTGGCGTCGTCATGCTCCAGGAAGGGGATTAAGGCCGCGCTGATCCCCACCACCTGGTTGGGGGCCACATCCATGAAGTTAATATTGTCGGATGTGGTCACGGTGAAGTCGGAGTGCTGGCGGCATGAAATCCGGTTGTCTTCGTATTCCTTGAACGGATTGAGCTCCGAGTTGGCCTGAGCGATCACGAATTTGTCTTCAGCATCTGCCGAGAGATATTCGACCTCGTCGGAAACAAAGGGCACCAGGAAAATGGTTTTCTTATCCAATTTGGCAATCGCCGGAAGCATCTCGGCGGTGATGCGCTCATTCTCTTTAGCAATCACCTCACCCGTGGCAGGATCGGTCAGGGTTTCACGCAGCAAGCGGTTGAGCAGGCGGGGGTCGGTAGACGCGAGCGCCTTGACCACACGGCGATAGGGTGTCTCGATAAAGCCGTATTCATTGACCCGCGCGAACGAAGCCAGGCGGCCGATTAGACCAATATTGGGACCTTCGGGGGTCTCGATGGGGCAAATGCGGCCGTAATGCGAATGGTGAACGTCGCGCACGTCGAAACCGGCGCGTTCACGGCGCAGACCGCCCGGGCCAAGGGCCGAAAGCGTGCGTTTGTGGCGCAGCTCAGCCAGCGGGTTGGTTTGATCCATAAACTGAGACAGCTGGCTCGATCCAAAGAACTCACGCAAAGCAGCCACCACCGGGCGGATATTCACCAGGCTGACAGGCGTCACCTGATCTTGATCGCGGATCGACATACGTTCCTTGATCACCCGCTCCATACGGCGCAGGCCGATGCGCAGTTTATTTTGGATCAGCTCGCCCACAGTCTTGACCCGCCGGTTGCCGAGATGGTCGATGTCGTCCTTCTCGAGCACCTGGTTGTTGATCAGGATCATGCGGCGCACCAGGTTGACAATGTCCCACTTGGTGATGGTGCGGTGCGAGACGGGAATTTGCTCGGTCAGGTCGAGCTTCTGGTTGAGTTTGTAGCGGCCCACCCGCTCGAGGTCGTAATGGCGCTGGTCGAAAAGCTGCTCGGTGAGGAACTGGCGAGCATTATCCAGGGTGGCGGGGTCGCCAGGGCGCATGCGCTTGAAGAATTCCAGCAGCGCCGCTTCAGCGATGGTCAGCCCGCCGGTCAAATCCCACACCGGCTCCTGACGCAGGGTCGAGGCAATGAACTGCCGTTCGGTGCTGTTGTCTACGTCCTGGAAAATCGAAAGCAGTTCTTCGTCCCCGCCGTCTTTGAGCGGGGAAATATCCAGGCCGTCACTGACCGCCGAAAGCGCGCGCAGGAAAATGGTGATGGGGACGGTGCGTTTGCGGTTGAACTTTAAGATCAGGTAATCGTTTTTACGGGTCTCAAATTCCATCCACGCGCCGCGATCCGGGATCAACTTGGCCATGGCCAGCGGCCGGCCGGTAGACCGGTCGACCGGGGCTTCAAAATACACACCCGGAGAGCGGATCAGTTGAGAAACAACCACCCGCTCGGTGCCATTGATAATAAAGGTGCCCTTTTCGGTCATTTCCGGGAAATCGCCCAGGAAAATTTCCTGGCAAATCGGCTCGGGAATTTCCGGCCCTGCCAGCAGCACCGAGACGTACAGCGGGCTGGCGTAGGTCAGGTCTTTCTCCACACATTCGTCGATATTGTGCTTGGGGTCGCCAAACCAATAGCGCAGCCCAAACTGCTGTGCTTCAGGCGCGCGGCCCGGGAAGTACAGCTTCATGCCTTTGTTATACGATTCAATCGGGGAAATTTCATCAAACAAATCGGAAAGGCCTTCCTTCCGCAATCGAAGGAAAGATTCCGCCTGCACTTCAATCAAGTCAGGCAGATCAAAGACCACCGGGATTCGTGCGTAAGACTTCTTGGTTGGCATATCAAAAGCCATGCTTATCTCCTGCTCCTTAATCCGTAGCTCCCGGCCCTAACTGCACCCGCAACGATTAAATACACAAATTAGGGCATTTTACGCAAAAGTTGATTATACCGAACATGCCTGAGAAGGTCAAGTATCAATTAATTGTTTTTTGGGAAATACGGAAACTCAATTCAGCGATTTTGGCCAATCTTCTCGATGATTTTCGGCAGCCCGGCTCGCAGATAGCCCTCAATTTCCAATGCGGTCTTTTCATACCTTTCTTCGTTTGCGCCATACGGATCGGCAATTGCCTGCGGCGGACCGCTCAATTCGCTCAACAGAAAGACCCGCCCGACCAGGCGCGGGAATTCAATCCTCAGCGCCTCTTTGTGCCCCGGCTCCATCACCAGGATCAGGTCAAAGCGCTCCAGCAGCTCGGCGGAGACAATCTTGGAACGGTGCCGCGTAATATCCAGGCCGCGCCTGGCCATCGCGCTGACCGAGTTTTCAGACGGCTTTTGCCGTTCCAATCCCCAGGTGCCGGCGGAATCTACCTGCCAATCTGCCCCGCCGGGGATCTCTCGGGCCGCCAGTGCTTTGAACAGCGCGGCCGCCATAGGCGACCGGCAGATATTCGCGGTGCACACAAACAGCACGGCCGGTTTTGCGCCGATCATCTGCTCCCCCCCTCGGTCATTTCACCTGTTCCCCTCATGCGGCCGGCCTAATGATCATCCATCGACAAGACTTGTTTATCCCAACGGTGCCAGGTACCAAAGCGTTCCTCGACAATCTGCTTGCCGACGCCCGGGCATTCCAGACCCATCAATTGCAGATCGGCATCCACCATAATCCGCACCAATTCGCTAAAACAAACTTTCGGCTGCCAATTCAGCTCCTGTCTGGCTTTGGATGGATCTGACAGGAGGTAATCCACTTCGGTCGGGCGGAAATAATTGGGATCGATGGATACGTAAGGATGCCAATCCATGCCCACATAACCAAAGGCTTCATCTAAGAATTCGCGGATGGTATGTGCTTCGCCGGTACCAATGACAAAATCGTCGGGCTGGTCGCGGTTCAGCATCATCCACATGGCTTCGACATATTCGGGGGCATAGCCCCAGTCGCGGCGCGAATCCAGGTTGCCCAGGTATAGTTTTTCTTGTTTCTTGGCCATAATCGCCGCCAGGGCGCGGGTGATCTTGCGGGTGACAAACGTTTCCCCGCGCCGTGGGCTCTCGTGGTTGAAGAGAATGCCATTGACCGCGAAAATTTGATATGCCTCGCGGTAATTTCTCGTCAGCCAATAGGAATACAATTTGGCCGCGGCGTATGGGCTGCGGGGTTGGAAGGCGGTCAGCTCATTTTGCGGCGGTTTTGCCCCGCCAAACATCTCGCTGGAAGAAGCCTGATAGTAACGCGAATTCACCCCGCTCTTGCGGATGGCTTCTAAAATTCGCACCGTGCCCAGGCCGGTCACATCGCCGGTAAATTCCGGCATTTCAAAACTGACCTTGACGTGGCTTTGCGCTCCTAAATGATAGATCTCATCCGGGCGGATGTTATAGATGATGTCGAGTAAGGTATCCGATGCGGTCAGATCTCCATAATGCAGGTACATGGAAACCTTTTTGCCATTGCCGTGGGGGTCCAAATAGATATGATCGATACGCCGGGTGTTGAAAGTGCTTGCCCGTCGGATCATACCGTGAACTTCATAGTCCTTGGAGAGCAGCAGCTCCGCCAGGTAGGACCCATCCTGACCGGTAATTCCAGTGATCAGTGCTTTTTTCATTTATCCCCTTACGCAACCTCAAGATATAGCTGGTGAAACTGCTCCGAGTATACCCATGGGCCGGTGATCTGGCAAGGCAAGCGAAAAAGATCATCATGGTTTTCTCAATAAATTGTCAGACAAGCCCCTCCCCTTACCCCTCCCCGAAACGGGGCGGGGAAAAAGATTTGAGGGTTCAGACGCCGTTTTACGGCGTCTGAACCCTCAAACTCCCTCTTTGACCTCTGTCTCCGGAGGAGATGGATTCAAATTGGCAATTGTCAAGCTTTCTTGAGAACGCCATGAAAAGATCATCCGGCAGTGGCGGGTGGGAGTTGCGGCTGGATACGATCAATAAATGTAAAATTAAACCCGGGTCAGCCAACCCAACCTCACCAGGAAATCCTCTATCAAGGAGCCAATCATCGATATGAGAAGAATTATGATTCGATCACGCTTAGGCGAATTTACCGGTTTGACCCACGAGACGGTCGCGATTTTCGACCGGTTTGATCCCAAAGGCGATCGCGTGGTGCGTCACTTTATCTTGCTGGAGGAGGCCGCGAAATTGATGTACCAACCCTGGGGTTGGAAAAATCAATGGTATATCGATATGGTTGACCTGCGCTGGGTAGACGAAAACACGTTGGAGCTGGAGGATTTATTCCTGGATGTAATCGTTGAGAACAACGGGCCTACCTATCGAGCCATCGACCTGGACGAACTGGCGGACGCGCTGGCCAATCACCAGGTGAGCATCGCCATGATCTCCGGTGCTCTTCATCGATTTCAAACTTTTCTGGATAATCATCTCCACGGGGGAAAAGATTTTCCACCCGCGGTCTTTCAGCCTTTATGGGAAATACCCATCGAGTGACAATCAATCCGGGAAAAGCATGCCCACCTCCGACCCCTCCCAAACCGGAAGGGAACACGAAGAAATATGAGATATCGGCACCTGCACCCTTGCGGTGTTGAAGAAGCTATTAAATAAAAAAAGTGCCTCCAGCGAGATTCGAACTCGCCTTTTGGCACCTGCACCCTTGCGGTGTTGAAGGGGCTATTAAAATAAAAAAAGTGCCTCCAGCGAGATTCGAACTCGCGTTTTAGCCTTGAAAGGGCTGCGTCCTGGTCCCCTAGACGATGGAGGCAATGGGCGATATTCTACCATCCATACCCGGCACGGTCAAGGAATTCCCGGCCTAATTTTCAACCTTGCGTTCCCGGGATAGGAACTCATGCACCATATCGTATTCACGTGTCAGCGTCGGCAGGATTTTCTCCGCACCAGACAGGTCGTCGTTGCGCGCGCTCAATTCCATCTCATAGCATATTTTCGAAAACAGATTGGCGCCCAGGTTTCCACTGCTGCCCTTTAAAGTATGCGCGGCCATCCTCACTCGGCTCAGGTCTTGAGCGTTGACCGCGTCGTTGAGCTCCTGCACCAGGCTGGCGGAATCCTCCAGGAATATATCGATTAATTCCGTCAGGAAATCCGGCTCGCCTTCTTCCTGTAATTCGCGCAGGCCATCCAGCACGGATTGGTCGAGAGGATTGTAATCATCCATCACCGCGGCCGGAAGATTAACTTCCACCGAGGCCGCTTTTCCGTCCTGGATGCGGTTGAGCACCTGCCGCAGACTTTCCAGTGACACCGGTTTGCTGACATAATCATCCATGCCGGCGATCAAACAGGCTTCGCGGTCGCCCTGCATCGCGTTGGCGGTCATCGCCACAATGGGCACATGCAGGTTCAGGCGCTTCTCTTCTTCACGGATCCGCCGCGTCGCGTCGAAGCCGTCCATGATCGGCATCTGGCAGTCCATCAAAACCAGGTTGTAAGCACCTGGAGCATTCAGATACGCCTCGATTGCCTGGACGCCGTTGGATACCAGTTCCGTCTGATACCCCAGCCGCTTCAACTGCACCATAGCCAGGCGCTGGTTCGCGGGGTTATCCTCGGCCAGTAAAATCAAATTCGTCCCGGATGGCTGGCTGTAAGTGATTGGGGATAAGCTCTCCTGCTCGTCAAACACGACCGCCGCCGGCCGTTCCTGAACCAGCCCGGCTTCACCTTTCTCAAAATAATCCACGATCAAATCAAACAGGGCCGATTGGCGGATAGGTTTGGTCAGGTAGGCTCCATGACCATTTTCCACCAGGGCTTCGGCCAATTCGCGTTGATCGTAGCCGGCCAGGTACACAAACCCTGGTTTTGCAATCTCAGGATAATTAAGGACAGCGTCCCGAATCCGTTGAGCGTCGATGTTGGGAGAGCTCAGGTCGCAGATCACCAGGTTGTAAGCCTGGGCTGGGTTCTGTCCATTTCCAAAAGACCGGCTGAGCAATTCTTCGGCTGTGGTCGTATCCCAGGTTAAATCCACATGGATCCCACCCCAAGAATTGAGGAATGAGCCCAATAAACGCCGCTGAGCGGGATTGCCATCCAGAACCAGCACATTTTTGGTGGACAGATCCGGCAAGCTCTGCTTTGAAGCGGCCAATTCGGCCAGATTTACTTTCAAAGGCAGTCGAATCCAGAAGGTAGAGCCGATCCCCTCGACACTCTTCACTCCAATTTCGCCGTCCATTAATTCCACCAGGCGTTTGGTAATCACCAGTCCCAGGCCGGTTCCACCGTATTTGCGTGTGGTGCTGCCATCGGCCTGGGTAAACGGGCTGAACAGGCGTTTATTGGCTACATCCGAGAGACCGATGCCTGAATCGGAGACCTTGATCAACAGGTCTGCCTGATCGCCGTCCAGTTTCACCAGGTCGATGCGCACGATGACTTCACCGATATCGGTGAATTTCACCCCATTTCCCACCAGGTTGGTCAATATCTGGCGCAAGCGCACCGGATCACCAACCAACACCAGGGGCACTTCAGCCGAGATGAAACTGTGCAAGCCAATGCCCTTCTTTTGCACCGGCTGTGAGAACATATCCATCACCCCGTCGATCAAGGACATCAACTCGAAATCAACCGCCTCGAGCGCCATGCGGCCGGCTTCAATCTTAGAGAAGTCCAAAATGTCGTTAATGATCGTCAGCAGGGATCGCCCCGACTCGCGAATGATTCGGGCGAAGTCATTCTGCTCGTCGTTCAGCGGGGTTTCCATCAGCAGTTCCGCCATGCCGATGACGGCATTCAAGGGCGTGCGAATTTCATGGCTCATCGTCGCCAGGAATTCGGATTTCAACCTGGATGCTTCCAGGGCTTCATCCCGTGCCTCGGCCAGCTCAAAACTCTTGCTGGCAATTTCTTCATTGTAGGATTTCAGTTGCTCGGTATACCGCTCGCGTTCATACTCCGAGCCAATCCACTGCGCCATCAGGCGCATAAATTCTTTATCCGCCAACGAAAAGGCGCTGCCGCGGGGTTTCTGGTTGTAGAAAGCCAGCACCCCAAAAACATCTTTGCCCACCATCACCGGGGTGCCAAGATAAGCCAGCACATTCCCTTTCACGGCCGCCGGGTGATTGGCCCAATCCGAAGCAGGCACATTCTCGATCCCCAAAGGCTCGTTTGCCCTCATCGTTTCACGAGTAAAGGTCAGCCCCATATCCAAATTGGTCGTATCCTGGGCGTCATATTCCGGATAGGAATAGACTACGCTGAGCTGCTCGCCATTGACTTTTCCAAGGAAGCCATAATCCAGCTCGAAGGTTTGCGCGCCCATCATTAACAGATTATTGAGCTTCTTTTCGAATGCCAGGGATAAGGAGGATGTGATGTCATATAGAGAGCGCAGCGCTTCTTCATTGCGGCGCAAAATATACTCTATCCGCTTATAAGAAGTGATATCGACCAGCGTGCCGGCGATCAGCTGCCCGGTGCCACTGGCATCGGCGACAATGCGGAAAAACGCATCCAGCCAGATCGTTTTCCCGTTTAAGTTCTTGATGGTGATGGTCTGGTGATAGCGATCCGTTACCCGTTCACGCAAAATGCGGAAGCCCGCGCCCAGTTCCTGCACCATGCTTTCCGGCGCCGATTTCCAGAAGGGCAGCCCCAGCGTATCCTCCACCTTCAGCCCCGTAATCGTCTCCCAGGCCGGGTTAAGGAAGGTGAAACGCCCAGTGAGATCAATCTGGAAAATCACATCCCGCGCGTTTTCGACCACCAGGCGGTAGCGGCCCTCACTGTCACGCAGGGCTTCCCCGGCTTCGATGCGCTGGCGGGTCAGGGATATGGATGCTCCAGCCGCCTGCAGCAAAGCCACTTCCAGGGCATCCCATTCGCGTTCGCTCTCGAGGGCATCGAAGCCGATAAACCCGGCCAATTCTTCTTTGGCATAGAACGGCAGGATGAGGGTGGATTTTACCCCCTGAGCTTTCAGGAAGGCGCCCAGGCTGGCAGGCAGCTCCGCCAGGCGCCCGGCCACATATTGGCCGACCTGCAGATTGCGGAACAACTCGGCCAGTTCGCCTTCTACCCGCAGGCTTTCCGAAATCGGGGCATAGGGGGTTTCGCCCGGTTCCCAGCCAGCCATCTGGCGCAAATACGGCCGGCCATCTGCGCTGGTGAACAGCTCGAAGACGGTCACCCGGTCAATCTGGGTTATCTCGCCCAGCGCCGGCAGCACCTGCTCATACAGGCGAGCGCTGCCTTCCAGGCTGAGCAGTTCCATCAGCATGTTCACCAGGGCTTCCAGGTGGCGCTTGCGTTTGTCCAAAGCCTCTTCCGCCACCTGCCGTTTGGCCAACTCGTCTTGCAAATCGTGATACAGGGCGGTTACTTCGTAGGCGCGGCTGGCAGCCAGGGCCATGTGCTGGGCAAGGCGCAATTCCTCGGCGTCAAAGCGGTGGGCCAGGATATCTTCCAATGCCAGCCAACCGATGATCCTTTCGCGCACCGCCAGCGGCACCAGCAACGCCGATTCCACCCCTCGCTTCTCAAAGAGGTCGCGCAGTTCCGGCACAATATCGGCAGCATGTTGAATATCCACCTGGAAGGGTTCTACCAGTGTCTCGGAGCTCTCAAAAACATTGTTTTCTTCGATCGGAATAATCACCCCCACCGCCGATGGCATACTGCGGGTGGAGTATTCTGCCACGATTTCCAGGTGCGTGCGTTCTTCATTAAATATGGCCAGCGAAGACTGGGGCAGCCCCAAATTGATCGCCAGTTCCCGGCACACCGTCTCAAAAACAGCCGTCGGTTCCAGGTCCGATGTGGTCACCGCGATCACCTGGTTGAGCAGGGTGGTCTCCCGCGACTGCTCCTGCAGCGTGCGCTCCAACTGCTTGCGCTCGGAGACATCCCGCAGCAGCGCGTAGAGGTAGCGAGTCTGCGCGACCTGGATCGGACTGAAGCTGATTTCGATTTCCTTGTTGAGCCCCCGCAGGTTGACTTCCTGCTCGCGTAACCGGGCGGTGCCCTGCGCCACGTCGCGCTCAATCATCAATAAGCGGTTGGCCGTTTCCTCATCCAACCATTTTTCGACCAGCGTATGGAAGCTTATCTGGGGCTCGCTGGCCCGATCCCAATGCAGCATCGAGATGAATTCCTGATTGGCATCCAGAATCGCCAGGTTGGCCGAGTCAAGGATGGCAAAACCCTCATGAGCCTGTTCAAATAGACGCGTATATAGAATCTGGCGATTGAGACTTTCTTGCTCGGTTTGCTGTGCGCGCTGCAGCACCACCGCCAGCGGCTCGCCGATCGTTTGCAGTTCGCTGGGCCGGTCCACCAGGGTCTGGATTTGCTCTTGCAGGTTATTGGCTTGCTTCACCCGCAATGCCAGCTGCTCCAACGGCCGGAAAAGCAGGAAATTGGAGATGGCCAGGTTGATCAACATGGCCGTGGCCGCGATCCCCAACATGCCGTAGAGCAGGTACAGAATTGCGATCTGTCCCTCACGGGTAATGGAGCGCGGAAGGATACTATCCAAAACCCCATCCGTGGCGCCATCTGCACCCGTCAGATTTACGTAGCCATGAATGATATCGGGTGAGACGATGTGCAAAAAGGTGCTTTGCCCGGCGGGGATTTGGGGCTGGATATTGACATAATCATCGGGAGCGTTTTCGATGAAGTAAAAATCCATCCCGGTGATGCCGGTATCCACCCGCAGAAAATCCAACAACTGGCCATCCACCTGGCGAGCCATCACCACAACCCCTGAGGAAGACCCGTCGCCAGGGATCGGCCGGATGGTTCTGGCGGTAGCCAGATAGGGCTTGCCCGCCATGCGGATTAATGTGTTAGGTGGATTTACTTTCCCGTCCAAACCATAGAAAACGCCCCCAGGCTGGAAAAGTTGAGTAAAGGCGGCCTCGGTGTTAACCAGCTCACGTGTCTCGCGATCATAATACTGGCTGTAATGCAAATTGCCCTGCTGGTCTGCCAGGGCGATCAAGTCGATTTCCAGGCTTTCATAAACGGAAGGACTGATATCGGTCAGCAGAAAACGGGGGTTATTGCCTTTGATGTACTGATCAACCTCATCGCGGTTGGCCCAATCCACCGCCAGGCTGCCCAATTCGGTATAGACCCGGTCCACCGATTTTGAGATGCGGCCGATATCATTGTTCTGGATGATTTCCTCGACCCGCATGAATTGACCCAGCAGAAAATCTCGGGATAACAAGAATATTCCTGCTCCCATCACCAGCAAGGTGACCGCGGTCAGAAGAATCGTCTTAACTTTTACCGACATAGCCTTTTCTTCATCGTACTGGTTGGGTCTCCAACCCTCGGTTCAATTTACCGGCCGGATTAATTCGGCCCCCTCGGTTCCGGGTGCGTTGACGGCCCGAGATACCTGGATGGCTTCCATTTTGCCCGGATCAAAGGGCGCTAATAAAGGCATCACTTTTTCGGCCGGTCCAGGAACGATCCAATCAAAACAAGAGTTGGCCGGCAGCATGACTGGCATGCGGTCATGCACCGGGGCCACTACTGCGTTGGCTGCACAGGTGATGATCGTGCAGGTAAGAAGATCGCTGCCTTCCGGCGAGCGCCAGAATTCCCACAAACCGGCAAAAGCCACCGGTTTTCGGTCGGTGCGTTGGAAGTAATACGGCGTGGACGGCGCTTTGCCCTGCCCGCGCTGCCATTCATAAAACCCGTTGGCCAGGATCAAACAGCGCCGCCGCTGTAAAGCATTACGGAAGGACGGTTTCTCCGTGAGGGTTTCGGAACGAGCATTGATCATCCGGTTGCCAATGGCCGGGTCTTTCGCCCAGGAAGGTACCAACCCCCAGCGAAACCATTCTGCTTTCCGGCTTTCGGCGTCCGCGACAGCCAACAGCTGGGTGGAAGGGGCGATGTTATAGCGCGGCTCAAAGTCAACTGGCACCGAGACCAACCCGAAATCCTCTTTCAGGGTCTCTGCATCCAGAAATAGGGTAAATCGTCCACACATATTGCACCTGTAGGAAAGTTGGAGTTGAAAAGCCAACTACCTGGTTCCGATTTTAATACAATACCAGATTTATTCATAATCGGCACAGCCGTGCTGGCTATTTTGACCAAACCCAACAATTTTGTGAAGTATAATGGCAGCTATTATCCCACTTGAGGCCAAATACATGCCGGATTCGCTCGTTGAATGCATTCCAAATTTCTCGGAAGCACGCCGCCCCGAGGTTGTCAGCGCGATCATTGAAGCCATCCAGACCGTAGCGGGGGTCAACGTTTTAGACCAGCACTCGGATCTGGACCATAACCGCACAGTGGTCACCTTGCTGGGTGCGCCACAGGCGGTCGAAGAATTGGTTTTCCGGGCGATCCAAAAAGCCGGGCAGTTAATCGACCTCGACCACCACACCGGGGCTCACCCCCGCCTGGGCGCCACCGATGTGGTTCCTTTTGTCCCTATCCGGGATATCACCATGCAGGAATGCGTCGAAATCGCCCGCCGCCTGGCTCAGCGTGTGGGCAGTGAACTGCAAATCCCGGTTTACCTCTATGAAGATGCCGCTGCGCGGCCCTCCCGCAAAAACCTGGAAGATATCCGCCGCGGTGAGTATGAGACGCTGAAAGTGGAGATCGGCAGCAATCCTGAGCGCGAGCCAGATTTCGGCCCGGCCGTGGTGGGACCGGCCGGGGCCACCGTGATCGGCGCTCGCCAGCCCCTGGTGGCGTTCAACATTTACTTGACCACCGACGACGTTTCGATTGCCGGCAAAATTGCGCGCGCCGTGCGGAATTCCAGCGGCGGCCTGCGCTTTGTCAAGGCGATGGGCGTGCTGGTCGAAGGCCGCGCCCAGGTCTCGATGAACCTGACCAATTTCCGCCAGACTCCTGTCTACCGGGTGGTCGAGATGGTGCGCCGCGAAGCCCAACGCTATGGCGTAGCCGTCCATCACAGCGAGCTGGTCGGGCTGATCCCCCAGGAAGCCCTGGTCGATTCGGCTGTCTGGTATATGCAGATGGATGACTTTGAAACCGAGCAAATCCTGGAACACCGCATGACGCAATCGGTGGCTGCCGAGTCGCAGGCCGGTGTTGAAAGCGGTTTCCTGGATGACCTGGCGCGTGGCACCCCCACGCCGGGGGGCGGTTCCGCCTCTGCCTATTCGGCAGCCGCCGCCGCGGGGTTAGTAGCCATGGTGGCGCGCCTGACGGTTGGCAAGAAGAAATATGCCGACGTAGAAACCAAAATGTGGGCAGCTATCGAACACGCGGACAGCCTCCGCCAGGAACTGACCGCGGCCATCGCCGAAGACAGCGCGGCGTTCGAGGACTACCTGGCTGCCGTGCGGCTGCCCAAAGACAGCGATGAACAACAGGCCATACGCGAGCGGGCAATCCAGCAGGCGACCGTCGCCACCATTCGTATGCCGCTCAAAGTAGCCCAAAAGGCAGTTGAAGTGCTGGGTCTCGCCTTACAGATGGCTGCCCTGGGCAACACCAACGCCATCTCCGATGCTGGCAGCGCGGCGGCGCTTGCCAGGGCAGCGCTCACCGGCGCAGGATTGAATGTTCGCGTCAACTGCCTGACACTCGCCAACTCATCCGCCTCCCGCGCCTACCTCGACCAGATCCGCTCGCTGGATGTCCAGGCCGACCTGGTAGAAAACGAATTGAAACGCATCCTCGTTGAACGAGGTCACCTGGTTTTCTAAAGAATCGAACCGGTAATCGTATTGCACTCCCATCCTGTCCCAGGCACATACCGGCGGTCGACGGCGAACCGCCATTTACGTGCTGCCCCGATCCTCCTCCTGGCAGCCGTGCTGCTGACCACCTGCACCGGCGCACCAACCTCAACGGTCTTGCTGGCTGCCAGCACCCCCACGCCTACCCTGGTCGCGGCGCTGCCGTCGCCCTCAGCAACCCCGATTACCACGCCAACCGCACCTCCCCCCTCCCCCAGCTTATTCATCCCATCTTACTTGCCGGAGAGCTTCAGCGCAGGGATCCACCTTCCACCTGATTTCACCATTGCCGGGCAGCCCGACGGGGCCAGCTTGAGCATCCAGACGGCCGCCAATTCGCCCTTGAGTACCTGGGTTTATGCGCTGGTGGCTCCATTCCCCACCATCCAGGATGAGCTCCCGGCGGCAGACCTGGCCGCGCTGTGGAAGAGCGGCGCATCCGGTCCGGATACTCCCGGGCAGCTGCTGGTGGACGCGAGCACCCAGGCCATTTTTCAGGCGTTGTGGGGGCCGGCTTCCTCGCGGGTAGTGGTGCTGCCGGCCTCCCAACTACTCACCCAGGCCTGGCAGACCCCCACCGATTGGGCGCTGCTGCCTTTCGACCAGTTGGATCCTCGTTGGAAGGTCATCGCCGTGGATGGGCAAAATCCACTCCACAAAGATTTTGACCCGGCGCAATACCCGTTGAGGGTTGGATTCTCGCTTTCGGGCGACCCCGACCTGGCCGCGCAGATCGGCGCCGATTACGGTCCCCAGTCCGCGAACCCCCTGCTACCGCCCACCAACCGCCGCGCCGACCGTTTGACCACCGTGGTAGTCACCGGGGTCACCGCCCTGGTGCGGGGAACCGCCGCATACATGGAGCAGTTCGGCATGGATTATCCTGCCCGGGATATCCTTCCCTGGCTGCGAGATGCCGATATCCTGCATATCAGCAACGAGATCGCCTTTGCTCAAAATTGTCCCTCGCCCAACAACTGGCAGGGGCTGGCCTTCTGCAGCCAGGAACGCTACATCCAACTGCTGGACGACATCGGCACGGATGTCATCGATCTGGCCGGCGATCACTTCGCCGATTGGGGCCCGGAGGCGATGTTATTCACCCTCAATCTCTACCGTGAGCGCGGCTGGCAGGTCTACGGCGGCGGGGAAACCAGCGAACGGGCCATGCAGCCGGCCTTGTTCGAGCATAATGGCAACAAAATCGCCTTTCTCGGCTGCAATTACAAAAACCCGGCCTACGCCACGGCCACCCTCCAATCACCCGGGGCGATTCACTGCGACCCGGCCTGGCTGGAACCGGAAATCCGGCAAGTCAAAGCAGACGGCTATCTGCCAATCGTCACCTTCCAGCACGAAGAATACTATGAATATATTGCCCGGCCTGACCTGGAAACCGACTTCCGCGCGGCCGCCGAGGCCGGGGCAGTCATCGTAAGCGGCAGCCAGGCGCATCTACCTCAGGCGCTGGAATTCCGCGGCCAATCGCTGCTCCATTATGGCCTGGGCAACTTATTCTTCGACCAGGTCTTTTCACAGGAGGCTACCAACAAAGCCTTCATCGACCGCCACGTGTTTTACGATGGGCGCTACATCGGTACGGAACTGCTCACCATCATCTTTGTCGATTATGCTCGGTCGCGCCCGATGACCGCCGTGGAGCGCCGGGATTTATTGCAAACCATATTTTCTGCCAGCCGTTGGGGAGTAAATTCTCAAGTAAAATAAATCCAGCTTTACCCCGGCGCCTGGTTTTCCGGCGCGTTATGCACAACTTTCTCTATATTCATCACGATCAAGGGGATCAGCATGGGCTTAAAACCTGACCACTGGATTCGCAAAATGGCGCTCGAACACCACATGATCGAACCCTTCGTCGATCAACAGGTGCGCGAAGGGGTCATCTCCTACGGCGTTTCGTCATACGGTTACGATATTCGCGTGGCCGAAGAATTTAAGATTTTCACCAATGTATATTCCGCGGTGGTCGACCCGAAAAAGTTCGACCCCGCTTCGATGGTGGATTTCACCGGCCCGGTGTGTGTCATTCCCCCGAACTCATTTGCCCTGGCGCGAACGATCGAATATTTCCGCATTCCGCGCGGAGTGTTGACCATCTGCATTGGCAAATCCACCTATGCGCGCTGTGGGATCATCGTCAACGTCACCCCGTTTGAGCCGGAATGGCAGGGTTACGTGACCCTGGAAATTTCAAACACCACCCCGCTGCCGGCGCGGATCTATGCCAACGAGGGCATCGCCCAGGTGCTCTTTTTCGAAGGCGACGAGCCTTGCGAATTGTCGTATGCCGAGAAAAAAGGCAAGTATCAGAACCAGCAGTCCATCGTTCTTCCAAAAATATAAGCATGGAACCCTTTTGGCTGGTTTGGAGCAGGAAGCTGCAGTCCCTGGCGCAAGCCGGGCTGACCTATTCGGAAAACGTCTTCGACATTGAACGCTATCTTGCCATTCGGTCCATCGCCGCTGAAATTGCCGCGCAAGGCAGTGGCATCGACGCCGCCCGCATAGAAAACCTGTTTGCCGGCGACGAAGGCTATACCACCCCCAAACTGGATGTGCGCGCTGCCGTCTTCCATGACGATAAGATCCTGCTGGTGCGCGAGAAGATGGACGGCGGTCTGTGGACAGTTCCAGGCGGCTGGATCGATCCGGGTAATTCGCCGTCTATCGCCGCCGAACGAGAGTTGTTTGAGGAGACGGGTTACACCGGGCGCGCGGTGAAGCTCGCCGCGGTCTACGACCGCGCCCGCCACGGCCATCCGCCGCACCTGTATTCTAGTTTTAAGCTGTTTTTTCTGTGTGAGTTAACCGGCGGCAGCCCTTTGGAGAGCATTGAAACCGGAGAGTCGGCCTTTTTTACCCTGGATGAGCTGCCGGAGCTATCCCTGGGACGGGTGAACCCGCCTGAGATCGCCATGCTTTTCCGCCATCTGCACGAACCCCAGTTGGCCACGGAATATGATTAGCACCACCCTGACTGCATGACTAATGCAGCAGCACCTGCCGGGCGACCAAAATCAATAAATAACAGGCTGCCACCATGATAATCCCGGTTGCCAGCGGCAGGTAGAGATAATCCAGCGGGAAAACTTCCGCGAAACGCTCCAACGGAGTCAGGTAGGCCACCAGCGGTACGGACAGAACAGCGGCAGCCAGGGTGGTTAACGTGGGCCGCTGCCCCAGGCGAGTAATGATGATCATGATCAAAAAGGAGAGACTGAGCACCATCCACAAACCCAAAACCATAACGGCATGGGTGGCGCGGAGCAATAACTGGTCTTTCAAGATGAACGTTAGGATGATCGCCAGGCAAACGATGACAAAAGGCGGTCCGGCGACCAGTCCATACACAACCGAACCCAGCCGCACCCGGCCGGTCAGCTGAAGGATATCCTTTCGGTTTGGACGTAGTTGATACAGGCTGCGCCCCAATAAGAACAGGCTGAGTAAGCCAATGACGCATACCCCGGTAGGTAGAAAACCCATGAACGATGCTGCCTCTCCCTTTATTTCCTGCCTGATTATACATGCATTTACCGCGCATGCTTTTTCCCTCTATCGCCATTAATGTGACCAAAATCCATTTTTCCCCTCTGCAGCTGCTGGTGCATATCGGTTCGTGGATCCCATTGATTGTTCTGGCAATCGATGCCTACCACGGCAACCTCAGCGTCAACCCCATCCAGGCCGTAGAACAGCGCACCGGGGATACCGCCCTGGTTCTGCTGATTTTTTCGCTGACTTGCACCCCGCTCAACACCCTCTATCATTGGAAAATCGCCTTGAAACTGCGCCGCCCGCTGGGGTTGTACGCATTTTTATACGCATTCATCCATTTTTGTGTCTTTATTGGCCTGGATTATGGATTTGATTTTGGCCTGATCCTGGCTGAACTCGATCAAAAACCCTACATCATTGTCGGCCTGGCTACCTTGCTGATTCTGACCACCCTGGCGGCCACCTCCTTTGACCGCTGCAAGCGGGTGCTCAAGAAAACCTGGACCCGTCTCCACCGGTTTGTGTACCTGGCCGGCGGCCTGGTGATTCTGCATTTCGCCTGGGTGAGTAAAGGCGATTTCTTTCACCTCACCGGAGATATCGGCCGCCCGTTACTGGCAGGCGCGGCCGTACTGTTCAACCTGGCGCTGCGTTTACCACTCGTGAGAAGATGGCTGGCCCGCCGCCGCTGACAATCTCTAGCCCATCACCTGGCGGGAGGTATCAATAATTGTCCGTTTCATACTATAATTTATCCACCGGCTGTTATCGGTAACGTGACCCGATGAACCGCGCGGCGAACCGTCACCATCCAGTCTCTAATTTTTTCGTTCAGGAGTATCCCGTGCTTGTAAAGCAATTCCCGGAAGGTTTCTTGTGGGGGGCCTCTACGGCTGCCTATCAGGTGGAAGGTGCGTGGAATGAGGATGGCAAGGGCGAATCTGTCTGGGACCATTTCTCTCACCAGCCCTACCGTGTTGAAAACAGCGACACCGGCGATGTCGCCTGCGACCATTACCACCGCATGCCTGAAGATGTACAGTTGATGAAAAGCCTCGGCTTCAAAGGCTACCGCTTTTCCATTGCCTGGACGCGCATCTTGCCTCAGGGCCGGGGTGCGGTCAACACCCAGGGACTGGATTTTTACAAGCGCCTGCTGGATGAGTTGCGCCAGGCAGGTATCCGCCCAAACATCACCCTCAACCATTGGGATCTTCCCCAGGCGCTGCAAGAAATGGGCGGTTGGAACAATCGCGACTGCGCGGATTGGTTCGCCGACTATGCCCGTATCGTCTTTGACCATCTTGCCACACAAGACGCCATGTGGGCCACCCACAATGAGCCCATGGTAGTGGCATCCGGTTACGGCAGCGGCACGATGGCCCCCGGGTTAGCCGATCAATCCCAGTTGTACCGGGTAATCCACCACCTGAACCTGGCGCACGGTAAAGCCGTCCGGGTGTTCCGCGAAGGCCAATACCCCGGGAAAATCGGCATCGTGCTGGATTTGCAGAATTTCATCCCCGCTTCCGACAGCCAGGCCGACCTGCTGGCGGCTCAACGCTCGGTGGAACATGCCCACAATATGTTCCTCGACCCGATCTTCAAAGGCAGCTACCCGGAATACGTCTGCGGATGGTTGGGGCAAAATGCTCCCGCTCCGCAGCCCGGCGACCTGGAAATTATCCACCAGCCGATCGATTTCCTGGGCATGAATTATTATTTCACCGCCAAAGTGGGTTTCAGCCCCCACGGCGGCCTGTTGAAAAACAACATGCACATGGTCACCCAACCCATGGCCGGCCAAACTGAGGTAGGCTGGGGGCTGTATCCACAAGGACTGACCGATATCTTGTTGAAACTCAAGAACCAGTACGGCAACCCCCCGGTGTATATCACCGAAAACGGCACGGCCGCATTAGATACCCCGGACGGTGACGAATTTGTGGAGGACCGCGAACGAGTGGCTTACCTGCGCAATCATTTGATCGCTGCCCATAACGCCATCCAGGCGGGGGTCAACCTCAAAGGCTATTTCGTCTGGAGCCTGATGGACAACTTTGAGTGGGCCTCTGGCTACCGCCCGCGCTTTGGCATCATCCGCGTGAATTATGCCACCCAGAAGCGCACCCCCAAATTGAGCGCTCACTGGTACAGCGATGTGATCGCCCACAACCACGTGGTTGAATAGGAGGCCGCATGGCAATCCATCAAGTCGCGATGATCGGCTGCGGAGGGATGGCCCGCCACCACGTTCGCCAGATCCTTCAACAGGCGCAAACCACTCAGATCGCGGTGGTTTGCGAGCCGTCCGCCGAGCAATACCAGAAGACGGTTGACATATATCAGGAATTTGGCCAGGATCCACCCCCCAACCAACCCGACCTGGCGAAATTGCTCAGCGGGTTCGCGCCGGATTCGGCCTTTATCGTCACCCCGCATGCCAACCACTTCGAGCAGGCCGCGGCTTGCCTCCAAGCCGGGCTGGATGTGCTGCTTGAAAAACCCATGGTGATGAACGCCGTCGAGGCGCAAGGTTTGATCGACATTCGAGATCGTACCGGCCGCCTGCTTGTGGTGGCTTTCCCCGGCAGCCTGTCGCCACAAATCCGCAAAGCCAACCAGATGCTCCAGCAGGGCAAATTAGGCAAGCTCATCTCGATCAGCGCCACCGTCTGGCAGGATTGGGGCCCTGGCACAGAAGGCTCCTGGCGCCAGCAGCCGGCCATTTCGGGCGGGGGCTTCCTGTTCGACACCGGCGCCCACATGCTCAACACGGTCGTCGATCTCGCCGGCGAGGAGTTCAGCGAGGTTGCCGCCTTTTTGGATGACTGCGGCCGGCCGGTGGAAACCCTGGGCGTGGTCATTGCCCGGCTCAAATCGGGCGGCCTGGTCAGTTTGCATGGCTGCGGCGAAGCCATCCAATCCTGCAGCTCGAGCGTTTACGTTTTCACCAGCGGATCCATCCTGCGCACGGGCATCTGGGGCGAATTCCTCGAAGTGCAAAAGAACGGCCAGTCGTCCTTCCGCAAGGTGCGTGTTCCCCAACATATGGGCGTGTGGCAGCAGTTCCTGGACGTTCGTGCCGGGCGGATGGCCAACCCCTGCCCGCCTGAGGTGGGTCTGCGCATGGCGCGCCTGTACGACGCGATCCGCTTATCCGCCTCCAAAAACGGCCAGCCGGTGCCGTGCTAATCCATCTCAACCGTTTATTCCCTGTCTGGCCAACCTGCATGCCTGTCGACCGGCAGAGAACCAATTTCACAAGGAGACTCAATGTCTGACCCAATTCGTGTAACTGTCTGGAACGAGAACCGCCACGAGAAGACCCACGAGGAAGTGCGCAAAGTCTATCCCAATGGCATTCACACCACCATCGCCGATTTCCTCAAAGCAGAAGGTTTCGCGGTTCGCACCGCCACCCTCGACGAACCCGAACACGGCCTCAGCGAACAGGTGCTGGCCGAGACCGACGTGCTTACCTGGTGGGGCCACATGGCCCACGGAGAGGTAAAAGATGAAATCGCCGCGCGGGTGGCGACGCGTGTGCTGGAAGGCATGGGCCTGATTGTGCTCCATTCCGGGCACATGTCCAAACCATTCCTGCGCCTGATGGGCACCAGCGGCGCGTTGAAGTGGCGCGAAGCCAACGAGAAAGAGCGCCTGTGGATCGTCGATCCGGGCCATCCCATCGCCGCCGGCCTGCCTGAACACTTTGAACTGCCCCATGAAGAGATGTATGGCGAGCACTTCGACATTCCTACCCCCGACCAGCTGGTTTTCCTCAGCTGGTTCCAGGGCGGTGAAGTCTTCCGCTCCGGCTGCTGCTGGTCGCGCGGCGCCGGCAAGGTGTTCTATTTCCGCCCTGGCCACGAGACCTTCCCGACCTACTACCAGCAGGAAATCAAACAGGTCATCATCAACGCGGTCAATTGGGCTGCGCCCAAGAATCTTCCCGCGATTAGCTACTGGCACAAACCCAATCCACTGGAAAAACTGGACTGACCTACTCACCCGGCACAATGACCGGCCGGGCAATATTCGCGAAAGGAGTTCTCATGCCTCGACCTGTAACCTTATTTACCGGACAATGGGCAGACCTGACCTTCGACACCGTATGCGCCAAAGCCAGTTCTTTTGGATATGACGGGATCGAAATTGCCTGCTGGGGCGATCACCTGGACGTGGAAAAAGCGCTCAGCAGCGATGCCTATTTGCGTTCTCGCCAGGAAATCCTGGAAAAACACGGCATGAAGTGTTTCGCCATCAGCAACCACCTCGCCGGTCAAGCAGTCTGCGACCGCATCGACGAGCGCCACAAATCGGTGGTGCCCGACCGGGTGTGGGGCGATGGCAAAGAAGACGGCGTGCGCCGCCGCGCCGCGGAAGAAATGAAAATGACCGCCCGCGTCGCCGCCAAACTCGGCCTGGGTGTGGTTCCCGGTTTCACCGGCTCACCCATCTGGCCATTCTTATATTCCTTCCCGCCCAACCCGGCCGATATGGTTGAAAAAGGCTATGCCTTTTTTGCCGAGATGTGGAACCCTATTCTGGATGTCTTTGATGAAGTCGGGGTAAAGTTTGCCCTGGAAGCTCACCCAACCGAAATCGCCTTCGATATCGCTTCGGCCGAAATGGCCGTTGCCGCGGTGGGCGGGCGAAAAGCCTTCGGCTTTAACTACGACCCCAGCCATTTTGGCTACCAGGGCGTCGATTACGTGGCCTTCATCACCAAATTCTCCGAGCGTATTTACCATGTCCACATGAAGGACGTTTACTGGTCTGAGCATCCTACCGAAGCCGGCGTGTTTGGCGGGCATCTCAACTTTGGCGACCGCCGCCGCTTCTGGGACTTCCGCTCTCTGGGCCGCGGCCGGATCAATTTTGAGGAGATCATCCGCGCCCTGAATGCGATCAATTACCAGGGCCCCCTTTCAGTCGAGTGGGAAGACGGTGGAATGGATCGAGAATTTGGCGCAACCGAAGCCTGCGCGTTTGTCAAACGTATGGATTTCACCCCATCCCAAATCTCATTTGATGCCGCTTTCGAACGCAAATAGCCAGGACGACCAGTCCCACAAGGAGGGTTCGCATGTCTGACGATGTTGGTTTTGTGACCATGGCAGGGGCGAAAGCTACCGGTGAAGCCCCTAAAATTGGGGTTGGGATGATGGGCTACGCCTTCATGGGCAAGGCCCATACCAATGCCTTGAAAAAATTGCCCTATATGATCTACCCCCCACCGGCCGAACCCGTGCTGGTGGCAGTTGCCGGGCGCAGCGAAGATGCGGTTAAAGAAGCAGCCAAACGTTACGGTTACGCCAGTTATTACACCGATTGGAAGAAAATGCTCAAGGACGACCGTGTCCAGCTTTTCGACAACTCCGGGCCAAACGACGCGCATGCCGACCCGTGTATTGCCGCGGCCAAGGCCGGCAAGCATATCCTCTGCGAAAAGCCGCTCGCCCGCAACACCCGCGAAGCCGCCAAAATGCTGGAAGCCGTGGAAAAAGCCGGTGTGGTGCACATGGTCGCCCACAATTACCGCTTTGTCCCGGCCATTCGCCTGGCGCGCGAGCTGATCGAATTGGGCCAATTGGGCGATCTCTACCATTTCCGCGCGGTCTACCTGCAGGAATGGATCATGGACCCCAATTTCCAGTACGTCTGGCGCCTGGATAAAAACGTAGCCGGGTCCGGCGCGCTGGGCGACCTGGGTTCGCATATCATCGACCTGGCTCGTTTCCTGGTCGGTGAGCCGCGCAAGGTTTCCTCGATGGCCAAAACCTTCATCAAACAGCGCCCCATTCCGGGCGGCGGCGTGGGCGAGGTGACCGTGGATGACGCCTTTGTCTCGACCCTCGAATTCGAGAACGGCGCCATCGGCACGCTGGAAGCTTCCCGTTTTTGCGCTGGTCGAAAGAACTACCAGGTTTTAGAAATTAATGGCTCCAAGGGCACATTAGTGTTCAACCTGGAACGTCTCAACGAGCTGGAGGTCTTCTGGAAAGATGACAAACCCCGCGAGACCCAGGGTTTCCACAATGTGCTGGTCAGCGAGGCCTTCCACCCCTTCTGGAAGCACTGGTGGCCGCAAGGTCACATTATCGGCTGGGAGCACACCTTTGTCCACGAGATGGCCCATCTGCTGGATGCCATCGTCAACAAACAACCCGTAGCCCCCTACGGCGCCGATTTCATGGATGGCTATAAAAACGCGGTGATTTGCGATGCCATTCTTGCCTCGGCCGAGAAGGAAAAAACTGTTCCGATCAAGTATTAAATTTGAAACAGGAAGACGCCGTGTTGAAGCAGCACGGCGTCTTCACCACCAACCCAACATAAAGGATGATCGATGGCACCCAAGAAAGCAATTCAACTGTACAACTTCCGCGATACCACCAAGGATGACTTCGAAGGCGTCGTCCGCAAGGTGGCCGCCATGGGGTACGATGGCGTGGAGACGGCCGGTTTTGGCAACAGCACCGCTGCTGCCGCGAAAAAATTGTTTGACGAGCTGCACCTGGAAGTTGCCGGTGCGCATGCCCCCATGCCCCTGGGGGATGCCAAAAAAGAAGTTATCGAAAATGCCCTGCTCTTCGGCTGCAAATACCTGGTGGTTCCTCATATCGGCCGCGACGACGTCAAGGACATGGATGCGGTCAAGGATCTCTGTGACCGCCTGAACCAGAGCAGCGCCGTCGCCAAAGACAACGGCATGATCCTCTCCATCCACAACCACTGGTGGGAATACGCCCGCATGGACGGCAAATTAATCGCCGATATCATGATCGAATTGCTCGATCCGTCCGTCACCTTCGAGCTGGATACCTACTGGGTCATGGTGGGCGGAACCGATCCGGCTGAACGAGTCAAGAAACTCGGCAGCCGTGCGCCTCTGCTGCACATCAAGGACGGCCCGGGCGTGCGTGAAGAAAACCAAACCGCCCTGGGAGAAGGCGTGATGGATATCAAAGCCATTTATGACGCCGGTGGAGCCAGGGCCGAATGGTGGATTATGGAAGCCGACCGAGTCACCGGCAGCCAGTTCGTCGTCGCAGAAAAAAGTATCTCATTTATGAAAGGCATGCTTAAATGAAAAAGGCCCTTTTTGTTTGGGGCGGCTGGGATGGCCACGAACCCAAACAATGCACCGATATTTTCGCCCCCATTTTGGAGCAAGAAGGCTACCAGGTTGAAATCAGCGATACCCTCGATGCTTACCTGGACCCAAACAACCTGAGCTCGAAGGACCTGATCGTGCCGGTCTGGACGATGGGGAAAATCACCAACGAACAGTTTAAGGGCTTACAGGAAGCGGTCGCCAGCGGCATTGGCCTGGGTGGTTGGCACGGCGGGATGGGTGATTCCTTCCGCGAGAACACCGAATACCAGTTTATGGTGGGCGGCCAGTGGGTTGCCCATCCCGGCGGGGTTATCGATTACAGCGTGCAGATCACCGATCACATCGACCCGATCACGGCCGGCCTCAAAGATTTTGCCATGCATTCCGAGCAGTATTATATGCACGTCGATCCCGGGAACCGGGTGCTGGCGACCACCACCTTCAACGATCAGATCACCCCCTGGATCTCGGGTACCTGCATGCCGGTGGCCTGGAAGCGGATGTGGGGCAAGGGTAAAGTCTTCTATGGCTCGCTGGGTCACGTCGCCAAGGATTTTGAGGTCTACGAAGCCCGTGAAATTGTGCGCCGCGGTTTGCTGTGGGCCACCAGGTAGAAAACACCATGCCAAAAAAAGTAAAAATCGGCATCATTGGCTGCGGCAACATCAGCGGCATCTATATGCAAATGACGCCTACCTTCGAGATCCTCGAGCTGGACGCCTGTGCTGACCTGCTGGTGGAGCGCGCTCAGGCCCAGGCTGCCAAATACCACATCCCGCGCGTGCTCAGCGTGGATGAACTGCTGGCAGACCCTGAGATCGAGATCGTGGTCAACCTCACCATTCCCAACGCGCATGCCTCGGTGGCGTTAGCCGCGCTGGAGGCGGGCAAATCAGTCTATAACGAAAAACCGCTGGCGATTTCGCGCGAAGATGGGCAAAAAATGCTCAAGCTGGCGGCCGAAAAGGGGTTGAAAGTTGGCGGTGCGCCCGATACGTTTATGGGCGCCGGGATCCAGACCTGTGTCAAATTGATCGACGAAGGCGCCATCGGCAAACCCGTGGCGGCCACCGCTTTCATGCTCTGCCACGGGCACGAAAGCTGGCATCCTGATCCTGAGTTTTATTACAAGGTTGGCGGAGGTCCTCTGTTCGATATGGGGCCCTACTATCTGACCGCTTTGATTGCCATGCTGGGGCCGGTCCGGCGCGTTTCCGGTTCTGCCCAGGCCAGTTTCCCCACCCGCACCGTCACCAGCCAGCCCAAAAACGGCACAGTGATCAGCGTGGATACCCCCACCCACCTCTCCGCCACCCTGGATTTTAGCGCCGGTGCGGTGGCAACCCTGATCACCAGTTTTGATGTCTGGGCTCACCACCTGCCCTGTATCGAAATTCACGGCACGGAAGGCTCTCTCAGCGTACCCGACCCCAATGGCTTCGGCGGCAAAGTCCAGCTCTGGCAGCCGGCCCACCGCGAGTGGCAGGATATCGACCTGGTTCCCATTCGCGCCGAGAACAGCCGCGGCCTGGGCGTGGCGGATATGGCCTATGCCATTCGCAGCGGTCGGGCCCACCGCGCCAACGGGGCGATGGCCTACCATGTATTGGATATCATGCATGCCGTGCATGATTCATCCCGCGAAGACCGCTTTGTTGCCGTCCAGAGCACCTGTCAGCGGCCTGCGCCCATGCCGCTCAATTTGCCAACCAACCGGTTGGACGAATAAGCAAAAGCAGCCCGGCTCCAAAGGTCGGGCTGCTTTTTTCGTTTATAATAAATTTGGGATATTTATCCGTAATAATTTTGACCCATGGGAGCAAAGTGGCAGATAACACCGAAATCGCCAAATTTGAGGGCAACGGCCGCGGGCGAGCCATTCGAGGCCTGGTTTTCAGCCTGTTGATTGTGGCTGCGGCTGTCTTTTTTGTCTCCAAAGATATGGAAGCCATCCAAAAATATATCGTCGAGCACGAGACGTTGGGATTGGTGGTTGCCATTGCGGTTTACGCGGTCCTGGGGGCCTCGCTGGTGCCGTCTGAACCCTTGACCGTACTGATCGGCGCCCTCTTCGGCCCGTTGATCGCCACTTTCATCGCTACTTTTGGCAACATGCTGGCTGCCCTGGTTGAATATTACATCGGCCGCCGGGTGGGATTTGCTACCGATTTTGAGAAAAACCGCCAGAACCTGCCTTTTGGTCTGAACCGGTTCCCGGTCGAATCGCCGGTCTTTCTCATCCTGGGGCGTATGGTTCCGGGAGTTGGGCCCAAACTGGTCAGCTTCCTGGGGGGAGTTTACCAGGTTCCGCTTTTCCGCTATCTTTGGACAGCGGCGATACCTACAGCCATTGGTGCGGCCATTTTCGCGTTTGGGGGCTTTGGCATTTTCCATTTGTTCAAACTCAACTGAGATATGCACAGCCTTTATCCTGAAATCGAACCGTATCGTACCGGCTACCTGAACGTCACCGCCTTACACAGCCTGTATTTCGAGGAAACCGGCAATCCAAACGGACCCGCAGTGGTCTTTTTGCACGGCGGACCAGGGGCCGGGGTCATTCCAGCCTACCGCCGCTTCTTCGACCCCACTTTCTACCGGATCATATTGTTTGATCAGCGCGGATCAGGTCAAAGCCGCCCGTATGCCAGCCTGGAAGAAAACACCACCTGGAACCTGCTTGAGGATGTAGAGCGCCTGCGTGAATCCCTGAACATCCGGCGCTGGCTGGTGTTTGGCGGCAGTTGGGGCAGCACTCTGGCGCTGCTGTATGCCATCCACCACCCTCAGGCAACCGCCGGCATGATTTTGCGGGGTATTTACCTCGGCCGGCCGGTGGAAAACCACTGGTTATACCAGCAGGGCGCGTCGTTTTTCTTTCCAGATCTCTGGAAAACCTACGAGGGCTTCATCCCTGCAGCCGAACGCGGGGATATGGTGGCCGCCTATCAGCGCAGGCTGACTTCACCGGACCCAACCGTGCGCCTGGAAGCTGCCCGCCGGTGGGCCGGCTGGGAAAATTCCATATCCAGGCTGGTGCCCGAACCTGCCTCGCCCGCTGCCCCCCACCCTGCGGAAGCCGATCTGGCCATCGCGCGGATCGAAAACCACTATATCTACAACCATCTTTTTCTGCCCAGCGACAACTACATTCTTGAACAAGCAGCGGCCATCCGTCACATCCCCACCCGGATTGTTCACGGCCGCTATGATATGATCTGCCCGGTTCGATCGGCTTTTGAACTCGCCGATCAGCTTCCCCAGGCCGAGATGCGCATCATTCCGAACGCAGGCCATGCCAGCATGGAACTTCCAACCAGTGCCGCGCTGGTCCAGGCGACCGATGATTTCAAAACACTTTTCAACGAAAAGGAAAAAGGATGACTTCACCCACCACCTATTCACCCCGCTGGGACCTCTCCAACGTGTATGCCGGCCTCGATTCCCCACAGCTGGCAGAAGATATTCGCGCGGTCGAGGCCGATATTACCGCCCTGGCCCAGATTATCACCGCCCTGCCCGCTGACCCCACCCTGGTCAGCCCGGCGCAGCTGGCGGAACAGACCGCCGCTGTAACGGCAGGGCTCAACGATCTGCTGCTCAAAGGTGGCACGATCCAGGCGTATATCTATTCGGTCGTTTCGACCGACTCCTTCAACCAGCAAGCCATGCGCTTGCTTTCGCAATATGAGCAGATTAATGTGCGCGGGCAAAAAGCGCTGAACAATTTCACCAATTGGATCGGAAAATTAGGCGATTTGCTCCCCGCGGTCACCGCGGCCAACCCGGTGAACAAAGCCCACGCCTTTTTCCTGACCGAGACGAAAGAACAGAGCCGCTTTTTAATGCCCCTGGGGCTGGAAGACCTGGCCTCCGATCTTTCGCTCAGTGGAGCCAATGCCTGGGGAAAACTGCAGGGCACGGTGACCTCGCAGTTGAGCGTGAATTTCGAGCTGGATGGGGAAGTGCAGTCCTTGCCGATGCCCGCGCTGATCAATTTACATGCCCACCCTGACGGCGCCGTCCGCGAACGCGCCTACCAGGCCGAAATGCAAGCCTGGGAGCAGGTCAAGGCGCCCCTGGCAGCCGCGATGAACGGGATCAAAGGCACGGTCAATGTGCTCAACCAGCGCCGCGGGCGGGAAGACTGCCTGCACAGCGCCCTTGACAATGCGCGCATCGACCGGCCTACTCTCGAAGCCATGCTTTCAGCCATGCAAGCCTCTTTCCCCACCTTCAGACGCTATTTGCGGGCTAAAGCCGTGCGACTGGGCAAAGAGAAACTCCCCTGGTGGGATGTGTTCGCGCCTACCGGCAAAACGGAGCGCACGTTCAGTTTCGACGAAGCCCGCCATTTCATTTTGACCAATTTTGCCAGTTTTTCGCCGGGGCTCGAATCCTTTGCCCGCCGCGCCTTCGACCAGCAATGGATCGACGCCGAACAGCGCAGCGGCAAACGCGGCGGAGCGTTTTGCATGGGTGTACCTGGGGTAAAAGAATCCCGCATCTTATGCAATTTTGACGGCAGCCTCGACCAGGTATCTACCATTGCCCACGAACTGGGTCACGCCTTCCACAACGAGTGCATGTACCTGGCCGGGAAGACTGAATTACAAAAGAACACCCCCATGACCATGGCCGAAACGGCTTCGATCATGTGCGAGACCATCGTGGTAGATGCCGCCTTGCGCGGCGCGGGCAGCAAAGAGGAAGAACTTGGCATTCTCGAGACCGCCCTGATCGGCGACACCCAGGTGATCGTGGATATCTATTCGCGCTTCCTTTTCGAAAAGGAAGTGTTCGAGCGCCGTGCCGATGCCGAGCTGAGCCCTGAGGATCTGTGTGACATCATGGAGCGCGCCCAGAAAGCCACCTACGGCGACGGGCTGGATGAACGCTTTTTACACAAATACATGTGGACCTGGAAACCGCATTATTACGACGCGGACAACTCGTTCTACAACTTCCCCTATGCCTTTGGCTTGTTGTTCGGCATTGGGCTGTTCGCCATTTACCAGCAGCGCGGTGGAGACTTCATCCCCGAATACAGCCAGCTTCTCGCCTCAACCGGCGAGGCTCCCGCCGCGGATTTAGCCGCCAGGTTTGGCATCGATATTCGCAGCCGATCATTTTGGGAAACCAGCCTGGGAGTTATCGCTCAGCGAATCGATCGCTACACGCAGCTTTAGGCTTTTTAACTCGCTCATCCGCCAGGCGCGGTGACCGCGCCTGGCGTTTTTTATACCAGGTCCAGGGCGCGCCGGTAATCTTCCAGGTTATCGATATCCAGCAGCAGCCGCTCGTCCGGCCAGTCGACGTAAGTCAATCCCCATTTGGCCATCACCTGCCGCCCACCGCTGTCTCCCTGTACATTCGCCAGGTCGCTGAATGTGCTCCGATCGAACAGCACCGGGTTTGCACGCCGCTCGCCCACCCGCGGAGCAATCACCGGGGCGAGAGTCTGGCTGTGCATGGCCACCAACTGGCGGATCACCTCGGCCTGGATGAAGGGCTGGTCGGCCAGCAAGAACACCACCGCGCCGATCTCGGCCCCCAGAGCGGCCAGCCCGGCTTTCAACGAACTGCTTTGCCCCTCTTGCCAACGCCCATTATTGACTACGCGCAATTTCAGCCCGGTCACGGCGGCTCCCACCTCCTCAGCATAAGCCCCGCTGACCAGGATCACCGGGTCCAAACCGGCCTCCAGCGCGGCGCGCACCTGGCGCCGCACCAGGGGTTCACCCTGCCATGCCAGCAGCTGCTTGGGCTGCCCCATGCGCTGAGCTGACCCGGCCGCCAGCACGATCCCCGCCGTTTTTTGATAGACCGCATAGACTTCCGCCGGCAGGTCTGACCCGCCAGGTCCGTGCAGCGAGGCGACAATCACCCGTTGATAGCCAGTCAGCAGGCGTTGAGCAATTCGTTCTGCCGCTTCGCGCTCGATAGCAGTGTCGGCCTGGTTGAGCAGAACCATCCGGCGGGCCGCCGGAGGTATATTCTTCAGACCCCCGCCCGGATGCAGGAGCTCGCCGGCAACTGCTTCCGCGGTGATTTCCGCTCCCAACGCCAGCCCGGCTAAACGGCTGTAATCCTCGGGGCGGTAGACCCACTCACTGCTCAGCGGCTTGCCCACCCCACTCATCCCGGCCGCCACGATCACGCTGTCCACAAAACCGGGGAGCGGCGGCTCCCATTCCGCGGGAGCTTTCAACGGCAGCCCGCGCGAGCCATCCGCCTCGATCAGCAGGGGCGCCTGCCGGCTTGCCGCCATGCCTGCCAGGCTGGCCAGGAGCTCAGCGGAGAGCCCAAGGCTGCGGCCGCGTGCATCTGCCGGACCGGTAAATAGGCTCACCCCGCTGAAAGCATCATCTCCGGCAGCCTGCAAATCGACCATTCCATTGACCGTGATGACCTGGTCGGCATACCTGCCCTGCTCGACCGCCAGGTGGGCCGAATTGCTCACCACCACGGGCGGGATGCATGCCCTGGCCAGGCGAAACAGCAGCGAAGTTTTTCCGCCAGACCCAACCACAGCTGATCGGAAAAGACCAGAAAGCCCAAAGGCCTCCACCAGCGTTATGCGGCTCATGGCTTCACTTATGGAAAATGGGGGGAAAATCGATGTAGGTCACCCGGTCGCTGGACCAGGGCGCCGGAGGCGCGTGGATCAGCCGGACCAGTCCCAAAAGGGCGGCGTCATAATTGACCCGCCAGCCGTTGTAATCTCTCCAGGCCTGCTCTCGATCCGCCTTCAACGGCACGCCTTTTTCCTCCAGTTGAGCCACCAGTTCGTCAAAGTCGCTGCGAAGAATGTGGGTGAGCGCGTCTGGGCGCGGGCTGGGGTCATAATGGATGGCAAAGAAATCGGCGATAGAACGCAAAGCCAGGAAACCGGCGCGTACACACAACGCAGCCTGAGGATCATTGGGAATATCCAGGACAGAGAGGCTGAGGGAGGCGGTATCCAGCACCGCGCCGGCAGCCGTTACCCAGGATTGGTTAGCTTTGGGCGAGCGGAAGAAAACCAGTACCGACAGAGACGTGTGGCTCTCCTGGATATCGGCGAACCACTGCTCCCAGCGCCGCCATTCCTCGCTGAGCCGGTTGAGCCCATGAATGCGGTAATAGCGCAAAATCATTTCTACCGGCGATGGAGGGTCGCCCGCCCGCACCGTCAGCAGGGTCACCAGGGCTTCGCGCCGCGCAAATGCCGCGTAGATGGTCGGCATGTAACCAATTAACAGCGCTACCAGCACCAGGCCAAGAGTCGCTTCGGAAAAAGCCAGGATGGAAAATAACGGGCTGTTAACCGTCTCGAAACCCAGGGTGAGTAAAGATGAACCCGAATCGCGAAAGGCTGTGTACCAATCTACCGCGCCGGCTGCCCAAAACATGGCGGTGTACCCCAACAAAGCCATAATATACCAGACCGGCAGCAGGAGCAGCAGCCCGATGGGAGCATAATACGCCAGGATGCGGTCGCGCTGCGGGTAGGTGCGGGCGGACTTCAGAAAATAATGCAGGACAAAACGCAGCCCGAGAAACACCAACCAGCTGACCCGGTCTGGCGCGGCTCGCGGCAGCACAAAGGTCTTGATTGCGGAAGCCAAAGTGGCAACCACAATGCCGCCGCCGATGATAAATGCCACAATGCGCAGCAGGATCATCAACGATCCTCTTCCCCAGGATTTCGCGCCTGTTTTTGAGCTCGCGCCAGGCGGTAGGAACGATCCAGCAAGGCGATTGCCCGCTCAACATCCTCTCGCGCCACCAGGTAAAAACTCACCCAACCACTTTCGGGGAGAATGTGGTGCGGCCTGGCCAGACCCGCCTGGACTACTTCATCGCGTACTTTTTTGGGAAAAGGGATGTCGATCAATTCATCCCCATGCATGTGGCCAATCTCCCTTGTCCCCAGACGAAATTCGCACCCGCCAAAACGGTGCGGGTGAATTTCGATGCCATCCCAGGTTTTCAATCGCGATTGGATTTCTTTATTGGCGCCTTGAACAGCCATGCAGCCTCACTGTGAGCAGATGATCTATGAAGACCGTATCGGCCTGTCAGGGTGACTCGGGGCTGATCTGGTTCTGCAGCACCGGCAGCAGCTTGGAGATGAAATAAGGCAGCTGCTTCTGCCACCAGGGCCAATCGTGGTTGACATCGTGGCCCCAAAAATCGACCCAGGCCGGGATGCCCTTACCCTCCAGGATGCTTTTCAAAATCCCGGCTTCAGCGCGCATTTCATCCTCCCAGGCGCCCTGACCCACGCAGATAATAATTTCACTTTGTCGCAGCAGAGTGATTAACAGCGGGTCTTCCAGGTTAGCCAGGTAGTTGAGCGGCGAATTGTAATAAACCAGGTCATCCATGTAATCGCCAATAAAGAAACGTGGACTGAAGAGACCGCTCAAGCTGATCACCCCGTCAAAAACCTCGGGATGGCGAAAGAGGAAATTTGCGCTGTGATAGCCTCCCATGCTGCAACCGGTGGTAAACGCTTTCAAACCAGGATGGCGTCGCTGCATCAAAGGCACTACCTCATCCACAATATAGCGATCGTATTCCTCATGGCGCGCGGCGCGATCATGGGGATGCGCTGAGAAATTCACCCATGACTGTGCATCCACGCTGTCGACTGTGTACAGGGTCAGGTAGCCGGTATCAATAAACCAATGCACCGCTCCTACCATCCCAAAATTTTCGAAATCGAAAAAGCGGCCTGCCTGGGCCGGGAAAACCAGCAGGGGTTTTCCGCCGGATCCGTAGGTCTTCAATTCCATCTCCTGGTTCAAGCTGGGGCTGAACCATTTGTGGTATTCTACGTTCATGCCTTGCCTTTTTTCTCTTGGATGTAATTAGCGGCTTTTACCAGTTCCTCGAGGTCGGGATGGCGAGCCAAATAGCCAAAGTTCCCCAACGCCTGGCTGAATATGCCTGAAATTGCCTCATAATGCACGATGATCGAAGAATAGCGAGCCATGATTTCTTCATGTGTATGGGCATAGCTCTGATTCCACTTTTGACCGATATAAGCACAATGGTAGGGCCGGGTGAAGACAGCCGAAAAGCGGTCATGCAAAATGATATTGGCCCATTCATAATAGATATTAAAGTCATTGGCATAATTGAACATGTCGGTCGTCAGCCCACCCGGCGGGCGCATATTGACTTCCAGACCCAACAGTTTGCCGTCTTGCGTACGGAAAAACTCAAAGTGAAAAAACCGCTTGCGGATCTGGTACGCCTGGACGACGCTGCGTCCGGCGTGTTCCAGATCCTCCGGGATTTTCCGCAGGATGTAGTAGTAAATGTCGCTGTCCTCATTCACCGTTTCCATGATGCCTTTGCTGTAACGCAGTGATGAGGAAAACACGATATCCCCGTGACCGTCGGTCAGGCCGTCGTAGGTTTCGATCTCGCCGTTGATAAATTCTTCCAGGAAATAATCCACCGGCAGCTGCGGGGTAAGAAAAGCCTCCAACTGCTCGGCGCTGTCAAAACGATAGGTCTTGGCCGCTCCCACCCCGATATCGGGTTTGGCGATGAGCGGAAAGCCCACCTCTTTAGCAAAACGCCGCGCCTGCTGCGCCGATTTTACCACCTCGCCGCGAGGTGAATCCACCCCCGCCTTCTTGTACATGGTCTTCATTTTCGACTTGCGCTTGATTACCGGCAAGTCATCCAGGTGCAGCCCGTCGATATTGAAATCGGTTCGGAGGCGGGCTTCGGTTTCCATCCAATACTCACTGTGCGAATCCAACCCGTCCAGCTTGCCGTAGCGGTGAGTGAAATAACCCATGCCGCGCACCAGGTCATCGTAATTGTGCAGGTTGGGCAGCCAATAGTATTCGGTCAGGGCGCTCTTCAGCTCCGGGCGTAAATTTTCGTAAGGTTCATCCGAAATTCCCAGCACATTGGCCCCCAGCGCCCTCAAGTGGACGCAGAACTGGTAATAGTTAGGTGGAAAATGTGGGGAGAGGAACACAAAATTCATTTCTTGCCTCCAACGTTAGCCCATGATATTAACAAAAATGATCGAGGATGTCAATGGAATATTCAATTTAGGAAGTATTCTTGGGGCGAAATCCATTGCGTTCTCAAAAAATTGTCAGACAAGCCCCTCCCCCTGCCCCCTCCCCGAAGCGAGGCGGGGAAATAAAGATTTGAGGGTTTAGACGCCGTGAAACGGCGTCTAAACCCTCAAACTCCCTCTCTGAACTCCGTCGCCGGAGGAGTATGGATCCAAATTGGCATTTGCCTGGCTTTCTTGAGAAAGCCATAGGGCGAAATCCCCAGGACGCCCCACCCGGCATGATAAAATCTTACTATCTTGACGCCCCGGAGAGAAAAAATATGCCCTCTTTACCTCGTTTATGCGTGTCGGATAATCGCCGATTTCTCCAGGACGAAAATGGCCGGCCTTTCTTTTGGCTGGGTGACACCGCCTGGGAACTGTTTCACCGCCGCGACCTTGAGGAGGCTGCCGCCTACCTGCAAAATCGCCGCGGCCTGGGATTTAACCTCATTCAAGCGGTCGCCGTACCCGAGCTGGCCGGTCTCACCCAGCCCAACCGCAACGGCGATCTGCCATTTACTGACCTGGACCCGGCCCAGCCGGTGGATGCCTACTTCGACCACGTCGACCGCGTCATCCAGTTGGCCGCGGATAAGGAGCTGTATATAGGGTTGGTTGCCACCTGGGCCGATAAGGTCAAACGCATGTGGGGCGGCGAACAAGAAATTTTCAACCCACAAAACGCTTTTGCCTTTGGCCAATACCTGGGCAGGCGCTTTCAACATCATACTAACCTGGTCTGGATCCTGGGGGGCGACCGCTCCGCGGAGGGTGTCGAAGATATCTGGCGCGCCATGGCTGCCGGGGTCGACCAGGGCGCAGGCGCGCGCACCTTGAAAACCTACCACCCATTCGGTGGCCACTCCTCGGCGGAATGGCTGCACCAGGAAGAGTGGTTGGATTTCAACATGATCCAATCCGGGCACGGCAAGATATGCGAGCCAACCTGGGAAATGATCTCCACGGATTATTACCGCGATCCGATCAAGCCCGTCCTTGACGGCGAGCCGAATTACGAAGACATGCCCATCGGCTTCACCTCGCAGAATGGCTATTTCAACGATTATCATGTGCGCCGCCAGGCCTACCGCTCTGTGTTTGCCGGCGGTTTTGGGGTGACCTACGGCCACAACAGCATCTGGCAAATGTATGATCCGTCGCACGAACCCTTGGGCGAACCACTGTACACCTGGAAAGAAGCCCTCGAGCGCCCCGGCGCAGCTCAAATGGTGCATCTCAAAAACCTGATCCTCTCCCGCCCATTTTTCTCGCGCATCCCCGGACAGGACCTGTTCCTCACCAAACAAGGCGACGAGGAAAACTATGTCCAGATTACCCGAGATGACGAGTGCCGCTATCTGATGGTTTATTTCCCCCAACCTGCGCTCAAAGTAGGCGTCGAGTTGGACCTGTTTACCAGCTCAAAAGTCCATATCTGGTGGTACGACCCGTGCAGCGGGCGCAGCCTGGACGAGGGGCTCTTCCCCGTTCGCCGCGCCGTACACTTCACCTCTCCTCAGGATATGCCGGACTGTGTACTGGTGGTCGACGATGCCGATCAGGGATTCCTCGCTCCGGGGACCTTTTAACCTCATGCGCTACCAGACTCTTGCCAATACACAACTGAACGTAGCTGAAATTTGCCTGGGCTGCGGGGATATGGGCGGCGGGCTGGACCGCAGCGCGTCCTTTGAAATCCTGGATTATTACTTCCAGCAGGGCGGCAATTTCATTGACACCGCCCACGTCTACAACAACTGGCTTCCCGGCGAAAAAAGCCGCTCCGAGAAAATGATCGGCGCCTGGCTGCGCGAGCGCAGCTGCCGCGACAAAATCGTGCTGGCGACCAAAGGCGGGCATTTTCCCGTCGACGGCACTCCCTATGTCAACCGGGTCAACCCACGGGAAATCCTGGTCGATCTGCACGAGAGCCTGGATTTTCTGGGCACGGACTGCATCGATCTGTACTGGCTGCACCGGGATGATCCGAGCCAACCCATCGGGGATCTGCTCGGGGTGCTGGAACAGGCTCGCGAACAGGGCAAAATCCGCTATTACGCAGCCTCCAACTGGCGCCCCGCGCGCCTGCGGGAGGCCGCCGCCTTTGCCCGCGAGCACCACCTGGCGGGTTTTGTCGCCGACCAGATGCTCTGGTCGGCCGCCCGGGCAGATGCGGCCAGCATCCCCGACCAGACCATCATGGTGATGAATGAGGAGCTGTTCGAATTCCACCGCCAGACAAACCTGCCGGCGGTCGCCTATACATCCCAGTCCAACGGCCTCTTCGCCAAAATGGCGGCCGGCAGCCTGGAAACGATGAACCCGGGTTTGCTGCTGTCTTTCCCGCTTGAGCCTAACCGCCGCCGTTTTAGCCACATTCAACAGGTCATTCAGCAAACCGGCCTGAGCCTCAACCAGGTGATCCTGGCCTGGCTGCTTTCCCAACCCTTCACCACCATCCCCATCGTCGGGCCCAGGCGAGTGGAACAATTGGCCGGCAGCCTGAGCGCCGCCGGGGTGCGGTTGACCCCCGAGCAAGTCGCTTATATCGCCGCCGATTCCCTCCCTTAATCCAAACAGAGGCGCTGCAGTGCGCCTCTGTTTGGATTCTACGCAGATTAATCTCCGCGCTGGTAGTTTGGGGCTTCGCGCGTGATGGTCACGCTGTGCGGGTGGCTTTCCTGCAGGCCGGCGTTGGAGATCGACACCAGCCGGGTGCGGAAGCGCAGGTCGTCCAACGACTTTGCCCCGGAATAACCCATCCCCGAACGCAGCCCGCCGACCAGTTGGTAAACGTACTCGGTCAGCGACCCCTTAAACGGCACCATACCCTCGACCCCTTCCGGAACCAGTTTACGCGCCCCGCCCTGCCCGGTGGCATAGCGATCGCGGCCAAAGCCCTGCATCGCCCCCAGGCTGCCCATCCCGCGGTAACTCTTATACTGGCGCCCTTCATACAAGATCACCTCACCAGGGGCTTCTTCCAACCCGGCCAGCAGGCTGCCCAGCATCACCGTTTCCGCCCCGGCCACGATGGCCTTGACCATATCGCCCGAATACTTGATCCCACCGTCGGCGATCACTGGAATGCCTTTCTTATTCGCCGCACGCGCGCAGGTGAAGATCGCGCTCATCTGCGGCATCCCCGCCCCTGAGACGATGCGGGTGGTGCAGATCGACCCCGCCCCGATACCCACCTTGACGGCGTCTACCCCGGCATCGATCAACGCCAGGGTGCCTTCCTCGGTGACCACATTGCCCGCGATCACCTGCAGGTTTGGCCAGGCGCTCTTGATCCGCCGCACGGCGCGAATGACCCCGGCGGAATGCCCATGCGAGGTATCCACCACGACCACGTCCACTCCGGCCTTCGTCATCAACTCGACCCGCTGTTCCAGGTCGGGGCCCACCCCCACAGCTGCCCCGCACAACAGGCGGCCCTGGCTGTCGGAAGCGGCATTGGGGTAATCGCGCTTCTTCTGGATATCTTTCACCGTAATCAAGCCAATCAGTTTATCCTGGTCATCCACCAGCGGCAGCTTTTCAATGCGGTGCTGCTGCAGGATGCGCTTGGCTTGTTCCAGGGTGGTGCCCACTTTGGCGGTCACCAGGTTCTCGCTGGTCATGAAATCACTCACCGGCCGTCCCAGGTCCTCGCCCTCGGTGAAGCGAATATCCCGGTTGGTGAGGATCCCCACCAGGCAGCTTTCGGGGTTGACAATCGGCACGCCGCTGATATGGAAACGCGCCATCAGGTCTTCCGCTTCGCCCAAGGAGGCATCCGGGCTCAGGGTAACCGGGTTGGTGATCATCCCTGCCTCGGAACGTTTCACCTTATCTACCTCGCTGGCCTGGGCCTCCGGCGAAAGGTTGCGGTGGATCATGCCAATCCCGCCTTCACGCGCCAGGGCAATCGCCAGGCGGGCTTCGGTGACCGTATCCATGGCGGCCGAAAGCAGCGGGATATTCAGTTGAATCGAACGGGTCAGGCGGGCGCGCACATCCGTCTCGCTGGGCAGCAGCTCCGAGTAGCCTGGCACGATCAAAAGATCATCAAAGGTCAGCGCCTGGTTGGTATTGAATAATGCTTCGTTCATCTCACCTCTCTCTTAGTGCCGGAAATGCCGGGTTCCACTGGTGACCATGGCCAGCCCGGCCACATTGGCCGCGTCCACCGATTCCTGGTCACGCATCGACCCGCCGGGGTGAACCACCGCGGTGACACCGGCTTCCGCCGCCACCTGCACCGAATCGGCAAACGGGAAAAATGCATCGGATGCCATCACCGCGCCGCGCGCTTTTTCGCCAGAGCGCTGTACGGCGATGCGCACGCTGTCCACCCGGTTGGGCTGACCACCGCCAATCCCCACCGTGGCGGTTCCCTGCACAAATACAATCGCATTGGATTTTACGTGCTGGCAGGCATGCATGGCAAAGCGCAGCGCTTTCCATTCATCCGCGCTGGGCTGGCGCTCGGAAACTACCTTCCACTCCACCTCAGCCGGGTCGCCAAAGTCTACCGACTGGCGCAGCACCCCGCGGTTGATCGAGCGCAGTTCGTATTCAGGTTCGATGCGCAGGTCGGGCATCTCCACCAGGCGGCAGTTTTTCTTTGAGGCCAGCAGGTCCAGGCTTTCAGGGCTGAACCCCGGGGCGATGATGCACTCGACAAACAGTTCTTTGACCGCCGCTGCCGTGGCCGCGTCCAACGGCCGGTTGCAGGCCACAATCCCGCCAAACGCGGAAACCGGGTCCGACGCCAGCGCCTGGCGGTAGGCATCTTCCAGCCGCTCGGCGGTGGCGATGCCGCAAGGCGAAAGGTGCTTGACGATACACACCCCCGTCTCGGCGAAGCTCACCACAGCCCGCCAGGCGGCGTCCAGGTCGAGCAGATTGTTATAAGACAATTCCTTGCCTTGCAGCACCTTGCCGCCCAACGGCCCCACTCCGGGCGCAAAGCTGTACAACCCGGCCGATTGGTGCGGGTTTTCTCCGTAACGCAGGTTTTGCACCGGGTAGAGGTTGATCGGCAGAGCACTTTCGCCTGCCAGGTATCCCGCGATCAGCGCATCGTAATGGGCCGTGAGCGCAAAACCTTTCACCGCCAGCTTGCGGCGGGTATCGGCGCTTACCTCGCCCGCCCGCAATTCCGCCAGCACGGATGGATAATCCAGCGGGTCGGATAACAGGGTCACCCGCTCGAAATTTTTTGCCGCCGCGCGGATCAGGGTCACCCCGCCGATGTCGATATTTTCGACCGCATCCGCCAGGGTGGCTCCCGAGCGGGCGATGGTCTGCTCGAAAGGATACAGGTTCACCGCCACCAGATCGATATATCCCCAGCCCAGGCTGGACAGTTCACTGCGGTCGGCTGGGGTTGCCCGCGCCAGCAATCCGCCATGGATGGCCGGGTGAAGGGTTTTCACCCGCCCGCCCAAAATCTCCGGCGAACCGGTGTAGGCGCTGACTTCAATCACCGGCAGCCCGGCCTCGCGCAGCGCACGGGCCGTGCCGCCTGAGGCCACCAATTCCCACCCCAGGCTGGCTAAGCCCTGCGCAAAATCAATCAGACCGGCCTTGTCGTGGACAGAAAGTATGGCTCTAGGCATGTTTATCCCTTTTCTATGAAATCGGCATTCATAACTACCCGTTGTAATGTGCTTACCAGCAGTTCGTGCTCGGCAGCGTGTACGCGCGCCTCCAGGGTTTCGAGCGTATCCCCTGGAAAAATAGGGGTCTCCACCTGGGCCAAAACCGGCCCATCGTCCACCCCTTCGTCCGGAACCAGGTGAACCATCACCCCGGTGCGGCTGATTTCACCGCGTTGAAAGGCATGGAAGGCTCGCTCGATCGCATCCGTCCCCGGAAAGGTTCCCGGCAATGCCGGATGGAGATTGATTACCCGGTTTTGGATTGGGGCGAGAAATTCGGAGGAAAGGATGCGCATCCAGCCTGCCAGCACAACCCAATCCGGCTGAAAACCGCGCACTCGCTCCGCCAGGCGCCGGTCGTATGCTCGCCGGTCCTCGTCCTTCGGTTTCGGCAAGTAAACCGCCTCCACCCCCGCTGCCCGCGCGCGGGTTAACCCGTAGGCATCCGCTTTGTTGGATACCACCCCGACTACCTGGGCCGGGAGGCGCCCGTCGCCGCAGGCATCTAAAATTGCCTGCAGGTTGGTGCCACTGCCTGAAATCAACACCACCACCCGGGCCGGGCCGGCCATCATTCCAGCACCACCCGTTTCTCGCCGGCAGCCAGCCGGCCGATCACCCAGGCTTCTTCGCCCAGGCTGCTCAGAATATGCTGCGCATCTTGCCGGGCAGCGATGACCACCATGCCAATGCCCATGTTGAATACGTGCATCATCTCGTGGCTGTCAATCCCGCCTTGCCGCTGGATCAACGAAAACAATGCCGGCACCGGCCAGGTTCCCATTTCCACCACCGCCCCCAGACCTTCAGGCAGCACCCGCGGAATATTCTCGATAAAGCCGCCTCCGGTCAGATGCGCCAGGGCTTTTACCGGCCGGTGGGGATCCTCCAGCAATGGCTTCAACAATGTCAAGTATGAGCGGTGCGGCATCAGTAAGGCATCCGCCAGCGGAATACCCAGCTCGGGGTAAATCGTGTCCAGATCCGTCTGGGCGAAGACCCGCCGGATCAGCGAATAACCGTTGGTATGCGGCCCGGATGAGCGCAAACCGATGAGCACATCCCCTGGCGCCAGGTCCGCGCGGGGCAGGATGCGCTCTTTTTCCAAGCACGCCAATGATCGTCCCGGCCACATCAAACTCACCTTCGGCATAGACCCCCGGCATCTCGGCCGTTTCGCCGCCGATCAAAGCGCAGCCTGCCTCGCAACAGGCCAGGGCCATCCCGCTGACGATCTCCGCGGTGATTTCGGGCTGGAGCGCCGAGGTTGCAAAATAATCCAGGAAGAACAGGGGCATGGCCCCCTGGACGAGGATATCGTTGATGCAGTGATTGACGATGTCCTGGCCAATCGCCTGGTACCTACCCGCCTGGGCTGCCAGCTTGACCTTGGTGCCCACCCCGTCCGTGGAGGCCACCAGCACGGGGTGTTGGTAATTTTTGAGGAAATCGGCGTCGAACAGCCCGCCAAATGAACCGATCCCGGCCAGCACGTTGCGGTTGTAGGTAGATTTTACCGAATCGGCCATCAACTGCACCGCGCGGTTGCCGGCCTGGATATCCACCCCGGAACCGGCGTAGGCGCCCGCCGCGGCCCGCGGCAGCGCCCGGCTGCCAATATCCTTGCGGTACTGCATGCCTTTGAATGAGATGCCCCGCACGGCCCCATAAACGCGCTCCAGCGCGGAAGGCAGGTCTCCCCCCCAGGCGGTAATCCCCAGCACGCGCCCGCCCGCGGTGACCAACTGGTCGGCCACCATCCGCGTACCGGCCTGGAAACATACGCTCTCCGCCGGTAACTCGTCCAATCCCAGGATCAGGTCGCCGGTTACCGTCGCAGCCGGGTAGCCCTGGGAGGCCAGCACCACGCATGCCGCGCTTCCCGCCTGCCATTCCACTTCAGTATCTTCCAGCCGGCCTTCGACACATGCCAGGGCAATCTCGAGCAGATCGCTCTTCAACAGCGGCAGCAGCGCCTGGGTTTCCGGGTCGCCGAAGCGGCAGTTGAACTCTAACACGCGCGGGCCGTCGCCGGTCAGCATGATCCCGGCATACAGCACGCCCTGGTACAGCCGCCCCTCCTCGCGCAGGCAGTCCACGGCGGGCTGCAACACCGTGCGCTCCAGGGCCTCCGCCAGCTCCGGCGGGCAAATCGGCGCGGGTGAGTAGGCGCCCATGCCACCTGTATTCGGTCCCCGGTCGCCGTCCAGCAGGCGTTTGTGATCCTGCGCGGGGAGCATGGCGCGCACCGTGCGCCCGTCGCTAAAAGCCAGCAGGGATACTTCCGGCCCGCTCAGGCGTTCCTCGATCACCACACTCTGCCCGGCTGCGCCGAACTCGCCATCCAGCAGCATGCTCCGCAGGGCCGTCAATCCTTCCTGGAGAGTATCCGGCAGGATCACCCCTTTGCCGGCCGCCAGGCCGGAGGCCTTAATCACCACCGGGTAATCCACAGCCTGCAGGTGAGCGGCGGCCATGTCGTAATCCTCAAAGGCAGCAAAACGCGCCGAGGCAATCCCGGCGCGCTGCATGAAAGCCTTGGCGAAAACTTTGGAGGACTCAATTTCTGCCGCGGCTGCCGAGGGGCCAAACACTTTGAACCCCGCCTGGCTGAGCACATCCGCCAGCCCGGCGGCCAGCGGCGCTTCAGGTCCGACCAGCACCAGGTCGATCTGGTTCGCCTGGCAGAATGCCAGCAGCCCGGCCTGGTCATCCACGCCAATCGGCACGTTTTCGCCCAAGCGGCTGGTGCCCGGGTTTCCCGGCGCAATGTACAGTTTGCCCAGCAGAGCGGATTGCGCCGCTTTCCAGGCCATGGCGTGCTCGCGCCCCCCTGACCCGACAATCAAAACCCGCAGGTTCCCGCTTTGGATCATCCCATCACCTTTTCAAACCCGGTTTTGACATTGTGCAAATTAACTTCAATGGGGTAGTCACCGGTAAAACAGGCGTTGCAGTAGCCTTCGCTGCGTCCGATGGCGCGCATCATGCCATCCAGCGAAAGATAACATAGCGAATCCGCCCCCACCATCTGGCAAATCTCCTCCACGCTCTTGAGGTGAGCGATCAGCTCGTTGTAGCTGCCCATATCCACGCCCATAAAGCAGGGATGGGCGATCGGCGGGCAGGTGATCCGCACGTGCACTTCGCGCGCGCCGCTTTCCCGCAGAATCCGCACCAGTGGGCCGGTGGTGTTTCCCCGCACGATACTGTCGTCGATCATCACCACCCGTTTGCCGAGGACGTTCTCGTTGATCACGTTGAATTTCAATGCCACCCCCTGGCGGCGCAGGGAATCGGTAGGCTCGATGAAGGTCCGCCCGATATAGCGGTTCTTGATAAAGCCGTCGTTATACGGAATGCCCGTCTCCGCCGCGTAACCGATGGCGGCCGGGATGGACGAATCAGGCACCGGAATGACCACATCCGCCTCGACGCTGCTTTCGCGAGCCAGCTCATGGCCCAAGCGCTGGCGCACCTGGTGCACGCTGCGCCCATCCCAAAAGGAATCGGGGCGCGAGAAGTAGATGTGCTCGAACGTGCAGCGCGCCAGGGGGGTTTTGGGCGGCATGGCCTGCTGGACGGTCAGCGCGTTGTTGCTCAGCGAGATAATCTCACCCGGCTGCACTTCACGGATCGCCTGGCAGCCCAGCGTGCGCAGCGCCCCGGTCTCCGAGGCGCACACCGAGCCCCCGCTGGGCAGGATGCCCACACTCAGCGGGCGGAAACCCCACGGGTCGCGCACCGCGAATACGCCGTTTAAGGTCAGGATCACCAGCGAAAATGCGCCCTGCCACTTGGGCATCAGGCTGTGGATGCGCTCCATCCAGGTGGAACCCTCGGAGCCGGCCAGCATCAGGGTGATCACTTCGGTATCTGAGGATGCCTGCAGCCCCACCCCCCGCTGCAGCAGTTCCTGGCGCAGTTCGGCGGAATTGGTCAGGTTGCCGTTGTGCGCCACCGCAATCGGTCCAAAAATGGTCTCGATCATGAAGGGCTGCGCGTTGCGCGCCACCGAGGAACCGGAGGTTGAATAGCGGGTGTGCCCGATGGCATAATCGCCGCGCATCGGCGCCAGGCTTTCGGGTTTAAAGACCTGCGAAACCAGACCGTTGTCTTTGTGCAGGCGCATGGTGCGGCCATCCGAAACCGCCAGTCCGGCAGCCTCCTGCCCGCGATGCTGCAGGGCATACAGCCCAAAGAACGCCATGCGCGCCACATCTTCATTGGGCGCGAAAATGCCAATCACCCCACATTCTTCATGCGGCCGATCTTCATAATCCATCGATTTATCCACCTTTACTGGCCTGGGTAAACAGGTCTGCGTCATCACCCATAATTTTGTCGGACTGCTTTTTTTGATAGGCGGCTACCGCCGAACGCACCTGGGCGTCCGCCAGACCCAGGATTTTCGCTGCCAGCAGCGCGGCATTGGCCGGTTCCAGCACCAGCGCCGGGGCAATCCCCGAGGGCATGCGCAGCGACGAGTAAACGTCGGCCCCGCCAAAGGATTCGCTTGGCGGCGGGCAGGCAATCACCGGCGCGAGCACCGACCCATCGGTAAAACCCGAGAGCGCATTGCTGCGTCCAGCCACGGTGATATATACTTTCGGGCGAGGATCCTGCTCATAACCCGCCAGCAGCCCGGTGACGTGCCCGGGGGTCTTATGCGCCGAACCAACCCGCAGCTCTACATCCAGATCAAAGCCGCGCGCGGCCTCCGCAATCTTCTGGCAGTGGGCTTCGTCGGCGCGCGAGCCCATCAACACAACCACCAGCGGGCGGCTCATTTCACCCCCACAGCGCGCAAGGTTGCGCTCCAGACGTGCCTGGATGGGATACTCGCCCGGTTCAAATGCCAAGCCGGTCAGCATTTCATAAATCTGGATATAGCGCTGGCTGCCTTCAACCCACAGGGTGTCCGGCACGGTCGGCGGGACACCGTCTCCGCGGTAACCCAGACGGGCATATTCCAGGCGTATAAATTCCTTGTCAAAGTTTTCGGGTTCTTCGTTTGCCGAGAAACGCGCCGCGTAGCTATCTGCCCGCCAAAAACGCGACGAGTCGGGGGTGTGGATCTCGTCGATCAACATCACCTGACCATCCGCGGTAAGCCCAAATTCATACTTGGTATCCACCAGGATCAGCCCGGCTTTAGCGGCAACTTCCTGCCCGCGTTTGAACAGCCCCAACGCCGCCCGCTGCACGGTATCCCAGGTAGGCGCGTCCAACAGACCCTGCTCTACCACTTCAGCGCAGGTCAATCGTTCGTCGTGCCCGCTTTCCCCGCCTTTGGTGGTAGGGGTGATGATCGGTTCAGCCAGCGCCTGGTTCTTCTGGTAGCCATCGGCAAAGGAATAACCGTAGATGCTGCGCTCGCCCAGCGAATAACGGTACCACAGGGCCGTGGAGGTCACCCCAGTGATGTAGCCGCGCACGATCACCTCCACCATGATCGGCTCAACCTCCGCCACCACCACCGCGTTGGGATCCGGGACAGACACCAGGTGGTTGGGGACAATGTCCGCGGTCTGCGCCATCCACCAGTTGGAGAGTTGATTGAGCACCTGGCCCTTGTACGGCACGCAGGCCAGAATGCGGTCGAAGGCCGAAAGCCGGTCGGTGGTGACGATTAACCGCCGCCCGCCCTCCAGCGAATACCAATCCCGCACTTTGCCCGCCTGCCTGCCTGGCAGCGCCAGGTTCGAGGCCTGAAAAGCCTCCGGTAACAACGTGAGAATATCGTTCTGGTTGATCATAGCTCACCTTATCGCTTTCATCGCGTTCTCAAACAGGCGCAGACCTAAATGGCCGCCCTCTCCCCGCGTCCAGCGCGGGTATTGAAACGCGAATATATGGTTTTCTGGGTGGGGCATCAACCCCAACACATTCCCCTGCCGGTTGCATACCCCGGCAATGTCGCCTACCGACCCGTTGGGATTGTATGGGTAAACCCCCGCGGCTATCTGCCGATCGGCGCGCGCGTAGACCAGCGCCACCTGCCCGGCCGCCTGCAGCTCCGCCAGCTGGCCGTCATCCGCCAGCAGGAAGTTTCCCTCGCCGTGCGCCACCGGGCAGTCCACCGGCTCATCCAGGCCATGCGTCCACAGGCACGTCTCGGAAACCGGCAGCAGGCTCACCCAGCGGCACTCAAAATGCCCGGCCTGGTTAAAGGTCAGGGTGGCGCGCACACCGGTTTCGCCGGGCAACACGCCTGCCTTGACCAGGGTCTGAAAGCCGTTGCAGATGCCAATCACGGCTTTGCCCTGGTCCACAAAGGTATTCAACTGGTCTGAAAAGTAATGAGTCAGGTCGAGAGCCATCAGCTTGCCGGCTCCCAGCGCGTCGGCATAGGAAAAACCGCCCGGCACCACCAGCATCTGATAGTCAGACCAAGCCATATGCTCGTTGAGCAGCTGGTTGATCGGATAGATCTCAGCGCTTCCGCCCGCCATTTCCACCGCCTGGGCAGCATCCTGATCGCGGTTGGTGCCGGTCGCCTGGAGAATTAATGCCTTGGGTTTCATCACTGTCTCCTATTCCGCGCCAGTCCAGGCATTGACCAGGCTGTCGATGGGCAGGTCTACCAGCACCTGCCGCCCTTCGCAGATGACCAGTTGGCCGTCCGCCCTCACCGTGCCCAGCGCGGTGCAATCCAGCCCGGCAAAATTCGCCTCAAAGGCAGCCGCATTTTGCGGAGCAACCTCCACCAGCAAACAGCCGTTGGTCTCGCCAAAGAGGAAGCACAACCGGTTCATCCCCGCTGCGTCCAGCTCCAACCCCAACCGCCCGCCGATGCACATCTCGGCCGCCGACACAGCCAGCCCACCTTCCGACAGGTCGTGGCAGGCGCACACCAGCCGGTTTTGCACCGCCCGGTGCAGCGCCCGGTATACCTCCGGCGCGCGTGAATCCAGCGGGGGCGCTTCGCCGTCGAAATCCTCGCGGGGCACAGAGACCAGGCGGTAGTGACTCGCCCCCAGGCGCGGATCAAAGCGGCCGATGCGGTAGAGGATATCGCCAGGTTGTTTCAAATCCATGGTCACCGCCAGGCTCAGATCGTCCATTTGCCCCAACGCGGAGATGACCAGCGTGGGCGGGATGGCATGACGCAGCCCGTCCATGGCCAGGTATTCGTTGTTCAATGAGTCCTTGCCGGAGATGAAGGGTGCGCGGAACAACAGGCTGGTGTCATAACAGGCGCGGGCGGCCTCCAGCAGGCTGCCCATCGTTTCCGCGCGTTTGGGATCGCCCCAGCAGAAATTGTCCAGCAGGGCGATCCGGTCCGGGTCGGCCCCCACCGCCACCGCGTTGCGCACAGCTTCATCGATCACCGCGGCGGCCATACGGTAGGCATCCAGCTTGCCGTACTCCGCGTTGACCCCGTTGGATAGGACAATCGCCTGCATCCCCTGGGTGCCCAACGGGCGCAGCACAGTCGCATCCGATGGGCCATCATCGGCCGCGCCGGTGAGCGGTTTGACCACCGTGCCCCCCTGAACTTCGTGGTCGTAAATGCGCACCACCCTGGCTTTCGATGCAATATTGGGATGCGCCAGGAGATCCAGCAGGGCGGTGGCATAATCCGCATTCTCGGTGAAGCCACCCCGGCAGCAGTCGTCATCGGGGCAGTGGTTCCCCGAATAGGGAACCACCGCCTGCAGCCGCCGCTGTGGGATGCCTCCATGCAGGAATTGATTATCCAGGTCGAGCACCGTCTGGCCGCCAAAACGCACCACCAGCCGGCCGCTGCCGGTGAACTGCCCGATATCGGTGAATTCCACGTCATACAGGGCACAAATCGCTTTCAACCGGTCTACATGCTCTGGCGGCGCCGCAAGCACCATGCGTTCCTGCGCCTCGGACAACCAGATTTCCCACGGCTGCAGCCCGGCATATTTCAAGCGCACATCCTCAAGTTCAATCACCCCGCCCAACTCCGAGGTCATCTCGCCCACCGCCGATGACAGCCCGCCCGCACCGCAGTCGGTGATGGCGCTGTAGAGCTTTTCATCCCGTGCTTTGACCACCACCTCGATCAGCCCTTTTTCGGTGATCGGCGCCCCGATTTGCACGGATGCGCCGGATACTTCGCCGGTTTGGGCGTCCATGGTCATCGAGGAGAAGGTCGCCCCGCGCAGACCGTCGCGGCCGGTACGCCCGCCAATCACAATCACCCGGTCCCCGGGCTGAGCCTGGCGAGGGTGGCTGTCGCGCGGCGCGATCCCCACGCAGCCGCAGTACACCAGCGGGTTAGACACGTAGCCGGGGTCAAAGCAGATCGCCCCGTTGACGGTCGGGATGCCGATTTTGTTGCCATAATCCTGCACGCCTGCCACAACGCCGGACATGATCCGGCGCGGATGGAGCACCCCTTCCGGCAGCTGATCGAACGGCAGGCGCTGCGGTCCAAAGCATAAAATATCGGTGGCCGCGATAGGCTTAGCCGAAACCCCCAACACGTCGCGGATCACCCCGCCCACCCCGGTATTCGCCCCGCCAAAGGGTTCGATGGCCGAGGGGTGGTTATGGGTCTCCACTTTGAATGAAATTTCATGCTGACCGTCAAATTCGACGATCCCGGCATTATCCACAAAGGCGGAGCGCACCCAGGGCGCTGCAATCTGGTCGGTGGCCGCCTTCAGATAGGTGCGCATCAGGTTATCCACCTGCCCACCGGGATATTTGGCGCGCAGATCCTCCGGCAGGTCCTGGTAGTTGCTGATCTCCACCTGGGCTTTGAATGATTTATGCACGCAATGCTCGCTCCAGGTTTGGGCGATCATCTCAAATTCAACATCGCTGAGATCCCGGTTTTCCAGTGTGCAGTAGCGCTGTATGGCCAGCATCTCGGCCAGGTCCAGCGCCGCGCGCCGTTCGGCAGAGAGCGCCATCAGCTCTTCGGGCGAGCAGCCAATCAAAGTGATACTGTCCACCTGCGTCGAGACCAGCGCATCGGAGGGGAAAGACGGCATCACTTCACCCAATTGATAGCGTTGGATCACCGGGTTGGATAGCAGCCTTTTGGCCAGTAAATGCAGATCCTTTTGGGTTATTTCACCGCTTTTAACCAAAAAGCGCAGCCCGGTTGAGGCGCGCTTTACACCCGCTATGCGCATGACTTGTGCAGCCCGAACGATCTGTTCGGCTACCGGGTCGGTGACCCCGGCCCGCAGGGTCACCTCAACCATCAGTCCTTCTCTGTCTGGCGTCTCACCCGCGCCGATCTCCTCCCATTCCGCCGTCTGCGTCACCGCATCGCTCAATAGTTGCTTCGCCAGGGTTGTTAGCTCTTCCTCAGAAAGACTGCCTTCAATAAAATACAAGTCCTCGACGATGATCTGGTCGATGCCGCCGAAACCCAATGCACGGGCATCAGCAAGGTAACCGGCCGAGCGTGGATCATGCTCGGCCAGTGTTTTAACCGTGAAACGAAAAACTCTCAGGGATTCCTGCGTCATAGCAAGCGGCCATTTCCTTTGTCCTACTCGGGATAGGCGAGATTCTACACCCGCTCGCTTGTCTAGTCAACCGATTTTTCGCCCAAATTTTGTCTCCGGCCGGCCTGTTAACAATTCAAATCCCGGCCCCTCACAGTTTTCCCTTGCCGCGGGGTTACCCTACTCGAATACGGTTTTCACCGCTGGTCAATGGGATCGTCTTCCCAGCCCAGGTGAAACTCCCAACCAGGTCACCCGGCAGGTTGACCATCCCTTCCAGAACGCCGCCTTCCAGGCGCAGCTCGACCCCAATCTCACCCCCCGCCGGATGCGGCATCCAGCCAGAGGCCCAGGTCAGGGGCCCCAATTGCGGCTGGATAGTGACACTCTTGAAGCCGGTTTGCGCCGGCCGGATGCCCAGCAGCGTGGCGAAATAGTGAAAAAGCGGGTGCGAGCTCCAGGCATGGCAGTCCGAGCGGCTCGGTTCGGGGCTTTCCACCGGGGTTTTGAAGCCCATTTCTTTGAGATAAAACCACAGCTCCATGCGCTCAAAGAAAGCATCCATGCGCCCCAATTGTTTGCAGACTTCGAAATAATAGTGGCTGAAATAGATCGTGGCACGGTCCAGGTCGGGCGCCGCAAAGAGCTGTTCCGCGACGCGCCTGGTTTTCTCTTCGTCCAGCAGCCCGCTGAGCAGCGCCATGATCTGGGTATGCTCCGAGAAATGGGAATGGTCGCGGGTATCTGCATACAACCCGCGCTCCTCGTTCCAAAAAGCGCCGTCTACCTTCGTCAAGGTCTCCCCGGCAACACGCTCCGCCCAGGCGGCCAGTTCGGCGTCGCCAACCTGCTCCTCAAGATCCCGATAGAGGCTCAGCCCATACAGATGCTGCCAGTTGAGCAGCCCAGATACCCCGCTGTGCCCCTCCGGCGGCACGCCGCCGTCCTGGCCCCAGCCCGGCACCCAATCGATGGTGTTCCAGCCTTCTGCGCCGCGCAGCAGCCCATCCTCGCCGATCAGGCGCTGGAAGCCCTGGATGGTGGCGCGCACCCCTGGCAGCAGTTCGCCCACGAATTTCACGTCGTCCCGCCAGTACAAAAAGTCGCGTACCATCCCAACCCACCACAAAGCAAAGGTCGATATCACCTGGGTGGTACGGCAAGGATAACGAGATTGAATCATACCGTCGGCCATGCGGGAAACATCATACATGCGCAGCGCCTTGCGCGGCAGGCGGTCGTCATGGCCCAAGATATAAGTCACCAGGCTTTCCAAACGCGTATCCCCCGCGTACATCAGCTCCTCGTAATACGGGCAGTCAAAAAAGGTCTCATTGGCGCACATCTGCATCCCGCGTACCAGGATCGGCCGGATATCTTCCAGGCGCAGATCGCTGGAGGCAAAGCGGCTGTGCATCTCAAGCGGGTAGCGCCGTTCGGTAAAGCTGATTTCATCGATGCGCACGTCTTCCGAGCCTGCCTGCACAAAAACTTCCACGTAGCGCCCGGCCATCCACCACAAGGGTTCATATAGCCGGTGGTCGCCCCCGTCCAGGCGGAAATGGTCGCCCGCGCCGACGAAATATTTGCCTTGGATCTCGCCGCGCTGCCCTTTTTCAGTATTCCAGAAATCCGGCGAGGTCTTGAGCGCCTCCGCCCACAGCACCTCCACCCTCCCGCCACCGCCGCCGCTGGTTACCACCGCTGGGTAGGCGACTGTATAATCCGGCAGCTCGATGATCACCCGCCTGGCGGCCTGCGCCGGGATGGTCACCCCCGCTCTTTTCTCCAACAGCTCCTGCCAGCCGGCCTCTTCTGCGGGATCGCTCAGTTCACCCCGGATGGGCAGCGCCACCCGGTCTTTGACCTCGCCGCTCAGCGCCTGGGCATGACGCACTTTTCCCGGCAGGAGGGTCTCTTCGCGCATAGGCGGCAGACCGGCAGGCTTAAGCAAGTGATCCTTGTAAAAATCCCAATCCGTCCAGCGCCCGCGCGCGCGCTTCAGGGTGATCGCAGCCAGCCAATCGGGGCCTGTCCCGTTTTCAACCTCCCATGGGTAGCGCTGCCCGTCGATAGAGAAGCGGCAGCCGCGCTGCAGATGCAGTTCCTGGCCAATCAGCCCTATCCCCTCGACCTTTTTCGCCTGCCAGGCGGCCAACCCCTGTGCTCAACCGGCTGCCCCACTCGCCCTCCGCGGCCAGCAGAAAGCCCGGCAGAGCGCTCATTTGCGCATCCCCGCCGGCATCTCCTAACGACCAGACTTTGGCCACCAGGGTGTGGCTGCCGGTTTTAAGCTCCAGGTCATAGGTCTCAAAGAACCAGTAATGCGGTGCGCCGCGTTCGGGTCCGCGTCCAATGCGCTCGCCGTCCAGGAAGAGCTCGTAGCGTTCATCCGCGCTGACGTGCACCCGGATCGCGGCAGGTTGGCTAACGGTAAACTCGCGGCGGAAAGCCGTCACTACCGGCGGCAGATCGGCGCCAGGGCAGCCGATCCAGCTGGCCGGCCACAGACCGGATTTACGCCAGTCCTTGCCTGCGTTTTGCACCAGAAAGGGATCCTGGTTAATCGTGGCGCGCATCCGAAACGGCTCCTTGCTCAAGATTCCGCCGGATCAACCCATAGCGCTGCTGCACCGATGCGACCGAGCGCAGGCCGTCGGGCGGCGTGTTGGTGATGTAATCCAGCATTTTATCCAGCGTGGTAGCAGCCACATGCGTACGGGTGTCGGATGAGGCGTAGTAAATGAACAGGCTCCCATCCTCACGCGCCACCGCGCCGTTGCAGAAAACCACATTGGAAACATCCCCCACTCGTTCCTCAAATTCAGGCGCGATCAAATACCCGCTCGGACGCGCGATTACTTTCCACGGTTCGCGCAGGTCGCACAAGAAAGCATACAGCACGTAGCGCAGCCCGGCGGCCGTCCCGCGCACCCCGTGGGCAATATGCAGCCAACCTTGCGGGGTCTTGATCGGGGTAGCCCCGGCCCCATTCTTCGACTCTTTGACCGTGTGGTATTGGCGTTCATCGATGATCATCTCGTCATCCACCTGAGCATGTTCGATATCCGCGCACAGCCCCCATCCGATCCCGCCGCCGCGGCCCGCCTCGATAAAGGAATCTTGCGGACGGGTATAAAAGGCATACTTGCCATCGACAAATTCCGGGTGCAGCACCACGTTTCTCTGCTGGGCCGAGGTGCTGCGCAGGTCTGGCAGCCGCTGCCAATTAACCAAATCGTGGGTTCTGGCAATGCCGGCCTGCGCCACCGCGCTGGAGAGGTCGCCGGGGGCTGCCTGCGGATCCTTACGCTCGGTGCAGAATACCCCATAAATCCAGCCGTCCTCATGGCGGGTCAGGCGCATATCGTAAACATTGGTGTCGGGCACATCCGTTTCCGGCATGTCCACCGGGTAATCCCAAAAGCGAAAGCCCTCCACCGGGTTGGCGCTTTCGGCCACAGCAAAGAATGATTTCCGATCGGCGCCTTCCACCCTGACCATCAGGCAAATTTTGCCGTTATATTCCATCGCGCCGGCGTTGTATGCGCCGTTCACCGCCAACCGCTCCAGCAGGAAGGGATTGGTCTGAGGGTTCATATCGTAGCGCCAGAAGAGCGGGGCGTGGGCTGCGCTGACCACCGGGTGGATATAGCGGTCAAATAATCCGTTCGACCAACGCGGATCGATACTGTTTTTTTGCTCCAGCAGGCGCAGATGATCTGCCTGAAGCTTTTCGAGCTGCTGTTTGAAATCCATAGACCTTATCCTTTTGTGAGAAATTCAGATAATTTTTGGCAAAGAATCAACAAGACCCCGGGTGAAACAGGTTCGCGGATGACCACCGGGGGCAGGAATTATGCTTTTCGGGCAATACCTGTACTCTGGCGCACGATCAATTCCGGCACGATCACTTTATGGCCGCGAGCGGTGTCTGGATTGTCGATCAACTGGATAAGGTATTCGATCCCCAGGTTAGCCTGCTGGAAATAATCCTGGCGCACGGTGGTCAGCGGGGGCTCGTAATAGGCCACCACCAGGTCGTCGTCAAAACCCACCACCGACACATCCTCAGGAACGCGCAGCCCGGTCTCATGCAGCGCGCGCAGCGCCCCCAGCGCCATCTGGTCGTTACCGCACACCAGCGCGGTGAACGGCACGCCGCTACTCAATAACTGGCAGGTGCGTTCATAACCGCCGCCAACGCTGAAGTTTCCTTCAAACCAGGGGCCGGGTTCATAATTCAAGGCCTGCATCATTTCCAAAAACACGCTGTGACGCATGCGCCCATCGACCTGGGTAAAGGGACCGGAAACCTCGATGATGTGGCGGTGTCCCAGCTCAAACAGGTGGTTCATCACCTGCTGCATCCCCTGGCGCTGGTCGAAAACTACCGCCGGTGTAGCCGGATCGGGTTCGGTGCCCAACTGAACGTAGGGTATCCCCCGGCAAAGCCGGTCGAGCACGAACACATCCACCTTAAAATTCATTGCGAACAACAAAAAGCCGTCCACGATCCGCGAGGTCAGGTCGTCAAAGTAACGGCGCAGTTCTTCCGGAGAATTGGGCGAGCGCATGGTGGACACGCTGATCTGGTAATCGTGTTCGTTTGCCAGGGAGATGATCGGCGGCAGCGGCGTCAAATAATTGGCGTCAAAATTGATCACCTGCAGAGTCTGCGAGCGGCCGGTGATCAGGCTGCGCGCAGCCCGGTTAGGCCGGTAGTTCAGGCGCCGGATGACATCTAATACTCGTTCACGAGTTCAAATCGGCCACATTGGGGCTGTCGTTGATCACCCGCGAGACAGTCTGGTGTGATACATTCGCTAATCGGGCTACATCATGTAATGTTGGCTGTTTGCCGCCCACGGTATCCTCTTCACCATAATATTCGACCAGGTATCGTTAATAAAATGTATCATACATCCTCATAAATTGCCTATTGATTTTTTGTTTCGATATGATATGATTATTGCCAACAACCGAATAGACGACACTCTTATCTAGAGAGGTGGAGGGACGGGCCCTTTGATACCTCGACAACCAGCCAGTAAAGGCATGGTGCCAACTCCCGCGGAAGGATTATCTGAGAGATGAGAGGGGTATGGCTGACAAATTGCTGACCTCTTCTTGTTGAACAGAAGGGGTTTTTTCTTGCTCCAAACACAATCCCCGCTGCCCGTTCACCCTCTTCTGAAACCATGTTGAAGGGATTTTTGAATGCCGATCAAGATACCCGATGGGTTACCCGCCAAAGAAATACTGCTGGGTGAGAACATTTTCGTGATGGATGAATTTCGCGCCGTACACCAGGATATCCGGCCGCTGCGCATTGCGATCCTAAACCTGATGCCGACAAAGATCACCACCGAGACGCAACTGCTGCGCTTGTTGGGAAACACCTCTTTACAGGTAGAGATCACCCTGATGCGCGTGCTTACCCACCAGAGCAAGAACACGCCGGAAGAACACCTGGTCACTTTTTACCAGACATTCGACCAGCTCCGCTCCCAGAAATATGATGGGTTTGTCATCACCGGTGCGCCGGTGGAACAAATGCCTTTCGAGGAAGTGGATTACTGGCCTGAATTGGCTGAGATTATTGATTGGAGCCGTAGTCATGTGTATTCGACCTTCTTTATCTGTTGGGGCGCCCAGGCTGCCCTGTACCATCAATACCACATCCCCAAGTACCCGCTCCCCGAAAAAATGTTCGGGGCTTACGAGCACCACATCAATCGGCTGAATGTACCTCTGCTGCGTGGTTTTGACGATGTCTTCCACGCACCGCACTCACGCCATACCGAAATCCGCCGCGAAGATATCCAACCTGTTTCCGACCTGGAAATCCTGTCCGAGTCGGCGGATGCCGGCGTTTACCTGGTAGCCCGTCGTGACGGGCGCCAAATCTTTGTCACCGGTCACTCCGAGTATGACCCGCTCACCCTCAAGAGCGAGTATGACCGGGATGTCAAACTGGGACTGCCCATCCACGTCCCGGTGAATTACTACCCAGATGATGACCCCACCCGCAATCCTGTGGTGCGCTGGCGCGGGCATTCTAACCTTTTGTTCGCCAACTGGCTGAACTATTACGTGTATCAGGAAACCCCCTACGATCTGGACAAATTAGCATAAGGAGCTCACCATGTCCCCAGAATCAACCCCCCGCCGTTACGGCTTTAATACCCGCCAGCTGCATGCCGGCCAACAACCCGACCCCACCACCGGAGCGCGCGCGGTGCCCATTTACCAGACCACCTCTTACAACTTCCGCAACACCGAGCATGCTGCCAACCTCTTCGCGCTGAAAGAGTTCGGCAACATCTACACGCGGATCATGAACCCCACCACCGACGTCTTTGAGCAGCGCATCGCCGACCTGGAAGGCGGAGTTGGCGCCCTGGCAACCTCCTCTGGCCACGCCGCCCAGGCCCAGGCCATTTTTACCCTGGTGGGAGCCGGCGATCACATCGTCTCGGCCGCCACCCTCTACGGCGGCACCTACAACCAGTTTGTCTATTCCTTCCCGCGCCTGGGGATCGATGTCACCCTGGTCGATCCCTCGGACCCGGAGAATTTCCGCCGCGCCATTCGCCCTAACACCAAAATCCTCTACGGTGAGACCCTCGGCAACCCGCTGATCAACGTCTTCCCCTTCGATGAGGTCGCGAAAATCGGGCAGGAATTTGGCATCCCGATCATGATCGACAACACCTTCGCCACCCCCTACCTCAATCGCCCGTTTGAATTCGGGGCGAACATCGTCGTGCATTCGGCCACCAAGTTCATCGGTGGTCACGGCACCTCGATTGGCGGGGTCATTGTGGATGGCGGCAATTTCAACTGGAAAGACAACCCGCGGTTCCCAAATTTCAACACCCCGGATGGTTCGTACCACGGCCTGGTATACAGCAGCCTGGTCGACGCCGGCCTGCCGCCCTTCATTATCAAGGCGCGGGTGCAGATCCTGCGTGACTTCGGCGGGGCGTTATCCCCCTTCAATTCCTTTCTATTCCTCCAGGGCCTGGAAACCCTCAGCCTGCGCATCGAACGCCACGTGCAGAATGCCCAAAAGGTCGCCGAATATCTCGAGCAGCATGCGAAGGTCAAATGGGTCGCCTATCCCGGTTTGAAGTCCAGCAACCAGTATGCCGCCGCCAAGAAATACCTGCCCAAAGGTCCAGGTGCCATTCTGGGCTTTGGCATTCAAGGCGGGCGCGAAGGCGGCCAGAAATTCATCGACAACCTCAAACTGTTCAGCCACCTGGCCAACGTGGGCGATTCCAAGAGCCTGGCGATCCATCCTGCCTCCACCACGCACAGCCAATTGAATGAAGAACAGCAGGAGACCGCGGGCGTTTCGGCGGATTTCATCCGCCTCAGCGTGGGCACCGAGGATATCGAAGACATCCTTTGGGATCTGGAACAGGCTCTGGCTTCCGCTTAATCGGTTGACCCGGCAGGAATAAAGACCAGCCAGCCGGCTGATCCTTGAATTATAAAGAGCACCTCCCGCGAGAATTTTCGCGAGAGGTGCTCTATTTTACTCGTCAAGGTTAGGATAACTCAACGCCATTGGCGTTAATCTTTGTGTTTCTCCCACAACCGAAATTCGTTCAAAATCGATCCGCCAATGAACTCACGCAAGATTGAATTATCGGGGACCAGCTCCAGATTGACCGGCAGGAACCATTCCAGGAAAGCCAGCAAGCGCTTGGCCTCGATATATTCGGGGGTGCCAAACGGCACCTGGCGCAGCAGCGGCTCCACCAGAGGTTTCAACGCAGCCAATTCGTAGACCAGAGCCGAGTTGAACAGCACATCCGCGTTTTCCTGGTAGGGGAAGATATGTAGCTTTTCGCCACGCCGCACTGATTCCCAACGAGAGATGGTGTTCTGCGCCGAATATCCGCGCTCGCGGGCATCCCGCGCGATGCGGCGCAGCAAACGCGTGTCGGTGGTCGAGATGCGGTTGTGGCGATCTAAGTTTAACTGCGTCAGGCAGGAGACATAAATACGGAAGGTTTCATCCGGGGCAAAATCCGGCAGCAGGCGCGGGTTCATCCCGTGAATACCTTCCAGGATGATCATTTGATCTTTGGCGAGCCGGACGATTTCACCCGGTTGGCTGCGCCCGGCCTTAAAATTGAATTTGGGCAGCTGTACCTCTTCTCCGGCGATCAAGCCTTTGAGGTGTTCTGACAGGAGCTGCGTATCCAGGGCTTCCAGGCATTCAAAATCGTATTGGCCCAATTTGTCGCGCGGGGTGCGTTCCCGTTCGACAAAATAATTGTCCATTTCCATCGGGTAGGGGGAAATGCCTTGCGCCAATAACTGCACGGCCAGGCGCTTGGATGTGGTTGTTTTACCAGAAGATGACGGCCCGGCAATGAGCACAATACGAGCGGTTTTAGAACGCTCGACCACTTTGCTGGCAATCTCGGCCACCTCCCGCTCATGCAGGGCTTCGGCCACCAAAATCACCTCGCGGATGCGCCCGCTGGTGACCACTTCGTTCAGCGCGCCGACATCCTCAACCCCCAGGTGCTCCAACCAACCGCTGTACTGGCGAAAACTCACCAGCAGCTTGGGATAATCTGGCATGGGCTGGAGCGTCTTGGGTGAATGGCGCCGCGGATACTGGAGAATAAAACCATCGCTGTCTTCGGGGCGCAGATCAAACCAGCGTAAAAATCCCGTCGAGGGCACCATGTAACCGTGATGGTAATCGCGGTGGTCACCCAGCGCATATAACACCAGGCTATCCTTCTGCCGAAATTCGAGCAGGTGTACTTTCTCGGTCATTTTCCGCGCCTTGAACATCTCGCGCGCTTCGTCCAGCGGCACAATCGAGCGTTCCAGGGGCATATCCCGGTCCACCAGTTCCTGCATGTGCAGCTTTAACCGCTCCAACTCTTCCTGGGAAAGCGCCGTGCGTCCGGTCACCTGGCAGAAGTAGCCGCCGGATGAAACCGAGTGGTCCACGGTAAGCACTGCCGGCGCAAAAAGATCGTCGAAGGCCACCTCAAGTAAAAAAATTAATGACCGGCGGTAAATACGCGCGCCATCGGCATCCGCCATCGTCACCGGCTGGACGCGAGCCTCCATATTTATCTGAAAGGTCAATTCCCTCAGTTCATTGTTGACCACCGCACCCATGATCGGCGGGTTATCCCATTCGGGCAGTGCCCGCAGAAAAGTCTCCACGCTGGCGCCGCGCGGTCCAGAAAAAACTCGCTGATCCGGCAGATGGATCTCGATCGTATGTTGCGATTGCGCTTCTTCAATTATTGGAGAACTCACCGAAAAACCAGCCTTTCAACAGCCCAAAGCAGTCCTTGTCATCGACCGATTCAATCGGTGCAAAATAGATGCCAGGGGGATTCCCCAACCCTTAAGCGGGTTATTTGGTGATTTTTATGGTTACGTCTTTGGGCAAAGCCAGGCCGGCTTCAACTTCCACCGCCTTGATGATCCCCACCGGCACCGGGCAGGCGGCATGCGCGCAGTATTGAGTGCCTGCGGTCAGCGTCTCCGGCATTTCGCGCCGGGTAGAAATCTCATGCAAGGGATCCACCTTATCAAGGTTTTTTGACAGGCGTTGGATCGATTTGCACTGGCTCTGGATACTCAGACGGCAAACCTCGCCATCCATTTTCGATTCCACAATCGTCATAAAACCACAAACGCCCGAGAATATTTCTGCCCTGGCCATGATTTACCTCTATTGTTTGGTTTTGTGCAATTATAAACGCTTTGGATTAATCCGGTGTGAATGAGCCGCTGGCTGCCCGCCTGGAATGCGACCGGCTGCGGCACCTATATTCATATCGGGATGATTAATCGAACAGGGAAAAGAAAAGGATGGCTTTAAGCGTTTTTTTCCGCGAGATGATGCAGGGCAATGGACAGCGCTTGAACCACAGATCCCATACTGCAGGAATGCCGTCCCAATAGCGCAGCCGTGATGCGCACATTTTTGGATGCCACCAGCAGACTGCGCCGCTGCACCGTCAAACGGATTGGCTCTAAAAGAAGATCGCCAATTTGACCGACCGAACCGCCGATCACCACCATGCTCGGGTTAAATAAGTTAACAACATTGGCGATCGCGGTACCCAGGTGCATCCCAGCTTCGGCAGTAACCCGCTGGGCGAGGTGATCTCCCATGCGCGCCGCGTGCATCACATCCGCGATGGTGATGGCGCCATCTTCGTGCAGCTCCGCCAGCAGGGTGCGCTGGCCCATCTTTACCGCTTCGGTGGCACGACGCGCAATCGCACTTCCGCCGGCAATCGCTTCCAGGCAGCCGCGGTTGCCGCAGGTGCACAGCGGACCGTTTTCATCGATGGTGATGTGGCCAATTTCACCCGCGCAGCCCGTGGCCCCTCGATAAATCTGACCATCCAGCAGCAGGCCGGCCCCAATTCCAGTGCCCACCTTGATGTAGGCCAGGTTGCGCTCTCCGCGCCCGGCGCCGTACGCCCACTCGCCGACGGCCCCCATTTCGGCATCATTGTTGAGCGAAACCGGCAGGTGATACAACTCGATGAGATGGTCGCGGATCGGGTAATGGTCCCAGCCCGGCATAATCGGCGGACCACTCACCATCCCTTCGCTTTGCACGATGGGTCCCGGGACGCACACGCCAATGGCGCTGATTTCCTCAATCTTTTTCCCGGTTTCAGCCAGCAGTTGGTCGATCAACTTGGCCACTCTGCGCAGGCAGACATCCGGGCCTTCGTTGATATTTTGCGGTGCGCCCACCTCGTGTACCTGCCGGCCCGAGCTGTCCGCCAGAATCAACATGACATGTGAGGCGCCCATGTCAATTCCGATCACATAACCAAAATCAGGGTTGATTTCCAGCACGATTGGCCGGCGGCCGCTGGGATAGGTGCCTTCCGTCTCGCGCACCAGGTTAGACTGCTGCAAATCATCTACGATCGCGCTGACCGCCGCCCGGGTGAGACCCATTTGACGGGCTATCTCCACCCGTGAAATTCCACCTGAAGTGAAGCGAATCAGATCAATGATCGCGTGTTTGTTTAAGTTCTTCAAATTTTGGGTCGGAACGGTCCAAAAAGTTGTACTCACCCGTTGACTCCATTAATGTATAGCAATCATTATAACTCAAATGAAAATAATGCAAACTTTTCTAACAAATGCGATTGATTCGTCTCCCGCCCGTCTACTGCCTTTTGAGTTTCACGATCAATCGGGTCAATTGGTCAGCGGAGGACGGACGGCGAGAATATCGCGGTGAAGGCGAATGTTTTCGATGTAGGTCCGCCGGAAGGGGCTATGGGCCGGGATCAAATCGTATTTGCGCATCATTTCATCATAGCTGCGCTGGAAATACTCTCTCGATTCATCCGACCTGCCGTTTAGTTTAAGTGCCTTGGCGTGTCCAAAGAGGATGTCTTCGCTGGAGCATTCGATGATTTGGACAAAACTGTATCCTTCGAAAATCTCCTTCGCCCGGTTCGATTCCTCCAGCGCCTGATTGGTGTGATAATCCTTCGCGGCAGGATCCTCGACCATCATGGCCAGGCCATAATGGGCACTCGACGCTTCGCAGCAGGCGGCCATTAAATACTGCGCCGATATCTTTTGTTCGCTGACCAGATGCTTTACCTGGTCTGTCTCAGCAATGGCTCGCTCCAGGTCAGCCTGGGTGCCCCGAGCATTTAACAAGATGGCCGTCACCAGACTATACCCGGCAACGCCGATCGTAAACGCACTACGCTCACTTAACGGCACCGCCTGTGAGAGCGTCTCCTCGGCCTCGCTGAATAAGCCCATGCAAACCTGAAGTTGAGCCATTCTCAACAGCGGATACAGGCTGCTGGCCAATTTCTCGGTCAGCTGGAATGCTTTCTCGGCATGGATAAAGGCAGTATCATAATCGCCCAGGTAGAGGCCCTCGATCTGAGCGTAATACATCAGCACCGAGCCTTCCATTAAGCGGTCACCAATTTCTCGGCTGATCTCCAGCCGTTTGGCCTGGTAATCGGTTAACAGGCGGTAATAATCGCCTTCCCGCTCGTAATGGTCTCCTAATGCCGCCAGAAGCTCCAGGTGGATACGTTTATTGTGGATCTGCTCCGCCAAAGGCAGGGCAGTCTGGAGATATTCGACGCAGCGCTCGATATTTTCCATGCCGTAGGCATTCGAAATCCCCAGCAGCAAGACTACCTGTGTTTCCACATCGCCCAACTCCCTGGCCAGGTCTAAAGCCTGGCTGGCGAGGGGGAAGGATTCGAGGTTGCCGATAATGTTCATCAGCCGCGCTTTGGCAATTAAAGAGAACATCTCGCGGTAGCGGTCGCCCAACTGCCTGGACAATTCCAGCGCCTGGTCCGCCATCTTCAAACCCGCTTCGAGGTTCTCGCGGGTCTCCAGCAAGGTAATCTCGGGTTGTTTTAGCAGCGCATCGATCAGCCAGATGGGCTCATCCTCCATCTTTCTCGCCAGGTCCAGCAAAGCGCGCGCATCCTGGATGCCAGCCTCGATTTCCCCATTTTGGAACCGCTCGGCCTGGCGTCCATTGAGCACTTCAAACCGCTGCCCATACAAGGCGCGGCGCTGTCTCTCATCGGTGGTGGTGGTCTCAATTTCATCCAGGAGCTCGAGCGCGCGGGTGTAATGCTCAATAGCTTCCTCCACCGCGTAGACCTCCCTGGCCTTTTCCGCAGCCCAGTTGGCATAAAACAACTCTTTGCGCGGCTCTTTGGCCCTGCGATAGTGGTAGGCAATCAACGCCTGGTGCTGGATGCCGCTGTTCTCGGGGCTGGTCTCCTCCAGGGTTTGAGCAATCTGCAAATGGAAGCTCTCGCGCTGGTTGGTCAACAGGCTTTCGTAGACCACTCCATGGATCAGATCCGTGCGGAAACTGTATTCCCAGCCCAGTTCCGGGTTGCGGCCTTTGCGGTCGATCAATTGGGCTTTGACCAGCGAGTTCAAAGGCTCCTTCACCAGGATCTGATCGCCGACCACCAACTGAAGCACGTTGGACCAGAAGACGGTGCCGATCACCGCGGCCATCTGCAGCACCAGGCGTTCGTCACTGCTCAAGCGGTCGATCCGGGCTTGCAGCAGCCGGTTTAGATTGCCCTGCAAATCCAGCGCGTTGACCGGGCGCGCCAGGCACCAGGCGCGTGAATCACAATTTTGCACCAGCACTTCCCGGTCGATCAGGGAGCGCAAAATCTCAACGATATAGGATGGGTTGCCTTCCGAATTCTTTACCAGCAGTTCGCGGGTTTCGTCCGGGAAAATATCCGGTCCGATGAGGAAATCGATCAATTGGCTGCACTGCGATGGTTCTAACGGCAGCAGGGCCACCTCGTCTGCCAGATCGCCCAGCATTTCCTCGACGGCCGTCTTGGTTGTATCCAGCAGCGAACCAGGGTCGTCGCGGTATAACAAGATAAAGACGATCGGCAGCTTTTCGACTAACCCCGCGCTGGCTTTAATCAGGTGTAAAGAGGAAGGGTCTGCCCATTCCACTTCACTAAGGACCACCGCCAGGGGCAGTCGCCTGGCAATCGCCTCCAGCCAATTCAAGACCGCATCCGCAATTTGCTGGCGCAGCGTATCGGCGCTCAGGTATTCGATCTTCTCGCGGTGATGGGCATCCAGGGTGATGTGCAGCAGTTCGGCGAGATAGGGGAAATAGAGCTCAAACTCATCTCCCCATAAATCTTTACACTGCTCGACCAGCCGTGCCTTGATTTCTTCCTGGCGTTGGCCGGTGTAGATGTTTAGCCAGTTGGACAACAATTCGATCCACAGCGAATAGGGCCAGTTGCGGTTATACGAACGGCTGCGGCCAAACAGCCACTGCACCTGCTCCTCTGATTGGGTTTCCCGTCCTTCCAGAATCGGCAATAAGCGCTTCATGGCGGATAAAATATTGGCGGGTCTCGGTGATGAGCGCTTGTTTGCCAATCCCCGTCTCACCGCTCAGCAAGACAAAGCTGCCCTGCCCCATTTTCAGCAATTCGACGTGCTGTTTCAAGCGGGTCAGTTCCTGGTCGCGGCCCACCAGGGGGATCTGGTTGCCAAACACCTCCACGTTGAAGGAGCGGTCGGTATCCTGGCGCACCGAGGTGGGCCTGAAAACATCGATCGGCTGCGAGAAGCCTTTGACGGTTATCGCCCCCAGCGATTCCCAGGTAAATTGGGTTTGGGCTTGTTGATAGACTGATTCGCTGGCCAGGACCGAGCCTGGCTCAGCGGCAGTCTCGAGCCGCGCCGCAACCGCGATGGCGATCCCCATGGCCGTGTCTTCGCGATGCTGATGCTTATCGCCAATGCTGGCGACGATCACCTCACCGCTGTTGATGCCTACACGCAGCCGGATGCCAGATGATTTAGCCACCACCACGTCATCGTTGAAGCGAATGATAGCCTGCTGCATCGCCAGACCGGCCAAAACCGCGCGTTCCGCGTCATCTTCGTTAGAAATATCGCTGCCGAAGAAGGCCACCAGGCCATCCCCGCGGAATTGGTCGACCACCCCGCCATAGCGGTAAATTTCCGCCTCCAGCGCCAGCAAGACCCGGTTCATCATCTCCACCCAGGTCTCGTTGCCGAGCTGCTCTAACAAGTTGGTGGAACCGGTTACGTCGGCTACCAGCACGGTGACCACGCGCCGTTCGCCCTCCAATGCAGCCGCCACCGGAGGAACCAGGTCCCGCACAACGGGAACGGCGGTATTCTCCGCTGCTGCCCGCACAGGTGTTTGAGGTGCGCGCTCATCCAACAGTTTTCCACATGCACCACAATATAAATATTCCCATGGGTTAGCGGCTCCACAGGCCGGGCATTCTCTGCCCAGCAGGGTGCCACACATCCCACAGTATTTGTAGCCAAAGGCGCTCTCAAAACCACAATTGGTGCATTTCATCGCAAAACAAGGGCGCTTCTGCCAGCCAAAAGCGCCCTAAACCCTCCCTAAAAATCCTTCTTACAGAATGTCGAGGGCGGCGCGGAAGCGCTTGGCCATTTCCTCGAGGATCGTGATCGCCATGTCGGCGTCATCTTTCATAACCGCCAGAAAATCCCAGCGTGGCAATACATAGCACTTGGTCAGTCCCACCGCAACACAGGTGGCGGTGCGTGGGCCGTCATCCAGCAGCGCCATTTCACCAAAGAAGTCGCCATCCGAAAGCTGGTTCACGACAGCCTTATTGCCGTCGGCTCGTTCGCGAATCACATCTACTTTGCCTGCATAGACAATAAAGAAACCCTCCCCGCCTTTGCCCTGGGAAACAATGGTCGCTCCCTCCTGATAATCGCGGTCGAGCACCCGTTTGGCCAGTTGATCGAGCTGGCGGCGGTTCAACGATTGAAACAGAGGTACACGATAGAGAAATTTAATGATTTCTTCCTGGTTTGCCATCACAATCTCCTCTTGAAATGAAGGCAGGCAAAGGTCTGGGGCCTGCTTGGTATAGGTGTACCACAAGTATATACGGTTTTTATGCAACCAAATACAAGATCAAGATCAGTAATTCTATGCCGACGGCCCAGGCATATAAACTCCAGCCTTTTCCTGTCTCAATACGCCTGAGGTTGTATTCGCCTGCGATGACCACATAACCCAACCAGGCAAGGGCAAGGATGACTGTCACCACATTGCCAAACACTGAGCTGGCATAGATATTATCCGAAAATCGACCGTACATCCGGACGAAAGCCTGCCGGCCGAGATAAATTTCTACCAGGCCAAAAACAGACGTCACAATCCAGACCAAGACCGCAAGCAGGCGCACCAACCAGCCAACCGGCTTATGAGCGCCGTCCGAAGTAGATTGACCTCGAGACATCTTGCTCACCACCTACCTTCGCAAGTCATACACCTCGCAACGTCAATTCTTCAGCCCGATGACAGGCGACAAAATGGTCAGGCTTCAATTCGCGGAATTCGGGCGTCTTTTCTTTACAAATTGCTTCGGCATAACGGCAGCGTGGATGGAAATAACAGCCGCTGGGTGGGTTTGAAGGATCCGCGACTTCGCCCTGCATGACGATCCGGTCTGACTTGTACTTCGGGTCAGGCTTTGGCACCGCGGACATCAGCGCCTCGGTGTATGGATGCAGCGGGCGGTTGTACAGCTCATCCGAGCTGGCAATCTCTGCCACTTTTCCGACATACATCACCGCCACCCGGTCCGAGATGTGCTGAACCACGCTCAGGTCATGCGCCACAAAGATATACGCCAGGTTGAAGTCCCGCTGTAAATCTTCGAGCAGGTTCAAGGTCTGCGCCTGGATCGAAACATCCAGCGCCGATACCGGCTCATCGCAAATCACCAGGCGTGGGTTCATTGAGAGTGCGCGGGCAATACCGATGCGCTGGCGCTGACCACCTGAAAATTCATGCGGATATCGCCGTAAATGGTCCGGGCGTAATCCCACCCGTTCGAGCAACGCGATAATCACCCGCTCACTATCAGGACCATATTTTCCATGGATGACCATGGGCTCAGCGACGATATCGCCGACCGTCATCCTCGGATTGAGAGAATTGATTGGGTCCTGGAAGATCATCGCAATTTCCTGGCGGATATATTTCATTTGCGCATGATCCATCTGCGCCAGGTTGACCATCTGAGGTTCGCCGCTCTCACTTAAGACGCGTGAGTTGAAAAATACATCCCCGCCGGTTGGTTCGTACAGGCGAATGATCGTGCGTCCGGCTGTGGTCTTCCCACAGCCAGATTCACCCACCAGGCCGAGTGTTTCGCCTTCCCGGACGTAGAAGCTGACGTCATCCACCGCCTTGACATAACCGACCGTCCTGCGCAGCAGCCCTTTTTGAATGGGGAAATATTTTTTCAATCCCCTGACATCCAGGATGTAATTGTTACCCTTCGGAGTGGTGTTGTCTTTTGGTTCCGCTACTTGTTCTGTCATGGTTATACATCCTCATAGAGTAAGCAACTCACCCAGTGATCCTCCCCTACCTTTTGATAGGTGGGCGCAATTTTATCGCATTTCCCCGGCATAAACATCGGACAGCGTGGATGGAACACACAGCCGGTCGGCAGGTGGAAAGGATCGGGTACCATGCCTTCAATCGTGGCCAAACGAGCACCGGTTTTCTTGCCGATCTTCGGAATGGACTTGAGCAGCGCCTGGGTGTAGGGATGTTTTGGCTCATAAAACAAATCCACTGTCTTGGCCCGCTCGACCTGTTTACCCATATACATCACCACCATTTCCTCGGCCATTTCAGCGACGACACCGAGGTTGTGGGTGATGAACATGATCGCCATATTGGCGTTTTTTTGAAGATCGCGCATGACATCCAAAATCTGGGCTTCAATCGAAACGTCCAGGGCCGTCGTCGGCTCATCGGCAATCAACATTTCGGGCTCGCAGGATAAAGCAATCGCAATCATCACCCGCTGGCGCTGACCCCCGGAAAGCTGGTGGGGGTAACTGTCGACACGCTGATCCGGTTTTGGAATACCCACCTTACGCAGCATGGCGATCGCGATTTCGCGCGCTTCGTCCTTGTTGACGTTGCGGTATGAGGTGATCACATCCGCCATCTGATCACCCACCTTCTTGATGGGCATCAGGCGGTGTAAGTTAAGCGCCTCATTGATGTGGAAACCGGCCGTATAAACGGGCGTCAATGAGCTCATCGGTTCCTGGAAAATCATCCCAATTTCCCCGCCGCGGATCTGGCGGATAACATCCCCGTCGGATGAGAGTTTGTTGATATCCAAAACCTCATCTTTGAGATGTTTTTTGCCTTCTTTCGCCAAACGGTGATAAATCACCTCTCCCGTGGTAACTTTTCCAGGTTTAGGCACCATGCGCATGATCGCCCTGGCGGTAATGGATTTTCCACACCCGGATTCACCGATTACCCCTACTGTCTGACCGCGCCGGATGGTCAGGTCCAACCCATCGACAGCTCTCACAATCCCAGCTCGAAGGTCAAATTGTACGCGCAGATCCTTGACTTCTATCAATACTTCATTCATGCGATACCTCCTAACGTCCGGCGTAAGGGTCCATTGCGTCGCGCAGGCCATCACCCAGCATGTTGTAGGCCATGATCGTAATCAGGATGAAAATAACTGTCCAAAGCTCCCATGGGGTAAAGCGGATGGCAGACACCGTTCCAGCCTCCTGTAATAAAACACCCCAACTGGTCAAAGGCGCTCGTAAACCCAGGCCCAACCAGCTCAAGGACGTTTCTGCCAGGATCATGCCAGGGATAGACAGCGTGGCGATCACAATGATATGGCTGATCGTGCCTGGCAAAAGATGAAGGAACATCAAGCGTCCATCCGATGCCCCGGCGCTTTTGGCTGCCAAAACATACTCACGTTCGCGCAGAGAGAGGATCAGGCCGCGAACCTGGCGCGCCAATCCACCCCACCGCACAAACGCCAAAATCACCGTCAGCATAAAGTAAACCGCGATGGGTGGCCAGAATTTCGGAATGGCGGCTGCCAGTGCCATGAAAAGCGGGATGTCAGGAAATGCTGAAAGGAATTCGGTGAAGCGCTGAACCAGCACATCCACCGCGCCGCCGTAAAACCCAGACACAGCCCCAAGGACCGCGCCGAACATGAGGGTAAGGAATTGGCCGATCAGGCCAATTAACAGCGACAGCCGCCCGCCGAAAATGATGCGCGAGAAGTAATCGCGCCCCAGCGAATCGGTGCCCATGATGAAGGCATATTCTTCCGGCCCGGCATTGCGGATGCCAAACAAATGCACGTCCATCGGAATAAATCCCAGCAGTTTGTACGCATCACCCTTCACAAACAGCGACAGCGGGTACTTCACGGATGTATTCTCCACGAAGACGCGCTTGCGCAGCTTTTCATCAATCGTCTTATCCAACCCATAGACAAAAGGCTGGATGGAAAAATGTCCTTGAGCGTCGATGAAGCGGATCGTTTGTGGGCGAGCTTCGGGATAATTGGTGGAATGCTCTAAATCATAGGGAGCCACAAATTCCGCAAATAAGCACATCCCGGCATACAGGAGTATCAAAACGATTCCACCGAAGACTGCAATCCGGTTTTTCTTGAATTTCCACCACACCAGGCTCAGATAACTCTGGCTAACCTGTTTGGTTTTTTCTGGTTTTCTTAATTTCGTCGCAGCAGCAGCAGCCATGATATTACCTCCGGGACTAATCGAGCCGGATGCGGGGGTCAACCCACGCCAGCAGCAAGTCGGCCAGTAGATTGCCAATCAGCAAGAGGATCGTAAAAAATACAATACAGGTTCCTGCTGTAAACATATCCAGCTTGCGCAGTGAGTCTACGAAAAGCGGGCCAATCGTGGGAAGGTTTAATACGATCGAAACCAGCGCGCCGGCTCCAATAATCCCTGGCAATGCCTCCGAACCCAGGATCACGATCAGTGGGTTAATCGCGATACGCACGGCGTGTTTCCAGGTAACCTGGCTGTTTTTCAAACCGCGTGCACGCGCCGCTTCGACGAAGGGTTGGCCCAACGTCTCGAGCAGGTTGCCACGCATAATGCGAATCAACCCGCCCGTTCCCGTGATCGCGCTGATCAGCGCCGGGATCCAAAGATGCTTTAATAAATCCAGCACCTTTCCAAAACTCCAGGGCGCATCCGCATATTGTTGCGAAAACAGCCCCAGCACGTCCTGGTTAAGGATGATAATGGCTACGTACAGAATTAACAACGCCAGCAAAAAGCCTGGCATTCCTAATCCAATAAAACTGATCGTGGTGATGATCTGGTCACCCAATGAATACTGTTTGACTGCCGAATAGACCCCTAATGGGATCGCCAAGGCCCAGGTAATAATCAGGGTAGCCAGGGCCAGAATAATCGTCATCCCCAAACGCTGGCCAAGCAAATCGGCGACTGGGCGCTCATATTCGAAGGATTCACCGAAATCACCATGCAGGAAATTTACCGCCCAGGTGGTGTATTGCACCATAAAAGGCCGGTCGAGACCATATTTAGCACGGTAATTGGCGATTTGTGTTTCAGCGCTGCGGTCGCCGCGCGCCTGGAGCTGCGCCAGCTTCTGAGTCAAAAAGTCGCCTGGCGGCAGCTTGATGATGATAAAGCTGACAAATGACACCAGTACGACCATGATGGCGGCGTATCCCAATCTACGGATGATGTAGCTTACCATGGGCCACTCCTTAAATTATTTGATGTGGCGGGCGGTTTTCCCGCCCGCCACAGCTTGTTCAGTTTACGCAGCTAGGTTGTTATTCATAGAACCACTGGGCCATTACCTGGTTACCCGGTGTATCCGGCGCCCACGGGCCAACCACGCCGAAGTCCAAAATGTTCTTGAGTTTGGCGTTGGCAATGATGGGCATGCGCTGGTCGCCAGAGATACCGATGACGAACGGGCCTTCGTCGATAACAATCTGGACAGCATCCCACACGATCTTGTGGCGGTCATCAATGGTCTTGGTGCCGGAAGCCTTCACATACAGTGCCTGTAGTTGCTCGCCAGGGCTGCCGGGTTCGGGCTTGACCCCGCAGGAGTTCGGGATCGCCGGATCCACCACGCAGGTCTCTTTGCCTTTGTCGTAGTAGCGGCCTTCGAGCGGCATGACGTAGCGGTTGACCACCGGGAACATCCAGTCGGGGTAGGTCATGATGTCCACTTCAGCCACATGGCAGCCGCGGATCATGTACTGGCCTTCGTTGGTCAGCGTATCCAGGTTGGGCTGGCCCTGCAGGTTCTGAACATCCACTTTGATCTTCAGATTGGTTTCCCACTGGTTCTTGGCTTCGGCGGACGCATCCGTCTGAACCTTGAGGCTGCCGCCCCAGTCGGAGATGATCAACACCATCGAGAAGGGTTTGCCGCTGGGCAGTTGGCGGAAGCCATCTGCGCCGACAGTCATCCCGATCTCGTCCAGAGCAGCGTTAGCGCCTTCGACATCCAACGAGGCATCTGCGGCAGCCCATTTCTTGTACACATCTTGCCCTTCGGGGCTGGAGAAGTGCCAGGACTGCGGGCTGATCGTCATGGCTTTGGGTTCGCCGATACCATTCCAGGCCACATCGATCACACGCTGGCGGTCAATACCCCAGGAAAGTGCTTTGCGGAAGCGCTTGTCGCGCAGGAGGGTGCGGATTTCAGCGGCGTGCTCGGGCGTATCGTCGTCGTACCAATTGCCACCCTCGACATAGTCTTGATTGACCATATAGCCAGGCCAGGCGCCGGCGCCGTTCATCCAGCCTTCCAGCATGCGGTAGCCGCCGCTTGAGGCCTGCTCGGTGAAGAGCGGGAGGTCGTTGGGGCTGCCGCCGCCGCGGAAGGAGATATCAAACTTGCCGGAGGTGATCGCCAGAATGCGCGCCTGCTCGTCGGCGATAATCTCTACAGTCATCTCATCGATGTATGGCAGTTGGTTGCCTTCGGTGTCCACCCGCCAGTAGTACGGGTTCCGACCCCAGGTGTATTTCAAGCCATCGTCGGAAACCGCCGTACAGTAATACGCCATCACGGACGGGTAACCGGGGGTCTGCTGCCACTTGTCGATCGTGGTCAGGTCATCATAGGTTTTGGTGCTGTCGTACGTGGGGTGGTATTTCTTCAGGTAGTGGGCTGGCTTCATTTTCGCGCTCGGGCCCATGAATTCCCAGTATCCCTGCGCCAGGAAGTACGGCGCGATCCACTGCGGGCGGTCAGACTTCCAAACCACGGTGCTCTCATCCGGGTATTCGAGCGTGATCGGGGAGCCATCGGTATTGCGCATGTAGCCGGGAACGGAGATCGTCTTGTAATCCTCGTTCTTGGCCATGTCCTCCCACCAGAACTTCCAGTCATCGCTGGTGTAGGGTTCACCGTCCGACCACTTGACGCCCTTGCGCATGTGCAGGGTAAAGGTCAGGCCGTCATCCGACCACTCATAGGCTTCCGCCAGGGCGGGTTCGTAACCGGTCAGATCCTCTTTCCATTTGATCGGCGGTTCGGAAATCATCAACTGCACGTTTCCGGCTTCCGGCCACCAGGTGACGGTGCGCAGCGTGCCGCCGAACTTACCGACGGCTTCGCGGGGCTGGGTCACCAGCGGGTTCGCGGAGATACGCTCTTCTACCGGGGGCAAACCCATTGAATCGAGCATCGGCGATTGCTTGTAGGTTACGCCTGCAACGGTGGGCACGAGCGTTGCGGTTGCTTCCGAAACCTGAATAGCGGGGACTGTGTTGGTCGGGGCGGCCATGGCTTCAGTCGCTTCGGGGGTAGTCTGCGCAGGTTGGCAGGCTACCGCTGCGATTCCGAGACCGGTCAGGCCGGCCACCTTCATGAAATCGCGGCGATTTAGAGTTCTCTTCATTTTCTTGTATTCCTCCATCCGAGGGTAAATTGGGTTGAAATTTCTACGCTTTCTCTGCTTGTGGATTTAGTCTGCCTCAATGTTTTCTCCCATAGGACTGCATCCCAAACCGATGAAAAAGTTGTACTCACATGGTAATCAAGGAACAGGGTTAACCGGCGTCTTGTTTGTGCCTGCACCTCCTTTAGAAAAACCTTACCAATGACGATGGTCTGCCATCCCCCTGCTCTTCACCATAGCGGCAAAGATATGGGTTGAGGCTTCTGCCATCGTTGGCGTAATTTCGATATTGACGCAAAATGTGTAAGGTTGTTGTAAACTTTACAAATCCTACAACATTTCAATTCTTTTGTCAATAGATTTAACTAAAGTTTTAACTAACGCAATCTATTAAATTGATTGATAACGTTCACGAAGATGTGGGAATGGGGTCTATCCATCTTGATTGATCACAACTGGATATTTGTAGAAAAAACTGCGGTGATCCCCCTTGAAATAGGAGATTTTGGCTCATCTAGACAAGTTTGCTGAAACAATCAGAGAGCAATTCTGTAAAAATCACATAATTTCTATATCAATTGTATTTTTTATAAATAATCCAGAAAATTATCATTTGCAAGTAAATTAACACATTCGAAAAACACAGCGATTTTTTCGCTTCATTTCCTGATCGAATCCATGAGTTATAATTTCTCTTTTCCTGGATAAACATTGATGACTCACTCCTGGCGATTAATCATCAGCCCCCCAGCGGAGGGAACCTGGAACATGGCGGTCGACGAGGCCATCTTAGAGTCCGTCAGCACCCTCCAGTCCCCGCCTACCCTGCGCTTATATGCCTGGGATCCTCCTTGTCTTTCCATGGGGTACGCTCAACCCGCTGCGGATGTCGATCTGGACGCGCTCGCAGTGCGCGGCTGGAGCCTGGTGCGCCGCCCCACCGGCGGGCGGGCCATCCTCCATACTGATGAGTTAACCTATGCCGTGATAGCCACCCTGGATAACCCGGTGGTCGCCGGAAGCGTTCTGGAAAGCTACGCCCGCATTGCCCGCGGCCTGCTGGCGGCGCTGGAGCGGTTATCCCTGGCGGCGCGGTCAGACCGCCAATATCAGCTGCCGGATGGCGCATCCCCCCAGGGCCCGGTCTGTTTCGAAGTGCCTTCTAAATACGAAATTACCGTAGAAGGCAAAAAACTGGTCGGCAGCGCCCAGGCGCGCCGAAAAAATGGCGTTTTGCAGCACGGCACCCTGCCGTTAACCGGGGATCTCAGCCGCATCACCCAGGTGCTGGCCGTGCCAGATGAAGCCTCGCGGGCGAGCAATGCCCAGAGTTTGCTCAACCACGCCGCCACCGTGGAGCGTGTGCTGGGGCATACCGTCGGCTGGGATCAGGCTGCTGAGGCCATGTCGGCAGCTTTTCGAGATATCTTCGCCATGGATTTGCTTCCCTCGTCTCTTTCCACCCTGGAAACGCAAAAAGCGCACGAATTGCAGCATGCGAAATATGCTCATCCCTCCTGGACGTTCCGCATCTAACCCCTTCATGGCCAGACCGCGATCATTGCTTTCCTCTCCGGGTTACCCGTTGGCCGAGATATTGGATATAATCCCAACAGGATGAAGATGCAGCCTCCCCGTCGATGGAAGCACAACCTGATTTTGCCTCGTTTTTCCAGGCAGAGCTTCCTTGCCATCCTGTTCCTTATGCTGGCTGCATCCTTGAGCGGCTGCCTGACCGCGACGCCCACCATCACCCCCGGCCCGCTCGAAACCCCCACCCCAACCCCGCTCCCCACCCCCACTGCCACCCCCCCGCCGTTTGGCGACCCCGCTAACCCGCTGATTTTCGGAATTATCTCCCCGGATCCTTCCTTACAAACCGACCCCGTCTCAGACCTGTTGGCGCAACGCCTGACCAAGGGCAGCGGTCTGGCGGTAGAAATGCGCGTCTTCAATTCCTACCAGCCCCTGCTCGACGAGATGAGCGAACGGCGCGTGCACATTGCCTGGCTGCCGCCCATGTCTTATATCTACGCCAGCCGCCTGGGGATTGCCCAGGTAGCCCTGCTGGCCAACCATTTTGGTATCTACCAGTACGGCACCCAATATCTCGCCAATGTCTCCAACGGTTTCACCCCCTATTTCGATCCGATCAGCGGCCAGAACAGCGCGGATGCTGCCACCGCCCTGGCTCAATTTGCAGGCATGCGACCATGTTGGGTCGAACCCGGCTCGATCTCAGGCTATATCGCCCCGGCAGGTCTACTGGCTTTGAATGAGATCAAGCTGGGCGAGCCCGCATTTACCCAAAGCCACAGTGCGGTGGTGCGATCCCTGTATGTCAAAGGGGTTTGTGATTTTGGCGCCACATTTTCCATTTCCGGCGATCCCCGCACTGCCTCGGCCGTTCTGCAAGACCTGCCAGACGCCATGGAACGCATCCCGATTATTTATCGCAGTGATGCGATCATCCCTAACTTGAATATCTCCTATATCGCCGGCCTTTCCGAGGAGCGCAGTAAAGCCCTCACCGCTGCCTTTCTTCAAATCGCGCAAAGCCCAGACGGCCTGGCTATGCTCTCATCTTCCGCCGGCAACTACCAGGTGGATGCGATTAAGGTCGTCCAGGATGGCCTATACGACCGCCTGCGCGAGATGGTAGATGCCCTGGGAGTTCGTCCCAGGGACCTGATCGGCAAATAAAATTCTTGGCTATTTCTCGATAGACAATATGAGATGGATTAAACTGCTTGTTCGATGGATGCTGTATGCTGCGGCCGGGTCAGCCGTGATCATCGGCCTCGCCCGCCTGATTGTAGAAATATCCACCGCGCCCCTCATTTTCGACCTCGAAAATTCACCTCACGGCCGGGTAGCCGTGGTGTTTGGCGCGGGTCTCTCGCGCGACGGCAGCCCCTCGCCCGTGCTGCGCGATCGGGTGGCTACCGCGGCCCAAATGTTCTTTGCCGGGCGCATCGAAAAGATCCTGATGAGCGGCGACAACCGCTTCGAATACTACAACGAACCGGGGGCGATGAAAGATTACGCCATGGAATTGGGTGTACCTGAAGATGCCATCGTGCTGGATTACGCCGGCCGCCGCACTTACGACACCTGCTACCGCGCCAAAGCTATTTTTGGTCTCGACGAGGTCGTCCTGGTTACCCAGCGCTTTCACCTGCCCCGCGCCATCTTTATCTGCAAAAACCTGGGCTTGAGCACCAGTGGGGTCGAAGCCGACCGGCGCGTGTATCTACGCCGCACACAGGTCAGCTGGATGCTGCGCGAGACCCTGGCCACCACCGTCGCCGTCTGGGAAATCTGGGTGAGCCATCCCGTCCCGGTGTTGGGGGATCCCGAACCCATTTTCCCGAGTGGCATTGTTGGTTACAATAAACCCGGCCAATAAAAACTTGTTTCGCCAGTAAATTGCTGGCATTCTACTTGCACCTGATTACCAAGGAGGATCCATGGATCGCGACCAGGCATTAACGCTCGTTCAGCAGTATGTAAAGAACCAGGGTCTCATCAACCACATGCTCTGTGTGGAAGCCGCCATGCGCTTTTACGCCGAACAACTCCATGAGGATGTGGATTTATGGGGCCTGACCGGTCTGCTGCACGATTTCGATTGGGAAATCCATCCGACGCTGGAAGAACACCCCACCGCCGGCGTGCCGATTTTGCGCCAAAACGGAGTGGACGAGGTGATCATCCGCGCCATCTTATCCCACGGCATCGGCACCGGGGTAGAGCGGGTCTCGCCGATGGAAAAAGCCCTATACGCGTGTGATGAAATCACCGGGTTAGTCACCGCGGTGGCCCTGGTGCGGCCTTCGCGTTCATTGTACGATTTGGGCGCTTCCTCCGTAAAAAAGAAATGGAAAGATAAGGCTTTCGCCGCCGGGGCCAACCGGGATGAGATCGCCGCCGGCGCGGATGAATTTGGGGTGGAGTTGTGGCAGCATGTTGAGAATGTTATTCTTGCCATGCGCCGCATTGCCCCGCAGCTTGGCTTAGAGGGTAATTTGACCCCCAACGGATGATTGGAAACCGCATGACTTTATCCTGGGCAGGAACCGGCATATGTTAAAAGGCAAAGGATTTTACCTCTGGAATATCCCCAACTGCGAAAAGGGAGATGTCGAGCAGATCGCCACCCTGGCCCGCCAGGCCGGCCTGACCCACCTGTTAATCAAAGTCGCCGACCGGTTTTACCCGCATAACGTCAGCTCCGACGGCCGGATCGATTACGTTCCACCCCTGGCGGACGCCCTGCGTCAGGCCGGCATTCAGGTCTGGGGCTGGCATTACGTCTACGGCTTCGAGCCGGGACCCGAAGCCCGCATGGCCATCCAGCGCATCCAGCAGCTCGACCTGGACGGCTTTGTCATCGACGCCGAAGAGCAGTATAAATTGCCCCACCGCGACCAGGCGGCCAGGCGCTACATGGGCGACCTTCGCAATCGTTTTCCTGACCTGCCCATGGCGCTCAGCTCCTACCGCTTTCCCAGCCTGCATCCCCAGCTGCCCTGGCAGGCCTTCCTCGAGCATGTGGATATGAACATGCCCCAGGTGTACTGGGAGAAAGCCCACAACCCCGCGGACCAGCTGGCGCGAACCTTGCGCGAATTCCGCAATCTCGTTCCGCAGCGCCCGGTTTTTCCCACCGGGGCCGCCTACAAGGGCGGCGGTTGGCGCCCCACCGCGGCCGATGCGCGCGAGTTTCTCCAGGCCGTCAACTCCGCCAACCTGGCCGGCTGCAATTTCTGGGGCTGGGAATTCTGCCGCCGCGATCTCCCCGAGATATGGGAGGTCATGTGCGAACAGGCGCCATCTGCGCCCGTTCCGGCGCCCACGCCACCAAATCCTCATATGGATATCGCCGAAGCCTATATGGCCGCCCTCAACAGCCATGACGCTGCCCAGGTGTTGGCGTTGTTCAATCCCATCGCCCTGCATATATCGGGCAAAAAGATCATCCAGGGGACGAATGCCCTGCGAGAGTGGTATGAATTATTCTTTAAAGAAATCATGCCGGATGCTTCCTTTATCCCGCAAGGCTACACCGGCGACCAGCAGAACCGGCACATCAACTGGAAAGCCGTCTGCCGCAAAGGCGTGGTGAAGGACGGCAGCGATACCCTCGGGTTGTTTGGCGGCAAAATCATCTACCAGCTGAGCAGTTATCACCTCACTGCCCCATAGAATAAAAAAAACCAAAGGGCGCTCGACTGATCGAGCGCCCTTTGGGTTTAACCCTCCGCCTTCCCTTTGCGCGGTTTCGGCCTGGCCGGGTCGAGACCAGGCAGCAGCTGCTGCTCGGATGGCTGGCTCGGGGTCGTTTTCTTTCGTGTGGCCGGTTTGGCCGGGGTGACCGGATCGGTTTGTGCAGGCTGGCCCGCGGCTGCACCTCGCTTGCGGGCAGCCGGTTTGTCTGCGGGTGTATTCGCCCGGGCGGGTTTCCCACCAGTTGGGCTGGCTTTGGGTTTCGTGGCAGTCTTTTGGATAGAGGCAGCCTCATCCGTTACGGCGGCAGCCGTGCCCGCTCGTTTGCGGGCTGCCGGCGCGGCTGTAGGCGTGCTTGCTTTGCCCCGAGGCGTTGCGGCAGCCGGTGTTCCCGCCACGGTTTTCTTTTTCGTTTGAGCGGCAGGTTTTGGTGGGCTCATGGCCGCGCTTCGTGTGGCGCCGCCGGAAGCCTTGCTGCGGGTACTGGTCGTGCGGGCAGTTCGCGGGCTGCCAGACTCAGCTTTTGCCTTAGCGGTGGTTTGAGCGGGAGTCTTTCCGGCAGGTTTCTCGCCGTTTACGCCGGTGACTTTTTTGCGCGTTCCGTTGCCGTTATCCACCGGTTTAGCGGGCGATACATCCACCACCATCAAGCCCGAGGGCTCGTCTCCGGCTTTTACTTTCAAAATCATACTGCTTTTACCGCCGCGTTTGACCAGCGAGGCATCGGCAAATCGCAACTTTTTGATCGCGCTCTTCAACATGAATACCATCAAGGTAGTTTTGCTGCTGCCCGCGGCTGCGCCGATGATTTCCAGGCCTTTGGCCACCCGGCAGGCAATCACTCCCTGGCCGTAGCGGCCCTGCTTGGGGAAATCACTGGCCTTCACCCGCAGACCGCTGCCATCGGATGCCAGCATCAACACTTCAGCCTTATCGCTCCAGGGCAGCATCGCCGCCACCGCATCCCCATCCCCCAGTTTGATCCCCATCACCCCGGCCGCCACCAGGCCCATCGGCCGGATCTCGTCCTCGGCAAAGCGAATCCCCATGCCCTGAGCAGTCACCAGCAGCAAGTCGCTGCCCCCATCCGTCACCATGCCGCTCAACAGCTCGTCTTCATTATTAATTCTGACCAGGGCGAAGCGCTGTGCCGAGGGTCCGGGTAGGTCGGTGACAATTGTCTTTTTCATCATCCCCTGGCGGCTGCAGGTCAAAATATAGCGCTCCAGGGTCTCAGGCGCGTCCTGGGGCAAATGGAAGAGAAATGCCAGTTGATCCTCCGGATCCAGTGCGCAGGCCTTGTACAGCGGCGCTCCGGCATCGAAGCGGGTCACCTCCGGTAAGACGTGCACCGCCACCGCGGCTGCCTGGCCCTGGGTGGACGCCAGGTAAAGGGTCTCGTGTGTGGATACACGCAACAAGTGGCGGGGCATTCCGTCTGGCAGGCTTTCGCCAATCAAGCGGCCGATCTTGCCATCTTCGGTCACCCCCACCCAAACCGTCTGGGCCGGGGTCAGGTCAGTGGTGGTCAGCAGGGTCTTGGCTGAATCACCTTCTTTTAGCGAGAAGATTTGCGTGCGGCGCCGGTCACTGTAAGATTCCTTGATCACCAGCAGCTCTTCACCCACCACCTGGCGCATGCGTTTGGCCGAGCGCAGCAGCCCTTCCAGCTCCTTGATGTGCGCCGAGACTTCCTTGTATTCTTCTTCGATCTTTTTACGCTCCAGGGATGCCAGCCGGCGCAGCTGCATATCCAGAATGGCCTGCGCCTGGATCTCACTAAGCTGGAAGCGTTTGATCAGCCGGGCTCGCGCCGTCTCTACGTCGGGCGCGTTGCGGATGATGGAGATAACCTCATCCAGATTCTTGAGAGCCACTCGCAGCCCTTCCAGGATATGGGCACGGTGCCTGGCACGCGCCAGATCAAACTCGCTGCGCCGCTTGACCACCACCTGGCGGTGCTCCAAGAAGACGCGCAGCGCCTGTTTCAGGTTGAGCAGCCGCGGTTCGCCATCCACCAGCGCCAATAAGGAAATGCCAAACGTAGACTGCAGCGGGGTGCGCTGGTAAAGCCCGCGCAGGGTGTCTTCCATCTCCACCCCTTGCTTCAACTCGATTACGATTCTCATCCCCTGGCGATCTGATTCGTCGCGCAGATCGGCGATGCCATCCAGGTGACCGGACCGCACCAATTCGGCGATGCGCTCGATCAGGGTGGTTTTATTGGTCTGGTAGGGCAATTCGGTAATAATCAGCCGGTTGCGTCCCCGGCCCATGTCTTCAGTATGGATGCGCCCGCGAACCGTGATCCGCCCCTTCCCGCTGCCATAAGCCGAGAGCAGGCCAGTCCCCGATTCGACGCCTTCCTGCAGGATGATCCCGCCGGTGGGGAAATCGGGCCCGTGGACAAACTGCATCAGGTCCTCGACCCCAATGTCATCCAGCTGATCCCACTTTTCGAGCATGAAGGTCAGCGCATCGATCACTTCGCCCAGGTTGTGAGGCGGGATGCTGGTGGCCATCCCTACTGCAATGCCGCTGGCGCCGTTGACCAGCAGGTTAGGCGCCGCGGCCGGCAGCACTTCCGGTTCGGTGAGGGTGCCGTCAAAATTATCCACGAAATCGATGGTATTCCGCTCGATCTGCGACATCAACTCGGCGGCAAAACGCGACAGGCGCGCCTCGGTATAGCGCATGGCAGCCGGCGGGTCGCCATCGATCGAGCCGAAATTGCCCTGGCCATCAACCAACGGGTAGCGCATAGAAAAATCCTGCGCCATGCGCGCCATAGCCTCATAGACTGCCACGTCACCATGCGGGTGATATTTTCCCAGCACTTCCCCAACCACGCGCGCCGATTTCTTGAAGCTCGAATTCGGCGCCCAGGTTCATATCGTGCATGGCATACAGGATGCGTCTTTGCACGGGCTTCAGACCGTCCCGCGCATCTGGCAAAGCTCGGGCCACAATTACGCTCATCGCGTAATCCAGATAGGCTTGCTGCATTTCCTGATCGATATCGACTCGCTTTACCAGGCCAACTTCCATTTACCCACTCCTAGAAGAATTTTCCCCCTGACCACGTCAGGATATTCGCGTCAGAGGATCACCAATCAAACCTATATTACCACAAATGGAAATTTGTTCTACCAGTGGTTTATCTCACCTCGGTCACAAAACCACGGTGAAATACCCGGATGGGGAATATAGATCGTTTACAACCGGTGGCACAAATAAAAACAGCGCAGGTGCATATACACCTGCGCTGTTCCAGTGTAAATCCTGTTCTTAGTCGGCTGCCGAGGGCAGCTTGGCGGGATCCAGGACCCGGTCGGCCGGTTCCACATAATCCTCGCGGAAACGCCCGCGCACAAACCCGGTGCCTGCCGGGATCAACTTGCCGATGATCACGTTCTCTTTCAACCCGAACAGGTTATCCTTGGTCCCCGCGATCGCCGCGCCCGCCAGCACCTTGATGGTGTGCTGGAAGGAGGACGCCGAGAGGAACGAGTTCGGTATTGAGGGAGGCCTTGGTCACGCCCAGCAAAATTTCTGCAAAGCGGGCCGGCTGCTTGCCCTGGGTGACCAGACGACTGGTTCGACTTGCGGATTTCGAGCCGGTCGATAAAGTCGGAGGGCAGGAAGACCGTATCACCAGGCCGGGTGACCTGAACTTTGCCCATCATCTTGCGGATGATCACCTCAAAGTGCTTGTCGTTGATGTTCTGGCCCTGTGCCCGGTAGACCTTCTGGATCTCGGTCAGCAGATACATTTCACATGCATCCCGGCCCTTGATCTTGAGAATGGTGTGCGGGTTGAGCGAGCCTTCGGTCAGCGGGGTGCCGGCGTCGATGTGCTCGCCATCTTTCACCACCAGGCGAGAGGTGCTGGGGATCTCATATTCGGCGCTGTCGCGCTGTTCGTATGAAACAAACACCTTGCCATCTTCCACCCGAACACGCCCGGCGTGCTGTGCGGCAATGCTGGCTTCGCCGAGGGTGGCGATCGGTTCGCTCAAGGAGATATTGGTCTCATCCTTGGCAACCACGGTCCACTCCGCCGGGATATCGTACTCATCCGCGATCATTTCGCTGTGTTCAACGCGGATCAAGCGCTGGTCGCTGTAGCGATCTGACTGCATCAGGCGCACCGACCCCGAGATTTGCGAGATGATCGCTTCTCCCTTGGGCATTCGGCGAGCCTCAAACAGCTCTTCAACGCGGGGTAAACCCGTCGTAATGTCGCCCCCGGCAGCAACACCCCCGGTATGGAAGGTGCGCAGGGTCAGCTGTGTGCCCGGCTCGCCGATCGATTGGGCCGCCACAATACCTACCGCGGCGCCAAGTTCAACCAGTTTACCGCGACCCAGATCCATGCCATAGCATTTCGCGCAGATACCGTGGATCAATTCGCAGGTCATTGCCGAACGCACCTTGACCTCATCCACGCCCGCATCCATGATCTTGCGGCTCATCGTGTGATCCATAATGTCGTCGCGCTCAGCCAGGATCTCCCCGGTACGCGGATCGACCACCCGCGTGGCGGTGGTGCGGCCAAACAGACGCTCTTTATAAGCCTGCCCGGCGACATCGTCGGCGCGGCGGAGGAAGATGCCGTCCTCGGTGCCGCAGTCGATTTCATTCACGATCAAATCCTGGGCCACGTCCACCAGGCGGCGGGTGAGGTAACCCGCGTCAGCCGTACGCAGAGCGGTGTCGGCCAGACCTTTCCGCGCGCCGTGGGTGGAGATGAAGTACTCCAGGGTGGTCAGGCCTTCGCGGAAGTTCGAGGTGATTGGCAGGCGGATGATGCGCCCCGCCGGGTCGGCCATCAAGCCGCGCATACCGGCCAACTGCGCAATCGGTCCGAAACCGCCCTTGGTCGCGCCGGAAAGCGCCATGGTCGAAAGGTTGCCGTTCGGGTCCATCGATTTGCGCACCGAATCGGCTACGACCTTGGTGGTCTGCTGCCAGATATCGATGACGCGCTCATTGCGCTCCTGCTCGGTGAGTAAACCACGCCGGAAGGCGCGCCCAACCTGCTCCACCGACTGCTGTGCGTCAGAGATGATGTTAACCTTCTCCTCCGGCACGGTGATGTCTGAGACGGCGATAGTCGAACCAGAACGCATCGCATATAGGAAGCCGATATCCTTGATCAGGTCGGCCACATCCGTCGTCACTTCCTGGCCGCAGACTTCAAGCACATCCCCAATCAAGTCCTTGACCCCGCCTTTATCCAGCTTTGTATTGCGGAACTGAACCTGCGGGGGCAGAATGCGGTTGAAAAGCACCCGGCCAACGGTGGTCTTGACGATCTTGCGAACCGATTTAACTGGCGCACATCCTGATCGTCATACCAGGTCTCGGTCATCAGGTTGATGTGAGTATGGACTTCCACCTGGCCCAACTGGTAAGCCAGGTCAACCTCATCCATATCGGCGAAGTAACGGCCGTCGTTCATATGCACCAGGTTGTCATCCATAGTCAGGTAGAACACACCCAGCACCATGTCTTTCGATGGGCTGATGATCGGCTCACCATCCGCGGGTTTCAACAGGTTGCGCGAGGAAAGCATCAGGTTGCGGGCTTCCCAAACAGCCCGCTCTGAAAGGGGCACATGCACGGCCATCTGGTCGCCATCGAAGTCGGCGTTGAAGGCGGTGGTCACCAGCGGGTGAAGCTGAATGGCGCTGCCTTCGATCAGAACCGGCTCAAAAGCCTGGATGCCCAGGCGGTGCAAGGTCGGTGCGCGGTTGAGCAGCACCGGGCGTTCTTTGATCGCCTCTTCCAGCACTTCCCAAACCTCGGGGCGGTTGCGCTCGATAAAGCGCCGGGCGCCCTTGACATTGGCGGCATAGTTATGCGCGACGAGTTTCGAAATCACAAACGGGCGGAACAGTTCCAGCGCCATGGCCTTGGGCAAACCGCACTGGTGCAGTTTGAGCTTGGGGCCGACCACGATCACCGAACGGCCGGAATAGTCGACGCGTTTTCCCAGCAGGTTGCGGCGGAAACGCCCCTTCTTGCCTTTGAGGAAGTCGCTCAAGGATTTCAACTCGCGGCGGCCGCGGCGCGAAAGCGCCTTGCCGCGCTGAGAATTATCAATCAGCGAGTTAACCGCTTCCTGGAGCATGCGCTTTTCGTTGCGCACAATCACATCCGGCGCGCCCAACTCCAACAACCGCTTGAGACGGTTATTGCGGTTGATCACCCGGCGGTAAAGGTCATTGAGGTCCGAGGTGGCGAAGCGGCCGCCGTCCAACTGCACCATCGGGCGCAGATCCGGTGGGATTACCGGCAGAACGGTCAGGATCATCCACTCGGGACGGTTGGTGGAGCGGCGGAAGGCTTCAACCACCTTCAAACGTATGGTGGCCTTCTTGCGCTTCTGCTTGCTCTTGGAGGTGCGCACTTCGTGCCACAAATCCACCGACAGTTTTTCGAGATCCAGGCGGCGCAGGATATCGTAGAAGGCCTCAGCGCCCATGTCGGCGCGGAACACCTGGCCCCAACGCTGCTTCAACTCGCGGAAGCGGCTCTCGGTGAGGAAGGTGAACGGGCGGAGTTCCTGCAGCTCGTCGCGCAGGCGGGAATTCTGGCCCTGCGAGATGGTCGACTGGTCTTCGAGCTGGTTGCGCAGCGCTTCCATCGTCTCGTCGGCTTCGGCGCGCACCTTCTGAACTTCCATCGAAATCTGCTCAGAGTCGCGGCGGAGCTGCTCGCGCACTTCCGCTTCCAATTCATCCAGGCGCTCTTTGACCGCGCGCTGGATCATCGAAATGTGCTGGGCATTGACTGCCTGGTTGGCTTCGACGATATTGACGCCCGCGGCTTCGAAAACCACCGCTTTTGGCGAAGACTGCCCCATGCGCTCCTGGAGGCTATTCTCGAGGCGCTGGCCTTCTTTCATCACCGGGTCCAGGCGGAGGGCAATAGCCTCGTCCGAACGCGCCTGCAGATCGGTCTTCTGCTGGTTGAGCTCACCGATTTTACGGTCGCGCTCCAGCTTGACCGCCTTGATTTTTTCATTAATTTCCGCGGCCTGCTCGCGTTCAGAGACGTTAATCTCATCTTCGAGCCGCTTCAACGCCTTCTGGCGCGCGTCTTCGTCCACATAGGTGACAATGTATTGGGCGAAATACAGCACGCGGTCCAGGTTGCGCCGAGAAATATCCAGCAGCAAACCGAGATAGGAAGGAATCCGGCGGGTATACCAGATGTGAGCAACCGGGGTCGCCAGGTCGATATGACCCATCCGTTCACGACGCACCGATGAACGCGTAACCTCTACACCGCATTTATCGCAGATGATCCCTTTATAGCGAGGGTTCTTATACTTCCCACAATAACACTGATAATCGCGGGTAGGGCCAAAGATAGCTTCGCAAAACAAACCATCTTTTTCAGGGCGTAAACGCCGGTAGTTAATCGTCTCCGGTTTGAGTACCTCTCCGTACGACCAGCTCCGGATTGTGTCCGGAGAAGCCAGGCTGATACGCAGTGCGGTGAGACCTTTGGTTTCCACTAAAGTGCCTCCTGAATCGGAACCTGTCGGATCTTTAAAACGATGCAGGCGCAAAAGGGATCACTCCCTTGCGCTCTGATGAACAGATCAGGGTTGGAAAAAGTCATAAGCATGCAATCTAAAATTATATCACATTCTTCCGTTTTTTCCACCCCAATTTTCAAAAACGGAACTTTTAGTTGGGCGAGCTTCAACCCCACCAGATTGAAGCGCTGCCACCCTCAAAATGCCTGCGATGACCGGTTACTTAACCCCCACCAATTCCGGCACCGCCTGGTGGATGGGCAGCTCGATGGAAAATACGCTGCCTTTGCCCAACTGGCTTTCCACCCAAACTCGCCCGTTGTGGCGTTCGGAGATCGATTTAACGATCGCCAGGCCCAGGCCTGTTCCGCGCTGCTGGTAGGCTTCCCGCCTGCCGCTGCGGTAGAATTTCTCAAACAAGCGCGGTAGGTCCAGCGGAGCGATGCCGATGCCGGTGTCTACTACCTGCAGCATCACGGTCGCCGATTTTACCTCCATGCGCACCTTTACCTGTCCCTTGACCGGGGTATATTTTATCGCATTTTCCACCAGGTTGTACAATCCCTGCTGCACCAGGGCGCGGTCGGCCTCGATCGTCGCCTGGGCTTCGTCACTGCCGGCTACCTGGCTGAGCTGGATCTCTTTCTGGATGGCCTGCGCCTGAAGTGAGTTAATGACCTCATCCACCACCTGCTGCAGGACCACTTTTTCGATCTGCAGTCCAATCCCGGCGTCGATCCTGCCTAAATCGAGCAGGTTGTTCACCAACTTCGACATCGCCTCTACCCCGCCGATGATCTTCTTGACATAGCTCTTCTGCTGATCGTTGGTTTCACCGACCATCTGCAGCATGGTGGCGTAACCGCGCATCAGGGTCAGCGGTGAGCGCAGGTCGTGGCTGACGGTAGCCACAAAATCGGATTTGAGCTGGTCGAGTTCCTTGAAATGGGTGATGTCGCGCAGGATACAAATACGTCCCACCTGGCGGCCCTCGGTAATCACCGCGGATACGCTGGTGTAATAAATCTTACCGTTGTTCAGCTCAATTTCACGTGAGGTAATCCGCTTTTCGAGAGGGGCAGTCAGCCATTGGATCAAATCCGGCGGGCCAACCACTTCCTGGATCGGTTGGCCTTCCGTGGCCGATTTCACCAGGCCCGGAACCTGCAAGGCCGCATGGTTCAGCAGCAGCAATCGGGTTTGTTCGTCAAACACCAGCACCGGCTCCGGCGTGGATGCCAGCACCGCGTCCAGGCGCTGCCGGCCGACCTCGGCCTGGGCATATAAACGCGCGCTGAAGGCAGCCAGGGCGATCTGCCCGGCCAAAGTGGAGAGGAAGCGCACTTCCTCATCGCTAAAGGTGTGAGAGGTGGCATAAGCCAGCCAGAAGGCGCCAAAATACGTGTCTTTATGCCGGATCGGCAGTGCAATCAAGGCTCCGGGGACCGGTTTGCCCTGGGGGATGTTCAAACGCCGCATGCGCGCGATGGTGGGCATGGCCATGATATCCTGGTGACGCATGATATCGTATAACAACCCATCCATGTGGGCAAACTGCTCCAGGGCGCTGCCTTCGCTAATCACCACCGGGCCGGCCAGGCGCTGCTCCAACGACACTTCGTTGGTCAGCACGGCACGTGCCATCGATGCGCCATCCTGAACCGCCGCACTGACGATCGGGAGCACCGCGTCGTGGATGTCCAGGTGGGCGGCCACACTCTGGCTGACCACCAACAGGCGGTTTAACTCATCCAGCCTGGATTTCAGACTGAGCCGCATGCGTTCAAAAGCATTGGCCAGCTGACCAATTTCATCTTCTCCCCTGACCATCACGGACTGGGACAGCTCGCCACGCATAATCAGGCTGGCCTGCTGGGCCAGGCCACGCAGCGTGTTCGTGATGGTGCCCAACGACCAGCGCATCAACCCAAAAGCGATCAGGGCTACGATCACCAATATCACCAGCAGCGGAATAGCAATATCCAGGGCGACCTGCTGGGTATACAGGGCCGGGATAGTCATTACGATCGCCCACGAACTGCCTTCTGCCTGTTGGTAATAGGCAAAACTGCGGGTGCCATCCGGTCGAGTGCCCTCGAAAAATGGCGAATCGCCCGACAAGGCGTTGGCGTATTCGGTGATTTCATTTGAATCGATCGGGTAGAGCACCCGCAGGTTTCCATCCAAAAGGAAGCCCTGTCCATTGATTTCACTTAAGCCATCCAAAGCCTGCACGGCCGGCTGGGTAAATGGGTTACTGACCAGATCGGTGCGCCCAATCAAAACCCCAATGGGCTGGTCATCCGAAGACAGCACTGTAGATATAAAAGATAGTTGGGCAGATCTTTCTTCCGGAGACTGCGAAGCCGTATACATCTGAAATGGCACTCCGGTCAGCGCCAGGTTTATCCCGCTTCTTTCGTCGCTGGTCAGCGCCAGAGTACCGGAAGATTGTTTAGGAAACTGACCCAGCAAATTTCCCTGGCGGTCGAACAGGGCTAACTGCTTAAAAAAGCGCAAAGAGCGCATCCGCTCGGCCAGCCGGGCATTGACCTGTCCATCCGTGCCTTCGACCAATTCCGGGGTAGACATACTCTGGATCAGGCTTTGCCCGGTTTCCAAGAAATATGGCAGGCTTTCAGCCGCCAGCCGGGCCGTACTGGAAAGGCGTTCTTCCACCATGTGGCGCGCAGCGCTGCCCGCAACCAGCCAGTCGCCCAGGGTCAGCGACAGCACCAGAACCACCAGCAAAGGCAGGCTGCCCTGGAAAAAGCGGGTCTGGATGCTCGATTCGGAGGGGGATGGCAGCAGCGGGCCAAGACAACCCCACCACAAGGGCACGGTGACAAACAGAACCTCACCCACCAGACCGGCCAGAAACAGCTCAATACCATGCGCCAGGATCAACTGCCAGGTCTGGGTGAGCGCATAATCCAGGCGAATGGCCAGAGGACCGTTCACCGCAAAGAGGGTGGTCAGCATAAATACCGGGCTGTAAGCGATGCCCAGAATTAAAGCCGCCCCAATCGGGTGGCGCAGCAAGCGGTAGAACATGGTGCGGTAGCGCTGGCGCACCGCGTGGCTGAAGACGAGCGCCATCCCGGCCATTTCCAGGGGCACAAATGGGCTGTGAGTGGTGTATGAGCCCAGCATCAACCCCGACAGCCCACCTAACAGCACCGCCGGCAGCGGACCGAGCAAACCGGCTCCCAACACCCAGGGCAGCGCGGCCAGGAACATCAGCACCGTACCCCCGTTTTCCATGGGCACGCCGGGCAGGGGCAGGGTTTGCAGCACCATGCGCAGGGCAATGATGGTGGAGGTGAAGGGAGTGATCAGCACCAGGATGACGAACAGCCACCACCTGCGCCGCAGGATGCTGGATGGATCTTCCCACCAGCGGCGTAACCCCCAGACGATCGCCGCAGCCATCACAATCCATCCCAACCAGCCTGCCAGGTGGGATAGTGGAAGCAAGTATGGTTGGGTGGTGAAAAGTGCGCTGAAAAATTCCATAAGAGAATAGAATGATTATAGCATCATGAATTAATATGCGTTAGTTTTCAGGCGTAATTTTTGCCTGCCGGTTAAAATCATTCCAGGCAAAACGATAATAAAAGCTGGCGCGGCGGTGCTCGCGTATGCTGACCGCCGATCGCCAGGCATTTTCCACTTCCTCGGCGGCCTGGTAACATGCCCGCGAAATCCTGCCAAACGCTGCGGGGTCATCCTTGGCCGCATCCACGCAGGCGATAAAATCCTGCTCTAGCCTGGCCTGATCCGCCTTCAACTGCGAAATACGCGCCGCATAATCCTGGTTGACGCGGCGGTGAACGAGCTCGTGCCGCCACCAAAGACAGTTGGCGTCATATACCCCCGCCGGCGCCGGCTCGTCCTGCCAGGGAACCCCGGATGCAAACCAAAGGGGTTTGAAGATGCTGGTGCACGGGGCAGACGTGCCGGTGACCCAAAAGGTCTGCCGGTCCGGACCGATGTGCGCGACCAAAGACCCCACCGATTGGCTGTTGCGCACCGGCCCCCAGCCGGCATGCATACATACCTCCGCGCCGATCAACCCCCGATCCGGACGGTAGGCCTGCCCATCCTCCGCGGCGTGCGACCGCAGCACCGCCATGGCATCCGCGGGGGTCAGGCCCGGCTGCCTCGCCCGCAGCAGACCGGTGGTGCACGTCTGCCGGTGCCGCGCGGCGCTGAAGGTCGTATAAATGGGTTCGGAATAATCCCGAGCAAAGTTGAAATCGCCCGGAGACTTGCTCCACCCTTGCTTCACCGCCCGCTCCACCAACCCCGCCGAGGCTTGGTCCCATTCCGCGCCAATGGTGATCGCGTTGGAGATGGAGCGAACCCCACTAACTTTCTCCGCCGCCCATTCCTTACCCGAGGTCTCTAAAACCCAGGCCGACTTTGAATCCGCGATGATATAGCTGTTCTGGTAAAAAAACGGATGGGTAAACCCGCAGTTCCCGCCCTGCCCATATTGGGCCAGCAGATCTGCCATCACCTGCAGGGCTTCGTCGGCGCTGCGCGCACGTTCCAGCGCCAGGCGCAGGTAATCCATACCGATCAGGCCGGCGCCTTTTTCAACTTTTTCGCGGGTGAAAACCGCTTCATTGCCAATCACCACCCCAAACTCGTTGGCGCCCATCTCCGCCCCCCAGATCCAGAAGGGTTTGAGCAGTAAAACCGCATGGGTATGGGCTGCCTGAGGAATGCTGCGGTAGGTGCAGCGCACCTCGCTGCCTGGCGAATAATCCTGGGCCGGCAGCATCAAAACCTGCTGGGCTTCGTTCGGTTCACGATCTGAATTTTTCCCAAAGATCACCGAGCCGTCAGCACTGGCCTCCGGCAGAATAACGAAAGTATCACACATGGCTGCCTTTATCTGCAGTGGAATGGGGGTGGAAAGGCAGGCACAGCTCGATGCATACCCGTTCATTTTCCTGCTGGGTAATACACAACTGGCAGCCGATAGCCGCGGCCAGTTTTTGCGCAAGGATCATACCGATCCCCACCCGCATAAATTCTGTCAGCGGAAGCAGTCCGTCGGATTCGAGCCAGTGGATTTGTTCGGCATGCAGCGTGTTTTTGGGTGCATAAATCAACAACTGGTAGTAGCCAATCTCCGCCTGGGCCTTGCCGCTCAAAGAAACCGGATCGCCTGCAATGGAGCCAGCCAGAGCATTACGGACCAACTCCTCGATAATTCGCGAAACAATTTCTCCTCGAATGGGCAGCCGGCAATCCTCAAGTTCCAGGGCCAAGTCATCTGAGCGGCCGTATTCCCAGAACAACGATTCGACCAGCTCCTCGATCACTCCCCGGACGTCGACCGGGTCGGGTTCTCCTACCGTTGCGGAATTGGTCTCACCGAGGGAGCCCTGCACCTCGCCCAACAGCAAGTAATTAGAAATCGTGTGCATCAGCCCCTCGGCAGCCATCCGGATCGAATCGGCTGTTTGGTGAACCGCTTCGCTATCGGCGGCCAGGCGCATTTGCTTCAAATGGTTTGCCATCACCAAAATCTGGCTCAAGGGCTGCAGCATCTCATATGGCATGGCCAGGTTCAGGTTCTTTAGCCCACCGTTCGACTTTTCCACAGCTTCCACCCGGATCTGCTTGTGCTTGTCCAGCCTGCGTTGAACGGCTTCCAGCAGGTCCTTGCGCGTGAAGGGTTTGGTGATGTAATCATCCGCGCCCAGCTCCATCCCGGCGCGTTGATCGTCTCGATCGATCAGCGCGGTGAGGAAGATAAATGGAATGTTGGAATAAGCCGGGGATTGGGAAAGCCGCGCCAGTAATCCCCGCCCATCCAGGCGAGGCATGCGAACATCCGAGATGATCAGGTCCGGTTTCGACTTCGAGCACCAGGCGGTATGCCTCTTCGCCATTCCGTGCGGATACGGTCTGAAATCCCTCCGCGTCGAGCAATTCGACAATGTTTTCGAGGACATCGGCTTCATCCTCCACGACCAGGATGTTCACCTGGGATGGAATTGTTTGTGAATGTATTTGACCCGGTTTCAGCATGGCGGTTATTCCAAATTACGGGCGCAAGTCAGGGATACGGATGGTAATTTCTGTCCCCTGCCCCAGATTACTGCGCACAGATATATCACCTTGAATTAATTCCAGAGATTTCCTAACAATCAACAACCCCAAACCCGAGCCGGGGGTGTCCACCACGTTGCTGCCGCGATGGAAGGGTTCAAAAATCATCTCCTGATCGATATCCGATATCCCAATGCCTTCATCGCGTACTTTCAAACTCGCCAGATAATCCTCAAAGGTGATCGTGATGGTGATTTGCGACCCGACCGGTGAATATTTGATCGCGTTCGAAAACAAATTCTCCACAACCAATTCCAGGGAGGATCGATCCGAGTAAACCGTGCAGGGAACTGCATCACAATTCAGGACAAAATGATGGTTTTCATGATCCGCCAGGATCAGGTCGTTCATGATTTTCAAACATAGGCCCTCAAGGTCCACCCCGTCGACCCGCACATTTCCCTGCCTGGCCTCAATCTTACTGTACTCCAAAATGTCGTTGAGCATCTGCGACAGGCGCATGGTGGCTTCTTGAATCCGCTGGGTGTGTACCTGGCGCTTCTCCTGGGTCCACTTATGCCCATAATGCTCCAGCAGCTCTGAGGACGAGAGGATGGTGCTCAATGGGGTGCGGAACTGGTGGGAGGTCATCGAGAAGAAGCTCTCCCGCAAGCGGCCCAGTTCCTTTTCTTTCTCATAAGCCATGCGCAGTTCTTCCGAAGACCTTCTCAGATCGGTAATGTCCCGCGCTACCGACGAGTAAAACTGGATTTGTTCGTTCAGGTCGCGGTGACCGATAATCACCTGCGAAACAGGAATGATCTGCCCGTCTGGCAGGATAAACTCGGTTTCACCGTGCCAGACCCCATGCGTCTGGATGTGAGGTTCGATCTGACTGCGAATAAAATCTGCGAATTGCTCCGAATAAACCGAGTAGATCGACAGATGCGATACCGGGTCGGTTTCATTGATCCCCAGGATCTGGCGGCCGGCCTTATTGAGATATTGCAGGCGTCCAGACAAATCGGTCATCGCCACGATGTCCGGGGTTTCCCAGATAATCTGGATCAGGCGCTGGGTAGTCGACTCGAGCGCCTTGCGGAAGGCAATTTCCGACTTTAATTCGCGGTTCACCGCCTCCAGCGCGGCGGAACGCTCCAGGATGCCCCCCTCCAATTCCAGGTTGAATTTGCGGATCTGCTCCTCCCCCACCATCCGCTCGGTCATATCCTGGATGGTCATCAAAATGCAGGCTTCACCGTTCATTTCGACGATGTCAAAGGCCAGCATGATAAAAAGCAGCTGGTTGTAGGGCCGCAGTATCTTGCGCTCAATGGTGAAAACCGGGTTTTGCTGGATCTTCAGGAGGATATCCCCGCTCCAGTCGTCCATTGGATGGAGTAATCCCAATTGATGGAGCGATTTTCCCAGGACATCCTCTAATTTCAAGTTCAACAGGCTCTGGAAACGCAGGTTAGCATCCAGCACCCGGCCATCGCGGTAATCCAAAATCGCCATCCCCGAAGGGTTGGCCTGGAATATTCTCGAGAGCCTTTCCTCGGATTCCTGCAGAGCCCGGTTTCGCTCATAATCCTCGGTAATGTCCAACCCCATACCGATGATGAATGCCTGACCGCTTTCTTTATCTTTCAAAACCGTATTTGAGAATTCCAGGCGCTTGACAGTTCCTGAGCGGGTCAACCACGAGTTTTGATTTTGATTTGGGATTAAATCATAGCGTAATTGATCGAAGACTGCCATGACGTTGTCTTCTTCTTCCGGTAAGAGCAGCAAATCCATTAAGTTGCGGCCCCGAATCTCCTCAAAAGAATAACCGCTCAACAGTTCGGCGCGGTGATTAAAGAAGATGATATTTCCGCTGAAGTCCAGAACCACTACCACCGAGGAGATCGTGTTCAGCAGTGATTCGAGAAAATGAGGCGTATCGATTGTTTGTTCAAACTTCGACTGAAGACGCTTGAGGTCGTCGGGGAGTTCATATTGAACATGGGGCTCGTGGATGCCGGTTTGCTCTGCCTGCACCTCCCCATAAAAAGCGTTGATACACGCCGGTAAACTTTCCTGCAAGCTCGCCAGTGAAAGCACCCGATCTGCGCCTTGATTGAGCAGATCGAGCACGGCCATTTCATCAAATTCACCCACGATGGCAAAAACCGGCAGTTCGGGGCGTACTTTTTAATGAAAGAAAGCACCGGGATAATATTGTCAACCCTGTCGACAGCATCGCACAGCACCAGGGCGATCAATTCCAGGCTCACATCCCCATTGAGAAGCTGGCTGTGGCTGGAATGCACAATCTCGCATACCAGCCCTTCCCCGCCCAAACCCGCCATGATCACTTGATATGGACTGTCATCAAAACCGACCACCGCGACTCGCAGCATACTAGATCCCCCTTTTGCATGCCCCGACCCAGCTAAATAATATGACCCGGCAGTTGCCACGCAGTTATCCCAGTAAAGCTCTTACCTTACTGAGAACCTCATCGATCCCCAGGCCATCCGTATCGACGATATGCGCGTCCTCCGCGGGACGCAGCGGCGCAACCACCCGGGTGGAATCGATCTTATCCCTCTTGATCATCGCATCCAGAATCTCATTGTAATCGCTTTTCATGCCTCGGCTCACATTTTCTTCGTGCCTGCGCCTGGCGCGTTCCTCGGCTGAAGCAATCATATAAATCTTCAAATCCGCTTCCGGGAAGACCACCGTGCCGATATCGCGACCCACCATCACCACCGCACCGCGTTTGCCAATCCGGCGCTGCTGAGCGGTCATCGCGGTGCGCACCCCAGGATAAGCCGAAACCTTGGAGACGTTAGCCTCCACCTCGCGGCTGCGAATAGCCCAGGTCACATCCACGCCATCCAACAATACGTCATACATGCGGCCGTCGGCCTGGGTAGGCTGGTGGATGTCAATCTGCACCTGCTCCGCCAGCCCAACCACCGCTGCCTCATCATCTACGCCCTGCAGTCGCTGCAGCGCTGCGAGGGTCACTGCACGGTACATCACCCCGGTATCAAAATACAGGTAGCCGATCCCTTGCGCCAGTTTTTCCCCAATCGTTGATTTGCCCGAAGCGGATGGGCCATCAATCGCAATAATCATCGGTTTCGTCATGAAAATCCTTATGCTATAGATTTATTGGGCGCCAGGATCCTGCCCCTCCGGACTTTGTTCCGCAGGCGCTGCGGCGGGCACATCCTGGGTTACCCCACCCGGAAAATCATCCGACTTTACCCAATAAACAAACTGCTGGCTTTCCAATCCCTCCACCGGAACATCCCGGTACATCAGCCAGCGCAGCCATTCTCCTGGCGCCAGCAAGGACCAGGCCGGTGTGAGGGTCCAGGTGACCGCCTGGCCGCGGTATTCTGCCGCCAGATCCGGGGTGGAGGTCTTGGGACTGATGACCACATCCGGCTGAGAATCCGAGGAGGCCACGCTGGTAAAAATGGTCTGCGGATAATCTCGCAGCATCCATTGCAGTGCGCTCGAATTGTAATCGATCACCGCAATGGAGAGCGGGGTCGTCGGGTCAGGCCGCCATTTAGCGGCTTCATCCAAAGATAAGCCCAAGATATCGGCGCTGACCACATACGGCGACGGGTTGAATAACTCCGCCTCCGGTTTTCTGGAAACCCCCACGGCATGGAAAACCGCGGAAATGGACAAAATGGTCAGCAAGGTGATCGCACCCCACTGCAGCCCGGTAGCCGCTACCCTCAGCGACCATCCCCACGCCACCATGCCGCTGATCGCAAACAGCAGCACCAGGGCCATACCGATGCGGATCAGCGGTTCCATGGGTAAGACCTGCCCGGCGCCAAAGGAGGTGAACAACAGGGTGTAGACCGTAAAGATCGCCAACACCGCGGTGAGTGCGGCGTGACCCAGGACAGGTAAGCGGTCTTCATTTTCAGGGATCGCCAGGCTGGCCAACTGGCGGGCAGCGAGAACCAGCATGGGGAAAGCCGCCCAGCCCACATCCAGCACGGTGCGGGACGGGTAAGCCAGGGCGAGAAGCAGGGAGATTCCCCACCAGGCCCCCAGGGCCTGATCGATTGGGCTCTTTGCGCGCAGCCCGCGCACCAGGCCGGCCAGCCCAAATATCACCGCCGGCAGCTGGTAGGCCAGGATGCCGCCGAGGAGCCTGGGGAAGGGCACCCCGGTCGAAACCGTCCAACCAGCCAGGTAACCCGTCAGGCTGCTTGCCGCCGCACCGAGCCCGGAAGGCACAAGGAAAAAGAGGCTGCCCAGCAAGCCGAACACCCCCACGGCCACCAGGGCAAACTTGCGCCAATCCATAGCTGCAGCTTCCAGATTAAATTCGCTGTTTCGCCCGCGAAACAACCAGAAAACTACCGCGGCGCTGATCGCTCCCGGCCAGACCGCCGGTCCGCCCAGCAGGCTGAGCCCTACGAAAAAGCCGGCCCAACCCGAGGAACCTCGCAGCAGCAGGATGAAACCGAGCAGCAAACTGCTGATCGCGGCAGATTGACCCACTGCCGTGCGCGACATGCCAATCAAGAGCGGGTCCAGGGCGATCAGAAATGCCAGGATCAGGGCGGGTTTTCGCCCAAGCTGCTCGCGCAGCATCCAGGCGGCAATGACCATCAAGCTGCCCGCCGCCGCCGGCCACAACCGCGCAGTAAAGTTGGAGGCGCCGAAAACAAACATCAACAGGCCAGTGATAAGAATTGTACCGGGCTCGGGTGAGCTAAACAAATCCTGCCCGCGGAAAATATCCAGGGCTTGCAGCGCGAGTCGAGCTTCACTTTCATTGAGCGCAGCGTGCCCCAACTGGGCAAAACGCAGCAGCATGCCCAGGAGGAGCGCCAGGATGTACAACATCGTTTCCAGATTGATTCTCTGCAGCCAGGTCTTCATCAGTTTCCTATATTCGCCAGGAGGGTTGCCGGGGTTTCATACACGTGCACCAGGTCATTTTGGTAAACCAACGCCAGGTTTGATGCAAATTTTTCTTCATTTACCCGATACTTACTATATTCCAGCGAGCCGATAAAAATATACCGTATCTGATACTGTTCGATAATTTTACGTGCGGATTCCCAATCGGGCACAGTGTAAAGCAGCTCGATATCTTTCTCGCGGGAGCCAATTTCCTCCCCGCCGCCGCGCCACTGGCCTTCGTGGCCGGGCCATCCCAGAACATTGGCCTGACCGCTGAAGGTGGCCGCGCGGGCATAATCCGAATAACTGCCGCCCACCGCTTCAGCCACAGTACCGGCCGGGGCCTGGCGCAGCCAGAGAATGCCCTCGTAATCCGCGGGTTGATAGCGGCGCACATAATCTCCACCGTCCAGGGTCCAGTCGGAGCTCTGGAACGCCTGGGTGCGGGTGATCACCCCAAAGTAGATGTAAATCAGGCTGCACGCCACCAGCAGGCTCCACACGGCTCGCGGAATAAACGCCAGGCGGGCGCGGTATTCCTGCCACAGCCAGGCGGATGCATACGCCGCCGCCAATCCCCAAATAATCCACACCTGGAAATAGAATTTAAAGATGGTGTTCATCCGCCAGCCGAACTGGTCACGCAGATAAAAGAATTCGGGCACAAGCGCCAGCAGGCAGCCTGCCAGCACTAACAGAATCAGAAAGCCTTTGGCGGGTTGTTTTTCTTCCTCATGCTCCTGGCCATATTCAAGCGGGACCCACTCCGCCTGTTCGCGGATCAGCCCCAGCTCGCGCCAGGCCAAGCCGCTGACCAGGGCCAGAATGGCGAGCATCGACAGCCACATCCCCGGTTCAGCCAGCCGTTTGGCCAGCGAACCCAGCATAACCAACGAAGGCTCCACCCCGCCCTGGATGCCCTGCAGGTCAGCGGCAAACCCAGGCAGGGCAAAACCGGCGGCGCCCATCAGGTAAGAGAGCAACCAGGGGACAAAAACGATCAACGCCGCCAGGCCCAGGCCCTTTCCCAGGATCCTGCGCCAATTTTCTCCGCGAAGTTCATGAAGCAGCCAGAAGAGAATCGGGATCAACAGGCTGGCGAACATCACCCAAAAATGAACCCCGCGGGTAAAAAACGAAAGGCTGGGGAGGATCCCGCCGGCTTGTGAGGAAAAGCCAGTATAAAAAGGCAGGTAGAGAAGCACCCCGGCAAAACCGAGCAATACACCCAGGATCAGCGCTTCACCCAAACGTCGAAGCTTCCAGCCCTGCGCCTGGACGCGGGCCATCAGATAGGCCGCCACATATAGACCAACATAAATGGGAAAATCCCAGATATTCAAGAAGGCCAGGCCGCCCAGAACCAGTGCGGCCAGCCAGAACTCGGCTCTCGCCGGCCAGGCGGACGCCAGGGCAGCTTCTGCCGGCCTGTACCGCGTGCGCAGGTAGAGATGCAGCGCCAGCCCAATCGCCAGCAGAGTAAACGGCATAGACAGCACGTGTGGGTGCAGATCGCCCAGGACAAACGAAAAGGCAGGAAATTCGTCGATCACTTCGCGCGGGGCGCTGTTCAAGTCATAATCGGTCAGTACGCGTGAGGAACGCCACCACCAGATCCCTCCCACCCGTTTCGGGGTGAAATCCAGAGGCTGGCTGGGCGGCTGGTTGAGTTCCTGGATGTCCATCCAGCGCCAGAAGGTGGAGGTCATCTGGCCGCCGTCCTGTTTTTCCCAAAACACACCGCCCGCATGCAGCACTTCCAACAGACCGTTGGCGTTGCCGACCAGCAAAATGAACAGCGGCGCCAGCAAAGCCAGGGATGAACTGGCAGTACGCCGCGAGGCAGGCTGCGCTTTGGCTTTGCCCACTTCCAGCAGGTTGTACAGCACCCCGTATGCCGTCACGGCGGTCAGTCCGAACCAGCCGGCCACCCCCAGGTTGAAGCCAACCTCACCGGCAAGCCCACTCACCCGGGCCAGCAGGGCAACGATAATGTACCCAAAGTAGTAATAGGAGATTGAATAGCCGGCAAGCCACGGATCGTGAGGTGGGAATTGAGGCGAATGCAGAATGGCGTTGATGAAGGCCAGTTCCATCGGCTTTTCGGTGCCGGCTGCTTCGGGCGCAGCGGCGCGCACGACCGCCCAGAAAGCAAAGGCCAAAAGAAACAGCAGCTCGCTGGTTATAACCACACGCAGTTGAGTGCGCAGCCAGACCGCTAACTCGCTCCAGCGCCCGCGCCCAGCCAGCAACCCCAGACCCACGAGGATCAAAAGGCTGAGCAGCACCCCGCCGCTGTCATTGGCGATCACGTTCAGCGAAGCCAGCAGCCAGTAGATGAACCCCCACAGGATCAACCCCAGAGCTTTGCTGAGGGTAACCCCGCGATCCGGCAAAAAAGGCAGCAGGCGAGAGGAAACCGGAAATACCAGCCACCCCAGGATTAATATGGAGAGATACCAGCCGATGAACGCCAGAATATTACTCATCCAGGCTATTTCCTCACCTTGTAGATGGTTGTGTCAGCTTGCTGGTAAACCACATCCCACAAATCCCCATTCCAGGCGGCAAATTTTTCCAGGCCATCCATCGGATAGAGGGCTTTTTCCATGACACCTACCACAATATAACTGACGTCGTATTTTTTGAGAAATTCCACCGTCATGTCGCGGTCGTACGTGCCGTAGAAATCATCCACCGCCTGCACCCGGTCCGTGACCCAACTCTCCGGGGTCAGGGCGCGCTGCTGGCGCTGGTGCCAATTCCACCCCACCACTCCCGGCAAGCCGGTGTAGATCGTATAGCGGTTGCTCCAGCGGTATTCGGTCGTGTGACCTTCGACAATCACCGGGGAGCCCTCGATATTGTCCTGCATCCACTGGATCGCGTGATAATCCTGGCTCAGGTCCATATCGACCCCGCTTTCATTATAGGTCGAATACTGCATATAGGCCATGCCGTCCAGTGTGTGGGGTGTACGCGGGTCCATCCGGTCGCGGATTTTGTCGGCCCCTGCCAGCAGCGGGAACAGGAACGCGCTGCCAATCAGACAGGCTGCCGCTACACTCCAGGTGCTGCGCCAGCTGCGGGCCCAATCCACCTCCACCGCGGGGAACACCCAGGCCAGGGCTGCGGCCGCGCTGAGCGAAAGCAGCGTCCAGGCCTGCAGGTAGAACTTGAAAACGGTGTTCATCCGCTCGATATCACCCACCAGCACGATCAACTCGACCATCAAGGTCAATACCAGCGCGGTGCCAATCATAAAGAGCACCGCCCGACGCGCCGGAGCCAGTTTGGGTCTGAGCAGCAAAACGCCTGCCCAGGCCGCGATGGGCAGGGCCAGCCAGGCGATGTACACCTTGTATATTTCCAGGCCAATGACCGCCACCACCAGTCCTGCCGCACCGGCGTAGATATAATCCTGGTAGGGTTTGAGCTTCTTCAATGAAGAAAGCGGCGTACTCGCCATCCAATCCCGCGTCTCCCATGCCATCCAGGAAACGATCAGGAATAAGAACAATCCCCAATGGGTAAAATACGACCAACTGGGAGTTCGCTCGCCTTTCCACAAAATGACGTCGTTATAGGCCTGGCCAAACCAGCGCGTGAATGGCTGGTACGAAAGCAGGGCGATCCCCACCAGCAGCGCAGAACTCAGCGCGGCTGCCAGGCAGCGTTTGACCCACTCGGGCACGTCCGCGCGGAACCAGACCGGCGAGGGTGTGCGCAACGCCGTATAAACCAGCGCCACGATGCCCAAGGCCAGGTAGGTGGGGAAATCCCAGGTATTGGTCGGCCGCAGGGTGCCAATCGCCAGCCCGCCCAGGATGAAACTGGCCGAAAAATGCAGCCAGCCCCACCTGCCGCGCTGGTCGCCCCACACACCGCCAGCCAGCAGAATGGAAAGCGCCCATCCAATCACCAGCACGGTCACCGGGAGGGCGATCATGTGGGCATGCATATCGGCATACAGGAAGGTGAAGGCCGGGAATTCGGTGATCGGGGAGAGCGGGAAGGCGCGGCTCGGGATCCAATACCAATCGCCCGGGGGATAAGGCAGCGGGTTGCCCTGGAGGTAATGAGTAAACCCCGCCACCGTCCAGGCAATCTTCTGGAAGATATTGCCGTCCGCAAAAGCCCCATTCGGCGCAGCCATGCGCATCAATCCCCACCAGATCATGCGGATGGAGCCCAGGTTTCCAATCACCTGGATGAACACGGCTCCCATCACCGCGCCCAGGTAGGGGCGATAATGCTCGCCTTCTTCACCGTGGTGACGGTGAGAGGCCACCAGCAGATTCCACAATACGCTGAAGGATCCCAGGGCTAACAGGCTGTATAACTGCGGCAGAATGATGTTATAGGCAATCGAGGGGATAATCCCCAGCCACTTTACCGGGACGCCGACCAGCACGAAGCCGTAATAATAGTAATTGATATACCCGCCACTGAACCACGGGTCATAGGGTGGGAAGGTGGTGCTTTTCAACACGGCATTGAAATATGAGAAGTCCATCGGCTTCTCGCCGCCCTTCCACGGGTGCCAGAGGTCCGGATTGCCCAGCCGAACGAGCAGGAACAAGAGGAAAAACGCCAGCCCGATGGCTTCAACCGCCAGGAAATAACGCCAGTTCTGACGCAGATCCTCTTTTATCTCCTCGCGTTGCAACCAGCCAAGGACCAGGTTGACCCCCAAAATGCCGAGCGCAACCAGGGTAATGGTGGCGCCCGAGAACGGCACGCCGTAAGACCCGGCCAGCCACACCGGGTAAGCCAGCAAAAGCATACCCACCAGCCGGCTAAAAGGATAACCCTTGTCGGGAAGACCTTTCAGCGCCAGCCTCACCAGGGGGTAGATCACCCAGCCCAACAGGCTGATCACCAGGTACCAGAACACCACGCCCAGGCCGGGGAATTTGTTTTGCAACGCCTCGCGATTAAACAACTGCGACCAGGTTCCCCCCGCTCGCTGCACCGCCAGTTGGGCGGCGGAGAGCAGCAGGTTGCCCGGATATTTGCTGGCCTGGCGGGGGGTGAGATGCACCACCTGGGTGAGATCCACCGAGTCCAGCAGGGCGGCCACATCTGACCGGCTGTAACTGCTGTTCTTTTTGAAAATCAACACCTTGGGGTGGTCATAAACCGTGAAGGCTTCTTCTGCAAACTGGGTGTTCACCGTCAACGGCCCCAGCGTCGGTTCGGATTGGACCGTCTTCACCAGGTCAAAGCCAAGCTTGCCCGCGAACATCCCCGGTTCGGCTACCGAATAGCACCAGGTGATCTCCTTGTCCTCCGGGCAGCCCAACAGATCGCGGTAATAGAGCGTGGTCAGCGGGTAGCGTTCAGGTACCCGCACGGTGGTGCCCCACTGGCGGTTAGACGAGATAAAGATGTAATCGGCCTGGTTGAGGTTGCCTTTGAAACGCGCCAGCTTATCCGGGCTGTCGTCCCAGTACATCTCAAAGTTGAGATCGCTGCGGTAGACGCCCGAGATAATGTCGTAAGGATCGTAAATGCCCAGGCCCAACGGCACTGCATCATCCCAGGTGCTCTCCACCGCCGGTTTGCTGCCATAGATGGCAATCGCCCCAGGCCCATCGCTGAAAGTTATCCTGAGGATATATTCGCTGTCTTTTTGCAGCTCCAGCGGCCGGGCGAGCTCAAACCAGAAGCTATCCCCGCGGTAGTCGGAGCCCGCCAGGAAGGGGTTGGTCTGCTCGGCAAAGGACATCATTTCGTTCGTGCCTGGATCGACGATCTCCAATTTGAGCGTTTTCGCTTCGGGGTGGGCTTCCCAATCCAGGATATGGTCTACAAAAATCTTCTGCAGTGTACCGGATTGATGCACGGTAAAGTGCACGTCGTAGCTCTCCCCGGCATGCAGCACGTTTACCGCCTCAGGCAGGGCCTGCTTGACCTGCTGGTTGGCCACGTTCATCACTAACTGCGGCACATCAAAGAAAGTCAGGTTGGCGTCCGGATTGCCCTGGTCAATGGAGATCAGGTACTGCTGGCCGGCTTCGACCTGCGGAGCCGGGTCAAACACGGCGTAAGCCAGTTTTCCCCGGCCTTCGTTTGGTTGAATGAAGGTATCGTTGACCAGTCCATAGGCCAGCTGATGGTCCGGCTCAGCCATACTGCTCAACTGCACGACCAGCGGGATGATTTTTGGATCCGGCAGGCTGTCTTTTACATAGGGGAATTCGATCCCCGAGAGCTCGCCGCTCTGCTCAGGGACAAAAGCGATTTGAGTGCTCTTATCCGCAGGCAGGTTATAACCCAAGGGGAAAGCCAGGGGTTGGATAAAATCTTGCTGGCCATTTTCCAGGTGCAGGTTGATCGGCCCGGGCACATTCTGGTAAATCCAGCGGCTGGCTTCCACCCGGGTGAAAGGAGCCACATAGATTCCCGAGAAGGCAAAGGCCCATGCAAAAGTCAGACCTACCCCCAGCACGCCCAGCCCGATGGCCAGTCCGCGGTTCCAGGCGCGCCGCAGCCAGGGCAGACCCCGATCGTAGAGCTCGACAATACACCAGGCGGCCAGGATCACCAGGGTGGGGTACACCGGCAGTTGGTAGCGCATCGTCGGGGTATAGGAGATCGACTGCCAGGCGAAGTAAAAACCCGTCCAGGTGATGATCAGGAAGTGCCGTTTCCACTCACCGCGCAGGATGCGCCAGGCAGCCCACAAGAAACCGCTCCAGGCCAGTATCGCCAGGGGCAGCCCCAATCCATACAGCGAGAGATTCTTGCCCGAAAAGAGAATATTGCGGCGCGCCCACTGTAAGGCAGGCGGGAAATCCACATCCCCGGAGGCCTGCGACAGCAGTTCGCGGATGTTCGCCAGCCAATTAGGGTTGAGCTTGAGCCCCAGAAGGCCTGGCCCGGAAAACGCATAGGGTTGAAACAAACGGAAAACAATCAGGCTGGCCAGGCCCCCTACCGCCATATAGCCAAACGCATGCAGCAGCCAGCGGCCCCGCTGACCGGGCGGCAGGCCCATCAACTGCACAATCAATACCATCGGCAGCAGCCAGGCGATCGAGAATGCATTGAGTTTGGAAGCGCCTGCCAACCCCAAAGAGATCCCGAAACCCAGGCTTAAGACCAGGTATGGACTGCGTAAGAAGCTTTTGAATTGCGCCTGGAGTCGCCTCAATTCGGCCTGCTCATCATTTACTTCGCCGCCGTCAATTTCTACGTGATCCGCCTCTTCGATGGGGGTCAAATCGAAATAGCCCTGGCGCAAGCTGATCCTGGCTGCGTAGTAAAAGGCCAGGAAGGTGAAGAAGGTGATGAACGTATCCATGGTGAAGAAGTGGGATTGCTGGATTTGCAGCACAGCCATGGCCGAGAAGGCCGCCGCCAACAACCCCACACGCTTGTCGTATAAGCGCGCGCCGGTCAGATACACAATAAAAACCAGCAGCAGGTCCGCTGCCGCCGAAAGCGGCCGGCCCACGTTGGTCATTTCGACGAAGCCGGAATGCCCATAAACCGCCTCGACGATGTAACGGGCCAGGAACATCGGCAGGGTGCCGTAAACATAAAAGGTATGCCCGCGATTGTTTGGATTTAAGGATGAATTGGCGGTGTCGAAATATTCACCCAGACTTTTCACTGGGCTGATATCGGTGCCCACCCACACCAGGAAGCGCTCGTCGGGATGCATGAATGAATATTCACCCCAATCAATCCCGCGCAGGCGCAGGAAAGCACCAACCACCAGAATTAAGATCAGTAAGATCTCATAAACGAAAGATTTCGCTTTGGGATGGGTCTCTTCGATGGGGGCTAAATTCATGTCTTCGGTCATAGAGGTATGTTTGCCAGCATTCCCATAAGCGAATTATCCACCATTCTGATCGACCGGTACGGCCGGAACAAAGAACAACCAGAAGTCCTTACCCTCATATTTGGACAAATGTAAAACCTCCCAGCCGTTCGGATACAGGTTGTGGAGGGCAGCCAGATCCGTCTGCTCCTCATTCCCAGCATCCGTTCCTTCGGGGAAATGGCGCACGATAAACATTTTGGCGCGGGGATCATTGGCCGTAGCGCCAATGTTATCCAGCATCAAGCCGTTATCCATGGATGGGTAGCCCGCATTGATCATCACCAACCGGCTGTCAATCCAGTAGGGCGAGGCGATTAACCAGTTGGTATCCGGCGTTCCGGCCACATCCGCAAATTCTCGCACCACCTCGCCCACTTCCGAGGTGTTCCAGGAACTCGTCTCGTAAACCTTTTCATATTGGTTGAATACCAGGTCGTAATTCTGCACCGCAGAAACCCAGAACAAAACCAGCGCCAGACCAGAGGCGATGACAATACCGGTCAAGCGGCTGGAGCGGCGCTGGATAGCGGTCAGCAGTCCATCCAGGGCCAGCCCGATGATCAAGAAGACCGGTATTATCGCCCCGGCGGTGCGGTTCAACGAGGGGTTTTCGCTGGGGAATGCCAGCGAGAGAATCGAGGGCATCAACAGCACCGGGATGGAAACCAGCATAAACAGGTCGTGCCAGTGGCGCTGACGGACATAGCGAACCGCCACCAACACCACGCCCAAATGGAACAGGGCCGCCGAAACCACGTCCAGGATCGGCCGGTGAACCACCGAGATCACCCACACCTCACCGTTGTCCCAGGCAAACATAGTCAGCCCATTCCACAAATTTTGCAAGAAAATGACCAACGGGTTACCGGGAATGGGCTGCTCGACGTTTCCCAGGCGGGTTAGCGCGCGCAAGGCAACCATCATCGGGTTATCCAGGGTATAGCGCAGCAGCGGCAGGAAAACCATCAGCGAGACCAGGGTGATCACCAACAGGCCGGTCAAAGCCGTTAGCGCTGGTTTTCGTTGAATAGCCCCGCGGTGGTGGAGCATGTAGAGGATCACCCCAATCACCAGCAGGATCGGCACGATGCGGAACGGGCTGTACCCGTTTAGACCCAACCCAAGGAATAACCCGGAGATGATAAATTCGCGCAGGCGTTTGGTGCGTAAGCCGCGCAGGAAAAAATATAAGGTCGGCGCATAGAAAAATGGGTACAGGGTAAAACGCAGCGCGATGCGGGAGATGATGTTCGGCCAATAAGCGATCCCAGCGAAGGCCATGGCAATCAAACCTACCCGCCGGTTGGCAATTTCTTTGCCGATCAAATAAATAAAGGGCAAGGTCAGGATTCCGCAGGTGACCGTGCCGATCTTTAAACTGAGGAAAGACAACCCGGTTTTAAAGACGGTGATCACCGCGGCGGTCAGGTAAAACTGGAAAAACTCACGCCCGGTATTGCGCTCGAAGTAGACGCTGGTGATGCCATTGAGCAAATCGCGCACATCCCACAGCTTTTCAGCATGGTCGCTGACCATCTCTGGCGGCACGCCTGCCAGGCGGAAAACCCTGAAAAAGATGGCGATGGCAAAGATGGCCAGCGCGAATAACGTCCAGGGAGAGATGACAATCGACCAATTCGTGCGTGTGAAAATCCTCTGGATGCGCTCCCTGAAGGAGACATACACCCCGCCTGCCTCTCGCATGGAAAAGACAATCATCACCAGGGCGGCCAGCCACAGGAATACGTTGAGATCGGTAAACAACCCGCCTTTCAATGCGAGGAAAGCGGCCACACTGAGCAGCAGTCCAATCACCAAGGGCACGATCCGCAGGTAATATTGAGTTCCGGGGTTTTCTTCCTGCGGATACTCGGCCAGCGGCCACTCCTTACGCAGGAAACCGATGGCGGCTGCCACCCCGGCGACCAGGTAGAGGACCGTACCGTTCAACCAATTTCGGTCGGGTTGGGGCTCCAGCAGGATTTGCGCCAGCAGCGCCAGGCCCAACACGGCGATCCCGCCCCAGGGCAGCCCTAACCGGGCGACCGTCATGAGATCGAGCCGGGGTTTCGACGCGGGCTCATCTCCCGCCGCCTCTCGCGTAAGCCCGTCTCCGTCATAATCGGCTGGCAGCTCGATTTTAGGAGACTGCTTCCAGAAAGCCAGCTTGTCCTTTACATAATCGAGAACGCTGGGTTCCTCTGGCGTCATAGCTGGTTCATACCTCGATTTCCAAAAGAATTATCTTTGATAAGCGTACAGGTAACCGAGATTATCATGCACCACATTGGGGGTTACCTGTGTTGCAAAACCCTTGCTGTTTAGATAGCGGCTGAGTTCATTATGGTGGCGCCCGTTCACCTGGTCATGGTATTCCATCACCATGCGCTGGATGCGTTGCAAGATTTCATCCGGCGCGTTGAATAAAATATCATATTCGGCGCCTTCACAATCCAGCTTCAACAAATCACAACGCTCGATATGCTGGCGCGCAAACAAATCTGCCAGTGAAACCGCCGGCACTGTTTCGGCCTGCATACCGGCCAGGTCGCGCCCGCTCTGGAATTGTAACGGCTCGCCGGCAGCCGAGGCCAGGCGTAGCGTGCCGGTCTGGGCGCTGACCGCCTCATTAAAGGCTTCCACATTGCTGACCCCACTGCCGCGCACATTGGCTTCGAGCAGGTGGAAAGATTGCCCAAAGGGTTCAAATGCCAGCACCCGGTTTTGCGGATGCCCCACCGCGGCAAACAAAGTAAACTCGCCCAGGCCGCCGCCGATGTCGATCACCGTCCAGTGATTCCCGACCGGCGTGCCGTATTTCTCGTAGAACCGGTCGATAAAAGTCTCTTTGACACTCCACACGTCCATCGCGCTGCGCACCTCAAAAGCCAGCCCCTGGTTGCGCAGCCGCACCTGCTTCACCCCGGCGGGCGCCAGGTTTAAGAAAATGCGCACCGTCTGGATCGGGTTTTCCAGGCCGGTAAGCAGTTGGCCAATTGAGGTGAGATAGTAACCGTATTTTGAGAGCGTATTGGGCATATTCGCGGCGCTAGACCTTCCTGGCGATATAGAAAGTGCAAACCCCCTGGGGGTCGGGCGATTCCTCGTTGTAATACTTTTCGACCAATTTCCGCGTCAGGACGAAATTTGCCGGGCTGTTCACCAGGTTCCAGCGCCCGGTGACCTTGCGCCAGAATAACGAAGGCAGGCCAAACAGGTGGCCCCATTCCATCATATGCAGGGCTTGCGGCGAGAAATAATGCCACCATTTCTCGATGACAAAACCATTTTCCCCCAGGCGCTTGCCCCACACATCCGGCGAATTGAGATGCTGGTGGCGGGCAATTTTATCAAAGAAACGGCGATAACGGCCTGCCATCGACTTCATTCCGGCATTATCAAAGGCCTGCCCAATCGAAAGGTTCTGGTTGAATTGGTGGTTGGGTACGCAAAAATAAAAGCGCGCTCCCGGTTGCAGCACCCGGCTGGTTTCTGCGATGACCACATCCAGGTGAGGGATGTGTTCGAGCACCGAGTTGCTGAACGCCGACTTGAAAAATTCGTCCGGGAAAGGCATTTTCCCCGCGTCACCCTGCACCAGGGTCTGGTAGACCTCGCGCTGCCGGGCTTCGGCAATCGGCTCGCGCCATGGATCAATGCCCACGTCCATTTTTCGGCGAAAGGTGAGGGAAGCAAAGTGGCCGTCACCGCAACCCAGGTCGAGGGTAGGGCTGGTTAATTCAAAGTCTTCATAGAATCTGGCCTCAACGGCGCGGAGGGTCGCCCGAAAATAAGGCAGGTCCCGCAGGTGCGGCCAAAGGTAATCGGTGCTTGTCTTCAAAATTGTTAATTTCCGAATCCTACGGTGTTGTGGTCAATCAGAGCGCAATTATACTTCCTTTTAAAATAGGAAGGCTGACCAGGGAGCTCGCGCCTACCTGGCCTGCACCTGCTCTTCGAATATGCTTTCATAGGCCGCTGCGGTGGTGGCAGGGGTATAACGCTGCCGGATCGCCGGGATGTCGCCTTTGTATTGTTCAGGGTGATCCAGTATTTCGAGGATCGCCTGCGCCAGGCCGTGCGCATCTTTGGGGGCGACAATTTTTCCCATGCCGGTGGTACGCACCGCATGGCGCACTCCGGGCAAATCGCTGGCCACCACCGGCGTGCCGCAGAACATCGACTCCACCTGGACCATCCCGTAGGATTCGGTCGAGTTGATGCTGGGCAGCACGGTCACATCGCAGGAGCTGAAGAACGCCACCTGTTCTTTAGGTGTCACCACTCCCAGGAAGGTCCAGTGTCCCTCCAGGGTCTGGATCAGGGGCGCCAGCCGCCGGGCATATTCTTCTTCGCCGAGCACATTTTTATACTGGCCCACGTACAAAACCCGCGCGGTGGGATACTTTTTCAATACCTCCGGCATGGCCGCGACCAGATACTCCACCCCTTTTTCGGTGGCCAGGCGTGCATTGATCCCGATGATTTTTTGATCATCCCGCAGGTCGATATTTCTCACGGAAAGCCGCTCGGTCTGCTTCCTCAATGGCCGGCAGCTCGACCGGGGGGAGGACCGGCTCGACTTTATCCAGGTAGCGCTGGAGAAAACCCGAGTGCTCGGCAAAATCCATGGTGTTGGTGATGATCACCCTGGCGTCGTACGCGGAGATGGCGTTGGCCAGGTTTGACCCCAGGTTTGCCAGCTTATGGATCGCTCCTTTTGGCAGGCGCAAATCACAGTGATAGGTCAATATCACCGGTTTCTTCAACCAGCGGCTGAACATGGCCAGGTAGGCGGCGTCCATTTGGGGCAGGTGCAAATTCACCACGTCCGCGGATTGGATCAAACCCCAGCCTTTGGCCGGCATCCCTGGCATGATCACCCCTTTGCTCAGGTGCAGACCCACGTTCACCCGCACCACGTGCACGCCGTCTTTCATCTCTTCTTCAGGGGTATCCGGGTCAAACCGCGAGGTCAGCACGGTCACTTCGTGGCCGCGGGCGGCCAGCGTGCGCGCCAGTCGCTCGGTGTAAATCGTCAGGCCGGAATAATGTGGGCGGTAATACGTCAGGCCGATGAGAATTCGCATAAGTTTATCGCATGGAGCGCAGGTCGGCGACCAGTTTGGTCAGGCTTTGTCCTTCCATTGCCAGCGCAATCGCCCCGATCGAGCTGGAAACCACCAGGTGGACCGCATGGATGACGATGGCATATACCAACCCCACCTCGGGCTGCGCGCCGGCCAGCACCATGGCGCCGGTGGCCGCTCCCTCGAACGTCCCCAGGGAGGCCATCATCGAGGGCACCGCCCCGCCCAGGTTAGAGGCGCTGATTGCCAGCATCACCCACCAGAATGGCGCGGTAGAGACAATACTGCTGATGACCAGGTAGTCGCGCAGTAAGGCAAACCCCCAGCTCACCAGCAGCATCCCCAGGCTGATGGCGAACAGTTCAAAACGGGTCAGCACGGAAAAACCTTCCAGCAGCGAATTGAGCGAGGGCAGCACCAGGCGATTGATCAGGCCGATGTGGGCAAACCGTTTCTGCGCCCATCCTACCAGCGCTTCGCGGTGCCGCGCAGCCAGATACAGCCCAAACAGGGCGGCGATGATAATCGCCAGGACGATGTAAGCAATAGGCCGCGCCCATTCCATTTTCAAGACAAAGGGCAGCACCGAGAGCAGCAGCCCGGCGGCGATCGCCAGGTCGTAGGCCCGTTCCACCACCACAGTCGAGAGGGTGTTGATCGTGCCCATACCGGTGCGGCGCCCGATCAGGAACGAGCGGCCTAATTCCCCCAGGCGGAAAGGCAGGATATTATTGAGCAGGTAGCCTTCATTCAATCCTAAGAACGCCCAGAGCAAACTGACCCGCCGCTGCAGCAGGGTCTGCCAGCAGACCGCGCGCGCCACCATACCCAGCAAATACACCAGCAAAATCAACATAAACGTGGTGGGCTTAATCGTTTCGAAAGCCGTCTTTATTTCATCCCAACTCACCACACGCGATAGCAGAAAGACAGCCGCGCCGGTGAAAAGAATGCCAATCAGCCACTGCCAGATCCAGGAGCGGTTTTGCGGGGTCGATGTCTGGTTCAATCATCCTCCAATCGCAGCACGGCAAAAAAGGCTTCTTGGGGAATCTCGACCATTCCAACCATTTTCATGCGCCGCTTGCCCTTTTTTTGCTTTTCCAACAGCTTTTTCTTGCGGGAAATATCACCGCCATAGCATTTGGCCAGCACATCCTTGCGCAGAGCCTTCACATTCCCGCGCGAGATCACCCGCCCGCCGGCAGAAGCCTGGATGGCCACGTCGAACATTTGCCGCGGGATGATTTCTTTGAGCTTGGTGACCAGCGCCTGGCCTTTATGGTAGGCGTCTTCCTTGTGCACAATCGCGGCCAGCGCATCCACCGAGTCGCCGTTGACCAGCACCTCTAATTTCACCAGGTTGCCGGGGCGGTAATCCAGGAAATGGTAATCCATCGAGGCATACCCGCGCGAGCGCGATTTGAGATCGTCAAAAAAATCGACGATGATTTCTGAAAGCGGGATCTCGAAAGAAAGCTGCACCCGGTTGGCCGCGGGGTATTCCTGCTCTTTATAAATTCCACGCCGCTTGGTGGTCAGTTCCATGATGGTGCCGTAATAATCCGTGGGGGTCAGGATTTGCACCAGCATCCACGGTTCGCGGATCTGTTCGATGGTGCCTTCCTCAGGAAGCTGCGCGGGCGAATCGATGGTCATCACTTCCGGGTTATTAAGCAGAGCCACTTCGTATTCAACCGAAGGCGCGGTCACCACGATATCCAGGTCATACTCGCGTTCGAGCCGTTCCTGGATGATCTCCATGTGGAACAGGCCGAGGAAACCGCAGCGAAAGCCGAAATTGAGCGCCTGGGATGTCTCGGGCTGGTAGACTAACGAGGCGTCGTTGAGCTGCAGTTTTTCGAGCGCCTCGCGCAGGTCGGGGTAATCTTCACCGTCCACCGGGTAGATCCCGGCAAAAACCATCGGCTTGGCATGCAGGTAGCCCGGGAGCGGGCCGCTCGCCGGCCGCGCGCTGAGGGTAATGGTGTCGCCTACCCGGCACTCTCGCACCGTTTTCAGCCCGGTGGCGATATAACCCACGTCTCCGGCTTGCAGCTGCCCGACGGCGCGCATTTCGGGGGCAAAAAAACCCACCTCCACCGGTCGCACATCCACCACCGTCGCCATCATGCGAATGTTGTCGGTGGTGCGGACGGTGCCGGCCACCACCCGTACGTAAGCTACCACGCCTTTATACGAATCATAATGTGAGTCAAAGATCAGCGCCTGAACCGGGGCTTCGGGGTCGCCCACCGGCGGCGGAATTTTCTGGACAATGGCTTCGAGCACCTGCTCAACATTCAAACCATCTTTGGCTGAAATGCGCAGGATATCTTCTTTGGGCACACCCAGCAGGCTATGCAGTTCTTCCGAAACCACATCCACCTGGGCCGATTCCAGGTCGATTTTATTGATCACCGGGATGATGGTCAGGTCTGATTCCAATGCCAGGTAGAGGTTGGCCAGGGTCTGGGCTTCGATCCCCTGGGTGGCATCTACCACCAACAGAGCGCCCTCACAGGCCAGCAGCGCCCGGCTGACCTCATAGTTGAAGTCCACGTGCCCCGGGGTATCGATCAGGTTCAACTCATAGGTAACCCCATCCTGGGCGGTGTACATCATGCGCACCGCCGAGGCTTTTATCGTCACCCCCTTTTCGCGCTCCAGGTCCATCGTATCGAGGACTTGTTCGGTCGTGTTGCGGTCAGAAATCGTCCCGGTCAAATGCAGCAGGCGGTCTGCCAGCGTTGATTTACCGTGGTCGACATGGGCGATAATGCAAAAATTGCGGATCAATGCTGTCATTGTTGGTTGCTTTCGAGAACCGATTATACCTGTAAAACCTTGAACGCGAAACAAAGGATTATCCGGCGCATGGATCTGGTAAAACCCATTGCCGGATGTACCCCACTTCAATCCCCCAATACCATTCCTCAAGCTCACTGATGGAGATCAGGCCTGTGCCATCACCCTCTCGATCAGCTCCCCAATCCTTCCCTCTTGCGCTTCCCCGGCCGGCAGGCGGAGGTGCACCAGGAATTCGACGTTGCCCTTGGGGCCTCTGACCGCAGAGCGCACCAGCCCGGCGATGCTAAAGCCGTTCGCCGCACAAAAAGCCAGGATTTCATCCAGCACCTTGCGATGCACCGCTGGGGTCCAGGATCACCCCCTCGCCTTTTCTGGCTTCCTCGCGGTCGGCCTCGAACTGAGGCTTGATCAACGCGACCACATCCGCCGGCTGACCGCCGGCCACTGCTTCACCACCGGCAACAAAGTGCGCAGCGAGATAAACGAGGCGTCCAGGGTGACCAGGGAGACCGGCTCGGGCAGGCTGGTGACATAGCGGGCGTTGGTGCGTTCCATCACCACCACCCGCGGTCGCTGCGCAGCTTCCAATCCAGAATGCCGTAGCCCACATCGATAGCAAAAACCCTGGCCGCGCCGTGCTGCAGCAGGCAATCGGTGAACCCCCCGGTTGAGGCGCCCACATCCGCGCAGACCCGCCCGCCCAGGGTGGTCAGGCCAAAAGCTGCCAGCGCCGGGGCCAGCTTCTCACCACCCCGCGAGACAAAGCGTGGTCCGCTATCAACCGAAATGTCCGCATCCTGCGGCAGCTTCTTTCCCGCCGTGGTGACCACCTGGCCGGCTACCCGCACCTGCCCGGCCATGATATATTTCTGCGCCAATCCGCTGCTTTCCACCAGCCCGCGCTCCACCAGCAGTTTATCCAGGCGTATTTTTATCTCAGCCATCCCTCACTCCCATCCACGCATCCGGCGTCTACAAATGCCGCAAGAAGGCATCGGGATGATTTAGGAAATCGCGGGTGAGACGTACATGTTCCAGGTCATCGTAGGCCACTTTTTGGATATTGCCCTCTTCGAAATTAAGGATTTCCGCTTCCGGAAAAGCCATCAGGATGGGAGAATGCGTGGCGATGATAAACTGCGCCTGCTGGGCCACCATTTCCTTTAATAAGGAGAGGAATCCAAGCTGTCTCACCGGGGAGAGCGGCGCTTCCGGCTCATCCAGCAGGTACAAACCGCCCGGGATAAAGCGGGATTTGAACAGCACCAGGAAACTCTCGCCGTGGGATTGGCTGTCCAGCCCCTGGCCGTAGCGCCTGCGCAGGTCGCTCAGCTCACGCTGGTAAGGCATGCGCGCATAATCCTTGGCCATTTCGGAGCGCCCCTCGTATTCCGTATCCACGTTCGCCAGATCCTGGGCCAATTCCGCGGATGTCTGCGCCATGCGCCGCGCAAAGCCGAAGAAATCCTCGGCGCGCAGGAAAAAGCCTTTCTGGGTGCGCTTTTGCCAGACCAGGCGCATATAACGAGCCAGTTCGCGGGTATCCGCCAGGGTGGCGTCGCGGGTCACGCTTTCTGCTCCCACCGTCACCGAGCCGATGGCGCAGGCCAGCGTCTCAAGCAGGGTAGATTTGCCCGATCCATTTTCGCCCACCAGAAAAGTCACCTGCGAGGTAAATTCGATCGCCTCACCCGGCTGCAGGCAGGCCAAATGAAACGGGTATTTCCCGTTCAAACGCTCCGGCCAGGGGCGCATTTCAAAAGATCGCAGGTGCAAACCGGGCACATTCAACATCAGTCATCGCTTCCTGAAGCAATTTTATAATCTATGCTATCATATTTCCATGCTCAAAGCCCTGTTGAAAACTATGCGCCCCCGCCAATGGCCCAAGAATGGAGCCGTCTTCGCTGCCCTGGTCTTCGACCGCCAGCTAAGCCTGAGCAACCTGGAACCTCTAGGTCGTTCGTTCGCCACATTTCTGCTCTTTTGTTTGATTTCCAGCAGTGTTTACATAATTAATGACCTGATCGATGTCGAGGCTGACCGCCAGCATCCTGAAAAACGCACCGCCCGCTTGCCGCGGGAAAGCTTTCCGCCTGCGGCCATGGCGGCCGCGTGGCGTTTCCTGGTCGTGGTCGCCCTGCCGTTGGGCTATCTGCTTTCGCCCGTCCCTTTGCCTGTATCGCTTTCGCCTATTTTGGTACTCAATATCCTGGCCTATTCGGTCTGGCTGAAACATGTTCCGGTGATGGATGTGCTGTGCTCGCCGTCCGGCTTTGTCCTGCGGGTGGGCGCCGGCGTGGCGCTCATCTACCGTGGAGCGCTTTTCCCCCTGGCTGTACGTGGTCACCACCCTGCTGGCGCTGTTTATCGGCTTCGGCAAGCGCCGCGCCGAAATGAGCCTTGCTGGCGCGAGAGCGCAGATGCTCACCGCAAGGTGCTGGAAGGCTATAACCTCCCGCTGCTCGACCAGCTACATCACCATCGTCTCCAGCACCACCATCCTGGCCTATGCCTTGTACACCTTCTCGGCGACCAACCTGCCCGCAGATCACGCCATGATGCTGACCATCCCCTTCGTGCTCTATGGCATCTTCCGCTACCTGTACTTGATCCAGATCAAACACGAAGGCGGCGCGCCCGAGGAAATGGTGCTCACCGACCGGCCGCTGCAGGTGACGATCCTGCTGTATGGGCTCTCGGTGATCCTGGTGTTCTATTTCATCCCGCGATGAGCGCCTTTGCCGCCGGCGCCCCAGGGAAAATCATCCTGTGCGGCGAACACGCTGTGGTTTACAACCGCCCGGCGATTGCCCTGCCGGTGACCCAGGTCCAGGCCAAAACCATGGTGATGGCCAACCCGGCCGGGCAGCCGGGGCAGGTGGAAATCGACGCCCCGCTGATTGACCTGAAAACCAACCTGGAAAGCCTCTCTGAGGAGCACCCCCTGGCGCTGGCCATCCGCGGGGTGCAAACCGCGCTGCACATCCCCATCCTGCCAGCCTGCCGCATGCGCATCACCTCCACCATCCCGATCGCATCCGGGCTGGGTTCCGGGGCAGCCGTGTCGGTTTCCATCGCCCGCGCCCTATCGGCTTTCTGCGGCCATCCCCTCAGCGATGAGCAGGTCAGCGCGATTGCCTTCCGGGTGGACCAGGCTTATCATGGCACTCCCTCCGGCATCGACAACACGGTTATAACCTATGCGCAGCCTGTTTTCTATCTAAAAGACCGGCCCTTTGAGCGCCTGGAAATGAACCACCCTCACACCTTTATCATCGGCGACAGCGGTATCTCCAGCCCAACCCACCTGGTGGTGGGAGACGTGCGCCGGCGTTGGACGGCGGACCCAACCGCCTACGAGGCCATATTTGAGCGCATCGGGGCTATCGCCTGGCGCGTCCGCGAATGCCTGGCCACCGGCGATCAGACCGGCCTGGGTGCGGCGATGAGTGCGAACCACGCCCTGCTGCAGCAGTTGGACGTATCCTGCCCAGAACTGGACCGCCTGGTAGATGCCGCGATGGCGGCAGGCGCTGCCGGTGCGAAACTATCCGGCGGCGGTCGTGGGGGCAACATGATTGCCCTGGTTGCGCCCTCCGCCGCCGAGCAGGTGGCTCATGCGCTGCAAGCAGCCGGGGCTGTACGCACGATCATTACCCAGGTGGGGTGATTCCTGCTCAACACATCGTTATAATAGAAGCATGCAGCCCGAAATTGTCTTCGTCAAGCTGGGTGGCTCGCTGATCACCCACAAAGGCCAGGCGCATACTGCCCGCACCGAGGTGATCGCCCGCCTTGCCAAGGAAATCGCCCGCGCCCAGTCGCAGCGCCCCGATCTGCGGATTCTGTTGGGGCATGGTTCGGGTTCGTTTGGTCACCAGGCCGCGGCCAAACACGACACGCGCGCCGGGGTCCAATCCGCGCAGGGCTGGCTGGGGTTTGCAGAGGTCTGGCATGCCGCCCGTGCGCTCAACCAGCTGGTCGTGGACGCGTTTTTCCAGGCTGGCCTGCCGGTGGTGGCGTTTCCGCCTTCCGCCTGGATGATCGCCCACGAGGATCGAAACCCCTGCTCAGAGCCGCGCGCCCTGGCGCTGGCCCTCGACCACGGCCTTCTGCCGGTGGTGCAGGGCGATGTGGTCTTTGACCGGCGCCTGGGGGGCACCGTGGTCTCCACCGAAGATGTATTTTTCCACCTGGCGGATTGGGTGACGCCTCGGCAGATATTATTGGCCGGGGTCGACGAAGGCGTGTGGGCGGATTTTCCCCAATGCGACCGGCTGATCGACACGATCTGCGCGCAGGATGATCTCGCAGACGCCGGCATCCTCCAGGGTTCGGCGCAGGTGGATGTGACCGGCGGCATGCGCGAAAAAGTAAACCTGATGGTTTCCCTCATTCGCTCCCATTCCGGCGCCTCTGCGCGCATCTTCTCCGGCGCCCAGCCCGACAACCTTTACCGCGTTTTACTTGGGGAGCCCATCGGCACCCTCATTCATCATTGATCCCGGCGCCGCGCAGAAATGGCCGCTGGGGCTTTTGACTGATCGATCTGGAGGCAAGCAATGCTGTATACCCGCGAACACCTTGAGGAAATTGAAGATCAAAATCTGGCGCCCTATGCGCTGCGCAGCAAAAATTCCCGCGGCAGGAAATTCCCGGAGGATGAGCCCCTGTATCGAACGGCCTTCCAACGCGACCGCGACCGGATTTTGCACACCACCGCCTTCCGCCGCCTGGAATATAAGACCCAGGTGTTTATCAACTATGAGGGCGATTATTACCGCACTCGCCTGACCCATACCCTGGAAGTTGCCCAGATTGGCCGGTCGATCGCGGTTGCGATTGGCGCCAACGAAATGCTGGCCGAATCGATCTGCCTGGCCCACGATCTGGGTCATCCCGCTTTCGGTCATTCCGGCGAGCAAACCCTGGCCAACCTGATGAAAGACTACGGCGGGTTCGACCACAACAAGCAGTCGCTGCGTATCGTCACCGAGTTGGAGCGCCGCTACCCCGATTTTGACGGGCTGAATCTCACCTGGGAACTGCTGGAAGGGATCGTCAAGCACGAGACAGAATATGACGTGGCCGATGCACGCGAATTCAACCCCGAGCTGCGCGGGCACATCGAAGCGCAGATTGCCAACGTGGCCGATGAACTAACCTACACCGCTCACGACCTGGACGACGGCCTGCGCTCGGGGATGATTACCGTCGACCAGCTTTCCGGCATCGCCTTATGGGAAATCGTAGCCGAAAGCGTGGGTTGGACCGGGGGCGTCCTGGATGATATGACCCGTCACCAATTGATTCGCCGCCTGATTGGCATGGAGGTGAACGATATCGTCCAAAACACCGACCAGCGCCTGCGCGAAAGCCTGGTGCGCTCGGTGGATGAGCTGCAGCGCCTGCCCTATAACGTGGTCACCTTTAGTGATGACATGCGCCGCCGCAACCGCGAACTCAAAGATTTCCTGTACACACGTCTTTACCGCCACTACCGGGTGATGCGCATGGCGGTCAAGGCTGAACGCATCATCACCGACCTCTTCACCGCCTTCCACGCCGAGCCCGCCATGCTCCCCCCACAGTTTCAGGAGCTTTTCAACGAACGCGGGCTCGAACGTACGATCTGCGACTACCTCGCCGGGATGACCGACCGCTTCGCGGTGGAGGAACACCTGAAGCTATTTGGCCCTTCGCATCTACCCTGAAAGAACCAATCCTCAAAAACAGGCCGGAAAACGGCCTGTTTTTGGTTGGCGAGAGTATTGGCGAGAGAAATTAAATTTTATTCGCATGATATTAAATTATTTTGAATAAACTATTGACAATATTAATATAATCGTTATAATACCTTTTAATTGTGTGGAAAATGATACAGTAAATTCAATTTGTGCAGATCTCCAACAGGAGTGGATCATGTCTGATTACGCGATCGATGCCCAAAACCTGGTCAAAAACTTTCCCCGCCGCGCTGCGCCGGATGAAAAAAGGGCTGAAAAGCCCAAACGACGTCTCTGGCCTGCCAAAAAGCCGCCGATGAGCGAATTTGTCGCGGTGGATCACGTCAGCTTTCAGATCGAGCGCGGTGAGGTTTTCGGTTTGCTCGGCCCCAACGGCGCGGGCAAGTCGACCACCATCCGCATGCTCTGCACCCTGCTGGCGCCTTCCTCCGGCACCGCCAGGGTCAACGGCTTTGACATCATCAAAGAACCCAACCTGGTGCGCCAGAGCCTCGGCACCGTCCTCGCCGGCGAACGCAGCATCTATTGGAAGCTGACCGGCCGCGAGAACCTGGAATATTTCGCCGCGCTCTACCATATCCCGCCCGAGATCGCCAAGAAGCGGGTGGATGATTTGCTCGAACGGATGGAATTGACCGGGCGCGCCAATGAGATGGTTGAAAAATATTCCACCGGCATGCGCCAGCGCATCGTCCTCAGCCGCGCCCTGCTGGCTCGCCCCCCCATCCTCTTATTCGACGAGCCCACCCTGGGCCTCGACCCCCAGGCTGCGCGGCGCATCCGCGAGATGATCCTCGAGCTTAAAAACGAGGGCCACACCGTCCTGCTCACCACCCACTACATGGAAGAGGCCGACCAGCTCTCGGACCGCATCGGCATCATCGACCAGGGTAAAATCATCGCCCTGGACACCCCCACGGTTCTGAAACACCGCATCAACCAGCAGGACGTGGTCAAGATGGAGGTGGCCGGCTGGAAGCCCGAGATGGCCGAGAAGATCCAGGCGATCCCTGGCGTCGACAATCTGGTCTCGCATTACCTGGATAGCACATCTGTCTGGGAATTGAACCTGCACACTCAGGACAGCCGGGCCATCCTGCCGCGGGTCATCGAGCAGGTAAATTACAACGGCACCCACCTGGTCAATATGAATATCGTCACCCCATCCCTGGAGGATGTCTTTATCAATCTCACCGGCAAAGCGCTGCGGGATTAAGGAGGCGGAAATGCAAAGCTCCACCACGATCCCATCTGTGATCCCCCTGACCCGGCCGCTCAGCCGCACCAACGGGGCTGCCCAGTTCCGCGCCTTTTCGGCGATCGTCTCGCGCGAATGGCTCCATCTCACCCGCTACCCCACCTGGGTGATCCCATTTATCATTTGGCCCATCCTCTTTCCGGCGGTCTACATTCTCGGCGCCTTTGCCCTGGCAGGGCCGCAGGGCGCCGGCATCGACCGTTTTCTGCAGATCGCCGGAACAGACAATTTTCTCGGGTATATTGTCGTCGGCACCACGGTCTGGATGTGGTCTAACACCATGCTGTGGAACACGGGTTTTGCCCTGCGCAGCGAACAAATGCGCGGTACGCTCGAATCCAACTGGCTATCGCCCACCTCGCGGTTTTTCTTCCTGTTGGGCACCGGCCCGGTCCACACCGTGTCCATGCTCATCTTCGTCGTTTTCACGGTGATCGAGTTTTTCATCTTCTTCGGAGTCACCTTTCAGGCTAACCTGGTCAGCTTGCTGGTGATCCTGGTCGTCTCGCTGCCGGCCCTCTACGGGCTGGGGTTCACCTTCGCCAGCCTGGTGATCACCGCCCGCGAAGCGCAAACCTTCGTCTTCCTGGTGCGCGGGTTGGTGATGATCTTCTGCGGGATTACCTATCCGCTTTCGGTCATGCCTGCCTGGATGCAGTCGGTAGCCCAGTGGATGCCACAGACGATCATCATTCGCGCCGCCCGGGCGGCCACGCTCAGCGCCGCACCGCTGTCCGCGATCCTCCCCGACCTGATCCTCTTGCTGGTTCACGGGGTGGTCTGGATGGCCATCGGCTACACCACTTTTAATCTGATCGAACGCCGCGCGCGCCAAAAAGGCGCTCTCGGCCAGTACTAGGAGGCCGCCCATGCAGCCCGCCCAATTTGGTCTTTCCCAACCAGGTTTCCGCTCGCATATGCGCGCGCTGTGGTTCATCACCCTGGTCAACTGGAGACATCACTGGCGTTATCCGCTTAATGCATTTTCAGAGCTGCTCCAACCGCTGGTCTGGCTCGCCCCGGTATACTTTATGGGCCAGGCTTTCAGCATCAACGGCAAGGCCGAGGGTTTCGCCGGGTACGCCGGTACCAGTGATTACATGTCCTACATCATCCTCGGCACCGCCCTGGCAAATTTCATCATGTCGGTCTTCTGGGGCATGGGGTTCTCCCTTAAGTGGGATATGGATGGCGGCGTGCTCGAGGCCAACTGGATGACCCCCATGCCGCGGCCGCTGATGTTGGTCGGCCGTACCTTCAGCAGCCTGGTCACCACCTCAATCACCTCGCTGGGGATGATCCTGGTGGCCTCGTTGATCTGGGGTTTTCATCCTACCGGCAACGTGCTCAACGCTGTGCTCACCGTCATTCCCCTGCTGATCGGCCTGTATGGCTTCGGTTTTGCTTTTGCTGCGGTGGTGCTGCTGCTGCGGGATGCCAACAACCTGGTCGACTCGGGCAGCTTCATCGTCCAGCTGCTGTCGGGCGCCAACTTCCCGGTCAATGTACTGCCGAAATGGCTGCTGCCGGTTTCCCTGGCTTTACCCCTGACATACGGCTTCGACGCGGTGCGCGGCTGGCTGCTCAATACCCGCACCCTTTTGCCCCTGCAGCTCGAAGCGGTAATCCTCGTGGTCAGCATGTTCCTGATGATTTTCGTCGGTCTGCGCACCTTTTATTGGCTCGAAAAACGCGTTTATCAAAAGGGTACCTTCGGCCAGTATTAGCTTCCTACTGCCAGATCAACTCGCCGGGGATTTCCCATACCAATGGGAAATCCCTTTTTTTGTTGGTTTTAACGGTAAAATAAATTTCTGATCACTCAATAAGGAAGGCTACAACCTATGGCCGATGTTCATTATCTTACCGCCGAGGGCCTTGAAAAACTCAAGGCCGAATACGAACAATTAATTGGTCCGGCTCGTGAAGAGCTGGCGAAACGTCTCCGTTTTGCCATCCAACAGGGCGACCTTTCTGAGAATGCCGATTACATCATGGCCAAAGAAGACCAGGGATTTTTGGAGGGCCGCATCCAGGAGCTCGCCGAAATCCTGGGCAACTACCAGATTATCAACGAGAGTGCCGGCGTCCGGGAGAAGGTGGATATCGGCGTGCATGTCACCATCCAGGAAGAGGATTTTCCACCCGAGACCTACCAGGTGGTTGGGCCGAAAGAGGCCAACCCCAGCAACAACCGCATCTCCTATGAATCCCCTATTGGGCGGGCGATGCTCGGTAAAAGAGTGGGCGACACCGCCGTGGCGGCAACCCCCAACGGCTCATTCACCTTTACCATCCTGAAAATCGAATAGCCAATTTACCTGCTTAACACACAAAGAAAGGCCGACTTGCGGCCTTTCTTTGTGTGTTAAGTTCTTGATCGGAATTACGCAGCCGCTTTGGGCCAGACTGCCAGTTCCAGGGTAATTTGCTCGAAATTGCTGTTGACCGGCAGCGCGCCCTGGCCGTAGTTCATCGAGACCACCCGCGCCTCAAGCTGCAGCGTGGCGGTTTCCAGAGAGATGCGCTTGCCGGGTTCAGCCAGCACCGGCTCTCCCTTGGAGGCCAACCGCTGAGAAATCACCGGGTCATTGAAGGCATGCGCGCTCATCAGCACTTTGGTCACCGTCTGAATATCATTCTTATCGAACAACCAGACCTCGAAGGCGGTCACCTTCTTGGGATCGCCCACGCCGATCGTCTCGGAAATGCCCACCCCGCATTCGCCCAGGAATTCACCGGTCGGGGAATCGATGCTGAACGAGTCGTCGTACAGGTCGTTGCCAACCGTATAGGTGGATAAATACTGCACCACCGGGGCATCCGCGGCGGCTTCGGTGTATGCGGGAACCTGAGCCGCGCGTGCGCTGCGCGGGATGGTCGCTCCAGCCGCGGCGCCGCCCTGGCTCTGCCGGTTGCGGAAGACGAACAGATAAACCAGCACCGCCGCGATCACCAGGGTCAACACACACAACAGAACCAGAATCAAGGTCAGGCTGCTGCGCGGAGCGGCTGCCGGTTTTTCGGTTGGCAGGGCAGTCGGAAGGGCTGCCCCAGCCGCCGGTGTTTCGACCGGATTTTCAGCAGCCGAGGTCGCCAGCGGTTCGGTCAGCGCCGCACCCGCCAGCAGCTTGTCAAACTCGCCAATCGCCGCCGGATCCTGTCCACCGTTATTTTTCTTGATCAGGTCCAGAACCGTACCCGCGTTTTCGCCCAACTCATCCATACGCTGTTTGGCAAGGTTTGCATCTGGGTTGCGAGAATATGAGTCGATGGCCATCCGCAGGTAATCTTCCTGCAGGTCAGCCCGAAGCTGTTTGGCCGAGGCATCCGTCCATTGGACAGGCCAAAGCCACCAGCCCAAGATGACCAGGCCAAAGATAACCCCTACCACAAAGGCTATCCCCGCCAGAACCATCGGCCGGTTGAGTTGACTGCGCAAGTTGTTCATGGTTCCGCTCCTGTTATGCGTTTATGTTCACCGAGGAGTTAATTTTAATCTTACTTATTTTAGGTCAAAGTTTCGATTAAAGCAACTGATCTCTACCGGGCAATGGTTGCAAGGAATATGCCATTAGTTTGTGTCGGCAGCCACCGTTTCACTCGCCTGTTCAATGTTGATGGTTTCCTGGCAGTTGGTGCACTGCACTTCTTTTTTATTGGCAATCACCATCAGTCCCCCGCAATTGGGGCAGGGCGTCGAAATGGGCCGCTTCCAGGAGGTAAAATCGCAATCGGGATAATTCTCGCAGCCGTAAAACACCCGCCCTTTGCGGGTCTTGCGCTCCACAATCTCGCCCTCGTCCTTCGGACATTTCACCCCAATTTTTTCCAGCCAGGGCTCGGTGTGCCGGCAGGTGGGGAAGGTGCTGCAGGAAATAAACTTGCCAAACCGCCCCCAGCGGATCACCAGATCGCTGCCGCACTTCGGGCATTCCCTGCCAACCTTTTCCAATTCAGCCTTGGTCTCGGGCATCTCCGCGCGGGCTTTTTCCACCTGGGGTTCAAAGGTCTCGTAGAAGCGCCGGATGATATTCACCCAGCCTTCGCCACCTTCGGCCACCTGGTCCAGATCTTCTTCCATGCGAGCGGTAAACTTCAGATCGACGATCTCCGGGAAATGATCCACCACCAGGGTGTTCACCAGACCGCCGGTTTCGGTTGGGATCAGCCGTTTATTCTCACGCACCACGTATCCGCGCTCCTGAATGGTGGAGAGGATCGGCGCATAGGTGGATGGACGCCCGATGCCGTCTTCCTCAAGCGCCTGCACCAGCGATGCTTCGGTAAAGCGCGGCGGAGGTTGGGTAAAATGCTGTTCGGGAACCAGGCGCACCAGTTTTTGGGTCTGGCCTTCAGCCACCTGAGCCGGAATGCGCCGTTCGGCATTCTCATCTTCCTGGCCGGTGTCTTCGTCTCTGGCTTCTTCATAGACCACCAGGAACCCCTGGAACTTGATCAGCGAACCGCTGGCCCGCAGCAGGTACTGGTGCAGTTTACCGGCAGCTTCCACTTCCACGGTGAGGGTATCATAAAGTGCGGATTCCATCTGGCAGGCGACAAAGCGTTTCCAAATGAGTTGATACAGGCGGAACTGGTCGCCGGTCAGAAATTGTTTTACCTTTTCGGGCAGGCGCATCACCGCCGTCGGGCGGATGGCTTCGTGGGCTTCCTGGGCCGAGACTGCGCGGGTCCTGTACTGGATCGGCGCCTCGGGGAGATACGCATTCCCATAGGTCGAAGAGATATAGCTGCGCAGCTCTTGAACCGCCACCTCGGAAATGTTGGTCGAGTCGGTCCGCATGTAGGTGATCAAACCGGTCGTACCGCCTTCGCCCACATCCATGCCTTCGTACAACTGCTGCGCCAAGGCCATTGTACGGCGGGCAGTATATCCCAGGCGCCGTGAAGCCTCCTGCTGCAGGGTACTGGTGATAAATGGCGCGGAAGGCCGCCGCCGGCGCTCGCTGCGCTTGATCCGCGCCACATTAAATGTGGCCGGCTCCATATCCTCCACCAACGCCCCGGGCGATTTCTTCATTGAGGTCAACTGCGGTTCGGCGTCATCCACCCGCACCAGGCGGGCGCGATACGCCATATCGCTGCCGTCCGGTTGGAGTTCGGCCTCAATCGTCCAATATTCGACCGATTGAAAATCGTCGATCTCCCGCTCGCGCTCCACCACCAGGCGCAGGGCCACCGACTGCACCCGCCCGGCCGAGAGCCGGCTGCGCACTTTCTCCCACAAGCAGCGGGCTGATGCTGTAACCCACCAGCCGGTCGAGCACCCGCCGCGCCTGCTGCGCATCCACCAGGTGCATATCGATTTCGCGCGGGTGAGAAAACGCCTCGTCGATGGCCGGTTTGGTGATCTCGTGAAACACCACCCGCTGGGTGATCCCCGGATCGATGGCGGCTGCTTCCATCAAGTGCCAGGCAATCGCTTCGCCTTCCCGGTCAGGGTCGGTCGCCAGGTACACTTCCTCGGCGTGTTTGGCCAGCTCTTTAATTTCTTTGACCACCTGCGCGTTTTTCGTTGGGCACGCGGTATTTGGGGGTGAAAGCCATTGCCAACGTCGACCGAGAGCTCGGAACGCAGCAGGTCGCGCACATGGCCCACCGAGGCGCGCACGGTAAAGCCTTTTCCTAAGAAACGGCCCACCGTCTTGGCCTTGGCCGGTGATTCAACGATCACCAGTTTGCCCTTGCGTTCCGGGGCGCGCTTGGGTGGCGGGGTCAGGCCTTCATGTTCGGGCGTGCGACCGGTGCGGTACAGTTTGGTGCCACAAACTCCGCAGGTGCCATGCGTCACCGGGCCGCCGGCTGCATTATAGTCCGCCTGTGGGTTCAATATTTCTCGTTTGGTTTTACATTTGACGCAATATGCTTCTAACACAAAATAAGTCCTCCGAATTCGATAAACCTCCCGGACTGCGGGCCGGGGGATAGTTTTGTCCCCATTTTACAAATATTTTCCGGGTTCTTCACCCTGACGCAGCAAATTCTGCAGGTCGGCCTGTCGGCCATTCTTCAGCAGATCCACCAGTTCGCGCACTTTTTGCGCTTCGCTTCGTTTGCAAATTAACAAGGCATCATCCGTTTCTACCACGATCAAGTCGTCGGTGCCGATGGTTACCACCAATCGATCCGCTTTTGCCGATACCACCAGCGTATTGTGGGTATCGATGCCGATGTGCTTGGCGTCCAGGACGATATTGCCGTGCTCATCCGCATCGAAGACATCATATAACGAATCCCAGGCGCCCACGTCATTCCAACCCATATTTTCGGCTGGAATCACAGCTACCTGGCTGGCCCGCTCCATAATACCATAGTCAATCGTTTCCGGCTTGATTTGCAGCCAGTGCTCCTCCAGCACGCTCGTGCGCTGATCGCCTTCCCAGGCCGTGTCGATGGCCTGCAAATGGGCAAACAGGCTGGGCATCAGCTTTTCGAACTCATTCCAGATGCGCCCAACCTGCCAGATAAACATACCTGAATTCCAGTCGTAACTCCCCTCCGAAAGGAAACGGTTGGCGGTTTCGGCATCCGGTTTCTCATGGAAGCGGACGACGTGGTAGGCCGGATTCTTACTTGGCCGGACGATCTGCCGTCCGCGCTGGACGTAACCGTAGCCGGTCGCCGGGTAGGTAGGATGGATCCCCAGGGTCACCAGGTATTGGTCCTGCGCCAGGTCGAAAGCGCTGCTCAGCACACCCTGGAAATAGGCCACATTTTTGATGATATGATCCGCGGTGACCACCGCCATGGTGCCCAGCGGGTCAAGGTGACGGATGGCCAGCGCCGCCAGCCCCACCACCGAAGCCGTGCCTCGGGGTGCCGGCTCGATCAGGAAGTTTTCCCGTGGAATCCCGTCAAACTGCGCGTGAAGCGCCTGGGCCTGCTCCGCCACGGTCACCACGAAAATTTGTTGGGGGGGGATCAATCCCGCCAGGCGGTCGACTGCCTGTTGGAAAAGGGTGCGTTCGCTGCCCAGGCTGACCATCTGTTTCGGCCGGCGGCGGCGTGAGAAGGGCCACAGGCGCGTTCCACCGCCCCCGGCCATGATCACCGCGTAGAAATGTTGAGGATCCATTTGATTAACTCCCATAACTTGCACGATCCTCACGGACCATGCTGTAGCTCATCCCGCCCAGGTGGCGCACCATGCCCTTTAGCTCCATCATGGTCAGCGCCGCCGAAACCTTATCGATGGGCAGTGCAGAGCGCACGCAGATTTCATCGACGTGCAAGGTCTCTTCTGCCAGCACATCCAGCACGCGGCTTTCCAGATCGTCGGCCGGGATCAACCGGCGCGCATTCTGCTTTTGGGGAATCTGTTCCAACTGCAGGGCTTCGAGGATGTCTTCGGGGCGCAGCAGCGGCTGTGCGCCGTCGCGGATCAGCCGGTTGGTGCCCTTGCTTTGGGGGCCGGTAATCGGTCCAGGCACCGCGAACACATCCCGACCCTGGTTGGCGGCAAAATTGGCGGTAATCAGCGCCCCACTGGTTTCGCCGGCTTCCACCACCACCGACGCCATACACAACCCCGAGATGATACGGTTGCGCGGCGGGAAATTGGCCGCATCCGGCGGCGTCCCGGGGGCATAATCGCTGACCACCGCGCCCTGCTCGAGGATTTTCTTGGCCAGGTGGATGTGCTCAGGCGGATAGACCCGGTCGACGCCGTTGCCCAGCACCGCGATGGTGCGGCCGCCGGCACGCAGGCAGGTTTCGTGAGCCACCGCATCCACGCCGCGGGCCAGCCCGCTGACCACGGTGATGCCATTTTGCGCCAGGAAAACCGCGATCTCTTCGGCCACCTGGCGCCCATAACCGGTCACCCGCCGGGTGCCCACAATCGCCACCGCCCAGTCATCCTGGTCGGTCAGCGATCCGCGCACATACAGCACCGGAGGGGGCTGGTCGATTTCCTTCAAGCGCCGGGGATAGGCAGCGTCATCCCAGGTCAACACCTGGATCTGCTTTTCTTCGATCAACGCCCAGGCTTTTTCCAGCAGAGAACTGCCGCGCGCCTGGATGATATTTTCCACAATCCGCTGGGAAAGACCGGCCGCCAGGAGCGCATCGGCGGGCGCCTGCCAGGCCACTTCGAGATTGCCAAAGTATTCCAACAGGGTGCGTAGCCGTACCGCACCGATCCCCTTTACCTGGTTAAAGGCCACCCAATATTGTTTGGGATCCATCACATCCTAGCCCCACGTTTGCAGGCGTACAACCATCTCCCCCCGCTCTAGATCCACGGTCAGTACTACATCTTCAATCGCTGGGATCAGCACTTCACCGCCATCTTCTTTGACCACGGTGTATACATCGTTGGCGCCGGTGGTCAAAATTTCTTCGAGCACACCCACCACATCCCCATTCTCCTGCAGCACGCGCAGGCCGATCAACTGGTGATGGTAATATTCACCCTCCGGCAACGGCGGCAGTTCGTCTACCCGCACAAAGAGGGTCACGTTGCGATATTTGGCGGCATCTTCGGGGTTTTCGCAGCCAACGAGCTTGACCAGCATGACTTTATTGTGCCAGCGCACCGATTGGATGCGTACCGGCTCGTGCTCATCCCCGGCATACAAGATGCGCCTCGGTTTCAAGCGTTCGGGAAAGTCGGTGAGCACATCCATAATCATCTCACCGCGGATTCCATGCGCGCGCCGCAAAAAACCTACGGCAATAAACACAGGCTCACCCTGCGAGGGCGAGCCTGATGGGCTTTCATGAGTTGGTTTTATTCCCGGGTCGCGATCATTCATCGAGGCTCAATCACATCCAGGGAAACTTGCTTTTCTTCTCGGGCAGCCGCGACACGCAAGAGGACACGCATGGCATTGGCCACACGGCCGCCCTTGCCGATCACCCGGCCCATATCATCCCGGGCTACACGCAGTTCTAAGCGCTGCCGCCCGCCGGGTCCGCGCATCTGGGCCACTTCCACCCGATCCACCTGGTCTACCAACGACCGGGCGATATATTCGATCAGTTCTCTCACGGGGTTAACTCCTCGATCACTTGTCAGCGCAAAGCGCCCGCGAGCGGTTTGGATTCCTATCCGCCGTTGTCACCTCTGGCGTACCGGTCTCCAACCGCTCTACGGACGGCTCTACACGCATTTAGGCTGCCGAAGCGGCGCTGGTGCTGGTTTCAATCTTGCGACCAGCGAAATAAGCTTTGGCTTCTTCTAAGAGTTTTTCTTCCGCTTCCCCTGCCTTAAGCCGGGCAAAACGATCCATGATACCGGTGCTTTTGAACAGTTGAACCACCGAATCGCTGGGTTGAGCGCCCACGGTTAACCAGTGGTACACCCGCGCCTCATCCACTTCGAGGGTGAAAGGCTCGGTGCGGGGGTTGTACGAACCAAGAATCTCCAGGAAACGTCCGTCACGGGGAGCTTCCTTGTCCGCGGCAACAACACGGTAACTGGGTTGGTGCTTCAAACCAATGCGGCGCAAACGAATACGAACCATTGAATCTGACTCCTTCTGTCAATCTACGTGAATTGTAATCCTATTTTATTCTTCAGCCGGTCGGAATTGGGCAAGGAGAGAGGAACTGCGGAAGGGCGCAGTCTTGCCGTTTTCTTTCAAGCTATCCAAACATGCGCGGCAAACGCTTGCCGCCTGTCTTTTGAATGGTCTTAAACAGCTTTTGCGCCTCGCGAAATTGCTTGACCAGGCGATTAACGTCCTGCACTTCGGTTCCGGAACCGCGGGCGATGCGGCGCCTTCGGGAAGCATTAAGCAAATCGGGATCGCGGCGCTCTTTGCGTGTCATCGAATTAATAATTGCCTCGGTCAGTTTGAGCTGGTCCTCGGCGGCCTTCGGATCGATCGATTTCGCTGCCTGGCCCATCTGCCCGGGCAGCATTTCCAGAATCTGGGCCAGTGGACCCATCTTGCGCACCTGGCGGAGTTGATTGGCGAAATCTTCAAGGGTGAAAGACCCGCTCATCATCTTCTCTGCCTGTTCGCGGGCGCTGTTCTCGTCAAAAGCCTGTTGAGCCTTCTCAATCAGCCCGATGACATCCCCCATTCCCAGGATCCGGCCCGCCAGGCGGCCGGAGTCGAAGGCCTCCAGATCTTCCACGCCTTCGCCGGTGCCCAGGAATTTAATCGGCACCCCGGTCACGCTGCGGATCGAGATGGCCGCACCGCCGCGTGAATCGCCTTCCATTTTGGTCAGGATCAGGCCGGTGAGGGAAACCGTATCGCGAAAGCCTTGGGCTACACGCAACGCTTCCTGCCCGATCATCGAATCCACCACCAGCAAGGTATCCGTCGGGTGCACTTTCGCGTTGATCGAGCGCAGCTCGGCCATCAGGGCGTCATCCATTTGCGAGCGTCCGGCGGTGTCGATCAGCACGATCGAATAGCCGCCTTTGGCCGCCTGGTCCACCGCTTTGGCCGCCAGTTCGGGCGGACGCACGCCTTGCTCGGCAAAGACCGTCACGCCAACTTGCTCACCCAGGGTCTGCAGCTGCTTGACGGCCGCCGGCCGGTAAGGGTCGCCCGCCACCATCATCACCCGTTCTCCCTGCGCGCGCAGCATGCGCGCCAGCTTGGCCGCCCCGGTGGTCTTACCGGAGCCCTGCAGACCGACCAGCATGATCACCCAGGGTTTTGCCCCGCCCAGGTTAAGCGGCGCGGGTTCACCCAGGGTGGCCACCAGTTCATCGTGCACGATCTTAATCACCTGCTGCGCCGGGTTGAGCGCCTCTGACACCTCGGACCCAATCGAACGGGCGCGCACTCGCGCGACAAAATCCTTGACCACGCTGTAATGCACGTCTGCTTCGAGCAGCGCGAGGCGCACCTCGCGCATCACCACGTCCACGTCCTGTTCATTCAGGCGTCCGCGGCGGCGCAGATTTTGGAAGATGCCATCCAGTCGTTCGGTCAGGTTCTCAAACAAGCCCGGTTCCGGTCCTTTTCTTTATCACAGGCAATCAACAACGCACCTCCCTCTCGGGAGGCCGCAAGGGGTGATTTTATCCGGTATAGCCGGTTTGGTCAAGGATCAAACCGCGGGTTGCCCGGCATTCTATAGAAATCGTCAGACAGGCCTCTGCTCCTGCCGATACCCCGATGCGCCCAAAGATACCACAGAAAGACTTGGGTTGTGTTGGGGAGATGTGAGATCACTCTCCAACAAAAAGCCTGCTGCCGGGTTAAAACCCCAATCCCTTCTCTTTCAGGCTGACCCACCGATTGAGACCGATCACCAGGTGATCTAAAACATCGATATCCAGGAGTTTTCCCGCCTGCACCACTGACCGGGTAAGGGCCACATCCTCCGGGCTGGGGCTCGGATCACCGCTGGGATGGTTGTGGATCATAATAATGGAAGCGGCGCTGCGCTGGATGGCCGCGCGGAACAATTCACCCACCCGCACGGTGGAGGCATTGAGCGAACCGACGTAGATTTTTTCTGTCGACATCACCCGGTTACGCGTGTCGAGCAAAATCACCCACAGGTGTTCCTGCTGGAGTGCGCCCATTTCGTAGCGCACCAACTCGGCCGCATCGCCTGGGCTGTGCACCGCCGGGCGCTCTTCGGGCGCCTGCAGCGGCAGCCGCCGGCCCAGCTCAATCGCCGCCTTGATTTGGGCGGCTTTGGCCGCCCCCAACCCATGCTGCGCGCACACCTCGGCAAAGCTTGCCCGGTGAAGCCCGTGCAGCCCGCCCATTTCTTGCAGCAGGCGCGCCCCCATCTGCACCGCGTTCTCGCCCTGCACCCCCACCCGCAGTAAAATGGCGATCAATTCCGCGTTGCTCAGCGCCTGCGCGCCGAGTTCGGCCAGCCGTTCACGCGGCCGGTCGGTCTCCTGCATGTCGGTAATCCGGTATACCGCCTGGGTTTCTTTGACCATGGGTTATCCCACCACAAAATTGATCGTCCGGCCGGGCACATAGATCACCCGGCGAAGCTGTTTACCCGCAAGGTGCCGCGCCGCCGCGTCCAGCCGGCTGGCCTGGGCGGTAATCTCGGCCTCGCCGGCCCCCGCCGCCACCTCCAACGTACCGCGCAGCTTGCCATTCACCTGGACCGCGATCACCATCATTTTCTCTACATCCATCTCGGCATTAAAATCCGGCCAGATCTGCTCGTGCACGCTGCCTTGCATTCCAAGCCGGGTCCAACAGCGCTCCGCGGTAAAGGGCGCCACAGGGGCAATCACCATTGCCAGCGTCGCCAGGTCGCCTTTGCCGATGGGCAGGTCCTCTTCATTCAACGTGTTGAGCATTTCCATCATTTTCGCAATGGCGGTGTTGAATTTGAAAACCGCGATGTCATCCCCCACCTGGCCCAGCAGGCGGTTGACCAGCATCCGGGTGCGTTGGCTACTGCCCTGGTTCTTCTTTAACATGTCATCCATATACCGTTCGAAGCGGTCGAGGAAGCGTTTGACCCCCAGCAGGGAGCGCTCATTCCAGGATAGGGTGGCATCAAATGGACCGATGAACATCAGGTAGGTGCGCACGGTATCCGCGCCGTAGCGGCGCATGTATTCATCCGGCACCACCCCGCCCTTGGATTTCGACATGCGCTTGCCATCCGCCCCCAGGATCACCCCGTGCGAGAGCCGTTTTTGATACGGTTCGACCACCTCGGCTGGCACCGCGCCGATATCATGCAGGAATAGGTAGATGAAACGGGAATATAGCAGGTGCAGGGTATTGTGCTCGTCCCCGCCGATGTAGATATCCACCGGCAGCCAGTACCGGAGGGCATCCATACTCGCCAGGGATTGATCGTTATGCGGATCGCAGTAGCGCAAGAAATACCAGTCGCTGCCCGCCCAGTTGGGCATCGTATCCGTCTCCCTGCGCGCCGGCTGGCCGCATACGGGGCAAACGGTTTGAACCCACTCCTCAATCCCCGCCAGGGGCGATTCGCCGGTGTCGGTCGGTTCATAATGATCTACATCCGGCAGCATCACCGGCAGCTGGTCATCGGGCACCGCCACCCAACCGTCCGTTTCACAATAGACCATGGGGATCGGTTCTCCCCAATAGTGCTGGCGGCTGAATATCCAGTCACGCAGGTGGTAGGTGACCGCCCGCTTTCCGCTGCCGTGGGCTTCCAACCAATCGATAGCCGCCTGTTGGGCTTCCAGCGGGGCCAACCCATCCAACGGGCCCGAGTGGATCACCCGCCCTTCCTTCATTTCATAGGCCCCCGCCTGGAAATCCCAGCCGCCATCCGGTTGGATGACCGCCCTGACCGGCAGACCATACGTCCTGGCAAAATCGAAATCACGCTGGTCATGGGCCGGCACCGCCATCACCGCCCCGCTGCCGTAACCCGGCAGCACAAAATCCGAGATCCACACCGGCAGGCGGTCTCCCGTGGCCGGGTGGATCGCCGTCAGCCCGCTGAAGACCCCTGTTTTCACCCGGCTCAGTTCGCTGCGCTCCATGTCCGATTTTCGCTGGCTCTGGCGCACATATTCGGCCACCTCGGCGTTCCCTTCCAGTCGCGCCACCAGGGCGTGTTCGGGGGCAATCACCATGAAGGTGCAGCCCCACAATGTATCCGGGCGGGTGGTAAATACTTCCAGGGTTTCATCCATCCCCTCGATCGGGAATTGGATCGTGGCGCCCTCGCTTTTGCCAATCCAGTTTACCTGGGCTGCCTTTACTTTCTCGATGAAATTTGTGTGGTTCAGGCCTGAAAGCAGCTTTTCCGCGTAAGCGGTAATGTGCACCACCCACTGGCTGATCCTGCGCCGGGAAGTTTCTGTCCCGCAGCGCTCGCAGTGCCCGTCGATGACTTCCTCATTGGCCAGCCCTACCTTGCAGCTTGGGCACCAGTTGATCGGCATTTCCTCTTTGTGCGCCAAACCGTGCTGGAACAAACGGGTAAAAATCCATTGCGTCCAGCGGTAATATTGGGGATCGGTGGTCGAAAACGAGCGCGACCAATCGAAGGAAAGCCCCAGGTCATCCATCTGCCGGTGGAACACGGCGGTATTCTCAGCCGTCACTTCCTGGGGTTTTCGCCGGCTGCGGATAGCGAAATTTTCGGTGGGCAGGCCAAACGCATCGAAGCCGATTGGGAAAAGGACATTTTTCCCCTGCATGCGCTGGTAGCGGGCGTACACATCCCCACCGGTAAAGGTAAAGGCATGGCCGAGGTGTAAGCCAATCCCAGATGGATACGGAAATTCCACCAGGACATAGTATTTTTCTTGCAACTTCGAGGTATCAGACGGCGCTTTAACCATAACGATATCTCCTTGTGGCAAAGTATAGCTGATTTATCCATCCATGCTATAATTTTTTAATCGGAGCCCTTCATGACTTTGAACCCTGCCACGATCAGCAACTTCATTTTAATAGCTACCGGCTTTGCGGCCGCATTCGCGGCGGCGCTCTGGCTCAGCCTGATCATCTGGGCCTACCGCGATATTCGCCGCCGCGCGCGCGACCCTCTGGTGCGCATCCTGGCTGTTTTGGTGGTCGCCGTCCTGTTCCTGCCCGGCATCCTGGTCTACCTGATCCTGCGCCCCCAGCGCACCCTGGAAGAAGACTTTCAGCAAACCCTGGAAGAAGAGGCTCTGCTGCAATCCATTGAAGAATCCAGCCTGTGCCCCGGCTGCGGCCGGCGGGTCAAAGATGACTGGGTAGCCTGCCCGAGCTGCTACACGCGCTTGAAGAAACCGTGTCACCAATGCGGCAAACCCATCGAGCTGGCCTGGAATTTATGCCCATACTGCGGCACGCCCGCTCCGGGCATGCGCCGCGAAAACCTGAGCATCGATGACGCCATGCGCAATTTGGCCGGCGATATCGATCCCGACCCCGAGTCTCCTCAAGCCGGCAGCACTGAACCCAACGCCGGTGAATTATAGGTAACCCACCTCATGTATCGAATTGCGCCATTAGACCCGATCGACTATCTAATTATTGGTCACGTGACCCAGGACATCACCCCTAACGGCCTGGTGATCGGCGGAACGGCCGCGTATTCCTCCCTGACCGCGCGCGCTCTGGGCATGCGGGTTGGGATTGTCACGGCTTGCGACAGCTGCATCACCTCACCCGTATTGGATGCCATCCCGGTGGCGGGTCTGCACTCACAGGAAAGCACCACCTTTGAAAATATCCCCACCCCGGCCGGCCGCGTTCAGCTGCTTCATCACCGCGCGCCCTCGCTGGATGGGTCCCTGATCCCCGACCACTGGCGCAATCCCGCCATCGTTCACCTGGCTCCGGTAGCCAATGAAGTTGACCCCGGCCTGGCGCGCGCCTTCCCCAACTCGCTGGTCGGCCTCACCCCGCAGGGGTGGATGCGCGCCTGGGACGCCGATGGGCACGTGCACTTCACCGATTGGCCGGAAGCCGGGTTCGTCCTGGGTCAGGCCAACGCGGCCGTGCTGAGCATCGAAGATGTCCACGGCGACGAGAGTTATATTGAGGATTTTTCCTCGCACGTGCGCGTTTTGGCCGTCACGGAGGGCGCTCTTGGCTCGCGGGTGTATTGGAATGGCGATGTACGCCGTTTCCGCCCGCCGGAAATGGTCGAAACAGAATCTACCGGAGCCGGAGATATTTACGCCGCTGCCTTCCTGGTTCGCTTACAGACCACCCGCGATCCGTGGGAAGCCGGCCGGTTTGCCACCCAATTGGCCGCCTACAGCGTCACCCGCCGTGGGCTGGACGGCATCCCCACTGCGGATGAAATTCAGCACTGCATGACTGAAATAATCGAGAGACCCTGAGGACTATGGCACGCATCTACACGTTGGTCAATCAAAAAGGCGGGGTGGGTAAAACCACATCGGCAATCAACCTGGGAGCCTACCTGGGCTATTTTGGCCAGCGCGTGCTGCTCGTCGACCTCGACCCGCAGGCTAACGCCACCTCCTCTCTGGGGGTAGACAAAAGTACCGTACGGCAGGGCACTTATGAGGTCTTGATTGGCCAGGCGCCCCTGGCTGCCCAAATCTTGCACAACCCGCGACTGAAAATCTCCCTGCTTCCCGCGTCCGCGGCTTTAGCCGGCGCCGAAATCGAATTGGTGGATCTGTCCAACCGCGAATCGCGCCTGCGAGAAATCCTGGATGGCGTCCAGGATCGCTATAACTACATCTTGATCGATTGCCCGCCTTCGCTGGGCTTATTGACGGTCAACGGCCTGCTGGCCGCCAAAGACGGCGTGATAATTCCGGTGCAGTGTGAATATCTGGCCCTGGAAGGCCTGGGACAGCTCACCCAGACGATCAACCGGGTGCGCACCTCGCTGTACCCCGAATTGAGCATCCGCGGCGTCATCCTCACCATGTATGACAGCCGCACCCGCCTGGGAACGGACGTGGTGGCTGAAGTGCGCCGCTATTTTCCCAACCAGGTTTTCGATGCGGTCATCCCGCGCAGCATCCGCCTGGCGGAAGCCCCTTCCTACGGCAAACCTATCTCCCTCTATGCGCCCGAATCCGTCGCGGCGCATGCCTACGAAGCCCTGGCGCGGGAAATATTGGAATTTGACGGGGTGCATATCCCCCAGTTTGCATCTTGAACGAGGCGCATTGATGGCAAAAAAAGGTGGATTGGGCAGGGGGTTAGGTGCCTTGATTCCCGGAGAGAATTCTCTCTCCGAAACCGGCCTGGCCTATATTCCAACCAATCAAATCATACCCAACCCGCGCCAACCCCGCGGGGAAATGGACGAGGATACCCTGGCCGAACTGGCGGAATCGATTCGCGAGCATGGCATTTTACAGCCGCTGATCGTCACCACCCAACCCGGCAGCGAGGGATATATTCTCATCGCGGGAGAACGCCGCTTGCGCGCCGCGCGCCTCGCCGGGCTGGCCCAGGTGCCGGTCATCCTGCGCCAGGTCAGCGACCAGGAACGCCTGGAGATTGCCCTGATCGAAAACATCCAGCGCGCCGACCTTACCCCGCTGGAAACCGCCGAAGCTTATCAAAAACTCAGCGAAGAATTTGGCCTGCGCCATGAGGATATCGCCGCCCGTGTTGGAAAGAGCCGTGAGAGCATCACCAATACTCTGGGCCTGCTCAAACTGGCGGATGAGGTCAAAACCGCGCTGCGCCAGGGTTGGATCAGTGAAGGGCATGCCCGCGCGCTGGGCGGATTGACCAATGCCACCGCCCAGGTGTCTGCCTTGCGGACGATCATCGAACATAAAATGACCGTGCGCCAGGCGGAAGAGTTGGTCCGCATGCTTAAAGGCGAACGGCCGGCGCGCAAACCCAAACCCAGCGCATCGCCAGAGGTGAAGGCCCTGGAAGAGCGCCTGTGGCGCCGTTTGGGTACGCGCGTCTCGCTCAACCACGGGAAAAAAGGCGGCTCGCTGGTCATCTATTATTACTCGGATGAGGAATTAGACAGCCTGATTTCTCAGATCCTTCAGGAAGATTGAGCATGCGTGTCTTAACCAACGCTCGCATCTATACCAACGATTCCCACCAGTCATCCGTCGAAGCCCTGGCGATCGATCATGGCATGGTGATTGCTGCCGGAACCACCCAGGAAATGCTGGCCGAGTTTGATGGCCGGGCAGAAATAACCGACCTGCAAGGGCACTGTGTGTGGCCCGGGCTCACCGATGCCCACATCCACCTCGAGCATTATGCGCTCAGCCTGTCGCTGGTAGATTGCGAAACGCCCACCCGCGCCGAATGCCTGCGCCGGGTCGCCGAACGCGCGAAAATTACCCCACCGGGTTCCTGGCTGCGCGGTCACGGCTGGAACCAGAATTCCTGGCCAGAGGGCTTCGGCTCGATCCACGAACTGAACCAAATCAGCGCGGAGATCCCCGTGTACCTGACCGCAAAATCACTCCACGCAGGCTGGGCCAATTCGGCCGCCCTGCGCCTGGCCGGCATTGGGCCCGATACGCCCGACCCCCAGGACGGCAAGATCGTGCGGGATGCGGCGGGCGTCCCCACCGGCATTCTGTTAGAAGCGGCCATGGAACTGGTCGACAAAATCATCCCGGCGCCTACCCAGGCTGCCATCACCCAGGCAATCGCCAACGCCCAGCAAAAACTGTGGAGCTTGGGTCTGACCGGCGTTCATGACTTCGACCGCAATGAGTGTTTTACCGCCCTCCAGGAGCTCGATCTGGCCGGGAAGCTGCGCCTGCGGGTGGTGAAAAGCATCCCCCTGGACCTGCTGCCCCAGGCGGCGGCCTTGGGCTTGCGCAGCGGGTTTGGCAGCCAGTTCTTGCGCATCGGCTCGGTCAAGTTATTCGCGGATGGCGCCCTCGGACCGCACACCGCCGCCATGCTCCAGCCGTACGAAGGCGACCCGGGCAACACCGGCATTCTCTTCCTGGACAGCGAACAGGTTTACGAACACGGTCAGATGGCCGTATCGGCCGGGATCAGTATGGCGATCCATGCCATCGGTGACCGCGCCAACCACGAAATAATCAATGCCTATGCGCAGCTCCGTGAGTTCGAAAAGGAACATGCGCTGACACCCATGCGTCACCGCATCGAGCACGTCCAGTGCCTGCACCCGGATGATTACCGGCGCCTGGCAGAGTTAGATATCATCGCCTCCGTCCAACCCATTCACGCCACTTCGGATATGTATATGGCCGACCGCTATTGGGGCAGCCGCTCTGCCGGCGCCTATGCTTACCGCACCCTGCTCGACAGCGGCGCGCGCCTGGCGTTTGGCTCGGATGCCCCCGTGGAACAGCCGGACCCCTGGATGGGCATCCACGCCGCCGTCACTCGCCGGCGGGCGGATGGTTCACCTGGCCCAGACGGTTGGTATCCGCAGCAGCGCGTGAGCCTGCACGCAGCCTTGCAAGGCTATACCAGCGGCCCGGCTTTTGCCGCCGGTCAGGAAAACCTGCTGGGGGCGCTCACCCCTGGACGATTCGCCGATATAATAGTATTGAATACCGATCCATTCGCGCTTCCAACACAAGAGCTGTATTCGGTCCAACCGCTGGCCACCATGGTCGCGGGTGAATGGGTCTGGCAAAGGGGGTAACGTATGACCGGCTCGGGGACCGGACCATTAACACCTGAAATACTCGTGCCAAAGCTGGGCGAATATCTGGTTGAAAAACACCTGATCACCCAAGGTCAGCTCGACAAGGCACTCATCCGCCAGGTGGAGCTGCGCAATACGCAAGGCACGCGCTTAATCGGCCAGATCCTGGTGGATTTAGGCTACCTTACCCGCGAGACCCTCGACGAAGCCACCACCGAGCAGCTCATCCAGTTTCGTTCGGCATTGGAAGACGCCAATACCCAATTGGAGCTGCGCGTGCGCGAACGCACCGCTGAACTGGAAACCGCCCTCCAGCAGCTCTCGTCGCTCAACGAGCTGAAGGCTAACCTCGTGGCTAACATCTCCCACGAACTGCGCACCCCGCTCACCCACCTGGCCGGTTATCTCGACTTGCTGATCAACGGCGATTTTGGCCCGCTCAACGAAGACCAGTTGAATTCTCTTGAAATTATCCAGCGTTCTTCAGAGCGCCTGGGCAATTTGATCGAAGACCTGATCCAATTCTCGGTCAGCGAACGCAACCAGGTCTACCTGCACATTACACCCTGCGACCTGCATGATCTGGTCGGAGGGGTATACAAACGCAATATTTCAAAGGCGCGCGACCGGGATATCCATTTCGATCTGCAAATCCCGCCAGAACCGGTCAAAGTAAACGCCGATTACGAGAAAATCTCGTGGGTATTGATGCAGCTGCTGGATAACGCGATCAAGTTCACCCCCACCGGCGGGACGGTCAGCCTGTGCACGGTGCGCGAAGATAATTTCATCCATATCCAGGTACGTGACTCAGGTATCGGCATCCCAGGCGACCGCCACGACAAGATTTTTGAGCCCTTCTTTCAAATGGACGGCAGTTCGACGCGGAAAACCGGCGGCACCGGGCTGGGTTTAGCCCTCGCCCGCCGCATCGTCGAAGCCCACGGCTCGGTGATTCATGTATATTCGGATGCCGGCAAAGGCAGCCGTTTTGAATTTATGTTAAAAGTTTTCATAGCGTGAAGACAAAGAGGTAATGATGGCTGCACACGAACCCACCACAACTGCAGTCGACACCGCGCATCTTTACGAAATCAGCCGGATTGTTGCGCAGACGCACGAGTGGAACCAGGCCCTGGACCGGATTGTCCCCCTGATCCGTTCTTTGATCATCTTCGACAACCTGGCCGTCTTCCTCGCGGACCCCATCTACCAGAACCTGGATGTGGTCTACGCGCGCGCGGTGGGTCGCGGCCGTTCTGCCGAGGCCGATATCGCCTGGGGGGAAGACCTGGCGACCTGCATCATGGACGAGCCTAAAGTTACCGTACGCGAACCCGAAGCCGATTCCACCCTCGACCGTCTCGAACGCCCTTATCTTCTCGGTATTCCCCTGCAAATCGGTGAGCGTACCCTCGGCGCGGTGGTCTACGTGCGCTTTGGCGGACCACCATTTAGCCCTGGCTATATCCGTCTGGGCGAATTTATCGCTCAACAGATCAGCCTGCTGGTCGAGCGCCAGAATCTGCAGCGATCGTATGCCCGCCTGGAAGAAGAAAACCAGGAATCGCGCCTGCAAGAAGATTTTATCTCGACCATCACCCACGAACTGCGCACCCCCCTGGGCTTTATCAAAGGCTACACCACTACCCTGCTGCGCTCCGATACCAGCTGGGACACCGCCACTCAACAGGAATTTCTTAAAATCATCGACCAGGAGACCGACCGCCTGCAGGAATTGATCGAGAACCTGCTCGATTCAGCCCGCCTGCAAAGCGGCACCCTCAAAATGGATTTTCAGGCCGTGCGCCTGGATACCCTGGTGCGCTCGGTAATCGACCGCACCCACCTGCACAACCCGAATTTCGTCGCCCACCTGGATTTTGACAGCGGGATCACCCCCATCGACGGCGATCCCAAACGGCTGGGACAGATCTTCGAGAATTTATTTAACAATGCCGTTAAGTACGCGCAGGGATCCGAAGTTTCTGTTAAAATTAGTTTAGAAGATCGGGAAGCAATCATCGATGTTTCAGATCACGGCCCAGGGATCCCAAACCGTTATCTGAGCCACCTGTTTGAACGGTTCTTCCGCAATCCTGATATTGCCCCCTCCGTGCACGGTTCTGGCCTGGGATTATTTATCTGTAAGAAAATCATTCAAGCGCATCACGGAGAAATTACTGCCAGCTCCATCGTCGGGCAAGGAACAACTTTCCATATCCACCTGCCGCGCACCCAAGAAAAAAACGCAAAAGGTGGGGTCTTAAGAGAGGAGATATAAGATGGCGGTTTCAATTCTGGTGGTTGATGATGAGGCACGGTATCAGCATCTGGTAAAAGTGAACCTGGAAGCAGCCGGTTATTTGGTGACCACCGCCGGCAACGGAGAAGAGGCGCTGGAAATGGTGTCTAACCACGCGCCCGACCTGGTGATATTGGATGTGATGATGCCCCGCCTGGACGGCTTTACCACCTGCGAACGCATCCGCCAATTTTCCAGCGTGCCGATCATCATGCTCACCGCCAAAGGTGAAGAACAGGATCGGGTGAAAGGCCTGAATGTGGGCGCCGACGATTACGTGGTCAAACCATTTTCTGCTACCGAACTGATCGCCCGGGTGCGGGCTGTACTGCGCCGCGCCCAAACCGCGGATGCCGCCACGCAGAACCGCATCTTCATCCACGGCAATCTGCGTATTGACTTTGCTCGCGCCGAGGTATGGCGGGACGAAAAACCGGTGTTCCTCTCGGCCACTGAATACCGCTTGCTCATCCAGTTTGCCCACCACACCGGCCACGTCCTTTCCGCCGAAGAGCTTCTTTCGGCAGTGTGGGGAGAGCAGTACCGGGATGATAAAGAAATTCTGTGGGTCAGCATCGCGCGCCTGCGCCAAAAGCTGGAGGATAATCCGCACAGCCCCCAGCATATCGTCACCCGTTCCGGCCTCGGTTATTTGATGCCGCCTTTCGAAAAAGAAGTTCCAGATAAGGTCTAACCTATGGTTACCCAATATGACGATAAGGGGAAGATATTCACCCAGGTGATCACCAAAAAGCCGGTCGAGGTAATTATTCAGACCGCCACGCACATCATCCAGGGCACGGTTCACGTGCGACCGGATGAGCGGGTAATAGACGAAATGAATATGTCCAGTAAATTCATCGCAGTCACCGAAGCCCATGTGCTGGATGACCAGAAAAACCAATTGTATCGCTGCGATTTCTTGACATTAAATAAAGATCAGATCATCTGGATTATCCCGGATGATGAAGTAGACCAATAACAGGGAAAGAATGAACAATCCAGCCGCTTCTTCACGACAGGCCGAGTTATCTAAACTAAAAGAATACCTGATCAACTCCGTTTCGCGCGAGCTGGAAGCCAATCCACCCTCAGGCGATGACCGGCGGAAAATCATCTCGCAATATCTGGCGGTGGCCTACCAGGGCACGCGTTTACAGCTGCCCAACACCATTCGCGACCAGATTTTCCACGACATCCTGGATGATTTACTTGGATTTGGCCCTCTCCAACCTTTGCTCGAAGACGCGGATATCAGCGAGATTATGGTCAACGGTCCGAAAAGCGTTTACATCGAGCGCCGCGGCAAGCTGACCAAAACCAACATCACCTTTGATGATGACGCTGCGGTGATTCGCGTCATCGAGAAAATCATCCTGCCCCTTGGCCGCCGCATTGACTCCGACAGCCCCACCGTGGACGCGCGCCTGCCGGACGGCTCGCGGGTGAACGCCATCATTCCGCCCTGCGCCATCGACGGCCCCACCATCACCATCCGCAAATTCCAGCGCGATAAACTCACCATCCAACAGTTGGTCAACCTGGGTTCTCTCACCCAGAATATGGCCGATTTCGTACGGGCATGCGTCGTCGCCCGCCTGAATATCCTCATTTCCGGCGGCACGGGCTCCGGTAAAACCACCTTGTTAAATATCCTCTCCGGGTTCATCCCGGATGACGAACGCATCGTCACCATCGAGGATGCCGCCGAATTGAAACTTCAACAGGATCATGTGGTGCGCCTGGAGACAAAACCGGCCAATGCCGAAGGAAACAATTCGGTGCCAATCCGCGAATTGGTACGCAACTCGCTGCGCATGCGCCCCGACCGGATCGTGGTGGGTGAATGCCGCGGCGGCGAAGCCCTGGATATGCTCCAGGCGATGAACACCGGTCACGACGGCTCTCTGACCACCCTGCACGCCAACACCCCGCGCGACGCTCTCTCCCGATTGGAAACCATGTGTCTCATGTCGGGTATGGAGCTGCCGGTGCGCGTGCTCCGCGAGCAAATAGCGGCGGCCATTGACCTGATCGTCCAGCAGGCGCGCCTCAAGGACGGCACTCGCAAGGTGACCACTATCAGCGAAGTGTCTGGGATGGAAGGCGACACGATCGTCATGACTGAAATCTTCAAGTTCGAGCAAACCGGCATCACCAGCGACGGCCGTGTGCTGGGTGAACTGAAACCCACTGGCATCCGCCCGCTTTTCACCCCGCGCCTGGAAGCCTCCGGTTTCAAGCTGGGTCCGGAAGTGTTTGGAGCCAACCTGGCAGGGCTGATTGGCGGAGGATCCGGCAACCGCCGCAGATAAGGGCGGGCAACCACCCAGAAACCACTGATCCGCGTGGGCTTATGAAAGGTACCTATGAATAATCCGCAGCAAAAGCTCCAGATTCGCCGCCGGAAACTCGCGGCCTTGATCGTAGACAGCCGCATGGCCTCGCGCCGTTCGGTAGAAGAATGCGCCGAAGCGCTGGGGCTCTCTGCTGCCGATTATCAGGCTTTCGAGACCGCCAAGGTCTCACCCTCTCTGCCCCAGCTCGAAATTCTCGCCCTCTATCTGGATGTGCCCCTCGATCATTTTTGGGGGAAGCAGTCGCGCCAGCGAGTAGGCATACCCGAGCCCATCCAGGAACAGGCCCGCACTCTCGCGCTGCGCAACCGGCTGGTAGCCGCCTCGTTGCGCCTGGCGCGCACCAACGGCGGTATGTCTCCGTCCGACCTCGCCGAAAAGAGCGGTCTGCCCGAAGCCACCCTGGCAACCTACGAGGCCGGGAAGACAGCCATCCCGCTGCCCGATCTTGAAATGATTGCCGCAGCCCTGGATACACCCCTGGAATCTTATTTCGATAAAAAAGGCCCCATCGGCCAACAGCGCAGCCAGCAGGAACTGCTGGCAGAATTTGTTCAAATCCCGGTGGAAATGCAGGAATTTATCTGCAAACCTGTCAACCGCCCCTATCTCGAATTGGCCGTGCGTTTGAGCCATATGGATGCGCTCAAACTGCGCGCCATTGCCGAGAGCTTGCTTGAGATCACATTCTAATGTCAGAAACCCTTACCCCCCAGGATTTATCTGCCGAAGGCGCAAGCGCCTATGCGGCGAAACGTTACGAAGAGGCAGCATCCGCCTTTGAACGAGCAGCGGCAGCCTACTATGCTGCCAGCAGCGAGCTGGATGCCGCTGAAGCCGCCAATAACGCCAGTGTAGCCAGCTTGCAGGCGGGCAACGCCGCCCGGGCGCTCCAACTCGCCGACGGCACGGAGCAGGCATTTCTGGCCAGCGGTGATCTGCGCCGCCAGGGAATTGCCCTGGCCAACCAGGCTGCCGCGCTGGAGGGGCTCAACCGTTTGAAGGAAGCCCTCGAACGCTACAAGCTCGCCTCGGACCTGCTCAAGCAGTCCGGTGAAAAAGATATGCGCGCGCTGGTGCTGAAGAACATATCCTCCCTGCAGCTGCGCACCGGCGATCAACTGCAGGCGCTGGCGTCGATGGATTCGGCTCTCGATCAGAAAAAGAAACTGTCATTGAAAGAACGGCTGTTAAAATTCGCTATTAAAAGTGCCGTTCGATATGATGAACCGCAAATAATGTCCCCCACTCCCCCACAATATTCGCTGCGCAAGGCCGAAATGAAGGATCGCGCGCTGTTGACACGTTTCCTCAACAGCCCGGCGTATTCTCACCGCCACCTGGATTGGCGCGATCCCCTGGACTGGCTGGGCAACCAACCCTTTTGGATCCTCGAAAAAAATTACGAAGTTGAAGCCATTTTTGCCTGCCCGCCCGACCCGATCGATGTGGCCTGGGTGCGCATTTTCGCGGTGGCCTCCCGGGCTTCTCCCGCCTGGAGCTGGAATATCCTTTTTGAACGCGCCTACAACGAGCTGGTAGAGCGCGATCCACGCCCCACCATTGTTTCGCTTTCGCTTCAAGATTGGTTTGGCGATCTGTTGATCGTCAACAATTTCACCCACCACCAGGATATAATCGTCCTGGCATTCGAAGGCCCCGCCCCCCAGCCGCTGCCCGATTCAGCCGATATCCTCGTGCGCCCCATGCAAGCCGAAGACATACCCCAGGTGACAATCATCGACAACCTGGCATTCGAACCCATCTGGCGTTTAAGCCAGGATGATTTACAGCGCGCATTTCAACGCAGTTCTTATAAAACGGTCATCGAGAGCAGCGGCGAAGTGATTGGCTACCAGATGAGCGCGTTGAACGGCTTCAATGCCCATCTCGCCCGCCTGGCCGTCCACCCCGGCATCCAGCGCAAGCGCATGGGCTTCCGCCTGGTCCAAAACATGCTCCAGCATTTCATCACCCGCCACGGCACCTGGGGAGTTACCCTCAACACCCAAGATAACAACTCCGCCAGCCTGTCTCTCTACAAGCACATCGGTTTTCACCTCACCGGTGAGCGCTTTCCGGTGTACGTTTACCAACCGCCAGAAAACTAAAACTGCCGCGCGCCAATCCCATTCGTCCGGCTCATGCCGCCGGCGGAGTGAAACTTGTATTTTTTCTATCAAATTTCCCGTTTTCCCTCTATCCATCCGCATACCAGTTTGATACAATACCCCCACAAGGAGACGGGACATGGCAAAACGCACACGAAACCGAGAACAACACAGCAAGAAAGCTCCCAATCGCAGGAATTTATTTATTGGGCTGATCGCACTCCTGGCTGTAGTCGTAGTAGCCGTGATCATATTCATCAACCAACCGGCAAATGAACCGGTTGCCTCCCGGCCCAACGCACAGGGTCTATCGATGGGCGACCCCAATGCCGTGGTGAAAGTGGAGGAGTTTTCCGACTTCCAATGCCCCTACTGCGCGGCGTTTTCCAAAAATCTGGAACCTGACCTTGTGGCGAAATACATTGCCACCGGCAAAGCGCATTTCACCTACATCCCCTACAGCTTTATCGGCCCTGAATTGGTGCGTGCGGCCGAAGCGGCCTACTGCGCCGCGGACCAGGAAAAATTCTGGCAGTATCACGATATTTTGTTCAGCAACCAGGCTGGAGAGAATAACGGCGGCTTTTCGGACGATAAACTGATCCTCCTGGCTGAAAAAGCCGGCCTGAAAATGACCGACTTCCGTCCCTGCTTCGACAGCAATAAATATCGACAGAAGGTGCAGGACGATTTCAAACAGGGTCAAGACCGCGGCGTATCCGGGACGCCCTACTTCTTCGTCAACGGGGTCGGACCGGTTGACCAGAACAAACTGGAAGCCACCATCGAACAGGCCCTGGCCGGGCAATAAGACAAGAAAGAGGAGCCGCTCGGCTCCTCTTTCTATTTAAGGCAGGGATAGTTTGACCCCGCTGGCGGCCAGCAAAGCCACGACCAGCGGCGCCACCAGCAGAGCCGGCAGAAAATTGCCGGAACGGATCTTGCGCAGTTCTAACAGACCGCTGACCGCGATAGCCAGCAAGATGACCCCGCCGGTGGCGGTCATCTCGGTCATCATCTCCGCGCTGGTCACTGCCTGCACCTGAGCCGCCAGCAGGCTGATCCCGCCCTGGTAAACCAGGGTGGGAACCACCGAAAACGCCACCCCTACCCCCAGGCTGGAGGCAAAAGCCAGGGCGGCAAAACCATCCAGCATCGATTTGACCGCCAGCAGCTCATAATTTCCAGTGAGACCATCCTGCACGGCCCCCATGATCGACAGCGGCCCGACCAAAAACACCAGTGACGCGGTCAAAAAACCGCGGATAAAGCGCTCCTGGCCGGCGCTTTGCCGGTCTACGCTGCTCGAGGTGTTGAAACGCTTTTCCAACCAGGTCCCCAGGCCGGTCAGGCGGTCTTCCAGGCGCAGCCATTCGCCCAAAAGGGCGCCAATCACCAGGCTGCCCAATACCACCAGCGAATTTTGGGTTTTCAAGAACATTTGCACGCCCAGGCAAATGACAAAGAGCCCCAGACCGGATATCACCGTCTGTTTGAGCCGTTCGGGCAGGCGGCCGCCCAGCAAAATACCCAGCCCCGAGCCCACCAGGATCGCAGCGATGTTGATCAATGTCCCGGTCAAAGCGATCTACTCCTCTTTCGCCAGGGTGGTATTCTGGTTTCCTGCCAGCTTGTTCTCGTGCAATTCGAGCACAAAACAAAATGAGGATAAGCGGTTCATATAGCGCAGCACATCCGGGTTGTCCAGGCGCTCTTCCTGCGCCAGCGCCACCAGGCGGCGTTCGGCCCGCCGGGTGACGGTGCGCGCCAAATCCAGAGCGGCCCCGGCCAGGCTGTCGCCCGGCACGATAAATTCCCGCGGCAGTTCGACCACCTTGCCCAGGTAATCGGTTTGCGCCTCAAGCCAGCTGACCTGTTCGGAGCTGATCACGCGAAATCTGGCGATGTTTTCGGGGGTGGCGGCTACTTCGCCCATCAAACCATACAAATCCCGCTGGATGTGCACCAGGCACTCCGCGGCTTCGGCCGAGGCGCAGATCGCCCTGGCTACGCCCAGCGCCGCCGTAACCTCATCCACCGCTCCCAGCGCTTCTATCCGTGTGTCTGATTTGGAGACACGCCCCTCGCCGAGTAAACCGGTGGTGCCGTCGTCTCCCATGCGTGTGTAAAAATTGGTTGGCATCTTTCCCGCCTGGTTCGTTTTATCTAAAAATTGGAGAAATATCTACCAGCCCAAGCCCACCAGCCGCAGGTCGCTGACCGTCAGGCAAGGATTGGCGCTGTCAAAATTGGCGATCATCTCACGGGTTGGTGGGCGTCGCTCCGGGCGCAGTGTTGCGGGTAGGCGCGGTCACCAGGTTCCATTCGGTGATATTTGCAAACCGGTCGCTGCTGTCAAAGAACGGTCCCACCCGCACACCCTGAATTTCTTTGTCGACCGCATAATTATAGACGCTGTAATATAAAGGCAAAGCCGGCAGTTCCTCATTGAACACTACCTGGAAGTTGCGGTATAAACGCGCGCGCTCGTTGGTATCGGGGTTGATCCTGGCTTCTTCCAGGTATTCGCTGGCCATACGATTATCCCATTGGGAATAATTTTGCCCGGCCCCGGTAGCCTGGGCTTGATCCCAGAAGGGGTATGGATCAGGATCCGGCGAGCGAGAAAGGTTCAGGTCCACCAGCGCCGCCTCAAAGGCGCGCGGGGCGAGCCGGTCGAGCACAACCTGGTCATAAGGCAGCGCTTCGAGGCCTACATCTACGCCCATGGCTGCCCAGGCGGTTTGAATTGCCTCCGCCACCGCGCGGTGTTGTTCATCGTCCGGGTAAAGCAGGGTGAAGCGCAGATAGGCGCCATCCTTGCTCAGGATCACATCCTGGTCAGACGCCAGGCCGAAACCTGCCTCTTTCAACAGCGCTTTGCCGGCCTCGCGATCAAAATCCACCGTAGCCAATTTGTCATAATGCGCCCAGGTGCCCGGGATGATCGGCCCGTTGGCGATCACAGCCTGCCCTGCTAACTGCTGGTCGATTAAACCCTGGCGATTGAGCCCCATCAGCAGGCCCTTACGCACTTTTTTGTCCTGCAAAAAAGCCGTTTCGGGGTTAGCCAGGTTAAACAGCACCAGGGTAAGCTGCGGCTGGCGCACGGTGTACAAGGACAGGTTGGTCTCAGCCAGGACATCCGGGAGGATCTCGCGGTCCACCAAACCAATGCCCTGCACCTGGCCATCGCGGTACGCCTGCATGGCGGATGGAGAGTCGGGGTAGTAACGGAAAACCACCTCGGCGATATAGGGTTTATCCAGGTAGTAATCGGGAAAACTGGAGAGCACCACCCCGGTAATCTGCTCATTTTCGACGATCAGCCGAGAAAACTTGAAAGGACCGCTGCCCACCGGCGCCAGGTTAAACGGGTCGTCGGCGATCTGGTCGATGGTCTTGCCATCCAGTAAATGCTTGGGCAGCACGCCAAAGGAAAGGTAATCCAGGAACGGCGCAAAGGCTTCCGGCAGGCGGAACTGCATGACGCGGTCGCTCAAGCGCACCACCTCCACGCCTTTCCAAAATTCCTGCAAATCGCCGGGGATATAATCCCCACCGTTGCGCATCAGATCGATGCTGAACAGCACGTCGTCGCTGGTCAGAGGTTGGCCGTCATGCCACTTCAAGCCTTCGCGCAGGGTCAGGTTGTACAGGGTGCCGTCCAACGAGATGCCCCATTCGGCCAGATCGGGCAGTGGGTAACCGCGGCTGTCGAAGCGCACTAACCCGCTGAAGATCAATCGGGAGACATCCCGGTCGACGGCATTTGAATTAGCCAGCAGTGGGTTCAGGCGCTGCAGCGAACCCACCAGCGCTTCGGTGTAGACCCCACCGCGCACCGGTTCAGGGGTGGCCTGTGGGGATGAGTTGGTTGGGTTCTTTTCACTTAAGAGCAGAACACCCACAACCATCCCGGTCAAGAAAATGATGAGCAATTGCCAGCGAAGTTTCCTCATAAGCCTTTACAACAGAAACAGGGCGATTTCCCTCATGCGGTGAGTCGCCCCGTTTAAGCCCTAATTCAAGTGATGAAATTCCAGAACAAAAGGCAATTTGTTCAGTTATTTACTAGCAATCACCAAGGTAATAATCAGGATAAAGAAAAGGGCGCTCAGACCGATGGTGATATAGAACAAGGTCTTTTCGATCCCCCGCCTGGCGGTAAAAACAGAACCTGTGTCGGCCCCGGTCAACCCGCCCAGGCCGGTGCCCTTGCTTTGCAGAATTACACTGATGATCAAAGCAATTGAAGTTATAATCAACGCGATATCGAGATATGGTTTCACTCGTTTCCTCCTGGTCAGATTACCAGCCACTCATTATAACGGTCATCGCGTAAAATCGTCAACCACCAATGCCCGAATTACTCCTCAATCTCCACATGCACACCACTTATTCGGATGGTTCAGGCAGTCATGCCTCGATTAGCCGCGCCGCCATCCAGTCTGGGTTAGATGCAGTCATCGTCACCGATCATAATGTCCTCGTTCAAGGCGTGGAGGGTTACCGTCAGGAGGGCAAGCGCCAGCTGCTGCTTTTCATCGGCGAAGAAGTCCATAATGCCGACCGCACTCCCCAGAAAAGTCACTTGCTGGTCTTCAATGCCGGCCGCGAGCTGGCCCGATCTGCGGGCAATCCGCAGCTGTTAGTGGACCAGGTCAACCAGAACGGCGGCCTGTCGTTTATCGCCCATCCCATCGACCCCGAGCTGCCAGCCTTCAACGAGGATGATATTTCCTGGGAAGATTGGGACGTGCGCGGGTTCACCGGGCTGGAATTATGGAATGGCTTTAGTGAATTGAAAAGCGTGATCCACAACCGAGCCCAGGCGCTGTTTTATGCCTTCTTCCCGCAGTTTGTCGCCCGCGGGCCGCTGCCCGGCACCCTGCAGCGCTGGGACAACCTGCTGGTCTCGCGGCGGGAAAAATGCGTGGCGGTCGGCGGATCGGATGCGCATGCCCTGCGCATGCACATGGGCCCGATCCACCGCACCATTTATCCTTACGAATTCCACTTCAAAGCGATCAACAACCATTTGATCCTTGAAAATGAGTTAAGTGGAGATTTTTACCCCGATAAGCAGCAGATTTTTAGCGCCTTGGCCAAAGGCCACAGTTATATTGGTTATGACCTGCCTGCCGCCACCACCGGCTTTCGCTTCACCGCCAACGGGCGCGATAAAACCGCCTCAATGGGTGATGATATTCCCGTCGGCGACGGGGTGACGATTCAAATCCGTCTGCCCATGCCGGTCGAATGCCGGTTGATCCGCGACGGCGAGGTGATTAAGACCTGGCAGCGCCAGGATGTGTGCACCCATATTACCAAACAGCCGGGGGTCTACCGCGTCGAATGCTACCTGCAGTACCTGGGACGCCGCCGCGGGTGGATTTTCAGCAACCCCATTTACGTCCGGGAGTAATGATTGATGCCCGTTGTCAACAACCTCACCCGCATGCTGGATGCCAAGCATATTCCCCACGTGGCCTTTGAGCTGCCAGGCGAAAAACTGGGTGCAGCTCAAACTGCCCGGCTCCTGGGCGTTCCACTCGAGCAGGTGTATAAAACCATCGTCGCCATGCGCTCCTCGCCCGGCGCCAAACCGATTCTGGCGGTCATCCCCGGCCATTGCAAGCTGGATGTGAAACTGCTGGCCGCCGCGCTGAACGAGAAGAAGGTACAGGTGCCCTCCCAGCGCGAGGCGGAACAACTGACCGGCCTGCAGGCGGGCGGAATTTCGCCTCTGGTGTTAATCAATCGCGGTTTCTCCATCGTCCTCGACCAATCCGCCCAGGCGTTTGAGCAAATCCACGTATCCGGTGGCCAGCGCGGTCTCAACATTCGCCTGGCGGTCAAAGACCTCATTCGCCTGACCAACGCGCGCCTGGCAGCCATCGCTTTCCCTTCCATCGAGGATGACGAGCTATAAGATGAGAAAACCGTCCTCACCCTGGCTTGGCTGGCTGCTGCTCTGCTGCGCCCTGATTCTGCCGGCGCTCGCCTGTAACCTTCCCGGTCAGGGTCAGCCCACCGAAGCGCTGTTCTCCTCCACGCGCACCCCGATCAGCACCAACACACTCGCCCCGCCCGCCACCCGCATCCTGCCCAGCGCTACCTTTGCGTCGCTCGGAACGACCACTGCCACCAGCGGTCCCACCCCCACATACCAGCCCGGTTTAACGAACCCTTCGACCAGCCCCTCAGCGGTTGGATGGATTGGTTCACCCTCACCACCCGGGCGCCGGGCGGAGCGCTGCAATCTACTTTCAAGCAGAGTAACGGTCTGCTGACCATCACCCTGACGGATAAAGAGACCTACCTCTACCACTACTTCAAATTGCCGCAGCCGGCTGACAGTTATATAGAAGCTGAATTCAAGGTGGACGGCCAAAAAGAAAACCAGGCCGCCCTGATCTGCCGTGCAGCGCAGGATCAATCCGCCTGGTATGAAGCCCGCATTTCCGGCACCGGGGTGTACCAGATTTACCGCTACAACCGTTCCTTGAAAACCGAAGAGAATCTCAATCCGTTTGTTCCCCTGGCGCAAGGCGCCGCGGCCGGCGGTGCGTATGATTCTGGTCAGATGAACCTGGTGCGCCTCACCTGCCGCGGCCCCCGGCTGAGCCTGGATTTTAACCAGGGCCGCCAGACCATTGAGGTGGAAGACGACCACCTGCAAAGCGGTGGTTTGTTGGGTTTCGGGGTGATGACCTACGCCAATCCGGAAACCACCATCCAGTTCGACGAGGTCAACGCCGGCCTGCCTTAATTGGCCGCTTCACCCGGCAACCGCCATCCAGGCGCGGTCGGCTGCAGATTAACCCCGTGCACAGTCTCGCAGATCGACATTACCCGCCAGATCAAAAGAAATCCCGGCTCAATTCCCCCAGATCGGCAATCTCGTGGCGCTCGCAGGGCCTGTTCTCCAGCCGACCATATTATAATCATAGAGTATGAAAATACGCCTCGATTTAATCGAGTCCAGGTTGCAGCAGCTCATTGAGCATTGGATGGTTCCGGTCGCCAAAAGGGAATTCCAAAGCCGCCTGGCTCACCAGCTGGTGCAGGCGCTCCAGGAGCACCTGATGTCTTCCGGGGGCCAACCCGCGGAAAGTGCCCACCTGTATATTATCTTCCTGCATCCTGAGATGGTCATCGCCTTCGAACGCCAGGAAAACCTGCTGGTAAACCTGGCCCTGGCGCTGCAAGAAGCTGCCCGCGAGGCCGAATTGTTCCTCCCGGCTCCACCCGTCATCCATTTGGAAACCGATGTCGATCTGCTGCTCTCTGATTTTCGCGTCGAGATCAACAAAGATGACGAGAAGACCGGCACTACCGCCGTCTTGCGGCTGGGTCCGCAAGCCATTCAGCAAGAAATTTTCTTAAAAAAAGCTTTTCTGCTGGTCAATGGCGATCAATTGTGCCCCTTGGATCGCGCGGTAACCAATATCGGCCGCCGCACCGACAACCACCTGGTCATCGAAGATGCCCGTGTTTCCCGCAACCATGCCCAGATCCGCTTCAGCCGCGGTGTGTTTACCTTGTTTGATTTAAATTCTACCGGCGGCACCCGGGTCAATGGACAGCCGGTGCGCCAGACGCCGCTAAAGCCCGGGGATGTGATCAGCCTATCCGGCTATCCTTTGATCTATGGCGAAGACGCTTCCGAATCATCCCGGTCCGGTGACACCGGCGCGACCCAGGTTTTACGCAACCCACCCTCATGAGCGCCATCTTCTTTCTCATCCTGCGCGCCATCCTGGTCATTGCCTTATATGGGTTTCTCGGATGGGCCTTTTACACCCTCTGGCGCGATTTGCGCACCGCCAGCGCCACTGTACAGGCGCGCAAGGCGCCCGCCATCTCGCTGTCGATCACCAATACCCTCGACGATCAAACCCGCACCTTCAACCTGACCGAGATCATGATCGGCCGCAGCGTTGCCGCCACCTATACCATCCGCAATGAGACGGTGTCGTCTAACCACGCCCGCCTCTCCTATCATCAGAGCCAGTGGTGGATCGAGGACCTGCACTCCACCAACGGCAGCTTTCTTAACGAGGAACGCATTTACATGCCCACGGTGGTGATGAACGGCGACGATCTGCGCTGCGGCCAGGTAAACATCCAGGTAAAAATTGAGGATTAAATTCGAGGAGCCAGCATGAACGATCAACCAGTCCTGGGAATTATTGGCGGCTCGGGCCTGTATAATATGGCCGGTTTGGAATCGGTGCAGCAGTTCGATCTGGACACTCCATTTGGGAAACCCAGCGCGCCGGTGGTGGTCGGTTCTTTATCCGGGAAAAAGGTGGCGTTCCTTGCCCGCCATGGAATCGGTCATCACATCAACCCCAGTGAGGTGAATTACCGCGCCAATATTTACGCCTTGAAAATGCTGGGGGTCAGCCGGGTCGTCAGCATCAGCGCCTGTGGATCGCTGCGCGAGGATTTCGCTCCGGGCCACATCGTCATCCCCGACCAGATCTTCGATTTCACCCGCGGCCGAGAGCGCTCGTTCTTTGGCGGTGGGCTGGTAGCCCACGTCAGCACCGCCGACCCCTTCTGCCCGGATTTAAGCCGGCAGCTGTTGAATGCGCTCCACACCACCGGTGCGACCGTCCACTCCGGCGGAGCCCTGATCACCATCGAAGGCCCGCGTTTTTCAACCCGCGCAGAATCCAACGTGTTCCGCTCCTGGGGGATGGCGATGATCGGTATGACCGCCAGCCCCGAAGTCTTCCTCGCCCGCGAAGCCGAATTGTGCTACGCCACCATGGCGCATGTGACCGATTATGATGTCTGGCACGTCAGCGAAGCCCCGGTGACGGTCGAAATGGTCATCCGCACCCTGAATGCCAATACCGCTTACGCCCAGCAGGCTGTAGCGGCGCTGGCGGGGCAGTTAGCTGAAGAAAAGACCTGTACCTGTGAGCACGCCCTGGCGGATGCGCTGATCACCTCCCCCGACCACATCGTCCCCGAAGCGCGGCAAAGATTAGACCTGCTCGTGAACAAATACCTCAAACCGTGACCTCCCCGCCTTCGTCGCCGCCCCGGCCCAACCCGCTCATCCAGACCCGCCTGATCCAAATGGCGGCAGCCTTTGTTATCCTATACGCAGTTTTACTGACATTAGCCCCGGCTGTCCGCTCCCGCTCCTGGAACCTCAACCTCAATGTCTGGATTTGGGCCAGCGTAGCTGTCTGGCTGGTAGGCATGATCCTCCTGGTGCGCCAGGCCAACCGCCACGCACCCGGCGCGGATCCCTTCCTGCTGCCCCTGGTGGCGCTGCTCTCGGGCTGGGGCCTGTTGGAAATCACCCGGCTGTCACCCGCCCTGGGGCTGCGCCAGACGATCTGGCTCGGGCTTGGCTGGCTCTTGATGTGGGTGGGGTTCCGCCTGCGCGCCGGCCTCACCTACCTGCGCCGCTATAAATACATCTGGTTGACCCTGGGATTATTGGTCACCGCCCTGACCTTGATCTTTGGCACATACCCCGGCGGAACCGGTCCGCACCTGTGGCTGGGCTGCTGCGGGGTATATTTTCAACCATCCGAGCCATTGAAACTGCTGCTGATCATCTACCTGGCTGCCTATCTGGCCGACCGCCTGCCGATCAGCCTGAGCATCTTTGGCATGCTGGCCCCCACCCTGATTTTGATTGCCCTGGCGCTCATGCTGCTGGTTGTCCAACGCGATCTGGGTACCGCCACCCTGCTGATCCTGATCTACACCCTCACCCTTTACCTATCGTCGGGCAGGCGGCGGATGCTGCTGCTCAGCTTCGCGGCCCTGTTGGGCGCGGGCTTTATTGGCTATACCTTCTCCGCGGTGGTTCACAACCGCGTGGATGCCTGGCTCAATCCCTGGCTGGACCCCAGCGGCGGCTCTTACCAGATCGTCCAATCCCTCATTGCCCTGGCTTCCGGCGGCTTAATCGGCCGTGGACCGGGGCTGGGCAACCCGGGTATCGTCCCGGTAGCTGTGTCAGATTTTATCTACCCGGCCATCGTCGAGGAAACCGGCCTGTTAGGCGGCCTGGGCTTATTACTGGCCTATGTGCTGCTGATCACCCGCGGACTGACCATTGCCTTGCGAGCGCCGCTCAATTATCACCGTTACCTGGCCGCCGGAATCTCAGCCTATTTCGCCTGTCAAACCATCCTGATCGTCGCCGGAAATATCCGCGTGATGCCTCTCACCGGGGTAACCCTGCCATTCATCTCTTATGGGGGTTCCTCGCTGATCACATCCTTCGCCGCGGTGCTCATTTTGCTGCTCATCAGCCGCCAATCCGACCAGGACCCGGCGCCCTTAGTCCACGCCCAACCCTATAACATCTTTTATACCGCCACTGCGCTGGGCTTTACCGCCCTGGCGCTGGTGACCGGCTGGTATGCCATCGTCCGCCAGGAAAACCTTTTAACCCGCGCCGATAATCCCCGGCGATCGGTGGACGATCGCTACGTCCAACGCGGCGCGCTGCTGGACCGCCACAACCGCCCTATCAGCCATTCCAGCGGCTCGCCCGGCAGCTACATGCGCATTTATGATTACCCGGATTTGATCCTGACCAGCGGCTATTCTGACCCGGTGTACGGCCAATCCGGTCTTGAAGCCAGCCAGGACAGCTACCTGCGCGGCTTGCAGGGCAATCCGACTTTCACCATCTGGTGGAACCGGCTTTTGTATGGCCAGCCGCCCGCCGGGCTGGATGTGCGCTTAAGCATCGATCTGGATCTGCAAACGTTGATCGACCAGGGTTTCCAGGGGCATCGCGGGGCGGCCGTCTTGCTCAACGCCAAGACCGGGGAAGTTCTGGCGATGGCCTCGCATCCCAATTTTGATCCGGCGCAACTATCTGTTCATTGGGAAGAGCTGGTGGCTTCCACGGACGCCCCCCTGCTTAACCGCGCCACCCAGGGGCTGTATTCGCCAGGTCCCGCCATCGCGCCGGTCATCCTGAGCGAATCACTCACCACCAGCCTGCCAGACCTGCCCGAACAGATGAATTACACCCTGCCGGATGACACCCTCCTCACCTGTGCGCTGACCCCGGCCGACAGCCAATCCTGGGGATCGGTGCTTTCCAGCGGCTGTCCGGGGCCGCTGGCCGTATTAGGCAGTCGTTTTCTGTCCATCCGCATGGACAATCTATTCAATCGTTTTGACCTGGCAGACAGTCCGTTGACCCCCTTGCACAGCGCCCAGCCCATCTTACCGGCGGTCACCAAACCCGATCTGGCCGGGATCGGTGAGATGGGCATGCAGATTTCCCCCTTGCAAATGGCGCTGATCGCCGCCACCATCAGCAACCACGGAGTGATGTCATCGCCGCTGCTGCCGGTGGCGGTGGACACGCCCAGCGCCGATTGGGTGGTGCTTTCCACCCAGGACAGCCATTCGATCCTGACCTCCACCGTCGCCGGAGATGTCAGCCAGCTGCTTGCCCAGCCGGGTAAACTCTACTGGCAGGTGGTCGCGGTTGCCAACAGCAATCAGGCGCCCATCACCTGGTTCGTCGGCGGTACGATCGACGAATGGAAGGGCTCTCCGATGGCCATCGCCATCGTACTCGAAGAAGATAATCCCCAGCTTGCACAAACCATCGGCGATGAAATCATTTTGGCAGCCTTAAACACGCGCTAACAGATCCCTTAAAGCCGGCTCCAGATCCGCATACTGAAAAGTGAAACCCTCGGCCAACAGCCGGGCAGGAATGACCCGCTGGCCTTCTAAAATCAAGGTGCTCAGCTCGCCTAAAGCCAGTTTCAAAACAAAACCGGGCGCAGGGATCCAATAGGGCCGGTGCATCACTTTACCCAGGGTTTTACCGAAGGTGGCATTGGTCACCGGCTGGGGTGAAGTCAGATTGAAAGCCCCTCGCAGCTGGTTTTTGAGCACGAAAATCATCCCTTGTACCTGGTCGGTGCGATGAATCCAGGAAACCCACTGTTTTCCCGAACCCAGCGGCCCGCCAATCATTAAGCGGAAGGGCAGCATCATGCTGGGCAGCACCCCGCTGTGTGGGTCCAGTACCACCCCGGAGCGCAGCACCACCCGGCGAACGCCCATCGCGTCCACCGGCGCCAGCACATCTTCCAGACGTGCGGCTACCCCGGCCAGGAAATCCGTGCCCGGTGGGTCCTTCTCAGTGATCACCTCGTCCGCTTTCACCCCGTAATAACCCACCCCGAAGATCTGCAGGATCACATCCGGCTTATGTTTTGCCAGGCTGACCGCCTCGACAATCGCCCTGGCGGTTTGCTCACGGCTGGCTGAGATGCGCTCCTTTTGGGCGGCGCTCCAGCGGCGGGCGCCAATGCTTTCACCCGCCAGGTTGACAACCCCATCCACCTCATTGACCAGGTGCGCCCATCCTTGTGAGCTGCGCCCATCCCAACCCGCCACCTGCACCCCCGCGGGCACCTGCGCCGCCGCGGGGTTACGGCTGAGCACGATCACCTCATCCCCCATGGCCAACAGGGTCTGGCTCAACGCCTTGCCAATCAAACCGGTTCCACCCGTGATGATATATTTCATCGCTCCTCCAAGTCATTTTTTAATCTGCCTGTCACCATTCCTAAATTCATCCATGCTATAATCGAACAATTGGAGCTATGATGCAGGTTCCTGTATTGGTCCTCAATGCCAATTATGAGCCGATTCACGTCTGCGACCTCCGAAGAGCTTTGGGACTTTTGCTAACTGAAAAAGCAATTCTGGTGGTAAATGGGCGGGGAAATCTTCGATCGGTTAATCTCACGCTGCCAATTCCCTCTGTTATTCGTTTGCAACATATGGTCCACCGCCCACGCCCGCGGCTGAAACTGACCCGCCGCGAAGTCTTTCGCCGCGACAATTACACCTGCCAGTACTGCGGGCGGCACGCGGTGGATTTGACCATCGATCACGTCATTCCGCGCCATTCCGGCGGCAGGCATATCTGGGATAATGTGGTCACTGCCTGCGCATCCTGCAATCACCGCAAAGGCGGTCGCACCCTCGAGGACAGCGGCCTCAGGCTGATGCGGCTGCCGGTCGAACCGCCCAACTCCATCCAGTACATTTTCAGCCGGCATGTGGACGGCAACGCCGAATGGTATGAATTCCTCTCGGGCTGGTAAGCTCCACGGGAGATGTGGTAATTAGAACACAAAAGCGGGCGCGTAGACGCCCGCTTTTGTGTTTTGTCCAGCCTTTTGGCTATGGGCCGAATACCAGGGCGGCAATGCGCGGGGTAATCAGCACCTCCACCGCTGCCGCCACCAGCAGCAGCGGGATCACCACCCCGACCATCACTTTAGCCCAATCCGCCAGGGTCGCCAGCCAGACTTCACCGATCGTTTTGTCGGGGGTTGGGGTCGCCAGCACCGCGCCGGCCTCTAAAACTGCAGCGGTCGCCAGGATGGCCGCCGGGATCTCGATGATGCCGTGCGGCAGCAGCAGCGCCAGCAAGGGGACAATGCCCACCCCGCTGCCGCTCAACATGCCCAGCAAATAACCGGTGACGCCCATAGTCCCCAGCAAAGGCAGCATCCCCATCACACCGAAAGTAAACACCCCCAGCACCATTCCCAGGATTAAGACACGCACATTCTGCCACCAGACCAGCGCCACCGATTCGATGCGGAATAACGGCCAGATATCCAGGAGCTGTTTCAAGTTGGTTCCGGCGTCCTTCAGCTTATCCTGTTCGATCAGGAAAGGGAAGCGCTGCACCTGGGTTATCCCCACCAGCACCCCCGCAATAGCCAACCCCGCGACCATCAGGGTGGGCAGCGCCAGGCGGCCCAGGGTGATACGCACCACCCGCCGGTACCAATCCGGCAAATTGTGCGCGCCGCCGGTGAATGCGTTTTTAAAAATCGCCCAGGCCCAGCGAACTTTGAGGACGTCGATCTCGCGACCCAGCAGCTCCTCGCGTTGAAAATGCGCCAGCCCCACCCGCAGCAGGAGGATGGTCAGGACGAACACTCCCACCAGCACCCACCACAGCGTAGCCTGGTTGCCCCAAAACATGACCAGCGCTTCCCATTGGATCAGGAAAGCCACCGGGATGACGATGAAACTCGACAGCAAATTGGCGGCGCGCACCGAGGTCGCCTGGGTGGAAACCACCACCGCTCCTGATACCATCATTACCGCCTGCACCGTGGTCAGCAGGATGATCTGGATCATAATCACCGGTTCGGGTAAAGCAATGCCTTTCAGGATCAGACCGGCCAGATAAACCACCATGCCCAGGTAGCTGGAGATCAGCGGCGGGATGGTCGAGGAGATCAGTTTACCCAGGTATAACTGCCAATCCTTCAGCGGCGTGTTGAGCAGCGGTTCGATGCTGCTGCGTTCTTTCTCGCCCACGAACGACTCAAGGGCAATCACCAGCGAGACCGAGATGGGAAAAAACCCGACCACCATCAGCAAAAACGGCACCATGCGGTTGGCGATGATCGTCGCCCCGTATTTATTGGTGAAATCAAGCATTTGCTGGGCGGTCCAATTCATGATGAAGGGAAAGACCAGGGTTAACCCGATGATCGGGAAGATGATCCGCCAGTCGCGGAACTGATCGCGCACTTCTCGGCGCACGATCACCAGCGCGGGACGTAAGGCCTCAAGCATGTTTCACCTCCGCGCTGTGCTTGACTGCTTCCAGGAAAGCCTGCTCCAGGCTGCGCGGCACCTGGTTGAAGGAAATAACCTCCAGGTGATCTTCTAAAAGCGCGCGCAGCAGGTTGGGATTGACCTGCTCCGGATTATCAATCCGAAAGCGCAGCCAGGTTTCACCCCGTTCGCGCAGTTCGACACCCTGCGGCAGCCTGGGGACCCACCCATTCGCCGGGATGGCCAGGCAGGCCTCAAATTCTGGCGGGCCGAGTAAACTGCGCCGCACATTTTCGAGGTTGTCGTGGATGAGAATTTTGCCAGATTGGATGATCGCCACCCGGTCAGCCAGCTCTTCGCCTTCCGCCAGGTTGTGGGTGCAAAGCAGCAGGGTTCTTCCCTGCCCCTTTAAGTTTTGGATCGCATCGCGCACGGTGCGAGCGCTTTCAGGATCCATGGCGGAGGTGGGCTCATCCAGCAATAGTACGGGTGGATCATGGAGCAAAGCGCGCACCAGGGCCAATTTTTGGCGCATGCCTTTGGAGTATTCCCCCAGGCGCTTCTTGCGCACTTCCGCCAGGTCAAACATTTCCAGCAGCGGGAGCGAGCGTTGGAGCGCATCCCTGCGGCTCAGCCGGTACAGGCTGCCAAAAAACTGCAGGTATTCCTCGGCATTCATACGCCCATACAGGCCGTGGTGCTCGGTCAGCACCCCCACCGAAGCCCGCACCTGATCCGCCTGGTGAACCACATCAAAGCCGGCAATGCGTGCAGAACCGCTGCTCGGCCTGAGGATGGAGGTCAACATGCGTACGGTGGTGGTTTTGCCGGCCCCATTCTTGCCCAGCAAGGCCAGAACCTCTCCTTGCGGCACAACCAGAGAAACGTGGTCTACCGCGAGAAAGTCGTCAAAATATTTGGTTAATTGATCGGCAATGATCATCCTGTTTTCCCGCCTCAACCTGCGACCTTGCCCGCGCAACCGGAACAATACAGCCTCAAGCTGTTATCGATCGGCCGGGGTCAATTGAATAATAAGTCGAATAGAGGCCGAGAAGTCTTTACAAATTGTTTGCAGATTTTCGGTGGCGAAACAACAGGACAAGCACCGAGACAACGAATATGGCGCCCATGATGGATTGGTTGATATTCAACAAACCCACCGGGGCCGGATCCAGGCGCAGGAATTCGAGCCAGAACCTGCCGAAACCGTAGATCGCCGCGTAGATCAAGAACAGGTCCCAGGTTTTCAACCAGGAGGCAAACCGCCGGCTGACCCACAGCAGCACGGCCATGTTGGCAATATTCCACAAAAATTCGTAGAAAAACAGCGGGTGATAATACTCGACGTTCTCGTAACCGCTCAGGCGGTGACTCGCATCGATAAATAGCTTCCAGGGCAGGTTGGTGGGCGAACCGTATACTTCCTGGTTGAAGAAATTGCCCCAGCGGCCCACACCCTGCGCCAGGGCCAATCCTGGCACAATCGCATCCACCCAGGGACCCAACGGCACTTTCTTTACCCGGCAATAGATCCACACCGACACCAGCCCGCCTAAGACGGCTCCCGGAATGCCCAGCCCACCCTTGCGCAGGTTCAACGCGTCCAGGGGATGGGTCAGGTAAAACATGGTGGTGATACCCTGCTCAACCATCGAGGCGGGGGGGAACAAAACGTGCCAGAGGCGCGCGCCGATAATGCCACCAATCAAGGCCCAGGGGAGTAAATCCCATGCCATTTCGGGATCCTGATGATATCGTTTGACCTCGCGGCTGGCTAACCAGGTGGCCGCCACTGCACCAAGCATAATTAAAATGCCATAATAATAAATCTTAAAGGTTCCGATCAGGATGCCATCAAATTGGAAACTCATGGGTTAACTCCGCTTGTGTTATTTGCCGTAACGATTGGCATATGCCTGTTTACGCACATGCAAGATCCGCTGCAGTGCAGTGAAGTTCGCCAGAATTGCGATCGCCCATAAAGCAATCATCGGCTGGTTGAAGATCAAACATGGAGCCAGGACAATGAAGCGCTCCACGCGGGTGAAAATGCCCACTTTTGTATCCATGCCGATGGATTGCGCCCGAGCACGGATATAGGAAACCAGCACCGACCCGGCCGCGGCCAGGTAGACCAGGGCGCAGGCCAGCCAGTTTTGCTGCTGGAGGAAGTAGATCATCAGGCCCAGGTAGATGACCAGTTCCGAGTAGCGGTCGGTGACCGAATTGACAAACGCGCCAAAGAGGGTAGACTCGCCGCGCAGGCGGGCCATGGTGCCATCCAGGGCATCGATCGGCCCCATCAACAAGATGATGATTCCGCCGGTGGTGATCTTCCCGGTAGCGAGGAAATAAGCCCCGATAGCGTTGCCTACCAGACCAAGCAGGGTCACCGTGTTGGGGACCAGACCCAGCCGGTTGAGGAAACCCGCGATCGGATCAAGAATATTCTTGAACTTCTTGCGTAAGAAATCAGTTAACGTCACAGGTTCTTTACCAGCGATTTGTTCCAACACATCACCTCGGATGAACAATAATAATTGACTGGCGAAATTCTATAAAAAACTAAACTATGCTATCTTACCAGCCAGATACTGTCAAGCGGACGTTTCGTAATCCTCGTCATCGCTTGCTTCATCTTCTTCCGGGTCAAGCAGCACTTCGCGATCTTTGCCGCTGCCCAAAGACGGACCCACCACATTCATCTCTTCCAATTCATCGATCAGCCTGGCCGCGCGCGGATAACCGATGCGCAGCCTGCGCTGCAGCATGGAGGCGCTGGCGCGCTGCGCTTTGCGTACGATGGCAATCGCCTGCTGAACCAGCTCGTCCTCGCCATTTTCCTCCGCCTGGGCGATGATCTCCTCCCAGGGCGGTTGTTCGTTGGCCGTCTGGCTTAACTGCTCATTCCAGAAATCGCGGATGCGGTCGATTTCCTGGTCAGATATCATAACCCCTTGCGCGCGAGAAGGTGTCCCTACCTCCGGATTTAAGAAGAGCATGTCCCCTTTGCCCAGCAGGTTTTCGGCCCCGGGGGTGTCTAAGATCACCCGCGAGTTGATCGAGGACGCCACGGTGAACGAGAGCCGGGCGGGGAAATTGGCCTTGATCAGCCCGGTGACTACGTCCGTGCTGGGGCGCTGGGTGGCCACCACCAGGTGAATGCCCACCGCGCGCGCCATCTGCGCCAGGCGCACCAGGCTGTGCTCGGTTTGCTCGGGCGCGCTCATCATCAGGTCGGCCAGCTCATCCACAATCACCACAATCCGCGGGAGCTGAGTCTGTTTGCGCTTTTCGGCGCGGCGGTTGTAGGTATCGATGTCGCGGACATGTGAAGTTTCCAGCACGCGGTAGCGGTTGTCCATCTCCATCAACGCCCACTTCAACACCCCCAGCATGCGCTCCACATCGGTTTCGACCTTGCCGAAGATGTGCGGCAGCCCGTTGAAACGGCTCAGCTCGACCATTTTGGGGTCCATCAGCGCCATGCGCAGGCGCTCGGGATGATTGTTTGCCGCCAGGCAGGTGATGATCGCCCCGATGCACACCGATTTACCCGAACCGGTGGTCCCCGCGATCAACATATGCGGCATGCGCGCCAGGTCCACCACCAGCGGCGAGCCCGACACGTCCTTGCCCAAGGCAATCGCCAGGGATGAATTGAGTTTGAGGAACGGGTCGCTTTCCATCAACGAGCGCAGGCGCACGACGGTATTCTTCGGGTTAGGCACCTCGATGCCCACGTACGACCGCCCGGGCACCGGCGCCTCGATGCGCAGCCGTTCAGCGCGCAGCGCCAGCGCCAGGTCGCGCTGCAGCGCAGAGATCTGCGCCACGCGCACCTTCTGTTGAATTTCCTCGCCGTCCGGGCCGCTCTTTTCGATGAAACCCGGTTCTACCGCGAATTGGGTGATGGTCGGGCCAATTCGATAACCCATCACTTTTACCGGCAGGCCAAATTCAGCCAGGGTCTTTTCGATCTGGCTTCCGGTTTCAAGGATGATCTTCTCATCCGGGATGGCGGTTTGCTCTTCGAGCAGCAGCTTGAGCGGCGGCAGGCGCGGGTCGCGCATAAAGGGCAGGTCGGGCTGGATAATCTCCGCCGATTGCTCCTGGCTGCCCATCTCGACCTCGGCCGCCGGTTCGGGAGCGCGCACGACCGGCCGGGTATGAGATAACTCGTCCAACCAGTTTTCCAGGCCGCGCAGACCCCACTGCAGCACGCCCAGGCCGTAACTCAACAGGAACAGGCCCAGCACCAGGGTAAAAACCGAACCCCAGGGCACCGGCAGAACCCGATCCAGCATCATTGCCAGACCCCAGCCAATCACCCCGCCGTCCTGGCCCGCCTCGGCGTGTTCCAGGCTCAGCCCGCCAAAGATGGAAAGCAGCACCAGGACAACGAAGGCTACACCTTCCAGGGCAAGGATTTGTCCCAGGCTAATTTTTGGCCAAAAGGAAAAGTGGCGGCGGAAGCAGACCAGGCCGAGAATGGCAAATACCAGTACCATCAACGGGCTGGCCCATCCCAGGCCGATTTTTAACAAAGAAACCCAGGGGGTGATGATCGCCCCCCGGGTGATTTCTGTCAGACCAAAAGCCGTGAGCAGCGCGGCGACCAGTAAGAACAACCCCAGTGCATCCCAGCCAAACCGGCTGAACCGGTTCCACAGATCCAACACGACATCGGGTTGTTCTTGTTCTTCTGGCAGCTCATTTTTCCGGCCCCCACGCGGTGCTGTCTGCGGACGGTTAGCAGGTGCTGGCGAACTCATCCAGCGCTCACCAACCCCAGCCCCAGGCGCCGCCGCTCTGCTTCGATGTGTAGAATTTTTACCTGAACGGTCATCCCCACCTGCAAGACCGATTCGATATCGCGCATATCCGGTTCGAGATGGATGGTAGAGATGTGGATCAAACCCTCCACCCCTTCTCTCAAGCGGGCAAAAGCCCCGAAGCGCATGATCGAGGTGATCACACCTTCCACCACATCCCCAGCCTGATAGGTCTCTATAAGAGTATCCCAGGGGTTGGGACACAACCGTTTGAGGCTGAGGGCGACGCGCCCATTCTCTTCAGAAACCATCAGCACCAGTGCGCGCACCGGGTCGCCGATTTGCAAGATGTCCGCAGGATGCTGTACGCGCCCCCAGGACAGCTCAGACACGTGGATGAGACCTTCCAGCCCACCCAGGTCGACAAACACACCGAATTCGGTGACATTGGTCACGGTGCCGTTGACAATTTCACCAATTTTCAGCGTATCGAACAGCTCGCGCCGGCGGCCGTCTCCGGCCAGCGCCGCCCGCTCAGAAAGCACAATGCGTTCCTGGTCGGGTTCACACTCGATCACTTTGAGATGGAGGGTCTTGCCGATATAGTTGTTCAACGCCCCTCTGCGTTGATCGCCTTCGGCCCCACAGGGCATTTCGACCAGGTGAGACACGGGCACAAATCCCTGGATGCCGTCCCCCTGCACCAGAACCCCGCCGCGGTTAAAGCCAAATACTTCGAGCTTGACGACTTCGTCCTGCTCGAACACGGCTTTGACCCGCTCCCAATCGACTTCCACACCGCTGCCAATCGGGCCGCTGTTCTTCTGACCACTATTTTTCTGGGAAGACCCCACCTCGTCTTCGTCAGCAAGTACGGATGCCCACCACCCCTCGTCCAAATCTTGCGCCTCCCGATTATATTCTGGCGCTATGGGCCTTTTCGACACCATTCAATCACCTCCCCATGTCATCAATAAGTACGTATAAGCCCAATAGAAAGGGTTACGATCATCACACTGCCCCCCCTTTCCGCGCCACAGCTTCCATCTCAGCAATTGCTTTAGCTACCGCTTCAATGGCCACCCGCTGCTTCCGATATAAGTCGGCTTCCGACATTGCCAGGCGCATGGCAATCTCCCGGACTTTACGCCCCTCAAGAAACTTCATTTCAAGAATATTATACAATATCCACTCGGCGGTAAAGCGTCTCTCCCCATCTGGTTTTACCTGGTCTATGGCTTTTCGCAATATCCCCCGAAGTGCATTGGCCTGGTTGCCTTCGTGCTCTTCGAGTTGATCTATCACCACTTGAAACCGCAGCAGCGGGCTGCCAGTCAGTTTCGGACCACCCCAATAATGGGTTAGTGCCTCCTTTACGTAATTGATCAACTCTCCATTTTCAGGCAGGCCTTCGTCAGCGACAAACAGACCTTCATTGTCAAATCGCCCCGCCGCCCGCAGTCGTTGAAACAATTTCACCTGCGGCGAAATGCTCTCTAATGACCTGAACACCTGTTGCTGAACGCGCCGGTCTCTCAAAGCCAAACCCGCTCGTTTGACCAGCAGTTCAAGGTCGCTGACCTGCTCCAGGTCGATACTGGTGGAGCGCAGCCCGGAGATGCCAATCAACCCCAACAGCTCTGGCTCATCATCACTACCATTATACAATGGCAATAAAAATTCATCACCCCATTTAAAGAAGGGAGTTTTCTCCTGAGATTCGACCGACAATGAGAGCACCTCATCGGGTATATCCACCGGATCGCGTTTCTGATCGAATTGGGTTTTTCCCTGGGTAACCACCAGTTCGGACCCTTCTGGGCCAAAACCGATCACATACGCCCCTCCAGCCTGCAGGCGGTCCAGCACCGCCGAAAGCACCATCTCCAGGAATTGGCGCAGATCATTCTTGGTGAGCAGTTGGTTTTCGAGTTGATCCAGGGCCTCCAATTCGAGGCGGTCATTCCCATAGAACAACCAGCGCTCGCCAATCGGCGCCAGCAAGATGATCAGGTACTCGAATACCAGGATCGTACCCACCATGGCGATGGGGATCATGGCGTCGTAGTTATAGCCCAATGCGCTCGTGCTCCGCCGCAGCAGGGTGACCACCGCCAGGGTGAGTGAAGCGGTAACCGGTCCGCGCATCAGCCATTTGAACAGCCGCCCCTTCACCACCCGATCCGGCCAGGGCACCCCAAAAAATGCCACCGCGTAAGCCATCACCACCAGTAAAATCCCCACGACCAGATTGGTCAGGAAGGTAATGCTCCAAAAAATGATCTGGTGTTCGGATGAAAAATTTGGGCTGAAGGGCAAGAACGGGAAAGCCCCAACCGCAGGGGCGATGGCGCCGGTGATCAGGTAAGCCATTCTGCGCCGGCTTGTGTTGGTGGTCGTCCGGCGGTAAGCCCGCACGAAGTTGATCCAGGACAAGCCCATCACGGCGATGTAAAAAATCACAAATACATCCGTCAGCAGGGTGGTCTGGAGATGGGGGGCGGGGCCGGCTCCGGTAATCACCGGCCCGGCAAGGATGTTGAATATCAGGCTGAAGGAGAAGACAAGGGATGCCAGGTAAAGCAGGCGCACCAGCAGCCGCCGGCGCCAGCGGCTTGGGCGGCCCGTGGTTGCCAGCAGGGCGTCTGAAAAATGGAAATAGACCGAGGGTAAAAACGAAATGCCCACCCACTGCAGGCGCGGCCAGAATTCAAACTCCCAGGGCTGCGAGGCGGTGCTGGCGATGGCTTCTGCCGAGAAGATGATCACCAGGCAGGCCAGGATCAGCGAAAATGATCGTGCTACCTGGTTGCGTAGATTAAACGCAAACGAGTACAGCAGCAGGGCAAAGGCCGTGATCGCAATCCCCGCGGTCAGAATCTGACCCAGGGCGCGAATTACCCCAAATACACTTTCTACCCACGATGCCATCCTGCGATCACCCCACCTTCATCACCGCAGCCCACGCGTAAAGAACAGCGCGATATCCTGGTTGAGGTAATATTGGTCATTGTAGCCGTTAAAATCATAACCCAGTTTACGCGCCAGGGTAATGGCCGGATAATTCTTTGACTGCATTTCAATGGTCACCCGCCGGTGGGAGCGTTCGATCCCCCAGTCCTGGGAAGCCATGATTAACGCGGTGCCAATGCCCTGGTTGCGGGCGGCTTCTTTCACCACCAGGTCCTTCATCCAAACCGTTCGAGGCGCCAGTTTCTCAGAGATACGCACGTAACCCGCCACCTCGTTGCCCAACACCGCCAGAAGAAACACCTGGTCGTCCAGCCAATGATCGCCAAACACCTGTGACTGCGGGCGGGGATAATCCACCTTTACCGGTCTGGGCAGGCGGATTTCGCGGAAATGGACGGCGAATTGGCCTTCGTCAAAGTTGCGGTCCATCTGCCAAACCCGCGAAGTCTGGTAGGCGGCGCTAATCCCCACCAAAGCAGGCAAATCAGAACTCAATGCAGGGCGAATGGCTACTTCAGGCATATCTTCTCCATCAAGAGGGGCTCACGATCCGGATCTGCACCACGCAGGCCGGAAAGAGGTTATTTTGATTGTCGGCAACTACCAGGCGCAGTTGATAATCACCGGGGACCAGCGGGGTGGTATTCCAGGTTCCAATAATACCGTTAATTAATGGAATATTCCCCGCCGCGATGGTCACCCAGGTATCCGAACCTGCCGGGGCGTACTCATACTTATAAAAACCCAGGTTGGGAACATTGACCGTGCCCTTCAGTTCAATCGCCGCGCTGATGGTTTCACCGGCTTTTGGCGCCTGCCACTCGATTACCCCCGGCGTGCAGCCGACCGTCAGCGGGGCAACCGTGGGCTGGATCCCAGCCGGGGTCGCGGTGCTTTCGATGGTTGAAAGCGTGGCGGTCGGGGAAGCCAAAATGTCCAGGGTGGGAGTGGAGATGAACGCCTGTTGGGGGATGCCGGGTACCACAAAGGAGACGATCGCAAATTCGCTCACGATTAATAAGGCCATCAAGATTAATATCGTCAATGCCGCCGATAATTTACGCTGGGCAGTCTCACGTTCCAGGCCAAAAAGAGTGTTTCGCCATTCGTTCCACGCCGTCAGCATCCTCTGGATGTAGACCATCGATCCGATGCCCAGAACGACATAAATCCATATTTCATATTTTTGGAGGAATTGAAGCAGCTCATCCATGGCACATCATATCGTAGGTGACCCACCCGCCTACGGTCTGGTGGATTTGGGAGAATTTGGTCTGACCGGTCAAAGACTGCGCAGCACACTTTCAATGACAATTTCCAACTTTGGGACAATATTCTTGCCTGCTTCCAACACCTCGGCATGCGTGGTCAAAGTGTTGCCATCCAGGTTTGCCTTGTTGCTGATCCCTGAAATCCCCAGGGTGCGCATCCCGGCATGCCGGGCGACAATCGCTTCGGGCACCGTAGACATGCCAACCGCGTCGGCACCAATGGCCCGCAGGAAGCGCAAATCGGCGGGCGAACTCGAAAGACGGCCCGGATAAACCGCAGTACACCCCTTCGCGCAGCACAATCCCTGCTTTTTGGGCGGCGGACCGGCAAATCTCGGCCAGCCCGCGATCATATACCTGGCTCATGTCCGGGAACCGGGGTCCAAATTCATCCAGGTTGGGCCCTCGCAGCGGGTTAAAGCCGGTCATCCCTACCAGGGCAATGTGATCGGTGATCAACATGATATCTCCCGGATCAAAATCCGGATGGATGGCGCCCGCCGCGTTGGTCAGAATGAGGATATCAATCCCTAAACGTTTCATCACCCGCACCGGCAGGGTCACCTCGGCCATCGAGTAGCCTTCATAAAAATGGGCCCGGCCTTGCTGTACCAATACCGGCACGCCAAATAAATCTCCCGCCACCAGCCGGCCGGCGTGCCCTTGAACTGTAGAAGTTGGCCAGGCCGGGATAGCATCATAAGGGATCGACACCGCCTGGCTGACCCGATCGGCCAACCCACCCAGGCCCGAGCCGAGCACCAATCCAACCACGGGTTTGACCGTGAGCCTTTCCTGCACAGCCTGAACAGCCTGGTCAATTTCTGCCAGCGTCACAAATTCCCGCATGATACCTCCTGGAGGATCAGGCATAATCCGGGGTGATCGCACCCCAATCCTGACCGATTTGATTATATCAAAGAAAGATGACCGCCCTGGCTGGGGGTCATTGGGATTTACCATGGAAGAGGAAATATCTAGGGGTAATTGGGCGCTAAGCGCCCAATTACCCCTAGATTTACTGGCCACCATGGCAACTCCTACAGAACCCTGGCTGGAGTGGGTAGGATAAACCTGGTCAAAACAGGGTGGGTTAACGAAAATGAAATGAAGGTGAAATGCTATTGTTATTGTAAATGCCTGCTCTATATGCTATCCTTCCAATTACATGCTTTCAGGTGGGAAACTTATTTGGGTATTTTCTTAGAAGGGCGTATGGCATTCACATCGGATGAACCAGTCTAGGGTTCTTGGTCACCAGAATGATTTGGTAATCTTGAATGAAAATTCGCAGTCAAGAGAGTCTGTCCATTTAAATCATTCACAGGAACCAACCGATATCGAGCACCTGCAAGAACGGATCAAGCAGCTGGAGCACCAGGTACTCCTGGAGCGCATCCGCAATGAACAGCTCCTCAGCCTCAACGAATTCAGTCATGAGTTGGAGAGCCTGCTAGACCAGCCGGTTGAAGCCCAACTGGCCGCCAACACCCTCTACACCGCCTTTAAGTGCAGCCTGGTGCTCATCTTGAGTCACAGCCCCAATGAACAACGCCTGGTGCTCATCGCGGCGGCCGGGCGCGACGCCAACACGCTGTCACCTAATTTTCGCCACTCCCTCACCCGCGGACTGGTCGGCCGCGCCATCCGCGCGCGCCGTTCCTTAATCAACCAGGACAGCGGCGCCCTGCAAACCCAAAATGAAATCGGCGACCAGCCGTATGACTCGCAGATGGTTGTTCCCCTGCTGCACAATGGCTTCCTCGAAGGTGCGATCCTGCTCGCCGACCGCGACCAAAACTCCTTCGATCCGGAGGATTTACCCTACGTGGAAGCCCTCGGCAGCCGCATGGTTGTCGCCTGGCAAAGCGATTACAACCGCCTCACCCTGGCCGAATTGGTCGAATCCGCCGCCAGCCTCTCCACCACGCTCAACCCCAACCAGCTCCTCGACCGGGTGGCAGATATCGCTCGCCGTTCCACCAAGGCCACTTTTGCCCTGGTGGCCATTCGCGAAGACGAAGAGTGGAAGACCGGCAGCGGCGGCAAAGCTCCGCTGATGTTCGACAACACCCGCAGCGGGCTGCATGCCCTGCTGGATGAGGTCCACAAAACCGGCGTGACCATGCGCGTGCGGGACATTCGTAAAGATAACCGCACCCGCCACCTGGCCATGGATGTGGGTGACTTTCGCACCCTGCTGGCCACGCCGATTATGCTCGACCAGCAGCAGACCGGGGTTATCCTGGTGTTTGGCAAAAAAACCGCCACGGTTTTTTCTGAACAGGATGAATTTTTACTCAACCTGCTGGGCACCCACGCGGTAGTCTCGATCGAGCGCTGTTTGCTAGATGAAGAACTGCGCTCCACCTTGAAATCTACCCAACTCTTCTACGACCTGAGCATCCGCATCGCCGAATCGGATGACCTCACCACGGCTGCCTACGTCATCGGCCGCACCGCCTTCCGTCTCTTCCAGGCGATCAACTGCGGCTTGATCCTCTACTCCGAAAAAAACCAGGTGGAAGCCAGCGTGCTCTTCCCGGTAGACGAACCCGGTGTGGGCCACCCCGAAGACTTGATCCGCCAGGCCATGCAATCCCGTCAGATCGCCTACCAGGGAGCCAAAGACTCAGGCTCGCGACTGGCGATCCCCATCCAGACCCCCCGGCGCTGCTACGGCGCGCTGTGGCTGGAATTAGGTAAATCCTCACAGCATGCCCACCGGCCAGTTGAGGAAATCCGTATTCTGATCAACCAGTCCGCGGTGGCGCTGGAGCGGTCGATTTTACTCTCCGAGACTCGCCAGCAGGCCGATCAAATCGCCGTGGCCTATCACCAGTTAGAAGAGTCCTACGACCAGACCTTGCTGGCGCTGACTAACGCCCTGGAAGCCCGCGACCACGAAACCGAAACCCACACCCAGCGGGTATCGACGATCAGCCTGAGCATCGGCAAGGAACTGCGCCTTTCGCCCGAAGACATGACCGTCTTGAAACGCGGCGCGCTGCTGCACGACATCGGTAAAATTGGCATCAGCGACAATATCCTGCGTAAGAGCGGGCGCTTAGACGCCTCCGAATGGGATCTGATGCAAAAACATCCCTCGATTGGGGCCGAGATCGTTAAAGGAATCCCATCCCTCAAAGATACCCTGACGATCATCGCCAACCACCACGAGCGCTGGGATGGCAGCGGTTATCCCAACGGCCTGGTCGCTCAGGAAATCCCCTTATTGGCGCGCATATTCATCGTCGCCGATGTATTCGATGCCTTGACTTCTCACCGTCCCTACCGGACGAAAGATTATTCTCATGCGGATGCCCTGGACTATATTAAATCTCAATCCGCAATTTTATTTGATCCCGAAATCGTCTGTATTTTAGAAAAAATCCTTTCAGAAAACCCCCTCTTACCTGAAATAGCTTAATGCGCCTATATATATCCAAAGAATCTGACCCATTTCGAAATCGTTCATTAGGCCTGCCCGCCCTCATCGTGGGTATGATCGTCGGCCTCACCATGCTCATTTTTGGGCTTCTGGCGCCCCTGCCCCCACAGGGACGTTGGTTAATCGCCGGCACCGGTATCTTTGGCGCCGTTTACGCCGTGGCTTTTCTGGTCGTAGTTATCCCCATGGGGATGAAACAACCCCGCATCTGGTGGATGGTGGTGATCTTCCACAGCCTGGCCACCGTCTGGCTGCTGCGCCTGGACCCGATCAATTTACCCGGAATTTCACTGCTCACGGCCGCTACCCTGATGGTGGCGTCCGCCGTTTTGATGGGACGCTGGCCGGCTTATTTTTTTGTGTTTTGCTCATTACTTTTTTATCACTTTTTGCCGACTTTTACAGCCACCACCGCACCGTCCAGCGAGATAGGCATCCAGGCCGCGGCGCTGATCACCTCGATCGTACTCATCGAAACCATCCGCCTGTTCCAAAAAGTAATCCAACGCCAGGTCAGCCGCCTGGAGGTGGTCAACGAGATGACCCGCAGCCTGGCTTATTCCATCGAAATGAACCAGGTCGTTTCGTTGATCAGCCGGGCGATCCAATCCACCTTGAACGCCGACACGTATTACATCGGCTTGCTGCGCGGGGATCATATCCATCTTGAGCTGTTCTATGACGGCGGGGAATTCTTCCCGGAGACCAGCGTGCCGATCCACAATACCCTGGTGGGCAGGGTGGTCAAACTGCGGGATTCCATCCTGCTCTCAGACACCCTGCGCCAACTGCCGCAAATGGAAATTCCCCTGCAGGTAATCGGCAAGAACCAGTCCAGCCTGTCGTGGATGGGCGCTCCCCTGCAGATGCGCCACGATGTCTTCGGGGTGGCGGCCGTGGCATCCTATCGCAAAAACGCCTTCAACCATTCCGACCTGGAGCTGCTGGAGAATTTTGCCCACCAGGCTTCCATTGCCTTATACAATGCCAACCACCACGCCGAGGTCGAGTTGAAATCCACCCAGGACAGCCTGACCAAGGTGCTGAACCACGGCTTTTTCCTCGAAGCCCTGACCGGTGAAACCCGCACCTCCGCGGGCGCGTCTGAACCGCTCAGCGTGATCATGCTGGACATCGATCACTTCAAGCGCTATAACGACAATTACGGCCACCTGGTTGGCGACCAGGTGCTGATCCGCCTCACCGATCTGCTGCGCCGGTACATCAAAAACAGCGACCTGGTAGGCCGCTGGGGCGGGGAAGAATTTGCCATCGCCTTGCCGAGCACCAACGGCGTCCAGGCTGCCATGGTGGCCGAACGCATCCGCAAGGCCCTGCGAAAATTGGAATTCTTTGACCGGGACGGAAAGAAAATCCCCTCGCCAACGATCAGCCAGGGGATTGCCGTATTTCCAGATGAAGCCAATTCTACCGAGCGGTTGATCGATTTGGCCGATCAGCGTCTTTACATCGCCAAACAACGCGGGCGCGACCAGATCGAACCTGTATTCAAGCGCAACCCAGCCTCGGTCATAGCAGAAACCACGTCGGCAGATTAATTCGTGAGGATGGTCCGGAATGCACGGATCGTTTGGGTTACCGCTGCGTCATCGATCCAATAGTGGGTAACCAGCCGGAAGCGTCGTTCTCCCACCGCGCCGATCTTTACCCCCTGTTCAGCCAGCCGCTTGACGACCTGCCCTGCATCGGCCGGCACCTGGTCGGCCAGATGCGCAAAAACCATGTTGGTGGCCGGCGCCGGGGTATCCAACACCAGCCCGGGTATTTCTGCCAGGCCCTGCGCCAGCATCCGTGCGCGCTGGTGATCTTCGCTCAAGCGCCCGGTCATTTTGTTCAGCGAAACCAACCCGGCAGCCGCCAGTACACCCGCCTGGCGCATCCCACCCCCTAACTGCTTGCGGATGCGCCGCCCGCGCGCGATGAAATCTCTTGATCCGCACAGCACCGAACCCACCGGGGCGCATAAACCTTTACTCAGGCAAAAAGTCACCGAGTTAGCTTGCGCCGCCAGGTCAGCGGCCGGAACGCCCAGGGCCGCCGCCGCGTTGAAGATTCGCGCGCCGTCGATGTGCAGACGCAATCCCAACTCGCGCGCCAGCTGGCCAACCTGCGCCATGTATTCCAAACCCAGCACGGTGCCCCCACAGCGGTTATGGGTATTTTCGAGCACAATCAACCGGCTGATTGGGTTGTGGGCATCATCGGGCCGGAAGGCGGCGCGAATATCCTCAAGGCGCAGGCTGCCGTCTGGCTGGTTGGGCAGTACGTAAGAATGCACCCCACCCAGGGCTGCCGTTCCCCCGGCCTCAAACAGAAAGGTATGCGCCAGGTTGCCCAGGATCATTTCATCCCCGCGCCCGCAGTGGGTCAGCACCGCGGTCAGGTTGCCCATGGTGCCAGAGGGCACGAACAGGCCGGCCTCTTTTCCCATCATCTCGGCCGCCAGCTCTTCCAGGTGGTTGATGCTGGGGTCCTCATGCATCACATCGTCGCCCACCTCGGCATTCGCCATGGCCTCGCGCATCTCCGGCGTAGGCAGGGTGACCGTATCGGATCTTAAATCAATGAATGTCATCGTGAAGCTCCAAAACCCAGGCTATTTTCGCAAGGTGGATAAAATCTGTTGTAATTCTTCCGGCAAGTCGGCTTTGAATTTCCGCGGAGCGCTTTCCCCGGGTAAGATCACGGAGAGCTGCTGCGCGTGCAAAAAATGATGCTCGATGCGCAGGCTGGATTTCTTCAGGCCATAGACACGGTCGCCAGCAACCGGGCAGCCCAGAAAAGCCAGGTGTACGCGGATCTGGTGCGTTCGTCCGGTATGCGGATGTACTTCCAATAAGGTGTGGGCCGTAAACGTCTCGCGGGTGTAATACTCGCTGGTCGCTTCGCGACCTTTGCCGCCGGTCAGAATCGCCATCTTCTGGCGGTGGACCGGGTCGCGGCCAATCGCGGCTTCGATGCGCCCGGTGGGCGTGGGCGGTTTGCCATCCACCAATGCCAGGTAGACTTTTTCAACCTTGCGCAGGCGAAACTGGTCCTGCAGCCAGCGGTGAGTCTTATCGTCCTTGGCCAGCAAGATCAAGCCGGAGGTATCTTTATCCAGGCGGTGCACCACGCCCGGGCGCTGCTCGCCGCCAATACCGGTCATCTCGGGGGCATGCGCCAGAGCGGCATTCACCAGCGTGCCGCTGTGGTGCCCCAGGGACGGGTGAACCACCATCCCGGCAGGCTTGTTAACTACCATCAACTGGTCGTTTTCAAAGACAATGTCCAGGGGGATGGATTCCGCTGCCATGCTGCTGGGTTGAACCCCAGGCACCGACACCGCCACTTTCATCCCCGTTTCGAGAGTCTGGCCAGATTTGTGCGCCGCTTTGCCGTTAATCGTCACCAGGCCATCGCGAATAAGATCCTGAAGACGCGACCGGCTGAAATCCGGCAGGCATGCCACCAGGAATTTATCCAGGCGCCCGGAGGCTTGTTCGGGAAATGTAAATTCGAAAACTTGGGTTTCTATCACGCTGGGTCAGGTCCTTCGGTCGCGGACGGTTTCTCTCCGAGGGCATCCTTGGTCCGTTTGTCCTTACGCTCCTGGATATATACCCCCAGCAGCAGGACAACGACTCCAATGGTGATACATGAGTTGGCCACATTGAACACCGGAAAATTACCCACGGAAATGAAATCGGTGACGATCCCGCCATAAAACAGCCGGTCGACCAGGTTGCCAAGCGCTCCGCCTAACTGCAGCCCCATCGCCAGGCGTAAGGACCAATCGTGGGCCGGCACGCGAGGGAAATAATAGATAATCGCCACCGCCACGATTACCGCCAGGTAAGCGAAAATATCGCCTTTTCCCTGGAAAAATCCAAATGCTACCCCGGTGTTATACCAGTGAACGATCCGCGCGTACGGGGTCAACCACGGCCAGGGGGACCACATATCACCCACCGCCAGGTTCTGGCGGATCAGGTTCTTGGTCAGCTGGTCCAGGGCAATAATAAAACCTGCCATCAGCAGTAAAACCAGATAATCGCGAATATATTTCTTCAAGCGTTTGTCTCCAGGTAGGCTGTGCATCCATTGTACCAAAGAAAAGCAGGTGCGCCGCACAGCCCGCCCTACAGTCGGAGGCTCCAAAACCGGGCATGGGAACAGCCCCACCGTGCGCAGCGGCCAGAGATGCGAGCTGCGCACTCCAGCGGCATTCCAGGCGCAGCTCCCCCTCCACCCAGAACATCCCGGTCACCCGCGCCCGAAGGCGCAGCCAGTCGATGTGCCAGTGCGGCCTGGTTCCCAGCATGGAGCGAGTGTGATGGGCGAGGCGCGCACGCAGCCCTCCCGGACCAAAAGCGCTGCCCACGTAAACGTACATCCCCGCCGGGAAAAAGGCGCTGCCGGATTGCCCGATGCCCAGCCGCTCGCCTTTTTCCAGGCGCAATATGAGGCCGTACGTCCCCGAGCCGGCCGGCGGCGAGGTCACCCGGCTTGCACCAGGAAATCGATCTGGTGAGCGATATACACCAATTCACCCGCTTCAATTTGCCGCCGGCGTTCCGCCAACCAGCCCGCCAGCTCGCTTTGGCCTAATTCGCCGGCTTCGCCCAGGGTCTGCTCAAAAAAGTGCAGGATGAAATGCAAAAAATAAGCTTCATCTCCCGGATAGCTGCCCTCCGTGGGGTAGACGACCCAGTCCGAACTGCCTGCCGCCAGGATGCGCAGCCCCGCTTGCTGCAGCCAATGGAACATGCGCCGGCCGGTGCGGCTGGCGCCGGATGGCAGACCGTCCGTCCGCCGGGTGTCCATACTGCGGTGATACAGCCCGAGGATTTTCTCCTCAAGAGCTTCATCCGCTACCGGCTCAAAGGCACTCATCCCATCAAAATTGATCGTCAGGTAGAGCAGCCCACCCGCGCGGGTCAAGGTTTTGATCTCGGGCAGGATTCGCGGGACATCCATTAGATCCAGGAAGGCATGTGCGACAATCAAGTCCCACTGGCGGCGGCCGCTTTCATCTGTAAAGAAATCGCGCACATCCTCGGCGCGCAGGTAGACCAGAAAAGCCTGGTCGGCTCCATGGAAAAATAAACCCTGGTCTCCCTCCTGGATCTCCAGCCGCTGGTAGGCCGCCCAATCCAGCAGGCGCCGGCGCGCACAGCGGATATTATCCGCCTCTGCATCCACCAGGGTATACTCTGCGCGGGTAAGCGCCCCCCATTCGGCCATACGCTCGAACATCGTGCCGATTCCCCCGCCCAATTCCAGCACCTCAATCGACGGACGGCCCTCCAGCCCGGCCAAGCGCTCGACCAGCGCCTGCCACACCACCCGGTTCAAAGCGCGGTCATCCACGCTTCTTTTCGCGCGCAAATAGCGTTGAAAGTCGTATTCCATCGCAAATCCTTTGCGCAATTGTAGCACCAGCCGCGGGCCAAGCCTCCTCTCGCGCGTATACTAAGGCCTGGGCAGGCTGCGGGATGATTGCAGACCAGCAGAAAGGCAGCGAGCAGAATTGGCGTATCGATTTACCACCGGCAAAATTGACTATTCTCTCTTTTCACCGGGCAGCGTCCTCTACAGCCTGCCGAGGCATCCCGCCTTCCCGGTGCGCCTGGCCAGCGAGATGTATCTCACCTGCGCAGAGTGGCTGTCCTCGGCCGGCTGCCCGCCGCCCTACTGCCTGTACGACCTGTGCTGCGGCGAGGCTTACTACCTCGCCACCCTGGCTTACTTGCAGCCCAATGCATTGATCTTCATCCACGCCGCGGATATCGAGGAGGACGCCCTGGCCCTGGCAGCGAATCCCGTTCATTCGGAATTGGCAGGCGTGCGGCCTGACCTGGTCATCACCGATATCCCCTACGGCATCCAATCTGCCTGGGTTGACACCGCCTCGGCAGGTGAAGCCCTGCCCCCCGCTTTTCGCCTGCTGGATTCCTTCCGTCATGTGCTGGCGGATCCGGCGGTGGTGGCGGTGGCTGAGGATAAAGCCCAGAAAATCTCCCACCCAGCCTTCACCCAACTCCGCCGGATGAAAATCGGTCACCGCCAGGTGACTTTCCTCACCCCGGCTGGCAAAATCTCTTGATATCCCGGTGTCATAATTGACTCTCTTCCCCGGCGGGCGTACAATTCCGATAATATAGATCGTATATTTAGGAGTGTAAGATGAGCGCATCCCCTGCCGCAGCGCGTCTGGCCGAAACCTACCGGGTCAGTGTCCAACAGTATGTTACCTTCCGCCAGCAAGGATTCCTGGTGGTGCCCGGCCTGGTGCCGGCTGATGATGTCGCCGAGATGAACGCCCACATGGACCGGCTGCTGGCAGGTGAAGAAAGCATCACCGGCGCCCGCATCATGAAAGACCTTGGCATGCCCGACGCCGGCCCGCAGGACTGGCTGCGCGTGCATATGCTCCACCGGCTGTCGCCCCTCCACGAGCGCTTTTTGCTTCACCCGCGCATTCTGGATGTGCTGGAGGCGCTGATCGGCCCGGATGTGCTCGCCCTGCAGTCCATGCTGTTCTTCAAACAACCCGGACAGCCCGGCCAGGGGTATCACCAGGACTCCTATTACATTCCGACCTTTCCGGATACGCTGTGCGGCGCCTGGCTGGCGCTTACTCCCGCCACCATTCAAAACGGCTGCCTTTGGTACCGCAGCGGCAGCCAGTTCGAACCCATTTACCCCGACCCCAAAGGGCTGGGCGCCAACCTGACTGCTAACATCAGCGACCTGGGCACCATCGATCACGCCAGCCATACCGACGAAGCCGTCAACGGGCTCACCCGCGTGGCGGATAAATATCCCGAAGTGGCGGTTGAAGCCCAACCGGGTGACGTGGTTTTCTTTGGCGGGCACATCATCCACCGCTCACACACCAACCAGTCCAACAGCCCGCGGCGGTCCTTCGTGGGGCACTACTGCAACGCACACGCCTGGGTGCCCTGGAACCACGGCGAGCCGTTTGAGGGTGATTCCGCTAACGACCAACACATCCTGGCCCGCGGCTGGACCCACCTGCCCTACGCCCAACCAACGTTTGGCACGCCTTGCGCCGCCAACCAGCCCGAAACCCAGCGCCGCCCAACCAGCCGGCCGGCTTCGATGATGGCCGACGATGACGGGATGATGACCATGAACCCCCATTCGGATCAACCGGACGAGGATTAACCCAAACCTAGAAATTCAAGTGAATAACAGACAGGCCGGTTCCCCGTGATGGGGCCGGCCTGTCTGTTACACCTGGGTGGATCTAATGCCTGAAGGGCTATTTTACCTGTGCAAAGCGCAATTAGTTGCCTATGCGCAGCTTGTAGATGTTGATCTCCTCAAAATCCCGGTCAGGCTCATAATTCGCGCAAACGTACGCCAGGAAATCGACCATCTTTTGGGTGCCAATCTGGTTCCCGGAAACACAGGTTTCCGGCGGCCGGCCGCCGATCAAGGGCATGCTGGGATCGTTCAAATCGGCGATATACGCCGGCGGGTGCGCCTTGACCTCTTGAAGCAGGGTATCGGCAAAATCATCCAGGTAGGGGGTGTCCAGGTAAAAAGCAAAGGGCAGCGCAAAGCGCGTCGGCGCATCCCGATCTGCCAGGAAATAGATCACCGACTCCCAGCCCCAGACCAGAATTGTATCGTCCGGGGAGGTCACCGTTTTCAAATACGCCGCTGTAGTAGAACGGGCGTCTGCGCCGCTGGGGGCGCCCAACGCGGATACGACCTGCGCCAGCGGCGGGATGGAGCCGGTTAACAGCGCCGCGACGAGCAGGCTGTTGAGCATCAGCGGCTTTGTGCGGATTTCGGCATATTGGTACAGGTAGGCCAGGCTGCCGGCTAAAACCAGGATGCAGGCCGGGAACAGGGTCAGATAATAGTGCGTCCAAAGCTTCCCGGACAGGGAAATACTCAGCATAACGACGGGGAAATCGATCAGTCCCAGAAACAGCAAGGTCGCCGCTCCTGGATGACGCCAGTCAGACGGCGCACATTTCGCCCGAAGCATCTCCAGGGACAGTGGTGCGGGGGGTGTGGATAGGCGGGTCCACAGGTAGAGACTTGCGCTGAGCACAGCGCCAAGCACGCCGACCACCAGGACACTCTTTTGCAGGTAACCAATTTGCGGGTCGCCACCGCGCAACTGCGCCGCAAAGAACAAGGCGAACGCAGCCAGCGCCACGATCAATGCTAGCCGGCGGATCAGGGGCTGGCCGAGAATACGCACCGCCACCTGGCGTGTTTTGACCAACCAGATCCCCAGCGCGCCCAACCATACACTCGCCACCAGGAAGAAAAACGGATGCGCGGCAATAAACTTGATCTTTTCCACCAGGGAAGCGATCCGTTCGGCGCCCGAGAGCTGCGAGTAGTACAGGTTGAACAGGAATGCATCCACCAGGTAGTCGTGCAGGGCGCCTTTGAGTTGGAAATAGATAAAGACCGGCAGGTTGACCAGCAAGAAACCCACCCCCACCAGGAGCAGGTTGCCAAAAATGCGCCGGTCTTTCTCAACCCAGGCCAGGAATACGATGAAGACCAGCACGGTAACCGGGATATCCAGGTAGGTTTGTTTAATGCAGAACACCAGCCCCACCAGCAGGCCGATCATCCCGGATGCCAGCCCACGCGAAAAGCGGGTGCGGTCGGGTAGGTACCCGCCCAACAGCACGCTCAAAATCCCGGCCTGGATCACCAGCGAATATTCTTCCGAATAATTGCCGCCCATAAATGGAAAGATGCCCAGAAAGGCAATCGCGATGACCACAAAAGTCGCCAGCGGGGTGAGCGCCGGGCGGATCTGGCGGAAAGTGGCATAGAAAACGAACAGCAAAAAGCCAAGTTCCAGGCCCCACACCCCCCATACCGATCCGCCGCCCAGCCAGAGCCCCACGGCGTTGATCCCATACAGCAGCGGCTGTTTGTTATCCCAGGTTTGCTGGTAAAGGACCTTGCCACGCAGAACATCCGAGCCAATGCTCAGAAAAATGCCCGAATCCCGCAGGGGAACCCCGACCGCGTAAGGTGAACGCGCCAGGAAAGCCACCGTCAAAAGCACAAAAAGCAGGCCCACCACCAGAATGTCGGCAGATTTTTTGGACAGCCGCATAATCGACTCCGAAGCTCGATGAATACAGATCATTATAGCGCGATGAGGGGGTCTCGCCAGGTGAAACCCCCGCGGGCTCGGGTTAAAAAGTCTGGCCGACCGTTTCACCAGTCAACCAGATAGTAGGGCCGCAGCCTGACCAAACCAGTAATGCTGCAATCTTCTGTGTGGCGAGGGTGGGATTCGAACCCACAACCAATGGCTTATGAGTTCCACTGCTCCACCGTTGAGCTACCTCGCCAGGCGGGCATATCTTACTACGTTCCCATGGAAATGTCAACGAATCATACCTTCGTACACCTTCAGCCCAGGCGCCACCTTACATTTTCGTTTTCCTCACCGGATTCTTAGGCAGATCGAGTATAATCAGCGTACTTTAGTTTAAATATTAAGGAGTAGATTATGCCGTTTCGATTAGGTGTCCCCGAACTGTTAATCATCCTGGTGATTATCATCTTGCTTTTCGGTGTAGGCCGCATTGGCAAGATCACCGGTGAACTGGGCGCAGGAATCCGCTCGTTCCGCGAAGGGCTGAAAGGCCCCGAAGCCAAGGAAGAAAAGAAAGAAGAAACTCCTTCCGAGACCAAGCCCGAATAGCGCCCCCTCGCACAGCCGTCTCTCGCGGAGAACCTCCCATGACCGCTGAAGAGATTCACCGCCCGACCCGCGTTGCTGTGATTGGAGCAGGCAACGTTGGCGCAACTTTTGCGTACGCCCTGCTTCAGAGCGGTCTGGCTTCCGAAATAGTTTTAATCTGATGCCAACCACGCCCGGGCGGAAGGCGAAGCCATGGATCTTAACCATGCCGCCCCGTTAGCCCGCCCGGCGCGTGTTTGGGCAGGTGATTATCCCGATACTGCCGGCGCCGCAGTCACCGTGGTAACGGCAGGCAGCGCCCAACGACCTGGCGAAACACGTCTCGACCTCACCGCACGCAACGCCGCCATCTTCCGCTCGATCATCCCCGAGATCGCCCGCCACAACCCTAATGGTATTATCCTCATCGCCACCAACCCGGTGGATGTGCTCTCGTACGTCGCCTGGAAGCTTTCCGGGCTGCCGCGCGGGCGCGTATTTGGGTCTGGCACGGTGCTGGATACGGCGCGTTTTCGCTACCTGCTCAGCCAGTATTTCCAGGTCGATCCCCGCTCGGTGCACGCCTTTATCATCGGCGAACACGGCGACAGCGAAGTGCCGGTCTGGTCGCTGGCCAATATCGCCGGGATGCATCTGCCGGTCTACTGCCAGCAGAATAACATGAACTGTGTGGATGCGGATCTGCAGGATATCTTCCACCAGACCCGCGATGCGGCATACGAGATCATCCAACGCAAAGGCGCTACCTATTATGCCATCGGCAGCGGGCTGCTGCGGGTAGTCGAAGCCATTTTACGCGACCAGAGCTCGGTGCTCTCCGTCTCCAGCTTCATCGAAGACTACTATGATATCCAGGATGTCTACCTCAGCCTGCCCAGCATCGTCGACGCGGGCGGGGTAGAGCGTATGCTGCGCCTCGCGCTTTCCCCGGATGAGATCCTCGGCGTGCGCAATTCGGCCAACGTGCTCAAGAAACTGATCCATGATCTGGGGTATTAAGTCCTGCCTGGCATTCCCTTTCCCATTGCTTCTTCATAACAAATCTGCAAAGCGGGTGCCACTCGCTCTATAACTCCGTATAATCCATACAACCCAAAGATATCCGCCCGTGACGGACGGGTATCTGCCAGCCTGATTGATGCGTATGCCAGGATAATCCCGAACGATGCCCGATTCATCCCTGATACCTAGCGGCGTTGACCTCCTGCCACAGCTGCCCTTCACCCGCACGTGGCGCATGGCGCGCTGGATCTCGCGCGTCTCCAGCCCGCCGCTGCTGGCGGTGGGCGGCACGCTGATGACCGCCGTCACCATCACCGGCGCGGTGGCCTGGTTCTGGGCGGTATTCTCCATCTCGTTTTCAATCCTTGTGCCCTCTTTGTTTGTCATCTGGCTGCTGCGCCGCGGCAAGATCACCGATTTTGACGTCTATGTGCGCGAGCAGCGTTTCTGGCCCTACATGGTGGGGATCAGCTGCAGCGCTTTATCCTGGATCGTGATGGCGGTTGCCCAGGCGCCGCATATTTTCATCATCATCAGCGGGGCCGCCGCCGGGCAAAGTCTGCTGATGTTCCTGGTCAACCTGCGCTGGAAAATCAGCGTGCACACTTCGGGCACTGCCTGTTTTGCCGTCCTCATCTGGCAGTTGTTAGGCCCGGCCGGGGCCACCGTGCTGCTGGCCGTACCCCTGGTTGCCTGGTCGCGGGTACGCCTGGGCCGCCATACGGTAGGGCAGGTCACCGCCGGCGCCGCGCTTGGGGCCGGGCTGCTCTATACCATTTTCCGGCTGTTCGCCTGAAGCTCTACGATCCGTAATAATGGAACAGCCATGCTGCGGCATGGCTGTTATTTTTTAACAAGGATCCTGCTTAACTCTGGATCGTCCCGAGTAATTCTTCCCCAGCGAGTTCGTTCACCGTCACCCGGTCAAAGCGGTTCCACAGGCGTTCAGGGTGAGTGCTGCGCACCCTCAAGAAATTATCGGTCAAGCCGTGCACCCGCCAGCCGTCCGGCCCGAGCACATCCGTCGATTCCCATAGCACCTGCACCAGTCGTCCCACAAAACCCGAGGCATACTGCCTGGCAGACACGCTCAACAGCTCGCGCATGCGCTGGCTGCGCTCTTTGCGCACCGCCAACGCCACCTGCCCTGGCATCCGCTCCGCGGCGGTGCCCGGCCGTTTGGAATAGTTGAATACGTGCCCGCCTGAGAAGCGCATCTCATCGACAAAACGCAGCGTCTGCGAAAATTCTGCTTCGGTCTCGCCGGGGAAACCCACAATCAAATCGGTGGTGATTGCCATTTCGGGTGAGGCCTGGCGGGCCAGCTCGACCAGCCTGGCAAAGCTTTCCGGGGAGGTCTTGCGGGCCATACGCCGCAGGGTGGCCTCACAACCCGATTGCAGCGGCAGGTGCAGATGGCGGCACAGCCGCTCCTCATGCCAGAGCGAGAAGAAGCGCTCATCCAGATCCCAGGGTTCCAGCGAAGAAAGGCGCAGCCGCGGGATGTCTGACTCGGCCAAAATAGCCTTGACCAGGTCGAACAAATGAGCACCGGGGTCAAAATCCTGCCCCCAGGACCCCAGATGGACCCCGGTCAGCACCACCTCCTGTGCTCCGCCGGCCTGGGCGGCGTGCACATCCGCCAGCACCTCGGCGATGCTGCGGCTGCGGCCGCTGCCGCGCGCGATGCGGGTGATGCAAAAAGTGCAGTGATTGTCGCAGCCATCCTGCACCTTGAGGAAGGCCCGTGTGCGCTGGTGCAGACCGGGCAGCGGCTCGCGTGCCAGGGGCTCCAGGTCGAAACTTTCTGCCGGGAGGTCCAAGACATCTGCCACCAGGTGGTCTTTTTCAGTGTTGGTCACCACCCGATTGACCCTGGGCAAGGCCATGGCAGCGCCACGCTCTAAGGTTGCCCAACACCCCGTCACACTGATGCTGCCCTGGGTGGCGGCAGCCGCGTGGCGGATCTTCTGGCGCGAATCGGCAGCCGCCTGCTGGGTCACCGTGCAGGTGTTGATCACCACCAGGTCGGCCTCAGCCGCATCCGCCACGATGGTATGCCCGGCAGCACGAAACTGCAGGGCAAATTTTTCAATTTCACTCTGATTCAGGCGGCAGCCGACACTGTCCAAAAAAACGTTCATACCCTTAAGGTTGTCTTACCTCAAAATTATCAAACAAAATATCCACGCCAGGCTGCTCATATGCCCCGGCAAATACACCCACATCCCCATCTGTAAAAGCTGCGTCCTGCGCCTGGGCCAGGATGGTCCCGTTCACTGATAGCCACAGCAGCTCGCCTTTACAGCCCATTTCAATCCGGTAGTCACCCGCCGGCTCCACCAGCATGGAGCTATATTGTAACTGCTCTGCGCTGATCAATTGAAATGAATCCTGCTCAATTTTAGCAATACCATAATAGCCGTCGCTGCTGATAAAGGCAAGGTAATAATTGCTGCGGTCCAGGTAACGGCAGATCACCCCCAGCATGTTGTTTTCCGGCCCAGACAGGCGTTTTGCCCCAGCCGCAATCGCCACATCGCCAAATTTACGTCCGGTTACCGACCAGGCATCTTTTCCTGCCTCGCCGATCAAAATGCGCAGCCCGTCGCGCTCGAAGGCTACCGCCGCGTTAGGCGATTGGCTGATCCCCCAGCCATTCGGCGCCACTGAAAAGTCATCCGAAAACAACAGGCTGCCCACCGGGATCGCGGTAGGCTGGGCGCCGCCTAACCAGACCGGCAGCCCCTGGCAGCCGCTGACCAGCATCACCAGTATCCACGCCAACCATCCACACCGCCCCCGCTTACCATATTTCATTTTCCCATCCTTATGGCTGTGGCGTACTTTCCGCCGCGTCAAAATAGCGCACCAGCAGCCGCTGAGCCAGCTCTCCACTGCTCCCATGCGGATCCACCCGTACAGTCCAGACCAGCTGCTTATACGCGTCGGCCATCTGCTGGCGCTGTAAATAGAGGTTGCCCAGGTGCAAATGCGCCTCTGCCAGACCCGGGTTCAAATCGGCTGCCTTGAGCAGGTAGCGTTCACCTTCATCTTCTTTACCCAACTCGACCAGGATCGCTCCCAGCAGATCGTTGGAGCGTGCATCCTGGACATCGATCGCAAGCGCCTTGCGCGCGGCCGCCTGGCCGCTTTGCTCCAAATCGACCCCATACTGGTAGCAAAATGCTGCCAGCGCATACCAGGTCTGGGCATTGTTAGGCTCAAGATCGATGGCTTTCTGGTATTCGCCCCGGGCGGCGACCAGGTCGCCCTTCTGTGCGTACAGGTTGCCCAATTCGAGGCGCCACGCTCCGCGCTGCGGCTCAAGGCGGGCGGCCACCTGCAACTGCTCGATCGCCGCATCCCATTGCTGCGCTCTGCCCAGGGCCAGCGCCATCAACGCCCTGACCAGCACCGAGTTGGGGTTGATCCGCAGGGCCGTCTCCAATTCCTTTTCGCCGTCCTCGCCCAACTGCAAGCGGGCCTCGCCCCAAAAAGCCCAGGCCTCTGCGTAGCCCGGGTTGGCATTCGTGGCAGACTCAAATGCCTGTTCGGCCAGATCCCACTCGCCCAGACTGGCCAGCCCGCGCCCGATCACCGTGTAGCGGTAACCGTCGTCCTCGTTCAGGGCTGACAGAGCTATAGCTCGCTGCATGGTGTCCAGGGCGTGCGCATAATCCGCAGGAGCTAAACGCGCGGCTTCGTTGAACTGCGAAAGGGCTTCATCCTGCTGGCCGGCCGCCAGGAAAATCCCCAGGGTATAGGCCACCTGCGGGTTGAAGGGCTCAACCGCCTGCCAACCGCGCAGGGCCGCAATCACCCCTGCCGCCGATCCCGCCTTGCGCCAGGCGCTGACCAGGTGGCTGTAGGCCACCGCATCTGGAGCCGCGTTGACCACCTGGGTCCAGGTTTCAGCCGCCCGGGTATATTGGCCGGTCTGTTCGTAAGCGCTCGCCAGTGTGGACCGCTGCGCGACCGATAACGTCCCGGCATTCGCCGCCCGCTCCAGATCGCGGATGGCCGCCTCGAAATCCCCCACCGCGTACTGCTGGCTGCCTGCCTGCTGCCATAGATCGGCCCGCCAGGGCTGCTCCCCGGCCAGGGCATAAAGTTTCAGCGCCGCCAGCCCGTGTTGGCCGTCCTGCTCGGCGGTGCGGACCGCCTGTGAGAGATCGAAAACCTGCTTTGCCAGCGGCAGAATGCCCAGCCCCGCCATAAAAAATAGCGGGAAGAGGATCTTTAACCACACCAGGCGACCTTCGCTTTGGGACATTCTTTTTATTATAAACGGAGACGCGGCAATCCCAATTCGCCAAATGGGGGATGGAAACGCCAGAATCGCCCCGGTTCCGGATTAAATGGACCCAAACAGTACCCTTTTGGGTAATGTGAACCAGAGGATTATTCCGTAAAATTACCCAAATGGGTACTATCCCTATCGATATGGGCTGTGATGGTTTTCCCAGGCTCATCTATTAGATCGGCAAATGATTGGAGGTACGGTTCATGGAGTCCATTAACGCGGGAGATACAGCCTGGGTGCTGATCTCGACGACCCTGGTCTTGATGATGACCCCGGCCCTGGCGTTTTTCTATGGGGGCATGGTGAGGAAAAAGAACATACTATCCACCTTGAATTTGAGCTTCATTGTTATCGCATTGATGAGCATCCAATGGGTGATTTTTGGCTACAGCCTGGCGTTTGGCAAGGATTTTAACGGCCTGATCGGCGGGCTCAATTTCTTGGGTCTCAGCGGAGTCGGGGCCGAACCCAATCCGGATTACGCGGCGACCATCCCTCACCTGGCGTTCAGCGCTTTCCAGATGATGTTTGCCGTGATTACCCCCGCCCTGATCACCGGGGCTTTTGTGGAGCGGGTGCGTTTTAAGACCTTCCTGATATTTAGCCTGTTGTGGGCCACCCTGGTCTATGATCCGGTAGCCCACTGGGTCTGGGGGGTAGGCGGCATCTTTCGCCAATTGGGCGCCCTCGATTTTGCGGGCGGCACGGTAGTGCACATCACCGCCGGTTTCTCAGCCCTGGCCTTCGCCATGGCCATCGGCGCCCGGCGGGGCTTCGGTCAGCGCCCGTTTGAACCTCACAATATCCCTTACAGTGTGCTAGGCGCAGGCCTGCTGTGGATGGGCTGGTTCGGTTTCAACGGCGGCAGCGCGCTGGCAGCCAACGGGCTGGCGATCAACGCCTTGATGACCACCAACACCGCCGCGGCCGCCGCCGGCCTGGTCTGGATGTTCCTCAGCTGGCGGGATGACAAGCCCAGCGTGCTGGGCATTATTACCGGCGCGGTGGTCGGGCTGGTGGCCATCACCCCGGCCTCCGGCTTCGTCACCCCGCTGGCCGCCATCCTCATCGGCGCCATTGCCGCGGTGGTCAGTTACTACTCCATCCGCCTGCGCCAGAAGATGAATCTGGATGAATCGCTGGATGTGTGGGCCTGTCACGGCATGGGCGGCATCACCGGGGCGCTGCTCACTGGTATCTTCGCGACCACCTCGGTCAATGACGCCGGCGCCAACGGTCTGCTGTACGGCAACCCAATGCAGTTTTTGATCCAGTTGGTGACCGTGGTCATCGTGGCCGTTTTCGCTTTCGGGGTAACCTATGCCATCACCCGGCTGCTGAGGCGCTGGTTAGGGCTGCGCGTCTCCGCCAGTGAGGAACAGGTTGGGCTGGATCTCAGCGAGCACGGCGAACGGGCTTATTCATAGCATCTCGGGATATTCTCCAGGTTGTGAAAATCCTGGAGACCCATGGCAGAAAGGGAGAACGGCGAACATGACCAAGAAAATCGAAGCGTTTATTCGCGAAGAAAAGCTGGATGATGTCAAGAACGCATTGAAAGAGATCGGCATCGTGGGGATGAATGTGATCGAAGTGCGCGGGCACGGCCGCCAGGGAGGCATCACCCTGGCCGGTCGCACCGGCTCCTACCAGGTGGACCTGCTCCCCCGCCTGCAGGTCAATATCATCTTGAGCGATCACAACCTCGAGAAAACCATCGACACGATCTGTAAAGCGGCCATGACCGGCAATATCGGTGACGGCTTGATCTTTGTCTATCCGGTGGAGGAGGTCATCCGCATCCGCACGGGGGAACGCGGCCATGAGGCCCTGTCCTACCCGGATGATATCGATGAGCGCCGCAGCGAAGTCCGGGAGTGAAGTCCCAGGCGGGAACCTGCGGCAGGTCTAGGCTTTATCGCCCTTAATTTTTGCCACGGCGGCTGAACGGGTGTGAATGTTCAGCTTGACAAACACCGATTTGAGGTGCCGTTTCACCGTGTTGGTGGTGATCACCAGCAGTTCCGCAATTTCTTTGTTGGTCATGCCCTTGGCCAGCAGTTCCAGCACCTCGCGCTCGCGCTGAGTGAGCACCTCGAGTTCGGGGTTGATGCCGCCGCGTTCCAGGGCCTCGCGGACCGTCTGGATGAATATTCTGCGGTTGAAAGCCTGCTTTTCGAGGAAAGCAAAAACGTGCTCCTGGGTAAAAGCCTGTTCGATCAAACCCGGGTCGGTCAGCCCGCTGAGAATGATCACCGGCGTGCCCGCACCCTGCATACCCGCCAGCAGGCGGTAACCTTCCAGGCTCTCGGGCCGGCTGCGCCCGGTTAAATTGCCTGGGATTTGCCGGCTCAAATTTAAATCCATGATCGCCAGGCGGTAGCGCTCGCGCCGTAAACAGCCCAGCGCCTCGCCAAAGCTGCTGCACGTCCGCACCGAAAACCCGCTGTCATCCAGCAGTTCGGTGAGGATATCCTGCCAGCTGGTATCGTCTTCTACCACCAGGATCGAGGCTTGCTTTTCGTCTTCCTCTTCGGTTTCCCTGGCGCCTGCACCCACCGGCGCCGGGATGCCGACCGCTGCGCTCTGGATTTCCCTGGCAGACAAAACCTGGGCAACCATTTTACGGAAATCGGAGCGGTTGAACACCTCCTTGCGCATCACGTCGTGCGCCCCATACTGCTTGATGGCGTTCACCGCCAGTTCAACCGTGGCATACCCGGTCAGCAGCAGCGCGGCGCAGTGCGGGTCGCGATTCTTCAGCTCCTGCAAAATATGCAGGCCCTCCTGGTTATGGTGATCGCGCTCATTGAGCGACAAATCGATCACCGCCAGCCGGTGCGGCCGAGCGATCAAGCCCAAAGCGGACTGCAGATCGTCGGCGCTGTCAACCACCAACCCGCTGTCCTCGAGAATTTCACGAATAATTGCCATCCACGAACGGTCATCGTCGACTACCAGTGCTCGCTGCTTTTCAGTCATGATCAGCTTTTCCTCTTGGGGAACCTCAATACAAAGGTCGTGCCCGATTGGCCGTCACTTTCCACCCAGACTGCCCCGCCCAGCCGCATCATCAGCGCGCGCACCCACCACAGGCCAAATCCTAATTTTCCGGCGTGGGCAGGAGCGCCGCTCGAATAGTTCAGTTCAAAAATCTGTTCGTGCATCTCCACCGGGATGCCCGGGCCGCTGTCAGAGACCGCCACTTCCACCCGGTCGTGCGCCTCTGAACCGCTGATGGTAATCGTGCCTTTTCCCCCCATTGCCTGGGCGGCATTCTCAATCAGGTTGGTGAAGACTAATTTTAAGTTTTGCTGTCCGCCGGACACATCCGGCAGGCCTTCCAACCCTTGATACACCAGGGTCACTTTCTGCCCAATGCTCGCCCCTTCTCCGGCAGCATGCGCGCATTCAGAGAGGTTGACCGGCACCAACTGCACCGGATGCAGGTGTGAAAGGTTCTGGCGTACCGCCACCATGGCTTCGGTGGCGCTGTGCTCGATCTCGGCCAGGTTATTCGCCAGGTAGCGGTCGTTCGCCAGCAGTTCGGCGCATTTGTCTTGAATCCCCTGCACCCGCACCGGGATCGTGCCAACTTTGTTATTCAACTGGTGGAGCAGGTTGGTCGCCAGGTCGCCCACCGCCGCGAACATCTCGGCGACGGCGCGCTGCTCTTCGGCCTTGTGCAGCTCCTCCTGGTGAGAGGCGTAGAATATCGCCATCCCGGCAAAATGGGAGAGCATCCCCAAAACCTTGCGCTCCCATTCGGCGCCCCCGATACCGATATAGCTGGTGGTGTATACGCAAAACAGCCCAATCGGGGCATACTCGCCGCGCGAGGTCAGCGGGGCCAGCCAGGCATGGCTCCAATCCCAGTTTTCAAAGCCACCCTCGGGGAACTGGCTGCGCTCCACAAAACGAATTTGATTCGACTGCAGCACATCCCGGATCACAGCCACGTCTCCGTTCAATCCCTCACCGTTGACTGTACCCCGGCTCAAAGCGCGCAGCACCAGTTTTCCATCTTGCAGGATCAAAATAGCGCTGGCGGGACCATTCAATAAGTCGCTGGCCAGTTCTGCCAGGCGCTGCAGCACCTGGTCTTCGGTCTGGGTGAGCAGCACCTGGGGGATTTCCTGGAGCGCGTCCAGCAGCCCGACCTCTTGAATAGCAATCACCGCCTGGGTGGCAAAAGACTGCAGCAGCAGGCGGTCATCTTCGCGGAAGGCATTTTGGATGGGGCTTTCCAGGTTGAGCACGCCCAGCAGCCGCCCGCTCGCGCTGATCAGGGGCACGGCCAGTTCGGAGCGCATTTGCAGGTTGGCATCCAGAGGATAATATATCCCCGACCAGGGTTCAGCGGTCAGGTCAGAGATCAGCACCGGTTGAAGGTTTTGCACCACCCAGGCGCTGATGCTGGGGGCATCCAGGCTGAGCGCCTGCACGTTGGGATGGTCGAGATCGGTGCCTGCCACCGCCTGGGTTACCAGGGTCGTTCCGGTCTTGTCCAATAAGCGGAAAATGCCATATTCCGCGCTGGTGACTTCCAAAGCCATACGCAGGATGGCCTCCAGGGTTTCTTCCAGGCGCAGGCGAGAAGAAATGATCAACCCGGCCCGGCGCAGCCGCTCGAGTTCTTCCTCCTTGCGCGCCAGATCGCGGCTGACCCCCGCCATGCGCTGGATTTGCGAAATCGCCATCGCCGCCTGGTTGACAAAATTCTCCAGCATCAGCAGTTCCAGGCTGCTGAATTTGCGTTCTTCGCTCACATACACATACAGCGTACCCAGCGGTTCTTCCGCCACAATTAACGGGAAGACCGCCACCGCACGCGCCCCGGCGCGCACCTTGTTGGGGTCGATCGCCAGGTCCAGCTCTTCATAGGATAAAATCAGGCGTCGCTGTTGGATGGCGCGCGAGCCCATCCCATCCTGGCGCGGCTGTTCCCCCGGCACGCCGGCTGCCAGCAGGCCGGCATATACCCGCGAAGCAGGCACAAAGCTGCCGGCGCGGCGGTCATAAGTATAGATCAGCGCCGACGCGCCCGGAACCACCTGAACGGCGCTGTCGACAATCAACTGCAGCGCCGCCTGCTCATCTGCCGCCCCACCTGAACCCATCCGGTTGATCGTGCTGCCGATACGGTTCAGGCTTGCCAGCGCGTTAAGCAGCCGCGATTCCATCGCATCGTGAGATAATGGTTCGACGGACGATAAGGTTTGCATGCTTTACCCTTGTTGAGACGGCTGCATTCAGCCACTTCATTTTAACACACCCATCCTGAGCCTATCCGCCGCAGCGGTTGGAACAGGATGAGAAGAATTGTATGTTTGCTGATACGGGCTGTCCATTACCCATTTGGGTTATATTAAAGCCTGCCGGTTCCAATCGACAATGATTGTTTCTGATCTTTTATGATGTATATTGCAGTATTAATGATATAATCTTTCATTAATTACCAAATTCTCTCTACAAACCAGAATGATTCTCACCATGGAACCCCTCTCCAGCGACGAACGGCAGCTGCAAATATCCCTGATGCTGGATCAACAACAACGCATCTCCGTCGCCCAGATATGCAGCGCGTTTAACATCAGCGAAGCCACCGCGCGGCGCGACCTGGATGCACTGGCCGAACACGGCCTGGTGCACCGCGTGCACGGCGGGGCGATTGCCGCCTTGCAGGCGCCGCCCGAACCCCCGGTATTGAAGCGCAGCCGGGAGCAGTCGTCGGAAAAACAGGCGATGGCGCGCGCCGCCGCCGCGCTGATCGAAGATAACGACACGATATTCCTGGGCAGCGGCAGCACCATCCTGGCTCTGGCGGGGCTGCTGCATAAAAGACGCCTGACGGTGATCTCCAATTCACTGGCCGTGATCAACAAATTGTCCACCGCGGCCCACATCGAACTGGTCAGCCTGGGCGGTTCGTTTCGACCCAGCGAGCTTTCCTTTATTGGGCACATCACCGAACAAGCCCTGGCCGAAGTGCGCGCCGACAAGGTCTTTATCAGCATCCGCTCCCTCGACCTGCAGCATGGGCTGACCAATGATCATCTCCCCGAAACCCTCACCGACCGCGCGATCCTGCGCATCGGGCGGGAGACCATCATCATGGCCGACCACACCAAGCTGGCGCGCATATCCAGCTCGTTTGTCGCGCCGCTTTCGGTCATGTCGGCCCTCATCACCGACGCGGCAGCGCCGCGGCACATCGTCTCTTCTCTAATTGAAATGGGCATCCAGGTCTACATCGCCCGGCAGGAGGAATAACAATGCAATTATCTGCGTACCGGCCAAAATCGCGCCTGGAAGTGCCGGTGAGTACAGTCAGCCAGCCGCATTACCCGGTGATTGACGCCCACAACCACCTGGATTTGCTCTTCAAAGATCTCGCCGAGCGCCCCGTATCGTCCATACTCGACCAGATGGATCAGGCAGGCGTGCGCGTGTATGTGGATCTGGACGGCGGATGGGGCGAGGATATCCTCCACCGCCACCTTGACCACTATAAAGCAGCCGCCCCGGAGCGCTTCATCCTCTTTGGCGGGGTAGATTGGTCACAGTGGCCGGCGCAGGGTGATGGTTTCGGCCAGTGGGCCGCGGACCGCTTCCGCGCTCAAGTGGCCCGCGGAGCGCAGGGGCTCAAAATCTGGAAACCATTCGGCCTCCACGTGCGCGACCAGCACGACCACCTGGTGCGGGTCAATGATCCGCGCATGAGCCCGTTGTGGGAAACCGCCGGCGAGCTGCACCTGCCCGTGCTGATCCACGTCGCCGATCCGGTGGCCTTTTTCGACCCCATCGATGAGACCAATGAGCGCTGGGAAGAATTGCAGAGCAACCCCGATTGGGCGTTCACCAGCCCACCTTTCCCTCCATTTCATTCCATCCTCGCCGATCTGGCCGATTTGGTACAGAGCCACCCGCACACCACCTTTATCGGCGCGCACGTAGGCTGCTACTCCGAAAACCTGGCCTGGGTCGGCGAGCTGATCCAACGCTGCCCAAATTTTTATGTGGACATCTCCGCGCGCATCAGCGAATTGGGCCGCCAGCCCTACACCTCACGGCGCTTTTTCCTGCAGCATGCCGAGCGCATTTTGTTTGGCTCCGATACCGGCCCCGACCCAGCCGTCTGGCGCATCATGTACCGCTTCCTGGAGACCCAGGATGAATACTTCGAGTACGGCACCGCACCTACCCCCGGCCAGGGTCGCTGGAATATCTACGGTATTGATCTTCCTGCGGATGTTCTGGCCCGCGTATACCACCGTAACGCTCAACAAGTCTTCAACATCCCACAACTACCCGGAGGGAATTAAAAATGACCGAACGTGGAACTCATACCTATCAGGAAATCCTATCTCAACCATCGGCCTGGACGGAAGTGCTCTCAGTGATGGCCGGCATATCCAACCTACCCGACGCCGGCTCCTATGAACAGGTCCTGTTTACCGGCTGCGGCTCCACCTACTACCTATCCCAGGCCGCGGCCGATTTATACATCGAAGTAACCGGCAAACTGGCCCGCGCCTTGCCTGCTTCGGAGTTGTGGCTCAACCCGCGCATGGCGTACCCGCAAAATGCCCGCACCCTCCTGGTAGCGGTGAGCCGCTCGGGGGAGACCAGTGAAACCATCCGCGCCTGCCAGGCCTTCAAATCGGAAGGGCGAGGGACGCTCATCACCGTGGTCAATTATCCGGAGAGCCCGCTGGCCAGCATGGGCGACCTCAACATCCATCTGCCCTCCGGGCAGGAGATCAGCCTGTGCCAGACGCGCGCTTTCTCCACCATGTTCCTGGCGGCCGCATGGCTGGTGCTGCATTGGGCCGGTCAGAACCCCCTGGACTGCCTGCAGGCGCTGCCCCAGTCCGCGGCACACATGCTCGAACAGTTTGCCCCCCTCGCCGAACAACACGCCGGGGATTTATCCCTCGACCGCTTCTATTTCCTGGGTTCCGGCTCGCGCTACGGTCTGGCCAGCGAACTAAGCCTGAAGATGAAAGAAATGTCGCTCAGCCATTCCGAGCCGTTTCACTTCATGGAGTTCCGTCACGGGCCCAAATCGATGGTCACCCCCTCCACCTTGGTGATTGCCCTGCGCTCCGAGCAGAATCGCGCCTACGAACAGGCGGTTCTGGATGACATCCGCGCCCTGGGGGGCAACTTGCTGGTCCTGGATAACCAGGACGCCGATGTGGAATTTCATTGTTCGGTGGATGAGCCCCTGCGCAATGTCCTGTACCTGCCCATCCCGCAATTATTCGCATACGGCAGATCCATGGCCAAGGGTCTCAACCCCGATCTGCCCAATAATCTCAATGCGGTGGTGAAACTGGCCTGACCCCTCCAGCCGGGAAGCGCTGCCTGCCTTCATTTCATCTAAAACAACCTGCCAGGGTCCGAACCGGCCCGGCAATCCAACGGATAGGTATATAATTTTCCTGTCCGTTTTTCTTTAAATACATCCATGGACCAGGCGGTCACCCATTGAGGCTATCGTTCACAATTTTTCGATCAGCAGCCTGACACTATTTGGATCGCTCGACTTAAAATTTTTTGCCACCCCGAACGACAAGGAGATTCACTCATGCGGCCTTTGCGTATTGGTCTGATAGGCTGTGGTTGGGTCAACACCAAACACGCCAACCATCTGGTCACCTTGCCCGACCAGGCCCAACTGGTGGGTTTTGTTGATCCCAACCCTCAAAAAGCCGCCGCCCTGGCAGCCCAATTAAAGATCAGCGACCCCATCATCACCAGTGACCACCATGTCCTGTTTGAGAGCGGCCATCTGGATGCAGTGTTCATCGGCCTGCCGCCGCATGCCCACCGTGACGAAATGGATACCGCCGCGGCTCGCGGCGTGCACATCTTCACCGAAAAGCCGATTGCCATCAGCCCGGAAAAGGCCTGGCACATGGTGGAGGTTTGCGAAAAAGCAGGCATCACCACCCAGGTAGGCTATATGCTTCGCTTTGGCGCGGCGGTGGAGCGCTTGCGAGCCCTGATCGACTCCGGGGAAGCCGGCCCGGGTGGGCTGGTGGTCGCGCGCTATTTCTGCAACGGGCTGCACTCAGCATGGTGGCGCAACAAGGCCCAGTCGGGCGGGCAGGTTTTTGAGCAGGCCACTCACCTCACCGATCTGATGCGCTACTTCCTCGGCGAGGCCGAAAGCGCGTTCAGCCTCCAGCGCAATTTGTTCCACCAGGAGGTCCCTGGATACAGCATCGAAGATGTATCCGGCACCCTCTTTAATTTCCGTTCAGGCGCCATCGGGGTGCTCACCGCCTGCAATGCCGCCATCCCCGGGCAATATGAGTGGGACCTTCGCCTGGTGACCCGCAACCTGACCGCTTATCTGACCGACGCCAACCACGCCGAAATCACCCACACGGCGGCTCCCGATCTGCGCCGCGAACGGGTCGAGTCGGATAAAGATTTCTACGGCGCTGAAGTGGAAGACTTCCTGGCGGCAGCGGCCAACCAGCGTCCGGCCCGCATACCCATCCGCGAAGGCGCCTTGACCCTTGCCCTTGGGGCCGCTGCCGCGGCATCCGCCGAAACCCGCCTGGAACAACCCTTATGAAGCCGATCACATTTACGCCGCAGGGCTACCAGGTGGACGGCCAATCTGTCTACCTGATGTCCGGGGAGTTTCATTACTTCCGCGTGCCCAAAACCGATTGGCGCGAACGCATGCGCCTGTTCAAAGAAGCCGGCGGAAACGTCCTCGCCACCTATATCCCCTGGTTGATCCACGAGCCGCAAGAAGGCGCCTTCCGTTTCTCCGGGGAAGATTGGCTCGACCTGGAAGCATTCCTGCAAACTGCTCAGGAAGAAGGTCTATACGTCATCGCCCGCCCGGGCCCCTATCAATATTCCGAACTGGTGTACGACGGTCTGCCCGGCTGGCTGGTGCAGAATTATCCCCAGGTGCTTGCCCAAAATGCCCAGGGCAGCTCCTTTCGCGAGTCCTCGGTCTCCTATCTGCACCCGCTCTTCCTCGAGAAAGTGCAGAACTGGTTCGATCAAGTTTGCCCGTTGATCGCCCGCTACTGCGTCGACCAAGGCGGGCCGGTGGCTTTTGTCCAGCTGGACAACGAGATGATCGGCATCCACGAATGGTTCGGCTCCCTGGATTACCATCCGCTGACGATGGGCTTTGGCCGGCCCGACGGGCGCTACCCGCGCTTCTTACACAGCCGCTACGGGCAGGTCGAAGCGCTCAACGTGGCGTACGAAAGTGACTACGCGAATTTTGAGCAGGTGTTTCCCATCCAACCTGGCGCGGCGGCCCGGGCTGCCTTGCGCCGCCGCAAGGATTACTACGAGTTCTATCTCGGCACAATTGCCGAATATTCCCAGACCCTCGCCGGTATGATCCGCGCACACGGCATCCGCGTGCCGCTGGTGCACAATTCTGGCAACCCGGGGATGAACGCCCATTTTCTCGAGACCATCCAGGCGCTGGGCTCGCAATACTTGCTGGGTTCCGATCATTATTACAACCTCAGCCAGGATTGGCCGCAGAACAACCCCACTCCTCAATACGCGCTGCGCATGTTTGTCTCACTCGAGCAGCTGCGCCTGATGGGTTTCCCGCCCACCGTGTTTGAACTCCCCGGCGGTTCGGCATCCAACTGGCCGCCGGTGACTGCCCCAGATGCGCTGGCCTGCTATCTGGCCAACCTGGCCTTTGGCATGCGCGGCAGCAATTATTACATTTTCACCGGCGGCCCTAACCCGCCCGGCGCCGGGAAGACCACCGACCTGTACGATTACGGCGCGGGAATTGGCGCGCACGGCGAAGTCCGCCCGCTCTACCATGCCCAAAAGGCTTTCGGCCAGGCCATCGCCCAACGTCCCTGGCTGACCCAATCCCAACGCCTGTGCGACTTGCGCGTGGCGCTCGATTTTGAGCAGGCCCGCGCCGGCTATTATTGGGAGGCACCGATCGATGGGCTGTTCTCGCCCAACCAGGCCTGGGATATGCTGCGCCGCGGACCGCTCACCGCAGCCTTGTGCGCCGGCCTCTCCCCGGAAATGGTCGACCTTGCATCCGACGCCTGGCCGGCGGAGACCGCCCGCCCCTTGCTGGTGGTCTGCTCCAGCAGCATGTCGGCGGCCAAACAGCAACGCCTGGCGGATTTTCTCCACCTCGGAGGTAAGGCCCTCTTCATGCCGGTGCTCCCGACCCTGGATGAGAGCCTGAACCCCTGCACGATTCTACTGGAAACCCTCGGACTGAAGGAGTTTGCCTATCACCCGCTGGAGCAGGTGCGCCCAACTATCGCCGGGGTGCGAAACGTGAGCGGCCAGGCAATCCTCTGCGAGCCTCCGACCGGTGCCCAGGTGATCGGCCTGGACGAGTTCACCCGGCAGCCTCTGGCCTGGACACAATCCTTCGCCGGGGGTGGTTCGGCAGCATTTATCGGCCTTTCCTGGTCATACGCCATGCACGAACAGGGCGTCATGCTGCAAAACGTGCTGGAGACGTTGGGGCTGCAGCCGGTGCTGCGCTGCTCCAACCCCAACGTGTGGGTCACCTTGTGGCACAAAGATGGCCGGGCGCTGCTGTTCCTGCTAAACCTGTTCACCTCCCCCATGCCGGTCGAGGTGAGCATTCACCATCCCGGCCTGCCATCTGTCACCATCCGGCGCACGGTTGCGCCGATCACCGTCGATCTGGTGGATATTCCCCATTGAAAAGGACTGCGCAATGAAACGATCTTCTCCGGAGCAAGTTGGTTTTTCCTCCTCCCGTTTCCAACGGCTGGACCAGCTGTTTGAAAGCTATATCGCCTCCAACAAATTGGTGGGGATTTCTGCCACCGCTGCCCGCCAGGGCCAGACCATCTACCTGGAAAAATTCGGCGCTGCCGACACCGAACCTGCCAAACCCATCGAATTCGATACCATCTTCCGTATCGCTTCGATGTCCAAGCCCATCACCAGTGTGGCAGCCATGATGCTGTACGAGCAGGGCAAGTTTCACCTCAATACCCCGGTGCGAGAGTTCATCCCCGAGTTCAAGGATCTCAAAGTGTTTATGAGTGAAGCGGACGGCAAGCTCGAGTTGGAAGATCTCCACACCGAAGTTACCATGCGCCATCTCTTCACCCACACCAGCGGGCTGGTCTACGGTTTTGACCCCAATCACCCTGTCGACCGCATGGTGAGTGCAGCGTGGGAAAAATTCGAGAAGTCCGGCAGCGAACCGGACACCGCCGCGGTCGTCGCCGAAATGGTCAAACAGCCCCTGGCGTTTCAGCCTGGCAGCCGCTGGCGCTATGGGATGAACATCGAAATGCTCGGAAGGATCATCGAGATCATCTCCGGGCAGACATTGGCCGCCTTTTTGGCTGAGCATATCACCGGCCCCTTGGGGATGTCCGACACCGACTTCTACGTCCCCGAGGAAAAAGCCGCCCGCCTGGCGGGGGTCTTCGGGCACCCGGAAGGCCCAGAGAAACTGGTGCGCCTGGCCATTCCCAACCAGGCGCAAATGCCGCGCTTCCAATCCGGGGGCGGGGGGCTCTTCTCCACCCTGCCGGATTACGCCCGTTTCTGCCAGATGCTGGTCAACGGCGGCGAATTAGAGGGTGTGCGCCTGCTCAGCCCGACCACGGTAGCGATGTATTCCAGCAACCAATGCCCCGAAGAAGCCCTGCCCTACGGGTTTGCCGAGAACGATTTGTACCACGCCGGGTATGGCTTCAGCCTGGCCACCCGCGTGTTGATGACCCCTGCCCACACCGGCATTTACGGCTCGGAAGGCGAATTTGGCTGGGACGGGGCTTTCGGCACCTATTTCTGGATCGATCCGCTCGAATCGCTTTACGGGCTGATCATGTTCCAGCATTCGCCCAATGCCTATTACCCCATCGCTATTCAGTTCAAACAGCTCACCTACGCCGCGATGATTTCTTGAGGAAACTATATGACTACACGCTATACAGCCCTCCCCGCTCTGCCCAACATCCCCTGGGAAGAACGTCCTGCCGGTTCGTCGGATGTGATCTGGCGCTACTCGCACAACCCGGTTATCCCCCGCAACCTGATCCCGCGCGCCAACAGCATCTTCAACAGTGCGGTGGTGCCATTCAAAGGCGAATATGCGGGTGTTTTCCGCATCGATGACACCCGCCGGGTGATGAACGTATACCGCGGGTTTTCCAAAGACGGCCTGGATTGGCAGATCGAGCACCAGCCCATCCAATTTATTTGCGAGGACCCCGAAATCGCTGCTTTCCAATACCGCTACGACCCGCGTGTGTGCTGGTGCGAGGACCGCTATTGGGTAACCTGGTGCAACGGCTACCACGGACCCACGATTGGCGTTGGATACACGCATGATTTCGCGTCTTTTTACCAGATTGAAAATGCGCTGCTGCCATTCAACCGCAACGGGGTGCTCTTCCCGCGCAAAATCCACGGCAAGTATGCCATGTTCAGCCGCCCCAGCGACAACGGCCACACCCCCTTCGGCGATATCTATTACAGCGAAAGCCCCGATATGGTTCATTGGGGCTGCCACCGCTGGGTGCTCGGACCCGATTCCTGGTGCTACACCAAGGTCGGCGCTGGCCCGACCCCCATCGAGACCAGTGAGGGCTGGCTGCTGATCTACCACGGCGTGCTCACCAGCTGCAACGGCTACGTCTACTCGATGAGCGCCGCCCTGCTCGACCTCGACCAGCCCTGGAAAGTCATCCACCGCGCCGCGCCCTACCTGCTCTCGCCCCAGATGCTGTATGAGTGCGTCGGGGATGTGGCCAACGTGGTCTTCCCCTGCGCTTCTCTGCTAGACGGTGATACCGGCCGCCTGGCGATTTACTACGGCGCGGCCGATACCGTCACCGCTATGGCCTTCACCCAGGTAGACGAGCTGGTCGATTGGGTCAAAGCCGAAGCCGTAAAAAAATAACCCACCCGAAGGAATTTATATGACCTTGGATATCCAACAACTCACCTATCAGCAGGTGGCGAAAGTCATCGACCACTCGCTGCTGCGCCCCGAATTAACCGAAGCGGATGTGGTCGCCGGCTGTGAAATCGCCCGCAAATATCACGTCGCTACGGTGTGTGTCAAGCCTTGCCACGTGCCGCTGGCTGTACGCCTGCTGGCCGGCTCGGACGTGCTGGTTTCCACCGTGGTGGGTTTTCCCCACGGCGGTAGCACCACCGCGGTGAAAGTCTTTGAAGCCCGCGATGCGATCCGCGCCGGCGCCCTCGAACTGGACATGGTGCTCAATATTGGCGAACTGCGCTCCGGTCACGCGGATTATGTTCTCGCCGATATCAAGGCGGTGGTAGATACGGCCCACCCTCTTCAGGTGAAAGTTAAAGTCATCCTTGAAAACGCGTATTTAACCAACGACGAGAAACTGCTGGCCTGCCAACTGTGCGAAAAGGCGGGCGCCGACTGGGTCAAAACATCCACCGGTTTTGCGGCCAGCGGGGCCACTCTCGACGATCTGCGCCTGATGCGCGCCGCGGTCAGTGAGCGCGTGCAGGTCAAAGCCGCCGGCGGGGTGCGCACCCTGGATGCCCTCCTGGCCGTGATGGAAGCCGGCTGCACCCGCTCGGGAGCCACCGCCACCGCGGCTATGCTGGACGACTTCAAGCAGCGCAAGGGCATGGATTAATCTTTACACATAGGTGAAACCTCACCACAGAACAGGATTAGTGGATGTATGGCCAACAACTATAAAATCGTTTTGGCGGGCTGCGGCGGGATCAGCCGTACCTGGCTCAGTGCGCTCAAGGACCTCCCCAACTTGCAGATCAGCGCCTTTGTGGACATCGATCTGCCCACCGCCCAGGCGCGGGCCGAAGAATTTGGCTGGCAAGATGCCCTGATCAGCGGCGATTTGGAGGCGGCCATCTCCGCCACCCGCGCAGACATCGTTTTCGACTGCACCATCCCCGAGGCGCATCATTCCGTCACCCTCACCGCGCTGGCCCACGGCTGCCACGTCCTGGGTGAAAAGCCGCTGGCCGCCGGCCTGGAGGATGCCCGCGAGATGGTCGCCGCCGCGAACCGGTCGGGTAAAATTTTCGCGGTCATCCAGAACCGCCGCTACGACGCCAACATCCGCAGGGTGCGCCAGTTCCTTGAAAGCGGTGCGATCGGCGAAATCACCACGCTCTACAGTGACTTCTTCATCGGCGCTCATTTTGGTGGTTTCCGCGACCACATGGCGCATGTCCTGCTGCTCGACATGGCCATCCACACCTTCGATGCGGCCCGCTTGATTTCCGCCGCCGACCCGCTCAGCGTATCCTGCCAGGAATGGAACCCGGCCGGGTCGTGGTACGACCGGCATGCTTCCGCGGTCGCCACCTTCCAGATGACTGGTGGGATTTTATACGGATACCGGGGCAGCTGGTGCGCCGAGGGGCTCAACACCTCATGGAATGCCGATTGGCGTGTCATTGGCACGCGCGGCAGCCTGCGCTGGGATGGCGAAAGCCATTTCCAGGCCCAATCGGTGGCCAAGACGGGCGGGTTCTTCTCCGAATGGCAGGATCTCGAGCTTGCCTCGTATGATAATGCGCTCAAAACCGGCGGGCATGCCGGGCAAATCCGCGATTTTATCGACTGCCTGGAAACCGGCCGCACCCCAGAGACCAGCGCCGATGCCAATCTTCACAGTCTCGAAATGGTCTTTGGCGCGATCCAAAGCGCCGAAACCGGGCAATCGGTCAGCTTCTAATCTATGGAATCACAAAGAGAGCCGCACCAGGCCAAACCGGTGCGACTCTCTTTATTTACCTTATTCCACGTTGAACCGTGCGATCATTCCATGCGGTAGGTCGGGTTGGGCTGCTTGGGATGGAAAAAATCTACGTCGCTCTCGCTGAACTCTGCCCCACAGGCGCGCAGCGCAGCCCCAAACAAATCCCGCAGCGCGCGTGCGTCCATCTCCACCCGCGCGTTGACCAGGATGCGCGCTTCTCGGCCCAATTTAAGCGGGAAGCGTTCCTGCCAATCCGGTTCCTCCAGGGTGGGGAAACTCATCTTCTCTTCTACCCCATCCCCCGAGATGATAAATTTCAAGTGGCCGATGGAAGCATCTCTGGCCCGCAATTGCGTCACCATCCAGACAATCATCCGTTCCACCGCGGCCCCGGCATCCCCATCTGGGGCGCGAAGGGTCACCGCCTCGTCCAGCCAGGCCAGCTGCGCCTCGCCGCGCCCATAGCGTTCATAATCGATCTCCAGAGAGGTCCGCGAGAGCAGCCCCGCGCCCGTTTCCAGCAAGGACAGCCAGCCATCTACCCCGTCATCAGCCAATGAATTTTGCATCAGCACCTGCTTATCCGGGTATTGCCTGGCCAACAGTTCCTTGACTTCTTCCAGCGCCACGGGTTTCAACAGGTCAATTTTATTGACCACCACCAGCCCGGCTTCCTCGATCTGCTTGTCGTAGATATAGACCACATCTTCGCTGAACGGCATAGGCTGGTCGAGCAGCCGCCGGCGCAGCATGCGTGCATCGCAAAAGACGCTGAAACTGGCCGGGGCGGCTTCCACCGCCTTCAACGAGAGCAGCGGTTTGACCACCGTCGCCACCAGGTCGGCGCAAGAGCCCACCGATTCGGCAAATACGATCTGCGGTTGAGCCAGGGCAACCAGTTGATCGAGGCTCTGGTCAAGATCGGTGTAGTTGCAGCAGAAACAGCCACCGGTCACCTCCACCGCGGGGACATCCTCCAGCCGGAAAAAGGCGGTGTCCACCAGGTATTTGCCCTGGTCGTTGGTCACCACCCCCACGCGCACCCCACGCGCCATCAGCCTGCGCGCCGCCGCGATGATCGCGGTGGTTTTTCCACTCCCCAAGAACCCCCCCACCAAATGTAATTTCATTGCCTGGATTTCTCGATTGCGTCCAATAACTCCCGGTTGCTCGGGATGATCGATGAATACTTCAATTCGCCGTTGATATACAGGCTGGGAAGGTTCTTCACCCCCAGCTTGATCATGCGCGCCACATTTTCAGCCTGGGTAAATTTATACTCGGCCATTTCAACGCCATCCCCCGCCTCTTGCACCGCGCGCTGGGCTGCGCTCAACATATACCCGCAGGCCGCGCAGGTATCCGAATCCAGGGTAAAGACCTCCACCAGGGGTTTCTCCAGCCGGGCATAATCCGGCAAAGTCACCTCGATATCGAATGTGCGGCTCTCATAGTTGGCCAGCATCGCCCGCGTGCCTTCAGGATTGCGCACCGCCTGTAGCACGCCCACCGTGTTTTCCATCGGGGTGTCATAGGGCATGTCGCAGCCTGGAGCCAGGATGTAATTGCGCATGGCGCCTTCACCGCCGCCGTGGTTGAGCTGGTCAAGCAAGTCCACCACGAATTTCATATTATCCTGCTGGTTGCCCAGCAGCATGCGGGTGGTCAGGGGGATATTGCCGCCCATGGTGATATTATAGCGGTCGGTGACCTGTTTGGCAGCAGCCAGGTCAATGTTTTCATCGATCGAAATAGAATCCGGCCCGGTCTGGCACATCACCTCGATATTCTTGGTCGCGTCTCCGCATACAAAGAAAGAAGAAAACGCCCCCCTCTGGCGCAGGCTGTCAAAGATGGCGCCAAAGGGTTGGCTGAGGAACTGTTTGAAATGGCGCGGCGAGACCTGCGACACCAGCGGATCGACCACCGCGATCACATCCATCCCGGCCTCGCGGTAAAAATCCGCCATCCGCAGGCTAACTTCCTGGCAGTAGGCCAGCAAATCCGTCAAATAATCGGGGTGGTCGAAGGTATCCATAAAGATTTCCGTGCCGCGCAGGTGCGAGGCCAGGGTCATCGGCCCGCACACCAGGCCATACAGCGCGGTATGCTCGCCCACCTGGCGCTTCATCTCGCGCATCGCACGGAGGATCATCGGCAGGCGCCCATCCGAGGCTTCGGGCAGCCGTGTGGGAATCTCCAGACCTGTTTCTAATGGATGGGAAGCCACACTCGGCGGGGCGCTCTTGGCCCACACCAGCTCGCAGCCCAGGATCTCCGCCTCTACCTGCAGGTCGAAAATCACCGGTTGGCCGTCGGGGTCATAGATCTGGTTCACCGCCAGCAGCGACTCGACCAATTTCTTTTCGTCTTTGAGCACTTCGTAAGCGGAATAGCCGCGCAGTTTCCCGGCGTGCACTCCGGCGAACGGCACCCAGGGAACGTGAGCCACCGATTCATGGCGCAGCGCCGTCAGCAATAATTCTTTTCCATGAGAATGACCTGCATAAACAGCCATTTGATTGCTCCTGCCAGCGTAAATTGAAGATATTTTATGGAACATAATAAATATACAGGTGTATGACAGCGCTGTCAATAGCAAATGACACCGTTGTCAGATGAATTTCTTCGGGAGTTAGCCGCTGCTTTCAGCTATAATTTGTTTATATTTGGGGAGAGGATATCGACATTGCCAGCTACGATCAAAGATGTCGCCGGGCTTGCTGGATGCTCCATAAAAACCGTCTCGCGGGTGATCAATAACGAACCATACGTCACCGAGGAAACCCGCGCGCGGGTGCAGGCGGCCATCCGCGCAGTGGGCTATGCCCCCAATATCTCCGCCCGGCGCCTGGCGCAAAACAAATCCTTCATGATTTGCATTTTGCTGTACCCCGGCCTGCTCCAGCCGGCTTCCGCCATCCTCTCCCGCCTGATGGACCTGGGGTACGAGGAAAATTACGACATCCTCACCCAACCCTACTTCCCCACCCACGCACGCTCGAAGAACAAGCTGGTCAGCCTGATCTACGAACACCGCATCGATGGCTTTGTCACCACCCCGCCTTGCGACGCGGACGATTTCGTCGCCGATCTGCTCGACACCTACAAGGTGCCCCTGGTGCAGATCAACCCGATCAATCGCCCCGAAGCCACCCCTTACGTAGCCGCCGATGACGTGCTTGGCGCGCGCATGATTACAGAGCACCTGCTCCAATTGGGCCACCGGCACATCGCTTTCCTCACCGGCCCCGGCAACATGCGCGCCAGCGCCGACCGCCTGGCCGGCTATCGCCAGGCCTTGGAGCAGCACGCCGTTCCCATCCGCCCCGAATATGTGCTCGAATCGCAGTTCACCTTCGACGGCGGCTACACCGCCGCGCGCCTGCTTTTGGATCGCCCCGAGCCGCCCACCGCCATATTCGCCGGCAGCGACGAGGCGGCCTATGGCGTGCTGTTTGCCGCCCACGAAGCCGGCCTCCCGGTGCCAGAGCGCCTTTCGGTGTGCGGCTACGACGATTTCGCCATGTCCAAGAATATCTGGCCAGGGCTTACCACCGTCCACCAACCCACCGAAGAATTGATCGAAACGGCCACGCGCGTGCTCATCCGCATTCTCAAAGGCCATCCGCCTGAAACCAACCAGATTTTCTTGCCTTCTCAACTGATCCTGCGCGGATCTTCCGCACCGCCTCCTGCGCAGTAACTCACCGGCTGAATTTACTTCCCCAAATCTCCTGGCATCCTCGCATGCTGCACGCCAGGAGTTAATGGCCCCTTCTGTCTCTCCGCCCAGGGCGATTGCATTATAAATATTTACGGATGCACGCACAGTGTCTGCGCCTACGATGTGGGAAGAAAATTATTTTAATGGTGTATTTGCGCGCTTTCGCGCGCAAATACACCAAACTTTTCTGTTTTCCCCGCCCTTGAGGCGAGGATCAAGGGGTGGTGACATTATTTGCATAGAACGAATGTTTTTATGCGATCGCCCTGCCTCTCCGCCTTGCAATACTATTAGGCGTAGAGACCTTAACATCATATATAATGTTAAAAAATTTACGTCCATCGGGGGAATTATGCTCAGGGGGTTGTTGGTTGTCATCATTGGAATCAGCACGGTGCTGCAAGTTATCACCGCTTATCTGGCATTCCGCCTCCTGCCGCTCACCCGCTGGCGTATCGCCTGGTCCTTTGTCAGCGTCAGCCTGCTGCTCACCGCGGCACTTAAAGCCTTCCGCCTCATTCAATATATGATGCTGCCGGAGCTCGATCCGGTCAACCTGTATGCCCAGGTGATCGAGCTGCTGGTCTCGGCCGCCCTCCTCGCCGGGATTTACCTGATCCGGCCGCTCTTTGAAGCTTCGCGGAAAGCCAACGAAATTTATGAATTGTTCGTGCAAAAATCCGTCCAGGGATTGGTCATTTTCCAGCAAAACAAGGTGATTTACGCCAACCCCGCCTTTGCGTACCTCACCGGGCGCACACTGGACGAATTGATCGGCATGGAAGCCAAAAATTACTGCCAGATGTTCCACCCCTTCGATCGAGAAAACCTGCTGCGCACCCTCCAGGCCAGCGACCTGGACACCCCATCCCAGAAGCGGGAAATCCGCATCCAAAACCGGCGCGGCAACATATTCTGGGTGGAAGGCTTTTTTGGCCGCGCCAAATACAGCGGTAAGCCTGCCATTCAAATGACCTTCGTCAATATCACCGACCGCAAGCGCATCGAGCAAGATTTGCACGAAAGCGAACGCCGCCACCGCATCATTTCTCAACTGACCTCCGACTATATTTATTCCGCGGTGGCAGATGCCAGCAACCACGTTCACACCGAGTGGGTCAGCGGGGCATTCGACCGCATCACCGGCTACACCCTCGAGGAAATCCTCGCCATCGGCCCCACCTGGGATGCGATCAGCCACCCGGACGACAAATTGAAGGCGGTGGAAGCCCACACCTTTGCCCTGTCGAACCAGCCTATCGTGATTGAATACCGCATCATCTCCAAACACGGCGAGGTGGTCTGGCTGCGCGATTACCTCCAACCCATCTGGAACGAGGGCGAAAAACGCGTCACCCATTTCATTGGCGCCGTGCAGGATATCTCGGACCGCAAGAATGCCGAAACCGGGCTGAAAAATTCAGAGGCACGCTGGCGCAGCCTGGCCGAAAATGCCCCCACAATCATCGCCACCCTCGATCCGCAGCACCACGTCACCTGGATGAACCGCGCCATCTCTCGCCCGCTGACGGATATGCTGGGCAAGGATTTTCACGCTATTTTGCCCTCACATGAACGCGGAAAATTTCACCGCGCGCTGCGCCAGATCTTCACCAACGGCGCTCCCCAGCACCTGGAAATCGAAATCCCAGGCAGCGACGACCAGCCATCCTGGTTCGATGTGATCATCGGTCCCATCCTCCAGGAAGATGTGATTACCTCGGCCATATTGGTGCTGACCAACATCACCGAGCGCAAATACGCCGAAGAGCAGTTGAAATTCCTCAGCAATCACGATATCCTCACCGGGCTGTTCAACCGCGCCTTTTTCGAGACCGAGCTGCGCCGCCTGCAGAAAAGCCGCCTGTACCCGGTGACCGTGGTGATGGCGGATGTTAATAATCTCAAAAACACCAACGATATTTACGGCCACGCCGCCGGGGACGATTTGCTGCGCACGATTGCCCAGGTGATGCGCGAGGCCTTCCGCAGCGAGGATGTGGTGGCGCGCATTGGCGGGGATGAATTTGCCGTGATCTTGCCTGAAATCGATGAACCCGGGGCGCAAGCTATTCTCAACCGCCTGAAAGAAAAATTAGACCTGCTCAACCGCCAGCAGCGCGATTCCAAACTCAGCCTCTCGATCGGTGCGGCGACAGGCAAACCCGAATCACAATTGATCGACGTGATGAAAGAGGCGGACAACCTCATGTACGAAGATAAGGCCCGCCAAAAATCGGTGAACCTTTTCATGCCGCGCGAGGATGAACCGCATGACGCTGACGATCTTCGTATATAATCTATTCTAAGCAGCCGGCACGGACAGTTATTAGGCCAATCAGGAGCTCTGGCATTTATCTTGCCGGCCTGACCGCCTCTATTTCGCTCCAGTTGTCGCCTGGTCTCACCTACCGTCCAGCGCTGCGCCGATATGTGCGCCTGCTGCCGCCACCCCACCCCATCCCATCGCCAGGGTAAATCTCCTATGACCTCCAAGCCCAGCCCCGCCGCCGAAATCGCACTCTTCAAAACAAATTTCATCACCAACCTGGCGCACCACCAGGGCAAGACCCTGCCGCTGGCTACCCGCAACGACCTGTTACTCGCCCTGGCCTACACCGTCCGCGACCATCTCACCGCCGGCTGGCTAAAAACAACCCAGGCCGTCGATCGCGCCGACGCCAAGGTAGTCTATTATCTTTCCGCCGAATACCTGCTCGGGCGCCAGTTGGAGAACAACCTTTTTGCCGCCGGCCTGGTCGAAACCGCCAACCAGGCGCTGCTAGAGCTGGGGATCCACCTGCACGAGCTAAAAGAAATTGAATCCGAACCGGGGCTGGGCAACGGCGGCCTGGGCCGCCTGGCGGCCTGCTATCTCAACTCGCTGGCCACCCTCAACATTCCGGCGATGGGTTACGGCATCCGTTATGAATTCGGCATTTTTCGCCAGATGTTCAAAGACGGCTGGCAGGTGGAGCAGCCCGACGACTGGCTGCGCCGCGGCGACCCCTGGGAAATCCCCGACCCCGACAACCAGGTGATGGTCGGGTTTGGCGGTCATACCCATGCATTCAGCGATCCTTCCGGCCGCTACCGGGTGACCTGGGACCCGGGATACCATGTACTGGGGCTGCCCTACAACCTTCTTGTGCCCGGATATCGCAGCAGCATGGTCAACACCCTGCGCCTGTGGTCCGCGCATGCCACCGAATCCTTCGACCTGCAGGTTTTCAACACCGGCGATTACACGCGCGCCGTGGAGCAGAAGACCTATTCCGAAAACATCACCAAAGTTTTATATCCCGATGACACCACCCAGCAAGGCAAGACCCTGCGCCTGCAGCAGCAATATTTCTTTGTGGCCTGTTCGCTGGCCGATATCTTGCGCAATTTCCGCCTTCATACCGCCGCCGGCTGGGCCGACCTGCCTCAAAAAGCCGCCATTCAACTCAACGACACCCATCCATCCATCGCGATCGCCGAAATGATGCGCCTGCTGGTGGATATCCACCTGTTGCCCTGGGAGGAAGCCTGGGAGATCACCCGCGCCACATTCGGCTACACCCTGCACACCCTGATGCCCGAAGCGCTGGAAGAATGGCCGGTCGAGGTCTTTAAATCCCTGCTCCCCCGCCACCTGGAAATCATCTACGAGATCAACCGGCGCTTCCTGGAGGAGGTGCGCGTGCGCTTCCCCAAAGACGAAAACCGCGCCATCCGCATGTCGATCCTGCGTGAGACCCCGCAGAAAAAGGTGCGCATGGCCCACCTGGCCGCCGTTGGCAGCCACGCGATCAACGGTGTGGCCGAGCTGCAGTCCTATCTGCTTCGGGAAAACACCCTGCGCGATTTTTACGAGATGTTCCCCGAGCGGTTCAGCAATAAGACCAACGGGGTCACGCCGCGCCGTTTCATCGGCATCGCCAACCCGCGCCTGACGGCGTTGATCACCGCGCGCATCGGCGACGGCTGGTTGGCCGACCTGGATCAATTGAGCGGCCTCGAAGGCCATCTGGGCGATCCGGCTTTTCTGGCAGCCTGGCGCCAGGTCAAACAGGACAACAAGCTGGAATTGGCCGGCTATATCCGCGCCACGGCCGGCCTGGCGATTGACCCGGCCAGCCTGTTTGACGTGATGGTCAAACGCCTGCACGAATATAAACGACAGCTGCTCAAACTGCTGCACACCCTCACCCTCTACTACCGCTTTAAGGATTCCTCGTCAACCCGCCTGCTGCCGCGTACGGTCATTTTCGGTGCGAAAGCTGCCCCCGGCTACCACATGGCCAAATTGATCATCAAGCTGATCAACAACGCCGCCCAGATCATCAACAACGATCCCCAGACCAACGATTGGCTGCGCATGATTTTCATCCCCGATTTCAATGTCTCCGTCGCCCAAAAAATCTACCCGGCCGCCGACCTGTCCGAACAAATTTCGATGGCCGGCAAGGAAGCCTCCGGGACCGGCAACATGAAGTTTGCCTTGAACGGCGCGGTGACCATTGGCACCCTGGACGGGGCGAATATTGAGATCCGCCAGCTGGTGGGCGCGCAGAATTTCTTCCTGTTCGGCCAGACCGCCGACGAAGCCGCCACCCTGCTGAAAAATGGCTACCATCCCCGCGATTATTACCTCCACAACCCCGAACTGCGCCGCGTGCTCGACCACATCGCCGGAGATGCATTTTCACCCGGGGAAGCCGGCCTGTTCAAACCGATCGTCGATTCGCTGCTGCAGCAGGATGAATACTTGCTCCTGGCGGATTACCAATCCTATATCGATACCCAGGACCGCACCGTACGGGCCTATCTGGACAGCGACCGCTGGGCCAGTATGTCGGTGATCAACACGGCGCGCTGCGGGTTCTTCTCATCCGACCGCTCAATTCGCCAATACTGTAAGGAGATCTGGAAGGTGCCCCCGCTTTCTATCGATTAATCCCTTTATATAAGCCGCAAATGGCATCAAATGGTTTCGTTTGCTTTCAATCGGCTCCGATATTTTGTGGTATGATAAAAATGCAAATAAAATTTCACTGCTTTTCCCTCGCTACTTGTTTGTTACTGGAGGTCAATCCCTATGGGCGGTTGGATAGGTTATGTTTTAGATGTTAACCTGACCAGCGGTGAGGTGGTTACCAAACCGTTGGACATGGAACTGGCTCGTCTCTTCCTCGGCGGCCGCGGCCTCGGCGCCCGCCTGCTGTGGGATGAAGTCGGGCCGGAGGTCGAACCCCTTTCTCCCCAAAATGTGCTCATCTTTGCCGGCGGACCGCTCACCGGCACCGGCTACCAAACCAGCAACCGCTTTTCGGTCAGCACCAAAAGCCCGCTGACCGGCACCGTGCTGGACGCCAATTCCGGCGGTTATTGGGGCATGCAATTCAAACGCACCGGTTACGATGTGCTCATCGTCCGCGGGAAAGCTGAAACCCCGGTTTACCTCGAAATCACCCCGGCCGGGATTGAGATCAAAGACGCTGCCCACCTTTGGGGCAAACGGGTGATGGAGACCACCTCCCTCCTCGGCCAGAACAATAACAAACGCAACGTGCTGTGCATCGGCCCCGCCGGTGAAAATCTCAGCTACATCGCCGCGATCATGAACGACGGCCAGCGCAGCCTGGCGCGCGGCGGCCCCGGGGCAGTGATGGGCAGTAAAAACCTCAAGGCAATCGTGGTGGAAGGCAAGCAGCGCCCCGAGATCATCGACCAGGAGCAGTTCAAATACATGCTCTACGAGTCGCGTAAACTGCTCAAGGCCTCGCCGCTCACCAGCCAGGCCCTCCCCGAATTTGGCACGGTGGTGATGATGAACATCGTCAATGCGGTCGGCGCGCTGCCCACCCGCAACCACCGCCAGACACAATTCGAGCATGCCGAAGATATCTCCGGGGAAACCCTCACCGAAAAATATCTGGTGAAAAATGAAAGCTGCTGGGCCTGCCCCATCGGCTGTACACGCATCACCAAGACTGAAAAGGTGCAGGGCGAAGGCCCCGAATTTGAAACCACCTGGGCGATGGGCGCCGAGTGCGGGATCAACGACCTGGCCGCCATCATTGAAGCCAACGCTCTGTGCAACGACCTGGGAATGGACACCATTTCGGTCGGTTCGACCATCGCCTGCGCGATGGAGCTCACCGAGATCGGCCTGCTCGACAGCGACCTGCGATTTGGCCGCGCCGACCTGCTGGCCCCCACCATCGAGAACATGGCCTACCGCCGCGACATTGGCGCCGAACTGGCCGATGGCAGCCGCCGCCTGGCGCGCAAATACAACCGCGAAGACCTGTCCATGTCGGTGAAAGGCCTGGAAATGCCCGCTTACGATCCGCGCGGGATGCAGGGCCAGGGCCTGCTCTACGCCACCTCCAACCGCGGCGCCTGCCACATGCGCGGCAACATGCTCGGTCTTGAGGTGCTTGGCCTGCCCAAGTTGATCGACCGCTTCCAGGTTCAGGGCAAATCCTCTTACGTCATCCTCCACCAGAACTCCTCAGCCGCCATCGATTCGCTGGTGGTTTGTAAATTCACCAACATGGGCGTCGCCGAAGAATACTTCGCCCGCGTGCTCACCGCCGTGACGGGGATCAAGTACGCCACCGGGGACCTTATCCGCGTGGGCGAACGCGTCTGGAACCTGGAGAAGCTCTATAATTTGCGCGAAGGCTTCACCCGCGCCGACGACACCCTCCCCCCGCGGCTGCTGGAAGAGGAGGTTACCGAGGGCCCCAGCAAGGGCTGGGTCAGCCACCTCGAACCCATGCTCAAAGAGTATTACCGCGCACGCCGGTGGGATGAGAACGGGGTCCCCAGCGCAACAAAACTTACCGACCTCGACCTGGCCGGTTTGATGGAGGTGGCATCATGATCGACGAACGGATTTACCAGCAGTTTTGTGAGATTGGCCGCGATCTCTACACGGCCAATATGATCAGCTCGCACGGTGGCAACATCAGCCTGCGCGTTGGCGACCGGGTGATCATCAAGCGCCGCGGAGCCCAGCTGGGCCAGCTGAAAATGCACGACCTGATCGAAACCGGCATCGAGAAGAACGACAGCGGGGTTGCCCTGGCATCCACTGAGCTGCTGGCTCACCGCACCATCTACATGAAGACACCTGCCCTGGCCATCGTACACTGCCATCCTCGCACCGCCATCGCCTTCTCGCTCTCGCGCGATGAGATCGTGCCCATCGACAACGAGGCCTCGTACCTGTTGAAAAAAGTTCCGGTGATCACCGAAGAATTCGCCTCCGGCACCCCCGAAATGGCCCGCAAACTGGCCGATGCGCTGCAATCTTATAAGATCGTCATGCTCCGCGGCCACGGCAGTTTCGCTACCGGCCAGACCCTCGAAGAAGCTTTCCATTGGTCATCTACCCTGGAAGAATCCTGCCAGATTGCCCTGTGGGCCAAGATGATCGACGAGCCCTTCATCGAATATCGCGGCATGACCCAGGGCTACAAAAAGTGGTGATGCCCCGCACCACCCTGCGCGACTGATGCGTGGATCAACCAAAATCCCCTCCCAAAGATGGAAGGGGATTTTTTTAGGTCGGATCGACGGACGCCCACACGGTTTGCTTGCCTAATTTGGGATGGGCTTTGACAATAGGGTGCGCCTCTTCCCAGTCAATCTTTATGCGCACACCGTCCGCACGTTAAGCCGCATATCTACGGATGATCCTCCACCTGCGGACCTCCCGCGCATGATATATAATTAGACAGAATTTATCAACATAACCGCCAGGAGGAAAGCATGGATCTGCGCGCAATTCAAAAACCCCTCAAAGACCAGTACCGCCAGGACGCATCCGCGGCCCGCATCACTCTCAAGGCTACCGGCAGCCAGACTGCCACGCCTCTCTCGTGCTCCATCGACATTGGGCGCGCGATATACCAGGCCGAAGCTCACGGCGGCGTGGGCGGCACCGGCGCTTCCGCCTGTTCCGGCGACCTGCTGCTGGGCGCGTTGGCAGCCTGCGCCCAAATCACCTGCCAGATGGTCGCTGAGGCGATGGGCATTCCCCTGGAAAGCATCCAGGTCACCGTGGAAGGCGACCTGGATTTACGCGGCACCCTGGGCATCGCCCGGGATGTACCCGTAGGGTTTGAGGCCATTCGCGTGCACTACCAGCTCGTCTCTTCCCAGGCCACCCCCGAACAGCTCGCCTCCTTGCGAGAAAAAGCCGAAAAATACTGCGTGGTCATGCAGACCCTGGTCGCCCCGCCCGCCATTAACGTATCCTGGGATTAGAAATTTCCCTCCAGGCTCTGCGCGTACCCGGTCAGTTCCACATAACCCCGGCCGAGAACTCCCGCGCCGTTTCGCTCGCCCCTCACCCGCACTGCCCCTTCCCAATAGCGGATGGATACGTTTAATTCCTGGTCGGCGATCAGCGGCTGGATGGTCAGGTTCAACCCCGCAGCCGGCACCTGAACGCGCCAGCCCGCCGGGTACGTTCCGCCGGTATGCGGGCTTTTCCAGTGATCCAGCACCTCAATGCTGAAATCCCCGGCGCCCAACCGTTGGGTTGACCCATCCGCGAAAATCAGCGTGCCCTGGGAAAACCTGTCGATGCTGCCGTCCTCGCGCCGCAGGGCATAGAGCATCAGCTCGGAACCGTCATCCAACTGCACCGAAAACCAATCCCAGCCCACCAGACCGGCGCCCAGAGCGCTGGTGCTGTACTCGTGGTCCATCCAGCTCAGCCCGCTCACCGCTAACCGGCTGTCGCCCAGGCGGATTTCACCGCTGGTCGCCAGGCGAGTCAGAACTCACATAATACGATGCGTTGCCCGCCTCGGGTCCTTTTTGGCTGTAGCCGCGGTCGCCCTGCAGCACCGGGCCTTTTGTGTCGCGCAATTCCAGGCTGACCGCGACCCCATCCTGGGAAGCGTGCAAGCGGTAGCTGCCGTCCGCGCTTTGCTCCAACGACCAATCCTGCAGCCAGGCGTGGAACAATGGGGCGCCTTGCGCCCCGGCCAACCCAGCCGCTCCGCGTTCAAAGCGTTCAAAGGCGTAGAACTGCTGGTTGGCTGCATCCGTCAGGGCAAAATGGGCCAGGTACACCTGGTTGGTTGCCCAGGCTGAAGTGCGCCCGGCGAGCTCTGAAGAATCCCCCAGCCCGCGGCGGAAGAAAGTCAGTTCATAACCAAACTCGCGCCCGTCTTCTGTGCTCAAATTGCCGGTGGTGTACCACCATTCGGTCTGAAAATCATCGTGCGGGCCAAAATCTCGCGGAAAGGTCAGCTCGCGCACCCCATCCGCCCGGGCAAATATACCCGCCGCAGACGACAGCCCCACCAATTGTGCGCGCACCTGCTCCACCGGCTTCGGCGCGCATCCTCCCGCCAGTTGGGCCAGCAAAACGAGCACGACCAGGATGCCGGTGCCTTTGACGCCCTTGAGCTTACTCATATCGGATCGCCTCCGCTGCCGGGATGCGGCTCAGGCGGATAGCCGGGTAGATCCCCGCCAGAAGCGCGGCAGCCAGCGCCACCAGCACCCCCTGCAGCAAGACGTGCGGATCGACCTGCATTTGCAGCGTCCAGCCAAACGAACGCCGGTTGATCACATAAATCAGTATCAGGGACAGCGCGTACCCGGTCGGGATCGCCAGTAAGCCGGCGCTGAGCCCCATCAGGCCCGTCTCAAGGAAGATCATGCGCCGCATCTGCTCCCCGGTCAACCCCAACGCGCGCAGGATGCCAACCTCGCGCTGCTTTTCCAGCTGCAGCAGAAACAGGGCGCTCAACACGCCGATGAAAGCCACCACGGTGGCCAACAGTCTCAGCGCCACGGTGATGGCAAAGGTGCGGTCAAACACTGTCAGCACGTCCTGGCGCAAAGTGCTGTTGGCGCGGATGACCAGCTGCTGATCGCCACTGAGGGTATCCTGCATCGCCTTGACCAGCTCATCCGCGTTCATCCCGGCAGTAAGGCGCAGCCCGATAGCGGTGATGGCCTCATCCTGCCAGATGCGCCGGTAAGGCGGCAAAGCCATCATCAGGGTGCCTTCGCTGGAGGCATAGTCGTAATAGATCCCGATGACGGTAAAATCCTGCCATCCGCCAGGAGTATCCAACTGCAGCACCTCGCCGGTCCTCGTAATTCCCAGGCGGTTAGCCAGCGGTTCCGACAGCAGCACCGCGCCCGCCAGCATGCGTCCCCACACGTCGCTGCGCGCGCCATCCAACTGCATAAACTGCCGTTCCATGCCGATATCCGGGTTCTGCGTGGCGGCCAGGTTGACCTGCCCCTGCCGGGATTGCACCGCGGTCGAGCGCAGCGTGTCTACCCGGGCGACCCCCGGCCAGGCGCTCAGGCGCTCGATCACCCGCGGGTCAATCGCCGCCGACGGGGTGGTGGCGGTATAGACCGGCGCGGAGATGTAGATATCACTTTGCAGGGTTTGCTCCAGCCAGACCACCACCGTGCTGCGGAAGCTGTCAATCATAATCGACACTCCAATTGTGACCGCCACCGCCACCATCAAGGCGGTCACCGCCACCGCCGTGCGGCTGAGCGAATTCAACAGGTTGCGCGGCGCCAGCCGGCCCACCAGGCCAAACAAGCGGGTGGTTAGCAGCGCAAACAGCTTCAGCAGACCAACCACCGCCGAGGAGCACAGCAAGGCCGCGCCCAGCACCATCAACAGCGTTCCGCTGAAACCCAGGAACAGGTTAGCAGAGGGCACCAGGAAGAGCAGCAGCGCGCCGACCAAGATGCCCAGCCCACCCAGCGCCGACCAGAGCGTACTGCGGCGCGATTTGCTCTCCAGCCCGGAGCGCAGCAGGGCATAACGGGGCGGCACGGAGGCTGCCTCCCAGGCCGGCACTGCGGCGGTGATCAGGGTGGCCAGTACACCCATCCCCGCGCCTTTGATCAAGCTCTCGACCTGAATACCCACCGCCTGGACCGTCGTGGTGAAGTACAGGTCGTTGATCGTCTGGGTTACCATCCCCACCGTGACCTGGCCCATCAGAATACCCAGGCCCACCCCCAACCCGGACCCCACCACCCCTACCATGGCTGCCTCGACGCATACCAGGGCAAAGATTTCCCGGCGAGTTACCCCCAGGCAGCGCAGGGTGCCAAACAATTCACGGCGCTGCACCACCGAAAATGTCATCGTGTTATAGATCAGGAACAACCCCACCACCAGCGCCAACAGGCTGAGGGCGCTGAGGTTCACCCGAAACGCCGCCGTCATTTCCTCCAGGGTCGCGCTGCGCGAGGCAGAGGGCACCACCAGGAGACCGGCAGGCAGGCGCGCATCCAACTGCGCGATCAGGTCTACGCTGCCCTCGGGCGGCAGGATCAGGTCGATGCGGCTCAAATAACCCTGGGTGCCGGTCAGTTCTTGCGCAGTGGATATATCGGCGAGGATGACCCCTGCCAACGTGCGCCGGCTGAGGTTGTCCCCCGGCTCCAACAACCCGGCCAGCAGCGCCGGCTGGGTACGCCCGGAGGTGAGGATGGTCAGGGGATCGCCCACCGCCAGTCCATAGCGTTCTGCCAGCGGCCGAGAAAGCAGCACCGCCCCGGGCCGGGTTAGAAACGCGGTGAGCTGATCGAGAGCGATGGATGAACCGCCGCCTAAAAAGTCGCGGAAGGGTTCATCCGAAAACGGATCGATACCCAGCAGCTGCAGGGGCTGCCCGCCCAGTTCCGGCGAGGATACGTAGGCGCTGATGACCGGCGCCGCCGGATGCTCCCAACCGGAACGCTTCAGCTCGGTGTAGACCTGTTCCGGCACGCCCTGCGGCCCGCCGCTGATCTGGTGGCTGGCTTTACCGGTCAGAGTTTCGGTGCTCAAGACAAAGGCACGCCCGGCGCTGGCATTGGCCAGGTCAATTGAAATCACCACCGCCACACCCAGGGCGATGCCAAAGACCATCAGCGCGCTTTGCCAGCGGTGGCGCAGTAAGGTGCGTAGCCCCACCTTCCAAAGCGCCGGTGAAAACCTCGCGGCCAACCTCAACCCGCTCTTTCCACCGGCACCAATCGGCCATCATGCAGGGTAAATACCCGGTCGGCATGGCCCGCGGCTTCCGGCGAATGGGTCACCAGCACCAGGCTCTTGCCCGCCTGGCGAGTCAGCCTGTCCAGCAGATCCATGACCGAGCGCCCGGTGTCTTCGTCCAGGTTGCCGGTTGGCTCATCTGCCAGCAGCAGGATGGGGTCATGCACCAGGGCGCGCGCGATGGCCACGCGCTGCTGTTCACCGCCCGAGAGGCGGTCCGGGGGTGTCTTTTCGCGCCCTTCCAGCCCCACCTGGCGCAGCAGGTCGCGCGCGCGGTCTGTATCCCCGGGCGTGAGCATGTTATTCAACTCCAACGGCAGGATCACGTTTTCCCACACCGTCAGGGTCGGGATCAGGTTGAAAAATTGGAAGATAAAGCCGATCTTCTCGCGGCGGAAGAGAGTTCGCTCCCGCTCGTTCAGACCGGTCAGACGCACCTGGTCAACAATTACATCCCCACAGTCGACCTCGTCGATCCCGCTGATTAAATTGAGCAGGGTCGTTTTGCCGCTGCCGCTTTTGCCCAGGATGGCGACGAATTCACCCCGCTTCACTTCCAGGCTGGTATTTTCTAGCACGTGACGCACCTGGCTGCCCTCCTGGAAGCGTTTGCACAATTCCACCAGCCGCAGGAAACCCGCCGGTTCCTCGCCCGATGGGCTTGCGGCATGCCCATTTGGGTTATTCTTCAACTTAATTTTAGCCATGCCTGGATTGTACCAGCCCACTCACCCGCTCGCAGAGCATTTGTCTAACCCCAACCGGGGTCTCCTCTTCCTCAAAGAGCGGGCTGAAAGCTCGCCACTTCGCCCTCCGCCGCTGACCTTGCCGGCAGCCTGCCATTAATCAATAAAACCCCTCTACTGCTCTCGCGGGAGGGGTTGGCCGATCCATCGCCGCGCCTAGAACCAGTCCCGGCGCATGAAAATGGTCACCACCACCCCGGAGAAAACCAGGAAAATGACGGTCACAAAAACGGCCGCCAGGGGATGGTCGGCAAAGGGCAGGGTCACGTTCATCCCAAAAAAGCTGGTCACAATCGTGGGGATGCTCATCACGATAGTCACCGAGGCCAGGAATTTCATCACCACGTTCAGGTTGTTGGAGATGATCGAAGCGAAGGCATCCATCATCGAGCTGAGAATGTTGCTCGAAATCCCCACCATTTCGATCGCCTGCTGGTTCTCGGTGATTACGTCTTCCAGCAAGTCCTCGTCGTCGGGGAAGGCTTTGAAGATTTGCCAGCGCTGCAGGCGCTCCATCATCAGCTCGTTGGAGCGCAGGGCGGTGGTGAAATAGACCAGGCTCTTTTGATATTTGAGCAGTTCGAGGATCTCGCGGTTGCGCTGCGAGATGGTGATCTGATCTTCCAGGGTTTCCACGATGCGGTTGATTTCGCGCAGGTAGGCCAGATATCGGTTGGCGGATGCCAACAGGATGCGCAGGGTGAAGCGGTTGCGTTTGGCAGTCGAAAGCCCGCGCAGCCGCCCCGAACATAATTCCTGGACGATGTCATTCTGCATTTTACAGATCGTGATCACAAAACGCTGGTGGGTAATCACCCCCAGGGGGATGGTCGAATAGGGCACGTCCATCTTGACCCCCTGGAAATAGGGGATTCTCAACAGCATCAGCAGCGTGCCGTCGTCTTCTTTTTCGGTGCGCGAGCGTTCATCCAGGTCCAGCGGGTAGGTGATAAAGTCCTGGGGCACCCCCAGGGCGGTCAATTCATCGATTTCATCGCGGGTTGGGTCGATAACACTGATCCAACAGCCGGTGGCTACTTCGGGGATCACTTCCAGGCCATTTTCGGTGTTCTTGTAGATGGTAATCATGGCAGCCTCCTGACCGAGAAAATGCTGCGCGCGCGCAGAGCTTAATTTTACATCGCAAATAGCCAACCGGGTGAGAACCCGCGAGGTTGCGAGGAATAGCGATCTGCGGCAGAATCTGGAGACCCGCGCGGGCAATCGCATCAAAACAGTTTTTCTATAAAATAGTTGTCACCCACCCCTAAATCCCCGCCCTCGAGGGCGGGGACTTTATAAAGAGTTCCGAGAAGATTGTATCTGGCGGCACATAAGTGCCGCCAGATACAATCTTCTCGGAGAAAAATATTTTCTCCCCCTCTTCGCGGCGTTTTTTTGCCGCGGAGAGGGGGCCGGGGGGAGTGGAAAAGGGTAGAAAACGCATCTGGCAATTTAGATGCGATTGCCCTGCTGGAGACCCGCCCCGCGCGTACAGACGAGCTTCATCTATGCTATAATCCAATTATCTGGGGATGACAGGCTTCGACGGGAGAAGCTGGTCCCGGACTGCGAGCCGAGAGGTACCGATCTCGTAAAACCAGTACAAAAAATCAAGTGCCAATCGCACTTACTCTGCCCTCCCTCTCGCTGCCTAGTGTAGCCTGAGATGGCAAATCACCCGCAAGGGTGACGTCTGCCGGCCCCGCTCCCTGACCGGAGGTCGAGCAGGCGTAACAAAGTCAGGGTGCTGCGTGGGAGCGTCGCGAAACGCGCAAAAGAAAGCCTTCGGGCTTGAGTGACTGGCCGGCGTCTCTGTCTGCCCATCCTGGGGGCGCCGGCGACATACAGGAGAGGCTACGCTTGTAGATGTTCGCGGGTCGAATCTTTCGGACGCGGGTTCAATTCCCGCCATCTCCACCATTGTATGGCAACTTAAAGCAAAAAAGCGCCCAGAATGAGCGCTTTTTTGCTTTAAGGAGAGCAGCCGGCCCTTGAAATCGTCCGTCACATAGCCTTTAAGCCGTTGAGCAGGCTGCTTTTTACCGCAGCGGGGATCCTCACCCGCGCCTGTGGGTTCAACCACAAATCAATCTGGGGCGCTGTGGAGAAAGTAACTATCGCCAGCCCCGACAAGCGTTCATAATGTTTAAAAAAGTCGGCGGGGTTCTGAAATCCCTGCCGGGCATAAAATCCCGCGTCACCGCGCTCGGCCTTGTCCTTGATCCAGGCGAAATGAGTGGGCAAGTCCAGCGCCGTAAGATGCGCGCTCGACGCCACCAGCAGTAAATTGGCTATCGTTGGCCGCATCTGGCGCAGCTTGCCGCAAATCACATCCACCAGGCGAAAATCGATTCCCGTACCAGCTTGCGTCTCCTCCGCCGAAGCCGGGTGCAGGCTGTGGCGGTGAGTCACTTCCAGGTTGAAGGTAAAGTTGGTACGGAAAGTGACGGCGAAATCCGGCCCGCGGGTTTTCCCCGCCAGAAAGGGCTCATAGGCCACTTCGAAACGCCGTTCTTGCAAAAGCCAGAAAGGGATTTCCAGCTCATACAGCAAATCCTCTACGGCCCCGGCCTCGCGGGTGACCCGCAGCTTTTTGCGAATTTTGTCTTTGTATTTCTCGGCAAAGGCGGCGTAGCGCGGCGAAGCGGTGACCCACGAGATCATCGGCGCGGCAATGGGGTTGTCTCCGGCATCAAAGAGATAGGCGATCAGCTCGCTTTGGACTTTGGTTAAGGCCGGTTCGCTTCGCTTTTCATTCATCTTCAGACCGCCCTGACGCTTGCATCCTCTGTCACCATCGCCAACCATTCGCGGGCTGCGCCACACAAACACCATAACCCATGTCTATTCACTGATCTCGCCCACCGTGTAGGACTGCAATTCCCATTCCTCAATTTGGGGCTCACCATGATGATAATAGGATTTTTTCACGATCCCAATTCCCGGGCAAAGGATCGAGATGGAAGTATCAGGCATCGTATCTAAACGAAGTTGGAAACAGTCCGCATACTTTGCGAACGAAGTGACAACCTCATCCTCCGAATTTACTTTCCACACATAATTGGAGGAATCAAATGCTTTCCATTCCGCATCGTTGGATAGCGGCCATTGATAGACCTTCATAAAATCGCTTTCGGATATTCCATTCTCCGCAACGATATATTCCCACGCTCGCGATCCCAACCATACCTGAGAGGGTGGGGATGGGTCCACTTCTTGGATCACCGTAAACACAAGGTTGCCTGCCGGGTCGGTTGTTTGATCTGTTACCCGAACCGTGACCGTTCCTGCCCAGGAATCTAATTCAGTATCACTGTCCGGGCGGAGGTAACTTACCCCAACCGAATACGTCCATGTCGTATGCAAGGCCAACCCAAATTCCGTCAACATCAATTCGGGTGGAACGGGAGTGAGTGAAGGCGTCAGGGTCCAGGTGGGTTTGCGCGTAAGTGTGATCGTGGCCGTCGGCCGAGGGGTTGCGCTTTGGGTAATGGTGGGCGTGCTGGTGGCTGGATTGCCTGGGGTAATGGACGGCTCCGGCGTGGATTGAATCGACACACAGCCACTCAGCCACATCACCGTGAGGATCAGAATGATTAATTTTCTCCCCAAATCACCCCTCACTATCTTCTTCTCCACATTCATCATTCCCCATTCATCATTCCTCATTCATCACCTCTCTTCACACATACCAGCCCCTTCAGATACGTGCCTTCGGGGAAAGCCAGCCCCACCGGGTGGTCGGGCGCCTGGGACAGATGCTCGAGGATGGCCGCGTTGACCTTCGCGTCCAGCGCAGCGCCGGCGACGATCTTCTGGAATAACTCGGCCGATATCCCGCCCGAGCAAGAGAAGGTAAACAGCACTCCGCCCGGGCGCAGCAGTTTGAAGGCCAGCAGATTGATGTCTTTATAGCCACGCGCCGCGCGCTCGGCCTGGGACACGGTAGGGGCAAACTTGGGCGGGTCGAGCACGATCAGGTCAAAGGAGCGCGCCTGGTCGCGCAGTTTACGCAGCGCCACGAAAACATCCGCTTCCAGCCATTCCGCCCGCTCCGCATCCAAATGGTTCAGCGCCAGGTTCTCCTGTCCCATGCGCAGCGCATCCGCCGACGAATCGATCGAGAGCACATGCTGCGCGCCCTGCGCCAGCGCATAGATGCTGAACCCGCCGGTGTAGCAGAAGCAGTTGAGCACATCTTTGCCGGCCGCATAAGCCCCCAGCCGCGCTCGGTTGCGGCGCTGATCCAGGTAGAACCCGGTCTTCTGCCCGGCGCGCACGTCCACCTGGAAGGCCAGCCCATTTTCCTCGATCACCAGCTGCTCGCCGGGATCCAGCCCGCGCAGGCTGCCCACCCGGGGTTCCAGCCCTTCCAGTGCGCGCACATCCACGTCCGAGCGTTCGTACACCGCCTCCACCCCGCTCAATTCCACCAACAGGTCGGCAAACGATTCCCGCCAGCGTTCGGCGCCCGCGCTCAACACCTGCATCACCAGGGTACCGGCATAGCGGTCGACCACCAGCCCGGGCAGCCCATCCGATTCACCGTGCACCAGCCGTAAGGCGTTGCTCTCGGTGGCCACCCTGGCGGTTTCTCGCAGGGCAAGGGCTGTCGAAAGGCGCTCGCGCAGGAAAGAGGCATCCACCGCCTGGCCCTCCTCCCGTGTCCACACCCGCGCGCGGATCTGCGACACCGGGCTGTACGCCGCCCAGGCCAGGAAGACGCCATCCGCGCCGTACACCGCGATGGTTTCTCCGCTTTGCGGTTCACCTTCCACCCAACTCACCGCCCCCGAAAAGATCCACGGATGCCCCTGCAGCACCGATTTTTCACGCCCGGCTTTTAAAATGATTGCATTCATACCCAGGATTTTAACCGCAAAGGCCGCCGGATGGTCTATCTGGCGGCCTTTTCATTGGAAATTGCCGGCAAATTCCCTGGCTAGGCCTGGCCCTCCACCAGGCTCAGCAGGGCGGCCTCGTCCAGGACGGGTACGCCCAGCTCGCGGGCCTTGTCCAGTTTGGAGCCGGCCGCCTCCCCCGCCACCAGGTAACTGGTTTTCTTACTGACCGAGTCGGTCACCTTGCCGCCGTGAGCCTGGAGGTATTCCTTGATCCCATCCCTTGAGTAGTTGGGCAGGGTTCCGGTGACCACAAAGGTCAGCCCGGCCAACGGCTGCGCCCCGGCGTCCGCCGCCTGGCGGCGCTGGTTGACCGGCCAGACCCCCGCCTCACGCAGTTTGGCGAGGAATTCCTGGTTAGCCGGACGTGCGAACCAATCCACCAGCGCCTGGGCGGTGTTCGGCCCGACCCCCTCAATCCCGAGGAAATCCTCCAGGCCGGCATTGGCCAGGCTTTCAAGATCGCTGAATACGTTGGCCAGGTCGGCGGCCATCACCTCGCCCACCCCATGGATGCCCAGGGCGCTGATCAAGCGCGCCAGCGGTTGGCTGCGGGAGACATCGATCGCGGCCAGCAGGTTATCCGCCTTTTTCTCGGCAAAGCCTTCCAGCCCGAGGAAATCTTCTTTGGTCAGGGTATACAGGTCAGATGGGCTCTTGACCAGACCCGCTTCGACCAGCTGCTCCACAATTTTGATCCCCAACCCGACGATATCCATCGTCCCGCGCGAGACAAAATGCTCCAGGTTGCGCACCAACTGCGCCGGGCAGGCCAGGTTGACGCAATACCAGGCCACCTCGCCTTCCAGGTGCTCCACCGGTTCTCCACAGGTTGGGCAGGTTCGGGGCGGCTGGTAGGGCAGCTCGCTGCCGCTGCGCAGGTCGACCACCGGGCCAATTACGTATGGAATCACTTCTCCGGCGCGTTTGACCAGCACCCGATCGCCCACGCGGATATCTTTCTCAGCGATGTAGTCAAAATTATGCAGGGTAGCCTGTTTCACCACCACCCCGCCAATCTCCACCGGTTCCAGCATGGCGTAGGGGGTCAGTACCCCCGTGCGGCCCACATTTACCCCGATATCCAATAGAGTGGTTGTTACTTCGCGCGCCGGGAATTTGAAAGCCAGAGCCCCGCGCGGATCTTTACCCACAAACCCTAGCTCCTGGGCCAGGCGCAGATCATTGATTTTGATCACGATCCCGTCGGCCTCAAAGGGCAGCTGATCGCGCCGCTCGCGCCAGGTCTCCACCGCCGCCAACACCGCATCCAGATCGGCGCAGTAGCCAAACTCGGGGGCAACCGGCAGCCCCAGGGCTTTCAAATAGGCCAGCAGTTCCCACTGCGTCTGTGGAACGGCGCCATCCGCGTCCACGATGGCATAGGTGTAGAGGGTCAGCGGACGCGTCGCCGTCAGAGATGGGTCAAGCTGGCGCAGGGATCCCGCCGCGGTATTGCGCGGGTTAAGATAGGTGCGCTCACCGGCCTCCATCAAGCGCTGGTTGAGCGCCTCGAAATCTTTGACAAACATGAACACCTCGCCGCGCACCACCAGGGTCGCTGGAGGCTGCGGCCCGTCGGGATCCGCCGGCAGGCGCAGCGGCAGTGCCTTGACGGTGCGCAGGTTACTGGTGATATCCTCGCCCACCTCGCCGTTGCCGCGGGTGGCTCCCTGAACCAGGACGCCGTTGCGGTAGGTCAGCACCACGGTCAGCCCATCGATCTTCGGCTCCACCACGTAATCGGCGTCACGCACCCGCGAATCCAGGCGCGCCATGCGCTCCACCCAGGCGCGCAGCTCGTCGATTCCGAAGCAATTTGCCAGGCTCAAGATCGAAGCCGGGTGGCGCACCTTGGTAAATTTTTCGGAAGGCGCGCCTGCCACTCGCTGGCTGGGCAAATCGGGCGTGATCCATTCAGGATGAGCGGCCTCGATGGCTTTTAAATGCTCCATCATCCTGTCGTACTCCAGGTCGCTGACCACCGGGTCGTCCAGCACGTGATAGCGGTAATTGTGAAAATTCAATTGCTGTTTGAGCTGCTGAAGTTCGGCATATTGGGGGTCTGTGCTCATAACGTCTCCTTGTGCACGGAAACCAGATGAGAAAGGCAGGTAAGCGTTGGCTGTGGCTTCATTTTACCATGTTGGGCACATTATAGAATAATTGATCTACTTTTACTTGATATTCTTTTGACCTTACAGCTGGTTTTCTTTTCAATTTCTTTAGGGCTATTGCCCATTTTCGGGGGATAATCAGAAAGTGACTTATATCATCCCCTTTGTATGTTGCATCCCCTATTTTTCGATGATATAGTAAATTTATCCCGGAGGAAATCAATGAAAACCGTCGCATACATCCTCGCCGCCATCCTGATCTTTTTTGGGGTACTTTTCATTTGGGGTGCATTTGGAGCTCAAGGCCAACCTGCCTGGATCGTGGTTGGCCTGATTTCAGCCGGAATTGGCCTGGTGATTATTTATTTTGCTTCACGTAAACCAAAAGTTGAAGGCGCAACCAACGTTACATTAAAGGTAGATTTGCCCGCCAACGTCAATATGGATTCGCTCAAATGCAAATCCTGCGGCGGGGTGTTGACCGCAGAAAATATAAAGGTAGTGAATGGCGCTCCCATGGTTACCTGCCCATACTGCCACACGGTGTATCAAATCACCGAAGAACCCAAGTGGTAAACGCGCAGGAGATGGATCGAAAATAGTTTTCCGTTCGGGAGGGATTATGCTCCGCAAAAGAATAGGCTTATTTTTAGCCGTGCTGGTCGTCTTGCTCGCGGCCGCGGCGCCTGCCTTCGCGCAGAGCCTGAGTTTTCAGGTTGAACGCGAGGAAGTGAATTTATATGTCAATGATGACGGTACGGTCACAATCACTTATTTGTATACCTTTGTCAACGATGCATCCGGCGCGCCAATCGATTTCGTGGATGTGGGCGTTCCCACTTCCGCGTATCAACTCAGCAGCGTCAGCGCGGAAATTGACAACCAGCGCGTGGCCAGCATCGAAAAATCACCCTATGTCAATCCGGGTGTAGCTGTTGGCCTGGGATCACACACCATCCCCCCAGGTGGGCGCGGAACCCTGCAGGTCACCATCCCTAACGTCCAGAACATGATTTATAAAACCAACAAGGTTCAGGACGTTCAAGAGCCCTACGCCAGTTTTCAATTCTCACCCAACTCATTTGGCTCGGAATTTGTAAACGGACGCACGGATGTCACCGTAACCCTGCACCTCCCCACCGGCCTCAAAACCGAAGAACCGCGCTGGTTCGATCCGCAAAACTGGCCCGGCGACAGCCAGCCCGCTGCCGGTTATGACCCCGACGGGCATGTTTTCTACCGCTGGGAATCCACCCAGGCCAACACCTCCACCCAATATATTTTTGGCGCGGCTTTCCCCCAGCGCCAGGTTCCCGCGGCCGCCCTGGTGACCGAACCGGTCATCTCCAATTCCACCTGGTCTAACCTGTGCCCGGCGGGTTTATGTTTGGGCTTCGTGGCCTTCATGGTCTTCATCATTTGGGCCGGGGTGACCGGCGAGCGTAAACGCCGTCTGAAATACCTGCCGCCCAAGATCTCGCTGGAAGGCAACGGCATCAAACGCGGGTTAACTGCCGTGGAAGCTGCCATTTTGATGGAACAGCCGATGGATAAAATCCTCAGCATGATCCTCTTCGCCTTGATCAAAAAAGGCGCGGCCGCGGTGACCACGCGCGACCCACTCGCCATCCAGGCCCTCGCCCTGCCCGCCGGGGTTGAATTGTACAGCTACGAAAAGGATTTCCTCGACGGCATGACCACCCAGAATGCCCGGGAAAAGCGAAAAAAACTCCAGGATATGATGATCGCCCTGGTGAAAACTGTCTCCGAAAAGATGCGCGGTTTCAGCCGCAAAGAGACCCTGGCTTACTACCAGGACATCATGACCAAGGCCTGGGAACAGGTGCAGGCTGCGGATACCCCCGAAGTGCAAATGCAGCGCTTCGATGACAACATGGATTGGACCATGCTCGACCGCCGCTTCGACGACCGCTCCCGTGAGATCCTCGGACGTGGCCCGGTGATCGTGCCGGTGTGGTGGGGCCGCTACGACCCGGGCTTCGGACGCGCGGCAGGGCCAGCGGTGTCAACCTCAGGCATACCGACCCAGGTAGGCCGTGCGCCGGGCACCTCCAATATGCCTTCTTTGCCTGGGGCCGACTTTGCCGCCTCCATCGCCGGAGGCATCCAGTCCTTTTCCTCCAACGTGGTGGGCGACCTGACCAGCTTCACCTCGGGGGTCACCAACACGACCAACCCGGTGCCTAAAACCACTTCGTCGTCATCGCGCGGCGGCGGGGGCGGAGGCAGTCATTCCTGTGCCTGTGCCTGTGCGTGCGCGGGCTGCGCCTGCGCTTGCGCCGGCGGAGGCCGCTGAGGCATCCCCATGAGCCTGATCACTTCACTCCAAACACGTCTTGCGCGTGTCTTTCTCAACCAGCCGGCGCTTGCGCCTCCCGCCGCGGGGGTCTACCACTACCGCAAAGAAACGGCGGAAGGGAAGGCGCGCATGCATCTGCGCCTGGAGCCGGACGGCCGGGGTTTGCTGCTGGTGAATGCCAGCAAGGCGTACCAGCTCAACCCAACCGCGGCGCGCATGGCCTACCTCAACCTGGAGGGAGTTCCCTTCAACCAGGCCGTGGATGCGCTCAACGACTGGTATTCGGCCCCCACCGGGCGGCTTGCCCAGGATTATGCCGAGCTGGCCGCCCAGCTGCAGCAATTGACCGACCCGGGCGAGCACTGCCCGATCTGCGAGCTGGACCTGGACACCACCATGCCTTTCTCGTCCAGGCCCTCCGCGCCTTACCGCATGGATTTGGCGCTCACTTACCGCTGCAACAATGAATGCTCACACTGCTATAATGCCCGCTCCCGCCGCCATCCCGAGCTGACCACGGATGAGTGGAAGCGCATTTTAGACACCCTCTGGCAGACCGGCATCCCCCACGTGGTCTTTACCGGCGGCGAACCCACCCTGCGCGCCGATCTGCCCGAACTGATCGCCTATGCCGAAAACAACGGCCAGATCACCGGTCTGAACACCAACGGCCGCCGCCTCAAAGACCCGGTTTTCGTGCATTCCCTGGTGGATGCCGGTCTGGATCACGTCCAGATCACCCTCGAATCGCACGACGCCGCCATCCACGACCGCATGGTCGCCAGCCAGGGCGCCTGGCAGGAGACCGTTCAGGGCATTCGCAATGCGCTGCAAAGCAAACTGTTTGTGATGACCAATACCACCTTGCTGGTGCACAACAGCCCCTACGCGCGCGAGACCCTCGAATTTCTGGCTGAGCTGGGGGTTCCCACGGTGGGCTTGAATGCCCTGATCTATTCGGGGCACGGCGTCGAAGCCGGCAGCGGATTGCCCGAATCCAGCCTGCCCGCCATGCTGGACGTCGCCCGGGAGATCACCGGCCGCACCGGCCAGCGCCTCATCTGGTACACCCCCACTCGCTACTGCGAGTTCGACCCGCTGATGCTCGACCTGGGAGTCAAGGGCTGCACCGCCGCTCTGTATGCCATGTGCGTGGAACCGGACGGCGCCGTTCTGCCCTGCCAATCCTACTACCAGCCGCTCGGGCGCCTGCCCGCAGACCCCTGGGATTCGATCTGGAACCATCCCCTGGCTCTCAGCCTGCGCGAGCGCCGGGATGTGCCCTCGGCCTGCCGGGAATGCAGCGTATTTGAAGTTTGTGGTGGAGGATGCCCGCTTTCACGCCAGGCCAACCCCGAGTTGACCCCTCAACCCATCCACAGCCTGCCCGAATATCACGAGGTAAGATGAAAACTTTTCGCTCGCTCATCGACCGCTTTTTCCCCCCTCACCAACCCATCCCATCCGGGATGTATACCTATATGGCGCCGGCGGATGCCGATTTTCCTTACCGCCTGCACCTGCGCATCGAGCCTGACGGGCGCGGAACCATGGTAGTCAACGGCAGCACGGTTGTCCATCTCAATAACACCGCGGCGGAGTACGCCTATCACCTCATCCAGCAAACACCTGCCGATCTGGTGGTTCAAAAGGTTTCAGCGCGGTACGGCATCACCGGCGAGCAGGCGCGCACCGATTTCAACAGCCTTTCTGAAAAGCTGCTCGCTTTGGTCGAAGTGCCTGACCTCGATCCGGTCACCTATCTGGATTTCGACCACAACGAACTCTATCTGGGAAACATCTCGGCCCCTTACCGTCTGGATTGCGCCATCACCTACCGCCTGCCCGACACGGGTTACGAACGCTATGCCCCCGTAGACCGGGTCAAATACGAATTGCCCCAATCCGATTGGCAATTGATCTTGAAAAAAGCCTGGGAAGCCGGCATCCCGCACGCGGTCTTCACCGGCGGCGAGCCCACCCTGCGCCCCGATCTCATCGATCTGGTCGATTACGCCAGCTCGCTTGGCATGGTGACCGGCTTGATCACCAGCGGTTTACGCCTGGCCGAAACAGGTTATCTGCATCAGATCCTGCAGAAAGGCCTGGACCACCTCATGCTGGTTCTGGATCAATCCGAAGAAGAATCCTGGGAAGCCCTGCGCGATACCCTGGCAGAAGACATCGCCGTGGTTGTGCACCTCACCCTGACCCCGCAGGATGACCTCAGTGACCATGCAATCTTCGACCGCCTGGTCGAGATGGGGGTAACCAGCGTATCGATCAGCGCCAGCACCCCCGAGCTGAATGACCGGGTACTGCAAACCCGCCAGGACGCCGCCGAACATGGTCTTAAACTGATCTGGGATCTGCCCGTGCCCTATTCCAGCCGGCACCCGGTGGCCCTCGAACTGGCCGAGCAAGGCGAGCCCATTCCGCAGGGCGCCGGCAAAGCCTGGCTGTATGTCGAGCCGGATGGGGATGTGCTGCCCGGGCAGGGGATCAACGAGGTGCTGGGCAATATGCTCAACGATCCCTGGGATGCTATCTGGAAGACAACTGTGGCCTGAATGTTCGGCCCTCGCGCCTGGCATAAACGCTATCAGCAGCAGGCCGGCTGGACCGCCGCTCTGCGCCGGCACCTTTTTGAGCGCATCGGCCTGCAGCCCCATCACCACACCCTCGAAGTCGGCTGTGGCACCGGGGCGGTGACAGCCGACCTGGCAGCCAGCCAGGGAAAGTCTTCCTACGGCCTTGATCTTTCCCTTGAATATCTTCAGATCGCCCGGCGCGAAGACCCCACCAGCCATTATCTCTGTGCGGATGCGAATGCGATTCCCCTGCCCTCCGCTTCGTTCGACGTGGTCTACTGCCACATGTTTCTCTTGTGGATCGCCCATCCCGCCGCTCTTCTCGCCGAACTCATGCGGGTCATCCGCCCTGGCGGTTGGCTGCTTGCCCTGGCCGAGCCCGATTACGGCGGGCGCGTTGATTTTCCAGGCGCCTTGAGCGAGTTGGGGCGCCTGCAAACCGAATCCCTTTCACGCCAGGGTGCTTTCCCCAACCGCGGACGCGAGTTGGCTCATTTGTTTCTCACGGCAGGGTTAAATCAGGTAGAGACCGGTCTGCTAGGTGGCCAGTGGCGGGCAGATCAGGCCATGCAGGGTTTCGAGGACGAGTGGCAAGTGCTCCGCTCTGACCTGGCCGGCTTCGTCGACCCGGCCCGGCTGGATGCGCTATACCACCTGGAGCGCCAGTCGCGCCAGGAAGGCAGCCGCATCCTGTTCGTCCCAACCTTTTATGCCATAGGACGCAAAAGCGGCTGAAGCATTACCCTTCAACCGCTACAATCGAAACTCAGACTGGATATTTACGAAGGGATTAAAGGATCCCTTTTGAATTTAAATACTTGCCGTATTGTTTATCTTCCACCATGATGTGGTGGGTCAGCCAATCCTTGAGGAAATTACTGACCTGAACGCTGAGGCCAATCTTTCCCGACTGAAGATCGCGTTTGAATTCAAGCACTTTGAGCACGAAGGCGTCGTGTTCTTTTTTTTGCTGGACGTACTTTGGATACTGCTGGGCTTGAAGTATGTTTTCCTCTGCCTTAAAATGGCGCTGGGTATAATCCACCATGCGATCCACGATCAGATTAATTTCCTGCCCACCCTTACCCGCCAGCATGGCCTCATGCAGCTTGTTGATCATATCGACCAGCACCTGGTGCTGGCTGTCCATGTCTTTCACACTGACCGACATATCTGAAGACCAATTAATTAATGCCATCCTACCTCCACGTACTTTTTAAATTTCGAATTTACAAAATTATACAAATCTCAACTTATTTGTCCGTAAGATTGTCGTAAAAAACTCCGCAATATTCCGTCCCAATGGCCAGTAAGCGCACCAGCAAATCGATTTCAGGGTTGTCAAAAACCCCAACAGCATATATAATAACCACGCATTCGGGGCGTGGCGCAGTCCGGCTAGCGCGCTTGCATGGGGTGCAAGAGGTCGGAGGTTCAAATCCTCTCGCCCCGACTGATACAAAAACCACCGCAAGGTGGTTTTTTTGTCGACCGTTCCCCCATCGAGGGATGTAAAATCCTCTTGCCACGACCAATCTTAATACCACCGCAAGGTGGTTTTTTGTCGCCTGGCGGCGGTTGATGCCCCGCCTTTCCTATACTATCGTGCCAGTTCCCTGGGCCGGCGCAGCATGCAGGAAACGGAGGGTCACATACAGCGAGATCAGCGCAATCACCAGAGAAAGGGCAAACAATGGGCGATAGCCAACATACTGAGCCAGCGCGCCGCCGATAAAGGGCGAAACAAATGAGACAACCGCAGCAATGGTGTTAGACAGACCCACATAAACCGGCCGCTGGTCGTGTTGAGCATAACTCACCACCCAGTTGATATAACAGGAAAGCAGGTTGCCACTGGTCGCCAGGCCGGAAACCAAAAAGCCCAGATAAAGTGGAATCGGCCCAATCACCCCGGCCAGCAACGCGCACAATGGCAGCAGAACCGCGCTGCCTATCGCCAAGCGGATATACAGCACATTGTTGTGAGCCCCGATCCAGGTGTAAAGCAAGGCCCCAGCAATCCCCCCGACAGTTTGCATCGCCAGAAGCACCGGCACGGCCACCTGGCTCGACAGGCCTAACTGACTGGTGGCAAATCCAATGTAGAAGGGAGCCGCCATCATAAACAAACTGGTCAGCACACGCAGGAGAATGAAAGCGCGGAATGGCCCATCATTGCGTAACACCCGTCCCAGGTCAGGAAGAAACTCGCCAAAGGTTGGCAGCTTCTCCACGGCTTTACCGCCGGGAAGTTCGTGGATGAACACGCCCGGAATAATGGAAATGGCGAACAACACACCCGCTGCGCCGAACAGGATGGCGTAATTATTGGGAAAACCAGGCCCACGGTCTCCCAGAACCAGTCCGACCAGCGGGGCCACTGCCAGCAAAACCACCCCAGAAACAGCGGCGGTGACGCCAAACATGCGCGCGCGCCACCGGTTATCCAGGCTGGTAGCGGCCAGGTCGGCCCAGGGGACCCCGACCAACCCATCCCCAAAGGCGGCGATGGTGTAAGACACAAAAAATACCAGCAAAATCAAGGCCGGCTGGCCCTTTCCCAGCCAAACAACGATCCCCGCGAAGAGTAAAATCATAAACCGTACGGGGATGTTGGGACCGACAAACCACCATTTCTTGCGTTCGTAGTGGACAATATAACGGGCAACGAACAGCTGGGGCAGAGTATAACCAACCATAAACAGGCTGCTGCTCAGCCCGATCAGAATTTCCGAGTTGGTGAGGTGGCGAATAAAATCGGGAATGAGGGTCGTCGAACCGATGATGCTGATCGCCACGGTAAACAGCAAGTTATCCGCCATGAAATAGATGAAATTGCGGCGGTAGACAGGCTCGAGATTGGAGGGTGAAGTTACGGCGCGTGAAGTCATAAACTAAACGGCCAGTGGTCTTTAAATCGCAGGCTCTTTTCAAACCCGGCGTCGAGCAACAGCTGCTTGACCTCCTCCGGGGTTCTGCGCACTTTGGGGAATGTGTCTGCGCCGACGGCCATACGAAGAAGCAGGCGGCTGGAAGCAGCCGCGGCCTGGCGGAGTTCGCGCACCTCGAGTTTATCCAGCGTGTCGGCGGTGGTGTGTCCCCAACCCCCGCCCCCTGCCGGGTGCGAGGTGGCGACGTAAAAGCCCTGGATGCCCTTCTCACTGAAGGGAAAGTGATCAGAATTCATGATGAAAACCCGCGGGTTGTCGTCCACGGTCACATCCAATTCCTGGAGGGGTTGGGCCCTGAGCCAGGCGACCGCCTCCGGGCTGGCCTGAGAAAGCAGGACGATGGGCATGGCCAGGCCGACGATATCGGCGTTAAAGATAACCCGCAAGGAATCCATTTCGGCCTCATGCGCGGCCGCATAGGCGTAGGAGCCGTACAGGCCGAGTTCTTCGCCTGAGAACAGGATGAAACGGATACCGGCCTGGAGGTGCTCGCGCAGCGGGGCGAGCAGCCGGGCGGCTTCCATGACCACAGCCGAGCCGGTGGCGTTATCAATCGCCCCCTGGGCAATATCGTGACCATCGTAGTGTCCACAGGCCACAATCCAGCCCTGGGAAGGATCTGCGCCGGGAATTTCACCGATGATGTTACGCCCCACGCCGGGCCGCGCGTGACTGGTGAGCACCAGGCGGGCGGTCAGGGGGCCATTGGTGAGCAAACGGCGGATGCGAGCTGCGTGCTCGCAGGCCAGACTGGCGGCAGGCGTTGTTTTAGACGGGTTGCCGGTGCTGCCAGTGGGGATCAACATGCCGGGCGTATCTGAGCTAAATAAGAAGGCGGCGGCTCCTGCTTCGACGGCGGCCGCGTATTTATCCATACGGTTGATGCCCTGTGGGTCAGTGAGCACTATCTTACCGGCTGCCGGCTGGGCGAGTTTCTGGTAATCCTCGGGACCGCCGTTGCCAACGTCGATGATTTCGGCAGCCAGGTCACAGGCATGGGTGCCGGGCAGGGCCAGGCAAGGAATTTCAACCTCGCCTTCGGCGGTCATCAGAACAAAGCGAGCTGTGCCGCGCTCCCAGGCAGGCATTTCAAAAAATTCGGCGTGGACATTCTGCAAGCCGTAGCGCTTGAAGCACTCCATGATATAGTCACCTGCTTTACGCTCCTCCACAGTGGTGGCAAAACGGCTGTTGAAGGAGTCGCACAGGGTGAGCATGTGGTTCCATAGTTCAGGCGAGGTCCAGACCTCGCTCAAAATTTGCTTATCTAACGAAAGAAGGTCCATTGATATCCACCATAGGAAAAAATTTAACCAACGCCTACGAATTGTACTCTCTTCGCCTCTTTCAGTAATAATATCCTTCCAGATGCATACAGCCGGCCGCTCAGTTATCACCCATATCTATAGGTGCGTCAGCCAGTTTACACTATTGGGAGAGGCAATCCTGCCAGGATAACGGCGGATTAAGGGCCTCAAAGTAGACTGTTGGAATGAGCGTGCGCTACAGAAAAACGGTCATAACAAACCACAATATCCAGAGCTTTTTCTTTTGAAATGGGTTCATTTCAGGAGATGGTTTCCAGTCTGAAAGATGGAGGTTCAAATTCTCCCGCCCCGACCAGAAATAATGAAAAGATCCCCGTCTTTCCGGACAGGGATCTTTTCATCTACACACACTATACATGTTTGATTCTTTTGGAACCTTATTCCCTATGTCTTCCTCACCCTGGCAACCAGAGGTGAGCCAAAGGGATGCTGCAATTTCGTTTGGCACACCTGTGCGCGCCGGTTAGGCTCCCGTGTTTTGCGGTTCAGCTTGAAGGGCAGTTTTGAAGAAATTTGCCAGCGCCACGGCGGTGACACAGGCCGGTAAAAAGCCCAACATAACAACACCGTATTGATTGAGGGCTTTCCCACTGATGAGCGCCAATAACCCCCAGCCGGCCACATTTCCCGCCAACCACCACCCCGCCCGCGGAAGACGCCGGCGCAACAACAACCATTGCCCAAAGCCGATCGACAACCCCATGATGAGAAAGGCGACGCCAGATGCTAATGGCCCCATGATCCAGATTGTGAAGCCACTGGCTCCCAGGATCAGCAGCCCTCCCAAAAGCCATCCACCCGCCGTTGCCAGCACCCACCAGCCCATTTTAGCTAGATAGCGCCGCAGCAGCCAGTATTGCAGCAGGCCGGTTGACAAACCTGCAATCGGAACAATCGTGTAGAGCAACAAATAATCTTCGGTAATGTGGCGTACCCCATTCACATACATGTAGCCGCCTACATTTTGAACAATGGCGTGAAGGATAACCAAATTTATCAAATAGGAAATTGGGATACATACCACCGTTACTGCCACCCAAATGGGATAAAAGGACCAATTTGGTTTCGCAATGATGGTCATTTTCAACTCCTTTTTGGTCAGCGCATGCCAGTATTCACGCACCAGATTGAACGGTATCTCACGAATCTCGCCCAGATATACAGCGGTCAACCGCCAACCACCCTGCTCAACCGCTTCAGCCATTTCCTGGGCAAATACGCCGGTCATCTCTTCCTTAAACTCATCCCGAAAGGCGGGTGGATACAGGCACAGCAGGATCTTGTAAATCTTGAGGAGAAGATCCACCAACCGGCTCACGTGGTGTGCTCCATCGAGCGGATATTGGCAGCCGTGATTAACTTTCGCAGCCGTGTAATTTCTGCGGTCAACACCAGCCGGCCTTGCTGGGTCAGCTCGTAGGCTTTGCGCTCTCGATCATCGCTCTTGACGCCTGGCTCATCTATCCGGCGGATCCACTCTCGCTCCAGCAAGCGTTTGATAGCGCCATACAGTGTGCCCGTGCCGAGATGCAGGCTGCCCTCGCTGATTTCAGCTACATCTTTCAGGATGGCATAACCATGTTTCGGCCCTGGCATCAGGCTGAGCAAAATATAGAAGGTTGGTTCACGCAGGGGAAGATTGGGATCGTTTTTACTCATGGTATTAGGTCGGTTTCCGATATGTCAGTCACTGATATATTACTGTATTAACTAACTCAGGTCAAGAAATTGGCAAACGGTATCCGATTTAGTGATTCCTACAGGCGACCAATAGTTTTGTGCATGGTGACCGACTCAAGTTTTTCCATCACCTGCCGATACTATAGATATGAATATCAGCGGCGTTTCATTTTCGGACAACCTGGTCAGCCAGGCGGTGGGTATGCGATCGAATGATCTTGGATTGCAGTTATCCAGCGCGATATTGAAAAATATCCTCGATTCCCAGAAGCAGCAAGGGCAGGCTTTAGTTGACATGATCAGCAAAAGCCCATCCCTGGACGGCAGCGGGCAAAATATCGACATTCTGGCCTAGCAGTCATCGTCCCACATATCTTACACGACTTACCTGAGCGAAATGTTTCCGCTCGGGTGAGTGCCATTTAATTGGCCGGATACCCTCTAAAGTAAACAACCACAGCGGATTACCTCGGCATGAGCCGGCGGATATCCCTTTCCACTATCATTTTTGAATTTTGACATAAAATAATATCGAATAATTTTGGCCATTTGATCCTAAGACTATGGTATTTGGATCGATTTATAGATCCCGGATGGTTTCTCTACGGCAAACAATTAACGAGTTTCTGCATAACCATAATAATTTCAGGTCTAACCCGTTGGATTAGCATCCATTAAATTAACCCGTTTGGCATTTTCAAAACAAATTTCGAGGAGATCATGAAACGACTATTTTTACTTGCCCTGGCTCTTATCATCTGCCTTTCCGGCTGCGCCGTGCAAACCGACATCCCCATAGAACAACGCTGGGCCAGTGTGGGTGGCAGCCAACTGGATTCAGTCCAGGCAGGCGAACAATTCTATTTCAATATCCCGGTCGATAAAAACGGCGCCGGCCCCACGGCTGCGCCGATCAAGATCAAGCTCAGTGGCAACGTCTACACAGGATCGATTCGGTTTGAGCTGCGCCAACCGGATGGGCAGGTTGTCTGGAATTCGGGCACGATTGGCGTGGGGGATTATGCCATCACCAGCAGTTATTCCCTCCCCGGCGAGGTGACCGGCGCCTACAAGCTGGGGATGGTCTACAGCGCCAATACCTCGGTTTTGTATAATCTGAGCTGGCAGGCGCTGCCGATCAATGCGCTCATCTTGCTGCCGGGGTTTGGTATGATCCTGGTAGCTTTAGCCTTCGTAGTTTATGCCGGACGGCGCGGCTATTTGGGCTGGCGATATCTCCTCCTGGGGGCACTATTCTGGGTATTAACCGTGGTGGCCAAATTTGCCTTTGCCATCGCGGTCAATGCCAGCCTGTTCAAAGCCCTGGGGGTTTCGCAAACAGATTTATTTTCCCCGGCAAACCTGGTTGCCTATCTCTATATCGGCGCACTCACCGGGATCTTCGAGGCCGGGCTGGCCTGGCTGATCCTCATGAAAATTCGCTGGGGGCGCGCGAGCTGGAGCCAGGCGCTGGCCTTTGGGATTGGTTTTGGGGTGGTCGAGGCCTTGCTCCTGGGTTTGAATTCTTTTGGCACCGGCCTGGTGGGATTATTCTCACCGGATGCTCTGCCCGCGGCCACCCTGGCCAGCCTGGCCCAAGCCAACCACCTGGGGATGGCGTTGGCCCCGGTAGTTGAGCGCCTGGCGGTGATCCTCGCCCACATTTTCGCCTGCGTCTTATTGTTCTATGCCATTGCTCGCCGCCAACCCAAATGGGCTCTGCTGGCGGTATTCTATAAAACCATCCTGGATGCCCCCGGCGGTTTTGCCGCCTTCTGGGGGGTGGGAACCGCGGAAAAGCTGTGGACCATCGAAGGCGTGATCGCAGCGATCTCCTTAATTGGCCTGGCGGGCATCTGGTGGATCTCCCGGCGATATCCCCCCATCACCGCTGAGGTTCAGAACGCTGAACCGGCCGCTCAATCCGCCTGAACGGCCCGTCCGGGCACATATTCGTACGTTATGCGCATCGCCTTACCGTAATCATAGGTTGGCGATGCGCTTTTCTTTCTCCCCCGCGTGCCTCATCCCTGCCCGGCAATCCTGTTCAGCCTCAACAGGGATTGACCGATTTGCTATCCACGTGCAGGTCGATGTACAATCTTAATCGTGCCCGTTCCTGCAGCCGTAATTTGTCTGCGCAGATGCTATTGATTTCTCGAACCAGGCGATTTAAACCATGAGTATGACCACAAGCAGGGAGAATCCATGAACCTTACCCGATATGCAACCCAGAAAGGAGCGCGCTGGGCTGCCGATGACCATTGGCTGGATGCTTCCTTCGACCTGCGCGCTTTGTTGGCCCTCCCGCGCGCTGAAATCGGCGCCTTCATTCACACCCTGGTCACCGGCCAACCTGCCGGCGGCTCAGCGCTGGCGCCCATCGAGGACAGCCAGGAGGTGTGGGCCAGCGGGGTGACTTACCAACGCAGCCGCGAAGCCCGCCAGGCCGAATCAAATACCGGCGACGTATATGACCGCGTCTACAGCGCTCAGCGGCCGGAGCTGTTCTTCAAAGCCATTGGCTGGCGGGTGATCGGACCCGACCAGGCGCTGCGCTACCGTGCGGACAGCGATTGGAATGTGCCCGAACCTGAAATGACCCTGGTGATCAATCACCTGGGAGAAATTGCCGGTTACACCGCGGGCAACGATATGTCCTCGCGCAGCATCGAGGGTGAGAATCCTCTCTACCTGCCCCAGGCAAAGGTCTACGATGCCTCCTGCTCGCTGGGCCCCTCCATCCACCTGTTGGACGGCGACCGGCTTCAGGATCTGCCAATCCAGATCACCATTCAGCGCGGCGGCCAGGCGGTGTTCACCGGCAGCACCAGCACCGCCAACATGCAGCGAAAGGTGGAAGATTTGGCAGCTTATCTCCTGCGTGAGTTGTCTTTCCCCCAGGGGGTGTTTCTATTAACCGGCACGGGTATCGTACCCCCCGACCAGTTTACCCTCGCCCACGGCGACGTCATGACCATCACTGTCGGCGACCTGACCCTGACCAACCCCATAGGCGTGTGATGATATGAATAACAACCCCAAAATTCACCCAAATCTGATCGGCGGCAAGTGGCAGACCACCGGCGGCGGCGAGGTATTCGAGGATCGCAACCCGGCGGACTGGGAAGATATCGTCGGCCTGTTTCCCAAAGCAACCGTCGAAGAAACCCGCTCTGCCATTGAGGCGGCGCGGGCAGCCTTGCCTGCCTGGGCCAACACGCCGCCCCCCGCGCGCGGCGCGATCCTGGATAAAGCCAGCCAGGTGATCGCCGCTCGCCTGGAAGAGATCGCCACGGTCCTCACCCGAGAGGAAGGTAAAACCCTCCCCGAAGCCCGGGGCGAGGTGGCGCGCGCCCGCGATATTTTCCGTTACTACAGCGGAGAAGGGTGGCGCTACGGCGGGCAGGTCTTACCCAGCAGCGTTGGCGGAGAACTGCTTTATACCCAGCGCGAGCCCCTGGGTGTCGTCAGCATCATCACTCCCTGGAATTTCCCTATCGCCATCCCGGCCTGGAAGATTGCCCCCGCCTTGATCTACGGCAACACGGTGGTATTCAAACCCGCCGAGGACGCCCCGCTGACCGGTTTACTGTTGGTGGAGGCGCTGGTGGAAGCCGGCCTGCCGCCGGGGGTGATCAATTTCCTCACCGGCGATGGACCGGTGGTGGGCGGTGAAATGGTCGCCAGCCCCCTGGTCAACGGCGTCAGCTTCACCGGCTCGCGCATGGTCGGCGCCACCATCTACCCGCAGGCGATCAAGAATATGACCCGGGTGCAGTTGGAGATGGGCGGGAAGAATGCGCTGGTCGTGCTGCAGGATGCCAACCTGAAACTTGCCGTCGACCTGGCGGTCAAGAGCGGTTTTGGCCTCACCGGCCAGGCCTGCACCGCAGCCAGCCGGGTGATTGTGGCCGAATCGATCGCGGATGAATTTGTCGCCGCCCTCGCCAGATCCGCTCGCGACCTGGTGGTCGGCAACGGCCTGGAAAGCGGCGTCCAAATGGGACCGGCCGTCAACCACGACCAGCTCGAGATCGACCAATCCTACATGGCCATCGGCCAGAGCGAGGGCGCGAAGCTGGTGACCGGCGGCGGCAGCGATCACCGCCCGGGATTTTTCGCCCAGGCGACAGTATTCGACCACGTGCAACCCGGCATGCGCATCGCCCAGGAGGAGATCTTCGGACCGGTGATCAGCGTGATCCGCGCCGGCGACCTGGAGGATGCCATCCAGAAGGCCAATGCGATCAGTTTTGGTTTATCGGCTGGGGTAGTGACCAACGACCTGCAAAAGGCTTTCGCCTTTGCCAACCGGGTGGAAGCCGGCGTGGTCAAAATCAATGAACCCACCACCGGCCTGGCGCTCAACGCGCCATTTGGCGGCTTCAAACAATCCAGCGCCAACACCTTTAAAGAAATGGGCCAGGCCGCCCTGGATTTCTACACCCGCACCAAGACCATTTACGTCGCCCACGGATAACCCGTTGACAACCCATTAGGAGGACCGCCGAATGAAGACAAACCGCCTGGATGACTCGGATGCCAGTATTTTTGACGTGCAGACCCATGCCCCCGGACCCGCCGGACGCCTGCCGCTCAGCGCCGATTGGCTGCGAGACACGGCCAGTGGGAACGTTTTTGGCTGGACTCAAGACGCAGCCATGGGTTGGGACCCGTCGCAGTTGGGCAAGGATGAATTTTTAATCCTCAGCACCCAGGGCGGCATCCGGGGGGCCGATGGGCATCCGGTAGCCCTTGGCTATCACACCGGGCACTGGGAGGTAGGCTTGCTGGCGCAAGCCGCGTCCGAGGAAATCAAACGCCTGGGCGGCATTCCTTTTGCCGGCTTCGTCAGCGACCCCTGTGACGGGCGCACCCAGGGCACCACCGGGATGATGGACAGCCTGGCTTACCGCAACGACGCCGCCATCGTCTTGCGCCGGTTGATCCGCTCCTTGCCTACCCGGCGCGGAGTGATGGGCATCGCTACCTGCGACAAAGGACTGCCGGCGATGATGATGGCGCTGGCCGCGCAGAGCTCGCTGCCCTGCATCCTGGTGCCTGGCGGGGTATCCCTGCTGCCTGAGCAGGGCGAGGACGCTGGCAAAATCCAATCAATTGGCGCGAGGTTCTCGCACGGGCTGCTCAGCCTGGAAGAAGCGTCCGAGCTGGGCTGCCATGCCTGCGCCTCACCCGGCGGCGGCTGCCAGTTCCTCGGTACCGCGGCCACCAGCCAGGTGGTGGGCGAAGCGTTGGGACTTTCGGTCACCCATTCGGCGCTTTCCCCCTCCGGCCAGCCTATCTGGCTGGAGATGGCGCAGCGTTCCACCCAGGGCCTGGTGGATATGGCGGCCAGAAAAATCACCATCCGCGATATTCTCACCCCCGCGGCGCTGCACAACGCCATGGTCACCCATGCCGCGTTTGGCGGGAGCACCAATCTGCTCCTGCATATCCCGGCCATTGCCCATGCCGCTCATCTGGCGCGCCCGGTAGTGGAAGATTGGGCGCGGATAAACCGCCAGACCCCGCGGTTGGTAGACGTGATGCCCAACGGACCGGTCGGTCACGGCACAGTGCAGGTTTTCCTGGCCGGCGGGGTGCCCGAAGTGATGCTGCACTTGCGCGAACTCGGGCTGCTTCACCTTGAGGCCCTCACCGTCAACGGCGTCACCCTGGGAGAAGCGCTGGAGGCCTGGGAACACAGCTCGCGCCGGCAGATTCTCCGCCGCCGCCTCGAGGCGCTGGATGGCATTCACCCCGAAGACGTGATCATGGATGCGCGCAAAGCCCGGGAACGCGGGTTGACCAGCACGATCACCTTCCTCACCGGCAATCTCGCCCCGCAGGGCGCGGTGATCAAAAGCACCGCCATCGATCCCAGCGTCATCGACGCGGACGGGGTTTACCGCAAAACCGGGCCGGCGCGCGTCTTCACCCTGGAGCGCGACGCCATCCGGGCGGTCAAGGGCCTCAGCGAGCATCCGGTCCAGGCCGGGGATATACTCGTCCTGGTCGGCTGCGGGCCGCTCGGCACCGGAATGGAAGAAACTTACCAATTGACTGCCGCGCTGCGCTACCTGCCCGAGGGCAAGCACATCGCCCTGCTGACCGACGCACGTTTTAGCGGGGTAAGCACGGGCGCCTGCATTGGGCATATCGGGCCAGAGGCCCTGGCGGGCGGCCCGATTGGCCGGCTGGTCGATGGAGATATCCTGCAAATTGAGGTGGATTGCAACCGCCTGTCGGGCTCCATCGATCTGGTAGGCGAGCAGGGTCGGCGCTTCGATCCAGTGGAGGGCGCGTCCATCCTGGCAAACCGGGCGCCCCATCCCAAATTGCAGCCCCACCCCGATCTGCCAGACGACACCCGCCTGTGGGCAATCCTGCAAAATGTCTGCGGCGGCACCTGGGGCGGCTGCGTATTCGATGTGGATACGATCCTCGAACGCCTGCAAGGAGGATAAACCTGCATGCGAAGCCTTCAGAAAATCCTGCCTGCCATGCTGTCCCTGGTTTTAGCGCTGCTGCCAGGCGCTCCAACCTGGACTCCGCATTCCGGGCAAGAAATTATCCGGCCCGCCGGGGATACCTTAAGCGAGGCCTATCCCCTGACTGGCGGCGACATTCTGCCTGCCGAGCGGCGTATCGATTGGAGTCACAGCGGCATCCCCGGCGGCATTCCGGAGCGGACGCTGGTCTGTGCCACGATCAACAGCGCCGTCTACGGCAACGGCTCAACCGACGCGACGGCAGCCATTCAAAGCGCGCTGGATAACTGCCCGGACAGCCAGGTGGTGTACCTGCCCGCCGGCACCTATATGATTTCGTCCACCATCCACCTGAATGATTACGACACCTTGCGCGGCGCAGGGCCGGAAGTCACCATCCTCAAGCCCTCGGTGGACTATTTGCGCTCCATGGTGGATATGCGCGGCTCGATCTATTACCAGGTGTCCTCCCTGCATAAGACCCATCCCGTGCTGCAGGCCGTCAAAGATTCAAAGATGATCACCCTCGCCAGTGCTGCCGGAATCGCACCTGGCGATATTTTGCTGATCAACCAGTTGAACGATACTCCCCTGGTGGACCCGGTTGGCGTGGAGGGGAAATGCACCTACTGCGGTTATGAAGGCGGCGACCGGGTTCTGGGGCAGTATGTCGAAGTGGAATCCGTGGCAGGCAACCAGGTAACCCTGATCCTGCCGCTGCACTGGACCTATAAATCGTCTCTCTCACCCTGGGCCTACCAGGTGGACGCCTACGCCATGATCCGCCACGCCGGCCTGGAAAACCTGACCCTCACCCAGGATCAGCCGGCGGTCGAGTTCATGATCGAGATGGACGGCGCCCAATACTCCTGGGTCAAAAATGTCGAAATCCAGAACATTCAGCGGCGCGCGATGTGGGTGATCAATTCGCTGCAGAATGAAATCCGCGAAACCTTCGTACACGTCGGCATCGATGGATACGGCCGGGACCGCGGCTACGGCATCTTTCTCGATTTGCACAGCTCCAACAATCTGGTGGAAGACAATATCTTCGATTCGATCGACGGCGGCGGGGTGATGACCGGCGGGGGCGCCTCGGGAAACGTAATCGCCTACAATTACCTGCACAATATCCTTTTCGATGATCCCTGGTGGCTGATTGCCAGCCCATCCATCAATCACAACCCGCACCCCAAGATGAACCTGTGGGAGGGCGATACCGGCATCAAAGCCGAAGCAGACATCATCCACGGCTCTTCCAGCCACAACACCATCTTCCGCTCTTATATGAAAGGCTGGCAAAGCGATGCAATCACCTCGCGCAATAACGCCATCGAGATTGCCGCCAAGAACACCTACATGAATGTCGTCGGCAGCGTGCTTGGCACCCCGGGCAAATCCAACCGTTACGAGGTGCTCCCCGGCCAGCCTTATGATGATTCAAGCGAAGCCGTGATCTGGGCGCTGGGGGTCGGCAGCGGGGTCGATGACCCTGGCGTAGCTACTACCCTGCTGCGCCACGGTAATTACGACTACGTGACCCATTCGGTGGTCTGGGACCCGGCGATCAGCAGCCACGATCTTCCCCCGTCGCTGTATTTGGGCGGGATGCCGGGCTGGTGGTGCCAGGAAACTCCCTGGCCGCCAATCGGCCCGGATGTGGCCGGCTATCATCAAGCCATCCCGGCCCAGCGCAGGTTCGAAGGCCTGCCTTGTTCACCTGCCAACGCGCTGGTGCTCACCGGGGTGCCCGCGGACAAAACCATTTTTCTCACCTGGAAGGTCAATGAAACTTTGCCTTCCGGCGTCACCTGGACGATCCATTACACCGGCCCGACCGGCAGCCAACCCTCCCCTATCAGCGGGCTGGCCGCGGCTGCCCGCGCGTACACCCTCACCGGGCTGACCAATTACAGCAGCTATACCCTCACCCTGGACGCCATGCAGAACGGCGCATCCATCCTCAGCCGCACGGTGACGGTGATGCCCACCGATATCGCCATCCACCTGCCGGTGGTGGCCAAAAACCCTTAATGGTTTTAGATAATAGAGGAGATCAAAAGATGACCCCTGAAGAACGCAAACATCATTTGGAAACGTATCGCGGCGCTTACGCGGCGCTGGTGGCGGCTATCGAGGAGTTCCCGCGCGAGATGTGGCAGTTCCGGCCGGCCGCCGGCCGCTGGACCATCCATGAAGTCATCGTCCACATTACCGACAGCGAAGCCAACAGCTATATCCGCTGCCGCAGGCTGGTCGCTGAACCCGGCAGCACGGTACTGGGTTATGACGAGAACCAGTGGGCCGGCGCCTTAGACTACCACCGCCAGGACCCTATGGATGCCCTGGAACTGTTCAAATGGCTCAGGCAAAAATCCTACACCCTGGTCAAGGATTTGCCCGAAACTTATTGGTCGCACAGCGTCAATCACTCGGAGAGTGGCCCGATGAGCATGGATGACTGGCTGGATACCTATGCCCGCCATGTCTCGGATCACATTGCCCAGATGCAGGAAAATTATACGGACTGGCAGCGCCTGCATAAACCGTCAGGGGGGTGAGTTTCACTCACCCCATTGCGCAGGCCAGAGCCGACTATGCTAAACCAGGCAGCCCAGGAAATCGCCAGCACCCCCGCCGGCCCGATTGAATATCGCCTGGAGGGCAGCGGACCGGTGGTGATGGTGCTGAACGGCGGGCACTGCACCCGCGACACGCGCTTGAGCCACGAGGGCTTGTCTGCGCAAGGGTTCACCGTTCTCACCCCCTCCCGCCCCGGCTATGACAGCACACCTTCCGCGGTTGGCGCCAGCGCCCAGGCAGCCGCCGATGCCCTGGCTGCCTTGCTGGCTGCATTGGGGATCCCGACCGCCGACGTCATTGGCATTTCCGCCGCCGGCCCTACCGCGTTGGCTTTCGCTCAGCGCCATCCCGATCGCACGCGCAAGGTCGTCCTGGAGTCGGCCATGGCGACCGACTGGGACGAGCGGGTCAAACGGCGCTCGCGCCTGGGTTTTGGCCGCGCCGAACCCCTCACCTGGGGGCTGATGCATACCCTGCTGAATCTCTTTCCGATGCTGGTCATCCAAATCATCCTGCGTGATTTGACCACGCTCAACGTCGCTGAGGTGATCGGCCGCATGAGCCCAGAGGATATTGCGTTCATCAAACGCATGGTGCGGACATCTCGTTCGGGCACCGGCTTTCTGAATGACATCCAGCACAGCGTGGAGCAGTTGGATACCATTTCCCGCCCGGTTTTGTGCATGTTTTCGCCCTATGACAACACCGTCTCGCCGCGAAACGCTGTGCGGGTAGGCCGCGAGATCGCCGGGAGTGAGCTGTACGAGGTGCCGGCCGATACCCATCTGCTGTGGATCGGGAAGACCGCCGGGGATGTGTGGAACCGGCGCATCGCTTTCCTCAGGGGATGAGGATTTGATCTTCCCCTGTACACCCTCATACCCACACTCTCCAGGCTCGCCGCTATACTGCTGGGCCCGCAGGGTGCTTTTACCCGCCTGGAGCCAGGGCAGTATTCCCCTTTGCAACCGGTTCTTGATAAGAGGGCATGCGATTAACTCTCCTGCTCCATCCCCATTCTGCCAGGCCACTCCGCGCGCAGCAGACCATACCACAGCCGGTCCACCAGCGAGCCATCTTTTTTGCGATGCCGCCGCCGCTGCCGGCCTTCCAATTGGAACCCACAGCGTTCTGCTACACGCATGCTGGCCGGGTTATCCGCTCTGCATTGCAAATCGATGCGCTCCACCCTCAAATTTTCGAAAGCATAGCCAATGACAGCCCTGGCCGCCTCGATGGCATAACCCTTGCCCGTGGCGGCCTGAACCAGAAAATACCCCAGCTCGATGGACGGGACGTGCCAATCGGGGTTAGCCAGGTAGGTTTCACCCACATAGGCCTTGCTGCTTTTTTCCCAAAGGCCGAAGATGAACAGGTTTCGCGCCAGCCATTGATCGGCGAAATCCGCGAAGACTCGGGCCACGTCTGCTTCATTCTGCGCGGCGGCTATGTTCGCCGGCATGAACTCCAATAGATGATCCCGGTTGGCTTGCAGCATGCGCAAATACATCCCGGCATCCTCGGCTCGGTATGGGTGGAATATCAGGCGCCGGGATGAAAATTCGGACAGGAGATCCGCCGGGAGCGCATCCATGAACCTATCAAAGCTCTTTGGACTTGAGCCACGAAAGACAATAATCGGCGATATCCCACCAGCCGCTGTCGATGGTCAGCGAATGTCCCCGGCCCAGAAATTCCTTGTACTCGGTCACCGCTTTAGACCAGCGATAGGCCTTCAGGGTGCTCTTGACCAGCACCGGCGGGACGGTGTTATCCATTCCGCCCGAAATTAACAGCAGCGGGCCGCGCCTGGCATTGAAGGTATCCACCTTCGTCGCCGCATTGGGGTTGAGGGTGGCCGTGGCGGCCTGGAACAACGGGCGCGCGGGAGCAGGCATGGCAAAGCTGGCATACAGCTCTTGGGCTTCCTTCTTGGGCAGGGCATTGGTAAACCCAAACCGAAACTGCTCCTCGGTTAACGAGACAGCCCGTTTGAAATTGAATGGATTTCCCAGCACCGGGAAGGAAGATTTCAACGCTGAAAAAGGCAGCTCCGGCACCCCTTTGATCGGCGCGGGATCGATGGCAATCGCCGCCGAACCCAGGTCGCGCCCGAGCAAATTCTGCACCAGCAGACCGCCAAAGGAATGACCAATCAACACGGGTTTCTTCCCCAGGGATTGGATTTGGCCGGCGATGTGATCGGCAATCTCAGTGACCCCGTAACCGGCCACCGCACTCGGATTGCGCCGGGTGGCTTCGGTGGTTTCACCATCTCCCGGCCAACTGACCGCAAGGGTATCATAGCCGTTTGCCTCAAATACTTCCTGCCATTTTCCCCACGATTCGGCGTGCAGCCATAAGCCGTGCACAAATACAACCGGTGTTTTTGAACCTTGATCGGTTGGCATACGCTCTCCTCTTGATCAACCCAATACCCATGAAAACAACAAAAAATCAGGCCCATACCGGGAGGTCAACCATCCCCAAACGGCGTCCATCATCCCGGAAATATAGGACAAAATTTATCCACGTTAGTATACTCTACTCTACCTTTGGGGATCAAGAGCGGATTTGATCAGGAGCACTGCGCTTACATTTACATTCCAGGTTCAAAAATAACCACGGACAATGTCCACAGTCGATATAATTAATTCAGCTACCCTCTCAAAATTGCGGCTCAAAGGTAATTGCCGGTGCGGAAACGTTTCATCACCATATGGATCCTCGTTTGTTTTTCGCTGGGCATTTCGGTTGTCTCGGTCCAATCCCTGCCGGGGCAGACCAGCCAGATTTCTTTCATTAATGTGGGCCAGGGAGATGCCGCCTTGCTGCAGGATGCCCATGGGTTCGATATCCTCATCGATGGCGGCCAAGAATCCACCGGATCGACCGTGGTCAATTATTTGCGCGCTCAGGGGGTTGACAGCCTCGAAGTTATCCTCAACACCCATGCGGATGCCGATCACGCCGGCGGGCTGGTCGCCGTCCTGGCAGCCACGGATATATCCGTTGGCGCCATCTATTACAACGGGTATCCCGGAGACACCACGACCTGGGGCAATTTCGTCGCCCAGGCTGGATTACGCGGCATCCCCCTGCAGCCTGCCCAATTTCCAGCCGAATTTACCTGGGGCGACTTTTCGGTCTACATTCTGAACCCCTCTGCGGGTCTGGCCGACCCAGCCCAAAATGATGCTTCGGTGGTGGCGCGCATTGATTTTATCGATACTCGTTTCTTATTCCCCGGGGATATCAACAGCACGGTTGAAGCCGCCGTCATTGCCCGCCAGACGCCAATCGCGGCGGATGTGCTCAAGATCGCCCACCACGGCAGCGCGTCCAGCTCCAGCGCGGGGTTCCTGTCTGCCGTGCACCCCGAGAATGCGGTCATCTCGGTGGGCAATAATTCCTACGGCCACCCGGCCCCCGAGACGCTGACTCGCCTGGCAGATGCCGGCATCCAAATCTGGCGCACCGACATGCAAGGTACCATCCTGGTGACCAGCGATGGCTTTGCGGTGACCTTTCCGCCTCAAGAGCCGGTCACCGCGTTCAGGGTCTATTTACCCGCCGTGGTCAAGCCGGCGGAGACGACCCCCGTTCCCACCCTGGACGTGCGCATCACCAGCATCCTGGCGGACGGATCCGGGAGCAGCGAACCGGATGAATACGTCGAGCTGAAGAATTTTGGGCCGGCCAGCGTGCCTCTGCTGGGTTGGACGCTGCGCGACAGCGCCAACCACGTCTTCGCTTTCCCCGATTTTCAAATGCAGGCCGGCCAGGTTTGCCGCGTCTACACCAACCAGGATCAGCCCGCTTACTGCGGGTTCAATTACGGCTCTGCCACCGCCATTTGGAATAATACAGGGGACTGCGCCTATCTCCGTGATACCGGCGGCCATCCGGTCAGCCAGATGTGTTATTGACCCACCGCGTGGATCGGATCACCCGCGAAAAACGATATCAACTTCTGCCAATCATCGCAGCCGGCATTTTTCTCCCGCCCGGATCGCAGTACAATGATCTGGGAGGCTGTAATGAACCTTGAAAGTGCGCGACCAGAAGACCTTGGTTTATCTTCCACCCGATTGTACAAAGCCAAAGAATATGCCCAACGAGTCAGCGAGCAATTAGAGGGCAGCGGCGGTGCAGTGCTGATCCTACGCCATGGCAAAATCGCCGGCGAATGGTACTGGGGCAAGCAGGGTCCCCAACCCAACGCCCCGCCCTACAGCGGAAAAACCATGACGCCCGTTTTTTCGGTGACCAAAGGGTTAACCGCCACGGCCCTGTCATTGTTGATCCAGGATGGCGTCCTCTGGCTGGACGAGCTTGTTTCTTCCTATATTCCCGAATTTCACGGCGGCGACCTGGCAAAAATCACCATTCGCCACCTGGCCACCCACTCCAGCGGGCTGCCGGGCGGAGACCTGGATTTTTACGGCTGCTGGCGCGATCAGCAGCCGGGCGAGCCCTTAAACCAGACCTATTTTCGGCATGCCATGGGACGGGTCGTGCGCGGGGTGGCGTATGAACCGGGCACTTGGCACGTCTATTCGGATATCGCCGTGACCATCCTGGGCGAGGTCATCCAGCGCGCATGCGGCCGGCAGGTGCCGCAGATCATGCAAACCCGCATCTTCGACCCCTTAGGCTTGCAGCGCATCGGCTGGGATTTCGACCCGTCCCTGGAAACCGACATTGCCTCTATCATCAATTCGGATTGGATGGGCGGCCGCCAGGGCAAAGAAAATCGCCAATCGGCTTCCGTCGCCGGCGGTTTGATCGCTAACAGCCGCGACCTGGGCGTGTTTGGTCAGCTGCTGTTGCGCGAAGGCGAGTTGGACGGCAAACGCCTGATCGCCCCGCTCACCGTGCGGATGATGACCACCTGCCAGTACCCCCTGCCGGGCCGCGCCAACTACCCTCACCGCGGGCTGTACTGGTGGATCAAGGCCGCCCCAAACTCGCCAGAAATGGGCACGATTGTCCCCTACGGCAGCTACTGCCACGGTGGCGCCGGCCACAGCGTTTTGGTGATCATGCCCTCCCTGGATATGGTCGCGTTGATGATCCGCAACCGGGTTGGCGATCCGCCCGGGTTCATCTACAACCGCGATTACCCGCTGTTTATGGATCTCGTCGCGGCCGCGGTGGATGAACTGTGATCCTCCTATGAGCACAAGCACACCTGGGTAATTCTTCCCAACGTTCACTGGAATCCTTCAAGTTTGCAAAACTGAAAAGTGATTCTCTCATGATTTGACCAGACAATCCGCTATACTCTTCATAAGTGGCTGTTCATGATTAGAGGGGAATAACTGTATGGATGCCTGCCAATCACTGCCCAGAGAATGGATCCACGGCACAACCTGCCCTGTTTGCGGCGGTATTTCGCTGGATATTGAACGGCAGGCAGCCGCGCCAGACCAGTTTGTGTGCAGCACCTGTTCATCGGCTTTTGAAGTTGCCACCAACGGGCTGCACGTGCGCCTGGTCATTGCCCCGGCCGCCATCCTGAAACAAACCTGCGGCGAATGGATGGCCCCGGCTTCGGTACGCCGGATCGTGTATGAGAGCACCGCCGCCAACCAGGGCAGCAGCCAGCCCGCCCTCCTGCCCACACACGATGTGGATGATCTGCTTGCAAAAGCAACCCAACTGCACAAATTAGGCAACCCCATCCCGGTGGTTGCTCAAACCCTGCGCCGTTCGTTTGGCGCCACCGATGAGCAGATTGCCGCCATCACCGGCGAACTAACCGCCGCCATGGAACGCCATCAGCGCGCCAGCTTGAACAGCCTGATGATCATTTTTGCCTGCCTGGTGCTGATCGGGGGATTGCTGGCCTTTTTCTTATCACCGCTCAGCGCCAGCGCCAAACTGCTTTTGGGTTTCCCGGCAGTCAATACCGAAAAGAATCCCGCCGGACCCGCTACCGAGTACCTGGATGAAGCCGATCTGCCCGCTCCACTGCGCGCATTGATCCCGCAGGGGGCGCGCCTGGTCAAGCCGCTTGACGTTGTGATCAAGAATGAGACCCCCACGGGCGCCACATCGCGCTGCCCTTCCACCACCGGCGAAGCAGCGCGGCTGTTTGGCGGGGATATGCAAAGTTGGACCAAAAGCGATAACGGCTGGTATCTGATCACCACTCAACCGGTGACCATCCGCGTGCCGGAAGGTATGTACGGCGGTTACTTTGTCTTCGTTCACCAGCCCGAAATGTCCAATGTGATCGGGCCGGTGGTGATGGAAAACGTAAATTTCGTCGCGATCAGCTGCCGATAAAACGAACTCCCCTCAGGCACTAAAAATAACGCGCCTGCACGCGCTGCTTGACCTCATCCGGCAGGAAGGATGCTTCTAGCGCGATCCGATTGCACGCGGCAATCTCCTCCAGGCTCATCCCCAGGATCTCGTGGGCGATGCGGTACTCGTTGTTTAGATTGGTATCCAGCAATTCCGGGTCATCCGAATTGATTGTGACCTTTACCCCCAGGTCAAACAGGCGTTTGAGCGGATGGTCCTGGATCTGCGCGACCGAATGGGTCAGGTAATTGCTCCACGGATTCACCTCCAGCACCACCTCCCGCTCGCGCACCAGCTCAACCGCGCGCTGATCTTCGATGATGTGAATCCCATGCCCGATGCGCTGCGGTCCGGCTTTTAGAATGGTATCCACCACGATACTCGCCGGGGTATCTTCGCCCGAATGCACGGTCAGCTTGAGCCCGGCATCTTTGGCGCGCATCACCGGATGAAGGAAATCATCGATGGGGTGCTGCGCCTCAGAATCAGCCAGGTCGATCCCCAGGATATGATCCCGGTGGCGAATGGCCCAATCCACCGTTTTTTCACACGAAGACACCCCCAGGCTGCGGGATGTGATCGCGATCAAGCCGATCGCCATCTCAAACTGCGCCTCCGCGGTTTCCTTTGCCCTCAAAATGCCCTCCAACGCTTCATCCCAATCCAGATGGTGACCGCTGAAGGCCCAATCGGGGGAGAAACGCACCTCAAACAGGCGGATATTCTGCTGGTGTGCATCCTCGAACATCTCGCCGGCAATCCGCTCCAGCGCGGCGGCCGAGACGATGCTGTTTTGCGCTATCGCAAAGGCAGCCAGGACCGAGTTTAAATCATTGAATTGTTCTAACACCTTGGCGTGGCGGTTGAGCTCGCTTTCTTCAAAACTTGGCAGGCTCAAACCATATTCTATGGCCAGCTCGATGATCGTCGTCGTGCGGATCGCCCCTTCCAGGTGACAGTGGATCTCCACTTTGGGCAGGTTGTTATACAGCGGGTCAAAGCATTTCATCGGTTGGTTTCTCCCACCCGAGTATAAAGACTGCGCGCAGGGTTGGCAAGCCCCAGGTACAGCAGCCATCGATCCACTGCTCTCCAGCAGATCGGTCCGGCTCATTGCGCTATAACAAAGAAATCAGACCAACTTACTCGTATACTCGCAGTGAAATAGTTCCCAGGAGGAGTCAGCATGTTCAACATATCTCAAACTAAATCACGCGCGGGTTTTCTGTTTTGTATCTGTATGCTACTGCTTGCCGCTTGCGCACCGGCGGCTGCCGCGGTTAAATCCGAACCGATGGAAGCCATGATGGCCAGTTCTGCCGATTCTACGGTGCCCACCGTGGATGTCGAGTCGCTGCCCGCCACCCAACCAGGGACAGGTCCCGCGACCGTCAGCTTTACGCTGACCACCGGCGCCGCCGATGGCAAACTGGTTTTTATCGGCGTGGGCGGCGCGGTGGACGGTAAAGTCAACCCCGATCTGGTGGTGCAGCCGGGGGATATCGTCGAGATCACCCTGCTGAATGGGGACGGTGTGCAGCACGATCTGGTCCTGGGCGATTTTCAGGTGGCGTCTGGCCGGCTCGCCGAAAAAGGCGCAAAATTGAAGGTTGTGTTCAAAGCTGAAACCGCCGGGGTCTATGCCTATTGGTGCTCGCTCCCCGGGCACCGCCAGGCCGGCATGCAGGGCCGTTTGATCGTGGGCAGCCCTGCCGAAGCCGTAGACCAGGTCTTCGCCTCCGCCTCGCGCGCCCCCGATGACCTGCCCGCTCCCCTCACCCGCAGTGAGGCAGAACACGTGCGCGTCGACCTGGAAACCGTCGAGGTAGTAGCCCGCCTGGCCGACGGCACCAGCTACACCTTCTGGACTTTCAACGGCCTGGTGCCCGGCCCGTTCCTGCGCGTGCGGGTGGGAGACACGGTCGAAGTCCATCTGAAAAATTCCATCGACAGCAGCATGGCCCACTCGGTCGATTTCCACGCCGTCACCGGCCCGGGCGGAGGGGCAGTGGCTACCCAGACCAAACCCGGTGAAGAAACCATGTTCACCTTCAAGGCGCTCAACCCCGGGCTGTTCGTCTACCACTGCGCCACGCCCATGGTGGCCCACCACATCTCCAACGGCATGTACGGCATGATCCTGGTGGAACCGGAAGGCGGCTTGCCCAAAGTTGACCGTGAATTTTACGTGATGCAGGGCGAGGTCTACACCGCACAGCCGCTGGGCGAAAAAGGCGCCACCTCCTTCAGCGAAGAAAAACTGCTGGATGAGCACCCCGAATATTTTGTCTTCAATGGTTCGGTCGGCGCACTGACCAAAGAACACCCGCTCAAAGCCAATGTCGGCGAGACCGTGCGCATTTTCTTCGGCGTCGGCGGCCCAGATTTCACTTCCTCCTTCCACGTTATCGGCGAGATCTTTGACCGGGTCTACAACCAGGCTTCGCTGACTTCGGAACCGCTCACCAATGTCCAAACCACCCTGGTGCCACCGGGCGGGGCGACGGTAGTCGAGTTCAGCCTGCAGGTGCCGGGGCGCTATATCCTGGTGGATCACGCCCTCTCGCGCATGGAGCGCGGCCTGGCCGGCTACCTGCTGGTGGAGGGCGAACCTGCCCCAGAGATTTTCGACGGAGCGGCAACCGCGGGCTCTGGGCACTAACCCACTGAAAACGAATTCCAACGGGCTGCCTGGCATTTCACCGCCGGCAGCCCGTTGTTGATTCACTGTGAGATTTTTCGCTCAGCCCGGTATTTATGCAACTTTTCGCAAACTGAGACGTAAAATATGCATAGAGACATGTTTATTTAATCCATCATTGATCAGGCGGCTGGCCAGGCGTAATCGCCTGACGCCCGAAAAGCCGCCCCCGGAGGAAATCCCATGACCGACGATACCGCCTATATGGCCCACGAAGACCGCAAGAAACGCAATCGCGCCTTCTTTGGGGTCATTCTGATTCTATTGGGTGCGCTATTCCTGGTGCAGCAGTTCACCAATTTCGAGTTCCGCAACTGGTGGGCTTTGTTCATTTTGATCCCCGCCTTTGGCGCTTTCACCTCCGCCTGGGTTATCGGCCAGAACGCCGGGCGTTTCAATGAGGGTGTGCGCAGCAGCATTGGCAGCGGCCTGATTACCCTTACCGTCGCGCTGATGTTCCTGTTCGGGCTCAATTGGGGCGTCTGGTGGCCGCTGATCGTCATTGTCTTTGGTTTCACCCTGCTGATGAGCGGTTTTTCACTCCCCGGTTCGCGCGAAGCTGAACGCCCGCTTTCCCGCCGCCTTTACCGCCCCTGGTTAGGCTGGACCGGCCTGGGCGCCATGATTCTCGGCGCAGGTTTCTTGCTGAGTTATATGCACCTGTTCTCGCCGGCGCTGATCACCCTGAATTGGTGGGCGGTGCCCATCCTCGTCCCGGCCGTCGGTGGGGCATTGACCGCCCTGCGCCTGATGTTCGCCGGCGAAGGATTTGGCTGGGCCAGCATCAGCAACCTGGTCACCACCGCCGTTTTCGCGGTGGTCGGGCTGGTGGCCCTGTCGGGCATCAGCTGGAATTTACTTACCCCGATTATTGTCATCGCGGTTGGCCTGATCTTGCTGGTAGGCGCCTTCCGCCGCTAAATTGCCAGGCTGTCCGCGGGAAGTTTCGTTCGCCGCGGACAGCTTTTTGATTCTGGTATAATCGGACGTATGCAGGAGAAATTTACCCGACGCGACTTCCTCAAGATGACCGGTCTCGGAATGGGCGCCCTGGCTTTCCAGCCATTTATGGCGCCCGGCACCAACCCGAACGATGACGTGGTCATCCGTATGGCGACGCACTCCACCAGCATTTACAGCCGCCCCGACGATAAAAGCACCATCCTCTACCAACGCGGCCGGGATGACCTGGTCAACGTCTACGACGAGATCGTCTCTCCTGACGGGCCGGGATACAACCCGATCTGGTTCAAGGTCTGGCGCGGGTATATTCACAGCGCCCGCGTGCAAAAGGTCAAGACCCTGCTCAACCCGGTTGCCAGCAGCATCCCCGAACGTGGACAGTTGGCCGAAGTCAGCGTGCCCTTCACCCAATCCCTGCGCTATATCCCCTATAAAAAGCGTTGGGAGCCGGTCTACCGCCTGTATTACCAATCCACCCATTGGGTGGTGGCGATCGATGAAGGCCCCGACGGGCAGCCCTGGTACCGCGTTCACGACGAACTGCTCGAATTTACCTACAATGTCCCCGCCGCTCACCTGCGCCTTGTGCAGCCGGAAGAGTTTGCCCCGCTATCCACCGAGATAGAGCCCTGGAAAAAGCGCATCGAAATATCCATCGCGCGCCAGGAGATGGTCGCCTTTGAGAACGATACAGAGGTGCTGCGTACGCGTGTTTCCACGGGTGTGCCGGCCTGGCGCAAAGAGCCCGGGTTGATCCCCACCAACACGCCCACCGGGGAATATCACATTTTCTCCAAAATGGCATCCAAGCACATGGGCAACGGCCAGGTGACCGCCGATATCGAAGCTTATGAGCTGTTGGGCGTGCCCTGGACATCCTTTTTTGTGGAAACCGGCGTAGCTATCCACGGCACCTACTGGCACCGCAACTACGGCACCCCCATGAGCCGCGGCTGCGTCAACGTCACCCCAGAAGTTGCCAAGTGGGTCTTCCGCTGGACTACCCCGGTCTGCGAGCCGGAAGTGTGGGAACAGCGCGGCTACGGCACGCTGGTGGTGGTCAGTTAGCCAACATCCCGCCGGCTAGATAAACTGCAAGAATACCTGGTTGCCCAACAGCCGTCCGCGGCGGGTCAGGCGCAGCCGGCGCTCATCTTCTCCCACCCATTCCAACAGACCGGCAGCGCTCAAGATAGCAATCGGCTGGGCGTACACCTGTTCCAACGGCCGGCCAAAACGATCCGCGAACCCCCGGGCAGATACCCCTTCATCGGTCAGGCGCAGGCCAACCATCATAAATTCGCCCTGTTCCTCCAACGCATCCAGGGCATGGGCCTCCACATTCGCCGGCCCCTGGGGGAACGGCCGGCTTTCCCCCTCTCGAATTTGTTGGATATACGCAAGAATCGGTCCGGTGTTGGCCGTGCGCCAGCCGCAGGCGTAGCCGTGAGCGCCCGCCCCCAGGCCCAGGTAGGGCAGCCCGCGCCAGTACTGCAGGTTGTGTCGGCTGGAATACAGACTCCCATCCGCGCGTGGATGCGCCCAATTGGATATTTCGTACTGCACCAATCCGGCCGCGCCCAGGCGGTCCATGGCCAGTTCGTACATATCCGCGCTGCTGTCGTTATCCGGCAGGTCCACCAGCCCGCGCGCCGCCCAACTGAACAAGGGGGTATCCTCCTCGACCGTCAGGCTGTAGAGCGAGATGTGCTGCGAGCCCAGACCCAATGCCAGCTCCATTGTGTCGGCCCAACGCTGCAGGGATTGTCCCGGCAGGCCAAAAATCAGGTCGAGGCTCAGGTTGTCGATCCCGGCCTGGCGTGCCCAACTCACCGCGCGGACGACATCCGGGTAATCGTGCAGACGGGTCAGCAATTTAAGCTCCTGCGGGTGAGCCGACTGCATCCCCAGGCTCAAACGATTGACCCCCAACTGCTTCAACCCACGCAAATAGTCGAGAGTGACCGATCCGGGGTTGGCTTCCAGGGTCAGCTCGAAATCCGGCTGGAAGGGGAACAACCTCGCCGCCGTGGCGAGGATCTGTTCGACCTGTTTGAGGGGCAGCAGGCTGGGGGTGCCGCCGCCAAAAAAGAGGGTATATACCGGGATAGGCTCAGCCGCGCCGGCTGCGACCAACTCCATTTCACGGCACAAGGCATCCGTGTAGGCCGGAATCCACTGCTCCATACCTGCATACGTGTTAAAATCGCAGTAGGCGCAGCGCCGCCGGCAAAACGGGATATGTATATATAAACTATAAGCTTGCATAACAGATGGAGAATAACACAAACGTAGCGCGAGTGTCAACGCACCCATCCAAAATATAGATTTGCCCGCAGGAAGACCCTGCCTTTGCCCCTTGACAGGTCAACAGCGGCGACAAAATCGCAATTTTTCTCTATGGTATAATGCCAAATTGAACCGGGGCCAGTCCCCGCATCTTCTATTAAGGAAACTATGAGCGCGGAACCTAACGCTACAAAAATTTGCCCTACCTGTGGCACTCGCCTGAATGCATCGGCGACCAAATGTACAGTTTGCGGCAGCACTCTCACCAGTCCCGCGGCAGCCGCCAAAGCAGTCCAACCGGCGCGCATCCCCCAGGTGACCCTCAGCCTGCCCATCGTGTTGATCCTGATGGTCATTTTTCTGGCGGTCGGTGCAGGCGCCGTTTACGCGGTTTTCCAGGCCACCCAGCCGCAGGCCCTGGCGCCAGAACAGCCCACGGCGACTATCACCGTCACCCCAACCATCACCCCCACCCTGCCGGATACGCCCACGGCAACCAACGTGCCCACCTGGACCCCGCTGCCCACCCTGGAGTACACCATTGCCTCCAACGACACCTGTTTGTCGATTGCCTTTCAATTTGACGTCTCGGTCAACAGCATCATCCTGATGAACAAGCTCCCGGCCACCTGCGACACACTGGTGCCCGGGCAGAAATTGTTCATCCCCCAGCCCACGCCCACCTCGGCGCCCACCGCTACCAGCACGCTCAACCCCACCGAGCAGGCCCAGGCCAGCTGCGACAAGCTGGATTACATCGTCACCGATCAGGATTCGCTCAGCGGCATCGCCTTGAATTACGGCGTGAGCGTGCAATCCATCAAAATTTACAACGCACTGTCCAGCGACGTGATTTTCTCTGGGCAGAAATTGATCATTCCCCTGTGCGAGCAGGGTCCCAAGGCCACCCTCACCCCCACACCCATCCCGCCCTATCCGGCCGCCAACCTGCTGCTGCCCGCGGACGGCACCTCGTATACCTCGGCGAACGATGTGATTACCCTGCAGTGGGCCTCCGTCGGCGAAATGCGCCCGAACGAAGCCTACGCGGTGACCATCCTGGACGCCACCGATACCAACAAGGGCAAGGTGGTCGAATACGTTACCGACACCAAATTCATCGTGCCGGCCAGCCTGCGCCCCACCGATACCAGCCTGCACATTTTCCGCTGGTCCATCTTGACCGTGCGCCAGATTGGCTCGGACCAGGACAGCGGCCAACCCATCTGGGAACCGGCCGGCGTGGTCAGCAACGAACGCGTGTTTGGCTGGATGGGCGGGCCGGTCAGCGCCACACCCCAGCCCTAATTTTCTCCCTGAAACAAAAAAAGGCCCCAGCGGTATAACTGCTGGGGCCTTCGCGTTCTTTTGAGGGGTTCAGGCGCTTTCCAACTCGTTCTCTTCGATAAATTTAATCGCCTGCATGGCGGCAGCGGCGCCCATACCCGCCGAGGTAACCACCTGGCGGAAGATTGAATCGGCTGCCTCACCCGCGGCGTACACCCCGGGCACACTGGTCTGCATGCGTTTATCGGTGACGATGTAGCCGTCTTCGTCCATTTCCAACTGGTCCTGGAACATTTCGGTGTTGGGTTTATGCCCGATGAAAATAAACAACCCTTGGGCAGCCAACTGGCTTTCTTTTCCGCTGACCACGTCTTTCAATTTCACCGCGGTCATCGCCTCTTGCCCAACTACCTCAGTCACCACTGTGTTCCAGATGAAGTTGATCTTGGGGTTGGCGTTGGCCCGCGACTGTAAAATAGCCCCGGCACGCAGCGTATCCCGCCGGTGAATGATGGTCACCGAGCTGGCGTAGCGGGTCAGGAAGATGCCTTCTTCCAGGGCTGAATCGCCGCCGCCCACCACCACCACCTTTTTGTCTTTGAAGAACCAGCCATCACAGGTCGCGCAGTAAGAGACGCCCCGCCCGGTCAATTCCGTCTCGCCGGGTACGTTCAGGTGATAGGGGCTGGCTCCGGTGGCAATCACCAGGCTCTCGGCCTTGATCTCCTGCTCACCGTCGGTGTAGATCACAAACGGCCGCTGGCTGAGATCCACCCGGTCCACCCGGTCGAATTCTGTGCGCGCGCCAAACCGCTCGGCCTGCTTCTGGAACAACTCGCCTAACTCCGCTCCGCCCACACCGTCGGGGAAGCCGGGGTAATTTTCAATGGCAAAAGTCAAGGCGGCCTGCCCACCCAATTCCAGGCCGGTGACCACCAGCGGGTTCGCCTCGGCGCGGGCCGCATACAGGGCGGCCGACCAACCCGCCGGGCCAGAGCCGATCACCACGACTTTGTAAGGGTGGTGTTCTTTTTCTTCTTCGTTCCCGCCAATTTTTCCACTCAAATTAAAATCCATTATCTGCTCCATCTTATTTTGTCTTACGAGGGCGCACATCTCTCCCCATGGGTTGATTGTATCATTACAGGACAACCGCTCTCACCTGATTAGACGCGTTGACGGCCCAAATGTTACATTAAAGTTTTATTAATCACGGCCCGGTCGCTGATTTCAAGGGCCTTATCCAGGAGTGCGAACCCCTCCTGCAGCTGCTCCGCCGTAATCACCAACGGGGGTAAGATCAGCAAGGTATGCCAATGAGTATAGAGGTACAAACCATGCTCCAGGAGCGTTTTGCGGATGGCGGTCATCTCCGCGCTGGAACCGTTGAACGGCGCCATCGGCTCCCTGGTTTGCCGATCGCGCACCAGCTCCACCACCCCGAACAGGCCAATCGAGCGCACCTCGCCAACCGACGGATGGCGCTCGACCAGCTCGGCCAGCATCTCCGCCATCAGCGCTCCGCTGGCAGCCGCCCGCTCCACCAGGTGGTCTTGCTGCATCACCCCGATCACCGCCGCGGCCGCCGCCAGTGAAATGGGATGGCCGTTGTAGGTCAGCCCGCCCACGTATTCTCGCTCCTGGAAAGCCAGGGCAATCTCCTCGCGCATGGCTACCGCCCCCAGAGGGGCATAGCCGCTGGTCAGGCCTTTCGCCATGGTCATCAGATCAGGCTTCACCCCCCAATGATCCACCGCAAACCAGTGCCCGGTGCGGCCGAAACCACTCATCACCTCGTCGCAGATCAGCAGGATGCCGTAGCGGTCGCACAAGGCGCGCACCCCTTGCATATACCCCGCCGGCGGGATGATCACCCCGTTGGTGCCGGTCACCGGCTCGATCATCACCGCGGCGATGGTCTGCGGGCCTTCATACTGGATAATTTCTTCGAGGTGGTTGAGATAATCCTGGCTGAACTCGGCTTCGCTGATCCCGGGGTTCCCGCGGTGGAAGGTAGAACGGTAGCGATAAGGGTCGAGGAAATGCACCACCCCCGGCATCACCGTGGGTTCCCAGCTCACCCGCCGCGGGTCGCCGGTGGCGGCCATGGCGCCGTAGGAGGCCCCATGGTAGGAGCGGTAGCGCGACAGAATCTTGTGCTTGCCGGTGTAAGCGCGGGCCAGCTTGATCGCATTTTCGTTGGCGTCCGCGCCGCCCAGGGTGTATAAAAAGCGGGTCAGCCCGGCAGGCACCACCTCGCGGAGCAGCTGTCCCAGGGCCGCCCGCGGGCGGGTAGCCATCCCCGGTCCGGCAAATGGCAGCTCGCGGGCCTGGTCGACCATCGCCTCAATCACGCGCTCGTCTCCATGGCCAATATTGACGCACATCACCATCGAGTTGAAATCCAGGTAGCGTTTGCCATCCGCATCCCAGAAATAGACCCCCTTGGCCCGGGTGACCGGGATCGGGCTGACCTTGCCCTGGGCCGACCAGGTCCAGAAGTTGGTCTCCATGCTCTTCGCCAGAATTTCGTCGTCGCGAATCCTATCCATTGTGCCTCGATTGCCCCGCCAATTCACCCGCGTGAATCGCGGGGATGTGCATTATTTTGATGTATTATAATCTCACAGTTTGTTCATTTGAAGCTTCGAGGAGTAACCATGGCCGAGAAAGAAACGCAGCATTTTCCAGTGAAAAATTTTGACCGCATCGCCTTTCATGCGCTGGGCAAAGTCCGCATCATTCAGGGCGAAGAAGAAGATTTGGAGATCAGCGGTGAACCGCAGGCGCTCGAACACATCAAGATCGATGTCGAAGGGGGCGAATTGGTGATCAAGCTGTTCACCTGGTACGATTTTCTTTTCATCCCTCGCCCGGCAAATTACGTTATCAAAGTAAAAAATCTTCACGGCATCAATATTTCCGGCAACGCCGAAATTGAAAGCGACGAGCTCTTGGCCTCGGTGATGAACTTGAGCATCAGCGGCGCCGGCAAGATCACCATCCGCAGCCTGGAATTGGCGGATGTGCGGATGAGCGTCAGCGGGGCCGCCCGCATGGAAATCGATTCGCTGGTGGGCAACCAGGTCGAAATTCACTCATCCGGCTCGGGCAAATTCAAGGTGGGCGGCAACGCCGACAGCCTCGAACTGCGCACCAGCGGTTCGGCGGACGTGGAAGCCTTCGACCTGGCCGCTGAAAATGTGCGCGTGAATGTTTCCGGCACCGGAAAGTATGAGCTGCAGGCGCTCAACACCCTGCACGTTTCGGTCAGCGGCAGCGCCAATGTCGGCTACCACGGCGACCCTAAGGTGACTCAATCCGTCAGCGGCAGCGCTTCGATCTATAAGGCCAAATAACCTCGTATGCCAGCCACACCTCCGCCGGGCCAGGTCTGGACCGCCCAACAGGCAGCCCAGGCCTGCCAGGGGGAGCTTCATCCCCTGGCGCTGAAGGGTATCCAATTCTATAACGCCGGCGATTACTTCATGGCGCATGAAGAGCTCGAACTCGCCTGGCGCGAGGAACGCGGGGCTATTCGCGACGTTTACCGCGGAATTTTGCAGGTCGGCCTAGGCTATTATCATATCCTGCGTCTCAATTACCCTGGCGCAGTGAAGATGTTCCAGCGCTGCCGCCAGTGGCTGGACCCGTTCCAGACTGCCTGCCGGGGCATCGATCTGGATCGCTTACGCGCCGATTTTCTAACCGCCGAAGCCGCCCTGCTGCGCCTGGGGCCGGAGCGTCTGGCTCAATTTGACCGCAGCCTGCTGAAGCCGATCCTATTCATCGATGTAAAGGATGAGAAAACCACGGATGTTTGAGCAAAAAATTGCCCTGGTAACCGGTTCCGGCCGCGGCATCGGCCGCGCCATCGCCCTGCACTTTGCCCGCCTGGGCGCCGACCTGGTGATTAATTATCACCGCAACGAGGCTCCGGCCAACGAAATTGCCGAGCAAATCCGCGCCCTCGGGCGCAAAGCGCTGGTGGTGCGCGCCAACCTGTCCAAACCGGAAGACATCGACCTGTTGTTCGACGCTGTCGAGCAGGAATATGGCGGGCTGGATATTTTCATCAGCAACGCCGCCTCAGGCTTCAACCGCCCGGCGCTGCAGCAAAAGGTGACCGGCTGGGATTGGACGATGAACGTCAACGCCCGCGCCTTTCTTTTCGCCGCCCAGCGCGCCGTGCCGTTGATGGAGAAACGCGGCGGGGGCAGCATCGTGGCTATCTCAAGCCCGGGCTCGCAGCGCGTCCTGCCCGATTATGTCGCCGTCGGCGCCAGCAAGGCCGCCCTCGACGCCCTCACCCGCTACCTGGCCATCGAGCTCTCGCCCAAAAATATCATCGTCAACGCTGTCTCTCCCAGCATCGTGCTGACCGACGCCCTGCAGCATTTGGGCGCGATGAGCAACCCGGAAATCATCCCGCATGCCATCGCCAAGACTCCCGCCGGGCGGCTGGTGACCCCCGAGGATATCGCCGGGGTGGTGGCATTCCTGTGCTCGCCCCAGGCCTTTATGCTGCGCGGCCAGGTGATCGTCCTCGACGGTGGCTTCACCCTGCCGGTGCCATAGGCCGGCTCGGCTTTACCAACCGGTCGCCGCAAAAATATCCTTGAGGAACTGGGCACGCTCATCCGCGGTCATCGGCCGGGGGCGAGCGTAATCTTCGAGCATCGCCGTCAGCAGCTCGGTAGAAATATGGCGCCCATCATAAAACACATGGCGGTCGAGGAATTCGCGCCGCGTGCCGTCCACCGGGTTATCCATCTGGTCGAAGAACAGGTTGCCCAGACCGTAGTGGATGAAATCCCCCGATTCGAAAGCAAACCCCTGCGGAAAATGCGCCTGGCTACCGCTGACGATCACCGCGCCGGCGTCCGCCATCTGCTTGAAATCCACCGCCTGGCGCTCGGACGGATAGGAAACATAGATCTCGTTATATTGGAAAGTCATCACCGGCAGGTAGCCCTGCGCGCGCAGATCGCTCAACCGCTCAGCCTCCGCGTCCAGATCGCAGTGCGCCGCGCCGGGAAGGGTGTCGGTGGCCCAGGCCGCCGGCGGCCCGGCAAAATTGCAGCCGATGAACGCCAGGCGGTTGCCATTATGCTCCACGATCAGGGGCTGCTGCGCTTGCGCGTTGTTCTCTCCCCCCGCAAACCAGCGCCAGCCGCGCTGTCGGAAGAGATCCAGCGAATAATTAAACGCGTCCCGACCCCAATCGTTGTTATGATTGCCACTCAACTCGATGATATCCACCCCAATCGTGTCCAGCAGTTGGATATATTCGGGCCGGCTGCAGAACATCAGGCTGGTCTGGTTGGGGTTGGCCGGCGGGCAGGCTGGATTAAAAGAGACTTCGTTGGAAATGTGGGTGAAATCGGGTTCCTGCAGCCAGCCGAGAATATCCCGCGCGGGATAATCCAGGCCCAAACCTTCCATCTTCCAGGCGGTCGCCCGCACCAGGGCGGTTGTCCCGGTCATCAACACCACCGTCAGGCGGTTGGGGTCGCGGTTGCCGGCCGGGAGCGTTCCACCGGAGCGCAGGAAAGCATCCGCATCCTGCAGCCCGGCCGCCAGGCGGTAGCCAAACTGCAATGGGTAAGCCGTCAGGTCGCCTTTCACCAGCGGAGAACTGCCGTCCACCCGCAGCACCTTGAGGCGCGGCTCGAGCCGGTCAAACGCCACCAGGCACCAGGTTTTTTGCTCCCAAGCGGCGTCTACCAGCCCATCATCCGCCACACGCTGCACATATCCGCTCGGGTCTCCCCAGGCGGCTCGAAACACCTGCTCGGTATCCGCCGTAACCAGCAGCGGCTTGCCGTCAAAGGCCTGGTGGCTTTCGCCGCGCCAGGCGCGCTGCAGGTCAAGCAAACTGACCTCGTCCAATACGGTTGGGAAGGGCGCTGCCAGGGCATACACCCAGCGCACCTGCGCGGCGGCGGGGTCATCCACCCTTTCCAATCGAGCGGAGGCCAATTCGGGCTGGTCCACCCACGTCCAGCCGGCGGGCAGGGTCACCTGCGCGCTCAAAGCAGCCGGAAGGCCGCCTTGCTGCCATAAGCCGATCACCTCGGGGGTGGGGGTGGGGATCGGGGTGGGCGTAGACGTTGGGGTTGGCGAAGAAGTAGGCGTGGGGGTAACCGCCGCCGGGCGGAAGGGTGTCAGAGTCGGGGTGGCGCGCAAACTTGAGATCGCCGGGAGCGCATTGCAACCCGCCTGGGCCAGCAGCACGGCCAGGCATATCATTCCACAGGCAGTCAGCCATTTACTGCGCATCGTTTTACCATCCACTGGCGGCAAAGATTGTATCGAAAAACGCATCGCGCGCTTCCGCGCCCATCGGCGTTGGGCGGCCGTATTCTTCCAGGGTAATCGGGAACAACTCGACCCCCAGGTAGCGCCCCTGGTAGAAAATGTGGCGGTCGACGAATGCCCGCCGCGACACGAAGGCATCGGTCTGGTCAAAAAACAGGTTGCCCAGGCCAAAATGGATCAGCCCTTCCCCGCCAAACTTGAACCCCTGCGGCACGTGCGCCTGGCTGCCCGAGACCACCACCGCGCCTGCCTCGGCCAGGCGCAGAAACTCGGTCGGCTGCTGCATCGGGGCCGGGCTGTAATCTTCGGTCTCAAAAGCCTGCAGGGTAACCACCGGCAGGTACCCCGCCTGGCGCAGATCGCGTACTTCGCTTTCCAACCGCGCAAAATCGCACGGGGCCGCCCCCGGGGTGGAGTCGGTAGCCCAGGCGATGTCCGGTCCGGCCATGTTGCAGCCCAGAAATGCCAGGCGGTTGCCGTGGTTTTCGAGCAGCAGCGGGCGGGTGGCGGCCTGCAGATCCGCTCCCCCGCCGTACACCGGCCAACCGCGCTGGGCGTACATATCCAGGGTATCCAGATAGGCCTGCTGACCGCGGTCCAGGTTGTGGTTGCCGGTCAGTTCGACCACGTCCGTGCCCACCTGCTCCAACAGGTGAATATAATCGGGCGGGCTGCAGAATAAGGCCTCTTTGAGCGCCGCTTTTTCGGGTGGGCAATCTTGGTTAAAGGATACTTCATTGGAGATGTGAGTCAGGTCGGCTTCCCGCAGCCAGCCGCCAATCGAACTGGCCGGATACAGGACGCCTTTGGTATCCATCAGCTCGGCGGTGCGGCGCACCAGGGCCGTCACCCCGCTCATCGCCAGCACGGTGAGCTGATCCCGCTGGTAATTGGAAGGCGGCAACCGAGCGGCATCTGCTCCGCCCTGGCCCTCCCAGCCAATCGGGACCGAGAGCGGGTACGGGTCTATGCGAAATTCGGGATCAAAAGGGGATTGGCGGTCGACCCGCAGCACCCGCCAGCGCGGTTCGACCTGTTCAAAAGGCACCAGCGCCCAGGCTGCCCCTTCATCCCAGGCCTGCTGCACCAGTCTATCTGCGCTGACCACCCGCAGAGCGCCCGCACCCGGCGGCCCCCACCAGGCGCTGAAGACGGCTTCAGTCTCCGGGCTGAGCCAGATTTCCTCACCCGCAGTCGCCTGCTGCCAGGCCTTGCGCAGATCCGCACTGTTCGCTTCCACCCTGCGCTGCCAGAAAGGTGTCACCAGGGCATACACCCACTTCAGAGCAGCCGTCCCTCGGGGATCAATCCGCAGACGCAATTGGGCCTGATCTACCTGGCCGGCCAACTGCCAACCCGGGTTAAGGGTTATCTGGCTTTTCAGCAACTCAGGCAGGTCCCCATCCAGCCACACCAGCCCCAAATTGTTGGTGGTAGGCGCCGGCGTGGGTGTCGCCGGGCTATCCGCGGTCAGCACTGCGCCAATCGAGGTTGGAGTCGCTTCGATGGGCGCCGCAGCCGCGCCGGCCGCCTGCAGCACGGTCGGTCCGGCGGCGCATGCGCATAAGTGCAGTGTGATCGCCAGGCTCCAGATGAAGCGGGCGACGGACCGGATAGGCATGCACTGGATTATACCGGAACTGCCTGATAATCTATCCCGACTGGCGGGGTGAGATCCCGGCTCGCCCCGGACTCGCGGCAGTACTTATACAATTTGATCGTTTTTGACAGCGCAATAAATTACAATCAAGGTAGAGTAGAATGGATTTAATCCATGCGGATGGGGATTGTCCGGTGATCCCGGTTTATCCAGACCGCATGGACGGGAGTGATGCATGCGCGAAGTAGCCGTTCTTGGAATCGGTCAAACCAAAGTAGACGAACATTGGGATAAATCATTGCGCGAGCTGGCCGGAGATGCCGTGCTGGCTGCGCTTCACGATGCCGGGGTCGCTTCGGCGGACGGCTTATTCGTTGGCAATATGATGTCCGGGGCCGCCAACCACCAGCAGCACCTGGGCACCTATATCGCCGACTGGGTCGGGATGCGCTACAGCGACGCCCTGCACCTGGAGGCTGCCTGCAGCTCCGGCGCGGCGGCCTTCCGCGGCGCGCTGATGGCGGTGGCATCCGGGGCCATGGATATCGCCGTGGCCGTCGGCGTGGAAAAGATGACCGATTCGCCCGGCGATGAGGTCACCGCCCAGCTGGCCACCGCTGCCGATTATGACTGGGAAGCCAGCCAGGGGCTGTCCTTTGTGGCCCTTAACGCGCTGATCATGCAGCGTTACATGCATGAATACGGCTGGAAGTCGGGTGATTTTGCCGGTTTTTCGATCAATGCCCACGCCAACGGCGCACATAACCCCTGCGCCCGCTTCCAGGAGCCGATCAGTGAGGCCGCTTACAAACGCGCACCGCTGATCGCCGAGCCGATCAACCTGCTGGATGCCTCCCCGATGGGCGACGGCGCCGCCGCGGTGGTGCTCGTTCCGGCCGAGATGCTGCGCAGGGTGGGCAGCGGGCGCATCGTGCGGGTGGCCGGGTCGGCCGCCGCCACCGACACCATCGCCATCCACAGCCGCCGCGACCCGCTGTGGCTTTCGGCCGCCGAACGTTCGGCCAAGCAGGCCTATGACCAGGCCGGCATCGACGCGGATGATGTGGATGTCTTCGAAGCCCACGACGCCTTCACCATCATGGCCGCCTTATCCCTGGAAGCCTCGGGGTTTGCGCCGCGCGGACAGGGGCCGAGGCTGGCCCTGGATGGCCAGATCCGCCTGGACGGGCGCATCCCGATCGCCACCCGCGGCGGGTTGAAGGCCCGCGGTCACCCGGTGGGCGCCACCGGCATGTACCAGATCGTGGAAGTCGTCCAGCAGCTGCGCGGCGAAGCCGAGGGCAGCCAGGTGGAGGGCGCCAGCATCGGTATGGCCCAGAACATCGGTGGCAGCGGCTCCAATATCATCACCCATATTCTGCGCGCCGACTGACCCCGGCGTACCCGAATGACCATCTTGCCCGCGAAACCGATCTCGCGGGCAGTTTTTTTGGGTATGGCTTTCTCAAGAAAGCCAGGCAAATGCCAATTTGGATCCATTCTCCTCCGGCGACGGAGTTCAGAGAGGGAGTTTGAGGGTTTAGACGCCGTGAGACGGCGTCTAAACCCTCACATCTTTATTTCCCCGCCTCGCTTCGGGGAGGGGGCAGGGGGAGGGGCTTGTCTGACAATTTCTTGAGAACGCCATGTTTTTTTGGGTTCGACCCTTTGCATTTTTTCAAAAATTCGGTTATGATATCGATCGAACAAATATTCAATAAACCTACCTGCGGGCACGCCTTTCGGCCGGCATTCTTCCCGCCCCATGCAGCCAGCTTATGCCTCAAATCTCCCAATCATCCCTCAACCAATACCGCGCCCAGACCTTCAGGTTAGTCCCTGGCACCCATCTGACCAGCCTGGATGAGGCGGTCGAATATATCGACCAGCGCGGCTTTGTCTTCTTCTGGCCGTACAAAGGCATCGAATTTCCCAGTTTATGGTCCGCCGTCGCCGGCGACCGCCCGGTAGCCGACGCGCACGATGACCCGGGTCACGTCACCTGGGGCTGGAAGGATTCACTGCTGGGCCAGAAACGGGTTTACTACGCTCGGGTGATCAAAAAACGCAACACCTTCCTCTCGCTGCATGCCCTGCCCTTTTTCTACGCCCTCTCCCCCAATTACGGCTCACCCGAAGAAGATTACATGATCGATTACGAGGCCGGGCGCCTGACGGCTGAGGCGCGCTCCGTCTACGAAGCCCTGCTGGATAACGGCCCGCTCGATACCATCGCCTTGCGCAAGGCTTCCCACCTGACCAGCCGCGGCAGCGATGCCCTCTTCAACCGCGCCCTCGAGACCCTGCAAATCTCATTTCGCATCCTGCCCACCGGTGTCTCCCAGGCCGGCGCGTGGAACTATGCCTTTATCTACGATCTGGTCACCCGCCATTATCCCGATGTGATCAGCCAGGCGCACCCGATCAGCGAATGGGAAGCCCGCCGCGAGCTGGTGATGCTGGCCATGGATACCCTGGGCGGGGCTCGCGTGGCCGATCTGCAGCGTCTTTTTGGCTGGCCGGCAGCCCTGCTTGAGAAAGCCCTGCAGAAACTGGCCGAGGCCGGCCGGCTGGTGGAGCAGGTTGAGATTGAGGGCAAGGCCGGCGCATGCGTCGCCAAACCCTCCCTGGCCGCCTGATACCCCTCTTTTCTTCTAGCTCACCGGCATTTTGCCCGGCGCATCCCCCAATTGTATGAATTCATTTGGATATCCTTGATAGGACAGCTATAATTTAATCAAACTGGTCCACATAAGGAGCGAGCATGGAATTTCACGTTTCCCGACAGGCGCGTGACCGCTATAAATTTGATCAGGCGCTGTTTTCGTTGAATGGTAATGTCCTCTTCGCCAATTTCCATGCCGCGCGCCTTTTTGCCCAGAAGATGAACCAGCAGCGCGATCTGATCCACTACCCCGAACAGGGGGTGAAAGCCGGGCAGATCACCGCCATGGGGCTGATCGACGAGATTCTCCACCATGTCATGGCGCTGTACCGCCGCGAAGCCCACCCCCAGGCGATGACCCACGCGCTCACTTACCTGGAGGAGCGCCTCGGGGTGGGTGAAGTGGACCGCACCCTGATCCAGTTTGCCCAGGAGTTTCCCCCGCTCAGCCTGTATCTCAACCAGGTTTCCATGGATGAATACCTCCGGGGCAGCACCGAAGGCACCCCCAACCGCGAGATCCTGCTGGAAGAAATGCTGATGCTCTTCGTTTCCAACCGGAACCCGGCCACGCAGCCCTACATGGAACTCTTCGATGACTCGCGCCTGGCCGCCGAGAGCGCCTACACCCGTGTTTTGACCGGCATGCAGCAGTTCTTTGCCACCCAACCACCCTTTGGCCCCGAACAACTCGACCTGGTTTCGATGCTGCGCAGCCCGGCGCTGGCCGTGCCCTATTCGCTGACCGGCCAGTTGGAATATATCCGCGAGCGCTGGTCCGAACTGCTCGGGCGCTATCTTTACCGCCTGCTCAGCAGCCTCGACCTGGTCAAGGAAGAAGAGAAGGCCGGTTTCGTCGGGGATGGCAACGTCCCCACTATCGTCCCGGTGTACGATGCGGCCGCCCTGGCCGAGCTGGAAGGCGAAAACTTCAGCCCCGACAGCGAATGGATGCCGCGCCTGGTGGTGATTGCCAAAAACTCTTACGTCTGGCTGCACCAGCTCAGCCGGCAGTACGACCGACCCATCACGCACCTCGACCAGATCCCCGACGAAGAACTGCAGGAATTGGCCGCGCGCGGGTTCAGCGGATTGTGGCTGATCGGCCTGTGGGAGCGCAGCCGCGCGTCCGCCGAGATCAAACGCCTGTGCGGCAACCCGGATGCCATCGCCTCGGCCTACTCGCTGTACAACTACGATATTGCTGCCGATCTGGGGGGCGAGGCGGCCTACGCCAACCTGCGCGACCGCGCCTGGCGCTGTGGCATCCGCCTGGCTTCGGATATGGTCCCCAACCACATGGGGATCGACTCGCCCTGGCTGGTGGATCATCCCGATTGGTTCGTCAACCTGGATTACTCCCCTTACCCGTCCTATTCTTTCAACGGCCCCGACCTGTCCAACAACCCGGCGGTCAGCATAAACATCGAAGATCATTACTTCGACCGCAGCGACGCCGCGGTGGTTTTCAAATATTACGACCATCGCGATGGCCGCACCCGCTTCGTTTACCACGGCAACGACGGCACCACCATGCCCTGGAATGACACCGCCCAATTGAACTATCTGAACGCCGAGGTGCGCGAAGCTGTCATCCAAACCATCCTGGCCGTCGCACGGCGCTTCCCCATCATCCGCTTTGATGCCGCCATGACCCTGGCCAAACGCCACTATGAGCGCCTGTGGTTCCCCGAACCGGGCGGCGGCGGAGCCATCCCTTCGCGCGCCGAACATGGTATCTCCAAAGAGGAATTCCAGGCGGCTTTTCCCCAGGAATTCTGGCGTGAGGTGGTCGACCGGGTAGCCCAGGAGGCCCCAGACACACTGCTGCTCGCCGAAGCCTTCTGGCTGATGGAGGGCTACTTCGTCCGCACCCTGGGGATGCACCGCGTTTATAACAGCGCCTTTATGAACATGCTGCGCAATGAGGAGAACGGCAAGTACCGCACCTTGATCAAAAATACGCTCGAATTCGAGCCGGATATCCTCAAACGCTACGTCAACTTCATGAACAACCCCGACGAGCGCACCGCCGTCGACCAATTTGGCAAGGGTGATAAGTATTTTGGCGTGTGCCTGTTGATGGCCACCCTGCCAGGCCTGCCCATGTTTGGGCACGGCCAGTTGGAGGGCTATGCCGAAAAATACGGCATGGAATTCCGCAAACCCCTGTGGGAAGAATATCCCGATCCCTACCTGGTCGAACGCCACCGTCGCGAAATTTCGCCCCTGCTCCACCGCCGCGCGCTCTTCGCCGGGATGGAGAACTTCCTGCTCTATGATTTTTTCACCTCCGGCGGCGCAGTGGAAGAAAATGTGCTGGCCTATTCCAACGGGATTGGCGCGGAACGCGCCTTGGTGGTGGTCCACAACCGCTTCGCCGACTCCGAAGGCTGGCTGCGCATGTCCAGCGCCTACGTGGTCAAAACCAGCGGCGCCGACCGGCCCATGGTGCAGCGCTCGCTGGCCGATGGCCTGGGTATCCGCGCCGAGAACGGCTGGTTCACCATCGCGCGCGACCAGACCAGCGGCCTGGAGCACATCTTTTCCAGCCAGGATCTGGCCGCCAACGGCCTGCACCTCTCGCTGGGCGCCTATGAATATCACGCCTTCCTCGATTTTCGCCAGGTGAAGGATGATTCCTACGGCTCCTACCAGCAGTTGTGCACCTACCTGGCCGGGCGCGGTGTGCCCAATATTGAAGAGGCCATGCACGAACTGGTCGTCCAGCCGGTGTTGAACCCCTTCCGCGAAATTGCCAACCCGGGCTTCCTGCACTATCTTTACGATAACCGCCTGAGCAAACTCGGCCAAGACATTCCCGTCCCCCTGCTGGATGAGGCCCGGCAAAAATACGCCAACCTGCTCAACGGCGCCGCCCACCTCACCGGTCTCTCTGCCAATGTGGACGGCCTCGCCGCCGAACTGCGCCGCAGCCTGGACGCCGCCCTATCCCTGCCGGTCCTCGCTAAAAAATACCCCATGCCGGGCTCGCGCGCCTATACCAGCGCTCTCAGCCGACTGTCTGCCGGCCTGGCCGGCAAAGACAGCCAGGCGCGTTGGCTGGCCCTACTCGGCTGGCTTTTCGTCCGCGGGCTGGGCAAAGTGGCCGACCCGCAAAATTATCCGGCGATCTCGCGCTCGTGGATCGACGAATGGCACCTGGGGGCCGCCCTCGAAAACGCCAACCGCGCATTCGGGCTCAGCGAGGGCGCGGCTGCCCGCAGCGCCGGGCTGATCCGTCTGCTCACCGAGCAGCAAAACTGGTTCAGCCCATCCGCCAAACGGCCGCTCCGCCAGGTGCTCGCCGATTGGTTCTCAGACGAAACCATCCAACGCTTCCTGGGGGTGAACCGCTACAAAGACGTGCTCTGGTTCAACCAGGAGGCCTATGACGAATTTGTCTGGTGGATGTTCCTGGTGGCCATCTTTGACGCGGTCAGCGACCCCAACGCCGGCGCCAGCCTGCTGGCCGAACGCGCCCTGCTGGCCCACGACCTGGTCAAGAAATTACTCAAGGCCGGCAAAGCCAGCGGGTACCAGGTGGCCAAACTGCTCGAAGCCTGATCAACCCGACAACGTTGAGCGACAAAAAAAACGGCGCATGCGCCGTTTTTTTTGTCGCTCAGATCCATCGCAGGATAATTACTCTTTCCACAGGTCCGCCGCCCGCTTCAGGTGCTTGCGGAACACCGTGTCGGCCTTCAACCCGCTGCGCCAGCTCCTGACATTGGCCAGCTCGGTTTCCGCCAGCGGCGACAGGTCTACCCCGGTGGCCTGGCGGGTCAGCAAAACGGCCTGGGCGGCGTAGGCCACGTTGTTGCGCGGTTCAATGCGGTCAAAATCATCAAAGAACCAGCCGCAGGAGGTGAACATGCGCTGGCGCTCGTACTGCGCGCGCAAGATGGTGTAAATTTGCTCCAATTCGCGCCCCGCCACCTTGCGGCCGGTGAGGTTTTCCACCAGGGTCGCCAGGTCCAGCTCGCCGTGGATCACGCGAATATACTGGTGGCGCAGCTCCCAGGGGTCTTCCATGTGCCCGTCCACCAGCTTGAGATACTCATCGTCAATCGCCGCGGCCAGCTTCTCCAGCGCCTGGCGAAAAGGCCCTTTCCAATCGCTGTGCGGGGTACAGTTACAGGCGCCCGACCAGCGCAGCACCCCATGGTGGCAGCTCCAGGAAGTCTTTTGGCGTATGCGGATCGTATCCGGCACGGCGTGCATCTTCAGCCACAGCCCCGGATAGGTGATTTCCACCGGCCAGTTCTTCAGTGCGCCATCCATCAGGTACGCCAGGAATTTGTCGCGGAAGGGCTGATGATGGCCGTACAGCTCGCCATCCGAGGCAATCATAATCAGCTCCCCGGCGCCGTTTGGCTCGCCTTCCTGGGTATATTTGGGCATGACGAAATCACTCAAGAAGCGGTCGGCATTCACCGTGGAGGCCGGGTCAAAGCTCACCCGCGTGCTCAATTCCTGGTCGTAGAAAAATACCACCATCTCTTTTCCGTTCGCCAGCTCCACCCGGTAGGGGTGAGAACTATCCAGGCTGCTCGTGTCGGCCTGCCAGGGGGCCAGGATGGTATATTCGATCCCACAGTCTGCCAGAATTTCGAGGGTTTCATTGTCGGCGCCGGTCTCGGGCAGCCACAGGCCCTGGGGAGCATGCCCAAACCGCTGCTCAAAGTCGGCGACACCCCAGCGTACCTGGGTGATTTTGTCGTGGCGCAGGGCCAGAGGCAGGATGGTGTGGTTGTAGGCCTGGGCCATGGCGTTGCCTACCCCGTACATTTCCAGGTTGGCGCGATCCTGTTCAATGATACTCGCCTCTGTCCTTGGATCGTAGTCAAACATCCATTCGAGCAGGGTGGGCCCAATGTTATAACTCATCCCCGAAAAATTGCGCAGCAGCGCGTTGGGATAATAACACTGCGCATGGATGCGTTCATTCCAATTGCGGTAAGGCGCGGAGCCGGGTTCAATCGGAATCTCCCCTGTCAGGGGATCCTCGCGGGGCGGCTGATAGAAATGTCCGTGGATAATCAGCGAGCGATCAGTCATAGTTGTATCAACCTGCCATCGGTAAATTTTGCCCGGCTGGGTTCACATGCCCGGGTGGGCGTAGATGATCGAGCCGCTTCGACAATCGCTCCGGCATCAATCCAAACAAACGAGGTAGTGTATCCAACTCTCCGGTGCGGTCGGCCGCCAGGTAATCCTGCCAGAACGAACCCATCGGAAAGCCCCGCGGGGTATTTTCGAACCACACAGCCATCATGCGCAGGTATGCCGGCGATATGGGCACAATGATCCGCCGGATATTGGCGGCTTTTGCCACCATTTCGGTGATCCCACGGAAGGTCAGGTATTCCGGCCCGCCGACCGAATAAGTCTGGTCGGCGCATTTTGGCTCTTCCATCGCCAGGATCAGACCCGTCACCAGGTCTTCCACCCAGATTGGCTGGAGAAAAGTGCCCCCGTCGCCCGGCAGCATAAAAATGACCGGTGACATGCGCAAAAGACGGACCAGCTCATTGGTAAAATGATCGTCTGGCCCGAAAACTACCGCGGTCCGCATAATGGTGTAATGCACGCCACTTTGAATTATATAGCGTTCCGCAATTCCTTTAACCTTTAGTATAGGGTATGCCGAAGCGCGATCCGCGCCCAAATGGCTGACGTACATGAACCGCGCCACACCCGCATCCACCGCGGTCTGCGCCAGCAGCCGGCTGCCTTCAATATCCACACCTTGCAGGTCGGCCTGGCTGCCTTCCAGTTCGGCACTGGCCAGGTGAAAGACAACATCGACTCCGCTCATCGCCGCCCGCAGGCCGCGTTCATCCTTCAGACTGCACACCACCGCTTCAACCGGCACCCCCATCGGCAGGTTTGGCGATTGCGGCGAGGGCCTCAGCAGCGTGCGCACCTGGTAACCCATGTCTACCAGATGACGGATCAATGTCTGCCCAATAAAACCTGTTCCACCGGTTACCAAAATCATTCGGATAAATTATAGCAGACGTGTCCTATTTTTATAGGTTGGCACGAACCTTGCTACGAGATTGTAATATTCTATTCGGTTCCCACCCTTTAATTTTACTGCTCAAAGGAGCGCCCCCTATGGATCGTAAATTCACCCCGTTTAACCGCCTCGGCCTGCATTACCCCAGCGGACAAGCCAATTTCCGCTCCGTCGATCTGCAGGCCTGGAAGCCCATCCTCGCTCAAATCGGGGCTGGCTGGTTGGTTCTCCAGGCAGAGCCCTCTCGGGCTATCCCGGAAGGCTTCATCCGCGGATTAATCGAGAGTGGGGTGCAGCCGGTATTACACATCAAACCGGCGCTCGATCCCATGCCTTCTTTGCAAGAAATGGACCTGCTGTTGAACGCGTACGCAAAATGGGGGCTGCGCTACGTGATCCTTTTTGACCAACCCAACACTCGCTCCGCCTGGCCGCCCTCCGGCTGGACCCAGAACGAATTGATCGAGCGCTTTCTCGACCGGTTTCTGCCCCTGGCCGAGATTGCCTGGCAGGCCGGGATTTCGCCCATCTTTCCGCCGCTCGAACCGGGCGGCAGCTATTGGGATACCGCCTTCCTGCGCACGGCGCTGACCACTTTACAGCGGCGTAAACCCGAACTGGTGCGCGGCGGGTTGGCGCTGAGCGCCTATGCCTGGACCCACGGGCGCTCGCTGGATTGGGGCGCGGGTGGCCCCGAGCGCTGGCCCTCGGCCCGCCCTTACCTCACTCCCGCCGGCAGCCAGGATCAGCGCGGCTTTCGTATTTTTGACTGGTACCGCGCCGTCACCCAGGCCGCCCTCGGCGCCGATCTGCCGGTTGTGCTGCTCGAGAGCGGTTCCCAGGCCGGCCAGGCGATTGACAGCGCCAACGCCGACGTGATCGCCCGCCTGCTGGCGCGCGAAACCGTCACCGACCCCGGCGATCCCGAAAATATTCTCGATCCCCTGCCCGACTGCGTGTTTGCCGCCGCGCTGAACTTGCCGGGAAACCCGCAAGAGGAGAACTTCCTGGCCATCACCGCCGCCCTGCAGAAAGTGCGCGGCGAAACCCTGGCCAAGGCCGCCCCGCTCGGTTTGAATAACAGCCACCCCATTCCCCACTACCTGCTGCTGCCCTGCTTTGAATGGGGCGTGTCCGAATGGCACCTGGATGCGATCAAACCTTTTGTACGCAAATACAAACCCGCCGTGGGTTTTTCCATCGAAGAGGCCGCCCTGGCCGCCACGGTGACCGTTATTGGTAATGATCATGAAATCCCGGAAAGTGCCCTGAACCAACTTCGCCAGGCGGGCAGCCAGGTTGAGCGGATTGAGGCACGTGGCACTAGTCTTGCAACATTGCTGTCAGAGAGGTGAGCATATGACTACAATGGCCCAAACAAAACCCATTCAGCGAACGTCCATGACGACCCGTCTCCCGGTCCTGAAGATCATCGGGATGGGCGGCGGTGGTTCGAATGCGGTTAACCGCATGATCGAACTGGATCTTAAAGGCGCCGAATTTATCGCTGCCAATACCGATATGCAGGCGCTCAACCAGAGCCTCGCCAGCAAAAAGATCTGCCTCGGCCCACGCACCACCCGCGGCCTGGGCGCAGGTGGCAACCCCTCCACCGGCGAAATCGCCGCTGAAGAAAGCTTCCCGGTGCTCTGCGAAGCCCTGCGCGGCGCGGATATGGTTTTCCTCACCGCCGGTATGGGCGGAGGAACCGGCACCGGATCGATCGCTGTGGCGGCTCGCGCCGCGCGCGCGGTTGGCGCGGTGACGGTCGCCGTGGTGACCATGCCATTCTCCTTTGAAGTTGGCCGGCGCCAGCGCAACGCGCGCGAAGGCCTGGCCCGCCTGCAGCCCCACGCCGACACGCTCATCACCGTGCCCAACGACCAGCTGCTCAAGATCGCCCCGCAGAACCTGCCGCTGGATATGGCCTTCCGCATGGCCGACGATGTCCTCCGCCAGGGCGTGCAGGGCATCTCGGAATTGATCACCCAACCCGGGTTGATCAACGTCGACTTCGCCCACATTCGCCAGGTGATGCAGATGGGCGGCGGCTCGATGCTCTCGATTGGCATCGGCGAAGGCCCCAACAAGGCGCTCAAAGCGGTTGAACACGCTCTCCACCATCCCCTGCTCAACTCGATCAGCATCGATGACGCCACCGCCATCGTCGCCAACTTCACCGGCGGTTCGGATCTAACCTTCATGGAATTGATGGAAGCGATGAACTACCTCCAGGAACAGACCCACGGGCGCGCCGAGATCATCCCCGGCGTGATCACCGATGACCGCATGCAGGACCGCACCCAGGTAATCCTGATCATCACCGGCCTGGGCGCCACCCCCCTGGACACCCGCCCCAGCCAGCCCCGCATCCAGGCGGCCCCGATCCACCCACCCATGCCCATGGTGCAGCCCGAAGCCTGCCAGGAACAGCCCGAGCTGGCCTCGGTCGACCTGGATATTCCGGCCTTCATGCGCCGCCGCTTACGCTAACTGCAGAGTAAATTCATGGACCGCTCACTGCTCAACTCAATCTGCAACCAGGTGTATCGGAAATTTCCGGAAACCAACGGCGCCCAGCCCAAGGTCACCGCTCGCCCCGAAGACCAGTACCTGCTGGTCTTCAAAGCCGCGGTCACCACGGCGGATGGCCGCAGCCTGCCGCGCACCGTGCGCGTGGTTGCGGACGCCCGAGGTAAAATTATCAAAATGACGACATCCCATTAGGATTAAGGATTATCATGAACCAACGCCTGACTTACCGCGCCGAACTGTTTGCCTGCAACCTGGCCATCCACACCCTTAATCAGGCTCGCCCGATCCGCTCCACCCTGCAAAAAAGCTTTCAGGCTCTGCAAAATCACGAACTGCCCATCTGGGCGTCCGCCATCGCCGCCAGCAGCATTTTCGGGCTGCTGACCGGTTTCTCGCTCTACTGCGTGATTGGATTCGGCCGCTAAACGTATGTTGAAAAAGACCACTTTGCTGCTCGCGGCCATGCTGGCCTTCTCCATCTTTGCCTTTGCCGGCTTCTTGTTGGCCGCCCGCGCCGATTCGCTGGCGCGCCTGCCGATCAGCAGCAATCCTGGCGCATCCGATCGCCAGAACAACCTGGTGCTGGTGCACCTTGAGCGCCTGGATGCGCGCCAGCCGGTGCTGCGCTCCATCTGGGTCGCCATCCGCTTCCGCTCCGAAAGCCAGACCGCGCTCACCTTCGTGCGCCTTTATCCCAGTTCCGATGACCCCAAAGCCGGCGAAAAACTGGCCGAAGCCTTTGGCCTCACCAACACCGGCGCGCCCGCGCCCATTTTCTTGCGGCGCCTGACCGAGCAGGGCATCCTCTACTCGGGCTATCTGCTGGTTGACGACAGCGGCATGGAACAGGTCGCCGGCTGGATCCGCACGGGCAGCCCAAAAGTGAACACCTCCGGAGACGCCCAGATCCTGCAGGCCGGCTGCGCGGCGCTGGCCGTCTCGACCGATGTCGAAATCCCCGCCTTTGATTGGACCACCTTCGCCGGGCACCTCAACACCAACCTGGCCTTCGATGAAATCCTCAATGAATGGGACCGCTTAACCACCAACGCCCCTCCGCTGCGCTGCGAACTGGCCAGCCATTAGTCACATCCTCGCAAACAAACGAACTGCCCGGCGCGATGATCAGCGCCGGGCAGTTCGTTTATCTCAGCAGATAAAGAACGTAGCTCTGGATGAGGGGGGCATCCAGAGCTACGTTGTGATTATTATAACAATAATCTGCGCGCTGTGAAGACCCCAATTGCCATTCTCACCAAACTCTTAATGAGACAAATCCCATCGAAAAAAAACGCCGGTGGATCAGTTCCTCCAGGCCCCCATGCCTGCCATCGGGTTTATCCCATCGTCAGACTGCTTTCAGTCGCCCGGCAAGGCCGCTCTCGCCCGGGCTGCGGTGGGCAGCGGCCGGGGCGCCGGCAGCGCCTGGGCGGTAAAACGATCCAATTCGAGCGGGCTGGTATGCAGGCGGAAATAATCGGGGAATTCGCTTTCCAGAATCCCGCAGACCGGCGCCAGCACGGTCGCCGCGGCGCGCAGGGTCAGCAGCTGGTAGCGCGCCAGGTCGAGGCTGGCCCGGGGCGGTTGGCCCGGCAGGTCCCACGGCCAGACCCCCGGAGAACCGATGGTGAACAGGTAACGCACATACTGGCCGGGTTTGAGCGTTTTCCCGGCCGCCTTCAACTGCGCCACCGCGCGCGCCACCGGCGAGTGCGCGCGGTATTCCTCCAGCTCGCGGGTGAGCTTCTGCTTCAGCAGCAGCTCGCTCAGCGGCACGCGCCCGCCGCGCAGTCGGTCGAGCTCCTGGCGCAGTTCCTCCAAGGCCGCCGGCAGCCCCATCGAGGGGTCGCCCGCCTGCGCCAGTGTCTCCAGCAGCGCCAGCTGCGTTTTAGCGATGAACGGGGCCGTATCGTGACGGCGCGCTTCTACCCCGCGCACCTTGACCGAGCCGTCTTGAAACACGCCAAAATAGCGGTTGGCCGCGGCGCGGCGCGGGTGCACCCGCGAGGGCAAAAAGGCCACCCAGCGGTACAACCCATCCAGCGCCACGGGCAGCCCGCTGCGCACCAGGATCTCATCCAGCACCGGCGCATAATCGCCCGAATCGGCCTGCCCGCTGACCCACAGCCCGTCCACATACATCTGGATGACCTCGTAGCCCATTTCCTCCACCACCTCCTTGGCGCACAGCAGCGCTTCACGCCCGTAGGCCGTCACCGCCTGGTGCGCCTCGATGCGCCCGAAGCGCGCGTTGCGGTAACCCAGATAGCCAAAGCAGGTCACCAGCAGCCACTTGAGCGCGGTGGCGCGCTTTTTGGTCAGCCGGTATTCCTCCGAGGCGGGGTCCAACTGCCCCAGGCGCAGCTTAAAAGCGATCCGCCGGTTTAGCAGCGGCAGCAGCGCCTGCGGCACCAGCCCCGGCTGAGTGCGGTCCACCCACAGGTTCAGCTCCGGCACCTGTTCTGCGCCCGGGCGCGGCGTGGCGCTGACCGTCTCGGGCGAAATGTTGTAGTTGACCATAATCGCCGGATACATCGAGATAAAGTCCAGCCCGCCCACGTTGCGGTGCAGCCCAATCTTGGGCTGGTACACCAGCCCGCCCTGGTCGGCGGTGAACAGGTCCAGCGCGCCATGCATCTCCTCGGCCTGCTGCTTCTGCCAGGGCACCAGCACGCCCAGGCGCAGCGCGGTGAGCATCTGCACCGATGAAATCCCCGTCCCCGGCGAGACGCGCGCCGCCGTCTGCACCGGCAGGCAGGTCACTCGCGCCAGTTCCAGCACCCCATCCAGATCGTAGTCATCCCACAGCATGGCGTTGTGCCGGTCGATGTGCCAGCGCCCGGCCAGCAGCACCTGCTCGCCGCGGTAAACCAGCTGGCCGTAAGAAAAATACCAGCGCTCCTTGCGCCGCGCGATGCGGGCATGGCGGTCGCGGTTGAGGGGCAGTTCCAACCCGCAGCGCTCGCTCAGGTCGAGCAGCCAGGGCAGCAGCCAGGTATCTCCACGCGCCGCCAGCAGCAGGTCGGGGTCGTGCCGCTCCAGCAGTGCGCGCAGGTTGGTCAGCAGCGCCCGCGGCGGGTCCAGCGCCAGGCGGTGTTCCTCGCCGCCCACGCGCACGTGGAGAAACTGCGGATCGGCATGCGCCGGGTCAACATCCGTCTCCAGCGAAAGCACGCGCAGCGGCAGGCGCTCGTGCACCAGGTCCCAGGGTGAGTTGAGCGCCTCGCTGTGGCGGATGCGCCCGCCGCTGTCCACCTCCAGGCGGCAGCGCGCCAGCGGGAAGAGCCCCGTGCGGGCTGCGTAGCGGATCGAAAGCTGCAGGTCCACGTCGGCAAAATTCAGGTCAGGGAAGGCGCGCTCCAGCGGGCGAAAAACGCCCGGCACATCCGCCGGGCGCGCCACCTCTACCGCCACCACCGGGATATCCTGGCGGGCAAACACGTCGCGGCGCTCGCCGCGGCTCACGCGCGCTGCGGGAAAGCGCTGCGCCAGGAAGCCCTCCAGCGTCTTGAGGCGCGCCTCTGCTCCACTGGCATAGAAGGTCAGGGGAAAAGCCTGGCGCAGGCGCCTGCGCCGGCCGTCATCGCCCAGCAGCCACACCGCCAACCCATCCGCCGGATCCTCATATAGATCGATCAACCAACCGCTAAGGTCCATTGTTTTTTTCCTCCCGGGATAGGCCGCCTCACGGCTCGCCGATCAGCTCGCGCAGCCGCCTGAGTTCTTTGTGCTCTTCCAGCAGCATCGCCAGCAAAAAAATCTCGAAGGGCAGCGCGCTGCCGGCATAGGCGGCCGCGGCCAAATGCTGCTGGGCCGCGTCCAGCAGTTCGTCCAGCGCCAGTTGGTCGATGCGGCGCAGGGCGCGGCGAAAGCGCCGCAGCCCATCTTCTTCTTGCAAAAACACCTGCGTGATCGACGGTAATGTTCGCCCCATGCGTTCCCCCTTTTATGATTCTTGTGAAAATAAACCCAACTGCTGCGGACCGGCCGGCGGCAGGTGCTCCAGCCGCCAGACGCGCCCGGCGGCGCGGGTGACCAGGCCGATAAATTCGTCCATCTCTGCGGGCGCCACCGTGCGTGCCCGCACCCACACGCCCACCGGCCCGCTGGCGGCCATCCGGCGCAGGTTGCCCAGGCAGTTTTTCAGCAGCCGGCGGCGCTCGGTCACCGCCACGTTCTGGTCGGCAAAGGTAGAGAGGAAATCCAGCGCCACCAGGGGCGCCGTCCCGCGCGGGCGGCCTTCCAGCTCCGCCAGCAGGGTGGCCATCTGGTAGCAGGTAAACACCCGCGAGAGGTGGATGCGCGCCATGGCCTGGTCGTAGGCCTGGGTCTGCAGGCGCAAGGTGTGCACCACGTGATAGGCGTTGAATGTGTTCCCGCCGTCCACCACCGCCAGTTCCCCTTGCAGCGCGAGACGCGCCACCAATTCGAAAACCGACTGCCCACCCACGTAAGGGGTGATCACCATCAAGATTTGCCCGGCATCGGGCGCAGGGATAATTTGCATGCCCTCAGAATAGCTGCGGAGCGCGGCGGGCAGCATCCCACATAGGGGGGAAAGAGGGGTGATGAGCGGGTTAACCCGCGTGGAAACCGGTCTTTTTCAGCCCCAGGCGCTGAAATCCCAGTCCGCCAACACCTGGCGCAGCTCGGCGCGGCTGCGCAGGTGGAACTTGGCCAGCAGGTTGTGCACGTGGGTCTTGACCGTTTCGGGCGAAAGCCCCAAACGCATGGCGATTTCTTTGTTGGTATGGTTCAGGCAGATCAGCGCAGCCACTTCCTGCTCGCGCGGCGAGAGCAGTCGCCAGCGCACCAGCTTGAGATCCGCCTTGTGGCGCTCGGCCAGCGCGCCCATCAGCAGGTCGGCGGCCACCTGCTCCGCCGGACGCTGCTCGGCGTCTGCCAGAATGTGCAGCAGCTCACTGTAGGGCTGCTCCAATTCAAAATGCAGCGGTTCGTCATCCGCTGGCAGCCAGCCCAATCGGCGAAAAAGGCGGTCGAAGAAGTTATCGGGCATAATCAGGGCGATCTCTGCTTATCATTATAATAGTATTTTTGTTCTACAAGCAGCCCTTCTTTGAGCAATTTCCATGGTTCTGCGATTCTTCGCCAAACAGGCCAGGCGCGGCTACCCCGCCGCGCTCCCCCGCAACATTCCGGGCTCTTGCCCGGCCGCGCCGTGGACTTTCAACGTTATAATTCCTGCATGCGCACATCGCAAATCTACACTGCCGTCTTCTTCTCGGGTCTCACCACCCTGGCCGCCGAACTGGCCGCCTCGCGCCTTCTGGAAAACCATTTTGGCACCAGCAACCTGATTTATGCCGCCATCATCGGCCTGATCCTCATCTATCTCACCGTGGGCTATTTCCTCGGCGGGCGCTGGGCTGACCGCTCTCCGCACCCGCGCACCTTCCTGCGTGTGCTGGCCTGGGGCGCATTTACCATCGGCCTGGTCCCGCTCATCTCGCGCCCGGTGCTGCGCCTGGCCGCTAACGCCTTTGACCAGCTGGCCATGGGCGCGCTGATCGGCTCATTTGTGGTGGTGATGGTGCTCTTCATCGTGCCCATCACCCTGCTCGGCACCGCTTCGCCCTTCGCCATTCGCCTGGCGATAACAGATGCCAGCCAGGCCGGCAGTATCTCGGGGCGCATCTATGCCGTCTCCACCCTGGGTTCGTTCATCGGCACCTTTCTGCCCGGCTTGCTGCTGGTGCCCACCATCGGCACCTACCGCACCTTCCTGGCCATCTCGGCCCTGATGCTGCTGGTGGCCCTGGGGCTGCTCTGGCGGGTGGTAGGCTGGAAAGCGGCCGCCGTGCTGGCCTGGATGCCCCTGGTGATCGCCGTGCTGGCCGTGGTGGGCGTCAACGGTTTTGATAAAACCACCCCCGGGCTGGTCTACGAGACCGAATCGTCCTACAACTATATCCAGGTCGTCCAGGACGGCGAATACCGCTACCTGCGCCTGAATGAGGGCCAGGGCATCCATTCCATCTACCACCCCACCCAGCTGCTCTACGCCGGCCCCTGGGAGCAGGTGCTGGCCGCGCCGTACTTCAACCCGGCGCCCTATAACCCCGCCAGGCTGACCAGCCTGGCCATCGTCGGGCTGGCCGCCGGCACCACTGCCCGCCAGGCCAGCGCGGCATACCCCGGCGTGGCCATCGACGGCTACGAGATCGACCCCAAGATCGTGGCGGTTGGCCGCCAATACTTTGGCATGGATCTGCCCAACCTGAACGTCATCATCCAGGACGGCCGCTACGGGTTGGCGCACAGCCCGCGCCGCTACCAGGTGATCAGCATCGACGCCTACCGCCCGCCCTACATTCCCTGGCACCTCACCACCCGCGAATTTTTCATCGAGGTGCGCGACCACCTCACCGCGGACGGCGTGGTGACGATCAACGTGGGCCGCGCGCCCGACGACCGCAGCCTGATCGACGCGATCAGCGCCACCTTGTTGAGTGTTTTTCCCAGCGTGTATGTCGTCGACCTGCCCGAAACCTTCAATTCGATCATTTATGCCACCGTCCAGCCCAGCGATATGGCCAACCTCGACGCCAACATGGTCTATCTCAACCAGCGCGGCGACGTGTCCCCGCTGATCCTCTATCCCCTCCAGGTCGTGCTGGCCAACCTCCAGCCGGCGCCCCAGGGCGGGCTGGTCTTCAGCGACGACCGCGCCCCCATTGAATGGATCACCAATAACATGGTGTTACGCTTCCTTTTATCCGGTCAAACCGAGGAGTTGCAGTGAAACAAATCCTTAGAACGCTCGGCTACGGGCTGGTTTCGGCCAGCGTGCCCTTTTTCCTGATCATGACCTCCATCCGCCTGCTGGTATCCCCCGTCTATCCGCAAGTCGAATACCGCATGCCCTACTTTCCCCCCGACAGCTACGGCTTCAGCCTGGATGAACGCTTGAAATGGTCGCAGGTGTCGATCGAATACCTGCGCAACAGCGCCGACATCTCCTTCCTCGCCGACCAGCGCCTGGAAGACGGCTCCCCGCTGTATAACGAGCGCGAGCTCAGCCACATGCTGGATGTCAAAATCCTGCTGGGCAAGATGCTGCAGGCCTGGACGATGATCTTCTGCATCTACCTCATCCTGTTTATCCTCGCCTGGCGCAAATCCTGGCTGCGCAGCCTGGTTGGCGCGGTGGGCCGCGGGGGCATGTGGACCATCGGGTTGATCGCGGTCATCCTTGGCGCGGTGGCGGTCAGCTTCAACGGCCTCTTCACCGCCTTCCACCGCCTGTTTTTCCAGGGCGACACCTGGCTTTTCCTCTATTCCGACACCCTCATCCGTTTGTTTCCCATCCCCTTCTGGCGGGATGCGTTCATCTTGATGGGCTTATTCACCATCCTGGTGGCTGCTTTCTTGATTGTGTTGGGGAATCGGGTCGGGAAGCGCCCCTGAGAGCTTGGGACAAGCATGCAATCCTTAAAAACCTACTGGGTGGTGACCCATCCCCTGGCCCTCGTGGCATTTTTTTGCCTGGCATTCGCCCCTGCCGCTCGTGGCACTCACCCCGGGGCTGGTGGCCGTGGCGGTGGTCGCGGTGAATGAAGACAAGCCTGGGGTCAAAGACCTGCTGCACCGCCTGGTGATCCTACCCAAAGGCCGGCGGTGAGTATTCTTTTCACGTATTGACCTTAAAATAGAACAACCCCGCGAAATCGCGGGGTTGTTCTTGTTACAAATTTCAGCGAACCGCAGGCGGGTTTTCCGCGTCGGCGGAGGGGTCGAACAGGTGCATATTATCCATATTCAATACCACCTGGACCTGCTCGCCAATCTGGAAGCGCGTGCGCGGGTCGACGCGGGCCACGTAATTGTTCTTCCCACTGAGCATATAGAGGAAGATTTCGTTGCCCATCAACTCGGTCACGTCCACCTTGGATTCAATCGATGAAGCGTGGATCCCCGAAGGTGCAAACATCGGGTTGTGGATATCCTCAGGGCGGATACCGAAAATAATGTCCCGGTCAACATAATTGGCATACAGCGCGGTGCGGTTCTCGGGAACTTTGACCGCGAAATCGCCGCTGTCGACCACCAGGCTGCCGCCGTCTTTGCGTAACTTGGCGGGGAAGAAGTTCATCGCCGGGGAACCAATGAAACCGGCCACAAACAGGTTGGCGGGCTGGTCATACAGGTGCTGCGGGGTATCCAACTGCTGCAAAACGCCCTTATTCATCACCGCGATGCGGGTCGCCATGGTCATGGCTTCCACCTGGTCGTGGGTCACGTAGATAAAGGTGGTCTGCAAGCGCTGGTGCAGCTTGCTGATCTCGGAACGGGTCTGGACGCGCAGTTTTGCATCCAGGTTCGACAGAGGCTCATCGAAGAGGAAGACCTTTGGCTCGCGAACGATTGCACGTCCCACCGCCACACGTTGGCGCTGGCCACCTGATAGTTCGCGGGGTTTCCGCTTCAACAGACCCTCGATGCCCAAAATCTGGGCTGCTTCCTCAACGCGGCGCTTGATTTCGTCTTTAGGGACTTTGCGCAGCTTGAGGCCGAATGCCATGTTGTCGAAGACAGTCATGTGGGGATATAACGCATAGGACTGGAACACCATCGCGATGTCACGATCTTTTGGAGGAACATCGTTTACTACCTGGTTTCCAATTACAATCCGTCCTAAGGATATCTCTTCCAACCCCGCCAGACAGCGCAGGGCGGTGGTTTTGCCACAACCCGAGGGACCCACCAATACAAGGAATTCCTTGTCCTCAATATTGATATCCAGGTCATTCAGGGCGGTAAAATCCCCAAACTTCTTCGTCACATGCTCATACGTTACACCGGCCATTGTCGTTCCTCCTCTCGAAATGAATATAGTGAGATTATTATAGATCGATATCTAAATACTGCAAAGGAAATCCGTCACCAATTTTCCGCTCGAGACCCCATTTCCACCAATTTTCCTGTACACCCCACGGCTTTGCCCCGCCCGCTTATAAAATAGAATAAAATACAATCCTATGAGCGACGACGTCACCCCCATCCGCCAGCAGTATCTGGATATCAAGCGCCAATATCCCAACGCCATCCTCTTCTTTCGCCTGGGCGACTTTTATGAGACCTTCGACCAGGACGCTGAAACCACCTCGCGCGAGCTGGATATCGTCCTCACCTCCCGGCCGGTGGCGCGCGGGGTGCGCATCCCCATGGCGGGCATTCCTTATCACGCCGTGGAGAACTACCTCTCACGGCTGATCGAAAAAGGCTACCACGTGGCCATCTGCGAGCAGGTCGGCGACCAGCCGCTCAAAGGCATCTTCCCCCGCGAAGTGGTGCGGGTGGTCACCCCCGGCACGTTGATCGAGCCCGGGCTGCTGCAAAGCGACCGCAACAATTACCTGGTGGGCGTGGCCCTACACGACAACCGCGCGGGCATCGCCTATGTGGATATCAGCACCGGCGAATTCGCCGCCACCGAGTTGGCCGGGGAAGACAGCCTCAGCGCCCTGCGCGCCGAACTGATCCGCCTCAACCCGGCCGAGATCCTCATCCCCGAATTCCCTCGACCTGCCCGACGGCTGGCCGGGTCACACCACCCGCTGGCCCTCCTGGCGCTTTGAAACCTCGCGCTGCCAGGAAACCCTCACCAGCCACTTCCAAGTCTCCTCGCTGGACGGCTTCGGCCTGCGCGGGCTCAACCTGGCAGTGCGCTCCGCCGGGGCCATCCTGCAATACCTGCAGGAAACCCAACCCGCCGCGCTCAAACTGCTGGGCAGCATCTCCAGCTACAGCCTGAGCGAATTTATGGTGCTGGATGCCGCCACCCGCCGCAACCTGGAATTGACCGAGACCATGCGCGACGGCCAGGTGGCGGGCAGCCTGCTTTCGGTGCTGGACGCCACCGTCACCCCGATGGGCAAACGCCTGCTGCGCACCTGGGTCAGCAAACCCCTGCTCAACCTGGCCGCCATCCGCCAGCGCCAGCAGGCGGTGGGCCAGCTGGTGGAGCAAGGCATGCTGCGCGCCGAACTGCGCGCCGGCCTGCACCCCCTGGGCGACCTGGAACGCCTGGTCAACCGCGTCATCTCGGGTCATGCTCTGCCCCGCGATCTGGTCGCCATCCGCGCTACCCTGCGCTGTCTGCCGGCCGTTCAACGGCTCTTTCCATCCGGCGCAGCGGCCCTGGCCTTTGTGCTGGAGGATTTCAACCCTTGCGCCGAGCAGCTTGCCCTGCTCGAAAGCGCCATGGCCGACGACCCGCCCGCCACCCTGCAGAACATCGGCGTGATCCGCCCGGGCTACGCCGCCGAACTGGACAGCGTGATCGAGGCCTCGCGCCACGCCCGGGATTGGATCGCCAACCTCGAAGCGGTCGAACGCGAGCGCACCGGCATCAAAACCCTCAAGGTGGGCTACAACAAGGTATTTGGCTATTACATCGAGATCAGCCGCTCGAATACCGGCTACGCCCCCGAGAACTACATCCGCAAGCAAACCCTGGTCAACGCCGAGCGCTATATCACCCCCGAGATGAAAGAATACGAAGCCCTGGTGCTGAACGCCGAGGACCGCATCCGTGAAATCGAAGGCCGCCTCTTCCAGGATGTCTGCGCCCAGCTCAGCGCCGCCGGCGCGCGCCTGTTGGCACAGCGCGCGCGCCCTGGCCCAACTGGACGGGCTGGCCTCCCTGGCCGAATCGGCCGCCCTGGGCAGCTACACCCGCCCCGAAGTCACCCAGGAGGACGTGCTCGAAATCCACGACAGCCGCCACCCGGTGGTGGAACGCGGCTTGAACGGCGAGCGCTTTGTGCCCAACGAAGCCGTCTTCGAGCCCGGCGAGATCGTGCGCCTGATCACCGGGCCGAACATGAGCGGTAAGAGCACCTTCCTGCGCCAGGTGGCCCTGATCGTGCTGATGGCCCAGATGGGCAGTTTCGTGCCGGCCTCCCAGGCGCGCATCGGCCTGGTGGACCGCATCTTCACCCGCATCGGCGCCCAGGACGAGATCCACGCCGGGCAGTCCACCTTCATGGTCGAGATGATCGAGACCGCCAACATCTTACACCACGCCACCGGGCGCAGCCTGCTCATCCTGGATGAGATCGGCCGCGGCACCAGCACCTACGACGGCGTCTCGATCGCCTGGGCGGTGGTCGAATACATCCACAACCACCCCGGCCTGCGCGCCCATACCCTCTTCGCCACCCACTACCACGAGCTGACCCAGCTGAGCGAACTGCTGCCCGGCGTGCGCAACTACAACGTGGCAGTCAGCGAAGCGGACGGCAAGGTGGTCTTCCTGCACAAGATCATCCCCGGCGGCGCGGACCGCTCCTACGGCATCCACGTGGCCCAACTGGCCGGCATGCCCCGCCCGGTGGTGCAGCGCGCCAACGAAATCCTCCAACAGTTGGAGGCCTCCTCGGGCAAGGCTGTGCACCTCAACCCGCAGCTCCCCCAGCAAATGGCCCTCTTCCCCGAGACCAACCCGATGATCGACGAGTTGAAAGACCTGGACGTCAACTCACTGACGCCGATTGAGGCGATCAATAAAATATATGAGTGGCGGAAGAAGTACAGCGAGAAGAAGTAGTCTATGTGATGAAATTTTGGGGATTCAATACATATGGGCTACTTAAGGCAAAAGTTTTTTAGGAGATCTTTTATAGTTCGATAACAATTTCTCAAAGTATTCTCTCGTATTTTGGGGTATATACTATGTTAATTCAGTGTATGAATTAACCTTTATGATTGTGGGGGTCTCTAATGCATTCTACAGATGATGTCTATTGGTCAAATTATGACGGCCTTCAGCATGCAAAACATCAACTCCTAAAAAACTATTTAGGAGGGTGGTTTCCAATTCTATCAAAATGGAGAGGCAAGGTCGTTTATATAGATTCCCACGCAGGTCGAGGGCGCCATGCTACCGGACAAGATGGCTCGCCGATATTGGCTATCAAACTTTTACTGAACCACCGTGATAGGGATGAAATCCTCGAAAAAACAGAGGTCCAATATGTGTTTTTGGAGGACAATAAATCGAATTATGATTGCCTGTGTAACGAAATTGCGTCATTAGGGGTAATGCCTAAGAATATAAATGTTAACTGCTTTCAACATGATTATGAAGACGTTTTACGCAATATCATACAAGATATACGGTCCGGAGGGCGTCAGTTAGCCCCATGTTTTGCTTTTGTCGATCCATATGGATTCAAAATACCGATGGATCTGCTAAATGACTTTCTAAGTTTTGAGGGCTGTGAGCTCCTAATTAATTTTATGTACCGTTACGTTGATATGGCTATGCAGAAAAATGATCAATCATCAAATATGGATGCATTATTTGGATGCCAGACATGGCGTGACTTGATAGACAATGCAAATTATGTTTCTCGATCAAACGAAATTATTGAACTCTTCTCGAAACAATTAAAAGCAAGTTATGTTACTCATCTAAAGATGAGGCAAGCAAATGGGGCATTAAAGTACGTACTAATCCATGCAACAAATCATCGAAAAGGTCGGGAAGTCATGAAGCAGGCAATATGGTCTGTCACTCCTGATGGTAGTTTTTCTGTAAATGTTCGATATTCGCCAAACCAACCTGTGCTTATCATCCCGGAACCTAACCTTGAACCCCTCAAGAAGGCTCTTTGGAAAGAGTTTATAGGAAAGTGTGTTTCCATGAAAGAGTTATATGATTGGCTTCTGGGTGAGATGTATATAAAGCCCCATTTACACGAGATTATCCGAGATTACAGAAACAAAAAAATAATCAAAGCAGATGGCTTCTTAGGGAGGTTTGCATTAGATAAAATCCTCGGATCACTTTCCCAAACTCTAGGGTTGATTAAAATTGACCTTATAATCACTTGTGATTGCTTTTTCAAGATTGTTTTGCTATATAAAGAACATAGGTTCAACAATTCATAACAAAAGACCAGATAATCATGGCTAAAAATAGCATAATCGAATGGACGGAAGCTACTTGGAATCCCTGGCATGGATGTATCAAAATATCGTCAGGATGTAAGAATTGTTATATGTACCGTGGAAAGCTCCGATTTGGTCAAAATCCAAGTCAAATTCTCCGAAGCAAGACAACTTTTAATGACCCTCTTAATGGGAAAAGCCATCTTTGATCTTTGCGTGCTCATGGTCAGATTGGTTCCTCGAAGAAGCTGATGCATGGCGCGAAGAAGCTTGGGAAATAATTCGCAATACACCCCATCACACCTACCAAATCCTAACAAAACGGCCAGAAAGAATTGTTTCATGTTTACCAAAGGATTGGGGAACAGGATGGACTAATGTTTGGCTTGGCGTAAGTATTGAGGAACAACAATTTTGCTACAGGAAAAACATACTTTCTTCAATTCCCTCCACAATAAGGTTCATCAGTGCTGAACCACTTCTTGGGTTTATTGATTTTGGGTCCTTGGAACAAATCCATTGGATCATTACAGGAGGTGAAAGTGGTTCCAACTTCGCCCAATGAATATTGAATGGGTTAGAAAAATCAGAGAGCAGTGCTTACGCTCTGGGATCTCATTTTTCCATAAACAAAATGGAGGAATTAAGATGATTGATGGCGCCTGGGGCGGACGAACTGTAGATGGAAAATCGTGGAATCAAATGCCATATAATTATTTCACCAATATTGACTAAACAGGTTATCCATTCAATAGTTAAAAAAGGCTATTTACCCGTCCGCATTTCCCGTATCCCCCTCCCCACTAAAACCAACACCAGCCCCACCAGCGCCAGGATCACCCCGGCCACGCCCATCCAGGCCAGGAACTGCTGGAAGACGGTCAGGGCGATGCCGCTGAACAGGCTGAAAACGATCCTGGCCGTCCCCGGCAAGATGCCGGCGATGCCGTCCGCCAGCCAGCGGCTGCCCGTGCCCAGCAGCGACGCCAGGATGGCGCTGAATATGCCGCCCGCGTAGAGCGGCACCCCCGCCCACTCGACCACCCGCTTCCACGAATAATCCAGCAGCACGCAGGCGGCCGCAAACAGCATCAGCACAAAGGCCGTCGAAAAGCGCAGCCCGTTGCGCAGGTCCGCGTACACTCCGCCCGGCCCGGCGTACAGCGGGTCGGGGCTGCTGCGGCGCATCAGCACAATTTCATCCGGCAGCCCGCCGGTCAATTTTTGCAGGGCCAGCTGCAGCCCGCTGGTCACCAGCCCTTCCACCGCTTTGGGCGGCTTGCAGTGCGGCAGCTGGTCGGTTTTGCCCTGCAGCACCAGCGCCGCGATGTTGAGCACATCCTGCGCGCTGCATTCTTCCAGCCCATTGAAGGCCGCGCTGACCAGGGCGCGCCCGTCCTCGCCCTGCAGGCGCTTTTTCACCGGGCGAAAATCCACCGCCACCTGCAGGCTGCGCGAATTTGCGTTGTAATAGGCCCAAAATTGGGTCATGCTGCGCTGCACCTGCACGCGCACCCAGTTTTCCGGGAAGATAAAACGCATTACACTTTCGGTCTTATCCGCCGGGAACAGGGTCTGGATAAAACCCGCCACACCTGGCAGGGTCAATTCACCCCCGCCAATCGCCAGGTCGTATAATACCCGCGGGTATGTCTGGTAGAATCCGCTTTGTTCGACGGCATCCAGGTAGGGCTGGGGTTGGAAGAGGAGATAATCGGCGGGGAAGACCACCGCGAGGGGCACGCAGTTGAGCATCAACGCCAGCGCGCAAATCGAGAGCAAATTACGGCGCCACCAGGAAGCTGGTTGATCAGGGGTAGATGCCATGCAAATCCATACTCCATTGTTATAATAACACAACAGAAAAGACCCTCGATGGTTTAAAGGTGATCCCAGAGGTTCCACTATGCAAGAATTGACTTAGATGAATTGCGTACCCTGCCGGGGCGGCATCCCGCCGCTTACCCCCGAAGAGATTCGCGACCTGCTGCCCCAGGTGCCCCTCTGGCAGGTTGAGGATCATGAAGGCGTTCCCCACCTGGTGCGGGTCTTCAAGGTGAATAACTTCAGCGCCGCGCTGGAGCTGGCCAATCGCATCGGTGATATCGCCAACCAGCAGGACCATCACCCCACCCTGCTGGTGGAATACCGCCGGCTCACCGTCAACTGGTGGACGCACGCCATCCGCGGCCTGCACCAGAACGATTTTATAATGGCCGCCAGAACCGACCGGCTATACGATACCCAGGATTAAACTTTGGCGAAACCTGCGCAGCCCGATGGTGTTAATGATACTGACAACGCAGTCCTGTCGGTATTAGAAGCACTGCCGGAAGAAACGGTGATTGAAAAGGCCTCTGCCGGTGAAACGGATGCCTTTAGCTTCTTATATGAGCGTTATGTCAACCGGATTTACAACTATATCTATTACCGCACAGGCAACCCTTTTGAAGCGGAGGATCTGACATCTCGAGTGTTTCACCGCGCGCTCAACCACATCAACCATTATCACAACCGCGGGGTGCCCTTTTCCGCCTGGCTGTATCGCATTGCCCACAACCTGGTCGCCAACTGGCACCGCGATAACAGCCGGCGCAACGAGGTTCCGCTGGATGACCAGCCCAATCTTTTCCACCAGGGGGAACAGCCCGAGCGCGCCCTGGTAACCAACCAGGAACTGGAAAACCTGCTCAAGGTCATCCGCACCCTGCCCGCCGAGCGCCAGCAGCTGCTGATCTTGAAATTTGTGGAAGGAATGTCAAACGCGGATATCGCCCAGATCATGATGCGCAGTGAGGGCGCGATCAAGAGCCTCTACCACCGCACCTTGCTCACCCTGCGCGACGAGATATCCGCTTTAGAGCCCTGATAAGGATGCCCAATGCTGCGAATCGTCACTGACGGCGCCACCGACATGCCCGCAAGCTGGGAGAGCGAATACCAGATCGACGTGATTCCGCTGCGGGTAAACTTTGGTGAGCAGACCTACACCCAGGGTGATAATTTTTGCTTTGAGGATTTTTACCGGTTAGTGCGCCAGACCCACATCATCCCCAAGTCGTCCCTGCCCTCGCCCGGCCAGGTGGCGGATTTTTACCGCAAGATTGCCCGGCGCGGCGATACCATCCTCTCCATGCACATCAGCGGGCGGCTTTCCGGGAACGCTGGCGACCATCCAATCTGCCGCCCAGGAGTTGAAAGATGAGTTTCACATTTTAGCCTTCGATACCGGCGCGGGATCCGCCGCGGTCGGGTACATGTGCCGCGAGGCGCGCCTGCTGGATCGCGCCGGGCTGAGCGTCGAACAAATCCTGGCCAAGATGGAGAAAATTCGCGCCAGGTTGACCGTCATTTTTACCATTGATAACCTCGAATTTGCTTATTTGAACGGGCGCATCGGTGCCATGCAAAATGCGCTGTCTTCTTTGCTCAAGGTCAAACCCATTGTGGTCCTACGCGACGGTTTGCTCGAGATGGCCGAAAAAGTCCGCACCCGCCAGAAGGCGCTCGACCGCGTGTTGGCCGCAGTGGCCGCCCGCCTGGGCGATTCACCGGTGTATGTCGCCATCGTACACGCGGCCGACCCATCTACCGCCCACATCCTGGCCGAACGGATCAAGAGCATGCTGAATATCAAAGATTTGTTTATTTCGGAATTATCCATTCCGGTAGCCGCTAATCTCGGTCCTGGCACCATCGGGATTGTGGCCTACCCGGTTGACGAGGAGTAAGAGGTATGTCGCTTCAATCTGCTGACTTAATGTCGAGCCTGGAACAGCAGCTGCAGCGCTCATTGCGGCCTGTGCAGCCCAATCCGGCCTTTGTGAACCGCCTGCAAACCCACCTGATCACCCCCGGCCCCACCCTGGCCCAGCCCCAGGTGCGCGGTGAGTTAGGCATCGCCATCGCCATTGGCCTGGCGGTCGGCCTGTCGATCATGTGGATCATTCGCCAACTTCGCTAACATCCTGAACTCTGCGTCCGCTGCCAGCAGCGGCGAACACAGCGGCTGAAACGAAAAGGAGTTTTGAGATCCCAACCGGAGGACCTTAAAGCTCCTTGTTCTTGGTCCGTCTTAAAAAACTGCTAAATGACCCCTAATTTTTCTTTTAATGCACTCGTCGTCGGCTCCACCAGCATACTGCCATCCGGGAAAACGATGGTCGGCACGCTGCGGTAACCCCGGTTCACTTCTTCTACATATTTGCGCGCATCCATATCCTGGTCGATATCCACCCAATCATAGGCGATATGGTTTTCATCCAACAAACGCCGGGCAGTGCGGGATGATCCGCACCATGTGGTTCCATACATTTTTATTTTTTGTTCGCCATCCATCCCTGTATTATATTCCTCCTGATCTCAAAATGCTGATATTTTCAAGTTCATTTGCCAGCGTCCTGGCTTCTTGCAGCAAATCCACCCCTGCTTCCAGGTTATGATCCTCATCCACCCGGCTGAGCAAATGCCCGGCGGCAGTTCTTGCCCGGGTTGGAATTTCCTCTACTTCCAGGACGGCCCCTAACAATCCATAGGCGCTGGTATTTGGCTGGGCCTGCTGCGCCAGGCGCAGGTATTCCCGCACGGCCGCCCCGGCTGCCCTGCGCGCGCAAACCCGCGCGCGGCCTTCGTTGCCGGCCTGTCGGGCCTGCTCGGCGTTCTTCAGCTCGGTTTTGATTGTCTGACTGGCTTTATCCGAAAACACGGGTTAATTTTACACTATAATAACCTTATGCCCGCCGATCGAATCATCCATTCCGCCCGGAAAACGATCGCCATCGAAATCCGCCCCGACGGCCAGGTATGGGTGCGCGCCCCTTTGCACACCCCCCAGGCCTATATCGACCTGTTTCTTACCTCAAAAGCGGATTGGATCCAGCAAAAGCTCCAGCTCATCCAGCAGCGCCACTCATCCCACGACGAGCAAAGCGGCCATCCCCCCCAGGGCCTCTACTACCTGGGTGAGTTGTTTCCCCTGCAGCCTGCCGCCCATGCGCGCACAGCCCAGATCCACGGAAAGAGCATCCTCGTGCCGGCCGGCAGCCCGGCCGAGATCAAAGCCCATTTCCTGCGTTTTTACCGCCGCGAGGCTCAAAAGACCCTGCCCCCCATTCTAAACCTGCTGGCTGCCCGCCACCAATCCTATCCATCCAAAATCCGCATTTCCAGCGCGCGCACGCGCTGGGGTTCGTGCAGCAGCAAGGGCACCATCAGTCTCTCCTGGCGCTTGATGATGCTGCCCATGCCCCTGATCGAGTATGTCATCCTCCACGAGCTGACTCATCTAAAGATCCACAACCACTCCAAACAATTCTGGCAGGCGCTGCAAGCCCTGCTCCCCGATTACGCCAGCCGCAGACGCCAACTGCGCGTCATCGAGAAACAGCTCACTTTCTGATGATACCCGCCGCATGGTTCTTGCCGGCCGAGAGCATCACAAAATGGGTAGCGACCCGCGATCCATATTTACCAGTAGCCAATTACCCTCGACCCTCCTTAGGATAACGCCATGATTTAACCTGGATTAATTGCCCTGATCGGATCTGGAGAAACGGCCGCCGCCGGCGGCCAGGCCTTCGAAGCCCTGGCCGCAAAACTGGGTCAACCGCTTCCCATCGCCGTCCTGGAAACCCCCGCCGGTTTTGAGCTCAATTCGCCCCTGGTAGCCGGGCGAGTCGCCGATTATATGAAAGTTCGCCTGCAAAATTACAAGCCCGAGATCCAGCTCATCCCGGCCCGCAAGCGTGCCACCACCTTCAGCCCCGATAACCCCGATATCCTCGAGCCCCTCCTGGAGAGCCGCTTCATCTTTGCCGGCCCCGGCAGCCCCACCTACGCCGTGCGCCAGCTCAAAGACAGCCTGGCCTGGGATTATATCCAGGCTCGTCACCGTCTCGGCGCAGCGTTGGCCTTTGCCAGCGCGGCCTCCATCTCGCTCAGCGCGCTCTCCCTGCCAGTCTATGAAATTTACAAAGTGGGTGAAGACCCCCATTGGAAGCCTGGCCTGGATTTATTTGGCCCATATGGTTTATCCCTGGCAATCATCCCCCACTGGAACAACACCGACGGCGGCACCGATGTGGATACCAGCCACTGCTTTATCGGCGCGGAGCGCTATGAAAAGCTGCGCGCGACCCTCCCCAGCCAGACCAGCATCCTGGGCATCGACGAACACACCAGCCTGATCATCGACCTGGACGCGGGGACCTGCCAGGTGATCGGCCGCGACGAAGTCCACATCTACTGCGACGGCGGCGAATGCGCCTATCGCCAGGGCGAGCAGTTCCCCATCTCTGCCCTGGGCGATTTCCATCCCCCCGTCTCGCCCGACGCCGGCATCCGCGCGGAGGTATGGCAGCAGGCCAGCGCCGCCCACCAGCGCCTGGCTGAAACCGTTTCAGCTTCCCCGGCCATCCCCGCCGAGGTCGAAAGCCTGGTGGCCCAGCGCCAGGAGGCCCGCGGTCAGCGCAATTGGGCCGAATTCGGACCGGCTGCGTGACCAGATCACCGCGCTGGGCTGGACGGTCAAGGATACCCCCGGTGGTCCGGTGATCGAACCGCAAGCTTAACCAAAAAAGGGCCGCTCGCGCGGCCTTTTTTGATCAATAGATCAGCTTACCAACCTTGTTGGCGGACGAAATTTGAAATCACGGGGATATTGAAGGTCTCGCCGCGGTTGGCCTTAACACCCAGGTAGATGTTCACAATAATGGTGAGCACGCTGGTGACGCAGCCAATTACGATGAAGCTCAAGGCAAAGTTGATGACCCATTCCACCACACCCAGGATCAAGGCCTGCATATTGTGGGACTTAATAAAGGGCCGGTCCTTCTTGTCCTGCATCAACAGAACCACGATAGGGATGATGGGAGTGAAGATATAACCTAGTAATACCCAAAGGCGGTCATCACTCGTGGATTCGATCTGAGGTGTGGGTGATTGCATGGAATTGCCTCCTAAATGAAATGTCAATATAAAATTTGGTGATCAATGATCATTGTACTCATTTTAATAAAAAGTACAACCAGAAAATAACCGGAAAATGAATTGTGATACAATCTCAACGATGAACGAGACTGTGGTTTTTATGGGATCGCCCGAATTTGCCCTGCCGGTTTTGCAGGCGGTCACCACGCATTACCGGGTAATTGGCGTGGTCACCCAGCCCGACCGGCCCGCCGGGCGCGGGCGCCAGCTCACCCCCCCACCCATCAAAGTTCTCGCCGACCAGCTGGGCCTGGAAGTGATCCAGCCCGAGCGTCTGCGCCGGCCTGAGGCCCAGGAAAGGCTGCTCGCCTGGGCCCCCGATCTGATCGTTGTGGCCGCCTACGGGCAGATCCTGCGCCAAAACCTGCTGGATCTGCCTCGCTTCGGCTGCATCAACGTGCATGCCTCCTTGCTGCCCCGCTGGCGCGGCGCGGCGCCTATCCAGGCGGCTATTCTCAATGGCGATATCACTACCGGGGCGACGATCATGAAAATGGACGCGGGCATCGACACCGGCCCCTTTCTCAGCCAGCGCGCCGTGGAAATCTTACCGACCGATACCGCCGGCACACTCATCCCGCGTTTGGCTCAGGCCGGCGCCGAGCTGTTGATCGACACCCTGCCCGCCTACCTGGATGGCCGCCTGACCCTCCTCCGCCAGGATGACTCCCAGGCAACCTATGCCCCGATGCTCAAAAAAGAGGCCGGACTGCTGGATGTCTCGCTCCCGGCCGAGAACCTGGCCAACCAGGTGCGGGCTTTCAACCCCTGGCCGGGCGCATACCTGCTCTGGCAAGGTCAGCCGCTCAAAGTCCACCGCGCCCACCCCGTCCACCTTTCCACCGCCCAGCCAGGCAGTCGCGCGACCATCGATCACCTCCCCGCGCTGGGCACCGCCGGCGGCTGGCTGTTGTTAGACGAAGTTCAACCGGCCGGAAAACGGGCGATGTCGGGCAAAGACTTCCTGGCGGGCGCCCGCTCCTGGAACAGCTAACCATTCCAACCATCCTTCATGGCAAAATCTAACCCTCCTACCATGCGATTTCTGTGTTTCGGCGCGGGCGCCATCGGCACCTACCTGGGCGGCAGCCTGGCGCTGTGCGGGCAGTCGGTCGTTTTTCTGGAACGCCCCGAGCCTGCCGAACGGCTGCGCCGCTCTGGCCTGACCCTGCATCTCGCCGGCGGCAAACAGCACATCGAGTCGCCGCAAATCGCCACCAACCTGGATGACGCTCTCACCACCGGCCCTTTTGACGCCGCCATCCTGGCAGTGAAAGCCTTTGACACCGCCGAGTTGATGGAAACGCTCAAACCTTACCGCGTCGCCCTGCCGCCGGTGCTGTGTTTTCAGAACGGCGTCGAGAATGAGGCCCTGGTCACCGCCGCGCTGGGCGAGGATAAAGTCATCTCGGGCACCGTCACCACCGCCATTGGCCGCCCCGGACCCGGCGAAATCGCGGTCGAACGCTTGCGCGGGGTGGGCCTGGCCAACGAGCATATCCTGGTCAACAGCCTGATGGGGGTCCTCGACGCGGCCGGCTTGCAGCCGCGCCTCTATCCCGATGCCGCCTCGATGAAGTGGTCGAAGATGCTCACCAACTTGCTCGCCAACGCCTCGTCAGCCATTTTGGATATGCCCCCTGCCGAAATCTTTGCCGACCCCCAGCTCTTTCGCATGGAGATGCGCATGCTGCGCGAAGCTCTGCAGGTGATGCACGCCCAGGGCATCCGCGTGGTTGACCTGCCCGCCACCCCGGTGCGCGCGCTGGCTTTCGCCGCTGCCTATCTGCCCATTTGGCTCAGCCAGCCGCTCATGCGCCGCACATTGAGCGCCGGGCGCGGGGCAAAAATGCCCTCCTTCCATATCGATCTGCACCAGGGGCGCGGCAAAAGCGAGGTGACCTATCTCAACGGCGCGGTAGTGCGCTTCGGCGAGCGCTTTGCGCTGGCCACCCCGGTCAACCGCCTGCTCACCGATACCCTGCTGGAGCTGACCACCGGTGCGCTGCCCATCCAGCGCTTCGCCCACCGTCCAGAGGAGTTCCTGGCCCAGCTGCCGGCTTAACCCCTCCAGATTTTATGCGTCAGGGCGGCGATAAGGGCGCCAAAACGGCCATCCGTTTCGCCGCGGGCGCAACCCGCCGGCTGTTTTTAGCCTGTGGGGAGCGTATCGATTTTTGTACTGCCTCGGGGCTATTTTCCGGCCATCCACCCCATATATGCCGGTTTTTCGCGCGCAACGACCGGTTAAAACCACCCAAAAAACTGATTTTAATAATCTTGACAGCCTACTCTTTAAGTGATAACCTTGCGCACACGTAAGACGCTGGGAATTCGCCTCATCATCACTACAGCCTTGCCCTCACGTCCCGCCCGGAACTTCGGCATCTGCAAGATGGTTTGTCGGTGAGACTGCGTCGTCGAATTCAATTCTAGATGGAGTGTGTAAGAATGTCTGATCGTTTTGTTGGGACCGTAAAATGGTTCAACGCCACCAAAGGCTACGGCTTTATCGGTCGTGACGACAATAATGGGGACGATGTGTTCGTCCACTTCTCGGCCATTGAAATGGAAGGCTACCGCTCATTGAAGCAAGGCCAGAAAGTTGAATTCGAGATCGAGCAGGGGCCCAAAGGCCTGCAGGCTGCCCGCGTAACCGCTGCAAACTAAGAATTCCAGGTCGAAACAACCGGCAGGGACGCAAAAAGCGTCCCTGTTATTATTTAATCCGGTTGCTTAATCCCAACCAGGCTGCCAGCAGCTTGCCCCACTCACGCATCGTAGTTTCCCAACCGTCCCGGCTCAAAAACCAGCTGCTCGACCGGTACCAGGAGCCCTTCACCGGTACCACCCGCGCCTCCAGCCCCGTGCCCTGAAAGGCCTGGTGGAATAAAAAGCGCGTGCGCCGGCTGTGGTAAGGGTCGGTGACCACCACGCAGCGCTGCCAGCCGCGTTCTTGCATCAAATCTCGCACCGCCGCCGCCTCATCCGCGGTAGTGCTGACGGTGAGATCGGTGATATCGATCTGCGGCACGCTGATCCCCCGCCGCGTGGCCTCGCTGAACAGATAATCGGTCGTCTTGCGCCCGTTATCCGCCCGTTCGTCAGTGTTGGTCAGGATCAGGTACCTGGCATTGCCATCCGCGATCACCGCTACCGCGGTATCCAGGCGGTCGAGGGCGCCCCCGCTCAGCACCACCACCGCGTCCGACGGCTGCAGCGGGTCGGCAACGATCAAGAAGGCGCCCAGCCAACGCAGCATGCCGTAGCCCAACACCAAAAGAAAGGGCAGCAATACCGCGGCGACCAGGAGGCTGGTTGTCGCCCTGGCGCAGCCGCTTGAGCGCTTGGATTTCATTCCTGTTTTGCGGATGTCCTCAGGGCGTTTTTCATCCGCTCCAGGGCCTGCATCAGGGTCGAACGCGGGCAGCCAAAATTCAAGCGGGCAAACCCTTCTCCTCCTTTACCAAACGCGACGCCTTCATTCAATCCCACCCGCGCCTGTTTAAGGAAGAACTGAGCGGGTTTATCGCCCAAGTCCGCCTTGCGGCAGTCGATCCAGGCCAGGTAAGTGCCTTCCGGTTTGTACATGCTCAGCTCGGGCAGCTCGGTCCTGAGATACGCATCCAGGGCATCCCGGTTAGCCTGCAGATAGACCAGCAGTTCTTGCAGCCAACCTTCGCCCAGGCGGTAGGCCGCTTCGGCGGCAGCGATCCCCAATACGTTGCCCTCGTTGACCAACCCGCGGCGCGCCGCATTAAATTCACCGCGCAATTTGGCATTTTGGATGACTGCGAAGGAACAATGCAGCCCTGGCAGGTTAAAAGATTTACTGGGAGCCATCAGGGTAATGGTCTGCTCGGCCAATTCTGGGTTGAGCGAGGCGATGGGGATATGGCGATGACCGTTAAAGATCAGGTCCGAATGGATTTCATCTGAACAAATCACCAGCTTATGCTTCAGGCTGATTTCGCCCATTCGCTCAAGTTCTGCCGCGCTCCACACCCGCCCGACCGGGTTGTGCGGGTTGCACAGGATAAATACGCGCGTGCGATCGTCCAGTGAATCCTCAAACCGTTGGTAATCCACCTGGTAACACCCCCGGCTGTCCTGAACCAGTTCGCTGTCCTGGGTGAACGATCCGGCGTTGCCCGGTGCGGTCAGAAAAGGCATATACGCCGGGGTTTGAAAGGCCACCCCCTGGCCCTCGCCGGCAAAAGCCTGGCAAGCCAGGTTGAAACCGGCAATCACCCCGGGGAGAAACACCACCTCTTCCGGGTTCACTTTCCAGGCATACATGCGCTCCAGCCGGGTGCAAATAGCCTCGCGCAGTTGCGTCACCGCGCCGCCATAGCCAAATATGCCCTCGTCGACGCGCCGGCGCAGCGCTTCCAGCACCACGTCGGCGGCTTTGAAGTCCATATCCGCCACCCAGAGCGGCAGAACATCTTGCTCGTATAGGTTCCATTTCACGCTATCGCTTGCGCGTCGATCATAAACTTCGTCAAAGTTAATCGTCATATCGGTCCTTGTGGCTGTGAAGTTGGCAAAAATTATAACCCATCGCCAGGCGCTCGGACCTGCTCGTTAACGCCTTCCTACAGCGCTTGTCATCCCGGCCTGATCGAATCGAGCCCAGGTGCGGCTGCAGGGCGATTGCATTATAAATATTTGCGGGTGCACGCACAGTGTCAGCGTTTACGACGTGGGAAGAAAATAATTTTTATGGTGTATTTGCGCGCGAAAGCGTGCAAATACACCATACTTTTCTGTTTTCCCCGCCCTTGAGGGCGGGGATCAAGGGGTGGGTGACATTATTTATATAGAACGAATGTTTTATGCAATCGCCCCAGGTGCGGCTGTTGCCTTATCGGCGAACGTCCAAAACGCCAGGCATGTTATACTTTAATTACCCTATATGTCATCACAAACCGCTCCTCCCCATTTATCTTTGCTGCCCTCACCCGATTGGGTCGATTATGCCTTGCTCGACAGCGGGGCAGGCATGCGCCTGGAACGTTTCGGACCGGTCACCTGCATCCGCCCGGATGCCGAGGCCATCTGGCGCCCGGCGCTGCCCGAAAAAGCCTGGCAGGCGGCAGCCGCACGCTTCACCCCGGGTCAAGAGGAGAATGGCGGTCATTGGGAGTGGTCCGCACCGGAGAAAAGCCGCTGGCAGATGGAGTATAAAGGCCTGCGCTTTTGGGCCCAACCCGGCGGATCCAAGCAGTTGGGGGTTTTCCCCGAACAGGCCAGCCAATGGGACTGGATCGAAGACCAGGTGCGTCGAGCCGGACGCCCGATCCAGGTGCTCAATCTCTTCGGCTACACCGGCCTGGCTTCGCTGGCAGCCGCCCGCGCCGGCGCCCGCGTTACCCACGTGGATGCCTCGCGCAAGGTGATCAGCTGGGGACACGAAAACCAGGTGCTCTCCGGGTTGGAAGATGCGCCGATACGCTGGTTGATCGACGATGCGATCAAATTCGTCCACCGCGAAAACCGCCGCTCGTCCGCCTATGACGGCATCATCCTCGACCCACCCAAGTTTGGCCGCGGCCCCAAGGGCGAGGTCTGGGAGTTTTACAAGCTGCTCCCCGAGCTGCTGGACGCCTGCCGCCAGATCCTCAGCGCCCAACCGCGCTTCCTGCTGCTCACCGCCTACGCGGTCAAAGCCTCGGCGGCCACCCTGTATTATGCCGTCGAAGAAATCATGCAGCGCTGGCCGGGCTCCACGGAAACCGGCGAGGTGGTTCTAACCGAACAAAGCGCCGGACGCCTGCTTTCTACCGCCATTTTTGCGCGCTGGAGCGCGCGAGGAGAAAAAGAAATCCATGCCAAACGAAACTAAAATCGCTCTAATTGGTCCAGGCGTCATGGGTGAGGCGATCATCACCGGGCTGCTGCGCAAGCAGGTCACCGGACCCCGAACAAATTCATGCCTCGGGCCCTATCGTTTCCCAGGTCGAATCCCTTCACGAGCGTTTCGGCATCCATCCCTACACTGACAACACCCTGGCGGTAGAAAATGCCGACCTGGTCATCCTGGCAGTAAAGCCGCAAAAGCTCTCCAAGGTTTTCTCCGGGCTGCGCGGCTGCATCCCCGCCAAGGCGGTGGTGCTCTCGATCATCGCCGGGGCCACCACCCAGAAGATTGCAGATGGCCTGCAGCACGACGCGGTCGTACGCGCCATGCCCAACACCCCCGCGCAAATCGGCCAGGGCATCACCGTTTGGACCGCCTCGCAAGCTGTCTCCCCGGAGCAGTTGGAGATTGCCCGCCAGGTGCTCACCGCCCTGGGCCAGGAAGTTTTCGTCGAAGAAGAGACTTACCTGGATATGGCCACGGCTCTATCCGGGTCCGGCCCGGCCTATGTCTACCTCTTCATGGAAGCCCTGATCGACGCCGGGGTGCACATGGGCTTCCCCCGCCGCGTCGCCGAACAACTGGTCACCGAAACCATCCTCGGCTCGGTCTCGTTCTACCAGAAGAACGGCATCCACCCGGCCCAGCTGCGCAACCAGGTCACCTCGCCGGGCGGCACCTCTGCCGAAGCCATCTATTTCCTCGAAAAAGCCGGCTTCCGCACCGCCATCTCGCGCGCCATTTGGGCCGCCTACGAGCGCTCGCAAGAGTTGGGCAGAGGGCTCAACAGCAAAGACCCCGAAAAATAACCAGGAGGTACCGATGAACCGCCTCTATAACAGCTGGCAGATGTTCAAAGCCAGCCTCGCCGTACTCGCCGCCGACAAGGAACTGCTGATCTTTCCCATCCTCTCCTCGATCGCCCTGATCCTGGTCAGCCTGGCATTTGCCCTGCCTCTTTTCCTCGGCAGCCTCACCGATTCGATTTTCTTTAGCAACAACGGCCTGTTCGGTTTTATTGCCCTTTTCCTATTTTATCTGGTGCAGTACACCGTCATCTTTTTCGCCAACACGGCCCTGGTGGGGGCGGCGCTCATCCGTCTGCGCGGCGGCGACCCGACCGTCAAGGATGGCCTGTCCATCGCCGCCGGTCGTTTCGGACCCATCCTGGGCTACGCCTTAATCGCCGCCACGGTTGGCGTGTTACTGCAGTCGATCTCACGCCGTTCTAATGGCATCGGCCGGTTTATCATTTCGCTGGTTGGCATGGCCTGGAATGTCGCCACCTACCTGGTGGTGCCCATCCTGGCGGTAGAAAACGTGGGGCCCATCGAAGCGGTAAAGCGCAGCGCGGCATATCTCAAACGCACCTGGGGCGAACAAATTGCCGGCAACATTGGCCTCGGCCTGCTGTTTGGCCTGGTCACTTTCCTGGTCATCCTGGCCTCCGTGCCTTTCTTTTACCTGATTTTGAGCGCCCAAACGGTTAACGTCTGGCTGTTGGGCGGCCTGGCGCTGATCCTGCTGATGGTCTTATCCATCGTTGGCCTGCTGCGCTCTGCGGTCGAGGGCATCTATGCCGCCGCCGTCTACCAGTACGCCGTGGATGGGCAGGCCTCAGGCTTCTTCGATGAAGCCCTGGTGCGGGATGCATTTCGCAGCCGCTGACCTGCCCTACATCCATCAAAAAAAGCGCCATAAGGCTGGCGCTATTTTTGATTCCAGCCGAGTGTGGATTAGATCATTCCGAAGGCCTGCACCAGCTTGAACCAGTCCGTGCCAAACAGGATCGAGACAAACGCCAGGATAAAGACGATAAACAGGATCAGACCACAGCCGCAGCCCATACACGAATTGCTCTTCCAACCGAAAGTACGCTGCAGTCCATCATAAACCCAGCGCAGCAGGCTTAGTTTTAGCAGCCCCACCAGACAACCAGGTCGATCATTCATTTTCTCCTCACCATTTCTCTCGCAGGATATACCGGCCGGTCCGAAACACCCTGTTTTCCTCCGGCCGCATGTTTATCATTCTGTAATAATCTACGCACATTGAATCAAAAAGTTGCTCAGCAGCGGCGGCTGCCCATCCATGAGAAATTCGGCTGCATTTTTACCATTCGATGTCCTGCTTACTGCACCTGAATGTGCCAGTTTGCCTTAATTTGATGAATTATGACAAACATGTATTTTTCTAAATAACATTCAGGTATAATATTGTTGATTTATTTGCTTGCTAATGTCCGAATGAGGAGTTGTCTATGTCTACCAGTCTCAAGTTCGTCCACACTTTAAATACTTCGCCTTCCCGGGTTTATCGTGCTTTCACCAATGCCACTGTGCTGCGTTCGTGGTTATGCGATACCGCCACGGTTGACGCCAAGCCCGGCGGGCGGTTTTACATTGCCTGGAACAGCGGTTATTACGCCAGCGGCGAATATGTCAAGCTCCAGGAGAACCATGAGGTGGTTTTCATTTGGGTCGGGCGCGACGACCCATCCCCCACACGGGTCACGCTAAATATCACTGCTCTGGACAACGGCGCCACCACATTTTCACTCGAGCATGCGGGGCTGGATACAACCCCGGCCTGGAGCAAGGCGAAAGAGGAAATCTCTCGCGGCTGGAACGAGGGCCTCGACAACCTGATTTCGATCCTCGAACACGGCCCGGACCTGCGCATCACCCGCCGCCCAATGATGGGGGTGCTCTTTGGCGATTTCAACAAGAAACGAGCCGAAGAATTAGGCGTGCCGGTGGCAGAAGGGCTGCGATTGGACAGCACCGTGGACGGGCTGGGCGCTCAAAAATCCGGGCTGCGCAAGAATGACGTCATCATCTCGATGATGGGCAAACCGGCCACCGATTTCAATGCGGTCATCGCGCTCCTGCAGCACAAGAAATCCGGTGATATGGTAGATGTGGGCTTTTACCGCGGGGCCGAGAAGAAGCACGTGGAAATGGAGCTGGCCGCCCGCCCGATGCCAGATTTGCCCCAAAATGCACGCCAGTTCGGTGATATGCTCAAAAAACTACACGCCGAAATGGATGCGGAGCTTAAGGCGGTATTCGAGGGAGTAACAGACGCCGAGGCGGCATTCGTCCCGCAACCGGGAGAATGGAGTGCGATGGAAGTAGTTTCGCACCTGATCCAGGATGAACGCGACAACCACACCTGGATCAATGACATGGTCTACTGCCAGGAGCGCGTCTCAGACGGCTTCGGCGATAACCTGCCCGCGCGCATCGCCGCTACCACCGCGGTATACAATACCAAAGAAGCCATTTTGGATGAGCTCTTCCGCAACGAAGCCGAAACCGTCTATATGGCGGCTCACCTCTCGGACGAATTAGTCGCCGACAAAGGCACTTTTTGGCGAATGGCCTTTACCCTGCTGCAGACCCCGCTCCACACCCGCGATCACATCGAACAGATCAAAGCTGCCGTGGCTGCGGCGCGCAAATAACCTCCTCATAGTCGACAGCATCAACAAAAAAAGGACCCGCGGGTCCTTTTTTTGTTGCACAGGGTCAGCATGACCACCGATTTTCGATCCTGGACTCAACCCAAACTCACGGCCGGGCGAAATCTATGGTGTAATACCCTTTGTAGGTGCTCCCGGGGTAATATGCATAGCCAATGCCAATGGACGTCACCTTCGTGCTGAGGATATTGTTGCGATGCACTTCGCTGTTCATCCACCAGGTAAAGGCGCCCTGGGCGTCGCCGCCAAAATCCGGGTCGCCCACGTAGATGTTCTCGCTGGCGTATGAATAGGCGTACTGCTGCGCCTGGATACGGTTGAACCAGGTCGAGCCGTCCGAGCCGGTGTGGTCGATGAAGTCATTGCAGGCCATGTCCTGGCTGTGGACGCGGGCTGCGGCGGTTAACCCGCTTTGCAATTTCAACGCTTTCAGGCCGTTATCGGCGCGCGCCTGGTTGATCAAGCTCAGGATCTGGTTCTCGTAATCAACATTTTGTTCCACTGAGCAGCTGCCGGTTTGCGCACTGCCCGGCCCGCCGGGGGTTGGTTTGGGATTCCCGGGCGGATTTTCTTGGGTGTACCAGCTCACCCCAATTTTTACCCAGATGAAATCTTTGCCGTGGCTGTTGACCCCAAATCGTTGGCCACCGGTGTTTTCAAACTCCCACAACCCGGTGTACTCCCCACCCTGCGGCGGGGATTTCAGCTCGACCGACACGTTGGCGATCTCGCCCGGGGCTACGTGCGGCATGGGATTGGAGGGCGGGCCATCCATGATGTCTCCGCCGGCATAAACCAGCTTGTAGCCGTCCCAGGTGCAGGTGCCTTCGTTACGTATCTGCCAGGTTTTGGTGAACGTCACCGCCTGCTTAAAAGAAGTGCCGTCCGGAATGGTGATATCCGAGTAGTAGGCCGCTTTATCGACGCAGTCCGCCTGCCCGCCGCTGCCGCCTGATGGAGCAGTCTCCTGGGGAGGGGTTGGGCTGGGCTGAACCTCGACGGTGGGTGTTGGGGAACTCGCCAGGGTGGCGGTGGGGGTTGCCTCAAGCGCCTGGGTAGAGGTCGGGGACGGGGAAGGAGAAGGAGTGGGGGTTTGCGAAGGTGATTTAATCTGCGGCGTTTGGGTAAAAGTGGCCGCCAACACCACCGGCCCGCCCAGCGTCGCGGTGGGACCGGCCGGCGTAGGTGTGGTTTGACCGCAGCCGGCTAAAAATAGCCCGGTGAAAATCACCCAGGTGAACAACGGTTTCATCGATGCATTCCTTGATCTGTTTGTTTCCGTATGAGCTATTATAGGTCTTATTGCTGCAAATCTCAACAGGGCCACCCGATGCGCAGGGCAATCGCATCTACATTGCCAGATGCGTTTTCTACCTTTTTCCACTCCCCCCGGCCCCCTCTCCGCGGCGTTTTTTTGCCGCGGAGAGGGGGAGAAAATATTTTTCTCCGAGAAGACTGTATCTGGCGGCACATAAGTGCCGCCAGATACAGTCTTCTCGGAACTCTTTTTAAAGTCCCCGCCCTCGAGGGCGGGGATTTAGGGGTGGGTGACAACTATTTTATAGAAAAACTGTTTTGATGCGATTGCCCTAACCCGATGCGTCAGCGCCATTCGCGAAGTTAACGAAGGATCCTCGCCTTCACCCCGCGGCTGCGCAGCACCCCCTCAAAGGGCCACAGAAAGACTTTAGGTGGGTCGATGCAACGATGGACTCGGATCTCACACATACACAAGGGCGGACGCCGATTTGGCGTCCGCCCTTCCCATAGGATTTGTCCCCTGCCGCTTCGTGCAGCAGCGCCTTCATGCCCCCTGGCGGGTCGCGGAGCGCATTACCTCCAGCGCCAGGGGTGCTTCAACCTGGAAGTTCTTGTACCCGGCTTCCACACTCACCCGCCCGCCATAATTTGCGCGCCGCAGCGCGCTGAAAAAGGCGGAAATATCCTCATCCATCACCTGCGGAAAAAGCCTTCCGCGCGGCTCTGCCAGGTGCGCGTGGCGCAGCACATTCCGGGCGGTAAGGGCGATGCCATAATCTTCGCTTTCTTTGACCATGTGGTAAATATCCAGCAGCAGCCCCACCTGGGGATGCTCCACCAGCCCGGCCAGGCTGTAGCCCTCCGCGCCGCTGTTAATCAGATTGCTCTCAGACCGGTTCAGCGGTTCGATGGCGATAGCAATGCCTTCTTGCCCCGCAAAATCCCCGGCTATGCGCAGCATTTCCACCAATTGTACCCAGGCCTGCTCCCTGGCAAAACCGGCCGGGGCGCTGCGCGCGCCACCGCTGCCAAAAACAATCACCCTGGCCCCCAGCCGGCTCGCCCGGCGCAGCGCCACTTGCAAATAGGCCTCGATTTTGCCCCGATCCGCGTCCGGACCAGTCAGCCGTAAGCTGCCCGGGAAGAACAGGTTGCAGGCCTCGCAGGGCAGTCCGCTGCGCTCCATGCTGCGCAGCACCTCTTCAAATTCGTTCTCGCCCAGCCCGGCAAGCGTGGATAAAGGCAGCTCGATGTAATCAAAGCCGGCCGCTTTGACCGCCGCGGGCAGGTCGAACTGGCTGCCGTCTTCATTTTTCCCAGTCAGGGTACCGCACACGCCAAATTTCATCCGATCCTCCATGCAATTGACAATTCTTCAAAGCCCATCTACACTTACCCCATGCTAGCTCGTGTCTATTCCTGCGCAGTCATCGGCCTGGAGGGTGTCATCGTCGAAGTTGAGGTTGACACGGGTCCAGGTTTACCTGGAATCATCATCGTCGGTTTGCCAGACGCGGCTGTCCAGGAGAGCCGCGAGCGGGTGCAGTCGGCGGTCAAAAACGCCGGGCTGATCTATCCGCGCAAGCGGGTCACCGTCAACCTGGCTCCCGCCGCGGTGCGCAAGGAAGGCCCGGCTTACGATCTGCCCATCGCCCTGGGCGTACTGGTGGCCTCCGAGCAGATCCCGCCGGAAGCCCTGGAGAGCAGCCTGGTGATCGGCGAACTGTCGCTGGACGGCTCCGTCCGGCACGTGCGCGGGGTGCTGCCCATGGCCGCCGTGGCCCGCGAGCAGGGCTTCAAACGCGTGTTCGTGCCCGAAGTCGACGCGGCAGAAGCCGCCCTGATCCCCGACCTGGAGGTCATCCCGGCCTCTTCCCTGGCAGAATTATACGCGCATTTGAACGGCGAGCAGCGCGTCACCCCCTACCCACTTACCAACGCCGAAGATATCAGCATCACGGTGGCCACCGATTTCAGCGAGATCAAAGGCCAGGAGCACGTCAAACGCGCCCTGGAGGTGGCAGCCTCCGGCGGGCACAACTGCCTGATGGTCGGGCCGCCCGGCTCGGGCAAGACTTTGCTGGCGCGCGCCCTGCCGGCCATCCTGCCGCGCATGACCATCGACGAAGCCCTGGACGTCACCCGCATCTATTCGGTCGCCGATCAGCTGCCCTCGGACGTGCCCCTCATTCGCGCGCGGCCCTTCCGCTCGCCCCATCACACCATCAGCCATGCCGGGCTGGTGGGCGGCGGCAACATCCCCCACCCCGGCGAAATCTCCCTGGCCCACCGCGGGGTGCTCTTTCTGGACGAACTGCCCGAATTTGGCCAGCGCGTGCTGGAAGTGCTGCGCCAGCCCATCGAAGATAAAGTGGTCACCATCAGCCGCGCCCAGGGTTCGCTGACCTTCCCTGCCAATTTTATGCTGATCGGGGCGATGAACCCCTGTCCCTGTGGCTATTACGGCGATACGGTCAAAGCCTGCACCTGCTCGCCCTCCACCGTGACCAAGTACCAGAAACGCATCTCAGGCCCGCTGCTCGACCGCATCGACATCCATGTGCAGGTGCCGCGCATCGAATACACCAAGCTCAGCGACGGGCGCACCGGCGAAGCCTCCACCGGCGTGCGCCAGCGCGTGGAAGCCGCCCGCGAGATCCAGCGCTCGCGCCTCAAGGGCGTCGCCGGGGTGGCCTGCAACGCGGATATGCGCCCGGCCGAAGTGCGCAAATTCTGCCAGCTGGACGAAGCCAGCAGCAACCTGATGCGCTCCGCGATGAACCAAATGAACCTCTCAGCGCGCGCCTACCACCGCACGCTCAAACTGGCGCGCACCATCGCCGACCTGGCCGGCAGCGAGCAGATCGCCCCGCAGCACCTGGCCGAGGCGCTGCAATATCGGCCCCGGATGACAACGGATTAGAAAACGGATTTCACGGATGGGGAATCAGACCACACCGGCAGGGATCAGGCGCGAAGATGGAAAATAAGCTCATTTCCACGCCATTTGACGCCATGACTTACCAGATCATCGGTTGCGCCATGGCTGTGCATCGGGAGCTGGGGCCTGGTCTGCGCGAAAATAGTTATCAGCGGGCAATGGCAAACAAGCTGAACGACGCCGATTTTGCTATTGAACAGCAGAAGCTCTACGAAGTTTATGAAAATCCACAAAACCAACGTCTGGTTGGCTACTAAATCCCAGATTTTGTGGTGGCAGAAGCGATTATCGTCGAGATCAAAGCGCTCAGAGGCCTGGATAACAGTCACATGGCGCAAATCATCGGCTACCTTGCCGTATCCGCATGCTCTATCGGTTTATTGATCAATTTTGGGGAACGCAGCCTGCGCTACCGGCGCGTTTTTCCTCCCAAGAAAGTCATCGATGATCTCGTCAACCGCCAGTGGCTCTTTGTGCCCGATTGGCTGAAAAACGACCCCGACCCCCAATAGCCAATCCCTGATGATCCGTGTGATCCGTGTTCAAATCCGTTGTCAGAGATGCCAGCACCTGACAACGGATTAGGAATCGGATTTCACGGATGGGGAATCAGACCACACCGGCCAGGATATGGCGCGAAGAACCAAGGAATAATTAATTAATTCTGCAAGGAGCATGGTGTCAAGGTGAGAGGCGCCATTGATTCTTTGCCCCGCTTGACATTCCTCGAACGTTCGTACTACAATGCTCTTAACCAAACTCAAAGGAGCACGATACCCGATGAATGCAGATGCTTTTCGCCATTTTTACGACTATCACTTCGCCGAGAACCGCAAGATTTGGGATGAATATGTCGCCCCCCTGACGAATGAACAATACAACCAGAATGTGGGCTACTCGCATGGCTCGGTGCACAACCAGGTCGCGCACCTCGTCGGCGTGGATGAAGCCTGGTTCAGCGGGCTGCGCGGCGTCGATCTGAGCGGGTCGCCGGACCCCGCTGAAATCACCGATCGCGCGGTTCTGCGGGCCTATTGGGACGGCGTCGAAAAAGATATGCGCGTTTACCTGGCAAATTTACGCGACGAGATGTTATTCCAAAAGCCCTTCGCTGAGGGAGAGGACAAAGACCTGATCCTCTGGCAGGTGCTTATCCACGTGGTCAACCACGGCACCGATCACCGCGCCCAACTGCTGCGCTTGCTCAATGACCTGGGCGTCAAAACTACCTCTCAAGATTACATTTTCTACGTTTACGACCACCCATAGAAAACTGCCCCCGGGAGGCGGGGTAAGCCGAGAACTGCCATTCTGCACGATAAATATACCCTTTTGACAGGTTGCCAATTCACCTCCTGGCATCGTACAATTGCCCCACACCAGCCACCTATCTTCTTCTTGGATTGATCATTCATCATTCAACAATCATCATTCTGCGGAGCTTCATGGACAGCCAATCTAAAATCCCCATCACCACCGCCCAGGTCGAGCGCATCGTTGCCGGCCACTTTGGCCCTGGCGTTCGCCTCACCTCCTTCGAGGAACTGAAAGACGGTTTCTTTAACACCGCCGCCTGCCTGGAACTCAGCGACGGGCGCAAGATGGTGCTCAAGGCTGCCCCACCGGATGACGTCACCGTGATGCGCTACGAGAAAAATATCATGCGCGCCGAAGTCGGTTCGATGCGCCTGGTGCACCAGTGCACCAGCGTGCCGGCGCCCGAGGTGCTGGTCTATGACACCAGCAAGACGCTCCTACCCAGCGAGTTCTTTATCATGGAATTCCTCCCAGGCGTGTCCTTCCACAAGTTGCGCGGTGACCTGCCGGCGGAAAGTGTGCGCGACATTGAAGCCCAGATGGGACGGATGTGCCGCCAGATCGGCGAAGTTACTGGACCTTCGTTTGGCTTGTGGGACTCGCCCGAACCTGCCGGCACCTCCTGGCGGGACTGCTTCGATCACATGCTCCAGGGCGTGCTGCTAGACGCGCAGGATATGCGCGTCGACCTGGAGCAATCCTACGATGAAATCTACGCTATTTTTGCCAAGAACTTTGATGTGATGGATGAGGTGCGCGTCCCGCACCTGGTGCATTGGGATATGTGGGCCGGCAATGTGCTGGTGGACCCCAACACCTGCCAGGTCACCGGGCTGATCGACTTCGAACGCGCCTTGTGGGGCGACCCGCTGACCGAATTGTTTTTCCTCAACATCAGCCCCGACAATGGCTATATGGCCGGCCTGGGAGAAAATATGCTCGCCACCCCCAACCAGGTGCGGCGCAGAACGGTGTACGACGCCTACCTGTTCCTGATCATGATTGTAGAGTGTTATTTCCGCCATTACCCCACCAACGACCAGGAAAATTGGTCGCGCAGCTCGATCAAGGAGTTGCTCAAGAAGCTCGCCTGAGCTGCTGAGGTTAAAAACGACCCCACCCCCACCCCGCCCCTCGAGGGGCGGGGAAGACAAACAACTTGAGAGATTCGACGGCACTTGGTGCCGTCGAATCTCTCACACTCTCATGGGGGCAGGGGGATGGGGCGTTTGGGCTCTAACCCGAACTGACGTTTATTAGCGAGCTCATTCGGCAGAAACCTGCCCCCTCACCCGGCGCCGGCCACTCTCACCAGGGTAAAGCCGTCGTAGCCCTTTGAGCCCACCGTCTGGATGGTGGTCGCCTGCACGCCTTCCACTCCGGCCAGCATCGCGTTCAGGCGTCTCACCCCCTGCACCGACGCGTCGCTGCTGTCCGGGTTCACCACCTCGCCGTTGCGCACCACGTTATCCACCAGGATGATGCCACCCGGGCGCGACAGTTTCAACGCCCAGCCAAAATATTCGGCGAGGTTCATTTTATCCGCGTCGATGAAGATAAAATCGAATGGCTTTCGTCCCTCGGCGGCCAACAGCGGCAGGGTATCCAGCGCGCGGCCCAGGCGCAGTTCAATCTTCCCGACCATCCCGGCATGGGTAAAATTGCCGCGAGCCACCTCGGCGTGCCTGGGGTCCAGCTCCAGGGTGATCAAGCGCCCGCTTTCCGGCAGGGCGCGCGCCATCCAGATGGTGCTGTAGCCGCCCAGGGTACCGATCTCCAGGATGGTTTGGGCCTGCTGCATGCGCACCAGCAGATGCAGCAGCATCCCCTGGCTGGGGGAGACCTGGATGGCCGGCAGCCCGGCCTCAACGCTGGCTTGGAGAGCTCGATCTAAAATGGGGTCAGATGGGATATATAAATCACTCACATAGCGGTCAACCGCCGTCCATGTATCTTGAGACATGCTACCTCGCTGCTGTGTTACCGATAAAATGATTCTTGGGTCTCTACCTGCAATCCAGCCCGTAGGAAGACGCTCTACGGGCTGCTGCTCACCGGCATGACCGGCGTTTTATTTTTCCTCTTCTTCGTCGTCCTCATCCTCGAGCTTGTTGAGGATTTGCCTCAGGCTCTTCTCCCACACGTCGTCCAGCGGGATAAAGGGGGTTTCCTCAAATTCTTCCGACAACCGCTGGAAATACTCGCGAACCCCCGCCTGTGGGGCCTTGTTGGCGATCTGGTCCACCTTGGTGGCCACATTTTCCACCAGGCGTTTGCTTTTTTGCGCCAGGTGGCTGAGGTTGAAGTTCATCTTGAACATGAAATTGATCCGGCGCATAATCCCCAGCCAGGCCATGTAATCATTTTCGATCTGGATGGAATGCCCGATCTGGGCCACATTGGAAAAATCGTAGATCGGCACCATGGCATACATACCGATATACTCCATGCCGCGCTCCCCCGCCCGCTTGCACAGGTACGAGCCAATACTCGCCCCGCCGTGGTAATCGCTCAGGTTGAGCGCCAGCTCGTCCACTTCTTCACGCAGGCTGTGCAGGCTGTAATTCCCGGAGATGGCGCGCTCTTTCTCGTAAGGAAACTCGCCGTACACCCCGCCCAAACCGATAATGCGCTTCACCCGCAGCTGCCTGGCCACATCCAGCACCGCGCCCACGTAGCGTTCCACATCCATGTGCGGCTCTTCACCCAAAAATACCACAACGCCCCGCTCGCCCTTCTCAAAGTAAAAGAAGTTATTCTCGGGGGCATCCAGCATTTCGGGGTAGCCTTCGTTAAACTTTACCACCGGGCGGATCAGGTCGTGCGTCCCGGGGATTTGAAACATATAAAAGCCTTCCGGGCGAATGCGGCCAATTTGGCGCGCCCGGCCGCGCTGCACCAGGTACTTCGGCAAACCCGAGGATACCGATCCGGCGTCTGCCCACTGCCGCCATCCCGCTACCATATAAATTTCCTGAGCTCCAGGATGTTCGTAAATCTCGATCGGATCTGCCATCGCCGGCCTCCTTCGCCCGCATTGCTTACTGGTAAACATCCGACAGGCTTAATATATCCAGTATACTACACGCGCTTTGCTTAGTTTCTTAACTTTTGCATAACGATTTCACGCATGGCCAGGTTCACTCCCCATAAATCGCTGACCGGCTGGCGCGTGTAGGGCAGGGTTTGCATATAATCGGGCGGTCCAAATTCTGGGGTGACGGTGAGCACTTCGGCGCCTTCTGCCTTGCGCCGGTCGGCAATCACCTGCCACCAGCCCAGGTGAGCGTCCAGCGCCTCCTGCCACTCCGGCGCGCGCGGATCGCTGACCTGTGGGCCTTCCGCGTACCCCACCCGGGCGTGGATGTGGTCGCAGTGTGCCAGCACCCCATTCACCGCCTCGGCCTGGTCCTTCAGCAAGGATTCATGCACGCAGCACCAGTGCGAGAGATCCGCCGTCAGGCGCGCCTGGGGCACGACGCGCAGCATGGCCTGGGCCAGCGGGACGTTGAAGATCGCCCGCCCGCGGTGGATCTCATGCTTGAGCGCCACGCCCAGTTCGGCCTCCAGCGCCAGCCCCAGCCGGTAAATCTGGGCATTTTCTTCCAGGCTGAAGATGTCGCGCCCGGTCTGCGCATTCACCAGGCGCGGGCGCAGCTCGGCCGCCCGGCGAACCTGCTCCTCGAAGCTGCGCGCGTGTTCGTCGGCAGTTTGACCGGCCGTCCACACCTGGATGATCAAATCCAGGCCGTGATCGTCCAATTGCCGGCGCATGGCTTTGCGCTCGCCGGCGTCCAGCGGCGCCCCGGTTTCCACGCCGTCAAACCCGGCTTCTTTGATCCGGTCCAAGGCGGCTTCAAAATTGGGTGCGTTAAGCCCCCACGTCCCGCAGTAAGATAAGATTCGCATCCCTACTCCTTTTTTCGTACCATTATGCGACTGCCGATAGGCCAAAACCGGCCACCAGCAGGGTCATATCATCGGCTTGTTCCGCGTCCGCCTGGAAGGAGATCAGCTCCTCAAAGGTGCGCTCGCACAGCTCCTCCGTACTCAGCCCGCCGTAGTAACGCCAGAAAGCAAACAGGCGCGGCAGGGTGTAGCTGGCGCCATCGGGCGCCTGGGCGTCCACCAGGCCATCGGTAAAGAGCAGCAGCACATCCCCGGCCTGCAACTGGATCTGATCTTCGTTCAGGTTTAACTGGTCTGACTCCATCACCCCCAGGGCCATACCGCCCGCCGCCAAAGGGGTAATCTGCCCTGCGCGCAGCAGAGCCGGCCGGTCGTGCCCCGCCCGCGCGTAGCTCAGCGACCAATCGGTGCAGTCGACCACCGCGTAAAACACGGTGACGAACATGCCCGGCTCGCCCAATTCCATCAGCAGGCGGTTGACGTTTTCGAGCACCCGGCGCGGCGACAGATCGCGGTGGGCTTCCGCCAGGATCAGGCTGCGCGCCAGGGCCATATAGACGGCCGCCGGCATGCCCTTATCGGATACATCCGCCACCACCAGGCCAAAATGGCACTCGTCCAGGCGGATCACATCATAAAAATCCCCGCCCACCTGGCGCGCCGGCAGGTTGCGCGCCGCGAACACTACCCCGGGGATCTCCGGGAAGCGCCGGGGCAGCACGCTCTGCTGCACCTCGCGGGCCAGCTCCAACTCGCGGTCCTGGCGTTCCTTTTTCACCAGCTCACCCTGGGCAGCCTGCAGCTCGGTAATTTTCGCGCGCAGTTCGTCCACCAGGTCGGCGCGCTGCATGGCAATCGCCACCTGGCTGGCAAAGGTGCGCAGCATTGAAATTTCGCCGGGGGTAAAGGTGATCTTCTGGGTAGACTGCACCACCATGCGCCCAACCGGCCGGCCTTCGACCACCAGGGGAACATAAAATCCCGCACGGATCACCGGCAGATGCTCGGTTTCGAACTTGATCCCTGACGGCATGGCCAGGTAAGGGCGCATCTCGCCGCTTTCGGGCACCGGCGGCAGGTCGCCGGCGGCCACCCGCGGCAGCAGTTGGGCTTTTTCCCAGCCCAACGCAGACATCACCTCCAGGTCGGCTTCCGTGCGGTTGAAATACACCACCGCCAGGTCCGCGCCGCACAGGTCACGCGTATAGCGGCAAATGCGGTTGGCCAGCTCATACAGGTTGGCCGAGCGGATCAGCGTCTGGCCAATTTCCTGGAAAGAGATCATCGCTTCGGTGCGCTGGATCAGCAGCCGGTTGGATATCTCCAGCTCGAGGATTTTGCCGCGCAGGGATTGGTTGGCCTCCCGCAGCGCCTTTTCCTCGGCCTCCAGCATGGCATAAGTGGTGTGCAGCAGGTTGCTGTCGAACTCCAGCGCGTCTTCCGGGGCCAGCTGCCCCTGTTTGACCAGCGCGGCCATATACTCCCGCGCCGGCAGCAGGCTGGCCTGGCTGAAGAGGTCGTCGGCTTGCGGGTCGGCGCGGAACACATCAAAGACGGTCACCTCGCCCTGCCTGCCCGAGTTTTTGCACTGCGGGCAGCTCCCGGCGCGGTACAGCACGGCGCCCATTTCCTGGGCCAACCCCAGCCGCTCCAACAGGCTCATGTCGGGGAGAAGAGCCTGCTTGCAGCCCGGGCACAGCACCGGCTGGCGCTGCACGGTCAATACCCAGGTGAGCATACTCAACTGCGCGCGGGTCAGCCCCATGCTCTGTAAAAAGCGCGCCACCCCTGCCCCGCGGAAAATGGTATCCACCTGAGACAGCACGCGAATGCCCATCCCCACCGCTTCTGCGGCGGTTTGGGCGGTCTGTCCGTCGAGCCGTTCGAGCACCAGCAGACCCGGCCGCCGGCGCACGGCTTCTTTCAACCATTTGCTCTGGAACTCAACCTGCTTGGGCTGAAATACCTCGCAGCGCGCGCGCAGTTCGCGGGGAACGCGGAAAGGCTCGCTGCCATCCGCGTAAATAATGCAGCGCTCCTTGGGATGGGCTGCCAGGATTTCGCGCAGCAGGATGCGCAGGATGGCGGTCTTTCCGCTGACCAGCCAGCGCGGGTTCTCGTCTTCCTCCGCACTCACCTGGCGCGGCTCCATGCCCGCCACCAGGATAAGACCGGGGCGGTCCTGGGTCAGCTGCGCCACCAGCTGGTCGATCTGCGGCATATGGAAGAAATCTTTCAAGCCTAACACGGCCAACCTCATTCCACCTGGCAGGGTCTTCCGGATTGCCCAGGCAGGTTCTTTTTGCAGCAGATTTTATTATAATCCGCACCGGGATTATGACAGCGCACCGGAGTGCTAGGGCAATCGCATCAAAACAGTTTTTATATAAAATAGTTGTCACCCACCCCTAAATCCCCGCCCTCGAGGGCGGGGATTTAAAGAAAAGTTCCGAGAAGACTGTATCTGGCGGCACATAAGTGCCGCCAGATACAGTCTTCTCGGGGAAAAATATTTTCTCCCCCTCTTCGCGGCGTTTTTTTGCCGCGGAGAGGGGGCCGGGGGGAGTGGAAAAGGGTAGAAAACGCATCTGGCAATGTAGATGCGATTGCCCTGACCGGAGTGCCCGCACACGTGCACTCCGGTTTTTATCATGTATCCTTCCCCTGCGAAACGGCTTTGTGAGAAGATACACGGCCCTTATTTCAAATGGTATTCGTTACGCTGCTATCCTTCGCGCTTATTCGCGGTTTTACTCGTGGCGCGAGCCGTCCGGCATGATCGTGCCGGTCAGGGATTTCGCCCGCAGCAGTTTGTGGTCAGGGGCGTTCGTCCCGGTCAGGTCGGCGTCGGTCAGGTTGGCGTTGGTCAGGTCCGCGGCTCCTAGGTTGGCATCGATCAGGTTGGCGCTGGCCAGGTTAGCCTCCGAAAGATCGGCCTCGGCCATGTTGGCTTCGCGCAGGTCGGCCCCGCGCAGATCGCAGCCGCGCATGTGCGCGCGGCGCATGTCCGCGCCGATCAACACCGCCCCGCGCAGGTTGGCCCCGCCCAGGTTGGCGTCCACGATCGTCGCCCCGCGCAGGTCCACGCCGCTGAGGTTCGACCCAATCAGGGTCGCCCCGTTCAGCAGCACACCGCGCAAGTCCATCCCGCTCAAATCGATATGGCTGAGCCAGAGCGGCTTGGGCTGGTTTAAGAGGATGTATATCTCGTAGCGGTTGAATTCTGCCATCACGTTCGCTCCTGGTCCAACATACTCACATTATATTACACCTGACTAACGAAATGCTATCCAAAATTGCACCATTCTTTGATGTAGAAGCCGGCTAGCTCTCAAACGAAATTTCCAGGTGATAATTGCGGCTTTCCTGCGGATCGAGGATGGGCAATGTGCCGCGTTCGCGCTCTTTCACCCGCCCTTCCACGTGACAGTTGGCCGGCTCGACCCCCACCACGTACAGCCCTTCTCCCATCATTTTCCACTCCACCAGCACGGGGTAATCCGCCTTAGGATAGGTCCAGCTCACCCGCAGCCCGCTGCCCTGGTCGTGAGCCGGGTTAGCCAGCGTCACGCGCACCAGGCCGTCCGCGTCCGCCTGTAAATCATGGTAAAAGACCTGCTCCTGAAAGCCGGAGATGGGATGGTCAAAATGCTGCCAATCCGCCAAACCTGCCCGGGCAGCCTCATCCCGCGGAACGCACACGCCTTCAGGGAGTTCCAGACGGGTGCTGGCGCTGACCAGCGGAAAGCCCAGGTTGAAGTGCTGCAAATACATATGCGGGGCCGGGTTAAAGCCCTCATTGGTCACCTGGTCCTCGATCCAAAGCGCGGCCTGATCCAGCTTGATCCAGATTCGGCGCCTCAAACTCAAATGATGCCCAAAGGGAACCGCTTCGTGGACGGTGCCTTCCACCCAGACAAGATACTCGTCCCCCTGCCAGGCGCCGCCCCAACTGACCTGCTCCGCCGGCAAGCCGGCCACCCGTCCGTGGATGCCTAAAGCCTCATCGCCATCCTGGGCGGCGGAACCCACCTGGGTCAGCCCGCAGGTGGTCAGAAAGCCGGCCGGCCAGGTGCGCAGCCAGCCCATGCCGCCCTGCTCGCTATAGGCCGGGTGCGCCGCCCCGCCGGGATTGGTCATCGCCAGGGGCACTCCGCGCCAGGTCAGGCGCGTAATTGCCATGCCCCGGTCGGTAATCACCTCCAGATCCAGCCCGGCAGCATTATACAGGCGCACCCCGCGCACGTGCTGCTGGCGCCCATCCACCAGCTCAAAGGGCTCCGCCCCGGCCAGTTGGCACAGGTCCCCCACCCGCCGCGCCAGCTCGAATCGAGAAAATTCCTCTCCCCACAGCTTGACCATCTTTTCCTCCATCAACCTCGCTGCCATAATCCCGGGCGCACTTCGGCCCAGCCGTTTTCATCCAGCCGCATTCCGCGGTGCGGCCAACCCGCGCGGATGCGCGCCATGGTCTCCTCCCAGGAGCGCAGCCCGCTGAGCGCATCCGCCGCTTCCACGTTGCAGGCGCCCACCGCCACTGCCGCTTCGATTGCATCTTCCGGCCCAAACCCGCGCAGCAGCGCACTGAGAAAGCCCGCGATGGTCGCGTCGCCCGAGCCGGTAGTGCCTACCGCCTTCACCTGGTAGCAGGCCGACCACAGTTCACATTCGCTCCAGGCCGTCACGTCGGCCGGCTTGCCGCGCCCCATCTTCGCCAGGGCCTGCGCGTTGGCCGTACGCAGGTACAGCCCGCGCTGGCCCAACTTGATCACCGCGATCTTGACCCCCATGGCCAGCAGTTCGCTGCCCAGCGCCGACAGGCGCCGCGGGGTCATCATCTCCGCCAGGTCGCCGCCGGCCGAGGAACGGCAGGCCTGTTCGTACTCCTCGCGGTGCAGCATGAAGATGATTTCATCAAAGCTGGGTAAAAATACATCTACGCTCGGCAGCAGCCGGGTGAAGATCTCGCGCCAGTCGGCTTTTCCGCCTTCCGCCGCCGGGTCGGGGAAGGTTAAATCCAGGGTGGTGGTTACCCCCTGGGCCTTCACCCGCCGGAATATCTCCACCAGCTCGCGCCCGGTGTCGCTGTACATGCGCTTCATCACCGGCGGATAGCCAAAATGGAACAACTGCGCCCGGGCGACCAGCTCAAAATCAACATCCTCGACGCCAAAGGTATCGTTGCAGCCCGGGCAGTGGATGAAAATGCGGTCTACCCCCGGTGCCGAAAGGATGATCGAATAGGAAGTCGGCGCGTGTTCATCTTCCACCAGGCCGCGCGCCAGCCCGGGGCCAAACCCATCCACAATCCCGCTCAAGATGCTTCCCAACGGGTCCGCGCCCACCTTGGCGATCAGCCGGGTGGCAATCCCCAGGCGGTGCAAGGCCAACCCGGTGTTGGATACCGGACCGCCGCTGCTGAAGGTAGCCGGTCCGGTGATCAATAAATGCCCCGGCTGCAGCAAGCCGGTCAGCTTTCCATCCGGCACATGCTCCATCCCCGGGATGATATCCAGGCACATATGGCCGGCCACCACCACGCTCAAATCGTCCATCCCACCGCTCCTGGCGGCGAGAGACGCAAACCGCCTCTTCCTGCCGCATTGGTTTCATTGGATTGATTATAGAGCAGGATCGGGCGCCGCTATTCAAAATTGAGTCGAAATTGGGAACAAAATATACCCGGCGAACATCTTATAATCAGATGAGAAAAGCCAATCAATATAGGAGGACAACCATGGCTCGCCTTTTTACCCTGATGATCTTAATTGTACTGCTCGCCGGCTGCGCGCCGGGCTCGGTCGTCAAAAATACCGCTGACCCCGCTTCGGCCGCGGATGAAGTCGTGATGGTAGTTACAACCAGCGGCGGCATTGCCGGCCAGACCAACACCTGGACGGTATATGCCAGCGGAAAGGTGACCGATGGCGAAGGCGTCAGCCTGACCGCTTCCCCGAAAAGTGTCACCGCCCTGCGCAGCGAACTGATCAACGCCGGCTTCGCCACCCAGGCGAAAGATATGCCGCGGGTCAAAGTGTGCCCGGACTGCACCCAGACCGACGTCACCCTGACGATCGACGGCAAGCCGGTGACCCTCTCGATCGTCAACGAAGCCAGCGACACGCCCGCATCGGCGCGCAGCCTGGTGGAAAAGGTCACGGCCTTTATCGCCCAACAGAATAACCAGTAACCCTCACCACGCAAAAAATATAAAGCGGCGGCTTCCTGAGGAAGCCGCCGCTGCTTGTTACGGTGACCGCTTTTTAGCGCACGATACTCGGCAGGTAGATCTTCTCCGGCAGGGTCTTGCAGGTGTACACGCTGACATCATCCACAAACCAGCCCAGGACATAAAAACCCGAATCTACGCCCAAGCGCCAGCGGAAGCGTACATTCTTGCCGGCCAGCGAGCTCAGGTCATAACGGGTCGTTTGGTAACCATGGCTGTAGCCGCTGAACGCCGTTCGCCCGTCCAGGGGATTGCCAAACCCGCTCTCGATAGTGGCCGTGGGTCCATTGACCACCGGCAGCGCGTCCATGGCCAGCCAGGTGGTGCCGTTCTCACTGTACTCCACCACACCTCCGTCGTAGTATGTCGTGCCAAAGGAATCCAGGTCAAAGGCATGGGCGAAGGATAGGTACGTTTTTTGGCCGGCGACGGATGGAATGGTGACCCCGGTTTTCATCGCAGCAGTTGCATCCGCCGACGCGATAGCAGAATCATCCGCCCCCAGCGATTGGAGCCCGGTTTTAGCGTAGTTGAAATCCGCAGGCGGGAAACCCCAGGCGCCGCCCACCAGGGTCCAATTGGCCAGGGTGCCTTCAAAACCATCGCTGAACAGGCCGACCTTGGAGAGACCGGCCGTGCAGACCTGAGGCACCGCGGGCGGGCCATAGGTCGGGTTGGTCAGGTTCATTTCGGTGGCAGTCACGGCCTTTACCACCTGGGTGCAGTCCGCGGTGGTGATGCCGTGGGAGCCTACCAGGCTGTAGCAGGCCTGTGGCAGCAGGTTGAAGACGTCGTTATAGTCCGAACCCGAAACCAGTAAGTTGGTCTGCAGCTTGTAGACGATCTGCGCGGTCTTCGCCAACCCGATCGGCGCGACCGTCTGGCCATTGAACATCTGTCCATCCACCATCAGGAAGGCCGCCTTGTTGAGAATGCCGCTGTTGTGGTGCACCCCGCCGACATCATCGGATCCACCCGCGTATCGCCCACCCCGGTAGTAGATGCTGCTCATTTTGTCGGCATCAGAGAAGGTGGTGGGGTCTTTCATATCCCGCAGGCCAACCCCAAGGAAACTTCCCGGCAAATCTTCGCCCATGCGCCATTTAGTGGCGGGCGCATCCGTGTGGCGGGAGTCATTCAACTGGTCGACAAATTCGCCAAAAATGTCCGAGAGGCTTTCGTTGATCGCCCCGGACTGCATGTAATAAAACAAATGCGCGGTGCGCTCGGTGACCCCGTGGGTCAGCTCATGCCCCACCACGTCGTCTCCGCTGGCATAATTTTCCCCATACACCATCTGGGCCCCATTCCAGAAGGCGTTCGCGTAGGGGCAGGAAGATGAGGGCGAGCAATAACGGACGGTGGAAATCAGCTGCATCCCGGCATTATCGATGCTGTCCCGTCCAAAGCTGGTGAAGTAAAAATTGTAGGTCTGACCGGCAAAATCGTAGGCGTAGTTGACATCGGCCACCCCGCTCGCCCCGCCGCCCTCCGAACGCGCCACCGAGGTCCCTGGCAGCCCTTTGGAAGAGTCATTATTGTTGTCATATACCTTGCGGCTGAGCAGGGTGTCGATCTGGTTAAAATGCAGGGGCACGGCGCCGGTCTGGGCGTCCACCAGCACCAGCTCTTTCACCGGATCGAGCCCCAGCGCCGACACGTCCATGCGCCACACCAGGCGGGTGACCGGGATGGCAGGATCCCCCAACAGGCGCGGGTTGTAGACCCACAAGGCCGTATCGCCTACCTGCAGCGACTCGACCGGCATGCCGTATTCTCTGGCGGTCAATGCCAGGGCAGTCTGCTGCGCGGCGGCAGCCTCCACCGCGGGCGTTGTGGCCACCTGGATGTTGTCCAGGGCCTCGCCGCTCATCGAAAGCAAGCGCTGGGCCGCGTCCAACTGCACGATCAATTCGCCGCCCAGCACCGGGATGCCCTGGTACGTCTGCTGGTAGCGCACGAAGGTCTGCCCTTCGGCAGAGGTCTCGGCCTTCTCCACCTGCAGGGTAGCATCCGGGCTGCTCACCCCGAACAGGCCGGCGTATTCGCGGGCAAATTCCATCGCCGCGTCGGCAGCGGAGCCGCGCGCGCTCAGGCTGTTTTGCGCAGGCACAGCGTGATCCAGGTCGGCGCCAATAAAGCGCACCAACCCGGTATCCTGGTTGAGATCCACCCTCGCCTGACCCCCGCTCATCGCCTGCAAAGCCTGCAGCGCGTCGGGCGGTGGGGGAGCAGATTGAACCGGCTGGGATTTTCCACCCAGCAGCAGGAACAGCAGTCCAAAGACCATCAGCAGGGAAGACATTGGCTTCATGCCATCACTCCTTTGAAAACACGGATAATTTTAAGGACGCAACGCGCGGTTTTATTGGCTTTTATCCCCCATCCAAACCAAATCGGTTTCATCTATGAAGTATATCGGATTGAAAACCGCATGGCAAGAAGTTTTTCGTTGTAAATGTGTTATATAATCCAACCTGATGAACCTCGACATACAAACCGGTATCCTCGTCGCTACCATCCTGGCTGCCATCGCCGGTTTGATCGCGCTGCTTTCCGGCATCTCGGCAATTCGCTCGGGCAGGGGTCTGAGCTATTTTCGCAAACGCCGCGAGCGCCTGGCGCGTGGTTGGCGCCTGGTCGGATTTTTCATCTTCTTGATGATCGCGGCCGCGGTGATCAATATCTTTGGCAAGCCCGTCGCCTATCAAATCTTCCCGCCTTCCCCCACCATCACCCTGACCCCCACAGTGACCCTGACCCCCACGGTGACCCTCACACCTACCATCACCCTGACCCCCACCATCACCGACACGCCTTCGATCACCAATACACCATCCATGCCGATTGCCCTCGAAACCCAATTCGAGTCGACCACCACCCCCAATCCCGACGCTATCTTCAGTCCGCTGACCTTCGCCCTGGCCCTGGACAAAGACTTCCAGCCGGTCGACCCGGCGATTGAATTTGCCAACCCGCTGATCAAACTCTACGCCGTCTTCAGCTACGACCAGATGACGGTGGGCGCGCAGTGGAGCGCGTTGTGGTACCGCGGCACGCAGTTGGTTTGCTACGAGACCCTGCCCTGGAACGGCGGCACGGGCGGTTTTGGTTATTCCGAATGCGGCAGCCCGGTGGATGGCTGGCAGCCAGGCGAATATGAAGTGCAGATTTTCACCGGCACCCTGTGGAAAAATTCCGGGCGCTTCACCGTCACCGGCGACGCGCCCACCCTGGTCCCGTCGGCCACCGCCACCCGCACGCCCATCCCCACCGCCACCACCGGTCCCAGCCCCACGGTGCCGTCGGCCACGCCCACCCTCACCTTCACCCCCACGGTGACCCCGACCATCACCCTGACCCCCACGGCCACCAACACGCGCAAACCGACCGACACCCGCCGGCCCACCGCCACCGAGCTGCCCACCGAAAAGCCCTGATTTCCGCTGGAACCAGGTTATTCTTTTCTATCGTGTGTGGAAATCAGGCGACGATTTGCCTGGGTTTGGGCAGGCACGCCGCAATTTCCGCCCCCAGGCGTGCATTGTTGCGCAGCAGGGCCAGGTTAGCCCGCAGGCTCTCGCCCCCACTCAACTCTCCCACCCGGCCCAGCAAGAAAGGCGTCACCTGCGCCCCGCGCAGCCCTTTTTCCTGGGCCTCGCGCAGCGCCTGCGCAATCGCCTCCTCGATCTGCTCGTGTTCCAGGGCGTCCTCCTGCGGCGGCGGTTGGACCACCAGCAGCGCGCCGTTCAGCCCCATGCCCCAGTGCGCCAGGGCTACCCTGACCAGCGCCTCGGGGCTGTCCACGCTCGCATCCACCCCCAACCCACTCGCCCGGGAATAAAACGCCGGGAACTGGTCGGTGCGGTAGCCGATCACTGGCACCCCGGCTGTCTCCAGGTATTCCACCGTCGCCGGGAGGTCCAAAATGGCTTTGGCGCCCGCGCACACCACAATCAACTTGCGCCGGGCCAGCTCCGGCAGATCTGCCGAGACATCAAAAGGCGCATCGCGGTGCACACCGCCAATCCCGCCGGTGGCAAACACGCGGATGCCCGCCCGTTCCGCCGCGATCAGCGTGCCGGCCACGGTGGTTCCGCCCGTCTGACCCAGGGCCAGGGCGATGCCAAAATCCCGCCGGCTGATCTTGCGGTCGGCAGGCTGGGTCCCCAGACGCTCCAATTCCTCGTCGGTCAGGCCTACATGCACCTTCCCGGCCAACAGTGCGATGGTTGCCGGGACGACGCCTTTGGTGCGCGCTTCGGCTTCCAATGCGCGCGCCAGGTTTAGATTTTCCGGTTGGGGCAGCCCGTGAGTGATCACCGCCGATTCGAGCGCCAGGATCGGCAAACCCATGCGGCGCGCCTGGGCCACCTGGGGCGAGAAAACAAACGAAGAGAACGGCGCCTCTTCCATATCTTAAATAATCAATTCATCATAAAGACGTTCGAGCGATAATCCGGGCAGCACCGTACCCGGATGGTTTAATACGAGTGCGGCCGCGGTCACCCCCAGGCGAACGGCGTCATCCAGGGGCATATCATTGACCAGGCCAAACAAAACCGTGGCCAACAGCGCATCTCCCGCGCCGGTGGGATCAATGATGCTGGCGCGCATGGCCGGGATGTGCCCATTCACTTCCGCGGTGGCATAACACACCCCCAGATGCGCCAGGGTGATGATGGCGGTGCCCGCGCCGCGGCTGACCAACTGGCGGGCTACCTGTAAACCGCCTTCCCGCTCCTGCACCGGCTGGCTGCACTCCGCCAGCACCGAAGCCTCGGCGCTGTTGGCCGTCAACAAGAACAGCTTATCCAGGTGAGGCAGCAGGCGGCGGCTGCGCGCGGTGGTGGTCGCATCGGCGCACACCGGCACTTTGGCGGCTTTGGCCAGGCGAAAGACGGTGGTTAAGGCCCGCGGAGTCAGGTTGGCATCCACCAGGATCAGGCTCGCCTCGCGGAAGCGTTTTTCCTGCGCCTTGAGGTGGGCGGGGGTCAATAGATCCAGCACGCGCATATCCTCAACCGACATCTGCAGAACACCGTTTGCATCGTAAACGGCCAGGTAAGATGCGGTGGACGCCTCGGGCAGCACCAGGCAGGCCGACACATCCACCCCGCAGGCGGCAGTGTGTTTCAACAGTTGGCCGCCAGGAGAATCGCCGCCCACCACGCTCATCAGGCTGACCGGCTGACCCAAGCGAGCCAGGTTCTCGGCCACATTGCGCGCCACACCCCCAAACGAAAATCGGTTGCGCGCAGTGTTCAACCCATGAGGCCGGGCATCCTGATCCAGAACGCCCACCATGTCCACCCCGGCCGCGCCGATCACCAGGATTGGATATTCAGAGGCATGCTCACGAAGGTTTGGTTGCATGAACTGATTGTAACTCGAAGAATGAGAAAAATTACAAAACTGTAAAGCGCGCCTTTACATCCCTGTAAGTCGGGAGGCGAATTGAATCATGTATAATGCCAGAAGAGGTACCGTTTTTATGAAAGATGCTTCAGGCTCATTACTGCGCCGGTTACTCCCAGGTTTGGTGTTGGGATTTGTGGTATTCGTTGGGCTGGCGCTGCTGGGCGACCTGCAGAAGGTCAGCCTGATGATCTTGCGCTTCGAGTGGAAGTATTTCTTCATCGCCATCGCCTTTACCCTGCTCAATTACCTCTTACGCTTCTTTAAATGGCACTTTTATCTTGGCCAGATTGGGGTGCGCCGCATCACCTATTGGCAGAGCCTGCGTCTTTTCCTGGCCGGTTTTCCCCTGGCGGTAACTCCCGGCAAGGTCGGCGAGATCCTCAAGGGGGTCTGGTTGATGCGCCTGACCGGCGTGCCGGTCGGCCGTGGGGTCTCGGTAGTGGTCGCCGAACGGGTCAGCGACGGGATGGCGGTCCTGCTGCTTTCATCCCTGGGGGTCGTCGGTTACCCCCAATATTGGCCGGTATTTGCCTTTGTTATGGTTTTTCTGCTGGCAGTGATCGTCATCTCACAAATCCGCCCGCTCGCCACCTGGCTGCTCGAACAGGGCGGGCGCCTCAGGCTGCTGCGCAAGGTGAGCCAATCGGCGCGTGAATTTTACGAAGGCAGTTTCGCCCTCTTCCGCCCCGGCTCCACCCTGCTGGCCGTCTGCCTGGGCGCGGTCTCCTGGCTGGGAGAAGGCATCGGCTTTTACTTTATTATGTTAGGATTGGGCATCGCACCCAGCCAGCGCCTGCTCGCCATGGCCGTTTTTGTGCTCTCGTTTTCAACCATTGTGGGCGCAGCCTCGGCGCTCCCCGGCGGCCTGGGCGCCGCGGAAGTCTCCATCGCCGGCATGCTAACCTTCACCCTGCAGCAAGAACCGGCCATCGCTGCGGCCGCTACCCTGCTCATTCGCATGGCCACCCTCTGGTTTGGGGTCTTGCTCGGCCTGGTGGTTTGGGGCTTCACCCCGGGTTTATTCGGTTTCAACACGTCCCGCCAGCCCGTCGCCGAAGTTTGAGTGGTTAAAGTGTAGTTATTTGCGCGCTCGCGTTGCGTATAACTACTATCTCATGTAGAATTACATTGAATCTCACAAGGATCGGAACGCTTCATGCCGCTAGCACCGGGTACCCTGCTAAATAACCGCTACCGGGTCGTGTCCATATTGGGACAGGGCGGGATGGGTGCTGTCTATCGTGCAACCGACGAACATCTCAACATTTCCGTAGCCGTCAAAGAAAACCTTTTCCTCACCGACGAATACAGCCGCCAATTCCAGCGCGAAGCGCGTATCCTCGCCAGCTTGCGCCACCCCGGCCTGCCGCACGTCGCCGATTACTTTGTGCTCGAAGCCCAGGGCCAGTACCTGGTGATGGACTATATCGAAGGCGAAGACCTGCGCCAGCGGTTGGAGCGCACCGGCCCGCTGCCCGAGCGCGAAGTGATCCTGATCGGCATCTCGGTGTGTGAGGCGCTCAATTACCTGCATACCAGTGAGCCGGCCATCATTCACCGCGATCTCAAGCCCGGCAACATTAAGGTGACTGCCGAAGGCCAGGCAGTGCTGGTTGATTTTGGCCTGGCCAAGATTATCCAGGGCGGCCAGGCCACCCTCACCGGGGCGCGGGCCATGACCCCCGGCTACTCCCCTCCCGAACAATACGGCACCGCCAGCACCGACGCACGCAGCGACATTTACTCCCTGGGCGCCACCTTGTACGCCGCTCTCACCGGGGTTATCCCCGAAGACGGCCTCAATCGCATGACCGGCAAGGCCGACCTGACCGACGTGCGCTCGCTGAACCCCAAAATCAGCCGGCGTATGGGCGATGTGCTGGCGCGCGCCATGGAAGTGGACCCGGACGACCGCTTCCAGACCGCGGAAGAATACCGCCAGGCGTTGATCGAATGCGGCGAAATGGCGCCCTATTTCAAAGAACGCCCGACCATCTCGCCCCCGCCCTCCGAGTTCTTCAGCGCCAGCGCCTCTCCCGGCGAGCGCTCCTCCACTGGCAATAAACGCAAATCGCACCCGTCCCCCTCCAGCCGCCGCCGCAGGCGCCAGAACAACGGCTGGGTGTTTGTGCCGCTGATGGCGGTGATCATCGCCGGGGTTTACATCATGATGCAGATGAGCCCCAACCTGCCCAAAACCGTGCTGGCTTATTTTGCGGGCTCACCCACCGTCGTGGTCGACGCATCTACCCCGATGCCGGCCGGCACCGAAACGGCCGGTCTCACTCCCATCGACCAGGAGCTGAGCGCTACCCCAGTGATGGTTGAAGAGGTATCCGAAACCGCTTCTCCCAGCCAGACCCCCACCGACGCGGCAGACACAGCGACCGCCACCTTTTCCCCCACTCCCACTCCCCTGGGCGGTGGCTCCTCGCAGATCGCCTTTAATTCAAAACGCTCCGGCACGATGCAGATCTGGGCCATCGATGCCGCCGGCAAGAACCTGCACCAGTTGACCAACATGCGCGACGGCGCCTGCCAGCCGGCCTGGTCGCCAGACGGCGCTCGCCTGGCTTTCATTTCCCCTTGCTCAGTAAAACGAGAGATTTACGAGGGCAGCTCCATCTACCTGGCCAATGCCGACGGGAGCGGGGTAGCCCCGCTGCCCGCCAGCCCGGAAGGCGATTTCGACCCCACCTGGTCCCCGGATGGCACGAAACTGGCATTTACCTCGCTGCGCACCGGGCGCGCCAGCATCTTTACCATCGACCTGCAAACCCTCACCGTCCAGGAAATCTCGCAGTCTCGTTATGCCGATTTACAGCCATCCTGGTCTCCCACCAGCCGCCAGATTGCTTTCGTACGCAAAATCGTCTTCGGGCAGATCTGGATCATGGATGATGAAGGCAATAACCAGAAGCAGTTCAGCCCCAATGGTGAGGTCAACAACTTCGTGCCCACCTGGACCCGTGACGGCCAGGCCATCTTCTACAGCCAGATCATCGGCGGTTCGAAGGTGCCCGGATTGGTGGGCATGCGCTATGAAGACCGCGACAACCCGCGCGAGTTTCGCGTGCCTGCCAGCCAGGACGTCAACATCGGCCCGGTGGGCAGCGTCACCATCTCTCCGGATGGCTTCTGGATGGCCTATGAGGGCTGGCCGGATGGCACCAATCACGATATCTACATCATGACCGCCAACGGCGCCAATATCACCCGCCTCACCACCGACCCGGCCTTCGAGTTCGGTCCCACCTGGCGGCCGGCCGGCGAAACTCCCTGACGCATATCCGGCGCTGATGACCCTTCCCGCTGGAAGCCTGCTCCACAACCGTTATCGAATCGAAGAAGTAATCGCCAGGGGCGGCATGGGCGCCATATACCGCGCCTTTGACCTGACCCTGAATATCGATGTGGCGGTCAAAGAAAATTTTTACAGCGGCGATGAGCACTCCCGCCAGTTCCGTCGTGAAGCCACCATTCTCGCCAGCCTGCGCCATCCCAATCTCCCCCGAGTAACCGATCACTTTTCCATCTCCGACCAGGGTCAGTACCTGGTGATGGATTACATCCAGGGCGAAGACTTGCGCAAACTGACCAACCGCCTGGGGCCGATGAGCGAGGCGGACGTGGTCCGGGTAGGGTGCGCGATCAGCGATGCGTTGGATTATCTACACCACCGCCAGCCGCCGGTGGTCCACCGGGATATCAAACCGGGAAACATTAAATTTTCTCCCAACGGGGAGGTGTTTCTGGTCGATTTTGGCCTGGCGAAAATATCCCAGGAGGGCCAGAATACCACCAGCGGCGCGCAGGCGCTGACCCCTGGGTATGCCCCGCCCGAACAATACGGGCAGGGCACCGAACCGCGTTCGGACATCTATTCGCTAGGAGCCACCCTGTACGCCGTGCTGACCGGCAAAGTGCCCGAGGACGGCCTGGCGCGCGCCATGGGCACCGCCGATTTGACCCCTGTACGCGTGCACCAACCCACGGTTTCAGCTCAGACAGCCGCGGCCATCGAGAGATCGATGGCCGTCATTCCCAAGGAGCGCTTCCAGAGCGGGCGTGAATTTCGCGAAGCCTTGTGCGGCCAGCCGGGCCCCGTCGTGGCGGAGGCGGCGGAGCCCATGCCCGCCACTCCCCCACCTCTGCCCACCCCGACTCGCAGCTCCAAACCGGGGCGTCCGGCGCTCGTTGGCGGACTAACCCTGCTGGTGGCCGCCGCGCTGGTGGTGGCGTTTTTCCTGATCCTGCCCACCCTCACTCGCCCGGCGGCGGTGCTCCCGGCGACGATCACCTTGCCGGCCGCGGCCCCGTCCACGACTGCGACCGCCGAGAGTTTGCCCACCGCCACCGCAGCGGCCGTGGTGATAACCACGCCTGGCTCCAGCCCTACCCCTTCGCCGGGGATCACCGACCTGCCAACCTTCACCGCCACCCCGGCCGGCACACCCCTGGGAGGCGGCGGTGAGATCGCCTTTGCTTCCGACCGATCCGGCATCCCCCAGATTTGGGCTATGCAGCCGGATGGTAGCGCGGTTCGCCAGGTCACCCAACTGCCAGACGGCGCCTGCCAGCCTGCCTGGGGACCTCAGCAACACCAGATCGTTTTCATTTCCCCCTGCCGGGCCAAGGCCAATTCGTACCCCGGTGCCAGCCTGTACCTGATCAATGCCGACGGCGCCGGCCTGGTGCTGCTGCCGACCCTGCCCGGCGGAGATTTCGAGCCGGCCTGGTCGCCTGACGGCCAATCCATCGCCTTCACCTCCCTGCGCGACAGCCGCCCCAACATTTACCTGATCCGTCTGGCGGATAACAGCGTCACGCGTTTATCTAGCCCGGTCAATTACGAGCGCCACCCGGCCTGGTCGGCGGATGGCGCATCCATCGCGTATGAAACCACCCGCGCGGGGTTTCCGCAAATCTGGCTGATGCAATCGGATGGTAAGAATGCTCATGAATTTTCGACCCAGGCGGGCGGGAGGAGTGCTTTCCCGGTCTGGGCACCCGACGGCTCCATCCTTGTCTATACGCAGGGTGGCAGCCCCACCTTCCTCGTCGGCCGCAAGTTGGACGACCCCCAGGCGGTTGAATCGCGCATTACCGACCAGCTGTCAGGGGTCAGTAAACCCGCCTTTTCTGCGGACAGTTGGTGGATCGCCGTGTCCGTTTCTGTGGATGGCAACGATGAAATTTATGCGCTGTTGCGCAACGGCAGCCAGCTCACCCGGCTCACCCGCAACCCCAGCGCCGATTTCGACCCGGCCTGGTAACACCTGGCCAGGGTCTACCCGGTTGGTTGGCTGAGGATTTCCTGGTAGGCGCCGGCGAACAACGCTGGGGTCCCGCCGGTATGCCAGAACAGCACGGTTTCTCCCGGGTGGAAGAAGCCCTTGCGCGCCAGATCGATCATCCCCGCGGCCGCCCGCCCGGTATAAACCGGGTCAAGCAGCAGCCCTTCCAGGCCGGCAAACAAGCGAATGGCTTCCAGCTCGGCTACGCCCATCACCCCATACCCCGCTCCCAGGTAACCGTCGTGCACCATGATCTCGTCCGGTTTGATGCGCAGCTCCAGGTTCAACTGACCGGCGGCCTCGGTGGCCAGGAATGCCACCGTTTCGCTGAGATCGTGGGCCGGATGGTCAATGCTGATTCCCAGCACCTTACCGCTATAGCCGTGCCGCCGGGCTCCCAGGGCCAGGCCCGCCTGGGTTCCGCCCGAAGAGGAAGCCACCACGATCCAATCGATGGTTTCCTGCCCGGCCTGCTCGATCAGCTCATCAAATGCACGGCTGTAGGCCGCCGAACCCAACCCATTGGATGCCCCCAGGGGAATCAAATAGGGCCTGCGGCCCGCAGTCCAGGCCTCATCGAAGGTGGCTTTTAAGACATCCGCGCGGTTTTCCGCTGCCGCCCAGACAATTTCAGCCCCAAACAGTTCATCCAACAGCAGGTTGCCGGATGCCCTCTGGCCTTTTTCACCAGACAGCACCAGGATGCAGCCCAACCCCAGGCGCGCGGCCAGCGCAGCCGTCTGGCGGCAGTGATTGGACTGCGCTGCGCCTACCGTAACCAGAGTTTTGGCCCCGGTGGCAAGCGCCTCCGCCAGCAGGTATTCCAGCTTGCGGGTCTTGTTGCCGCCCAGAGCCACACCGGTCTGGTCGTCGCGCTTGACCAACACCCGCACCCCGCCCAGGCGGGCGCCAAGCCGGGGCAGATGCTCCAGCGGGGTGGGCAGCTGCGCCAGGCACAATCGCGGCATCATCCATTCACCTCCCGGCGGGTTTCAGCCTTCCCCCGCCTGCGCATCACATCCAAAATCCGCGGCAGCACGCGGCTGTATAACTGGTAAACCCCAGGCCGCGCGGGATAGTCCCAGGCGCCCGGGGTGCGCACCACCCTGGCGCCTAACCCCTCTTTGAAGCGAAAAACCCCCCACATGCTGTCGCTCTCGTCGAAGGTGTCAGGCGCGCCCCACAGGTCATATTCGCTTGCACCCAGCTCTTTGGCCGTGCGCATGGCTTCCCACTGCAGCAGGTAATTGGGCATCATCTCGCGGTGGATCTCACGCGACATGCCGTACATGTACCAGGCTCGGCCGGCAAACACGAACAGCACCAATCCTGCCACCGCCTGCCCGTCCACATCAGCGATCAGCGGCACGCACATCCCCTGATCGCTGAAGGTCTGCCAGACCGCCTTGTAATAGCCGGCGGAGCGTATGGCGAAACCATCGCGCAGCGCCGTTTCGGCATACATGCGGTAAAGTTGATCGAAATCCCCCGGCCCGGCCCGGCGCACCTGCACACCTTTGCGCTGCGCCAGGCGCAAGTTGTAGCGCGCCTTCTGCTTCATCCGCCCCAGCCAATCCTCTTCGCTGCCACCCAGGTCCAGTACGGCGGTGTTGTGGAACTGGATCTGTTCCTCTGAAAACAGCCAGCCGCGCCGGGTGAGGTCTGCCTGCAGGGCCAATCCTGGCGGGCAATCTACCGCGCCATCCTGCCCTGGAACGCCCAGCCCCAGGGCCACATCCGCGTCCATTTTGATGAAGATGGCCTTCTCTTTGCGCGCCAACCGCTGCAAATCATCCAGCACGCGCGCGCGCAGGGGCGCATCTTCCCAATGCATCAGCGGCCCGCGCGGAACGTACAGCACGCACAACCCCGCGGAAAACCTGGCAACCCGAATGGCGCGGCGCAGCACCATAGCGGCCGCCGTCACCGCCCCACTCGAATCGCGCCAGACGCGCGGCAGCGCATCCCAGCTGTTGGCAGCTTTGATCTGCGCCCATTCCGCCGTTTGGAGGATGCTGGCGCCGGGCAGCCCGGCGATCATTGCGTTCCATTGTGCAATGGGATAAGTTTCCATAGCGGTCAATCCAGGCTGCCCCGCCGCGCCCACCAGCGGTAGAGGTTGTAAAGAGGCGGGATGAGCGCCAATTCATACGCCGGCGCGGCGCGTTTCAGCTGCCCGCCAAAACCGCGTTTGAAGCGGTAAACACCCCACAAACCGTCGCTGCGCTCTTCAAACTGGGCCTCGAGGGTGGCTTCATCCGCATCCGGCACGCCCCACAGGTCGTACTGCCTGCAGCCTCTTGCGGCAGCCCAGCGCATGGCCTCCATTTGCAGCAGGTAAGCCGGCATGCGGTTGCGCTCTTCGTCGGTCGAAGCCCCGTAAAAATACCATCCACGCTCTCCGCGGGCAAAAGCCATCAACCCGGCCAGCGGCTTCCCCTGGTAGCGGGCGACGAACAACTCGGCCGCACCGGATGGGTGAAATAGTTGGTATGCGCGTTGGTAGTAAGCCTGGCTGTGCACGCCAAAGCCATCCCGCGCGCCGGTGGTCTGCATCAAGCGGTAGAATTCGCCCACATCAGCGCTGGGCTGCACGGTCACTTCTTTGCGCTCCGCCAGGCGGATGTTGTAGCGCGTCTTTTGTTTCATGCGCTCCAGCCAGGCGCTTTCCGGGCCGTCCAGGTCGATGACGATCGTGCGCCGGGGCTGCACCGGCACGCCATCCGGCCGGAAACCCGGCAGGCACAAATCAGGCGTGTCTTCTTCCCAGGCATCCGGTTCCACTTTCAACAGCACCGCTCGCCTGGCCCGGCAGACTCGAATGATCTCCGGCCACAATTCGGGCCAGTTCTGCCCCAGCGGTCCTTTTGGGATGTAGGCCAGGCTCAAACCCATGGGAAGTTTACGGAAGAGCACCTGCGCGCCGCTGCCGCCGGCGGTCACTCGCACCGGCTGCCAGCCAAAGGGCGCTTTCAACTCACCCCAGGCTGCGCTCTGCAAAAGATGCGCCTGCGGGAAATTCTGTAAGAACCCTTCCCATTCCTCAGCGGTGAGCAGCGCCATCAATCGATTGAGATCAAATCGGGGGGCGGGGTGCGCCGGATGGCCGCACAGGGCACCACCTCATCCAGCATAGTGATCACCTCTTGGGGACCACTATCGCGCGCCAGGCGCACCAGTTCTTCCACCATCGCGCGCAGCTTTTCGCCGGTGACTTCGCTGCACTGGCCGTCCAGGCGGAAAATGTCGGGGTGGGCGGTTTGCTGGATGGGATCGTTATCGTCCCACAGGTCTTCCTTGAGCTTTTCTCCGGCGCGGATCCCCGAGAATACAATTTCGATATCCCGCCCAGGCTCGAGCCCAGACAGGCGGATCAAATCCTCGGCCAGGTCGAGGATGCGCACCTGCTCGCCCATGTTCAATACAAAGGTTTCCTTGCCGATACCCATCGCCGCGGCTTGCAGCACCAGGTGCACGGCTTCGGGGATGGTCATGAAGTAGCGCCGCATTTCGGGGTGGGTCACTGTCACCGGGCCGCCGCGCGCAATCTGGCTCTTAAATAAGGGCACCACGCTGCCCCGGCTGCCCAATACGTTGCCAAACCGCACCACCGAATAGGCCCGGCCAGATGTTTCGGCCGCGTCGGTGACGATCATCTCGGCCACACGTTTGGTCGCCCCCATTACATTGACCGGGCGAATGGCTTTATCCGTGGAGATCATCACCATGCGGTTCACGTTGGTCTCCAACGCGGCGCTGACCACATTCATCGTCCCCAGGATGTTGTTGGTGATGGCATCCTCAACATTGACTTCCATCAAGGGCACATGTTTATGGGCCGCGGCGTGGAAAACAATCTCGGGGCGATGGCGGAGGAAAAGAGTACGAATCCGCGGATAATCGCGCACGTCCGCGATCAAGGGGCGCACCAGCAGCGAAGAGAAATTCTCGCGCAGTTCCAGCAGGGTTTCGAAGATGCTGTTCTCACCATGACCCAGCAGGATCAGCTCGGACGGGCCCCAGCGGGCAATTTGCCGGCACAGTTCGCGGCCAATCGATCCGCCTGCCCCGGTCACCAGCACCACCCGCCCTCCGATGATCGATCCCACCAGTTCTTCCTGGATCTGCACCGGTTCGCGGCGCAGCAGGTCGGCGATATCTACCTCGCGCAGGCGGCTGACGCTCACTTTGCCGCCCAGCAGTTCGTAAATGCCCGGCATGGTGCGGAAGGGCACCCCGCGCGAGCGGCAGGCTTCCGCCACCAAACGCACCACCCGCCCGGGTGCGGAGGGAATCGCGATCACTACCTGGTCGACGTGAGACTGGTCCATCACTTTACCCAGGTCGCTCAAAGTGCCAACCACCGGCACACCGTAGATTTGCTGCTTTAATTTGGCCGTATTATCGTCAAGAAAGCCGACCGGCTGGGTATAGAGCTGCGGGTTTTTCTGCAGCTCGCGCACCACCAGCGCGCCGGCATCTCCGGCCCCCACAATCAGCGCCTTGACCGGCTGGCGGTTGCCCAAACCTACATGCGCAGCCTGGTTCACCCGGTTCTCCGCCAGCAAGCGCAGCACAAAACGCAGCCCGCCAGATAGGATCACCGACAGCAGAAAATCGATCACCAGCACCGGGCGTGGGAAACCGATGAACAGGCGCATCGAGATCATTGCTATTACGATCCCCGAAAGCAGCACCGAGGAGGTCGCCACCGCGGCTACCACCAGGGTCAGTTCGCGGGTGCTGGCGTAAATCCACATGCGCCGGTAGAGGCCAAAGTAATAGTAGACCAGGGGTTTGACCACCAACGCGGCCGCCGCCATCCAGAAGGCCGATGGCAGGTAGGCAAAGAACAGGCTGCCCAGCTCAAACCGGATGGCGTAGCTGCCAAGTACAGACAGGATGATCAGGAGAAGATCGCCTAATAACAAGTAGCGATTCTTAATGCTTGGGACGGGTTTTGATCTCATCGCCATTACTGCCCTTTCAAACCCACCACCGTACCAATTGTCCGCAGCAGAATAAGCAAGTCCAGCAGTAAATTGCGGTGCTTGATATAGTAGAGATCATATTCGAGTTTAACACCGGTATCCTCCACCGTCGCGGCGTAGCCAAAATTTACCTGGGCCCAGCCGGTGATGCCGGGTTTGACCAACAGCCGCGCGCGGTAAAATGGCACTTTCAACTGCAATTCTGCCACCAGTTCGTTGCGTTCTGCCCGCGGGCCAACCAGACTCATCTCACCCCGCAGCACATTAATGAACTGGGGCAGTTCGTCCATGTGGCTCTTGCGCAAAAATCGCCCAAAGCGGGTGATGCGTTCATCGTTATGTATGGTCACCCGGTTCTTGAAGAAATGTTCGTTCTCATTGTACATCGTGCGGAACTTGATAATCGTATACTGCTTGCCGCTGATCCCCAGGCGCTTTTGGGTAAAAATGACCGGGGCGCCCGAGTCTAGGAAAATGATCAGGGCGATGAAGGGAAGAAGCGCCAGGGTGATCACCGTTCCCACCAGTCCGCCGGTGATATCCAGAAAACGCTTGACCATCTCGTACAATCCGCTCACCTGGGCCTGGTCGACAAAAGATCGGAGGACCCAGTCCGATTGCAGCAAAAAGATCGGCACGCGCCCAAGCAAACGCTCGTAGGTGGTGGGCATGGTGGAAATTTCAACACCCTGCTCTTCTACCTTGAGCAGGGCCTCAAAGGTTGCCGGGCGAACCTGGTTGGAGATCGCCAGGATTACATCCGAGATATGTTCCGCTTCAATGATCTGTTGAAGCTCATCGGCGCCGCCTAAAATGGGATAGCCTTCGACCTGGCAGCCTTTCTTCTCCGGATCATCGTCCACGAAACCGACCACGTGCAGCGGATGTGGACGAATTTCGCGGATGACGCGTGCCAGGGTCGTCCCGGCTTTGCCGGCGCCTACAATCAGCACCCTGCGCAAAAATTCCTGCGAGGTGAATACGGCAATATAGATATTGCGCCACAGATAGGATAGCACCGCGGCCGCCACAATAAAGACCCCCACCCCCACCCGGGGCAGCCCGCCTGGAGGCGCCAGGAAAAAGACCAGCAGGTATAGGGCCACACTCAGCCCGGCCGCCAGGGCGATGCCTTTTAACGTTTCGTCTCGCCGGGCAGCCCGGCGGATATCGTAGGTCTCCACCATCAACACCAACCAGACGATCGGCAGGAGAAAGAACCAGCTTTGCACGCGCTGGGCAATCAGCTCGCGAGACAGGTCCAGCCAGTCGCGCTGACCCCAGGCAACCAGGGCAATGGCCAGGCTGACCCAGGCAACCAGGAAATCCCCGCCCAGTAAGATCAGCCTGCGCTCTTCCGGCCGCATTCTCCATCTAGTAATCCGTTGTTGCATCTGGATGTATTATTTCCTCAACATGCTGAAAATTAACCCGCTGCCCCAGCTGAGATGCATGCTGGCAATCGCCAGGGGGATTCCAACCAGCAGAGCCGCATCATGCTGCTTTCGCGCGGGAGCCAGCGACCCTGCGATCAAAATCAGCAGATAGGCACATACCACCCACAGCAGCAAGTTGCGCGCCAGGCCCAACCAGGGCGCCAGAAGCAGCAAACCCGCCAACCCCACCACAAACAGAGGGGGCAGCGCCTGCCGCCAGCGCAGCGTTTTCGGGTAGCGCCGCAGCATGCGCCACTTCCAATAACCATAACGCCAGTATTGGCGCGCCAGCGCGCTCAAGGTGGAGCGGGCAAAATAGCCCGAACGGATCTGGGGATCCAACCACACCCGCCCGCCCTGCTGGCGAATGCGCGTGTTCAACTCGTAGTCCTCGTTGGTCAGCAGCGTCTCATCGAAAAGACCCACCCGTTCGAGCGTTTCTCGGCGGAAAGCCCCAAATGGGACGGTGTCCACGTAAGCCGCTTCGCGGGTGTAGCGGTAAAGGGCATCGCCGACACCCAGCGGGTGCGCGGCAGCCACCGCGATGGCCCGCGCCATCCAACCATCATCGCCCGGTCGGATTTGCCAGATGCCGCCCACATTCTCACCTTTTCCAGCTTGCAGCGCCTGAAGGCAGCGGGCCACATAATCGTCCGCCGGGACAGAATGAGCGTCCAGGCGGATAATATATTCGCCCTGGGCGGCTTGGATGGCCTGGTTCAACCCGGACGGAATGTTGCGTTTCGGATTATCCACGATCCGCACGCACAGATCGGCATGCGCCTGCTGGAACCTGGCCACTTCTTCTCGAGTGCGATCAGTTGACATCCCATCCGCGAGGATGACTTCGACCTGCTCCCGCGGGAAGGTTTGCCGGTCAATCGCCTGGAGCAGCAAGCCAATCGTGCGCTCCTCATTATAACAGGGCACGATCACCGAAACGAGTGGCATAGGCTACCCCACCTCCGGTCGTAGGTTTGTGGCTTTGGCCGTTGAACGCTCTCGTGGAAGCTGTACAAAAAACCGGCTGCCCAGGCCGGGCCGGCTTTCCACCCAGAGTGTCCCCTGGTGGGCTATCACAATCTGGCGGGCAATCGGCAGGCCTAACCCGGCTCCATGGTCTCCGCCACCCCCACGGGATGTCTCGGTCTGGTAAAACCGCTCAAAAATCCGCTCTTGCTCATCCACCGCAATGCCCTTGCCCGTGTCGGCTACTTCCACCTGGACATGGGTTCCCATGTCTTTGACCTGCACGCTCACCCGGCCTCCCGGCGGGGTGAATTTCAAGGCATTATCGATCAGGTTGGAGAAAACCTGGGCCAGGCGGTCGCCGTCCGCATCTATCGCGGGAACATTCCCGCCGGTATACGCCAGTTCCACCCCGGCCTGGGCGGCCTGGGGAGATAATTTTGCGGTAGTGGCGGCCAGGAGCAGGCCTAGATCCACCCTGCCGTACTGCAGGTCGGCTGTGCCGCCTTCGAGCCGGGTAAGGGTGAGTAAATCCATCACCAGGCGGTACATCCGTTTCGATTCCTGGAAGATGACCTGGGCCGACTCTGCGCAGGCTTTCCGGGTTGCCGGCGGTGCCGTCCACCATCGCCTGCGAAAAACCCTGAATGGAGGTGAGGGGTGTTTTTAGTTCATGGGACACATTGGCCACAAAATCACGTTGGGCCTGCTGCCCGGCGTGCAGTTGGCGGGTCATCTGGTTCAAGGATTGGGCCAGGTCTTTTACTTCATCCGGCCCTTCCAGGCGGATCATTTTCACTTCACCGCTGGTCAGCCCGTGCGCGGCGACGGCCATACGCTGCAGCGGATTGGCGATCCAATTGGCCATTGCCAGCGCCAGGAGAAAGGAAATCATCAAGGCGGCCGCCCCAGAAACCAGGATCGGCGCGATGACTTCGTTGCGCACCAGGGTGATCAAAGGCAGCCTGGGGAGCGCGACGGCGGCCACGATAAAGTAGCCGTCGCCATTGTTGGTCGCCGCATAAACCCAGCGCAGGCGGCGGCCATCTCGCAGGATGGCCGGGCGGGGGCTGTTTTCGGTGGCCGCAGCCTGGGCGATATCGATGCTGGCAATCGCGCCCTGGCTGCCCTTACCGCTGTCGGCGATTACCACACCGTTCAGGTCGATAACCAGCATGCGCAAACTTGTCGCCTGGCTTTCCCTCTCCAAGACGGATTGCAGGCGGTTTGGGTTATTGTCCAACACCTGGTTGACCCGTGGAAGGGCATTTTTCCCGGCAAGCTGCAGGCGCGGCACGACCGAGGTGTAGACGGCCGGGTTGCGCAGCAAGGCAACCACCAGGGCCACGGCCACCACGCCCAGCATCATCACGATCAGCAGCGTATAACTTAACCACAACCGCCCGCGCAAGGAGGAAAACATCAAACCACCAGCTTATAACCGATCCCCGTCACCGTTTCGATCCGCACCCGGCTGCGCGCCAGCTTGCGCCGGAGCTGCGCCACATGCATATCTACCGTGCGGGTTTGGCCGGCAAAGTCATAGCCCCAGGCCAGGTTGAGCAGCTGTTCACGGGTCAGCACGCGGCCCGGGTTCTGGGCAAACACGCTCAACACCTCAAACTCCTGGGTACGCAGCTCGACCGCCTGGTTCGCGCAGTGCACCTCGCGGCTGGCGGTATCGATGGATAAATCGCCCAGGACCAGCTTTTCGAGCGGCTGGTTTACCGGCCTGTCGGTGCGCCGCAAAATAGCCTTCACCCGCGCAACCAGTTCGCGCGGGTTAAAAGGCTTGGTCATATAATCATCGGCGCCCAGTTCGAGCCCCAGGATCTTATCGATATCTTCGTCACGGGCAGTCAGCATCAGGATCGGCAGGCCGCTGTTCTGCGCCCGCAGGCGCCGGCAGACCTCAAAACCGTCCAGTTGGGGCAGCATCACGTCCAGAATCATCAGTGCCGGTGGGGTGTCTTGGGCCAATTTCAACGCAGACAGCCCGTCCGCGGCCGCTTCTACGTGAAATCCCTCGCGCTCCAGATAGAGCCGCGCCAACTGGACGATACTGGCTTCATCGTCCACCACCAGCACCCGTTCACCCGTCATGGATCAGTCTTTGCCGCAATCGCAGTCGCAATCGCCGCCGCCACAGCCTCCACAGCAGCAGTCACAGCCCGCCAGGGCAATGGCTTCAATCTCAACCGCCGCCCCGCGGGGCAAGGCGCCCACCTGGAAAGCCGAGCGCGCCGGGGGGTTGACCACAAAGAACTCGGCGTAAATGACGTTCATCCGTTGGAAATCATTGATATCGCGCAGGAACACGGTGGCCTTGGTCACATTCTCAAGACCCGTTCCCGCGGCTTCCAACAAGTTCTTCAGGTTGGTCAGGGCCTGGCGCACTTCTGCTTCTACCCCACCTTCCACCACATTGCCGGTGGCCGGGTCGATGCCTAATTGCCCGGAAATAAATACCAGCCCGCCGCCTTTCACCGCCGGTGAATAGGGGCCAATCGCTTTGGGGGCTTTTTCAGACGTGTAGATACGTTTTTCTTCACAGCAGCATGACATGGGGTTACCTCGCTTTTATTTTTTATTCTAATCGAATTCGGCAGTTTTTGTGACACAGCTCGCCGCCTTCTCCGCTTTACCTGGCCGGCAGCCTGAATAATATGTCTGACAAATCTATTTTAACCTGTTTCGCCCCCAGTATTGGGGGCGAAACAAATGGATCAAGACTGAGGTCATGGCTTTCCCGAAAAGGGACCGCCCTGACCAGGAGGTCTAGTAATGCAGGTCGCTCTTTCCGCTCAGCCGCTTGCGGAATATCCAGTAAGACCAGCCCTGATAGGCCAACACGATGGGCACAAAAATGAGGGCGACAATCGACATGGTTTTCAAGGTATAAGCGCTCGATGAGGCGTTATAGATCGTCAGGCTGAAGGCCGGATCGGTGCTGGACACCATCACTCGCGGGAAAAGGATCATAAAAATGGTTGTGGCGGCAAGCAGGATCGACAGCGAGGTGAGCACGAAAGCCCAACCGCTGCGCCGCGCATAAATAAAGTAGCCCGCCCCCAACATGGCGATCACCGCCCCAAACGGCACAGGACCCGGGTTGATCCCCAACTGGTTGAGAATATCGGTGAAGAAGTACATCGCCACCACGTAAGCCGATAGGATGATCAGGGTGGGCGCCCACAATTTCCTGGCGACGTCCTCGACTTTGGCCAGCAAATCTCCTTCAGTTTTCAGGGCCAGAAAGACCGCGCCGTGCAGGGTGAAGCCCAAGAGCGAGACCAACCCGCCCAAGAGGGCAAACGGGTTTAGCAGATTCCAGAACCCGCCGGTGTACATCATATGTGCATCGATCGGCACGCCGTGCACCAGGTTGGTAAATGCCACCCCAAACAGCAGGGCGGGTATGGCGCTCCCGATAAAAATGCACCCATCCCACAACGACCGCCAGAGGGGATGATCGTCTTTGCCGCGAAACTCAAAGGCCACCCCGCGCACAATCAGCGCCAATAAGATCAGGAACAACGGCAGGTAAAACCCTGAAAACAGGGTGGCATACCAGGCCGGAAACGCGGCGAAAGTCGCCCCGCCGGCGGTGATCAACCACACTTCATTTCCATCCCAGTGCGGGCCAATCGCATTGATCATCACCCGCCGGGTCTGGTCATCTTTTCCGACAAAGGGCAGCAAAATGCCAACCCCAAAATCAAACCCTTCCAGCACAAAAAAGCCAATATACAGCACCGCGACGAGAATAAACCACAATGTGTTGAGATCCATGCTGCCCTCCTAGTTGGCGACTGCCTGGTCGGCGTCGATGTAAGCCAGATCGCCCGTCGCAGCCGGGCCGCCCTTGGCATATTTGACCAGCAAATAAACATCCGCTACCATCAACAGGCCGTACACCAGGGCGAAGAGCACCAGGGTGGTCAGCACCATGCCGGGCGTCAGGTTGGGGGAGAAAGCGTCCTGGGTTTTCATCAGGCCAAATACCACCCAGGGCTGCCGGCCCATCTCGGTGAGCAGCCAGCCGGTGGTATTGGCCAGGTAGGGTAAACCGATGGCAAACGGCAGCAGCCGGGTGAGCCGGGTTCTTTTAATCTCCTTATCTTTGACCACGTAGTACATGCCCACCACCAGCATGGCAAACATGAGAAAACCGCTGCCCACCATGATGCGGAATGACCAGTAGGCTGTAAATACCGAGGGGACGTAATATCCCGGGCCGTACTGCTGCTCGTACTGCGCCTGGAGGTCGCGGATGCCCATCACCTCACCCGACGGGCGGTTATAGGCCAGCACGCTCAAAAGCAGTGGGATGCGAATGGCAAAACGATCTTTCAGATTGGCTTCGTCGCCCACCGTGATCAGCGAGAAAGAGGCCGGGTTTTCCGATTCCCACAATGCCTCCACCGACGCCATTTTCATCGGCTGCACCTGCACCATCTGCTGCGCCTGGCTGTGCCCCACCAGGATCAGCATAAACACCGACAGAATGCCAAAGACCATCGCCAGGTTAAAAAGAGCGCTTGAACAGGTCGAGATTATTCTTCTTGAGCAGGTGATAGATGCTGATCCCCAGCACGAAGAACGCCGCGGTGGCATACCCGGAGAGCACGGTGTGGGGAAACTGCGTCCAGACATAACGATTGGTCAGCAGCGCGCCAAAATCGGTCATCACCGCCCGCCCGTTTTCCAGGGCATAACCCACCGGGTGCTGCATAAATGAATTTGCGATCAGGATCCACAGGGCCGAGAGGTTGGAGCCAATCGCCACCAACCAGATCGAGGTCAGATGCATGCCTTTGGACAGCTTATCCCACCCAAAGATCCATATCCCCAGGAAGGTCGACTCGAGGAAGAAAGCCACCAGGGCTTCAATCGCCAGCGGCGCGCCAAAAATATCGCCAACATAGCGTGAATACTCGGACCAGTTCATCCCAAACTGAAATTCCTGTACGATGCCTGTCACCACCCCCATGGCAAAATTGATCAGGAACAGCGTGCCCCAGAACCTGGCCATGCTTTTATACACGTCCTGGCGGGTGCTGACGTAGAACGTCTCCATGATCGCCGTCAGGACAGATAAACCCAGGGTCAGGGGGATGAAGAAGAAATGATACACAGAGGTGATGGCAAATTGCCACTGTGAAAGGGTAAGTACATCCATCAACGGCTCCTCGAGCAAAATTTGGTAGTAATTCGCTACACTATATCTAAATCCTTCTAAGGATAGTCATGATTGCTATGCTCTACCTATTGTAATCTGTCACCGATGATCGGGATATTTGTCATGGTTAGAAAGGGGTAAACCGCCCCATATGCCGGCAAGATTCTGCCGTTCGCCGCGGGCTTCCTATGATATAATCGGCGCGTTTGGCTAGACCCGAATTAGAGAAAGATGGAGTTATATGAATAACAGCAGCACCCCCAATGTAGTGGCAGACGATGTCGTCGTCAGCCTGGAATATATCCTCACGGTTAATGGCGAAGTCGTTGATTCTACCGAGGGTGACGACCCGATCGAATTTATCCAGGGTCATGAAAATATCATCCCTGGTTTGGAGCGCGAGCTTTACGGATTGAAAGTCGGCGACAAGAAACAGGTCAGCGTGCCGGCCAAAGACGCCTACGGCGAAATCGATCCCGAAGCTGTGGTCGAAGTGCCCCGCGGCGACATCCCCAAGGATATCCCGGTTAAATTGGGCACCGAACTGACCGTGCGCAATGAAGATGGCGAACTGCTGGATGCCCGCATCACCTCGGTGAGCAAAGAGACTGTCCAGCTCGATTTCAATCATCCCCTCGCCGGGAAAGACCTGAATTTTGACGTGACTGTCATCGCCCTGCGGGAAGCCGAAGCCGAAGAACTGGAACACGGCCACGTTCACGGCGACGACATGGATGAAGAAGACGAAGATTTTGATTTTGAAGACGATGAGTTCGAAGATTTCGAGGACGACGAAGATTTAGACGACGTCGAAGCCCTCGACGGCGATTCGAACTGAATTTCGCTGCCGGCAACAAAAAATCCCCTGAGCAGGGGGATTTTTTGTTGCCGGTCACGGGGTCACTCCCCGCCCAATTCGCCATAACAAAAGCAGGATCGGGTATGGTCGTTGACCAGCCCCACCGCTTGCATAAAGGCATAACATATCGTTGGCCCGACAAAGCGAAAACCACGTTTGATCAGATCCTTGCTCAGCGCTTCCGAAACATTTGTTTTTACCGGGATATCGCTCAGGCTGCCGACACGGTTTTGCAGCGGTGCGCCGTCCACGTAAGCCCACAGGTAGCGATCAAAACTGCCAAACTCTGACTGGATGCGCAGGAATGCCCTGGCATTGGCGATGGATGAGCTGATCTTCAAGCGGTTGCGTACAATTCCCGGGTTCGCCAGCAGCGCAGCCGCCTTTTCTTCGCCAAATTCCGCCACCGTCCGCGGGTCAAAACCCTCATACGCCTCGCGGTATGCCGGGCGTTTGCGCAGGATCGTATCCCAGCTCAAACCGGCCTGGGCGCCTTCCAGAATGAGAAACTCGAACAGGCCTTGCTCGTCGTGCAGCGGGCGCCCCCATTCCGCATCATGGTAGGCTGCCATCAACTCGCTGCCCCGCGCCCATTCGCAGCGCACGCGATCGTCCAGACCGTTCATGTAAACCCTCCATTTTGTAGCATGTTTTGAAAGACGGAGCTTTCAACCCTTGACATTTGCTCAAATCATACTAGAATTGTCTTAATTATGAAATCCGCGCATTCGATCCATCAGGTTTGCATGTGTCGTCGTCGGTGGGGACTGAAACCACCGCCGAGATAGTTTCGGTTGGAAGCCCTTACGGGTGGTTGCAGCCCCTGCATCAAGCAGTTGCCGCAGCCACCCGTTTTTTGTTAGAACTTGCAGATGCCTTTGGCGAACTTCATTAAAGCACACATCTTGATTTGAGGAGCTGGAAATGCAATCTTTAGTACCGGTAGATCATTCGGCCCTACGCGCCAACCAATCGCTGGTGATTTTGCTCCCTGTGCTGGCTTTTATCTTCAACCTCCCCTGGCTGGTGGCTATCACCGCCGTGGTCATGCTGATTGGCAGTTTTGTGCTGCATGGGCCGGGCTTTGGTTTCCTGTACAAATCTGTGCTCAAGCCTTCCGGGCTGGTGAAGGCGGATGTCGTTCAGGATAACCGCGAACCGCACGTTTTCGCCCAGGGGATGGGCGGTGTTTTTCTGACCATCGCCACCGTTTTATTGTATTTGGGTGTGTCGGTGGTCGGGTGGGCGCTCAGCTGGCTGGTAATTGCCCTGGCAGCCCTCAACCTCTTCGGAGGGTTTTGCGTCGGCTGCGCCATCTATTATTGGTTGAACCGGATTAACGTGCCCGGCTTTGTCAAAACACCCCCTGCGGGCAGTTTCCCTGGCATGCGCCCGGGGAAAGGCTAAGCCATGCATAACGAGCTCATCTTCCGCTTTTTTATGGCAGCCGCCATCATCCTGACCGGGATCGCCGGCTACCAGTTGATCACCCGCGCGGTGCTGACCAAAGCGCGCTCGGCCAGCCGCCAGGCGCCCGTGGGGCGGTCGCACGTCCCCGCCATCCTCTATTTCACCACCCCCGACTGTGTTCCTTGCAAAACCATCCAGCGCCCCGCGTTAGAAAGGGTTATCCAGGCCATCGGCGACCGGATGGACGTGGTTGAGGTCAATGCCTACGAGAAACCCGATCTCGCCCGCAAATGGGGTGTGCTCAGCGTGCCAACCACCTTCATCCTCGATGCCAACGGCACCCCGCGCCACGTCAATCACGGCGCGACCCCTGCCGCCAAACTGCTCAAGCAAATGGAGGACGTGATTTAGCCCGCCCGGCGATTCCTGCAACTTTTGCCTATCCTCAGCGTAAATCTTAGTAGATAACCCGGACAAACACATCCGGATAAGATTGGAGGATACGATGGGTGTAATCGAATTTATTCTGGGCTTGATCGGCGGGCTCATTGGGCTGGTATTTGGACTGGTGGGCGGCGCGCTTGGCCTGGTGGCCGGGATTGTAGGGCTGGTGATCGTCTTCGTGATCGGATTGATCCTGCTCATTTTGTTCGGCCCGATCGTTTTGCTGCTCAGTGTGATCTTTTAGCATCACCTGGTTGGCTTCAGATAAACCACAAACAGAGTGCGTTGACCCTCTGTTTGTGGTTAACCCAGGGAGCCTGACCTTCAGGAACCTGGCTGTGCTTCTGGATGAAAATGCGGATCAACTGCCCAACCGGCGCAGCACCCACCAGACGTCTTTGCCCACAAAACCACAGCGCCGGTAGAGGTATTCGGGGTCGGAGGGGTTATCCGCTTCTCCGGAGACGGTCACCAGCCAGGCCTGGCCGGCGAGCTGCCTCAGCAGGCGCGTCACCAGGCCTTTCCCTAATCCCTGCCCGCGGTATTCCGGCAGTACCTGGATCCATTCCAGGCTGGCCTCCCCGCGCTTCCGATCAAATTCAGCGATCCCTAAACCTGCCGCCTGGTGGGTGCGCTCGTCGATAATCCACACCCACAGGCTGGCATCAAACACCGGCTGCTGCATCCAGCGGATGACGTCATCCAGGTCCGGGCGCATATGGACGTAGCTGCGCCCAATGACCTGCGCCACCAGGCCGGCCTCTGCCGGCAGATTGGCGGTGGAAAAGGTAAAACCCGGCGGCAAGGCAAACTCCGACTGCAATTGGGTCGATTGCAGGCGAAAAAAACGCTGGATGATATAGTCCGGGGTCAGGCTCAGCTGCCCGGCGTAGCGGCTGTTGACCACGGCGAAGGCCGGTTGTCGCCACACTGCTTCTGCCATCGCCGGCTGCCAGACCCCGCCCGCATCCCAGTACAGGTGCAGGTGATCCCCCTCCCAGGCCTCCACCCGGCTGACCCGCCCGGCGGCATCCAGCTGTACCCGGCTCTCACACCCATCCAGAATCTCGGCCGTTTTCCAAACAGGGTTAGCCAGCACCCCGCACGGATCGCCGCGATAGGCCTGTTCCAGCGCTTCGAGTGGTTTCACCGCATCCTTTGCCCTTTCATCCGGTTAATGATAGTGCAGAACAGTCATTTTTGGATAGAATCAAAATTCCTGGTTTAAATTTTATAGAAATTGGCTATACTATTCAACAAAGTGAGGTCTTATGCCACAAGAACGGACGCGAAAAATTGTTATCACCGGTATCATGGGCGCCATCGCCATTTTCCTTGGGGTCACCCGTTGGGGTTTCATTCCCTGGTTTGGCGGCGTCTCACTGACCATCATGCACGTCCCGGCCATCATTGGCGCGATACTTGAGGGTCCAGTGGTGGGGTTGATTATCGGTTTGATTTTCGGTATTTTCAGCATGATCCAGGCGGCGGTCGCCCCCAATGGACCGGCGGATACCTGGTTCACCAACCCGCTGCTTTCGATCCTCCCGCGCTTGTTCATCGGCCCGCTGGCCTGGCTGGTCTGGCGAGCTTTGCGCCGCCTGCCGGTGGTGGGTCTGATCACTTCGGGGCTGGTCGGCAGCCTGGTAAACACCATCCTCGTGCTGGGGATGATCGGGGTGCTGGGCTACGCCCCCTTTGTAGCCCTGGCCCCAATTGTGGTGACCAACGGCCTGCCCGAAGCGGGCGCCTCGGCGGTGATTGTCTTGCTGGTGGTCGCTGCCTGGATGCGCATCCAGGTCGGCAGTAAAAAAGGCGCCTCGCTCACCTGAGGCTGGTCGCGCCTGTATTTGCTCTGGCTGCTTTTTACAAACCGCCCGTTTTCCACGGGCGGTTTTGCTCATTATATGAATAAGATCGCGGCGGCGACGAGCAGCCCTACCGCCGCCAGCAGGGCATCCCGCGGGTGGAAATGCAGTTCCACCATGGAGGTGCGCTCCGGCGAACTGCCGTAAGCCCGCGCGTCCATTGCCAGGGCCATATTCTCGGCCTTGTGCAGGCTGGCCAGGAAGAGCGGAATGATCACCGGGGTCACCTGGCGAATGCGCACCAGGATATTTCCTTTGCGGTTATCCCAATCTGCCCCGCGCGAAGCCTGGGCCTTGGCGATGCGCTCCGCCGATTGGGCCAGCATGGGCAAGAAGCGCAAAGTCACCTGCACCATCATCACCAGGTCCTGGGCCTGGATGCCCACATTGGCCAGCGGACGGAACAACTGGTTGAGCCCCTGGGTCATCTCGCTGGTGGAGAGGGTGAAGGTAGCCAGCCCAATCACCAGGATCAACCCGGTAAACCGCACCAATAGTATGACGCCGGCCATCAGATCCGAAAAGCTGATCTGCACCGGCCCCAGCGCCAGCAAAACGGGCTCTCCTGCCGGCCCTACATTTAAGAAGACTTGCAGCAGCGCTAAAATCACCAGAAAAGGCAGGGGCGCCTTCAAGCCGCGCAGTGCAAAACGCAGCGGGATGCGCGCCAACAACAATCCAAAGATGATCACCGCAATCCCCAGCAGGATCCCTTCGATCCGCCGGCTGAAAGTCAGCGCCATCACGATCAGGAAATAGGCCGTCATCCGCGCGCGCGGATCCATGCGGTGCAGCAGCGAACCCAACGGCAGGTATTGGCCGATGGGGATAGAACGCATAAATTCGAACTGGCTCAAGGCTGCACCTCGAGACAACCGCGCAGGGCCTCCACCAGCTTAGCGGCGGTTACCACCCCGCTGCGCACCGGCCAACCCAGCTCCCGCAGGCGGGCAGCCGCCAGGGCCGCCACCGGGGCTTCCAGGCCAATCTCGTTGAGCTGTTCGAACTGCCAGAACACCTCTTCCGCTGCACCCGAGAAAACCGAGCGCCCCTTGCGGAAAGTGGTGATATCCGCCGCCAACTCGGCCACATCCTCCATCTGGTGGGAAGACAGCACCAGCTCCATGCCCTGGGCGCTCAACTGCTTCAGCGAGGCGATGATTTCCTTGCGCGAGTGCGGATCCAGCCCGGCAGTAGGTTCATCCAACAGCAAGATTCGCGGTTTGATCGCCAGGATCGAGGCCAGGGCCACCTTGCGCTTCTCGCCGCCGCTGAGGGTGAAGGTCAGGCGATCTTTAAACGCCTCAAAATTCAGTCCCACCGTCTCCATCGCCCAGCGCACCCGCTCCGCCAGGGTTTCATCCAGTTTGCCCTGGCGCGGGCCAAAAGCGATTTCGTCACCTACATACTGCTCGAAAAACTGCATCTCCGGGTTCTGCATCACCAGCCCGGCCAGGCGCGTCACTTCCCGCGTGGGCAGATCCAGATCGCTCAAGTCGAATGGCCCCACCCGCACCGAACCCGCCTGCGGTCTCAGCAGCCCATTGAGATGCTGCAGCAAAGTCGATTTGCCCGAACCGGTCACCCCCACCAGCCCGTGGGTGCGGTCTTCGGCCACGTCCAGGTCCACCCCCTGCAGCGCCAGGTGCGCCAGAGGCGTGCCGCTCATATAGGTGTGCATCAACCCGCGCACCACGATCAGCGCTTCGCCCAATTCGTGCTGCGCAGCCGGCTTGCCATCCGGCATTGGGCAGGGATGCAGGTTCTCAGGCAGCTGCGCCAGCAGTTCTTCAATCCCCAGGATATCCGCGCTCAAGTTGGGGAGCAAGGCTCTCAATTGCCTGGCAAGCTGCGCGGCAGGGGGTTCTTCCAGGCCCCAGGCGCTCAATTCGGGCCGGGCAAAGAGCTGGCGCGGTTCACCCTCAAAGACCACTTTTCCCCGGTTTAACACCACGGTGCGGTCGGCGAGGGCCGCTTCCTGCATATTGTGGGTCACAAAAATGACCGCCATACCTTCGGAGCGCAGCTCAGCCATCAGTTCGAGGGCCATGCGCCGCCCGGCCGGGTCGAGCATGGTGGTGGCCTCGTCGAAGACCACGCAGCGCGGGCGCATGGCCAACACACCCGCCAGGGCCAGGCGCTGCATCTGCCCGGCCGAAAGCAAATGCGGCGGGCGCTCGCGGTGCTCGCCCAGACCCACCGCTTCAATCGCCGCGTCCACCCGCTGGCGGATTTCAATGGAAGGCAATCCCAGGTTTTCGGGGCCAAAGGCCACGTCTTCTTCGACGGTGGTGGCTACAATCTGATCTTCGGGATGCTGGAACACCATCCCGACCCGCTGGCGGATCGAACCCAGGCTGCCTCGCTCGCGGGTTTCCAGCCGGCCCACGCGCACAATTCCCCGGTCGGGCAGCAGCAGGCCGTTCAGGTGGCGCGCCAGGGTGGTCTTGCCGGATCCGTTCGCCCCCAGGATGGCAACAAACTCGCCTTCGTTGAAAGCGAGGCTTACATCCTCCAGGGCAGGCCCGGCTTTGCCACCCTCCCCAGGATAGCGGTAGGTAATCCCTTCCAGTTCGATCAATGCGCTCATCGTGGGGATATTATAACGTCATCATCTCGATGGCCCTACCTGGCATCGTCTTTTTACGGCGAGATCGCGGCTTTCCTGCTCTAAAAACGGGCATACGCGCTCAAATGTAGTTTCATCATCCAAATTCATGTATAATACCCAATTATTTTTCCCCGAGGAAATGCAATGGTCGGTTCTTCTCCGCACACGTTGGTGATGAAATATGGCGGGACATCCGTCGGCACACCGGAAGCCATGGCTCAGACAGCCCAGATTATCGCGCGCCAGCACGCGCTCACTCCCCGCCTGGTGGTGGTCACTTCCGCGCTCTCCGGCGTGACGGATCTGCTGCTCAACAGCGCCACCGCCGCCGCCCAGGGAGAGACCGGGGTCTACAGCCAGGCGGTCCAGGCGCTGCGCAATAAACATGAAACCGTGTTGAAGACCCTCATCACCGATCGCGCCCGCCAGGAAGAAATCCGCGGGGCGATCACCTTGCTGATCCTCGATTTCGCCAATCTTTGCCAGGCAATCGGTGTGCTCGGCGAGGCCACCTTCCGCGCACTGGATGCGGTCGCCTCCCTTGGCGAGCGTATGGCGGTGCGCCTGCTGACCGCCCAATTGGAGAACATCGGCATCTCCGCGCAGTACGTCGAATCCAACCGCCTGATCGTCACCGACGACAATTTCCAAAACGCCCACCCCGATATTCCCGCCACCCAGATGGCCACCCGGGCGGTGTTGAATACCCTCCTGGATCAGGGCATCATCCCGGTGGTCACCGGTTTCATTGGGGCCACGCGCAGCGGTGTCACCACCACCCTGGGGCGCGGCGGCAGCGATTACACCGCCGCCCTGCTGGGCGCCACCCTGCCCGCCGACGAGGTCTGGATCTGGACCGACGTGGATGGGGTGATGACCGCCGATCCGCGCATCGTTCCGGATGCCGCCACCATCGAGGAACTCACCTATCGCGAAGTGTCCGAACTGGCCTATGCCGGCGCCAAAGTGCTTCACCCCAAGACGATTCGCCCGGTGATCGAGGCTGGTATCGGCCTGCGCGTGTTGAATACCTTCAATCCCGATCACCCTGGCACACGCCTGGTATCCGAACTGCCGGTCAGCGACCGCAATATCGTCAAATCGGTGACCGCCATCCGCGGCCAGAGCCTGATCACCCTGGAAGGGCGCGGCATGCTGGGCGTCCCCGGGGTGGCCGCGCGCACCTTTGGCGCTATCGCCGCCACCGGCACCAGCGTCACCCTCATCTCCCAGGCATCCTCCGAGCAGGCCATTTGCTTTGCCGTGCCGGTCGAAGTGGTGGATATGGTCATCACCAGCCTGCAAAATGAGTTCTTCCGCGAGATCCAGCGCAAAGATATCGACCGGGTTTGGGCGACCGGCGAAGTTGTGATTGTCACCGTGGTTGGCGAAGGGATGAAAAGCACCCCGGGTGTCGCCGGCAAGGTATTCAACGCGCTGGGCGAAAAGCGCATCAATGTGGTTGCCATCGCCCAGGGCTCGTCAGAAGTATCCATCAGTTTTGTGCTCAAAGCCGAAGATGTGCGCCTGGCGGTGCAGACCCTGCACGAGCTGGTGATATTAAAGGAGGCCGCGTGAACAAGATTCCAGTCGCCGTCCTGGCTGCCACGGGCAGTGTCGGCCAGCGTTTCGTCCAACTGCTCGACCAGCATCCCTGGTTTGAGGTGGTCGCCCTGACCGGGTCTGACCGCGGCCTGGGCAAACCCTACGCAGAGGTCTGCCGCTGGCTGCTCCCCACCGAAATGCCCGCCTGGGCGCGTGAGATGCCGGTGCTGCCCTCCACCCCGCAAGCCACCCAGGTTCCCCTGGTTTTCTCCGGCCTGCCCGCGGATATTGCCCGCGAGATCGAACCCGATTTTGCCCGGTCCGGCGCGGCGGTCTTCTCCAACGCCTCCGCCTACCGCCGCGACCCGCTGGTGCCTTTGCTGCTGCCAGAGGTTAACGCCTGCCATGGCCACATCGTCCCACAGCAGCGCAAGCAGCGCGGCTGGAGCGGCCTGATCGCCACCAATCCTAACTGCACCTCCACCGGCATGACCGTGGCCCTCAAAGCGCTGCTGGATGCTTTTGGCTTGAAGCGCGTTTTCGCGGTCTCCCTGCAGGCGCTCTCCGGCGCGGGATATCCCGGAGTGGCCTCGATGGATATCATCGACAACGTCATCCCCAACGTGGGCGGCGAAGAGGAAAAAGTGGAATGGGAGCCGCGCAAAATGCTCGGTTCGCTGCAAAACGACCAGATTGAGCTGGCGGATTTTGGCATCTCAGCCCAGACCAACCGCGTGGCGGTCAGCGACGGACACATCGTCTGCCTGACGGTGGAATTTGAGCAAAAGGCATCCCCCGAAGACATTTCCGCGGCGCTGGCAGATTTCGAACCCGCCGAAGAAGCCCGCGACCTGCCCTCCACCCCGCGCCCGCCTATCCTGGTGCGCAGCGAGGATAACCGCCCCCAGCCGCGCCTCGACCGCATGACCGGCGCGGGCATGACCAGCGTGGTGGGCCGGGTGCGCGCCGATACCTTGCTGGATGCGCGCCTGGTGGTGCTGTCGCACAATACCATTCGCGGGGCTGCCGGCGGTTCCATCTATAACGCCGAACTGCTGGTCAAACAGGGTTACGTGCAAGGAGCATGATGGCCGATTTCATCCAGGCGCTCGACCCTAAGAATTGGGCGATTTACACTTCCCTCGAGACGCCATTTGCCATCCAGGCATATCTCGACAGCCTGCCCTACGTGGGAGAAGATCGCAACCGCTCGCCGCTGGCAGTGATGCAGGACTGCCAGTGCCACTGCCTGGACGGCGGACTGCTGGCAGCCCTGGCGCTGCAGCGCATTGGCTTCGCCCCGCGCATCATCGACCTGGTGCCCGAGCCGTACACGGATGACGATCATGTCCTGGCCATCTACCAGATTGACGGCCACTACGGGTCGGTCGCCAAATCCAATTTCAGCGCCTTACGTTTCCGCGAGCCGGTCTACCGCAGCATTCGCGAGCTGGTGATGAGCTACTTTGACGTGTTCTTCAACGTAGACGGGCTCAAAACCATGCGCGGGTACACTCGCCCGCTCAATCTGACCGCTTTCGACCGCTTCGCCTGGCAGACTACGGATGCCGGGGTGGAGCAGGTTTCTCAACGCCTGTATGCGCTCAAACCCGTCCCGGTAGTTACCCCCACGATGGTGGCGCGTCTATCCAAAATGGACGAGCGCGCTTATCAGGCCAATATGATCGGGGTCAACATGGATGGTTTGTATAAAGGCCCCGGCGCACACTGACCCTCTCGAGGCACAGCATGCCGAACCCTGTTTCGCTCATCCAAAACTTCTACCAGGTCAGCCCGACCCTTTTAACGGCCGGGCAGCCCTTTGCGGAACAATTCGCCGACATTCGCGCGGCGGGCGGTCAGGCGGTGATCAACCTGGCCGCCCCTTATTCTCCCGACTATATCCCCAACGAAGGCGAAATTGCCGCCCAACTCGGCATGCACTACGTTCACATCCCAGTCGAATGGGAACATCCCCAGCCGGCCGATTTACAGGCTTTCTTCGCCGCCATGCGCAAATTTGAGGATCACACCCTCTTCGTCCACTGCGCCCGCAACATGCGGGTATCTGCCTTCGTTTTCCTCTACCGCGTCCTGGCGCTGGCCCAGCCCGCAGACTCCTGCCTGCCCGACCTGCACGCGCTCTGGCAGCCTAACCCGGTCTGGCAGGCATTTATCGATGAGCAGCTGCACGGGTGGGGGCAGTCGTCGGTGGGGTAACTTTTTAGCGCCTGGCCTCGTCTAAGACGGCAGCCATCCTCAGCCTACCCGCATCCTTGCTTTCCCGAAGGGACATGCCATGAGCGAACCACAGCAGAGTGAAATCCAGGTGTATAGCACCGTCTGGTGCCCGGATTGCAAACGCGCCAAGATGTTTTTTGGCGAACAGCGCATCGCCTACCAGAACCACGATATTGAACAGGATTCGGCCGCCATGGCCCTGGTCGAAAAAATCAACGGCGGCAAGCACATCATCCCCACCATCCTTTTCCCCGACGGCACGGTGCTGGTCGAACCCAGCAACGCGGAACTGGCCGCGAAACTTGGCCTGCAGACCCGCGCCGACCATACCTTTTATGATGTGGTGGTGGTGGGCGGCGGTCCGGCCGGGCTCACCGCCGCGCTGTATTTATCCCGTGAAGGCCTGCAAACCCTGGTCATCGAACAGGCTGGCCTTGGCGGGCAGGCGGGCACCTCCAACCTTTTGGATAACTTCCCGGGTTTCGATGAAGGCATCTCGGGCGCAGAGTTTGGCGACCGGCTGGCCAGGCAGGCGCGCCGCTTTGGCGCCGAGATTCTCCAGGCGCAGTCGGTGCAGTCTATAACCCACGACGGGCAGTACGTCAACGTGTCCACCTCCGACGGTCACTCCTACGGGGCAAAAGCCGCCTTGCTGGCGACCGGCGCGCGCTACCGCCGACTGGGCGTCCCCGGGGAGGACGAATTAATTGGCGCCAATATCCATTTCTGCGCCACCTGCGATGGAGCTTTTTACAAAGGCAAGCGCCTGCTGGTAATCGGTGGAGGGAACAGCGGCTTCGAGGAGGGCATCTTCCTCACTCGCTTTGCCTCCCAGGTAGATATCGTCGATCACAACCCGCGCTCCAAAGCCAGCGCCGTCTTGCAGGAAAAAGTCGCCAAAATGGCGCAGAAAATGTCGGTCACCCTGCACCACCGGGTCAAGGAATTTCGCGTTGAGGACAATCACCTCAGCGGCGTGCTGGTGGAAGACCTGGATAGCGGGGAGATCAAGCAATGGAATTACGATGGGGTCTTCGTCTTCATCGGTCTCACCCCCAACATCGGTCCGGTTGAAGGTACGATCGAGACCGATGCGCGAGGATTTGTGGTCACCGCGTCCAATTTGATGACCAGCATCCCCGGGCTCTTCGCCGCGGGTGACGTGCGCGCCGGCTCGACCAAGCAAGCCGCCTCCGCCACCGGCGAAGGCGCCACCGCTGCCCTGATGATCCGCGATTACCTGCGCCAGATGTAAAAACGAAACCACCCATCGAAAAATGCATGGGTGGTTTCCTGGTAAATTACCTGATGGCGGCCGGGTGCTCCGGCCGCCAATCGATTCATCCGCCTATTTGCGGCGGTTCACGTACACTTTCACCGCATCCAGAATGAAGGCGGCCAGGTTCTCGTCGATTTTATCGAAGGTCGCCTTGAAGCGCGGATCCTCATTGTAGCCGCTGGCCAGGGCCAGCAGTTGGGCGTCATTAGGTGTCCAGAAGTATTCGATGTGCTTGCGCCAGGCCTCCACACACTGCTGCACTTCAGCCGAGGCAGCCCCTTTGGTCATCGCCCGCAAGAAACCAGCGTAGACCGCGTTGCCTTCCGCCCCAATCCGCTCCTTTTCCGCCGGGGTGTAATTCTTCCACTGCTGCGCCGAAGCCTTCACCGTTGCCGGGTCGAACTTTTCCTGGGCTTCCTTCTCATATTCGGCCTGTTCCGCCTCGCTGAACGCGCGGAAAAATTGTTTGTCGCTCATTTTCTTATTTCCTTTCAAATAATCGATCGTATCGTCTACGGTCTGGATCATGCGCTCCATCCGCGCGATGCGGTGGTACAGTTCATCCTTGTGACTTTCCAACGCGCTGAGTACGTCAAAATCACGGCGTCCCATGATCTTTTTGATATCCTCCAGCGGCATGTCCAACTCGCGGTACAGCATGATCTGCTGCAGGCGCAGCAAGGCCTCCTCCCCGTAGTAGCGATAGCCGTTATCGCCCACCCGGGACGGCTTGAGCAGGCCGATCTCGTCGTAGTAGTGCAGTGTGCGCCGCGTGACGCCCGCCAGTTTGGAAAGCTGCTGAACCGTAAACATGCGCCCAGTATAAGCTATTACGTTACGTTAATGTCAAGGGGGTAAATTTAATCCCCGGCTAATGCGGGGAGATTTATTGGTGAAACATACCGGACTTTACCCGCGAAATTCGCCGGTCACCGCCTGGTTGGGGATCTTCAGCCAGCGTTCGATCTGCTGCTCGAAAAACAAGGCCACATCCGCCGAATCCAGATTTGAAACCAACGCCACCTGCCGGTTATCGCGGGTCAAGGCATACAGCTGGTATTGGCTGGTGGTGCTGTTCTCACCGCGGGTCACCTTCTCCTTGCAGTACAGCTGTTTCAGATCCGCCACCTTGATCGTTTTCTCCCCGGGCCAGGGCAGCGGCTCGTACCAGACCGCCAGCTCGTCGCGGGTAACCTCCAACACCGTGCGGTTGACAAAGCCGCACAGAGTGGTATAGGTGACGCTGACTCCAATGGCCAGGTGCACAATCGGGAACACAGCCATGATCCAGGGCTCCCCACCGCCCAGCGCCAAACTGTACCAAAAGATCAGGAAGCCGTCCCAGGCGACGCAGAACAACAAGAGCGGAATATACTTGAACGAAAACCAGCGCTGCACAATGCGCGCGCTTTGCCCGTCCTTTTCAATTCTGACGCTGGCGGGAACCCCAATCACCGGGCGAATAGCCGCCGGAGCCTGCGCAGGCGTCTGGCGGTGTTGAATCAGGTGCTCATTCCCGCAGTATTCACAGCGATAACGGGTCAGGTCATCGCTGACAGACACTTTCGCCCCGCAGGAGGGACAGGTGAGGGTCAGGAGTTCGTCCATAGGGATTACTGCTGCATGCATTCAGAAAGTAACATTCCAACCTTGGATTTTGGCGAAAGGATGAAGTCTTGGTGTAGTAACTTACAGTACCCTGTAAGTATACCGAGAAAAAAAGCCCTGCCCGGCCTCCGCGACCCTACAAACATGCAAACTTATGGTAGGATTGAATATCCTCTTCCGGAGATTGTGATGATCGTCTCACCCTTCAATCGCAATGGCGTCCCCTATTTCGTCCTGGCCGGCCAGGTGCACAACTCCAGCGCATATAACCAGGCCGAAATGCAAACCGCCTGGAAAGCCCTCGAAATCCTAAAAGCCAATACCGCCGAAGTGCCCGTCTATTGGGAACAGATCGAACCCAACCGCGGCCGGTTCAACTTCACTGACGTCGACCAACTCGTCGCAGATGCCCGCGAGCGCAACATGCGCCTGGTGCTGCTTTGGTTCGCCACCTGGAAGAATGGATCCATGCAGTACGCGCCCGAATGGGTGAAAAAAGACCCGCAGACCTACCCGCGGGTGGTCACCCATGCCGGCAACCGCCTGTGGGTGCTTTCCTCACACAGCCAGGCCAATTGGGAGGCAGACTGCAGCGCCTTCTGCGCGCTGCTCGCCCACCTCAAAGAAATTGACCCCAAGAAAAAGGTGATCGCCGGGGTTCAAATTGAAAACGAACCCGGCATTCTTGGCGCGGTGCGCGATCACAGCCCCGCGGCCGAAGCCGAATTTCGCGCGGAAGTGCCCGCCGAGCTTTTCCAGGCGCTGGCAGCCGCCACGGACGGCCTGATACTGGCCGCCTGGACATCCTCGGGGAAACGCAGGAACGGCGCCTGGCAGCAGGTCTTTGGGCCGCACGCCGCCGAATTCTTCAGCGCCTGGAGCATCGCCCGCTATATCGACCGCCTGGCGGAAGCCGGTAAAGCCGTCTTCGACCTGCCGCTCTACGTGAACGTCTGGTTGGGCGAAAACGACTGGCGCCAGCCGGGCATCAGCTACCCCAGCGGCGGGCCGGTGACCGCGGTGCTGGACCTGTGGAAGTGGGCCACCCCCCACGTCGATTTGATTGCACCCGATATTTATATCGACACCCCCGACACCTTCCGGCAGGTTTGCCAGTCGTACAGCCGCGCCGACAACCCGCTGTTCATCCCCGAAATCAGCCGGCTCGCCCGGCAACGCCCTCAACATCTTCGAAGCCATCGCGGTTCACAAAGCGGTGGGCATCGGCATCTTTGGCATCGAAAGCCTGCTCGCCGCCGACGGATCGGTCAAACCACAATCCCAAGAGCTGGTCGAGAGCTGCCAGATCGTCTCGAACGTCCAACTGCTTTTTATCCAGTTCTGGAATACCGGGCGCATTCACGGCATCGTCCAGCGCGAATTTATGAGCGAGCAGCTGCTCGACCTCGGCGAATACCTGGCCCTGGTCCAATTCGCCAGCCAGGGCCGCTACCATACCGACTTCCGTCACAACCCGCAGGATGCCACCCAACGCGGCCGTGGCTTGATCTTTGTCGACAAAGGCCGCGAATTTTATATCGCCGGGACAGGTTTTACCGTATTGTTCAAGCGCAAACGCGCCGAAGAGACCGATTTCTCGCGCGCACACGATCGCTTTGATGGGCCCTTGAGCCCATATCTGCGCGTGGAAGAAGGCCATTTCGGCTCGATGGGCGAATTTATCCCCGACCGGGCGCGCAACGGCGACGAGATCACCGCGGGTCTGTGGCTGACCAGCGATATTGGCGTGCTGCGCGTACGTATGGCAGAATAGGCAAACATGCGCATCGATCGGGGCAAAGGTTGGATATTGGGTTTGTTAGCCGGGGCTGTCCTGGTCATTTTTCTGCTGGCCATCGGCCTGACGGGTCTCAAAATGAACCCCGGCCTCTTATTCAACCTCGGACCTCGGCCGCAGACCACTTTCATTCCCAGTGAAAACACCGAGTGGGGCTGGTTGATCAACGGATTCCGCATCATTCTGGCCCTGGCCATCATCATTTTCCCTTTCTACATTGTTTATATGCTGATCAACCCCAAGCGCCGCAAGCAGTTGATCCGCGACCTGGTTATTTTTGGGGCGATCCTATTTCTCTTTGACCGCCTGCGGGTGCTATCCCAAACCCTCAACAACCGCGGGTCCGATCTTGAACCCGGGGCCATCCCCAACGGTGACGGCACGCCCCCTGAGATTCCCCCACTCACCGAGTTCATCAACCACCCGCCCAGCTGGCTGGTCGTGGTAGTGATCATCACCGTGATCATTGTCATCGCCGCCATTGTTTTTCTGGTCTTCTGGTTCGCGCTGCGCAAACGATCCAACGATGCGGATGCCATCGTGCGGGTGGCCCAGGAAGCCGAGGATGCCCTGCTCTCGATCCGTTCGGGCAGCGATCTGCGCGAAACGATCATCCAATGCTACCGCAGTATGATGCAGGCAGTGAAAAATGAACGCGGCATCCATCGTGAGGCTTACGTCACCACCCGAGAATTTGTCGAGATACTCACCCGCAGAGGTCTGCCGCCCAGCCCGGTCAAAAATCTCACCCGCCTGTTTGAAGATGTGCGCTATGGGAATGTACAAAGCGGCATGCGCCAGCAGATCGAAGCCATCTCTTGCCTGGAAGAAATCGTCGAAGCCTGCCGCCGTCAGAAGGAGGTGATATGAAACTCTCCTCACGCCAGCGCTTCATCTGGGGATTGATCGCCATTTCCGTGTTGGTCAGCCTGGTGCTTACCTTCGTCTTCCAGGATCAAATCCGGGTGGGGCTGGTGATGCCGGTATCCTATGTGGCCTGGTATATCAACGTCATCTTCACCACCGTACCCCAACCCATCTTCTGGGCGGTGCTGGTTTTTGGTGGGTTATACCTCGCCGGGCGCACGCTTTTCAAAAACCTCCCTCCGCCCGAAGAACTGACCGAGCCGCCCTATTCCGGCCATAGCGTCTCCCGCTTTCAATATTGGAACTGGTACCTGTCTTCATTCCAGATCAGCCAATTTTCCAGCGAGCACATGTCGCGCAACCTGGCGCGCTTTGTAATTGAAATCCTGGCCTTCCAGGAGCATCAAACCGTTGACCAGATCGAACAGCGGGTTTTTAACAACGAAATCGACTTGCCCGAAGAAATCATCAGCCTGATTAGAACCCGCCGCCTGATCATCAAATTACCCGATCCCACCCCTTTACGCCGCTTCTTTGACCGGTTCATCCTGCGCCGACCCGAAACTCCCATCACCCAGATCGAAAACAGCGAAGCGCGCGAAAAAATTATCCACATCATCCAATTCATCGAAGATCGCCTGGAGATACAGCATGAACCAACCCCTTGAAACCCTTAGCGTGCGCGAAGTTGCCGACCGGTCGCAAAAAATCATTCAAGAAGTCGGCAAGGCCATCGTTGGCAAGGACGCCGTTCTGGAAAAAATACTGGTCTCCTTTCTGGCAGATGGTCATGTGCTCCTCGAGGATTACCCTGGCCTGGCGAAAACCTTAATTGCCAACAGTTTCGCCCAAACCCTGGGGATGAAATTCAAGCGCATCCAGTTCACCCCCGACCTGCTTCCCGGCGACATCACCGGCGGATATATCTTCAATCGCTCACAAAACGAGTTCGTGCTGCGCGAGGGCGCTATTTTCGCCAACCTGGTGCTGGCCGATGAAATCAACCGCGCTTCTCCACGCACCCAATCCGCGCTGCTCGAAGCCATGCAGGAGCACCAGGTGACCCTGGAAGGTGAAACCATGAAGCTGCCAACGCCCTTTATGGTGGTCGCCACGCAAAACCCGATTGAATACGAAGGCACATTCCCCCTGCCCGAAGCCCAACTCGACCGCTTTATCGTCAAGCTGAGCGTGGGCTATCCTTCGGCCAAAGAGGAGCAGGAGATTCTCCACCGCCGCCGCGAGCGCAAAGCAGACGCGGTGCAGCTCGACCCGGTCACCGACGCCGCCGGTTTCCTGGCCATGCGCCAGGCGATCGAAGAAATCTACCTCGACCCCGATGTGGAACGCTATATCGTCGAGTTGGTGGCGCGCACCCGCACTCACCGCCAGGTAGCGGTGGGCTCCAGTCCGCGCGGCGCCCTGGCCTTGCTCAAACTGAGCCGGGCATATGCCGCCATCCAGGGCCGCACTTATGTCGTCCCCGATGACATCAAGCTGTTTGCACGCCCCGCCCTGCAGCACCGCGTGATCCTCCAGCCCGATCTGTGGACCAGCCCGCAGGCGGTTGACCACATCCTGAGCGACATTATTGGCTCCGTGCCCGTCCCGGTCCTGGAGTAGATGAGCGGGCGCACCTTACTACTCGCTTTTCTGGCCTTCGGCCTGTTAATCATTGGCCTGGGCTCACTCAACGGCGCGGTGATTGCGCTGGCGCTGCCCCTTTGCCTCTACCTGGCGGCATCCGTATATTTCAACCCGGGCGCGCCGCGCGTTTCAGCCGAACGCATTCTCTCCACCGAAGGCATTTTCCCCGACACGCCGGTCAACGTTCGCCTGGTGGTGCGCAACGAAGGCTCTTCGGTCGAGGAGATGGATATCAAGGATGTGATCCCCGAAGGCCTGGAAGTGCTCGACGGCGATACCGAAGTCTTTATTACCCTGGCGGCCGGGGAAGAAACCGAGCTGGACTACACCGTGCGCGGCGCGCGCGGCGATTACCGCTTCAGCGGGGTGAAAGTGACCGTCCGCGAAGCCTTCGGCCTGTTTGAATCCACCATTACTGCCCAGGCAGCCCACCGCCTGATCGTTCGCCCACGCCCGGCCCGCTTGAAACCCATGCGCATCCGCCCGCCGCAGACGCGCGGTTTTGCCGGCCCCATCCCATCTCGCCAGGGCGGTCATGGCACCGATTTCTTCGTGGTGCGCGAATACCAGCCCGGCGACCCGATCAAACGAATTAACTGGAAAGTCGCCGCGCACGGCGGCAGCGAGCTGTATACCAACGTCTACGAACAGGAGCGCGTCGCGGATGTCGGCATCATCCTGGATGCGCGCGAGCAGAGCTACGGCGACCTGCCCAACCATCCCCTCTTCGAACGCGCCGTCCAGGCGGCCGCCTCCCTGGCGGAAGGCTTTCTGATGGACGGCAACCGCGTGGGGGTGCTGGTTTACGGCGGGGGGATCGAAAGCGCATTTCCCGGGGTCGGCAAGGTTCAGCGCCAGCGCATCCTCCAGGTATTGGCGCGCGCGCGCACCGGGCGCAATTTCGCCCTCGAATCACTGCGCTACCTGCCCACCCGTTTCTTCCCACCCCATTCCCAGGTTCTGCTGGTCAGCCCCCTGATCCAGGCGGATGTAGAAATCCTGCTTGGACTGCGCGCCCTGGGCTACGCCGTGCTGGTGATCAGCCCGGACATCATCCACTACGATGCCGGCGAGGTTGAGCCCGACAGCCGCAGCAGTTATGCTCTGCGCCTGGCCCTGGCCGAACGCACGCTGATGCTGCAAAAGGTGCGCCGTGCGGGCGTGCAAGTCATCGACTGGAATACTGAAACGCCGATAGAAGACCTTGCCCGTCGTTACTCAGTGCTGCGCCTGGCAGCCAATCGGGTGGCGGAGATGCCCTCATGACCACCCGCCGCCTGGTCTACGCCGCTTGCACCCTGGCTTTCCTGGGCCTGGCGCTGGGCTTCGCCTTACGCCAATTCTACCTGGGCAGTGCGGTGATCGTCGCCCTGGGGTTTATCTGGCTGCTGGCCATTCGCCGGCGTTGGGGCTGGATCTCGCCCACCTTCTTCTTGATATTTGGTGTGTTCAATGCCATCCTGATCTTGATCCTGGCGCCGCCATATCTCGAAATCATCTCGCTGAGCGCCACCCTGATCACCTGGGACCTGGATCATTTCATCACCCGCCTGGAGCGCATTCGCTCGGCTGAGATGGCGCGCAGCGTCGAAAACGCTCATCTGCTGCGCCTGTTTGCCAGCGTGGGCGTTGGCATCCTTTTTGCGGCCGCCGCCATGCTCATTCACATCCAGTTGAGTTTTGCCATGGCCTTCCTCGCCGGCCTTTTCGCCTTGATCGCCATGAATATGGCCATCAGTCGTCTTGCCCCACCTCAAATCAAACCACCCCGGCCCCCGCGGGCTTACTAACTCATCCCTTCACTGGAGCAGCACATGCGATTAGGCGGGCCCCTCTTCACACCCACTCACACCCCGCAAGAATGGTCAGCCGCGCTGAAAACCGCCGGCTACCGGGCAGCCTTCTGCCCGCTGGCGCTGGATGCGGACGATGCCACCATTAAAGCCTATGCGCATGTTGCGGCGGAAGAGGATATTCTCATCGCCGAGGTCGGCGCCTGGTCCAACCCCATCAGCCCCGATCCGCACATCCGCGCCGCCGCCCTGGAGCTGTGTAAACGCAGCCTGCTTATGGCGGAAAAGATCGGCGCGAGATGCTGTGTCAACATCGCCGGTTCTCGTGGCGCCAAATGGGACGGGCCGCATCCTGCCGACCTGACCCGCGAAACCTTTGAGATGGTCGTCGCCAGCGTGCGCGAGATCATCGATGCCGTCCAGCCCACCCGCGCCTTCTATACCCTCGAAACCATGCCGTGGATGTTTCCCAACTCCAGCGAAAGTTACCTGGAACTGATCGCCGCCATTGACCGTCCCGCCTTTGGCGTGCACCTCGACCCGGTCAACCTGATCTGCAGCCCGCAGCGCTATTTCAATAACATCGCCCTGCTGCGCGAATGCTTCACGCGCCTGGGCGCGCGGGTGAAATCCTGCCACGCGAAGGATATTTTGCTGCAGCCGCAGCTCACCACCCACCTGGACGAGGTGCGCCCCGGCCTGGGCGGATTGGATTACCCCGAATTTCTGCGCCAGGTGAACTGCCTGCCCGCAGACGTGCCGCTTATGCTCGAGCACCTGCCCAACGAAGAAGAGTACCGTCTGGCAGGCGATTACCTTCGTTCGGTGGCTCGACAAGAGGGGTTGACTTTATAAATCATTCCGCGGCGATTTGCTCGCCGCGGAATGATTTTGGCTGATCGTTCTTCAGCGCCCTCGACTTATTTCCAGGCTTCCCCGCCGTCAAAAATCGCAGCGCCCGGCTGCAGCCAGGGGATGCTGAGCAGCAGTCCTTTGTCTGCTTCGGTCACCACGATCCCCAGCTTGCCGCTCGGATCGATGGCCGCATTGGTGGGGTTCATCCCCGGCAGGACAATTTGGTCCACCGTCTGTCCCTGTGCATCGATCACCTTGATCAGCCCGTCGCCGTAAATCGCCTGGTAAAGACGCCCGTCCGCGCCAAAGGACATACCATCCGGTCCCTCCGACCCGCCTACTTTAGCCCAGGGTTGGGGATCGATCCAGCGCATTTGGGCCGCATCCCATGCCCCTTTGAACAGGGTCTTTTGGAAGGTATCCGCCACCACCAGGGCGCTGCCGCCATCCACTACGTCCAGGCCGTTGGGACGGTAATAGCCCTCGGCAATCTTGCGCGCCTTGCCGTCCGGGCTCAGGCAGACCACGTAGCCCAGCTTCTCCTCGCTGGCAAAGTTGGGACAGGTAAACAGCAAGTTCCCCTGGGCGTCGAAGGAGACGTCATTGGGAGATTGCAGGGCAGCCCCATCCACCTGATCGAGGATCGTCTCCCAGCTCTCATCGCTGGGATCGTAGCGGCGGATCGCATTCTGACCCGAATCGGGTACCCAGGCGCGCCCCTGGCGGTCAAAGGCCAGGCCGTTGGGTTTACCATCCGTGGCGATGCGCCTTGCCTGATCGCCTTCCAACAGCACCAGGTTTCCCGCGCCTAATTCGGTGCACCACAATCGCCCCTGTGGATCGAATGCCGGGCCTTCGGGGAAATTCAACCCCTCCAGCAGCACCGTAGGCCGGCGGGTATCGTTCTCAGCCGGGCTGCCGGGCGCTTGGGATGGAGCCAGAGAAGGGGTGGGTACAATTTGCTTTGGCGAACAGGCCGCCAGCACACCTGCTGCGGCAGCCGCACAGGCATATTTCAAAAAGACTCGGCGATGCATGGATAGATGCGTCCTTGTTGGTTGGTTTAGTCAGGCAGGATTATACCTGCGTCCACCAGCCGCCGCGGTGAAATTCGCCGTATTGCATAAATTTACCCGTACCTTCGAAGATTTCTTTGGTACACTACATGCTTATCTCACGAGTTCGGACAAACCATGGACATCACCCTACCAAACACCTCAACCCGCGGGCGCCAATTCTTACAAGGCATCCGCGCGATCCTGCCGATTTTATTGGGAGTGTTCCCCTTCGGTATGATCTACGGCGTGCTCGCGCGCCAATCCGGCATGCCCGTCCCCGCCGCCCAGGGCATGTCATCTATCGTGTTCGCGGGCAGCGCCCAGTTCATCACCGCCCAACTGGTGAGGGAAGCCGTCCCCGGGCTGGTGATCATCCTGACCATCGCCGTGGTTAACTTGCGCCACGCACTCTACAGCGCATCCATCGCCGGTTTTGTCCAGCATCTCGACACACGCTGGAAGCTGATCCTTTCCTACTTGCTGACCGACGAGGCTTACGCCGTGGTCATCACCCATTACAATCAGGAAGGCAGCCAGGGCAACCAGCACTGGTTCTTTTTGGGGGCGGGGCTCATGTTGTGGTCATCCTGGCAGGTCAGCACCGCCCTGGGGGTCTTCCTCGGCACGGTCATCCCGGATAGTTGGTCGCTGGATTTCGCCCTGCCGCTCACCTTTATCGCCCTGGTGGTTCCGGCGCTTAAAGACCGCGCCAGCACCACGGCTGCCCTGGTGGGGGGTATCCTGGCCATCCTGGCCTTCAGCATGCCCTACAAGCTGAGCATCATCGTGGCCGCGGTCGCGGGGATCGCCGCCGGGCTGTTGGTGGAGGGCAAAAAATGAACATTTGGGTCATTCTGATCCTCGGCGGGATCGCCACCTTCCTCATCCGCCTTTCCTTTATATGGTTGTTTGGCCGTCTCAGCATTCCCCCCCTCCTGCAGCGGGGATTGGGTTTCGTCCCGCCGGCAGTGCTCTCGGTGATCATTTTTCAAGAACTGTTGATCCGCGATGGCGCGTTTCACCTGGGGTTAGACAACCCCCGCCTGTTGGCCGGCATCCTGGCGGCGGTGGTCGCCTGGCGCACGCGCAGCCCACTGTTGACCATCCTGGTAGGGATGCTGGCGCTCTACGTGCTGCAAGCTTTCATCCCGGTCTGATCGGAGGACAGTCATGGATAACCTGGAATGGAAATTGAACCATGCGCGCGAGATCGTGCGGCGGCTCGAACGCATCTCCGCCGACTCCACCTGGGCACACCTTTCCAGCGGGGTGCGCGGGGCGCTGTGGCGTTCCATCGAACAGCTTGAACGCAGCCTGCGCGGCAAGGCGCGCTTTGGGCGCAAGGAACTGTCCGAGTTGGATACACTCGTCGACCAGGCCTTCGCCATGCTGATCAGCGCCGCTAAAGAGATCCCCTACCATGACGAAAATCCCCCGCCTGAAGATAAGCCCTGATCCACTGTGCCATCCTGGTTTGGCTGGATAAGAATCAAAAAGGTGCCGGCTGGAAAAAATTCCAGCCGGCACCCTGGTTTGATGGGTTTGAGCTTAACCGGTGTAGGTACTGCGCACCCAGTCGCCGATCAACCAGTAGCGGAAATCGTCGCCCTGGCTGGTCTTCACTGCGGCCACCACCCCATACACCGGGGCTATTGCCGGCACGAAGGACAGCAGGATCATAAACGGCAGCAGGCACAATCCGATGATCACCACGATCAACAGGCTGGTGACCACCCAGCCGATGGCGATTAATAGACCTCCCACCACCCAAACGATCAGCTGCAAAATCAAAGATTGCAGGGCTTGATAGGCCACATAACGGGATTTATCTTTATGCGAAAGGTAAATCACCAGGGCCACCACTGGGCCCAGCACCCCGGTGAACAAATTCACCAGCACGCTCAAATGCGCCACGGTTGCCCAGGTTTTTTCATCCGAAGTGGGTTCATAGCTTCCAAAGGTCATACTTTCAGCAGTCATTGTGTCATCCTCTCAATTTTCATTTCTATGATCATCTACGCAAATTTTCCCGATTGGTTGCATCCTTCCGCCGCCTGGCAGCTATGAGGAAAGAGTGAGGCGCCGCAACCATTCCAGGTGGATTAATCTCAAACCAGGCACAGCCCACCCGGCAGATTGCGGCTTGCCGCGGCGGTATGCTCCGGGCGAAATAGGATAGAATAGATTAACCACTCGAACTACCTACTGGAGGAATTATGCGTTTTGATAATCGTGAAGATATGATTCAATTGACCCCCAACTGGACGGGCGAACGTTTTGAAAACGGCCGCCCAAAAGTGTCGGATGAAATCTTGAGCCGCTTCCACACTGTGACCACCGAAGAAGCCTGGGGTGTGCTCTGGGAGCATGGCTATAAATACCAGTTCCAGGCCGATTGGAAGATGATCCACCCCAACTATGTCATGGTCGGCCGCGCCGTAACCGCAGTGATGGTGCCCAAGCGCCCTGACCTGGATACCTGCCTGCTGGATTACGGCCAAAAAGAAGAAGGCCGCCACGGCTTCTTTAATTCCTGGGTGATCGAAATCCTCCAGGAAGGCGACGTCCTCGTGGTGGATATGTTCGATAAGGTCTATGAAGGCACCTATGTCGGCGGCAACCTGTCCACCGCCGTCTCTCGGCGCACCAAGAATGGCGGTCAGGTTATCTGGGGCGGCATTCGCGATGTACAACAGGTGATGGAGATCGACAACATCCAGACCTACTACCGCGGCAACGACCCCACCCCCATCCGGGACGTCACCCTCACCGGGATCAACGTGCCCTGCCGGATCGGCAACGCCATCTGCATGCCGGGCGACATCGTCCTGGGGACCCCCGCCGGGATCATCTTCGTCCCGCCCCATCTGGCCGAGGAATGCTGCGTCAAGGCCGAAAAAGTGAATATGCGCGACCGCTTTGGCCTGCTGCGCCTGCGCGAAGGCACCTATACCACCGCGCAGATTGACTCGATGTGGACGGATGAGATTTGGGCCGATTTCCACAATTGGCGCACCACTAACACGCCGCCCGAATACGCCCACCTGGATTGGACCGGCGAAGAAACCGAGATGCGCAAGCGCCAATCTGGGCCTACCATCGCCTGATCCAACCAGCCGGGCTGAAAGATTGTTTAACCGATAGGGCAGGCGTCCACCTGCCCTGTTTCTATGTTCGCCAGACCAACCTGCGGATTATCCCAATCTCGTCAGATCTTTCAACCGCCCGGTTTGCTCAATTCAGCATCGATCAGCGAGCTCAACTGGGTGAAGGACGGCGGGCCGATGATCGGGTGATCGTTGACAAAAAAAGACGGCGTGCCCAACAGGTGCCGGTTGAGCGCATCCTGAAAATCAGCTTCCACATCCGCCCGCCTCTCGCCAGAATCCAGGCACTGGTTAAATTTATCCGTGTCCAGACCTAAATCTTGGGCATAGCGCTTTAAATCCGCAATACCCAAAGCCGGCGCTTTTTCGAACAGCAGGTCGTGATACGCCCAGAACTGATCCTGGTCGTAGGCGCAAAAGGCCGCTTCGGCAGCTCTAGGCATTCGGCGGTGATCACCGGGAAATCTCGCCAGACGAAGCGCACCTGATCCCCATATTGCTGGAGAACCTGCTCCATAATTTTCAGGCGCTGCCAATTCTTGCAAGTTGGGCAGCCAAAATCGCCGTACTCGATGATCGTCACACGCGCCTGGGCGTTCCCTAATGAACGGCGAAAATCGGGTTCCACGGTTACGGCCGGCAACGCCTTCTGCTTGGCATCCGTGTAGATCACCCCGCCCAGGATCAGCGCGAGGATGGCGAGGAAAAGTCCAAGGGCGGCTTTCTGATTGGGTTTCATCCGGCTCAATTCGCTGTCACTCAACGGCATCCTCTTTTTGCATTCCAGGTACGGCACAACCCTGCCTTTATATTATTTTGACGGGGAGCCAACCTGAAATCTTACCGCCTGCGGGTCTGGCAATCCGCGGTTATTGGCCCACCTCGCCGGGTACTCGTCTTTGGGCATTTTAAACAAACACACAGCCCGCTGTCGCGGGAGAACGCCCTCTGCCCTGACCACTGGGTCGTGTATTTCCTTATCATTATCTCGTCCTACCTGGATTCAACGCCTGGCATGACCTTTACCGCCTCCGAAAGCGAACAAAATCACTTTCTTTGACCTTTTCTACCCACTATACTCAAAACACCCACATCCGAATTGACGACTGAGCCGGCAGATCCCCAACCCCTGGCCTGCGCTGGCAAACCCGGCCATTTCTTCCTGCGAAACCCATTGTGGAAGGGTTCCTCCTTTTTTGCTCAACCTTGAGGCTGCATGCTGATAAAGAACAAAGAGCTCTGGCTGGCATTCCTCACCTGCGCCCTTCTGACCGCGGTCTACGCCGGCGCCATTTTTCTCACCCGTGAAGTGCCTGCTGCCGGCGGGCTGATCGGCCACGGTATGGGCATCTTTGGCTTTATCCTCATGCTCCTCACCGAAACGCTGTACAGCCTGCGCAAACGCGTGCGCACGGCTCGCTGGGGAAAAATGGTTACCTGGCTGAAGTTTCACATTTACACCGGTATCGTCGGGCCTTTCCTGGTTTTACTGCACTCCTCCTGGAAGCTCAACGGGTTGGCCGGGGTGACCCTGCTGCTCACAGGTGTAATCGTGGTCAGCGGGTTCATCGGCCGTTATATCTACACCCGCATTCCGCGCACCCCGGACGGGATCGAGGACAGCGGCCTGATCGCCCAGATGCAGGCCGGCGCGCTGGCCAATGCTCGCCGGTTGATGTCGCTCTGGCACACCATCCACATCCCCATCGGCATGGCGCTCTTTACCGCGGCATTTGCCCACATCTTCGCCGCCCTCTATTACGCCACCTTCCTCAAGTGAAACCGTGAAATCCAAGCGCCTCAGCTGTCTTACCCCCCTGGCCTTGTTCAGCATCGCAGCTACCCTGGCGATCCTCCTGGTTGCTCGTTTCTTCACCGGTGGCGCGATGTTCAGTCCCGGCTCGCTCAACGCCCAGGCAGGCCTGGCGCTGGGTGGGGTGACCTCGCATGCCCAACTTGACCAGGAATGCGCGGCCTGTCACCCGGCCCCCTGGGCAGCCCAGACCATGGCAGATCGCTGCACCGCCTGCCACGAATCGGTCGGCCAATCCATCCACGACCCGGGCACACTCCACGGCGCGCTGGCAGCCCAAGACCCGGCGCTGGCCTGTAGAAACTGCCACCCTGAACACCGCGGTCCATCCGCTGCGCTGACGGTCATCGATCCTGCCGGTTTTCCACATGAGGCGGCCGGTTTCTCGCTCACTGCCCACGCACGCCGCGCCGATGGGGCTGCCTTTGCTTGCGCAGACTGCCACCCGGATGGATACGATACCTTCAGCCAACCCACCTGCGCCAAATGCCACGCCCAAATCGATGCGGCTTTTATGTCAGCACACACCCAGGCTTACGGCAGCGAATGCCTGGCCTGCCATGACGGTGTAGACCGCTTCGGCCAGTTTGACCACGGGCAGACAACCTTCCCGTTGAGCGGCGCCCACGCCCAGATAGACTGCACCGGCTGCCACCTCAACCCGCGCAGCCCCGAAGATTTCCGCGGCACCTCCATGGACTGCTCCGCCTGCCACCAGGACCAGGACGCTCACGCGGGGAAGTTTGGCAGCGACTGCGGGGCATGTCACACGCCGGCCGGCTGGTCGCCCGCCGCCTTCGACCACACCCTGGCGGCCTTCCGATTGGCCGGAAAACACAGCGTGGTGGATTGCGAGCGCTGCCATGTCAGCGGCTTTGCCGGCACCCCCACGGATTGCTACGCCTGCCATCAAATGGACGATGCTCACTCCGGCCAGTTCGGCGCGCAGTGCGAGACCTGCCATGACCCTTCCGGCTGGGAAAATGCCACCTTCGACCACAGTCTGGCCGCCTTTGTGCTGGATGGCGCCCATCTCAATGTGGCTTGCGGCGATTGCCACCAAAACAATATATTTAAAGGAACGCCTGCGCAGTGCTCCGCCTGTCATGCCGAACCGGATTTCCACGCGGGTCTGTTCCCGGGGCAGGACTGCTCAGCCTGTCATACCACCAGCGCCTGGCGGCCGGCCGATTACAACGGCCCACACAGCTTCCCAATAAATCATGGCGAACGCAACAACGTTTGTGCCGACTGCCACCAACCCAACCTGACGGTTTGGACCTGCTACCCGTGCCACGACCAGGGCCAGATCACCCGAAAACACCAGGAAGAAGGGATATTCGACTTCAGCGATTGTCTCGCCTGCCACCCGGATGGGCGCAACGGCGAAGGCCGGGGCCGGGGAGGCGACGACTGAGGCTTGCGCAACCCTGTATTGAGCTCCGAAACAGGGTCCGAGTGACGAATCCGGACCGGCAAAAAACAGCCCCGGCTATTCCATACCGGGGCTGTTTGATCAGTCTCTTGACATACCTTGGGGTTAGAGTCGTTCGCGTACTATGCGATTGTTCCTGATTTCCCTATGGTCGGGGTTGGCTTGCTCAACACAATCCTGTTTCTTTGTGGGCTTAAGCCGGGGCCAACTGCTCGTGGAATAACGCGTATTCCTCGATCAACTCCACCGACAAATCGTCAAATACGCGGATATCGGGGTTAGTGTACCAGCATACGGCACGCTTCTCCCCATCGAAATCATACAAGGATGGACCCAGGTTCTTTTTATTCCGGCACCAGCGGCATTCATCCTCGCGGCACAAGTTCGTGCGGCTTAAAAAGTCCTGGCGCAGCCTTTCAGATTGATGGTAGATCAAGGGGATTAACCGGTCAGCGCTGGCGCATTTGATATCCACCTGCAAAGGGTTGCGGCAGCGCTCCGAATATTGAATCCGCACCAGCGGAGAAGCTTTGATTTTCCTTTTACCCTGGTACTGCACTTCCCATCCCATATGAGCATAGATATGGAAGATCGGTTTATAGCCCAACTCGGTCAATGAATCATGCAGGCGCTTCACCCGTTCATAATCCGGGCGGGCAAATATCTGGTACAGATCCAGCGCGTCAGGGTGATTATGATCCACCAGGCAGCCAAAATCACAGCGGGCAAAATTGAGCTTGCCCAGGTTCGCGTCCGGGTTCTGCCGGCAGGCTTCAGCCAGGGCTTTAAGGGCCGGCATCATCGCCGGAAACAACTCGCTGCGCAGAGAAACGCGGCCCTCATCTTCGCTGATCCGCAGCCCGCAGGTCGCCTGCAGCCCATCGATGAAGGATTTCTTTTTTTTCGCGGCTTTCAGGAAATCCGCAGCCACCTGCCTGTCGAGCGCCAGACCATCTCCATCCGGCCGGCCTTCATTGCCAACCAGCATCAAGAAATCCAATCCAAAAGCGATCCAGTCCCGCGGTTTCTGAAATTTCTTGTTCAATTCCGCTTTTAGCTGCGTGGTGTTCTGCTCATCCCCTTCCAGGAACCGGTCGGGGTCCAGCGGAAGACCAAAATCAGCCGGCGCTTCAAACAGGCGTACATACATGGTCTTGAAAAAGGCATGCAGATCTCTCTGCGCTGCTTCCATCGACCGGCGTTCCTGTGCGTCTGCCCCCGCCGGCAGGATGATTGCCAGGTTCGCCTGCGCCCGCAGGTAGGAATTAGCCACACGCTGCGATGCACTGCTGAAGATAGGATACAAATCCAAATCGTTCATTGTATTTCCCTCCCAAAGATCGAAATCCAGCCTCTACTGCCTGCCAACCGGCGATTAATCCCCAGAAATCACCGTCTGCAAGGCAACAATCCAGATATTTAGTATAAAAGTACTAGTCAATCAAGCTCATGCGAAGGTTACAATAAACCATTACTGGTACAAAGGAGATATAACATGAAAATACAAAGAATCCTATTAACCATCATCACCTCTTTCCTGGTTCTTTTTACACTCATCTCAACCAGCCAGGAAAGCTCGCTTGCGCCCCTGCAAGAAATGCTGGCCACGGCTCAGGCCCTGGTCGGCTCCAATGTCCAATTCCTACCGCTGATCAGGAACAGCGGTCCGGCGGCCCCCACCCCAACCAAGACCCCCACCAAGACCCCGGTGATTACATCCGGGCCCAGTCCCACGGTTCCGCCCACCTTAGCCAGTGATTGGACGCAGTACGGCCATGATGCCCAGCACACCAGCTACACCAGCCAATTTGTTGCCACCCCCTGGCACTGGAAATGGTCATGGAACGGGCCTACCGCCTCGGGCGGGGTGAGTGCGGGCAAATTCAAGCTGCCGCGCAACGTCCAGCCGGTCACCGGCGGCGGGCGCGTGTATATTGCCGCGGGCGCCCAGGGGGTCTATGCCCTCAACGTCAGCAATGGCTCCCAGGCCTGGAATCAGAACGCCATCGGCGAGATCAACTCGACCCCGGCCTACGATGCGCAAAGCGACACCCTTTTTGTCGTCTCGGCTAACGGGCACCTCTACCGCTTGAATGCCGCTAACGGCCAATCCAACGGCGACTTCAACGGCCAGGCCACCAGCACCCTGGCCCTGCCGCCCTCCATATCCGGCGATCGGGTCTACTTCAGCATGGGCAACCACGTCTTTGCGATCAACAAGAACAGCATGGCGCAGGCCTGGGCGTATGACGCCGGTTCACCTGTCCAGATCCCGCCGGCGGTTTCGCCTGCCACGGGGCGGGTGGTAGCCGCCAGCCAGGACCTGTATGTCCACGCCATCAACGACTTAAACGGCACCCGAGCCTGGCGGGTGAAACCCACCCCGCTCACCCCAGGCGACCCGGCATCCAGTCCGGCCAACTCCCTGGCCGAGTTGAGTTATGGCTGGCCAGTCATCGCCGAGGCCCACGGCCTGGTATTGGTCCGCTACCGCCTGGACTGGCAGACGATGTGGACCTGGACACCCTGGCCAACCAGTAACGCGACCATGCGCACCAACCTGACCAACACCCCAACCGAGCAATCCGTCTTCGCCTTGCACCTTTCCGATGGCGGCACGGCCTTTGTCTCCAATGTGGGCAACGGCGGCTTCGGCGATGGCGGTCGAATCAATATCGGCCCCCCGCCGGTAGTAAAGCGCTTCTCCGACGGCTCCGAGGTGGCTTATGTGATCATGCGCGGAGCGGCCTGTCTGCCCAATGCGCAAACCCCTTGTGAAGGACGCAACGATTCCCGCCTGGGTGAATTAATGCTGGATGGCAGCACGGTTAGTGGCTTTCAGGCGGGGGATGTCCGCTTCATGCAAAACAACATTTTCATCCCCACTGACGAGCAGCCCACCCTCACCATGGCCAATAATGATATTTTCCAGGGACATTGGATGTTTGGGGCTGCGGATCGCATCACCAATCGTGGAGCGTCGCTGGGTTCGGGGAGCGGCAATCCCATTACGATGAGCACCCTGCCCCCCATTATTACCTCCACCAGCACCTGCGCGTTCAGTTCCAGTCATTATTGCTCGCCCAACATGACTCAGGACAGCGACCCGCGAGGCTTCCCCGCCGGGTTTTACATCTACCACAACCAGGGCACGGTTTACAACCAATACTGGCGCAGCTATTCCACCTGGATTGAAAGCGGCGGTTTGGTTTACTTCCTCAGCAATGACGGTGCTTTGATCGCCCTGGAAAACGGTACCACCGTCCAGAGCGGGGTAGCCGAAGCAACCCCCGAACCCCCGGCGGCGGCCCCGCTCGAATTGGCTCAGCCCATTCCATATCCCGAGGCTTGGGATCATGCAGGTCAGATCGCCAGCGTGGAGGGTGAGGTGAAATTCGAATTCAACAACGGCAGAGAGGTTTTGCTGGGCTTCGAAAAACCGCATATGGGCGCCTTCAAAGGTATGATTCTGGTTGAAGACTGGCAGAACTTCAGCGCCCCACCCGAAACGCTCTACCCGGTCGGCGCGCGCATCCGCATCCACGGGCTGATCGATTGGTTCCAGGGCGACCCGGTGATTTATGTCCACAGCCCAGACCAGATCGAGGTGCTGAGCGATCCGGGCAGCTAATCTTAGAAGTTGCGTTGAAGGTTAATTGCCGGTAACGAGCCAGGCGTAATGATTCCCCATGCGTGGGTGGATCATTACGCCTGTGCATTATCTGCTTCTGAAAAACCCCCATACAATTAAGCATATTTCCCGTCGGTATAAAGGAGCAACATGGCACCCGTCAACCTCAACCCTGCGCGCGTGCAGCACGGTTTGGCTCGCCGCAATCTGCTAGTGATTGCCTCGCCGATTCTGATCGTGATCCTCGGCAGCCTGGCGGCCCAGCTTAGCCTGCCTGTGCTCGGAGATTGGGCCTGGGCTGTGGCCGTGCCAGTCTATTGGGGCAGCATGGCTGTCGTGGTCGTCTGGCTTTCGGGCTGGCAGCAGGTCAAAACCTGGTTTGGCAAACCCCGCGGCAGCTTTTTCTGGCCAGTGCTGGCGGTACTGGTGGGCCTCTCGGCTTTCCCCTTGCTCCTTGTGCCAAATATGTCACTGCTTCAGCGCACGCCGCTGCTTACCGGCTTATGGCTCGTCTTTGGATTGGTTAACGGCACCATCGAGGAGGTCTATTGGCGCGGATTTCTGCTCAAAGAAATCCGCGGCTGGCCGCTCTGGCTGACGGTCACTTACTCATCGATCTTTTTCATCTCTATCCATTTCCTCATGCTGGGCTCCTTTTCAGCCTCATTATTCAACATTCCATTCCTGGTTATCCTGACCATCATCACCATTTCCTTTGATCTGATTTTCCTGCGTACCGGCTCCTTAAGATGGGGAGTCCTCTCCCATATCGTCAATGATTGGGGTAACTTGAATATCTTCGTATTTATGAATTTGATCGGGTTGTTCTAAGAGCAAAAAAAGTCCGTGCTGATGGCAATTACCACCTGCACGGACGGATCAACTCGTCTGATCAAATCAAGCCGACTGCGGCAACCAACCTATATCCGCTTCTCCTTCAGCCACGCCAGCACGTAATCGGCCACTTCTTCCCAATTCTGCTGCCCAATGATGAAATGGGTCCGCCCCGCAAACTCTTTGAAGTCGGCGACCGAGGGCGAATGTTTATAGCGGCGGTAATTGCTGCGATTCAATCCGGGCGGGATGATATGGTCGGCCGAACCGGCGATCAATAACAGCGGCGCATGCGCTTTTTTAAAATTCACCCAGGCAGTCAGCGACTCACGCGGCACGCGCCGCGATTCGGGCACCACGTACCGGTCAAAACTTGCCCGCTGCTCCGCCAGGGGCAAGCCATTGACGAAGGCGTATTGGTAGCGCTCAAAGGTCATCCGGATTGGGCTGCCTAGCGAGACGAATGGGGTGATGTGCGGCCAATTGGCTTTGAGAAATGACCAACGCGTGCTCAACACTCCGGCCGGCGGAGCGGAATCGATGGCCACCCCGGCAGCCGCCAGGTCTTTTTGCATCAACAGCTGTACCACCAGGCCACCCATCGAGTGGCCAATCAGGATCGGTTTTTCATCCAGTTCACGCAGCCTCTCGGCGAAGTGGGCAACCACCTGGCTTAACGTCAGCTTGCCCAGCTGCGGGTCAGGATGCCGCTCGCGCAGCACGTTCACCGGCTGATCTCTGCCCGGCCAATCGGGGGCCAGGCAGGTGTAGCCCTTGCCCTGAAACCGCGCCCGCCAATGTTCCCAGCACAGCGAATTCATATACATGCCATGGACAAAAACCACCGTCCTGGTATTCATCCCTTTTCTCCCAAGTAGACCACACAAAAATCCCTCGCCGGCAGCAGGGCCTGGTAAAGTCTCATTTCTGGCGCTTGCCGGCGCTGAGCAGCGCCATCATCTCGCGGATGCGCGCGCTGCGCGTTTCGGCGCGTTTGGCGCTCTCGATCCAGCGCATGTAGTTGTTGCGATAAAAGGTGGGCAAAGAATCGAAGAATGCCCTGGCAGGCGGGTCGGCGTCCAGCGCCGTGGCGACGTCTTCAGCTACGTTATCGCTCTGCGGGCCTTCCGGGAACAATTCCACCGCCACCTCATCCCCGGCGTCCAGGCCGGAATCGCGCCGCCAGGCCGCGCCGATAGGCAGAAAATAGCGCTGTCCATCCGAACCCAGCGATCCACGGACAGAATGCCCGTTGATCGTCCCGCGGATATGGTGGCGCTGTTTTATACCCCACACTTCGTTGGGGTTGAACGGCATCGCGATGAAGGTGCGCGTGCCCGATTTTTCAATGGTCGCAGTAAATTTCTGCTCGCTCATGGTCTTTTCTCCCCATGCAACCGCGCCCGGCACCGGCGGCTTGCTCAGCGGTTCATCGCCCAGGCCAGCATGCCACCCGTCCATTCGGAATATTTGTCGATGCCGTCCAGGCGGTAATCCGTCCCGCGCACGATGGCATCTGCGGCGCGCATCCCGCTGCGGATGGCCGGGCCAATGCCCTCGCCCAGGTCCAGGGTGGCCAGGCCGGCCGAGTCGCCAACCAGGTAGGCATTGTTCCGATAGGGTTGGGCCAGTTTTTGGCGCAAAAAATAACTGTGCCCGCTGGGTTTATAGCTGTGCCCCTTCACCAGACCCAGCTGCTCCAACTTATCTACAAACCGGTTCCAATGATCCTTCAGGTTGTCGCTGCGCGCTTTCAAGCGGTCGATTTTACCGCCAATGCCAACATTGACATACCCGTTGGATTTGGGCACAAACCAGGCGTATCCGGGCAGGCGGTTTTCAAAGAACCACAGCCAGCATTCGGTCGAAGAATGGTCGTAGAGGAATTCTTCTTCCTGGGCCACGATGAGGGCTTCGCCGGCATGCGGATCTTCCGGCTTGAAAAAGGTGCGGTACACCGGGCAGTTAGTCCCCCCGGCCCCCACCAGGTATTTCGCCGAAAACTCGCCGTCAATGGTGTAACCGTCTTTATCCCGGATGATCGATTTTACCGTGTGCTCATAGACCGGCGCCCCGGACTTTTCCAACAGCCAGTCGTCGAACTCAAAACGGCGGATGGCGTGCTGGTTGGAGGACATTTTGAGGTGTAAGCCAAAGATGAACAATTGGGTCCCGCTGAAGGTGGTGAAGCTGCGCGTTTGGCCATCCCGACCGCGCACGTATTCTTGCGGATCGAGGGCCACATCTTTCACCACCTGGGGAGTAATCCATCCGGCGCAGGGTTTAAACCGCGGGAACCGGGCCTGGTCGATGACCAGGCAGTCCACCCCGTTCTTCCTGAGCTGCCCCGCGCAAGCCGATCCCGCCGGACCGCCGCCAATTATGATAACGTCTGTTTTATTCATGGGTGCGCCTCACTGATATGGTGATACCTCTAGTAGATTAATCCATGTCCCTGTAAATATAACCCAGCCGGCGAAAAACCTCAACATGAATCAAACGCTAAGTCTGGATTAAGCTGTGCCAGGCGGAAAATTAAGGCGCGGAATTTCCACTACGACTTCCCGCCTGGATGTCTATTTCGTCATTATCACGACTTATTTGATCTATTTGATAATATTAATAGTATTATGCTGTATAGGATGGCAAGTGTTGTCTTCGAGACTTTTACCCGGCGATAAGTTAAGAACGAGGTTCTCGTTGAAAAGAGATGAATGATGGCAGACTTTCCTGACCACTTCTCCACCCAGGCAGCCGATTATGCCCGCTTCCGGCCCACCTACCCACCCGCACTCTTCGACTACCTGGCCACAGTTGCACCCGGCCGTCAATTGGCCTGGGACTGCGGCACAGGCAACGGCCAGGCAGCGTTGGCGTTAGCCCAACACTTTGAACGCGTGCTGGCCACGGATGCCAGCGCCGAACAAATCGCCCGCGCCGTTCCTCACCCACAGATTGAGTACCAGGTGCAGCGGGCGGAAGACGTGGACCTGGCGCCGGGCAGCGCCGACCTGGTGACGGTGGCCATCGCCGTGCATTGGTTCGACCTGGAGCTCTTTTATTCCGCCGTGCGGCGGGTGCTGGCCCCCCAGGGCGTACTGGCCGTGTGGACCTACCATTTGCCGCAGATCGACCCGCAAATTGATCTCATCGTGCGGCGTTTCTACGGCGAGATCCTGGGCAGCTATTGGCCCGAGCCTCTGAAGTATGTGGACCAGGGTTACCGCACCTTGCCGTTTCCATTTGACGAGTTAACCCCGCCCGAAATCGCCATGCGCGCTACGTGGGAGCTCGACCACCTGGTGGGCTTTTTCTCAAGTTGGTCCGCCACCCAGCGCTATCAGGCCGAGCACGGCCGGCATCCCCTGCGCCTGATCTGGCCGGAGCTGTCCGCGGCCTGGGGCGCTGCCGGCACGCAGCGGGAGCTGCGCTGGCCGCTGCACATCCGCGTTGGACGGGTCAGGCCGGCATCCGCCTGAAAAGCCGGCCCGCACGATTACCCCGGCAAATGGGGCTCCGCCATCGACCATGGACAAAAAAACACAACACGGTTACCTGATCCTCGCCGATATCTCCGGTTACAGCAGCTTTGTTGCCAGGAGTGAGTTGGAACACGCCCACGACATTCTCAGCGAACTGCTGGAATTAATCCTCAAACGCCTGACCACCATTTTCACCCTGTCCAAACTGGAAGGCGATGCCATTTTTGCCTATGCGCCGGAGGAGAAACTCGCGCGCGGCGAAACCCTGCTGGAATTGATCGAGTCCACCTACGCGGCTTTCAAAGACCAACAGGAGGCCATCCGTCGGCGCACCACCTGCCAGTGCAACGCCTGCCGCAACATCCCCTCGCTCGATCTTAAATTCCTTGCCCACCATGGAGATTATATTTTCCAAAGCATCGGCGGACACCATGAAATGGTCGGCACGGATGTCAACCTGGTTCATCGCCTGCTCAAGAACCACGTCGCGGATGCCAGCGGCTGGCGGGGCTATGCCTTGTTCACCGACCAGGCTCTCAGCCATGTTGGCTTGAGACCGGATGGACTTGAGGAAATGAGTGAGACCTACGACATCGGCGAGGTAAAAATCTACGTTTCCGATCTCAACCAGCGCTACCATGCCCTGCGCGACCTCCGCCGCGTGGTCGTCGACCGCGCCAAAGCCGATCTGGTTTACGAGTTCGATTATCCCGCCCCGCCGCCGGTCGTTTGGGACTGGCTCAACGACCCGCAAAAGCGGCTGAAATGGGAATTCGCCGACCGGCACATGTTCCCCATTTTTCTGCCCAAAGGCCGCACCACCACCGGGGCGGTCAACCACTGCATGCACGGCAAAAACCTCTCGATGATCGAGACGGTGCTGGATTGGCGGCCGTTCGATTATTTCACCGTCACACAGGATGTCCTGCAGGCCGTGTTTCTGACGATTACATTTCAACTGCAGCCCACGGACAGCGGAACCCACATGGTTTACCTTTGTGACCTGCTCCCTCAAATTCCCTTGCCCATGCCGGCCGCCCTCAAACTCGCCGCGGTAAAAAGCGAACTGGAAAAAATCAAAGTCAAAGAGGCCTACCAGAAAATCGCCCAATTGATAGAGGAAAGCCGGGCGCGATGAAAAACAATGCCAATCCAGTTTTAAACCCCCTCAGCTCAACGCCAGCGCGATCGCCTGTTCGGTGGTCATCGCCGCGCCTTTCGACCAGGCCAGTTCAAACCCGACATTTCCCAGCCGAGCGCGTGCTCCGGTCAATACAGCCGTGACATGCTTCTGGGCCACTTGTTCGAGCGGCGCTCCAATGCGCATCCGAAAGGTTTCGGCTGCCGCCAGAAGTTGAACCGCTTGTTCGTAGCGTTCTTCCCGTGCGTTAACCTGGGCAAGCAGTTCAAATGAGTAGGGATAGCCGCGTGGTAGGCCCAAATGGTGACGAATGCGCAGCGATTCGCACAGTAATTCTCTGGCGCTTGCATACTCTCCCATCTTTAGAGCAGTTTCTCCCAGGTCATGGATGGCCGTGGCGGCGCCACGCTGGTAACCCAGCGAACGATAGGCATCCCGGGCTTCGAGGAATGCCTGTCTGGCTGCCGTGTATTCGCCGATTTCCAACAAGTCTACACCAAGATTCATATGGGCTTTGGCGAGTTCAAACGGGCTTTCCAGTTTACGCCAAAGGGCGACGTTCGGAAGATGATATTTCAATGCTGCTTCAGGCTTGTCGGCATCGTAAGCAATGGATCCCAGTACCCCATTGGCCTTCGCTATCCCAGCCGTATAGAACACCTGCTCAGCCATTCGCAGCGCTTCATTAGCCTGCGCCTCTAAATTCGCGTTTTTGCCAGCCAGCCCTGCCAGATCGCAATACATCACCCGCGCGTCGATTTCCCCCCGCTGATCGCCAAGCTGCTGAAACAATTGCTGAGCTTGTTGAATACACTGTAACCCATAGTCGAAATCAGTGATCGCCGAGGACAGGTCGGCCGCCGCCAGCAGGGCGCGTCCCCGGGCGAGCGAAACCACCCCTTGGGTATCCTCCAGAACGCGCTGGAGCCAACGGCGCCCCTCCTGGAAAAAGCCACCCAGTTCCCAGAACATCAGGGACGTGCCCAACTGGGCGACCAACGCCAGCGCCTGCTCGCGTTCGTGGACAACCAACCATTCGAATGCGCGGCGCACGTTATCATGATCATCCACAATCGTCCGCAGTCGCTCGGGGAATGTTTGTCCGGTTTGGTCCTCCGCCGCGCGGGAGACGAGCTCTGCATAGTAGCACGCATGCCGTTCCAGCGTATCTGCCTCCTGATCGCTGCCGTGCAACTGCTTCTCGGCAAACTGGCGGATTGTCTCGTGCATCCCGTAGCGTCGGCGCTTGGCATCTGCGCCAAACACCACCAGCGAATGGTCCACCAGTTCGGCGAGGAGCTCGGCGCTGGTCTCTCCTGGCGCGCTGACCGTCTCGGCGGCTTCCAACGTCCACCCCCCGGCGAAGACCGCTAATCGACGCAAGAACGAGCGTTCCTGATCGCTTAAGAGTTCATAGGACCAGTCGATCAGGGTATGCAGTGTACGCTGGCGCGGCAGGATTTCGCCTACCTGCCTGTTCAGCCAGGCGAAGCGTTGGCCCAGCCGTTCGGCAATCGCTTCGACGGGCAGCGCGCGGACTTGCGCTGCGGCGATTTCGATCGCCAGCGGAATGCCGTCAAGCTGTTGGCAAATGCGAGCGACAGCCAGTACATTCGCCTCGGTGAGGGTGAAATGCAGCAGCGCTCGCGCGGCGCGATTGGTAAATAACTGCACCGAGTCAAAGCTGAGCGAATCTGCAACGGTGAGTTGTTCCGCGCCATCGATCGCGGGGGTGGCAAATGGTTCCAGCCGTACCACGTGTTCCTCGTCGAGGTGGAGCGGAATGCGGCTCGTCGCCAGTACCGTCAGACCTGCGGCGTCTCGACAGAGCGTTTGGACGAGATGCGCACAGGCCGTCACCAGGTGTTCGCAATTATCCAGCACCAGGAGCATGGTCTTATCACGCAAGTAATCCAAGATCGCGGCAGTGGATGAGCGACTGGAATGGGTTGGTAAATGGTACGCCGCTGCCACCGCATCATCCACCGACTTTTCATCCGTGATGCCGGCCAATTCGATAAAGCAGATGTCGCGGGCGAAAACCCCTGCCATGCGGTGAGCAACTTCGATCGCCAGGCGCGTCTTGCCGACGCCGCCCGGTCCTGCCAATGTCACCAGCCTGACTGTTCGGCGCGACAGCAGGTCGACCAGGCGCGCGGATTCCTGCTGGCGCCCAAAAAAGCGCGATAGAACCGGCGGCAAAACGGCCAGCGGCGAATGCGACTCGAACGGCGCGAGGGCGCGGATTTGCTCGGCAAGCGTCACGGTCTCAATGGCCGGCGACAAACCAAGCTCGCTGGCCAGCACCCGGCGGCAAGTCTCGTAGGCATCTAAGGCTGCGCTGCGCTGATCTCCACGCGCAAGCACATGCATCAATTGACGATAGGCGGGTTCATTCAGCGGGTCGTATTCAAGCAAACGGCGTATGGAGCGTTCGGCTTCGGGCAGTTGGCCGGCGTTTTCATGAAACGCAGCCAGGTGTTCCAACGCCGACATCACCTGCATACGGAAATATTCGCGCTGGGTGAGAAGCCACTCGTCAAACAGCTGGCAATCGCCGAGGGAGAATTCGTCCAAAAAGTCGCCCCGCACCAAATCGAGCGCCTGTGTCAGCCGTGCGGCGCATTCGGGGCAATCGTCTGGGTTGGGGTGCGGATGGAGGCGGCAGGCCTCGATCCATGCGCGAAAGCGTGTCACATCCAGCTCGTGATTGCTGAGGGGGTTGAAGCGCAAGGCGAGCCGGTCGCCGATCAAGGGTGGCTGCGCTTCGAAATCGCTTGTCGCCAGTGCTTTCTGAAGATACGCCCAGGTGACACGCAGATTGTTTTGCGCGGCAGCAGTTGGCAAGTCTGGCCATAGTAAGCCAAGCAAAAATTCACGGCTGTGCCCGTGATCCGACTCGATCAGGAGATAGGCAAGCAGCCCGATCGCCTTGCGGTTGGTAAGGGTGATCGCCCCCAGCCGGCGATGCTCGATCTGCAATCGACCCAATAGAGAAAAAACCAATTCGGGCAATGTAGATCCAAATAATGATGAATTAATGGCCAATTGTTAATATATCGAAAGTATAACACCGCGAACGGAAAACACCATTTGTTCCACTACTCATGACCATGGATGTGGTTGGATCCGAATCGCATCCTACACCAGAAAGGAGAGAATTATATGGCAATCAAAGTAATCGTCGAATTACAGGCCAAACCAGGCAAACGGGCGGAGCTCAAGAATCTGCTCGAGAGCGTGTCGGCAACACTCGGACCGGGCCAGCCGGGTTTTCTGGGCAGCACACGCTATGAGGTGCTCGACAACCCCGACATCGTGGTTGAGATTGCCGATTGGACATCGACCGAGGTTCGGGCGGCATCCATGCAGCAGGCGATGGCCAGCGGCGCCTATGCGCCTTTGGAGCAGCTGTTAGCCGCGCCCTTCAGGGCCACGGTCATCAGCCAGCTGCCTTGAAGGCCGGCCAGCATCGCGCACATTTATCCATCACAGACTACTTTAGGAGATTACGATTATGTTCAAAATATTCGTACCAAAATTGTTACGCACATGGATGGCAGTCTTGCTGATGTTCACCTTTGCTCTCAGCGCGGCGATGCAGGTGCACGCCGCAGGAATCGCCATTGATGTAAACGCAAAAGTGTCCGATAAGTGTGTGAACCTGCCACCGTGGGCAGGTGGTCCGAAAAACAATGGAATGTCGAAGAATCCCAGACTTTGCACGCCAACTCCGACAAATACCCCCCCGAATACGGCAACCCTCACATCCACCCCGACGGCCACCGCTACCCCGACGAACACAGCGACTGCGACCAGCACGCCCACCAATACCGCTACCCCCACCAATACAGCGACAGCGACCAAGCACGCCCACCAATACCGCCACCTCGACGAACACAGCGACAGCGACCAACACGCCCACCAATACCGCCACCCCGACGAACACAGCGACAGCGACCCATACCCCAACGGCTGTTTCGCCGGCAAGCATTACGGTCTATAACACCGGTGCATTTTTTGTCCAATACTATGTCTCGTACAATCTCCCCAATGTACCTCTGCAGAGCCTATATAGCGGCGTTTTCAGCGTAAACCAGGGCGTTACACTCACGATTCCTGGCAGTGCGACGAACGTCGGCATCCTTATTCAGAATTATACGGGGATAACCGGATGGCAAACGGCATGCGCGCGGTCGTACACGCAGGCAAGAAGTGTCGTCATTATCGTCAGTGGCACCACGTTTTTACCAAGCTGCACGGGTGGATAGCAGCAAGTCGATGCCGAGGTGCCGGCGTTAACTGTACAACAGGCCATGACCGACGGCGCCTCGGGAGGAATTATTAGTCGCACCATTCAGGGCCACGGTCATAAGCCAGTTGTCCTGATCCGTTCACTGAAGAAAATAAACCGTTCATCACAATAGAAAGGAAGCTTTATTATGTCTACCATTGCCAGTTCATTTCCAACCACCCGCACTTCACTTCTTCGACCCATCGCCCTCGGCGGATTGATCATCGGCACTGCGGATGCACTCGTCTATCACGTGCTGATCACAAGTGTCCTGGGTGGGTACCCGTTAGCATCGGTTTACCAATACATCGCCAGCGGCGCCCTGGGTGAATCCGCCTTCACAGGTGGCATCGCCACCGCCTTGCTCGGGGTACTCATTCACTTCTTCGTTGCCTTCGTAGTTGCCGGTGTTTTTATCCTGAGCGCCAACCTCATTCCTTTCCTACGCCGCTACTCCATCGTTGGTTCGCTGCTGTATGGATTTGGCGTGTTTATTGTAATGACCATGATTGTTACCCCTCTCAGTGCAACGCCTCCAATACCTGCTCCAACCACACCCCAGCTGATCGTGACGATCTTAGACCACATCCTGGTCGTCGGGCTACCGCTGGGAATCCTCGTACAAAAGTACGCCAACCCGAATAACAAGTAACAACACTGAGACCCTCAAAAATCCGTCAGGAGAGGTCCCTGGCGTAAGCGCCACATTTTGTTTGACCGGCAAGTTTTTCGGTCAGCGGGTAACCCGAACTACGAAAGTATCGCGCACCTGCCAGACCAGGTCGCAGTGTGGAAAGCCGTGCCAGGACCTCCCTGCTGACGCTGCGGAGGAATTTTTGAATGCGCGTCGAAATCGGCGCATGTTTCCCTAGAAGATACGAGGGAGTGGTATCATCGTCTCGTGATCACCGCCACTGCTCTCGCCCACCCAAACATCGCATTCGCAAAGTGAGGTCAATCGACCCCCGGTCCGAATCACCGCACGGCTGGAAATCCCAGACCCTGACAATCGAAGAAAGAAATAAGAAAACCGGGCAGCGGATTGGTCTGCCCGGGTACCGATTCATTTATCCATATCCCTTTGGTACATATTTATAAGTCACATCAATCCGTGCATGCCCCAGCAATTCAGAAACTTGCCCGCGCGCTTCACGATCATCTATTCCCTGATTGATGAACTCTTGATATTTTCTTTGTGCGAAATTAGCCCGCAATCTATGTACTCCGCTGATCTCAATGCCAAGAGATTTGAGTGGCTTCTCGCACAGTGCGCCGAAAGCCAGCGCGCCAGGAAGCGCTGGGGGTAAACAAGAATTGTTTGGAACTATTCAGCTGGCTGAGCAAATCCTCAGGTATTGGTACAGGCCGGTAACGTCCACCTTTACCAGTGATATGCAGCAGTTTTTGTTCTTTATCTACATTTTCGCCTTTCAGTCCGGCGATTTCATCTTCTCGCAAGCCCGCAGCGCAAGGCCAACTCAGCAGGTAAAGAATATGCGGATTTTTTGTTTTTCAAATAGTGCTACCACTTTCTCGGCATCTTCTGGCCTGTAGCCAAACCTTGGCATTCGCACGTCGCTGTCATCGCGGAATGATTTCACCCACTCACGAAATTCCGAAGTAATCGGGCAGGGCTCTTTGGTCCAGCCGAGTTTGATGCAACCCAGATGTACTTTCTCTAACGCAGCCAACAGCTTGTTGACCGTTCCTGGTGCGGCATCGGCATAATGTTCTTCAAAAGTGGTCATGATGATGTCTGGATCCATAAGGTTGGCCAATAAGCCCTCATCGGTGATTTCCTCTGCGCGTTTGAAAAATAAAGTGGCTGCCTGAAAATAAGTCCGGCGGGTACTGATGCCCAGTATGACCGGCAAGGGTTGTGTTGGATCTCCACCCGGTCGCAGCGACTTCTTGACCGATGCTACTCCTTGCTCAGCCTGATAATCTGCAATTTGTTATTTATCCCAGGTTACTTTGGCTAATGCATGATTGACCTGGTTGGAAATAGATGATAATGACAATTTACACCGCCTTCGACGGCTTTGGATTTCGTTTCCAGCCGTTTCTAGTATTAAGAGATTTTTTTGATGTGCCGTTAAGCCTTTCGTCGAGATGATCTCGGCGTACGAACAGGGTTTTGCACTTCGCGATGCCGGCGACCCTGAAGCGCCCTGCCTGGCATCTGCGGACTGGTTTTCGCCTGTCAGTTCTTGAACAGGCCGGCAAGCGCAGGACTTGCCCTTCGACCCCATGAATTACCTACGTTGAAATTACTCTAGCGATAGGGGGAACCAGCCAACGTTGAGAAAAGCAATTTGTCTTCAAAGAGACAAGATGTACTCTTACTAAACCACAAGACAATCATTTATTGCAAGTACCCTCTTTTGGTTATCCAATCAATCTGAACCAGAAGTATCCAGCAGTTGAAATTACCTTTTTGGAGGTATTTACTTCGTTACTATCACCGGTAATGTAACTTACACCTTACATGACTTTCTTCCTGTTTTTGCCATGACAATTATAATCTGATTAACTCGATAGTTGTGTTTTAGGCAGCGATGGCAGAAACCAAAGGTGTCTGCTTGGCAAATAAAGTATCGAAGACCACCTGAACCTTAACATCTTGTTTCAATAAATCGTGAGCATGAAGGATCAAGGCCTGGATGAGCGCTTGAGCTTGACCGCGACAGGCTTCGCCAATGGTTTTGATGGGAAGCTCCAACCCTTGAACCGGTAAGGTAGGCAGACAGTCCAGATGGAGGAAAGAGTAAGCCACGAACACCAGACACCAATGTTTTCGAATGGCTTCGGCGCTGCGCATGCGATACTCATCCAACCCTAACAGTTGCTTGCCGTCCTGATAAAAGGTTTCGATGGGCCAGCGTTGTAAATAGACCTGAATGATTTTGACCGCCCGCCAATCCGCCCGGTTGGTGACCAGGGTCACATAAGTTCCCGTCAGAGCGGCGTTCTCGAAGCTAATCACGATGCGCACCTTGCCCAATTCCGGGATGCGCACCGCCAGGCTGAAACACCAATAACTCTTTTGGTTGATCTCGATCTGCTGGTAGGCGCTGGCCGGAATGAGAGAAACCAAATCTTCTACTTTGATGTGCGGCCCTGCTAAAGAAATCGGTTTTCCTTCGGCATCCTTGAGCGTGAAACTGTTGGTTTCCAGATTACGGTTCTTCTTCAGTATGCTGATCCAGTGCTTGTGTTGCGCTTCGATCTCAGCTATCAAATCTGGGGCCAGATACCAACCATCGAATAGCACCGTATCCAACGGCAGTTGGCGTTCCAAGGCTTTTTGGATCAATTCAATCCCCAGAGCGATCTTGGTCTTGAATTGGGCGTCCAGCGCCTGGAAGTCGGGATTTTTCAACAATTCAGGGTCAACTTCCTTATGAAATTTGGTGCGTTCCTTTTTGTTCTTGGGGATTTCTCGCTCTGGAAATTGCTGGCGAACAAATTCTTCCCATTGCGTGGCTTCTTCATAACGCCGATATTGGCGCAGATCCAGCGGAAATCGCACCGCACCACTCACATAATGACTGGTCACCAGGTTGTGGGCTAAGGGATAGCTGTTGTCACCATGATTGTAATGACGATCCACATACTCAAACAGGCTGCCGACATGCTCACACAAGGTGTCATCCAGCACTAAATAGCTCTCGGCGCTTTTCTTGCGCACCGCTTGGGTGCGCTCCAACACATACACGATGCGCCGATCATTGACTTTCTCGTCAGACCAGTCGCTTTCCGATAGAAAACGGGAAAGATTGGTTTTGTCTGCACTATCCAGGATGCAGCGAGCCATATTGGCCATGCTTTTGTTCGATAAAACCGTGAGCCCGGTTAGATAATTTTGGAAATGTCGATATTGACACTTGTTTTCGAACAGATCCCGAAAGACCGCCGTATGCGATTCCACCAATGGAGCAGGCGTTATTATAGGTAATTGCATCGCACTCACCATTATATTAGGCTTGATTTGATCTTTATTATGATCCTATCTCGCCTTCATGTCAAAACACAACTATCGAGTCATTAAAATAACTCGCTTCTGAAGCCTACTTTGAAGCCTCCTCCTTGTTATTATTTTCACATACAAACAAATAATCAAAAGCCATTTGGAGGGGAATCATGCATCGCAGCCTTCGTCATCGCACGTTATCTATTTGCTTGTTAATTGCTTTTTCATTCAACGCCGTTGGTTTCTCTCCGTACCCGAGAACACAATCATATAATCCCAGTGAACCTCTGGTTGGCGAAGTTACACCAACCCCGAGTGTAACGGATGTGTCTGATTCTGTAATTTCCGAGCAGACAGTTGACTCTAATGATGCTATTCCAACTGACGAATCGGCCTCACCATTAACCCCTTCCGATGACGAGCTCTCCGCGGATAAGAAAGATGCAATAACCATCGACTTATCCATCGAGCCAAAATACCTTGCTGAAGACAATTACCTGATGATCACTTGGGCGATAGCTGGAAGTGAACTTCCAAAATCACTGGATGGTTATCAAATCCGCATTACCATCATGGAAACTCAGGCCATTCAACTCCAACAACTTATCAAAGAAACAGATGGATCAGCCGAATTAATCCTAAATGATGGTTGCGAAAGAGGATGTATTCTTCAGGCAGATCTTTTGGATCTCAAGGAAAATGTCATTGCGAGCAGCATTATTCCGGTTCAAAGGGCCGAGATCATCCAGATGAAAAAAGAAGGCGGCCAGATCGCCTCGAAGAATGGAAAAATTGAAATTAATTTTACCCAAACGAATTTAAGTGAAGATACAAATTTTTATATTATTGAGAATACAAAGTCAGAGAAGATCACGAGTTCACGCAGTGGACATCCATTTGAAATTATCGCCAAGGGAAACGGAAAAACTGAGGAAATCCGCCAGTTTAAGGAGCCTTTTGAAATTGTTTATCATTACGATGAAGAGGAATACGGGGGTAATGAGGTCAACCTGAGTTTGGTCTACTACGATGAGAGCGCACAAACCTGGAGTTATCTTCCATCTTCGGTAGATACTGAGAATAACCTTATTATTGCCCAGAGTGATCATTTAACCATTTTAGATACAGACGTGAATACCCTGGATAAATTCCAATTCAAGAACTTAAGTGAAGCACAAACCGGCTCATTTACCGGCGGAGCCTCATACACCTATCCCATCACCGTTCCAGAGGGTTCCGGCGGGTTGAAACCCAGCCTGGCATTCAGCTACTCGAGCACTATTGTGGATGGGGCAACTTCCATAACCCAAGGATCCTGGGTGGGGATGGGCTGGAATCTGGATGGCGGTTCGATCACCACGGATGTTATGGGAACAGTAAGTTATTTGAATGATGTCTATTCGCTCAATTTAAATGGCGCCAGCGGAACGCTGATTCCGTATACATCCGGAACGACATCAACCGGTCAGGCATATGTCGATTATCAAATTCAAAATGCGAACTATTGGCGTATTCGCCGGTTGGTCAATCGTAATAGTGTAGGAGATGGATCAATATGGCAAGTTTGGGATAAAGTTGGCAATCAGTACACTTTCGAACCACTGGCGCATTATTCCGATTTTGGAACCTGGGACCATATAACACTTGAAACCTGGAAATGGTGCTTGACAAGGGTTAAAGATCATTAATGGCCGTGAATTGACTTATTATTATGACCGGGTATCGACTGCACGAAGAAATAATCACAATTATTATTCGAGCGATGATCTCGCCGTATATTTACGGGAAATCCGTTATCCCGACAATCATTATCGGATATTTTTCAACCGGACAGCACGCCATGATGTCTATAATGGTTGTTATGAGGAATTAGCCAGGTGCCGCATTGAACTGCAAAGACTAAGCGAGATACTGATTCAACATAATACAGACGGAGATGTGGATTTCAATTCCACTGGGTTAACTACAATTCGGCGGTACGCATTGCAATATACGGATGGGGCAATCTTCCCTAACATAAATTGGGATCATTGCGATGGGTGGAGTAATGGGGTTTGTACAATACCGCATCCCAATGGAAAGACCATCGCGTTAACCGCGATCACCGAATACGGCAAAGATGGCGGTGCCCTCCCAGCAACAACCTTTACATACGGAGACGCAATGCACATAACCAGCATCACCAATGGTTATGGCGGGAAAATCGTGTTCGAGTATGAAAAGGAAGCCGATAACACAACATCCAAGCCATGGCCTTACCCGGCCACCACCGGCGTTGAAGCATCTGCGCCGAAAACTCACAATGAAACCGGCGGGGATTCCGAAGGTAACAATGCCTGGTTAGAGGATTACTATTACTCTACCGCACCCGGCGGTATGTATCAGTTAAGCGCAGATCTCGTCGGTGGTAGCTCAGCCCAAGTTTCCTTTGTTTTCCAAAAAGGCAGCGAATTTCATCTGGAAAGTCCTTTGGTTACCGTCACCCCGGGACCGGCGATCACCACTTATTCCTACAACTTTAAAATGCCAATCACTACGACAAATGCGGATATCAATGTACAGGTAAGATGCACTGGATATTGCAGCATTAGAATATTAAAACTGGCCCTCTTGTAACGCGCTACCGTGTCGTAGAAAAGAAAATATATAAGGACACCTCGACAGCTTACAAATCTATTTTTTATAGTTACACCAATCCCGCATTAAACGATTTAGCTCATTCCGATCTGTCGTCAGCTGATTTTAATAAGGACAAGGTAATCAAGGCTCCTTACTCGGAATTTCGTGGGCATAGTCTGGTTACTGAAACCACGCCAGACACCATCACCAAGACCGAATTTTACCAATCCGATAAGTTGAGTGGGCAGGTTAAGAACCAAAAAATTTATGATCGTTATCATTACGGGGGAATAAATTACCCGGTTACTGAAACGGTGTATACCTATAACCAGGTAACGCTACCACCCAACACTCCCTTATTGCCACCGTGTACGACAGTAACGCCATGCAAGGATGCATTAATTTATTGGACGGATGTTTCTCGGGTGGAGAGTCGTTCTTGGAATAACAACGGGACCGGATATCTCGCTACCCGCACGGATTACAACTACGATCTGGTCAATGGGTCGCCTGAATTTGGTCTGGTCCGTTCGACCATCGAGAGCGAAATTCTCTCGGAGGGCCAGAATACGACAGCTACTATATATCGGTCTACCTACACAACCTACTTGAGACTGGTGACTGATACGCAATTTCTGGTTGGCTTGCCGGTAACGAACACACTATGCCGCGGCCAGGGAAACGATGCCACGCAATATGCGCCCAACGCGGTTTGCGGAACCACCCAGGCGAACTATTTAAGTTTTGCTAAGAATACCTACGATTCCAGCGGGCGAATGAGCGAATCATATTCGTTATTGAAATTCGTCACAGCCGGCATTGCTCCTACCAATAACACACTGGCGAACCGCTATTTGAAGGCCGACAAGTACGAATACGATAATTACGGTAATATAAACAAGATTTCCTCTGGTGCGAAAACAGGGGACAGCGCCCCGGTATACTCCTCGTATTCATATTTCTGTTATGGAAATTATGTCATACAAGCCTCACCCACGTGCACCAGTGACAGTTATGGGACATACTTGGGATGGGAGAAGAACGCCCGCAGTCAAACTACTTATTACGAAACCAACAAAGACTTCGGCCAGCCCAAGAAACAAATCGATCCCAATAACGCTCAGACCCTGGCAGAGTACGATCAATTTGGCCGAATAATAAATATCGCGAAGCCAGGGGATACCCTGGCTAACCCAACCTATCGGATCGATTACCACGATAGCGCTTCACCCTATTGGACGGAAACCTTCGCAAAACGCAGTGATGGCAGCCTGCTCCCCGTCAAGCGCAATGTTTACGACGGATTGGGACGCCTGATCCAGGTTCAGACGCCGAATATCCAGGGATTAAGCCAGGTGGGCGATCAATTCATCAATTATGGTTATGATTATGCTGGGAGGAAAATCTCCGAGTCGGTTCTGAAGTTCTCGACTACTACCGGCACATCTCCTATCATAAAAACAAGCACAGATACTACACCCAACTCCATATCGGATTATGATGGATTGGGGCGTTTAATTCTGTTTACTGATCACGCGGGGTTGAATTCCCAAGTATCTTATCAGGTCGACACATCCATATCGCGGATTGTACAGGTAGCCACGGATCCGAAATTCCTCTCCACTACAACCGAAACGGATGTTCGCGGTAATATCCGAAAAGTGACAATGCCAGACGGCACGACAATGGCCACCTATCTATATGACCCCGCCAACCGCATGGAGTCGTATACCTTTAGCGGCTTGACCGGTTCGATTGTCTATGATCAGGGTGGGCGGAAAATCCAATCCGTCGATCAGAATATGGGCACCTGGTCTTATACCTATGACGCTTTCGGCAATCTGAAAACCCAGACCGATGCGAACGGATGCATCGTAACCATAAATTATGATGAATTAAATCGTCCTACCGGTAAAACCTTTTCGACAAATTGCCCGAATTACAACCGCCCGATCACATTTACCTACGATGAAACCAGCACGACGAACGCTGGGATCGGTCGCCGGACCGCTATGACGGATTATTCCGGGTCGACGCACTGGCAGTATGATTTACGGGGCCGGGTAATTCTCGAGCAAAAAACAATCACCGATACAGCTGACAGCAGCAAGGCTTTGGGAACCTACAGAACTTCTTGGTCCTATTACCCGGATGATTCGCTCAAGCAGGTCGTCTATCCAAATGGGGAGACGGTAAAGTACGATTACGATGCCAGCGGTCGTGCCATCATGATCGGAACTTACCTGAGTAATGCCAATACTGGCAACTACTTCTCCAATTTCGTCTTTGATAACAGCGGCCGGATCAAGGAACTTGAATTTCAAAATACAACCAACCTTATTTTTACATACAACTCATGGACGATTCCAGGAGGTAGTGGTAAGGTTCAAAATAAAAAGGCGATATTTGGATCTACAACGGTGCAGGATTTATCCTATGATTATGATCTTGCCGGAAATATTGGCCACATCGATGACCGCGTGGCCCAAGAGGGGCTGAATTACGCATATGATTCATTAAATCGTGTCGACAGCGCCTATGTATCCTCGACCGTCCTACCCCCTACGGCTACGGCAACACCTACACGAACGCCAACCAGGACCGCCACGCCGACCGCCACCCGAACACCAACCGCCACGCTCACACCAACCGTCACGGCGACACCCACAGTTACCAACACCCCTACTCAAACCCCGACCGCATCCCCCACTCCCACTATCACCGTAACCTCAACGGATACACCTACCCCAACCGATACACCTACGATCCCACCGACACCCACTGAAACTTTATCAGTTACCGAAACGCCAACTCCGACGGTTACGGCGACCGTGGCGGCCACTGAAACCCCAACGCTAACCCCATCCGCATCGCCAACTCCCACCAATACACCTTCATCCAGTTTCCCGGTCAGCCCGGTATTGGACAATTTCAACCGCGCCAATGGCGCAATAGGCAGCAATTGGTCTGGCGAAACAGGCGAATTCGTCATTGATGCCGCACAGCTTAAGGACGTCTCTGACGGTACTTTATTCTGGAATGCCGCATCTTTTGGTGCCAACCAGGAAGTTTACGCCACGCTGAGTGATATTGTTTCTACTACAGGAATGTTCGCTCTTATTTTGAAGAGTCAATCCTCCACAACAACGGATGATGGGGTTTTGGTGGTGTATTACAGTACCGCAAACCACACGGTCGAGGTGTATAGTTACACCTCTGCGCAGAACTGGGTGATGCGCGGAACGACCATCTCAGAGACCTTCAGCGATGGAGATCGCTTTGGCGCGACCGCCACTGCCAACGGCCAGGTAAAGTTGTATAAGAACACAACCCTCATTGGGACCGTGGACGTGTCTGCCTGGACGTATAATGCCAACGGTGGATACATCGGCCTGTCAGGGATGTATGGCAGCAGCAATTTACTGGATGACTTCGGCGGTGGGACAGTTACCGCGCAGGTTGATCCTCTCCGAGAGAGTTACCAGTTAGCCGGTTCAGGGAAACCCATGTTGGCAGTCGATGACGAGGAAATAAATCGGGACACCTATCAGGACCCGTTGATCAGTATTCATTCGAGCATCTTGGCCGCGCCACTATTCGGGACAATTTACAGCCCAAATAAATATCTGGCAGATAACACGACTGCATTTACTTTTCCGGCCAGCGGGATGACCTTCACAACTTATTGTCTGCAATTAGACAAAGATGATCATTGTATTGGGGGTACCCTGCCCGTTGCACAGATGAGCCCGAATGGACAAACTTGGGCGGGCAGAGAGATCACCGCTACCTTCATTGGAGAATCGATTGAAGTAGGATATCTCCAGGAGTGGGGTGGCGGTGCACTACACATAATTATTGATGGAGTTGATTTAATCGGTTTGGATGAATATGATAATGGATGTAATAAGATTCAATATGGAAAGTGCCTGAGGACCTGGACCTTTGGGCCATATCCTGGCGGACCTCATACATTGAAAATGACAGGAATAGATGGCTATACAGGTAAAATAAATTTCCGCTACGTCACAGTCTTGGGTTCCCAAGATTCGATTCCACCTGTTTTGGGTGCTACCGGGACCTATGGAACCTGGGGAAACCAGAACCAGACCATCACTCCAACATGCACCGATCTCAACGGGATCGCTGAGCAATATGTCTCTCACGTCAACGGCAGTTGGGTGGCCAGCAAGCTTCTCACCGCCACATCCGACGTTTGGGTGCGCTGCAAAGACAATTACGGTAATTGGAATACCGGGAAATTTGGCACGGTTTACATTGAAAAAACAGCTCCGGCTATGGGTTTTGCTGGAGCGGTTAGCAATACCTGGTATAACGTCAACAAACAAATCACCCCCGCATCCACCGATGCAGGTGGCAGCGGACTGAAAGAGCATTATGTATCCACTTATAATGGCGGTTGGAATAGTACCATAACCGTTTCCGCCACCACGGATATCTATTGCTATGCTAAAGATTACGCCGGAAACGTTACACAAGGGGTGTGTGGCCACATCCTGATCGACAAGACCGCTCCGGCAAGTGGGAAGAACCCGGTCTACGCACCCTCGGGTGGCAGTACCTTCCCGGGAACACTGACAATCACCAAGGGTGACGACGTCACAGGTGGTTCCGGCGCAAAGGGGAATCAATTGCAGCACAACCAATAACGTGCCCACCACCGACACGACTGCCGCAACCTGCGCAAAGACCTTCAGCCAATATGGCACGCTGTATTATCGCACCAAAGATAATGCCGGCAACTGGAGCGCGGTGGGGAGCGTGGACGTGATCACCCTGGTGGTTGGTCCGGGGACTTCTCTGCTAGAAGATGTGAACTACGACCCCCAGAACGGCAAGATCACCTCGCGGGTCACCAGCAGCAGCACGCTCAACTACACCTACTTTGCTACTCGACCCAATGCCGTCCAAACCGTCTCGGATGGACGCTCCTTCACTTACAACGCCAACGGCAACATGATCACCCGCACGATTTCAGGGATAACCTACACCCTGAGCTACGACGCGGAAAACCACTTGATTGGCATCAGCGGCGGGACGGTTGGGACGCCGGAGTACGTGAACAACCGCTATGTTTACGATGGGGACGGGCGGCGAGTGATCGCGGTGGAAAATGGGGTGATCACGGTGTTTGCCAGCGAGTCCTTCGAGGCAGAACTGGCCAGTTCATCCTGCGTGCTCCCGGCCATGCCCAGCATGCCCACGCCGAGCATCAACGGCGACAGCACCTACACCGTGACAGCCCAGGCGCTGAGCACAGACCTGCGTCACCTGGAAGTCGTATTACAGCGGCGGGGCGGGAGGAGCGGTGGAGCGGGTGGAGTATGGCGACCCGGCCAAGACCGACCAGGTCTTCACCCTGCTGCAGGACCACCTCGGCGGCACTAACCAGGTGATCAATTCGTCTGGGGCGGCCACGCAGATGCGCTACGGGGTATGGGGGGCCGCAAGGGATAGTCTGAGTAACCTGCCGACCAGCCGGCTGTACACCGGGCAGGAGAAAAGCAATACCGGGCTGTATTACTACAATGCGAGGTGGTATGATAACGAGCTGGGAAGATTTACCTCACCAGACACGATCATACCAGATCAAAACAATCCGCTTTCGCTAGATCGGTTTGCATACGTAAATAACAATCCTGTTAAGTACAATGACCCAACTGGTCACGATGTTGGCTGTCAAGGAATGGACGCATCCCAATGTGCATTGAAAGAAGAAGTCTATGATATTACTCATCCAGCGTGTTTAGACTGCGTTTTAACTGGTGCTGCATTAATCGTTGTTACAATACCACTAGAAGTTGTTATCGGTGTAGCGGTAATCGCAGCTGCACCTGAAGGTGTTCCGGAAATAGTATTAATCCCTATTGAGGTAGTTCTATTAAACGTAACTTTGATAGGTATTGAATTGGTTTCTAAGGGAGTGACCACTCGAAAAGAAGACAGAAAGGTGGATTATCTACCAATTATCCACCTATTTAATCCCGAAACCTGGCAATAAGAAGGAGCATACAATGGATCAAGGGTTGAAGATACTTGTTCTTTTTGTAATAATCGGTTACCTTGGCATGACTAGACTTCAAATTTGGTGGAAAAAACGTGGAGAGCTAACTGCAAATCGATTTGCATTATTTCAAATGGTCTATTGGAATTCTCTTCGTTATTCTAACCCTTCTGGCTTTTCCGATTTCGATCGTATACACTGCCATTGCCCTTGGTATGATTATTATTTTATGGATTGCTGGATATCCATTCGCCCGTTGGATATATAAACAATTTATTCAGAACAAGTAGTGGTCAGCCATGCTGAAATAGATGGATAGAGTTTCTTTAAACTTAATCCGCGCATCCTCGGTATGGAATTGCCAATTGATGATTGCATCGACACTGTTTCGGTCTTGGGAATGACTTCGAACCTCAATTTCGAGATCGGCTTCGGTGGAATATACAGTTTAAACTTTCTACTGTAAACACTTAATTCGTTTTCTGCCATATTCTGATCGTTTTGGCTCTCTTGTTAATCCTTGCGCCGGCCGCAGCCGTCTCCGCGGTCGGCAAACCTTTCCATACCGAGGCGCCATTTGTCGCCTTCACCGTCACCAATACCTGTGAGTTCGATGTCTACTGGGAGCAGCTGGCTGATAACGGCTATTTCATCATTATCATCGGCATCCTCAAGAGCCTCTTGACCTATGTGGAAACCGGTAAATTTGTGGATCACAATATCTCTGCACAGTTTACCCAGACGTCCTTCAATGATGGTTCTTATCAGGCCGTCAGCCATGATCCGTTCATTGGCCCGCTGGCATACATCAAAGGTCGGCAGGTGGTCCGGTATGATCCTGAGGGCAACCTGGTGGAGGCATCTCAAAGCGGTAAAGTAGAATATTTGTGCCTCATACTGACGGACGAAATGACCCGCCCTTGAGCCAGGTCCAGCCATTCTCATCGGGTCCGTCGGGCAATGGGCGATGGATCCGATCCATACAGGCAGGGTGCCGAGTTGCAGCCTGACCCTGCTGCAGGACCATCTGGGCGGGACCAACCAGGTGATCAATTCGTCCGGTGCAGCCACGCAAATGCGCTACGTGGTGTGGGGCGCGGCAAGGGATGCGCTCAGCAACCTGCCGACCAGCCGGCTGTACACCGGGCAGGAAAAGAGCAACACCGGGTTGTATTACTACAATGCGCGCTGGTACGACAGATATCTTGCCCTCAGGAACACCAGCCCCGTCTGCGGATCATAGCTTTCTCCCGTGAAGGCATAGGCGGTCTGAGTCGTTCCTACGCTTGCCATCACCTCGCCATTGGGGGTGTAGCTCTGGGTCAAGGTGATTTCCCCATTCTCGTCGGTGATGTTCCGTACCGAACCCAGTGCATCCGGTAGGAAGTACCCGGTCTGCGTCTCGGCCACCTGGGCGATGCGGTTCACCCCGTACAGGTAAGTATTTGTGCTGTCCTGTAGCAACTGGGTCAGCCCGGCGTTCAGATCGAGCGTATAAGTTGTGGTCACGCTGTTCACCGTCTGGCTCAACCGGTCACCAAGCCCATTGTACTGATTGGTGATTGTCGATTGCTGATTGACGATTTCAACCAACCGATTGGCGTGGTCGTAGCCGTAGTTGTTTATCCCATCTGAGAGTAAATTTCCATTGGCATCCCAGGTGTAACTCACCCCGCCCGCACTTGTCAGCCGGTTAGCGCTGTCATAGACAGATGAGGTCACCACTTCCGGCAAGAGCGGGTCCAATGCCTTGGCTTCCTCCAGCCGGTTGCCCACCGCATCATACGCGTAGTGGAAGTACGTCCCCGTGTCGTAGTCCGCCGCCGTCAGGCGATTGAGCGCGTCGTAGGCGTAGCTGATCTCCACGCTTTCCGCGGTCTCTTCCAGAATTAGCGTCGGACTGAAATCCAGCGGCATCACCTCGCCGCTGCTCGCCTCCACCACCTCGGGCTGGAACAGCCCGGTGGCGAACTCCACCACCGCATCCCATCCCTCGCGCAGCAGTTTCACCGGGGTGAACTCCGGTTCTTCCGCCGGTTGGGGACGGCTCTTCTGCCACTCGGTCAGAGCCGGCCAGTCGATCTCCACCGGTTTCGTCGATTCCTTCTCCCCAAAGAGTGTAGTGAGTGGCTACAATGATCTTCATCTGGCTTAAACCGGTCACCCAGGCTCTTTGGAATGGTCAGGTAGAAGATGTCATCCTGGCCTGTCAGGCTCTGGCAACCACCTGCCGCAATGCATCCCAAGCGGTAAACTATTTCGCAAACAATATGGAACGGATGCGTTATGACCGCTTCCGTGCGGCTGGTTTTAGATTGGCAGCCGCATGATCGAGAGAAACTGTAAACAGAATGTTACCCACCGCCTGGCGTTGTTTGGTGCGCAGTGGGAAGTCTCAAGTGCTATCCAAACCGCTCAAGCTCGTGCCTTCTGGCTTATCGGTCAGTGGTATTCCTTATGTCTTGCTCGTTCTGCTCTTCCACTGGCTATATGACAACCTTTGCCTGCACACGGCCACAACTATCGGTGACTCTCAAGAAAATTAATTCTGTATAGTTTGGAAATTAGAAGTAATTCATTGTGAAATATCAAATCTGATCACTGGCACGGATAACCTACGAGCCATAAGAGCAAAAAATTCCTCTCGTTAAATATTAATAGCACCGATTTGTGCATTTTGCGGATTTGGTGGGTGAAAAAATGTAAGTAGATTATCTCCAACCCACATGATCCTCATAATTGGCCTCCAAGGAAGTCTGCTTGACCAATTGATTTCCTGGACCATTCCATTTGCAAGGTTTTGGACATATATTTTAGGTTGGCAAAAGGCTGGATCACATGCCACGAAGGCGCGAAGAGTTCTAGAATAATTATCAGCAATCTCATCAATCCAATATATACTCTCATCTGGGATTACATTCGATTCAATGAACTCAACTTCTGGGGCATGATCTGAAGCGTAAGGCGCTACGGATTGTAAAAGGTCTGATCTGCAATTGGGATCTACACTGTATAGTTTCTCAATGGTTTTCTTAATTTCATCTTCTGTTCTTGGTTGGAGATCAAAAGGGGTTGCAGTCACAATGGCAGTTGACAAAACAATAGGGGTCATACTCGGTTCCTGTGTTCTTTCTGTAATATCTGAAGTCAATGTCATTGTTTCTGAAGGTGTGGTGTCAGGAAAAGAACTCACCGTAGAGCATGCGGAGAAATAGATTGAGAAGAACACAACAACAATGAATTTGCGGATTAAAATGAAAGGATTATTCATAACACCTCAGGAAAAGTGATTCGGTGATTCATCGGGGAGAAGAAATAAATCCACTCTAACCAGATCAATGCGCCGCTACCCGCGGGAAAATGATTCTCCCGGATTTTCCCACTGTTATGTTGCCCTTAAGCTTCTGGTGATTACCCACATCTCTGTTTTACTGCCACCTATGCCGGAGATTGAATGGCGAAAACCAGCACCCGTGGGCTAGAACCACTTATGGGTAATCACCAGTTAAGCTTATCTTGTTATATAACGATAAGATCCTACAATGTTATCTCATCAATTTACCTCCGAGAATTATATAGACATGTTATCATGGGGATCTTAAAACCCATACTTTGCTTTTTATAGATCCGAAGGAATCAGCTACTGAAATATACTCATCCCCAATGAAAATATCAATGTGATTAGCGCCAACGTTTTCACCAGTATCAAGAACCTCAAATGGACCTTTATCAGGATAGGCCCCAATCCTCACCCTATCGTGTGGCCTTAGTCGTGAGTCCCCCGTTGCTATGGTTTCCCAGGCTCTAGGTTCACCCCACTGGCCTCCTTTACCATATGTAAAGATTGGATTTTTATCATCAACCGTCGCAACCCAATCTTTCGTTACGTATCTATTTCCATGTTCATTGGAAGCAAGACCTTGGCCTTGAAATTGAACACCTCTATAATCGTAAATCCAATTCAGGTTATGCTTCGTTCCTTGATCAAGGCCGGGTATGAAACCGGTCTTGTCTGCCCAATCTTTGAATGGTCCATGATCTTGAAAATACGGGTCTTCTTCCATAGCGGTTACATAGTGAGTTATTGTCCAGGAACCAACCAATTCTTCCCAATTTTCAGACGTTGGCAAAGGTGAAGGATTTGGCATAGGTGTTGGTGTAGGTGTAGGGGTTGGTGTGGGTGTAGGCGGAGGAAGAGTTGGGCTAGGCGTAGGCCCTTGGGTCGGACTGCCGGAGCACGACGATAATGCAAATCCAAATATGATTGCTAACAACCAGCAAGGAGGGCAATTCCCATTTGCGTCCATGTATACCATTGGGTTATTCATGGCATAGGAATAGCTATTGAAGGATTGAGGCCCGAGATCGATTCCTGCGAAATGATCTTTCTGAATAAAACGCCCAATCCCAGGTTGATAATATCTCGCCCGCAGGTACACCAAACCCGTCTGCGGATCATTACATTAAGTTCCAAACCGGGTAAAAATACCCCAAAATAGCGCTCCTGGTGATATTCTGAAAACAGAAACCGGCCAAAGTTTCTCGTTTCCTTATTTTCACCACCAGGAGGCATTCCCATGTTACCAGAAATCGAGTTTTTTCAGAAATGGCTACGCCGAAAGGCGCCCAACGCCAGCACACCCACCCATTACATCAACGATCTTCAACTCTTCTTTGCCTGGAGCGGTAAATCGCCAGGCGAGATCACCCTCCACGATATAGACGCTTTCATCGAACACTGCCAGGGGAACCACCACGCAGTTACCACGATCAACCGCCGCCTGAACGCTCTGCGTTCGTTCTACACTTTTTGGGCTATCGAATTGCCCACCGCGCCGCCCAACCCCGTCCTCCCCCGGCGTCACTATATCCGCAATGGAACGCGCCTTCCCCGTGATGTGCAAGACGAGGCCTTGCAGAAATTCTTCTCTGCCATCACTTCCCCACGCGACCGGGCCATGTTCATCCTCATGTTAAGGTGCGGCTTGCGCGTCGGCGAAGTACGCAACCTGTCCCTTCCCGACCTGTTCTTACAGCCATCCCTGGATACCCTCCCACGCCTCTGGCTGCACGGCAAAGGCGGCGGGGAACGGGTGGTTTACCTCTCATCCCAGGCGCTGGACGCCCTCAACCAATGGCTGGCGATCCGCCCGTGGAGCCGCGACCAGGCCGTATTCCTCAACCGCTTTGGCCGCCGACTTACCGTCACCGGAATCCAAGACCGCCTGGCGCATTACTGCCGTGAGGCCGGGCTGTGGCTGACCTGTCACCAGTTCCGCCATACCTTTGGCCGCCAATTGGTCGAAGCTCGTGTCCCCGTCACCACCATCCAGAAGCTCCTCGGCCACCGCAGGTTGGCCACAACGGAAATCTACCTCAACATCTCCGACCCTCAGGTGCAGGCCGATTACGAAGCCGCCATGGAAAAACTGGTCGACCAACTCGTGCTGGAGGATTGACGCCATGGTAAAGAGCACCGGCAAGCGCCGTTTTCACCTCAAGAGTATCTCCCCTGCAGACCCGGCCCTCAAAGCCCTGCGCCAATGGCCCAGCGCGAACCGCAGGTTCTATATCCGCTTCCGCGACTGGCTCACCGCTGGTGGGTACAGCCCTTCGGCGCTTAACATCTATGGAACCGCCGTCCGCCTGGCGCTGGCCTACCTGAAGAAACCTTTCCGCAAGATCGATCCCGACACTGACCTGGAGCGCGTGCGCGACCACATCGCCTCGCGCGGTTTCAGCGAGAATACGCGTGCCGATTACGCCAAAGGGCTTTCCAAGCTGGCCCAATTCCTACACGGGCGGAAGGCAAAGACGGTCCAGGATGTAAACTGGAATTACTATGTCGACAATTTGCCCGGTTGGCTGGTCGAAGCGCTGCGCGAGTACATAGCCTTCCGGCGTAAAAGCTGTCGGCCCGACCAGTACTACCATTACACCCAGGAACTACTCTGTCGCCTCGCCGCCCCTCTACGCTGGATGGCTGCACGCACCTCCCTGGAAAACCCCGAGGAGATCACTCCCACGCTGTGGTTTGACTACCTGGAGAACCGCCTGGTTGCGGGGATCAGCCCCAGGACGGTCAACGTCGAACTGCACAATTTGCAGAGCCTCCTCGTCTACCTGGAAGACGCCGGGATGCCGGTTTGCCCGCGCATGCTCTTTGTCAAAGGCCTCAAAGAGCCCCGATATCTCCCTCGCGACGCGCCTCCCGACCATTTGCGCCTGGTCTACCGCGCCATCCAGCTCGAGACCCATAACCCAAGGCCCAGCATCCGCCGATTGGGGGTGATGGACAAAGCCTGGTTTCTGCTCATGCTCCACGCCGGGCTGCGCACGTGCGAGATCCGGCGCTTGAAGGAAGCGGATATCGACTGGGGGCGGCGCAAGGTCCGCATCGAGCAATCCAAGGGGATGAAGGACCGCTTTGTTTATCTCAGCCAGGCTGCCTGCGATGCCCTGCGGGCCTACCTGCTCCTGCGGGTCCGCTCACTTCTCCCAGTGAGCCGTTATTCCTTCTACCGTCACGATCCACTCGGTTCGTCTTACTGCCAGCAGCGCTTGAACACCTACGGCAGACGCTGCGGCATACGCCTCACGCCTCACCAGCTTCGCCACAGCTGCGCGACGCTTTTACTCAATGCGGGTGCGCCCATTCTGACCGTGCAGGCGCTTCTCGGACATAGACGCATCGATACCACGCTAATATACGCGCGCTTGTACGATGGCACGATCGCAGCCGACTATTACCAGGCGATGGGGAAGATTGAAGGCCACCTGGCGCTGGATGAGCTGGATAGCGATCCGCTCCCGGACCCGCGTGGCGAGATTCTGGCCTTGATCGCGGCATTACAAACCGATTTACTCGCCGAGAACCAGGCGAGTATCGTGCAAGATCTCAAGACGAAGGTTTTATCTTCCTATCTGTGCGATGTTAAGGTGCCGGTCGAACCAAACTGAGGGATTCCTGACGACCTAAAAGGTTGTACAATCAAGGTGACCCCAAGAGAAGGCGAGAGGAGCTGGTTTTCCAGTCACTCGTCTTTTCATTTTGGTGAAAAACAATCCGTGATTTTGCTATTGTTCTGTTCTTGCTTTCTCTGTAAACTTTCACTTTAATAATGCATTGATTAAGAATTCACAAGTGTTCCTCAAATCGATGGGGGTTAATGTAATCAAGATTATTCCCATAATAATAAACGCAATCCTCGTTCCGAAAACGCGCTTAAATTTATCTAGCCACTTGACGAGAGGTGAAGAGAAAAAGATGAGATATATTCCTCCTATTATTAGTATAGGAACCATTGTAAGAGATTGATAACAATGATTTATCCTACTATATTCCTCAGACGGATTATTAGACTTACCAGCTTCCAATGTAGATATGCACCTACAATCATAGAACCGATGAAAATAATTAATGGGATGTACTTTAGTTTTCGCATGACCATTCTCTTTTGGACATCAGCGCAATCTCAGCGGTATGTAATCATTACATTTGTTGTATTCAACCTCTGGTATCCCGTACAAGTCTTCACGCCTTATCCCTGACATTGTTTTTTGCGTTACCCATTCCCATCCTTTGGTCGGATCCTTTCCTAGGTCGATTGTCACAGGGGCAAAGCCAAATCCGAATCCGGATTGCAAACCTAAAGAATATAGAGTGAGTACAGACTGACTAGCTCCGCACACCACTTCTGAAACTCCACCCATAAAAGATACTTGGCCAGAAAAACACATACCAACCCCAGATAACACATTATATAAATCACTTTCAGACAAAAGGTGTTCATCGTATGTGTATTGCCTGATTGGACAAATTTTCCTACATAACCTTCGGTATAGGCAACACCTATTGATGGAGTTTGGACTGCCGGGCTAAAATACATGTGACCATACCGATCCACAAACTTGAGTCCTTGAAGGTACCCCAACGCCCCCGATACACCCCAAAAGTCCGGTAAATCCGTATAATTTGACCCATCAATATACTCAATGCTGGCGCTCACTGGATTATCCACCAGCGTGAAGAACCTATAATCCGAATTCCTCCAGAATACAAGTGGATTAAATCCTGTTGTAGGATTTGGTGAGTTAACTTCCATTGGAAATTTGTTAAACGTGATCCTAAATTATCGTCATAACCGATTACGGTTGTCTTCCCAACCATAGAAGGACCTTCGAAGAACGTAGGGAAACCTACCATCACTCCCTCGGAGAATAATGTGTCTCCAGGCAGAGCTTTAAGCAGAGCGGCCAAGAATCCCCAATGTTCACCGTAGGAAAAATATTCAATAACATCTTCAAACGAAGACTTTCCCATACTCTTAGCGATTTGCTCTCTGCTAAACAAACCTGTCGGATCGATGCGGTTTATAGGATTTGCGTTAAACGTAACGTGTTAGCATAAAGCAACTGGCCAGCCAGGGGGTACGGCGGTTGCGGTGCTCCACGTTTGGTAGCATAATTCCTGTTGGTTGAGTGAACGGGAACGTTGCTACCGGGTGCGTGACGTTTGGGCCAGCCGGATGGTTTTATGGGAAGTGGGTCACTCCACCAGCCCGCACACATGTTTGGCTGCCCGTTCGAATCCGCTCACCTGAGAAGAGGTTGGTGGCCATCGACCTCCAGCTCGTATCCGTGTGTGAAGTCTTGCCCCAAAAAGAACGCGTCCGGCCTGGCTGGCCAGGTTTGCCAGAGCATTTCTCCAGGAGGTATTTCCGAAATGCCCTCAATCGATTCTACCCCTAATCGGTTCATCGGGCTGGACATCCACAAACATTATTTCGTCGCCATCGGTGTCGATCACCAGCTCAACCAAATTTTTGGCCCGCATCAAGCCCATATTTATCATCTGGAGCAATGGGCCGAGAAGCACCTGACCAAGCAAGATGCGGTTGTGGTGGAAATGACCACCAACACCTACTCGGTCTATGATGCCCTGCTCCCGCTGGTCCATTCCGTCACCGTCGTTCATCCACCCCATGTGGCATTAATCGTGCGCGCCCAGGTCAAAACGGATAAAAAAGCCGCCTTATCGCTGGCCCAACTGCACGCTGCCGGGCTGCTGCCTTCCGTCTGGATCCACGCCGGTGGAAATTCGCCAGTTACGTGCGTTGATTGCTCACCGGCGCAAAATGGTGCGCCTTGTAGGTACGGCCAAGAACCGTCTGCACGCCTTTCTACAGCGTCACCGCATCCAGCCGCCCGGCGATTTCAGCCTGTTCGATCCGATGCTGAAAGACTGGTGGAAAGCCCAGCCTGCGGCGGAGATCGAGAAAATCGTTGTGCAGTCCGATCTGGAAACCTTGGAATTTGCTCAACAGCAGGTCGAAAAGCTGGATCAACGGATTACGAAATCGCGGCCAAGAACGAAACCGTACCATTACTGATCCATCTGCCCGGCGTTGGCCCGTTGACAGCCCTCACAATCATCGCCGCAGTAGGAGACGTTGCTCGTTTTAGCAGCGCAAAAAAACTGGTGGGCTATGCGGGTTTGGGAGCCAGGGTGCATGACAGCGGGATGGCATATACAACGGGCCGGATTACCAAAGCCGGTCGGCGCGATCTGCGCCGGGCAATGGTGGATGCAGCCAACCATGCTGTGGATAAGAACCCCTTCTGGCAAGCCCAGTATCAGCAGCTCGAAAAACGGCTGGGGCGCTCCAAAGCGATTGTTGCCATTGCACGCAAGTTATTGGTGGCTGTCTGGCACATCTGGAGTAAGGAAGTGGCCGATCGTCATGCCGACCCGGTCAAGGTAGCCCGCTCGTACTTTGGCTTTGTCTACAAAACCGGAGTACGGAACCTGCCCGAAAAGCAGACGGCTTTAGGATTTACCCGCAAGCAGTTGGATCGGATTGGCATTGGGATCGACCTGAAGGAGGTACCCTGGGGATCGAAGCGTTTCAAGCTTCCGCCCAGCCAGTTGCGTAAGTAAGACTGTCTTTCACTAAAGTGGAAAAAAGCGCCAGTCTGAACGGCGGTTCAGGCAGGAAGTATTTATGTTGTTAAAGAACAGGACAAAAAATTGAGGTATTGCCAAAAAGCCAGGTGGTTGTACAAACAAGATTGTCCAAAGGAAAGGCGAGAGGTGCTGGTTTTCCAGTCCATCTCGTCTTTTCAATTCATTGAGAATTCTGCTTATCTGTTTTATTTATCCTTTATACTTTCTCCTGTTTTAGCATTTATGTTTAGCCTAAATAGTTCATTTTTTTGGTTCGCTAGTCCAGAGTAGCTAATTAACCACACTTCACCATAACTTCCAGTACTTATCTCGGCATTAACGGAACAATTATTATCCACCCCCTTGCGAAATTGCGCGCCACCGTTGTTTTCAGCAATTTGCAAGGCATCCTCAACAGAAATAGTTATGGAAGCAACATTAATTGCCGTCCATTTTTCAATTTCCGGGTAATACTCTGTTTCACTCAATACTGCCAGATTGTCATTTGCCGCAATGAATAAATGCCTTAATACTCGGATAACCCTATCTTTGTTTTGCTCAGTCTTAAAAAAGTTGAAGCCTGCACCTTGCGGTCCATAAGCGATTTCGCTGCATTTTAGACCAAAAAACAAATTCTTTAACCGCCAATCATTTAAATTATCCTGCCAGCCGATACGGTAGAACGCTTGAGCGATGGTCATAAAGTCACTCTGAGCCCACCGAACAGGAACTGCTGATGGGGAAGGATAAGCAGCTGGAGTTGCTGTTAGAAGGGTAAAAGCATCCTTTCTCTCTTGCTTAAGAGATTTCAGCAATATTGATGAATTGATCAAGTAAGTTTCATCCCGAATTTTAGTCTGCTGCTCTTTTCCTTCGTCTCGAATTCTTTCAAAAGTCGAACAAGACCCGAGCAATAGACTCTATTGAAATTGCAAACAGAAGTGATAGTATTATTTCTCTTGAAGAGCACTGGTTCACCTTGTTCATAATGAAACCTTTATTTACCCCAAAGGGCTAATGACATCATCGACTCCAAAGTGGATGTGGTGATCTCCGGCGGTAAATCCCAACCAAACACTGAATGCAGTATGACCATGTCTTGAGTAAAGAGTTGCAGCATGAACCGCGTATTGTAATTTTTCCTCCATAAGGAACGACAATCGTTTGAATAAAGCGTATAAATCACCAGGGTGTCGTTCCCATAGATACTTATTATCAACGAAGTAGTTCGTCCAATTTATCTCAAGATTGCTTCCCTGCCGATCATTCCAGTTCTTCTCCGCAACTTCTCTCATATCCTGCCATCCAAATGCTGTGTTTTGAGCCATCGCTGCTGCTATAAGTCGGTCTTTCTGGTTACATTGAGATCCTGCCCACTTACACTCATCCACAACAGGTTGAATATGATCTGTCATTGCCTTGATGGAATTTGACATGATAAATAGATTACCATACTTGTCAAATTCACCTGACTTTGCATATCCAACTCCTGCGCCTTTTAGTATCCGGGCTACTATGGGGTCTACACAGCCAAAATACTCAAGTTCTAAATACCGTAAATTATATGCAAATCCTTTTAATCGATCTACTGGATAATCTAGCCATTGGCTTTGAACAGCGATAGCTGCTGCAATTGTAGTTTTATGCAAACCTTTTGCTTCAATCTCTGCAGCAGCTCGATCGAATGCTGATTTATTTAGCTGTACGATGGCCAGTCCTTTGTAGTCTGGAACTGCGCCAAAGAAACTCAAGCAATCCAACTCACTCATGAAAGGACAAATGGAGATATTTCCGCTTGGATCCACATACTTGACAGGGTTGCTATATCCGTACAACCAGGCATTGTATGACATGGGTGTGTTATAATCTCCCTGCCAGACATCTCTGGTCAGGAACCGGCCCGTTTCGGGGGAATACATCCGGGAGCGCAGGTTGATCAACTTAATGTAACTGTCATAATTTCCCCGGTGAATGCATAGGCAGTCTGGGCTGCGCCCTCGCTGGCCATCACCTCGCCGTAGGGTGTGTAGCTCTGTGTCATGGTGATTTCGCCATTCTCGTCCGCAATATCGCGTACTGAACCCAACGCATCCGGCAGGAAGTAGCCGGTCTGCGTCTCACTCACCTGGGCGATGCGATTCACCCCGTACAGGTAGGTGTTGGTGCCATCTTGCAGCACCTGTGTCAGGCCAGCATTCAAATCGAGCGTGTAGTGTGGTCGTCACGCTGTTCACCGTCTGGCTCAACCGGTCACCCAGGCCGTTGTAGGCATAGCTCACCGCCGATCCCTGGGCGCTCATCGATGTCAACCTGTTCGCGTGGTCATAACCGATAGGTCTTTACCCCATCCGCGAGCAAATTCCCGTTAGCATCCCAGGTGTAGCTCACCCCGCCCACGCTGGTCAGCCGGTTGGCGTCGTCATAGACGGACGCGGTCACCACCTCCTGCTGCAGCGGGTCGAGCCTCTTGGCTTCCTCCAGCCGGTTGCCCACCGCATCATATTCGTAGTGGAAATACGTCCCCGTGTCGTAGTCCGCGGCTGTCAGGCGATTGAGCGCATCGTAGGTGTAGCTGATCTCCACGCTCTCCGCCGTCTCTTCCAGCAGCGCATTGGACCGAAATCCAGCGGCATCACCCCGCCGCTGCTCGCCTCTACCACGTCGGGCTGGAACAACCCGGCGACGAACGTCACCACCGCATCCCACCCCTCGCGCAGCAGTTCCACCGGGGTGAACTTCGGTTCTTCCTCCGGTTCGGGCTGGCTCTTCTGCCACTCGGTCAAGGACGGCCAGTCGATCACCACCGGTTCGGATGCGTCTTTATCTTCCTCCCCGCTCGAACGCCCTTGCCGCTGCTCACCCAGGCTGCCGCCGCCAAAGTCGTCCAGCCGCCAGGCCGTGTTGGCCGCCACCAGCCACAGGCCGATGTAGCCCCCGTTCTCATTGTACGGCCAGCTCGATATGTCTCGCGCCCCCAGCAGCGTACCGTTCTTGTACACGCTCACTGTTCCGTCTGCGCTGGCGCGCGCACCCAGCACGTCGCCATTGGCGAAGCTCGCCGCGATTTCTGCGCCATGCTGCACCCAACCCTGCCCGGTAGCGTAAGTGTAGACCGAAATGGTCTCCTGGTATGGGTCGTACCACACCTCGATGACCCCATCACTCGTATCCTGCAGTTTGAGCAGCAAATCCACCTCGTCTGCATCCCAATACACCTGGCTGAAGGTCACGTAGGCTTCCTGCTCAGCCCCAAACAGGCTGTCCCAGAAGATGGCGCTACCGCCCTGCAGCGGTTGCAGTTGGTGGTTGTTGATTGTGAATGCACTGGTCGTCCCACTCCAATCGTTCCCGATCGTCCCGTTGGCGCGGTTGAAGTCGTCCAGCACGTCCGTCAGTGGGAAGGTGACGGCCTGAGTCTCGGTGGGAGTGGGCGTTGATGTCGGCGTGTTGGTCGGCTGGACCGTGCCGGTTGCGCTAGCAGTCGCAGTGGGCGTCGGGGTATCGGTAGCCGTTGCGGTGGGGGTGTTGGTGCTGGTCGGTGTGGCAGTGGCCTGGGTCAAATCCACCAGGTTGAAATTGTCGCATACGTGCTGGTTGGCGGCTGAGGCGTTGTATGACCACAAACCCACCGACCCACTCGTGTGGGCTGTGTTCGTCACCGTGATCCGCGTCACACCGTTGACATCCACTCGAATTGTACTGCCAGAGGTGGATAGTAGCAAGTTGGTGAATTGGCCTGGCTGGTAATTGGGGATCTGATAGCTGCCCATCAGGTACCAATTGCTCACCCGCCACAGGTAGACCTGCCCGGTGGTGGTGAGTTCTGCCGTGTACCCGGTGGTGGGCACCCCTCCAGAGAACGACCCCAAACGCGCACCGATTGCGATCGTCCCGGCGGAACTGTTGAATTTCACGTCTGCCGATACATTAGTATTGGTATACGTACCGGTATACGTGACGACAAAATCGCCGCCGGTGCTGATGTTGCGCAATGTCTGCGAATAAATTCGCCAATCCCCCGAACGCTCTGTCCAATTCACACCCAGGTTGGTCGAATCCGCCCGGTTGAAATCGTCCGTCACCGCGGGCACGCTGGTCACCGTAGCGGTTGCCGTAGCCGTTGGAGTAGCCGTGGCGGTATGCGTCGCTGTTGGTGTTGACGTGTCGGTAGGCGTCGGCGTTGCGGTATCCGTAGCCGTTGAAGTTGATGTGGCTGTGGCTGTGTGGGTTGCAGTCGCAGTCGAGGTAGGTTGTCTGTAGCTGTGGCTGTGTTTGTGGCGGTTGGAGTATCCGTAGGTGTGGCAGTATCGGTCGCAGTCGAGGTAGGTGTGTTTGTAGCCGTGGCTGTGTTTGTGGCGGTTGCCGTTGCCGTAGGTGTTTGCGTAGAGGTTGGGGTAACCGTCGCCGTGGCAGTCGCTGCGCTGTCGTAATACTCGCTTTCCACCGCCCTCACCCGGTTGCCTACCTCGTCGTAAGTATACTCATAAGCGCTGAGCGTGACCGTTTCACCCAGGGTATGGGCCAGGCTCTCCAGCCGCCCGGCGTCGTCGTAGGTGTAGGTGGATTGAACCCCGTTGGGCAAGCCGGCGCTCACCAGCCGGTTGACCGCGTCATAGTCGTAGTGGGTGGTCTGCTCCAGCCAATCGGTTACCCCGGTCAGTCGGCCACCCGGGTCGTACTGGTAGTCGACCGTTTTCAGATCTGGGTATTTGATCTGGTCGCGGTTGCCCTGGGCATCGTAATGGTACTGTACGGTATCGTCGAAAGGATCGGTCACCCCTGCCAGCCGGTTGAGGCCGTCATAATCCCAGGTGGTCGTGCCGCTGCCATCCGTCATGAGCGTCCGCCTCCCGATGGCATCGTACGCGAAGGTCACGTCTGCGTCCGGGGCCGGGTAATCGATGACCTCCAGCCGGTTCAACTCGTCGTAGACGTAGTTGATCACGGCCTGGTTGGCGTCCGTCACCGTCTCGCGGTTGCCCACTTCGTCGTAGGTATAGCTGGTGGTGTGGTCAAGGGCGTCGCTTTCGCTGACCAACCGGTTCAGGTCGTCGTAAGTAAAGGTGGTCGCGTGCCCATTGCCGTCGACGATCGACAGGCGGTTGCCGTTCTCGTCGTACTCGTACTCAGTGCGCACGTTGGTCTCGGCGTCCGGATTAACTCCTGGGCGATAATTCTCGACCACCGCCGCCAGACGGTTCATCTCGTCGTATTCGTAGCGGGTGACAACGCCGTTCGGGGCGGTTTGTGAAGTACGGTTGCCGGCGTCATCGTAGCCATACGTTGTCGTGTGATTCATCTCATCGGTGACCGAAGCCAGGCGGCCCAGGGAATCATACACATACAGCACCGATTTTCCATCCGCGTTGGTGGAAACCACCCGGTTGCCGGCTGCGTCGTATTCGCTGCTGGTGGTGTTTCCGTTCGGGTCGGTGACGGTTTCCTGGCGATTCAGTTCATCGTAGGTATAAGTCGTGACGGCCAGCGCAGGATCGGTCACCGTCTCGCGGTTCCCCACCTCGTCGTAAGTGTAGCGGGTTATCCGGGATAATGGGTCAATCTGCGTCACCAATTGCCCCAGGGTATTGTATTGGGAGGTCCATTCCAGGCCCAAAGCGCTTTTACTCATCACCGCCCGGCTCAACGCATCGTAGAAGGTGGTGGTGACGTTATCCAATTCGTCCGTCACCGTCACCCGGCGGCCCAGCAGGTCGTAACCGTAGGTGATGGTGTTGTCCCGGGCATCGGTGACGGTCTTCTGACGACCCAAGGCATCGTAGGTATAGGTGGTCACGTTCATATACGCGTCGGTGACCGTGACGAGACGGTTGAGTTCGTCGAAGGTATACACCGTCTCGGCCTCACGCGGGTCGGTCACTCTGGTGCGGTTGCCAACTTCGTCGTACTCGTATGTCGTGGTGGCATAATCCGGCGCAGGGCCGATCTGCGCGACCAACTGGTTGAGGTCGTTGTATTCGTAGGTGGTCACCCGCCCTAACGCATCTTCGACCGCCACCAGGTTTCCCACCTCATCATAGGTGTTGGTAGTGGTAACCACGTCCTGGGCATTGCGGATCGTTTTTACCCGTTTCAACTCGTCGTAAGTATAACTGGTAATATACCCAACGCATCCAAGGTATACGTCACCGTGCCATCCGGATTATAGGCGGTGAGTGGTCGAATTCCCCAGGGCGTCGGTGGTTTTCACCAGCCGATTGAGTGCATCGTATTCGTAGGTGGTCGTGTGGTTTTTGGCGTCGGTGACCGTTGCCTGGTTCCCGCGCTCGTCATAGGTATAGATGGTCTCGTTTCCGGCCGGATCGGTAACCTTCACCAACTGGTTGTTCTCATTGTACTCGTAGGAGGTCCGGTTACTGTAAGTATCGATGACCGCAATGCGGTTTCCCGCCCCATCGTACTGGTACGTCGTCGTGATATTGTAGAGGTTTTGGCTGTTCCGAGGTTTCGATGGGTCATAATTCTAAATCGTGCGTACCAGCCGGCCGGCCGCGTCGTACTCGTTATGGGTTACGATGTTTTCCGCGTTGATCGTATCGGTCAACCGCCCCAGGCTATCGTACGCATAAGATGTGGTGTTGTTCAACGCGTCCGTAACGGTGATGAGTTGCCCAAGCGCATCGTATGATATACGTCGTCGTATGGTCACGCGCGTCGGTAACCATTTTCAACAACCCAATCGGTTGAGGCGCATCGGTTGCCGTGGTGTAGGTGTAGGTGGTGGTATTTCCATCGTCATCGGTGCTGCTGACCAGGAGCTTCCCTTCATAGACCATATTAGTCTCGCGGCCCAGTGCGTCGGTTATTTTAGTCAGGTTATGGTTTTCGTATTCGAAATCAGTCACGTTCTCTGCAGCATCTCGCACTTGCTCCAGGTCGGTCCCATCCTCACTCCAGGTCATCTCGGTCGTCGCCCCGGCGGCATCCGTGATCTGGCTCAGGTTGAAATTGGCATCGAATGCTTTCTGGGTCGTTCCCCCGCCGGCATCCACGATACTGTCGATCGTGTTGCGGCCCGTGAAGGCCATCGTGGCTTGGTTTCCGTCCACATCCGTGATCACTGTGAGGCCTAATCCATCCTGGTACGCCAGGCTCAAGGTTTGCACGTCTTTCCCGTCAAACTGACGCACCGCCCGGCCTTTCATCGTCGAACTCGGTTCTTTCCGCCGTATTACCTTCGGGATCGATCACCTCCGCCAGTAAATGGCTGTATTCCCCAGCAGTTGTATAAAAATAGGTCCAGGTTTAGCGATTCAAGTCGCTCACGGATACAAGGTCGCCGGTCGTCGCATGGTAAGCGTACGTCACGTACCGCCCGCTATGGTCACTCACCCGGGTAATCCGTCCTTGGGCATCGTAGAAAGCGCCAGGAAACGACTGCTGGTTTCGTCAGTAACCCGTGTCAGGCGATTTTGGCCGTCGTAGGTGTAGTTCCACGCGTGACTTTCCGCATCGCTCTGGCTGGTGATGCGCCCGGCGAGGTCGAAGATGTAAACCCTTCCAGTGCTGTCCGTCAGCACGTATTCGTCGCCGTCGCGGACCAGCGTAGCGCACAGGCCGGGTAAGCCGTAAAAGTATCGTCACCATGATCGATGAACTTATATTGATTGGCCGAGGAGCCCTTTACCAGCACAACTCCTTCTTCTCCCAGCTCATCGTTCTGGAAGATCAAACGCGTGTCCAGGCTGTGCGCCCAGCCATATCCAAGAGTTTGTTTGTAAATACCCGTCGCTAGGCTAGAATACCAGCGCTTGAACTCCAGGGTACCGGCTACAGTCGGGATGGAAATGTCGCTGGCGCTGTATTCATACCCGCCGGTATTACATTGATCGGCTTGCCAACCGTTGGTTGGGTGTTGTTAATCGGCGAGCAAAAATCTCCGTTGCTACTATAGGTGGACTTTAGGTCTACCCGAGAAAAACTGCACGAGCTAGCGCCGGTCAGCGATTGAAGGTTATAGAATGCATCCGCCAGGTCTTCCGCGCCAGCCTGCGAATCGGCGCAAACGTAGGTAGTCAGGTTGCTTACCCCGAGGCTCAAAGTAAAGCTCGAGGCTTCTACATAATGGCCTTGATTGGGGTGGTCGGTATTCATTTTTATCTCTTGAATGGAAGACCCACCTGGCTGGGGTGAAAACTGCTCAGGGGAACGGCCATTTTCAACGTTTGATTGGGGATGATATTCTCAAAAGAACCAATGCCGTGCCGTTGAATTGAATAGCTCCGGAATGTGGCAGGACGTTAGACTGCGGAGTTAATTTGACCGATAAATCCATGGATGCCAGGTTGGCAGGCGTGATGAAATATGGGATTTCGAACGGCACCGAAATGTTCGGGCGATTGGTGCAATACCAATCATCTTTTGATTGGACGGCGCAAGTTGCCTGGCGAACGACCTCATAGACCGTGCCATTTCGCAACCGCCATCGATAGTCTGCGATGTGCTTTGCCCGGAACCGGCTACAATGAGATCGATGGGCAGCGAAGACTGGTTGGCTGTGCTGGCTCTGTAGGCCACCAGCTGGACTTGTGGGTTGGCGCTCCCCAAACCAAGGTCTTCCTCCCCATACAGAGGAACGACTTTGATCTGTAATGACGCATTTGGAAGAAGGTAACCATGATCGACCTGGGGCTGCATAAAGGCGTGCGCCGGTTCGCCGCTGGTCGGGTCGGTCAGGGTAATCTTGAGGTCGGTGATCGGCCTGTCGCCGGTATTGGTCAACCGGTACGTGCGCATACCGGTCACCGATTCGGACGTGACTTCCTGGATGCTGACCTCGAAGTCCTTGAGGATGTGCGCGCGAATCGCAGCATGATCGATTAGTTGAACTCCCCCCTCATCTGCAGTAATCGTAGCAGTCAAATCGTAATCGTCGAGAACCGTATCTTGTGCATGGAAAGCCAGTTGAACGTACCGCTCTTCCAAGGGGTTCAAGGTGATCGTCTCGTCGTCGCTACCGCTACCGACAAAGTTGGAAATCAAATCCTCATAGGGGTTCGCCAGGGTGACAGTTAGCGTATGAGCTTCAGTATCATCTTCGTTGCGCACCAACACGTTGCGGATTTGGTTATAATCCCGGTCGATATTGTAGGTTTGGGAATGGTTATCGAACACAATACCATTGCCCACAGTAAATGTTCGCTCCGCTGTGGTCGTGGCCCCACACAACGAAGTTGCCTCGATCAACCAGGTATATTCCTGGTTTCGAATCAAGTTCGTCGCCTGAACGGCGTGGTTCACAAACAGATCGGTATCATCACCGCTTTCGATCTCGCTCAAGATTTGGTTTCCACCGTCCCAATAGTAATATGTCAATACCCCGTACGTTTCTGGGGAGGTCCGCCAGGAGAAAGAAACCGTGCGCGAGCCACTGGTGATGCCCTGGCCGGGCGAATTGATTATCACCAGGGGGTTTTGACTCAGGCTGAGTTCAGCTTCGAATTCCGAATCCAATTCAGGATGACCCGAGACCGAAACGTCCACCGTGAATGGATAATCCCCTGCAGCCTGGCAATCGCTGACGCTTACTATTATCGGAATGATGGTCGACTGGCCTGGCAAAAGAGTAATTGTACCTGGATCGATATCTACCCAACTCGCATCCAGGCCCGTTTGAGAAACCTCGAAAGTTGCCGGGTAAAAACCGGTGTTTTGGATATCTAATGTGTACGTCGCCGAATCGCCAATCCCAATACTTTGGGTGGTAGGGTTCAATTGAGCAGGAATAGCATAGGCAGGAAGGATTTGTGTAGATACAACCCGGTTGTTGTTAAGTGAATTAGGTTCGACCGTCGACGTGCTCACGTCAACCTGTGTTTGAATTGTTTGGTTAGTGGATGTATTGGCATCGACCATCGCAGTAACCGTGAATTCTACTTTTTGGCCACCCGCCAACGTCCCCAATTCCCATTCATAGCTGTTTTCATCCTCGGTGGGTTCGACCGGGCTGGAATGGTCGATGAAGATCAGATCGGATGGTAATGTCAAACGAACAAACACGTCTTGAGCGGTCAAGCCGCCATTGTTCTTTACCCCAACCGTGTACGTATCGTGATTACCAGGCGCACTATTCGAAGGTCCGCTCAGAATCGCGGAAAGATCCGTTCCTTGGAAAGAAACATAAACCATTTTCCCCAAAGAGGAACCATTGACCAGGGCCGAAACGGTCACGGTCTCGACGCGATCGTCGTGAATGGTTGCGGTTATTTGCCCGTTTTCATCGGTTTGGGTTTCTGTTTGCCCGACAACTGCGCTGCCGCTGGTTGTGATTTGAACCGGGATATCTTCAACCACGTTGTTGTTGATGTCTTTTACCGTAACGGTAACGATTGAGGTGGATTCCCCATCGGCTAGAACGATTTGCGGAGCAGCGGTAATGGAGGAATTGGCACTGCTTATCTGCCAAATGTCGATCAACAACTCTGATTGAGCCTGAATGATTACCTCTACGGGCACATATCTCGCGCTAACCATAATGGTTTGCGGTGTAGTCGAAGATATTTGCGCTACAACCTGGCCGTTTTCGTCAGTAACACTATTCGTCTGCTCAATAACCACTCCGGTGCCGTTTGATTCGAGAATGACCTCGATCCCGTTGACCGGGTCACCACTCGAATCGCGTATCGTCGCTGTTGCAACAGCAGTCTCTACCCCATCCGCCAGGATTGTACCGGTCGATAGCTCCAATGAGGATTTATAAAGGTCGATTACAGGTATTTGTGGTTCGGGGATGGTGTACCCGGTTAGAAATGCGTCGTAATCTCCATCCAACTCACCATCTAGCGGTATTCCCACCAACGGAAAATCAGGGGAGTTTGTATATCCTGTTAATATATAACCGTCTGCGTTATTTGGATCAGCAGTAATCGCATATATCGAATCATAGATAGATCCACCCAGGAATGATGCATACGAAAGGCGATAATCAGGGCTGTTGTCAAATTTGAGGATGAATCCATCTGTAGTATTGACATCTATATTCGTTTTCTGTGCGGATGAAAGAATAGGGAAAATCCCGGATGACGTTCCTCCTACGAGGATAATGTCGTGATCCGCTGTTAATAGGATTTTCCGCGTGATATCATGTACTTCACCACCGATATACGTCGAGTAGATGAGTTGATCATTTGCTGACCCTGCGTTGATATCGAATATGGTTAATATTGAGTCCCGATTGGCAAAATACTCGCCGGAATACGCGTTGGCGGTTGTTGGGAAATCCGCCGAAAGAGTTTGAGCCGTTAAAGTAGATATAATTATTTTCATCGATTTTTATATCTGGGTAAAAGTTGATTTCATCGCCCTCTCCGCCAAGATAACTGAAATATTCTACAGCAGATCCATCGTCACTGATCTTCATCAAAAATAAATCACTGCCATCATTTTTGCTGGGTTGATAGGGTGTCCCGCTTGATCCAGTATAAGAAAACTGGTCCGAATAAGTCATTCCGAATATATAGGCCTCCCCCTCATTATTAACAGCAACTTGACATTCTGATAAATCACCACTTCTTTCGCAATCGGATGAAACACCTCCTATTAGCGATGAATAAACTCTTGCAAAGGTGTCGTTGAACTTTACAATGAAACCATCAAAACTACCATTGAATGTCTCATCGAATGCCCCCGAAGTGACAGGGAAATCTGAGCTGGGAGTTTGTCCTGCAACATAGACACCTCCATCCACATCCAAAGCAATGCTTTGCCCCTGTCCATTCCCATAAAAAGATGAATAATCCAGATTGTCCAATGAAGAGGACAACCTTACGATGAAGGGAGATGCCCCATTGTTATAGGTAGGATCAAATGCTGGGATCGAATTGGGTGAGCCATCTGTAACGGGGAAATCATCAGAGATTGTGTAACCGGTGAGATAGATTTTCCCGGTGTTTCCCACGGCCATTGAATTTCCAATATCATAAGCCATCCCACCCAAATAAGTCACGTATTCGATCGATGATGCAGATGGCCCAAACTTTGCAATGAAAATATCTTGTTCACCTGCTGGTTGGTATAAACTATAGCCGCTGGATTGGGGCAGATCAACCGATTCGGTATTTCCCATCAGATAAATATTGCTGTTCGAATCTACGTATACATCCCTTCCTATATCGTATAGCGCACCACCAAAGAAGGTCGAGAAAGATAGGTAATCCTCAGGAAATTTGTCGAAATCAATAACTGCCTCTTGCCTGTTTCGATTTGCGGGGATTATGGCTGGATTTACCTTCGGTTCAGCGAGGGTAGGTTGTTCATCCTGTAACTGGGTATTATCAGAAGTCTCCACCTTGGGAAACGCGAAATCACCCAATTCTGTGAAGATCAAGTACTCTGAACCGCTTAGATCGACATTTTCGGCGCCTTCAATTTCAACATCTAAAGCCTGGTCGGCCGTCATCCGGCCCTGCTGAGAACCACCGGCATCACCCTTGGCAATGAGAGTTTGACGGAGTGCTCCATTTTCGCCTGTTATCTCAAGATCTTTCCCGGTGAGGATATCTTCAAACCGCACACCACCATAGGTCGGGACGCCTGTTAACCATTTTTCTGGATCATTCCCAATAAAATACGACATTTTGGTCTGTAACGGGTCGATCCCTACCACGTTCGAGGTGGTAATGTTTCCCTGATAATGGATGCGCAGGTTTACCCGTTCTTCAACAATACCAGACTCTTTCTCCTCAGGGCTGGGGGTGGACATCAGTGTTGGCCCGGCCAAAGGATTGTCGGGAAAACCAGTGGGGTTATTGCCCTCTTCGCTTGTTTTGATGATTGAGATCCACAAAGAATCTCGAGTGACATCAATGGTGGCACCATTCCCAGTAAGCCTAAACAATACTTCTGGATCGAACTGCCCACGGTTTTCGACAAACAATAGTTTTCCTGCTGACGATGCAAGCGTATCTTGCGGTACTAAGGCTTGTCTGTCTTTTTTCGTTGGTTGAGGGGGTTTAGGATTGGTTGTTTTAATACCTTGGAAGAGTCCATTTTCAACCAAATCTGATGGATTTTGAATCACATCTCGTTCGAGCATTGACCTGTTTTTGCCAACAGATTGGGCAGGTAAAACGGTTTGAGATAAAAGCATTGAAATCACAACAACAACATTTGAGAAGTTACGAAAGCACGATGCAAGCTTTGCAACGCCCATGAGATTCCCCTTCCTCTACGCAACTGCATGTATTTTATTGATAGACCGAAATGAAACTATTTATAAATCCCCACCATATAAAAGCCGTAATGGCTCATATATCAGTTTACAAGTTGGAAGGCTCCAAAAGAGGCTTCAATAAACCACGACTAATGTTAACGTTAGGTTAACATTAGATTAACATTGTATCAAATATAAAAACTCAGTTGATGACGAAGTGTAAGTTATAATTTCTTCAATTTTTCTGTTGGAAAGATTCTATTATGGAGCGTTTTCAAAGTCAGAATTTTTACCCACCCCATTCAATCACTATTTCTACTGTTCTGGCTTGCTTTCAACCAGTTTTCATACAGGAAGCATTTTCTTGTTCTCTGGTTGGTATCCATGTTCTGCAAATCCAGTGTCAGAAATGGGGAGACATAGGGACGATCAGCAGTTTTGAAATATCGCCAGGTCGATCAGAACCACGTTTTGGCCCTCCACAATCCATCGCGCCAGATGAGCTTTCAAAGTACGAAAACCTGCTCCGTGAAGAAGTCTTGGGGCACAGAGGGCGACTTGCCGACCTGTTTGGTCAGAAAGATGTTTTCCAAAACATTCTTTCCGAGGCTCTCTATGAGAAGCGGGTGCAACGACAACAAGAATTTAAAGTCTGGCTCTCAAGTCGGCTACAGATATTCGGTTATCGAAATATGTCTGTTGAACCAGTCTCAGATGGCTCAGAGAAAATTGATGAGCAGTTCGATTTCCCCATCAAAGGCACGCCGACGCAGTTCGCTGTGATGCTGCGTCAGTTCGCCCTGACCTTGCGCAGCAAGGAATACTACCAACGGTTGGTGTGCCAGGTTCTACTTCCGGGCAGCCGGAAAGATGCCGGCAGTATTCCACCGGATGCCAACCCCATTGAAGTAAGACTTTCTCTCGGTAAGAACCTTCTGGCTATTCACGCGCATGTCCTACCATCAGATGGGACCCTTTTACGAATTCGCTTGACCGGTGAAAGAAAGCTTTGGGAACTGTGGGACGCGATACGCGATGAGCTAGAAAAGTTGGGCTGGTTTTCCTTGCCAGAAATCCCAGAACTTCCAACTCCTATTGAAATCGAACCCAAGCCTCAAAATCAAGAAATAGCTCCCATCCCCGAAGTCTGGATGAGCATACCAGACGTAGGCGCGAATCGAGATATTTTGCGTCACTGGCATCAGGGGCTGACCTGTGAACAGATTGCTGTTCGCGTAAGCCTGACTGAAAAAACGGTTCTCAACCGGATCCACAAGCTGCGAAAACAATACGGGAACGCGGTTGTTCCCTATCGGAAACTGATTCCAGCAAGGAAAAAGAAAACCTTACCACCTTAAATCGGCGAAAGGGATAAAAAGGGATATAGGAGGGATAAAGAGGGATATCAAGGGCACTTGATCGAGGGATATTCTCAGTGGCAGAATGGCGGCGTTGAACAAAACGCCGTCATTTTTGTTTGTCTGGAAAGGAGATCTATGCTCAATCGTTTGAAAATCTTGTTAGAGCAGCCGGAATATTCAGCCCTGATCCATCTCGCGGAGAAGGAACTGCGAACCCCGGCTGACCAGGTGCGGCTCATTGTCCGCCTGGAACTGATCCGGCGCGGCATGCTGCCGGAAGTCGAAATCCAATCTGCGCCCACACAGGAGAATTTCGTTCGCCATGACGCAACCTGCTGAACCCCTCCAAATATCACAGGAGGAGCAGGGGAGGTTGTTAGCGCGCGTCTACGCTTTCATCCTCAGCGATCAGTTTACCGGTACGACACCCGAAGGTCCCCGCACGCAGTGCAAGGGGAAAGAGCCAGGCACGACCACGGACATTAGGTCCACAAAGAAACGTAAGACCCAATTCACAGGAGAACCACAAGTTTTAGACGCACAAACCATCCAAACCCAGGAGCCAGCGTTATGAGCAAGCAAGACCTATCCCTGTCCGAAAATCACCTCAAGATGCTCGCCGAAGAATTGGGCATCTCAGAGCAAGTGATTTGGGAGCGGGGTTACCGCACCATCACGAGCGAAGGCGACCTGGTCCAATTCGGGTTTTCGCCAGCCCAGCGCCGGGTTCCCGGACTGTTAATTCCTCTCCACACGACTGATGGAAAGATTGGTCTGCATGTCTACCGCCCAGATAATCCCCGCACCTTTGAGGACCGCAGCAAGCGAGAGGTGGATGGCCTGCGCCCGGTCAAGGTGCTCAAATATGAAATTCCTAAAGGTGCCGGTGTCCGGGTGGACTGCCCCCCGGCATGCCTGAAAAGTCTGAAAAATCCTGCTATCCCGCTGTACATCACCGAAGGTCAGAAGAAAGCCGACTCCCTTGCGACCCAGGGCGCATGCTCAATTGATCTGCTGGGCGTCTGGAACTTCAAAGGACGTAACGAGTTCGGCGGAACCACAATCCTGGCTGATTTCGATTTTATTGCCTGGGAGAACCGCTTGGTGCGAATCGTCTTCGACTCAGATGTGATGTACAAACCACCTGTGCGCCTGGCGTTGGAGCGTCTGACCGAGATCCTGCAGCGCAAAGGGGCGACCGTTTCAGCTATCTACCTGCCCAATCATCCCAGCGGAGTCAAGTGGGGGGTGGATGACTGGTTGGCCAACGGACACAACCTGAAAGACCTTGAGGCCTTGACCGAGCAGCCGCGGCCGGTTCCTCAGCCGGCACAGCCAACCATTGAATTATTGGATGAACCCTCGCCTAACATCACCCGCCCGCTCAGCCTGGTCGGCAAATGTTCCTACGCGGCCACCTGGCTGCCAGTCCGTATGACCCGGCGTGAAATCCTGGATAAACAAGGCAATCTGTTGATCCAGAACCCGCCCCTGGTTGAAGAAAAATTGTGCCTGTTCGTCATCCGCAGTGATGGCCAGGTATTCGGTGAAATCAGCGATGGACAATCCACACGCCCGATTGGCGAATTAGGGGTAAACACGGTCTTTCATGAAATCGTCCCGGTCGAGAAGCGCTGGTCCACTCGAGGTGTACGTGCCTACGTTCAGGGGCAGCGTCCCAATCCGATCGATACCTTCTTGAAGATTGTGGATGTGATCAACCGGTTTCTGGACTTCGACCGTTCATTAGGCGATCAGCAGTCCATGGCCGAACTCATCGCCTGCTATATCCAGGCTACTTACTTGCTGGACGCTTTCAACGTGATCGGCTTCCTCTGGCCAAATGGGGGAGCCGGGTCGGGAAAGACCAATCTGCTGATCATCGTCACGGAAATGGCTTATCTGGGGCAACTCATCCTGGCCGGAGGCAGCTTCGCCAGTTTGCGCGACCTGGCTGACTATGGTGCGACGCTGGCCTTTGATGATGCCGAGAACCTTTCCGATCCCAAACAGACCGACCCTGATAAACGCGCCCTGTTACTGGCCGGCAACCGGCGCGGGTCAAGTGTGCCGCTCAAAGAACCGGATGGGCCGGGCAAGTGGAAACTGCGCTATGTGAATGCCTACTGCCCACGTTTGTTTTCTGCCATCCGCATGCCGGATGCGGTGCTGGCTTCCCGCACGATCGTCATCCCGCTCATCCGCACCGCCGACCGGGATAAGGCCAATTTCGATCCATTGGATCATGCCCTCTGGCCGCATGACCGCAAAGCACTGCAAGATGAACTGTGGGCGGTTGGCCTCGCGAACATTGCGCTTTTGCACGATTATGAAACCTATGTCGCTCAGAATGCCCGTTTACGTGGACGAAATCTTCAGCCCTGGAAAGCAATCCTCGCGGTCGCGGCCTGGCTGGACGCCCTGGATCAAAGCCACCGGCTGCAGCGCAGCTTCACACAGGGAAAAGACCAGATTGTCATCGGCGGATTGTTTCAGCGGCTGGAAGCAATGTCCTGGCATTACCAGCAAGAAGAGACCGCTGAGCAGCAGTCCAGCGATCTGACCTTGCTGATCCTGCAAGCGATTTGCAAACTGGCTGCCGACAAGAGTGACATTAAGGACAACAGTGACATTTCACTTACCACATGGACTTTCTCAACCTCACAAATCAGTGAAGCGGCTCAGACGGTTGCCGAGGGCGTTGAAGCAGATATCGACAAAGAATCGATTACCTCCCGGAAGGTCGGGCGGCTGTTGGGCAAGCTGCGTCTGCGCAAGACGCGCGAGGCCGGCAAGGGAACCCGCCAGTGGCAAACTACCCTGGCTGAATTGGAGCGTTGGGCAGCGGTGTATGGCATTCATCTGCCAGTCGAGCTGACCCGGAAAACAAATGTCACTGATGTCACAGATGGCGGAATGTCACAGGCGGACCCGGCGCCTTGGGCGAATTGTGAAATTGCTTTGCGTCTGCCAGCAGACAGCAAGCTTGCCCACGATTGGTGGGTGTTGGCGTCGCTTACCGGATGGCCGCCTGGAATCCGGGTACAGTCCTGAGCAGTTGGCCATGGCGCTTTCGATCTTCTTGGATAAAGAAGTTGATGCCGACAAAATTGCCGAAATCGCCAATTCCACAATTGAAAGAAAGACTGATTGCTGTGACCAACGGCGAAGTTATCCATATCCGACTGCCGGATAAATTGGAGGGGAGCAGGGATGGATGAAAAAACAATCCATGATCCTTATGTGGCACTCGCTTTGGCTGTGATTCATCATGCGGCACTGGATTTAGAAAGCGAAAACCCCGCTCGTGTTGCCGAAGCGAGTGCCTGGCTCCAGTTTGTCGGGCTGAGTTGGTGTCAGATTTTAGGTGTTTCGGAAGAGGAGTTGAAAACCTGGGTGGCGAATGGATTTGCATTGCCACCCAGTGTCCATCGTAACTGGCGTTATTGATCACTTACCAGGTTGGCTCGCTACAGCTGGATTTATTCTTAAGATTTTCGCTTGCTCGCATATTTGTTCTATGCGATATAATAGATAGAACAAAACCATAAGACGGTTCGTGCAGATGTAGCGAGCACCTACACGAACCTGACCCCAACCACCGATATAGGCGGCGGCAAGGGCTGATCTCATTATATCTGATCAGCCAGGATTCGCCCTCGGTGGGGACCATTTACCGGGGGCTTTTTGTTGCCCCCTACCTATTCAGGAGGCTTATCTTGGCTGATCATTCTTTTCTTCTTCGATTCCGGGAGACCCTCTCGGAGATTGAGACCAATCTGACCGATGGCATTGCCGCCTTCGGTCCCTGGATCACTCCCATCCCCAGCGCGGTTCTGGTGGCCAATGCCACGGTCAAAGACTTGCATTGGAGTGCTGAGTTAGCTTGGGTCGCCGCCGCGATCATCGAGAGCCTGGGGCTAACTACCGTAAGTACCAGCCTGCTGCTTTGGGAGTACAACGCAGACAAAAGGAAAACGGACCCAGACGCACCGTTTTTGTTGGCGGCTTCCCTGGTCGGCGTTTACCTGGTTTCCACCATTGGCTTGACAGTACTGCTGGATATCTTCCCTGATATGGCCCGTTATGCGCCGGCGCTCTTTCCAATTCTGGCGCTGGTCGGTGCTGTCAATCTGGCTTTGCGTTCTGGACATCGCCGGCGTCTGGCAAGCATTGCCCAGGATCGTGCAGATCGTAAAACCGAGCGTCAATCTATTCGTCCAACAGCGGGGAATCTGACTGACCTTCTTGCGTCCAATACAACGTCTATTTCTGTCAATCCAGACAATTCGTTAGTCAAAGCGCGTCAAGCACGGACGGTCATTCAGGGTAATCGCATGGACAACCTTTTGACACTATTCCATGACAATCCAACCATGGGGGTGACAGATGCTGCCCGTACTTTGAACATGTCCAGGCAGACAGTTTATTCCTACCTGGATCGTCTCGAAAACGATGGCCGGATTCGGCGTAATGGGCATGGCGTTGAGATTATTAAGGGGTAGGTGAGTAACATGGCAACTAAACGCGCAATCATCTATGTTCGTGTGAGTACTGATGAACAAGCCAAAGGTTATAGTCTGCAGACTCAAGTTGAAGGATGTCGACGTTATGCTGAAGAAATGGGTTACTCAATAGCCGCGACATTCCAAGAAGATTACACTGGAACATCACTGGATCGACCTGCGCTCAATGAGATGAGAGGATTCCTTGGTCTAGATAAAACGGTAACCATCCTTATCGTTTATGACCTCGATCGGATCGCTCGAAAATCCGTACATCAAATGATTCTGGAAGAAGAACTGCACCGATTTGGTGTCACAGTCGAGTATGTGATTGGAAGGTATGACGATACAGATGAGGGTCGACTACAGAAACAAATTCGTGCAAGCATCGCAGAATATGAAAAAGCGAAAATTCTTGAACGAAGCAAACGCGGAAAAAGAGGGAAAGCTCAATCCGGTTTTGTACTTGTCGGCAACAGACCGCCTTATGGATACAAGGTAAATTCGGAACCTCATAAAGCCTGGTTGGAAGTTGATGAAGATGAAGAAAAAATCGTCCGGCTGGTATTTGAGTGGTACTTGTTTGGCGATGGAAACGATCTTCCGTTTTCTATGAACGCCATTACTGTTAGGTTGACTGAACTAAGGGTCCCAACCCGAGGTGACAAATTTCCGCATGTTGCAAAAAAGCGAGATCCAGGAGTATGGTCAAGTCCGATGGTCCGTCATATCTTACGGAATGAAACATACACTGGTACCTGGCATTATGGCAAAACGAAAATCATAAGCGATGGAAAAGAACATACCCGAAAAGCGAAATCAAAATGCGGATTGGGAAAACAAGTTCCACGGTCAAGGGAAGAATGGGTGTCTGTTACAGTTCCCCCCATCATAACACGACGAGATTTTGACCTGGCTCAAAAGAAAATACAAAAGAATGCGAAAAACTCCAGTAGAAGCACAAAACACGCCTATTTGATGGGAAGGCGCTTGAAATGCTCGAAATGCAACTATTCCTTTGTGGGACGGACACGAAGAGAACAAAACATTTATTATTATTGCAAGGGAAAAGAGCAAAAGCCGATCAGCCTTTGCACGATGCCCAATTATCGAGCCGATATGGTTGATGATACAGTTTGGAATTGGCTTAAGGGGCTAATTGAAAACCCTTCCAACATTACTGAAGGGCTTCGTAATATGCAGGCCGAGGCACTCGCAGTTAATTCAAGAAATGTCGAGCAGATTGAAATTATCGATCAACAACTCGATGACCTAAAAAGCCAACAAAATAAGTTGTTGGACTTGTACCTAAACGGAGATTTTCCAAAATCCCTGATCGATGAAAGGAAGTTGAAAATCGACGTAACAAGCAAAGAGTTAATGGAGGAAAGAATTGAATTAAGCTCACACCTCAATCAAACAGTGTTGGATGATGTTCAGATTTGTGAAATTGAAAAATTCTGTACCAGTATTCGAGGAAAGTTAGAAAATGCGTCATTCGATTCAAAACGTCATCTAATAGAGATGTTCGACGTACATGGTAAACTTGCTATAGAAAATGATCAGAAAATTGTTGAGGTAACATGTCTTATTACACCGCAACCGCGGTCGCTTGCGCTAACATCGCATTCATCAAGTACTGGGGCAACCGGGATGAAGACCTGCGCATCCCCTGCAATGCTTCCCTCTCGATGAACCTCGCCGGTCTTTTCACCCGCACCGCCGTCACTTTTGTGCCCGGCCTGCCCGCCGACCGCCTGGAGCTGAACGGCCGGCCCGCCGACCCCGCCGCCCTGGCGCGCGTGTCGCGTTTTCTCGATCAGGTTCGCGGTTTGGCCCATTCCGCTCTGCATGCCGAAATCACCAGCCACAACAACTTCCCCACCGGAGCCGGCATCGCCTCTTCCGCGGCCGCCTTTGCCGCGCTCAGCCTGGCGGCCAGCGCCGCCATCGGCCTGCAGCTCTCCGAGCAGGACCTCTCGCGCCTGGCCCGTCTCGGTTCAGGTTCCGCCTGCCGCTCCATCCCGGCGGGCTTCTCCGAATGGCAGGCCGGCGCCAGCCACCAGGACTCCTTCGCCTTTTCGATCGCCCCACCCGAGCACTGGGACCTGGTCGACTGCATCGCCGTGGTGGCGGCCGGGCAGAAACCGGTAGGGTCCACCGCCGGACATGCCCTGGCAGGCACCAGCCCACTGCAGGCTGCCCGCCTGGCAGATGCTCCGCGCCGCCTGGAGATTGCTCGCCAGGCCCTGCTCGAGCGCGATTTTGCCGCCTTTGCCGAGATTGTCGAGCAAGACAGCAACCTGATGCACGCGGTGATGATGACCTCAACCCCTGCCCTGTTCTATTGGGAGCCGGCCTCGCTGACCCTGATGAAAGCGGTAGCATCCTGGCGGCAGAACGGCCTGCCCTGCTGCTACACCCTGGACGCCGGCCCCAACGTGCACGTCATCACCCCGGCCGCGTATGCCGAAGATGTGACCGCTCGCTTACAGGAACTCCCCGGGGTGAACACCATTCTTCAGGCTCACCCCGGCGGCCCGGCCCATTTACTGGCCAGTTAAGCATTCCCTCACCTGTCCCGAGAGCTCTGCAATACTCGATCATAACGGTTTATAATAAGGGATATCATGCCTTTAGCGCCGGCTTGCCGGCTGAAAGATGGTTAATGTTATGTCGACCTTGCTGCCTACCCTGTTGAATATCGTCGAATTTATCATCGCCCTCGGCGTGCTCATCTTCCTTCACGAGCTTGGTCATTTCATGTTTGCCAAGCTATTCAAGATTAAAGTGGAGGAATTTGGCTTTGGTTTTCCGCCGCGTATGCTGCGCCTGTTCCAATTGGGTGAAACGGTCTTCACCCTCAACTGGATCCCCTTCGGCGCCTTCGTCCTCACCCGCGGCGAAAATGATCCCACCGTTCCCGGTGGGATGGCATCGGCCCATCCCCTGCAGCGCCTGATGATCTTGCTGGGCGGTCCCTTGATGAACCTGGTCACCGGCATCGCTCTCTTCAGCCTGGTGTATTCGCTGGCCGGCGCGCCGGACCTGTCCATCGTCCAGGTGGTCAGCGTCAACCCCAACTCGCCGGCCGAGATGGCCGGGCTGCTCCCCGGCGACGAATTCATCGCGGTCAACGAGGTGGCGATCCACAGCAGCCAGCAGCTTTCTGCCGAGATATACGCCCACCTGGATGAAGATGTCACTTTCACTTACCTCCGCGATGGGCAGACCCTAACCGCTCATGCCGTGCCGCGCTCTAACCCCCCCGAGGGCGAAGGCGCTATCGGCATCGTGATGACCAACCCGGTGCGTTCGGTCACCTGGCTGCAGTCGATCCCCCTGGCCCTGCGCGACACCTATATCCAGGGGCGCACACTGATTGCCACCCCCATCATGCTGCTGCGCGGCCAGGTGCCCGCCGACCAGGCCCGCCTGATTGGGCCAAAGGGCATGTACGACATTTACTCGCTGGTGCGCAGTGAAGATCAGAAGGATCTGGCCACCAGCCCCAACAGCGCGCCGATCCGCACCCTCAACCTGCTCGCCGTCATTTCCATCGCCCTGGGGGTCACCAATCTGCTGCCCATCCCGGCCCTGGATGGCGGGCGCATCATTTTTGTGCTGCCCGAGCTCTTCCTGCACAAACGTGTCCCCGCGCGCTATGAGAATATGGTCCATCTGATCGGGTTCGCCACCCTGATTGTGCTCATGCTGATCATCACCGCGCAGGACTTCATCAACCCGATCCAACTTCGTTAAGGCAGGCTGACCTATGGCCCAAAAACAAAAAGAAATCCCGATCCAGCACTTCATCGACGCCCTGCTGGATGATTCAGTTCCATTTCCGCCAAACTACTTGCGCCGTTTTTCCGACCTGGAAGGCGCCGATTTAGCTGCCGTCCAGGGAGCCTGGCCGCAGGTGAACCCCAACCGGCGGGTGGCCCTGATGGAAGACCTGGAAGAACTGACCGAGACCGATACCCTGGTGATGTTCGATAATTTTGCCCGCTCGGTGCTGGTCGACAGTGAAGCGGGCGTGCGCGCGCGCGGTATCACCCTGCTGTGGGAAAACCAGGATCGATCCTTGATCGATACTTTTATTACCCTGCTGCGAACAAACTCCTCCAGTGAGGTGCGCGCCGCCGCCGCCTCGGCCCTGGGCAAATTTGTCTATATGGGCGAATTAGAGGAATTGCCTGCCGATTTGCTGCATGAGGTGGAAGACCGCCTAATTGAGGTCGCCCGCGGCGCAGATGATCCGGCCGTGCGACGTAGTGCGGTCGAATCGCTGGGCTTCTCCAGCCGCGGCGAGGTGCCCGAGATCATCAAAACCGCCTTCCAGACCAACGACCCCGATTGGCTGGCCAGCGCCTTGTTTGCCATGGGTCGCTCCTACGACCAGGCCTACGAAGACTCGGTCAAGAGCATGCTCCGCTACCCCAAGGGCAACGTCCAGCTCGAGGCCGTGCGCGCCGCCGGCGAGCTGGAACTGGAGTCAGCCTACCGCATTCTCCTCGACCTCCTTGAAGAGGAAGCCCAGGACCCAGAACTGCGTTTCGCAACCATCTGGTCGCTTTCGCAAATTGGCGGTGACCAGGTGCGGGAAACCCTGGAAGGATTGTTGGAAGACTGCGAAGACGAAGAAGAGGCCGAGTGGCTGGAAAACGCCCTCGATAATCTGACCCTTACCGAAACCGGGCAGAGCATGAACCTGCTGGATATCGACCTGACGGATGAGGATATGCTGGGGAAGGTAATCGATTTTACCAACCCATTGGAAGGTGACGACGACGATCTCGAGGATATTGACGTAGAAGACGAGGATCTCTAGATTATCTATGGGGGGACGCCGCTCTTTTCACACCGCTGTACTGACCATCCTCGCGCTGATCGGCTTGCTGGCAGGTCAGCCATCCGTAGTCGCAGCACAGACCCCGGTAGATTTCCAAGACGTGCCGGCCGTGGTCGAATTTGGCAAGAAAGTCACCTTCCAGGCCTTTGTCGACCCACAAAGCACCATCCAGGAAGCGTTTATATCCATCCAACCCCAGGGGATTGAACCCATCATCTTACCGGTCACGGTAAGCGCGAAGAACAAGATCAGCTATCAGTTGGATCTAACTCAGACCGAGCTGCGTCCTTTCTCGCGGGTGACATACTTTTACCGTGTCTTACTGGACAACGGGGTCAGCTTCAGCAGCCCGGATTACGTCTTTGACTATACCGATTCTCGCTTCACCTGGGAAAAGGTCACTCACGCGCCGTTTGAAATCTACTCGTACGGCCACGACCTGGCTTTTGGCGAACTCACCCAAAACACAGCCCAGGTCGGTCTCGATTCCATCCAGAATATTCTTCCCGCTCAGCTCGATCAGACCGTGCGCATTTATGTTTACAACACTGCCAACGATTTGAAGGGCGCCTTGCCGGGAATCCAGCCATGGATCGCCGGGCAGAGCGCCCCGGATTTAGGCGTCATCCTGCTCTCGATCCCCGTGGGCCCCGAGGAAAAATTGGAGTTGGAACGCCAGCTACCCCACGAGCTGATGCACGTAATGGTCTACCGCCTGGTTGGCGGCAAAACCGCTAACCTGCCGGCCTGGCTGGTCGAAGGGTTAGCCTCGATCGCCGAGATCTACCCCAACCCCGAATATGCCAGCGCCCTGGAAAAAAGCGCCGCCGAAGATAAGCTGATCCCCATTGAAAATTTGTGCATCAGTTTTCCGCGCGACGCCTCCGGCGCCTTCATCGCCTACGCTGAATCGGCTTCGTTTATGCGCTACCTTCACCGCACCTACGGGGCTTCCGCCATCCGCTGGCTGGTCGAACAATATCAAAATGGCATGGGTTGCTCCGAAGGCATCCAGACAGCGCTGGGTTCTTCTCTCACCCAACTCGAATATAAATGGAAAGAAGAAGAACTGCATCTCAACCCCGAGAGCCTGATCTTCCGCAACCTGCTGCCCTACCTGCTGCTTTTCCTGGTTCTTTTTGGCGCGGCTGCCCTGACGATCATTTTATCTGCCCAGCGCATTTCCCGCCCAAAACAATTCAATCAGGAGTGACGGTGCCATCCGCCTCAGAAACACCCCATGAGTGACGACTCACCGGCCCGGCTGCATGCCACCATCGACGGTCATGTGCAGGGAGTGGGTTTTCGCGCCTTTGTCCTTGAACGCGCCTCCAGTATGGGGCTCACCGGTTGGGTGCGCAACACCTTCGATGGCCAGGTGGAAGTCCTCGCCGAAGGACCGCGCAACCTGCTCGAGATGCTGCTGGAATATTTACGCCGGGGCCCGCGCTCCGCATTCGTCACCGAGATCCAACAGGAATGGGACCCGCCGAGCCTCGAATTTACTTCGTTTGACATCCGCCGCACAGCTTGAATCCACACAAAAAAAACCAGAGGCCGTCCTGGTAAAGGACAGCCTCTGGTTGATTGGGCATCCCAGCGGTTTTCCGCCATCTGCCAGATTATTTAGCGGTTGCCGCCCATCATTCCGCGGCCGCGGCCCCGAGCGCCAGAGAACGACGCGCCGGCAGTTGCATTGTCGTCAAACATGGGGCAATCTGCGCTGCCGTAACCGGCGCCGCCGGCTCCACCCATCATCGCTCCACCGCGAGTGGCCATCCAATCGGCCTGGTCCTGGGTGATCGTCCCATCTGCCACCATCTGCGCCAGGGCAGCGCTGCGCGCATCGGCCATCAGGCTGGTAAACTCCTCGGCTGTCAAACCTTGCGCCTCGGCCAGCTGCCAGGCAGTCTGACCCTGAGCCAGCGCATCCTCAAAGGCCTGCTCGCTGAGGCCCAGCTTTTCGGCCAGCGCCGCGTGCATGGTCTCGGCCATCGGTTGGCCGCCTGTCGCCATGAACCCGCCGCCCATCATCGTCCCACGGCCCCAGCCCGTGCCGGCGCCGTTGGGTGTCGGCGCCTGCGCAGCCACATAGGCCACGCCGCTAAAAGCTGCCAGGGCAATCGCGGCTGCCGCGACCATACCGATCAAGATGAATTTTTTCATTTCCAACCTCCAATAGATTTGTTTTTGTCTTACTCACCCAATATAGCGGCCGGATATGAAGAAATTGTGAAGATCGAATGAATAACCTGTGGGGGTTATCCTGCTGCTACAACCCCCGATTTTTCCTGGCTTTGCATAAAAAAAGGCTGCCCATTTTCGTGGACAGCCTCGCCCGGGTTACTCTTCGCCTACCAGCATCTTGACCCTCTGGAGGGGGGTCAGGTTGGAGTCTTCCATCAGCATATTTTTTAGTTCATACATCTGGTCGCGCAGGGCGGCCGCTTTCTCAAACTCGAGGTCTTTGGCGGCCTGCTTCATCTGCCGTTCCATCTCCGCAATCATGCGCTGCAGCTCGCTGCGCGGGATTCCGTTATCTTTTTCCTTCTTGCCGGTCTTATACTCGCCGCTGCGTTCGGCCATGGCGTGTTGAGCTTCCGCGCCCAGCTGCTCGGTGATATCGTGGACCGCTTTTTGGATGGAAACCGGCACGATCCCGTGGGCGGTATTGTAGGCCACCTGCTTGGCGCGCCGCCGGTTGGTCTCACCGATGGCAAAATTCATCGCGTCGGTGATCTGGTCCGCGTACATCATCACCCGCCCCTGGACGTTGCGCGCCGCCCGTCCAATCGTCTGGATCAGGGCCGTACCGGAGCGCAAGAAGCCCTGCTTATCCGCGTCCAGGATGGCCACCAGCGAGACTTCCGGCAGGTCCAATCCTTCCCGCAGCAGGTTGATCCCCACGATCACATCGAAGACCCCCAGGCGCAGGTCACGCAGGATGCCGATCCGCTCTAAAGTCTCGACTTCGGAATGCAGGTAGTGCACCTTGATGCCAAGCTCGAGCAGGTAATCCGACAGGTCCTCGGCCATGCGCTTGGTCAGGGTGGTCACCAGCACCCGCTGGCCGCGCTCTACGCACTTGCGGATCTCCTTGATCAGGTCATCGACCTGGCCCTGGGTCGGGCGCACTTCCACTTCCGGGTCGACCAACCCGGTCGGGCGGATGATCTGCTCGACGACCTGGTCGGCGCGGTCCAGCTCGAATGGCGCCGGGGTGGCCGAGGTATAGATGGTATAGCCCATGCGCTGCTCGAATTCATTGAACTTCAGCGGGCGGTTATCCATGGCCGAAGGCAGGCGGAAGCCGTAATCGGCCAGCACCTTTTTGCGGGATTGGTCACCGTTATACATCCCGCGGATTTGGGGGATGGTCATGTGCGACTCATCCAGAAACAGCAGGTAATCGCTGGGCAGATAATCCATCAGCGTCCAGGGCGGTGAGCCGGCCGGGCGCTGGTCGAGGTGGCGCGAGTAATTCTCGATCCCCGAGCAGTAACCCACCTCTTTCAGCATCTCCAGGTCGTACATGGTGCGCTGCTCGATGCGCTGGGCTTCCAGCAGGCGGTTCTCGCGTTTGAAATAGGCGATCTGGTCTTGCAGCTCCTGCTCAATGTCCTGGATCGCTTGTTTGAGGTTGTCTTCACCGGCCACGTAATGCTTGGCCGGGAAAAGGGTGATCTCATCCGGTTCGGCGTATATCTCGCCGGTCAGTGGGTTCAACTCCACCAGCCGCTCGACCTCATCGCCAAAGAAGCTGGCGCGGATGATGCGGCGGTCTTCATACGCCGGGTGGATCTCCAGGGTGTCGCCGCGCACGCGAAAGACGCCCGGGCGCAGTTCCAGGTCATTCCGCTGGTACTGGCTTTCCACCAGCAAGCGCAACAGGGCATTGCGCCGGTAGATTTCTCCTTTGCGCAGGTGGATCACCTTGTTGCCGTACTCGGCCGGGTTGCCCAGGCCGTAGATGCAGGACACCGAGGCCACAATGATCACGTCGCGCCGCGACATCAGGGCGGTCGTCGCCGCCAGGCGCATGCGTTCGATTTCCTCGTTAATCTCGGTCTCTTTTTCGATATACAGGTCGTGGCGCGGGACGTAGGCCTCCGGTTGGTAGTAATCGTAATAGGATACGAAATACTCCACCGCGTTTTCCGGAAAGAACTCTTTGAACTCGCTGTACAACTGCGCCGCCAGGGTCTTGTTGTGCGCCATGACCAGTGCGGGCATGTTCAACTGCGCGATGATATTGGCCATGGTGAATGTCTTACCTGTGGCCGTGGCGCCCAGCAGTACCTGGTTGCGATAGCCTTTGCGTACGCCTTCCAGCAGTTCTTCGATCGCATCCGGCTGGTCGCCGGTTGGCTGGAAGGGGGATTGCAGTCGGAAATCCATCAGCTGGCTCCTTTCACCGACCCATTAACGGAAAACTTGTTCTATTGTAACCGGGTTGCAGATCAATGTCAATCGCTGCGGTCTTCATTTATCAGATCGTTTATACTTACCTCAATCTCCCATGAAGGTATACGATAGTATGAAACGAATCGTCGCAACCCTGATCCTGGCCGCTATCTTCCTGGCGGCCTGCGTGCCCGCCCCCGCCCCCACACCCCTGGTGGAGCCCAGCCCTGCGCCTACCCAAACCGCCGCCCCGGCCCTGCCCAGCGCCACGCCCAACCCCTCCGACACACCCGCGCCATCCCCCACCTCGATGCCCAGCGCCACCTCCGCCCCGAACCCCACAACCCCCACCTATCTTGAGTTGGGCGCCAGCCCCACCGCCGCGGCCGCCGGCCTGCCTTTTGAAATGACCATCCAGACCGACGGCGTGTTCAAGAACCCCTTCGACCCCGCGGACGCCAATCTGCAGGTGCGCTTCACCCCGCCGGAAGGCGCGCCGGTGCTCGTCCCAGCCTTCTGGACGCAAGAGTACGACCCGCAAACCATGCAGCCATCCGGGCTCCCGGGCTGGCGCGTGCGCTTTACCCCTTCCCTCCCGGGTAAATGGACCGTTCAGGCTGTGCTCGACGCGCCTGCCGTGCAAAGCGTCGAGCAAACCTTCAGCGTCGCGCCGAACGCGGACGCCGCCGGCTTTGTGCGCATCAACGCCCGGAACCCGCTGTATTTTGGCTATGACAATGGCGCAACCTTTTATCCGGTTGGATTAAATATTGGCTGGGGCGGAGAGCAGACCCTGGCCGATTACCAGCGCTGGATGGACCGCCTGGCGGCCCAGGGCGGCACCATCATGCGGGTGTGGATGGCCTCCTGGTCTTTTGGGCTGGAGTGGAACGACACCCCGCTGGGCGATTACACCGCCCGCCTGCAGCGCGCCTGGATGTTGGACGAGGTCTTCCGCATGGCCGAACAGCGCGGCATCAAAATCGTATTGGTGCTGCTCAACCACGGCATGTTCAGCGCGACGGTCAACCCGCAGTGGCACGAAAACCCGCTGAATGCCGTCAACGGCGGGCCGCTGCAAAAACCCGAAGAATTTGCCACCAACCCCGAGGCGCGCCGTCTCTTTGCCCAACGCCTGCGCTACGTAGCCGCCCGCTGGGCGTATTCTCCCAGCCTGATGGCCTGGGAATGGTGGAACGAGGAAGATTGGACGCCCATCACCCCGGCGCTTCTCATCCCCTGGATCCAGGAAATGACCCCCATCCTGCACGCCAACGATCCCTACCACCACCTGATCACCACCAGTTTCGCCCAGAGCAGCGTGCCCGAGGTCGCCAACCTGCCCGAAATCGATTTTGCCGAGCTGCACCTCTACGACGCCAGCGACCCGGTCCTGAATTTCCCCGACCTCTATGAGGTATGGCGCCTGCAGATCCCCGCCAAGCCCATCCTCTTCGGCGAGTTTGGCAACAGCGCGGGGATAGAGAACACCAGCTCGCTGGACCAGCATGGGCTGCACCTGCACAACAGCCTGTGGGCCTCTACCTTCTCGGGCTTTTCCTCCACCGCCATGTATTGGTGGTGGGACCTGTATATCGACCCGCTGGATCTCTGGCCGGTATATGGGCGCCTGACCCGCTTCCTGGCGGGCGAAGACCTGGCCGCCTATCAAGCCGGCAAGGCAGTACTATCCACCCGCAACCTGCCCTACCGCGTGCTCAGCGCGCCAGACCGCCAGCTGATCTACCTGCACGACCGGGCGTTTGACGTCAGCTTTATGGAACGGGCCATCGGCCAGATGATCATCACCCAGACTACCCCCGAGCCCGGCTGGCAGTATCTCCCCGAGGCGATCAGCGGCCAGACTCTCACCCTTTCAGGTCTGGAGGACGGCCAGTACGTCCTCTACTGGTATTCGCCCAACCAGGGTCAATGGCTGCAAAACGAGCCTGTCACGGTGAAAGATGGGGAGGCTACAGTCAATATCCCCACCTTCCAGGGCGACCTGGCCGCCAAAGTGCTCCCGGCCGACGCTCCGCCGCCCAAATAACTCGGCAGCCCATCATGCAACAAAAGCACCCCGTGGATCGGACCGAACCACGGGGTGCTTTTGTGTTTTTACATCGGGATTATCCCTGAAAGGCTCCGTCGATCTTGCGCGGAGCGCAGCGGCTGACGTTCAACTCGGCCGCCAGCTGCACGTCGCGCAGCCGTCCCTTAGCGACCAGTTCCTGCCCCGAAAGACAACCCTGCAGAACACCCTCCAGGTCATCCCGCACGCTTTCAAAGGCGCGCACCGCCAGACCGGCTTCCGCACTGCGTTCAGCCTGCAGATAGGAAATGACCGCCCCGGCCCCCAACCAATCTTCGATCCCCGGGCGCAGGCTGCCGTCGGGCCAGCGCTCGCCGGCCGCGATCACCGAGATACGCTCGCCCAGCCCGGCGGCCAGCTCGGCCACGGCTTTGGCGTTGCGCAGGCAGCCCGCCAGGGTCGTCTTTTCACCGGTCATCACGCTCAAGGTCGAGCCGTTAGGCGATGGCAGCACCAGCCGGGTGCCAGCCGGGGTTTCCAGCAAGGACGCCGGCGAAAGCGAAAGACCTGCCTTGCGGGTGGAAACGGCCAGGTCTCCGCCAATTTGTTCGGCGTACTCCGCCGAATTCATATCCATCCACGAATATGGATAGATCAGCGCTCCCCGGCTGGCGGCCACATCCGTTGCCGTGCTGAAGGTCAGCACATCCACCACCACATATACATCTGTGGCGGCGCGCAGGCGGTTGACGCCCTGCTCTCCCCATTCACAATGCACACTCGTCATCATTACCCCCGATCAATCAGATTGTTCCTCACGCGATCCCACGTCTCACATGGGCAACCTAAGGATGAACTCCGCGCCACCTTCCGGCCGGTTATGCGCGCTCAGATCCCCTCCATGCGCCAATGCCAGCTGCCTGGCAATCGCCAGGCCCAACCCAGTGCCCCCTTCCTCCCGGCTGCGCGATCTATCCGCACGGTAGAAGCGTTCAAAAATGTGCCCCAGGGAATCCTGGGGGATGCCCGCGCCGCTGTCTGCCACACGCAGGATCACCTGCCTGCCGGCGGTCTCCAGGTATAGATCGATTTTTCCGCCGGCGGGCGTGTGGCGCAGGCCGTTGCTCATCAGGTTATTCAGCACCTGCTCGATCCGGCCCCGGTCCAGGTGGAGGGCCGGCTGCCCGGCCGGCAGGCGGTCGGTGATGGCCAGCTCCACCTGCCGGCTGTTGGCCTCCGGGCGGAAACGCTCCAGCACCCCGCCCGCCAGGCTGCTCAAATCCACATCCGCCCGCTCCAAGACCAGCTCGCCCGCATCCGCCAGGGCCAACGTGCGCAAATCTTCCACCAGGCGGGTGAGCATCTCGGTCTGGTCAAGAACCGGCTGCAAATTTTCAGCGGTCAGCGGGTAGACGCCATCTTGCAGGGCCTCCAGGTGGGCGCGCTGCACAGCGATGGGCGTGCGCAGTTCGTGGGCAATATCCGCGGTCATCTCGCGCCGGTTGCCTTCGGCTTTCTGCAGGGAGGCCGCCATCTGGTTGAAGGCAGTTCCCAGGGTGGCCAGTTCGTCACCCGAACGGGCCGGCACGCGCTGGCTTAAATCGCCCCTGGCCATCTGCGCGGCGGCCTGGGTCAACTGCCCCACCGGTTTCACCAGCTGGTACGAGAGCACCCCGGCGGCCAATAGGGCCAGCGCTGCCCCGATCAGGGCGCCAATCAGGCTGGATTGGGTCAGGCGGTTGAGCAGCAGCTGGCTGTTAGCGCCCCCCATCCCCATCCCTCCCATGGCCAGCAGGTAACCGACCCCATTTCCACGGTCATCGTGCAAGATAATCGCGCTGCTGCGTTCACTGGAGGTCAGGCTGCCCTGGGGCGCCTGCCGGCTATCGGCTACCACCTTGCCTTGAGCATCGGCTACGCGCAAGCGCTGTCCGGCCATCATCCCGTTGCCGCCCGATCCTCGCCCCACACCCGGCAGGAGGGTATCGACCCCGGCCCAACCGCCGTTTGCCTGGTAATACGCCTCCAATTGGGTCGCCAAATCATCCATCCCGATCATCGTGCCGCGGGCCATGAATGAATTTACCTCGTTGGCCGAGCCAAAACGGAAGACTACCACCACGCTGGCGGCCGACACCACCGCAACCAGGGCAAATGAAAGGATCAGTTTGAGTCTTAAGGTCAACCGGGTTTGCTTTCTACATCCATCTGCTGGATGTCAGCTTGCGCGGTGATTGGCCCAAGGCGTGTGGGCCAACCTATGGTTTGATGAAGCGGTAGCCCACCCCAAAAATGGTCTCGATATAGCGCGGCTCTTTCGGGTCAGGTTCCAGTTTGGCGCGCAGGTTCTTGATGTGCGCGTCCACCGTGCGCTCGTAGCCCTCGTAGGCCGTTCCCTGGGTGGCTTCGAGGAGCTGCAGCCGCGAGAACACCCGCCCCGGCTGGCCCGCCAGGGCGGCCAACAGGTTAAACTCGGTGGGGGTCAAATCCACCTGCTCCGCACCGCGCAGCACGCGGTGTTCCTCTAAATCCACTTCCAAATCCCCCTCCTGGATGCGCCGCACCGGCGCCGAGCCCAGGCCCGAACGCCGCAGTACGGCGCGCACCCGCGCGACCAGTTCACGCGGCGAATAAGGCTTGGTGATGTAATCGTCTGCGCCCAATTCCAGGCCAATCAGGCGGTCGGTCTCCTCCACCCGCGCGGTGACGATAATCATCGGGGTTTCCCCGCCGCGGCGGATCTCACGGGCAATATCCAGCCCATCCATCCCAGGCAGGTTCAAATCCAACAATACCAGGTCCGGTTTGGACTGCTGGAACAGCGAAAAGCCTGTGTCGCCGCGCGCCGCCGTCAGCACGCTCATCCCGGCCTTTTCCAGGTAGCTCTGCGCCACGCGGGCCAGCTCACTCTCGTCTTCAATGATCAAAATGGTTGCCATCAGTCACTCATCACCGTGAGCGTTTCCAGCAGGCGCGTCTGCCAGCTGTTGTCCCCATTCGACCCGGCCATCATCCAGTAGGCGTTTCTTCCGGCGCGCACATCCCGCCCCAGGGTGGGCAGGTTGCGCTCGGTGACTCCCTCGGGCAGGGGTGGATAGCGCAGCACGATCTGCTCGCCCTCAAAGGTCACCCCGGCCAGCCCGGCTTCCTGCGCGCGCAGTTTCACTCGCATCTGGAAGACCAGGTTCTTCACCGTCTCAGGCAGCGCGCCGAAACGGTCGAGGAATTCGTCCACCAGGGCGTCTAGTTCGGCTTCTCGCTCCAGGTCCGCCAGGCGGCGGTAAAGCTTGAGACGCAGGTTCTGGTCGGGGATATATTCGACCGGGATGCCAATCGGCAGCGGCAGGTCTACCCCCACCGGCAGCTGCATCCCGCGGGGAGCGATCACGTCGTCGCCCATCTGCATCCCGGTCATTTTGCGCAGCTGGCGCACCGCCTGGGAGAGCATGCGCGTATAGAGGTGAAACCCCACCGCGGCGATCATGCCGTGCTGGCGGTTGCCCAGCAGTTCACCGGCCCCGCGCATTTCCAGGTCGCGCATCGCGATCGAATAGCCCGCGCCCAACTGGGTGTTCTCGGCAATGATCTCCAGGCGCTCCTGGCCTTCGGGTGTGGGCGGTTTCTTGCGATGGCGGAAGAAAAAGGCATAGGCGCGCTGCGCTCCGCGGCCAACCCGCCCGCGCAGCTGATATAACTGCGCCAGGCCAAAGGTATCGCCGCGGTCGACGATCAGCGTGTTGGCATTGGGAATATCCAGCCCCGATTCGATGATCGAGGTGCACAACAGCACGTCGATCTCCCCGGCGGTAAACTGGAACATCACCTTCGAAAGCGCGTCCTCGGCCATCTGCCCGTGACCCACTCCAACCCGCGCTTCGGGTACCAGCTTATGCAAATGCTGCTCCATCCCACGGATGGTCTGCACACGGTTATGCACAAAGAACACCTGCCCGCCGCGGTCCACCTCGCGCACGATGGCCTGCCGCACCAGGCGGGGCGAATACGGCCCGATGTGGGTGATGATCGGCAGCCGTTCGGCCGGCGGCGTGTTGATTTGCGAGATATCCCGCACCCCGGTCAGCGCCATGTACAGGGTGCGCGGGATGGGGGTCGCGGTGAGGGTGAGCACATCCACCGCCGTGCGCAGTTTTTTGAAGTGCTCCTTATGGGTCACGCCAAAGCGCTGCTCTTCGTCGATCACCACCAGCCCCAGGTCTTTGAACTGCACGTCGGTTTGCAGCAGGCGGTGGGTGCCAATCACGATGTCGATACTGCCCTGCTCCACCTGGCGGATGATGCGGTCCTGTTCACGCGGAGAGCGGAAACGCGAGAGCATCTCTACCGTCACCGGGAAGGGCGCCAGGCGCTGGCGGAAGGTCTCGAAATGCTGCTGCGCCAGGACGGTGGTCGGCACCAGGATCGCCACCTGTTTGCCGTCCATCACGGATTTAAAGGCGGCGCGCAGGGCTACTTCGGTTTTGCCGTAACCCACGTCGCCGCACAACAGGCGGTCCATCGGCCGCACGCGTTCCATATCCAGCTTGACCGCCTGGATAGCCTGCATCTGATCGTCGGTTTCCACGTAGGGGAAACTGGCTTCCAGATCCTGCTGCCAGACCGAATCCTTGCTGAAGGCAAAGCCTTTGGCCACCTGGCGTTTGGCGTATAAATCCAGCAGTTCCTGGGCCACTTCCAGCACCGATTCACGCACGCGCTGTTTGACCGAGGCCCACTCGCCCCCGCCCAGGCGGGTCAGCGCGGGCGTCTCGCCGCTGGGGCCTACGTAGCGGCTGAGCCGGTCTGCCTGGTAGACGGGCACAAAGATGGCATCCCCGCCGTCAAATTCCACTGTCAGGTATTCGCGCTCCACCCCGTCCATTGTGCGGCGCATCAGCCCGCCGTAGCGGCCGACCCCGTAATCCACGTGGACCACAAAATCGCCCAGCTTAAAGTCGGTGTATTCGGCCTCCGGCGCGGCGGCCGCTTTGCGCGAGCGCAGGCGCGGCTGGGGACGTTCCCAGCCGAAGATCTCGCTGTCGGTGAGCAGGTGCAGTTTCTCACCGCCCGGCCGGGTCAAAATCCAGCCGTCGCCCAACGTGCCGTCCAAAAATTCGGGTTCGGCCTCGGCATGGTTGAGCTGAGATTGTTCCTGCCACAATTCACGGATGCGCGCCACCTGGCGCGAGACAATCACCATCCGTTCGCCAGACTGGATGCCGCTCAACAGGTAATCCATGAAGGGGCGGATTTTTCCACCGTACCTGGGCCCGGGGGTAAAGCATTCGGACAGCGCCGAGTTCTCGCTGGCAGTCCCGCGGCCCAACTCCAACCAGGCCCGCCCGCTCAAATTATCCTGGATTTCGGACCAGCTCAGGTAAGGCACGGGGAATTCCGCGGTCAAGGTGCCTTCGGCAATCGAATCGGCGCGCAGCTTCACCGCCTGCTCTTCGATATCGTTGGCCAGGGTCTGCAAATTATCCAGGTCATCCACGATCACCAGCGCGTTGGAGGGCAGATAATCCAACAGGCTGGCGGGCATGCTGTGCACCAGCGGCAGGTAAAACTCTTCCAGATCCTGGGAGAGCAGCCCCAGGCTTTCGGCCTTATTGAGCAGCACTTCGCGCGCGGGGATCACCTGCAGGCTCAGCAGGTTGTTCTGCTTACGCTGGCTGGCAGGGTCAAATGCGCGGATGGTGTCGATCTCGTCGCCGAAGAACTCGATCCGCGCCGGATACGGCTCGGAGGGCGGCCACACGTCCAGGATGCCGCCGCGGTGAGAGAACTGCCCGGGCTCGAGCACGGTGTCCGCGGACTGGTAGCCCAACTCCACCCAGGCGCGTTTCAGGCTCTCCGGCGAGATGGTCTGGTTCAATTTGAGCGTCTTGCTCACCTTGAGAAAATCGCGGCGCGGCAGGGTGCGGGTCATCACCGCGCGCACCGGGGTGACGATCACCGGGGGTTTTTCAGGCCTGGCTGCTCCCGGAACGTGGTAGGAGGCCAGCATGGTCAGCACCTGCAGGCGGTCGCGGCGGGTAACCGTGCCCCAGGCGGCCTGCTCATAAAACAATGGATTGGGTTCGGGGAAATACAGGCGGGGCGTCTCGGGCGCCCAGAACCCAAGCTCGTCGAAAAGGGTCAGGGCATGATCGGCGCGGTCGGTGATCAACAGCACCGGCCGGTGCAAATCCTGGTGAAGGGCGGCCGCCACCGGCAGCCGCGCCGCCCGCGCCAGGGCCAAACCCGGCAGCGGCACGCCGGCGCGTAAATCGGCCAGCAAATCCTGGTAAGGTTTCACCGCGCGAATCGAATTAAGCAAGGCTGCCGTCTTCCTTTAATCCGCCGTTATACTGGTTCATGGCCGGTTCCAGACCGCTCTCGATGAAAGTCAGCACAGCTTTCACGGCGCGGTCCATTACCAGGCTGAGAATATCTTTTTCCTGTTTGTTGAAATCCTGCAGCACGTAAGCGGCGGCATCCATTTGACCGGGTGGGCGGCCAATACCCAGGCGCAGGCGAGCAAAATTCTGCGAACCCAACTGCTGAATGGTGGAAGCCACCCCCTTTTGCCCGCCCGAGCCCCCGCCCGGCCGCAGGCGGATGGTGCCCAGGGGCACATCCAGGTCATCATGGGCTACCAACAGGCGCTCATGCGGGATTTTATAAAACCGCGCCAACCCGCTGACCGACTGACCCGACAAATTCATATAGGTCTGGGGTTTAGCCAGAATGACCTTTTTGCCGGCATACTGCCCGTTGGCGATGATGGCTTTCGACTGCACCTTGCCCGGGGTGATCAACAGTTCCCGGCACAGGCGGTCGATCAGCATAAAGCCGATGTTATGCCGGTTTTCACGGTATTCGCGCCCAGGGTTGCCCAAACCTACCACCAGGAAGATGGGCACCCCGCCTTCTTCGACATTTTTATGGAATAACCGTCCCAGCATGCTACCCTCTACGCACCAGACCACGCAGACCAATATAGATGAACAGCACCACGAACACCGCCAGGGCTGCCAGCCCACCCCGCACCAGGCTGTCTCCCAGCATGGAAGAGGTCACCTTGGCAGGATTTTCCGCCAGCGCGGTGGGAGTCGCCAGGTCGGGAGTGAAATCCGCCGGTTGCGTGGCCGTGGCGTCCGCCTCCCCGCCCGCGCTGCGCTCCGGTGTGGAGGTTTCCACTGGCGAATAATTGCGCACTCGCAGCCCACTCACCACCGTCTCCAGAATCCGGCCGTCGGCCAGAAATGTGCGGATGCGCAGGCGGTAGGCGCCATCCGTGATCGTGGTGGTATCCCAGGTGGCCAGGGGTGCATTGCGCAGCACGTCGCTGCCGCGCGCGATAAAGAACCAGGTGTTGGTTTGATCCTTTTGATAGGCAAAACTGACGTCATATGCCTCCAGGCCCTCGATATCGGTGGTGCCCATGATCGTTACCTGCCCCTGCAGCGCCTCGCCGGCGTGCGGCGAATCCACCACCACCTGCTGAGCCGACAGGCTGAATGGCCCGCTGAACAAAACCACCAAAAGGATTAAAACGATCTTATGCATGGCAACAGATAAGTTTAACATGTTCCGCAGAAACATGCAATTCTTGCGATTCCTTCTCCAGGGCGTTCTCAAGAAAACTTGACAAATGCCAATTTGGATCCATCTCCGGCGGAGACAGAGGTCAAAGAGGGAGTTTGAGGGTTCAGACGCCGTTTTACGGCGTCTGAACCCTCACATCTTTATTTCCCCGCCCCGTTTCGGGGAGGGGCTTGCCTGACAATTTCTTGAAAAAGCCATGATTCCTTCTCACGACCATTGGCTAAGCACGCGAACGACCCTCGCCTAATCCCCCGCAGCTGCACCGCGTCCCCTCAAAGGGCGCCCAGAAAGACTTTGTAAACAGCCGCGGATTCCTTCTAAATCTACTGGTAATTTTAATTCGAGGCTGATATACTGACTATAATCATCCAGATTGTAAACAAAGGATCAACTATGACCTCATTCAACAATCTCAAGGATCTTAAGTCCGCCCTCGGAAAACAGAACTACATCGCCAACGACGAAATCGCCACCGTTCTGTTCCTCGCCCAGCAGCTTGGCAAACCTGTACTCGCCGAAGGACCGGCGGGGGTGGGTAAAACCGAGCTAGCCAAAGCCCTTTCCGGCGCCACCGGCTATGAACTCATTCGATTGCAGTGCTATGAGGGATTGGATGAGACCAAGGCGCTGTACGAGTGGGAATACGCCAAGCAGCTGCTCTACACCCAGCTGCTCCGCGATAAACTTTCCACCACCCTTTCCAGCACGCAAAGCCTGCGCGAGGCAGTCGACCGTCTGGCTTCCGAAGAGGACGTATTTTTCTCGATGCGCTTCCTGCTCCAGCGCCCCCTGCTCAAAGCCATTCTCACCGAGAAACCCAGCGTGCTGCTCATCGACGAGATCGACCGCGCCGACGCCGAGTTCGAAGCCTTCCTGCTCGAAATCCTCAGCGATTTCCAAGTTTCTGTGCCTGAAATCGGCACGCTCAAAGCCGTCCACCGCCCGCTGGTGATCCTCACCAGCAACAACACCCGTGAGTTGAGCGAGGCGCTCAAACGCCGCTGCCTCTACCTGTTCATCGACTATCCCACCCTCGAACAGGAGCTGGCCGTGGTGCGCCTGAAGGTGCCCGAACTGGCCCCCAAACTGGCCAGCCAGGCGGTGGAATTGGTGCAGCGGCTGCGCAGCATGGATCTGCGCAAATCCCCATCCATCAGCGAGACCCTGGATTGGGCCAAAGCGCTGGTCACCCTTAACGCCAAAAGCCTGGACGAAGCCACTCTCGAGACCACGCTGAGCGTGCTGCTCAAACATGAAGCCGATTTGCAGCGCGCTAAACGCCAGCTCTTCACCCCGCCGCCTCGCGACCGCCGCCCCGGCCCCGATTCATCCCTGCCGCGCTGGCAGAATTGATTCTGGCTGCTTTTATGCTCACGGCGAGATAGGAGGTTTCATGGATCAGAGAATCGCCCAATTTATTTCCGCGCTGCGCGCCAGCGGGGTGCGCATCAGCCTGGCAGAGACGGCGGACGCGTTTCTGGCCATCGAGCAGTTGGGTATCCAGGACCGGGAGACCTTTCGCAACAGCCTGCGCGCCACCCTGGTCAAAGAACAGCGGGATATCCCTGCCTTCGAGAAGCTCTTTCCCCTCTTTTTCCAATCCAATCAACCCCCGGCGATGACCGACGCCACCCAGAACCTGACCCAGCAGGAAGCCGAGATGCTGGCCCAGGCCATGCGCAATTTTAACAAGCGCCTGCGGGAGATGATGGAAAAAATGATCGAAGGGGAACCGCTCAGCGAACAGGAACTGGCCGAACTCGACCAGTTGATTAACGGCAGCGAAATGGACGATCTGCGCTATCAGAATTGGATGGCCCGCCAGTTGGAACAGGCAATGAAATTCAAAGAGGTGCGCCAGGCGCTCGAAGAACTCATGCGCCTGCTTAATGAAATGGGGATGAACCGCCAGCACCTCGACCGCCTGCGCCAGGCGGTGCAGGCCAACCAGCGCGCCATGCAGGAGCAGCTGCGCCAGCACGCCGGCGAACAGATCCTGCAGAACATGACCGAAAACCACCGCCGCGAACCGCGTGACGGCATGCTCGACCGTCCCTTCCAATCCTTCAGCGAGGATGACATGCGCGCCTTGCGCCAGGAAGTACGCCGCCTGGCAGCCGCGCTGCGCACGCGCCTGGCGCTGCGCCTCAAGCGCGCCCGTGACGGCCAATTGGATTTAAAGGCCACCATGCGCGCCAATCTCAAGCACGGCTCGGTACCCATCGATCTGCGCCACCGCGACCACACCAAAAAACCAAAGCTGGTGGTCATCTGCGACATCAGCACCTCGATGCGCTACTGTTCAGAACTGATGCTCAGCCTGATCTACGCCATCCAGGACCAGATCAGCAAAACCCACGCCTTCACCTTTATCGATCACCTCGAATACGTTTCGCCGCACTTTGACCACAACCCCTCCGACCAGGCCATCAACCACGTGCTGCGGCGCATGCCGGGCGGTCATTACAATACCGATCTGGGTTTTTCCCTGCAGAACTTCACCGATACCTATATGGATACCGTCGATCATCGCACCACCTTCATCATCGTCGGGGATGGCCGCAACAACTATAACGACCCGCGCCTGGAGGCCTTCCGCGACATCGCCCGAAGGGCGCGCGCCACCATCTGGTTAAATCCTGAGCCGCCCGCTTTATGGGGCACTGGAGATTCAGATATGCCGGGTTATGCGGCCCATTGCGATCGAACCTTCCAGGTGAACAATCTCAACCAGCTTGCTTCTGCCATCGACCAGCTGCTTTTGCATTAGGCCGGTCCTCGCCCTCCCGTATTTGCGCCATGAGGCTCAGCCAAGCTTCGAGCGATATCGAATGCAGCCCAAATCATGGGCGCAGCGAACCGAGGTGATCCTGGCCCGCGAAGTTACGCCTGCATTCTGCTTGCCGGTCTTTTTGTTCTGTTATAATCTTTAGAAACCTGCCATATCAACGTGCTATAATTGGAGTAACTATGGAAGAAAACCGGCCGGTTTCAGAACCCGCGACCACATTCGCCAGTGCAGCCCCGCCTGCACAGCCATCGAGGAAAGCCCCCATCGGTCTGATTATCGGGGTGATCCTCGTTCTGGCGGTTATCGTTACCGGCACCGTCCTGCTCTTGAGGGCCGATAATGACACCACCGCTCGCGTGCGGGATGTCTTCATCATCTTCATGGCCTTAGAATCCCTGGTGATTGGCGTAGCCCTGGTGATCTTGATCGTTCAGTTGGCCACCTTGATTAACCTGCTCAACAACGAGGTCCGCCCTATCATCCAATCCACCAATGACACGGTCAACACCATCAAGGGCACGGTAACTTTCCTGAGCGATAACCTGAGTGAACCGGTGATAAAATTAAATGAATACATCGCCGGTATTCAGAAGTTTTTCGAAATCGTACGCTTCGGCAAACGATAGACACACGTACTAAGACAACAATGCTGAGACCCGAAGAAAAGGAGTAAACAGTATGTCAGATCGAGATGAATTTGGCGCTTTCATGATTGGGTTCGTCGTCGGTGCGCTCACCGGCGCAGTGGCTTCCCTGCTCTTTGCCCCGCAAAGCGGTGAGGAAACCCGAGTTTTGATTAAGGAACGCGCGATTGAGTTAGGTGACCGGGTCAATGAAACCGCTGCCAAGGTTGGCAGCGAAGTTGACCAGCGTTCCGGGGAATACCGCCAAATGGCCGAAGAACTGGCCGCCAAAGCCCGCACCAACGTGGAAGAACTGAGCAAAAAGGGCGCGGTTGTGCTTGAAGAACAAAAAGCCAAAGTCAGCGAAGTGGTTCAATCCGTGGTCAAACCCAAGGGCGAAACACCCGTATAGCACCGATCCGCACGATAAAAAAAATCCGGCTTCAGCGCCGGATTTTTTTGTTGTTTTTTTTATCGTTCCCACACCCAGGAAAGCACTTCCGGAATGGCGCCCAGAACGTCGCTGGCCTGCACCACAGCCTCATGCCCCAACTGGCTGGATGCCGCCAGACCCGCTTGAGCATGCACCCAGCAGCCTGCCGCGGCCGCGTCAAAGGCGGCCATTCCCTGCGCCCGCAGCCCGGCGATCATCCCCGCCAGCACGTCGCCGGTGCCGGCATGGGCCAGGGCGCTGGTTGCCACCGGGATCACCCGCAGCCTGCCGTCGGGATGGGCAATCACAGTGAAGGCGCCTTTCAGTACCACCACATGTCCCCAGTCCTGGGCAAATGTCCGCGCGGTACCCAGGCGATCGGCCTGAATCTGCTCCACGCTGATGCCGGTTAAAATCGCCATCTCACCAGGGTGCGGGGTCAGCACCGTCTCGACCGGAAGGCGTTTGTGCCATTCAGGTACTTTTGCCAGCAGCTTTAGCCCATCCGCATCGATCACCATCGCGGGCAGCGTGCGTTCGGCCTGTTTTTCGTCCTTCACCTCGGCTGCCGCGTTGACAAAACCAATCGTACCGCGTGCGCGCGGCGCTGCCCGATCTTCCAGCAGCCGACGGATAAATTCGCCGGTGCAGTCCTCCAGCCCCAACCCCGGGCCAACCAGCAGCGCCGTGGTGCGCGGCGTCGAGCGCAGCAGCACATTGACCGCTTCGCCGCTGATGGCACCCATCTGGTGCGGCAGGAGCAGCCAGGTGGAATTGGGGTTGTGGCCGGCCAACGCCGCGTGCAGCACTGCCGGCACGGCCGTCTGCACCAGGCCGGCGCCTACCTTCCCGGCTGCGCCTGAGGACAGCAGCGCCGCTCCGCTGTAATTGAGCGACCCGGCCACCACCGTCACCGTGCCAAAGGTACCTTTGTGTCCATCTGCCGGCCGTCTAGGCAGCAGCTCTCGCACCAGATCTTCCGAGACCAGTTCATTATTGACCGTATTCCAGGCGGGCAGATTTTCAGGAAGGCCGATATCCACCACCTGCATATTTCCGCACAACTCAAACGCCGGGTAGCGCAGCAAACCGCTCTTGACTGCGGCCATACAGACCGTCACCTCGGCGGGCAGGCATTCATCTGCCGCGGCCCCGCTGTCACAATCCACACCAGATGGGCAGTCCACGGCGACTACCGCCGGGACGAATACCGAATCCTTGACATGACCCAGCACCCCAGCTACCCCATCTTTCAACGGCAGCTGGATGCCGGTACCCAGCACGCCGTCCAGTAGCACGGTGGCCTGTTTGAGCTGTTCATCCAACGCCTTGAATTTTGTATCTTTGGCGTGGTCGAGGATCTTGCCGCCCAACGCGGTGACACGCGCCAATAGAGGATCATCCTCGGTTCGCGGCCGGACCAGATAAGCGCATACCTCCCAGCCGGCTTCTGCCAGGCCAGCCAGCGCCAGGAGGGTGTCGCCGCCGTTGTTGCCCGAGCCAACCAGGCCCAGAACGTTCAAGCGCTCTTCATAGCCATAAAAGGAATGCACCTGTTCGGCCAGGCCTAAACCCGCCCGCTCCATCATCATCTCATAAGTGCAGCCTTGCTCATCTGCTTCGCGCTCGATTGCGCGCATTTCTGCCACGGATACCAGCTTCATGAATACCTGCCCTTTCTACTTCTCGAGATGAATTATAACCGCACTACCCGCACCTTTTCGCGCATATCCTTGACGCCCCATTCCATCCCTATTACCATACCTGCATGCTCTCTCGCCGCACCTATCTTATCTTCAGTCTGGCATTGTTAATCGCCGGCGCCGCCTGGATCGCTATCACCCGCCCTGCGCCGGGCAGCACGACCGATGGAGAAGCGCCCATCGCCCGGCCCGGTTTCCGCGCCCCGGGTTTCGAACTGGCGGCGTTGGACGGAACTACGGTTAATCTTGCCGATCTGCGCGGCCAGGCCGTCATCCTCAACCTGTGGGCTTCCTGGTGCCTGCCCTGCCGCGCCGAAATGCCCGCCCTCGACCGGGTTTATCGCGACTACGCGAAGGACGGGCTGGTGGTTCTCGGGCTAAACCTTACCAATCAGGATGGCCTGCAGGCCGTCCGCGATTTTGTCGCCGAAAACAAGCTGAGTTTTCCAATCCTGCTGGATGAAAAAGGGCTCGCCGGCCGTAAATACAACACCGACGCCCTGCCGACCACCTTCTTTATCGCCCGAGACGGCCAGATCCGCGATATGATCGTCGGCGGGCCAATCTCCGAAGCGCTGCTGCGCGCCCAGGCCGAACGCCTTCTCGCGGAGACGCCCTGATGCTGCCGATCCTGCACATCGGTCCGCTGGCCGTGCAAACCCCCGGCTTAATCTTGCTGATTGGATTGTGGCTTGGGTTGGATTGGAGCGAGAAGCATGCCGTGCAGCAGGGCGATCTATCCCGGCACCTCTACACCCTGGCCCTGGTCAGCCTGGTGGCGGGTGTGGTCGGCGCGCGCCTGGCGTATGCCGCCCAATACCCGGCCGCCTTCGTCAAGAGCCCGCTGGGCCTGCTCTCGCTCAGCCCGCAGATGCTGGCCCCATTGCCGGGGTTCGTGGCGGCCGTGCTGGCTATGCTCATTTTTGTGCAGCGGCGCAACCTGCCACTGCTCGCGGCACTCGATTCGCTGACCAGCTTGCTGGCGGTCATGGCGGTGGCGCTGGGCATGGCTAACCTGGCCTCTGGCGGGGGCTACGGCGCACCTGCCGACCTGCCCTGGTCGATCGATTTATGGGGCGTCCGCCGCCACCCGGCCCAGGTCTACGAGATCATTAGCGCCCTGCTCATTCTGTTGGTGGTTTGGCCGGCCCCATGGAACGCCATCGCCCGCCGGTTTTCCCCCGTTCCCGGCCTGCGTTTCTGGCTGTTCATCTCGCTTTCAGCCCTGGCCCGCCTGCTGTTGGAAGCTTTTCGCGGCGACAGCATCCTGGTGCTGGGACAATTCCGCCAGGCGCAGCTTCTCGCCTGGCTGGTGCTGGCCATTGCGCTATGGCAGTTGGGCAAACGCTGGTTTACCCGGACCTGACCCTATCCTAACAATTCTGGCTTTTGGGCTCGCAGCTTAATATTTTCGCGCCAACAGCATCCCGACCATCTCCTCCAGTTGGGAGGCGTCTTCCGCCTCGCCCACGGCTCGTTTCAAGGCCTCGTAAGCCTGGTGTGTGAGGTTTTCCGCCTGTGCCAGGGTATATGCCCCGGCGCCTTCTTTTTCCAACAAGGCTGCCATCTCGGGCACATCTTCGGGGCGCACGCCGTCCCGCCTCCAGCGACGCTTAAATGCCCCTTGTTTCTCCAGGGCATATACCACCGGCAGAGATTTCTTCCCCGCGACCAGGTCGCTGTCCGTCGACTTGCCGGTCAGCGCCGCATCGCCCCAGATCCCCAGCCAATCGTCCAGCACCTGAAAAGCCAGACCCACTTTGATCCCAAATTCGCGGAAGGCATCCCGCTGCTCCCGGCTGGCTCCCCCGGCCAGGGCGCCTAACTCGGCGCAGCCGCCCAACAGCGCGGAGGTCTTCCCGGTGATCATTGGCCAGTAATTCTCCAATTTCAAATTGTCCAGGCGCTCGTATGAAATATCCAGATACTGGCCTTCGGTCAGCCGCAGGCATACCTCCTGCAGCAGCCGGTTGGCTTCCAGCCCAGTTTGCGGTGAACAGGTGTGCGCCAGGCGCTGCAGCGCCCAATATGCCAGGGTGTACATCACATCCCCGGCGTTGATCGCCTGCGCCAAACCCCATTTTACCCAGACCGTCGGCCGCCCGCGTCTTAATGAGCTGTTGTCCTGGATATCATCGTGGATCAAAGAAAAATTGTGCAGCAGTTCCACCGCCGCCGCCGCGGGCAGTGCGCTGCGCCAATCGCCGCCGGCCGCCTGGGCGCACAACAGGGTCATCACCGGCCGGATGCGCTTGCCCTGGGCCGCCGGTCCGGCGCCCTCACCCTCCCAACCCAGGTGATAGGTGAGCATATCGCGAAGTTCGGGATAAGCGGCATTCATGCAGCCGTACACCACCTCTTTCAGCTCGGCTTCGATGGCAGGCAGCATCGCGGTCATCGCCTCAGTCAAGTTCATTTTCACGGGTCCCCATATGGATCAATTGCACCTGGCGCAGAGCAGCCAGGCTGTTCGCGCCCACCCCGAACATGCATATACGAATTTCCTGGCGCACTTCTTCGATCACTTTCACCGCCGCGGTGGCCGATTCGCTGGCTGCTTTCAAGAAGCGCCCTGCCATGCCCCCCAGGTCCGCTCCCAGGGCAATGCATTTGGCAATATCTACCCCGTCCCGCAGGCCTCCGGATGCAATCAGGGGCACATCCCGGCTGACACGCCGCACCATGCGGATCGATTCGCTGGTTGGAATGCCCCAATTGCGGAATGCGCCGGCCACCCGCTTGCGCCCTTCATCCTCCAGTCGGTGCATTTCGACCTGCGTCCAGGAAGTACCTCCTGCCCCGGCCACGTCGATCGCCGCCACCCCCGCACCCAGCAGCAGGCGTGCGCTGCGCTCCGAAATCCCCCAGCCCACTTCTTTGGCAATCACCGGCACATCCAGGCTGCGGCACACCTGCTCAATCTTTGCCAGCAGCCCGCGAAAATGGGTGTCACCCTCGGGTTGGATGGCCTCCTGGATCGAATTCAGATGTAATATCAACGCGTCAGCGCCAATCATCTCCACCGCGCGCCGGCAGTGATCCACCGTGTAGCCATAATTCAACTGCACCGCGCCCAGGTTTGCCATCAGCAAGATACTCGGGGCGGCATGGCGCACCTTGAAGGTTGCGCTCAATCCGTCTGCCTCCAACGCAGCCCGCTGCGAGCCCACCCCCATGGCCACCCCGCATTCCTGGGCTGCTTCTGCCAGCGCCCAGTTGATGGCCGCCGCGCGGTCCGTCCCGCCGGTCATCGAAGAGATCAGGATGGGCGCATCCAGGGCTTTGCCAAACAACTGCTGTGACATATCGATCTCATCCAGATCCAGTTCGGGCAGGGCCTCATGAACAAAGCGGTAATTCTCCAGCCCGGTGCTGAGCGAAGATCGCACATCCTCTTCGAGGTTGATGCGCAGGTGATCTGATTTTCGCGATGAGGTTTCGGGGGAATCTGGCATGCTGCCCTCCATTTGGATAGTATACCAGAGCCCGCTATGCAGGCAAAAGAGATTGTCTAACCACAGGCGCCTTCGGCATTCGGCAAACCGATCAAGCCAATCCAGGGTTATAAACATATAGTGCGGGTATAATGGGCCCTAATCGAGGATGAACAACCCCGGCCCGCAGACTTGACAGGAAACCCAAGAATTGTACAATTTACACGTACAACCCCAGCCAAAATCAACCCCCGGAGGCACCCATGAGTGATACGTTCGAAAGCGTGAAAGAAGTAATCATTGACGTGATGAAAATCGATGGCGAAGGCATTTCTCTCGAAACCCGTTTTGTCGAAGACCTGAAAGCTGATTCGATGGATCAATTTTTCCTGATCGACGGTTTTTGTGAGAAATTTTCCATGACCATCGGCGACGAAGACGCTCGCCTGATCCGCACCGTCTCGGATGCCGTCACCTATATTGACGCACATAAAAATTAATCTCGGCTTCCTTCTTCCGAGGGTTTCCTATATAAAATGAAGTTCACCCTCCCTTGAAAGCGAACAGGCCGCCAAATTGGCGGCCTGTTCGCTTTCATCCGGAACAACTATTCCGACAGTAAGGTCGGGATTTCTTCGGGATGGCGTGCCATGCGCACCCCCACGGCTTCTAACGCGCGGATTTTATCCTCGGCTGTGCCTGCCCCGCCCTCGATGATTGCCCCGGCGTGCCCCATGCGCTTTCCCGGAGGCGCCGACTGCCCGGCAATAAAGCCCACCACCGGTTTCGTCATCCTGCGCGTGATGAAATCGGCAGCGCGTTCTTCATCCGACCCGCCTATTTCACCGATCAAAACTACCTGGTCGGTGTGCGGGTCCGACTCAAACATATCCAGCACATCAATAAAGTTGGTGCCGTTCACCGGGTCTCCGCCGATGCCCACGCAGGTGCTGGCGCCTTTCCCGCTGTTCTTGAGCGCATACAGCACTTCGTAGGTCAGGGTGCCCGATCGGGAAACGATGCCAACATTGCCCGGGATGGCAATGTTGTTGGGGATGATCCCCACCTTGCACTCACCAGGCGTCAGCAGCCCAGGGCAGTTTGGCCCAAGCAGGCGCACGTTGCGCGTATCGATGTAGGCGCGCACCCGCATCATATCCAGCACCGGGATGCCTTCGGTGATACATACCACAAGAGGCATGCCCGCGTCCGCGGCTTCCAGGATGGCGTCTGGGGCAAAACGGGCCGGGACAAAAATAATGCTGGCATTCGCCCCGGTGGTGTCCACCGCCGCCCGCACGGTATCGAAAACCGGCACCTTGCCATTCAATACCCATTCACCGCCCTTGCCAGGGGTGACCCCCGCCACGACATTGGTTCCATAGGCCAGCATTTGGGTGGTGTGAAACAAACCCTCGTTACCTGTAATGCCCTGCACGATGAGACGCGTGTTTTTGTTGATTAGAATGCTCATCTCTTACGCCCCTTTCGCGATGGCCACCGCTTTTTGTGCGGCTTCGAGCAGCGTTTCGGCAGTTTCCATTTTGGCATCCGCCAGGATTTGCCGGCCTTCCTCGGCGTTGGTGCCCACCAGGCGCACCACCATGGGCACGCTGGTCTTTATCTCGCTTAACGCGGTCAAAATTCCGCGCGCCACCTCGTCACAGCGGGTGATTCCGCCAAAGATATTGAACAAAACCGCTTTCACGTGCTGGTCCGCCAGGATAATCCGCAGGGCGGCCGCCACTTTTTCCGCACCGGCCCCACCGCCAATATCCAGGAAATTGGCCGGCTCACCGCCGCTGAGGGTGATGATATCCATGGTCGCCATCGCCAGACCCGCCCCATTGACCATGCAGCCAATTTCGCCCTGCAGGCTGATATAGGACAGGCCAAATTTACGCGCTTCAACCTCGGCCCAATCTTCCGCATCCAGATCACGAATCTCATTCAGATCCTGGTGGCGGAAGAGGGCATTGTCGTCCACCACCATCTTGCCGTCGAGGGCCAGCAGTCTCTGGTCGGCGGTGATCACCAGCGGGTTGATCTCGGCTAGCGAAGCATCGTTGGCCTGGTAAGCCTCCCATAAACCGTTGGCGATCTCGGTGAAGGCGCGCCACAACCCGCGCGGAATATCGATACTCACCGCCAGGTCGCGGGCCTGGTAATCGCGCAGTCCGAGGAGAGGGTCAATGTGGATTTTGATGATTTTTTCGGGGCTCACTCGCGCCACTTCCTCGATCTCCACCCCTCCGGCCGCCGAGGCCATCATCACCGGCCGGCGCGCCGCCCGGTCATTGGTGATCCCCAGGTAAATCTCCTTGGTAAAGCTGACGGCCTCATCCACCAGGATTTTCCGCACAGGCAGCCCCTTGATCTCCATACCCAGGATCATGGTGGCCAGGTCTTCGGCTTCCTTGGGCGATTTCGCCAGGCGGATTCCGCCGGCTTTACCTCGCCCGCCCACCAGCACCTGCGCCTTGATGACGGCTTTACCGCCCAATTCTTCGGCATAATGCTTGGCCTCGCTGGCCATCGCCGTGACCCTACCGCGTGGAATCGGGACACCGAACTTGCTAAATATATGTTTGGATTGATACTCGTGAAGTTTCATACCGCTCCCAGATGGAAAATTCCGCAGTGTCACTGAACGGTCGAAAAGGTGACAAACCTTATTATTTATAACATAAATTTGGGCCGCCGATCGCGGCCCCAGGGGTGAACTCAAAAAACAAGTGGGTGGTTTTTACACCACCCACCTGTAGTATTCGCCTCATCAACCCTTGAGGAAATCTTCCAGGGCTTCCTTGCTGATCCTGAAGGCTGAGCCAATCTTCCTGGCCTTCAAGTCGCCGGCAGTGATCGCCGCGACCACATCTTCTTCAGACACCTTCAGGATGGCAGCCGCCTCAGACGGGGTCATGATATCCGGGATGCCCACCCCTTTGGCTGCCGTGCCGGCGCTCGCCGCGGCCCCTGCCGGTTGGTTAGCGCCTTGCAGCGAATTGGAGAGCACGTTGCCAATGCCCAACCCGGCGCCAATCCCGGCGGTCAGGCCGGCTCCACCGCTCGGGTTCTGAGCAGCGTCGCGCATCGCATCGGCGGCCTGCAGACGGGTGTAGGTATCCATGTCCAGCATACCCATCGCGCGCAGTTCCTCGGCCGATTTTTCAGAGGGCTTCAGGTTGGCAATGTAAAAACTCTTGAGGGTTAAGCCGATGGCCGCGAAATCATCCTGGGCTTTGGCGCGCACGCCGGCGCCAATTTCCTCGGTCAGCCCGATCAATTCAGCTACGCTGTTCTTGGCCGCCGTCTCGCCCAGCAGGTCCTGCAGTTTCGAGAGCAGCATCGAACGCATGCGGTTCTCGATATCGCCGGTGCGGTAGAAACCCTGCGCGCCAACCAACTGGGTGACAAACTGCTGCGGGTCGCGCACCTGGAAACTATAGGAGCCGAACCCCTGCAGCAGGGCCAATCCCAGGCCCATGCCCGGGTTGCGCACAAAAATCGGCTGGGGGGTGCCCCATTTGCGATCCGCAAATTCGCGCATCGAAACGTAATAGACTTCGGCGGTAAACGGGGTCCGGTCGCCAAAGGCCTTGCCGATTAAGTTGGTCAGCAGAGGCACATTGGCCGTGCTGATCGTATGCCGGCCGGCGCCCAACACATCCAACGCCTGACCATCGCGGAAGAAAACCACCCGTTGGGATTCGCGCACGATCACCTGCGAACCAAAGCGCAGGTCGGCCACGCCGGTCTCAGGGAACCGGTGGACGATCTCATCCGTCATTTCGCTGGGATATTCAACAACATCAAAAATTCTGGCCATATTCCCCTCGATTTCCTAAGGTAAATTCATCGTTTCACACAAGGCTGCCGGCGAGCGCTACTGCTGCGCGGGCTGTGAACCGGTCAAAATCACTTCGGCGCGTTTATCAAACGCCGTCATGCACTGCTGGGCCTGCTGGGTGAGGCTGCGGATCGCCGCGCCCAGGCCGTCGGTGCCGATCGAAGCCTCTACATTATCAATGGAGCGCTCGACCTCATCACCCGATTCCATCAATGCCAGGTCATACTGGTAAATTTGCCCCAGCTCTTCCGAATTGATTTTGACGGCATCAAAGAACCCGGCATACCCATAGGAGGCTGTGCGTACCCGGTCGGTGAAGGTGCGCAGTTTCAACGCGGACGCCTCAAGATCATCCACCCAGGCCAGACCGCCCTGGCTGATCAGGTCGCGCTGCAGCGCAGAGATGCGTTGGCCAAAGGCGTCAAAGCGCCCGGCAATTGTCTCGCGCAGCAGCTTATCGGCAGAACGGCGGTTAGTGCGGTCGATATATCCTTTAAAACCGGGGATTTTACCCAGCAGTTTTTTAAAGATATCTTGCTCATCCATGACACGTCCGAGAATATCACTCATGTTTCCTCCTGTTTGGTTAACCGCGGTTATTTTTCTTACCGCTACGACTTGATTATAGCGATTATTTGTTTAGAGAACAACAAAAGCGTTGTAAAAAGCATAAAGATTATGTCAATTTTAGATATATCTTGTAAGGTTCCTGTAATGTGAAGATGGTTGTAATTTAGAATCGTACCGATATAATATAGTCAAGTTCACAACCTGAACCGAAGATGCGACAGAGAGGAGGTGAAAATAATGCTGTTCGCTCCGAAGGAAAAAGGACAGGGTTTAGTCGAGTATGCGCTCATTCTTGTTTTGGTTGCAGTCGTTGTCATTGTTATTCTCGCACTCGTCGGACCTGCCATCGGTAACATCTTTAGTAACGTTGTCAAGCAAATCTAGTTCTAGATTGACCGAATCCACCTGTTATGTCCTATAAAAGGCTCTGGTTAACAGGGCCTTTTTTTGCATCAGAACCTCCGATGCCAATCGTGGCAAATATATTGCAACTGGTTAATCGGACACACACGTCTAGAATAGGGAAAAGGAATTAGCGTATAATAACATGCATACATATGCCATCAATCAAATTTTCATAAATCACCCTATATACACTTCAGGAGGCTGATATGGCAACAGGTGGGAGACGCCGGGGGAGGGTATTTATCTTCATTGCGTTAATCCTTATATTGCTGCTGGTGCTGGTTTGGGCAGTTATGCGCTTATTGCCCGGGCAGTTGGTTCCGAACACACCCCAGGAACCCGCTTTGGCGCCAACACCGGTTGAGGAGATGGTAACGATTGTTATTTCGGTGCAGCCCATTTCGAGAGGCACCGAGTTCAACGAATCCTTAGTCACGACCATCCCCTATCCAAAGAAAGATTTGGTGGAAGGGGCCTTCATCACCGATATCAACGAAGTTTTGGGCAAACGCGCCAAGGACAGCCTTGAAGCCCGCACCCCGATCACCTCGTCAATGGTCGTAGATCCCAACATGAAAAATTCGCCGGCGGCCTTCAAGATCCCGGCCGGCCAGGTAGCCATTCCCGTCCCAGTGAGCAAGCTCTCATCGGTCGCCTACGGCCTTGAAAGCGGCGACCACGTGAATGTGATCCTCTCGCTGCTGTTGGTGGATATCGATCCCGGCTTCCAGAGCAAACTGCCCAACAACATTGGGCTGGTGATTGCCCCCGGACCATCCGAAGGCGGGCCGACCGCCGCTTCCGCTGCCGTCTCCAAGAGCGACGGGGTTGCGGGACGCACCGAATTGGACCCCACCCTCGGGCAGCCGATCTACGTCATTCCATCCGAATCGCAGCGCCCGCGGCTGGTCAGCCAGACCTTGATCCAGGATGCGATCGTGCTGTATGTTGGCAACTTCCCCCAACCTGGTGAGACGGTGCTCGAAGCCGGTCAGGTGCAGCCTACGCCCGTTCCCGGACAGGAAGCCGCAGCCACCCCAACCCGCCCCCTGCCCGATACGGTCACCCTGGTGGTCAGCCCGCAGGACGCGGTGACGATTAACTACCTGATCCTTGCAGGCGGGAAATTAAACCTGGTCATGCGCAGCGCCGGTGATTCACAACGCACCTCCACCGAACCGGTTACACTGCAATTCATACTTGACCAGTATAATATCCCCAACCCGGCCAAGCTGCCCTACGGGCTCGAGCCGCGCATCGATGAAATCCCCAGTTCGGTTGGCGCATTCCCAACCACCGGCAGCGGATCGACCACAACGACCCAGCCGCAATAATTGTGGAGACACAAAAGAGGGTTTGCTGACTTTCTAATAAGATCATCACAGGTGCCGGGTTTGGGCGCCTGTGTATGAATTAACGATCTCTATGGAGTGTTTATGCCGTCTCAAGAAAAAATTCGCGTCCTGATCGTCGACGACATTGCCGAAACACGCGAAAACATCCGCCGTATGCTGCAGTTCGATGCCAATATCGAGGTAGTCGGCACTGCGCGCACCGGCCGCGAGGCAATTGAACAGGCACAGCAGGTCAAGCCAGACGTCATCATCATGGATATCAATATGCCGGATATGGACGGCATAACCGCTACCCAGGAGATCAAACGCAAACTTTCGTATGCTCAGGTGGTCATTCTTTCGGTGCAGAGCGACCCCAGTTATATGCGCCGCGCCATGTTAGCCGGCGCCCGAGACTTCCTGACCAAACCACCCATGATCGACGAGCTCACCGACGCCATCCGGCGCGCGGGTGTGATGGCAACCGAGGAGCGCAAAAAGATCGTTCAGGCATATCCTCAGAACCCGAGCGAAGGCTCTCCGGCGGCCACATCCCAGGTGAGCAACCAGGGCAAAGTAGTGGTGTTGTACAGTCCGAAAGGGGGGACGGGCTGTACAACCATCGCTACCAACCTGGCCGTCTCCTTTAAAAATGAAGACAACCGCGTCGCTTTGATCGATGCCAACCTGCAGTATGGCGACGTGGCCGTATTCTTGAATGAACAGGGCAAGAACACGGTGCTGGATCTGGCGCTTCGAGCCGATGAACTGGACCCGGAAATTGTTCAGGAAGTCATGGTCACCCACCATGCCTCCGGTTTAGATATCCTCGCCGCCCCGCCCCGCCCCGAAATGGCGGATAAAGTCACCGGCGAGCAGTTCACCAAGCTGATCGAATACCTGCGCCGCATCTATACTTACATCGTCATCGACACCAGCACCTACCTGAGCGAAGTAGTGCAGAGCGCGCTGGATGTGTCAAATGTCATCGTGCTGGTCACCACCCAGGATATTCCATCCATCAAGAACTGCAACCTGTTCCTCGCCCTGGTAGACGCAGTCGGTCTGAAACGCGAACGGATTTTATTTATAATGAACCGGTATGATAAGAAAATCACCATCACCCCGGAACGAGTAGGCGAGAGCCTGCGTCAGCCAGTTGCCACCGCCATCCCCTTTGACGAGAAAATTGTCAGCGCTTCGGTAAACCGCGGCATTCCATTCATGGTTGACAACAAGAATCAGGCGGTTGCTAAAAACATCCAGACCCTGGCTGACCTGGTGAAAGAGAAAATCACGAAATTAGAAACACCCGAAGGCGAAGTTATTGGTAAAAAGTAATCCGCAGCGGGTGATATCTATGGAGGTCAAAAATGTCGATCTTAAAGCGAATTCAGGGAAATAATAATTCTAACGGCGGCTCCAACACACCGTCCGGCCCTGGAAATAATCCTCCAACCGCGCCTAATATTCAGCCAACTCGCCGGGTCGCTGCGCCCAGTATTCCCACCGCGCAGGATACCTACCAGGATCTGAAAGCTCGCGTTCAAGGAAAACTCATTTCCGGACTGGACCCCACCAGCGACCCTTCCAAAGTCGCCGAAGTTCGCCGTACCATCCAGGAACTGTTCGAGCAAATTCTGGGTGAAGAGAATATCGTGCTTTCCCGCCCAGAACGGGCGCGCATGTTCGAACAGATTGCCGCCGAAATCCTGGGGTTAGGCCCGCTGCAGACCCTGCTGGAAGACGAGACCATCACTGAAATCATGGTCAACGGCGCCAAGAACATCTATATGGAGCGTGGAGGGCGCCTCTACCGCGCCCCGGTGACCTTTGAAATCAACGATCACGTCATGCGCATCATCGAGCGCATCGTTTCGCCCCTGGGCCGCCGCATCGATGAATCCAGCCCATATGTAGACGCCCGTTTGATGGACGGCTCGCGCGTCAACGCGGTCATCCCCCCCATTTCGCTGGTGGGACCCATTTTGACCATTCGTAAATTTGCCCGCAAACCGATCACCGTCGAGCAGTTGATCCAGTTTGGTTCGTTCACCCCAGAAGCTATAGAATTTCTTAAAGCCTGCGTGAGCTCGCGCATCAACATCATCGTTTCCGGCGGTACCGGCTCCGGCAAAACCACCCTGCTCAACGTGCTCTCGGGCTTTATTCCCAATGACGAACGCATCGTGACCATCGAAAACGCCGCAGAGCTTCAGCTGCGCCAGGAACACGTGGTCACGCTCGAATCGCGCCCCGCCAACATTGAAGGCCGCGGCGAGATTACGATCCGCCAGCTGGTGATCAATGCCCTGCGCATGCGCCCCGACCGCATCATCGTCGGGGAATGCCGCGGCGACGAAGCCCTCGACATGCTTCAGGCGATGAACACCGGTCACGATGGCTCGATGACCACCGCCCACTCGAACAGCCCGCGGGATACCCTCTCCCGTCTCGAAACCATGACCTTGATGGCCGGGATGGAATTACCCGTACGCGCCATTCGCGAGCAGGTCTCCTCGGCCATCGATCTGGTCGTCCACCAGGAGCGTATGCGCGACGGCTCGCGCAAAGTGGTAGCCATCACCGAGGTTTCCGGGATGGAAGGGGATGTAATCACCATGACCGACCTGTTCGTTTTTGAGCAGGTAGGCTATGAGAATAACAAGATCATCGGCCGGCTGCGCCCGACTGGCCTGCGCCCCAAATTCATGGATAAGATTGAAGGCTCCGGGATTCACCTGCCGCCCAGTATCTTCGGCATCGGGGAACGCCGCCGCTTCTAACGGCGCGAAGATCCGGATTAGGAAAGGATAAAACCATGGTCCTAGACATGACACTGGTCCTTATTATCGGAGGGGCGCTGGCTGTCCTCATGTTAATCGTGGGCATCATCGTTTCCGTGACCAGTGAGCGTTCATTGGTTGAAGAACGCCTCGGCCGCTATGTCGATACCCCGCGACCCAACCGCGAGCAGCGCGAAGTGCAGGCGCCGGTCACCGAGTGGCTAAACAACCGCGTGGCAGGCTCCACCTTTGGCGATACCATCTCGCGTGAATTAGCGCGCGCGGATATCAAGTTGAAGGCCGGCGAGTACATGGCTATGATGGTCATCGCCGGGGTCCTAACCGGCGCCCTGGTCTGGCTGCTGGCCGGACGGGTCTTGCTGGTGGGATTGGCAGGTTTTGCCGTCGGGCTGTTCTTGCCCCGTTTCTACGTGCGCAGCCAGACCTCACGCCGCCTGATCCGCTTTAACGAACAGCTCGCAGACATGCTCAACCTGATGGTCAACGGCCTGCGCGCCGGGTATTCCACCATGCAGGCGATGGAATCGGTCAGCAAAGAGCTGCCCGCTCCCATTTGCGATGAATTCCGCCGGGTGGTGCAGGAGATGCAGTTGGGCGTTACCATGCAGGTTGCCCTCGACAATTTACTTCGCCGCATTCCCAGCGAAGACCTCGACCTGGTGATCACCGCTATCAACGTTCAGCGTGAGGTGGGTGGTAACCTGGCTGAAATTCTCGACACGATTTCATACACCATTCGCGAACGTGTGCGCATCAAAGGCGAAATTCGCGTTCTTACCACCCAGGTGATGTACTCGGGGCGCTTCCTCTCCATTTTGCCCCTGCTGGTTCTGGCGGTGCTGTATGTGATGAACCGCGGCTACATGATGGAATTCTTCACTCCGGAAAACAATGCGCGCCTGCCCTGCGGTTATTTCGCTCTGGTCTGTGCAGCCATCCTCATCATTAGCGGTTATGTGGTGATGAACAAGATCGGTGATATTGAAGTGTAACGGAACAGGAGCCTAACGATGTCCCCAATTACTATTATTATCGGATTGGCGGTCCTGATCATCTTTGGAGCGGCCGCGCTGGTGTATATCGGCCTGCGCAACCCCCAAACCAGTGACGACCGCCTGCTCCAGAACCGCCTGGAAGAGTTCAATAAACGCGGTGAGAATGTTGACCTGGAGAAAATCGAGCTCTCGCTCCCCTTCCAGGAACGCATCATCTTCCCCATCGCCCGCAAGTTGGGCGAGCTGGCCATCCGCTTCACCCCACAAAACGCGATGCAGAACATCGCGCGCAAGCTGGAGCTGGCCGGCAACCCTGGCCGCCTGGATCCCACCGTGTTTCTGGCGCTCCAGTTTATCTCCGGCGGTATTTTCGGCGTGGTCCTCTTCCTGGCCATCACCCTCGGCAAGACCGATTGGCCCTTAGGTCAGAAACTGCTGATCGTGGTCGGCGGCGCTATCGTGGGTTTCTTATTCCCATCCATCTGGCTGACCAGCAAAATCAACGGCCGCCAGAAAGAAATCCGCAAATCCATGCCAGACGCTCTCGACCTGCTCACCATCTGCGTGGAAGCCGGCCTGGGGTTCGATGCCGCCATGGCCAAAGTGGCGGAGAAATGGGAATCGGAGTTATCCCTGGCATTTGCCCGCGTCATCCAGGAAATCCAACTGGGTAAAATCCGCCGAGAGGCACTGCGCGACATGGCCGATCGCATCGGCCTGGCTGAAATGACCAGTTTCGTCGCTGCCGTGATCCAAAGCGAGCTGCTGGGTGTGAGCATGGCCAAAGTGCTGCGCATTCAATCCGACCAGATGCGCGTACGCCGCCGGCAGGCCGCCGAAGAAGAAGCCCACAAAGCCCCGGTCAAGATGCTGATCCCGATGGCCCTTTTGATCTTCCCCTCGCTGATGATCGTGCTGATGACCCCGGCGCTGCTGCGGTTGATGAACTCGGCCATGGCCGGGATGTTCAAATAAAGACAGGGATAAGGAGATTTTGATGCCGATGTCGGGCGCATCGCAACGCCCGGCTCTCAACGCTTATCATCTCTTTTGGAATGCCGTCGATTGGGTGTTCCCGCCTTACTGCGGCGGGTGCGGCAAGTTTGGCGAGCGCTGGTGCAGCGAATGCCGCGCGCAGGTGAGCCCGCTGGGTTCGATCCAGTGCGAAAAATGTGGCATTCCCCTCCCCCAGCCGGGTCTTTGCAGCGGCTGCAACCAGGCCCCTCCGGCTTTCACCGCCTTGCGCTCTTGGTGCGCCTACCGCGGTCCGGCCCGCAATGCCATCCACCAATTAAAATATAAACGGGATATCGGCCTGGCAGATGCCCTGGCCGATTCGCTTTATCCGCTGCTATCCGGCCTCGGCTGGCCAATAGACGCAGTGGTCAGCGTTCCACTCAGCCCTGCACGCCAACGTCAAAGAGGTTATAATCAATCCTCAATGTTGGCCTTGCCCTTGTCGCTGGCAGCCGGTGTGCCTTTTCGCCCTTCGTTATTAGCGCGCACCCGTGAAACAAACTCTCAAGTAGGTCTTTCCGCGGTGGATCGCCGTCAAAATGTGGCAGGAGCTTTTACCGCCGGTCCCGTGCATGCCTTGCATATTCTGGTGGTTGACGATGTGATCACCACCGGCGCGACGATGAATGCTTGCGCTCAGGCTCTTTTCTCTTCGGGAGCTGCGTCCGTTTACGGCCTATCCTTCGCCCGGGCGCTATTGTCGGACCATCAGGTCCAATCTGATCCTATTTCTTGATCCAGGAGGAACCCATGACACTCAAGGTTGACATCTACCCCAAGAATATAGAAATGACCGATCGGATAAATGAATACGTCATCAAGAAAGTATCCAAGCTCGACCGTTATCTGAACGGGATAGACGAGGCCCGCGTGGACCTGGAGTTTCAGAAACCCATGCGCAACCCCTCAGATCGCCAGGTTGCCCAGATCACCATTCGCGGCCGCGGGTTTATCCTGCGCAGCGAAGAACGCTCAGATGATTTATTTACCGCCATTGACACCGCCATTGAGCGCATTCAGCGCAAAATCGAACGCCACAAGGGCAAGCATTCCCGCGGGCGCGGAGACGGCACCCCCGCCAGTGAAGTCGCCCCGGTTGAAATGGCCATCGAGGAAGATGAAGAAGAAGCTCCGGTGATTTCCCGGCGAAAATCCTTCACCCTGGTTCCTATGGACGAAATGGAAGCCCTCGAACAAATGAAGGCCCTGGGCCACGAGAACTTCTTCATCTTTTATAATGTCAACACCAACGCGATCAGCATTTTATACCATCGCCGCGACAACACCTATGGGTTGATCGAACCGCGCGTCGGCTGAGCCAGATTACCGCTTAACCCCGGGCCTTGTGAAGTAAATCGCCTTCGCAAGGCCTTTTTCGTGGCTGTCATACCCGCAACCTGACCGATATCATACCCGAAGGTTCTATTCGACCCTTGTCACCCCATCCGGCGTTTGCTATAATTCGCCTTGTTTGCAATTTCACAAGTAAAGAGGTACGTTGTTTTTATGATCGATGTAAATGAACTTCGCAAAGGCGTCATCTTCGAGCTGGACGGCCAGCTGCTGAGAGTATTAGAATACAGCCACAACAAATCCGGGCGCGGCAATGCCAGCATTCGTATCAAAGCCCGCAACATGAAGTCCGGCGCAACCTTTGAGCGCACCTTCCAATCCGGCGACCGGGTTCAAGATGTGCGCCTTGATTATCACAATGTCCAATTCCAGTATTCCGATGAAAATTTCTTCCATTTTATGGATACCGAGACCTATGATCAGATCCCGGTGAACAAAGACATGCTTTCGGAATATGCCGGATTTTTAAAAGAAAATATGGAAGTCAAACTCACCATCTATCAGGGCGACCCGATGGATGTTGAGCTCCCCACCAGCGTTGACCTCAAAGTGGTGTATGCTGAAGCAGCCGTTCGCGGCGACACTGCCACGGGTGTTACCAAGAAAGTCAAGGTAGAAACCGGCGCCGAAGTGGATACCCCCCTATTTGTCAATGAAGGTGACACAATTCGCGTTGACACTCGCACAGGTTCATACGTCACCCGCGTTTAAGTATTCCATTATTCCCGCTCGACAGGCTGCAACTCCGCCTTTTCAGGCTGCCTGGGTCAGACGACCGGTTGATCGGCTTACGAAAACCCTGCCTTCAAGTCGAGGCGGGGTTTTAATCGATACGAAAGCACGCATGCGATGAAAACTCCATATGGATCAGAATGCCCCTTTTTCTACGGAGACTATTTCCGCGGGCGTACCCTGGAGGAATGCCGGCTGATTGGCGACCAGCCCCGCCCCCATCAATGGTCTTCCGATCTGTGTAAAACTTGCCATGTCCCTGCCATCACCCGCGATAACGCCTGCCAGCATATGGTTTTGGAGGGCAAGGTGATCACCAACCTGTTCGGCTTAATTCGTCGGGTAAAGGTCACGGCATACTGCACCCTGAGCCAATCTACGGTCGCCGATCCGCACATCGGTTGTGGGCAATGCCATCCACTGCCCCCTGAATTCCTCGAGAGGAAGTAATGACGCCCACCCTGCTGATCGACCTCGACGACACCCTGCTCAACAACGATATTAATTCCTTCCTGCCCGGCTACCTGAAAGCTTTGGCGCGCCACCTGGCGAAGCTGGTTCCGCCCGAGAAAATGGCGCCCCAATTGCTGGCCTCCACCCAGAAAATGCTCGAGAACCAGGATCCGCGCCTGACCCTCGAAGAAGTGTTCGACGCCGATTTTTATCCGGCATTGGGCGTCAGCAAAACGGATCTCAGCGAGACCATCGCCGACTTCTATGAAACCGTGTTTCCCGGCCTGCAATCCCTCACCAGCCCCCGCCCCCAGGCGGTTACCCTGGTGGAAACCGCATTGCGCCAGGGCTGGCAGATCGTCATTGCCACCAACCCACTGTTTCCGCGGCGAGCCATCGAACACCGCCTTGCCTGGGCAGGGCTGCCCGTAGAGCGCTATCCCTTTGCCCTGGTCACTTCCTACGAGCAGTTTCATTTTGCCAAACCCAACCCGGCCTATTATGCTGAAATCCTCGCCCACCTGGGATGGCCCACCCAGACCGTCGCCATGCTGGGCAACAGCCTGAGCGACGACCTGCTTCCTGCGGCGCAATTGGGCATCCAATGTTTTTGGCTCAACCCAGATAGCACCCCTCTGCCGGACTCTTTGCCGTCATTAAGCCGCTCTGGCAGCCTGGAAGAGGTTGCCCCCTGGTTAGCCCATATCGCCGCGGAACAACCCGAGCTCCAACTGGTCTCACCAGCGGCCATTCAAAGCATCTTGCTGTCCACCCCGGCGGCCATGGACAGCTTCAAACGCAACTCTCTCGAAGAGGATTGGAGCAAGAACCCTCAACTTGGCGAGTGGTGCTTTACCGAGATCATTTGCCATCTGCGCGATTCCGACCGAGAAATCAACCTGCCACGCCTGGAGCGGATTTTCAACGAAGAAAATGCCTTTATCGCCGGAGTCAACGCGGATGCCTGGTCGGTTACCCGCAGTTACTGCTCGGAGGATGGCAACGAAGCCTTCCATGGTTTTGTCTCCGCGCGCATGGACCTGCTCAAACGCTTGAGCACCTTCGACCTGGCCGATTGGCAGCGCCAGGTGCGCCATGCTATTTTTGGCCCCACCTCACTGCTGGAACTAACCAGTTTCATCGCCGCCCACGACCGCACTCATATTTTGCAGGCCATCCAGACTCTGGCCGCTTATGAGGTTGGTTGATTTATAAGAGTTTGATAAGATTCTTTATCTTCTTATCATAAATATTTGAATAGCTACTATGAGATTGGTATAATCTGCACAACAGTTTGCATCGAACTGCAAGCATTGGAGGTAATCCTTGAATTCACGGAATCAATCGTACGTCATCTACGTCCTGCTCTTTATCGCGATCATCGCGATTTTAGTTTACCAGTTCACCCAACAAGGTAATACGCAGGACATCTTAACGATAAATGAGGTGGCTGCCGATGTTCAAGCAGGCAAAATTGCGCGGATCGTTGAGAATGAGAATCGCCTGCGGGTGGTCTACCAGGATGGTAGCCAGCGCGATGCGAATATCGAACCAAACGCAACCCTTGTCGAGCAATTGATCAACCTGGGTGTCAAGTCCGACCAGCTGGTGCCTACCAAAGTCAAAATCGAGATCAAACCCCCCAGCGCCTGGTTGAGCGTCCTCACCCTGCTCGGTTATGTGCTGCCGTTCATTCTCCTGGCGGGCGTGTTCTTCTTTATCTTCCGCCAGGCGCAAGGCAGCAATAACGCTGCCATGTCCTTTGGCAAATCGCGGGCGCGCATGTTCACCGGCGATCACCCCACTGTAACCTTCCAGGATGTGGCCGGGGTGGAAGAAGCCAAAGAAGAATTGGAAGAAGTAGTCGAATTCCTGCGTGAGCCGCAGAAGTTCATCCAGCTCGGTGCGCGCATTCCCAAGGGCGTGCTGCTGGTCGGCCCTCCCGGGACGGGTAAAACCCTCATCGCCAAAGCCGTCTCCGGCGAGGCAGGTGTGCCCTTCTTCTCCATTTCCGGTTCCGAATTTGTCGAGATGTTTGTCGGCGTTGGCGCCAGCCGCGTCCGCGATCTGTTCGACCAGGCCAAGCGCCATTCGCCCTGCATCGTTTTCGTGGACGAAATCGACGCCGTTGGCCGCCATCGCGGCGCCGGCCTGGGTGGCAGTCACGACGAGCGCGAGCAGACCTTAAACCAGCTGCTGGTGGAGATGGATGGTTTCGACACCGACACCAACATCATCATCATGGCCGCCACCAACCGCCCCGACATCCTCGACCCCGCCCTGCTGCGCCCTGGCCGTTTCGACCGCCGGGTAGTCCTCGACCGGCCCGATATGCGCGGTCGTGAGGCCATCCTCAAGGTGCATTCCAAAGGCAAACCGCTGGCCACCGAGATCGACCTGGGCGTCATCGCCCGCTCCACCCCCGGTTTTGTCGGCGCCGACCTGGAGAACCTGGTCAATGAGGCCGCCATTCTGGCTGCCCGCCGCAACAAGAAATCCATTGGCCAATCCGAGTTTGAGGAAGCCATCGAACGAGTTATCGCCGGGCCTGAACGCAAGAGCCGCCTGATCAGCGAGGAAGAAAAACGCATCGTGGCCTATCATGAAGCCGGTCACGCCGTGGTGATGAACTCACTGCCCGAGTCTGACCCGGTGCAGAAAGTATCCATCATTGCCCGCGGCATGGCGGGTGGATATACCCTGTCGCTGCCCGAACAGGACCGCATCCTGATGCCCCGCAAGAAAATGCTGGCCGACCTGGTGGGCCTGTTGGGCGGCCGCGCTGCCGAGGAACTCGTCTTTGACGACATCACCTCCGGCGCCTCCAATGATATTGAGCGCGTCACCCAGGTTGCCCGCACCATGGTCACCCGCCTGGGAATGACCGAAGCCCTCGGCCCGATGGTTTACGGCCAGAAAGAAGAGTTGATCTTCCTCGGCCGCGAAATCTCAGAACAGCGTGATTATTCCGAAGCGGTCGCCGAACAGATCGACCGTGAGGTGCGCCGGCTGGTCAACGAAGCTTACACTCAGGCCAAATCGGTGCTGATGGAGCACCGCGACAAGCTGGATGCGGTGGCCAAACGACTGCTCGAGGATGAGACCATCTCGCGTGAAGAATTTGAGAAGATCTACCCCCCGCCCGCTCACAAACGCGGCGGCGTCCCTGTAGCCATTCCACAGAATAACTGACCAATGCTTGGAAACAAAATCGCTCTCCACATGGAGAGCGATTTTGTTTCCGCCAATCGCTTATCAGCGAGCTTTCATCTGCATGGCTGCGGGCAATTTTGGCTGTAGACCAGATTTCCCGTTATTACGATCAGCTCTTTTCCCGCCCCGCCAGCCAATCCTTGACCAGTTCCACTACCTTCACCGCCGTGTCGTCTTCCACCCTGAACCAGTGGATAAACTCATCCTCCTCGCGGAACCAGGCGCCCTGCTGGCGCACGTAGCGCCGGGTGAGGCGCTTCATTTGCACAATGGCCTCATCCATGCTCATTTTCCCCGCCAGATAGGCGCATATCTCACGGTAACCGATCGCCGATAAGGTTGGCAAATCCGGCGAGTAGCCCTTCTCCAACAGACCCCGCACTTCTTCAACAAAACCGGCCGCCAGCATGCCTTCGATGCGCGCATCCACGCGGGCGTACAGCTCGTCTCGTGGCCGGGTCAGGCCGATCATCAGGGTATCAAACGGGCGGCTGGTCTTTCGGCGCTGGTCCGAAAAGCGCACCCCGCTGAGAAAAATGACTTCCAGCGCGCGCACCGTCCGGCGTAAATTCGGCGCGTCGATCACCTGGGCGGCGGCCGGGTCGAGAATGGCCAGGCGGCGATGCAGTTCCGATGGGCCAACCTGCCTGCCCCATGCCTCCAGCGCCGCTCGCAGCCGCGGATCGGCGGCCTGTGCCGGCGGCAGCCAGCCTTCCACCACCGCACGCACGTATTGGCCGCTGCCGCCCACCAGCAGCGGCAGCCTGCCCCGCTGCTGCACCTCGCGGATGACCTCCATCGCCTTGAGCTGGTAGCCGGCCAGGCTCCAGGGCTGGTCGGGTTCGAATACATCCATCAGGTGATGCGCTGCGTGCAGCCTTTCTTCGGGGCCGGGTTTGGCGGTGCCGATATCCATGCCTTTGTAAAACAGGCGCGAATCAGCCGAGACAATTTCCCCGCCTACCTGTTCAGCCACCTGGATGGCAATCTCCGTCTTGCCCACCGCGGTCGAACCGACAATTACCACCAGGGGATCAAGAGGTGATGGCATTTTCAAAATGCTCAATTTCCACCTCTTTCGCGCCGGGTTTACCCAAAACGGCGATCACGTCCACCCGCCAGGCGGGTTCCTCGTCCCTTGCCTGCCAGTATGCCTGGATGGCGCGCAGGATATGATCTCGCTTTTGAGCGGTGACGGACTCTTCGGGTTGCCCAAAACCTCTCCCTGTACGCGCCTTAACCTCGACAAACACGGTTGTGCCGCCTTGTTGGGCAACCAGGTCCAGCTCTCCATAAACGCTGCGCACATTCCGCGCCAGGATCGTCCAACCCTTGGCTTCCAGGTATTCCGCCGCCAGGGTTTCCCCCCAGCGGCCGATTTTTTGTTTGCTTCCAGCGCCGCTCATTGAGCCTCTTCCAACATCCGGCGGGCTGCGTCCAGCGCCGCCTGCGGCCGGCCCAGCGCCTTGCAGTGCCGGCTCAAATCGGCCAACCAGTCTGGGTCCTCTACCCCTCGATGAATCGCCTCGGCGGCCTGGCCGGGAGTGAAGGCTTCGAGCCAAACCCCCTGGCGGGCTAAGAATGCGCTGTTGGCTGTCTCCTGGCCCGGGCCAGGCCGCAGCGCTGCCAACGGAAGCCCACAGGCCAGGGCCTCAGCTACTGTCAGCCCGCCGGGTTTTGCGATCAACAGATCGTGCGAACGCATCACCCCGGCCATATCCCCCACCAAACCCCTTGGGTACAACTCGAACCGGGTTCGCCTGGCCAGTCCTTCTAAACCGGCCAGCAGTTTCTTCCGGTCGCCAGTGATGATCGTGAAGCGCACCGCTGCAACAGCCGCCTGCAATTTCGCCAATAATGCTTCGATCCAGGCCTGGTTGATGGCATACGCCCCACTGCTTATACCCCCGGCCAGCACCAACACCCGCAGCGGTCCGCCGGCGCGGCGCGGCTGCCAGATGTCTGCCGATGCAAAGTCCAGGCGCAGGGGAATGCCGGTGACCGCCACCTGTTCGGCCGCTGCGCCCCGCCGCACAAATTCCTGGCGCAGTTCCTCGCCGGCCACGAAATAACCATCGACCCCATCCACGGGCCAGTAACCGTGCAAGCCAAAATCGGTGACCACCCCGAAAATTTTACGCGGCAGCCCGCTGCGCTCCCGCTGAGCCAGCGCCATGCGCAGGCAGGCTACGTGGGAGGCCGCGGCGATATCGCCCCTCGGGCTGCCGCCCGCCAGCCATTTTTGGCGGGCAGCCCAGCTAACCAGGCGCACGTCTCCGCTGCGCCAGTGGGCGTCATAGCGGGCGCCGCCATAGCGCATCTCCCAGGCCAACCCCAGGTTCGCCAGGGCGGGAAAGGCGGGCAGTCGCCGCGCCAGGGGATCGCCGGCATCTACCTGAGCGCCCGGCGAGAGGCGGCAAATCGCCTCACCTACCGCCACCGCGGCCATGCGGTGACCAGAACCGATCGACAGATACGACAAGCTAAATGTACTCACCTTTATCCCATGGGGCTTTCGTGTTAAACTAAACTGGACTGATCCATAATTTTACTCGAACTTGATAAGGAGATTGCATGCCCGCAGCGGAAATCATCACCATCGGCACGGAACTCCTCCTGGGTGAAATACAAGATACCAACACCCGCTACCTGGCGCGCGGTCTGCGCGACCTGGGCGTCGATCTCTATCGCACCTCCACCATCGGCGACAACGAAGAACGCATCGCGGCGGTGATCCAGGAAGCCCTCACCCGCTGCCAGATCATCATCACCACCGGCGGCCTGGGCCCCACCGTGGACGACCCCACCCGCCAGGCGGTTGCCCTCGCGCTGGGGGTGAAGCTGGAATTTCAAGACCAGCTTTGGGACCAGATCTCCGACCGTATGAAACGCTACGGCCGCCAGCCCTCCCCCAACAATATGCGCCAGGCCTGGATCCCTGCCGGTTCGATCCCCGTGCCCAACCCGGTGGGGACCGCCCCTTCGTTCATTTGTGAAATTGGCGAAGCCTGCATTTTCAGCCTGCCTGGCGTCCCTCGCGAAATGGAATACCTGTATCAAAATGCCGTGGTTCCCTATCTCAAACAGCGCTACCAGCTCACCGGGCTGATCAAAGCGCGGGTCTTGCATACCGCCGGGGTGGGCGAATCACAGATCGATGAATGGATTGGCGACCTGGAGACCCTCCACAACCCCACCGTGGGTCTTCTGGCTCACCCTGGGCAGTGCGATATTCGCATCACCGCGAAAGCCGTCTCGTTGGAAGAAGCCGATCAGATGATCGCGGAGGTGGAGGCTGACCTGCGCCGGCGCTGCGGCGATGCGATCTACGGCGCGGACAATGAGACCCTCGAGAGCCAGATTTTCCAAAAGTTGGCCCAACACGGCTGGAAAATGGCCGCACTGGAATGCAACCTTGAAAGCACACTCCGCGAGCGCCTGCGTGAAAACGGCCTGCCGCCCGAATGGGTGCAGATCAACAGCGGCGCCTGCCCGCTGGTGGGGCTGGAACAACCCCTGCGCGAACTGGCCGCCCGCCTCGGCGCGGATGTGGTGCTTGGGCGCCAGTTATGAGCCCGGAAGCGATTACCAATCTCTGGCTATCGCCGTGCTGACACCCGACGGCATATTGAATAACCAACGTATTTACGGCGGCCCCCCGCAGCTCGGCGTTTCGTGGGCCGTGCAGTCCGCGTTAGACTATCTTCGCCGCAATCTTTAACCCCATCTCGATGAGGAAGGCGCCATGATCCCAACCGATCTCCTCCTGACGAACGCCATGGTTCTGACCATGGATCCGGAACTGCACCGCTACGCCCAAGGGGCGGTGGCAGTCACCGGAGACAGTATTGTGGCTGTTGGCCCCAGCGAGGAATTAACCCGCACCTACCAGGCCGCCCAGGTGATCGACTGCGCCGGCAAGGTGCTCATGCCCGGGCTGGTCAATGCCCACACGCATGTCCCCATGACCCTCCTGCGCGGGTTGGCTGACGATCTGCGCCTGGATGTCTGGTTGTTGGGCTATATGATGCCCGTTGAGCGCGAATTTGTCTCTCCCGATTTTGTGCGCCTGGGCACGCTGATCGCCTGCGCCGAGATGATCCGCAGCGGCATCACCACCTTTGCCGACATGTATTATTTTGAGGAAGATGTGGCTAAAGCCACCACCCAGGCCGGGATGCGCGGTCTGTGCGCCCAAACGGTTTTGAAATACCCCACCCCCGACGCGCAGTTTTTTGAGGAGTCGCTGGCAATGGCCCGCGACTTTATCGGCCGTTGGAAAGATCATCCCCTGGTCGATTCCCTCCGTGGCTCCCCACGCACCTTATACCTGCACCGATGACATCCTGCGCGCTTGCGCCTCGCTGGCCGCCGAATTCGACGTGCCCCTGCATACCCACCTTTCCGAGACCGCCCTGGAAGTTGAAAATATGCGGCGCGAACAGGGTATGCCGGTTATCCCCTACGTAAAGAAGCAGGGTTTGTTCGACGCTAAAGTGCTCGCGGCCCACTGCGTGCACATCGATGAAGGCGAGATGCGCACCATGCTGCACGCCGGCGCGGGCGTGGCGCACAACCCCTCGTCAAACCTCAAACTGGCCTCCGGCATCGCGCCCGTCTCGCGCATGCTCAGCCTGGGCTTGAACGTGGGCATCGGCACCGACGGCCCCGCCTCGAATAACGATCTGGATATGTTCGAAGAAATACGCCTGGCGGCCTTCCTGGCCAAGAGCTCCAGTGGTGATCCAACCACCGTCCCCGCCCAGACGGCCTTGCTGATGGGCACCCGCCTGGGCGCACAGGCCATGCACATCGGCCACCTCACCGGCTCGCTGGAGGTTGGCAAACGCGCCGACCTGATCCTGGTCGATATTTCCCCGCTGCACAACTCGCCGCATTTTGAGCATGACCCCAACAGCACCTATGCGCAGATCGTTTATGCCGGGAAATCCACCGACGTGAGCGATGTGATGGTCAACGGGCGCTGGTTGATGCGCAGCCACCAGCTGCTGACCCTCAAAGAAGAAGATCTGATCCAGGCCAGCCAGGAATATGCTCGCAAGATCGATATCTTCTTGATCAATCGCGAGCAATCCATCCTTTCCAAGCTGATCGCCATCGGCGGGGCGCTGGAAGAGGAGAGCTTCGAGATCCAGGCAAAGTTGGCCATCGATCACATCGAGCCGGTGCTGCAGTCGCTGGAACAGGTGCCGCTGAAAATCATCCGCAAGCGCCACTACCACGAATATGACAGCTATTTCTACTTCGATGATCCCGAACAGGGCATCCTGCGCTACCGCGAAGATGACTTCATCGACGAGAAAAACGAAATTTCCAATGTGCGCTCGCGCCTCACCCTGATTGGCGCCCACGAGCATCACCTGCCCCAGGTGCTGCTCTCGCGCAGCCGCTATTTCGCTCCCGCCAGCCACTCGCTGCGCTTCTACCGCGAATATTTCAAACCTGTCCGCGAAGTGGAAATTCAAAAGGACCGCCTGCGCTTCCTGGTAAGCTATAAAGAGACTGAATTCTTTATCAACCTGGATAAGATGACCGTGCCGTCATTGGGAAAATACCTGGAAATCAAGACGCGCACCTGGAGCCAACAGGATGCCCAGCTCAAGGCTTCCCTGGCAAAAGAATTGATCGAGCTGCTCGGCGCTTCCAGCGAGCAGACCATCACCAGCGACTATATTGACATGGTACAATCTTAACAAATGGACACCCAAACCCTGCGAATCCTGTATGTTGCGGCCGAAGCTGCACCCTTTGTCAAGGTCGGCGGTTTGGGCGATGTGACCGGTTCTTTGCCAGTCGCCCTCCATAACCTGCCTGAACCACTTACCCGCGGCGTCAGCCTGGATATGCGCCTCGTCCTCCCCTTCCACCCCACCATTCCCCGCGCGATGGCCTCCGCTGAGCCGGTGGTACGCTTTCGCATCCCGCGGACAGGCGGGGGGGTGCAGGCCAGCGCTTATCTGGCGGAGCTACAAGGCCTGCCGGTCTACCTCATCGCCGGGGAGCCCATTCCACTGGAAGGCGGAGTCTACAGCCTCGACACACAACGCGATGGTGAAAAATTCACCTTTTTCTCCCTGGCCGCACTCGAGCTATGCAAAGCACTGGATTGGAAACCCGATATCCTCCACGTGCATGATTGGCACGCCGCCCTGACCCTCCATGAGCTGGCCTGGCAGCGTACCCCGCGTTCATTTTTCGCCAAAACCCGCGGGCTGCTCACCGTGCATAACCTGCCCTATATGGGCGCCGGGACCGACCAGGCCATGCGTGCCTACCGCATCCGTCCCAGCACCGAACCCGGGCTGCCGGTTTGGGGTGGTTACCAGCCCCTGCCGATGGGCCTGGCTGCCGCCGATTTCATAACCACCGTTTCACCCACCTACAGCCGCGAGATCCTCACCCCCGAATTTGGCTGCGGTCTGGAACCCTATTTGCAATCCCGCGCCGAGACCGTCACCGGGATCCTCAACGGCCTGGATGTGGATGATTGGGATCCTTCCCGCGACCAGGCCATCCCGCAGCCATTCAGCCGCGAGAACCTGGCGCTGCGCGAAGCCAACAAACAGGCTCTGCTCGCCGAGGTTGGCCTGGATTATGACCCGGCGGTGCCCCTACTGATCCTCATCAGCCGCTTCGACCGCCAAAAAGGGATCGACCTGGTGGCCGGCGCCCTGCGGGATGTGCAGGATGAACCCTGGCAGGCGCTCTTACTCGGCAGCGGCGATCCAGGTCTGGAAAATGCAGCCCGCCAGTTGGAGCAAGACCTGCCCAAGCGCGTGCGCGCCGTGCTGCGCTACGACGCCCAGCTCTCCAGGCGCATGTATGCCGGCGGCAATCTGTTGTTGATGCCCTCGCGCTATGAGCCCTGCGGGCTGGCCCAGATGATCGCCATGCGCTATGGCTGCCTGCCGGTAGCCAATGCCACCGGCGGCCTGCGAGACACCATTTTCGACCTGGACCAACCCAGCCACAGCTCCGGCTTCCTCTTTGAATCCGCCACCGGCGAAGCGCTTGCCGCTGCCATCCGCCGGGCGCTGGCTGCCTTTGGCGACCAAACCACCTGGCAGGCGCGCCAGCGCTTTGCCATGCAGCAGGATTTCTCCTGGACGCGTTCGGCCCAGACCTACCTCAATCTATATCTCGATCTCATTCGACCTCGTTCTCGATAAAGAGGCCCACCATGCCCTTCACCCGTTCTGCTGGCATCTTGCTCCACCCCACCAGCCTGCCCGGCCCGGATGGAATTGGCGATCTCGGTCCTGAAGCCTTTCGCTGGGTAAATTTTCTGGCCGAATCAGGCTGCGCCTTGTGGCAAATCCTGCCGCTGGGCCCTACCGGCTACGGCGATTCGCCTTACCAGTGTTTTTCGGCCTTTGCCGGCAATCCATTCCTGGTCAGCCCCGCCCTGCTCCTGGAAGACGGCTTGCTCTCCAGCGACGATCTTGCCGACCGGCCGCCCTTCCCACCCGAGCGGGTCGATTACGGCCCGGTGATCCAATGGAAACTGACCCTGTTGGACCGTGCCTATAAGCGCTTCAAACGCTCCTCGTCGCAAAAACGCAAGGCAGCCTTTGACGAGTTCCAGGCAGCACATTCCTCCTGGCTCGCCGATTTTGCCCTCTTTATGGCAATCAAAGAATCCCAGGGCGGTGTCTCCTGGGATAACTGGCCCGCGCCTCTGCGCCGGCGCGAGACGGCGGCCCTGGATGCGTTCGCCGCGGATAATGGCGACGCCATCCAGCGCCACATTTTCCGCCAGTTCCTCTTCTTCCGCCAGTGGGATGCCCTGCATGCCTATGCCAACCAGAAAGGCATCCAGATCATCGGCGACGTGCCCATTTTTGTGGCCTTCGACAGCGCGGACGCCTGGTCGCACCCCGAGCTGTTCTACTTTGACGACCAGGGCCGGCCCACCGTGGTCGCCGGGGTCCCCCCCGATTACTTCTCGGCGACCGGCCAGTTGTGGGGCAACCCGCTCTACCGCTGGGACTATCACCGCCAGACGGGATACGCCTGGTGGATCGAACGTGTTAAGGCCACCTTGAGCACGATCGACACCATCCGCCTCGATCACTTCCGCGGCTTTTCGGCGTATTGGGAAGTGCCCGCCGGCGAGAAAACCGCCGAAAAGGGCAAATGGATGCCCGGCCCCGGCGCAGACCTTTTTGAGGCGGTGCGGGCGGCCCTGGGGAGCCTGCCGATCATCGCCGAGGACCTGGGTGAAATTACCCCAGATGTGATTGCCATGCGCGACCAACTTGGCTTGCCTGGGATGAAAATCCTGCAGTTTGCCTTTGCCGCCGATCCCGAAGACCTTTTCCTGCCGCACAACTACATTCAAAACTGCGTCGCCTATACCGGCACCCACGACAACGACACCTCGCTGGGCTGGTATCGGTCTGCGCCGGATGCGGAGCGGGACCTGGTGCGGCGCTACCTGGCGCGCTCGGGCGATGACATCGCCTGGGACATGATCCGCGCGGTGTGGAGCTCGATCGCGGTGTACAGCCTCGCCCCACTGCAAGATTTTCTCAGCCTGGATACCTCCGCGCGGATGAATTTCCCCGGGCACGCCAGCGGCAACTGGACCTGGCGTTACCCGGCTTTCACCCTGGACGAGATGCTCAAAGCGCGCATCCGTGAGAGCAATTTCCTTTACTCGCGCCTGCCCGAACACCTGAAGGCCCCCAAGATTGTCAAGAAATGGACCTAACCATTTCTCGATAAACCTATTCCTGAAACGCACAACAGGGAGTCGCTCAACTCCCTGTTGTCTTTTTTGCCAAACCGCTGAAATCAGCTCTTCTTCCAGGTTGCCAGGCCAATCCCTGCCAGAATAATCACCCCGCCGATCAATTCCAATTGTGTCGGCAGTTCGCCCAGCACCACAATCGCCAGCAAGGTGGCGCCGACCGGTTCGGCCAGCACCGACACGGAAACGAACGCAGCCGGCAGGTAGCCCAAGGCAAAATTGTAGGAGGTGTGCCCCAGCAGCTGGGGGATCACCGCCAGGCAAAACATCCAGAAATAAACCGGCAGGCTAAAACCGCTCACTCGCTGGCCCGAGGCGAGCGCCATGCCCACCAATAACACCGCGGCCGTGCCATACACCAGGCTGATGTAACTGACCAGGGAAAGTTCAGCACGCACACGCCGCCCAACTATCATATATCCGGCCGCCAGGAACGCGCCGATCAGCGCCAGGCTGTTGCCTAAAAACGCCTTGCCCTGGATAAAACTGGCCGCCGCCGGGCAGACCAACCCCGCCGCGCCTAGCTGGCAGGCTTCGCTCAAGCCCACCAGCACCCCGCCCGCCAGCGCCACCAGCAATCCCAGCCAAACCTGCAGAGATAAGCGCTCGCGCAAGAAGACCGGCGAGAACATCCCTACCCACAAGGGGGTGGTGGTCACCAGCACCACCGAACTGGCCACCGAGGTATAGGCCAGGGAGGAGATCCATGTGGCGAAATGCAGCGCCAGAAAGGCCCCGGATAACAAGATCAGCCCAACCTGACCGCGGCGCAGCCGGCGGAACTCGGCCCGCTTATGCCAGGCAAAAGGCAGCAGGATGATGCTGGCGAAGCTCAGGCGGTAAGCGGCCACAACGATGGAGTTGGCCTCGACCTGCGCCAGGCGAATAAAAAGAGCCGAGGTGGATACGGCGAAAATCCCCATGACCAGCACCAGCATTGGAGACATCCCTGGCCGCGGTGTAGATTTCATGAATAGATGTCCTAAAGTTGACAAAGATAATCCGAAAAGTTAGAATATAGCCAACAACCCGATAGGACCCCAACAGGATGGCGGAATTTCCCCCATTTGCGGGCGGTCAGCGGTCAATCAATTACGGATTTCTATTATAATAAAAAGGAGCGACAAAATGGCCTTCGAAATGATGCAGCTTCCCTATGCATACAACGCCTTGGAACCGACAATCGACGCTCAAACGGTGGAGCTGCACTACAGCAAGCACCACGCTGCGTATTTGAAAAACTTGAATACCGCCCTCGAAAAATACCCGCAGTTCTTCGATCTCAAGATCGAACAGATCCTAGCAGACCTGAACAGCATTCCGGAGGACATCCGCGGGACGGTTCGTAATAATGGCGGCGGTTATTACAACCACAATATTTATTGGGCCATCATGGGGCCCAACCGGGGAGGCGAACCCTCCGGGCAGCTGGCAGCCGGGATCAACTCAGCTTTCGGCAGTTTTGCCAGCTTCAAAGAGCAGTTGGAGAAGGCCGGCATGGGACGCTTTGGCAGCGGCTGGGCCTGGTTGAGCAAGAAAGCGGATGGCGGGCTGGTGATCCATTCGACCCCCAATCAGGATACTCCCCTGGCGGACGGCTACTTCCCGGTCATCGGCGTGGACGTTTGGGAGCATGCCTATTACTTGAAATATCAAAATCGCCGCGCAGAATACCTCGCGAATTGGTGGAATCTGGTAAACTGGGAGGAAGCCGAGCGGCGTTTTGCCGAAGGGCGGTAACAAAAAACCGCGAATTATCTCTGGTTTCATTCTAGGAGGAAGACATGACCCACATTATTACCAGCCTCTGTTTACGCGACGGTGGATGCGTGACGGTGTGCCCCGTAGAGTGCATTATTCCCGGCCAGCCGGTTGAGGAATGGCCTCTTTTCTACATCGATCCCGATACCTGCATCGACTGCGGCGCCTGTATTCCCGAGTGCCCGTGGGAAGCTATCTTCCCTGAGGACGAAGTGCCTTCGGCCCTCAAAGCTAAAGAAGGCCAGGTCGTTTCCATGCCGGCCGGCACGGCTGGTCACTCCACGGTTTATGACGGCAGCGACCACGAAGGTGATCCCGTCCACCTGGAAGCCACCCGAGTTTTAAAAGCCGGTGAAGTCGTGGATTTGACCCCTGAAACCCAGGCAAATTACGATTTCTTCTCCAAAGGGCCAGGTTACAAAGCCGCTCCTTAACCGCTCAAACGCTATCATCTCAGGGCGGGCATAGGCTCGCCCTGCGTTTCAAAATCAATATGAACCCAATGGGCGATATTCCCAACGACTTTCGCATCGAACGCGACTCGCTTGGCGAGGTGCGCGTGCCTCAGGACGCGCTGTGGGGCGCGCAAACCCAGCGAGCCGTAGATAACTTCCCAATTTCTGGGCTGCACCCCTGGCGGGCCTTTATCTGGTCGATGGCGCTGATCAAACGCGCCGCCGCAGATGTCAATGGCGAATTAGGTCTGCTCGACCCGGCCATGGCGCAGGCTATCTCGCAGGCAGGCGCCGAGGTGATGGACGGTAAGTGGGACAGCCAGTTTGTCGTCGATCCGTTCCAGGCCGGCGCCGGTACCAGCCATAACATGAACGCGAATGAAGTCATCGCCAACCGCGCCTCACAACTGCTGGGTGGCGAGATCAACAGCCACCGCGTCAACCCCAACGACCACGTCAATATGTCGCAGTCCACCAACGACACCATCCCCACCGCCATCCGCCTGGGAGTTTTGTGGCGCCTGGATGAGCTGCTGACCGCGGTCAACGGGCTGTCCGCCGCCCTGCGCATGAAAGCCGCGGAGTTTGACGACGTGGTCAAATCCGGGCGCACCCACCTGCAAGACGCAGTTCCCGTGCGCCTAGGACAGGAGTTTGGCGCCTATGCTGTGGCCGTGGAACGCGACGGCGCCCGCATCCTGCGCGCCGCCGAGGGTGTCCGCCGGCTGGGGATTGGCGGTACGGCTACCGGTTCGGGTTTGAATGCCCACCCCGAATACCACGCGCGGATGGTCAAACAACTCAGCGAAATTTCCGGCATTTCCTTAAACCAGTCAGACAACCTCTTTGAGAGCATGCAGTCGATGGCCGACCTGGCCGATTTTTCCGCCTCGCTGCGCACCCTGGCAATAACCCTCACCCGCATCGCCAATGACTTCCGCCTGCTGGCCTCGGGTCCGTCCACCGGCCTGGACGAAATCCATTTGCCCGCGGTCCAGCCCGGATCGAGCATCATGCCGGGCAAGGTCAACCCGGTGCTGGCGGAGATGCTCAACATGGCTATGTTCCACGTACAGGGCTGCGACCTGGCGGTGACTCTCGCCAGCCAGGCCGGGCAGCTCGAATTGAACGTGATGATGCCGATCATCGCCCACAACCTCTTCGAGGCCATGCAGGTATGTATCGGCGCCATCAACGCCTTCAGCCAGAAGTGTGTGGTGGGGATCAGCGCCAACCGCGAAAAAGCCGAGGGCTGGCTGGCTCGCAACGCCATCGTGGTCACCGCGCTCAACCCGGTGATCGGCTATGCCGCCGGCGCGGCGCTGGTGAAAGAAGCCCTGGCGCGCAATATGGCGATCAAAGAAATTGCCTTCGAGAAAATCGAGAAAGGCGAGCTTTTCCACCGCGACACGCGCCAACCGGTGGCAGCAGCCGAGATCGAGGCTGCGCTGAGCGATATGCGCAAGCTCACCGAACCGGGCATCGCGGGTGTCTCGGGCGGCGGGTAAACCCACCGGTTGGCGCTAGCTTTTCGCCTTTAGCCGGAATTGGCAAAATAAACGACATGGCGGAGTAGTTATTCCGCCATGTCGTTTTGTGGTTATCACCTCAGCCAGGGCAACCTGGCAAGGCCAGCTAAGTTCGCAGTATGACTATTCGGCGTGAATTTCGGCGGAGATGGTTTTGTCGCCGGATTTTTCGAAGGTTAAAGTCAGGTCCACCGTCGCCCCGACCAAAAATTGGTCGTCTTTTTTCATAATGCACATGACGTGCAGCCCGCCAACTTTTAATTCCACCTGCCCGCCGGCCGGGATCTCGACGGGTTTGTCGACCAGGTTCATCCCCATCGTTCCGTCCGATTTCTTCACCATCTCATGAATTTCAACTGAACCGCAGGCCGGGCTTGTCCCGGAAAGCAGCTTATCGGGGGCGCTGCCTGTATTCTTGATCACCATGTAAAATGCACCGGTCGTGGGCAGCGTGGGTGACGGCCGTCCCCACGATCCTTCGATGCTGATGGATGGCGCTGCCGCCGGAGCACAGCTGGCCAACAAGAGCACCAGCAAGAAACTGATCAGTAACCCGGTGAAAGTTCGCGTCTTCATAAATTTTTCTCCCTGTTCAAATTTTTGATTAACTTTTACAGTCGGCCTGGCCTGAACCCAGCGGCCCGGCGCTGACTGGAACAACCAACATGATTTTTTAACCGTTAATGCTCATGAGCCGGCTTCAAAGCATACTCATCGTACACAAAAAAATGATATATAATAGGAAATGTGAAGAATATACGATAATTCCTCAAAATATTATCATCCTTTACCAGCATAATCAAGCGTCAAACCTCACCGATTTATGAGCAATCTATCTGACCGACAATTAATTTTGCTCGAAAAACTAAAAGCAGAACACTCGCTGAGCATCGATGCTGTCCGGCGCCAGTTTGCCATCTCGCCGGCCAGCGTTTATCGAGATTTTAGAGCCTTGATTCAACAGGCCGGGGCAGTCAAAGCCCGCCGGGGGATCCGTCTCGCCCCTCCGCCTGCCGCGGCTGAAGCGAAGCAGGCCAACTGCGCTTTTTGCAGCGGCAACCTCAATGAACGATCCAGCTTCATCCTCCAGTTCAAGGATGGCAGCCAGCAGAAAGCCTGCTGTGCGCACTGTGGCTTGATGGCGCTGGGAAATGCCGGGGTAACCGCCGCCCTCACCTGTGACTTTCTGTATGGGCGGATGATTAATGCGCGCCAGGCCGTCTTCTTGTTGGAATCGGCCGTCAATCTTTGCTGCCAGCCTTCGGTGCTGTCCTTTGCCAATCTCTCTGACGCGCAACAATTCCAGACCGGTTTTGGCGGATTGATCTGTTCGCTGGATGAAGCCGTAAAAAAACTGGAAAGGATGATGAGTATTAATTCCAACATCCCGGCAGTCGTATAAATATGTTTGCATTTTCATTACAAAGGACCCAATATAGTTGACGAAAAATCTCAGGTCGTTATAATTTAACCAATATTGTGAGTTTTATCCCAAATTCCCGTCTTTCAGGTGAATAAATAATTTATAACGCTGCTTACCATACGATAAGGAAATATTAAATGGATCTGATCGTCGCATTCATTACCGGTATCACTACCGGCGGCCTGGGCTGTATCGCCGTACAGGGTGGGTTGCTAACCAGCTCACTGGCTTACCAGGTCGAACAGGATGTAAAAGCCTTTAGCCAGGCATCCGGACAAAAATTCAGACCGCGCATCGCCCAACCTATTCTTCTCTTCCTGATCGCCAAATTAGTGGCCTACACCATTCTTGGCGGGTTGTTTGGCGCTGTAGGTTCGGTGCTCGAGCTCTCGCCGATTATGCGGGCTGCGCTTTACATCGCCATCGGCATTTTCATGCTGGGCAACGGCCTGCGCATGTTGAATGTCCACCCCATTTTTCGCTATTTTGTCCTCGAACCGCCATCCTTTCTCACTCGTTATATCCGGCGTAAATCAAAGAACGGCGCATCCCTGGTCACCCCCATTTTCCTTGGCGCGCTGACGATCTTCTTGCCTTGTGGGGTCACCCAGGCGATGATGGCCGCTGCCCTGGGCAGCGGCTCGGCTGTGCAGGGCGCCCTGATTATGTTCTCGTTTATCCTGGGCACCTCGCCTGTTTTCTTCTCGGTGGCCTATTTCGCCACCCGCCTGGGAGCCACCGTCGAAAAATACTTCACCCGTTTTGTCGCAGCGATGATGCTGATCCTCGGGCTGGTCTCGGTCGACGCGGGTTTGAACCTCGGCGGCTCGCCCGTCTCTTTCACCACGTTATTTGACCAGGCTGCGATTGCCTTGCATCTCTCCAAAAACACCGACCAATCCGGCTTTGCGGTCAACGTCACCGAAGACGGCTACAGTCCTAAAGTGCTGCATCTTCCGGCCAACCAGGCCGTCAACCTCGAGTGGGTAACCAATGACACCCTCTCCTGCGCACGCTCCGTGGTCGTCCCCGGCCTGGATTACCAGGAAATTCTGCCCACCACCGGGCGGGTGCGGATGAGCATCCCTGCCCAGGAGAAGGGCACCGTCATACGTTACACCTGCTCGATGGGGATGTACCCCAGCCAATTAGTGTTCGACCTTGATCATCAAACGGAGTAAGCATGAAAACCACTTTTCGCGTCCCAGACATGAACTGCCCCAACTGCGCCATGCATCTCGAAGGCCTGGAAGACGAAGTGCCGGGCATCCAACGGGTGAATGCCAGTTACAAAAAGCAAATCATGGAAGTTGAATTTGACGAAAACCTGCTCAGCCTCGAGCAGATCATCGCCGCGGCCAACGAGATCGGTTACCACCCCGAACCAGCCACGGTCTGATCGCTCCCCCCATCGCGCTCTAGCGCGCATCCTCCGGTAAAAACAGATGGACGGTCACCTCGATGACCGTCCATCTGTTTTTCGATAGCAATTCCTACTCTGGCAGACTGGAGCTTTGTTTACCTGGCGCTATAATTTCGTTTTCGCATACATCGCCGCCCCAACGATGCCCGCCTGGTTGAGCAATTGAGCCACGACCAATTTCGTGCGCACCTTGAGGAACGGGAAGAATTTTTCCGAGGTCTTGCTTACCCCGCCGCCAATGATGAACAGGTCCGGCCAGAATAGATTTTCCAGGCGCTCCAGGTGCTCGCTCAGGTTGCCGCCCCATTTTTCCCAGGAAAGCTCCTTACGCTCGCGGGCAGCGTCGGATGAACGCCGTTCGGCGTCTTTCCCACGGATTTCGATGTGGCCGAGTTCGGTGTTGGGCACCAGATGGCCGTCGACAAACAAAGCTGTGCCGATCCCCGTCCCCACCGTAATCATGATCACCACCCCTTGTTCGCCGCGGCCGGCCCCAAAGGCAATCTCGGCCAACCCGGCTGCGTCTGCATCATTGACCACATAGGACGGGTTGCCCGCGCGCTCGCTAAACAGGACAGCCGCATTGGTGCCGATCCAGGATTTGTGCACATTGGCGGCAGTACGCACCACCCCATTCTGCACCACCGCCGGGAACCCCGCGCCAATTGGCCCTTTCCAGGAGAAATGCTCGACCACTTCCTTCAACGTGTCCGCTACTTCTTCCGGACGGGCCTGATCCGGGGTGGGCAGGCGGTAGCGCTCGTAAGCCAATTCGCCTGTTTCCAGGTTGACCGGCGCCCCTTTGATCCCTGACCCGCCAATATCGATACCGAGAATCTCCATAATGCCTCCTGTTGGTGTCGTTTATGGGCATCCGTTATTCAGGTGCTCCTCATACGTCCGAGAAAAAGCATGCCGTCCCGATCCGTCGCATGCTGCGCGAAAATAATAGTATGGCGTTTCCGCCGGGTAAGCCACCGCGCGCAGCGCGGATAGCGAGGGGTTGCTGATGGGTCCGGGCGGCAGGCCGGTATGCTGATAGGTATTATACGGCGAATTAACCTGCAGATCGCTGCTGCTGAGCGGATTTGTCCACCAGGTATTTTCTGCCAGGTTGAAACCCAGCGCATACTGCACCGTTGGATCGCTGTCCAGTTTCATCCCCTGGGCCAGGCGATTGAGAAACACGGAAGCGATAATGGGCTGCTCTTCTTCGATCACCGCTTCGCGCTGGATGATGGACGCCAGGGTCACCGCCTGGTCGAGGCTCAACTCCCTCGAACTAAAGGCCTGGCGCATATCATCTTGAATGGCGCCATCAAAAGCTGTGGTGAAAGCCCGCAGCAGATCGTCTGCCGTGGATCGCCGGTCAAACTGGTAGGAGCCGGGCAGCAGGTAGCCTTCTACCGCCTGGCCAGGATCCCAACCCGGCGGCAGATCGCGCCCGGGAGCCTTAAGCACCAGGCGCAGGAAGGTATCGCCGCGTATGCTCAACCCCGACGTAGGCAGCGCGGCGGCTATTTCCTCGGCCCGCCAGCCCGCCAGGATGTTGAACTCCACCTGGTCGGGGGTGGCATCCTGCAGCTCGCGGGCCACCGCCATAGCCGTCATCGCCGGGCTTAGGTGGTAATCCCCCGCCTGCAGGCTGGTATCCAGACCGGCATACACCAGGTAGGTGCGGAAAGCCGAGGCACTGCGGATCAAACCGGCTTCCTCCAACCTGGCCGAAACCGAATTGGCGGCTTCACCCAGGCGCACGCTGAAATCTACTTCAGATCCCGCCGGATCCAGCGGGTCGGTCAGGGCGCTTTGGTTGAGCAGCAATTCGGCAGATGCCGAGATGCGCTGCAGGGTGCCCAGGTCTGGGCTGGCAGGGCCGAACCGCGCTTCAGCCATAGCCGGCGCCACAAAATAGCCGCCAGGCGCCGGCGGTGGCCACCAAACAGGTGAAAACGACCACCAGAATAAGACTCAATTCAAGGCAAGAAGAACGTTTGCGTCGGCTCATAAAGAAGAATGGGCTTCCAGATAACTTTGCAATATCACTGTGGCGGCGATTTCATCCAGGTGGCCACCTCGCCGGCTGCGCCGCACGCCCATCGCCAGCCGCGAAGACCGGGCCTCGGCGGTGCTGCCGCTTTCATCCCAGAGCTCCACCGGCAAACCGGTCTGGGCAACAATCGCCTCGGCCAACCGCGCCGATTTGCGCCCCTGAGGTGATGGTTGACCATCCAGATCCAGCGCCTGGCCGACCACAATCCTCACCGCCCCCTGTTCCGCCGCGATCTGGGCGATCGTCGCGGCATCGATTGCCCTGGCGACGTGTTTCACCACCATCAACGGGCTGGCAATCATCCCGCTTGGGTCCGAGATCGCCAGGCCAATGCGCGCGTCGCCCGGGTCAACCGCCAGGATGCGCCCGCTGGTGTTCACCGGCGCACCACGGCAATGCGGAAGGACAGAAACGGCAGCCGCACCCACCAGGCCGGGACCAGTTGTACCCGCGGTGGGGTAGAAAGCGAAATCTGCTGGCTTAAAATCCTGGCGGCAGCGGCGGGGCTGCGCCCGACCACGCTCTGGGCTGCCTGGGTGTCAGACCAGACCGCCTCTAGCTGGCGGGAAACATCCAACTGCCAACGGGCGACGCCGTTCTCGTCGATGGTAACATCTTCGCTGAAATCGATGCGCAGCGACCCGGCCAACGGTTGGAACCCGGCGGCGCGGTTAGCGTCCAACGCGGTGCGCGCCACGGCTTCCAGATCCTGTTGGTGGACATACCAGGCAGTATATTCCAGCTGCTGGCTCAACTGGGCGAAATCTGCCGGCTGGCCGGGGGCGGGTTCGCGCGTGTCTGCCAGGATTTTACTGACCACCAGCGTGCCGCTTACCAGGCGCTCGCCAGGGCTCAATTTACGCTGCATATCATCCAGGGCACTGGCCTTTAACGTTTCTTTGAGCCTGGCTTCGACGGCCGCGTAATCGCTGGTCTGCGGAGCCGGGCTGCTGCGCTCGCTGCCGCCCTGAAAAGGTGCGAGGTTTTCTGCCAATACCGATGAGCCCAGCAGTCCTTCCACGGCTTCCACCGTCCCGGCCCCCAGGTTACCGGCCGAACCCGGCAGCAGCGCACGCACCGGCGCACTTACCTGCTCGCCGACCCCGGCGGGAAGCACCGCGGCGCGGGTGGTTTCATAACGCAGCAAGTTCTGCCCCGCCGCCCGCGCCAGAACCACGGTGCCGGCCGGTAAGGTTATCTTCTGCTCGGTCAGGTTGCTGAATCGGACGCTGCCGCTGGCCTGGTGGTCGGGAATGCCCACCTTGCCGCTGCTGGCTTGCTGTGCGCTGCCTTCGACCACTACTGTGATCGGGTACGCCGGCAGCCCCCCGGAAGGGTTGGCCTCGCGAATATCCGGGCTGGCCCAGGCCTGCAGGGTCAAGCGCTGCTCCTGGCGCTGGGGCGAAAGCTCAATGGTGGCAGCCGGCAAGAAGAAGAGGGCCATCACCAGCACCGCCAGGATACCCGCTGAAAAGGCGGTCAGGCGCGTGCGCCGGTCCTCCAGCGGCTGGGTGTTCAACAGGTCGCGCTGTTTGCGCAGTTCCCCCGGGCTGACGCGGGTATGGAAATTGCGCCAACTGGGCCGGCGCGCGCCCCGCGGTTTGCGCCAGCTCCCGGTTTGGGCCTGCATCGCCGATCCAAAACAAGGCAGGCCCGCGTCCGCGGCGTTAGCGCGCACCTCGTTGTCCCCGGTCACCAGCCCCAACTGCGCCCCCAGAATCTGCGCGCGGCGCTGCAGGATGGCCAGGTCAACCGCCCGTCCCAGAACCTGGCCCCTGCGCGGCCATACCAGCAGGATGCGCGGAGCCTTACTCCAGGCCATTTTGTCCTGAGTAGAGAGAACGTCGTCGTGCTCATCGAGCTGGATTATATAGGTCTTCATATTGGCGTGCTTGAATTATACAATAGCTGCGGAGGGTTCAGCCTTGATCCGGTCCAGCCAACAGGGCAATCGCATCTACATTGCCAGATGCGTTTTCTACCCTTTTCCACTCCCCCCGGCCCCCTCTCCGCGGCAAAAAAACGCCGCGAAGAGGGGGAGAAAATATGTTTCTCCGAGAAGACTGTATCTGGCGGCACATAAGTGCCGCCAGATACAGTCTTCTCGGACTCTTTTTTAAAGTCCCCGCCCTCGAGGGCGGGGACTTAGGGGTGGGTGACAACTATTTTATAGAAAAACTGTTTTGATGCGATTGCCCTATTCCAGCCAGTCAGGCAGGGCGCCAACGCAATTACAATTTGACGTCCGTCCGGATTACCCATACAATATGGCTTAATGCATCCCTCATCATTGGAGCTATCATGAAAATATTCGTCCCTGGCCGGATTTGCCTGCTCGGCGAGCATTCCGATTGGGCGGGTGGCTACCGCCGCATCAACGCAGACATTGAAAAAGGCTACGCGATCATCTGTGGAACCAACCAGGGCATCTTCGCGGATATCGAACCCCACCCCAATAAACTCGTCCTCACCTCCACCAATCCCGAGGGCGAGACGGTCGGTCCGTATGAAATCCCCATGGAGCCCCAGGCGCTCCTCGAGGAAGCCCAGCGCGGCGGCTTTTGGAGCTACGTCGCCGGGGTGGCCTACCAGGTACTGACCAACTACCACGTACGCGGATTGGTGCTGGACAACTACAAAACCGACTTACCCATCAAGAAGGGGCTTTCCTCCAGCGCCGCCATCAGCGTGCTGACCGCGCGCGCCTTCAACCGCATCTACGACCTGAAGCTGACCGTACGCGGTGAGATGGAGCTGGCCTACATGGGCGAGATCACCACCCCCTCGCGCTGTGGCCGCATGGACCAGGGCTGTGCGTACGGCAACCGCCCGGTGTTGATGACTTTTGACGGCGACCGCCTCGACACTCGCGAGCTGCGGGTTGAAAAAGATATGCATTTCGTCCTGGTAGATCTTTTATCCCAAAAAGACACCATGGAGATCCTCAACCGCCTCAACCGCTGCTACCCGTTCGCCGAAAACGAATTGGAGCAGAACGTCCAGACCCTGCTCGGGCCGATCAACAAGGACATCATCACCCGCGCCACCGAAGCCCTGCACCAATCCGATGCGCCCCGCCTGGGTAAAATCCTGGTGGAAGCCCAGGAGCAGTTCGATCGCTTCGCCATGCCGGTCTGCCCCGAAGAGCTGACCGCCCCCAACCTGCACCGCGTCTTGAACCATCCCGCCCTGGTGCCCCATATATATGGCAGCAAAGGTGTCGGATCGCAGGGAGACGGCACGGCTCAATTCCTCTGCCGCAGTCTCGAGGATCAACTGGCCGTGGTGGATATCCTCGAAAAAGAGCTCGGCCTGCCCGCCCTCACCCTGACGCTCAAAGCCGGCCCAAAGGTGCGCAAAGCGGTTATCCCGGCGGCAGGTTTTGGCACCCGCCTGTTCCCCGCCACCAAAGCCACCAAGAAGGAGCTTTTCCCGGTCATCGACCGGGACGGCATCGCCAAACCTGCCATCTTGTTGATTGTAGAGGAAGCCCTCGAGGCAGGGATCGAGGAAATCTATATCATCGTCCAGCGCGACGATCTGGATGATTTCCGCAGCTTCTTCAACGCGCAGATTTCGATTGAGAATTTCAACAAACTGCCCGCGCAGTTCCAGGAATATTCCCGCCGCCTGCTGCAGATCGGTCAGCGCATCAATTTCATCGTCCAGGAAAACCAGGAAGGCTTCGGTCACGCCGTCTTTACCACCCGCCAGTTTATCGGCGACGAGCCCTTCCTGCTAATGCTCGGCGATCACATTTACCGCTCCACCGGCCAGGTGTCCTGCGCCCGGCAGATGATCGATTGCTATAACCAGCACGGCCTGAGCGTGGTAGGCTTAAAGCGCACCCCGGAAAGCGATATCAGCAGTTTTGGCGTGGTCAACGGTGTCTGGCTGGAAGATCAGCGGGTGATGAACATCACCGAATTTTCCGAAAAACCCACCCTGGATTACGCCCGCAGCAACCTGCACCCCCCGCGCGTGGCGGAAGGCGAGTACCTGACCGTGTTTGGCCAGTACATCATCAAGCCCGAAGTCTATGACATTTTGGAGAATAACATCCGCAACAACCTGCGCGAGCGGGGAGAATTCCAGCTCACTTCCGCCCTCGACCGCCTGCGCCAGATGGACGGTTTCCAGGGGCTGGTGATCGAGGGGCGCCGCTTCGATATCGGGATCCCCGAACATTACCTGCAGACCCTCCAGGATTTCGCCCGCCCTTAGCGCGCAGCGATTGGCGCAGCATCTGGATTTCCGCCGGGGTGAGTGCGCGCCACTCCCCCGGTTTTAGTTCTCCCAGGGTCAGTGGACCCATCGCCACCCGCACCAGGCGTAAGGTGGGGAACCCTACCGCGGCGGTCATGTGGCGGATCTGGCGTTTTTTGCCTTCGGTCAGCACGATGCGCAGCCAGGTGGTCGGGCCGTGCGGGGTGACCGGTTTGGCCCGCTCTGGCAGCACCGGTTCGGGGATCACCAACGCCTGGCAGCGCCGGGTGCGGATGCCCTTGACCACCACCCCCGCAGTTAACTGCCCCAGGGCCATGTCGTTCATCTCGCCTTCCACCTGCACCAGGTAGGTCTTGTCGTGGTGGTAGTTGGGATCGGTCAGAGCGTGCATCAAAGGGCCGTCGTCGCTGAGGAACAACAGCCCTTCACTGTCCAGATCCAGGCGCCCGGCGGGATACACCCCCTCGACCGGGATATATTCTTTCAAGGTATTGTGGCCCTCGTCGTCGGTGAAGGCGGTGATCACCCCGAAGGGTTTATTGAAAATGATGTATCGCTGCTCAGCCATTGCCACCACCGGATAGTGTAATCTTTGCGTAATATAATTTTAACGGATACTTCACCTTTGTAGCTATAATTAGATATGAACAATCAACTTAAGCCTCATTTCACCATCCACTCCATGCAAAAAACCCTGGCTCCCCTCTCCGTCCTCCTCCTGCTGCTCTCCGGCTGCAATTTGCCGGTGGGTCAGACATTTTCATCCACACCCACGGCGGACCTGGTCGCTACCCAGGTTGCCGAACTGCTCACCGCTCAGCCCAGCCCCACCGTGCCGACCGCCGGCGAATCCGCAACCATTGCGCCCACAGCTACCTTCCCGCCGACGCCCACCGCCACCCCGGAGCCCAGCGCGACGGTGGCCGCCAACCCAACCCCCACCACTAATCCCAGCGACCCGGCCCTCACCCTGGGTGATCCGTCCTGGCAGGATAACCTGGATAATACCAAGAATTTCTACCTATACGAAAACGACAACACCAAAATCGAAGCCGACACAGGGGTCCTGGCGCTCACCGGGCGCAACGCCAACGACTGGTTGGGCTGGTCGCTCACCTACAGCCAGCAGCCCAGCAATTTTTACCTCGAGTCGACCTTCCGTACCCGCGACTGCTCCGGCGCCGATCTATACGGCACGGTTTTCCGCGCGAACAAAGACAACGCCGGGTATTTCTTCGGGGTCACCTGCGACGGGCAATACAACCTGTACGAGCGTGACTTCAACAATAACACCGATTCAGAACTAATCCCGCTCACCTCGGCCGGCGCCATCCTCACCGGTTCCAACCAGACCAACCGCCTGGGAGTAATGGCCCAGGGCGATAAACTCAGTTTCTACCTCAACGGGGTGCTCGTCGCGGATATCACCAGCTCCACCTATTCCCAGGGCTATTTTGGCGCATTTGTCGCGGCCAGTCAAACCGCGGGTTTTCGCGTCGATCTGGACCAGGTCAGGCTATGGAAGTTATAAGCGCATGAGCACACTCACCTCCCCCTCCCCTCGCCAGCGCGCTATGGAAAGCGCCCGGATGGTGCTGAATGAGCATCCCGTCTACCTCGACACCGAAACCACCGGGCTGAATGCCAGCGACGAGATCATCGAGATCTCGATTGTGGATGATGACGGCAGCGTGCTGCTGCAGACCCTGGTGAAGCCTTCCCAGCCCATCCCGGCGGATGCCACCCGCATCCATGGCATCACCAATGAGGAAACCCAAAACGCGCGCACCTGGCCGGTGCTGTGGCCCGAAATACGCGGGGTATTGTTCGGCCGCAGGATCGTGATGTACAACCAGGACTTTGACCTGCGCATGATGGCTCAATCCCATGCGCGCTATCGCCTGCCGTGGAAGGAGCGTTTCAACACTTTCGACCTGCTCAAACTCTACGCCGAATACCGCGGCGAGTGGGACCCGCGCCGGCGTTCCTACCGCTACCATTCGCTGGATTCGGCCGGTAAACAGTGCGGCATCGCCCTGCCCAACGCCCACCGCGCCACCGCCGACACCCTGTTGACCCGCGCCCTGCTGATGCACATTGCGGGCGCTGCCGATAACCCACCTGGACCCGACCAGGTTTAAGTCGTCCTACCCATCCGTTTTCACCAAGATTAGAGGTAATCATGCAAAAAATACCTTCGTCCGAAATCACACCCGAACACATCTATTTGTCTCGCCGCAAGTTTATGCGAGAAGCCCTGTACCTGGCCGGTGGCGCCCTGGCCCTGGCCGCCTGCGCGCCGGCTGCCGCCGACCAACCCCAGGACATGGGTCCCACCAAAACCAGCCCGCCGGAGCCAACCCCCGAGGCAGATACGCTCAACACCTTTGAGCAGATCACTCATTACAACAATTTTTACGAGTTCTCGACCGACAAAGAAGCCGTGGCAGACCTATCCAAAGGATTTGTCACATCGCCCTGGCAGGTGAGCGTCGAAGGCATGGTCAATAAACCCGGCGTATACGATATCGACCAGATCCGCAAGCAGTTCGACCAGGAAGAGCGCATTTACCGCCTGCGCTGCGTGGAAGGCTGGTCGATGGTCATTCCCTGGATGGGGTTCCCCATTTCAAAACTATTGGCCGAGGTGGAACCCACTTCCGACGCCAAATACGTCAAATTCACCACGCTCAACGACTCCAGCCGGCTTCCCGGCGAAAATTCCCCCTTCTTCGCCTGGCCGTATGTTGAGGGCCTGCGCCTGGATGAAGCCATGAACGACCTGGCGATCCTGGCGACTGGCCTCTACGGCAAGGATCTGCTCCCGCAGAACGGCGCGCCGGTGCGCCTGGTGGTGCCGTGGAAATACGGCTTCAAGAGCATCAAATCCATCGTCAAGATCGAACTGGTCGCCGAGCAACCCACCAGCCTGTGGATGGACGCCGCTTCGAATGAATACGGTTTCTATGCCAACGTCAACCCCGATGTTCCGCACCCGCGCTGGTCTCAGGCCAGCGAGCGCCGCATCGGTGAAAATGGCCGCCGGCCCACGCTCAAGTTCAACGGCTACGGCGAACAGGTGGCCGCCCTCTACGAGGGCATGGATTTGAGGAAGAATTACTAGATCTGGCATAAACAAAAACAATCCCGGGCAATAATGCTCGGGAATGTTTTTGTCCTTATTCTTGCCACCCGCTCATTGGCGGCAGCCAGTCGCGCGCGGTCATCAGGTGCACGAACATCCAATTGGGTTCGTCACGCTCCAGGCCCATCAGCACCCACCAGACTTCCACCTGGGCGGCGTAAAAGCGCGCCCGCTCGATCAAGCCGGGGATATCCGCGTCGTAGCGCGCCATGCGCCGCACAAACGACTCGCCATAGCAGCTCATCGTCACCCCGATATCCATGGCCGGGTCGCCCAGCCCGCCCGTGCCAAAATCAAGGATGGAGTCGATGCGGCGGGATTGGTCGTTGAACAGGATGTGGTGCGGGCCGCCGTCTGCGTGGATCAGGCGCGGCTCATATTCCAGCGACAGGCTGCCATTGAGCAGCGGCTGGTAAATTTCATCCAGCGTGTCGCGCAGGTGGTCATAAACGCTGGGAAAGATCATTTGCTGCGCCTTCTCGTAATAGCCGGCGTAGACATCCAGCGTGCGGAATGCATCCGAGAAGCCGATATCCTGCGCGTCCAACGCCTCGCGCGAGATGCGCCGCAGGCCCCGGTAGAACAGTGCGAGCTGCTCGGCCAGCGCGTCCTGGTCGGCGTCGGCCAGGCGGCGTACCATCTGCCAGCGCAGCGGCCGGCCTGGCAGACGCCGGTAGCTGATAAAATCCTCGTCCATGAAATCCCAATAAGGAATATTCACCGCGACGTGCGGGCGCACCAGGTGCAGGATGCGCCCTTCTCTACCCATCAACGGCACAGCCCAATCCGCTTTGGCGAAGCGGCAGATGCGCTCGCCGTTGATCACGATGACATCATTGACCAGGCCTTCGTAATTTTCATCCACCGAATGGATTTCCAGGTCGGGAAAGGCATCTTGAATTCGCTGCAGTCGTTCTTCGGTAGTTTGCATGCCTCGATTCTACTATATCCTCATGCGCTTCGTGGTTTTTTCGCTAAATGAACAATCTACACGTAGGTTGGGTTGAGGGGCACTATTACGACAATTTGACCCAAATACCATTGCCCCTCAACCCAACGCGATGCCAAAATGTTGGGTTTCGCTTCGATAGAGAAAGGTTAGCACTCTTGCATCAAGCGCTCAACCCAACCTACGAAGAATCGGACAGGAAACGTACCTGGCGAGAAAATCACTCAGGCTTGAAATGCCGGTAAATGGGTATAGAATAAGTCCATGATCCACTACCCATACCTGATTATTGGCGGCGGAATGGCAGCCGACGCGGTTGTGCGCGGCATTCGCCAGTTTGATGCCAACGGCGTTATCGGGCTGATCTCACGAGAAAGCGACCCACCCTACAACCGCCCGCCCCTCTCCAAGGGACTGTGGAAGAAAACCCCCATATCGCGCATCTGGCGCGGCACGGAAAAGCTGGGGGTAGCCATGCACCTCGAACGCGAGGCGCGCACGCTTGACCCGGCTCGCCGCTTGGTCAGCGATCACCTGGGCGACGAATACACCTACGACCGCCTGTGCCTGGCCACGGGCGGCGACCCCATCCGCCTGCCCGGCGCCAGCCGGCGCATCATCTACTACCGTACCCTGGCCGATTACCACCTGCTGCGTGCCCAGGCTGAGAGCGCCGGCAGCTTCGTGGTCATCGGCGGTGGGTTCATCGGCTCCGAAATCGCCTGCGCCCTGGCCGATGCCGGCAAACAGGTGACGATGTTGTTCCTCGAAGATGCCCTGCTCGGCCGGCTCTTCCCGCCCACCCTTGCCGCGTATCTCACCCAGTATTACCGCGATAAGGGCGTGACCGTGCTGCCAGGCAGGCGAGTTTCATTGGTCGAGGAGCGCGGCGAGCGCATGGTGGTGCTCACCCAGCAGGGCGACGAACTGATCGCCGACTGCGTGGTGGCCGGGCTGGGCATTCGCCCCAACCTGGAACTGGCCCGCCAGGCCGGGCTGGAGACGGGCGACGGCATCCTGGTGGACGAGGCAATGCGCACCTCAACCCCTGAGATTTTCGCCGCGGGGGATGTGGCCAATTTCTATAATCCCGCCCTCGACCAGCGCCTGCGGGTGGAGCACGAAGAAAACGCCAACCAAAGCGGCCTGGTAGCCGGTCAAAACATGGCCGGAGCCGACGCGGCATACACCCTGCTCCCCAGCGTCTACTCCGATTTGTTCCAGCTGGGCTATGAAGCCGTGGGCATCCTGGATGGCGCCCTGGAAACGGTCATCGACTGGCAGGAGGAATATCAGAAGGGGGTGGTGTATTATCTCGATAACGAGCGCGTTCTGGGCGTCTTGCTGTGGAACTGGTTCGGCCAGCTCGAGCCTGCCCGCCAACTGATCGCCTCGCGCACGCCACTCACCCCAGACAGGTATATTCGCTGAAACCCAGGCACGAGTGCCATTGATCACCCATTTTTCAGAAACGGAATTAACCCGCCTCACCATCCAGCCCGTCGAGCGCCGGGAAAGCTCGGCCGCCTACCTCGAAGAACGCGAACAGGCCTGGACCGGCCAATTGGAAAAAGTTCTGGCGCGGGGTGGGCATATGTGGAACGGCGAAATCTACACCCTGGAAAATATAATTCCCGCCGGAGATGGTCGCATCATATTGAAAATGGGCACCTGCGAATATAAGGACCTGGTTTTTCGCATGCTCAAAGGGGATGGCTATATTGCCGCCCTGTATGGAGAAGCCTACCTTTTCCGATTTACCGGGGTGAACTGTGCGCCGCTGACCCAGGATGGCAAATTCGTCTTTGGCATTCGCGCCGACCGCCCCGAGCAAGGCGCGCCGCCGATTGGAGTTATTGGCGGGTCGCTTAACAGAGATGAGATGGAAATCCATTCCTTCGCAGATATTCGCCAGTGTATGCATCGCGAGATCCAAGAAGAAACCGCCCTGGTGTGTGCGGATGAACGCCTGAGGTTTTTTGGGCTGTATTCTACCAATAACTGGCATTATTTCTGGTTTACGGTGCGCCTGCCGATCCACTCTCAAGAGATCAACCGATACCACCGCCCCGGTGAGTTCTCCAGCCTGGTGGCCTTCACCCAACCGGAAGCCAACGAAACCACCTTGAACACTACCCGGTCTTTTCGCTACTGTTGCACCTTTTTACAACTGCTTCCGCAGGTGACGGATGGGTGATGCTGTTCGCTGCGCATGGACGAGGATAGACGCCGAAATCAGGAAATCCAGCATTCTTGTGTTATAATAGCCCATCGCTAACCGCGTTGTTACTTTCCGTCCTTAAAGCGCCAACGGCGCAATAAGAGGGCAAACCCGTGGAAAGGAGGATCCCATTATGCGTAACTACGAGGTTGTTGTTATTTTCCATCCTGACCTGGATGAGACTGCTTTGAATGCTATTATCGAAAAGGTCAAAGGTTGGATTACTGATGGCGGTGGCACGATTGAAAGCACCGACCTGTGGGGCAAACGCCGCATGGCTTACATGATTCGTAAGCAGCGTGAAGGCCAGTATGTTTACATCCAGGCTGCGATGTCGCCCGCATTCTCGAATGAGCTCGACCGCAATTTGCGGCTGACCGAGCCCGTTATGCGCTACTTGATCACCGCCAAGTAGCCATTTTGTTCGGTGTCGAATGAGGATTGTCTGACCGAGGTAACATATGAGCAGGGGATTAAATAAAATCATGATCATTGGTCATTTGGGGCGCGACCCAGAAATGCGCTACACCCCATCTGGCAAGCCGGTCACCACATTCACCGTTGCCACCAGCCGCACCTGGAACTCAAGTGATGGCGAGCGGCACACGGAAACCGAATGGTTCAATGTCGTTGCCTGGGGTAACCTGGCTGAAATTTGCAAACAATACCTGAGCAAAGGGCAGCAGGTTTACATCGAAGGCCGCCTGCAGACTCGTCGTTGGGAAGACAGCGAGAACGTGAAACACACGTCCGTCGAAATCGTCGCCAACGAAATGATGATGCTGGGTGACCGCCGGGACACTTCGGGTGGCCAATCCGCCGACGCAATCGACAGCGACGCCGAAATTGAGGATGAATATCCCTTTTAGTTGGAGTAAGACAAATGAACGATGACAATATGATGGATAACGAGCAGCCTTCGTACCGCCGGTATGTTTCGCGGCCGAAGATTTGCCAGTTTTGTGTGGACCAGAACATCCTGATCGATTACAAGCAGGTGGATATGCTGCGCCGCTTCGTCACCGAAGAGGGCAAAATCCGCCCGCGCCGCCAGACCGGCACCTGCGCCAAACACCAGCGCACCCTGGCCGTGGCTATCAAACGCGCCCGCCACCTGGCATTTCTGCCCTACGTCGGCGGCGAACTGGATTAGTTTCACCTTGCCTACCGGGGGGGCATGGGCTTACGCCAAGCCCTTGCCCCTTTCTTTTTGTTAACCAAGAGGTCGTCCATGGCCAAATCGCCTACATCTTCACAGACTCACACCAAGAAACACCTCGCCCGCTTGCAGAAAGAGCGCACGCAGCGCCGTTATCTAATTGCGGGCGTCGGTTTTATCATGCTGATGATTATAGGTGTGATTGTTTACGGCATCCTGGACGAGCAGATTTTCAAAGCAAACCGGGTTGTTGCCCAGGTTGGGGATCAAAAAATCTCCGTGAAAGACTTCCAGGCCGAGGTCCATTTCGCTCGCTTCCTGCTCGTCCGGCAGTACGAACAATACGCCGGTAACCCCATTCTTTCGCAATTCTACGGCCAGCAGATCCAACAGCTCCAGACCGACCTTTCGGATCCGCAAACCGTTGGCAAGCGCACCATTGACCAGATGATCAGCGACCTGGTGGTGGAACAGGAAGCCCAAAAACGCGGCATCACCGTCAGCGACGAAGAGCTCACCAATGGATTGCAAGAAGCCTTTGGTTTCTACGCCAATGGAACGCCAACCACGGCGCCCACCGGCACGCCTTTCGTCACCGCCACTTACTCCGCGACCCAGCTCACCTGGGAGCCGGTTACCCTGACCCCCACCTCTACCTCCACGCCTGATCCGGCCACCCCCACCGTCACCCCGGTGCCGCCCACGGCGACCGCCACCGTCACCCCCACCGGCCCCACCCCCACCGCCACCATGACGGATACGCCCTTCCCCACCTCCACGCCATACACCATCGAGGGCTACCAGACCACCTTTGACGACTTCGCTGCCCAGGCAGCCGCGGTCGGCTACGACGAAGCTCACCTGAAGGCTTATATTCGCCGGGGTTTGCTGCGCGACAAGGTTTTCGAGGCGATCACCGCCGACACGCCCAAGCAGGATGAAAAAGTCTGGGCGCGCCACATCCTGGTGGCGACTGAGGACGAAGCCAACCAGGTGGAAACCCGCCTGAAGAACGGTGAAGATTTCGCCAAAGTGGCGGCGGAAGTTTCGACCGATCCCGGCAGCAAAGACCTTGGCGGGGATTTAGGTTGGTTTGGCCACGGCGTCATGGACGCGACCTTTGAAGCGGCCACCTATGCCTTGCAGATCGGCGAGATCAGCCAGCCGATCAACACCAGCTTCGGCTACCATATCATCCAGCTGCTCGGTCGCGAAGTTCAACCGCTGACCGACAGCGAGCTGCAGACCAACAAGCAGAACGCCTACAACGACTGGCTGATCCAGGCCAAGGATGACCTGAAGGCCACCACCAACGACCTGTGGATGAGCGTGGTGCCGAGCGACCCGGTGTTGACCCCCATCGTCAACGCATCCGGGCAGTAACCTCTATACCCAATCAAAATAAATATCGGGCAGCCAATTGGCCGCCCGATATTTTTGAATCCCCAAGGATTGAGCTACTTGACCATCTCTTCGCTCAACTCGTCTAATCGCAGGCTGATCACCTGGCTGGCAGAATCATGCCCCATGGTCACCCCGTAGATCACATCCGCCGCCTGGACGGTATTGCGGTTGTGGGTCACCAGGATAAATTGGGTGTTGGCCGACAATTCTTCGAGCAAATCGCGGAAGCGCCCCACATTGGCTTCGTCCAGCATCGCGTCCACTTCATCCATCACACAGAAGGGCGTGGGCGAAACTTTCAGCAAAGAGAAGATCAGCGCCACCGCCGTCAGGCTGCGCTCGCCGCCCGAGAGCAGCGAAAGCCCCTGGTCGCGCCGGCCAGGCAGCTTGGCTTCAATGTCGATGCCCATCTCGGCGGTGCTTTCAGCGTCGCTCAAGATCAAGCGCGCCGAGCCGCCGCCAAACAGGCGAGTGAACATACCGCGGAACTCATGCGCCACGGCATCAAAGGTCTTGCGGAATTCGCGCTTCATTAACTCGTCCAGCTCGGTGATCACCTGGCGCAGGTCGGTATCCGCACGGCGCAGGTCGGCCACCTGGACGGTGAGGAAATCGAAGCGCTCCTTGACCGAACGATACTCCGTTTGCACTTCCGGGTTAATCGGCCCGATGCGCCGCAGCAAAGCCCGCTGGCGGGAGATATTCTCATCCAGGTCGGTGGGCAGTTCGATCAGGTTGGGGAGCTGCTCCACCATTCCATCCAGCGGCAAGGGCGTGGGACCTGAGACATCCGTGGTGTACTCGAAAGCCACCAGGCCGAAATCTTCTTCCACCTTTCGGCGCAGATTGTCCAGCGACTCACGGCAGCGGCCCAATTCGAGCTGCGCCTGAGTGGCATGCCGTTCGGCTACCGTGACTGCCTGCTGTGCGGCAATCAGGTTGTCCTGGGCCTTGCCCGCCTCGCTCTCCACCAGGTTGAGCTGCTCCTCGGCCGGGTCGATCTGCGCGCGGAACACTTCGATCTGCTGGTTCAGTTCGCCTTCTTCGGCGTGCGCCTGTGCCCGTTCGGCCTCGAGCTGGCTCTGCCCGGCCGCGGCTTCCGCCAGGCGCCGCCGCAAAGTCTCGCTCTGGCTGCGCCCGGCCGACATGCTCTCGGCCTGTTCCAGCAGGCGCCGGTCGGCCTCGCGCACCGCCCGCCCGCTGACTGCCTGGCCGGTGTTCCAATGAGTTCATCTCGGCCTGCAGTTCTTCCAGCGGCAGGCCCGACAACTGGCGGTTCAATTCGCGCACCAGCTCGCTCGTTTCGTTGACCTTCACCGCGCCGCCCTCAAACTCCTGCTTCACCTGGCGGATCTCGGTTTCGGTTTTCTGCAGCTGCCCGTCCAGGTTAGCCGCCTGGCGGGTCTGGTATTCCTGGCGCTGGCGTACCTGTTCGGTCTCCAGGGCGGCCTGCTGGTAACCCTGGTTGGCCTTAGATAGCCCAGACTGCTTCTGGCGCAGCTCACCGTCCAGCTCTTTTTCGCGGCTGCGCTGGCCTGCCAGCGTCTCGTCCAGGCGCTTGATCCCTGCCTGGGCTTCCTCCAGCCGCCGGCTCGATTCGGCCAGCATTTGCTGCAGCTCCTGGATGCGCCGGGTTCGCCCGATCAGGTTGCTGGCTTTGCCTTCCTTACCGGCTACCACCGCCCCGTTGCCCAAGAACACCTCGCCCTGCAGGGTGACTGCCCGCGCCCAGCCCGGCAAATTACGCGCCAGGCGCCGCCCGGCCTGACGGTCACGCACCACCAGTACCTGCCCTAACAGCAGGCGCAGGGCGGGCTGCAGGTCGTCGCCGGCCTGTACCAGCTCAGCGGCCACTCCCAGGCAGGCTTCATCATTGAGCGCCGAAAGCACCTCTGCCTGGCGCGAGTCGCCCAGCGGCAGCAGCACCGCCCGGCCTTTCTCACCCTGCGACAGTGAAGCCAGCGCCTCTTCCAGGTCGGAGCCTTGCTCCAGAAGTACGCCGTCCAGATATTCGCCCAGCGCCGCGGCGATGGCCGTCTCCAGTTCTGCCGGCACCACCAGTGCGCTGCTCAACGTGCGGTAGCCGCCTTTAAGCCGTCCCTGGCGGGCTTCCTGCAGCAGGTATTTGGCCCCATTGGCCAGCCCGCTCAACGAGCGTTCAGCCTGCTCCAGCACCTCACCCTGGGCAGCCAGCCGGCTGCGTTCCGTATCCACCCGTCCGCGCTCCTCCTGCATCTGGCGGCGCTGATCATCCAGTGCGCCAATCGCCTGGCGCTGCGCGCGCAGCGCCTCTTCAGCCTGGCGGAGTTCGGCCTCAGCCAGTTCGCGGTTCTTTTCCCACATCGCCAGGCGCGCCCTGGCACGTTCCAGGTCTTCCGTATCGCGGGCCGCCGCCTGGTCCAGCGCTTTGCGGCTGGCGCGCAGGCTTTCCTGGCGGTTGGCCAGTTCATCCCCGCGGGCTTTCACCTGCACCTGGCGCGTCTCAGCGCTCACCAACGCGCGGCGCGCATCGCGTAATTTACCATCGATCTGGGCGCGCTCCGCCTGTCTTTTTTCCAGGGCGGCCAGCGCTTTCTTGGCCCGCTCGCCGGCTTCTTGATACTCTTCTTGCAGGCGGGCCCGCTCCTCTTCCAGCTCAGCCAGGCGGTCCTGGCGGGCTTTTTGCTCTTCTTCCAGGCGGGCGAGATCGCTCTCCGCGCTGCGCTGCTGGCCGGCCAGGGAGCGCTGGCGCTCATCCATCACCGCCAGGGCGCGGCTGGCGCGCTCGCGCCGCGTGTGCAGCTCGGCCGATTGGCGGTGCCACTCGTTCAACCGCGTACGAAGCTCCTGCAGCCGTGCACGCACCTGGTTCAACTGTTCTTCCACCTTGCCCTGCTGCTCGCGCTCCAGGTTCAGCCGGTCTTCCTGGGCGTGGAGCACATCCCGGGCGTGCACCAACTCCACCTGGTTGCGGTGCCAGTGGAAGCCATACCAATCCCGCAGCAGCATGCGCAGGTCGGCGCGAATTTGATCGTATTCCATCGCGCGCTTGGCCTGGCGTTCCAGGCTGTGCAGGCGCGGTTCCAGCTCACTGAGGATATCCAGCACCCGCTCCAGGTTGCGGCGAGTCGTATCCAGGCGGTTGAGCGATTCCTCGCGGCGAGCGCGGTACAACCCAATCCCGGCGGCTTCCTCGAAGAAACGCCGGCGCTCTTCGGGTTTGAGCGAGAGGGCCGCGTCCACCAACCCCTGCCCAATGATAGTATAGGTGCGTTCCGCCAGCCCAGACTGTGCCAGCAGTTCGGCAATTTCCTTCAACCTCACCCGCTGACCGTTGAGCAGATATTCGTTATTGCCATCCCGGTACGCCCGCCGGGCAATGGATACCTCGCTGTAATCGATCGGCAGCCAGCCGTTTTCGTTGTCAAAGGTGATTGAGGCAGAAGCCATCCCAGCCCGGGTCCGCTGTTCGGAACCGGAGAAGATCATATCTTCCGTCTTCCGCCCGCGCAGCAGGCTGTAAGACTGCTCGCCCAGCACCCAGCGCAGCGAGTCGGCGATATTGGATTTGCCCGACCCGTTCGGCCCGACAATGGCGGTCACCATTCCGGGAAATTCAAACAGCGTTCGGCTGGCGAACGTTTTGTAACCATGAAGCTCGAGTGATTTTAATAGCGGCATGCCGTCCATAACCAGGCGTCCAGCGATCCAGCCAGGGACTGGCTGTCACCGTGCGCAGAAGTGTGGGATATTGGATGATTAAGTCAGGCCCAGGAGGGTCAGTGCATTGCTCGCCGCGATCTTGGCCGCCGCCTGCTTGCTGTGCCCGCTGCCGGTGGCAAATACGCGCCCATCCACCTGCACCTCGACCTCGAACAGCTTGGAATGATCTGGCCCGGTGGCGCTGCGGGTGACATAATGCGGCGCCTGGTAGCCGTGCGACTGCGCCCATTCCTGGAAGCGGCTCTTGGGGTCCTCGATGCTGTGGTTGGCCAGGGTCTCTTCGGCCGACTCCTCCAGCATGGGCGAAATAAACGTCCTGACCGCTTCGATGCCTTGATCGATATACACCGCCCCGATCACCGCCTCAAACGCATCGCACAACAGCGCCGGGCGTTCGCGCCCACCGGCTTGCGATTCGCCTTTTCCCAGGCGCAGGGCTGCCCCCAGGCCAATCGCCTGGCCAAACTCCGCCAGCTGCTCGGTGTGCACCAGGGCAGAGCGCATGCGGGTCAGATCCCCTTCGGGCATCTCAGGGTAGCGGTTGTACAACCAGGCTCCCACGACAAAATCCAGAACCGCGTCGCCCAGGAATTCAAGCCGTTCATTGTCTTCGACCGCCTCGCTGTGCTCGTTCAAGTAAGAGCGATGGGTCAGCGCCCGGCTGAGCAGCAGCAAATTATTGAATTGCAGCCCAACGCGCTGCGCGAATTCATGCGGGGGTTCGGCCAGTCCATTGTGCTGGTCCATAGGTTCCTCCCGGGAACTCAGGGGGCGCGAACCGCCCGTCCTCTGCACACTCCCTGCCGCAGCAGACTCGGCAGTTTGCGTCCCATCAGTTCCACTTTGTTGTGGCTTGGTGATCAGCTCAATCACCTTTTTTAGGTTGGTAATGACCTTCGATCCAGGCCTCACCATTTGGTCCAATCTCTTTTTTCCAAACCGGCACGATTTCTTTTAAGCGATCAATGCCATATCGGGCGGCTTCGAATACACCGCTGTCGCGGTGCCCGGCGGTGCAGGCAATCAACACGGTCGGTGTGCCGACATCCAACCGTCCGATGCGCTGTACCATGGCAATGCCTTCCACCAGGGGCCAGCGCTGGCGGATTTCTTCCGCCACCTGGCCCATTTTCGCCTCCGCCATGGGCGTATAGGCCTCGTATTCGAGCGAGACGGTCTGATGGGGATCATCCCGCTCGGTCTGTCCCCGTACCATCCCGCTGAACACGCAGGCTGCCCCCGTCGACGGCAGGGTAATCGCCGCCACCAGGTCATCCAGGTCCAGCACCGCGCTGGTCACCCGCAAGATCGTCGGCCCGGATGCGCCGCCGCTCACCGGGGGGAACAGGGCCACCTCGGCGCCATCCGGTACCGGCTCATCATCAAAAGCAAAGGTCTGGTTGATCGAAACGACCAGATTGCTCATCGCATCTTCCAAACGGGGATACGTACTTAGCAGGCGCGCCTTCAAATCTGCCACGCGCGCCCCTACGGGCAGCTCCACATGGGTGCGCCCCACCCCGGCGCGCTCTTTCAACGACGCAAAAAAGAGCACTTCCACCCGCGGGCCTTCACTCATTGTGCACATCCCCGCTCAGGCCGCCGCGTTTCTCCACCAGGCGGATATTCTCGATGTGGGCGGTCTTTTCAACCGCCTTGACCATATCGTACACGGTCAGCGCGGCCAACGCTACCGCGGTGAGAGCTTCCATCTCCACTCCCGTCTTACCCACCGTGCGCGCCGTCGCGCGAATTTGCACGCCGGGCAGCTCGTCGGATAACTCCAGGGCCACATCCACCTGGTTCAAGGCGATCGGATGGCATAAGGGAATCAAATCTGAGGTTTTTTTGGCTGCCATGATCCCGGCGATTTGGGCCACACCCAGCACGTCGCCCTTTTTCATCAACCCCTGGCGGATCAATTCTACGGTCTGGCTCGTCAGGTGGATTTCGCCGCAGGCGACGGCGGTGCGTTCCGTATCGGGTTTCGCGCCGACATCCACCATGTGGGCCTGCCCGCTCTCGTCAATATGGGTCAACCGGTCCGTTTGAGCCAAAACCTCTCCTGCTTACCGTCAAAATGGCGCCTTAGATGAGGCTAATGTTAAATTATAACCCATCCAACGCGTTTCATCTACTTCTGCTATAATTCCCCGCGTGAGCTTTCAGGTCGCCGGACACCAAACGGAACACTACCGCATCAACACCCCCGTGTATGAAGGCCCGCTCGATTTGCTCCTCGAGCTGATCGAGCATGCCGAACTCGACATCACCACCCTGGCCCTCGCCCAGGTCACCGACCAGTACCTCGCCCACCTGCAGCACCTCGAAGACCGCGACCCGGCCGAGGTTTCGGCCTTTCTGGTGATCGCCTCTCGTCTGCTGCAAATAAAATCCGCCGCTCTGCTGCCGCGACCCTCCATCGACTATTCTACCCAGGAAGAGGAAGACCCCGGCGAGGCGCTCGCCCGCCAACTGATCATCTATAAACGCTTCAAGGAATTGGCCGCGGTGATCGCGGATCGTGAAGCCCACAACCTGCGCACCTATCTGCGCGTGGCCCCCCCCGCCTTCAAAGTAGAGCCGAAGCTGGATTTATCCGGGGTAACTGTCGCCGACCTGCTGGCAGCCGCCCGTACAATCCTGCTCAGCCAGCCCGACCTGCCCGCCCTCAGCAAGGTGGTTTCGCGCCCGCGCATTACCATCCGCGAGAAAATCGTCTCCATCCTCGATTCGATTCGACGCATCGGCCAGACCACCTTCCGCGCCTTGCTCAACACGCACACCGACCGCATGGAATTGATCGTCACTTTCCTGGCCATGCTCGAATTGGTCAAACGCCGGGTGGTGGTCGCCTCTCAGCCGGATTTATTTGGCGATATCCAGATCACCCCCGGCGACGATATGAATTCCGCCGAAAACGTAGTCGAGACCGAATTTATCGATTAACCCATGCAAAACGCGCCAGGATGAACCTGGCGCGTGATTTTCTTTAGCCAACATCGGGCGATTTAATCGTCCGTGTGCTCTTCTTCCCCTTCTTCCTCGTCCTCAAACAACTCGTACGGCAGGCGGTTTGCAATCCACACCGCCATCAGGCGGATATCGTCGCTGCTCGTTCCGGCGTCCGGATACATTTCCGCGTAAGCCTGGTCGAGGATGTCATAGGTTTCGCTTTTGGGCCATTCGGTCATGAACCCCGGCAGCTTACTGCGGTCCGCAAATGCCGGCAGCAGATCTTCCCAATTGCGCGCCACCAGCATCGCGTGGATCTGGTCACGCAGTTCGGGCTGAAGTTCGGCCCAACCCTGCAGCACCTGCCCGGCAAACTCAGCCCGCCGCTCAAAGGGCGTGATCGAGCCTTTTACCCGCAGCATCAGAGGCGCCAGGGCGCTGTTGCGGAAACCCGGCAGGCTGACATATTTGCGTACCATCCCGTTGATCCGCCCGCGGCGTTCGCCGGGCAGTTTTTCTACCTCGCGCAGCACCTTGGTGATCACCTGCCGGCGAAACTCATCCAGCATAAATTCATTGATCGCATGAAAAGGTAAATATTGAATCTGATTGTCGTCCATATGCCCCGATTATAAAACGTTTTGTGCGGATTGGGCAATTTTACTTTATTTGGATATTTCCTGGCTGACCCGCTCGCTCATCTCATCCAGGCTTTGCACGGCTTCATCCGAAAGACGCCAGTTCAGGGCGCCCGCATTTTGCTCGGCCTGGCGCAGCGTCTTCGCCCCGGGAATGGGCAGCGCGCCCTTGCACACCACCCAGTTGATCGCCACCTGGGCCGGGGTCTTGCCGGCATGGTCCGAACCGATATGCTTCATCAAGGTCAGCAGCGGATCGATCTTTTCCAAATAGCGTCGCCCAAACCGCCCGCCGCGAATCCCGGGCGGGGGGTTGTCGACGGTGTATTTCCCCGTCAAAATCCCCATGCACAGCGGGCTGTAGGCGATCAGTTTGACGTCCATCTCCTGGCACAGCTTGAGCAGCCCGTTCTTTTCCACACTGCGATCCAGCAGGCTGTATTCCATCTGGTTAGACGCCAGGTGGATGCCCTCCCGCAGCAGGCGTTCGTACGCCCGGCGCATTTTTTCCTGGTCGTAATTTGAGACCCCGATCCCGCGGATCATTCCCGCCTGCAGCACTTCGGTCATCGCCTCCATCCAGGTCTCGATGTTGACCGGTGGCAGGGGCATATGCACCTGGTACAGCAGCACCTGGTCTACTCCCAGGCGCGAAAGCGAACCCTTCAAGGCCTTGGCCAATGACTGGCGGGAGAGCCGCCAGGGAAACGGCATAAATTTGGTCGCCACGCTCACCGGGCGCTGGGCTGTTTTCAGCAATTGGCCAAGGATTGATTCGGACTGGCCCTGGCCGTAGGATTCGGCCGTGTCGATGAAAGTGATCCCGGCGGCAATCGTGGATTCAAAAGCAGCGCGCAGGTCGCCCAACGAATATCCACGCCCGTAGCCCCACATCAGGCGGTCGCCCCACGCCCATGCGCCCAGCCCCATCTCGATTCCCTCAAAAATATTATCCGGGGATGAAGATTGCTCGCTCATATTGCCTCCAGATCTTTGCTTCCCTATTGTACCCGCAACTCCAAATTACGCGCTGTTTCCAGATACTTGCAACCAATTCCGATCTACTTACGTAAATGAATGCAGAACAAAAAAAAATAAGGAATTCATGCCATGAAAAAAACTCTCATCCTTTTCGTCACAGGATTTGCCCTGTTGGTAACCTCAGCTTGCTCTTTTGGCAACAGTATCGCCAGGCGCATCCAGATTTCGTCCGATTCCAGTGTGGCGGTTAAATCCGTCACCGGTTCCGGTAATATCGTCAAAGAAGACCGCGAGGTCAGCAATTTTAACCAGGTTCTGCTCACCGGCATCGGCGAGTTGATCATCGACCAGGGCGATAGCGAAGCCCTGACCATCGAGGCAGACGATAACCTCCTGCCGGTCATCACCAGCAAGGTCAGCAACCACGTCCTCGAGATCGGCCTGGATGATAACATCCGCCTGGTGGGCACCGCCAATATCACCTACCATCTCACCCTCAAAGACCTGAGCCGTCTCGAGATCTCGGGCCTCGGCCAGGCCACGGCTGCCCACCTGCAATCCGAGGCACTCGCCTTGAACATGTCCGGCTCCGGCAGAATCCAGATCGACGACCTGCAGGCCACCTCGGTGGACGTGACCAGCAGCGGTTTAGGCGCCTTCACCGCCGCCGGCAAGGTCGATTCGCTCTCGCTCAACTTCTCGGGGGCCGGGTTCTTCGATGCCAAAGACCTGCAGGCCGCCACGGCCTCGCTGGAGATCAACGGCACCGGCACTGCCTCGGTGTGGGTCACGGATCAATTATCCGTCAATATCAGCGGCGGCGGTTTCGTCAGCTACTACGGCGACCCCCAGGTCACCAAGACCATTTCGGGGATTGGCAAAGTCGAAAAAGCGGGCAATAAATAGCCCATTTATCCCAGCCTAAAGCAACTTTGCGGCGTGCAAATCGTAGATACATTGTGGAATGATGTTTTAGAGAAAGGATTTTGAAATGAAACCTCGTTTACTCATTGGGCTGGTGGTTTTTGCCCTGATCACTACCACCGCTTGTAACTTATCCTTCAACCTGGGCAACCAGGTGAGCGGTTCAGGCAACGTTACTTCCGAAGATCGCCCGGTCAGCGGCTTCAATCAAGTGGAGCTGCAGGGCGCAGGCGAACTGGATATCGTCCAGGGCGAGACCGAAGCGCTGACCGTGGAAGCCGACGACAACTTGATGCAGTACATCACTACCGAAGTTCGCGGCACCACCCTGGTATTGGGGCTCAAACCCAATTTCAGACTGCTGTTCTCCTCCAAGATCCTCTATCACCTGAAGGTGAAAGATCTGAATTCGGTCAGCATTTCCGGCTCCGGCCACGTCACCTCCGACTCGATCCAGACCGGCGACCTGTCCCTCAGCACCTCCGGCTCCGGCAAGTTTGAGATCGGCGACGTTCAGGCCACCAGTGTGAATGCCTCCACCAGTGGCTCCGGCGAATTCATCCTCACCGGAAAAGCCGACCGGGTAGATGTCAGCATCAACGGTTCGGGTAAGTTCAACTGCCCCGATTTAGAGTTGCAGTCTGCCAATGTGCGCATCTCCGGCTCGGGCGAAATAACCGTATGGACCACCCAATCCCTGGATGTGCGCATCAGCGGCAGCGGATCGGTGCGCTACTACGGCAGCCCTGAAACCAACCAGAGCATCTCGGGTTCGGGCAGCGTCAAAAAACTCGGCGATAAATAATTGTTTCACCCAGGAACCGGCAGCCTTTGTGCTGCCGGTTTTTTTGTTTAAATCGCCTGTTCGCCTGAGCGTCAGATAAATAGAAAATTTGAACCAGATACTGGTATAATCCCCTTCATGCCCCCCATTGTCGCCTTAGATATCGAAACGACCGGCCTCGACCCACACAACGACGCCATCACCGAGATCGGCGCGGTCAAGTTCAACGGCCACCGCGTCGAAGCCGAATGGTCGACGCTGGTTAACCCGGGCAAACCCATCCCCCCGTTCGTCACCCAGCTCACCGGCATCACCAATGAGATGGTGCGCAATGCCCCACCCATCAAGGCGGTGATTGCCGATCTGGCCGCGTTCGTCGGGGATGCCCCCGTGTTGGGCCACAATGTCAACTTTGACCTGTCGTTTTTGCAGCGCCAGAACATCCTGCGCCTCAATGAACCCATCGACACCTACGAGCTGGCCTCGGTGCTGCTGCCCACCGCCAGCCGCTACAACCTGGGGGCCCTGGGCCAGGCGCTGGGCATCCTGCTTCCCGCCACCCACCGCGCGCTGGATGACGCCCGCGTTACCCACGGGGTCTACATCCAGCTGATCGAGATGGCCCAGGAACTGCCCATCGAGCTGATTGCTGAATTTGTGCGCAAGAGCGAGCCGTTCGATTGGGGCGCGGGCTCTACCTTCCGCGATATTCTGCGCCAGATGGCGCGCCGGCCGGTTCAGGCTCGGAAAGTCCAGGAGCGGGGCGAATTTGGCGCGCTCTACAGCCTGCACGCCGGCCCGTCTTACCCGCCGGTGGAGGCGGTCGAAAACCCGGCGCCGCTGGATACCGACGAGGTAGCCGCCCTGCTGGAATACGGCGGACCTTTTGCCAATTACTTCGAGACCTACGAATACCGCCAGCAGCAGGTCGAAATGCTGCGCGCGATCAGCAACGCGCTGTCCTTTGGCCAGCACCTGATGGTCGAAGCCGGCACCGGCACGGGCAAATCCTACGCCTATCTGGTCCCCGCCGCTATCTTTGCCATGCAGAATAACACGCGGGTGGTCATCTCCACCAACACGATCAACCTGCAGGACCAATTGATCAAGAAGGATATCCCCGATCTGCGCGAAGCCCTGGGTATCGACGTGCGCGCGGTGGTGGTCAAAGGCCGCAGCAACTATCTCTGCCCGCGCCGCCTCGAATCATTACGCCAGCGCGGCCCGGCCAACGTGGATGAAATGCGCGTATTGGCCAAGGTACTCACCTGGCTGCAGTTCAGCGAATCCGGCGACCGCAACGAGATCAACCTCAACGGCCCTACCGAGCGCGACGTCTGGTCACATATTTCCGCCGAGGATGAAGGCTGCAAAGCCGAAGTGTGCATGGAGCGCACCGGCGGAGCCTGCCCCTTCTATCGCGTGCGCCAGGCCGCCCAAAGCGCCCACCTGCTGATCGTCAACCATGCCCTGCTGCTCTCAGATGTGGCCACCGGCAACCGGGTGCTGCCCGAGTTTCACTTCCTCATCGTAGACGAGGCCCACCATCTCGAATCGGCCACCACCAGTGCGCTCAGTTTCCGCGTCACCCACCTGGATATTGTCCGCCTGCTGCGTGAGTTCGGCGGCACCTCTACCGGCATTCTCAGCCGTATGCTGCAGATGCTTTCGACCATGCTGCGGCCGTCTGACCTGGCCGCCATGAACCAGACCATTGACCGCGCCACCACGCTGCTATTCCGCATCGAACACGCCGCCACCGCCTTTTTCCACGCGGTGGAAGAGTTCCTGGGCGAGGTGCGCGAAGGCCGCCCGGTAGGCGCTTACGGTCAGCAGGAGCGCATCCTCGAGAGCTCGCGCACCCTGCCGCCCTGGACCAACGTGGAAATCACCTGGGACGCGGCCCACGAATCGATTAATCTGCTGGCCGCCCTGCTGGCCGAGTTGTATAAGACCTGCGGCGATTTCCGTGAATACAGCGAAGACGAATTCTCGAGATACGCTCGAAACCCTGGCCAACGCCTACCGGCGCTTGACCGACCTGGACGCCAACCTGCACGGTTTTGTGGCCCAGCCCCAGCACGATTCGATCTACTGGGCCGAGATCGCCCCCAACAGCTATAACCTCTCCTTGCAGGTTGCCCCGCTGCACATCGGCACATTGATGGAGCAGCATCTCTGGCATCAAAAAGCCTGCGTGATCCTCACCTCTGCCACCCTGACCGCCAACGAAGGCTTCGATTACCTCCGCAGCCGGCTGAATGCAGACGAGGCGGACGAAATCCAGCTCGGTTCGCCCTTCGATTATGAAACCGCGGCCATGCTCTACCTGGCCAACGACATCCCTGAACCCAGCGACGCCAACGGCTTCCAACGCGCGGTCGACCAATCCCTGGTGCGGCTGGCCAAAGCCACCGGCGGCCGCATGCTGGCCCTCTTTACCTCCTATGCCCAACTGCGCCGCACCTCGCAAAATATCGCCGGTCCACTGGCCGAGGCCGGCATCACGGTCTACGAGCAGGGCGAGGGTGCTTCGCCCAACACGCTCCTCGAAACCTTTCGGGATGCCGAACGCGCCGTGCTGCTGGGCACCCGCTCCTTCTGGGAAGGCGTCGATATCCCCGGCGAAGCGCTCTCGGTGCTGGTGATCGTCAAGCTGCCTTTTGACGTGCCCTCTGACCCGATCATCGCCGCCCGCTCCGAAACCTTTGAAGATCCCTTCAGTGAATATCACCTGCCCGAAGCCATCCTGCGCTTCCGCCAGGGCTTTGGCCGCCTTATCCGCACCCAATCGGATCGCGGGATTGTCGCCATTCTCGACCGGCGCATCCTCACCAAACGCTATGGACGCCTGTTCATCGAAGTCGCTGCCCGCCTGCAAATTAAAAATCGGCCCGCTCCAGGACCTGCCCAACACCGCCGCCAAGTGGCTGAACCTTTAGGGCCTCGGGCTATCCGGTCAAGCGTCTGATTTATTTGGAAAAGTTAAAAGCCAGGGCGAGGAGCTAGTTGCTCCTCGTCCTGGCTTTAATTTTGTCTCCGCAAGGCAGCCGACCTGCCCTCGTATTCCGGCGGAATCCTAATCGCCCAGCCACCAACCGGTTTCATCGGGCTGCTCGCGGCGCTGCAGCAGCTCGGCTTTGCCGTTCTCCAGCCACACAACCGCCGGTCTGCCGGCCAGGTTGTAATTGGATGCCATGCTGAGCTGGTAGGCGCCTGCCACCGGGATCACCAGCCGGTCACCGCGTTCCACCTCGGGCAGCCAGATTTCGCTGATCAATTCGTCGCCCGATTTGCAGAAACGCCCCACGATGCGCGCCCGCTGGCTCATGGCCGCCGCCGGTTTGCCCGCGACCAGGGTGATGTATTTGGCCTGGTACAGCGCCGGGCGCGGGTTATCCGCCATCCCGCCGTCGATCGCCACCACCAACGAGCCATCCGCGGCCTTTTTGATTGACCCCACCGTGTACACGGCCAGGCCCGCGCGCGCCGCCAGAAAACGCCCCGGCTCAATCACCAGCTTGGGCAGGCGCCATTTGCGCTTTTCATATTCCTCGCGCACTACCCTGCAGATGCCCTCGATCCAGGGCGTGGGGTCGCCCTGCGCGTCTCCCGGGTTGTAGGGTACCCCCCAACCACCCCCGGGGCTCAGTTCGCGCGGAATGTAGCCGCATTCCTCCGCCAGCCCCACCAGCATGCGAATCCCGCGCTGGTAGGGCTCCACCTCGAAGATTTGCGATCCCAGGTGCATGTGCAGCCCGGTAAGATGCAGCCAGCGGCTGGACATGGCCGTGCGAATCGCCCGGGCGGCCTGCCCATCGGCGGCGGCCAGGCCAAATTTGCTGTGAGCGTGGGCGGTCTGGCGGTAGGGATGGGTATCGACCTCTACCCCGGGAGTCACTCTCAGCCAGATTTGCACCCGTTTTTGGCGTTCGCCGGCCAGTTCTTCCACATATTCCAATTCATCCAGGTTATCGATCACCACTGCCTGGATGGCTTCTTCCACCGCCAGGGTCAGTTCAGCGGCGCTTTTATTGTTGCCATGTAAATGGATTTTTCCCGGGCGGAACCCGGCCTTGGCGGCCACGCGCATTTCGCCCAGGCTGACCACATCCACACCCAACCCGGCGGGCGCCAGTTTGCGCGCAAATCCCAGCGAAAAATAGGCTTTGGCCGCGTAGGCGATCTCGTAATTCGCCGGGTAATTCTGTTCCAGCAGGCGGTTCAACTGCTCTACCTGCTGGCGCACCGTCGCGCCGTCATACAGGTAGAGCGGGGTTTCATACTGGTCGGCCAGCGCCTCGATCGACTGCCCGGCAATGGTCAGGTGTCCTAACTCATCCTGGCCCATACTCACCGGGAAAATGGAGGCCATACTTGCCATTAAACTTCCTCAGCGCTTGAACTGGACGGGGCGTCCGTCTCTTCCCCGCCGGTGTTTTCACCGTCGTTCGATAACACGGCCGCCAGGTGGAATTCGCTGGGGCTTTCTTCCGAATCGAATGAGGAGATCACGATGATGGCATTCACCACCCCCGGCCCCGGGTTGCGCCAGCGGTGGTTCATCTGCGAGGAAAACAGCAGGCTGTCGCCCGACTCAAGCTCGTAGCGTGTGCCGTCCACCTCGTATTCCAGGTGCCCGCGCAGGCAGAACACCAGCTCACTGCCCGAATGCAGCATCGAGCTTGGCCCGCTGCTGCCGCCGTTCTCGAGGGTCAGCAAAAAGGCCTCCACCCGCCCGGTGAAAGTCTCGCCGCCCAGGCCCTCGATCATCCCGCGCAAGAACGGTACGCGCGTCCTCTCCGAGGATTTGCGGAACACAATCTTTTCGCGCAGCATATCCGTGCGGAAAAACGCAGTGATCGGCACCTGCAATGCGCCGGCCAGCTTATTCAGGGTGCTGACCGATGGTGAGGTCAACCCCCGTTCGATCATACTCAATGCATTGGCCGACAAACCCGAGCGTCTTGCCAGGGCCCGCATCGACACATTGCGTTCTTCGCGCAGCAGGCGCAGCCGCTGCCCCACATCTACCGACTCAGCTTCCCGACCATATGGCTCCATGTGCATTTCCTCCGCCCGGATATGAATAATATTCTTTATTATAAAACCGCATGACCATTTTTAAGTGACACAATATGCAAAATCCGCCAATATTCATCGTTTTTCATCCCATCCATCCTGAATGCGCCGGGGTCAAATGGACATGCACCCCATTCAATCCTCCGGTGACATTCAACCGCCATAGTCAGGATAGGGCACACTATATCCAATTCGGGTCCTTGGAGTTTAATTCGGACAGACCTGTCTGATTTATCCAGGAGGGCTGTGTGAATCGACGCCAACTTTCGTTGATCAGCATTGCGGGAGGAGCCGCCCTGATGCTTGTCACCTTGCTGCTGCTCATCCCTCCCCAGCCGGTCAGCGCGCAGTGCAAAGGTCTTTCGCAATGCAAGAACTGCCACGAACAGCAAGCCCAAAAACCGGTCAACCAGACCGGTCAGTGGCATGTCGACCATCAATTGTTCGATTTCTGTTATGCCTGCCACGGCGGAGTGCGCGACAGCCTGGAAGCATCCTCCGCGCATGCCGGCATGATCCTCACCCTGCAGGAAATGCCCGGCAGCTGTAAAACCTGCCACGCTGTCGATCTCGATCAAAAATATAAGGTGTATGCCGACCTGCTGGGCGTCGACCCGAAAATCGATCCGCAAGCCCTGGTGGCGGCTGCCAACCCGGAAAAAAGCCTGGGCACTTTCCTGGGTGGGAAGGTAACTCAAAATATCACCCCAACCGGCGCATCCACCGCGGCCGACCTGGCGCCGAAACCCATCGCCGCCGGCAGCCCGCTGGGCAACTGGATCGCCGCAGGGTTTCTGCTGACCCTGGTTTCCGGCGGTGGCGCCTACGTGCTGCGCAACGAACGCCGCTTGAGCCGGCCTATCCCGCCGCGCGGGTTGAGCGCCATTTGGGCGTACATTCGCCGCGAGAGCTGGTCACCCTACACTGCCGGGGTCATGCTGGGGGTCGTCTGCATCCTCTCGGTTCTGCTGGCCAACCACCTGCTGGGCGCGTCGGCCGGAATAGCCACCCTCGCCAGTGACCTGGTCAGCACGGCGGATCCGCAAGTAGCCCAAAATACCATGTATTTCAAATTCATCATGCCGCCCGGTCTGACCTGGGAGGTGCTCCTGCTGATTGGCATCTTCTTCGGCGGGATGTTCGCCGCACTGACCTCGGGCACCTTCCGGCTGCGCTGGAACGACGACCCCACCTGGCGCAAGGTTTTCGGCGCGCAGGGTTGGAAGCGTTTCGTGGTCGGTTTCATCGGCGCAATCTTCCTGCAGTACGGCGCCGGGCTGGCGGGCGGATGCACCAGCGGCCTGGCCATCTCGGGCGGCATGCTGCTGGCGCCTTCGGCTTTTGTTTTCATGGCAGGGATGTTCCTTTCCGGCATCCTGGTAGCCCTGGCCGTCTACCGGCGGAGGTATTAATGCTGGCTTACTTCACCCCCATCCTGCTCGGTTTGTTCTTCGGCTTCGCCTTATCCAAAGGCGGGCTGACCCGTTATAACAACATCGCCGGGGTTTTCAGGCTGACCAACCTGACCGTCATCCAGTTCATGCTCACCGCCCTGGTCGTGGCAGCCACCGGGCTGTACGGCCTGCAGCTCTTCGGCGCGGTGCAGCTTCCACCCGCCCCGGCATCCTACCTGTTGGGCAACCTGCTCGGTGGGCTGGTTTTCGGCGTCGGCATGTCACTCGCCGGTTATTGCCCGGGCACCTGCGCCGCCGGGAGCGGTGAAGGTAAACTGGATTACCTGGTCTCCGGCATCCTGGGCTTGATCGCCGGTGGGGTTCTCTTCGGGTTCACCTACCAGGCTGTCTTCCCGCCCATTCTCAAGGTTGCCAACCTGGGCAATACCACCCTGCCGCTGCTGCTCAACGTCAGCCCGCTGCTGCTGGTAGCCATCTTTATCACCCTGGTGCTGCTGCTCTTTTATTTCCTCGAACGCGGCCTCAAACGCAGCGATAAACTGCAGTAAACAAAAAAGAGCTGCCCGAAGATCAAGGCAGCTCTTTTTGTTTGGATGGTCAGATTTTTACGACAGACCCAGGATGCGTTCCGTTTCCAGATCGATATCGATATCAAAGAAAGCCGGTCGGGTCGGCAGACCCGGCATGGTGCTCATCTTGCCGATCAGCGGGTAGAGGAAGCCCGCTCCCACCGATGCGCGGATTTCACGCACCGGCACGCGGAAACCGTTCGGCACACCCTTGAGGGTGGCGTCATGGCTCAGGCTGAGATGGGTCTTGGCCATGCAGATGGCCAGCCGGTCGAAGCCCAGGCGGGTATAATTTTCGATCTGTTCCTCCGCCGTGGCGGAATAATCGACCCCATCCGCGCCATAGACTTCGCGGGCAATGGTCTCAATCTTGTCTTTAATCGACAGATCCAACGGATAAAGGAAGTGGAAATCGCGCGGCTTTTCCGCTGCTTTGACCACCGCCTTCGCCAGGTCCACCGCGCCCTCGCCGCCCTGTTCCCAGTGATTGGACACCACGGCATCTTCCGCCCCGCCCTGTTCCACCGCCGCCCGACGGATCAGGGCCAATTCGGCCGGGGTGTCGGTGGCAAAGCGGTTGATAGCCACCACCACCGGAATGCCAAACTTGCGCGCGATGCCGATGTGATGCAGCAGGTTGCCCATCCCCAGGCCGAGCAGCTCCAGGTTTTCGTCGGTATAGGCGCTGTCCAGGGCCTTGCCGGCCACCACCCTGGGGCCGCCGCCGTGCATCTTCAGGGCGCGCACCGTGGCCACCAGCACGACCACGCTGGGCAGCAGCCCGGAAGCCCGGCATTTGATGTCAAAGAACTTCTCCATGCCAATGTCGGCGCCAAAGCCCAATTCGGTCACCACAAAGTCAGCCAGCTTCAAAGCGATTTTGTCGGCGATAATCGAGCTGTTGCCGTGGGCGATATTGGCAAATGGCCCGGCGTGCACAAACACCGGCGTACCTTCCAGGGTCTGCATCAGGTTGGGTTTGACCGTATCCTTCATCAGGACGGTCAGCGCGCCGGCAATGCCCAGATCCTCGGCGGTGATCGGTTCGCCCGAATGCATGCTCAGGCCGATCACAATCCGCCCGATGCGCTCGCGCATATCCTTGAGGCTGGTGGTCAAGGCCAGGATCGCCATCAATTCTGAGGCCACGGTGATATCAAAGCCTGTCTCGTGGTCGAAACCGGTCTCCTCGGGTCCCTTGCCCACCGTGATCCCGCGCAGGAAGCGGTCGTTGGTGTCAACCCCGCGCCGCCAGGTAACCGTGCTCAGATCGATATCCAGCCGCACCAGGCGAGAGCGCTCTTCCAGGGTCAATTCATCCGGGTCGAGTTTTTTGATTCCCAGCTTCTTCAAGCGCCCCAGCATCCCCACGCCAAAACTGCGTTTGCCGTGTTTATTGGCCGGGCACAGGCGGTTGAACAACTGCTCGTCGGTTGCCCCGGCTTCGTGCAGGATGCGCGCGTCGATTGCCGCCGCCATCAGGTTGTTGGCTGCGGTAATGGCGTGAATATCGCCGGTGAGATGCAGGTTGAATTCCTCCATCGGCACCACCTGGCTGTACCCCCCGCCCGCCGCGCCGCCTTTAATCCCAAAGGTGGGTCCCTGGCTGGGCTGGCGGATGCAGGTGAAGACGCGGTAGCCCAGCTGCGCGCCCAAGGCCTGGCTCAACCCCACCGTGGTGGTAGTTTTGCCCTCGCCCAGCGGCGTAGGGGTAATCGCGGTCACATCGATATAATGTCCGTTGGGCGCGTCTTTCAAACGATCCAGCACCGAGAGTTTGACTTTAGCTTTATAAGGGCCGTACATCTCCAATTCGTCCGCCGTCAGGCCGAGTTCATCGGCCACCTCGCGGATCGGTTTCATTTTGGCGGCCTGGGCGATATCAATATCCGCAGGCACCGGGTTCACTCTTTCTAATGGGATCGGCCGGAATGAGGATCGGGATGGGTCTGGATTCATGGGTCAAACTCCTTTCGATAATAGATAGTTCAAGTCAGGCTAAAGAAATAATATACACTTGTCTGACAATATTATAGTCCAAAACGATGCATTGGCTTGCCTGCGAAAGCAATTATCTGACACCTGTCTGCGGGGCGGCCGCATTTTTCGGCTGAGGATGGCCTGCCAACCTGTCCCGGCTTTTCACATATATTTCCACGGCGTCGATGATTATGCCAATCGTTGCAATTCGTCTGGCAGGTTTTCATCCGCCAGCCAGGCCGCCACCGACCGCGCAAAAAGGTCCGGCGCAGTCAGCGCCCAGTTATGCTCGTCCGCCAGGCGCGCCTTTGGCCCCAGGCGCAGCAATGCCCCCTGCGCGTTGGGCAGCACACCCAGCAAATCCCGCGCGGAGGTCTTCATCGCCGCGTATTCCTTTACCCCGCAGATCACCAGGGTGCGCGCCTGGGCGCGCTCCAGGCCGTGCGGCAGGCGGTAATGCAGCCCGGCGTACAGCATCTCGACGAACTCTTCCTCGGTAGTCTCGACAAAGCTGCGCTTGAATTCTGCGAAATACGTCTCCGGCAGCCCGGCCGAATATTTCATATTCAGGCGGATCCAGGCGTCGCTGCCGCGCAAAGGCGCCATCGCCAGCCGGTAGCTCCAGGCCAGCATACCGCGAGTATACATCCACTGCCCCGGAACCGGGTGCAGCAGAGCGCTGGAGACCACGGCGTGGTCCACGATCTCGGGCGCGCGGCTGAGCAGTTCTACTGCCACCTGGGCGCCCTCCGACAGCCCCACCACATGCGCCTTGCCTCCTTTCACCTCCCGCCGGATCAACTCGGCAGTCATCTCGGCCGCCCGCGCATGGCTGAAAGGCCCCGCCGCCCGGCTGCGTCCTTGCCCGGGTAGGTCGAGCAGCAGGCAGCGGTAAGAGCGGCCCAGGCGCTCCACCTGCGGCTTCCACATCCAGCCTCCCACCCCGCCGCCGTGCAGAAATACGATGGCCGCTTTGGCCTCCGAACCCCACCGTTCCACATACAGGTGATCCAGCATATCGGGCATATTTTTTCTCCCCGGTCAGAATCGCATCACGTGCATTATAGACCTCATTGCCAGCGCACAGCCGGTGCAGCCCCAGGGCAATCGCATCTACATTGCCAGATGCGTTTTCTACCCTTTTCCACTCCCCCCGGCCCCCTCTCCGCGGCAAAAAAACGCCGCGAAGAGGGGGAGAAAATATGTTTCTCCGAGAAGACTGTATCTGGCGGCACATAAGTGCCGCCAGATACAGTCTTCTCGGGACTCTTTTTAAAGTCCCCGCCCTCGAGGGCGGGGATTTAGGGGTGGGTGACAACTATTTTCAGAAAAACTGTTTTGATGCGATTGCCCTAGGTGCAGCCCTCTACCAAATCGCCCGCCCAGGGGGATTGCATTATAAATATTTTCGGGTGCACGCACAGTGTCTGCGCCTACAATGTGGGAAGAAAATTATTTTAATGGTGTATTTGCGCGCTTTCGCGCGCAAATACACCAAACTTTTCTGTTTTCCCCGCCCTTGAGGGCGGGGATCAAGGGGTGGGTGACATTATTGGCTAAGAACGAATGTTTTTATGCAATCGCCCTGATCGCCCGCCGCTGCCAGCCTTTATCCTGGTTGTGTGCAGCGGAAAACCTTGTTAGAATCACTCTAACCCTGCCCATTCATCCAAGGAGCCCGCCATGCCTGCCGCGCTGGACCTGACCAAAACCCTCAAAACCCTGTATGCCCCATCGCCCAAAGAGCCGGTGATCGTGGAAGTGCCTTCCTTCAATTACCTCATGCTGGACGGTGCGGGCGACCCGAACACCAGCCCCGAATATTCCGCCGCGGTTGAGGCCCTCTACCAGTTTTCGTATACGCTTAAATTTGCCATTAAAAAATCCGGCGGAACCGATTACAAGGTCATGCCGTTGGAAGGACTCTGGTGGGTGGAAGATATGGCCGAATTCAGCCTCCAGCGCAAGAACGATTGGCTGTGGACGATGATGATCCTCCAGCCTGAACCGGTCTCCGTGGATTGGGTGGTCAAGACCCGCGCGCAGCTGCTTGCCAAAAAGGGCGCTTCTCCGCTGGCCGGGCAGGTGCGCTTTGAGCGCTATGCCGAGGGCGCCTGTGTCCAATTGATGCACATCGGCCCCTACGCCGAGGAAGGCCCCAACATCGCCCGCATGCACGCCCTGGCCCACCAGCAGGGCTACCGCCTGCACGGTAAGCACCACGAAATCTATCTCAGCGACCCACGCCGCGCCGCGCCCGAAAAGATGAAGACCGTTCTGCGCCAGCCAATCAGGCGAGGGGCTGCTTGATTTTTATCGTCCCATAATAAGGAAGGCAAAAATGGAATACGATCCGGCCCACACGATGGCCATTCTGAAGCGCCTCTCGGGGGTTTGGGTGGGCAAAGGCACAGCCCAGTTTCCCACCACCGGTGCTTTCCCTTACCGGGAACAACTCACTTTTTCCGCCGGCGAGGGCAAGCCGGCCATCCACTACCAACAGCGCACCTGGCGGCCGGGCGAAAACGGCCAGGAGATGCAGTCGCATTGGGAGACAGGCTTCTGGCGCATCCTCGCGGATAACCAGGTGGAATTCCTGTGCGTCCAGGCCAGCGGCGTACTGGAGGCCGCCCGCGGCCTCTTGACCCTCACGGCCGGCGGCTTCATCCTCGACTTAACCAGCAGCCTGGTGGCCCAGGACGCGCGCGTGCAGCATACCGCCCGGAAATTTGAGCTGCGCGAAGGCGTCTTGAGCTATTGGATGTCCATGCAGACCACCGCCGTATCGTCCCTCACCCTCCACGTGCATGCGGAGTTGCGGCAGGAAGATTGATGGATCTCGTGTCAACCTGATCAGCGCCGGCATGCCCGTTCCCCGGACCTGCCGGCGCTCAGCCAGGTAATGGCAAAATAAATCCCCCAGGTAGCGGCTGGCCGCCCCTATCCGGGGGATTTTTTAAGCTACGGCGCGTCCGGCTCGGGGGCCTTGTAGCGGTTGTGCTCGACAAACTGCTTCATCACCGCCGCGTCGGGGATGGGAAATTTCATGATCCGTCCCCAGGAAGTCAGCGCCAGGGGCACGTCCATATTCGACCAGGGGAAAGCAATCTCTTTCGTCCCGCCGGTCTGATCCATCACACTCTGGATGGTGGCTTTCAAGGCTGTGCAGTCGGTGTTGGCAACCTGGCAGTTGTACCAGAAGATCACGTAGCCGTGCTCCAGGCTGTGCACCAGGTAGCCTTCGGGGTGCGCGGGGAGGGTGGCCAGGTCACTCTCCTGGTAGAAATACTCGGTGTAATCCACCGGGTAATGCGCCCCTCCGGCAGGCGGGTTGGAATTATACGGCCCTGGGACGGTGTCTTCAGGGATATGATCCCTGGATAGGATGGGCACCTCATCCCCCATCAGCCCGCCCGCGCTTGAGGATTGGTTTGACAGGATGACGACCACCGCCACCAGCGCGATGATCGCCAGACCGATCCCGCCGTACGTCAGAATGCGGTTACGTGTCTGCTGTTTCTTTTGAGCTTCCCGCATGGTCTGCCGCTTTGACTTTTTCATACTGCCTCCGTGTCGATGAATGCGCTCCTCAGCCGGTAGATAACTTTCCTGGTCAAATTCGGATAATAATACTCCCAATCGCCTACGCTGTCGAACTTTCCGGCAATCTCAGCCAAGCATGCGCATACAGGCGTAATCCCGAAAAAACTGAAGTAAAACTGCCAGTGACAAACCGGACATATGGCTTTCTCAAGAAAGCTAGACAAATGCCAATTTGGATCCATTCTCCTCCGGCGACGGAGTTCAGAGAGGGAGTTTTAGGGTTTAGACGCCGTGAGACGGCGTCTAAACCCTAAAATCTTTATTTCCCCGCCTCGCTTCGGGGAGGGGGCAGGGGGAGGGGCTTGTCTGACAATTTCTTGAGAACGCCATGAAACCGGACATCATCCCTCTTGTTTTTATTTCGGTTTGAATATATAATTCCATGTTGGAAATAATTTCTAAAGGAAATTTTTATGAATGGTACTAATTCAATCCAGGAATCTCAAGAAACTTTGCGGATCAAAGGCCTGCTGCAACGTATCTTCGTCCTGCGCGGGCGAATAAAGGCCGTCCTCCCCAGCAGCGTGCAGAAGTTTCGATCCAAAGCCATGGAAGAAGACCCCAGTGGCAAAATGGCCCAGCTCTTTTTTCAGTTTGGCACGATGATGGCCGGCCAGGACGAGCCGGTCACCATGGGGGAAATCGGCCGGGCTATGGACGTGCCGATGAGCACCGCCACCCGCATCGTGGATTGGTTTGTACAGAACGATTACGTCGAGCGCCTTTCGGATCCGGAAGACCGGCGCATCGTGCGCATCGCCTGGACGGAGGCAGGGAAAGAAGTCTACCAGGCGATCATCAGCCACGCCCTGCAGCAAATCGATAAGCTCCTGGCCCATTTTTCCGCCATGGAACGCGAGCAATTTGTCGTTTTATTGGAAAAATTTGCCAACATCCTCGAACAGGATGTTTGACCTATCCTCATGAACCACGCGCAGATATCTCTGGGCGGCTTGATGAAGCCATTATTCCCGGTTAGGGAGCTTTGGCCCCCCACCTGTTTGTAGAAATTTTGCTGGAGGAAGAACGATGAGGCGAAAGAGTTTATTTATTATCGGAATCATTCTGCTGGTAGCCGCCCTCGGCGCAGCCGGGTATTACACCCTATGGCTGCCGCGCGCCCAGGTGATGGCCCAGGATCAGACCCTGTCGAACCCCTTGCGCTACCAGACTGCCGAGGTAAAGCAGGGCAACTTTACCGACACACTGAACACAACCGGGACGGTGCGCTCCAACCAGACCGCCACCCTGGTGTGGCAGACCAGCGGGACCGTGCAGGCAGTGAATGTGAGTAAAGGCCAGCTGGTCTCGGCGAAAACCGTGCTCGCCACCCTGGAACAGACCTCCATCCCCACCGCCATCATCCTGGCGCAGGCCGACCTGGTCACTGCACAAAAGGCCCTGGACAACCTTCTGACCTCGGCCCAGCCGCGCGCCAATGCCGAACTGGCCCTGGTCAAAGCCCAGCAGGCGCTGGATGACGCGGTCAAAGCCCAGCGCAACAAGGAATACCAGGTGGCTACCCAGGAATTGATCGACATCGCCTATTCGAACCTGATCCTGGCTAACGATGCCCTGGATAAAGCCACCACCATCTACGATCGCAATAAGCAGCGCAACCCCACCGACATCGTCTATGCCGGGGCCCTGGCCCAGTATGCCAAAGCCCGCCAGAACCAGATTCGGGCGCAATATAACTACGATTACGTCCGCGGTCTGCCCGATTCGCTGGACGTAGAGGAAGCCAATGCCCTGTTGGACCTGGCCCAGGCGAACCTGCTCCAGGCTAAGACGGATTGGGAGCGGGTGAAAGATGGTCCGAACGAGCAGGACGTGGCTGCCGCCCAGGCGCGCGTCAATGCCGCCCAGGCCGCGATCAATTTGAGCCGGGTCTCCGCGCCTTTCCAGGGCACCCTGACCCAGGTGACCAGCAAGGCAGGCGACCAGGTAGCCCCCGGCTCCCTGGCCTTCCAGATCGATGATCTCAGCCACCTGTTCGTGGATGTGGCGGTGGCCGAAGTGGACATTGCCCGCGTCCAAATCGGGCAGGCAGTCACCCTGCGGCTGGACGCCCTGGCCGGCAAGACCTATCCTGGCATGATCACGGATATCGCCGCGGTGGGAAAAAACACGGGCAGCACGGTCAATTTTGCAGTCACCGTGGAGATCACCCGGCTGGACGAGAATATTAAACCCGGTATGACCGTCTCCGCCGAGATCGTCACCAGCCAGGTGCAGGACAGCCTTTATGTCCCCAATTCGGCCATCCGCGAGGTCAACGGCCAGCAGCTGGTGTATTTGCTCAAAGACAACCTGGCGATCCCGGTGGTGGTGGTTCCCGGCAGCAATGTGGATGGCGGCAACATCCTCATCAGCAGAGGCGCGGTCAAGGCGGGGGATCTCGTCGTTACCAACCCCAACATCATCCCCTAGTTGAGCCCGGCTCAAAATTTCGCTAAAGGTAGAACGATGAAATCTTCTCTATTGTCCTTGTTGGCCGCCGGGCTGGTCGGGGTTGTCTTGCTGAGCGCCTGCCAGAGCGCCGCCACAGCCACCCCAGCGCCCGCCGGTCTGCCAACCCAAACCCCCTCACCCATCCCGCTCCCCGACGAGCCGACCCCCGAGGCAACCGCCACTCCCTTGCCCCTGCCCACCGCCAGCGCCACGCCCCAGGTCTCCGCTGACCCGGCGGTAAAAACGGTCGAGGATTATTTTGCCGCGCTGCAGGCCCAGGATTACCAGGCCGCGGCGAACCTGTTCTCGACCTTCAGCCTGACGGTAGACGGCCTCACCCGCGGCGACGGCGCAGATGAACTGCATAATCAGATGCAAGCCGGCACGAGCTGGTCCGGGCTGCAGGTCCAGGGCACCCAGACCTTCGATGATAAAACCATCCTGGTGCACGTCAGCTATACCCTGACCACCCAGGACGCCAAAAGCGGCGAAACCACCCCGACCGAAATGGACGAATTGTGGCCGGTACGCTTTGAAAACAACCAGTGGCGCTACAACCGCGCTAACCTGATCGATTTTCGTACCTTGAGCATGCCCGATCAATCTACAGCAGGGCTGAGGATCAAACCGCTGCAACTGCTGCGCTATACAGATCACACCCGTATGACGATGATGGTGCAGAACACAACCAACGACCTGATTGTGCTCGGCCAGAGCAACGAAATCATGGCGGCCTTCCTCTTCGCCGGACAACAGGTCGAAGCCGAAAAGGAACAGCTTGTTTTCGAACGGCTGCGCACCTACCCGCTGGCCAGCATTGACGTCAAAGGCTTATACCCCACCTATCCCGAAGGTGTCATCATCCGCCAGTGGAAAAACGTCCAGGTAGCCCCCTGGTTTACCTTCCGTTTCAGTGAATAATGGCAAGGTCTCAAGGGTAGAGCGCCGCCCTCGCTCCCTTCTGAGATCGCATGAATAAGGTTGCGACACGAATGTTCGGAGGCACCGCATGAGACGACTGAATGCTTTAATGGTCAAAGAATTTACCCAGATGCTGCGCGACCCGCGCACGCTCATTTTTGTCTTCATCATGCCCATTTTGCAGCTGGCGTTAATGGGCGCCGCGGCCAACAATGATATCAAGAATATCTCCACGGTCATTTTTGACCAGGATTCCAGCGTGGCCAGCCGCAGCCTGCTGGAGGCTTTCCGGGTGACCGGCTATTTCTCTTTCGATTACATCGCCTACAGCCAGGATGATCTCAACTCCTTCATCAGCAGTGGCAAAGCCAAGGTGGGCATCATCATCCCCTCCGGCTACCACGTGGACCTGGCAGCCGGGCGGACCTCGCAGGTGGCTGTGCTGGTGGACGGCTCGGACCCCACCGTCGCGTCGGCCGGGCTCTCGGCCGCCACCTTTATTGGCCAATCCCACGGCGCGCAAATTCTGGCCCAAAAGCTGGCGGCGCGTGGGCTGGCCGGCAGCAGCAGTTCGCCCATCGACGTGCGCGCCCGGGTGTTGTACAACCCCGACCTGGTCAGCAGCTATAACATGGTGCCGGGGATCATCGCCCTGCTGCTGATGCAGACCACCACCAACCTGACCGCCCTGGCCATCGTGCGCGAGCGCGAGCGCGGCACGATCGAGCAGCTCATCGTCACCCCGATTCGCAATTGGGAGCTGGTCATCGCCAAAATTACCCCCTACATCCTGGTCGCCATTCTCAACACCATCCTGGTCTTGTTCATCGGCACGATCATGTTTGGTATTCCCATCCGCGGCAACCTGTTCATCTTGCTGCTGCTCACCGGGCTGTATTTGCTGCCCAACCTGGGGATTGGCCTGTTGATCTCGACCGTGGCCAAAACTCAACAGGAGGCTCAATTCATGAGTATGCCGATCCTTCTGCCGTCTATGCTGCTTTCGGGGTTCCTCTTCCCGGTTTCGGCCATGCCGGCGGTGCTGCAAGCCATCGGCCAGGTGCTGCCCCTGACCCATTTCATCGTGATCCTGCGCGGGATCGTGATCAAAGGCGTCTCGATGAACATGCTCCTGCCCCAAATTCTGATCCTTTCGGTGACGGCCGTGGTGCTGCTCACTTTTGCCGCCTTACGCTTCAAGAAAACGTTGGATTAGGGAGACCATTTTCACCCGTCCATGCCGTAGCTGCTCGAAACGTGATTATTTTTTAGGAGATTTCAATGCGCAAAATTCCAAGAATGGTGATCCCCCTGGTCCTGCTGGTGGTGGTGGCGGTGGCCGCGGTGGTTTACATCAGCTTAAAAACTACCGAAGAAAGCCGCACCATGGTCGTATCCGGGACGATCGAAGTCCAGATGGTCAAGCTGGGCACGCAAATGGGCGGGGTCGTCGACCAGATGTACCTGGATGAAGGCGATCCCGTGCACAAGGACGAGGTGGTCGCCATGGTTGCCCCGGGTAGCGGCGTCCAGGCGGGCTATACCGAAAAGGTGCGCAGCCCCATCGACGGCGTGGTCCTTGAACGCGCCTTCCAGCCGGGCGAGCTGGCGATGGGCGGGAGCACCCTGCTCACCGTCGGCGACCTGACCAAACCCACCCTGACCATCTATGTGCCCGAAGAACGCTACGGCCAGATCAATTTGGGCCAGTTTTACCCGGTCCAGGTGGATTCCTTCCCCGGGCGCATCTTCCAGGGCAAGGTGACTTATATCTCCAACCACGCCGAGTTTACCCCGCGCAACGTGCAGACCGTGCAAGGGCGCAAGGATACCGTCTACGCGGTGCGTTTATCCCTGGACAACCCCGACCTGGCGCTCAAACCCGGTATGCCCGCCGACGTCACCATTGTGCTGAAGTGAGTATGGGCAGCACAGTTTTACTGGAAACCAGGGACCTGGTCAAAACCTTTGGCTCGTTCCACGCGGTCAATGGGTTGAATATCCGGGTCGAGGCCGGAGAGATGGTAGGCCTGGTGGGACCGGACGGCGCCGGGAAAACCACCTCGATCCGCATGCTATGCGGCGCGCTCAGCCCCACCAGCGGCTCGGTGCGGGTGGCCGGCTATGAGATCCCCCGCCAGGTGGAGCAGGCGCGCGAGCATATCGGCTACCTGGCCCAGCGCTTCAGCCTGTACGGCGACCTGACCGTCGCCGAAAACCTCAAGTTCTTTGGGCAGGTGTTCAATATGCCCAACGAGGAGCTGCGCACCCGCTCCCGAGAGCTGCTCGAATTTGCCGGGCTGTCGCGCTTTGCCGACCGCCGTGCCAATGCTCTCTCCGGCGGGATGCAGAAGAAATTGGGGCTGGCCGCCGCGCTGGTCCACCGCCCCAAGGTGCTGCTGCTGGACGAGCCGACCGGCGGGGTAGACCCGGTGGCCCGCCAGGAATTCTGGCATTTGCTCATCGGGCTGATGCGCGGCGGCTCGGCGGTGCTGGTCAGCACCCCCTATATGGACGAGGCCATGCGCTTCAACCGGGTTATTTTTATGAATAAGGGCCGGGCGCTGGTCGAAGGCGCGCCGCGCGAGCTGATCCATCGCCTGGATGGGCTGCTGTTGGAGCTGGCCACCGATCAGCAGATGGCCACCCGCCGCCTGGCCGCCCTGGACCCAGAGGTGGAAGACGTGCATGCGTTTGGCGACCGCCTGCACCTGAGGGTCAAGCATGCCGCCGGCCCGTTGGAACGCCTGCCTGGCGTCCTGGCGGCGGCAAACATCGAGTTGATCCACCTCAAGCCGGTCACCCCCACCCTCGAGGATGTATTTATTCAACTGCTGGAGATGGATCAGGATGACAATCCCCCAAACGCCGATCATTAGTGTACAGGGCCTGACCAAACAATTTGGCTCCTTTACCGCGGTCGACCATGTCAGCTTCGACGTGCTGCCGGGCGAGGTGGTGGGTTACCTGGGGCACAACGGCAGCGGAAAGACCACCACCATCCGCATGCTGTGCGGGCTGCTCAAACCCACCAGCGGCGACGCGCGCATCCTGGGCATCGACGTGTTCAAGACCCCCGAAAAAATCAAACCACTGATCGGCTACATGTCGCAGAAGTTCGCCCTGTACGACGACCTGACCGTGGCGGAAAACCTCAAATTTTATTCCGGCGTCTATGAAGTGCCGCGCGAGAAAGAGAAAGAGCGCCTGCAGGAGATCTACGCCATGGCCGGGCTGGAGAACCGCACCCATGTGCTCACCGCCACGCTTTCGGGCGGCTGGCGCCAGCGCCTGGCCCTGGGCTGCGCCCTGGTGCACCGCCCGGCCCTGCTCTTCCTGGATGAGCCCACCAGCGGGGTGGACCCGGTGGCGCGCCGCGAATTCTGGGATTTGATCTACGAACTGGCCGAAGGCGGCACCACGATTTTCGTCACCACCCACTACATGGACGAGGCCGAACACTGCAGCAAAATCGGCTTTATGAACAGCGGGCGGCTGCGCGCCTTCGATTCACCCGACGGCCTCAAGCGGCATCACCTGCACGGCGCTGCCTGGTCGCTGGCGGTCACCCCGCTGTTGGAGGCGGTGGAGCTGTTGAGCAGCTATCCGGGCATCGCCCAGGCGCGGCTGGAGAGCGACCATGCCCAGGTGATTGTGGGCGTGGGCCAATGGACGCATGCCAGCCTGACCGCGCGCCTCAAAGAAAACGGGATTGTGGTCGAAAGCATCCAAGAGGTGGAACCCAGCCTGGAAGACGTTTTCACCCTGCTGGCGCACATCGACCAGGACAGCCCGGACCCCGCCGGGTGAAATTGCCGGCCGGCGAATTTACCATCTTTTATGTAACGAAAACGAAATCGCGCCGGTCAGGGGAGACTCGGCGCGATTTCCTAAAGGCTAGTTTATAGTAGGGCGGGTGGGACTTGAACCCACAAGATATCTCTATCGGCGGATTTTAAGTCCGCTGCGTCTGCCAGTTCCGCCACCGCCCCACACACCTCTATTTTAACCCAAGCCGGGCCGGCGTCAAGACTGCGCGGCGCGCAAACGCTCAATGCGCCGCTGCAGATAGGGCGAGAAGTAACCCCAATAGCGCTCCTGCAGCTCGGGGATCTGCCAATCCCCACCGGTGATGCGCTTGCGGCAGTTCGCCTTGCCACACCCGCAGTCAAATATGTCGTAATCGGTGCTGTCGCTCATCGCGTAATCGAAGCAAATTTCCTCGTTGGCCGCGATCTCGCGCATCGCCACCAGGGCAATCTGCCCGCTCAGCCCCGAGTTGGGATCGCACGAATGGTTGAACAAATCCGCCGGGTCCAGTTCGTCGGTCACCGGCACCAGAAAGAGGTCTTCCTCCACCTGGATGCCGTGGGTGGCACGCTCCTCAGGGATCTGCGCCAGCAGATCTGCGTTCATCACGATCCCGCCCCACACCGCCAGCAGCTCACCTTTGGCCAGCGGTTCGCGGGTGAAGACTCCATAACCGCCCTTGTCCGGGTTCGTGCGTGCTTCCAGCTTGGGCGATAAATAAGAATTGACATTGACACTGTTCATGATTCCTCCAGGCGAATGAGATCGGCGCGTTAATGTATCAGGATTCTCCGGATTTAGCAAGAATTTGACTGCCCGCCTTATGGCTTTTTCAAGAAATTGTCAGACAAGCCCCTCCCCTGGCCCCTCCCCGAAACGGGGCGGGGAAATAAAGATTTGAGGGTTCAGACGCCGTAAAACGGCGTCTGAACCCTCAAACTCCCTCTTTGACCTCTGTCTCCGCCGGAGATGGATCCAAATTGGCATTTGTCAAGCTTTCTTGAGAACGCCCTGCTGCCCGCCTGCCCAGACGGCGCAGCCCGGAAAGCCCGGTATGGTAAAATCGAAGATAATGAATGACCGGCGCATCCCCCTCATCGAACTCAACGGCAGCCACTACCAAATGGGCTGCCAGTACGGTGAGGCCTGCCGCGAGCAGGTGAAGCACAGCGTGCAAAACGCCCGCGAACTGCTGGATGACACCGCCGAAACCCTACAGCTCACCTGGGAAGGCGCCAGTATCCAGGCGCGCAAGTACATCCCCTTTGCCGAAGAACGCTACCCGCAGTACATCGATGAGATGCGCGGTATCGCCGCCGGCTCGGGCACCGATTTTGACGAGATCGCCGTGGTCAACGCCATGGAGGCCGTCACCATGGACGCCCTGCACCTGACCAAATGCACCAGTATCGGCGTCGCCCAGGAACGCAGCGCCAACGGGCATGTGCTGGCCAGTCACAATGAAGACTGGCTCCCCGAAGACGAGGCCGATCTGGCCGTCGTCCGCGCCCGCCCCGACAACCATGAACCTCCCTTTCTGGCGATGACCTACGGCGGGCTGTTGCCCAACATCGGCTTCAACGCCATGGGCATCGCGCAGTGCTGCGACACGGTCTACCCCAGCGATTCGCGCATTGGCACCCCGCGCATCATCGTCTCGCGCGCCGTGCTCAGCGCCCGTACCCCGGCGGAGGCCATCCGCTACACCCTTTCTGCCCAGCGCGCAGCCGGCTATAACCATCTCATCGTGCACGAGAGCGGTGAAATGTACAACGTAGAGGTATCTGCGCGCCGTTTCGCCGTGTTGGGCAGCGACAACGGCTTGATCGCCCACACCAACCACTACCTGCATCCGTCCATGCAGGAAATTGAAGCGGATCCCGACGAAAAGGTCGCCACCCGCGTGCGCTACTTCCGCGCGCTGCGCTTGCTCAATCTCACCCCGCTGCACACCCTGGAGACGCTGCAGGCCATCCAGCGCGACCACGTCAACCACCCCGATTCGATCTGCAACCATGCTGTCGACGAGATCCAACTGCTCGACCGCGAGAAAACCATCACCGGCCTGCTCTTCGACCTGACCGAGCGCCGCCTGCTGGCCTGCTGGGGCAACCCCTGCGAAAACGAATACCACGAATACCAGTTGTAAGCATTGAACACGGTCTTCATCCAGCGGTCGGACGTCCCTGGGGGATCATCCGGCCATTCGTTTTTTAATATGGATATACAATGGTTTTAACACCGCAATCAACCTGCTCTTCTCGCCAAGGATGTTGCGCATCCGATTCTTGGTAGGATGGGTTTGAGCGATTGAGCCATGCGCGCTGACCTGTCTTTGTCGAAGCGAAACCCATCATTTTGGCATCTCGTTGGGTTTCGGGGCAATGGTTGATGGGTCAAATTGTGGTCATCGTGCCGCTCAACCCAACCTACAGAAACCCACGGATTGAACCAGAAGGTCACTGAGCCGCATCGATGAAACCTATCCTCCTGGCACTGACACTCTCCCTGCTCTTGCTCCTCGCCGTGGGCTGCAGCGGTCAGGCTCTCTCCACCTCGCCGAGCAGCAGTCTGGCTTCGCCCACGCCTCAACCCCAGGTCAGCGCTACACTCAGTCTCACCCCGGACCGGCTGGGCACATCTGCAGCCGCGTACGACCTCACCGTTACGCTGCGCGCCAAGACGCCTTCGGCGACTCCCACTGCCACGGTTATTCGTACCTCGCGACCCACTGCCACCCAAACCTTAACCCTGAGCATCACCCCCACCTTCGATTATTCCCATTTCGAGACCCGCACCCCGGCTCCCGCCGCGCGCTGCCCGGTGTTCAGCCACGAGATTGCTCCAACTCCATCTTTTGAGAAACCGGATGTAATTTGGATAGTAAAGAGGAAGTTGTGCTGGATTATCTTAATCATTATGGTGCAGATGCATTGATCCAGTTTTATCAACATCGATTGGGGAAGTATTATATACTCTACGATCCAAGGTTACGCCGATTACACTGGGGATGGGGTAAGAGAATTAGCCTTTGGTCTCGAGTAACTTATTACATCTTTGGATGTAATGATGGTAAATTTGAGCTTCTTTTTCAATCCTTGGACAACTCGGGTCTTGATTGAATTCGCAGATATCATTCATGGTCGTGGATGCAAACCAGCAATGGCATCCCCGAAATCACCTATCGACCAAATACCTGGACACAAGGGGGGCATTCATATACCGTCAATTGAATGGGATGGCGTTCAATTTCAGGCTATATTAAGCCAGGTGTGGGTCAGAAGCAACAGGTACATTTGGCATTGAAGATATCGATCGAGATGGTTATTTTGAATATGTTTTAGAATGTAGGTATCCCTGTCTGGGAAGACCTATCGTTTTGGCATTCCCTGGCGGCAGGAAAAAGATTTCTACCGTTGGAATGGTCAGGAATTTGTGCTTTATAAACAGGTTTTCTCCCCGCCTGAATACCGCTTCCAGGCTATTCAAGACGGCGAGCGTGCCATCCTGGCCGGTGATTTGGACACGGCCTTAGATTTCTACCGCCAGGCGATTTACAACCCCAACCTGGGTTGGTGGACGCCCGAGCGATGGGAATATGTTTGGGAAGAATTCATGGCCCAAAATTCAGACTCAACCCCACCCGGTTGTTCTCCCCCAACCCGACCCGGCCGAGTACGACGCCATCGCCGCCTATGCCCGTTTCAAGATCATGCTGATCTATGCCTCGCACGGCTGGCTGAGTGATGCTCAAAGCATGTACGAGCACATTCAGCGAGATTATCCACCCGAAAGTTCGGCTCATCCCTATGCCGAACTCGCGGATGCCTTTTGGAGCGAATTCACTCCAGCCCAAGACATCGCGGCGGCCTGCCAATCAGCCATCAAGTTTGCTTTCGCTAACCGGAGCGAAATATTGGTTTACATTGGCGGAGGGAGTTATTTTGGGACAACGACAACTATCGATTATGGGAAACACCACGAGTATATCTGCCCATTCCATTAGCCACCACAAATAGCAGTCTCTACCTCATATGGCGGCCCATCCGGAATGGGCAGTCCGGCGGCCAGCCAGCGCTCGGGCGGCACCTCGAGGAATTCCAGCGCGCTGAGCAGCATGCCCCGCGCGCGCTCGTGCAGCCGGGCGCAGTCCAGCGGCGGGGCGTCCAGGTCGGTCTGCGCCGCGGCAGGCAGGCGGTTCCAGGCGCGGCAGGCCCCTCCGCATAGGTAGCGCAGGGCGCACTCGCGGCAGGCGCGGTTGCTGTCCACCGTGGCCTGCCCCAGGCGAGCAAAGGCTTCGTTGGCCATCACGCCATCCAAACCACCCTCATCCAGAATATTGCCCAGCTTCCAGGCCGCACCATGCCAGGCGTAGCAGGGATAAGCCGCCCCGTCCGGTTCCACATACAGATTCTGTCCCATCCCACAGGAAGCCGCCGGCATGAAGCCGTAAGCCACCCGTTCCGCCGGGCGCAGGCTGCCCCACACCGCCTCCACCGGCAGGTCGGGCATTTCCGTCGCAGCGCGTCCCAGCGGCAGCACCGGGCGGAAGCGCACCCGGCGGATGCCCAGCTCGTCGGCCAGCGCGCGCACGTGCTCCCCAGGGTGGCCTTGCGCTTCGGCCAGCGGCAGCACCGCCGCCAGCGAGATTTCCGCCCGGCCTTTCTGATCCACCAGCCGCCGCAGGTTGGCCAGCGTGCGCGCGTAGCTGCCCGCCCCCCGGCGCGCATCGTGGGACGCCTCGTCCCCGTCCAGGCTCACCACCACCTCATCCGTGCAGTTGGCCAGCAGGTCCAACAGGGCTGCATCCAGCCTGGTGCTCAGGCTGCTGCGCAGCACCGTGCGCAGCGGGCGCGCCTCATCCCGGACGGCATCCAGTTCGCGCAGCATATCCCCTGCGCGCGGATGGCACAACGGTTCCCCGCCGGTGACCACCAGGTGACGGAAGCCCTGCCGGGCAGCCTCCAGCGCGGTGGAGCGCAGCGCCTCCGGCGGGTAGGCCCCGCCGCGCGCCTCACCCGCCTCGGCGTAACAATGCGCGCAGCGCTGCGGGCAGGCAAACGTCACGTGCAAATAGAGGTTATTGACCAGCCGCCGGTGAGATCCCAACCGCTGGTTCAAATTTTCCAGCCCCAGGCGCAGTCGTTCCGGGCGGGCAGCCAGGCCGGCCTGCGCCAGCTTTTTCGCGGCCGCTTCAGGGCTGCCCGAGGCCGCCAGGGCCACGGCTGCCAGCGCCTGGCCCGCATTCTGCGCGTTTTCATAGGGATGCGGGCGTTTGCTCATCAGCTCCAGCACGCGGCCGCTGCGCAGCAGCCCGCGTTTGGCATCCGCCTGGGCTACCACCTGCGCCAGGTTGCCATCGGCAAACACCTCGGCGGTCGCCCGCTCGGTGATTTCGCTGTAGATGCGTTTGTAAGCCGCGCAGTATGGGTCGCGCAGATCCTTGCCAAAACTCGCCTGCCCGTGGTGGGTCAGCACGTTATACGGGCAGCCGCCCCGGCAGATATCCAGGAATTCGCACCCGGCGCAAGCCTCGGTGACCTGCTCCTGCCGCCGGGCGAAATCCGCCCACACCCCCGAAGCGCGCAGGCGCTCGGGCGGCTCATCCACCCCACCCAGGCGGAAGCGCGCGTCCCCGGCGAAGCGCTGGCACGGGTACACCGCCCCATCTGGCCCCACCGCCAGGTAGCTCCCCAGGCAGTCGCCAAAGGTGCACATGCCGCCCTTGCCCGCCGACACCGCGCGGATCATCCCATCCAGCGTCTCGAGACGCATCTGTTTGAGATGCCCCAGGTAAAAATCCAGCAGGTTCACCAGCAGTTCGCCGTAGGCCTCGGCGCTGAGCGCCCAGGCCGGGTTGGCGGGATGCCCGAGCACCGGCAGGGCAGCATGCACCGAAAAGCTCAAGCCCTCTGCCAGGAAAAATTCCACCACCTCGCGCCAACGCGGGGCAGTCTGTGCGCTGAAGGTGGCGATGCAGCCCACCGGAATGCCATATTTGCGCGCCTTATCGATCCCCGCCATCGTGCGCCGGAAATAGCCCTTCCCCCGCTGGGCGTCGTTGATCTCTTGCGGCCCGTCCAGGCTGGTGCCCAGCCCCACCTGGTACTGGCTGAAGACCTCCAGGTGAGCATCCTCCAGCTTCCACAGGTTGCTCTGCGCCGAGAAGCGCACCGGCCGGCCCTGCCAGGCATGCTGCAGGCGCGGCAGGGCATCCCGGTAGAAGCCCGCGCCGGCCAGCAGCGGTTCGCCGCCGTGAAAGGTCACGTCCAGGGTCTCGGCGCTGGCCTGCTGCCCAGCCAGTCGGCAGTTTGCGCCGCCACACGTTCGTCCATCAAAGCCCCGCCGCGGTGCGGGCCAAAACAATAGCTGCAAGAGGCCGGGCACGCAAGCGAGGGCACCATCAGGATGTGGCGGGTCATGTTATTCATTATAGAGAGCGATCCGGGAAAATAATCTGGCAAAGGACATGATCATTGCCTGATTTACGTCGCCTTTTTCCTCTTTTGGAACTTTTTTCACAATTCTTCGTTATATCGATGAGCAGGTGATTCGCATTGGGCGGGTCCCAATGATCCCTGGCTCGCGGTTGTTTTTGTGAAAGGATCGATGAGAAATGTCTCGTAAATTATTCGTCTTCAGCCTGTTGATCGTTACCCTGGCGCTTTCGGCCTGCAACCTGCCCTCGAAAGCCACCCAGACGCCTCCTACTACCGCCGGCACCCTGGCAGCCCAAACGCTGCAGGCTATGATGACCGAGGTCGGCGGGAAAGCCACCGTCACACCCGGCGTGGGCATCGCCACCGCCACCTCCCAGGTGCTTCAACCCAGCGCCACCCCGGCGCCCACCAGCACCACCGTTGTCCTGCCTACCAACACCAACGTGCCCATCCCCTGTGACGCGGCCGCTTTTGTCGGGGATGTCAGCATCCCGGATGCCACCCTGCTCAGCGCCGGCCAGCGCTTCACCAAGACCTGGCGGCTCAAGAACATCGGTTCCTGCACCTGGACGCGTGATTACGGCCTGGCCTTCCAGGACGGCAACGCCATGGGTTCGGCTGCGGTGGTCTACCTGACCAGCAGCGTGCAGCCCAACCAGACCGTGGATATCTCCATCGATTTGACCGCCCCCAGCCAGCCCGGCGCGTATCGCTCCAACTGGAAGCTGCGCAACCCGAACGGGGTCATTTTTGGCACCGGCGCCACGGCCCAATATCCCTTCTACGTGGATGTGCGCGTGGCTGTGCCCCAGACCAGCGACGGCAGCTATAACTTCGTCTACAACGTTTGCCAGGCCGAATGGTCCAGCGGCGCGGGCAGCCTGCCCTGCACCGGCACAGACGGCGATACGCGCGGGTTTATCCTCTACCAGGACAAGCCCCGCCTCGAAAACGGCAATACCGATAACGAGCCCGCCCTGCTCACCCAGCCGCAGGCGATCAATGACGGCGCGGTGCGGGGGAAGTATCCCGCGTATACGGTCAAAACCGGCGACCACTTCCGCGCCATCCTGGGCTGTGAATACGGCGCCACCAGCTGCTCGGTGCGCTTCCAGCTCGATTACCAGATCGGCAGCGGCTCGATCCAGACCCTGGCCTATTGGGATGAGAAAAATGAAGGCAAATTTACCAACGCCGACCTGGATCTCAGCAGCCTGGCCGGGCAATCGGTCAAATTCATCCTGACCGTTTTAGCCAACGGCTCTTCCAGCGGCGACCGGGCTCAATGGCTGATGCCGCGCATCGTCAATGCGCCGCCTACTGCCACCCCCACTATCACGCGCACGCCAACGGCGACCGCCACCGCTACAGCCACGCCTACGCCCACGCAGACGGCTACGCCTACCCAGACGGCCACTGCCCCACCCGACACGGATGGCATTCAACCTCCACCCGCGGACGAAAACCCGGGCTAACCGCAGCCTTCACCCCGCTGAGCAGTCAGCGGGGTGTTTATTTGCCAGGTGAGCGCCGATGAAACCGGCGCGGTTAAGTTGTATAATATTGATAAAAATAGGAGGGATATGACCATCCACTACACCGCGCGCATCACCTACGCCAATGGCGTCGCCGCCCAAGGCGTGCAGGTCACCGTTCTCGACCGGGATGAGGCCGGCAAAACCGACGACGACCTGACCATCAGCCCGGGAGTCAGCGATGTCCTGGGCTACTTCACCATCGAATACGATCCCTCCCGCGCCCAGGATACACGCCTGGTCACCCGCAAGGTGCCCGTGCGCCCGCCTTTCGATTGGACCCTGGTCGAACGCACCACCCTCGAACCCGACCCAAACGACGATTTTCAACCTTATCTCCGCTTCGCTTACCAGATGAATGGCCAGGCGCAGACCGGCACCTCTCCGCTGCGCAGCGCCCACGCCACCTACCAGCTCCCCCAGGTCGCCGAAAAGCCGTTTATCCCTTCTCAACACGGTTTCAAGTTCGTCAACAGTTTTAGCGGGGTGTTCCTGCCTTTTGCCCTCCCCTCCATCCCCGGCCTGGGCAATCCCAACTCGGTCTACGGGCTGTGCGGGGGCATGTCGGCCTCGGCCCTCGATTTCTGGCTGGCCAACCACTCCGTCCCGAACCAAACCACCACCCCGGAAAACGGGACCCCCATCCAGCGCTTCCTGTATAAACGCCAGCTCGAACTCGCTGGGACCCTTTGGCCAATCCATTTTGCGCTTCGCCGATTGGATGGGCCTGCCCGACGACACGCCGCTCGGCACCCAGAAGCGCACCCAGGACGAATTCGAGAAGATACGCACCCGGCTCAACCGCTCCACCCCCGTGCCTATCGGCCTGTTGTATGTGAAATGGACCGACTCCAACCAGGTCTGGTTTAACCACCAGGTTCTGGCCACGGGCTATACGCGCGACGAGCAGAACCGCGTGCAAATTTCCATCTACGACCCCAATTATCCCCTGCGCGACGATGTGCGCATCGAAGGCGAGCGCGTCGCTGTCGGCGACGGCGTATTCGGGCTCAAAATCCAGCAGTTCATCGGTGGAGCGACCAAAAAGCTGTATGCCTTTTTCGCCATGCCTTATCAGCCTGCCCTCCCGGCCACGGACATTAGCGCTTAAGCGGCCGGCGCATGCGGTGTAAAAAATCGCCATATCCCAGGCGGCGGTAGAAGCGCATCGCCGCCTGGTTGAACTCGTGCACGCTCAGGCTGAGATCATCGGCCTGGTTTTCTCGAGCCCACGTCTCTACCGCGGCCATCAACTGGCGTCCAATCCCCTGGCCCTGCCAGGCGGCCGTCACCCCAATGCTCTCCACCGAACAGGTAATGCGCGGGACAAACATCGCCAGATCGGGCGCCTGCCGCAACACCAGCTGCGCGAACCCCACTACCGCCCCGCCCACCTCGGCCAGCAGCACCACACTCCCCGGCTCAGTGGTCATGGCGTGATAATCCTCCTCGGTCCACACCCGGCCGTCGTCCGGTATGCGGAACAGCCAGGGCTCATGCTCCGCATGCAGCGCGTGGATTTCACTTACCAGGCGCGCGCACGCGCCATAATCGCCGCTGCCAGCCTTACGGATGGTCACCTGCATGCCGTCCTCCTTGCCCATTAAAACAACATCCTCGCCCCCAGCGCCACCACAATCAGGTTGCCCGCCAGGCTGGCCCCCAACTGCAGTCGCGGCGATAAATGCCGGTTGCCCAATGCGCCTACCCCGGCCAACAGGCTCTGCCAGGAGAGCGAAGCCAGCACGGCCCCCAGCACAAAAGCCAGGCGCGCCGCCCAACTCCCGGCTTCCACGCTCCCGCCCAGGATCAGGGCAGCAAAATAAGCCACGGTCAGCGGATTGAGTAAGGTCAGGCCTACAAACTGCCGGTAGGTGCGCCAGGCGCTCAACCCGCCCTCGGGCGCTTGCAGTGTATGCGCCTGCCGCCAGCCCAGCAGCGCCCGCCGCAGCCCCCAGGCGCCCAGCCCGATCAGCACCCCCGCGCTCAGCAGGCGCAGCCCACCCGCAAAAGGCGAAAGCGCCGCGGCCAGGGCCTGGCCTGCCAGGGTCGCCAGGCCGGCAAAGATGAAGTCCGCGCTGGCCACCCCCGCACCGGCGGCGAAACCACTCCAAAAACCATATCGCAGCCCGCGTTCGAGGATCAGCACCGCGATCGCCCCCACCGGGATGGCAATGCCATACCCTGCCAGCACCCCGTGAAAAAAAGCCTGTCCAACCAACATTGCCTCTCATTCGTTCGCGACGAAGATTGATGGTTAATTTTAATACACGAACACCGCCATTTCCACGTAAAATGAACGGGCAGATTCTGCATCTCCCCTGCTCCCGCGGGTATATCTCACCAAAATGGAGCCCCGATGAACACCCCCAACCCCCTGCTGCGCCAACTTGGTTATGCCGATACCGACCGGGTCGCTATTATCCATGCCGACGATGTGGGCATGTGCCAGGCCAGCGTCCAGGCCTTCACCGAACTGGATGCCTTTGGCCTGGTGACCTGCGGCGCGGTGATGGTTCCCTGCCCCTGGTTTCCCCAGGTGGCCGATTATGCCCGCCAGCACCCCCAGGCGGACCTGGGCCTGCACCTGACCCTCACCAGCGAGTGGCAGTTTTACCGCTGGGGGCCGGTGTCCACGCGCGACCCGCACAGCAGCCTGCTGGATGAGCAGGGTTTCTTCCCGCGCCGCTCGCAGGACGTCCAGCGCGCCGCCGACCCGGCAGCCGTCGCCGAGGAACTGGAAGCTCAGCTCGAGCGGGCGCGCGCTTTTGGCATTCGCCTCAGCCACATCGATACCCACATGGGTTCGGTGGTGCATGCGAAATTCCTGCAATCCTACATCGGCATGGGCCTTCGCCACCGCCTGCCGCTGATGATCCTGCGCCTGGATGAACCCGGGCTGCGCAAAATGGGCCTGGATGAAGACACGGCTCGCCTGGCGCTGCAAACCATCCGCCAACTGGAAGAAAGCGGCTTCCCCTTGCTGGATACCATCTTCCAGATGCCGCTGGACAAACCCGATAACCGCCTGGATATCGCCAAGGCCGCCTTCGACGCCTTGCAGCCTGGCATCACCCATTTTGTCATCCATCCTGCCGCCGATACGCCCGAGCTGCGCGCCATCACCCCCGATTGGCGCGGACGGGTGGCCGATTACCAGACCTTCCTGCGCGAAGAGCTGCGCGATTATCTCAAACAAACCGGTATCCAGGTGATCGGCTACCGCCACATCCACGCATTGATGCACCCGGAGGCCGAATGAGCATCGCACCCATCCGCCTGACGCGCTCGTATAAATTAATTTGGGGGGTCGCTGCCCTCGGCACCTCGATCATCGCCGGCATTTATGGGGCCATGCTGCCCATTTTCTACCAGGATTATCTCGGGCTGACCGCGCGCTGGATCGCCCTGGCCTCTATTATTTATGCCATCTGGAACGCGGTCAACGACCCGCTGTTTGGCTACATCACCGACTCCACCCGCTCGCGCCTGGGCCGGCGCATCCCCTATATGCGGTTCACCGCGCCCTTCCTCGCCCTCACCTTCGTGCTGGTCTGGTTAGCCCCACCGCATGCCGGTCAGCAAGCCACCTTTATCTGGATGCTGGTCAGCATGCTGCTGTACGACACCTGTTATACCATCGTCGGGCTGGCCTATTCCGCCCTGCTCCCCGAAGTGACCGAATCGGACGCCGAACGCAACGACCTGCAGATCTCCTCATCCCTTTTTGGCCTGCTCGGCACCCTGCTCGGTTTTCTCATCCCCGATTTCTTCCGGCCCAAAGCCGGCAGCGACCCCAGCTTTTTGCCGCTGCAGCTCTCGATGGTCGTGGTGGCGATTGCCGCCATGCTGCTCATCCTGGCGACCACCTTCAAGGTCAAAGAGCGCCCCGAATTTACCCGTGTGGACCAGCCAATTAAACTGACCCAGGCCATCCGCTACACCTTTACCAACCGCGCCTTCCTGGTGCTGGTCGTCGCCAATTTCATGTCTATCCTGATGCAGTCCTTGATTCTCGGGGCCATCTTCTACCTGGCCGATTACGTGCTAAAAATCAGCACGATGATCCTGCTGGCCTGTCTGTTCATCCCACTGATCATCGGGGTACCCATCACCACCCTCATTCGCCGGCGCCTCGGGGTGGTCGGTGCGCAGCAGCTGCTGCTGGTCATCGCCGGTATCGGGCTGGTGCTGATCGCGGTGGTGCCCAAGGAGCTCATCCCGGTCTGCCTGGCCTTGGCCGGGTTTGGCCTCTCTGGTCCGCAGACCCTCACCAACCTGCTCTTTGCCCAGGTTGCGGATGAAGATGAGCTGCGCTCGGGTGTGCGCCGAGAAGGCGCCTTCTTTGGGGTGAATGCCCTCATCACCAAACCCGCCCAGTCTGTCGCTCTGGCCCTCTTCCCGCTGATCCTCGAAGCCACGAATTTTGTCACCCGCGATCAAAACAACGGCCAGATCTTTCTGGACCAGCCCGCCCAGGCCATCTTTGGGCTAAAGGCGATCAGTGGGCTGATCCCCGGCGTCGCCATGCTGCTTGGCGCGCTCATCCTGGTCTGGTTCCCGCTGCGCGGCGCATACCTGGCCGGGGTGCAGCGCCAGGTGCTCGAACTGCACGCCAAAAAACGCGAACAGCTCACCCAGGCATAACCACCAAAAAACGGGAGAGAAGCATACCGAGCCTCCCGTTTTTGATTCCTTTTCTCTGGCACGCTCCTTGCATGGTAGATCAGTGTACGAATCCCCCTGGTTAGTGGGGCCAGGTTGTTTCACCATTAAAGGAATGCCACTGACCAAAATATCCTTGTAGAGAGAGCCGTCATGCTAAAAAAGCCAGCCAACGCCGCCGCAAATTACGAAACCCTGGTACTGGACTGCCTGCGCATCATCACCCGTTTCACTCAAGCCAGGCGAGCCCATTTACAATTCTTAAAACAAACCGAGAAAATCGCTCAGGACTTCTTCAGCTGGGCAGAAGACCAACAAGACATGCTTAACGCGGCGGGCAGCCACCCCATCCGCCTGGATTCGAGCTGGTGGCTGCAGGCATTACGCCAAACGCACATGCTGGTTATCGAAAAAGTGGCCGACCTGCCGGACGCCGTCGCCCCCGACCGTGAGGTTCTGCTGGCCCGGGGTATCCGGTCCCTCACCCTGCTGCCGGTGTATGACGGCAAACGCCTGATCGGCACCGTTCGGCTGGAAAACCCGGTGAACGATCGCCAATACACCCTGGCCGAAACCGATCTGCTCCAGATCGCCGCCCAGTTGATCGTCCAGGTGCTGTTCGTCTCCCGCGATATCGCCGAGATGAAACGTGACCGCGCTCAGCTGGTCTTTCGCAACTCGCATGACGAGCAGACCGGGCTGCCCAACCAGACCATCTTCCAGCAGCGCATCCACCAGGCTTTTGAGGATAGTTCGCGCCTGTTCGCCGTCCTGCTGGTCAACTTCGACTATTACCAGTTGATCCACGAACGCTTCGGCATCGAGGCAGGCAACCGCCTGGTGGAATCGGCGGTCCAAGTGCTGCAAACCAACCTGCGTGAGGGCGACATGATCTGCCGCCTCGGGCAGGACGAATTTGGCATCCTCCTGGAAGACTTGCAGGAGAGCAGTTATGCCGAACTGGTCGCCCAGCGCATCCTTGACCAACTCCGCCAGCCGCTGGTCCTGGACGGCCAACGGGTCAACATCACCGCGCGCATCGGCATCGCCCTACGCAACGGGCACCAGCGCACCGCCGACCTGGTGCTGCAGGAAGCCGGCATGGCCCTGATCCAGGCGCGCACGGCCTGCACCAACAAATACTGCCTGTTCAACCTATCGATGCGTGACCAGCTCATCGGCCGCATAGAAATGGAAAGTGATCTGCGCAGTTCGCTCGACCATAAGCATCTCGTCCTGCATTACCAACCCATCACCGAGATGCAAAGCGGCCGCCTGATCGGTTTTGAAGCCCTGGTGCGCTGGCAGCACCCCCAGCGCGGCCTGATCTGGCCATCCGAGTTCATCCATCTCTCCGAAGAGACCGGGCTGATCATTCCCCTGGGGTTATGGGTGCTGCGCGAAGCCTGCCGCCAGATGCGCCTGTGGCAGGGCTGCTACCCCTTGGGCGACCCCCTCACCGTCAGCGTCAACATCAGCCCGCGCCAGCTCGAGCAGCCCGATTTCAGCACCCAGGTGGCCGCCATCCTGGCGGAGACCGGCCTGCCCCCTACCAGCCTGCGCCTGGAGATCACCGAGAGCACCCTGGTCAACTGCACCTGCACCGTGATGGAATCGCTGGATGCGCTGCGCAGCCTGGGCGTTCAGCTGTACATCGACGACTTCGGCACCGGATATTCTTCGCTAGGTTACCTCGACAGCCTGCCCATCGACGCGATCAAGATCGACCGGGCTTTCGTCACCAACCTGGGGCGGGTGAAGAGCAGCGCCGGGGTGGTCCAGGCCATCATCCAATTAGCCCATCAGCTGAACATCGAGGTGGTGGCCGAAGGGGTAGAGACCTTTGAGCAGCACAAGGAGCTCAAACGGCTGCATTGTGAATTCATGCAGGGCTTCTATATCTCCGAACCCCTCGATTCTCTGGCTGTGGAACGCTTCATCACCGGTCAGGCGGTTTTTGCCCCATCTTTGTAAAAACGATACAGCCATCCTTTCTTACTGCCCATCACCATTACAGCGCTGCGGATACCCTCGTGGCGCTGTTTTCTGCTGTCGCGATGTACAATGAACCCATGCAGTTCATCCGCACCAACCTGGCCGGCTGCGCACAGGTCACCGGCCTGGCTGTGGTTATCGACGTGTTGCGCGCCTTCACTACCGCCGGCTATCTTTTCGCCGCCGGGGTCGAGCGCATCTTGCTGGTTTCGGGCGTCGATGAGGCTTTAGACCTGCACCAACGCTTCCCCGGCAGCCTGCTGCTTGGCGAGATCGACGGCATCCCCATCCAGGGCTTCGACCTGGGCAACAGCCCGGCTCAACTGCCGCCGGAAGGATTGGCAGGTAAAACCATCGTGCAGCGCACCACCGCGGGCACCCAGGGCGTGGTGCTGGCTACCCGCGCCGAACCCATGCTGACCGCGGGGCTCACCAATGCCGGCGCCACCGCGCGTGCCATCCGCCGCCTTGCACCTGCCACAGTCACCTTCATTCAAACCGGCCAGTTTCTCGAGGAAGGCTGGGGCGATGAAGATGTGGCCTGCGCCGACCTGATCGAAGCCAGGCTGCGCGATTTGCCGGTTGATCCGGCCGCCATCGCTGCCCGCGTGCGCCAGTCGCGCTCCGGGCTGCATTACGATGGCACCCGGCCTGCATTCCCGCCCGCCGATCTGGAGCTGGCCCTGCGCTTCGACTGCTTTGATTTTGCCATGCTGGTCACAAAAAAAGACGGCCTGCACATTTTGCAGGCCGTCCATGCGTGAGGGTTTCGCGCTCAGTCCGCGGCGACCGCTTCTGCGCCGCCGGTGAATGGATCGTAGGCCTCTTCCATCTGGTGACGGAACTGGCGCGTATACAGCTGGTAATACTTACCCCGCAGGTTGAGCAGTTCGTGATGGGTGCCAACCTCGGCCACCTGGCCGCCTTCGATCACCAGGATGCGGTTGGCGCGCTTGATCGTCGATAGGCGGTGGGCGATCACGAAACTCGTCCGCCCGCGCATCAAGGTCTCCATCCCGCGCTGGATCAACGCCTCGGTCAGCGTGTCCACCGAACTGGTGGCTTCGTCCATGATGAAAATTTCCGGTTTGGCCAGGATGGCGCGCGTCAGGCTGATCAACTGTTTCTGCCCGACCGACAGACTGTTGCCGCCTTCGCCCACCGGCTCATCGTAGCCCTTCTCCAGCTTGTTGATGAATTCATCCGCACCGGCCAATTTGGTCGCGGCCTTCAAATCATCGTCGCTGGCGTCCAACCGCCCGTAGAGCAGGTTTTCTTTCACCGTCCCCGAGAAAAGATGGGGGGTCTGGAGCACGACCCCGATGCGGGATTGGATCGCTTCCAGGGTGTAGTCGCGGTAATCCTTCTCGCCAATGCGGATGGTGCCCTCGGTGGGCTCGTAGAAGCGGCAAACCAGGTTGACAATCGTCGACTTGCCGCCGCCGGTCGGCCCGACCAGCGCGATGGTTTCACCGCGCTTCACCGTCAGGCTGAAATCCTTCAGCACCGGCGCATCGTCATCATAATGGAAGGTGACGTGATCGAATTGGATGTCGCCCTGGATCGTACCCGGATCATAGGCTTGCGGCAGGTTGGCCACCTCGGGTACTGAATCGGTCAGCGAGAAAATCCGTTCGGCCGAGGCAATCGCGTGCTGCATTTCGGCGAAGATGCGCGCCATATCTTGAATTGGCCACAACATCACCGTCACGTAAGAAACGAAGGCCTGGATGCCGCCGATGGTCAGCCCGCCAAACTGCGCCTGCCATCCACCGTACCAGACCACCGCGCCCAGCGCCAGGGCCGCAATCAACTGCACGCTGGGCAAAAAGAGCGCGCTCAGCCAGGCCGCGCGGTAACCCGCCTGGTACATTTCGCGGGTTAGAACCCCGAACTCGGCGGCATTCTCGTCCTCGCGCACCAGCGCCTTGACCACCCGCACCCCGGTGATACTTTCATTGTACTGCCCGGTGATCTTGGAGTTGATTTTGCGCACGTTGCGGAACTGCTTCAAGATGCGCTTGCGGAACTCGATCGCCACAAATACCAGCACCGGCACGATCAGCATGACCACCAGCGCCAGGCGCCAGTTGATGTAGAGCATAAAACCCAGCGAGGTCAGGATGTTAACCGCTCCCCAGGTAATATCCAGCAGTCCCCAGGTGAGTAAGTCTGCCACCCGATCCGAGTCGGAGGTCACCCGCGCCATGATCCACCCCACCGGGGTCTTGCTGTAATAAGAAAGCGACAGTTCCTGCAGGTGGTTGAACATTTTTTGGCGCAGGTCGTAGCGGATCCGCTCGCCCAGCAGCCCGACCGTGTAGATAAATCCAAACACAAAGGCTGCCTGGCCGGCGGCCAGTCCGCCGTAGATCATCAAATAGCGATAGAGGATGGGCAGGTTGTGCCCGACAATGCCCTGGTCGATGATCTGTTTGTTGATAAAGGTAAACAGCGCGTCCGTGCTGGAAACCACCACGATCATCGAAAGGAAGGTAGCCACATATTTCCAGTTCGGGCGCAGCAGCCCAAAAATGCGCCGCAGCGTCTGGCCGGTAAACTTGGCTTCAAACTCCTCTTCGTCGAAGTAATTAGGAGGCATCAGCAATTTCCTTTTCCAACTCCGCCTCGATGCGGGTCTGGATATCATAAATCTGGCGGTAAATCCCCTCTTGCACGACCAGCTCTTCATGCCGGCCATGCTGGACAACCTGGCCCTTATCGAGCACCAGAATTTGATCGGCGTTCATGATGCTCTGGATGCGGTGCGCGATGATGAAGGTGGTTCTGTTTTTCATCAGCACTTCCAGCGCCTCGCGGATCTCGGCCTCGGTCTCGGTGTCTACCGAGGAAGTCGAAGTCATCCAGGATCAGGATGCGGGGGTCTTTCAACAACGTGCGGGCGATGGCCACCCGCTGTTTTTGCCCGCCCGAAAGGGTCACGCCTTTTTCACCCACCAGGGTGTCGTAGCCGTTGGCGAAGGACATGACCACGTCATGCACCGCGGCCGCCCTGGCGGCGGCTTCGATCTCCTCCTGGGAGACATGCCGCCCGACGCCATAGGTGATGTTGTCGCGAATAGTGCGCGAGAACAGGAAGGGCTCCTGTTCCACAATACCGATCTGGCGGCGCAGGAGCCGGCGTGGGTAGCGGTTAAGCTCGATCCCATCCAGCAGGATCCGCCCGTGAGTGTATTCATAGAAACGCGGCAGCAGGTTGACCAGAGTGGTCTTTCCGGACCCGGTCGAACCCAACAGGGCGATGGCCTGCCCCGGCTTGCAGTGGAAGTTGATGTCTTTCAGCACCGGGGTATCCCCGTCGTCGTATTGGAAACCAACGTGGTCAAAAACCAGGTCGCCCTTGATATTATCCTGGGGCATGTAGTCGCCTTCGTCCAGCGGCTCGCGATCCTGTTTGATGATCTCGGTCACCCGGCCGAATGACACCATGCCGGTGGAGGTCTGTACGATCAGGCGGCCCAGGTTGCGCATCGGCCAGATAATCCAGCCGATCAGTCCCAGGTAGGCCAGCAGCGTGCCGATGGTGATCTCGCCGTTGATCACCATCAAGGCCGCCACCAGGAAGCCGATCAGCTGCTGCACCGCGCAGAGGATGTCTGAAGCCGGCCAGAAGAAAGCGTGCATCAGGATCAATTTTCTGCCGCGCTGGTACTTCTCCCAGTTTTGCTTGTCAAACTTATCGACTTCGTATTTCTGGCGAGCAAAGGCTTTGACCACGCGCACGCCCGACAGGTTTTCTTGCAGGGTGGTGGTCAGCACCGCGTCCTGTTCCTGGAAGGCCTCGTAGGCTTTCGAAACCCGTCTGAAGAAAAAGGCGGAGGTGGCAACCACAAAAGGGACCACCACGACCGAAATCAACCCCAATTTGGTGTTGAGGTTTAAAATCGCCACAAAATTGATCACGAAGAGCAGAATGATGCGTCCTACGCCAATCGCCTGATCGGCGAAAAAGCGCCGCACCGCATCCACATCCGATGTGCAGCGTTGGATCAGCTCACCGGTCTGCGTCTTGGCATGGTAGGTGAAGCTGAGGTGCTGGATGTGGTCGAATAGATAGTTGCGCAGGCGGCGAGTGGCTCCTTCGGCCGTCTGGGCGGTCAACCGCCCGCTCATGAAGCTCGAAAATCCCTCGATAGCCGCCAGGGCGACGAAACCGAAAGCGATCAACGGCAGAGGATAGGTCTTCGGACCCGCGTTGAAATACTGGTCAACAAAGTAGCTCAAGAGCAGATAAGTGGAGGTTTTCGCCAGGGCAGCGATGCCCAGGCTGGCGGTGGCTCCGAGATAGTGCCAGCGGAAGCCGCTCATCATCCGCCACAGGCCCAAGAGCCGGTTAGCGACGACGGTCTTCTTCAAATCATAGCTTAAGGCACTGTCAGAAATGGACAATGGATTTACTCCTTGGTTAAATCGAAAACGATGTCCCGGGGGGAGGCGCGCAACTTTGAATTATAAGACTTTTGCGCTTAAAATCCAAGAGGTTTAGCGAAATTTAATCATTAGAATAATCCAATGGCTATAGCCGGTTCGCCATAAAACCTTGTCGGCTTACTGGCTTTGGTCTACAATAAGGCCACCTGCCTTTCACCGGATTTTATGCACGAAAGTGCTGGAACGACTTAATTCCCTGAGGAGTGATCGATGATTAAACTTGTTTTATTGCGCCACGGGCAAAGCACCTGGAACCTTGAAAACCGTTTTACCGGCTGGACGGATGTCGATCTGTCTGAGCAGGGCCTTCACGAGGCTCACGAGGGCGGCCGCCTGCTGCGCGAAGCCGGCTTTGTATTTGATATGGCTTTCACCTCGGTGCTCAAACGCGCCATCCGCACCCTGTGGATCGCCCTGGATGAGCTCGACCAGATGTACATCCCCATCCAGAATGCCTGGGAGCTCAACGAACGCCATTACGGCTCGCTTCAGGGGCTTAACAAGGCCGAGATGGCCGAGAAGTTTGGCGCGGAACAGGTGCACGTCTGGCGCCGCAGTTATGACGTTCCCCCACCTCCGCTCGCTCTGGACGACCAGCGCCACCCGCGCTTTGACCCGCGCTATGCCGGCGTCGATCCCCAGGTGCTGCCGGCCAGCGAGTCGCTTGAATTGACCCTAGAGCGGGTGCTGCCCTACTGGGAAAGCCAGATCGTCCCGCGCCTCAAACGCGGCGAAAAACTGCTCGTTGCCGCCCACGGCAACAGCCTGCGTGCACTGGTCAAACACCTGGATCACATCCCCGACGACGAAATTGTCGAGTTGAATATCCCCACCGGCATCCCCCTGATCTACGAGCTGGATGACGATTTGAAACCCCTCAACCACTATTACCTGGGCGACCCCGAAAAAGCCAAAGCTGCTGCCGAAGCCGTGGCCAAACAAGCCCAAAAGAAGTAAGCCGTCTCGCTGTGACCGGAACCCGTAGCGGGAGGAAATCAATTCCTCCCGCTACGGGTTTAACCCCTCAAGCCCAAATTCCTGGCGAGAAGGATCAAGCTGCTGCTGAAAGCTGCAGAAGATACTGGCGGATCTGGCTCATGCTTTCATCCCAGCTTGGGAAGGCCAGATAACGCCGCCGCGCCGCCAGGCTCATCTCTGCCAGCAAGGTGCGGTTCCCGGCCAGGCGCGCCAGGCTGTCCGCCAGTTCCTCAACCCCTCCCGGCGCCACCAGCAGCCCGCTGACCCCATTCTCAATGATCTCACCGGCCCCGCCAGCCGTGCTGCCAATCGCGGGCAGGCCGAACCCCATACCTTCCAGGTAGACGATGCCAAAACCCTCATACTGGGATGGCACTGCCAGCACATCCGCTTCCCGCAGCTCCTCTTCCAGGCGCGCGTCGCTCAACCCGCCCAGGAACTCTACCCGCCCAGAGAGCCTCAAAGCCAGCCAATCCATTCGATGCGTATACGCAAGATTTCACATCCCGCCGCCCAACTACACGCAGCTCGATTTGCCTGGCCTGGGGTTTGGCCAGCGCCTTCAGCAAACTATCCAGACCCTTGCGCGGGGTCAGGTTGCCCACAAACAGCACTTTCAGCGCGCCGGGTCGCCGCGCCCGCTCTTCAATTTCGGCCTCCCCTAACCCACCGCCAAAGCGATCCCCGGCCGGGCGGGCGACCACATGACATGGCGCCTCACGCCGGGTGAGGCCCTCGACGGTTGAGCGGGTGGCCTGGCTGTTAAATACAAAACCGCCTACACTGTTGAGATATGCGCGCTCGATGTGGTGAAAGATTGGCATCCACACCGCCGCGTGTTGTTCGCTGCTGCGCAGATGATGGACGATAGACACCAGGGGGAAATTTGCCCTTTTGCGCAGCCGCGGGTTGACCCCGAATAAAGATGGGTGATTGAGCTCGTCTTGCAAAAGCACATCCACCTGCAGACCGGCCAGTTTACGCAGCCAATCGGGGCTTATCCCGTCTGCCAGGCAAGCGGCATAACTGCGCCAGGGTTGGGAAATCACCTCAACCGTATCGCCCTGTCGTTTTAAATAGGCGGCCAGTTTGCGGTCGTACAGAAAACCGCCCGACTGCGCATTCAAACTGCCGTAGATGACCAGTCCCACTCTCAATTTATCGCTCCTGGCTGTAGCCCGCCCAGGCAGTTTCGTTTTCCCACAGGCGCACATTTACCTCGCGAATATTACCGGCCTGGATATTCGCGGAGATTGCCTCGCATAGAATCCTGGCGAAGCGCTCCACGGATGGGTTGGTATCTTTGAATTCCACCAGGTCATTCAAGGTGCGTTCCCGGTAATAGCTGACCTGCCTGTCGAGCTGGCCTTCAATATCCACGATATCGACCAGGTAGTTGTGCTCATCCAGGGTCTTTCCGGCCAGCTCCACCTCGAGCACGTAGTGATGCGAATGCACCTGGTTCTCGGCGCCCCAATCCCCACCGATCAGGTAATGTTGGGCGATGAAATCTCGACGAACTGCCACGTGATACATCCAATCCTCCTTGAAAAGCGCCTTAACTACGCGCTCCCCGATCTTGCTCGCCTTCTCCCTGGCCGTAATCGAAGATCACCTGGACGGCATCCTCGGGACGGTCTGCCAGCAAACGGTAAGCTTCTGCAGCCCGTTCCAATGGAAACCGCTGGGTGATCCATCCAGAGGGCTGCAGGCGCTGCAGCTGCTCCCAGGCCACCTTAAAGCGCCGCTGCTTACTCCAGCGTCCCATTAACTCCGGGGCCAATGTGCTCACCTGGCTGCTGACCAGTTGAATGCGGCTGCGATGGAAACGGCCGCCCAGGGAAAGCTGCGCCACCTTGGCGCCGTACCACGAACCGATGACCACCCTCCCGGCAAAACCACACAACTCGACCGCCCGGTTTAACGCCGCCGGAGACCCGCTCAACTCGAAACATAGATCAAAGCCATCATGCTCCAACCCGGCGAACAATTTTTCGCGCGCCGCCAGCCAGCCGGCCCCATCCTGCGGGTCGAGGGCAGCGCTGCAGCCAAGATCGCGGGCCAGGCTGCGCCGTTTTTCATAGCGGTCAAAACCTACCAACCCGCCCAAGGGGAACTGCGCCAGCAAGGCCGAAGTGAGCAGCCCAACGATCCCCAGCCCAAAAACGGCCGCAATCTCGCCCACCAGCGGGCGGGCGTCCATCACAAAATTAACGGCGGTCTCCATGTTGGGCAGGAACACCGCGTCCAGCAGCGAAACCTGCTCCGGAACCGGCAGTAATTCGTCCAGTTTGGCGGCAAAACAAGATTGGTGCGGATGGAAAGAGAAAACCGCCCGTCCCAGCCAGTCCAGGGGAATGTCCAACCCCACTTCGACCACATGCCCCACGCTGGAATAACCATAGCGGAAGGGATAGCGAAATGTGCCGTTCAGGGCGGAGATATTTGCGTCCATTTCCATCTCCGCATCCACCTCGCCGCGATAAACGAGCAGCTCGGTGCCCGGGCTGATGGCAGAATAGACCGTTCTCACCAGCACCTGGTCCGGCCGCAGGGTGGGCATTTCTTCTTCGCGCACCTCGACCTGTTCAGGGCTAATGAAATACAGCGTCTTGTTCTTCATACCTGCCCTCGCCCAGCCTTCCCCAGATCACCAGGTCGCGGCCAACGCTCTCGAAACGCGGTTCGAGGATCAGGGGAATGCAGCCGTCCCCGTCGGGGTTCACCCGTCCGGCATGCGGACCGCCGATCCACATTGCGCTGAGGGTGACGACCGCCTGGTCGACCAGCCGGCTGTTGATAAAACTGGTCACCACCTCCGCGCCGCCTTCCACCATCAGGCTGCGCAGTCCCAGGCGGTGGATAGCACGCAGCATCTCCGCCAGGTCCAGCAAGCCGCCGGCATCGGCGGCCACCCGCAGGATGCGACCACCGGCTTTCTCAATCTGCCTGGCTTTTTCTTGCGGGGCATCTTTGGCGCAAACGATCAACGCCCGCAAATCGCTGCGCTGAAGCACCCGGGCTTGCAAGGGCGTGCGCAGCTCCGCGTCCAGCACAACCACCTGCGGGTGCGGGCCGCCGACCAACCGGGCGTTTAAGCGGGGATCATCGGTCAGCAGGGTGCCAATGCCCACCAGGATGGCGTCATGCGCCGCGCGCAGCTGGTGAGTCAGCCGCCGGCTTTCTGCCCCGCTGATCGCCAGGCGTTTGCCGGGCCGGCTGGTCAGGCTGCCGTCCAGGCTTTGAGCATAGCTCAGGGTCACCACCGGGCGGCCCATTGCGCGGCTGCGTTCGCCGGCATCGCTGAGCAGGGCTTTAATGATGTCCATCGACGTTGTTCACCAGCGCGCTGAGCAGCGAACGCGTATCCAGCATATGGTGCATGCGCTGAACCTTGGTCAGCAGGTAGGCGGCATTGTCCGGGTAGACCGTGGTTTCCAACGCAATCCGCTGGCTGACCGGTATACCCAGGCGCACTAGATCGGTGATCTTCTCGGGGTTGTTGGTAATCAGACGCACCGAACGCACATCCAAGTCGCGCAAAATGGCCGCCGCCGCGCTGTAATCGCGGCCATCGGCGGCGTGACCCAGCGCCAGGTTGGCATCCACCGTGTCCAGACCGTCATCCTGCAGGTTATAGGCCAGAAGTTTTTCCTTCAAGCCAATCCCCCGGCCTTCCTGGCGCAGATAGATGATGATGCCCTGGCCTTCGATAGCCACCAATTCCATCGCTCGGTTCAACTGCTCGCCGCAGTCGCAGCGCCGCGAACCAAGTACATCCCCGGTGAAACATTCCGAATGGATGCGCACGGGCACATCCTGCAAGTCGTGCACATCGCCCATCACAAATGCCAGGTGTTCTTTATCATCCCGGTTGTTTTCGTACAGGCATAGTTGGAAGGAACCAACCGCCGTCGGAACGCGCGCAGATACTGCCAGCCTGACTTGAATGCTGTCGTCCATGTCGCCTATCCTTATCTGGATCTTTGCCGGTCCACCAATAGCAGCACAATAATCAGCACTTCCGCGGATTTTGCCGTGATGCCAGTGACATCTAAATGACCGTTAATAATTGCCCACATGATAATGGTGATCAAGGCAAAAGCGATCAAGACCCAGCGCAGGACCTCGTGAAAACGCTGAGTGATCGCCAGGGGGATCAGAAACAGACCCGTCAGGCCCACATAGCCGATGGAATTGAGCAAGAACATCACATCCGCGAATTTGATCCCCAGATAGAGGTGGATGCCGGCTGTGACCAAAACCGCCGCTACCAGAACCGCATGCAGCCCGTTATATTTGAACATCACTCGTTCCATACGTCGTTTCTCCTTTGATTTCGTGAGCATGCTGGCGGAAATTCCAGCCGCCAATCCATAATCCAAGCGCTCCCAGGCTCACGTCCCGTAAACGGATCACCAGTCCGGCCGCCAACCCGATGGCCGGGTCGAAACCGGCCGCCTGGAGCGCCAGAAATAGGCCGGCTTCCAGCACCCCCAGACCACCCGGGACCGGCAGCAAAAAGGCCAGGCGCGCCGCGCTGAGGATGGCGATGCTTTGCAGCAGGCTGACCGGCGCCCCCAAGAAACGCAGCAGCAGGGTAAACTCAGCGATCGAAACTACCCACACCAGCGCCGAGATGGCCAGCATACCGGCCAGTGCCAGGGGCCGTTCGCGCAGCAGGCCGCCGATCATGTCTTCGCCTTCGGCGGCATGACGACCCGCGACTTCCAGCAGGCGGCCGGGCCAGAGCGCATGCAGCCGCGTCACCAGCCAGGTGAACGGCCGGCTGCCCTGCCCCAAAGCCCGAAGATGCAGCGCCGGCCATACCACCACGCCTGGGAGCAGCAGCCACACTCCGCCGGGCAGACCGTTTTTCAAAACGCCCACCGAATATGCCGCGGCCAGACCGATCAGCAGAAAGGTGAAGTTCGCCAGCAGTTCCAGCAGCTTATCAAAAAAGACGCTCGCCGCCGCGATGCTCATGGGAATCCCCAGCCGACGGCTGAGCAGCGCCACCTGCAGCGGTTCGCCGCCAAACTGCGGACCCGGGGTGAAATAGCTGACCCCAAAACCCGCCAGACGGAAGCCAAGCAGGCGTAAGAACGGCGCCGGCCGGCCCAACGCGCGCAGAATGCCCGACCAGCGGGCAGCAAAGAGAACCAAGACTGCCGCATTGGCCACGATCAGCGCCGCCGCCTGCCAGGCCTGAAAACCGGCCAACACCCGCCAGACGTTGCCCCATGGCAGGCTGCGCAGGGCAAGAGCCAGCCCAACTGCCAATACAACCCAGATTAACCAGCGCCAGCGCGTGCTCCGCCCACGTTTCAATTGGGCTGGCGGCTTTCCCCGGGACGATGATAGATCAGCCATTCTTCCGGTTTCCATAATGAGTACCTTCCGGTTCCAGCCAGCATTACGCCGGTGCCCGCCAGCAAGGCGGCCCAATACAGCCAATTCTGCGCGTCATGGCGCAGTACAAAGCCGCACATCAACATCACCCCCAGGGCAGCCAAACGCCCGGCCGCACCGGCTCCGATCAGCAGCAGTCCGACGGCCGCCGCCAGCGCAAGACCTGTGTCCACCCGGTCCGCTTGAACCTGGTTCCACAGCATTCCCAGCAGCAAAACCACGGTCAACCCGCGGAAAAACAATGGCAGCCACGCGCGCAGATTGGCAACCGCGTCTCGCCAGCCTGCGCGGCCGCCGGTTTTGCCCGTACGCCAAACCACCACCCCGCTGACCACCAGCCAATCGCGTAAAAAGCTGCCCATCAGCGGCAGCATAAACACGGTCGAGGCCACCCAGGTGGCCGGGGGTGAGAAAACCGGCAGGAGAATCACCGCGATAAAACCCATTTGCGCGCCGGCCAACGCCCGGCGCATGACGCTCGGCTGCATCTCGTAGATCGCCTGCCCGTTGCGCTTGCGCAGCCAGAGGCCAAGCAGGAACAGATAACGAGCCAGGCCCACCAGCAGGTACCAGGCCGGCGCCTGGCCGTACTGCACCAGCAGCGCACACGCCACCAGCGCCCCATAACCGTCCCAATGCATATCCAGAGTTTCGCCCAACAGGCTGGCATGCCGGGTGGCGCGCGCCGCCCATCCATCCATAAAATCCAGCACGGCAGCCGCCATATACAGGCTGCCGGGGATCCACACCGTCCAACCGGCCGGCCTGGGCAGCAGCCAGAAACCAGTTAAAAGCGCCAGTAAAACCGCGCGTACCAGGGTGATCCAGTTGCCCAATCCCAGGTCAGGGTAGAGCGCCTGCGGAGTGCCTGCCGGATGGTTTTGCCCCAGGTGACGGCGTAGATGGGCCAACTGGTAGGCCAGCAGCAAACCGGCCAGCCCAACCCACCACCAACGCTGCGGGCCGGTCCAGGCCGTTTGCAGCAGCTCAAAACCACCCGCCAACAGCAGCAGGTTAACCCCCAGCACCGCGAGCCATTCGCGCTGCAGTGCTGTCATTCGCCGCCGCCAGACCTCCAGGGTTGCCGTCATATAAGCATTGTACCCAATCTTCGATAACATTTCAGGTTGTTGTTGTCCAATTTGATATATCATACGGATTAAAGCTTCGATTCGGATTAATCCAGGTTAAATCAATACCAGGTTGGCGTGCGGGCCAACCTGGCTGATGTGGGTGTATTAGGTCAGGATATCTGTCTTCAGGCGGCCGCGCGCGATAGGGCGACACTCACCTGTTCGCCGTCAAACTCGTCGTTCACCAGCGCCATGCCTTCCTCTGCCTCCCCGGCGTCCAGCTCGACCGCCAGGGTCTCGTTCATGATGTAGGCGCGGAAAGCTTCGACCGCCTGTGCCAGCCCGGCAGAAGCGCTGTAGCGCACACGGATGCGGTCGGCAATATCCAGCCCGGCCGATTTCCGCAGGTCCTGCACGCGGCGCACGAATTCTCGCGCCAGGCCTTCGCGCACCAGTTCGGGGGTCAGCTCGGTGGTCAGCGCGGCCAGGTAAGCGCCATCGGCGGCTACCGCGTAACCCTCGCGGGCCTGCATGCGCACTTCCACTTCTTCCGGCAGGATCACCAAACGTTCGCCGTTCGCCTGCACCTCGATGCTGGCTCCTGCCAGCAATTTTTGCGCGGCGGGGGTGGCATCCAGCGCCAGCAGCGCCTGGCGGATACCCGGGAAGCGGCTGCCGTATTTCTGCCCGAGCTGTTTGGGCAGTGGGTTGAGGCTGAAGGATACCGCTTCGCCGGCCGCGACCAACATGCGCACCTGCTTTACGTTGAGTTCGTCCTCCAGCAGTTCGGCATACGCCAGCGGCACGTTCATCTCTTCCAGGCTGCCGACGGCATAAGCCACCTCGGCCAGGGGTTGGCGCACCTTGCGGTTGGCTTTGTTGCGCGCGGCATGCCCCAATGAAGCCAGCTTCATCACCAGGGCCATCTCACGGTTCAGGCTGTCATTGATGTGCGTTTCCTGGTACGCCGGCCATTCGGCCAGGTGCACCGACAGCGGTGCGTTTTCGTCCATTTCGCGCACCAGGTTCTGGTAAAGCTCTTCCGCCATGAAAGGCATGGTGGGCGCCAGCAGCTTGCTCAAGGTGACCAGGGCCTCGTACAAGGTGGCGTAGGCCGCTTTTTTATCCGCGTCTGATTCGGTTTTCCAGAAGCGGCGGCGGGAGCGGCGCAGATACCAGTTGGAGAGCTGGTCGACGAAAGTTTCGATCGGGCGGGTCGCCCCAGTTACGTCGTAGCTTTCCATCGCCGCGGTGGTATCCCGCACCAGGGCATGCAGCGCCGAAAGCAGCCAGCGATCCAGCGGGCTGTAATCCACCGCCTCGCCGGGGGCCGGGCGCCAGCCGTCCAGGTTGGCGTAGGTCACAAAGAAGGAATAGGTATTCCATAAGGTCAGGGTGAAATTGCTCAACACCTCGCCGACCAGGTCTGGCGAGAAGCGCCGTTCCTGTCCCGGGGGCGATGCGGTGTAGAGGTACCAGCGCATGGCGTCCGCCCCATGCTGGTTGATCACATCCCAGGGGTTGACGATATTGCCGCGGGTCTTCGACATCTTCTGCCCGTTCTTATCCAGGATCAACCCCAGGCAGATCACGTTCTTGTAGCTGACCTGGTCGAACAGCAGGGTGCTGATGGCGTGCAGAGAATAAAACCAGCCGCGGGTCTGGTCCACCGCTTCGCAGATGTAGTCGGCCGGATATTGCTTCTTGAACATCTCTTCGTTTTCGAAGGGGTAGTGCCACTGCGCCACCGGCATCGAGCCCGAGTCAAACCACACGTCGATCAATTCGGGTACGCGCTGCATTTTGCCCTGGCATTCCGGGCACGGCACGATGACCTCATCCACCTGCGGACGGTGCATATCCATCCCGCTCAGCTCGCGGCCGGCCAGATCCGAAAGCTCCTTGACCGAACCCACCATCAGCTCGTGGTGGCAGGTCTCGCATTCCCATACCGGCAGCGGGGTGCCCCAATAACGCTCGCGCCCCAGGGCCCAGTCGATGTTATTTTCCAACCAGTTGCCAAAACGCCCGTTGCGGATGTGTCCCGGATACCAGTTGATTTGTTCGTTCAACTGCACCAGACGGTCGCGGAACTGGCTGGTGCGGATATACCAGGTTGGGCGAGCGTAATACAGCAAGGGGGTCGAGCAGCGCCAGCAGAACGGGTAAGTGTGGGTGATCGTCCCCGATTTCAAGAGCAAGCCGCGGTTGTCGAGGTCGGTGGTGATGAAGGGATCGGCGTCTTTGACAAACATCCCCGCCCAAGGACGCACCTCGGGCACGAAGGTGCCGGAGGGCGTCACGGTCATCACCACCGGCAGATCTTCTTCCAGGGCCACGTTCATATCTTCGGCGCCAAAGGCCGGGGCGATGTGCACCAACCCCGATCCGTCTTCGATGGTCACGTAATCCGCCAGCACCACGCGGTGAGCGGGTTTATCGGCCGGCATGAAGGTGAACAGGGGCTGATAGCGTTTGCCGCGCAGCGAAGATCCCTTCATTCGCTCGACCACCTTCACCGGCTCCTCGCCGAACACCGCCGGGATCAGCGCTTCCGCCAGGATCAGCCGTTCGCTGCCGCCTTCGGCCAGCGCACGTTCCACAGTGACATAATCCACATCCGGGTGGGCTGCCACCGCCACGTTGGCGGGCAGCGTCCAGGGAGTGGTGGTCCACACCAGCAGAGAGGTACCGGGCGTGTCCACCAGCGGCAGGCGCACATACACCGAGGGATCGACGGCCTCATCATAACCCAGGGCCACTTCGTGGTCTGAGAGCGGCGTCCCGCAGCGCGGGCAGTAGGGCACCACTTTAAACCCGCGGTAGATCAGGTCTTTGTCCCAAAAATTCTTTAAGATCCACCAGACCGATTCGATATAGTCGTTGGTGAAGGTCACATAGGCGGTCTTTAAATCCACCCAGAAAGCGATGCGTTCGGTCAGCTTTTCCCAATCCTGAATGTAGGTAAAAGCTGATTCGCGGCACAGCTCATTAAATTTGCCGATACCGTAATCCTCGATCTGCTGTTTGTTGGTGAAACCGAGCTTCTTTTCAACCTCGATTTCCACCGGCAGCCCGTGGGTATCCCACCCGCCGCGGCGGATGACGTGGTAGCCACGCATGATCTTATAGCGGGGGAAGACGTCCTTGAAGGCGCGCGCCAGCACGTGATGCACCCCCGGCCGGCCGTTGGCCGTCGGCGGTCCTTCGTAAAACACATATTCCGGCTTGCCTTCGCGCTCGCGCAAGGTGCGTTGAAAAACTTCATGGTTTCGCCAGAAGCGCAGCACACCTTCTTCGAGCACGGTCACGTTAAATTTTGGTGATACCGGTTTAAACACTCACCACCTCCCCATCGAGGATAAATCCCACTCTTTTGACCACGAGTGCCAGGTCTAGCATGTTGTCTACAGCCGCCGGGTCAACGCAGCACGGCCAGGGTCAGCTCTTTGCCGTCGAGCTGGAGGGTTTCCGCATATGCCTGCGCCGGAGCCGCACCGTTGACCAGTTCCAGCGTCAGCGTTTCGGCGCGCAGGTAATCGCCCCAATTCGCCAGCAGCGCATCCAGCCAGCCGTCATCCGCCGCCTGGTAATAGGTGCGGATGCGGTCCTCGATGTTGAAACCGGCTTTCTTGCGCATTTCCTGCACGCGCCGCACGATCTCCCGCGCCAGGCCCTCGGCGCGCAGCGCATCGCTCAGCACCGCGTCCACCGCCACACTGATGCCCCTATCCTCGGCCACCGCCAGCCCTTCCACGGGCATGGTCTGCACCAGCACTTCGTTAGCCGCCAGCTCCAGCCTCTCGCCATCCACCCACAGGCTCACGCTCTGACCGGCCTGCACCCGCGCCGCCACCTCCGCCGCGTCGGCCTGGGCCAGCGCCGCGCGCACTTTAGGGAATGCCGCCCCCAGGCGCGGCCCCAGCAGCTTATTGTCTGGCAGCACACGGTAATTCACCAATCGGCCGGCTTCATTGACCAGTTCAAATGCCTTCACGTTGAGCTCGTCGGTGATGATTTCCACCATTTCCGGGTCCAACCGCTTCCCGGTGCCGGCATAAGCCATAGCCTTTGCCAGCGGTTGGCGCACCTTCAGGTTGACCACGCTGCGCGCCGCCAACCCCAGGCTGGCAATCTGGCGCGCCAGGCCCATCTGCTCCAGCAGGCTTTCATCCACCACCGCCGCGTCGGCCTGCGGCCAGCGGGTGTGGTGCACGCTGGCGTGCGCCGAGGAGCGCACGTCCGCCACCAACCCCTGGTAGATCGCTTCGCTGACAAAAGGCGTGAAGGGCGCCAGCAGCCGCGCCAGCTTGACCAGCACATGGTAGAGGGTGGCGTAGGCGGCGTTCTTATCGCCGTCATGCTCGCTCTTCCAGAAACGCCGGCGCGAGCGGCGCACGTGCCAGTTGGTCAGGTCATCGATAAAATCTCCGATAGCCCGTGTCGCGCTCATGAAATCCGACTCTTCCAAAGAGGTGGTCACCATCTCCACCACCCGGTTCAGGCGCCCCAATACCCAGCGGTCCAGCAAATTGTCGGAATGCGGGGTGTCCCCCTCGGGATGGTCCGCGTCAAAATCGCCACCCGGCTGCCATCCATCCAGGTTGGCGTAGGTCACAAAGAAGCTGTAGACATTCCACAGCGGGATGAGGAACTGCCGGCGCACCTCGTCTCCGCGGTTATAACCGAAGAGCAGGTCGTTTTCCGGTTTCTGCACCAGGTACATCCAGCGCATCACATCCACGCCAATCTTGTCTGCCCCTTCATTAAATTCGATCGAGTTTCCCCAACTCTTGTGCATCGGGCGGCCGTCTTCGCCCACCAGGGTGGCAAAACCGAAGTTCTGCAGAAAGGGCGGGCTCTGATCCAGCACAGTGGCCATCGCCAGCAGGCTGTAGAACCAGTTGCGGAACTGCCCGGGGAAGGATTCGGTGATCCAATTGGCCGGGTACCATTTTTCCCAAAACTGCGGGTCGCTGCGGTAGCCCAGGGTGCTGAACGGCACCACCCCCGCATCCAGCCAGGGGTTGCCCACGTCTGGCACCCGGCTCATTTGCTTACCGCAGTCGGGGCAGGCTATCTTAACCGCATCCACAAAGGGGCGGTGGGGGGTATGCCCCTCGAAAACCTCCCAACCGGCTGTGGCGCGCGCTTTCAGCTCCAACTCGTCGCCGATCACCTCAAAATGACCGCAGCCGGCGCACACCCAGATGGGCAGCGCCAGGCCCCAGTAGCGTTTCTTGCTGATCATCCAATCGTGCATGTTGCGCAGCCAATCCATCTCGCGCGCATGGCCAAAATCCGGGATCCAGCGGATCTGGTCGACCACGTCCATGATCTGGTAGCGCAGGCTGCCGGCTTTTTCATCCGCGCTGAGTTCTTCGCGCGGCTTATCATAGACCTCACCCATGCGGATATACCATTCATCCACCAGGCGGAAAACCAGCTCGGTGCCGCAGCGCCAGCAGGTGGGATAGCGGTGAGAATAAGCCGTCACCCGGTAGAGCCGGCCCTTTTTCTCCAGGTCGGCAAAGATGGGTTGGGGCACCTCCGAAACGTGCATCCCTTCCAGCCAGCCGAAACCGCCCTTCACAAAATGGCCTTCTTCATCCAGCGGCGCCAGCAGGGGCAGCCCGTACTGGCGGCCTAGCTGGAAGTCTTCTGCGCCGCAGCCCGGGGCGATATGCACGATGCCTGTGCCTTCGGTCTCGCCGACTTCATCCCACAGGATCACCCGGTGGGCCTGGGCAGCGCTTTCGGGGCTGTTGTGCGCTAATTCCTTAATATCGGTGAAACCACCCGGCCGCTGGGCGGCAGGCAGATCATCAAAGGGGCCGTCGTAGGTCCAACCTTCCATGTCGGCCCCGCGCAGCTCGCCCAGCAGCTCATAAGCGCCTTTGAGCATATGCAAGGTGCCCTTGGCCAGGTAGAAAACCTCATCCCCCTGGCGCACTTTGGCATAGGTCAGTTTGGCGCCCACAGCGGCCGCCACGTTGCTGGACAGCGTCCAGGGGGTGGTCGTCCACACCAGCAGCGATTCAGGCAGCCCACTTTGCACGTCGCGGCGTTGGCCGTCTTTCCCGCGCAGTGGGAAGCGCAGGGTGACGCTCTGGTGGGTTATCTGGGCATAGCCGTCGGTGACAATCTCGTGCTGGCTGATGGCCGTGGCGCAGCGCGGGCACCAGGGCATCACGTCCGCGCCGCGATAAAGCCAGCCGTTTTGCCAGCACTTCTTAAGGAAGCGCCAGATCATATAGTTGTTTTCGTTGGCAAAGGTGAAATAACTGCCCCCCAGCTCGGCCATACCCAGCCGGCCGACCAGGTCTTCCACCGTTCCAGCCACCGGTCCCAGCGGACCCTCCAGGCTGATCGAGCGGCTGGCGTCATCCAACAGCATTTGCGCCAGTTCGCGCAGTTTGTCGGGGTCGTTCCAGTCCATCCAGTATCCCAGGCGAATGGACTGCTCGGTCTGCACGGCCGCGTAGCGCAGCACGCGCGCCTTGCACTGCCTGACGAAGGCTTCCAGCCCATATGCTTCGATATCCTTCTTGGAATGGAAGCCTAATTCCTTTTCGACCTCAACCTCCACCCACAACCCCTGGCAGTCGAATCCATTCTGGAAGCGCAGCTCGTGGCCCTGCATGCTGCGAAAACGCTGCATCACATCTTTATACGTGCGTCCCCAGCCGTGGTGCACCCCCATCGGGTTGTTGGCGGTAATCGGCCCGTCAATAAATGACCAGGCCGGCATCCCTTTTCGCAGTTGGGTCAGCCGTTGAAAGGCAGCTTTTTCTTTCCACAATCGCAGCAATTCATGCTCTTGCGCGACAAAATCCACTTTGTTGGGTACATCTCGAAACGCCATCATTCACCTCTTTAAAATAAAAAACCGCCCCTGCCAGGGACGGGAGCAGCCCGCGGTACCACCCTGCTTCCTGCCAAAACGGCAGGCGCTTCAGCGGATACGTCCACATGGCAGAGATATCCGCGCCCGGGATAACGGCTGGCGATGCCGGCGCGCCTACTGGCGGGTTAACCGCGTTCAGGTTGCAGCTCCGGAAGGATTTTCCGCCTACTCAGCCGCCCCGGCTTCCACCACTTCCGGGTTCGCTGCCGGCTGTTCACAGGCGTACTCGTTTCCATCAGCGCTGTTGCCCGAAATTATACCCGCTCCCCTATGGCGCGTCAACACTGTCCGCGCCCATGTTATAATCCCGCCAATCCTACCGGCACAATCATGCTTCTTCTTCTGGCCGCCACCCTATCCGCCGTTACCGCCCTGTTTACCGCCGCCGCGCTGCGGGTCAAAGGCAAACCGGCCTACCTGCTTGCCCTGTATTTGCTCACCGCCGCCCCGCTGGTGCTGTGTTTTGAACTGCTCGGGCTGGCAAGGCTGTTGAACAACCGCGCGGTTTTCCTCGGGCTGCAGGCTCTATTTGCCCTGGCCGCCGGCATCTTCTGGTCGCGCCGCGAGCGACCCCATCTGCTCGGCCCCTTTACGCCAAACTTGCGCCGCCTGGAATTTTCTAGGCTGGGTCCATCCATGCGCCGTCACCCCGCCCTGTGGCTGCTGGCCCTGGGGGTCGACCTGGCCTACGCGGTCAATGCCTACCTGATTCTGGTGGTGCCGCCCAACAACAACGACAGCCTCTATTTGCACATGGCGCGCGTCGTGCATTGGCTGCACAACGGCTCATTTCTCCCCTATCCCACCACGTTCAGCTTACAGTTGTACTATCCCTATAATGCCCAGGCGCTGATTTACTGGACCGTGCTGTTTTGGGGCAGCGATCAACTGGCCGGTTTTATCCAATTTAGCGCCGCGCTGGTCACCAGCCTGGGAGTGTATGCCTTTGCCCGCCTGCTGCGCGCCGCCCGTCCGCAGGCGGTCTTTGCCGCCTTGCTGTGGGCCACCCTGCCCCAGGTGTTATTTCAATCCACCACCACCCAAAACGACCTGGCGCCTGCGGCGATGCTGCTGGCCGGGGTCTATTTTCTGGTAATTGCCCTGCGCGGCGTCGATCCCCGTTCATCCCTGCTGCTTGCCGCGATGGGTATTTCACTGGCCCTGGGCGCCAAGCAAACGGTCTTTTTTATCCTTCCCGGTTTACTGGCAGCCGCCCTCCTGCTGGCCTGGCAGCGCCGGCCGGGCGCCTTTGGCCTGCTGGTCCGCTGGCTGCCGGGGGCTGCCCTGGTGTTTTTGCTGCTGGGTGCGCCCCTCTACCTGCAGAACTGGATTGTTTACCACAATCCCATGGGCGACCCGCAGACCCTGGCGGATAATATTCAACTGCCTACTCGACCTTGCTTCCGGCAAATCAGCCGGTTCTGAGCAATCCACGGTATCTTCTTCCAGTCTTTATGGACTGTGGATTAATGCCAACCGCCTCGCCTACCAGTTCATCGATACCACCGGCCTGCCGCCGCTGCTCGAAGGGTATCTCTTTCGCGGCAAAGCTCACCTCGCGCGCAGCCTGTACACGGCCATCCACCTGCCCCTCGAGAGCCGCACAGCCGCCAACCCCAACTCGGCGGTCGCCTTCGATTTCTTCCGCCGCCCACCTCTGCAGGAAGACGAGACCTGGTTTGGCATCTTTGCTCCTTTGCTCATCCTCCCCGCGGCGCTCATCCAGCTTACCCGCGCCATCCGGCGCGCCGAGCCCTTGCCTGCCGCCTTGTGGCTGATGGCGGTTTCTTTCAGCCTACTGGAAATGATTTTACGCCCCGGCTGGGACGCCTATCTTGGCCGCAATTTCATCCTGGCTGCCGTCTTCCTGGCGCCGTTCGCCGCGGCCGCCTACCGGCCGGGGACGGTCTGGAAAGGGATCGTGTGGCTGGTGGTCATTCTCAGCATCTATGCGCTGGCTACCCTGACCCTGAACAACACCGCCAAACCGCTCATCGGCCAGAAAGCGATCTGGAATCTCAGCCGGACCGATAAACTTACCCTGCAAAATTTTCTGTTAAAAGACGCCGCTCGCCTGGTGTCTGAACAAGTCCCCGCGAATGCCGTCCTCGCCCTGCCGCCGGGCGTGTGGGAATACCCGTTTTATGATGCCCACTTACGGCGCGTGCTCATCTCGCCGGCCAATAACCAGCTGTTTAACGACCCCGCCTGGATGCGCAGCCAGAACATCCAATATCTGCTCGTTCGGGATGCCAACCCACCGGGCAGGCTCGCCCTGGCCACGGAACGCATCGCCGCCGTGGAGAATTGGTCGCTTTACCGCGTTTTGCCATAAGCATGCGTTCCTGCGCCAGGAAAGCATTCTAAGGTCACTTTCATATAGGCGGAGTACAATTCTGTGCATCTCCCAAAACCCGCACCAACCATCCGAAAGGACACTTTTATGAGATTTAAATCTCATTCTTTCTTTAAATTTGCGATGATCTTCTCCCTGGCGGCAGCCCTGAGCGCCTGCGCACCCGGCGCCCTCACCGGGACCTCCCAGGCCACATCCGCGCCGAATGAAGCGGCTACCCTGCCGCCCGAGGCTACCCCTACCCCATCCGACGAAGCCACCCCCTTGCCCTCATTCACCCCAGAACCTACCCAGGAGCCTGCGGCTCCTTCCGTCGACCTGAGCGCGATCAACAGCTTTTACCGCCTGGACATGGTGGATGCCTCCAGCGGTTGGGCGGTGACCAACTTAGGGCTGCTGCGCACCACGGATGGCGGCTACACTTGGCAGCTCGCCGATCCCCCGCATGTCGACCCCGCGGCCAATCCTCTGGGGGCTTATTTTACGGATGCCAACGACGCCTATCTCCTCGCCCCGGTCGAGGATTATGCCTCCGGCACGCTCTACCACACCAGCGACGGCGGGCAAAACTGGAGCGTCACGGATGTGCCCTTCGCTATGGGTGCCTTCCAGTTTGTGGATACGCAGATGGGCTTTTTTATGGCCAGCCTGGGGGTCGGCGCGGGCAGCAATCCGGTTGCATTTTATCAAACCGAGGACGGCGGGCTCACCTGGCAGAAATTGTTCTCCACCCTCGACCAGCAAACTGCCACCCAGGAATCCTTTGCCAACGGCGGGATTAAGAGCGGTTTCACCATGTTGGACGCGCAGCACGGTTGGGTCGCCGGCTCCATCCCCATGGATAATTTCGTCTACCTGTTTGCCACCAGCGATGGCGCCCTCACCTGGCAGCACCAGGAGGTACCCATCCCCGCCGACCTGGCGTCTGGCTTCTATTCTCCCGATGCGCCCATCTTCTTAACGCCAGCGACGGTTTGCTGGCCATACAACAGACCGCCAGCGACAGCTCATCGCTCAAAAAGGTGCTTTTCGCCACCCATGACGGCGGCGCTTCCTGGCAAGCGCTCCCGCCTATCGAAGGCAGCGGTCCACTTTCCGCTCCTACCGCCAGCGACTGGTTCTTCTGGGACCAGGACAAGCTGTTGGCCAGCCATGACGCCGGGATGACCTGGCAGGAGGTGCCCAACAACCTGCCGTTGAGCGAAGCGCCCGGCACCCTGGTCTTTGCCAACCCAACCACCGGCTGGGAAATTCACTACAGCGCGGATGCGGCCCTCCATTTCTCAACCACCACCGACGGCGGCCAGACCTGGAATGCCATCATCCCCTGATCCAACCCGCCCCGGTTAACCTATATAGAATACGGGCCAGGATTTATGGCAAAATCCTGGCCCTTTTTTAACATCCATCACTGCTATATGGTGTAGAAGTTTACTCCACCACCCCGTAGAACAAAGGCAGGGCGGGGACCACATTCTCGCTCCAGCTCAAAGCTTGCAGCAGGCGCTCGCGGGCATGCGCCGCGTCCTCGCGGCTGCGGGCGTGAATGGTAAACAGCGGCTCTCCACTGTGGATCTGGTCACCCACTTTGTGGTGCACCAGGATGCCCACACCATAGTCGATCGCATCCCCTTTACGCGCCCGTCCCGCTCCCATTTCGACCGAGGTTTCTCCCACCACCCGCGCATTGACTTCAGCCAGCCAGCCGGAGCGCTCCGCGCTCACCACCTCCACCACGGCTGCGCCTGGCAGACGGTCGGGCTCATCGATATAGGCCACATTCCCACCCTGGGCAGCCACCAGCCTTCGCAGCATCTCCCAGGCCTTACCATTGGCCAGGTTCTCCGCGGCCATCCTGCGCCCTTCGGCCAGGTCCGCGGCTTTTTTGCCCACTACCAGCATGTGGCCAGCCACCACCAGGCAGTGCTCGCGGAAATCCGCCGGACCTGCGCCGTGCAGGGTGGCAATCGCTTCCCGCACTTCCAGGGCATTGCCGACCGCCTCACCAAGGGGCTGGTTCATATCGGAAAGCAAGGCAATTGCCTTACGGCCGCTGAGCCGGCCAATTGCCACCATCAATTGCGCCAGGCTGCGGGCCTCCTCCACCGTCGCCATAAAGGCCCCCACCCCCACCTTCACATCCAGCACAATCGCCTGCGCGCCGCTGGCGATCTTCTTGCTCATCACCGATGAGGCGATCAAGGGGGTGGAGGGCACCGTGCCGGTCACATCCCGCAGCGCGTAGAGTTTGCCATCCGCGGGAGCCAGGTCACCGCTTTGCCCGGTGAGCACCAACCCAATCTTCTTGAGCTGGGTCAGAAATTCTTCGGTCGAGAGGTCAGTACGGTAGCCGGGGATCGATTCGAGTTTATCCAGGGTCCCGCCGCTGAAACCCAGCCCATGTCCCGACATTTTCCCTACCGGCAGCCCGCAGGAGGCTACCAGCGGCTCGACCACCAGGGTAGTTTTATCGCCTACCCCGCCGGTCGAGTGTTTATCCACCACGATGTCCACCGCGCCGCTCAGGTCCAGCACTTCGCCCGAATGGGCCATCGCCAGGGTCAGATCGGTGGTCTCCTTTTCGCTCATCCCATTCAGCAGCACCGCCATCGACCAGGCCGCCACCTGGTAATCGGGGATTTCCCCGCGGGTAAACCCATCCACGAAGAATTGAATTTCCTCGCGGCTCAGCTCAAGCCCATCGCGCTTCTTAATGATGATATCGACTGCACGCATACTCACCTCATTTCGCCGGACGGCCGGCGTCTAACTTCTTGCGCCCTATCGCGCTTCACAAAACCCACTCGATCATTTTCCATTCCATTATACCCAAACGAGGCAGGCTGTTCTGGCTGGCTCCGGCGAAGGAAAACAAACAGGGCAGCTGGCACGCGTGTTTCGTGCAAACTGCCCTGGTCGAGACCTTTTTATGGTGTGGTTACTGCTTCAGCGAAATGGTCACCTTGCGGTTGGGGTCTTCGCCAATGCTCTCGGTGAACACCTGGGGATGATCGCGCAGTTCCAGGTGAACCACCCGCCGCTCATTGGCCGGCATGGGCTCCAGCACCTGGCGGCGCCCGGTGTGGATGGCCTGATCGGCCATGCGCCGCGCCAGCACACGCAGCTGCCGTTCGCGGCGCGCCCGGTAACCCTGCACGTCGATCATCAGCGGCGCCCAGCGATTGAGGCGTTTGCCCACGATCAGGCTGGCAATGTACTGCAGTGCATTGAGCGTTTCGGAGCGTTTGCCAATCAGGATGCTCAGGTCATCGCCCTCGATATTCACCAGGATGGTATCCTCGTCTTCAGGGTCTTCGGCCTTTTTCATCGTGGCGGTCACCGTGGCCTTGATTTTCATCTTCTCAATCAAGTCTTCCACCACCTGGCGAGCCGCGTAAAGAATATCGCCTTCGAGCATTTCGTCTTCAACCCCGTCCTCCATCGCGGCAGGGGCTTCTTCTTTTACTTTGGCCGCGGCGCGCGGCTTGCGGGCAGGTTTCACCGGCTCGTCAGCAGGAGCGGCCGGGGCTTTCACCGGCTTTTCCACCACCACCGCGGCTTCATTTTCGTTTTTCACCACCAGGCGCACCCGCGCCATTCTGCTGCCCAAACCAAAGAGACCGCGGCTGCCGGCGTCCAGTACTTCCACTTCCACCGCGTCTTCTTTGAGGTTTAACTGTTCCAGGCCTTTTTCAACGGCTTCTTCGATGGTTGGGGCAATCATTTCCAGGGTTGTTCGTTCAGAGCTCATTTCTTCCCTCGGCTACTTGCTGCTTTGCTGGTTTTTTTATCAGGAACCACTTCCACCGCGGTTCTGGGCCGCGGCAGCAGGTTCCCCCAGTTGGCTTTGCCCAATGCTGCGTATTGCGCGATGCCAAACAAATTCGAGATGGTGAAATATAATGACAGGCCCGAGGCCAGGGTCAGGCCCATATAGCCCATCAGGAAGGGCATGTACAGGTTCATCATATTGCCCATCATCGCGGTTTGATCTTTGGGGTTCGAGGACGGCGGGGTGATCAATTTGGATTGGACGTACGTCGTCGCCATGACGATGATCGCCATCACCGGGATGCCGAAGGGCAGGAAGCCCAAAATCAACCGCTCGGGTTGGCTCAGGTCCATCCACAGGAAATGGTTGTTGATCGGCAAGATGCGGGTGATATCCATGAATGGATACAAATGGCGCGTCATGGTCAATAAATCCAGGGGCGTGTTGGCCATCGCCTTGTAGAGGCTTTGGTACAGGCCAATAATCAGGGGAAACTGGATCAGCAGCGGCAGGCAGGAGCCAAATGGATTGACCCCCAGCTCTTTAAGCAGGGCCGCCTGTTCCTGGGCCAGTTTTTCCTTGTCATTCTTATATTTTTCCTGGATTTCTTTGTAACGGGGATTACTTTGCAGCTCCTGCATCGCCTGCCCGCCTTTGATCTGCGACACCATTAAGGGGTGCGTCACCAGGCGGATCAGCAGGGTAAATAAAATAATCGCCACGCCAAAGTTCTGCCCTACCACCGTGTAGATGAAGAGCAGCGCGTTGGTAAAGGGGTTGATAATAACCAGGTTCCAGATATCCATCGTTTACTCTCCGCTATTTCTTGGGAGGATCATAAGTCCAATCTTGCTTGCCCTGCGCGTCAAAAGTCGCCAGGTAGTGATCCATCTCCAAACCACTGACTACCATCAGGTTATTCACCACCACAGGATTGGTATAAAGCTTGCCTTTGAGGGTGCGTGTCCAGCCGCGTGTGCCGGCCGCCGAAACTGTGAATACTTCACCGGCTTCGGTAGTGAAGGCCACCGAGTCGCCCAGGACCACAGGGGTGGCCGTCACGGCTGTCGTCTCGGTGGTCGCATCCGCCGTCTGGCTCCACACGGTTTTGCCGCTGTCCGCGGACAGCGCGTAAATCTTATTGGCATCCGTGCCAAAATAGAGGACGCCGTCGTGCAGCAGCACCGGGTTCCACACCCGGCCGGTGATGGGCACGCGCCAGACCACCCGGTGGCTGGCTGTATCCACCGCCACAGCCTCTTCGTTGAAAGTCGTCAGGTAGAGGATGCCCTGATCGTCCAACACGGGGGTAGCCACCATGGGGGCATCCAGCTTGAGGTCCCACAGTTTCTGCCCCGTGGCAAGGTTGATCGCATACAGGCTGTGATCCATGCTCGCCAGGTAGGCAGCTTTGTCATCCACTGCCACCGCCGCCCACAGCGGGCCATCCGCCTTGAACTTCCACAACTGCTTTCCGGTGTTCAGATCCAGGGCATACAGATACTGGTCGGTCGACGGGATCAAGACTTGCTCACCGGCCACGACCGGCCCGGCGATAAAACGGCCCTTGCCCTTCTGGTCTTCGTTTGACCAGATCAGGCTGCCGTTATTTTCATCCAGAGCCACGACCACATGCCCGTAGTTGCCGGCGATAACCCAGCCGTTGGCCAGGGCGGGGGTGCCAAAGAAGACGTTCGCCGCATCCACTTTATCGGGGTAGACCCAGTTTTCGGCCCCCGAGGTACCGTCCACCTTTTTGATCTGCATCTGGGCCATATAAATGGAATTATCGGCAGTCGTCAGGGCCGGCCAGGTATTGGCTCCCACCCCGGCGCAGCCTGCCAAAAGCAGCGAAGCCAATACCAGCAGCAGTATGGCTTTCAAAATTGATTTCTGTGTAGTTTGTGTGCGCAAACGATGATCTCCGTCAGGATAATACCGGGCCTGCACCCGGGCAGTTCTCATTCAGGGCACCGGGTCGTAACCACCCGGGTTGAACGGATTGCAGCGAAGAACGCGTCCGATTGCCATCACTGTACCTTTAAGCGCCCCGTATTTATACACTGCCTGATACCCATAATGGGAACACGATGGATAAAAGCGACAGGTATTCTCAGGGAGGGAAGGCGAGACCACTTTCTGGTATCCGCGGATCATTCCCAGGATAACCATGCGCGGGACATTCCATACCGTGAAAGGCAAATCGCGCAAGCGAGGTTCATTCGAGTAGTCGTGTTCGCTCTGGTTCATTGGATTGCACCAATAAATTGGCTCGCCTTAATACTCGTTCAACAGCCAGGTAGATTTCGCGGAAACCGGCGTCGATCAGTGGTTTGCGCGCCAGGAAGATTACATCCCAGCCTGGCCGCAAATCAACCAACCAGGGTTCCAGGCAGGCGCGCAGCAGGCGTTTTGCCCGGTTGCGCGCTACCGCGTTGCCCACCGAACGGCCCGCAGCTACTGCGATCCGCGTCTGCTCCGATCCGCTGGGTGCGCTTACCAATACAACAAGCGGGTGCGGAAATGACTTGCCTGACCGCCGCACCCGCTCGATGTCGGTTGAACTCCTCAGGCGAAACCTGCGTTTCACCCATTTACCTGTGCCTTTTAATCGCGAAATTCAAAGGTTTCTTATGGCTTTCTAGACCGTTCTATCTACCAGCGGACCTTCTTGGTGTGGTTATTCATAGTAACGGTCAGGCGATGGCGCCCCTTCAAGCGGCGGCGTTTCAACACATCTCGCCCATCACTGGTCCGCATGCGCAGACGGAAACCATGAACTCGCACGCGGCGGCGAATCTTGGGTTGATAAGTTCGTTTGGTCGACATGCACGTTCCTTTCGAAATAAAAAATCGATTCACTCCGCGCGCGAAACGAAACGAAGAGTCAGGTGAAGGGCACCCGACCCTTCGTTTCGCCTCCGGCAGAGATATTCACCTGCTGAACTGGTTTTTGAGCCAGCGACGGAAAATTATACCACGATTCAGGCGCTGCTAGCGATTCCCCTTGAACAATCCGCGATCTGTCGTATGGCCGTTGGTCGGCTTTTCAGCGTTCGGGTTCGAAAACAGATCGGCCAGGCCTCGGGCTGCTTCGGCATTGGTTACCGCCAGGATTTCGTCGCCGGCCTCGATGGTGGACACGCCGCGTGGGATCATCACTTCACCCTTGCGGATAATCGCGGCGATGACGCAATGCTCCGGCAGCGGCAAGTCTTTGATTGCTATACCAAGGGCGCGCGCGCCTTCGGGGATTTTTTCTTCAACCAGCGAGTAATTTCCCTTGCGCAGCTTGACCAGGGTGATCATATCGCCCAGCGACATTTCTTCTTCAATCAGGCTGGCCAGCAGTTCGGCCTGGTTGACCGCTACGTCGACCTCAAATTTGTCATCGAATAACCAGGCATTGCGCGGATTGTTCACCCGGGCAATCGTGCGCCGCACCATATACAACCGGCGCGCCACGTAACACAGGGTCAGGTTGTTCTCATCCGAGGTCGTGGTAGCTGCCATCACGTCTGCTTCACGCAGACCGGCGTGATCCAGCACGTTCAGATCCATCGGGTCGCCCTCAACGATCACTTCCGTGGGCAGTTCGCGGTGAATCCTGGTCAGCACATCCGGGCGGTTCTCCACCACCCGCACATCATGGTCCATGGCCACCAGCATATTTGCCAGCTGCGCACCCGTCCGCCCACCGCTTGCAATGATGACAAACATTAGCAATTCTCCTTTTCAGGCGAACAAAGGTATTTGCGCAGCGCTTCGGCGCCTTCCAGGGTCGCGCCTACGTGCATCACGTCGCCCGCTTGCAGCACCATCTTGGGGTCCGGCAGCAGTGCGTTCCCCGCCCGGGTAACCGAGATGGGGATACAGTATTCGGTGTTGGACATTTCCGCCACGGTCTTGCCCGCGCACAATTCGGGGATGGCGATCTCGTATAATTCCACTTCGCCATTGCCTGCCGAGAAAACCGCGCGGACTTCGGCGTGATACATCATTTCTTCGATCCGCCGCGCGCCCCAGCTCGAGGGACTGATCAACTGCAGCCCAAAGGCTTCGTGGAGTGAGCGGTATTGTGGGTCAAAATTGCGCACGATCACATTAGGAATGTGGAAAAAGACCCGCGCCAGATGACCCACCACAGCGTTCAATGAATCCAGGTTGGTCACCGCAGCCAGCGAATCGGCATGCTCAATGCCTGCCCGGCGCAGTACATCGCGGTTCAGGGCATCGCCCTCGTTAAACTTGCCATAAAAGTCGGCCGGTAGTTTCGCAAATGAGCTCTGGTCAAGATCGACAATCGACACTTCATGACCGGCCTGGAATAAGCGGTAGGCCAGTTCTGCGCCTAACTTCCCGCATCCAACAATGATCGCTTTCATAAAGTCCTTTTCCCGCCCTCATCTACCAGATAGGGCACGTTGGTGACGACGATATTACTATAGAAAGTCAACGCCTGGCGCAGGGCTGCGGCCGTGTTGGTATGCAGCACATTCGTCCAGCGTTTATGTGAGATGAACTGGGGCACGACAATGGTGATCACTTCGTTTGGCTGGCGTTTTTCGTAAATCTCCTCAATATAATCCAGCAGTGGTTCCATAAACCGCCGGTAGGAAGATTTACGATCACCAGGCGCACGCCATCGCCCCATTGTTCCCATTTGGCGCGCAGTCGTTCGGTTTCGTCCGGGCTGACGGATATATGCACGGCAGTGATGTCATCCGATAAGGTGCGGGCATAACGCAGCGCAGCCAGTGTGCCCCGATGGACACCACCGATTGGCAGCAGCACCCGGTTGCGCTTGATCCGCGGGGGCGGCCCTCCATATTGATCCAGGGACAGCTTCTTGGCCAGCCGTCTATAGTGGCTTTGAATGATGCTAAAGACCACCACCAGGGAGGGGATGATAATAATCACCACCCAGGCGCCATCCGAAAATTTCGTCACCGCAAACAGGATCATGACAAACAGGGTCAGCAGACCGCCAATGCCATTGACGGCCATTTTCAATTTCCAACCGGGTTGGTAGCGCAGCACCGAACCGCGCTCTTTGATTTCCACGCCTTCTTCCAAATGACCGATTTTCCACCAGCGCCGCGCCATCCCGGATTGTGACAGGGTGAAGGAGATAAACACACCGATGGCATACAAGGGGATCAGGCGGGTGACGCTGGCCTGGAAGACAATGATCAGCACGGAAGCCAGCAGGGCCAGCACTCCGATGCCGCGCGAGAAAACCAACCGGCTGCCGCGATAATTGAGCTGCCTGGGCAGCAGTCCATCGGCCGCGGTGATCGCGCTCAAGCGCGGGAAATCCGCAAAGGAGGTATTGGCCGCCATCACCAGGATGACCGTGGTGGCGGTGATGGTCAGCAAATACAGCACCCCTCGCCCGTTATAGACCACGCGAGCAAGCTGAGAAATAACCGTCTCAATTTCCGAGGGGACGGCGTGAATGTGAGCGGAGAGGAAGGTGATTCCCAGCATCAAGGTGGCCAGGATGCTGGCCATCAAGATCAGGGTTACGCCGGCGTTGTGGGTGCGCGGTTCGCGGAAGGAGGGAATGCCGTCCGATATGGCCTCCACACCCGTCAGCGCGGTCGTGCCGTTCGAGAAAGCCCGCAGCAGCAGGAACAAAGTGAGCGCCTGTGGTCCGGCAACCAGTTCGAGCTGCGGGGGGTCGGTCAGCAGGCTCAACGACCCGGTGGCATAACGCACCAGGCCGATAATCACGGTTAAAAACATCATCGCCACGAAGAAATAGGTGGGGATCGCAAAAATCACGCCTGATTCGCGCACCCCGCGCAGGTTGATCATCATGATCAAACCCACCAGGGCCACGGAGATCCACACACGGTAATCAAACAGCTGCGGGTAGGCCGAAATAACCTGCGCAACCCCGGAGGAAATCGAGACCGCCACCGTCAGGATATAGTCGGTCAAAATCGCGGATGCGGCTATTTTCGCCGGCATCTCTCCCAGGTTATCCCGCGAGACGATGTACGATCCGCCACCGTTGGGATAAGCATGGATCGTTTGCTCATAAGACACGGTCACCACAGCCAACAGGGCTACAATCACCAGCGAGATGGGGAACAGCAGGCCATAGGCGGCTGTCCCAATCACCATCAGGATCGCCAGGATTTCCTGGGTTGCGTAGGCAGTGGATGAAAGCGCATCTGACGCGAATACTGCCAGACCGATTAACTTTCCAATTGTCTCATGGGGAGCGTCGGCAGTCGCTAAAGGCTTGCCGATAAGGACTGTCCAAAGGGTGCGGCGTGGCTGATCTTCATTTGTCCGCCGCAGCACGGTCGTGCCGTTTTGATCTTCGATATTCATGAACCTACTCAATCAATAATTCGATTATACCAAGTTACACAAGCGCGTGATTATAGTACCTTGGCCAGATGGCGTCAAGAAATATGAGAGCCATCTGAATACAATCTTTATAGTAACCCCAGATCATTTCTGGTCAACCCTTTTGTCAAACCTGTTATGAAATTGTAAATTCCAGACTCGGGTGGTGCTTATTTTCAGCATCCTTACCGGACGGTTTCCTGGGCCGGTTTTGTGGATGCCGGGGATGGTTTTGAGCGGTCGATGAGCTCATGCCGCTCGCAACTTTCTAATCTGGATTGGGTTATAAACATGGAGTCCTGCTACAATATCTTTCACATAATTGCATCAATTACAGGAGCGTTGAATGTCCAAAGTTGCCATCGTTACCGATAGTACCGCCTATATACCCGAGGATGCCCTGCGAGGATTGGATGTGCACATCGTTCCCCTGCAGCTGATCTGGGGCGATCAAACCTACCGGGATGGCATTGATATCACCCCCGAGGAATTTTATTCCCGCCTTCCGGAAGCCTCTGTGCCCCCCACCACCTCCCAGCCATCCCCGGCCGCCTTTCGCGCCGTCTATGAAAAGCTGCTGGAAGAGGGCAGCGACGTGCTCAGTGTGCATATTTCTTCCAAGCTCTCCGGCACGATGGATTCGGCCATCCAGGCCCGCCAGACTTTCCCCGCGGCACATATCGAACTGGTCGACACCCTCACCACCTCGTTGGGCATGGGCTTCGCCATCCTGGAGGCCGCCCGCGCCGCGGCCCAGGGCGCTTCCTTGACGGATTGTAAAGCCCTGGTCGAAAAGGCGGTGTCAAACAGCAAAGTCTTCTTCCTGCTCAACACCCTCGAATTCCTTCGCCGCGGGGGGCGCATCGGCGGCGCGCAGGCTTTCCTGGGCACCGCGCTCAATCTGAAACCCATCTTGGAAGTGCGCGATGGGCGGGTTGAAGCCCTCGAGCGGGTGCGTACCTACGCCAAAGCTCAGGACCGCCTGCTGGATATTTTCCAGCAAGAGATCGGTTCACAGCGGCCGGTGCGCATTGGCGTGCTGCATGCCAATGCCCCCGAAGAAGCCGCCCGCATGCTCGAACGGGCCAAAGCCCTGTTCAACGTCGCTGACGTTCGCGAGACGATTCTGGCCCCGGTCAGCCCGGTGGTCGGCACCCACACCGGTCCCGGCACCATTGGCCTGGCTTATATGGTGGGCATGTAAATTCGCGCCAAATTGACCTCCTTTCGGGCTGGTAATCCCAGCCCGAATTTGCTTTAATAACAGGTACACTCATCCGGCATATCCGGCCTCTCGCTCGCGGCAGCCGGCACAGCCCCACAGGAGAACCATGCACACTTACCCCGATATTGGCATCCAAGTCGGCGAGATTCTGTTACCCGGGCCATCCGTCGATCTATCCCGTTGGGCGGTCATCGCCTGCGATCAATTCACCTCCGAACCGGAATACTGGCAGGAAGTCGCCCGCATCGTCGGGGATGCGCCTTCCACCTTTAACCTGGTGCTGCCCGAAGTCTTTTTAGGCACCCCCGAAGAAACCGCCCGCGTCCTGCGCACCCAGCAGAGCATGCGCGCCTATCTTGAGCAGGGTTCGCTGCGCTCGCACCAGGGGATGATCCTGGTCGAACGCAGCGCCTCGGGGCGCACCCGTCACGGCTTGATGCTGGCCCTCGACCTGGAAGCTTACGATTTTCACCCCGGCTCACAAACCCTCATCCGCGCCACCGAGGGCACCATCCTCGACCGCCTGCCCCCGCGCATCCGCATCCGCGAAGGCGCCCCCCTGGAGCTGCCGCACATCCTCGTGCTCATCGATGACCCCCAGCGCACGGTAATCGAGCCACTGGTGGCCCAAAAGAGCGCCCTGCCGCTGCTGTACGACACCGATCTGATGCTGGGCAGCGGCCATCTCAGCGGGTATGACCTCAGCGAGCCGTCCATTGAGGCCGGGGTGGTCTCCGCGCTGCGCGCCCTGGCCGACCCGCGCGCATTCCACGACCGCTATCACCTGCCCGCCGATCAAGGCGTGCTGCTGTTCGCCATGGGCGACGGCAACCATTCTTTTGCCACCGCCAAGGCCATTTGGGAGCGGATTAAAAGCCAGGTGGGCATGCAGCACCCGGCCCGCTATGCCCTGGTCGAAATCGAAAATATCCATGACAGTGGCCTGGAGGTTGAACCCATCCACCGCGTGCTCTTCGACGTTCAAAGCGATGCCTTCACCGCCCTGCAGGGCTATTTTGACGGCCAGGTCACCCGCCGCGCCTGCGCCGATTCTGGCGAGATGATCGCTCAGGTGAAAGCCTACGCCGGCCCCGGCCAGGCGGTCGGGCTGGTCACCCCGCAGGGCGCCGGCCTGGTTGCCCTGCAGCGCCCCACTTCCAATCTGCCGGTTGGCACCCTGCAGCCCTTCCTGGACGATTGGCTGCAGCAGGGCGGTGCGGGTAGAATTGATTACGTCCACGGCGACGATGTGGTCTGCCGGCTCGGGGCTCAACCCGGCCAGGTGGGCTTTTACCTGGCTGCCATGCCCAAGACTGATCTCTTCAAGACCGTACTGTTGGATGGCGCCCTGCCGCGCAAAACCTTCTCGATGGGCGAGGCGCGCGAAAAACGCTTTTACTTCGAAGCCCGGCGGATTGCCTGATCGGCGGCTATGATGATGAACCCCCATTTCAACCCCTTCGACCCACCCGAGGATGCCCGCCCGCCGGCCGAGGTGCGCATCACCGACCTGCGCGCCGAGCCCTGGTCAGACAGCCAGCGCATCCGCGTGCTGCTCTCGCTCACCCCCTTCCTGGAGCGTCCCAACCTCACCGCCTCGATCAACGACCCGAACGGCGAAGAAGTGGCCAGCGCCAGCATCGTCGAGACCATGGATATCCAGATCGCCTTCACCCTCCACATCCGCGCGGAGCTGCTGCCAGGCGATTACACCCTGATCCTCTCGCTGGAGTATGCCGACCTGGGCCAGGTCGACCAGCGCAGCCTGCCGTTCGATCCACGCCGGCCCGGCGAAACGCGCGCCGAGATTCCCCAAGGTTAAACAATGCGGCCCGGGATTTCTCCCGGGCCGTTTTGATCTAGGTCTTCCGCCTTCAGGGGAACCAAAGGCCAGACCTGGAGGTATGCTTAGAACAGACTCCGCACAACCAATAAAAATCCAAATATGATCAGCGGCACGCCGACGACCAGGCCCACGATAGTCAGGCTTACAATCACCCCTACGATCATCAACACCAGGCCGATGACGGCCCCCAAAATTCGACCGGTGAATTCGATGACGCCTACTACCAGTTTCCAGATCAGCCAGAACGGCCACAGCAGCCACGGAACTTTCTTTGTTTCAGTCATTTTCTTACCTCCATGAATATATACGCTGGGCCTTCAAAATAGTTTCAAAAATGGATGCCATTCATCCATATATGCATGGAACCACAATCCTTTTCCCGGGCTAGCCGGATAATCAGTCCGGCTAGAATTGGATTATGGCTTTCTCAAGAAAACTTGACAAATGCAAATTTGAAACCATTCTCCTCCGGCTACAAAGTATAAAGAGGGAGTTTGAGGGTGCAGACGCCGTAAGACGGCGTCTGCACCCTCAAATCTTTATTTTCCCCGCCCCGTTTCGGAGACCGGAGGGGCTTGTCTGACAATTTCTTGAGAACCCCATGAGAATCGGATCAGGAGTGATTGAAAAATAGGATAAATCAGGTATAATATTCACCATACTAGAACAATTTTTCTGCTAACGGAGAGCCCATGACCACCACGTTTACTTCCAGCACATTTAGCAGCGACTTGCTTTCACTGCTGAGCGAAACCTTTGAAAAAGCCCAGTATTCCTTCCTGGATGAAGGCACTTCTTTCTTCGAGACTCTGGCCGGGATCAGCGCCGCCGAGGCTTCGATCCCGGTGGGCGGCAAATGCGCCACCATCGCCGCCCAGGTGGCCCACGTCTGCTTCTTCCTGGATTTGCTGGACCACTTTTTAAAAACCGGTGAGGATGGACCGGCGGATTGGGGCGAGGTCTGGCGCACAGTCAGCACCGTCACCCCTGAAGCCTGGGCGGACCTGGTGGAACGCCTGCGCTCAACCTACCGGCGCACCTGCGCATCGATCCAGGCCAACGACCGCTGGGACATGGAGCACAGCCTGGGCGGAGCCATGGCCGTGCTGGCCCATGCCGCCTATCACCTTGGCGAAATCCGCCAGGCCACCTGCACCGTGCGGTCCTGATCTGCCAATTTCGGCTGCGATTTTGCCTGTGAATTGGTAACATGGCTTACTTAAAGCTCGACCCCATCTCACCCCGGTCGACAGGGCGGAAAAGAGTAAACTTGGGGTCAGGCGACCCATGTGGGTCGCCTGACCCCAAACCCCAATTTGAAGATCAGAGGTTTCAAAAAAGTCAATCGACTTTAAGCAAGCCCTGGAATTGGCAAAATTGGCCCTTGACATATTTGAAAACATGCTTAGAATCAGGCAAGCATGTATAGACAACCGCCTTTGAAAACGCCATCCGAGGAGCTGACGCTCACCAGCGCAGCCCGGCGGCGTTTTATTTTTCCCACGGATTCAACGGAGAGCCATTGATTGGCTCTCTTTTTTTGCCTGTTGGCGGAAAGGAGCTGCGTTGCTTGAACTTCCCGGCCTGATCGACCCGCACGTCCATTTGCGTGACCCCGGCGCGACCCATAAAGAGGATTGGGGCAGCGGTACGGCGGCCGCCCTGGCCGGCGGTTTCACCCAGGTGCTGGCCATGCCCAACACCCAGCCGCCGGTCACCGACGCTCCATCTCTCGAGCTGGCACTGGCATCCGCTCAGAAGCTGGCTTATTGTGACTATGCGCAGTATATTGGCGCCGGACCCGACAACGTCCTCTCCGCTCCCGCCCTTGCTCCCCGCGCCGCCGGGCTCAAGCTCTACCTCGACCAGACCTACGGTCCCCTGCGCCTGGACAGCATGCTGCTGTGGGGCGAGCATCTCAAAAACTGGCCGCACAGCGCGCCCATCGCCGCGCATGCCGAAGGCCGTACCCTGGCCGCTCTCATCCTGCTGGCCTCGTTTTACGAGCGGCCGATCCATCTGTGCCACGTCGCTACCCGCGAGGAAATCCTGATCATCAAGGCCGCCAAACAGCGCGGGATGCGGGTGACCTGCGAAGTCACCCCTCACCACCTGTTCCTTTCGACCGCCGATTTGCCCCAGATCGGCGCGGGGCGGGGTGAGGTCCGCCCGAGGCTGGCTGCCCCCGAGGACCGCCAGGCGCTGTGGGACAACCTGGAGGTGATCGACTGCTTTGCCAGCGACCATGCCCCCCACACCCTGACCGAAAAAGACGGCGCGACCCCGCCGCCCGGGTATCCCGGCCTGGAAACTGCCCTGCCCCTCTACCTCACCGCGGTCGAGCAGGGCCGCCTCAGCATCGAGGACATCATCGCGCGCTGTTACACCAACCCGCGCCGCATCTTCAACCTGCCCGCCCAACCCGACACCCGCGTCGAGGTCGATCTGGATGCGCGCCGGCAGCTTTCTGCCGCCGGCGCCTTCACCCGCTGCGCCTGGACACCCTTTGAGGGCTTCCCGGTCACCGGCTGCGTGCGCCGTGTCATTTTGCGCGGGCGTGAAGTGTACACAGACGGGCGCTTGACCGCCCCGTCCGGTTCTGGCCGGCCTCTGCGGCCTGCCTGATCGTTATCCACCTTTTTCTACTCCAGGAGGTTCCCATGGCTTTACACGTACCCCCCATCCGCCAGCAAAGCAAGCACCTGCCCTTCGGCGATCACCAGGACTCACCCTTCTACGGACGCGATATTCTTTCGGTGCGCCAGTTCACCCGCGCCGATTTGGATACCATTTTCGGGGTCTCGCAGGAAATGCAGGAGATGGTGCGCCGGGTGGGCAGTTTTGACCTGCTCAAAGGCAAAATTCTCGCCAGCCTGTTCTACGAGCCATCCACCCGCACCTCATCCTCCTTCACCTCGGCCATGGAGCGCCTCGGCGGCAGCGTCATTCCGATCAATGAAGTGCGCTACTCCTCGGTTTCCAAGGGCGAGTCGCTGCCCGATACCATCCGCACCCTGGAATGCTACGCGGACGTGCTGGTCCTGCGCCATCCCGAGACTGGTTCGGCCGCCATCGCCGCGCAGTACGCGCGCAAACCGGTGATCAACGCCGGCGACGGGATCGGCGAACACCCCACCCAGGCCCTGCTCGACCTGTACACCATCCAGGCCGAATTAGGGCACATCGACGGCCTGACCATCACCATGCTCGGCGATTTGAAATACGGGCGCACCGTGCATTCCCTGGCCCGCCTGCTGACCCTCTACGACACCAGGATCAACTACGTCTCACCCGATATCTTGCGCCTGCCTCCCGAGATCCTGGCCGAAATTGACGAAAAAGGCATCCCGCAAACCGAATCGGCTGCTCTGGATACGGTCCTCCCCGAAACGGATGTGCTCTACGTCACCCGCGTGCAGAAAGAGCGCTTCACCAGCGAAGACGAATACAACAGCGTCAAAAACAGCTACGTGATCGACCCGCAGGTGATGCAATCCGCCAAAGACGAGATGATCGTCATGCACCCTCTCCCGCGCGTGGGTGAGATCAGCATGGACTTCGACGAAGACCCGCGCGCCGCCTACTTCCGCCAGATGGAATACGGCCTATACGTACGTATGGCCCTGCTCGCCATGGTGCTGGGAAAAGCCTGATGACCACGAGTGACTCATTTTTCTCCCGTCTCGATCAGCGCGCCCGCGAAACCGGCTCCCTGCTGTGCGTGGGTCTCGACCCGCACAGCGTCGACCTGCCCGAACCCAGCGCACAGGCTGCCCGCGATTTCTGCCTCCGGTTGATCGACGCCTGCGCCGATCTGGCCCTGGCCTTCAAGCCCAACGCCGCCTTCTTTGAGACATTCGGCGCAGCCGGCTGGACGGCGCTCAAAGACGTCATCGCGGCGGTTCCACCCGGTATCCCGGTGGTCCTCGACGCCAAACGCGGGGATATCTCTTCCACCGCCGAGGCCTATGCCAGCGCCGTCTTCAGCGGGTTGGGGGCGCAGGCGGTCACCCTCAATCCCTACCTGGGCTATGACTTCGCTCCACCCATTTCTCGCCAACCCCGAACACGGCGCCTTTCTGCTCTGCAAAACCTCCAACCCCGGCTCGCAGGACTTGCAAGACCTGCCCCTGGCTTCCGAGTGCCGCCCGCTGCGCCTTTACGAAAAGGTTGCCTTGCTGGCCGCCGAATGGAACGAGAACAACAACCTGGGTCTGGTGGTCGGCGCCACCCACCCCGAAGCCCTGGCCCGCGTGCGCGAGCTGGCTCCCGGCCTGTGGTTCCTGGCCCCCGGGGTCGGCGCCCAGGGGGGCGACCTGGTCGCCGCGCTGAACGCCGGGCTGCGCGCGGACGGGCTCGGGCTGCTCATCCCCGTCTCACGCGCCATCTCGCGGGCCGCCGACCCGCGCCAGGCTGCCCGGCAGCTGCACCAGGCTATTTCCGAGGCGCGGCTGGCTGCAGCTCCAGCCCCGGCTGCCGTGCAAACCCCGCCCGCCATCTTCCCGGAAAAACTGGCCGGGGCGCTGCTTGAGGTGGGCTGTGTGCGCTTTGGCAATTTCACCTTGAAATCCGGCCAGGTCTCACCCATCTACATCGATCTGCGCAGCCTGGTTTCACACCCCGATCTGCTCGCCCAGGTAGCCGCTGCCTACCAGCCGCTGATTGCCTGCCTGACCTTCGAGCGCCTGGCCGCCATTCCATACGCCGCCCTGCCGATTGCCACCGCGCTCAGCCTGCAGACCGGCTGGCCGCTGGTCTATCCGCGCAAGGAAGCTAAGAGCTACGGCACGCGCGCCGACATCGAGGGAGATTTCACCCCGGGTGAGGTAGTGGCGGTGATCGACGATCTGGCCACCACGGGCGGCAGCAAATTTGAAGCGGTCGACAAATTGACCCAGGCCGGGCTGCAGGTGCGGGATGTGGTCGTGCTCATCGACCGCCAATCCGGCGCGGCGGAAGCCCTGGCCCAGGCGGGGCTGCGGCTGCATGCCGTCTTCACCCTCAGTGCCTTGCTGGATTTCTGGGAAACCCACCAGATGGTTTCCGCGCAGCAGGCCCAATCGGTGCGCGACTTCCTCGACCAGTCACCCGCCTGACACCCCCCGGAGATGCAGCCCTGAGCCCGTCCTACGATGCCCTCCGCCCGCTGATCTTCCGGCTGCAGCCCGAGCAGGCTCACAGCCTGACTATCGCTCTCCTGCGCCTGGGCGGCGGCAGCAGGTTGGGCCGCCGCCTGTTGAGCGCCTGGTTCCGCCCGCAATCATCCGGACCGCCGGTGCAGGCTTTTGGGCTGAATTTCGCCAACCCGCTCGGCATGGCAGCCGGCTACGATAAAGACGGCCTGGGCTGGCGCGGGTTGGCTTGCCTGGGTTTCGGCCACATCGAGCTGGGCACCGTCACCCCCTTGCCCCAGCCGGGCAACCCCAAACCGCGCGTCTTTCGCCTGGTCGAAGATCAGGCGGTGATCAACCGCATGGGCTTTCCTGGGAGGGGCGCAGCTTTTCTCACCCGCCGGTTGGCAGGCCGGCGCCCGCCCGGGCTGATCCTGGGGATCAATATTGGGCGCAATAAGCTCACCCCCAACGAGGCTGCGGCCGCCGATTACCTTTCCTTGCTCGAAAGGTTCGCCCCTTTGGCCGACTACATCGCGGTCAACGTCAGTTCGCCCAACACGCCCGGCCTCCGCGATCTGCAGGACCGCCAGGCGCTCACCGGCTTGCTGGCGCCCCTGCTTGCTCGCCGCGAGGAACTGGCGGCCGGCGGCAGGCGCACCCCCGTACTTTTGAAACTGGCCCCCGACTTATCCAGCCACGGCCTCGAGGCGGCCCTCCAGGCGGCCCTCGACTGCGCCGTGGACGGCTTGATTATCAGCAACACCACTCTCGCCCGCCCGGACTTGCACTCCTCCCAGGCCGGCGAAACCGGCGGGTTGAGCGGCGCGCCATTAACTGCACGCAACACGGCCCTGGTGCGGGAAACCGTGCGCCGTCTCGACGGGCGCCTGCCGGTCATCGCCAGTGGAGGGGTGCTCAGCGCCGAGGAGGCCCAGCAAAAACTGGACGCCGGCGCCGTGCTGGTCCAGCTCTACACCGGGCTGATCTATCACGGTCCGGGGCTGGTGCGGGATATCCTCAATGCTCCCCTGCGCCTGCCGTTGATGATCTAAGCTGCGTGCCGTTGGCGCTGGAAGAGACACGGCCGCCGGGGTTGACCGGATCGCCCTACCTGGTTCATAATATAGCTGACCCCGCGTCGATTGGTCAGGTTCTTCGATTGACGCCCATACCCTTTTATGCTATCCTAGTTGCAAATCCCGTGAACGATAACGGAAACAATCAGATAAGCTGCGCTAATTCATGATCGCCAAAAAAAGCGTCACCATTAAGGAAGTAGCCCGAGCTGCCGGTGTGTCTGCCCAGACGGTTTCGCGTGTGCTCAACGAGCGCAGCGACGTCTCTGCCGATACCCGCCAGCGCGTGCGCGAGATCATTGCCGAGTTAGGCTATTCACCCAATATCATCGCCCGCAGCCTCATCCAGGGCCGCAGCCACACCATCGGCGTCGTGGGTTACGGCCTGGGCTATTACGGCCCTTCGCGCACCCTCACCGGCCTGGAACGGCGCGCCAACGAATTGGGATATTCCCTGCTGCTCAGCCTGCTGCGCGAGCCCGAGACCAGCACCGGTCAGACCATTCTCGACAACCTGCTGATGCGCAAGGTAGACGGCATCATCTGGGCCATCCCCGAGATCGGCGAACACCGCACCGCGCTGCTCAACCTGATGCACAACATCCACGTCCCGGTTGTTTTCATTAATATGCAGCCCACTCCGGGGCAGGCAGTAGTGGCCGTGGATAATTTCTCCGGCGGCTGCCAGGCGGTCGAGCACCTGCTCAGCCAGGACCGGCGCAAGATCGCGGTGATCACCGGCCCGAATGCCTGGCTTGAATCTCGCCTGCGAGAGGATGGCTGGCGCAGCGCGATGTTAAACGCAGGCATCCTCGATCCATCCGCGCTTGACCGTCTTAAAGTAGAGGGCGATTGGTACCCGGAAAGCGGCGACCGCGGCCTGGAGCTGCTTCTCGAGCGCGACCCCGGCATCGACGCCGTCTTCGCCTTCAACGATCAAATGGCCCTGGGCGCGCTGAAGGCGGCGCAGCGTCTCGGCCGGCGCGTCCCCCAGGACCTGGCGGTAGTCGGTTTTGACGACGTGCCCGAAGCCAATTACTTCTGCCCGGCGCTCACTACCCTGCGCCAGCCGCTGATCGAACTCGGTTCTCAGGCCGTCCGTCTCCTTCATCACATGCTCAGCCTCAAGGAGGATGACGACCATACCCCCGAACAAATCTTATTGCAGCCCGAACTCATCGTTCGCGCCAGTTCAGTCCGCTAATATTTCAAAAGTGCAGGTATTTGCCCAAACAAAGGAGTGCTTCTTATGAAACCCGTGACCCTGGGTGTAATCGTCGGTAACCGCGGCTTCTTTCCGGATCATCTCTGCGACACCGGCCGCAAGACCATTTTGAAAGTCCTGGCAGATGAAGGCATCCAGGCCATCATTTTGGATGCGTCTGTGGGTAAATTTGGCTCGTTAGCTACCAATGCCGAAGCGCAGCAGTGTGCCGATCTCTTCAAGCAGCACCGCGACGAGATCGACGGCGTGCTCATCACCCTGCCCAACTTTGGTGAAGAGCGCCCGATCGCCAATGCGATGCGCTGGGCCAACCTGGACGTGCCCGTCCTGGTGCATGCCTTCCCCGACGACATCACCCTGATGACCATCGCCGACCGCCGTGACTCCTTCTGCGGCAAGATGTCGACCTGCAACAACCTGACCCAATACGGGATCAAATTCAGCCTGACCTCCCTGCACACGGTCGACCCCGAAAGCGAAAGCTTCAAGACCGACCTGCGCAGTTTCGTCGCCACCTGCCGGGTGGTGCGCGGGCTGCGCGGCGCGCGCCTGGGTGCAATCGGCGCCCGCCCCGCCGCCTTTAACACCGTGCGCTACAGCGAAAAGCTGCTCGAGCGCTCCGGGATCAGCGTCGACACCCTCGATCTCTCCGAATTGTTCGGCATGGCGGCCCGCATCAAGGTCGACGATCCTCGGCTCAAATCCAAACTCGAGGAAATGAAGGCTTACGTCCCGGCCGGCGGCACCCCCAGCGAATCGATCAACCGCATGGCCAAGCTGGGCGTGGTCATCGACAACTGGATGCTGCAGAACGACCTGGATGCCTCGGCCCTGCAGTGCTGGACCTCGATGGAAGAGTTCTACGGCGTGGTTCCCTGCACCTTGATGTCGATGATGAGCAACAAACTGGTGCCCTCCGCCTGCGAGACGGATATCGCCGGGGTGGTGGGCATGTACGCCATGGCGCTGGCATCCGGCAAGCCCTCGGCCATCGTGGATTGGAACAACAACTACGGCCCCGACCCTGATAAAGCCGTCATCTTCCACTGCTCCAACCTGCCCAAGGACCTCTTCCTCGAAGAATCGGTCTCGCTCGAAGACTCGCCCAAGATGGATTACCAGGCGATCATCGCCGGCACGGTGGGCAAGGAAAACACCTTTGGCACCATCGTCGGCCGCCTCAAAGCCGTGCCCTTCACCTACTGCCGCGTCTCCACCGATGACCTCAACGGCCGCATCCTCACCTACGTCGGGCAGGGTGAATTGACCGATGACACGCTCAAGACCTTTGGCGGTTACGGGGTAGTCAATATCCCCAACTTCCAGAAACTGCTGGCCTATATCTGCGAAAACGGCTTCGAACATCACGTGGCGATCAACCCATCCAAAATCTCCGGCGCGCTCGATGAAGCCTTCACCAAATATCTTGGGTGGAGCACCTACGTCCACAGCTAGCGTTTCGGGCTGCCATTTGTTGCAATAGGGATCTGGAGGCTGTTATGTCTGATAAGAAATATGCCATCGGGGTCGATTTTGGCACCGAATCTGGCCGAGCCGTGCTGGTGGACGTGACCAACGGCGCCGAAATAGCCACTGCTGTCTACCAATATGCCAATGGGGTCATCGACGAGAAACTCCCCGGCACCGATATCCGCCTCGAGCCGGATTGGGCCCTGCAGGACCCCAACGATTACCTCGAAGTTTTCAAGCAGACCATTCCCGCGGTGCTGCGCCAGAGCGGCGTGGATCCTGCGGATGTGATCGGGATCGGCACCGACTTCACCGCCTGCACCATCCTGCCCACCCTCAAAGATGGCACCCCGCTGTGCTTCCTGCCAGAATACCGCAACCGCCCGCATGCCTGGATCAAATTATGGAAGCACCACGCCGCCCAGCCGGAAGCCAATGCGCTCAATGAAATTGCCGGCCGGGAAGGCTTTGATTTCCTGCCGCGCTACGGCGGCAAGATCAGCTCGGAATGGTTCTTCCCCAAGGTCTGGCAAATCCTCAACGAGGACCCCGCCATTTACAACGCCGCCGAACGCTTTATCGAAGCCGCCGATTGGGTCGTGTGGCAGCTCACCGGCGAAGAAAAACGCAATTCCTGCACCGCCGGTTATAAGGCCATCTGGTCGAAGAGCCAGGGCTTCCCGCCCAAGGAATTCTTCAAAGCCCTCGACCCGCGCATGGAAAACATCGTCGACGAAAAGATGACCCGCGTGATCGTCCCGCTCGGCGACCGCGCTGGTGGGCTCACCGCCCAGGCAGCCGCCTGGACCGGGCTCAAACCTGGTACGGCCGTGGCGGTGGCCAATGTCGACGCGCACGTCTCCGTGCCGGCCTCCACCGTGGTCGACACCGGAAAAATGGTGATGATCATGGGCACCTCCACCTGCCATATGGTTCTGGGCAAAGAGGAGAAAATCGTTCCGGGCATGTGCGGCTTCACCGAGGATGGCATCATTCCCGGTTTTATCGGCTACGAAGCCGGCCAATCTGCCGTCGGCGACCACTTCGCCTGGTTCGTCGAAAACTGCGTGCCCGAAAACTATCAGCAGGAAGCCCGCGCGCGCGGCATAGATATCCATGCCCTGCTCGAAGAAAAATCCGCGGCTTATAAGCCTGGCGAAAGCGGGCTGGTGGCGCTGGATTGGTGGAACGGCAACCGCTCGGTGCTGGTGGATGTGGATCTCACCGGTATGCTGCTGGGCATGACCCTCCTCACCAAACCGGAGGAAATCTACCGGGCGCTGATCGAGGCGACCGCCTACGGAACGCGGGTGATCATCGAATCGTTCATCGAAAACGGGGTGGCCATCGACGAACTCTACGCCACCGGCGGGCTGCCCGACCGCAACCAGCTTCTGATGCAGATCTACGCGGATGTCACCGGCAAAGAAATGCACGTGGCCGCCGCCAAGCAGACACCTGCCCTGGGCTCAGCCATGTTCGGCGCCCTGGCCGCGGGCAAGGCAGCCGGCGGTTACGACACGATCTACGCCGCCAGCGAAAAAATGGCCCACCTGCGAAATGTGGTCTACCGCCCCATCCCTGAGAACCAGGCCGTCTACGAGCGCCTCTTCCAGGAATACCGCCTGCTCCACGATTACTTTGGCCGCGGGGCCAACGACGTGATGAAACGGCTCAAAGCGCTCAAGGCCGAAGTCATTCTCGGCAAGTAAGCCTTATGCGATCACCGGCTGCAGCCATCCAGTGCAAACATGGATGGCTGCAGCCAGGTTTTTTTCATCGTATGGGTGCTTCCTCGTAATGGAGGCCGTATGCATCTCCAATCGATCCGCCAGGACCTTTCCAGGCCCCACCCGCGCGGCGCCTATATAACCCAGTCATGGTGATTCAAGCCAGCTGGCGCGGGCAGACCCTTACCCTTTCATCCAAGCCCAACTGCCTGACCCTTTCCCTGCAAACCGCCGGCCAGTCCAGCGTCTACTCCTTTGACGGCCGCGGCCGGCTGTGGACGGCCATGCTGGGGGGCATCTCTTACCGCCGCGGCCTGGACGGCAAGATCGTCGCCAAGTGGCAGACCGCGGATGGCGGCCGCGAGCGGCGCTGGCTGACCGCGGAGGAAGCCCAGTCCGTCCAGGAAAATGCCCGCCTGATCGCATCCGGCCTGCTGGATGACCTCGACCGCCGCGCCCTTGTGCTCAGCCCGCCGCTCGACCCGCCCGGGCTGGCCTTTCTGCGCAGCGCCGCGGGAATGCTGCCCGAGCGCTACGCCGCCGACGTGGCCCAATACAGCCAGGTCTACCAGCCGGTGGGCATCCTGCCGCCCGACCAGTATATGTCCGTCGTCCTTCAGCCGGCCGAAGGCTGTTCCTTTAATACCTGCACTTTCTGCACTTTTTACCGTGACCGGCGCTTCCGCATCAAGACCCCGCTCGAATACCGCGCGCACGCCGAAGCCGTGCGCAATTTCCTCGCCGAGGGTCTCAGCCTGCGCCGCACTATCTTCCTTGGGGATGCCAATGCCCTGGTCATCCCCATGCCGCGCCTGCTGCCCCTGCTGGAAATCACCCAGCAGGTCTTCGATGTCGAGCGCCTGGGTGGTTGGTACGCCTTCCTGGATGGCTTCTCCGGTGAAAAGAAAACCAGCCAGGATTTTGCCGTCCTGGCCGGGCTGGGTTTGCAGCGCGTCTATATCGGTCTCGAAAGCGGCCACGACCCGCTGCTGCGTTTTCTCAAGAAACCCGGCCAGGCCGCGGATGCCCTCCAGGCGGTGCGTGCGATGAAATCTGCCGGGGTGGCGGTGGGGATCATCGCCCTGCTGGGGGCGGGGGGCCAGCAATACGCCCACGAGCACGTCGCCGATACCATTGCCATCCTCAATCAAATGCCCCTGGACGCCGAAGACCTGATCTACTTCTCTGAGCTGGTCGAAAGCGAGGGCATCCCCTATACCCGGGATGCCTTCAGCGCCAACCTGCAGCCGCTCACCCCGGCGGAGCGCCTGGAGCAGGGCGAGCAGATCGAAAGTGCCCTGCGCTTTTCGCCCGAGCTGGGCACCCCGCATATCAGCCGCTACGACATCCGCGAATTCGTCTACTAATCCCCGCGCACATTCGCTCGCAGGTTAGTGAGCTGCCTCGCCACTCTGACCCGAAACCCCGACACCCGTTTTGCCGCAAAATAAAACACCGCGCCTGCTGAAATAAGGCGCGGATTTAACAGCTTCCTTGCAAAACCGTTAAAAGTGGGAAAAGTACTTGCATACGGTCCACTTTTCGGCTATACTGTGGGCATAAGTGGTACCAAGTGGGAGATTGTGGTAGGAGCGCCGGGTGATCCCGGCGTTCCGCATATCTGTAGAGGTTAGAACTTATGTTCCTTGGCCGTTACGATCACACCATCGATGAGAAAGGCCGACTGACCATCCCGGTTCGCTACCGCGAGCTGCTTGTGGATGGGGCTTTTGTCACCCAGGGTTTTGACCGTAACTTGATGGTTCTCACTCCTTCCGCGTTTGACCAGGTGTATCTGTACATCAACCAGGTCAGCATGACCAATCCCGATGCGCGCCAGCTCAAACGCTTAATCTTCTCCTCCGCCGAGCGGGTCGAAGTCGATAAGGTCGGGCGCATCCTCATCCCGCAATACCAGCGCGAGTTTGGCCGCCTCGAATCGCACGCCATGCTGGTCGGCGTCGGCGATTACTTCGAAATCTGGTCGCCGGCCGAATGGGATCGGCAGAGTGAGCTGCTCCAAAATATTGAGGCCAACGAAAACCGTTTCGCCGCGTTCAACCTGCCCACCCGCTGACATGCCGCCCAAAAGCAGCGGCGCCAATAAACCGCCGCACCAATCAGTACTTTACCACTCCATTATACTCGCTTTGCAACCGCACAGCACGGGGCGCTATGTCGATGCCACCCTGGGCGCCGGTGGGCATGCCGCGGGCATTCTCGAGGCCTCCCAACCCGATGGCCTGCTGCTGGGGTTGGATCTGGACCCGGCGGCCCTGGCGCTGGCCCGCGAACGCCTGGCGGTTTTTGGCAGCCGGGCCATCCTGGTGGAAGCTTCGTACACCACCCTGGCCGAGCAGCTTGCCCGCCTCGACTGGCCCAGCGTTCTGGGCATCGTCATCGACCTGGGGGTCTCCTCCATGCAGCTGGATACCGCGGAGCGCGGCTTTTCTTTCCAGGCCGACGGGCCGCTGGATATGCGCTTTGGACCCTCCCAGGCCGAAACCGCCGCGGACCTGGTCAACAGCCTGCCCGAAGAAGAACTGGCGCGCATTATCTGGGAATACGGCGAGGATCGCCTCTCGCGGCGCATCGCCCGCTCGATCCTCCAGGCCCGCCCCTTGAGCACCACCCGCCAGCTGGCCGAGGCCGTCAGCCGCGCCTATGGGGGACAGAAATCCCGCATTCACCCGGCCACGCGCACCTTTCAGGCCCTGCGCATCGCGGTCAACCAGGAACTGCAGGCCGTTGAAGCCGTTCTCCCCCAGGCCATCGCCGCCCTTTCTTCCGGAGGCCGCCTGGCAGTCATCAGCTTCCACTCCCTGGAAGACCGCCGGGTCAAGCAGTATTTTCGCCGGGAAAGCCGCGACTGCATCTGCCCGCCCGAGCAGCCGATCTGCACCTGCGGTCACAAAGCGACGATCAAAGAGATCAACCGTCACCCGCTCCAGGCGAGTGAGGAAGAAATGAACGATAACCCGCGTGCGCGCAGCGCCAAATTGCGTGTGGCTGAAAAGCTCTAGCTGGCATGAGTGTTGCACAGAAGTAGCGCACAAGGATTTATCGGAGGTAATAAAGTGACAGCAGCAAAAACACACCTCAATCAGGCTTACCGGCAAGCACCGTGGCGCAAGGCCACCCAGATGGGTGTACTCTTTATCATCGTCGCTGTCCTGGGGGCCTCTATCCTGTGGATCATGCTCACCGTCACCGTTCAGGCGGCCTCGGCGGGTCTGGAAATCCAGGATTACGAAAGCACCCAGGAAACCCTTCTGCGCGAGATCGCCAGCTATCGCACGGACATCGCCATCCAGACATCCGCCGCCAACATGGAAGCGCGCGCGAAAGAATTGGGGTTCCGCCAGGCCAACCCGGATGAGATCACCTACATGATCATTCCCGGGTACAGCGGGCGCCTGCCGCAGGTATCCGCCCCACCTCGCAGCACCATCGCCGCACAGCCGGTGCTGATCAAGCCCAGCTACAACCAGTCGCTTTCAGAATGGCTGTACCAGGGCATCATGAAGTATAGCGCGCGCAGTGGAGGCCAAATCCCGTGAAACAACCAGGCTATTCGCGTTTTTGGTTTCTTGGAGGCGCGCTCACCCTGGCGGGCCTGTTCATTTTTATATGGATGGTCCGCATCATCTCCAGCCCCGAAGCCGCCACCTTCCGTGAAATTGGCTCCAAATACGAAAGCTACACCAAAATTGTCTATCCCGAGCGGGGCGTCATCTACGACCGTTGGGGCCATCTGCTGGCCGGCAACGTAGAAACCTACGAGATCGGCACCGACCTGCGCTACGTCAGCGATCCGCAAACCATCGCCGCCACCCTTTCCTCCATCGTTGGCGCGGATTACAACACCATCTACGGACTGGTCAGCGAAAAATGGGATTCAGACCTGCCCCGTTACGTCAAACTGGCCGATTTTGTCGATCCCGCCAAGATTGATCAGCTTGAGGCCGTCGAGAAACAGCTCAATGACCAGCGTGATCAGGCTTCTGCCCGCCGCCGTAAGGATGAGGTCATGCCCAACCTGGACGGCGTGCTCTGGACGCCCATGCTGAAGCGCAGCTACCCCGAAAACACCCTGGGCGCCAACATCCTCGGGTTCTTCTCCTACCGCGAACGAGAATTAGGCCGCGGATATTTTGGCGTTGAAGAAAAATACAACCAGCTTCTCACCGGCTCACCGGTGGAAGTGGAAGTGGCCCTCGACCCGTACAAAATCAACGATCAGCCGGATGTGCCCCCCGGCGCCAGCCTGGTGCTGACCATCGACCGCGACATCCAGGCCATGACCGAGCGCATCCTCGACGAGCATGTCAAATCCTCAGGATCCATATCCGGCACAGCCATCATCATGGATCCTGAGACCGGCGAAATCCTGGCCATGGCGGTTTCTGACCGGCTCAATCCCAACAATTATTGGGATTACGGCAAGGTTTTCCCCGGGATTGCCGCCTACAACCGCGCGATCGGCACCACCTATGAGCCCGGCTCGGTCTTTAAAGTGCTGACCATGTCCTCGGCGATTGACTCCAAATCGGTCACCCCCACCACTCCCTTCCTCGACACGGGGGTGATCATGGTTGGCGGCGTGCCCATCCGCAACTGGGACCGCGGCGCCTGGGGCCCCCAGGATATGCTGGGTTGTATGCAGCACTCGCTGAACGTCTGCCTGGCCTGGGTTGCCACCGAAATGGGCCCGACCAAGTTCTACCGCTACCTCAACAACTTCGGCATCGGTCACCTCACCGGCATCGACCTGGCGGGCGAAGTCTCCCAGCCGGTGTTGGTCCCTGGCGACAGCGGCTGGTACGAAGTCAACCTGGGCACCAATTCGTTTGGCCAGGGTGTTGCCGCCACCCCGCTGCAGATGATCGCCGCTATCGGCGCGGTGGCCAACCACGGCAAGATGATGACCCCGCACGTGCTGAAGTCCTACATCGAAAACGGCGAGCAGTACAATATCGCCCCGAACATCAGCGACCGGCCGCTCACCAAAGAGTCCGCCGATGAACTCAGCGATATGCTCGCCCAATCCCTGGAAAAAGAATTGTCCAACGCACTGGTCGAAGGTTATCGCGTCGCCGGCAAGACCGGCACGGCCGAAATCCCCGGCCCCGGGGGTTACCTGGCCAGCGCCACCAACGCGTCCTTCGTGGGCTGGGGACCCGTAGATGATCCCCGCTTTATCGTTTATGTGTGGTTGGAGCAGCCGCAGACCTCTCCCTGGGGCTCGGTGGTCGCCTCTCCGCTCTTCAGTGAAATCGTGCAGAATTTGGTCGTGTTGATGGATCTGCCTCCCGACTCGGTTCGCAACGGCATCGCGGGGAAATAAGGAACAATATGCTGACCCTGGCCGATTTGATTGAAGCCATCACCGGCAAACGTGTCGAGTTAGCCGGCCTCGTGATAAGCGAGGCGGCGATCGATTCACGCCAGGCCATCCCAGGGTCGCTCTTTATCGCTCTCCCCGGCGAGCGCACCGACGGGCACAACTACCTGGCCGAAGCCTTCAAGAACGGCGCGGTGGTTGCCCTGGTGCAGCGCGATACCTCCAGGCAGTTCATCACCTTCGACCTGCGCGCCGGGCCGATTCCGATCGACACCACCATGCCGGTCGGTCTGCGCACCGGCCACCCCATCTGCCTGCGTGTCGAGAATACCCTCAGCGCGCTGCAGCAGATCGCCCGCTTCTGGCGGCGCAAACATGACCTGCGCGTGATTGGCATCACCGGCAGCGTGGGCAAAAGCACCACCAAAGAACTGGTCTCCGACGTGCTCAGCCAGCGCTACCGCACCCTAAAAAATGCCGGCAACCTCAACAACGAAATCGGCCTGCCGCTCACCCTGCTGCGCCTCTCCCCCGGCTACCAGCGGGCCGTGCTGGAAATGGGTTTTTACGTCCCTGGCGAAATCGCCCAGTTATGTGATATCGCCCAGCCTCAGGTGGGGGTCGTCACCATGATCGGCACCGTGCATGCCGAGCGGGCCGGTTCGCAAGAGGCGATCGCCCGCGGCAAAGCCGAGTTGGTCCAGGCCCTGCCCCCTGCGCCGGACGGCATCGCCATCCTCAATTATGACGACCCGTACGTGCGCGCCATGGCCGACCAGACCGCTGCGCGCGTCCTTTTCTACGGCATGGATCCCGCCGCCGACCTGTGGGCAGATGAAGTCGAAAGTCAGGGTCTGGAAGGCATCCGTTTCCGCCTGCATTACCGCCGTGAAGTCCTCCACCTGCGCGTCCCGCTGATCGGTCACCACTCCGTGCAGACCGCCATGCGCGCCGCCGCGGTGGGGCTCATCGAAAATCTCTCCTGGGGCGAGATCGTCAACGGGCTCAGCACCAGCCAGACCCAGCTTCGCCTGGTGACCGTACGCACCGAAAGCGGCGCGCTGATCCTGGACGACTCCTACAACGCCTCCCCCAAATCGACCCTTTCCTCGCTCAACCTGCTGAGTGAGATCGCCGGCCGCCACATCGCCGTACTCGGCGATATGCTCGAACTCGGCCCTTACGAAAAAACCGGCCACGAAATGATCGGCAACCGGGTTGCCGAGATCGCGGACGAGCTCATCGGGGTGGGCGAACTGAGCCAGATCACCATCCAGGCTGCCCGCCGCGCCGGTTTACCGGCAGAGCGCATCCACTGGGTGCCCGAGACCATGCAAGCCGCGGAAATTCTCAAACCCATGCTCAAAGAGGGCGACGTGGTGCTGGTGAAGGGTTCGCACGGCCTGCGCATGGACCGCATCGTCGGCGCGCTGGAGGTGGTCGAATGAGTGAATCGACCCTCGCCATCGCCCTGTCGATGCTCAGCTTTATGCTGGCGGTCATCTGGGGCGGTCCGCTGGTGCGCGTTCTCAAGCACTTCCGCGTGGGGAAGGTGGTCCGCGTGGATGGGCCCGAACGGCACATCACCAAAATGGGCACCCCCACCATGGGCGGGATCATGTTCATCCTCCCGGTGGTGCTGCTTACCGGCCTGCTCAACGCCGCCTCCTTGATCGGCCTCAACGTGCTCGGCCGCTCGGTGCTCGTCCCCCTGTTGGTCATGTTGCTGTACGGCATGATCGGCGGGATCGACGATTGGGAAGGCATCCGCGGACCGCGCCGCGGGCTGGGCATGCGCGCGCGCACCAAATTCCTCCTGCAGGTTTTCCTGGCGTTGGGCGTGGCCTTCGCCCTCAAGTATGTGCTGGGCGTTCCCGAGCTGTACTGGCCGCCGGTCAACGAAGCCTTCGATCTTGGCCCGTTCTACATCCCCATCGCGGTGTTCCTCATCGTGGGTCTATCCAACGCGGTCAACTTCACCGACGGGCTGGACGGCCTGGCCGGCCTGATTTCTGCCACGGCCTTTGTCGCTTACGGCGCGATCGCCCTGATGCAGGGGCAGGTCTTCCTGGCGCGCTTCTGTTTCACCATCGTCGGCGCGCTCTTCGGCTTCCTCTGGTTCAACGTCCATCCGGCGCAGTTGATCATGGGCGATGCCGGTTCGCTGCCGCTGGGCGCCGCCCTGGCAGTGGTCGCCCTGATGACCGGTCAATGGCTGCTGCTGCCCCTGATCGCCATCATCCCGGTCAGCGAAGCCGTCAGCGTTGTCCTCCAGATTTTCTATTTCAGAGTAACGCACGGGAAGCGCCTCTTTAAAATGGCCCCGATCCACCATCATTTCGAATTGCTCGGGTGGAGTGAAACCCAGATCGTCCAGCGCTTCTGGCTGGTGAGTCTGCTTTTCGCCCTGCTGGGTATCGCGGTGGCACTGGTGTAATGATGAATAAAAATTGGTCCGGCATGCGCGTTCTGGTCATAGGGGCAGCCCGTCAGGGGTTGGCCCTGGCGCGCTATCTGGCACGCGCCGGGTCGCTGGTGACCCTCAACGACCACAGCCCGGCCGAAAAGCTGGCCCAGGCGCGCCAGGCGCTGGCTGAACTGCCGGTGGAATGGGCAGTGGGCGGCCATCCCCTCACCCTGCTCGACCACGCCGACCTCGTCTGCGTTTCGGGCGGCGTCTCGCTCGACCTGCCGATCCTGATCGAAGCCCGCCGCCGCGGCCTGCCGGTGACCAACGATTCGCAAATCTTTATGGAAGCCGTGCCCTGCCCGGTGATTGCGATCACCGGCTCAGCCGGCAAGACCACCACCACAACCCTGGTGGGCCGCATGGCCCAGGCGGCCGTCAGCGCTCCTCACCAGGCCTGGGTGGGCGGCAACATTGGCACCCCGCTGATCGACCGCGTCGACGAAATTGGGGCAGAGGATACGGTGGTGCTGGAGCTCTCCAGCTTCCAGCTCGAGCTGATGACCTGCTCGCCCCATATTGCCGCCATCCTCAACATTACCCCCAACCACCTCGACCGGCACGGCAGCATGCAGGCGTACACCGCCGCTAAAGCGCGCATCCTGGACTTCCAATCCCCCGGTGATACGGCCGTTTTGGGCCGCGAAGATCCCGGCGCCTGGGGGCTGGCTGGGCGAGTGCGCGGAGAGACGGTCAGCTTTGGGCTGCACCGCCCGCCGGCCGGACTGCCGGGGACCTATGCCGAAGGCGGCAGGTTCTATTACTCGGATGGCGGCTCATCGCGGCCGCTGCTCGAAGAAGATGCCGTGCTGCTGCGCGGAGACCACAACCGCCTCAACGTCCTGGCCGCCTGCGCCATCGGGGTCACCGCCGGTTTCCCCGTGAGCGCCTTACAGGCAGCGGTAAACGGCTTCGGAGGTGTGGCACACCGCCTCGAGCTGGTCCGCGAAGTGGACGGTGTGCGCTGGTACAACGACTCGATCGCCACCGCTCCGGAACGCAGCATGGCCGCCGTGCGCTCCTTTAGCGAGCCCCTGGTGCTGATGCTCGGCGGGCGGGATAAAAACCTGCCCTGGGAACAGTTGGCCGAATTAATCCACCAGCGCGTCGAGCACGTGGTCGTTTTCGGCGAGGCCGCGGAGAAAATCACCACGGCCATCGGTCCGCTGCAGGCCGGGCGAAAACCGCTCAGCCTGGTGGTCTGCGCCAACCTGCGCGAAGCCGTACAGGCTGCCGCGGGCGTGGCCGAATCGGGCAGTGTGGTGCTGTTCTCTCCGGGCGGCACCAGTTATGACGAATTTATAGACTTTGAAGAACGAGGAGAACGGTATCGGCAATGGGTACAGCAACTTTCGTAGAGCAGCCCGCCTGGCATGGGGCTGCGCGCCAACTGCGCGTTGTGCGCCAGGGTTTAGATTTTATCTTGATCGGCGTGACCGTCGCGCTGACCCTTTTTGGCCTGCTGATGGTCTACTCGGCCGGGCCGAAATTCGCCAGCTACATCAACGCCCCTGCCGACCATTACCTCATCCGCCAGCTCATCTGGGCAGGCATCGGCCTGGTTGCCATCGTCATCACCTCGCTGGTCAATTATCACTTCTACCAGAAGATCACCGTTTTGATGATGGCCGGCACGCTGGGAGCCCTGGTGCTGGTCATGATCCTCGGGCGGGTCAGTTTTGGCTCGGTGCGCGCCCTCTATGAAGGATCGATCCGCCCCTCCGAGCTGGCCAAACTGGTGACGATCATCTACGTTTCCGTCTGGTTGTTCGCCAAACGTGAAGTGCTCAACGATATCACCCTGGGGCTGTTCCCCCTGAGGCCTGATCCTCGGCGTCACCGCCATGCTCATCTTCCTGCAGCCAGACCTTTCGGCAGCCATGACCGTTTTGATCATCGGCGGGCTGCTCTTCTTCCTGGCCGGGGCAGAGTGGCGGCAGATCGTCATCGTTATCGCCATCGCCGTTTTTGTCGGCTGGCTGGCGATCAATATTTACTCCACCGGGCGCACCCGGGTTACCGACTACATCCACGGGCTGCTCAACCCGCTGGATGCGTCCTACCACGTGCGCCGTTCGCTGGAAGCCATCATTAACGGCGGTTTCTTCGGGGTAGGCATCGGCCACAGCAGCACCAAATTCACCGGGCTGCCCCTGGCCCACACCGACTCGATCTTCGCCATCGTCGCCGAGGAAGTGGGCCTGCTGGGCGTGCTTGCCCTGATCGGCGCGTACCTCACCATCCTGTGGCGCGGTCTGGTCATCGCCAAAAATGCCCCGGATATGCTCGGCCGCATCCTCGCCGCCGGCATCACCATCTGGATCGTGATCGAAGCCCTGATCAATATGGCGGTGATGGTCAACCTGCTGCCGCATGCCGGCAACGCGCTGCCATTCATCAGTTACGGCGGTTCGAACTTGCTGGTTACCATGGCCAGCGTGGGTATCGTGATTAATATCGGTCGCACGACCGAAAAGAGCAAGCAGCAAGGAGGAAACACCTTTGCTTCGGTTGTTAATCTGCGCGGGCGGGACAGGCGGGGGAGTGTATCCCGCACTGTCCGTCCTTAAGGCTCTTGACAAAGATGTCGCTGAGATGCTTTGGGTCGGTGGCGAAGGCGGCATGGAGGCAGACCTGGTGAAACCCACGGGTGTGCCTTATGCCGCGGTGCCCGCCGCCGGTGTGCATGGCGTCGGTTTACGCACCTTGCCCGCAAACTTGCTGCGCCTTTCGCGCGGCACGTTTGCTTCTCGCCGCATCCTCAAGCAGTTCCGCCCCAATGTGCTGCTCTTCACCGGCGGATATGTGGCCGTGCCCATGGCGCTGGCCGCGGGCCGCTCGGTTCCCAGCTTGCTGTATGTCCCCGATATTGAACCTGGCCTGGCCTTGAAAACCCTGGCGCGTTTTGCCAGCACAATTGCCCTGACCGTCTCCGACTCACGCGCCTATTTCGACGGCTCGCATGCCCGCCTCGAAGTCACCGGCTACCCCACCCGCCCCGATTTATCGGGCTGGCAGCGCGGGGCCGGGCGCGCGCATCTCGGCCTGCCCGATGACGAACGCGTGCTTCTGGTCACCGGCGGCAGCAAAGGCGCGCTGACCCTCAACCGCTCCGTTTTGGCCGTCCTACCCCAACTCCTCGAGTTGGGTCACGTGCTTCACCTGGCCGGGCAGGCCAACCTGGCTGAAGCCGAAGCCGCCGCCCAGGGACTGCCCCCTGCCCTCGCGGAACGCTACCATCTGCGCCCTTATCTGCACGAAATGGGCGCTGCCCTGGCTGCCGCCGACCTGGTCGTCTCGCGCGCGGGCGCGTCTTCCCTGGGAGAGTATCCGCTCTTCGGCCTGCCGGCCATCCTGGTGCCCTATCCCTATGCCTGGCGCTATCAAAAAGTCAACGCCGATTATCTCGTTGCCCAGGGCGCGGGGCTGCTCATCGAAAACGACCAGCTCGCCGAAAAGCTGCTCCCCGCCGTCCAAGACCTTTTCAACCATCCAGACCGCCTGGAGTCGATGAAAACGCGTATGCGCTCGCTGGCACAACCCCAGGCTGCCGGCCGGATAGCCGACCTGGTGCGCCAGACCGCGCGCGTTTCTGCAACCAACGGAGGAAATCCATGATCGGCCTGAACACGGTATTCTGGATGTTCGTGATACTCTTTGGCCTGATTGGCGCTATGCGCGGTTGGGCGAAAGAACTGCTGGTTACTTTCAGCGGTTTACTGGCCCTCTTTATCCTCAACGTGATCGAAACCTACGTACCTTTCGTCAGCCAGAGCCTCAAAGCCAATCCCGAAACACTTTTCTGGCTGCGCGTCATCCTGCTGTTTGGACTGATCTTCTTTGGCTACCAGTCCCCCAACCTGCAGCGCCTGGCCGGCAGCAACCGCTTTGCCCGCGAGAAGCTGCAGGATTATCTGCTGGGTTTCGTCCTCGGCGCGATTAACGCCTACCTGTTTGTGGGCACCTTCTGGTGGTTCCTGGCAGACGCCGGCTACCCCTTCAAGTTTATCGCCGCCCCCGACCTGAATACCCCCGCCGGGATCGCCAGCCTCGACTTGCTCAAACGCATGCCGCCCACCTGGCTGACCCCCCCGACGATTTTCTTCGCGATCGCGTTAGCCTTCGCCTTTGTGATTGTGGTCTTCCTCTAAACCGGGAAGGATCAAGGAGCGCATGGAACGGATTCATTTCATCGGCATTGGCGGAACCGGCCTGAGCGCCATCGCTCGCCTTCTGGCGGAGCGCGGGGTGCAGGTGAGCGGTTCTGATCGCGTGCTCTCACCGCTGGCGCAGGAATTGGCCGCGGCGGGCATTCGCGTCATTGCCGGCCATGCCCCTGAAAATGTCAACGGCGCCAGCCTGGTAGTGCGCTCATCCGCTGTCCCGGATGACAACCCCGAGGTGCAGGCCGCCCTGGCCGCCGGCATCCCCGTGCTGAAGCGCGCCGAATATCTCGGCCGCCTGCTCGCCGGCAGCCAGGTCATCGCCGTAGCCGGCACCCACGGCAAGACCACCACCACCGCCATGCTGGCCTGGATCCTCACCTGCCTGGGGCTGGACCCCTCCTATATCATCGGCGGCGTCTCCACCAACCTGGCCAACAACGCGCATGCCGGCAGTGGTCCGCACTTCGTCATCGAAGCCGACGAATACGACCGCATGTTCCACGGGCTCACTCCCCACCTGGCAGTGGTCACCTATCTCGAGCACGACCATCCCGACTGCTTCCCGAGCATGGAAGATTACCGCGAAGCTTTCGAACAATTTGTCGGCCAGATCCAACCCGGCGGAACCCTGATCACCTGCGGCGATCAGCGCGAAACCTTCGAGCTGGCGTTTGCCGTGCCGGCCAACGTCGCAGCCTTCTCCTACGGCCTGGAGACGCCTTCTCACTACCGGGTTTCCAACCAGCAACCCAACCAACTGGGCGGTTATTCCGGCGAGGTGTTCTATGGCGGGGCGCTGCTCGCCCGCCTTGATCTGCAGGTGCCCGGGCTGCACAACCTGGCCAACGCGCTGGCGGCTCTGGCCGCCTCTCACCGCCTCGGGTTAGACATGCCGGCTGTAGCTGCCGCCCTGGGTTCCTTCCAGGGCACCGGGCGCCGCTTTCAGGTGCTGGGCGAAACCGGCGGGGTAACGGTCATCGATGACTACGCGCATCACCCCACCGAAATCCGCGCCACCCTGGCTGCTGCCCGCGCCCGCTACGGCGCCCGCCGGCTGTGGGTCGTCTGGCAGCCGCACACCTACACGCGCACGGCTGCCCTGCTCGAGTCATTCCGCACCGCCTTTAGCGCTGCCGACCGGGTTATCGTCACCGAAATATTCGCCGCTCGGGAGAAAACCGAGCCGTTTTCGGCCGAGCAGGTGGTGGCAGGTATGCCCCACCCGGCCGCGCAATTCATCCCCGCCCTCGCAGACGTCACCAGCCTGCTGCTCAGCGAACTGCGCACAGGCGACGTGCTGCTCGTCCTCTCTGCCGGGGACGCCGACCAGGTCAGCGCCGCGGTGCTGGCCCAACTCAATGGAGGTAAGTAACATGGCCACGACCAAAAACCTCAAACGTACTTTTGCGGCCGAACTGCAGTCCCTGCCCATCCAACTGGTGCCGCCCGATCCGCAGTCGCAGTTCACGCCATCCCGCCAGAAACAGCCCGCCCGCCCCGCTTCCGGCAGCCTGCCGGAGCAGCCCGAGGTGGAAACCGAGCTGCTCACCCGCCTGATCTTGAAAATCAAGCGCATCTGAACCCGAGGAAAGCTGCCGAGTGATTTTGATGAAGACAAAGACCGTCCCGATCCAAAAACTGCGCGAAGTATTTGGCGAAGCACTTCAAGAAAATGCTGTGCTGGCCAACTACACCACCGCGCATGTTGGCGGCCCGGCTGGCGCGCTGCTCCCGGTGCATACCGCCGCCGAGCTGGAACGCGCCGCCCGCACCTGCTGGGATCTGGACCTGCCCTTTGTGGTCATCGGCAGCGGCTCGAACCTGCTGGTCAGCGACGCCGGCTACCCCGGGGTGGCCATCGTCAACCATGCGCGCAACATCAAGATCGACCTGCATCACGAACAGCCCAACGTGTGGGCCGAATCGGGGGCCAACATTGGCACCGTGGCCCGCCAGGCGGCCCTGCGCGGGCTGAGCGGGCTGGAATGGGCAGCGACCGTCCCGGGGACGGTGGGTGGGGCGGTATTTGGCAACGCCGGCGCCCACGGCGGAGACATGGCCGGCAATCTTCTCCTGGCAGAAATCTTGCACCCTCTTACAGGGAAAGAAGATTGGACCGTAGAACGCATGCAGTACGCCTACCGCGCCAGCGCGCTCAAACGACTTCCGGCGGAGCGCAGGCCGATCATCCTCACCGCCCGCATGCGCCTGCAGAGCGCCGACCCGGCACAAGTCCAGGCCCGCATGGAGCAGTTCTCGGCCAAACGGCGCAGCAGCCAGCCTCCCGGGGCCAGCATGGGTTCGATGTTCAAGAACCCGCAGGGCGATTTCGCCGGACGCCTGATCGAAGCCGCAGGGCTCAAAGGCAGGCGCGTCGGCGGAGCGGAGATCAGCCCGGCGCACGCCAACTTCTTTATCAATGACGGCAAAGCCAGCGCGGCGGATATCGGCGCCCTGATCGCCCTGGCCCAACGCACCGTCCTCGACAAATTTGGGGTCCAGCTCGAGCTGGAAGTGGAACTGCTGGGCAATTGGCCTGCCCTGACCGGCCAGAAAAAAGATTAATGGAGCATTTGATGCAACAGAGACTGCGCGTGGGTGTCATTTTTGGGGGCCGTTCCGGCGAACATGAGGTATCTCTCATGTCGTCGCGTTCGGTTTTAAACGTACTTGACCCCCAAAAATACGACGTCTACCAGATCGGCATCACCCACGACGGCGCCTGGGTCACCGGCCCGGATGCCTGGAACGCCCTGGACGCCGGACGCGCCGGCGACCTGACCAGCGCAGTGATCCTCCCCGAGCCGGGCGGCGCGGTGCTGTATGCCCTGCGCGGCGCGGCGCTCGAACCCATCACCGGACTGGATGTGATCTTCCCTGTGCTGCACGGCACCTTTGGCGAAGACGGCACCCTGCAGGGCCAGCTCGAAATGGCGGACCTGGCTTACGTGGGCTCAGGCGTCCTCGGCTCGGCCGCCGGCATGGACAAAGCCCTCTTCAAGGATGTGATGCGCGCTAACGGCCTGCCCGCCGCGCCCTCCATCCTGGTCACCCGCCGCGAGATCGAACAGGATATGCCCGCGGTCGTGCAGCGCGCGGAAGAACTGGGCTACCCCATTTTCACCAAACCCGCCAACCTGGGCTCCTCGGTGGGCATCACCCACTGCCGCGGGCGCTCGGACCTGTACGAAGGCCTGATGGACGCCGCGCGCTACGATCGCCGCGTGCTGGTTGAGCAGGGTGTACCCAACGCGCGTGAAATCGAGGTCTCGGTGCTGGGCAATGACCAGCCGGTAGCCTCGGTGCCGGGCGAAATCCGGCCTGGCGACGATTTCTACAGCTACGAGGCCAAATACATCATGGATACCTCCGAGCTGATCATCCCGGCCCCGCTGCCCGAAGACCTCGCCGAAAAAATCCGCGAGCTGGCGGTGCGCGCCTACCAGGCCGTCGACTGCGCCGGCATGGCCAGGGTCGATTTCCTCCTGGACGGCCAATCCGGCGAGGTATTTATCAACGAGTTGAACACCATTCCCGGCTTCACCAAGATCAGCATGTACCCCAAGATGTGGGAAGCCAGCGGCCTGCCTTATCGCAATTTAGTGGATCGATTGATCGAACTGGCGTTGGAACGCAAAGCCGATCGTGACCACACCGAACGCCAGTTTAGGAGGGGATCATGAAAGAAACCGACACCATGCCCAGGACCCGTTCAGAAGAGCTGCGCGTGCAGCGTGCATCGCACGTCAACCGCCAGACCGCCCCGGGCCCGCAGCGCACCTTCGAGACCACCCTGGGGGCAGGCACAACCACCCTGCGCCCCGGCGTGCCGGTGCGCCGCGCGGCCGCTCCCACCCCCACCCGCCCGGTGATCGTGCGCAACGTGGCCAGCGGGATGGCTAACCGCCGCCAGGCAGCCAGCGCCAACCCGCGCCGCGCCTACTACCTCTCGATGAACACCCCGGCCACCGAAATGCGCCTGCCCGCGCTTCCGGTGATCCACGCCAGCTGGCGCATGCTTTCGGCGGTGATCGCCTTGGCCGCGGCCGTCGGCCTGTTCTCGCTGATCCTCTCGCCGTTCTTCCAGATCAGCATGGTCAAAATCAACGGCCTCGAGCGGCTCACCCAGTCGGATGTGGAAGCGGTTCTCGACGTCGAAAATCTCTCGGTGGTCGAGATCAACCCCAAAGCCATCGAGGAAGAACTGCTCACCCGCTTCAGCGCGCTCGAATTGGCCAGCGTTTCGGTCAGCCTGCCGACCAACATAGCCCTCACGGTCAAAGAGCGCACCCCGGTGCTGGCCTGGAAGCAGGGCGACACCTACCAGTGGATCGACGCGCAGGGTGTGGTCTTCCAACCTAACGGCGACGCGGGTGAATTGGTTATAATACACTCTTCCGAGCCCGCCCCGGTGGTGCTGCCCGCCGCGCCTGTGGATGCCAACGGCCAGGCCGCCGACGCCACCACCCAGCCGGCAACGGACAGCAGCAGCAAACTCGCCAAACCGGTCAACACCGGCCCAGTCCACCTCGACCCCGAGCTCTTCGGCACCGCGCTCAAGCTGGCGCAACGCCTGCCGGCGGGCACGCCGCTGGTCTTCACCGCGTCTGAGGGTCTGGGCTGGGAAGATGTCACCGGGTACGACGTCTATATTGGCGCTGACCTGGCACGTTTTGAGCAAAAATTCAACATGGTCCAGTCGATCGCGGAACAGCTCACCCAAAAGGGCATCGTCCCTGAGCTGATCAACGCGGAAGATCTGGACGCACCCTACTATCGAGCGGAGAATTAGCGATGGCCGAAGAACCCATTGTTGTTGGTATTGATATCGGCACCACCAAGGTCTGTACCCTGGTTGCCCGGGTTGAAGGCGAAAACAGCCTGCGCATCCTGGGCGTGGGCATAGAGCCTTCGTTGGGTTTGCGCAAAGGCACCATCGTTGATATCCAGGCCGCCTCCCAGGCCATTGGCCGCTCGATTGAAAAGGCCGAGCGCACCTCGGGGATGGAAATCACCTCCGCCCTGGTCAGCCTGGCCGGCTCGCACGTCTCTTCGGTCAACAGCCGCGGGGTGGTGGGCATCTCCGGGCGGGTGATCGACCAGGAAGACGTCTTCCGCGCCCTGGATGCGGCCCAGGCAGTGGCCATCCCCCACAACCGCGAGATCATCCACGTCGTGCAGCGCAACTTCGTCGTCGACGGCGCAGACGGCATCCGCACCCCGGTGGGCATGCACGGCTACCGCCTGGAAGTGGAAGCCCACATCATCACCGCGGCTTCCTCCACGGTCGAAAATCTGCGCCAGTGCGTGCAGGCTTCGGGCGTGCAGGTGCTGCAGTTTGTGCTCAATCCGCTGGCCTCGGCCGAGGTAGTGCTCTCCGAGACCGAACGGCAGATGGGCGTGGTGGTCTGCGATATCGGCGGCGGCACCACCGACATGGCCATCTACATCGACGGGGATATCTGGCACACCATGGTGCTGGGCATCGGCGGCAATCACATCACCTCCGATATCGCCCACGGCCTGCGCCTCTCCATTTCGCAAGCCGAGGAAGTCAAAAAACAGTACGGCCATGCGCTGCAGAACGAAGTCTCGGAGACCGAGATCTTCTCCACGCGCATTTTTGGCGAGGAACGCCCGGTGGATATCCACCGCCGCGACCTGGCAATGATCATCGAAGCGCGCACCGAGGAAATTTTCGACCTGGTGCTCCAGGAAATCAAGCGCTCCGGCTATGACGGGCTTCTCCCCGCGGGGATGGTGCTCACCGGCGGCAGCAGCCAGCTCTCTGGCATGCGCACGCTGGCCAGCCATACCCTCGGCCTGCCCGTGCGCGTGGCCAAGCCGGAGAACCTGCTGGGTCTCACCGACCAGCTCAACTCGCCCGCTTATTCCACCAGCGTGGGCCTGCTGGATTGGGCCCTGCTGATGAGCGAAACGGCCCCGGCCGCCGGGCGTAATCCGCACAAGAAAGGAGGTTCTGATTGGGGCGAAAGAATTACAACGTTTTTGAAACGCTTATTACCCTAGATCGATCTCAATTATTGGCGAGAAAATCGATTTTCATTGTAAAATTATCGAGGAGGCACACCACATGGACATGAACCAACCCTTATCAGAGTTGTTCGCCCGAATCAAGGTTATCGGCGTCGGCGGCGGAGGCTGCAATGCCGTCAACCGCATGATCGACGAAGGTCTCCAGGGCATCGAGTTTATCACCGTCAACACCGACGGTCAGGCGCTGCTGCTCTCCAAATCGGAGAAACGTGTGCGTATTGGCGACAAGGTCACCCGCGGTTTGGGCGCCGGGGGTAATCCTGAGATGGGTCGCAAAGCCGCCGAGGAATTGGCCGAGGAACTCTACGAGGTCCTCAAAGGTTCCGATATGGTCTTTGTCACCTCGGGTATGGGCGGAGGCACCGGCACGGGTGCAGCGCCGATTATCGCCCAGGTGGCCAAAGAAGTAGGCGCGCTCACCATCGGCGTGGTCACCCGCCCCTTCACCTTTGAAGGCGCGCGGCGTTCCAAGGCCGCCGAAGAGGGCATCATGAAGCTCAAAGAGCATGCCGATACCCTCATCGTCATCCCCAATGACCGCCTGCTGCAGATGGTCGACAAACGCGCCAGCCTCCAGGATGCCTTCCGCCTCGCGGATGACGTCCTTCGCCAGGGTATCCAGGGCATTTCTGAATTGATCACCGTCCCCGGTTTGATCAACCTGGACTTCGCCGACGTGCGCGCAATCATGTCCGAAGGCGGCGCCGCCCTGATGGCGGTAGGTCACGCCTCTGGCGAAGACCGCGCCCGCATCGCGGCCGAGATGGCCATCTCCAGCCACCTGCTGGATATCACCATCGATGGCGCGCGCGGCATCCTCTTCAACGTCACCGGCGGCCCGACCCTGACCCTCTTCGAGGTCAACCAGGCAGCCGCGATCATCAAAGAGACCGCGCATCCCGATGTCAACCTCATCTTCGGCGCCGTCATCGACCCGAAGGCCGGCGAAGATATCCGCATTACCGTCATCGCCACGGGTTTTGATAGCAGTGGGGTCCGGCCTGTTGAGCGGCCGATCAAACTCGAGGACGCTCAGGCCCCTTCCCGCGCGCGCAGCAATTCCGCCTCGACGCAAACCGGTTTCAGCGAACGCCCGGCAGCCGCCCAGCCGCCGGCCCAGTCGCAGAACCAGTCGCAGAACCAGACGTCGGATTTCCAGCGGGTGGTCAACACCGACGACTACGATATCCCGGCCTTCTTGCGCAACCGCAAGCGCTAGGCCTTCAGCCAGGGTTGTAGGGGGAAGCTCGTTTCCGGTATAACCATGGCGCTCCTCGACAATTTATGGGTATCAGCGGGCAATGTGCCTTGCCCGCTATTTCCCATTTAAGCGCATTTTTCGCCCAGAATCGCCCCTGGCGCGGCCTCGCCTCTCGGCTCAATGGAGGGCGAGGCTGCATTTTTTAAGGTTGGAGCCGCGCCACCTCCGTGAACGTTCTCAAGCCATCGCCCACCGATTCCGGTTTTTACTGCAGTCTTTAAGAAATCGTTAACATACCCGCGCCCCCACCCCGGCCCGGCTGCAGATATGGCGTGTAGCCCCTGAAAAACCGCATGATGGCCCTATATAAGTGCCTCCGCTCTGCCCTGCACCGGCCAAAAACCCGCCCGCACAGATGGCTTTGGCGCCCTTTAAAGCCCGGCATATTTTAAGATTAGGATTTTTGTTTTTCGCTTGAAACCATCGACCATTTGTGCTAGAATATCTTCGTGCCGTACATGTACGGCTTGCTTGGACCACTACCACCACATATTGGGTGGTGGTTTTTTTCCCTCAGCATTGCACCCGCGTTAAACAGGAGGAAATTTATGCGGTGTCCTTACTGCCAGAGCGAAGACTCGAAAGTGCTGGATACCACCCATGACAGCCGCGGGGTCGTCCGCCGGCGGCGTGAGTGCGCCGCCTGCCACCAGCGTTTCACCACCATCGAACGCCCCTTGCTGGCCTCGCCGCTGATCATCAAGAAAGACGGCACCCGCGAGGAGTTCGACCGCGAAAAATTGCTGCGCGGGATTCGCATCTCCTGCGCCAAGCGCCCGGTGCCCGCCTCGGCCATCGAGCGCCTGGTGGGTGAAATTGAAACCTCTTTGCAGCGCCTCGGCCGCGCCGAGGTGAGCTCGCGCATCATTGGGGATATGGTCGTCGATGGGCTGAAAGAGCTCGACCACATCGCCTATATCCGCTACGGCATCGTTTATCTGCAGCTTGCCGATCTCCGCGCCATTCGCAACGAGATCGATCGATTATTAAAAGACGAGGAGAACAGCAATGGCATCAAGTGAACTTAACGTTTCCAACCGCAGCGGGCTCTTATCCATCCCCCCACTGCCCGCCGACCTGCCCGCGGTTGATCTGACCGACAACGCACGCCAGGTGCTCGTCCGCCGTTATGTGCGCCGCGGCCAGGACGGCGCTCCCGCCGAAAGCGTGGAGGAGATGTTCTGGCGGGTGGCCTACAACATCGCCGCCGTCGAAGAAACCTGGGGCGACCCCGACCCCATGCCGCGCGCCCGCGAGTTCTATCACCTGCTGACCACCAAAAAGTTCTTCCCCAATTCCCCCACCTTCACCGGCGCGGGCACGCCCCTCGGGCAGCTCGCCGCCTGTTTTGTGCTGCCCATCGTGGACGACATGGGCCGCGATTCGGCCGGCATCTTCCAGACCCTGCGCGACGCGGCCCTCATCCAGCAGACCGGGGGCGGCAACGGCTTCTCCTTCTCGCGCCTGCGCCCCAAGGGCTCGATGGTCAAGACCTCGGCGGGCCAGGCCACCGGCCCGGTGGGCTTTTTGCGCGTCTACGACCATGCCTTCGGCGAGATCGCCCAGGGCGGCACCCGCCGCGGCGCCAACATGGGCGTGCTGCGCGTCGACCACCCGGATATCGAAGATTTCGTCTCCTGCAAGACCAACGAAAACTCGATCACCAACTTCAACATCTCGGTGGGCATCACCGACGCCTTTATGCAGGCGGTCAAGGATGACGCGGATTGGGACCTGGTCTTCCCGGACGTCAAACACCCCAAGTACCGCGAGTTCCGCGGCACGCTCGACCAGGCCCCCGCCGCCGGGCTGCCGCTGCGCACCTACTCCACCGTGCGCGCCCGCGACCTGTTCAACAAGATCGTCTCGCAGGCCCACCACAACGGCGAGCCGGGGATGCTCTTCCTGGACGCCGCCAACCGCACCAACCCCGTGCCCCAGCTGTATGCCCTGGAAGCCACCAACCCCTGCGGCGAGCAGTGGCTCGGCCCCTATGAGAACTGCTGCCTGGGCTCGGTTAACCTGGCCCAGCACCTGGCCGCCAACGGCCGGGTGGATTGGGAATCGCTGCGCCAGAGCGTGGCGCTCTCGACCATCTTCCTGGACGACGTGGTCGAGGCCAACGCCTACGTGCCCGCCGTGCCGCAGCTTAAAGAAGCCGCCCACCGCGCCCGGCGCATTGGGCTGGGGGTAATGGGTCTGGCCGACCTGATGTACCACTGCGGCATCCGCTACGGCTCGGAGCAGGGCCAGGAGTTTGGCGCGCAGGTGATGGAGTTCGTGCGCTTCCACTCCATGCGCACCTGGTGGACCTGGCCGCCGCGCGCGGGGCCTTCCCCGCCATCAGCGGCTCGATTTACGACCCCGCCAACCTCACCTGGACCGCGCCCGAATCGATCGTGCCTTACAGCCACGATTACGCCCGCCCGGCGGTGGATTGGGCCGGTCTGCGCGCGGACATCCTCACCCACGGCATCCGCAACGCCGCCCAGACCACCATCGCCCCCACCGGCACCATCGCCACGGTGGCCGGCTGCGAGGGCTACGGCTGCGAGCCGGTCTTCGCCCTGGCCTACATCCGCCACGTCAACGACAACGGCAAGGACCTGCAGCTGGTGTATGCCTCGCCCGGCCTTCGAAGATTCCCTGCAGCGCGCCGGGATCGACCCCGAGACGCGCGAGGAGATCCTCGAACCAGATCATGGCCGACGGCACCTGCCAGAACGTGCAGGCCCTGCCCCAGGCCATGCGGGATGTCTTCGTGGTCTCGGGCGACATCAGCGCCGAAGAGCACGTGCGCATGCAGGCCGCCCTGCAGGCCTTTGTGGATAACAGCCTCTCCAAGACGATCAACTTCCCCCCCGGCGCGACCGAAGAAGACGTGGCCACCGCCTACATGCTGGCCTGGGAACTGGGCTGCAAGGGCATCACCGTCTACGTCACCGGCTCGCGCGACAAGGTGGTGCTCGAGACGCACGCCACGCTCAAAGAGAAACAGGCCAAGGACGCCGACGAGCTCGAGGAAGAAAATGAGACCCTGCCCATGCTGGCCGCGGACGAGCCTGAGCAGCTGCTGATCTGGCACGAGACCAAGAAACCCCGCCCGCAGGTGCTGCCCGGCTACACCCTGACCATCGACACGCCCCTGGGCAAGACCTTCGTGACGGTCAACGAGAACGGCGGGCGCCAGCCCTTCGAGGTCTTCCTCAACTCGGCCAAGGCCGGCTCCGACACCGCCGCGGTGACCGAGGCGATCGCCCGCCTGGTGTCCTACATCCTGCGCATGGCCTCGCCGGTCGAGCCGATCGAGCGCCTGCACGAGGTCATCCGCCAGCTGCTGGGCATCGGCGGCGGGCGCTCGCTGGGCTTTGGCCCCAACCGGGTGCGCTCTCTGCCCGACGGCATCGGCCAGGCCCTGGAAAAATACCTGACGATGTGGAACGAGCGCCGGGACGCCTCACCCGCGCCCGCGCCGGCCGCCCTGCCCGCCGCCGCCACCGGTGGCAACGGCAACGGCAACGGTCACGCCCCGGCCCTCAGCGGCTACCGCGCCGAGCCGGCCCAGCCCGCCCTGACCAAGTTCGGCGACCTGTGCCCCGAGTGCGGCGAAGCCAGCGTGGTCAACGAAGAGGGCTGCCGGAAGTGCTACAGCTGTGGGTATTCGGAGTGCTAAAAAGTGTCCTTCGGGGTTGTGCACTGATGTAGGGATTAGAAATTACCCCGCAATACCCCCTTAGGTAACCCGACGTTGTAGGAGTTAATCCGCCACACTTTGGGCCCGTATCTCCAACGGGCCCAAAGTTAAAAACGGTTCCAAGTGATACTGGCATTTCAGCCTCTTTTCACCAACCGAAAGGCATCTCTTTTAAGCTCGTTACCATTTCCTCGATATGGCATCCGCAGTACTATACATTAAGGACAATCTCACCGAGCAGACCTGAGAACGATCCTAAAATAGCGCTTGTAGCATTCTTTGCGCCAGGTCTCGCTTCCAGGTCAGGAATCGTGTTGGGGTAAGATTGTGACAGATAAGGTTCTTCCGAAAGTTCATCCCCTTCCCGTTTCCTTTGTCTGGTATTTATGCTGGGTTAACATAGGGTATTTTTACATTGATAGAATAAGAATTGGCGTACTTGGATGTTTCAGTAAAATCTACGAGTATGTTTTAACCAATGTTCTATCTTTTGATTTCTAGTAAAGGTAAAAATTCACGGGACCAACCAAGTGCATTTGCACCCTGCAAGAATTGATAAACTTCATGGTTATTTATTTTAAACAATAGAACGTTTGGATTAAGAAAGTATGTGGCACAATAATGACATTTGCTATGAATGCATTACTTTCTGGAGACCAAACGATATTCAGAGGATAATTCACCCAGCTATCAGGAATGCCTATTCGTGGAAAATTACATTGAAAAATATACGCATTATCCTCTGTGTCATATACCAAAATACGGTTTGTTTTCTTATCAGATCCTTTTTCAGGATTTATGAATACCAGTAAAAGAAAACGGCTGTCAGGGGACCAGCTAACTTGGCCAAGTTCGAGATCTAGATTATCGTTTTCATTCTGTAAACGCGTCATCTCGATTTTTTCTTGATTTCTTATCTCCTTACCATATGTGATGAAATATCTTTCTATAGACGTTGATTCTTCTTTTGAGAAACCCTTGGATTGATCTGGGGACCAATCATAATGATGATCCTCCTCCAATTTACCGGAGGGATACTCCTGCCATTCCGATGTAAATGGTTCAATGAGATTACTAGCGAGGCGATAGGAGTTCTGACCGCCTCGAATCCGTATGAATATATCTAATTTCAGAAATTTATCGTTGAACCAATCCCCCATCCAATAATCTATAAATTCATCTCCATTCAATTTTGATTGGTATCTAGACATATCGATTTGTGTATTAATAACATCACCTGAGGAAGATACGAGGAATATCTCCGGTTTAAAAGTTGATATCTGCTCGTTTCTTTCAGGCACATTGGAAAATGCTAACCAATTCCCATTTGGCGAAGACTCCGAAATTTTCGATCAAATCTGAACTAGTTATAGATAAGTGTGTTTTCCTCAAAGGAGTTCCACCAATAATGGATAAGTTTGTGTCACCAATAAGCTTATAAAGTATCGCCCCATCGACTCCATCTGTAGAAGGAAAATCAATAGGCTGGTTGTCATTGGCGCAAGTAGGTACAGTGGAAATTAATTGATGCGGTACAGGTGTCGAAGAAGACCTTAGGGTAGGTGTGCCGATCAGAGTAGTTGACTGATTTGGACTAAGAACAGTTGGAGTAGGTGCAGATCCAAGTTCTTCAATGGTTGGATGCATGGTCGCCGTCCAGGTAGGCCTAATCTCCGCAAGCTTTATTGGAGAAGATGGCACTTGACTATTACATCCAATGACTTGGGCGAGAAATATACTACAAATGAAAATGCCAAAATATCTTCCCATTGGAACCTTATTGTTGTAAAAAAAACTATCAAATGTGTATTTACCTACATATCATCTGAAAGAAATCATTACATGCTAGGGAACTTTCGTACCGATGTAGAAACTATTAATTTTCCAGAAAATGGCGAAATTCTATCGATAATGTCGTCTCGAGACCTTCAAGAGCCTTGTGATCTTAAAATTCATCTCGAAATAAAAAAACCTAGCCACCTGACAGTTTTAAAAAAGGAGAGTTGATCGGCAACGAAACTGCGGTATAAGTTGTTCTTACCACAGAAAACCCAACCGGAGAGGTTTCATGCCGATCAACACACTGTATCATACCTGGATTCAGCGAATCCAGGAACTGCGCCCTGACCAACGGATCACCCAAATTCGCGGTTTCGTCTGGCTGATCGTCGGGATTTATCAAAGTCGTTCGGTCAACCTGAGCCGGGTGGCAGGGAAGATCCCAGGACAGGCGAAGTTGGTCAGTGTCACACGGCGCTTGAGCCGACTGTTGGCTAATCCAGCGATTGTCGTGCGGGCATGGTATGAACCGATTGCGCGACAATGGCTGGAAAGTCAGGCCAAGCACGGGCAACAGATCCGCTTGATTGTGGATGGCAGTAAAGTGGGCTTTGCGCATCAATTGCTGATCATCAGTCTGGCGTATCGGCGGCGCGCCATTCCGATTGGATGGATGTGGGTGGGGCATGTGCGCGGGCATAGTAGCGGAACGACCCAATTGGAGCTGCTGAGCTATGTTCGCAGCCTGCTGCCGGCAGGTTTTGCCGTATTGCTGGTGGGCGATAGCGAATTTGGGCCGGTGGAAGGGTTGAAACAACTGGATCAATGGGGTTGGGACTACGTTTTGCGACAGAAAACCTCGGTACATGTCTGTCTGGCGCAAGAAACCAATTGGCATGACTTTGGCAGTTGGGTGAAGAAGCCTGGGCAAAGCCGCTGGTTGGGCATGGGTTGGCTGACAGAGAGCGAAATCTATCCGGTCAATCTGTTGGTGCATTGGGCTGCTGGCGAAGACCAACCCTGGTGTTTGGTGACCAATTTGCCGGATCGAACGCTGACCCTTCAGGCTTATGCTCGCAGAATGTGGATTGAAGAAATGTTTGGTGACTTGAAACGGCATGGTTTTGATCTGGAAAGCACCATGCTGCACCACGCCGAGCGTTTGTCCTGTCTGACCCTGGCCGTCGTTTTGCTGTATGTCTGGTCGGTATCCACCGGATCTCGTACCATCCATGAAGGACGCAGACATTTGGTCGATCGCAAAGACCGTCGCGATTTGTCTATTTTTCAAATTGGTTTGCGCTTTATTGATCGCCAATTGAACAACGCCCTTCCGGTTCATCTCTCCCTGTGTACTTACCTATGATTTCTGAAACTGTCAGGTGGCTAGAAAAAAACAATCTCAAAAGATTTCGAAATTGGTATAATAAATCAATTGAGTTTTAGTCTGCGCCTTGTACCAAATCTAGCCAACAAATCAATTGATTCCTAATCTTCCCCGAACCACCAATTGTGGAATTGTTGTTATTTCGGTGGATCAATCCAGCATTGTCCATCTAGAGAAAAAGTGCCATTTTTCCAACCGAATTCTTCAACATATACAATGTAACGCTTCGCATAAACTTCTCCATCATTATCATCTACATATCTAACGTAATAAAGTTGAGAAAGTGTATTCGAATACAGTCTTTCGGGGATGACAAAAGACACAGTTCGCACCTTGGGTAATCCACTGACATAAGATTGCAATTTAATCGCCGCTTTTGAATTATCGCTGTAATCCATATCGGTAATCGGTTTACATAGTGAATCCAAGTGTGTATTGGTTGGCGTCATTACAAGAACCTTGGTAGGCTTTGTAGGCTCCGGCGTATAGGTTGGGTACGGAGTTAATGTCGGATAAGGTGTAAGTGTTGGGAAACTGGTCTGTGTGGGAACCGGCGTCCAGGCAATCTTAGTTTGCTCAATCGCGTTTGTGATAGTTTCTTGCGAAGGTGCACAGCCAACCGTAAATATAAGAACGCTTGCTAAAACGAAAAGAATTAAATTTGATGTCCTCATTTACAACCCCAATCTGATAAATAATTATTAAAGTGGACCGATCCGAAAAATTCGAAGATTATTCTTTGCTTGAGAAACGTATTCGCCTTGAATCCCCCTAAGAATATTTATTTTTACCTACTCATTGTATATCTCCAAGATTACATATCCAGGAAATTATTACATTTATCAGAAAAATTTTGCTAATTTTCATGTATATCGGAATTTCATCTCAAAACGCACCATGATCACCTATTGACATATTTCACATCCTCATGCCTCGGCAAGGGCCGGGCCTTATGTATGCTGGCCACGATGAAATAGAAGATCAGCACTCATCGGGCCTGATTTTTATTTTTTACCTGGCGAACATGATCTGTAAAACCGACAACACCTGCTGGCTTTCGCTTTCTTGAATTTTACCCATCATTTTTACTAAGCGGAATTTATCGACGGCACGCACCTGGTCCAGGGCAATTTCGCCCGAGCGGTTATCAAAAACGCAGCCAACCCTGGTCGCATATCCCCGCAGTGAGGAGGTCAGCGGCGCAATAATCACCGTCGATAAATGGCGATTCATTTCGTCCGGTGAAACCACCACGCAAGGTCGCGTTTTCTTCATCTCACTGCCAAGCGTGGGATCCAGGTTCACAAGGAAAACGGAAAACCGCAGGACATTTACCATGTCCATTCGTCGTCATCAAACAGGTTTCCAACCAATGGCTCGGTCAATTCGCTGTCCTCCTTCACTTTCATGGAGGCATTGACGAATGTGTCTTCCCACCCCTGGCGGGGATTGGCCGGCTGGACGGATCAATAGAGCGCCTTCCTTGACGATCAACTCCAATTCTCCTTCCAGGTTTACCTGTTCCAGAATCGCTCTTGGGATGCGGATCCCTCTTGAATTGCCGACTTTGGTAAGATGCACGTTTACAGTCATGATCTTCTCCTTAATGTTATAACATTGTAATAACTCCCATTGGTATTGTCAAGAGGCCACGCGTTAGAATCTATTGGAATAAAGCAAAACTTGTCTTCTCTTATGCAAATAATAAGAAAACACAAGCTGCCATCCAAAATTTCCGCTTCACCAATTCACATACTTGACGTCCTCATGCCCCGGCAGGGGCCGGGCCTTTTGAATGCTGAGGATGATGAAATTGAGGGTCATGATCCAGCCGCCGAAGGCAAGCAAGCCATACATCAACCAGGTCTGCCAATTCTTGGCATCCAACCAGAAGGCCGACAGGATCAGGCCGGCGCTTAAGAACAACCCCATACAGCCCACCCCGGGCAGCGATTTGTAGTAGATCGAATTGAAAATGGATTCGATCGTGATCCACAGGGCAATGTAGATCGACAGGCTGCGAATCTGTGCGATCAGGGTCGGGTGGCTGCCGATGACCGCCCATGGGATAAACCTGACGATGATCAGGTGTGCAAAGACCATGGATACCACCGAGGCCAGCGGGGCGTAGACGTATTGGTAGAGCACAAATTTCTTCGGTAAAATACCCAGGCTGATGGCTTTGACTTGTTCGTTGGCCGAAATGGATTTGACCAGCCCCGGCATGCCGTAGGTTTCGAGGACCACATACAAAATGGTGAAGAGGAAGGCGCGCTCAAAGCCGCCCATCAGCATGCCGATAAAAAAGAAGGTGTAGTGGTTTAATTCTTCGATGGGACCGGCAATAAAATCGTTTTTTGACTTGCTCGAGGCGATCTGCACCCCCAGCAGCAGAACCATGCCAAAGCCGTATCCCAGAATTTCGTTCACATTCTTAATCAGCGGCAGCACCTCGGCGATATTGACGATGTTGCTGATCCACACTAAAACGTAAGCATAGAAGACCACCACCGGCACAAACAATAAACCAATCCAAACACCTTCAAAAATTTCGGTTCGATCAGACACATTGACCACATGCGGATCGTTCATCTTCCTTGCTCCCCCGGCGCAGGCTGTGTCAACCGGATCTCAACCTTCTCAAATGGGTATGATTGAGACCGAACCTGAGCCGTAACAATATCCTACGGCTTTTTCAGGGGATTTTGCATTTCACATTTATATCAATACTACCCCCCGCCCACCTTGAGCACCACGCGCTTTACCGCCTCGATCACCACCGGCGGGGTTTCATTGTGCAGGTAGTGGCGCGCCTCGGGCACCAGGATGTGCTCGGCCTGGGGCAGCGCCGCCGCCAGATCGCGGTGGGTCTGCAGCTTCACCTCGCGTTCCACCGCACTGATCGGAAAATCGGGGTTGATCAGCGTCCCGCTCAAAACCACCGCGGGCACGTCGGGCAGTGGACGGGCGCGGTTGGCCTGGAGGCTGCTTTCGGCGGTGCTGTCTTTCTCCAACTGCTGGCCGGGCGAAAAGGCGGGCACATATTTCCGCAGGGCCTGCTCGCGCTCGGCCCATTGTTCCGCGCTCACCGCCTGCCTCAGGCGCTGCTCGTCGAACCCGGCGTCCACAAACACCAGCCCGGCCGTTTCGGCGGGAAAGCGGTGGGCGAACAGGGTGATGATGTTGCCGCCCAGGGAATGCCCCACCAGGACGAACGGTCCGCGCAGCCCCAGGGCATGCAGCAGCGCGTGCAGTTCCTCGGCCAGCTGCGCCACCGTGCGCGGCGGGCTGCCCGCCCCCGACCCGCCCAACCCGGCCCGGTCATACGACAGCGTGGCCGTCAGCCCGGCGATCTGGGGCTGTACGTCCTGCCAGGTGCTGTGCTCCTCGCCCATCCCGGCCTCGAAAACCACCAGCGGCCGGCCCTCTCCGCGCATCTCCACCAAAAATTCGCTGCTTCCGGATTTAACCTTCATCGATTTTTCACTCCTGCCGGAAAACTATAACACAAGCCTGGGCCGGCATGGCCGGATTCGCTGCGGGGGGTTCCCAACGCCAAAGCGGAGCGCCGGGGATGTGCATCCCCGGCGCTCCGCTCTCATCCCCTGCCCCTAGCCCTGGCAGCCTGCGCAGGTGCCGAACAGGATCAGGTGGTTGGTGGCCACCACAAAACGATTGGTTTGATATACGCTGGCGAAGAAATTTTCAACTTCCTCGTGCCCGATGGTCATCACCGCCCCGCATTTCTGGCAGACCAGGTGATGGTGCACCCCGTCGGACATATACTCATACACCGCCGAGCCGGTGCCCATATCCGAGACCGAGACCTTGCCGCTGTTGGCCAGGCGTTCCAGCGCGCGGTAGACCGTGGAGGGGTTGACCGCCGGCAGGCGCCCGCGGATTTCCTCGTACACCTGGTGCGAGGTCAGGTGGGCGTGTTCTTTGATCAGGGTTTCGAGAATGATTTGATCGACCGAGGATGCGCGCATACAATCACCAGCTTGTACGTATTATAATGCAAATCTTTGCATTTGCGACTATTGGTTATATAATCAAATCTCAATGTGTTTTATCCACATCCCGAAGGAGTTCTGCATGTCCCTCAAGCCCCTGATCGAAAAAATTCCCCGCTGGATGTTGCTCTACTATCTGCTCCTCGCCGCCTGGCTGGCCACCACCGCCATGCACATCCCGGATGGTTACCTCAGCCCGCTGACCAGCATCATCATGCTGGCGCTGGTGCTGCCTTTCTGGATGCGCGGGGTGCATAAACTGCGCGAGAAACTCTCCGCCAAAAACGTGCCGGTGGTGGCGCTCTTCGCCGCCTTTTCTTTCGTGGTGATGATGTTCAACATCCCCCTGCCCGGCGGCACCACCGGGCATGCCGTGGGCGGCGCACTGGCCGCCATCATCCTCGGCCCCGAGATCGCCACCGTGGCCGTCTCCATCGCCCTGGTCATCCAGGCGCTCTTCTTCGGCGATGGCGGCATCCTGGCGGTGGGCGCCAATGCCTTCAACATGGCCGTCGTGCTGCCCTACGTGGCCTTTGCCGTCTACCAGGCCGTCTCCCGCGGCCGGCCGGTGCATTCCACCCGGCGGGTGGTTGGCGCCGCCCTGGGCGGTTGGGCCGGGCTGAGCCTGGCCTCCTTCTTCGCCGCGGTGGAGTTTGGCGTCCAGCCGCTGCTCTGGCACACCGCCTCCGGCGCGCCGCTGTATGCCCCCTACCCGCTCTCGGTCTCCATCCCGGCCATGGTGCTCCCGCACGTGCTGGTCGCCTCGGTGGTCGAAGGCCTGGTCACCGCCCTGATCGTCGCCTACCTGATGCGCGCCAACCAGCCGGCCCTCTCGATGGTCAACGAGCCCTACCTGCCGCCTGAAGCCGGCGGCTTTGCCCGCTGGCGCGCCTTATGGGTGGGGCTGGCCGCCCTGGTGGTCATCACCCCGGTGGGTCTGCTGGCCCCCGGCACGGCCTGGGGCGAATGGAGCGCGGAAGAGCTCACCCGCCTGGGATTGGCCTTTATCCCCCAGGGTCTCGAAAAGCTCTCCGGGCTGTGGTCGGCGCCGCTCTCCGGCTACGACGCGCCTGCCCTGGCCAATGCCAACCTGGGCTACCTGCTCTCGGCCGCGGTGGGCGTGCTGATCACCATCGCCGTGGTCTGGCTGTTCAGCCTGCTGCTCACCGGCGCCAAAAAATCGCCGCCCGACGGCCCCACCCCCAAGTGAGCCAGGCCAACCCGCCCGCCACCCGTTCGCGCAGCCGCAGCGGCTTTATCGAACGCACCCTGGTCGACATCAACAATACCCTCGAGCAGTCCATTTTTGCCGAGAAAATCACCCGGCAAAAGGGGCTGCTCCAGGCCCTCGACCCGCGCCTCAAAGTTGTGGCCATGCTCATGCTGCTCTTCGCGGTCAGCCTCTCGCACCAGCTGCTGGTCATCCTGGCCCTGTATCTCTGCGCGCTGCTGCTGGCGGCCGCCTCAGCCGTGCCCCTGGGTTTCTTTGTCAAACGGGTGTGGGTCTTCATCCCCTTCTTCACCGGCATCGTCGCCCTGCCGGCGCTCTTCATCACCCCCGGCCCGGCCCTGCTGCACCTGCCGCTGGGCATGGTCATCACCCGCACCGGCGCGATGAGCGCCCTCTTCCTCCTGCTGCGGGTGGGCACCTCCGTCTCCTACGCGGTGCTCTTCGTGATGACTACCCCCTGGAACAACGTGCTGAAGGCCATGGGCGTGCTGCGCGTCCCAGACGTCATCGTGCTGGTGCTCGGCATGACCTACCGCTATATCCACCTGCTGCTGCACATCGCCACCGACATGTTCCTCTCGCGCAAAAGCCGCATCCTGCGGCGGATGAGCCCGGCCGAGGAGCGCCGCCTGGTGGCCGCCACCTCGGGCACGCTGCTGGGCAAATCCCTGCAGTTGAGCAGCGAGGTCTACCTGGCGATGGAATCGCGCGGCTACCGCGGCTATCCGCGCACCATCGACCGCTTCCGCCTGCGCTGGTTCGACTGGGCGGCCGCCCTGGTAGTGACCCTGGTCACCGCCGCGGCCGTCTGGTTGGGCCGTTGACCCCATCGAAACCACCCCGCAAAGGACCTGCATGGAACCCAACCCCAACGGCCGCGAGCCGCTCTTCGAACTGAGCGATCTGTGTTTTACCTACAACGATCAGATCTCCGCCCTGCACGGCATCAACCTCAGCATCCATTCCGGCGAGACGCTGGCCATCCTCGGTTCCAACGGCTCGGGCAAGAGCACCCTGCTCAAGATCCTGGACGGGCTGTATTTCCCCACCAGCGGGGTGATCAAGGCCTTTGGCCAGGTGCTCTCCGAACAGGCCCTGCGCGACGACGCGTTCAACTTCGCCTTCCGCTCGCGGGTCGGCTTTGTCTTTCAGGACAGCGACGCGCAGTTGTTTATGCCCTCGGTCTGGGATGAAATTGCCTTCGGCCCGCTGCAGCTGGGCGTCGCCGAGGAAGAAGTCACCCGGCGCGTCGAGGCGGCCATGCAGGCCCTGCACATCGAAAAGCTGCGCGACCGCCCGCCCCACCAGCTCTCCGGCGGCGAGAAAAAGCGCGTGGCGCTGGCCTCGGTGCTGAGCCTCTCGCCGGAGGTGTGGATGCTGGACGAACCCTCCGCCGGGCTCGACCCGCGCAGCGTCTCGTGGCTGAAGGATTTCATCCTCGCCCAGAAGCGCGCCGGCAAAACCGTGGTGCTCTCCACCCACGACCTGCCCTTCGTCGAAGCCACCGCCGACCGCGTCTACGTGTTGGATGAGACCCACCAGATCATCGCCGAGGGCCCCCCGGCTGCCATCCTGGCCGACCAACCCCTGCTGGTGAGGGCCAACCTGCTCTACGCCTGACCCTGCCCCATTCCGGGCGCAAAAACACTCAACCAACCGCCGATGCTCACCCCTACCTATCGCCCCTGCGCCTGACGTTGGACCTCTCTTCGAATTCGTGCCGTGCGAAACTTGCGGTTGCATCTTGTATCGTTTAAGTCTAAAATCCACCCGTTCCAGCCATCGCAATGCAACCGGGAGGGAATTCGTCATGAAACTCAAGACGCTGCTCGGATTGTTATCATCCGGCCAACTGGCCCTGCTGGCCCAGGTGAATGGTCTCTTTCGCCAGTCCTACCGCTCCAGCTTTGCCGCCGCGGCTCTCTCCGAAGGTCTTTACGCTTATCTCCGCACCGGACCGGCCAGCCTCGAACAATTATCCACGCGACTGCTCGGACCGGGCGCCATCGATCAAGATTCGCGCGATAAGCTCAAAGCCTGGCTGGATATGGGCGTCTATCTCGGCGAACTAAAAGAAACTCCCGCCGGGTATTCTCTCCACAGCCGCCTCGCGAAGCAATTGGCCCAACCGGTTCAGGATAGCATCGCCGCGATGTTCCAGGAAGTCAACACCCTCCATCACGATCTCATCACCCAGACCCCTACCCGGCTGCGCGAAAACCATCCCTTCACCTTCGCCGATATGGATGGTGAGTTGATCGCCCGTTCTTCCCGGCTGCTCGAGCCTTATATTTTCGAGGTAATCGATTCCATCCTCTCCCCAGGCGGGCCAAATACCCTGCTCGAGGTTGGCTGCGGTTCGGGCATATATATCTACCGCGCCTGCCAGCGCAATCCACAGCTGAGTGTAGTTGGCCTGGAGCTGGACCCCGCCGTCGCCGATTATGCCCGCCAGAACCTGCAGATCTTGGGGCCTGACCGAGCGGGTCCGGATTGAAACCGGCGATATCCGCGCCTTTCGAGGTGCGGAGCGCTTTGACATGATCACCCTGCATAACAATATCTATTATTTCCCCATCGCCGAACGCCCAGGGCTCATCCAACATCTCGCCGGCCTGCTCCATCCGGGCGGAGCGATCCTGCTCACCACCGCCTGCCAGGGCTACATCTCCACCCAGGCCCTCAATCTGTGGGCCCAAATGACCGCCGGGGCCGGCCCTTTACCGGACCAACCCGCTGTTGTCGATCTGCTGGCTCAGGCCGGTTTCACCGTTCGCCGCACCTTCGAACTCCTCCCCGGGGGCGGTTTTTATTCATTCTTTGCCATGAAATCCTGAGTCGCGGGATAAGCGCTGTTTTCGGCCCGCCGTCTCGATCGGCTTTACCTTACCGCCAGGGCTATCCGGTTGCCCCCAATTCCCGACGGATGTGCCCCGCCAACCGCTGAGAAGCCAGGTTGGACTCGTAAAGATAGCCGCGCAGCGAATTGAAATATCCCATGAAATACAACCCGGGGCAGTCCGTCGGCGCGCCTGGGGCGAAGCGCGGGCTGCCGTCTGCCTGCAGCAGACCCTGGGGTTCCAATAGCTGCTCCAACCCGGAGCGGAAACCGGTCGCCATAATCACCGCGTCAAATGCTTCTTCCCGGCCGTCCACAAACACCACGCCTGCAGGGGTAAAATCCCGCACCTGGGGGCAGACGACCACCTTGCCGGCTTTGAGCGCCGCCACAAAACCGACATCGATCAACGGTGTGCGCATGCTCGCGAATGCCCCCCACCCCGGCGCCGGCAGCCCGTACTTGCGTAAATCTCCCAGGGCCAGGCGGGCAAAGGCCTGCCCGATCCGGTCGCTGAGCGCGGGCGGCAGCCGGTACATCAAAATGCCAAACACCTGGGCCGGAGACCCCAGAAAATCCCTGGGCACCACCGGCGGCGCGGTGCGCATGCTCACTGCCACCCCTTGTGCACCCTGTTCCACCAGGTCGGCGGCGATTTCTAACCCGCTGTTGCCTGCGCCGATCACCAGCACCCGCTTCCCGCGAAAAACACGCCCACTTTGGTAATCCGAGGAATGCATCTGTTCCCCGGTATACCCCGCCAACCCGGGCCAACTCGGGCAAACCGGCTGCTGGTACTGCCCGGTGGCCATCACCACCACCTGCGCCTGCCGGCTGCCTGCGGCCGTGTCCACTGCCCAACCGGACTGGCCGTCTACCTGCGCCTGGCGCACGCGCGTCACCTGCGTTTGGGGGATGAAATTCAGCTCAAAGTGGGCGGCATATTCGCGCAGATAGGCGGCGTATTGGTCTTTGGACGGATAGCGCGGGTAGCTGCGCGGGATGGGAAAGTGCGCCAGGCCGGAATATTCACGCACGGTGTGCAGGTGCAGGCGCTCGTAGCGCCGCTCCCAGGACTGCCCCACCCGCTCTCCGCTGTCAAGGATGACCGTGTCCAGGCCGGCTTGTTTTAACGCACCGGCGGTGGTGAGCCCGGCCGGCCCGCCGCCCACGATGATGATCTGGCTGTCTGGCATTTCACCCTCCACCCATAGTCCAAAAACTGGATATTTTTATGAATTTTATCCCAATTGGTCTGCAGGCCGCCAAACTCGATAAATTCGATCTTTCTTGCCATGATCATATAATCAATCTAGCGACTCTTCTCCAGGAGGAACCAGTCATGCAAACCCAGCTCAAGGATATCGGATTTGTTCCGGGGGCAGCCCCGGGTATCGAATAGGATGAAGCGGCGTTCTGGCGGTGCTAATGCTGCTTTTATTCCGCAAGCGCAGCTGGCTGTAAGCCCATCTCCAGGCCATGCCGGCCCCGGCCGCGGTATCCAACCGCCCCCGTCTGGTTTACAGCCACCTTTCAACCGGGGTCATCCGGGCGGAATTATTTATCCTGGGGTAAAATGAATTCCTCTCATTTATTTCTAATCCAATATTACAAGGGGTTCTCGAGATGAGTAATTTATCCGGTCGGCACGCAAACGATCCACAAGACAGAAGCGGCAACCCATTCCGCCCCACCCGGTTCGTGGGCGCCATCCTGGTGGCGGTGGCAGCCATCGTGGTCCTCCTGATCCTCCTGGCGCTGGCCCAGCCCCATTTCTATCTCTTCAAACAGGTGCGCGAAGATGAGGTGGGGGTGAAAATCCGCGGGGGCCAGATTGTGGGGGTCGTACCCCCAGGCATCTACAATGATATCGGCGTGTTTGTGCGCCTGGATACGTATTCCACCCAGGAATACAAGTTTTCGGCGACGGATCCCGAGGTGATCACCAAAGACACCCAGCGCATCGGCGTCACCGTGTCCGGCAGCGTCTTCCGCCCCAGCATCGCCGACGAGGCCCGGGTACAAACCCTGTGGACCCAATATCGCCTGATTTACCTCAACGACGAAGCCCTGCAGGTCAAGATGAATGACCTCTCCTTCCAGGCGATGAAAGTGTGCGTCGGCGACCGCATCTTCAACGACGCGGTGATCGGTTCCGACCGGGATGCCCTGCGCACCTGTATCGATGAAGAGCTCAACCAGCTGGCGTTTGCCTATGGGCTGACCATTCGCAACCTGGTGGTGCCGAACGTGGCTTTGCAGCCCGAGGCCCAGGCCAAGCTGGATGCGATCACCCAGAGCCGCCTGGACACCGAAAAAGCCGTGCAGGACGAACAAAAGGCTACTGCTCAAGGCAAGGCCGAACAGGCCCTGCAAGAGGCCGCCATCCGTGTCGAGCAGTCCAAAAAACAGGAGGAAACTCGCCAGCAGATCCTCCTGGCCCAGCTAGAACAGCAGCGCCTGGAAGCGCAGAAAGCGGTGATTGAAGCCAGCAAATCCAATGACCTGCTCTCGGCGCAGAAAGACCTGGAAATTGCCCGGGCTAAGGCAGCCGCGGCCGAAGAACAGGCCAAAGCCGATCTGGCCAACCAGACCGCCCTGGCCCAACTGTATCAAAACAACCCCAATTTCTACGCCTATCAAATAGCGCAGACCAATGCCAGCGCGATCAAACCCACCGATAAGATCATCTTCGCGCCCATCGGCCAGTTCCCCTACATCGTCCTGGGGAACAACGTGGTTCCGACCGTGGATGTGGCCCCCTCAAACACCACACCATCCGACACCCCGCAGTAGAAACCGGCCGGTCCGTCCCGAACGATCCACCCCTCAATCTCCAGCAGCGCCAGATTGAGGGGTTTTTTTTCTGGGGGACATCCTCCATCCTGCTTTTCAGGATGTGCCCGCCTGCGGTTCGTTGTATAATCTGACTGACTCAGTACGATTTGTCCTATCTCGCCTGCCTCGCGGTGGAGGAAAGATGAATTGCTGCCAGTGCCAGGGAATTGAAGAATTGTTTAACGACCGGCTCGTTTCTGAGGAGCTGTCCAATTACCGCGTCAAAGGCCCCAACCAGACCACACGCATTTTGATCGACGCGCTCAAAAAGCAGGCTAATGGCGGCATCAGCCTGCTGGATATCGGCGGGGGCGTGGGGGCCATTCAGCACCATCTGCTGGATGCCGGGGTGCAGAACGCCACGGACGTGGACGCCTCGCGCGCCTATCTCCGCGCCGCTAAAGAAGAAGCTGAGCGCAGGGGCATCGCCGACCGGGTCGATTTTCAACACGGCAACTTCGTCGAGATCGCCGATCAAATCGCCCCGGCGGATATCGTCACCCTCGACCGGGTGATCTGCTGTTATCCCGACATGGAGAAGCTGGTCAGCCTTTCCAGCGCCCGTGCGCGTCATCTTTATGGGGTGGTTTTTCCACGGGATGCCTGGTGGATCAAGATCGGCCTGTCGATGATGAACTTCATCTTCCGCCTGCAAAAGAATCCCTTTCGCATCTTCGCCCACCCGACCGATCGGGTGGACGGGCTGGTGACCGCTGCCGGGCTCAAACGCCAATTTTACCGGAGGACTTTCTTCTGGCAGGTGATCGTTTACGCGCGTTGAGCGCTACACCATTCGATAAAGGAAACACCTTGAGCAGCAAACCCACCCAACCTGGCTTCCAACCCTCACTGATCCCCTGGTTGTTCGTACGCGGCGGAGCGCAGGCGCTGCGCTTCTACCAGCAGGCATTCTCCGCCGTCGAAGTCTATCATCTTGAAGATCCCGACGGGAACGTGGTTTCCAGGCTGGCTGTCCAGGGTGGAGAATTTTGGTTGAGCGATGAGTTGCCCGAGAACGCCAACTTCAGCCCGCAAACATTGGGCGGCGGCAGCATGCGCATGATCCTCACGGTTGCCGATCCGCAGGCGGTCTTTGACCAGGCGCTAGCCGCCGGCGCGACGGAAGTCCACCCGGTGATCGATGAGCACGGCTGGCGTCTGGGGCGTGTCGTCGACCCCTTTGGCCACCATTGGGAAATTGGCCGGCCGCTGGAGGTTTGAGCGTTTCGCTCGCCTGCCAACCGCCCCCAACAAGTCTCGCGGCTGCTGCCCGCTTGCCAATTTACGCTCGCCTCCATGATTAAATAAAAAGCCAGGCCGGTTCAAAGAAAACCTGCCTGGCTCTCTGGCCGCAGTGATTCAGGTCAACCGGCTATCTTTCCCCACCTATCCATAGGGCTGCTCCCCAATCCGTACGCTTACCGTTCTGGGTGCATCCATCCAGACGGCCTCATTGCACTTCGGTCAGCTTACCGCTCTTCACATCAAAAATGAACCCGCGCACGGGGATACTCTGGGGGATCCACGGGTGCGATTTCACTTTTTCAATTTGCTCGCGCACATTCTGCTCCAGGTTGCCAAACGAGTGGAAAGCCTCAGGCGCTACTGCGCTTTGGTGGGTCGCCTCGCGCAGTTTGGTTTTAAGGTCGGCATCGTGGAAGGTCAGCATGCCGCAATCGGTGTGGTTAATGATCATAAACTCCTGGGTGCCCAACAGGTGGTGCGAAATGATCAACGACCGCACCGCATCCTCGGTCACAATCCCGCCCGCGTTGCGGATGATATGCGCATCGCCGGTTTTTAACCCCAGCAGTTCCTCGACCGTCACTCTTGCGTCCATGCAGGCCACAACCGCCAGCTTGCGCCCCGGGGGCATGGGTAAACTTCCCAGGTTGAAGCTCTGCGCGTACTGCTGGTTGCTCTTTAAGGTCTCATCAATGGTTGACATCGTTTTTCTCCATCAGGTGAGTAAATCTAAAATATCCGGCTAACTTAACAAAAAAACAGCCTTCAGGTAGGGGAAGCGTTTCAGCCGGTACGTTTACCGGGTCGTCTGAAATCGGGGCCGTGCTCCATCCTGCCTCAGTATGCTGCTTTCGAAAAACACAAGCGGAATGCTAATTTACGTGGCGAGGAAACGCAATGGCCCCTAGCCGGTACACATGCAGCTGTTCATCGATCCATCTCTCTTTCTCCGCATAGCCTGCGCGGTGAGTAATTCGGACAATTTTACTCTCAATATCTTATCCGTCAAGCCCTGCGCAAAAAACCAAAATACTCTTTGAAGCTGATCGGTATGAATGTGGTTAATCGCAAGGTCATCTGCCAAAATGATGGGTTTCGCTTCGCTAAGGAACGGTCAGCGCAGCTGGCTCAATCGCTCAACCCATCCTACGAAGAATCGGATTGCCCATTCTGACCTCTTCGCGTCCTTCGAGTAACCCTGAACCTGGATTTACGTCAAAAAGAGTTCGCGCTCAGGGTGCGCAAACTCTTCGTTGATCCCGGTTTCATTCCCCACACGCCCCCAAGCGGGCTATTTCTCAACCACCATGAACTCCTTGGTGGCTGTGGCGGACTCGCCATCTGCTTTGTAGACCGTCACCGCCAGGGTGAAGCGGTCCCCCACCCGCGCGGCGTTAGAAGGCTCGACAAAAATCTGGTGGCTGGGCGGCAGCGGATCAACCAGGTTGCCGCTGTCGGTTGAAAAACCCCCGATGCTCCATTCCGCGCGGACCGCATTCTTGCTGACGATGGTGAAATAGGTTTTCGCCCCCAGCGGTGCGCGGTCGGGCCCTTCGATCTTGACGGTTGGCGCGTCGGAGGCAGGCCGGCCGCTCAACAGCACCGGGAGCAGCGGGCTGGATAGAAGCGCCGCCACGATTGTGCCAATCAGCCCAATAATCGCGATCCACATCGCGGGGGATATCTTCCCCCTGGCCTCGCTTCCGTCTTCCGATGGTCCTGCCATATTTACCTCTGCCTGGATGTAGTTTCAGTGTTTTTCTCGCCTTTCGGCTGCTCCGTGATCAAGCGCCGCAACGCCAGCCGCGTGCCTGTCTCGGTGCGAAAGTTTTCGGCGATACTCTGTCGAATTGCATTTTCGTCCCGGTCTTTTTGGCCAAATTCCAAACCGTCGAGCGCATCCGCTTCCCAAAGGATCTGGAAATCCGTCCCGTCGATGCTGGACTGGGTATGATGATGGCCGACGATATACACTACCCGCTCTACCACCCCTGCTTCTACCCCCAGGTCTTCCAGTATCGTCCTGGCGACTGCAGGACCATATGCCTCCTGAAGGTGGCTTTCCGACGAGCCGTGCAGGCGCAGGGCCTGCGCCGCGCCGATATCGTGCAGCACCGCCGCCAGATCGATGACCACCGGTCCCGGATCATCCAGCATCTCCGCCGCCTGGATTTCATCCGCGTTCGCCAGCACGCGCAGCGTGTGGCTGATCCCGTATGGAATCTCCGCGAAAACCTCCTGCATCGCGCGGATCGCCCCGTCGCGCAGTATCTGGCGCTCTGCACCCATCGCCGGTTTCATGCCTGGTAGCCCCTCCCGGCCCACTTGATCCGCACGCGCATCGCGCGGCTGACGATCAGCACCACCGCGGCCGTACAGCAGCAGATAATTGTCACCAGCCAGACCTGCTGGGTTTCACCCAGTCCTTGATTGAAAATCATTAAATAGCCTTGCGCCGCGTGAAAAAGACTGGTCAGGAGGATATTCCTGCCGCCTTGCACGTAGAACCAGGTGAGAAGAACGGACAAGGCCACTAACTGCACCACGGTCAAATAACCCGACAGCCCTGCCTGGGGCATCCCGGGCAGATGCATGGCCAGGTGCACCACGCCCCACATCAAACCCGTCATCAGGCTGGCCACCCAAACCGGGTGTCCTTTAAGCAGCCTGGGCAGCGCGTATCCGCGCCAGCCCAGCTCTTCAGGTATGGCGGCCGCGAAGAAAAGCAGCGCCAGCAGCAGCGCATCCACCAGCGAGATCGGGCGCAGCCGGAAGGAGGGAATCAGCTTAAATATAATCGCCGCCAGGCTGATCGCCAGGCGCATCAAGAGCGCAGTCCCAAGGGCAACCCCCACCCATTTTAACTGCAGGCGCCAACGGGTCAATTGAACCACCAACGCCCGCACACCGGGCCTTCCTTCGATTATCCCCGCCATGCATAAGGCCACAATTGCGGGGATCAAAACCATCACAAAGGTTACTTCACGGCGAGGTATAGGTAGAAGATAACTGGTGAAAGTCAATAAGATCGTCAGAAGTGAGAATATCGCCGCCGCATATTCTCGTACGAATAATGAGGTTTTCCCCATCGCCCTTCCCTTCCTGGTCAATAAGAATCAATAATCGCAATAATCCATACCAATCTATTCTACTAGGTTGGGGATATTAATACAATTCTCATCTTATTTAGATCATTTTACACCCGGCTCACCGTGCAGATCATCGCAAATTCATCACATTCTCCTTGCCAATCGGGCGCCACAGGCCGTACAATCCCTGCATGAACCCTTCTTCCAGACGTTTCTCGCCGCTCGCCGGCCTGGAACTGGTCTGCCTGGCCGCCATCCTGCTGCTGGCGGCCTGCAGCCAGGCGGTGGTTCCCACGCCCACCGGCCGGCCCTCGCCTACCCGTCCTGCCCCCACGTCCACAAACCTGCCGGCGACGAGCACATTGACCCCCAGCCCATCGTTCACCGCCACCCCCAGCCCGACCCCCACTGCCACCTCCATCCCCAGCGCCACACCCACACCTATTCCCACCTATGTCGTCCTGCGGGGCGAAGTCACCATCGAACAGGCTGTCTGCCACTACGGCCCCGGCAAACCTTATCTCTATAAGTACGGGGTCTACCAGGGCTCCAACCTCGAAATCCTGCGCCGGGTGGCGCTGAGTGATTACGTCGAAGTGCGCGCTATCGGCGGCACCAATCCCTGTTGGGTGCGCGTCGATTATCTCAAGATCCAGGGCAACTGGCTCGACCTGCAGCCCGTGCCTGCCGACCAGGTGGTCCTGCCCATCTCACCCTACTACGGCGCGCTCAGCGGGGTGACGGCCGCGCGCGCTGGTGACGAGGTGACCCTCACCTGGAATGGCCTTGACCTGCGCGCCGGGGACGATTCGCTCCAGGCGCCGTACGTCGTCGAAGCCTGGGTCTGCCAGGACGGCCAACAGGTCTTCACCCCACTGGGCGCCTACCAGACCAGGCTCACCATCACCGACCAGCCCGGCTGCGCCGAGCCCTCCCACGCGCGGCTGTTGGCCGCCGAAAAGCACGGCTACACGCCGCCGGTGGAGGTTCCCTGGCCGCCCGCGCCGACGCCTGCACCTTGAATCAAACCACCTCCCGGCGTTTTGGCTCGAGAGGTGGTTGACCAAGCTTAAACTGACGCGCAAACCGCTGCTTAGCTCACATCATCCCGCCCGGCATGGCTTCCATCATGCCAAAAAATGCTCCACCCGGGTCGCGCACGTAAGCCAGCCAGCCCACTCCGGCGATCTCCATGCGCGGCGCGATCACCTGTCCACCGTTCGCCACCACCTTCTCCAGGGCGGCGTCCAGGTTCTCCACGTCCACCGTGTTGACCGTCCCGCTCATCTGCTCGCTGGGAACATACAGGGCGCCGTTGATCCCCGGATTTGCCGGGTCGCCGGTGTATGCCATCCAGTATTCCTCATCGCCCCATTTTTCAAGCCTCCAACCCAACACCGCTTCAAAAAACTTGCGGCTGGCTTCCATATTGGTGGAAGGAAATTCAAAATGAACCACGCGAGGCATAACCCACACTCCTTTTTTACAAACCAAGTTGATCGGATAGCAAGAGTATAGAATAGAACAATTGTTCTGTCAATAAGCAAAATACAGGGTACTGCGCAAATTAATGACCATAGATTTCATCTTTTCGCCGAAATTCAGATTGGGATGATTTACTTCTCTATGCAAAAAGCAGAAAGACGCTTTTCCTCTCGCGGAAAAGCGTCCTCATCGGGTTAACCTGCTGCTTAGCGGCTGCTCAATCGTGCGCTGCCCCATGCTTCGGCATTGACCGGTGGCAAGCCGGCATCCAACCGCCGCACCAACCCTAATGCGCCCTGCGTACAGGCGGACACGCATACCCCGCAGCCCACGCAGCGCGTTTCCAGCACAGATAAGTTGGCATCCATCTTCAGCGCCGCGAACATACAGGCCTCCACGCATTCGCCGCATGCGATACAAAGGCTCTCATCCACCTGGTTGACGAACGCCGAGCGCGCCACCACGTTGGCGATGCCCAGCTCGGCCATCCCCCTCAAGATCGCGCAGGAGCAGGTGCAGCAGTTGCAGATATACCACACATCCTGCTGGCTGTTACTCACCGTGTGCACCAACCCGGCCTCGGCCGCTCGTCTGAGGGTTTGCAGAGCGCCCTCGCGATCCAGCGCGCGGATCACTCCGCCGCCGTCAAACGCGCCGGGCGCGGGGCTCATCGCCATGCACACGTCGATGGGGTGCTCACAGGCTTCCCCGATCAGGGCTTTCTGCGTGCGGCAGATGCAGTCCAGCACGCCCCACGACTGCATCCGGTCCACCAGCCCGGTCACGCTCTCAAAGGGCAGCACCTCCATGTTATTGTGGATGCTCTCACCCACCGGGATCACGCGGTGGAGCTGGGGCTGGATCTCCAGCGCCTGCTTGAAGGCTGTCTGGTAATACTGCTCGAACAGCTCGGCCAGTTCGGCATCGATGCGCCCGATCTGCTCCTCGTAAATGCCCACCACAAAGGGCATCAAGCCAAAGCCCAGGCGCCCTTGGGCGGTTTTGCCCATGTGGATCAAGCCTTTACGGGCCATACCTTGCAGCAAGCCGCTCACCTCGCGCGGTTCCCGGCTCAGCCGGGCGGCGATCTCAGCCGCGGCCTCCAGTTCGGCGTGCAGTTCTGCCGCCAGACCGGCTTCTTCGGGGCTGAATAACCTGGCCAGCAGGCGCACATCCGAGCCGTCATCCGCGGCCGGGAAACGGTTGGGCAGCGCATCCAGGCTGCGCGCCAGCCGCCGGTAGGTTGACAGATCTGCTTGAGTCAATTCAAGATTTATGGTCATGGCTAAATTATAACCCGCACCCTATTCTCATCCACGAATAATAGGCGGGGAACCGCAGGGCAATCGCATCTACATTGCCAGATGCGTTTTCTACCCTTTTCCACTCCCCCCGGCCCCCTCTCCGCGGCAAAAAACGCCGCGAAGAGGGGGAGAAAATATTTTCTCCGAGAAGACTGTATCTGGCGGCACATAAGTGCCGCCAGATACAGTCTTCTCGGAACTCTTTTTTTAAGTCCCCGCCCTCGAGGGCGGGGACTTAGGGGTGGGTGACAACTATTTTATAGAAAAACTGTTTTGATGCGATTGCCCTACGGGGAACCGCGAAAAAAAAGATACAATAAGGACATTCATCCCAAAGGATCGTGGAGAAAATCATGGAAGAAACACAAGCTCAGCCTGAAAATGGGCTGCCAACCGCTGGGTTTGCCGCCAAAATCGAAGGCGATCAGATCAGCTTTGGCCCTGGTTTTGCCGTGCAGGTCTCGGCGCAGAAGGATGTGACCATGTCGCAGGCAGGCGCCCTGGCAGTGGCCGCCGGCGCAGATATGGATCTCTCCTTCGGCGGTGGCCTGGTGGTGGCCGTGGGGCGTGACCAGCAGTTGACCAACGGTGGAGCGCTGCAAATCTCGGTCGGGCGCGACCAGCACGCCGCGGATGTCGTCGTGGGGATGGTCAATGCTGGCAAATCGGTAGACCTCTCCGACAGTGTGGCCCTGATCGCCGCCGCCAAGCAGGTGACGGTTCAAAACAGCGTGGTTGGCATGCTGGTCTCACCCGGGGCGCAGCTGGGGGAAGGCACATCGCGTGGTGTTGAACACCCCCCAGGCGCTCGCTTTTGGAGCCGCCTTTGGCGCCGCCTTTGCCATGCTGAGTTGGCTTTTCCGCCGCAAATAACCCCCGAAGCGGCTCGAATGCGCGACGAAAATCCCACCGTTTACAGCAGCGAGCACGGCCGCCTGTGTCCCAACTGCGGCCGCCCAATCGCCAACTGCATCTGCAAGAAAGCGGTTCCCACGCCGGGGGACGGGGTGATTCGCGTGCGCCTGGATTTAAAAGCGCGCAAAGGCAAAACCGTCACCGTGATCAGCGGGCTGCCCCTGGACGAAGACAACCTGCGCGCCTTGCTGACCGAGCTGAAACGGCGCTGCGGTACCGGCGGCGCGCTCAAGGAGGGCTTGCTTGAAATCCAGGGTGACCACCGCGACGTGGTGATCGCGGAGCTCAAAAAACGCGGTCTGTCCGCCAAGAAAGCCGGCGGCTAACGAATCCGCAGCCTGGCCCGTGGACCGCCATCCCCCCATCTCCTCAAGGAACGATCGACTGCACCCGCCCGACCTTGCCGTTGACCAGCATCACCTTGATGCCGTGCGGGTGAGCCGGGCTTTTGGTCAATATACGCTGGACGATGCCCTCGGTCAATTGGCCGCTGGCTTGATTTTGCTTTTCAACAATCATCACCCGGCTGCCTGTTTGAATCTCATTTCGTTTGGGTGGAGTCATCCTGATCCTTTCTTTCAAGCCAAGTATAACCCAGGCACACCGGAGCATGTGCCCACCGGCATTCGCGAAAGCTGCGGCAATGATTCCCAGGTTTTCGCGCTTGAGTAAATGCCTCTAAGCAATGATTCCTTCCAAATAGGGATCATTAGTCCCTAAAGACTGCGCCTTCGACAATGGGGACTTTAATAAGAGGGTGAGGTTACAGCAACGTGCAAATGCACGGTGCTGTAACCTCACAAAAAAAGGTTTTCTCCCCCTCTTCGCGGCGTTTTTTTGCCGCGGAGAGGGGGTTGGGGGGAGTGGTCCGATGGCGGGGTGATTGCATTAAGGATCTTTAATGCATTCACCCCGCCATTCACCACTTTCAATCATCCTGCAGGCCGCTTGCGGGTATAATGGCAGGAATTATCTGCTCGCCGGGACTTCTCATGACCGCCAAACAACCTGCCAAACAACTCAACCCCACCATCCTGCTGTATATCATCATCTACGCGACCATGTTTTTGTTTGGCCTGGTAGAAAACATCAAAAGCGTCTCCTTCCCGTTAATCAAAAGTGAATTTGGCGTGCCCTATGACAGCCAGGGCGGGCTGGTTTCGATGACCTGGTTCGGCTATGTCATATTCAGCCTGGTTGCCAGCCTGTTTATGCTGCGTTTTGGCATCAAACGCTCCATCCTGGCGGGGTACATCCTGGTATGCAGCGGAGCTGTCGCCACCCTGGCGGCGCCCACCTTCTGGCTGGCTGGGCTGTCACTGCTGGTGGTCAACGCCGGCTTTGGCTTCTTTGAGGTTGGCACCAACGCCCTCGGCACGGTGGTTTTCACCCGGCGTGCCGCCCTGATGATGAACCTGATGCATTTCTTTTACGGCTTTGGCGCGATCCTCGGCCCGAAGACGGCAGGGATTTTCACCGACGTGCTCGCGATGAACTGGCGCCAGGTCTACCTGGCCATCATCGTCCCCACCGCGGCGGTATTTCTGCTCATCCTCTTCAGCCGTTTTAAACTCCAACCGGCGGCAGAGAGTGGGGCCGACGCACCCGCCAAACTCACCTTCCTCGGCGCGCTCAAAAACCCACTGGTCTGGTTGTTCTGTGTCATGCTGGGCTTTATGGAAGTAATCGAGTTTGGCGCGGCCAATTGGGGCGGCCTCTACCTGCAGGATGTCTACGGCCTCGATCCGCGCATCGTCGGCGCCAGTTTTGTCTCGCTCTTTTATATCCTCTTCACCCTTTCCCGCCTGTTCAGCGGCCTGGCGATTGAAAAGATCGGCTACGTCCGCAGCCTGTTTATCGCCCTGTTCGCTACCATCCTGCTTTACCTGGCCGGGTTTGCCCTCGGCCGCAACGGCATCTGGATCCTGCCGGTGACCGGTTTGTGCATCGGGATTATGTGGCCAACGGTGATCGCCGTAGCGATGCAGGCCTTTGGCGCCAATGCGCCCGCGGCTACCAGCGCGATCATCACCGTCTCAGGCGCGATCAACGGCATATTCCAGCTGGTCATCGGGCTCACCAACCAACACATCGGCGCCGCCTGGGGCTACCGCAGCTGCCTGATTTATGCGCTCGTCGTCCTGATCATGTTATCCTTGCTCTCGGCGCGCCTGCGCCAGGAGTTTGCCGCCCCGCTCCCCGCCCGGGCGGATTAATCAAATTATCCGAAGCAGACCACCCGTTATTTTTCTTGACAAAGAGGAAGAAATCAGATGAAAGCCGTTCGCCTTGTGGAAGTTCACCAACCCCTGCAAATGCAAGAAATCCCCGTCCCTACCCTGGGCAGCCAGGATATTCTCGTACGCGTGCGCGCCGCGGGCATCTGCCATTCTGACGTGCATTACCGCGCGGGCAAATCCCCCGTCTACCCGCTGCCGATGACCCTGGGGCACGAAGTGGCCGGGTTGGTGGAGGCCGTTGGGCCGGCGGTGACCAGTGTGAAGCCCGGCGAGCGCGTCTGCCTGCATTACATGATTACCTGCGGCAATTGTTATTACTGCTCCACCGGCAACGAGCAGTTTTGCAGCAGCGGTAAGATGATCGGTCATTACACGGATGGCGGCTACGCCGAATATATCCGCGTGCCCGAACGCAATGCAGTCAAACTCCCCATGGAAATCCCCTACGTGCAGGCCGCCACCCTGATGTGCGCCTCGGCCACCTCTTTCCATGCCTTGCGCAAATCTCGGCTCAAAGCCGGCGAAACTGTCGCCATCTTTGGCACGGGCGGTTTGGGCATCTCGGCCATCCAGCTTGCCCGCGCCTTTGGCGCCCTGGAAGTCTACGCGGTGGATATCAACCCAAAGAAACTGGCCCTGGCCGAAGCGTTGGGCGCCATCCCGCTGGATGCCTCGCAAAACGACCCGGTAGCCGAAATCCGCAGACTGACCGGCGGTAAAGGGGTGGATGTTTCCATCGAGCTGATCGGCCTGCCGCTCACCATGCGCCAGGCATTCCAATCCCTGGCGGTTTTTGGACGTGCAGTGGTGGTGGGCATCAGCGACCGTCCCCTGGAGATCGATACTTATCACGAGCTGCTCGGCCCCGAGACCGAGCTGATCGGTTCCAACGACCACCTGCTGCAGGAACTGCCCCTGCTGGTCGAAATGACCCGGCGCGGCGTGCTGGATCTATCCAACGTCGTCTCGCGGACTGTCCCACTGGAAGCCGGCGCGATCAACCAGGCGCTCGACCAGCTCGAAAACTTCGGCGACGCGGTGCGCACGGTGATTGTGCCGTGAAAGAAATCGCCCCCGGGCTGATCTACCGCTCGCGTGAATACCGATTGTTTCATGATCCAAGGCAGTCTATAATGAAAATGCATGGATCCACGATCGAGATGACGCAAGAGGAGGGATGGATGAGCGGGAAAGCCCTGGTCTGGACCGGGACAGCCATCATCCTGGCAACCCTCGGTATTCTCATCACCTGGGCAGCCTTGTCGGGTTACCTGCCGCGGATTGAATTCCAACCCGCCGGGATCGCCTTCACTCCTCCGCACCTGGATATTCGCTCGTTCAACCTGGCGAATATCCTCATCCGCATCGCAGTGGCGCCGCTAAAATTGTTTGCCGGCGCCTTGCAGGTCACCCTGGGCCAGTTCGCAGACGCTTTTCGCCTGCCGTAACCGCGGCCGGGGAAGTTCATTTTTCTCGCCCACCGGCGGCAGCCTTGAAGGTAAATTGCCGCCAGAAATTGCCTGTATAATTTTGTTGAACCTTATTCCATTGAGGAATCCAATATGAATTTTGACCGTCCGCACCGCCGTTTAAACTTACTCACCGGCCAATGGGTGCTGGTATCTCCCCACCGCGCCAAACGCCCCTGGTTAGGGCAGGTCGAGAAAATCCCCCCGGAAAACCTGCCAACCTACGATCCCACCTGCTATCTCTGCCCCGGCAACCAGCGTTCCGCCGGCGCGGTGAATCCACCCTATACCGAGACCTTCGTCTTTGACAACGATTTTGCCGCCCTGCTGGCGCCGGAAGCCGGCGGCAATAAGGAACGAACCCAGGGGCTGCTGGTGGCCGAGGAAGAAACCGGGTTGTGCCGGGTGATTTGTTTCTCGCCCCGCCACGACCTTTCCATCCCGCAGATGCCGCTGGCCGGGGTCGAAGACGTGGTGCGCACCTGGTCGCAGCAGACCAGCGAGCTCGGCAGCCTGGATTTCGTCCACTACGTGCAGGTCTTTGAAAACAAGGGCGCCATGATGGGCGCGTCCAATCCGCACCCGCACAGCCAGCTGTGGTCCACCGGCCACATTCCCAATGAGCCCGCGGTCGAATTGGCTCGCCAGGACGACTATCTGCAGGAACACGGATCCTGCCTGTTGTGCGATTACCTGCAGTCCGAACGCGCATCGGGCGAGCGCGTGGTGGCCGCCAACGATCATTTCACCGCGCTGGTGCCCTTCTGGGCGGTCTGGCCGTTTGAGGTGCTCCTGGTGGCCAACACTCACGTGGCGTCCCTCCCCGATCTCAACCCATCCCAGGTAACCGCCCTGGCCGATATCCTCCAGCAGGTAGCCACCCGCTACGACAACCTGTTTGAAATCAGCTTCCCTTATTCGATGGGGTTTCACCAGGCGCCCTACGATGGCAGCACTCACCCCGGCCAGCATCTCCACGCCCATTATTATCCCCCGCTGCTGCGCTCGGCCACCGTGCGCAAATTTATGGTCGGTTTCGAGATGCTCGGCATGCCCCAGCGCGACCTGACCCCCGAGACCGCCGCCCAGCGCCTGCGCGAATTAAGCCTGGTGCATTACAGCCTGCGTTAACCCCCTTTCCCGGCCGCCGGGAGCATAAAAGCACCGGGTAGGAATACCGTACATTGAGCGGTTTTCCTACCCGGTTTGATTCCCCGCGCCCGGTGCCGGGCTATTTGGATTGGCCGGAATTGGGATCGACGATCAAACTGCTCACATCCACGGCCTCAAAGTCGCTGCCGTGCAGGCTCTTGAACGCGCTCACCAGCATATCGTCATCCCAGCGGGGATCCGGCGCGCCGGTGATATACCAATTGGAGCCGTTGTCCGCCAGGATGATCCCGTATTCTTTGAACGCCTTGAATATCACCTGCACCTCGGCGGGATAGCCCGAGATATTCACCCCGGCTTTCAAGCGGAAGCGCTGGCCCATGGCGGGCACATTGGCGGCGGTAATGTTGGAGGCCTGGTGCCGCGCCGGCCAGACGTAGCTTTTGCGCGTCATACTGGCGGTGAAGCGCAGCGCATGCAGGATCTGCCCGGCGGCCACCTCGTCATAGCGCACCAGCCCCGCCAGGATCGGCAGCCCGGCCGCGTCGGCCGAGGTCCAGCTGTCCGGCCGCAGCAGGTTGGAATTCAGGTCGAACACCGCCCCCGAACCCGCCCGCCAGCTGCCGTTGCTCAGCTTACGTGAATCCCAGGTTTCATATAACCGGCAGGTACCCTGCTGCACGATCAAGATATGCGCGTCGGAGCCATCCTCGATCGGCGGGTTGGCCGGAATGGGATAAGGGCCCGGGTCGCTCTGGTCATCGATGTCGAAACTAATCGCCACTTTGGGTTGGTTGGCGGGCACACTGGTGTAGGGGATGCCATAGATCGTGCCGAAATCGGGGTGCAGCCTCGTGCCCACCCCAATACTGGCGACATATTCGGCCGAATGCACATCCACAGGCAGCTGGTCGATGCGCTTATTCCAGATGTTGTTGGCGGGGAACATGGGGCAGCCTGCCAGGTTGGGGGTCAAATTGGCTTGCATCACCACCGGCAGGTATGTTTTGATCCCCCCGGCCTGCGCCAGCGCCGTCCAGCTCGCCCCGCCCATCAGCAAGCCAAGCAGCCCCAATCCGGCTGCCAGACGCCAAGAAAACCGGGCTCGCTGTTTCAATCCAGCACCATTTCTTCCTTCCCTGCCAGCTTCTCCTGGATGCGCTGTACGACCAGGTCGAGATGCGGTGGGCGGTGGACAAAATCGAGGCTGTCCGAGCGCAGGGTGAGTACCGGGCACAGGTCAAAGCTGCCGACCCAGTCTTCATAAAAGCTGTCCAGTAAGGCCAGATAATCTTCGCTGATCCCGGTTTCCATGTTGCGCGCCCGCCGCTGGATGCGTTTCATCAATAAGGGTACCGGGGCCTTTAAATAGACCAGCAGGGATGGCGGCGGCAGGCCTTTGACTACCAGCTCGAACACGCGCCGGTAGGATTGGTAATCCAGTTCGCTCAGATTGCCCAGATGATTTAATGCCCGCGCAAAAATAAAGGCGTCTTCGTAAATGCTGCGGTCGATAATCGCCGAACGCGGGTCATCCCACATATCCTGGTGCTGCGCCGCGCGGTGCCCAAGGAAGAAAACTTGCAGATGAAATGACCATTTCTTCATATCCTGGTAGAAATCCGCCAGGTAGGGGTTATCCGCCACCGATTCGTAGGCGGTATGCCACCCCAGGCGCTCACCGATCCGCTCGGTCAGCGAGGTTTTGCCAGAGCCAATATTTCCAGCGACGAGAACCAACCGTTTGGCCATGTTCGCTCCTGTCATGCATGTTGTGGATGGATCGGGGATAATCACCGGCCAGCCAATCCCAATTTCACCCATTGTAGCATCGTTGGCAGGCTGCCGGTAAAACTTACAAGCTCGTTAAGCGATGTATAATAGGAAAAATTTCACATAACATCGCCGTTATATCTATTATTGGAAAAAGGATCGGGTGGTTTATGACCGAGGAAAATCAATCCCCGCAGGAACAGGTTGACTTGTTGGTGACCATCATCCTGGCCTCAGAACAGGTTAGCGAACTGTCTAACCGCCTGGTGCAGAGCGGGTTTCGTTTTACCCTGGTCAACACCAGCGGGGGGGTCTTCCAGAGTGGAGCGACCTGTATGCTGGTTGGCATTTCCACCGGCAAGTACGACGAGCTGATGGAAATCATCGATTCGGTCTGCCACACCCGCCTGCGCTTTGTACCGGCCAGCGATAATTTCATCTTGCCCGGTGGGCTGCCTCCGGTGATGATCCAGGCGCAGGTTGGCAGCGCCTACGTCTATACCCTCGCCGTCGAACACTACGAGTTTTTCTAACTCGACGCTATGCCGCCTAGATTAACCATCCCTGACTTCTGGCAGCGGTTGAAACGCAACGCTGCTATTGTTACCGCCGGCGGAAGCTGGTCGGTTCAACTGCCAGACGCAGTCCAGCGCAACCTGCGCTGGTATTTTATGGATGGCGTCTTCTCCTCCAGCCAGGAAGCCATCAATGTCACCTACCTGACCCTTTTTGTGCTGGCCCTGGGCGCCACCAAAACTCAGATCGGGTTGATGACCTCGCTGGCCAGCCTCAGCGCGGTGCTGCTGCTGCTGCCCGGCGCGCTGCTCTCCGAACGCCTCGGCAAGCGCAAATGGGTGGTCATCGCCAGCGGCGGCGGGGTCACCCGCCTGGCGATCCTCGGGCTGGCACTGCTGCCGTTCTTCTCACACGGTCCCGCGGCGATTGCCATCGCGATCTTGTTCAAAGTGCTGATGGACGGCTTTGCCAACCTGGGAATGCCCGCCTGGACCTCGCTCACCGCCGATATCGTGCCCCTCACCTCGCGCGGGCGCTTCTTCAGCACGCGCAACATCGTCATGGGCGCGGCCAATATGCTGGTCACATTCATTGCCGGGCAGATCATTACCATCTCGGGCTCGCCCATCGCCGGCTACCAGATCGTGTATGGCCTGGCGTTTTTCTTCGGCATCTCGGCCTCCTACTGCTTTGCCAACATCCAGGAAACCTCGCGAAAAGCCGATCCCGCCACCCTGGCAGCCTACCGGCCCGCCTCCCTGCTGCAATCCTTCCAACGGGATGTCAATTTCCGCAACTTCACCATCTCGCAGATGATCTGGAATTTCGGCCTGAGCCTGGCGGGACCGTTCTTTTCGGTCTACATGGTCGAGGTGCTCAAGGCTACCCCGGCCATTGTGGGCATTCTCAGTATTGTCTCCAGCCTGGCGGGGCTGCCGGCTTTGCGCATTTTCGGCGGGCTCAACGACCGGTGGGGCGCACGCAAGGTCACCCTGGTCACCGGTTTTATCATCCCCATCGTTCCGGTGATGTGGGCCTTTACCACTTCTCCCTGGCACCCCGTGCCGATCAACATCGCCGCAGGCATCCTGTGGGCCGGCTACAGCCTGGCCTCCTTCAACCTGCTGCTGATGCTCAGCACCCCGCAGACCCTCCCGCGCTACACCGCCCTCTTTCAGATCGCGGTGATGATCTCCTCCGCCCTGGGCGCGGCGGCCGGCGGCCTGATCACCCAGGCATGGGGCTTCAACGCCATCTTCGTGCTTTCCGGCGTCGGCCGCCTGGTGGGCATATTAGTCTTCTGGCGGATGGTAAAAACGCCATCCAGCGACGGATCATAAAATCATATGACAGGCTTGAACTATGCAACCAAATCGACGAACCATTGAATACGACATGCAGGGCACCTGCACCAGCCACATCACCGTCCGCATCGAGGACGATGTGATCCAGGAAGTAAATTTCGAGGGCGGATGCGACGGCAACCTGCAAGCCATCTGCAAACTGATCGCCGGGATGAAAGCCGGCGACGTGGCAGCCCGCCTGCAGGGCATCGACTGCGAAGGCCGGGGCACTTCTTGCCCCGACCAGCTCGCCAAGGCCCTGTTGGATACCCCCTGAGCCCGAACCGATGCTCAGCGGAAGGTGAAAGGATCCCCCGCGGGAACGTGGCTAATCGCCACCCCGGGCAGCAGCGGCCGCAGCCATTCGGCCAGGTAGGCCATCCCGGGCTCCTCGCTGTTGGCATGGCCCAGGATGATCACCCCTTTCGGCATCCCGCTGAGCTGGGCGTCGCGCATATATTCAATCGTTATCCACTCAAAGGTTTCTCCGCCGATCACCACATCCGCTGAGGTTTCATTCAGGATTTGAATCTGCGCCTCGCCCGGCGCGAAACCCACCGTGATGACCGCGTTACGGCAGACCAGATCCGCCGGACCAACCGTGCGCACCGCCTGCAGGCCAAGCCTGGCTTTCAGCATCAATGCCAGGTCAGCCAGGGTCGTCGGCTGCAAATGGATCAGCAGGGGATGGTGGGCGTCTCGGTTCTGTTGCCAACCCAGGTTCCGCAGCAGCCCCTCCAGAACGCCATCCGGCTCGACGGAATGCCAGCCATCGTGGAAACGCCAGACCACCACCCCGGTTTCGTCCAACAGCTTGCGTTTGGCCTGGTAAACGGGGTCGCCCGTCAGCCAATCCACCGCGTCTGTGTGGTTGTAGAACAGCGGCTCGTGCACAATCACCAGGTTGGCCCCCAGTTTTTCTGCCTGGCGGATCACCCCCACCGTAGGCATAAAGCTGGTTACGATCCCGCGCAGCTCCTGCCGGGGGTCGCCGGTCTTAAAGACATCTACGGTGTCATCCGGAAGCTCAGCGGGGAGCTGTTGGCGGATCACGTCGATCGCTTGCTGAATGCTGTAAGTCATTTGAGTTCCTTTCGCTCCGGTATCGGTCATCATTCCAGCCCGGTTGGCTGCCTTCCGGCCAGCCGCGCCCGGCGGTCGAATTCCTTTATAGTAATTATTATAGGATGAAACCGCCGCCCGGCCAGCGCCCGAGCCTGGCACCGGCAGTCCGGCGTTTCCAGGGAGATCCCTGGGACGGCGAATTCAGGGCCGTTAATACTTCAAAGCATGGCGGTCTGTCAGTATTAAAAATACTTCAGCCCGGGTACAATGAAGTGGTCTGACAATTAAAGCTTGATTCTTAGGAGGCCGCTTGCCCATTCAACAATTTGTCACCCACCATCTGGTCAAGGGTGAGGATCTCAATCACCACGGCACGCTGTATGCCGGGCGCAGCGCCGAGTGGTTTGTCGAATCCGGGTTTATAGCCGCCGCCGGAATGACCCGCCCGGAGCACATCGTCTGCCTGAAAATTCATGGGATGACCTTCTCCCGCCCGGTGCTCCGCGGCGAAGTGATCTGCCTGACCAGCCGGGTGATCCTCACTGGCCGCTCGCGGATGATCTCCTATATCACCATGACCGGCCGCGAGGAAAGTGACCTGATTGTGCGCGGCTTCATCACCTTCGTGCACGTGGATGAGACCGGCAAATCGCTGCCCCACGGCATCGTGATCACCCCCGACAATCCCGACGAAGCGAAATTGCAGGAAGAGGCGTGTAATCTTCAATAATAGAATAAAATAAGGGCGACCCATCCTTCTTTCGCCGGCCCCAGGAGCTCCCGATGAACCTGACCCCTGAAGTCTTGGTAGCCATTGTCACCTCCGCAGTCGCCTTGCTGGGCGTACTGATCAATTCGATCGTCCTGTCCAGGTCAAATCTGCGCACGACCGAAAAAGAACACCAGCTGCAGGAGAAGCGCCACGCCCGCGAACGCCTGGAAAACAGCCAGCAGATTTTCTCGCGCTACCGCGATCCGCTGCTGCGCGCCGCCGACAGCCTGCAGAGCCGCCTGTATAACATCCTCAAAAAGAATTTCCTGGTTGTCTATCTGAACAAACCGGAAAACCACGATTATGCGCTCCATTCCACCCTATATGCCATTGCCGAATATCTGGCCTGGGTTGAGATCCTGCGCCGGGACGTGCAGTTCCTCGACCTGGGTGAAATCGAGCTGACCCGCAACCTCGAAACCCGCCTGCGAGAGATCAGTGAGATCTTCCTCGACGACAAGACCGATACGATTTTTAAACTTTTCAGGGTGGAGCAGCGGGCGATTGGGGAATTGATGATTATCCGGCGCGGCAGCCCGGAACAATCGGACTGCATGGGGTATGTGGATTTCACCCGCAATTTGCAGGATCCAAAGTTTATGAATTGGTTTGCCAGCCTGAGCGCAGATGTGGTCGCTTTGGCCGCGCAGCCTGGGCGCATTGCTCGGGTGCACAACTTGCAGAAAGCCCTGGTCTTGTTGATGGACGAACTCGACCCGGACTGCGTGCGGATCCCGAAGAATGCGCGCCAGGCATACGTGATAAAAGAAGAAAAAAGCTAATTCGCCGGAATGTAGGTCACTTCGCTGCGCTGGAATTCAGCCACCGGCAGCACATCCACCAATTCGTAGTCGCGCGTGCCCATCCCCAACCCCTCGGCATATTCCGTCACCAGGTAGGGATCCTTCATCGGGCCGTGCAGCCAGCGCAGGGGATGCCCTTCGCGGGTATGCACTTCCATCGAAGTGGGGATATTCTCCTCAATCAGGCGATCCTTGCCGGTCACATCCAGCACTGCCTGTTCGATGGCCACAAGATCATTTGAGCCAAAGATGCCCGCGTCTGGCAGGATGGGCAGCCCGGTGAAACCGAAGCAGTCGCACACCGGGGTCATTTGGGTGGCCAGCACCAGGTGCACGGCTTTCCCCGGCGCGAAAGTCGACATGCTGATGCTGGTGCTGATCGCGCAGGCTTCCTGGAAAGTGTGGAAATTCACTTCGTCAATCTTCAGGCTGCCCGCCGGGGCCGCCGCCACGCAGCGTTTGCATTGGTTGCAGCCTTCGATGTGCAGGTGCAGCCCCTTGGGATTTTTGTGATCCTGGACGATGGCGCCAAACGGGCATGCGTCGATAATCGCCTTGCGCGAGACATCATCCGTGCAGTATTCCTCAAACCAATAGCGGTCGTAATGCATGGCGTCGTGCATCGCCGAGCGAGTGACGCCGGCCATGCAGCCCAAGGCCAGGTTTTTGATCGCCCCACCGTAACCGCAGGAGGGATGCCCCTTGGCATGCGCGAAATTCACCAGGAAAGTGGCATCCTGGATCAATCCGCCTAGTTTCCACTCCTCAATCCCCTTATATGGGTGAGCGTGAGCATAATAATATTTGTCGGATGGACCGGCGATCGGGTAGACCGGGCAGCCCAACGTCTCCGAGGTGTAACCGCGCGCGTGGGCGCCGTTGACATCCCAGTCAATATCCGCGACCACCGGCTGGCCGCCGCCTTCTTTAATCGCGTTGACAACTTTCCGCACAAACACAGGATGAACCGTCGAATAACCGATGTTCGAGCCGGTATGCATTTTGAGCACAACCATCTCATCTTTGACCCGCTCGCGCAGCTGCAGCTGCTCCAGAATTAAATCTAATTTCGCGGGTAGGGTCTCATTCGCATCCAGTTTCGCTTGCCGGGGTGAACCCCAATAAACTTTGCTTGCCATATTCCTCCAAAAAAATATATATTTGCTTCTATTATACCGGCAGCCTGCATTTAGGCGAAACAAATAACCGCATTTGTCCGCAATTTGTCCAATTTATAGTACGCTGTGATCGCGAATCCATAAGAGCAGGGCCGCAAATTCTGAAAGCTACCCTGCTCGGACCCGCTGCCAATCCAACGACTATCCAAACAGGATGCGCAGTTTATGTTTGGGCGAAGCCGGGTTGTAATAACGGTTCGTCCAGGAATCGTCCGCGCACAAGAATATCCCATTGGGTTTCTCGCCAACCTCCAGCTCTTCCAGGCGGTTGGCATGATAGCGGAAGTAAAAATGGTTAAAGATCCGCATGAACTCACCCAGGTAGATATCCGCCACCCGCTGGTCGCCGCGCATCACCAGCATATTCTCATCATTGTCTTTGGTAGAGGCGTCGCTGAAGTTGGCCGAGCCCGAGATCACCAGAGGATCGGCGGAGAGGGGGTCGACCAGCATGAATTTGGTGTGGATGTACTGCACGTGCAGGTTAAAGCCGGTCAGCTTTTCCGCAGCCCACTGGTAGAGCGGGTCTGGGCCTAGATGCGAACCAATCGAGATTTGCACATCCGGGTCGGCGCTGTAGACGTCGTAATTGCTGCCGCGCGTTTCCAGGAGCAAAAACCTGGGAAAATCCTTATCCTTGTTAAAAACCTCGGCCAGCAGAGCGTTGACCCCAAAGGCAGAGGTCAGCGCCGCAGTTTGCCTGGCCAGGCCGGCCTGCTCGGCATACCACTGCAGGGCCGCCAGGCTGGGCCGCGGGCTGAAAATGGGCGTCGTTCCCACCGCCGCGGGACCCTGCAGATCGGGGGTAAGGGCCGCGATCTGCGGGCGCAACGCCTTGTTGGTTGGGTCACCGGCCAGGAGCTGCCAGTAATCCAGGTATTGGCCCGCCAGCCGGCTGTCGCGAACCAGGTGACCCACATTCGCCTGGCCAAAAATCCCCCCGCGGGTCAGGTTGGTTGAGCCGGTCCACACCTGCACCGGGCGACCGCGCTTCAGCAGCACGATGAATTTATTATGCGAGATATAGGATTTTCCGTTGGTGCGCGGGATGAGGATATCTTGCGGCAAGCCAACCGCGTCGATCGCCTCGCGCGTCGATTTGACCGGTGGGTCCTGGCGCGCGTCATAGATGATCTTCACATCCGCGCCGGCATCGTGAGCCGCCTTGAACGCCGCCAGCACGGGCGGGTAGTTGAACTCATACACCGAAGCGCGCAGACCGCGGGTTGGGCCGTCTGCCTGGCCGATAAAGCCCAAGAGGGCCTCCTCCAATCCGCGCGACAGCCAGATATAGGCCTTGCGGTCTGGCACCTCATCCGGCGACTTGTTGCCAAATTTCCAGGCGTAGGCCTGCGAGCCCGCCACCCCCCGGTTGAAGTAGACGATATGCTTGCCGAGGTCTTCTTTTTCGGTGCGGATGCGCACGCGCACCAGGGGCCCCTGCACCAGGTTCTTGGGATCGCCGTACATGGCCACCACATCGAAAGTATAGTCATGCGCCGGCTTGGCCGTATAATCTCCCCACAGAAAGGTTTGGACCGGGTGTTCCAGCAGGCTGTAGGTGCGGCCAGGTGGGGGGATAGGCACCACGGCTTCGAAGGTCTTAAAGCCGCGCAGCCAATAACTCTCATTCTCGGTGTGGTCCGTGCGTTTGATCGCAAAACCTAACAGACCCTGGCGGGCCTCATCGGTTGCGTTGAAACCCAATGTGACCGTGTAGGTGCCTGAGACCGCCTGGACGGTAATGCCTTGCCGGGTTACCCGTTTGCGCATAAGAATCCTCCCTGCGAAGTTATAATACTGGTTAATTGTGGATCATTATCGATCCAATGAGTAATTTTTCTAATGAAACTCTAATCTCAATTCGACCGATTACAGACCAATTTTTGCAACTCAATTGGTTATACAGCGTATATCCTCATAGAAAGATAATACAGGAGAACGCGGGTGGACAACGTTGAAACGGTTTGGCTGCAGCAGGCCATCCAGGGCAATCAAGACGCCTTTACCTATATTGTGGAGACCTACCAGAGGCCGGTGTTTAACCTCTGCTACCGCATGCTCGGGGATCCACAAGAGGCTGAAGACGCCGCCCAGGAGACTTTCTGGCGTGCTTACCAGGCCCTTCGGCGCTACGACCAGGCGCGTTCTTTCGCCACCTGGCTGCTGTCCATCGCAGCCCATTACTGCATCGATCAGCAGCGAAAGCGTCGTTTTCCTGTTTTACCATTGGATATCTTGCCCGAGGAAGATGCGCCCGATCCCGCGCCCAACCCCGAGAAAGTATTTGCAGAAATGGAAAAACAAGGACAAATGCAGCAGTTATTAAAACGTCTCGGTCCGCAGGACCGCGCCGCAATTATTTTGCGATATTGGTATGAATTTTCGGAGGAAGAGATCGCCAGCACCCTTTCATTGACGGTAAGCGCTGTCAAGAGCCGGCTGTTCCGTGCTCGGAAAGAATTGGCCGGTGCGTGGGAAACCCAACCAGCTGCCTCCCTCCCGGAAAGGAGAAAGAATGAATCACCAGCCCTTTGAACAATGGATCCTCGAGCCGCGTGATATGACCTCCGCCGACCGCGAAGTGTTGAACGCACACCTGGAAACCTGCCACGAATGCCGCTCCTTGCAGGCTAAGTGGCTCTCGCTCTCCGAGGAATTCCACCACACCCCAATTCTGGCTCCCCGTTCCGGGTTCGCGCGCCGCTGGCAGGCCGGCATGGCCGAACGCAGGCTGCGCGACCAACGCCGCCAGGCCTGGAGATTCTTTATGGCCTTCAGCGGCGCGGCAGCCGCGGTGTTCCTGGCGATGGTCGGTTATTTCTTGCTGACCTCGACCCCCGCCGAGTGGGTCCAGGCGGCGATGCGCGCGGTGACCTCTACCGTGGGCACCGTCACCGCTGCCCGCGGCATTGCCAGCACCTGGATGAGCATCACGCCTTTGGGCCTGAACGTGGTCATCTGGATTGCCCTGGGGCTCACTTTTTGCATCCTGGCCTGTATATGGGTATTTGCGATCTATCGAACTGCTTTTTCGGGAGTATGGAATAAATGAAAACGAACCTGAAAATTACCACCGTTCTTCTTTTCCTGTTGGCCTTGTTCTTATTGAGCGGCTGTTCGCCGACCTATAATGTTGATACCGGCGGTCTGGTCATTGGGCAGAGCTATCGCCTGAGCTCCGATCAAACCCTCAACGAAGATCTGACGGTGGTGGGCGGCTCAGTCCAGTTGGATGAGGGCTCAAAAGTCAACGGGAATGTGGCCATCCTCGGCGGCACGCTGTCGATCAACGGCGAGGTCACGGGTGACATCAACGCGATGGGCGGGGTAGTTTCGGTAGGCGATACCGCCGTGATCCATGGCGATATCCAGACCCTTGGCGCGACCGTTTCGCGCTCCGAAAAAGCCACCGTGCTGGGCAGCATAGGCTCCGGCCAACCCATTTTGCGCCTGCCCGGTTTGCCCCGTCCCTCGGTGCGCAGCGGTTTTCAATTCCTGTGGAATATTATCTCGCCCATTTTCCAGGCCCTGGCGCTGGCGGCCCTGGCGGTACTCGTCTCGCTGTTTGCCCTGCGCCCGATGGAGCACATTGGCGACGCGATGACCGGCCAGCCGTTCACCACCGGCGGGATTGGCTTGCTCTCGGCTGTGGTTCTGCCGGTGATGATGGTCATCATCTCGATCACGATCATCCTGCTCCCGGTTGGTCTGATCGGCATTCTCGCCCTGGCGCTGGCCCTGCTGTTTGGTTGGGTCTCGGCCGGGCTGGTGACCGGTGAACGCCTGGCCCAGGCCTTCAAACAAAACTGGAGCGGACCGGTCTCGGCCGGGGCGGGCACGCTGGTGCTATCGCTGGCCGCCTCCTTGATTGGCAGCATCCCTTGTATTGGCTGGGTTGCGCCCTTCCTGGTGGCTGTCATCGGCCTGGGGAGCGTGATCCTCACCCGTTTTGGCTTGCAGGCTTATCCTGCCCCGCAGGCATACATGCCACAAGCGCCGGCGGTTACGCCGGAGCCGCCCGTGGAGCAGGCTAACCAGTAATCTAAACCTAATCATCGGGCGCCTGACGTTCAGGCGCCCGACCCACTCGAAGGGGAAGAAGCAAATATGAAACGCCCAATTTTAGTCCTAATCAGCATCCTGATGATCGCCTCGCTGGCTTGTTCGGTGACCCTCAACTTACCCACGGCCAAGGTCGGCGATACACAAAGTTTGGATATCCATGAAGCCACCACCGACGCCAAGCCCTCTGAACTGGTCTTGCGCATGGGCGGCGGCAAGCTGGATGTCTCTGCCGGCTCGAATGAATTGGTGGACGGCACGATCCGCTACAACGTCGAGGCGTGGAAACCTACCATCTCGCGCGAGGGGCGCGAAGTGCGCATCGAGCAGCGGGTCAACGGCAGCCTGCCCATTGGCGATAACATCATCAACGAATGGTCCTTGAAACTCGGCAAAGACCCGCTGGATTTGACCGTTGAGGCCGGGGCGTACGAAGGCAACATTGATCTCAGCGGCATCCCCATCGTGCGCTTGAAGGTCACAGACGGCGCCAGCCAGACCAAGCTGGTCTTCAACCAGCCCAACCCGGTGCACATGGATTCACTCACCTATGAGACCGGTGCGTCCAATGTGTCTATCAGCGGCCTGGGTAACAGCGATGCCGACGTCTTCAATTTCTCCGGCGGGGCGGGCAATTTCACCCTCGATTTCTCCGGCCAACTGCGCCGCGATATGAAAGTGTATGTGGACGGCGGGTTGGGCAATATCACCATCGCCGTGCCCAAGAATACCAATACGCGGGTGGTGCTCTCCACCAGCCTCAACACCATCTCGACCAAAGGCACCTGGACGGTGGACAACGAAGAATACCGCACCGGCGGCGAAGGCCCCCTGCTGCGCATCGAAGTCAAAGTGGGGATCGGCAACCTGAACCTGATCAGCCAATAAAGCCGAACGGGCTAAAAAACACCTCCGGAATTATGATTTCATTCCGGGGGTGTTTTGTGTAAACCTTTTCTCTTCAAAGCAGAGCGCAAAATTATGCGCTGCGATACAGCCGGTTTTCGATGATTAATTGATAGACCGCATCGGGTAAAAAGTAGCGGAAATGCCGGCCTTCGGCGCAGCGCTCGCGGATATCCCGCGAAGCAATCTCTAATAAAGGCGCATCCACAAACTGAACGCGCTTGCTTAACCCAGGCAGGGTGCGCTCCAGCCCGCCGAGATCGATCAAATCGCCAGGCCGGCGCATGACTCCCACCGCGTCCACTGTGGCCAGCAGGCGCTGAGGGGCATACCATTTGGGCAGATCGTGCAGCGAATCGCCTCCCAGCAGATAAAACAATTCGCTGCCGATGTGCTGCTCTTTGAGGATCTGCACCGTGTCCACCGCATATTGGGGTCCGGGGCGGTCGATATCCACCCGTGAAATCTCGAAGCGGGCATCCTCATCCAGGGCGGCCTGCAGCAGCTTCATCCGAATTTCCAGCGGCGAAATCTCCTGGTTATGTTTGTGCGGCGGGTCCGCGGTGATCACCCACAGCACCTTGTCTAAGCGGAGCTGATCGGCGGCTTCTGCCGCCAGAATGAGATGACCCAGGTGGGGAGGGTCGAATGTTCCACCGAAAATACCAAGGCGCATCCCTTAATCCTGCCATTCCAGTTCATATTCACCGATGTAAACCATATCGCCTTCTTTGATCCCCGCTTCGCGCAGGGCTTTATCCAGCCCAATGGTTTTGATCAGCTTTTGGAAGCGCAAGACGGGAGCTTCGTACTCCCAATAGGTCATGGATGCCGCTCGCTCCAGGGAAGCGCTGTGCACTCGCCAGCCTTCGGCCTCGCGCTCCAGGGTGAAGGCCTTCGGGTCCTCAGCCGGGCGGTAAACCGGCATGACATCTTCCGCCACCGGGGCCGGCGCTTTCTGCAGCAGTTCGACTGCTTTCCACAGCAGCTCGCGCGTGCCTTCACGGGTCATAGCCGAGATTGCCATCGCCTGGTAACCGCGCTTTTTCAAAGCTTTGTTCACTTTTTCCCAGCGCTCGGCCACCTCGGGTTGATCGATCTTGTTAAAAACTACGATTTGAGGTTTCTCGACCAAATTTTCGTCAAACAGGGCCAGTTCGGTGTTGATTTGAGAGAAATCGGCGATGGGGTCTTCCGAATACCCATCCAGCATGTGGATAATCACCCGCGTACGCTGGATATGGCGCAGGAAGGTGTCGCCCAGGCCCACCCCACGGTGCGCGCCTTCGATCAAGCCGGGGATATCCGCCAGCACCAGGGAGGTCTCCGTATCCAATTCCGCCACCCCCAGGTTGGGCTCGAGGGTGGTAAAGGGATAATCGGCGATCTTGGGGTCGGCGTTGGTCACCGCCGCCAATAAACTGGATTTGCCCGCGTTGGGCAATCCCACGATGCCCACATCCGCGATCAATTTCAGCTCCAGGCGCAGGGAACGCTGCTCGCCTGGCTCGCCCTTCTCGCCCATGGTCGGCACCTGGTTGCTGGGGGTGGCAAAATGCTGGTTGCCACGCCCGCCGCGCCCGCCTTTGGCCACGACTAACTCCTGGCCGTCGCTGGTCAGATCACCCAGCAATGCATCCGTCTGCAGGTCATATACCAGCGTTCCGGGGGGCACAAGAATTACCAGGTCGTTGGCCGACTTGCCCGACATATTATTCGGCCCGCCGTTCTTGCCGTCATCGGCGTGGTAGCGGTCGCGGTAACGGAAAGAAACCAGCGTGTTGAGGGTATGGCGCGCCTCAAATATAACGTTCGCGCCACGCCCGCCGTCCCCGCCGTCGGGTCCGCCGCGCGGAACATATTTCTCGCGGTGGAAATGGACCATGCCATCTCCTCCGCGACCTGCAATTACACGGATGCGTACTTCGTCTACAAACATGATTCAATTCTATCCTAAAAAACACACTGGAGTTCGACCTTTTCCCAACAGTTGGGATTGGAGCCGATAGGTGGGGAAACTGTCATACTCGACCCCACCTATACGGAAAGGCCAAACTCCAGGGTTATGAATTCGTCCGGGCTGTCTTACTTTCGTCCAAACTTCCCGGCCAGCAGGTCTGCCAGGTCGGGTTTGCCAATCTCTTCCAATTCGTAACGCACGCGCTGCATGGGTTTGGTGACCTTGAGCACCCGCGTCAGGTCAATGGGCGTAGCGCTGATCACCAGATCCACCGGCGCGTTGGCGATGGTTTGCTCCAGGTCGCGGGTTTGGGCATCCCCATAACCCATCGCCGGCAGGATCATGCCGGTGTCCGGATATTTTTGGTAGGTATCCACAATGGAACCCACCGCGTAGGGCCGCGGGTCGACGATCTCGGCTGCGCCAAAGCGGCGCGCCGCCACCCAGCCGGCGCCGTACTTCATCTCGCCGTGGGTCAGGGTCGGGCCATCTTCGATCACCAGCACGCGTTTGCCGCGGATGGCCTGCGGGTCATCCACGAACAAAGGGGAGGCGGCTTCAATAATTTGCGCCTGGGGATTAGCCGCGTAGAGGTTTTCGCGCACCTTAATCACCGCTTCCGGCGAGGCGGTATCCACCTTGTTGATTACAAATACATCCGCCAGGCGAATGTTGGTCTCGCCGGGATGGTAGCTGACCTCGTGCCCGGGGCGGTGAGGGTCGGCCACCACAATCGCCAGGTCCGGTTTGTAGAAGGGGAAATCGTTGTTGCCCCCGTCCCACAGGACGATATCTACTTCCTGCTCGGCCTGGCGTAAAATCCTTTCGTAATCGACGCCCGCGTACACCAGCACGCCGTTATCCAGGTGAGGTTCGTATTCTTCGCGCTCTTCGATGGTGCACTCGTTTTTATCCAGGTCGCTGTAATCGGCATAGCGCTGCACAGCCTGTTTGACCAGGTCGCCGTAAGGCATGGGGTGGCGGACGGCGGCAACTTTGTAGCCCAGGTCGCGCAGGATCAAGGAGACGCGCCGGGTGGTCTGGCTCTTGCCCGACCCGGTGCGCACCGCGCACACCGAAACCACCGGCTTGCTGGATTTCAGCATGGTGTTGTGCGCGCCCATCAGCCTGAAATCGGCTCCGGCGGCGAGCACAATCGAAGCTTTGTGCATCACATATTCGTGGGGAACATCGCTGTAGGCAAATATCACCTGGTCCACCTGGTATTCCTGGATCAGGCGCACCAGCTCGCTCTCCGCAAAAATTGGAATGCCCTGCGGATAGAGCTTTCCAGCCAGCTCGGCCGGGTATTTGCGCCCCGCAATATTGGGTATTTGTGTGGCGGTGAAGGCCACCACCAGATAATCCGAATTATCGCGGTAGAAGACATTGAAATTATGAAAGTCTCTACCCGCGGCGCCCATGATGAGTGTCCGAATGGGGGTCATATCCTTTACGCGCTCCTTTAGAACACTGAAAGAATTCTGAAAACGATCACCCCTTCCAACCCTGGAAGGGGTGTGATCACCAATTTACATCGCCTCCGGCGCGGTTATACCCAGCAGATTGAGGCTGTTGGCCAGCGCCTGCCGCGCTACCGCCACCAGGCGCAACCGCCCGCTTCGCACCGGTTCCTCGGCGATCAACACCGGGCATTCGTTATAGAAATCCGAGAAAGCCCTGGCGAGTTCGTAGGCCATATTGGCGATATGCAAGGGCTTCAGTTCGCCGGCCGCGCGCTGCACTTCCTTGGGGAAGCGTGAGATCAGGTCGATCAGCTGCACCTCGGAACGGGCCAGCTCGTAATCCATTTCACTGTCGAGGGGCAGCTCGCGTTTGCTCTTCACCCCGGCTTTGCGCAGGATGCTGTTGGCGCGCACGTGCGCATATTGAATGTAGGGAGCGGCCTGGCCGTTGAAATCCAGGGCGGCCTGCCAATCAAAGGTGACCAGGCGGGCATTTTCACGGGCCAGCATGGGGTACTTGATCGCGCCGATCCCCACCGCTTTGGCCACGGCCAGCTTCTGCTCCGCATCCAGATCCGGGTTCTTCTCTTCCACCACCTGCAGGGCGCGGTCGGTGGCCTCACGGATCAGGTTTTCCAGCAGCACCACCGTGCCCTCGCGCGACGCCATGACCACGTTGCCGGGCAGGGTCACCAGTTCATACGGCACGTGCTGGCAGCGCGAGGCCCATTCATAGCCCGCCAGTTCCAGGGTCTTGAACACCTGCAAGAAATGCAGCGACTGGCGCACATCCACGATGTAATAGGAGCGCGCCAGGTTGGGGTAATCCTTGAACTTGCGTTTGGCCAGGGCCAGGTCTTCGGTGGCATACAAGGCGGTGCTGTCGGAGCGTAAAACCACCAGCACGCGGTATTTGTCCTGGGTCAACCCCAGTTTTTCGTCAATCTTGACGATCACCGGGCCATCCGGGCGCTCATCCTGGGCAATATCTTTGGCGATCAGTTCGTCGACCACCTCTTTGCCGGGGTGTTCGACCATGCTGTTGAAATAATAGCGGTCAAATTTGATGTCGAGCTGTTCGTATAACTCTTCGAAGCCGGTCAGCGACCACTGGCGGGTTTCTTCCCACAGGGTGACCACATCCGGGTCGCGCCGGTCCCAGCGGCCGTAGAGCGCGCGAACCTCGGCTTCCAGCTCAGGCTTTTCTTCCAGGCGCCGGTTGGCTTCGGCGTAAATGTCACCCATCCAGCGGGTGATATCCGTCAGCGGCTTCTCTCCGGCGTGGAAGTTCATGTAATTCCACAGCCACTTGATCACGTGCAGGCCAATATCGCCGGGATAATTGGTGCGCACGACATCAAAACCGGCGAAGGAGAGCAATCGGCACAGCGTATCACCGAGAATGGCCGAGCGCAGGTGACCCACATGGAAAGCTTTATGCGTGTTGGGTTGGGAAAACTCAACCATCACCTGTTCGTTTTGGGGCTCGCCGCGGCCAAAATCATCACCCTGCTCGAGCACCGCGGTCAATACCCGGCGCGCGTAATCCGCGCTGGAAAAATACAGGTTGAGGTAGCCTTTAACCGCTTCGACCTTCTCGAAGCCTTCGGGCAGCCCAAGGTAAGCCCCCACCTGCTCGGCCAGTTCGTTGGCGCGCGCCCCCACATTGGCATTCGAGCCGCTGGCTTTTACATCCTGGGATGCCAACTGAAAGAAGGAGGTGGCGATGCCCCAATGGCCGTTGAATGGGATCCAACCCCAGTTAAGCCTGGGCTCGGGCAGGCCGCGTTCCTTGCAAAAAGCAAGAATTTTTTGTTCTACCTGCTGTTGCTCGGCTTCAAACATGCTGATGCTCCTGATTTTCCGGTTTGACCATCGAGGCGTCTGCGCGTCTCAGGTCAATGTAAGAAAAAAAGCGGGAGGATAATCTCCCGCTGCCGTCGCCCTCCTGAAGGGCGGTTCTTGTAGCGACAAAGCTCACCCGGGTGTAATCCCCGGGGATCGAACAAGGATTACTTTGCCATGGCTGCAAGGCGCTTCATCAGGCGGCTCTTGCGGCGAGCGGCATTATTCTTGTGCAGAACACCCTTATTGGCGGCTCGATCTAATTCACTGACTGCTTCCAGAACAGCGGTTTTGGCTTCATCAACACTACCGGTTTCTAACGTGGTTCGAGCTTTCGCCACGAAGGTGCGGGCGCGCCCTCGGAAAATACGGTTGCGGACTCGACGTTTCTCGTTCTGTTTGTTTCGTTTAATTTGAGACTTGATATTCGCCAACTGACTAATCCTCCAAAAAAATTACCATTGCGACGGGAGATTTTACCCCACCCTGCGGTTTTTGTCCAGTTATTGGCCCGGGAGTTTCGTATCGGGCCGCTCACCCATTGGCCAATCCAACCAGATCATTATATCAGATGCCTTCCCGCTCCAGCCAGACATGTTTCGGGTTCTGTGGGCATTGCCGTGGTAGGTAGTAAATATGGGGGTCAATTGGGCGCGAAGGGCCCAATTTACCCCCCGTATATTTCTTTTTCTATGGTAAATCCCAATGACCCATGTTTCGCATTGAAATGTGTTAAGATTCCTGTATGCCTACCTCTCCCCTTTTATTCACTTCGGCCGGCCCTCGAAAGCGTCTCGGATGAAATTCACACCCAACCCAATTAAACAGGCTTTGGTTCAGGGCAAACCGGTGATCGGCACAATGATCGTGCAGGAGCGTGCCCCGGCCATGGTCCAGCTGTTCGCGCAGTATGGCCTGGACTATCTCTTCATCGATATGGAGCACGGTCCCTTCTCCTTCGAAACCGCCGCCGACCTGATCCAGGTGGCCCGCCTGGCCGGCATCACCCCCTTTGTACGGGTCAGCGACACCCAATATTCCATTTATGCCCGCGCGCTGGATGCCGGCGCCCAGGGGATCATGACCCCGCGAGTGGAAACGGTGGAGCAGGTGGAGCGCATCATCCGGTTCAGCCGTTACCCTCCGCTTGGGCAGCGCGGGTTCAGCCGCCTGGCGGCGCACCTCAATTATACCGATATCGATGTAGACGTGGCCGCTTACGTCGAGCATGCCAACAACAACCTGGTCAATATCATCCAGATCGAAACCCGCCAGGCTGTCGAGAATATCGAGGCGCTGATTGCCGTTCCAGGTGTAGACGGCGTCATCCTCGGCATGGATGACCTGTCCTTATCCCTGGGTGTCGCGGGAGATACCCGCCATCCGCTGGCAGAAGAAATGCTTGAACGCGTGGTCGCCGCCTGCCAGGCGCGGGGAGTGCCCTGGGGCTTGCACCTGCCCGATCTCGACCGGCTGGAAAAATGGATCGAGCGCGGCATGCTGCTGGTAACCTATTCGTCCGACATCTGGATCTACCAGCAAGCCCTGCGCAGCGGGGTGGGCCGCTTGCGCCAGGCTATCACCCGGCGGGCTTGAGCGCGACCTTCAGGAAATCATACGGCGCGCCATGGGCGCGCCGTATACTGATTAATCCGACCGACTGGTGCTTACTTATCCTGCAGGGCAGCCACGCCGGGCAGGGCAATCCCCTCCAGCATTTCCAGCGACGCGCCGCCGCCCGTGGAGATATGGGTGATCTTATCCGCCAGACCCGACTTCTGGATCGCCGAAGCCGAATCCCCACCGCCCACGATGGTCACCGCTTTGCTCTCAGCCATGGCATCCGCCACGCCGAAGGTGCCTTTGGCAAAGGTCGAAACCTCGAAGACCCCCATCGGGCCGTTCCACACCACCGTCGCGGCGCCGTGGATCACCTTGGCGTAATCCGCCACCGTCTCCGGACCGATATCCAGGATCTTCCAGCCGTCGGGGATGGGGCCAACCTGCATCACCTGCGTCTCGGCGCCCTCTTCCATCGTTTGGGCAATGACTACATCCACCGGCAGGCGCAGTTTGCTCCCGCCAATCGCAAGCAGCTCCATCGCCAGGTCGAGCACTTCGCTCTCCACCAGCGAACCGCCCATCGGGTAGCCCTGGGCCTTGAAGAAGGTATTCGCCATCCCGCCGCCAATCAAGATCGCATCGGCTTTGGTCAGCAGGTTCTTGATCACCCCAATTTTATCGCTCACCTTAGCCCCGCCCAAGATAGCCACGAACGGCCGCTTCGGGTTTTCAATCGCCTGCGAAAGGTATTGGATTTCTTTTTCCATCAAGAAACCTGCCACGGCCGGCAGGAAGCGCGCCACCCCTTCGGTGGAGGAATGGGCGCGGTGGGCGCTGCCGAAGGCGTCGTTGACATACACATCCGCCAGGGAGGCCATCTGTTTGGCCAGGTCCAGGTCATTTTTTTCTTCTTCCGGGTGGAAGCGTGTATTTTCCAGCACCAGCACCTCGCCCGGCTGCAGGGCGGCGGCAGCCTTCTCGGCCGGCACACCCACACAGTCCTCGGCGAACTTGACCGGTTTGCCCATCATCGTGCCCAGAAATTCTGCCACGGGTTTCATCGAGTACTTGGGGTCCGGCCCGCCCTTGGGCCGCCCCAGGTGAGAGCAGAGGATCACCGCCGCGCCTTGATCCAGCAAATACTGGATGGTGGGCAGAGCCGCCCGCACGCGGGTGTCATCTTGAACCACGCCGTCCTTGATCGGCACGTTGAAATCCACCCGCACCAGGACTTTCTTGCCGTGCACATCGATATCGCGAACTGATTTTTTATTGAACATTACATCCTCCTGAAGAGTATTACCAGATTTATCCGACAGACCATCCGCTGCTCTTTGGCGGGTAAAAATTTAGCGGTTAGTGCCGGTAATGAATACCTCGCTAACCGCTAAATCTCCTTATTCGCAAAATACCTGCGCAGGATGGAAGGCTTGTCTTAGAGTGTCTTTGCCATCATCGCGGCCAGGTCAGCCGTGCGGGAAGAATAACCCCATTCGTTGTCGTACCAGGTCACAACCTTGATCAGGTTGCCGCCCATCACCATGCTGTACTGCAGGTCAACGATCGAGGAATGCGGGTTGCCTTTGAAATCCATCGAAACCAATGGATCCATATACTCGCCGGTGGTAACCGCCAGGATGCCCTTCAGGGGGCCCTTGGATGCTTCCACAAATGCGGCGTTGAGTTCTTCTTTGGTGGTGCTCTTCTCGATCGTGGCCACGAAGTCGACCACCGAAACCGTCGGGGTCGGTACGCGCAGAGAATAGCCGTCGAATTTGCCCTTCAATTCCGGGATCACCAGGGCAACCGCCTTGGCTGCGCCGGTGGTGGTCGGGATGATATTCAGAGCAGCCGCGCGCGAGCGGCGCAATTCTTTCTTATGGCCCTGGTCGAGGATCACCTGGTCATTGGTGTAGCTGTGGATGGTGGTCATGACCGCGTTGAGGATGTTGAATTTATCGTGCACGATCTTGGCGGCGGGGGCCAGGCAGTTGGTGGTGCAGGATGCATTCGAAACCACGTGGTGTTTGGCGGGGTCGTATTTGCTCTCGTTGACGCCCAGCACGATGGTCAGGTCTTCATTCTTCGCGGGGGCGGAGATGATCACCTTCTTGGCGCCGCCGGCGGTGATATGCACATTCGCGCCGGCTTTACCCTTTTCAGGCTCGCCCTTGGCATCCGTGAAAATGCCGGTCGACTCGATTACGATTTCCACGCCCAGATCTTTCCAGGGCAGTTTCGCGGGATCTTTTTCAGAGAAGACTTTGAGCGTCTTGCCATTGATCACCAGGTCGGTGCCGGAGACTTCAACACTGCCATCAAAGATGCCGTAATTGGAGTCGTACTTGAACAGGTGAGCATTTGTTTGCGCATCAAATAGGTCATTGACCGCCACCACTTCCAATTCTCCCGGGAAGCGTTCCATAATTGCTTTTAGAACCTGGCGGCCGATCCGGCCAAAACCATTGATACCGATCTTCGTTGTCATTTAATGAACCTCCTCAAACATTTCTTGAACTGTGAAATCATGCCTGAGAGCATGTTTACCTGGTGATGATGTGTGCGAGAGCAGCGCTCCCCCACAGACTGCCCGGCGCTTTGGCAGCAACCGGGCGATAAATCCTCATTATTATAAACGAATTTCAAATTTCGGGATTGTAATAATTATCACGATTTGAGAAAGGCCCGGTGCGCTCGTAGAATAAATCCATGGCCACCTCGGCCAGGCGCGCCGGATCGTGCCGCCAGAGCATGCCGCGGTCGACCAGATCGGCGCAGTAAATGGAAAACTCTTCTTCCAACTTCTCGCTGCTTTTCACCCAGGTTATACCATCCGGGATCGAGTTGTCGAAATGATTGTTGCACAGCACCAGGTCAAAAATGCCGCCGCCCACGTGCTTTTCGATGGTTTTGACGTGCTCGTAACAATCATAACCGTCCGTTTCACCGCGCTGGGTAGCCACGTTGCAGATAAAGAATTTCAATCCACGGCTCACCCGCAGCGCTTCGGCGATATCCGGCACGAGCAGGTCTGGCAGGATGCTGGTATACAGGCTGCCCGGTCCAATCAGGATCAGGTCGGCGTTTAGAATGGCTTGCACGGTGGGCGGGTAAGCCAGCGGGTTGTCCGGCTCCAGCCAGACGCGCTGTACTTTGCCTTCAACCTTGGGGATTTCACTTTCACCTTTCACCCGGATCTCCCCGGCCGCTTCCGGCAGGCTGATATCCGCTACCAGCCTGACATCATGCAGGGTGGCGGGCAGCACCTGCCCCTGCACCGCTAATACCCGCCCCGACTCGGCCACCCCTTCTTCAAAACTACCCGAAATATCCGCCAATGCGGTAATTAACAAATTGCCCAGCGAATGACCGTTCAAGCCGTTGCCTGAGGAAAAACGGTATTGGAAGAGCTGGCCCATCAGGGTCTCGTCGTCGGCCAGGGCGGTGAGGCAGTTGCGGATATCCCCGGGGGGCAGCACACCCAGGCTGCGGCGCAGTTCGCCGGATGACCCCCCATCATCGGCTACGGTCACAATGGCGGTGATGTTGGTCGAATATTGTTTCAATCCGCGCAGCAGGGTCGACAACCCGGTGCCGCCGCCAATCGCCACAATGCGCGGGCCGCGCTCGCGTTTGCGATAAGCCGTGAGTGAATCAACCACCCGTTTTCCAGGCTGGATGAAAGGCCGCAGCAGCGCCCGGTTGAACCCCCAGATACCGGTGAGCAGCATCGCCACCCCCAGCCCGCCAAAAATGATCGCTCGCAGCGGACGGGTGAGGAAGCGCAGCGCCAGAAAAGATAGGGCCGGCAGCCACCAGGTATCGGGGGCGTTGCGGTAAACATCCAGGAGCAGCAAGGCGAAACCGACGCCCAGGAGCGTGTTTCCGGCCACAATCAACAGCAGCCAGCGCTTGACCCCCATGCCAGGGGTCAGCCACCGTGCTTCTTTGCGCACGTTCTGCCACGTTTTCTGCCACCAACCCTTTTTAACACGCTGCATAGCGGATACAATATAGCAGTGAATCTATCCCTCGTCAACGGGCTTCTGCTCCTGGGGCAGGGCTTTCTCAAAGTCAACCCCACCCCTACCCCGCCCCAAGCTTGGGGCGGGAAAGAAAGAATTTGTGGGGTTGGGGCAGCCTGTGAGGCTGCCCCAACCCCACACCCCAATGCCAGAGAACAAGGAGTTGAAAATGTCAACCGACTTTGAGAAGACCGTAGCTCCTGGGGGTACGGCTCTACAAAATCAGGCCCATCCCAGGCCCCTCCCGATGTGTGTGTATAAACCGAAGGGAAAGATAACCCCTGTTCGAGGACATAGGTAACAGTTTGTAGAAACCGGAATGACGAAGAACACCTCAATGCCGTTCTTTCCTCCCTTCTTCCCGGCCGAAAACCGCCGCCTTAGTCAATAAAGTTAACACATGTTATGCTATAATTTCGCTCGTGGATACCTATATCGCCGTAGACATTGGTGGAACGCAGCTTAGAGCAGCCCTCTATGCGGCGGGCGAGATCAAGCCACTCGCCCAAAAACGTATTCTTACCCGAAGCAAAGATCAAACTCCCGTGGACCGCCTGGTTGACCTGCTCAAGTCCATCTGGCCCGCCGGCCAGATGGTCAAAGCCATCGGCCTGGCCGCTCCCGGGCCGACCAATCCGCGTTCGGGCGTCATCTATTCCGCGCCAAACATTCCCGGTTGGACCAACCTGCCCCTGGCACAGATCATCCGCGACGAATTCAAGGTGCCGGTGGCCCTCGGCAACGATGCCAACATGGCCGCCCTGGGCGAATGGAAATTCGGCGCCGGGCAGGGTTACAACCACCTCATGTATATCACCATCAGCACCGGCATCGGCGGAGGGGTGATCGAAGACGGGCGCCTCTTGTTGGGTCACCAGGGCCTGGCAGCAGAAATCGGCCACATCACCGTGCTGCCCAACGGCCCGATTTGCAGCTGTGGCATCCCCGGCCACCTGGAAGCCCTGGCTTCCGGCACCGCGATCGCCCATTACGTCGCCGACCAACTTGCCTCGGGCGTGCCCTCCAGCCTGGCAGATATCGCCTCGCCATCCGCGCGCGACGTGAGCCTGGCGGCAGAGCAGGGCGACCCGCTGGCAATCTCGGCCCTTGCCCGCGCCGGCACTTACCTTGGGCAGGCCATCGCGGCCTACCTGCACCTCTATAATCCGCAGATCATCATCCTGGGTGGCGGCGTCTCGCGCAGCGGGGCCTACTTTATGGAACCGGTGCGCACCTCGGTTGCCGACCGGGTCATGTCGCAAGAATATCTACACGGCCTGATCATCACCACGGCCGCCCTGGGTGACGACGCCGGATTGATGGGCGCTTTCGCCTTGGCCCAATCTTTGGACGATAAATCCTAGACCTTTCCCATGGCAAACACCCTGCTTGAACTCACCAGGTCGACCCATGTGAAGGAGCAGCCAGGTTTCACTTATCCGCTAGAGCAGGTCGTTTGGCCTGCTCTTTTCCAACCTCAATCATCTCTATGGAGAATTTATGGTGACAACGCTTAACGTTCCCGGACCCGTGGCGAGCAGCATCATCGCACGTGATCAGGAAGTCATTTCCCCGTCGTACCCCAGGGCGTATCCATTCGTGATGGATCACGGCAAAGGCTGCCGTGTCTGGGATGTTGACGGCAACCGCTTCCTGGATTTCGCCGCGGGTATCGCCGTGGTTTCCACCGGTCACAGTCACCCGCAGGTGGTCAAAGCCATTCAAGACCAGGCCGAGAAGTTTATCCATATCTCCTCCGATTACTACCACGAAAAGTGGGTGCAGTTAGGCGAAAAGCTCTCCGACATCGCCCCCTTCGCTGAACCGGCGGTATCTTTTATGACCAATTCCGGCACTGAGAGCATCGAAGCCGCGATTAAATTGGCGCGCTATCACACAGGCCGCAGCCAGTTTATCGGCTTCCTGGGTGGTTTCCACGGGCGCACCATGGGGGCAGTCAGCTTCACCGCCAGCAAGAACCATTACCACAAAGGCTTTTACCCGCTGATGAACGGCGTGGTGCACGCCCCCTTTCCCGACGCATACCATCCCCTTCTGCACAGCCAACCCGGCGAAGCCTACGGCGAGACGGTCGTGCGCTACCTCCGCGACCAGGTTCTCGGCAAACTGCTGCCGCCAGAAGAAGTCGCCGGGATCCTGGTTGAACCGGTGCAGGGCGAGGGCGGCTACGTTCTGCCCGCCGAAGGTTTCTTCCCTGCTCTCCGCGAGCTGTGCGACCGGCATGGCATCCTGCTGATCGTCGACGAAGTCCAATCCGGCCTGGGCCGCACCGGCAAGTGGTGGGGCATCCAACACTTCAATGTAGAGCCCGACATTGTCTGCAGCGCCAAAGGCATCGCCTCCGGGGTACCTATGGGAGCGATGATCGCCCGCCGCAGTATCATGGATTGGCCTTCCGGCGCGCACGGCAACACCTTTGGCGGCAACCCACTCGCCTGCGCCGCCGCCATGGTCACTCTGCAGCTGATCGAAGAGCAGTACCTTGCCAATGCCGCCCGGATCGGCGCACTGGCGCTGCCATTATTAAACGAGATCGCCGCACGCCACCCTTCCATCGGGCAGGTGCGCGGCCTGGGCCTGATGATTGGCATCGAGCTGGTCAAAGACCCCACCACCCACCAACCCGATGAAGCCCTGCGCGACCGCCTGATCGATTTGGCTTTCAAACGCGGGCTGCTTCTGTTGGGCTGCGGTAAAAGCGTGGTGCGCATCTCGCCTCCCCTGTGTATTACCTTACCCGAATTAGAGGAGGGTCTCGAAATCTTCGAAGAGGCGCTCCGATTGGCTGAAGATTATGTTAGGACCCCTGCTTCCTGATTTTCGCGTCCGCCAGCGGGATTACCTGCTGGAAATTGCCCGCGCCCTGACCGAAGAGCTGGATCTGGACAAACTGCTCGGGCGCATTTTACGCATTTCAGTGGAAATGCTGGCCGGCCAGGCCGGGTTTATCGCCCTGCGCGCCGAACAAGGCTGGCGGGTGGCGGCTTCGCAGGGCATCCCCGCGGTGTTCTTGCGCGTCACCGAAAAAGTGCTGGCCGAGATCCCCGAGCAAGAAGACCCGGAACGCTTTGAACTGCCTGAGATCAGCCGCATCCTCGATCAGATCGCCCAAAAAGCCAGTTTAGGGCTGCTCAACGGGTTTGGCCTGCCCCTGGTTGCCCGTCAAAAAGTTGTGGGGCTGATTATGATTTTCCGCTCCTATTCAGGCAGCATCTCGAACAATGATTACAATCTGCTCAGCAGCTTTGCCAACCAGGCCGCGGTTGCCGTTCAAAACGCGCAGCTATATACCCAGGCCAATGTCGAACGCGAACGGCTCAATGCCCTGCTCGATTCGCTGGCCGACGGCATCCTGATCCTCTCGGCCGACAACCGCATCCAACGCTGCAACCCCGCCCTGGCGCGCATGCTCAACCAGCCGGTCGACCAGTTGATCGGCAGGAACCATGAAGATGTTATCCGCTGGGAGCGCATGCCGGATGGCCTGACCCTGGAAAATGCCGAATTGGGCGGGTGGCCGCTGACTCCTCACGCGCACCTGTACGTGGAGGGCGATCTTAAAATTCCGAACAGCCTGCCCTCCCTGCCGGTGGGTATCACCTACGTGCCCTTGATTGGCGAGCAGAGCCGCCTGCTCAACATCATCGGCACCGTGCGCGACATCACCAAATTCCGTCAGGCAGACGAATTGAAAAGCACCTTCATCTCGGTGATCAGCCACGAATTGAAAACCCCGGTGGCCCTGATCAAAGGTTACGTCAGCACCTTGCGCCGCGAAGACGCCGAGTGGGACCCGCAGATCGTCCAGGACAGCCTGGAAGTCATCGAAGAAGAAGCCGACCGGCTGGCCGGGTTGATCGAAAACCTGTTGGACGCCTCGCGTCTCCAGGCGGGCGGAATGATCCTCAAACACAACGACCTGGCCCTGCCGGTCCTGGCGCAGCGCGTGGCCGAACGTATGCAGACTCAAACCACCACCCACACTATTTCGGTGGATTTCCCCGAGAATTTTCCAGTGGTATTTGCCGATGAGAACCGCGTCCAGCAGGTGCTGACCAACCTGGTGGGCAATGCCATCAAGTATTCCCCCGGCGGGAAAATCATTATTCGCGGCGAGATCCGCCCCGAGCAGGTGATCGTTTCGGTCAGTGATGAAGGCCCGGGCATCGCCCCCGAAGATATTCCGCACATCTTCGACCGCTTCTACCGCGCCCCGGATATGGCGCGCCACACCAAGGGCGCCGGGCTGGGATTGTACCTGTCGAAATCGATCATCGAGGCGCACGGCGGGCGTATTTGGGTAGATACGGTCCCCGGCCAGGGCACGCGCATCTACTTCTCGCTGCCGCGAGAATAACCCTCACGGCCGGCCAACCGGACAAATCGGTTTTTTTCAGGCATGGTATAATCCCCTCCATTCTGCAATTAAGGATCCATTATGCCCAGAGTTCAGATGAATTGCCCGCGCTGCCGCCAGCCGCTCCTCGCCGAAGTAGAGCAGTTATTCGATGTGGGGGTCGACCCTCAGGCCAAACAGCGCTTTCTTTCCGGCCAGGCCAACGTGGCAGACTGCCAAAACTGCGGTTATCAGGGCCCCCTCGCCACCCCGGTGGTTTATCATGACCCTGAGAAAGAACTGCTGCTGACCTACTTCCCTCCCGAGTTGGGCTTGCCGCTGAACGAGCAGGAACGTCTGATGGGTCCGTATATCACCCAGGTGGTCAATAAACTGCCCCCGGAAAAACGCAAAGCTTATCTTTTCCGCCCGCAGTCGATGCTCACCATGCAGACGATGATCGACCGCATCCTGGAAGCCGACGGCATCACCAAAGAGATGATCGAGTCCTCCCAAAAGCGGCTGAACCTCATTCAGCGACTGCTGACTGCCACCCCGGCTTCTCGCCCCGAAATCGTGCGCCAGGAAGAAGAATTGATGGACGAAACCTTCTTCCAGATGTTCAACCGGCTGGTGGAAGCCTCAATGGCCGGCGGCGACCAGAATTCTGCCCGCGCCATTGCGCAGCTGCAGCAGGAAGTCCTGCCGCTGACCAAGGTTGGCCAGCGGTTGATGGCCGAAAGCGCCGAAGTTCAAACCGCGGTCAAAGCCCTGCAAGATGCCAGTCAGAAAGGCCTCACCCGCGAAACCCTGCTCGATTTGATGCTGCAGCAATCCGGCGAAGCCGCTCTGGCGGCGCTGGTCAGCATGACCCGCACCGGGCTGGACTACGAATTCTTCTCGATGGTATCGGAAAGAATTAACCAGGCGAGCGCCGAAGACAAACCCAAACTGGAAGCCCTGCGCCAGAAACTGCTGGATCTGACCGCCGAGATCGATAAACGCATGAAGAGCCGCATGGAAAGCGCACGGATGCTGGTCGATGAGGTCGTCAATGCGGCCAACGTGGAAGAGGCATTCCAGACGCACATCGAAGAGATCGACGAATTCTTCACCGAGGTCCTGCGCGACGAGCTGCAGACCGCCCGTCAGAAAGGCGATCTCTCCCGCAGCGCCAAGATCCAGAAGGTAGTTGAACTCATCCAGCAGGCCTCCACCCCACCCGCAGAATTTGCCTTCATTGAAGAGCTAATCAGCGTGGAAGGAGAGGACGCCCGCCGGGACCTGTTTGAGAAGAACAAAGAAAAACTGACCCCCGAGCTGCTCCAAATGATTAACGGGCTGGCGAGTCAGATGGAAACCGAAGGCCAGAATGAAATGGTCAGCCGTCTGCAGGATGTCTACCGCCAGGCGCTGCGTTATTCAATGGAATTGAACCTGAGAGGTTAACCAAAAAGGCTGGGGAGTGGATCCACTCCCCAGCCTTTTTCTATTCACTCAAACGTCGGGATTATCCAGGCGCAGCCCGTGCCCGCGGACGGTCACAAGATAGGTGTGATCTTTGTCTATGCTCTGCAGTCGCTCGCGCAGCCGGCGCACCAGGGCATCAAATGCCTGCTCCGAGACACCCTGAGCCTCGTTGGTTCCCCACACATCATCAATTAACTGCTGGCGCGAAATCACCTGCCCTTTATGCCGCTCGAGGGCCCTCAGCAGGCGGAACTGCTGCGCGGAAAGCGGCGGGATGATTTCGTTATGATTGATCCACACCCGGCGAGAGCGCTCTTCCAGGTAGAGACGCGCCGTCAGCGGCCCAATGGGCTGCATCCCGCTCTCCAGGGGCATGGTTGCATCGGATGTCAGAAAAGTGAAATGCTGAAGCAGCGCCACTTGCAGCAGGTCGCCGTCTTTTAACAAAACCGGCTCACCCAACAGATGCCCGTTGTAAAACGTGCCATTCTTGCTGCCCAGATCTTCCAGGTAGATGCCTTCCTCGGTGACCTCAAAACGGGCATGGAAACGCGAGATCTGCCGGTCATTGATGATCAGATCACAGGAGGGATCCCGCCCAACCAGCATATCGCGCTCTAACAACCATCTTTGCCCATTCAAAGGGCCATTTTGTGCAATTAATATCGGAAGCTCTGCCCCCGGACGATCCATGCTCCCCTCCCGATGATTAGAATGTCGGACTCATCAAAAATGAAAGGTCCCGCAGCGGATAACCATGCTTTCTGGCATGTTATTCAATAAGGTATAATATAGCAGAGAATCGCCTTATTGGTAACCCTGGCAAAGTGTGCCAGAACGCAAGCGGGAAGACGCCGAATCCAATCCGCTGCCAATGACTCAGGGCCCTGATTGCGTCAACCTCCAGGACAAAGGCCGGGAGTAATCGTTCTCGACCAGGTGGAAAATATGCCGGTACCGATCAAGACAGGCGAGGTGCTGCGCGGGCGATATAAGATTCGCCGGATCATTGGCCAGGGCGGCATGGGCTGCATCTATCTGGCCGATGATCTTCGCCTTGAAGGCCGCACCTGCGCGCTTAAAGAAGTTGAACACGACCGAAACCTGCCTGCTGACCTGCTTCGCGAAGCTCGCGACCAGTTTCTCAGAGAGGCAACTGTCCTCGCGCGCCTGGATCATCCCAACCTCCCCAAGGTCTCTGACTTTTTCTCGGTAAGCAGCCGTGATTACCTGGTGATGGATTACGTCGCCGGAAAAGACCTGCGCACATTAATGGTCGAAGCGCGCCAGGCCAAGGAATTTCTCTTCGAGGAGGATGTCCTTGGCTGGGCCAACCAGTTATGCGACGCGATTAATTACCTCCATAGCCAGATCCCGCCCATCCTGCATCGGGATATCAAGCCCAGCAACCTGAAGCTAAATCCGAGCGGTTTGTTAAAGCTGGTCGATTTTGGCCTGGTCAAACTGGCCGCGCCGGGCGAAGTCACCATCACCATCCTGCAGGGGCAGGGCACCGCCCTCTACACACCCCTGGAACAATACGGTGGTGACAACGGTCACACCGATGTGCGCTCAGACATTTATGCCTTTGGGGCGACCCTCTATCACTTGCTGACCAATCAATCCCCCGCCGATGCCCGCGACCGCTTTCTGGATCCTGCCAATCTCGTTGCACCCCGCCAGATCAACCCGGCCATCTCCTCCCGCACCGAACGCGCGATCCTTTGGGCCATGGCCCTGCACCCCGACGAGCGCCCGGAAAACATCGGCCAGTTTCGCTCCGCCTTATTGGGCGACTTAAACCCGGTTTCGCATCCCGCTCCGCGGGTCATTGCCCGCGCCACCGGCCAATTCTGGCTGCGTCAGCCCGAACAGGCACTGATCATTACCACCGCCGGTCTGGCGGTGCTCAGCCTGCTGGCTACTTTACTCCGCTAGACCCGGCCGATTGGCGTCCAGCCAACCACCACCACAATCCGCATACGATCGCACCCAGCACGATTCCGATAAAAGTGACCTCTACAACCCCGGAAGTTACCCCCTGGGCGATGACTCGCTCGCTGCCCGGGAATTTCAAGACCACATAATTGTAGGCCAGCAGACCGCCGATCAAAATACACAGCGCCCAGCGTATCCCCCAGCGGAAATGCACCAGGCTAATCCCCAGCCACAAGCCCAATGCGCTGCTTGCGAGAATTACCGCCAGGGCGACGACCCAATCGCCCAATACGGGTTTCGGCTCCGGGGTCGGCTCGGGAGTCAGGGTAGGCGTAGCCGTGGGCGTGCTCGTTTGGGTCGGCGTTGGGGTTTCCGTCGGCACGGAGGTGGGTACAATCGCGGTGATCGCGGCGGATTCGCCCCCGGTGATATCTAGCTGCAGCCGGTCCGAGTTAAAGGCCGGGTCGCTGTTAGCGGTAATCTCCAATAGACCCGCCCGGTCAATGCGGTAGCTGGCCCGGGCTACGCCATTTACCGTCACCGCTTCGACCGTTTGCGCTACGGCGGTATCGCCGCCGGTGGTGAAGAGGAAACGCACCGGGGTGCCGTTGGGCACCACGTGATGGTTGGCATCCAGGATTAACCCGGTGCGCAGCGGGATGGTATCGCCCACTTTGAAGGTCGGCACCGGGGTTGGCTCGGGTGTCTGTGTCTGGACCGAATTATCCGGCTCGGGCAGATCCACCATCAACGAAATGACCTGGTCGCGATCCGGTTTGGTCGCGTTGATCAAATCGTAGCCAATCCCGGGTACGGATACCGGCAGCGCGCCGGGGGGAGAAATTTCCTGGAATAAGACCCGCGCCGCCAATTCGGCGAAGGGAGCGGTTTTGGAATACAGCCCATAATAGGCAGTCAGCTTGGAAATATCGGTGGCATCCAGATAGTAAGGCGCGTTAAAGGCAAACACGATCACGCGTTTGTTGCGCAGTAAATCGTAGCGCTCCGAGAGCAGCTGGCGCAGGGCTTGCGACTCCGGGCGCTCCGAAGAGTAATCCAGCGCGCCAAAAACCACCCAATTCGCCAGGGCCAGGTCATTTTCGATGGGCGGCAGGTCCTCCTGGTTGGTCAAAAACTGCCACAGATCCGTATAAGAATATGAAGACAGCAGGCTGCGGGATATTTGCCCTCCGGCTTGCGGACCGTACAGACGCACGACCTCGGCCTGGATCGCATCCACATCGATTGCCGGCAGATCGCCGCAGGTCGAACATTGCCGGCCCGACATGGTATCGGTGATAAAAACGATGCGCTCGTTGAGTTGGGGCGGGCGAGGTAATACCGCGGCGAGTTCTTCCCGGCTCGGGCTGATCAGCGTTACGGCTCTGCTGGCCACATCAAAGGTCACCTGCTGCGATTTTCCGATGTTGTCCAGACCCGCTTCGGGGGGAATCACCTGTTCAGGAATAAATTCAGGGAACAGCCGGTATTTGAGGGTCAGAATCCGTTCGACGGAGGCATCCACCCGTTGGGCAAAGGCCGAATCCTCGCGATATTTTTGGGTGAAGAAATCCAGGGTGCGGGTCATGGTCACTGCCGCATCCGCATCCCCGCTGGCGACAAAATTATCGGCGTAGAGCAAATCGTTGCCGGCCAAAAAGGCGTCACGAGCCACCAGACGGGCATCAAAACGGTTGCCAATTGGGTCGAAAAAGCGCTGGATCGCCGGGCTGCCCAGGTTGTCGCTGACCAGCAAACCGCCATTCTGCCGCCAGGGCACAAATTCCGGCAGGCCCAAAATGTCGTTCAATGCCGCCCGGTCAAAACTGACCGGGAGCGTCGACTGGCGGATATTCCCTTGAAAACCCTGGTAGCGGATGTGTGAAATCAGCAAGCCGTCGACAGTCAGATCTGCGGGAGTTGTGCTGCTGGTGACCGCGAAAAATGGCGCCAGCTCGATCTGCTTGAGCTGATCAAGCGTCTTGCGAACCGTGGCAATTTCGGTCTCGGGCTGGCGGTCCGATCCGCCCTGACCCGGAAAATGCTTGGCGATGACCGCCATGCGGTTCTGGCTGCCCTGGTGCAGGCCGGAGACATAGGCCTTGCCCATCTCTCCCACCCAGTAGGGGTCGCCGCCAAAGGAGCGCACCCCCAGGTCCTCGCCCCCGCTGACGTACAGCACGTCCAGCACATCCAGGGATGGTCCCAGGTAAAGATTGACCCCCAGCGCAGAAAGCTCGCTGCCCATGACCGCCCCCACCTGCTCTGCCAGGTTGGGATCCCAGGTGGCCCCAATGGCCATCAGGTTGGGCAAGGAGGAGACCCCGCTGAGAATTTGGTCGTTAGGGTAGAGATCGCCTTCTTGGGAGATCCCCACAAACAGGGGCACGTAATGAGGCGCGTCGGGTGTCGGGCTGGGAGAATCGCGGCTGACGGTGAAATCCAGCTGTTGAAGCGCGGATGACAACTGGTAGGTTGACGCCAGGATATCGGTCTGGTTGCTGATGTTGTTGTTTTTACGCAGCAGCATGACCCCGCCGATGTGGTATTTGGCAATCAGGTCGTAAATCGGCGAGGTCTCGTCGACTTTGTCGCCGTTGAACCCCACCAGGAAAAGCTGTCCGACGCGCTCCTCCGGCGACATGGTGCTCATCAACACACGAGCTTTTTGCAGCGCAGCGGTATCGGGGCCGGTTGATTGCGCCAGACCCGACCCAGCCGGAAATGCCCAGGTCAGCAGCAGCGCCAGGAGGGTCAGCGTTATGAGGAGATGGGGGCGGTGACTTCTCTTATTCAATTCTATGCTGCCGGCGTGTTCACGAGTCATTACTTTCCATAAACGCTGCGCAGTGATTTGGGCGAAACCATCGACCACTGCTCAGTTACGTCAATCATCAGGTTGATTCATCCAGCGTTTTTGTTGTTTGGTGGAAAACCTGAGGCGTTTCATTCCAATGCCGGCCGCCTCGTTCGCGCGGTTGTCCCATTCTACCACGCCTTCACCCCCGCAACGACCCGTGATCATAGCCGGTCTGGCGTACCTGGCTGAGGGTTTTACCCTACTTCAACTGCCCGCCGGGCTGCCACCGGGTCATTGGTGATCAATCCATCCGCTCCATCCCTGGTCAAGCGGCCCAGATCCAGCGGGTCATCCACCGTCCAGACGTGCACCTTGCGCCGGGTTTCATGCTGGCGCTGAATATAGCCCGCGGTCGCATCGCTGTAGTATGGATTGACCAAATCAGGGGAAATTTGGCGCAGCAGAAAGGAGCGCGCCCACCAGCCGCCTCGCCCGGGCAGGGCGAGAATCGCCACCGGCACTTCGGGCAGCAGCCTGCGTGCGCGAACCAGGTTGGCCGGATTGAACGAAGAGAACAATACCCGTTCTTCCAGGTGAAATTGCTGCACCAGGGCGGCCGCTTTATCCACCAGACTGTCCGCCGGGGAGGCATAATTGGTCAGCTCGATGTTGACCAGCAGTTTCTGGCCCACGGCCTCCAGCACCTCGGCCAGGGTGGGGATGGTTTCGCCGGCAAACCGGGATGAAAAAGAGCTGCCGGCGTCCAGCGATTTTAGCTGGCCCAGGGTCAGCCGGCGCACATCGCCTTTGCCATCCGTGGTGCGGTTGACGGTTTTATCGTGGATCACCACGATTTGTTGGTCTGCGGAAAGTTTTGCGTCCAGCTCTACGGCATCTGCACCCTGATCGACCGCCAGGCAAAAAGCCGCCAGGGTATTTTCCGGCGCGTAGGCAGATGCCCCGCGATGGGCGACAACCATGGTCTTTGACCAGACCAGGAACTGGTTCATAAATCTACGAAAAATGCCCTTGCAGCCCGATCCAGCAATTCGCGGGTCATTTCAGGCTCCACGTTGAGGTATTGAGCCACATCGATGATCTGATCGCACAGGTCGCGCGGATGTGAAGCGCGCAGTTTGCGGTTGGGTTTGATATACCATTCCTGCAGCAGGTAGGCCAGACCCTGATCGCTGTACTTGACCCCCTTCGCCGCCGTCACCCGGTTAAATATCTCGCGGAACTCTTCGTAGCTCGGGTCGATGATCTCAATCTTATGGCGCAGGCGGCGTAAGAAAGCTTCATCCACCAGGTCTTTCGGGGGCAGGTTGGTGGAAAAGACCACCAGCACATCGAAGGGCAGTTCAATTTTGCGCCCGGTGTGCAGGGTCAGATAGTCGATGCGGTTTTCCAGCGGCACGATCCAACGGTTGAGCAGGTCGCGCGGGCGTACCATCTGGCGGCCAAAGTCGTCGATCAGCAGAATCCCGCCGTTCGATTTCACCTGGAAGGGCGCTTCATAATATTTCAGGGTGTCATCGAAAACCAGATCCAGACCCGCCAGGGTCAGCTCACCGCCGGTGACGATGAAGGGCCGGTGGATGCGCACCCAACGCGGGTCGCGGCGGGCGCCGGCGCGCAGGGTGCTGGTGCCGCCGGGTGAGCCGTCATCATCCTCATACAGGGTGTGGTTGACGGAGTCGTAGAGCTTGATCACCTGCCCATCGACGTAGATCGCGTAGGGGATATAAATGCTCTGGGTCTGGATCAAATTTCCCACGGCGCGGGCCACGCTGGTTTTCCCGTTCCCCGGAGGGCCGTATAAGAAAATGGAGGTGCCCGAATTGACTGCCGGGCCCAGCGATTGGAAGGTGTTCTCGGATAGAACCAGGGTGGAAAGCACCTGGCGCATCAGACGGTTGGTCACGGTCATCCGCCCGCGCGCCTGGCGTTTAATTGAATCGATATAGGTGTTCAAAGGCACTGGCGCCTGGCCGGCGTATTGGCTGCGATCCAGTGCTTCGCGCGCGCGGGCAATTCCTGCCCCGGTGATGGCGTAGAGGTAGGCGCCTTCGCCCAGCCCCATTTGTGACGAACGAACTTCGATCAGTTTCTCGCGTTTGAGCGTTTCGAGGATCTGGTCGATGATCCCGGAGAAAGGCAGGGCCATTTCTTCCGAAATTTTATAACCGGTAAGATAGCCTTGAAAATACATAATCTTCAAGGCCAGGTCCTGCAGCCACAGCGGCGACAGGCCGGTATCTTCCAGCGTCGACAATGGAGGGGGAGTGTAGGGCGGCTCTACAAAAGAGCCGGTCGCTCCTGCCCCAGCCGTAGACTTCCCGCTCGTACGAGCTGGCGCATTGGTCAAGATCCACCTCCCAAATTGTATATTGATTTCATCGTTTGAAACCCCAAGAAAAATTATAGCACGCCGGCTCAAAGTGCCGCGGTTTTATAACCTACAATTCTGAAAGGGTGGCGGAGAGGGGGCAAATCGAGCTTATTAGGTATAATCTTCCTTATGAATTTAACCGTCATCATCCCAGTTTTCAACGAAGCTAAAACCATTGCCGAGATCGTGAAGCGGGTGAAATCCAGCGGCGCCGCTGCCGAGATTCTGATCGTCGACGATGGTTCCAGTGACGGCACCCGTGAAATTCTGCAATCCTTCGCGGATGACCCACAGATTCGTGTGGTTTTACACGACCGCAACCAGGGCAAAGGCGCCGCCGTTCGCACTGGGATTGCGGCAGCGCGCGGTGATTTCTGCATCGTCCAGGATGCCGATCTCGAGTACGATCCGCGCGACTATCCTGCGTTGATCGACCCGATAAACGAGGGCATCGCGGATGTGGTTTTTGGCTCGCGCTTTCTTGGAGGCGCTCGACGACCGATCCTATTCTGGAATATGGTCGCCAACAAAATCCTCACCTTTATCACCAATATCCTTTACAACAACATCCTCACCGATATGGAGACCGGTTACAAATTATTCCGCCGGGATATCGCGGTGGGGATGACCCTGCACGCGCGCGGCTTTGAATTTGAGCCCGAATTTACCGCCAAGCTTTTAAAACAGCACGTGCGCATCTACGAGGTTCCCATTCGCTTTAACCCGCGCGAATACTCGGAAGGCAAGAAAATTAAAATGAAAGACGCCTTTGTGGCCGTCTGGTCGCTGTTCAAATATCGATTTGTAGATTAGATCACCGGGAAGCATCATCAGAAGAATGGGTCTGGCAGCAATCTGCCAGACCCATTCGTTTTATTGAGGGTCTTCAGACGGTTGAATATCCCGTACGTTCAGCTGCAAATTGACCTTGCCGTTATATACATTGCGCTCAAAATTGTACGCCACATCAATATTCCTGGGCAGATCGTTCACCCAGTAGCCCAGGCGGAAGGCAATCGCGTCCCAGGTCATCCAGCCATCGGTCAGCTTCATTTTCAGGTGCTGGCCCTCGCCCCCCACCGTTCTTTTTTCCACCACCCGCAGGTTGCGGGATACAAAGACCGCGTCGGGGTTCTCCTGCCCGGTCGGCTGGAGCAGATCGAGGTAGGTCAGCAAATCTGGGTGCAGCTCGCGCGGCGGCACCTCTACGTCCACGCGCAGGCTGGGAGCCAGCTCGCGCCCGCCCAATTGATCACGTGCCAGGGCTGCCAGCCGGGCTTTCAATTCGTCCAGATGCTCGTTGCGCACGGTAAAGCCCGCGGCCACCGCGTGCCCACCGTGGCGCTCCAGCAGGTCCTTGCACTCATCCAGGGCATGGGTGATATGGAATTCAGGGATCGAGCGGCAGGATGCCCGGGTAAATTCTTCTTCGATCTGGCCGACGATGGCCGGGCGGTAGTAGCTCTCCATCAGGCGGGCCGCGGCCAGCCCCACCACACCCGGGTTAAAATCTGCCGAAAAGGCGAAGATGATCTCTTCCACCCCGGCCTCGGCAGCCATGGCGCCGGCCTGTTCCTGCATATGGCGGGTCAAATCCTGGCGCTCGCGGTTCTGCGCGTCTAACTTTTGCGCCAGCGTGCCTGCCTGAAATACATCCTGGGCGAGCAGCAGGTTGAGCGCCGCCTGGGCCGAATCCAGCCGCCCGGCCGCGTTCAGGCGCGGGCCGAGCATAAAGCCCACGTCTCCGGCCGAAAGGTTAGCCAACCTCACCCCCGCCGCACCTGCCAGCGACACCACTCCCTGGCGCTGTGACAGGCGCAGCTGCTCCAGCCCGCGGCGCACCATCCCGCGGTTTTCCCCACGCAGGGGGACAATATCGGCGATGGTTCCCAGCGCCACCAGATCCAGCCAATCCTCCGCCCGGCGCAGCGCCTGCGGGCGGGTCGAGAAGAGCGCCTGGGCTATTTTATAGGCCAGGCCCACGCCGGATAAATCCTTATCCGGGTAGACATCTCCATTTTGCTTGGGGCAAATCACCGCCACTGCCAGGGGCAGTTCGGCGCCAGGATGGTGATGGTCGCTGACGATCAGGTCGATGCCCAACTCGCGGGCGTGCTGCGCTTCGGCGGGCGAACGGATCCCGCAGTCCACCGTCACCACCAGGTCGACCCCTTCCTGGTTCAGCAGATCCAGGGCGTCATTGTTCAGCCCGTACCCCTCGTCAAAACGGTTGGGGATGTAGGGGCGCACATTGGCGCCGAAACTGGCCAGCACCTCCACCAGCAGAGCCGTGGCGCTGACCCCATCCACGTCGTAATCCCCGTAAACCACCACGCGTTCTTTTTGATCCACCGCCCACAAGATGCGCTCCACCGCGGCAGCCATCCCCAACAGTTGGAACGGGTCGTCTGCCTGGGCATCCCCGTGTAGAAAAGCCTGGGCGGATAGCCCATCTGTCACCCCACGGTTATACAAAACCTGGCGAAAAATCGGGGGGTACTCCCCCAGGGCCGCGTCCACCTCGGCGGGCATCGGCAAAGCCGTTTGCCATCGTTTCTTTTTTGCTGTGAGCATTACACCTCGTAAATTGTCAATTCCATCCAATGAGCCTTTTGGGGTCGTCTGGCCATTTTCAGAACGATCACCGCATGGATCCAGGGTTCTGCCGGTGGCTCGCCCGGATCACACATACACTCGCGGGACGCGCGCCCCCAGGCCGCAGACCACCTCGTAAGCGATGGTGCCCCAAGAGGCGGCGATCTCTTCCACCGCAAGGCGCTCGTTCCCCTGCCGCCCAATGAGCACCACCTCGTCGCCAATGCGGGCATCCGGAACGTGGTCGAGCTGCAGCATGCATTGATCCATGCACACCCCGCCCACCACGGTCGTGCGCTGCCCGCGCACCAGGGCAAAATTGTCCTGCCCGCGGCGGAAACCATCCGCATATCCCACCGTGGCCACGCCGATCCGTTCGGTCCGGGTGGTGAAATACTTAAAATTGTAGCCGACCCCGTGCCCGGGCGGCAGCATTTTTACCGAAGCCAGGCGCGCCTTCCAACTTAACGCCGGGCGGAAATCCGCCGGGAGGGGCGTGGTGGTGGAGGGCTGCAGCCCAAATACGGCGATCCCCGGCCGTACCAGGTCGTAGCGCGCCTGGGGAAACCCCAGGGTACCCGCGGAATTAGCCGCGTGAACCAGGCTGGGGCGCAGCCCGGCGGCATTCAGACTCTCCAGCAGGGCGTCAAAGCGCGCCAGCTGGCGCAGGGTGGTAGGTTTTTCGGGTTCGTCCGCTTCCGCCAGGTGGGTGAAAACCCCCTCCACTTCCAACCCGGGCATGGCTCCCAGGCGGCGCACAAACTCCACCCCATCCTCGGGAGCATGACCCAGCCGGCCCATGCCGGTATCAAACTTGGCATGCACATACAGCGTTTTTCCCGCGGCGCCGGCACCCTGGGAATAGGCTTCCACCACCCCGCAGTCGTACACCGCCAGGCGCACGCCTTCCGCGGCGGCCTCCGCTGCCCGTTCGGGTTCGGTGTAGCCCAAGACGATCATCTTCGCGGGAATCCCGGCGCGCGTCAGGCTGAGGGCTTCGTCGATGCGCGCCACGCCCAACCAGGTAGCCCCGGCCTCCACCGCCGCCTGGCTGGCTTCCACCAGCCCGTGGCCATACGCGTTGGCCTTGACCACCGCCATCACTTGAACCCCGGTTATTTCCAATAAGCGGCGCACGTTATACCGGATGGCGCCCAGATCCACCTCTATCCAGTTTGTTTGTCCGTTGACATGCATGCGCGAAATTATACTTTGGATTTCACCGGGTCGCTCACCAAACCATTGTATAATTCCTTCGCCATGCCAGACTTCACCTTTGACCTGATCGCCACGGATGGCTCCGCCCGTGCGGGTATCTTCCATACCCCGCACGGCGATATCTCTACCCCCATCTTCGCCCCGGTCGGCACCCAGGCCACCGTCAAAGCCGTTACCCCCGCCCAACTATGTGAACTGGATGCCTCGCTGGTGCTGTCCAACACCTACCATCTATACCTGCGCCCTGGGGCCGACCTGGTGGCCGAAATGGGCGGCCTGCACCAGTTTATGCGCTGGCCCAACCCCATGCTGACCGATTCCGGCGGGTTTCAGGTTTTCTCGCTCTCGGATATGCGTAAAATCGACCGGGATGGGGTCACGTTTCAAGAGCCACATCGACGGCTCGACCCACCGGTTTACTCCCGAGATCTCCATCGCCGTCCAGGAACAACTGGGCGCGGACATTATCATGGCGTTTGACGAGTGCGCCCTGCCCTACGACCGGCCGCAGATCGAGGTGGCCATGCAGCGCACCCACGCCTGGGCGGAACGCTGCCTGCAGGCCAAAACGCGCCGCGACCAGGCTCTTTTTGGTATCGTGCAGGGTGGTGTCTTTCCCGAGCTGCGCGAACAGTCCGCCGCCTATATCGCCTCCCTGGGGTTCCCCGGCCACGCCATCGGCGGTCTGAGCGTGGGTGAAACCAAAGAGGAGATGAACGCGATGATCGAGGTGGTGAATGCCGTCCTGCCCCCCGAAAAACCGCGTTACCTGATGGGAGTCGGTTCGCCCGAGGATCTCATCCAGGGGATTGCCCGCGGCATCGATATTTTCGACTGCGTGCTGCCCACCCGCCTGGCGCGCCATGCCGCGGCGATGACCTCCACCGGGCGGTTAAACATGATGAACGCGGCTTTTGCCCGCGACCCGCGCCCCATCGAAGAGGGCTGCGGCTGCTACACCTGCCGGCAGTTCACCCGCGCCTATATCCGCCACCTGATTGTCGCCAAAGAAATCCTTGCCTCCACCCTGATTTCCATCCACAATATCCATACCCTGCTGCATCTGGTTCGCCAGGCGCGCCAGGCGATCCTGGATGGGCGCTATGCCCATTTTGCCGAACAGTTTTTAGCCGCCTACCAGCCTCGCGCCAGAAAAAACTGACCAACCGACCTCAAAGGAACTTATGAATATCCTACAAGCCATCATCCTCGGAATCATTCAAGGTTTGACCGAATTTCTGCCCGTCTCCAGTTCGGCCCACCTGGTCATCGCCCCATACCTGTTTGGCTGGCATTTCGATCCACCGGTGGCTTTTCTCTTCAATGTGCTCATCCAGGACGGTACCCTGCTGGCGGTGATCGTTTACTTTTGGAAAGACCTGTGGTCTATCCTCAGCGCCCTGGTGCGGGCCATCTTCGCCGGAAAACCTTTCGCAGACCCGCAGGCGCGCCTGGGCTGGTACCTGATCCTCGCCACCATCCCCGCCGGCGTGCTGGGAGTGCTGGTCAAGCCCATGGTCGAAGCCGCCTTTAACTCGGTGGCCGCCACGGCCGGCTTTCTCTTTGTCACCGCCGCCTTGCTGGTTGCGGCCGAATTGTTCGGCAAACGCACCCGGCAGCTCACTTCGATCACCTGGCTGGATGCGCTGGTGATGGGTTTCTTTCAAGCCGCTGCGCTCTTTCCCGGCGTTTCCCGCTCGGGTTCAACCATCACCGGTGGGATGCTGCGCCAGCTAGACCGCCCGGCCGCCGCGCGCTTTTCCTTCCTCATGTCGGTGCCGATCATGCTGGCGGCCGGTGCATTAGAGGCCCTGGACGCGATCAAATCGCCTGTCTTGAGCGCCTCGCTGCCACTGGTGGGAATCGGTTTTCTCGCCGCGGCGGTGGTTGGCTTCTTCTCCATCCGCTGGCTGCTGGGATACCTGCAAAAGCGCTCTTTCTATGGCTTCGCGATCTACTGCGTGCTTCTGGGCGCGGTCACCCTGGCATTCACCGCTTTACGCTGAGCGCTATCCCGTGAAAAATCCAGGCGCTCATGGTGAGCGCCTTTTTCGATTATGATTGGAGCATGCGACCTACCGCTTCACTCCAGCCCAGGCTGTTCACCCTTGCCCTCCTGGCCGCTGCCTTATTGAGCGCCTGTGCGCCCGCCTCTCTGCCGCCGGCCCCCACCCTGCCCGCCACCCAATGGCTGCGCGTCCAGGTCAGCCCGTCACTCACCCTCTTCAACGATCTGTTCTCCACCTGCACGCCGGCCGGCGTCGGGCTGGCCATCCAGCAGATCTCCGGGACGGCCTTCGCGGCCGATCAGGTGGATCTGTCCCTGCGCTGGGGCGCCGGCCCACAGCTCGATGGCTATGCCGCCGAGATTGGTGAGGAGGAGCTAGTCGCGGTGACTTATCCCGATAACCCGGTGCAAACTCTCGACCTGCCTGCCTTGCGAACTGCTTTTGCCGGCGGTCTGCCTGCCATGGACTGGGATTACCTCGGCCAGGCGCCGCAAAGCCTCAACCTGTATGCCTACCCCTCTTCCAGCGACATCCAGGCGATCCTCGCCGCCCAACTGCTGCCTCAGGGTCAAGCCCTGCCGCGTGAAGTGATTGTCGCGCCCGGCCCGGCCGAAGTGCGCGACGCGGTAGCCGCCGATGCGGGGGCGTTGGGTTTTCTCCCGCGCCGCTGGGTGGATGAGCGGGTGAAAATGATCGCCATTTCGGATCTGCCCGCCGGGGCCTGGAGCCGGCCTATTCTGGCGATCAGCGCGGTGGAACCGCAAGGCGCTGCACGTCAATGGCTGCTGTGCGTGCAGCAAGGGATGCAGTGAGATGGCAGTGACGGTGATTTTACGCGAAGAACGTCTCGAGGCGCCGGCGCCCTCCACCGTGCGCCAGGCATTGGAGCACCTGGGGCTTCCTCCGCAGAACTACCTCGTTTTACGGGATGGCGAGCTGATCGATGCTGAAGAACTATTACAGGACGGGGATACCATCCGCCTGATCGGGGTCATCTCCGGCGGATCCTGACTACCGACATGAGAATTTTTAGGCTTAAAAATCCGATACTCTATCGTAGCAGACGGGCGTTGATCTCCCGTACATCCTCGGTGTAGCGCTGCAGTTCCTTGTGCAGGGTGGCCGGGTCGTCATAATGCAGCCGCCGCGCCAAATAAGCATATTCCTCGCTGCTCTCGGGCGGAACAGTCACGTCGCGCGCATTGCCGCGCACCACGCGCAGCGAATTGATCAACCAGCGCAAGAAGGTGTGCCCTTTGCGTAAGCGCGCGTAATCGTCCTCGGAGAAAATGCCCACTTCGGCCAGCGCCGCCATCGCGTCGCGGGTATTGGTTTGGTGAAGCTGGGGATAGTCGCGGCCGAAATTGATCTGCAGCCCCTGCACCAGGTATTCCACGTCCACCAGCCCGCCCAGGCTGTATTTCAAGTTGAACGTCCCGCCGCGCACCAGGTGGCGCACCTGCCGCTCGCGCATCGCGCGCATCGCGGTGAGGTCAAACAGCTCGCCGTGGTAGACATATTCATCCCGCATGCCGGCGATGACCTCGCCCAGGCCTGCGTTGCCGGCCACGTGGCGCAACTTGACCAGCGCCTGCCGTTCATAGGCCCAGGCCGGCCCACCCGGCCCAAAATAACGGCGGAAGGAATCCATCGAGACCGACAGGCTGCCGGCTTTGCCGTATGGGCGCAGCTGCAGATCCACTTCAAATATCCCCTCGCGGCGCGTGCGCATGGCAGCCACGTAAGAAACCACCAGCTTCTCATAAAATTCGGCGGTCGTGATCCCGCGAGTTCCGGTGGTGCTGCCGTCACCTTCATATATAAACATCAGCTCGATATCCGAGGCAAACCCCAGTTCACGCCCACCAAACTTACCCAGGGCCACCACACTCATCTCGCATGGGCTGCCGTCTTCCTTGAGCGGCGAACCATATACCAGGCGTAAATCCTCGTGGCACAGATGGAAGGTGGCATTCGAGATCACCTCCGCCAGGTCGGTCAGCTCACTGGCAAAATCCCAAAATTCGCCGGTGTGCCCGAGGATATGGCGCATATCGATGCGGAACATCTCCCGGTCGCGCCAGGCGTTGAGCACTTCGATCCAGGGAGCATTTTCGTTGGGGGCCTGCGGCCCGGCATGCACTTTGCCCAATTCCAGCGCCAGCTCGGTCTGCAGCTGGGTGATCGATTTTGCCGTCTCCAGCGCGCTGACATCCGTGACCACCGGGAACAAGTTGGTGTACTGCATGCGCAGGAAATCATCCCAGAGAAAGTCGCTCACCCCCAGCACGCGCGCCAGCGCCTGCAGCACCTCGGGGCGCTGCACCGAGGCCAGTTCATCCGGCCAATTCGCCCGGCGGAAAAGCTGGTCCATGAAATCGCGGAAGTGCACCAGGGCAGCCTCGGGGTTGGGAGAGAACGGCAGCAGGTGAGTAAAATGCTTGATCAAGACGGTCGCGGTGCGCAGTTCGCGCTGTCGTTCGGCATCCACAATTTTGCGGTTATTGCGGTCGGTCACAAAAACCACGTCCTGCACCCGGCTGCCGACCGTGTCGATCACCACCTGCTCGATATTCACCCCGCTGATCGCCAGCGCGTTGGTAAATTCGTACAAGAAACCGGCCGTATCGGGCGCGTCGATGCGCAGCACCGTGTGATGGTCGCTGGCTTCATTATCAATCTCGAGGTTAATCGGGTAGAGCGCCGGTATGTTTTCTTTTTCCTGATGTAGTTCGTAGGATTGCAGCATGATCGCCACCCGCCGGGTAAGATCCCCTTGCATTTCACGGCGTTTGTTGGCGCGCGCCATGCGCTGATAGCTGGCCAGATCGTTGGCGTAACGCAGCCAGCTGTCCGCGGTGATCTCTACCCCCTCCACGGGCTGGATGTCGAACACATCCACAATTTTCCGGCGGGTATCTTGCCTGGTGGCCGGTTCACTTTCTCCCGAGAAAGGCTCGTAGGTGAACGCCTCGCCGCTGAGGATATTCATCCCATGGACGAACAACAACCCGGTCAACACCGAAAGCTCGCCAGGGAAATCATAGGCCACCACCGTCACCCGCCAGGCGCCCTGCTCGCCCGGCAGCGCTTCAACCTCCACCGGGTTCTCATCGCTCAAGCGAGCTGCCAGGGCGGCATGCCCGGCGATTTGGTGGGGGCTAAACAATTCGGCATAAGAAGGCGCCATGCGGTCGATGTGGCGATGCACCTGCATTTGATCCGGCCGGGTCGGGTCGAAGGGTGAATCGGCTGCGGATAGGGATGTCATTTCAAGACCTCCTACGTAGTGAAGAAAGACCGAGCGGATGGCCGCGCCGTGCTGCTCGTAGCGCTCGATAAATAACTCGCCCGGCTTTTCTCCAGAAAACCCCAGGCGGCGCGCCAGCCCGGCCAGGGCCATGGGATCGGGCGGCAGGCTGTGGGTCTGGCGGTAATCCATCATCTGGAGATAATGCTCGATGGTGCGCAAAAAAACGTAGCCTTCGGTGAGGATGCGCATTTCTTCCAGGCGGATCAATTCGGCCGCAGCCAGGCGCACCAGGGCTTCCAGGGTGTTGGCACTCAAGATATCCGGGCGGGCGGCGCCGTATGCCAGCTGCAAAAATTGGGCGGTAAACTCCACGTCCCGGATCGACCCTTCGCCCAATTTCACTTCGCCCCAGGCCCGCCCGTTCAGACGCAGCTGGGCTTCGGTGCGCTGTTTCATCCCAAAAACCGCCGCGCGCAGTTCGTTGAACGACACGCCGAACACGTACGGCTGAGCCTGCTCCAGGAAAGAGCGCCCGACCGCCGCGTCGCCGGCGATCACCCGGGCTTTCATCAGGGCCTGCTTTTCCCACGGCTGCGCGTCGGTGCGGAGATAATTCAAGAAGCCGGCCGGGGTCGTAACCAGGGGCCCCACCGAACCCCACGGCCGCAAACGCATATCCACCCGGTAGAGGAACCCCTCAGCCGTCGCCCGCGAGAGGATTTCGATCAATTTTTCTCCGGTGCGCTGGGCCAGCAACTCATCCGCCGTGGTGATGAACAGCAAATCGATATCCGAACTGTAATTCAACTCGCGCCCGCCCAGTTTGCCCATCCCCAGCACAGTCAGCACCTCCGCTCGCCCACCCATCTGCGCGGCAGCCAATTTCAGGGCAGAGCGGATCATGGCGTCCGCCAGGTTGGATAACTGGCGGGTGACCGCCGGCAGATCATATAAATCCAGCAGATCGCAGGCCCCAATCCGCAGCAGTTCCCAACTCTGGAAGCGGTGCAGCGCATCCAATTGCTCCAGGTAGGCGGGCGCGCCGTCCAATGCACTCTGGGCTTCGCTGTACAACTGCTCGATGCTTTTCGGGCGCGCCATGCGGCGGTAAGCGACCAGGCGCTCAAACATCACCGGGTTGCGCAGCATGATTTCGGTTAGAAATTGGCTCCCGGCAAACAAAACCACCAGAATCTCCACTGCCCTGGGGTTGCCGACCAAAATTTCCAGGATCTCGCGGGCACTCGCAAAGCGCTGCACGAAGCGCTCAAAACTTGCCACCACCCGGTCGGGGTCCGCCGCGTGGATAAGCGCTTCGCGCAAATGGGGCAGGAGCACGCTCAACAACGGCTCGCAGCCTTTTTCCGCGGCGATGTGCAGGAAGGTATGCCGCACTCCGGGAGGATTGGTAAAAGGGATGGAAGCGATCACCTGCTCGAGGAGGGCTTCCGTCGCATTGTTTTCCACAAGTTCGGGATCATTGACCCATGTCATGACAGAAATTATACCCCGCGACGCCTCTCAACAACCGGCAGCGGCTGGGTTATCCAGGCATATGGTACCTGTTTGGGTAATACTCACCAGAAAAACGGTACAAAACAGACAATTCGGGTCAAATCCCCCTGATCCAAGATTATCCGATTGGGGCATTTCATTTCATAATCATGAATCTTACAATCTCAACGATCACAAGGTCCAACTGGTTCAGGGGAGCCGGCCTTAAAAAAACTGGATAGACCATCAGGATCTCAATATTCTTTGTTTCATGGTTTGATTTTGAGAAGGAGAAGATCATGAGCCGCAGCAAAGTCCTCCGTTGGTCGATCATCACTGTCCTTGCCGCCGTTTTCTTGCTTACCGTTTCTGGGGTTGCTTACGCCGATACCCCACCCCCCGATATTGAAACTCTCAACAGCACAACCACCGACGCGGTGATGAGCATGAATGTCTTGTGGGTTCTAATCGCCGGCGTGCTGGTATTTTTTATGCAGGCAGGCTTCGCCCTGGTTGAAACAGGCTTCACCCGTGCGAAAAATGTGGCCCACACCATGATGATGAATATTATGGTGTTCTGCATCGGTGCGGTGGGTTACTGGCTCACCGGCTTTGCCTTCCAGTTCGGCGGGGTCAACTTCACCTTCCCAGAAATCCACGGTCTCTCCGCCTGGGCGTTCTCACCTGTCACCCTGGGAGATTGGACCGGTTTGCTGGATAAACCCCTGCTGATTGGGGCCTCCGGCGTGCTCGGTCTGAAAGGCTTTATGCTGGCAGGGCTGACCGCCAACGTGGGTGTGCTGGTGTTCTTCCTCTTCCAGATGGTGTTTATGGACACTGCCGCGACCATCCCCACCGGCTCGATGGCCGAACGGCTCAAGTTCTCTGGCTTTGTGCTGATGGGCCTGTGGGTCAGCATGTTCATTTACCCGCTCATCGGCAACTGGGTGTGGGGCGGCGGTTGGCTGGCAAATTTAGGCCGCACCCTCGGGTTTGGCAACGGGGCGGTCGATTTCGCCGGGTCGGGCGTGGTGCACATGGTCGGCGGTTCGGTAGGCCTGGCTGGCGCGCTGGTGATTGGCCCGCGCATTGGCAAATTCAATAAAAACGGCAGCCCTAATACCATCCCCGCTCACAACATTCCTATGGGCATCCTGGGTACCATCATCCTCTTCTTTGGCTGGTTTGGCTTCAACCCCGGCTCCGCGCTCGGTTTTGTCAGCGGGGCCCGCAACCTGGCGGTGCTCGCGGCGGTCAACACCCTCATGGCCGGCGCGGCAGCAGGCATCTCGGCCATGTTGTATATGTGGTGGTTTGGCCCCTCGAAGAAACCGGACGCCGGCTTCTCGGTCAACGGCGTGCTGGCCGGGCTGGTCGCCATCACCGCCCCCTGCGCCTTCGTGGACACATGGGCGGCGGTAGTCATCGGCCTGGTCGCGGGGGTCTGGGTATGCATCGCCTCCTTCCTGCTGGAGAAGATGAAAATTGACGATCCCGTCGGGGCTGTCCCCGTCCACCTGTTCAACGGCATTTGGGGGGTCCTGGCGGTTGGAATCTTCGCCAACGGCAACCCGGACACCGCTTCCTGGAATGGGGTTGCCACCACCGTCACCGGGCTGTTCTACGGCGGCGGAACCCAGATCCTGGCGCAGTTGTTCGAGGTTCTGGCGATCTTCATCACTGTCTTCGCCACCTCCTGGCTATTCTTCAAAGCCCTGGCCGCCCTCGGCATGCTGCGGGTTGCGCCCAGGATCGAACTCGAAGGCCTGGATATGCCTGAAATTGGCAATGAAGGCTACGCCAAAGATTGGGAACCCTCCCCTGAGGCGATCGCTGCGGTGACCACCCAAGCAAAGGCCGCCCGGCCTGCACGGGCTTCGATCAAGTAACCCTTCGAGGGCAACAAACGAGGAGAAAAACATAAATCACCCAAATGGGTACCCATTTGGGTGATTTATGTGCAAATCCATTGGATATGGGCGCTCAGTGGGTCATATATTCGCCTGAAATACACCGAAATACTCTCCATCCGGGTACTAGCATCATTCCGTCCTTGTTCATACAATAACGGCTATGTTGAGTATCTTTTCATTGTGGAGAGCACATCAATGCATCTGACATTAGAGCTCTTACTTCCATTAGCCGCCATCCTGGCGGGCACCCGTATCGCTGCTGTCCTCAGCCAGCGCTTTGGCCTTCCCGCGGTGTTTGGCGAGCTGTGTTTTGGTTTCATTGTCGGCCCGGCTGTCTTTAACTGGATCCAACCTTCTGAGACCTTACAATTCATCGCCGATATCGGCGTCATCATTTTAATGTTCATGGCCGGCCTGGAAACGGATATGAACTCTATCCGCCAGGTGGGCAAAGCCTCCTTCCTGGCCGCCAGCGGCGGCGTACTCCTGCCACTCGTGGGTGGGTATGGGTTGGGCCTGGCTTTCGGCATGCCCTCGGCTCACGCCCTTTTCCTGGGCGCAATATTAACCGCCACCAGCGTCAGCGTTTCGGCGCAGACTTTACGCGAGATGGGTAAACTGCGCACCAAGGTGGGCGCTACGATCATCAGCGCCGCCATTATCGACGACGTGCTGGGCGTGATCGTCTTTGCCGCGGTGATGAGCCTCAACTCGGGCGGCAACATGCTCTTAACCATCGGGCGAATGGCCATCTTCCTGCCCGCCTCCTGGTTCATTGGCAACTGGCTCCTGCCGAAAATCGTCAAACTCGAACGCTACCTCAAACACCCGGAAGCCACCCTGGCCGCCATTGTCGCCCTGCTGCTGGTGTATGCCTGGGCCGCGGAGGCCCTGGGCAGCGTCGCCACCATCACCGGCGCCTACATCCTCGGCGCAGTCGTCAATCGCCATGTTGGTCACCGCCACGTGGTGCACACCGGCACGGCCACCCTCGGCTATGGCTTCTTTATCCCCGTATTCTTCGTCAACATCGGCCTGCAGGCCCACCTGGGCGGGCTGACCTCAGCCCCCATCATGACCATCAGCCTGATCGTCTTCGCCATCTTGAGCAAAGTAATCGGCTCCGGCATCGGTGCGCGCTTCGGCGGGCTGAACATCCACTCGGCGCTGAACGTGGGCGTCGGCATGGTTTCGCGCGGTGAGGTGGCCCTGGTCATCGCCGGGGCCGGGCTGGCCGGCGGGCTGGTCGACAGCAAAGCCTTCTCGATCATGATTGTGGTCACCCTGGCCACCACCCTGATCACCCCGCCCCTGCTGCGCCTGGTCAACAACCCGGCGGCCCTCCAACCGCACGGCGACAGCCTGAGTCTTGCCCCGGCGGTAGAACCCTGGCAGGATTACGTGCTCGACAAACAGGTATAACCTCAAATTTCTTGGGTTGAACGTTTCGCAATCCCACCCGCCCTCGTCATGAGCGGCGGGTTTTTCTAGCCGGGTATAATTTATGGGCTACAAGCGGCGAAAGAGTACCCGTTTGGGTACTGTCAGACCCGCCGCTCCCTTGTAGAATACAGCATCATTGTTCTGGAAGGATGAACCCTTCCATATCTACGGAGGAAATACCCATGACCCAAAGCGTTGAAGACGTCCTGAAATTGAAATCCGAAGTGCAGATGGTTGATCTGCGCTTCACCGATATGCCCGGCACCTGGCAGCACTTCAGTATCCCCGCGCGAACTTTGAACGCCGACCTGTTTGAAGATGGCATTGGCTTCGATGGATCTTCGATCCGTGGGTTCAAGGAAATCCACGAATCGGACATGCTCCTGATGGTCGACCCCAACACCGCCTTCATCGATCCGGCGCTGGAAGTGCCCACCCTGGTGATGATCTGCGATGTCTACGACCCGGTCACCCGCCAGCCGTACGCCCGCGATCCGCGCTATGTCACCCGCAAAGCCGAAGCCTATTTGAAACAGACCGGCATAGCCCAAACCAGTTATTGGGGGCCGGAAGCTGAATTTTTCCTCTTCGATGATGTGCGCTACGGCGGCGGCACCAATTCATCCTTCTACTACATCGATTCACGCGAAGGCTGGTGGCAGAGCGGCGAATCGCTGGGGCCCAATCTGGGCGCGCAGATCCCGCCCAAGCGCGGCTACTTCCCTGTGCCACCCGCCGACACCATGCAGGATGTGCGCAGCCGCATCGTCCTGGCCCTCGAAAAGGTGGGGGTGGATGTTGAAGTCCACCATCATGAGGTGGCCACGGCCGGCCAGTCGGAAATTGACATGCGCTTCGACACCATGTTGAAAATGGCCGACAACACGATGATCTATAAATACATCGTCAAGAATGTGGCCCGCGAAAACGGACTGACCGCCACCTTTATGCCCAAACCGCTCTTTGGCGACAACGGCTCCGGGATGCACGTGCACCAGTCCTTGTGGGACGGCAGCTCGAACCTCTTCTACGACACCGCCGGTTACGCCTCGCTGTCGGATATGGCCAAGTATTACATCGGCGGCCTGCTCAAGCACGCCCCTGCCCTGCTGGCCATCTGCGCCCCCACCACCAACTCCTACCGGCGCCTGGTGCCCGGCTTTGAGGCGCCCGTCAACCTGGCTTACTCGCAGCGCAACCGCTCGGCCATCTGCCGCATCCCGGTCTATTCCAAGAGCCCCAAGGCCAAGCGCATCGAATTCCGCGCCCCCGATCCCTCGGCCAACCCCTATCTGACCTTTGCGGCGTTGCTGATGGCCGGCCTGGACGGCATCCAGAACCGCATCGACCCGGGCGGCCCGGCAGACAAGGACCTGTATGAGCTCCCGCCCGAGGAAGCCAAGCTGATCAAACAGGTGCCCGGTTCGTTGGACGATGTGCTCAAGGCCCTCGAAAACGACCACGAGTTCCTGCTCAAAGGCGACGTGTTCACCACGGACCTTTTGGAAGCCTATATCTCTTACAAAATAGAGAATGAAGTCAATCCTATCCGGATGCGGCCTCATCCTCATGAGTTCACCATGTACTTCGATGCGTAAGCGGTGACGTCGAACGGTAACAGGTGAGCCAAAAGGCCGGGAAAAACTCCCCGGCCTTTTCTTTTTTGGGCTGGATACCCTCCGGAGCCGTGTTATGTTATGATGGAATCATGAGCATCGAAAAAGGCCGGCTATATATCGTCGCCACCCCGATCGGCAACCCGCGGGATATCACCCTGCGCGCCATGGATATCCTCCAGGAGGTCGACGCGGTGATCTGCGAGGAACAGCGCGAAGGCAGCACTCTGCTCAAGAAACTTGGCATCGACAAACCGATCCTTTTGTTAAACGAGCACAACGAAGCCGAAAAAGCGCCTGAAATCGCCATGCGCATCCTCCAGGGCGAAGCCCTGGCGCTGATCAGCGACTGCGGCACACCCGTCTTTGCCGACCCCGGCGCCTCCTTGATTTCTCAGTTGGTAGAAATGGGCGTGCCGGTCACCCCGCTGCCCGGTCCCTCCTCTTTGATGGCCGCTTTGTCAGTGCTGGATATTCCCCTCGACCGCTTCTTATATGCCGGTTTCCTGCCGCGCGACAAAAACAACCGCCGCAGTACGATGAAATACCTGCGCAACCTGCGCATGCCCATCGTCATTCTGGATGCCCCCTATCGCCTGGTGCAGGTGCTCGACGACCTGGCGGGAGTATACGGCGGCGGGGTCCGCGTGACCCTGTGTATGGATCTGACCCTGCCCAGCGAAAGCATCCTGCGCGGCAGCATCGACCAGGTCCGCGGGCGGGTCGGCCAGCGCAAGAGCGAGTTTGTCCTGATCGTTCACACCTGATTTCGTAGCCTGCCGGTATGCCTTGCTTCCAATCCATCGCATCTTTCCATCCCAGTCAAGCGGAGGCCAAACTTGTCTAAAACCGCTCGCTACCTGCTCTTTGGCCTGATTTACTTTGCCGAGGGCGCAATCCTCAGCTACTTCACCGCACTCAACGCCATCTACCTGCTCTCCTTCGACGTCAGCCTGGCCCAGGTTGGCCTGATGGGCTCGATCGCCCTGATCCCGTTTGTACTCAAAATCTTCATGGGGATGCTCAGCGACCGGGTCAACCTCTTCCGCCGCGGCCACCGCAAGCCTTATATCCTCATCGGCCTGCTCCTGCAGGCGGTTTGCCTGCTGATTGTCCCCGAGATCAATCCCGGCAGCAATTTCGGCCTGTTTGCCCTGCTTGGCTTCGTGCTCATGTCGGGCCAGGCGCTCTACGACACCTGCACCGACGGTTTCGCCCTCGACACCACCCCACCCGAGGAGGAAGGCACCATCCAGGGCATCATGGTGGGCGGGCGCGCCCTGGGAGTGGTGTTGATCTCCGCCACCATCGGCCTGGTCGCTCAAAATGCATCCTGGCCGGCCGCCTTCTACACCCTGGCGGTCCTCACCATCCTGCCGCTCCCGGTGGTATTTTTTATGCGCGAGCCGGAGCGCAGCCCCGAACGGCGCTTTAACTGGAAAGCCTTTGCCTCCTTTGGCCGCCGCGAAGTGATCGCCCTCGGCCTGTTGGGTGCGCTCTATTCGCTGATTATTAACGCGGCCAACCAGCTGGTCAACCCCTTCATGCAGTCCGCCTTTGGCATCAGCATCTCCACCGCCGGGTTCTTCACCACCATGTGGGGCATCGGGGTGATCATCGGCGGGCTGACGGGCGGCCGCCTGACCGACCGCCTTGGCCAGCGCCGCGCCGTGCTCACCGCCCTGCTGCTGGCGCTGCTCGCCATCCTGGGGCTGGCAATGATCACCAACCCGGTCATCGCCTGGCCGCTGGTGGCCCTGTTTGGCCTGGCCTTTGGCTTTTACGAGACGATCTATTTTGCCATCTCGATGCGCGCCACCGACCCGCGCATCGCCGCCTCCATGTTTGCCATCCTCATGGCCGTGGCCAACCTGGGCACCGGCATCGGCCTGGCGCTCAGCGGTTCCCTGGCCGATGTGCTGGGTTTCCGCCTCACCTTCGCGATCATCGCCGCCCTCAACCTGCTGGCCCTGCCGTTAATCCCGCTCATCTTTCCCCGCCGAGAGGCCCAAACCGTCCATCCTTAATGGCAAGCAAAAGTAGATAGAATAACCCCAGCGCACTATCCAGCCTCATCCAAATCCTGTCACGAAAATCGAGAGACATAAACCTATGCAACACAAAAAAACCGCCCGTCCTTTGTGGATCACCATTCTTCTTCTGGCCGCCCTGGCCATCGTTGGTGTGATTGCCCTGGCTTTGCTCATCCAACTGGTGCCGTACGGCAAGGCTCACACCAACCCACCGGTGGTAGCCGAACCCAATTGGGACAGCCCCCAAACCCGCGCGCTGGCTAAACAAGCCTGCTTCGATTGTCACAGCAACGAATTGCTCTGACGAAAATCAGAAACACTCGGCTTTGTGCTTGCAGCCAGCTTTTCGACCGCTATAAATCTAAGAATTTCCTGATTTTTGATAAGCCAATTTTGAATATCTATCTGCTCATTGAATGTACAGATCAGCGCATGGGGTCGAAAGCTTCATTCAACTTTCTCGTAATAACAAAACGTGCAAGGGCGGCCAGGTGTTTGACCTGATAGGTAAGAACTTAATTTTTATTATGCGTAAGATAGTAATGTGTGACGGTATGAGGCGGATAGGGTGGAGTTTGATCAAACCATTGTCTTTCTAAACCTTTGTTTCTAAGCGTCCCTTACCTGACGTCTTTTCGTCTAAATTGGTAAAGCCATCCTAAGATCGAACCTTCAAACGATTATCGTGATTGAAAAATATCCTTAAGAGTAAATCGTCAATCATCACGCAGGTCTAGATGCATGCACAGACACCAACACCGCACTGAACCTCGTTTCTACCTCCTCGTGGGTCTGCTGCTCCTCTTTCTTTTACCTGGTTGCCAATCCACCACACCTGAGGCAGGGCAATCACCGAGTTACTCGTCCGTGCCATACTTATCAACGTCTACCCCAACCGCGACAAAACAGGCGACTCCTGCTGCAACCGGAACTATCCCCGTGCTGATGTCCCCTACGCCTCGCTATCGTCAGTATTGGCGAACTGGGCAAAGGCATCCTGCGGCAAATCGTCCGCTCACCCGATGGAAGAACCATCTTGGTGAGCGACGGCATCACCCTGCGCGTGTTGAATTCCGCCGATAACGTCGAAATTGGCTCATTGGACTTTGGTACTACTTATAGCGAAATTTACAGCTTCAGTCCAAACAGCCGGTATGCTTTAGTTAGCAAAGGATTTTAAGTTTTCAAGTAATCAAGGTATCCACACTGAAAAGTCTTGGAGAGGAGGGAACAGTAACATCACTTACCGCGATCCAATATTCACCCCTGACTGCAACATGTCGTGTGGAAGATCGCTTTTCAAAATTCAGGCGGGTCATACAATGAAATTTGCCGCCTGGATTTCCTTTCAAATAAAGATGAGCTCTAATCAGGAAAATGACGAGGACTTCAACTGCTACCCGGTTGAATATTCAAATATCTATCACAACATGAACTTAACCAGCAATCAGCCCGGATGGCACACTGGTCGCCGCCAGGTATCGAGATTCGCGGCATAACTTCCTGTACATATGGGATTTTCGATCAAAAACAATCCGATTTGAGATCAAGGAACAGCCAGGCGAGATCGAAAGTGTCAGCTTCAGCCCGGATGGCTCCACCCTGGCTACCGGCGGTGATGACGGTGTGATCCGCCTGTGGAACACTCAGACGGGTACGATACGGCGCGCCATTAGCGGCTTCCTCGACGCTGTGACAGAGGTGCAGTACACACCCGATGGCCGCGCCTTGCGCGTGAAGGTGGTCGACCAGGCAGCCGTGCTCTATGACCTGGCAACTGGCAGAACCAGCCCAGCCGGCGATCCTGCTGAAGCGCCTACCAACGATCCCATGGCTGTGCAGATGTTGGATGAAGGCTATATAGTCAGCGGGCGAGTCGTCAAGGATCGCCTTCAGCCCGGATGGCTCTGCTTTGGCGGTAGCTCACGGCAGCATCCAGGTTTGCGATGTCGCCTCGCGCCAACTTATCCGGAACATCTATACGCCCAACCCTCTGCATATCAGCGACATGACTTTCAGCCCTAACAGTCAGCGTTTGGCGGTCATCACCGTGACAGGTGATGTGCTTACGTGGGATATTCGGCACAGGACAGGCCGAACTCAATCTTACTGCCCAGGACAGGCGGCCGGTCGATTGGCGTTTCTTGGCATTAGCGGTGGATTGGGGCCGGGATTAACGGAAGTATGGTTTATGCGGGTGGCATCTCTTTCTCGCCCAACTCTACCCAGGTAACCCTAAGCAATGGTCCGATAGTGGAGATATGGGATATCGCCAGTGAGGCCAAAGTTCGCACGCTCGATCCGCTCGAGCCTGCCGTATTCCCAACTCAATTGTCCTACGCCGACAATGGCAAGCTAGTTTACGCCATTCTCAACCGCAACAGCGATGCTGTCGTGTGGGATGCCGTTAATGGCAAGTTCATCCGGCGCCTTGATCTGCCGCACAGAAACCCCAATGCCTTTTCGGCAGTGGCGCTCTACAAAAACTGGTTTGCCCGCAATAATTATGATGACTTCTGGTCATTCGATCGAGTTATGGGACCTGGAACAGGCAAAGATGGTTAAACTTCCCGATGCCTGACCGCGAAACTGAGCCGCTGCGTTTCAGCGCTGACGGGCGCTTTTTGCTGGTTACCCTTGAGAATCGCATCTACGTCTGGCAAGTCAGCACCGGCCAGCTCGCCCTTGTCACCAAGAACACCTTCGATGTCGATAACCTTGCGCTCAGCTCAGATGGTAAAACCCTCGCGACAGTAAAATCCGGCAAGGTAACCCTGTGGGATGTGAGTGCTGCTACCACGGCTGTGATGGCTGCCAAATTCACCCCTACTGCACCACTGCCCACCAAGACGCCTTTTATTTTCGATTACGGTTATCCTACCAGTACGCCGCAGCCCACCCTGTCGATCACTCTGCAGCCAGCCGGCGAAATCAGCGCGAACGCCATCTCGGTCTCGAATGCCTTTCAAGTACACCAGCAAGCCCAATTTGGTATGGGCCAACTTTCGCAGATGACCTGGGAGGGCAGCCATATCTATGTCACTGGAGCTCAAGGAGATCATCCGCTACGCAACGGGATCGCTCATGGAGACCGGCCGTGCAGAGATCGACGAGATGTGGGTTACCAGCAGCCGTGTCCTGCCCGATGGGCGCATCCTGGCCGCCAGCAACACGGATGGCAAAGTGCAGCTCTGGGAGATGTCTGGGCCAGGATTGGAAAGCAAAAAGATGTTGTTAGAAGCCTCTCGCTCCAGCCCCACAGCGATCAGCCCGGATGGGAAATGGCTGATCTTCTACACGAGTGAGGGCCTGCAGGCTAAGAATGTCGAGACCGGGCAAGATGGAATATTCTTACACGACAAATGGTATGGTCATCTCAAATTGAGTTTCAGTCCCGATGGCAAGCTGCTGGCTGTCTCTCGCTCAGACCGCTCCGTGCGCATTTTTGACTTTGTGACAGGAAATGTGTCCAACGGTGTAGGCGGGCCAGAGGATTGGATCAGCCAGATGGCCTTCAATAAAGACAGCAATCTGTTGGTAGGCGCAGCCGGCGGTTCTGCCTGGATTTGGAGCGTCGTTCCGGGATTGGATCCGCTGAAATTTAAGTTTTATGAAAGCATCCAAGAAGGCGACCTCGTGCGGTTTGACAACACCGTCACGGCAGTCACCCTCAATCCGGATTCAAAACTGCTGGCTGTCGCCACCAGCGAGAACTCCATCTGGCTGTATGACCGAATTTCAAAACAGGTGGTTGGGAAACTCACCGGGCATTTCAGCGCGCCCATCGAGCTGGCCTTCAGCCCCGATGGCAGTTACCTGGCCTCGATTGACCGGGATGGCGTGCTGATCGTCTGGGAAATCGCTCGCCAGGTCGTTGCAGGCCAGGTGCGTCCTGAAACAGGCGTGGTGCGTGGGCTGGTTGTGCGGCCAGACGGAAATCTGATGGCCTGGGGTGAACATACCATCTGGCTGCTCGATCAAATCAGCGCTGAGGCGCAGCGTATCGCCGGCCTGGCCGGCGGGCTGATCATCGGCGTAAGCGGTGAGTCCAACCTGGCAGCAACCTATCTCCCATACCAGGTCTCGCTGTACAACACCAATACCGGAGAATTCCTACAGACACTGGTCGAAGAAGCCGCGGAACCGTTTAGCGAATACTACTGGGAAGGGCAAATTTTTCGCAGAGTCAACAATGCCGTGTTCAGCAGAGATGGATCACGCCTGGCAACCGTGGGCAGCGGCGGTGTCTGGGTCTATAATCTGCCCGACATGAAGCTGCAGCACCATTTCGAGGGGACCTGGTCGGTCAAAGCCGCCATCAGCCGGGATGGAGGTTGGTTGGTCGCCAGTACGTTCGAAAAGATCCGTCCTCCGGAACTTTTCAACCTTGAGACCGGGGAATCAATCTAACCTTAATGCCAAACAACCTGGTTCAACGGTAGGAGAATCCTTCCCTCAATATGCCCTCTCAGAAGATATGCGTTATATAGGCGCGGTTTTCAACGGTTGGGATCAGCCTTCTCAACTGCTGCTGTTTGACACGGCTAGCGGTCAAATCGATCGCGAACTGACCATAGAGAAAGTCGACTTGACCAGCCTGGCTCTCAATGCCAACACTTCCCTTGCCGCAATCGGTCAGGAAGATGGCATAATCAAGTTGGTCGACCTGGCCCAGATGAAGGTGGTCGCGGTACTGGCAGGGCATAAAGGCGCGGTAACATCATTGACCTTCTCGCAAGATGGTCAGTTGTTGTATTCGGTGGGTTCAGAAGGAGTAGTTAAGATTTGGGGAATACCATGATCCTGACTAGTTTTTTGATTATTCCGTTCTTATCTGAAAGATTCGCGGCAGGCTGGCGTTTTACAACTGAATTGGTGCACCTGCCAACATCATCAATTTACTGGCTTTGCCACTGCTCACTGACATATTCCCAAGAAAGGCGCCTGTGAAGGCTATGCCATGAATACAAAGAAAGCTCGCTCTCCAATTTTGATCTCCTTGACCCTGATTGCCATCACCATCCTTGGCGTGATTGCCATGGCCCTGCTCATCCAGCTCATCCCCTATGGTCGCGCGCACACCAACCCGCCGGTGGTGGCCGAACCCAATTGGGCCAGCCCCCAAACTCGCGCACTGGCCAAAAAGGCCTGCTTCGATTGTCATAGTAATGAAACCACCTGGCCCTGGTACAGCAATGTGGCCCCGATGAGCTGGTTAATCCAGCACGATGTGGATGAAGGCCGCCAACGCCTGAATTTCTCCGAATGGGGGGTTGCCCAGACCGGCCGCCGGGGCCGCGAGACCAATGAGGTTGGCGAAGTGGTCTTGCGGGGCAGTATGCCGCCGGGCCAATACCTGATCCTTCATCCCGATGCGACGCTCACTGACCAGGAAAAACAGGCCCTGGCCGACGGGCTGACCGCCTCCCTTCGCCCATAACCGTGTCCTGGCGATGATCACCACCCTGGTTTTCGATTGGGGCGATACGCTCATGCGCGTGTTTCCCCAATACCATGGAGCGATGCGCGACTGGCCCGAGGCAGCCGCCATGCCGGGGATTGTCCCGGCCCTGGTGGGGCTGCAAGACGGTTACAACCTGGTGGTAGCCACCAACGCGGCCGATTCCAGCGCCGGCCAGGTGCGCGAGGCGCTGGACAGGGTGGGTCTTGGCAGCTTTTTCTCGGCGATTTTCACCGCCGCCGAATGCGCGGCGCGCAAACCCGACCCGGCCTTCTTCCATGCGATCCAATCCACCCTCGGGCTGCAGCCCACCCAGCTGTGCATGATCGGCGATTCCTATCCGATCGATGTGCTAGGCGCACAGAAATCGGGCTGGTCTGGGCTCTGGTACAACCCGGCCGGCGGGGCTGCCCCTGGCCTGCTGCCCCTGCAGGACCTGGAAATCACCCACTTTGAGCAGCTGGCATCCGCGCTGATCTCGCCAGATTATCCATCCTACATCACCTGCCTGGCCATGCTCCAGGAACAGCAGCTGCCCAACAACCTGCTCACCCATCTTCACGGTGTGGCCGCAGCCGCCTACCAGATGGCCGTCTGGATGCGCGCCGCCGGCGTCCCGGTCGACCCGCTGCTGGCGCAGCGCGGCGGGCTGCTGCATGACCTGGCCAAACTGCGGGCGGGCCTTCCACCTTACGCCGGGCGCATCAGCCACGCCGAACTGGCCGCCCGGCTGATCGCCGAGACCGGTTACCCTCTGCTGGCTGAGATCGCCCGCCGTCATATGTTCTTCAGCCTGACCGACCCGGACAGCGCCCCCATCACCTGGGAGCAAAAGCTGGTGTACTTCGCCGATAAAATCATCGAAGGCGGCCGGCTGGCCACGCTGGATGAACGCGTTGCTGCTCTCTGCCTGCGCTATCCCCAGGACAGCACGGAAATTAAAACACCCTTCCTGCATTAAAAGCCATGCAGGAAGGGTTGTGCGCCGCGGCAGGTATACCGGCTGAAAGCCTGATCGAGCGATTGAGATCGGCGTTTAACGGCCGCGAAACGTCCGCCGGCCGCTGACCTGGCTCACGGCCCGCCGGGAGTGGTCACACAGCGCCGCGAACCGCCGGAATCCAGGTTGAAGTAATTGTAGATGGCTTCGGACACGTCGCAAACCATGATGTTGGCGTTGTCCCACACCAATTGGTCGCGGCTGTGCAGGTAAATGCTGATCACATAATTACCGCCGGCCGAATAGACGATACCCGCGTCTGAAATGGTGTGCATCAGGTTATCGGACTCGATAATCCAGCCATGTTTATGGGCAATCTGGGTACCCTCCGGCACCCCCGATTCAAGCAGCACGCCGTTGCGGTTCTTGGAGAGGAAGCCGATCATCTGCTGGCATTCGCTCTTGGTGATTTGCCCCGGGAAGGCAGCCTCGAAGGATCCGCCACCTTTCTCCGCGCAGTAATAAATATCTTCGAGCAGCATGCCAATTTCGGTCGGGGTAGTCTGGTTGTACACGTCCGGATCGGTGGTGATGTCGTCGCGCTGGTTGGCCGGGGTGCTGAAAACCTTGATCAGCGGCGCGCCCGGGTAAAAATAACCGCCCAGGAACGTATTTTCCAGCCCAAGGGTCTGCATATCTTCGGTCACCATTAATGGCCCGGTCAGGTTATTCAGCACAGTCTCCATCAGCTTATCCGCCGGGCCGTTTTCGGAATATTCGATCATCAGGCTGATCTCATCGCTGACATCCTGGGGCAGCGGTTCTGGCTCGCGCAGGAACACCGAAGTCATGATCGGGATCTTCATCGTGCTGGCGGCGGTAAAGGCGATGTCTGGGCGTACCAGCTGCCCCTGGTCATAGGCAAAGTGCACTTCCTGGCCGGTCTGCAGGTCGCTGACGTACATCTCGAGGGTGCCGTCATAATTTGCCAGTTGGACAATTTGCTCCAGCAGGATTTTGAGGTTCTCGATCGAAGGTCTGGGTGGATCCACCCGGCTGAAAGTCAGGTTCACCTGGCGCGCGCTGGGCGAGCGGAATGCATCCCCAATTAACACCACCGCGCGGTTCACATCCAGCAGCGTCCCGGCCTGGCCGGTCTGAAAACCGGTGCTGCCTGGAACCGGCAGTGAGGAGGTGGGCGGCTGGTCGTAGCGCGAAGCCACCTCATTGACCAGGTATGCGCGCAGCCGGTCCTCGGCAATCGATGAAATCAAAGGCACGCCGGTGGGAGTGGGTGCGCGGTTCCACAGATATTCCCAAAAGCCGGTCCAGAAGGGTTGGCTGACCCGGGTCAAATCGGCAGCCGCCATCATCGATTCCAGATCCAGGCTGAACCCCACCGCCGACGGCCGGATCTGGATCACGGCATCCCGGTAGCGTACTTCCACCGGCACGGCGGTATAGGCCTGCAGCAGTCGTTCAGACGCCTGGTTGGCATCTAACCCCCCCACCGGTATCCCGGCGATCACCATGCCGGGTGAAAAATTCGAACGGATCCGGCTGTAACGCACCAGTTGAAAAGCAGTCAGCACTGCCGCCAGAATGATGAGCACAACCGAGACCCATCTCAGGGGGAAAAACAAGCCACGGTTTCGCATGGCAGTGATTCTACCAGAGAATCATAAGCTGCCAAGACGCGCGCATCGCGCACAAAGGGCCTCCCGGCCAGGTTTCAACGATTGGGTTAAGGCGACCTTGTCGGCCGATAGGCGCAGCCGCGAGGTGGAGGCGAGGGTTGTTTGCGTACTTGGCGCATGGCCCGGGTTGCCGTTATATGGCTTTCTCAAGAAAGCCAGGCAAATGCCAATTTGGATCCATTCTCCTCGGCGACGGAGTTCAGAGAGGGAGTTTGAGGGTGTAGACGCCGTGAGACGGCGTCTACACCCTCAAATCTTTATTTCCCCTCCTCGCTTCGGGGAGAGGCTTGTCTGACAATTTCTTGAGAACGCCATGGTTGCCGTTGGGCTTTATCTTGCCGGAAACGCGGTTTTCAAGTATAGTGACTGATGATTTGCGCTGCACCCGCTAAGCCTTACCCGCTTTGAAGAAGGAGTTGAAAGCAACACGCTATGCAAGCGGAGAACACCTCGCCTTCCTGGTTAGACCGGCCCCTCTTTAAAGAAGGCACCGGCTTCAAAATTGAAACTCTCCTGGTTATTCTGATCATCATCGCGGCTATCCTCACCCGCTTTACCCTGCTGGGCGAGCGCGTGATGAGTTACGACGAGGTCAATCACGTCTGGCCTTCCTATGATTTCTTCAAAGGCAAAGGCTATGCGCACAACCCTGTCACCCACGGCCCGTTCCAGTTCCACGTGGTCGCCCTCAGCTACTTCCTCTTCGGCGACAGCGATTTCTCCTCTCGCATCCCGGCCGCGGCCTTCTCCACGGCCGCCGTCATCTTCGTCCTCTTTGGCTTTCGCCGCTACCTGGGGCGCAACGGCGCGCTGATCGGCGGTTTCCTCTACCTGATATCCCCTTTCCTCATGTATTACGGGCGCTACACCCGTAATGAGGGCTTTATCGAACTGTACCTGGTCTTAATGTTGTATGCCGTCTTCAGGCATCTCGAAAAAGGCGACCATTTTTCTCTCTACCTCTTCACCGCCACCATCGTGCTGCATTTTGTCACCAAAGAAACCGCCTTCATCTATGTGGCTGAAATGCTGGTGGTTTTAATGCTGGTTTTCCTCAAGGAGATCCAGCGCGCCCAACGCCGTCACCCGGCCAACTACACCCGCTTTATGACCCTCATCGGCATCGCCATGCTGCTGATCTTCCTGGCGATTGGCTTCGGGGTGATCAATGCCAAACCGGCGGCCGCCTCTACCCCTGCCGCCAACATCGCGCCCGGGGCTGAGGCCACCACGGCGGTCGCCCAGGGTATGTCGGGCGGCGCCCGGCTGGCGATCGAATTGGTGGCCGTATTAGGCGCGGTTGGCCTGGCGGGCGTGGCCTTCTTCTTCCTGATCAAAGAGTTGGGCTGGCAGCAACTGCGCCGGATGCGTTCGATTAACCTGTTGGTGATCTGTGCGACGTTCGTCTTACCCCAATTGAGCGCTTTCCCGGTCAAAATGGTTGGGTGGGACCCGCTGGATTATTCCAGCAGCGTGGGTCTGCTCCGCACCGCCGGCGTTCTGGTTCTTTTCCTGGCAATATCGGCGGTCATCGGCATACTCTGGAACCCCCGCCTGTGGCTGAAAAACGCCTTCCTCTTCTACGCGGTGTATGTGTTCTTCTACACCTCCATGTTCACCAACGGCAGCGGTTTCTTCAGCGGCATCATCGGCTCGCTGGGCTACTGGCTTAACCAGCAGGGTGAGCAGCGCGGCGGCCAGCCCTGGTATTACTTTGCCATGCTGGAACTGCCTGTATATGAATATCTGGCGGTGCTGGGCGCTTTCGTAGCCCTGTATTTTGGCCTGCGCTACGACCGCTTCTCGCACCTGCCTGGCACCAACCCGGCCGATCCCCAGCCCGGGGACGAAACCACCGAGCCTATCGCCGCCGTGGAAGAGACGCCGCCCTCGCTATCCGAATCCCTGGCCGAACTCAGCTCCGGGGATGACAGCGCGGTCGAAACGCCGAACCTCAACGAGGCCTTCGATCTGGACGATTTTTACGCCATGCCGCAGCGTCTGCCCATTCTGGCGATCCTGCTCTTCTGGTCGATTGCCAGTCTGGTGGCCTACAGCGTGGCCGGCGAGAAGATGCCCTGGCTCACCGTGCACATCGCACTGCCCCTGCTGCTCGCCGCCGGATGGGGCCTGGGCTTCCTGGTCGACACCACCATCTGGAAAAAAATCGTCAACCGTCCTGGCCTGCTGGCCCTGGCGCTTCTGCCGGTCTTTTTCACCAGCGTCTCGGCCGGTTTTGGTTCGCTGCTGGGCGCCAACCCGCCCTTCGCCGGCAGCACCCTCGAACAGCTCCAGGCCACCAGCCGCTTCGTTTTTTCGGTGATTGCCGCCCTGGCCAGCGCCGGCGGAGTGCTTTACCTGCTGCGCGGGTGGGAGAGCCGCCAGGTGCTGCGCCTGGCCAGCGTGGTGCTTTTTGCCATCCTGGCAGTATTGACCGTTAGAACCGCGTATCGCGCCAACTTTATCAATTACGACAACGCCACCGAATTCCTGGTCTATGCCCATGCCGCCCGCGGCCCCAAGGATATCCTCGCGCAGGTGGAGGAGATCTCGCGCCGTACGACCCGCGGTAAAGACATCGTCGTGGCCTATTCCGGCGACGCCCAATATCCGTACCTGTGGTACTTCCGTGACTATCCCAACGTGCGCTGGTACGGCGATAAGCCCACCCGCGATCTGCGCGATGCGCCTGTCATCCTCGCCGGTGAAGATGTCTTCAATAAGATGGACGCCGTCGTGGGCGATAACTACATCATGTATGAATACATGCGCCTGTGGTGGCCGATGCAAGACTACTGGAACCTGGATTGGGAGCGCATCAGCGGCGCCCTGGGCAGCGCCGAGTATCGCCAGGCGCTGTGGGACATCTGGCTGAACCGCGACTACACCCGTTACGCCAAGCTGACCGGCAGCACTTCGCTGACCCTCGAAAACTGGCAGCCCAGTGCGCGCATCCGCATGTACGTGCGCAAAGACATCGTCGCCCAAATCTGGAATTACGGTGTGCAGCCATCCGTGGTCAGCGCGCCCGTCGAGGATCCCTACCAGAGCAAGATGATCCAGCTGGCCCCCGACGCAGCGCCCATCGGCCAGGCGGGCTCAAACCCCGGCGAATTCCAGGCCCCACGCGGCCTGGCGGTCGCGCCGGATGGCAGCCTGTACGTGGCCGATTTGCGCAACAACCGCATCCAGCATTTCGCGGCCGACGGCAGCCTGATCAACGCCTGGGGCACCTTCGCGGATAGCAGCCAGGGCGCCGCCCCGGGCGGCACCTTCTACGAACCCTGGGATGTGGCTGTGGCCCAGGACGGCACCGTCTTCGTTTCCGATACCTGGAATCACCGCATACAGGTCTTCAGCCCCAGCGGTGAATTCATCCGCACCTGGGGCTACTTCGGCCAGGCGGAAAATTCGGACGCATTCTGGGGGCCGCGCGGGCTGGCTATCGATGCCGCCGGGCGGGTTTACGTGGCCGACACCGGCAACAAACGCATCGCCATTTTCGAACCGGACGGCACCTTTGTGGCCCAGTTCGGCACCGCCGGGCTGGAACCCGGCATGTTTGATGAGCCCACCGGCGTGGCCATCGGCCAGGACGGCATCGTCTACGTGGCCGACACCTGGAACCAGCGGGTGCAGTCCTTCGCCCCCGACGAAAGCGGCAAGTTCTTCACCCCGCTCGGCCAGTGGGATATCAACGGCTGGTTTGGCGAGTCGCTAGACAACAAGCCTTATATAAAGGTTTCACCACTCACCGGGGATATCGTCGTGGCCGATCCCGAAGGTTATCGCCTGCTCGAATTTACCCCCACCGGCGAATTCGTGCGCGGTTGGGGCACCTACAGCACCAACGCGGATGGCTTTGGTCTGGTCTCTGGGCTGGCCTTCGACCAGCAGGGCGGCTTATGGGTCAGCGACGGGGCCAACAACCACTTGCTGCACTTCACCCTGCCGCAATAAATCTGATCTGATCAAAAAGAGTGGTTCGCAATTGCGCGAACCACTCTTTTTGGTTGGACTACCTGGCTCCCCGCCGTCCGAACTGGCGTTCCAGCAGGTCCACCGGCAGGTGGATCATCGTCGGGCGGCCGTGCGGGCAGGTGCGCGGCGATTGGCAGGTTTCCAGGTCGCGCAGCAAGGCGCGCTGCTCCTCCCCCGAGAGCACCTGCCCGGCTTTCACCGCGCTGCGCTTGCAGATGCGCGCCACCAGCCGGGCTTCCACTTCCGCCTGGAGGGGGGTTTCATCTTCCTCGAAATCCTCCACCACCACCCGCACCACCGCAGCCGGGTCTGCCCCGGAAAATATCGCCGGGATGGCACGGATGCGAAATGTATTTGGGCCAAATGCTTCCAATTCGAAGCCAAGGTGCTCCAGCAAGCCCTGCTGGTTTTGCAGCAAGGTCGCCTGGCTGGGCGGCAGCATCACCAGCGCCGGCTCCAACAACGCCTGGGCGGCAATCGGCCTGTCGCGCTGCTGGTAAAAACGCTCGAAGAGCACGCGCTCGTGGGCGGCATGCTGGTCGATCAGGTAGAGCCCGTCGGGGCCTTCGGCCACCAGATAGGCGGCGCCCACCTGCCCCACCAGGCGCAGCAGTGGGATACTGCCCTGCGGCAAAATTCCTTGCGGCCGGGTTTCACCCGCCTCACCCGCGCCCGGTGGCTGCAGCCCGGCGCCTAGCGCGCTTTCACCCGGCTGCGCCTCCCAATTCAAGCCGCCAGCCTCGCTTTCCGCATCCTGGGCCATGCCCCAGGCCAGGTCAATGCCATGCCCGATGGGCCGCTGCCAGGTGCCAGCCGGGGCCGCCGGCGGGATGGGCGAATAGGCCAGCAGCGCCCGCCGCGCGGCACGCGAGACGCTCGAAAAGACCCCGTCGGAGCTGCGGAAGCGCACTTCGGCCTTGGCCGGATGGACGTTCACGTCAACCTCTTCGGGTGGGATGCGGATAAAGAGGGTCGCCATCGGGTAGCGCCCCACCATCAAGAGTGTGTGGTAGGCCTGCATCAGCGCCGCGGAGAGGGCCGAATCCTGCACCCAGCGCCCATTGACAAAAAAGGTCATCTCGCGCCGGTTAGAGCGCGTCAGCGCGACCGGGCTGATAAACCCCGAAACCTGGGCGCGCTCGTCCTCGAAAATCACTTCCAGCATCTGCCGGGCGGTTTCCACCCCGTAGAGATTGGCCAGCACCTCGCGGCGATCGCCCTTGCCGCTGGTCTGCAGCACGGGGCGGTCATCGTGGAAGAGGTGAAAACGCACATCGGGATACGCCAGGGCATAGCGGGTGACCAACCCATCCATTTGCTGGCGTTCGGTCTGGTCGCGCTTCAAGAATTTCAAGCGCGCCGGCACGTTAAAGAACAGGTCCTCCACCCGCACCTGGGTGCCCACCGGCCCGCCGGCTTGCTCCACGGGGCCGGCTTTGCCGGCCTCCACCCGCAGGCGTTCGCCCACTGGGCTGCCCTCCGCGCGTGAGGTGAGGGTGAACCGGGAGACGGAGGCAATCGAGGCCAGGGCTTCGCCGCGGAACCCTAAGGTGGTGATATGAAACAGGTCGTCGGCGCTGTTCAACTTGCTGGTCGCGTGGCGGGCCACCGCCAAAGCAATTTCACCCGGCGGCATCCCGCTGCCATCGTCGGCGATGTCGATCAGGCGCCGCCCGGCCTCGGCGATGCGGATGGTGATCTGGTGGGCTCCCGCGTCCAGGGCATTTTCGACCAGTTCTTTAACCACTGAAGCCGGCCGTTCAACCACTTCTCCGGCGGCTATCTGGGATGCGATTTCATCTGCTAGAATGTGTATGGTCATCGTATTCAAAAATTATACTCTACCCGCGGAATCAACATGAAACCTCTTCACTTCGCCTCCGTCCTCACCATCCTTGTGCTTGGCGGATGTGGCCCATCTTCGATCCAACAAGCCACTCAAACCGCGTCGGTCCTGACCTTAACCGCAGGCGCGTGGACCTCCACCCCGGAACCCACGGCCACCGCTACCTTCACCCCCACACCCACGACCACATCTACCCCCACCGCGACCGCCACAAAAATCCCCACCAAAACACTCACTCCCAGCCCAACCCCGGACCCGGCGCGCTACTATTCACCCGACAACTCGCTTTCATTCGTCCGCATCGATAATTGGCAGCCCTTGGAAAATGGAACCAGGTTCCCTTCGCTGGTGGGTCCAATTGTTGCAGGTTTCCAACTCAACATGTTTATCTACGAGGACGAATTGGCTTTCCCGGTGTCCTTTTATGCGGCAACCGTCCAGGACAGTTTGATCCAACGGCTGCAGGATTATTCGCAAATTAGTGAAGATTTTCTCACCACAGATGAAGGCAAAGATTATTTCCGTTGGGAAATTAAGGACACCAACCAGGGCGTGGTCTATCGCCAGGTGCTATACTTTTTCGAGTCAGGTGATTGGAAATTGATCATCACCTTTACCCGACCCGAAGCCCAGGGCAGCGAGTACGATACCCTGGTCGACCAGGCCATGCAGACGGTCAGATACCAACACTAGACCGGTCCATACCGCTGGCCCTGGCCCTATCAGGGGTTGGCGCTTCTCTTTTGCTGCTCCAACCAGCGGTCTTTACCGGCTAACAATTCAGGCGGGGTGTTTTCGCCGTAGGTCAGCTCGTTGAGCATATTGAGTACCTGGATGATGTTGCCGCGCAGCAGGTTGACTCCGGCCGGTTTGTTGGCCCTGGCCGGCAAGTCCTCTTTGACCAGAATCCAATGGAACTCGTGGATCAGCCGGTCGATGGCCAGGATTTTCTCTTCCCGGGTGCGGCACTGCGGGTAGACGGCCACATAGCGCGCAAAGGCTGCGCCGGCATGCCCGGCGCGAAGCTGCCCATCCGCATTCTCTGATTCGGCTTTGTACACCCGCCAGCGCACCTGCCATCCGCAGACCGGGCAGCGCAGCAGGGCGGAAGGTTTGTTCATGTTGCGTTGGATGATGCTGGTTTTCCCCTGTTTCGCGCAGCGCTTGCAGCGCACGATCCCTGAATCACAGGCCTCGGTGTATTCGAGAATGCTCCGGCAGCGCGCCAGCAACCCAAAACCGACTTCTTCGATGAGTTCGTCGTCGCAGGTGCCGCGCGCCTCGTTGACATACAAAGCGCGGATCTTGGCCAGGCTGACCCTGGGCGACCATTCAATTTCTGATCGATCACTCATTTGAGCATTTTCCTCCGGTCTACCGGCGGCGAGCGCCAGGGTGTCACCCACTTGATATCCAAAGTTAATTATAAAGTCAAATCACAGCGGCTCGTCCGGGGCTGAAACCTTTTCCCGCCGAACCGAACCAACAAAAATTGATGGCTGAGGCTGCCTTGGGTAACAATTTCTTTCCCCCTGCCAATCTGCACCTGGCAATGCTAGCATTGCCCTTTATAATCATTTGTATGCCTATTACCACTCTCTTCTTCGACCTGGATGATACCCTCTACCCGCCTTCCAGCGGGGTTTGGGACGCGATTGGCAACCGCATCGATGAATTTATCATCACGCGCGTGGGCGTGCCCAGGGAGGAGGTCTCCGCACTGCGTGAGCATCTCTACCACACTTACGGCACCACGCTGCGCGGTCTGACGGTCACCCGCGGCATCGATGCCGCCGATTACCTCGCCTTTGTCCATGATATCCCCTTACAGGCCTATCTCACCCCCGACGAACGCGTGCGAAACCTGCTGCAGCGTTACCCACAGCGCAAGGTGATTTTTACCAACGCCGACCAGGCCCACGCGCGCCGGGTGCTGGCGGTGCTCAATTTGAGCGACTGCTTCGACCAGATCATCGACGTCCTGGATGTCGCCCCGGATTGCAAACCCATGCCTGGCGCTTTTCAAAGGGCTTTAGCACTCGCCGGGGCTGCCAGCGCGCGCGAAGCCGTCCTGATCGATGACGCGCCTCACAACCTGAAAGCTGCGCGAGAAGCCGGTTTCTATGCCATCCGCATCGGCCCACCGGCCCAGGACGGCTGCTGCGACGCGGTGATCCCTTCCCTGCTGGAACTGCCCGGTGTGCTGGATCCCCTCCTGGATAGCGCCGGCAAGAGTGGCTAGGCTCTCTGACGGTGGATAGGGTGGAGACGCCGGACCTGGCCGCAAAGCGGAGGAGAAAGATCCAACCCTCGAGACACCTCGCATGGCGACTGAAGGGCCAATCAGGCCTGGATATTGATTCTCAGGCGTCCACCCATGTGGACCGGTTTCATCCAAAATTAACCATTCCATGATATTCTAAAACGTAACTTGAACAACGTTTTTCCAGGAGACAATCCGATGAACAAGAGCGTGCGCATTCTGTTAGGAGCCTTTATCGCCATTTTGCTCCTCGCTGGAACCTTCTCCGGAGGCCTGGTGGTAGGTTGGCTGCTGCCCAACCACGCCCAGGCCGCGGCCCCCATTCAACTGCCCAATACCACCGCACAGTCCGGCGTCGTTCCCGATGGAGGCGCTACGGGCGGCACACCCCAAGACCTGACCACGCTCTTCAAACCCTTCTGGGAAGCCTGGAAGATCGTCAATGACCAGTACGTTGACCAGCCCGTGGATCAACAGGCCCTGCTGCGAGGTGCAATTCGCGGCATGCTCGACTCGCTGGGCGACCCGCACTCCTCTTACATGGATCCCGACCAGTATCGCCAGGCCAACATGCCCATGGACGGCGAATACGAAGGCATTGGCGCCTGGGTGGATACCACCGGCGATTTCGTCAAAATCGTCAGCCCCATGCCCAATTCTCCCGCCGAAAAAGCCGGGTTGAAAACCAATGACATCATCATCAAGGTAGATGGTGAAGACATGACCGGCATCGACGGCAACCTGGTGCTGCGCAAGGTGCTTGGCCCGGCCGGCACGGATGTAACCCTCACCATCCAGCGCGAAGGCGAGGAGCAGCCGTTCGATGTGACCATCACCCGCGCCAAGATTGTGGTGCCTTCGGTCGAAGGAAAAATGCTGGATGGCGGCATCGCTTACGTTCAGCTCTTCACCTTTGGCGAGAAAACCACCGCCGAACTCAAAACCACGCTGAAAGATTTGATGGCCCAAAACCCCAAGGGCTTGATTTTAGACTTACGCAATAACGGCGGCGGCTACCTCAATACCGCCATCGAAGTCGTCTCGCAGTTCGTCGGCAAGGGTGTGGTCATGTACGAAGAGTACGGCGACAGCACCCGCAAGACCTACAACGCCATCTCGGGCGGCCTCGCCACCGATATCCCCCTGGTGGTGCTGGTCAACGAAGGCACGGCTTCCGCCTCCGAAATCACCGCCGGGGCCATCCAGGATTACCAGCGCGGCCTGCTGGTGGGCGTGACCACCTACGGCAAAGGCTCGGTGCAAAATTGGGTGCCGCTCCAGGATGATCAGGGTGCGGTGCGCGTGACCATCGCGCGCTGGTTGACCCCTAAGGAACGCCAGATCACCAAGATTGGCCTGAAACCCGATTTCGAGGTCCCGCTGACCGATGACGACATCAGCAACAATCGCGATCCGCAGCTGGATAAAGCCGTTGAAATTCTGGTCAACGGGATCAAGGCGCCCTAGCCCGCTTCCCTGGCCTGTTTCACCCCCGACCACCATGTTGATCCCCTGCCCTGACGGGCGGGGGATCTTTTTTGCAAGCAGCCAGCCGGGCGGCGCCATCCCCCCAACGCAGGGTAAACGCAGCTAAATTGCCAGCTACGTTTTCACACCTTTTCCACTCATCCGGGTCTTTACATCGGCAAAGCGCCGTGAAGGGGGAAAGAAGAAATTTTTGGATACGTTCATCCTGTCCCCCAATGAGATCAGCATTGGAGAAATTCGGATTTTCCACATATAATTCCCTTGTGAAAAAATTTCTCATCGCTGTCGTCCTGCTGCTGGGTGTCATGTTCATCATCAGCCGGTTCACCGAAATGCAGGATGTCGCCGCAGTCTTCATCCGGGGAAATTTCTGGTTCATTGGTTTAGGGCTGCTGCTGCTGGGCGCCTGGCTGTTCAACCTTGGCCAGACCTACCAGTCTATCTTTGAGATCATCGATATCCCGGTCACTTCCTGGTATATGACCCGTGTGGCCACCGCCGCCATGTTCATCGGCGTGGTGGCTCCCTCCGGCGGATTGAGCGGCGCTGCTTATCTGCTGGCCGACGCGCGCAGCCAGGGCCATTCCACCGGGCGCACGGCGGTCGGCGGGGTGCTGTTTGTCTGGCTCGAATATATCGCCACCCTGTTCGTGCTCACCTTTGGCCTGGGCGAAATGGCCCGCCGCAACAACCTGCATTGGACCGAAATCACCGCCTCGTTGGTGCTGCTGGCGGGGGCGCTGGGCATCGCCATCCTGCTCTACCTGGGATTGAAGTCAGCGCGTTTACTGGCGCGGGTGCTGGCCTGGTTAGCCCACGCCATCAATGCTGTCATTCGCCTGTTCACTCACCGCGATTATTTATCCGAAGACCGCGCGTATAGTTTTGCCTACGAGGCCGCCGAGGGCATCGCCGCTCTGCGCCGGCATCCGCGGCTGGTCATCCGCCCGGTGCTGCATGCCATCGTCAATAAAGGGATTTTGATCCTCATCCTGATCCTCATGTTCTTATCTTTCAATGTCGATTTCACCCCGGCCACCATCATCTCCGGTTTCAGCATCGCCTATCTCTTTTTGATCGTCTCCCCCACCCCCGCGGGGATCGGCATCGTGGAAGGGGTGATGACCGTGGCGCTCGGCTCGATGCAGGTGCCGCTGGAGGCCGCGGCGGTAATCACCCTGGCATACCGCGGGATCACCTTTTGGGTGCCGATTTTGCTTGGCATGCTGGCATTTCGCAGCCTGCATTATTCACCTATCGCTAAGTCACGTTCATAACCCGCCAAATCACACCACCTCGGGTTGATCACATGAGCAAATCATGAGTATTTTTCTATATTCCGGCTCCTCTCCCCACCCTGGCCGCCATTTCCGAGAATGTGAAACGCATTGGTAATCCTTTTTGCTTGTCGCCGTCTGGGTTTTATGCTATCCTTTTTGGGGAAGTCAGCGAGCGGAGAGGGGAATTCATGGCAGAAAAAATATTAATCGTCGATGATGACGTCCAAACTTTACGCCTGGTTGGGTTGATGCTCGAACGCCAGGGTTATAAAATATTGGCTGCCAGCAACGGCACCCAGGCCATTGGCATGGCCCGCAGCGAGATCCCCGATTTAATCCTGTTGGACGTGATGATGCCGGACATCGATGGCTTCTCGGTCGCCAAGACTCTGCGTAAGGAGCCGGAGACCACCGAAATCCCCATTTTGATGTTTACTGCCCGCGCCCAGGTCGAAGATAAGATCGCCGGTTACGAATCCGGCGCCGACGATTATCTGACCAAACCCATCCACCCGGCCGAACTGACCGCCCATATGCGCGCCATTTTATCCCGCAGCAAATCGCGCGGCGGGGTGCCCCTGGAACGCGGCACCACCATTGGGGTGATCGGCGCCAAAGGCGGTCTGGGCGTCTCCTCCCTGGCGCTCAACCTGGCGATCAACTATTACCAGAACACCAAACAGGATGTCATCGCCGCCGAACTGCGCCCCGGTCAGGGCTGCTGGAGCGGCGAGTTGGGGCTGGCCAGCCAGGAGGGGCTCAACAACCTGCTGCGCCTCAACCACAACGACATTAACACTGCCACCATCGAGAATGAGCTGGTGCGTGTGCCTTACGGCATCCGCCTGTTAATGGCCTCGCCTTTTGCTCGCGATGTGGCTTTGATGAAGAATACCAAGAACGTCGAAGCCGTCGTCGATCATCTCTCGCTGATGGCCCGCCTCACCCTGCTGGATATCGGCCTGAACACTCACCTGGCGTTCGATGAAATCCTCAACCTGTGCAAAGAGTTGATTGTGGTCACCGAGCCTTTCCCTGGCACGATCAACCGCACCCGCATCCTGCTGGATGACCTCAAACAGCGCGGTTTTGGCAAAGCCAAGCTGATCACCCTGGTGATCGTCAACCGCATCCGCGCCGACGTGCAGCTCTCCGTCACCCAGGTGCAGGAAGCCCTGGGCATGCCGGTTTCGCAGGTCATCCCGCCGGCTCCCGAGGTATCCTTCCAGGCGGCCACCCGCAACCTACCTATGATCCAGGTGCAAATTGGCGGCATGCTCAGCATGCAGTACAGCCGTCTGGCGGAATCCATCGCCGAACGCATCACCGAATGATCTCGGCCGAACAAGACCTAGCCATTCAACATGCCCGCCGGCTGGTAAACGACGCCCAGCATCTGGTCGCCTTCACCGGGGCGGGCATGTCTACCGCCTCGGGCATCCCCGATTTTCGCTCGAAAGGCACCGGGCTGTGGGAACACGATGATCCCATGGCCGTCGCCTCCCTGACCACCTTTCGCACCAACCCCAAACGTTTCTGGGATTGGAAGCGGGGGTTAATCCGCCAGGTGTGGCAGGCCCAACCCAATCCGGCTCACCTGGCGCTCGCCCAACTGGAAAAAAACGGCCGTTTAAAAGCCCTCATCACCCAGAATATCGACGGCCTGCACCAGCGGGCAGGCTCGCGGAATGTATACGAGCTGCACGGCACCATCGAAACCCTCACCTGCCCCGCCTGCCGGCGCGCCTACTCGGCCGTTGAATTCCGCGAGCTCATCGAAACCACCAACGACATGCCGCGCTGCCTTTCCTGCGGCGAAGTGGTTAAGCCGGATGTGATCCTCTTTGAGGAAATGCTCCCACAGCAAACCTGGCGCGCCGCCGAGAAGCACTGCATGCGCGCGGATGTGATCATCGTCGCCGGATCCTCCCTGGAGGTATGGCCGGCGGCCACCCTGCCTGAAATCGCCGTTTCAAACGGCGCGAAGCTGATATTGATCAACCTGTCGCCTACTTTTATCGATCCACGCGCCGAAGTGCTGCTAAATGCCAATGTTGCCGAAGCTTTGCCCCTGCTGGTAGGCTAGCCCTCACCAAAAGGATTAAAATCGAGTTAAATCCATTGACAAATCCTACAATTCTGCGTATCATCAACCATTATTCCTTTTGACGGCAATTTAATCCAACACCATTTTCCTAGTCCATGCAATGCAATAAATTGGTTGATCAACGGTTCTTAGAAAAACCTTAGGGTTTCAAAATACCGTTTCCCCTGAGATAATCGTTTTCATATAGTTCCATGATCAATTTCCATCATGAAAGGAGGTGACGCCGGATAACGGGAGAAATTTCACCCAGTTATCACGCCAAGCTAAAATTCATCGCAGCAAGAAACGACCCTAATCTTGCAGTCAGTTGTTCCAAATTTCCAAAGGAGGATTTCGAATTATGAAGACCCGTGTAACCGTATTTGCATTACTTGTCATCGCCCTATTGGTGACAGCCTGCCAGCCAGGCGCCGCTGGCGGTGGGACCCTTAAAATCGCCATCCTGGCCCCTTTGAGCGGTCCTGTCCCGACATTTGGTGTATCCACCCGCGATGGCGCTCTCCTGGCCATTGAAGAAGCCAACGCCAAGGGCGGTGTGCTCGGAAAGCAGATTGAAGGCGTAGTCGCCGACAGCCAATGCACCCCTGACCCGGCTGTCAACGCGATCAACAAAGTCATCGAACAGGACAAAGTCCATTACGTGATTGGCGAAGTCTGCTCGAGCGCCTCCATCCCCATGTCGGAAGTCGCTGAGAAGAACAAGATCGTCATGATCAGCCCGACCTCCACCAACCCGACCGTCACCCTCAATGGCGATGGCTCGACCAAGCAGTTCGTTTTCCGCGCCTGCTTCATTGACCCCTTCCAGGGCACCGTGATGGCCAAATTCGCCCTCTCCAAGGGCTATAAGACCGCCTTCATCATGTTCGACCAGGGCAATGACTATGTGCGCGGTTTGGCCGAATTCTTCGAGAAAGCCTTCGTTGAAGCCGGCGGCACGGTGGTTGGCAAAGAAGCCTACACCAAGACTGACACTGACTTCTCGACCATTCTGACCAAGGTGGGCGAATCCAAGGCCGATGTCCTCTTCGTCCCCGATTACTACAATATCATCAACCTCGTCGGCGCCCAGGCTAAGGAAAAGGGCGTGACCGCGGTGATGATGGGCGGCGATGGCTGGGACTCCGCTGACCTCGATCTCAAAGCGGCCGATGGTGGTTTCTATTCCAACCACTATTCCCCCGAAGATACTCGCCCGGTTGTCCAGCAGTGGGTTGCCAATTACCAGAAGAAATACAACTCCGTCCCGGACGCCCTCGCGACCCTCGGCTATGACGCCACCAACCTGATGATCGCCGCTATCGCCAAGGCCGGTGTGGATGACTCCACCAAGGTCGCCGAAGCCATGGCCGGCCTCTCCTACGACGCCGTCTCCGGCAAGGTCACCTTCGACGCTCAGCACAACCCGATCAAGAGCGCGGTCGTGCTTTCCGTCAAGGATGGCAAGATCACCTTCGCCGCTTCGGTAGCCCCGTAAGCGTCTAAACGACCTCAAGAAGAGGGGCGGGCGAAACCCCGCCCCTCTTCCCCAATAATGATACGTTTTGGATTGACTCTTTACTCCCTGGCTGCGCTGTCAACACAGAAAAAAAGGCATTGACAGTACAGATAGCCTTGTTTCGCCAACCTCATTATGGTTTTTCCCAGGCATGTGAGGGCTTGTGAAAAACCATAAAGTTGTTTTGAAACAATATCACTTTCATCAATGGGGTTCTGTATGAATACTACAAAAGCTGTCGCACCGACCCCTGCTTTCATTGACTTGCTGGTTAAGAAGAAAGTGCTCAGTACGCTTTTCCTGGTGGTTCTGGTCGCCTTAGTCATCTGGAAAGTCGGGCTGGCGCTGGTGACCAACCCCATCTTATTCCTTCAGCAAGTAATTAATGGATTGCAACTCGGCTTTGTGTACGCCTTGATCGCGCTCGGCTATACCATGGTTTACGGCATCGTCCGCCTGATTAACTTTGCTCATGGCGATGTCTTTATGGTCGGCGCTTTTATGAGCTATTACGCTATCGCTCGTGTTCAGCTGCACACCTGGCCCTTAAAAATCTTCCCAAATATGTCGCCGGTCCTGGCGGTAGGCATCGGCTCCGTCACCGTGATCATCCTGGCGATGGTGGTTTGCGCGGTGATGGCCATCATTATTGAGCGGGTCGCTTATAAACCACTGCGCAACGCCCCCAGAATTTCGGCGCTCATCACGGCCATCGGCGTCTCCTTTTTCTTAGAATATTTCGGCGCTCTGGATTTTGTTTTCACGCCTAATTTCATCACCTACAAGCGTCCCTTCGACGTGACCACCTGGGTGTTGAACAGCTCGGGTATTACCCAACTGATCCAGGGTCAAAATGTTCCCGATAATAGTGTCATTTTCTCAAATATTTTCATTATCATTGTTCTGGTCTCCATCATTCTCCTGGTGGCGCTCCAATTCATCGTCGCGCGTACCAAGATCGGCAAAGCCATGCGCGCGGTGGCTTATGACAAACAAACCGCCCGCCTGATGGGCATCAATGTCAACAGCATCATCTCGATCACCTTTGCCATTGGAGCTGCGCTGGCCGGAGCCGCGGGCATGCTTTATGCGATCGCCTTCCCGCAGGTTTTCTTTTGGATGGGCATTATCCCCGGCCTGAAAGCCTTTGTCGCCGCGGTATTGGGCGGCATCGGCAGCATCCCCGGGGCGCTGGTCGGCGCGCTGATTATGGGCCAGGCGGAAGTGCTCAGCGCGGCATATATCTCCACCCCCATGCGCGACGCAATCGCCTTCAGCATCTTGATCGTCGTTCTGCTGGTGCGGCCCACCGGTATATTTGGCGAAGCGAGTCGGGAGAAAGCCTAACATGTTCAAGAAACTGGATCGCAACTCGCTCATCTTTTACGGCGGAATCCTGGCGGTATTTGTCGTCGTCCAGGTGCTGATCAGCATAAATGTGCTCACCGCCTTCTGGAACACCATCATCCGCCTGGGCGGTGTGATGGCGATCGTCAGCCTCGGGCTGAACCTGATCTACGGTTTCAACGGCCAGTTCTCCCTGGGCCAGTGGGGGTTTTACGCCATTGGCGCCTATTCGGCCGCCGATATCACCTACCGCTGGACCAACGACAGCAGCACAGCCGGTTTGACCGTCCTGCTTTTCACCGTCCTGTTGGTAGGCCTGGCGATCGTAGTCCTGTATAAGGCGCTCTCACGCATTCCCGGGTTAGATACGGTCTCAGCCTTCACCGTCTACCTGGTCGCCACCATCGGGCTGACAATCGCATCCGTGCAAATTGGCCGCATCGTGGCCTTGCCGTTGAATACAGCTTTATTGGCCCTGCCGCCGGATGTATCCAATACGATTGTCTTCTTCCTCGCGGTTCTGGTGGGCGGCGTATTGGCGGCCGAGGTGAGTTTCCTCTTCGGTTTACCCATTCTGACCCTCGGCTCCGACTATTTCGGTATCGCTACTCTCGGCTTCACCATCATCATCAAAGTGCTGCTGGATAACTCCGATACGCTGCTCGGCTTCACCGAAATGAAAGGCGCGCGCGGGATGATCGGCATTCCCAAGCTGACCAGCTGGTTCTGGGTCATGTTCTTCCTCGTCCTGACCGTGATCGTTACCCGCAACCTGCTGCATTCCAGTTACGGCCGCGCCATCGTCTCGGTGCGCGAGGATGAAATTGCCGCGAAAGCCATGGGCATCGACGTAGGTTACTACAAAACGATCACCTTCGTCCTCGGCTCGCTGTTTGCCGGGTTGGCCGGCGGTTTATACGCCCACGTCAACGGTTTCCTCCATCCCGATACCTTCAACTTCATCAAGTCGTTCGACCCAATGATCGTGGTCGTCTTTGGCGGCCTGGGCAGCGTCACCGGCACCGTGTTTGCCTCCTTTGCCTGGGCGCTGGTTTTGGAAGGTTTCCTGCGGCTGGTCTTACCCTCCGGGTTTGAAACCTGGCGTTTTGTCGTTTACCCACTGCTGCTGTTGATCATGATGCTGCTCAAACCTAACGGCCTGTTCGGCAACTTTGAAATGCCCTTCCTGCGCCAGGTGCTGCCTGCTCTGCACTCGAAGAACCGCGCTGCTCCCGAAACCACCTCACCGGCCGCGGGAGAGGAGGCCCATCCATGAGCGACCTCGCAAAACCTACTGCCGTCACCCAAAAAGAAGAGATCCTGCATATCGAAAGCCTCTCCAAACAGTTTGGCGGTCTGCGCGCGGTCAACAACTTCGCCCTCTCCCTTCATCAGGGTGAGCTCAATGGGCTCATCGGCCCCAACGGCGCCGGCAAGACTACCGTGTTCAATATGATCACCGGGGTGTACGTGCCGACCTCGGGTAAGATTGAGTTCTCGGGCCAGGGGATCAACGGCCTGGAGCCCTACCAGATCAACCAGATGGGCATCGCCCGCACCTTCCAGAACATTCGCCTGTTTCCCAACCTCACCGTGCTGGACAATGTGCGCATCGCTTACCATCCTCATGCCGGGTACGGCATGCTGGACGGCATTTTGCACAATGCCCACTTCGAACAAAAAGAAAGCGAAATGACTGAAAAGGCGCAGGACTTCCTGGCTGTGTTCAATCTGCAGGACCGCCAGGGCGAAATCGCCAAGAACCTGCCTTACGGCGAGCAGCGCCGCCTGGAGATTGCCCGCGCGTTGGCGGCCGAACCCCGCCTGCTCCTGCTCGACGAGCCCGCCGCCGGGATGAACCCGGCTGAATCGGTCAATTTGATGGACCTGATCCATTTTATCCGTGAGCGTTTCAACCTCTCCATTTTGCTCATCGAACACCAGATGCGCGTGGTCATGGGGATCTGCGAATACATCACCGTGATGGATTTCGGTGAAGTGATTGCCCGCGGTACGCCGGCAGAAATTCAAGCCAACCCGCGGGTGGTCGAGGCTTACCTGGGACCTGGTTCGGCGGCCTTATCCGAAAAATTTAAACGGAAAAAAACCTCATGATGCTCGAAGTCAATGACCTCAACGTTTATTACGGAGCGATTCACGCCCTCAAAGGGCTGAATTTCCACCTGGATAAAGGCGAAATTGTCACCCTGATCGGTGCAAACGGGGCGGGAAAATCAACCACCTTGAACACCATCTCGGGGCTGCTGCGCGCGCGCACCGGTTCGGTCATTTTCCAGGGTGAAAATATCACCATGGCCGACCCGGAACACATCGTGCGGAAAGCCATCATCCAGGTGCCGGAAGGCCGCAAGATTTTTGCATCGCTCAGCGTGCTCGAAAACCTCGAAATGGGCGCCTATTTGCACAATGACAAGGCCCATATCCAAAAAGACCTGGAATCGGTGCTGCAGCGCTTCCCACGCCTGCGCGAACGCCGCAAACAGTTCGGCGGCACCCTCTCTGGCGGGGAACAGCAAATGCTGGCCATAGCCCGCGCCCTGATGTCCCGCCCTGATCCTGCTCCTGCTGGATGAGCCCTCCATGGGTCTATCCCCCATCCTGGTTGAGCAGATTTTTGAGATCATCCGTGATATCAATTCGCAGGGCACCAGTATCCTGCTGGTGGAGCAGAACGCCCAAATGGCCCTATCAATCGCCGACCGCGGGTACGTGCTCGAAACCGGCGAGGTAGTCCTCGAAGGCCCCGCGCAGGATTTGCTGCACAACCCCATGGTGATGGAAGCCTACCTGGGCGGGCACAGTTAACCGAGGAGAACCAATGAAACAATTTGAACGAATCCTCTATTTCTTTTTGCTGCCAATCCTGGCTGTGCTGCTCTACCCGCCGTCCACCTTTGCGTCGGGGCTGGGTGTGCTGATTTTCGCCATCCTCTTTTTTATCGCACTGGGCGTATTCATTATGCGCGGGCGTGAGCTGGCCCTCACCTTTGCCATCTTCCTGCAGGGGATGAACGTGATCATCCGCATCATGATGTTCTGGAACGGCGCGGTCAATCGCACGGGGGCGGTGGATGCCCTCTATATCATCACCACCATCCTGGGTATCATCCTCTCCGTCTGGCTCCTGCTGCGTCTCGACCGCCAGGACATTCGCGTCCAGATGATCCGCTGATCGTCTGACTTAATCCAAAAAAAGAGCAGGATCTGGCGCAACGTTGCCAGATCCTGCTCTTTTTATTTCCGTATGCTTTAATCTTCCAGATCGCCCGGATCTAATATTTCGCGGATCTGTGAGGTGGCCTGGGCCGGCCCAACGATGCCCTGGTCTTCCATCGCATCGATCAAGCGGGCTGCGCGGGTGTAGCCGATGCGCAGTTTCCGCTGCAGCATCGAGATCGACGCTCTGCCCTCCTGGCGCACCAGTTTGACCGCTTCGTCCATGATGGGGTCGCCGTTTTTACCACCCAATTCGGTATCAAACAGGGCGGCCTGGTTAAGCGGTGTGCTCAAAGGCAGATCCATGCTGACCGGCTCGGCCGTCCCGCTGTCGGTGTTCACCTGGCGCGCCAGGCGCAAGTTATAGTCCTGGGTTTTCCAGAAATCCACCAGGCGCTGGATCTCCGGTTCGTTGACAAAGACACCCTGCAGACGCACCGGGGCAGCCGCGTCCGGCGCCTGGAAGAGCATATCGCCGCGGCCCAACAGGCGCTCCGCGCCGGGCTGGTCGAGAATGACCCGGCTGTCAATGCCAGACGCCACGGCGAAGGCAATCCGCGAAGGGAAGTTGGCTTTGATCAACCCGGTGACCACGTCCACCGAGGGGCGCTGGGTGGCCAACACCAGGTGAATGCCGGTTGCCCGAGCCAGCTGCGCCAGGCGGGTCAGACTGCGTTCCGTCTCTTCCGGCGAGAGCATCATCAGGTCGGCAAGCTCATCCACCAGCACGAGCAGGTAGGGCAAGGCAGGTGAGTTCTTGCGGTTATATTCGGCGATGTTGCGCGCCCCCACCTGCGAAAAGCGGTGGTAGCGGGCGTCCATTTCGCGCTGCACCCATTGCAGCGCGCCCACCACACGCTCAGCCTCCACCACCACCGGCGAAAGCAAATGTGGGATGCCGTTGTAGCCGGTCAGCTCCACCCGCTTGGGGTCCACCAGGATCATGCGCAGGTCGTTAGGGGTGTTGTTCATCAGCAGGCAGGTCAGCAGGGCATTCACACACACCGATTTGCCCGCGCCTGTCGTGCCGGCAATGAGCAAATGGGGCATGTTGGCCAGGTCATAGGATATTGCCCGGCCGGCCACGTCTTTGCCAATGGCAAAACGCAGCGGCGAACGCAGTTTTTGGAAGCCTTCGCTCTCCATCACCTCACGTACCATCACCCGGCTCACTTCGGCGTTGGGCACCTCGATGCCCACGTAGCTGCGCCCCGGCACCGGCGCCTGGATGCGGATACGCTGGGCCGCCAGGGCCAGGGCCAGGTCATCCGCCAGGGCAACGATCTTGCTCACCCGCACGCGCGTCCTGCCTGCCCGGTTCTCGATGAAATCAGGTTCCACCCCATACTGGGTGACGGTGGGTCCGTGATGGATTTCAACCACATGGGAGGGCGCGCCAAAGGAGGCCAGCGTTTCTTCGATTAATTTGCCCCGCTCCTGTTCCACATTGGATTTAATCGTCTCGGGTGTCGGCGGGTCGAGAATTTCATCAATCTTTGGCAGCACCCAGGCCGGTCCGTTGACCACTGTAGGCGCGTGTTCCGCTGGATTTGCGCTCTGACTTGCAGCGGCCTCGGCTCGGGCCCCGGACGGCCTCGGTTCTCGCGTACGCGTCTGGCCCGACGGCCGGCTGCCAGCGGTGCTACCCGGCATGGGGGTAAAGTCCGCGGGCAACTGGTGAGATGCAGGGGTTTCCTGCACATCCTCATCGCTATCATCGATATATCGCGCAGGAGCTGCACGCGCCGTACGCCGCTCTGCAGGGACCTGTTCGGCCTGCCAACGGTCGACCAGGCGGTTGATCAGGCCACTAATGAACTTCACCAGGTCGCTGATCGATATATCCAGCGACAGCACCACCGCGATCAACAGCCAGGCAATCAGCATCACCCAGGCGCCACTTTTGCCCAACCCGGCGACCAGCACGCGTTCGAAAACGGCCCCAATATAACCACCGCCTTGGCCTGCTGCCGCCAATTCCCAGCCGCCCCCGGCGCCGAGGTGCAGGATGCTGAGCACATTGGCATATAGCAAAATCACACCGGTCAGGCGCTCCCCGGATGGAGAGGGAATCCGCTCCACCTTGCGTAGGATCAGCCACAAGCCCAACAGCAGGATGCCCAAAGGCAGAATAAAGGCCCCCATCCCGCCGGCCTGGCGTAATGCGGTCACCCACCAGCGGGTGAGAACGCCGTGTTCTTTAGATAATAAACTGAGAATGGATGCCAGCCCCAGCAGCGCCAGAACCACCCCCAGCACATCCATTTTGCGCTCAGGCGAGAGGCGGCTCCACCAGCTAACCGTGGGCGCAGGCTGTGCAGAGCGGCTCGACCGCGATCCGCGGGCGCCCGATTTGGCGCGCGTTGAACTTCGCGCGGCAGGTTGTTTGCTGCGTGTCGCGCTGCTGCGGGCTGCACTGCTGCCTCCGCGAGCCGGCTGCCTGGTAGGGACCGGTGCGGACCTGGTTGCTGGGCGTTTGGGTTTGGCCAAAGGTCATTCTCCTGAAATTATTATAGCACGGGCATTCTACCAGCCGTTAAACAAAAAGATGGGCGCAAAGGCCCATCTCTATCTTCAATCGATCAATTTCTACCACCAGATGCGGAAATATGTGCTGGTCGTGGTCTCTCCGCCATTCGCGATGGTTACCGAGACATCCACCTGGATCACCTGGTTCGGCTGTAAATTTCCCACAGAAACATCGGCCAGGGTCAAACCGTTCGGCCCGGTTTCAGCCGCCCTCTGGTTGAGGTTGGTGCCGTCCGGGAGATGCACCACCAGGGTCACCAGCGCGCCGGCCACGGGCTGTCCGGTCTGATCGGTGACGATCACATAGACAATTTCGCTGCTGTTGGGCGAAACCAGCGGTTTGGCGGTAAACGCATGCGCCTTAATCTCATACTGCTTGGCGGTGGGGCCTTTCGGGTCACCTGGGATTGGAGGCGGCAGGTGGGAATTGATCATATATAAGGCGCCCAGGTAAGTCAAAACCACTCGCTGGCCTTGAGGATGCTCCGGCCACCATTCCATGCGGGCCCGCTCAAAATACTGGACCAGCCGGCCGTTTGACATTTTTTCCATCACCGAGATCGGGTCGCCAAAAAAGTCGGCGCCGCCATAGTTATCGTAGAACTTGAGGAATTCGTAGCAAACGGCAATTTCATGGGTGGTAAAAGTCCGGCAGGCCCCCGCCGCATAAGGCAGGTCGGCGGGATCGCCGCGATTGGTCTCGTCATACAGCCATACCCCCAGAGACGCCAGGCGCACGCGCTTTCCGGCCGGCTCGTTGGGGTAAAGCTCAAGGCGAACCTTCTGAAAGTACTGCACCAGCACCCCCGGCAGCACCGGATGCGCTACCACATCCGAGATCGGGAAGCCTATTTTGATCAGATAATCCTGGGTGTTGCGGTAATAGTCCAGGAATTCACCCGAGACGGTTTTTTTCGTTTCAGGGAAATACCAATCGCCCTCACCGGTGACCTGCTGCATCGGCCGCGCCGAAACGCCAACCAGCATCAAAATCATGGTAAGGATAATAGGAATCAAAATCCTGCGGCGGCCAGTCATGAGGTTATTATGGCACATATTCTTGAATACAACAAGCCAGACGAATCATGGAATTGGACAAAACCATCAAATTTATTAAGGTTTACCTACTTGCAATGAAACTGTAACTATGCTATAGTTAGCTTGTCTCTCCAGCCGGTAGCCCCCCTCTACTGGCCGGGGAGATCCTTTTTAAGCTGTTAATTGAGAGTGCTAGACGGCCTGACGGCGCCGGTTTAGTTCCTGGCGGCGTTCCCATTCCGCCACTGCCGTGCGCAGCATCTTCTTAATTTCCCCTTCCGGTACGGCGTTAACCCCTTCATAAATATCGTTGCCCACGCGCACGATCACACCTTTTTTGGGGTCTTCCACCAGGTAAATCTTTTGGGTTTCATACGGTGTGCCGGCCATCATCGCCTGGAAAATCTCGTCGATTTGCTGCACGATGCTGAGCGGGGCATCTTTTTTCACTACCGGCTGCAGCGCATCGGCGATGGCATTGGTTACCCCGGCAATCACCGACGCCTGGCGTGGAGCCTCATTGGCCTCGGCCATCTTGACCACCGGCGCGGCGGCCGCGGCCTGGGCAGGCACAATGGGCGCCGGAGCCGGCTCACCCAATTGGTAGGTCAAGCCCATCCACTGGGCCGTCTTGCGCAACGCGCTTTCAATCTCGGCCCGGTCCCCCATACTCAGGCTGCTGGCATCGCTCCATGTCTTTCCGGAGATATCCACCAACAACTCATCCGCGTTTACACCCTGGCGGAGCCTTAACAGCCCGGCGCCCAGGTCACTCGCCGCTACGCTTACGGGTTTTATTTCTTCAGCCGTTTCTGCCGCCGCCGGTGAGGCGCCGTTTTTTTCGACGTCCGCGTCTTTTTTATCTTCCTTACCATGCTGTATGGAAGAAATCATCCAGCCAAACACATAACCGATCGTCAGGCAGATAACCGCGATGATGATCAATAGCGATCCGGTATTAGCCAGAGATATGGGCATTTCTCCCCCCTATTTGCCATCCGTGAGGATCATTTTGGTCAGATGGATGAATTTCGTTCACGTGCTCACCACCCAAAACTTGGTCAAATTATAAAAAATATTATAGCACACGCCAAACAAATTACTAAAAAATTACCCAAAATAGCCGCTATCAGACCGCCGGCTGGCAGGTCGGGCAGAAATGCGTGCCGCGCTGGCCCACCAGAATGCGCTGGATGGGCGTGGCGCATACGGCGCACGGCTGGCCGGTGCGCTGGTAAACGCGGAAATTGTTCTGAAAATCCCCGCCGCGGTAGACCCAATCGATGCTCGCCCCGTTCCGGCGGATGCCTTCCTCCAGAATCGCACGGATCGCCGACCACAAGCGGTCCACCTGTTCCATGCTGAGGGCACCGGCGGGGGTCAAGGGATGGATTTTCGCCAGGTTTAAGGCCTCATCCGTATAGATATTGCCCATCCCGGCCAGAAAAGATTGGTCCAGCAAAAGTGGTTTGATCTGGCGCTGTTTATGCTGTAGGAGCTCAAACAACAATTTAGCGTCAAAGGCTTGATCCAGAGGTTCCGGCCCTAACCCGCCCAGCACAGCCTGCGGGTCGCCCACCAGCCATACCCTGCCAAACTTGCGCGCATCGTTGAAGGCCAGGCGCGTTCCGTCACTGAAATCGAGATGCAGGCGGTCATGTTTCTGGTGCTCGGCCTGCTGCGGCTCCACCCGTAAATCGCCGCTCATGCGCAGATGGACCAGGAGGTTATCCGCGCTTAAGACGATCCAGATAAATTTCGCCCGGCGCTGCACCCGCAGGATGCTCTGGCCGGCGATACGCGCCAGAAAGGTCTCGGCGCGGGGTTCCGCCAGAGTTTTCTCCCAAAATAGCTGCGCGCGCTGCACGGTGCGCCCTGGTAAGGCATTTTCACCGGAGCGCAGTATTCGCACGATCGTTTCTACTTCGGGCAGTTCAGGCATTCAACCTCAGCAACAATATCGATCATCCCAGGCTTTTGCGGGTAAGAAAAAGGCTAAATTTGCCATTCGTACGCCAAATTCAACCCCTTTTCATTTCTTCCCACACCCTCCAGCGCATACTCTTCACCGTCAGGTTACTCGTTGAACATCTCACCCACGCTGCGCCCCTGGTTGGCGCGCAGGATCACCTCACCCAGCAGCGGCGCCACCGAAAGGATTTTTAACCGGTCGCCGAAGGGCGCCCGCCGTTCGGGAGTCAGCGCGATGGTATCACAGGCGATGAACTCGGTTACCGGTAATGAGGCCAGGCGCTGCACCGCGTTGGCCGAAAACACCGGATGGACAAAAATCATATATATATTGCGCGCGCCAAAATCCTTCATCAGGTTCACCGCCTGCACCATCGTTCCACCGGTGTCGATCTCATCGTCCACCAGCACGCAGTCGCGGTCGCGCACATCGCCAATGATGGTCAGGGCCTCCGCCTTGGCGTCATTGGCTACCCGCCGCTTTTCGATGAAGGCCATGGGGGCATTGATCCCCGCGGCGAAATTGCGTCCTTTTTTCGCGAAGCCCAGGTCGGCGGTTACCACCACCGGGTTGTGCATCTTATGCTTGATCGAATTGAGGTAATCCAGCAAAATGTGGAAGGCGGTCAGCACATCCCCCGGGATGGTGAAGAAGCCCTGGATTTGACCGGCATGCAAGTCGAGGGTAATGTAGCGGTCGGCGCCCGCCACCTCGATCATATCCGCCACCAGACGCGCCGTGATCGGCACACGGGGCTGGTCTTTCTTGTCGGAACGGGCATAACAAAGATAGGGGATCACCGCGGTGATCCGCGCAGCCGAGTCCAGCCGCAGCGTCTGGATCATGATCAGCAGTTCCATCAGGTTGCGGTGCACCGGCGCGGAGGTGGATTGGATCACATAGCAATCCTGGCCGCGCACGCTGCTGTGCAATTTGACGAACAAATTATCATTGGGAAAAACCACCACATCCCTGCCGCAGACCGAGACTCCCAGATATTCCGCCACTTTCGCGGTCAGTTCGGGTGAAGCTGTTCCGGCGTACAACTTCACATCCCCGTACATTTTGTCATGCCGCAGATGATGCATCTTTCTCTACTCCCAGGTGGAAACTTTAAAAATCACTGTCTTGCCAGTCTGGCTGCAAAACAGAATAGATCAAAACGTCGTGATACTGCCCCTCGCGGAAAATATCGTGGCGCAGGCGGCCTTCGAAGACAAAACCGGCGCGTTCATAGGCTTTAATCCCGCGCAGGTTATGGTCAAAGACCCGCAGATAGACCCGGTGCAGATTCAAGGAGGCGAACGAATGGCGCAGCATCAGCTTCATTGTCTCGCGGCCATAACCACGGTTCCAGTAATCTTTTTCGCCGATAAAAATGCCAACCTCAGCGTTTCGGTCGACCCAATTGATATTCATCAATGAGGTGTTGCCGATAGCCTTCCAGCCATCGTCGGTATGGGCTTCGATTACCAGCACGTGTTCCTGCGCGGGGCCTTTGAGCATGTGCTCAAACCAGCCCTCTTCTTCTGCCCGCGAGATGGGCAGGTTCATCAATAAATATTGGCGTACTTCGGGATCGTTCAACCAGTCGACAAATTGAGGAATATCCGCGCGCTCTGCGCCGCGCAGCCGAATTCGTCTGGCATAAATCATCCGAGCTCTCCCTCCGCACCCGCTATTATAAACTAACCCCGCCGAGAATCGTGACCGTTATCCAAGGTTTGCGAAACTGTTATTTTTGAATTATGCCCCGCTCATCTCAAGGCTGCAGGCGCGTTGGTCCGCGGAACACATAGACGGTCTCGCGGATATTGGCGATATTGAGCAGCACCATCAGGAAACGCGAGAGACCAAAGCCAAAGCCTCCGTGGGGCGGGCAGCCATACTTGAAAAAGTCCAGGTAGAACTGGATCGGCTCCAGATGCAGGCCTTTTTCCAGCGCCTGGGCGACCAGCACATCATAGCGGTGCTCGCGCTGTGCCCCGGTGGTGATCTCCAGCCCCTTGGCGATCAGGTCAAACGAACGGGTGACGCCTGGCTCCTGCTCGTAGCGCATGTGATAAAAAGGCCGCACGCTCGCCGGCCAATCCGTCAGGAAAAGATAATCATGATCCAGATGCTCTTTAACCCACTGGCCAAGGATTCGCTCGCCACCCGGGTCGATATCCCCTTTCTTCTCGGCGGGCACCTGGTATCCGGCTTCTTTTAGGATGTCTTGCGCGCGCGCCATGCTGATGCGCGGGAATGGCAAGGCGGGGACTTCAATGTCTACGCCAAAACGCTCGAGGATAGCCGCGCCGTGGGTTTCTTTGACCCGCCCGATGATGTAAGCCAGCCAGCTCTCCTGAAAGGCCATCACATCTTCGTGCGATTCGATGTTGCCCATCTCCATATCCACGCTGGTAAATTCGGTCATGTGGCGCGAGGTGAACGAGGGATCCGCGCGGAAGACCGGGCCGATTTCAAAGATGCCCTCAAACCCGGCCGCGATGCCCATTTGCTTGTAAAACTGGGGAGACTGCGCCAGGTAAGCCTTGCGCTCAAAATAGGGCACTTCGAACAGCTCCGCGCCGCTTTCGCTGGGAGAGCCCATCAGCTTGGGCGATTGGATCTCGATGAAACCCTGCCTGACCCAGTATTCGCGCATCGCCATCAGGGCAGTGGTTTGCACCTTGAACATCAACAGATTTTCGGGCCGGCGCAGGTCGAGAAAGCGCCAATCCAGGCGGTAATCCAAAGCCGGCAGGTCGGCCGCGCTGGGGTCGAGGGGAAGGGGGGTCGCGGCCGGCGAATCCACCCGCAGACCGGCCAGTTGGATCTCCAGCCCACCCAGTTTAACCACCGGGTTTGCCACCACCAGCCCACTGATCGTCACCACCGATTTAGGGGTCAGGCAAGAGATCTGTTCGGCGAGAGCCGCATCGGCGCTTTTTTCGAAGACCACCTGCACCGCGCCGCTGATATCGCGCACCACCAAAAACTGCATCTTCTTCTGATCGCGCAAGGCTTGCAGCCAGCCCTGGATCTTCACCGTCTGGCCAACCGACCCACCCAAATCGCCGATCAAGCACCGTTCCATCGCAGCTCTCCTTCATAAGGTTCCCAATATTATACGGTGAATCAGGATGCCCTTCCCATCCTAAAACTCCTACGTATCGTTCACAACCGCCCTTGAGGTTCACCGTTATAATTTCTGAATGAATACAGAGCACAAAAATGCCCTCATCATTTTCGCAATCTTGTGCCTGACATACGCATATTTCTTTCAAGATCCTGATACCAATGGTAACAGCCGGCTTGGTCTTACTGCGGCCATTGTACAGGAAAGCCGCTTAACCATCGATTCGTTCCATGATGATAAAACGGCCAACCTGGTTACCAGCGACAAAGCTTATTTCAACGGCCATTATTACACCGATAAAGCCATAGGTTCTTCCTTATTAGCAGCCATACCTTATGCGGTCTTATATTGGGCTGCAGACTGGTCGGGCCACCCGATCAGTCCGTGGAAATCCAAACACTGGCTAACATTTTTAGTGATCGGCCTCCCATCCGCGCTGGCAGGAGCAATGATCTTTTTGTTTTGCGTCCAGATTTCGGGAAATTCCTGGTTGGCGGGGGTGGTAACTGCCGCCGTAGCGTTAGGAACTATGTCTTTTCCCTTTAGCGTGGTTTTTTTCGGACATCAGTTAGCTGCATCATTGCTATGGATTGGTTTTTTCCTAATCTTTCAACTACGTTTTCGTTCCAAACCCCCTGCACCCGGTTATTTGCTGTTGTGTGGATTGGCGCCTGGCCTGGCGCTGATGACGGAATATACAACCGCAGTGATCGGTTTGTTCCTGGCAGGATATTTACTCTATGTTTTACGAATTAACCCTTCTTTACGAAAGGTCCAGACCATCTTGATCGCCGGGATGGCCGGCTTGCTGCCGATCTTCGTGGTGATGGGCTATAACCAACTGGTTTATGGTCACCCGCTCGCTACTGGTTACCAATACCTGCTCAACCCTGGTTATCAGGAAAATATGGCTCAAGGCATCATGGGCATTGGTTTGCCCAATTTAACTGTATTGTTCTTTGCGACTTTCCATCCAGCTATGGGGCTTTTCTGGCAATCACCGGTGCTTTTGTTGGTAGCGCCTGGGTTTTTCTATCTTTTTCATGCTCGATCTTACCGGGTAGAAGGCGGGCTGGCGCTCCTGGCTTTTTGCGCCTTTTTGCTGATCGATGCCAGCTATTTCCAATGGTGGGGAGGTTGGTCCTTCGGACCGCGCCATATCATCCCAATGCTTCCCTTTCTCTGCATTCCATTAATCGCTACCCCGCGCCGTCTTTACCCTGTCCTGGCCATTCTGACACTGGTTTCAATCGCCCAGATGCTGATCGTGGCAGCCAGCACGGTCCTCGTTCCAGATGCGCCCATGTATCATATACTCGAGATGGGCTTCTTTGATTATTCGACAATTTACAATTACTGTTGGCAAATGCTGATGAACGGCGCATACGCCTGGAATTTAGGGCAGGCGCTGTTTGAACTGCCAGGATGGACCGGATTAGTTCCTCTAATAATAGCGATCACAGGGGTTGGCATCTATCTAAAAAAAGGTATCCCTCATCAGGAAAATATATCCGCATGACCTTGCTTTTGCATTTTCAATTGGGTCTTTCAAGCAGCGATCATTCATCCTCAGTCGTGTTTGCTTCCATCTATCTATCCACTGTCAAACCATAGCCGGCGAGATGGGATTGTGAAAATCCCATATGCGAATCGCCAGGATATACACACTGTGTTAAAATACACAAACTTTGACACTGGCAGGCAAACACTCAACCATCCGGCAGCGGGTGAATTACTGGAGGATCGAATGTATAAAACTCACAACAGCGGTGAATTACGCGCTGCTAATATTGGCGAGACGGTGGTGCTGGCCGGCTGGGTTCACCGCCAGCGTGATCACGGCGGCGTCACCTTCATCGACCTGCGCGACCGTTCGGGGGTGGTTCAGATCGTGGCCGACCCGGCCAAACCGGAAGTTAAAATCATCCAGGACGCGCACGTCGAGTGGGTTCTGCAGGTCACCGGTGTTGTCCGTCACCGCCCGGCCGGCGCCGAAAACCCCAACCTGCCCACCGGTGAGATCGAGGTTGAGGTGCAGAAATGCGAAGTGCTCAACCCGGCCAAACCGCTGCCCTTTATGATCAATAAAGATGAAGACACGGATGAGAACATCCGCCTGAAATACCGCTATCTCGATCTGCGCCGCGCGCGCATGCAGAATAATCTGGTGCTGCGCCACAAAGTGGTCAAATTCATGCGCGATTATCTCGACCAGCGCGGCTTCATCGAAGTCGAAACCCCCATGCTTTTCAAGACCACCCCCGAGGGCGCACGCGACTACCTGGTGCCCTCGCGCGTCCATCCCGGGTCCTTCTATGCCCTGCCCCAATCGCCACAGCAGTTGAAGCAGCTGCTGATGGTGGCCGGGGTCGACCGCTATTTCCAGATTGCGCGCTGCTTCCGCGACGAAGATCTGCGCGGCGACCGCCAGCCCGAGTTTACCCAACTCGACCTGGAAATGTCCTTTGTCCACCGCGACGATGTGTTGGCTCTGGTCGAGGACCTGTTTACCGCCATGCTCCCGGTGGTGGCCCCGCACAAACACCTGCTGTCTTCGCCCTGGCCGCGGCTGACCTACAGCGAAACCGTGGACCGCTACGGCACCGACAAACCGGATATGCGCTTCGGCCTGCAGCTCTACGACGCCAGCGGTTTGTTTGCCAACAGCAGCTTTATGGTCTTCCAGAATACGCTCAAGAACAAGGGCGTGATTAAATGCATCGTGGCCCCCGGCTGCGCGGAATACACCCGCAAGGAAGTGGACGACCTCACCACCCTGGCCAAAGACCAGGGCGCCAAAGGTTTGGCCACCCTGGCCCTGACGGCCGAAGGCATCCGCGGCACCGCCCAAAAATTTATCACCCTGGCCGAAGTAGCCGAACTCCAGGCGCTCACCGGGGCGCATACCGGCGATTTGCTGCTCTTTATCGCCGACAGCCGCGCGGTGGCCAACAAAACCCTGGGAGCCCTGCGCCTGGTCTTCCGCGACCGCCTCAACCTGGCCGACAAGGATATGATGGCCTTCGGCTGGGTGGTGGACTTCCCCATGTTCGATTGGGACGAAGAGAACCAGAAGTGGGACGCTGCCCACCATCCCTTCACCATGCCCCAGCTTGAAGACCTGGATAAATTCGATACCGATCCCGGCTCGATCCTCTCGGACGCCTATGACATGGTCTGCAACGGCTATGAGATGGCATCCGGCTCCATCCGCATCCACCGCCGCGACATCCAGTTTAAGATCTTCCAGCTGCTGGGGATCAGCGATGAGGATATCCAGCTCAAGTTCGGCCACATCCTGGAAGCCTTCGAGTACGGCGCGCCTCCGCACGGCGGCATGGCGCCCGGCATCGACCGGCTGTTGATGCTCCTGGCCGACGAGCCCAACATCCGCGAGGTGATCGCCTTCCCCAAGAACCAGGCTGCCCGCGATATTATGGCGGATGCGCCCTCGCCCGCCAGCGACAAACAGCTCAAAGAGCTGCACATACGGGTGGAATTACCCAAGGAATAACCGGCACTAAACACAAAAAAACGGAGGCGCGCGCCTCCGTTTTTTATTCTACAAACCCAACAGTTCATCGACTGCCTGGCCGGGCGAGGTGTCGCGCTCGGCAAGCCGCCGCAGCACTTCTTGGATGACCTCACTGCCCACCCGTGCTTCCCAGCGCTGGAATAATTCGGCGCGCAGCAACAAGAAGAACTCGCGCTCCACGCGCTCCCGCTCGCGTTTCTGCCAGCCGCCGCTCTCTTCCAAAAAGACGCGGTGGGCCAGGATGGCCTGCACCAGTTCATCAATGCCTTCCCCGCTGGTCGCCGCGGCGCGCAGCAGCGCCGGCCGCCAACGCCCGTCCTGTTCCTGCGGGTAAGCCATCTCCAGCATGGCCTGCAGCCCGCGCAGTGTGTTCTCAGCGCCTGGCAGGTCGGCCTTATTGACCACCAGGATATCGGCAATCTCTAAAATCCCGGCCTTGATCGCCTGGATATCGTCTCCCAGGCCGGGGGCATCCACCACCACCACGCTGTGGGCCAGCCGCACGATATCCACCTCGGATTGGCCCGCGCCGACCGTTTCGATCAATATCATCTCGAACCCGGCCGCATCCAGCACCTGGGCCATACCCAGGGTGGCGCGCGCCAGCCCACCTACCTCGCCGCGCGAGGCCATCGAGCGGATGTACACGCCTGGATCGCCAAAGGCATCTTTCATGCGCAGCCGGTCGCCCAGCAGGGCCCCGCCGCTGAAAGGGCTGGAGGGGTCGACCGCCAGCACCGCCACCCGCATGGGCGGAGTGCGGCCGGGCAGGTGGCGGAAGGCTTTGGCCAGCTGGTTTGCCAGCGAGGACTTACCCGTCCCCGGCGCGCCGGTGATACCTACCATGTGCGCCCGGCCGGTATGAGGGTAGAGGGTGTCTAAGGCGGCTTTCCCCTGGGGGGTGCCGTTTTCAACCTGGGTCAGCAGGCGCGCCAGCGCCAGGCGTTCTCCCGCCAGCACACGCTCAACCAGCTCCATCTCAGTTTGTTTCGGCGCCAAACACCGCTGCACGGATATCCCTGACGACTGCATCGGTGTGCGTCCCCGGCCCATAGATGGCCGCCACACCGGCCGCCTGCAGGGCAGGGATGTCTTCCTCGGGAATGATTCCCCCGGCAAACACCTTCACGTCGTCCTGGCCGTTAGCGCGCAGCAGCTCCACCACGCGCGGCAGAAGCGCCATATGCGCCCCGGAGAGGATAGAAACCCCGACCACATCCACGTCTTCCTGCAGCGCCGCTTCGGCAATCATCTCCGGGCTCTGGCGCAGGCCGGTGTATATCACTTCCATCCCGGCGTCACGCAGGGCCTGGGCGATGATCTTCGCGCCGCGATCGTGGCCATCCAGGCCAGGTTTGGCGACCAGCACACGAATTTTCCGCTCTTGCATCATCTCTCCAAAGGGTCGATAAACTTTTGTCTTTGTTTTGGATTATAACCCGTCCAACTGCTTCCCCCACCCGATGAAGCTCCCCTTTCGCTCTGAGATGTGTAATGAGATCCACCTTTGCAAACTTCACCGCGCAATTCTGTGCCCAAATCCAGCGGCCGAACCCCAGGCAAAAACCGGTTCGAGCAATATCTGTAAAGCCCTTGCAATCTTTGCTTTCCTTAATATATGGTATCATTTCGCAAATTGGAGAATGCGAATGGACGAAAAAATTACCATTATCGAAGGTCCGCCGCCCGCTTTTGAAACCATCGAAGATGGTTGGGCGCTGGGTCTCAACGAAGGCCCGGCCCTGTATGACCTGGCCCTCACGCGCGTGCGCACTTTTAACGGCAATGCCCTGGTCGAACGCTGCAACCGCACCTGGCGCACCCAGGGGACCATCTTCTTGCACTACCGCAACCCTCTCGGGTTAGAAGAGCAGGCGCCCATTATGGCCGCCCGCAACGTCGAAACCGAAGAAGGCAATGTCTTGCTGCTCTGGTGCCGGCGCAAACCCGAAGATATCGACGAAGAACTCGATTTCGGCAGCGAGGACGAGGACAACCTGGGGGACGAGCCTTGACGCTCGATCTCTCCGCCGTCCGTCGCCAGTTCCCGGCCCTTGCCCGCCCGCGTATCTTCTTCGATAACCCCGGCGGGACCCAGGTGGCGCAGGCCTCCCTGGACCGCATCCAGGCGTACCTGGTAGACAGCAACGCCAACCACGGCGGCGAGTTTGCCACCAGCCGCGATTCGGACGTGATGATCGAGCAGGCGCGGTCCGCAATGGCCGACTTTCTCAACGCCGCCGGGCCTGAAGAGATCGTCTTTGGACCCAACATGACCTCGCTGACCTTCATGCTCAGCCGCGCCCTGCTGCAGAGCTTCCAGCCCGGCGAGCTGATTTTGGTCACCCGTCTCGACCACGACGCCAATATTTCACCCTGGCTGCGCGCCGCCGAAGACCGCGGCTGCCGGGTGCGCTGGGTCGATTTCGATCCCGCTAGCGGCAAACTCGACCTGGAGGATTTCAAAGCTGCCCTGGCCGAAGGCCCGCGCCTGGCGGCTTTTGGCTATGCCTCCAACGCCCTCGGGACGATCAACCCGGTGGCCGAGTTGACCGCGCTCGCCAAACAGGCCGGCGCGCTGGTGTACATCGACGCCGTACAGTACGCGCCGCACGGGCCGATCGACGTGGGCCGCCTGGGCTGCGATTTTTTGGTGTGCTCAGCCTACAAGTTCTTTGGCCCGCACGCCGGGGTGCTCTACGGGCGCTACGATTTGCTCGACAGCATCCGCGCTTACCGCGTGCGGCCGGCCCCGGCCAACCCGCCCGGCAAGTTTGAGACCGGCACCGGCAACTTCGAAGCCATGGCCGGCACCCTGGGAGCCGCCGAGTATTTTACCTGGCTGGGCGCCCAGTTTGGCCAGGACCAGCTTGAGCTGTATTCGGGCGAGTATACCGGCCGCCGGCTGCTCTTCAAACAGGCCATGGCTGCGCTGCGCGCCTACGAATATGAGCTCAGCCGCGCGCTGCTCAGCGAGCTGGCCGAAACCCCCGGGGTGACCATCTATGGCCCGCAGGACACCCAGCACCCCGAAGAGCGCGTTCCTACCGTCAGCTTCACCCTAAAAGGTTGGAACCCGGCCGACGTGGCCAGGGCTCTCGATCGCCAGGGCATCAACGTCTGGAACGGCAACTACTATGCCCTGGCCGTAACCGAACGCCTCGGGCTCGAAACCTCCGGCGGGATGGTGCGCGTGGGTCCGGTGCACTACAACACGCTGGATGAAATCCACCGCTTCGCCGAAGCGCTTAGAGAAATTGCTGTCTCGCAGCCCTTGACAAACCGCTGACCCAAGGGTACTCTTCCCCAGGCGCTCCTCCGCCCTAAAATTGACTTTATCTCCTTCCGGCTTGATTGTCAGCCGGAAGGTTTCGTTAAGTGCGGCCGCTGCCGCGCCCCCCGCATTTCACGGGACCCAACCAGTATTTTGAAGGAGTCAGCCGATGTCTGCCATAACCGAATCTAACAAGGCTCTGGTTCGACGCATCTTTGACGAGGTCTGGAACCAGGGCAACCTGGCGGCCGCCGGAGAAATATTCGCCGAGCCGCAGGGGGTCGAAACCTTTGTCGGCGGGTTCTTACAGGCTTTTCCGGATGTACAGCACCAGGTGGAGGAAATGCTCGCGGAAGGCGACCGCGTGGCGGCCCGTTTCAGCGCAGCAGGCACCCACCGCGGCCGGTGGAAAGATTTCCCCGCCACGGGGATATCGATCCGCTACAGCGGGGTCACCATCGCGCGAGTGGAAGGTGGGCGCATCACCAGCCACCACACCTGGTGGGACAGCCAGGCGCTGCTCGAGCAGATCCAATCCGCCGAAGGGTAGTGGGGATCATCCCACCCCGCCGGTAGGGTGAGCGTTTAAATTGATCAACGCCAGAGCGAGGGGGGCGCCCTGACGTTGATCAAGGAGATTTTACCTGAAATCCAGCCGGAATGCAAGCAATCTATTACAAATAGATAACATAAACCTAACTAATTCCCGATTCATCTACTCGAACAATACATTTTCTAAGACCAGACCTCCCCAGATTTTAATACTAATTTGTTACGAAGAATCCCATGCTTTGCACTGTAAAATAAGATCATGGATATCCAAAAAATTATTCGTGACGGGAATATCAAAGTAGCGCGCAACAGCCTTACCTGCGACTATCTGAATGTACCCCAGCCAGACGATGCCAGCCTGATCCAGACCGTTCTCGATAAACTTGAACAGCTAGATGTGTTGATTTCGATTGAAGATTACGAAGCATGTCAGCAGCTTCGGATCCTGATGGACGGTTTTCCCTTATCCGATCCACGTTATCCCCTGTTTCTCAATCGCCTGAGCGCGATTGAGGAGCGGTTTCAACGCCCACTGCGAACCTATTCCATCACCACACCCCTATTAAAGGTATCAATCCATGACTCTAGCCGAACCTGAACGACCCTACCAGCAATTCATAGACGCGGGTTTGCAGGTTGCCAGGTCCGCTTTATCCAAGACATACCAGATCCACGGCAATCAAGATACCCAGTTGATCCGCGACGCCCTGCTGCGCCTTCCCCAGGCGGGCCGCATCGAACGCCTGCGCGATCTGGCCGCCCTGCGCTGGATTGCCATCCTGCTCGAGCACCTTCCCGAAGACGACCCCGCCCGCAGCGAGCTGCACCGCGGCTGGGCCAATGCCATGGCGCGCGCCCGCGAATAAGCGCCATTCCCTTTCCAATCCTACAATCGATTTGCCGGGGGCCACCCACCTGAGCTGACTTTCCGCGCCTGCCTGCGCCGATTTGAATTTCTTGATAAAATAGATCAAAATTCAAATAATGAGCGAGGATTCCCCATGTCTGAAACATCCCCAAAAATTCACGTTGGCCGGCCGATTATGCCGTCCGGTTACGGCATCGCCCCGCTCGACGCGCAGGCCACGCTCATCCCCTGGGAGCACGTGAGCGAACAACTGCGCACCAAACGCAACTACTGGATCGGCAGCACCCGCCCGGACGGGCGCCCGCACGCTATGCCGGTCTGGGGCGTGTGGCTCGAACCGGCTGTCTATTTCAGCACTGACCCCGAGTTGCGCAAGGGGCGCAACCTGGCCGCCGACCCTCGAGTGGTCGTCCACCTGGAAAGCGGCGACGATGTGGTCATCCTGGAGGGCCGGGTGGAACAAGTCACGGATGCGGCGCTCTTGAAAAGCGCGGATGAGGCATATTTCAACAAGTATGAGTTCCACCTGGCCGGCGACCTGGCCGCCCCGGGGCTGATCTACCGCCTGCGCCCACGCAGCGTGCTGGCCTGGTTCGAGAGCAGCTTCCCCACCACCGCCACCCGCTGGACTTTCGACTACGATTGAGCTGCAATCGGCACACCAGGATTTTGGCTCGAAAAACGTGCTTTCAACTTTAGTATCGGCTTTTCGAGATAGCGGTAGGATAAAAAGGTGATCAAAAAAATGATGACTATTTTGGCCAAATCTCCCCGCCATCCATCCAGGCCAATTGCGCTCAAATTAACCAGGTTGAGGACCGGCACCTGCCACAGGTATAACCCATAGGATATCTCACCAACCATCACCAACGGGGCAAAACCAAGCACGCGTCTAAACCTATTCTGCGGGTATATCACCAGTTGGCTTACCAGCAGGACGGTCGTTAAAACTACCCAGGTAATCCCTACACTGGCAATCATTCCTTCGGGTTGAGGCTGAGCGCCGATCAGCCAGAGCATGCCCAGCAGCGCAATAACAGCTGCCGCGCGCATCCATCTTTGGAAGCCGATGCCTTGCGGGAGCAATCCGAACACGAGCGCCAGCCCTAACGCTGATCCCAGGAAAAGCCCATCGGCATGGGTGTCAGTGCCTGCGTTATAGCGCCAGAAATCGTGCGTACCCAACCACAGGCCCACCCGCCAGCAAGTAGACAATAGCGCCAATCCCAGGGGTACCAGCAGGGCTTTGCGTGGGGTCAACCGTTTTAGCATGAAGCGTAAGGCAAGCGGCCAAAGCAAGTAATACTGCTCTTCAATCGCCAACGTCCAGGTATGCCCTAATTCCAGGTTAAGCGGGCGGATCTTAAGCGCAATAAGCCAGTTTGTCGAATAGGTTAGAGAGGAAAGGATATATTCCGGGGCGGTAGTAAAGAAGCCCACCGCAAGCAGCATCAACAGGAGTGCAGGATACAGCCGGATCACCCGCCGCATATAAAAATGTCCCAGGTGGATCGAATTGGTTTTCTTCCACTCCTGCACCAGTAAGACTGTGATCAAAAAACCACTCAGGGTGAAGAAAATATCGACACCCAATTCTCCCTGCCAGGCAAACGGCAGCTTCAGGTGCTTCGCGAATACCGCCAGCACCGCGAAACCGCGCAACCCGTCGATGGCCGGCTGGTAGCCCAGATGAAAACCTGGCTTTGTGGCAACCGCTGGATTTTCCAAAGAAACGTTAGCCCCCATCTCTCAATACCTTACCACCCAATCATCCCCTTCCTTGCAAGAACTCATCTAATGCTATACATGAGAACTTGCGGACGAATGTTAACCGATATTGTAAGGGTGATGCTGGCATTACGCCAGTCTTGGTCATCCTTAGCATGCTTTCAGTCTTTTTTTGCATGCCGGCCGCGCAAATGCCCCCAGGCAATGCGGTATATTAAGATGCGGTGATCACCTATATGTTTTTTGCCGGCTCCGATCGGCACTCAATCGCCGGCCGGGATGAAGCCATACTTTGCCAGGATCGCCTGGCCGTCCGGGGACAGCACCAGCGCCACAAAAGCCTGGGCCAGGGCCGGGCTGCGGCTGTCGGCGAGCGCCGCGATGGGGTAGGTGGCGATGGTATTGAGCGCGTCGGGGATGTCGAGACTGCTCACCTGGTTTCTGGCGTCCATGCCGATATCCGTCACGTAGACGATCCCGGCGTCCGCCTCGTCCAGGCCCACCTTGGCGATCACCCCCTTGACGTTATCCTCGTACGAGACTACATTGTTGAGCACGTCCTCTTGATACGCCGGGTCAAAAGCGGGATCCTGGCCGGCTCTCTCCAAAAAATCGAGGGCATACGACCCCACCGGCACGCTTTTATCGGCCAGCACCAGCTTGAGACCCGGGCGCGCCAGGTCCTGCAGCCGGCTCAACCCGCCGGGGTTGGCCCTGGGGTACACCACCACCAGGCGGTTCCGCGCGAAAATCTTCACCTCTCCCGCGTTGACGCGCCCGGCATCCGCAGCTGCGTCCATATATTTCTGGTTGGCGCTGGCAAACACGTCTGCCGCGGCCCCCTGTGACAACTGCTGGGTCAATTGCTGCGAACCGGCGAAGCTGAGAGCCACCTTCACCCCCGGGCGGCGGGTTTCGAACAACGCGCCCAGCTCGCTGAACGCTTCGGTCAGGGAGGCCGCCGCCAGGACGGTGAGCGTGTTGGGCTCGGCCGGCGTAGGCGCACCGGCTGTCGCCGCCTGCGGGGCGCAAGCGGCCGCCAGCAGGGCCAGCACCAGCAGGAGCGCAGTGGGGAAATGATAGGGTTTCATGGGCCAGACCTCCAGGCAAAACAATCTACTCATTGATTGAATAGTCAAGATTTTATCAGATAATTCTGCCGCCGGCGATGCCTGGTTGCCGACAAACAGACGGGGCCGTCCCCGGCCCTCGCACCTGCTGCAAAATTCGGCGAAATCGTGATATAACTTTATCAACCATTTTGAGTTTCACCTGGGGCCGAATGTCTCCTCGCCGCTCATCCGAACTGACCCTCGAACACGTGCTGCTGGCGCTGCTGGAACAGCAGCCGCTGCACGGCTACGACCTGTACCAGGAATTATGCCAGATGCAGGGCATTGCCCTCATCTGGAACATCAAACAGGCCTCGCTGTATGCCATCCTGGACAAGCTGGAAGGCAAGGGGCTGTTGGCCTCGCGCCAGGTGCCCGGCTCCACCTACCCGCCGCGCACCTACTTTCACCTGACCGAAGCCGGCAAGATCGCGCTGCAGACCTGGCGACAGACCCCGGTGCGCCGGGCCAGGGATTTGCGCCAGGAATTTTTAGCCAAGCTGATTGTAACCCGCCGCTACGGCAAAACCGCCGCGTTTGAATTAATCCGCGCCCAACGCCAGACCTGCCAGGCCTGGCTGGACGATTTAAACAAGGCCCTGCCCGCGCCCGACGCCGCCCAGATGGACACCTGGCTGGTGTATTCCTACCGCATCCAGCGGGTGGAATGGGTGCTCCAGTGGCTGGATACCTGCGAGGCGGAAATCGAGCGGCTGGAGGGGTAGCCAACCAAATATCCATCCTCTACCCTATCCATCATGATCTTGAAGCTCAAGACTTAAACGCATACAGGGCATCCTACGATGCCCTGTACTTTATATTTTCCATTGTGCCCCAGGAGGGGACTCGAACTCTCAACCTAGGCGTTAGGAGTGCCTTGCTCTGTCCATGTTGAGCTACTGGGGCGTGGCTGTATTATACCTCAGCTATAATGGATCTAAAACCAAACCTCGGGAGGTTACCGCATGTCAACCAAACCCATCCGCGTGGCCATCATCGGCACCGCCAAACGCTCCAGCTACCTCTACGGCCCGCTGGTCAACGCCCTGCCGGGCGAGGTGGAGCTGGTGGCCGTCTGGGGGCGCAGCCCGGATAAAGCCGCCGCCCTGGGCGTCGAACTGGGCGCGCCCGCCTACACTGACCTCGAAAAACTCGTGCGCGAGACCGCTCCGCAGATCGGCATCGTCAGCGTCAGCTACCCGGCCAACGGCGAGGTCGGCCGCATGGCGGTGGAGGCCGGGCTGAACGTGCTGCTCGAAACCCCCATCGCCCACAAACTCAGCGAGGCAGATGCGATCATCGCCGCCGCCCAACAGCGCGGGCTGAAAATCGAGGTGGCCGAGCAGTTCCACCGCCGCCCGCTGGAACAGATCAAACTTAAACTGCTCGGCTTCGGGGCTCTTTGGCAAGGTGTATTCCTCCTTCAACGACTTTGCCGGCCACGGCTACCACGGGGTCAGCGTGATGCGCTCCTACCTGGGCTTTGAGGCGCGCCCCACCCAGGTGAGCGGCTCGGTGCACGAATACCCGCTCGCCGCGCACTGGTCGCGCCTGGGCAACAGCTTCTCGGAGCGCAGCGAGACCCAGGAGCATGCCCTGATCGAGTTCGCGGGCGGGCAGTTGGGTGTCTTTCACTGGACCTCGGTGGCTTACGATTCGCCCCTGCGCTGGTGGCGCAGCAGCCGCTTCCTGGCCGAGAAGGGCATGGGCATCACCACCGGCGTGGGCCTGGATGTGGACGAGCGCCTTTCACTGCTGGCGCCTGGCGGCGAAGCCCCGCTCTTTATCACCCTCGAGCGCCGCTGGGAGCGGGTGGACGGCGGAGCGCTGATCGCCATGGTGGCCCACACCGGCAGCCCCGAGCAGCCCATCGTCACCTGGGAAAACCCCTTCCGCCCGGCCGTCCAGGGCCAGGGCCGCCAGTGGCACGACGACGAGATCGGGGTGGCCGGCTGCCTGATGAGCCTGGTGAGTGCCGTGCGCAGCGGCCAGGAGCCCAGTTACGGCCCGCTGCAGGCACGGCTTGACCAGGAGATCGTCCTCGCCTACCGCATGTCGGCTATGCAGGGCGGCGCGCCGGTCTCGCTGCCCCTCGACCCGGCCGCGCAGACCATCTAACCCGGGCAGGGCAGTCTCAGCGCATCCGCCGACACCTGCCGGCAGCCGGGGGGTTGTAGTTCGCAAGACCGGCAGTGTAGAAAGGTGTGCAGGAGGGATCGGGACGCGCTTTTCCACGGGCGGATCAGCCCCAGTCGGGACATTTTGGGAGGGAGTTTTCTATGGAACCATCGATTTCTACACAACCGGAGCAGGCAATCTCTGAACCTGAGGCTGCCACCCGGCGGGGGGTCAACTGGCGGCACGTCTGGGCTTACATCGGGCTGGCGTTTGGCCTGGCCTGGCTGGTCGACCTGGTGCTGTATCTGAACGGCGGATTGGCCCATCCATCCGCCCGGCTGATGCTGCAGTTTCAGATGATGATGCCGGCCCTCGCGGCACTGCTGTTGGGCATGTTTGCGTTCAAAGAGAGCCCGATCTACTACCAGACCAACCGCACCGCATCGCGCTGGTTCATCTACTATTACTACCTGATGAGCTTCGTTTACCTGGTTGCCGCCGTGATCGGGTCGCTCCAGCCGGGCATGGTGCAAACCCTCAGCGGCTCGCTGCTGATCTTGAGCGTCGTCGGGCTGCTGCTGCTGGGAGTGCTGCGCTGGCGCGGCGGGCCGCAGTCCTTTGCCGGGGCGGGCATGGCCTTCGGTAAAATCCGCCTCTGGCTGCTGTATGGGTTAGCCATGGTGCTGTTCTACGGTTTGGAGACGCTGCTGAACTACGTATTTAAGTTCGGCGAGCCGGCCAATCTCGCCAGCCTGTTCCCCGCCAGTTCAGCGGTCAACATGCCACCGGCAGCCTTGCTCGGCGCAACATTCCTCAACGCAGTCATTCTGGGCCCCATCCTGGGGTTGATCATCACCTTTGGCGAGGAATACGGCTGGCGTGGTTACCTGCAGAGTGAGCTGGTCCACCTGGGGCGCATCCGCGGGGTGGGGCTGCTGGGCGTCATCTGGGGCGTCTGGCACTGGCCAATCATCTGGATGGGCTACAACTACCCGGGTCAGCCGTTGCTCGGCCCGCTGCTGATGACGGGTTATACGGTGGCGCTGGCCTACTTCCTGGCCTACGCCGTGTTCAAATCCAAGGGTCTATGGACGGCGGCCTATCTGCACGCGCTCAATAACCAGGCCATGTCCTTTTTCATGGTCGCGGTGGTCACCCCGATCAGCATGATCATGTCCTTTGGCATCGGCTTGCCCGCGCTGGTGCTGTGCGTACCGGTTATCTACCTGCTGCTGCGCGACCCGGTGTGGAAGGAAACGGATTAGGCTCATATTCGTACACACAGTCCACCCTATCGATCGCCAGGATCGGGGGTGGATTTTTTTTAGCGGCGTGCGAGCCCGGCGGATATAAGAGATTCATTAAATCGCCCGGCAGGCTATTGACACGCCCTGGCAATTATTTTATATTTTATTTGATAATATTATTAAATATTGGCGCTGAACCCGGCCAGTCTTACTGAAAGGAGGACACATGGGCAGCGGAATATCTTTGGGACACATTTGGAAAGTCCCGATCAAAATGCACTTCAGCTGGTTCCTGGTAGCCGGCTTAATCACCTGGTCGTTAGCCACCGCTTACTTCCCCGCCGCATATCCCCACCTGGGCGCCCCCACCTTCTGGCTGTTGGGCGCGATCACCGCGGTGCTCTTTGCCGCCTCGGTGCTGCTGCATGAGTTGGGGCACGTCGCCCTGGCGCTGCGCGAAGGCATCACCGTGCGCGGGGTAACCCTCTACATTTTCGGCGGCGTGGCGCAGATCTCCAGCGAGCCTAAATCGGCCGGCGCGGAATTCCGCGTGGCCATCGCCGGTCCGCTGGTCAGCCTGGGGCTGGCGGCCCTGTTTGGCGTAATCTGGCTGGTGGTGCGCGGCATCCCCTTCCTGGCCGCCCCCAGCGAATACCTGATGCGCATCAATTTCATCATGGGCCTGTTCAACATGATCCCGGGCTTCCCCCTGGATGGAGGCCGCGTGCTGCGCGCCGCCATCTGGAAAGTGACCGGCAGTATGCCCAAGGCCACGCGGGTGGCCACCATCGGCGGGCAGCTGGTTGCCTTTGGCTTCATCGCCTTTGGATTGCTCAGCGCGCTCACCGGCAACCTCTTCAACGGCCTGTGGATGGCCTTTATCGGCTGGTTCCTACAGAACGCGGCCACATCCGCCTACCAGCAGAGCACCCTCGAGCAGTCGCTCACCGGCATCACCGTCGACCAGGTGATGAAACGCGATTTTGGCCAGATTCCACCCCTGACGCCGCTCACCGAGATCGTCGACTTCCGCATCCTCAATACCGCCCAGCGCAACTTTCTGGTGGTCGAGAACGGCCAGATCCAGGGCCTGATCACCCTGCAGAACATCGCCGCCGTACCCCAGCGCCACTGGCCCTTCACCACCGCCCGCCAGATTATGACCCCACTCGAGCGCCTGGACGGTCTGGAACCCTACATGGAGTTGATCGCCGCCCTCAAGAAAATGGAGATCGAGAACCGCCAGACCATGCCGGTGATGCTCAACCACCAGCTGGTCGGCATCCTCTCGCGTGACGACGTGGCGCGCTACCTGCGCATGCGCCAGGAGCTGCGCGTCTAACCCACCAGACATGCAAGAGGGCCGGTGAAACACCGGCCCTCTTTTTATTTATATATGCAGCCGCGGACGGCTCAGTCCTGGGGGGAAATCTTGCGCGCCAGCAGGGGGAACAAATCGCCGCGGGCTGCGCCGAGATCCCCGCCCATACCGGGGAAGAACTGTACCTGGCTGAAACCGCAGCCCTCCAGCAGGTCCACATAACCGCTGTCATCGTAAGCCTGCAAAGATTGCGCAAAGCGGGTCACCTCGGCGCTGTGCGTGTCGACCACATACATGCGCTCGGTGGTCGTCTGGCTGGCCTCGTCCCAGAACGATTTGCCCAGGTAGAGATAGGGTTGGTCTGAAAACAACCCGGATGGCGCCGTATGCCAGTTCGCCTCGCCCTGACCCATTTTATGGATCACGGGATAATCGTGCACTTCCAACAGCAGCAGTCCCTGTTCTTTCAGCGCCGCCAGGGCTTTGCTGAGAATGCAGCGGGCATTGGCCGGCGAAAATACGTTGATCTCGCCGTATATCTGCATCACCAGGTCGAAGCCCCCGCCATACTCGACCTCGCGCAGGTCCCCGGAAAGATACGTGCAGTCCAGGCCTTCCTGCTGGGCCGCCTGGCGCGCGTAACGCAGCGAGGCGGGGCTGTAATCGATCCCCACCACTTTGTGACCCAGGCGCGCCAGGCGCTGGGCATACAGCCCCGGCCCGCAGCCCAGGTCCAGCACCCGTCCCGGTTTGCCGCCGAGCAAATCCTGGTGGATCCAGGCTACGTGCTGGTCGATGACATCATAGCGGCGGCTGGCGGCATCGTGGTTCTGGCTGAGGTGTTCTTTGAGCATGCGCTCGCTAAAACCCGGCTCATTCCAGGGAATATTGTCGCCTTCGGCCCAAGGCGCGGGCTTCGATTGGCGTCGGACAAGTTCGTTGAGATTCATAACCTACCTTGAAAATGAGATGGTTGAGATTATACCCAAAAATCCGGCGGCCTGCCCCCGAACGTCCTCTTTTGTTTTCCCTCGAGCGCTTATTGACATCTCACAGGCTCACCCCAACGGCGGTAGGTCCTTCCAATCCAGCAGCATGATCCAGGTGTGCTCGTCCCCGGCCACCCGGCGAAAACCTGCTCTTTGGTACAGGCGCACAGCCGGGTTGTCCGCGCTGACGCTGAGCGACACACGCGCAAAGTGCTTACGGGCGGCGTCGAGCAGCTGCGCCAGCAGCCGGCTGCCAAGGCCCTGCCCGCGCATCTCGGGCAGCAGCGCCAGGGAAAGCTCAGGGGTCTCATCATCCACCCAGCCGTAGCCGCGATTTCCCGGCTGCCACAGCCGCAGCCAGGCGGCCCCCACCGGCTCGCCATCTTCGAGGCAGGCATATAGCCCCAGGTCGCCGGCCCGCCCCCAGCCCTGCGCGTAGCGCGCCAGCTCCGCCTGCCGGATGATCTCGCGCGGCGGCGCGGCGCTCCCGGGCGGCACGAAGATCGCCTGGTAGAGCATCTCCCACAGGAAACCCGCGTTCTGCGCGGTAATCGGCTGAAATTGGATATTCACGGCGAGTTCCATCCTCCGGGTGATCACGGCGGCTTATTCTATACGCAATCCATCCAACGGAGCCGCCGCCACCGGGCTTATTCTACCGGCTGGAGTTTGATAATTTTGTGGGCATTGCTGGCCAGGTAGAGCGCTCCGTTTTGGTCCCAGGCCAGCCCAAAGGCCACCCCGTCCACCGGGACGCGGGTGAGATAGCTGCCATCGGCGGCAAACACCTCCACCCCAAAGATATCCGAAACGTACACCCGTCCCTGCCCATCCACGGCCACATCGTTCGGCGCGCGCAGCTGGCCGGGCACGTCGTCACCGCTGCCCACCTGCCGCAGGTAGCTGCCCTCCGGCGAGTAGACAAACACCGCGTTATTGAAGCGCCCGAGGAGATACAGGTTGCCGGCCGCGTCCACCGCCGCCCGCGCGGCCAGTTCGGCATCCCCGCTGATCGAGCTGACCGCTTTTTCGACCAGCAGGCTGGCCTGTTCGCCCTCCGAAAAGCGGAGGATATCCTCGCCGCCTGCCACTACCGTCAGGAGGTTGTCGCTGCCGACCTCCACCGTTTCCAGGTAGCGCCCGTCCGCGTCTGCCAACTGGCCGAGCATCCGCCCGTCCTGGCCGTCATATTTGAGTATCTTGCCGCCCGTGGCCGCGTAAACAAGCCCGCCGGGTGAAACCGCCAGGTCGGTGAGTACATGCTCGCTGCCGATATTCCAACCCAGCAAAAACTTCCCTTGCGGGTCAAATTTCTGGATGTGCCCGTTCTGGTATTCGGCGCTGTAGATGTTGCCCTGGCCGTCCACCCCCACCCACCGGGTATCCTCAAACTGGCCGTCGCCGCTGCCTCTCTCGCCAAAAACCAGGGTCTGCCTGGCGAACGAGGATTTGCCCTTCTGGAGCAAGGGCGCCGCGGTCTGGAGCAGCGGCAGGTTGACCTGGTTGGGATCCACGTTGGGCAGCACCCCGTTCAAGATGCCGAACATGGCCGCCGACCCCGCCAGGGGGATCGCCACCGCCGCGACCACCGGGATCAGGATGGCGGCAAAGATGAGGATCACCAGGCAGGTCAGCCATCCCCGGCTGATCCGCACCCGCGGGCCCTGGGCCGGGGCATCCGGGGCATCCAGGGCATCCGCCGCATCGCCCTGGCCGTAATGAATTTCCACCCGCACCCCGCCCTCGGTCGTCGTGCGCGAAGACACAGACCCCGGCCGGCGCAAGTTTTCAGGGACGATCACCTGGCTTCCGCAAAAGGGGCAGTGGACAAACCCATCGTGGTCGTGATCCGGTTCCAATGCAGCGCCGCAAGACGGGCAGTTGAATAATTCCATGAATTTCCCCTCTCGGTGAAGCCAATTTTGGATATATTGTATGAAATTTAGCCTCGTTTCGCAACCGCTAGAATGACAGCTTCGTTACACCTGCGCTTGAAGAAAGCAGGTAGAATAAGGCAACCGATCCTTTTTATTCACTCCTCCACAGGTCCGCCATGCTCCGAATCGCCCTGATCCAGCAGGTATGTGAAAAAGCCGCCATCCGCCAGAACCTCGACGCGCTCTCGGCGGCCCTGTCCGATGCGGCCGCGCTTGACATCGACATAGCGGCCTTCCCCGAGATGAACATCACCGGTTATGCCGACCCAACCCGCTACCCAGGCGCGATCATCCACCTGGACGGACCCGAAATCGACGAGTTTCTGCAGCACACCGCCGCCTTCGCGGGCACCGTGTTGGCAGGTTTCATCGAAGAAAATCCTGGTCAAAAACCATTCATCACCCAGGTGGCGGCCCGCCAGGGCCGGCTGCTGGGGGTCTACCGCAAAATGACCATCAAAGACGAAGAATGCGACTGGTTCAGTCCCGGGGAGAACGTGCCGGTCTTCCAACATGACGACCTCACTTTTGGCATCGCCATCTGCGCGGATATCGACAACCCGCAGGTTTTTGCCGACTGCCGCCGCCAGGGCGCGCAAATCATCTTTGAACTGGCCGCCCCGGGGTTATACGGCGAGCAGGCTACGCGCAACTGGCAGAGCAGTTTCACCTGGTGGCAGGGCGGTTGCCTCGACAAACTGGGGGCCTATGCCCGCCAGCAGGCCTGCTGGATTGCCACCGCCACCCAGGCCGGGCGCACCATTGACGAGGATTTCCCCGGCGGCGGTTTCCTCTTCGATCCCAGCGGACGGCGGGTCTTCACCACCCCGGATGGCTCTCCCGGCCAGGTCTATTTTGAGATCGATCTGGCTGCCGGCAGCTTCCGCCAGATCGGGCTGGAGGGTTGAGCACGGTAAAAAAAAAGAAGCGCATACACAGGTCATTCACATCCACCAATTTGGCAAAACGTATAATAAATCTAGAAAATGGGTTGACAATTGTATATACGGCTGGTAAGATAAACCCAATGCAGCCTTCGACTTGCCTTCGCCATCATCATCAGCCCCTCCCCCCAGCCTGATCGGAGGTCGGTTCACGTTTGCTGCTGTTCGCCCAGCCCAGATACCCCCGGTCAACCGGGGGATTTTTGTTATTTGTGAAGGAGCAAGATGAGCACAGATTCTTTTGCCAAACCCGTGAGGCTTTCCCTGCCATCCAAAGGCCGCCTGGCCGAGGATGCGGTCGAGTTCCTGGCGGCCTGCGGGCTGCGCATCTACAAGCCTAACCCGCGCCAATACGAAGCCACCATCCCGGCATTGCCTGGCCTGACGGTGCTTTTTCAGCGTCCCGCCGATATCGTGGTCAGCGTGCGCGACGGCAGCGTCGATTTTGGCATCACCGGCATCGATGTGATCGAGGAGCGCCGCGGTGAGAACGGCAGTTTGGTGGTGCTCCATGAGGCCCTCGGCTTTGGCGGCTGCGCGCTGCGCCTGGCGGTGCCCGAAAGCTGGGAAACCGTCGAGGATGTCGCCGGGCTGAAGCGGTACGCCGCCGCCTTCGACCGCCCGCTGCGCGTGGTCACCAAGTATCCCTTTCTCACCGAACGCTTTCTCAACCAGGCCGGCATCCCTCACGCGCTGATCTCCGCCGAAGGCACCCTCGAGACGGCGCCCGCCATCGGCTATGCCGATATGATCTCCGATCTGGTCTCCTCGGGCCAGACCCTGCGCGATAACCGCCTCAAACCCCTCCAGGACGGTTTGATCCAGGATTCGCAGGCGGCCTTGATCGCCAATACGGATGTGCTCAAGACCCACCCGGCCGCACTGCAAATGGCGCGCCAACTGCTGGAATATTTCGAGGCTTACCTGCGCGCCCGGGATGAGGTCGCCATCTTTGCCAACATCCGCGGTTCCTCGCCCGAGGAGATCGCCGCGCTGGTTTTCAACCAGCCTACCATCGCCGGCCTGCAGGGACCCACCATCTCGCGGGTGGTGGTGCGCAGCGGAGATCCCAACTGGCACGCGGTCAACGTCATCGTCCCGCGCTCGCGCCTGTTCCAGGCGGTCACCGAGCTGCGCGAAATTGGCGGCAGCGGGGTGGTGGTCATGCCGGTCAGCTACATCTTTGAAGAGGAGCCGCCGCGCTACACCGCCATGCTGCGCGCCCTGGCCCCCGCCGCACAGGAAAGAGAATAAGCATGCTGCGAACCTTTTCAGTCACCGAAGCCCAACAAACCATCCTCAAACGCGTGCCCCTGGACGATATGGTGGTGCCCCAATCCCTGCTGGACCGCCTGCAGGAATTATTCCAGGAAGCCCTTACCCCTGACCAGGCCGTCCAGCGCATTATACGAGATGTGCGCATGCGCGGCGACGCCGCCTTGAGCGAGTGGAGCCTGCGGCTGGACGGCTCAACCCCGGCCCAATTCCGCGTCCCGGCGGCTGACCTGCAGGCCGCTCTCCAGGCCCTGCCCCTGCCCCAACGGGAGGCGCTGGAGCTGGCCGCCGACCGCATTCGCCGTTTTCACCAGGCCCAGCCGGTCACCTCGTGGATGACCAACCAGTTAGGCGGCACCCTCGGCCAGTACGTGCGCCCCATCCAGCGCGTGGGTATTTATGTTCCCGGCGGCAGCGCCCCCCTGCCGTCCTCGGTGCTGATGTCCGCCATCCCCGCCCAGGTCGCCGGCGTCCGCCAGATCGTGGTGGCCGCCCCGCCCCAGCAAGGCACCGGGAGCATTGCCCCGGTGATCCTGGCGGCCTGCGCCCTGGCCGGCGTCGAAGAGGTCTACACCCTGGGTGGAGCGCAGGCCATCGCCGCGCTGGCGTTTGGCACGGCCAGCATCCCGGCCGTGGATAAGATCTTTGGACCGGGCAGCCTGTTTGTCACCCTGGCCAAACGGCAGGTCTTTGGCGTGGTGGGGATCGACGGCCTGGCCGGCCCGACCGAAACCATGGTGATTGCCGACGAAAACGCCAATGCGGAGTGGGTCGCCGCCGATTTACTCGCCCAGGCTGAGCACGACGTGCTTGCCTCGGCCATTTTACTCACCCCCTCGGCCGGGCTGGCCGCGCACGTCCAGGCAGCCGCCTCGCGCCAGATCGAACAACGCGGGCGGGCAGCGATCATCGCCCAATCTCTGGGCAACCGCAGCGGCGTGGTTATCACCCGCGACCTGGAAGAGGCGGTGACCCTCGCCAACCGGTATGCCCCCGAACATCTTTGCCTGGCGGTGCAGCACCCCTGGCGCCTGGCCGAAACCGTCTACGCCGCCGGAGGTATTTTCGTCGGCGAGCACTCCTTTGAGGTGCTCGGAGATTACGTGGCCGGCCCCAGCCACGTGATGCCCACCGGCGGTTCGGCCCGTTTCGCCTCTCCGCTCAACGTACTCGATTTCGTCCACATGCTCAGCATCGTGGCATTGGACGAGAAAACCACGCGCGACATCGTCCCTTCGGCAATTGAAATTGCCCAGGCTGAAGGGCTGGATGCGCACGCCTTCTCTGCACAGGTGCGATTGTGAAACCCGCTGATCGCTTCTCTAAACTTCCTCCCTATACCCCCATTGAGCCCTTCGAGGTGCTTTCCGCTCGCCTGGGCCTGCCGGCTGACGAAATCACCAAGCTGGACGCCAATGAAAACCCCTACGGCCCATCCCCGCTGGCCCGCAGAGCACTGGCCGATCTGCCCTACGCTCACGTCTACCCCGACCCCGAAAGCCGCGTGCTGCGCGCTTCTCTGTCCCAGTTCACCGGGGTCGCCGAACCGTACCTGCTCGCGGGGGCCGGCGCGGACGAGCTGATTGACCTGTTGCTGCGGGTGATGCTCGAGCCGGGCGACACCGTACTCAACTGCCCGCCCAGTTTCGGCATGTACCCTTTTGACACCCTGCTCAACGCCGGGCAATTGGTGGAAATTCCGCGCCGCGAGGATTTCTCGCTCGACCTGGAGGGCATCCGCCAGGCGCTGCGCGACAACAACCCCAAGATCGCCTTTATCACTGCGCCCAACAACCCCGACGGCCGTTTCCCCTCCACGGAGGAGATCCAACTGCTCCTCGACAGCCCCTGCCTGGTAGTTATCGATGAAGCCTATATCGAATTTTCCAGCGACGGCGGCCTGCTGGGCATGCGCAAAAGCCGGATCAAAGAGGTGCCCACCCGTGAAAACCTGGTGGTTTTACGCACCTTCAGCAAATGGGCCGGTTTGGCCGGGCTGCGCATCGGCTATGGAGCCTTCCCTGCCTGGCTGATGCCCACCCTGTGGAAGGCCAAACAACCCTACAATGTCAACGTGGCGGCCAGTTCCGCCGCGCTGGCTTCACTGAACGATCTCAATATTCTCTCGGGCAACGTCAGGAAAATCATCGCCGAACGCGGCCGACTCTACGAAAAACTTTCATCGATCGACTATTTAGAGCCGTACCCGTCTCAGGCCAATTTCATCCTGTGCAAGGTGCTCGAGCGGGATGCGTCTGAGTTGAAGCTCGATCTGGCCAACCAGGGGATCCTGGTCAGGCATTACAACACCCCGCTGCTCAAGAACTACATTCGCATCTCGGTCGGGCGTTCCCAGGATACCGACGCAGTCATATCCACGCTGCGCAAGATGTAAGCCATCAGAAAGAGGTCGGCATGAAAACAGCGGTTATTCTTTATGACGGTTTCTCGTTATTAGAATTCAGCGCGATTTACGAGCCCCTGGCGCGCAGCGCCCAGGAAAAACCGTCTTCCGGGCTGGAGGTAGACGTCTGTGCTCGCGCCAGCGAAGTGTATGATGCCCAGGGCCTGCACTTCTACCCTACCCGCCAGACAGATTCTTTAGATGAATATGCCCTGGTGGCCGTCCCCGGCGGGCCAGGGGCGGCGCGCTGGTCGCAGGACGCGACCATGCTGGCCTGGCTGGCCACCATCCCTAAAACCGCCCAGGTGGTGCCGGTGGGCAGCGGAGCCCTGCTGCTGGCCGCGGCCGGGCTGTTAAGCGGACACACGGCGGCGGTCTCGGCCGGCATGCAAGCTCCCTTGTCCTCTTTCGACATCCAAACCAGCCAACTCCCGGTGATGTTGGATGGCCCGGTGCTCAGCGCGGCCGACGCCCGCGCGGCGCTGGACCTGGGTCAGGCCCTGGCCGGCAGCCTCACCGGCGGGCCGCCGCTGCGCGCAATCAGCGGAGCCGCCGAACCGGTGCAGGCCACCTCGCCGCTGCCGCGCCGTGCGCACGTTGAACGCAAGACCGCCGAAACGGAGGTGACGATCAGCCTCAACCTGGACGGCAGCGGCAAGCACCAGATCGACACCGGGCTGCCCTTCCTCGACCATATGCTCACCCAGGTGACGGTGCACGGCCTGTTTGACCTCGAGATCAAAGCCAGCGGCGATTTGCACATCGATGCCCACCACACTTTGGAAGATGTGGGTCTCGCCCTGGGAAGCGCCTTCCAGCAGGCGCTGGGCGACCGCGCCGGCATCCTGCGCATGGCCTCCGCCGAGGTGCCCATGGATGAAAGTCTGGCGGCAGTTGCCCTGGACTTTTCCGGGCGCCCATACGCCGTTTTTCAAGGCGCCTGGAGCCTGCCGGAGGTGGGCGGGCTGGCAAACACCCTCTTTGAGCACTTCCTGGAATCCTTTGCCCAGACGGCCCGCTGCAACCTGCACGCTCGCATCCTGTATGGGCGCGACGATCACCATAAGGCTGAAGCCTTGTTCAAAGCCCTCGGGCGGGCTGCCTGCGCAGCCACCCGCATCGATCCACGCCGCGGCCGCCAGATTCCCTCCAGCAAGGGCATGCTGGTCTGACCCGCGGAGCATGCACCGATCGGATCAAGAAGGATAATATGAGCGCTTACGATGCGATTTTAATCGACGCCGGCACCGGCAACCTGCTCTCGGTTGAGAATGCTTTGCGCAGCCTGGGTTACCGCATTCTGGTCACCGACCGCCCGGACGATCTACGCGAACCCGGCAGAGTGATTCTGCCCGGCGTGGGCGCCTTTGGGGCCTTCATGCAGGGCCTATGCTCCAACGGTTTGGATGAAGCCGTGCGGCAGGTCTATCAACGCGGAGATCCTTTGCTGGGGATCTGTGTGGGCATGCAGGCCTTTTTTGAGACCGGCGAAGAGCTGGGTGAATATGCCGGTCTGGGCCTGCTTCCCGGCAAAGTCGTGCGGTTCCCCAACTTCACCGACCTGAAAGTGCCGCACACCGGTTGGAACCAGCTGCATTTTTCCCGGCCAACCCAGCTTTTTAACGGGTTGGACAGCGGATGTTATGCCTATTTCAACCATTCGTTTTACTGCGCGGCTGCCCGAGAGGAAGATAACCTGGCCCTCACCGATTACGGCATCGACTTCTCCAGTGCCGTCCAGCACGACAATCTGCTGGCCGTCCAGTTCCATCCCGAGAAGAGCCAGCGGGTGGGCAAGCAGATCCTGCAAAACTTTTTTCAACTTTAATCCCGGCATCATCAGAGGCTAAAAGAATAACAAATGGAATTTACGGTTTTCCCTGCCATCGACCTGCGCGGCGGCCAGGTGGTGCGTTTGAAAGAAGGCGATCCCCAGCGCCAGACCGCCTATTCCAACGATCCCCGGGCAACGGCCGGCCGCTGGCTGACGGAGGGCGCCCAATGGCTGCACGTGGTCAACCTGGATGGCGCCTTCGACCAGCCCGATTCGGCCAACCGCGCCGCGCTGAGCGCCATCCTGGCGGAAGCGGCCCAATCGGGCGCACAGGTGCAGTTTGGCGGCGGCCTGCGCTCGCTGGAGGCTATCGACCAGGCCCTGGAACTCGGCGTACAGCGCGTTGTCCTGGGCACCCTGGCGATAGAACAGCCCGAACTGCTCGAGCAGGCCTTGATGAATTGGGGCGCAGAGCGGGTGGCCGCCGGCATGGACGCGCGCGGCGGCTTCGTCCAGGTGCGCGGCTGGCAGCAGGCCACGCCCTACCCCGCCGCTGAGGCGGCCCAATCCCTGCGTAAAGCCGGGCTACGCTGGCTGGTGTTCACCGATATCTCCCGCGACGGGCTGCAAACCGGGATCAACCTGCCCGCCACGCTCGACCTGGCCCGGGCAGACCGGCCTGGCGGTGATCGCCTCGGGTGGGGTCAGCGGCCCCGCCGATGTTCAGGCGGTCCGCCAATCCGGCTTGCCCGGGGTCATTGTTGGCCGCGCCCTCTATGAAGGCTCGGTAAAACTATCCGAGGTGTTATGCTAGCCAAACGAATCATCCCCTGTATGGATATTGCTAACGGGCGCATCGTCAAAGGCGTGCGTTTCCTCAACCTGCGCGACGCCGGCGACCCGGTGGAGCAGGCGCGCGCCTACGACGAAGCCGGCGCCGATGAGCTGGCCTTCTTGGATATTTCCGCCACCGCCGAAGGCCGGGCAACGGTCATCGAAACCGTACGGCGGGTGGCCGACCAGGTGTTTCTGCCCCTTACCGTGGGCGGCGGCATCCGCAGCGCAGAAGATATGCGCCGACTGCTGCTGGCCGGGGCCGATAAAGTCAGCGTCAATTCGGCGGCGGTGCGCACCCCTACCATTCTCAGCGATGGCGCCGACCGCTTCGGCAGCCAGTGCATTTTGCTGGCGATCGATGCCCGCCGCGTCGCGGACAGCCAGGGCCCGGCTCGCTGGGAGGTGGTCATTGATGGCGGCCGCACGCCCACCGGGATCGACGCGGTGGAATGGGCTGCCCGTGGTGTTTCACTGGGCGCTGGGGAAATCCTGCTGACCAGCATGGATACCGACGGCACCCTGGCGGGTTTCGATCTGCCCCTCACCCGCGCGGTGGCCGCGGCGGTGCGCGTGCCGGTGATTGCCTCCGGCGGCGCCGGCTCGCCGCAGCATTTTGCCGAGGTGCTCACCACCGGCCAGGCGGATGCCGCCCTGGCTGCCTCGCTGTTTCACGATGGCAAGCTGCGCATCCCTGAGCTTAAGCAGTTCCTCTCCGCCCAAAATATCTCGATCCGAAAGGTGGCCGCATGAATTTCGAGATAAAATTTGACGCAAACGGGCTGATCCCGGTCATCGTCCAGCATGCTCAGACCGGCCAGGTGCTCACCCTGGCTTACATGAACCGCCAGGCCCTCGAGCTGACCCTGGCCAGCGGCGAGACCCACTTCTGGTCGCGCAGCCGCCAGGAGCTGTGGCATAAGGGCGCCACCTCCGGCAACACCCAGCAGGTGGTCGACCTCACCCTGGATTGCGACCGCGATGCCCTGCTGGTGCGGGTCAATCCGGCTGGGCCGGCCTGCCACACCGGGGCGGACAGTTGCTTTCACCATCCCATCTCTCAAAAGGAAAAGCCGTTATGACCCTCGATGAACTCTTTAACATCATTTGCCAGCGCCGCGACAACCCCAGCGCGTCCTCGTATACGGCCAAATTGATGGCCGCCGGCGAGGATGAAATCCTCAAGAAAATTGGCGAAGAAGCGGTGGAAGTGATCCTGGCAGCCAAGGCCCAGGGAGATGCGCGCTTGATCGAGGAGATTTCCGACCTGGCTTACCACACCCTGGTGTTATTGGCCTACCGCCGGCTCTCGCCGGAGGATATCAAACAAGAACTGGCCCGCAGACACCAATAACGCCGACGAAAAAACCGCCTAAATCGGCGGTTTTTTCGTCGGCGTTCTGATACAAATCACCCCACCATGCCGTGTGCTGCAGAGTTTTGAACCTGCTTTCGCAGGCGGGAACCTACCCGCGCACTTTGCCTTGGTCGAGACCTAACGCATCGCGCACGTGAGATTGGGACCCATTTCATTACTGTTGGCTCAAAACCGGTGATGCGGCATCACGAGCACAGCAGGGCTGATTCAAAGATACCACAAAATTTTTGTCTTGGGAAGATATCTTTCAGCGCCTTTCATCATTGCAAACCTGGCAAAGATGCAGCTTAATCGTACAGGATTTCACCCCGCAAACGCGCCAGTTGTTCTTCCAATTCTTCACGGCGTTCATCCGCAGCGTGGCTGATATCATTGCGCATCTGATCGCCAAAGTTCTGGATATCGGCCCGCAGCTGCCGGCCGGATGAGGGCGCCAGCAGCAAGCCGAATGCCGCCCCGACCATCGAGCCTGCGATCAAACCCAAGAGCATATTCAAAGCCTTGTTCATCTGACCTCCTTTTGATCTTGTGCCATTCTTATTTTACCAGACTGATGCATTTTATTAATCACCCCGAGACCGCCGCGACCCAACCGTCCAATAAATCGATTCCATAAAACCTGTGGTAGATATATTGACGATTCTGACGCTTTTATTGTACACTCAAATGATGCCTGATAAATCCGTTCGATGGTGGGACCTGCCGGCGATGATTTTCTTGCTCATCGCCATATATGCTTCGGCCGTCCGGCTGCAAACGACCAATTGGACCGAAAACCTGGGCCGGGCGCAGTGGCTGATCTTGATCGGCCTTCCCCTGGGTATCTTGTTAGGCAAAAGCCGCTTCCGCGGTTGGTTGAGCTTTCTCTTTGGCGCTGTGTATACCCTGTGTTTTGTGCCCTGGCTGCTGCTCAACATCATCAATGCCGATCAATGGCTGGACCGCTTGAAGAGCTTCTCCGGCCGTCTTTGGTTTGCGATGGGCGATTTACTCGCCAACCGCCCGGTGAAAAACTCACTGCTGATCCTCACCTTCTTGTGCCTGGTTTACTGGCTGGCCAGCCTGATCGCCGGGTATCAATTGACCCGCAACGGCCGCCCCTGGGTGGGGATCATCACCGCGGGCGTTATCGTGCTGATCGTGGATTACTCCTTTGAAATGTACGCTGCCGCTGAACTCGGGTACTGCACTCAGCCTGATTTACTTCCTTTTCAGCTTAATTTTGATCGCGCGTTTGTATTACCTGCATTCGGATAAGGAGTGGGCTACCTTTGGCGGCATGGTAGAAAACGAAGTTGGCTTCGATATCAGCCGCACGGCGGCCATCACCGCGCTGGTGGTGGTGCTGCTCTCCTGGCTGTCGCCGCGAGCGGTTAAAGCTTTTACCCCCGGCACCCAGGAATCGCAGGAGCTGTCCACCCAATTCCAGGATTTACGCGACCGGGTATCCAAAGCCGTCACCTCGCTCAACAGCCAGGCGCCCATTTTCGTCGAGTTGCTCGGCGATTCGCTGGCCCTGGGAACCGGAAGCAACCTCAGCGATGAAACCGTCCTGACGGTTAAGCCGACCCAGGGGCGTTTGACCGACGGCCGCTACTATTGGACCGGCCGCATTTATGACACGTTCATCAATGGCCAGTGGGCCGCTACCGATATCCAACCTGAGCCGTTTGGCCCCGGGCAAGATCAGCCGGCCTATCCCTGGCAAGGCCGCCGGGAGGTCAGCGTGGAAATTTCCAGCCGGATTTCCCTGCTGCGCACCCTCTACTTCCCCGACTCGCCCATCACCATCACCCGCCCGGTGGAAGCTCAACTGGGCCCTACCACCGGCGACACCCCGGATATTACCGCCCTGGTCAGCGACCCACCCCTTCGTGCGGGTGAAGTCTACAACGTTCGCGCCTCGGTCAGCACCCCCAGCATCTCATTACTCCGCGCCTCAGAAGGCAAGCCCATTCCCGATTGGGTCATCCAGCGCTATACCCAACTTCCACCTGGGTTTTCCACCCGGGTCATCGACCTGGCTTTGACCATTGCCGGCGATCAGAAAACCGAATATGACAAAACCGAGGCGGTCACCGATTGGCTGCGCACCAACATCGCCTACCAGACATACATCCCCGAAATCCCCGCCGGGGCCGACCCAATCGAGTGGTTTTTATTCGACGCCAGGGTCGGTTTCTGCAATTACTACGCCACCTCAGAGGTGCTCATGCTGCGAGCACTGGGTATTCCGGCGCGCTTGAACGTTGGCTATGCCGAGGGCACCTGGATACCTGAAAATGCTACCTTTGAAATATCCGGGAAGGATTACCATGCCTGGCCCGAAGTGTATTTCCCCGACATCGGATGGGTGCCATTTGAACCCACCGCCGGCCAGCCGATCCTGGTCTATCCCGATACATCTCTCACCAGCTCTTCCTCATCCAGCGGCCCGGCCGGTAATATCCCCACCCCCTTTATCCCGCCCAACCCAAACCAGGGTGAAATCGATCCTTCCATCGTGGCCCAAGCAAGAGCCCAGGCCACCCGCCGGTTGATCCTCAATATTGTGTTAGGGGTTGTTCTGGCGGCCGCCGTGGGGCTGCTGGTCTATGCCCTCTATCGTTGGCGAAAATACAGCCTCAAGGGCAGCCCGATGCCCACCTGGTTTGAAAAGACCCTTATCAAGCGTGGCATTCGACCGCCTCGCTGGTTGATTAACTGGTCGATCCGTGCCCAGCGTTCGCCTATCGAGAATTTATTTGCCAACGTGGCCGAAATGCTGCGGGTTTGGGGCCAACCTCCCGAACTCGACTTGACCCCGTTCGAACAGGTACGCCAGCTAAGCAGCATTGTGCCCGATCTGTCCGATAATGCCAATTTGCTCCTGCAAGAATACCAGCGGGCCACCTACAGCCGGCACAAGGTCGATATCATCCGCGCCCGCCAGGCTGCCACCGACCTGCGCCAAAAAGGGTATCAACTCTGGTTCCAACGCCTGATCCGGCTTAATCCATAGGGGGGAATATATGATCAGCGGCCTGACCACATCAACTCTGGTTTCGGTTGACCAACAGTTAAATTCGTTGGTTAACATTTTTGAGGAGATCCAAAAATACCTCAAGACCTACCGTCCCGCCTTTATCCCAGAACAGGTCTACCAGGCGGTGGATGATATGAGCCGGGAACTGCCGGCTCTGCGCAAACAGGTCAAATCGCTCGAAGGCGAGTGGCGCAACCTGCGCTCGCTGGCGCAAATCAGCCAGGTGGTCAATTCGTCCCTGGAATTGGACAAAGTTCTGCAGATGGTGATGGACACCATCATCCAGATGACCGGCGCTGAACGAGGATTCTTGATGATCCGCCGGGACGATTATGGCGAAATGGCGGTGAGGGTTGCCCGCAATTGGGAGCAAGAATCGCTCAACCCCAATGAGTTGACCATCAGCCAGACGGTCATCCAACGGGTGATCACCGATGGCCAGCCCGTTTTGACCACCGATGCGCTCGAGGACCCGCGCTTTGGCAACCAGGACAGCGTGGTGCTGCACAACCTGCGCTCGATCCTGTGCGTGCCGCTGCTGGTCAAACGCCAGCTCACCGGGGTGATTTACGCCGATAACCGCGTGCGGGCCGGCATCTTCACCCGCCGCCACCTCGAACTGCTCACCGGCTTTGCTAACCAGGCCGGGGTAGCGATCGAAAACGCCCGCCTGTTCGACTCGGTGCGCACCGCGTTGACCGAGGTCACCGAGTTAAAGAACCTGATGGACAACGTCTTCACCTCCATCCCCAGCGGGGTGCTGACCACCGACATCCAAAACCGCATCCAGTTGTGCAACCGCGCCGCCGCCGAAATCCTGGGCAAGGAAAAGGGCGAGCTGGTCGGTCAAATCCTGGAAGAAACCATCCCCGGGATCGGCTATGCCGTCCACGGGGTGATGCTCGAGGGACACACGGTCATGGGGCTGGAAACCAGTACACAGGCCAATGGACGCGGCTCACAGGACCTGCGCTTAAGCATCTCCCCGCTGATCGACAACCAAAAAGGCACCCACGGGTTGGCGGTAGTGATGGAAGACCTGACCGAAACCCACCACCTCCAGGCCCAGCAGAGCCTCTTTGCCCGCATGGTTTCCCCGGCGGTCATCGAACAGCTCGATCCAAACAGCCTGAGCACCGGCGGCCAGCGCCGTGAAATTACCACCATGTTCGCCGACCTGCGTGGTTTCACCAGTTACAGCGAACAGGTGGAACCCGAGCAGTTGGTTAAGGTGCTCAACCGCTACCTGGCCCTGGCCGCCGACGCCATTCTCAACGAAAGCGGCACGATCGATAAATTCCTGGGGGACGCGGTGATGGCCTGGTTCAACGCCCCTCTGCCCCAGCCCGACCACACCCTGCGGGCGGTGCGCGCCGCCCTGGCCATGCGTGAAGCCGTCAACCAGCTCCACCAGGGCGATGGACTGCTGGAACGGCTGACCTTCGGGGTCGGCATCCATGTAGGTGAAGCGGTTCTGGGCCTGGTGGGCACGGAAAAACGCCTGGATTTCACCGCGATCGGCGACAGCGTCAATACGGCCAGGCGCATCCAGGAGAACTCCCAGGCCGGGCAAATTCTGATCAGCCGTTCGGCATATGAACATGTGGCCAATTATGTGAACGTCGGAGAAGTATTCCCCCTGCGCGCCTACGGCAAACGCGATCCGATCGTGGTAGTTGAGGTCCTATCCCTGCGTGAGGATTCCCCGAGGAACAATCCGCCCAGCGATTAGCGCTGTTTCATCCTACCCGTGACCAGCACCAACCCATAAAAGAAGAAGAGAAAAGCGGCATAGTAGACCATGCGCGTTTCTCCCATGTTGGGAAATAACAGGGTGTGAAACAAGAAGGTGGGCAGTTCGAGTAAAACAGGCAGCGAGACAAGCTGCAAGGCGGCTCGTGCCTGTCCGCCGGGATCGTCGGGCACATAGCGGCGGTAAAGTGGGAAAGTAAGCAGCCAGATCACCGGCAGCGAGGCGATCAGAAGCCCCAGCAGCGCCGCCGAACGCGGGTTGAAAATATATTGCCCGGCCAGGCGTACGATCAGGCTGGCCAGCAGCCACAGCCCTAACCCTATCGCAAAAAACGGCTGGGAGCGGGTCTCCATTATTTGACCAGGATATCGATGAACACTGGATCGCCAAACGGCTGGCCATCCGGGTTGTAAGCTTGCCAGGCAGAGCGGTAACTGCCCGGATCCACCGGGGCCTGGAAAACGATCTGCAGGATCACCTGTCCTTCGCTGCGCGCCGGATATAAGGCCTGCTCCTGCACCGCCCCCATCGCCGGACCGGCGATCAGCCGCAGGCGGTAGCGGTCATCCCAATTGCAGTTTCCGCTGTTCTTGACCTCCCAGCGTTTATCCAGGGTCGCATTGGCCTGAACTTCGGTGCCGTCCGGGATGCTGACGTCGCTGATAAAGGTCAGGTTGTCAATGCATACCGGGGTAGACTGGGGTTGGTCCAATTGTGTTTGCGCCAGATCCGGCGTGGAGGTGGCAACGATGGGCGGCGCGGGTTTGTATACCGGCCGGGTGGGGGTGGCCTCGCCGGCGCCGGATGCCGCGCCGCAGCCGGCCAGAAGCATGGCGCAAAAAACACAAATAACCCCGAATGCAAGATTCGAGGTTATTTGACTGCGACTCATCCATCCTCCGGCGGGCCGTGGAGGATTTTTCGACGGGTTATTCGTCGTCACCATCATCCCCCTCGCCACCCATTGGCAAGGGCAATTCGCCGCTCAAAGCGCGCTGGCGGACGGCCAATTCAATTTCACCGCAAATATCCGGATTCTGGCGGAGGAATTCCTTAGCATTTTCACGCCCCTGGCCCAGGCGAATATCGCCGTAAGAGAAGAAGGCGCCGCGCTTGGTAACAATTTCCAGTCCCGTCGCCAGGTCGACCACATCTCCTTCTTTGGAAATGCCTTCGTTGTACATGATGTCGAACTCGGCCGTGCGGAAAGGCGCCGCCACTTTGTTCTTGACCACGCGCACGCGCACGCGGTTGCCGATGATTTCAGGACCCACCTTGATCGATTGGATCCGGCGGGCATCCAATCGCACCGAGGCATAGAACTTTAGCGCCATCCCTCCCGGCGTCGTCTCGGGATTGCCAAACATGATCCCGATTTTCTGGCGCAGCTGGTTGGTGAAAATGACCATCGTCTTAGTCTGGTTGATCGCCCCGGATAATTTCCGTAAAGCCTGCGACATAAGGCGGGCCTGCATACCCATGCTGGCATCGCCCATATCTCCCTCGATCTCAGCCCGGGGTACCAGGGCGGCAACGCTGTCGACCACCACGATATCCACCGCGCCGGAGCGCACCAGGGTTTCGGCAATTTCCAGGGCCTGTTCGCCCGTATCTGGTTGGGAGATGAGCAAGTTCTCAACATCCACGCCGCATTTGGCGGCATAGATGGGATCCAGGGCATGCTCCATGTCAATGTAAGCCGCCATTCCGCCCATGCGCTGCGCTTCAGCGACGATGTGCTGGCAGATGGTCGTCTTGCCGGATGATTCAGGCCCGTAAATTTCAGTAATCCGCCCGCGCGGCACGCCGCCAACACCCAGGGCGATATCTAACGATAAAGATCCCGTGGGGATCGATTCCACCGCCATATGGACGGCCTCGCCCATGCGCATAATCGCGCCTTCACCATAGCGTTTGGTAATATCACCAAGCGCTTTATCTAGCACTGCTCGACGAGCATCGCCCATGTTGTCGATGCGAGTCGGGATAGGTTGAGGGGGTTGAGATTTGCGGGCCATACGTGTCTCCTGTTGAATCTATACCATGATTATATATGAAAAGCCAGCAATTTCGTTTGTCTGGTTGGTAACTAGTATTATAGTACATTTGTTCAATTGGTCAAGATGCATTTTAGCGCAAGAAAGCCGTCCCCCTCGAGTGATTCCGTCCGGAAAAACTCTCCCCCACTGTCGGGGTGGGGGAGAATGGTCTGGTTTGATTTGCCGTTTGCAAGGTGGATTCCCTGCCGGCAGCTGCTCGAGTTACCCCTTGATCCCGCTCATCACCACGCCCTTGATGAAGTAGCGCTGCAAGATAAAGAACAGCAGCACAACGGGCGCCGTCATCGCCACGGATGCAGCCATCAACAGATCCCAGCGCGTGCGCCCAACCCCCATCATGCTGCGGTAGGTCGCCAGGCCGAGGGCAATGGTGAATTTCTCGGCGAGTTGATGTACAGCAGCGGGCCGATAAAATCGTTCCAACTGGCCATAAATGTAAAAATGGACACCGTGATCAAAACGGCTGTTGAGAGCGGCACAAATATCCGCCAATAGATGCCAAATTCGGAGCAGCCGTCCATACGGGCTGCGTCCGAAAGATCCTCAGGGATGGTGCGGAAGAATTGACGGAAAAGAAATACATTAAATGCCCCGCCCCCAAAGAAGAAAGGCACGATCAGGGGTAAATAACTGTCCATCCAGCCCAGCCGGCTAAACAGAATGAATTGTGGCACCATTGTCACATAATAAGGCAGCATCATGGTGGCCAGGGCCACCCCAAACCAAAAGTTTCGCCCGGGAAAATCGATGCGGGCAAAGCCATACCCGCACAGCGAAGCGGTAAATAAGATCGCGATTTGGTTGAAAATCACGATGACCATCGTGTTGGTAAAATACCTCACGAACGGCTTTTGGGTCAGGGCATCCGCGTAATTCATCCAGCGTACCGGATTAGGAATCCACTGGATCGGGAATTGAAATACCTGGGTCTCGACTTTCAAGGAACTGCTGATCAAAAAGGCAAATGGCAAGATCATGATGATGGCCCCGATGATCAGAATGGCAAGAATGATGATTCGTTCAATCGACGTGTTCTGTGACTGCACTCTCGCGCTGAAGGTCCGCGAGCCGGTTGGTAGGTCGACATGGGAGTAATTTCTGTGCTCATATTTTCCTCATCCTAATAGTGGCAGGTCTCGTGCACGTTTTATTGGTAATAAACCCTTTTCCCCACAGTCCTAAAGATGACCACAGTCAAGATCAAAATGACAAAGAAAAGCACCCAGGAGAGGGCAGATGCGTAACCCATCTTCAAGAATTGGAACCCGTTCCGGTACAGATACAGCACGTAGAACAGGGTGGAATTTTGTGGGCCGCCATTGGTAATCAGGTAGCCTGCGGTGAAGACCTGGAAAGAGCCGATCACTCCCAGGATCAAGTTAAAGAAGATCACCGAAGACATCATGGGGATGGTGATATCCACCATTTGGGCCCACCGTCCGGCCCCGTCGATTTTGGCGGCTTCATAATAAATTTCGTCAATCCCCTGCAAACCCGCCAGGAAAATGATCATCGCCTGGCCCACTCCCCACAGACTCATCAGGATTAAAGCCGGCAATGCGTAGCGTGTTTCTTGCAGCCAGGCGATCTTTGCGATCCCGAAATAATTCAGAATACCATTGAGTAAGCCAAAATCCGTGTTGAAAATCCAGGCCCACAGCACCGCACTGGCAACTGCCGGCACAATGCTGGGTAGGTAGTAAATCGTGCGGAATAGGGCGATTCCGCGTACTTTCGTATTGATTAATAACGCCATGGTAAAAGCAAGGATCAACCCGAGCGGCACTGAGAATATTGTGTAAATGGAAGTAACTTTGAGCGACAGCCAGAATAACTTATCATTGATCATGGTTTGGAAATTGTCCAAACCAATAAATGACGCTGGAGTGATTAAATTCCATTTCTGGAAGGTTAACCAGGCTGCCATCAGCGCGGGGTATAAGACCCAGAACAGCACACCTAGAAGGAATGGACCCACAAAAAGGTAACCATTGATGGTGCGCTGCCCTTTGGGGGTTTTAAACCAATGCAATAATCTGTTCACTGTGGATTTGGTTTGCGGGGGCTGCGTTCCTGGCATTTCGAGTGTGTTATTCATGCTTACCTCACTTGATGCGAGTTGGATCCAAAGTCAAAAATGGATAGAAACCCGGTCATCCTGCTTAGGGGTAGGTTCAAATGGAGGAAAATTCAGTTTAAAATGCTCTTCTGTAATGATTATAGAGGGTGTTTTTACAATCCATCCGTAAAAACACCCTCATTAGGTGTTTACGACAAAACCCTTATTTCTGCGCGGCAATCAGAACATCGTTGGCCTGTGGAACTGCCTCGGTCATCGCCTGTTCTGCGGTCTTGTCGCCAATCCAGACTGCGTCCAACGCCGGGGTGATGATGGCATCGGCTTCGGGGTAACCTGCCGGCATATACAGAACGTGACCATACTTCGGCACGTATTGTGACACGATCTGATTGTACCCGGCCGGATGCACGCCCTGTCCCGGTGCCTTGCGCTCGGTGTACCACTTGGCCATGCCTTCCTGGGTCATCAACGCGGTCTGGCTGGGCAGCCATAGACCGATCTTTAAGAATTGCAACTGGTAGTATTCTGTAGCCAGGAACCTCAACCACTTCCATGCCTGTTCTTTGAATTTGGTCGCGGCAAATCCACAGTGGATGTGCGCCTGCATGTCGGTGGCCGGCTGGATGATTTTCGGGCAGACAGCAGTGCCGAGGTTGGCGTTGATCTTGGTGATCCATGACAGCGCCCAGGAACCATCCATCGCCATGGCCAGTTTGCCGGTTTCCAGCATTTGCGTGTTGGTCAGGCCTAAGGCCGCGAAAGCCGCACCGCGCGGGCTGACATTTTGGACCAGCATCAGGTCGGCGACCCTCTGGAGCGCCTCGATGGCTTCGGGCTTATCCAGTTCGATCAGCCCGGTATCCTGGTTCAACCAGTGCCCGCCATTGGAGGCGATGGCCGCATGCAATGGAAGCGACCAGGTGGGCCACTGGATCGCCCAACGCTCCATATTGTCGACGTCAAAGCCGGTATCGCCGGGATGGTTGCCGTTCTTGTCGAGGGTCAGTTGCTTGGATACCTCGAGGAACTTATCCCAATCCCAGGCTTTCTCGGGGTCATTGCTGGGCGGTTCGATGCCTTCTTTTTCGAAGATGTCGGCGTTGTAGTAAATGTGCGGCGCGACCCAGCAGGAACCGATTCCATACCATTTGCCATCTTTGGTGCATCGTATGGTTTCTTGTGGTTCGATGAAATAATCCGGAGCGCCAACCACCGAGTCCTGCTTGAGATTGTCGGTGATATCCAGCAGCAAACCATCCTTAACGTACTGCTGGAAAGTGGTGTTGTAAATAAAGGCTGTATCCGGGGCCGTTCCTGCGGCCACCATGGCCATTGTTTTTTCGGCATAGTTTTCTGGAATTTGAATCCAGTTGACCTTCATCTCAGGATGTTCATTTTCGAAATAGGCAACCGCAGACTTTACACCTTCATCTTCCTCAGTTCCACCCCAACCTGTGAACACAATAGTGACAACATCCGCAGCGGGTGCGGTCGTAACTTCCCCCGCGGGCGCACTGGTGGGTGCGGCAGCGGGTTGGCATGCCACAAGAATACCTGCCCCACTGGCCAGCCCTGCGATCTTAATGAAATCACGTCTGGACAAATTACTCTTCATGATACTTTCTCCTCTTGAAAAAAACATAGAAGTTTGGTTGATCCGCTCCAAATTTTCTGTGATTCCTTTTTCTTGCTCCGCCTCCTCTCCGTCCTTTTTCGTTACACGGATGTCAAATCGATGGTAACCACACTCTCATTTTGCCCGGCCCACGGTTGGCCCAGGCGTAATATGGCACAGCTGTCAGCTCCAGGTTTTGGTACAGTGGGTCGACCGATTCTGCCGGCTGGTATAACGTTCCCTGCCAACCGCTCATATCTTCCACGGCTCCCTGGGCTTTAATTTCCATAATATTCCCCAATACGCCCTCCCGCCAACTGGCTTTCATCGGCTCGGCAAGGCGAATGCGCACGTCGGCCAGCTCCCCGGCGCCGGGTTGATCCACGTCCTCGATGCAATAGGTCATTGGGCCGTATCCGATCGCCAGGCTGCCGCGTGTCGAGGCGATGCGCGGGTTTGGCTGGATCAAGCGCGGGCTGAACACCAGCTCGACCTCCAGCGTATCCCCGGGTTTCCAGGCGCGTTTGAACCGCGCGTAATCTCCGGCGCTGGCAGATACATCCACGACGCTATCGCCTATCGTCACACTGGCCTGGGTGCACCAGGAGGGTATGCGCAGGGCAATTTCCCACTCAGAACCGCCGGTTTCCTCAACGGTGATGCGGGTCTTCCCCTCCCATGGATATGACGTTTCCAGGCGCACCTTGACCGCTAAATCACTGCCAATGGTTTCCTGTATTTCAGACGCGATATATTGATGGATCTGGAGACCGTCCGCGGTGGTGCTGGCCACATAATGCCCGAGCAGGGCAATCTGGCGCATCACGTTGGGCGGGCAGCAAGCGCAGCCATACCATTCCGGTCGTTCGATCCCGCCCTGGCTCGCGAGCGGATTTACATAAAAATAGCGCTGCCCATCCAGTGAGATCCCGCTTAAAAAGCCGTTATACAGGCAGGTTTCAATCACCTCGGCGAAACGTGCCTCGCCGGTGATCATCAGCATGCGCCAATTCCACATCATATTGGCGATCGTCGCGCAGGTCTCGGCATACGCCGAGTCGCTGGGCAGTTCGTAACTTTCGCCAAAAGATTCGGCATAATGGCGGGCGCCCACTCCTCCAGTGATATACATCTTGTGGGCCAGCATGTCTCGCCAGACCCGTTCGGCCGCGGCCAGCAACTCGGCATCCCCGGTCTCAAGATATGCATCCGCCACCCCGGCCATCAAATACATCATGCGTACGGCATGCCCTTCCGCGATATCCGTCTCCCGCACCGGCACCCGGTCCTGCTGGTAGGATTTGTCGAACGGGGTCCAACCGGTCATTTTGCCCTGGCCGCGCTGGTCGATGAAGAAGATCGCCAGTTTGAGATAGCGAGGATCGCCGCACTCGCGCGACAATTCCACCAGGCCTAACTCGACCACAGGGTGTCCCGGCACGCCGTCTCTCTTGCCCTCGCCAAAGGTAGCGTCGATGTGATCGGCGTAACGACAGGCGATATCCAGCAGGCTGGCCTTGCCGGTAGCGCGGTGATGCGCCACGGCCGCTTCAAAGAGATGACCGGCGCAGTAGAGCTCGTGGCCCATGGCCAGTTCTTGCCATTTCTTATCCGGCTTCACCACCTGGAAATAGGAATCAAGATAGCCGTTTTCTTCCTGGGCGGCTGCCAATAAGGCGATGGCTTCATCGGCCATGGCTTCCAGGGCTGGGTCAGGGCGGTTTACCAATTCGTAGCTGACCGCTTCCAGCCATTTATAAATATCGGTATCCATAAAAACGGGTTCGCGGTACTTTCCTACCCCCGTGCCAAGTACCAATCGCAAATTATTGAAATTGCCTGATTCTTCCAGTTTGTGGAAGGCGTGTTTTAAACTGACCTGATGATTGATCGTCTGCCGGCTGGACCAGAATCCATTTTGTAACGCAACTTTTTTTAGTTGGATGGTCTTCAAGCGGGCATAGGGGCTGTGGGAAGTGTTGATTTCCATGATCGATTCCTTGCTATCTTTGACTCTGATATCGAGTAAAACACAAATGAATCTTCAGATCACCTCTAACGCTTTTTCCTCACCCGGCGGCTGCTCCCCAGATTAGGAGTTGGATGCCGTCTACCTTAATAAGGATCGAGTTCAAATTATTATCTGGCGCTATTTTGTGGGCGTCTATACCACCTTCTTCTCCCCATTTGCCCCGCAAGATTCCCGAATGACCAACTGCCCGGGAATATGGGTGGCATCTTCTAGAGCCGCACCGGTAAATTGCTGCAGCAGCAATCGCGCCGCGGCCTGTCCCATTTCAAAGGACGGCATGCGGAGAGTGGTCAGCGCCGGCCGGATCCAGGCCGCGAAATCTCGATCATCGTAACCAACCAGGGCGATATCCCTGGGAATGGATAACCCGGCCGCCTGAATGGCATAGATAGCGCCTAAAGCCATGATATCGTTGGCGGTAAAAATGGCCGTCGGGCGGTCCTTGAGCGCGAGCAGTTCCTCGGCAGCCCGATAGCCGCTGTCCACCCCCCAATCACCCTGCCGGATCAAGCCTTCATCCACGGCAATACCATTTTTTTGCAGGACATCCTCATAGCCGGAGAGGCGGTTCTGGGATTCGATCCAATCTTTCATCCCATTGATATAACCAATGCGCCGGTGGCCGAGGTTGACCAGGTGTTGGGTCGCCATTTGCGCGCCCTGAAAGTCACCTGGACCGACACAATTCTCAATGCAGTTGCTAAAGACGCGGTTGACAAAGACAAAAGGCCGGTCTTGCATCGCCAGGATTGGGTCATTGTAGGTGTGCAGCCAGGAATTCAAAATGACGATGCCGTCGACCTGGCGGCTGTAGAAAGAATTGATGGCTTCAATCGCCAGCTCCTGGTCGCGGTTCGAATAAGCGATGGAGATCGAATAGCCCGCGTTGCGCAGCCCATCCTGAATGCCCTGTACAGTCGCGGCGGAAAAGGGAGACTGCATGCGGTCGACAACCACCCCCACCAGGTGGGTGCGGTTGTTCTGCAGGCTGCGAGCCACAAGGTTGGGCTTATAGCCCACTTCTTCAGCCAGTTTGAGGATGCGTTGGCGGGTGTCGTCCTTGAGCGGATAATTTTTATTGGACAAGACGCGCGAAACGGTTGAAACCGACACACCAGCCAACCGGGCAATTTCAACGATAGTTACAGCCACTAGATTATTTTTCCTTGGGAAAGCAAACGTTTGCTTAGTCAATATCATATAAGCAAACGTTTGCTTTGTCAATAGGTTTTCTAGATGATTCAAAAACTCTTAACTTTCCATGCCTTCCCATGATGGATTTTTGATCCATGCAAACCCGCTCCGCCTGGCTTTGCCTGCTTGCCACCGCCGAGATCCGGGATTGAGGGACGGGCGTTTTCCCACTATCCCGTGCGGAGGTAAAAAGAAACTGCTACAGTCTGGCGATTAAAAGAATTTCCCCTTCCTGATTGAGGAAGGGGAAAACCTGTAGGAGGAGAATTTGGTTATTTTAGAGGGGCTTGGCCGCCAGGGTCACATCCACGCTCAGCGCACGCCCATTGCGCACGATGGTCAGCGTGGCGGTGTCGCCGGCATTGTATTGGCCCAGCACTGCTTGCAGTTCTTCGAGGCTGCTGACCGGATTGGCATCGACTGCCACCAGAATATCACCGCCGACTTTTTCCAGCTTGCCGTTGACCAGCATATCCTGGGTGCTGGGCTTCAAACCAGCTTCGTCGGCCGGGCTGCCGGTTTCAATCGACTGGATCAACAGGCCTTGAGCATTGATCGGCAGCTGCAGCGCGGTGATCAAACCTGCATCCAGCGGGATGGCTTTGATCCCCAGGTAAACCGGTGCAGATGAAGTCTGCGCCGAGGCCTGCTGCTGGGCGTTATCGGTTGGGCGGGCGGCCAGGGTCACCTCAAGTTTTTGCTCCTTGCCATTGCGCAGGATGGTCAGTTCAACTTTCTGACCCACTTCGGTGTTGGCCGCCAGGTAAGCGATCAGGTCGTCGATCTTGTTGGTCGGCTGGCCGTCTACGGCGGTAATCACATCCCCGCCCACCGGCACCTGCTGACCGTTAATCGTGGCCTGGTCATTGCTGGGCTGCAAACCGGCCTTATCGGACGGGCTTCCGGCGGTGACGGTCGCCACCAGCACACCGCGCTGGTTAGCATCCAGGTGCATCGCGGCAGCCAGATCAGGATTGAGGCTGGCGCCACTGATCCCTAACCAGGGGTGCACGTACTTGCCATCACTGATCAAAACTGGCACCACTTTGCCAACGATCTGCGAGGGGATCACGAACCCGATGCCTGCGTTGGCCTGGGAGGGCGATTCGATCGCCGCGGTCACACCTACCACCTGCCCGTCCGCATCCAGCAGTACGCCGCCCGAGTTGCCCGGGTTAATCGGCGCATCGGTCTGGATGATATCGGGGATAGTATAGGTGGGCCCAGTGGTCGTCGCGGAATTTTCACCCGCGGGCAGGGAACGCCCGAGCGCGCTGATGATCCCCACGGTCATGGTGTTTTCCAGGCCAAATGGGTTGCCCAACGCGATCGCCAGCTGGCCCACTTTCACCTGGGTCGAATCCGCCAGGGTGACCGGCTGGAGCAAATCGCTGCTGGCCGTCACCTGGATCACCGCCAGGTCGCTGTCGGGATCGGCCCCCACCAGTTTGGCAGGAACGGTCGTCCCATCGCTAAAGGTCACATCGATCTTCTGGGCGCCGGCTACCACATGGTTGTTGGTAATAATGTGGCCCTGGGTATCCCAGACAAAACCGGATCCCAACGCTTCTTGAACCTGGGGAGTATTCCCCTGCGGAGAGTTGAAGCCCGGGAGCTGCGAGAACGGATCGGCGGAAGCGGTGGCTTCGCTGACCACGTGGATATTGACCACCGAAGGGTTGACCCGTGTATAAATGTCTTGCAGGGTGCCTTCATAGGCTGCCACCACCCCGGTCTGCCCGCTGATGGTCGGGCTGGGAGCCTGAGGCTGGGTCTGGTTGGAGGTATCGGGCACAGCCGGCAAGGTGGCTACCTGGGGCTGAGCGCCGGCGTTTACGTTCCCCGCGGTAATCAGCGGGATGCCGTTGCAGGCCGGCAGCAGGAGCATTGCCAGCACCAGAATAAACGACGGTAGGAGAGTTTTGGTTTTTGTGTTCATTTCATCCTCTTTCAAATGACCGCAATAGTTGCGGAATTAGCAAATGCGAATGCGTAGGTTAGAAACACCACCAGACTGATCCCTGCCAGAACCAAAAGAAAGACCATTAACCATGAGCCTTCCAGGATTTTGCGCCAGGAATGCGGTTTCTCTCGCAGGCGCCGGGCAGTCATCCAACCGCCACCGAGAAGGACCAGCAGGCTGATCAGGAGGACAGGAATAAAATCGGTGCGTTTCATCAACAACCATCATAAACATCCGGGACGGTCCTGGCTTTAAGCCCGGTTCAAGAACACCTTATGCTTTGCTTAAGGAAATTACACAGGGCGGGGAAAACTGTCTGCCCGCATTCATCCGCACGCGTCCGCAGGATGAAAACGAAAGATCTTCGGGATATAAAAAAGACCCATGCCGCACATTCGGGCATGGATCTGATTATTGCGAACCGGTAGCCGGGCTAGCTTTCCGCCACCAGCTCCCAGGGATATACCTCTGTCCCTTTGGCTGCTTCGCGAATTCTAGGGTCGTCCGAATAAAAGCCCCGGCGCTCTGGCGGAAGAAGGGGGGCAATATTGCGCATCATTTCGTGGCCAATCTCTTCCATCCGCTCGCGGATGGAGGCGTCCCGCCTTTCCAGGGTCAGCGGGCCAAAGGGTTTGCCAAATCGAACGGTCACTTTCGCCGGCTTGCCCAGGCGGAAGGAGGGGAGCATATCCACCAGCCCATCCAGGCCCACCGGGAGGATTTTTGCCGGGGTGCGCGCGGCCAGCAGCGCCGCGCCAGGGCGGGGCGGGCGCAGAACGGCCGCCCAACTGCCCCCCTCGGGGAAAATCGCCAGCACACCCTGCTGTTTGAGCACACTTTCGGAGGCCAGCAGACCATCCCGCGAGGATGCGCCGCGGCGGATTTGCAGAATGCCCCACGCGCGCCGGAACATCTCCGACCAGCGCGGCGCGTTGGGGGTCGTCGGCCCGCCGACAAACTCCAGCGGATAGGGCGCAACCCGGATCATGACCACCGGATCGAGGAAACTGAAGTGATTGCTCACAATTAACAACGGACCGTCCGCCGGAACGTTTTCTTTTCCGTGGATTTCCAGATCGGCGAGAACACCCAGGGAAGCCGCGATGCCGGCCTTTAACAGCGTCCGTACAAATCGCCGCCGCGGATAGCGAATTCCTTCGCCCGCCACTAAGCCGCCTGCTCCTCCGCAACCGGCAGGGTCTTATGCCAGTTGCGTACAAATAATAGCGCGATCAGACCCACGGAAAGGAAGGCGACCATGGCAATCACCGCCAGGCGCATGCCGGTCTGCTCGGCCAGCAGGGGTTCCCAGCCGGCCCTCTCCCGCGAAAGGGCAAAGGCGGTGGCCAGCAATCCATACAGAGCCGGACCGGTGAACGACGAAATCTGCGAAGCAAGCGAGTAGATGCCAAAGAACTCCGCCGATTTCTCCTCGGGGGCCAGCTGCCCAACCGCCGTGCGGCTGACCGACTGCACCCCGGTGAGGGCAAACCCGGCCAGCGCTCCCACGATGTTGAAGAGCAGCAGGGTGTTGGCAAAGAAAATGCACGAACAGGCCACGATCATCCCCAGGATGGCGATAATCAAAGCCCGTTTGCTGCTGACCCGGTCTACCAGTTTGCCGAAGACAAACGCGCCCGCCACGCTGGTGATCTGGACGATGATCATAAAGACGATCAGTTGGGTCTGGTTCATATTGAAAAGGACGGCGCCGATGATGCCGGCAAAATCCATGGTCATCATAATGCCGTTGTTGGCAATCAGGTACGCGCCGATAAAAAGCAGGAATTGGCGGTAATTGCCGGCTTCTTTCCAGGTCTGGTGAAGTTTCTTGAAGGAAACCGAAATGTAATTTTCAGATTTGGGCAGGGGCTCAGGCTGCTTTCTTTCACGCAAAAACAAGAACAGCGGCAGGGTGGAGAGGCCGTAAAACACGGAGGTAATCAGGAAGGAAATGCGAATGACGAAGGTGCCCTTCACCAGCGTGATCAAAGCCAGCACGACCAAAAGGCAGACGATCCCACCCAGGGAGCCAAATGCCCAGCCGTTGCCAGAAATGCGCCCCATTTCTTCGGGGGCGGCAATCTCCGGCAGCAAAGCATTGTAAAAAACTTGCCCCGCGCGGTATCCTATTTCGGCCAGGATGAAAAAGACCATCCCCATCAAAATATCGCCCTTATCCACAAAAAAGAGCATACCGGTAAAGCCGACCGCCATGATGGTGAAAACCGAGAGCAAGCGCTTTTTGGTCGCCGAAAAATCAGCCAGCGCGCCCAGCACCGGAGAAACAACCGCCACCACCAGCATGGCAATCCCCACCGCGAAACCCCACAGGCGCGATCCTTCTGCCCCGCCCACCACCTGCTGTTTGAAATATGCCGAATAGACAGCCAGTAAAACCACGGCCGCATAGGCCGAATTGCCAAAATCATAAAAATACCATGCCCAACGCTCACGCCGGGTGACCGGCTTGCGTCGAACACGTCCAAATGTATTTAATTTTGCGGTTGTTTCCATGGATATACACCTCTTAAAGTAAAACCAATTAGATTTCGAAAAGATGCGTGCTGCCGTTTTTTGTACGGTCAATGAAAGTTTTTAAACCAGATTGTTGCCTGGGCATACGGGTCCCGCCGAAAGGCTGGTACGCTTTCGGCGCCCACCTTTCAAATATGCAGCGGTTGGCGAATATAGATAATGGGCCCAGAAATTGTCATAGAAAAGGCAGTTTCTGTCAACCTTTCGGAAGATAAATCGTAAACTGGCTGCCTTCTCCCGGGCTGGAAACCAGCTCAAGCCGCCCGCCATGCGCTTTGATTAAATCACGGGCGATGCTCAAACCCAACCCCATGCCCTCGGTGAAGCGCTTGCCCTGCCCACCGCGGAAAAATGGGGTAAAGATCTTCTCCTGCTCCTCAAGGGGTATACCTGCTCCGTTGTCGGAGACGCGAATCCAGATATCGGCGGCATCCGTGCCGGCCGTAATCGAGACTTGCCCGCCGGACGGGGTGAATTTGACCGCGTTGCTCAACAAATTGCCAACCGCCTGACCCAGGCGGATGGGGTCGGCTTTGACCGCCGGCAAGCGGCTGAAATCACCCGCCTGCCATTCCAGGTTTTTCTCACGGGCGGCGATCTCCCATGGGGAGAGCACGGTGCCCAGCCAGGTGGCCAGGGGCACTGCCTGCAGGTTGAGTTCCAGGCTGCCAAGCACCTGGTCGTAGAGCTGAGTCAGGTCGCCCAGGAGGATCTGCAGCCGGCTGAGCTCGCTGTCCATGCCGGAGAGCAGCTCGTCAGACAGCTGTGGGTCCTTCACCGCGCCCTTTTGCAGGGCCTGGACCGCCGAGCGCAGCGCTCCCAACGGACGCCCCAGCTCATGCACAAGGTTGGCCAACAACTGGCGGCGGGCATCCTCCAATCCGCGCAGCCGTTCCACCAGGAAATTGACCGCCCCGGCCAGTTGGCGCAGTTCGGTCGGCCCGCTTGGCGAGAGCAGATCGGAGCCCTCACCACGCGCCAGGCGGTTTACCGCGTCGGTAACGCGCCGCAGCGGGCGGTCGATGCTCACCGCCAGGGTCAACCCCAGCACACCCCCCACCGCCAACCCAAACAACAGCACCCCGGCGATCAAGGTGCGCAGCTGCACAAACTGGTCGGCGATGCTGGCAAATTCAAAGGTAATACGCACAATCCCCACCACCCCGCCAAAGCGGTTGTCGATCACCGGCTCCCAAATATCCAGGGCCTCACCTTGCAGTTGGCGGTTGTAGATTTTGCGTAAAACCACCTGGCCGTTTTGCGCCAGCGGCAGGGCCGAGTTGACGATCACTTTGGTCAGGTTGCTCAAATCGTTCGGGTCGGAGGAGGCCATCAGGCTGCCGTCCGCCGCGATGAACATGACGCGGGCAGGCAAGCGCGGGCTGACCCGCGCCAGAATCGTCTGGGCATAAATAGGATCGGTCCAGATACGGTCCTGGTTCTGGGTGATTTCCGCCACCAGGGCAGCGTTGCCGGAATAAGCCTGCAAAAAAGCCGGCAGCAGCACCTGAGTTTCGAGCGCATAGATGAGGGCAATGCCCACCAACGGGATGATCACCAGCATGGGCAGCAGATGGCTGAGCACCAGCCGGGTGCGTAATGTCTTCATAGGTTCTACTCTACCAGCTTATAGCCAACGCCCCTGGCGGTTAGAATTCGCCTGGGGTGCTGTGGATCCTGTTCCAATTTCTCACGCAGCCAGCGGATGTGGACGTACAGCACCTGCGGCTCGCCTACAAAATCCGGCCCCCACACCCGCGCCAGCAGGTCGTCGGTGGATATCACTTTGCCGGCCTCCTGGGCCAGCGCGTGCAGCAAATCGAACTCCTTGGGAGACAGCTCCTTGGTTTCGCCGGCGATGGAAACGGTGTGAGCCGCGGGATCGATGACCAGGTCGCCAACCTGCAGGGCTGCCTGGCTTGTCGATTTCTCCTCCAGGTTATGCCCTGAGCGGCGCAAAACAGCTTTAACCCGGGCCAGCAGCACATCAAAGTCAAAGGGTTTGGTGATGTAGTCATCCGCGCCAAGTTCCAGACCCAGGATTTCATCCAGCTCGCGCCGGCGGGCGGTCACAAAAATCACCGCCAGGCCCATGCCCTCGCGCAGGCGTTTGAGGGCGTCCAGACCATCCATACCGGGTAGATTGATGTCCAGCAGCACCAGGTCCGGCCGGTCTGTTTGGGCAATCGCCAGGCCGTCCTCGGCGTTGGCGGCGCTGGATACCGAAAACCCGACCTGCTGCAGGTTGAACCCCAGGCTGCGGCGCATTAGTGCATCATCGTCAATCAACAAAATCTGTTTTGCCATACGCTCCCATGCTGTGCCGCAAAGACGCCAGCCCTGATATAAATGCCTGTTAGTCCGGCTACTCACCTTGTTAGCAAATTCTACCCCGGATGATGTCCATTTTGGCGATCTGCGGGCCATCGACCTCGGTATAGAAAATACTGCGAGTATGGCTTTCTCCTCATGCCGGCTGCTCCCTCACCCTTTGGCGGTAGCGCGCCGGATCACGATGATTAGCATAGGCAGCAGGATCAAAGCCAGCATGGCCGCCCAATACATCACGTACTGCAGCGCCAATTGCAGGCCGTTGGCCGGCTGGGTCATCCAGGAGGCCTGCCGTCCGTGCCAGAACAGCGCGGACCCGCCCCCGGCAATCAGCCAGGTTGCGGTCATACCCAATCCCAGCACAACCAATCGCTGGACCGGCTGGTGTACATACAGGTAGGTCACCGCTCCGGCGACCATCACCAGGGTGGCGAGAAAAAGAAAAGGCGCGCCATACAGGGAGCGGATATCCGTCATCAACCCTGAAATCACCAGCGGAAGCAAGCCATAAATCGCAAAAGGGATCAGGGTCCAATCTTGGCGAATGTTATATAATAAAGAGAGCCGGGGGATGGTATTTGCGAAAGAATAACCACAGGATGAGAACCAGAAGAGCGGCCGGTGCAAGGACGATCAGCTTGAATTGCAGGTTTTCTTGCCAGGTCATATCGGTATCTCGACCGATTGAAAAACCAATGAGGATGACGGCCAGGGTCAGGATATATGGATAGACCCATCGCGGAAAGAAACGGTACCACCCCACCGCCGCCCCAAGGATCATGCCAAATATCCACACGAATTGGATCCAGGCAGTAATGCTGTAGGGCAGCAGCAGGTAGCGGTAGGTGACTACCGCCGCCGCCGGCGCGATCATCAGGAGCAGGGTCAGAACCAGGTCGGTGATTTTTTCCGACCAGGCGCTTTTGAATTGTGAGCTAGCCGCCATCGTTTTTTCCCTCCTATAATTAAGATTATCCCCAATTGGCCTGGAAAACAAGCGGTGATTGGCAAATTGATCGAAATGTAGTTTCCCAAACCTGCCAATAGCGGTTAAAATAACTGGAGATAATCAGTCTACTTTGAGGGTCCAAGATGCGATATCGTGGATTAATCCGGGCGCCAGAATTCCCTGCCGGGCTGGATTGGTTGAACACCAGCCATCCGATCTCGGTGGCTGCGCTTCGCGGTAAAGTCGTCATCCTTGAATTTTGGACCTACTGTTGAATTAATTGCCACCACAATGTCGCGCAGTTGCGCCGGCTTCGAGAAATTTTCCCCACAGAATTGGTGGTTATCGGCGTCCATTCGGCTAAATTTCCATCCGAACAGCTGACCGAGAATATACGCAATGCGGTGATGCGGCACGGCATAGAGCACCCGGTGGTCAATGATTCCAACATGAAAATCTGGACAAGCTATGCGGTGCGCGCCTGGCCGACATTGATTGTGATCGACCCACGCGGGAGGATCGCCGGCGAAATCAGTGGAGAAATCCTGGCCGATGACCTGGCAGTGACCATCAAAGAAATTATTGATGAAAACCCGGCGGAGATCGACCATACTCCCCTCGACCTGACTCGTGAGACCAGCCTGGTTCCCGATTTCCTCTTGAGGTATCCCGCGAAAATCTTAGTGGCGGATGATGGACGGCTTTTTATCGCCGACACCGGTCACCACCGCATCATTGAAACCCATTTGAATTTAGAAATGCGACAGGCCGAAGTATTGCGCGTGTTCGGCAGTTCGATTGCCGGGCTGAGGGATGGAAAGGCGGGAGGCGCCCGCTTCAATTCTCCACACGGCATGGCGCTTTCGGCAAGTGGAAATAAACTGTATGTCGCCGATACTGAAAATCACGCAATCAGATGTGTGGATTTGATCTCCGGTGAGGTAACCACCCTGGCAGGAACCGGTCAAAAGGCGCACGGGCGTTTAGTCTTGGGCGCACCTACGGAAACTCCGCTGCGTTCACCCTGGGCATTGTGCCTGATTGACCGCTATCTTTTTATCGCGATGGCAGGATCCCACCAGATATGGGTGATGATTGACGAGAAAGAAATAGGTCCGTTTGCGGGGAGTGGAGCAGAGGCGCTGGTGGATGGAGCTTTGAATGAATGTGGTTTCAACCAGCCGAGTGAAATATTGGAAGGGCTGGGGCATTTATGGATTGCAGATCCGGAGGCAAGTGCTGTGCGGGCAATATCATTGGTCTCCGAACCCAAAACAATCACGCTGGTGGGCCAGGGGTTGTTTGATTATGGCGATCAGGATGGTCCGGCCAATGAAGCACTTCTCCAGCATCCGACCGGGCTGGCATTCCAAGGAGAAACGATTTATATCGCTGATTCTTACAACCATAAGGTGAAAACCTATGATTTGAAAACCGGAAATGTGGCTTCATTGGCAGGAACGGGAAAATCGGGCAATTTGGATGGGTTGGCGGATGAAGCCTCTTTTTATGAGCCGGAGGGGTTAGCTATTTTCGGACAAAAATTATTGGTTGCGGATACTAATAACCATATGATCAGAGTGATTGACCTGGATGCGAATTTGGTCGAAACGATTGAATTGACCAACGTATTGATGTTACGGCAGGAACCAGAGGAAATATCCCCCGCGAATAGTTATGGTCCTTTAGTTGTCGCGCCAGGATTGGTCAAATTCATTTGTAGATTCCAGCTGCCCTTCGGAACAAAATTAAACATAGATGCGCCAAATTCGTTGATAATCAAACCTATTGGCACCAAGCTGAATTTTAAATCGCCAGAGGTTTCTTGGACGGCAGAATATCTCGAAAATAATCAAATAACTCTGGATTATGTTTTATATTATTGCGACACACAAGATGAACGTTTATGTATGCTAAAAGCAGACCAATTTGAGATTCCAATCCTGATCGATGCCGGAGCAAATACTCTAGCAGAAATTAAAAATAGAGATAAATTCCCTGGATCTATGACCTAATTTTCTTTTATTAGAATATCCTTCCCATTCTTGAATAATTAGAACTAATGTACTATAATACAACAGAAACCCACTCAAAGGTATTCTGGTGATGATTATGGACGAGAAATTGCTAAATATCGCTGCCACCTGTTTAAGTACCCGCGCGCTTGGCCCCGGATTACGCTCAGTGGTATGGGTTCAAGGTTGCCCTCTCCATTGCAAAGGCTGCATCTCGCCAGAATGGATCCCAGAAAAGCCAAACACATTAATCTCACCCGATAAATTAGCCTCCGAATTGATGGCTAATCCAGATATCACCGGATTGACCATTAGCGGTGGAGAGCCTATGTTGCAAGCAAAAGGGTTGTTCCAGCTTATCCAAAGAATGCAGTCAATACGACCGATAAACATTATATGCTTTACTGGATTTCAATTTGAAACATTGCAAACCTCCCCACCAAACCTTGATGTAGCCGAATTATTAACCAGTATCGACCTATTGATTGATGGTCCTTACATTGAAAATAAAAATGATAATTTAGGATTACGCGGATCAACCAATCAGCGATTTATTTTCTTGACCGATAAATTGTCATCGTTTGATTTTAAATCTTCCATGCGAAAAGTCGAATACCAGGTGATGGACGGCAATCTATTAATGGTCGGGGTTCCGCCCACAAAAGTCGTCCGCTCGATAGATTCTCAATTTGCCCATTCCTTCCAAGAGGCGAAATATGTCCGGACATAAACGAACGACGGTAACAATTAGCCAGGAAGAATATCGCCGCCTTTATGATGCTGAACGCAGCAATTATTTCCAATCCTTCGAACTTCCCGAAGAAAACCTGTTGCCATTGGTACAAAACAGCCAATCTAATTTGTACAACAGCTATCAGGAAATGGCTGACCGCCAGGCGTATTATGAGCAGGTTTTGGATACATTTCAAGATCAAGTAAAAAGAGTTGAATCGATTTCAACCCAATCGATGGTTGACCAGCAAATCGATTTCTATAACCAATTAATTTCATCATCTGAGCAATTGTGGCAAGATACAAATGTAGTATTTCAACAACATCACCAGAATTTTGAACAATCTGTTCAGAATCAACATGATGAATTAATGTCCAAAATAAATCTATTAGAAAACCAAGTTTCGGGTTTTACCCTCCGATCGAACCATATTCAAAAAGCCGCTGAAAATTGGATTGCGGATGCGGTGAATCTTATTGAATTACATCGAGGCTGTTTACCCACCTGAACTGATTAATAAACCGCACATGATGGATTTGCATCAGCAAATTCAATACGGGGAAGTAAATTATGAAAACGGATTTTTTGAAGCCAGCATCTCAGTGCTTCAGCATGCCTTCAATCAATTAGCTTCTTATCGCCTGTCGCTGGAAAATGACCTGACCCATTTCCAGGCGCTTCATCAATCCATTGTGGATCGATTAATCCTGATCAGAGACCAATGTGCAGCGAATCAAGTAGTACAAGCCATCAATCTCGACGGAGAGATGATGGATGAATATCTGGATGTTGATTATTGGAATGATAATAATCGCCAGGTGTTGATTCAGGAAATTGAGAAAGCCATCAGAAATTTAGACGCACCTGGAAATTGGTGCAATTCCAATTTGTTAGAAAATTACGAACAAGAATTAATTCCAGGTTATTTAGATCGATATGCCAATAATATCCAGGAAGCTCGAAGAAAAGCGCTAAATGCCCAATTACGCTTCAACACCGCTCAACTGGTGATGGTTTCATTAGTGCAACAAGGATACCGCCCTGAATTTGGTGAGTTTTCTGAGGATGACCAAAGAAATGGCTACCTGGCAATTGCCAGGGGACCGGATGGTAGTGAGATTACGATCAAGGTCGATCCTTCTGTCGATTTTACATCAAACCTTGAAGTGATCGCCAGGCATGGAAAGCTAATTTCAGAAGCAGAAATGAAGCGTAAAACAATTGAAATTATGCAATCCTTAAAACCATATGGTCTTCAAGTTGGAGAAATCAATGAGGTTATACCCACCTCACGAAAACAAACAACCAACAAAGTCGTCAAGAAAGCTCAATATCACCCCCTGGGTCATTAGGAATCCGTTATGGAACGCCTTATTTCTGTTTTAGAGTCACTCAGAAAATCACGGTTCCTACCCTTATATGGAACAGGTATTAACGATTCCTTCATGCTGAGCAATGTCGTTGAAGGAGATTTGAACCATGCGCTTGTGCAGCCATTAAATTCTTTAGGTTACACCCGCATCATTTATTCATCTCCAACCGAACCCATTTATTTTCTGGACGAACAATCTCGACAACTGTCTAAATCCTTTCTTTGGTTGGGGGATGGTGATCCAAGATCAACCAATCCTTTCCAATCGATGAAACCTGGTCCCTTCGGCAATAGAATTATTTTGCCCGGTCAGACTCAAGATGTGAATTTCTCCTTCGAGTCCTTAGGAGATACGCATCTGTTGCGCATCCTGGATGCAGCCATGCGGGAGGCAAACGGTCCACCCACTGTGGTGGTAATCAATCAAGCCGAGATTTATATTCAAAACAGTCAGGACCAACGAACCTTATCCAGTATTCTGGACCTGTGGCTGTCCCTCCCGTCCAGCAATCACAATCGTTGCATTCTCTTATTTTCTGCAAACACTTATTCTGAATTGGCCGAAATAGCCACTGGTTTACCTGTACCGGGGATTCGAAGCTTGATCTTAAGCGAACATGGTGGAGCAAAAAAGCAATCCCCGGCCATTGAATTAGGCGGTCCACACCGGGACGAAGCAGCTCGCCTGGTAAATTATATGACCAGAAATAAATGGACTGATTTTGATCCTGATTTTATCGATGGATTGGTCGACTTAATCAACATCGAATCGCATCCATTACAAACCTGGACGAATCGAATGATGAACCAACCATTTATCGATCGCTCTCTCGCCTTGAAATCCGGTTGGTTTTCCCATTTCCAAGGAGCGACTACCCCAGCAATAGATCGTTTAAATGATTTGATTGGTCTTGCGGATATCAAAAAGCGCATCCTCGAATTAGCTGGATGGGCTGCCAATCGAAATGCTATGGGTATACAATCCAAACCTTTACTGCATATGGTATTTAGTGGTAATCCAGGCACCGGTAAGACTACAGTTGCTCGGTTAACCGGCGAATTATTCTTCGACATGAAAATCCTTAAAAAAGGTCACCTGGTCGAAGTCAAAGCTCAGGATTTAATCGCTGAGCATGTGGGCGGCACCGCCATAAAAACCAATCAGGTCATCGATTCTGCCAGGGATGGCATTTTATTTATCGATGAGGCCTATTCTTTGACTGCCAAAGATAGAGGAGGGTTCGGCGCCGAAGCGATTGAAACCCTTCTAACCCGCATGGAAGATGACCGAGGTGATTTGGTGGTTGTTCTGTCAGGTTATCCAGATCCTATTCGAGATTTCTTGAAATCGAATCCGGGGATATCCCGCCGATTTCCGGGCGAAAACCGGATGGAATTCCCGGATTTTAACAATGAAGAATTGGATCAGATTCTTACCGGTGATTTAGAATCCAGAGGTATGCATCACAACGCCGAGGTACTGGCAACCCTCAAATTGATCGTTCACGGTTTAGCCGGGCAATCAGATAAGAATTTTGGAAACGCAGGCGAAATTCGCAATTTTGTTGACAGCCTGGAAAGAAAATGCTTGAGCAGGAATTTCCTTAAGGGGAAGAAATCAAATCCGATTCTTACCATGGATGACATTTCACCGGATTATAAAAAATTCCTGCCGGTAGAAATTCCACCCACGGATACGATCCTGGCGGAATTAGATAATCTGGTAGGACTGGAGGATGTGAAGAATTTTGTAAAGAAAAAGATCACTCGCCTTCAATTCGAGAAAATTCGCAGCAACAAACCAGCTTCCCAACAGATCCAGCATTTAATTTTCACCGGGAATCCGGGCACCGGAAAAACCACCGTCGCCCGGTTAATGGGGCGAATTTATGCATCGTTAGGGCTGCTGCATAAAGGACACACCGTAGAAGTCTCCATGCCAGATCTCATTGCAGGATATGTAGGTCAAACCACGGGAAAAGTGATCGAGCAAGTCGACAAAGCCATCGATGGGGTCCTGTTTATCGATGAAGCTTATGCTCTCGTGCGTGGAAATTCATTATTCCAGGGTTCTTTTGGCCAGGAAGTGATTGACACCCTGGTGAAAGCTATTGAAGACCATCGCGGCAGATTACTGGTGATTCTGGCAGGTTATTCGCGGGAAATGGACACCTTAATTCGGTCTAATCCTGGTCTCAAATCACGATTTGCATCCAAAATAGGCTTCCCGGATTTCTCAACCGACGACATGGCTGAATTATTGGACAGATTATTGGTCAATGATCATCTGACCATTCAAGATGAAGCCAGACAATCTTTTATTTCCCGGCTTGAGAATAGAAAATCCGCGGATCCCGTGGCGTTTGGCAACGCAAGGGATGTCATTTCCGCCTATGAAGGGTTGAAAGACCGCCTGGCGGAGCGGATCATTAATCAGGTAGGCCAATCCAAAATAAAATCCAACGACCTTAAAGATCGGTGGATAGAAATAATTGTAGAGGATGTGGCGGATACGGATTTTACGGTGGTGATTGACGCCACCGAAAATGACAAGAGGAACCAGAAACCCGCGGTTAAATCCTGGGTGGTACCAAAGGAATGATCACGAATTGCGGTTGGGGCGGTCTCGACCCATTTGCTCCAAGGCCGATTTCATGATCCGGGCGGTATTTTCGTACCAATCCCTACGGTTGGCATCCCCTGCCCGGTCCGCCTGGGTTCTCAAATCCTGAAAAGTTTCTGTGGCATCCATCCAGCTGCGGATGGCGCGATCAGTCTCTCCCGGCAGGCTCCATAACGCCACCCCGATCATCCAGCGAACTACCGCCCATTGGTGACTCCAGGGCGTATATGCCGCCGCACCGCGGGTCCAATATTCTACCGCCCAACGGGGATTACCCATTTGGTGAGCCGCCAGGCCGACAACCACCCACACTTCGGCGGTTTCCGCCGGGTCGAGGCGGTTGCGGCTGATACCTGCCAGCAGATTGCCGATTTCATAAGCTTGCGAGAATTTTTTTTGGGTAATTTCTTCGGTGATGCGTTGGGCAAATTGTTTGGCCGGGTCGCTCAAGCGCGAGGGTTCAAACAAGCACAACCAGTAATGGGCTTCCTCAGCGGTACAGGCCATATCTAAGCGCATGCGCTCCACCTGCTTGTAATACCAGCGCACCATATCCGTGGCTGAAACACGTCCTTTTTCAACCGCACATTTTTGGAATAAATCCCTGGAATGAAACCAGTTGGCATAGGCCTGGTTGTGGTTCAATAATTTCCACTCGACCATGCCCAGCATCCATTTGGCGACCCCCATGCGGTGGGAAATCGGTCGGTAGCGTTTAACCGCTTCAGCCAGGTCCTGGCGGGCGCCCAGGTAATCGCCGGCTTCGACTGAATATTTCGCGATGGTCATTAAGACTTCCAGGCCTTCGATCACATCCTGGCATGAATGGCTGGTTACCCGCAGTTCGCTGATCAAGGCTTCTTTGTGTTTTTCAGGTACGCGCGAATCCTGGAGTTGGTACAGCGAGAGCAAATTAACATTGCTCAGGTGACTGCGGTCATCCACATTCAACCAGCCAAACGCCTCATTAATGCTGATCATCTTCACTCCCCGGTCCCAGCTGCGTCCTGCTGGCTTCAGCCATTGTCTCTAATAATTGGGCGGTACGGGACAGCAACAGCCGGCGGATGGTCTCACCGGAATTTTCACCCAACTCGATGTTTTCCAGGGCGCCGGCAATCCCCATCAACAGTTCAGCCTGGGCTTCTGCCCGCCCCAACTCCATATAAACGCTGCGCTTGGCTTCGCCATAGGCCCGCACCACATTCGCGTTCCCCTGCCACTCCGCCGCCCACGTTTCCGTGCGCTGCTCATCCACCAGATCCACATCGATGGCAAAGTGGCCCAAATCCACATAAATCAACTCGGCGCCCAGATTCCGCAAGCCAAATTTGGTCGGCCCATTGAACAGGCTGTGGCGCAGTTCGCGGCGTGGATCCTGGCTGGCCTCCCTGGGCGCGGTGAGGTAATCGATCTCGTGGGAATTGATATATTCGGTGATGCCGCCCACAATCGCCCGGCCAACCGCCGTTTTCCAGGCTTCCAACCCTCTTTCCTCTACCGAGAGATTGTAGGCCATATTCCACAGCGCGCGCTGGTCGAATGGATAGGGATCCTTCAAGGTGCGCCGCTTGGGCCGGCCTGATTCCAGCTCGGGGAACAAACGGTAGCGGTAATGGATATCTTTGATCGTGACCTGGATCCCATCGCGGGACAGGGCTTTGATCCCATCCCGGCTGCCCTGCTGCTCATCCAGGCTGGCGATCTGGCCAATCGTCTCAAACGGTTCGAGGAAATAGGTTTCGCGGATGGTGATATTGGACGGCCGGCGTAAATTGCGGAAGAGCACGGCATTCCCGGGGTGGATGAAAACATACCCCGGCCCACCGACCGCATCCAACAGGTTGACCTGCCCTTTGGCAATCTTTTTCTCCCCGCCGTCAATGACCAACCCGGGGTAATTGGAGCCGGAGACGGATGAAAACACATATTTCACCCCAAGCCTGAGTTGAGGCAGGGCGAAAATGTCTTTGACATACGTCCCTGCCCACACAAATACCCAGATGACCGCCGCGATGGGGGTGATGTAATAGCGCAGGGTTGCGCCGTTGAAAATCACCGCCAGGATGGTGCGAATGGGGTCTCTCACCAGGTTTTCCGAAGCCAGGGTCAAATCCCAACTCTCAAAACGGAAGGTACCCCAGAAAACCGCCAACACGATCAGCACCGCCGTGCCAATCATGCGCATCTGGCCAAAAACCTGCTGCCGCGAGGCAACATCCGTCTGGGTAGCGCGCATATTGTTCATGGCAGGCCTCCCGCCGGCGGAAGCAGCTGGTCAGGTCCGGCGGCCGCTGATTCTCCGTGGACTAAAAACTCATGCACGCCCCTCATTAACTCGATGGTGTTCTGCGGCAGGAGCTGCACCGTACGCGGATCGGAGCCGACTGCCTCCAGCGCCTGCATCAGGCGCACCGCCAGCACTTCGGGGCTGCTGGTAGTTTGCATGATGGTTGTCAGGCTGGAAGCCAGGTCCTGTTGAGCCAATGCCCGCGCCCGGGCGCGGATGCGGGCGGCCTCAAGCTCGCTGCTCGCGTTGACCATGATCTGGTCGCGCTCCCAGGGCGCCTTCCAGCTCTCCAGCCGGTGGCGGTAGACCGCTTCGGAAACCGGGAAAATATCACCAAAACCGCTGGCAATCACCTTTATTCCCCGGTCTCGCAGGATCTTGGAGGCGGATAAGGCGCGCACCTCCGAAACTTCCATGTCGGTTTCGCGATAAACACGGCGCAGCTGGAATGACTCGCCTTTTTTCAAGAACAACAGCCGGTATGAAAGCAGGCCATAATTGCGCATCGTCTGCCGCAGCCGGCCGCGGAAGCGCACCAATGGCAGCGGACCCGGGTTGCCCAACTGGTAAAGCTGATCGTAGCTGACCTGTGAGATGATCTCGCGGAAGATGCTGGCAGCCAGGCGGGTGGGCAAATCGGTCCAAGGCACCACGGTTTCATTCTCAGAACGGGCTTCCGAATACACCGCGCTGAAAACCCTGTCTTTGTTAAACACGGGCAGGGCCTCGGGAAACGGCAGTTTGCTGAACTCTTTGAAATCTTGGGTCCGCGACAACACGTGATAATGATGGTGAATTTCCTGGCGGTCGATCGGGTCCAATTCGTCGCTCAAACCCGAAACGCGCAGGTAGCCATCGGGCAGCGACTCGAAGTTGATCACCCGCAAGTTGTCGGGGTGCTTTTCGCCTTCATATGTCACCTGGACAATATCCGGGTCCTGGCCGATGGTAAAGATCGACCAGACCGGCGCAGTCACCTCGATGCCGTCACGACTGTACCCGGGGATATCCTTGAGCAGGCGGAACTGCCGCCGCAGATCGATTGAGCCGCGGATGCGCTCGCGGCTGCGGGTGAAGACGATCCCGGGGCCCATCACCCGCGGCGATTCGGCTTTATCGGCCAGGCCAAGCTGCCATAATAAGCGGTGAAATCCGCTGTCGAAACCGGATCCCAACCCCGGAGGCGGCAGGCGCTCCTCCAGAACGATGGCCGAATTAAAATCGACAACGGCCACACCAGGGCCGTCGCGGATGTCTTCCTTGGTAGAAAGCACTTGGCCATCTTTGACAAACACTGCCGGGCCGTGCTGGCCCAGGATATAAACGACAAACTGGAAAGCCGTGCGCCATTTTTCCTGGACGGTAACTGCCGGCAGCAGCGCCTGGTTGGAAATCAACACAATCCACATCATTCCAAAAAACAAGAATGTGAGGATGGTGTAAATAATTTTCCGCAATGACTCGACCCGCTCTGGGAAGAAGCCGTCCGGGAACTGCACCAGCATCAGGACGATATCCCGCAGTTCGCGCCAGAAGCCAATTAAATAGAGCAAGACCAGGACGGCGATGATTCCGCCGATGATTGTACGCCTGCGCTTGTTGGAGGGTTCGCCTATATACATGCTGGAATCAGGATAAATGTTCGATGTATTAAGAATCAGTATATCCTTTTTTCAAAATAAATGTCAAGTCAATGCGAGAGCCATATCAACGCCATTCGCAAAGTACCGGCATGACCCATGCCTCCATTCCCGCGGCTGCGCGTGGTTCAGCCGCCGATCAGCGCCTTAGCACCAGGGAGGCCAGCATCAGAATTGCCCCTGCGCCGGCCACCCCGGCCGGGATCATCTGGCCGGCCAGGTACAGCTGGGTGCCGGCCAACAGCAGCGCCGAGAACAGCACGGCGTTGGTCAAACGCCTTCCGGTGCGATCCAGGCGGTCCAGGCTGTGTTTTACCTCCGGCATCTGCACAGCGAGCTTGCCCTGTTCAATCCGCGAGAGCAAGCTGTCGCCGCGCCGCGGCAGACCGGCTGCCAGACGCAGGCTGTCGGCTGCTTCCTTTACCAGGAATTCCAACGGGCCGCCGCGCTCCATCTCCACCAATTTTTGGGCATAAGGAGCGATCTGCGACCAGATATTGAAATCCTGGTCTAAACCGCTGCAAATGCCGGAGAGGATGCTGACGCAGCGGCCCAACAGGATGAAATTTTCCGGAACCTGGAAGGGCATCTGGTAGAGCAGATCGCCAAATTCGCGGGCAAAATCGACAATCTCTTCCCGGCCCATGCTCGCCAGCTCCGGCGCGGTGCGGCCCCAGAAGCGCGAAAAAGCCGCGGCGCTGGCTCGCTCGATCAATTCCACGTCCGCGCCTGGCAGCAGGATGTGCAGCTGCTGGTAGGAGCGGATCAGGCGGGCGGCATCCTGGGTGCCAATCGCGATCAGCGCCTCGCGCAGTCCCGCCAGGGTGGCGGCCGGTAAATGACCCACCATGCCAAAATCGACAAAAACCAGCCGCCAGCCATCTTCGATCTCCCCATCCCCGGGGTAGATAAACAGGTTGCCCGGATGGGGGTCGGCGTGAAAAAAGTGGTCCTCGAAGATTTGCTTCAAATAGGTGCCAAACAAACGCTCCGCCACCGCTTTACGATCGATGCCGGCGGCTTCAATGGCGTCGTGATCGGTGATCTTGATCGCCTGCACATCCTGCAGGGTTAATACCCGGCGGGTGGTGTGGCTCCAATACACACTCGGCACGCGGACGCCGGGCTGATCGGCGAAGTTGTGCGCGAAGGTCTCGGCGTGTTTACCTTCCAGTAAATAATCAATCTCTTCATACAATGAGGCGCTAAATTCTTCCATCAGGCGCGGCATATCTACCCGCCGGCGGATCGGCGGGTAGCGGTTCACCCAACCGCTGACCACCCGCAGCGCGTCCAGATCCACCTTCACAATGTGCTCGATCCCCGGGCGCTGCACTTTAACCACCACCGCGGCGGGTTCTTCGCCCTGGTTCAGGGCCAGCCGGGCGCGGTGCACCTGGCCAATCGAGGCGGCCGCCAGGGGGGTTGAGTCGAACTGTGCGAACAAGCTGCCGACCGACTGGCCAAATTCACTCTCGACCACCCCGAGGATATCCTGGTACGTCTCGGGCTGCACTTCATCCTGCAGACCCGAAAGCTCATCGGTGATCTCCCGTGGCAGCACGTCCAGGCGCGCCGACAGAAACTGGCCTACCTTGATCATCACCCCGCCCATCTGAATAGCCATCGCCCGAAAGGATACGGCGATGCGCCGGTAGCGCCGCGGGCGCCGGCGAATGGACAGCCACCGCAGCCCAATTTTCGGCAGGAAGATATCCCACCAGATCAAGCCGAGGATCATCCGGCCAAAAAACCACAGGATTCGTCGATATCGTGAACGCAGCATAGAATTGATTATATCCCCTGGCCCATTGCCGTGCTCGCACACGGGTAAGCCGAATATAATCAAGGCATGCAACCCCCTGCCCCCTACGACCTGGCCGTGATTGGCGGAGGCGCTGCCGGTTTCTTCGGCGCGCTGGCCTATGCTGAAGCTCGCCCGGGAGCACGGGTCTGCATCCTCGAAAAGGCGCCGGTTGTGCTGGGCAAAGTGCGCATCTCGGGCGGTGGGCGCTGCAACGTGACCCATGCCTGCTTCGACCCACAGCGCCTGACCCAGTTCTACCCCCGCGGAGCGCGCGAGCTGCGCGGGGCGTTTTCGCGTTTTCAGCCCGCCGATACGATGGATTGGTTCGAAAAAAGAAACGTCCCCCTGAAGACCGAGCCCGATGGGCGGGTCTTCCCAGTGAGCAATTCGTCGCAAACCATTATCGACTGCTTCCAGGCCGAGGCGCGGCGCTTGCAGATCGACGTGCGCTGTCACAACCCGGTCGCCGGCCTGCGGGTATTATCCCCCTACCTATTTCAGCTCGATATCCGCGGGGGAGAGAGCCTTACCGCTCGCCAGGTGCTGCTGGCTTGCGGAGGCGATCAGGGTGGGTTTGCGCTGGCCAAAAGCCTGGGCCACAGCATCGTTCCCCCGGTGCCTTCGCTGTTCACCTTTAATATCCCCGATCCACGCCTTGGCGGGCTGGCCGGCATCTCGGTGGCAGATACCTACCTCAGCCTGCCCGAGGCGCAGGTGGAGGCGCGCGGCCCGCTGCTGATCACTCATTGGGGCCTCTCGGGGCCGGCCGTGCTGCGTCTATCTGCCTGGGGAGCGCGCGCCCTCTTCGAGAGCAATTACCACATGCCCCTGCAGGTCAACTGGATCCCGGCGACCAGCGCCGCCGCGGCCGCCGAAATGTTTGCCGGGCTGCGCACCAGCGCCGGCCGGCGCCAGATTCTCGGCCACAGCCCGCTGGCTGAGCTGTCTTTGCGCCTGTGGAAGCAGTTGGCCGCTGGGGTGGGGATCAGCGAAGAACTCACCTGGGCCAACCTGCCGCGCAAGCAGCTCGAGGCGTTGGTCAACCAGCTGGTAGGAGGCCGGTTTACAGTTGAGGGCAAAGGCCAGTTCAAGGATGAATTTGTCACCTGCGGCGGGGTGGATTTGAAAGAGGTCGATTTCCGCAGCATGCAGAGCCGCAAAACCCCGGGCCTCTACCTGGCCGGCGAAGTGCTCGACATCGACGGTCTGACCGGCGGTTTTAATTTTCAAAACGCCTGGACCACCGCCTGGATCGCCGGGCAGGCAATCGCCCGGTATTCGTAGGATAACCGTCAGGATTGCGTCAAGCAGGCCCGCCGCTGCGCTGCTAATATACTATCAAAGGGCGACTTCAATTCTTCTTCTCCTCCGAGTTAGAGCCGGGACGGCGTACCCGGCTCTAACAATTTAAACAGTCCGTCTTGCTTTTCCATCATTACCTTGCTTTCCCCCGCTTAAGCTATACTATCTCCAGCATTATTGCTTGCCTGACGCCGTCATCATCCCGGGAGGAACCAATGGATTTATCGCAAAAGTTGTTTCAGGCGATTATGGATGGGAACCAGACCAGCGTTACCGAACTGCTCAATGTGGACCCAAAACTGCTCAATACCCGCACGCCTTCAGGCGTGCCTGCCGTGCTGTTTGCCATGTACTACAACCAGCCCACGGCGGTGCGCCTGTTCCTTGAACGGGGCGCCGAGGTGGACATTTTCAGCGCCGCGGCGATCGGCATGACCCACCGCCTGAAAACCATCCTGGCGCAGCAGCCCGGGCAGGTGAACGCCATCGCTCCGGATGGCTTTTCTCCCCTGGGTCTCGCCGCATTTTTTGGCCGTCCAGATGCCGCCCAGATCCTGGTTGAGCAGGGTGCGGAAGTCAATGCCGCGTCGCAAAACCCGCAGCGGGTTATGCCGCTGCATTCCGCGGTTGCCGGCCAAAATGTGGAGATTGCTACTCTGTTGATCGAACACGGGGCGGATGTAAACGCCCAGCAAGCCGGCGATTTTACCCCTCTGCACGGCGCGGCCCAGAATGGCCAGCTTGAGATGGTTCAACTGCTCCTGGATCACGACGCCCAGTTGAACATGCGCAGCAGCGAGGGTCACACCGCCTTGCACTTTGCGCGTGAGGGCGGCAATCCGGCCGTGATCAATTTGCTCGAATCCAAAGGCGCGGAAGAATAAAGCTCAACCGCCGGCGCCACCCCCGACCGGCGGAAAAATATCCAGCTTATCCTCAGGGTTCAGCACAGTTTCGATTTTTTCGGGGAGAAACAGCACGTCGTGACCGTTGATAAACACATGCACCTGGGAATACAGCGCGCCGTGTTCATCCAGCAGCCGCGGTCGTAAGGCAGGAAAGCGCTCGACCAGGCAATCCAGCAGGCTGCTCACCCGCCCGCCCGGTTCCAGCACGACTTCTACCGTCTTGGAGCCAACCAGCGCGCGCAGGTTGGCATAAAAATTTACCTTCATTGCACCTCGAGCCGTTTCACTAAATCAGGCCTTCGCAGCCAGGGCAAGCCCTATCCTGCCCGGTTAACCGGCGAGTTTCTCAGCGATGGTATGCGGACGGTTGACTCTCCCCTTAGGGGAGGATGTATTCTCGAAGCCGAGCAATCAAACCGATCCAAGGAGTGTACAGCCATGAATGCTGCAGATATCCAGGCATATTATACCGCCCACGGGGTGATGACCGATCCGCGCGAGCATGCCCACCTGTATGCCAGTCTGCCCGAAGATGTGCCCGCCCTGGTGAAAACGATCCAGGGGCTGCAGGTGCACATTTTTTGGGCCAATGCTTACCAGCTTCAATTGAGCGAGGAGCGCGAGCGCGAAGTGACCATCCGCCCGGCGTGGCGCAAACTGCCGCGCCTGCTCGAGCTCGATCCGGCGCCGCTGACCCAGGCCCGACCCGCGGAGCGCAGACTGGTGGGCAACTGCCGCGACTTCACCGTCCTGGCGGTGTCCATGCTGCGCAGCCGGGGCATCCCGGCCCGCTCACGCTGCGGGTTTGCCACCTACTTTAATGCCGGAAAGTTTGAGGATCACTGGGTATTCGAATACTGGCACTCCGGACAGCAGGGCTGGGTGATGACCGACGCCCAACTCGATCCGCTCCAACAACAAGCGCTGAACCTGCGCTTTGATCCGCTGCAAGTGCCGGCCGGCGCTTTTGTCACCGGCGGAGAAGCCTGGCTGATGGCCAGGCGCGGCGAGGCCGACCCGGATTGTTTTGGCATTTTCGAATACAAAGGCATGGATTTTATCAAAGGCAACCTGCTCCGCGACCTGGCAGCCTTGAATAAATTTGAGACCTTGCCCTGGGATTTCTGGGGCTGGGTGGAGCGCCCCGCCGCCGAGATGAGCCCAGCCGAGCTGGCCGCCCTGGACCATGCCGCCCAGATCTGCCAGGCGGCAGATATCCCTGCTGCACTTGCTCTCTATGCCCAATCCCCGCACTTCCAGCCCCCACCCGCCTGGGCCGAATAATTATTCCTTTAAGAGCAAACCGGTGGCTTATCGCCACCGGTTTGCTCTACTTGATCCCTCTCCAAAATGCGTCGATCACATCCACCGTGTCGGCGAGGCGCTCAAAGTGCGGCAGCCCCAGATTGGGCACCAGCCGCACAGCCTGCCAGGCCGGGTTTTTTAACAACAGATCGGGCAATGCGCTGAAATTGGAGTAGGGGTCCTGGTCATAGATGGCCAGGGTGGGGGTGCGCAGGCGTTCATATACCACCGAACGCACGTGGTTGGTGAATAACTTGCCGCTCAAAAAGTAGAGCGGGGCGTGTTCGGCCCCAGGCTGATGAGCCGAGGCGTAGTCGTAGGCCACAAAACCAGGCGGGATCGGCCCGACGAAGCTCTTGCCCAGGAAATATTCGATGCTGGAGTGGGTGGCGATCAGGTCGAAAATGGGGCGGGACCACAGCGGAAAGGTGAGCAGGAGATGCATCAGGTTGCCAAAGCCATACATGCGCCCGATCACAGATTTGGACCGGCCGCCGAGGCGGTTCAGCCCGGTGGGTGATATAAACGTGAGCGAGCGGAACAGGTGAGGGCTGGAGAGGGCTGCGCGCGCGGCAAACTCGGCGCCCAGCGACAGCGCGATCACGTCTGCGGGTTCCTTTACCTGGGTTTCGAGAAAATCTTCAACCGCTTGGGTAAACAACTCGGGGGAATACACCCGCTCTGAGCGCTCCGAAAAACCATATCCTGGCAGATCCAGGGCATATACGGCGCGCTGACCGCGGTACTTCGCGAATAATGGGCCCATCTCATACGCACTGGCAGCGGCATTGACGCTGTGGATCAGGACGAGCGGCCTGCCACCGGCCTGGGTGTCGAAATAATAATTCAACCGCCCGGCTGTTTTGCTGAAGAAAGAGGCGCGTTCCGAGGGGATTGCCTCCACGATGGGCAGGTGATGATTGATGCCATAATGGCTGTAGATGGCCCACCCCCCGGCAGCGGCCAAAAACAATCCCCCCAGCGAAAGCCCGCCGCGCGTTGTTTTCTTTTGTTCAGAAGACAACCTGTTCGCTGAACCCATTTCATTCCTCCTACCCACAGTGTGAACTCATTCATTATAAAGGAGATTGACCGTTGAAACGGCGTCAATTTGCTCGCCCGCAGCGGGAGCCAACGGAAATCGATGGTTTCATCGATATGAAGGTGTCTGAAGTTAATCGGATGGGGGATGAAAAGCAGCAAACCTCCCGGCCGGATTACATCGGCCAGGCTAATCCCCCATTCGGCGAGGATGTCGGCTGCCACCCAATTGCTGACCGCCCGCCGGGTAGCCGATTCAATCGTGGCAGGATCGCGGGCCGGGAGTGTGCACAGCCTATGCGCCACCGGGGTAATCCCTGCCCGGCCCAGGTCCAGCCGGTCAGAATCCCAGCAGGCCTGTACGGTGATGTCGGCTCCGCAGCCGCCCTGGGTGTGACCCTGGATAGCCATTTGCAGCAGCTTGAAGCCGCTCTCATCCAATGAAATCCAGGGATCGCGAAGGGTGACGGCGTACCCTGCCGCCCGCGGCCCGTGCAGAAAATCGCCGCCATTCGAAAAGCGCCGCGAATCGTGCAGCAGGGCAAAGTACTCGATCACATCCTGGCGGGCGTCGGTGTGGGCGCACAGAAAGCGTCCATTGGTCAGCACTCGCGCCCAATGCAGCACCCCGTGGATGCCATCTTTTTCAATCGGGAGCTGGTCCAGGATCAATTTGACCAATTCGGGCCGGATAATATTCATGATCCCATTATACGCCAACAAGATTCGCGCCCAATTAACCCCCATTTTTACTGCCCACCACGGCAACTCCCACAGAATCGAAAGCTTTTGGGTGGGGTTGATCCCTCTTTGGATAGAAAAATGGTTTGGCTGCAATCGCCACGGCCGGCGATGAAACGGGATCCTATGCGCCGGATCGCGCAAACCGGTAAAAAGTGATAAACTTTTGCAACAGGCCGGGGGTTGAATTCAGCCCGGCTGTTTCCTGAGAATATATGCCGCCGACCACAAACAGATCGACCTTTCTCCTGATCGCCATTGCCGCCCTGGCTGTATTTGCCATGCTGCCGGCCGGGCGGGTGCGGGGCAGCTTTCCCGGCGCCCCTGCCCAGCAGGAGGCCACCGCCTATCCAAACCCGGTGGATACAGCCTATCCGGGTGAAGCCACCCTACCCCCCGACCAGGGCTACCCGGTCCCCGAACAGCCAACCAGCGAGGGAACCGTGGCATCCGATCAAAAACCCACCTCCCCGGTCTACGCCTCGCCCACCCTCAACCCGTTGACCCCCAGCCCCACGGCCGGGCGCAACCTGTTTGGCACCGAAGATTCTGAAATGGGCAATTCACAAGTCACCCCCCCGCCCAGTGAAACGCCTGTGCCCAGCCCCACCCCGACCCCCTCGACCACCCCCAGCGTGACCCCAGACGCTTTGCAAAGCTTTCACCTCAACCGCCAGCTGTTCACCCTGGGTTTTGTTGTTCCCCTGGGGTTGTTAATCCTCGGCTGGTTGAGCTACCGCTTGCTGCGGACGGGAGAATTCAAAGGAAATTGATGCTACAAATAACTACCATTTTTCTCCAATTAGATTATAATGATAGCGGAAACTCAATCCAGTGCAGCGGTCATACCAGCGCACTAAATTTCATCTTTTACTGGAAGGAGTAATTGATATGTCCGACGGAGCTTGTGCTTGTGGTGGTGCGTGTGGGTGCGGTGAGAATCATGCCCAGACTGAACAGGTTTATCTGACCAAAGAAGAATATGTGCTGCGCCTGGAACAATACCTGAAGGATCTGAAAGCTGAGATCGTTGCCGTTGAAGAGGAATTAGCTCAAATCCGCGAACCGGCCATGATGCCTACCGCGTAAAACCCCAACAAGGAGAACGGGCCAGTCTGATGAATTCAGACTGGCCCGTTCTCTTTAACTACCTATCGTTTTTGTTAATCGCACCCCTTTATTAGTGTGTTTTAATCGAAACCAGCCGTTACCCGCAATTTCACCTTCACCCGGCCCATAAAGCTCTGGATCATGGTTGATGTGCGGTAAAACAGCCAGATTGGGTCGATGATGCGCATCCGAAACCGCCTGCTGGTCCTGATCGGATTATTAGGTGCAGTCTTCATCGCCGGGTTCATTTATTTTTCGCAGACCCGGTTTCCTTTACCGTCCCAGCTCGCCTCCGGTATGACCGATCCACTCGAAAACCAGTTGGTTCAAGGTTTCGAGCAAGCCAGGCAGCATTTTTTGCTCATTTACGCCATTCTGGCAGTCACCATCCTGTTACTGCTGATTGCCGGTCTGATAGCCTGGGTGATCCGCCCCCTCCAACGAATAACCACCAGCCTGGATTCCACCTCCACTCTGCCCATCGAGCCTATGCTGGCCGATCCGGGCGAATTCGGTCAAATCGCCCGGCTGATGGAAACATCCTTTGAGCATCCGTTCTTGATGGAAGCCGTGCAGAAACGCCACGAACAGGCGGAAAAAGCGCTGCGGGAATCCGAAGAACGCTACCGGATTTTTACCGAACTGTCTTCGGACGCGGCCTTTTCGATCCGGCTGGAAGGCGACGGCAGCCCACAGCTTGAATGGGGCGGTGAAACCATCTTGCGTCTCACCGGTTATTCCCACGAAAAACTGCGCGATTTCGCCGAACTGCAGGCCCTCATCTATCCCGATGATCGCCATTTTTTCGATGATTACCTGCAAGATCTCTCTACGGGGGATACCCTGAGCAAAGAAGTGCGCTTCTTCCACGCCAGCGGAAAAATTCGCTGGCTGCGCCTGCACTTTTTCCCCGTCATCGATCCCCAAACTCAAACCATCCTCCGACTGTATGGAGCCGCCCAGGACATCACCGCCGAAGTCGATGCTCAGGAAGCCTACCATTCGCTGGTGGATAATTCCCCCTTCGGTATGGCCATCTTCCAGGATGGAGCGATCCGCTTCTGCAACCAGGTACTGGCGCACATCAGCGGTTACTCGGTGGAGGAAATCCTGGGGTTCACCCCGGCGCACATCACCGGCATCCTGCACCCCGGCGACCACCTCGCGGTTACCGAAAGCATGGATGCCGTGGTCGCAGGGGGTGAATCTGGCATGCGAGAAGTCCGCCTGCGTTTTAAAGACGATCAGTGGCACTGGATGGAAGTTTCGGCGGTACGTGTCGTATTTCAAGACAACCCTGCCCTGTTGATCGCCTTCCACGATATTTCTTCGCGGAAACAGGCCGAGCAAGACCTCGACCAGCAGCAGCAGTATTCCTCCGCGGTACTCAATACGGTCGACGCGCTGGTGATGATTTTGGAGCCGGATGGCAGGGTTCGCAACTGTAATCCGGCCGGTTTGCACATCCTGCGCAGCGACAGCGCCGAATTGTATGGCAAGGATTTTTGGGATCTGTTTATCCTGCCGCCCAATGCCCCCATCCAGCGGAATAATTTCGCTACCATTGTCCAATCCCGCACCCCGATCAAAGACATCGATATCTGGCTGCCTCGCCCGGATGGGCGCACCTGGTTATCCTGGTCGCAGGGATACTTGCTGGATGATGACGGCAAGGTCAGCGCGGTGGTGGGCACAGCCAACGACATCTCCGAAAGGAAAATCCGCGAACGCCAGCGTGAAGCGATCGCGGCTATCGCCACCACGGTTCGCGCCAGTTCCACCCGCCGCGACATCGCCGAGATGGCAATCAAAGCCATTGACGATTTCCTCCAGATCGAGACGGTAGCGATTGGCATTCCCGATGAACAGGCGCAGAAAATCGAGCTGCAGTTTGTGGCCGGCTCGCTCAAACAGCGCCTGGCCGGGCAGAAACTGCCCATGGAAAACAGCATCTCCGGCGATGTTTTCCGCAGCGGGAAACCCTACCTGACCAACGATTTGCGCTCCGAAAAGAATTTCTACACCAAAGACCTGCTGGATACGCTCAACGCGGCTGCCTGGATCCCCATGGTCGTGGACGGCGCGGTCACCGGGGTGATCATCGTCAGCGGCGCCCGGCCGATCGACCCGGCCGAATATCATGCCCTGATCCCCATCGCGGATATGGCAGCCAGCGCCATCCACCGCGCCAGCCTTGCCGAGCAAATGCAGGAGCGTTTGCAGCACCTCACTGCCTTACGCGCGATCAACGTTTCGATCAGCGCCAGCTTCGATTTGCGGGTGACCCTCAGCGTGCTGGTCAACCAGATTCATTCTCAATTGGGCGTTTCAGCGGTCAGTGTGCTCCTGCTCGAGCCCAAAACGCGCCTGCTGCGATATGCCGCCGGCAACGGTTTCCGCTCGCGGGCGGTGGAACAGACCAATTTATGGCTGGGCGAAGGCCTGGCCGGGCGGATTGCCCTCGACCGGCACAACCAATATATTTTTGATTTGAATGGGCTGCCGCCGTACTTCCCTCAATGCGAATGGATTGCCGGCGAAGAATTTGTGGCCTATCACGCCGTGCCGATGGTGGTCAAAGGCGAAGTCAAAGGCGTGTTGGAAACTTTCCATCGCGCGCCGGGCACCACCCAGAACGATTTTATGGAACTGCTCGAAGCCCTGGCGATGGAAACCGCCATCGCGATCGACAAGGCCGAGCTGCTCGAGATGCTGCAGCGCTCCAACCAGGAGTTGATCATTGCCCACGATAAAACCATCGAAGGCTGGGCGCGCGCGCTCGAACTGCGCGACCAGGACACCGAGTTCCATACCCAGCGGGTGGCCGAGTGGACCACCCGCATCGCCCAGGCATATGGAATCGTGGGAGCCGAGCTGATGCAAATTCGACGCGGCGCGCTGCTCCACGACCTGGGTAAAATCGCCGTGCCCGATGCCATCCTCAATAAAACCGGTCCGCTGTCTGAAAATGAGTGGAAAATCATGCGCCAGCATCCACAATTTGCTTACGACATGCTCTCGCAGATCGAATTTTTACGCCCCACCCTGGATATTCCCTACTGCCACCACGAGCATTGGGATGGCAGCGGCTATCCGCGCGGGCTGGCCGGGGAAGAGATCCCCGTGGCAGCGCGCATATTCTCGGTAATCGATGTGTGGGATGCCCTGCGTAATAAACGTCCCTATCGGGACGCCTGGCCTGAAGAGAAGGTGATTGCCCATCTCGAGGAACAGGCAGGCAAGCAGTTGGATCCTGAAATCGTACGGATCTTCCTTGAAATTCGCCCCCTGATTGTTAAGAACGATTTGAACCGCTAGATAGGCAGGACAATCTTCTCAAAAACGATCAAGCAAAAAGCGCCCAGTACGCACACCATCAAGAAGAGCAGCATCGCCAGCAGAAAGCGCTGGGCGGGGCTCATGCCCAGGAAGGGTGGGCGCGTGCGGCGCGGCCGTGAAAGCTGAGCCAGGTCGTTTTCGTCCTGCAGCAAATCAGGCGTTTCGTCATAAGATGAATTTGCATCGTTGCGCAGATCGTCCAACATAGGGGTACCTCTTTTTTATCACTACAAATTGGGCTGCATCACCCGGTTGTATTTAATTTCCCTCGCCCGTCTCCGGCCGCAAATGCACATCTCCGGCGGCAATCCGGGCTTCTTCTGCATTCGCCAGGTGCAGCAGCAAATTGCCTTCGGCATCCACCCCCACCAGGCGTCCATGCACGGCCTCTGCGCCGGGCGGGTGAACTTCGACCTGCTCGCCCCGAAACGCCAGGTGAGCCTGCCATGCCGCCAAAAATGGCGCCATGCCCAGCTGCGCGCGCCATTTGAGAATGTTGGCCAGCACCTCGCGCAGTAATCCCCAGCGCTCCACCGGCCGGCCCAACTCCCATTGGATGCACGTCGCCGGAAACATCACTTCTTCAGGCGGCGGTACTGATTCAGGTGCAACATTTACGCCAATCCCCAGCACCAATCCGCGCAGCTGCGACCCGCTCCACACGGCTTCGGCCAGAATACCACACAGTTTCTTGCGCCCTACCAGTACGTCGTTCGGCCATTTAATTTGAGCGTCCATGCCCAGGTTTTGAAGAGCACCGGCCACCCCCAGGGCGCCCAACGGTGAAAATTGGCCCATCGCTTTCATCTCTCTCGGCCCGGGCCGCAAGACCAGGCTGAAGGCCAGGGCCGCTGCCGGGTTGGTGACCCAATGACGGCCCAACCGCCCGCGACCACGGGTCTGCTGGTCGGCAGCCACCAGGGCAAAATCCGGCGCGCCGGATTCCGCCCAGGCCATGGCTTCGTCGTTGGTTGAGCCGATCGTGTCAAAATAACGCAGATCGGGGATGGCCAGGCCGGATAACGTCTCGCGCAAGCTGTTCGAATCCATCTACAAATTGTACACGAAAAATACCAGCATGATAGAATGACGCCACCATGCCAACTCAACCAGCACCGGGGCCATCCAATCGAGAGCTGCTCGCCCGCGCCGCCTCGATTCAAAGCGATCCATTGCAGTTCCTCCTGGACCTGGCCGAGCACTACGGCGGCCTGGCTCACTTTCGGATATTCAACCTGCCTGTTTTTTCGATCAGCCATCCGGATGGGGTACGGCACGTGCTGCAAGAAGAGAACCGCCGCTATTCCAAGGACACCTTCCAATACAACGCTCTCGCGGCCATCACCGGGCGCGGCCTGCTGACCAACGATGGCGCCTCCTGGCTGCGCCAGCGGCGGCTGGCCCAGCCGGCTTTTGCCCGCCCGCGCATGCAGAATCTGGATGCCATCGTCGTCCCGGCCGTCCAGCGCATGCTCCAAACCTGGCAGCCCTACGCCGGGGGCGGCCTGCCACTGGACGTGGATGAGCAGATGATGCGCCTGACCCTTGAAGTGGTCGGCAAAGCCCTCTTTTCAGTCGACTTGAGCGCGGAAGCCAGCCAGCTCACCCAGGCTGTGTTGACCACCCTGGATCATATCGTCTATAAAGCGCGCCAGAGGCTGGTGCCGCCCGAATGGGTGCCCACCCCGCGCAACCTGCGTTTCAATCGCTCGCTGCAGACCCTCGACCGGACCGTCTATGCGCTCATCGACCAGCGCCGCCAATCGGCCCAGCCGGGAGACGATCTACTGGGCAGGTTCATGCAGGCGCGCGACGAGGAAAGCGGCCAACCGATGAGCGACCGCATGCTGCGCGATGAGGTCTTGACCATGCTGGTGGCCGGCCACGAGACCGTCGCCAGCGCACTTACCTGGACGTGGATGCTCCTGGCGCAGCACCCGCAGGAACGCAGCCTGGCGGTCGAAGAAGTCCGCAGGGTGCTTGGCGAGCGCCTGCCCACCACCGCCGACCTCGCCCGGATGCCGCGTTTGGGGCATATATTGGCGGAAGCCCTGCGCCTGTACCCGCCCGCCTGGATCATCACCCGCAAAGCTATCCAGGCAGACCAGGTTCTGGGCTATTCCATCCCGCGGGGCGCGTTGGTGATCATCAGCCCGTACGTGGTTCAGCGCCAGGCCGCTTATTGGCCCGACCCTTTGACTTTCCGTCCGGAGCGCTTCACCCAGGAACCTGCCCACCGCCACGCTTACCTGCCCTTTGGCGCCGGCCCGCGGCTGTGTATTGGCAACTCTTTCGCGCTCATCGAAGCCCAACTGATCCTCTGCCAGGTGCTTCAGCATTTCACTTTAGATCTGGTCGGACCGCCCCCGCCGGTGGAATCGCTGGTCACCCTCCGCCCGCGCGGCGGTTTGCCCATGCGCCTTTACCCTCTCACCCGGGGATAAAGCAGATAATTGCGCAATCGGCGCAGAAACCTTTATATGCCTTTGATATAATATCCCACCGGTCGCCTTTATAATTGGAACAACAAGGAGAAAAAGATGAATATACAAGGATTATCCCAGGTCGTCGTCGGTGCGGCCTGGTTAGCGGCTATCGTTGCCGTGGTCGTAGTAGTCATGCGCGCCTCGCGCAACCAGGAAGTGCGCGGCGGTGGCCGCATCATCGTCGGTTTGATTATTTTTGCTATTGTATTTACTGCATTCAGCAACGGATTGATCTTCATCAATCCTGAAGAACGCGGGGTGGTGATTTCGGCGGTGGCTCCCAAAGGCTATCGTGAAGCTGCATTAGAGCCTGGGCTGCAATTTGTCATCCCCTTCGCCGAGACGGTCGTACGCTACCCCATCTCGCGCCAGAACTACACCATGTCGATTGCGCCATCTGAAGGCGCTCTCGCCGGCGATGACTCGATCACCGCGCGTACCTCTGACGGCCAACAGATCCTGGTAGACGCCTCGGTCATTTTCCAGATCGACCCGAACAAAATGATCCAGGTGCATATCGAATGGCAGAACCGCTACATCAACGACCTGGTCCGCCCGCAAGCCCGCGGCATCATCCGGGATGTAGTCTCCCAGTACCGCGTGGATGAAGTTGTCAGTTTGAAACGCGATGAAATGATCAAGGAACTCAATGACCGCATGGCGGCCAAACTTTCGACCAACGGTTTGAACCTGATTGATTTCGTGCTGCGCAATATCACCTTCTCACCCGAATATGCGGCCTCGGTGGAACAGAAACAAATCGCCGAACAGCAGGCTCAACAGGCTAAATTCGTGGTCGAGTCGAAGAAGCAAGAGGCCGAGCAGGCCCGCCAGGTGGCCCAGGGCGCCGCTGACGCGGTCGTCATTCGCGCAAAGGCTGACGCCGAGTCGCGCCTGATTTCGGCAGAAGCCGAAGCTAAATCGCTCGGGTTGATTTCTGCTGCGTTGAAAGACAACCCCAACCTGCTGAATTACCAGTACATCAGCAAGCTCTCGCCCGACCTGCAGGTGATGCTGCTGCCCAGCGACAGCCCCTTCCTGCTGCCCTTCCCCGGCGATCTTTCGAACCTCGCCACTGCCGTGCCCACCTCTGTGCCGACGGCCGAACCCACTCCCTTGCCGACACCGGCGCCCTGACCCTACCCTACGTTCAACAAAAAGCCTGGAATTCATCCAGGCTTTTTTGTTATCCCCATGGGATTTGAAGGCTGGATAAGCAGATAACAAACGGCGATTTGGAAATTGGCGAGCAGATTATTTCACAGCGGCCTGAACCTGCCGCCGGGCAAGGTATAATTTGAACAGAGTTTTCGGACTCAGGAGACATAATGAGTGACTCGATTGCCCCCGCGCCGAGCGGTAAGCAGATTCGCCTGACCAGCCTGTCGAATTGTGCTGGTTGAGCATCTAAACTCAATGCGGAAACGCTGGCGCACGTGCTGCGCCCAATTAAAAACCTGTTTGACCCCGCCGACTATCCTGATCTGCTGGTCGGTCTGGATCAACCCGACGACGCCGCCGTCTGGCGCATCGATGAAGACCGGGCAATCGTGCTCACCACCGATTTCTTCACCCCGGTGGTGGATGACGCCTACGATTACGGTGCGATTGCCGCCGCCAACAGCCTCTCGGATGTCTACGCGATGGGCGCCCGGCCCTTTTTGGCGTTGAATATCGCCGCGCTACCGCCCAGCCTGCCCGAGGGTTTGCTGGCCGATATCATCCGCGGCGGGGCCGAAAAATCCCGCGAGGCGGGGGTAGTCATCGCGGGGGGGCACACCGTCCAGGATACCGAGCCGAAGTACGGCCTGGTGGTCATCGGTTTCGTCGACCCGCGCAAGGCGCTCACCAAAAGCGGGGTGCGCCCCGGCGACCACCTGATCCTCACCAAACCACTGGGGTTTGGCGTGACCACCACGGCCCTTAAACGCGAAATTGCCAACCCGGAGGACGTGGCCGAAGTGACCGGTTGGATGAAACGCCTCAACCGCCAGGCTTCCGAGCTGGCCGTCCGGTTTGAGCTGCGCGGGGCGACGGACGTCACCGGCTACAGCCTGCTGGGGCACGCCAGCGAGATGGCCCAGGCCTCCTCCGTCGAGCTGTGCTTCTATTACAGCCGCCTACCTTTTGTCTCCTGTGCGCGAAAATACGCCGATCAATGGGCTTTCCCGGGCGGCGCCAGCGACAACCGCCTGTATTTTGGCCCGCAGGTAGAATTTGACCCCAACCTGGATGAAACCGAGCAGATGATGCTTTTCGATCCGCAGACCAGCGGCGGCCTGCTGCTGGCGGTGCCCGATGCGAAGGCAGAGGCGTTCCTGGCAGAAGCCGAACAGGTTGGCCAACCCGCCTGGGACATCGGCGAAGCCTTGCCGGGCAGCGGTCTCAAAGTTATGCCCTGAGGCAAAGGAGCGCACTTGCAAGCATACGGCCCGGCCTTCGCCCGCATCTATAACCTCAAATGGGCTAACTTTGCCATCCGGGTGGCTCCCATCCTTCGCGCCTACTACCAATCGACCTTATCTGCCGGCGCGGATGGGCACCGCCTGCTCGATCTTTGTTGTGGAACCGGCCAGCTTTCGCTCCATTTCCTTGAAAATGGCTACCAGGTCTGCGGGCTGGATCTCTCCGCCGATATGCTCGAGTATGCGCGCGCCAACTGCTCCGCATTTATTGTCACCGGGCAGGCGCGGTTTATCCAGGCCGACGCCGCCAATTACCACCTGGACGAACCGGTAGAGTTGGCCATTTCCACCTTCGATGCCCTCAACCACCTGCCCGATCTGGCGGCGCTGGCCCGTTGTTTTGCATGCACCGCCGGGGCGGTTTTGCCAGGGGGGATGCTGATCTTCGACCTCAATACCCGGCGGGGCTTGAGAGGTTGGGCCAGTTCCAACATCGAGGAAAACGCCGACCTGACCCTCTTCACCCACGGGCTGTATGACGAACTCAGCGGGCGTGCTCATACCCGCATCCACGGCTTTTTGCGCGCCGAAGACGGGCGCTATGATCGCTTTGAACAAACCGCGTATAACACCGCTTTTGACCTGGTCGATGTGCGCTCGGCGCTGGCCAGCACAGGATGGAAGCACATCCACTTTGCCCGCCTCGCCGAGCTGTCCATTGCGCTTGACCAACCCGAATTGGAGAATCGTGTGTTTGTGGTGGCTCGAAAATAGATAAATTCAGACATTCATCATATCAACTCATCCCGGAAGGCAGTCATGAAACTAAACAATTATGAAAACAACTCGCGCCGTGCGCCCATCGTCAGCCGCTATGGCATCGCCGCCGCGTCACAACCTCTGGCGGTCGCCTGCGGTTTGAAGATCCTCGCCCAGGGAGGCAACGCCGCCGAGGCCGCCGTGGCAGTGGCCGCCGGGCTCAACGTCACCGAGCCGGGCAGCACCGGGCTGGGAGGGGATGCCTTTTGCCTGTATTACGAAGCCGCCACCCAAAAAATCCACGCATTAAATGGCTCCGGTCGCGCCCCGGCGGCTCTCAGCCTCAAGCGCATCCAGCGTGACGGGTTATCCAACGGCCTGCCGCGCTTTCACCCCTACACCGTCACCGTCCCCGGCGCCTGCGCGGCCTGGTGCGACACGGTCGAGCGATTTGGCTCGCTGCCCATGGCAACCGTCCTGGCGCCGGCCATCGAACTGGCCGAGCAAGGCGTGCCCGTCGCCCCGCAGTCATCGGTTAGCTGGCAGGCAGCCGCCGCGCGCGGCCAGCTGGCAACCGCGGCCAACGGCCGCGAAATGACCATCGACGGGCGCGGGCCGAAACCCGGGGAAATTTTCCGCAACCCGGGGCTGGCCAAAGCCATGGCCCTGATCGCCTCCGGCGGCAAAGAGGCCTATTACCGCGGCCCCATCGCCGAGAGCATTGTGGACGTGCTCCGCGAAGCCGGCGGCTGCATGGAGCTCTCCGACCTGGCTGAGCACACCTCCACCTGGGACGAACCCATCTCCACCACTTACCACGGCCTGCGCTTTTGGGAATGCCCGCCCAACGGCCAGGGCATCGCCGCGTTAATGGCGCTTAACCTGCTGGAAGGCTTTGACCTGAGCGGCCAGGAAGCGAACTCAGCCCAGCGCCTGCACCTGCTGATCGAATCCATGCGCCTGGCCTTTGCCGACGCGCGCCAATACGTGGCCGATCCACGGGTGGTGAGCGTGCCCATCGAGGAACTGCTCAGCAAGGAATATGCCGCCCGCCGCCGCGAGTGGATCGATCCATTCCGCGCCAACCCGGCCATCGCCCACGGCACGCCCCTGGGCTCCAGCGACACGGTCTACCTGAGCGTAGTGGATGCCCAGGGCAACGCCTGCTCCTTTATCAACAGCAACTATATGGGCTTTGGCACCGGCATCGTCCCGCGCGGATGGGGTTTCACCCTACAGAACCGCGGTCACAACTTCAGCCTGGTGGCGGGTCACCCCAACCAGGTGGAACCGCGCAAACGCCCCTTCCACACCATTATCCCCGCCATGATCACCCGCGAAGAAGATAACAGCCTGTTTGCCAGCTACGGGGTGATGGGCGGTTTTATGCAGCCGCAAGGTCATATGCAGGTGGCGGTGGCCCTCAGCGATGACGGCCTCGACCCGCAGTCAGCCCTCGACCGGCCGCGGTTCTGCATCGAACCGGATGAGAGCGGCAGCGTGGTTGCCATCGAAGACGGCATCACCGTCAAGGTGCTGGCGCAGCTGGCCGAGATGGGGCACACCGTGCGCCCGGTCACCGACGAAGCGAAGAAAATTTTCGGCCGCGGCCAGGTTATCTACCGCGACAACCAGACCGGCGTTTTGTGGGCCGGCAGCGATTCGCGATCTGACGGTTGTGCGATGACAGCCATGTAAAAAAGTGATATAAAAGAGAAACAAACGTTCGATGATATTGCCTGCCCGCGTTGATTATGCCGGCAGCACGGTTTGCGGTTGACCCAGCTTATGAAGCAGATATCGGAACACCTTACCCAAATTTTAGAGACCCTGCCCATCCGTCCAGGCTGTTATATATATAAAAACGCGGGCGGGGAGATCATCTACGTGGGTAAGGCGATCAACCTGCGCAACCGGGTGCGCTCCTATTTCCACGACAGCCAGTTGGATATGAAAACCCGCCAGCTGGTGAAGCATATCGCCCATATCGATTGGATCGTGGTCGAATCCGAACTCGAGGCGCTGATCCTCGAGATGAATTTGATCAAGAAGCACCGCCCGCGATACAACATCCGGCTCAAAGACGACAAGCGCTATCCGTATATCAAAGTTCACTGGGCTACGCCATTCCCTAAAGTCACCATCACTCGCCAGATGGTGCAGGACGGGTCGCGCTATTTCGGCCCCTATACCAGCGTGTGGGCGGTGCACCAGACCCTGGACGTGCTGCGGCGCATCTTCCCTTATCTCACCTGCGACCGCGAGATCACCGGCAACGACGCCCGCGCCTGCCTGTTCTACGACATCAAGTTATGCACGGCGCCCTGCATCGGCGCCATCCAGCAGGCCGAATACCGCGCGATGATCGACGATCTGTGCAGCTTTCTGCAAGGCCGCACCGAAACGATCGTCGATCGCATGCGCAGCGAAATGGAACAGGCCGCCGAAAAGCTCGATTTTGAGCGGGCCGCGGCCATTCGCGACCAGCTGAACGCCATCGAGCGGGTGGTGGAAAGCCAGCGCGTGCTCTCCACCGAAAAAATCGATTCGGATGTGATCGCCATGGCCCGCTCTAACGGGGAGGCCTGTGTGCAGATTTTCTTCATCCGCGGTGGAAAATTGATCGGCCGCGAGTACTTTATCCTGGAAGGCACCCATGAAGAGGGTGACGCGCAGGTCGTCGAATCAGTTCATCAAGCAGTTCTATTCCGAAGCCGCCAACGTTCCCCCTCAACTGCTCCTGCCCAATGATATCGAAGAGGCCAAGATCATCCAGACCTGGCTGGGCTCGCGCTCCGGCGGCCAAAAGGTGGAGCTGGTGGTGCCGCACCAGGGCGCCGACCGCGATCTGGTCAACATGGCTACCGAAAACGCCATCGAGACCCTGGCAGCGCTTGAAAGCCCAGTGGGAAGCCGACACCAACAAGCAGCAGCAGGCCCTGGGCGAACTGCAGACAGGCCCTCAACCTGCCCGAGCCGCCCAACAAAATCGAATGCTTCGACATCTCCAACACCCAGGGCACGGCCATGGTGGCCAGCATGGTCGTCTTTGTCCAGGGCACCCCTTCCAAAAAGAACTACCGCCACTTCAATATCCAGACCGTCATCGGCCCGGATGATTTTGCCAGCATGGAAGAAGTCCTGACCCGCCGCTTTAAACGCTGGCAGGCCTCCCAGGAAACCTCCCTCGAACCCGGCAAAAAACTCGACCCTGCCTTTGCCATCCTGCCTGACCTGCTAATTGTGGACGGCGGCAAGGGCCAGTTGGGACGGGCGGTCAAAGTGCTGGAGGCCTTCGGGCTGACCGGCAAGGTGCCGGTGGTGGGGCTGGCAAAGCAGGAAGAAGAGGTCTTTCATGCCCGGTCGCAGCCGTTCGATCATGCTCTCGCGCCATTCCCAGGGGCTCTACCTGCTGCAGCGCATCCGCGATGAGGCCCATCGCTTTGCCATCACCGCCCACCGCAAGCAGCGTACCAAGCTGGGCATGGCCTCGGAGCTGGATAAAATACCCGGGATCGGCCCGACCCGCCGTAAATGGCTGCTCAATCATTTTGGCTCCTTGCAGGCCATCCGCGAGGCGACGGTGGAAGAATTGACCGCCGCGCCCGGCATCACCGCCGAGATCGCCCAAAGCATCAAAGATCACCTGGATTGATGCGTTCGTGGGTCACAGGCCATTCAGGGCGTGCTCTATCAATCCCCAATCCTCAATCTGCAATTCTCTTTCTGCACGCAAGTGCGTGAAATAAAACACAACCTCCGCTACACTGGTGGCATTCCTTGCAACCTGTGAAAGGCTTTCTCTCATGGAAAATGAGCAAACCCGACCCATATCCACGCCTATCTTCTGGCTAGCCGCATTTATCCTCGCCTGGTGCATCGACCTGTTCTTCTTCGGTCAAGCCGCGGGCATTTCCTTCTTTGCCTGGATTGCCCTGGGGGTCGCCGCCCTTTTCGCGGTCGGCTGGTGGCAGCGCAAACGTCCGGCGGTATTGAGCTACGTGCTGGCTGCAGTCAGCCTGGCGCTGGCTTTCACTGTCTTTCTGCGCAGCGAACCATTCAGTTCAACCATTTCGGGCATCTTCGCGGTGGTGGCGCTTGGCTTGCTCGCCGCGACCTTTACCAACGGCAACTGGCTCGTGTACCGCATTGGCGATTTCCTGCTCGCCGGGCTGAAGCTCATCGCCGCCGGGATCATCCGCGGCGGCCAATCGTTGATGCGCAAGACTGCCGCGGAGGGTGAATTACCCGCCAAATCCGCCTGGAGCGGCCTGCGCCGCGGTGCTTTTCCTATCCTGCGCGGCGTATTGCTGGCTTTGCCGGTGATCGCGGTCCTGGCCGCGTTGTTGGCCTCCGCCGATCCCGTCTTCGGCCGTCTACTGGAGAATATCTTCAAGGTCTTCGATATCGACCGCCTGCCCGAATATATTTTCCGCTTTACCTACGTCCTGATTTTCACCTATCTGTTTACGGGTGTCTTGTTCCACGCCGTCTTCCCCGAACCGGCCGAGAACCGCCCCGACCCCAACCAGCCCTGGAAAATGCGTTTCTTAGGATCGACCGAAGCCGGGATCATCTTAGGCAGTGTGGTCCTCCTGTTCGCCGTCTTTGTGGCCGTCCAGGTACGCTACCTGTTCGGCGGCCAGGCCAACATCAACGAAACCGGCTTTACCTACGCCGATTATGCCCGCCGGGGATTCTTTGAATTGGTCAGGGTCGCTGTGCTCAGCCTGGGGCTCTACATCGGCCTCAGCACCGTCACTCGCCGCGAAACTCCCCGCCAGGAGCGCGCCTTTACCTTGCTGACCATTACGTTGATCTCCCTGGTGCTGGTGATCCTGGCCTCTGCCTTGCAGCGCCTGCTGCTGTACGAAAACGCCTACGGCTTCACCCGCCTTCGCACCTATACACATATTTTTATCCCCTGGCTGGCCTGCTTGCTGCTGGTTGCCATGCTGCTGCAAGCCGCCCGCCGCCCGGGCCACCTGGGCTTGAGCATTATGCTGGTCACCATTGGGTTTTGCCTGACCTTCAGCGTGATCAACGTGGACGCGATGATCACCCGGCTGAACCTGCTGCGCGCGCGAGCAGGGCAGGCGCTGGACGTTGAGCACCTGATCAGCCTCTCCGCGGACGCCGTGCCGGTGATGGTGCAGGCCTACCAGGATCCATCTTATCCTGCCGCCGAGCACGAGCGCCTGGGCGCGGTGCTGGCCTGCCGCCAGGCCACCCTGACCGCCGCCACCGATTGGCGCAGCTACCGCTATGCCGACGCGCGTGCGGCAGCTCTGTTAAAAAACCTGGACGTGAGCGCCTACCCGGTGCTGATGGACGAATACGAGTTCCCGTATATCCAATTTGAAAGCCAACAGCTATACTGCCGCCAGCAAACCTGGGATTAACCCAACGCAACTCACCTCACACCATTTTCGTCCCCGGATAACATGGGCAAAACCATAATTTTGCCCATGTTATAATTCCAGCCAGGGATTTGCGATGAAAATTACCTTGCTTGGCACCAACGGCTGGTTCGATACCGCAACAGGGAATACTCCCTGTGTCCTGCTCCAGACGGATGATTTCGACATCATTTTCGATGCCGGATATGGCTTTACCAAGGTCGACCGCTTTATCGATGGTCGACGGCCAGTTTACTTATTGCTCAGCCACTTTCATCTGGACCATTTAATTGGGCTGCACACCCTGCCCAAAAGCAATTTTCAACAGGGCCTGCATATTTTGGGCCTGCCCGGAACGAGGGAAGCCCTGGACGGCCTGTTAGGCCCGCCTTATTCGGTTTCCATCCTGAAACACGCTTTTCCGGTGCAGATCTCCGATCTAAACGGCCAAAAACCCAGATTGCCCTTCGGCCTCACCTCGCTTCCGCTGATCCACAGCGGACCCTGTTTGGGATACCGCATCGAGATCAACCAGCGGGTCATCACCTACTGCACCGACACCGGTTACTGCGAGAATGCGGTTACCCTCGCGCGCAACGCCGATCTGTTTATGACCGAGTGCTCCCTGGCCCCCGGCGCCGAACCGCACCCGCAATGGCCGCACCTCGGACCGTTCGAGGCGGCCCGGATCGCGTCCGAAGCCCACGTCCGGCAGCTGGCGTTGATCCACTTCGACCCGACCCAATATCCCACCCTGGAGGATCGCGACGCGGCGGAAAAAGAAGCCCGGCTTACCTTTCCCAACAGCGTTGCCGGGCGTGACGGCATGGAGTTCCATCTGGAATGACGTCCTTCGTAATGGAAACCGGGGTCATCTCTGGGCAGAAATCAGGCTGGAGCCTGATGCGCAAGCTCGGCGAAGGTGATGCCGGCGAAGTCTACCTGGTGGAGTCGCTGGTTGAAAATCGCCTGGCGATTCTCAAGCGACCGGCCCGCTCCGTCTTCACCGGCGAGGTGCGCCGCCAGGCCGAACAAATCCGCACCGAAGGGCGCATCTTGCACGCCCTGGAAGACCTGCTGGGCAAACTGCCCAACCACCACATCAGCGCCCCCGCCCTGCTGGACCAGAGCAAATCGGGCAGCGAGTTCGGCGATCGCTACTTCATCGTCATCGACCGCGCGCGCGGCTTCGACTTGAGCCTGCTGGCGCGTGTCAGCCGCCTGGGAATGGATGAGACCAACGGCGCGGATTGGAGCGGGGTGGAGCGCGCCTTTCTCGCCGAAATCGCCCGCCAGGGAAAACTCCCCGAGCGCATCTTGCTCGCCTCACTTTCCGCCGTATTGACCACCTTCGAAGCCATCCACGCCGCGCGCGTCGACAGCGGCAGCGGGGAGGCCGCGGGCATCTTATGGAATGATGTCAAAGCCGACCATCTCTTTTGGGATCCCTTCCAATCAGCGGTCACGATCATCGACTGGGGCAACGGGCGTTTTCTGGAAGAAGGCGGGGTCACCCGAGATATGCGCCACACGGCAGCCGGCGACCGCCGCCAGTTCCTCGACGAAATGGGACGCTTCCTCCTGCAGGCTGCGCCCGAACTGCACGGGCGCCTGCAGTGGCCTGAAACCGGGCATATCTATGAGGACGTCAATCATTTGTTAGCCGGCCTGCGCGAGCGGGTAGATTCGGTTCTGGCGCAGGCGAACCGCAAGCTGCAGGAAGCCCGCAGCCACGAAGCCGACCTGCTGCAGCCCGGCCTGGAAACCGGGCTGGACCTGCCCAGCCTGGAGGTAGTTCACCAGCACATCGTTGAGATGGGCGAAGTTCCCGATTTTCCCGCTGCACTGCGCCTGGTATCGCGTTCGGCCGCCAATCTGGCCGCCGCCGGGGATATGGGCGGGGTGCGCGAATTGAGTTCGTGGGCCGCCGGCCTGCCCGGCGCCCCGGTCGAATCGCTGCGATTGATGTCGCAGCTGGCAAAAATATCCACCCGGGAAAAGGGCGCCGGCTATAACGCCCTGGTACAGGCCGTCCAGCAGGCCGCCGCGGGCGACTGGCAGGAAACCCTCTGGCACATGCTGGCCGCCCTGCAAACCGGCCCGGAACCCGATTGGTGGAACGATATACTGCCCCAGGTGCGCAAACTTTCCGGTGGTGAGGGCGAATCCCTGGCACGGCCGCTGCTCAACCTGCGCCGCCTGTACCTGACCCTGCACACCAGCGCCCAGCAGTTAGAAGACCGTCTGGCGCGCATGCCAGACGCGTCCAGCCAGGCGCATTTGGACAACCTGCTCGATCTAACCCAGCGCCTGCGCGGGGTGATCCACAATTGGGTGCAGCTCGAACCGCTCCCGCCCCACTCCATCCTGGCCTACAGCGACCTCGAACCGCTGGTGAATGAAATTGAAGTGTTCCTGCCTGGGGCCGGCTATGAAATGCGCCAGACCCTGGAGCCTGCCCGCCGCCAGGTGCTCACCATTTTGGAGGCCTGGGGCCGCAAGGAATTTGTCAGCGCCGCCCACGAGCTGCGCGGCCTGCTGGTTTTCGACCCCGACCGGCGGCGCCTGCTGCGCGCCGCCCAGGCGCTGCAACTGGCCCCCGATTGGATCCAGCGTCTGCAGGCCGGGCCCATCCCCGGTGAAAGCCTGCCCGATTTTGTCACCACCCTGGAGTACGAAGGCCGTGAGCTGCGCAGCCAGATCGGAGCAGCCGGTTGGCTGGACGGCGCACTGGAAGGGCTCAAAGCCATGCGGCGCGGCTCCTGGCCGGGCGATCTGCTGGCCTCCCAACCCGTGCTGGCCGGCGAAATGCCCTGGCTGCAGCGTTTTGAACGGGCAGAACGCATCCAACAGATCTTTCACCCCAACCAGCCCTTCCTGCCCGCGCTGGCCACCATTCAGGGCATCCGGGAGACGCGCTACGGGCCAGACAGCGAGCTGTCCTTCAGCGAGCCGTTGGACGCCTGGATCCCCGAAGCGCGCGGATCATCCGCACGGGTTTACCTGGGCACCTACCGCGCCGCCAGCGGCGAGCAGCGTGAAGCCGCGATCAAGATTATGCGCATGGACAAGGCCGATTATGCCCTGCCGCTTTTCCGCGAAGAAGTGCAGGTGCTCTCGGTGATGCAGGCAGTCCCCGGGGTAACCCGCATGATCGAATGCGGTTTTCTTTGGATGGGCGACCCGGTCGAACTGCCCCAAGACCACAACCTGGGCGCCATCCAGGCGCTGCGCGGGGATGCCCTGCGCATTGGCCCCGAAACGACCAGCCAGTTCTTTGAAGAATTGGACCAGCGGGTGCACGAAGGCTGGACTCCCTATCTGCTGGTAGAACTGCGCCGCCGGGAAGACAACCTGCTGCTGTTGTGCGATGCCAGCCTGAACCGTGGCAAGTTTTTACCGGTGCCCAACCTGCTGCTGATGGGGATCCAGATTTGCGATATTCTGGATGCCTGCCACCAACGCAATGTCGTCTACCGCGATCATAAAATCCTGCATTATTACTGGTTGGATGAGAGCAACGCCATTTCGGTGATCGATTGGAACGTCGCCCGCTACCATCCCAAGGGCCTGCAACCAGTGGATATCCACATGGATCTGGTCCAATTGGGCGCGCGCGGCCTGCACCACATCTTAACCGGCCGCACCGCACCCGGCGCGCTGCCCCTGGGACCCACCCGCCCCGAAGAAATCGAACAATCGGCGGAAAGCTACAGCGCGCAGTGGACCTATGATGACCAGCGTCTCTCCGGCCAGGTGCGTGTCATTTTGGAGCAGCTGCTGGCCGGCAGTTATGTTTCCGCCCAGGACTTGCGCGAGGATTTGAAACGCGCCTACATGGAGATCGGTTAACCGCCCGGCATGCCTGGCCTGGTTAACCCTTGGCAGCCGGCATGCCTGCTCTGCCGCTTACACCAATCTCAGCCACTGGCTTTATAATTCCTTGAAATACAATGCAGCCATGAAACCCTTCAAGAAAGCAACCGATGGATGATTTTGACCAAGTAATCTCCCGCGCCGACCGGCTGCTGGAGCAAAGCAACCCGCCGGCGGGCGAACTGCGCCGCCTGTCTGTAGACCTGGACGACCTGATCAATTCGAGCGATTTCCAGAAACTGGATGCCGATGCTCGCTCCGCCATCCAAAAAAGGTTCCAGGATATACGCGCGCGCCTGCGCGGCGGCGAGCAAAACGCCGTTCCGGCGCCCGGCGCCATGCCGCCGCTGCCGGATGCGGCTGCGGTCAGCCCGAGCCGGCCGCGCAGCGAAGAGCGCCAGCACAATCCCTATGCCCAGGAATTGATGGAAGAAGCTGAAAAGCTCTTTTACGGCGGGCGCTATACCGAATCGATCAAATTGTATGACCAGGTCTTGACGGTCGAGCCGGATTGGGACCGCGCCCGCCAGCACCGCAGCGAGGCCGAAGGGTATCTGCGCACCGGATACATCCCGGCGGTTGCCCTGCCTGCCGAAGCGGCCAGCGCTTTTGGAAAAGCCCAATCTGCCGCGCGTCTTGGCCGCTACCAGGACGCCATGGCTCTGCTGATGCGCGCCCAAAACATCCTCCAGCAGTATGGCATCCAGCGCTGGCAAGAAGGCACCGAGTTCGAGCAAAAGCTCCAGCAGAATATCGACGCGGAAAATGTCTTCAACGAAGGTCTGCAATTTTTTGCCCAGGGCCAGATGGACGAAGGCATCGACCGGGTGGAGACAGCTGCCCAGGCCACCGGCCTGCCGCGCTACGGCGAGCGGCTGCAGACCATGCTCAAAGAACGCGAACAGATCCAACAGAGCATCGAAATCCTCAATGCCACCGTGCTGGAACCCAAGGCGGTTGCCCAGGCAAAATCCACCCTGGACAGCCTGGTGCTCAAGTACGGTCAGAACCCGGTCCTGCTGCAGCTTCGCGGCCAATTAGAAGCCGCTGCTCCGCGCATCGCCGCCCCCTTAAAAGACCAGGTGCAGTCGCTCAAATTGCAGGCATCCCGGGCGCAAACCATCGAGGCGGCACGCGGCCGGGCACGCCAGGCGCGCCAGACCATCGACCAGATTCGCGGCCTGGGCTACAACGGCGAGGATTTGGACCAGCTGCAAGGTGAGGTAGAGAAAGTTCTCACTGAAATTGCCCGCTACGAGGACCAATTGGAGCAGGCTCGCTCTGTGCTGGACGCTAACCGCTCCTGGCCGGTGTCGGCCGCCCGCTTGAGCGCCGACCTCCGCGCCCGCTACCCCAACGATCCGGGGGTGATCGAACTCAACCGTTCGTTAGGCCCTTATAACAACACCATCCTGGGGATTAAGATCGGCGCGGGTGTGCTGGCCGCGGCGGTCATTTTCCTGCTGATCTGGTTGGGCATCAACCAGGTGCGCGCCTATATCATCTCCTTGACCCCCACCGCCACCGCCACGCCCACTGCTACGGCGACGGCCACGTTTACGCCGGCGCCCTCGCCCACCAACACGGTCACCCCGCGGCCCACCGAGACCCCCACGATCACTCCCACGCCATTCACCGCTACCGTCGCGCGGAAAGTATGGGCGCGCAACGGCTGTTACGAGGAGTTCACCGCCATCGCGCAGATACCGGAAGGTGGGGTGGTGCGCCTGCTGCCGGCCGAAAGACGCTTCGACACCCTGGCGCGTGAGTGCCTGCTGATCGAATATGTCGGCGAGACGCGCACGATCATCGGGTGGATCCTGATCGCGGACCTGCAGTAAGCCGGTCCATCCTGGCGGCAACTATTCTTTTATCTTACGCTGAGCGAATACCTGCATATTGGGGACCTTTGCTATGAAAACCATCGGCTTGTTAGGCGGGCTGAGCTGGGAATCAACCCTGGAATACTACCGCATCCTCAACGAGACCGTCCGTGACCGCCTGGGCGGTTTGCACTCGGCGCGCTGCCTGCTCAATTCGGTGGATTTTGCTGAAATTGAGGCGCTTTTCCACGCAGGTCGCTGGGATGAAACCGCCCAGGCATTGGTTGAGGCCGCCTGCCAGTTAGAGCGCGGCGGCGCCGAAATCCTCCTGCTGTGCTCCAATTCGATGCACAAAGTGGCCCCGCAGATCCAGGCCGCGGTGCAGGTGCCCTTCCTGCACATCGCCGACGCCACGGCCGCGCGGGTGAAGCGCCAGGGGTTCGCCCGTGTGGGCCTGCTGGGTACGCGCATCACCATGGAAGAACCTTTCTATCGCGAGCGCCTGGTGAGTGAATTTGGGCTGGACGTGATCATCCCGGAGGCGGATGACCGCCAAAGGGTCGACCAGATCATCTTTGATGAACTGGTGGTCGGCATCCTGCGCCCGGAATCTCGCGCGGTCTATCGCCGCGTGCTGGCCGACCTGGCTGCGCGCGGCGCCGATGCGGTAATTCTCGGCTGCACCGAGATCAGCCTGCTGGTGCAGCCCGGCGACTGCCCCGTCCCCATGTTTGATACCACCCGCGTGCATGCCGAAGAAGCCGCCGTTTGGGCGCTGCGTTCCGATGGATCCCCACATTGAAAAATAAATTCTCCTACCTCACCCGCATCTCCGCTTTGCTGGCGGTCTTTTTCGCCCTGGATAAGGGTGTGGCCTTTATCCGCCAGGTGATCATCGCCCGCCAGTTTGGCTTCTCGGTCGAACTGGACGCCTTCAACGTGGCCAACAACGTCCCCGACCTGCTGTATGCGCTCATCTCCGGGGGAGCGCTGGCGATGGCCTTTATTCCCATCCTCTCGGCCACCCTCACCACCGGCGGGCGGCGGGCGGCCTGGGATCTGTTCTCGCGGATCGCCAACCTGGTCTTCATGGTCACGGCGGGGATGTCCATCGTGGTGGCGGTCATCGCCGGTCCGCTGGTGCAATCGGAGATCGGTATTGCCCCCGGTTTTGGCCAGCAGCAGCAAGGGGTGGTGATCGAATTGATGCGTCTGAATTTAATCGCCACCCTGATCTTTTCGATCAGCGGATTGGTGATGAGCGGGCTGCAGGCCAACCAGCACTTTTTGATGCCGGCTATCTCCCCGATTTTGTACAACGTCGGGCAGATCTTTGGCGCGCTGGTCCTTTCTCCTGAAAAAGGCTACCACATCGCCGGCATCACCCTGCCCGCCTATGGATTAGGCGTGCACGGCCTGGTCTATGGGGTTATTCTGGGAGCCGCGCTGCACCTGGCCATCCAGATCCCCGCCCTGCTGCGCTACCAGTTCCACTGGATCCCGTCCCTGGGGTTGAAAACCAGTGAAGTGCGCCAGGTGCTGAGCATGCTTGGCCCGCGCATCCTCACCGTCTTCTTCATCCAGCTCATTTTCTTGATCTCGCGACAACCTGGCTTCGCGCCTGGCAACCGGGGCGGTCATCTCACTCACCTATGGCTGGATGATCCAGCAGGTCCCCGAGACCTTGATCGCTACCGCCATCGGCACCGCTATGCTGCCAACCCTGTCTGCCCTGGCCAAACGTGAGAATAACCAGGAGTTTCACGATACGATTGAACGCGCCCTGCGCGTGCTGGCCGGGCTGACCCTCCCGGTGGCAGTCGTGCTGGGGGTGGGGCTGGGTCCCCTGCTCGAAGCCGTCTTTGGTTTTGGCGCACAGGCCACCCAGGTGCTGCTATGGACCACCCGCGGCTTTCTGGCCGGCCTGGTAGGCCATTCCTTGATGGAAATCGCCTCACGTTCGTTCTATGCCCGCCAGGACGCGCTGACGCCTATGCTGACCGGAGCCGGCAACCTGGTGGCCTATATTTGCCTGGGCCTGCTGCTCTACAAGCCGCTTGGGCCGGCCGGGATCAGCCTGACGGATGCTATCTGCTTCACCGGCCAGGCAGTGGTCCTGCTGGTGATCCTGGCGCGCCGCCTGGGAAAGGCATTCCGGCCGGATGGCGTGCTGGTGCGCACGCTCCTCGCCGCGCTGATCGGAGGCGGGGCTGCCTTTGCTATCCAACTGCTGCCCGCGGCGCAATCTCGCCCGGTGGTGTTCAGCGTGGTTTCCATGGGGCTGGGCGTGCTGCTGGTCATTCCATTCCTGTGGAAAGAGCTGCGCCTGCTCCTCCACCTGTAGCCGCCCAGGCCAGGCGCGAGTACCTGCGGCCTGACGCCTTCCGGCGCGCTGCAAGATTGTGTTTTTTGGAATTTTCTTAGGGTATAATAGCCGAATGCTCGATCCGAACATAGAGAACACTCAACCCGTGAAGCCCGTTGACGAGGTCGAAAACACCCAACCGGTTTCCACCCATCCAGTCCAAAGCGGGCCAGTTGAGCCCGAGATTCCTATCCTTGAGGATGAAGACACCACCCCGCTGCCCGAAGGGCGGGTAAAACGCTGGCCGTGGATCGTGGGTGGCGTGGTGCTGATCCTGGTTTTAGCCGCATTGGGCGGCTTAATTGGCTACCAGGCCGCCTTGAAGATGCGCTCGCAGGTGAGCCAGGAGCAAATCGCCACCGTCGCCACCGAACAATTCATGCTGGGTCTGCAGGAACAGTCCTCCGGGCAGTTGAGTATCGCCCTGAAGCGCTTTGAATACGTGATCAAACTCGATCCCAATTTTCCCGGCGCGCAAGAAAAAATGACCGAAGTGATGATGGCCATCGCCCTGGCGCAGACCCCGACCGTCACCCCGGTCGCGGCCACCCCCACCCTCACCCCCACCCCGGACACCCGCGCCGAAGAGGATATTTTCGCGAACGCGCGCCAGCTGCTGAGCAATAAAGAATGGTCGAAGGCGATCGAAGTTCTCGACGCGCTGCGCAACAAGAACCTTTCCTACCGCGCGGTAGAGGCAGACGGCATGTATTACATCGCCTTACGCTTCCGCGGGTTAGCCAAAATTAACGCCGGCAACCTGGAAGAGGGCCTGTATGACCTGGCCCTGGTTGAACGCTTCGCCCCGCTGGACGTCGACGCGGAAGGGGTGCGCTCGTGGACCCGTATCTATCTGGCCGGAGCCGCCTATTGGGGCGCACGTTGGGATCAGGTGGTGCTGTACTTCGCCCAGATCTATCCCTATTATCCCGGTATGCGCGACGCTTCCGGCATGACGGCATTGGAGCGCTACCGCATCGGGCTGATCCGTTACGGCGACCAATTAGCCGGCCAGGGTAAATACTGCGACGCCGAAGACAAGTATAATGCCGCCTACCAGGTGGGGCCGGATTCCGCGCTGGATCCCACCGCCACCGCGGTGTATAACCTGTGCCACCCGCCACAACCTACCCAACCGGCCAGCACGCCTACCCCGACACTTTCACCCACGCCAGGGGTTATCGCGCCGTCGAACACGCCCGGGGTTGTTCCCACCGCGGGGCCTTCGAACACACCTCCGCCCCCGACCGCTGCGCCTACGCAAGCGCCAACCCAGGCCCTACCCAGGCTCCCACCCAAGAACCAACCCAGGCGCCCACGGATACAGCCACCACGGGGCCATGAAAGACATTCCCGCCCTTTACCTGGCGGCGGCATACTGGTTGCACATGCTGGCAACCGTCGTTTGGTTAGGCGGGCTCTCGGCCACGGCGCTGATCGTCATCCCCGCGGCGCATAAAAGCCTGGATGCCGCCACCTACAGCTCATTCTTAGGGCGCATCCAGGAACGATTACAGCAGATCGGCTGGCTCAGCCTGCTCACCCTGGGCGCGACCGGCTTGTTTCAGATGAGCGCCAGCCCGCATTATGAGGGATTCCTGTCCATCACCAACACCTGGGCCATCGCCATTTTCAGCAAGCATATTGCCATCTTGCTGATGGTCGCCACCAGCGCCTACAGCACCTGGGGCCTGCTGCCGGCCATGCGCCGGATGGCGTTGTTGCGCTCGGCTGGGCGCGCTATCCAACCGGATGAGCCTGCGCGATTAGCCGGCCGCGAACTGTTCCTGCTGCGCCTGAACCTGGTCTTGTCCGTGCTGGTTTTAGCCCTCACTGCCTGGGCGCGCTCTGCCTGATTCCCCCCAAACATACTATGAATATTTGTCAGCGCATGCCGCCGTCATCCGGCGGCGCTGCCCGATCGGGATAATAATCCCACACCAACCGGTCGGGGAAAGCCTGGATGACTCGCTGGTCATCCTCGGGGCCCTGGCTGACGGTGAAAATGAACTGCGAATGGAACAAGGGATCAGCCAGATCCAACAGCCGCCCATACCCAATCCAGTCTTTCTCGATGTGTACGATAACCAGCGTCGGCGGCATACCGCTGGATTCAATCGATTTGAACGGGGCCAGATCCGCCGGCTGAAACGTTATAGAGCCCTTTCATCATTTCCAGGCGCGCCGGCAGGTAAAAAAGAAGGTTGCCCGCCAGAAGCAATCCCACCACCAGGCAAACGGCCCACAGGCGCGCACGCGCCAGGGGGGCGGTTTGGACGCTGCTGAAGCGGCCCGCCAGCCAGAATATCCCTGCCGCCGCGAGCACCATCGCCCCCGGAAGGCCCTCGTAGTAATAACGCGGGCCATAAATCCATGCGGGTGTCCAATACAGCCCGTAGGCCGCCACCAGGGCCAGGCTGGAGCCGGCCACCAGCCAGACCGCCAATTTCTTACGGCCCGCCCACAGGCCAAACGGCAGAAATAAGTAGGACAGGTAGGGCCAACCCAGCAGATCGTGGCTGCCCACCCACAGGCTGAAACGGGTCTGCACCCAGGCTTTGAGCGGTGAATGACCCAATGGGTTGACCCCCACCCCGGGTCCAAAGCCGACCTTGTCATACGGCCACCAAAGCAGGTAGGGGTTGAGCAGGGCATCGCCAGTGACCGCATACTGCCACAGCCAGTACAGCATGGAGACCAGCCCAGCGGTGAGCCCAACCCCAATCAGCCGCCGGCGCACAACGGGGCTGCCGCGCGCCAGCAGCAGCAGTCCGTGCACGCCAAATGGCAGGGCCACCCCCACCGCGGTGAGCGGGCGGGTTAACACCAGCCCGCCCAAACACAGGCCCGCGCTCAGCACCGGCATCCAGCCAGGCAGGCTGCAATCCTCCGCGCTTAGATCCAGCCAAGCCAGGACAAACCCAAGGGTCAGCAGCAGCGACCAGGGATGGGAAAGCAGTGTGCCCGAATTCATCAAGAAGAATGGCGATGTGACGGTGAGAAACTGCGCCAGCAAGCCAATTGGACGGTTAAACAGACGCCGCGCCAACAGGTAAATCAGCCAGGCCGAAAAGCCGGCCAGCAGCGGGTTGATCCAGCCGCGTACGCCGAACTTCTCACCAATCGCCAGCAGGGCCGGCCAGCCCGGCGGATATTTGCCAAAGCGCTGGCCGTGGTAGTCGATGACAAAGGGCACCAGAAAACAGTTGGGACAGACCGGGGAAAGGGTGGTGATTCTGCCCGTTTCGGCGATGACGCGCGCCTGCCAGACGTAAGCAATTTCATCTTCGATGTGCGGCAGGCTTTCAAAATAGCGCACCGATACCCAGAAACTGGCCAATACCGCGGCTACCGCCAGGACGAACGCGGCGGCATCATAGGATATGAAACGAGATGCGCGGCGGAGTTTGGCTCCGTTTTGCATCCCGTCCTGGTCTGGCCTGCGCTGGGAAACCCAACGACTCATGCAGCCAGCACTCCGGATAGATCGTGGACCATCGCGCCGCTGATGCGCACCGGAACGATCTGCCCCACAGGAGCCTGGCCATCGATCAGCACCATGCCGTCGATCTCGGGAGCATCATGGTAGGCGCGGCCCACCGAGATATTGTCATTTTGGCCTTCGATCAGCACGCCCTGAATCTTGCCCACGTACGACTGGTTGCGCGCCATGGAAATTTGTTCCTGCAAGGTGGCCAGCCGGGAGAGGCGCTCATCTTTTATCTCTTGCGGGATGGGGTCGCCCAGGGGTTCGCTGGTGGTGCCCTTCTCAAAGGAGAAGGTAAAAATCCCGACGTGGTCGAATTTGATCTCGCCGGCGAAATCCATCAGCGCCTGGAATTCCTCCTCGGTCTCGCCGGGATAGCCGACGATAAAGGTGGTGCGCAGCGCCAGCCCAGGGATGGTCGCTCGCATCTTGGACAGGGTGGTGTGGACCCAATCCATGTTGGCCGGGCGGCGCATACGCTTGAGGGTCTGCGGATGGGCATGCTGCAGGGGCATATCCAGGTAAGGGATCAATTGCTCGTGGGAGGCCATCACCTCGATCAACCGGTCGGTGACGTAGCCGGGGTAGGCATACAGCACCCGCACCCAGGGAATCTCAGGCGCTTCGCGAACAATCCCTTCCAAAAGATAGGACAGCCCGTCCTTCAGCCCCAGGTCGTGACCATAATCGGTCGTATCCTGGGCAATCAGGATCAATTCCTGCACGCCATCCTCCTGCAATTTTCTGGCCTCGGCCAGGATCGCTTCGGGAGGGCGGCTGACCGCGGTACCTTTGATCAGTGGGATGGCGCAAAAGGCGCAGGGCCGGCGGCAGCCGTCTGCCACTTTCAAATAGGCGCTGCTGCCCTGCACCGCCACACGGCGCACTCCTTTTTCATCGGTGCCCACCGTGGGCGCGTCCGGCAGATGGTAAACCGGCTCGGGATAGCGCTGGCCCGGGCGAAGCTGCTGCACCAGGTCGACGATATCCATCCAGCGCCGCGTGCCGAGGATGCCATCGATCCCGGGCACTTCGGCGGCCACCTGCTCGCGGTAACGCTCGGTTAAGCAGCCGGCGGCCACCAGCATCTGGCCGCGTTTCTTACGGCGGGCCAGGTCTTTTAATGTCTCAATCGATTCGGTGCGCGCCGGACCGATAAACCCGCAGGTATTGACGATCAGCAGGTCTGCGTCGCCGCGTTTTTCGGTCGAACGAAACCCGGATTGCTCCAGCAGTGAAGCCATCGACTCGGAGTCGACCGTATTTTTCGCGCAGCCTAAAGAAACCAGAAAGAATTTTTTCGCCATTTGTTTCACCATTAATTAAGGGATCAGGGGGGTTACACTCGGGGTCGCCACGGTCGGCGATGGCCCGGGGGTAACGGTGATGCCCACCGTCGGGGCGGCGGTCGGGGTTGGCAGCGGGGTGGGGGTCACCGCACCGCTCTTGGTAAAGGTAATTCTCAAAACATCGCCTGCCGCGCCCAGGGTTCCCATATCGGTCTGATTGAAGAACACCTGCAGGGCTTCGGCGTTGCCGGAGATCAGTTCAATCGATTCAGTCCCGGAAAACGGGTATGCATTCCCGGGAACGACTCGGGCGTTGAACTTGATCTGGCCATCGATCACCACGCGTAAAAATGCGCGCTGGCGGGCGATGATATACACCTGCAGCGGGTCTGAATTGATCGGCGCCAGGGTGGCGCTGGGCGCTTGGGTTGGCAGGTTGGCAGGCGGCGGGAGGGTGACCGCGCCGCTGCCTCCCGACGGCAGATTGGTCAGGGCGATAACCGCCTCGCCGGTCTGGTCCAGGGTGGCGGTGGTGGTCAGGCTCAAAACCTCACCTACCGACGGCAGGGTGGACTGCACTTCACCCCCGCGAATGGCATTGATGCGCGCTGCCGTCCAAAGCACAAAGATAAACAAGATCAGGATCAGGCTGACCCCGATGAGCATGTCGGGGGTCAGCAGCCTGCGCATCCCGGTCACCTGGCGGGCGCCCTTGAGCTGCCGCTGGCCGGATGGCGTCTCGGCGCCGGCCGGGGTCATGCGCTCCAGCCGGCGCTGCTGCAGCCCATCCGCATAGCGCAGCAGGATTTCGTCTGCGTCCAGGTTGAGGAAAGTGGCATAATTGCTCAACATTCCCCGACCCTGCACCAGGGATGGCAGCTCTTCCAGGTGACCGCTCTCCATTGCCCGTAGATAATGCTGGCGCAGGCGCGTGTAGCGCTCCACATCCGGGATCGAAAGACTGAGCGCATCGCGCTGTTTGCGCAAATCGACTCCCAGCTGCTTGAAGATTTCCCGGGAGCCATTTTGACCGGAGGGCTGGCTTTCGGCGATACTTGCGATGGTGACTTCCAGAGGGGGTTCGGCCGGCATCTCGGCGGGCTTTTCCACGGGCGCCGACGGCTCCTCTATCCCGGGCCTATCCTCAGGCGGTGAGCCGGCGCTCGCCGGTTGGCCTTCAGCCTCAGCAGGGGCAGCGGTCGTCTCAGCCGGCTCAGGCGGGGTCGGGGCAGGCACCGGCTCGGGGAGCGGTCTTCCCTCCCACAGCGCCACCATGACCTCGGCGGGGAGATTGAGGTAGCCGGCATACAGGCGCAAAAAACCACGCCCCTGCACCGGCGAAGGCAGGGAATCATGGTCATCCCGCTCGAGCGCCTCCAGATAGTGGCGGCGGATGCGGGTGGTTTGGGCCGCCTGGTCAAGTGTCAGACCGCGCGCAAGCCGGGTTTGTTTTAGTTGTTCACCAACCGATTGCGCCATGCATGGATCCACAAAACCACATAAAAACAAGGCCGGCCAACTGTCCCTATTCCCCCAGATGATTCCAGAGGTGTGCCGGGACCGGTGGCCGGCCGGTTAGACCAGCGTAAAAAATGCCAGGATCAGGCCTCGGGGGTTTCCTCGGCAGCTTGCTCAGCCACAACCTCTTCCGCTTCAACCGGGGCGCTATCCTGCGGCAGGGCTGCAGTTTCACCTTCGCGGTGGACGATGACTTTGACTTCGGGGATCAAATCGACAGTCAAACGAACGAGAACTTTGAACTCACCCAGCACGCGAATCGGCTGGGTCTCGATCTGGTGACGGTCAATGGTGAAACCAACTTTTTAAGTCAGCGCATCGGCGATCATAGCCGTGGTGATCGAACCATACAACTTGCCCGTTTCACCCGCCTTGCTGCCAAAAGCCACGTAAACCCCGTTGAGTTTTTCAGCCGTGCCGCTCATCTCCTGGTTCAGAGCCGCGCGTGCGGTCGCCGATTTGGCGCGGATCGTTTCAACCTGTTTCAACGCGCCCGGGGTTGCCAGAACAGCCATGCCTTGCGGCAGCAGGTAGTTGCGGCCAAAGCCATCCGCCACCCGCTTGACATCTCCCGCGCGGCCCAACTTATATACATCTTTAACCAACAAAACTTTCATTTCTCAAGCCCTTTCGAGGCATTCCAATACTCCGGGGCGAAGGGTACAACGCCCTGGGCGCGCTGAGTATACCAGTAAAGGGGGCAGACGTCAACGCGAGGAGCGGAGGTGGACATGGCATTCTCAAGAAATTATCAGACAAGCCCCTCCCCGAAACGGGGCAGGGACACCAAGATTTGAGGGTTCAGACGCCGTTTTACGGCGTCTGAACCCTCAAACTCCCTCTTTGATCTCCGTCTCCGGAGGAGATGGCTTCCTTACAGTCGATCCCGACCCGGTTGACGGGGCGGGAAAAGAGAAAATCGGGGTGTAGGGGCCCTAAAGGGCCCCTACACCCCGATTTGAAGATCAGAGGTATCAAAAAAGTCAATCGACTTTAAGATCGTGGAGCACAGCCTGCGGAAGCCCGATAGACCCTTTAGAGGACCTCCCAGGGCGGAGTTCCCCGGGCTGTCTTTCCTTGCAGCGCGTTTAAGAGAGGTTCGCGGATCTCCGGCAGGCAATCCGCGGCGGCAGCCAGCAGCCCAAAACAACCCGCGACCATCATATCGCCAAACGGAACGGCAAAGGTTGGCCGCAGCCGGGAACCGGCCAGCATCCCACGGCGCGGACCGGTGACCGCCAGGCGCACACCCGGCGCCAGCAAATCAAAGGGGTCTTGCTGATAAATCAGCGCGCCGTGGCCCATGGTGTCAAATACATCCGCATGGGTCAGGCTGCCGTCAGCCAAGGCAAGCAAGAGTGCCTCCAGGCGCGCCTGATCCACCAATCCGGTGTGGTGTTCAAACACCCCTTCGATCCCCTCCGGCCCCAGGCGGAAAGCCAGGGTATGAAAATTGCCGACGTTGGCCACCATCACCCGTTCCTGGCTGCCCACCTGCGGGTCGAAGGTGGCCCCCAACACGGCCGCCGGAGCGGTATCCATGACCACCAGGGGCGCCGGAAGGCCGGCGGCGCTGCGCGCAACCGCCTGCAGGCGAGTCATAATTGGCGGGATTCGATCCGCTGGGTAGGCAAACGCACTCAGACGATTCTCTGCCCGAATGCGGTCATCCAGGTAATTGAAGCGAAACTGGCGGTCCGAAACCTCAGGCGGGGCCGCGCCGTGATCAAACACCGCCACTGCGACGGCAGCCAGGTCATCGAGCTCCACGCCAAAGCCAGTCAGGGCGGTTTGGATGGCGGCGTAATCGAAATCTTTCATCTCCACCCGCTGGACCGTCTCTGGCAGTCGCAGGGCTTCGTCCGCACTCACCAGGGTAACCCCCATCGCGGCAACCGCTTCCAGATCATCATTAAACGTTTGGGCGGCCTGTGAGGTAGCAAACACCTTGAGACCCGCCTTGAGGTGGTCCTCGGCGGCCCAGGCGCATGGTCCCCCACCCATCATCACCCCATCCAATAAAAGCGGCAAGCGCCGGGAAGTTACCCGGCGGATGCGCTCGCGCACGATCATGGTGGGCGATGGCAACACCATTTTATAAGCATTTTCTATGTCCAGCCGCGGGTCCAGCAGGAGAATATCCTGGGTACCCGTGCCTACATCCACAGCTAATATTTTCATAAATTTACCGGTGAGGGTTGTCGGAGAGCCAAATGGTGGTTTTCACGAAGATGTCAGGAGGATTGTCCGAAGTTTACCATAAATTAGTCCACTCCCTTGGCGCGGTGTGATTTGAGTATACTTTTGACAGTTACGCCCGATGGAGGCACAATGTATGAGTATGCAAGATGAGCAAAAGCGATGGGAGGAAAAAATCCTAAAGCCCCTACTCAATAAACATCCTGAGCGAAAACCGGAATTTACCACGCCTTCCGGCATCCCGCTGCCCAGACTGCTTATCGAAAAACCCGTGGATTATTTTAAGGACCTGGGCCTGCCGGGTTTGTATCCCTATACCCGCGGGGTGCAGCCCAGCATGTACCGCGGCCGCTTCTGGACCATGCGCCAGTATGCCGGTTTTGCCTCCGCGGAGGAATCCAACCAACGCTACCGTTACCTGCTCGCCCAGGGACAAACCGGGCTTTCGGTGGCTTTTGACCTGCCCACCCAAATTGGCTACGATGCGGATGACCCCATGGCCCTGGGTGAAGTGGGCAAAGTGGGCGTTTCGATTTCGTCCCTGGACGATATGGAATCGCTATTCAAGGAAATTCCCCTGGAGCGGGTATCCACCAGCATGACGATCAATGCCCCGGCCGCCATCCTGCTGGCCATGTATATCGCCGTCGCCAGGCGCCAGGGGACCGAATCACGCCGGCTGCGCGGCACGATCCAGAACGATATCCTCAAGGAATATGTCGCCCGCGGGACCTACATCTTCCCGCCCGCGCCTTCCATGCGCCTGATCACGGATATCTTTGGCTTTTGCTGCCAGCGCATGTCCCCTACTGGAACACGATCAGCATTTCCGGCTACCACATCCGCGAAGCCGGCGCCACCGCGGTGCAGGAAGTGGCCTTCACCCTGGCGAATGCAATCGCCTACGTGCAGGCGGCCCTGGATGCCGGGCTGCGCGTCGATGATTTTGCCGCGCAGCTTTCCTTTTTCTTCAACGCACACAACAACTTCCTCGAAGAGGTCGCCAAATTCCGCGCCGCGCGCCGCCTGTGGGCAGAGATCATGCGCGAGCGCTTTTCAGCCGAGGACCCGCGTTCCTGGATGCTGCGCTTCCATACCCAGACTGCCGGCTCCACCCTGACCGCCCAGCAGCCGGAAAACAATGTTGTGCGGGTCACCCTGCAGGCGCTGGCGGCGGTGATGGGCGGCACCCAATCCCTGCACACCAACAGCATGGACGAGGCGCTCTGGCTGCCCACCGAAAAATCGGTGCGGGTCGCGCTGCGCACCCAGCAAATCATCGCCCATGAATCGGGCGTCGCGGATACCATCGACCCGATGGCGGGTTCCTACATCATCGAATATCTGACCGATGAAATCGTCAGCCGCGCCAAAGAATATATCCAGCATATCGATGAAATTGGCGGTGCGCGCGAGGCGATCGAGCGGGGTTACATGCAGAGCGAAATCCAGAAAGCCGCTTACCAATACCAGAAAGCTGTCGAGAAAAAGGAGCAGGTGGTGGTAGGGGTCAATGCCTTGCAGGTCGAGGAGCACATGACCCTCGAACGCCTCAAGACCGATCCCAGCATCGAACTCGGCCAGCGCACCCGTCTGAGCGAGCTGCGCGCCGCCCGCGACAGCCAAAAGGTATCCGAGCTGCTTGCACAGCTGGAAAATGCCGCGCGCGGCAGCCAGAGCATGATGCCGCTGCTGATCGAATGTGTCGAAAATTCCCTCACCCTGGGTGAGATCTGCGGGGTGCTGCGCGGCGTGTGGGGTGAATACCAGCCGGCCGCCTGGCTGTAAAACAAGACAGCCCCGAACCTCAGCGGCGGACATAAAGACAAGGAATATGATGACAGCCATCCATAAAATTAATCACGTAGCCATCGTGGTCGCCGACATCGAGCAGGCCCTCATTTTTTGGCGGGATGCCCTGGGCCTGGATCTGGAGCACATCGAGGATGTGCCCAGCCAAAAGGCCAAGGTGGCCTTCCTGCCCGTCGGGGACAGCGAAGTGGAACTGGTTCAGCCCACCAGCGACAACTCAGGCACCGCCAAATTCCTGGCCGAACGCGGCGGGGGCATGCACCATCTGTGTTTCGAAGTGGACGATATCGCCGCCAAGCTGGAAGAGCTTAAAGGCAGCGGGGTGCGTTTGATTAACGACACACCCATTGAACTGCCCGGGCGCAAGTTAGCCTTTGTCCATCCCAAGAGCACCGGCGGGGTACTGGTAGAGCTGTACCAGGTCATTTAAGCGCTGGCTGCACGCAGACCGTCCGCAGGCTTCGCGCCGCGCTGCGGTCTGCTGTTTTAACGAACCGGGTGGCGCTCGATGTGCAAAAAACTGACCGGTACGTAGCTGGAGTCCTGAAAGACCAGCCGGTATTCACCTGTCGCCAGCCGGCTTTCTACCACCTGTTGGATCTCCGGAATAGCGTTGTCAGGCATTAAAATATACGCGGCGTCCGGCTGACCGGCAGCATTTAAAAAATCGGGGAGATTATCAAACCAGAAGGAAATTTGTTGGTTTTCAAAGCCGGGCAAATAGGCCACAGGGTACTGCGAGATAATTTTGCCATCCAGAGGCTGGTTCTCAAAATAATCATACAATTTAGCGTTCAACTGCGGGCTCAAGATTTGTTTCTGGCGGGCCACCTGCAGATCTGCCAGCCGGCCGTTGGTAGCCCAAAAGCCGGTCGCAAGCAGCAGCAGGAGACCGCCCAAAACGATCAGATAGCCTTTGAAGGGCGTGGCGTCCAGTTTGCGCAGCGGGCGCAGCAGCCAATCCAGCAAGCCCTCCACACCCAGGCCGGCGCACAGACCCAGGATGGGTAACACCAGGGCCAGGTTGCGCGTGTCGTAAGAGAAGAAGAACATCCACAGCAAGGTATAGGGCGCCGCCAGCGCCAAAATGAGCCAGCGCGTGGATGAGCGCACCACCAGCATTGACGGCAGCAGCCATAAGAACAAGAGGCGATAGATGCCCAGGTTGCTCCACGCCAGCCTGGCCCGCTCCGCCAGGCCAGCCCCACCGAAAATGCCCTGGGTGACCCAGGTGACGTTGGATTCATCCAGCCCCTGGGCAATTTGAATGCTTTTCACCAGGTAAAACGAAGCGGCGGCCAGCAGCGCAGCCCCAAACGGCAGGAGAATATCTCGCCATGGCGGTTTGCCGGGCCGGCCCTGCCCCCAGCCAGGCAGCAGCGCAGCGAGCAGCGGAAACCCCAGCAGCAGGTAGACCCCCGACTGTTTGGTCAGCGCAGCGGCAGCGCTGATCAACGCGCTGATCCACAGCAGTTTGCGCCGCTCAGCGGGGGGGCTTTCGGCATGGATGCGCAGGAGTAGCAGCACCGACAGCAGGCCCAGGAAGGCCGCGGGGAGATCGGCGTATCCATCCGCAATAAACTCGCCCAGGTAACCGCGTATTACCAGCCAGGTAAGAAACGCTCCCAGCAGCACGCCGTATGAACGCGAATGTACCCCCAGATCCAACATCAGCCACAAGGTGAACAGGAGGAAGAAAGGGCCTAATGCTCGGGCAAATATCTGGATGCTCACATTTCCCATCAGGGTGTAGGTCAGAGACCAGTTAGCCGGCAGCAGTTGGGGATAATACCCGCTGTCCGGGGGGATCGCCCCGCTTGCCCAGGTCACCGCCCAGCGGTTCCAGGAGAGGATCGCGTCCCAGGTGCTGAACACGCCTCCCAGGTTGCGCAGGATCAGGCCGGCCACCCAGAAGATACCCACCAGCCCAAGGGCCGCTCCGGCGAGCAGCAGCAGTGAACGCACGGGCGTATGCTCTCCGTCGTCTGGGTTATCGGGGAGAAATTGGCCAAGCAGAGTTCGACCAGCCGCGCGGCAGGCATCCACCACCTGCCGGCTGATCACCGCCAGCGGGGTTGATAACCAGCCCCGGAACATCCAGGCCAGCAGCACGATTTCGAGCACGAGCACCCCCAGGATCACCGCCTGGGTATACAACCCAACCAAGGCCAGCGCCGCGACCAGCAGATAATTGATCAGCAAACTCAGGCCAAAAGTCAGCGCCATCCGTTCGGCCAACCTCAGGTTGACCCGCAGCAGTTTCACCACAATCATCCCAGGCAGGACGCCGATTTGCAGCAGCGAAAAGACCCCCAAAAACCACACATCGTTCATCGGAAACTCCTGCCTGTAGGATTGCCTGACTACCCGATTATAACCACGCTTGAGATGTAAAAAATATGGTTCTGTGGGAGTTGCCGTGGTGGGTAGTAAATCCCAATGACCTAAAAAATACAGGGACATGGCAGATGCATGTCCCTGTAAATCAGGTTGATATAGACGTGGATTACAGACCGGCAGCCTGGCGCAGTTGATCGGCCTTGTTGGTGCGTTCCCAGGAAAGATCCAGGTCATCCCGGCCAAAATGACCGTAGGCTGCCACCTGGCGATAAATGGGTTTGCGTAAATCCAGGTCGCGGATAATCGCGCCCGGGCGCAGATCGAAGGTCGCGGTGATCAATTCGGCGATCTTTTCATCCGAGATATGCCCGGTGCCAAAGGTCTCCACGTTGACGCTCAACGGGCGAGCCACACCGATGGCATAGGCCACCTGCACCTCACAGCGTGAGGCCATCCCGGCCGCCACCACGTTCTTAGCCACCCAACGCGCCGCATAGGCGCCGGAGCGGTCGACTTTCGTTGGATCTTTGCCGGAGAACGCCCCGCCGCCGTGACGGCCCATGCCGCCGTAGGTGTCGACGATAATTTTTCGCCCGGTCACCCCGGCATCTCCCATCGGGCCGCCGATCACAAAGCGGCCGGTTGGGTTGACAAACACTTTCATGTTTTCATCTACCATATCTTTCGGCAGGGTCGGCATGATCACGTTTTCCATCACCGATTCACGGATATCCGCATGCGAGATATCCGGCGAGTGCTGCGTGCTGACCAGGACCGTATCCACCCGCACGGGTTTTCCGCGGTGGTATTCGATGGTCACCTGGCTTTTCCCATCGGGGCGCAGCCAGGGCAAACTGCCGTCTTTGCGCACGGCTGCCAGCTGGCGGGTGAGTTTGTGGGCCAGATATATGGGCAGGGGCATCAAGGTGGGGGTTTCATCGCAGGCATAACCAAACATCATGCCCTGGTCGCCGGCGCCGATGGATTCCAACTCGGCGTCGCTCATGTCGCCGGCCTTGGCTTCCATGGCCTTATTGACCCCCATGGCGATATCCCCGGATTGGGCGCAAATCGCCGACATTACCGCGCAGGTGTTGCCATCAAAACCTTTATCGGTGTTGTCATAGCCAATGCTGCGCACCACGTCCCGCACCAGCATGTCGAAATTGACGAAGGCATTGGTGGTGATTTCGCCCAATACCATGATAAAGCCTGTCTTGGTGGCCGTTTCACAGGCAACCCGTGAATACGGGTCCTGATCCAGACAGGCATCCAATACCGCGTCGCTGACCTGGTCACAGAGTTTATCGGGGTGGCCTTCCGTGACCGACTCGGAGGTGAACAGGTATTTATCCGTGTTCATGAAAGTAAGGCTCATTCGTTTGGCTCCTTTAACAAAAAAATCCCCTCACTGAGTACACATGAAGGGCATTATCAAGCGGTGAAGCGGCTGCCCTCTCATCTCCCAGTACATCCGTCTGCCGGAATTAGCACCTTAGTGGGTCTCGTTTCACAACGAACGCCATCAGGTTGCCGAGGTATCATCGGGCCGTTCCCTCCACCTCTCTGGATAAGAGTGCCGTAAGGGGCTATTCAATTTACAACCTGCATATTATCATAAGAAACCTGTCCTGTCAAAGGAAAATGTTCCTATCAATGCCTGACGATATGCGCCTAAACTCTCCTCAACACAATACACGCATCCTGCACGGGGCTGCCCTGGTTGCATTTCTTTTGCCGCTGCTGCTGTATATGTTCACCGGCGCCTACACGCGATTTATCCAGGATGATTACTGTTATGCAGTCCACCTACGCACCTACGGATGGCCTAACGCCGCCCTTCAGGCCTATTTATTCGATGCGGGTTTTTCCGGTAACCGCTTCGCACTCACCTTTTTCCTCGATCTCGCCGAGTTGGCCGGCCGCTTCAACGTCCCCGCTCTGCCGGCGGTGATGATCGTCCTTTGGCTGCCGGCGGTGTATGTGCTGATTCGCCAGCTTAACCGGGTTTTCACCTGGAAAGTAGACCGCCTGACTGCCGCCCTGTTGAGCACGGCAGTCGTTTGCCTGACCCTTTACCTGGCCCCTAACCGCGTGCAAATTCTATACTGGCGGCCCGGCATGTTCACCTACCTGGCCCCCCTGGTGGCCTTCAGCTGGCTGGCAGCCTGGACGGCCTCGCGCCTGGACCGGCGCTTCAATGCATGGACTCTGGCCGGGATCGCGGCCGGGGCTATGCTGGCCGGCAGTTTTTCCGAAACCGCCGCGGTGTTCGAGGGCGGCGTGTATTCTTTGGGAATGCTGGCGGCTTTTCTGGGCTTGCGTCGCGGTGGATTGCTGGCGCGCAGCGGATTTCGCCTGGCATGGGCCGGGCTGCTCGGCAGCCTGCTGGGGATGGCCGGGCTGATCCTCTCCCCAGCAGCGCGCCTACGCCAGGCAGCCATGTTTCCAGTTCCGCCGGCGCCGCTTGAAATCATGCGCATCACCCTTGAGAGCGCCCGTTTCTTCGTGGTTCACACTCTCTACCGGGTGACCCTGCCCACCCTGGCTATTGGCGGGCTGGCTTTGTGCCTGGGCTACCTGGCTGCCGCGCAGATGGAACCGGGTCAACGGCCGGCGCTGCGCCGGCTGCTTTGGCGCCTGCTCGCGGCCGCCCTGGCGGCCATCTTTTTATTAGTTTGCGTCACTGCCCCCAGCGCCTATGCCGAGGCGACCTATCCCGAAGCGCGGGTCTTACTTTTCGCCCGGCTGGTGATGGTGCTCTTTAGCGGGTTAGCCGGCTGGTGGGGCGGTGAAGCCCTGGCGGGCGTGTTGATCCCCACTCGGCACACCCAATGGTTCGCCTGGCTGGTTGCGCTGCCGGCCGTCATCTACGCCTGGGGCATGGTGCTGGTCCAGCCGGGAGCACTTGCTCGAACCGGCCTACCCCGACCTGCGAGCGGATATCCTCTCCCATCCCGCCCTGGTTCTGGCCGGGCTGGCCGCGGCCGCGCTGCTGGCCGTGATCCTCAACCGGCTGTCGGCTGCCCGCCGCTCGATCCACCTGGCCGCGGTATTGCTGGCGGGTATTTTCCTGCTCCAGCCCATTTTCGCCGCACGGACAGCCCTGCTCGAACTACCCGATTATCAACTGCGCGGGCAGATGTGGGATTTGCGCGACGAGCAGATCCGACAGATGCACACCCAGGGCCAACTGGACATCACCGTCAATGCCCTGGATTCCTGGGCGCGCATCACCGAGCTTCAGCAAAACCCCGATAACTGGGTCAACCATTGCGCCGCCGCCTACTACGGCGTGAAGACGATCACGGCCGTCGAACCGATTCTAAACCCACCGCTCCTGGCAAATCCATAACCAGGCTCACCCTCACGCATCTCGTTTTCACCGGAGGACCATGCGCAGCGAACAACAAATGATGGATGTAATTTTAGGCCCGGCCCGCAGCGATCCGCGCATCCGCGCGGTGATCATGAATGGCTCGCGGGCCAACCCCAACGCACCCCGTGATATTTTTCAAGATTTTGACATTGTCTACGTGGTGACCGATGTGAGCCGCTTTATTCATGATTTTGCCTGGATTGGCCAATTTGGCGAAATGATGATCATGCAAATGCCGGAAGATATCCAGGACCCCCCGCCCTCCAATGACGGCACTTTCGCCTATCTCATGCAGTTTACCGACGGCAACCGCATCGACCTGACCCTTTACCCGGTGGACAAAATTTCCGAGCTTGAGCCAGACAGCTTAAGCCTGCTGCTGCTGGATAAAGACGGGATCGTCCCGCCCTTTGAACCGGCCAGCGACCGCGATTACCTGCCCAAACCGCCCACCCTCAAGCAATTTGCGGACTGCTGCAATGAATTCTGGTGGGTCGCCCCGTATGTGGCCAAGGGATTGTGGCGGGAAGAAATAACCTATGCGAAGTACACTCTGGATCACTATCTCCGCGATGAATTAATGAAAATGATCGCCTGGTCGATAGGCGCTGCCACCGGGTTTACTCAGAGCCCCGGCAAACAACTGAAATATGCCCGCAAATTGTTGAAAACCGAGCAGTGGGATTTATTGATGAAAACCTATGCCGATGCCGACTACCAGCATACCTGGGATGCGCTGGATGCCGCCTGCCTGCTCTTCCACCAATTGGCAGTGGATCTCGCCGCCGGGTTTGACCTGGAATACCCACGCGCGGATGCGGCGCGGGTTTGGGCGCACTTAAAGCATGTGCGCCGCCTGCCCCTAGCAGCTAGTCGGAGAAAGTAGAAACTTTAACAACAAAGTGAGCCATAGAAGGTTCACTCAGGCGCTGATCACGGCAAAACCAGTGCAAAAGGGAATGTTTCACTCTCGAATCTCCTTTTTTGGCTGAGGATAGGCGCGTTGAACTAATCCGCTGCTAAATCAGACCACTGGCTAGGGATAGAGTGTGCATGCGTTTCAAGTTGAAGGCTAGGCAAACGAGACACCATTCTCCGGCCGCAGCCTTGATTCCACGCAACGAAAACTGACGAAATCCAAGCACTTCCTTGATGATCCCGATGACCGGCTCGATCGTACACTTGCGCAGGCGGTAAATCGCCTGGCCGATGTCCGTCTGGAGCTTATAAGCCATCTTTACTTTTGGACTGGCGTCTTGGGCAGGTGGTTCGGGTTGCTCCTGGAAAAAAGTATGCCAATCCAGGTGATGGGGTTCGCGTCCGGTGGCAATGTAAGGTTCGATCTCTCGCTTCTGGCAAGCCGCAATATTGGCTTCGCTGAAGTAACCATTATCCAGGGCTGCGGCATCTGGTTTTCCGATGGCGGGAGAGATGGCATCCAATGTGGGAGCGGCTTCTTGTTTATCATTGGGATGATTGGAGAGGGCGTGCGCCACAATCAACAGACTGTCCTGATCGGTGGCGGCCTGGACATTGTAGTGTTGATCATAGCCTTCATTGGTGCTGTTTTTCATAATGCGTGACTCCGGGTCAGTGAAGTTGTACTGATCCTTATCCTGTGGTCCTTGCTCCTGTGGAGGAAGGGGTGGACGACCCTTGGGCTTGTGGCGGTTTTTGCGGGCTTTCTCTTCGCGATCGCGTACTTTGGGCGTCATATTCAGCTTTTTCCGCCTCAAAGTGCTCTTTGGCTCGTTCTTCCAGCACCGCTTTGGCTTTGGCCAGGTTGGCCAGTCGTCCTTCTCGGATCGCAATCTCGTTTTGCAGCACTAACCCGTCGGGCAGTTGGATTTCACCTTGATCGGCGCGCTCGCCCAGGTCGAACAAGCTCATTGACTTCGCTTCTAACTCGATCAGGCGCTTGTAGCTCACCGCATGGCTTTTGGAAGCATCCGCATGGATCTTACTGCCATCCAGACTGATGTTCCCCAATTTCAGCAGGCCCGCTGCCTGCCCCAGGAGTAAGATTTGGACAAACAACTCTTTGATCTGCACCAAAAACGTCTTGCGAAACTGCGCGATCGTGTCATGATCGGGATGCAGCCCTCCAGCGATGTAGCGCATCGGGATGCTCTCGTAGGTGGCTTTCTCGATCTTGCGCGAACTGAATACCCCGGTGGCATACCCGTAAAACAGTAGTCCCAGCAAGATTTCTGGGGCGATCGCTTCGCCACCCGTGGGTGCATAGCGTTCGTAAATTTTGCTCAAGTCGAGTTGGGCTATGAGGTCCACCACAAATCGTGCCAGGTGATTGTTTGGCAGGGCATCCCCCAGCCGGATCGTCTGGTTGAGGGTTTCTTCATAATTTGCACTTCTGAATTTTCTGCTCATGCAAATAGTTTACCATTTCAGTCACGTTTCTTGCCGGTCTCTCCGACAAGCTGCTAGACGCAAAAGAAATTTATTGAAACCAGTAGGGGAGCATCGAGTATTGGACGGTAGAGAGCGGCGGCCGGGCGCTGCTAGGTTTCGATGCGCTTGATGCTGAAGGTATCCAGATCGCGCGCCACCACCGCGTTGGGGAAAACCGCCTGGACTTCGGCCTGGATGTCTTTCTCACGGTAGCGGCGCGAGACATGCGTCAGGAACAGCTTCTTCACCCCGGCTTTCAGCGCCAATTCGCCCGCCATTTTCGCGGTCAGATGCGAATACTGGCGAGCCATATCTCGCTCTTCTTCGAGGTAGGTGGCTTCAATCACCAAACCATCGGCGTCTTTGACCACGTTCTCCAGGCTGTCTGCGTCGCCGCAGTCGCCCACGTGCACCAGGCGGGTGCCGCGCCGTTCCTCGCCCAACACGTCTCCCGGGTCAATGATTCGCCCATCGGCAAGCTGCACCGGGTGACCGTCTACCAATTCCCGCCGCACCGGGCCGGAGGGGATTCCCAGAGCATCCGCTTTTTCGGGCAGGAAGGGGCGACGGGGTTTTTCTTCAAAACTATATCCCAGGCTCTCGCTGGCGCGGTGATGCACTTTGAAAGCCGAAATGGTGAAATCTTGTGAGTCAAAAAAAACGCCGGGGGTAATCGGCACCAGATTGAGCGGCATGGGCGGGGTGGCGCCGCGCAGCACCACGCGGGTGAGCAAATCATCCACCCGTTCCAGAGCCTGCCTGGGGCCGAACACCTGCAGATTATCGATGGTTTCCCAGCGCATAAAGGTCGAAAGCAAGCCGGCCAGCCCCAGGATGTGATCGAGGTGGCCGTGGGTGATCAGAATATTATTGAGCTTCTTGAAGCCAATCCCGGCTGTCAGAATCTGGCGCTGGGTACCCTCCCCGCAGTCGATCAGGAAGCGGTATTCATCGTGCTTGACCATCTGGGACGACAAACCGCGCCTCACCGATGGGGCTGACGCGGATGTCCCGAGGAAAATTAATTCAAACATTCATGAACCGCCAGATCTCACCCCAGCAGGCTTTGCTGCGGGTGGGCTGTATTACCAACGCGATGGGTTACTTCTTTTTTCCAGCTTTGAGTTCTTTCGCCAGAGCTTCATGCGCCTGCATGGCGGGCATGTAGGCCTGCGTCACGTATTCGCTCAGCATGCGGCGCGTGCTAAACTGCGGGGCGAGGGTGCGGATGGATTCTTTGATCCGCTCGATCCATCCATGCGGAAGATCATCGCCCCCCCGGTCACCGTAATACAAGGGAATGATCTCATTTTCCAGGGTATCATACAGCGTCCTGGCATCCAACTCGTCCTGGCGGTCATTGTCAGGGTCGTCCGACTCCCCGCCAATGGCCCAACCGTTTTTCCCATTGTACCCCTCGCACCACCAGCCATCCAGCACCGAGAAATTCAGCGCGCCGTTCATCGCCGCTTTCATCCCGGAGGTGCCAGAGGCCTCGTTCGGCCGCCGTGGGGTATTCACCCACACGTCCACGCCCTGCACCAGGTGGCGCGCCAGGTTCATATCGTAATCCTCGAGGAAAACCAGGCGCCCGCCCAGGTTGGCGTCCTTCACCGCGCGGTACACCTGCTGGATGATCATTTTTCCCGGTTCATCCGCCGGGTGGGCCTTTCCGGCGAAGATAATCTGCACCGGGCGGGTTTCGCTGGTAACAATGCGGATCAAGCGGTCGATGTCGCTCAAAATCAAGTTGGCGCGCTTATAGGTGGCAAAGCGGCGAGCAAACCCCAGGGTCAGCGAGTAGGGTTCCAACAGAACACCCCCGGCCACAACCTGAACCGGGTGGAAACCACCCGCCACCCACTGTCGGCGGGCGCGCTCAATCGCAAAACCAACCAGTTTATTCTTCAAATGGCGGCGAACCGCCCACAACTCCCCGTCGGGAATGCTGTCCAGCAGCGACCACATATCCGGGTCATCGATTTGCTCACGCCAATCCGAACCCAGGTGGTGGTCGAAAAGCATTTGCAGCCGGCGCGCCATCCAGGTGGGGGCATGCACCCCGTTGGTGATATGGGTGATCGGCACATCGTCTTCTTTACGCTCAGGCCACAGGCGGTGCCACATCTTGCGCGAAACGCGCCCGTGGAGTTCGGAAACCGCGTTGGATTTGTCTGAAAGGTGGAGAGCCAACACCGGCATACTGAAGGTCTCACCCCAATCCTGAGAGTTGCGGCCTAAACCAACGATCTGCTCACGGTCAATTTTTAATTCTGCCCAGACGTGTGACAGGTATTTATCAATCAACCACACGGCGAACTCATCGTTGCCGGCCGGCACCGGAGTGTGCGTGGTGAATACATTCGTCTGGCGAATTTTCTCCAGCGCCTGTTCATAGCTGCTGCCCTCCGCCATCAGCTCGCGGATGCGCTGGATGGTCAGAAAAGCCGAATGGCCTTCGTTCATATGCCAGACGGTCGGGTTATATCCCAACTCACGCAGGGCGCGTACCCCGCCGATACCCAGCAAGATTTCCTGAGAGATGCGCACTTCGTGATCGCTGCTGTACAGGCGGGCGGTGAGCAGACGGTCGGATGGATTGTTGAGATCCACGTCCGTGTCCAGGAGGAAGAGCGGCACCCGCCCCACCTGGACCTGCAGCACGCGGGCAAACACCTGGCGCCCCGCCAAAGTGACCGAAATCATCAGCGGGCTGCCATCCGGGCGTGTCAGGCGGCCGACCGGCAGTTCTTCGTAATTCAAGAGCAGGTTGCGGGTCTCCTGCCAGCCGTCTTCAGTGATTTTTTGTGAAAAGTAGCCCTGGGTGTAATAAAACCCAATCCCAACCAGCGGCAGATTCATGTCGCTGGCTTCTTTAAGGTGATCTCCGGAGAGAATGCCCAACCCCCCGGCATAGACGGGCAGCGATTCGTGCAAGCCAAACTCGAATGAAAAATACGCCACCAGCTGGTCCTCGCCGGCGGTCTTGTTCCTGGCGTACCAGCTGTCCTGAGCGCCCATATAGCGGTCGAAATCCCGCATAACCTGATCGTATAATTCCAAATAATAGCGGTCGTTGGTGGCGGCGTTCAAATTGGGGCGATCAACCCGTCGTAAAAAAGCGACCGGATTATGGTAAACCTTCTCCCATAATGTCCGGTCAATTTGCGAGAAAAGTCGCTGTGCATCCTGAGTTCCAGACCCACCACAAGTTGTAAGCCAATTCACTTAAACGGGTAATCCGGCGTGGCAGGTTGAAGTGGTTGGGCGTTTCGCGTACAAAGTTCATTTCAGGCGTACCTCAAAAGTTTCGTCGAAGAATAAGCCTGCCCGGAGGCAACCGGGCAGTATATTGGAAACGGACATTCTCTCTCCAGCGCGCGCATTATACCATATCCAAACTCAAGCGCAAATTCCGGCGCATAGGGTTAGGCTGCGAAAAATTTACTGGTTTGATCCGGAAAAGCCTATTACGGCCAGCAAGGTTGGCAGAAGCATGGTGATAAAAACCAGCAGGATGGCATAGGTTGATTCCCAGGTGAGCGAGATCTGCGGGGTGCGCGCCAGGGTTAACAGCCAGAGAAAACTCTGGTAGATGAGGATGGAGACATAAGGCAGCGAGAACCAGCCCGCGAACCGGCGCGAGCGGTTGGGGATCAGCACGCCTACAAAACCAAATGTGACCGCCAACCCCACCGCGGTGAGGAAGAATTCGCGCCCGCAGCCCAGGGTGGGAATACAGCGATCGGTGGCCACCAGCAAGAAAAACAAGGACTGCATGACCATCATCAAACCCAGCGCATCCAGGATGGGACGGAGGCGATTTTCGGTGCGGCTGGCGCCCAGGATAAAGATCAGGCCGGTGCTGAAGATCAATCCCAGCACCACCTGGCGCACAACCGCATCATTGAGCAGGGCAAAAAAAGCGTCCACGGCCGCAGGCAGTTCTGGATAACCCTGCAGTTCTGCGTGGCCTGAAAATAAATCCAGGTAAAATAGGTTCATCCCCACCAGGGCGGGGAATAAGAAAATGAACAGCGCGCTGACAACCACCACCAGGCGGAGTTGGAATCGAAAATCGCGGTACAGGGGACCGGAGAAGAGCCCCGCCAGCATGCTGCGTAACATATCCGGCGCCCTTACCTGTCAGTGGAATCCACAATTGGCATGTATGTTCTCTGAAGCCTGACCCTTATCCCGGATCAATTGCCCGGCAGCGTATCTATGTGCCTCCCCCTGTCATAGGAAATGCCAGGCACGGTTAACAATTTATCCCATATATGGGTGGATTCAACGACTCACCACCACATATCCCTCTTCACTTATTATATACAAATTTTCTATGAATTGCTAACCGCAATCGTTGCTAATGAATTGCACATCCAGACCGCCCAATGCAAGGGAGCATCTAGCGCTGCCCGCGGACGATTTCGAGCAAAGAAGTCAGCTCAGGGTCATGAACCGCACGCTGCGCCGAGCGGTAAAAGCTGTCCATCTCCCCGCCGCCCAGGCCTTGTTTTTCATACACCAGGGCCTGCAAAGCCATTTCCAGCCGGTCTGCCTGGCGCACCAGAAGGGCTTCTGCGCTTTCCCCCGCTTCAAATTCTTCCCACAGTTCGACAAAATCGAAACCGGGAGGCAGCCTGCCCGCCACCTGCTCCAAAGCTGCCCGCTCGCGCTGGTGCTTTATCTCCGGCGGGACTTTGTCGGCGGGGATGATATCCCCGGTGTAGATCTCCCCCAACTCATGCGCCAGCACCATGCGCAGGGCTTTATCCCGATCCACCTGCGGAGCCGCCCCGCCATCGATCAGCAGCCAGGCCAGCATCGCCATGCCAAATATATGATCCGCGACCGACTCGCACTGTTCGCGCGAAACGCCAACCCGCAGCCACCCCTGGCGATATAACTGCTTCAAATGGTTAATCTCCAGGTATGCCGCCAGAAGAGGGGCAGACCGCAGCCCGGCCAGCAGGCCGAGGTCCAAATCAAATTTCTTTTCCATATCCTCCCGATCCTGATGAGCATCCGTTTGGGGTGGACCTGCTACTCACCGGCCTGCTCCTGGCCGGCAAGCGAAATCGTGTAGCGCATCACCGCACGATGTTCGCTGGGCCGGGCCACTTCCACGAAACCGGCGCGCAAAAAGGCCGGGACCAGACCCGTGTAAATAAACGGATCGGCATGCCCGCCGGGTTTCGGCAGGCTGGGGTAGCCTTCAACGATCCTGCCACCCAGCTGGCGCACGGCCTCGATCACCGCCAGGAGCAGCGCCGTGGTGAGCCCTTTGCGCCGCTGAGCCCGCGCCACAAAAAAGCAAACCACCGACCACACCGGCTGATCGTCGACGGGTTTCAGCAGGCGGGAGCGCTGCAATCGCGGGTAGACTTCGCGAGGACCGAATGCGCACCAACCCACCGCGGCGCCGTCCAAATAGGCCAGGATGCCGGGCAACTCACCGCCTTCGACCCGCGCCTTCATCGCCAGCCGGTTGGGTTCACCCTTCATCTGCTCATATTGGCGCCCTGGTTCGAGCCACCACATGCACCAGCATCCGCCGTATGCGCCGCTGGTCCCAAAAAGCTGCTCAAAATCAGGCCAGCGTTCCGCACTCAACGGATGAAATTCATAAGGATCCGACACAACCCCGGAAAGATCAATGGCCATTTTTCCTCCATTCATCCAGATTATAGCATTCCGCCCGGCCGGGCAAAACGGGCGGCGGCCGCAGCCAGGGCGATTGCATAAAACATTCGTCCTATGCAAATAATGTCACCCACCCCTTGATCCCCGCCCTCAAGGGCGGGGATAACAGAAAAGTTTGGTGTATTTGCGCGCTTTCGCGCGCAAATACACCATTAAAATAATTTTCTTCCCACATCGTAGGCGCAGACACTGTGCGTGCATCCGTAAATATTTATAATGCAATCGCCCTGCGGCCGCAGCAATCCTTACGTGCATTTTATTTGACACATGATCTTAACCGTGTTTTAATTCTCTTATGGGGCTATTCAAACCACCCGACGTCGCCAGGTTAAAAGCAAAGCATGATCTCAAAGGCTTGCTCAACGCCCTTACTTATAAAAAAGACCCGGCCATCCGCCGAGATGCCGCCTTAGCACTGGCAGAACTGCTCGAACCGCTGGCCGCGGATGCCAAAGCCCCGTTTGCGAAATCTCTGGTGGCTGCCCTGGATGATACGGATTACCCGGTTACCTCAGCCGCGATCCAGGCGTTGGCAGCTGTTGGTTACCCCGCTATTCTTACATTAATTTCATCCCTGCGGGCGCCCGAAGAGCGTATCCGCGAAGGCTCGGCGCGTGCATTAGGGCGCATTGGCTCCGAAATAACCGAACCGGCCTACCTGCGGCTGCCTATCGACCCGCTGGTTGGGGCATTGAAGGATGCCAGTCTCACCGTCCGGCGAGCAGCCGCCTGGGCATTGGGCCGAGTCGGGCCCCGCCTCGATTCTATTCAGCGCAGCCTGCCGGTCGAAAATTTAATCTTAGCCCTGCGCGATCCTGCCCCCGAAGTGCGCGAAATGGCCGCCGCCTCGCTGGGCCGCATGGGAGAAGGCCGCAGCATCCGCCCGTTGGTAGGCATGCTGGAAGATAACCTGGCTTCCGTGCGAAAAACCACGGCGGAAGCCCTGGAAGCGCTGGGTTGGCACCCTACCAACACAGCCGAGCAGGGGGTTTATTTTGTCGCCGTGCAGCAGTGGGACCGCGCAGTGACCGCCGGCGCAGATGCGGCCCCGGCCCTGATCCGCGCGACACAGGATCGCAACAGCGACATACGCAATGAAGCCGTGCGGGCGCTGGGCAAGCTCGGCTCTGCGCGGGTTATCGATCCGCTCATTCAGGCGCTTCACGACACCGACAATTCTGTCAGAAAATCCGCCGCCGAGGCATTGGAACAGGCCGGGGCGCCGCAAGCCCTGGAGCCGCTCTTAGCCGCCTTGCGCGAACTCGAGCCGTGAAGTAAAACCGGCCATCGCTCGCGCGTTGGGACATTCGGGCGACTCGCGGGCGGTGCCGGCCCTCACATCTGCCATCAAAAGCCGCGATAATGATTTGATCAAAGCCGCGGGAAAATCGCTGGTCAAGATCGGGGCGCCATCGGTCGTGCCGCTGATTAACCTGCTGCGCGAACCGGATCACGAAATTCAGGAAAGCTCGGCCGATATCCTCACCGAAATCGGTTCGTCGGCGGTGCTGCCGCTGCTGGACGCCCTGGAAAATGCTCCCGGGCCGATCAACGAATACGCGGCAAAAATCCTCGGCCGCATCCGCGATCCGCGGGCGCTGCGCCCCTTGATTAACGCGCTGGATCACGAAGAGCTGGCCTGCGCCGCCTCGCTGGCGTTGGGAAAATTGTCCGACCCGCGCGCCGTTCCGCGCCTTTTGGATATGCTCTCCTCACAGACCGAAGCTGTGCGCCAGGCCGCGGCGATCGGACTGGGCGGGATTGGCGACCCACGTGCGCTCGACTCCTTGCTGCAACTGCTCAAAGCCAACGAACGCGACACCCGCCGGGATGCCGCGGAAGCGCTGCTGCTGATGTACCGCTCCGGCAAGCTGGATACCACCCAGAAGCGCCGCATCCTCGCCCAGCAGGAGCGCATTATGGAGAAGCACGTTGACCACGAGAGCCATGTCGACAACGTGCGATCTTCCGACTGCCACCGGGATGAATCTTATCATCTTGACACAGGCATTGGTTTGGATTTTAAATAAACAACCGTATTCCATCCCCTGTCATTCCTGAAAGACAGGTATTTCTATTGTATAAAGGTAGTTCAATCCTGTGAAACCCGTCAAACTAGTTCTTCGTTTCGCCCGGACCTATTCAAAAGCGCTCCTGGCCACCATATTCAGCATGCTTGGACTGGTCGGTCTGCAATTGACGATCCCCTGGGTCGTCCAGCAGTTGGTCGCTTCGGTCACCAAAGGCAACCCAACCCCCGACAACTACAACTTCATCACCACCCTCACCATCGTGGTGATCATCGTCTACGTCGCTCGGGGTGTGCTGCAGTACGTTCGCAGTTACATGGCCCACCTGGCCGGCTGGAATGTGGTCGCGGATATGCGCAAGTATCTTTACGACCATTTGCAGCGGCTGACCCTGCGCTTCTATGAAGATAAACAGACCGGGCAGTTGATGTCGCGGGTAATCAACGACACCGACCTGTTCGAGCAGCTTATCGCGCATGCCATTCCGGATGTGTTGGTCAATCTGATCACCCTGGTCGCGATCAGTATCGTGCTGTTCAATATCAACTGGATGCTGGCGCTGCTCAGCCTGATCCCCATCCCCCTGGTGCTTGGCTCGCTGCGCTTATACGCGCGCTATGTGCGCCCGAAATTTGTCGAACGCCAGCGGGTGCTGGGCGAATTGAACGCCATCCTCAACGATAATCTCTCCGGGATCCGCGAAATCAAGGCCTTTACCCGCGAGGCTGAAGAATACGGCCGGGTGGGCACCGGTATCGACCTGTATAAAACCGCCAACCTGCGCGCGCTGCGCTTGATGGCCATCTTCCAACCCTTTATCGAGTTCACCTCTTCCCTGGGCATGCTGGTGGTCATCTTTTTTGGCGGACGCCTGGCCCTTCAGCAGATCCTCCCGGTGGCCGACCTGGTCGCCTTCTTCCTCTATCTGGAGATGTTCTACCAGCCGGTGCGCAATTTGAGCGGCGCCTGGGAAGCCGTGCAGAACGCTCTGGCAGGCGCAGAACGGGTGGGCGACCTGCTCGAGCAGGAACCCGAGCTGGAGAACCGCAGTGGCGCATTTGCATTGCCGGGCAGAGCAGCCGGGCATATCCATTTTGAAAACGTCTCGTTCGAATACGTCAAAGAGGATGGGGTGCTGGAAGACATCCAACTGGACGTGCCCGCCCAACAGGTGGTGGCTCTGGTTGGGCCTACCGGGGTAGGAAAATCTACCCTGGCCAGCCTGATCCCCAGATTTTACGATGTCAACCAGGGCTCGATCCGGCTGGACGGCCACGATGTGCGCGACCTGACCCTCGAAAGCCTGCGCCGGCAGATCAGCATCGTGCTCCAGGACGTGTTTCTCTTCCATGGCACCGTGCGAGAGAACATCCTCTTTGGCCGCCCAGATGCCAGTGAAGAAGAGATGATCCAGGCCGCCAAGGTGGCCAATGCCTATTCCTTTATCATCGACCTACCGGAAGGATTCGATACGATGATTGGCGAGCGCGGGGTAAAATTATCGGGTGGGCAAAAGCAGCGCCTATCTATTGCCCGCGCGGTGCTCAAAGATGCGCCGATACTGATCCTGGACGAAGCCACCTCGGCAGTGGACACCGAAACCGAACTGCTCATCCAGCAGGCCCTCGAGCGCCTGATCGCCGGGCGCACGACCTTGATCATCGCTCACCGCCTCTCGACCATTCGCAATGCCGATCAAATCATTGTCCTGGAAGGCCGGCGGATCGTGGAAAGAGGCACCCACGACGAATTATTTGCCAAGGGCGGTTTATATTATCGCCTGTGTACCATCCAGCAGCGCCTGGAGCCGGTCTCCTTAAACTGATCACCTTCAACAAAAAAAGCGGCGTGTGCCGCTTTTTTTGTTGTTATATATCCTTTGAAACCAGCATCATATCCAACCGTTCTTTCCAACCTTCGTGGGTCCAATAATCGCGCCCGGGTTGGTTGTCGTTATAGACAAAGAGGTGGCATTTGTCAATTCCCACGGCATGCAGCCCGTTCAGGCAGGCAGTGGTCAGAGCGCGTCCAACCCCTTTGCCGCGCCAGGCCTTGTCGACGGCCAGGTGATGTAGAAATCCGCGCCGGCCGTCATGCCCGCACAATACGGCTCCAATCAGTTTTCCATCCAGGTCTCTGGCGACAAAACTGGTTCCAGGGTTGCGCGCCAGGTAGGCGGTGATGCGCTCGCGTGTATCCGCAGAGCTCAGCCCAATCCCTTCCGTGTTACGCCACAAATCGACTGCCGCGTCGTAGTCCTCGACACCAAACTCGCAGATGGAAAACTCGGTCATGTCTGCTTGATACCATTTCGAGCAGTCACTGAAGGCTGGCGCTCTCGGAGCTTACGCTGCCGGTGAGCAGCTTTCATCGCCGCCCGTTCCGCTCGCAGTTCAGCCCGGGCGGCCTTGCGCTGGTCGCGCATCTGTTTGATGGTCAGCAAGCGGGTGTCATAGGCAGCCAATTCGCGCGCGCGGATGATGGTCATGACGATAAACGCACCGAAGAGCAGCATGCTGATCAGCACAATGACGAAGTCATACATGGTGAATAAACCGAAGCGAGTTTTGACCGTCGGGTTTCCGATGAAAAATACCAGCGCGTTTGCCAGAATCATCACCACGCGGATCTCGGTTGGGCCGATGCGGGCAAATGAAATCTGGAAAACACTTTTTACCTGGGAATAGAGGAAAACCTGGATGGACATCAACAAGTAAGCCACCAGTGCCAGCCCGGCCAATTCCATGCGGACGTAGGGTGATAAGCCCAACGCCAGGAAGATTAACACCTCGTTCAGCGAATCGACGGCGTGATCGATGTAATAGCCATAATTGGAGCGTTCGATCTTGCGATAGCGCGCCAGGGTACCGTCCAGGCTGTCGCCAAACCAATTCAACACGACACCAAAACTGGCCAACCAAAGATAACCCGGGCTGAAGTTCGTCAGCACCAGGCCGGCGGCGATCAGAATTGACGCGAACATGCCCAACGCGGTTAAGTGATCCGGATTGATCCGGGCCGGCATATGGGCAGCTAACCAATCTAAAGCTTTTTTCTCTATCGGCCTTAAAAATGTCTCGTTGACACGCTGATGGGTTTGTGAAGATTGTTCCATATCTGCTCCTTTCGGCGAGGGATTACAGAATGTGTTTCAATGTTAAATCACGGCATTTCTATGAATGCACGAGGCCAAACAGGATAAGTCATATTCCATTGTACCGAATAATCCCGAATATTTTGCTCGATTAATTTCAAAATCATCTCGGCGTTGAGTATTTCTTCTTCTTCAGGATCGGAAGAGTGGAGCATCGGAATGGCATCCGAAGCCGAGATATGATAATACCCCGCCGGGTCCTGGTTGATCCGGGCCACAAAAACCGGCAGGTCGAAACGCAGCGCCAGGCGAACATGAGCCGTGGTCAATGAAGCGGGCAGGCCAAAGAAACAAGGCTGCAGCCTGGCCTCCGGCAGCGGCCGGTCAACGCCGGTGACCAGGCAGCCGCCGGCCCTTAACCGCCGGGCAGCCAGGCGCACCGCTTCGAGCGAGGCCGGGGTAGGCTCAATGCCCACGTCCATGCGCAGTTTGTTCTGCAACTGATAGCCACCCGGAGGAGCCGCCGGGGTGATCGCCTGGAAGTGCATCCCACGCAGGGCTACCGCCCGGCCAACCAGGTCGAAGTTGGCCACGTGCGGAATGGCGAGGATGGTGCCGCTCTCCTGGCGAATGGTGCGGTCGATGATTTCTTGAAAGGAAGGATCGACAACCACACGCTTCATCAAGGCCTGGGGGTTGTCCATCCAGTGGTAAAAATCAAAAATACAGCGCGCGGAGGAACGAAATGTACTGCGGACGAGACGATCCAGCTCTTCTCGCCCCACCTGGCAGTCGTGAACCACAAACTGGTTGGATCGTACGGCGCGCACGGGTGCAATGTCGGCCTGGCGGCTGATCAGCCCGGCGACAAGGTCGGCCAGGGCATGCCCTACCCGCACCGAAAGCGTGCGGCTGAGCCACAGCACAACCTTTAATCCCTGCCGACTGTTGAGGATCGCTTGCGCATTCAATGCAAATCACCCATCCAGACGCTCGAAACTAGCCTTCGATCTCCCGGATGGCTTCTTCGGCTGTGATTCCACCATAAGTCACCCGCATCAAACCGGTAAAATATTTATCCATGGTCAGCACGTTGGCGTACAGCAGGTTCCGCAGCATATTGGCTTGAATATCGACGCCTTCCAAATCCACGGAGGTTTTGTAACGCACTTCGCCATCGCCGAGGTCCAATTCAAAATTGCCGATAATCATGCCAAAATTTGCACGGTTGATGAATTCCGTCACTACCGGATGATCTTTCTCGGCAATTTTAACCGGGAAGACAGAATAGAAAACAAACTGCTCCTGTTCCTCACGCGCCTGGGCATAACAGGTAAACTCGCCGTGATCGCCGTTAAATCCGGTTTAAAGATCAGCCGATCTTCAATCAGGGTGACCGGCCAGTGATCGTTTTGGAGGAATTCTCCAATCGCGTCAAAAATACGCCCCATCCTCGGCTACACTCCCACCGAGGGAATTTCCTCGGCTGTATCGACAGCCAGGGTGTCCAGACCTTCCCGATATGCCTGGCCAAACACCACGCCACAGATCACAGACAGATAAGGGGCGGAGACCGCCCATAATACCGGCAGCAAACCGCACAACACCACGGTCAATGAGATAAAATATGAGACAAAGCTGTAAGAAATGTACAGACCCACCAGGATAAAGTAGGCGATCATAAAACCGCCCAGGTTGGCCCGCAGCACCCGCCACCAGTTCGTAATGTGGAATAATGCCGCGAATTTTTGCTCCATAACCATGTGGGCCAGCGCCGGAGCGGAAATAATCCCCAGGCCAACGGATAAAAACATGCCAACCGCCATTGAACAAAAGAAGACCATCATCCCGCCAAACAGGGTGAGCATATACAATCCGTTCTGACCCATTTGACTCATGGCAATACTTGAAAAAGTGGTCCCAAAATAGACAGTAGACCCGATCATGTAGATAACGACGGTGGGCAGACTGATCACCAGGGTCGCGCCAAACACACGCAGGCCATCCATGAGCAGGCGGTTCCAATCCGTCCAATCCGGCAAACCCAAATCTGCCTCGCCGTTGGCCACCCGGCGCATGATTTCGGCAAAATAGCCCAGGGCAAACAGCCAGGGCACCACCGGGATGATCAACCCCCCCAACCAAAACAAACCGAGGTAGAGCAATTTGCGACCCCACTCCTTGCCCTGGAAGGGATAACGGAATAGGGCTTTAAGACTGAGGGTATTAAATGTCTGGTTCATTCCGGGTCCTTTAATGCTGCAAAACCGAGCATTTCAAAATCGTTGAAGCCGAGTACTCTGCTGAAGATAGCCCGCCGGGCCTGGAACAATTTTTGCGGAAAAGTCTGGGTGCTCACCGCGTTCAATTTCACCGGCTCGGTCAAATCCACCGCGCTGCAGGTGAAAGGCACATCGTGCGGGTAATCGGGCTGTAAATTGGTTTCACGGATCGAATCGTCCAGCAGTTGGACAAAGTGATTGAACTCTTCGCTGGCTTCCACTTCCCAGCGCAGCACAAACGTCTGCCAGAAAGACGCCTCAAAATGGACCAGCCGCCGGGCAAACACAGGGAATGAGGGTTGGCGGCCCAGGTTGGTGCGCAACCGCAGCAAATAGTCATCCAGGGAACCTTGCTGATCAATCCTGAACCGCTGACAGGTGATGTGCACCTCGGGAACCAACCAACCGCCGTAATCCGCCACCAATTCCTCTTGCCGGCGGCGAATCACCGGCAGATCGGTGTGATCCGGCATCAGCAAAACACAAATATCACCCGGTTGTGCAGTGGAAACACTGGCCATACCCACCCCTCCTCATCCAGCTTCGATACCTGAAATTGTACCCGATTCTTCAATAATCTATATAACCACAGGCAGGCGCATTCACCGCGCGTAGATCACGGCCACTCGATCCTGGTAGAGCAAGGTCCAGCCGGCTTGCTGTAAAGCTCTTTCCAGGGTCTGGCCGGGAGCCACCATCACCAGGTGCACCTGCCAGCGCGAGAGCACATCCTGCCAGCCGTCTCTGGCGGCCATCACCTGCAGCCATTCACCGAGGATTTCATCGCCAAATAAATCCGTGCGGCCGTCCACAAAAACCGGGTATTCCGGCAGCGCCCAGATCAGGTACCCGCCCCAGGCATACTCGTTGAACAGCCGGCCGGCGGGTCGATTTTTTTGCAGCCAACCGGCGGCTTCCACCGGAAAGGTCGCCGGCAAATACTGGGCGAGGACAGCCGGTTGGGCGGCAACAACCAACTTGAGCAGGCAGGTGAGCCCCAGGACCACCACGATGGTTATGTCTAACCCGCGCTGGAGATTTCTCTTCATCCCCGGCCGGTCACTCTGCCGTGAAAAACGCGCGAGAATCCCCGGTGGGGTGAGCAGTCTTTCGATCACCTGCCAGCCCGCCGCCGCCAAAACTGGCGCGGAGGCCAGGGCAAATGGAGCGAAATTCCGGCGGGCCACCAGGGCCATCACCCCGAAGAGCAGAGCGGCGATTAACGATCCGCTTTGCGCGGGCCGCCCGGCCAGTCCCAGCGCTGCAACCATCCCGGCTAGCAAGATGAGAAAAGGCTGCTGGACGAGGTCATGGAAATCCGGCGACGCCCATTCGGGGATGGCCTGCTGCAACGCGCTGACCCCCACTGTCTGGAAGGGGATGCGCCACATATTCAAGCCATTGGGGTTTACCAGCACCGCCAGGAGCCCCAGCCCGCCGAATAACGCCAGGCGCAGCATGCGCCGGTCGAACGGCGCACCCGGGTGAAGCAGCCAATCCCATAACCCGCCGGCCAGGATGCATCCGATGTAGAGTAAACCCAGGGGATAACCCCCATGCAGGTTCGACCAGAGGACAAAAATCAGCGGTAGCCAAAACAGGCGGTTTTCTCCCTGTTGCCAAAAGCGCTGCACCGTGTCGATCACCCAGGCTAACAAGAAAAGCGAGAATATTTGCGGGCGGGCTGACCAGACCGGCGCAGCCACCAGCGAGGCCAGCACGATCAAAAAGGCGCGCCAGATGGGATGGCCTTTCATCTGGCGGTAGACCAGGAGCATGCTTCCTGCGGCGAGGAGCGCGACCAGCGCACTCAACCCGATCCAACTTGCGGCGCGGTAGGCCAAAGCCAAAACCACTTCACCCAGCCAGGAATGGTTGATCCACGGCGCGCCCAGGCGTGTATACGAAAATGTATCCGCTAAGATTGGCCAACCGTTTTGGAGAGTTTGCTCGCCGGCAGCCAGATGCCAGAACAGATCACTGTCGATTGGCGTGCGCGCCGCCATGAGAAAGACGATCTCAAACACCAGGATGGCAAAAAAGACCGCTCGATGGTGAGAGCCGTCTTGGCTAAGGGGTTTGCTCAGGTCAGGATTCGGTGAAGTCATCAAGGCTTCCCATGATGATAGCATGATTCCCACAGCAGCATTAATCTATACGTATAGGAATTATCCGGCGGCAGGCAACGCCGGCCTGATTGAAATAAAAAAACTCCCCGGTATGGGGAGTTTTTAAGCGGTCGCGGATTACTCTTTCATGCGGACGTACACATTGAACGTGCCGTCCCCCTTTTTCCCCATCTCCATCTCAAATACATCCGGATAAGCCTGGATGAGCATGGATAATTGGCGATAGCCGTAGGTGCGCGGGTCAAAACTGGGGTCGAGTTGGCGGAGTTGGGTACCCATCACGCCCAGAAAGGCCCAACCGTCATCCTGCACCGCCAGGTCAAACGCCTGTTTGATCAGCGGGATGGGATCGTTAAGCAGCTCTTTCTCCTCGGACACTTTTTCGGCTTTTTCGCTCTTCTCAGCCTTTTCGCTCTTATCACTCTTCTCGCCCCTGCGCTTGGGTTCCTGGGCCTTGGATTCCTGGGGCCTGGTCGGCCGGGTTTCCTTGCGCAGATTCTTCTGCAAGTTTTCGGTGATCACGAAAACATCACAGGCATTGACAAATGCCCGCGGGGTGGATTGTTTGCCGATGCCCATCACAAAGATGCCCTTCTCGCGAATACGCGTCGCCAGGCGGGTATAATCGCTGTCACTGGATACCAGGCAAAAGCCATCCACGCGATCTTCGTAAAGGATATCCATCGCGTCGATGATCATCGCGCTGTCGGTGGCATTTTTGCCCACCGTGTAGCGAAACTGTTGGATGGGTTGAATGGCGTGGATCTGCAGCGTATCTTTCCATCCATTCATGTTTGAGGTCGTCCAATCCCCATAAATTCGCCGGATAATCACCATCCCATATTTACCAGACTCCGCCAACATGTTGCTGATCAAAGAAGCCTGGGCATTATCACCATCAATTAACATCGCCATCCGCCGGTTGCGGTAAGTCGTTTGGTCTTGATCCATAGAAAAAGTTACTTTCTCCAATTTTTTTAACATAGCCAACAAATTTTAACACGTATCGCCCCAATTTCAGCAGCAATACTGCCGGACGGCACCGCGGTCAGCCGTTGCCGGCCGTTCAGGCAGGAGCGATCAGGTTTCATCCCGCATGCGGAATTGAATAAACAGCCCGATCATTCCCAGCGCCAACCAGACCACAAAAATGGTAAAACCTCGGGTTGGGCTGCCGCGGAACATATCCAGGATCGCTCCGGTCAAACCGCTGACGACCGCCGCCGCGCCGAGTAAGGCTGTGGATGCGCTGATCATAAATTTTTGGAAGCTGATCGAAAAACCGCCCACGATCAGGCCGAAGACCACCATCAAGACCACCTGAAGAGGGGTCTCGATATGCGGGGGGAAAGTCATCGCCGCCAGCTCGGTCAGGGCGCGAATGGATACCTGCCCGCTGGAGATGGAAAGATAGGCGCCGATGATCATGCCCATCAAGGCACCCGCGGCCGCTCCTGAGAGAAAAATGGTCGCATAATACAATGGCCTGGCGACAATTGCGCCGATCAGCCCTCCCACCGCAAATGAAACCACCTGATATACGTTTTCTTGAGAGGGGGGAATTTTAACAATCAGGGGCACGGCCACAATGAAAATAAAGCCCCCCAGAATAAAACCCCACAAAGGCAGCATGGATTGAAAAATACTGTAGCCGGCAAAGCAGACCAATATACCAAAAATAACCAGGACCATTCCTAACGGGGTGATCAATTCAACCTCCTTTTTGGGTCTACCCCCCGGTTGACGTCATCCTAATTTTACGTGGTGTCGCCGGGGAATGCAATCATTTTCTTTCAACAAAAGCGCCGTCCATCGATCAGGCAGGGTATAATCGAGCCAATAAATTATTCCTAATGAGGTCAAATATGAAAGCATTTGTTGATCCGGACACCTGTATGGGCTGCGGCGTATGTGAAACGATCGCGCCCAATGTATTCAAACTCGGCGCAGAACCTTACGCTACCGTCCTGGTGGATGTCGTCGCGGCTGCGGACGAAGACCTGGTGCGTGAGGCAATGGATTCCTGCCCTGAACAATCAATTTCCATCGAAGAATAATTTAATCCCACTTCTGGTTGAAATAAGCTGAGGATGCATGGAAATGCTCCATCAGCTTATTTTGTTGGGGCACAATCCAAGATCGTACGAAAACCAAAATTCCGGGCTGCGAGCATTTCCCCTTTTCAATGAGGTCTACCATGCCGAGCGGCTCCTCGGTGAGCCCGGCACCCGCTCGCGAGGTAGTTCAAATCCGGGCGACCGCTCTGGCCAACTTACCCTTGCAACCCTGCGCCAGACATACTTCAATGATCCTGCTCGCCAGCTCCGTGCGGCCCGTGATCCCGGCCACATCAATCCCCATTCGCCCGGCCAACACCTGCAGATGGTTTTCCTCCAGGTGCATGCCCAGGGATGTGACCAGCGCCTGCGGGTTGAGCACCGCCATATCCTCGCTGATTCCGGGCACAAAACCCAGGGTGCTCTCTGCCAGCGGTTCGATCTTCCCCGTGCTTGGATCATAACAGCCCACCTGGCTTTCACCGGGGATCTCAGCGACATCCATCAACAGCGGCATGGTGGCCGCTCCGCTTCCCTCCAGGGATGACGGGATGCCTTCATAACTCAACCCGCCCGGCATCTGGACAATCCGCAACACCCGGAATTCTTCGCTGGAACGCAGCAGCAAGCCCTTACTCTGCGGCATGATAATCCGCTCCATGCCTTCGGGCAGCTCGATCTCAATCTCACCAAAACCCAGGCGGCACAGGGGCTGCTCCAGGGCAACAGCACACATCTCTCCGAGGGCGATGCGGCTGGCCGGGTTCATATTGACCACATTCTGAGTGGCCGCCAGCAAACTGGCCTCCAGCAGCACACGCCCCAACAACCCGGGCTCTAACAGGCGCGAAGACAGCCGTAAACTGCCATAAATCTGGTCAAACACCACCAGGAATGGCTGGCCTTCCGCGATCACCGGCGGCCTGGACTGGCGGAACGTATCCGCCGCCCAACCGATATCCTGGCGGTCAAAGGGGACCAGCAGGAGGAAAGCCTCGTAGACCAACTCGGCTAGCGCAGAGGTAAAAACACCTTCCTGCCCCAAAACGGGATGGCTGATCACCGTCCCGGTGGTGAAATAGTTGCGGTTGAAGAACGGCTGGTCCTGGTAGAAACCCAGCTCGCGTGGAAGCGGATACAAATAGACGCTCTCATTGCCGCCGCGCTGCTCAACCAGGCCGTTGATCGTCTCACGCACCAGCAACTGGCATTCCAGGCTGGCAAGCTCATCATACTGCCCGGCCGAATAGACCCCGGCCGGGTTCACCCGCGGGAACACCCGGTCCGGCAGGCGATTCGGCCGGGTGGTGTAGCGTTTTTCCCGGCGCACCTGCACCTGGTGAGTTTTCAGGTTCACCCGGGTGACGCGATATGGCTGGGTGGCGTAATAATAGATCGCACCCGGATAAGCCTCGCGCATCAGCTGGCCAAAGGATAACGATCCCAGGGATGAAGTCGCCGGTCCCTGGGCACGTTCCACCTTGAACTGGCTTTCTACTTCGCGCAAAGGGAATGCATAATTTGGCCGCTCGCGGGACTCGTTCTTCATCCCGATCAGGTCGCGTGGGGTCTGGCCGCTGCGCTCTGCCCGGCAAAGTTCCACAAACGGTTCCGGCCAGCGCACCGCACTGCTGAAGGTGCGATCCACCAGGCGGCGCGCAGAAAGCACCTGGCTATGCTCACCGCCGTTGCGCGCCAGGCAGAGGGCATGGATATATTGAATATAGCGGTTCTGCAGGTAGAGGGCGCTTTCAGCCAGCGGGCGCTCAAAGAAACTGGCGGGGTTGGCAAAAACCGCCCGGTCATAGACATCCCCACCGTTGACCACAATGACCAGGCCCGGCCCGTGCCGCCCAATTCGCCCTATGCGCTGCTGTAAGCTGGTGGCGGAAGGCGGCACGCCAATCAACACACATAGATCCAGGCCAGGGATATCCAGGCCCAACTCGAGCGCGCTGGTGCTGACCACCCCGCTCAAACTGCCTTCAGTCAATTTCGTCTGGATAAACCCGCGATCATGTTCCTCGTAACCGGCGCGGTAGGGTAAAACATTCAAGCTAGCCAGCACCCCGCCCAGTTTATCTTCAATCCCCGGCTCGCCCTCATCCGGCTCCTTTTTGCCGCTCTCCTCACGCTGCACCCTGGCCAGGATCGAGGAAATGAATTCCACCTGCTTGCGGCTGTCCACAAAGGTGATAAAGCGCGCATTCGGCTGGCCCGACAAATATCCTAGCAGTTGGACCACGCTGTCCAGGGTGTGGCCGCCTTCGGGCGGGTCCACCAGCGCCACTTCCATTGGAAAACGCGGCGAAGTATCCAGGTCTGACCCCACCAGGTGGAAGGGCATGCCAAACAGGCTCTCCAAATGCTGCTCGGGGTGAGCAATGGTTGCCGACGCGCAGATAAAACGCGGGCGCGCACCCAATAAAGAAAGCAAATGGCGTATGCGCCTGAATAAGAAGGCCGCATTCGATCCAAACACGCCGGAATAGGCGTGCACCTCATCCACCACGATCAGGGATACCTTGGTGAGGAAATTCTGCACGACGGCCTGGTTTAGATTAGATAACAACCAGGCATGCAGGATATCGGGTGTAAAAACCACCACGCGCGAGCGCTCGAGAATACCCAGGCGCATCGCCGGGGGAACATTTCCATCCACACGGCCAACCTGCGCGCCATATCCGCTATCAGTAAGCACCTGCTCCCAGCGCTCGCGTTGTTCATTGCCCAACGCCTTCATCGGGTATATGGCCATCACCCGGGCCTGCGGATCGCGGGCTAAAATATCCAGGGCCGCCATTTGAAAAACCAGGCTTTTCCCAGAGGATGTCCCCGTAGAAAGGCAGACCTGTTCGTTGGCCAGACTGGCTTTCAATGCGGCTTTCTGGTGTCGATAAATGCCGTTGGGATAATTTTTATTCAGGTACTCGTGGGCTTGATCTGCGAGGGGCAAATCACTGGATGTTTCCAATCCAGCGGCGCGTTCCGCGGTATGCAATACGTCAACCACTCGCCAATGATTTTGTTCAAAAAAAGCCAGATCCACCATTCTCATTCCTTCTAGACGCCGCAGCGATGGGTTCAATTCCAGGAAAAATACGCCCCGCCCCAAGCTCGGGACGGGGGCCGAATGCTCACCACTTAACTGTACACTATCCCAGCCAAAAAAACATAATGAATTTGGGCAATAATCGGCAATTAACCACTCGCGCTCTATCCGCTGGGATAGAGCGCATAAAGAATCCATAGGGTCGGTTGGGAATGCTGTGCGTAGACCCTGGCGGTGGGATTACGGGTCGACGAGTTCGGGGAGCGGGGCGGTATCCTGCCCGTGGGCACCGGGTCGTTTTGTTTTCTTCTCCGGGCTGCGGTTCTCTACCTCAGGTTCCTGGGTATCCTCGGCCTGATCTTTCTGCAGCAATTCATTTTGAAGCTTGCGCAGATGGCGGGCAACCTCGGGGTATAGCTTGCGCACGCGGCTCACCATCACCCCGATTTCATCCAGGTTGGCTGGCTCGTTGCCCGAGGTTCCTACGGATCGCTCAATTTGTTCCAATTGCTCTGCCAGGCGCAAGGCGCCAAAGTTGGCGCTGCTGGATTTCAACGTGTGAGCAGCCTGATGCAGGCGCTTCCATTCGCCCTCTTTTAAGGCGACCTCCAAATCATGGACCAGGCTGGCCGCGTCGGACAAATAAATCCCGATGATCCCGGCGAAGATCGGCCCGCTGCCCATCACCTTTGTCCAGCGATCAATTGTCTCCTGGTTGATCACTTCTTTCGTGTCCGTCTCGGGTTTACGCAACGTCGGCGCATCCACCGTGACGACACTGGGCTGATGCCCCACCAGCGCGTTCATCAAATCCTCGATGTGGATTGGCTTGCTGATATATGCGTCCATCCCGCCCGCCAGGAACCGCTCCCGGTTCGCATCCAGGGCATCTGCGGTCAGGGCAATGATATAAGGCTGGAATTGCACCGGCAGTTCAGAACGAATGCGCAGGGTGGCGTCTTCGCCGTTCATCACCGGCATATGCACATCCATTAACACCACATCGAAGGCCCCACGCCCGTTATTAACCCGCTCTTTGACCATATCCAGGGCTTCCTGACCATTGTTCGCCAGGTCGGCCTGGTAACCCAACTTACTCAACATCAGCATTGCCACTTTTTGATTAACAATATTGTCCTCAGCCAGTAAGATGCGCAGGGGATACTGGCTGGCCATATTTTTGTCCATCAAAACCTGGGTGGCCGTGGCGGGCGCAGGTTGGGCGGCTTTACCGGTGAAGAATGAGATCAACGATTCCTTGAAGCGAGCCGGCTTAACCGGTTTATAGGCCACCATATCGGCTTTGTTTGGCCCTTGCATGCCAACATTTCTACCCTGCGGAGTGGCTAACATCATGTAGGGTAAATTCTGAATATGGGCTTTTAGACCCGGTTCCAACTCGAAGTTATCATCGATGATCACCAGATCCGGGCGGGTTTCCTTTTCAAGGATTTCCATGCAGGCTTCGGGTGTGGTGGCTGTGTTGAGCTGCATGCCCCAGGCAGCCGCGTAGCGCATCAGAACACTGCAGGTAAACGGCGCAGCGCTGGCGAGAAGCACCTGTTTTCTATGCAACGCCGGGGCAGGCTCCTGACCCAAAACAGCCCGGCGGTCCACGTCAGCGCGGATGGTGAAATGGAAGGTGGTGCCCATGCCTTCCACACCCTGACTCTCGGCCCAGGCGGTGCCGCCCATCAATTCACATAATTGTTTGCTGATCGCCAACCCCAACCCGGTGCCGCCGTATTTTCGGGTGGTGGATGCGTCCAGTTGGTTAAATGCCTGGAATAACCCCCCCATTTTTTCCGGCGGGATACCAATCCCTGTATCGCTCACCGTGAAATGCAGTTGGGCCTGATCGGTCAGCAGGTTGGTTTCTCCGGGGAGCATATCTTCCCAGGCTTTGAGGTATACCCCGCCGCGCTCGGTGAATTTCAGCCCATTGCTGAGCAGATTTACCATCACCTGGCGCAGGCGGGCGATATCTCCGGCGATGTATTCCGGCGTGCCTGGCTCGATAAAATAAGCCAGATCGAGCCCGCGCTCCATGGCGCGGGGCACCTGCAGATCCAGCGCGGCTTCCAGGCACTCGTGGAGGTTAAAGGGGTGGTGTTCCAACTCGAGACGACCCGATTCGATTTTGGAAAGGTCCAGAATATCGTTGATCAAAGAGGAAAGGGTTTCGGCGCTGGTGCGGATAATTTCGATGATCGCCATCTGGTCGTTATCCAGATTGTTTTCCAACAGCATCGAGGTCATACCGATAATGCCGTTGAGCGGAGTGCGGATTTCGTGGCTCATCGTGGCCAGGAAACGCGTCTTCGCCTGGTTGGCGTGTTCGGCTTCCAAAAGCGCTTCCTGCGCCTGGCTGCTGGCTTCAGCCAGTTCGGCAGTACGCCGGCGAGTGCTCATGTTCATTTTCGCATTCGCGATGGCCACACCCAGCGGGCGCGCCACGGTTTTAAGCAGCTGGTGATCTTCACCGGTGAATAAGCCTGGATGGCGGAAGTCCTGGACGAGCAAGGCGCCCTGCACTCCATCGGCTATGGCCAACGGTACGCTCATACAGGCATTCGGGATCAGACCATCTATCGACCAATCTTGCGCACGATAATAGGCGCTCACTTCGGCCTGGCTGCGGAAAAGCATGGCCTCGCCACTTTTCGCAACGACCTTCACCAGGCGCATGGCCGCATCCGACGCATTGAGTGAATGCGCCTCGCCATTTACCAGGTGATAAACTTCTTCGGCGCCGTCTTCCTGCTCTCCCAGCCAGATGAGCAAATCGGCAGCGTTAAATGCGCTGGAAACATAGCTATAAAATTGCGCCACCAGGGTATCCAGGTTGCGGGCTTCGGCAAGATTGCGGTTAACACCGTGAGCAATTCCAATTCGCCCACCCGCTTGTGGACCTCATCGAAAAGAGAGGCGTTTTCCAGGGCGACACTGGCCTGGTTGGCAAAAATGCGCAATCGTTGGGCGTTGCGCGGGTAGAATGCTCCCGCGCGCGCGCTGGCCAACGAGAAAATCGCGATCACTTCACCGCCGAGGATAATCGGTGCGCCGATCCATGAGCGCAGGTCGTCCACCAGGATGCCGCGCTTCCATTCCGGGCTGCGAGCGGTATCGAAAATAGTGATGATCTCGCCTTTTTCTACCACTTCCCGCAAGGTCGGGGTGCTTTCCAGGTCAAAGACCAGGTTCTCGGCGCGGCCGGCAACTTCTGCGCCGTAGGGTTCATACCCTCTGGCATGGATCGAAACCGCCAGACGGTTATGGATGATAAATACGTTGGCAAAATCGTAAGGCATGATCGAACGCATGCGGTCGAGGATATTGCCAAGCACCTGGTTTACATCCAGCTGGATGTTTTGCTCGACCGTGATTTTGCGCAGCTCGGCATTGATCGCCTGGGCCTCTTGCTCAGCCTTGTCGGCCATCACCTGGTCGGTTGCATCCCGAACGATCTCGATGGTGTGCAAGGAATCGTTGTGATTTAAGGAAGAACTGCTGATTTCGAGATAAAGCGGGGCGCCATCTTTGCGAACAGCTTCCACACAATATGCGCCAGAAGGAGCAACATCCTCGGAGGCGCCCAGTGGATGCAGGTCTGCGACGGGTTTGCCCAGAATTTCATCCCTGGACAGGCCAAACAATTCCAATGCAAGATGGTTCGCGTCCACCACGCTGCCGGCGCTGTCCGCCTGCAAGATGGCATCGCTGGCCTGTTCAAATAAGGCCCGGTAGCGCTCCTCGCTGGCCGCGGCGGCCCTTTCGGCCTGGCGTGCCTGGGTAATATCCACCAGGGTCGCGGACCAACCCAGATGCCGGCCGCGCGAGTCATGGATAACTGAGAGGCTGACGTTATAGAAATGCGGCTGACCATCGATGGTTATCGTCAGATCATGCACCGCTTGGCCGCTATCCTGTCCCAGGTTCACCTCGGGGAGGATGACCTGGATGGGTTTTCCAACCAGGTTCGCGCCTTTCTCCTGGAGAATGCGCTCCACCGCGGGATTCACCTGGACGATCAGCCCGGCGGGGCTGATAAAGACCAAACCATCCGAAACCCGCTCGTATAATTCAACCTCTGCCATGTGTGAAACACCCATATCCTGGTTATCGAGCAAGCTTCGTGCCAGCGAAAGGCCGGCGAGACTCATCAGGAAAACCACGATGCCCATCCAGCCTTCATCCCAGGTGACAATTACGGATAGAACCCCGCTGATCAGCAAGGAGATCACCCCGATGGGCAGGAAGGTAACCCGCAGGTGCATCCGATACATGCGGCTGGTGAGGATCAGAAGCAGATAAGAGCCAATCAGGAGTATCGCGGCGGTGTAGAGAGTGTGTAAATAGAAAAGCGGCCTGGCTGCTACGCCAAGCCACGGGCTGTTCAAACCGGTATAATCGGCCCAGCGCCACATCCAGCCGTGCAGCGAATTGGTCATAGCGATAACCAGGCCAATCACCGGCTCAACCCAAAGCAAAACGGCGGTCCATTTTTCTTGGCCCCGGCGCAAACCGGAGAAGTTTAAGGCAAAAAATAAGAAAGCAGTTCCCACAATAAACCAACCGGGAACTGCCAGATAAGCCATAAGTTGTTTTACCGCAATGTTGGTGAAAATTCCTTCGGCCAGCAGGAACACCCCCCACCAGGTGCTCGCGATAAGGAAACCATACAGCGGAAGAACCGCCGGCCCAGCCGGCCGGTGAGAAACTAATAAAATAATTCCAGCGGTCGAAAGAACTATCGCCAGGATGGATGGAAAAAGGGTTAAAATACCCGGCCAGACTGTCACAAATTACTCCAAGTGGCCCATTTATTACGCAATAATAACCAATGTACCATGTTTTTGGGCGCAGACCTATAGAACGGGCGCGTATTTTGATCAGTGCAAGCCAACTGTAATGAACCTGTAATCTCCCACCCACACCAAAGTGAACGACCCGCCTGCCCCTGCTTCTAGCTAGTTGAACTCGACGAATTGAACCGGATCAAGCGATGGCATGGACTACTTCGACCCCATTGAGAGCCATATGATATAGAAAAACGGCATGCAGCAGATCGCCGGGATGCGGCAGGCCACCTTCGGCATTGGCCGCAGCCACCGTGCGGTCATACGTGTCCACGCAGTCCACCGGTACGATCACTTTGCGCTCCAGCTGGCGTGCATTCGCGTCCAGCCGCAGGTGCATGGCTAATTGATAGGTGCACAGATCGGTGCAATCGCCAACCACCACAAACGTATCCACCTGCTGGTGTTGATCCATCCATTGATTGAGTTCCGTGTTCAACCCGGAGTGGATCGAATTCTTGGGGATCTGCTGGATTTGACCAAAGAAAGGCAGGGCGGATAATTGTTCCACCGGCTGAGCCTCTTCACTGCCGCGCACACAGTGGACCGGCCATTGAGCAAACTCAACCGCATCCGGCTCGTGGGTGTCCTGAGTCAAAATGATGCTGCGTAAACCGGCCCCCCAGGCGCTTTCCATCAACCGGGCGATAGGCTCAGCAATCCTTCCTACCCGCGGGCTGGCTAAGGGTCCGAAATTGCAGAATCCTTTAATCACATCCACCGAGATGATCGCAGCTTGGGCGGGCTGTTGGAAAACAACCCCGCTGCTCAAAGTTGGCAAACCGGAAAGCCAGGTTTCCAGAAAATCCAGAAATTCCACCGATTGAACGGCCAGTGTTTTTGGTAACATGCAGCCTCCAGTTTTCCATTTAAATTGCCAAAAAATGATTAACGGTAATTTTACTCGAATAAATGAAGGTTCGCAGCACCGGCGAGTAGATTTTTCACCAGCAAACCGGGAGCTTCGAATTGCTTTCAAGAAACTAACCGTATGAGAACATATGGCTTTCCTTAAAATAACTGAATTTCCATTGACCTTTGGTGATGAATTTGTTATGATAATCTTAGAAAATAGAATAGGACGTTAAGGCGGCGATAATCCGTGAGCTGCATTTGGTCGCTTACTCGTATTACGAGAAAGCTCACGGGGAGCCAGTAGCGAAACCGGCCACGGCGCCGGTTTTTTTATTTGGAGGAACCGCCATGACAGTTCAGGAGACGAGTTTTTTATCCATGCAGACCCCTCAAGTTGGTATCGATCTGGATGAAATTCAAAAGATGCCCCGCCATGCCGTACTCGTGGTTGAGGACGAGCTGGATACGGTTTTCTTACTGAAACAAATCCTGCGTCTCGCCGGTTATAACGTCTTGAGCGCCACCAACGGATTTGAAGCCATCCAAAAATGCCAGGAAATCAAGCCCGATTTGATCCTTTTGGACCTGATGATGCCCCAAATGGATGGCTGGGAGACCTACGAACACCTGCGCGAGATTACCGACACGCCGGTGATCATTATTTCGGCGATTTATAATAAGGATGAAGTGGTTCGAGCGCTGCGCATGGGCATGGATGATTACATCACCAAACCATTTGTCAACGCCGAGGTAATCGCCCGAGTGCAGGCGGTTCTGCGCCGTGCCCGGCCGGTGAAAGATCTCGACCGGATGGTGTTCCCCAACCCCGGTTTGATCATCGATTTTTCCACCCAGGAAGTCATCCTTAATAACAAGCACATTCAACTGACCGGTAAAGAATTTGCCATCCTGGCATCCCTGGCGCGCAAAGCTCCGGATGTTGTCCATTACCAGACCATCGCTGAGGCGGTATGGGGTAAGGATACGCCGCAGGTGCGCAACCGGATCAAATACCTGATTTACTTATTGCGCCAGAAATTGGAGCAGGCCTCCGGAAACCCGGACCTGATCCAAAATATCGACCGCCTTGGTTATAAGCTGCAGGTGGGGATGTAATGTTACATTACCATTGCAATTATGAACAACAACCTTAAAACTAACCAGAAAACTATTGACTTTCCTTTAAAAATAGGTATATTTAGATAAGGATTATCTTATTATCGGTTAAACCTGAAATAATTTATCGGCGGCGATGAACTGCAAACCTCTTATTTGGTCGCTTGCTCATCAACATGAGCGGAGGTGCAGGGAGCCAGTAGCGAAACCGGCCCAAGTCTTATTGGCCGGTTTTTTTATTAAGATGGGTAAACACCGCAAGGTGACATAGACCGAACGTTGCACGATTTCGGATGGGATGTGAGGTACAGGATGAAATCATCGACACGCGCTATATTAAACAACATCAGCCGCTGGTTCTATACCGGCGGGACGGTGTTACTGCTGGCTGGCATGCTGCTTTCAATCGTCAACCAACCCGTGAAAGCCGATGCGCCCGGTCCGGTATCTAAAGTGCTGCGCCCCGGCACAGGCGCTTCTGTTCCTCAACCCACTCAGGATGGTGTCAGTGATAAGCCCTCCCAGGGGCCCGTTAGCGTCAACGTCCCCCGGCGCGAACCGGCTTCGGGTTCGCAAAAGCAGCCCAATGTGGTCTCGCCGCCCAGCCTCCCCGCGGTAATTCCGGTGGGCACCACCCTTTCGTTTGACGGCTCGGATCATGCCATCTGCATGTACGAAGCCGGGCCGATCACCGTGACTGGAACCTATTCCATCCCGGTCGATCCTACCAACCCTGGAAAGACATATTCACTGCAAACCTCGTTCTATGTAGTCAATCCGCCGGACCTGCGCACGGATCCCCAATACTTCCCCTCCGTCACCATTAGCGCGGGCACGGGCACCTTCTCGGTGACCGGCACCTGGCCTGGCATTCGTCCGACGGATGCGGTGGTTGAAGTGCACTACGGAGCTAATATCATCGACCCCAGCGACGGCACCCATCTGACCCCCGCCGCCGGCCGCGACATCTACTGGTACCCGTGGTTCTGCACCGCGCCGACCGCCACCTTTACGCCGACGGCCACCTTCACCGCCACGCCGACCTCCACGGCTACCAATACACCTACCAACACCCCAACGAATACGCCGACGAATACACCTACCAACACACCCACCAATACGCCGACGAATACGCCGACCAACACGCCCACTAATACCCCGACGAATACACCGACCAACACGCCGACTGATACGCCGACCTCTACCGCTACCAGCACGGCCACCCCCACGGAAACGCCCACCTCGACGGCGACTTCCACCGCCACCAGCACGGCGACCAGCACCTCCACAGCCACGGCCACGGCGACTTCCACCGGTACGGTGACGGCGACCTTTACCCCCACGATCACCTCGACCCAGGTCACCTTAACCTTTACCCCGACCTCTACGGTGACGGTTACCAGCACCCTGCCCACCCCTCCGGGACAGGGCGGCACCGATACCCCCACCCCCACCCAACCTTCGCGTAACGACCCGACCGTTACCCCTGGCGGCGGGGTGATTATCCCCGATACCGGCGCTGATTTGCCTGGGTTCGGCGGCCTTTCTGGCCTGATGATTAACATCGGCTTGTTGTTCCTCGGGCTAGGGTTAATCCTAACCGGCCTCAGCCGGCCCACCACGCGCTAAGCGAACTTCTCCGGCGGGCTTCCAAAAAAAGCCCGCCGGTTTTTTCAATGGTTATAAATCTTCATGCATCGAGTCATAAGCGTTTTTAAATGGGTTTTCATCGCCGCCGGGCTGGCGCTGGTTGGGCTGGGCACAGGGGTGGGCCTGGGTATCCCGGCCTTTTCCCACCTGGTGGAGCCGGTCAGCGCTGCCATCGACCCGGCCGCGCCGCCCTGGGACCAGTTCGACCCGTACCTGGTTTCGGTGACGACCCCAGCCGAGCCGAACCAGACCAACCTGCCCGACACCTTTACTGTCAACTCACAGCTGGCACTCAATGCCACCTTTGGCAGCGAGGAGGATGGCTATCTTCTTCCCGAACGCCTGGTGATCCCCGCGATCAATCTCGAAGCCCCGGTGGTGCCTACTGGCCAGCGCACATACAATATCCAGGGTAACCTATACGAGCAATGGTTGGTGCCCGATAAGTTCGCCGCCGGCTGGAACCCCTCGTCTAGTTTCCCCGGTGAGCAGGGCAACATGGTGCTCTTTGGCCATCACAACGTCAACGGCGCGGTATTTGCCAACCTGTACAAGGTGGCGGTTGGCGACGAGGTATCGGTTTTCTCCAGCGGACTTGAATTCCGCTACCAGGTCGACCAGGTGATCAAGGTCAAAGAGAAGAATGTCAGTTTTGCCCAGATGGTCGAGAACGGCAAATGGCTTGACAACACCGAGGATGAACGCCTGACCCTGGTTACCTGCTGGCCGCCTTATTCCAGCACCTACCGATTGATCGTGGTGGCTAAACCCATCATCCAGTAAGCCTGAATCCGCGCCGCCCATGGATTTCTTGGGCGGCGCGGGCCTTTGCACGCAGATCCTGCCGCAAGCAGGGCAATCGCATCTAAATTGCCAGATGCGTTTTCTACCCTTTTCCACTCCCCCCGGCCTACTTTCGCGGCAAAAAAACGCCGCAAAGAGGGGGGAGAAAATATTTTTCTCCGAGAAGACTGTATCTGGCGGCACTTATATGCCGCCAGATACAGTCTTCTCGGATTTTTTTAAAGTCCCCGCCCTCGAGGGCGGGGATTTAGGGGTGGGTGACAACTATTTTATAGAAAAACTGTTTTGATGCGATTGCCCTATGCCGCAAGTAGACAGGTGACAAGAAGCCCCGCTTCATTGTATAATCATCGGTAACCAAGCCAGTCAGCATGTAGAAATTCACAGCTGACTTTTTGTATCTTCCCGAGGGTTCATGAGCGACGTCACCCTTCAAACCGATAAGATCGACCTGGATTCGCCAAGTCTCTACCTCAACCGCGAGCTCAGCCTGCTCGAATTTCAATGGCGCGTGCTGGATGAAGCGAAAGATGAAACCAATCCGCTGTTAGAACGGATAAAGTTCCTGGGAATTGTCGGCTCGAATCTCGACGAGTTTTTCATGGTGCGGGTGGGCGGACTGCGCATGCAGCGCGACGCAGGCGTCTCTGAGCTTTCGCCGGACGGCCTGACCCCGGCGCGCCAGCTGGCGGAAATCCGCAAGGTGGCGCAGCGCTTGATGGATGAAACTGAAAACTCGTGGCTCAATACCCTCCAGCCGTGCCTTAAAAATGAAGGCATCTACATCCAGAATTACAGCGAACTCAGCCCCAAACAGCGCGAAAACGTCAACGATTATTTCGACGAGGTCATCTATCCGGTGCTGACCCCGCTGGCGTACGACCCGGGGCACCCTTTCCCGCATATCTCTAACCTGAGCCTCAACCTGGCGGTGCTGGTGCGGGGCAAAGACGGGCAGAGGCGCTTCGCTCGGGTGAAAGTGCCGCCCTCTCTGCCGCAGTTGGTGCCGGTGAAACGCTCCTCGGGGGGCGCCCGCAAAAATGGGACCGTGCCGCGCCGCCATTACTTCGTCTGGCTCGACCAGTTGATCCAGGCTAACCTGCCGGCCTTGTTCCCCGGTATGGAGGTGCTCGAATCGCACGCCTTCCATGTGACGCGTAACTCGGACACCGACATCCAGGAACTGGAGGCGCCCGACCTGCTGGATGTGATTGAGGAAAGCGTGCGTAAACGCCGCTTTGGCGCGGTGACGCGCCTGTTGATCCACCGCAACATGACCCCCGAGGTAAAGAAGATCCTGGTCGAAAACCTCAAGGTAGACCCGAATGACATCTACGCCCTGGCCGGACCGCTGGCCTTGAGCAGCTTTATGGAGCTGACCCGCGTAGACCGCTTTGATCTGAAAGACCGGCCGTTCCTGACCACCGTGCCGCCGGCGCTGCGGGCGATCGAAGCAGATGACGACGAGCAGATCTTTGACGCGATCCGCAAGGGCAACATCCTGCTGCACCACCCCTATGATTCATTCAACCCGGTGGTGGATTTTTTGCGGGCAGCGGCGCGCGACCCAAATGTGCTGGCGATCAAGCAGACTCTCTACCGGGTGGGCAAGAACTCACCGGTGGTCAACACCCTGATGGAAGCCTCGCGCGAGTACGGCAAGCAGGTGGCGGTATTGGTGGAGCTCAAGGCGCGCTTCGACGAGGAGAGCAATATCAGTTGGGCGCGCGCGCTGGAGCAAGAAGGCGTGCACGTCACCTATGGGCTGCTCGGGCTGAAAACCCATTCGAAGATCGCCCTGGTTGTGCGCCGTGAAGGCGACCACATCCGCCGCTATATACACCTGAGCACGGGCAATTACAACCATGTGACCGCCAACCTGTACGAAGATATCGGCATTTTCACCTGCGATGAGGAAATTGGCGCAGACGTCTCGGACCTGTTCAACTACCTGACGGGATATTCCTCCCGCGAACAATACCGCAAACTGCTGGTGGCGCCGATCAACCTGCGCCAGCGCTTTGAGGAGCTGATCCAGCAAGAGATCGACCACCAAAAGGCCGGGCGCGGGGGGTACATGCTCTTCAAGATGAATTCGCTGGTGGACAACCAGATGATCCGCCGGCTGTACGAGGCCTCGCAGGCGGGGGTCAAGATCGATATGGTGGTGCGCGGGATGTGCTGCCTGCGCCCGGGCATCCCCGGGTTGAGTGAGACCATCCGGGTGATCAGCATCGTAGGGCGGTTCCTCGAGCACAGCCGCATCTACTACTTCCGCAACGGGGGCGAGGAGATCGTGCTGATGGGCAGCGCCGACTTGATGACCCGCAATCTCAACCAGCGGGTGGAAGTGCTTTACCCGATCGATGACCCGGAGATGATCCACCACGTGCGCGACGACATCCTCGAGACCTACCTGGCCGACAACCGCAAAGCGCGGATCATGCTGCCGGACGGCACCTACTGCCGCCCGCCGCAGCGCCCCGACCAGCCCCCGGTCAACGTACAGGAAAGCCTGATCGCGCGCCGCCGCGGCCAGGCCGACTGAACCAGCCGCCGAAAAACCACTCAAAAAATCGCCGGTAGACCGGGTTATTGGGTGTAAAATTCAGGCATGGCCTCCGAAAAAGACACCCTCAACGAGTTCATCATCCAGGGCTTTGCACGCGGGCTCAACCGCGAGGCGGTGATCGCCGAAGTGTGCAAGCAGTTCGATCTGGGCGAGCGCCAGGCCGAAGGGGTGGTCACCCGGGTGGAAACCGTCTACGAGCGTGAGATCGAAATCCGGCGCAGCCCAGCCTACCTGTTCTGGAGCGTGCTGCTGCTGCTGGTGGGGGTGTCGATGGCCATCTATGGGCTGTGGGAGATGCTCCAGCCGGTGATCGCGGCGATGCAGGACGGCGCGGGGCTGCAGCAAGCGCTGGGGGCCTCCACCGAGCCGATCCTGGCGGCGGTGCCCTTCTTTGTCCTGGGGATCGCCCTGGGGATCGGCGGCTACCGCGGGGTGCACAACACGATCTGGATCATCAAACGCAAGCCGTTCTAAGCCCGGGCAGACTCAGCCGGCATTTTTCGCTTACTCCCCTTCCAACCACTCAATCCCATCTACCCCGGCAAAACGCCTGCGCATGACCTGCAGGGCTTCGGGGTTGTCATCCACCAGGATGAACTGCCGGCCATGCTTGAGGCAGCTCTCGCCAACTGTGCCGCTGCCGGCAAAGAAATCCAACACCAGGTCGCCGGGGTTGGAGGAGGCCTTGAGGATGCGGTTGATCACCCCGAGGGGTTTCTGGGTGGGGTAGCCGGTCTTCTCGGCGCCGTTGGTGGCGACAATGGTGTGCCACCACACATCGGTGGGCAGTTTGCCGCGGGCGGCTTTCTCGGGGCCGACCAGGCCGGGGGCCATGTAGGGCTCGCGCTCGATCTCATCCACGTTGAAGACGTAATGGGCGGGATCTTTGACGTAGAAGAGGATGTTGTCGTGTTTGGCAGGCCAGCGGCTTTTGGGCTTGCCGCCGTAGTCGTAAGCCCAGATGATCTCGTTGATGAAGTGGTCACGGCCGAAGATCAGGTCGAGGAGCAGCTTGCAGTAGTGCACCTCACGGTAATCGATATGGAAGTAGAGCGCGCCGTGCGGTTTGAGCAGGCGGTGGGCTTCCAGCAGGCGCGGCTCGAGGAAGACGAGGAAATCGTCGAAGATATCTTCATAGGCCTTGGAGCCCAGCTTGACAGTCTGGTAGCGCCGGCCCTGAAAGCCGAGCCGGTCGCCATCCTGGCTGCGCCGGGTGCTCATCTGGGTGCGGGCCTGGGTCTTGCCGGTGTTGAAGGGCGGGTCGATGTAGATCAGGTCGACGGACGCGTCCGGCAGGGAGCGCAGGATGGGCAGGTTATCGCCGTGGTAGATGCGGTGTGGCATGCAGAAATTGTAACCGAGAGTGGGAGAATGATGAGTGCGGAATGTGGAGGGATGAATGAGGGGAAGGATCGGGGCGGGTGGCAGATGATGATTCGATATTGGTCTTCGAATTTAAATTTAAACGAAAAACGAAGGGGGGAAGGATGAATGCGGAATGACGATTGATGAATGGGGAAAGAATTGGTAAGACCAGGATGGGCATGCAGTGATTGTACGGCGCAGGGGGGTGAAATGACAACCTGTCAAAAGGTGAAATTTTTGGGGGAAAATGTGGAGTTTTAACTTCACCCCCCTTGGGAATTGTTGGATTGATGACTGATGATTTTGAACATGCAACTTGAATGATTGGTTTTATGGACACTGGCAGGCGTGGGATATCGCGGGGTTTCCCACCAAACAGGCTGCGTAAATTGTTAGCTGTTTTTAATTTGAATAGAACAATAATCTCGAGATTTTTTTACCACATGCCTGGTTTATATGGTCCTGGCTTATATTCTAGACCATAAACAACTGCAGCAAGTTCTGTTACCAAATAAAACATAGTATTTTGAATATCCTGGCAAAATCTTGAACAAGTCAAATCTGTTTCTTTTTCAGGCCAATCACCAATTATTTTCGCTAATAGAGAAATATTGTTTTGAAAATCTGGATGATCCTCATCACGATGAACTAAGCTGTTACGAAGGTTTTTCAATAACTTTCCCCAATTATCAGTCAATAACGCTTCCCTTTTGCTGTCGCCAAATACCTTTTTTGCAAAATAATTTCTGACAAGGTGAGCTTTAGCTTGAATTGACTCATCTTCAATTTGTTCAAGTGCTTTTGAAAATTTGTTTCCCGAAAGGTAACCGTTCAGTTGGGTAGAAAGCAGCTACTGACAAGATAACAGAGAGACCGAAAAAGGGCGAAGATAAGCAGTAGAGAATTTTACCAAGAGGCAGTAAACTGAAGGGGTGAACCTACCAACGGAATTGCCAATCACCTCAGAAGACTGGGCCAAAACACCTCCCAGCGTACAAATGCTGGTAATCATGCATTGGGAAGAGAACCAAATTCTCAAAGAGCAGGTGAAACGACTGCAAACTCAGGTAGGGGAATTACAGGATGAGGTCAAAACGCTGAGAGAGCGCGTAAACAGGAACTCGCAAAACTCATCAAAACCACCCTCAAGCGATCCGCCGCAAACGCCAAAGTACCCCAAAGCGGAGTTGAGCGGCGAGAAAAAAGGTGGGCGAAAAGGACACCACGGACATGGACGGAAACTGAAACCGCCAGATCAAGTCAGCCGGATCGTAAAAAGCGTGCCAAGTATTTGCAAGGACTGTGGAGCTGTGTTGAATGGGGAAGATGCACACCCCGAACGGCATCAGGTGAGTGAACTGCCGAAAATCTTACCTGAAATTGTGGAATACCAGCGGCATACCTTGAATTGTGAGGTTTGTGGTGCGAAAAATCGGGCAGAATGGCCCGCAGAAATGCCCAAAGGCAGTTTTGGCGAACGATTGCAGGCGATGATAGGGTATCTCGGGGGAAGGTTTGGGATCAGCCACCGTGATATGAGTGAACTCATGGAGACTGCCTTTGGGGTTGAAATCAGCTTAGGGAGTATTCCTGCGCAACAGCATCGTGTAAGTCAGGCGCTGAAAGAGCCAGTGGAAGCAGCCCAGAAATATGTCAAAAACCAAAAAGCGGTCAATCTGGATGAAACTGGCTGGCATGAGATGGTGAAGGATTTCTGGTTGTGGGTCTGCACTACTCCAGGCGTAAGTGTTTTTCGTATTTTTGACAACCGAAGTGGTAACGGAGCGAAGACGTTGCTGGGGGAGAATTACTCAGGAATAGTTGGTTCGGATCGTTTCAGCGGTTACGCCTGGATCGATCCATCCCGCCGTCAAATCTGTTGGGCACATCTCAAACGTGATTTTCAGGCGTTGGTTGAGCGCGGGGATGAATTCTAAGATTGTCGGGCAAATGTTACTTGCTCGCCTCAAAACGTTCTTTGGCTTTTGGCACCGTTTCAAAGAAGGTACACTCTCACGCCTCGATCTCCAAAATTTCATGCGCCCAATACGAGAGGAAATCCATAATTTGCTCGAAATCGGTACTCTGTTAGGCCACCGTGAAACCCGCCGAACCTGCCAGAATATCCTCAAAGTCAAACAAGCCTTATGGACTTTTGTCGATCAGGAGGGGGTCGAACCGACCAATAACGCCGCAGAAAGGGCATTGCGGCGGGGAGTGATCTGGCGAAAGCACAGTTTCGGTACCCAAAGTAAAACAGGAACAGTGTTTGTCGAGCGAATTCTGACGGCGGTCATGACTTTACGCCAACAGAAACGAAATGTATTAGATTACCTAACGACCGCATGTAAGGCTGCCATTATGGTTGTTACTGCTCCATCATTAATTCCTTGAAAGTTATTTCGGTCAGGGATCTTGAGACCCGACAGAACGATTATATGGGCTTTGAGCACTCTACACTGAGAAAGCACACCAATCCAATTAGTTGCAATCATCAAATATGCTGTTATCATAGTAATAAATTGATTACATAAGAACCTGGGGAGGAAAAATGCGTAATCTATTTAGGACATCATGGTCTTAATGGCATTAATGTCTCTGACGTTGTTTTTTCTTTTGTTTTACAAACCTAATTCCAAAGATATTACTTTAGCACAATCGGCATATCCTGCGCCCGATTCATCGGATCCATTTCCAACATCACAACCGAACTCGCCTATTTCGGCTTACCCCCCACCTACTACTCCACAACCAACCCCAGGATTGCCTGACCAACAAGACAACAATGCATTGTTAATGGATGCAAAAGCGTATGGATCTACTATGGGGGTTGACCTTCAAGAAGCTATTCATCGTTTGCAACTGCAAAATGAGATTGGCGAACTCAATCGCAAGTTGATTGAAAAGGAAGCGGACACGTTTGCTGGGCTTTGGATTCAACATAACCCCGATTATCGCGTGATTGTGATGTTCACGCAGAATGGCGATGCTACTATTCGACCATACGTCCAAAATGGGCCGTTGGTCGACCTTGTTAAGGTTAGCATCGCTCGTGCAACACTCACCGATCTCGAAAATGCACGCTTTCAAGCGGCACAAATCGCCAGTAAATCAGGCGTCTCCTTCACTTCCGCTGTCAATATACAGAAAAATCAAGCGGAATTGTATGTGCAGGATGCAACATTGCTTATAAATGAGCTGCTCAAGGTAAATGCACAATTACCCTCGAACGTTGAGGTAGTCAAATTCTCCGAGTTGCCGAGAAACGTTAGCGAGATAGGAGGCGGTGTAAATCTATCCACATGTACAAGCGGCTTTTCAGTTATGGAACCAAGTGGGATTAAGGGAATTACTACTGCGGGTCATTGTGAAAACGCCCAATCCTACCTCGGAGTAAATCTTCCATTTTGGAGCGGAACGCCAGATGGGGGAGGAACTGCTTATGATATTCAATGGCACAGAGCTGATCAAGCATTTGCCGTGAGGAACTGGATATGGGACGGATCATCCAATCGCCCTATATATAATGTGCGATTTCGTGCATCTCAGAACGTAGGTGATTGGGTTTGCAAATTTGGTAGAACAACAGGTTACGGGTGTGGAACTGTCGCTACCACTAGTCAAGATGGGGTTAACGTCCGCCTTGACGATATAACAGTGGATTACGGTGATAGTGGAGGACCCTGGTACGTGAATACCACAGCCTATGGTACGACTATTGCGAGATGTATGCTTGGCAATGGGAACCCTTGTGCGATTTATGGGCCAGTAGATCAGATCTATAATATCCTTGGCCTCACTATCTTGCAAGGCAAAGTATTCCTGCCTCTCATTATTAATTAACCACGCATCTTGTGATCTGTAAGGGCATTTCAAAGTCGCGAAACAGAAGGTGAGATATGCTAATTCCAAATATACGCGCTGTAATTGCCAAGCAGATATCTTGTCAATTATTTTCTCGATATCCCATGCGCCGCCCAAGAGTTCATGGCATTAATGGCGTTTCTTATGTCACTCACTGTAATAACTGCATGTGTCAAGCTTCCACCGTCCGAATTATCTGCTACAAAGGAAACTCTGGTCACAACAGCAACACCCATTTCCCCTGAAACCCCTACTCCTGTTGTTGTGGCTACCTTCTGGACGGCTGAACTTGTCGGAGAACTGACCATAGATGAAGGCTGTGTCCGCGTAATTGACCGAGTTGACAAGGTCAGTAGCCTGCTTGTGTGGCCTCCAGACTTTGAAATGAGTATTGAACAGGACACTGTTCGAGTCATTGGCGGAAAGGTAACAGGGAAACGCACAGAGGTCATACTGCATGATGGGGAAGTGGTTTTGCTTGGAGGAGGTGAAACTTCAGAATTAAATGAGCAGTTGAAATCTAGTGTGCCTCCAAATTGTCTGGGACCATATTGGGTAGTTGGTTCTCAGGTTGGACCGTATCCTGCATCAAACGAGACCAGTCCATAAAAGTTTTTAGGTACTCACACTTTACCCAACTGAACGGATACCCCGAAAGATTTTTGGTTTCTTTTATTCTAAAAATGGAGCACATGTATAGCATATAAAAATCAAGAAATGCGGTTCCTTGAATGATAAATCCTTCGATAGCAAAAGAAGGCAGGAGTAGATTATCTTGGCTAAATTGATGGGAATCATAGATATTGTTCAACACATCCTTAAGAAGCGAGGGTTGGCTACCAATATGATCTAACGACCACAATTGTTCTAAATGGAAATCTATTACCTTATTTTTGCGCAAACAGAAGGCATTTCTACTTTTTAGTGCAAACACAGGCGGTTTCTAATCGGTTTTAGCCGCCTGAACCGTACCTTAACAGACAAATAGCCAGGTCTTTGGCAAATTGGTTTTGACTTAGCAATTCGACTCGAGCGAGTCGCCCCTCTTCAAACGCCAATCTTCCGGGAATAGCGAGCAGATCGCGTACGATGCGCTTCGGCCCAAAATCCTCAAAACAAGTCCCGACCAACGCATGATGGTAAAAATCAGCCAACAGGTTGTGCGCCAGGTCGGTTAGCAAAATGTAGCCCTTCTGTCCCAGAAAATTGTGTTTTCGCCGCGCCTCCAGGCTCAAACCGCTCTTGTCATTGCGAAATTGCTCCACTTCTGCCCCGCCACGGGCATCATACAACTCCAAAAAGGAGCTTTTCGAGGTAAAGTGAGTGTGGAGACGTAATAACTGTGCAAATATTTCTCCTCCTTCAGTCGTCGTTTCACAAATACCCGGACCGGACGACCGTAATCTACCGGTGGTTCGACCTCTCCCAGCCAAGAATTTTCCTGATAGCCATCCCAGCGCTTGACTTTGGCTGCCAGAGCCTCCGCTCTACGATTGGACAAACCCTTCGCCATCACCTGATATCCTCTTTCCAGCAGCCAGCGCAACTCATCATCTGCTCCAGAACCGCCATCCATGCGCCAAACCGTGCGTTTTCGCTGCTCTGGGGATAACTCTAAAGCAGTTTCGGCTGCTTCCACAGCAGGTTTGAAGCAGCGCAAGGTGTGATAGTTGCCTGGAAACACCTCCGACCAGACCGTTTCGCGTTCCTCAATGGCACTAACCCGGGCTAATTGGCGTCCATAGGCGTTTTTTTATCCGCAAAATAGCCTTTCAGGCTCTCCTGAGCGGTTGGACCGCAGGGTAAACCGGACAAATCGAAGTCCAGCCACAAGAACTTGCGCCAGTCTCGGCCTGCTACCTGACCGACATTCTTGCTGATTCCGCCGATACTGGCACGCAAACTCTCAATGTTCTTTTGAGTTAGCTCATCCAGGTTCGGGAGAGGCTGGACTCGTCGGCAAAGCGCTCCCAACCCCAAACGGCAGCCAGGGTTTTCTCTTGCTTGAGGGTTGGAGTAACTTCTGAGAGGGTCTTGCAACCGGTCATTATGCTCAAAAGAACCTAAATCAGCTTGCTGGCAGGCTCAAAATAGCGATTTCGCATGGAATCTCGACCTGGCGAAGAGAATCAAGCCGTTTTTGTTGTTGGTAAAGTGCTGAAAGTGCAGCCAATGGAGCAAAGTGCGTGTTGGTTAGCTCGGGAGTAAAGTCAATGTCGATGTTCATCAGGTGTATCCTCGGGAAAATAAGTCAAAAGCAGTTTCCTGATGATACTCTCTGTCGAACCAATATACGCTAAATGAACCGTTAAACCGATTAAAATGTCGTCTGTTTGCACTAACGAATAGAAACCGGCTCTGTTTGCGCAAAAACAAGGTATTAAGTAAAACTTATAAGAAAATGCTTCTCGTAAATATATTATCTGCTTCCGTTCGATTTCAGAATATTCAGTATTTTTGTATAGATATACTTCCTCCATTGCCTTCAGTTTTATCGGCAATATCGTAGCATAGTTTCGGACAGCTCGGGACGTATCTACTAAACCCACATATATTTTGTTGTACTTTCCTGAAAGAAAATTATGAAGGGTCATAAACTTCCTCCTCCCATCTATCAATTAATCCGACCATAGATATGTGATTATCATGGCGTACTGCTCTGTCATTTTGGAAGATACGGTTCATGCATCCAGCTCTGACTGCTAACCGGCCGCCCCATAAGCTATCGAATTACCTTACGAAGCTCAAAAGGGTAACTCCTAACTTAAAAATTAAATACAGCTCCACTAATGAATTGACCACTACGATGATTACCCCGCCCACTACCGCCCAAAAACCCACGATAGTAGCATTAAATATTCTTGTTGCCTCACGACGGCGGATCATGAAGATCCCTGACGTGATGGGGAAAAGCAGGGTGAAAACGAATAAAACGTTGAGATAAATGAATGGAACCTCGTCCCCGAAATACGCAGAAAGAAAAAACGAAACGAGCAGAAAAATAACTCCACCGATCAATCCTAACCAACCAGTTAAGAACCGGGTGCTTTTTAGAACCTCGATGAAGAGTCAGCTCAGGCTGACCTGACCGCCGAAAATTGGGGGCTTTCTGCTCCGGGACTTTTCCCAGCCGCTGAAAAAGCATCTCTCGCACGACGTCAAAGGCAGCATCCGTCCATTCGGCGCGATTATTTTCTCGCCAAATGTGCAGCAGTTCCCCATTGGTTTTGAGCTGCATGGTCGTTCGAATGCTGTGCTGAAACCCCTCTTCATCCATCATCTTTATTCTACTGTTATTCGTAAAAACCTTTTTCGCGGCGTGGTAACTGGTCAGGGCAATCGCATCTACATTGCCAGATGCGTTTTCTACCCTTTTCCACTCCCCCCGGCCCCCTCTCTGCGGCAAAAAAGCGCCGCGAAGAGGGGGAGAAAATATTTTTCTCCGAGAAGACTGTATCTGGCGGCACATAAGTAGAGCCAGCCCCTTCCCAATTTAAAAATAGTGTGATTCAATCAGAGCATGGCCAAAAAAAGCAATGTAGCGGTATTCAAAGAATATACGATGGGGCAGATCGTGTTGCTGCCCCGCGATTTAGAAGACGAGATCGAGGGGAATCACCTGGTACGGGTGGTGCATGCAGCGGTAGAGAAGATGGATCTGAGCAAGGTCTACCAGCAGTATGCCGGTGGGGGAACCTCCAGCTATCATCCCAAGATGCTGCTGAAAGTACTGATCTATGCCTACAGCCAGCAGCTCTACTCGTCGCGGAAGATCGCCAAAGCACTGCGAGAGAACATCAACTTCATGTGGCTGAGCGGGAACAGCCAACCCGACTTTCACACCATCAACCGCTTTCGGGGGGTTGTCGTGAAAGAGACGATCCGTGAGATCTTCACGGCGGTGCTGCTGATCTTGAAAGAGGGCGGGTACATCCAGTTGGAGAAGTACTTCGTGGATGGAACCAAGCTCGAGGCGAACGCCAACAAGTACAGCTTTGTATGGGCCAAGAACACGCAACGCTACCAGGAGCAGGTGCAGGCCAAGGTGGGGGCGTTGCTGGAACAGGTTGAGCAGCTGAATGCCGCCGAGGATGCTGAACTGGGCGAACGGGATCTGCCGGAGCGGGGTGGCGCGAAACCGCTGGATGCAGGCCAACTGGAAGCCAAAATCCGCGAACTGAATGAGCGTCTGCGCCAGATGAGTGCCTCGGAAGCAGCCCAGCCACCCGAACCAGCCCAGCCGCCCACGGTCGACGCGGTGCCAGCAGAAGCGGCGCCAGTGCCGGTCAGCGCAGACGTGCCAGAAGAAGCGGCAGTCCCCGAACCAAAGCGCAAGCAGCCCAAATCCAAAGCTCAGCAGTTAAAACAGGCCATCCGGCAGTTGCAGGAAGACTACTTGCCCCGCTTACACCAGTATGAAGACCAGCAAGAAATCCTGGACGGTCGCAACAGCTATGCCAAAACCGATCATGACGCGACGTTCATGCGCATGAAGGACGATCACATGGGCAACGGTCAGTTGAAAGCCGGGTATAACGTGCAGATCGGGACGGAGGATCAGTTTGTGCTGGGGTACAGCATTCACCAGAACCCCGGCGATCCAGGTTGCCTGATCCCACACCTAAGCAAACGAAAGAACAGCTCGGTCGCTTACCCGACAACGTGATTGCCGACAGCGCCTATGGCAGTGAAGAGAACTATGCCTATCTCGAACAGGAGCGGGTCGGCAACTATCTCAAGTACAACACCTTCTATCAGGAACACCGCCCGCATTTCCAACCCAAAGCGTTTGATGCTAATTTCTGGCCCTACGATGCCGACCAAGATATCTTTACCTGCCCCAATCAGCAGCCGCTGCACTTCGTGACCACCCGCAAAGAGCATACCCAGAACGGCTTTGAGACCGAGCGCCGCGTGTACGAGTGTGCCGATTGCAGTCAGTGCCCGCTCAAAGCGCAGTGTACGAAGGCGGAAGGCAATCGCCAGATCCGGATCAGTCTTCGCCTGCGTGCCTTTCGGCGCAAGCCAACCAAAACTTGTGCTCCGAGCAAGGCAAGCGTTGCGCAAACAGCGCTCCACCGATGTCGAGACGGTTTTCGGGCGGATCAAACAAGATTGGGGCTTTCGCAGGTTCCTCTTACGCGGGTTAGAAAAAGTGAAAGCCGAGTGGGGCCTGCTCTGCATCGCCCATAATTTCGCCAAAATGGCGATCGCCTGATCACCATTTTTTTGTCCTTTTTCAAAACCAACTTTTTGAAATCAAGAGGGCTGTCTGAATTTACTTTTCAGACAGCCCCTTCTCGGATTCTTTTTAAAGTCCCCGCCCTCGAGGGCGGGGACTTAGGGGTGGGTGACAACTATTTTATAGAAAAACTGTTTTGATGCGATTGCCCTAGGTAACTGGTTTTCTCGGATATAAAATGAATTATGCAATTCCGCGCAGTTGGGTTTCGGGGCCATGAGGTTGCTGTTCACCCTGATCATAAGGGCCCCTCTACCCAACCTACGAAGGCCACCGGAGTGAGCGAGAAACCACGAACCTGCCCGAGGCGGTTTTCGCGGTGATTGGAGTCGCTAAAATTTCGGCGCCCAAGGCGACATTTTCATCGCGATGGGCGCCGAAAGGTGGAGCGGCTGTGAAAAGGCGGCCCTTTTACACGCGCTTTTTATAGGTCCTCATCGCAAAGAGATAGGCGACGAGCATGATCCCGAGGCACCAGGCCAGGGCCACCCAGATATCGCTGCCGACCGGCTGACCGGATAAAAGGGCGCGAAGGGTTTCTACGATAGAGGTTACCGGTTGATTTTCGGCAAAGGCGCGCACGACCGGGGACATGGATGCGGTGGGCACAAAGGCCGAGCTGATAAAGGGCAGGAAGATAATCGGGTAGGAAAAGGCGCTGGCGCCGTCGACCGAGGTTGCCGAGAGCCCGGCAATTGCGGCGATCCAGGTGAGAGCCAGGGTAAAGAGGGCGAGGATCCCGGCCACGGCCAGCCAGGCCAGCACTCCCGCCGGCGAGCGGAAGCCGATGATGAGCGCGACCAGAATGATGACGACCACCGAAATGGCGTTGGAGACCAGCGAGGTGAGCACGTGGCCCCACAGCACGGTGGAACGGGCGATGGGCATGGAGTGGAAACGCTCGAATATGCCGCGCTGCATATCTAAGAAGAGGCGGTAAGCGGTATAGGAAATGCCGCTGGCGATGGCGATGAGCAGGATGCCGGGCAGCATGTAGTTGACATAGTTGTCGACGCCGGTTTGGATGGCGCCGCCAAAGACATAGACGAACAGGAGCATGAACATAATCGGCATAATGGTGACGGTAATGATGGTATCCATGCTGCGGAAGATATGGCGCATGGAACGTCCCAGCATGACGGCCATGTCGCTGAAAAAGTGTTGGTTCATTGTAGGTTTTCCTCCTTTTTAGCGATAATCGCGAGGAATATCTCCTCGAGGGATGGTTGTTTTTCGACGTACTCCACTCGGGCGGGCGGGAAGAGCTTTTTGAGCTCGCCCAGGGTGCCGTTGGCGATGATCTTGCCTTCGTGCAGAATAGCAATTCGATCGGCAAGCTGTTCGGCTTCCTCCAGATACTGGGTGGTCAGGAAGACGGTGGTACCGCCGGCAGCCAGTTCTTTGACGACCTTCCACACCTCGAGGCGCCCCTCGGGGTCGAGCCCGGTGGTGGGCTCGTCGAGGAAAATGAGCTGCGGTCTACCCACGAGGCTCATGGCGATGTCGAGGCGGCGGCGCATGCCACCGGAATAGGTGGAGACGCGGCGGTCGGCGGCTTCGAGCAGGGCGAACCGGCTGAGGAGATCCTCGGCGATCTGGCGCGGGTTTTGGAGGTGGCGCAGCCTGGCGATCATGACCAAATTTTCCCGCCCGGTCAAAATCTCATCCACGGCGGCAAACTGCCCGGTCAGGCTGATCGACTGGCGCACCTGATCGTCCTTGGAGACAACCTCGAAGCCGTTGACAAAGGCAGCCCCGCCATCGGGCTTGAGCAGGGTGGTGAGGATTTTGATAACGGTGGTCTTGCCGGCGCCGTTGGAGCCGAGCAGGGCGAAAATACTGCCCTTTTTCACCTCGAAATCTACGCCCTTGAGGACGTGAAGCTTGTTGTAGGATTTCTGCAACCCTTTTACTTGGATCGATCCGTCTTGCATCATTTTGACCTCCTTATATCACCGTCACCATGGATAAATCCACGCCCAAGCCTTTGAGAGCAGCAAAGGTCAGCTTGTCCATGGTTGCGCCTTCGAAGCGGATGGTCTTGAGGGCCTTGTAGTATTTCTTGGTCAGCGAAAACGGCGGGGTAAAGGAGACATTTTTAAGGGTCGCGCCCATAAAATTAACCTCGTTGAGCGCCGAATCGCCAAGCTTGACCCCGATAAAGGTCAACCCAGCCAGGGACATGCCGCGCATGTCACACATCTTGAAATCCACGCCGCTAAAGACGCAGTTTTCAAAAGTCGTCTTGCGAAGATCGAGCATGATCAGCTTGACGTCGACCAGCCTGACATCGGTGAATTTGGCCTGGGTCAGATCTGAGGTGCTGATTTCGGTGCGCACCAGCACAGTTTTGTTGAAGCTCGCGCCGCTAAAGTCACTGGTGTACAGGACGCAGTCGGTCAGATTCGTGCCGTCAAAATTGACATCGCGCACATCGCTGCTCTTAAAGGTACTGCCGGTGAGATCAGCGTCCGAAAAGTCGGAGCCGCGCATCGCGCTGGCGTCAAATTTTCCTTTGAGGGCGTTAACTTTCGCGAAGTCGCTCTTGGTCAGGTCGCTGGCGCTGAAGTTGGTCAGCACCTGGCGCTCCAGCGAGCGGGAGAGGTTGGCAACTTCCAGTACGGTCTCTTCGATGTCGCCGATGCTGTCGATGGTCAGGGCGAAGGCGGTTTCGTCGTCCTTGCCCTCGGCTTTGAGCTCATTGAAGCGCTCCTGTAAATCAGAAAGCAAATCGGCCTTCAGTTCAGCGACACTTTTGACCCCATCGTAGGGGGCAAAAACGCTTTTCAAATATTGGTTGATTTTCTCGTTCATACCATTCAGCTCCTATAGTAAGTTATCGAGTACGCGCTTGGCATACTCCCAATTGCTTTTGTTATTGGCGTAGGTGGATTTACCCTTTGGGGTGATGCGGAAATATTTCCGTCGCCCGCCCTGGGATTCGTCCCCCCAGTACCACTCGATATCCCCGTCAGCCTCCAGCCGCCGGACGCTGGAGTACATGGTAGCCTCTTTGAGTTCATACTCGCCGTCCGAGCGCTCGGCGATCAGCTTGACAATCTCGTAGCCGTAGCGATCGGCTTCGCACAGAAGCCGTAAAATCATCGTGTCGGTATGGCCACGCAGCAGGTCGGATGTGATTTTGTTTTCGCTCATGGTGTCATCTCCATGCCCACAGTATACAACATACTACTGTGTCTGTCAAGGTAGTATTATAAATACAGATGTGGGATTGTTACAGGACAAGGGGAAGAAAAGAAAGCAGCGGGCTGCTCATTGCGCGGCGAAGAGATGCACCCCAATGGAACGAATCAATCTGCCGCGGTGTATGCTATATGAAAACCATCTTCTCGAGAAGAGGTGCGGTGAGCGTTGACGGCTGAGACAGAGTGGGTGCGGCAGGCGCGCCAGGGCGATGCGGCGAGTTGGGAATCGATCGTGGAGACGTACCAGCAGCCGATCTTCAGGCTGGCATATTTGCTGTTGGGCGACGCGGATGACGCGGAGGACGTGGCCCAGGAGACCTTTATCCACGCCTATAAGGGGCTGGCGCGCTTTGACGCGGAGCGCCCGCTGCGCCCGTGGCTGATGCGCATCACCACCCATTTGGCGTATAACTGGCAGCGCAGCAGCAAACGCTATCTCCTGGCGCTGCAGCGGCTGCTGCGCAGCGAGCTGATCGCGGAGGCCGTCCGGCCACCGCCCGGGCAAAACCCGGACGATGCCGAGCTGTGGGCGGCGGTGCGCAAGTTGAGCCCGGCCGACCAGCAGGTCATTTACCTGCGCTATTTCCTGGATGTCCCCGAGATGGAGGCCGCCGAGGTGCTGGGCGTGCCGGTGGGTACGGTGAAATCGCGGCTGCACCGGGGGGTGGCGAGGCTGCGCGGGGTGCTTCAAAAAGACTACCCGGATGTTCTGGAGGAGGAAATTGATGCTCGGTGAGCCTGAGGATGGCAGCCAAATGAACCTGGAGACCCGCCTGCAGCAAGCCGCGAGCAGGTTCGTGTACCCTGCCACCCCACCCCTGGCGGCCAGAGAAATACTGCGCCTGCAGGGTGGGGCGCGGATGAGCCAGGGGACGGGGAGAGGCGAGGGTCAACCCGCGCGGCGCAAGGCGTCCTGGCGAACCGGTTGGGCGATCGCAGCGCTGGCGGCGATGGCGGTTCTCGCGGGGCTGCTGGCGGTCACCCCGGTGCGGGCGCGCATGGTGGAATGGCTGAAGCTGGGGGCCATCCGCCTGCGGCTGGAACCCAAAGATACCCCGCTGCCAACCGGGCAGCCGGGCTCGACCCTGGACCTGGAAGGGGAAACCAGCCTGGCGAAAGCGGCGGACGCGGCGGGTTTCGCCCTGCGGCTGCCGGCCTACCCGGCGGATTTGCAGGAGCCGCAGCACGTCTACCTGCAGCGGGTCAACGGCACGCCGGTGGTCATCATGGTGTGGATGAAGCCGGGCGCCGCGGAGGAGGTGCGCCTGGCCCTGTACCAGATGGGCGATGGGGATGTATTCCAGAAGCAGTTGATGGATTCGGTGGAGGAAACTTTTGTGAACGGCAATTGGGCGCTGTGGGTAGAGGGGCCTTACCTGCTGACCGGCGCAGACGGCAAGGTGGAAGAGCGCCGGATCGTGCAAGGGCGCACGTTGATCTGGAGCAGCCAGGGGCTGACCTACCGCCTGGAAAGCGACCTGCCGCTGGACGAAGCGCGCAAGATCGCCGAATCGCTGGCGCTATGGTCGCAGCCGTGAGGGCCCAGGGATGGAACCCGGCGAGGTTGAGGGGTGTATGTAGGTTAACAGGAGAACACACCATGAAAACCTTGGCAAAATTTCAAGCGATGCTAAAAATGTGGCGGATGCTTAGCGCGCTGGTGCTATTATTGGCCGCGGCCTGCGCTCCGCTGGCGGCGCCGGCGGGGAACCCGGATAAACCCGCGAAAATTACGGCGGATGCCGGTGAAAAGGTGGACGCTATCCAGGCGGCGAGCAGCAGCCCGCTGACGGGTTATGCCTTACTGATCGGCAACAAAGCCAGCTCGGGGGCGGTGCGGATCATCCGCATCAACCTGAGCACCGGCCAACCCGACCCGGGCGAAAATCCGATTGAGATTGGCCAACGGGCCAATTACGTCTTCTCGCCAGACCGCAGCCGCCTGGCGGTGACCTCGGACGCCCTGGATTGCAAGGGGACCTGCCTGCGCGTGTTTCGCCTGGCCGACCTGCAGGCGACCACGCCGATCGACCTGCCAAAAATGGCAGGGCCTGACGAATGGATCTCCCAGCTCGTATTCGATCCGCAGGGCAAGCAGCTGGCGATGAGCTATTACCAGGCGGGCATCCTGGCGATCGCGGATTTCAGCCGGCAGCCAGCGGGGGAGCTGCGCCAGGCGGATCTGGATTTCCAGGCGCGGCTGGCAGCTTTTAGCGCCGATGGCCAACAGCTCATGTTGGTGGGGGTACCCATTCCAAAGGGCACGGCTTCCTCGGCGGAGATCAACCCACAGTTAGAGGCGCTGCTGGTGGACGTGAAAACGCTGGAGGTGACCTGGCGGCACGACCTGGCGGGGATCAAGGACGGCTATTACGGCTCAGAGGATTATGCTAACCCCGAGGAAAACTTCTTTTATGAGAGCGGGATGGCGGTGGATGCGGACAACCTGAAGATTTATATCGCCCACGCGGATGCCGACCAACTGACCCAGGTGGATTTCCAAAGGCGGACGGTGGAAACGGTCGAGATCGGGAAGCAGCAGAGCAGCCTGGAGAAGCTGATCGAGACCGTGCTGGCGATTGGCGTGGCGCCGGTTGAGGCGAAAGCGGCCAATAATTACAGCCGGTTCGCCATGCTGTCTGAGGATAAACAGACCCTCTACGTCGGAGGGCTGCAGAACCTGATGGAAAAAAGCGCGGACAACCAATGGAACCGCCATGCGACTTACCTGCCGTTGGAGACCTGGGATGTAAAGAGCGGCGCGAGGCTGCTGAGCGTGGACGCCAAAGCTGTGGCGATCCACCAAAGCCCAGACGGCAAGATCCTGCTGAAGGGTTATGATCCCAATTTGCCCATCTACCAACCCTACACGGAAATATTCGACCCCGCCAGCGGGCATATCACCGCGCTGCTGGAGAATACGTCGGCGTATTTCACCCTGAGCACGAGCGGCGAACGGCTGCTGGTTTCGTCCTATTCGGACGAGAACGGGAAAACCTACCTGAGCGTGCTCAATGCCAACAGCCATCAAGTGGAATTATCGGTGGTGCGCGATTGGGATTATGCCTTTTGGCCGGAGGATCGTTAGCAGCTTCGGTGGTTGGAGGCGGTCGAGCCAGGATGTACCCAACATCTCCCGGAGATTTTTTCCGGGAGATGCTATTTTAAGGACGCACCTGCCTGGGGGCAGATGGCGATGGGTTCAAGGCAGCTGCATCTCCATCCAGATCAGCTCGTACTTGCCGACAAACGAGCGGGCGACCTCCTGAAAGCCCAGCTTTTGATAGAGCAAGCGGGCGGGGTGCTGCGGGACGGTGGTGTTGAGCAGCAAGGAGCGGCAGCCGTGGGCGATAGCCCAATCGATAACCGTGCGGCTCAAACGCTCACCCAGGCCCTGGCGGTGAAAGTCGGGGTGGATGCGCAGGTGCTGGAGTTCGACCACATCGTTACGCCCGCGCAGCTGCAGGGCGAAGGGCATCTGGCTGGGAAGGATGCGGAAGTTCACCTGGCCCACGCCGCACATGCCCACCAGGGGGGCGGATGGATCGGGGCCCTGCTGCTGAGCCACCCACAAGGCCAAATAGCGGGGCTGGGCGCTCTGCCGGCCGGGCACAGGCGCGGGGATTGGCGCCCAGCGTTGGGGATCATTCTCCACGGCGCGGGCGCGCACATACATGGCCTCGGCATCCGCCAGGTCTTCGGGACGGTAGGGCACAACCTGGGCATCCAGGGTCTGGAGCGCCTCGAGGTCGCCAGGTTGGTAGCGGCGGATAGCGAAAGTTTGCATGGATTTGGCGGGCTCATTTGGGCCGGCGGAAGCCGCGCAAAAGCACAACGGCCGCCCCCAGCGCGCAGACCAGGATGACGCCAATCCCCAGGGTGCGACGGTTGTAGCCCAGATCATTGAAGGCAGACAGGTCGATGAGCGGGGTGGCGCTGGGCGTGATGGACGGGGTGGCGGTGACCACGCGGGTGGGGGTGCGAGTGGGCGGGGAGGTGCGGGTGGGCGGGCGCGGGGTGAGGGTTTGGGTGGGGGTCGGGGTGACCGTGTTGGCCGGGCGAATCAACAGTACCTGGCCTTCGTAATAAACCGGCTGGGTGGGGTCCAGGCCGGGGTTGGCCGCATATAAACTTTGCAGGGTGATGCCGTAGGCCTGGGCAACCTGAACGAGGGTTTCGCCAAAGCGCAGGCGGTGCTGGATGGAGCCGTCCTCAGCGGGGGTAGAGGTGAGCAGCGGGCCGGAAGCTACCGGCTGCGGGTTGGGGGTGGACGTGTCGGCGCCGGGCAAGGCGGTGGGCTGCTCAGCCTGTTTGGGTTCGCGGTAGTTGAAATTGCCGGTCAGGCGGTTGACATCCAGGGTGTAATAGACCATATCGCCCATGGTTGCCACACCTGCGCCAACCACGCCAGTGTCGGGGCCCAGGATGGTAGCGCTGTGCAGGGCGTCGGTCCACTGCCCGAAAATCGCGCCATCCACCGAAAGCTGGATGCCGCAAGCCACGTTTTCCGCGGCGATACCGTGATCACCGGGGGAGCTGCCATCGGCGCGCTGGTGGGTGCAGTCATCAATGCTGGCCTGGTATTCGGATTGGGCCTGGGCCTTACTCATCAGGCTGTCATCAACGCTGTAGGGGGCCAGATCATTGTCGGCGCGGTAGGCGTTCACCGCGGCAATCAGCTCAGCGGCGCTGCCGGCCTGAGCCTTGACCGGTCGCAAGAAAATGATGACCAGCAGTGCGGCAGTGAGGACCAGCGCCAGGCCCCAATGAAAAGGAGATTTTGGATGGGTCACGCCGGGAATTATAACCACATTCTGGCGGCTTGGACAATAGCGCAGTCGCGGCAAGAAGGCTTCGCCCTGATCAAAGCCGGGCGAACCGGGTATAATCTGGCTGCGGTTTAACCCTCACGAAATCGCTTCATCGTTGAACCAGCACCAACGGGGTACTGTGGATTCATTTTTGGATTTATTAAAAAGTTTTTGGGCAATGCTGCAGCAAGGCCAACTACCTGAGGTTGGACACTGGAATTACCTGCTGTTGGCAGTGTTGGTGGCAGTCGAAGGACCCATCGCCACATTATTAGGAGCAGCGGCTGCATCGGCGGGTTTGATGCGGCCGGGCTTTGTCTTTTTAGCCGCCGCGCTGGGCAACACCGCCGCGGATTTGTTGTGGTACCTGCTGGGATACACCGGGAGAATTGAAACCGCGCTGAAACTGGGGCGGCTGGTGGGGCTGCGCCGCAAGCATGTGCTGCGCCTGACCAACGCCATGGAAAAGCACGGGGTGAAGATCCTGTTTTTCGCCAAAATCACCGCCGGGTTTATGATCCCTTCTTTGATCTCCGCCGGCTTGATCCGCCTGCCGTGGAAGCGCTGGTTCCCGGTGGTGGGGTTGGGCGAGATGATCTGGACCGGGCTGCTGGTGGTGATCGGTTTCTATACCACCCAGGCCGTCCGGGTGGTTTCCAAGGACCTCAGCTACCTTTTGGTGGGGATCTCGATCTTGTTCCTGGTGGTGATCATCTGGGAGGGGCGGCGCATCCTGGCGCACACCCCTGAATTCGACGAAGCCGTGCACGCCAAGAACGGGGATGACGAGAAGACCGATTGAAAATACTGATCAGCGGCACGACCTACCCGCCCGCGATGAATGGGCAGTCGATTTTCACCGGCAACCTGGCGGAGGGTCTGGCCCGCCGCGGGCATGACGTGTGGGTGGTGACCAATTCGGACTACGGCAAACCCTACCAGATCGATCACAACGGGGTGCACATCTATACGATCAGCGCCGGGGAGATGCGCTTCCTGCACAACCAGGCCTATGTGAACCTGCTGCCGGCGCACGAAGCCCGCCAGGTTTTTCGCCATTTTTCGCCGGATATCGTCCATTTGCACGACCATTACCCGCTCAGCCAGAGCCTGCTGGCAGCCGCGAAACGGCGGGGCATCCCGGTGATGGGCACCAATCATTTTGTGCCCGAAAACCTGGCGCCCTACGTGCCGCTGCTGCCGCGCCTGTGGCCGCTGTTCAGCAGCATGCTGTGGTGGTGGATGAAGCTGGTATATAACCGCATGGACCTGGTCACCGCCCCGTCGCGGACCGCGGCGCAAATCCTGCAGTCACAGGGGCTGCGCGCGCCGATCCACGCGGTATCCTGCGGGGTCAGCCTGGAGCGCTTCCACGTGGACGCCAGCGTGGACCGCAGCGCGATCCGCGCCAAGTATGGGCTGGACGCCGGGCGCACCCTTTTCCACTTTGTGGGGCGGGTGGACGCCGAAAAGAAGGTGGATATTTTAATCCGCGCGGTGAAACTGCTCAACCGGGCGGATATTCAACTGGCGGTGACCGGCAACGGAGCTGCGCTGCACCGCTACCAGGACCTGGTGAAAGAGTTGGGGGTGGATGACCAGGTGCGTTTTACCGGCTTCGTGCTGGACCTGGACCTGCCGCGGCTGCTCAACAGTGTGGACATCTTCTGCATGCCCAGCGAAGCGGAGCTGCTCAGCATCGCCAGCCTGGAAGCCATGGCCACCGCCAAACCCGTGCTGGCGGCGCGCTCCAAAGCGCTGCCGGAGCTGGTGACGGATGGCGAGAACGGCTACCTGTTTGAAGCGGGCAGCGTAGAAGACGCCGCGCGCCGCATGGCTGCCCTGGCCGACCACCCGGAATGCTGGCCGAGGATGGGCGCCGCCAGCCTGGCGCGAGTGCAGGCCCACAGCCTCGACAACGTGATCAGCCGCTACGAAGAGCTCTACCGCGAGTGCATCCGCAAACGACGTTAATCCCCCGATTTACCCGCCATACAACCATAACCCGGCCAGCCCGGCCAACAGCAGGACGAAGATGATGGGCACGCGCTTGCTCATCGCCAGGGCGAGTGCGCCGGCGGCGATGGCCGCGCCGCGCAGATCGAGGATAGCCGTGCCGGCCAGCCCGGCAGTGACCGCCAGGGTGAGACCGACCACGCCCAGGGATAACCCCCGGGTGAAATCCTGGACAGGCGGCAAGCGCTCGAGGCGGTTGTAAAAGGCGGAAACGAGCAGGGCCAGCAGCGGCGGCAGGCTGAGGGCAGCCAGCGCCAGGACGGCGCCCAGCCAGCCAAAGGTGAGGTAGCCCAGGCTGATGCTCCACAAACCGGTAGGGCCGGGGCTGACCTGCCCGACGGCGATGGCGGTGACAAAATCGGCATCTTTGGCCCAGCCGAGGCCGATCAGGTCGCTGTGGAGGAAGGGCAGGTTACCCAGCCCGCCGGTGAAAGCAGGGATGCCTTGAAGAACAGCCAGAAATAATCGAGAGGGTTCACTGGCCGTTGCTCCTTGGGCAGCGTCGAGCAGATCGGCCTGGCGGGGATGACTGCCATGGCCAGCATGGTGCTCACCCCGGCCAGGGCCAGCACCAACACGGGTGAAAGGCCGGCCAGGGCGAGCAGCAGGGCGGCGCTGACCAGGATGGCAGGTGGCCGCCAAGACGCAGGATGCCTTCTTTGTAGGCGCGGGTGAACAGCGGCTGGCCCATCTGGAAGGCCATGGCCAGACTGAGCCCAATGGTGGCCGGCAGGATGCCGCGCATGGCCGCCTGGACCAGCGGCTGGCCGCGGATGAGGGTAAAACCGGCGGTCATCAGCACGGTCACCAAGGCGCTGGGCAGCAGCAGCCCGGCCAGGCCGGCCAGCAAGCCGGGCCAGCCGCGCAGGCGGTGAGCCACCAGCACGGTCAGCTTGACCAGGTTGATCCCGGGCGAGATCTGGGACAAGGCCCAGGTGCGCACGAATTCGTCCTCAGTCAGCCAGCCGCGGTGGATGCACACCTGGTGGATCAAGAAGAAGGTGGAGGAGCCGCCGCCGAAGGATTGGATTCCGATTGCCAGCCAGGTGCGGAAGATATGCCAGAGGGACGGGCGCGGATAGGGTGGAATAGGATTGGAAACAGGGTTCATAGACGCTGGGTGAGTGGGATAGATAGATCCATAGGGTCCGCACCAGGCGGGATGAAAGCGGCCTGCGGGGTGAACCGCAGGCCATTGGGTTGGATGATCATCGAGCGAACAGGCTGCCCGGATGCGACCGCGGGCGGCTCAGGCGGCTTTGGCCTGGGCTTCGATCTTGGCCCAGCTATCGCGCAGGGGGACGGTCAGGTTGAACACCAGGTTCTCGGCGGTGGTGTCCGGGTCGACGCTGAAAAAACCCTTGCGCTCGAACTGGAAGACGGCTCCCGGCGCGGCGCCCGCCAGGCTGGGTTCGACCTTGCAGCCGGTGAGCACCTGCAGCGAATCGGGGTTGAGATAATCGAGGAAGGTCTTGCCTTCTTCCGGCTGTATTGGGGTTCGGGCACGGTGAACAGGCGGTCATACATGCGCACCTCCGCATCCAGGGCGTGCTGGGCCGATACCCAATGGATGGTGCCCCGCACCTTGCGCCCGTCCGGGGCGTAACCGCCGCGGGTCTCCGGGTCGTAAGTGCAGCGGATTTCTTCGATCTCGCCGGTCTGGACGCATTTTTGACAAAGCCGTCGCACTTGATGATGTAGCCGTAACGCAGGCGCACTTCGCTGCCCGGCGCCAGGCGGAAATATTTGGGCGGCGGCACCTCGCGGAAATCGTCCTGTTCGATATAAATCACGCGTGATGAAGGGCACCTGGCGCGTCCCGGCCGCTGGGTCTTCGGGGTTGTTGACGGCTTCCAGCTCTTCGACCTGGTCTTCGGGGTAGTTGTCGATCACCACCTTGACCGGGTTGAGCACGCCCATCACGCGCAGCGCGCTGCGGTATTCAGGTCGTCGCGCACCATGGTATTCCAGCAGGGCGATATCGATCAGGTTCTCGCTCTTGGCGACCCCCACCTGCGTCGATGAACTTGCGCACCGCCTGACGCCGGGTAGCCGCGGCGGCGCATGGCCGCACAGGGTGGGCATGCGCGGGTCGTCCCAGCCGTCGCACAAATCCGCTTTCTACCAGCTTTTGAGAAAGCGCTTGCTGAGGATGGTGTAGGTCATGTTGAGGCGGGCAAACTCGATCTGGCGGGTGTGGAAGATACCCAGCTCGTTCAGAAACCATTCGTACAGCGGGCGGTGGTCCTCGTAGGCCAGGTCGCACAGCGAATGGGTGACGCCCTCGATCGAGTCGGACTGCCCGTGGGCAAAGTCGTACATCGGGTAGATGCGACCAGGCATCGCCGGTGCGGTGGTGGGTGGCGTGGAGGATGCGGTACATGACCGGATCGCGCAAATTGATGTTGCGGCGAGGCCATGTCGATTTTGGCGCGCAGCACGCGCGCTCCGTCGGGAAATTCGCCGTGGCGCATGCGGTCGAACAGGTCCAGGTTTTCTTCGACCGAGCGCTCGCGGTAGGGGCTGTTGGTGCCCGGCCTCGGTCAGCGTGCCGCGGTATTCGCGGATTTCGTCGGCGCTCAGATCGTCGACATAGGCTTTGCCCTTGGCCTTAATCAACTTGACGGCAAACTGGTAAAGCTGCTCGAAATAATCCGAGGCATAATCTTTCTCGGTCCTGCCAGTCGAAGCCCAGCCAGTGGATGTCTTCTATTATGCGCGTCCACGTACTCGATTTCTTCTTTGACCGGGTTGGTGTCGTCGAAGCGCAGGTTGCACTTGCCGCCGAAGGCCTCGGCGCGTGCCGAAGTCGATCGAAATGGCCTTGACGTGGCCGATGTGCAGATAGCCGTTGGGCTCGGGCGGGAAGCGGGTGCGGACACGGTTGAAACCGGCCGTGACCAGGTCTTCTTCGATGGCTTCGCGGATGAAATTGGTGGACGGCGTTCGCGGGTTCGTTGGTCATTTGGTATTCCTCCTGGGTGTAACAGTAAAGCACCCCGCTCGATTATCGCTGGGTGCTTTATACTAATGAGGCTGAGGGCAAAGGATTCGAACCTCTATAGGCAGATCCAGAGTCTGCAGTCCTACCATTGGACGAGCCCCCAGAGCTATGTAAGTGTGATTTTATCACGGTCATCCGAGGTTGTCCAGATTGATCAAGGCAATTCGCATGGGTTCTCAAGAAATTGTCAGACAAGCCCCTCCCCTGACCCCTCCCCGAAACGGGGCGGGGAAAATAAAGATTTGAGGGTGCAGACACCGTAAGACGGCGTCTGCACCCTCAAACTCCCTCTTTAAACTTTGTAGCCGGAAGAGAATGGTTTCAAATTGGCAATTGTCAAGCTTTCTTGAGAACGCCTTGAGGCAATTCGCATGGCTTTTTCAAGAAATTGTCAGACAAGCCCCTCCCCTGGCCCATCCCCGAAACGGGGCGGGGAAAATAAAGATTTGAGGGTTCAGACGATGTAAAACGGCGTCTGAACCCTCAAACTCCCTCTTTGACCTCTGTCTCCGCCGGAGATGGATCCAAATTGGCATTTGTCAAGCTTTCTTGAGAACGCCCTGAGGCAATTCGCATGGGGTTCTCAAGAAATTGTCAGACAAGCCCCTCCCCCTGCCCCCTCCCCGAAGCGAGGCGGGGAATTAAAGATGTGAGGGTTTAGACGCCGTGAGACGGCGTCTAAACCCTCAAACTCCCTCTCTGAACTCCGTCGCCGGAGGAGAATGGATCCAAATTGGCATTTGCCTAGCTTTCTTGAGAAAGCCATACGGTGCGTGCACCCGCCAATATTTATAATGCAATCGCCCTGCGGGGAAAGGCATCTACTGCTTTTTGCATAAAGAAGTAAACCATCCAAACCTGGGTTTCGGCGAAAAGATGAAATCTAAATTTAGTAATCCACGCAGTCCCGTGTAAATAGTCAGATGGTTTCTTTTGCTTTTCCTCACCCCCCGGCCCCCTCTCCGCGGCATTCAAGCGCTCATTTTAATCCCCTGGCTTCAAAGGCGGTGTGATGACAGCCATTTTTATAGAATAGATGTTTTGATGCGTTTGCCCTTGGTATCCTCTCGCCGGCTGACGGTTGGGCAAATCGTACGTATAATAGGGTTTGTTCTGCGCGCAGAGCAAAACGATTGGTGGAGGAAATCATGCAAATATTGTTGACCGGCGGCTCAGGTGCGGTCGGCAAATCGGTGGTGGACCGGCTGGTGAGTGACGGCCACGCGGTGCGGGTCATCGGCCGGCGGGCAGACATGGCCTTTGAGGGTGCGGAGTACCTGTCGTGCGACATCAACAACTTTGCGCAGCTGCGCGAAGTGATCCGCGGGTGCGATGGGGTAGTTCACCTGGCGGCGCTGCCCAACCCATCGGCCGGCACACCGGAAGAAGTTTTTCGGGTGAATGCCCAGGGCACCTTCAATGTGTTCCAGGCGGCGGCCGAAGAAGGCATCCGCCGGGTGGTGCAGGCCAGCTCGATCAACGCCAGCGGGCAGTTTTACGGGGTAAAGCCCGCCCCGCTGCTGTACCTGCCGATGGATGAAGAGCACCCGGTCTTTTCAACCGACGCCTACTCGTTCTCCAAACATGTGATCGAAGACATCGGCGATTATTTCTGGCGGCGCGAAGGGATCAGCAGCGTGGCCTACCGCCTGCCTTACGTGGCCCCGGCCGGCGTGCACGCGGATATCGAGCAGCGCAGGACGCGGATCAAGAGCCTGGTGGAGACGATGCTGGCGCGCACGCCCGAGGAGCGGCTGGCCTGGTTCGAGACGGCCTGGGGGGCGTATAACGAGTTCCGCGCCGGGCGCCCGTACGAATCGGCCAATGGGTTTGCCCGGCAGAAGATCAACGAGATGCCGGAAGAGCTGCGGGCCGGGCTGATGGCGATGACCAACCGGGTGAACTTCTTCACCATGCTGGACGAACGCGATTCGGCCCAGGCCATCGCAAAAGGGCTCTCGGCAGAGTTTGATGGCAGCCACGCCCTGTTTATCAACGACGCATACAACTGGAGCGGGGTTGAATCACGCCTGCTGGCAGATATTTTTTACCCGGATGTGAAAACTTTCAAGAAAGAACTGGTCGGCTGCGAAACGGTGATCAGCATCGACCGGGCGCGTCAAATCATCGGCTTTGAGCCGCAATATTCTTTTGGTGAAGGAATGGAAAATGGCGAATAAAAACTCATCGGAAAATTTTGAGCAGGTATTAAATCACGTCAACACGCAATCAAAACCATCGGATCTGCGCATCACCGACATGCGCTTCGCGGATATCGGCGGCGCGCCGATGCACTGCACGCTGATGAAGATCTACACCAACCAGGGGCTGGTGGGTTTTGGCGAGGTGCGGGACGCCGCCACCAAGACTTATGCGCTGATGTTGAAGCGGGTGATCCTGGGCGAAAACCCGTGCAACGTGGATAAAATTTTCCGGCGGATCAAACAGTTTGGCGGGCAGTCGCGGCAGGGCGGCGGGGTGAGCGGGGTGGAAGTGGCCTTATGGGACCTGGCGGGAAAAGCTTACGGCGTGCCGGTCTACCAGATGCTGGGCGGGAAGTTCCGTGACCGCATCCGCATCTACTGCGACACGGATGTGAGCGGCAAACCGGACGGCAAAAAGATGGGCGAAGCCCTCAAAAAGCGCATGGAGCTGGGTTTTACTTTCCTGAAAATGGACGTGGGCATCGGCTTGATCGCCGACCAGCCGGGCGCGCTGAGCTACCCGCTGGGGCTGATGGAAGAAATGAATGAATTGGGGCGGCAGGGCTGGCGCTGGTCGACCCAGAGCATGGACGACCGCATCAACCGCAGCCGGGGCTATGACGCCTTCAACGTACCCCACCCGCTGACCGGGATCCACATCACCGAAAAAGGGATCGATCTGCTCGAGGAGTACGTGGCGGACGTGCGCTCGGTGATCGGCTACCAGGTGCCGCTGGCTACCGATCATTACGGTCACATCGCCCTGGAAGACTGCATCCGCCTGGGCAAACGGCTGGAAAAATTCAACCTGGCCTGGGTGGAAGACATGGTGCCCTGGCAATACACCGAGCAATACGTGCGCCTCAGCCAGGCGATCGACATCCCGGTGTGCACGGGCGAAGATATCTACCTGAAAGAAAACTTTATGCCGCTGCTGGCGGCGCGCGGGGTTTCGGTGATCCATCCCGACATCCTCACTTCGGGCGGCATCCTGGAGAACAAGAAGATTGGCGACCTGGCCTACGAGCACGGGGTGGCGATGGCGGTGCACATGGCCGAAAGCCCGATCGGCTGCATGGCGGCGGCCCACAGCGTGGCGGCCACCGAAAACTTCCTGGCGCTGGAATATCATTCGGTGGATGTGCCCTGGTGGGATGACATTACCAGCGGGCTGCCCAAACCCCTGGTGAAAAACGGCTTTATCGATCTGCCCGACAGCCCCGGGCTGGGGATCGAAGCGCTCAACGACGAAGTAATCGCCGAGCACATCCATCCCAGCATCCCCGGGATGTGGGAATCGACGGATCAGTGGAACGACGATTGGAGCCACGACCGCCTGTGGAGTTGAGCGGTCCCCGCCCCGGATAGGGTTAAAACAGCGACGTTGCCGAGGTGGGTAATAAATATGGGGGTTAATGGGGCGCGAAGCGCCCCATTAACCCCCATATACGTCTTCTTCCACGGTAATCCCATTGACCCGTTTTTGATGGATGGGTACCTGGGAGTTTTTTATAGTATCATGGAGCGCATGTATCTTACGGTTACGGCAAACTCATCTCTCGACCGCATCGTGTTCCTGGAGGAATTTACCCCCGGGAAAACCATGCGCACCGGGAACTACCTGGATTCGATCGGCGGCAAGGGGCTGGATATCGCCCTGGTGCAGCGCGCTTTCGATCTGGACACGCGCGCGCTGGCCTTTATCGCCGGCGATACGGGCAAGCTGCTCCAGCATCTGCTGGAGAAGGGCGGCATCCACAGCGACCTGGTGTGGGTGGAGGGCGATACGCGCATCTCGCACATCCTGGTGGAGACTGCTCACCGGCGCCACAGCCACATTATCACCCCGGGGTTCGAGGTGAGCGAGGAAGACTGCGAGGATTTCACCCAGCGCTTCCAAAACTACCTGCCCCAGGTGGACTGGGTGATCATCGCCGGGACCCTGCCGGCCGGCGCACCGCGGGATTTATACGCCGTGCTGTGCCGCATGGCGCAGCAGGCGGGCAAACCGGTGCTGGTGGACTGCTACGGCCCACCCGCCAACGAGGCCATCCGCGCCGCGCCGACGATCATGAAGATGAACCGGCACGAAATGGCGGTCACCTTTGGGCTGCCGGCCGAGAACCTGCAGGAGGTCCAACATTCGGCCGGGGCAATCCGCGAGAAATTCGGCCTCGAAAACTTCGTGGTCACCTGCGGCGACGAAGGCATTGTGGTGGTTTCCAAGCAAGGCAGCTGGCGCGCTTTTGGCCCCAGGCAGGTGGAGGTCAATGGCACCGGCGCGGGCGAAGCCGTCTCGGCGGTGCTGCCCTGGCGCCTGGACCAGGGCGACAGCTGGCCGGCGGCGCTGGTGTGGGCGGCAGCGGCGGGTTCGGCCACGGTGCTCACCCGCGGTTCCGGCGAATGCCGCCAGATGGACGTTTTACGCCTGCTGCCGGACATCCAGGTGATCAGCCTGTAATCCTCAACCTATCGCGGCAAATTGACAGGGCGGCTGCCAAATGCAGCCGCCCGGATTTTTCGTTCTCAGAAGCTGTACAAACATTAGAATTAGCGAAGTATTTCATAGATATGGTTGTACATTGTACAACTGGTGCTATACTGTATACAAGCTTGACCGGCCTGTACAGGCACAGCCAGCCGCGGCTTGATTGCTGCATAGGAGGAAAACGAAGATGCCAACGATCGTCGACCTGTCTGATGACCCCAAATACACGATCAAAACGGTCGCGTCCCAAACCGGGATCCGCCCGGTGACGCTGCGCGCCTGGGAACGCCGCCACGAAGTGTTAACCCCGCACCGCTCGGAAAACCGCTACCGCCTGTATTCCGAAAGAGACGTGGCCATCCTGCGCTGGTTGAAAAACAGGATCGACAGCGGGGTTTCGATCAGCAGCGCGGTGAACGAATTACGCTCGATGACCAGCAAAGACATGTGGCCGGAGGCCGTCCCCACCGCGCCGGTCCGGCAGATCAGCTTTAACGCCACCCCACCAGCGAAATACGCCAACCAACTGGCGCAAGCGCTGATGCAGCACGACGAAGCCGGGGCCGCCGACCTGCTGCGCGAGGCCCATGCCATTTTTGACCTGATGACGATTTGCATGCAGATCCTCTCACCGGCGCTGGTCGAAATCGGAGAGGCCTGGTACAACGGGCGCATCCGGGTGACCACCGAGCACTTCGCCAGCGCCTTTCTGCGCGGCAAGCTGCTTTCGCTGCTGCAGGCCTACCCTTCCCGGCGCAACGCGGCGTATATCCTGCTGGGCGGGGCGCCGACCGAGCAGCACGAACTGGGCGCGCTGATGCTTTCGGTGCTGCTGCGCAGCCTGGGCTACCGGGTAGAATTTCTGGGGCCGGATATCCCGGTGGACGACCTGGTGGATTACGCCTCCTACGAGCACCCGGCGATGATTGTGCTTTCAGCCTGCACCCGGCCCGCGGCGCTCGAGCTGAAACACATGCAAGAAAAGCTGCGCAAACTGCGCCCCACCCCCCTCTTTGCCTACGGCGGGCTGGCCTTTGACCTGGACCCAGAACTGCGCGATGAAATTCCGGGCATTTACCTGGGCTATTCCCTGGAGCTGGCTGTGCAAAACATCAAAGAGCTGCTCAACCACAGCGGTAAGCGATTGGCTTGAGTTAAGCCAAGCTTTTCCTTCAGAAAATGAAAACCACCCCGGCAGCCATCCGGGGTGGTCGTATCATATCCTCAACCCAGAGATTGCACAAACTTTGTACAAAGGTATGCACACGCCGAGCGGATCGAGTAAGATCGTGGTGACCGGCAGAACAAAATGCCGCTGAAAAAAGGAACTTTGGCATGGATGGATCCAACGAGCGTGACGAACAATTACCGGTATATAACATCAAAGCGGTCTCGCGCATCATCGGGCTGCTGCCGGTGACCCTGCGCGCCTGGGAGCGGCGCTATGGGCTGCCCAACCCGGGGCGCGGCGAGCAGGGTTACCGGTTGTACTCGGAGCACGATCTGCGCACGCTGCGCTGGCTGAAACACCAGATCGACTCGGGGTTAAGCATTGGCCGCGCCGCGCTGGTATTGAACCAGCTGCGCCAATCCGGGCAGGACCCGGCGCTGGCGGCTGCGGAGAAGATGATGCTCGAGCTGCCGGCCTCCTTGCCCAACCTGGTGGGGATGAGCCGCGAACTGCTCGAACGGCTGGTCCATTTTGACGAATCCAGCGCGAACGAGATGCTGCGCCGCGCGTTTGCCCTGTTTTCAGTCGAGCAAGTGCTGGTGGAGATCGTCATCCCGGCGCTGGTGGGGATTGGGGAATTGTGGCATCAGGGGAAACTGCCGATTGCCAGCGAGCATTTTGCCAGCCAGTTCATCATGCAGCACCTGATGGGCATGCTCTCCGCCGCCGCGGTGCCTGCCAGGCCCGGGCTGATCGCGGCCGCCTGCGCCCCGGGGAAACCCACCAGATGGGGTTGTTGATGCTGGTGGTGATGCTGCGCTGGCGCGGCTGGGATGTCAAATACCTGGGCGCCGATCTGAGCCTGGAGCGGCTGGAAGAGGCCCTGGGACCACTGCGCCCTACGCTGCTGATGTTCAGCGCTAACCGCCCCGAAACTGCCGCCGAACTGGCCCGGCTGCCGGCGGTGTTAGCAGGTTTTCCTGACCCGAAACCCCTGGTGGTGGTAGGCGGGCAGGCTTTTACAGCATTTCCACCTGCCAGAAAGCATGGCGGTGATGTACATCCAGGGCACGCCGTCCGAGGCCGTCACTGCCATCGAGAAACTGATGAGCGAACAAGCCCAGGCACAGCGGCCGCCTCGCAAGGCCGATTAAACGCAGCCGAATGCTTGCCGGCTCTACACAGGGAATGATGACTTATGTTCAAAAATAAAGCACTGGCTTCTATCTTTTTAATCGTGTTCATCGATTTACTGGGCTTCAGCCTGATCCTGCCGCTGCTGCCCTACCTGGCGCGCACCTTTCAAGCCAGCGATTTCCAGATCGGCCTGCTGGTGGCGATCTACGCCGCCGCCTCACTGCTGGGCTCGCCGATCCTCGGCCGGCTGTCGGACCGCTACGGGCGCCGCCCCATGCTGCTGATCTCGATCGCGGGCACGGTGGCGGGCTTCCTCATCCTGGGTTTCGCCGGCAGCCTGTGGATGCTGTTCCTGGCGCGGATGATCGACGGGCTGACCGCCGGCAACATCAGCATCGCCCAGGCTTATATCAGCGACGTGACCGAGGCGAAAGACCGCGCCAAAGGGTTGGGGCTGATTGGGGCGGCCTTTGGCCTGGGCTTTATCATCGGCCCGGCGGTCGGGGGCGCGCTCAGCCAGATCAGCTACACCGCGCCGGCGCTGGCCGCCGCCGGGCTGGCGAGCATCAACCTGGCAATGGTGGCGTTCTGGCTACCCGAATCACTCAGCGCGGAAAAACGCGAGGAAATTGTCAAGTCCAAACGTGCGGCGCTCTCGCTCACTGCCCTGCTGGAGGCGCTGCGCCGCCCGGTGGTGGGGCCCCTGCTGCACACCCGGTTTTTCTTTGGGCTGGCCTTTTCCATCTTCCAATCCATCTTCGCGCTGTATGCGCTGGAACGCTTCCAGCTGGACGCGGTACAGACCGGTTACATCCTGGCCTATGTGGGTGTGCTATCGGTCTTTACCCAGGGGTTCCTCATCGGCCGGCTGACCGCGCGTTACAGCGAAAACGGGCTGATCCTGACGGGCAGCGGGCTGATGGCGGTGGGCCTGCTGGGTTGGGCTTTCGCGCCCAGCGTAGCCGGGCTGCTGGTGGCGATGCTGCCGATCGCCCTGGCCGGGGGTGTGCTCAACACGGTGATCAACAGCGCCATCACCAAGTCCATCCCAGCCTACGAGATTGGCGGGATGCTGGGATTTTCGGCTTCGCTGGAAGCGCTGACGCGGGTGATCGCCCCCACCCTTGGCGGGCTGATCCTGGAACTGGTGGGCAAGCGTTTTGGATCGCAGGCCGGCACCTCGGCGCCGGGGATCCTCTCGACGCTGCTGATGGTCTGGCTGGCGAGTTATGTTTACCGGCGGGTCTATCAGCGCCGGACCCAGCCCACTCCCCTGGCGCCATCCCAAGGAATATAGGAAATGTTACACATGATTCTCAGGAAAAATCCGGGGTTTATGCGATAATATAGGTATTATTAGTAAGGAAGGCAGGTGATCATGAGCACATCGCAATCAAAAGATAAACAAGCTCGATCCCGCCAGGGTTTGCAACGCGCACTGGAGGGTATTTTGGAGCGCCTGCGGCAAGGCCTGGAAGAACTTGCCGATGGATTGAGCCCCAACCGGCCGCAGCCGGTGCCGATTCCAATACCGGTGGATCCACGGCGCAGATAATTACCTGATCGACAGGTATCAAAGATTGAAGAACACGGCGGCCCGCAGGCAGCCGTAGTTTTTTCTGCCTGCAAATCCCCTTTCCCCCGAAGCGGTTAATTTCATACCTGGCCCGAAAGGACGGCTAACCCCGTCCGGCGGCCAGGTTTTTTTTTCGCGCCGGCGTGCCTATTGGCGGATGCGGCTGCCTCGGTGTACACCCGCGCAACATAATACAAACAATGACCAATCATTATACAAATCATTGCACAGCACACCTTCAAGCCATTATGATGGGCTCAATCATTCTCATCGGATCAATCACTACGAGGGCTGGACCCGGATAGATTGAGCCAACAGGCTGGAGCAGAAGCGGACATGTCGAAAAAGATCATCATCATTGGCAGTGGGTTTGGGGGGTTGGGCGCAGCCATCCGGTTGGCCGCGCGCGGGCACCAGGTGGAGATATTTGAAAAGCGGGATAAACCCGGCGGGCGCGCCTACGTATACGAGATCAACGGGTTCAAATTTGACGGCGGCCCAACGGTGATCACCGCGCCGTTCATGTTTGACGACCTGTTCGCCCTGGCGGGGAAAAAGCGTGAAGACTATTTGACTTTTGTGCCCTGCAACCCTTTCTACCGCATTTTCGATCACCAGCGGCGGCCGTTTGACTACAACAACGACCTGGAATTCACCCTGAACGAGATCGACAAGCGCAACCCGGGCGATAAAGAGGGCTACATGCGCTTTATCCAGACCACCCAACCCATTTTCGAAAAGGGCTTTCGGCAGCTGGCCGACCAACCTTTCTTACACATCAGCGACATGCTGCGGGTCGCCCCGGACCTGATCCGCCTGCAGTCCTATAAATCAGTCTATCAGTACATCTCGCAGTTTGTCAAAGACCCTTTCCTGCGCATGGTGTTCTCCTTCCATCCCCTGCTGGTGGGCGGCAACCCTTTCGAGGTGACCAGCATTTACGCGATGATCCACTACCTGGAACGGGAATGGGGCGTGTTTTACGCGATGGGCGGCACCGGGGCGATCGTTAACGCGCTGGTCAAGCTGTTCACCGATTTGGGCGGGAAAATTCACCTGAATGCGGACGTAGAGGAGATCCTGGTGGGGCCGGCGCGCACGGTGAGCGGCATTCGCCTGCGGGACGGCTCTATCCACACGGCGGATGACATCATCAGCAACGCGGACGTGGCCTGGACCTACCGCAACCTGATCCCGGCGGCTCAGCGCAAAGTCAACACCGACGCGCGCTACGAGCGCATGCGCTACAGCATGTCGCTGTTTGTAATCTATTTTGGCACCAAGAAACGCTATCTCGACAGTGGGCTGGCGCACCACAACATCATCCTCAGCCGGCGCTACAAAGAACTGCTGGCCGATATTTTCCAACGCAAAGTGCTGGCAGATGACTTTTCCCTCTACCTGCACATGCCCACCTACACCGACCCATCCATGGCGCCGGAGGGCGGGGAGTCGTTTTACGTGCTCTCCCCCATCCCGCACCTGGAGGGCGACATCGACTGGCACAAGATGGCGCCGGTCTACAAAGAGAAAATACTGGCCTTCCTGGAAGAGAATTACCTGCCCGACCTGCGCGCCAATATCGTCGCCGAGCATTATATCGATCCGCTGCATTTTGAAGGCGTGCTGAACAGCTACCGCGGGGCAGCCTTCTCGGTCGAACCGATCCTGACCCAATCCGCCTGGTTCCGCCCGCACAACCGCTCGGAAGACTTTGACAACCTCTATTTTGTTGGCGCAGGCACCCACCCCGGCGCCGGATTACCGGGGGTGCTGTCCTCCTCGATCATCGCCGAAAACCTGATCGCGGAGACGGCATAACCCCCGCCCATGCAGGAGTAAACGATATGGCATCCGAACTGAGCTTGAAGCGCAGCGCGCCTCCCCGGCTGGCAGCCGCATTGTCCACCACCGAGGAGGTGATCCGCAGGCACTCGAAAACCTTCTTCTTTGCCACCGCGCTGCTGCCGCTGGCAGAGCGGCGCGCGATTCGCAGCCTATACGCATTCTGCCGGGCCAGTGATGACCTGGTGGACTGCGCCGAGACGACCATCCAGGAGCTGGAGCGCTGGCGCGCCGAGGTCAGCCTGGCTTCCGAGCGGCAGGCCGACCCGATCCTGATCTCCTGGGCTGCGGTGCGCGAGGAATACGCCATCGACCGGCGCTTTGAAAATGAGCTGCTGGAGGGGATCGAGATGGATCTGAATTTTCAGCCCTACCCCAGTTGGGATGAGCTCAAGGCATACTGCTACCGGGTGGCATCCACGGTGGGGCTGCTGTCCATGCCGGTCATCGGGCTGGCGCGGGGGGTCAGTTTCGCACAAGCCGCGCCTTACGCGATCCAATTGGGGATCGCCCTGCAGTTGACCAACATCCTCAGGGACGTGGGCGAGGATGCCCGCCTGGGCCGGGTTTACCTTCCGGAAGACGACCTGCGCCGCTTTGGGCTGACCCGTGAGGACATCCTGAAGGGGGTATGCGACCATCGATTCCGCGCCCTGATGGGCTTTGAAATCGCCAGGGCGCGACGGTTATACCGCGAAGCGCTGCCGGGGATCGCGCTGCTCAGCCGAGGCGCGCGACCGGCGGTGGGCGCGGCTGCCCTGCTCTACCGGGCAATCCTTGATAAAATTGAAAGCAATCGTTATCAGGTTTACGATAAGCGCGCCCGCACCAGCGGCTGGCAGAAGATGCTCATGCTGCCCGGGATTCTACTGCGCGTATTGACCCTCAAACCACCCAGGCCGGGGGGCTGAACCATATCCGAGGTCCAGCCCATCCGCCTGCCCCGCCAGGAAGCCCATGACCCACAGCCTGCTGGAGCGAATTCGCCAGGAATTATCCACCACCGTCCGTTGGCTTTCGCTGGCAGCCTGGCTGTTGCTGATGGTGCTGACCCCGGTGGGTCTATGGGCCGGCGGTCAGCGCGGTTTTGTAGCCCTGACCACCGCAGGGGTGCTGACCCAGATTTCTGCGGTGCTGGTGGTGATGGTGCGCCGCCGGGGCACAGTCAAACTGGCGCTGGTGCTGGCGTGGGTGCTGTTGAGCGCCTGGATCGTAGAATATTTTGGCAGCCAAAAGGGCTTGCCCTTCGGCGCGTATAGTTACAGCCCCAGCCTGCAGCCGCAGATAGGCGGCGTGCCGCTGATCATCCCGGCCGCCTGGCTGATGATGCTGCTGCCCAGCTGGGCAATTGCCACGCGGATCGTCGCCATGAAAAACCGGCTGGTGTTCGCGCTGGTCGCGGGGCTGGTGTTTAGCGCCTGGGATCTGTACCTCGACCCGCAGATGGTCAGCAAAGGACTGTGGAGCTGGCAGCAGCCGGGTCTGTACTTTGGCATTCCACTGAGCAACTACCTGGGATGGTGGCTGATGTCCAGCCTGATCAGCCTGCTGGCCGCAGCGGCCGGGCTGGTCCCGGCGTTTGACGATCGCCAGACGCGCGGGCTGGCGCTGATCTACGCACTCACCTGGCTGCTGATGGGGGCCGGACTGGCCTTTTTCTGGGGACAGCCGCTGCCTGCGCTGTGCGGGTTCATTGGCATGGGTGTCTTTGTCCTGCTTTTCTGGCGCAAAGAACTGCAGCGCTGAGGACTGCACGGCTTGAACCGGCCGGTTACTGCCGGCCGGCGGCGCGATATGCCTCCAGGGCGCGCAGGCGGGCTTCTGCGTGGTCCACCAGGGGTGCGGGGTAATCTTGCCCAATCAGCAGGCCCACCGCGCGCTGGAGGGGCGCCGGCATGCGCCAGGGAGCATGGATATGCTCATCCGGCACGCGCCGCAGCTCGGGCAGCCAGCGGCGCACAAAAACTCCCTGCGGATCGAACTTCTGGCCCTGCAAAACGGGGTTGAACACGCGAAAATAAGGCGCGGCATCCGTGCCCACCCCGGCCGTCCACTGCCAGCCGCCGTTGTTGGCCGCCAGGTCGCCGTCCACCAGATGGCGCATAAACCAGCGCTCCCCCTCCTGCCAGTTAATCAGCAAATCCTTGGCCAGAAAAGAAGCGACGATCATCCGCCCGCGGTTGTGCATCCAGCCGGTTGAGAGCAGTTGGCGCATACAGGCGTCCACGATGGGATACCCGCTGAGGCCCTGCTGCCAGGCACTGAGATCCTGGGGGGCATCGCGCCAGGCAATGCGACGCATGGCCGGGTTAAAGGCGTGCCGCAGCACCTGAGGAAATTCGTAGAGGATCGCCTGGTAGAACTCGCGCCAGATCAGTTCGTTCAGCCAGGTTTCATACCCGCTGCGCGCGGCGGGGTGTGCGGCCTGCCGGGCGTACTCCAGCGCTCTCTGGACGGCCAGGCGGGGCGAGAGCATGCCCAGGTGAAAGTAAGGCGAAAGGGCGGATGTGCCATCCAGATCCAGGCGGTTGCGCCCGGCAGCGTACTCTTCCGCCGGACCGCCCAGAAAGCGCTCCAGGCGGAGGATGGCTTCGTCTTCGCCGGGCGGGAAGAGCGGGTGAGGCAGGGCAGCCGGGATATCCAGGGAGGAGAGCGGCGGCACGCCGGGCAGGCTCAGCGCGCCGATCAGCGGGGAAGGCAGGGGCAGGGCTTTCCAGGCGCGGCTGAAGGGGGTAAAGACGGTGTAGGGGCCGCCGTCGGGTTTGCGCACGGCCAGGGGATGATGGACCGTGACGCCGGTGAGCAGGGTTAACGGCAGGGCGCGGGCTACCTGGGCATCGCGGCGGCGGGCGTAGGGCGAATAATCTTCGAGGGCAAAGATGGCCTGTGCCCCGCTTTCGGCCGCCACCTGGCGCAGCACGTCCAGCGGCTGCCCACGGCGAAGGATCAGGCGGCTGCCGCGAGCGCGTAGGGCGGCATCCAGGCTGCGCAAGCCGGAAAAGAGAAACGCCTGGCGCGCGGGCGCTTCCTGGGAAAGCAAATGGGGGTCGAGAATAAAAAGGGGCACCAGCTGCGCCGCCCGGGCGGCCTGCTCCAGGGCGGGGTTGTCATGCAGGCGCAGGTCCCGCCGGATCCACCAGATATGCACCGACATAGCCAAAACCTTTCTTCAGCAAACCGGGCTGAACAGGAAGAGAAGCCTTGTTCATCTGCCGGGCCAGCGAAACAAAATCAGGGGTACTATAGCGGTTTGCAGCGGGAAAGGCGAAAGCGCGTACAACCTTTAACAGAGGCATGCGGGGAACTTAAAGCGAAGGAGCCGCCTTTTCAGACGACTCCTTCTTTTTGGGCTGCGGCACTTCAGATTAGAGGCTAATCAGGAGGGGTGCCGCAGCCGTTTGCTTACTATGATCCATTTTCGACACCACCTCCTTGTCCTTAAGATAGCTAAGTAAGAAGGCTATTTACTTGAATAGTAGTATTCCATATTCTCAGGTGAATGTCAAGCGATTTTGGTGGTCTTAATAAAACTGTTAATATCCGATTAAATTCAACGCACGCGCCGCTTCCATTCCTCTTTGAGCTGCAATTCGCGCGGACTTTCGCCCGGGCCAAGAGCCAAAAAGTCGGCCAGAAGGCGGTTGAACTTGCTGCTTTCGTCCAGCATGGGGAAGTGCCCGGAAGCCTCGAAAAGAATGCCGTGAGTGTGGGCGGGCAGATGCATCAGGGCGTCCAAATCGGGGGCCGTCACGGCCGGGTCATTGACCCCGTGCACCAACAGGCAGGGACGGCCAAAATCCCAATTGGCATCCCGCAGGTTGGCCTCGCCCATGCCGTTGAATGAGGCGGAGATGGCCTGGGGATCGGTCTTGGGGGTTTCGGCGCGCACCGGCTCGCTCAAGAGGGATTTATCCAGCAGCCAATCGGCCAGGTCATTGGGGTTGGCGGCCTTTACCCGGGGATGCACCTTGCCTTCTTCCAGCGGACAGCTAACCACCATCAGCCGGTCGACGATATCGGGGTGGCGCATGGTGAAGCGCAGGGCCACCAGGGCGCCCAGGCCGTGCCCCACCAGGGCAATCTTGCCGATGCCCAATTGCTCGAGGAATTTTTCGAGCAGAACCACCTGGCGGTCGAGGCCATACTGCGACCCGTCTTTGGCCGAATCGCCAAAGCCCCACATATCCACGGCATAGGTGCGGAAAGAGATGGAGGCGGCCTGCATCACGGGGATCCAATAGCGCCAGGAGCCCACCCAGCCGTGCAAAAAGATGAGCGGCCGGCCGCGCCCTAAGACCTCGTAATGGATGACTTGCGACTCAATCAGAATCGCGCTCATGCCCCTCCCACTTTCAAGCCGTTCACTGCTTGTACCGCGCCAGTAATTCGCCCACCCGTTCGGTCAACTCCATGGGGGCGAAGGGTTTTAGCAAATATTCCACCGCGCCGGCTTCCATGCCAATCTGGATTTCGCTCTCCTGACCTTTGGCCGAAAGAAAAACCACCGGGATCTGTTTGAGCACCGGGTCGGCCTTCATCACCGCGCAGGCTTCGTAGCCGGTCATGCGCGGCATGCGCACATCCATCAGCACCAGGTCCGGTTTTTCAATGCGCGCGGCGTCCACAGCTTCAGCGCCATTGGTGACCGCGATGACTTCATAACCGGCGAAGGTCAGGGTAAATTTAATCAAATCCCGAATATCAGGCTCGTCTTCTGCGATGAGAATTTTTGCCATCTCAAGCCTCACTCTTCTGTTTCTATGTCTAGCGGCAAGGTGAAGGAGAACGTGCTGCCTTCGCCGCGAATGCCGCTGCTGGTAAGCCAGATCCGCCCACGATGCATCTCGACCAGGGTCTTGGCCACCGCCAGGCCGAGGCCCGTTCCCGCGGTGGCCATGATGAGCGCATCTTCACCGCGATAAAAGCGCTCAAAGACCCGTTCCTGCTCTTCAAGGGTCACGCCTATCCCGGTATCAAGCACATCCACGCGCACTTCGCCGTCCTGGGAGCTCAAGCGCATGGTCACTTCACCCCCATCCGGGGTGTAATTAAAGCTGTTGTTCATCAGGCTGGTCATCACCTGGCGGATGCGCTCTTCGTCGCCGGTGACCCTGGGCAAATTCTTGGGCGCATCCAGCGAGAAGCGCAGCGAGCGTTTTTCGTCGCGGCAGCGCCGTTCGGCTTCCTGGATCACTTCTTTGGCCATCTCACCCAGGGGCAGCGGGCCGAGTTTGAGCTTAACCCCGCCCGATTCGATCCGCGAAATGTCGAGCAAATCGTTGACCAGCACGCCCAGGCGTTCGGTGTTGCCGCGCACAATTTCGAGGAAGTGGCGCTGCTGGCGGTTCAACTCGCCGGAGGCGCCCATCAGCATGATCTCAACGTAGCCCTTGATCGAGGTCATCGGGGTGCGCAGCTCATGGCTGACGTTGGCGACAAACTCCGATTTCATCCGGTCGACCTGCACTTCGTGGGTGATGTCACGGAAGATGGAAACTGTGCCGAGAAATTGGGCTTTAAAGAAAACCGGGGCGAGGTGAACGGCGATGATCTGGCCGTTATCCAGGTCAAATTCGTCGGCAAAGGTCTCACCCTGGTAGGACTTCGGGTCAAGCGACCAGTTGTGGATGGTGCGCATCCAGGCGGAACCAGAGCGGCCAAAGATGCCGCTGAACTGGTCCAGGGTCTGACCGGTGGTCTGGTTGGCGGGGAGGGCCAGCACGCGCTCGGCCGACCGGTTGAAGAGGGTAATTCGGCCGCCGTCGTCGGTGACCACCACCCCATCCGCCACAGCCTCGAGGATGGCGCGTGAGCGGCTGGCCTCAATCTGCTGATCGCGAAGCATATTGCCAAGGTGCTCGGATTGATCGCGGATCAGGTTGAACAGCTCGGCGTTATTGATCGAAATGGCAATCTGACGGGCGGTAGCTTCGGCCAAATCCACCTGGACGGTCTGGAAGAAACCGACTTCGCGGTGGAAGAGCATCAGCGCGCCCAGGACATCCTCGCCCATCACCAGGGGCACGGCCAGGGCGCTGCGGTAGGCGGGTGGATCCCTGGCGGGCAGGTTCCAGCGTGCGATCCCGGGTGATATCTTCGATCAGCACCGAGGTACGTTCGCGGGCCATCAGGCGGGCGATATCCCGTTCCAGGGTCAGGTCCTTGGCGACGTTCTCGCCCAGACCCACCAGGGATTCACCCGCGCGGACCGGGGGCTGGGCGCTTTCCAGCAGGAAGGTCATGCTTTCCTGCGAGCCCAGGGATTCGTTGATCACCGCCAGGGCGCGGTTCATCACCAGGCCCATATCCAGGCTGGTGGACAGTTCGGAAATGACTTTGAGCAGGGTCTGCGAATTGTGGTGCTCGCGGCGCAGCTCGCCGGTGCGTTCCTCGACGCGCCGCTCGAGGAATTCGGTCAGGCTGCGGGTCTCGTCGAACAGGCGCGCGTTCTGGATGGCGATGGCGGCCTGGTTGCACACGGTGCGGGCCAGCTCAATTTCTGCGACCGAAAAACGGTGGCGGGTGCTCTTCTGCACCAGCATCCAGCCGTGGAGGGTGGACCCGGTGAGCAGGGGCACCACCAGCAGGGAGAGGATTTCGCGGGCGGCGAAGTAGCTCTCCTGCAGGGGGGCCAGGTCGGCCTCGACGCTGACATCCGGGGTGCTGAAAATGCCGTGAGAGTCTTTGAGGCGTTCGAACAAGGGCACGTCCAGCAGGGCGATGGGCAGGTGCTCGGATTGGGGCGGGACCTCAACCTCGAGGATGAATTTGTCGCCGGGGCCGACCATCAGGCAGGCCACGTTGCTGGCGGTCATCGCGCTGAGCAGGTGCTGGGCGGTCAGTTTCATAATGAAACCGATGTCGAGCGAAGCGCCCAACTCTTCGGAGAGGCGGTTGAGCAAGGCCAGGCGCTGCGAGCGGCGGTCCAGTTCCCCCGCCCGGCGCACGCTTTCCTCAAACAGGCGGGCATTTTCCAGCGCGCCGGCCGCCTGCCCGGCAAAGGTAGCGGCAGCCTGGATGTGCTCCGCCGAGTAAAAGCCCATCTCGTGTTTTTCCATGGCGAGCAGGCCGACCACTTCTCCCTTGACGATGAGGGGTTGGCCCAGCCAGGAAAGGTTATCGGGCTCGGCCAGCACCGGGAAGCGCGGATCGCCGCGGATATCCGCCACCGCGACCGGTTCACCGGTACGGATCATCTCGAGGAAGAGCAGGCTGTCTTCCACCGCGGCGGAGAGGCCGATGCGGCTGGCGTCGTCTTCAAAGCCGCGCGCCGAAAGCACACTGAGCGAATTTCCACTGCGCAGCCAGAGGGTGGCGGTTTCGTAGGGCACGACCGAGCGGAGTAGATCGAGCAGCCCGGCGATGAGATCATCCTGGTTGAGGCTGGACGACAGCCGCCCTGACGCGCGGGTGAGGTTCTGCAAACGCAGCGCGCGCGATTCGGCCGCCTGGTAGAGGCGGGCATTGTCGAGAGCCAGGGCGGCCTGCTGGGATACTGAGTAAGCCAGGGCCTCATCCTCGGCGCTGAACGCGGCCTGAATGTCAAAATTCTCCAGAACCAGCACCCCGCTGACCTGCTCGCCGAGGCGCAGCGGCAGGATCATGCAGGAGATGGGCAGGCGTCCGCGGGTGGCCTGGCGGTAGCTGAGCAGGTCGTCGGCTCCCAGGTGGTACTGGTAGGCAAACTCAATGTCCGCCTCACGCACCGGCTCGCCCGAACGCACCACCCGTTTGACCAGCAGGCGCGGCTCGTCGCCCAGCACGCCGGTGGCCTCGGCCATGCCGTAGCGGATTTGCAGTTGGGCGGCGTTATCCACGTAGCCTTCGGCCACCTGGGGGGTGATCACCCCGACCTGGTCGTCCAGCAGGCCCACCCAGCCGGCCTGCGCCTGGGGCAGCACCTGGCGCACGCTGTGCAAAAGCACGCTGAGGATATTTTCAGGCTCCAGGCTGCCCAATTTCAAGCTGAATTCGAGCAGCAGGTTGACTTCATCCAGGCGGCGCTGGGTTTCGGTGAGCAGGTGCAGGTTCTGCAGCCCGGTACTCACCTGGCGGGTGAGCTGTTCGAAAATGCGGCGGTCCTCTTCGGTGAAGGGGGGCAGCCCGCGCTTGCCGGTGACCATCACCGCGACCGGGTCTGCCCCGCCGGAAAGGGACATGGCGATCAGGCTGTGGGCCTGCAGGCCGTTGAGCAGCGGGTTTCCCGACCAGTCGGCATGGTTATCGAGATTGGAAATCAACAGCACGCTGCTGCTTTCGGTCGGCTCCTGGAGCAGCCAGCGCAGCGGGTTGCGCTGCCCGAAAAGGGCCTCGGGGTTGGCGCTGGAGGGCACAGCCCCGATGACTTCCACCAGCTTGATCCCACCCGCGCTGCTCTCGGCGATCAGCCCGATGTGCAGGGCAAAGCGGGTCAGCAGGCCGTGGCACAGGGCCCGCACAATCCCCGCGGCATCCGGGGCGGTGTTGGCCTGGGCGGAAATCTCCATCAGGGCGCGGATGCGTTCGACGCGCTGGTTCAGGCTCTGCAGGGAAATGGTCTGGTCCAGATCCTTGCGCAGCAGCATGGGCAGGTTTTCCTGGGCAGCGGAGGTGGAATGCTGCAGGCGGGATTGCTGCGATTCGAGCAGGCGCACCTGGGTTTCCAGGTCAGAAGTGCGCCGGTGGTTTTCGATCATCAAGCCAGCCTGGATGCCAAAAATCTCCAGGGCTTCGAAGGTGGGGCGGTCCGGCCGCCGGCCGTCGGAGGGCACATCCACACTGATCAGGCCCAGGGGCTCATTCTGCGAGTCGAACAAGGGCACCAGGAGGAAATCGTCCGGGTCCCAGGAATCGGGCTCCTCGACCCCGATGGCCTGGATCACTTCGAGGGTATGCACCTCGGGAGGGATGGCCGGGGTCAGATCGGCGGGGATGTAATAGACGCTGCCGGTGCGGAATTGGGGCTGGAGCAGGTTGGTCACGTTGGCCCATTCGAGGGTATGGCCCTGCAGTTCTTCCCACTGTTCGCGGGGCAGCCCACTGCCCACCACCCGGCGCAGGAGAGTTGTGCCGGGATCGATGACGCTGATGACGTTGACCTGGAAGGGGGTCGCCTGGCGGATGGAGCCGCCGATGGCCACCAGGGACTGCTCCAGGGGCAAGGAAGGGCGCAGCATCTGCGAGACACGCAGCAGTTCAGTGAGGGTGTCTAATTCGCGCTTCAACAGGCTGCTGCGGCGGGTCTGCTCTTCGTATTCGGCGGCATTGCCCAGGGATACCCCGGCCTGCACCGCGAGAGTCTGCAGAGCCTCGACGATGCCGTCATCGAAATAATCGGGGTGTGAATCGTGCAGCAGGATCATCCCGGCCATACTCTGGCGGTGGAAAACGGGCACCAGCAAGGCCGAACGCACCCCGGCATGCGGCGCTTCGCGCTCATCGTTTTCAAAATCAGCGATGCGCAGGGGCAAATTGCGCTGGTAGACCAGTTTTTCCAACCCATCCATCCCTTGCGGGTGGGCCTCGCCGTGAGATTTGGCGATGTTGGGCAAACCGCCATCCGGGGAAACCGGGTTGAACAGCAGCACCGAGCCGCAGTTTGCCCGGCTGAGACGCATGGCCTCGGTGTAGACCAGCCCCAGCAGCGCAGCGGGGTCGAGGGTGTTGCTCAGCTCGCGGCTGGCGCGGGTGATGGCGGTGAGCTGATCCAGGCGCGTGCGCAGGCCCTCATCGGTCTGGCTGCGCAGGAACATTTGCTCGGCCGCGCCGGCCAGTTGACCGGCGGCAGTGGCCACCAACTGGACATCACTGGTGTCAAAGAAGTTCTCCTGCTGGCTGGTGAACCAGATTTCGCCGATGCCTTCGCTGCGTACCACCAGGGGGATGACAATGATGCTCTGCGCATTCCAGGCGTTGAGAATGCCACGATAAAAGGGGATGATGGCCTGGTCACCTTTGACGGCGTCAGTGCGCAAGGGGCGCTGTGAATCGGTGACGGTAAAGGGGAACTGCGGGTCATCCACCAGCAGGCGCTGGTTGTGCTCGGGGATCTCGCCGGCGCCAAAGAGCGAGGGCTGGTGCATCTGCAAGATGGTGCGGGGCTGGTCCACCAGGAAAATTGCCCCGACGCCGGTGCGCAGATGGCGCCCCAACTCCTGGATGGAGAATTGGAGGATCTCATCCAGGTTGGCAGCCGAACTGGCCAGGCTGGCGATGCGCCGCAGGGTCTCGGCGCGTTGGGCGCGGATGCGGGACTGCTGCACCAGGTAGGCGTTCTCGATGATCGAAGCCGTCTGGTTAGCGATGATCATCAGCAGGTGCAGCTCGGATTGGGTGAAGGACCCGCCCGAATTGCGGTTGGAGGCCTGCAGGTATCCGAGCATGTGGCCGCCGGAGTTGAGCGGCACCAGCACCGTCTCGCGCAGGCTGGCTGCCTGGGCAACGAAGGACAGGCCCAGCATCTCCCACTGCTGGTCGCTGGAGGCATCCTCGGAGATCAACACGTCCTGGTCGAGGAGGGTCTGTTCGATCATACTGTTGGCCGGGATGGTAGTGCGGTAGAGCTCGACAATCTGGTCGGGCAGGCCGTGAAATGGGATTTGGGCTTCCAGAGTGCGGGTGCCCTCGTTGTAGACCAGAAAACCGAGGATCTGCATGCGCACCATGGGGGCGATGGTGGTCACCAGGCGCGAGAAGAGGGTTTTTGTGTCGCGGACGGAGCTGAAAGCCTGGGCCATTTGGGAAAGGCCGCTCATCTCAGCGCTGCGCTGCTTCTCCTGGCGGTAGATCAAGGCATTATGCAGGGCAATCGCCGCCTGCCCGGAGATCATCTGCACCAGCGAAAGGTCTTCCTCGCGGAAAGTTTCGGCGGTGCGCGAGCCGAGTTCCAGGGTGCCGACAAATTCTTCCCCGACCAGCAGAGGCACGCCCAGGTAGGCGCGCACGCCGGAGGCGCGGCCTTCCACCGCGCGCAGATCGGTGTGCTGGTCGATATCGGGGATCAGCAAGGGCGTGCGCTCGCGGTACAGATAGCCGCTGAAGCCCTCGGTAGGCGCGTAGGGCGCCAACAATTTTTCCAGGGCGCGCTCGCTGTCCGACACCCAGGTGTAGTGATAGGGGATTAAATGCTGGTTCTCGGGATCCCAAATGGTGATTTCAAAGAAGTCCGCGGGGACCAATTTCTCGATATTTTCCAGCACGGCGCCGAGGGTCTGATCCAGATCCAGGCTGGCGGCAATCGCGGTGGTCAGTTCGGTGAAGGTTTGCAGGGATTGAGAACTGGCGCCGCTGTCGGCGCCGGTGAGTCCGGCGACCAGCTCCGGGAAGCGCAGGGTGACCAGCACCAGGGTTTCTTCGGGCAGGTCGAGCTGGTAAGAGGAGCCTTCGGTGAAACGCCCGTCGAGGGTGAAACGCGCCTGGCCCGGTGCAGCGCACAGCCCGAGAAAGGCCTCGGGAGGGCGCGCCATGCGCGCCATGCGCTCCAGGTCGGGCAGGTCCTTTTCCTGCAGGTGGAATACCAGGCCGGCGCGTGGGTTGAAGGAACGCACCTTACCGCCCTTTTGCACCACCAGCACAGCCTCATCCTGGTCTTCGGACGCGGAGCCGGGCGGCAAGAGATTTTCATTGGCTGCCGGGCGCAGTTTGGGCACCACGCGCACGAGCAATCGGGCTGAAATAAAAAACAACAGCCCGACCGCAATGAAAACCACTCCCAGGCCAAAAATATCCATGGTTAGCTCATAGGCTTACTTCAGCGAGTCCTGGCGCCGTTCTTCGGCCGCCAATTCGGTGATCTCGCGAATATCCGCAAAGTAATGGGTCGCCGGCGATACGACCCCCATCGCCAGGGTCATCAAGGGGGTGGGCTCAATCTTGTTATTCTCATCGGGGGCGAGAATATAGCCCTGCTGGCGGTCCATAAAGTTGTAATGGGTGACGACTTCCTCTTTAAAGCGCTCTTTGAGGCGGGCTTTGAGGGCATCGGCGCGGTCGGCGTTGGTGAGGATGACAAAATTATCCCCGCCGGCATGACCGAGGAAATCGTTGGGAGTGCCCAATTCATCCACCACTTCGCCGATCAACATGGCGGTGAAGCGCAGCACGTCGCCGGCGGCGATAAACCCGTAGACGTTCTTGAAGGCTTCAAACTGGTTGATGCGCACATCGACGAAAGCCCAGCCCTGCGGCTGGCGGATGGCGTGGCGCAGCTGGTCTTCGATCATGCGGCCGGCAGGCAGGCCGGTCTGCGGGTCGGTGAGGCTCTCGCGCTCCGAGCGGGCAATGGCGTTTTGCACGCGAAGCTTTAACTCATCGATATCGAAGGGCTTGGTGATGTAATCGTCGGCGCCCAGTTCTAACCCCTGCAGGCGGTCGCTGCGCTCATCCTTCTGGGTCAGAAAAATGACCGGGATGTGGCTGGTGCGGGTGGTGGTGCGAAGTTGGCGGCAAACTTCGTAGCCGTTGATGTCCGGCAGCATGATATCCAGAACGATCAGGTGAGGCATCGCCTGGCGGGTTTTCTCCAGGGCCTCATTGCCGCGCAGGGCCGTTTCAATTTCGTACCCCTGGCTGGAAAAGTAAATCTTCAACATATTCGAGATATCAACATCATCTTCGACGATCATCAGGCGGGCTTTGCTCATCTCGACCTCCCAAAGGATGGGTTCTGAAAAATGCGACGTTGTTAAATTCGACACCAACCTAGATTGTATAACAAAATATCCACCCAGGCAGCCTCCGGCGGCGCGTGGGCAAATTTTGTTAGCCAATTGTAAACGGCAGGCGGAGGATGGACGGCATCCGGCGGGATTGGCGTTCACCCGCAAAGGTGGATTCTGGCCATCCGCGACACACCATCATCTCCACGGTCAGGGGTGCATCTCACGTTTTGCCAGGTAAAAAGCCCATCTGCCCCTGCCCTTCCCGAAACGGGGCGGGGAAATAAAGATTTGAGGGTTCAGACGCCGTAAAACGGCGTCTGAACCCTCAAACTCCCTCTTTGACCTCTGTCTCCGCTTCGGAGATGGATCCAAATTGGCATTTGACAAGCTTTCTTGAGAACGCCCTGCCCACGGTTGAGCAGCACATTGACAAATCGGGGCGAATCTCCTATACTCGCTGTGCACAAAGTTGAACGGGGAGCCCGGGGTGCACCGGGCTGAGAGGAGGACTGCTGTCCTCGACCCGCGGAACCTGATCCGGGTAATGCCGGCGGAGGGAGCGAAGGCACACGCACTGTCATCAAGACCCTCCCCTGGCGGAGGGTATTTTTTATGCCTGCACAACGCGCGGTACTTTTTGTCAACGGCGAGATCCGCGACCTGGCGGCGGCACGCAGTCTGCTGCAGCCCGGCGATATGCTGATCGCGGTGGATGGCGGGGCGCGCCACCTGGCAGCCCTGGGACTGACCCCGCACCTGCTGATCGGCGACCTGGATTCGCTCTCCACCGAAGAGGTAACGGCGCTGCAAGAAGCCGGCGTGCCGGTGGAGCGCTACCCGGTGGAAAAAGACGAGACCGACCTGGAGCTGGCTATCGGGGCGGCCGTACAGCGCGGGGCCGCCGGCCTGGTGCTGGTGGGGGCATTGGGCGGGCGCATCGACCAGACCCTGGCCAACCTGTTCCTGCTCACCTCACCCGCGCTGGCCGGGCTGGATGCGCGCCTGGACGACGGCAGCGAAGAAGTGTTCATCCTGCGCGAGCGCGCGGTGGTGCACGGACAGCCCGGGGATACCCTCTCGCTGCTGCCGCTGGGCGCACCCGCGCGCGGCGTGGTCACCCAGGGACTGCGCTACCCGCTGCACGGCGAAACCCTGCTGCCCGAAAAGTCGCGCGGGGTCAGCAACGAGCTGACCGGCGAACAAGCCACGATCCATGTAGAAGAAGGCATCTTAATTTGCGTGCACACACGCCACAAGGAGAGTTTTAACGATGAGCCGATTTAACCCCTATTCCCCGCCTGCTGGGCGCTGTTCTGGCGCTGGCTGTGCTGGCCGGCTGTGCGCCGGCGGCAACCCCCACACCCACCCCTACCCCGGCCGGGCCGGTGGCGCTGAGTGTGATGACCCACGATTCCTTCGCGGTCAGCGAGGACCTGGTGCGCAAGTTTGAAGCCGACAACAACGCCAAACTGACTTTCATCAAGAGCGGCGACACCGGCGCGGCGCTCAACCGCGCCATCCTGACCAAATCCTCGCCGCAAGCCGACGTTTTCTACGGGGTCGACAACACCTTCCTCTCGCGGGCGCTGGCAGAGGATATCTTCGAGAGCTACGCTTCCCCCAAGCTGGCCAACATCCCGGCCGCCTTCCAACTGGACAGCACACAACACGCCCTGCCGGTGGATTACGGCGACGTGTGCATCAATTATGACCGGGCTTACTTCAGCGAAAAGAACCTGGCGGTGCCCCAGTCGCTGGAAGACCTGGCCAAACCCGAGTACGCCGGTCTGCTGGCGGTGGAAAACCCGGCCACTTCTTCGCCGGGGCTGGCGTTCCTGCTGGCGACCATCGCCCATTTTGGCCCGGACCAATACCTGGCATACTGGGAGTCAGCTCAAGGCCAACGAGGTGCTGGTGGTCAACGATTGGGAAAGCGCCTATTACACCAATTTCAGCGGCTCGTCGGGCAAAGGCCCGCAGCCGATGGTGGTTTCGTATGCCTCCAGCCCGGCCGCCGAGATGATCTTCGCCGATCCGAAACCCGCCGAACCGCCCACCGCCTCGATCCTGGCCCCGGACACCTGCTTCCGCCAGGTGGAATTTGTCGGCATCCTCAAGGGCACCCAGCAGCGCGCCATGGCCGAGAAATTCGTGGATTTCATGCTGGGTACGGGCTTCCAGGAGGATATGCCGATGCAAATGTTTGTTTACCCGGTCAACAGCCAGGCCAAACTGCCGGATGAATTCCAGCAATACGCCCAGGTGGCCGGGCAGCCGGCCGTGTTGGACGCGGGCGAGATCGCCAAAAACCGCGAGGCCTGGATCCAGGCCTGGACGGAGGCGGTACTGCGGTGAGCGAAAAGCCAGGCGGGATGCCGAGCCTGCTTGCCGGGCGGCTGTCCAGCCTGCTCTGGCTGGTTCCGCTTGCCTTCCTGGCCGTTTTTTTCCTGTACCCGCTGGGCAAAATTTTTGGCATGGCCGGCCAGGCCGCACTCCAGCCGCTGGCGCAGGCTCAGAACGGGTGGCAGGCGGCCGGCCGGCCGCTGGGCTTCACCATTTACCAGGCGGCCCTATCCACCTTGCTGACCCTGCTGGCCGGGCTGCCGGCCGCCTACTTGTTCGGACGCTTTGATTTTCCGGGGAGAAAACTGCTGCGCGTGCTGACCACCCTGCCGTTCATCCTGCCGACGGTGGTGGTCGCGGCGGGCTTCAATGCGCTGCTCGGCCCGCGCGGCTGGGTCAACCTGGGGCTTGATGGACTTGCTGCAGTTGGACCAGCCGCCGGTGGTCAGTTCCTCAATACCTTTGGCGCGATCCTGCGGCGCACGTCTTCTACAACCTACCGGTGGTGATGCGGGTGGTGGGCGGCGCCTGGGAAAGCCTGGACCCGCGCCTGGAGCAGGCCGCGCGCAGCCTGGGCGCATCCGGCTGGCGCACTTTCTGGAACGTGACCCTGCCGCTGCTGCGCCCCGCCATTCTCGGCGGCGACCGGCCTGGTTTTCCTGTTCGATTTCACCAGCTTTGGGGTGATCCTGCTGCTGGGCGGGCCGCGCTTTGCCACCCTGGAAGTGGAAATCTACATCCAGGCGCTGCAGATGCTCAACCTGCCGCTGGCGGGGCTGCTCTCGGCGCTCCAGTTGGGCTGCACCCTGCTGCTGACCCTGCTCTCCGGGCGCATTGGAGCAGGCCGGTGGTGCCGCTGGCCCCACGGGTGAAGGGCGAAGGGCTGCGGCCGCCGCGCGGTTGGGGCCAGATGTTCTGCCAGCACAGCCCTGGTGCTGGGCCTGGCCCTTTTTACCCTCTCGCCGCTGGCGGCGCTGGCGCTGCGCTCGGTGACGCGCCTGGAGGCGGACCGCGGCCAGCGCGGGCAGGTGCTGACCGGGCTGACCCTGGATTACTACCGGGAACTGTTTGTCAACCGGCGCGGGTCGCTGTTCTACGTGCCTCCGGCCGCCGCGGCGCGCAACTCGCTGCTGTATGCCCTGGCGACGGTCAGCATTTCGCTGGGGCTGGGCCTGCCGGCAGCCTATGCGCTCAACCGCGCCGGGGCCAAAAAGCGCTGGCTGGACGCGCTGCTGATGCTGCCGCTGGGCACCTCGGCGGTCACCCTGGGGTTGGGGTACGTGGTCAGCTTCAACCGCCCGCCGCTGGACGTGCGCTCCTTCCCGCTGCTGATCCCCATCGCGCACAGCCTGGTGGCGCTGCCGTTTGTGGTGCGCACGCTGCAGCCGGCCATTGCCGCCATCCCCGCCTCGACTGCGCCAGGCGGCCGCGGTGCTGGGGGCATCTCCGCTGCGCGCCTGGCTGCACGTGGACCTGCCGATTCTCAGCCGGGCGGTGCTGGTGGGGGCGGTCTTCGCCTTCACCATCTCGCTGGGCGAGTTTGGCGCCACCTCGCTGCTGGCCCGGCCGGAATTTCCCACCCTGCCGGTGGCCATCTTCCGCTTTCTCTCCCAGCCGGGCGCGCTGAATTACGGCCAGGCGATGGCCATGGCCACCCTGCTGATGGGGGTGTGCGGGCTGAGCATTCTGGTGATCGAAAAAGTGGCCGAACGATAGCAAATCGTCAGGCGATTTGTGATAGTTCGGCATCAAAATCGCCGGGAAGATATGGCCGGCATTTTCCCCACCCTGGCCCCATGCCTTGGCGAATTCCATTTCCTCCAAGTGGGAAAGGGGATGCAGCATTTGTCTGGCATTGGGGCTGGAAATATTTCTATTGGTTGTCAGGACGATTGATAAGTTTAGGATTTATAATCAATTGACCCGCCTGAAGTGATGCCGCGGGAGATATGAATGCTGCCCTCATCGAGGATATTTCCGCGTGGAACTGCTGCTCAACCGTTGGGACGGGCTGGTCTGGCTGCTGGCGCTGGTCGGACCGATGATCTTCATCCAACGCCGCCTGCATTTTGAAATCCAGGCTTTCCTGCTGCTGCTCACCCGGCGCGAAGAGATCGCGCTGGGGATTTTCTCGTTCCTGTTTTTCCCGGGGGTCTTCCTGCACGAAACCAGCCACTTTTTGATGGCGCGCCTGCTGGGCGTGCGCACCGGGCGTTTTTCGCTGATCCCGCAGGTGCTGCCGGCCGGGCGGCTGCAGTTGGGATTTGTGGAGACCGCGCCGGCCGACCCGCTGCGGGATGCGTTGATCGGCGCCGCACCGCTGCTCAGCGGCGGGGTGGTGATTGCGGCATTGGGGCTGTATCGCCTGGGCCTGCTGCCGCTGGCGGCTTATTTCAATGCCCAGGATTGGCCCGGGCTGCTGGGCGCGCTGGGCAGCCTGCCGCGCCTGCCGGATTTCTGGCTGTGGTTTTACCTGACCTTCGCCATCAGCAGCACGATGCTGCCTTCGCCCTCCGACCGGCGCGCCTGGATGCCGGTGGTGCTGGTGGCGGTTGTGCTGGGCGGGCTGGCGCTGCTGGCCGGCGCCGGGCCCTGGATGATGGAAAACCTGGCCCCCTGGCTGAACCGCGGGCTGCGCGTGCTGGCGGCGGTATTTGGGATCAGCCTGGGCATTCACCTGGTGCTGTGGCCGCCGCTGCGCCTGCTGCGCGCCCTGCTCAGCCGCGCCACCGGTCTGCGCGTGCAGTAGCAGGGATATTGGTGTTAGAATTCCCAAACTTTAGAGGAGCAAAATCATTCATGCTGGTAGATAGCTGGGGTCGTCCCATCACGTATCTGCGCGTATCGGTCACCGACCGCTGCAACCTGCGCTGCGTCTATTGTATGCCGCCGGACGGCATCCAGATGCAGAGCCACGACGCCATCCTGCGCTACGAGGAGATCGCCGAGGTGGTGCGCAGCGCGGCCGCCGAGGGGGTGCGCGAGGTGCGCCTGACCGGCGGCGAGCCGCTGGCGCGGCCGAACCTGCCCGCGCTGGTGGGCATGCTCGCTTCGATCCCGGGGATCGAGGACATCAGCCTGACGACCAACGCCATCCTGCTGGAGCGCTTTGCCCTGCCGCTGGCGGAAGCCGGGCTGAAACGGGTCAACGTCAGCCTGGACACCCTGCAGCCAGAGCGCTTCGCACGCATCACGCGCGGCGGATCGTTCGAGCAGGCCTGGCGGGGGATTTTGGCGGCCGAGGCAGCCGGGCTGACCCCGGTGAAGATCAACGTGGTGGCGATGCGCGGGGTTAACGACGACGAATTCCTGGACCTGGCCCGCCTGGCGCTGACGCACGCCTGGCAAGTGCGTTTCATCGAGATCATGCCGATCCAGAACGAAGCCCCCTGGGGCGAGGGCTTTCCCAATTCGGTGGATGCCTTCATCCCGATCAGCGAGGTGCAGGCGCGCCTGGCCCCGTTGGGGCTGGAGGAAGTAGCAAGCAAAAGTGGGCGCGGGCCGGCGCGCGAATTTCGCATCCCGGGGGGATTGGGACGGGTGGGTTTCATCTCGCCGGTCAGCGAGCACTTCTGTGCAAGCTGCAACCGCCTGCGCCTGACCGCCGACGGCTGTCTGCGGCCCTGCCTGCTCAGCGACCTGGAAATCCCCATCCGCGAGGCGCTGCGCGCGGGAGAGCCGGTGCTGCCATACCTGCAGCAGGCGGTGGGGATCAAGCCGCGCGAGCACGAGCTGGTGCAGAACCACCGCCCGGTGACACGCTGCATGCTGCAAATCGGCGGATAACACCAATACCCCGAGCAACACGCTAATCATAAAAGGGCTGAATTTCGCAGTAAAGCGCGAAAATCAGCCCTCATAAAAATAGTTCTGGAAATGGTGAAGACGGCGGACAGCCTATCCTGTGCCGAACTGGCGGTCACCGGCGTCGCCCAACCCGGGGACGATGTAGCCTTTTTCGTTGAGGTGGTCGTCCACCGCGGCCAGGTAGATGGGCACATCGGGGTGGGTTTTTTGCATCAGGGCGATGCCCTCGGGCGCGCCGATAATGCCGACATATTTGATTTTGGTGACGCCCCAATTCTTGAGGATATCGGTGGTGGCCACCGCCGAGCCGCCGGTGGCCAGCATGGGATCAAGGATCAGGCAGACCTGCACGCGCGGGTCGATGGGCAGCTTGTTGTAATACTGCACCGGCTTAAGGGTCTTCTCATCGCGGTAGACGCCGATGTGCCAGACCTCGGAGGATGGCATCAATTCCCACACCCCCTCCACCATGCCCAGCCCGGCACGCAGGATGGGCACCAGGCCGATTTTCTCTTTGAGCTCGAAGCAGTGGGCGGTTTCCATGGGGGTGGGCACATCCACCGGCGCGGTGAGCAAATCGGAGGTGGCTTCATAGGTTAAAGCGCCGCCAGCTCTCGGATCAGCTGGCGGAATTTTTTGGGTTCGGTGTCCACGGAACGCAAGACACTTAGTTTGTGGTGGACAAGGGGATGGTTGGATATGTGGACTGCCATTCGGACCTCCCGGAAGATTTCCATGTATTATAGCAGTTTGCCAAAAAAACACAGAGGTAGTTTTGGTATAATCGAACATATGGACGACCCTCAAAACCGGCTGGTGACCCCCAAAGCACGTGCTGACGAACCCATCGATCCCGCCCTGCGCCCGCTGGTCCTGTCCGATTTTGTCGGGCAGGACCAGGTCAAGGAAAACCTGGCGATCCTGATCCAGGCCACCCGCCAGCGGGGCGAACCCCTGGAGCATGTGCTTTTCTACGGGCCGCCCGGCCTGGGTAAAACCACGCTCTCGCACGTGCTGGCCAACGAGATGGGGGTGAGCATAAAAATCACCGCCGGCCCGGCGATTGAAAAAGCCGGCGACCTGGCGGCGATTATCACCAACCTCAAAGGCGGGGACGTGCTGTTTATCGACGAGATCCACCGCCTGGGGCGCGCGGTCGAGGAGATCCTCTACCCGGCGATGGAAGACTTTGCCCTGGATATTATGATCGGCAAGGGTCCCGCGGCGCGCTCCATCCGCCTCAAACTGCCGCGCTTCACCGTGATTGGGGCCACCACCCGCCTGGCGCTGGTCTCAGCCCCGCTGCGCGCGCGTTTTGGCGCGGTCTACCGCCTGGATTACTACGACTTAAAGGCCATCGATTACATCCTGCACCGCGCTGCCGGGAAAATGAACATGAACGTCGAGCCGGGCGGATATGAGGAAGTGGGCCGGCGCGCGCGCGGAACCCCACGGGTGGCGCTGCGCCTGCTGCGCCGGGTGCGGGATTTCGCCCAGGTGCGCGCGGGCGGGCTGGTTTCCCAGGCGGTGGCCACCGAAGCCCTCAACCTGCTGAACGTCGATCAGCTCGGGCTGGACGAAGTGGACCGCCGGGTGCTGAGCACGATTATCGAGAAATACGGCGGTGGCCCGGTGGGGCTGAACACGATCGCCGCCTCGATCGGCGAAGAGCCGGACACGATTATGGACGTGGTCGAGCCCTACCTGCTGCAGTTAGGCTTCCTCGACCGCACCCCGCAGGGACGGGTGGCCACGCGGCGCGCTTACGAGCATCTTTCGATCGCCTATCCTGAAAACAATTCCAACCAGGCGCGTTTATTCTGAAAACTTCCGATTTTGATTATCCGCTGCCCCCCGAGCGGATCGCCCAGACACCCATCGAACCGCGGCATGCTTCGCGCCTGCTGGTGCTCCAGCGCGCGTCGGGAGAGTTGGAACACGCCACCTTCTGGCATATCGGCGAATACCTGCGGCCGGGCGACCTGCTGGTGGTCAACCAGACGCGGGTGATCCCGGCGCGCATCTTTGCCCGCAAGGAGACCGGCGGCCGGGTGGAGCTGCTCCTGCTGCGCCGCCTGGACAGCCTGACCTGGGAGGCGCTGGTGGGCGGCAAACGCCTGACGACCGGCAAACGCCTGCAGGTGGAAGGCGGGCCGGGGGTGGAGGTGACCGGCGAGATGGAAGGCGCCCGCCGCCGGCTGCGCTTTGACCAGCCGGTGGAAGACAGCCTGGTGCAGGTGGGCCAGATGCCCCTGCCGCCCTACATCCACCAACCGCTCAAGGATCCCGAGCGCTACCAAACGGTGTACGCGACCACGCCCGGCTCGGCGGCGGCCCCGACCGCCGGACTGCACTTCACCCCGGAACTGATCGCCGCGCTCAAGGAGCAAGGCATCGGCTTCGCCAGCGTGACCCTGCACGTGGGGCTGGATACGTTTGCCCCGGTGACCGAGGACGACCCGGCCGAACACGCGATCCACAGCGAGTGGTGCGAGGTCTCGGCTGAAACCGCGCAGGCGGTCAACGCGGCCAAACGCCAGGGCGGGCGGATCATCGCGGTAGGCACCACCAGCGTGCGCACGCTCGAATTGGCAGCGCGGAACGCGGCACAGGGCGAGACGGTGGGCGAATTCAGCGGGCCGACCGATCTGTTTATCCTGCCGGGCTACACCTTCAAGGCGGTGGATGCCTTGGTGACCAATTTCCACCTGCCAAAATCCTCTTTGATCATGCTGGTCAGCGCCTTCGCCGGGCGCGAAATAATCCTGGCCACCTACCGCAGCGCGGTGGAGCTGGAATACCGTTTCTATTCGTTTGGGGACGCGATGCTAATTGTGTGAAGGGAATTGAGGGGCAGGTGTGGTGGGGGGAAAACTAAAACACCTTGTTCACACTTGGAATTCAGAATTCCGTAAATGTGGCTGTGTATCCAGACTTCTAATGGTCTCAGTTATAGCCTGCCTTCAATCCCACCAGATTTTTACTCTCCCCAGGCGCATAGCTGCTGAAAGATCCTCTATATCCGGACACATTTTTTGCAATTGATATTTTACCTTCGAAGTTTTCCCCTTTATATCTGATAGCCCAAAAAACAATTCGAGCGTATCTGATGTAGCAGAAATTATATGAACATCAATAATATCCCCAAGCTTCTTTATTCTCCCGATTATTTCTTCAGTGCCAATAGAATAATTATTACCTTGGGTATTGTGTAGCCTAAGGAAGTTACATTGATCACGATCGGGCATTAAGATTAGTTCATCTGCTTCATCTGAAGTCCCTTGACTGGCCAAGTTATAACCAATGAACAAACATGCGTGATTATCCTCAACTTGCTGATGAAGTTCCCACCATTCCTTTCTAATACCTTTTCGTCTGTCCATTTTCAATAAGTCATTCGTGGTAATAACCCGCATACCATACATTTTGGTGAATTTCACACCGCTCAATAATTGTTCTCGTTTTTTATTAATCTCGTTTATTTCTTCAGAAGTTGGCGAGTTCATAAGCAGATAAAATAATCTATTTTCCAGTTCAGAATTTATTTGAAGCAAAGATTTATCACCTTCACTGGGAAAGGGTAGCTTCCAACTAAAACAACTTGTTTTTCGGTATTCTCCCCAAGAGGTCTGTATTTTATAAGGGAGCGGATCATTACGAATGTATTCCGATATAAAATCAATGAGATCAGTCATATGACGCCTTAAAAATTGCAGAAAGCTGACTAATGGCTGGCGTTCCAGGCAAGCGAAGGGAGTGTGTACTCGTCTGGGGAGCAAGTATAATTCGACGGAATTGTGTCCACAAATGCCGAGAAATCCCTATTGTAGAGTCCATGAGGGGTTTTGTGCTTTGGTTTATGGGATTGGCGTTGACAATGGACAATCATAATTTATATAGGAATAATAAACAAAATCCTTTTTCTCGACATCGACAGCAACAACCTGTGCCGTTATTGGATTATTAGATTGATAAAAAGCTAGAACACTGTGGTCAATCCAAATGATCATTTGAATATCACGCCCAGGCATTCTCCCAGACCAATTTATTTCATAGATCATGCCGTTTTTATAACTTCTAACAAAGATTTTTGGATGGCAATTATCCCTATTTTCACATGCCACAAATGCCTGATAACTTTTGTCATCATTATCGGCAATTTCGGTAATATTCTTCGTATAAGGATCCGATAAGGCGTTAAATTCGTTAAATTCCACAACCGGTTGAACATTTACGATATCTGCCGGCGTCGGTAATACTTCTAAATATTCAGTCAACATGTCCATCTTGCATGCCGTAATAGAATACAACCGCTCAATTAAGAATATTTAAAATATATTTTTTCTTAACATCAATCTGTATAGGCGTAGCGGTTACTATTGGTGTTACCCATAAAATATCAGGCGTATTCGTTTGGGTAAAAGACTGTTGAGATTTGTCTATTGGCGAAGTGCACGAAGTAAAAATAGCGGCAATTAAAAAACTTGATGGTAAAAATATTATGAAAACCAAAGTATTCTTCAAAACTTTTGAATTCATAAAGATCATCACCTATCTCAATTATACCGATTTTTTTATTAGGTGATTTGGCTGTATTTCTTCCGACTTATATGAAAAGGATGCGGTTGAGTTGTGTATTTATCATTGGAAAAATCGTACGATCCCTTTCTCCGACTTTTCTTTTCCCCCACATCCCGCGACCCCGGGGCGGCGTGGTAAAATCCAATCGGGAAACCAATCCCCCTTGTTCACGGCTTGTTTGATCCACCAATCTTCCCCCTGGAGGCCGAGATAAGCGACCCCGCGCATGCAGCTCTCAACGATCTCACCCGGCGGATCATCGCCTGCCGGCTGTGCCCGCGCCTGGTGGCCTGGCGCGAGGAGGTGGCCCGCAAGAAGAGGCGCGCCTACCAGGGCCAGGACTATTGGGGCAAACCGGTACCCGGTTTTGGCGACCCGGATGCGCGCGTGCTGGTGGTGGGGCTGGCGCCGGGCGCGCACGGCTCCAACCGCACCGGGCGCAACTTCACCGGCGATGCCTCCGGCGACTTCCTCTTCCCGGCGCTGCACCGCGCGGGGTTTGCCAGCCGCCCAAATTCCTCCCACCTGGATGATGGGCTGGAGCTCAAGGGCATGTATATTGTGGCGGTGTGCCGCTGTGCGCCGCCGGATAACAAGCCCACTCCCCTGGAGCTGGCCACCTGCCGGCCGTACCTGGTCGAGGAAATTGGCCTGTTCCCGCATCTGCGCGGTTTTGTGGCCCTCGGGCGGATCGCTTTTGACTGGCTGCTGGCCTGGTATAAACAGCAGGGCGCCGAGGTGAGCGGGCTGGCATTTGAACACGCCCGCCTGCAGCAGCCGGCGGGGAACCTGCCCTGGCTGCTGGCATCCTACCACCCCAGCCGCCAAAACACCCAGACCGGCCGGCTGACGGCCGAGATGTTCGACCGCGTTTGGCAGATCGCCCGCCAGAACGCAGGCGACTAGCCGGCGCCATGCTTAAATGGTTGGCAAAATATAAACCTCTTATCTGTACCATCACAGGAAAATCATTAGAGTATGCGCAGCGTGCGGATCGTGCTTATTGGCCTGTTGGCCCTGGTGGTGATTGCTGCCGGCGGTTTCGTCGGATGGGGGCTGACCCCCTCCCAGCCGATGCCCGAGGCGCTGGCAGCCATGCAAAGCGACACGAATGTGAAGGTGAGCAACCACCGCTGGCTGGAATTTGCTCCCGGCGGGCCGGCCCCGGTGAAAGGCCTGATCTTTTACCCCGGCGCGCACGTGGATTACCGCGCCTACGCGCCGCTGGCCCGCGCCCTGGCCGCGCGTGGGTACCTGGTGGTGATCACGCCTATGCCCTTGAACCTGGCGGTGCTCTCGCCCACGGCGGCCCAGGCGGTCATCGCCGCCCACCCGGAGATCGACGTATGGGCGGTAGGCGGTCACTCGTTGGGTGGGGCGATGGCGGCTAACTATACCTGGAGCAACCCCGGGGCCGTGCAGGGGCTGGTGCTGCTGGGGGCTTACCCGGCGCAGAATAACAGCCTGATGCTGGCGCCGGTCAAGGTGATTTCGATCTATGCCTCGCTGGACGGTCTGGCCACCCCGGCCAAGATCGCCGCCTCGCAGCCCTTGCTCCCGGACGACACCACCTGGCTGCCGGTGACCGGCGGCAACCACGCCCAGTTTGGCTGGTATGGCGAGCAGGCCGGGGATCTGCCCGCCGAAATCAGCCGCCAGGCGCAGCAAGACCAGACCATCGAAGCGATTTCAACCTTTCTTGCCGGGCTCGAAGAGACAAAATGAACCGTCCATTGAAAATCTTCCTGATCCTCGCCGTGGTCTTCATCCTGGTGGTGACCGCCGGCCCGCTGGTGGTGCCTATGCCGCCGCTGGCGGATGTGGCCCCGATCAGCGAATTGGCCGACGCCGACAGCCAGTTCATCACGGTCAACGGCATCGATGTGCATTATAAAAAATACGGCAGCGGCGAACCGGCGATCATCTTGCTGCACGGTTTCGGCGCCAGCGTTTTTTCCTGGCGCGAGGTGCTGCAGCCGCTCAGCCAGTACGGCACAGTGATCGCCTACGACCGGCCGGCCTTTGGGCTGACCAGCCGGCCAATGCCCGGCAGCTGGCAGGGGGTCAACCCCTACAGCGAAGAGGGCAACCTGGCGCTGCTTTTTGGGCTGATGGATGCCCTGGGGGTGCCTAAGGCGGTTCTGGTGGGCAACTCCAGCGGCGGCCGGTTGGCGGTGCAGGCTGCCCTGGCCCAACCGCAGCGGGTGAGCGGGCTGGTGCTGGTGGACGCGGCGGTTTATACCGGGGGCGGGCAGCGCTTTGGGCTGCTGGCGCCGATCATCAACACCCCCCAAATGGACCGCCTGGGGCCGATTTTCGCGCGCAGCATCGCCGGCGACCAGGGCACGCTCTACATCCAGACCGCCTGGCACGACCCCTCTAAAATCAGCCAGGAGATCTACGACGGCTACCGCAAGCCGCTGCGGGTGGACGATTGGGATCGGGCTTTGTGGGAATTTACCAAGACCGGCAGCGGGGACGAAGACCTGGCCCCCCGTCTGAAAGAATTGGGCATGCCCAGCCTGGTGGCGGCCGGCGACGACGACCGGATTGTGCCCACCGCCGATGCGGAACGCCTGGGGGGTGAAATCCCCGGGGCGAAGCTGGTGATCTTCCCGGCCTGCGGGCACGTGCCCCAGGAGGAGTGCCCTGCCGCTTTCTTAGCGGCCGTGGGCGCCTTTCTCGGCTCGCTGCAGCCCTGACCGCGCCAATTTAGCCACATCCCGCGCTATCGGGTAGTACGGGATCATCACAGAGCAGAAAACCTGGCAATGAGCAAAAAATTAGCCGTCCTGGCGCAAGCTCCCGACTTTGAATTAACCGACACACGCGGGAATACGATCCGCCTCTCGGATTACCGCGGAAAGCAAACCGTGGTGCTGGTGCTGCTGCGCGGGTTTGTCTGACCTTACTGCCGCCGGCATCTGGCGCAGTTGCGCCAGGACTACGAGCAGTTCCAGGCACGCGGGGCGGCCGTCATCGCCCTGGGACCCGACGGTCCCGCAGCCTTCCGCCGCTATTGGCAGGAGAACGACCTGCCCTTCATTGGCTGCGCCGACCTGCGCTCGCGGGTGGCGGATCGTTATTACCAGGAAGTGAATCTCTTTAAATTGGGACGCATGCCGGCCTTGTTCCTCATCGACCGGGAGGGTAGCGTGCGCTACGAGCATTACGGTGATTCGATGAGCGATATCCCGGATAACCTTTCCATCTTGAAGCTATTGGACCAGTTAACCGGCCCAGAGGCCTAGATGATTTACGATTTTCAGCGCCTGTTGTGCCGCAGACTGCTCGCCTGGAGCGGATTGAGCCTGCTCGCCGGGGTCTACCTGCTCTTCACCGGCGGGGAGATGGAGCGCAGCTTTGGGCTGCAGGCCGCCGCCTGGGGAGCGATCGATGCGGTCATCGCCCTGTTAGGCATGCGTGGTCTGGGCGAAAAGATCAACCGCTCACCCGACCTGGCCCAAACCGCCCTGGACCGGCGCAAACTACAACGAATTCTATGGATCAACGCCGGCCTGGACATGGTGTATATTGCCGCAGGCCTGATCCTGGTCAACACGCTGGGGCAGGACAGCCTGGGCTGGCAAGGCGCGGGCTGGGGGATCGCGGTGCAGGGCGCTTTTCTGTTGGGCTTCGACAGCCTGCACGCCCTGGCGGCGCCGGAGGAAGTCATCCTGCCAGACCTGGCTCTTTTCGCTGCCCCCGAGCACCAGCTTTTCGTTCTGACCGGCAGCAACGGTTGGACGGCGGTGCTGGTGCATGGCTTCCCGGGCACGCCGGCGGAGATGCGCGACCTGGGCTGCGACCTGCAGCAGCGCGGCTGGACAGTCGAGGGCCTGCTGCTGCCCGGTTTTGGGCGGGAATATCCGCGCATGTTTCTGCAGCGCGCGGATGGCTGGATCGATGCGATCGCCGCGGCGGTGCGCCGCCAGCAGCAGGCCGGGCAAAAGGTGATGCTGGTGGGCTTTTCGATGGGCGCCGGGCTGAGCGCCACCGCCGCCGTGCGGGCAGCCCCGGAACGCCTGGTGCTGCTCTCGCCCTTCTGGTTCAACGAAAGCATCCTCCTGCGCGGGCTGATCTGGGCGCTGCGCCTGGGGCTGCCGGCGGCGATCCGTCCGTTTCGCGGGCCGGCCATCATCACGGATATGCTGCAGAAGGGCGCGGTGAAGAGCGCCCCGGAGATCGACCTGGGCCGGGCGGATATCCGCGCCGAGATGCGCATCCTGCGCCTGCCGCTGGTCTTCCTGGAGCAAATCCGCGAAATTGGCTTTTTCATCCGGCGCGCTTACCCGCGCAGCGGCGGCCAGATGATCCCCACCCTGATCATGCGCGGAAAGGCGGATCCGCTGGTGGGGCGAGGCAGCACGCGCCGCCTGGTGAAATTGACCGGCGCGCGCTTTGTGGAACTGCCCGGCGAGCACCACATCTACATCCGCAGCGACCCGAGCTATGCACAGGCGCTGGAAACCATCCTGGATTTCACCCAGCACGAAGATCCCCGCTCCACTTCCGGGTAGATAGGGATGAGCGGCGCAAGGAAAGAAAATTATCAAGGATCTTGACGCTGCGAAACCCAACAATCTGGGGATGATGATCCATGCCTGGGAAGAATTAACCGCGAAGGCGCAAAGGACGCAAAAGTTTTTGGGGTAGAGGATGTTGGGTTTCGCTCGGGTATGGGTATGTCAGGGCTCTGGTTGAAGCGCTCAACCCAACCTACAATTTGATAATGGATTTAATTAAAACGCCCCGCATGATGCGGGGCGTTAAGGGCTGCTTGGAGCCGCTTACTTGGCGAAGCTGGGTTTGACCCGCAGGGCATCCCAACCGGCATATTTGGCGGTATCGCCCAGTTCGGCTTCGATGCGCAGCAACTGGTTGTATTTGGCCACCCGGTCAGAACGGGCAGGGGCGCCGGTCTTGATCTGGCCCATGTTGAGGGCCACCGCCAGGTCGGCGATGGTCGAATCTTCGGTCTCGCCGGAGCGGTGGGAGGTGACCGCCCGCCAACCGGCGCGCTGGCACATCTCGACGGCTTCGATGGTCTCGGTCAGGCTGCCGATCTGGTTGAGCTTGACCAGCAGGGCGTTGGCGGCCTTCTCGTTGATCGCGCGGCGCACCCGCTCGGGGTTGGTCACCAGCAGGTCGTCGCCGACGATCTGGATGCGGTCGCCAATGGTGGAAACCATCAGTTTCCAGCTCTCCCAGTCGTCCTGGGCCAGGCCGTCTTCGATCGAAACGATGGGATACTGGTTGACCCAGTTGGTCCAGAAGGCGACCATTTCCTCGCCCGAAAGCATCTTGCCTTCTTTGCGCAGGTTGTATTTCTTGGTTTCCTCGTCATACAGTTCGGAAGCAGCCGGATCGAGGGCGATGCAGACTTCTTCACCGGGTTTGTAGCCCGCCTTGGTAATGGCCTCGAGGATGACCTCGACGGCTTCGACGTTGGCCTTGAGCGCCGGGGCGTAACCGCCCTCGTCGCCCACCAGGGTGGTGTAGCCGCGGGATTTGAGCACGGATTTGAGCGCGTGGTAGATCTCGGCGCCCCAGCGCAGACCCTCAGCAAAGGAGGGCGCGCCAAAGGGCATGACCATGAATTCCTGCGCGTCGGTGGACTGCCAGGCGGTGTGCGCGCCGCCGTTGAGGATGTTCATCATCGGCACGGGGAGCACATGGGCATACACGCCGCCAATGTAGCGATAGAGGGGCAGGCTGAGGGCGTTCGCGGCGGCCTTGGCCACCGCCAGGCTGGTGCCCAGGATGGCATTCGCACCCAGTTTGGATTTATTGGGGGTGCCGTCGAGCGCCAGCAGGGTCATATCGATGGCTTTCTGCTCCACCGCGTCCCAACCCAGCAGCTCATCGGCGATTTCATTGTTGACGTGATCGACGGCCTTGGTGACGCCTTTGCCCAAATAACGGCCTTTATCGCCGTCGCGCAGTTCCAGGGCTTCGTGAATGCCGGTGGAGGCGCCGGAGGGTACCGCCGCGCGGCCCCAGCTGCCATCTGAGAGGACGACTTCCACTTCCACGGTTGGGTTCCCGCGGGAATCCAGCACTTCGGTTCCGACGATTTGCTCAATGACTGTTTCCATCTTTTTGTGGTCCTTTGATTTAGTTTTTGACAACCCCGGCTTGCGCCAGGGCCAGTTCGATTTGGTTTGCCGCGCGCTGCCAGACCGGCCGGTGAACAAGAAATTTGTCCGGCCAAACCCGGGTGGTTTGCAGCGTTGGAGGGGAAAATTCCCAGCTAAGTATAATACAAAATTTTACTCTTCGACGACCTTCTCCACCTCGGCTGTCAGCAGGCCGGCGCGTTCCACCGCCGCGCGCACGAAGCCGTAAAAGAGCGGGTGCGGGCGGTTGGGGCGGGATAGAAATTCCGGGTGGAACTGGGTGGCGACCATGAAGGGATGGTCGACGATCTCGGCGATTTCCACCAGGCGCCCATCGGGCGAGAGACCCGAAAAGCGCATGCCGTGCTCTTTGAAGGGTTCGCGGTAAGCGTTGTTGAACTCAAAGCGGTGGCGGTGGCGCTCCTCGACCTCGCTCACCCCATAGCAATCCTGGGCGATGGTGCCAGGCTGGAGCACGCAGGGATAGAGGCCCAGGCGCATAGTACCGCCCATATCGGTGATGCCGTGCTGTTCGGGCATCAGGTCGATGACCGGGTACTGGGTGGAGCGGTCGAACTCGGTCGAGTTGACGTTGTCGGTGCCGAAGACATAGCGGCCAAACTCGATGACCATGCACTGCATCCCCAGGCACAGGCCCAGGTATGGCACCTTCTCGGTGCGGGCGTAATGCACCGCCTGGATTTTGCCCTCGATGCCGCGGCTGCCAAAACCGCCCGGCACCAGCACCCCGCAGGCCGAACGCACCTCATCCCAGCCTTTCCCCTTTTCCAATTCGGCCGAATGCACCCAGTGAATATCCAGCTCCACCCCCAGATTGAGGGCAGCGTGGTTGAGCGCCTCGCGCACACTCATGTAGGCGTCGTGCAACTCAACGTACTTGCCCACCAGGGCGATGGGCACGGTGGGTTTGGGTCTGCTGACCTTCTCGACCAGCCGCTGCCAATCGGCCCAATTGGGTTCCTGGCGCGATTCCAGACCAAGCCGCTCTGTGATGTAGTCGCCCACGCCGGCCCGCTCCAGCATCAGGGGCACTTCATACAGCACAGGGGCGGTGACCATGGGGACCACCGCGCGACGGTCCACGTCGCAGAAGAGGGCCATCTTCTCGCGCAGGCCTTCGTCCACGGGAAAATCCGAGCGGGCGACGATCATGTCTGGCGAAATGCCAATCGAACGCAGCTCGCGCACCGAGTGCTGGGTGGGCTTGGTTTTCAATTCTTCGGTCGCGCCGATGAAGGGCAGCCAGGTGACGTGAATGTAGAAGGTATTTTCGCGGCCCAGGTCGCTGCGCAACTGGCGGATGGCTTCGAGGAATGGCAGGCTTTCGATGTCGCCCACCGTCCCGCCCACTTCCACCAGCACGATCTCAGCCCCGGTGGTTTTGCTGACCATGGCGATGCGCCGCTTGATCTCGTTGGTGATGTGGGGGATGACCTGGATGGTGCCGCCCAGGTAATCTCCGCGGCGTTCTTTGCTGATCACCTCGGCGTATACCTGGCCGGTGGTGATGTTGCACACCCGGTTCAAACGCACATCGATAAACCGTTCATAATGACCCAGGTCGAGATCCGTCTCCGCGCCGTCATCCAGCACGTAAACTTCGCCATGCTGGTAGGGGCTCATCGTGCCGGGGTCGACGTTAATATAGGGGTCCAATTTTTGCACTGCCACCGAAAAACCGCGCTCCTTGAGCAGCCGTCCCATGGCCGCCGCGGTGACGCCTTTTCCGACGGAACTGACCACACCACCGGTGAGGAAAATATACTTCGCCATGCCATCCCTCCTTTTAATAAAAGAGAAGTGGGGAGGGCCGTTGACCGGCACCTCCCCACCCTTCAGGTTCGAGGTTTATGATGAGTTTTTTTCTTCGCAAATCTAAAACCATATGCGCTATCCTAAAGCCTTGCGAAGGCATACACCCGCGCAAGGCTCATTTGCTGGGGAAAGTGTACCATAACCACCCGGTTTTTGCAAAAAGCCAATGGCGTTTTTCATTAGAAAATTCGGCCGGTTTTTGCAAAAGAAACCCCCGCCGGTAGTTCCGACGGGGATACTTTTTTGGTCAGGGGGGAGAGCCTGGGCCTTCGGTGGAAATTAATTGGTTTGCACCTTAGAATCCAGCGTCCGGCTGAGGATGCTTTCCTGTTCCTCTGTGGCCCCTTTGTTCTTCTTGCCCTTATCGTCAGACTTGCGGGCTTTCGCGCGCTCCATTGCCTCTCGCCAGGCAACGGCCATGGCGGTTTCGGCTTCGCTCTCGCCTTCTGAGTGACCCAAGGCCGCCAGCAGCTCATCCACGTTCCCGCCGCCACCTTCGCCGCGCTCGCGAGAAGACTTGGTTTTCTTCTTGCGCACGGGTTTCTCGCGCCGGGGAGCATCCACGAACGCGCGGGCGGGTTCTTCCTCGACCACAGGTTCGGGCAGCAGGGCTTTGATGCTCAGTTTGATCTGGCGTTTCTTGCGGTTGACGTCGATGACCTGGGCTTCGATCTCATCGCCTTCGTTGATCACATCCGCGGGCTGGCGCACGTAACCGTAGGCCATTTCCGAAATGTGAACCAAACCGGGGCGTTCGGCGCCGATTTCAACAAACGCGCCAAATTTTTCAAGGCGGACCACCTTGCCCTTGACCGACATGCCCTTTTTGATATCGCGCCATTCCAGCTCGAGGGGCTTGATCATGGTCAATTCAACGCGCTCGTCCTTGATGCGTTTGACCCAAACTTCGACTTCCTGGCCCACCTGCAGCACGTCTTCGACGCGCTTGATCGGCTCGTTGGTCGGGGGGATCAGCTGGGAAATATGAATCATCCCAGGCTTCTCGGCGCCCACGTCGATCAACGCTCCTGCCAGGCCAACTTTGAGAACTTTACCGGTAAAATGAGTCTTTGGTCGTACTTCCGAATTGTTTTCTTCTTCTAAAATTTCTGCTTCCACAATCGCATCTGGCTCCATCACGAACTCTCCCTTAATAGTGTCACGAAGTATGATTATACCCCCGCGAGATGCGGATGTCAATCACCCTCGTATAATCTTGTGATATTCCTCACATGTTAGCTCTAATTCGCGGGCTATTATAACGCCCTATAACCTATTCGGGGAGAACCAATTTCTCAGATTCAGTCACCAATTCTTCTTGACATTTACGGAAACCGTTCGATCCTTCTTGATCGCGTGCTGTTTATACCCTGCCAGCCAGTTGGGGCCGTAGATGGTTGTGTTTCCAACCCAATTTCCACCCTTTAATTCCGATTCGCCCTGGGGCGGCTTTACGGTTAAAATTGGCCCATGGTAGATATCGAACCGATTCAAGAGATACGCCCCCACCTGGCGGAAGAGTTTCAGCCGGGGAATTTTGTCGCGCGCACCCCGGCCATCGCCGAAGCTTACCGCTTTGGCCAGAAACTGCACGAAGGCCAAAAAAGAATGTCGGGGGAACCTTACTTCGAGACCCACTGCGCCTGGGTCGCGGCTTTCCTCGACAAACTGGTGGGCAACGAGGCCTGGACCATCGCCGGGCTGCTGCACGACACGGTGGAGGACTCGGGCGAGAGCCTCGAGCGGATCAAAGCGCTTTTCCCCGGCACGCTGGGGGAAGACGTGGCCTATATCGTCGATGGGGTAACCAAGCTGAGCAACCCGCGGGATGGCCGTTCGCGCGAGCTCGAGACGCTGCGCAAGATCGCCATGTTCCGCGACCCGGGGGTCTTTCTGGTGAAGCTGGCCGACAAAAGCCACAACCTGATGACCCTCCAGCATATGCAGCCCGCCAAGCGCATCCAGAAGGCCACCGAGGCCATCCGGGCCTATGGCAAGCTGGCCGGGATCCTGAACTGTTACAAATGGCGCTGCTGGCTGGAAGATATGGCCTTTCCCTTTGCCGAGCCGGAGAGCTACGCCTACGTCCAGCAAAATATCGACCGCGATCCGCGCCTGCAGATGGCTTTTATTGGGCCGTTCATGGAGCAAATGGGCGGGCTGATGGAGAAAGCGGGCGTCTCCGGATCGGTGAGAATATCGGTCAACGGTTACTGGCAAACCTGGCAGAAACTGCGCCGCATGGCGCGCGCACGCAAAGCCCCGCTGAGCAGTTTCAGCCACGTCAACGACCTGATCAGCTTTCGCCTGGTGGTCGACAGCCCCGACCGGGCGCCCTGCTACGAACTGCTGGGGGCGGTCAACACCTTCTTCGGCCCATACCTGGACAACGACCGCTTTGACGACTTTATCGCCTTCCCCCAGAATGGCTACCGCGCCATCCAGGTGACCGCCTGGCTGCCGGATTACGGCGCGGTGGAGGTGGCCATTTCCACCGCCGAGATGGAAGGCGAAAATATGTGGGGTGTGGTGGACTGCATCAAGAACGGGCGCGACACCAGCCAGTACCGCCCGGTGGAAATCCTTACCCCTTCGGGCGGAGCGCGCTTCCTGCGCGAGGGTTCCTCGGTGCTGGACGCGGTCGCTTCGATCCAGCAGGAGTTCCTGCTGGATAAGATCAGTGCGGTGATGGTCAACGGGCACCTGGCGCGCCTGAGCGATCGGGTGACCCCTGGGGACGTGGTCGAAGTAGTCACCAGCGGCAAACGCCTGGCGCCCAGCGAAGATTGGCTGCACTTCTGCAACGAATCGACCGCCCGGCTGCTGCGGGTGGTGCTGGCGACGGATGGACTGAGAAAAGCATCCGAAACCGGGCGCCAGCTGATCCGTGCCACCCTGGCTGAAACCGGCATCCTGGCGCTGGAGGACGTGCTGGCCCTGGCGGTGGACCAGATCGACAATTTGCTGGAGCAGTTGGGCTGCGCCAGCCTGGAAGACCTGTACGCGGCGATCGGCGGCGGCGCCCTGCGCCTGGACGATCTGCGCCGCGGGCTGAAGGAAGTCGGCATCACCCGCGAAAATCTGCGCTGGACGACGATCAACCTGGTGGCGGATACGGATGACAACCGGCCCGGGGTGCTGTCGAGCCTGGCGGGGTTGGTTTCACAGCACGGCGGCAACATCCTGCGCTCGGTCAACAATACCCTGCCGGACGGCGGTTTCAGCCTGCGCCTGGTGCTGGCGTTTCAAGAAGGCGAGCAAAAAGAGGAGCTCGAAAAAGCCTTCGCCGGCAGCGGGCTGCACTTCCGCCTGTTTGAAATCGTTTGAGACAGCGGCGCGGCGCCCGCCAGTTTATCGGTAAAAGGAGCGAAAATGAGGGTTGGGGTAATTTCGGATACGCATGACAGCCTGAACAACCTTGATTTGGCGCTGGCCTATTTGCGGAAAGAAGGCGTCACCACCCTGATCCACTGCGGGGATCTGACCAGCGCAAACACCGCCAGAAAACTGCGGGGGTTCGACGTGATCCACGCCCTGGGCAACGGAGACACGGAGGTCGATAAAATCCACCAGGTTCTGACCGGGTTCAACCCGAATAATTTTTCCGGGCTGATCTATACCGGCGAAATTGATGGGGTCAGACTGGCCGTCACCCACGGGCACCTCAGCGGATTGATCGAAGAGCTGCTCCAAAGCGGCATCTACCGCTACGTGTTCAGCGGGCATACGCACCAGAAGAGCGAGAAACTTTTCGGAAAGACCTGGCTGATTAACCCCGGGGCGCTGTATCGTGCGCCCGGAGGAGAACATTCTTTTTACCTGCTGGACCTGGCGAGCGGTGAGGGCAATTTCATTACCCTGGCCAGCTTAAGGGGATAGCCCGGTTTCAACCAGTCAGCGGTTCCCCGCCCGATAAGTCGAAGTCATCTTGAGATCGGAGCATTCTTTTGGCTATCATCAAACTGGATCATCTTTCCAAGCACTACCAGGTGGCTGAACGGGAAGCCGGGCTGCGCGAAGCGGTAAAAAGCCTGGTGAAACGCAAATACCGACCGGTCAAGGCGGTCGATGAAATTTCCTTTGAGATCGAGCCGGGGGAAGTCGTCGGCTTCCTCGGGCCGAATGGGGCCGGAAAAACGACCACCCTGAAAATGCTCAGCGGGCTGCTGCACCCCACCCAGGGCTCCGTGAATGTGCTGGGGTTCGAACCGGCCAAACGCTCGCCCGATTTTCTGCGGCAGATCACCCTGGTGATGGGCAACCGCAACCAGCTCAGCTGGGACCTGCCGGCGCTGGATTCATTCGAACTGCAGCGCGCCATTTATGCCATCCCGCGCGCCGATTTCCAACACACGGTGGATGAATACCTGGAGATCCTGGAGCTGAAAGATCTGGCGCGCAAACCCATCCGCAACCTTTCGCTGGGCGAACGGATGAAGATGGAAATCGCCGGGGCGCTGCTGCACCGCCCCAAGGTGCTCTTTCTGGATGAGCCCACCATCGGGCTGGACGTGACCATGCAGCGGCGCATCCGCGAGTTTATCGCCGATTACAACCGCAAATACGGCGCGACGGTGCTGCTCACCAGCCACTACATGGCAGATGTAGCCGCGCTGTGCAAGCGGGTTATCGTCATCCACCACGGGCACGTGCTGATTGACGACCAGCTGGCCAAACTGGTGGAGCGCTTTTCCGCTTACAAGACGATCAGCGTCACCCTGGAGGATCCCGACGAGGACCTCAGCCGCTACGGCGAGGTGATCGAGCGCAGCAACGGGCGGGTGTCTTTGCGCATCCCCAAGGCCGACACCTCGCGGGTGACGGCCCAACTGCTGGCCGAAACGGCCGCCAGCGACCTGACGGTGGAGGCTCCACCCATCGAGGATGTCATCGAGCAGGTTTTCTCGGCCCCCGACCCGGGAGGAAAATGAAACGACATATCGATTTTTACCTGGCCTCGATGAAGATCGCCGTGCTGCAGCAGTTCCAATACCGGGCGGCCAACTATTTTTATATGATCGGGATGATCGCCGAACCGGTGATTTACCTGGTGGTCTGGTCCACCGTGGCCCGCGCCCAGGGCGGCGAAATCAACGGCTACACTGCCGGGGCGTTCGCCGCCTATTACATCGTCTGGACGCTGGTACGCAACATGAACATCGTGTTCACCCCCTACGGCTGGGAGTGGCGCATCCGCCAGGGACAGCTGTCGATGGAGCTGATGCGCCCGATTCACCCCATCCACGGGGATATTGCTTATTTTGCCGGATGGAAAGTGGTGGTCATCGTCCTCTGGCTGCCGCTGGCATTCGTGCTCTCGTTGATCTTTAAACCGGAATTGCATCCCACCTGGATCAACGTGGTGGTGTTCTTTTTCGCCATCTGGGGCGCCTACCTGATCCGCACGATGATGCTCTCCCTGCTGGGGATGATCACCTTTTGGACCACGCGGGTAAGCGCAATTTTTGAATTATATTTCGCCCTGGAGCTGATCCTCTCCGGGCGGTTGGTGCCGCTGGGGTTGATGCCGCCCTGGGTGCAAAACCTGTCGAACTTCCTGCCCTTCAAGTGGACCTTTTTCTTCCCGATCGAAGCCCTGGTGGGCAAGATGAGTACGGCGGAACTATTGGGCGGGTTGGGCGCGCAGGTGCTGTGGGTGGCCGGCAGCGCGTTGATCTTGAGCCTGATCTGGAAAGTGGCCATCCGGCGCTTCTCCGCGGTGGGCGGGTAAGGAGGAAACAACATGCTGCGGATTGCTTTGGTTCATATACGGATCGGGCTGCTCAACGAGCTGCAGTACCGGGTGAACTTTTTTATCCAATTGCTGCAGTCCGTGGTTGCCCTGGCGACCGGGTTGATTGGGTTGGGGCTGGTCTTTGCCCACACCACCACCCTGGGCGGCTGGACGCGCCCCGAACTGCTGGCGGTGATGGGCATCCACATCCTGATGGGTGGGATCATCCACACCAGCATCCAACCCAACATGGAACGGATCATGAACGATATCCAGCAGGGCACCCTGGATTTTGCCCTGACCAAACCCCTGGACGCGCAAATGCTGGTCAGCGTGCGCGAATTCCGCTTCTGGTCGCTGGTGGACGTGCTGATGGGTTTCATCGTGCTGGTGGTAGCGTTTGTGCAAATCAACTCCAGCCTGCAGTTCTGGCAGACCCTGGCCTTTGTGGCCACCCTGGCGATGGGCGCGGTGATGATCTACTGCTTCTGGATGATCGTCACCTCGACCGCCTTCTGGTTCATCCGCGTGGCCGAGATCACCAACCTGTTCGAGGGACTGTACGCCGCCGGGCGCTGGCCGGTGGGCATTTACCCCGCCTGGCTGCGCACCGGGCTGACCTTCCTGGTACCGGTGGCCTTTGCCATCACCGTACCGGCCGAGGCGCTGACCAGCCGGCTCAACGCCGGGACGCTGCTGGAAGAATTGGGGCTGACCCTGCTGTTTTTGCTGGCAGCCCGTTTTATCTGGCGCAAGGGCGTTCAAAACTACGCCGGCGCTTCGGCGTAAACTACATCCAACCACATCACCGCCGTCAAGGAGATCACCCATGCCCATCTACGCCAATGCCAGGTCCTGGGTGCTGGAAACCAGGAACAACGCCTATAGTTTTGGATTGAACCACCAGGGCCTGCTGGCCCATACCTATTGGGGTCTGCGCCTGCCGCGCAGCGAAGATTATCCCTCCCCGGCCAACCTGCCCGGCTGGGCCTCATTCAACGACCCGGCGCAGAGCATCCCGGAAGAATATCCCGCCCCCAGCGGGTTGAAATACATCGAGCCGTGTCTGAAAATCACCTTCGCCGACGGCACGCGCGACACCTGGCTGGATTTTGAAGAAGCCGAGGTGATCGGTGACGACCAGCTGGTGGTCCGGCTGCGCGACCGCAATTATGCGCTGCAGGTCAGCCTGCACTACCGGGTGCATGAAGAAGCCAACCTGCTGGAGCGCTGGACGACGGTGCTCAACCAGGGCAGCCAGCCCATCACCATCGAACGCGCTTTTTCGGCGCAGTGGCACCTGCCGCTCTTTGGCGCTTACCGCCTGACCCATCTCAGCGGGCGTTGGCTGGATGAATTCCACCTCCAGCGCGAGGCGCTCAAACCCGGCCTGACCGTGCTGGAGAGCCGGCGGATCACCACCAGCCATCACGCCAGCCCCTGGTTTGCCGTGGATCGCGGCAGCGCAGCGGAAGCACAGGGCGAGGTCTGGTTTGGCGCGCTGGCCTGGAGCGGCAACTGGAAAATCAGCGCCGAGGTGACCGATTTTTATTCCACGCGGGTCAACATCGGGCTGAATGACTGGGATTTCGCCTGGCGGCTGGCGCCGGGTGAAGTTTTCACCACGCCATCCAGCATCGCCGGCTACACGCGCGATGGTTTTGGAGATGCCAGCCGGCGGATGCACGACTATATCCGCGGGCAGGTTTTACCCCACGGCCACAGCCTGCACAAGGTGCTGTACAACTCCTGGGAAGCCACCGCGTTCAACGTGGACGTGCCATCTCAGTCGCGCCTGGCCGAACTGGCAGCCGAGATGGGCATCGAGCTGTTCGTCATCGACGACGGCTGGTTCCACGGGCGGGTGACCGACAACGCCGGGCTGGGGGATTGGTGGCCGGACGAAGTCAAGTTCCCGGATGGGCTGGGACCGGTCATCGAAAAGGTCAACCAGTTGGGGATGGATTTTGGGCTGTGGATCGAGCCGGAAATGGTCAACCCCAACAGCGAGCTGTACCGCGCCCATCCGGATTGGGTGATCCACTTCCCCACCCGCCAACGCAGCGAAGCGCGCAACCAGTTGATCCTCAACCTGGGGCGGCACGACGTCCAGGATTACCTGATCGAGACCCTCGACCGGCTGCTGGCGCAAAACAAAATCACCTTTATCAAATGGGACATGAACCGCAACGCCAGCGAGCCGGGCTGGCCGGATGCTCCCGGGGATGCCCGCGAGCTGTGGGTGCGCTACGTGCAGGGCGTATACCGCGTGTGGGGCGAGCTGCGCCGGCGCCACCCGCAGGTGGTCTGGCAGAGCTGTTCCGGCGGCGGCGGGCGGGTGGACCTGGGAATTTTGCGCCTGGCCGACCAGGCCTGGGTGTCGGATAACACCGAAGCCACCGCGCGCCTCAACATCCAGCAGGGGTTCTCCCAGCTCTTCCCGGCCAGCACGATGGAGGCCTGGGTGACGGATGCCGGGCGCGGGCGCATCTCGCTGGATTTCCGCTTTCACGTGGCCATGTGCGGCTCGCTGGGCGTGGGCGGCGACCTGCTCTACTGGAATGAAGAGGAACGCGAAAGCGCGGCGCGTTGGATCGCGACCTACAAGGAAATCCGCGAGGTGATCCAATTTGGCGACCAATACCGCCTGGGATCGCCGCAGGATGAACCCTTCAGCGCGGTGGAATATCTCAGCAAGGACAAAACCGAGGGGGTGCTGTTTGCCTTCCGCACCCATATCCCCGAACCGGTGAGCCTGCCGCCTCTGCGCCTGCAGGGGCTGGACGAGCAGAAGCTATACGAAATCGAAGGCGAGGACGAACCACGCTCCGGGCTGGCCTGGATGCAAATCGGGCTGCGGGTGATGCTCAGTGATTTTGAGAGCACCGTACTGCGCATCCGCGCGTTGTGAGCAGGAACAAAAAAATCACCCCGTCTCCGCCCCCGTGTTTCGGGATTTTATCCGCGCCAAAAGGCGCCGCCGGGGAAGGAAGGAAAATTTTAACAGGAATGGGCCGCACTTCGTGCGGCCCATTCCTGGATATACCCCGATCCGAATCAGCGCATCACGGTGACGGATAGGCGCCTGCGTCGGTGGGGAGCGATGTGGGTTCGGCGGCTGCGTCGGGAGCGGGCGGGGTCGCATCGGTGTTGGCAACCAGCGGCAGGAAGATGGCTGCCCCAGGCGTGTTGTAGGTTGGAGCGCGGCAAGCCGGGCGGCTGCAGTCGCTTTCGGCAGCCGGGGTGGTTTGCGAAACCTCGCCGGAGGCGCTTTCTGTGGCAGCCGGGGTGGGCGAGACGGCGGCCACCTCACCCGGCTGGACGCCAATGGCAAACACGTATTTCGACATGACCACGTACAGTTTCCCCGGAACAATCGCCCCGCCCATCAGCCCGGCGCTGAGGGGCAGCTCGTATTCCCACTCCAGGTTTCCATTGGACACATTGTAAGCGCGGCAGAAGCTGGAGGATTGGATCGGCTCGCTGCACATGTACATGCGACCGGCCTGATCGATGCCGATCAGGCGCGATCCCGGGGTGGGGAAATTGAATACGGCGGTCGCATCCCGGCGGACATCAATCCAGACGAAAGCGGGCACGTCGAACCCGGATGCAAATACCACCCATTCGTTGCCGCCCGGGCTGATCCCGGCTTCTTCAGGCCGGCGGAAATCCAGCGACAGGGCGCGAGAATTGAAGGTGGATTTTTTGATCAGCACATAGCCCTTCTCGGTTGGCTGCCATTCATTCATACCCTCTTGCGCGCGCACATAGTTCCTGCCGTCCGCGCCGACCACGTAGGCATCCATGGGTGGGCCGGTCTGGTCGAAGAGCAGCGAACCGCTGGCGGCGTCGACGACGGTATCCTCGAAGAACAGGTAATGATCGTCCAGTGAGAGACGCGGCAAGGGGTCGACAATGCTGAAGGTGGGCAGGTTCACCAGGAAACGCAGGTTACCGCTGGGATAGACGGCGATTATATGGGCATTGGTGGGGTAATAAGAGGTGCCATCCTGGGCCACCACCGGGCCGCTGAGCGGGCGCTCATCCTCTACATATTTTTTCGTCCAGAGCACCTCACCGCCCGGGCTGAACGCGGTGAGAGAGGCGTCGGCGGTGACCACCATGATGTTGCCGTTGGGGGCAATCGCCAGCGGGCCGGTGTTCAGCATGGTCACGCCCGTGGTGTTTACCATGCTCGGATCGGTGGTCTGAACGGGGAGCTTTGCCTTCCAAATTAATTGACCGCTGCTGTTGAGGGCATATACATAGCCGTCGTTGTTGGTCATGAAGATCTGGCCGGCCGCGTTGACCACCGGGCCGCCGGTGAAATAATCGTCCGCCTCAAAAGTCCAGGCCTCGCCGGCCTGGGCCGGCCCGACGGCGTCGGTCCAGAAGGTGCCCTGGGAATCGTGACGGCTGGTAGCCCACAGGTGCCCGCCGGGCACCGACACCACCGTCTTGGCTTCAGCCGAGGTCTGCGAAGACCAGATCAGCCACATGCCGCCTACCAGCAAGACACCCAGGAGGAGCACGACGCCATTGGCAGATGCCAGCCGGACGGCGCCCTGCACGCCCACGTAAACTTTTTCTTCCATCCAGGCGGCGACCCGCACCGAACCGCGGTTCATATCGGCGCGTTTGCGCTGGCGGTCGGGGTTGAGCTGCTGGCGCAGGCCTTCACCAAGGATGTTGAAGGAGAGCACGATGAAAACCACCACCGAGCCGGCGAACAGGGCGCTCCAGGGAACGTGCAAGGTCGTCGCCGCTCCCAGCATCTCGGCCAGCTCGGGGTATCCGGTGGTGCGCTGGCCGACCCAATCGCCCACCGCGATCCAGATGCCGTTCATGTAATAGCCCAGGAAACCCAGCGCCGCCGAACCCAGGAGGGTTCCGGCGATCTCAAAGGCCAGCTGGATCCACATCATCGGCAGCACGTGCGGGAGAATGTGAGAAAGAATCAACTGCTCCGGGGCCGCCCCCATGGCGCGCGAAGCCTCCACAAAAGTCTGCGATTTGATCGCGCGGGTTTGCTCGCGCACGATGCGGGCCGCTTCGGCCCACCCGGTGATGGATAAGCCCAGGATAAATGCCCACACTCCCCACTTGCTGCCGGTGAGCGCGATGACGCACAGCGCCACAAAAAATACCGGCGCGGTGAGGAAGGCCGAAATCAGGAGGTCCAGGAATTTTGACAAGGGGGTGTTGGACCAGCCGGTGATCAGGCCGGCGGCGATGCCCACCACCAGGCGCACCGCGGCGACCACCAGCACCAGGGTCATGGTGGGACGGATGGCCCACAGCAGCCGGCTGAGCAGGTCGCGGCCAAATTCATCCGAACCCAGGGGATAGCCTTCAATGGCGTTCGGCGGGAAAGGCGGTTTAATAAACCGCTCACCCAGTTTGGCGATGTAGGATTCCTGCAAGGGGTCGGCGGGGGCGATACTGGGACCGATGATCGCCACCAGGACGATGAGCAGCACCAGGAAAAGCCCCGCCCAGAGGATCCAGTTTACCGAAGGCCTCAACCGCAAGGTTTTATCCATACACCGCCTCCTGCTGGGCGGATGCTTCCAGGCGCGGGTCGACATTACGCGCCATGGCAGTGGCAATCGTGTCCGCCAGGTAGAAGAGCAGGCCAAAAAGGGGCAGCAGGGCCGCCATTAAAGGCGGGTGCAGGAAGTAAACCGTCACATCGATCAGGCCGCCCACACCGACCTTCCTGGGAGGGACCAGGGTGCGGGCCAACATGCGCCCAATGCCGGGCCAGCTAAAAAGATACTCGACCAGGACCAGCTCGGCGATCGACAGGCGAAAGGCGCTCGAGATGGCCAGGAAGAGCGCCGCCAGGGTATTTTTGAGGGCTTTTTCACGCACGATGACCCGCCAGGTGTAGCCAAATCCGCGTTCGGCGGTGACATAGCGCTTGCCCAATTCCTCCGATAGCAGCCCGGCGATCACCCGGGCAATCTGAACGGTGGGGCGCACGGCCAGGGCGATCAACGGGAGGATCATGTGCTCATCCCAACCAAAGCCGGCCACGGGCAGAAACGGTTTGGCGTCTTCCCCGTTGACCTGCATCAACACCAGCGATACCAGCAGGGTGGCAATGTAAAAACCGGGCATGGCCAGGCCAACCGTCGACAGGATGGTCAGCCAGGTGCGCGAGCGAGGAGGGTCAAGCTGGACGGCGGCGCGCCCTAAGGGCAGGCCAATCAGCAGGCTCAGGAGAAAGGCGCTGCCAAACAGCCCCAGGCTGGGAAGGATGCCCGACCCGACAAATTCGGCCACATCCGTATTGGCCCCCAGCGGCATGCTGCCGAAGTCTAAATGCAAAATTCCCTGGGCATATTCCAGGTAAGACTGCATTAAGGTGAGGGGAGCTTCCTCGCGCCGCCCCCAGGGGTTGGAGGCCTGCTGGATGCGCACCGCTGCGGTGGCATACATGAACCCGGTCATATTTAAGATCACCAGGATGACCGGCAGCAAAAGCAGCCTGCGGAGTAGAAAGCGGGTCATAACCTCTCCTTGGCGAATGGAAGGGCAGGAAAGATACGCGTATGGAAGAAGATAGGCTGTTCGGACCGGTCTGCGAAGATCAAATCAAAACATCCGTTCTGCTTATGTATATACGGATGTGACCTGAAGTTATCACCGATCCTCTATGGACTTTTCCCACCGTCCGCGGCGAGCGCGCCAGCCCCGCAGTGGGCAAATTTCGGCGCGCACCGGGGTATTTTGGGCGAAATGCAGCAGGCCAAAACTGGGCGGCATGTACCCGGAGGCGAAATTGGCGCAGGCGGAACCCGGGTTGAAAAACAGGCGGCCGTCGATCAGGCGGTTTTCGGGGTGATGGGTATGGCCAAATAAATACACCTGCGCTTCGGGCGCGCTGCGCTGCACCACCTGGCGGTAGCGCTCAAAGCGGTAGCCCACCAGTACATACAGAACTTTATCGAACCAGTAGGTAAAAAAGCCGCCCTGGCCATGCGCCACCTGCACCGGGATGCCCCGGAGGGTCAGCAGGCGCTGCCAGGGCGGGCGCGGGTTGAGCAGCCAGTCACGATTGCCACGCACCGAACTCACCGGGGCCACCTGGCCTAATTCGTCCAGCACACGGTTGACACACACGTCGCCGAGATGGAGGATTTGATCGACGCCGGCCGCACGCAGCGCGTCCAGCAGATCGGGGTGCAGTGCGTTGACCCGGTCGGGGATGTGGGTGTCGGCGACCACCCCCACGGTCAGCTCGGGCGCAGAGGGAGAGCCGGTCAGCACTCAATCACCCAGGAGCGCCTGAATCTCGGCCGCGGCCTGTTGGGGGCCGCGAAAGAGCACAGTGTGCAGGCCAAGCCGGCCGGCGGCCAGGGTATTGCGCTCAAAATCATCCACAAAAAGGGCTTCCTCGGGGCGCACGGCCAGCGCATCCAGGGCAGCCTGATAGATCTGGGCAGCAGGTTTCTGCACGCCCACCGCCGCCGAACTGATCACCGCATCAAAAGCCGCCCGGACCATAGTCTCCGGCTGGTGGAAGCGAGTGACGAACAGCGTCAGCGGGTCACACAGCCAGGAGTTGGTCAGCAGCCCGGTTTTATAACGCGGGCGCAACCCGGCCAGCCAGGCAAACAGGTGCTCATCCAGACGGTCGCCGGCCCAGAACTGATCCTGGAAATCCTGAAGGGCGGCAGGAGATAGACCCAACTGCGCCTGGACTGCCTGCCACACAGCGGGCTCTTCCTGCTCGCCGCGCTCCACTGCCTGGGCCGCGGGGCTGCCAAAAACCAACGTGTCCAGTCCGGCGCGGTCTAAACCAAAGCGCTGGGCCAGTTGCTCTCGCGGCTGGGGGTCTTCGGTGCGCACCAGCACCCCGCCGATATCAAAAATGACGGCCTGGATTTTAATCATGGGCGCTAGTATATCAGGCGGCAGGGCGGCAAGTCAAACCGGCCAAATTTGCTCACGGTTTTTCCTGGTCGTAGACTAGTGTTTCCCCACCCCCTAACCCCCGCCCACCGGCGGGGGAACAGATGATTCCAGGAGATGCGGGCAGTGCGCGTAAAAACCGCGTAAATAATTTTATCGATCCCCCTGACTGGGAACTATTTCCTTGAGAGGTGTAATGCGATGCCATATGATGGTTGTACGGATTTTATTGTCGATAGGAGGATGGATGAGTGCACAAAATAGCTTCGTAGTGCGTTTTTGGGGGGTACGCGGGAGCTATCCGACCCCCGGACCCAGCACCGTTAAATACGGTGGCAACACGCCGTGTGTTGAAGTCCAGGTGGGCGGTTACACCATCATCCTCGACAGCGGAACCGGGATCATCCCCCTGGGGCGCAGCCTGATGCGCCGCATGCGCGAGACCGGCAAACCGGTGGAAGCCGTGATGCTCTTCAGCCATTTACACCACGACCACACCCAGGGATTTCCATTTTTCTCTCCCACCTTCCTGCCCAGCACCCGCCTGCATCTCTTTGGCCCGGATTTCCTCAATTCGAGCCCCAAAATGACCCTCGACACGGTCATGTCGCCACCCTATTTTCCGATTCGCCTGGCTGAGTTGAACGCCTGGTTGAGCTTTGCCACCCTGCGCGAGCCCGATCTGCTGGTGATCGGCGAATCCGTGGGCGGGGTAGCCCTGGGCAGCGCCACCGACCCGGCCCTGCAGGAAGACCCCGACCTGGTGCGGGTGCGGGTGATGCGCTCCTATGCCCACCCCAATGGGGTGCTGCACTACCGCATCGATTGGCAGGGCCGCTCGATGGTGTATGCCACCGATACCGAGGGCTACTTCAACGGCGACCGGCGCCTGGCGAAATTCGCCCAGGGCACCAACCTGCTGGTGCACGACGCCCAGTATACTGATGAGCATTACCTGGGCAGCGCGCCTGGGCTGCCCAACACCCAGGGATACGGACATTCCACCACCAGCATCGCGCTGGAAGCCGCCCAGGTCAGCCAGGCCGAGCGCCTGGTGCTTTTCCACCACGCCCCCGAGTATGACGACGCCCAACTGGACCGCATTGCCGCACAGGTGGAAGAAACCTTGCCCGGCAGCCTGGTGGCTTATGAAGGGCTGGAGTTGGAGCTGTTTGAACCGAATGTGCAAATGGCCATCAGCCCGGCGGAGATGCTCCAGGAGAAACAGGCTTAATCGCCCCTGGCGCACACACGCGCCTGCATAGAAACTATCGAACAGGGCGAGTGGATCCAGAGGTTGATCCGCTCGCCCTGTATCTATTCACCCAAACAATCCATCTTTCCGCGGGCAATAATCAACAAAGGGGGAGAAAGTTTTGTGAGGGTTTAGCGCCAGGCGTGGCCCGAGGTTTACCCCTTACCCACTTATGAAGGCCACTGCAAGCGCCCGGGGTCCTCCGGATTTCTGCAGGCAGATTCATTTGTCACCAGGACAGCTTGGTGGTTTAATACAACCATGTTCCCGGGCAACCTCGATACCCTGCGCACGATCGAATTATTCGCCGGGCTTAACCACAACCAGTTGATGTGGCTAAGCGCGCGCATCCACGCCCAATCCTTTCCCGCCGCGGTCGACCTGGTGATCGAGGGCGAGCCCGGGGAAGTGGTCTACTTCATCCTCAGCGGGACGGTCAAGGTGTTCCTGCCGCAGTTAGACGGCAGCCAGGTGACGGTCAACATCGAAGGCCCGGGGGACATGATTGGCGAACTGAGCGCCATCGACCAGGCTGGGCGCGCCGCCAGCGTGGTGACCCTGGAGCCTACCCAGGCCGCCTGGATCAGCCGCGAGCATTTCCTTGAGACGCTGCGCACCATCCCAACCGCAAACGAAAATTTGCTGCGCCTGCTGGTGGCGCGCGTGCGCCGCACCACCTCACTTATCCGCGCCTACGCCGTGCTGGACGTGCCGGGGCGCATTGCCAGCCAGCTGCTGCTGCTGGCGGATTTGTACGGGCGAAAAACCGCCCAGGGGATTTATATTCCGCTGTGTTTAATGCAAAACGATATCGCCGAGCTGGTCGGTTCCTCGCGCAAGCGCGCCAACCAGGTGATGGTCGCACTGCGGCGCGACGGCCTGATCCAGAGCGATTTGACCGGCCACATCACCCTGCTGCACCCCGACCAGCTGCGCAACATGCTGGAAAAATAACCCATCCAGGGTCAAACACAACCCCACAGGGATTAAAAAAGAGGGCGAGATTTCCAGTGAAATCCCGCCCGTTTGCTTGCCCGGATAAACCTCCTGGCGAATTAACCCAGGGCCTGGGTGCTGATTTCCACCCCAGGGCGCAGTTCGATTTCATAGGCATGGTACTGGCGATAGACGCGCATCCCAGCCTTTTCATACAGGCGGGTCGCCCCGGTCAGGCTCTGCGCATCTACGCTCAGGCCCACCTTGCTCATCCCGCGCCGGTAAAATTCGGCAAAGGCGCGCTCGAGCAGGGCGAGTCCCAGGCCCCGTCCGCGGTATTCCCGCAGCACGCCCAGGGTCTGGATCCAGCCCATCTCGGGGTCTTCCTCGGAAAAGGGAGTGCAGTAGCAGGTCGCGCAGATCTTCTCGCCGTCCAGTGCTACGAACCACAGCGCCGGGTCGAAGTGCGGGTCGTGGGAGGTTATATATTTCCAGCGGCCTATCGAATTCTCGAAAGGCTCTTCGACAAAACCGTAGTGGTCGCGGAAGGATTGGCGCACCACGCGCACGGTCGGCTCAAAATCGGTGTCCATGCACAACGGGCGGATGCAAATGCCCGCGGGTGATTGCGGCGCAGCCGGCGGCACGCTCATCTCGATGCGCATCAGGTAACTGGCGCGCACTGCCTTGAAACCTTTGGCTGTGAGCAGCGCTCCAGCGGCACAGTCCTGGGCGGGCAAATATTGAGTGAGGGTTACCCGGGCGCCTTCCGGCGAACGGTGAAGACACGCTTTGGCGCGGACCAGCAGCCAATCCGCCAGATAAGCGCCGATGCCGCAGCCCTGGTGGTCGGGATGGACAAAGGCGGCCGCCATCATCCGCACGTGGGGTTCATTGAGATCGAAAAACTCGGCAAACCCTACCGCCCGGCAGTTTTGATCCAGCACCAGGAGGGTATCCTCGGCTGGCGAGAAACCGGGGGCCTGAAAAATAGAAGAATAAGCCGACTCGGCTTCGGTGTTGACGCCCATCAAGGCCTGCGACCAGCAGTTGCCCAATTCGGCCACCGCGGCGGCGTCTGCCAGGGTGCAGGCGCGCAGCGAATATACAGTAGAAAGGGGGATGATCATAGCTTTATTCTTGGGATACGGGTTCAGGTAAATTTTGGACCGTCAGATCTTTGCCCGGGCGCAGTTCTTTCCGCATCGTCACCGTGCTGCGCACGGTACGCAGACCGGCGGCCTCATATAGGCGCAGCGCGCCGGTCAGGCTCTCGGAATCCACATCCAGGCCCGCGCGGTCCATGCCAATCGAGCGCAGCCGGGTAAAGGCATGCAGCAGGAGGGCTTTGCCCAGCCCGCGTTTGCGCCAGGCGCGGCGTACGCCGAGCATATTGATCCAGCCCAGGCCCGCCTCACCGTTGGCGTCCTGGCGGCAGAGCGCACCCCCGGCCGGCTGACCGTCTTCGAGCGCCAGCAAGCAAATCGATGGATCCATGCTGGGATCGTTGTGGAAAAAAGATCGAGAACGCGCGGCAAAACTTTCAAAGGGCTCCGGACTATGCCCCCAATGATCCTCAAAGGATTCCCACAGCGCAAACAGGCAGCTGTTCAGATCGGGCTCGTTTTGGAGCGAGCGCACCTGGATGCCCGGCGGGTTTTCAGGGGCGGCAAAGGGTTCGCGCAGCGAAATGCGCATGCGGTCCATCCGCCGCACCGGCTGGTAGCCGCGAGCGCGCATGGACGCCTGCGAAAAAGCGTCGGTTTCGGCAATACGGGAGCTGATCACCACGCGCGCATCCGCCGGCGCCAGGTGGATATCCTGACGCGCGCGTTGTTCCGCCCACTGCAGCGCCCATTGACCGTAAGCCGGGTCCTCGTGGTCTAACCGCACACGCCAGTAAATATACTTTGAGACGTGAGGCGGCTGGCTCCACAATTCGGTGGTGGCGAGGATGAGGCCGTTGGCATCCAGCAGCACCCGCGTATCCCTGGCGAGATCCAGTCCGGGGCTGAGCCAGGCGCCTTGCCAGCTCGGCACGGTGTCTTCGTTCTCGCCAAACAGATGTTGGGCCTGCGCGTTGACCAGATCGACCAGCTGGGGAACGTCGTCCATGGTCGCCGGGCGGTCGATCAGCCCTTCGGGAGGTTCAGTCGTTGTTTGCAGTTTTTGTTCCATTTTCAAATCCCAAGAATATGATCGAATCACAATCAGCGGATCGACAGCTCGAGGCTTTAGCCATTGCGATGCAGCTTGCCGCTGCGTTTGGCATAGCGTTCTGCCTGGCCAAAGACCCACAAACCGGCGGGGACCAGCACCAGGCCCATCACCAGCACCGGCCAGACGTAGGCCCACAGGAGCAAGGTCGGGGCGCCTTCGAGCAGTGCGCGGCGCACGCCTTCGAGCACGTAGGTGGCCGGGCTGAGCACCGATAGGCTTTTCAGCACGCCGGGCAGAACGCTGACCGGGTAATAGACCCCGGAGATGAGCAGCAGCACGGCGATGAACACGTTGGACATTTGCGCGCCGCGTTCCGGGAAGAGCAGCGGCAGTGAGGAGGACATCACCCCGATGCCAATAAAGGAGATGCTGCCGGCCATCAAAACCACCAGAGCGCCAAGCAGGTTGGCCTGGCTCAAATCGATTTTGAAGACCAGGGTGGTGACCCCCAGGATGACCCCGGTAAAGATGAGGCTGTAGAGCACTGCGAAAAATGTCTGCCCGGCCATGTGGGTGACGCGGTGGATGGGCGCCATGAGGGTATATTCGATGGTGCCTTCCCAGCGCTCGATGTTGATCAAATCGGTGATCCAGAAGAAAATCTGGGAAAGAAAGCGCCAGACCAGCGTGCCGATGAGCAAATAGAGCACCAGGTAGCCGGTATCTACGCCGGACGGGGCGCCGCTGCCGCCAATCGCGCCCATGCCCAGGCCAATAAAGCTGACCGACAGGCTTTCCGCGATGGAATAGACCAGCCAGACCAGCTCCCACGACCAGTAACGTTTGATCAGGTTAAAATTGCGCTCGACAAACGCAAATGAAGCGCGCAACTGCAGAGTTAAAGCTGCCATAGCAGCCTCCGTTTCAGGTCAAATTGCTTGCCACTCCTCGCGCAGGATGCCCATATAGACCATATCCCAGCGCTGGTCGAAGCGGTTAAGGCACTGCCGTGCGCGCCCTTCTTCACTGAAGCCGCACTTGAGATAAGAGCGGTAGGCGCGGTCGTTGTAACCAAACACGGTCAGGCTGACGCGATTTAGATTGAGGGTGGCGAAGGCATATTGAAGCAGCAGGCGCATCGCCTCGGTGCCGAAACCTTTGCCCCAAAGATCGCGCTCGCCGATGCCGATGGCGGTCCAGGCGCTGTGCGCGGTCCAATCGAAACCACTGAGATCGCAAAAGCCAATCAAGCGGCCATCTGCCACCGAGCGGATGCCAAACAAGCAGAAGGACGCCAGGTCCTTTTCCAGCCAGGCTTTGAGCTCCTCGGGCGAATGCAGCGCAGCGGGATCCGTCCCAAGCATACGCTGAAATTCGCCATCGCGGAACCAGGCGGCCCACTGCTGAAGATCCTCCTCTGACTCGATGGGCGACAGGCAGACCAATTGGCCAGACAGGCAGGGGGCGTTCATGCGGCCACCCCCTGCTGCTGGCGCTGAAAGAAAATCCATTCGGGGCGCAGCAAACCAAACATCAGCCGGTCCCAATAACGGCCCTGGTGGAAAATCGCCTGGCGCTGGCGTACTTCCAGAGAGAACTGCGCGGCTGTATACAGCTCGCGGCTCAGTTCGTGATGCTCTTCCACCTCAACGCTGACGCGAAACAGGTTCATCTCATCAAAGGCATACTTCAAACCCAGGCGCAGGGCCGCATCCGCGAATAATACCCAATCCGCCGGGTCGCCGATGACCAGGTCGAACTGGGCCACGCCGTGCACCCACATCAACTGCGAAATGCGGATGTAACCCACCAGGCGCTCCTCTGCCAGTGGACGTACGGCAAACAAATAGGAGTGGTTGGGCTGCTGTGACTCTTTCAGCCATTCTTCCAACACCTGGCGAACTTCAAATTCAGACAGCGAGCGCAGCGGGGATTGGCTGCGGAAACGCCGGGCCACGTCCAGCTGGCGGGTCCAACTCGCCAGGAGTGGGGCGTCTTGATTAACGATCAGCGGGGTCAGCCGGATCTGCCGGCTGTCAAACACAGGAGCTACGTTCATGGTTCTTCCTCCTCCAAATTGACCAGAGGCTTCCCGGTCAATTCCAGGAATACATCTTCGAGGGTTGCTTCTTTGCCGTCCTTGGGTTGAATCAGGGCCTTTAACCCCTGGGGGGTGTCCATGGCAATGACTCTACCGCTGTTCATGATGGCGATGCGATCACATAACATCTCTGCCTCATTCATATCGTGGGTGGTGAGCAGGATGGTGGCGCCAAATTCGCTGCGCAGCTCGCGCACCAGGGTCTGCACTTCGCGCTTGGAGCGCGGGTCGAGGCCGGTGGTGGGCTCGTCGAGCAGCAGCAGCTGCGGGTGGGTGAGCAGTGCGCGGGCGATGGCCACTTTCTGCTGCATCCCCCGCGACATCTCCTCCATCGGGCTGTACACCGAGCGCTTTTCCAGGCCCAGGCGGGTGAGGATCTCGATGACCTGCTTGCGCGTGTCACCTGCGCTCAGCCCATACAGGCGCGCACCATAGAGCAGATTCTCCATCGGCGACAGTTTCTTGAAGAAACTGGCTTCCACCGAAACGCGGTTGATGCGCTCCTGCACTTTCATCGGCTGGCGAACCACGTCAAAGCCCATCACGGTGATATTCCCTTCGTCGGGCAGCATCAGGGTGGAGATCAAGCGGATGAGGGTGGATTTACCCCCACCGTTGGGACCCAATACCCCGAAAATCTCACCATTTTGCACGTCGAAGGTGACATGATCCACGGCGACAACCAGTTTCTGCTCAGTCTTGGCCTGGGCGCCGTTGCCGTTGGTCTTGACCTGCCCGTTGCCGTTTCCGTTGTGGCCGTTGGCCGGCTTTTCGCTGCGCAAAAAGCGCTTCCAGAAAGGCTCGCTGGGCTTGCCAAATTTCTTATACACATTGCTGACGACGATCGCGTTCATTTTCACCTCCAACTTCACAAAAAAGACAGGCCACGCTGTGAGCACGCGTGGCCTGGATAGGTGCAAAAGAAAAGGCCACGGGGCTGGATGAGCGCCGTGGCCTTGAACTTAGTCGAGAATTAAGTTACCGGGTTATAGGCGCATTCCGACAAGGAACTGCAGCTCCACTGCCGAGATCGGTGATCAACGGCAGACGGATGTTTGTGCTGACGAAATTGTTTAAAGACATGCGCCATTTCCCTTTCTAAAGATTTTCATGCACGAGTGTAACAACCCTTGGGTACAATGTCAAGGGTTTTAGTATATTTTAACCTTCGGGTATAATGGTTATCTGGCATGGACAAATTCATTCAAGACACTCAATCGCTGCTCAATTTGCGCCTGACCCCTCGCCAGGTGGCGGCCCTGCAGCGATATGAGAGCGAGTTGATGGATTGGAACAGCCGGATGAACCTGACTGCCATCCGCGATACGGAAGGCATCCGCACCAAGCATTTCTTAGATTCATACACCTGCCTGACGGCCTGGAAAGATATACCCCCTACCAGCTTGATCGACATCGGCACGGGAGCGGGGTTTCCCGGCATCCCCCTGAAAATCATCTATCCATCCATGCGCCTGACCCTGGTCGATTCGATTGGCAAGAAGGCGGATTTTTGCCGTCACATGGTGCAGGTGCTGGGGCTCGACAAGGTAGAGGTGCTCCAGGCGCGCGCCGAAGAGTTGGGCCAGGCCAAAGCGCACCGCGAGAAATATGATTGGGCTGTCGCCCGGGCGGTGGCGCACCTGAATATCCTGGTAGAGTATCTGCTGCCGCTGGTGCGGGTGGGCGGGGCCATCCTGGCGCAAAAAGGCGAAAGCGGCCCGGTCGAAGCCCATGCCAGCGAGCACGCCATCCGCCTGTTAGGCGGGCACCTGCGCCAGATCATCCCGGTGGCGCTGCCCGGGGTGGTGGAAGAACGCTTTCTAGTGGTGGTCGATAAGATCGCCGCGACCCCGTCCAATTACCCGCGCAGGGTGGGCGTGCCTTCGAAAAACGCATTAACCTGAGATAACGGCGGGCTAGATGGCGACTCGATTACGCCCAGACTGTTTGGCGCGGTAGAGCGCCTGGTCGGCGCGGTCGATCAACGCCTCCAAATCCATGCTTTCCGAGGTCAATTCCGCTACGCCAATGCTGGCCGTCATGCGGATGACGCCGCGTTCCACCTCGATGCTTTTTGCGGCGATCTGGTCACACAGCCGCTGCGCGGTAGCCAATGAGCCGTTTAGAGCGGTTTCGGGCACCAGAATGACGAATTCCTCACCGCCGTAGCGCCCGAGAATGTCACAATCGCGGGTATTCGCCACGCATATTTTGGCGATGACGCGCAGGGCTTCATCCCCGGCGGCATGCCCAAAGCGGTCGTTAATCACCTTAAAATGATCCACGTCGAGCATAATCACGCTGGCCTTGTGCCCGTAGCGTATGCTGCGGTTGTATTCCTGGCGGGCGCGGTCAAAGAAGGCACGCCGGTTGAAGATATCGGTCAGCGGATCGGTTACCGCCAGGCGCTGCACCTCTGAGAACAGGCGGGCATTGTGGATGGCAATGGCTGCCTGCTGGGAGAACATCTCAATCATGCGAATATCGCGCAAATCGAAGATCTTCACGTCTGGGTTAGCGCCCACCGAAATGGCGCCAAGCAGCTCCTGGTTATAGATCAGCGGCACGCAAATCACCGTGCGGTGGATCGACTCGAATTTGGCGCTGCGGCCTTCCCAGGTAGCGTAATCTTCAATGATGACTGTCCGGCGGGTCTGTACGGCGCGCCCCATGATGCCCTCGCCCTCATCCAGTTGGACGCCGGTGTAATCTTTTTCGCGGTTGAAACTGACCACAATCACCAGTTTCCCGCTGTCCGGGTCTACCAGGCCGACCTCGCATTCACCTGCGCCCAACAAGGACACCACCCGCCTGACGATGGCGGTAATCACCCGCGACAGTTCCAGTTCGCTGGAGATGTCGGTCATCGTCTCGCGCAGAGCTTCCAATTCCTGCATGCGCTGGTGCCGGCCGGCTTCCATGTCTTTGCGCACAGACACATCCCGCAGCACAAAGACAAACCCGGTGGGCTGCCCGTCTTGCTGGCGCAGCGCTTCGCCATTGACCTCAAAATAGAAGACTACCCCATTCTTGCGGATGGCGCGGTATTCGCCCACCCCCACCTTTTCACCCTGCGCCAACCCGCGCATATTTTGTATGGCGCGCTCACGGTCTTCGGGTACGAGAAATTCCTGCAGGGTGCGGTTTTCCAGATCGGCGGCCGATTGGTAACCAAACATCTCCAGGGCGATGGGCGAGGCATAGCGGATGTTGCCGGTCAGGTCGGTGATGGCGATGGTATCGGGGGATGCATTGATGATCGAACGGTAGAGCGCCTCCGATTCGCGCAACTTCTCCTGGATGGTGCGCCGTTCGGAAATATCGGTGATGAAACCAATCCCCTCGCGAATGGAGCTGTCGGCTTCGATGATGGGTAAGCCGACCAGCTCGCCCCAAAAGACCGAGCCGTCTTTGCGGCGGTAGCGCTTTTCAATCTTGAAGCGGTCGATCTGGCCAGAATACATGGCCCTGGACAACTCCCGAGTGGGTTGGATATCATCCGGGAAGGTGATATCGGTGGTGGTCAGGTGGCAAATCTCATCCTGAGAATAACCCAGCATATCGGCCCAATGCTGGTTGACAAAGGTGTACTCGCCCTCCGCGTTGGCCAAACCGATGCCAATCTCGGGGTTGTTGAAAATCGATTCCATACGGGCGGTCTGCTGGCGCATGGCTTCTTCGGCCAGCCTTTGGGCGCTGATGTCTTCTTCAATCGCCAGGTAGTGGCTCAATTGGCCGGCAGGGTCGCTGATGCCAGATACGGTCACCCGCACCCAATACGCCTCGCCATTTTTCCGCGTCGCGCAAAACTCGCCGTGGAATTCGCCCCCGCTGCTGACCTGGTCCCACAAATCGTGATAATAATTGGCGGGGGTCTCATGCGAGATGAGAAAACGCATGTCTTTTCCGAGGATTTCCACGGCCGGGTACCCGCTCAATGTGCACATGCGCGGGTTGACGTATTCCACCCTGCCATGAAGATCGGCGATATAGACACCCACCGGGCTTTGCTCGATAGCCCGGTTGAGGCTGCGCAGCTCGAGTTCGCGTTCCTTATGATCGCTGATATCGACCAGGGAACCACTGAACCCAGCCTGCTCCCCCGAGATACTGCCTTGATAGACCGCCGAATCCAACAGCCAGCGGTATTGTCCATCTGCACGGCGCATGCGGTATTCGAGGGTAAAGCCCCGTTTTTCCTGCCTGGCGGATTTCAATGCTTCCCAGACGAGAAGCAGATCATCGGGGTGGACAAAACCGGTCCAACCAAAACCCAGCAGCTCATCCCCAGGACGGCCGGTAAACTGCCGGTAGGCCTGGTTGAGGTAGTCGATCTTGCCTTCATGGTCAGATACCCAAATCATCACGGGGGCGGCATCCGCCATTTTGCGGAAGCGCTGCTCACTCTCCACCAACTGCAGCTCGACCTGCTTGACCCCGGTCAGGTCGCGCACCGAAATGCCCAGGGTGCTGCCGGATTCCATCTGCAAGGGTGACACCATTTGTTGGGTGATACGCCGAGTGCCATCCGGGCGGCAAATGATCGTTTCGCTCAAGGCTTTGGAGAAAACACCCAGGCCGGCAGCCACACCGGCATCTTCCTGGCCGGAATGCAATAATTGAGAGCGGCGGTCTTCCTCAGACAACAACCCGGCCATCACCGCGGTGTAGGCTTTGCCAATCACCTGCTGCCGGCACAGGAGGGTGATGTCTTCCATCGCCCGGTTCCATTCCAGGATGGTGCCGCTTTCATCCAGCAGCACAAAGCCATCCAGGGACTGCTCCACAAAGACACGGTAGCGCGCCTGAACACGAGCCAACTCGCGTTCGGTCTGTTTCCTCAAGGTAATATCGCGTACGAAGGCAACCACCGCCGGTGCTCCGCCATACTCGATGCGGTTGGCGTTGATTTCTACCTCGATCTCGCTGCCGTCGCTGTGCAATAACACGGTTTCATATAATTCCGGAGCGTCTTGCTCATCGATACGCATAATGTACTGCTTGAGCAGCTGCTCGCGATATTGCGGGGCAATAAACACGGTAAATGGTTTTCCCGTGACGCTTTCGCGGTCGAAATTACCCATTCCGACCAGGCGCGTGTTGACATAGCGGCAAACCTGGTCTTGAATGATGACAATGCCTTCATCGGCGTTGTCGGCCACATTGCGGTATTTCAGTTCGCTCTCGGCCAGGGCCTGTTCCAGGCGGCGGCTCTCGGTGTAATCGTGAAGGGTGATCAGCCAGCCCACCAGCGAGGTATGCTGATCCTTGACCGGTGAGAAGAAAACCAGCAGGTCGCGCCCGTTCACCTGGATTTTTTGCGTGCGGGCATTCATCTCCGGCTGGGAGGCGCCGGATTCCAGGCCGGCGGGGTCGAGAGCGAGGAAATCGCCGATGGGTTTGCCTGCCAGGCTGTGCAGCTCTTGCCCAACCAGTTTCAGGGCTGCCGGGTTGGCATCTAATATATGAAACTTCAGGTCAGCCAGCAAAATCCCCTGAGAGGCATCGTGGAAGAGGGTGTCGCGAGCGAAAGGCAGGATGGACCCAAACTGGCGGGTGTAAACCCCCCAGGCCAGGAAGGCGGAGGTGACGGTGAGAAAGGCGAGGTAAATTTCGACCTGGTAAATTTGGATGACGCCCGCCAGCAACAAAATAAAGCCTGCCAGGGGCACGGTCAAACCTAACAGGATGAGCGCCACTTTGCGGCGGTAAACCGGAGGGGTGCGCACCAGGGTCTGGGTGAGCATGCTGCCCGCGATGAGATAGAGCACGCTGCCATAGACAATGTCTCCCCAAAACCAGAGACCGTAATTGGCGGCGATATAGCGTGGGGAGCCCAGGCCGAGCAGGTAGATGTGCTGGCGCATGAGCGGGTGCCAGCGGTCGGTCAGCGCCAGCAGGAGGGTAATGACCGGTTCGACCATCAGGCTGACTTTCAGCCATTTCGCCATGGGTTTGACCGGGTTCTGGTAGGTGTAGGCAAACATGAGCAGTATGCCGCCGACCGCGCTGACGGCAAACTGCCAGCTCCCCCAAAAACGCTTTACGTCGATGTCCGGGGCTAACCTGCCCAGCAGGTTAGCGGTGGCAACCACTGCAATCACGATATTCAACACCATCAGGGGCGTTGAACCCCGAATGGCGCGTTTAAAGAGCCCGATGACCCCCAATCCAATCGAGGCGCACAAACAGGCTACCGGTAACAAAAGCTGCATGGATGTCCACTGATCCATGGTCAGATTTTAACATAGCGATCCGGCTGAGCATTATACAGTTTTGCAAGGAACGGGTTGACGGAGAAGCCGGCGGTTACAGCGCAGCGACCATCCCCTGGGATAGCTGCCAGACGCTGCTGCTGCGGACAAAATCTTCAGAGAATAACTTTAGATCGGTGGTGGTTAAGAGAGTTCTGCTCGGAATCGCACAGGTAGTCGAGCAGATCTGCGCGGCGGTGATCATCCAATTCGGCGAGGATTTCATCGAGGAGCATGACCGGCCACTGCCCGCCGCGATCTTTCATCCACAGCGCTTCAGCCAGTTTGAGCGAAAGCAGGGCAGTGCGCACCTGCCCGCGCGAGCCAAAATCTCCCAGATCGATGGCGTTGCTCAAGAAGCGCATTTCGTCGCGGTGTGGGCCAACCGTCGTCACCCCGCGCGCAATTTCTTCGCTGCGCAGACTGGCCAGGCGGTCCATCAAACCCTGGCGGATCTGATCCCGGTTAAAACCGGTGCGGTTGACCGTGGTGTCCAATGGCAGGGCAAACTGGCCGGCGGGTTGGGGTAAGGGATCGTACGACGGCCGGAAAATAATCTGCAGCACTTCCAGGTTGTTGGTCAGGCGGGCATGGATGCGAGCGGCCAGGCGCTCCAATTCCTGGACGGCGGCGATGCGGCTGTGGAGCAGCAGCGCGCCTTTATCCGCCAGAATCGTGTCCCAAAAAATCAGCTGGTCGCCATCCCCACCGCGCTCGGCCAGCTGTTTGAGCAGCGCGTTGCGCTGCTCGAGGGCGCGAGTGTAATCGCTTAGCGCCTGGGCGTAACCGGGGACGGCCTGGGCCAGCGCCAGGTTGAGATAGCGCCGGCGTTCCTCGGGGCTGCCTTCGACGATGCGTGTCATCTGAGGGAGAAAGATGACCGCCGAAAAATGCCCGGTGGCTTCCTGGGCAGTACGCTTGACCCCATCCAGGAGAATTTCTTTGCGGAAGCGCGTGCCCGCGCCGTTCATCTCCTGGATCAGGCGCACCTCCAGGTGGTGGGTGGATACGCCGCGCTGGTACTCCGCCACCAACCTGCCCACCGCCAGGGGTTCGCGCGCCGCCAAAAAGTTGATCAGCTGGCGGTCGGTCTGCGCCTGAAAGGAGGAAAAGGTGGCCAGGTAGAAAATCGCTTCGAGGACGCTGGTCTTTCCCTGGGCATTGTCGCCAGTAAGCAAAAGTGTCCGCCTGGGGATATCCATATCCAGGCGGGTAAATGAACGGAAATTGGTCAGGGAAAGATGAGTCAGATACATAAAGCTATACGAAGTCTATACGGTGTCGGTAATTTCTTCATCCTCTTTCACCCGCCAGGCTTTGGTCGCCCGGTCGGTGAATAAAACCCCATCCAGGTGATCGATCTCATGCTGGAAAATACGCGCAAACCAGCCCGAGAGTTTGTACTTGACCGGTTTGCCAAAACGATTGAGACCCTTGACCACGATCTTCTCGTGACGGTCGACCTCTCCCATGATTTTCGGAATGGAGAGACAGGCTTCGATGCCCTCAACCATCTCGGTGGAAGTGCTGTCCACCTCGGGGTTGATCACCGCGTAGAGTTTCTTGGGGCCTTCTTCGTCTTCATCCTCGCTGTACTCGACCACAATCAGGCGCTGCGAAACGCCTACCTGGGGCGCTGCCAGGCCGACCCCGGGGGCAAGCCGCATGGTCTCGATCATGTCATCGATCAAGGTCTGCAAATCTTTGTCAAAAACAGTCACCTTTTTGGCTTTGCGCCGCAGGACTGGGTCGGGTATGGAAACTATCGTTCGAACTGCCATAATTCGTACCTCTATCAGTAAGATCGACCCTATTTTACCTTAAATCTCGACAGCCCGCTTGCCCGAGAGCCGCGAGCCTGCCCGAGAAAGCGCTTTTTGCCGGCCCAACCCAGCGGCAATGGAGATCAATTCTTGGTTAACCGGTGATATGCGGCGATCCACTCGGCCATACGCTGACGCTCCGATTCGGCCTGCTGCTGGCGTTCACGCACGGTGCGCACGGCCATGCGGTGGAAGAGCTCACGCTGGACTTCGGAGGGGTTGAAAACGTTGTCAAAGGTAAATTGAGCATCGCCAATGCGGATGAAGACGGTGCCAAAATTCAGCAGCAGACCGATCACCCCCACACGTTTGTACTCCACGCTCAGAATATTGCGGATGGGGGCTGCCCGCCGTTCTTCCTGGCCGAGTGGTTTACGGTTGATATCCACGACCTGTTCTCCGGTGATCAGATAGATATCGTTGTGCCAATCCACGTAGTTGTAAACCCAAAAGAGAAACACAACCAGGCCGATCAGGCATAAGCCCATAAATGCGCCCACCAGGGGAAAACTCGGTCCGAGCAGGCCGCGCGCCGCTTCGAACATAAGGTAGATCATCGCCGCCAGGTTGAACAGCAGCAATAAGCTGGTGAACCAGATGCGGGTAACCAGGATCCACCAATGGGTGCGGTATTGGATCGTGTCGCCAAATTCATAGCGCAGGTGGAAAAGATCGGCAAGTAAACGCTGAAGCTGCGAAGCCTGGACCGGCCGGCCGCCCTCCTCCTTGGGTGGAGGAGGTTTCACCTGGATCATCCCAATGCGCCTGGCAATCGTTTCTTCGATTGAGCGGATCTCCGCCTGGCGCAGGCTGGATTGGTTGCGCTTGATATGCTCCTGGATGATGGCTTCCACTTCGCGAGGCAGGCGCACCGCCTGGAAAAGGATCAGACCGGTGTAGGTGCGGATGCGCACATCGCCGTAGCCCAACAGCTGGCCCATGTACGAGCGGTCAATTTCGGTGGACTGCACCTGTTCCATGGGCGATTCCTGGCGGCTGTCATAGAGCAGCACAATGCGCTCCTGATAGACCACCCGCTGGTTGGTGACGATGTAATAGTCGTTGGACCAATCCACGTACAGCCAGACCCCCACCCCGATGGCAATCATCAGGCCACCCACCAGCAAAAGGATAAAGATCGCCAGCGGGGCCATGCTGTAGAACGCGAGCAGGATCCCGGCCACCAGGGCCGATATCGCCAAGAGGGGCGCGAGACGCACCCACAGGAAAATTTTATGTTTACGGGTGATATAGTGAACGTATTCTTCCGGGTTGACCCAATCCAGACGGGTGCGCAGCATCAGTTGGAACGACTCGAGCTGGAGGGCCAAACGCTGGACCAACTCGGGCACCTGGTCTGCCATTTCCACCAGAGCCTGGCGGTCGATCTGCAGCAGGTCGACTTCAGTGACGGTCTGGATGGTCATCTGGCGCAGTTGGCGAACTTCGAGGGCCTCTTGCCCAAACAAATCCCCGGGATCGAGAAAGCCAATCATCTGCTCCACTTCGGCGCCGCGCGGGTAACGGGTGGCCTGCACCCGGCCGTCGTAGATGATATACAGGCTGCCTGATTCCTGCCCCTGCTCATAGACCAGCTGCAGTTCATCCATGGGAAGCTGGACGATACGCTCGGCGATAAAGGCCATGCGCTCGTTATCGATCCCACCGAACAACTCCAAGCGGGAAAGAAAAGCGATGATTTGAGGGGTCGCAATCGCCATAAGCTTAGTATACCTGATTCGTGCAAGAGAGATGCCAGGTGGTTAAGCGCAACCCCCCGCTGGAAAGGCGGGGGGTTGTGGTGACCATCGGCTATGTATTTCGCTCAGACAGCGACGGGGGCCTTTTCGGTTTTACTGAAAACAACCTTATCGCCATCCACATCCACCAGGACGTGGTCGCCGGTGTGGAATTCGCCGGAGAGCAGGCTGATCGACAGCGGGCTCTCGACATATTTTTGCAGGGCGCGGCGCACCGGGCGAGCGCCAAAGCTTGGATCAAAGCCAACTTTGGCTAACCAGGCGCGGGCCACATCGCTGAGTTCGGCGGTCAGGCCGTGCTCTTCCAGGCGCATCTGAACTTCTTTCATCTGTAAGTTCGACGATGTTGAGCATCTGCTCATCGGTCAGCGGCGAGAAGATCATAATCTCGTCGATGCGGTTGAGGAACTCAGGCCGGAAGGCGGTCTTAAGGGCCTTATCGATCTTATCGTGCACCTGGCGATCTTCGGGGCTGTCGGTAGCCTGCAAGAAGCCCAGGGTGCCGCCTTTGCGCACAAATTCGGTCCCCAGGTTGCTGGTCATGATCAACACCGTATTGCGGAAGTCGACCACGCGTCCCTGTCCATCGGTCAGGCGGCCGTCATCCAGGATCTGCAGCAGGGTATTCCAGACTTCGGGATGGGCCTTTTCGATCTCGTCAAACAAGATCACCCGGTAGGGCCGGCGGCGTACCGCTTCGGTAAGCTGCCCACCCTCTTCGTAGCCCACATATCCCGGCGGGGCGCCAAACAGGCGCGAGACGGTATGCTGCTCGTGATATTCGCTCATATCCAGGCGAACCAGGGCTTCTTCGTCGCCAAACATAAACTCGGCCAGGGCGCGCGCCAGTTCGGTCTTGCCGACCCCGGACGGGCCAATAAAGATAAAGGAGCCAATCGGCGAACGCGGATCTTTCAAGCCAGAGCGCGCGCGGCGGATCGCATCTGCGATGGCGTGCACGGCTTCTTCCTGGCCCACAATGCGTTCGTGCAGGCGGACTTCCATTTGCAGCAGGCGCTCGGCTTCGCTTTCCAGCATCTGGCTGACGGGGATCCCCGTCCACTGGGCGATGACTTCGGCAATATCGTTGGCATCTACCTGGCCGTCGAGCTGGTGCTCGCGCTCCCAGACGAGGCGCTTTTCGTTGTATTCGGTTTCGAGGCGAAGGCGTTCGGCCTTTTTCAAGGCGGCGCGCTCATAGTCGCGCTCCTGGCCGGCCTGCTCTTCTTCGGCAGTCAGGCGGTCCACTTCGGTCTTGAGGATCTTCAGCTCCGCGGGCAGCGAGAAGAGCGCCACGCGCAGCTTGGCCGCGGCCTCATCGATCAGGTCGATGGCCTTGTCGGGCAGGTGGCGGTCCTGGACATACTGCGAGGATAAACGCGCTGCGGCGGTGAGGGCTTCGTCGGAAATTTTCACCTTGTGGTGAGCTTCGTAGCGGTCGCGCAGGCCATGGAGCATCTGGATGGTGTCTTCCACGCTGGGTTCGTCCACAAAGACCGGCGCAAAACGCCGTTCCAGGGCCGAATCCTTTTCGATGTACTTCTGGTATTCGTCCAGGGTGGTGGCGCCTACGCACTGCAGCTCACCGCGCGCCAGGGAAGGTTTGAGCATATTAGACGCGTCCATTGCGCCTTGGGCCGCGCCCGCCCCTACCACGGTGTGCAGTTCGTCGATGAAGAGGATAATCTCGCCTTCCGAGCGCTGCACTTCTTCAATGGCGGCCTTCAGGCGCTCCTCAAACTCGCCGCGGAAGCGCGAACCGGCGATCATCGCGCCGAGATCCAGCGAAATCACTTTTTTTCCGGCCAGGATCTCGGGCACATCGTTGCTGGCAATTTTTTCGGCCAGGCCTTCTACGATGGCGGTCTTGCCCACCCCGGCTTCACCGATCAATACCGGGTTGTTTTTGGTGCGCCGTGAAAGCACCTGCATCACGCGCAGAATCTCCTTGTCACGCCCGATCACCGGATCCAGTTTGCCCTCGCGGGCCTGCAGGGTGAGATCGCGTGAATATTTTTCCAGGGTGCGGTAGCGCGATTCGGCCTGCGGGTCTGACACCCGCTGCCCGCCGCGCATCTGCTGGATAGCTTCGTTAACCCGTTCGCGGGTGATCCCGGCGCCTTCCAAAAGGCGGGCGGCGGGGGTATTGCGCTCGCTCAAAATGGCCAGGAAGAGATGCTCGGTGGAGATGTACTCATCTTTCATCCGGTTGGCTTCTTCGTTGGCCAGGTCGATTATGCGCTTGACCCGTGGGGTGATAAATATCTGCCCGGCGCCGCCGCCAAAAATACTGGCCTTGGGGCTGGTGCGCAAAATATAATCGAGGCGCTCTGCCAGCATGGTGGCGTCAATTTTAAGCAATTCCAGTAACTGTGAGATTACTCCTTGCGGCTGTTCGATCATCGCCAGGAGGATATGTTCGGTATCGATCTGGTTATGCCCATAGCGCTGGATTATTTCCGCGGCACGTTGAGCAGCTTCCTGCGCCCGTTCCGTAAATCGATCAAATCGCATCATACGCATTCATCCTTTGCTGGGCTTACAAGCCCTTGTCGGGAAATTATAGCATTACCCATATTAATAATTAGCATGTGTTGTGTAAGATTCATATTAATGTTCCGGTGTAAAATAGCCGAGTGCGATATAGTTTGCCAGTCAAAACAACCCACATCCGCGCCCTGGATGTTCATCGCGACCTGCTGCCCGTGGCCGAGTTGATCGAGTCTTGTTTCTCATCCACTTTGGACGCGGACGGGCGGGATTATCTGCGCCACATTCGCCGGGCGGCGGCCGATCCGGGGTTGGTGCGCTGGCTGCCCGGGCGCGGCGAGCGGGTTTCTACCCCCCTTTTCGGCTATATCTGGGAGCAGGATCAGCATATCGTTGGCAATCTCAGCCTGATCCCGATCTTCAAAGGCGGGCGCTGGCTGTACATGATCGCCAACGTGGCCGTTCACCCCGATTACCGCCGGCGAGGGATCGCCAAAGAGCTGACCCTGCGTGCGATTGAACATGCCCGCGAACATGCCGTGCCTTCCTGCTGGCTGCAGGTGCGGGATGATAACATTCCGGCCTACAACCTGTACGCCTCGATTGGTTTTATCGAAAGCTCGCGCCGTTCCAGCTGGATCAGCAGCAGTGCACCCTCGGTCTATCCAGACGAAAGCGTACGGGTTACACCCCGCCGAAATGATGACTGGGACCTGCAGCGTCGTTGGCTGGATGAAATTTACCCCCTTGAAGCTACCTGGAATATGAGTTTTAGCGCCGGGCATTTTCATCCCGGCTGGTTAAACCAGTTCTGGCAGTGGTTGAACGGCGAAGTGCAGATGCACTGGGTCGCCCGGCGCGGCGGAAACGGCAGTGGACCCGAGCGGCCCTACGGATTTGCCTCCTGGGAGCCCATCCGCGGCTATTCGGACATGTTGTGGATCGCCACCAATCTCAAGGACGAAGATATCGCCCTGCGCGCACTGCTGCCGCACATCCTACGCGCGCTGCAGCACCGCCACCGCCCACTGAGCGTCAACTTTCCTTACGGGCGCGGCGGGCTGGCATTTTCGGCGAGCGGATTCTCGCTGCAGAACACGCTGGTCTGGATGGAATACCGTTGCAATTAACCGGCCACGCCATCCGGCCGCGCCGCGCGCGTGGAGCGCAACCATCCAGGCAAAAATCCGTATATTGAAATAGAAACCAAATCCTGAGAACGGAGCTATCGATGACCAAACTTTTCATTCGCCTGGGAATTAACGCGGTGGGGCTGTACGCGGCAATCTACCTGCTGCGGGGGCAGGGCATCACCCCCCAATTTGAGAACTGGTGGGAGATCATCTGGCTGGCCTTGATTTTCGGCCTGATTAACGCCCTGATCCGCCCGATCCTGACCGTCATTTCGTGCCCGCTGATCATCCTCACCCTGGGGCTGGGGTCGCTGCTGATCAATACGCTGATGTTTTACCTGGCCGGGCTGATCGGCACGCAGTTTGGGGTGGGCTTCACCGTGAGCGGCTTCTTGCCCGCCTTTTTCGGCGGTCTAATTGTCAGCGTGGTCAGTTTTGTGCTCAGCATGGTGTTCCATGATGAGCTGAAGGGCCGGCGCAAACAGAAACAATGGTAATTTGACCCGCGCCCGTGAGAGATACTCTCGCGGGCGCGGAACGATTGTTTTGCTATTGTGTAACCCACTGCCGGCCAGGGAGTACCCACAACCACCGGGCAACCGCTCAACCATCAAGCTCCCCACCGATCAATGCAGTTACTTTTCAGGCCCGGTCCTTTCAATATACGTTATCCCCTGAACCTGGCTGAGGAAATCCTTATTTTCCATTTTAACCCGCTCGAATGACTGGTACTGACTTGTCAGCATATGCTGAACAATCAATTGCGTGTCTATTCGATACTTTTCAATAGACATCGCTAAAGCTTTCATGAGAAGGAGTTTTTCTGGGGATATCACCATGAAATCTCCTTCGTCCAGCGCGTTTTCGCACAGGTCAGGGTAGGTTAACAGGCAGATCGATTTCCAGATCTCAAATTCAAACGGACACACGCCCAGATCTCCCCAAAGATCTTTTACCCGTTCGGGATACAGTTTGATCAAGTTGAACACATCTTCTTGATCGGCGATGAAATCAATGTCAGCCCCGGACGGCCTGAGACCATAGTATTCCATGGCCTTACCGCCCACCAGGAGCGGCTTTTTTCGAAAAGTGTAATTGAGTTTACTTAAAGGTATGTCCATATCCGGTCTCATAGAAGAACCCATTTTTTACTTCATTTCTTTTCCGGTTGTGCTTTGCCAGCATGTTGGGTTTCGCTCGGGTAATAATGATATGTGGTGCTGAATCTCACGCTCCACCCAACCGGCGCGGAAAACGATCAGCCGCCTGCTTTTTCGAAAATCCGGGCGATTTCATCCCGGGCAGGGCGGGCGAGGGAAGAGCCGCCCAGGGTATTGACTGCGCAGCCGGGGGCGTCTACCCAACCGATTTCAGCGCAGAGGATGCCTTCGCTTTCCAGGGCGCGAATGATGGGCGCCGCGTCGCCGGCCGGCACCGCCATCAGCAGGGCGCCAGAGGCGATCGCGGCCAGCGGATCGATGCCGAACACGCCGCAGACTTTGCGCGCCAGGGGAGAAACCGGCACGGCTTGCGGGTCAACCAGCAACTGTGCATGGCTGGCTTCGGCCAGCTCCCACAACGCCGAGGCCAGGCCGCCCTCGGTCGGGTCGTGCATGGCCGTGGGCCGGCCGGCGCGGCAGGCCACCCGCGCGTCGCGCACCACGCTGATGCCGGGGTGAAAGAGATAATCGCGGGCTTCCGCCAGTTCGGCCTGGCTGAGCTGTGCGCTCAACTGGCGGGGAAACTCACGCGCCAGGATCGCCACTGCCTCCAGTGGCACGCCTTTGGTCAACAGCAGCCGGTCGCCGGGTTTGGCGCCCGAGGGCAGCACCAGGCGGTCTTTTGCCACTTCACCCACCAGCGTGGCGCTGATCAGCGGCCGGTCGAGACCGTGGGTTACCTCGGTGTGCCCGCCCACCAGGCTAATCTCTAACTCGCTGCAGGCGCGGGTAAGCTGGTCGAAAATGCCCTCCACCAGAGACGCATCCGCTTTGCCCTCGGGCAGCAGGAGGGTGGCCAGCAGCCAGCGCGGCTGCCCGCCGGTGGTGGCGATGTCATTGGCATTGACCTGCACCGCGTACCAGCCGATCTGGTCACTGGCGAAGGTGATCGGGTCTGATTTCATCACCAGGCAGCGGTCGCCCAGGTCGATCACCGCGCAGTCCAGCCCGGTTCCCGGGCCGAGCACCACGCGCGGATCGCTGACCGGCGCTCGCGCCAGCAGCCCGGCCAGAAAATCGAAAGGGAGTTTGCCAAGGGGGAAGGTCAAGGGGACGCCTGGGGTGGTTTAGAGGACTTTGCTCAAGAACAGCCTGGTGCGGTCCTGGGATGGGTTCGAGAACAGCACGTCCGGGGGAGCGGCCTCGACGATCAGGCCATCGTCCATAAAGATCACCCGGTCGGCGGCGTTGCGCGAGAAACCCATCTCGTGGGACACCACCACCATGGTCATGCCCTCTTTGGCCAGGTCGAGCATCACGTCCAACACCTCCTGGATCATTTCCGGGTCCAGGGCGCTGGTGGGCTCATCGAAAAGCATGATCTTGGGGCTCATCGCCAGCGCCCGGGCGATGGCCACGCGCTGCTGCTGGCCGCCGGATAACTGCGGCGGATATGCATTCGCCTTTTCGGGGATGCCAACCTTTTTGAGCAGGTCGATGGCAATTTGCTCGGCCTCGGCCGGGGAGCGTTTGCGCACCACTTTCTGCGCCAGGGTGATATTGTTCTTGACGCTCAAGTGCGGGAAGAGGTTGAACTGCTGGAAAACCATGCCCACCTCGGTACGCACCGCGTTGATGTTCTCGGCCGTATCCAGGGGGATGCCATCTACCACGATTTTGCCCTGATCGAACTCCTCCAGGCGGTTAATGCAGCGCAGCAAAGTGGACTTGCCCGAACCGGATGGGCCAATGATCACCACCACCTCGCCCTTGCCGATCTCCAGCGAGACGCCTTTGAGTGCGTGCACCTTGCCAAAGTGCTTGTGGACGTCTTGAATTTGAATGATAGTTTCCATAGGGTTTAACGTTCCCGGCGCACACCGGCCTCCAGCATACTGACCACCCGAGCAGACAGGAGGGTCATCACCAGGTACATCAGCCCGATCATCAGGTAAATCTGCAAGGGCAGCGGGGTGATCGCCTGAAATTCGCGCCCACGGCGGGTTAAATCAGACACGGCTACCGCCGATACCAGGGATGAATCCTTGAGCAAGGTGATAAATTCATTGCCCACCGGCGGCAAGATGACCCGCACGGCCTGTGGGATGATGATGTAGCGCATGGCCTGGATGTAATTCATCCCCAGGCTGCGCGCGGCTTCCATCTGGCCTTTGGCGATGCTCTGGATGCCGGCACGGTAGACCTCGGTCATATAAGCCGCATAGCATAGGGTGAGCCCGAGGACCGCCATAAAATAGGGGTTGGCGACGAAATCTTTCATCCAGGGGATATTCCAGCTCTCGCCAGTGTTGCGCACAATGGATGGGAAAGCGTAATACCAGAAATAGAGCTGGACGAGCAGGGGAATGCCGCGGGCCACCTCCACGTAGACGGTGGCGATCCCGCGGATGGGGGCCGCGCTGGAAAGCCGGCTGAGCGCTCCCAGCATCCCCACCACCAGCACCAGCACAAACGTAACCAGGGTGACCACCACGGTGACCCGCGCCCCATCCAGCACGAATCTGAAGATGCGGTCGAAGGGGTTGCCGACCGCCAGGACCAGGATCAGCAGCAGCAAAACTGCACCAATCACCAGCAGCCAGCCGGGGTCCCAGCGGATGGAATTTTCATTGCCGATGATGGTTGGCAGATGAGGGTCAGATTGGGAGCGGGTATCGGGGGCCATAAACACCGCCTTATGAAAATTTGAGATGGGTCCACCACAGATCACCAGGGGACGGAATGCCCCGGCTGTTTCCATTATAGCAAAAGGGCCGGGTTTCCCCGGCCCGTGCTGCTTGCCTAAATGCGGTTACTTACCCGCCAACCATTTGGATTCGAGCTTTCCAATCGTCCCGTCATCTTTGAGCGCCTTGAGCGCGGTGTTGATCGGGCCGGCCAGATCGGCCTTCTTGTTGCAGACGGCGATACCGTAGTTTTCATCGGTGAAAACCGAACCGACGGTGACCAGTTTATCGGGGTTGGTCGCCAGGAAGGCCAGGGTGGTGGGGTAATCGGCGATGACCGCATCGATTTGACCGTTGGCCAGATCGAGGAAGGCCTGGTCGTAAGAATCATAGGTTTTTACTTCGGCCGAGGCAATCTTGCCGGCTTCAATCGCGCCGGTCGTGCCAATTTGCGCGCCGATTTTCTTGCCGTCCAGGTCATCTTTGCTTTGAATACCGGTGGTTTCTTTGCGCACGGTCACGATTTGCCCCGCGTTGATGTAGGGGTCGCTGAAATTCATGGTGGCCTTGCGCTCGTCGGTGATGGTGATGGCCGCGATGGCCAGGTCATACTGGCACTCGGAAATACCCGCGAGGAGCGAGTCAAAACCCACGTTGGTCCATTCCACTTCCAGGTTTGCTTTGGCAGCCACTGCGTTCATCAACTCGACGTCGAAACCGGTCAGGTCCTTGGTCTGCTCATCCACCAGCTCGAAGGGCGGGAAGGTGGCGTCGGTGGCGACCCGCACTTTGGTTTTTCCGCCGGCCGGGGCCGCCGCCGGCGTACATGCCCCCAGCAGCAACGCGAGCAGAACCAACGCAGCAACCAGAATCATAGAAACGCGTTTCATCTTACTTCTTCTCCTTGAAGATCAATTGATTTGGATTCGCCTACAACTAATTTGTGAACCGGAAAATTATATCAAAGATTGGCCGGTTGGCAGGCGCGAAACCAGGCAGGCAATTCCGCGTCTCGCCCGCCTTGCCCTCACTGAAAGAGATTCCAAACCCTCACAAAAAATCTTTTCATCGCCTGCTCACAGGGTTATTTCGCTGCTGGGAGAGGTTGAGGAAGCGCTTAGGGTATCCAGATCGTACTCGATCCAATCCCCCTGGCGATGCATGTAGGGCAATCGCATCAAAACAGTTTTTCTATAAAATAGTTGTCACCCACCCCTAAATCCCCGCCCTCGAGGGCGGGGACTTTAAAAAGAATTCCGAGAAGACTGTATCTGGCGGCACATAAGTGCCGCCAGATACAGTCTTCTCGGAGAAAAATATTTTCTCCCCCTCTTCGCGGCGTTTTTTTGCCGCGGAGAGGGGGCCGGGGGGAGTGGAAAAGGGTAGAAAACGCATCTGGCAATGTAGATGCGATTGCCCTGGCGATGCATGCCTGCCGGTCTTCTAATCCGACAATTGGTGTTAGAATTATTTTTAATGCTGCGCTCGTTGTTCGTCACCCTATCCAAAGCAGTCTGGGCAAAGCGCCTGGTTACCCATTGGGGCTTCGCCTGGCGCATGGCCTCTCGATTTGTTGCAGGCGAGACCAGCGAGGATGCCCTGCGCGTGGTCGGCGAACTCAACCGGCTGGGCATCCAGGCCACCCTGGATCATTTGGGCAAGTCGACCACTTCAGCCGACGAAGCCCGCCAGGCCGCCCAAGAAATCCACGACTTGCTCGAAAAAATCGCATCCAGCGGTTTGCGCGCCAACGTCAGTGTCAAACTCAGCCAGATCGGCCTGATCATTGATCCCGACCTGTGCCGCGAACTGCTCTTTACCATTCTTGAGCAAGCCGCCGCACTGGGCAATTTCGTGCGCATCGATATGGAGGAACTCGGGGCTCACCACCCCGACCCTGGGGATGTATTTCGAGGCGCGCGAAAAGGGCTTCGACCACGTGGGGATCGTGCTGCAGTCTTACCTGTACCGCACCGGCGCAGACCTGGACCGGGTGCTGGCGATCGGCGGCCGGGTGCGGCTGTGCAAGGGCGCCTATAATGAACCGGCTTCGGTGGCTTTCCCGCGCAAAGCCGACGTGGACGAAAATTTCGACCGCCTGACCCGGCGCATGTTCCAGCTGGCGATGGACTGCGGCCAGCCCGAGTTGAGCGCAGATGGGCGCACGCCGCCCATCCCGGGTATCGCCACCCACGATCCCGCCCGGATCGAGCGGGCGCAGCACGACGCGCAAGAATTGGGGCTGCCCCTGCGCGCGTTAGAATTTCAAATGCTGTACGGCATCCGCCGCGACCTGCAAACCCGCCTGGCCGGTATGGGCTACCCGGTGCGCGTGTACGTGCCTTACGGCAGCCACTGGTATCCCTATTTTATGCGCCGCCTGGCTGAGCGCCCCGCCAATATCTGGTTTTTCGTTTCCAATTTCTTCCGCCGCCAATGAACCAAGAGAACCCCACCCCCTCCCCCGCACACGAACTGCTGCGCATCGCCCATCCCTGGGTTTTATTGATCTGCCTGCTGACCTATACCTTAGGGGCCGGCATCGCCAATTACCTGGGCGCCCAGATCTACTGGCCCACCTATATCACCGGCCAGGCGGCTGTGCTGATCCTGCTGCTCAGCAGCTATTTCTTGCGCGAATTCTTCGACCGCCCGCCCATGCTGGAACTGCCGGCCAAACCCGGAGACCCGCCGCGCCTGCTGCGCGGGCATTTGTTCGTGATCACCGCCACCTTGCTGACCATCGGGGCGGTGCTGACCGTACTGCTGCTGGCGCGCGGGGCGCTCAACCCCTCGGCCTTCGTGATCTTGGGGCTGGCCTTCCTGCTGGCGATGGCCTACGCCCTGCCGCCTCCGCGGCTGGCCCATACCGGCTACGGGGAGCTGGTCACGGCAATTTTTATCGCCAACCTGACGCCCGCGCTGGCCTTTTTGCTGCAGTACGGCGAATTCCACCGCCTGCTGGCATTCGTTACTTTTCCGCTGACTTTCCTGATCCTGGCGACCGCTCTGGCATTGCGCATGGAAACCTACGCGGGCGATGTGCGCGAAGACCGCAAGAATATGCTCACCCGCCTGGGATGGCAGCGGGGGATCGCCATTCATAATATGCTCATCCTGATCGGTTTTCTGGTGCTGGGCACGGCTGCCCTGGCCGGGCTGCCCTGGAATTTGACCTGGCCCGGGCTGCTGGGGCTGCCCATTGGCATTTTCCAGATCATTCAGATGCAGGCGATTGCCAACGGGGCAAAAACGCGCTGGCGCATGCTGGCCATCACTGCCGCGGCCACCGTGGCGCTGACCACTTACTTTATCAACCTGGCGCTCTGGACGGTGTAGCGCATGGCAGAGTTCTTAGAACTGCTGCCGCCCGCTGAAGCCCTGGCGCGGATGTTGCCGCAGCTTTCCCCGCCGGTGATCTGTGGCGAAAGCGTTTCGAGCACAATGGCCCTGGGACGGGTAACCGCGCGCGCGGTTCTTTCGCCTGAGGCGCTGCCGGCGTTTGCGCGCAGCACGGTGGACGGTTTCGCCGTGCGCGCGCAAGACACGTACGGCGCATCCGACAGCCTGCCTGCCTACCTGGAACTGGCCGGCGAAGTGGCCATGGGCGCCGCCCCAGGGTTCAACCTGCGGCCGGGCCAGGCCGGGCTGATCCACACCGGCGGGATGCTCCCCGAAGGCGCGGACGCGGTGGTGATGCTGGAATACACCCAATCCGCACGCAGCGGGCAGCTGGAGCTGCTGCGCGCCGCCGCCCCGGGTGAGAACGTGCTGCACGCGGGCGAAGATGTGCGGGCCGGGGAGGTGGTGCTGCCTGCCGGTGTGCGCATGCGCCCGGCTGAAATCGGCGGGCTGATGGCTTTGGGTATTCTGGCGGTGGACGTGGTACGCAAACCCATCGCCGGCATCCTCTCCAGCGGTGACGAAGTGATTGCCCCCGAATTGACCCCCGCGCCCGGACAGGTGCGGGATGTCAACAGCTATTCGCTCAGCGCCCTGGTAGAAAAATACGGCGGCGTGGCCCGGCGTTACGGCATACTTGCCGACCAGCCCGCCGCGCTGGAAGGCGCCCTGCGCCAGGCACTGGATGAATGCGACCTGGTGATCATCACCGCCGGGTCTTCCGCCTCCACCCGCGATTTAACCGCCCAGGTGATTGACCAGCTGGGCCCGCCGGGGGTGCTGGTCCATGGAGTCAATGTGAAACCGGGCAAACCTACCATTCTGGGGGTATGCCGGGGGAAGGCGGTGGTCGGGCTGCCCGGCAACCCGGTCAGCGCGCTGGTGATCGCCACCCTGATGGTCACCCCGCTGCTCGAGCGGTTGTTTGGCCTGCCCGCGGACCCGGTGCGCCCGGCGGTCAGCGCACGGCTGGCAATCAACCTGCCTTCCCAGGCCGGCCGCGAGGATTATGTCCCGGTCAGGCTGGTGCGGCGCGGCGGCGAGCTGGAAGCCCAGCCCATATTCTATAAGAGCAACCTGATCTTCACCCTGGCGCGCGCCGACGGCCTGGCGCGCATCCCCGCGGATGCCAACGGCATCGGCGCGGGTGAAGCGCTGGAGGTGATCTTACTGTGAAGATGCCCGTCTATCTTCACGACATCCCGCTTGCACAGGCGAAGGCTCGCCTGGAGGAAGCCCTGCGGCAGGCCGGGCTGTGGCAGGTGCTGGGCAGCGAGCAGATTCCCCTGGACGAACAGGCGGTGGGGCGCACCCTGGCCGAACCCGTCTGGGCGCGCCTTTCTTCACCCCACTATCACGCCGCCGCCATGGACGGCTTTGCCCTGCGCGCCGCCGATACCAGCGGCGCTGCCCCTGCGCGTCCCATCACGCTGCTGGTTGGCGAGCAGGCCGTCTATGTGGACACGGGCGACGCCCTGCCCGATTGGGCCAACGCGGTGGTCCCGGTGGAGAACACGGAAGCCCTGGATGCGGATGAGCAGATTGCCGCCGATCCGCGCCATCCCGACCGCATCCGCCTGCGCGAGGCGCTGCCGCCCTGGAGCCACATCCGCCCGATGGGGGAAGATATCGTCGCCACCGAACTGGTGCTGCCCTCCGGGCACGTCCTGCGACCATTCGATCTGGGCGCGGTGGCGGCCAGCGGACACAGTGGGGTGAGGGTGGCCCGCCGCCCAAGGGTGAGCGTGCTGCCCACCGGCAGTGAGCTGGTACCGGTGGGACAGCCGGTCAGCCGTGGGGATATCATCGAGTACAACTCGCTGGTTCTGGCCGCGCAGGTGAACGCCTGGGGCGGGCAGGCTGTGCGCGGACCGATCATCACAGACGACCTGGCGCAGATCAGCGCACGGGTGCAGGCCGCCGCGGATGCCAGTGATTTGATCTTGCTCAACGCGGGCTCGTCGGCCGGGTCCGAGGATTTCTCTGCCCGGGTGGTAGAAACCCTGGGTGAGCTGCTGGTGCACGGCGTGGCGGTGCGCCCCGGTCACCCGGTGATCCTGGGATTGATTCGCCGCAGCCAGGGGGGCGTCACCCCAATCATCGGGGTGCCCGGTTACCCTGTATCGGCGGCCATCACCGGCGAGATTTTCATCGAACCACTGCTGGCTGTGTGGCTGGGGCGCCCACCCCACCAGCCGGTGGAGATCGAAGCCCAGTTGACCCGCAAGGTGACTTCGCCGGCGGGCGACGACGATTATCTGCGCGTGGTGGTCGCCCAGGTGAGGGACCGTCTGCTGGCCGCACCCCTGTCGCGCGGGGCGGGAGTGATCACCTCCCTGGTACGCGCCGATGGCATCGCCATCCTGCCGCGCGGGACACAGGGGCTGGAGGCCGGAGCGCGGGTGCAGGTGCGTCTTTACCGCACTCCCGCCGAGATCCAGCGCACCATCCTGGCGATCGGGTCGCATGACATGAGCCTGGATTTGCTCGCCCAGGAGCTGGCCGGTCGCCAGCGGCGGCTGGTTTCAGCCAATGTGGGCAGCCTGGGCGGGCTGGTGGCCTTAGGGCGGGGCGAAGCCCACCTGGCCGGTTCGCATCTGCTGGACCCGGCCAGCGGGGAATACAACCTGTCATATATTCAGCAATATCTGCCGGGGGAGGCGCTCACCCTGGTATATTGGGTCGGGCGGCAGCAAGGGCTGCTGGTGACCAAAGGCAACCCGAAGGGCATCCGGTCCCTGGCAGACCTGGCCGGCGGCAGGGTCAGCTTTGTCAACCGCCAGCGCGGGGCGGGTACGCGCGTGCTGCTGGATTACCTGCTGGCCGGCCTGGGTATCGACCCAGTCACGATCCAGGGATACGCGCAGGAAGAGTATACCCACCTGGCCGTAGCGGCGGCGGTATCCTCGGGGCGTGCGGACTGCGGCCTGGGGGTGATGGCGGCCGCCCAGGCGCTGGACCTGGACTTTATCCCGCTGTACACCGAACCCTATCACCTGGTGATCCCGACCGCCTTCTTTGAGAGCGAGCTGCTGGCTCCGCTGCGGTCGTTGATGCACAGCCCGGATTTTCGCCAGGGCGTAAAACGTCTGGCCGGCTACGATGTTGCTCACATGGGCGAAATTGTGGCAAAATTAGGTTAAAGCCCCGCAGAAATCACAGGCGAAACGGGGTATGATGGGGGAAGGAAACCCAAAGGACACGGGGATCCATCGGGTATTTTTTTGTGAACCAAGGAGGTCCGCATGGTACTATCAGCTAATTCACCCGCGCCGGAATTTTCCCTGCCGGATGAGAATGGGGTTGAACGCAGCATCCGCGAGTTTCGCGGAAAACCGGTGATTCTTTATTTTTACCCAAAGGATGACACGCCCGGCTGCACCACGGAAGCCTGCAATTTTCGCGATGACTATCACATCTACGGCGAGCAGGGGGTGGTGATTTTGGGAGTCAGCCCCGAATTCGAGCAAATCTCACACCAAATTCAAGAGCAAATTCGAACTGCCTTTCCCCCTGCTGGCCGACGAAGAGCATAAGGTCTGCGACCTGTACGGCGCGTGGGGGCCGAAGAAAATGATGGGCAAGGAATACGAGGGCGTGCTGCGCACGACCTACTTAATCGGCCCGGACGGCAAGATCATCAAAGTATGGGAAGGGGTCAAACCCGACGGTCATAGCAAGGAAATCCTCGCGGCGCTGGCCGAGTGGAAGCAGAGCTAGATTTCAAGGCTGGTGATAAACTGCCCGCAGGCGCGGGCGGTTTTTTTATTCCCGGCTCAGGGCGGGGTCAGGAGGGCATCCAGAGTCTGTTGGATGGCGGGCTGGTCGGGGTCAATCAGCAGCGAAACCTGGTAGGCGCGCCTGGAAAGATCCTCGCGTTTTTGCTGCCCCCACCACCATCCCCAGGTGTTCAACTCGTCGACCATTTTGGGCACGGCCTGCAGCTGGTCTTTGGCCAGCACCAGGAACCCGCTCCAGGTGTATGCCAGGCCGAGAGCTTTGCGGGTGGTTGGGTTAGCGGGATCGTACGCCTGGGCCATTTCCAGGTGGTCAACCGCGTCCATAAAGCGCATCTCCTGGGTGTAGATCAACCCCAGGTGCAGATGGGCGCTGCGCTGGGTGGCGCTGGCCGAGATGGACTGCAGGAACTGGCGTTCCGCGGCGGAGCTCAGGGCGGAGCGCTGGGCCGCGCTCAGGTTGGGAGCCAATTCCGCACGGATCTGTTTGAGGCTGGCCTGGTCGGCCAGCCAGGCCGCCGGAACCAGGGGCACGGCCACGACGAGGAACAACAAGACGAAACCGGTGAAGGATAAAGGCCCCATGATCAAACCGGGCTTTGGTTTTCTCGGGGTTTTTTCGCAAGTATAAAAAGGCATTCAGCCCCAGCAGGAAGAAGAACGGCAGCCAGCACCACAGATCGACGTAGGGACGCGCGTCGGTGAGACCATGCAGCGCAATCGCCAGCAGCCCCACCCAGCTGCTTTCGTAGAGCAGGTCGCGACCGGATTTTGCCGCGGCGGCGGCCGGCCAACCCAGCCCGGCCAACAGCCAGATCCACGCCAGGAAGCCGGCCAAACCCAACTCTAGCCAGGTTTCCACGAAGAGATTGTGAGAGTAGGTGAGGAAGGGCACCTGGATCAGCAGCACAAAGCGCGAATAGACCATGGCAAACTGGCCGCCCAGGCCGATGCCGCTGAAGGGCATATCCTGGATCAGGTAGAGGCTGCCCTGGTAAACATCCAGGCGGTCGGGGCGGATAAATAGGGGCGCCAGGGTGCGGTCGACCAGCGGGATGCGATCCAGGATCTGGATATCGCCGGAAATTAACACGATAAGCACCAGGGCCGCGCCGGCCAACCCGGTCAGCAGCGCCAGCCAGCGCGCCCAACGGTAGCGCACGGCCAGCCAGACCAGACCGGCCAGGGCCACGGCCAGCCATGCCCCGCGCGATTCGGAGAGCAGCAGCCCCAGCGAAATCATCCCCAGGGCAGCCGCGCTTGCCCAGCGCCAGGCCGGTTTCTTTTCGATGAACACCAGCGCGGCGGCGAGGAACAGCGGGCCTTCCAGAAAGGCGGCGATGCTGTTGGCCTGCGGCGTCCAATGAACCAGCCGCGGGGTCAACTGGCCGATCCAACCGGTCAGGCGTGAGATCAGCGCCACTTTATCCAATGCGGGAGTATCGGCGTACTGCACGATCAAAAAAATCGCCGCCAGTCCGCTGAACAGTACGGCGGCCCTCGCCAGCCAGAGGGACCGGTCGGGGGCGCCTCCGCCGCGCGAGAGCCAGGCGTAGAGCAGGCCGCCCGCCAGCAGGGCCGCCAGCGAGGGCCAGGCCAAATTGGGATCATAGGCCGGGATCAGCGCCAGGAAAGCGCTTAGCAGGAAAATAACCAGCGGCAGATCGGTAGGGGATAGATTTAATCGTCGATACTATGCGCCGCATGGATCAAATCTCACCGCCGATGAATTACCCGAATATCGATAAAGACAAGGCAGTCTCCCGCGTGGGAATGCGCGCGGGAGACTTTCATTTACCCGCTCAGGAACGCCGGCGGCGCGCCATGCGCATCGCCATGCTGCCCATAAAGCCCCAGGCGGTCAGCGCGGCCAGGGCAATTTTAGTGACGTCGATGACAGGCTTCACCTCGACTCCGTTGGGGCCGACCACAATCACCGAAACCGGCCGGCTGAAGGTCTTTCCGCCGCCCCCGCCGCCGGCGCCGCTTCCGCCCTGTCCCTCAGGTCCGGCCCCGGAACCTTCACCCGCTCCAAAACCTAACACCGCCACCACCTCGGCGGTGGGAATGATTAATGTGTCACCGTATACCACTGGAATGCCATACACCGCGGATACGTCCGCAGTTTTTAGGAATTTGTCCATCGTCTCTTCAGCCAGTTCCAATGATTTACCGGGAATATAGTCAACCTTTGCGCTCTGATCCGCCGATTCTTCGGTCATGCGATCCTCCATCGATCTTGAACCCTTGTAAACAATTCCACCACCTGGATTGCTATCTACGACGCATTATCCAGACCAACAGCATGGCGCCCAGCATGGAGCCCAAAATTGCGCCGATGGTCCGGCGAGTGACATCCCGCACCGGCACGAACTGGTCTTCACGACCAGGTACGGTCACGCGCACCCCGGCGGGGCGGTTCCAGGTAAATCCGCCCAACCTGCCGGGCAGTTCCAACACCAGCGCTTTCGAAACCGGGGTGAGGGTCATCTCGCCCGATTGGATCGGCTGGCCCTCCACCCTGCGATTAGTAATTAAGTGTTGCAGCAACTTTCCTCCTTTGGGCCGCGAAAACCAGCCAACCGGCCGGCCCATCCTGCGGATGCGATCAGGCTGTGGGCTGCTCTCATCCGGCAGCGTTGGGTTAATTATGACACGAAATGGCCCCCAGCGCGCTCGAAATTGGCGCAGCCAGGGCAATCGCATCAAAACAGTTTTTCTATAAAATAGTTGTCACCCACCCCTAAATCCCCGCCCTCGAGGGCGGGGACTTTAAAAGAGTCCGAGAAGACTGTATCTGGCGGCACATAAGTGCCGCCAGATACAGTCTTCTCGGAGAAAAATATTTTCTCCCCCTCTTCGCGGCGTTTTTTTGCCGCGGAGAGGGGGCCGGGGGGAGTGGAAAAGGGTAGAAAACGCATCTGGCAATGTAGATGCGATTGCCCTGTTGGCGCAGCCAGAAACAAATTTGCCCGTTAAAACACAACCCCCGCCGATCAGGGCGGGGATTGTGTCGATGAAGGGTGGCCTGGGGACGAGCTCAACTACGCCGTCGCCAGGAGAATAGGATGGTTCAGTTATTGCGCTGGAGGGCTCCCATCGAGGCCATTGACATTTGGGGGATGGTCTCCCGCCCGGTTGCTAAATCCTCTAAGGAGATTTTCTCAAGGTGAAGGATCAAGACCTCCTGCAAATCTTCCCAGATGGCGCGAGAGGCGACACCATTGCCGTTTCCGTTGGGCTCGGGGGTAATGCGAACGGGGCCTTCGAGGGTTTCGATGATTTGGAGTAATGAGACCTGTTCGGGCGACTGGTTCAATCGCAGCCCACCGCGCGGACCGGGGGTGGCTTTGATCAATCCGCCCTGGATGAGCGAACGACCGATCTGATGCAAGAACGGCAGGGGAATATGCAGGCGCTCGGCCATCACCGCGGTTGCCAGAGAACGATTCTCTTCATCCCGGGCCAGCGCAATCATCAACTGTAAACCATAATCAAGACGTCGACTAACGCGAAACATGTTCACCTCTAATGAAAGATAGATTATATTTGCATTGATCATAATTGTATGAGACCGTTCACGAAAGTGACAATTATCAATACTTATATAGTCATCTATCATAAATATGACCAATATAATCAAGGTACACTACCTTTTCTCCCTTTGTAAAATCTTTTGTACACTCTTCCAAAAATATAGAAAAAGATTATAATTTGACTTGTGAACAAATTCACCAAAATATATCAGAATTGATAGGAGACAATGCGATGAAGAAGACCTTTTGGGTACTGACCACCGCCCTGGTCCTCAGCGCGGTTTTGCTGGCAGCGTGCGGCGGGGGCGGCACGCCCACCGTCGTCCGCCAGGATCCACCCGCGGAATACGCCGGAGTGACCAACCCTGTTGAGGGTGATCAGGCTGCCATCGATGCAGGGAAGACCCTTTTTACCCAAAACTGCGAATCCTGTCACGGGCCGAAGGGACTGGGGGATGGACCGGCAGGCGCATCTCTTGATCCGCATCCGGGCAACCTGCAGAACGCAATTAAAGATGCCCCGATTGGCTATTTGGATTGGGTAATTAACGAAGGCGGCGCCGCCGCGGGCCGCAGCGCTTCGATGGCTTCCTACAAGGGGGTTCTCACCCAGGACGAAATCTGGCAGATCCTGGCGTACGTCAAGACCCTTAAGTAATTGGCTGGACATGCGAAGGAAGCCCTTTCGCAGGTTGATATAAATCCTTGGGTGGGGATTGGCGCTGTCGCACCGATCCCCACTTTTTGTTATAAAATGGGCCTATGATTGATTCAATCCCCCTGCTGGTCGCACTACCGGTACTTGTTGCTGCTGTCATCGCGACCGCCGCGATGATCGTCATTTCACGGATTCAGCAAAACCGGCGCAAACAAGTCCAACAACTTGAATCGCGCTTGGATCACATTCGCAACCGGCTCGACACAGTTCTACAACTTAACCGCGAGCTGGTCGAAGCGGGTGATGAAAAATCACTGGTTGAGGCAGCCCTATCGGCGGTCAACACCCTGGTCGGCGGCGTTGGGGTATCCTTTGTGCCTTTTGACAGTTGGGGCCAACCCCTGCCGGCTTTCACCTTTGGCAGCCTGCCCGAACCGGTTTTGCAAGGTTGGGCAGAGCATTTGGTCTCGGAACAAACCCGCTCGCGCTGCAGCCAATGCCAGGAATACCACTCGCCCTCGGGCCAATCCTGCCCGTTGAAAATCGGACCGTTTGGCGGATCCATGGCCATTTACTGCCTGCCGCTGAGCCTGGGAGAGCACGCGTTAGGGGTGGTGAATGTCTATCTGCCCGGAGATCAGCAAATCGATGCGGAGCTTCACCAGTTTCTCAGCGGGCTGATGGACGAGATGGCCCTGGCAGTGCATGCCGTGCGCCTGCGCAACCAGGAGCTGACCACCCTGCGCCAGATCCAGCACCTGCGCTCTCCGCGCGCCGACCTGACCATCGCCCTGCGCACTTTGCTGGAAGGCGTCCAGACGGTGTTGGGGATGGATGCCGTGCTAATGCAGGCGCGCAGTATGGCCGACGAGCGCATCTCGGGGATGTGCGTACGCTCCGGAGAGCTGGCCCCACTCAGCGATGCAGATCTGGAAGCGGTGGTGGAAGAAGCCCTGCGCAGCGAAGTCAACCTGGTGCAAAGCCTGCGCGAGACCCACTGGATTTCCGTGCCGATGATCCTGCCGGAAGGCCAGGTGCTCGGTGCGCTGCTGGCCTTTACCCACGGCGAGATGGAGGTCACTGCGCGCCAATGGAGCATGCTGCAGACCGCGGCGGCGCAGGCCGCTTTGATGATCGAATTTGAACGGCTGAACCTTTCGCTGGAATATTCGCTGGTGATCCAGGAGCGCACCCGCCTGGCGCGCGAGATCCATGACGGGCTGGCTCAGACGCTGGCGTTCCTTAAGATGCAGACCGCCCAGATGCAGACCGCATTCCACCAGGGCGATACGGCGCGACTGAGCCGCCTGCTGCAGGATAACCGCCAGGCCCTGGCGGAGGCCTACCAGGAGACCCGCCAGGCGATCGACAACCTGCGGCTGAACCCGGATGAAAACCTGAACGATTGGCTGGACCAGCTGGCTACCGCCTTCGAGAAAAGCACCGGCACGCCGGTCGATTGCAACCTGCAGGCCGAAGAATGGGCGTTCTTGCCCGAGATTTCGGCGCAACTGATCCGCATCGTGCAGGAAGCGCTCAATAATGTACGCAAACACGCCCTCGCCAACCGGGTGACGATTAACCTGCGTAAATGGGACAGCGATCTGCTGGTGGAAATTATCGACGACGGGCAGGGGTTTGATCCTGACGACCTCCCCACCGTAGTGCAGTACGGCCTGCGCGGCATGCGCGAACGCGCCGAGTTGATCGGCGCTGACTTCCAAATCATCAGCCAACCGCGCACCGGAACCACCGTGCGGCTCTCGCTGCCATTGAATATCGAGGAGACCTCTTGATGAATGCCGGCCGTTTTCGCCTGGTGGTTGTAGATGACCATGCCCTTTTCCGCCGCGGGTTGGTCAGTTTGTTGGGCGACATGCCCGAGTTCGAAGTGGTCGGCGAGGCGGGCGATGGCCGCGAGGCGCTGGGGCTCATCGAACAGACCCATCCCGATATCCTCTTGCTGGATGTGAATATGCCGCAGATGGATGGCATTGCCCTGGTGCACGAGCTGCGCCGCGCTAAAAACCCGCTGCGCATCCTCATGCTGACCATCTCGCAGGATGATAACGACCTGATCGGCGCGATTTGCGCGGGGGCGAACGGCTATATTTTAAAGAATGCCGAGCCCGAAGCGCTGCAAGAGGCGCTGCGCAGTGTGGCCATTGGCCAGGGGGCGCTCTCGCCCGAGGTGGTCGGGCCGATTCTCAATGCCATCTCGCATTCATTGATCGAAGCCCCCGCCGCGCTGCTGAGCGAACGCGAGTTGGAAGTGCTGGCCTGCCTGTCCGAAGGCCTCACCACCCTGCAGATCGCTGCGCGGCTGTACATCTCGGAAAATACGGTTAAGACCCACATCCGCCACATTCTGGATAAGCTCGAATCCTCCAACCGCACCGAAGCCGTGGGCAAAGCCACCCAGTTGGGCTTGCTCAAGCGCTGATAAGCCCAGGAAATACGCCTGAAGTGAATGCCCGAGGAGGGGTGATTGCAAAATCACCCCTCCTCACATTTAAAGTTAACCCGATCAACCCGGCCTGACGGATAGCCCTGCGGGCGCTATTTTTGTAAAATCCTAAACAGATAAATTTTGTCTACAATTCATGCGCAAATGGAGCGGGAAACATGAACGTTTCAGAACCCAAACGCCCCCGGCGGGTGTTGATTGCTTCAGCCAACCCGCTGTTTGGCAAAGGGTTGCAGAAAATCTACGGCGAGCATTGGGGCAAAGAAAACGTGGAATTCAAAATGGCCAGCAGCATGGCCGAAACGTTTGCCACCCTCGAATCGTGGACACCCGATCTCGTTTTCGTCGATTACGATGACCGCACGATCCACCGCGAAGAATTTCTCAGTCATTTTATTACCGGAGACAGCCCGATGCAGGTTGTGCTGGTTTCGCTGCAAGCCAGCGGCGAGGTGGTGGTGTATGACCGCCGCAGCCTCACCCCGGCCCAGGCATCCGATTGGCTCAATCTGCCCTGGCAGACCGAATCAAAACTCGTTCCTTCATCAAGGAGAGGCAACATGAAGGGAAATGCCAAGCATTTCGTAATTGTAGGGATATTGGTCGCAGTTTCGACCGCCGTGTTGTATTTTCTGCTGACCCACATCGGCCTGCTGCCCACCGAGGCAAGCGCCCAGGCAGTGACTATCGACCGCCTGTTCGACGCCCATTTCTTCGTGATCGCCCTGCTGTTTTCGATCATCGTCGTGTTTCTGGTCTACAGCCTCGTGGTTTTCCGCAGCCGGCCGGGCGAGAAACAGGAAGGGGCCTATTTCAAAGGCAATAACCGCCTGGAGATCATCTGGACGGTCATCCCCCTGGGAACGGTGATCGCCTTTTCTTTCATCGGCGCACGCAACCTGGCCGAAACCCGCCAGGTGGATCAGCAGGCGCTGAATGTGAAGGTGACCGCCTTCCAATGGGCCTGGGCCTTTGAATACCCCGATTACGGGGTCACCTCTCGCGAATTGTACCTGCCGGTCGACCACCAGGTGCTGTTCAGCCTCACCTCGCGGGACGTGATTCACTCCTTCTGGGTGCCGGAATTCCGGGTCAAACAGGATGCCCTCCCCGGCGAAAACCTGGTCAAACAGCTGCGGATCAACCCGATCAAAGTGGGCAATTACACCGTGATGTGCGCCGAGTTATGCGGCGGCGCGCATGCGTATATGACCGCCCCGGTGCATGTGGTCAGCAAAGCCGACTTTGACAAATGGATCTCAGAGCAGGTCAACGCCGCCCTCAGCTGACCCGGTAGACCGCGGGAAGAAATGGATCGCAACTGAACGGCTGCACCTCGCTGCCATTCGCTGGACGGCAGCAAACTGGTGGGGCCATCCTGGAAGGGCCTGGCGGGCGAGCAGGTTGAGTTAGCCGACGGCACCACGGTCACCGCCGACGATGCTTACCTGCAGCCAGTCGATCCTTGACCCCAACGCGCAGGTCATCAAAGGGATTCCCGGCCAATGTGATGCCCGCCACCTACAAAACGTTGCTAATCGGACGATCAAATCAACGACATTATCGCTTTTATCCACACGGTGAAATAAGATAAGGGAGACCCAGCCTATGTATAAATTTCTCTCGATAGGAATGGTGCGCGGAATCATCGGCCAAATCGTCGGCATGGCCCTCGGGATTTGGCCTGGTCGCGTTCATCCGCTTGTCACGGGGGTGCCGCTTCCAAGCGATGAACCGGCCTGGGTGGTCGGCGCATTTTTCGGCGCTCTCGGCTTTCTTGATTGCCCTGGGGGCCTTTCGCGATTGGTACCGCATGGCCAAGGGCGAGGATGTACCCGAACCGGAGGATGTGCATGAGCCCGAGGGCGCCCGGCGTTTTTGGAACCTGAGCTTCGACCACAAGGTCATCGGCGTGCAGTACGGCTTTCTTTCGCTCTTCTTGCTGGCAGTCGGCGGGATCCTTTGCGATGACCTTCCGGGTTGAGCTGGCCCAAACCGGGCTGCAGTTCCTCAGCTTCAACCTGTTCAACACCCTGGTGGGTTTACACGGCATGGTGCTGATCGCTTCGATCCTGATGGGCATCGCGGCCATCTCCAATTACGTCATCCCCCTGCTGATCGGCGCGCGCGATATGGCCTTCCCCCGGCTGAACGCCTTCTCCTTCTGGATCGCGGTGCCCGGGTCGCTGGTGCTGGTCTTCAGCCTGGCCCTGGGTGGTTTTGAAACCGGCTGGACCGGTTATGCGCCGCTTTCGGTGCGCGGCCCGATGGGCGTGGATATGTTCTTCCTGGGGGTGTGGTTTGTGGGTTGGTCCTCGATCTTGGGCGCGCTCAACCTGATCGTCACCATCATCCGGCTGCGCGCGCGCGGCATGACCGCCTACCGCATGCCCATCCTGGCCTGGAGCGTGCTGGCCACCTCGCTGATGGCGTTGAACGCCACCCAGTTGATCGGTCTCTCCTTCCAGCTCTCCTTGTTCGAGCGCTTGTTGGGCATGGGCTTCTTCGACCCGGCCCAGGGCGGCAACCCCATCCTCTACCAGCATCTCTTCTGGTTCTATTCGCACCCGGCGGTCTACATTTTCATCCTGCCCGGCCTGGGGGTAGTCAGCGAGCTGCTGCCGGTGTTCGTGCGCAAGCCGCTCTTTGGCTACCGCTGGGTGGCCATGTCTTCGCTGGGGATCGCCCTGGTGGGCTTCCTGGTTTGGGCGCATCACATGTTCGCCGCCGGGATGGAAGAGTACCTGCGCGTGCCGTTTATGTACAGCACCTTGCTGGTGGCCGTGCCAACCGGGGTGAAATTTTTTAGCTGGGTGGCGACCATCTGGCAGGGGCGCATCCGCTTGCAGACCCCCATGCTTTTCGTGATTGGGGCCATCGTCATATTCCTGATCGGCGGGATCACCGGCCCGATCGCCGGAACGGTATCCACCGACCTGCACGTCACCGACACCTATTACATTGTCGGTCACTTCCACGCCACCATGTTTGGCGGGTACATCTTCCCCTTCTTTGCCGCCCTGTATTACTGGTTCCCCAAGATCACCGGGCGCAGGATGAGCGAGCGCATCGGGAAGTGGCAGTTCTGGCTGCTGTTTATCGGCTTCATGGTGATGTCCTTCGGCCAGATGCGCATCGGGCTGCTGGGGATGCGCCGCCGCATCGCGGACTACGACCCGGCGCTGAACTTCCAGTTCACCAACCTGGTCATCACCCTGGCGGGTTTCGCCGTGGCGATTTCGGTGCTGCTGCTGTTCATCAACCTCTACCGCAGCATCCGCTCAGGCGAACCGGCCACAGGCAACCTGTGGGAATCGCGCTCGGCCGAGTGGCAAATTCCATCCCCCACCCCCACGCATAACTTCCCCGGCGAGGTGGTGGTCACCGGCGAACCGTACGATTACGGCCTGGAAAACGCCCCCAGTTATATTGAAGTGGAAACACCCCGGGCTGCCGCTCAGCCGGCGGATTAACGGAGGATAGCAGATGGAACACAAAGATTTACGAAAAAACAAGATGAGCTGCGCCGCGGTGTGATGGTGTTCATCGCCCTGGCGGTCCTGACCGCGGTCGAATACTTCATCGGCACGCATGAAGCGCCGGTGGTCTTTATGTGGATCATCGCCCTGGCCAAAGCCGGGCTGGTGGTCTGGTACTTCATGCACATCAAACGCGCCTTCAGCGAAGAAGAGGAGCACTAATGACCGCCCCGTACACCACGCTTGAACCCCACGAGCCCAAAGCCGCGCACAGCTTCGCGTACAAACTGCGCACCAACCGCATAGGCTTATGGCTGTTCTTCGTCTCTGATTTGTTTATGTTCGCCGCCTTGCTGGTCACCCGTTTTTACCTGCTGGGCGGGCAGCGCCCCGATATCGACCAATTTGTGGGGCTGATCGTCACCTCGGTGCTGCTCATCTCCAGCTTCTTCATGAACCGCGCCGAGGTCAACATCTCGCAGGGCAACCAGAAGAGCTTCGTGCGCAACGCGCTGATCACCATGGTGCTGGGGATTGGCTTCCTGGTGGGCGTGCTGGGGGTGGAGTGGCGCCTGGCGCCCTTTGGCCCCAGCGACGGTCCGGCGGGGGCGGTCTTTTACATGATGACCGGGATGCACGCTTTCCACGTCCTGACCGGGGTGATTTTCCTGGGGATTGTAATCCGCAACGGCAGAAACGGGCGCTACACGGCCGAGAAACATTGGGCCGTCGAAGCCGCCGCCAATTACTGGCACTTTGTGGACCTGGTCTGGATCTTCTTCTACCCGGCCCTCTACCTGATTGGGAAACTTTAGGTCTACCTCGGAGAAATTGGATGAAACGGATGCTTTTCTGGCCTGTGTTGGGTTTGTTCGCCGGCTTGCTGGTCGCCGGCGGGCTCTACCTGGCCCAGCCGCGCCGCCTGACCGGCTCGATCATCGACCCGCCGGCGCCGGCCGGGGCGATTGACCTGGGCGATTTTCGGTTGGACGAGCAGAAAGGCAAAGTCGTCGCGGTTTTCTTTGGCTATACCTACTGCCCGGATGTGTGTCCGGCCTCGCTGGGCGAATTGAAACAGGCGCTCAAGCGCCTGGGCGATCAGGCAAAGGATGTGGAGGTTTTGTTTATCACCGTCGACCCGCAGCGGGACACCCCCGAGAAAATCAGCCAGTACGCGGCGGCGTTTGACCCACGCATCCGCGGCCTGACCGGCAGCATGGCCGAGCTTGAACCGGTCTGGCAGGCCTACGGGGTCTACCGCGAGGAGCGCCCCACCCAAAAGGAAGGCGTCTACCTGGTGGACCACTCGACCCGCACTTACCTGATTGACCGCCAGGGCAACCTGCGCGTCACCCTTGCATTTGGCACGCCCGTGGACGACCTGGTCTCGGACGTGAAGTATCTATTGAGCCATTAAATATGAAACCATGGCTGCCTTATCTAATCCGGATTGTGTTATCGATTGTGATCGGCATGGTGGGCGCATGGCTGGTGAGCGAAATATCCTACCAGGCCAACAAAGATCCCCAGTCGCGCGACGAAGCCCAGCGCATCGACCTGGTGATCCCGGCCGGGACCGCCGAGCGGATTGCCGCGGGAGAAGATTTCTGGCCCTGCCGCCGCAAATGACCTTTGTGGAAGGCGATATCCTCGTGGTTAAAAACCAGGATTCAGTCAGCCACCAGCTCGGCCCGGTGTGGGTGCCGCCGCTGTCCAACGGCGTGCTACAGCTCAACCAGGCCAACAATTATGCTTATACCTGTTCGTTCCAGACCTCCAAGGTGCTGGGGATTGAGGTGCTGCCCCGGCTGACCACCCAGGTGCGCATCGAAGGGATGCTGGCCATGGGGCTGCCCTCCAGCGTGATGATCGCCCTGTACAGCTTTTTGATGTTCCCGCTCAAGCCGCGCAACCCGGTCGTCGAAGAGGCCGCATCATGAGCGCTCGCCCGCAAATCGTCCAGGCGGCCGCACCGGGGGTGGACCTGCACGAACTGCTGCGCCTGCGCTGGATTTTGACCAGCCTGCTGGTGCTGGCCGCGATGCTGGTGATGGCGCGGCTGGGCATCTGGCAGCTTGACCGGCTGGCGCAGCGCCGGGCGATTAACGCCCAGCACGTGCGGGTGATGAGCCTGCCGCCCCTCGACCTGAACACCCCCCGCAGCCCCCAGGCCCTGACGGATGCGATCTATCAAGACGCGACCGTCCGCGGGCATTATGACCGCGCCGGCGAAGTGCTGCTGCGCAACCAGGTGTGGGAAGACCGCCCCGGCTACCACCTGCTGACCCCACTGGTCATCGACGGCAGCGGGCAAGCCGTGCTGGTGGACCGCGGCTGGGTCGCCCTGGACCAGGCTGCCCCCGCGCAGCTGGCGGCCCTGGCCGAGAGCGGCACGCTGACCGTCACCGGCCGTTTGATGCCCTCCCAAACCGAGAACGGGCTGGGCACACCCTCAGACCCGCCCCTGGCAGCCGGGCAAACCCGCCTGGACGCCTGGAACCGGATCAACCTGGAGCGCATCGGGCTGCAAATGAGCGCCCCGCTGCTCCCCGTCTATCTGATCGCCGCGCCGGACGAAGCCCATCCCGGGCTGCTCCCGCGCAGCCTGCCTGAGGTGGACCTGAGTGAAGGTCCGCACCAGGGCTATGCCATCCAATGGTTCATATTTGCCGCCATCCTGGCGATAGGGTACCCATTCTATGTCCGCAAACAACTCCGCCAACCCGCGTCCCGCGCTTAGCCATTACCGCTACCTGCTCTTTGCAGCCACCCTCTTCACCTTTGTACTGATGGTGATGGGCAGCATCGTGCGCGTGAGCGCCTCTGGGCAGGCCTGCCCGGATTGGCCGACCTGCTTTGGCAGCTTTGGGCTGCCGGGCGGAGACGCGGCCCGCATTCAGGTGGTGCACCGCGGGCTGGCCGCCCTGGCGGCATTGATCACCTGGGCGGCGGCCGGATGGGCGGCGCTGCGCCTGCGCGGAGCGCGGCTGGTGAGCCGGGCGGTGTATGCCGCGGCGGGGGTGATGCTGGCGGAAGTGCTGCTCGGCGGCGGTTTTCACCTGGCGGGCAGCTCCCAGCCACTGTGGCTGCAGCCGGTGCACCTGCTGTTAGCCATGCTGGCCCTGGGTCTGCTCAGCGCAGCCACCCTGGCTGCATTTTGGGCGCAGGCCAACCCGCAGCGTTCGCTGGGCCTGGTTTTCCGCACCCCTTTCGCGCGCCTGGCGCTGCTGGCAGCCGCGGGTGTGTTTGCTCTGCTGGCCAGCGGGTCGCTGGTGACGGCCCTGAACGCGGGCTCAGCCTGCACGGATTGGCCGCTGTGCGCCCCGCAATCGGGGTTGGGATGGCTGGCATTGGCTCACCGCGCCCTGACCCTGGCGGCAGCCGGATTGGCGGCGCTGGTATTTCTGCGGGCCTGGCGCTCGCAGCGCAGCCAGACAGTTACCCTCACCGCGGCCACCGCCAGTTTTGTGCTGCTGCTGGGCCAGGCGCTGCTGGGCGGGCTGAAAGTGCTGCGCGGCTTCCCCGCCGACCTGGTGGCGCTGCACGCCGCCGCGGCAGCCGCGCTGTGGGCGGCGCAAATGCTCACCGCGGTCAGCGCCGGGTTGGCCCAACGCACTGCGGAGGATGAGGCCGCCGAAGCCGCCGAAGCGCTGCCCTTTGGCCCGCGGCTGAAAGACTTTGTCATCCTCAATAAGCCCATTATCGTGCTGCTGCTGCTGGTGACGACCTACGCGGGGATGGTGGTGGGGGCCAAACGGCTGCCCAGCCTGGAACTGACATTGTGGACCCTGCTGGGCGGGGCACTGGCGGCGGGCGGCTCGAGCGCGCTCAACCAGTACATCGACCGCGAGACGGATAAAGCCATGCAGCGTACGGCCAAACGCCCGCTGCCCGCCGGGCGGATGAAGCCGGCCGAGGGGCTGGCCTACGGCGCCGGGGCGGTGCTGGCCTCTTTCTTCCTGCTGGCCGGGTTGGTCAACCTGCTGGCGGCCTTGCTCTCGCTGGCCGGGATGATCTACTACGTGCTGCTCTACAGCGTGTGGCTCAAATATGCCACCGTGCAGAATATCGTCATCGGCGGCGGCGCGGGGGCCATTCCGCCGCTGGTGGGCTGGGCGGCAGCCACGGGCGGGTTGAATATCCCCGCGCTGTTCCTCTTCGCGATCATCTTCTTCTGGACCCCGCCGCATTTTTGGGCGCTGGCGCTGGTGAGGCGCAACGATTATGCCCGCGGCAAGGTGCCCATGCTGCCGGTGGTGCGCGGGGAAAACGAGACCCGCCGCCAGGTATTTATCTACACCCTCGAGCTGGTAGGGTTGACCCTGCTGATGCCGCTGTTCAAGATGGCGGGCAGCGTTTACCTGATCTCGGCGGTGGTGTTGGGCGGCTGGCTGATCTACAGCGCCTGGCGCGTGCTGAAACAAGGCGGCAACAAGAACGCCTTTAGCATGTACCGCACCTCGAGCATGTACCTGATGTTCCTCTTCATGGCCCTGGTGCTGGACGTCCTGATCAAAATCTAAGCCGGAACAACCTCGCGTTCCACTTCCAGGCGGCGGACCAGCTCGACGATGGTCTGGGCGGCCTGTTCGAGGCTGAGCCGGCCGGTGTTCAGGACGATGTGGAAGTGCAGCGGGTTTTCCCAATCCACGTCGTAATACTGCTTGATGTAATCGCCTGAAGCGTAGTCGCGGGTGACGATCAGGTCCTGGGCCTCGCGGCGCAGGGTAATATCCGCGCGGTAGGCTTTGTGCTCATCCTTCATCTGCGATTTGACCCGCTGGATGCGGTCTTCCATCGGCGCCTCGATGCGCACCGCGAGCACACCCGGCAGGTCTTTGAGGATATGGTTGCCCCCGCGGCCGACCACGACCATCTCGCCGGCCTGGTAAGCAGCTTTGACCGCCTTCTGCACCAGGCCCAGGGCGATATCATCGTTGAGCACCACGTGCTCGGCGCTGCGCACCCCGCGGTCGTCCTCGCGCCAGATGCTGACCCTGGCGACCGGGATCGGCCGCCCGGTCAGGCGCTCGATAAAGCTCTTGACGCGGTAGTTCTCCTCGGTGTAGTCGATGACGTGCTGGTCAGACAGCCCGGATTCCACCGCGGCCTGCTGCAGCAAGCCCTTATCAAAATGGTGGTACCCCAGAAGCTCGCACACCCGGTCGGCTATCTCGTCTCCCCCGCTGCCAAACTGCCGTGAAATCGTGATCACTGCCATCTAAAACCTCCCCGTGCTGAATTAAAAATATGCAAAATCCCGCCCTTGGATGGGCGGGAAGGTTGAGGGTTCAGGGGTCCCGGCTCTTTAAAGCTGCACCGCCCTGGATAGATCAGCCATACGATCGAAACACGATGTCCGTAATAAATATAGCATGCCTGGGCAGGTATTTCAATCGCTGTGGGGGTGGAAATGTGACGAGTTTCACAAAGACAGACCAAATCCCCTTCGAGATGATGGGTGCCGCGAGCTGCAGGCGAATACACCCGCAGCTGAGGAACTTCCTCACACTTGAATCCGTCTAGTGGATACAAACGAGATAATTTAGATGGTATTTGGAGGTTAAAATGAACAAACTGCAAAAGATCCTGTTGAGCGCGGTGCTGGTAATGGTGCTGCTGGCAGCGGCCGGCTGCGCTCCCCAAGCCGGGGTGGACCCGGCGGTAAGCGGACTTTCGAGCGGCGAGGTCACCCCTGTCCCCGCCACCCCCGGCGGCGATGAAACCATGCCGGAAGCTACTCCCGGCGACAGCGTGACCGTGACCCTCAACGACAACGGCAAGACGGTGCATGTGAAACAGGGCGACCGGGTGCTGGTGGCGTTGGGCGAAGACTACACCTGGGAGCTGGAGATCAGCGACCAGACTGTGTTGAGCCGGGTGATGGGTATGATGCTGATCCGCGGGGCGCAGGGACTGTTTGACGCCGCCCAGCCCGGGCAGAGCGTGATCAGCGCCAAGGGCGACCCCACCTGCCTGACGGCCGAACCGGCCTGCGCGCTGCCCTCGATCGAGTTCAAGGTGACGGTGAATGTGGAATGAAAGAGAATGAGGAATGATGAATGCAGAATGACGAATGAAGAGCGCGGGGGGCGCTCTTTTTGGTTAACGGATAGGGGGAAGAAGATAAATATTCATCCGCAGGATGATTTTCCGTGTGGTTGGGATTGGTTGGCGCAGCAGGATGAGCGGGGATGTATAATTTTGGGGAGACGAAGCGGGCACCGGGGAGGCATATGCAGGCTCGATCCACAACCAAACTGCAAACAGGACTGATCTGGCTTGGGCTTGGCCTGCTGGCGCTGCTGCTGCTCAACTCGCCGGGCACTTCCGACATGGGCATCTGGCTGACCTGGAGCGACAACCTCGAGCGCTTGGGGCTGGTGCACGGCTTTGCCGCCAACCATGCGGATTATCCCCCGCTGACCAGCGCGATCCTGCTGGGGGCGGTGCGGCTGGGCGAGCTGGTGGACGTGCGTCCTTTCGTGGCGATCAAGCTGTCGATCCTGACCTTTTTAGGGCTCACCTGCCTGGCCTGCTGGCGCTGGACAAAAGATATGCGCGTGACGGCAGCCTTATTCCTGGCACTGCTCTTGAACAGCGCCCTGCTGGCCTACGTGGATATCTACCTGGCCCCGGCCCTGGTGCTGGGGCTGTGGGCGCTCAAGGAAGAGCGGCTGGAGTTGTTTTCGCTGTGTTTCGGCGCCGCCTGTCTGACCAAATGGCAGCCGCTGATCATCGCGCCTTTTCTGCTGGTGTATATCCTGGGGCAAAAGCAGGGGTCGACGGGCCTGGCGCCTGGCGCGGGCGGCGCTGCCGGCCGCCGGGCTGCTGGGGATGGCCTGCCTGGTCTTTGGCCTGGGGCCGCTGTGGCTGGCCTTCAAGGCTTCGCTGAGCCACACCTACCTGAGCGGCAACGCGCTGAATGCAAACTGGATCCTCACCCACCTGCTGCGCGCCTTCTCGCCCGAGACCTTCGGCGGGTTGGTGGAGGGCCGAGCGGATTTGATCATCACTGGTGATATTCGCTTCACCATGGCCCCCAGGCTGCTGTTCGGGTTGAGCTACGCGGCGGCGCTGGGGGTGTTATCTGGCGGCGCGCCAAGACGTTTGAGAACACACTTGCGTTACGCGCTGATGGGCTTCCTGGCCTATTTCACCTTCAATGTGGGCGTGCACGAGAACCACCTGTTCGTGGCGGCCATTCTGGCCATTCTACTGGCCTGGCGCGCGCCGGCGCGCTGGGCCGAGGCGCTGCTGGTGGCATTGATCTTCAACGTCAATATGTACACCTTTTACGGCTCGAGCGGCCCAGGACTGGAGTTCGAGCGGGTCATTTTCCACCGGGTGGATATGGCCCTGGTGCTGGCGATCTTCAACGTGGGGTTCTATATTTATCTGTGGGTGAAAGAATTGATGAATGAAGGCGAAGAGTGATCAGGGTTAGGCGGAAGGAGTATGCATGGCGGGAAAAGTGAAGGTGGGGGTGGTGGGGTGCGGGGTGGTCGCAGCGGCATATTACCTGCCCTACCTGATGAAAATGGAAAACGCCGAGTTGATCGCGGTATGCGACCGTTTTGAGACGCGCACGAACGCCTGCGCGCGTCTCTTCGGCGCAAAGCAGCAGTATCGGGATTACGACAATATGATCGACCGCGCGGATATCGAGGCCGTTTTGATCCTGACCGCGCCGGGCACGCATGTGCCTTTTACGCTCAAAGCCGTCGAGGCCGGCAAGCATGTGCTGATCCAAAAGCTGATGGCAACCAATATGGCGGACGCGCGCAAGATCGCTGCGGCGATACGCAAGAACAAGGTTAAGGCCTTGATTGAGCCTAGTTCATCGACCCCGCTCGAGCCGGAGGTGGTGCAGTTGCGCCAGCTGATCAGGCAGGGGTGCTGGGAGATATCCTGTGGTTTTCGCTGGCTTCCACCGGGTCGACCACCTACGGGCCCTGGCTGGGCAACAATGCATATGGTCAGGATGCCTTCTTTACCAAGGACAGCGGCGGTTTCCTCTTCGATTTCCCCTACGCGCCAACCCAGATCGTGGGGGTGCTGGGCGCTTGCAAGAGCGTGATGGCATCAGCGCGCATCGCTGTGGCGGAGACGGATATCGTGCCGGAGGAAAAATACGACGAATTCCTGGCGGAGGTGAACGATTCGGAGCGGGCTAACTACTGGGACGTTGTCCTGGACCTGCCGCGCAGCAAACACATCCGGGTCGAAGCGGTCGACAACGCTTACTCGCTCTACGAGATGGCCGGTGGTGGGGTGGGAAGCTGTCACGCCGGGCGCACCTACCACCCTGTTTTACCCCAGACCGGTGATGGCAGCCTGCAAATCTTCGGCACGGACGGCAACCTGATCTTCGGCTCGGGCTACGCCGCCTCGATCATCAGCAAGCACAAGCATCTGCTGCCCAACGTGGAGGCGGATGGATGGTATCACCTCTATCCGCACGGGGATTTCAGCAAGGCCAAATGGCCGCAGCCCGTGGCCGGCGGGTTCAACTATTACCACGCGTCGACCCAACATTTCGTCGACTGCATTCTCGAGGACCGCGAGCCGCTGGTCAACTCGATTGGGGGCTGCACATCACCGAGATGATGGCAGGCGCGATCGAATCTTACACGACTGGCCGGCGCTACGATATGACCACGACGTTGGACTATTAAAGAGGGTGCATAAACGCAACTAATCCTGCTACTTCAATTTATCAATTACGTTAAAGGAAAAACCTGTCCAAGCCAAATACCAGGATAATGCCAGCATGACCAGACCATACACAACCGGGATCACGCCATAAACAGGTACAAAGGGAAGTTCTCTTTTTACAATGATTGCCACAGCCGAGAAGCCGGCAATAAAGAATGCTAAATCTATTATGAGTCCTTGAATTCGTGTTTAGTCAACATGAATGGGTTCACCCACAACCATGAAAATATGCTACAACGGAGAGAGTGACTGGCAAAGAGGTCGTTTACTCAATGGTGCAAAGAGCCCGCAGTTTAGTCGGACTGGGATACCTGTAAGCACCGCCAATTGTCGCTCCGAAATGGAAGCACGTAAGTTAAATTCTAACTGTTCGGGTATCCACGCCAGCCACCAACACGATAGGAGGTTAGCATGGAAATCGTACATAGGCAGTGTGCGGGATTGGATGTTCACAAGAAGACGGTCGTGGCAACCATCCTGATCGAGGAAGAGCAGGGCGGGCTGTATAAAGAAACCCGCACGTTTGAAACTATGACGGCAGATTTGCTGGCATTGTCGGACTGGTTGATGAGCAAAAGGGTGACCCATGTGGCGATGGAGAGCACCGGGGAATATTGGAAGCCGATCTTCAATATTCTGGAGAACAACTTTGAAGTGTTGTTGGTCAATGCGCATCATATCAAACAGGTTCCTGGGCGCAAGACGGATGTGAAGGACTCGGAGTGGATCGCCGAACTGCTGCGGCATGGTCTATTGAAAGCCAGTTTCATCCCACCCCTGGGACAACGTGAACTGCGCGAACTGACCCGGCATCGGACGAATTTTGTGCGTGAACGAGCAACATTGATCAATCGGATCCAGAAGACCCTGGAAAGTGGCAATATTAAACTGGCGAGTGTCGCCACGAATGTGATGGGAGTTTCTGGGCGTGCCATGCTTGCGGCAATTGTAGAAGGAAAAGCTAATCCAAGCGAGATGGCGGAATTGGCAAAAGGCAGATTGCGCGAGAAACGTGAGCAACTGGAAAAGGCTTTGGAAGGGCATGTCAAAGCTCACCATCGCTTTGTATTGACAGAACTACTCTGCCAAATTGACAGTCTGGATGAAAGCATCACCCGTTTTGACCTGGAGATCGAGAAATATTGCCGCCCTTTTGAGGAAGCAGTGAAACTGCTCGATACGATTTCAGGAGTCGCCCAGCGCACAGCCGAAGTGATTGTTTCTGAAATCGGAACAGATATGAGTCGCTTTCCGACTGCGGACCATCTGGCTGCCTGGGCTGGGGTAGCTCCTGGGAACAACGAAAGCGCGGGGAAACGGTATTCGGGTACGACGCGACACGGCAACAAAGCCTTGAATACAATTCTCGTCCAAGCTGCTCATGCCGCCTCGCACACTCGCAACACCTACTTGTCGGCTCAGTATCACCGCCTGGCGGGGCGGCGTGGAAAGAAACGTGCCATCGTCGCCGTCGCCCATTCAATATTGGTGATCGCCTATAACATGATCCAGCGCCATGAACCATATCATGAATTGGGTGGCGATTACTTCGACAAACGGCGTCCCGAGGCATCCGCTAAACGGCTCATGAAAAGGCTCGAACAGTTGGGATACGACGTATCACAAGTACAACCGCTGACCGCTCTTCCAACTGCCGCTTGAGCCTGATTATTTTCAAGTTAGACAAACATCAGTGACCTGACTTTCCAGTCAGGCTGAAACAGAACCTTACCAACCGAGTTTTAAGCCGTTTTTGTCACAACCGGCGTCTTTTTGACAACCGGAAAGCGGGTTTTCGGTGTCCTGGGCTTGCCTTAAGGCCAGCCAGGCGGAATTCCGCGCGGTTTCGGGGGTCGAGCAGGCGTGCCAATCAACGCAAAAATCGGGCGAATGCTTTGCTGGACGCGCTGAGGGGTCAAGTGCTGTTGGGGTTTCTGCCAGGGCAAGTGGTGCATCCCGGACAATCGGTCGGGCGAGGAAAATCATCCAGGTAGCCAGTGCCGTGAGCCAGGTCCAGCAGTCGCCCGCTTCTTTGCTTTGAAAGCGGGGTCGCGTCCAGCCCAGGGTTTCTTTGCGGAAATGCAGCCCGGGTTCAATCGGCCAGCGGCTATCGTATGCGCGCCAGATGGTTTCTACAGTGATGACCATCCCTGCCGGTTTTGTCTTGGGAGCTAACCAGGCCAACCACAGGGCAGCGGGCGGCTTTTCCCGTTCGAGATGCACGCTGGCTCGAACCACATCGTAGGGCACATCCACGCCCTTCTTTTCATGCAAGTCTTTCCAGCGCTGCAAGCTGCACCTGACCCCAGCGAGGATCCTCCAGTTTGATGACCTCATCGGGTTCACCCCAGGTATCGGCTTCTTTGAAGGCAAAACGAGCGCCATGCATTCTGGGGCGGCCCTTTGATGCGGGTCATGGACCGGGGGCTGGACGGTACAGGACCCGATCCGCCCGCAGCGAGCGGTAATGCCACAGCGCAGTTCTTTCACCGATCGCAAATAACCGGCATTGCCATACTTACCGTCATAGGCAACGATGTCCAGGGCCTCCACAAATGCCGCGCGTGCCTTCGCGAGCGCTTTCACCTGATCGGCCCCCACCGCCTGCGCCGTTTGGCTGCTGGCGACCCGCCGCTCATCCATGGGCAGGGCCCAACTGGTATGGGGTTCCACCACCCAATCCAGACTGGAGTAGGGATAGCCGATGGCCACCGTGCCCCCATTGACATCACTGGAGGCCTGGAAAACGTACTGGCGATCCTCCAGCGTTCTGGCTCTGGGCCGCGGCCAGGGTGAGCCATCCAAGGCAAACACACAAATCCCGCTGCTGGGCACTTGCTGCGCCAAATACGCCCGCAGCCAGTCTTCCTGCAACTGCCCGTCTTCCACCGCAGCATACACGCTCGGCCATTTCCGCTGAAAGCCCTCTGCCTGACTGAGCCTGGCAAAGGATGACACCGGCCCTGCCAATATCAGCGCATCCAGCAGGTCAAAAAGCGCATCCCGTCGTTTGCTAATCCCTTGCTCATAAACGGCTTGACGAAACTCGATTAGTTTGTTAATGTTCTCCTTGGTAGACTTTGTGTTCGTTCACAAGCTCCAAGTTTCTACCAAGGTGCGGTTTTCCTCAAGGGGTCAACCGCACTACTTTTTGTCTAAACACGAACTTGAAGGAAACCACCCGTATATCCATCTGGAGATAAAAGAAAATCTAAGCCAATAAGTAAAAAAGAAACTAAAATCGGGGCCGTAACTAACAGCCTGATATCCCTGTGTTTAGCCAGAACGAGTATGCGTACCCATACCCACTCAAAGAAATTAATATTTTTACTCTTCTTCATTTCAAAAAATCCTGAATTTTGGGTCCAATAGACGCTCATTAATTATAGGCTTCATCTTTCGATTCGCCCAAAACACCTCAGCATGGCCAATCTCAACATGGTAAGATGCGCATTGTATTGATCTTCCAATGTTCTGAAACCCTGCTCTTCACCAAATGAATAGGTAATGCGCCAACTGCCGTCTTCCGTTTGAAGGCGGATCACATAGTCTATATTGCTGTCTGCCAGCTCCTTAATCCCTGCATACAAGAAGCTTTCGGGGAAGGCAACAATGTCGCAGGAGATCTCGTGATAGCCTGCATGCCATTGGCTTTCGTCCAGATCCATACAACTGGCAGGGTTCTGCTGTAAGATGGATGTCAACTTTACAGCGAGGACCTGTCTTTTAAGCAATCGACGAACTGGCTGAGACATTTCACGTTGTACGGGACCGCATCATCTTGAGGATTGGAAGGATCGGCAGCGGATTTTCCATGATGAGGTGAATGGATATCAAAATAGCCCAGCACCTTTTCCACGGGATATCAGATCAGGTCACGGTACAGCTCGAGCGGCCCGGGACTGGAGTTCGAGCGGGTCATTTTCCACCGGGTGGATATGGCCCTGGTGCTGGCGATCTTCAACGTGGGGTTCTTTGTGGTTTGGATGGGGAGGGAATGGAGGATTGCAGATTGAAGATTGCGGAGAGATCCTACCCTGCGTAGATTGACCGATAGAGAAACAACCCGTCACTTCCCGCTCCCATTTATGCTAAAATCTACACAAATAGTACACGTTACCCGCACCGTGCGTGTGGAGAACGGCATCCGGCTAGCCATGGACACTGTATTCGATTCTTTGCCACCCGAGTATGTGGAGGCTGTACGCCAGGCGCAGGTGCAGCACGGCATCGGCATCCTGCCCCTGCAGGACAGCGCGGCGAAGCCGTTTGGGTCGAGAGGCACCGGCTGAGTGGCAACGCGGCGGCCGTGCTCCACGAGGTCAGCCTGCCCAAATATGAACGTTTTGCGGATTGAGGTCGGGGATCAAGGAGGCGGCGCGTCGAGGTGACGCGCCGCCCAGGGGAGGAATAGAAGATGGCGAAAGGCAGGTCTAGCCGTGCTTAGGCGTGGTCATAGGCCATTTGTAATTTGTCGATTTCGATCTTGGTCATCTGCAGCATGGCATCCATCACCGCTTTGGCCTTAACCGGGTCGGGGTCGCCCATCAGCTCGCCTAACGCGGCGGGGATAATCTGCCATGACAGCCCGTACTTGTCCTTGAGCCAGCCGCACATCGAGGTTTCTCCGCCCTCCGAGAGCTTATTCCACAGTTCGTCGACTTCGGCCTGGGTCTGGCAGTCGACGTAGAAGGAGATGGCCTCGGTGAATTGAAACATCGGGCCGGCGTTGAGGGCCATGAACTGGTTGCCGTCCAGCTCGAAGGTAGCGCTCATCAGCGTCCCGGCCGGGACGGGTCCGCCCTCGCCCCAGCGCGATTCGGAAAGAATTTTGGACTGCTTAAAGATGGATGCGTAAAACCGGATGGCTTCCTCAGCCTGGGTGTCGAACCATAAGAAGGGGGTAATTTTGTGCATCAATGAAAATCTCCTGTAAGTGACCGGATTGGTTGTGAGGCAATAATATCATCTAATTGGTCAACTTGCTATATTATAGAACATTATTTCTATAAGTCAAGGTGGGATTTTCCTCCGGTTGGACCAGCAAGGGCGGAGAGGCTTTGTACCCGGGCGGGCTATTGGCCCAGGCGCCCTAACAGCGGCAGGCCCAATATGCGCACCGCCAGGCTGAGCTGGCCTGTGCTGGTGCGGCCTTCGGGGGAGAAGATGAAGCCGACGGTGGTTGAGTCGGCCTGGTAGGCAAAGGGGTCGCTGGCGCTGCTGAGCATGCCCGCCGAACCGTCGCCCAGGATCCTGAACATGGCAAAATAGCTCCCGGGCTTCAAGAGCAGCAGCATGTGAGCCGCCTCATAGGAATTGACCTGGGTGTGGTGGTTGGAGACGAGGAAGGTGCCCAGTACCCTGGAAAGATCGGGCTGGCCGTTGAGCGCGGGGTGGATCTGCACGACGATCGGGTGGTAGACGGGGCATTCGGTGACGCCGTAGAGCAGCTCGCAGTAGGCCACAAAACCGCCGATTTCAGTGATGAGGGTGGGACGGGTGAGGACAAACATGGGGCCCACCTGCTGCCCACTGGAGAGACCCTGGCCGCCGGAACCGGCCAATGCGAAGCGGGTGGTTGGGGTAGCGGCCCCCAGGGTGTCGAGAATGGTCGAGTTCCAATGGAAAAAGGCCGGGCCGCTAAGGGCCACAACGAGGGCCAAAAGGAAATGGAAACCACGCAGGAAAGAACGCGAAGAAAACGCAGCCATCTGATGCACTCCTTTGAAAGATCTCAGGTTACCAGACGGTCTTCACTTTCCATTGAACTTGCTGCGGACGCGATCGCCTATTCCCCCCAAAAATCGCAGAAATATCAAAGCGGGTTTCGTGTTCGCGGTAGATTTCGACCTGGGAAGTTGAGGGCCGAAGGAAATGTTGGGAATTAAGATGATAATAATGATCTATTTGAAGGAAGTCAAGAATCATTTTTGAGGAACAGGGGTGATCTCTAGAATTTGATCCGCGCGGCGCAGACGATGGCTGGCGTGAAGAGGATGCCATGCATGCACCCTACGTGAGCAAAGCAAAGGCCCCGCATATTCCGCGGGGCCTGGATCAAAGCAATGAATACCCAGCCAACCTACACGTCCAGGTTGATCACGTCCCGCGCGTGGGTGGTGATAAAGCGCGTGCGCGGGGGCACCGCGGCGCCCATCAGCATGTCAAAGGTGCGGTCGGCGATGGCGGCGTCTTCGATGGACACCTGCAGGAAGGTGCGGTTCTCGGGGTTCATCGTGGTATCCCACAGCTGCACCGGGTTCATCTCGCCCAGACCTTTGTAGCGCTGGATGCCGGCCTTATCGGCGTTGACGCCCAACTCTTTGAGGATGCGGGTGCGGTCGTTCTCGGTGTACGCGTAATGCACCTGGGAGCGGTGAGCGATGCGGTAGAGCGGCGGCTGGGCGATGTAGAGATGGCCCTCTTCGATCAGCGACTGCATGTAGCGGAAGAAGAAGGTCAGCAGCAGGGTGCGGATGTGACTGCCGTCGACGTCTGCGTCGGTCATGATCACGATGCGCCCGTAGCGCAGCCCGGTGAGATCAAAGCCGTCGCCGATGCCGGTGCCGAGGGCCGAGATGAGCGCCTTGACCTCGTTGTTGGAGAGGATCTTGTCCAGCCGGGCGCGCTCGGTGTTGAGGATCTTACCGCGCAGGGGCAGGATGGCCTGGAAGTGGCGGTCGCGGCCCTGTTTGGCCGAGCCGCCTGCCCAGTCGCCCTCGACGATGAACAGCTCGGTCTTGCTGGCGTCGCGCTCAGAGCAGTCGGCCAGTTTGCCGGGCAGGGTCATGCTCTCCAGGGTAGATTTGCGGATGACCAGGTCGCGCGCCTTGCGGGCGGCATCCCGCGCGCGGGCCGAGGTGAGGCATTTCTGGATGATGGCGCGTGCGGCGGAAGGGTTTTCCTCGAGGAAGGTGTTGAAGCCCTCGACCACTACCTGCTGGACGTAGGTCTGCACCTCGGGGTTCATCAGCTTGACCTTGGTCTGGCTTTCGAACTGCGGGTCGGGGTGCTTGATGCTGACAATGGCGGTCAGGCCTTCGCGTGTGTCATCGCCGGAGAAGTTGGGGTCGTTATCCTTGAGCATGCTGCTCTTGCGAGCAGTAATCGTTGATCACGCGGGTGAGGGCAGCCCGCAGGCCGGTCATGTGGGTGCCGCCATCGATGGTGTTGATCGTGTTGGCAAAGGAATAAACCGATTCCGAGTAAGAATCGGTGTACTGGATGGCAGCTTCCACGCCAATGTTATCCACTTCTTTTTCGCAGTACACCACCGGGTGGAGCAGCTCGCGGTTGCGGTTGAGATAGCGCACGAAAGAGGTGATGCCGCCCTCAAAGTAGAAGGTCATCTCGCGGCTGGCGCGTTCGTCCACCAGTTTGATCATCACCTTGCGGGTGACAAAGGCCATCTCACGGAAGCGCTGCACGAGCGTGTCGAATTTGAAGTCCAGGTCGTCTTTGAAGATGGTGGTGTCGAAGCGGAAGGTGGTTTTGGTGCCGGTGCTGTCGGGGTTGCAGCTGCCAATGGGTTTAACCGGTTCCTGGGGAATGCCGCGCTCATAGCGCTGGAAGTAACGCTTGCCATCGCGGCAAACCTCGACCTCGCACCACTCAGAAAGGGCATTGACTGCCGAGACACCCACGCCATGCAGACCACCGGAAACCTTGTAACCGCCGGAGCCGAACTTGCCGCCGGCATGCAGGATCGTCATCACCACCTCAAGGGCCGATTTTTTCTTTTCGGGGTGGATATCCACCGGGATGCCGCGGCCGTTGTCTTCGACGGAGACCGAGGAATTGGCGTGGATGACGATGAGGATACGGTCGCAGGTGCCGGCGAGCGCTTCGTCGATCGAGTTATCCACAACCTCATAAACCAGGTGGTGCAGGGCTTTTAGATCGGTGCCGCCCACATACATGCCGGGGCGGCGGCGGACAGCCTCCAGCCCTTCGAGGACCTGGATTTCTTTTGCGCCGTATGAGCTGGTAACGGGTGTGGTCAAACGTACCTCCAAAGGTAGATCAATGCAGCTAAATTTTGGATGATTGCAGATTGCGGCGCACTTCTTCAACCCAGCGCACCGCGCCGCGATAATAAACGAAACTGGCAGCCAGCAAGCCGGTGGTGATAAAGGCGTTGCCAAGAATACCGGCCAGGAGCAGCCAGGATGATTCCGAGGGAATGCGCCACAGGTAGCCCATGCCCTGGGTGAGGACGAGGGCCGAAAGCAGGAACAGGCCGACGCCGGGGAAGAGCAGGCGCACCAGGCGCGCGCTGACCAGCATGGCGCGCAGCACGTTCTGGCGGGCGGCGAATATGCCGTGCGGCGAAAATACCAGGGGAATAAACAGCCAGAGGAGGATGAAACTCATCACCAACAGGGCCAGTTGGGCCAGGCCGGGGCTGATCATCGCCAGGATGGTAATCACGATCGAGACCGGAATGGCCAGCAAGAGCAGCAGGGCGACCAGGATCAAGGCGAAAAGCAGCACCTGGCCGGTTTCCCAGGTGAACTGAGCGAAGGAGAAGCGCTCCGCGGGCTGGGTGGTGGAGCGGGCTACGGCGCCGAAATAGAGGCTGCCGAGGACCAAACCCAGTAGGCTGAAGAGCAGGAAGCCGCTGAAGACCTGGCTCCAGGTGGCCACTTCATACACAGGCGCGGCGCCAATGGGGTTTTTGAGGGGAGCGATCCCGGTGATCAGGCTGGGCACGCCCACCGGCAGGGTACTGAGGAAGCTGACCAGGTTGAAGCGCTCGAGGAGAATATCCCACAGCTGGCGAATCGCGGCCAGCATGTTGATCATCTCGCTGCTGCCGGAAGACTGGACGGTGGCCGCCCAATCGGCGATCAGCGGCTGAAAGAGCTGGTGCACGCGGAAATGCGGGCCGAGCCACAGCAGCAGATCGAGAGCGACGGGGATGACAATCAGGTAGACACGCCCGGCAACCAGATTAAAACCCGCGCTCAAACATGCGATGAGACGGGGCGGAAGGGCGGTTTGGGTCTGGGTGGCGGTGTTCATATGAATACTAATTTTACCACAGAGCGGGCATCTCTGCCGAGGAGAGGGCATTCTCATCGCCGGAATCCAGACAGTCCAAACCGCCATATATGGGGATGTTAATCTGTTATACACCTGCATCTACGGGGTAGCCGGGCGTTTTTCGTAGAGCCGGGGGTGGCGCTCGCCGCTGCCTGAAAGCAGCGCCTCGAGGCCGGCGCCAGGGCCCAAAAAGGAGCAAACAGGGATCGATGCATATGGATATGATGAGGATTTGGTACAATCAAAAAGCCATGCTTGACAGCCCTGTCCACCTGCCCAACACCAACCGGTTGAGCGTGCTGGCAGCCACCGTGCTGCTGGCTTATGCTATGACGCCCTTCATCACCATCCCCGAGCGCATTCTCCAACTGCAGCTGCCCGGGTTCTTCCTGAGCCTGACGATCAACTTCGAGACCATCACCTCGGTGATCGCCGCCGCGTTGGCCGGGTTGGGCGCCGATTGGCTGGTGCGCAGCCACCCGAACTACGCATCCCTGGCCAGCGATTCGCGTCACTGGCTGCTGCCGGCGCTCACCGCCTGGGTGATCGGCGAACCGCTCAACCACCTGGCGGTGGGGTTGGAATGGTGGGCTATTTTTGCCTTCGGCGGGCTGCTGCTGGTGGCAGTCAACGTCGCCGAATACATCGCCCTGGATCCGGCCGACCCGCGGCATGCCGCGGCGGTGGTGGGGCTCAACGCGGTGGCTTTCGCCCTTTTCCTGATTCTCTCCATCTCGCTGCGCGCGGGAGGGCCGCGCCTGTACGTGATCCTGCCGGCGCTGGTGGTGGCCGTCTTTCTGGCCACCCTGCGCACCCTGTACCTGCGCCTGGGCGGGCGCTGGCAGTGGAAGTGGTCAGTGACCATTGCCGCGATCACCGGCCAATTGGTGATCGGGCTGCACTACTGGCCGATCTCGCCGATCCAGTTTGGGCTGGTGCTGATGGGCAGCGCCTATGCCCTCACCAGCGTGGCCGCCGGGGTGGAAGAAGGGCGCATGGGAAGGGCGCTGTGGATCGAACCGGGGGTTATGCTGGCGGTCAGCGGGCTGCTGGCCTTGCTGCTGCGCTCAAGATGATCTGGCTGGAACCCGCTCAGCGCCAACAGATGTGCGACCATGCCGGCGCCTGCCTGCCCGAAGAAGCCTGCGGGCTGGTAGGCGGGGTGGCCGGAAAAGCACGCATGGTGATCGCGGTGACGAACCAGCTGCACAGCCCGGTGCGTTTCCGCATGGATGCCCTGGAACAGCTGCGCGCCTTTCAAACATTTGAGAATGCCGGGCTGGAGCTGATCGCCATCTTTCATTCCCATCCTAACGGCCCCCCGGCGCCATCGCCCACCGATATCGCCGAATTCAATTATCCCGGCGTGCTGGCCCTGATCTTATCGCCGGAGAGGGGCGGTTGGGTGGTGCGCGCCTTCGAGATGGAGGCCGGCACTTTCCATGAAACCGCCATCGCGCCCCTGCCGGGCATGGACGCCGAGGGCGGTTCCCCGGGTTCTTAATCTGTGTGAAGGCGCTAAAGATCGTCCGGATGATAGGCTCAGACCGGCCGCCATTCTCATCGTGCATTTAACTGCATGGCGTATCCTTGGACACGCATTCGGGTTTTCAACATCGCGAGGTGACAAATCATGCCTGTTTTAGAGACGGTTGGGGTCTTAATTCTCTCTTACCTGGTGGGCGCAATCCCGGTGGGCCTGGTAATCGTAAAGATTTTTACCGGGCGGGATGTGCGCACGGTGGGCAGCGGACGGACGGGCGGCACGAATGTGATGCGCGCCGCCGGGTTGCTGGCCGGCATTCTCACCGCCACGGGAGATGTGGTCAAAGGCCTGGCAACCAGTTGGATTGTCGCCTGGCTGGTGCCGGCAGGTGAACCGATCAGGATCTGGCTGCAGGTGGCAGCTCCCTTGCTGGCGATCATGGGACACAACTATTCCATTTATTTGCTCGAGCGGCGGGCCGACGGCACCTTGAAATTACACGGCGGAGCCGGCGGAGCGCCTTGTTTTGGCGGGGCGATGGGTCTTTGGCCATGGAGCGGGGTGATCATCCTTCCGGTGGCGCTGCTGGTCTTCTTGCTGGTGGGGTACGCCTCAATGACCACCTTGAGCATCGCCCTGACCGCGACGGTAATCTTCGCCTATCTGGCGGTATTCTGGGGAACCCCCTGGCAGTATATCCTCTATGGGGCCATCAGCATGTTCTTGCTGATCTGGGCGCTGCGGCCCAACCTGGCGCGCCTGGCCAACGGCACCGAGCGCGCCGTGGGGCTGCGCGCCTATTTGGAAAAGCGCAAACAGCAAAAAGCTTAAGACAAAAGATGAAACAAAAAGGATCGAACCCGGCGCGCCGGGTTCGATCCTTTTTGTTTCAGGAGATAAAAAATTTACTCTTCTTTGACCAGAGCTGCCGAAGCAGGTTCTTCGTTAGAGAATTGCTTGTAGAGGAAGCGCAGGTTGCGCCGATGAAGGTCTTCGGCCAGGCCGCCGAGATAAACGCGGCTCTTCCCGCAGGATTCGATGTCGATCATCGCCAGGGCGTCGGAGGGATTGCGCTTTTTCATCGCGGTGCGCACCTGCTTGCGCACGGCCGAAAGATAGGCCAGGTTTTCGCGCACCGCGTCTTCGATCTCACCGCGTAAAATGATATCGCCGTGACCCTGGATGACGTTTTCCAGGCCGAGCTTGCCGATGCGCTTAATCGTGTTGGCGAGTTCATCGATATCGCCATCCACCATATACGGCAGGGGCAGGAAGGCGTCCCCGGCAAAAAGCACCCGGTCTTCTTCGACGAGGACCGAAATTCCGTCTTTACTATGCCCAGGGGTGGGGGTGAGGATCAGGCTTTTCTTGCCCACGCGCAGCACCAGGGTGCCTTCGCTGAAGGTGATGTGCGGGGGCACGATTTTGACCTGCTTGAAGATCGGGTTCTGACGGCGGGCCGAATCGAGCGAGAGGTGGCCCTTTTCCAGCATGATCTTGCGGCAAAGCGCATGGCCGAGAATGGTGGCCCCAGGGAAAAAGCAGTTTCCCCAGGAATGGTCTGCATGGTAATGAGAATTTATGACATATCGCACCGGCACGCCTAACTCTTCCTCGATAAAGGCGCGCATCGCGAGGGTTTCATCGGGCAGGGCGAGGGTATCGATAACAACCGCCCACTGCGGGCCAGTGATCGCACCGGCAGTTACCTGAGCATAAACTTCACTTTGGAACCAATAAACATTCTCGGAAATACGTTCACGATGCATAAATTATCCTTGTCCAAATTCAAACCGTGACAAGAATAGCACAGATGAATTTAAAAGTCAAAAATCTGTTACGGCTTGGGTCTCCGAGTCAAGCAGAATAGGATGCGAAACGAACAGCGCTCACGACAGGTAAACGCTTTAATGAAGACCATTGAGAAAAAATAGGGGGGCGGGCTAGGCCGAGGTGGTTTTGGGCCGCAGGAAGAAGAACCAGGCCAGGCCAAAGACAACCACCGCGCTGAGCAGCAAGCCCATCACCAGGCTGATCCAATCGGAGGAATTCCGCGGATTGTCCGCGCCGGTCTGCCCCTTGGGGGTAGGCGTGACGGACGGGGTGCGCGGATTGGCCGTGCTCTGCGTGGAGAGTGTGCCGGAGATACGGGTCTCATCCGGGTTGGGATAGCCGGAAGCGCCATCCGTGCTCCCCGGAACAGGATAACCATCGGGGAACTGCGTTTCGGTGCCCAGGAAGATGATCTGGACGGTAGGTGTGCGCGTGGCGAGGGTGCCTGGCCCAAAGGTAGCCGTGGCCGCGCCCTGGCGGGTGGGTGTCCCAGGCCGGAGGGTGGCGGTAGCGAAGCGGGTGGAGGTGGGGAAGCGCGTTGAAGTGGGGAAGCGCGTGGAGGTTGGGATGCGCACCGTGGGTGTGCGGGTGATGGTAGGTGTGCGCGTAGGGGTTTTGGTGGGCGTGGGGGTAACGGTAGCCACATTGGGAATGATCGATAAAATATCCGAATAGAAGAAGGTGTCATCGGTTTTGACGATCTTCAAACGGTAATAGTTGGCCACGCCGTTGGTGCGGCCGCCATCCACAAAGGAATACTCGCTGCCGGTGAGGGCCGTGCCCCGCCGCGGGATCAAATCGCTGATCGGGTCGAAAGGCCCGGAAGCGGACGAGCTGCGCAGCACGTAATAGCCGCTTAAATCGGCTTCCGAATTGGTGGTCCAGACCGCGGTGACAGTCCGGTCACTGGCCAGGGTCTTGAAGGTATCCGGAACCGGCAGGCCAACCATAAATGGCATATAGTTGAGATCCTTTGCCAGCGAAGGCCGGCCCGAGTTATCGATGCTCACATGGATCTCGTCGTTGGGCATATCACAGGTGGTGGTCTGCCCGGATGCGCCGCCCGCCCCGCTGCCGGCCGGGTTCTGCCCGGTGGTATCCCAACCGGCGGTGACCTGTCCGGCCGGGTCATACCAGAAGAGCGGGAATTTGGTGGTGTTGCCAGTTTGTTCGCAGAACTGCGAGGATTCGATCACTGCCAGGCAGGCGGTGGACTGGTTGTACTTAATGGAAAGCTCGAGTGTACCGCCCGGCGCCGCACCGTCGGCGAGGAACACGTCCCAATAGTTGCTGCACGGGTTGGGGCTGCCCACCGTGGTGGAAGTGAAGGGGATTGACACCGGGCTGTCCGCGCCGTGGTTGATCAGATAGAGGTCATAATCAGCGCCGTCGGCTGAGCGCTGGTAGGCGATCTGGTTGGAAAACTTGTAGGTCTTGGTGGTGGTGACGGTGACCCGTTGAGCTGAAACCCCCGGGCTGCCGGCGTTGGCCATGATCAACGCACCGAGCTGCTTGCCGGGGGTGATGGCGCAGTGAGTGGAGGCGGAGGCCGGAGCAGCCTGTCCGCCCCAGAAATTATGGTCGATGCGCCGGTTGGCCAGGGGAGCAGTCGCCGCGGCGGAGCATTCCACCGGGTCGCCGGAACGGTTCGGCCCCAGGTTGTTGGCCACCATATTGAGGGTCCCCGTGCCGGCCCCGGTCTCCCAAAAAAGGGCATAGCCGCTGTTGCTGCTGATATGGTTATAACGCACGACCAGGTTGGAACTGCCGCCGGCCACGCGGATGGCATCTCCACCGCCGGTGAGATCATTGGATTCGATCAGGTAATCAGCCGGCGAATTAATCACCAGCAGGTTGCGGTCCGGTGAGGTGCAAGCGCCGTCGGTAATGTTCAGGCCGCGCAGGGTCCCGCCCGCAGTGATCTCGAGCATTGGGTTGCTGCAGCCGCCACCGGAGGCGGTGAGGGTGGCATCGCCGCTGCCCTGCAGGGTGAGGGATTTGTTGATCGCGACCGTGTTGCCCTTGAGGTTGACCGAACCCAGCACGATGATCTGTGCATCGGCCGGGGCCACATCGATGGCATCCTTCAGTCCGGTGCCCACCCCGCCGGGAAAATCACCGCCGCTGTTCAGGTAGCAGGGGTTGGCGCTGCAGGCGGAGGCGTCATTGGCCACATACAACGTGGTGCCCGGCAGGAGCGGGGTGAGCTGCGCGGTGAAAACCTGGGCGGTGCGGGTCCAATCGGTGGGTGAAGATGTGTCGGCAGTCCGCTCAAAGACACGCATGAGTACGCTGCCGGCGCTCGAGGCCGTGCCCAGCAAACGAAAACTGAAGTCGAGCGAATCGTGAAAAACAAAGACGCCCTGGAACATGGATTCGCCCGCCGCCGCCAGGGTGTAGTTGGTGGGGGGAGCCCCGTCTTCGGGACAATTGGTGGAACCCACCACATTAGTATAGGCGTTGCCGGTGATCCCCCCGTTGGGGTCCAGGTTGACCGAGGCGCTGTCATACCAGTTGGTGGGGATGTAGATGCAGACCTTGACGTTGGGAAGGGTGAGCGCAGCATTATAGACGCCCAGCTCAAAATCGAGCTGGTAGGTGAGACGCTGACCGGCAGCGCACCCTCCCGGTGGGCAAACCGCGGGAGCGATCAGTGAGATGCCCGACCCCTGGGCAAGGACCTCGCCGCGAACCGGGGCAGGCGCACCTAACCAGCCGGAAAACAGCAGGGCAATTACCAGGATGTAAGCAAGGATGTTTATTCGTCGCATCTTCCCACTCGTGCACTAATTGTACACGCAACTGCAAGCTTTGCACATAAAAGTTGGTTGACAGAGCAAAATAGCTTTTGTATACTGAATTTAACAATACCGGTTGAAACCCTCAACCGGTATGATCTTTGTGCAAGATGGTGCTCTTCTAATCGTCCTCCTGCCGGTCCCGGCGGCACGCATGTGTTTCGCGCCAGAAGAAATCTAAAGACACACGATTTCACCCCGGGGCGGCGCTTGGCTTTCACCAAAGGGATGATTAAAGGAGAGCCATAGCTATTGAGGAGGCTGGATTGAAAAATACATTACGGCAAGCGGTGTTTCTGGCCGCCATTGGGGTTATGCTGTTGAGCGGCTGCAGCCAGAAATCCCTGACAGTAAGCGATGTGTGGGCCCGGCCGGCCGCAACCGGCGACAACAGCGCCGTTTATTTTGTGATCGACAACCCGCTCAAGGAACCTGACACCCTGCTGAGCGTGGTATGTGACGCAGCCGACCAGGCCGAACTGCACTTGAGTATCATGGATAACGGGGTAATGGTGATGGAGCCGCAGAAAAATGTGAGCGTGGCGGGCGAGAGCAAGGTAGAATTTTCGCCAGGGAGCCTGCACGTGATGTTGGTGCAGGTCAAGAAGGACCTGAAAGTGGGCGATCACATTGACCTGACCCTCTATTTCGACCGGGCCGGGGCAGTGACGGTCAGCGCCGAAGTCAAAGACCAGTAAAAACCAAATGGACGCCATACGAGCTTTTATCGCCATCGAACTGCCCGGCGATATCCAGGACAAGTTGGGGCAGTTGATCCGTCAAATCCAGGCGTATGCGCCCAAAGCGGTGCGCTGGGTGCCGGCCGGTAATATTCACCTGACGCTAAAATTCCTGGGGAACATTTCACCGAGCAACTTGAACAACCTGATCCAGTCCATCCAGGTGGAGGCGCTGCGCCATCGCATCATGGAATTTTGCGTGGGCGGGCTGGGCGCTTTCCCCAACCGCAACCGCCCGCGGGTGGTGTGGGCCGGGGTGACCGCCCCGCCCGCGCTGCTCGAACTGCAGCACGCCGTGGACCGCGAAACCAGCCGGCTGGGCTACCCGGGCGAAGAGCGCGGCTTCTCCCCGCACCTCACCCTGGGAAGAGTCTCGCAGCACGCCAATCCAGACGAAGTTCGCCAGGTGGGCGACGCCCTGGCGAGGATGAGCGTGGGCGAATTGGGATGGGTGGTGGTAAAGCAGTTGATCCTGTTCCGCAGCGACCTGCAGCCCGGTGGGGCAGTCTATTCGCCGCTGGTTAGAGCCGCGCTGAACGACTGAGACGCATGCATAATAATTAAAACGCAGCTCACGGCTGTTTGCAAAGTCTCTTGACTTACCGTGGGTTTGGGAGTGTAGGGCGGGCCAATGGCCCGCCTTACACTCCCAAAGTCTTTTTGAGCCCACTTTGAGGAGATGCGGAGGTGGGGTGAGTGTCGGTCGCAAACTTTGCGAATAGCCCTGAACCTCAACTTATGGCTTTCTCAAGAAAACTTGACAAATGCAAATTTGGATCCATTCTCCTCCGGCGACGGAGTTCAGAGAGGGAGTTTGAGGGTTTAGACGCCGTAAGACGGCGTCTAAACCCTCACATCTTTATTTCCCCGCCTCGCTTCGGGGAGGGGGCAGGGGGAGGGGCTTGTCTGACAATTTCTTGAGAACGCCATGGAACCACAACTGGCCCGGCTGGTAAAGCGCCGGGCTTTGTGCTAGAATTTGTCCAAATTTGGCCGACGAGGTGATGTCTGAATACATTGGAAGTTGCTCGCAGCATGGTCAACGTGCTGGAAGACAAAAAGGGAGAAGAGATCCTGCTGATCGACATTCAGGGGATTGCCAGCTTCAGTGATTATTTTATTATCTGCAATGGCACCAGCGACCGCATGCTGCGAGCCCTGGCGGATGCGTTGATCGAACAGGCTCACCAGGAGTTCCATCTCGATACGCGCGTAGAGGGGTCAGCAGACGACGGTTGGGTTCTGGTCGATCTTGGGGACGTGGTGGTACATCTTTTCTCGCCCGATCAGCGCGAATATTACCAGCTTGAAAAATTGTGGAGCAAAGGCAAGGTGCTGGTGCGGCTGCAGTAAATTTACAACTGTATAAAGAGTGTCTTCGTCCGGCCCGATTGATAATGAAGGGAAGCGAATCAGAATCTGCCCGTAGACAGACCCATTTAGGAGGTAAGGTGAAAACACTCTTTATACGCATCTTATTGGTTACCCTGTTTTTCTCAGGCTTTGGCGCTCTGCCTGGAAATCATCTCACGATCGTTTACACCTCTCCCCTACCTGGTTCTCAATACCTTCCATCCGGCACAACCATAACCATTCGTCTGGCTAACCCACCCAGTGCGGTGGAGTTTTCGCAGCTGCGATTTGAGGTAAACGGTTCGCTGAGCGGAAAACACCCCGGCAAGATTAATCTGGCGAACGACCATCGAACGGTCATTTTTACCCCGGACACAGCCTTTCACCCCGGCGAGAATGTGCACGTCCAGATTAGCTCGCAGGTCCCCGGATTGCTGAACAGTGCGAGCATGTTGAAGGATTTTCAATTCGTGGTTTCGTCTGAGCAGCTCTCGGACCAACAGCGCATGAAGATCCTGGAGAGTGTGGATGACATGCCCGCTGCCGGCCCCGTCCCTGCCAGCCAGTTCAGCCCCCAACCTCCTGCTCGCTCTCTGGTGACAGTCAGCGAGGATATCCCTGCGGTCACAATCACCACCCCCGCGGATCAGACCGCGGATGGATATCTTTTTCTGGCCGATATTGCTATTGTGGCTGGAACCAGTCCCAGAAACTTTAATTTGATCCTGGATAATTCAGGTGATCTTGTCTATTATCAAAAACTCGCAAGAAGTCTGGATTTCAAGGTCTTGCCCAATGGAACCCTGTCGTACTTCGATCCAACCTATAACAATTTTGCAATTCTAGACAACACCTATCGGCTCATTGATGTTGTCAAACCAGGCAATGGTTATCCCAATGCCGATGTTCATGATCTGCAGCTTACGCCTGAAGGCGACTATATCTTCTTGATTTATGATCCGCAAGTGGTCGACATGAGCGCCTACGGCGGCAACCCACAGGCCAGCGTGATCGGGCTGGTCATTCAAGAGGTTGACGCCAATAAAAATGTAGTCTTTCAATGGCGCAGTTGGGATCACGTGCAAATTCCCGATACCTATTCCATTCTAACCAATGACACGGTAGATTACGTCCACGGCAACGCTGTCGAAATTGACAACAGTGGAAATTTAATGGTCTCTGCCCGGAATTTAGCTGAGGTTGCCAAGATAAACAGGATAACTGGTGATTACATTTGGCGTCTGGGCGGCAAGAACAACGAATTCACTTTTATCAATGATCCCCGTGAATTCTACCTCCAACACGATATCCGCCAATTAGCAGACGGAAATATCACCCTGTTCGACAACCACAATGGTGGTGTTCCATCCTATTCCCGCGGGGTGGAATATGAATTGGATGAAAATGCGAAAACGGTGACCCAGGTATGGGAATTCCGCAATACACCTGATTCCTACTCGATCGCCATGGGCAACACCCAGCGCCTGCCCAACGGAAACACCTTGATTGGCTGGGGATACAGCACTGACCAGGTGATGACTGAGGTGAAGCCGGACGGCACGAAGGCGTTCGAGATGGTTTTGGAGGCAGGCTATGGCAGCTACCGCTCGTACCGGCTGACCTGGCACGGATACCCCACCTGGCTGCCGGCCTTAGTGGTTCAAAATCAAAATAGCGATGTGATTTTATCCACCAGTTGGAACGGAGCCACCGAAATCGCTTCCTACCGGGTCTATGGCGGCAAAACCACCTTGCCGGCCACTTTACTCACCGAGCAGGCGAAGGCCGGCTTTGAAACAACCATCACCCTGGAAGGTGTTGGCAACAGCCTGTGTTATTTCAGGGTCATGCCGGTCGACAACCTGGGACGCACCACCCAATACTCGGATGTGGTCTTCAACCCGGCCTGTGTTCCCACCCAGTACTACCTGCCGATGATTGCCAACCTCAACCCCAATTAGGATGGGTTGGCGCGGATTCTGAGACAGACCTTTCTGCGAAAGTAGAGTATGAGAACCGCCTTTGAAATTCTGCCCCTACGCCCCTTTGAAAAGGACGATATCTGGCCGATGCTCAGCGGCTATGAGACGCCTGAAATTTACACAGTGGAAAAGAGCGAGAGCGACGAGTTGCTGCGCTTCGAGTTCCGCCTGGCGCAGTTGGACACACCCTACCGCACCGACTACGAGGATGATTTTCGCCCCGATGAGCTGGCCTGGTATCAACGCCTGCGCGAGAATGGCTACTGCTTTGGCGCCTACCGCGCGGAACAGTTGATCGGATTTGCGATGGGCGAGGCGTTTCCTGATGAACAATATGCGCGCATATGGGAGATCCATGTGCTGGCCGATCAGCGCCGGATGGGGGTGGGACGCGCCTTGATCGAGCGGGTGGTGGCCCAGGCACGCCATGACGGGCTGCGCATGATCCTGCTCGAGACGCAAAACACCAATGTGAAAGCCATACGCTTCTACCGCCGGATGGGCTTCACCCTGGAGGCGATCGACCTCTCCCAATACTTCGCCCTGGAGAACGAGCAAGCCGCGCAGACGGCTTTTTTTATGAAGCGCTGGCTTTAGCCGAGAAAGCCCTCGAGCGCGGCAAGGTACTGGGTTGGTTGTTCGGAATGGATGCCGTGCGACGCGCCGGGGAAGAGCACCAGGCGCGTCTGTGGAACGAGGCGCTGCACCAGGGCCGCATCTTCATCCGCCAGAGCTGCTCCTTTGGCGGGGTCGGCCTGCATCAGCAGCAGCGGGCAGGTGATGGCGGCCAGCGCGGCGGGGAAATCCATACCAGTGTGGATGATGCCCCATTGGGTGACGAACGGCAAAAAGGCCGGATCGAGGCGGAACATCTCGTCGGTGAGCGGGTCGAGCCACTCGGTGGGCACCTGGGGATTGTTTTTCTGGATGGCGGCGCGCAGTTCGTCACGGGAATGCGCAGCGGCTTTCATCGTGGCGATCCCATTAAAGTACTGCATGGCGCCGGTGACCACGGCCTCCCCATCCGGGCGAAAAATGCTGAGGGGCGGGTCTTCGGCCACCACAGACTGCACGAAGGGCGCGGCGGCGGGGTCGGCGGCGGTAAGCATGGAGATGATCGCGCCCAGCGAATGGCCGGCGAGCCGGACCGGCCGGGCCACGCGCAGGCGCAGGAATGCGGATGTGTCGGCCACGAAGCGAGAGAAGTGATAAGGGTGCGGGCCTTCACCCCAGGTGGACAGGTTGTGGCCGCGCAGGTCGACGAGGTAGACGTGAAAACGTTGGGTTAGCGGGGCAGCCACCTCGAACCAGGTGGGCGAGGAACCGGTGGCGCCGTGCAAAAAGACGACGGGCGGCCCGGAGGCAGGGCCTTCATAAACGTGCAGGCGCACTTCGCCGGTGTCAAATGTCGATTCAGTCCAGTTCATGAGTCCTCCGCTGGGGATAGATAGGATGCTCTGGGTTGATTATAGGGGATGGGGCAGCAGGAATCAATGACCGGGTGATTCCTGGCTGATAGGACGGCAAATAAGACATCGCAGTCTCTCACATGTCCCCATCTACCCCGCTTTGCCATAGTATGCTAAAATACCTGCCAGTAACCAATTTGGGGCATGGTGCAATGGCAGCACACCAGACTTTGGATCTGTGGATCTTGGTTCGAATCCAGGTGCCCCAGCCATAAAATCTGCGCCTGGCGAGCAGTTTACTCGGCCGGGCGCTTGTTTTGCCGGCGACGGGCCGGAATTCCAGCATAAAATAAAATATAATAGAACCATAATCATCCATTTTCCTTTGATAGGAGAGTTTTATGCGCCTGACACCCATTCTGCTGGCCGCCGGACAAGGCACCCGGATGCGCTCCAAGCTGCCCAAGATGCTCCACCCGCTGGCCGGCAAGCCGCTGGTGCTGCACGCGCTGGAGACAGTCTCCAGCCTGGGCGGCGAGAAGCCCATCCTGGTGGTGGGGCACGGCATGGAAGCTGTACAGCAGGCGGTGGGCGAGGCGGCGCGCTTCGCCTTACAAACCGAGCAGTTGGGCACGGCCCACGCCGTGATAGCGGCCCAATCCCTGGCGGAGGGCGAAAGCGAGCTGGTGCTGGTGATCGCCGGGGATATGCCCCTGCTGCGCGCCGAGACGCTGCGCGAGCTGGTGACCCTGCAGCAGAACAATCCGGGGCCGGTCAGCCTGCTGACCGTAGAACTGGACAATCCCCATGGCTTTGGCCGGGTGCTGCGCGGATCGGACGGGCGGGTGACGGGTATTGTAGAAGAAGCCGCGGCCGGCCCGGCAGAGCTGGCGGTGCGCGAGCTCAACGCCAGCGCCTACTGTTTTGCGGCCGGCTGGTTGTGGCCGGCGCTGCGGCGGGTGAAGCTTTCGGCCAAAGGCGAATATTACCTGACCGACCTGGTTGGGCTGGCGGCAGACGAAGGCCTGGAGGTGCGCGCGCTGAAAGCGGACGACGCCGGCGAAGCGGTGGGGATCAACACCCGCGTGCACCTGGCTGAAGCTGAGGCGATCCTGCGCGCACGGATCAACTCTCACTGGATGCTGGCGGGGGTGACCATCGTCGACCCGGCCAGCACCTATATCGAGCCGGGGGTGCAGATTGGGGCCGACAGCACCATCTGGCCAAACACCTTCCTGCGGGGTGACACGATCATCGGCGAGGACTGCAGCCTGGGCCCGGACACGATCATCGAGAGCAGCCGGTTGGGCAGCGGGTGCCGCATCCTGGCCAGTTACCTGGAGAGCGCCACCCTGGAGGAGAACGTCAAAATGGGCCCCTTCTGCCACCTGCGCCCGGGCGCTTACCTGGCCAAGGGGGTAAAGATGGGCAATTTTGGCGAGGTGAAAGGCTCATACCTGGGCGAGGGCGTGCACATGGGCCATTTCTCTTACATTGGCGACGCGCAGATCGGCGCCCACACCAACATTGGCGCGGGCACCATCACCTGCAATTATGACGGCACGCATAAATATAAAACCGAGATCGGCGAGCATGCCTTTATCGGCAGCGACTCGATGCTGGTGGCTCCATTGAAAATCGGCGCGCGCGGGCGCACCGGGGCGGGTGCGGTGGTGACTCACGACGTGGCCGAGGATGAAACCGTGGTGGGCGTGCCGGCGCGGCCGTTCGTCAAGAAGGGGAGCGCAGATTGAGCTTGCAAGTTTTCTGGTTTTTGCTGGTTGTTCTCGTGCTGTTCGATCTGCTCTTCGTGGCCGTGCGCGGCAGCCTGTTGAACGCACGCCTGCCGGCGCTGATGGACCTGGGCAACGAGTTCCCCGATGGCGTGGAGTTTGCCATGGATCTGTTGGATAAGCCCCGGCTGCGCACCTCGCTGCGCCTGGGGGCGGTGCTGGTGCATTTCATCCTGGGCGGGCTGACTTCCTGGCTGATTGCCATGCAGTTCGCCGGTCTGCGGGTGGGCTGGAAAATTGGATTGATCGCCGGCGCTGCTCTGCTGCTGCTGGTGGCCGAGCATTTACTGGAAGGCGCGCTGCTGCCCAAAGCCGAACGCTGGGCGCTGCGTTTTGCCGGCGCGGCGCGCACGCTGGATATCCTCTTCAGCCCGCTCTCGGCGGTGCTGATGCTGCTGCTGGGGTCGCCCGCCATGCTGGAGCAGCGCCTCAGCCCGGTGACGGAGTATGAACTGCGCAACTGGGTGGATAAAGGCGAAGGGGAAGGCAGCCTGGAAAAAGGCGAGCGGCGCATGATCTATTCGATCTTCCATTTTGGCGAGACCCTCAGCCGCGAGATCATGGTCCCGCGCATCGATATGCTGGCGCTGGAGATCAATACCCCGCTGGAAGAAGCCGTGCAGGCCTTGAGCCAATCGGGCCATTCCCGCGTGCCGGTTTTCGAAGAGACGGTCGACAATATCATCGGCCTGCTGTATTCCAAGGACCTGCTCAAGGTGCGCTCGGAGGGTCAGACCCTGGCGATGCTGCGCAGTTTGCTGCGCCCACCCTATTTTGTGCCGGAAGCCAAGAAAGTGGACGAGCTGCTGGACGAAATGCAGGCGCGGCGCATCCACATGGCGGTGGTGGTGGACGAGTACGGCGGCGTGGCCGGGTTGGTGACCCTCGAAGACATCGTGGAAGAGATTGTGGGCGAAATTCGCGACGAATATGACCAGGGCGAAGAGCAGAAATTCGTCCAGGTGGGGCCGGGCGAGTATATCTTTAACGCACGCATCGACCTGGATGAATTCAACGAGCTGATGGAAAGCCACATCACCAAAGACATCGCCGAAACCCTGGGCGGGCTGATCTACGGGCTGGTAGGGCAGGCGCCGGCGGTGGGCGAGACAGTGGAAGTGGAAGATCTGACCCTGCGGGTGGAACATGTCACCGGCCGGCGCATCCGCAAGGTGCGGGCCAAACGGAACCCGAGCATGGAAGAAAAGCAAGCGGAGGCGAACGATCATGACTCTGAACAATGACCAGCGCCAGGCATTAATCGAAGCCGCCCTGGCGGTGCGCAAATGGGCTTACGCGCCCTACTCGCATTACGCGGTCGGGGCAGCCCTGCTGACCGGTTCGGGCAAAATCTACGACGGGATCAACGTGGAAAATGCCGCCTACCCTTCGGGGATCTGCGCCGAACGCGTGGCAGTATTCAAGGCAGTCTCGGAAGGCGAGCGGGAGTTCGAGGCGATCGTGGTCGCCACCACCAACGGCGGCGCGCCCTGCGGCGCCTGCCGCCAGGTGCTGGCCGAATTTGGCCTGGAGACGGTGGTGCTAATCGTCGATGAACAGGGCACGCTGGTGCAGGAAACCCGGGTGAAAGAGCTCCTGCCGGGGGCCTTCACCGCCAGCTCGCTCCCCGGTCAGGATTGAGCCTCCACCTCGCCGCCGGTTGAACCCCGGTTGAACCTCGGCGGTATGCCGGCCCCAGATTAAAGGAAATCGACTATGCCTTCCACGCCACACAGTCAGACGGTTGAGGCGGTGGTGCTGCGCCACAGTAATTGGGGCGAGGCCGACCGCATGCTGTCGCTGTTTACCCGCGAGGCAGGCAAACTGCGCGCCATCGCCAAAGGCGCACGCAAGATTCGCTCGCGCAAGGCCGGCCACCTGGAGCCTTTCACCCGTGTGCGCCTTCAGCTGGCTCATGGGCGCGATTTTTGGATCGTGACCCAGGCCGAAACGGTAGACGCTTATTTGCCCCTGCGGGAAGACCTGCTGCGCACCGCCTACGGCGCCTACGTGCTGGAACTGCTCGACCGCCTGACCTACGATGAAGGCGAGAACCGGGCGCTGTATGCCCTGCTGGTGGATACCCTTGGGCGGGTAAGCAGCATGGAAGACAGCTTCCTGGCGCTGCGCTATTACGAAATGCGCATGTTCGATCTGACCGGTTTCCGTCCCAACCTGTTTGAGTGCGTGTCTGCGGGCGAGGAAATCCGCGCTGAAAACCAGTTTTTCGACGCACAGCAAGGCGGGGTGATCTGCCCGCGCTGCGCGGGAAAATTCCCGGCGGCGCGGGAAATTTCGATGCAAACCCTCAAATTCCTGCGCCACCTGCAGCGCAGTTCCTTCCAGGAAGCCATGCGCGCCAACCCTACCCCCAAAGAACGCGCCGAGATGGAAGCAATCCTGCGCTACTATGTGACCTACCTGCTGGAACGCCGGATGAACTCGCCTGAATTTATCGAAGAAATCCGCCGCCAAGAGCCGCACACAGAATAATCCCTTCTATCATTCCCATGATCACGGCCAGGGAATCTGGACCGGGTCGGAATAGCCGTGCTTCTCGGCGGTATACAGCAGCCCGCTGGATTTTTCGGCGCAGGTGGGCTCGTCCTCAAAGGTGTAGCTGGACGAATCGGTCTGGACGATCAGCGGCAGCACAGCTCCGTTGCGGCAGGTGTTGGCCTCGATCAGATAGCCGCGGCGCTTGTCCTCGCTCAGCGGCACGTCATCCCAACTGACCGTGACCCGGTCGCCCTCGCGCACGGCATGTACGTTACCCGGCGGCCCGGCGAAGGTGGTATGCGGCAGGGGAATGTTGACCACCGGCACCTGGCTGATATCTACGGTGGCGACAAACACAATTTCCGACGCCCAGCAGTTGTCGCCCTCCAGGTTGAAGGGATGGATCCAGTACCACGTCCCGCTCCAGTTGCGTCCGCGCACGTCCGCCTGGTCGCCGGGATAGAGCCCCCAACGGTAGAGGTAGGCGGTGCCGGGGCCGTAACGGCAGTTGGCCTGCATGCTGAGGGTCACCGGGGGGAACTCCGGCGTGGGGGTCATGGTGGCGGTAGAGGTCGCCGAGGGCGTGGCAGTGGCAGACGGTGTCAGGGTGGCGGTGGGGGTATGGGTAGGTGTGGGGGTAAAGGTGAGTGTAGGAGTCCATGTGGCCGTCCGGGTCGGGCTGGGGCTGGCGGTCGCCGTGGGAGTGGGGGTCGAGAGTAAACCGCAGCCGGCAGCAAGCAGCGTGCCCAGCCCAGTGAGCACCACAATCCGGATAAAAACGCGGCGGATCTTCATTGGCGGCCTACCCGGGTGACCTGCTCGAGCCAGAACTGGTTGAAACGCGTCCCGTCCACGCGGGTGACCACGCGGAAAGCCCGCCCGGCGGGGTCTACGCGCTCGAAAAGCTGCCCGTCTATTTCCTCGATGCGCAGGGAAAGCTCCCGGACCTCGACCCCATCCCGCCAGCCCAGCGCCACCGCGCAGGCCAGCGGATCGTGGTGAAAATTGATCAGGTCATCGGGCACCCCAGGGTAGACCGTGCCGATGCGGGCTTCATTCTGCTCGTCGATGGCAAACTGTTCGGCCTGGCGGGCAATCAGTCGAGCCAACCCGCCGGAAGCCCGAAGAGCCGGCAGATCGGCGCGATGCAGGCAGGTCTCGACGGTTACGCTGAGCGGCACGAGCAGAGGGTTGGAACGTTCGAGCACCAGGCGCGCCGAAGCGACATCCACCTGGATGTTGAAATCCATCTCGTTGCCCCATGGGGGGAAGCCGGAGCGCACCGGGTAGATATAACCGCCCATCAGCGCCAGGTTGGCCTTTGCCAGGATGCCCGGATGGCGGCGCTCGAGCAGGGCCAGGTTGGTGTAGGGTCCAATGCCGATGATCAACGCGCCGGCTTCGATGCTGCTCCGCAGCAGATCGAGGGCCTCCTGGGTCGGGTTGGGGTGCGGCGCCACCGGCTCGGGCCAGTAGCGTTCCTCGGGAGGCAGGCCTAATTCGTAGGGGTAAAAGCCCTGGTCGGTGTCCGCACCCGCCGCCACCGGCACATCTGCGCGGCCGGCCAGGTCGAGGGCATAGCGAGTGTAGCCTGTGCGCCTGCCCTGGGTATCGCCCACCACAGTGACCCCGGTCAGTTCCACCCCGCCGGGCCAATTCAGCAGCAAGGCCAGGGCGCACAGATCGTCTATATCCCCACCCAGGTCGGTGTCCAGATGAACTTTTCGCATAAGCTGTCCTGTTCCTTTCTCACCGCGGTAATCGCGGAAGATGACTCACCGATTGTAAATGAAAAAGGGATGATATCTCAGGTTTGAGGGTTGTAAATCAGACCAACCTTATCTATAATAGAACAAATGATTTATTAATTCGCCTTACAGGAGCCGATATGTCAGAAACCCGCGTTTTGCACTTCGAACAATTCGTCAAGGCCCCACCCGAGGAAGCCCTGCGCGCCTTCACCCACCCTACTGCCCTGCGCGACTGGCTGTGCCAGGCCGCGCTCAGCGAGGCGCGGGTAGGCGGCGGGATCAGCCTGCACTGGCACGATGGGACCTTTACCAGCGGCACGTTCAAGCGCATCAACTCGCCGGCCGGCCTGGCATTTAGCTGGAACGGTTATCGCGATCCGGGTGAATCGCTGGTGACGGTGAGCTGCGCGGCGCAGGACGGCGGCACGCTGGTAACCCTGGACCACCAGGTGGGCAGCGGGGCGGAATGGGATAAAACCGCCCAAGGCCTGAGCAAGCATTGGCCCGAGATGCTGGAGAACATGCAGTCGCTGGTGGAGACGGGGATCGACCTGCGCCAGGCGCGCCGGCCGCGCCTGGGGATCATTTATGACGAGTTTAATGCGGAAAAAGCGGCGCAGTTGGGCACACCGGTCAATGAGGGCGTACTGCTGCACGGCACGGCCGAGAACAGCGGCGCGCAGGCAGCCGGGCTGCTGAAAGACGATGTGCTGGTCAGCCTCAATGGCGTACCGCTGCGCGACCCCAACTCCTTCGACGTGGCCCTGGCGGGTTTGAAAGCCGGAGACCGGCCGGCGGTGGAGTACTATCGCGGCGCGCAAAAAGTGACCGTGCCCCTGGAATTGGGCAGCTTTCCAACCGCGGAACTGCCGGCCAGCCCGGCAGAGCTGGTGGCGCAGGTGCGCGAGACGTTTAAACGGGTCAGCGGTGAAATGAGCGCGCTGCTGGCCGGGCTCAGCGACGAACAGGCCGGCCGCCGCCCCTCCGAAAAGGAATGGAGCCCCAAGCAAATGGTGGCGCATTTCATCCTTTGCGATCGCGATATCCAATCCTGGGTGGCCAATATGATCATGGATAACGAGGTGCCCAACTCGCTGCAGTTCCAGCCCAACGTGGACGAACGTCTCGACGCGCTGGTGGCGCGCCTGGGCAGCCTGGATGCGCTGATGGGCGAAATGGCGCTGGCCAACGGCGAAACCTGCGCGCTGCTGGCTGCGCTGCCCGAGAAGTTTACCCACCAGCGCAAACACCTCTACCGGCGGGTGGCAGAGTGGATGCTGGAAGTCTTCCCGAGCCATTTTGATGATGAACACGGGGACCAGTTCAAAAGAACGGTGGAGGCAGTTAAAGGAAGCATCGCCGTATGATGGATACCGGCAGCAAGCCCGCACGGCGATGTGCACGACCGGTCTCACCCTGTATTTGAGCGCAGCCCAAAAAGACGACCAATTAAACGATCCGCCCCAACAAAGCAATTGAGGCGGATCGTTTTTCTGCTTATTCTTCCAGGGCGGCGCGGGTCATGGCAAAATAACCCTCGTCGGGGACGTAATCCGGCACGGAGTTGCCCGTGCCCAGGGCGTATGCACCCCGCCCGGCGGCACGCTGCAGCATGGCTTTACTGCGCTGGTAGACTTGCTGCGGATCGGCCCGGCAGACAAAATCCAGGTCGATGCCCCCCAGGATGGCGATGCGCCGATGATAGCGTTCGTAGGCATCCTCAACCGGCAGGATGGCGTCTTCATATGAATGGCGCGCGTCGTAGCCCATGTCAGCGACGATATCCTCGAGGATGCGCTCGAAATGCCCGCAGGAATGCAGGATGGCAGGTTTGCCGCCGGCATGGATGGCCGCGGCAATGCGCTTGTGCCAGGGAAAGATAAACTTGCGCATGCCGGGCGGCGAAAAGAGGGTCTGGGTCTTGAAGCCCCAATCGTCGTTGGAGATGCAGGCTCCCACCGCCGGGTGAGTGCAGGCCAGCTGGTAGTAACGCTCCAGGCGGCTGCCAATCTCGCCGAAAATATCCAGGGCAAGTTGGGGGTCATCGGCGGTGAGCAGGCAGAGGGCTTCGTAGCCCACCAGGTTGATCGCGTTTTCGAGCACACCGGAGGGCCCATACACGATCAGCTTCATCCCGGCGGGGAGCCGTTCGGCCAGCCGGTCGAGCAGCGCCCAATCCGCGGCGGCGGGGTCCGGCCAGGCGTACTGGCGGAAGCTCTGGCGGTCGTGGATCACCGCGCCCTGGTTCTGCGAAATGGTGCGGGCGTGCTCCACCTCGGCGGCGAGGAACTCAAAGCCAGGCAGGAGCACATCGTAATAGTCGTAGCCGGCATTGCGAAATGCCAGCATTTTTTGCAGGTTATCGCCCAGCGGGCCGGGCAGGGCGGGGTCTCGCGGACCGGCCAGGCGGTTGTGCAGACGTTCGTTGAGGAAAAACTCAAACAAGGTGGGGCGCGCCGGGATGCGGCGTTCGAGCACGGCGAGCAGGTTATTGAAATCGGGTTGGCGGTGTGGGGCAAGCAGCATGTGAAATCAAATCTCCTCGTAAAAATAGCTCAGACGAGCCGGGGCATCGTCATAGGTGTACACCGGGCGGGCGCGATGCTCCCAAAAATAGGCGATCAGAGCCCAATCGCCGCCGGTGGCGCTGTAGTGGACGATGGAGAGCGCCAGGGCAAAGAAACGCGCGCCCGGCGCTGCCAGGGCGACAGCCAGCAAGACGCCGTTGATCAACAGGCTGGGCGCCAGGGCCAGCCAGGCAAACTCGCGCCGCCCGACGACGAAGCTGTCGGCAATGGCATAGGCATAGAACTGGCGCAGCGAGACCGAAAAGCGCACGTCCCGTGCGCCCAAAAGGCGGTAGACCAGGCCGTGGATAGCTTCATGGATGGGGATGAGCGGGATAAAGAGCAGCACGGCAAAGCAAGACAGCAGCACCCAATCCTGGCCGGCCGCCGCCGTCCCCCGGGCTGCGAAATAGGCAGCCAGCAGGTAGGCGGCCAGGATCAGAAAATGCAGGCGGATCAGCGGGCTGCGCAGGTTGAAATAATATTGCTGCAGAAAGGGCATCAGGTTCTGGTGCTCCAGCCTGTCTAGCAGGCGAAAGCGGCGCGGATCCTGCAGGTCGGCGGGCTGCAAGCGGGACATAGGAGTATTATGCATCCAATCGACCTGCCTGACAACGCTCTGGTATAATCGCAAACACATTGCTATCGAGCGGAGAAAGAATGGACCGACCTCTAACCTTCCAAGAGATCATGCTCAGCCTGCAGACCTTCTGGTCGCAGAAGGGATGCCTGATCTGGCAGCCATACAATACCCAGGTGGGCGCGGGAACGTTGAACCCAGCCACCTCTTTACGCGTACTGGGCCCCGAACCCTGGAATGTGGGCTACGTGGAGCCTTCGGTGCGGCCCGACGACGGGCGTTATGGCGAGAACCCCAACCGCCTGCAGCAGCACTACCAGTTCCAGGTGATCCTCAAGCCCGATCCGGGCAACCCGCAGGAGCTCTACCTGCAGTCCTTGGAAGCCCTGGGGATCGACCCGCGCGAGCACGATATCCGCTTTGTGGAAGATAACTGGGAATTCACCGGCCCTGGGCGCCTGGGGGTTGGGCTGGGAAGTGTGGCTGGACGGGCAGGAGATCACCCAATTCACCTATTTCCAGCAGGCAGGCGGTTTTGTGCTCGACCCGGTTTCGGTGGAAATCACCTACGGGTTAGAACGCATCGCCATGGCGCTGCAGCACGTGCGCAATTTCCGCGAGATCCAATGGAGCTCCGGGCGCACCTATGGGGATGTCAACCTGCAGGCCGAGCAAGAACACAGCCGCTACTACTTTGAAACCGCCGATGTCGACCGCCTGCGCCAGATGTACGACCTGTTCGAGGCCGAGGCCAACAGCGCGCTGGAAAAGCACCTGGTGCTGCCGGCTCACGATTACATTTTAAAATGCTCGCACACCTTCAACGTGCTCGACTCGCGCGGCGCGGTGGGGGTCACCGAACGCCAGGCGCTCTTCGCGCGCATGCGCGAACTGTCTCGCCGCACGGCGGTGGCCTACCTGGAACAGCGCCAGAACCTGGAATTTCCCTGGTTGAATGAGAGCCAGGCGGGCAGCGCCGGCCAGGCTGAACCGGGCTCCGCGCCGGCAGAGGTGCGCGGCGGCAGTCAGCCGGCCGATTTCCTGCTGGAAATTGGCTGCGAGGAACTGCCGGTGGCGGATATGGAAAGCGCCCTGGCGCAGCTGCGCGAGCGCACCCCGGCCCTGCTGGAAGAACTGCGCCTGGAGCACGGCGCGGTGCAGGTGCTTGGCACCCCGCGCCGGTTGGTGGTACTGGTCAAGGACCTGGCCGCAGGCCAGCCCGACCGCACGACCACGGTCAAGGGACCGCCCGCCGGGCGCGCATTTGACGCCCTGGGGCAGCCCACCAAAGCCGCCGAAGGCTTTGCGCGCAGCCGCGGCCTGGAAGTCAGCCAGCTGCGCGTGGCAGAGATCGACGGCGGCAGCTATGTAGTGGCCGAGGTGCAGGAAACCGGGCGCCCCAGCTGGAGCGTGCTGGCAGATGCCTTGCCGGGCCTGGTGCTGGGGATTAAATTCGACAAAGTGATGCGCTGGAATGCCAGCCAGGCGGCTTTCTCGCGCCCGGTGCGCTGGTTGGTGGCTCTCTTAGGCGAAGCGGTGGTGCCGTTTGAGTATGCCGGGCTGCGCTCGGGGCGCATTACCCGCGGGCTGCGTTTCCACAGCCCCGAGACCTTCACCCTGGCCAGCGCAGCGGATTATTTCAAGGCGCTGCGCGGACAAAATATCCTCCTGGACCCGGATGCGCGCCGCGAGGAAATCGCCGGGCAGGTGCGGCGCATTTTGAGCGAGACAGGCGCCGCTGAGCGCATCGATGCCCCCCTGCTGGAAGAAGTCAACCAGCTGGTGGAGGCGCCGACCGCTCTGCGCGGCAGTTTCGACCAATTCCTACTTAAAGCTGCCGGCAGAAGTGCTGATCTCGGTGATGAAGAAGCACCAGCGCTACTTCCCGGCCTACACCGCGGAGGGCGGGCTGCTGCCCTATTTTATCGCCGTGCGCAACGGGGATACCCGCGGGTTGGATCGGGTCGCGGATGGCAACGAGCAGGTGATCCGCGCGCGCTTTGCCGACGCGGCCTTCTTTATCGGCGAAGACTTGAAACACAAGCTGGAGGATAACCTGGCGCGGCTGGGCACGCTGACCTTCCAGTTCAAACTGGGCTCGATGCTGGATAAATCCCGGCGGGTGGAAGCCCTGGTGGAAAAACTGCGGCCCTTCTTTGGTCTGGATGACGCCGAGATGGTCACCGCGAGGCGCGCGGCCAAACTGTGCAAGGCCGACCTGGTCTCGCACATGGTGGTCGAGATGACCGCCCTGCAAGGCATCATGGGACGCTATTACGCGCTGCACTCGGGCGAGGACCCGGCTGTGGCCGCGGCGATCTACGAGCATTATCTGCCGCGCTCCTCCGGCGACACCCCGCCTGCCAGCCCGGCCGGCCTGCTGCTGAGCGTGGCCGACCGCCTGGACCTATTGAGCGGGCTGTTTGCCGCGGGGCTGGCGCCCAGCGGCACCAAGGACCCCTTTGCCCAACGGCGCAGCGCGCTGGGGCTGGTGCAAGCCTTGATCGGGCGCGAGGTGAATTTTGACCTGCGCGAAGGCCTGCGCCTGGCAGCCGAAGGGCTGCCGCTGACCGCCGGCGAGGATCAGCTCGCGGCCTGCCGCGATTTCATCGCCGGGCGGCTGCGCAGCCATATGCTGGAAGAGGGCGGGGGGCGCTATGACGTGGTCGACGCGGTGCTGGCCGAACAGGCCGACAACCCCCTGGGCGCCTGGCGCGCGGCGCAGGAGCTGAGCGCCTGGACCAGCCGGCCCGACTGGAGCAGCGTGCTGCCGGCTTACTCGCGCTGTGTGCGCATCACCCGCGACCAGAGCGAACGTTTCGCGCTGACCCGCAGCGCCCTGAGCGACCCGGCCGAAATCGCCCTGCTGAGCGCGATTGAAGCGGCCGAAGCTCAGCCGCGCACCCCCGGTTCGGTGGCGGATTTCTTCGCGGTGTTCCTGCCGCTGATCCCGGAGATCAACCGCTTCTTTGAGGCGGTGCTGGTGATGGCCGAAGAGCCCGCGGTGCGCGCTAACCGCCTGGGGATGCTCCAGCGAGTGGCAGCCCTGGCCGGCGGGGTAGCCGACTTCTCGAAACTGGAAGGTTTCTAAACAAAAAAGCGTTTTTTGGGTGTGACCCAAAAAACGCTTTTCTTGACCTCCGCTGTGACGGAGGATGAGAGTGAAAAAGCAAAAGCGAGGAGCCGTGGCCCCTCGCTTTTGCTTTTGGCCGCATGGCGGTTATGCATCGGGGATCAGCCAGTAATCCTGCTCGTCACCCTCGTTGGCCCAGCCCTGGTAGCCGCCGGAGAGAGTCTCCACCTTCCACCAGACCCAGCCGTCCGCGCACATCGGTCCTTCGAGGATGCGCACATGTTCGCCCGGCTGGATCCAACCGGCGCGTTCGGTCTCCTTGCCGGGCTCCTTGTGCAGGCGCTGCGGCAGGGGCGGCTCTTTGAGGGTGTGAGCCTGCTCTCCTATCGCCAGCCGCGAGTACGGGCCGTCTTCGCACGGGCGCGAAGCACGCTGGATGGGGGTGGCGGTCAGCATGGGGGTCGGATCGAGGCGCGGCCCGATCTCCACCTGCGCGCTGACCTCTCCTGTGACGGCATCCACGCGGTAGACCTGGCCTTCCAGCGCGCTGACCGCCCAGAGCATCCCGGCGGATGACGCCAGTTCGCTGATGGATACCTGCAGGGGGGTTTCACTGCGGATGGAGTTATCGCCGGGGTCGATGGCAATCAGGCTGCCCCAGGGAGAGCCCAACCAGAGCATACCGCGCAGTGCCAGGAGATGGGCCGCGCCCAGGGGTTTGTGCTGGCCGAGGACGATCTCGCCGTAAAGATGACCCGTGTGGCTGGCGCGGTAGAGTTTGCCGTTGCTTTGCGAAAACAGCCAGAGGCTGTCGGGGGTGACAGCCAGGCTGTCCTCCATCTGCCAGTCGCTGGTGCCCTCTACATGCAGCGCTTCGGCCTGCAGGGTGGAAGGATCCACGCGGATGAGAGGGGTTTCAATCTGGGCCTGGCCCAGGATCCACAGGGCGCCTTCGCCGGCAGTCATATCCAACACTGGGCCTGAGGCGGTGTAGCCGGTGACCTGGTTGGTGTGCGGATCGATGCGCAGCACACCCCCCTCGGGCTTGAAATCCTCGGACGGCAGCAGGATGTTGGATGCCGGGCGCTCGGTGATAGCCACCCAGACAAAGCCCTCGCCCACGCGCAGCAGATCGGTGCGCCCCTGGGGAATCGGGATGAGCGCCTCGATCTCGAAGGTGGTCAGGTTGACGCGCAGAACCTTGTCCGCGCCGCGGTCCAGGGCCCAGGCGGCCCCCTCGCCCACCACCACCTGGTCGGGCTGCATCCCGGTGGGAATAATCACCGCCGTGCTGCCGCTGCCGGGTTCGATCACGCGCAGGTTGCCGTCGCGCGGGTTGGCCAGCCAGAGCATGCCCGCGGGGAGCAGCGGGGTGGGGCTGGGAAGGCTGGTTTCGGTAGGCGCAGGGGTAGCGCTGGCCGCCTCGGCTGCGGTGGGCGAGACGCCCGGCTCAACCGGCGTGGTGGCCGCGGACAGGGCGCCGGGCAGGGACAGGCTGCAGGCCGAGAGCGCCAGCCCGGCGAGGATCAGCAGGGCTGCACCAGTTTTGATCACGGTTTGGGTAGGTTGAATTGGCTTCATAGATTTTGGTGTGGGCGAAGCGGCAGCTGCGGTCGCGCCGCAACCGCCCCCTCCAGGCAATGCCCTAGGCACTATTATCGCATGGATGTGAGAATCGCGGGCGGGTGGTTATAATAGAGCCATGTCTTCGATCGACGAAATCAAGGCCAGGATCGATGTAATCGACCTGGTTTCCGAAACGGTGCAGCTGCGCCGGGCAGGCAAAAACTACACCGGTTTTTGCCCCTTCCACCCGAACAGCCGCACGCCGGCCTTTGTGGTCTTCCCCGACAGCGGCACCTGGCGTTGTTTTGGGCAGTGCAACGAAGGCGGGGATATCTTCAAGTTCGTGATGAAGAAAGAGGGCTGGGATTTCCCCCAGACGCTGCGCTACCTGGCGGATAAGGCCGGGGTGGTGCTGGAACCGCTGACCCCCGAACGGCAGATCGAACAGGAAGAACACGAAAAGCTGCACGGCCTGCTCGAAGAGGCGGTCACCTTCTACCGCTATCACCTGCAGGAGACGCGTCCAGGCCAGGCCGCGGCCGCCTATCTGGCCAAGCGCGGCCTGACCCCGGCCACCATCGAATTGTTCGGTCTGGGCTACGCCCCCGATGCCTGGGACGCGGCGGCCCGCCACTTCCACGACAAAGGCTATACGCAGGACGAGCTGCTTCAGGCCGGGTTGGTCAGCGAGCGCGATTCGGGCGGGGTTTACGACCGTTTCCGCAACCGAGTCACCATCCCCATCCGCGACGCCTCCGGGAAAATGGCCGGGTTCGGCGCGCGCATCCTCAACCCCGAAGACCAGCCCAAATTCCTCAATTCACCCCAGACCGTGCTGTTCGACAAAGGCCGGCTGCTCTACGGCCTGGACCAGGCGCGCAAAGCCATCCGCGCGGAAGATCAGGTGGTGATCGTCGAGGGTTATCTGGATGTGATTGCCCTGCACCAGGCGGGTTTCTGCAACACCGTCTCGCCGATGGGCACCGCCCTGACCGAAGACCAGCTGCGCATGCTCAAACGCTTTACCCGGCGGATCGTGCTGGCGCTGGACCCGGATGCAGCCGGGCAAAAGGCCACCCTGCGCGGGCTGGAAATCGCGCGGCAGACGATGGACCAGACCACCGAACTGACCTTCGACGCTCACGGGCTGATCCGCCACGAGAGCCGCCTGCAGGCCGACCTGCGGGTGACCACCCTGCCGGAAGGCGAAGACCCCGACGAAGTGGCGCTGCGCGACCCGGCCGAATGGGCGCGGATTGTCGAGGCGGCCAAACCGGTGGTGGTGCACGTGATGGAAACCCTGGCTGCCGGGAGCGACCTGGACGACCCCAAGGTGAAGAGCGCCATCGCCGCGCAGGTGCTGCCGCTGATCAATGACGTGGCCAGCCCGATCGAGCGGGAAGACTACCGCCAACGGTTGGCGCGCCTGATCAAGGTGGATGAGCGCGCCCTGCTGGGGGTGCAAAGCGGCGCGGCGAACGCCGGACGGGCTGGCCGGCGGCGGCCGTCCATGCGCCAGGGGGAGAAAACCGTCCCGGGGCTGGCCGAGGTAGTCAAGCCTGGGCGCGGGCTGGAGGGCCACCTGCTGCGCCTGCTGCTGCGCCAGCCGGAATCACTTTACGCCCTCGACCGCTTCCTGCAGCAGTCCGGGCTGAACCGCTTTTCGCCGCAAGACTTTGAGGAAGTGGATCACCAGCTGCTCAGCCGCATGATCATCCAATCCCTGGAGCAGGACGAGATGGACTCCACCCACTACCTGGCTGAAAACACCCCGGATTCGCTGCAGGCAACGGTGCACACCTACCTGGAACCGTTCACCGGGGGCGAACCCAACTTGCAGCGTGCCATCGAAGACCTGGCCTACACCCTGCTGCGCCTGCGCGAAAACCGGGTGCGCGAAAACCTCGACCAGCTGCGTTTTCTGGGGCAGGACCTGCAGGACCAGGCCGAGATGCGCGGCAATCTGGACGAAATGACCCTGCAGTTCACCGTCACCCTCAACCGGCTGCAAAAAGCCTTAAAGGCGCAAATGGTGACCAATTAACCAGGCCTCAACCTGGGTTTTCCCCGCATCCATCCGAGCGGCGGAAATGCGCCCATTATAGAAATTGGTACACAATTGGGCATTGACAGCCAATAAGACAATTGTGGTATATTTAAGCCCATGCCACGGAAGAGTCCTCCCCCCGACCGGCCAACAAAAATCAGGCGCGCCGGCAGGCGCCTGCTTCTTCACCCGCGAGTATGGCCCGCGCCCAGCGCGGCAAAAACGGTGCGCCGAAAGCTAAACCGGAAGACGGAGAATCGGGCGCTGAAGAAGAGGGCTTCATCGATAAAGATGAGGCCGAAGAACCCATATCAGCTTCCGGTAGTGAAGACTGGAACGAGATCAACCTGGAAGAACCTTTGGACCTCCTCGACACCACCGTGGTGGCGATGGAACTCTCCGAAGACCCGGTACGGTTGTATCTCAAGGAAATCGGGCAGATCAACCTGCTGGACGCAGACAGCGAGTTTCGCCTGGCAGCCAGGATCGAAGCCCTGCGCCTGCTCGAGATCATCCAGAAGCAGATCAGCCCGGATGAGAAGAAACCCAGCCAGGCTCTTTTTGGGCTGGTGGCCAGCGAGCTGATCAATTCCTGGAAGCACATGGTGGAAGACGCGCACAGCCTGCAGCAAGGGGATGTGCCCGATCTGAGCCTGACGGTCGCCGAAGCGCAAATGCTGCGGCGGCAGTGGCAAGCCGACGAACCCTCCTACCTGCGCACCTATCTTGACAACGGTATGTGGGGAAAAGACGCCCTGTGGGACGGGCTGGTGCGGCACGCCTTCAATATGTTTATCTGCATGTACCTGCTGCCCCCCGGGCTGGCAGAAAAACTCCTCGAGCAGCTGCGCGATTCCAACGAACTGCCTGACCTTTCCAACCTGGAAGAGATGATGCCCAGCGAGCACGAAATTCGCTCGGAACTGGAAAGCACCCGCCGGCGCGCCGAAGAAGCCAACCAGACCCTGATCCGTGCCAACCTGCGGCTGGTGGTCAGCATCGCCAAGCGCTACCTGGGACGCGGGATTTCGTTCCTCGACCTGATCCAGGAGGGCAACCTGGGGCTGCTGCGCGCGGTGACCAAATTTGACACCACCCGCGGTTTTAAATTCAGCACCTACGCCACCTGGTGGATCCGCCAATCGATCAGCCGTTACATCGCCGAACAGGCGCGCACCATCCGCATCCCCGTCCACCTGTTCGAGGCCATCACCCGCCTGCTGCGGGTGCAGCGCACCATGGTGCAGCAGTTGGGGCGCGAGCCATCGGATGAAGAGCTGGCCCTGGAAGCCGGTCTGCTGACCGACGAAGACACCTATGCCATCAAGGCCTCGCGCGCCGAAGGCCAGCCGATCGACATCGAAGTGCAGCGCCGTTGGAACTGGGCGACCGCCAAGGTGCAGCGCATTCTGCAGTCGGCGGAAGAGCCCGTCTCGCTGGAGCGCCCGGTGGGCGACGAAGAGAGCAGCCAGTTGGGCGATTTCATCGAAGATGAAGAGGCCCTCGAGCCGATGGACGCGGCCGCGCGTGAGATGCTGCGCGAGCAGGTGCAAAACGCTCTGGGCGCGCTTTCGGAGCGGGAGCGCCAGGTTTTGGAGCTGCGTTTTGGTCTGATCGACGGCAAGGACCACACCCTCGAAGAAGTCAGTCGCTACTTCAACGTCACCCGCGAACGCATCCGCCAGATCGAAGCCAAGGCGCTGCGCAAACTGCGCCACCCCACCCGCAGCCGGCATCTGCGCGAATACCTGTCCTGATCCAACCATCACTCCCGACCCTTTAGCCCTCATACCAACCGGTATGAGGGTTTTTCTTAGATTAAGCCCGGATTTCTGATGAGACGAGTCCACGATTTTGAAAGGTACCTATAAGGTTTGGGCTAAGGGGGATTGTTTATAATGGCATTACTAAAATATTACCATGGCCATTCGTGTACTCTTAGCTCAAAGCGATCCGCATTCTGCGCAACCCCTGGCCCGCTTCTTTAAACAACGCGGCGATGAAGTCTGGCAGGCCTGGGATCTCGCGCAGGCGCAAACCCTCCTGGAGCAGGTCAAACCCAACTTATTGTTGATGGACCTGCACTTTGTCAACCAGGATTGGTATGCCTTTTTGCGCACGGTGCGCAGCAGCTACCCCGGGTTGAAGATCATCATGACCAACAAATACCCCGATCTGCAGCGCGAGATGAAAGCGCGCGACCAGGGTATCCACGTGTTCCTGCGCCAGCCCTTCTCACCCCGCTGGATCGAGCAGGCGATCAAACAGCTCAGCGAAGACACCGTGCCGCTGCGCAGCAAGCAGACCGTGCAGCCGGCCCGGTTGGGCAACGTGCGCCTGCCGATGCGGGTCAAAATCACCCTGCCTTACCTGGTGCTGGCCCTGCTTTTTGCCCTGGCCAGCGCTTACCTGATCAGCCGGGTCGTGCTCGAAATCGATCCAGGACCGCTATCTCAACCAATTGGTGAAATCGGGACTGCAGAGCCAGGATTGGATCGTGCAGGAAGAAACCCGCCTGCTCGAAAGCCTGCGCCTGACCGCCAACACCCAGGGCATCCCTGAAGCCATGCGCGCCGGGAACGCGGAAGACCTGCGCCTGCTGGTGCTGCCGGTGGCGGTCAACTCTCAGGAAGAAGAAATCATCCTGCTCGATCCGCAAGGCACGCGCCTGCTGACCCTGACGCGCAACCCGCAGGGCGGGTCGGGCGATTATATCTCCAGCCGCGGCGGGAACGACTGCGCCGGATGGGAATTTGTGCGCCAGGTGCTCGACTTGCAAAGCGACGCCGAAGGCGATAAATTCGCGGGGCGCGGCAGCGGGCCGCTGGGCGACATGCTGTATGTGGCCGGGCCGGTGCAGGATGAAACCGGCGCGCAGGTGGGCGCGGTGCTGGTCGGCCGCTCGCTGCAGAGCGTGGCGCGCCAGCTCTCCGCCGACACCTTGAGCGACGTGACCTTTTACGATTTGCAGGGCCAGCCGCTGGTCTCGACCCTGGCGAACGGCGGCGGCGCCGGCCGGGTGGAGCAGGCCCAGATCCTGGCCACCCTCACCCGCCAGAACCAGGCCAGCCCCACCCGCGACCTGTCGATCTCCTCGGTGCGCTACACCGAGATCCTCGGGCCGTGGGAAGTGCGCGGCGGCAACGACCTGGGGGTGATTGGCGTGGCGCTGGCCCAGGCTTACCTGATCCGCACCAGCAACACCACCCAGGTGGAAATCTTCTTGCTGGTGGCCTCGGCTATCTTCCTGGTGATCCTGGTGGGCGTGCTGCTTTCTCGGCTGATCACCCGACCCTTGATGCAGTTGATGAGCGCCTCGGCCGAGGTGGCCAATGGCAACCTGGAAGTAAAGGTGGATGCCAACGGCGACGACGAACTGGCCGTCCTGGCGAAATCATTCAACTACATGGTCGCCGGGCTGCAAGAGGGATCTATCTACCGCGACCTGCTCGGGCGGACCGTCTCCCCGGAAGTGCGCGAGCAGCTGCGCCAGACGTTTTCCTCGGGCGGGCTGCGCCTGGAAGGCCAGGAAGCCGTGGCCACCGTGCTGATGACCGACATCCGCGGATTCACCACCATGGCCGAAAAGGCCGACCCGGCCACAGTTTTCCACTGGCTGAACGAATACTTTGGGCAGTTAGTGCCGATCATCACCCAACACGGCGGGGTGGTCAACCAGTTTGACGGCGACGCGCTGCTGGCCTTTTTCGGCACCTTGCCGCGCCTGCTCAGCCCCAAACAAAGCGCGCAGGCAGCCTGCCTGGCCGCCACCGAAGCCCTGCAGGCTATCGACCGGCTCAACGTGCAGCGCAAGGCGCGCGGCGAGCCGGAGATGATCTCGGGGATCGGGATCAACACCGGGGTCGTGATCGCCGGCGGGCTGGGCACCAGCGACCGATTGCACTATACTGTGATTGGCGATACCGTCAACAGCGCCCAACGCCTGGAGTCATTGACCCGTGACCTGTTTGATAATTCCGCGATTCTGGTCAGCCATTCGGTTTACAGCGCCCTGGCCGAAAACCAGGTCAAGTTCAGTTTCGAACCCCTGGGTTTCCACCAGGTGCGCGGCAAGTTCGAAAAAATCCAGGTCTACCGCATGCTCCCGCCGCGCAACCACGGCAACTGGGAAGGTATGCTGTGAGCGCGATCACCCTGGGGCGCATCCCCCGCTCACGCCAGGTGTATTGGGGCGCGGTATTTATCCTCTTGATGCTGGCCAGCCTGCTGGCCCTGGCATCTTTTCTTTTCTCGAACGACTGGTTGAATACCGCGCGCAGCCTGCCGATTGCCCTGCACTCGGGACTGCGCGCCGATTATTCGGCCGATCTGCGCGGGCTGCGGCCGCTGGCCTTCAACATTGGGCTGGTGGAAGAAGCGGCCCGCGACCAGCAGGGCGACAAAACGGACCCGCTGCCCGCGCTGGCCATCCTGCTGCAGACCCCGGTAGCCACGGTGACCCCCTTCCCGACCAACCCCTCCACCCAGGCCACGCCCATCCCGGCGAGCCCCACCCCGCAGCCGCCCAAACCAACGGAGATCAAGTCTGGCGCGGTCTCCAGCGCCACGGCGACAGCCACGCTCAACCCGACCCAAACGGCGACCCCTACCCAGACCGCCACCTTAATTCCCAGCGCCACGCGGCGTACGGAACCTCCCCACGCAACCATCATCCAGCCGAGCCTGACCCCACTGGGGCCAACCAACACCCTCCGCCCGCCGACGGCCACCCAGCTGCCACCATCACCCACCAACCGGCCGCCGACTGCCACCCGGGTTCCGCCCACCCAACCGCCGACCGCCACCAAAGTTCCGCCAACCCAGCCACCGCCCACCCAAAAACCGCCTACGGCTTACCCACCCCCGGCGACCAAAGCGCCGACCATAGCGCCAACCCCAGTCCCCTACCCGTGACCGGTCTGCGGCAAAATCGCAGCCGCCGGTTGGAACCCATGACGCACACCCATCCACGCACAGGAGTCGGATGATCCTGGCCCAGATTGGCGCGGGGTTGGTGGTCGCCCTGCTGCCCGGCCTGGCCTGCCTGATCTGGCTGCAGCGCCCCGGGCAGGATCTAAGCGCCTATCTCGCCGATGCCCTGGGGTTGAGCATTTCGCTGACCGCCCTGGGAGGGTTGTTCTTTTTCTTGATCGGGGTGGCGCCGGGAGCGCTGGGCACCGCCTTCTTATACGGGGTCTGCCTGGCCACTCTGCTGACCGCCCTGTTTTATCTGGGCCTGCCGCAGTATGAGCGCCGGGATCTGCACACTGCCGGGCTGGGCCTGCTGGCCGGCGCGCTTCTGGTAGGCGGGCTGATCTGGTTCCGCCTGTACCAGGCGCGCGGGCTGGTGCTGCCCAACTGGGTCGATTCGGTCCACCACAGCCTGATCGTGCGCCTGATCCTCGAGACGGGCGGGCTGCCGGCCACCTTCCTGCCTTACCTCGACGCGCCTTTCTCCTATCACTACGGCTTCCACCTGCTCACCGCCGCGTTTGCCATTTGGGCCCAGCTCCCGGCCGAACAGGCGGTGCTGATTTTTGGGCAGGCGCTCAACGGGCTGATCTCGCTGGCCCTCTACCGGCTGGCGCGCGCCGCCGGGCTGGACTGGCGCGCGGCAGGCCTGTCTGGGCTGCTGGCCGGTTTCGTTTTCCAACTGCCGGCGTACTACCTCACCTGGGGGCGCTACACCCTCTCGGCCGGATTGATTGTGCTGCTGCTGGCGATGGCGGCGGCGCTCGAATTTCGCGCCCAGCCGGGCAGCCGCCGCCTGGGGATCAAGCTGGCCATCCTCACCGCCGGGGTGTGCCTGACCCATTACCTGGCCACCCTGCTGCTGCTCATTTTCCTGACCCTCCTGGGGATCGGCGGGCTGATCGAGGCCGCAAGACAGCGCAGCCTGCGCGCGGGGCCCTGGCGGTTGGCGGGTTGGTCGCTGGCCGGCGGGCTGGCGGCGCTGCCCTGGCTGGTGCGCATGCTGATCGACAACAGCAGCCAGATCAGGGTCAGTGGGCTGGTGACCACGGTCAAAGCCGGCGATTGGGGCTACATTGTCAACCTGCTGGGTCCGCGCTACGACCACATCCTGATGATCCTGGCCGGGGTGGGGCTGCTGTTTGGCCTGCGCAAGCGCCGCCTGGCGGCTTTCGGCGCCTGGAGCCTGGTCCTGATCTTTCTCTCCCAGCCCTTCGCCGCCCGCCTGGGGCCCTTCCGCCCTGACCTGTACGTGATCGTGCTGTTTGTCCCGGCGGCCATTTACCTCGCGGCCTTGCTGGCGGATGGAGCCGGCGCGCTGGCGCGGCTGAGCCGCCGCCCATGGACCGGGTGGGCCGCCCTGGGTTTAGTCAGCGCGCTGCTGCTGGTTTGGGGAGTGGGCGAGACGCGCGACGTGGTCAACGCCAGCACGGTGATCGCCACCCGGGCCGACCTGGACGCGCTGGAATGGGTGCAGGCCAACACCCCCCAGAACGCGCGCTTCTATATCAACCCGACGCTGTGGCTGGGAACGGTCTACCGCGGGGTGGACGGCGGCTACTGGCTGATGCCCTTCACCGGGCGCTTCAGCCTGGTGCCGCCTGTTTTTTATTCTTACCAACCGCCGGATGTCACCCGCCAGTTTCAAGACTGGATTGGGACCGCCTCCACCCTGACCGGCTGCGGCCCCGAGTTTTGGACGATCGCCGGCCAGGCCAACCTCACCCATGTCTACGTGCGCCAGGGCAAAGGCAGCCTGCAGCCCGCGGCGCTGGACGAATGCCCGCGCTTGCGGCTGGTCTACCGCGAAGAAGGCGTCTCGATTTACGAGATCGAGAGAGTGCAATAAAAGGCGCGCCGGGTGGCGCGCCTTTAGATGTACTCGAACCTGTGGTTTGATCAGGCGGCGGGCGTTTCGCCATCGCGAGCGCGCAGGCTGCCGCGGATCAGGCTGGTCAAGGTATCCTTGTCGATGAAAGGCGCCAGTTCCACCACCACATCGGCAGTGATCGTCCCGGCGGCCACATGCTCCAACACCTTGTGAATGCCCTCACGGCTGAGGAAGGGCGCCAGTTCCACCAGGTGGCCGGCATCCATATTACCATCCGCCACCTGGTCCACCAGGCGGTCAAGCGCTTCACGGCTGAGGAAAGGGGCCAGCGAGCGCAGCAAGGAGATATCCACCTTGCCATCGGTGGTCTCGAATACCAGCCGTTCGAGGGCGGGCTTATCCAGGAAGGGCGCCAGTTCTTCGAGATGGATCACCTCGAGGCTGCCGTCTTTGACCCGCTCTACCAGCCCGCTGAGGGTTTCTTTGCTGAGGAAGGGCGCCAAATGGGTGACGACCTCGGCCTCGATCTCGCCGTTGACGGCCTGCTCCACCAAACGGTCCAGGGCCTCGCGGCTGAGGAAAGGCGCCAGCTCTTCGATCTGGGGAAATTCCAGGCTGCCGTCTTTGACCCGCTCGACCAGCCCGTCGAGAGTTTCTCTGCTGAGGAAGGGGGCCAGTTCGCCCACCAGGCGGCCGTCGACCTCGCCGCTGATCGCGCGCTCCACCCAGCTGTCCAGGGTCTGGCGGTCGAGGAAAGGCGCCAGTTCGGAGATCATGCCTACGTTTCCGGGGCTATCCACCACCGACTCGGTGATCACGCCCAGCACTTCCTGGCTGACAAAGGGCGCAAGCTGAACGATTTGTTCTATGCTGAGGGTAAAACCGGATAGATTCTCGACCACCTTATCCATCACGCTGGGCCGGGTGAGCGGCGCGGCATCCAGCAGGGCTTCCATATCCGCCTTCTCTTCGCGCACCAGTTTGGCCACCGTCTCCGGGTGCCCCTCGGCCAGTTCGGTGATCAGGTCGCCGGCGGTCACTTTGCGCCGGTCGCGGAAAAGTGAAGCGGGCTGGCCGTTGAGCAGGTTATCCACGCTGACGCGGAAAATCTGGGCGAGCTGCGAGAGCAGGGCAATATCGGGGAATGAGTCGCCGGTTTCCCAGCGAGAGACCGCCTGGGGGGTCACGTGAAGGCGCTCGGCCAGATCGAGCTGGGTCCAGTCCTTCTCCCGGCGAAGCCTGGCGATATACGCGCCTGTTTTTCTTGGGTCTATCATGCGAACTGTCCTTTCAGAATTTCCCCTCGCGCCCGCCGGCGGATGGCACTCCCGGGAAGTGCTGCGCCTGGCGCACGAAAGGTGGTTGAATTGGATCGTACTGCCATTATCTTACAACGCCGCCGCGCAAATGCAAGCAACCCCTGGTTGAGTGGCTGAATTTGTCACTCAACCTGCGGTTGAGTAGGAATTTCAGCCACAGTCAGGGCCAAATTTCAGGTTCTGCAAGTCGGTCATCCATGATTCTAGCCATCCAAACGCGGTAAACCGGAGCGGTCAAACCTTGGTAAAATTTGGGTAAATTCCATACGATTTGACCCATTGTGAAAATTGCCACCATCCCAAACCTATGATATACTGATTTTTTTCAGCAAGAGTAATTAGATAAGCTTGGAAGGAAATTCTATGCTTGGCGATTACCTCCCCCTGCTCGTAATCATTGTTCTGGCGACGGTTTTGGCTTTTATCGTGGTGGCTTTGGGTCACCTGTTTGGCCCGCGTAAACCCAGCCAGAAGAAAAGCATGCCTTATGAATTCGGGCATGGTGCCTTACGGCCCAGGCACGCGGCGCATGCACGTGCGCTATTATTTAATCGCGGTCCTGTTTATCCTTTTCGATATCGAAGTCGTTTTCTTCCTGCCCTGGGCGGTATCTTTCCGCGAGTTGGGTATCCCCGGACTGGTGCTCATGATTATATTTGTGGTCGTTTTAGAGGTAGCCCATTTGTACGCCTGGAAGAAAGGAGCGCTGGAATGGGAGTAGAGCAAAAACTGGGAAATATGGGCGTGGTCACCACCCGCCTTGAAGAGTTGGTGAATTGGTCGCGGACCAACGCCATGTGGCCGATGCTGTTTGGCCTGGCCTGCTGCGCCATCGAGATGATGGCCGCGCAGGCCGCCGATTATGATATGAGCCGCTTTGGCATGGAGCTGATGCGCGCCAGCCCGCGCCAATCGGACCTGATGATCGTGGCCGGGCGGGTGAGCCGCAAGATGGCCCCCATCCTGCGGCAGCTGTACGACCAGATGCCCAACCCCAAATGGGTGATCGCGATGGGCGACTGCGCCTCCTGCGGCGGGGTGTTCAACAACTACGCGATCCTGCAGGGCGTGGATGAAATTGTGCCGGTGGATGTCTACGTGGCCGGCTGCCCGCCCCGCCCGGAGGGTTTGATCCACGGGATCATGACCTTACATCAAAAAGTAAAAAACGAAAAACTGACCCGGTGGTCATAGTCTGGCGAGGCAAAGCGTATGGATTCAACCTATCAAATGACTGCCGACGCGATGCAGCAGCGTTTTGGCGTCCAGGCGGCCGAATTTCGCGGTGAGGTGACCCTGACGGTTCCGGCCGAACACATCGTAGAGGTTCTTACCGCGCTGCGCGACGAGTTTTCCTACGATCAACTGGTGGATGTGACTGCCGTGGATTATTTTCCACAGCAAGAACCGCGCTTCCACGTGGTCTATCACCTGCGCTGGCTGGAAGAATCGCGCGTGCTGTGCCTGCGCGTACCGGTGATGGGCAGCGTGCCCAAGGTAGACACCGCCGAGAAGGTCTTCCCGGGAGCCAACTGGTTCGAGCGCGAAGTCTTCGATATGTTCGGGGTGACCTTCAATGGCCATTCGGACATGCGCCGGGTGATCATGCCCTTCGATTGGCAGGGCCACCCGCTGCGCAAAGATTACCCGCTGGGCTACGAAGAGGTGGAATACACCTTCAACTTCGATACAGTCAGCGTGCGTAAATCGCACCCCCAGGAATAACGGAGAAAGCGCATGTCAGATATTCGCGAAGTAACCGTTGACGAACTGCGCAGCCTGGTCTCGGATAAAGCCCGCGAGGGCGAGACCATGCTGTTGAATATGGGCCCGCAGCACCCCTCTACCCACGGCGTGCTGCGCTTGCTGTTGGAGCTGGACGGCGAGATTGTGGTCAACTGCGTGCCCGATATTGGCTTTCTGCACACCGGTGTGGAAAAGAATATGGAAGCCAAGACCTACCAGAAGGCCGAGGTGATGTCGGACCGGCTGGATTACCTCAACCCGATCGGCAACAACCTGGTCTACTGCCTGGCGGTGGAAAAGCTGTGCGACCTGGATGTGCCCGTGCGCGCCCAGGTGATCCGCGTGATCCTCACCGAGCTGACCCGCATCAATTCGCACCTGGTCTGGCTGGGCACCTCCGGGCTGGACCTGGCGGCCATGTCGGTCTTCCTGTACTGTATGCGCGAGCGCGAGAAAATCCTGGATATTTTCGAGATGATCGCCGGGCAGCGCATGATGACCACCTATATCCGCCCGGGCGGTCTGTGGCGGGATGTGACCGTGGAGTTTGAAGCCGCGGTGCAGAAATTTGTGGATGAGTTCCCCAGCCAGATCGCGGAGTACCACGACCTGTTCGACAGCAACGAACTGTTCCTCGACCGCACCAAGGGCATCTCGACCATCACCAAAAAGCAGTGCGTGGACTGGGCCATCACCGGGCCGGTGCTGCGCGCCAGCGGGATGGCCTACGACCTGCGCAAGGCCCTGCCCTACTCGGGCTACGAGCAGTACGATTTCAACATCCCCACCCGCGAGGAAGGCGACATCTATGCGCGCTATGCCGTGCGCCTGGACGAAATGGAAGAATCGCTGAAGATCATCCGCCAGGCGCTGGACCGCCTGCCCTACGGGCCGGTGCGCAGCAACAACCGCAAATTCGTCCCTCCGCCCCGCTCGGAGATTGGGGTGAGCATGGAATCACTGATCCACCACTTCAAGTTGTGGACCGAGGGCTTCACCCCGCCCGCGGGCAGCGTGTACGCTGCGGTCGAGTCGCCGCGGGGCGAACTGGGGGTCTTCATGGAGAGCGACGGCACGCCCAAGCCTTACCGGGTGCATTTCCGCTCGCCCACCTTTGCCAACCTGCAAATCATGCCGATCCTCACCCGCGGCCATTTTGTCGCCGATGTGGTCGGGGCGATTGGCAGTATCGATATTGTCCTGGGAGATGCCGACCGGTGAACGAACTGCTGAGCAATTATCCTGAGGAAGTCCAGCAAATCCTGGCAAAATACCCGCCCGATTTCAAGCGGTCGGCGGTGATGCCGCTGCTCCACCTGGCGCAGCGCAAAGAGAATTACGTCGCGCGGCAGGCATTGAACGACATCGCCGAGATCACCGAAACAACCAGCACCGAAGTGGCTTCGATCGTGGGCTTTTACAGCCTGTATTACGACGAACCCGGCGGGCGCTACCGCATCCAGATCTGCAACGACCTGCCCTGCGCCCTGCGCGGGGCGGATCAATTCCTGCACGAGCTGTGCGAACGGCTGGGGATCGAAGAGGGGCAGACCACCTCCGACGGGTTGTTCACCGTCGAAGCGGTCAAATGCCTGGCGGCCTGCCACCGCGCCCCTATGTTCCAGGTGCAAGGCGACGGGGCGATCAGCTATCACGAAAACCAGACCGTGGAATTGACCCTGGCCTGGATGGACGAAGTGCGCGCCAAACTGCAGGTGGAGAAAGGGGAGAACCCATGAGCGATTACGTTCTCCTGCGCCACCGCGACATTGCAAATATCGACCAACTGGATGTTTACCTGCAAAACGGCGGTTTCAAAGCCTATAAAAAGGCCGTCACCCAGATGCAGCCCGCGGATGTGCTCAACGAGGTCAAGACCTCCTGGCTGCGCGGGCGCGGCGGCGCGGGTTTCCCCACCGGGGTGAAATGGTCCTTCCTGCCCACCAACCTGTGGCCGCATTACGTGGTGTGCAACGCGGACGAATCGGAACCCGGGACCTTCAAAGACCGCGAGATCATGGAAGGCAACCCCTTCCAGTTCCTCGAAGGGTTGATGATCGCCAGCTACGCCGTGCAGGCTAACCTATCCTATGTATATCTGCGCGGCGAGTTCTGGCCGATTGGTGACCTGCTGGACAGCAAGATCGCCGAGTTGGAAAAGGGCGGTTACCTGGGTGAGAATATCTTCGGCACTTCGTACAACTTGCGTCTGCACACCCACCTGGGCGCGGGAGCCTACATCTGCGGCGAAGAGACTGCCCTGCTCGAATCGCTGGAGGGCAAGCTGGGCCAACCCCGCCTGCGCCCACCATTCCCGGCGGTCTATGGCCTGTACGGCAAACCCACCCTGATTAACAACGTGGAAACGCTGACCAACCTGCCGCCCATTCTGGACAAAGGCGCGGCCTGGTACAAATCCATGGGCACCGAGAACAGCCCGGGGGTGAAGATCTTCAGCCTGTCGGGGTGCGTCAACAAGCCGGGCAACTACGAGCTGCCGTTGGGCACCACCTTCCGCGAGCTGATCTATACCCACGGCGGCGGGCTGGCCGAAGGCCGCTCCGTCAAAGCCATCATGCCGGCGGGCGCCTCCTCCTCGATCATTCACGTCAATGACGATGCCCTGCTGGACACCAAAATGGATTACGAATTGGTGGCGGCGATCGGCTCGCAGCTGGGCTCGGCGTCGGTGATCATGCTCGACGATTCGGTCAACATCGCCTGGCTGGTGAGCAAGACAGTCAATTTCTTCAAGCACGAATCGTGCGGGAAATGCACCCCCTGCCGCGAAGGCACCTTCTGGATGAACCGGCTGGCGCTGCGTATTGCCGGCGGCAAGGCCAGCGAGGATGACGTGGACCTGCTGAACACGGTGGCCAAGCAAATTGCCGGAAAATGCCTGTGCGCGTTGGGCGAATTTTCGGTGATGGCGGTGACCACCGGCATTGCCCAGTTCCGCCAGGATTTTGATTCTCTGGTCGAAAAGTCGCCCAATGGGTCCGCTCAAGCGGCCGATTGACAAGTTTGCGAGGGTTTAATGGCTAATGATGTAACCCTGATCATCGATGGACACAGCCTGACCGTGCCGGCGGGTACGCTGGTGGTGGATGCAGCCAAGAAAATCGGCATCGACATCCCGGTCTTTTGCTATCATCCCAAAATGGAGCCGGTGGGGATGTGCCGCATGTGCCTGGTGGATATCGGCCGGCCGATGGTCGACCGCGCCACGCGCCAGGTCGTGCTGGATGAGGAAGGCAACCCCAAAATCCAGTTTGGCCCCAAACTCGACACTGCCTGCACCACCCCGGTTTCCGACGGCATGGTGATCGTCACCCAGAGCCAGAAAGTGGCCGATGCGCGCAAGGATGTGGTCGAGTTTATCCTCACCTCGCACCCGCTGGACTGCCCCATCTGCGATAAAGGCGGCGAGTGCCCCCTACAGAACCTGACCATGGGTTATGGCCCAGGGCAAAGCCGCTTCCAGTTCGCCGAAAAGATGCACCTGGCCAAGCACGTCCCCCTGGGCGATCTGATCTACCTCGACCGCGAGCGCTGCATCCAGTGCGGGCGCTGTGTGCGCTTCCAAAGCGACCTGGCGGACGACCCGGTGATTGGCTTCAGCAACCGCGGGCGCTCGCTGGAAATCGTGACCCATTCGGACCCCGGTTTTGACTCGATCTTCTCCGGCAACACCACCGATATCTGCCCGGTTGGCGCGCTGACCACTGCCGATTTCCGCTTTGGCGCGCGGCCCTGGGAACTCAAACCGGTGGCCTCGATCTGCGGGCACTGCGCCGTGGGCTGCAACCTGACGGTCAACGTGCGGCGAGAAGCCGCTAACGACGGCAAGCTGGTGATCAAACGCATTATGCCGCGCCAGAATGAAGAAGTAAATGAAATCTGGACCTGCGACAAAGGCCGTTTTACCTACCAATACGCCGAAAGCAAAGACCGCCTGACCCAGCCGCTGGTGCGCAAGGACGGCGTGCTGGTTCCCGCCACCTGGGATGAAGCCGTGGCCGCGGCTGCTCAAGGCATCGAAGCGGCTAAAGGCGACTTCGTCGCCCTGGCCGGCGGGCGGCTGCCCAATGAAGACCTGTTCAACCTGCGCAAACTGACCGACGCGCGCGGCGGAAAAACCCTGCTGTATTCCTGCATGGGCGGCGGCGACATGGTGGCGCAGGTGGGCATGGCATCCGGCAGCAACATCGGCGCGATGGGTAAAGGCAGCGCCATCCTGGTGATCGCCAGCGACCTGCACGAAACGGCTCCCATCTGGTGGCTGCGGATCAAAGCCGCGGCCAAACGCGGGGCTTACCTTGTGGTGGCCGGGGCGCGCCACACCCGCCTGGAAGATTACGCCAGCAAAGTGCTGCGCTACCAGTACGGCGAAGAACTGGCCACAATCCAATCCCTGTTAGATAACAACCTGCCGGAATTCAACCAGGCCGAAAACGCGGTGATTTTCTACGGCGGCGAAGGCATGGATATGCTCGGCAGCAGCGCACTGGCGCAAGCCTGCACCTCGCTGCTGGTGCAGACCAACCACTACGGCCGGCCGAATAACGGACTGGTGCCGGTGTGGATCCACTCCAACGTCCAGGGCGCCTGGGATATGGGCTTCCACCCATCCGCCAGCCTGGTACGCAATGTAGCCGGCGCCGGCGCGCTGTATATCGCCGCGGGCGACCCGGCGGGCAACGAGCCCCTGCTGGCCGCCGCGGTGGACGAGGCCAAATTCGTCATCGTCCAGGAGCTCTTCCTGACCGAGACGGCCAAACGGGCGGATGTGGTTTTCCCGGTGCAGTCGCATTTTGAGCGCGAAGGCACCTTCACCTCCGGCGACCGGCGCGTGCAGCGCTTCTACCCGGCCATCTACCCGCCGGCCGGCAGCAAACCCGATTTTGCCGTGCTCAGCGCGGTGGCTGAAAAACTCGGCCACGCCATCGAAGGCCGCGTGCCCTCCCTGGTGTTCGCGCGCATCGCCGCCGAAGTGGCCAGCTACAGCGGGCTGAGCTACCCCAAACTGGCCGAAACGCGCGAGCAGTGGCCCATCGTGGGGCGCAGTGACCTGTATTACGGCGGGACGACCTACGAAAACAGCCAGGGGATGGGTATTCAGCTCGAATCGGCCTGCGAAAAAGAAGGCTGGCATGCCCCGGCTGCCTGGGCCGGACGCCTGCCCGAGCACACCTTTGACCTGGATGAAATGAACCGCAAGGGGCGCATCTGGCTGGTGCCGGTCGTGCGCCTGTTCGACCAGGGCACCACGGTGAAACCCTCAGTCCTGCTGGAAAACCGCCTGGTTCGGGCGGAGATTCGCCTGCACCCCGCCACGGCCACCCAGCTTGGGCTGGCGGCAGGCGACCGGGCCGGCTTTGAAACCGGCAGCAGCACGATCAGCGCGCCGGTGGTGATCGACGACAGCCTGCCCCTGGGCATCGCGCTGATCCCGCGCAGCGCGGGCATGACCATCACCTTCCCACGCGCGGTCAAATTAGAGAAATTTGAGGATGCGGTCCATGCCTGAAATTGAAGCCAGAATTTCGCGGCGCGCGCCGCAGTGGATGATCTACCGGGAGGTGGCATGATTCTGGAATGGATCTTGAAATCGCTGTTCATCGTCATCTCGATGCCGATCGGCTTTGCCTACCTGACCCTGTTCGAACGACGCATGATCGCCAAGTTTCAATCCCGCATCGGCCCCAACCGGGCCGGGCCGTTTGGCCTGCTCCAGCCGGCCGCCGATGGGATCAAACTGATCTTTAAGGAAGAACTGGTCCCGGCCAACGCCGATAAGATCCTCTTCATCCTCGCGCCGGTGATCACCGTGATCCCCTCGCTGATCGTCTCCGCGGTGATTCCCTACGGCGGGACGATCAAAATTGGCGCGACCAGCATCAACCTCTACCTGGCCGACGTCAACGTAGCCCTGCTCTACATCATGGCGGTGACCTCCATCTCGGTGTATGGGATCACCCTGGCGGGCTGGTCGTCGAACAACAAGTACGCCACCCTGGGCGGGCTGCGCTCGACCGCGCAGATGATCAGCTATGAAATTGCCCTGGGCTTCTGCTTTATCGTGCCGGTGTTGATCAGCGGTTCGATGAGTATGGTGGACATCGTCGAAGGACAGCGCAAGCTGTGGTACGTTTTCCTGCAGCCCGGCGCAGCCGTCATTCTGGGTATCTCGATGTATGCCGAGGTCAACCGCGCTCCCTTTGACATGCCTGAAGCCGAACAGGAATTGACCGCCGGCTACCATTCGGAATATTCGGGGATGAAGTTTGCCCTGTTCTTCATGGCGGAATACATCAAAATGATTGCCGTTTCGATGATCTTTGCCACCATGTTCCTCGGCGGATACCTGCTGCCCTTCCAGGGCTGGTTCGAGAGCCTGCCGGTGATCGGGCCGGTCATCCCCTTCCTGGGGCCGTTCGTGCTGCTGGCCAAAGTGGTGGCTTTATTGTTTGGCTTTGTCTGGGTCCGCTCGACCCTTCCACGTATTCGTTATGACCGCCTGATGGCCTTTGGCTGGAAAATCCTTTTCCCGCTGGCGCTCTTCAGCGTATTGGTAACCGCGGTCGTGATTTTATTGACCAACGGTTAGAGCGCCTGCCAGGGCAAAGAAAGGAGCTGGGATGTTCAAGGGGCTGTTTACCACCTTAAAAGAATGGACGAAGAAGCCCGTCACGATCAGCTATCCGGAAGAAAAGCGCCCGGTGCACACCCGTTTCAAAGGACGGCACGTGCTCAAGCGCTATGACAACGGTCTGGAAAAATGCATCGGCTGTTCGCTGTGCGCCGCGGCCTGTCCCGCGGACGCCATCTTTGTCGAAGCGGCCGAAAACAGCGACGATGCACGCTTCTCACCGGGCGAGCGCTATGCCCGCACCTACGAGATCAACATGCTGCGCTGCATTTTCTGCGGCTATTGTGAAGACGCCTGCCCCACCGAAGCCATCGTGCTGGGGGATAACTACGAGCTTTCCTTCACCGAGCGCGCCAAAGCGATCTACACCAAGGAAATGCTGATCGAACCGGTGGCTGAAGCCGCCCAGCTCACCCCGCAGAAGACCGCACCGGGCGTGTTCACCCGCTCGGTGCCCGAGATGAAAGACCCGCAGGATTAAGGGGTTTATGCTGCTCTTGAGGAGGAGAATGCAATGCTGATCGTTTTCTTTGTCCTGGCCTTTGTTGCCGTTGGAACAGCCGTCAGCATGCTGGTCACCCGCAACGCGATCTATTCCGCCCTGTTCCTGGTGTTGAATTTTGGCACGGTAGCCATCTTATACCTGATCCTGGGGGCGCCTTTTATCGCTATTTCGCAAATCACAGTCTATGCCGGCTCGGTGGTGGTGCTGTTCTTGTTTGTGATTATGCTGCTCGGCGCGGAACGCATGGGGGGCGGCGAGCCGCTGCGCTGGCAGCGCTTTCTGGCCATCCCGCTGATCGTGGTGCTGGCCGCCGATTTTGGCCTGAACATCAGCCGGCTGGGTGGATCGCTGCCCGGCGCCGAACCAGCCCCATTGGGCTACGGCGCCCCGGTGGATATCGGCAAGATCCTGTTTACCCAATACGCGCTGCCGTTTGAAGTGACCGCCATCATTTTGCTGGTGGCCGTGGTGGGCGCGATTGTGCTGGCTAAACTCGACCAGGCCGGCCGCAGACGCGATATGTACAAACGCGACCAATAGGAGAGGGAATCATGATACCTGTCGAATATTACCTGGCGCTCTCGGCCGCCCTCTTCGCCCTGGGGATTCTGGGGGTGGTGCTGCGGCGTAATGCGCTGGTGGTCTTTATGAGCCTGGAATTGATGTTCAACGCCGGCAACCTGGCATTTATCACCTTTGCGCGTATGTACGGAGCCATTTCGGCCCAGGTGGTGGTCTTCTTCGTGATGACCGTCGCCG
>CAVVZR010000007.1:0-230767 GCA_963752685.1 uncultured Chloroflexia bacterium | reverse complement strand
AGTGAAAATGAAGAAAACCAATATGTGTACACCTCCGTTTTGCCACTGACGGCCATAGGAGTGAAAACCCGCAAGATGAAATTGTTCGCACCGATAGAGCGGGAAGTGAAAATACCGCAAAAGATCGTCAAGCATCGCCCCGTGGACAAGCTGAAAGATGGCTATATTGCGATTCTGGCCGGAGCGCAAGGCATGGTCGAGGTGAATAAGCGGGTGCGCGCCGAACGAGCGGTGCAAGTTGCGTTCGGACGGACGAGTTGTGCGGAGCAATCGGTGATCCAGGATACCCTGGATGCATGTACGGAGCAGAATGTCAGCGAAATGCATCGCGCGATGGAGCAAATCTTTCGCCAGCAAGACCAAGAGCTACCGGCACGATTATCAATGCGAATGGCAGTTGTTGGACGTGGACATGACGGGGCGGCCATGTGGTCGGAAAGCAGCGCTGGCTACCAAAGGGTATTTTGCCAAGCAGCGCAATCGACGTGGGCGACAGGAAGGCTATTTGATCGCCACCTGGTATGAAGAGATCGTGGTGGAACGGGTGTATGAAGGGACGACCCAATTGAACAGGGCTTTGTGTCCCCTGGTCGAGGCCGCCGAAACCTGTCTGGAACTGGACGAGGGCAAACGCAATCGCACCATCCTGCGGATCAATTCGGGCGGCGGGAGTGTCGAAGACATCAATTGGGCCCTGGAACGCGGGTATCGCGTGCATGTCAAGGATTATTCGGGCAGTCGGGCGGCGCAATTGGCCATAAGCGTTTCCCGCTGGATCAGCGACCCTGCTGACCCAGCCCGGGAGTTTGGTTGGGTGACGGCGGAAGCCAGTGCTTATGTGCGCCCGGTGCGCAGAATTGCCGTGCGCTGCCGAAAAGAAAATGGACAGTGGGGCATCGGGGTGATTGTCTCCAACCTTGAGCCCAAAGATGTGCTTTGGCTGACGGGTGGTTATCGTCAGGAGGAAGAAAAAGACCAACAGGTCTTGCTGGCCTATGTTCACTTCTACGATCAGCGCGGCGGTGGGATCGAGACTGAAATCAAAGAGGATAAGCAAGGCTTGAATACCACTAAACGCAACAAAAAACGTTTCGCCGCCCAACAAATCCTCACCCAGTTGGAGGTCTTGGCTCACAATACCTTGATTTGGGCGCGCCTGTGGCTGGCAGACCACTGCCCTCGCCTGGCGCACTTCGGTCTTAAACGTTGGATGCGTGACATCCTGCATCTCAACGGAGTGGTGGTTTTCGATCAAAGCCTTCATTTGATCCAACTTATCCTTAATCCTGCCGATCCTCTGGCAAAGGACTTATCCCACGGCCTGGCCGCCCTTCTCGCCGGGGAGCATGTTGCCGTTTATTTGGGCAAAACTTAGGTAAGTAACATCAGGCGTCAAGTGACGCTGGTGTTCCTATTTGAGACCCACCGTAAGGGATTTGAGCCTCTTCCTTGGATCGTTTTTCATTTAGCAAAAGGCTTTGAAGATTCTCAACTTCTTTAGGCGTCAGAACGGATGAAAGCAACCGGCCGATTTCAAGGATCCGGTCTAATTCCTCGGCCTCTAATGAAGTTGATGATGCTATCTGTTCTACGCCCATCGTATCCTCGAATGAGTAACGCCAGGATGACCTGGCATCCGAACCCATTCTAGAGGATCGAAAATGCTTTGTCTGCTATTGAATTAGCTGTAAGTTCACTGCTGGGTATTTAAACACACCATTTCTCGGTCAATCACAATGCATTAACCAAATCGAATTCTCGTTTAATCATCCATTCACACCATCATTCAAAGACAACATCTGGATTAATTAAACCAGCCCTTGCTCGCCAAACTAAATTTATTTTATTTATAATTTCCAACGAGTACACCGCTGACAAAATTCCGTTGAACTGCCGCAAATAGAATAACAATAGGGATGCTTGAGAGTACAGATCCAACCATAACAAGATGAGGAAACGTGTAAATGGATTGGCGGGATACGACGGACAACCACAATTGGATCGTATAGTTTTCAATTGACCGGATAAATACCAAAGGGGTGGTGAAGTCATTCCATGTGGTTATAAATACAAAGAAACCCAGTGAAGTCAACGCCGGTACAATTGACGGTGCTACCACTTTTAATAAAATACTAGTAAATTCTGAGGCACCATCAATTCGACCAGCATCTAATAATTCCAAAGGGAAAGAGCGACAATATTGGCGCATCCAAAAAATCCCAAATGCATTAGCAATATTTGGAATAATCAAAGGTAAATATGTGTCAATCCAATTTATGTACGACATTATCATAAACTTAGGTATTAAAAGCACCCCAATTGGAATTGTCATGGTGGCTAATACGATAACAAATAATTCATCACGCCACCGGAAATTTAACGTTCAAAAGTATAACCTGCCAATCCACAGAATAAATTTGCGAAATTGCTGCCACAATAGATAAGAATGTAGAGTTCAACATACCTCTGGAAAAATCGGTTTGGATAAACAATTCACGATAGTTCACGAATGAGAGTTTGCTTGGGAAAAATGTAAATGGAGTCGCATAAAAGTCTGGTAATGACCTGAAAGACGTAATTACCATCCAGTAAAAAGGCAATAGGAATAATATTCCAGCCCCAATCAGTAATGAATAAATCATGACTACCAAAAATATTCTACGTTTAGTTGGTTTTAAATATTTTGATACTAATGTCATTACATATTTCATTGTGGTAAACGACTCCTTAATTTTATTTGCAAAAGAGATAACCCAAGTACTATTAGTGCAATCACCCATGCGATGGAGGAGCCATAACCAAAGTTAAAAAATACAAATGCATTCTGATACATTCAACAAACCTGTGGTCAATCCTGCCTGTGCTACGCCGCCAATGGCACCACCAAATAATGCAAATGGTTCTTCAAACAGATTAAATATTCTGACTGTGGCAATAACAGAGGCAAAAAGAAGTATAGGGATGATTAATGGAATTGTTATTTTTTGATGAATATTTTGGACATCGTTGGCACCGTTCACCCGCGCAATTTCATATAATTCATCCGGTATATTTTGCAGGCCAACGAGCATTATGATGATGTCATTTCCCGTCCAACGCCATAGAATGGTTAAGGTAAAAATCGGTTTTATCCAAAAAGGTTCGGACGACCAGTTTATTGACGTAACCCCGAAATGGTTAAGCCCAGCATTCGTTAATCCGAAGCTTTGACTGAAGTCGTGTTAAAGACTAACACTGTTACGATCAGTGAGGTTAGCATCGGCAAATAATAGATTGTTCGAAAAACACCACCAATCCTTACGATTTTCGAGTTTAATAAAACGGCAATAACCAAAGCGGTAAATATCCTTATAGGTATTACCCAAATGTAGAATTAGCTTCTTAGCCAATGATTTATAAAATGGTATATGCTGAAACAATATGAAGAAATTCTATAAACCAACAAAATTACCGGTATCTATCCCCTTCCAATCCGTCATATCTTAACTTTAATTAAATAAAGGAGGGGTAGCAAGTCGAAAATTTAAAAAGAATAAAAAAAGGCAAAATAAACATATACGGGATTAAATTTTCTGTCAAGTCCAATTCGAAGATATTTCCCCATATTATCCCTTGCCTAATTTCTTCCGTAATTCATTCGCAGCATCTTTCATACCTTGGCGAGGGCTAATTTTCCCATATAATATTTCGTCCATGTATTTCCCAATTATGGAGCGTGTTTCTAAGAACCCTTTACCATAGAACACAAGGGGACTTTCTTTGGCAATTTCATTGTACAAACGGTTGATTTTTTGACCGCCAAAGTACAGAACGGGCTCGTCAACAATTTCTTCCATTAAAGGTTCATACGCTGGTAATATACCTGTCTTTTCGTAGAGAGCTTTTGCGCCATCACCCGACAAAGATAACCGGCACAATTCCCATGCCTGTTTTACCAATCTACTTTGTTTTGTAATAACAAAAATTGTGGGCACATTGTACCCAATTCTTGGCCCACCTAAATACATAGCCGGGACGACGAATTAATCGCCAATTACCAGATTGTTCTGGAAGAATGCCTTTCAATACTTGCCTATACCAGGCTGGTCCAACAATCTGGGTCACTAATTTATTGGCCTTAATGATTACGTTTGCTTCGTCGCCGGCAATCCCACCTTGAGATTCCTAAGAATTCCTACACCAAACCACATGGCTTTGATCTTTTCCATTGCTTCCACAATCAGTGGATCATCCACAATCACTTGTGTATCATCATCATTGAAGTAATATCCACGAAATCCTTGTTCAATCGCCATCACCTCAAATAGAAGGGGGTCTCCGCTGGACATAATGTGGGAATTTACCTGGCCATCACTGGTATCGCTAATAATCCTCCCAAGATCAATAAAATCTTCCCACACATGAATCTCGTCAGGATTGATTCCATATTGTTCGAACATGTCTTTACGATAATATAACCCAACCGGTTGTGAAATCGGTTGCCATGCCATAAGTTTTACCTTTATAAGTAGCCAACTCGAATGTCGGTGGAACAAATAAATTCTTATAAGGTCGAGCATACTCCGATATATCCACGAGACTGGCAGCGAGCTCTGCTAACCTAAAAACATCCATTGCACAAATATCCGGTGCACCTCTTCCTGCGAAAATTGAATTCAAAAGATTGATGTGTGTATCATCATATCCTGTGATTACCAATTCAACTTTGATATTTGGATAGATTTGATTAAAGGCATCGATTTGAGTGACCATCCCTTCGTAAGTTCCTGCCCATGCCCAAACAGTCATTTTTTTTTCATCTGACGTGATGTTCGTGGACGTATCAATCCAAGCAGGATCTTCTGGCATTGAACAGGCGTTAAGACTGGCCCCACCAATACTTAGGGATGCAATTCGCAATAATTCTCGACGGTTAATTTTTCGAGAAGGCTTTTCTGCAATTAATTTTTAATTTCGTCATTTCAAAAATCGACTAACAACTCACAAATTTATTTAAGTTGATTTCACAAGTTATTCCACAAGGTACGGAAAACTTCCTTTGGTATATTTTGTTTTTCATTGAGTGTTGTTTTTATTGTACTATTTACTTATTCCAAGACGATTAAAATTTTTTTGTTATTGTCCGCTTTAAGTCCTCTTTTTTGTCAAAACCATCCCTTCTGGTTTGTATGTTTTGTTATTATAAAAACGGGTGGTGAATTACCATTTTCTGGGCATTAATATTGGAGGTTTTTTTTAATTTCAATGAATATTGATATATCTATATCGACAATTCCAACTCAACCAAAAATTTTCGAGGAGTTAAAATGTCAAAGCTTGCAATTCATGGCGGTACACCTGTTCGTTCTGAACCTTATCCTCAATGGCCGGTTTATGATGACAGAGATATTGAAGCAATTACTACGGTTATCCGTTCCGGTCATTGGGGTGGGCATCCGTACCCGGGACCGCAATCCAAAGAATTTATTCGACGATTTTCGGATTTACAAGGTGGAGAGTATCCCGTATTGGTGATGAACGGTACTTTGACATTAGAAGTAGCTTTAAGGGCAGCGAATATCGGATGGGGCGATGAAGTAATTGTTCCTGCGCTCACTTTCCAGGCAACTGCTGCTGCGCCAATGGCGGCCGGGGCCATTCCAGTAATGGTTGATATTGATCCCGATAATTATTGTCTTGATCCACAAAAAGTTGAAGAGGCAATTACCCCAAAAACAAAGGCAATTATTCCAGTTCACCTTGGCGCGCAGATCGCGGATATGGATGCACTGATGGATATTGCGGAACGACACAATCTGATTGTCGTCGAGGATTGTGCACATGCGCATGGTGCAAAATGGCGAGGGCGTGGAGCAGGTACATTTGGGCATTTCGGCTCATTTTCTCTACAATCATCGAAAATCCTTACAACTGGTGAAGGTGGTGTTCTGTTATGCCGCACCGAGGAATTGGCAAACCGCGCCACCAGTATCATCGATTGCGGTCGCCCCCATGATCCAGACGGGTTGGAGTATACGATGGGCGCCAATTTTCGACTTCCCGAGATCCAGGCCGCATTGGGAAATGTTGCAATTGAACGTTTCCCAGCGCAAGCTAAGGAAAGAGAACAGATGTTGGAATATATAGAGGAAAGCTTGAGTGAGGTTGACGGCGTCCGTATGCTCCGTCGTGACCCTCGCCATACAACACGCTCATTTTATATGTTTGGATTCGCTCTAGATATCGATCAATACGGCGGCAATAAACAAAAGGTAATTAATGCCCTTCAGGCAGAGGGAATTGCATGCTCCGATGGATATCCTGCAATGAACCACTATGACCTTTTCCAGCCCTCAAAATCGCGTTTGCCCGTTCCTTCTGCATTCCCTGAACGGTTTAACTTCAAAGATCTGAGTATGCCAGAAGCCGAACGGGCTGCCGAAAGAGAATCAATCTGGTTGCCAGAACAGGTTTTCAGGGCTGGCGCCAAAGGGATTGATGATGTGTGTGCTGCTTTGCAAAAGGTCCATGAAAATAGTAATGATATGAAATAAGTATTTCATACCAATGTAATTCAATTAAGCACCCCGAAAAACCTCGGGGTGTTTTTTATGTTTGGATGTTGTTGTGATTATTACCTACCAGAATGCAACGCAATAAGGCAACCTGTTGACCGATATTTTTGGGCCACTGCAACCAATGCCAATATTTTTCTTTACCTGCCGCTGTATGGATCTAAAGCATCCCGTAGACCATCTCCAAGCATGTTGTAACCAAGCACGGTAATAATGATAAAGGGAACAGTCCACAACAACCAGGGCGTATATCGAATTGCCTTAATTGTGCCTGCATCGTAAAGTAAAACTCCCCAACTGGTCATCGGCGGCCGCAGGCCTAATCCCAACCAGCTTAAAGCAGTTTCTGCCAGGATCATGCCTGGAATGGCAAGGGTCGCAATAACGATGATATGTGACATTGCACCGGGCAGTAAATGCCTGAACATAATGCGGGCGTGGCTTGCCCCAGCACTACGTGCAGCTAACACATATTCACGTTCTTTAGATGAAAGGATAATGCTTCTGACCTGTCGCGCCAAGCTTCCCCATCTCACGAACGCTAAAATTAAGGTCAACATAAAATATACTACAATCGGCGACCAATAGGTCGGTATTGCGGCAGACAATGCCATGAACAAAGGAATATCTGGAAAAGCGGCCAGGAACTCAGTAATCCTTTGAATAACCATATCGACCACCCCTCCAAAATATCCCGATATGGTTCCTAAAACATTTCCCAAAATCAATGTGATCACTTGGCCAATAAGACCAATAAGAAGTGATAATCGCCCACCATAGACAATACGAGAAAACCAATCCCTACCAAGAGGATCCGTTCCCATAATAAAGAAAGGCGCTTCCTAACTCATGTCTTTGATACCAAACAAGTGAATGTCGAAGGGGATAATCCCCATTAACCTATAGGATTGTGCCTTGACAAAGAAATGGATTGGATATATTTTTTCTGGATTATCTACATAATATCGCAGTCTTTTTTCCTCATCGATTTTTTGCTCAAGCCCATATACAAATGGTCTGAAATGGAAAGTCCCATTCTCATCAATCCATCTGATAGTTTGTGGTCTGGCTTCAACAAATTGAGATGTACGTTCCAAAAGATAAGGGGCAAAAAATTCTGTAAGGATACAAAAAATTATATAGAGAGAAATGACAGTAGTTGCACCAACAATTCCCATTCTATTTCTTCTAAATCTCCACCAGACCAAAGACCAATAGCTCTGGCTTACAGGTAAATTGACATCTTGTAATGGTTTCGACCTTTTAGAAAGAATAAACTTAATCATTATTACTCCTTATAAAATTCGTTGAAACAATTAAGCTTGAGTCACACCATTAATCTTTAAAACCGTTTTAGTGGTTTCTATTCACATTTTCACTACTACATTAACCAATAGCTTGAAAAATGGTATATGGGTGGAATTTATGTGAAAAACGTTTTATTCCGATCTAAGATATGGGCATAAGGCTGAGGCAGATTTTGTGTCCCGCCACCAGAAAACCGGGCGTCAACGATTTGCCAGCGTAGTGAATATGTTCTCCCTATTAGGACGTGTTCTCAATCTAACCGAATTCGGGGATCGATCGCTGCTAATATAAGATCTGATAACAGATTTCCTCCTAATAATAGAATTGTGAAAAACACAATACATGTTCCTGCCAGATACATATCCAATTTTCTCAAAGCTTCTACGAAAAGAGGGCCGATAGTCGGAAGGTTCAATACGATCGAAACAAGCGCTGAACCAACAATAATATTAGGAATATCTTCCGATCCCAAAATGACTACCAGAGGATTGATAGCAATTCGTACTGCATGTTTCCACACAACACTTCTGTTTTTCAAACCGCGCGCTCGAGCTGCTTCTACAAATGGCTGTCCCAATGTATCAAGCAAGTTTCCCCGCATGATCCTTATTAAGGCCCCCGTGTCTGTAATTGCGCTGATTAGGGCTGGGATCCATAGGTGCTTTAATAAATCAAACACCTTAGCAATCGACCATGGAGCGTCCTGATATTGGCGAGAAAATAAACCACCAATATCTTGCTTCAAAACTACCACGGCAAAAAACAACACAAGCAACGCTAACAAGAAACCTGGAACACCTAGCCCGATAAAACTTATGGTTGTGATAATTTGATCGCCAAAAGTATATTGCCTGACAGCAGAATAGACCCCCAATGGTATTGCGATCAACCAGATGATTACTAGTGTTGTGACCGCAAGCAGGATGGTCATAGCCAAACGGTCGCCAATCAGGTCAGCAACCGGGCGCTCGTATTCGAATGATTTACCAAAATCGCCGGTGACAAATTTACTGGCCCACCCCCAATATTGCTCCAAAAAAGAACGATCTAGCCCATAGCGTGCCCGGTATTCCGCAATTCTGTTTTGGGCACTGCGGTCCCCGCGTCTTTGCAATTCTGCCAATCGCTGCGTCAAGAAATCACCTGGCGGAAGTTTTATGATGGCAAAGCTAACGAATGATACAAGAATAACCATAAGCACAGCAACGATTAATCGCCGTACGATATAAAATATCATGCCGGTCTCCCAAGAACCTAATCCTGCGTGAATGAGGTATGAGCGGGTAAACCCGCTCATACCTATGAACTACAACCGGAAATCTAAATGTCCATCCACCATTGTGCTGAGTGCTGGTTTCCAGGGGTGCCTGGTGCCCATGGCCCAATCACGCCGAAATCATAAATATTTCTCATGTAATCTTTGACAACAACCGGATCTTTTTGGTCGCCAGATATTCCAAAGACGAACGGGCCCTCATCAATGTGAATCTTACGGCATCCCAAACAATCTCATGTCGTTTTTCAATATCTGGCTCATTGAGGCCCAAATCATATAACGCCTGAAGTTTTTCTGCAGGACTATTAGGCTCGGGTTTGACCCCTTCCTTACCGGCTGTAGCCCGCCAATTCCCTTCCAGTGGGAAGGCTCGATTATTGCGGACCGGGAATATTTCATCCGGATAGGTCCAAAGATCCATTTCAGATGCTTCGGATGTGCGAATCATGTAAAGACCGGCGATTTGGCGTGCATCCGAATCGGGTAACCCGATCACGTTTTTCAGTTCAGTTTTTATGCCAATCTCTTCCAACTGTTTCTTTAATTCGGCACATGCATCCTCAGAGATTTTTCGCCCGGGCCAATCAGTTACGTCAATTAATAGGGCAAAAGGTTTTCCACTAGGTAGGGTATAAAAACCATCGCTACCTTTCGTAATGCCGGCATCGGAAAAATACATTTCTGCTTTAGAAACATCATAACCGGCATAGGCCTCCTGCCATTCCTTAAATACGGCCTGGCCTTTCTCACTGGTGAAATGCCAGCTTTGCGGGCTGATTGTTGCCCCTACAGGCTTACCTACTCCTCCCCAAACAACATTGATCATGCGTTGGCGATCGATGGAAAAAGCAATGCCTTTTCGAAAGTTCTTATCGCGAAGCAGATCGTGAATTTCTTTGGCGTATTCAGGGGTATCATCAGGATAGTTCTTCCCGCCCTCTACATAATCTTGATTTATCAGGAAAGCCGGCCAACTTCCTGTTCCATGCATCCAGTTCTTGAGTAAATGATATCCCCCGCTGGCAGCTTGTTCTGAAAGGAATGGGAAATCATTCGGGCTGGCATCGGCGCCACGGAACACAACATCATATGCACCTTGTGAGGTCTGTAAAAGGGCAACCTGAGGGTCTTTCACAAGACTAACAACAACTTTATCAATATATGGCAGTTGGTTTCCTTCGGTATCAACTTTCCAGTAATAGGGGTTTCGTTCAAAAGTGATCGACGTGCCATCCGCGGCCAGGCTGGAACAATGCCAGGCCATCAAGCATGGATAGTCTGGATTTTGCCACCACTGATCATTTGTTTCCATATCTTCGATTTTTGCATCTGGGGTGTATTTAGTATGGAATTTCTTCAGATAATGCATAGGTTTCATGATGGGTTCCCATTCCCAAAAACCTTGCGCCAGGACATAAGGGGCGATGTAGAGTGGATCGGAAGAGGATGTCCAGACCATCGTGTAATCATCTGGGAAGGTTACATCAACAATGCGTTCTCCTTCTTTGTTGTTGAAGTACCATGGACTTATATAAAAAGTTCCATATTCTTCATTATTTACCAGATCTTCCCACCAGAATTTGAGATCAGCTGTGGTAAAGGGAACTCCATCCGACCATTTCAGATCTTTGCGGAAATAGAGTGTGAAAACCTTTCCGTCAGATGACCATTCATAAGCGTTTGCCAACCCAGGTTCATATCCTGTGAGATCCACTTTCCATCGAATTGGAGGATCATAGAATTTCATGCGAATGTTGCCCAAGCCTGACGAATCCATGGTCACTAAATTCATCGTGCCGCCATATTTCCCTGTAGATTTAACTGGTGCAACAATCATAGGATTGCTAGGTAAGCGTTCACTTACGGGTGGGAGATTGTTGGAATTGACCAGGTCAGCAAGCATCGGAGCTTCTTTGTAAGCTGATGTTGGCGTCGGAACGGGAGTGGAAGTTGCTTCATTAGCCTGAATTGCTACCGGAGTATTTGTCGCGGGTTGTTCTGTGGCTGCCGGCGTAGTGGCGGCCTGTTGTTGGGCACAGGCGGTTATTGCAAAAGCGCCTGCCGTCGTTAAGCCTAATTTTATGAACTTTCTTCGAGTTAACCTTCTCTTTTCCATGGTTTTCTCCTGCATATAAAGATGAAATATGTAGTTGGGAATGATGAGAACTGCCACAATCCAGCGATTAAACAGATCACGAGACGAATTTGCCTGTGGATGAAGTAAATTCGACTGACCTGCACAACCCATTGGTGTACACCTATGGAAACTACCGTTATAATAACAAATCCACTTATCGGATGGTTGCAGTTTTGACATAAAACCGGACATTAACCGGACAATGCCGTCCTTGCGATAATCAGGCACTCATGTTGTTTGAAATATTTTTACGAACTCTGCGAAGCGATCTAAACCATCTTTATGATCCATCCCATCTCAGAAAAAGCCGGTTGATCGATTATTTTGGCTTAAGAGATCATTTTGACGCGGCATTTCGACTGCAGAAGATTTTGGTTGATGAAATTGAAAAACTAAAAAATCCCGCTTACACCGATAAGCCGGTTAGCGATATCACCTACGAGCTTCTTTACAAACGCTATGTTCTGCAAATTCCGCAAATGGAACTAGCTTTACAAATGAACTTGAGTGTACGACAATTACGCAGGGAACAAGCTATCGCAATCGATTTTCTTGCCACCCATTTGATTGAGGAACAGCGAAATGCCACAAGAAAAATTCCTCTGGTTGTGGATGAGAATGTAGAAATATTTGATCAATCCAGTGATCTGGGTTGGTTGTCTGAGGAGACCAAACAAGCGAATTGCGATCCGAACCCACTCTTTGTTGAAGTCGTCGACCTCATCCAACCCTTACTGGATCAATACAAAATCCAGCTAAATATTGATATACAAGGTCCATTGCCATTAGTGGCGGTTCATCCCGTTGCATTAAAACAAGCAATTCTGACGATATTGGTATCCACAATTCGGACTAACTCCGGCTCGGATTTTCTCATCAGTGCAAAGGGAGAAGAAAAAGTTGAAATCGTTATTTCCTGCGCAACGGATAATTCAAATGTTGACTTCGATGGGAAAAAACAAGATCATTCTTCTAGAAAGATCATTACCGATTTGTTATCACCGTTTAAAGTGACGGAGAAGTTGACGACCGGAGATTTCGTCTGGAATTTTGTACTAACCCTTCCCGTTGCCAACTTGTTACCGGTGTTGGTAATCGATGATAATGCTGATTTTTTCCAGTTGCTTCAACAATATGTTGCGGGAAGCCGTTACAAGATCCATGGGATAGGAAATCCAGAAAATCTGTTAACTGAAATTGCTCAATATAAGCCCGCGATCATTATTCTGGACATCATGATGCCCAATACAGATGGGTGGGAGCTGCTGAAATTAATTCATTCGGATCCCCATAGCAAAAATGTGCCGGTCATCATTTCTACTATTCTTCCCCATTTAGAACTTGCCATGGCCCTGGGCGCAAATGACTTTATTCAGAAGCCGATTTCCCACGAGGATTTTTTGGCTGCTCTGGATCGCCAAAAAATTCATCTTCTCCCTGGAGATTCGTAATATATCGAATGTGGTTGATGATATCGTTCACCGAAAACCCCTCGGCTTTCACTATTCGAAAAGAATTGCTGATAAATGGTTGATCTGCGGGATCTCTTGATGTTATGACAATAACCGGGATCTGTTGAAGTTTTTCAACCCGATGCATTTCATTCAACACGCTGAAGCCATCCATTTCCGGCATAATCAAATCAAGGAGAACGATATCAACTTTATTCTCTTGTAGATATCTCATCGCAGTAAAACCATCGATAGCTGATAATATGTGATAGTTTTTCTCACTCGATTCCAAAATAGTCATCAAGAGGCGCAGCATATCAGGTTCGTCATCCACGAGTAATACATTTGCCCCCGGATTTACGTAATCCGCAAGAATACCAAGGAGCTGATCACTTGAAACCGGCTTAACGAGATACTCATTTACCTCTTATTCTCTTAGCATATTCCTGTCTGGATGGTACAAAGCATTGGATGACGGGCGTGTTTATTAAGAATTCATTTCCCAGGTATGTAAATAAATCATCAATTGAAAGATCGGCGGAATTAATCAACACAGCTCTTATTGGGACACGCCGCAATTCAATTTGGACCTGTTGAAAATTCTCGACGGAGATTATTTCACAGAAGTCGAAATAACGTTTCAACAACCTGGAAAGCGCATCCCCTTGCTCACAAACAACAAAACGGGGAATAGATATTGGCACCGGAGCCTGAAATGGTCGATCGCGTGGAAGATATTCTTGATAAGGATTGATCCATCGTTTTGGCGTGGTTGCTAGTTCAGGAGATCTCCCTGATTTTGGTAAGATAAAGGAAAACGTAGACCCAACCCCGACCTGACTATCAACCCACAATCTACCTCCGTGCATTTCCACGATTTTTTTACTGATGGTTAATCCTAACCCGGTTCCACCATGATTGCGACGGATAGAATTATCGATTTGATGAAAAGGCTCAAAAATTGCGGTTGATTTCATCTGAAGGTATTCCAGGGCCAGTATCGCTCACGCTGACAATGTAATTTTGATCCTGATCGGCCAACTTTAATGATTATTCCGCCTGTCTCCACGAATCGTCCAGCGTTACTTAGTAAACTTTAACATCACCTCTCGAATTCGTGTTTCATCACAATACACATCATCCGTTGCTGACAATAAATCTATCGCATAGGTGAGATTCTTTCGATTCTAACAATGGTTTTACCATTTCCAAGGCTTGCCGGGAAATGTTATTGAGATGCGCCCACCCAGGCGTCAATGCCAACCTACCAGCATCCACCTGGCTGAGATCCAAAATGTCGTTCACCAATCCGCTTAAATGCTGGCTGTTACGTTCAATTGTAGCTATGTCATCAAGTAATTTTTGCGGAAGACGCACTCCGTACATAAAGGGTTTACTAGTGATATTGTGGCTGAATCCAATAATCATGTTTAGAGGAGTGCGCAATTCATGACTAACATTTGCCACAAAATCCTTCTTTGCATTCAGCGCACTTTCGGCGAGTTCAGTCGTCGATCGTAGCTTTTCTGACAATCGTGCCAGTTCCTGATTCGACAACAAAAAATCCTTATGCACTTGTTGTAATGCGAGTTGGTCATCTCTGCTTTTCTCCAGGGATGCCTGGGTATCAAAATATAGTTGGCTGATATCCCCGATGTTTGAGATAATCGCTGTTCGAATGTACGTTCCTAATGATGCAAACAAAAATGTTATTGGGAACAATAGCCCCAAATAAGTTTGAATTTCGGGATTATTGAATAGGAACTGGCTGGCAGTGAAATTGATACCCAGCACGAAAATTGCAAGAACAATATTTTTCCACCCTCCTGCTAATCCCCCGACCAGACCGATTATGGTTGAAAATAACAATACATTTAAATTTCCCAATCCCCATGCAGTCAAGAAGAGAGCGATCATCAAAATAGTCATCCAAAAGCTGCCGACGATACGTGGATGTTGCCGAATATTTTTCCACCCGATCGCAAGACTAAGGGCAAGAATGATGAAAATACCACGCAATTGTTGGCAACAATTTCGGATCCACCAAACATAAAATTATGATTTCTAATGCATATAAGCCGTGCAGCCAGGATAAATAGGTTCCCTATAAAGGACTGAAATACTTCGTTAATATAATGGTCGACTTTTGGGTTCACGATATTCATTCGTATGCGAGTGAAAATGTTAAATGGGTCTGGTTGGGATATGGAAAGAAAAATGCTTCATAAACTATAGTGAAACCTCATATTGTGTAGTAATTATAAATCGGCGTTGGATGGTTCCCGGAAAATAGATAGTTGCTTAGGGAGGTACCATTCGAACTGAGTTGTAGAGGCTGCGAAGGATGGGATGGTCAGACAGAGTCGAGGGAAAATACTCGAGACGTGCTGATAATTCTCGTGAGCCGTGGAAATGTAGATAGGATCCGACAAAATTATGGCACCTCCACAGAGCAGTCACAAAGATACTATTCAGCATCGGTTAGGCCACGTAGAGGTCATATATAGGTTCCAAATCATGGAGTCATCGCGCAACGGAAACCGATCCGATCACTAATGCAACCACTGCTTGGAGACTGGCCTAGTCGATTATCTACCATGATTCCGAAATAAATGTGGTTGAAAGATCCTCCGCGTATTACTTTGAAGTTACCACTCTCTGGCCCAATGGGATTAGCCGGCCAACCATCTGGTGGGTAAGTATGGTAATACAAATCTGCGTACCAGTCGGCAGTCATCTCCCATACGTTTCCAGCCATGTTGAGTGCTCCGTATGGGCTTGCACCGAAAGGATAGGCAGTCACAGGAGTTGTATCTCCAATGCAAGGAGTTTCGTTTAATCCTATGGTGTGGACATAATTCACCCGAGAGCAATCCGGAGCATCATCGCCCCAAGGATAGTAACGCACGTCATTAGCTCCGCGTGCTGCTTTCTCCCATTCCGCCTCAGTCGGCAGACGCTTGCCTGCCCAGGAACAGTAATTAACGGCGTCATACCAAGATATGTTAACGACCGGATACCCATCATATTGTGAGTTTCCATAGTAGAAAGTACGGGTGTTTGACGCATTAGTGACTGGAGGAGAGCAGGATCCTGCGTCTACACATTGGGCATATTGAGCATTACTGACTTCATATTTGTCAACAAAAAATGCATCTATATAGACAGTGTGCAGTGGGCAACTTATGCCTGAAGGGTCGCAAGAATAAGGAGGGGGAACTTCCGTCCCCATCTGGAATTCCCCACTTGGCACATAAACCATTCCCTCTGGGGAAATTGGTCCACTATAACCGTTGAACAATAATGGCAGGAACAATTGCTGCTCCTCAAAAGTGGAAGCAAAACTAGAAAAGGTAAGGGCAACGGTCAGCGTTGCGAACGCAATCAGTTTCGACCAGCGTGCGAAGTCTGTTGTACTCATTAAGAGCCTCATGGTTAGTGAGATCCTACCATTGTAAGTTACGTAAATTGGTGAAAGCTCACGCCTTAAACAACGTATTTCACACTGTGAGGGAAGTCTACGTACTGTAACGTTTAATTGTACATCAGTGTTCGATATAGCCAGTTGTGCCCTGAATTTTCGCTGAGATTTACTTTCGAGTTAGCGCTGCTGTTAAACCTGCACAATCCTTTCCAAATACAGATCCCAATGTATGATGAGAGATGCATTAATGTCAATCGTGACCGGAAACCAGATTGGCAATGAAGATGACAGGGTCACAGAAGCGGTATCCAGAACCCCAATAATATCCTATGCGGGAATTTGGTGAACCGTATATCATTTAAGGTTGCCAGATCACATTCCAAAAATAGCCAGGCAAATTGGTGATATTCACCTGATTGGTTCCATCCTTGTTCATAATAAAAATGTCGCACATATTATCAGGTGTGCAGTTGCTTAAATACCTAAGTTTCGCCCAAATAAACGGCAACATGCTCCCCGGCGAGAAGGGCGGCCAGGCCGTGAGATAAGTCCTTTGCCAGAGGATCGGCAGGATTAAGGATAAGTTGGATCAAATGAAGGCTTTGATCGAAAACCACGACTCCGTTGAGATGCAGGATGTCACGCATCCAACGTTTAAGACCGAAGTGCGCCAGGCGAGGGCAGTGGTCTGCCAGCCACAGGCGCGCCCAAATCAAGGTATTGTGAGCCAAGACCTCCAACTGGGTGAGGATTTGTTGGGCGGCGAAACGTTTTTTGTTGCGTTTAGTGGTATTCAAGCCTTGCTTATCCTCTTTGATTTCAGTCTCGATCCCACCGCCGCGCTGATCGTAGAAGTGAACATAGGCCAGCAAGACCTGTTCGTCTTTTTCTTCCTCCTGACGATAACCACCCGTCAGCCAAAGCACATCTTTGGGCTCAAGGTTGGAGACAATCACCCCGATGCCCCACTGTCCATTTTCTTTTCGGCAGCGCACGGCAATTCTGCGCACCGGGCGCACATAAGCACTGGCTTCCGCCGTCACCCAACCAAACTCCCGGGCTGGGTCAGCAGGGTCGCTGATCCAGCGGGAAACGCTTATGGCCAATTGCGCCGCCCGACTGCCCGAATAATCCTTGACATGCACGCGATACCCGCGTTCCAGGGCCCAATTGATGTCTTCGACACTCCCGCCGCCCAAATCGATCCGCAGGATGGTGCGATTGCGTTTGCCCTCGTCCAGTTCCAGACAGGTTTCGGCGGCCTCGACCAGGGGACACAAAGCCCTGTTCAATTGGGTCGTCCCTTCATACACCCGTTCCACCACGATCTCTTCATACCAGGTGGCGATCAAATAGCCTTCCTGTCGCCCACGTCGATTGCGCTGCTTGGCAAAATACCCTTTGGTAGCCAGCGCTGCTTTCCGACCACATGGCCGCCCCGTCATGTCCACGTCCAATAACTGCCATTCGCATTGATAATCGTGCCGGTAGCTTTGGCTCTGCTGGCGAAAGATTTGCTCCATCGCGCGATGCATTTCGCTGACATTCTGCTCCGTACATGCATCCAGGGTATCCTGGATCACCGATTGCTCCGCACAACTTGTCCGTCCGAACGCAACTTGCACCGCTCGTTCGGCGCGCACCCGCTTATTCACCTCGACCATGCCTTGCGCTCCGGCCAGAATCGCAATATAGCCGTCTTTCAGCTTGTCCACGGGGCGATGCTTGACGATCTTTTGCGGTATTTTCACTTCCCGCTCTATCGGTGCGAACAATTTCATCTTGCGGGTTTTCACTCCTATGGCCGTCAGTGGCAAAACGGAGGTGTACACATATTGGTTTTCTTCATTTTCACTGCTAAACTTGTTCATGGCGATGAGTCCCTTGTAGTGAGTGTGGTAACTTCTACAAGTACACTCATCGCACTTTTTTTTCAAGCCCTATTTTGGCGGCATCTTGCCACTATTTCGGGCGAAATTTAGGTAAATAAGCAATCTTTTTCGTGTCCGGGGAAAATACTAATGACCAAATATCATAATTCCCCACCCTAACCAAATCACTTTCATTTGTACCATCCACGTCAATTTGCGATATAGCAGGATCAACAGCTGAATTCATTCGATTGAATAAGATTGTGGTTGCCTCTAACCAAACTAATCCAAACGCATTCCTTAACAAAATTTTTGGGGCTGTTCCATCGGTGCTTACAAGGCCTAAATCTGATTGAGATGGGGAGCAGGCACAGAAAATGATTCTGGCACTATCAGGAGACCATATAAAATTGTAACCGTATATATTGGAGATGCGGTGGTTATCCGAACCATCTGCGTTCATCAGGTTAATATATCTATTATTTGTATAAACAATCTTACGACCATCTGGTGAAAGAGTAAACCAATCTCCAATGCCCGTCATGATGGTTGTCGCTCCAAAGTATCGATGTTGACCATATACAATTCTTTCCATGCTTTATGCACTAGAAAGTTTTTGCCATCCGGAAACCAACCATTAGATAATAATCATTTCCTTCAATGAGCTGCCGCTCGTTTGTTCCATCCACATCAACTGCATAGATACCATTTGAACTTTTGAAAACTATCTGTCTTCCTAAAGGTGAGATAAAGAAAGGCAGAATTTGTATGTCTGCTATTACTGGTATCTGTTGAGAATTTTGTTCCGCAAGGTCTATTGTGAAAAAACTGCCAACCTCAGCCGAATAACTCTTTCTTTCGAAGAAAATAAGCCGGCCCGTCCCACCACCAATAGCTGTCGGCGTGGGTGATGGTGAGGGCGTGTTGGTTGGCGTGAGGGTTGGTGTTGTAGTTGGCGAGGCTGTTGGGGTCTGTGTTGCGGTCGATGTTGAAGTTGGAGTATATGTGTTCGTACTCACAAATGTTAGTGAAGGCTTTGGAGTTGAAATTAGATCAAGGGGATTGCATGCGAACAATAGGCAGAAAAAACAACGAAGAAGAATACACGTAGCTTGCTATTTTTCCGCATGACCTTCCTCCTGATAGTTCAAAACGCCAAAGCCCGGACCAAGCGTAGCGCTGTCGCCACAATAAACTCCGGCTTGATCGCCTGGATCGGCCAGCGCTGCTCCTCAGCCACTTTCATAAAATAAGTCGTGGTTTTCATCATCCAACGCCAATGGGACCCAATTCAAATTTTGTTATGAGTTCCCGGATAGTCAGATTTCTCAGGGATGGGGTATTGTTGTGCCAGTTCCAGGGAAGGAGTGATTTCATCATACGTCTTACTCATGAATTGGATTAAAAAAACCTCTCCCCGATTGGTGCAATACAGATATCCCCCGGTTGAGGTTTCTTGCTCATGTCGAAGATAATAAAATCCTGAGGCAACATATTGGCTTGCAGAATTTCATCCGTGGCAACCAGAGCAATACTCTCTCAGGATTTGAACCAATCAAAACGGTTGAAAAATGCCCCAATTCTTTTGGAAACTGCATGGACCTCTCCATACAGCATCGATTTTCCCCGCAACCGCAATTTCGACAATCGTTTCAGCTGATCCGGCCCGTTCGATCAAACGAATAAAGAATCGAGACACTTTATCCCGACCGAAGTAGAGGTATCCCTTTACTTTGCAAGGCTTCGAGGATTTTGTTGAGCCGTCGGAGGTTTGATATGAAAATGGTCCGCGATTTCTTCCAGGCGAGGTGAAGACTCCCTTTCCCGAATGAAATCCCGAAGGAATTCAAGGTGTTCTCTTTGCCGGTTGGTCAGTGCGTGGGGCATCGATAATTAATCCTATGTTGACGATTTTACACGAAAACTCTAAGATGAGATCCGGACCCCTTATGCAGCGAATTGGTGAAACCGTCGCCTTCCGTGATCGAAACCTGCGCTTACAAGGCGCCGATATCGCCACGTAGCGTGGCTGGACGGGGGTGCCCAATTTCATCCTAGAAAGCAAGCATATTTCGGTTGGCGCAAAGCTCATTTATGCTATGCTGCTCAAATATGCGCGCGAGATGGACGAGTGCTTCCCTGGTCAAGAACGGTTGGCCAAAGATATGGGTAACGGCGAACGCAGCGTGCGCAGATGGCTCCAGGAATTGGTGCAGGTCGGTTTGATTTCGATTAAAAAGCGCGGGCAAGGACGACCCGAATTTTTATACCGTCCATCTCAAAGCATCTTTCTGGAAAAAGAATAAGGGCTAAATCCTGACCGGCCAGAGGCATTGTCACTTCTTGAACGGCCAATCTGACCGCCTATGTATTATGCAGTCACTAGTATGCAGTCAACTAAGATGCAGTTTTATGCTATAGTTTTTTTTCATACAAAATAAGATCGAATTGATTTTCAAAAGGAGCTGGACTGGACACAGATCCTATTTTGTGCAATAATGTGTGCAATACCTTAGGCTTTTCCTAAGCTTTTGCACACATGAAATCAAAACCTGATTACGACCAGCTGTATGAATTTGCAGAAGAGCAGGCAGGATACTTTACTGCTGCTCAGGCTCATGAGGCAGGCTTTTCCTCTGGGAACGCCTGACGAATTCGGTCAAGAGCGGAAAATTTCTGCGCATCGCCGCGGGGGTGTACCGCTTGGCCCAGTTTCCCCGCCATCCCCACGAGGACCTGTATTACACCATGCTGGCCACCGGCCCCAACTCGGTAATTTCACACTAGAGTGCTCTGGCCTATTATGACCTATCAGACGTTCTTCCTTCTCAAATTCATGTCATCGTCCCCCGCACGGCTTCGCGCCGGAGAAAAAATATCCGACTGCACACCAACCAACTCGTACCAGACGAAGTCATTACCCGAGGGGGCTGCAGGTCACCACGGTGGCCCGGACGATTGTGGATGTTGCCTCCAGTGGCCTGGCAGAGGAACTGGTCCGGCAGGCGATTTTGGGAGGCTCTGCGGCGTGGGCTGGCCTCACAAAACCAACTCGTCTCCCAGGCTGAAGTGGCGGGGCGGCCGGGCAAAAAGGATAATCATGGACGAAGTCTACCGAAAGGGGATGCAATGACCTACCAAAGCGGTAGCGCCTTCCGCAGAGCCTTGGAGCAGCGTTTGAACGCCAGAGCCCTGGCCACAGGATTACCCCTGGTTCGACTGAGAAAAATAGTAGCCTTCGACCGCTTCCTGGCGCGCCTGGTGCATTCCCAACCCGAAACATGGGCGTTGAAAGGTGGCCTGGCATTACAGCTGCGCCTCGGCGGGCGGTCCCGAACCACCAAGGATATCGATCTGTTGTCCTTTGCAATGGCTGATCAGGTTTTAGCCTTGTTGCGAGAGGCAGCTTTCCTGGATCTGAGCGATTGGTTTACCTTTGAAGTTTCCGAACCGACGAAAGTACCCCACCCAGACCAGGCCGGGGTGCGATATGCGGTTCAAACGCTATTGGATGGACGGACCTTTGAGATCTTCCACGTCGATGTCGGGATTGGAGATGCGGTTGTCGAACCCCTGGAATACCTGACCATCACCGATCTGTTGAGCTTCGCCAGCTTACCGCCAACGCTTGTCCCCTGTTACCCGATCACGCAGCAAATCGCTGAAAAACTGCATGCTTATACCAAACCGCGCAAGTCCGGGAAAGCTCCGTGTCAAAGACCTCGTCGATATCTTGCTATTGGCTGAATTGCAGCGCCTCTCAGGTGTTCGGTTGCAAGAACGATTTGGACCACCTTTTCAACGGAAGGTACCCATGCGGTTCCTGGAAGGTTTCCCCACCTCCTGGCAAGTGGGAAAGTGAGTTCCGCCGCATGGCTTCCGATGTTGGCCTAGCACCCGATTCTATGGACCAGGCATATCGGCAAGTCCAGGCATTCCTGGACCCGGTATTGGTGACAAGCCCCGATCGAGTGGGATCCAGCGAGCAAATCGTGGGGTTGAGCAATCAATTTCCTCAACGTTACCCCCATGCATACCCCCAGGCAGTCCCCCGTGTAGTACTCGAACATCGTCCCCTTTAGGGGATCGGCAGCCTAATAAAAAACAGCCCTTCTCAGGACTGTTCAAAACTTGTGCCCCCGGCAGAACTCGGACATCGTCCCCCTGCGGGGATCGGCAAGCTTAAAAAGAAAACGACCTGTGATGGTCGTTATTCTTGTGCCCCCGGCAGAACGCGAACATCGTCCCCCTTGCGGGGATCGGCAAGCTTAAAAAGAAAACGACCTGTGATGGTCGTTACTCTTGTGCCCCCGGCAGAACTCGAATCTGCAACCTTTTGCTCCGCAAGCAGACGCTCTATCCAATTGAGCTACGAGGGCAGGCAGGCAATATTATACCCCGTTCAGGTAAATCGTCAAGGGAGCGGCTGCGCGATTCGCCCCGCCAATGCCCGGCTGGGATAGCGCGCGCGGAACTCCTCGGCGAGCATATCCATCAAAATCGCATCGTGAGCCTGCCCGCCGATAATACGCGCCTGGCGGCGGCGGCCGATCTCCTGAAAGCCCACCTTGCGGTAGCTGGCCGCGGCGCGCTGGTTGAAGGCAAACACGCCCAGCATCACACTGTTCAGGTTGAGCAGGTTGAAGGCGTAATCCAGCAGCAGGATCAGCGCCTCGCTGCCGTATCCCTGGTTCCAGCAGCTTTTCTCGCCGATCACGATGCCCAGCATCGCCGAGCGGTCGGTGCGGTTGACCGAGAAGAGCACGCAGCGCCCGATCAACTCGTCGCTGTCGAGGCGGAGGATGCTGAACACCAGGTCGTGGCGGCGCATGCTCTCGAGCACATTCTCGCGCTCCACCTCCAGCCCGGTGAGCGTATAGGCCTCGTCGCCCAGCGGCAGGGTCACATCCAGGTCGTTGAACCAGACCGCCCAGCGCTCGGCATCTTCGGGCTGGATCGGGGCAAGGTAACATTTTTCACCACAAAGGATTTTATTTCGGCTCATTTGTGCATTTTTAACACAATACAGCCTCCTTGGACCACTGCCCGGGCGCAATCGATGTCGATTCTGCTTTTCTTCCGGTATAATCCAATTGGAAATTTTCTCAGGAGTATCCTGCATGCCTCTGGACATAATCATCGGCACCCAATGGGGCGACGAGGGCAAGGGCCGCGTCGTCGATCTGCTTTCGGCCCGGGCCGACCTGGTGGCGCGCTACAACGGCGGCGACAACGCCGGCCACACCGTCACCGTCGGTCAGCAAACCTTCAAACTGCACCTGATCCCCTCCGGGATCATTCACCCCAGCACCATCGGCATCCTCGGCAACGGCGTGGCGATTTTCCCCGAAACGCTGCTGGCCGAGTTGAAAATGCTGCGCGAGATGGGCGTGGCTGTGGACGAACAACGCCTGCGCATCTCGCACGCCGCGCACCTGATCACCCCGGCCCACCGCGCCCTCGACCGCGCCCAGGAAGGCGCGCGCGGCGCCGACCAGATCGGCACCACCGGGCGCGGGATTGGCCCGGCCTACACCGACAAAATCTCGCGGCGCGGCATCCGCATGGAAGAAATGCTGGATGACGCCCGCTTCCACAAACGCATGCTCGAGCACATCGAGGAAAATAACCAGGTGCTGGTCGGGCTTTACCAGGCCAGCCCGCTCGACCCGCAGGAAGTGGCCGACCAGTACGCCGCCTACGCCGAGAGCCTGCGCGGCTACATCACCGACACCTCCGCGCTGGTCTGGGAGGCGCTGCAGTCAGGGCTATCGGTGCTGGCCGAAGGTGCGCAGGGCACCCTGCTGGATATCGATCACGGCACCTACCCGTTTGTGACCAGCTCTTCCCCCACCGCCCCGGGCGTGCTGCCCGGGTTGGGCATCGGCTTTGGCTTCACCGGCCGGGTGATCGGCGTGACCAAAGCCTTCCAAACGCGCGTCGGCGCCGGGCCTTTCCCCACCGAAGCCCAGGGCGAAACCGCCGCTCGGCTGCGCGGCACCGGCAGCAACCCCTGGGACGAATTCGGCACAACCACCGGCCGCCCGCGCCGGGTGGGCTGGCTGGACGCGGTCCTGCTGCGCTATGCGGTGCGGATCAACGGCTTGAGCGAGCTGGTGGTCACCAAGCTGGACGTGCTCAGCGGGCTGCCCAGCGTGCGCATCTGCACGGCGTACCGCGCCAACGGCAAGACCTACAGCGACCTGCCGTTAGGCCCCGCCGACCTTTCGCCCTTTGAACCCGTCTACGAAGAACTGCCCGGCTGGCAGGCCGATATCACCGGGGTGCGCTCGTGGGCAGACCTGCCCGAGCAGGCCCAGGCCTACCTGGCGCGCATCGCCGAGATCAGCGGGGTGCCGGTCTGCCAGGTTTCCGTTGGCCCAGAGCGCGAGCAAGTCGTAGACGTTTAATGGACGTGATTCGCTATCCCCGCCCGGCGCGCCTGCGCACAGTAGCAATACTCGCCTGGCTCGCCGGGCTGGTTTTTCTCGCCGCCTGCGCTCCGCAGGCCACCTACACCCCAGCCCCGCCCACCCCCACCTCCACGCGCACACCTCTGCCCAGCAGCACACCGGTCTGGTTCCCCGCCACCGAAACCCCCACCCCCGGCCCCAGCTTCACCCCGCGCCCGACGGGCGATTTCAAACCCGGGGTAGGCGGCCTGGTGCTCGAGGAAGATTTCACCGGTCAGAGCAAATGGCACACCGGCGAAAGCGCCAGCGGGCGGATCACCCTGGACAGTGGCCGCCTGACCCTGGCAGTATCCCAGGAGCAGGGCACGCTGGCCAGCCTGCGCGAAGGCGCCCTGCCGGCCGACGCCTACCTCGAGATCAGCGCCAGCGCGGCCTTGTGCCGTGACAGCGACCAATATGGGCTGCTGCTGCGCGCCAATTCCACCTTTAACACCTACCGCCTGCTGGCCACCTGCACAGGGAAACTGCGCATGGAGCGCCTGCGCGGCGGCGAAATCGCCTTGATGCAGGAGTGGACCCCCTCCGGCGAGCTGCCCAAGGGCGGCATTCTGCCGGTGCGCTTTGGCATCTGGTCGCAGGGCAGCGAACTGCGCGTGTTTGTCAACGAGGTTTACCAGTTCAGCGTGCGCGATCCGGTGTACGCCGATGGCCAGGTTGGCGTGTTTGCCCGTTCGGCCGCCGACACGCCCCTGACGGTCAGCTTTTCAGCCTTGAAGGTCTACCGCCTGGACGAAAACGCCATCCCCAGCCCCACCCCGCGCCCCAGCGAAACCCCAGGAGGGGGATAGCATGCGCTACGCCGTCGTCGCCGATATCCACGGCAACCTGCCCGCGCTGGAAGCCGTGCTGGATGATATGCGCCGCTTCCACCCGGATGCCATCCTGGCGGCCGGCGACCATGCCAACGCCGGGCCGTTTCCGCGCGAGACACTGGCAGCATTACGGGCAGCCGGCGGCGAACTGATCCGCGGCAACCACGAAGATTACCTGGTGGAGTACACCGCCGGGCGTTGGCCGGTGCAGATGCGCGCCAGCCAGCAGTGGGGCGCCATCCGTTGGAGCTGCGCGCAGCTGGGCGTGGACGAAGTGCAGCGTCTGGCCGCGCTGCCCAAGCAGCTGGTCATGCGGCCCGAGCATCTGCCGCCTATACGCATGGTGCATGGCTCGCTGACTCGCACGAACGAAGGCCTGGTGCCCGAGGGCAGCCCCACCGCCGCCGCCCTGTTTAAAGAAGCCGGGCTGGTGGAAGACAACCAGACCGTCGCCCGCCCGGCCCAGGCCCTGGCGAAGATCCAGGAAAACGTGCTGATCTGCGGCCACACCCACATCCCCTGGGTGGAGGAATGGCAGGGCAAGCTGGCCTTCAACCCGGGATCGGTGGGCGCGCCGCTCACCGGCAGCCCGTGGGCGCAGTATGCCCTGCTGACCTGGCTGGACGGACGCTGGCAAGCCGATCTACGCGCGGTGCCCTACGACCTGGCACGCGTGCGCACCGCCTTCATCGATCGGGGTCTGCTGGAGTCTGCCCCGGGGTTGGGGCGCGCCTGCCTGGCCACCGTAGAGAGCGGCTTAAACGTGGCCTGGTTCTTCGTGTTGTATGCCTACCGCCTTGCACGCGCCCGCAGGGTGAAGGTAGAACCCTGCATCCCCGACAAATTGTGGGCAGAGGCCTGCCGCAGCTTTCCCTGGGAGCGCTACGAAACCTGAGGCAGCCTGACTGGCCGCCTAATAGGAGAGCCCATGTTCCATATGCATTTTCATCAGCGTCAGGGCTTCCCCCCAACCTGCCGCGCACTCCAGCATGGCGGCCAACCCGGCGGGGGTATTCTGATAGCCATACTCGCGCAGCCGGACCACGGCGCCGCCGTTTTTCCAGAGGAAATCGATCTCCACCGTGGTCGCATATTCGTCTGAATCGGGATGCCATTGGAAGACAAACCGCCGCCCGCGATCCGCTTCGAGCACCACGCAGTCGTCCTCGGCATTCACCCGGTCAGGTCCCCAATCCACCCAGCGCAGATGCATCCGCCCACCCGGGCGCGGATCGATCTCGCTGCCCGATGTAAACCAGGCGTCCAGACCGGCTGCGGTTGCCAGCGCATCCCAGCAGTCTCGCGGGTCGGCGTTCACGCGCACCGCGTGGATAATTTCACCGGCAATCAGCTCCGCCATCTTTTACCTCCAGGGAAAAACCCGGCCAGATGGATTCATTATATCTGCCCGGGCAATGTATATCACCAACCAAATTTCCTGGCTATAATCAGGCCATGAACCTCACCTACCCATCCCAACCTGAGCGCGCCATCCTGGTGCTGATGGACGGACTGCGCCCCGAAGCCCTGGCCGGCGGCCGCATGCCCACCCTCACCCGCCTGGCGGACGAAGGCGCCGCCACCCTGGCGGCCCGCTCGCAGCTGCCTTCCATCACCCTGCCGTGCATCGCCAGTATTTTCCTCTCACTGCCGCCCAGCCAACACGGCACGCTGACCAACACCTGGCTGCACCGCGACCCGCCCCTGCCCGGGCTGTTCGAGGCGGCCCACGCCGCTGGGCTGCTCACCGCTTCCTTCCACGGCTGGGACCCGCTGCGCGATCTTTCCCAGCCTGAGGTGCTCGATTTTGGCTTCTTCCACCGCTCCGCCGACCCGGTGAGCGGCGACACCGAGCGGGAGGTGTGCGCTTTTGCTGCGGATTGGATCATCGCCCACCGCCCCGGCTTCTCCTTCGTTTATATTGAGCTGCCCGATCAGCTCGGCCACCGCTTTGGCTTTCTCTCCCCCGAATATCTGGCCGGCTGCGTGCGGGTAGACCGGGCGGTGGCGCTGCTGGTGGAGCGCCTGTCGCAAGCCGGGCTGCTGGACAGCACCCTGCTGGCCCTGACCGCCGACCACGGCGGGCACGAACACACCCACGGCAGCGACGCCCCCGAAGATATGACCGTGCCGCTCATCCTGCGCGGGCCGGGGATCCGTGCGGGCCAGCACATCGACGGCCCGGCCGAGATCATCGATATCGCTCCCACCCTCACCCGCCTGCTGCGCCTGGAGACCCCCACCGGCTGGCAGGGGCGTGTGCTGGAGCAGGCCCTGCTTTGACATCCGCGCGGGCGCGCAGCGGCGCTATGCTGCCCCTCGGCCTGGGGGTCGCCCTCTCCTTATTTGGCGACCTGACTCTGTTTGCCGTGCTGGTCACCCAGCTCGACCAACTGGGGATCAACCTGGCCCAGGCGGGCATCCTGCTCAGCATTCACCGCCTGGTGCGCGTGCCGTTCAACCCGGTGGCCGGCTGGATCCAGGACCGCGTCGGGCGGCGGCTGCCGTTCCTGATTGGTCTGACCCTGGCGGTGGCTTCGACCACGGCCTACGGGCTGCTGCGGGGCTTCTGGCCGTTCCTGCTGGCGCGGGTGGCCTGGGGGATTGCCTGGTCGCTAATCAACGTCGGCGGGATCGCCATGGCATTGGACCTTTCGGACGCGACCAACCGCGGCAGGCTGACCGGCTTCTACAGCACCAGCGTCTGGCTGGGCTATGCCATCGGCCCGATGATCGGCAGCCTGCTGACCGATCGCCTGGGTTTCTCTCAGGCCCTGTTGATTTGCGCGGCTTTCAGCGCCGCCGGGCTGGCTTTTGCGCTGTGGCGGCTGCCCGAAACCATCCCCAGCCGGGCCGCCCGCGCGGCCCCAGAGGCCAAGACGATCCCCATGCGCAGCCCAGCGCTGGGGAAAAGAATGTTCATTTTTGGCGTGAATAATTTTACGATGGATGGCATCGTGCTCTCTACCATCACCCTGCTGATCGGCGTGCGCCTGGGTTCGCAGGTGGGCCTGGCCGGCTTTGTCCTGGGAGCGGCTTCCTTCGGCGGGTTGATTATGTCGGCGCGCGCCTTTCTAGCCGCCGTCACCAGCCCCTGGATCGGACAGTTTTCCGACCGCGGCGCCGGACGCATGCCGGTGATCCTGGGCGGGCTGGCGCTGGGCATGCTGGGTTTCATCCTGCTGGCCGCTGCTCAACAGGTGGGGTGGATCCTGCTGGGGGTGCTGTGCGGGGCAATCAGCGCCAGTATCTTAATGGTCTGCCTGCCGGCCCAGGTGGGTGATGAAACCCCCGAGCCGCAGCGCGCCCTGGCCGCCGGGAAACTGGCTGCCGCCGGGGATGTGGGCAGCACACTCGGTCCCTTCCTGGCGCTCAGCCTGGCCCCCATCATCGGGCTGGCGCCCATCTATTTGCTGTGCGCGGCGCTGTTTGCCGCCGGCTTTGTGATCAACGGGGGACCCGCGCTGGCGCTGGCCGGCCTCACCCGCCCGACCATACATTCTGAAAAAACAGGTGAACCATGACCGATCTGCCCGCCTTTGAACTGGTTCCCATGGACGAAAAAGATATTGACGCCTTGCTGGGTCTCTACCGGCGCTGTGAAGATTTCCTGGCGCTCGGGCCGCAGCCGCTGGCCAGCGCCGAGATGGTCCTCGGCGACCTGGCTCACTCGCGCGAGAACGGCGGCGTGTTTTCGGGCATCTACGTCTCCGGGCAGTTGAGCGGCGTGCTGGATCTAACCACCAGCGGCTGGCAGGGCAGCCCCGAGACGGGCTACATCTCCCTGCTGATGCTCGCCCGGGAAGCCCGCGGGCAGGGCCTGGGCAGGAGCGTGCTGGCTGCCCTGGAGCAGGACCTGCTGGGTCGCGGGGTCACCCGCCTGGAGGCGGACGTGCAGGTCAATAATCCCCTGGCGCAGCGCTTCTGGTTGGCGCATGGTTTCCAGATCTGCTCCGAGCCGGCTCTGCAGCCAGATGGCACCACCTCGGTCCACCTGAAAAAACAGACCGGCGCTTAGCGCCGGTCTGTGCTAATGGTTTATATAACCGCGGATTATAGGATCGTCTTGCGCAGTTTCCAAACCAGGTCAATGAGCATGCGGATCAGGCCCACCACAGAAGTGACCAGAGAAATTATCAGAGCCAACTGCACCGAGAGAGCGATGGTGTTCTGCAGGGTCGTAACGGTATCGGCGTTCATCCCCAGCCATTCGAAACCCGCGATGGCTTCAGGCGTCAAGGCCACAATCGGCGGTCCTATCAGCATCGAGGCGGTGATGCCGATGCCAAAGAGAGCCACCCCCAATTCCAACCAGCGCGTCGCGGATGTCCAGCGGTTGTCGCGGATCACCCACAGGTCTTTGACCACGGTCAGGAGCCACATGGCGGTCAGCGCGGGCACATAGCTGAAGAAAGCCTGGGTGAGGATGGGCAAAAAGCGCCAATCGCTGTCGCGGAAGATATACAGGCCAACCCTATCGGCGTACAGGTTGAAAACCAGGATGGCGATCGAGGTAAAGACAAATTCGAAGGCCAGGTCTACCGTTTTGACGGGTCTCTCGGCGGCGTCCACCGGTTTGAGCTTACGCGGGTCCCAATCCTCGCTGGGCAGTTTCATATTGGGCGAGGCAACCTGGATGAGGGCAAAGACCAGCACCATCGTGCCAAAGACCCGCAGCAGCCCAGTGGTCAGGTTGCTCATCAACTGCATCACCACCTGGCCAAACTGCGAAAGGCTCTGGCCAACCTGGGCGAGCGCAAACCCAAACTGGACCAGCACCAGCACCACCACGATGGTCGCGGAGATTTTCAGCACGGTGATGAAGGTTGGGTAGAGCTGCGGACCGATCAGGTACCTGGGCGGCAGGTAGGAAGCAGCCACCTTGGCGGGAGCGCCAAACTCTTTGAGCAGGGCTACCGCCATATCTTCGTCTGGGGCGCGCCCGGCCGCCTGAGCGCGGTCATCCAGGGCGTCTTCCAACAGCGAACGGATTTCACGCGCGATATCTGGCCGGGATTTCTCAGGCAGGTTGCGCGCGACTTCAGCGACATAACGATCGATAATTTCCATGATCTTTCTCCTAACGGTTACAGCAAACGGCCAATTTTCTGGGTCAGTTTTGCCCATTCTTCTTTTAACTGCGGCAGGAGCTGTATGCCCTGCTTGCTGAGCATGTAATAGCGCCGCGGCCGGGCCTCGTCGATGCGCCAGGTCGATTCGAGCAGCCCCTGGCTTTCCAGCCGGCGCAGCAGCGGGTACAGCGTGCCCTGGTCAATTTCTAACCCGGCATCTCCCAGCAGCTTGATCAGCGAGTAGCCGTATTGTTCGTTTTCCAGCTGGCAGATCACCGCCAGCACCAGCGCACCTCGACGCAGTTCAAGGATGATATTGTCCAGAACCTGTTCATTTTCCATATGAACTCCTTAGCACGCATTATACTGTATATAACATAGTATGTCAACAGGAAAGTATCAAGAAATCATCAATATAGGTCGATGTATATTACTGTATATGCGACGTCAAAACGGTGATCGTGGGCCAATCCGCACCCTCGTCCCTCGGGGACCGGTGGCTTTGCCGGCAGACAGCCTCAGGGCAATCGCTTCTAAATTGCCAGATGCGTTTTCTACCCTTTTCCACTCCCCCCGGCCCCCTCTCCGCGGCAAAAAAACGCCGCGAAGAGGGGGAGAAAATATTTTTCTCCGAGAAGACTGTATCTGGCGGCACATAAGTGCCGCCAGATACAGTCTTCTCGGACTCTTTTTAAAGTCCCCGCCCTCGAGGGCGGGGATTTAGGGGTGGGTGACAACTATTTTATAGAAAAACTGTTTTGATGCGATTGCCCTACAGACAGCCTTCAAATCCCCCCATCTGGGTCATAATTTGATATAATCCGATCCGATGAAATACCATATCTGGACGGAAGGCTGTCAGATGAATGTGGCCGACTCGCAGCGCGTGGCCTCTGCGCTCGAGCACCTGGGCTATTCGCCCACCGGCCAGGCCGACCAGGCCGACGTGATCGTGCTCAACACCTGCGTGGTGCGCCAGAGCGCAGAAAACAAGGCCTACGGCCGCCTGCATTCGCTCAAGCCGCTCAAAGAACAAAACCCCAACCTGGTGATCAACCTGATGGGCTGCCTGGTAGGCATCCGCAGCGCGGACGCCCTGGCCAAACGCTTCCCCTTTGTGGACGTATTCTCGCCGCCCTCCGACCCCGGCCCGCTGGTGTCTTTCCTCACCCAATCCGAAGTGCGCAGCATGGAAGACAGCGCCACCGCCACCCGCTATGCCTACATGGACGAGGAATTAATCCTGCCGGAAGCCGAGCGCGACCAGTTGATCTCGGGCTATATCCCGGTGGTTTATGGCTGCTCGCACGCCTGCACTTTCTGCATCATCCCCTACCGCCGCGGGGTCGAACGCAGCCGCCCGGCCGAGGATATCCTCGCCGAAGCGCGCGCCATGGTGCGCCAGGGGGTCAAAGAAATCACCCTGCTGGGGCAGATCGTCGACCGCTACGGCAAAGACCAGCCCGATTTCCCCACCCTGGCCGGGCTGCTGATCCGCCTGCAGGATATCGACGGCCTGGAGCGCATCCGCTTCCTCACCTCGCACCCCAATTGGATGACCGACGAACTGCTGGACGCGGTCGCCAATCTGCCTAAAGTCATGCCGCACATCGAGGTGCCGGTGCAGGCCGGCGACGACGAGGTGCTGGCCAACATGCACCGTGGCTACACCCGCGACGATTACCGCCGCCTGGTAGAACGCATCCGCGCGCGCATCCCCAACGTCTCCATCGCCACCGATATCATCGTGGGCTTCCCCGGAGAGACCGAAGAGCAGTTCATGCAGACCCACGCGCTGCTGGCCGAGCTCAAACTGGACGTAGCCCATCTGGCGCGCTACTCCAGCCGCCCCGGCACGGTGGCCACCCGCCGGATGAGCGATAACGTCAGTGAAGAGGAAAAGATGCGCCGCTTCCGCCTGCTGGAAGACCTGCAGGAACAGGTGCTCACCGAAATCAACACGCGCTACCTCGGCCGGAAGACCCCGGTCCTGTTTGAAGAAAAAGTGAAAGAGCGCTGGAAAGGCCGCACCCCCACCAACAAGCTGGTTTTCGCCGAAAGCGACCAGGACCTGCGCGGCCAGATCCGCGAGGCGCAAATCACCTGGACCGGCCCCTGGTCGATGATCGGCAACATCGGCTGAGCCCTCCGAACCAGCAGAATTAAACCCGCAAAACGCCCTCACTCGAGGGCGTTTTTTTTCGATGAAACCCGGGCCGGCCTGGCCGGCTTTCCACGGGGTATAATCCCACCCATGCACAGACGCGGCTGGTTTATCTTGCTTTTTCTCGCCCTGGCAGGCGTGATCGCCGCCGGGCTGGCCGGCTGGCGCAGTCTGCGCAGCCTGCCGCGCGACCGCAAGGTGGTGGAGTGGATCCACAGCCCCGAGCAGCACCCCGAATGGAGCCGGACGGCCGGGGTGCGCTGCCCGGATGCGCCCTTCCAGTTCCCCACGAATGGCTTCATCGGCTACCTGTGGGACGATTCCTTCCGCCCCGGCCACCGCCACACCGGGCTGGACATTTTTGGCGGCGACCAACCGGGCATCACCCCGGTCTACGCCGCTTACGACGGCTATCTCACCCGCCTGCCCGACTGGAAATCCAGCCTGATCGTGCGCATTCCCGACGACCCGCTCCAGCCCGGCCGCCAGATCTGGACCTATTACACCCACATGGCCGGCCCAGACGGCAGCTCGCTGATCGAGGCTGCCTTCCCGCCCGGCAGCCAGGAAATCTTCGTCGCCGCCGGGACGCTGCTGGGCCGGCAGGGCAACTTCTCGGGCACTCCGGGCAGCCCGGTGGGCGTGCACTTGCACTTCTCGATCGTGCTGGATGACGGCCAGGGCAGCTTTCGCAACGAAACACGCATTAGCAACACCCTCGATCCCTCGCCTTATTTTGGGATGAGCCTGAACGCCAACCACCCTACCCAGGAAATCCCCGGCTGTGTGGCTGAAAATCGCTGAGAATCGGGGCAAAAGCAGCCAAAAACGATTTGGAATCCAGGCCATTATCCGCCATAATAGATGAGATACTCCCACCGCTGCAAAGGCTAACCCATGTCCACCTTTACCATCCAGCAAAACAGCTTTCTCCTTGACGAGCAGCCCTACCGCATCCTCTCCGGGGCGATGCATTACTTCCGCGTGCACCCGCGCTATTGGAAAGACCGCATGCTCAAAATGCGCGCCATGGGTCTCAACACGCTGGAGACCTACGTGGCCTGGAACCTGCACGAACCCCAGCCCGAAAAATTCGACTTCTCGGGCTGGCTGAACCTGGAGCGCTACATTGAACTGGCCGGCGACCTCGGGTTGAAGGTCATCGTGCGCCCCGGGCCCTATATCTGCGCCGAATGGGAATTTGGCGGGCTGCCCGCCTGGCTGCTCAAGGACCCCGGCATGCGCCTGCGCTGCCTGTACCAACCCTACATCGAGGCCGTTGACCGCTATCTCGACCAGGTCATGCGCCAGATCGTGCCCCAACAAATCACCCGCGGCGGCCCGGTGATTGCCCTGCAGGTAGAGAACGAATACGGCAGCTTTGGCAACGACCAGCGGTACCTCAAGCATCTGGAAGAAGGCATGCGCCAGCGCGGCGCGGATGTGCTCCTGCTGACCTCCGACGGCCCCAGCGACGAGATGCTGCAGTATGGCACCCTGCCGCACATCTTCAAGACCGCCAATTTTGGCTCGCGCCCCAGCGAAGCCTTTGAGAAACTGCGCGAATACCAGCTCGACGGCCCGCTGATGTGCACCGAATTCTGGAACGGCTGGTTTGACCATTGGGGCGAGCGCCACCACACCCGCTCAGCTTTCGACGCGGCCCAGGCGCTGGACGATATCCTCGCCCAGGGCGCTTCGGTCAACCTGTATATGTTCCACGGGGGGACCAACTTCGGCTTTATGAACGGGGCCAACGCCGCGCCGGGACCCAAATACCAGCCGACCATCACCAGCTACGATTACGACTCCCCCCTGGACGAAGCCGGACGCCCGACAGCCAAGTATTTTGCCCTGCGCGAGGTCATTGCTCGATACAGCCCGCTGCCCGACGAATCCCTGCCGGACGACGCCCCTGCCGCCGCGTTCGGGATGGTGAGCATGACCGAGAGCGCCGAATTATTCGACAACCTCGAGCGGCTTTCCGCCCCGCAGCACAGCGCCGCCCCCGAACCTATGGAAATGTTCGGCCAAAATTACGGCTTTATCCTTTACCAGACCCAGGTCAGTGGCCCGCGCGAAGAAGTCAAGCTGCGCATCCTCGGCCTGCACGACCGCGCCCAGGTCTTTATGGATGACGAACCGCTTGGCATCCTCGAACGCGAAACGCCTGGCAAAACCCTGGACGTGGAAGTTCCCGAACACGGCACCACCCTGGAATTCCTGGTCGAGAACATGGGCCGGGTCAATTACGGGCCCGAGCTGGCCGACCGCAAAGGCATCACCCAGGGAGTACAGCTTGGGCAGCAGCTCCTTTTTGGTTGGACCATCTACCCCCTGCCACTCGAAGATCTCAGCGAACTGCGCTACCAGCCAGGCCTGCCCCAGCGCTTCCCGGCCTTCTTCCGCGGTAGCTTCACCGTCGAGCGCCCCACCGACACCTACCTGGCGCTGCCCGGTTGGACCAAAGGCGTGGTATGGATCAACGGCTTCAACCTGGGGCGCTACTGGAAGCGCGGGCCGCAAAAAACGCTCTACATCCCCGCCGCGCTGCTCAACAGCGGCGAAAATCAGATTGAAATCTTTGAACTGCACGGCCTGCACAAAGCCCAGGTGGAGCTGCGTGCGGAAGCGGACCTGGGCTAGGGCATGGCTGCACTGGACGGCAAAATCGCCTTAATCCACGGCGCGGGACGCGAACCCGCTCGCTCGCTGGCCCTGGCCCTGGCTGCCCATGGCGCCGGCCTGGCGCTGTGCGACCTGACCCCCATGGCGGTGGAACAAACCGCCGCCGCTGCCGAGGCGCTCGATGCGCGGGCCACCTGCCACATCGCCGACCCGTCCAAAGGGCTGGCCGCGCGCATGCTGGTGGACGAAGTCCTCGAAGCCTGGGGCGGTCTGGATATCCTTGTGCTCCATCCGCGCGCCGAGCCGCGCCAGCCCCTGCTGGCCCTGGACGAATGGGACTGGCACCGCACCCTGGAAAGCAACCTCAACGCGCCTTTCTTGTTAATGCAGCTGGTCGGTGGCTGGTTGATGGCTGAAGGCCGCGGCGGGGTGGTGATCAACCTGATCACCGGCAGCCCCCAACCGCCGGCGCAGCCGGAAGGGGCGGCCTTTTACACCAGCCAGATGGCCTTGCGCGCCTTAACCCGCAGCGCAGCCCCTGAGTTTGCCGCGCAGGGCATCCAGCTCTTTGGCATCGCCGTGCAGGGCGAGCGCACAGAGCGTCGGGAAGAGGCCGGCCACCTGGCCGTCAGCCTGTGCCAGGGTCAGAACCCGGCCGCCCCGGGGACAATCTTCGAGCTTGAGGGATAGAGGGATTAACCATTGATCACATATCGCGAGCTTGTCACAGCCTTTCGGGATCTGGAGCTGAGCAACAACCGCCCGGTGATTTTCCACGCGGCGATGTCATCCTTTGGCGATGAGGTGCGCGGCGGCGCGGAAAGCGTGCTGGGTGCGCTGATCAGCGCCACCGGGCGGGTGCTGGCGCCCACCTTCACCTACAAAACCATGGTGATCCCCGAAACCGGGCCGGAAAATAACGCCGCCAGTTACGGCAGCGGCGCCGAGCAAAACCTGATGGCCGAATTCTTCACCCCCGAGATGCCCGCCGACAAGAGCATGGGCGTCCTGGCCGAATCCCTGCGCCTGCATCCCAGCGCGCTGCGCTCAGTGCACCCCATCCTCTCCTTCGCCGGGATCGGCGTCGACCAGGTGATGGAGACCCAAACCTTTGAAGAGCCCCTGGCCCCGCTGCGCCTGCTGGCTGAAATGGGCGGAGACGTGCTGTTAATCGGCGTCGACCAGCGGGTCAACACCAGCATCCATTACGGCGAACGCCTGGCCGGGCGCAAACAGTTCGTGCGCTGGGCGCTCACCCCGCGCGGGGTGGTGGCCTGCCCGGGTTTCCCAGGCTGCTCGGACGGGTTCAACCAGCTCGCCCCCTACCTGGCGGAATTCACCCGCAGGACCCACCTTGGCATGGCCGATCTGCAGGCGATTGCCCTCGAACCGCTGCTCAAAACGGTGGTCGACGTGCTCCACGAACACCCTTCGGCCCTGCTGTGCGAGCGTGAAAGCTGCGAGCGCTGCGCGGCCGTACGCGAGGCGCTCTCCTCCACCAACTCGCTGGAACCCGGATAAAACCGGCGGAGCAGTCCGCGCTGGGGCGGCTAGGGCGCGGGCGCCTCGTCCTCCTGGCTTTCAGATGGAGGGTGAGGCTTTCTGTGCAGTTCATCAAATTCCTTCAGGATCGTATTCATACCTTCCCCCGGCGTCATCAGTCCAAACTCTTCTTCATAGGTCGAGACATGCTTGCCGGCCTGGCGCATCACCTCGTCAGCCACATAAATAGGGCTGGCAGTGCGCACCGCCAGGGCAATCACGTCGCTGGGGCGCGCATCCACCTCTTTCACCCCGTTGGCCCCTCGAATTTTCGCGACGCCGTAAAACACCTCGTCTTTTAGCACTTCCACCCGCGCTTCCTCCAGTTCCACCCCCAGGATATCCAGCAGGTGGGCCATGAAGTCGAATGTCTGCGGCCGGCGCAGCGGATAAGCCCGCAGCCCAATGGCAATGGAAGTGCCTTCAAATGGACCGACCCAGATCGGCAGGACTCTTTCACCGCCTTCTTCCTGCAGGAGGACAATGAAGACATCATTCTTTTTGACGATATCCACCACATTGGTCTTGACCATGGCTTTTTTCCTTTTCGTTTGTGGAATGCGGGTATGCATCTCGGGGTAGCTGATCGCGAGCCGCTGGCGCAGGTGATTGCGCGCGCGGTGCAGGCGCACTTTGATCGCACCGCGTGAGGCGCCGGTGATGGCCGCAATCTCGTGCAAAGTCAGCAACTCGTAATAAAACAAGCGGGCTGCCTCCTGATATGCTGCGGGCAGCTCTTCGATCGCCTGCAGCACGCGCTGGTGCAGCTCGGTTTCGTCGGCCGACTGCTGCGGGTCCATCAACGCGCCGGCGGCGCTGGAACCGGCGGTTTGCTCATCCTCAAACGGATGATCAAACCGTGATTGGCGTTTGATCTCTCGCAGGTTGCTTTTGGCAACGTTCAGCACGATCCCATACAGCCAACTGCGGAAACTCGGCGGGCTGCGCAGATCCTTGAGCGACAAAAAGGCCTGCAGCATGGCTTCCTGGACCACATCCTGGGCGGCATCCGGCGTGTTGACCATGCGCAGGGCTATGCGGTTCATCATGGGCAGGCAGGCTTCGATCAACCTGGCAAACGCATCCCGGCTACCCTGGCGTGCTTCAATAACCCAATCCAGCTCCGTGCGCTCGGTCACACACCTCCTCGAACCCGTCCGGCGAAATCGATTCATATAGTAGTGGGGAGTCATTGGCCAAAGGTTACAGCCACGGCTCAATTGATTGTAAACCCGGCTGCACAACGGCGATCCATACTCGAAAACCCCCGCCCACCGCCTCTCGCCGCCACCCCTCTACAAAAAATCATATCGCGATGCAAGCCAATTTAAACTATGCTATACTCTGGAAGGCTTCATCGAACCCACTGGTTTCTACGGCCAGCAACCTTACTGGCGGAATTGAATGGTCAGAGGCGATCCATGTATGTCCGATTACACCCGTACGACGCTCGAGCTTCTCTACAACATCAGTCGGGAATTAACCGCCGACCTCGACCTGCGCACCGTCCTGGCGCGGGTGCTGGCCCTTTCCAGTAAATATGTAGAGGCAGAACGCGCCAGCATAGTCGTTTTGGATAACGGCCGGCCGGTGGATGCGGCCATCATTGTCGATGACCAGCTCAAACCCCATACCGTCAAACAACTGCAGGGCATTCTCGAGCAGGGTCTGGCCGGGTGGGTAATCCGCAATAAAAAAGCCACCATTCTGCCCGACACCAGCCAGGACCAGCGCTGGCTGCAGCGCCCTGACGACCAGGTCAGCCAGACCGGGGCCAAGTCGGCGGTATGTGTGCCGGTCATCGCCCGCGATCAGCTGGTTGGGGTGCTGACCATCGTCCACTCCACCCCCAATGTCTTCACCGATGAACACCTGGCGCTGCTCCAGGCCATTGCCGACCAGGCCGGGACGGCGATTAACAACGCGCGCCTGTTCAATTCACTCCAGGCTGCCCACCGCCGCTACCACGAGCTGTTCGACGACAGCATCGACCCCATCTGGATAACCGATCTGGACGGGCGGGTGCTCGAAGCCAACCGCCAGGCCGAGCAGTTCACCGGGCGCAGCGAAGAAGAAACCCGCGCCAAACCCATGCTGACCCTGCTCAACCTGGATGAAGGTTGGTTGGGCGAGCATATGCCCGAACTGCAAGGCGGCCGCACCGCCCACAGCGAGACCTCGCTGACCGCGCGGACGGGCAACCTCGTCCCGGTGGAGGCCTATGTCCGCAAGGTGACCATGGACAACGGCGACGTGCTGCAGTGGATCTTACGCGATATCACCGAACGCAAAGCCCTGGATGCCCTGCGGGATGACCTGATGGCCATGGTTTATCACGATCTGCGCTCTCCCCTTTCCAACATCATCTCCAGCCTGGAAATGCTCGACATGCTCATGCCGGCCGGGGATGATGACAACATGCGTTCGATCCTGACCATTGGCATGCGTTCTTCTGACCGCATGCAGCGCCTGATTGCCACCCTGCTGGATATTTACCGGCTGGAGGCAGGCCAGCCCATCCCCAACCGCAAATCGGTGGAGGTTGCTCCGCTGGTCCGCGAAGCAATCGACGCGGTGCAGCCTGTGGTCGAAAACAAGGGCCAGGTGATCCGCATGGAAGTGGAGGCCAACCTGCCGCGGCTGTGGATCGACGCGGATATGATCCGGCGGGTGGTGATTAACCTGCTGGACAACGCCACCAAATTCATCCTGTTCAAAGGTGAAATCGTGCTTTCTGCCCGGCGCAGCGGTGACATGGTGGAGTTTGTGGTCGCCGATAATGGTCCGGGCATCCCGTCCGATAAACTCGACCAGATCTTCGATAAATTTGCCCGGCTGCAGGTGGAGCGCTTCCCCAAAGGTCTTGGCCTGGGGCTGGCCTTCTGCAAACTGGCGGTGCGCTCTCACGGCGGGGATATTCGCGTGGAAAGCGAGCTAAACCAGGGCAGCAAGTTTATTTTCAGCCTGCCCATCGAACCTTCCCCACCCGCGGCCGAGTCGTGATATAACAGGTCGGTCAAATCTTTATAGGATGAATGAATGCAAGAACTTGCCCCACATGTTTATATAGAAACCGGGTATCCCGGGGTCACTTTAGGCGCGATTAACTGGGCCCACGGGCTGATCTTGATCGACGCTCCTTTCCGGGCCGAAGACGCCCGCGCCTGGCGCTCAAATTTGCTTAACCTGGGCGGCGGCGTCGACCGCCTGTTGGTCAACCTGGATGCCCACTTCGACCGCACCCTGGGCACACGCGCCATGGACTGCACCATTGTGGGCCAGGAGATGATGGCCTCCGTCTTCCGCAACCGCCCGGTGACGTTCAAGGCCCAGGGCAATGAGACCGGAGCGGAATGGGAATCCTATAACGGGCTGGGCAGCATCCGCTGGGCGCCGCCCGAAATCACCTTCAGCGATCAGATGAGCATCCATTGGGAAGCCGATCCGCTGGTGCTCGAACACCACCTCGGCCCGGCCACCGGCGCCATCTGGGCTTTGCTGCCGGGGGCGCACGTCGCCATGGTCGGCGATGCGGTGGTGCCCGATCAGCCGCCCTTCCTGTCCTCCGCCGATCTGCCGGCCTGGATCGAATCGCTCGAACTGCTGCTATCCCCCGCCTACCGCGATTACCTGGTGGTCAGCGGCCGGGGTGGATTGGTCGCCCAGCAGCAGGTGCGCGCCCAACTGGCCTTTTTGCAAAAAGTGTACCAACTGGTTGACACGCTGGCCCAAAAGAACGGCTCGCCCGAGGATACCGCCGCCCTGGTGCCGGATTTACTCGCCGGGCTGAAATTCCCCGCCGATCATACTGCCCAATACGAGCAGCGTCTGCGTCACGGTTTGAAAAACTATTTCATCCGGCACTACCGGCCACAAAAAGAAGACTTCGAGGAATAATGAACGCATACGAACCCCTGGTTGAACTCACCCGCGGACCGCTGGTCGAGTCGATTCACTTTGGCGCGCTGGCAGTAGTGGATACTGCCGGCCGGCTGGTCGCCAGCGTTGGCAGCCCCGACCTGGTGGCCAACCTGCGTTCGAGCGCCAAACCGTTTCAGGCGCTCTCCCTGGTGGAAAGCGGCGGCGCGGATGCCTACCAGCTGAGCCAGCGTGAGATCGCCATTGCCTGCGCTTCGCATTCCGGCACCGACGAGCACGTGGCCGTGCTGCGGGGTATGCAGGCAAAAATCGGGGTGAGTGAAAACGACCTGCTCTGCGGGGTGCATTATCCCATCTACGAGCCGGCCGCCGAAGCGCTGCGCGAGCGCGGCGAGGCGCCCACCGCCAACCGCCATAACTGCTCGGGCAAACATACCGGCATGCTGGCCAACGCCTGTTTCCGCGGCCTCTCGATTGAAGATTACCTCAACCCCGAACATCCCCTGCAAAAAATCATCCTGCAGACCTTTGCCGAAATGGTCGGCCTGCCCGCGGAGGAAGTGCCCATCGGCATCGACGGCTGCTCTGCGCCCACCTTTGCCGCGCCCCTGCGCCAGGCGGCCCACGCCTACGCCTTGCTGGCCGACCCCTCCAGCCTGCCCCAGCCAAGGCGCGCCGCACTTGAGCGCATTTATGCCGCCATGACCAGCCAGCCCGTGTTGGTGGCCGGACCCGAACGCTACGATACGCTGTTGATGCGCGCGGCAGGCGGGAAGATCGTCTCGAAGGGCGGGGCGGAGGCGTACCAGGGCATGGGCATTGCCCCGGGCGCGCTGGGGCCGGGCTCTCCGGCGCTGGGCATCGCCATTAAAGTCTCCGACGGCGACCGTGCCGAGCGCGCAATCACCACCGCGGCGCTGGCGGTGCTGGTGCAGCTGGGCGCGCTCAGCGCCGAACAACGCGGCGAGCTGGCGCAGTTTGACCGGCGGCCGATCTTCAACTGGCGCGGGCTCGAAGTGGGCGAAACCCGTCCGGCTTTTCAGCTGCAAAATTGATATCGCAGGCATGCAGCTCGATCCCTCTCCCGAACACATCCGGCGCGGCCAGGCGGTTTACCAACGGCTGACGGCGGTCTACGGCGTCCCACAATGGGCACAGCCGCAGCCGCCCCTGGATGAGCTGGTCTCGACCATCCTCTCCCAGAATACCAACGATCGCAACCGCGACCTGGCCTTCAACCGCCTGCGCGCGCACTTCGCCACCTGGGAGCAGGTGCGCGACGCCCCCACCGCGGAAGTTATCGAAGCGATCCGCCCGGCCGGATTGGCCAACCAGAAGGGACCCCGCATTCAAGAGGTGCTGCGCCAGATCCACGCCGAGCGCGGCTCACTGGATCTGGAATTCCTGCGCGATTTGCCTGACGCCGAAGCCCTGGACTGGCTGACCCGTTTCAAAGGGGTGGGACCTAAAACCGCCTCGATTGTGCTGGTGTTTTCGCTGGGAAAGCCCGCCTTCCCGGTAGATACGCATATCTACCGCGTCAGCGGGCGGATCGGGCTGCGCCCAGAGAATATCACCGTGGAGCAGGCCCACACCTACCTGGCCGGTGTTTTTCTGCCAGAGCAATACGGCCCGGGGCATATCCAACTGATCATGCTGGGACGGCGCACCTGCCATGCGCGCAAACCAGACTGCCCGCACTGCCCCCTGCAGGATTTGTGCGTCTATTTCCAGAACCACCCCATTGGCTGATTATTTCCGCGCCAGATCCACCGCCGCCTGGAAAGCTTTGTAAGCGGCAGGCATATCCCCCACGGTAATGCGCAATGTGCGGGCGTCTTTGCGCTGCACGCCGGGCAGCAGTTCGGCGCGGTCGGCCATATCGCTGGTGTGGAAGGCAACCTCCAGGGTCAGCGGGGCATCCGCCTTGAGCCGCGCAGGGCCCTCGCCGCGCCGGAAGCGCAGCACCGCGCCCGCCGCGGCCTCACAGATGCGCTCGCGCGTCACCGCCGGGGGGAGCAGTTTGGCCGCAAAACGACCGCTCGCCTGTTTAACCACCAGCGCATCCACGCCCGGGATCCAATCGCGCGCTTCAATCCCGGCAGCTTCATCCCCACTCACCAGCAGCACCGGCACGCCGTAATGCCCGCACACGGCGGCATTCAATCCGATCTCACCCACCAGGCGCCCATTGAGCCACACATCCAGCACACTGGTGTTCGACCAGGTGTGATCTAGAATCGCGTTTTGCGTGCCGCTGCGCGCGTGATAGCCAATGAAGAACGCCGCGTCCACCCCGGTCTGTACGCCCTCCACCATCGAGAGCTCGCTGCCGATCCCCGAAAATAGCTGGGCGCGCGGGTCGAGTTCCTCCACCAGGATGTTGCCGCCCAAATGATGGCCATCGGTGACCACGATCTGCTCCACCCCGGCCTCCAGCGCGCCGTTGATCGCCGCGTTGACATCCGCGGTCATCAGGCGACGAAAACGCGGGTATTCCGCGTGATCCGGCGAAACATGAGACCAGCTGGTCACCCCGGTGATGCCTTCCATATCGGCGCAAATTAATAATTTCATCGATGCTCCCGGTCACTTTGTCTGAAAAATTGAGCGCGATTGGCCACCCCATCCTCGCGGGTAATCAATCGCGCCGCATCCGGCGGCTTTCTTTTTGCTCGCCGGCGGAATAACATAGGAATCAATCTCTGGCTTAGAGGGTGAGGCTCTGGCCGGGTTTTAGCAGGGTCACCTGCACACCCGTCTGCGCCTGAACGCGCTGCGCCCAGTCAATGGGATCCTGAACGATCAGATCGAAGGTGTTGTAGTGGATCGGCACCACCCGTTTGGGCCGCAGCAGTTCCACCGCGCGCAGGGCATCGTCGGGGCCCATGGTATAGTTGTCGCCGATCGGCAGCACCGCCAGGTCGAGGCCCTCGTCGCCTATCAGCTTCATATCGCCAAACAGACCGGTGTCTTGCGCCAGGTAGACCTTCTCGCCTTCCTGGGTGGTGAGCAGGAAGCCGGCCGGGTTGCCGCCGTTGCTGCCATCCGGCAGGCCGGAGCCGTGGATGGCAAAGGTGAATTTCAAATAGCCAAAGGGGTGTTTGTATCCGCCGCCCAGGTGCTGGGCATGGGCTTTGATGCCCTTCTTGCCAAACCAATCGGCGATCTCGGCGTTGCAGATCACCACCGCCCCGGTGCGCCGGGAGATCGCTTCGGCGTCGCCAACATGGTCGCCGTGCCCGTGACTGATCAATATATAATCGGCCATGACTTTATCTGCGGTCGTGCTGGCCGCCGGATTCCCCGTGAAAAATGGGTCCACCAGGATGCGGAAACCGGCCGTTTCCAGGCCCAACGTCGCATGTCCATACCAGACAAGTTTCAAGCTCATCACAGCCTCCTCTATTGATGTTGTAATTTATTATAACAAGAAATGATGAGCGTGTTTGTCTGCGGCCACACCTATGAGATGGCGGCACCCTGCACGCAGCGAGCCTGCCCTGAGGGCAGGCTCGCGCAGTCATCATTCAATGGGACGCGGTGAGCTTATTTGACCGGGCTCTGTTCGGGTTGAACCCGCACATCGCGCGGCACGCGGTCGATCATGCGCACCGGGCGGTCGTAGACGATGTAATTCCAGGCCCAATCCATCAGCACCATCAAGCGGTTGCGAAAACCAACCAGCTGGTAAATATGCACGACCACCCAGGCGAGCCAGGCCAGCAAACCCCGCATGTGCAGCGGGCCGATTCTGGCCACCGCCTGGCTGCGGCCAATCGTCGCCAGGATGCCGGGGTCTTGGTAGTGGAACGCCAGCGGGGCTTCACCCCGCATCAGGCGCAGCAGGTTGCGGCTGGCGTGTTCTCCCTGCTGCATGGCCACCGGGGCCACCATCGGCAGCGGGCGGCCGTCTTCATCCGGCAGGAGGGCCGCATCGCCGATCACGAAGACCTGCGGGTATCCCTCCGCCTGCAGGGTGGGCAGCACCTTCACCCGACCCTGCGCGCCTTTTTCAAGGGGCAAGCCGGCCATCAGGTCGGCGGCCTTCACCCCGGCCCCCCAGATCAAGGTGTTGGCATAGATGGGCTCGCCTTCTTTTAACTGCACTTGCCTGCCATCATAATGGGTCACTGCCGCGCCCAAACGCACCTCCACGCCTTTGCTTCGCAGGGTCTTCAAGGTGTAAGCCGCCAGGTCGTCAGGCATGGCGGGCAGCAGCCGCTGGGTGGCTTCGAGCAGGATGACGCGCGCCTGTTCCCAATTCAGGCCGGGATAGTCGCGCGGCAGCACGTTGCGCACCAATTCGGCCAGGGCTCCGGCGCTCTCCACCCCGGTCGGTCCACCGCCCACCACCACAAAGGTCAGCAGGCTGCGCCGGCGCTGGGGGTCGTGCTCGTAGAGCGCCTGCTCGCATACGCGCAGCAGGTGGTTGCGGATTGCCTCGGCGTCAGACATCTCTTTCAAGCCAAACGCGTTGCGCTGGACAAATTCCATGCCGAAATAGTGGGTATCCCCACCGGCAGCGATGATCAGATAGTCGTAGCTGAGCGGGCCGGCCGAGGTTTGCACCACGCGGCCGGGCAAGTCTACCTGCTGCACTTCGGCCATGCGGAATTGCAAGTTGCGCTGCCGGTTGAAAATAGCGCGCACCGGCTGGGCGATTTCATCCGGGGAAAGGCTGGCGGTGGCCACCTGGTAGAGCAAGGGTTGGAAGAGGTGATAATTGTTTCGGTCCACCAGGGTCACGCGAACGGGGGCTTTGGCCAGGGCGTGCGCCGCGCGCAGACCGCCAAAACCTGCCCCGATAATCAATACGTGTTTAGGATCATTTGTGGTTTTCATATGGCACCTTTCACTTTGTGCAGAAATTCACATACAAATCATACCAAATTTATCCAATTAAATCAAGTACTTTGTGTAATTAATCACAAAATTGGTCGGTTTTGGTGGAGAAATATCCTGGCGAAAAAGGTTTTTCACCGCTGTTGGCCGCTCTGCGCGCTTCTCCCCAGGCCGAAAATGCCAAGTTGACAAAAATCGTGTATGATATTAACCACACGGAGGTTTATGGACGCTGCGCTCGACATTAATCTGATTCTATATTTCCTCCTGGCACTGCTGGTCATTCTCGTGGCCGGGCTGCTGGCCGTGCTCTACCTGGTGACGCGCTGGCGCAAACAAGCCGAACACGCCCTTTTGCAATTAGGTTCGGATCTCAACACGTTTACCATGCAGATCGAGTTGCTGCAGTCGGTCGAAGAAGAATACGGCGACCTGCACCGCCAGCCCTACAGCGAGCTGGCCGCCGAACTGCTAAAAAAGATCGTGCGCCTTTCTCAGGAGACCCGCGCCCTGGAAGACCGCTGGAACGCACTCAACGGTTCTCACCATTACATCCCGATCAACCCACTGCAATCCCTGATCGATACCGTACCCACGGCCTACCGCAACGCGCGCACCGCCACGCTGATGTGGTCGCTGCGCGAACGCATCCAGCGCCAGATGAAGGACGCCCAAAGCCTGGCCGGGCGCATCGAGAGCCTGCCCGAAGAAATCCACAGCCAGACGCGCCAGGCGGGAGAAGGCATCCAACAGATGGCCGGGCTGCTCAAAGAACTGCATGACGCCGGGCTGCACGGCAAACAGGTGGAAGAAGCCGACGACGCCCTGCTGCGCATCCAGCAGGGTTGGGCGCGCATTCCGGCCGAATTTGCCGACGAGCAGCCGCCCGACCCGCAGCTGGGCGAGGTGCGCGAAACGGCCAGCGCGGCGTTTACCCTGCTCAACGATATCCAGCCGGTGCTGGACGAATGGCTGCCGCACGTCAGAGACTGGGACCAGCAGTATAAACGCGCGGTCGAATCCTACGAAAGCCTGCGGAAAACCGCCACCAATTTCCGCAACGCCCTGGAAACGCCCCCAACCGCATTGAATATCGACCGCTTTCACGGCGAACTGGAAAAAGTGCGGGCGATGGCGCGCGCGCTCAACCAGCGCCTGCAAGAGCCGCTGACCGAAGATCTGCGCGCCCTCGAAAAAGAAACCGACCACCTGGAAAAAGTGGTTCTGGATGCCGCCAAACGCTACGACGTCAGCTCACGCGAGGTGGAGGAACTTGACCGCAGCCTGCTCGAGCTGGAAACGCTGCTCAAACAGGCCGCAGCGCGCCTGGTGGATCCCGAAAAACTGCAGGTTTTCCCGCTCAGCTGGGATGTCGCCCGACCGGCGCTGCTCAACCTGGAGGAGCGCGCCGCCCAATTGGGTGGACGCGATCAACAACGCACGCCCGAACAGGTCACCAGCGCCCTGGCCCAATCCGCGCGCATGCGGGATGAAGTCGGCGCATTTGCCACCAGCACGGAGCAAACCCTTGCCCGCCACCGCGAACTGCTGGCGCTGTTGGGCACGGGGGCGATCGCCGACGGCGCGGCTTTCACCGCCGAGGCGCAGAACCTGGCGCGCTCGGTGCAGGCATACGACCCGGCCAACTGGAGCAGCCAGGATAATCTTGCCACCCTGCCCAAAGAAACCGCCCAGTTGGAAGACCTGCAGCGTCGCCTGACGGCCGTCGACCAGCCCGCGCCGGTGAAAGAAAGCGAACTGCAGGCGCGGCTGGTGGAAGCCCGCCGCTTGACCGACCTGCACAGCGCGCTGCGCGCGCGCGCCGAACGCATCCGCGGCCGGCTGACTGAGCTGCAAAAGATCGAGAACGGGATGCAGGACGAGCTGAAGCGCGCAGGGGCAACCGTCGACAGCCTGGCGCCGCTGCTCAAGGACAATACCTTCCTGCAGGAGACGGCCGTCGCGGAAATGCAAAGCGTGCGCGCGGAGATCGGCACCCTGGAAAGAGAATTCGCCAACCCTAGGCAGGGGCTTGTGGAGCGCAAAGCCTCGCGGGCCAACACCCTGCTCGATTCCCTGGCGCGTTCGGCCAACACCTGGCTGGAAAAACTGGCCGCCGACCTGCAAACCCACACACGTAAAATCAGCAATACTCTGGCAGCCCTGGACCCCATCGCGGCGCTGGATGACCGCACGGTCAACGACTCGCGCGCGCTGCTCAACCGCATCGGCAGCAGCCCGGCCAACCGCAAGAGCGGGCTCAGCTACTTGGAAGCCGCCGCCGAACTCAAACGCTGGAACAACGACTGGCAAAGCGGGGCCGCCACCGCCCGCGCCCTCGAGCAGCTGGCCGCCCCCGTTCTGGATGCCTACCGCGACGCCGACCAGGCGCGCAAGGCTGCCAAGGCCTCCTTTCAATCCGCGGGCAAGCTGGCCAGTGGGCGCAGAGATTGGCCGCCCACCCGCCAATCTCTGGCGGAAGATGTCAGGACCTTCCAGGAACTGGAAAAACGGCTGGACGGGCTGCGCGGCCGGCAGATCACCTCGGGCAACCTGGTGCGCGAACTGGGCCAGATTTATCACGACCTTGACCGCCTGGACGACCATGTCAGCCAGGCTGCCCGCCAGGCAGAAAGCGAACAGAATGAAGCCCTGGAGCTGGAACGCCAGGTGGAAGGCCTGCAGCAGCGCTGGCAGGCCATCGCCCAGCGTTTCCCCGGGCAGGCCGACCTGGACCTGGAGATCAAAGACCTGGTCAGCCAGGCCGATCAGCGCCTGGCCCTGTTCAAAACCCAGTACAAACGCGGCGGGATGGATTACGACCAGGTGGTCAGCGGGCTGCGCGAGCAAGCCGGCATCCTGCGCACGGCGCGTTTCACCACCGTGGATGGGCAGCCGGTGACCCTCACCCAAGAATAAGCGGATGTCTTGCCCGCAGCCAAAAGAGCGCCGGAACCGGCGCTCTTGGGTTTAAAAAAAATTGCCAGGCAGGGGAGCCCACCCTGCCTGGCTGGAGAAAGGAGAAGAATAACCGCGGCGGCTTTATGCCATCGTGGGAATCTCTGGAAGACGCTGGGCGATGGAAGCAATCGCTTCCTCGGGGTAGTCGTAATCCTCCAGCATGCCGGCCTTGTACTGGTTGTAGGCGGTCAGGTCGAAGTGACCGTGCCCCGAGAGGTTGAAGAGGATGACCTTCTTTTCGCCCGTCTCTTTGCACTTCAGCGCCTCGTCAATGGCGGTGCGGATGGCGTGGGCCGATTCAGGCGCGGGGAGGATGCCCTCGGTCTGGGCAAACTGCACTGCCGCCTCAAAGACCTTGACCTGCCCAACCGCCGTGGCCTCAATCAGCCCGGCGTCGTACAGCCCGCACAGCAAGGGAGCCATGCCGTGATAGCGCAGCCCACCCGCGTGGATCGCGGCCGGCATGAAATCGTGGCCGAGGGTGTACATTTTAACGATGGGAGCCATCTCGGCAGTATCGCCATAATCGAAGGCGTAGGTGCCGCGGGTGAAGGAGGGCGCCGCTTTGGGTTCCACCGCGATCAGCCGCGCACGCTGGCCGTTGACCAGGTTTTCGCGCAGGAAGGGCAGGGCAATCCCGCCAAAATTCGAGCCTCCGCCTACACAGCCGATGACCATATCGGGATACTCACCCGCCAGGTCCATCTGCTTGATGGCTTCCTGACCGATCACGGTCTGGTGGAGCAAGACGTGATTGAGCACCGAACCCAGGGAATATTTCTTCGCCCCGCCCGACGTGGCAGCCACTTCGACCGCCTCCGAGATGGCGATGCCCAGTGAACCATTACTATTGGGGTCTTTCGCCAGGATCTCCCGCCCGGCATGGGTGCGGTCCGACGGGCTGGCGTAGACCTGCGCGTCATAGGTCTCCATCAAAAAGCGCCGGTAGGGCTTCTGGTTGTATGAAACCTTGACCATATATACTTCCAGGTCGATGCCAAAGAACTTGCAGGCCATCGAGAGGGCCGTGCCCCACTGGCCGGCTCCGGTTTCGGTGGTCATCGCCTTGGTGCCCGAGATCTTGTTATAGTAGGCCTGGGCCAGGGCAGTGTTCGATTTGTGGCTGCCGGAGGGCGAGACCCCTTCATACTTGTAGTAAATATGGGCGGGGGTGCCCAGGGCCTTCTCCAGGCGCCGCGCGCGGATCAGCGGGGTGGGGCGGTAGAGTTTGTAGGCCTCGTAGACCTCGTCGGGGATCTGGATATAGCGCTCGGCGCTGATCTCCTGCAGGATGATCTCCATGGGGAAGATCATCGAGAGGAAGTCGGGGGTCACCGGTTCTTTGGTGCCCGGGTGCAGCACCGGGGTAGGAGCCACCGGGCTGTCCGCGAGGATGTTGTACCAGTTGCGCGGGATATCATTTTCACTCAGCATGAAACGGGTCAGGTCAGACATTACAGGCCTCCTCAAAGAGATTAAAACAAAAAACGTCCATCCCATCCTGGGACGAACGCTCTGGTCCGTGGTGCCACCCATCTTAGACTGGAGAACAAAAACCTGTTGTGGAGCACAACAGGATCGAAAAGCCAGCCTCACTCTTGCGGGTACGGCGGAAACCGCTTATACCCTTTGCCTTGATAACGGTGGCAACTCCGGCGCGGGCTACCTGGCTGTGCTTTCGCCCTGCAACTCAAAGGTCCATTCTCCGCCGCTGTTCGCGCAGGTTTTCACCCTACCCCTGCTCTCTGGACCGTCTTGACGGCGGATACTCGTCCTCGTCTTCGTCTTTTGCTATCCAATTAGAAGTGATTATAAGCATTTTAAAATGAAAGTCAAGGGCCGAATAGGTTTTTTCGACATGGGGTTCTCAAGAAATTGTCAGACAAGCCCCTCCCCTGGCCCCTCCCCGAAACGGGGCGGGGAAAATAAAGATTTGAGGGTGCAGACGCCGTCTTACGGCGTCTGCACCCTCAAACTCCCTCTTTAAACTTTGTAGCCGGAGGAGAATGGTTTCAAATTTGCATTTGTCAAGTTTTCTTGAGAAAGCCATAGTTTTTTCGATGGCTTTCCAAAAGTTAACCCCACACCCCAATGCTCGAGCAAAAATATCGGAAATGTCAAGCGACTTTGAGAAGACCCTAAGGTTTTATCGATGGCTTTCGCAAAGTCAACCCACATCCCATCTTAACCAAAACCAAGGGATTGCCCCAGACTGCCACCACTGATGGCCGGGAGAAAATGCACCTCACTGTCATCCGACAGGCGCTGGCGCAGCTTCTGGCGGCTGACGACCCCGTCCACGATCACATTCATCGCCGGGCGCAGGCGGCCGTCTTCACACAGGCGCGCGCGAAAACCCGGGAAGCGGCTTTCCAGGATCTGGATGGCATCTGCCACGGTGGCCGCCTCCACCGAAACCCGCTCCAGCCCGCCGGTCAGGTCGCGCAGCAGGGCCGGGATCCACACCACCGCCACGCGCTCAGGCCTCCCATTGGGCTTCGAGCAGGCGCGCCGGCGACATGGGCAGGCGCGTCATGCGCACCCCCAGGGCGCGGTAAATCGCATTGGCCAGCGCCGCCGGCGGGGGCACGATCGGCACCTCGCCCACCCCGCGCACCCCAAAAGGATGCCCCGGGTTGGCCACCTCGACCAGCACCGTATCGATCCGGGGCAGGTCCAGGCAGGTGGGCAGGCGGTAATCCAGCAGGCTGGCATTCAGCAGGTGGCCCTGGGCATCATAAAAATAGCCTTCATTCAGCCCCCAACCGATGCCCTGGGCTACCCCGCCCTGGATCTGGCCTTCCACGTAGGACGGGTGGATCGCCTTGCCCACCTCCTGCACGGCGGTATAGCGCAGAATATCCACCTTGCCGGTCTCGGGATCCACGCGCAGGTCAACGATGTGCACCGCGAAGGTAGGCGCATCTCCGTCCGGCTGCACCGAAACGCTGGCGACTACGTCCCCGCCGGTGTCATTGAGATGCGCGCATAACTCCTTGAAGGTCAAGGCCTCATCCCCGGCCGAAAAGACGCCGTCCCGATAGGTCACTTCGCCCGGCTCTACCTGCCAGACCTCGGCCGCGCGGGCGCGCAGCCCATCCAGCAGTTTGTTGCCCAGTTCATAGACCGCCCAACCGGTGGCAAAGGTGGTGCGGCTGCCGTAGGTGCCTTCGGTGTAACCCACCGCGTCCGTATCGGCCACCCGCGGTTGGATATCTTCATAGGCGATGCCCAGGGTTTCCGCCAGCTGCATGGCCAGCGAAGCGCGGGACCCACCAATATCCACCGAGCCCTCCATCAAGCGCACGCTGCCGTCGGCGTTGACCGAACCCGACGCGCTGGATTTGCCGCCGTAATTGCCCCAGTAGCCGGCCGCAACCCCCCGCCCGCAAAACGGTCCATCCAACGGGGCGGTGTAGTGCGGGTGATTTTTGGCGGCTTCGAGGGCTTCGAGGAAACCAATGCGCTGGAAGGCCACCCCGTTGGCGCGCCGGTCGCCTTCTTTGGCGCCATTGAGCAGGCGGAATTCCAGCGGGTCGAGGCCTAATTTCTCGCACAATTCATCCACGACCGTTTCGGAGGCAAAGGCGGCGTTGGTGCCGCCGGGGGCGCGGTAAGCGGCGGTATGGGGCTTGTTCACCACCACATCAAAGCCGTCCACCTGCACGTTCTCGATGTGATAGGGCGAGAAGATGCCGGTCATCCCGGCGGTGATAAACGAACCGGGGAACGCACCGGCTTCATAGGCCAGGTAAGCTTCAGCGGCGGTGATGCGCCCGTACTGGTCCGCGCCCATCTTGACACGAATGTAGGAGCCGGACGTTGGGCCGGTGCCGGCCAGCACTTCGGCGTAGTTCATGGTCATCTTGACCGGTTTGTGCCCGCTCTTGAGCGACAATATGGCGGCCAACGGTTCGAGATAGACGCCATTTTTGCCGCCAAAGCCGCCGCCAATCTCCATGGGCATCACGCGGATGCGTCCCGCGCTGATCTCCAGGATCTCGGCCACCTGGTCGCGCACGCCAAAACTGCCCTGGGTGCTGCACCAGATGGTCAGGCGGCCGTCGGCGTCATATAGTGCAGCCGCATTCTGGGGTTCCAGATAGCCCTGGTGGACCATCTCGGTGTTGAATTCACGCTCCACGATCACCGCGGCCTGCTCAAAACCCTGCCGGGTATCCCCCAGGCTGTAGCGGTGGTGAGCGGCAATGTTGCCGGGCATTTCCGCCTTTTGTCCCATTTCATCGCAGAAAAGGTCGGGGAGCAAAAGCGGCGATTCCGGCTGCATGGCCGCGCGCACCTCCAGCACCGGCGGGAGCAGTTCATAGCTGACATCGATCAGCGCCAGCGCCTCCAGGGCGGTATGCAGGCTGGTGGCTGCCACCGCCGCCACGGCATGCCCGGCGTAGAGCACTTTATCCCGGGCGAGGATGTTGCAGCTCTGGTAGCGCAAATTGACCGAGCCTTCACCCAGCCCGGCGATCTTCGATTCGACGTCCGGCAGATCGGCCGACGTCACCACCGCCTTCACCCCGGGCAGCGCCAGCGCGCGGCTCGTGTCGATAGCCAGGATGCGCGCGTGGGCGTGCGGGCTGCGCAGCACCGCGCCGTGGAGCATGCCCGGCAGGCGCACGTCGACCCCGTAGATGGCCCGTCCGGTCACTTTTTCGCTGCCGTCCGGGCGCACCGGGCGCGTGCCGATCACTTTATACGTGGATACCTGATCCTGAGTTAATTCAATTACCGGATCGCTCATCTCAGCCCTCCTCCACCAGCGCCTGGGCCTGCAGGCTGTCCGCCGCATCCAGAACCGCGCTGACGATTTTGTCGTAGCCGGTGCAGCGGCACAGGTTGCCCGCCAGCCAGCGCCGCACCTCCGGCTCGGTTGGCCGCGGGTTGCTGTCCAGCAGCGCCTTGGCCGAAACGATAAAACCGGGCGTGCAGATCCCGCACTGCAGGGCGGCGTGTTCGAGGAATTTCTGCTGGAGCACGTGCAGCCCGTTTTGCGGGGCAATCCCTTCCACGGTCAGCACCTCGCAGCCCTCGACCTCGACCGCCAGCACCAGGCAGGAGTTAACCAGCACGCCGTCCAGGACGACATTGCAGGCCCCGCAGTTGCCGTTATTGCAGCACTCTTTCGGCCCGGTAAAGCCCAGCTCCATGCGCAGCACTTCCAGCAAACTCTGCCGCGGCTCGCAGAGAAACTGCAGCTCTTCGCCATTGATGCGCGCGCGAACGGAAATTTTTTGAGTCATGAAGATCACCTCGTTTGGATTGCGAGTTGGGCTGCGGCCTGCAGGGCGCGCCGGGTGAGCACCCCCACCAGGTGCTTACGCTGGGCGGCTGTCCCGCGCATATCATCGATGGGCCGGGCTGCCTGTTGGGCAATGCGCCCGGCTTCGGCAAATACCTCCTCGGTCGGCTGTCGCCCGGCGAGGAAATCACCGGCCTCCGCCGCCAGCAAAGGCGTGGGCGCCACCGCACTGAGCGCGACACGCGCGCTGCGGATGGTGCGCCTTTCAGCGTCCAGCTCCAGCGCCGCCGCCGCGCCCGCCACGGCGATATCCATCTCATTGCGCGGGGTGAAGCGCAGGTAGTGGGCCCCAAACCCGGCCGGCACGGGGGGCAGCCGAACGGCCACCAGGAACTCGCCGTGGGTCAGGGCATTGCGGCCGGGGGCGATGCAGAAATCTTCGGCGGGGATCTCGCGGAACCCGCCCGGGCCGTAGACAGAGGCCAGGGCGCGGTGTACGATCAGCGCCGGGATAGCATCTGCCGCCGGGGAGGCGTTGCACAGGTTGCCGCCCAGGGTAGCTCGCCCCTGGATCTGCGTCCCGCCGATCAGGCCGACTGCGGCCACCAGCCCCGGGTAGAGCCCGGCCTGCTCCAAAAAATCGACGATGCGGTAGCAAGGCACCCCCGCCCCTACCCGCAGGCCCGTCTGTGGATCGTAGGCTAGCTCGTTCGCCTCGGGGATGTGCTTGATATCCACTACCAACCCCGCCTGCCGGCGACCCTCACGCAGCTGCACCAGCAAATCGGTGCCGCCGGCCAGCACGCGCGCGTCGCCATTGCCCGAGGCCAGAACTACCTGTGCCTCAGCCAGGGTTTTTGGCGCGGAATACGTAAAATCCTGCATTTTCCCTCCTCCAGCGCCCACCAGAATGACAAGATTAGATTGAATAAATTCTACAAGAATTATGAGTTATTATAATCAATTTAGGCGATAGAACCTAATCCAATCCAGCCAAACCCGGGTTGATCGCCGTTTTTCAATCGTCCGGAGGACATTTTCAATATATAATTGGGCTAACCCAACCTTGAGGAATAGCATGCCCAAATTCAATGCGGCGGCCATCAGCGGGGTCGCCCTGATTGCTGCACTTATCTTTTCATCCTGCAGCGCAACCACACCCACTGCCCCACCTCCTACCGATCCTCCGCCCACCCGGGCCTCTATTGACCAACCACCCGCGGCCACCGCCACCCGCCGGCCTGCAGCGGCTGCGCCTACCCAGGCGCCGACGGCGCAGGACACCGGCACCGCCACGCCCACGCCACCCCAGCCGTCCGGCCCAGCCCCTGAACTGGCATCCGCGGCAGGTGTCACCGGTGCGTTGTGGGCCTGGAGCGGGTCCTACCAGAACAACGATTCGACGGTCAAAGTTCGCGAGCCCCTGCGCTATACCCTCGAGTTCCAGGACAACGGCGATGTTAACATCCTGGCCGACTGCAACCTGGCCAAAGGCAGCTACACCCTGCAGGCGGATGGAAAGATCAGCATTGATGTCGGGGTGATGACCAAGATCGCCTGCCCACCCGATTCGCAGTCGGTTGAATTTCTGAAGGAGCTGGCCGAGGTCGATGCCAGCCTGCAGCAGGACGGCGCACTGATCCTCAACTTCAAGGCCGACACGGGCGGGATGAAATTCGCGCCGTATATCCCCCTCGACCTGCCGGAACCCCCGGATGGAGCCGCCAGCGCCTCCACCCGCGCCAATATCCCCGTGCGTCTCGGGCCGGATGGCGGCTACCCGCCGTACGGCATCCTGCGCGCCGGTGCGCATGCCGAGATCATCGGCAAATATACCCCCTGGTGGGCAGTGCGCCTGCCCGGTCACCCGGATGAGATCGGCTGGATCTCGCAGCAGCAGGTGCAAACCAGCGGGGCCGAGAATGCCCCCTCTCTGCCGCCGCCTGCCATCGATTTCGGCCGCAGCTTCCCGCTGCCCGGTTTTGAAGAACCCCAGGTGCTGGTCACCGATCCCACCCTGATCCTGGCCGGCCCCAGCGAAAAATATCCGGCCGTGCTGGCGGGGCTTTCCGCCGCCAACCTGTATGTGCTGGGCAAAAGCCAGGACGAACTGTATTGGCTGGTCTATCTGCCGCCCGAGATGGTGTCCGCCGGCATGGGGTGGATCTCCGCCGGCAGCGTGCTGGCGTTGAATACCGACAATGTGCCGGTGGTCAAAGCGCCCCTGGTGCCGGCCGCCGGAATGTACCCGGCCCCGGGCGCGCCGCTGGCCGCCGCGCTGACCAGTATCAACTTCCGCTCCGGACCCGACCTATCCTACGACGTGCTCGATTTCGCCTTAAAAGGACAGATTGTGCCCGTGCTGGGGCGCACCCAGGACGGCTCCTGGCTGCAGGTGCAGGTACCCGCGTCGGTATCCGCAAGCCTGAAAGCCTGGCTGGCCGCCCCCAATGTATATGTCTTCAACCCGGAAAAGGTACTGATTGTGCCCACCCCGCTGCCCGCCTGGGTGCCTACCTCGGTGACCAACGCCACCTGCAGCGTGGTTTCGCAAACCCCGGTGGACGGAACTTCCTTCCACTCCAACAAGGATTTCTCCCTGGTGATTGAACTGGCCAACAACACCGGCAAAACCTGGTCGCGCGGCAACGTAGACATCGCCTTCGTCGCCCCGCTGGGCGGTGATGCGCTGCACACCGGCCCGGACGCGTATGACTTTGATTACAGCGTACTGCCCGGCCAGACCTACCGCCAGACCATCCCGGCCACCTCCACCTTTGGCTCGGGGGACCTGGGCGAAATATGGGCGGTGATGGAGGCCGGCGAACCGATCTGCTCGTTCACCTACCGCATCTCGGTCATCGCGCCCACCCCCACCGCCACCTACACCTTCTGGCCGACGCAGACCGGTACGATCGAGCCCACCCCGCCGCCGGATGTGCCCCCGACCGCCACAGTGGGGACCAAAGAACCCACCCCGCCGCCGGAAGTCACCCCGACCCCGCGGTACTAATCCGCCGGCGCACGATATTATAACCAACACCCCCGCGGGTTTCGCGGGGGTGTGTTTTTGTCTGTAATTCGGTGTATAACGCTACGCAGGTTGTTCGGCTTTGCGTTTGAACCAACCCCGCCACTCTTCTTTTTCCCAGATGACCAGGATCGGCGCGGCGATAAAGTCGGAGGAGTAGCTGCCGCTGAACATGCCGATCAACAGGATGATGGCGAATTCACGCAGGGTCACCCCGCCAAAGAGCGCCAGGGCCAGCAGCAGGAAGTCAACGGTCATCAACTGGGTATTGAGCGAGCGGGTCAGCGACTGCACCACCGAGTGGTTGGCCAGCTTTTCGTAATCCAGCTTGCGATAGATGCCGTTGTTCTCGCGCAGGCGGTCGTAGATCACGATGGTATCCTGGGCCGAGAAGGCAATCACCGTCAGCAGGGCGGTCAGGAAGAGGGTGTCGATCTGCCAGCCAAAGAATTTCCCGCCGACCACCACCAGGGATAGAATGATCAGGATGTCGTGGAAGAGGGCGATGACCATGCTGACGCCGTAGCGGAAGGCATGGGCGACCCCGCGGAAAGAATACCAAATGAAGAACAGCAGAGCGATCGAAGAGGCCGCGATCGCCAGGATGGCGCGGTCGGCCACTTCTTTACTCACCGAAGGACCCACGTTGTCAAAGCGGTTGGCCGTGACGGTATCGTTAAATTTTTTGGACAGTTCAGTGAGCACCTGGCCGCGCGCATTGTCGTCCAGAGTGGAGGAGCGGATCACGAGCACATCACTGCCGGAGGAGGAAATCTGCACATCGCTGATCCCCAACTGTGTATAGACTTCGCGCACCTGATCGGCGTCGGGGGCTTTACCAGAGGCGAACTGCGCTTCCAGCAGGCTGCCGCCCTTGAAATCGATGGAAAAAGGCAGTCCCCAGATGGCCATCAGGATGATGCCCGGAATGATGATCAGCAGTGAAACAGTGAAGAAGATGTAACGTTTACCCAGGATATCTAGCATATTGTTTGCCTCGAACAAGAAGATTGCCCCGGCCGGCAGGCGCTAAAAATCAGCCTGGGTTGGCTCGAGAGACCCGAGTCACCCCGACCGGTGCATCAGGTCCTATTTTAAACCGTAATAGTAAAAAATGGATGAAATTGCTCAAAACCGCCCGATTCTGGGGGCGGTTTTGGGTCAAAAACGGGTCTGATTCCCCTGAAGCGGGGGTTTTCAGCTATTTAAGGCAGATCGTTGAAGGCGTCGCCGCTCTGGTTCATCTGGTAGAGCTGATTCAACAGGTCGGTCAGATCCTGCCCGGCCGGGTCTTCACCGGGCTGCGCCACAGGCGTCGAGGTTGGCTGAGGCGTATTTCCCTGGACAGGCGCTGCAGCCTCCTCGACCGGCTGCGCCACGGTTGGCGCCGGGAGGGTGGGCTGGTCGGTCGGAACAGCCTTTTCCTCCTCCACCTGGACGGGTTGGACGGCGGTAGAGCCGGGTTCCGTCCCCAGGTTACGGCGGTTGTCGCGCATCTGGCAGGCAGACAGGCTGAAGACCAGTACGAGACAGAACGCCGCGATGAGGCTGGATCGTTGGTAAGATTTCATATACCCTATCCCGGCTTAGCTGTGGTTGGCCTGGCGGTAGGTATTGACCACCATTCTGAAATCCACCGCTGCCAGGCTGATGGTCAGGTGAGCGTGGCGCAGGGCCATGCCCGCATCGCGGATGGTTTTCGAAGCCGCGGCGGTATCGGTCACCTTGCCGTTGGCATCGAAACCGGCCGGGGATGCGAGCAGACCGGCAGCCCGATCATGGTCGGCCTGGGCCGAAACGATGCCCTGGTTGAACGCCGCCAGCCCGCTGACCAGGGCGGTGGTATCTTTGCCCTGTGTGTTCAGATTATCGATCCAGGTCTGGGCTTTGGCCGCCGATGCGCGGGCCAGGTCCAGGCGCTCCGCCTGGTTGCTGAGGGCCAGGTTTTCGCGCACCAGCAGATTTTCCAGACGCGTGGCCCCGGCCTGTTCGAGGCCGGCCGCCTGTACCGGGCTGGGCTGGGCAAATAGTGATGCGACGAGAACCAATACCAGGCTGAGGGCCAAAACGAATTTTTTTGCGATCATTGTTTCCTCCGTTAGTTTTGTGATGCTCCGCCTGACCTGTCGTAGAGCAGGCGGGATTGATTTGCTTGTAGTGTAGCGGAAGGGTATATCAGCAGTGTGATCGCGATGTAATCGTTTTGTAAAATGTTTCCGAATAGCATGACCGGCCTGGATGAGATCATCCAGGCCGGTCAGAACTCTCTTGATATGCCTACAGAAGGTAAAGGGCTTGGTGGATGCTCAGAAACTCAGCCGGGCAGCCCACTGAACACCTCGGTGAGGCTGGCAATCACTTCCTTGCCCCGCGGCATAAAGGCGACCGCCTGGCGCACGGTCAGGTCCTCCTGCGACATCAACTGGTCGGCGATCTCGGTGCCGTACTGGCGAACGGCTGCCATCACCAGGGGCATGGCCTGGGCATCGTCTATTAGTTCGGCGATGGTGCTGTCCACGCTCAGCGGGGCGCGCTTCGCGCGCTCGTCGACGTAAGCGTAACTCCACCGGTGACTGCCCGCCCCAACCTCGATTTCATCCTCCGCCGGTTTTCCGGGCAGTTTCACCCGCGCGGTGGTATTGGCGGGCACCTCCACTGACACGTGGATCTGGCCGGATTCGATCTTCCACTCGCAGGCAGCCATGCCGTAGGGGGTAAGATGCCTGGCGCGGGCAAAGCTCAGACCGCCTCCAGGCCGCGGGCGCATCTCGAGGCGCCGGTAACCCGGGGCGCCAGGCGCCAGCCCGCCGATGGTACGGTGCATCCAATCCACGACTGCGCCCAGGGCATAATGGTTGAAGGAGGTCATCTCCCCGGGGTTCACCGACCCATCCGGCAGCAAGCTGTCCCAGCGCTCCCAGATGGTGGTAGCGCCCATCGTCACCGGGTAGAGCCAGGATGGGCATTCGCGCGTGATCAGCAGGCGAAAAGCCACATCTTCCAGGCCCTCGCCGCACAGCGCGTCGCAGATCAAGGGGGTGCCAACGAAACCCGTACTGATGCGGTATCCGCTGGCGCGGGCCAGGGCAGCCAGGCGCTTGCCGGCGTGCCGGCGCTGATCTGCTTCGGGCAGCAGGGCAAACTGCAGGGCCAGGGCGTAAGCCGTTGAAGAATCGCTTAACAGGCGCCCGGTGGGAGTGACATATTCCCGGTTGAAAGACTCGCGCACCTCGCGCGCCAGCCCCAGGTAATGGGCGGATTCCTTTTCGCGGCCCAACACCCCCGCCGCCTGCCCCAGCAGCTCTGCAGAGCGGGCAAAGTAGGCCGTGGCGATGAGAAATGCCGGGGTTCGCGCCGCGCCGGGCTTTTCGGGCGGGGCGATCGGATCCAGCCAATCGCCAAACTGGAAACCCGCGTCCCACAGCCGGCTTTCGCCGGCGAGGCGCTCGATCAGGTCCACCCAGGCGCACATGCTGTCGAACTGCTCCGCCAGGATGCGCCTGTCGCCAAAACGCTGGTACAACACCCAGGGGATGAACACCGCCGCATCGCCCCAGGCGGCCGTGGGGGGCGTGTTGGAGGGCAGCACGTTGGGCACCACGAACGGCACTACCCCGTTGGGGCCCTGCTCGGCGGCCAGGTCGCGCAGCCAGGAGATGAGGAACCCGGCCGAATCGTAGAGGAAGGAGGCGGTCGGCGAGAAAACCTGGATATCCCCAGTCCAACCCAGGCGCTCATCGCGCTGCGGGCAGTCGGTGGGAATATCGAGGAAATTGCCGCGCATGCTCCACACCGCGTTTTCGTGCAGGCGGTTGATCAGCGGGTCCGAGCACTCGAACCAGCCGGTGCGCTCCAGGTCGGTATGGCAAACCACGGCGCATAAGTCATCCGCTTGCAACTCACCCGGCCAACCCTCCACCTCGGCATACCGGAACCCGTGAAAGGTGAAACGCGGCTCCCAGCTTTCGACGCCCTCACCCTTCAAAATATAGCGGTCGGTGGCCTTGGCGCCGCGCAGCGGCCGCGTACACAGCTCGCCGCCTTCCAAAACCTCGGCGTGCCGCAGGGTGATCACCTGGCCGGCCGGTCCCTGCAGGCGGATGCGCAGGCGCCCCACCAGGTTTTGGCCAAAATCTATCAGGGTGCGCCCGGTGGGAGATTGGCTGATCGACTGCGGTGCGAGCAGCTCGGTGCGGCGCACCGGCGGGCTCAAAGGAGCAAACAGGGTGACCAGGTCCCATTCCACCAGCTGCACCCCGGCCCAGCCAGAGTCCTCAAACTGCGCCTGGTTCCAACCGGCCGGTTCCAGGCGGGCGTCAAAGGTCTCGCCGTCGTAGATACTGCTGGTTACAACCGGTCCCGGCGCGGATTTCCAGGTTTCATCGGTGACAAAACTTTCGCGCGAACCGTCCGCGTACTCCACTTCCAGTTGGGCCAGCAGGGCGGCATGCTCTCCATAAATATTGCTGCGCCCGCCGCCATAGCCAAATCGCCCGCGGAACCAGCCGTCGCCCAGCATCACCCCGATGACGTTGCGCCCAGGGTGCAGCAGGGCGCCAACATCCAGGGTCTGGTAGCGCAATCGATTCAGATAACTGGTCCAGCCGGGAGCCATGACATGGTCCCCGGCAATTACCCCGTTCAACTGGGCCTCGTAAAGCCCCAGGGCGGTGATATACAGGCGCGCCTGTTTCACCTCCTGGCGCAGATCGAACTCACGCCGCAGCAAAGGCGCCGGCTGGGCCTGCGTCGTCCTTAAAATCCATATCCGGGCGGATGAACCTGGCCTGCCAGTCAGAAGGCTGCAGCAGACCGGCTTCCAGCGGGGTGAGGCTGCTCCAGGCAGCGGCTTCGCCTCCCGCGCCCCAGGCGCGCACGCGCACCGACACCTGCTGGCGCGAGGTGAGCGGGTCAAAAGGCCAATCCACCAGCAGCGAGTCGGCCGAATTGACCCGCCCGGTTTGGGCTATCACCTGGCCATCCGGCGCGCAGGCTTCGATGGCATAGGCCGTCTGCACCCAACCGGCGGCTTCCGTCTCCACCGCCCAGCTCAGGCGCGGGCGGGCGGTCCCAATCCCCAGCGGCTCGCGCAGATGCTCGACGCGCACTGGTTTGACCAGCCCCTCTTTTCCATAAACCGTTTCAAAAAGTGTCATTTCCTCTCCGATTCTTCGAATAATTCCATGCGCAGCACCGGGATTGAACTCCTCATCCAGGCCCTCGGGAAGGTGGATGATCACCTCGTCCCCTTCTCGCTGCCATTCCAGAGATTGGCCGCCCAGCAGCCTCAGCGTGCTTCCGGCGCGCGCCGGGATGCCTTCCAGGCGCAGCGACCCTTTAGGCAGCCGAAGGATGAGGATATAGAGCACCCCTCCCTTGGCGGTATAACGCACCTTGACGCCATTTTCGCCCTCATCTCCAGCGCGGCGCCAGGGGCGTGTGGCGTAGATCGCCTCGCCATTGACTGCCAACCAGCGCCCGATGCCCTGCAGTGCTTCCACCTGGGGCAAAGGAATACTGCCGTCGGGGCGCGGGCCAACGTTCAAGAGTAAATTGCCATTTTTGCTGACCACATCCGCCAGCATGCGGATCAGGTCCGGGGCTTGCATATAGTCGCCCGGCTGCTCGAACTGGTTGTAGGCAAAGGAGTTGCCAATCCCGCGCACTGATTCCCATTTATACGGCATCTGGGTTTCCAGGTTCTGGTATTCGGCCGTGCGGAAATCACAGTGCGGCACGCGCGGAAGGGTGGTTCCGCCGGAGTGCATGATGCGCTTTGCAAATAATTTTAAGGCTATTTTCCCGATGGGGTTAAGAAAAATCCCCGGCAGTTGGAACCAGCGGTCGTTGACCACCCCTTCGGGGTTGTGGTTATAAAACGTGGCAAACAACTCGGCCAGGTTGTAATGCGGCGGGAAGCCGATATCGCTCCACAATACCCAGGGCTCGTAGCGCTCGATCAGCTCCTTCCAGTGATTGACTGCATACCGGAGGTACTGCCGGCTGGTAGGGCCGGTGGAGAACAGATCGGCAAAATCCATGACCGGGCGTTGGGTAAAGGTCCAATCCAGGGGGCTGGAATAATATAGGCCCATTTTCAGCCCGCGGTCGCTGATGCTGCGGGTGAGCTCGCCGACCACATCCCGAGACGTGCTGTACCCCGACAAACGCGGGTTGGGGAAGCGGCTGTTCCACAAGAGAAAGCCGTCGTGGTGCTTGGCGACCAGCACGGCATAGCGTGCGCCGGCCTGGTGAAACAACTCCGCCCAGGCTTCGGGATCCCACTGCCGGCTTTCTTGGTTGAACCTGGCGGCAAAATCCTGATACGGGTACCGCGCGCCAAAGGTCTGGCGGTGGTATTGGTACGCCGGGCTGCCGCGAATCCGCAGGCTGTTCTGGTACCACTCCGCGTACGGCTGGTGGGCATAGGCAAAGCGCTGGGATTTACGGGCAAACAATTGGCCGATATCCCCCAGACCGGTCGGGGCGTAGGCTGGGACGCTGGAAATCGTCCAGTGGATAAAGATGCCAAATTTTGCGTCCTGATACCAACCGGGCAGCGGGTGTTGATTGACTGATTCGAAGGTGGGTTGGTACATGCAGGCGGGTCAGGATCGACGGGTATGGATGGCTTGCAGGCGCTGGATGGCCACCGGGATGTGCTCGAAGGGCAGATGCTCGAAGATCACCGGCAGGTCGGGGCGCTCTGCTTTGAGGAAATCGACATACAGCCCCTGGGGAAATATCCCGGTGCCAAACTCAGGCGTGTCCACTTCCGCGCCCTCGGAGCTGACATCCTTGAGGTGGGCAATGGCGAAATCATCCTTGAAGCGCTGGAGGAACCCCGCCGAGAGCGGTGCGGATTGGGGCAGCAAATCCTGGCTGAGGTAATTGTAGGGGTCGCACATCAGCTTCAGATGCGGGCTGGGATAGCGCCGCAGGATTTGTTCGGCCTGGTCGTAGGTTTTCAAAATATTATTGACATAGCCTTCCAGCGCCAGCACGGATTGCGCGCTTTCGGCCACCGGCAGCAGCTCGTCCAGCACGCGGTAGAGCTCATCCCAGGCGGCCGGCGTGGCGTTCTCGGGCGTGTCGCTCCAGTCGCCGCTGGGATGCAAGGTGCCTGTTTCGGTGGAGACCACCGTAGTGCCCAGCTGGTTGGCAGCCCGCAGGCAGTTCTTTAGAAAGGTGATATTGCGCCGGCGCTTCTCCAGGTTCGGCGAAACCATGTTGCAGTAGGCCCCCAGGGCGGCGATGCTCAGCCCGTGATCTGTCAGGTGCTGCACCCTGGCGGGGATTTTCGCCGGATCTTCGATCAGCTCATCCAGCAGTTCCCCGCTCAATTGCACCAGTTCGAGGCCGGTGGATTCGAATAGATGCACCATGCGGTCCCACTCGCCGCGCGAAAATTCAAAGGTGAAATTGCCAAGCTTGGCCCACATACCTTCTATCTTATTCATTTTGTCAGCACCTCATCAAAATTGACCGGCTCGCCGTGTTGGTCGGCGGATTGGCAGGCAGCCAGGGTCAGCGCCAGCGAACGCAGGTGATGGCGCGCGGAGTTATAAGGCGTCCGGTCGCCGGCAATCGACCAGCAAAGCTCTCCCATCGCCCCGGCAAAACCGTCCGGGAACCACGTCTCGCTGAAATCAAAGCGGGTCAGCTCGCCCTCGCGGTCCATCTCGACAAAGCGCTCGGGCAGCACGCAGCCGCGGAGGGTGCCTTGCGTGCCGTGCACCCAAAAGTAATGCCCGTTTTGTTGGCTGCGCGAACCGCCGACACAACGCAGCATGGCGTTGGCGCCGTCCGCACACTGCACCTCGGTCCACATGCCCCAGGCGGCCTGGCTCGCCGCGGGTTGGTCGGGGGTCTTATAATCCTGGGCGCGCACGGTCTGGATGCTTTTGCCCTCCAGCCAGCATTGGGTGATATCGTACCAGTGAATACTGTAATCGTAGATCAACCAGTGCGGGATGACATCGAAACGTGTGCCCGGCACCCAGCCAAAATTAGTGTCGAACAGGTGGGTAATCGACACCACCGCGCCAATCGCGCCGTTTTGGATCAGGAGGGTGGCGATGCGCCAGGGAGGCGCCCAACGCCCGTTCTGGTTGACTGCCACCTTCAGCCCGGACTGCTCGGCCTCGGCTACGATGGCCCTGGCCTGGGGCATATCCAGGGCAAGCGGTTTTTGCGCCAGGATGTGCTTCCCGGCCTGCAGCGCGCGGCGCATGATCGGGATGCGCTGCTCGGGGAACGTGGCGATATCTACGATCTGGATCTCGGGGTCAGCCAGCAGATCATCCAGGCTGGCATACACCTGGCGGATGCCAAACTGATCCTCCAGCCCCTGGGTGGCCGCCGGGAGGGGATCATACACCCCGACAATCTTCAGGCCATGTTTCTGGTAAGCCGGCAAATGGGCCGAACGGACGATGTTGCCGCAGCCGATGATGCCAATGCCCGGGTGGTAATCGGGCGGAAAACTGGGTTGGTAAGGAAGCTGATGAAAATCCATCTGATAATCCTCAGGAAACGCGGTGAAATGGGGCAATGACGGATCGCCTATTTGGATTTTTTCGATGAGCAATCTCAACATTAGACAGGCAATCCTCCGGCCAGCCCATGGTTCGGGCTGCCGGGAAAATCTAGCGAAGCCGCGCCGGGCCGGTGCTGCCGCGCATGATGAGTTCCGGGCGCAGGAGCACCTGGCGGGGAGCGCTCAGGGTGTTATTCAATTGGGCAATAAGGATCTTGGAAGCCTCGTAGCCCATTTCGTGGGCCGGGAAACTGATGGTGGTCAGCGGCGGGGTAATCAGCTCGCTCATCGATTCATTGAGCAGGCCAACGATAGAAATATCGCCGGGGACCTGCAGGCCTCTGGATTGAATGGCTTTCAGCACCCCGGGAACGCCGATCTCCTGGGGGGTGACGATCGCGGTCATTTCAGGGCATTCGTCCAGCAAGGTCGAGACCACGGAGGCGGCATTATCGGTTTTTAGATCTACGGCGCGCCACAGGCCGGCCAGGTTGTACTGGCGGCAGGCTTCCTGATAGCCTTTCAAAGCCCAGGTGGTGTAGCCGTATTCCTTCTCCTGCAGCACCGGAGAGAGGGTGATGAAACCAATCTGGCGGTGGCCCAGCGCGCACAAGAATTGAACCGCATCCCCGACCCCTTTCGCGATGTCGACGTCCACATAGCTGAGCCCGGTGTTGTCCGCACAGCGCCCGATCAACACCATGGGGATATCCTGCTGGCGCAGCAATTCCACCCGGCGGTCGTGGGTGAGTATCTCCATGAGGATCATGCCGTCGGCCTGGCCGCTGCGGAAAACGGTCAGCAGGTCATTGTCACTGAGCGAATTGGCGATCAGGTTGAGCGAATAGCCGGCATCCTCGCAGCCCATCGCCGCGCTGGTGATGATCCCGTGGGAAGGAGGGTTGAAGTCCTGGGGGAAATGCAGGGCGATGTAGCGGCTCTTGCCCGAGCGCAGCTGCTGCCAGGCTACCTGGGGGGTAAAACCGCGCTCCTCGATCAACTGCAAAACCCGCCGGCGGGTCTCGTCGGCCACGTCCGGGCGGTTATTGAGAATGCGGGAAACCGTGGTGATCGATACACCGCTGGCCTTCGCGATATCCACGATGGTGGTCTTTTTGATCTTCGACCGCGCTGCCATGAATGGTTATCCTTTCAACTTCCCGCGTCAGGCTTTAAACCAGCGCCCATCCGCCCAGACCGATCAAATCATAGTGTCACAGCGAGGAGCCGGCCGTCATAACCAACCCGCGGCGGCTGTTCTTGCCCGCCCTGGCTGTAGCCCACGGGGGTCTCGTCATGCAGGATCAGATCGAATTCACGCCGTTCAGGCATGCCCGGGTAACTGCCGGTGCGTTCCCCCAAAATCAACTGCCTGGCTGAATCATGCCACTCGATGCGGATTGTGGAAAAAACACCTTGCTCGTAATTATAGTTATCGCCCTCGTCCTCGTAAAGCAAAAACGAGGCATCAGCTCCCACATAAATATGCAGTTGGACCGGGGCGCCCGGCAGGTCATCGACGAACTGCCTGACCGGCCCTAACGGCAGGATCGACCCGGCGCGGACATACAAGGGCAACCGGTCGATGGGGGCGTCTGCCAGGAGCGTCTGCCCGCCGGCCAGCCGGGCGCCGGTCCAGAAATTGAACCAATCCGCGTTCGCCGGCAGGTAGACCGGGCGGCTCTGGCTGATGCCCTCCAGGGGCCGCGAGCCGGCCGCGAAGAGCATCGCCTGGGTAACCGGGCACACCAGCAGCGCCGGACCCAGCATAAACTGGTCGCTGATGTTGTAAGCCGCCGGATCGGCGCGGAAATCGAAGGGCAAGGCGCGCAGCATGGTGTAATCCTGGTGGGTCGTCCAGGCAGCCAGCGAATAAATATACGGCAGCAGCCGGTAGCGCAGGTGCAGGAATGTCACCAGGGAATCATACAGCGCCTCGCCGGGTTGACCAAAACGCCAGATTTCGCGCGGGGTGTCCGTGCCGTGAGCGCGGAACATGGGCAGGAATGCCCCAAACTGGAACCAACGCACGAATAATTCGCGATAGCCCATGTCATCCACACCCGCATCGTAATCGCCGCGCCAGAACCACATGTCGGGCTTGCTTTTGACAAAGAAACCGCCGATATCCATCGTCCAATAAGGCATACCGGTCGCGCAAAAGTTGAGCCCGTCCGCGATCTGGCGGCGCAGGGTGTCCCAACTGGCCCCGATGTCGCCGGACCAGGTGACGGTGGCGTAGCGCTGCTGACCCAAATAGGCCGAACGGGTCAGGTTGACCACCCGTTTTTCGCTGGTCACCTGGCGCTGGCCTTCGTAGATGCCTTGGGAGTGCAGCAAAGAAAAGGCGTTGATATACTGCGGGTCCAGATAGTTTTTGGCAGCCTCGGTGTTGATCCGCAGGCGTTCTTCGGGTTCGGGCTTGACCGCCCCTTTCCAATCCGCCTCAAAGGGTTCGGTGCAGTCGCACCACCAGGCATCAATCCCCTGGGAGAAGAGTCCCTGGTTAGCCTGCTGCCAGTAGCATGCCCGCGCCTCGGGGCTGAAGGCATTGTAGGTGGCCTGGTTGCCCAGCAGGTGGCCGCTGTCGTGCATTTCTTGCCAGTTGGATCCGCCCCGGCGCATGATTGGCCAGATTGAGACCATCAGGTGTGCGCCCAGCGCATGCAGATCGGCGGTCATCTGGGGAGGGTCGGGGAAGCGCTGCGGGTCCAGTGTTTTTTGGCCCCACAGGTCGCCGGTCCACGACATCCAATCCAGCACAATGCAGTCGAGCGGCAGCCGGCGGCGGCGATACTCGCGCACGATGTCGAGCAGCTCAGCCTGCGAGGTGTAGCGCTCTTTGGATTGGACGTAACCAAACGCCCACCTGGGCAGCATGGGCGAAACGCCGGTCAGCCGGCGCAGCTGGTGAACGATCTGGTCAAATTCGGGCCCGTAGACGAAGTAATAATCCAGCTCATCATCCACGTCGCTCCACAGGTAAGAGCCAAAGGCATCGTCATGGAAGGTCATCAACGAGCAGTTGTCGATAAACAGCCCGTAGCCACGGGTGGAGACCAGCACCGGCACCACCGCCTTCATGTTTTGCTGGTAAAGATACTGGTGCTGGCCGCGCAGGTTGAACATGCCCTCTTCGTGCGATCCCAGCCCGTAGAGCGCTTCGCCTTCCGCCCATTCGAAATCCAAACGGGTATGGTAGGCCTGGCGGTCGACGATCTGCCGTACGCCGCTGGCCGTCACCCGCATCCCGTCGGCGCTTTGTTGGGTCTGGATGCCAGTGGTCTCATCGAAGACCGATACCAGCACATCCACCGCTTCCAGGGTTTTGCCGCCCCGGGCGGGTTCTCTGGTCAACAACTCACCCCGGCTGTCGAGGTAGGTGAAGGCCAGGCTTTGCCGGTCAATCCGGATGGTCACATCCGTGGTGGAGAATACCAGGCAGTCCGGTTTTTCTTCCACCGTAAATTGCGCCTGCGGTTCCGGTTGGGCGGTGACGATGAGGCTCGGCGCCTGGCTGAAATTGGCTTTCAGGCTGTAGCGCACGCGGATCAAGCTGGAAGAATAAGCGGTCAGCGCCAGCCGGCCCTGATCGCTTTGAATGGTTAACCCTTCGGGTTGGGTGGAATAAGTCAATAACGGCATATTGTTTTCTAAAATCCGATCCTTGATGGTATGGTCGATGCTTAGCGGTAACGCGAGGCGATTTTCTCCGCCGCTTCCACTTCCTGCTCAGATTCGCAGTGCATCAGAATATGGACGCCCTGCGGCCCTAGCGCATCCAACAGCGGCTGCAATTCGTCCAACTCAACCCAACTGGCCATGATGGATTTACCCCCCGCGCGGATGCGCTTGTAGAGATCATACCAGCTCGGATCGCCGCCCTGGGGTTGGCCAACCCCCGGCGTCCACTGGATGGCATTCAGCTCTTCGATCCCCAGCAGCGAATCCAGGTGGCGCATGGCATCCACCCCATCCAGGTGATACATGGAGAAATCCAGTTTCTGGCACTGCTCGCGGATGTAGGGCAGCACGTAGCGCCGGAAATTCTTAGGCGAAATCATCCCCGACAGGTCGCACTGCAGTTTGGCCATGCGCCCGGGCGCCCACAGCGAGAAATAGCAGAAAGCCATCTCGCCGTCCACATTGATCTCCTGGTAGATGCGTTCGAAGACCTCGAACCAGATATCGTTGACCGCCTGGAGCTGGCGCTCGAGTTCCTCGGGCCGGTCGAACATATCCAGCAGCACCGGTTGGGTGCCGTGCAGGGAGGCCAGGGTATCCAGCCCTTCGATCAGATCCGGACAGCCGACGAAATAATTCCCCTGCGAGAGGCGCTTGCAGGCCTTGATCAGGTCCAGGTGCAGTTTCCACCAGGGGTTATTTTCGTCCAGGATGATGCTATCGCCGGGTTCGACCCGCGGTTTGATCCAAATGGTGTCTTCACTGCCTTCCAGGGTCGAGCCAAGGATGGCAGCCAGCGAGCCCGGCCCCAGGTGGGTATTGGCCACCGGCAGGATATCCGCCTTGTAGGTGCTGCGCGACAGGCGGTAATGCAGGCTGGCCGAACGCCATGCAGGGTCGAACCAGTGCTGGTCCCAATCCCTGGCGGGCGCCGGTTGCTCGACGGCGGCATAGGGCGCGCCCTCTTTTGGCAGCAGGTCCCACATGCTGATCACCAGCCCCCGGCCGGCCCACCAATCCAGGTAGTGCTGCCGGGATTCCGGCCAATTTTCTTTCCATGAAACGTTCTTCATAGGATCCCCCTGCTAGCCCTTGACCGCCCCGGCGACCATACCCGAGAGGATAAAACGCTGGGCCAGGAGGTAGATGATGATCACCGGCAGGATGGTCAAGACCACGTCCGCCGAAACCAGGCTCCAATCGGCCTGGAACTGGCCGAAGAAGTTGTAGACCGCCAGGGTCATTGGCCAGTAAATGCTGCGGTTGAGGTAATAGAGCGGGATGAGAAACTCATTCCAGATGCCGAGGATGTTCAGCACGGCCGAGGTGACCAGCACGGGAGTCAGCAAGGGGAAGATGACCGAGAAGAACAGCCGGAAGGGGCTGCAGCCGTCAATGATCGCGGCTTCATCCAGCTCGCGGGGCAATGTTTCTACAAATGCGTAGATCAGGAAAACGCTGAAGGGGATCTGCGAAGCCACATAAAGCAAGATCACCCCCACCTGGGAGTTGATCAGGTGGGTCAACTGCATCACCTTGGTGAGGGTGACGAAGTTGGTCGGCATGGCGATGCCCATGATGATAAAGAAATACACCACGCGGTTGACCCGCGAGCGGTTGCGCGAGAGCACGTAGGCCGCCAGCGCCGAAATGGTCACCCCGAGCGCGGTAGCCGCCAGGGCATACAGCAGGCTGTTGCCGAAGGCGCCCACCAGTTTGCCTTTTTCGATGACCGTGGCAAAGTTGCTCCACTGCAGCAGCTTGGGCAATTCGGCGCCCATTGAGCTGGCCTCGGCCTTGGTCTTCAGCGAGTTGACGAAAACCAGGTAGACCGGGATAAACATGATCAGGCTGACGCCGATGGCGAGCGCATTATAAAACAGTCTGCGGATCGTTTTCATCGCCTTCATTTCAGCTCACCTCTTCCCGATGCATCAGGCGGATCACGAAATACCCCAGAATGATCATCACCAGGAACAATAAAGTCGAGAGCGCGGTGGCAACCCCGTAACGCCCCTTGGAAAAATCCTCGAAGACCGCGGTGTAGACCGTGTCGGTGGCCCGGCCGGGTCCGCCGTTGGTCAATACAAAGACAATGTCGAACACCTTGAGGCCGTAGAGCAGGTTCAACACGGTGGTGACCGACAAAACCGGCATCAACAGTGGTAGGGTGACGTGCACGAAGGTGTCCCAGCCACTGGCGCCGTCAATAGAGGCTGCCTCATAATAATCTTTGGGGATCGCCTGGAGGCCGGCGATCAAAATAACCATGATATAGCCCACCCCCCGCCAGGTATCCACGCCGATGACCGAGGGCAGGGCCAAATGGATATCCACCAGCCAGCGCTGCGCCAGAAAACCCATTCCCAGGGCGCGTAAGGTGGTATTCAAGAACCCGGTGGCGGGGTTTAAGATCGATTTGAAAATCAGGCTGACGACCAGCATGGGCAGCACCACCGGCAGGTACATGATCACCCGGTGGAAGTTGGATAAGCGGTAAATCCCCTGGGTCAACAGCAACGCCAGGCCCAGGGCAATGGCGGTTTTCAAAATGATGGTCGCCACGGTGAAGGTAAAGGTGTTTTGGATGTAATGAACGTAGCCCTGCCCGGCGGAAAAGATGGTTTTGAAATTGTCGAAACCGATCCAATTGACCTCGGTTGTGTAGCTGTTCCAATCGGTAAAGGCATAAAAGAAGCCCATTACGCTGGGGAGGACAAAAAACACCAAGTATAGAAGCAGTGCACCGCTGACGAAGTAAAACGGATAGGCCTTACTTTTCATGTTTTTTCTCATCTCCAGCAGCGGGGAAATACATGCGTCTCACGCTGCCACATCAGGCTTGCTGAATAGGGGCAGGCGCAAGGCCCGCCCCTATTCAATTCTACGTCGTTATGTTCTTTCTATGAACTACTTGGCCCAGGCAGGATCTTTGGCCGTGGTCGCCATTTCGGCGCGGCGCTGATCGATGCTCTTGAGCACGTCTTCGGGGGTAATGCTGTTGGTGAACATGGAGACCATGTCTTTCCCGATGTCCATCCACTGCGGGTTGACGTAATTGACCGCGTCCTGGTAAACCAGGGTTTTGGCAGGATAGGTATTCAGGAATTCCTGCTGCGCGGCATTCCACTTGGGGGTGAGACCCGAGAAATTGAGCGAAGCGAAATCGTCGGTGTTATCCAGCAGGTATTGCAGGTTTTCAGGCTGCATCAAGAAGGTCAAGTACTGCTTGGCTTCGGCAACATGCTTGGAGCCTGAGTAGATGAACTTGCTGGGGCCGGCCGGGTGGGCAGGAGCCAGGGTGTTATCGGCCAGGGGGATGGGGAAGAAGCCAAAATCATCGGCCTTGGCGGGGGCGTAATCTTTTTCAATGCTGATCGGGGCGGTCAGGGTGGTGAGAGCCATGGCGTAGGTGCCGCTGGCCAGCATCTTGTTGGCATCCGCGTAGGTGTCGGACATGGCGTTGTCGCCAAAGTCGTTGGACTGGTAGAGCTCGTTCAACTGCTGCATGGCGGTCAACATGGTCGCATCGTCAGCGAAAGTGGTCTGGTTGGCGTTCAGTTCAGCCGCCAGGCCGGGCTGCACTTCTTCGAAGCGCGGTCCAATCATGGGGAACCACAGCACGTGGTGCCAGCCGTCAGCGATGGGTTCGTAGACCGGGACGATGCCGGCAGCCTTGATCGTGTCGCAGGCCGCTTTGAACTCATCAAAGGTCTTGGGAACGCTGATGCCCAGGTCTGCAAAAATTTTCTTGTTGTAAACCATGACGAAGTAGTTCGAGGCGATCGTGTCCCAGATCTCTGCCCCGTACACCTTGCCGTCCAGGCTGACCTGGTCAAGGGACAGGGGATCCATGCGCTGGGTCCATTCTTCGCCGGTCAGATCGACGGCATTCTTCTCCACGTCGTACTGGACTACCAGGTCGGTCTTGCCGCTCTGGCCGCCGAAGATGTCGGTGGCTTCGCCGGAATTCAACTTGGTCTTGAGCACGTTGAAGTACTGGTCGGCGGGGATGATCTGGTAATCGACGTGAATGCCGGTCTGGTCTTCAAACTTTTGCGCCAGTTCGAGCTCGGCGTCTTTGATCCAGCCCTGGCTGGCCATGTAGGTGAGGGTCACATCCGACATAACCGGCGCGGCAGTAGGTTCCATGGTCGGCTCAACCATTTCGGTTGGCTCGGGAGCCATGGTAGGTTCGGCGGGGGCGGCGGTGGGCTCAACCACCGCGGTGGGGGTCGCTTGCGGGGCGCAGCTGACGATGAGCATCGCCACCAGCAAAATTGCGAAAAGGGCCTGAATTGACTTTTTCATTTTTTCTCCTAGAAAGAATAGGCAGGTTACTGTTTGTCGTCTTGGGAAAGGTCTGGGATCCTTACGATAGGCGCCTCCAAAGATATTTGATCATCAGGAAAGCTCGTTTTAATGTATATTCGGGTTGAAATCATTTCCGGATATGTTTCCGGTAACATTTCCATCATCGTACAACATTTATAAACCCGAGTCAATACCCGATAACCTCAAAAGAAATTTATTCCACAGGAACGGGCAATTCGATCAGTGCGCGGGCGGTGTGGATATCGGTAATCAACACGTTGATATACCCTCCCCGCATCGCCCCGCGAATTGCTGCAATTTTTCGCTTGCCGCCTGCCACTGCCACGCAGCGGCGGATCCTGCGCAGTTGTTCCAGCTCCAGACCGATGACGCGTTCACTCATCGAGGTCTCGATTGGGGAGCCGTCTGCGTCAAAAAAGCGCATACAGATATCACCCACCGCGCCTCTCTCGCGCAGTTCGTTTAATTCCTCGGCAGAGAAGACGTTGCCGCTGCTGGCCAGCATGTCAGACGGCTCCACGCTGCCAATCCCGACCAGCCCCAGGGAGATTTTGTCGAACTTCTGCATGGCATCCCCGACGTAGGGATCCTGCAGGTATAGGCGGCGCGTATCGGCCGAAGTGACCACACCCGGGGCCGGGAGGAAAACCGCCTGGCCCTGCACCAGCACCGCCAGGCGGCGGATGAGATGCACGGCATGGTGCTCGGCGCCCGGGTTGCCCATCCCGCCCAGCACCTGCACCACCTGCACCCCAGTCATTTTGGGCAGGGGGTTCATCGCGTCCACCATGGCCATCAGGGTTTTACTCCACGAGGACAACCCGATCATTTCGTTGGGCTTGAGGGTCTGCTCGAGGTAATAGGCCGCGGATACGCCGATATCCCGCAGGATTTGATCGTCATTGGCCACGCTGTCCACCACAATGGCTTCTTTCAAGCCGTAGATCTGCTCCAGCCTGGTCTCCACGTCCGAGTAAATCCCGGTGGGAATGCTGACGTTGATACGCACGATCTGCTCATCCAGCGAGCGTTTGAGCAAGCGGGAGATGGTCGCCTGGGAAATATCCAGCTGCTCGGCGATCTGGGTCTGCTTCAGGTGCAGCCCGTAATACATCTGGGCAACCCTGGTCATCATGCGCAGTTCGTCAATACGGCCCATGGCTACTCCCCTGCCTCAGGTTGGCTCTTCCGGATGCGGACCGCGATAAACTTGCGCCCGGGCAGATCCACGCAGATCTCCCCGGATGCATTTTCAAAGGCGGTTTGGATGTGCATGTTCCAGGTGTCGATCAGGTCCACGCGGTATTGACCGTCGGGCAGGCGGAAGTGGCGCATCCCCGGCTGGTGCATGCCAAAATAATATAGGAAGTAGTCTCGGGCGTGGAACCCGGCGGCCTCCACGTTGCCCGGGCCTTCCACCATCACGCGGGCTTCTTCGGGCAGTTCGTCGCGCAAGCCGCTGATCGGGTTCAGGGTGAGCGGATCGATCTTCATGATTGGCTGCAGCCCTTCCGCCGGCGCCTGCTCCATCACCTCGCGCAGGAAGGCGATCCGCGCGACGCTCTCTCCGTGCAGTTCGCCGCCCTTGGACCACCAGAGGATATCCTCGGGGTGCATATAGGTCTCGCCGTGGCCCACGTAGCCGCCGGCGCAAAAACCCATCCAGAAGCGCAGCACCAACTCCTCGGGCGAAAGATCGCCCCAGGCCATGTTGATGTCGCCTTCGTAACCGCATTCATCCACCACCACCGGTTTACCGTATTTTTTGATCCAGACCGGCAGCAGGTTTAACGCGTGGCTCTGAATGCTGCAGTGACTGACCCAGGGTTTGGTATGGTCATAAAAATCGAAGCAGTTGTGCACCGAGCGCAGGTGATCGTATGGATCGAGCGCCTGGACCCATTGAAAATAGCGATCCCAATCTTCCGTGCTTCGCTCGGTCAGCAAGTCATACTCGTTGGCGAATGACCACCACACGTTGCGGAACGCGGCCAGGCGCGCCACCAGGTAGGCCAGGTAGCGCTGGTTAACCTCGGGCGGCATACGGTCAAATCCCCAGGCGCCAAAATCGTAGGGATGAAAGAGGATCAGGTCGGCCTGAATGCCGCGGTCGCGCAGATCGAGGATGCGCTGTTCGAGGTGTTGGAAAAATGAGGGGTTGAAGCGCTCGAAATCCCAAAAATCGGGTGGTTCGGCGCTCTTATATTGATCCAGCAAGGCCGCGTCCCACGGGCGGGTGACAGCCCCGGCAAAAGGATACGCCGGGGGCTCGTTGTCGTTGAAACGATAGCGCTTGGGGAAAACGCACATGCGCATTTTATTGAAGGGAGCCAACTCCAGCGTGTGCAAGGTGCGCTGCTCGAGTTCATCGCCCTGCAGGTTCCACACATAACAGGTGGTACCCACCGGGATGTAGGCAGCGCCGTCGGCGTAGGCGAAATGGGTCTGGTGGGCGACGCGCACCGGGCCGTGATTGCCCGCCGACGGCGGCGTGCAGATCAGCTCACCGCCGATGCCGTCCAGCTCGGGCGCGCTGCTGCGGGTAACAAAGGTCCAGGGGCCTGCGCGGTCGGGCATAAAGCGCAGCTTGAAGATGCCATCCCCATCGTAAAAACCCGGCACGCACAGTTGGCGGCCGTCTGTGTTGAAATCGGCTTCGAATGAAACATCCAGGAATGGATTGCCGCCGGTCTGGCCATGCAAGGAGAGTTCGAAATAATCCCATTTCTCAATCTGAACTGGCATCACTCGTCATTCCTCTGAAAACTGGTAGACGGCAGGCAGGTAACTGTACCCGGCGCGTGTCGATAAAAGTACCTATAAAACCGGCGGGCGCGATAAGCCAGGGAAGGCTTCGGCGCAGCCGTGTGAATATTTATTCACATATTGTAAATTATTCTGGAGTCAGTGTAGCATATTCAAAAATGCGAGTCAATATCGGGGCGGCAGGATTGCATATAATTTATGATTAGAATATTTATTCATAATTGATTTGGGCTATTTTTTAGACTACACTAGGTAGGATTGAATATAAAATACAACTTGAATAATTATTCAAACGGCACCTATAACTCCGAACAACCTCTGCTCCCCCATCGAGATTGAGGCCCGCGCCAATGCCATCCGGCGGCGCGACCTGAAAATGCTCACCCGCGCCCGCATCGGTCACACCGGCGGCGACCTTTCCGTGGCCGATATCCTGGCTACCCTCTATTTCGCCATCTTACACGTTGACCCGCAGAACCCCGAGGATCCCCACCGCGACCGGCTGATCCTCAGCAAAGGCCACTGCGCCGGCGCCCTGTATACCACCCTGGCTGAAGCCGGCTTTTTCTCAATCAGCGAGCTGGATACCTTTGCCCAACCCCTTTCACGTTTGAACGGCCACCCCAGCCGGGTGAAACTGCCGGGGGTCGAAACCAGCACCGGTCCCCTGGGCCACGGGCTGCCCTTCGCCGTGGGCACGGCGCTCGCGGCGCGCATGCAGGCCGCCGCCTGGCGCACCTTCGTCATCACCGGGGATGGCGAACTGCAGGAAGGCAGCAATTGGGAGGCGGCCATGGCCGCGGCCAATTTCCAACTGGATAACCTGACCCTGATTGTGGACCGCAACGGCCTGCAGCAGGGCGACGCCACCGAGAGCACCATGCGCCTCGAACCGCTGGCGCAAAAATGGGCCGCGTTCGGCTGGGCGGTGTGCGAGGTAGACGGGCACAACATCGCCGAACTGCTCGCCACCTTCCGCGGCCTGCCTTTGCAGCCGGGCAAACCCACCTGCATCATCGCCCATACGCATAAAGGCCAGGGCGTCTCCTTTATCCGCGACCTGGTCGGCTGGCACCACCGTGTCCCCACCCAGGCGGAGCTGGACCTGGCGCTGATCGAGCTCAACGAGGGGTCATTGTGAGCGCCGCCCCCGCCTTGTTCGACTGCCGGGATGCCTTCGCCGAGCGCCTCGAGGCGCTTGCCGCAGAGGATGAACGGGTGGTGGTGGTGGTCAATGACTCCATCGGCTCGAGCAAGATGGGCAACTTCAAAAAACGCTACCCGCAGCGCCTGGTCAATGTGGGCATCGCCGAGCAAAACATGATCGGCGTCTCGGCCGGTCTGGCCAACGGCGGAAAACTGCCCTTCACCTGCGGGGCTTCGTGCTTTCTGACCGGGCGGGCGCTGGAGCAGATCAAGGTCGACCTGGCTTACTCTAACGCCAACGTCAAACTGTGCGGGATGAGCAGCGGCGTGGCATACGGCGAGTTGGGTCCCACCCACCATTCGATCGAAGACCTGGCCTGGCTGCGCGCCATCGCCAATATGACCATCATCGTACCGGCCGACCCGCTGGAAACCGCCCAGGCGGTCCAGGCGGCTTATGAATACGTGGGCCCGGTTTTCCTGCGTATCAGCCGCATGCCGGTTCCGGCGGTGCACCCCGCCTCCTACCAGTTTCAAATCGGTAAGGCCTGCGTTCTGCGCGAGGGCACCGATCTGACCATTATCAGCCACGGCACCCTGCTGCATGTGGCATTGGACGCGGCGGAACTGCTGGCCAAGGACGGCATCCAGGCGCGGGTGCTGAGCATGGCCACCGTCCGCCCGCTCGACCGCGAGGCAGTGATCGCCGCGGCCCGTGAAACCGGCGCGATCCTCACCGTCGAAGAACATTCCATTTACGGCGGTTTGGGCGGGGCGGTGGCCGAAGTGGTGGTTTGCAGCCGCCCCGTCCCGATGCGCATCCTGGGCTTCCCTGAATTCGCCCCCACCGGTTCGGCCCAGTTCCTTTTCGAGCACTACCGGTTAACCCCTCAAGGGGTCTGCTGCGCAGCCCAAGAAATCATCAAGGAGAAATAAACATGTCAAGAGCGACTCTGGGTGTGATCGTCGGCAACCGCGACTTCTTTCCCGACCGGCTGATCTCGGAAGGCCGGAAAGACATCATTGACCTGTTTCAATCCATGGATATCGAGGCGGTGATGCTGGATGAGAGCGATTCAAAGCTCGGGGCGGTCGAAACCTATGCGCACGCCAAAGCCTGCGCTGACCTGTTTCGCCAGAACGCCGGGCGCATCGAAGGCATTCTGGTGACCCTGCCTAACTTTGGCGACGAAAAGGGCGTGGCGGACGCGATCAAGCTCTCCGGGCTCAACGTACCCGTACTGGTGCAGGCCTACCCGGACGATCTCGACCAGCTCTCGGTAGAACGGCGGCGAGACGCCTACTGCGGCAAGATCTCGGTTTGCAACAACCTGCGCCAATACGGCATCGAGTTCTCGCTGACCGAGCTGCACACCGTCCATCCCTGTTCCCCCGGTTTCAGGCTCGACCTGGAAAAGTTCGTGGGGGTGTGCAAGGTGGTACGCGGACTGCGCAGCGCGCGCCTGGGAGCGGTCGGCGCACGGCCGGCGGCCTTCAACACGGTGCGCTACAGCGAGAAACTGCTCCAATATCACGGGATCAGCGTGACCACCGTCGATTTTTCCGAAATACTCGGGCTGGCCAACCGCCTGGGAGATGAAGATGCCCGGGTGAAAAGCAAGCTGGCGGAGATCACCGGTTATGCCCGCAGCGACGCGGTGCCCTCGCAGCGCCTGGTGCGCATGGCCAAACTCGGCATCGTGTTGGATGACTGGATGCGCGAAAACGATCTCCAGGCCAGCGCGCTGCAGTGCTGGACCTCGCTGCAGAAGAATTACGGGGTCAACGTGTGCACGCTGATGTCGATGATGAGCCAGCAGCTGCTGCCCTCAGCTTGCGAGGTGGACATCACCGGGGTAGCCTCTATGTATGCGCTGCAGCTGGCCTCTGGCACGCCGTCGGCATTAGATGACTGGAACAACAATTATGGCGACGACCCGAACAAATGCGTGTTTTTCCACTGCGGCAACTGGGCGAAATCCTTCCTGCCAGAGATCGAGATGAGCAATGCCCCCATCCTGGGGACGACATTGGGCGTGGAAAATACCTTTGGCACGGTGGTGGGGCGCACCCCCGCCGGCCCGGTAACCTTCGCGCGCATCTCCACCGACGACATCCACGGCCTGATGCGCACCTATGTCGGTGAGGGCAGCTTCACCGACGATCCCCTGGATACCTTTGGCAGCCGGGCGGTGGTGCAGGTGCCCGGTCTGCAGCGCCTGATGAAATACATCTGCAAGAACGGCTTTGAGCACCACGTGGCTATGTCGGCCAGCCGATGCGCGGATGTGCTCAGCGAGGCCTTTGACACCTATTTTGGCTGGGACGTCTACCAGCACGAAAACTAAGCCTGCATGAGCGCGCCACTGATTCTGGCCATCGACCAGGGTACCACCAACAGCAAGGCCTGCCTGGTGGATGCAAACGGCAGCATGCTGGGTGAAGCCTCGCGCACGGTCAAGGTTTTTTACCCACAGCCGGGTTGGGTTGAGCAGGACGCCAACGAGCTATGGGAGACCGCCCTGGCAGCCGCTCAAGAGGTACTGCAGGCCGGCGGGAGCGCTTTACCCAGCGCCGTGGCGGTGACCAACCAGCGCGAATCGGCCCTGGTGTGGGAGCGCAAGACCGGCCGGCCGCTGGGGCCGTGCGTTTCGTGGCAGTGCCGGCGGTCATCGGGCTTAATCGATCGCCTGCGCGCGGATGGGTTGGAAGAACGCGTGCGCGCCAGGACGGGGCTGACCCTCGACCCCATGTTCTCGGCGGGGAAAGCCCGTTGGCTGCTTGAGCAGATCCCCAACGGGCGTGCGCGGGGCGAAGCCGGCGAATTGTGCTTTGGCACGGTGGACGCCTGGCTGCTGTGGAAGCTGACCGGCGGAAGCGTGCACGCCTGCGATCAGACCAACGCCTCGCGCACCCAATTATTTAATTTACAGACGTTGGCCTGGGACGGCGAGTTGAGTGAAATCTTCGGCATCCCGCCGGCCATGCTGCCCGAGGTCCGTCCATCCGCGGATATGTTTGGCCATACCCACCCATCCAGCGGGCTCCCCGCCGGGATCCCCATCACCGCGATGATCGGCGACTCGCACGGCGCGTTGTTTGGGCACGCCGGTTTCCAACCCGGCTCGATCAAAGCCACCTACGGCACCGGCTCCTCGCTGATGATGCCCACATCTGCCCCGGTCTTCTCGCAAAAAGGTCTTTCCACCAGCATTGCCTGGGGCTACCTGGGCGCCACCTATGCCCTGGAAGGCAATATCTATGTCACCGGCGCGGCGGTACAGTGGCTGTATCAATTCCTGGGCCTGCAGACCCCCGAAGCGATCGAGGCCCTGGCGGGGCAGGTCAGCCACACCGAAGGGCTCTATTTTGTCCCGGCCCTGGTCGGCCTGGGTGCGCCCTATTGGGACGCCAATGCGCGCGGGCTCCTCACCGGCATCACCCGCGGCACCAGCGCGGCGCATGCCGCACGCGCCGTTTTGGAGGCCATCGCCTACCAGATTTCCGACATATTCAACGCCATGCGAAGTGAAACGGGGCAACCCCTTAAGGTATTGCTGGCAGACGGCGGAGCGGCGCGCAACAACCTGCTGATGCAGTTCCAGGCGGATATCCTGGATATTCCCGTGGTGCGCAGCCGGGTGAGCGATCTGTCGGCGCTGGGCGCGGCCTACCTGGCCGGCCTGGCAGCCGGGGTGTGGCCAAACCTGAAAGCGATCGCCGCGCTCAACCGCCCCCAGGACCGGTTCGAGCCGCACATGCCCTCATCCATGCGGGAGACCCTGCTCGATGGCTGGCAGGATGCCGTGCGGCGGGCACTGAGCGAGCGGTGACGTCCGGCTGCTTTAGAATGAAGTGTTGCCGGGAGCAACAAAATAGATTAGAATAGGCGGGTGCAGCGCTAGAACTGCGGGAGTCGCCAAGTGGTAAGGCATCAGCCTTCCAAGCTGATATTCGCGGGTTCGAATCCCGTCTCCCGCTCTTCCGTTCTAAACCAACAACTATATTCGCAGGTCCCCATGAGGGGATGATATTCGAATCCCGTCTCCCGCTCTTCCGTTCTAAACCAACAACTATATTCGCAGGTCCCCATGAGGGGATGATATTCGAATCCCGTCTCCCGCTCTTCCGTTCTAAACCAACAACTATATTCGCAGGTCCCCATGAGGGGATGATATTCGAATCCCGTCTCCCGCTCTTCCGTTCTAAACCAACAACTATATTCGCAGGTCCCCATGAGGGGATGATATTCGAATCCCGTCTCCCGCTCTTCCGTTCTAAACCAACAACTATATTCGCAGGTCCCCATGAGGGGATGATATTCGAATCCCATCTCCCGCTCTTCCGTTCTAAACCAACAACTATATTCGCAGGTCCCCATGAGGGGATGATATTCGAATCCCGTCTCCCGCTCTTCCGTTCTAAACCAACAACTATATTCGCAGGTCCCCATGAGGGGATGATATTCGAATCCCATCTCCGCTTTTCCTATCTAACCAACAACTATATTCGCGGGTCCCCAACAGGGGATGGTATTCGAATCCCGTCTCCCGCTCTTCCGTTCTAAACCAACAACTATATTCGCAGGTCCCCATGAGGGGATGATATTCGCATCCCGTCTTCTGCCCGGCAGCCAAACCGGAGGCCGATTGAAACGGCCTCCGGTTTGGCTAACTTCTTATCTTTACGGCTGGAGGGTCAGGTCAAAGACCCACGGACCGCTGTGGTAATAGCCCAGCGCTTCGTAAAACAGGCGGTTTACCTCCTGGTCGCTCATCCCCTCCGGTTTCTTGAGGATATTCAACCCGCTCGCCCCGCCGCCGTCACCCGAGACCAGGTAAAAACTCACCTGGATGCCCTGGGGCGAGAGGATCTGGTTGGCGGCCTGCACATCCGCGTCCGAGACCACTTCCGGGCGCGATTTTTCTAACTGCGGCACCATCAGCTGGATGGCCACCGGCGCGGCGGATTGGCGGTGACCCACCGCGAATTCCAGGCGCACACAGCGCGCCAGGTCGCTGGTTGGCGCGGCGTTGTCCAAGCGTTTCAGGTGATAATCGCCGTCGCTGACCAGGCTGTATGAAGCCGCATTGGACTGCATCCCATCCACCGTGAGGGTTGTTTCGAAGGGAATCCCCCAATCGCTGTCATTCCCCTGGGTGGGCTTGTCGTAACACAGGGTAAGGATGCTGTAGGAAGGGGTCATTTGCACGCGCGCCAGGCTCATACGGATGCCGTTGGCGGTAACCACCTGCTCCGGCTCGAGAACCGTCTCAGGATAAACCGGCAAGTCCAGGTCAAAGTGGAAAGATGCCAGGGGTGTCTGAGAATCAGGCGCGCCCATCACCGGCACATTCATTTGCAGGCGCACTCGCTCGCCATGCAGCACCAAGGGATCGTCAGGCGCGAAAATGAAAACCACATCCGCCGGGTCGCCTGAGCTGGGCGGCTGGCTGAAGTTGACCAGCAGGCTGCTGCCGTTGGCATCCATCACCGCCGGTTCACTGACCCACCATTCCGGCTGCCAGTGGTCGAAATGGATTTGCAGCGCCACACGCAGCGCATCCGCGTAGGCCCACTTGAGCGTGGCGGTCAGCCCGCCCACCGTCTGGGAGACCAGGGCCGGCTCCGGCGTGGCCGTCGGCTCGACGATCCCGGGGATAGATGAGGACCGCGGCGCTTCGTTGTAGAACACCCAGGGGCCTGGCAGGCTCTGCTCTTCCGCGTTCAAGGCGGCTGCGCTCAGCTTGACCGCGCCGGGCTCCCCTTGATAGCTGACGGGGAAATGCAGCCACTCGCAGCCATCTCCGCCCGGGCCGGTGGACGGGCCGGCTTCGTCGTTGGGCGTGCCGGGCTGACCCTCCATCTGGGTGGGGTCGCCAAACTGGACCGCCGCCTGCCCCACGCGCCAGCCTTGGCTCCATTGTTCGGCCGGCTGGCATAGGCTGGCATTGATCCCCTGCGGGCCAAGCACCAAAAATTCCAGGCGCAGCTGTTTGCCCTCCATCTGGGCCGAATAGGTGCTGGACGCGCCCAACAGCTGCCCGGCGGAAATTGGGATGCCCTGCAAGCTGAAGTGGAAGTCGGCCAGGGGAGACTCCGGCCCGCCTGCGCTGTGCAGCAAGGGCAGGCTGAGGTCGATATCCACCTGCCCATTCTCGGCCCCCTCGCGCAGCAGCTGGTTGAGCACGGCTGTGCCCTGGTAACCCGCTCCCTGCGGGCGCAGGGCCAGGCTGCCGCCGCGGTACTGCTGCGCCCGGGCCACGCCAAAATCTACCTGTGGGACGCCAAACTGCATCCCCTGGTCCAGGCCCTGGGCGGTAAAACCGAAAGCCAGGTGTGTTTCCTCCAGATAGACCCAATCCAGCCGCACGGTCACCCCCTGGTTGGATTGCTCCAGCCCCAGCAAGGTGGCGGGGTGCGGCGCCAGGGCAGCAGGCTGCGGCTCCGGCAGGATGGTGGCCTGGGCAGTGGTTTCCACATCCGTGGTCAATCCCGCGTCCTGAACCGACTGCAGGCCGGGGTCGAAGAAATTGTGATAGATGGCATAGCCGACCGTGGTCGCCAGCCCTAATCCAATGATGACCAGCACGATCATCCAGACAAGTTTCATTTTCGATGGCATATTCACGGGTTCCTTATTGGCCACCCGCGCCAAAATCTGCGGCAAAAGATCAACATCGTCGGGAATATGCTCGCGCGCGATGCGCTCGAAGACCTGGGTATAGGACGGCGTTTTCACTGCGAGCCTCCTTTGGCGCCCAGCAAAGAGCGCAGCCGCGCCCGCGCCGCGGACAGCAGCCAGCGCACCGTGCCGGGGGCAATATCCAGCGCGCGCACCATATCTTTTTCGTCCATCTCCAGGTAGTAGCGCTGCACAATCACCGCGCGTTGGCGCGGCGGCAGCCTGCGTAGGGCCTCCAGGATTTCTCCTTTGAGTTGAGCAAACTCCACCTGGTTTTCCACACTGGCCGCGGTGGCCAGCAAGCTCTCCAGGTCGGGATCTTCAGCCTCATTCGCCGCCGTCCCAGGCTGGGCTTGTTTTCGCGCAGCATTCAGCGCGGCGTTGACTACGCTGCGCATCAGGTAGGGGGCAAAATCGCGCTTTTCGTCGAAGTGCTCAATGCGTTGGTAAATGCGAATGAAGGTATCTTGCACAACATCCTCCGCCAACTGCTCATCCTGCAGAATAAAAAATGCCGAACGCAGCGCTTTTCCCTGGTAGCGCGTGACGAGAATTTCCAGCCCGCCGATGTCGCCGTTTTTCAGGCGGCGGATGGCCTCTGTATCAGGCATTTACTGCTCCAATGATTAGGTGTGGTACCACACTCTTAATACAGTTGTGCGACCTGTTTGGATGGGTGCAAAAAGGAATGAATGAAAAGATATTGGATCAGGCGATCATGACGAATCTACCGGCGGTTAACCCCGCCGCACCGGGCTCACTCCATCCACAACGTGCGGTCGGCGAAGTCCTCGCGCGGGGGGACGGGCGTTTCTTTTTCGGGGTAGCCGATATACAGCATGGCGACGATCTGCTGGTCGGGTTCGAAACCAAGGAATTGTTTGATATCCTCGTCGTAGGCGGTCTGCCCGGTGCGCCATTTGGCCCCCAACCCCAGGGCGTGAGCCGCAAGGATCAGGTTTTGGGCGGCGGCGGCGGCCGCAGAATGGTTTTCGGCCTCGATTACGCGCTCGTCCGCCGGTTTCTCTACCCCCACAACAATCATCAACGGCGCGCGCAGCGCCTTTTCGCGTTCTTTGACCAGGGCAGCATCCGGTGCTTCCGGGATGCGTTTCTTCAGGACCTGGGCCATCACATCTCCCAGCCGGCCCAGCGCCTCTCCGCGCAGCACGACGAAGCGCCAGGGACGCACGCGGTAATGGTTGGGCGCCTGCACCGCCGCGGCCAGCAGCTGCTCGATCACTTCCTGTGGCACGGCATCCGGCAGCAATTTATCCACCGAGTGGCGAGTGAAGATGGCTTCGATGAGTTCCATGATGTCTCCTTTAATCGATCGTGGTATAGGTGAAGATCCGATATCTCCGGGGGTTCATGATCCCGCGGCGGGCCTTTCCACATACAGGTAGCGGGCGGTCTTAAAACCCAGGGTCACATTCTGGCCGCGTTCGTTGCTGACCGCCAGGGTTTCATTGAAAGGCAGCACCTCGCGCACCGTCACCGGTTTGCCAGGCATAATCATATTGGCTTCCAAAAAAGCCAGCAGTTCGGCGTTATCCTCGGCCATCTCGTGCACCCGGCGCACAATAACCTGCTCGCCGGCAGGAATATCCAGCAGGCGCACCCAATCCTTGGTGACATACTCGAACCCCGGCAGGGGGTTGCCGTGCGGGCAGAGCTTGGGGTCCTCCAGGTTCGTGCGCATCAGCGCTTCAACTTCATCCGAGATGGTATGTTCGATCTGGTGCGCCTCGGTATGGATATGCGACCAGGCCACGTTGAGCTTACTCACCAGCAGCCATTCAGTCAGCATGTGGCGGCGCATCACCGAGCGGGCTGTATCAAAGCCATGTTCGCTGAGACGCGGGCCGCTGCGTTCGTCTAAAATCACCAGGCCGTCGCGCGCCATGCGCTTGAGGGTATTGGTCACGGTAGGCGGGGTCACACCGATGATCTCCGCCAGGCGGGTGCCCACAATCGGCTCGCCGTCGCGCTGCAGAATAAACATGGCGCCCAGATAATCTTCAATGGTATTGCTTGCTTTTTCGCTCATTATCGGCCTCGGCCAGATTCATGCTTGACAAACCGTGGGTCGTTTATTATACTAATCTAAATTATTAGTATATGCTAATATCCAATCTTTACTTCCCAGTCCTAATTATACCGGGTCTACTACGCGGGTCAAGCGGCAGAACCATTCGCCCGGCGCGGATATGCACGCCGTATACCATACGCTGAAAATAACCGGTTAAATCCCACTTATCGAGGAGTTATTGGTATGATCCCCAGCTTTTTATTGGCGCTGCGCGAAGGCCTGGAAGCAGCCCTGATGATCGGTATTGCATTGGGCGTTCTGGTGAAAATGAACCGCCCCGAACTCAAGAAAAGCGTCTGGCGCGGGGCTGCGGCCGCCGCCGCGCTCAGCCTGGCAATTGCCCTGGGATTGAATTTCCTCGGCGCCGAATTTGAAGGCCGTGGAGAACAGATTTTTGAAGGCCTCACCATGTTCCTGGCCGCCGGGGTGCTCACCTGGATGGTCTTCTGGATGCGCCACCAGGGCCGCAGCCTGAAAAAGGAGATTCAAGACCAGACCAGCCAGGCGGTTGGCCAGCAGAGCCAGCGCGGGGTGTTTGCCCTGGCCTTCCTGGCCATCGTGCGCGAAGGGGTGGAACTGGCCCTCTACCTGCTGGCCGCCCGCTTCGCCTCCAGCCCGGCCCAGACCCTGGCGGGAGCCGTTCTCGGGCTGGCCGGCGCCGCCATCCTCGGCTGGCTGTTATTCAATTCATCTCGCCGGTTAAACCTCCAGCAGTTTTTTGGCGTCACCAATATCTTGATGATCGCCTTCGCCGCCGGCATGGTGGGGTTGGGCGTGCACGAATTCAATGAGGCCGGATGGATCCCTTCGCTGATCGAGCACGTCTGGAACATCAACCCGCTGCTCTCGGATGAGGCAGGGCTGGGCGCGGTGCTCAAGGCATTGTTCGGCTACAACGGCAGCCCATCCTTAAGCGCGGTGATTGCCTACCTGGGCTACTTTGCAATTATCCTGACTACCCTGCGCCCGCGCAAGATTTCCGGTCCGGCCGTCGCTGCCGGCTAAACCTGTAGAAGCCCTTCTTTTTCCAAAAAAAACCAGCAGCCATATTTAACCGGCCGCTGGTTTTCAGTTACTCCACAGATTTTGGTCAGGCCGGGAATGCGCGCAGGTAGGCGTTGATAATCGTATCCCAGGTCTGGTTCATCTGCGCGTCGATCGTCTGGCGAGCCGGGTCGGCCTCATACCAGGCTAACGCCCGGCGCACGCCTTCGCTCCAGGGCACCTCGCAGACAAAATCGGGGACGAACCGGCGGATCTTGCTGTTGTCGAACACCGAACTGTTGGCCTTATCGCCGATCAGGTCGCCCACCGCACCGGGATTGTAGGCGGCGATCAGGTCGGAGGGGATATGAATCAAATCGGCTTCAAGGCCGGCGGCATGCCCGGCTTCGCGGTAGATCTGGTTCCAGGTGAGCACCTCTTCCGATGTGATATGGAAATCCTCGCCGATAGCCTTGGGATTGCCCAGCAGGCCCAGCAGCCCCCTGGCAAAGTCGCCGTTCCAGGTGAGCACCCATAGGGAAGATCCGTCACCAGGGACAATAATCTTCTGCCCGCGCTTCATCCGGTCGATGACCGTGTAGGGATGCTGCCAGCTGGCCCCGCACAGCGGAATTTGGGATGGGCCGTAGGTGAGCGATGGGCGGATGATCGTCACCGGGAAACCTTGCTCGCGGTAGGCGTCCATTAACAGGTTTTCGCAGGCGATTTTGTTGCGCGAGTAATCCCAAAAGCGGTTCTCCAGCGGGGTGCGTTCGGTAATCAGGTAGTGCTCGGGCGGTTTTTGATAAGCGCTGGCCGAACTGATAAAGACAAATTGGTCGGTAAGCCCGCGGAACAGTTCGATATCGCGGGTGATATCCGCCGGGGTAAAGGCGATCCAATCCACCACCGCGTCGAAATGCATGCCCTCCAGCAGCGCAGCCAGCCGGGCGGGGTCGCCATGGATATCGCCCACCAACTGCCGCGCGCCTTCTGGGAGCGGGTATTTGGAAGAAACCGATCGATTGAGGAGGGTCAATTCCATCCCGCGCTGGACGGCCAGATCCGAACAGGCCGAACTGATCAGCCCGGTGCCGCCGATAAAAAGTAGTTTCATCTCACTGCCCTTTCGAAAAATTATCCCCGCTGCGGGGAGCTTTCAGCCAGTATAGCATGCCTTGCCAGGATCACGTCCGCGCCGGGCCGTCGCAACAATCTTTATTTTTTATTAATACTTCCTGGGAATTCCTTCACAAAGGCTTTATAACCGCCTGCTATCATCCAGAATGGAACATCATATTACACCGGCGGTCTCTCCATCCGGCTGGGAAGCTGATTTTTTTCCTTCCAGAATGGAACCGCTCAAGGATTTGATTAGAAAATGAAAATCGAGTATCTTTCCGGCGCAACCATCCTGGAACCATCCAACCAACCGGCCATGCCTCGCCGCAGTTGGCGCACCTGGCTGATCGGCAACCCCCTTTCCACCGCCGACGCACCCAACCATACCATTGGCAAAGCGGTTGGGCTGGCCGTGTTCGCCTCCGACGCGCTCTCATCCACGGCTTATGCCACCCAGGAAATCATGGTGATCCTGGCGTTCGCCGGGACGGCGGGTTTTGGCTTCATTCTTCCGATCTCGATGGCCATCGTCAGCCTGATGACCATCGTCACCATCTCTTACGAGCAGACCGTCCACGCCTACCCGGGTGGGGGCGGCGCCTATATTGTGGCGCGAGACAACCTCGGCGAACTGCCTGCCCAGGCCGCCGCCGCGGCCCTGCTGACTGATTACGTGCTCACCGTGGCCGTATCGGTTTCTTCGGGTGTTTCCCAGATCACTTCTGCCTACCCTGGGCTGTATGCCGACCGGGTGCTCATCGCCGTGGCGCTGGTGTTTCTGATCATGGTGATCAACCTGCGCGGGGTCAAAGAGTCCGGCACAACCTTCGCGGTCCCCACCTATTTTTTCATCGCGATGATGCTGACGACGGTCGGTGTGGGTATTTTCCGTTTTCTCACCGGCTCGCTCAGCCTGGTGCAGAACCCCCCCGCAGCCTTCGCCGGGGCGTTAATCACTACCATCACCCCCTTCCTGCTGCTGCGCGCCTTTTCTAACGGCACCTCGGCGCTCACCGGGATCGAGGCGATTTCCAACGGGATCATGGCCTTCAAAGAGCCGCGCAGCCGCAACGCGGGCATCACCCTCATCTGGATGTCCGTCATCCTGGGCTCATTCTTCCTCGGGATTTCTTTCCTGGCGACCCACATTGGCGCGGTCGCCTCTGAACAGGAAACGGTCATATCCCAAATTGCCCGTACCGTTTTCACCGGCCAGCAGGCGCTTTACCTGGCCGTGATCGCCGGCACCTCCATCATCCTGATCATGGCGGCCAATACCGCCTTTGCCGATTTCCCCCGGCTGAGCGCGCTGGCCGCCTCCGACGGCTACCTGCCGCGCCAGCTCACTTATCGCGGCAGCCGCCTGGTCTATTCGCGTGGAATTGTCACCCTGGCCCTGGTTTCCTCGCTCCTGATCGTCATTTTCCAGGCCAGCGTCACCCGCCTGATCCCCTTATATGCGATTGGCGTCTTTCTTTCCTTCAGCCTGTCTCAGGGCGGTATGGCTCACCGCTGGTGGAAATCCGGGCACTTAAAACCGGGCGAAGAGATCCAGGAACGCGGTTCAGTGGTGACCTTTGACCACCACTGGGTCTTAAAACTGATCATCAATGGGTTTGGCGCGGTGTGTACCTTTATCGTGATGATCATGTTCGCCGTAACCAAGTTTAACGACGGCGCTTATGTGATCGTGGTGCTCATCCCGCTGTTGATCCTGGTCTTCTTCGCCATTCACCACCACTACCGCCAACTGGCCGCCAGGCTTTCCCTGGAGAATTTCACCTCGCTCAAACGCATCACCCGCAACCGCGTGATTGTCTTCATCGCCGGTGTGCACCGCGGTTCGCTGAGCGCCTTGAATTATGCTCGCACCCTGTCTGACGACGTCACCGCGGTGCACATCTCTACTGATCCGGCCGAGTCGCAGGCCGTGCGGGACAAATGGAGCTATTATGGCGAGGGCACCCGCCTGGTGATTCTGGATTCCCCCTACCGCCTGCTGGTGGAGCCCATGACGGAATACATCCAGAGCCTGATCAGCCTGCGCCAATCCAACGAGGTTATCACGGTGGTCGTGCCGCAGTTTGTGCCTGGGCACTGGTGGGAAAACCTGCTCCACAACCAATCGGCGCTGCTGCTGCGCTTCAGCCTGTTGTTCAAACCCGGCATTGTGATTGTCGAAGTGCCATACCAGGTCTGAGCGCCAGACGCGCGCTCAATCATGAAATATTCGAGGATGGGTCTAAACCCATCCTCGAAATTCATTTCCGGCAGCACCCATTTCGTTTATCCATGCAACCAGACAGATGCGAAAAGAGGGTTTCGTGTTATCCTTTGAAACAATCAGGTTTACCCCATGCGCAGATATTTCCCGCGTTACCGGCCATTCTTATTCATCCTGCTCGCCATCGGCACGGTCGTTCTGTCGAGCGAAGTCCTCTACGCCCTGCGCGACTATCTGACCACATCCGTCGTCGCCCTGCTCTATCTTGTGCCGGTGGTCATCTCCGCTTCGCTGTGGGGCGGTTTGGCCGGGATCACCACTTCGGTGCTGTCCTTCTTAATTTTCAACTATTACTTTCTGCATCCGGTTTACACCTTCACCGTCTCTCAGCCGCAAGACATCCTGGTGATGTTCATCTTTTTGGGGGTGGCCGTGCTGATCAGCAACCTGATGGCGCGCGCTCAATCGCGCTTGTACCAGGTGCAGGCGCGCGAGCGCGAAGTGCTGCAGTTATACGAGTTGAGCGCGGCGCTCACCGGTCAAATTGATGCGGTGGCGGTGACCCGCATCCTGGCGCAGCGCCTGGCGATCCTCTTCCCAACCACCACGATCGAGATCCGCGTAGATGCTGGCGAGCGCAAGTTTTCGCTATTTGAGCCCGAACAGCCCACCCCGCAGGCCGCGCTGCGCCCGGTGCGCGTGCCGCTCTATGCTTCGAAAGGCCAGTTGGGCGAGATCCTGATGCACGGCAACGCGGATGTGGTCAACATGGACCAGGAGCGCCTGCTGCAAACCTGCGCCAGCCAGGGGGCCATTGCCCTGGAGCGCGCCATTCTGGCCGAGAATGAAACCCGCGCGCGGGTGATCGAAGAAAGCGACCGGCTGAAGACCGCCATCCTTTCATCGGTCTCCCACGAACTGCGCACCCCGCTGGCCTCCATCCAGGCCGCCGCTTCTAGCTTGTTCAACCAAAATATCTCGTTTGATCCCGATGCACGCAGCGACCTGCAAAACCTGCTGGTGGAAGAAGTGGAACACCTGACCCAACTGGTGGGCAACCTGCTGAATATGTCGCGCATCGAAGCCGGCGCGTTAAAACTGCAGTGCGAGTGGAATTCGCTGACCGAAATCGCGGATACGGCCATCCGCCGCCTGCGCAGATCGTCCCAGCACCAATTCATCGACCAGGATGTCCCCGACGATCTGCCCCTGGTGTATGTCGACCAGGTGTTGATGGAGCAGGTAATTATCAACCTGATCAGCAACAGCCTCAAATTTGCCCCTTCCAAAACGCCCATCCGGGTTTCAGCCGAGGTCAGCGAAAACGGGATGCTGGTCAGTGTATCCAACCAGGGCCCGGCCATCCCCGTCGAATATCTCGAGCACATTTTTGAGAAGTTCTTCCTGATGCCTGCCCATCATCGCCAGCAGGGAACCGGGCTGGGGCTTTCCATCTGCAAGGGGATCGTAGAAGCGCACGGAGGGAAGATCTGGGCAGAAAATAACGCCACCGGGGTAGCCTTTATGTTCACCCTGCCCTCCGTACATGCTCAACCCCTGACCGACATCTCCGCCGAAGAAGAAGAATGAGATGAGCGCCAACCCGCACATCCTGGTAATCGACGACGAACAGCAAATCCTGCGCGCCTTGCGCACCATCCTCGGGCAGCACCAATACCAGGTGGTGGTCGCCTCCAATGGCGAAGAAGGCCTGGCCCTGGCGGCCGCGGTGATGCCCGAAGTCATCATCCTCGACCTGGGGCTGCCGGACCTGGACGGCGTCGAAGTGTGCAAGCGCCTGCGCGATTGGACCGACACCCCGGTGATCATCCTATCCGCTCACGAAAACGAGCAGGAAAAAGTCCTGGCGCTCGACGCGGGCGCAGACGATTACCTGACCAAACCATTTGGCGTGGATGAACTGCTGGCGCGCATCCGCGTCGCACTGCGGCACCGCAGTAAAACCGCGGGCAGCAAATCCAGCAGCATCCAGGCCGGGAGCGTGACCATCGATATCCCGGCTCACAACGTGGCAAAAAACGGCCAGGCGGTGAAACTGACCGCGACCGAATTTAAATTGCTGGCCTACCTGGCAGGCAACGCCGGGCGGGTGCTGACCCACCAATCCATCCTCAACCACGTCTGGGGCTATGCCGAAGAAGGCCAGATGGAATACCTGCGCGTTTATATTCGCCAGCTTCGCCAGAAGCTCGAAGACGACCCGCGCAACCCGCAGCTGATCCAGACAGAATCAGGCATCGGCTACCGCTTCATGCTTTAACCCGTCAGGCACCGAAAATGGGCGGAGAATGGTCATAGTCAAAGATAGGAATGCGACTATGACTTGAAGCATATATGCGCATCTCACTCACCCGGTATATTGATAAGGATATAAAAATATACGCCGGTGAGAGATTGGCCGTCGATTTGGGGTAATCAAAGTGACGGGCCTATCGGACGCGCCGGCGAGGGTTTGAAAACTCTTTAGAATCATTGAGGGAAAGAAAATGAAAATTGTCACTGACCGCGGCATGGACCTGGCTCCCGAGCAGCTCGCCGACCTGGATTTACATTTTGCGCCGTTGACCATCAATTTGAATGGCAAGTCCTTGCTCAGCGGGGTAGACATAACCGCCGAAGAATTTTATCGCCAGCTAGAAGAGACCAGCGCCTATCCCAGTACGTCCCAACCCTCCGCGGGTGATTTTGCCGCCATCTACCGCAAAGTTGCCGCCGAAGACCCCGAGATCCTCTCCATCCACATTTCCAGCGGGCTCAGCGGGACGATGAACGCCGCCGTGCAGGGCGCGGCCATGGTCCCTGAAGCGCACGTCACCTTTGTGGACAGCAAAACTCTCTCGGTGCCGTTTGGCTGGCAGGTAGAAGCCGCCGCCCGCGCGCTGCAGGCCGGTTGGAAAACCGAAAAGATCGTGGCCTTACTCAAAGAAATCCGCTCCAAATCGGACGGGTTTTTCACCCTGGGCGACCTCAAGTACCTGATCCACGGCGGGCGCATCAGCCACCTCACCGGTCTGCTCGGCACTTTGCTGCAGATCAAGCCGATCATTATGGTGGATGAAGCCAGCGGCAAGTATCAGGATGTGGCCAAAGATCGCACCTTGAAGAACGCCATCCGCACCCTGGCACAGACGGTTGCCAAGAAATACGGCGGCGCAGGGAAAGTGCGCGTGCAGCTGCTGCACGGCCACAACCTGGAAGGCCTGGAGATGCTCAAGGAAGAGATGGTCCGCCACCTGGACTGCTGGTTTGACCCGCCCACCCCTATCGCCCCGGTGCTCGGCGCGCACACCGGCCCCAGCATGGTGGGGATGGCTGTGGGACTGCTGGATGTTTTCGCCCCCGTCATGCCGATGCTGGTCGACCAGATCGACTATACCTACGCCTGAGCCTGTTTCCTGGGTTTTTCCCGGGGAGGCCCATTCACCGATCTACCAAAAAATTCGCCTTTTCTCGGCGAATTTTTTGATTCACAAAAGCGGGTCTTGCTAGCTGCTGGCGCTGTTGTAGCTGCGCAGTCCCTTCGACCACAGGCCGCGCACCAATGCCAGCAGGATGAACGGCAGCAGCAGGGACCAGGCAAGATAAGATGAGGGCATCTTGTGCAGGAGGAACATGGGGGGAAAATTGGTGATGACGAAAATGGGCAGGAGGAATACCCCTACCTGGCGGATCCACGGGTAATAAATATCCATGGGCATATTGTTGAAATCCCAGAAGGAATCGGTGATTTCGGCGATCGCGCTGGTGTTCAGCAGCCAGAAGCTGAAAATCTGCGGCAGCAAAAACAGGCAGTAGCTGACCAGGCAGCTGATCACCAGGAAGGCCAGGTAGCCGCCCAGGGTGGCGAGGGTCAGCGGGATGGCCAGGCGCGCCCAGGCAATCGACACCATGATCGCGCCGGCGATCACATCCACGCTGAAGATGGTCACGTCCGCCTGGCGCAGGGTGGCCATAAACTGCAGCGAAACCGGCTTGGTCAGCAGCAGGTCCAGTTCTCCATCTTTGATCTTGCCGCGCAGGCGGAAGTTGTTGATCATGAACATCCCGGCGTAAACGCCGGTCAGCCCGACGAAGGTGCCGATGAACAACAGGATTTCGTCCGGGGAGAGCCCATTGATCGTCACCCCCGAACGATAAACCACCACCACGTACGACAATTTGACGAACAAATAGCCGGTCTCCATGGCCAGGTTGCCGATGAAATTAAAGCGGTATTCCATCTGGGCCATCATACTGTTTTTGACGAACAGCAGGTAGATGAGCAGGTGCTTGCGGATTTCTTTCAACAACTCGCGCATGGTCAGCCTCCCACCGCCACATAGCGCCGCCCACCCTGCTTCCAGAGCAGGTTGGCCAGCAGCAGGCAGCCGCCAATCCAGGCGCACTGCACCAGCAGGCCCTGGAGCATCTCCACGCCAGACACCTTGCCGTTGAGCACGTTGATCGGGTAATTGACCGTGTATTTGAACGGCAGCAGGCTCATCACCTGCACAAAGCGGCTGCCAAAGACCTCCAGGGGGAAGATCCCGCCGCTCAACAGGACGGTGACGATGCGAATGCCTTCAAACAGGAAGCCCACCTCCACGATCCAGAATGACATCGCGCTGAAACAATAAAAGATGAGGAAGTTCAAAGAAACCGCCAAAATCAGGGTGACGCACAAAAGCCAGGATGTTGGGCAGCTGCATCGACACGCCCCAAAAGACGTTCAAGCCCACCAGCACCAACACCAGGATAATCAAGATCATCGCCTGGCCGGGCAGTTTTTGGCCGAAGTAGCTGGCCAGTTGGAAGGGAAAATAACCCAGGGGCTGCACCAGGAATTTGCTGAATTTGCCCGATTTCACATCCTCCATAATCTCGTACTCAAAGCCGGTGCGCACGATGCGCGCTACCAACCCGGCCAGGAAGGTATAGGCGATCATCTGGCGGTAGGTAAACCCATATACCAGCTCATTCCCGGAGGCCTGGAAGATAGCCGTCCATAAAAAAGTCTGGATGAAAATCGGGTAGGCGGCGCTGATCAGTGAGATCAGGAAGTTGACCCGGTATTCCAGCGCGGTTTGAAAGCCCAGTTCAAAGGCCTTGGCATACTTGGCCACCCAGCGGAAATTAACCCTGCGCATGGGCCGCCTCCCGCCGCTGGTAAAGCAGGGCGATGCCCTCTTCCACCGGGATATCCTCGATATTGAAATCCACCACGGGCAGCTGGTCGAGGATGGCCTTGGAGCGCTCCTTCACCTCGCTGCGCGGCACCTGCAGGGTGACCGAAAAATCGGAGTGCTCTTTGATCAGGCCAAAAACGCCCAGGTCTTCGCGCTTCACCTGGCTGGAAAGCTGCAGCTTGATGATCTTGGATTGGGCGAAGACCTCATTGACCCGGTGCAGGTCGCCGTCAAAGACCAGGCGCCCCTGGTTGATGATGATCACCCGTTTGCACAGGTCTTCCACGTCCTCCATGTAATGGCTGGTGAGGATCACGGTAGCTTTTTGCTGCTGGTTGTAATACTTGAGGAACTGCCGGATTTTGACCTGGGAGAGCATATCCAGGCCGATGGTAGGCTCATCCAGGAAGATCAGCTTCGGTTTGTGGATCAAGGCCGCGATCAATTCCATTTTCATGCGCTCGCCCAGGGAGAGGCGCCGCACCTGTACATTGAGCAGATCCTTGACGTCCAACAGCTCGGTCAGTTCTGCCAGGGTGGCCTGATAAACCTGGTCGTCGATCTCATAGATGCACTTATTCAGATAGAGCGATTCGTTGGCGGGCAGATCCCACCACAATTGGGCTTTCTGGCCCATGACGATGGCAAACTGCATCTTGAAGGCTTTTTTGCGCTCCCACGGGGTGAAACCCAGCACCGCGGCCTGGCCGGCGCTGGGATGCAGGATGCCCGAAAGCATCTTGAGCGTGGTGGTCTTCCCCGCGCCATTCGGGCCGAGAAAACCGATCATTTCGCCTTCCTGGATGCCAAAAGAGATATCCCGGACGGCTTCCTTGGTCAGTTTTTCACGGTGAAAGAGGTTCCTGAGCGAATTTCTGAAGCCAAGTTCTTTTTTGTAATAGTCAAAGGACTTCGACAGGTGCGACACTTCTATAATCATTGCGCAGCTCCGCAAGCCAAAAATTTTTATTGAATCACAACCGGAATAGCGCTCCGGTGGTGGGATTGCCTGGATCAGGTTTATATATATTTGGGTAAACACCTGAGATCGACGCGTGTCTCCTCCGCCACTTCCACTCGCCACCGCCCAATATGAGGCGTTTCAACCCAGGCCAGGCGCTTACTCCCAGGGGTTGATCACCTGCGCCCCGCAGAGCAGAAAATCGACCACGTTGCGGGTGACGATGATCAGGTTGTTCTGCAGCGCGGTAGCGGCGATCAACGCATCCATCACCGCCATGGGCTGGACGCCGGCCTCTAGCCGCGCGGTCAGTGAGCCCCACAAGAGCATGGTCTGCGCATCCACAGGGCAGGACGCGCGGGCCAAACCGTTCCATCAAGCCATCGTTCAACCACAGGCGCAGGTCGGTTTTTCGGCGCGATTCGGCCATGCGCTCGATCCCACGTTTCAACTCGCCGATGGTGACCGCGCTTAAAAACAGCTTGTCTTCATCGATGCGATCCACCCAGCTTAATACCCGGTCGTGGGGTAAACGCCGGGTAAATTCGGACAGCACGCAGGTATCCAGCAGGTAATTCATGCCTCAATCCCGATATCCCGCGGCAAATCTTTGTCCCGTTCGATGGGCAGGTCGGCGCCCGCCAGTGGGGAGGCGAGCAAGAATTCAACCAGGCTGCTGCTGCGCTGGGTGAGCCTTTCATACTCTTCAAAGGGCAGCACCACCACCGCTTTTTTCCCGCGCCGGGTGACAATTTGCACACCGTGGGCCAGGGCGAGCTCGACCACCTCGCTGAACTTATTTTTTGCATCCTGCAACTGCCAGATATTATTCATGGTTAATCTCCCAATAAGCTAGACTGTCTAGCCCGATTCCATTATACGGTCTCAATATCAAAAAATCAATCCTCTTTTGAAATTGAAAGCGCCTGGGCCGCCTGGGAGTTCTCCCGTAGAAAATCGCCCAGCAGCGGCCACAGCCGGCAATATTGGGCAAAACGCCGCTCATACTGCGCCTGGCGCCGTGGGTTGGGCTCAAAGCCCCGCTCGATTTGAACCATGGCCGCCACCCCATTTTCCACGCTGGTGAAGATGCCGCTGCCCACCCCCGCCAGGATCGCCGCGCCCAGGGCGCCGGCTTCGGTGACGCGCGGGCGCAGGAAGGGCTTGCCGAGAATGTCCGCGCAGATCTGCAGCCAGGCATCCGATTTTGCGCCACCGCCAGCCGCGCGGAAATCCCGGATGCGGATGCCCGCACTCGCGAGCACTTCCAGGCTTTCACGGGCGGCGAACACGCTGCCCTCCAGCAGCCCTTTGAGCATCTCACCGCGGGATGTGTCCAGCATCAAGCCCAGCATCACCCCGGATGCATCCCCGATGAACTCGGGCGGCCCGCCGGGGGCAAAATGGGGCAGGACCATCACCGGGCTGGGGGCTTCGGGGATTTCCGCCAGCAGCGCGGCGTAAATATCGCTCCCCGCTGCGGCGGCCTGCTGCTTTTCCTGGGCAGCAAAGGTGTCGCGATACCATTTCAGCAGAGAGCCGCCCGCGTTGTAGATAAAGCTGACGTAGCTCCCCGGGGCGGCGTGATGCTCGCTGTTCAGGCCGCTGGAGATCATCGTGCCTGCGTCTTTGAGCTGTGTAAACACCGGCATGACACACAGGTAGGTGCCCAACCCGCACATCGCCTGGCCTTCGTGGATCACCCCGCAGCCAATGCCGTTGGCGCACTGGTCGTGCGCCCCGGCCGCGATGCTCACCCCGCGCGGCAGGCCCAACTCAGCGGCCACCGCGGGCGCCACTTCACCCAGCAGGCTGCCCGCCGCCAGCGGCTCAGGCAGCTTGCCGGCCTCCAGCCCGGAGAAGTGCAGCAGTTCATCCGACCAGGCCGCGTGCTGGAGATCAAACAACTGGGTGCGATTGGCCAACGAGTAATCTACCGCCGGCTTGCCACCCAGCATAAACGCGGCAAAACCACTCCAGTGCAAAAACAGATCGGCGCGTTCGTAGAGCGCAGGCTGGTATGTACGCAGCCACATCAGTTTCGTCAGGCTGTATTGGCTGCCGGACGTGTTGCCGTTAATCTGGTAGAGACGCTGGTCTGAGAATGCCTGCCGCAGGCCGGCGAGAAATTCCTCGCCGCGCGAGTCGAAGTTCAGGATGGATGGCCCCAGGATTTGGCGATCGAGGGTCACCGGCACGACGGCTTCGCCCAACGAGGAAACCGCCAGCGCACGGATCGGGTCGCCGGCTGTCTGCGCGGCGGTTTGGCGGATGACCTCCTTTACCCGCGCCCAGACGGCCGCGGCATCCAGTTCAGCCAGGCCGGGCTGAGGGCGGCTGATATCATATTCGCGGTAGGCCGAGGCCAGCAGTTGGCCTTCCTGGCTGAAAGCCACAGCCTTCACCCCACTGGTGCCAATATCGATGCCAAGCAGGCTCATCCTCACTCCTTGATAACGGGCTGGAACATGGATAATTATAGGCGAACAACCCCTCACGCCTGGCAGTCTATCCCTGGGGAATCCAGGCTGAAACTAAAAAAATAAAACCCCCGCCGTTGGGCGAGGGTTGCTGAAGGTAAATGGGGGGTTCAGTGCACCGCTTCGCGCGGCTCCGACGAGCCCAGGTTACTCGCCGCTTTGCGCCGGGCGAGTTCCTTCTCGTGCAGCTCCGCCTGCTCCTGCGAGTCGTCACCGGCCCGCGTCTTGAGCAGTTTCAGGCGGAAGGTCTCCTCGCGCTCGCGTTCTTCCAACGAGCTTTGGATGAACAGCACCGTCTCTTCATATTCTGGGATAAAGATGTACTGCAGGGCATTCACCCGGCGCTGGGTTTTGCGCAGCTCGCCGGCCAGGCGCCAGACGGTTGTCACCAGCTTCGACAATTCCGGAACATGGCTGAGCACCTCGCGGAAGGATTCGCTGGCTTCATCCAGGGTCACGCTGGTATCCCCGAGGCTGTAGAGCATCTCGGGCGGCTCGCCGCGCGCTTCTACCACCGGAATGGGCACGCCCATGATCCCGCGGTATTTCAACTGCACATCCACGGTCTTGTTGGCCGCCAGGGCCGCCCACTCCACGTGCTCGCGTCCCATGCGCAGCTGGGCGCTCTCCATCGCGCGGTAGGCTTCTTCGAGCTTTTTCCATACCTCTTGCTGCAGCACTTCGGCTTCGTGGGCCACCTTGATGAGCTCACCGGTGAGCACTTCGCGCTTTCGGTTGAGGATTTCATAGCCCTCGCGCGCAAAGGTAAGGTCCTGCTTTACGCGCAAAAGATTGCTGCGCGTCGGCGGGACATTAATCTTCGCCATCGGTTTCCCTATAGTAGGTTTTGATCTCTTCCAGGCTGACGCGGGTGAGCTCTTCCTTGGGCAGCATCGAGATCAATTTCCAGCTGATATCCAGGGTTTGCCCAATGGTGCGGTTTTCGGTCAGCGACTGGTTGACATATTCACGTTCATAGGCGCGGCCAAACTTCAAATAAGTCTGGTCCACCGAGCCCAATTCTTCTTCGCCGATAACCGAAGCCAGCGAGCGCACATCCATCACATGGGCATAGGCCGCGTACAGCTGCGCAGACACATGCGAATGGTCGGCGCGGGTCAGCCCGGCGCCAATGCCGTCTTTCATCAAGCGCGAAAGGCTGGGCAGCACCGAAACCGGGGGGTAAACGCCGGCGTAATTCAGGCTGCGGCCGAGCACGATCTGCCCTTCGGTGATGTAACCGGTCAGGTCGGGCACCGGATGGGTGATGTCGTCGTTGGGCATGGTCAGAATCGGGATCTGAGTGATCGAGCCCTCGCTGGTCTTCACCCGGCCGGTGCGCTCGTAGAGCGAGGCCAGGTCGCTGTAGAGGTAACCGGGGTAGCCTTTACGGCTGGGCACTTCGCCGCGGATGTTCGAAATCTGGCGCAGGGCTTCGCAGTAGTTGGTCATGTCGGTCAGCACCACCAGCACGTGCATCTGGCGCTCAAAGGCCAGGTACTCGGCCAGGGTCAGCGCCGCGCGGGGGGTTACCAGGCGCTCCACCGGGGGATCGTCGGCCAGGTTGAGGAACATGGCCACGCGGGTCAGCGCGCCGCTTTCCGCGAAGGAGTTGCGGAAGAAATCGGCCACGTCGTGTTTGACGCCCATCGCCGCAAAGACGATGGCAAACTGCTCGTTGTGCGCGGCGGTTTCACCCGCGGGCGAACCCAGGGTGGCCTGGCGCACAATCTGCGCGGCGAGTTGGTCGTGCGGCATGCCCGCCCCGGAGAAGATGGGCAGTTTCTGACCCATCACCAGGGTGTTCATCCCATCGATCACCGAAACGCCGGTCTGGATATAAGAGCGCGGATAGACCCGCGCGGTGGGGTTAATCGGTTGGCCGTTGATATCGGCGAAGTGGTCGGTGAGGGGCTGCGGGCCGCCGTCCATGGGCATGCCCAAGCCATCAAAGACGCGGCCGAGCATTTCCTCGGCCACCGGAATGTGCAGCGGGCCGCCCAGGAAACGCACGTTGGTGCCATCCACCGACAACCCGGTGGTTCCGGCGAACACCTCAATAACGGCCATATTTTCGCCGACTTCCAGCACACGCCCGCGGCGCATGTTGCCTTGCGAGTCGAACACGTCCACGACTTCGTCAAAGCCAACCGCGCCCGCGCCTTCCACGACGATGATCGGGCCTTCAACCCGGCTCACGCCGACAACTTGCTGCCCGCCCTGATCTACTAGCTCGCTCATTTATACTCCATCTCCAGCTGGCTCATTTGATCATCCAGGTCCTTGCGGATGGCGTCCAACTTCTCCAGCTCTTCATTGCGTACCACGGCTTTCATGCGGATCAGCGCATCCACCACCGGCAGGCGGTGGATCACCGCGATTTGCGCGCCGCGTTTAATAATCACGTGAGCACGCTCGTGGAAGTGCAGCAGCAGGTTGAGCATGCCAATCTGCTTCTGGATGGTCGAATAGGCATCCACATCGTCGAGCGCGTTTTGCTGCAAGAAACCTTCACGCAGCAGGCGCGCGGTTTCCAGCGTCAGGCGCTGTTCATCGGGCAGAGCATCCGGCCCCACCAATTTGACGATCTGCGACAGGCGGCTTTCCTCGCTGAGGATTTCCATGGCCTGGTTGCGCAGCTTGTACCAATCCTGGTGGATCTGTTCCTGCCACCAATCCGCCACGTCGACCAGGTATTCACTGTAGCTGTCCAGCCAGTTCACCGAGGGGAAATGGCGCGCCGAAGCCAGGGATTTATCCAGGGCCCAGAAGCAGCGAATAAAGCGCTTGGTATGCTGGGTGACCGGCTCGGAGAAGTCGCCGCCGGGCGGGGATACCGCGCCGATCACGCTGACCGAACCCTGTTTTCCATTGAGCGTCTCCACATAGCCGGCGCGCTCATAAAATTCCGCCAGGCGGGCGGCCAGGTAAGCCGGATAGCCTTCTTCGGCGGGCATTTCTTCCAGGCGGCCCGAAACTTCGCGCAGCGCCTCGGCCCAGCGTGAGGTGGAATCGGCCATCAGAGCCACGTGGTAGCCCATATCGCGGTAGTATTCCGCGATAGTGATTCCGGTGTAAATGCTGGCCTCACGCGCCGCCACCGGCATATTGGAGGTGTTGGCGATCAGCACGGTGCGCTCCATCAGCGGGCGGCCCGAACGCGGGTCCACCAGGTGAGGGAATTCCTGCAGCACCTCGGTCATTTCGTTGCCGCGTTCGCCACAGCCGATGTAGACTACCACTTCAGCATCTGCCCACTTGGCGATGCTGTGCTGGGTGACGGTCTTCCCCGCGCCGAAACCGCCAGGAATGGCGGCCGCGCCGCCTTTGGCCAGCGGGAAGAAGGTGTCGAGCACGCGCTGCCCGGTGATCAGGGGGATATGCTGACCCATGCGCTGGCGGTAAGGGCGCAAGCGGCGCACCGGCCAGCGCTGCAGCATGGTTAGATCTACCTCGCCGTGGTGGGTACGCACCCGGGCGATGGGTTCCTCAATGGTGTATTGCATCGCCGGCGCCACCCAGGTCAGAGTTCCCTGCACATCCGGGGGCACCATGATGCGGTGTTCAAAGGTGGGGGTTTCGGGCACCGTGCCCAGAATCTCGCCGCCGAAAACTTCATCACCTTCTTTGGCCACCGGGGTAAAATCCCAGTGTTCCTTGCGGTAAAGCGGGGTCAGGTGGACGCCGCGGGCGATGAACGACCCGCTGCGCATTTCGATCACCGGCAGCGGGCGCTGGACGCCATCGAAAATGCTGCGCAGCAAGCCCGGGCCGAGTTCCACCGAAAGGGGCAGACCCGTGCCGTATACCGGCGAACCCGGCTGCATTCCGGAGGTTTCCTCGTACACCTGGACGGTGATCGTATCGCCGTCCAGACCAATCACTTCACCTACCAGACGCTCCTCACCCACCTGCACCAGTTCGAGCATACCCACCTGGCGCGAACCGCGAGCCCGGATCACCGGACCGCTGATCCAGGTCACTATCCCGACCTGTTGGTTCATAGCATTTCTCCCATTAAGAGGTGATAGACCGGCGACCGCAGCGCACTCTGGAGCCTTGCCAAACGTGTCTCCAGGGTGTTGTCGTAGTTGAGGTGCCCATCGGCCGACTCTACCACCACTCCTATGCCTTCTTCGAGGGGCTTACCGATAGAAAGCGAAAGCTTCAATTCCTCAGACAGCTTTTTGAGCAAGGCTGCGGTGAGCAGCTTGCCGGTTTTTGCATCCGCGTGGATGACGATCTCCTGGGCTTTTAACTGAACCAGGGCTTCCCGCAGCAACCGGAGGGCGATGGTATCATAATCGCTCCACTGTTCCACATCGGACAGTTGTTCGCGGGCAGCCTTGAAAACGCTGTCGAGCAGCTTTTCGCGATGCTCGAGCGTCATGGTTCGGGTTTTCAGCTGGGTGGTCGCCACCGCCTGGCTGCGGATGCGCTCGGCCTCTCGCGTTGCGGTCTCGAGGATTTGGGAGCGTTCGGCGTCGGCTTGCTGTTGGGCATGCGCGCGCATTGCATCCGCTTTGGCTCTGGCATCCGCCAGAATCTCTTCCGCTTCGTTGTTCGCGTCGCTCAAAATTGAGCGGGAGAGCATCTCAATGTTCTCGTCTAACGTTCTCATAAGCACTACCCAATCTGTTTCATCTGCTCCGTTTCACGGGAACAAACCGGATTAAATTTTTACGCCAATCGCCCTGAGGACTACATCGCTGAGCGATGGTTGGTCCGGGCCGACACCCTCTGGTCCAGGGATTTCAACGATCAGCGGTACGGTGCTGCGCAGCTTGAGATAGTCCATCCTGGCTTCGATCAACCGAGAAACATCCTGAGTGACCAGAACGATACCGATCTCTTTGTCGGCCAGCGCAGCGTCCAGGGCAAGGGTGACTTCCTCGACCGTGGATGCCGCCTGGCCTTCTACGCCAACCAGCGAAAAGCCTAAAACCGCCTCTGGATGCCCAATGACCCGTACTTTCATCCCGAACCTAACGGTTGAGGACCAGGAAGGCGATGAGCAAACCGTAAATCGCAATACCTTCCGCCAGACCGACGAAAATCAGCGAGCGGCCGAAGGATTCCGGTTTTTCAGCAATGGCGCCGACTGCCGCCGCGCCCGTGCCGCTCACCGCGATACCCGCGCCGATGCTTGCCAGACCGGTGGAGATGGCGGCTGCCAGGGTAGCGTACTGGTCCACTGCGCCGGCATCCTGGAATAACCCGGAGGCGGCAACGGTCGAAGGCGAGGCCAGCCACATGATGCCCACGCCGACGGCCATCAGGCCGATCACCAGGTTAAAACCATTCAAGCCTCGAACCAGGCCCCGGGTGGCGGATTGAGGACCGTATTTTTTCTCGCGCAGGAAGAAAATAACGGCGGGGACGATTGGGACCAGGCCCACAAGAATTGCGACGATTGGAAACATTGAAAACTCTCCTTCGTAAGTTGATACGGTATCTCAGGCACTCATGGTAACCTGTGAAAAATAAGGTCTACTCCTCAGCACTCTGCTGGAGCACGAGGGGTTCGTAGCGTCCCCCGCCGCCCGAGAAGAACTTGCTGAAAAATTCATAATATTCCAAACGCATGGTCTGGATGCCGACAATCAAGCCTTCAAAACCGATGATGAACAGGTTGCCGATGATCAGTACGATGATATAGCCCACACTGCCGGCGGGACCGGCCAGGGCGGCCAGGATGAAAATGGCCAGGCTCAACCCGCCGTGCGCCACGGCAAAGGCGCCCACACGCACGTATGACAGGCTGTTGCTGAGGAAGCTGATCAAGGTCTCGAAGAGCTCAAAAAAGACCTGGATGCCATAACCGCCGATGCCGCCCTCGATCAATGGGCGGTGACCGGTGAGCAAATGCCTGAATACTTCGCCAAACCCCACCGCCACCAGGCCGATCACCATCAGGACGATAAAGACGACGTTTGGCACCGGCAGGTTGCCGAGAGCCGTACCCGCAACCAGCCCGAGGATCGACCAGTACAGCAGCAGCCCGGCCACGGCATTATGATCAAAAAGCAGGGTAGGCCAATCCTTGTTGCGCCACAGGTTGTAAATGTTGAGCAGAAAACCGATGGAAAGCAGCACGATGCCCGCGCCAATCGCCAGGATCAACACCGTCATGATATTTTCCATGGGGTGAAGCCAGAGAGCCGGCAGGACGTGTTCGAAACCGAATATGCTGCCATATAAGAAACCAAAGACGGTGGCCGAAAGACCGCAGGCGACAATCAAACCGCCCAGGCTGGCCATGCTGCGCATGGAGCGCACCCGCTTGCTGGCAATCAGCCAGCCCAACAGCGCCAGAACCAGGCCGTGGCCCACATCGCCAAACATCGCGCCGAACAACAGCGGGAAGGTTATCGCGATCAGAAAGGTCGGATCCAACTCGTTGTATTTAGGGCGGGCGTAGGTGGTCACCAGCATCTGGAAGGGCGACATAAAGCGCGGATTATTCAAGTCCACCGGGACGTTTTGGGCGCCTTCACGTTTGGCGGGGAAGGTTTCGATCAGCGTTCCGCTGGAGATCTTCTTTAGCCGCTGAGTGAGGTTCGGGATGCGGGATGAAATGACCCAGCCGACGATCAGGTAGGTGTATTTGAGGCGCCCGTAACGCACAATCGCACCCACCAGCATGCGGCTGGCGCGCACTTCCCACAAGAGCTTCTGTACCTGCTGGGTGTGCGTCTCACGAAGAGCGGTCTGGCTGGCTTTCAATTCGGCAATTTTGCGCTGGGCGGCGGCGATCCCATCCCGCAGGGCCACGATGATCTCGGATGGTTTGCCGTTATATTCGTCCGGCAGGCTCAACGGGTTGAGATAGGCGCTGCGGGCGGCGCGTTCGAGGATATCGCCATTGGCCCGCGGGCCGGCCAGCCACACCACCGCGGTCTGGCTGGTCTGGTGCAGCGGCAAAAAGACGGTGGGGATGCGCGACAGGCTGGTCTGCATGCGCTCCATGTTTTCCGTGGGCATCATACCGAGCACGGAGTAGAGGAAGCGGGGCGAGCGCAGCTGGCTGAGATCCAGGTCGAGGTCCGCCACCGGTTTTAGCTGCTCCTGCAGGCTCTCGAGGTGCTCCACGCGTTTATATTCCGCGGCGAGCTGCTCGGTGGTCATACGGACATCGTGCTCGATCTTGTCGACCGCCTCGACCACCGGTTCCAGTTCGACCAGGCTTTCAAATTCCTTGTCGGGCGGGGTGCCTTCTTTGATTTCCAGGGACTGCATGATCGATAGCAGCCTGCGCTCGAGCGAAGCATATCCGCTGGCCTTTTCTTGCCAGGTGTTGGATTTACCGCCTTCGCCGTCCGAGCTCAGGTAACTGCTGTCGGTTTGATGGAAGATGCCCTGGCCGCTCAATTCGGCAGTCACCGCCAGTAGATCTTTGGCTGGGACTATCAGCTCAATCTCAGTCATTTCTCTCGGATAAAACATACGATCTCCGTTAATGAAGCGTATCGGTTATTTCAAGCAACGATCCTGATGGCCATTTGCGGGCCTCAGGCTTTCTCCAATGTTCCCATGATCAGATGCTGACGGAAATCTTCTTCCGGCGCCTGCGTCGATTTTGCCTCGATCAATACAACCAGGTCTTGAATCTCGTAATCCTCCAGGATCAGATAGCCCAGGGGAATACCGATCTGGAATGGATTGCCCACAAAGGCGGCGTGACACTGATCGGCCACAATCCGCTTGAGCTGGATCTCCAGCTTGGGCAGACCGGTTTGCGGCTCCTGGATCAAGGTATCCACATCCTGCAGCTGCGGGTAAACGCGCTTGACCACCTGGGCGATATCCACCCCGGCGGCGATGCTGCGGATATCCTCATCGTGCAGACGGAAGCCAAACGGCAGGGTATAGTTGATCAGCTCTTCTTCCGAGAGATGGTGGTATGCCCGGTAGCGGATGGCCCACATCAGGTTGGTGGCATCCAGCATCGAACCGATCAAACGCAGCGCCTGGGCGCGGTCCTCGCCGCTCAACAGCCGCACGTTTTGCCACAAATCCCGCCAAAGGGCGAGATCCAGGGCCACTTCCAGGGGAAACAGGCTTTGTTCGGCGCTGTAACGCTGCAGGGCAAAACTCAACGTTTCATAATAGGGTGTTCCGCGCAGCAGTTCGATGGCCGCGCTGACGTTCGCCGCTTCGACCATATCCTCAGCCGGGATGATCGATTTGGGACCGTAGGGGAAGAGCACAAAGCGCACCCGCTCCCAATCGGCCCCGGTGACGATCCCTCTCAGCACGGCTTTGAGATTATTGACCTCAAAGTAGCGGTAGAGTTGGTTCAACAGCGGCTGGGTATGCATCGGCGAGGTATGGATAATGGTCGAGTAGGCATCCGCCAGGCGCATGCGAATCTGGTAAGCCGCGCGCCGCGGGGTGAGGTCTTTGTCGCTGACCTTATCCAGGTAGGGCCCGTAAGCAGTACGTTTGAGGATGGTGATTAAAGCGCTGAAATCAGCCGCATCTCGCAGCTGATCGAATTCATCCGGGGTCAGCAGGGTGGAATACATCACCCGGACCCTGGCATTGGTGGCGGCATAGCCCGACGCTCCGCTCGAAGCCATCGGGCTACTCCTTTCCGACGACTCTGGCCAGCACGTAGGAAACGGCCCGTTTCAGGTTGCCCATCGCCAGCGCATCGTCGCGCTTCACTTTTTCTTCGGCCTGACCCATAATCTGCGCGCGTTCTTCTTCAGCCTGGGCGTCTTCCACCATTTTCTTGGCCATCACCTCGGCTTCTTGCCGAGCTTTCTGGGTCATTGCCTGGGCTTCCTGTTGGGCCTGCAGGGGCATCAATTTAGCCTCTTCGACCGCCTTGGCGTGAATGGCGTCTGCCTGTTTTTCGATATCGAGCACTTGTTGGATCCGTTTTTCGTTCAAGCCAATTCTCCATTCAAAGCAAATTCCAACATCCGGTAACCTGCGCTTAGCTTGTAACTCAGTGCGGGCAGCATAACCTTCCGGGGTCCCGCTGTCTTTTCATTAACCGATGACCCTTTCGAAGGGCGAGAGTCATCAGAATGCGATAGTCTTTAAGGTGCGATCGTGCCTTAAATACCGTTAATGCGGATCAGCGTGTTTGACATTAAATCCGATAAAAATGCTGGAGAAAAACCGTTTATCCGGTCGCGTGTTGTGTTCTGGATTTTGGCTGACAGGTTGGTCTTCAATGAAATCTCCAGGACAAACAGGGTTTCTCAATCGTGTGGCCCGCCATGCCGGCGATACCCGTTCGGCCCATTCGACCGGCCGATCCAGTTACAGACATTTGGGCAGCGGATCAGCCAGTGCCACCTCCCGGCGAAGCAATCACCCGGGCAAAACGGGGCTTGAATGTCGACTATTTTACACCAATTTCAACTTGAAAGCAAACAATTTGTCCACCGCTGGTAAAACCGGCGGAAAATCCCTCCTGATTACTTTGCATTTGGGCGCCATTGCCGGGCTCAATGGGCAATCCAACCCATCCACTGGCGGTAGGGCGGCAGGAAATAGGCGGTCAGCGCCAGCGGGGAGGCCGGCACGGCCAATGTTTGCGCCTGCAGACCGCCGTTGGACCAGTTCGAAAAGGTGTAGTTGATCCCGCCAATCACCTGCGGAGATGGCGTCTCCACGCCCACATTAATCCCCACCACGCGGGTGACGGTCAGCGGGGCGGTGAAGGTAGCGCCGTCCAACAGCACCTGCCCACCGGCCGGGTTGGTCTGCAGGGTGAGGTTGACGGTCGCCGGGTTGAGGTCTTCGGTGAGGAGGGTCTCCTGCCCATCGGCGTCGGTCAGGTGCAGGACCACCTCGTACCACACCACCGGGTCGGTTTCGCCAATCGAAGGGATCTCAAACTGGCCGTTTTGCCCGCTGATCCCGGATAAAAAGGGGTGGGTGTGGGTGCGGTGATGAAAAACCACATCCCAGCGATAGGGGCTGGCCGGCAACGCCTTATCGTCGCTCACCCCGGTGGCGCTGTACTGCCAGCTGTCCCCGGCGTGATAGCTGCCGGTGCGGGCCGGTTCGCTCAAATTCGCCAGGGAGATGGTGGCGGACGGCGGGGTGTTGCCGGGGAATACTTTGATCTCAGCCGGGGTCGAGGTGAGCGGCGGGCTGCCCGTATCCCGGACGGTCAGGCGCACGGTCTTGGCCCCCGGGGTGGCGTAGGTGTGGGTGACCGCCGTACCACTGCCTGAATCCTGGACGGCGCCGTCGCCAAAATCCCAATGATAATTGTCCAGCGGGTTGCTATCGGGGTCATACGAACCGGTTGGCGAGAAGGTGTAAACCTGGGAGAGGGAGGGGCTGTTGAGCGGGTTGGCGCTTACCACTGCTACGGGCGCCTGGTTGCTGCCGGGCGCATAACGGATGCGGCGGATCTCGTTGCTGGCGGTTTGATCGGTGGTAAAGATCAAATAAAACAGGTCGCCGCCCGGGCTGGCGCGCAGCCCGATGATCCCCGTGCCGCCGCTGGCAAAGTCGGTGGGGTTGACCACCCAGGCATGCGCGCCCGAGTCGTAAGCCAACCGGCGGATAAAACCGCGTACGTAGTCCACAATAAACAGGTTGCCCTGGTATTCCAGCGGGTAGGAGGTGGCGGTATAAAAATCACCGGCGATCACGGCCGAATCCACGTTGGCATACAGCGTGTCGTGGGGGTAATAATAAATCGGGCCGGTCAGCCCGGGAGTGGGCCCTTGGGTGGCCGGATCGCACAGCACCCCGGCCGGGCAGGGTCCTTCGCGCTGCGGCCAGCCGAAATTCGCACCCGGGTCCACCTGGTCGACTTCCTCCCAAACCCCGCCGCCCACATCACCGACAAAGGCTGTGCTGGTGCCCGGCTGGATGGTGAAGCGAAACGGGTTGCGCAGACCGTAGGCGTAGATTTCTTTGCAAGGACCTGTCCCGGTCCCCGGCAGGTTGGCCAGGGGCCCGCAGCGCCAGGCGTTGGCCGACTGGTCGAAGGGGTTGCCGGTGGTGCGGTAACCGTTGGGATCGGCGTTGTCGGGCAAAATGCGCAGGATCTTCCCCCCCAGTCGGGAGAGGTCCTGCGACATGGCCACCAGGCTGGGCGCAATGGGCGATTCGAGATTGGAATTGCCCACGCTGGCGTAGAGATAGCCATCCGCGCCAAAGTGCAGATCGCCGGCGTTGTGGATGCCGGAATCACTGGGCATGTTATCGATGAGGATTTTTTCGCTGGCCGGGTTAATCGTATCCCCCGCCATGGTCAGGCGCGAGATGCGGTTGCGCGGGCCGGGCTGGTTATTCAGGTAGGTATTGTAGGCGCAGCCGGGCGCGACCGTGCCCTGGCGGGTGTAATAGACATAAATGTAGCCGTTGCTGTTGAAGTTTGGGTCCACTGCCAGCCCGAGGAAACCGCGCTCGCCGTCTCCGCACACATCCAGGGTCACCGCGCGCGTATCCAGCAGGGCGCCATTTTTGAAGACGCGCACGCTGGCCACATTGATATCCGTGCTGGTGGCGCTGCCCCGTTCGGCGATGAGCATACGCCCGTCGGGGGTGAATGCGAAGGCGCGCGGCGATAGCAGCCCGCCGACGACCAACTCGTCGACAAAACCCGGGGGAAGGGTGAGAACGCCGGCCGCCCGAACGATGGGCGTGGCAGGCTGAGCAGCCAGGAGCAAGAAGATAGCAAGCAGGGTTACAAGGCGTTGGACAGGTTTCATTGCCCCTCCTGTATAAATTTTATCGTAGTTATCTAATATTTATCTGAGAATACCGGCGCCCGGGCGAAGGGAATGGTATGAAATGCTTGAAAACTGCTGTCATTTCACACGAGCGTTTTTTGGATAGCAGGGATACAATCTAAATACTTGTGAAATATCGCGCAATCGGGCGCGCTGCGGTGGGGATGTAGAGCGGTAAATCTCAAATTCAGGTATCCGGCAATGCTTGATTGCCAACCAAACCGTAAGGCAGCCAACCCTACGGAAATTTATCTATTGAGGAGCCGCTCATGTCTTTTTCCAGTTCATTTTCTCGTCCCGTTCGCCTGACTCTGGCCCTGATCTTTGTCCTGGTCAGCCAGGCAGCCTGCGCGGCGGCCACAGCAGAGCCCACTGCCACGCCTGCGCCCAGCGCCACGCCTACCCTCACCGCCACACCTACCCTAACCGCCACTCCGACCGCAACCCCCACCCGCACGCCCACCGCCACGCCCAACCGGGAAGCCACCCGCTCGGCCAAATCGACCGCCACCATGCAGGCCAAAATCGACACGATTTCGCCGGTGCTGGCAACCATGGGCGTCCCGGCTGACAGCGGCCAACTGGCCTACTACGCCGACGAACCGATCATCATGGCGGTCAAAGATTACAACTCCTTTGTCGCCGAGCCCTATGGCAAAGATAAGGTCGGCGATTTCGCGCTGCATACCGACATCATTTGGGACAGCTCCAGCGGTCTGGCCGGCTGCGGTTTGATCTTGCGCTCGGACGGCAACCTGGACACCGGCAAACTGATTCAATTCGAACTGGTTCGCCTGCAGAACGCGCCCGCCTGGCAAATGTATTACGTCAAATATCACTGGATTGAGAAGAGGCTGAGCGGGGTGAAATACGACACGGTGATCAACGATGGCAAATTCAGCACGAATACCGTCGACCTGCTCGTCCAGGGCAAGGATTACACCCTTTATATCAACGGGGTGAAACAGCAGCCCATGGAAAACAGCGATCTGACCGACGGCGTGATTTATGCGATTGCCCATCAAGAGTCAGGCCTGACCTTCTGTACCTTCCAAAACGGCTGGGTCTGGTCGCTGGACTCGGCCGATTAGTGATTCGCTGCATTCACAAGGAGACAAGATGAAACTCACTCGCCGCTGCCTGCTCACCGCTCTGATGGCGCTGGCTCTCGCCTTGAGCGCCTGCGCTCCGCTTGCCGCCGCCCCGGCTGAAGAGAGCCCGGCAACCCTCGCCCCCAGCAGCACGCCGCTGCCCAGCGATACCCCTGCGCCCAGCGCCACTCCCCTGCCCACCGATACGCCCGTACCAACGGCGACCTCCACCCCGGACCTCACCGCCACCTACGCCGCCAAGGGCACCGCCGAGATGGAAAAACAAATCGACCGCATCGCCCCTGACCTGGATGATTTGGGCTTCAAAACCGACTCGGGGCGCCTGGCCTGGGTGGCCGGTCAGCCGATTGAAATGTCCGTCTCGGCCTACCTGGAGAAGAAACACGAGCAAATTACCAAAGAGGCCCTGGCCGACTTTATCCTGGTGACGGATGTTCGCTGGAATTCATCCAGCGGGCTGGCGGGCTGCAGCCTGATCTTCCGGTCGGCAGACGACCTGGAGGATGGCGAGCAGTACGTCATGCCGATCTTACGCCTCCAGAACGCGCCCGCCTGGGATATCGAATACTACAAATACGGCGATTGGCAGGCGACTCTAACCCGGGCGGCATCCAGTTCAGCCCGGCGATCAAAGACCGGCAGGGCGATACCAACCGGCTGACCCTGGTGGTGCAGGGCGACACGATCAAAGCCTTCATCAACGGCGACCCACAGATGGCCGTCACCGACGGCAAACTCACCCGCGGCCAGATTGCCTTTGAAGCCTTTCAGGAATCCGGCAAAACCTCCTGCACTTTCACCAACGGGTGGATCTGGGAGTTGAACCCCCAGGATTAGCCGGATGACACCTGGCTGTCAATCGACTGACCGCACTCATCCGGGCAATAATCCTGGCAGATACGATACAATAAAGCAGCGGGGATGAGTTTTAGCAGAAGGAGATGTGGATGGCAACCTCAAAAGAATGGTTGGCGCAGAAATTTCGTGACTGGGAAGCCGCCAAGGGGCGCAAGCAATCCTACTACGCCTTCGCGCGCTACCTGGGCGTCAGCCAGACGGACCTGGCCCAATGGATGGACGGCACAGGCAGCCCCGAGGGCAGCGATCTGCACGCGCTGGCCGCCCGCCTGGGGGTTGATATCTACGATACGCTCGCTCTTCCACGTCCCAACCTCAATCTCGAACGGTTGAGCGCCGCCCTGCCGCACCTGCCGGCCGGCCTGCGCGAGCGCCTGACCTCGGCCGCCTGGGAAGCCAGCCAGTATCTTCAAGCCCACGACCTGCCGGCCGAATCGGTAGAGGCCAAGAAAGCCGTCTTCGAAATCTTCTCGCGCTTTGGGATCAAACTGACCAATTAGACACAGCCCCGGGCAACGCCGGCGGCTGGAGCAAGCCATACAAGACAAACGGCGGGTGCAAATACCCGCCGTTTGTGTATTGTATGGAGTCGATTAGCGCAGGCGAGCGGCCTGGCGGGTGAGCTCGACAAACTCGGCTACCTGTTCATTCTGGCCCAGCAGGCGCAGCAGGCGGCGTGCCTGGGCAGCGACCTGGTCGAGATCGGCTTCGACGTACGGGCTGAAACGCAGCACCTCGGCGTAGGCGGCCACCGTGGCAGCCAGTTGGAAGTGGGGATCGGTTTCCTCGAAGCGGGTTGCCAGATCCCAGGTGTTGAAATCCCCGGCGATCTCACTCGGCTCGCGCGTATCCGCGTCCAGCCAGCGCAGCTGCACGGTCCCGATGCGGCCTTCAGCGCCCGGCGCCAGGCGCACTTCGTAGAGCGCGGTGGCGGCCAGCCCGGCGCCAATCTCGCCGGCATCGACCTGGTCGTTGCGGAAGTCCTGGTCGGCGACATCCCGGTTTTCGTAGCCGATCAGGCGGTAATTTTCGACCACCTCCGGGTTGAAATCCACCTGGACTTTGGCGTCGTAAGCAATCACCTGCAGGGTGGAAGTCAGCTCGTCGACGAACAGCTTGCGAGCCTGCTCCAACGTATCGATGTAGTGATAGCTGCCGTCGCCGCGGTCAGCCAACTGCTCAAGGAGCACATCGTTGTAGTTGCCCATGCCAAACCCCACCGTGGTCAGGGTGATGCCTTCCTCAACGTAACCGTGGACAAAATCCAGAATCGAGTCTGCATCCGTGCTGCCCACATTGGCCACTCCATCCGAGCAAAGGATCACCCGGTTATTGGCCGCCGGGTCCAGCTCGACCATCGCATTGCGATACCCCAGGCGCAAACCGGCCTCGGCGTTGGTGGCGCCCTCGGTTGATAGGCGGTTGATCACCCGCAGGATCGTGCTGCGCGCATCCCCCGACACCCAGTTCAGCGCCACGCGCGCCTGCGAACCGTAGACGATGATCTCGACCATATCCCGGCGGTCAAGCTGGTCAACCAGCATGGTCAGGGCGCGTTTGACCGTCCCCAGGCGGTTTTCCATGTCCATCGAACCGGAGATGTCGATGACAAAGGTCAGGCGCAGCGGCTTGCGCTCTTCGACCGGCACGCGGTAACCCTGCACCCCGAAGCGCAGCAGGTAGCTGCCGGGAGCGGTGAAGGGTGAGGGCCCTCCGTCGGCGAAGATAGCGAAGGCGGCATTGCGCGGGGGAAGGTAACCCTGATCGAAAGCGTTGATGAATTCCTCGGTGCGTACCGCGTCCATGGGCGGCAGGCTGCCACCGCTCACATACTGGCGCGCCAGGCTGTAGGAAGCCGTGTCTACGTCCAGGGCAAAGGTCGACAGGTTGTCGCGCCCGGCATCCACACGCGGGTTGACCCCGTAATCCTGGAAGTAGTTTTCCGCGCCGTTGTTGGGCGCGGAGACCGCCAGGGTGGGCGCCGGCAGAGCAGCGACACTGGTGGGAAAAACATATTCGACGTCCGGGGTGGCTTGCCCACGGCGGGGTTCCACCGCGATGGTTGTCGGCGCCATGGCGGGCTGGCAGGCCGAGAGCAGCAGGGCGGCAAAAGCAATCAAGGCAAAGATTCGAGCTTTCATGGTGACTTCCTCCTGTTTTTGATCTGCATCCAGAGTAGCGCGGGGGAGGGAGGAAGTCTTGACAGGCGGATGACAGGCGGTTGACATTGACTGTCAGAACCAGCCGGGAAGGAAGCTGAATAACCCCAGGCGTCCGGCGTCTGGGGCTGGAAGGGTAAGTTGGTCAGAGTCTCGGAGAAAGGTTAATCGCCGATCTGTGCGCCCACCCAGGCCGCGCAGAGATACAGGCAGTGGCGGGCATGCGCGCTCAAGTTGCGGTATTTGAGCGCTCCCAGGCAGCTGACCGCCAGGGCCAGCTGGTATTCGCGCATCACCCGGGGGTCAAACAGGCAGGCCCGCGCGGCATCTTCCACCGCCGCCAGCAGAGGATCCGCGCCGCTCCTAAGCCGGGCAACAAACTCTTCGGGGGCCGGCAGCGCAACCGAGAGCACGTGGGCGACGATCTGCGCAGCCAGATGGGCAAAATCGAAGAGAGGGTGGCCCTCACGGGTCTGGGCAAAATCGATCAACCACACCAGGCTGCCCGGCCCCACCAGGATATTTTCCAGGTTCAAATCGCCGTGGATGGTCGAGCGGCTGCCCATCACCGGCTCCTGCAGCCAGCCGTTCAATTTCACCAGGGGATCGGGCAGGTCAAAACGCTCGAAACCGGTCACCGCTTCGGCCAGCAGGTGATAGCGCATGGCCGTCACCCGCGCCGTGTGGTGAGCGGGTGGATGCGGGCTGTCCCAGCGCAGGCGCAGAGCCGCCTGGCCGGCGGCAGCCTGCCCGATCAGGTTGTAAGACTGCCCACCGGCGCGCGGTTCGCAGCGCGAAAACGGCGCCACCCGCACCAGATCGCCAGGGCGTAAATCCACCTCGGCTGGGTTGTCCGTCTCACTCAGCGAGTAGGTCGGCAGGGAGGCGCCCTGGGCGGGCACCAGTACATAATGGGGCGGCAGCACCCGGTCGTATTCCACTCCCAGGCGGAAGGCATACGGCTGGCGCTGCATCCACCAATTGGGGGCAAAGGTTTCAAACAGGCGGTGGATCAAGCCTGGATCGGGGTTCGCCAGCAACGCCTGGCGCAGGCTGAGCGGCGGGCGGCCCGGCTCGGCGATGCAGGTGTACTGCAGAGCGGCCTGCCGGGCGCCGCGCAGTTCTACGGGCGCATGCTGGATGCGGGCGGTGACCGGCGGCAGGCGGTCCTTGACGAAGGCCTCATAGTTGCCATATTCGGCCAGGATCTGCGCGCGCGGGCCGAGTTTCACGATGGTAGTCGCGTCGCTGCTGCCGTCCGCGTGGAGCGGCCTGGCCAGGAAAGTGCGCGAGCCGGAGTAGCCGGAAAGGAACTCGCCCTCCAACACCAGGCGGGTATAGCGCGCAAACAGGCTCTGCATCAGGCGCTGGTCTTCGCTGGTCAAGGCCATGCCCGGCCCGGGCTCGATCACCAACGCCGGGTTGGGTTTCACCCGAGCGGTTGCCGGTGTGCCCGGCTGGCCGCGGCGGATAAACACAAACAGCCCCAGCCCCACGCTCATGACCGCACCCACCAGGCCCATCCACAAGGTTTCCGCCCGCCCCAGCCCGAGGAAGGAGGTGACCTGCACGTCCAACCCGCGCCCATACGCGGCGCTCTCGCGCACCGGCGCGCTGCTGCCGGTTTCGGGCTCCCAGCGCAGCAGCAGGCTGACGGTCAGGCGCTGTTTGCCCGGCGACTGCGGGGTGAGGCTCCAGCGCCAGCTGACCCCCTCGCCCACGGGCACCACGCGCGGCTGGTCGCCCATGGGGGCCAGGGCAAAACCGACCCCGTCCAGGCGCGCCACCGCCACCAGGGTGTAGCCTTCGGGACGGCGCAGCTGCAGTTGGGTGGTATCCAGGGGGTGTTCGGGGAATTCGGCGGTGGCGGTGTAACCTTCGGCGGATGGCACCAGTGCCAGGCGCACGATATCCGATTCGCCCATGCGCAGGCGCAGCGGCCATTCCAATTCCACCAGGCGCGCTTCGGCGGTTGGCTGCGCCGGGGTCGCCTCGATCTGCGTGGGCAGCGCCGGCAGGGCGGTGGCCGTCGGCAAAAAAGTCGAAGCTGCCGCCTGAGTAGGCAAAGAGGTGGCGATGGCTGCCTCCGCCGTGGGGGAGAGCTGTTCTGCCTGGGTCGGCTGCGCGGCAGGGGCACAGGCGGCCAGGAGCAGCAGCGCCAGCCCGGTCAACACCAGCAGACCGTAGGCCGGGCGTTTCATCCCCCTCCTCCGGGCGGAACCAGCAAGGTGGGTTCCAGCGGGATGGCATCCCGCAGCACCGGCGCCGGCGCCAGGGCATAGACCAGGGCCACCAGGGCAAACAGCAGCAAGGCGATGGCAAAGGCGATCAAAATAATGCGCAACTGGCGAGGCATTCAAGGCTCCTGATAGTAGTATATGCCATTACCCGCCGTTCGAGCCATTCTCCTTGACCGCGGTATACAGCGCCAGCAAGTTCTCCACCGGGGTGCCGGCCTGTACGTTGTGCACCGTGTTGAACACGTATCCGCCTCCCGCGCCAAAGATGCGCAGATTTTCAGCCACCTGCCGGCGGACTTCTTCCGGGGCGCCAAAGGGCAGCACCTGCTGGGTATCTACCCCGCCGCCCCAAAAGACGATCTGCTCGCCAAACTGATCCTTCAAACCCTGCGGGGCCATGCCGGTCGCAGATACCTGGACCGGGTTGAGGATGTCGAACCCGGAGGCGATAAAATCGGGGACCAGCTTGACCACCGAACCACACGAATGGATAAAGCTTTTCCAGGTCGTGTTGCGGTGGATCCAGTCATTTACCTGGCGGTGAAATGGCTGGAAAAGATCGCGGTAATTCTTCGGCGAGATAAACGGCCCGGTCTGCGTGCCAAAATCGGTGCCGCTGACAAACACCGCCGCCACCTTCTCGCCCACCACCTGGTGGATTTTTTCCAGGTTGGCCAGCCCGATCTCACATTGCTTTTCAAAAATCTTCCAGACATAATCCCGCCGGGTGAGGGTGGACATATACCACTCAGCCACGTCGCGGATGCCCTTGGGGTGCTTCAACCATGGGGCCGGAACCAGGGCAATATCACCAAAGGCCGTGCCGCCAAAATTTGCCAGGATGGCCTTATCGGTTTGCGACCAGAGCTGTTCGGCATTCTCGCCAAAGTACGCCAGGTCCGCCGCGCTGATCGGGCCAAACTCTTCCAGGTTGTCGGCCACGTCGAGCCGGTCATCGTCCACCGGCGGTTGGCGGATGATCGAGTCGAAGAAAAAGCCGCCCTGGGGCATGCGCCCGCTGGCCGGCGCCGAGCGGTCGCCCTCCGGGTAAAGCAGGAGGTCGCCGTTTTCTTCGACCTGGGTGTTAAACCCTTCCGGCACCAGCACCGGGGTGCCGTCAAAGGTGCGCCAGGATTTCCAACCCTGGTTGGGGAAGCCAAACATGGTGCGCGGACCCGACAGCCCAACTACGTCCACTCCCAACGCATCGATCAAATCCGGTTTTATTTCGCCCAGCATCTGGTATGGTTCGGTGACCTTTACCGGGGTCTCCGGCGGATCAAGCTGCAGTGCCTGGCGCAGGCGGTAAATCGCGCTGACGTGCATACCGGTCACCGCGCTGGCACCCAGGTCGAGGGGAGTGCGGTCGGGCTGCCGGTGGTTGATTGCCTGTTGGACGCGTTCGCGTGAATTCATGCCTTCCTCCAATGGATAAAGTGGCTCCAACCCGGCAGGCTGCCGGGCGAAAAGTCCACTATAATTTCTATGTCCATTCATTAACCATGTTTCTCGGGTTTGACAGCCCGCCAGGCCAGAAGAATTTTCACCGCCCGGCGGCGCGAAACCCTGCTCCTAATCCTTTGGACGTGAGGTGTGCCATGCAAACCGGACGCGAGCGCGTGAGGGCAGCGCTGACCTTTACTCACCCCGACCGCCCTCCGCGCGACCTGTGGGCGTTACCCTACATCGGTCTGTACCGGAAGGCCGAACTCGACGCGCTCCTGGCCGAATTCCCGATGGACATCGGCGGCATTCAGCTCAGCCCGGGCCAATCCAATGAGGATGCCGAACGCTACGGCCAGGCGGGCAGCTACGAGGACGAGTGGGGCAGTCTCTGGCAGGTGGCCGAGCCCGGGGTGATCGGCGAAGTCAAACGCCCGGCGCTGGCCAATTGGGCGCGTCTCGACAGCTACCAACCGCCCTGGCGCCTGGTACGCGGCCTGGATTTCAGCTACGCCAACCGCCTGGCAGAGACCAGCCAGCGCTTCATCCTTTCTCCCTGCTGCGCGCGGCCGTTCGAGCGCCTGCAGTTCTTGCGCGGCAGTGAACAGCTGTTCATCGATATCGCTTACGGTACAGCCGAGATGCGCCGCCTGTTGGCGATGGTGCACGCCTATTATCTCGAAGAGATGCAGGCCTGGTGCGGGGCGAACGTGGACGGGATCGTCTTTATGGATGATTGGGGCAGCAACCATTCGCTGCTGATCCACCCGCGCACCTGGCGTGAATTGTTCAAGCCGCTTTACAAGGACTACGTCGAGATGATCCATGCCGCCGGCAAGTTTGCTTTTTTTCACTCCGACGGCCACATCCAGGCCATTTATCCCGACCTGGTGGAAATCGGCGTGGACGCGGTCAATTCGCAGCTCTTCACCATGGATATCGAGGAGCTGGCGCGCCTGTATCAAGGCAAAATCACCTTCTGGGGTGAACTCGACCGCCAGCACTTGCTGCCCTTCGGCACGCCCGGCGAAGTGACGGAGGGCGTCGCCCGCGTGCGCCGCGCGCTGGATGACGGCCGCGGCGGGGTGATCGCCCAGTGCGAATGGGGCAAAGACAACCCGGCCGAGAACGTGCGCGCCGTCTACCAGGCCTGGGCTCAGCCGCTTCGATAGAACATACCGGCGCGTCAAGCTGTGCGCCGATAGAAAAATTTTACTCTGTGAAAAGGAAACACCATGAGCGCTTCTCTCCCCCGTTCTGAATATCCCCGCCCGCAGTTCACCCGCGGCGATTGGCTGTGCCTCAATGGCGCGTGGCAATTTGAAATCGACCCCGGCGACTCGGGCCTGGAGCGCGGGCTGCGCGAGCGCCCCCTCAGCGGGCAGATTACCGTGCCCTTCTGCCCGGAATCGGTCCTTTCGGGGGTTGGCAATACCGACTTCCTCAACGCGGTCTGGTACCGCCGCGAGGTGCCGATCCCGGCTGCATGGCAGGGCAAACAGGTGCTGCTGCACTTCCAGGCGGTGGATTATGACACCACTGTGTGGGTCAACGGCGTGGAGCTGGCGCGCCACCGCGGCGGCTTTACCCCCATCACCTGCGACCTGGCAGGCGTGGCCGGCCCCGGCGAAACCGCGGTGATTGTGGTGCGCGCCCGCGACGATCACCGCCTGGCCAAACCGCGCGGCAAGCAGGTGCGCCAGTACGGCAACAACGGCTGCGAGTATACCCGCACCACCGGCATCTGGCAGACCGTGTGGATGGAGCCGGTCAGCGCAGTGCATCTCAACCGCCCGCGCATCACCCCGGATGTCACCCGGTCGCTCTTCCTGCTGGAGCTGCCCGTCAGCGCCAACCTGCCCGGCGGCGCAGTCAGCGCGGTGCTCAGCGACGAGCAGGGCGAAGTCTCGCGCGGCAGTTTTACCCTGGGGATGGAAAGCACCGCGCGCATCGATCTGCCCGTGCCGGCCGACCGCCGCCACTTGTGGCAGCCCGGAGCCGCCTATCTCTACCAGCTCAGCCTGACCCTCACAGATGCCTCCGGCGCGGTCCTCGACCAGGCGGCTTCGTATGCCGGGCTGCGCGCGGTCGCCGTGGATGGGCTGAAAGTGCTGATCAACGGCAAATCCGTTTTCCAGCGCCTGGTGCTCGACCAGGGCTACTACCCGGACGGGCTGATGACCGCCCCCAGCGACGAAGACCTGGTCCGCGATATCCAGCTCTCGGTGCAGGCCGGTTTCAACGGCGCCCGGCTGCATCAAAAGGTTTTTGAGGAGCGCTTCCTCTACCACGCCGACCGCCTGGGCTACCTGGTGTGGGGCGAATTCCCCGACTGGGGCGTGGGCGGGTTTGGCGCGATGCCCGAGCACCAGCAGCCCACCACCACCTTTGTCACCCAATGGCTCGAAATCCTGGCCCGCGATTACTCTCACCCGTCCATCATCGGCTGGTGCCCCCTGAATGAGACCTGGCAGGCGCTCACCGACCACGTCACTGCCCTGGATGAGGCCACCTGGGGCATGTTCCTGGCCACCAAAGCCGCCGACCTCACCCGCCCGGTGCTGGATTCCTCCGGTTATTCCCACCGCGTACCGCAATCGGATATCTACGACTGCCACGACTACGAGCAGTCGCCCGAGAAATTCGCCGCCAACCACGCCGGCACGCGCCAGGGCAAGCCTTTCGTCAACCGCGGCGGCTGGACCGCCAGCCAGACCGAAATCTCGATCCCTTACCGCGGGCAGCCGTTCTTCGTCAGCGAATTTGGCGGCATCTGGTGGAACCCGCAGGCGGCCGCCGGAGAAAATTCATGGGGCTACGGCGACCGGGTCAAGAACATCGACGAATGGTATACCCGCTTCAGCGGTCTGTGCGACGCCCTGCTGGATGACCCCTCCATGTTCGGCTACTGCTACACCCAGCTCACGGATGTCTTCCAGGAGCAAAACGGCATCTATCACTTCGATCGCGCGGGCAAGTTCGACATGGCGCGCATCTGTGCCGTGCAGACGCGCAAAGCGGCCATCGAGGATTAGGACAGCAGCATGGCAGCCACCCCTACGGTCCGCACCTGGTTGGAACACATTCGCATCCTATCCGTGGAGATCGGTCCGCGCGGCTCGACCACGGAAGGCGAGCGCCAGGGCGCGGAATACTGCCGGCGCACCTTTGAACGCCTGGCGCTCAATCCCTCGGTTGAGAGCTTCAGCAGCGCGCGCTCGATTTTCCACCCGCACCTGATCGGCAGCTTGCTGATGCTGTTGGCCTTCGCCCTTTACCCCATCGCCGGCCAGGTCAGCGCCTGGCTGGCGGCGTTCATTTCGTTGGTCGCGCTGGTGTCTGAATTGCAAGAGTTGAGCTTTCAAAACAACCTGTTTCGCCTGCTGGTGCCTAAAGGCCAGAGCCAGAACGTCATCACCCAGGTGCAGCCTGCCGGAGAACACCACCGCGACCTGATCTTGATCGGCCACATCGACACCCAGCGTACGCCTTACATTTTTCGCAGCGCACGCCTGGTGGAAGCCTATAAATCCTTCACCACCCTGGCCTTTATCACCTTTGCCGTCCAGGTTGTACTCTTTGGTCTGGGTGCTCTGCGGGGATGGGGCTGGGCCTGGTTTGCCGCCATCCCGGCGGCGCTGTGCGCCCTGCTGCTGGCCGCTATCTGCGTCGAGGCGGAGCGCTCGCCCTTCACCCCCGGCGCCAACGACAACGCCAGCGCGGTCGGGCTGGTGCTGACCCTGGCCGAAGAATTTGCCGTCCACCCACTGGAGCATACCCGCGTGTGGTGCGCCTGCACCGGCTGTGAAGAAGTCCAGCATTACGGCGCCATCGATTTCTTCCGCCGCCACCGCGCTGAAATGAAGCAGCCCAGTGCGCTGGTCTTCGAACTGGTGGGGGTCGCCGGGCCGGCCTGGCTCACCCAGGAGGGCATCATCGTGCCCTTCAAATCCGACCCGGCCCTGCAGGCGCTGGCCCAGCGCCTGGCGCGGGCCAACCCCGACTGGGATGCCTACCCGGTGCAGATCAGCGGAGGCAACAGTGAGATGGCCGACTGCCTCCGCGCGAAAGTGCCGGCGATCACTCTCTTTGGCCTCACCCGCGCGGGCGAAGCCCCTCACTGGCACCAGGTGAGCGACCTGTTCGATAAAATCAAACCTTCGACCATGGAGAAAACCTACCAGCTGACTCGCGCGATGATCGCCGAGATGGATAAGAACTAGCCATCCATGCATGCGCCTGGCCGAACGGGGCCGCCTGGAAACAGGCGGCCCCGCTGTTTTAAGCAGCGCTGTGGCGCCCTCTGTCCGCCTGCCCGGTCAAGCACTCGTGTGCGCTTCGTTCCGCACTCAAGACGTCGCATTAAACACCCTGGCCGGATACACTGGTGCTGTTCGTAAGATGTTTAAAACCCAACAGGAGAATGGCGCGATGAAAGTCAAAATGATCCTGCCGGCCCTGACTGAAGCCACCAGCCCTTTCTGGCGTCCAATCAAATATTCGCTCTTTCCGCCGCTGGGGCTGGCTACCCTGGCCGGCTACCTTGGGCCAGACGATGAGGTCAGCATCCAGGATGAGCATGTTGAGCCGCTCGGCCTGGACGACCACCCCGACCTGGTGGTGATCCAGGTGTATATCACCTCAGCGCGGCGGGCGTATGAAATTGCCGACCATTACCGCGGGCAGGGGGTGTACGTTTGCCTGGGCGGCTTGCACGTCACCTCGCTGCCCGAGGAAGCCATGCAGCACGCCGATACCATCTTCAGCGGCCCGGGCGAAGACACCTGGCCGGCCTTTCTAGCTGACCGGCGCGCCGGGACCCCTAAAAAAGCCTACGCCTCTACCCAGCGCAGCCTCGACGGCCTGCCACCCATCCGCCGCGACCTGATCAAGCGCCGCCTCTACCTGGTGCCCAATTCGATCGTGGTCTCGCGCGGCTGCCCGCACGCCTGCGATTTTTGCTACAAAGAGGCCTTTTACCGCGGAGGCAAATCCTTCTACAGCCAGACGGTCGAGGATGCCCTGGCCGAAATCCAACGCTTACCGGGCAGCCACCTGTATTTCCTCGACGACCACCTGTTTGGCAACGCGCGTTTCGCCGGGGCACTTTTCGACGGGATGCGGGGTATGGGGCGGGTCTGGCAGGCCGCCGGGACGGTGCAATCGGTGCTGCGTCCCGGGCTGCTGGAGAAAGCCGCCGCCTGCGGTCTGCGCAGCCTTTTCGTCGGTTTTGAGACGCTTAGCCCCGAAAACCTGCGCGCGCAGAATAAATACCAAAACCTCAACCGCGATTACACGGCTGCCATCCGCCGCATCCACGACCTGGGAGTGATGGTCAACGCCAGTTTCGTTTTCGGTATGGACGACGACGATGAAAGCGTCTTCGATCGTACGGTGGAATGGGCCATCCGCCAGGGAATCGAGACCGCCACTTTCCACATTCTCACCCCCTACCCCAGCACGGCGCTGCACGACCGCATCCAGGCCGAAGGGCGCATCACCACCCGCAACTGGGACCTGTATGATACCCGCCACGCCGTGTTCCGCCCGGCCAAAATGAGTGCGGAAGCCCTGGAAGCAGGCTATGCGAAGGCTTACCAGGAGTTCTACCGCTGGGGCTCGATCTTCTCGGGCGCGATGAACAAACCTGCCTGGAGCGGCAGGCTGCGCCACCTGGCCTATGCCGGTGGCTGGAAGAAATTCGAACCGGTTTGGGATTGGGTCATCCGCGCACGACGGGTGAACAGCCTGCTGCCGCTGCTCGAATTGGTGCTGCAGGGGTTTGGCGCCCAGCCGGCCCACCTGCGCGCCGGCCAACGAGATACGATCCAAAAACAAGACCCGGTCCCTCACCCCGGTGATTGAGGGACTGTTTTAGCAAAAAAGGCTGGCAATTGCCAGCCTTTTTTGCTGTTGAAGGCGATCTTATGAACGGCTTGCCAGCATGTTGTTAATCTGGAACAGCGCGTTGGGCGAGTTGCCCGCCATCTTCAACCAATCCAGAATCTGGCCGGCGGTTTTCTCTTCTTCCACCTGTTCGTTGACGAACCAATTGAGCGTATTTTGACTGGCGTAATCGTTGTCCTTAACGGCCAGGTCGTACAGCAGGTTAATCCGGCCGGTGACAAACTGTTCGTGTTTGAGCACTTCTGCGAAAATTTCAGTCGGGGTGCCAAACTGGCTGGGGGGCTGGTCAATCGCCTGCAGCACCACCGCGCCGCCGCGGTCGTGCACATAACTCAAGAATTTCATCGCGTGTTCTTGTTCTTCGGCGGCCTGTTTCTTCATCCAGGAGGCAAAACCGTACCAGTTGGCCTCATCAAAATGCGCGGACATCGCCAGATACAGGTAGGATGAATAAAATTCAAACTTAATCTGGTTATTCAATTCATCTAATAACGTTTTGCTCAGCATACGAACTCCTTATTTTGGTTTATCGGACTGCCAGCCTACTGGCAGGTCATTTCTTCCGACCTAATTATAGATTGATTCTCGCTTTGATCAAGATTAAAACCGGTATTGGTAGGCCAGATGGATGATAACCATCCGTTTTTTAGGTCGCCACGATCACTGCGTAAAAAGCTGGTCCACCGCCAGCACGGTAAACAGGTAGGTCGCCGCGCCGCCCATCACATATTCCTTTTGCATCCACAGCCAGGGGAATGGGTCGAGCAGCTCGGGATAATTGGGCAGGATTAACGCTGGTCCTGAGACCACCCCACCCGGCTGGTAGGTCCAATCGGCGCGGTTGATCCCATAAGCGACCGTCAGGCTTTTTGCCCCCACCCCTGAGACCAGGGAAGCGTTCGACACCGGGTGGCACCCCAGGGTGTAGCCCAGGATGGCGGCGATCAGTTCGCGCGAGAAAAGCTCGGGGAAAGCGCGCTGCAGGTAATAGAACTCGACCGCGTCAGAGAGGAAAGACCAGCCCACTCCCCACACCGGGGCCTGTTTGCGCCACATCTCGGCCGGATAGGGCACTCCGAACGGGTTGCGGCGCGCATCACCGGCCACCTGGGAAGCATAGCCTTCCAGTCCCTGGCGCAAGCGCGCGCTGAAACCGTCGTCGCGCAGCCAGGGCAAGGCGCGCGCCGCGGCCCAACCCACCGCCGGCAGGTTGGTCAGGATGCGCTCCTCGAGCGCCAGCAGGCGTTGGCGATATTCCTCGCCGCCGGTGGTGATCAGCAGTTCCACGGCGGCAATCACTTCGGCCTGTGGATAATTAGGCCCCACATAGCAGTTCGGGGCCACCTGCGGTTCGTGGGCCTGCTCGTATGCCCAGGCTTTTTGCGCCCAATCCAGGCATTCTTGCGCCAGGGCATCCTCCCACCCGCGCAGCACCCGGCTGATCGCGGCCAGCGCGGCGCTGACCTGGTATTCCAGGGTAGTATGGCGGTGGGTGAAAGCCCAACGGTCATCCACCGAAACCTGGTTGTCGGTGATCAGGCTGGGGTCGCTGAGCTGGGCGTACTGGGCCAGGTCGCCTTCAATGATCCCAATCAGGCTGTGCCCGCACACGCGGTACCCGGAGAGCAAATTTTGCGCGCCGTGAGCCACCTGCTCGACAATATCCGGCACGCCGTCGGGCACGTGCATCTGCACCAGGCGCTCGGCCTGGTTCACGCTGGTCTGGTCGCTGTCCACCCCAAAGGCTTCACGAGCCAGCGCCAGCACGTGGGCGGTACGCGCCTGCGAACCGGCCGCCAGGTCGTAATCCCCGGCGTCGTGCCAGCCGCCGACATCCAACCCGGGGATATGCTCGCCTGGCTGGTAACCCGTCTCGGTCGCTTCACGCTGAACGTAGCCGTCGAAATGCTGGTGGTGGAGGGGAGCCTGCAGGGCGTCATCCAGGTGGCAGGCGCCGTGCCACACCCGGTAGAGATCCTTCACCGTCACGTGGCACATCTGGGTGGGGAAATACTGCTCGAGGGTGGGCTGCCACACATCCCCGGCGTACACATCCGCGCGGATGGGGAAAACCTCGCCGCGCACACCTTCATATTCCAGACGGTACATGCCGGGTTCGCCCACCTCGCTGAAATCAAACTGGGCGTAGCGGTAGCAGAGATATTCGCCCCACAGCGAAAGTTGAGCCGTCTTTACCACCAGCTCACCGCCCGGCTCGATGCGCACCAGGCGCGCCTCCCCCGGCTGGGGGGTGTGTCCATCCAACTCGATGGCCGCTACTTTTTTCTGGTTGGGGTGGTAGCCTACCTGCGAAAAAGCAATCACCGGCTCGCGTACCCAGCCAGGGCTGACCGCCGGAGTGATGCGCCACTCCACCGCAGCCTGCGCCGCGCCGGCCTCCGGCAGCCCGCGCACCACAAACCAGCCGTTCTGCGCATACGCGCGCCCATCCAGCAGGGCCAGCTCGCCGGCCAGCGCCTGGATTTCGATACGGCTGGACGGGTCATCGGGGGTCAGCGCCAGGCGCAGCCCCCGAGCCATCTCAGCCGGGGCCAGCTTGCCGTTCACCCCCGGCCGCATGGCGGCATTGAACTGGCGCGGAAACACTCCCGACGCGCCATCCATAAAGAAAGCCTTGCCCATATATGCCCCGGGCATTAATTCCAGGTTGAAGCTCACCTGTCCGGCCAGTTCGGCAGGCAGTGGGTCGTCCAGGTCAATGCGCAGGCGCAGGGCGTCGCCTTCCGGCCACAGGTGCGCGTGGTAGCGGATACCGGCATTTTCATAGCTGCATGCCACGCTCAAAACGCCCTGGTCATCCGCCTGGCGCTCGCCCTTCCTGGGCAGCGCGTCCCACTGCTCGGGGGCCGGGCTCAAGCGCAGGTTGCCGTTCCCGGCCACGCGCGTGCCGCGCTGGAGGATCTCCAGCCCACCTTGTTTGCCCTCTTCATATACATTGTGATAGAACAGCACCGCCACCGCCGGCGCTTCGTAAACCTGGAAGGGAGTCAGTTGCCAGATCGACATATGGGTTCCTTTACGCGTTGCGATAACAGCCGCTCACGGCTGCGGGTATGCCTTTATTTTACGTGGATGTTGGCCGGCCTGACCATCATCCGCCCGGTCAGATTTTTTGCAAGTGTGCGCGGATTTGTTGCGCCAGCTCGTCCAGGCGGCTGCGCGGGGTTGGTTCATTATAGTGCGGGCCAAAGCGCAGCCCAAACCCATCCCCATGGAACCGCGGAAAGACGTGCAGGTGCACGTGGAAAACATCCTGGCCGGCCGCTTCGCCATCCGCCAAAAACAGGTTGACGCCCTCGCAGGGCAGCCCGCTCAGGCGCAGCCCGGCCGCCAGCCTCTGGGCTGCCTGAAAAAGGGCAGCCCCATCCTGTGGATCGAGTTCCGCCAGGCTGGCAGCGTGCCGGCGCGGCGCCACCAGGATATGCCCGGGGTTCACCGGGCGAATATCCATAAAGGCCGCACAGGCCTCATCCTCGTAGACAAAACTACCCGGCAGCCGCCGCGCGATGATTTCACAGAAGATACAATCAGGTTTCGCCGACATGATTACCCCAACCCCTTATTGAGCCAGCAGAGCAAATACACCGATCACGGCCAGCACCACCAGAGCAACGATCGAGTAGCTGATCACGTTGAGACGTTTGAGCATAACTTCCTGGATATCCACGGTCACGCGCATAAAGCGGTAGAGGGTGGCGATCATTTCATTCTGGCTTTGAGCCGCGCCTTCCTGCTGGCGCAGCATCGACTTCTCGGCGGCTTCCAGGCGCTTGAGCAAAGCCACCTGCTCCGCCAGCATTTGTTCCTGGTTCATTCCTGCATTTGCCTGTTCCGATGTCATTGATTCCTCCTGTGAAAATAGGGTATGATCCTGGTATCCTCACCTCATCCACCAGGAGCTGTGCCATGGCTATCTATTTGAACCACGTAATTATTTTTGTCGCCAACATGCAGCGCTCGCTCGACTTTTACTGTAACATACTTGGGTTGAAAGCGTTAATCACTTCAGACGGCTGGAGTGAGATCGACGCCGGACCCGGCCCAAAGCTGGCTTTGCATGCCACCTCGGCGGTGGAAGCCAACCCATCTCCATCTCACACTTTGCCTCCCGGCCAGATCCAACTGACCTTTATGGTCGCGGACATCGATGGACTGTGCGCCGCGCTGAGGGCTCACGGCGCGCCCGTGGACGGGCCGGGCAACCAGCCGGAAATTGGCCTGCGCACCGCCTATATCCGCGACCCCGATGGCACCGCGCTGCAGCTGGCCCAGGCACTCTAACCCAATCCCGGCACAATCTAGTGAATGGTTGGCTCGGGCTGGCAGCGCCGATAACCACGCGGAAATCTATCCGGCGCCCATCCATGCTTCCCTGCCCAATCCGGTATAATTCACTCAGCACATCCCCCAGGGAGATCCAATGAGCCTACACAGCGAAATATTTGAACAACCGCAGGTGATGACCAACCTGCTCGCCCGCCAGATGGACGAGGTGACCCGCATCGCTGCCGATCTGCGCCGGCGCGACATCCATTATGTATTCCTGGCAGCGCGGGGCACCTCCGATAACGCCGGGCGCTATGCCAACTACCTGTTGGGCGCCTGCAACCAGCTCCCACTGGCCCTGGCTACCCCCTCCCTGTTCACGTACTATCACCAACCGCCCACCCTCAAGAATGCGCTGGTAATCGGCATTTCTCAGTCCGGCCAGTCGCCGGATATCGTCAGCGTGCTGTCCGAGGGCCGCCGCAAGGGCTGCCCGACCCTGGCAATCACCAACGATTCCCATTCACCCCTCGCCCAGGAGGCCGACTACGTCATCAATATCCAGGCCGGCGTAGAAAAAGCCGTCGCTGCCACCAAGACCTACACGGCCCAACTGCTGGCGATTGCCATGCTCTCGGTGGCGATGGCGGAAGATGGGCAGCGCCGCGCCGAGCTGGAACACCTGCCCGCCTGGGCCACCGAGGTGCTCAGCCTGGACAACCAGCTGGACTTAATTTCACAGCGCTACCGTTTTATGCGCCAGTGTGTCGTCCTTGGACGCGGTTTCAATTACTCCACCGCCTTCGAATTCTCGCTGAAACTGCAGGAACTCACCTATACGCTCGCCGAGCCCTACTCTTCCGCCGATTTTATGCACGGCCCTATCGCTCTGGTAGACCCGGGCTTCCCCGTGCTGGCCGTAGCTCCCGGCGGAGCGGTGTTTGACCCCCTCTTCGACGTGCTGCGCAAGGTGCGCAACGACCAGTCCGCAGATTTGCTGGTCATCTCCGACCGTCCCGAGGCGCTCGAACTGGCTCATTCCAGTGTGCCGCTGCCCCAGGGCATCCCCGAATGGCTCAGCCCGCTGGTAGGGATCATCCCGGCCCAGCTGTTCTGCCTGCACCTCACCGTCACCAAGGGCTTCGATCCCGAAGCTCCAAGGGTGATCCGCAAGGTCACTGAAACCAACTGATATGGAAACCTACCTGCTGCACGCGACGGCGCTGACCCCCTTTGAGCGCATCCCGGATGCCTTCATTCACATTCGCGACGGCAAAATCCTCTTTCTGGAGCCCTTTCGCGAACAGACCCTGCCGCTCGCCGCGAACGTGGTCGACGCCAGCGGCCTGATCGCTACCCCCGGCTGGATCGACCTGCAATTGAACGGCGGTTTTGGCCTGGATTTTACCGACGACCCCTCCACCATCTGGGAGGTGGCCGCCAAGCTGCCCGCTCTGGGGACCACCTCTTTCTTGCCCACTATCATCAGCGCCCCGCTGGAAGTGGCCGAAAAGGCGATCAAGGTGATGCGCGCCGGACCACCGGCGGGCTGGCGCGGTGCGCTGCCGCTTGGCCTGCACCTGGAAGGGCCGTTTCTCAACCCGGCGCGCAAAGGCGCGCACAACCCAGCCCACCTGCGCCTGCCCGAACCCGGCCTGCTCAAAAACTGGACCCGGCAAAATAATGTGCGCCTGGTGACCCTGGCCCCCGAATTACCCGGCGGGATGAAAGCGGTCGCCCAACTGCGCGAACAGGGGGTAGTGGTCAGCGCCGGGCATTCCATGGCCAACTACGAACAAGCCCAGGAGGCTTTTGCCGCCGGGGTTTCCAGCGTCACCCATCTCTACAATGCCATGCCGCCTATAGGCCACCGCGACCCCGGCCTGGCAATTGCGGCCCTGCTCAACCCGGCCGTCTCGCCTGGGTTAATCGCCGACGGCGTCCACAGCCACCCGGCCATGCTCAAACTGGCCTGGCAGATGAAGGGCGCCGGCAGTATCTGCCTGGTGACGGATGCTATGGCCGCGTTGGGTAAACCGCCGGGCGTCTACACCCTGGGCGAGACCCAGGTGAGCGTAGATGCCAACTCGGCGCGCCTGGCAGACGGCACGCTGGCGGGCAGCCTGCTCAGCCAGCAGCAGGCCCTGCAAAATATAATGAATTGGTGTGGCGCCAGCCTGGATGAAGCCATCCCGGCCCTGACCAGCGCGCCGGCCACCCTGCTGGGGCTCACCAGCCGCGGCCGGCTGGTCGAAGGCGCCGCCGCCGACCTCACCCTGGTCAACCCGGCCGGGGAGGTTAAGCTGGTGATGGTGTCGGGCGAGATCCTGGTGGGGCGCTGAACGCTTTGCGCCGGTAGGCCAGGCGCTGGCGAATAGAGGTGGTATCGATTTCGGGCAGGTGCGCCTCCACCAGCGCCAGCGTCTCCGCCAGCAGCGCCTGCATATCCAGCGCGGTTTGCTGGGGCGGGCCGCCGACTGCCCTTCTGAAACGGGCGGTGACATCGACCGGTTTGATCGCCAGGCCTTCCAGAACCGGCAGCATCCACTTATAGGTGGGGAAATAAGCCCGGTTGAGGGCCAGCAGCGCCAGGAAAATCACCTGCTGCAGGCGAGTCACCTGGGAGAAGAAAGCCGGCAGGGCATCCCGGCGGAGGAGCACATCCAGGTAGCCCAGGTGAAAATCCGGCAGCAGATCCTGCACTATCTTCACGGCCACCTCGCGCGGATATTGGGCCGCCATTTCTTTCCAGCCGGCAATTAAATCCTCGCCGTAGAGCGGGACGCCTGCCCGCACCGTATCCAAAAAGTTGCTCGCGCTCATCGTCAGGTGATGATCGCGCAGCACATCTTCGAAGACAGCTTCTTCTTCGGCCACCAGGTTCTGCCACAGGTCCACCTGAAAGCCGTCGATCAACAGTTGGTCTTCCTGGGACGGGCCGTCATAGGCGTAGAGCAGCTGCCCGCCCAGGGCAGAAACCATCGCCAGGCGCTGCTCGTCTGCCGGGGGCCGATCCCAAAATATGGCCATTTCCAGGTCAGAGTACTCATCCGCCCAGCCGCGCGCCACCGAACCCGCTACCAGGATCGCGCGCACACCGGAAAACGTGCGGATAATCTCCGCCAACCGGCGCGCAAAATCCAGGCGCCATTCCGTCTGTTCATGCATGCTGCCTGCCTTTGAGAAATCCAGCTAACTTTCTTTTAAGTCCTGCACCACCTGATAATGCTGCGAGCGCGCATCGAAATGGGCCAATAAGGCGCGCGCTTTGGGCGGCACCACGGCTACCTCGTAATCCTCACCGGCAAACACGCGCACGTCTTCCAGGGAATCAAACCACATGATGGTCACAAACTCCACCTCGGGGCCGGCCTCCCGGCGGAAGAGGTTGATCCCGCGGTATCCGGCGATCTCACGAGCCTGAATGTTGACGAAAATTTCGCTTTTCAGCAGGGCTTCATAGGCGTCCGCGTTTTCGGGGACCGTCCAACCGTGCCAGATTCGTCCAATCATGCCTCAATCCTTTCAACGATGTATTAGCCATCTCTGCGAGGGGCAGACTGCGCCGCCGGCTCGCTCAATGCTTCCAGCAGGATTTGGCGGTCCACCAGCCCAAGCGGGCGGCCGTCGCTATCCACCACCACCATCCACTTGCGCGCCTCCGCCATCATGCGGCGGATGGCTTCCACCACAGACAAATCGGGCGAGGCAGTCAGCGGGCCGTGAGACATCAGGTCGTATGCCGTCTCTTTGCCGGCGGGGGGCTGGGCAATGCGGCGCAGCGCCTGGATGATCCCCCGGCGGCGGCCCGGTTGGATGCGCGCCACCACATCCGCGTCGCTGATCAACCCGACCGCCTTGCCGAAATCGTCCACCACGATCAGGCGGTGCGAGTTGGTCTGGGCAAACTGCTCCACCAGCAGCGCCAGGTTGTCGTTCTGGCTGACCATCGGCACCACCGGAGCCATGATCTCGCCCAGGGTACGCACCGCGCCCAGTGGGGCATGCGGCGGCAGGTCCTCCTGGGGTGTGTTGGCGACCAGGTGGAGAATATCCAGGCGCGAGAGCACCCCCACCAGCTTTTCCTGCTCATCCACCACCGGCAGGCGTTTGAGCCCGGCTTTGACCATCCTGGCGGTGACCACCCCCAGCAGTTCGTCTTCCCGCACGGTGATCACCGGGCGGGTCATCACCGCCGCCACCTTGAGCGGGGACTCCTCCAGCGCACGCAGCTGTAAATTGATCTCGCCCGGCTCCAGACGCACCGCCACCGAAAGGCGCTCGTGGATCCCGGCGCGGTCGAGCAGGTCTTCATCGGTGAGGATGCCCACCACCTTGCCCTCCCGGTCGACCACCGGCATGGCCTTGAGGCGGTTCTCCAGCATCAAGCTTCCAGGCTTCGTGCACCGCCATGTAGGGGTTGAGCGCTACCACCGACTTGCTCATCACCTCTGTCACCAGGCGGTCGGCGGGCAGCGGGTTGAGGTAGCGCTGGGTCTGGCGTACAATCTCAACATCTTCCACCGTGATCAACCCCTCGCGCACCATGGGGGTAACCACCTCCAGCGCGGAGGCAACTTTTTCGACGGTGTCGACTACATCGATCAGAATCGGCAGGTCGGTGGAAAGCGCCTCGATGGAAGCCGAATGGATGGTGGAATGCGCGCCAAAGCCGCCCGTGCCGCGCATCACCGTGGCCCCGGCCATGCCGTGCGCGCGCAGCGTCTCCAGCAGCGCGGCGTAAAGCGGGCTGCCGCGCCAGCGGTCGCTGTCTCCAATATAAATTCGTAATCGTTGGGCTTTGGAATGGGTCAGAAGATCGGGCATCACGCGCTCCTTTCTGTACCCATTCATTATAGCAATTTTGCCAGATAAACCCCCACTGCCGCCGCCAGGATCCCTGCCAGGCTGCTGCCAAACAGGTTGGCCAGCCCGGCAGCCCACTGCCCCTGGGCCAGCAGTTCAAAACTCTCGAAGGTGTAGGTCGAAAAGGTGGTATAGGCCCCCAGAAAACCCACTGCGAAGAGCAGGCGCAAGCGCGGGTCGATCACCAGGCGCTGGGTGGCCAGGGTCATAAAAAAGCCCAGAACCAGACTGCCGCTGAGGTTGATCAACAAAGTTCCTACAGGGAAGGCTGCACCCCATTTTTGCGCCGCCCACAGGCCAAACCAGTAGCGCGCGTTGGCTCCCAACACCGCGCCGGCTGAGATCAGTAAAATTTTTTCCATGCCCACCCAAAACGATTGCAGAGTAACGCCGCGGCGATTAAAAAACCTCTGCCGATGATCACAGTCAAAGGCAGAGGCTATCAGCCAAAAAAGGCGGTTGTGTTCAAGCGAGCCTCATCGCTCGTCCCCATTCTAAGCCAGTTGGGGTAGAGCGTCAAGGAAAAACTTAGCGTGCCATCCTGGTTCCCGCCTGGCGGATCGCAAGGGCGAGAGCACCGATAGGGTTAGAAGCGCGCCGACCTGCGGGCAGGACGCTGGTCTTGAGCACCCTGGCGCGACGCTCGGGGCGGGTAAGACGGCGGACCGGTGCGCACCGGGGCCGGTGTGGAATAATCGAAATCGCCCAGGGTCTGGCGTGGCAGGCGCTGCCCCATGATTTTTTCGAGGGCACGCACCATATCGCCGTCATCCGGGGTGACCAGGGTGTAGGCATCGCCGGTGCGTTCGGCCCGCCCGGTGCGACCGATGCGGTGGATGTAGGCGTCAGCGGTGTCGGGCATATCGAAGTTGATCACGTGCGAAATGCTTTCCACGTCCAGCCCGCGCGCGGCGATGTCGGTGGCCACCATGATCTGAAAGCGGCCTTCTTTGAAGCCGTTGAGCGCCGATTGGCGCTGGCCCTGGGTGCGGTCGCTGTGCAGGCTGGTCACACGATAACCGGCGCGCTCGATCTGTTGGGCCAGGCGGCTGGCGCGGTGCTTGGTGCGGGTGAAGATCAAGACCGAATCGGTGCTGGTCTGTTTGAGCAGGGCCAGCAGCAGCCCGGTTTTGAGATGCTGTGGCACCGGGAAGAGCGCGTGGGTGACGGTATGCGCCGGGCGGCTGAGCCCCACGGCGATGCGCTTGGGCTGGTGGAGTACCTGGGCAGCCAGCTGCTCCACTTCCACCGGGAAGGTGGCCGAAAAGAGCATGGTCTGGCGCTCGGTCGGGACATACTTGAGGATGCGTTTGACCGATGGCAAGAAGCCCATGTCAAACATGCGGTCGGCTTCGTCGAGTACCAGCACCTCCACCCCTTCCAGGCGCGCGTAGCGCTGGTCGATGAGGTCCAGCAGTCGGCCCGGGCAGGCGACCAGGATTTCGACCCCGGTCTGCAGGGCGCGGATCTGTGGGCCTGCGCCCACCCCGCCGTAAATGGTGGCGCTGCGCAGTTTGGTGCCGGCGCCTAACTCACGGATGCTTTCGTGGATTTGCTCGGCCAGCTCACGCGTGGGGGTGACGATCAGGGCGCGCGCTTTGTTGCGCGGCCCGTGGAGCAGTTTATTGAGGATCGGCAACACAAACGCGGCGGTCTTTCCGGTGCCGGTCTGCGCTGTGCCAATGATATCGGTCCCAGCCAGGGCTGAGGGCAGTGCTGCTTCTTGAATAGGGGTAGCCTCGGTGTAACCGAGGCGGTTGATTCCCGTCAACAGACGTGAATCCATAGAGAACTGTTCGAAGTTCAAAAAGAATCCTTTTCTTCAGAAGTCAATCTTGTGTCAGGGGGATCGAGCCAGGCTCTAACAATAACAAAAGCAGCGACTGCTGAATGGGTGTAGAGAATAATGTTAATGAACAATAACCGATCCTCAGTCATCTGTCAAGGAAAGGGGTCAAAAATGGCATGGGGTTCTCAAGAAATTGTCAGACAAGCCCCTCCCCGAAACGGGGCGGGGAAAATAAAGATTTGAGGGTGCAGACGCTGTAATACGGCGTCTGCACCCTCAAACTCCCTCTTTAAACTTTGTAGCCGGAGGAGAATGGTTTCAAATTTGCATTTGTCAAGTTTTCTTGAGAAAGCCATATCAAAAATGGCGGTCATGCTTATCAGAGAATGCCCCGGCTGCCGAAAAGCGCAGCCGGGGCATTCTCATTATCTAACGTCCTTCCGGGTGAGCGGGAAAACGCCCATCCCTTCACCCGCCAGGAGGGTGAGGATTCTTATCCCGGATGGACGTTTTCTGTATCTGTTTGTTTCAAATGGTAACTTTTGCCATGATTACATTCTACGGATTGCGCGGATGATGACGACCAGTACCACGCCCCCTAAGGCCGCCACCAGGATGTTTCCCAGCCAGTTGACCGGGTCCAGCCCCACAAGCCCGGCCAGCCATCCGCCGATTAAGCCACCCAGCAGCCCGACGACAAGGTCGCCGATCAAACCAAAACCACGGCCCTTGACGATCATTCCCGCCAGCCAACCGGCGATGATACCACTGATGATCCAAATGAGAATATACATCTGATCTCCTCCATTTTCCCTTTGGGTAGGTTGGTGCAGTTCAGCTACATGTGATCTGCTGGAGTAAAAATAGCGTATTTCCAGGTGGTTGTCTAGCCGGGGCTTTCCCCATAGGGTTTTCCCTAATGCTGTGGACGCAGGCAAAACCGGCGCCCAACCCTCTGGGCTTCAGCCCGTGGGCAGGCGCAAAAGGGGGCGGTTGTGCCGGGGATTGCTGCGAAATCGGGTCAGGCCTGCCCGCAGAACAGGTGCACCGGGATGCCCCCATTGAACAGGGCCAGTTGGCTGTCAAAATTCAGATGAGTGTGGCCCGCCAGAAATTCGCTGGAAGTCAGCAAACCTACCCGCCAACCGGGACACAATGCGCGCAGCACATCACCCAGGTGGCTGTAAAGGTTGCGCAGATCCTGGCTGGGGCTGATGCGCACGCCGTAAGGGGGGTTGGTCACCACCCAGCCCGCGCCGGCTGTGGGCTGGATGGCGGAGAAAGCCCGGCTGCTAAACTCAATATCCTGCGCCACCCCGGCGCGGGCGGCATTGGCCTGCGCGCTGCGCACTGCCCCTTCGTCGCGGTCGGAGGCCTGAATTGGGCCGCAGGCGGGCAGTTCTTGCGCGGCGGCTTCGAGCATCAGGCCTTTCCATACCCCGCCGTTGAAACCCGGCCAATCCATAAAAGCAAAGCGGCGGTTCTTGCCGGGAGCGATGCGCCGCGCCAGCAGGGCAGCCTCGATTGGGATGGTGCCCGAGCCGCAGAACGGGTCCAGCAGGGCCGACTGAGCATCCCACCCGGCGGCCAACAGCAAGCCCGCCGCCAGGGTCTCGCGCAGGGGGGCCTTGCCGGTTTGGAGGCGGTAGCCGCGCCGGTGCAGCAGCATCCCCGAGGTATCCAGGCTGATCGCCACGCGGTCGTGGACGATCCGCGCCAGCACCAGCTGCGGGGGCGGGTCGGCCTGTTCATCGAATTTGACCAGCGGCGTAGGCTGCCCCAGGTTGTCGCCAATCGCCCCGGCCACCCGCTCCGCCACCCCATCCGAATGATACAGCTTCGACTTGTGGCAGGTCACACGGATGGCCACCGCCTGCCCGGGATGCAAATATAAATCCCAGGGCAGCAGGGCGGCTTTGGCGCGCAGTTCGGCGAAGGCGGTGGCATGGAAATCTCCCAGGCGCAGCAGGATGCGGCTGGCGGTACGTAGGTGCAGGTTGGCTTTATACAGGCTGCTCAACCCGCCGTGAAAGGCCACACCCCCGCTGTCTTCTCTGGTTTCATCGGCTGGGGCGTCGTCTTTGACAGCCAGGGGCGCTTTGGCCTTGATGCCCAACCCGGCCAGCTCCTGGCGGGTAAAGGGCTCCAGGCCGGGGACGGTGACGGCAAATAATTGGTAGCTCATGGTTTCCTTGTGCGTGCCTGGCGGTCGGGATGGACGCCGGGTTTATCGACCACAATCTGTTTCTGGCGCTCGCGGCGCGCGGCGTCCTTTTCGACAAACAGCGGCTGGCGGGTGAAGGGATCCAGCCCGGTGTAGTACATCAGGCTGGAATAAGTGGAGGGCAGCGGGGTGAACACCTGCACCTCTTCCGGCGAGATATGCAGCTCGCGGGCGGCAAATGTTTTTAAGCGCTGCATGTCGGCCTCGCTGCAGCCGGGATGCGCGGCGATCAGGTAGTAGGTCAGATATTGGTCTTTGTGGGCCTGGAGCGACAACTCGTCGAACAGCGCCTTGAATTTCACCAGGCTGGCCTTACCCGGCTTGCCCATCCTGGCCAGCACGTGGGCTTCGGTATGCTCGGGGGCCACTTTCAACTGCCCGGAGACATGGTGGCTGACGATGGTCTTCATGTAGGTTTTACCGTGCTTGCGATCCGCCAGCACCAGGTCATAGCGAATGCCGGAGGCCACAAACACCTTTTTCACCCCCGGGATGGCGCGGATGCGCTCGAGCAGATCCACCTGAGAATCGTGGTTGGGATGCAGTCCCTGGCACACTTCGGGGTAAAGACAGCGCCGGTTCTTACACGGGCCGCGGGTGAGCTTCAAGCGGCATTCAAAGCCATACATGTTGGCGGTTGGCCCGCCTACATCCTGGATATAGCCCTTGAAGCCGGGCAGTTCGGTCAGGGCTTCTGCTTCGGCCAGGATCGAATCGGGGCTGCGCCAGCGCACGGTGCGGCCTTCATGCACCGCGATCGCACAGTAATTGCATTCGCCGTAGCAGCCGCGGTGCGTGCTGATCGCAAAACGGATCGTTTCGAGGGCCTTGACCGGGCCGATGCGTTCGTAATAAGGATGCTGGGCGCGCTGGAAAGGCAGGGCGTAGTCGGCATCCAGGCTTGCCTGGTCCGGGTAATTTGCCGGCGGGTTTTGCACCAGGATGCGTTCGCCGTGGCGCTGGTACAGCCCGCGTGCGCTGAGCGGGTCGTTGTTGGCGTAAAACAGGTGGAACATATCGATGAACGCCAGCGGGTCAGCCGCCACCGTCTCGAAGGAAGGCAGCTCCAGGTAGCCCGTGGGCGGCTCTTTGCCGATCCAGCATAACCCACGCAGGCCGGTAGGATCTTCCCCGATCTGCAGCGCGCGCGCCAGCGCCAGCACCGATTCCTCGGCCATGCCGTAGAGCAGATAATCGGCCTTGGCATCCAGCAGCACCGAGCGGCGCAGGGCATCATCCCAATAGTCGTAATGCGCTACCCGCCGCAGGGAGGCTTCGATCCCGCCCAGCACCACCGGAACGGTATGCTTGTAGAAACGCCGGATCAGGTTGGTATAAGCGATGGTCGCGCGGTTGGGCCGGCGGTTGTTCACCCCACCGGGAGTGGTATCGTCGCTGCGGCGCTTCTTCTTACTGGCGGTGTGATTGGCAACCATCGAATCGATGCTGCCGCCGGTCACCCCCCAGAACAGGCGCGGCTCGCCCAGGCGGGTGACATCCTCGGCCGAATCCAGCGCGGGCTGGGCGATGATCCCCACCCGGTAGCCGGCGCTTTCCAGCACCCGCCCAATCACCGCCGCGCCCATGAACGGGCTGTCGATGTAGCTGTCGCCGCTGATCAGGATCACATCCAGCCGGTCCCAACCCCGCGCGCGCAGTTCTTCCGGGGTGGTGGGCAGAAAATTCGCCGGGTTCATACGACCCCGCCCCGGGGAAAAATCGGCCTGTCTCCGCGTTGTGCATTCTCTATCGATAAAAACATAAGCACTTCCATTACCCTATCATCGTGCCGGGCAGACTCAACCGCATGGAAGTATACGCCAATAATCCCAAAAATCGGCGGCAAACCGGCCGGGGGAGCCGGCTAAATGGTCAGCAGCTTCTCGCCGGATTTCAACCAATCGGTCAAATAGACACCGGTGTAGAAGACCTCCACGCCCAGGCCTTTGAGCGTATCGGCCACGCCCAAATTCTCGGCGCAGGCCTTGCAGGCGATCAACCGCACGCCCGCATCTTTAGCCCGCGCCAGATCCGCCTGCACTTCGGCATCCTCCGCCGCCAGGCGCGCCGGCTCGCCCCAAATCAATACGGTCACCTCATCCCACCAGCCGTACAGGCGAGCATTGACCGAATACATAAAGACCATGTTGTGGACGGTTTCTTTCTGGGCGTTGGTCCACAGAATCAATAATTTGCTGGGCGTTTCAGTCATCGATGTTTTCCTTTTGAATATAAATTCAGATTTTTTTGAACGAGTTATTGACAAATATAACGAAAATAAGTTTCAGGGCTCGGGCTTCACCCGCGGATCGGCCGGGGCATATTGCACCGGGGTGCGCCGGAACAGGTAAACCTTGCGCACATGGATCACGCGGATGCCTTTGGGTGTGGTGTTATAGCGCGCATACAGCTCGAGGGCGGGCCGGTCGCGGGTTTCATCGTAGGGCATGGGCGGCATGGGCCAGGCATAAAGAGATGTTTTTTGGGATAAATAAGCCGCCAGGTGGTCGATATCGCGGAAGAAAGCGTCATAATAATAATCCTTGGCGCTTACCGGAAAGAGGTTCAGCCAGGAGTATTCCTCGATCAGCCAGCGCGGGTTTTGGCCGAGATCACCCAGGAAGGATTTGCGCCCAAAACTCTCCAGCAGCCCCAGGTAGCCCCACACCAGTTCCTGGATGACAAAGGCATCCGCTTTGAGCTTGGGGATGAAATGATTAACATTAGGCCCGCGGCGGCTGAAGACCAGGTCGAAGGTGTCATCCGGCAGTTGATCCGCGTCGGCGGCGAGGGCCGCGTTGCCCAGGACAAATTTTGTGTTGGTCAGCCCCAGGTTTTCGGCGCGCAAGCGGGCGGCGTCGAGCAATTGCTCCTCCTGATCGAAGCCCCAGATGGCGGCCACCTTGGGCGCCAGGCGGCAGAGGGTAAACCCGGCCCCGCAGCCCAGGTCCAGCACATGGCTGTCGGCCCTGGCATAACGGTCCAGCAGGCGGTCCATCTCCTCGGCCGGGCCGTCGCCATAGGTCTCCAACAGCGCCGGGTCGACACCGGTCGGGTAGCTGGCATAACTGCCATAATCCCGGGCTAATTCCTGGTCGATCGCAGAAAGATTTTTGGGGTCTGACATGTTACTTCTTTCTTTAAATGCTCAGTGTAGAAAAAGGCGCCTGGCCAGCCAATACGCAACCAACAGACCGACCACCACCCACACACCAATGATCACCGCGCCCATAAACTTAAATTTGGGTTTGACCTCATCCAGCGCCTGTTTGGCCCGCGCTTCGCTCTGCTCTATGATTTCCGGCGGGATCATGCGCAGGGCCAGGATCACCCCCAGAGGGATGAGGATTAAATCGTCCAGGTAACCCAGCACGGGGATAAAGTCGGGGATCAGGTCAATCGGGCTGAATGCGTAGGCAACCACCAGGGCCGCGAACGCTTTGGCATACCAGGGCGTGCGTGGATCGCGGTAGGCGAAGTACAAGGTGTAGGCCTGGAATTTTAACTGCCTGACCTTCTCTTTCCAGAGATTGATCAACCCGGGTTTTGCATCCATCCCACCACCTGCAGCCATTCCGGCTCGCCGATGGGGTTGCGCTCCACCTGCATGCCCAATTTGCGCATCACCGCCTGGGAGGCATGGTTGTCGAAACCGGTTGTGGCGAGGATTCTGCGGATGCCCAGGTGTAGAAAAGCCTTCTCCAGCATCGCCCCGGCCGCCTCGGTGGCGTAGCCCTGCCGGCGAAACGGCGCATCGATCATCCAGAACAAGCCAAACTCGAGGGTATTGAAATGGGTCTCCGCTCCCCCGGCGGCCAACCCGGGAATGCGGTGGAAAGGCCCGTGCATGGGCACGTAGCCCACCGAGCCGATCAATCGTCCGCTTGTTTTGAGCACCACGGCCCGGTCGCCGTAGGTGGTCTGATCCATTTTGGGAAACCACTCGGCGTTCAACCTCGACCACTGCAGCCAGGAGCGCTGCTCGGCCAGGAACTGCGCGTCTCCCTCGCGGCTGCCGCCTGTAAAGCCGGGGTCCTGGATGCGGCACAGATCCAGCAAATCCTCTTCAACGAAAGGGCGGATGACCAATCGTGGGGTTTCGAGCGCGGCAGGTAACATTTTATTCTTCCCTGAATGGTGCCTACATTAAAACCTGGGTGTCGGCGGCCACCTCGCCCAACAGTTCAATCGCCGATTGGATGGCTGCTCCGTCCGCCGCCAGCAGCCCAAACGCCTGCTCGACGCGCGCTTTCAGGTTGGCCGGACGTTTGGCAAAGCTTTCGGCCAACGCCAGGGCGCCTTTTTCATTCAGCCACCACTGCCGGTTGAGCGCAAAGAGCACCTGGAGGATGCAGGAAGCCGCCTGGAAGCAGCAGCCCGCCGCGTAGGTGACGTCGGCCCGGCTGATGCTCTTGCGCGCAATCCCCAGGGCGAAATCGATCTCCCAATTGAATTTCTCTACCAGCGTTTTCTGCAGCACCGCCGGGTAGGGCTGCACCTCGGCCTTCAGCGCGGAGATATCCCCAAAAGGATCCCACAATGGGCGGCACACGGCGATTTCGGCCATGTAGGTGCTGGTGAGAAAACCAAAGGGATGCCCGGGCTGGTAGTGGATCGCCACCTGGCCGGCCAGGCAGGCCTGCATCAGGCTGTTGACCTGCTGCAGATCGCGGTAGAGAAAATCCACCGGGGTCGCCTGGATGGTCAGCCAACCGCCGCCGTTGATCCACGGTCCCCAGCCCCCCAGCGGGGTGAGCACATCCGCGCGGTGGAGGTCGTCCAACTCGGCGGCCGCCTGCCCGAGGGCGCGCAGATCAAGCGTGCGCGCGGGATAATAATAGAAACCCAGGTCAATATCTGAACTGGGGGTGTGGGTGCCGCGCGCCCGCGACCCACCCAACACCACCGCGCGCAGTCCGTCTACCCCTTTTACCCGCTCGACAATTTTCTCGATCAGCCGATCTGCTTCCATATGTTCATCCATCCGTTTTCTTGCCGCTCCTTATTCAGCTATCAGACCTTGAGGCGGTTGATCAGCATCTCCATGTAGCGCGACTTCACCTGCCGCGAGGCCATCGCCTGCTTGATCGGCGGCAGGCGCAGCACCACTCCCAGCACTGCCGCCAGGGCGCGGTGGTTCCATAAAACGCGATTGTCAAATATCAGGTTCTGCAGGTCGCCGCGCTCGATGGCCATCATCACCACGCGGTGGGTGGAATTGACCGGGGTGATCACCCGTTGGGTGCGCTCGCGCAGGCTGAGGCCGTCCTGTGCACAGGTGCGCACGCACACCCCGCAGCCCAGGCAGATATCCTCATCCAGTTTGGCCTTCTTGCGGTTGGGGCGCTGCGGGTCGTTGGCCGACACCAGGGTCATCGCTTCCACCGGGCAGGCCGCCACGCATTTGCCGCAGCCGTTGCAGTTCGCCTCGTCCACCACCGGCAGGAAGTTGGTGGTGTGCACCGGGTTGAGCAGCCCAAATTTGCGCGCGGCGATCATCGCTTCGCAGCAGCAGCCGCAGCAGTTGCAGATGAAATTTACCCCTTCGCGCACGTTCTCGCCAAACTGCACCAGGTTGTGGTCATAGGCCTGCTGCAGCAGGTCCAGCCCCTCGCTCACATCCACCGCGCGGGCATAGCCGTGGCGCGTCAGCGCTTCGGCGCTGGAATTGAAGGTCATGCAGATATCCATGGGCGCATCGCAGGCGCGGCCGATGTGCTCCATTTTGTGGCGGCAGTAGCACACCCCCACCCCGCGCACGCTGGCGCTGCGGATCACCTCGCTGGCCCGTTCGTAATCCAGCACGTGCAGGGCATTGTCGGCCGAGAGGGCCGGCTCGTTGACGAAGGCCCTGCCAAGCTGGGTCTCGCCGTTGACGAACAAGGCGCGGATAAACTCGTCCTCCACGTTCATGTACTGGTAGTATAGCTCCCCCAGCACCTTCTGATCGACGTCGCCGCGCAGGCGCATCATCGAGAACTCAAAGAAGCCGGCCATGGGCGGCGGCAGGGTGTAAACCATCTCCCCGTCGTGGTCCACGTCCACCAGGATCGCCCGCCCGGCCAATTCATCCAGCACTTTGCGTGTCTCGGTGAGGTTCATCTTCCACACCTGGCTGGCCTTTTTGGCGGTAAACGGCTTGATCGGCAGCAGGGCTACCAGCCCGGCTTCTTTTTCGGAAAACAATATCTGCAGGATTTTATACAACGTTTCGGAGGGCGGCGCCCCCTGCGGAAAGCGGTTCAAGCGCTCGACCAGTTCAACATAACCAGATTTCAATGTAGTGTGTGACATACCGGAAACCTCTATCTTGCCTGAACAAAAGATAATGATTTACAGCCGCGAGCAACCTGCACCGCCGCCCGGGGTGGCTTGCGCCAAGAGAACAACTGGTATGGGGTTAATTATAGGCGCTTCTGCATAGATGGCGGCGAGATTGGCGCGGAAATTTCCCGCGATTCCATCCCAAGGCAGATTCCTTCTCTTTTTTTGGATGGCAACTCTCGCCCGTCATTTGTCGCTCCCTGCGCAAAGGACATTCTTCCTCCTGATTTAAGCACAGCGTCCCGCCGGTTTGGACGTACAATATGGTCAGGCTACCTTCTACCCCAGGTGAAATCATGCAGCAGAATCCCGTAACCACGACCCTCTTTGAGCTCGAACGCGCCTTTACCCAAACCTACCAGGCCAACCTCGACCAGCCCGCGGCGCTCCGCGAAGCGCGCTGCCTGGAAGTGCAGTTCTCTGCCATCTTCAGCCCCATCCGCCCCGGCGACCTGTTCGCCGGACGCATCGACCGCTACCCGCTGGTGGGCTTCGGCCTCGAGCAGGCCTCCGGCGGCCCCGGTTTTTACTGCTACCCCAACGAAATCCGCGCGGCGATGGTCGAACATGATCTCACCTCCGCTGAACAGGCCGGCCTGGAGGAGATGCTGAGCTTTTGGGAGAGCGAAACCACCATCGCCGGGCGACTGCTCTCGCGCCTCCCCGAGGAGATGCGCTCAGCCACCTCCAATGTGATCGCCGGGATGTTCGGCCGCCTGTCGGGAGCGGTGATCGATTTTGACAGGCTGGCGCGCCTCGGCCTGCCCGGGCTGCGCGCGGAAGTGGCCCAAGGACAATCTCGGGCCGGACAGGCGGGCGAGGACAAACAGCTGTTTGCCGGCATGCGGACCGCGCTGGATCTCTTTGAGAGCGTCATCCGCCGGTACGCAGCTCAGGCGCGCGAGCAGGCTGCCCGCACCGGGGATGAAGCCGGCGAAATTGAGCTGCTGGAGATAGCCGGCGCCCTGGACAATATCCTCCGGCGCCCGCCGGCTAACCTGCGCGAAGCCGCCCAGCTTACCTGGCTGTACGCGCTTATTTCCGGGGTAGTCAATTACGGGCGCATGGACGTATACCTGGGAGATTTTCTGGCCGCCGACCTGGATTCCGGCCGGCTTACCGAACCGGCCGCGCTGCGCCTGCTGCAGTCCCTCTGGCAGTTGATGGCCGACCGCAAAATCATCTTCAACGGGCGGGTCTTCATCGGCGGTTTCGGCCGGCGCAACCCGGCTAACGCCGATCGCTTCGCCTTCCTCGCCATGGAAGCCACCCGCACCGTGCTGGAGATCGAGCCCCAGCTCACCTTGCGCTGGCACGAGGGCATGGACCCGGCCCTGTGGGAGAAGGCCCTGGATGTGATCGGCGAAGGGCGCACCTTCCCGATGCTGTTCAATGACGATGTCAACGTCCCGGCGGTCATGCGCGGCTTTAACGTCGCACGCGAAGCCGCCGAGGGCTACCTGCCTTTTGGCTGCGGCGAATATGCCCTGGATTCGATCAGCTTTGGCTCACCCAACTGCAGCCTCAACCTGCTCAAAGCTCTCGAAGCCACCCTGCATGGCGGTGAAGATGCCCTCACCCACCACAAGGCCGGTTTGGACCTGGGCAGCCTGGCCAATTTCCAAAGCTACGAGGATCTCTGGCAGGCTTACCAGCAGCAGGTTGAGTTCCACATCAGCGCCCTGGCCAGCCGCCACCGCCTGGAATACCAGGTGGAAGCCGAGTTGGCCGCCTTCCTTTTCATCAGCATGCTCTACAACGACTGCATCGCGCGCGGCAAGTCGCTGGTCGACGGCGGGGTGCGCTACCGCGGCGGGATCATCGAAACCTTTGGCATGGTCAATGCCGCCGACAGCCTGGCGGCAATCAAGTACCTGGTGTACGACCACCAAAAACTCAGCCTGGAGCAGCTCGTAGCGGCCCTGGATGCCGATTTTGAGGGCTTCGAGCGTGAGCGCCGCCTGCTGCAGTCCGCGCCTAAATACGGCAACGACGACGATTATGTGGATGAAATTACCCGCCAGGTGAGTGCTCACGTCTCGCACTTCGCCCACCTGCAGGCCGCGCGCATCGATTTTCAGTACTACCTGATCGTCAACATCAACAATTTTGCCAACGTCAGCATGGGCAAACAGACGGCGGCCTCGGCGGATGGCCGCCGCTGCGGCGCCCCGCTGGCCAACGGCAACACCCCCACCGCCGGCAACGACCGCTGCGGGGTGACCGCCTTCCTCAACTCCATCGTCAAACTCGACCCCTCCGAGCACGCCGGCTATGCTCATAACATGAAATTCAGCCGTAGCATGTTCCGCGAGGACCGCGCCAAGGTGTCGGCCCTGCTCAAGGCTTATTTTGCCAATGGCGGCACCCAGGCGATGATCACCGTGGTGGGCCGCGGCGACCTGGAAGCCGCCATGCTGCACCCCGAGCAGTACCGCAGCCTGATCGTGCGCGTGGGTGGTTTCAGCGCGCGCTTTGTCGAGCTGGCCCGCGACGTCCAGCTGGATTTGCTCCAGCGCACCCTCTATTAAACGGATCGATGAGCGGTATTCTTTTCGATATACAACGCAATGGGCTGCACGACGGCCCGGGCATTCGCACGGTGGTCTTCTTCAAAGGCTGCCCGCTGCACTGCCAATGGTGCCACAACCCCGAGTTGCAGTCCCGCCGCCCGCAAATGCGCTTCAGGCCGGAGGTGTGCGCGCTGTGCGGGGAGTGCGCGGCGGTTTGCCCGCAGGCAGCTCACCAGCTCAGCCAGGACGGGCATATCTACGACCGCTCGCTGTGCGCGGCGTGTGGGCGCTGCGCCGAGGAATGCCTGTTCGAAGCCCTGCAATGGAGCGGGCGCAGCTACACGGTCGAAGAAGTGATGGCCACCGTACGCCGCGACCTGGCCTATTATGCTTCCTCGGGCGGCGGGCTGACCCTCACCGGCGGTGAGCCACTGGCCCAACCCGATTTTTGCCTGGAGCTGCTCAAGCAGGCCAAAAGCGAGGGCATCCACACCTGTGTCGAAACCAGCGGCTGCGCGTCAGCGGCGGTTGTCGAGCGCATCCTGCCGTACGTCGACCTGTTTCTTTTCGATTACAAAGCCACCGGCAGCGAGGCCTCGCGCGAGCTGACCGGCGCGCCGGAAGAGCTGGTCCTGGCCAACCTGGCCTTGATCCTCGAGCGCGGCGCGCCGCTCTGGCTGCGCTGCCCGCTGGTGGCGGGGGTCAACGACGCCCCCGAGCATCTCGGCCGCATCGCCCAACTGGCCGCCCGATACCCGCAAATGGAGCGGGTTGACCTGCTGCCCTATCACAACATTGGCAGCGGAAAATACGCCGAGTATGGCATGCATGATCCCCTTCCCAAAATCGCCACCACATCCGAAAGCGTCCGCCAGCACTGGCTGGAGGAGCTCCACCGCCTGGGATGCGCCAAAGCGGCTATCGGGTAGATTGGAGCTATTCCTCGGGAAGGCCCAATCTCGTGCGAGGCAGCCTGGTCTTTCAGGGCACCTATCCATCCCGGCAGCGTATGATCACACAGCGCTGCCGGGATGTGTATTTATGCAGGACCAGAAAGGTGGCAGCCGGCTTCACAACCAGATATACAACCACACTTACAGCCAACGTAAGGCATCCATAACCATCTGGCCTTGCTGTTTCACCAATTTTTCGTTGAAGTCCCGGCTTTCTGGGTTTTCGTTCAGGCTGTAAAAGTATGCAAACAGGCAGGATGAGCGTAATGCATCTACGGCGTAGCCCAAATCGACCATAGCCTGCCAATCCGCGTGGTTAAAGCGAACCTTGAGATGGGTCTCAAGGCATTTACGATAGTAGCGAATGGCGGCGTCCACGCTCATCACCTTTTGAACATAGCCATGTTTGGTGATCCAGGCCAGGTCGACGATCATCAGCGAGCGAGCCGCAGACTGCCAATCGATTACCACCAGACGGCCGTCGTCGTAGCCCAGGTTTTCTGCACGGTAATCCGCATGGACCAGGGTGAAAGGATAACGATCCAGCGCCTCAAGAATGGGCTGGGGATGATCAATGAGCTGCTGCATTTGATCATATACAGCCCGATCCAGGATGTCCGGCAGCGCCTCCAATCCCCCTCGAATCCATTCGGGGAGCACGCCTCTCGCTCTCCCAAGATGCGCCTTTGCCCTTTCTAAATCAAACATATTCGCGGTAACGATCAATCCAAGGCGATCATCCATTAAGCGTGGATCGTTCCAAAATATCTACTATGCTTGTCAGGCAGGTGGAATCGGAGTTGTGAGGGTATTGGATGCCGTGGAATGGCATCCAATACCCTCAGTCTCCCCTTCTACGCCACCCCTGTCTGACCAACTTGAATCCGACCAATCGAAGTTGTATGATCTATAAACCGTGTTTTAAGCTTATGGCGAATCTCCGAGATAAAGGGATCATGGACAGCCCATCGATCACAAAGGATCATCAATCTCAGCTGCGCATCCAGTTATTGGGAAAGTTTAGCGTCTGGGTGGGGGGCGAAAGGATTGCGGATGAACGCTGGCATTTGCGTCGCGCGCGCAGACTGGTGAAGCTGTTGGCGCTGGCGCATGGTCAGCGCCTGCACCGAGACCAAATCGCAGATATGCTTTGGCCGGATTCAGACCTGGCGGCGTCAGCCAATAACTTTCACCAGACTCTCTATGCTGCGCGGCGGATACTAGAGAGAGCGGGCGCAGATTGCCTGCGCCTGGAAGAGGGTTTTCTCACCTTCTCCGGCAATGCGGGGCAGGCTGTATGGGTGGACGTGGAGCTGTTCGAAGCGGCGGCGGCGACGGCGAAGATGAGCCGGGACCCAAAGGATTACCGCACTGCCCTGGAGTTCTACCAGGGTGACCTGCTGCCGGATGATCTTTATGAAGAGTGGACCTCGCAGCGACGGGAAACCCTACGCCGGCTGTACCAGGCTCTCCTGCAGGAGCTGGCCTACGTGCTGGAAACGCGGGGCGAATATCCGCAGGCTACCGAGGTGCTGGAACACCTGCTGTCATCCGATCGGGGAAGTGAGGAGGCACATGCCCAACTGATGCGCCTGTATGCGCTCAGCGGGAAGCGTGGGCAGGCGCTGCGCCAGTACCAGAGCTTGCGCGAGGCGCTGCGCGCTGAAATGGATGTGGAGCCAGGCGAAAGCACCACAAAGCTGTATGAGGATATCCAGGCCAATCGCTATCCCCCGTCGCTGCCCGTTTCGCCTATATACCGGGCTGACAGCTTGCAGAACAACCTGCCCGCGCAACTGACCTCCTTCATCGGGCGGGAAGAAAAGATTGCCCAGATCTGCCAGATGGTCAGCCAACATAGCCTGGTAACGCTGACCGGTCCCGGTGGGGTGGGCAAGACGCGGCTGGCGCTGCAGGCCGCCGAGAAGCTTATGGACCAGTTCCCGCAAGGCATATGGCTGGTGGAACTGGCGCCCATCTCCGATCCGGCATTGGTACCCCGGGCCGTCGCCGAAGTCCTGAGGGTTCCCGAACAAGCCGGGCAGGAGCTGGAACGGTCTCTGCTAGGCTTTCTCAAGCCGCGCTCCCTGCTGTTGATCCTGGATAACTGCGAGCAAGTGCTCGCCGCGGCTGCCGGCCTGGTATCCCAGTTGCTGTCGGGCTGTCTTCACCTGCACATCCTGGCGACCAGCCGCGAGATCCTGGGCGTGGAAGGCGAGGCGCGCTTTAACTGCCCGCCGCTGTCCCTGCCGGGAGAGCAGGGGCCTCAAGCCCCAGGCGATCCGCACCAGTCCGAAGCCATGCGCCTGTTCATCGAGCGCGTCAGGAGCGCCTGGCCGGATTTCGATCTGTCGGACGCCAACGCCGAGCTGGCGGCCCAGATCTGCCGGCGGCTGGACGGCATCCCCCTGGCGATCGAGCTGGCCGCGGCGCGAACGCGCATACTGTCGCTTGAGCAAATCGCCGGACGTCTCGACCACGCTTTTGGCCTGCTCACCGGCGGCAGCCGTTCGGCGCTGCCCCGTCACCAGACCCTCAGGGCTTTGATGGATTGGTCGTATGACCTGCTCAGCCCCGAGGAGCGCGCCATGCTGCAGCGGCTATCGGTGTTTGCCGGGGGATGGACGCTGGAGGCCGCCGAAGGAGTCTGCACAGATGCAGAGGACAGCGCAGGTCAAAATGAGAATGAAGAGATTGTCGATCTGCTGGGGGGATTGATCGACAAGTCGCTGGTCCAGTTCGAGCCGGATGAGGATGAGCAGCCCCGCTACCGCATGCTGGGGACCGTGCGCCAGTACAGCCGCGAACGGCTGCTGGAGACCGGCGGGGAAGAAAAGGCACTAACGCAGCATCTGCACTATTTCCTCAGCCTGGGCCTACGCGCCGAGCCGCATCTGCGCGCCGGCGAGATGGTCGCCTGGCTGGACCGCCTGGAAAGGGAGCTGGATAACCTGCGCCTGGCTTTGACAACCGCGCTCTCGCGTGAGATTGAGGACGGCCTGCAACTGGCTGCCTGCCTGACGTGGTTCTGGCATATTCGCAACCACCGCGTCGAAGCCGTGGATTGGATAGAACGGTTAATCCAGGCGCAGGATATCAAAAGAGGCGATGGCATTCTGGATTTCGCCGGGATGGTCGCTCGAGGCAGGGCGATGAACGCCTATTTCTTTCTGTCCGAACAAGACATTGGCCTGGTCTCTGATTTCTATCAGAAATTGAGCCGAGAAAGTGATGCTGTCTTCGAGGCCTTGCGCGAAGACTACCCGCGAGATTACGCCTTGTCCCGCTACCTTACTTTTAGGGACGTGGAGGATCTCCTGGAATGCCGCCGCCTGCTGCAAAAAATTAAAGAGCCGTTCTTATTGGCTGAGTGCGACCAGGTATTGTCGAAAGTGTTCGCAGAATGGGATGAAAGGTCGCTTTTTTACAGCGAAGAAAACCTGGCCCTGCGCAAAGAAATTGGAGACCTGGATGGAGAGGCAACGGCATCCTTGTTTCTGGGAAATCTGGAATTATGCAGGGGAAACGTGGATCGATTCCTCATGCTCAATCGCAGGGCGCTGGCCTGTTATGAAGCCGTGGGCAATCGATGGGGCATCGGAAAAGTCATGCAGTCGTTGGCATTTTTCTACACCACTCAAGGCGATTACGAGGAGGCGCTGCGGCAATCCGAAATGCTGCTCAAATTAACCTACGATTTGAGCAGCCATGACCTTTTGTATGAATATCTTTTACGCCGGGCTTATATTGCATTGGCCAAAAAGGAATACGACCGGTCGGTTCGCTTTGGCGAGAAAGCCATGCAATTGGGTAAGAAATTTACCGGCCCTGAACGGATAGATTTCACACTCTATCTCCTCGGCCGAGCTCATTTTTCACGTGGAGAGGGATTGCGGGCCAGGTCTTATCTTAGGCAATACTTCCAGCTCGAAAAAAAATGGGAGAAATGGGGCGTCAGGTATCGGGCCATCCAGTTCCTGGGGCTGGTGGCTGCCCAGGAAGGGCAGATGCAGCGGGCCGCCATTTGTTTCGGCGCCCAGGATGGACCAGATGCAAAACAGCGGTGGCCTTTAGCAAACTTATCTCCCACGGAGCGGAGCGAGTACGAACAGGCGCTGGTGGCTGTCCGGGCCGCGTTGGGCGACGAGGCTTTTGCCGCGGAATTGGAAGCCGGCCGCGCGATGACCGCCGAGCAGGTAAATCAATTCGCATTGGAATCCACCGCGGAAAAGGCGTGAATATCTATTTTCGTCTCGGGGGGATGGAGGGAGACGGTGGGCTGGTTTGGGTCGAAGGCCATCTCTTCTAAGAGGATTTTGAAGGTCTCCAGATCGATCCTCACCCCATAATTCATCGTCGGGCCGGCGAACTCACTGGAATTGATCGCCACCACGCAGGCGTAACAATCCTTGTCCGTGGTATCCCAAACCGGAGAGCCGCTCTGACCGCGCCGCATATCCACATCGTAAAACATGCCTTTCGCGCTGGAGGAGGTCACTTTGCCGACGCCCGACCACATTGTCCTGCCGGGTTTGTCGCCGGGATAGCCGGTCAACTGAACCGGCTGCTGCGACCAATCGCCGGTGGTAGCCATGAAACCCAGGACGCCGGTTTGTTTTCCAACCGCGCAGTCCAAACGATAAACACCGTAATCATAATCCATGCTTGTATTCTGGATCCAGGCGTCTGGCACAACCGCAGCAACGGCCGCGCACGTTCCGAAAGGAGTCGGATCGGGGGCATCCGTATTCATGGCTGGCTTGATGATCACGTGGTGTGGATAACCATGGTCGTAAATACAATGGGCCGAAGTCGCCAGCACGCTGGGGCCGACCATCCAGCCGGTGCAGGCCATGCCAACCAGATCATCGGCCGACCAGTAGATTCTGACCAGCGCGACCGCGCTCCAGGGTAACAGGTGGGTGTTTACCACCTGAAACCGATCATCCGGCCCAAAGACTTTAAAACGTGACATGTTGTGCAAACTTTGCGAGGGAGCCGGATGTACCATCATATTCTTGCGAGGGATATCGGTTGGCGCTCTTTGCCTCATTCCTGAGGTTCCGAGTGCAGCGGCAAAAACAAGCAGGATGATGCCAAAGAGGTTATACGACCCGGTTGTGGAACATGTGCGGAGATGAAACCGGCTGGCCGACCATGCGGCAGACCGGTCATGTGAAGCGAGTGTAAGCGCTGCAAGGCAGCCGCGGAGGTGAACATTTCTGTGGTGGAAGACTGAAGCGAACATGGCGAACATCTCCATCCTGAAAAGCAGGGGCTCGTTGAGTTTTTCAACGAGCGGGGTCATCGCATGACCCTCTAGCAGGATAGGAGGCCGCTCTTATTTGCCTTGTTAATTCCTTCTTATTTTTTTCTTAGGTTTGAATTCGGAATATGCACGCCTCCCATGCCTCTCTCAAGGGGCAGGAAAAACGAGTGGCCTGGGGGCTTATGGATCGATTCTGTTGAAGCGAGGGTATACTAAACTGCATGCTAGAAATCACCCCGACTTTAAGAATTGATGAGAGTGAGCTGCATTTTGAATTCGTGCGCGCCTCGGGACCGGGCGGACAGAACGTCAACAAGGTCGCCACATCCGTCCAACTCAAGTTTGATATCCGCAATTCGTCTGCCTTGGATGCGAATGTCAAAGAGCGCCTGGCCAGGCTAGCCGGAAACCGGGTGACGGAGGAGGGCGTCTTGATGATTGAAGCCAAACGCTACCGCACCCAGGACCAAAATCGATTGGATGCGATCCAGCGGCTGATCGTGCTGATCCAAAAAGCACTGGAACCGCCCAAAGTCCGCCGAGCTACCCGTCCTAGCATCACCGCCAGAGCGGCGCGGGTGGATGACAAAAAGAAGCACGGTGAAATAAAACGCAACCGCCGCGCCGGTGGAGGGGAGTGGGAATAACCGCCTCCCATTTTTCCGCCGGCCTCAAACCACTCCACTTCAAACCTGCTCGAGGACAAGGATTTGACCCTTTCAACCCATCTCACCTCCCGCCTTGAAACGGTGTTCACCTGCGCCCAGGAAAAGCTGGCTCGCCTGGTAGAAACCCACCCCGACCAATTCCCGATCTACACCACCGCCGGCAAATGGGATTTCTCCGGTGAAACCTGGACCAACTGGTGCGAGGGTTTCCTCGGCGGCCAACTGTGGCTGCTGCACCTGCACACCGCCGACCCGCACTGGCGCTCGCTGGCCGAGCACTATTCGCGGCTGATCGAACCGCGCAAAACCGACCGCAGCGTGCACGACCTGGGTTTTCTTTTCTGGCCAACCTGGAAGCGCTGGTATGACCTGAGCAGGGATGCAGCCCTCAACGCGGTGGTGATCCAGGCCGGGCAGACCCTGGGGCTGCGCTTCCGCGAGCGCGGCGGCTATCTGCGTTCATTCCTCGCTGAAGACAGCCTCTTCATTGATATCATGATGAATGTCGGCATCATTTTCTACGCCGCCCAACAGACGGGCGACCGCGAGCTGGAAGAGAAAGCTCTGCGCCACTGCCTCACCACCCGCAAATACCTGTTGCGCGGCGATGGCTCCACCGCCCACGAAGGCATTTTCGACCCGGACAGCGGCGCCTTCCTGCGCCAGTCTACCCAGCAGGGGTGGCGGGCCGATTCGAGCTGGGCGCGCGGGCTGGCCTGGGCGCTGTACGGCTTCGGCACTGTATACGAGTTCACCGGCGACCAGCGCTTTCTCTCCGCTGCCGAAAGCTGCGCGCAGTTTTACATGCAGCGCACCCCCGAACACGGCGTTCCACCCAACGATTGGGACGAACCCGAGCCGGCCTGGGCGTACGAAAGCTCGGCAGCCGCCATCGCTGCCGGCGGGCTGCTCAACCTGGCGCGCCTCTCTGCCGACCCGCGCTACTACCCGTACGCGCTGGGCATCCTCACCACGCTCAGCGGGCCTGAATTTCTCGCCGCCAACGACCCAGGCTGGGAAGGAGTGCTCAAGCACGGTGCATACCACCAGCGCAAGGGTCTGGGGGTGGATGAAATCGGTGATGTGGGGCGATTATTTCCTGCTCGAAGCAGTGTATAAGGTGCTGCATGGAAGCTAAAACGGCTTTGGTCACCGGCGGCAGCCGGGGGATTGGCCGGGCGATTGTACTGGCCCTCGCCGCGCGCGGCTGGCGGGTGCTCTTCAGTTACCAGTCCAACGCCGACGCCGCCGCGGAAACCAGCCAGGCCGCTGCCCAACTAGAGGGCGCAACTTGGGCGGTCCAGGCGGACGTGGCTTCGGAGCCGGACCGCAAGCGCCTGCTGCAAGAGACCTTGAAGGCCTTTGGCAGGCTGGACTTGCTGGTGAATAATGCCGGCATGGCCTCGCGCAGCCGCACCGACCTGCTCGAAATGAGCGAAGCCAGCTACGATGAAGTGATGGCGGCCAACCTCAAAGGCGCATTTTTCCTCACCCAGCAGGCGGCCCAAGCTATGCTGGCCCAGGCAGTGCAGCCGGGAGAAATGCGCGCGATCATCAACATCGGCTCGCTATCCGCCTACACCTCCAGCACCAACCGCGGCGAATACTGCCTGTCGAAGGCCGGGATGGGGATGATGACCGCTCTCTTCGCGGACCGGCTGGCCGGCGAGGGCATCCTGGTCTATGAAGTCCGGCCGGGGATTATCGCCACCGATATGACTTCGGTGGTGAAAAGCAAATACGACCGCCTGATCGCCAACGGCCTGCTGCCTCTGCATCGCTGGGGGCAGCCCGAAGATGTGGCCCGGGCAGTGGTCATGCTGGCCGAGGGCGGCCTGCCCTACTCGACCGGCGAGATCATCCACGTGGACGGTGGTTTTCACCTGCGCCGGCTGTAACCAAACCCGCCTCGGCGGCCGATGATTGGAAGGATTGGAAGCATGACGTATCCCAAAATAGCGTCTTTCAAAACCACGGAGCAGTTCCGCGCCCACCTGCAAAGCCTGGGGCTCCACCTGCCGTTGGAAGACGCGCTCGAGAGTGCGCCGGGCTCTCCGCTGGCCCAACCGCTGAATGCCGGCGGTCTGCAGATTGGCAACCGCTTCTGCGTGCTGCCGATGGAAGGCTGGGACTGCCAGCCTGACGGGCGGCCCAGCGAGCTGACCACACGCCGCTGGCAGCGCTTTGGTTTGAGCGGCGCCAAATTGATCTGGGGCGGCGAGGCCGCTGCGGTGCGCGCCGACGGGCGCGCCAACCCCAACCAGTTGATCATCAATGCGGAAACCCTGCCCGAGCTGGCGGGGCTGCGAAATACGCTCATCGACGCCCACCGCGCAGCCCACGGCTCGACGGCGGGCCTGGTGATCGGGCTGCAGTTGACCCACTCCGGCCGCTATGCCCGCCCCAACCACAAGACACGCCTCGAACCGCGCCTGGCCTACGACCATCCCCTGCTCAACCCGCGCGTGGGGTTGCCCGTGCCGTCCGGCCAGGTGATCAGCGACGACGAGATGGATGCCCTGGTGGAAGATTTTATCCAGGCGGCGGTGCTGGCGCAGCAGGCAGGTTTTGATTTTGTGGACGTCAAACATTGCCACGGCTACCTGCTGCATGAATTTCTCAGCGCGGTCGAGCGCCCCGGCCGCTACGGCGGCAGCCTCGAGAACCGCGCACGCGCGGCGCGCGAGATCATCCTGGGGATTCAACAGCGCGCGCCGGGCTTACAGATTGGGGTGCGCTTGAGCGCCTTCGACCTGCAGCCCTTCCAGGGTGGGGCGGGAGTCACCGGCGCGCCAAGCGCCTGGGACGGCCCCTATCCCTTCGCGTTTGGCGGTGACGGCAGCGGGCTGGGCATCCACCTGGCGGAACCGGCCGCCTTCCTGGGCATACTGCGCGACCTGGGAGTGACCCTGGTATGCATCACCGCCGGCAGCCCTTACTACAACCCGCACATCCAGCGCCCGGCTACCTTCCCCCCGTCGGACGGCTACCTGCCCCCTGAGGACCCATTGGTAGGTGTGGCGCGCCAGTTCGAGGCCACCGCCGCATTGAAAGCCCGGTTCCCCGAGCTGGTGTTTGTGGGCTCCGCCTACTCCTATTTACAGGAATACCTGCCCAACGTGGCCCAGGCCGCGGTGCGCGCCGGCAAAGTGGACCTGGTAGGTCTCGGGCGCTCCACCCTGGCCTACCCCGAGCTGCCCGCAGATGTGCTCGCCGGGCGCGGACTGCAGCGCAAGAAACTTTGCCGCACCTTCAGCGACTGTACTACTGCCCCGCGCAACGGCATGGTCTCGGGCTGCTATCCACTGGATGAGTTCTTCAAAGCACGCCCGGAACACCAGAAGCTGGTGGAGATCAAGCACAGCTAAGCACCTACCGCCGGAATGCCGGCGGTTTTTCTTCACACCTCCATTTGCAGGAGATTATCCTCCTTGGCCCCAAAACAACTCTTTTTCCGACGTTGTCCGTTTAATTCTTTATAAACATAGAGAGTTCACGCAGATTGATGCCCTCCAATACCATCCCCGACCTGATCACCCAAGCGCAGAAGGGCAGCGCCGATGCCGCAGGGCAGCTTTATGAGCGCCACTACCGCAGCATTTTCCGCTACCTGTTCTACCGCACGGGCGACCATCACGCCGCGGAAGATCTGACCGGCGAGGTGTTTTTGAAAATGGTGCAGGCACTGCCCGCCTACCGGGTAACCGCCGCCACTTTCCGTACCTGGCTGTTCCAGATCGCACGCAACCTCTCCATCGACCATTTCCGGCGGGGAAAAACCCACCCGCAGATGGCGCTGGATGAGCGCCTGCCCTCGGGGGAGCAAGGTCCGGAAAGCGCGGCCGACCGCCGCCTGACCGGCGCCCGGCTGCAGCAGGCTGTAGCCCAGCTCAACGAAGAGCAGCGCGACGTGGTGTTGATGCGCTTTGTGGAGGGGATGCCGATCGCCGAAGTCGCGGTGGCCTTGCACAAGAGCGAGGACGCGGTTAAGGGACTACAGCGGCGGGGATTGATGGCACTGCGTGATCTGCTGCAAACAACGGAGGAAGAATATGGATCGACAGGATGACCTTTTAGAAAATTACCTCAACCGTTTGGAAAACGGTGAGCCGCTCGAGCGGGTTCTGGCAAGCCTGCCCGCTGACCAGGCCGAATTGGCATCTTTGCTGCGCGTGGCAGCCCAGACCCAATCGGTGCAATACCCACAGATGAATGTGATGAAGGCCCAGTCGCAGCGCCGCCGGGTGACCTCGGCCGCCAACCCAGGGGCAAAACCCCGGCTGGCATGGCTGCTGCTGCCAGCCGGTCTGGGCAGCCTGGCAATCCTCGCCTTTGTTGTCGTTCTGGCAGGCGTTTTGATCTTTGGCGCTCCGGCCGGGGCAAAAGCTGCTACGATCCGGGATGTCCAGGGCGTGGTGGAAATCTCCAACTCGGCGAACTCCAGCGACTGGAGTGTGGCCGTGGAAGGCCAGCACGTGCGCCAGGGAGCGGCCATCCGCACCCGCATGGACTCAGGGGCAACCCTGGTGTTCTATGAAGGCAGCCGTGCCGCAATTGGCCCCGAAGCCGAGGTGGTTATCCGCCAGCTTTCCGGTGGGTGGGACCGCTCTTTGAAGCTGTTGGTCGAGCAGACCGCCGGCGAAACCAACCACCAGGTGGTGAAACTACGCGGCGCCAATTCATTCTATGAAGTGCAGACCCCGGCCGGCATGGCCCGCGTCCACGGCACGGCTTTCCAGGTGGATGTCAACCCGCTGGACGGCGTGCGCTACGTGGTGGATCACGGCGTGGTGGCGGTCAGCCAGGGCGACCGGGCGGTGACGCTGACGGCCGGCCAGGCGACCCTGGTGCAGCAAGACAGCGGCCCGGATGACCCGGCCTTTGAGTTCACCGCCCAGGGTGAAATCACCGAAATCGATGGGGATGTGTGGATGGTGAGCGGGCTTTCCATCCAGGTGAGCGCCGAGCTCAGCGCAGGTTTTATGGTCGGCGACCACGTGGTGGTGCGCGGGCGCATCCTCGAAGACGGCAGCTACGTGGCCGACCGGGTCAGCTACGCCAATAACGAACAGACCAAAATGCATTTCACCGGCGTGGTGGATGAAATCGGTACAGATGCCTGGGTGATCAGCGGCAAGATGCTCAAAGTGGATGACAAAACCGAGGCCGATGGCGACCTGAAGGTAGGCGACCCGGTCAGCGTGAGCTTCGTGATCCTGGCGGACGGTTCGTGGCTGGCGCGGGAAATCGAGGCGCTCGAGGTGGAAGAAAATGAGCCCACCGCCACGCCGACGACTACCAGCGAAGTGACCCCCAGCGCCACCGTGGAAGAAACCGAGACACCGGAAGCCAGTGCGACCCCCGAAGCGACCGAAACCGGCGAGGTAACCGCGACGCCGTCCGAGACACCCAGCGAGACGCCCACCCCGTCCGAAACTCCGCAGATGACCGAGACGCCAGTACCCACCCTGGAAGGCAACCGGGCAGGCTGCGAGCGCACCGACTGGCAGCACCCCGAAGGGCTGCGCCTGGCCCAGCGTTGGGGAGTGAGCTACCAGGAAATCATGAGCTGGTTCTGCCAGGGCTACGGCTTCGGCGAGATCGACCTGGCCTACGAACTGGCCCAGCAGAGCGGAATGACGGTACAAGAGATCTTTGCCATGCGCGCCTCCGGGATGGGTTGGGGCAACATCAAGAAAGCGGTCCAACCGACCCAGGCACCCCAGGCGCCCAAAGGCAAACCTACCAAAGCGCCCAACCCGCATAAGAAAAATCCATAAAACATCGGCCCCCTGATGTCGGACGTGCCTGGAGCTAGCATTACCAGGCACGTCCTGATTTTTAACGTTAATGTTTTCTAAACCAACTTTAACCCTATACTGGAATGCGAGGATTAACATGAAGCCAATCCCAGCCTGTGAGAGACTATGAATCCAGAATGGTTGAGCCTGAAAGACGCCGCCGCGCTGCTGGGGGTACATCCCAGCACCGTGCGCAAATGGTCGAACGATGGCAAGCTGCCGGTACATCTCACCGATGGAGGCCACCGGCGCTACCGCACCAGCGAGGTGGAATTGTGGCGCAAAGCGCAGGATGCGCCGGACGAGGTGGATACCGGCCAACTGCTGCAGCACGTGATCCTCTCGGTGCGGCTGTTGATGCGCGAGCAGTCCATGGAGAATGAGGGCTGGTATGCCCATCTGGATAACAACGCGCGCGACTACTTCCGGCAGAGCGGGCGCACCCTGGCCCAGGCAATGATCGGTTACCTGACGGTGGACGGCGACGAGGCCACCGTGCAGGCCGAGGGCCTGGGTTTTGATTATGCCCTGCGCTGCCAGAAGCAGGGATTGAGATTGGTGGAGGCCGCCCAGGCTTTTCTCTTTTTCCGCCGGCTGGTGCTGGAGGCGGTGGGGGATGCTTACAAATCCGCGCGGATCACCTCGCCGGAAGCCTGGGGGCTGCTGCTGCGCAAATACTCCCATTTTGCCGACCAGGTGCTGGTGGCCATCCTGGAAAACTATCCTTAAACCATCCAACCGGTTTCTCCCGAAAACAAAGCGTGGAAATGAGAAAGTCGTAGGTTGGGTTGAGAGGCATCCGAACGACAATTTGACCCGTATACCATTGCCCCTCAACCCAACGGGAGCCAAGAGGTTGGGTTTCGCTTCGCTATAGGAAGGCCTGCGCTCCTGGCTCAAGCGCTCAACTCGTCCTACGAAGAATCGGATAGCCAACCTGGATCGGCGGGGATGGCCAGATGCCGGGCATTGCACCAGAAATTTGGATGCAACCGCCCTGGCCCACGGAAGGATTGCGGCGCGGGGAGGGGTTATAATGCTTGCATGGCCTTTGCATTGACCATCTCCAAGCTGGAAGACGCCCTGCGCCGGCCGGGCTGCCCGGTATGCCGCCTGGCAAAAGACGCCGCATCGCGCGCCATTGACGCCTTTTTGTGGGAGCACGTCACCGACCCGGTCAGCCGCCAGCCGATCATTGACGCCTACGGTTTCTGCCAGGAACACACCCGCATGCTGGTGGCGATCGAGATGGCCTCCAGCGGACCGGTGCTGGGGGTCAACATGATCTACGAGCAGCTTGCGCGCCAGGTGAGCCGGGACCTGGGCTCTCCGCGGGCGCAGGTGAGCCTGCCGGCACGGCTGCTGCAGCGATTGGCGGCGCGCCTGGGCTGGAAGCACGCCGCCGGTCGGGGAGTGCTGCCGGCCAAGAGCGGCTGCCCGGCCTGCGCGAGCGTGGTCAGCGCGGACGCCAACCACCTGATGGTGCTGTTCGAGGTGATCGAGCGCGACAGCGACCAGCTGCGCGAGCTCTACCAGGCGGCGGATGGGTTGTGCTTCACCCACCTGCGCTTGGGTCTGGGCGAGGCCGGCGAACGGTACCCGCTGGCGGCCAGGTGGTTGATCGGCGAAACCCGCGCGCGGCTGGAACGGCAGAGCGAACGCATGCTCGAATACATCCGCAAGAACAACTGGCAGTACCGCGACGAGCAGATCACCCCGGATGAGGCGGATGCCTGGCGGCAGGCGCTGAACTTCTTCACCGGGCTGCCCAAAGAACGCTTCACTTTCCTCAAAGACGAGTTTTAACCAAGCCGATAAGATCGGATAAGGCCGCCTGGATTGGGCCGGGCGGGGCGCTGTTTGATTCCAGGAGGCGGGCGAGCGGCGCAGGAGGGCAGGTTTGAAACCGGCCCCTACGGGAATAGAGGATGGCGGCAGGGGGGAGAAGACCGGATAGGTTTGCTCCATTATAATAAGGGGATGAGATATACCTGGTTGTTTTTTGACGCGGACGGCACACTGTTCGACTACGACAAAGCCGAGGAAAAGGCACTGAGCGCCAGCTTCGCGGAGATGGGTCTGCCCTTCCGCGAGGAATACGGGCCGCTCTACCGCCAGTTTAACGCGCAGGTGTGGAAGGATTTCGAGGCCGGGCGCACCACGGCGGAACGCCTGCGGGTGGAGCGCTTCGAGCAGTTGCTGGCCGCGGCGGGGCTGCGGGCGGATGCCGAGGAGTTCAGCCGGCGCTATCTGCCCAACCTGGCACGCGGCTCGGACCTGATGCCCGGCGCAGACGAGGTGCTGCGCGCGCTGCGGCCCCACTACCATTTTGCGCTGATCACCAACGGGCTCAAGGACGTGCAGCGGCCGCGCCTGGAACGCTCGGGGATCGCCGGGCTGTTCGAGCAGGTAGCCATCTCGGAGGAGCTGGGGGTGGTCAAACCCGACCCCGCCTACTTCGAGGCGGTCTTCGCGCGGATCGGCGGGCTGGACAAAGCCCAGGCGCTGGTGATCGGGGACGGGCTGACCTCCGACATCCAGGGGGCGATCAATTACGGGCTGGACGCCTGCTGGTTCAACCCCAAGGGGCTGGCGCGCGACCCGCGCTACGCCACGCGCTATGAGATCCGCGCGCTGAATGAGCTGCCGGAGCTGCTGGGGATGGACGGCGGGCTGGAAAGCTGAGAGTAGACCGGATGGGGAGGGATGGACTTGGTTAACGTACTGGATATTATCTTTCAACGGCGCAGTATCCGCGAGTACCGGGATCAGGCGGTGCCACGCGATCTGCTGGTGGACCTGCTGCGGGCGGCGATGGCCGCGCCATCGGCAATGGATATGCAGCCCTGGGAATTTGTGGTGGTGAGCGAAAAGGAGCCCCTGGCGAAGCTGCAGGCGGTGCTGCCATACGGGCAGTACCCGGCGCCGGCCGCCGTGGTGGTGTGCGGGGCGCCCGCGGGCGCGGTGAACGTGGCGGAGGGCAGCTATTGGGTGCAGGACTGCTCGGCAGCCACCCAAAATCTGCTGCTGGCCGCGGCCGGGCTGGGGCTGGGGGCAGTGTGGACGGGGGTCTACCCGGTGGCAGAGCGAGTGGAGGCGGTGCAGACCGTGCTGGGACTGCCGGCAGGGGTTATCCCGCTGGGGGTGGTGCTGGTGGGCTACCCGGCCGAGGACAAACCCGCGCGCACGCAGTACCGCGAGGAGCGGGTGCACTGGGAGAGGTATTAAGCGGTGAGCCCCGGGGTGTGGGACGAATATCCGCCGGGTTACCGGGCGCGCGAGGTGGAGGCGGCCCAGACCGCCGCGAAAGCCGGGGAGTGCTTTGCGCTGATCGGGCTGAGCGGCTCGGGCAAGAGCAACGTGCTGGGTTTTCTGGCGCAGCGCGCCCAGGGCGGGCCGCACTTTGTGCTGGCGGACTGCAACCGGCTGGAAGAAACCCGCGCGGTAGCGCTGTTCGGGCTGCTGGACGAGGCGCTGGGCGGGGCCGGCGGCGAGAAGCGGACCCTGCGCGAGCTGGAGCGGCAGGTGGAGGCCGGCCTGGGCGAGCACCCGCAGGGCATCTGCCTGCTGCTGGACCGTTTCGAGCGCATCGACGCGAGCGGGGACGCGGCAATCAGCGGCGGGCTGCGCGCCCTGCGTGACCGCTTCAAATACAGGTTGACCTACGGGATCGCCATGCGGCGGGCGCTGGACCCGTTCAATGAGCTGGCGGAACTGTTCTTTGGGCACACGATCTGGCTGGGCGGGCTGGCGCACGAGGATGCGCTGTGGAGCGCGGGCCAGTACGGCGTGCGGCGGGGAAAGGCCTGGGACGCACGCACCCTGGAGCGGATGGTGACCCTGAGTAAAGGCTACCCGTCGCTGCTGCGCGGGGTGTGCGAAGCGCATGCCGGCGGCTGCGCGCTGGAGGTGGACGCACTCAAGGCCCACCCGGCGGTGGCGCGGCGGGCAGCGGAATTTTGGGCCGACAGCCCTTCGCTTGCGGACCTGCGCGCCAGCGGGCTGGAAGGCCACCCGCTGCTGGAGAGCGGCGCGGGTGCGGCCATGCCCAGCGACGCGGCCGGGCTGACCGCGGCCGAAGAACGCCTGCTGGGAGCACTGCGCAGCCGCGCCGGGCAGGTGTGCGCCAAAGACGAGTTGATCGCGGCGGTGTGGCCGGAGGAGATGGTGGCGGGCGGGCTGCGGGACGACAGCCTGGCGCAGCTGGTACACCGCTTGCGCGAGAAGATCGAAGCCGAGCCGGCGCACCCGCGCTTGATCCAGACGGCGCCGGGGCGCGGGTACAAGTTCCAGGGGTAGATCAGGCGAGGGAGCAGAGCTCATCCGCGGGCCGGCGGGGGACGGGTGAGCGCCCGGCGGCCTGCGCTGTGACCCGGTGAGGAGGAAAGCATGGTAAAGCGGTGCGCGGAATGCGGGGCGGTGCTGGCAAATGAGGACAGCTGCCAGGCAATCTTCGACGCGTTGCTGGTGCTGGAGTTCAGCAACCCGGCCTACGGCGAGGTGCACTTCCTGACGGTGGCCTGTTTTATGATCCAGCATGGGCGCTACAGCGACGAAGGGCTGGCATGGATCGGGAAGACGCTGCGGCGGTACCTGGAGGAAGGGCTGACCGGCGAAGAGGTGCAGCGCATCGCGGCGGAAGACACGGGCAGCGACCAGCGCAGGTGGAAGGTGACGCGCGCGCCGGACGCGCCGCCGCCGCCCAAAAGTGGCCTGGAAGATGACCATCCAGGATGTGGCGGCGGAGTACGAGGACGCGGACAGCTACCGGCGGCTGGTAACCCAATGGGCCAGGCAGACCCTGGCGCAAATGACGGCGGGCTGAACCCCGCCGGGTGGTGAAAGAAAGGATAGAAACATGGCTGGAATGATCGAGATTCCTCAATCCATGCGCACGGTGACCTGCTACGGGCCGCGCGACTACCGGCTGGAAGAAGCGGCCGTGCCGCAGGTGGCGGCGGGCGAGGTGCTGGTGCGCATCCTCTCGGTAGGGATCTGCGCCAGCGACATGAAGTGCTACCAGGGCGCGCCGCTCTTCTGGGGCGATGGCGAGCGGGCGGGCTACTGCCAGCCGCCGGTGACCCCGGGGCACGAGTTCGTCGGCGAGGTGGTGGCGCTGGGCGCCGGGGCGGGCGAGAAGTACGGGCTGGCGCTGGGCGACTGGGCCATCTCGGAGCAGATCGTGCCGTGCTGGGAGTGCCGCTTCTGCAAGCGCGGGCAGTACTGGATGTGCGACGGTAAACACGACGTGTACGGTTTTCGCCAGCGCACATTTGGCGCCATGGCCGACTATATGAAATTCCCGGCGGACGCGATCAACCACAAGGTGCCCAAGGAACTGGGCGCGCGCAAGGCGGTGTATATCGAGCCGCTGGCCTGCGCGATCCATGCGGTGGAGCGCGGCGAGATCCAGGAGGGGGACGTGGTGGTGATCTCGGGCTGCGGACCGCTGGGGCTGGGGATGGTGGCGGCGGCGCGGTTGAAGCACCCCGGGCTGCTGATCGCGATGGACCTGAGCCCCTCGCGGCTGGAGGTGGCGCGGCACTGCGGGGCCGACCTGGCGCTCAACCCGCACGAGACGGACGTGGTCAGCGAGGTGAAGAAGCTGAGCGCGGGCTATGGCTGCGACGTGTATATCGAGGCCAGCGGGCACCCGCAGTCGGTGGCGCAGGGGCTGCAGATGATCCGCCGGCTGGGGACGTTTGTGGAGTTCAGCGTGTTCGGCGAGGCGGTGACGGTGGACTGGACGGTTATCGGCGATACCAAGGAGCTGAACATCCACGGGTCGCATCTGGGGCCGTACTGCTATCCCGCCGGCGATCGAGATGCTGCTCAAGGGGCAGGTGCCGGTGGAGGAGATCGTCACCCACCAGTTCCCGCTGGAGCGCTTCGACGAGGCCTTCGCCCTGGTGCAGGAGGCCAGGCAGTCGATTAAGGTGACGCTGGAGCCATAATCGCGGCATTATGCTATAATTTCGATGGCATTTCGGGGCCTGTAGCTCAGCGGCAGAGCGCGCGGCTCATAACCGCTTGGTCGATGGTTCGAATCCATCCAGGCCCACCAAAAAAACGATTTTATGTTTTTTTGAAGCCCCCGTACTGGGGGTCTTTTTTTATCCGCGTCGTGCCCCCGCAAAGTATTCGTTATTGGTATTCGTTCATTTTAATTAACGAAAAACGAAGGGCGGAGTGATGAATGCGGAATGATGAATGATGAATGGGGAGAAGAACCGGGTAAACCTGGGGGCATGCGGATGATTGTACGGGGTTGGGGGGTGAAATGACAAGCTGTCAAAAGGTGAAATTTTGGGGGCAAAAATGGCATTTTGGGTTTCACCCCCTGGGGGGAATGAGGAATGCAGAGTGATGAGTGATGAATGAAGAGGGGAATGCGAAGATATTATGTCTGGTGGGGTTTATTGCTCAGCTTATTTTGTGGATTTCTCGTTGCATCTGTGCGCTTTTGTAGGTTGGGTTGAGGGGTGAAGGCAGATTATATTAGCAAGGAATCAGTGACCCCGCAACCCAACATCTTGTCTCACCGGAGATTGTTGGGTTTCGCTTACGGTTTGTGATGTCAGGAGGCCTGCGTATTCTCGCTCAACCCAACCTACGGGCTGCCGGCTTCCAGCTGCGCCAGCCAGGCGGCGGTTTCTTTGAAGGAGCGCAGCCAGGAGAGATGAGTTTACCGAGTGAGTATATAATTGTTTCATATTCTTAAAAAATCCTACAAACCTTACACGGCTGGAGTCAGAGCTTGGGGATGCTGAATATATGTTCAGAAAGCAATTAAGCAGGAAAAAATGATAATGAATTTTCAAGGCCACATAACCAAAAAAGAATTCACCCAAGCACTCGAATTGCATTTTTCCCAAATAAAATGGTTGAAATGGATTTGTGGCTTGATTCTCGTCGTTATTCTATTTTTCTATATGTTTATAATTATGCGCAATCCTTCCACATGGAATTTGTATTTGACATCCATCATTTTTCCAGTTGTCATTTTGAGTGCACCATGGTGGATTATTTACTTACAGTCAGGTTCTTATGATCAGAAGGGAAACATCTATCGAACCTCGATCAACGGCACGATAGATGCCACGGGAATATCCATTAACGGCCAGGATATGAATGCCAATATATTTTGGAGAGCTTTTACTCATTCCAAAATGAATAATAAAATGGTTTTACTTTATCAAGGAAAATCTCGCTTCAATATATTTACTTCAACTTTATTTACAGATGAAGATGCCTGGAAACAATTTGTAGAGATAGTGAGGGTTCAAACGAACGGTAAATGAAGATAGTGGCAATGTGTTGTATTGTGGTTATATTATTTTAATTGGAAGCAGTTACCACGATTTGACAGTATAGACCTTCTTGATATTTAGGGGCGAAGACAAAAAAGGTTTATATGTTTACGAACACGCCGAAACCCAACATTCCCGCCCAAGATGTTGGGTTTCGCTCAGGTTCAGGCAGGCGTTGGCTCTGGTTAAATCGCTCAACCCAAACTACCGGCAGGCTACGGGCTGGCGGCTTCCAGCTGCGCCAGCCAGGCGGCGGTTTCTCGGCGGCTGCGCAGGCGGACCAGTTTGCGGTGGGCGTTGGCGGGGTCGGCGAAGGCGTAGGCGTATTCCTGGCGGTAGATGGGGTAGGTCTGCAGGGCCCACAAGAAGAGCAAATCTTGGCTCAAGAAGGCGCCCCCCAGGGTCTCGCGATTGCCGTTCCACAGCACTTCGCGGGTGACCACCCGGCGGATGGTGCGGCGGAAAAGCTGCCACATGATCACCGGTAGGGGATAATCCAGCCAGATGATGGCGGTGGCGCGGCCCCAGATGAGGTCGCGGGCTTTGCTGTAGTTGCCGTCGGTGACCCAGCAAGGGCCGGAGAGGGCCTGGGCGACGCGCGCGCGGAATACGTCGCGCTCGGCCATGACCCAGTTGGGCATCCAGTGGAGCGAGTCCAGTTCGACGTGGGGGACGGAGAGAATGGACGCCAGGCGCAGGGCGGTGGTGGTCTTGCCGCAGCCGGTGATGCCGACCACGACGATGCGCGGGCCGGGAGGCTGAAAATCGGCCTTACTGGCTGGGGTGGGGTCATCGGTCATAAGGAATATTGTATCAGCGGACGGCGTACGGCGAATGCAAAACCAGCCCCAAATTGGGGATCATCGCGGCCAGGCGCAGGACGAATGACCCGGTCTCGCTGGTTAAAGTGTATCATGGACTCGGGGAAGCGCGGTGGGTGTCGATGGATGGCATAAAGTCGACCCCACCCCTACCCCGCCCCGGTCGACGGGGCGGGGAAAGAGTAAACTTGGGGATAGGCAGCCCAAATGGGCTGCCTATCCCCAAACCCCGAGGTGAAGATCTGAGGTTTCAAAAAGTCAATCGACATTTTGAAAGCCTGATTGGGGCGTTTGGCATGGCATCAGGTCGACCCCACCCCTGCCCCGCCCCGGTCGACGGGGCGGGGAAAGAGTAAACTTGGGGAGTTTGGCATGCATAAGATCGACCCCACACGCCCCGGTCGACGAGTGGGGAAAGAGGAACCTTGAGGTTTGGCGGCCTCTTATGGGCCGTCAAACCCCAAACTCAGAGGTGAAGATCTGAGGTTTCAAAAAGTCAATCGACTTTAAGAAGGCGATGAGCGGTTGTTTTGGAGCAGGCATGATCATTCGACTGGCGGTGGGCAGACAGGATATCGAGGCGGCGGTAGAGGTCTATTGGGCCATCGACCAGCCCGGGGATGCGTCCGAGAAGGCGGTGGTGCAGGCGCATTGGATGAGGATGCAGACGAGCTGCCCGGAAGGTTTTTGGGTGGCGGAAGACGAAGCCAGCGGGCAGATCGTGGGGGTGGTCAGCGCGCTGCGGCGAGCACCGCAGTGGATCCTGGCGAATTTCTATGTGCTGCCGGCATACCAGGGCCAGGGCGCGGGCAAACGCCTGCTGGAGCGGGCCATGGGCGCGCGCGAGGGCTGCGACCGGTTTCTGGTGCACGCTTCAGATCACCCTTCGGCGCAGGGCCTGTACATGCAGTTGGGGATGCTGCCGCTGCCCTATTCGGTGCTGTTCACGGGCAACCCGGCTGTGCTTCCCGCCCCGCCCGGGCTGGCAGTAGAGCGCCACGCGGTGAGTGAGATCCTGGCGACGCTGAACGCAATGGACCTGGGCGCGCTGGGGTTCACCCGCGCGGAAGACCACCTGCGCTGGAGCGCAGAGGGCAGCTATGCACTGGTGAAGCAGGGCAAGGAGATGGTTGCCTATTTTCGGGTGTCCGCCGAGGGCATGATCGGGCCGCTGGTGGCAGTGGATGAGCGGTGGATGACGGCAGCCCTGGATTGGGCGATCTTGAAGCAGCAGGAGATTTCGAGCGAGGCGCATGAAATCTTTGTGCCGGGAGCCAACCGAACCGCCATGGCGCACCTGGTGAAGCGCGGTTACCGCGTGCGCGAGTTAAACCTTTTGATGAGCAGCCAGGCGATGCCCGGGCTGGCGCGGGTGATTTTCCACGATATGGACTTTCTATAAAGGGGCTGATCGGGCCCAGGCAAGGCGGCCATCCAAAACAAACAATCCCGGGTTCATTCATTTCGAAACCAGGGGATTTCAGCGCGCAGCCCGTCGAGAAGATCGCGACGGGCCGCGCGTTTACTTGAAGTTGTGTCAGCTTATTTCTTTTTCAGAAAGGGAAGACCCGAATTGCTTTCCCCCACCACGTAGCCTTCAGGAACTTTGTCGAGCACACCGGCTTTTTCGGTTTTGGAGAAAAAGTAGAGGGTCTGTTTCTTGCCGTCCTTGAGATCGCGGGTGGTGGCGTGCAAGAAATAGGTGGTGCCTTTGGAGTTTTTGAAGCTGTATCCCATGTTTTTTTTCCTTACTGGTTTTGTAGAATAGGTCCGCCGTGACAGGCAGAGCCGGCAGGTGATGCGCGGCCCCGATGCACAACCGGTATGTGCAGATTGTAGACGAAAGGAGTCGAAAATACAACCCCAATTGAAGGATGAATGAGGAGTGATGAATGAGGAATGAAGCCCAAAAATTAATTCAGAGCCGGTGCAAGGCAGCGATTAGATCAGTTCGAAAAATAAACTGACGATTTCGGGGTCGAAATGGACGCCGCTTTGCTCGCGCAGGTAGTTTTTGGCCTCGGCGGCGGACCAGGCCGGGCGGTAGGGGCGGTCGTGGGTGAGGGCATCGTAGACGTCGACTACGGAGAAAATGCGGGCTGCCAGGGGAATGTCTGTGCCTTTCAGCCCCTGGGGGTAACCGCTGCCGTCCCATTTTTCGTGATGCGAATAGGGGATATGGATGCAGGGGTGCAGATAATCAATTTCGTCGAGCATGGTTTTGGCGAAATCGGTGTGCTGGCGCATGGTGACCCATTCGTCCGAGGTGAGGCGGCCGGGTTTGAGCAGGATGTTATCGGGGATGCCCATTTTACCGATATCATGCAGCAGCGCGCCTCGCTCGAGATGGACCAACTCTTCCCCCTGGATGCCCAGCCGGCGCGCGATCTGCAGGGTGCTGTCGACCACCCTCTGGCTGTGGTCGGCGGTCTCGCGTTCACGCAGCGCGAGGGCGCGCGCCCAACCCTGCAAGGTGGCCTCATAGGCCTGTTCCAACTTGGCATGGGTTTCGCGCAGTTCAATTTCGGATTGGATGCGCAGGGTCACGTCGCGGGCGATGGAGAGGATGCATTTTTGGTTCTCGATGATGATGATTTTGGCCGACATGAGCCCGATGATGATCTCGCCGTTTTTACGGCGGAAACGCGCTTCCAGGTTTTCGACCTCACCCTTTTCCAACAACCCTTTCACCAGGCGGGCGCGGTCGGCAGGGTCGTCCCAGATATTTAATTCGAGGGAAGATTTGCCGATCACCTCTTCCTTGGAATAGCCCATCAAGCGGCTGAAGCCCTGGTTGATATCGATGTAGACGCCGTCAGAGAGACGGTTAATGTTGACCGAATCAGGGGAGGTGACAAAGGCGGTGGCAAATTTTTCTTCGGAAGCGCGCAGAGCTTCGGCGGCGCGGATGCGTTCGGCGACATCCAGGAAAACGGTGACCATTTTCCCGGGGCCGGTCTGGTAGGCATGGACTTCAAAGGTGCCGGAGACGGGATCCTGGTCGTAATCAAACTGTTCGGTTTTCCAAGGCCGACCGGTGCGGGCAACCTGGCGATATATTTGCGGGATCTGGGTGTCGCGCAGCAAGGGGAAGGCGGTTTCGATGGTTTTGCCGTGCAGCGAGAGATGATCGACCCCCAGGATGCGATCGGCGGCGGGGTTGGAGCCAGTGAGGACCAGGGAATTATCTTCACCCAGAGAATACATATGCATGCCCAAGGGCAGGGATTCGATGATATTGCGGAATTTTTTCTCGGATTCCTGGAGGGCTAACTCGTTTTGCTTCTCCGCGCTAATATCCCGGCTGGCAAGGATAAAGCCTACATGCCTGCCTTGCGGATCAAATATCGGGTTTCCGGATATCTCGAAATAGATGAGATAGCCGGCGTGATGAAGGATGCGCACCCGGATTCTTTTGGGAGTATGTTCGGCGACGGCCGTGCGGGCGGATACATGGGCATATTCAAGATCGTCCGGGTGGACCAGGTTAAAGGCATTGGTGCCGCGCAGGGCATCCGGCTCGTAACCCAGGCTGGTTTTATAGGATGGGGACGCATAGCGGAAGGCGCCATCCACATCCACCTCAGCCACCAGGTCGGTGGTGTTTTCCGCCAGGCGGCGCAGTTGGGCTTCCTGATCCTGTTGGAGCTGCTCCACCTGGCGGCGGCGGCGGATTTCATCCTGAAGCAGGGCGGCCTCACGGTTGCGGACCGCAAAATAGGCGCGCAGGCGGGATTGAATGTAGCCCTGGAGGGTAGAAACGCCGATCAGCCCAAAGGTGAAGGTGATGAACGGGAGCAAATAATTGAGCGACAATGGCTGGGTCTGCATGCCAAGACCTACGAACAAAAGGATACAGGCTGCCGTCACCAGGTAGCCGATGCGGTTGTTGACCAGGATACCTGCCAATAACACGGCCAGGGCATAAAACAGGATGAGAATCGAAACAAAGCCATTGTGGTAGGAGCCATACATGCCCAAACCCAGGCACAACAAGGAAGGGATATAACTCACCCATTGCCATTGGCGATGCCGGGCAATCCACCCGGCGGGAAGGACGAAGAGCAGGACGATATAAATGGGCAGGGTTTCGCTGAAAACCAAAATGCCAGCAACAGTCGCCGCGGCGATGACCAGCGAGGCAACCGAGATGACGATGGACATGATGCGGATAATATCTTGAGTCCACTGCCTGCGCTGTTCTTCCCAGTTGAGGGGTATTTCCGGGCTCGGATGGGCGATATTGATGCCAGAGATGGGTCGTTCCATAATCCTAGTGCATACTCCGGCAAGATAAACGGAGATATGGTATAACAGGTGGTATGAAACCACCGATATTCGTCCGAACGTTAACAGATGAAGAGCGAGCACACTTGGAAACCGGCCTGCATTCACCCAATGCGTTTGTGCTCCGCCGCTGCCAAATTCTTTTAGCCAGTTCTCGGGGACTGCACGCGACCGCGATCGAACGGAACCTGGGGTGTGATGATGACACGGTGCGCAAGGTGATCAAAGCTTTTAATGCCCAACGGCCTGGCTGCCTTGCACGCCAAATCTCGCCGTCCCCACCACAGCGGAGCGGCGTTTGCTTCTGAGCACACCGAGATGCTCAAGGAGCTCCTGCACAAAAGCCCGCGCCATACGGCAAAGAAACCAGTGTGTGGACTCTTGGAGTTGGTGGCCGAAGTGAGCCTGGCAGAAGGATTGACCAAAGAGCGGGTGAGTGACGAAACCGTTCGTGCCACCCTTGAACGGTTGGGCATCCACTGGAAGCGTGCCAAGCAGTGGATCACCAGCCCGGATCCTGAATACCAGCGAAAAAAAAGTTCCGGGATCGACTGATCCGCTTGACGAGCCAGCATCCCGACTGGGTGATCGGCTTTCAAGACGAAGTTTGGTGGAGCCGCTACGCGCAGCCCCATCTGCATAGCTGGTCGCCGGATAGTAAGCCCTTGCAGTTGGTCGAACAAGTCGCCACTGGCAAAGACGATACCCCCAAGGCATTGGCTTGTTTTGGCATTCTGTTGCGTCATTGTCCGCACTCAAGCGGAGCAGTGGGTCGAAGAGATGTGGTTGCGCTTTGTGGATGGCCGACCGATCAGCGGCATCACGACCCAATTTCTGCAATGGTGCTGCGAAAAGCTGGCACGAAGGGGCAAGCGGGTCTTGATTTTGGTGTGGGACAACGCCCGTTGGCACATCAGCCGGGCTGTACAACAGTGGATCCGAGCGCACAACAGATCTGTTTGAAAACGGGTCAAGGCACACGCATCTTTGTTTGTCCGCTGCCAATCAAGAGCCCTTGGCTCAACCCGATTGAACCCAAGTGGGTGCATAGCAAACGGCGCATCGTCGAGCCCGACCGAACCTTGTCGCCAGATGAGCTGGAAGAGCGCGTTTGTGCTGCTTTGGCCTGCCCCCATGAAGATCATCTCACCCTCTCCGATGTCGTTCCATAATGGTCCTGCCTAGGATGAAAACTGGAGCAAGGATATCAGATTCGGATGAGAATAAACAGAAAAGAATAAGCGAAGTATATACAAACCGGGATCATGGCGCCTCCGGGGCTTGCCAGGCGGTGACGCGGTTGCGGCCGGCGTGTTTGGAGGCGTACATGGCTTCGTCGGCGCGGTTAAGCAAGCTATCCAGGCTGAGAGCAGGCTCGCCGCGGGTCTCGACGACGCCGATGCTGGCAGTGATGGGCACGCCCTCGAGCTCATTTTTTACGGCTTCGATGGCCGCGCGCAGGCGCTCGGCGACGATGAGGGCTTCGTGCAGGGTGGTTTCGGGCATGGCGAGGATGAACTCTTCGCCGCCGTAGCGCGAAAAGACATCCTGCGGGCGCAGCATGCTCTTGCACACGGCGGCGACCTGCTGGAGGACCAGGTCGCCTTTGACGTGACCGTAGGTGTCGTTGACCTGTTTGAAATGGTCAAGATCGAGCATCAAGATCGAGAGGGGCTGGGCAGAGCGTTGGACCTGGTTGAAAAAGACCTGGACCATTTCATAAAAAAACCTGCGGTTGTAGCAGCCGGTGAGCGAGTCAAAGCTGGCCAGATCATTCAAAAGTTTCTCATAATTCATCTGCTCGGTGTTGTCGTAGAGGGTGAGGAGGCTGCCGATGGTTTCGCTGGCATTGCCGGCCAGTTTTGAGATGGTGAAGCGATAGTACTGGGGCGGGGCTTCACCCAAAATCAGTTGGATTTCCTCTTTTTCTTCATTCCAGGCGGATAGGGCCTCGGGCAGCCATTCGGCCAGCACGCCGACCACCGATTGCCCGTGGAGCTGCGCTTCTTTCTTGGCTAAAATCTTCTGGGCGGCCGGGTTGGTGTAGATGACCAGGCCTTCCACATCGGTGACCAGGACGCCGGGCTGCATATTCTTGATGATGACGTCCGAAGCCACGGGGAGCAGGTAAAAGGTATTGAAGCGCAGGGTGGTCCAGCCGAAGAGCAGCACGGTGAAGAGAATGCTGAAGGCCGGTTCGTCGACGAAGGGCAGCGGGTCCCAACCCAGGACATCGGCGGCGACGCTGACCGCGACGGGGATGAGGGTGCCCAGCAGGAGCAGAAGGGTCTGCCGGCGGAGGATGCCAGTGGAGAGGAGAAAAGCGCGCACCAGCAAGGTGAGGGTGGCGAGGGTGAGAAGATAAATGTAAACCACCTGCACCAGGTAGAGGCGGCCCATCACCTGGATGTCGAAACCATCCACCTGGGAAACGGTCCACATCTGGTGGTGGAGGGGGTTGGTGATGGAGAGCGCGCCGATGAGCAGGGCGACCAGGAGGGTGGGGACAGCCACGGCACGGGGTATGCGGCGCAGGCGCAAGCTGAATTCGAGGGCAAAAAAGAACAGGCTGATGGTGGTGGAAAGGATCGCGAGGGGGATCAGCCACCAAAGGATCTGGCGCCAGGCGAGGTTGAAGATGAGGTTATCGAGGGCTACCAGGATCATCCAAACCGCACAGAAGATCGCCATCCAGCTAAAGGCCAGGGCGCGGGCGACGCTGCGGCGAGAACGATAGGCGCGCAGGGCCATCCCGGCGCAGATTAGGGCGGAGAGGAGGATGAGGGATACGTAGGGCAAGCGGTAGAGGAAAGTCATTGGCATTCCGAAGCGGATCGATGAAGTCAGGATGGTGGCGCCCCGAGGCGAGCTTTCAGATACTTATTGGGTTAATTATAGTATGCGCGGGGAAACTATCCATATAAAACAGGTAAAAAATGGTTGGACAAGGCGATACTATTCTGGGTACAATGATGGGCAGTTGACTCCAGATGGGGATTTGGCGGCAATTTGGAAGATGCCCGGTAAAGATCACCGGGGGAGAAAGAAGGTTGGGCGATGGACGCGCAGAAATACGCAGGAACCTACACGATGATGGGGTTTACCCTGGCAGTGAGCGAGATCGACGGTAAGCTGGGGGCGGCAGTAGCCGGCGCGCCGGCGGGCTATGAAATCTGGCTGGAGGAGCTGGGGGACGGGCGCTTCCGCATGCGAGGCGGGCCGGTGGATGGGTCGGTGGCCAAGTTTGTGCGGGGCGAGGATGGGGCGGTGACCGCGCTGCGGGTGGGGGCGTTTGAGCTGGCGCGGGTGGCGGCAGAAAATGCGCACAACCTGGCGGTGGTGGAGCGCATCCCTGCCCCCAGGCTGGCGCTGACGGCGGAGAAAGAAGCGGCCTTCCAGCGGCTGCTGGAGGGGATCCTGGCGCACCCGGATGGCGGGGAGATTGATTATCGGCTGGCGTGGCCCAGGTATGAGTTCGTGCAGTTTTTGATGGGGCGAGACCTGTTTATCTTCCACGGCTCGAATAAGCGCGACATTGATGAGTTTGCGCCGGTGCGCACCTCGGTGGAGCTGTTTGATCGCAACGGGGTAGGCAACCTGCAGGCGGTGTACGGGACGCACGACGGGCTGTGGGCGATGTTCTTCGCGGTGGTGAACCGCAAACAGCTGCGCGGGAGCATCCGCAACGGGGTGATGTACCTGCACAACCGCGGCGGGGAAGCGCTGGCGGTGTATAACTTTTCGGTCAACCAGGAGCAACTGAGCGAACAGCCGTGGTGCGAGGGGGCGCTGTATTTCCTGCCGCGGGAGGCTTTTAAGCGGCAGATGATGACCGAAGAAAGCTACAGCAACGAGTGGGCCTGCGATACGGCGGTCAAACCGCTGGCCAGGCTGGCGCTGAAACCCGAAGATTTCCCGTTTCTGGGGCAGATTGGCGGGCATGACGATGGGGTGCTGCTGCGGGCCGAAACGCTGGCGAAAAAAGTGCACCAGGCCGCCCTCTCGGCCTCGCTGGATGGCGGGCGCTTCACCTTGACCCTGCCCGACAGCGCGGAGATAGCAAAGACGCTGGGCGAGCTGGTCGATATCCAGCGCGGGCTGATCCCATCGGCGCAGTTTACGCTGGAGCACCGGGCCGGCGGGCTGACCCTGGTGATCGATGACCTGCCGCCGGCCTACCGCCAGACCTTCGCCGAGAGCTACAAGGAGCTGCTGGGGAAATAGTTGGAGGGTCTCCGAGGGGAGGCCGGGAGAATATTCAGTGTAAAATTTAATCGCGGCACATCCCAAGCAAATAATATTCGGCAGATCGAGGAAAATAGTGAACACGAGCAATGATCTTAAGGCGGCATTGGATGAGGTCAGCGCCAGTTCGGCAGGCGGCGCGCCATTTTTGATATCCTACGGAGCTACGTTCTTGATAACAGCGCTGCTCTCTTTTGTTTTGTCGAGAGAAACGGCAGCGCTGCTGGCAATTTTTCAGGGCGGGGTGGCGCTGCCGATAGCTTTCTGGCTGGAACGGCGGATGGGCTCCAAACGAATGGCAAAAGATAATCCGCTCCAGGCGCTTTCGGTGCAAATGGCTATGTCTCAGGCGTTGGGTCTACCAATTTTGATTATGGCCTACAGCCTCAACCCGCGCTCTTTGCCGATGATCCTGGCAGCACTGGGCGGGGTACACTTTTTACCCTATGCCTGGCTGCACCGCACCCGACTGTATGTCTATCTTGGAACGGCATTATCCCTGGGAGCATTTGCAATCCAGATCATGCTGGGTTCCCAGTCATTTTCGTATATCCTCTTATTTGTGGCGGTGACGTATGGGATCGCCGCCCCACTGGTGTACCAACACGCAGCGCGGATGGTAAAATCAGCCGAAACCGGAGGATAAGCGCTCCCCTCCCCCAGGGTGATCAGGCGGCGACATCTAGCCCAAAAGTGGGATGTGCGGTTACAATTCAGCCTGACCGTACAACAAAAAAGGAAAAACGGATCACCTGATCCAATGGGAGAACTTTCAATGAAGAAAATAATCTTGATAACCATGCTGGTCCTGACCATCCTGGTCTCGGCCTGCGACCTGGCCGGCACGCCACAGGCGCCCGCCGCGCCGACCCAGGATGTGGCCCCGACGCTGGACGCGGTGCGCACCTCGGCGGTGCAAACCGCCGCGGCAGACCAGGCCATGCAGGCGACCGCCACACAGCCGCCGCCCGCCGCCACCCTGGCCGCGACGGCCACCGAGCTGCCCTCACCGACTTTGGTGCCCACCCTGCCCCCGGCGGACACGCTGGCGCCCACCCCGGCGCCGACCAACACGCGTGCGGTGGTGGTGAGCAACGCCACGCCGATCCCGGCGGATTATGACTGCAGTGTAACCAGCGTTTCGCCGGTTTACCTGGCAGAGTTTGCCCCGCGCGGGGAAATGGACGGCAAGTGGACGGTCAAGAACACCGGCGCGAAGACCTGGGGCGCACCAGATATCGACGTGGCTTACCAGTCTGGCGAGAAGATGCAGCAGTACAAGGATCTTTACAACCTGTCGAAAGACGTGGCCCCCGGCGAGTCGATCGATATCGTGGTGGATATGCTGGCGCCGGCTTCGACCGGGATCTACCGCACGACCTGGGGGTTGGAGCGCGGTTCGTCAGCGTTCTGCACCTTCAATTTGACCATCCAGGTGAAGTAAAGACCTGGGGAGCAACCAAGGAAGACAGCGAGGCGGTTCAATGAACCGCCTCGTTTTTTTGTTTTTGAGGTGCAAAGCCGGCGAGCGTTCTGGATAAGCCAAGAAAAAGAAACCCATCCCCATTTTGAAGAGTTCGGCAACGCGCCGGCGCATTGGCGAACTCCGCAAGCTACTCCTGGGACGAAAGACAGCCTGTGCCTTAGATGAATGTAAAGATTTGGGGTAATAATCTACGGATTGGGATGCCGAATGTGCAGCAAAGGATCGGATCTATGCCGTGGGAAACAGTATAATCAAGGCATGCAACCGGAAATTTATATCAGTGTGGATGTCGAAACCGCCGGGCCCACACCCGCGCAGCACGCGCTGCTCTCGATTGGGGCGTGCCTGGTGACGGATGTGAACCAAAATTTTTACCTGGAACTGCAGCCTGACCGCGAGGATTTCTCGGCGGAGGCGCTGGCGATCAGCGGGCTGTCGCTGGAGGAGTTGAAAGCCAGCGGCGTGCCGGCGCGCGAAGGGATGCAGCGCTTCGCGGAATGGGTTCAAAGCGTCACGCCGCAGGGGCAGCGGGCGGTGTTGGTGGCCTTCAACGCGCCATTTGACTGGTCATTTATCAACGATTATTTTCACCGCTACCTGGGTGAAAATCCGTTTGGCCACAGCGCGCTGGATATCAAGGCCTATTTCATGGGGCAAAGCGGGGTGACCTGGGCCGAGACCTCGCTGAAAAACATATCGGCGCACTTTATGGATGAAAAGCGCCTGGCGCATAATGCCCTGCAGGATGCCCAGGACCAGGCCGAACTATTCCAGCATATCCTGGAGGAAACCCGCCGCCGCGAAATGTAACCGGCGGGTGCTTATTTTGGCGATGAGGGAGGATGCAAATGAACCAACCGGGTGACAATTTACAGGCGGAGCTGGCGCGGATCCTGGAATCGGCCAAGCGGCTGGGCGTGGAAGTGAAGGAAGCCGAAGCGCTGCAGTGGCTGACCCACATGGCCGCCGACCACAAGGGCGACGAGATCACCGTGGATGCGCGCAGCGGGGTGTTCGGGCACAACATCTCGATGCTGGATTTTAGCGACCAGGAGCTGGAATATTTCCGGCGGATCGGGCGGATCGTGGAGTTCGCGGATGAGCCGGGGGTAGTGGAAACCGCCCTGGCACTCTCCGGTTCGGCCGCGCAAAGCAAAATCCAATCCTACCCGGGCGACTGCGACTACTTCGAGCGGGTCAACATCCTGGCGCCGAGCCGCGAGGAAGCCTGCCAGACGCTGGCGCGGATCATGCGCGATAAAGCCTTGAGCTCGCTGCAGGGACCCGCCTACCAGTTGATCGAGGTGAAGTTTGGCTCCTACCCGGAGGATATGGTGATCGGCGAGCGCAGGGTGAAATCCGGCGCGCCAATTTCCTGGAAACCGGAGCAAATCAAAGCAGGTAAGATCGATGCCTTCCGGCCGGATGGCACGAACGTGACGGTGACCTGGGAGGATGTGAAAGCGAGCCCGGGCTGGTGCAAGCTGGATTGGGTGGTGGCCGACCCGATCCGCAAGGCGCTCTCGAACGCCAGTAATATGCTGGACGTGACCTGGGAAAGCCCGGATGGGGAAATTGTGCCGCTGGATGGTTATCTCGACCCCTACTTCCAGGAAGTATACCTGGACGCCAGTTCGGTGCCGATTTTCTCCAAGCTGGCCCAACACGTTTCGGCCAATGCGCTGGACAATTACGTGGAGCAGCTCGAACACGAGGTGCAGAAGTACCTGACCAAGGACGTCAACTACGGCAAGGTGGCCAAGCGCATGTATAATATCTTCCGCCTGACGGGGAGATACGAAGAGGCGGCCTTCCTGCGCGAGCTGTTTGACGAACCAGCCACCATCCTCTACCAGGTGTGGTCGTTGATCCGCACGATCGACGACGCCTACTCGGCGGGCAGCCATTTCTCGCACGAGCAGTTGGCCGAGGCAGCCGACCGCCTGATCATGGAGGTGATCAAGGCGCTGGAAGGCGACAAAGAGGCCGAGATCGTCAGCCATTTGCTCAAGCTGCGAGACGCCCTGGCGCGCCCGGAGGCGGGCGAGATGCTGACCCGCGAGGCCGAAGCCGCGCGCGCCATGGTGATCAACGTGGTCAACAACTTTTTCTACGACCGGCTGAGCGGCATGCCGACAATCAAGGTGTATATGGAAGGGTTCCAGGCGAGTTAAGCGCGCGGGAGTGGGATAAAGAGGGGACAGGCACTCCTCCCTGGCCCTGGCCGGCTGCCGCTAGACGGATTACACATTGGACAAGGCATGATCAAAGCGCAAGCACGCACCGGCGACACGGCCGGGCTGTTGACGATCCTGGCGGCCGGGCTTGGGCTGCGGATGTACCTGCTGGCCTTTAAGACGCCCGGGATCGGCAGCGATGAAGCCGTGATTGGTCTAATGGCGCGCCACATCCTGCAAGGGGAGCGCCCGCTGCTGTATTACGGGCAATCCTATTATGGGGCGATAGACGCCTATCTTAACGCTCCCCTGCTGGCCATTTTTGGAAACTATGATCTCGTCCTGCACCTCGTGCCGCTGGCAGCCAGCCTGTTGTTCGTGCCGGCGATTTATCTGCTGGGCCGGCGGTTGTACTCGCGGCAGGTGGGGCTGTGGAGCGCGGCCTACGCAGCCGCGGCGCCGGCGTTTCTGGCGCTGCGCGGGATCAAGGCCGATGCGGCCTACAGCGTGGTGCTGCTGGTGAGCGCGCTGGCGCTGCTGGTGTTCGACAGGCTGCAAGAGCAATTTTCATGGCAGCGGCTGGCAGGGCTGGCCGGGCTGTGCCTGTTGGGATTGTGGATTTTTCCGCTGATGGGCTACACCCTGGCAGCCATCGGGTTGACCTGGCTGTTTCAGCGGGCGCCGCGGCTGCAAAAAGAGAGGCGGGCCGCCACCGGCGGGCGAGCATGGTGGGGTGGTCTGCTGGTTTTGCTGGGCCTGCTGGCGGCAGGGATAGCCGCCTGGCAAGGGACAGGGCGGGGGATATTGCTCGGCCTGGGGAGCGGGATCGGGCGGTTTTTCAGCATTGCCTTCCCGATCCTGATCGGGACCCTGCCGCCGGCGGAATATTTCCCGGTTTTTGAGCAGCAGGCAGAGATGATCCCGGCGGGGATACGAGCGCTGATCGTGGTGTTTGGGCTGGCGGTCTTTGCGCTGGGAATGGCCGCCGGCATGGCGCGGTTTCGCCAGGGCAAGCCGCTGCTGTTTGTGTACTGCTCCACCACCCTGCTGATCTTCATTTTGTTCTTCAGCATGATCAACATCACCCCGGCCATTTTCAGTTTTCCCCGCTACTTATTCCCGCTGTACTGTACCATCCCGCTGTGGGTGGATGCTTTCCTGCGGTTGAGCGCCGGCAGAAATGTGCTCCGCATAGCCGGTGCGGTGCTGTTTTTGGGGATCAACCTGAGCAGCAACCTGCTGCTGGCGGTTAATCCAGCGCCTGCGCCGGCCCTGCTGGCCTGGGCCAACCGGCAGAGCGAGCAGCAGTATGCCTACGTGGATTATTGGAGCGGATACTGGCTGGCCTTTGAGAGCCAGGAGAAAGTGGTGCCGTTCATCGTCGAGGCGAACCGGCCGGGGAATAACCGCTACCCGGCCTACGCCGCGCAGGTGCAGGCGGCGGCCAAACCGGTGTATATCTACGGGGCCGGCTCGGCCAGCGAAGGGGCTTTTATCGGGCTGCTGCAGGCCGAGGGGATCGGCTATCAAATGGAGCAGGCCGGCGGGTATGATATTTTCAGCGATCTGACCCACCCGGTGCGGTTTGATCCGCAGGGCATGCGGGCGGAGTGAAGGGGAGCGAAGGGTTGAGAAAACAGCGAGGATTTGGGGGCTTGACAAACCAAGGATTGATCGTATAATTACGATATAAGGATCCCAGATGACCAAAGACTTACCTTTGATTCACGAGCTCAGCCGGGATGAAACCCGCCTGGCGCAAATGCTCAAGGCCTTGGGCAACCCGGTGCGGTTTCGGATCATGCAATACCTGGCAGAGAACCAGATGTGCATCACCGGTAGCATCGTGGAGTTCACTACGCTGGCGCAGTCGACCGTCAGTCAACATCTCAAGGTGCTGCGGGAAGCCGGGTTAATCGATGGCGAGGTGGAAGGGCCGGCCACCTGCTACTGCATCAGCCCGACCGGGGTTCAATTTCTCAAAGATCAAATTGGGATGTGGCTGCCCAGCTGCTGCCCACCCGATGACGGTCCTGTGGATGAAAACTGCTGCGAATAGCGGCGTTTTTTTAGCCAAATCAATCGTATTTATACGATGAATATAGATCAACGAGGTGCAGCATGGCAATGACAAAGGAATCTAGCGATTATTTCCAGAAAAACGCTGGGAGTTGGGATGAAATCAGCGCGGGTTATTTTGGCGAAACGGTGCGCGAAGCGGCCATCGCTAAAGCCTATTTGCGGCCGGAAATGTACGCCGCGGATATCGGGGCGGGCACCGGCTTTGTGGCCGCCGGGCTGGCGCCGCTGGTCAGGCGCGTGGCGCTGGTGGACGGGTCGGCGGAGATGCTGGAGGCGGCCAAAGACAGGCTGAGCCAGTTTAGCAACGTGGAATTTCACCTGGCCGCGGGTGAGCAGCTGCCATTCCCCGACCAGAGCCTGGACGCGGTATTTGCCAACATGTATCTGCACCACACCGTCGATCCGCTGGCAGCCATCCGCGAAATGGCGCGGGTCTTGCGGCCGGGCGGTCGGATGGTGATCACGGATATGGAGGCGCACCCCTACGCCTGGCTGAAAGAAGAAATGGCGGATGTCTGGCTGGGTTTCGAGCGCGAGCAGGTGCGCCATTGGTTCCGCGAGGCCGGGCTGGTCAACCTGGTGGTGGACGCCAGCGGGCAGTCCTGCTGCGCCGAATCGACCAAGGCCACCCTCAAAAGCGCGGATGGGCAAGAAGCCAGGATCCATATTTTCGTGGCGAGCGGCACGCGGCGGATGGCGATGCGGGAGGCCGTGCGCGACAATTACGCGGCGGTGGCGCAGTCCAGCGGGGCCTGCGGATGCAGCTCGGGCGCACAGGCGGAGGAAAGCGGCTGCTGCGGAGGCAGTTCCAGCGCGAGCTGCTGCAGCGGCACGCAATATGAAGATGTGTCTTTCACCACCGGCTATTCCGCGGCGGAACTCGCGGATGCACCCAAAGAAGCGGCGGAGATTTCGCTAGGCTGCGGGAACCCGCTGGCGATGGCCAACCTGAAACCGGGAGAAGTGGTGCTGGATATCGGCAGCGGCGGCGGCCTGGATGCCTTCCTGGCGGCCAAGAAAGTGGGTTCAGGCGGGCGGGTGATCGGGGTGGACATGACCCCGGCGATGCTGGAGCGGGCGCGAGCCGCGGCAGAGCGCAACGGGATCGACAACGTGGAATTTCGGCAGGGCTACGCCGAGGAACTGCCGGCCGCGGACGGCGAGGTGAATGTGATCATCTCCAACTGCGTGATTAACCTATCGGAAGATAAGGGGCAGGTGTTCCGCGAGGCCTTCCGGGTATTGAAAGCGGGCGGGCGGCTGGAAGTGAGCGATATGGTGACCGGAGGGGCGATGCCGCTGGAACTGCAGGAAAATGCCGCGGGCTGGTCAGAATGCGTCACCGGTGCACTGCCGGAGGCCGAATACCTGGACCTGATCGCCCAGGCGGGGTTCGAGCAGGTGAGTGCGCGGCGCAGCGCCAGCATGGGCGAGGCGTTTGGCATCCCGGTCTACAGCGTGATCGCCTCGGCGCAGAAACCCAGCCCGTACAAGGCCGCCCGCAGCGGCATCTCCCGGCCGCAGCGGGCCGCATCCAGCAGCGGTACGTGCTGCTGACCCAGCCAGAAGTCTTCGGCAGCAAACCGGGGATGAACCAAAGAGGCCGCGGGGGTATCCGCGGCCTCTTTGGTATTTAATTTTGAAGAAAGCGATTAATCATCGGGGGTCAGGGGCGGGCCTAAGAGAGCCATATCGTGCCTGGCAAAAACTGGGGCGAGGACCTTCGGGTCGGGCGGCCCCATGCGGGCGAGCGGCCCAAATTCCTGGTAGAACTTGTGGCCACCCCCGGGCGTGTAGACCACGATCAACTCGCCGGGCTGGTGGGTGAGGTTGAGGAATGCATGCGGGATTTTCGAGGGCAAATAGGCAAAGCCGCCTTCCTCGAGGTAATAAATATCCTCGCCGATGCGAACCTTATACCGGCCTTTGAGCACGTGGATGGTCTCTTCCTGCCTGTAATGGACGTGCAGCGGCGGGCCGCCCCTGGGTGCTACCTGGACAATGAAGTAATCAAAGGCGCCGCCGGTGTCCTCACCGGTGACTTTGAAGATGAGATCCCGACCGGGGCCGGATTGGAGCCGCAACCCCTCGCCGGAGGGGAGAACCCTGGCATGCGTCACAGCCGCATTCACATCCATTATCCACCTGCCTTTCTTTTACGGCTAAAGAATTTATGTTATAATGCTTATTATAAGCACTCTAACTATATTTGTCAATAGGCTAATAATAAGATGTCTAACTTTTATCCAATCGAAGTCGCCGAGGATTTTGAAGAACGCTACGCCCAGGCGAGCGCAAGCGCGACGAAATGCGCGATGAACCTGGTGCGCACCGCCGAACTGCTGGAAAAGCGCATCGCGGGGCTGCTGCAGCCCTTCGAGCTGAGCCCGGCGACCGGGTTGGTGCTTAGCATGCTGGCGGATAGCGAATCGCCCCTATCCCCCAACCAGATTGCCGATCACCTGATCATCAGCCGGGCGAGCGTGACCAGCCTGCTCAACTCGCTGGAAAAGCGCGGTTTTATCACCCGGCAGCCCCACCCCAGCGACCGGCGAATGCTGGTGGTTGAACTGACCGACAAAGGCAGGCAGACGGCCGGGCAGTTCCGCCCGGTGGTGCACCAACAAGAAAAGCGGTGGCTGGATGTGTTGAACGAAGAGGAACAGGCGCAGTTGATTTTGACCCTGGAACGGCTGCAGGCGGCCCTGCTCGAGTCGGAGGGTTAAAAGGTTCTCCCGGCCGATTCGTGGAATGTTGTAGCTTGGGTTGAGGGGCAACTTTGAACAGGTTTTTTTGGTAACCTAATTGCCCCTCTACCCAACAATCCATCCAGATGTTGGGTTTCGCTCAGATAACATCGAATTATCGTTCTGAATCAACCGCTCAACCCAACCTACGAAGAATCGGATAAGCAACACAGGTGAGTACAGAGGGCGGCAGGCTAATCGGAAGAGGGGCGGGGCTGCGCCGCGGGCAGGGGCGGGGCAAATAAACGCTTCTGCAGCCAAAAGGCCACGTTGACCAGGCCGATCATCACCGGCACCTCGACCAGGGGACCGATCACCGCGGCGAAGGCCTGCCCGGAATTGAGGCCAAAGACCGCCACGGCCACGGCGATAGCCAGCTCAAAGTTGTTGGAGGCGGCGGTGAAGGAGAGGGTGGTGGTCTGCTTGTAATCGGCGCCGACGGCTTTGCCCATGATGAAACTAACCAGGAACATGCCGACGAAGTAGATCAAGAGGGGGATGGCAATGCGGACCACATCCAGGGGGATGGAGACGATCAGCCCGCCTTTGAGGGAGAACATGACCAGAATGGTGAAGAGCAGGGCCACCAGGGTGATGGGGCTGATGCGGGGGATAAAACTGTGGTAATACCAGTCCTTGCCGCGGATGCGGGTGAGCAGGCGGTTGGTGATGAAACCGGCGATGAAGGGAATGCCCAGGTATATGAAGACGGAGCGGGCAATTTCGCCGATGGAGATTTGCACCAGGGAACCGCTCAACCCAAACCAGGTGGGGAGAACGGTGATAAAGACGTAGGCATACAGGCTGTAAAACAAGACCTGGAAAATGCTGTTAAAGGCCACCAGCCCAGCGGCATAATCGGTATCGCCTTTAGCCAGTTCATTCCAGACAATCACCATGGCAATACAGCGCGCCAGGCCGATCATGATCAGCCCGGCCATGTAGGCGGGATAACCGCGCAAGAAGATAATCGCCAGCAAGAACATGAAAATAGGGCCAATAACCCAGTTCTGCAGCAGGGATAACCCCAGGACTTTCCAGTTGCGAAAGACTTTGCCCAGCTCATCATAATGCACCTTGGCCAGGGGCGGGTACATCATCAAGATGAGGCCAACGGCAATGGGCAGGTTGGTGGCGCCGACCGAAACCGCGCGGTTAAAACTCTCCACCAGGCCGGGGAGGAGAAAACCCGCCCCCACCCCAAGCGCCATCGCCAGGAAAATCCATAAGGTGAGGAAACGATCCAGAAAAGACAGTCTTTTGGGTACGCCAGCATTTTCCATGGGAAATCTCCGTTGTGGTCGAGGATCAGCGGGGTCAGCAGGCAAGATTTGGGTCGGCGCCAGGATTGCAGTGAGGACAAGGGCAGCCCGGAATGGGCGCCTCGGCGGCAGGATGAAATTCGCGCGGATCCACGCCGAGCAAGGCGGCGGATTGGCGGATCAGGTGCAGAATTTGCGGCTGTGAGAGGGTGTAGAAAATGTTGCGGCCCACGCGGCGCGTCCGCACCCAACCGGCTTCGCGCAGAACCTTGAGATGCTGCGAAATGGCAGCCTGGCGCATACCAAGAGCAGCCTCCAAATGGCAAACACAGGCTTCCTGGGCGCCGATCATTTGCAGGATCTGGAGGCGCGCGGGTTGGCCAATCAGGGTGAACAGCCGGGCAATTTGTTCTTCCGGCCGGTCTGCGGGGAATACATTCGCCATCATGAATGTATTTTAACCGATGCCAACGAAAAGAGAAATGATTTTACCCATAGAGTTTTGCGGCAACCCCACCCCGGTGCATCCGCGGCCGGCGGTGGTTCTTTTGACCTTCCAAGGATGCGGCAGAAACGAGCGCGGCGTGCTGCGGCCAACGCTTAAGTATCGCGGAGCCAATCGCGGATCTTCTCGTCGATCAGGTCGCGCACCTCGCGGAATTTTTCGAGGGTTTGCTGGGGATCACCTTCAAAAGCAGCCGGATCTTCGAATGACCAGTGCAGGCGGTGGCTGACCCCCGGCCAGGTGGTGGGGCAATTCTTTTCGGCCTGATCGCAGACGGTTATGAGATATGCGAAGCGGACTTTACCGAGATAGGCATCCACGCCTTTGGAGGTGTGGCCGGCCAGGTCGTAACCGATTTCTTGCATCACCTGGCGGGTGTTCGGATGAATGCTCTTGGGGGCTAACCCGGCGCTATGGACCTGATAGCGATCAGCGGCGTACCGGCGCAGAAAAGCCTCGGCCATCTGGCTGCGGGCAGAATTGCCAGTGCAAAGGAAAAGCACGGTTTCTTTGGGGTTTTCCTGAGGAGAAGGCTGCATTTTGCCTCGTTTCTACTAAATTTTTAATAATCAGACATGCTCACAGATCCATTGTAGACGCCAGAGGTTAAGCTTTCTTTATCAAATTGTTAAACAAATGCGAAGATATTTCCCGGCGATGATCCCCAGGGCCACCCGATGCCGCCCAGGCGCCTGTTTTGCCCGCTTGGATCTGGATAAAATTCCCAGGGCTTTGGGCATGGCGTTTTTAGGATAAAAACGCTAAAATAATGGCAGACAAATTGGTTGACATCTTTTTGGCAATAAAGTCGACTAATAAGGTAAGAATATCTTTGAAGCCCGCATATCGCTGCGGACCCAGCTTGTGAAGGGGCACAATCTGCCTTTGGCATAATCTTTTCAAGAAACAAAACTACGTCCGACAGATAATTCATTGCTTTGTTTGCGATGATGGAATGTAATCTATTGTTTCGACGCCTTATCTTATTAGCGTGCTTTCTCTGCCTGGCCGCCACCGGAATGAGCGGAATGCCTGGCGCTGATTTTGGCCGGCAGGTTCAACTCAACTCCACGCCGCCGAGCGCATTTGCCCCCACTTCTTTTCTATATATTCCGGTGGCACTCAAGCCGCTGGTCGGATTGGATTCAGCGCCTTTCCCCACCACCCAGGGGTTGGACAGTTTCGACCGGCCCGACGGACCCATCGGCACGCAGTGGAGCGGGCAAAGAAGCGGGTTTTCGATCAGCGGACAGCAGCTGGCTGCCGGGACAGGAGGCGCCATTTTCTGGCAGGCAGGCGCGTATGGTCCCGACCAGGAAATCTATTTGACCCTCAACGGGCTGGATGGGCAGACCGGCGAGATCAGCCTGCTGCTCAAGTCCCAATCCTCCAGGCGCTGGTCGAACGGCGCGCTGGCGGTAACCTATGCGCCGAGCGAAGGAACCGTGCGGGCATTTACCTATTCGTTCCCGGCAGGCTGGAAACAACAAGGCGCGACCCTGCAGTTCGATTTTAAGAACGGCGACCAGTTTGGCGCGCGCACATCCGGGCAGGGCTGGCTGGGGATTTACCACAACGGCAAGCTGAGCGGCGAAATCAACCTGACCGGTTGGCCCGGCCACAGCCTGGGGGGTTGGATCGGGTTGTGGGTGGCAAACGGCCAGGGAACCCTGCTGGATGATTTTAGCGGCGGAGATTATAGCGAGGCGGCCCCCACCGCCACCGCCAGCGCTATCCCCACGCAAGCGCCGAGCCAGACACCAACGCCCAGTGCCAGCCCCGCGCCGTCGCAGACACGCACCGCCACCGCACCCAGCGCGCTAACCGCTACGCGGACCCCAACAGCCACAGCTACGCGCACAGCGACAAACACAGCTACATCCACCCGCACCAATACCCCCGGCGCAGGCGTCTCGCCGACTGCCGGCCCGACTGGCACCTCCACGCCTACCAGAACGGCCACGCTGACCCCGAGCATCACGGCGACACGCACCAACACCCCCAGCCCAGCGCCCAGCCTGAGCCCCACGGCCAGCCCGACCAGGACTGCGACCAACCCGGCGACCGCGACATGGACACAAACGCCCACCCACACGACGACGCCCACGCCGACCCACACCTCCAGCCCGTCGCCCAGCCCGACCAGGACCGCAACCAATCCGGCGACCGCGACATGGACGCAAACGCCCACCTACACGACGGCGCCCACGCTGACCCACACCCCCAGCCCACGGCCAGCCCGAGCCCCACGGCCAGCCCGTCACCGGTTGTCTCAGCCACTGCCAGCCCAACCGCCCCCAGCGGGATCGCGGCTTTCCTGGTGGGAACCGGCGGGTCAGACGTGATCCCGCACCAGATCGTGCGCAGCAGCGACGACCGGCTGTACATCTTTGCCTTTGGCGGCGACCAATCCCACGACCTGCATGCCTATTGGACGACGGGAGCAGGCTTCCCCAGCAGCGGCGCCAGCTTTAATGGCGCCAGCACGACCACGGATGCGGCGATCATCATCTCGGTGGAAACGGTTTACGACGGCGGCAACATCATCCACGTGCTGACCAATTCCACGGATGGCGTCCTGCGCGACCGGCCTTTCGATATCAGCACCCACAGCTATAAACCCGCCAAAACCATCGCCAGCGGATTGATTACCGCCAACACCAACGCGGGCACCTCGGGGGTTTCGGCCGGGATGGACAGCGGCGGAAAGCTGCACATTGCTTACTGGTCGGCGAACAATCACATCACCTACCAGGCATATAGCTACGACCCGGCCGGCGACATCCTGAGCCTGGCGGACGGCCCCACCCAACTGGATGCCAGCGGGTCGGCCAACCACCCCAGCCTGGCGGTCTCCCCGCTGGATCAGACGGTCAGCGTGGCATGGATTTCGCAGCCCACCAGCACCGGGGTGATTCTGGCGCGCACTCTGACGGGCGGGAGCTGGGGCGGGATCGAGACGGTGAGCACGGCCGACGTGTGGACGAGCCCGAACAGCGGCACCAACATCGACCAGGGGCCCAGCCTGGTGATCGACAACGGTGGGACGCGGCGGCTGGCGTATATCGAGGATTACCGGTTGACCCAACCGGTCGATTACGGGCGGGTGCACTACGTCACCAAGAGCGGCGGGGGGTGGAGCGACGTGTACGCCGGTTTCTACACCCACGACCCAGCCCTGGCGCTCAACTCGAGCGGGGAAATCTATATCATCGGGCACGGCCACAGCCTCAACCCGGCGCCCTGCCAGAGCCAGGATGATATGTGCGCCTACCAGCGCAACGCATCCGGCGGCTGGGACGCCAAATTGGTGGCGCAGCACACCGGGAGCAATTCCTTCGAACTCCAGCCCCTCGGTCAAATGGTCGGCGGCCGGTTTCAACCGGCCGGATGTGATCGAATTCATTTTCCCGGAAATCCTGGGCACCTCCTACGCCAATTCGCGGCTGTATTACGGCAAAATTGGCGCACCGTAACCCAACCAATCCACCTGCGCTGATCAAATCCAACCGCCCCATCCGGGCGGTCTTGTCACGATTCATTTTATTTTAATACTAGTAATTAGATTTTATTTATCTTATTATTAGATAAGATTAATCTTCTCAGTTATTTCGTAGGAGAAAAACAGATGACCACCTACCGGAAACGCCTGTCGATTGCTATCTCAGTTGGCCTGCTTGGGCTGATGATGCTGCTCTGGCCACAAATTGCCGTCATCCTCGGCAATCCACGCGAACTCAGCGGCCAGCGCGCAAACCGGCGCATGCAACGAGATCACGGACCCCCAAAAGATCCCCGGCGCGGTCAAGATCGATTTTGACACGCTTCCGGACGGGAAGGTGATCGGGGACGCCTACCTGCCGTCTTTTGGGGTGACCTTCGAAAACTCGCGCAGCGCGCAGGCGGTGATCAACGGCAAGAACCCGGCTGGGGCGCATTCCAAGCCGAATGTGGCCGAGAACGTCGCGGGGAGCAACACGACGGTGATGACCATCGATTTCGACCAACCCAAGACCCATGTGGGCTTTTACATTGGCAACGGGGTTTTGGATAACGGCGCGTTGATGACGGCTTATAACATCAACAACCAGGAAATATGCAACACGCGGGTGGCGCCGGTACCGGCCACCCACAGCACCTTCATCGGGCTGAACACCCTGGATGTGGGCATCTCCTACGTCACCCTGGACTACGGCGACGTGTCTAACCGCGAGTCGATCGACGATCTGTATTTCGCACCGGCGGATGGGCTGCAGCCCACGCACACCCCGGCGCCCACCTGGACGTCCATCCCCACGGCGGTGCCGACCAAGGGCCCAACCCCCACCGCCAAACCGGTGCTGCCCGTGTTTGCCTACAAACCGGCGATCATCAACCCGGTATATATCTTCACCCTGCTGCCCGATTTCGCCATCCACGGGATCGAAATCACCCAGGGAATCCAATGCTTTGACACCAGCAAAGGCCTGGCCGGCTGCGCAAACAACAGCCTGCCGGTGGTGGATAAGAAAGATACCACCGCGCGCATCTACCTGAAAGCCAACAACGGGTTCTCGGTTTACAACAATATCCCGGTGCGGCTGCACATCTTTGCCAACGGGGTGGAGTACATCGCCAATACCTACGGCAAAACCACCACGGCGATCGACCAATCCACCACCGACAGCGGGGATGTGTACTTCAACGTCAATTTCAACACGTCGATCAATGTCACCTTTTACGCAGTGGTCGACCCCGACAACCTGTACACCGAAAGCAACGAGAGCAACAACCGCTACCCGTCTTCGGGGACGATTGGGCTGACCTTCAACCCCTCCAAAACGGTCAAGATCGTCGGGCAGCGGATCCGCTATCACCCCAGTGGATACGGCGGATCGCAATACGCCGGCGGTTGGGCGGTCAACGGCGGCGCGGCGGATTGGTTCGAGCAGGTGCTGCCGCTGCGCAACAATGGGATTACCTATTCGATCAAGAGCGGCTACCTGGATTGGACCACTTCGCTGGGCAGCGGGAGCGGACAGCACTCGCTGATCCAGACGCTCAATTCCCTGTGGATGCTGGACAACCTGTTCTTCTGGTGGTCGGGTGATTTCACCGGCGCGCGCCACGTCTACGGCTGGGCGCCCTCGGCCGGCTACTCGGGCGGGCACGCGGATATGCCGGTCTACCCGCACGCGGGCGGGCTGGGAGTGGTGGGGATCGGGTCGGATGCCGCCGGGACGAGCACCGACAACCCGGGCTCCGGGGCGCTCATTTTTGGCCACGAGCTGACCCACGATTACGACGTGCTGCACACCAACACCGCCGATTCGTGCGGCTCGAACGACAGCAACTCGACCTTCCCGTATGCATCTTCGAGCATCCAGGAATTTGGTTTCAACCCGCTCACGGGAAAAATTTACAACCCCAACAACACCCACGACCTGATGAGCTACTGCCCGGCGGGCGGCAGCAAGCTGGGCTGGATCTCACCCTTTATCTGGTCGACGATGGCCGCCAACCTGCACGCATCCGCGCCGCCGCCGTTCTTCGCCCCCGGCGAGGCGCCGGCCAACACCCTGCACCTGACCGCGGCGGCCGAATCACTGCAGGTGAACCTGACCGTCTATAACCCGGCCAACATCCCGGCGCCAACCGTCCCCGGCGAATTCGGCAACCTGTATAAGACCCTGGGAGGCATCGCGGATTACCCCATCGATCCCACCAGCCCCTATTCGGTGGAACTGCGCGACAGCGGCGGCGGGGTGCTCGACAGTTACCAATTCCCGGTCAATTTTGAGAGCGAGTATGACGCCCACGGCGGCGTGCCCGAGACCCCCAACGGGGTAGCGCCGAGCTCGCCTCCGCCCTTCTCGCCTGACCCCACCACCCAGATCGATGAATCCTTCATTGTTCCCTGGAACCCGCTGGCGGTCTCGGTGGCGCTGGTGTTGAACGGCCAGGATTTAGACGTGGTGACGCTGAGCGAAAACGCGCCGCAGGTGCTGATCACCACCCCCAGCGGACCGGAGGATTGGACGCCGATCAGCACGCACACCCTGGCATGGCAAGGCCTCGACCTGGACGGCGACCCCTTGAGCTACACCGTGTTTTACAGCTACGACGCCGGTTTTAGCTGGGAACTGCTGGCCAGCGACCTGAGCACGCCTTCACTACAGATCGACACCGAAGCGATGGCCGGCGGCAGCGACGTGCGCTTCCGGGTGGTGGCGACGGACGGGATCAACACCGGTTTTGACGAAACGGACGCCGCGATCAGCATCCCCAACAAGCTGCCCATGGCCACGATCCTGACCCCGACCAATCACCAACTCTTCCAACCGGGGGCGCTGGTGGTGCTGCAAGGCATTGGGATAGATATGGAGGATGGAACCCTGCCGGATGAAGCCCTGACCTGGTCTAGCAACGTGCAGGGCTCACTGGGCGACGGCCCATCGGTGCCATTAAATTCGCTGCAAAAGGGCCCGCACACGATCACCCTGACCGCGACCAATTCGTTGGGGGCCTCCTCGGCAACCACGATGACGATCTATATTGGCTTCCGCTCTTACCTGCCGAACGTGGCTAAGTAAGCTGAAAGTATCGAAACCCACCTGCCTGCCCCAATGGAGCAGGCAGGTTTTTATTTAACAACCGTGCGATCTGCCGGCGAAGATCAGCCCACCCCCGGCCCTATATTTTTTATGGTTTGCTGACGACAAAGTCGTCAGCAAACCATAGCTTTTTCAGTCGGGGTGGGTTCTGCAGCTCAAGTTCGCGCCTATGACCCCGGCCCCGACCAATCTTGGGTGGGGAGCAAGAAAAACGGGGAGGATCAGGCACGATGTGCCTGATCCTCCCCGAACCCCAGTTAAGAAATCAAAGAAACTAAGTTCGCCAACATGATCCGGAACGGGTCAATGGGAAAACGCCTATCCCCAGGCCAGGCCAGGACGCGGCGAGGTGGAAGAGGAAGAAGGGCGGCGGATCAGCTATCCAGCGAGGCGCGCAGGTCGGGGAGGTGCTCGAGATAATGATCGTAGCTGTTCCAGGCGATCCAATCGCAAAAGGCGCGGTCTTCGGTCCAGGCAAAGCGGGCCGGGTCGAACAGATCGGCCTCGGGCGCCGTTTCAGCCACGGTGCGCAGAGCGAGGAAGGCGGCAGTCTCCTCCGCCTGGATCTCGGCCAGGGGCCGGTGCCGGTTGGCTTCATAGGTGGTCGCGTTGTACACATTGGAGTCGGTGACGCCGTCCTCCACCGGGCGGCCGGAAGAGAGCATGCGGTAGAGATACTCGACGCGGCGCTCCCAGGTGGCCAGGTGCGCAAGCATATCTTTGACCGACCAGCCGTTGGCCAGGGTTGGCTGGGTGAGACGCTCGGCCGGCACCCTGGCCAATTGGGCCAGCAGATCGGCGCGGCCGTCGTCAATGCGTTTGAGCAGTTCTTCGCGGGTCATGCGTGCTCCTCCATTCGACAAGATAGCCGGGGCGGCTTTGTGGATAATTTTACCTGCTTCATCGGGAAAATCAAGGCGCATGCAGGAGGATAGCATGGGGTTCTCAAGAAATTGTCAGACAAGCCCCTCCCCGAAACGGGGCGGGGAAAATAAAGATTTGAGGGTGCAGACGCCGTAATACGGCGTCTGCACCCTCAAACTCCCTCTTTAGACTTTGTAGCCGGAGGAGAATGGTTTCAAATTTGCATTTGTCAAGTTTTCTTGAGAAAGCCATAAGGAGGATAGGCACAAAAAGAACGCCCTCCCCGGATACCATCTCGGGGAGGGCGGGTCGATCAATCGGGAGCGGTTAAAGATCAGGCCACAGCCTGGGCAGCGGCCTCCTGGCGGGCAATCTGGGCTTCCAGGGCCGCCACGCGGGCGGCCAGGCCGGCATGGCTGCGCAGCACCAATCCCAGGGCGATGAGGATGGCGCCCACCAGCAAGTTTACCAGCGCCAACAAGACCATCAAGCCGGAAACCGCTTGTTTGAGCGGGTTGAGGATGGCAGCGGCCAGCGGGCCGAGGATGCCGGCTACCAACGGAGCAAAGCTGTTGAAAGCCGCCGGCGTGCTGAGCGCCGAGACGAGGAAGTACAGGAACAAGAGCAGGGCCAGCGCGGCCAGGACGAAGAGAATGATGCTGATCAGTGGGAAGCGTTTTCCCGGTGTAGATTCGGTCATAGTGAGTGCTCCTTACGCGCCCGCCGGCCGGCCCAGCTCCACCTGGACCTGATGGACGCCGCCCGCCAGCACGGGCAGCAGGCCGCCGTCGACGGGTTGGCCGTCCAGCAGCATGCGGGCCACACCCTTGCTGACGTGATGCGGGTTGCTGACGGTGATGTGGAATTCGGCCCCGCGGAAACGGCGGACCACGCTGAAGCCATCCCAGGCGGCGGGGATGCAGGGATCGACGCGCAGCCCGTCCAATTCGGGGCGGATGCCGAGGATCCATTGGCTGGCGGCGACGTAATTCCAGGCGGCGGTGCCGCTCAACCAGGAGTTCTTCGCCTCGCCGTGGGTAGCGGCGTCGCGCCCGGCGATCATTTGGGCATAGACATACGGCTCGCAGCGGTGCAGCTCGCTGATGGCTTCGCGCGCCGAGGGGTTGATGCGGGTGTAATAGTCGTGGGCACGGTCACCGCGTCCCAGGATGGTCTCGGCGATCATAATCCAGGGGTTGGTGTGGCAGAAGATGCCCGCGTTCTCCTTGTACCCGGGGGGGTAGGACGAAATCTCGCCCAACTGCAGGTAATAGTGAGAGTAGGCCGGCTGCTGGAGGATGATGCCGTGGGGGGTGGCAAGACGCTCGGCGACCGAATCCAGCGAGCGCTGGGCGCGCCCGTCAGCCAGACCCAGGCCGGCCATCACGCAGATGCCCTGCGGTTCGATAAATATCTGGCCTTCGGCGCATTGGCTGGAACCGACCGGCTGGCCGAAATCGTCATAAGCGCGGCGGAACCAATCCCCGTCCCACCCCGCCTGCCAGACAACCGCTTCCATGTTAGCGGCCTCACGGCGGTACAGCCCGGCTTCCACTTCCAGGCCGCGGCGTTCGGCGATTTGGGCCAATTCCTCGGCGGCGAGGACAAACAGCCCGGCGATGAAGACCGACTCGGCCACCTTGCCTTCTTTGTTGGTGGTGGTCTGGAAAGACTGGCCGGGCTCGGCGGAAAAACAATTGAGGTTGAGGCAGTCGTTCCAGTCGGCGCGGCCGATCAGGGGCAAGCCGTGCGGGCCAATGCGCTCGAGGGTGTAGCGGATGCTGCGCTGGAGGTGCTCGTAGAGCGGGGCCTGGCTGCCCTCCAGGTTGTCATAGGTCACCTGCTCGTCGAGAATCGACCAATCACCGGTCTCTTTGATGTAGGCCGAGACGCCCAGGATCAGCCAGGCGGGGTCGTCGTTGAAATTAGAGCCGACATCATTATTGCCGCGCTTGGTGAGGGGCTGGTACTGGTGGTAGGCGCCTCCGCTGGGCAGTTGGGTAGCAGCGATATCCAGGATGCGCTGGCGGGCGCGCTCGGGGACCATGTGGACAAACCCGAGCAGATCCTGGTTGGAATCGCGAAAACCCATGCCACGGCCGATGCCCGAACTCATAAAAGGAGGCCGAGCGGGACATATTGAAGGTGACCATGCACTGGTAGGCATTCCAGATGTTAAGCATGCGGTCGGTGTGCGCATCCGGGGTGCTGGACTGATAAACGCCCAACAGGCCGTCCCAATACCGGCGCAATTCCTCCAGGGCGGCGGCGGCGTTGGCGGGCTGCAGGTATTTGGCGATGATCGGGCGCACCGTGCGCTTGTTGACGGTCTGCGAACCGGGCGGATCGAATTTATCGTCGCGCGGGTTCTCGTGATAGCCCAGGATGAAGATCACCTCGCGGGTTTCACCCGGCTCGAGGGTCAGGTCCACCTGGTCGATGGCGCAGGGCGCCCAGCCGTAGGCAAAGGAATTGGCGCAGCGGCCGGCTTCCAGGGCGGCGGGGCGGTCCCAACCGCGGTAGGGGCCGAGAAAAGTATCGCGCTGGGTGTCGTAGGAGGCGAGGGGTTGGGAGCAGGCGAAAAAGGCAAAGTGATCGCGGCGCTCGCGGTACTCGGTCTTGTGATAAATGACCTCGTCCTCAATCTCGACCTGACCGGTGGAAAAATTGCGCTGGAAGTTGGTGGCGTCATCATTAGCGTCCCACAGGCAGAATTCCACCCCGGCAAACAAGGCCAGGTGTGCAGTTTGGGCGCGGCGATTTTCCACCCGCAGCCGCCAGATCTCCAGGCTCTCGCCCAAGGGCACGAAGTAGCAGGTCTCGGCGCGCACCCCGGCATGCTCCCCGGCGATGACGGTGTAGCCCATGCCGTGGCGGCAGGTGTACTCTTCCAGCGGGGTCTGGGTAGGCTGCCAGGAAGGCGACCAATATTCGGCAGTGTCGCTGTCGCGCAGGTAGATGTAGCGGCCGCCGAGGTCAAAGGGCGCGTTGTTGTAGCGATAGCGGGTGAGGCGGCGCAGACGGGCATCACGGAAGAAGGAATAGCCACCGGCTGTATTACTGATAATGCCAAAATATTCTTCGCTGCCCAGGTAATTGATCCAGGGCAGGGGAGTATCGGGGCGGGTGATGACATATTCGCGGCGTTGATCGTCAAAGTGGCCGAATTTCATTTTGCCTCCTGTGCACGGGCTATGGGTTTGCCTATGGAAAAGCTGGAATGAGTCCAATATAGCATAAATTTGTATAAATTGTGAACGATCTCAACAAGCAAAATCGCGGCGAGGGGGATGAATTTTTGGGGTCATTAACTATTTCAAAGTGGGAGTCACAAATTCTACCCACCAACCCCCAGCGCCTTCCCGCAGAATCCGTTTCGATCCCAAAGAAGACATATAATAACCGAATGACAAACATCCTCGCAAATCTCTCATTCTCACACGTCGCCCAGGGACTCCTCGCCGGCGGCGTGCCGGCCTATTTCACCGCAAAGGAATAGAAATATTATGAACAGAACCACGACCACATACATGGCGATACTGGTGGCGGTGATATGCGTCTATTTTGTGATGCGCTTATTCTTCTTTATCGATTTAAGTACGAGAACCGTGCAGAGCGATGTCATCCAGGGTTTCCTCATCGGCTTCGGGCTGGCGTTTGTCTCTGCTCAAATTTACGCGCGGATCAAGGCCACCAGGGTCAACGGCTGGATCACCATGTTTGGATTGGGCGAACCCGGCAACGGCATGCTGCTGCGAGCCGCGCACGCCCAGCTTTTTCCCGGCCCGGTGAACGTCCCGCAAGAGGCGATGTATTGGTGGACGAACACCGATGGCGCGGGCCACGTGCTCTCCGGAGCGCACGCCTACGTCATACACTTTCCAGCCGGAGGACTCCCGCCGAACCAGGCATTCTGGTCGATTACGATGGGGGATGCGAGCAATCAATTTGTGGCGAATCCGATCCAGCGGTACAACGTCAGCGATCGCTCCAGCCTCGCGCAAAACCTCGACGGTTCGGTGGATATTTACATTCAGAATGCCGCACCGGCGGGGCACGAGTCCAATTGGCTGCCGGCGCCTTCGGGCAATTTCATCCTCTGGCTGCGGGTGTATATACCCGGTCAAGCCATTCTGGATGGCAAGTATACGGTGCCCCCTGTGGCGGAGGTGAAATGATGCAGCCCATTAACGAGCATTTGCTGATATTCGGTGTGGTCGTGATCCTGGTATGGTGGCTGGTGATCTACTTTTGGCCGAGCTTGCTGCTGTCGGTGTACAAGCGGGCGCTGCTGGTTAAAGGGTTCGGCGACGGCCCCATCCCGATCAATACGCTCTATACACAGCCCCAACAACTCTTTGCAGAGCCCCTGGCTGCGCAAACCGGTTCGACCCCAAAAGTGGCGACCACCGGGGTGAACCACGACACGCTGCTTACAGTCGGCTGGCTAGACCTCGGTCAGGGGCCGCTTGTCTTGCACGTCCCCGAGATGCACGATCGCTACTACAGCGTGCAGTTCACAAATCCGTTGAAAAACACCAATTTCGCTTATGTCGGCACACGCACCACGGGTACCCAGGCGGGCGACTATCTCCTAACGAGGCCGGGTTGGAAAGGGCAGGCGCCGGGTGGAATGGAGCAGATTTCCTCGCCGAACAACGCTGTGCTGCTGGTCGGGAGGGTACTCGTGGAGAGCGACAGCGACGTGGCGGCGGCCTATGAGCTTTCGAAGCAGATCCAGCTCACCCCCTTGAGCCAATGGAAATCCGGCCAATAACCATGGCACGGCCTTGCCGGCCAGTGGGCTATTGTGTTAGCACCTCCCCGAATCCCAAAGAGCTAATTTTTTTTGGAGGCAATCGCCCTGCAGAGAGTGCATGGGTATTTAAAGTCGACCCCACCCCTGCCCCGCCCCGGTCGACGGGGGCGGGGAAAGAAATAACTTGGGGTCAGGCCGGCCCGGATGGGCCGCCTGCCCCCAAACCCCGACTTGAAGAGGTGGGGTTAGACCCCAAGCGACCTTATGCATGCCCGGGTTGGGACGTATGGCTGGCTTCATATCGACCCCACCCCTGCCCCGCCCCGGTCGACGGGGCGGGGAAAGAAATAACTTGGGGTCAGGCCGGCCCGGATGGGCTGCCTGACCCCAAACCCCGACTTGAAGATCAGAGGTTTCAAAAAATTCAAACGACTTTACGAAATCCCTGGCCGAGTGCGGGCTGCCCCTTTTCAGATGGGCGAGAATTTGGGTACAATGGAGTGAAGGCGCGCATAGTCGCCCCGGCAATGTGTGGGGCGGTCAAGTATCTAGCTGGACTGGAGGGATTATGGACAACAATTACCTGTGGTGGCGGGATGGAATCATCTACCAGATCTATCCGCGCTCGTTCGCCGACAGCAACGGGGATGGGATTGGCGATCTGGATGGAATCACGGCGCATTTGGATTACCTCCAGGGCCTGGGGGTGGACGCGCTGTGGCTCTCGCCCATCTACCCCTCCCCGGATGTGGATTTTGGCTACGATGTGAGCAATTATATCGATGTGGATGCGAAATTCGGCAGCCTGGAAAGCTTTGACCGCCTGGTCAAAGAAGCCCACCAGCGCGGGCTGCGCATCGTGCTCGACCTGGTGCTCAACCACACTTCGGACCAGCACCCCTGGTTCATCGAGTTGCGCAAATCCAAGACCAACCCCTTCCGCGACTATTACCTGTGGCGGGATGCTAAAGAAAACGGCGACCCACCCAACAACTGGCTGTCCATATTTGGGGGCGGCGGTTGGGAGCTCGACCCCGGCACCAGCCAGATGTATTTCCACATGTTTTATAAAGAGCAGCCGGATGTAAACTGGCGCAACCCGCAGGTGCGCGAATACATGCTGGATGTGTTTAAGTTCTGGCTGGACCGCGGCGTGGATGGTTTTCGCCTGGATGTGTTCAACGCCTATCTCAAGCACCCCGATCTGGCCGATAACCCCAGCGCCGGGCTGAAACTCAAACCCGAAAGCCTGATGCCATTCTTCCGCATGCAGCACGTCAACGATATCGACTCGCCGGATTTGCTGCCCCTGCTCGCGGAAATCCGCAAGGTGGTGGACGGATACAATGAAACCTACGTGGTCGGGGAGACCTTTATCGGCGGGGCAGACGTGGCGGCAAGCTACACCGGCAATGACCGGCTGCATGCCGCCTTCAATTTTGATTTTCTCAAATGCTCCTGGTGGGCGCGGGAATTTTACCAATCGATCGAGCGCTGGGAAAACCTGTTGAGCGCGGAGACCTGGCCCAATTATGTGCTCAACAATCACGACAACCCGCGCTCGGCCAGCCGCTATACCCGCGGCGAAGATGACGACCGGCTGAAGGTGGCCGCCGCGATGATGCTCTCTTTACGCGGCACGCCGTTTATGTATTACGGCGAAGAAATCGGCATGCGCAATATCAGCCTGACACGCGACCAGATCAAAGACCCCATCGGCCGGCGCTTTTGGCCGCTCAACATCGGGCGAGACGGCTGCCGCGCGCCGATGCAGTGGTCGGCGGCGCCCAACGCGGGCTTTGCGGTGGAGAGCGCGGAGACCTGGCTGCCGGTGCATCCCGATTTTCGCAGCCGCAACGTGATGAACCAGCAGGCCGACCCGGACTCGCTGCTCAACTGGTACAAGCGCGTGATCGGGGTACGCAAAGCCCATCCGGCGCTGCGCACCGGTATGTTCTCGCCGATCACCTATGGGACACGCTTCCTGCTGGCTTATCTGCGCCAGACAAAAGATGAAACGGTGATGGTAGCGCTGAATTTCAGCAGCCGCCGCCAGCGCCTGGTGCTGGGCCGCGAGCTGGCCGGGCGCAGGTGGGAACTGCTGCTTTCTAACAAGCGCTCTTCGATGGTGCCGGTGGACAGCGACGTGCTGCCCCTCGAGCCCAACGAGGCGCTGATCCTCCGGCAGGCATAAGCCCGCGAGAAACATCCAGGCCATTCACCCCCCCGGGTTATCCAGAGGGAAATGAAAGGGAACGACTGCCCTAAGGGCAGTCGTTCCCTTTATTTCGGCAGGAAAGATTCGGGGAAGGCTAGGTCTCGTCGGGGAACAGACCCAGCTTCTGAGCCTGATCGTAGGTGAGCACATCCGGATTGGCGGGAGCGGGGTTCTCCTCACCGCCGGCATTATCCCAAAAGGCATCCGCGTCCTGGGCAGAAGGCCCGGCGGGCGGGCGGGCGAGCATGGCTTCGAGGGCCTGCAGGGCAGCGGCCGGAGGTTCGGCCACTTCATCCTCGGCGGGTGCGGTCTGGGTTTCGAGCGGCGCGGGCGCTCCCTCGGCGCTGAGGCCGCCCTGGAGCTCGGGCTGGGAAAGGATGGGGGCGACGTTAAGACCCAGTTCGGTGAGCACGCGGGCGATTTGTTTTTGGGCCAGCAGCGCCTCTTCAAAAGCCAGGGCCATGCGCAATGCGCCTGGCCCGTGTTTGAGGAAGATGAGCAAGGCATAGCGGCCGACAGGCGCGGTCACCAGGTCGAACTCCTTGCCGCGCAGAGCCTGGACCGCGTCGGGGATCGACGCGCCGATCTGGCGTGAGACTTTGTGGGCGGCGCTCAACCCGGCCATCAAGTCGGGAACCAGCAAGTCCGCCAGGCCGCTGGAGGGCCAGTCGCCCGCCTGGGCAGTCACCCGGCCGGTGTCGTCCAACAGCAGGGCGGCCAGGGCGCCCAAGGAGCCGCGCAGCCCGGACAGGGTTTCGATCAGCGAGGGGCCTTCGGCGGGTTCATCGACCGCGGCGACAGCTGCCTTCGCCGTGGGCGGCTCATTCGCCGCGGCAGGAGCCTCTTCGCCGAGGGCGCCGGTGGAGCGGCGAATGGGGGCAGTTTTGACCCGGGCTTTTTGTTCGCCTTTGCTCTCGGCGTCGGCCGCGGGAGCGTCTTCACCGATGGTAGAACGCACGGCATCGAGGAAATCGGCAACGCTGACGGGCTTGCGCAGCAGGCGGGCGGCGTTGACCTCTTTGCTCTGGCGTTCGACCTCGCCCTCCAGGCGCATGCCGGTGATCATGATCACCTTTACGTCCGGCTGGCGCATGCGCACACGGCGGACGAGATCAAACCCCGACATGCCGGGCAGGCGAATATCCACCACCATGAGGTCCACCGTATAGGTAATGGCCTCGACAATGGCCTCTTCGGCCGAAGGGACATAGGTGACCTGTATGCGCGGATAGGCCGTGCGGAGAGCCTGCTGGTACATGCGCCCGATGTCGCGGGCATCGTCGATGATCAAAATTCGTTTCACATCCATAGGATTATTATACGTGAAAAGAGAAAGCAGGCATTGGAATCGCAAGGGGTTGCGATTCCAATGCCTGAGGATGCGATCCCAATCCCGGCCCTCCAGAGTTTTCTCATTGGCGGACCCACCCCAACCCCCATAGGCGCGAACTTAAGGCCATTACCAGCAAACCACAGCTTATTTTCTTCTCGTTCGCGCCTATGCCCCCTACCCCCGCCCCGAAACGAGGCGGGGAAAGGGCAAATATGCTTTGAATGCTGCTCTCAACACAAAGAGAAAGCGAGGCATTTCGGCCTCGCTTTCTCTTTGTAAACCGGGCGCGACTCAGCCGACGCGCCAGCAGGCGGCCCAGTGACCCGGGCTGACCTCTTTGAAGGTGGGTTCTTCCACCTTGCAGTGATCCATGGCCACCGGGCAGCGCGGATGGAAGCGGCAGCCGGAGGGCGGGTTGAGCGGGCTGGGCACATCCCCGGTGAGGATGATGCGCTCGCGCTTGATGCGCGGGTCGGGGATGGGGATGGCCGACATCAGCGCCTGGGTGTAGGGATGGAGGGGGTTGAGGAACAGCTCGCTGCGATCCGCCAGCTCTACCATCTTGCCCAGGTACATCACCGCCACGCGCTGGGAAATGTGCTCCACCACGCTCAGGTTATGGGCGATGAACAGGTAGGTGAGGCCAAACTCGGGCTGCAGGTCTTTAAGAATGTTGAGCACCTGGGATTGGATGGACACATCCAGGGCAGAAACCGGCTCGTCGCAGACGATGAACTTGGGGCGCAGGGCCAGGGCGCGGGCAATGCCGATGCGCTGGCGCTGGCCGCCGGAAAACTCGTGGGGTAGCGGCGGGCGTGATAGTCTTCCAGGCCTACTTTTTGGAGGGTTTCAATGGCCAGGTCAAAACGCTCGCGCGGGGTGCCGATGTTGTGGATCTTGCAGCCCTTCCATCACCGATTCGCCGATCGGCATGCGCGGATCGAGCGAAGCGTAGGGGTCCTGGAAGATGATCTGCATATTGCGGCGCATGGCCTTCAGATCGCGGCCCTTGAGCTTGAACACGTCCACGCCCTCGTACATCACCGCGCCGGTGGTCGGTTCGGTGAGGCGCAGCATGGTGCGGCCGACGGTGGTTTTGCCGCAGCCGGATTCGCCCACCAGGCCCAGGCTTTCGCCTTCGCGGATTGAAAAGCTGACGTCATCTACCGCCTGAACGTTGGCAACCACCCGCTGGAAAACGCCTGCCCGTACCGGAAAGTATTTCTTCAGGTCCATGACACTCGACTATGTCTTTGGATCCGCTGGATTGATACGACTGGTTCGTCATGTACGGCCTCGTTATTCTACAGTGAGGGGGGCCTGATGGTCGCCCTTGCTGACGTACAGCCAACAGCGCACCTTATGGTTAGGACGGATGAATTCCAGTGTCGGGTTCTTCCTGGGTGCAGATCTCCAGGCCATACTTCTCGCGCAAACGGCAGCGCGGCGCAAAACGGCATCCCGGCGGCAGATTGACCAGGTTGGGAACCGACCCGGGGATCACATCCAGCTTCTCAGTGACCTTACCCAGCACGGGGATCGACGCGATCAGACCCTGGGTATAAGGATGGAGCTGATTATCGAACAAATCATTGACCGAGGCTTCTTCGACAATCCGCCCGGCATACATCACCGCTACGCGGCTGGCCATCTCGGCGATCACCCCCAGGTCGTGGGTGATCAGGATCACCGAGGTGCCCAATTTCGTGCTGCATCGCGCGCATCAGGTCGAGGATTTGGGCCTGGATGGTCACATCCAGGGCGGTGGTGGGCTCATCGGCGATGAGCAGCTCGGGAGCCAGGGCCAGGGCCATGGCAATCATCACGCGCTGCGCCTGACCGCCCGACATTTCGTGCGGGATAGGATTTGGCTTTGCTGGACTGGGTCGGCTATGCCGACCATGCCGAGGAGCTCGACGGCGCGATGCCAGGAGGCTTCTTTGTTCATGCTTTGATGGATCTGCAGCACTTCGGCCACCTGGTCGCCCACGGTAAAGACCGGATTGAGACTGGACTGGGGTTGCTGGAAGATCATCGACATGCGGTTGCCGCGCATTTGGACCATCTCGGCTTCGGGGATCTTGAGCAGGTTCTGGCCGGCAAAGAAGATCTCGCCGTCGACCACCTTGCCAGGAATGCCCACCAGGCGCATGATCGAGAGCGAGGTAACACTCTTACCGCAGCCCGATTCGCCCACCAGCCCAAGGACCTCGCCCTGATTCACGTAAATATCCACGCCGTCTACGGCCTTAACCACGCCGTCTTCGGTGAAAAAGTACGTCTTCAGATTCTTGACCTCAAGCAATGGCTTGTTGTTGGTTGTGTCGTCCACTGATTTGCTCCTGTGATGTTTAGGTCTTCAACCGCGGGTCAAGTGCGTCGCGAAGGCCATCGCCGATGTAATTAAACGCCAGCGAGCATAAGAAAATTGGAATGCCTGGGATGAGGGGGAGCCACGGCCGGTCGAACATATAGGATTGGGTGGCGGAAAGCATGTTGCCCCAGGTGGGGATGGGATCCTGAATGCCAAAGCCGAGGAAGGAAAGCGAGGCTTCGGCCACCACGTAGCCCGCCAGCGAAAGCGAGGCGTCGACGATGATGGGGGCCATTGAGTTCGGGATCATGTGCGAAAAGATGATGCGGCCGCTGCCGGCGCCCAAAGAGCGGGACGCTTCGACAAAGGTCTGGTCGCGCAGGGAGAGGATGCTGCCGCGCATCAGCTGGGCTGCGGTGAGCCAGCCCAGGCCGGCCAGCACCAGGACGATCAAGACCGCCTGGCGGGCGTCGCTGGGACGCAGGAGCATGATCTTGCCCAGGATGTTCAAAATCGGTTCCGGGATGGGGATCAGATCTGGATTACGGATGAGCATCGAAGAGATGATCAACAGCAGCGGGAGGCTGGGAATGGTCAGCAGGAACTCGACGAAGCGCATCAGCACGGCGTCGAGCCAGCCGCCGTAAAAGCCGGCCACCGAGCCCACCACAATACCGACAAATTCGGCCACCAGAACCGAGAGGAAGGCCACGGTGAGTGAAATACGCCCGGCGTAGAGCAAGCGCGAGAAATAGTCGCGGCCGATGTTATCCGTGCCCAGGATATGCATCTTGCCGCTGTCGGCCGTGATCGCGCCGGGAAGGCTAAAGCGATTGTTGACGTTCAGATCATCCGCAGAAAATGGAGCCAGTTGTTTCGCAAACGCACTGATCAAGAAGATAGTCACGATCACGCCCAGAGAGATCATCGCCAGCCGGTGCTTGCGGAAGCGGCGCAGGACGATGGCCGCGGGGGTCTCTTCTTTCATCGGCCGCGGTACGGCGCTCAAGGTTGCAGCTTTAGTTGCCATTCATTACCTCCTATGAGAGCCGGATACGTGGGTCGACCAGGGTGTAAAGCACGTCACGCAGCAATGTGGCGATCACGGTCAATACAGCCGTCAGGAATAACACTGCCATGGCCACGGGGTAATCGGATTCACCCAGGGCAAGGAAGTAGAGGCGCCCCATACCCGGCCAGGAGAAAATCGTTTCGGTAATGATGGCGCCGCCGATAATGCCGGGCAAGGTAAACACCACGATGGTGACAAAGGGGATGAGGCCGTTGCGCAGGGCATGCTTGAGGATGACCATGCGTTCGTTCAAGCCTTTGGCGCGAGCGGTGCGCACGTAATCCTGGCGCAGCACTTCGAGCATGCTGCCGCGTACGTAGCGGCTCCAGCCGGCGACGCTGACGATGGTCAACACCAGCACGGGCAGGATCAGGTGCATGGCCGTATCCAGACCCGAATTGGCTTTGATGGTACCCAGCAGGGGGACGGTGTAATCGCGCACGGCGACCGAACTACCGGCAGGCAGGTAGAATATACCCGCCCGATAGGGGAGTACGGAGAAAACCATGATGGCCAGGATGCCGAAGAAGAAGGTCGGCATGGCCGAACCCATGAAGGCCAGGGTGGTGAAAATGTAATCGAAACGGCTGTACTGCTTGATGGCGGAATAAACACCGAGGGGCAGGCCAATAATCAAGGAGAGCAGCACGGCGATCCCCGACAGCTGGATGGTTTTGGGTAAACGGCTGGCCAACAGGACCGAAACGGGACGGTCGCGGTTGAGCTTCCAGGAATTGCCAAAATCGCCGCGCATGACGCCCATGCTGGTACGGCGACCCACCAAATCGGCCAGGTAGACATATTCATTACAGCCAATCGTGCGAACGCTGTAGTTGCCCTTGGAGTCCTGGAAGGTAGCCTGGACTTCTTTGTAGCAGCCGACGGGAGTGTTGGTAAACAACTGCTGGCCAAAAAGGGTGATAGGCCCGCGCGGCTCGCCGATTAACCAACGAGTAAAACGTACAGGCACATATAAATCCAGCTCAAAATACGCCCTAATGCGTGCAAAATCTTCTTCGGTAATTTTAAAGCGGCTGTTCTGAGTAATCTGTTTCAAACCTGCCAGTGGGCCGCCTGGCGCGAAATTGAGCAAGGCATACGAGGCTGCCGCCGAGACCAGGATAACGACAATCATCTGGATTACCCGGCGGATGAGGTAACTGGTCATACTAACTCCTGTTTCTCAACGATCCTCATCAAGAAGAATGGGCAGATGGGCCCCTTGCGTAAGCCACATCTGCCCATTTTGTTCATTTATTCGCGAGCTATTTCACGAACAGGTTGAAGTCGATATGCTCCCAGGTCGCGCCAGCGATGACGTAATTCTTGATCAAGCCATCCGCTTCGCCCTTGACCAGTTGTTCACTCAGGCCAGCCAGAGTTTCGGAGCCGAGCACGTCCACAGCGCCGGTGAGGAGCTGCTGCTCTGCGTTCTCCGGGGAAACAACGGAGATGACGAAGTTCGGGGTCTTGGGGGCGCCACGATAGTAATAGGGATTGGCTTCGAAGACCAGCTTCTCGCCCTTGACCCATTCTTTGATCATGTAGGGGCCGTAGCTCCAGGGTTTCTCAGCAACCTCGGGCAGGGTCGGCCAATCTTTGGCGGGGACGTCCTTGAGGGTCATACCCTTGTAGGGGCCTTCCGATTCGATCGGCTGATTGGAGGGGATAGAAGGTGTAGTAGGGCAGCGAGTACAGTGGATCCTGAACACCGGGGAGCAGGGTCACGGTTTCGCTGGTGCCGTCGAAGGTGATATTGGCGGTCTTGTCGCAGTTGATGAAGGTGGTTGCACCCGATTCGTGGTCGCAGGTGGTTTTGTAGGCGAGCTCGAGGTCAGCCTGGCTGAGGGAAGAGCCGTCCTGCCACTTGATGTCTTCGCGGAATTTGTAGGTAACAACCAGTTGTTTCATCTTGACGGTGCCGCTGGAGTATTCAACTTCAGCGCCGGTGGCGTCGATCACTTTGACGCCGGCGGCCAGGGCAACCACGTTACCACCCGAATCATAGACCATGTCGCCTTCTTTGGCCTCCACGTCATTGTTCAGCGCGCCGCCGTTTTCAATGGTGGGCAGTTCGTTGAGCAGTTCGGGCTGGAAGGCATAATTGAGGCTGGTATAGGAGCGGAAACCCATCAACTGGGCCGCGATCACAGCCGAATAACCGGACTCAACCAGGGTGTACAGAGAGGCGGGTTCCTGCGGGGTGCCAAGGACGATGGTGTCTTTGCCGGGGATTTCCCAGTCCTGAACGTTCCAGGTGTAGTATTCTTCACCAGGGGTGGGGGCAAAACCTACCAGGTTGGCGTTGGCCGCAGAAGTCTCGGTGCGGTTGAAGATCGGAATAGCGGGAACGTCTTTGGTGTATTCCTGCTGAACGATGGTGAACCACTTTTTGCGCTCTGCCTGGTCGAGGGTGTTATTGGCGTTCTTGATGGCCGCAGAAGCGGTCTCATTGCACCAACCCATGTAGTTTTGACCGACCCAGTTGTTCTCGGGCAGGGGGATCTGATCGCAAGCCCACAGGCTCACGCCACCGGGGTCAGCCTGGCCAACCCAGGCGAAGGCGCCGATTTCGAAGTCGCGCACGGCCAAACCGGTGGTATCACCAAACCACCAGGAGGACGGGACGTGCGAGCGCAGGATCTGGATGCCGCAGTCAGCCATCTGTTTTTCCCAGACAGCGGCCCAGGCCTGGCGGAAGGCAGCGGTGGTGGTGTAGAACTTGAGAGCGAGGACGGTGCCGTCTGCATTGCTGCGCACGGGGTCAGCATCGCCGATGGTCCAGCCGGCTTCTTCAAGCAGCGCGGATCCCTTGGCGACATCGAAGGGGTAGATGGTGACGTTCTCATCACCCGCATAGGCCCAGTGAGCCTTGGGGATGAAGGTGTCCATCACCAGCGCTTTGGCCTGATCGTCGGTCAGCAGGGGGTAGCCGGCTTTCGCGAGGTCAGCTTTGTTGGTGCAGTAGGCCATTGCCTGGCGCACTTTCAAATCGCCCAAAATGGGGTTGGGGGTGGTGAAGGCGCCTTTCTGCACTTCAACAACCGAAGTCTGCTCGACAACCTGCGTTTGAATGACCTGAACTTCTTTGGTCGTTTCAACTACGACGGTCTGAACGATCGTCTGGGGCTGGCAGGCTGCCAGGGCCATACTCGCGATGACAATCAACGCGAGAGCGAACATTGACTTGTTCTTCATTTTTCCTATCTCCTCCTACAGGATTGGAAATTGATCGGACACGAACGCATTACAAACGTGGGGATATATGGTTTACCGGCATCAGATAGATCTGGTCAGCAACCACCTCCTTGCAGGGCGTAAGGGTATTCCGTGGTCGTGTAGTCAGCTTCAATCGGAATGGGAAATTTATAGCATACTCCTTGGTATTCGTCAAGAAACGCGTTTTACTTGCATTCAAGGATTTAGTTTCCCCTGCACTACATTATACGCACTCGGGTAGCCTGTATCACAATAAAATGCACGGATTTATTAATATTCGTCTAATTTTGGCAGACAATGCCGTCATTGCGCAGAGCAGCCCTCGCCGTAATCCAGGGATTCGAGGTTGCTGAGCAAGCTGCGCGCGGTCAAGTCGAGGTCGAGGCCGCACAGGTCGGGGCGCGCGATGGCGATCTTCAATTGGTAGTAGAGGGGAATGACGGGGAGCTGCTCGGCAAACAGCCGTTCGGCGGCCTGGTTGCGCGCGGCGTAATCGGGCTGATCGGGCCGCGACCAGTAGGCCGAGGAACAGGCGGCGTCGAATGGGGCGCTGCTGAAACCGGTGACGTTGGCGCCGATCCACTGGTTGGCCGGGGAGGGCGCCTGGGCGGAGGTGAACAACTGGCAGGGGGTGCGGGCGCCGCTCTCCCAATAGAACATGGCCAGGTCAAATTTTCGACCAAAGAGCGGGCCGTCGGGGCCGGGGGCAAACAGCTCTCCGGGGCTGAGCAAGCCGGTGGTGACGCCAATGCCGCAGGCGGTCAACCCGGCGGTCACCTGGCGGGCTACCTCCTGGCGCAAGGCGGCGGTGGTGGTAAGCAGTTGGGCCTGTAAGGGGGTGCCGTCGGGTACCCCTGGGACGCCCGCGGCCACCCGCGGGGTATCCGGGCTGCCGTCGCTGTCTATCCAGCCGGCCTGATCCAGCAGCTGCGCCGCCGCCTGCGGGTCGTAGGGGTAGGCGGGCAGATCGGCCTGGTAGAGCGGGTGGGTGGGCGGCAAATAGCCGGCGGGAACTGCCGAACGGTTATGGAACAACTGGGCGGCGATGGTCTGGCGATCGATGCACTGGGCAAAGGCCTGACGGGTGCGCACGTCGCCGAACAGATCGGGGCGGTCGCCGCTGGTCAGGTCGTAGCCGTCGTCGTAACTGGCAGGGCGGATGCCAAAATCGAGATGCTCCCATTCCGGGCCCTGGGCCAGGTAGAGCTGCAGGCGGCCGTTGGTCTGGGTATTGATCAGCTCTTCGAGCATGGGCTGGAAGCCGGGGTTCTGGTCGACGATATCGCACTGACCACCCACCAGGGCCATCAAAGCGCTGTCGGCCGGGCTACCGGTAAAGCGGAACTCGAGGATATCAAATTTGGGCAGGCCTTCGGCGGCGCGGAAATAGTTGGGGTTTTTCTGCAGGCGGATGTGGTCGCCCGGCACCCATTCTTGCAGCACGTAGGGGCCCCAACCCAACGGATTGCGGTTGGCCGCATCATCGGCGAGCAGTTGGGCCGCGGTAAGGTTTTGCCAGGCATGCTGGGGCAGCGGCAGGAAAAAGAAAGTGGGGTAGCGCTGTTCCACGTAGCCGGGAACGCCTGTCCACTGCACGGTCTGGGCATCGACGGCGGTGTAGGCGGCAGTGCGGTTGATGACCTCTTTGCTGCTGGGGGTGGCCGGGTCGGCCGCCAAATTAAATGAATAGACCGAATCCTGGGCGCTGAGCGGAGCGCCATCCGACCAGAGAATGCCGGGCTTGATCTTGAAGGTGACGGTGAGCTGATCCATCTGCAGGATGGAAGCGCCGTCCCAGGTTTGGGCGCAGTCGGGCGAGGTGCAGCCGGCGGGGAAGACGGTCACGCCTTTAGCCAGGGTCACCAGCTGCCCGGAACTATCCACCAGGGGGTCGCCGGTCTGCAGGCTCACCGGCTGGAGTTGGGCATCCCCATCCGCTAAGGAGGGCATTTTTTCTAAAATGACGGGTTGGGCCGAGAAGGCGCGGGTGTCGTATGGGCCATCGTAGAGGGCTTCGAGCACATCCCACATGCTGCGGGATGATCCGCCGTAGGGGTAGAGGGTTTTGGGCTCTTCGGACAGGCATACGGTGAGAACACGCGCCGGGACGGGGCTGGCGGTGGGCGGCAGGGTGGCAGCGGGCTGCGGGCTGGGGGCGGCCGGGGTGGCATCGACGGGCGAGGCCGTCGGAGCCGGCGCCTGGCAGGCAGCCAGCAAGCCGGCGAGGTAGATGACCAGGAGGAGCGCGGATGTGCGTTTTAACATGGCAGCGATTTTACCATTGTGTTGGATTTCCAAGGATAAAGCGGCCGGGAAAATGCCTAATCGTCATCTCCACCGTAGCGCATGCGCAGGTAAAATTCGTAGCGCTGCGGGTCAATGGCGCCCTCGTCAACCGCCTGGCGCACGGCGCAGCCGGGGTCGGCGCGGTGGGTGCAGTCGTTGTAGCGGCAGGCCATGACCAGCTCGCGCATCTCGGGGAAATAGCCGTCCAATTCCTCGGGCTGGGTATCCCACAGCGCCAGGGACTTTAACCCGGGCAGGTCGGCCACGAAGCCGCCCTGCTCCAGGGGGAAAATCTGACGCACCACGGTGGTGTGGCGGCCCTTGCTGGTCTGGCTGCTCACTTCGCGCACGGCTAAGCCCAGGTTGGGCTGGATGCAGTTGAGCAAACTGGATTTCCCCACCCCGGACGGCCCCGCCAGGCCGGATATTTTGTTAGCGAGCACCTGGCCAAATTGATCCAGGCCGATGCGCTGACGGACAGAGGTGTAAATCACCGGGTAGCCCAGGCGCTCGTAGACCCCAAAAATTTTGGCGGCCTGTTCCTGGCCCAGCAGGTCGACCTTGTTGGCTACGATGCGGGCCGGGACGCGCTGTTTTTCGGAGATGACCAGGAAGCGGTCGAGCATGCGCAGGTGGGGTTCGGGGTCGCTGCAGGCAAAGACCAGCAGGATCTGGTCGATATTGGCCAGGAGGATCTGCATGTAATCGCCCTGGGGGCGCGGGTCGAGGCGGATAATGGCGCTGGTGCGGGGGTCGATCTCCTCGATCACCCCGCTGCCGTCCTGCAGATAGGCAATTTGCACGCGGTCGCCCACCGAGATGACATCGCCTTTGGCGCGCCCACGTTTGAGCCGCCCGCGCATCTGGCAGGTGACCAGGCGGTCGGCGGTTTGCACCGAGTAGAAGCCTGAGGACAGCGAAATCACCCAGCCGGGTACCGTCTCGAGGGCGCTCATGGAGAGGGGGTTTCGGTGGGGGAAGGCGTGCGGGTAACGTTCAATTTGGACTCCCAGGGATAGACGCGCTGCGGCTGGCCGAGGAAGTAGGCCTCCACCACGCGGCGGGTGATCGGCGCGGCAATCTCCGAGCCTTCGCCGGCAAATTCGGCGATGACCGCGATAGCGATATCGGGTTTATCGGCGCGGCCGGCGTTGGTGTAAGCGGCAAACCAGGCATGCGGCGGGTTGCCGGGACTGGTCTGGGCGGTGCCGGTCTTGCCGTAAACCGGGATGGCCAGCCCGGAGAAGGCGCGCACAGCCGTGCCGCGGCTGTTGACCACCACCTGGCGCAGGGTATCCTGGAGCAGCGAAAGGGTTTCGGGGCTGATCGGCAGCTTGCTGCGCGCTTCGGGTTTGAAGGTGTAGACCGCGTTGCCATCGGGGTCGACGATCTTCTCGACCACCTGCGGGCGGTAGAGCGTGCCGCCATTGCCCACCGCGGCAATCATATCGGCCACCTGCAGCGGGGTGACCAACATCTCCCCCTGGCCAATCGCCATCTGCACCGCGACTTCGTCAGACTGGGGGTCGGGCATATTGCCGCCGACTTCAGCCACCTGATCGATGCCGGTGGGCACGCCCAGGCCAAAGGCGCGCGCCATCTTGGTCAGCTCACCGGCTTTGCTGTTTTGGGAGAGCACCAGCCCGATATGATAGAACCAGGGGTTGCAGGAGCGCATCAAGCCTTGCGGCAGGGTCAAAATGCCGCTGGGGGCCACTTCCTTTTCGTAGGTCCAGTCATAAAGAGTATAGCCGGGCAGGTCGGTGAAGGTGTACTGGCAGTCGTATTGGTCTTCGGGCTTGAACAGGCCGGTCTCGAGGGCGGTGGACATGGTGACGATCTTGAAGACCGACCCCAGCGGGTAGCCCCCGCCCTGCGCTGCGCGGTTGACCAGCGGCTGGCGGCTGTCGTTGAGCACGTCCGAGAGGGATTGGAAATTGAGGTTCTCGGGGTCGAACAGGTTGGGGTCGAAACCCGGGGACGAAACCATGGCCAGCACGCGCCCGGTGTCGCGCTCGAGGACCACGATGGCGCCGTTGAAGCCGTTGATCGCGCGCTGGGCCTGGAACTGCAGGGCGCCGTCGATGGTGGTGTAGATCGATTCGGCGGGTTTGGCGTCGCGCATCCCCAGGCGGGTGATGGTGCGGCCCTGCGGGTCGGTGACATATAAGGCCACGCCGCGCTGCCCGGCCAGGTAGTTTTCACCCCATTTCTCCAGGCCCAGGGTGCCGACCTTTTCGTCCACCTGGTAACCCAGGCGCTGATATTCTTCCAATTGGTCCTTGGGAATAAACTGGACGTAGCCGGTGACATGCGGGGCCAGCCCACCGTCGGTGTAATAACGCGAGCGATAGGATTTGTAGGCAAAACCCGCCAGGTTGCTGACCGCGTCGACGCGCTGGTTGAACTCATCCTGGGTGGTCTCCCCCACAGAGATATACCAGGCGGGATAGTTATCGCCATAGAGGGCCTTGATCCAATCAGTGGGGATGCCCGACAGGCGGGATAATTCGCTCAGCACGGTGCCCTCGGTGCCTTCCTTAATATCTCCCGGCACGATACCCAGGGCGACCGCATCCACGGTGGAGGCAATCGGGTAACCTTTGTTGTCGTAGATGTTGCCGCGCGAGGGCACATGGTAATCCAGGGCGAGCAGATTGCCACCGCGCAGTTCGGGCATGATCATGCCATCTTCCCACATCACCCGCCAACCGCTGTCCAGCAGGGTGAGGCTCATGTTCATCTCACGGGTCATGCTGCCCAGCAGGGCGGTTTCGTAGGTGATGCGATAGGTGGCCTGGGCGCTGGAAAGATTGGTGAGGGTTGACAGGATCTCAAAATCAATCTTTTGCAGGGTCAGGTTGATGGCCACGTCTTTATAGCGTTTGACGAACTGGTCTTTGAGGGTGGCGTCCTGGCTGGTGGGGGCCAGCAAAGCATACATGGCATCGTAGTCCTCGGCCTGCCAGGCCGAGAGGAAGCCGGTGACGGCGGTGCGCACGTCGGGCACGGAGGTGGTGTAGATTTTGGGGGTCGGCGGGACCGGGTTGGTGGGGGTGACAGCCGGGGACGTGGGGGATGCGGTCGGCGCAGTGCAGGCGACCAGCAGGATCAAAACCAGCCAGGCAAACTTCAGCAATCTCATGCGGGAAGCAATCTCCTATGAAGCATCATCCGGCGTCCTCGCCGCGCAGCACGGCGGGGTAGACCGGGCAATCATAATGAAGAGCGGCCTGGCAGGCGGCCGGCAGATCCACGGGCGGGCGCAGGCCGAAGCCGGCCAGGCTGCGCTGCAGGTGGCAAAGCGGCAGGCCCATCACGGAGGCATAACAGCCGCTCAAAGCCGTCACCGGCTGAAATTGGGGATGCTGGATGGCGTAGCCGCCGGCTTTATCCAGGGGGTCACCACCAGCCACATAGCTTTCGATTTCCGCGTCGCTGTAAGCGCGCATGGGCACGCGGGTGGCGCACACGTCGGAAACCAGGCGCCGGCTGAGCGGGTCGAAGAGGGCCACGGCGGTGTAGACGCGATGCTCGCGGCCGCGCAGCAGGGCGAGCATCTCGCGGGCTTCCTGGGCATCCCGGGGTTTACCAAGGATCAAGGCGCCGTCGGCCACGGTGGTGTCGGCCCCCAAGACGATCTCCCCCGGGCCGGCCTGGTCTGCGGCGGCGCGGGCCTTCTCTTCGGCCAGGCGGCGGACGTACGCGGCGGGGGCTTCATCCGCCTGGGGGGTTTCATCGATTTCGACCGCACGGATACGAAAACCCCACCCGGTGAGGCCGAGGAGCTCTTTGCGGCGCGGGGAATTGGATGCGAGCAGCAGTTGGGTGGGGGACATTTAAGCCGATTCTAACACGGATTCCAGGCGCACAGCCTGGCCGCGGGGAAACCATGGCTTTCTCAAGTAACTGTCAGACAAGCCCCTCCCCGAAACGAGGCGGGAAAATAAAGATTTGACCTCCGTCTCCGGAGGAGATGGATCCAAAATTGGCATTTATCGAGCTTTCTTGAGCACCTCCTGGCGGTGAAACGCCGGCGCAGGGCAATCGCATCTACATTGCCAGATGCGTTTTCTACCCTTTTCCACTCCCCCCGGCCCCCTCTCCGCGGCAAAAAAACGCCGCGAAGAGGGGGAGAAAATATTTTTCTCCGAGAAGACTGTATCTGGCGGCACATATGTGCCGCCAGATACAGTCTTCTCGGGACTCTTTTAAAGTCCCCGCCCTCGAGGGCGGGGATTTAGGGGTGGGTGACAACTATTTTCTAGAAAAACTGTTTTGATGCGATTGCCCTAAACGCCGGCGCACGGCAGCGATTCTTCTATACAAGCTATACTATCTATGGAGGAGAACGATGCAGCCGATCCCGCCCACTGAACGACCTCATTTGTTTTTGGCATTGGGCTGTACGGCAGGGCCGGCTGGGTTACCGAGGCACTCTGCTGTATGTGGCCGCCAGCGGGCACGCGCCATCTTCGGGCCGGTGGCCGGGCTAGTCCTGGGTGGAGTGGGGCTGTGCCTGTTTTTGGGGGTGCCGGCCGCCATCCGCCGGGGCGGGTAGTATAGTAAAATATTGGCTTTCCTATTCAACTTTTCATCTTTGGTTTCAGCGAGGCATTTTTTATGGACATGCTCAAAGAGCGGATTTTACAGGACGGCAAGTACCTGGGCAACGGCATCCTTAAAGTAGACAACTTCATCAATCACCAGGTAGACCCGGCGATGATGGATGCCTGCGGCGAGGAGTTCGCCCGCCTGTTCGCCGGGGTGAATGCGACCCGGATTTTGACCGCGGAAATCTCGGGGATCGCCCCGGCGCTGATGACCGGGCGGCATATGGGCCTCTCGGTGGTCTACGCGCGCAAATCCAAACCGGTGACCATGCCAGACACGGTGTACCTGACCGTGGCCCCCTCGCACACCAAAGGCCGGATGGTGGAATTAATCGTTTCGCCTGAATACCTGTCACGTGGGGAACGGGTGCTGATCATCGACGACTTCCTGGCCTCGGGCTCGACGATCCTGGGGCTGATCCGCCTGGCGCAGGCGGCCGGATCGGAAGTGGTGGGGGTGGGCACGCTGATTGAAAAGACTTTTGAGGGCGGGCGGGATGCGCTGGCGCATCTCAACATTCCGGTGCACTCGCTGGCCGCGATTAACCGCATGGATGAATGCTCGTGCGCCTGCTCAGCACCGACATGCCCGCCTCCAGCACCATCACCCAGGAACTCCTGGGCTGGAAGCCCATCCACCCCAACCTCATCGAGGACATCGAACAGGGCCACTACTTCACCTGACCCGCCCCACAGCGGGCCTGGACAACAGCCGCTCACTCAAAGCTCTGCCGGACCGAGACGGCACTGCAGATCATGGGAAGGCGCGAGATCTTGAGGAGATCTCCAGGAGCGAACCGCTCGTGCCGGACTCGTTCAGGCGCGGACGGTCCTGATGGACACCTACTGGCCGCGGGGGCGGGCGGAGCCGCGCGCCGCGAGGGCGCCCGCAGCCAGGCAGACCGGGCCGGCCACCAGCCACACCCCGCGGGCGGCCCCGAGCCCCGGCAGACCTGCCAGCGCGAGTCCGCTGATCGGCCCGAACGCGGTGGCCACGTCCTCGGCGCTGGACAGGGCGGCCATCGCGGTGGTCCTGCGACCGGGGTGCACCCGCGGGCGACGAAGGTCTGCACGGCGGGCGAGTAGGTCATCTGCCCGAGGGCGACCAGGACCACCGCCGCGACCAGGATCGGGTAGCCGAGCCAGGCAACGGCCAGCAGTGCCAGGCCGACCCCCTGGACCGCCGCACCGGTGGCCAGCGCCACGGGCAGCGGGAGGCGCTCGACGAGCCGGGCCACCGGCAGTTGGAGCACCAGGTCGACGGCGGCCGCCAGGGTGAACAGGACGCCGAAGGCGGGCACGCCCAGGTCGTGGCCCGTCGGAGCAACACCAGCCCGTCAGCCTCGAGCCAGGTCACGGTGATGCTCAGCAACGCGCCCGCGGCGACCAGGAGGAGCAGCCGGCGGCCTGGCAACACGGCGTCCCATGTCGCCTACGCGCCCTGCGGGACGGCGTCCTGCCCCGGTGCGGGCCCGCCGTCCGCCGGTCCGGCGGATGTGCGGTGGGGCAGGGTCACGGCCAGCGTGAACGCCGCCGCACCGAGCAGCACCGCGACCACCCCGAACACGGCCGACGGCGCCAGGGCGACGGCCAGGGCCCCGAGCGGTGGGCCTGCGAGCCGACCGGCGGCGGCTCCGGCCCGTACCGTGGCATAGGCGCGGGTGAGCCGGGCGGGACCACCTCCGCGACCAGGGCGGCGATCGTGGGGTGGAAGGCGGCCTCGAACAGGCCGGCCACCAGCAGCAGCGTCACCGCAGGTGCCGGGGCGTGGACGAGCCCGAGGGCGCCGTAGCCCAGTGCCATGCCCGTCGTCGAGACGAGCAGGACGCGCCGGGTGCCGAGCCGGTCGGCGATGGCACCACCGGCCAGCCCGCCCAACGCCTCTCCCGCCGCCTGGGCGCGACCTGCTACGCAGCGCCGACGTGCTCGGCCGCCCGACACGCGCCGTCCTCGACCGGGTACGCCCCCACACCCCGAACATGCCGGCCGACGACCTGGCCCAGGCTCAGTTGACAGGCCCACCGCTCGCCGCGATGCTCACCGGCCGGGCCCCACTGACCCCCGACCAACTCCAGGCGCATGTCACCACCCTGCTCGCCGCCTGGACAGCCGGACCGGGCCGACCTTGATCCGACCACCGGCCGGAGAGAACCTCGGCTCCCCGAAGCAGACAAGCTGTCGAGGGCCGAGCCCGGCAGGCGAGGGTGGGCAGCACCTCCGCGGCCGACCACTCCCGCAGCAGTCCCTGCAGCGCCCGGTAGCCGATCGGCGCACCGAGAGTGTTGGCGATCACGTCGTCGACGTCCACCGCCGGCCCCGTCGGTCACGCCGCACCCGGGACGCTTAGGCAACATCCGATCTATGCCGCCGTGAGGCGCATTGGGTTTCCCCGACTGCCGCTACGCCCCGACACCTGGGTAGTTGCCGCAGCCGTGAGGATGTCGGCCGCCGCTCGGCTTCGGCCCGTCGCCTGGAGCCGGGTGGAAAGGAGGTGCGCAGCGGTGGAGAGGGCTTCTACGGTGCTCTGGTGCTGATCCGTGACGCGGTGGACGATGACTGGCCGCTGATCTACTCGTTCTTCGCGCAGATCGTCGCGCAGGGGACGTCGTACGCCTATCCCGAGGGCCTCAGCCTGGACGAGGCCCGCCCCTGGTGGATGGAGCAGGCGCCAGGGCGAACCGTGGTCGCTCTCGACGCGGGTACCGTGCTGGGCACCGCGAAGATGGGCCCCAACCGCCCCGGCCGCGGAAGCCACGTCGCCACGGCCTCCTTCATGGTCGACCCACAGCATCGGACCGGGGAGTCGGCCGAGCCCTCGGGAACCCATGTCATCGACTGGGCCCACGCCCACGGATACCGCAGCATCCAGTTCAACGCCGTGGTCGAGACGAACGCCCCTGCCATCGCGCTATGGCACGCGCTGGGCTTCGAGATCCTCGCCACGGTGCCGGAGGCTTTCGACCATCCCGATCACGGACTGGTCGGCCTCCACATCATGTTCCTGGACCTGTCCGCCGCCCGCCCCGGCGCCCCAGCCTGACGTCGCCGAGGACTCGCCCACTCCACCTGGCAGGACCTGGGGTCGCAGGGACGCCTCAAGTAGCCGCCGACAGCCCACGAACGATGCGTCGGATCGGTCGCCGAGAGTGACCCGTCCTGGGCGAAGCTCGCCGATGAGATTGTGGAGGATCTGGCTCTCCACGTCCTTGAGGCAGGGTGGCGTCGCGAAGGCACTACCGTGGGCGCCGTGCGCTGCATCCCTGACGACCTCGATCGCGCGTCGTCGCCCGGATCGACGCCCGGCTGGCCGGCGTCGAGGCCGACCATCAGGTGGTGATCGGCTGGGCGGTCGAGAGCGGCAGCCGGGCCTGGGGCTTCCCTCGCCGGACAGCGACTACGACTGCCGCTTCCTGTACGTGCACCCGCCCGGGCCTACCTGAGCCCTGGCTGCCTCGCGACGTCATCGAGACCCCGCTCGACCACGTCTACGACGTAACGGCTGGGACCTGCGCAAGGCGGTCGACCTGATGGTGCGCGGCAACGCCACGGTCATCGAATGGCTGCGTTCCCCGATCGTCTACCGGGGCGAGCCGGGGTTCCGGGACCTGCTGCTGGAGCTGGCCGACCGGGTCGCCGAGCCGGCCCTGATCGCCCGCCACTACGCCCATGTCGGGCACCTGCAGTGGGACCGGCTCGGCGCCGACGACCCCGACACACCGGTCCGGCTGAAGGGTGTCTTCTACTGCCTGCGGCCCGCCGCAGCGCTGCGCTGGATGCGCTCCCACCCGGGTCAGGCGGCCCCCCCGATGCGTCTGCAGGCCCTGCTGGAGGAGTCCGAGCTCGCCGGACGTCGTGGCGGCCGTCCGCGAGCTCGTCGACCTCAAGGCCGGCACCCGCGACTGCGGCACCGGGCGGTTCCCGCCCGTCCTGCGGAGACTTCGTCGTCGCCGAGCTCACCGCGGCCGACCTCGAAGGAACCGGCGACCGCCGTCACGACCCCGAGCGAGCCGCGCGATCGCCGCCGAGACCTTCCGCACCGCGGTCACCAGTTTCAACGATCTGGCAGGCTTACCGCGCCCCTGACGATGGGTCGACACGATGCCATCCGGACATGCGCGCGATGGTCAGGTGATCCTGTGGGCCTGTCCGTGTTGGCGGTGACAGATGGTGGTTGCGCTGGAGTTCGTTCAGGTTGCCTCGGGGTCAGGTCCGTGGACGGTGCGGCCGCCGTCCACGGGGAGGATGACGCCGTTGATGAAGGCTGCCTGCGGGGAGAGCAGAAAGGCGACGGCGTGGGCGACTTCTGCGCCGGTGCCGACGCGTCCGAGGGGGTGCAGGGCTGCCATCTGCCGTCGGTCTGGGGGTGCTGGGACCGGTGGTCTCGTAGCGTGTGGTGGCGATGGTGCCGAGCGCGACGGCGTTGGTGCGGATCTGGTCCGGGCCGTGGTCGACGGCGATGGCCTTGGTCAGACCCTCGATCGCGGCCTTGGCGGTGGCGTAGGGCAGGGCGCCGCGCACCGGGCGCTGGGCCTGGTGGGAGGAGATGTTCACGATGGCGCCGGATCTGCGTTGTGCGAGGAAGTGGTTCACGGCGGTGTGGCAGCCGACCACCGCCAGGGCCACGTTCGCGGTGATCAGCTCCAGGATTTGCGGGGCCGTGGCGGTGACCAGGCCGGCATCGCGGAAGATCGCGGCGTTGTTGACCCACCCGACGAGGTCGCCCGCCTGTTCGGCCAGTTCCGCGGCCCGGTGGGCCGCGGAGAGGATCACTTCGTCGCCGCGCAGGTAGGTGACCGTGTCGCTGCCTGGTCCGGTCGGCTCCGCGGTGTCCAGGACGACGACGTGTGCACCCTCCCCTCCGGCCAACCGGGCGGTGATGGCTTGCCCGATGCCGTCGCCTCCTCCGGTGACGACGTACGACCACGTGGTCCTGCCTGTCACGGCACCTCCTGATCGGCTCGTCGATCGCGTTCCAGCACACCAGATTCCGGCGAACGCCCGTCATCGAACGACCTCAATTGCCGCAAACTCGGCGCCCGTGGAAGGGTGATCTGGCGTGACGGGAGCCGGCCTCGATGGAGAGTCGTGACGGGCGACTCTGCGGGTAGACTCGCGTCGAGGGCCTTGGTGATGTTCCATTCGGCGAGGTCGAGCATCCATTGCCGGTCGGGGTCCTGCTGCGCCAGCTCCGTGACGGCGTGCCCTGGCGTCGGGCTGCTGCGGCGGCGTTCGACGGGCAGGGGTCGATGGGCAACGGCGCGGCGATGCGGGTGGCCCCGCTCGGGGCCTTCCATGCCGGGGATCACCGACGCGCGGCGTTGCAGGCGATGGCCTCGGCGGAGGTCACCCACGCCCATTCCGAGGCTGTCCTGGGGGCGGTGGCCGTCGCGGTCGCCGCCGCCGAGGCCGGACGGGCCCGCCTGGCCGGCCGTCGTCCCGCGCCGGGCGAGGTCCTCGACGTTGTCCTGACGTACCTGACCGACAGCCGGGTGAAGACGGGGATTGTCCGGGCCCGGCAGTTGCTGGGTGTGAGCGTGGCGCAGGCGGCCTACGAGCTGGGCAACGGCTCGCGGGTGCTGGCCTTCGACACCGTGCCGTTCACGCTGTGGGTCGCGGCCACCAGGCTCGAGGACTACACCGCAGCAGTCCACGCCTGTATCGAGGCCGGCGGCGACGTCGACACGACCGCGGCGATCGTCGGCGGCATCGTCGCGACCTACACCGGGATCGGACCCACCGGCGTCCCCCCGCCTGGCTGGACCACCGCGAACCACTGCCACCCGGCGCGCGCAGATCACCAGCATGACCGTGCGGATCAGCTCAACGAACCGCACTCAATTGCCGCGTTGACCTTGCTGAGCGCTCGAACGCCGCAGAGTCTTCGTCGGCACCTGCGCCTGCGCCTTCAACACCTCCTGCATCCACGAACACGCCTGCGTCAGGTCCCCCAGGCGGCAGCGTCTGCGGGGCGGGCCAGGGCGGTAGCGCCCACGGCGTACCCATCCAGGTCGTGCAGTAGGCGGTGTGCGTAGAACAGGTCATCGCGGTCACGACAGGCTTCAGCGACGAGTCGGTCGACGATGATGATGGTGCCCGGTTCGGGGTCGGGCAGGTTGAACGCCTCGGGCGCCAACTGCGCGCGGAAGAGGGGGAGGACCAGGCCGTCGGTGAGCGTGACGTTACCGTCGAGTAGGTCGGGGAGAAAGTCTGCACGTGCGGCTGGTGCCTCCGGCTTGACGACGATGGCGCCGTTTCGGTTGACCAGCCTGATGGACTGTTGCGTGAGGTTGCGGACATTGATCGGATTCATGATCTGCAGCCCTTCTGCGGAGTCCTGGGGCGGCTGGCTTCTGACCTTCTCGGCCGTCGCCGCCAGATGCTCATCGTCTGGTGGTCGACAATCTGCGTCAAGCCGCTCTCCTTGCGGAGGGCGGCTGCAAGCGCCGGCATCGCCCCGCCAACCTGCCGCTGGTCGAGCGGACGGCGTACCTGCCGGCGACCCCCTCCGGCTCCTCGGACACGCAGGGCCGGTAGTGGAACCCGGTCCGGGAACCGTTGCTGCAATAGTCGGGACAGCTTGCCAGGAGCGACCCTCACAACGCCGCTGGCGGAGGACCAGACGGGTAACGGTTGACGCTTGGTCGTCGACGATGGTGAAGCTCATGCTCGACATGACCTCGATGACCGCGGGGTGCTTGTCGCGCTGCCTGAGACCGGCCTGCGGGAGACCGGCCCCCGCTGATACTCGCGCAGGCCGGACTGGCAGGCGACCCGCGCAGGGCCAGCGCAGCGCAGGCAAGGTCGGTCGGCTGCCGGTCGGACCGGCCGAGCGGGCAGTCAGATGGCCTGACCTGGTGGCGATGGCCTGACCTGGTGGCAGAGGGGTCGTCGGGTGGGCCTGGGGCAGGAGCCGGCCCCAGCAGCGGCCCAGCATGGTGCGGACATCGGCGCCGGACAGGGGCCGCCTCGGCCCGCCCCGCTGCCGCGTGCTGGGCGACCCGCAGGCGGATAACCGTCCCGGTCCCGGCGCTGGTGGGCACGTCCTGCAACCGCTCCAACCCGCACGCGACTACAGGCATCTCAACCTGAAGACCGACAGCCGGGAACGACCGGATCAAGCCGCGATGACCACGTGAAGACGGCCTGCTCGCGGGTGACGGACCGCTACCTCGCAGGCCGCGGAGGCTGTTCGGTAGACCGTGTCCGAAGACCGCGTCGCGTGGACTGGCAGCGGCAGACGCTCTCGCGACCCTGCCGTTGCACTGGGCGGCGCCCGCCGGGCCATCACCCGGCAGAGCCAAGCAGACCGATGGTTCCCTGGCGGCCGATGGCGAAGGGGAGGTCCGGTGGTTGTACGTCACCCGGAGAACATCCGTTGCACGAGCACCACCAGGCCGATGAGCAACGCGAGCATCGAACCGGCGAACACCGTCGTGACGGCAGCCGTGGACCAACCAGCTGCGCTGGCCAGCTCCCGCAGGTGCCGGCGGAAGCCAGCGGAGTCCTCGCTGCTGGCGGCGCCGGTTCGTGCGTGCCGAGAGCCACAGGCCGAGGAAGAACAGACCGACCCCGATGAGCTGCCAGGGCAGTGTCCGTAGAACGACGGCCGCAAGGATCCACCCGAGGGAGGTCACCGGGGGCGCCACTACGGCCAGCCGGGCATCGCGGCGGGAGGGCTCACCCGAATGACGGTGCGGTTCGGTCACGCTTGTGATCATTCCAGTTGGACGACGGGCAGGTGGCGGCACGGTGGACAGGGGGTCCGCGGCGCTCGGTCAGCTTCGTCCGACCTGAACCGCACGCTCTTGCCGCGGACAGGTATCGAAGGAGGGGATGCCAATTTTCACGCTGGGTGATCCCAGGCGTGGCCCTCGGCCTGGCGGCGGGACGACGTGGAGGGCGAGTAGCGTCGGCTCATGGGGTCGGTGAGTGGTGGTGGCCGGTGGTCCGCGTTGATCGAAGAAGCGACCGTGGATGCCTACAACGAGTCGGAGCAGACCACGGGCTTCTTCACGATGCTCGAGGAGCACCTGAGGGTTCCCTTCTCAACGCAGGTGTTAGAAGGCCGACATGGCACCGGTCACGCCGCGGTCCCGGGGCGATGAGTTGCCGTCCCTCGACGTGTCTATCTGGATCGAGGGGCCCCGGCGTTGTCGTCGGTCCCGCCGAGCGGAGGAGGCATGACAGTGGGACTGAGCACACCGAACGTCGTGTACCGCGATGCACGCAGCTACCTCGGGATCCAGGCCGTGGTGACCATGGCGAACATCGACGAGACGGTGCAGGTGCTGATCGGAGAGGTGCTGGGTAGGCCCGATGTAGTGACCGCCGCCACGGGTGCCCCGCTGGTGCGCTATGACGTCATTGACATGGAGCGCGAGCTGGCGATCCAGGTGGGCGTACCGGTGGGTGCGGGGACGGCTGGCGACGACAGGGCAGTCGCCGGCGTCCTGCCGGCGGGCCGCTATCTGACGGCCACACACACCGGCCCGTACAGCGACCTGGAAGAGGCGACCGGAGCCTTCCGGGGGTGGGCGACGGAGCAGGGCCTCGTCTTCGACGTCCGCCCCGAAGACGAAGGCGAGGTGTGGGGCTGCCGGTTGGAGCACTACCCCACCGATCCGGCGAAGGAGCCGGACCCGCGCCGGTGGGAGACGGTCCTGGAATTTCGGCTACGGGATTGACGCGGCCGTCTCCTGACCGCGGCTGCGGAGAAGGCCCCGAAGCCACCGTGCCTGCGCCAGCCTGGGGGAAGGCACAGGTATCCTCATCTGCGCGAGCCGCATTCAGCGCCGACCGGACAGGGTCGCCGGCGACGCCCAGTGAGCGGTCGCTCCGGCCCCCAGTGGCTGGCGCGCGGACCTGCCGGTGTGCAGACGTGCTGCGAGCCATCGATTCAAGGTTTCGCGCGACCGATGGTTGAACGCCCGACCATGCCGGTGATCGAGATCGTCGGTCCCGCTGCCAGGGGCTGCCACCATGCCTGACACCGGCCCGGGGCTGGATGGTGTCCTGCCGGTGCGGTCCCGTTCGACTACATGATGAAGGGTGGCGTCGACGCGCCGCCGAACTCGAGGAGGTCTGCGATGAAGTACCTGTTCTTGCTCCGGGACGGCAACAACGACGGCCCGCCTGGACTGGACACACCCGAAGGTGCCGAGCTCTACACGGGCTGGCGGTCGGTGCTGGACGCTATGCGCGCGGAGGGCGTGCTGGTCGATTGTGGTCCCCTGACCGGGGTGGTCTCGGCGACGACCGTGCGGGTGCGCGAAGGCCAGGTCCTGGTCGCGGACGGTCCTGCCGCCGAGCTGAAGGAGCAGGTCGGTGGCTACACGCTGGTGGAGTGCGCGAGCTGGGACCAGGCTCTGGCCTGGGCCGCCCGGATCCCGACAGCGACCACGGGGTCGGTGGAGGTCCGCCCGGTGATCGACACCTCACCCAGGCCGGGCGCGGCGACCGCGCACGTCACGTCCGACCACGCCTGATCGCACCAGGCGCGGACGTGGACGAAGAGCTCCTGGCAGCGGTACTGCACCAGGCCTGGTGGCCGGCGCTGGCCGCTGCCTTCCGGGTCACCGGCGATCTGCAGTTCGCCGAGGACGCCGTTCAGGAGGCGTGTGCGGCAGCGGTGTTGCAGTGGCGCACGAGCGAGCCGGCCGACCCGGTGGCCTGGCTGGCGACGGCGGCCAGGCGTCGGGCGATCGACCGGCTGCGACGCGAGGTGGTGCGACCGGCCAAGGAAGCAGCCGCCGCGCGAGATTCCCAGGACCCGTCCCGCGGGCAGCACCCGGCCGGAGCCGACCCTGTGAGGGTGGGCCCGGTGGGGACGGACCCGAGTGAGCAGTTGGCGATGATGTTCCTGTGCAACCACCCCGCGTTCGACGTCGCCACCCGCAGGGCACTGACGCTGCGGGCGGTGGGCGGGCTGAGCACGTACGAGATCGCTGCCCTGCTGCTGGTTCCGGAACTGACGGTGGCCAAGCGGCTCGTGCGGGCGCGGCGGAAGATCCGTGACAGCGGTATGCGCTTCGCCGTCCCGGATCCTGCCGCACTCGCCGCGCGCCTGGACGACGTCCTGGCAACCCTCGCGCTGCTCTACACCGAGGGCCACCGATCCTCCAGCGGACCTGGCCTGCTGCGCCCGCAGGTATCCGAGCGGGCGGTCGCGGTCGCACGCACGCTGGCGCACCTGCTGCCCGACGAGCCCGAGGTCCTGGGGCTGCTGGCACTGCTGCTGCTCACCGACGCCCGCCGAGCCGCGCGGGTGGACGACGACGACGCGCTCGTCCTGCTCGGCGAGCAGGACCGCTCCCGCTACGACCACTCGCGGATCGTCGAGGGCGAGCGGCTGCTGGAACGGGCCCTGCGACGCAGCAGGCCCGGCAGATGGCAGTTCCAGGCCGCCATCGCCGCGTGCCACAGCACGGCGATGTCAGCCGCAGACACCGACTGGCGCGAGATCTCCGCCCTGTACGGGGAACTGCTGCGCTACGACCCGAGCCCGGTCCGACGAGGCCAACCGCGCCATCGCCGTCGCCGAGGCCGAGGGCCCCGCCGCCGGCCTCACGATCATCGACGCGGTGCTCCACCACCCCCAGCTCGCCCGCTGGCCCAGCCTGCACGTCGCGCGCGCCGACCTGCTGCGACGCATCGGCCGACCACATATTCCCCCGCGCCGCCTACCAGCACGCCCTCCAACTCGACCCAGGACCAGCAGAACGACGGTTCATCGAACACCAGATCACGCGCACCTGAGCGCCCATGAAGGCCGTCAGGGATAACCGTCGCCGACGCGGGGTCATTCTCGCAATGCCACATAGCCAGGCCGACAGTCGCAGGCACCCAGTCTGCATCTCCAGGGCAGTCAGGAGTCGGTCCGTTGCCTGACGCAACGCGCGGATCTGCCGCGATGCACGTCTTCCATCTGTGGGCGTCGGTAGCACTGCGTGAGCGATCGCCCTGAACAGTCGGCTGTCACGTGCATGCGGAGATGCGGAAGGGCGTGAAAGTTGCCGAACGGGCGGGGCGGATTCGGGATCGGGTTCGAGCCGCCGGGCGGACGGGCTTCGTCGGGCAACTCGTGCCGAACGGCGAACGGCTCTTCATCCACCTCAACACGGTCGTGCGCCGCGTGGCGGGGGCCGTGGGTGGGCGTTAGACGGCCTTGACTGAGCCGGCGTCCACGCCCAGATTCTCGCCGATGGTGCTTGGCATGACCGGGGAGGCCAGCAGCAGCACCGCGCGGGCGATCTCGGCCGGGTCGATCAGGGTGCCGGTTAGCATGCCCGCTGCTCGCCGGCATCGCGGCGAGCAGATCGGCGTGGTCGATACCCATGGTCGCGGCCACCGTGGCGAGGTAGCCGTCCTTGCCCGTCATCAGGTCGGTGTGCGTGCCGCCGGGGGTGACGACGTTGACCCGGACCCCGTCGGCGGCGACCTTCTCCGCCAGCCCCGGGAGAACGCGTCGAGGGCGCCCTTGGCGCTGGTGTAGGCCAGCGGCGTGCCGAACGGGGCGCGGGCGCTGTTGGAGCTGATGTTCACGATGGCTCCCCGCGAGCGGGTCAGTGCCGGGCAGGGCGGGCGGCGTGGCTCCGTACGGCCGCGAAGAGGTTCAGCGCGTAGACCTCGTCCCACAGGGCCGTCGTCGCCGTCGACGGTCGGCCAGCGCCTCGGCCGTCGTGGTGCCGCCACCGACGTTGTTGACCAGGATGTCGAGGCGGGGTCGGCGGCGAGCACGGTCTCGAGCATCCGCCGCGGCCCGTCCGGGTCGGCGAGGTCGGCCGGCACGAACGTGGCCGCGGTCGCGTCGAGCTCGGGGGTGTTCCGCCGGGACACGGCGAGACGCCACGGCGCCTGTCGAGGAAGGCGCGGACGACGGCGAGCCCGATGCCCTTGCTCGCGCCGGTCACGAGGACGCGCTTACCGGCAAGGTTTCGAAATCCATGGTGGTGCTCCTTCTGGCTGGTTGACGCAGACCCCGAAGTCTGCATCTCATGTCGCCGTCGTGTCAAGCAATTGATTCACTGGTGTCTCAGTTAGGAGCTCGGTAGGGTGAGGCCGTGAGGGCAGACGCGGAGCGCAGCACGGCGCGGACCTGGAGCCGCCGAGAGTGTCCTCGCCGACGACGCGACCGCCTCCCTCGAAAAGATCGCCGACGCCGCGGGGCTGGCCCGCGCGACCGTCCACCGCCGCTTCGCGTCCCGCAAGAGCGCTGATCGACGCCCTGTCCGAGCTGGTTCAACGACCGCTACCGGCACGGCATCGACCAGGCCCGGGTGGGGACGGCGCCGCCACTGGTCGCCCTGCACCGCCTGACGGAGAGCGCCTTCGAGGTCAAGGTGAGCTACCGCCTCGTCATCGACCTCATGCATGGGCCCGACGACGACGTCCTCGCCGGCATCGACTTGCTCTTCGCCCGCCTGCACGAATCCGGCGTGATCACCGGGCCGCGCAGCCGACCTGGTGCCGGAACGTCTACCTCGCCCGCGCACGAAGTGTATCTGCTGCCCGCGGACGCCGCGGAATTGGCCGGCGGTGGCGACGAGTGGAAGCCCGGCTCGGCCTGCTCCTGATCGACCGCAGTGTGCTCGGCGCCCTCGGCGCAAGGCGTAACTACAACCTCGCTGAGTGCCAGCTACGACATCGTGGGCGTTCCGGCAGATGCACGCCTGACGCAGGTGCACGGCTGCCACGCACGATCGGCCGGCTTCCACGATGCTGGCCAGTCGACCAACCACCCTATGCGGATCTTGCCTGGCCTCCTCCGGTCGATCACCGAGCGGCAGTCGTCTCGGCCGCTTCGGCGGGCTCGAGGGACTCCTGCAACGGCACCGACCTGGACGGGCAATCGGCTCCCGAGACGCGCCGCCCGAGCAGGGCAACCGGGTGTCGGTGATCGTCATGGACGTCGAGGTGGACAAGCGAAGATCTGCTGGCACCCGCGGGTGACGATCACCTCTTGGCCGACCGGCTGCCCGAGTCGCATCCAGTGTGTCACCAAGAGTCACGTTGGCGCGGCGGTCGAGCCAATGCGTGGTTCCCCGGCGATACCAGGCGCGGGAGGGACAGCGTCAACGACTCACAGTGCTGTCCCGGCGGAGGATGTCGCGTCATCAGCGTTGCCGCGCCGCGTCTTGCCGAGGGCTTGGCCGAGAGGGGGACAAGCTGCGGTGTCGGCGCGGCACCGCGTGGTCACGACGAGTGCGGGTCCCGGGGGTGGTGGTCGTCGGCGTCGGTGACCAGGAAGGTGTACCCGGTCAGCTGTGTGATCGCGGCGGCGGCCGGGCGGCCGCCGGTGACGAGGGCGGTGGACAGGGCATCGGTGAGGGCGGGGTCGGGGCCCACGACGGTCGCGGCGGTGAGCTCCTGGCCGGGCGCGATCGGCACCGGCCGATGGAGATGGTCGCCGCGTTCGTAGCGACCGGAGGTGGCGACGCTGCCGTCGGTGAGTTCGACGACGGCGGTGAGCATCTGCGGGTCATGGGGGTCACGGATGCCGATGCGCCAGGGGTGTGCGGGTCCGCCCCGCCGGCGACGGTGATGTCGCCGCCGGCGTTGACCATGGCGTGGCGGATGCCGTGTCGGTTGAGCAGGCAGACCGCCCGGCCGGCGGCCCAGCCCTTGACGAGTCCGGAGGGGTCGAAGCCGCCCGGCACGGTCCAGGGGTCGAAGGCGCCGCTAGTCAGGACCCGGGCCTTCCGGCAGCGCGCGATGACCTCGGCGAGGTCGCGCTCGGCCCGGTTCCGTGGCTGCCACAGGATGCGCTTCTCGTCGTATTCGCCGCGGCGTAGCGCGCTGACCAGCGAATCGGCACGGAACACGCTGAAGGTGCGGTCGACGTCCTCCAGCAGGGCTCGGACGGCCGCCAGGGCAGCGAAGGCGTCGGCCTGGCCTGGCGGGAGGCGCAGTTCGATGGACACCACGGTGTCCCAGATGTGGATCACCTGAACGGTCCGGGCGCCATCCGCAGGGTCGGCAAGGTCGTCGTGAGCCGACTCCCGGGCCGGCGGCGAGGGGCGGTGGACTGCGAGGGCGGGCTGTGGTGGGGCTGCCGGCGTCACGGGTGTCCGCCGATGGAATCCAGGGCGGACTGGACCGACTGGGAGTACCCGTCGCTGGTGTAGGTGGCGCCGGAGACTCCGTTGATCTGCGCCGACTGCGCGGCCATGACCTGTTGCCGTAGCTGCGGGTCCGCCATCTGGGCGATGCTCTGGGAGTGGCCGTCGGCGTTGGGAAGTTGCAGAGCCTGGGCGTCGGTGATGGTGGAGCCGGTGATGATCAGGCGGACCTGGACCACCCCGTAGGGGATGGTCACGGGCTGTCCGTCCACGGTGCGCGTGGTGACCGTGGCCTTCGCGGGGGCGGTCGCGCCGACCCGGGGCTGACCGACGCGGGATGTCGCTGCGCGGTGGTGGGCCGGGCCGTGGCGCCGATGGCGGCCGGGCGCCCGGGGAGCGGGGTAACGGCGGAGGAGATGAGCTGGGCCCGGGTGGACGGGTTGGCCAGCACGGTCCCGGCCAGCCCGGCAAGGGTGCCGGCGGTCAGCAGGATCGGACGTCTCATGGTGGGGCTCCGGGTTGGCTCAGCCGTGGTAGTCGAAGGCTTCGGTGTGGAAGCGTTGGCGGGGCACCCCGAGTCGGGCGCAACTGTCGGAGACCGTCCGGACCATCGAGGCGGACCCGCACACGTACACGTCGGTCTCGCTGAGGTCGGGGATGAGCGTGCCCAGGGTCCGGGGGTCCAAGGGGTGGGTGCTGCGGTCGCCGACGAGGTAGTGCACCCTGCCGGGATGGGGTCCGCTCAGCTGGTCAAGCTCCTCCCGGAACAGGACCTCGTCGGGGCTGCTGGCGCGGTAGAGCAGGTCGACGCGGCACTGTTCGGGCAGTTCCTCCAGCAGGGCGCGGATCGGGGCGATGCCCACTCCGCCCGCCACCAGGACGACGCGTTCCCCGTGGCGGGTGTCGGCTCGGAACACCCCGTACGGCCCTTCGGCGATGACCCGGGTCCCGGGGCGGAGCCGGGCCAGGGCTGCGGAGTGCCCGCCGAGTGCGCGGACGGTGATGCGCAGGTGCTTGCCGTCGGGGGCCGCGGACAAGGAGTACGGGTGAGACTGGGTCCACAGCCCGCGGGCGAGGAAGCGCCAGGAGTAGAACTGGCCGCCGACCGCGGGGATGCGCTGCATCCGACGTCCGGTGACGTAGACGCTGACGACGTCGGGGCTTTCCCGCCGGACATGGCTGACGCGCAGGTCGTGGCGCAGCGACCGGATCAGCGGCAGGGTGACCCGGAACAGCAACAGGGGCAGGACGCAGATGACGTAGACGGCCAGCCAGAAGGCGCGCGCCCAGGGGTGTTGCAGGAACATTGGGCCTAGGGAGAGCTGGTGGGTGAAGGCCAGCGCCACGGCGAGGTAGGTGTACAGGTGGATCGCCCACCAGGTCTCGTAGTCGACGCGGCGCCGGGCGGCCCGGACGCTGGTCAGCGCGGCGTTGAGCATGAGCAGTAGCGCGGCCATGGCCAGGAACAGCGAAGGAGACGTCCCGCCGAGCAGCTCCCGCACCT
>CAVVZR010000006.1:0-1066315 GCA_963752685.1 uncultured Chloroflexia bacterium | reverse complement strand
ATGTATTGCTGAGGCGCAGGTAGCCGGCGCCGATCGACTCATGGCCTCGTAGAAGCCGGGATCGACCCCGACCGCCTGCTTCTCGAGGTCGATGGCCTGGGTGTAGCGGTGCTCGCGCTCGGCCGACCGCGCCACGATGTGAAAGAAGCGCGCGAAGTGCGGGTTGACCCCGAACACGATCTTCTTCTCGGCCTGGTAGCCGGGGGTGTCGTCGCGCAGCCAGTGGATGGTGGCCAGCAGCGAGTGGCCCTCGAGGTCGTGGGGGTTGACCGCGAACACCTGGTCGAGGGTGGCCTCGGCCTTGTCCCACTGGTTCTGGTCGATCTCGATGCCGGCCTCGAGCAGGAGCGACGGCACGTGGTGCGGGTTGACCGCCAGGGCGTCGTCGAGGTGGCGGGTGGCCGCCGCCAGATCGTAGTTCGACTCCAGCTTGACCGCGGCTTCGCCGGCGTGGGCGTCGGGGTGGTGGGGATCGATCTTCAGCACCTCGTCGAAGCTCTGCTCGGCGTCGGCGGGCGCGTACTTCTCGAGGAACAGGTAGCCCCACTCGATGTTGGCTTCGTGCAGACCGGGGTCGCGGTCGACCACCTCGCGGTAGAGGTCGTTGGCCAGCTGGAAGTTGTCGGTGTAGCGCGCCGCCTCGGCGGCGTAGAACAGCTTCTCGGGGGTGGCCTTGTCGAAGTCGATCTTCTCGGGGTGAGCTCGCCCGCCGAGCGCCTTCCACAGCGCGTCGCCGCGCGCATCGCCCACGTCGAGGTAGGCGCGACGCCGAGCACGTAGCGCGCCCGCAAGTGGTCGGGGCTGCCTGGCCGCGAGCGGCTCGAGCTGCTTCTCGGCGTCGGCGTAGCGGCCGGTCGTGCGCAGGATCTCGGCCAGGAGAACCGTGGCGTCGGTGGCGACCTCGCGTCCTTGCGCGAGTTGGCCGCGGCCGCGGGCGTCGCTCTCGGCCCCGGCGTAGTCGCCGGTGCGCGAGCTGCACCCGGGCCAGCTCGAGGTGGGCGGCATCGGCGCCAGTCCGGCCGCTCACCCGCTCGAGCTCGGCCCTGGCGCCCTTGTAGTCGCCGTGGCGGCACTTGGTGCGGGCACCGGCCAGGTCGGCGCGCGCCGGCAGCGCGGCCACCGCCCAGGTCAAGACCGCGACGGCGGTGGCAAGCGCTCGACCACAGGGCCCCGGCGGGGCACGTCACTCCACTCGCTCATCGGCCGGCTCTCCGAGCCGACCGCGAGCCCGGGCTCACTTCGCTCGCTCCGCTCCCTCATATCCCTGAGCGCGTTCGAGGTCATGTGAGCTGTCAACGCGCGGCGCCCCCCGGCGTGCTGCCCGGCCGCGAGTGCGGCGCGCCCAGGGGCCAGGTGGTATGCTGAATCCGCCATGAGCCGCGAAGAGCCCCAGGCCGAGCCTGACGTCGGTCGCAGCATCTACGGCGATTTCGACAGCTTCCTCAAGGTCGCAATCCGCGAGTACTACGACCGGGGCTGGACCACGCGCAAGGGCAACTTCATCGCGCTGCTCATCGCCAGCGGGCAGACCGTCCTTCGCCATGGCCAAGGACTCGGTCGTCGACGGCACCGGCACCAAGAAGGTCGCCATCGGCGCGGCCGCGGTCCTGGCCCTGCGCATCGGCCTGCGCTACGCGCTGGGCGGGCCGCTCGGGCATGGTGCTCACGCGTGGCGGCCAGCGCGTCGATGGTATCCTACTTTTTCCGCCACCAGAAGGACATCATCCAGAAGGTCAGCGTCTACAAGAAGGTGATCGCCGACACGCACGGGCGGTACGACGAGCTTCAGTCCGGCTGGCGCGACGGCCGCTACGACGCCGACCGAGCGCAACCTGATGATCGACGGCCTGATGAAGCGCTTCATCGGTCAGGTCGACGCCGCGTGACCGGACCGCGCCTGCCTGCGCCCTCGCGGCTGGCGGTCGGGCTCACCGGCGGGCGCGCGCGCGCCCGCGCCGACCGCCAGATCATCGGCATCCTCGACGTCCGCGTCGACGGCGTGTCGTCGACCGCCGCCGAGAACTTCGAGACCAGCATCGAGGAGGGCCTCGGCTCGACCGACTACTGGGTCGCGACCCGCAAGCGCATGCGCGAGATCCTCGCCCGCAGCAGCTAGCGAGGGCTGCCTGTTCGGGCCGTGCCTGGCCGAGGTCAAGAAGCAGACCGGCGCCTCGCTGGTCGTCGTCGCCTACTTCGAGGCGGTCGGCTCGAGCTACCGCTTCGTCGTACCCTGGTCGACACCGGCACCGGCGTGCCCACCGCCCAGGTCGCCGACCATGCGACGTCTGCACCCTCAACGAGGCGCTCGACTCGGCGGCGCTGGCGACGATCGGCCTGGTCCACGGCGCCGGCGAGCCGGGCGCGCTGCCCGTGCGGCCCGATCACGGGGCCGCACGCGGACCGCGCCGAGCGCCGCCGCGCACGCGCCGGACGCGCGCGACGCACCGCGCTACTCTTGCTCGGCGGCGCCGCCATCGCCGGCGGGCAGCGCCGCGTACTTCCTGCACGCCGACAAGCGCGAGCTGGGTTACCCTGCCGCCGGGGCGGCGGCGGGTCTCGGCGTCGCCGGGCTCGCTGTCCTCGGACTGTCCTCCCGCTTCTGAGGCCGAAGCTCCCGATCGTCCTCGCGTCTCGTCCGCGCGCCGCGCTCGCCCTCGCGCCTGCCGGCGTGCGGCGCCGACTCACGACCCGACGCGCGGCGGCGCTGTTCGCCGTCCCCGGCGGCCCCGGCGCCGCCCGCGGAGTTCTACGCGCTGCCGTTCCCCAACGACCTCCGGCGCCGGCGGACGGGCACCCCGACCTCACCGACTACCCGCGGCCCAATGCGCTGGTCGCCAAGTACGCCGACGCCTTCACCGCCGGGCTCGACGGCTGCGGCCTCAACGCGCGCCGTCTTCTTCCGCTTCGCCGGCCGCTCGACCCCGCCAGCCTGCCGGCCGACCCCGCGGCCTGCGTCGCCGACGGCGCGTCGGTCTACCTCGTCGACGTCGATCCCGCGTCGCCCGAGCGCGGCCCGCATCCCGCTGCGCCTCCGCTTCGAGACCCGCACGGGCACCGACGATCGGCGACGACTGGCTGTCGGCGCTGCCGTACCCGGGCTTCCCGCTCGACGAGGGCACGACCTACGCGCTGGTCGTCACCGACCGCGTGCGGACCGCGACCGGGGCGCCGGTCGCGCCGGTCGAGCGACTTCGCCGCGGCTGATCGGCACGGCCGCGCCGTCCGACGCGGCCCTGGCCGCGCGCGCACACCACCTACGCGCCGCTGCTGGCCTGGCTCGACGAGGCGGGCGGCGACGAGCGCGCCGACGTCGTCGACGCCGCCGTCTTCACCACCCAGCACGCGACCGACATCATGGGCCGCCTGCGCGAGCGTGTGTGGACCCTCGCCGGGCCGGCCGGAGCGGCATCGTCCGCGGCCGAGACGAACGGCACCTACCTCGCCTACGACGGCATCTTCCACGGCGCCCATCTTCCAGGTCGGCGACGTCGCCCTACGGCACCGCCGGCGGCGACATCCAGCTCGGCGGCGACGGCCTGCCGATCGTCCAGCGCATGGAGGACCTGCGGGTGTCGTTCACCATCCCCGCCGGCGGACCCTGCCAGCCCCGGCGGCTGGCCGGTCGTGATCTACGCCCACGGCACCGGCGGCAGCTACCACTCGTTCAACGACGGCACCGCCACCCGCATCGCGCCCAGGGCATCGCGACGATCTCCATCGACCAGGTGCTGCACGGCCCGCGCAACCCCGGGGCGGCAACCCCGAGTCGACTTCTTCAACTTCCAGAACCCGCACGCCGGCGCGCGACAACGCGATCCAGGGCGGCGCCGACGACTTCTCTGTGCTGCGGCTGGTCCAGGGCTTCGCACTACGGCGAGCGCCGCCTCGAGGACCCGGGCGCACGATCCAGTTCGATCACCACCGCGATCTACTTCTTCGGCCACTCGCAGGGCGGGCTGACCGGGCCGCCGTTCCTGGCCTACGAGCCCGACGTCAAGGGCGCGATGCTCTGAGCGGCGCCGGCGGCGCTCATCTACCAGACGCTGCTGCTCAAGACCGAGCCGGTCGACATCCCGGCGCTGGTCGCCAGCTCATCATCCGCGACTACCCGCTCGACGAGTTCAACCCGGTCTCGCGCTGCTCCAGACCTGGGTCGAGCGCTCCGACGCCGCCAACTACGGGCCGCTGCGGTGCGCCACCCTGATCGGCCCCGGCGGCGTCCGCCGCTCGCGCCCAAGACGATCTTCCAGAGCGAGGGCTTCATCGACCACTACGCGCCCATCGCGACATCGAGGGCTTCGCGGCCGCGATCGGCGGCGACCAGGTCGGGCCGGTCAAGCGACCATCGACGGGCTCGCCCTGCGCGGGCAACGACGCTCGAGGCGCCGGTCCCGGACAACCTCGACGGCGTGACCTCGGTGCTGCTCCAGTACGACCAGGCGGCGGGGTCCGACGGCCACTTCGTGGTCTTCGACGTGGCGGCGGCGCGCGTCCAGTCGGCCTCCTTCCTCGGCACCCTGGCGACGACGGGCACGGCGACCCTGGTCGCTCCCTGAGGAGATCGGATGGCGCGCAAGAAGCTGGGGGAGATGCTGCTGGAGGCCGGGGTCATCGATCGAGACCGGCCTGCGCGCCGCGCTGGTCGAGCAGCGGCGCTGGGGCGGGCACATCGGCCGGGTCCTGGTCGACATGAAGCTGGTGACGGAGGACCAGCTGGTGCAGCGCTGTCGCGCCAGCTCGGCTTCCCGACCGTCGACCTCGACGCACCGAGGTCCCGCAGGCGGTCCTCGACCTGGTCCCCGGCGAGCTGGCCGAGCAGCACAGCCTGCTGCCGTTCGCGCAGCCGAGAAGTTCCTCGACGTCGCGATGAGCGACCCGACCAACCTCGGCATCGTCGACGAGCTGCGCATCCGCACCCAGCTCAACGTGCGCCCGTACCTGGCCGGACCGCGATGCATCGAGCGCGCGCTGGCGCGCTACTACGGGCGCGGCATCATGTCGACGTCGTCGCCGCGCAGCGCGGCGCCGCTCAATCTCGAGACCGACGAGGGCCGCCCGATGGAGGTCATCCACGGCGGCACCCAGCCGCCGCCGATGGGCGCGCCCGGACCGTCGCCCCTGTACGGCGGGGCGGGGCCCGGCGCTCTCACCTGGAACTGCCAGGGCGCCTTTCGTAAGAAATACCCGTTGATCGCCGGCCAGGCGCCTGACCTGGCCGTGATCCAGGAATGCGAGCAGCTCGAGCGCATCCCCTGGAAACAGGGCAACCCGCCCCTGACCGCGCTGTGGTTTGGCGATAAGCCCAACCGCGGTCTGGGCATTTTTTCCTGGAGTGGGCTCGAATTTGAAGCCCTGCCGGACTACGACACGAGCATTCGCTACTGCGTGCCCATCCGGGTAACCGCCCCTTATCAATTCAACCTGGTCGCCATCTGGGCCATGGATCACAAAGACGGCAAACTGAGCTACAGCGCCCAGATCTACCAGGCTATCGCCGCCTACCGCGAGTTTATCCTGGGAGGCGATACGGTGGTGATGGGTGATTTCAACAGCAGCCGCAGGTCCACCCCGCGCTCGCGCCTGGGCAACCACACCACCCTCACCACCACCCTGGCCGATCTGGGGATGATCAGCGCCTATCATTACCGCTACATGGAGACCCAGGGAAAAGAGAAACGGGGCACTTTTTTCAAGGCACGCAAGTTGGCCAAACCATCGCATATCGATTATGCCTATATTCCTACCCGCTGGCTGCGCCGCCTAAAAGCCGTGGAGGTGGGCGCCCCGGCCGACTGGCTGGTATCCAGCGACCACTGCCCGCTGATGGTCGAATTCGTGGCTAAAGACAAGACCCGCATCGTGTGAGCTTGCCATCCCTCAATTTACACTCGCTGGCTCGTGCAAGGTAAAATGGCAGCTATGCTGCCGGATGATTTTAGCAACGAGACCTACTGGAAAGATATCTATCCCCGTCCGCTGAGCTATTGGCAGCCCGGCCTGGACCGCATTACCCGGCGCCACTTTCAGCAGACCCTGGTGTGGCAGCGCGCCGAGTTGGGGCGCAACGTGGTCTTCGTGGGCGAGGAGATAGTGATCAAGCTCAGCCCGCCTGCCTGGGTGGACCAGTTGGAGCGTGAGACGCATGCGCTCGCCTGGGTGGCCGGGCGGCTGCCCGTGCAAACCCCGCAGCTGCTCCACGGCGGCTCGATCGATCGCTGGGGTTATCTCATCCAGCGCCGTTTGCCCGGGCGAAATTTGCACGAACTCTGGAAAAACCTTGACGCCGAGCAGCGTGAGCCGCTTGCCCGCAGGCACGGCGAAATCCTGGCCGCTCTGCATGGCCTGGAGCAGCCAGGCCCATCTGCGCAGGCCGGCCTGGCTTTCGATTGGAATGCCATGCTTGCCGAGCAGCGCCTCGCTTGCGCAGAAGAAATGCTCAAAGCCGGGGTGCGGCCCTCGCTGGCAGCCCAGGTGGACTCTTACCTGGATGGAGCCGAGGTGGATTGGCAGGATCAATCTGGTTATGTTGTGCTGCACGGCGACCTCACCCACCTGAATTTTTTGGTGGAGCCGGCCCCGTCCGGCTGGCAGATTACCGGTCTGATGGATTGGGGGGATGCGCGCCTGGGTCCACCCGGTCACGAGTTTATCTCCCCGGGAGTGCATATGTACCTGGGCGACCGCCGCTCTCTGACGACTTTTTACCAGGGCTGCGGCCAGGCCCTGCAGGCGGTGGGCTACCCCGTCGAAATTATGGCGCGCGCCATGCTGTATTATGCTGACAGCTTCGCCTCCATCCTGGGGCGCATCCCGCAAAGCAGCGCCTGCCAGGACTGGGCCGCTATCGCGGATATCATGTGGTGAAAGCGCGCTGTGTGCGAATCCGGGGCAATTGTAAATTAGCTGGCTAATTCTCGGGCGCAAAAATGTTATAATCCATGTCCAATTTCCATGTTGGATCAGGAGTCAAAATGGATACACAAACTGGATCCTTTACGGTTAAAAAAGGCCTCGCCCAGATGTTGAAGGGCGGGGTGATTATGGATGTGGTCACGGTCGAACATGCCCGCATCGCCGAAGATGCCGGCGCCTGCGCGGTGATGGCCCTCGAACGTGTCCCCGCGGATATCCGCGCGGATGGCGGTGTGGCGCGGATGAGCGACCCCGAATTGATCCTCAAGATCATCGAGGCGGTTTCGATCCCGGTGATGGCCAAATGCCGTATCGGGCACTTCGTCGAGGCGCAGATTCTTGAGGCCATTGGCGTCGACTATATCGATGAATCCGAGGTACTCACCCCCGCGGACGAGGCCCATCACATTCTCAAACACGGTTTCACCGTGCCCTTTGTCTGCGGGGCGCGCAACCTGGGTGAGGCGCTGCGCCGCCTGGGCGAGGGCGCGGCCATGATCCGCACCAAGGGCGAGGCGGGCACCGGTGACGTGGTCGAAGCTGTGCGCCATGCGCGCTCGGTGCTGGGCGAAATCCGCCGCCTGGTGGGCATGCCCGAGGAAGAATTGATGGCCTTTGCCAAAGAGATCGGCGCGCCCTACGAGCTGGTGCTGGAGACCCGCGAACTCGGCCGCCTGCCGGTGGTCAACTTTGCCGCCGGCGGCATCGCCACCCCGGCTGACGCCGCGCTGATGATGCAGTTGGGTGTAGACGGGGTTTTCGTCGGTTCGGGTATCTTCAAATCCGGCGACCCGGCCAAACGCGCCAATGCCATCGTCAAGGCCACCACCCACTTCCAGGACGCCAAAATCCTGGCGGAGGTCAGCCGCAACCTGGGCGAGCCGATGGTCGGACGCCAGATTTCAGCCATCCCCGACAACGAGTTGATTGCCGGCCGCGGCTGGTAAATCCGCCGGCTGGGTGGAGAATTCAACCGGTAAAGGACCCGTATGAAAATAGGCGTCCTGGCATTGCAGGGCTCATTTATCGAACATTTGCAGGCGCTGCGGCGGATTGGCGTGGAAGCGATGGACGTGCGCCTGCCGCAGCACCTGGATGGCCTCGCCGGGCTGATTATCCCGGGCGGTGAGTCGACCACCATCGGTAAAATGGCGGTGGCTTACGGGCTGATGGAGCCGCTGCGCCAGTTTGGCATGCAGCACGCGGTGTGGGGCACCTGCGCCGGGGCGATCTTCCTGGCCAAAGATATCCACCGCCCCCAGCCGCTGCTGGCCCTGATGGATATCGTCATCGAGCGCAACGCCTTTGGCCCGCAGGTTAACTCCTTCGAGACGGATCTCGACGTGCCGGAATTGGACCCGGGGAATGTTCATCCCCACCCATTTCACGCGGTTTTCATCCGCGCCCCGTTGATCGAAGCCGTGCGCACCCCGGCGCGCGTGCTGGCGCGGCTCGAAGACGGCCGCATCGTTGCCGCAGTGCAAGGGCGCCTGCTGGCCACTTCCTTCCACCCCGAATTGACCGGCGACGACCGCTTTCACCGCTATTTTACCGAACTGGCGGCCGAAGCCCAGCCCGCTTGAGCAAGGTATTAAATCCGTGGAAAACAGGGATGTCCTCACATGGCGGACATCCCTGTCTTTATTAGAAAAAGTGTTTCTACCCTCGCCCGAAAAATGATATATTTAGTATATGGATATCTCGGATGCGATTCATCTGCTGGGAGATTTACTCGGCCAGGTGCTGGTCGAACAGGATTCGCCGCAGCTTTTTGATGTTGAGGAGCGCATCCGCGATGCCTCCAAGAAGCGCCGCTCGGCTGACCCGCAGGAGGCCTGCCAGGGCGAAAGCGAGCTAAACGCCGAAGTCACCGGTCTGGATGTGGACACCGCCCGGGTGATTGCCAGCGCCTTTGCCCTCTATTTTGACCTGGTCAACACCGCGGAAGATAACAACCGCCTGTTGGCCTTGCGCCAGGAAGCCTTTGACAGGCACCCCCACGGGGTGCACGACTCGATCGCCGACGCGGTGGAAACGCTCAAAGCCTGGGGAGTGACCGCGGAGCAGATGGCAGACCTGATTTCGCGCCTGCAGATTGAGCTGGTGCTCACCGCTCACCCGACCGAAGCGCGCCGCCGCACCCTGCTTTCCAAAATCCAACGCATCGCCGATATCCTCAAAGAAATGAGCCTGCGCACGCTCCTGCCCGCCGAACAGGCGGAAGTGGTCGAGGAATTGAGCACCGAAATCACCACCCTCTGGCTGACCGAACGGGCGCGCACCGGGCGGCCATCGGTCACCGATGAAGTGCGCACCACCCTCTACTATGTCGGGCAGGTTTTTTGGACGGCCCTGCCTGCCATTTACCAATCCCTGCAAACCGCCCTCGACCGCCACTATCCCGGCGTGCGCGTGTCCCATCCCTTTTTGCGCCTGGCCTCCTGGATTGGCGGCGACCGCGACGGCAACCCCTATGTCACCGCCGAGGTAACGGCCGAATCGCTGCGCCTGCACCGCGGCCTGGCGGTTGAGACCCACCGCCAGGTGATCCAGGACCTCTCCCGCCGGATCAGCTTGAGCTCGCGCTACAACCCGCTGCCGGCCGAACTGCAGACCTGGCTCGACAACCGCACCAACCTGCCGGCCCACATTGCCCGCATCTTACATCGCTATCCCTTCGAACCCTATCGCATCATCCTGGCGCTGATGGCCAACGACCTGGCCGAAGCGTCTCAGGACGATATGACCGCTCGCCTGCTTTCCAACACCCCCCACACCGCCCGGGTGAAAGTTGAGGACCTGGCGGTTCCCCTGCGCGGGATCATCGACGCCTTGCCCGCCGCGGCTGCCCGCGGTCCGCTGGAAAGAGCCGCTCGCCAGCTGGATATTTTTGGCCTGACCGGCGCGCGCCTGGATATTCGTGAGGACGCAACCCGTTTTAATGCTTCGCTGGCCGAGGTGCTGCGTGGGCTGGCGATTGAACCTGCCTACGAACTGCTGGATGCGCAGTCCCAGCGGGATTTGCTCCTGCGCCTGCTGGCTGAACCCGCCCCGCCCCTGGCGCTGAACCCGGGGGTCTCGCCTGAAAGCGCGGAGACCTGGTCGGTCTTCCGCCTGCTGCGCCGCGCCCGCTCGATCTATGGGGCCGAGTTGTTTGGCCCGGTGATTATCTCGATGGCGCAAACCTCCGCCGATGTACTGGCGGTGCTGCTGATCGCCCGCTGGAGCGACTGCGACCAGGGGATGCAGATCGTGCCCCTGTTCGAGACCATCGGCGCGCTGCAGACTGCCGGACAGGTAATGACCGAGCTGTTCCAACTGCCGGCTTACCGCCAACACCTGGCCGGCTGCACGGATGGCCAGATGATCATGATCGGTTACTCCGACAGCAACAAAGACGGCGGTTACCTGATGGCCAATTGGGCCCTCTACCAGGCCCAGGAACGCCTCTCAGCCGTCTGCCGGTCCTTTGGCGTGCCGCTGACTCTTTTTCACGGGCGCGGCGGTACGGTGGCGCGTGGCGGCGGTCCAACCAACCGCCTGATCCTGGCCCAACCGGGCGGCACGGTCAACGCACGCTACCGCCTGACCGAGCAGGGCGAGATCCTCTCCAACCGTTATTCCAACATCGACCTGGCCCTGCGCAACCTGGAGCAGATTGTCGGCGCGGTGCTGCTGGCCTCGGCCCCCGAGGGTCTGTCTGGGGAGTTGGCCGGCGCCGGCCGGCGCTCTCACCGCCGCTCGCCGCGCGAGATCCCCGCCGAATGGCGCGAGGGGATGAACAGTATGTCCCAGGCGGCTTACCGCGCCTACCGCGGGCTGGTGTATGAAACGCCGAAATTCATTGAATTTTGGCAGGCGGCCACCCCCCTGGATGAAATCAAACGTTTGGCGATCGGCTCGCGGCCGGCCTCGCGCCAGCCGGGCGATGAGCGCGTCACCCGCATTCGCGCCATCCCCTGGGTGTTTTCCTGGATGCAGAGCCGCTGCAACCTGCCCGGCTGGTATGGATTGGGCAGCGGGCTGGATGCGCTGCGGGATGGCGGCGAGCCTGCCCTGGCGCGCCTGCGCGAGATGTATGAAAACTGGCCATTCTTCCGGCTGCTGATCGATAACGCCGAGGTTTCGCTGGGTAAGGCGGATATGGAGATCGCCCGCGTCTACGCCGGGCTGGTGCCGGATCGCGAACTGGCCGAACAGGTGTTTGCCGTCATCCAGGCGGAATATGACCGCACGGCTTCGTTGGTGCGCGCCATCAAGAGTGAGAACGAGTTGATGCAGGTGGAGCCCACCTTGCAGCGTTCTATCCGCCTGCGCAACCCCTACGTCGACCCGCTCAACTTCATCCAGGTGGAGATGCTGCGCCGCCTGCGCGGGCTGAAAGATCCCGAAGGCGAGCAGGCCAAAGCCATCCGCGAGGTGATCATGCTCACTATCAACGGCATCGCCGCCGGCCTGCGCAACACCGGCTGAGTCAGCCGCTGTTCTGCCCTGCCGGAAGGCAGTCTCCTGGTTATTGATCTATAATCACATAGAATCACCTTTCTGGATTCAACTACCCGCCGTGCGGCAGTATTGGAGGAATAACAACCATGCAGGATTTCGAGAAACTGGGTGTATTTTATTTGGGGCGTGAATACGACCTGGGTGCGAAACAGCTCCGCGATGACCTCGTGCTCTATGATTCTCGCGACCTGGTGACCCACGCGGTGGTGGTGGGCATGACCGGCAGCGGCAAGACCGGGCTGTGCATTGACCTGATCGAAGAGGCTGCTATCGACGGCGTGCCCTCGATCCTGATCGATCCCAAGGGCGATCTGACCAACCTGATGTTGAATTTTCCCCAGCTGCGCGGCGCGGATTTCCTGCCGTGGGTCAACCCGGACGATGCCCTGCGCAAGAACCTTTCGGTGGATGAGTATGCCGCCCAGCAGGCCGGGCTGTGGCAAAAAGGCCTGGCAGATTGGGGCGAAGATGGCGCGCGCATCCAGCGCCTGCGGGATTCCGCCGAGTTTGTCATCTACACCCCCGGCTCAAGCGCCGGCGTGCAGGTCTCCATCCTCAAATCTTTTGCCGCACCTTCGGCAGAAATCCTCGAAGACGGCGAGCTCTTCCAGGAGCGCATCACCACCACCGTCACCGGGCTGCTGGGGCTGCTCAACATCACTGCCGATCCGCTGCAGAGCCGCGAGCACATCCTGCTCTCCACCATCATCGCTGCCATGTGGAAACAGGGGCGCGACCTGGACCTGGCCGACTTGATCGCCCAGATTCAAAACCCGCCGGTCAGCAAAATCGGCGTGCTCGACCTGGAAACTTTTTACCCCACCAAGGAGCGCTTCGGCCTGGTGATGGCCCTCAATAATCTGCTGGCCTCGCCGGGTTTCAGCGCCTGGATGGAAGGCGTCCCGCTGGATATCGGCCAGATTCTGCATACCAGCCAGGGGAAACCACGCGTGGCGATCTTCTCGATGGCGCACCTTGGAGACGCCGAGCGCATGTTCTTCGTTTCGATGCTGCTCAACCAGATCCTCGGGTGGATGCGCACCCAGCCGGGCACCACCAGCCTGCGCGCCCTGCTCTACATGGACGAGATTTTCGGCTACTTCCCGCCGGTGGCCAACCCGCCTTCTAAGCAGCCGCTGCTCACTTTACTCAAACAGGCGCGCGCATACGGCCTGGGGGTGGTGCTGGCCACCCAGAACCCGGTCGACCTGGATTACAAGGGTCTTTCCAACACCGGCACCTGGTTCATCGGCCGCCTGCAGACCGAGCGCGACAAGGCGCGGGTGATGGAGGGTCTCGAGGGCGCCGCCGCCAGTACCGGCAGCAGTTTCAACCGCGCCGAAATGGAGCAGCTGCTCGCCGGGCTGGGCAGCCGGGTGTTCTTGATGAACAATACCCACGAAGACGCCCCGGTGGTCTTCCAGACGCGCTGGAGCCTGTCTTATCTGCGCGGTCCGCTGACCCGCATGCAGATCAAACAGCTGGTCGACCCCCTCAAGGGCGTGCAGGCTCCGGCGCCGGCCGCAATCCCTGCCGCACCGGCGTTCGCAGCTCCCCAGGCCGCCCCGGCGCCCCAATCTGTCCCCAGCCCCCAGCCGGCTCCCTTACAGGCCCTGCAGCCCTCGCTCCCCCCGGAGGTGGTGCGCTTCTATATCCCGGCGCGCGGCGCAGGGGCCGGCCTGCTCTACCGGCCGATGCTGGTCGGGGCGGCCAGGGTGCGCTATTATGACAAAAAGGCCAACGTAGACGAGACCCAGGACGTGGTCACACTGACAGTGATCGAAGACCGGCCTATCCCGGTGGATTGGGCGGCAGCCCGGGACGCGGGTTTTGCCCTCAACGATTTGGAGAAATCTCCGGCCGGAGATGCGCAGTTTGGCAATCTGCCGGCGGCCGCGGCCAGCCCCAGGAACTATACCGATTGGAGCCGGGATTTTGTCACCTGGGCGTACGGCAGCCAGCAACTGCAGCTGCTGCGCAGCCCCAGCACCGGCGAGGTATCCCGTCTGGGTGAGGCCGAGCGCGATTTCCGCATCCGCATGCAGCAGGCGTCCCGTGAGCGCCGCGATGAGTTGCTGGAAATGCTGCGCAAGAAATATGCCCCCAAGATCGCCGCCCTGACCGAGAAAGTGCGCAAAGCCCAGCTGGCTGTCGACCGAGAGGCCGAACAGGCCAAGCAGGCCGGGCTGCAAACCGCCATTTCGGTGGGCGCGACCCTCTTGGGCGCCTTCATGGGCCGCAAAGTGGCCAGTAAAGCCAACCTGGGCAAAGCTACCACGGCGGTACGCGGGGTGGGCCGCTCGATGCAGCAGCAGAGCGACGTGGGCCGCGCCAAAGAAACCGTCCAGACCTACCAGCAGCAGTTGGACGATCTCAACGCGGAGTTCAAGTCGGAATCGGATGCACTGGGCACGCGCATCGATCCCTTGAGCGAAGCCCTGGACAGCGTGGTGTTCAAGCCGCGCAAGACGGATATCGATGTGCAGCTGGTCGCGCTGGTATGGGCTCCCTATCGTTCCGACGAGCCGGCCTGGTAACTGCCGGCCGGTTGTTCTGCGTCGAGCCTGGAGTGTTGGCACTCTTCGATGCGCGAGCGGGTGCGTTTCCCTCAAACTGAAATGCATCCGAATTCTCATGGCGTTCTCAAGAAATTGTCAGACAAGCCCCTCCCCCTGCCCCCTCCCCGAAGCGAGGCGGGGAAATAAAGATGTGAGGGTTTAGACGCCGTGAGACGGCGTCTAAACCCTCAAACTCCCTCTCTGAACTCCGTCGCCGGAGGAGAATGGATCCAAATTGGCATTTGCCTAGCTTTCTTGAGAAAGCCATATCCGAATTCTGGCAATATCTTGACATCGCCATCGGGAATATGTTACAGTACTTTTGTTAATCTGGTCTCCGATTAAGGAGTAGAAAGGACGGCGGAATGGGCAAAAAACATAGGGCATACCTTCTTGTGGGAATCCATCCCGCTGATCCATCCTTGTTGGAGTGCGCCTGCTGACGGTTGCCTGGAGTTATCCACGGGCCGCGGTGCACTTGTAGACCGCGGCCTTTTTGTTTGTCTCTCCATCCCTGGCCGCGTGGATCCGCGGCCGGTTTTTTTTATGTATGCCATCCACGAGCGAGGTGGGTATGTCGATCATGATAAAAGCAGTTTCAGAAGTGAGCGAAGCGCAGAGCCTGCAGCTCGATGCGCTCTGCGACCAGGCCTACGCCGGCGATCAAACCGATCTCACCTGGACCGACGAGGAAGATTGGCGCGTGTGGTTGGAAGTGGACGGCCAGATGGTCAGCTGCCTGACGATTGTGGAACGCCGGGCCGAAGTGGCCGGCATGCCCGTCCGGCTGGGTGGGATTGGCGGGGTGGCTACCCTGCCTGCTCAACAGCGCCAGGGTTATGCTCGCCAGGTGCTGGATGCCGCCGCGGAATTTTTGCGCGACAGCCTGCGTGTCGATTTCGGCATGCTGGTCTGCAGCCCGCACCTCGTCGCTTATTATGCCCGGGCAGGCTGGCAGCCGGTGGCGGCTCCCATGCTCATCGACCAACCTCGAGGCAAAGTCACCCTCAATTTAGGCTATATGGTTTTGCCATGCGCCGGCAGCCCCTGGCCGGCGGGCACGCTGGATCTATGCGGGCTGCCGTGGTAATGCAACACTAACGGAGATTTATTGTGACTATCCCATTGCGGAAATACTGGGATTTACTCTCACGCTATATACGCCCCCAGCGCGGCAGGTTCCTCCTGCTGGCGGCGCTGATGTTGACCAGTATCGGCCTGCAGGTGCTGAATCCTCAGGTGATGCGCTCCTTTATCGATTCGGCCCTGAGCGGCGGGGCCATCAACCAGCTGATTGTTACCGCGGCGCTGTTCATCGGCATCGCCCTGATCCAGCAAGTGCTGGTGGTCAGCGTTACCTATCTGGGCGAAAACGTCGCCTGGACGGCCACCAACGAACTGCGTTCCGAGCTGGCCTGGCACTGCCTGAACCTGGATATGGGTTTTCATAACAACCATACCCCGGGCGAATTAATCGAACGGATCGATGGGGACGTGACCGAACTGGCGACTTTCTTTTCACAGTTTGTCGTCATCCTGCTGGGCAACCTGCTCTTGCTGGTCGGCATCATCGCGGCGATCTTCCGTGAGGATTGGCGCGCCGGGCTGGCCTTCAGCATTTTCTCGCTGGTGGCTTTGCTGGCGCTCAACCGGGTGCGCGATATCGCCATGCCGCACCAGAAAGCGCGCCGCCAGGCCGAAGCCGACTTGTTTGGCTTTGTCGAAGAGCAGCTCTCTGCCACCGAGGATATTCGCTCCAGCGGCGCGATGGGCTTCAGCCTGCGCGAGCTGCACCGCTTCCAGGCCAATATCCTGCGCCATGACCGCCTGGCTCAAGGCAAAGGCATGCTGGTGGATGTGGTCATGGTGGGGCTGCTGACCCTGGGCAACATGATGGCCATCGGCGCCGGCTACCTGCTGTTTACGGCCGGGGCGATCACCATTGGCACCGTCTACCTGATGGTTCATTACATCAACATGCTTGAAGAACCGGTGCGCACCTTAACCCACCAGATCCGCAGTTTTCAAACCATCGGCGCCTGCGTGGAGCGGCTGACCGAGCTGCGCGCGCAGCGGGTGGCAGTGATTGGCGGCGGTGAGGACCTGGCTGAGCAAGGCGCCCTGGCCCTGGACTTCGAGGACGTCACCTTTGCCTATAACGGCGATGGCGCGGTGCTCAAGGAGTTGACCTTTGGCTTGCAGCCGGGCAAGGTCCTGGGGCTTTTGGGGCGCACCGGCTCGGGTAAAACTACCCTGACACGCCTGGTCTTTCGCCTTTATGACCCCACCAGCGGCCGCATCCTGGTGGACGGGGCCGATCTGCGCCAGGCGGGGCTGGAGTTGCTGCGCAGCCGGGTGGCCATTGTCACCCAGGACGTACAGCTTTTCCGCGCCAGCGTGCGCGACAACCTGACTTTCTTTGACCGCGGTATCCGCGATGAGCAAATCCAGTCCGTCATCGCCGAATTAGGCCTGACCGATTGGTTCAACAGCCTGCCGCAGGGCCTGGATACCCTCCTGGAAACCGGCGGTCACAGTCTTTCGGCGGGTGAAGCTCAACTGCTGGCCTTCACCCGAGTTTTTCTGCGCAACCCCGGACTGGTCATCCTGGACGAGGCGTCTTCACGCCTCGACCCGGCGACCGAACAGCGCATTGAGCGCGCCATCGACCGCCTGCTGCGCGGGCGTACGGCGATCATCATCGCTCACCGTCTCGGCACGGTGCACCGCGCCGATGATATTTTGATCCTGGATGAAGGCCGGGTAAGCGAATACGGATCACGCGAACTGCTCGCGGGCGATCCATCCTCCACCTTCGCCCAGCTCTTGCGCACCGGTTTAGAGGAGGTGCTGGTATGAGCGCCGAACCTGTCGTTTCCAGCGCCGGCTCCGCGGCCAGTTTGCCCACCTGGCGTGCCGTCCTGGCCTTGATCCGTTTTCGGCCCTGGTATTTCTTGATCGATTTGCTGGCGGTGGCGCTGGTGCGCGGCATGGGGCAGCTGGTGCCCGGTCTGCTGCTGCGCTCCTTTTTCGACCTGCTGTCTGGGGATGCGCCGGCCAAACTGGGCATTTGGGCCATCCTGGCCCTGTTTGTCTCGGTGTATGCTGGGCGTATGCTCGGCCAGTATGGCTTTTATTACGCCGACACGCCTTTGTTTTCAGAGGCGGCCTTGCTGCTGCGCCGCAACCTGCTCAAGCACATCCTGCGCCGCCCCGGCGCCTCCCCGCTGCCCGATTCACCCGGCGAGGCGGTCAGCCGCTTCCGCAATGACGTCACCGAGATCCCCCTGTTCGTGCTCTGGTTCAACGACATCACCACCGGCCTGGTGATCATTGCCATCTCGATCGTGTTGATGGCCAAAATCAGCGTGTGGGTCACCCTGATCGCCCTGGCCCCACTGGTGGTGGTGGGCATCGTCGCCAACGCCGCCTCGAAGCGCATCGGCGATTACCGCCGCGCCAGCCGGGCGGCCACCGGCAAGGTGACCGGGTTTATCGGCGAGTTTTTTGGCGCGGTGCAGGCGGTCAAGGTGGCTACTGCCGAAAGGAGTGTGATTGGGCTTTTCCACGAATTGAATGAGGAACGGCGCAAGCTCTCCCTGCGGGAGCGCCTGTTTGATGAAATCCTGCGCTCGCTGTGGCGCAACATGAGCAGCCTGAGCACCGGGGTGGTGCTGCTCCTCGCCGGGCAGAGCATGCGCGCCGGCACCTTTACTATCGGCGATTTTTCGCTATTTGTTTTCCTGCTGACCAGTCTGGGCGATCTGACCACTTTTGTCGGGATGGTCGCCGCGCGGAACAAGCAGCTCAGCATCTCGGTAGAGCGCATGGAACGGTTGATGGAAGGCGCGCCGCCCGAGGCGCTGGTGGAGATCAGCCCGGTCAATCTCAGCGGGCCGCTGCCCGCCGTCACTTACCCGCCGCGCGAAGCGGGGGATGAGCTGCACCGGCTGGAAGTGCGCGACCTGGCATACCAGTTCCCCGCCAGCCCAAACGGCATCCGTGAGGTGAGTTTCAGCCTTGAGCGCGGCAGCCTGACCGTGGTCACCGGCCGGGTTGGTTCGGCCAAAACCACCCTGCTGCGGGTGCTGCTTGGGCTGCTGCCCAGGCAAGGGGGCGAGGTGCTCTGGAACGGCAACCCGGTCAGCAGCGAAGATGCGGGAGCATTCTTTACCCCACCTCGTTCCGCTTATACACCCCAGGTGCCGCGCCTGTTTAGCAATACGCTGCGCGACAACATCCTCCTGGGCCTGGAAAAAAGCGATGATGAAATCCTGGCAGCCGGCCGCCTGGCGGTGCTGGAGCGCGACCTGGCAGAGCTGGACAAAGGCCTGGATACGGTCGTCGGCCCGCGCGGGGTCAAGCTCTCTGGCGGCCAGGCGCAGCGCACCGCCGCCGCGCGTATGTTTGTCCGCGAGGCCGAGCTGCTGGTGTTTGATGACCTTTCCAGCGCACTGGATGTGGATACCGAGAAACTGCTTTGGGAGCGCATCTTCGCGCGCCGCGACTTTACCTGCCTGGTGGTATCGCACCGCCGGCCGGTGCTGCGCCAGGCCGACCGCATCCTGGTGATGAAGGATGGGCGTATCGAAGCCCAGGGAACGCTGGATGAACTGCTTCAGACCAGCGAAGAAATGCGCAGCCTGTGGAGTGGCGAATCCATACCCGAAGAGTAACTGCGCATAGGCAGCACATAAATAAACGGGCAGGATTTTGAATTACGTTCAAAATCCTGCCCGTTTCAGGGCGAAATAGAGTATAGGCGGCGCCGGCGCGAAGCGATTAATCCGGTGCGCTGTGAGCCGGGGCTGCCAGCCCGTCCGCCGAGACCTTCCCCGGCAGCGATTTGCGCAGCGCAGCGATCATCAGGCTGCCCACCACCATCAACGCGATTAAAATGCTCAGCGAGAAGGTGAAGGTCCCGTTCGAGTCCTTCATCGCATCCATCGCATAAATGAACACCACCGAAATCTGACCGGCCAGGTTGAGCAGCCCAGCCGATGTCCCTTCGGGGGCCGGGTAGGTGATTTCGGCGGCATACTGGTAGCCGATGGGCGCCAGGCTCATCAAGAAAAAGCCGGTGGCCACCATCGAAACGGCAATCAGCCAGTACTGCTGGGCAAACGTGATCCCGATCATCCCGGGGATGGCCAGGACCATGCCGATCAGCAGAAAGATTTTTCGCTTTTGAAAGTGATCCGAGAGAGCCGGGATGGCCACCGCGCCGAGGATCCCGCCTAAGAGCAGGAAGCCGCCCAGATCGCCGGCCTGGGTGATGCCGAACCCTCTCGGGCGGATGATGCTTTCGATCCAGGTGGAGACCCCGTTGAAGATGCCCATGCCGATCAAGAACAGCAGGAGCAGCAGCCAGATATCCTTCATCTTGAGCATGCTTTTGAACCCGTCCAGCATCAGCGCGCGCGTCTCCAGCCCGGGAGGGCAGGGTGGGGTCGGCGGGGCTTCGCGGGTGAAGATCAGGAACAGCACGGCGGAGACCAGCGCCGCTCCGCCGAAGACCAGCTGCATGGTGGGGATGCCATAGCTCAGTACCAGCAGGGGGGAGGTCACCTGGCCAATGCCGATGCCGATAAACCCGGCCACCAGGGCTAACCCGGCGGCGGTGGCGCGTTCGTCCATGGGGAACCATTTGGCCGCGACCGTGCTGACCGCGTTGAGCAGCAGCGGCTGCGCGGCGGCTACCCCGATGGTAAAGATCATCACCCAGACATAATTGGCAGCGGCCAATCCGCGCAGCAGGCCAAAAACTCCCAGCAGAACCGCGCCGATGCCCACCGCTTTGCGGTAGCCCAGGGTGTCGATCATCCACGAGGCCGGCAGCGAAAGCGGCACATAAATGATCATAAAGAGCATCGCCAACAGACCGATTTGCAGGTCGGAGACGCCGTAATAGGCGGCCGCCGGACCGGTGATGGGGGCAAAACATATCCACAGGGTCTGGATGGTCAGGTTGATCAACATGAACATCCCCAATATTACCCAGCGATAGGGGTAAACGCGGTAGGTCTTATCATCCATGCGGCATATCTCCTTGCCAATCTTAACCCCCGTTTAGGCAAATGGATGCCAGAATTTCAGCCGTGGATTTTCCATGGCCTTCTGTTTCTGGTTGACAAGCGCTCCAGTTGGTTGTATGTTTCATCCTGTTGCTTTTACGTCACCAGGCAGGCAGGTTTGCCTGTCTCGGCCTGCCGCGCTGTGCCGCGGCGTGATCTTGTGAGGATAAGATGAGCACTTCTTCGCTGGCTGGAGAGCAGCGTCCTAACCCGCTGCGTGGGATCGGCCAATTCCGGCGCCTGTTTGGTTTTGTCAGCCCGTACCGGGTGCGCCTGTATATCGCTTTGATTGTCATCTCGATCGGCAGCCTGCTGGGGCTGGCCGGGCCTTATATGCTGCAGTTCTTGATCGACGCGGTTTTTAAGAACAATAATGCCGCGCTGCTCAACCAGATCACGCTGATTTTGATCGCCATTTTCTTGCTGCAAAGCGTGTTCTATTTCATCCGCGCTTACCTGCTTTCGTTCATCGGCGAGCGGGTGATGGCCGACCTGCGCATCCGCCTGTTCTCGCACCTGCAGACGCTCTCGCTCAGCTTCTACAACGACCGGCGCACGGGTGAGCTGGTCTCACGCCTGACCAATGACGTATCCACCGTGCGCTCCCTGGTGACCAGCGACATCTCCACGGCGCTGTCCCAGGTGCTCACTTTCATCGGCGCCCTGGTGCTGATTGTGATTACCGATTGGCGCCTGACCCTCTTTATGTTTGCCCTGATCCCGGTAGTCTTTTTGATCGCCGCCCTCTTTGGACGCCGCCTGCGCGCCCTTTCCTCGATGGTCCAGGACCAGCTCGCCGCCGCCACCACCGTATTGGAGGAAGCCCTGGGCGGGGTGCGGGTAGTGCAGTCCTTCGTGCGCGAGAAGTACGAGATCAACCGTTTCCGCGAGAATATCGAAAAGACCTTTTCGCTGGCGATGAGCCGCACGCGTATCTCGGCCATGTTTGGTCCCTTAATTTCCTTTATGGGCTTTGCTGCGGTGGTCTCCATTTTCTGGTTTGGCGGCCATGAGGTCCTCGCCGGGCGGCTGACCGCCGGGCAGCTGTTCATGTTCCTCGTCCTCACCCTGACCATCGCCGGTTCGATTGGCCAGTTCAGCGGGCTGTGGACCGGCCTGCAGGAAACCCTCGGGGCCACCCGTCGCCTGTTTGAGATCCTCGACACCCAGTCCGACATCGTCGAGCGGGCGGATGCGGCTGCCCTGTCGCAGGCCCAGGGGCGGATTGAACTCTCACACGTCACTTTTGCCTACCAGGATGAGCCGGGCAGCACGATCCTCTCGGATGTCAGCCTGGATATCCAGCCGGGCGAGGTGATCGCCCTGGTTGGACCCAGCGGGGCTGGCAAGACCACCCTGGTCAACCTCATCCCGCGTTTCTTCGATCCCCAGCAGGGCTCGATCTGCATCGACGGCCAGGATTTGCGCGATCTGCAGGTCAGCAGCTTGCGCAGCCAGATCGGGATTGTCCCCCAGGAGACCCTTTTGTTTGGCAGCACCGTGCGCGAGAACATCCTCTACGGCCGCCTGGATGCCACTCAGGCCGAGGTGGAAGAAGCGGCGCGCTCGGCCAACGCCGATGAGTTTATCCGCCAGATGCCCAAGGGTTACGACACTATCGTCGGTGAGCGGGGGGTCAAACTCAGCGGTGGGCAGCGCCAGCGCATTGCCATTGCCCGCGCAATTTTGAAAAATCCGCGCATCTTGCTGCTGGACGAGGCTACCTCATCGCTGGACAGCGAGAGCGAAGGCCAGGTGCAGGAGGCCCTGGAGCGGCTGATGGCGGCGCGCACCAGCATCGTTATCGCCCACAGGCTGTCCACCATCCAGAATGCCGACCGCATCGCCGTGCTGGACGCGGGGCGCATCGTGGAGGTTGGCACGCATGCCGATCTGCTGGCGGCCGGCGGGATGTACGCCCACCTGCACAACCTGCAGTTTCGCGTGGAAGATCCCGCCGCGAAGCCTGCCCCGGCCGATGAGCCCACGCCGCCGGCTTCGCCCAGGCGCCGCTCGATGAATATTCTCCCCGGCCTGGGCGGCGGATAATCCCCATATTTACTGCCCATCACGGCGTCTCCCACCAGGGCGATTGCATTATAAATATTTGCGGGTGCACGCACAGTGTCTGCGCCTACGATGTGGGAAGAAAATTATTTTAATGGTGTATTTGCGCGCGAAAGCGCGCAAATACACCAAACGATCAAGGGGTGGGTGACATTATATGCATAGAACGAATGTTTTTATGCAATCGCCCTGCATCTCCCACAGAACCTGAATATTTATGGGGCCGTTTTGCGATTCTGGGAGTATCATTTAAGCAAAAGAAAATTCAACCCTGGATTTTCACATGGAGGTGACTCAATGGTATCGGCGATTATTTTAATCAAATGCGACAAAGCCTCGATCAACCAGACGGCCGAAGCGCTGGCCAGTATGAAGGGGATTTCCGAAGTGTATTCGGTCTCGGGGCGGGTCGACCTGGTGGCCATTGTGCGCGTGGCCAGCAACGACGCCCTGGCGCAAATTGTCACCAACCAGATGCTCACCGTGCCCGGCATCACCCGCACCGAAACCCTGATCGCGTTCCGCGCCTATTCCAAACATGACCTGGAAAGCATGTTCTCGATCGGTTTGGAGACCGAAGAGGCCTGATTTTATTTTCGGTCCGGCACACACTGCGCCAACCGCCTGGGGGCATTTTGCCTCGCGGGCGGTTTTTTTTCAACCGGCGGGCTGCAGGGGGAACCTACGGCGCGTTAAAACCGTCTTGAGATCGATTGGAGGACGCTATGAATACAAAATCCCGACAAACGATCCGGCGGGGACTGCTCGCCGCACTTTTATTGGTCTTACTGGCTGCCTGTGCACCGGTAGCGCTGGCCCCTTCGGCGACCGACTCGCCCACATCTGCGCCGAGCGCCACGCCCGTGCCCTCAGCCACGCCCATGCCGGAGCAGCCCAGCCTTCGGCCGGGGAAAACTCCCCAGCTAGAAACGGTTGAGCCCAGCCCAACCCCCGGTGTGATTGAAATGCCGGGCCGGCTGATGGATATCCTGCAGGCCGACCTGGTGGAGCGTTTTGGCAGCCTGCCCGAAAACCTGACCGTGGTCAGTGCGGAAGCGGTGGTGTGGAACGACGGTTCCCTGGGCTGCCCCAAACCGGGTGTCTTTTACATCCAGTCGATGGTCGATGGCTATCACGTGGTGCTGCGCAGCGGCGAAACCACCTATGACTACCACATCGGCAGCCTGGACACCCAGCCGGTGCTATGTGAAGCGGATTTCCAACAGAGGTAAGATCCAGCGATCAACCTTCGACCGGTAACCGCCTGCGTCCTGAACGCTGGTTTCGGGACGCAGGTTTTGGTATACCGGTAATTGGGTTAGAATCGGTTGATGCGCAGCCTTTTACGCTTCCTCGGCTGGAACCGGACCAGTTACCTGCTGATGAGCAGCTTTGTCCTGCTGCTGGCGGTGATTGTGTATGCCTGGTGGCCGCTGGTGGTGGAGTATTGGTCGACCTACAACCCGGCTTACCCGCTGTGGATGCAGCTCGACTGGCTGCTGCTGGCGATTTTTGCGCTGATGTCACTTTTGATTATGGCCGGGGCCGACCTGCGCTACGACCTGCCCATCGTGGCAGTGGGGTTGGCTGGCGGGCTGGTGATCGAGGCCTGGGGCACCCAAACCCACCTGTGGAATTATTTCACCCTCGAGCGCCCGCCTTTGTGGATCATTCCTGCCTGGCCGATCGCCAGCCTGTCGATTGACCGCCTCCAGCGTCTTCTGCGCGCCTCGGCAAGCCGCGTGCCCGCCGCGGCGGTTAACCTGGTCTACGGGCTGGTGTTTGGCGGGTTCATGCTGTTGATGCTCGTGTTCGTTTGGCCGACGCTTCATTTTTCGCTGACCCGCATGGCCTTGCTGCTGTGCGTTTTCCTGGTGCTCACCCCCACCCAGCCGCGGGAGATGCTGCTGGCGTTTATTGGCGGCAGCGCACTGGGTTATTTCCTCGAACGGTGGGGGACAACCCGAGCCTGTTGGGTGTATTACACCTTTGAGACGCCGCCTTTCTTTGCTGTTCTGGCGCACGGTATGGCCGCGGTGGCTTTTTGGCGGGCCAGGATCGCGATCCTCTTTTTCTTGCGCGCCATTTTTCACCGCATCCTCAAAATCCAGTCGAAATTGGGTGATAAAAGTCCTATAAATGGGGTCAAATATCCCAAAAATAGTGAATCCTACAAATGATCGCTATAATTTTGTTAAGTATCTGTAAGTTTTCATATATAATCAATCCGTGGGTAATTAAGTTTTGAAATAAAAAATATGGGTGGGCGATTAGACGGTTTGTGGGATCAATGGTTAATAAATCTATTTGCTGCCCACCTGCTGTCAGCGGGGATCCAGGCCAGAATTGATTTCTCGATCATGGTAATAAGGCAAAAGCCTCACCCGTTCTATTGATGGTTGAATGGTTCGCCCATTAAATAAATTGTTTTGTTCATTGGGTAATTACGATTTGAAATGGTAATAAGCACCTCTCTGGTTATTTCGTTTGGCGCACTAATCATCTACGGTGCTTTGTTTTGGGTTGTCATCGCTCGCAATTTCAATACCCGCCTCAGCCGTTATTTTGCAATATATCTGGCCGCCATGATCGTGTGGAGTTTTGGCTCGCTGATGATCTTCGCGTCCACCAGCGATGCAGCCGTACTCTTCTGGAACCGCTTCATGGTGATCGGCTCAGCCGCTATGCCAGTCGCTTTTTTTGGTTTTGTGCAGACCTTTCTTACCCGCGAGCGACCGCGCTGGTTATGGTTTGGGATTATCCTCTACGCCGCGATCCAGGTGTTTAACTTCTTGGGGCAGGTGATTGTGACCGCGCAAGTGACCAACGGCCAGCTGACCAACGAATACGGCTGGGTCACTACCCCGCTGGGTTTGAATTGGGTGTTCTTTGTTGGCTTTTCCACCTACAGCCTGGTGCAGGAATACCGGCGATCCAGAATTTTCGACGATCAGAACCGCATCCGCTATTTGCTGATCGCCATCATGATCATTTTTATCGGCAGCCTCACCAATGGCACTGAGCTGAAATATTATCCGGTGGATATTGGCTTTAATATTGCCTCGGCCATGATGGTCGCCTACGCCATCTTCCGCTACCAGTTGTTGGATGTCAATATCGTGGTGCGCAAAAGCCTGCTGTATTCGATGTCCACCGTGGTCGTCGGCGCGATATATTTCTTGGTGATCTTCATCATCACGCGCATCTTCGATATCCTTTCGGAAACCGGAATTTTTGTGCTCTCACTGGGCGTGGCAATTTTGACGGCCATCGTCGCCCAGCCTTTACGCAACCGGGCCCAGAATTGGATCGACCTGCTGTTTTACCGTGAGAAGTACGATGCGAACCTCATGCTGCAGCGCTTGAGCCTGACCATGTCGACGGTGCTGGATCTCGACAAACTCACCAATATGATCCTGGGCGAAGTCATCGCCACCATGCATATGGATCACGCCGGGTTTTTCCTCAGGCGCGGTGAAAAGGGAGAGCTGCATTTGATGGCGCAGTCAGGCATGAAAGTGAAAAACCTGACCCTCAATCACGAGCACCCGCTGATCGAGTATTTCCACAGCGAGCGTTCGGTTCTGACCCGCTTCGATTTTGAAGTCCTCCCGCAGTTTCGGGCTTTGTGGAAAAACGAGCGGGATGAATTGGTCAAGATGGATGCCGATCTCTACCTGCCGCTGCGCACCAAAGGCGGGCTGATCGGGATTTTTGTGGTCGGGCCGAAGAAATCGGATCTGGCTTATACCCAGGACGATTTGTTGGTACTCAGCGCCCTGACCAACCAGATGGCGGCTGCCATTGAAAATGCCCTGCTGTTTGCGGTGGAGGCCGGACGCCGGCGGCAGGCTGAAACCCTGCAAACCGTACTGTCGCAGCTTACTTCTGACCTCGACCTGGAACTGGTTCTCGACAACATCCTGATCAACCTGGCTACCGTCATCCCCTATGACAGCGCCTGCGTATTCCTGGTCAGCAAAGAAAATTTAATCGCGGTGGCCGGGCAGGGTTTCCCCGACCCCGAGAAGGTCATTGGTCAGGAATATTCCTTTGCCGAAGACAGCCTGTTCCTCGAAATCCAGCGCACCCGCAGCCCGCTGATGATCTCGGATGTGCAGTTCAGCAGCGGCTTTAAGGGATACGGCGGGACCGGCGACACCAAAAGCTGGATGGGCGTGCCGCTGATTGCCCGGGGAACCGTCATCGGCTGCCTGACGATTGACAGCCACACCTCAGGGGCGTACAGCCAGCTCGACCAGGCCGACCTGGCCCAGGCTTTTGCCAGCCATGCTTCGATTGCCATCGAGAATGCGCGCCTCTTCCGGGTAGAACGCGAGCAGCGCCAGTTGGCGGAAGCCCTGCGCGACATCGGCGCCGTGCTCAGCACCACCCTCGATTTCGATCACGTCCTCGACCTGCTCCTCGACCAGGTCGGGCGGGTGGTGCCCTATTCCGTGGCCAATATCATGTTGGTTGAGAATGGGCGCATCCGCGTGGCGCGCACCCGCTTTCATGAGACCATCGATCCATCCGTGGCTTTGCTGCTCAAATCCTCCACGTTTGCCATCTCACCCACCCCAAATTTGTTTTACCTGGTCGACACTGCCCTGCCCCTGGTGATCTCATCGGTGCCGATGAATGCCGATTGGATCAACAGCCCGGTGCCGGTGCGCTCCTGGGTGGGCGCCCCGGTGGTGGATAAGGGGCGGGTGATTGCCTGCTTCTCCCTGGCCTCGCTTGAGGTGGACTATTACCAGAAGCGCCACGGCGAGCTGCTTTCGGTATTTGCCGGGCAGGCCGCGCTGGCTTTGCAAAACGCGCGCCTGTTTGCCGAAATCCAGTTGCTGGCCATGACCGACGACCTGACCAACACCTACAACCGCCGCCACCTCTTTGATCTGGGCGAGCGCGAATTCAGCCGCGCCCAGCGGTATAACCGCCCGCTTTCGGTGGTGATGCTCGACCTGGATGATTTCAAGCATGTCAACGACACCTACGGCCACGCGGTGGGCGACCAGATTCTGCGCATGGTGGCCGATCGCTGCCGGGCCAACATCCGCGAGGTGGATATCCTTGGCCGCTACGGCGGCGAGGAATTTACCATCATCCTCCCCGAGGCCGGCATCACCGAAGCTTACAACATCGCCGAACGGCTGCGCAAACATATCGCCATTATGCCGATGACCACCACCGCCGGCCCGATCAAGATCACCATCAGTTTGGGCGCGGCGGGTCTATCGGCTGAGACGCCCAACTTAATGAAATTAATCGACTGCGCCGATATTGCCATGTACGAGGCCAAACGCGGCGGCCGCAACGCCGTCTGCATTTACGACGAGATGAAATCGGATCAGATTACCTGACGAAATTTTATTTTTTTTATGTGACAGGATGGAACCGGATGAGCGAAAAGCAAGCCATCATTGAAGCCTTTACCGATTTAGCCCCACGCTACGAGCAGACCGTGGACGGCGAACTGAGACGCTTCTGGGGATGGAGCTATGACGGGTTTATCGAGAACATGATTAACATGACCCAGTTCCAGCCGGATGACGTGGTGCTGGATGTCGCCACCGGCACCGGGGTCATTCCGCGCAAGCTGGTGGGCCGCGGCAAAATATCCGGCCAGATCATTGGCCTGGATATCACCCTGGCGATGCTTCAGCGGGCAGTCGGTCAAATTAAAAAGTAGAGAAAAAAGGCGCGCCCATCGAGCTGACCTGCGGCTCTGCCATGGGCATGCCCTATCGCAATAATTTATTCGATGTGATCCTGTGCGGCCTGGCCACCCACCACCTGAATGTGCCGGTTGTGCTGGCAGAAATGCACCGGGTCTTGAAGAACAATGGTCGCTTGACCATCGCGGACGTGGGCGGCTCCACTTTATGGCGCAACCCGCTGATCAAAGTGCTGATCCGCACCGCGACATTTATCTATTTTTGGCCCAAGGAGGGTTATGCAAGAGCTAAATCTGAAGCCGCCGCATTAGCACATGTTTTGACTGAAAAAGAGTGGCGCGAGTTACTGGAAAATTTGGGTTTTGAGCAGGTCGTAATTCAAAATCTACCGGTGAGCCACTTTTGGTCTCCAACCCCATTTGTTATTCAAGCCTATAAAAGATCGATGGAGTTCCAAAATGGATGAAACAGCTCTAGACCTTCTACGTCAGGGACGAAAAAGCCAAATTTGGACCAAGTACTGTGGTTTTCTGGATTTGAACGTGGATGAATTCATGAAGATCCAGGAACGTCTCTTGCTAGAACAAATAAATTTGTTGTCAAAAACCGAAATTGGAAATCATATATTGGGGGATAGAGTTCCAAATAGCGTCGAGGAATTTCGACGAACTGTGCCGATCAGCTGCTATGATGATTACGAGGCCTTGCTGGACCCTGAGACCTGCAATTATCCCAACGTCTATGCATGGGCGCACACCTCCGGGCGCTCGGGGCGCTTTAAGTGGGTGCCCTATACCGAGCAGTCATACCGCCGCCTGGGCGAGCGCGTGCTGGCAGGCATCATCCTTGGCTGCGCCCGTGAAAGGGGCGAAATGCGCCTGGAGGAAGGGGATGTGCTGGTCTACAACACCCCGCCCCGGCCGTATATCAGCGGTATTTCCTTGCACGCCTTATCCGAGCAATTCAATTTCCATTTCATCCCCTCCGTTGAGGAAACCGATGATATCGATTTCCAGGCGCGCATCGAGCTTGGCTTTGCCCAGGGACTGGAAACCGGGATCGACATCCTTGGCTCGATGTCGGTGGTGCTGGTGAAAATGGGCGAGCGCTTTGCCGAAGGCGCCCGCTCGGTGAAACTTTCTAAGTCGATGCTCAAGCCCAAGGTGTTATTCCGCCTGCTGCGGGCTTTTGTGCGCAGTAAGCTCGAGAACCGCAACGTGCTGCCCAAAGACTTGTGGACGCTGAAAGCGCTGCCCTGCGGTGGGGCGGATACCTCCCTGTATAAAGACAAGATCGAATACTATTGGGGGGTTGAGCCTTACGAGCTGTACGGCTGCACCGAAGAAGGCGCGATTGCCACCCAGGCCTGGAATAAGAAATACATGACATTCTTCCCGGATGCGGCTTTCTATGAGTTTATTCCGGAAGAAGAATGGTATAAATGGCGCTTAGACCCGAGTTACATCCCGAGCACGGTGCTGATGGACGAGGTGGTGCCCAACAAGAAATACGAGTTGGTGCTGTCCAACTTCTACGGCAAACCGCTGCTGCGCTACCGCACCTATGACCTGATCGAGTTCCCCGTCCTCCAGGACGTGGAAACCGGCATCAACCTGCCGCAGATGTCCTTTGTCGGGCGGGTCAACGATTTCATCGATCTGGCCGGCTTCACCGGTTTGATCGACGAGAAGATGGTCTGGCGCGCCATTTCCAACACCGGGATAGCCTATAAAGAGTGGGCCATCCGCAAGGAAGCCACAGGGGGTGATCCCATCCTGCGCCTTTACATGGAGCCGGACACCCAGACGGATAAAGAGACCATCCGCCATAAAGTACATGAGGCTTTGAAGGATATCAATTCCTTCTATGCCGATTATGAGGCGATGATCGATAAACCCGCCCTGGAAGTGACCGTGCTGCAACCTGGCACCTTCCAGGCTTATATGCTGGAAAAGCAAAAAGAGGGCGCGGACCTGGCCCATTTGAAACCGCCGCGCATGAACCCGACCGATGAAATCATCGACACGTTAATGAAACTTGATGGCGATAAAAGGAGCTGAGGACATTCTGAACCGTCCTGACTAGGCTGATGGTCACGTATGCCACAACCATTGTGTCATTTTTCGCACTGGTCTATTACAGTGTGCTCTTAATGATTGTGTCGCGCCAGAATTTTAACAGCCTTGTCAGGCGGTACTTCAGCTTATACCTGCTCTCGATGATCATCTGGAGCTTATCGGCTTTCATGATCTTCAGCAATTTAGGCGTGGTCAGTACCGTGACCTGGAATCGCATCCTGATCATCGGCTCGATGGCGATGCCGATCGCCTTTTTTGGCTTCACCCAGGCCTTTCTCAATCAAAACCGGCAGAGAATATTGTGGTTTGGTGTGGTGGTTTATCTGATCATCCAGGTGGTGAACGCGGCCGGCCTGGTGGTGGTGGATGCCCACGTTGAAAATGGTTTCTTGATGAATGAGTATGGTGATTTTGGCCTGGTGCTCACCGGCTCATCCTGGGTTTTCTTTCTGGGCTTTTCAGCCTACGATCTGATCCAGGCCTACCGCCGCTCCAAGGATGGGGTCTATCGCAACCGATTGAGATATTTGTTCCTGGTGCTGCTGGCGATCTTTGGCGGCACCCTGACCAATATGTTCCCCGGGTTGAAGAACCTGCCGGGGGATGTGATGGCCAATATCGCTTCGGCGCTGTTAATCACCTATGCCATCCTGCGCTACCAACTCCTCGATTTTTCCTTTGTGGTGCGCAAAGGTCTGCTGTATACCACCTCCACTCTGATCATCGGCGCCAGCTACTACCTGATCATTTCGCTGGCCCTGCTGGTGTTTAATTCAATCTCCGGCCCGCAGGTTTTTGTCATCTCGCTGGCTGTCGCCATCCTCACCGCGCTGATCGTCCAACCCCTGCGGGATAAGACCCAGTTATTTATCGACCGCCTTTTCTTCCGTGAAAAATATGACGCCGGCCTGATGCTGCAGCGCGTCAGCCAGACGGCCGCCCTGGTGCTGGACCTGGATCAGTTGACCCGCATGATCCTGGATGAAGTTCTGTCGACCTTGCATATCAAATGTGGGGCTTTTTTCATCCGCGACCGCGAAAGCGATACCTATTCGCTGCATGCTTTCAAGGGCAGCGGCAATCCTCCCAGTATTCGCCTCAGCACCAGCCACCCCCTGGTAGCTGTGCTGGCTATCACCAACCGGGCGCTCAACAAGCACGATCTGAGCGTCTTGCCGGCTTTACACGAGATGTGGGAAACCGACCGGGGCACCCTGGATCAGATCGGCGCCGATCTGATCATCCCGCTAAAAATCAAAGGCGAGCTGTTTGGCATCTTCACTCTTGGCCCCAAGCGTTCGGATAACTCTTACACCGAAGACGACCGCCTGGCCCTGACCACGCTGGCTAACCAGACGGCGGTGGCGATCGAAACCGCCCGGCTGTATTCGGCCGAGCAATCTCGCCGCGAGGAACTGGACGCGCTGTATAACCTGTCGCGACAGTTGGTCGTTTCGGATGACGTCACCTCGGTGCTGGAAAGCACCATCCGTCACGTGGTACAGAGCGCGCACGTCACCTTCGCGCGCATCCTGGTTTCAGATGATACCGTCTATTTCCGCTGTATGGCCGCCTACCCGGTGCGCGAAATCAGCAACCCCCTCGGCATGGGGCGGGTGGAACCGCCGGCTACCTGGCGTTTCTACCAGGATGTGGTCGACCGCAACAGCATCACGGTTCTATCCAAAAATGACCCGTCATTGAACGACGAAGAGCGGTCCGGGCTGCTGTTAGACACGGTCTCCACCCTGTGCATGTGCCCGCTGAAAGTGGCCGGCAAAGGCAACGGGCTGATCGTGCTGGGGGAGGCGCGCCAGGAAGCCCGCGAACCCTTCGACGCCGACAAGCTGCGCCTGATCGGCGCGATTGCCGACCAGACTGCCTCAGCTTTGCAGCGCGCCGACATGCACGAGCAGATGGAAAACTCCTTTATCGAAACCGTGCTGGCGCTGGCAAATGCCATGGACGCGCGCGACACCTATACCAATAATCACAGCCAGAGCATGGCATTTTGGGCCGAAGCCATCTGCCGCGAGCTGAATTTTAGCGAAGAAGAGACCCAGGCGATACGCTGGGCCTCGCTGCTGCATGATATTGGCAAGATCGGCGTGCCGGATGAAATTTTGCGCAAAAAGGGCCCGTTGACCGATAAGGAGTGGCTGGTGATGCGCCGCCATCCGGAAGACGGCGCCCGCATTGTGGCTCCGGTGCACAAGCTGGCCAACGTGGCGCCCTTGATCCGCGGCCACCAAGAGCATTTCGACGGCAGCGGTTATCCGGACGGGCTGCGCGGCGAGGAGATTCCCCTGGGGGCGCGCTTGCTCTCGATCGTTGACGCCTATGGGGCGATGACCGACGACCGCCCATACCGCAACAAACGCAAGCGCATCGAAGCTATCGATGAGCTGCGCCGCTGCAAAAGCATCTACTTTGACCCCGAACTGGTCGAGGTCTTTATTCGCATCCTGGAACGGGATGCGACCAAACCGCTTGGCCCGCTCCCCGATTTTCGCGACGAAGCCGATTACCGCTCCGCCTGAGCCTTTCCACCCCTTTTATTCAACCACCAGCACTTCGTGATCGAGGATCGTCTCGATCTCGCATTCCAACCAGCCCCCGTTGAGCCGGAAAGGGATCTCTTTGCCGGCTACTAACAGGCGGGCCTGTTTCGGTTGGGCGCTGCCCGGGCGCAGGCGAACCTGCAGCGGACCCACCGGGATCAATTCGTGCACCGGGCGAGCTTCCGTCCCCGTCAGGTTGAGGAGGTGCAGGATACGGCGCGCACCCTGGCGGTAGAGCTGGCAGCTCAACAGGCCGGTCCCGGTTACCTCCAGGGGCAGGCTGTCGCCGGCTGCCCAACGGACTATATTGGCCAGCAGGCGCTGGTAATCGGGCAGCGGGTTGCGCGCGTAGCAGCGGTCGATATCCGCCGCCAGGTAGGCGCTCCGCCCGCCGCCGGGGTGTTCGCGCAGCACCAGGGCCGGCCAGGTGCCCTCCGGGGCGCGCATCCAGGCGGTTTCGGGCGGGTAGACCGGGAAGGGCGCGCAGTAGCGCAGCGGCGCCGTGGCGCCTGCCAGCGCTTCCACCGCCTCCAACCGCCCGCCAAAGGGCAGCAAATCGGTCTCCTCGAAACCCGCCAGCGCCGGGTGGCGCTCGCCCGCTACCGGCGGCTCGCTGCCGGTGTGTGGGCCGTAGACCCCGGCGCGCAGCTCCGGATAAAGGCGCAGGTAGCTGTGGCGCTGCCAGCCTTCCCAGCCGTTGCTGCCCGGCCCGGCGCTGCCGGCGGATTGGCCGGTATGGCGCACGCCCAGCACGTCTCCCAGGCCAACATCGGGGCGAAGGTCGCCCCAGCGATCATAACGGCCGGCCTCGCCGCTGGCGATCAGGCTGCCCCCGTTTTCCACGAAGTCGCGCACCGCCTGGATGTGCCCATCCTCCATCCCGCCCAGGTTGGGGAGCACGAGCAGGCTCAGTTCGTGGGCGTCGCGACGGATGTGGTCGATGTGCACCGGCTGGTAAGGGATGCGAGCGCGGGTCAGCGCGGCCGCAAACCCCTGCCAGGGCTGCTCCACCCGCTGGTGGGCTTGATCTCGCCCGTAGAAATCGGCGTTTTCATGCGACCAGACCAGCCCTACCGGGGCCAGCGGACGGCGGTCCAGCAGGTAGGCCTGGTTCTGCTCGTGCCAGCGGAAGAGCGGTTCGGCGGTGCGGTACTGGCGGCGGTCCTCGTGGTACGCGCCAATATGGTGCCACCAGGGTTGGATCCCGCCGGCAAAACCGGCCAGCGCCCACAGGCGCGCCTCGCCTTCGGGCTTGCTGGCGATGCGGAAAGGTTCGCGCGGAGCATGTTCGTACATCGCCATGCTTTCAGGGAGAAGCTTATCCCAGCCCAGCAGGTTGTGCAGCAGCAGGCCGGCCTCGCTGTTCGCGGCGAAACTGGCCCCCTCCGGGCGGGCTTGAAAATCCAGCAGGGCAATCGGGGTGCGCTCGAGGATCGCTTTCAAATCGCGGAACCCGGCGCCCTGTTGGACGAAATTCCCGCTGACCATGCCGATCCACAGGCAGTCTGGCCCGCCGGCCTCGCGCGCGGCGGTGTTGTTGAGTTCCCAAATTTCCTGGCGCCGGGCGTAGCTCCATTGGATCCACTGGCGGTAGCGCGGATCGTCCCAATCCACCCTGGGGGGCAGCTCCAGCCCGCTGGCGGCAAGAAATGCCTGGCGGGCGGAGGGCGAGTAGCTGATCCGGTCCCGGCCCAACCCGGAGAACGAGTTGTCGGTGAAGCCGTCGGGATGGTAGGTGCGGGCGATTTCTCGCAGCACCTCCGGCAGGTATTCCTGGTAGTAGGCGCTGTGCACGCAGGTGATGGTGGTGTCGCCGGCGCGGTAGGGTTGGCCCTGCGCGTCGATGGCCGCCCAATCGGGATGCGCCTGGGCCATTGCCGGGTGGATACGGTTGGAGTCCATGCGGGCCAGCACCGCCAGCCCTTCACTGCGGGCCGCCTCGGTCAGCTCGCCAAACAAATCGCGCTCTCCGAGGTGTTCGGCGTAGTGGGTCAGCGGCAGCCGGCTGGGATAATAGCTGAAGATGCCGCCCGCGTTGATGATCACCCCCTGGATGCGCGTTCTGCGCCAGTGTTCGCGCCACCATGGGATGTCATAGCGAGTGGGGTCAATTTCGGTGATGTTGGTCTGCCCCCAACGGTAGCAGCGCCGGTACCACGGGTCTTGTGCCATAGGGACTCCTGGGTGAGCGGATTGAACAAAATGCCCAGAACCATTATACCGGCGGTCTGCCGCCGCTCCCGCGGCTTGGACTTGAAGAAAAGTGTGAGGTTGCATCCAAATCCTGGATGCAATCGCCCTACGGGCGGGGATCAGATCGGAGAAAATCTACCTTAAAAATTATAAATGTGCCCAGGAGACGGTTGTTCAGACAAGCCCAACGGAGTATACTTACCCGCTAGCAGCCTGGCAACAGGCAATCCCAATGAATGGATTGGCAGCATGGACACAGCACACCTCATTTTAGAAGACGGCAGTGAACTGCGTGGGCAGGCATTTGGCGCCGGCGCCGACCGGGTCTTCGAAATTGTATTCAACACCAGCCTGACCGGCTACCAGGAGATCCTCAGCGACCCCTCCTACCGCGGCCAGGGCGTCGTCTTCACCAACCCGCATATCGGCAATACCGGGATAATCCCGCAGGACGTCGAATCCGCAGCGGCCCCAGGTTTCGGCCCTGGTGGTGCGCGCCGCCAGCCCGGTCGTTTCCAACTGGCGCGCCAGCCAACCCTGGGCGCCTGGCTGGCCGCCCATGGCGTGCCGGGGATCAGCGGCGTGGATACCCGCTTTCTGACCCGCAAACTGCGCGAAGGCGGCACGCTTCAAAGCCGCCATCTCACCACCCGCGGCACCCCAGCCGAGGACCTGGTGGAAATGGCGCGCGCCTGGCCCGGCCTGGACGGGGTCGACACGGTGCGCGCGGTCTCCTGCTCCACTGCCTACACCTGGGAGCCCGATCCCGCCCAGCAGGCCGGATGGGTGCAGGCCGAGCCCTCTGAGCTTTCCACATCGCTGCCCTTTGATTTTGGCATCAAACGCAGCATCCTGCGCCACTTATCGCTGCCAGGGAGCCCGGGTCACCGTCGTGCCGGCCTGGAGCACCGCCGCCGAGGTGCTGGCTCTCCAACCGGACGGCGTGCTGCTTTCCAACGGCCCGGGCGACCCGGCCGGGCTGCCCTACGCCGTGGAAACCGCGCGCGGCTTGATCGAAAGCGGGCTGCCGGTGTTTGGCATCTGCCTCGGCCACCAGTTGATTGGCCGCGCCCTGGGCGGCGACGACCGGCCGCCTCAAGTTTGGCCATCACTCCGGCAATCACCCGGTGCGCGACTGCGCCAGCGGCCAGGTGCTGATCACCGCCCAGAACCACAACTATGCCGTGGCCCTGGACAGCCTCGACCCGACCCGGGTCGAGGCCACCCATCTCAGCCTGAATGACGGCACGCTGGAGGGCATGCGCCTGAAAGACCGCCCGGTCTTTTCCGTCCAGTTTCATCCTGAGGCCGCCCCCGGTCCGCACGACGCCCACGGCCTGTTCAACCGGTTCTTTGACCTGATGCGCGAGGTGAGCCATGCCGCGCGCGTACTGATCTGCGATTCCATCCTGGTGATCCCCGGCTCCGGGCCGATCGTCATCGGGCAGGCCGCCGAATTTGACTATTCCGGCACGCAGGCGGTTAAAGCGCTGCGCGCCGAAGGCTACCGCATCATCCTGGTCAATTCCAACCCGGCCACGGTGATGACCGACCCCGACCTGGCGGATGCCACCTATATCGAACCGCTCAACCTGGAGGCGCTGGAAGCGATCATCGCCCAGGAACAGCCGGACGCGCTCCTGCCCACGGTCGGCGGGCAGACCGCGTTAAACCTGGCCCTGGCGCTCAGCGAAAGCGGCATACTGCAGCGCTACGGCGTCGAGATGATCGGCGCCAGGCTGGACTCGATCCGCATTGCCGAAGACCGCGACCTGTTCCGCGAAACCTGCTGGCGCGCCGACCTCCCGGTGCCGCGCGGCGGCCCGGCGAGGCTCACTGGCCGAGGCGGAGGACATTGGCCGCCGGGATGCGCTACCCGCTCCTGGTGCGCGCCTCGTTTGCCCTGGGCGGCACCGGCGCCTCGTGGGTCAACCAGCCCGGCCGAGCTGCCCGAGGCGCTGCAGCGACGCCCTGTCCGAATCGCCCATCCGCCAGGCCTGGCTGGAAGAATCGATCCTCGGCTGGAAAGAATATCGAGCTCGAAGTGATGCGCGACGCCGCCGGCAATTTTGTGGTGGTGTGCACCATCGAAAATTTCGACCCGATGGGCGTGCATACCGGCGACAGCATCACCGTTGCCCCGGCCCAAACCCTCACCGACCGCGAATACCAGCGTCTGCGCGACCTGGCGCGCCGGGTGATGGATACGGTGGGCGTGCCACCGGCGGGTCGAACGTGCAGTTCGCCGTCCATCCCGCCACCGGGCGAGACCCTGGTCATCGAAATGAACCCGCGGGTCTCCCGTTCCTCCGCCCTGGCCTCCAAAGCCACCGGGTTCCCCATCGCCAAGATTGCCGCCCTGGTCGCGGTGGGTTATACCCTGGATGAAATCCCCAATGACATCACCGGCGAAACGGTGGCGGCTTTTGAGCCCTCGCTGGACTATGTGGTCGTCAAAATCCCGCGCTGGGCGTTTGAGAAATTTCCCGGCGAGCGATGCCACCCTCGGCCCGCAGATGAAATCGGTGGGCGAAGCCATGGCCCTGGGCCGCACCTTCCCCGAAGCGCTCCACAAAGCGGTGCAATCGCTGGAAATCGGGGCGGATTCTCTGCACGGATCCGGGCCGAGCAAACCTGAGCGATGGATGCCCCCGGCGCGCTGGACGAACGCCTGCTGCCCAACCCCCATGCGCCTGTTTACCCTCTACCGCGGCTCAAACTGCGTGTCGGGTCTGCCCTGAACCAGAAGCCGGCATCGACCACCTGGTTCTGGACGATCTGCTTTTGGCCAAATGCAGCCGACCCTGGAGGAGGAATCCGCTGCGGGCCGCCGCGCCGGCCTATCCGGATGACCGCCAGCTGCTGCTCCGAGGCCAAATCGCGCCGGGTTTGCCGACAGCTCACCTGGCCCGGCTGTTTTCGCGGCCCGACCGGCCGCTGGGCAGATGGATCTGCGCCGGCTGCGCAAAGGACTGGGGGTGCTGCCCACTTTCCTGCGCGTGGATACCTGCGCGGCGGAATTTCGCGCCGCGCACCCCTTATCTCTACAGCACTTATGAGATGGAGGATGAAGCCCTGCCCGACCGGACCCGCAGAAAGATGCGTGATCCTGGGCAGCGGGCCCAACCGCATCGGCCAGGGGATCGAGTTTGATTACTGCTGCCTGCCAGGCGGCCTTCGCCCTGGGCGAACTGGGTTACGAGATCATCATGGTCAACTGCAACCCGGAAACCGTCTCCACCGATTACGACACCTCCGACCGCCTGTATTTCGAGCCCATGACCCTCGAGCACGTGCTCAACGTCATCGAACACGAAAAACCGCTTTGGCGTGATCCTGCAGTTGGGCGGGCAAACCCCGCTCAACCTGGCCGCGGGCCTGGAGGCAGCCGGGCGTGCCCATCTGGGCACCTCTCCGGCTTCGATCCGCCTGGCCGAAGATCGCGAGGAGTTCGCCGCAGGTGCTCGCCGCCTGGACATCGCCCCACCCCGATTTTGGCTTTGCCCATTCCCCGCAGGAAGCGCTAGCCGGTGGCGGAACGCATCGGCTATCCCGGTGCTGGTGCGGCCTTCCTTTGTCCTGGGCGGGCGCGCCATGGCGGTCGTCGGCGATGACGCCCAGCTGGAGCGATTTCTGCGCCTGGCCGCTGAAGCGGCCCCGGCCATGCCGGTCTTGATCGACCGCTTCATGGAAGACGCCTACGAGATCGACGTGGATGCCCTGGCGGACGGTGAGCGGGTGGTGGTTGGCGGCGGTCATGCAGCACATTGAAGAGGCCGGCGTGCATTCCGGCGATTCGGCCTGCATCCTGCCGCCCTACAAGGTCAGCGCAGCTACCACCTGGACATCATCCGCGAATATACCGAGCGCTCGGGCTGGCGCTGGAGGTAAGCGGGCTGTTGAACGTGCAGTTTGCCATCAAAGACGATGTAGTCTATGTGCTGGAGGCCAACCCGCGCGCCTCGCGCACCGTGCCTTTTGCCAGCAAAGCCACCGGCCTGTCCCATGGCGCGGGCGGCCGCGGCGCTGATGGCTGGGCGAGACCTGCGCCGGCATTGGGCATCCTCGAAGCGCCCCGCGTCGATGGCTTTTTTGTTAAAGGAGGCTGTGCTGCCCTTCAAAAATTGCCCAGCGACGTCACCGTGCTGGGACCTGAAATGCGCAGCACCGGCGAAGTGATGGGGCATGCCGCCCATTTTGGGCACGCCTTTGCCAAATCGCAGCTGGCCGCCGGCATGCGGTCTGCCGCTGCAGGGCGCGGCGCTGATCAGCGTTAACGATTTCGATAAAGGCGCCGGGCTGAAGGTAGCCCGCGACCTGCTGCGCCTGGGGCTGAGCATCGCTGCCACCCCGGGCACGGCGGAGTATTTCCAGCGGGTGGGTCTGCCGGTCGAGGTGGTCAACAAGGTCTCGCAGGGCTCGCCGCACGTGGTAGATCTGGATCCGAGCAGGGCAGCGTGCAGTTGGTTTTGAACACTCCCCTAGGCCCTTCGACCCACAGCGACGGGGCGCAGATCCGCTCGGCGGCCACGCGCATGGATATGCCCCTGCTGACCACCCTTTCGGCTGCCGCCGCCGCGGTGGAGGCGATCCGCGCGCTGCGCCACAAAGCGCTCAGCTACCGCAGCCTGCAGGTGCACTACAAGGCGCAGTAAAACGACGAGGAAAACGCCTGCGAGGCAAGCACGCGCGGGCGTTTTTTAATGCCGGTTCAAACTTGAACCCGATCGCTCACCCATTCTCCCGGGCTGAAGCGTCCGCATGGAGTAAGCCTGGCCCGGGCGCCATTCTATTGGGATGGGCGCGATAGGGTATGGCCGGGCTTACCCGTGCTGCATTGGCCTAACCTTCGGCGAGCTCCTCGTCGTGGCGGTAGGGGTCGACGTCCGGGATCCCGGGTTTGATCCAGCGGCGGATAGGAAGATACAGCAGGGCGCCGAGGGCCATCAGAATCAGCGCCCAACCGATGGATTGGAAACCCTCTTCGCTGTACTGGCTGTAAATGGCCAGCAAGATGATCGCTGTGGGGCCCAGGGTCACCAGCACCAGGCCGGGGATCCCGCCGGGGACCGCCTGGCGGGGGCGGTCGGGATCGGTGAAACGCAGTTTCCACATGGCGCCAAACTCGGCCAGGATAACCAGCGACTGCAGGAAGACATCCGCGACGACCAGGAAGGCGAATGCCTGCCAGGAGAAGATGGTGAAAATGACCCCGGCCAGCACAATCGCGATCCAGGGCGTGCCGTGCTGGTTGTGAACTTTCACCAGAAAATCGGGGAACATGCCGTCTTCGGCCAGGGCGAAAGGCACCCGGCTGCCGCCCAGGCTGTTGCCCACGAAGAGCCCGATCATGCTCAATACGGCTGCCAGGGTCAGGATGGTGCCCATCCACTGCGCCAGGCCTTCCCCGCCAAGTTTCAACCCCACCGCGTGCCCAATCTGGGGGAACTCCCAGCCGGTGGAGGATGCCGGGTCGGCGCCCCACTGGCTGAAATCGTTTTTCACCGCCAGCACGTCGGGCGAACTCAAGTCATCCAGGGTGACCTCTTCAGCCGGGATGCCGTTGGCCGCCGCTGCGCTCTGGATATCGGTGTTCAGTGCCTCCTGATCGATAAAATCGCCGGCGATGCCCACCTGTTCGCTGCTGGCCTCGATGCCCCATAACTGCCAGCGCCCGTTTTCGCCCGCGCCGCCAAACAGCCCGGCGGAGACCGGCAGGGCGTAGGTGGCGATGGTGGCGATCAGCACCAGGGCCATGGCCCGCGGGTAGGTCTTTTTAGGGTTGACGATCTCATCTCCGGCCGCGCTGGGCAGCTCCCAGCCCATGTAATTCCACATCACCACGAACAGGCCGGTGCTCAATGCACCCATCAGCGACTGCCCTTGGGGGATGAATGGCATGGCCGCGGTGACGCCGCCGCGGATCCAGGCGAAGATGCCCAGCCCGGATAGAATCACCAGCGGGGTGATCATCACCAGCCCCAGCCAGTTGGTGAAGAGCGCTGAGAGGCGCGTGCCGCGGATCTGCATCAGGCTGATCGCCCAGATGATCAGCGCGGAGACCACCCAGCGCAGGAAATCGCCGGACAGGTCGATGCCAAAAATGTTGGCGCCGTTATCCAGCGCGGGGATGAAGTAGGACAGATAGGAGGCGGCAAAAACCGGGTAAATGGCCACATCCAGCCAGGAGACTACCCAGTTATTCCAGCCGGCCATAAAGCCGGCGAAGGGACCAAAAGCGCGCTTGACCCAGTGATAATAGCTGCCTTCCACCGGCATCATGCTGCCCAGCTCGCGCACCATCAGCACGTTGGGCAGGCTGAACACCAGCGGGGTGACGGCGATCAATAATAATCCCAGCCCGGGGCCCGAATAGCCGATCAGCGGTTCGACGCCAAAGGCTCCGCCGCACACGGTGAAGTAAATTAATCCAAAGAGGGGTAACAGGGTGAGTTCGCGTTTGAGCTTTTTTTGCTCGTTCTGGATCACCCGTCCTTTAACGCCTGTTTCTGCAGCCATCCTGAACCTCCAAAGAAATAGGTGCCCGGAGGCTCGTCCCCAGCCAGCACGGGATGCTTATTATATATAAAAATCCTCAGATGGGAAGGCCGCATTTTCAGGCAAGACAACCCATACGGCTGGTATCCGGCGGTTACGAACCTGTAATATTTTGGTTTGCGAGAAACTGCTATAATGAATTCGGGTCCTTATCGGTAGACTGCATTCCTGTTGGTTTTGGGGTTAAAGGAGTGGCTCTTCTGAAAGGAGGGGGGATGTACCGGCGAAAGCTTGTTTTATCCATCTTGTTGTTGTCTATTGTGGCGGTGATGAGCGTATTTGGCGGCAGCTGGTCGCCGACCAACGCCGGCACCACTGTGCCTACGCAGGCGCCTGCCGGGCATGGCAGTTCAGGTGAACCGCGCAAAGTTCCCGGCGACCTGGCGGGCAGGTTTGAGCAGGTGGAATGCCTGTCGGATTTTCTCGGGCCAGAAACTCACCTGGATTTGCAATTTCCGCTCTTCCCCGGCACACGCAGTTTGCAGGTGTGGGGCGGGGTGGATAACGCTCCCGGCACATCCTGCCAGGACGCCACCGAAACGGTCTGCGCTATACCGGTGCGCTATCTGCCCAAACGCGAGCAGTTATATTTCTACCGGCAGGGTATCCAGGTGGTGCAGTACGTGGATGGCAGCCAGGATCCGGCCGATTCGTGCGGCCCCAAGGAAGTCTATTTTGATCTCACCCGCTATGAACGCGGGGTGTACGATAGCCACCCGGAAAGCTTTGGTTTCTACGCCTTCAACCTGGCCAAACAAAGCTGGGAGTTATGCCCGCGGGTGCGCATGGATAAGTCTGCCGGCGATTATGGCCGCATCACCTGTTCCACCGCGCAGTGGGGCTATTTTGCCCTCGGCTGGCCGGCTCACAAAGTCACGCCGCAGTAAAGCCTCAGCGGCTCAACTGGGTGAACATCGCCCTCACCGAAGCGCTGACCTGCTCGACAGCCTGATCGAAGGCTGCCTGGTTGGTCTTGGACGGCACGCGGTAGCCGCTGACTTTGCGCACGAATTGCAAAGCCGCATCGCGGATTTCTTCGTCGGTTGGGGGCCGGTCGGGGTTACGCAGTTTTTTGATATTTCGGCACATACGGATAACCTCTCGCGCAGTTTTCCGGTATCATACCAGATTCAGGCCGCTGGCGTGGTAAAGCCGGCCGGCAGGTATTGAAAGCACGGCGCAAGATACCTCGCAGATTTGGTATACTCAGCAGCGGTCGCTCCATGGAATCACCGCGCTCTCGCATCTTCGCTTTTTTGCTCCGCTGGGGACCCGTCATTTTCTGGCTGGGCTTGATTTTTTCCTTTTCGGCGAACAGCGATCCGTACCGGGTCTTGCCCTCCGGCTGGGTGGGCGCCTGCCAGTCCATCCGCCTGGGCTCGCTGTGCCAGGATGAGATGCTGGGCAGGGTCTCCCACATCAGCGAATATACCATCCTGGGATTGTTGATCTTTCGGGGGGTGTTATGGCGGCGCAGGTTGGCCGCGGCGGGGCTGCTGACCGGTTTTGTGCTGGCCTACGCCTGCGCATTTTTCGATGAAGTTCACCAGCTGTTCGTGCCCGGGCGCACCTACCAGACGTTTGACCTGGGCCTGGATGGACTGGGCATTTTGCTGGCGCTGGCCATCACCTTGCTCATCGGCCTGGCCCGCCGCCCGGCGGCGGCGATCCGCTGATCAATCCGCTGCGGCGAAATGCGCATATTGGGTTAAAAATGAGCCGGGCTGCGCCAGCCATGCCCGTCTCACCGCCGGCAAACCGCCACCCTGTTCAATCTGGCTGAAGATCTGGCAGCCGGCGCGGTAGGTCAGGCGCTGGTCGCCAAACGCCCCCTCCAGATAATCCTCCAGCGGCAGGCTTTGCGGCGCCTGAAACCGCGCGTAGACCCTCACAAAGCCATCCAGGCTGGCGCGCAGGCAGGCAGGGTCGCTCAGCACCTGGTAATCGGGGTCGCCGAGATGGCCGGCTGCCTGGCGGAGGCGCAGGGCGGAATATACGGCGAAGCCTTCATTTTGCGTCCACAGAGAAAAATATCCCGCCCAATCTGCCGGGGTTTGTACTTCGGCCAAAGCAGGCACATGCTGGTGGCGTTCGTAGAGCACATGGGCCGTCTCGTGGATCAGGTAATACAGAAATTCGACCGGCCGGTCGAGATAGGCCTGGCAGTTCAGGTTCATGCATACCGCTTCGTTCAGCCCAATGCCCTTGTCGTAGCCCAGGATCGGGTAGATGCGGATGGGTTCCAGGTCTTCGCCCGGCAGCAGCCGCGCATATTCCTCGGCCGCGCAGTCGAGCCAGGCCTGCTGGTTCTGGCGCAGGGTGTCTGCCAGCTCGCGGATGCGCGCCATGTTTTCGCGGGCGTCCCGCATGCCGTAAAATGGCGAGGGTTCTCCGCGCAGGGCGGCGGCCACCTCCTCCGGGCTGATCCCGTCTGAGAACCGGCGGGCGTGGGCCATCACCGCCTGGTAAGCCGGGTGGGCCAGGGCCTCGGCCAGGTCCGCCTGGCCGCCGAGGACAGCTTGCATCCGTTCCAAGGCATCGAAGTCAAATCGCATTGGATGGCAGCGTGTCCTTTCTCCGGGATTCGCGCCAGGCCAGGTAGCCCAGCGCCAGGAATGTGGCGGTGCTCAAGACTGCCCCCAGCGCGATCAATGCCAGGTACCCGCCGTCACCATAATTATTCTTGACGAAAAATTCGGCCGGAGTAAAGGTGCGGTTGGGGAAGAGCTCGTAAGCGCGGTTGACCTGCCAGACCTTCAGATTCTCCCACAAATCCTGGGCGATCAGCACCGTCCCCAGGTAGGTTGCCCCTGCGAACCAGGCGTCCCGCGGGGTAGAGTCGATCCAGCGTTGAAGCTCGATGGCCGCGATCACTGCCAGGAAAACAAAAACCACGCTGATCATGCGGGATGAGACCCGCTCACCGGTGAACAGCGGCACCGGCAGCAGGGAGACCAGCTTATAAACATTTCCCATGCTCAAGACGGTGAGCGCCATCAGGGGGATCAACAGCCGGCGGTCGATGGCCGACCTGCCGATGAACAGCCAGCGGTAGAGCCCAAACCCAATCAAGAACAGCGCGCCGACCAGGCCAACATACAGGCTGAACTCCCAGAGGCCGACCGGTTCGGTCATCCCCGAGCTGACGGTGATATCGCCCGGCTTCATCACCATGGTCAGCGCGCTCCACAGCATGGCGATAGTGGGATACCCGCTGATGAATTTGTTGTCGAATTGATTGACCAGCAGGGCGGGTGGGAGAATGCGGAACAGGCTGATCATCACCGAGCAGAAAGCCGCCAGCAGTCCCATTTTGAAGAATTTGGGGATGCATACCGCGATGAGCAGCAAAAAGATCAGCAGCCAGACAAACTGGTGGAATGAACCTTGTAGAAAGATGGCCAGCATCAGGACAGATGTCTTTGCCACCCAACCCCAACCGTGGCGGCCGTCAAGCAGGTCAAAAACCAAGAGCACAAAAAAGGGGAAAAGGAAATAACCGCCCCAGGTGGCGTGCCCCACCGAATAATGCGCCAGGATGTGCCCGTTGAAGTTGAACAGCAGGAACAACAGACTGAAAGCGGCCACCGAAAATCGAAAGCGCCTGGCGATGAGCAGCAAACCCAGGAACCCCAGGGCATACATCAGCAGCGTGTCGTAGAAAACAAAACTCCCCACGTCCAGCCAGCGCAGGAAAATCGCCTGGGGCGAGATAAAAGCGTCCGGCACGGAGAGATAGCGGTCGGTGATGTTGTTGAGGGTTTTAGGGTTGGATATGTGCAGGGGCAGTTCCAAATGAATGGCCGCATCTTTTAAGAACTGCAGCCTGGGTGCGGTGATGTTCGACCAATCATGGAACTCGAGGTTAATCTTCCCCCAGGAGAAGAAATAGCCCCAGGCGAGGACCCCGGCCAGGAAGGTGATCAGCAGCCAGACTGCGGCGGCCCTCTTTTGGTTGCGGGTTTCGGGATAGCGGATCGTGCCGGAGATGATCGCGGCGATTGTCTCTTGGAGCGATGGGTGGGTATTCATGGATGCCAGAATGTCGTGCGGATTCCTTTGAATCCGATCATACATCTTTGCCCACGCGCCATGATGTGACTGGTGTCATAATTCGGCGCGGATCCTTCGCAGCCTGGCGAGCGCCGCCTGTTTGGGAAAATGGTCATAGGCGCCCATCAGGACGCCTATGACCTGAACACTCGCCGGCGCGTTTGCGCACAGGGGATTGTATGTTAAGCCGGCGAGCCCGGTATGGCTGTCTTATCCCGCGCGATCTTCCAACAGCTTGATCAGCGCATTCACCAGTTCGGGGTTAGCCCGGTTGCGCCCGCTGAAACCGCGGCCTGCCACGGGGGTACCCGACTGACCGCCGCCCGGGAAGAACCCCTGGCCACCGTCGGCCGGGAAGCCCTGGCCGCCGCCGGGAACAAAGCCTTGCCCACCGCCGCCGGTACGGCCGCCGCCGCCGTTCCCACCGCCGCCGTTCCCACCGCCAAAGTTGAAGTTACCGCCGCCCTGGGCGATACGCGCCTGGCGCGTGGCTTGCTGCTCCGGGCTGGCCGTGCCCTGCTGGCCGCCAAAACCGCCGGCGACCGGGGTGATGCCCAGCTTCTGCATGATTTCACCCATGGATTGGAAGGTGAGCTGCATATCGTCGATGGCCTTGGTCTGCTCGGGGGTCATCGTGTCGCTGATCTGCTTGTAGAGCGCATCGATCTCCTCCTGAGAGGTGGTCTGGCTGGTAGACAGCGTGTTGAGCGCTTTCCACAACGGCAAGAGTTGGGCGGCCTGGTCTTTGGTCACCGCCTGACTGGTGCCTTCCAGGTTGAGGGTGCCGAGCAGCAGCCTGGTTTCGGTGTTCATTTGACCCTGGCCGGGTTGGGGCGTGCCCGCGGCGGTCTGGCTGCTGCCGGTAGAGGCGCCCGAGGCCTGTGCGGTTGCCGCCGGGCTGCAGGCCGCCAGGGCTAACAGCAGGGTCAGGAGAACGAATAAGCCGATCTTTTTGAACATAGGATACTCCTCTACTATGTGAATTAGTCGTGCCGCAGGGCAACGATGGGATCTAACTGCGCCGCTTTTTGCGCAGGGATGTAGCCGAAGAAAATGCCCACCAGGGCGGCGGAGGCAAAGGAAAGCAAGATCGAATAGGGCACGATCACCGTGCGCATCCCGCCGAATTTGCCAAACAGCCAGGCGCTGCCTACCCCGGTGACCACCCCGATGATGCCGCCCACCAGGCTGAGCATCAGCGCCTCCGATAAGAACTGCACCTGGATGTCTGCCGGGCGGGCGCCCACTGCCTGGCGCAAACCGATCTCTTTGGTGCGTTCGGTGACGCTCACCAGCATGATGTTCATGATGCCGATCCCGCCCACCACCAGCGAAATTCCCGCCACCCACATCAGCAGGTTGCGGAAGGAAGCCGTGGTGGATTCGCGCGCGCTGATAATATCCTCCTGGGTTTGGATGGCAAAGTCCGGTGAATCCAGGCTGACCCCGTGGCGTTTGGCCAGCAGCAGCGAGATCTGCTGGATTACGCTGTCCATTTTGGCGTTGGGGTCCACCGAGACGTAGATCGAGCGCACCGTGTCTCCGGAGACGCGCGCGAAGGGGTTAAACGTAAATTTCTGAAAAACCAGCTTGATCGGCGCGTACATTAAGGCGTCGAAATCGGTGCCCGAAACCAGCCCTTTTTCGGCCAGCACGCCCACCACGGTCAGCTTGGTGTTGTTGGCATTGACCGTCTGGCCAATCGGGTCGCTGGTGCCAAACAACTGCTCGGCGATGGCCGAGCCCAAAACCACCACTTTGGAGGTGTGCGCCAGATCGTTGTCGTTGATAAAACGGCCGCTGGCAACTTTGACGTCGCGTACGGTGGCATAGTCGGAGGTCGTGCCGATCAGGTTGATGTCGGTCAGGGTCACGTTGCCGGCTTTGGCGGTGACCGAAGAGCGCTGTTCCACCGAGACGCCGGCGATGCCGTTGATTCCATCCCGGATCGCGGCCACGTCGTCATACACCAGCCCGGTTCCGCTGCTGCTGCTCCTGGCTTCTCCCGGACCGCCGCGGGTAAAGGTGCCGTTGATAAAAATAAGGTTGGAGCCTAAACCGTTAATCTGCTCGGCGATGGTGGCTTCCGTTCCGGCGCTGACCGCCAGCATGACGATCACCGCCGATACGCCGATAATGACCCCCAGCATGGTCAGCAGGGATCGAGATTTGTTCGAAGCAATGCTCCGCCAGGCTACGACAATCACTTCTCCCAGGTTCATTCTGTCTCTCCTTTTTTCGCCGCCTGCAGCGTCTCGCGCAGCACCCGTTTGGCCTCCTGGGCGTGGTGACCGTTTTTATTGTCGGCGTCGATTTTGCCGTCGCGGATGTGGATCGATCGTTCGGTTTGCTCGGCAATATCCGGTTCGTGGGTCACCATCACAATCGTGGAGCCTTTTTCGTGGAGGGTGTGGAGCAGGTCCATAATCTCGTAACTCGATTTCGTATCCAGGTTGCCGGTCGGCTCGTCTGCCAGCACCAGCACCGGATCGTTGATCAGCGCCCGTGCGATGGCGGCGCGCTGCTGCTGGCCGCCGGAGAGCTCCTTGGGCAGGTGGTTGGCGCGGTCCGACAGCCCGACCTGTTCGAGGGCCTCCAGGGCCTTCTCGACGCGTTCATCGGCGCCCAGGCGGTTCTCCCGCTGGTACATGAGCGGCAGCATCACGTTTTCGAGGGTATTCAGGCGCGGCAGCAGGTTATAGGATTGGAAAACGAACCCCAATTTTTGGTTGCGGATCTCTGCCAGCTCCTTGCGGGTCATATCGCTGATATCCTCGCCGTCCAGGATGTACTTGCCCTCGGTGGGGCGGTCCAGGCAGCCGATGATATTCATCAGCGTGCTTTTCCCCGAACCGCTGGGGCCCATGATGGCCACAAACTCGCCGGCGGCGATCTGGATGCTCAGGCCGTCGAGCGCCGAGACCTGGATGTCGCCCATGCCGTAAATCTTTTTAAGATCGATCGTTTCGATAATCAGCCTTTGGTCCATTATTTCACCTCCACGATCCCGGTGGTGACCGTATCGCCAACCTTTAATCCCTGGGTGATCTGTGCATAGGTCGCGTCCATCAGCCCCACGCTGACCACATTGAGCCGGGGCTGGCCGTCGCTGCCGACGATGAACACGGCATACTGGCCATCCCCCAGGTCTTTGAGGGCTTCAACCGGCACCAGGATGGCGTTGTCAGCCCGGCCGGCGACGATCTCCACCGAGGCATTCAGGCCTTCGGGCAGGTTCATCGTGGCGGCATCGGCGCCCAGGTCCACGCTGACCATGCCTTGCAAGGTCTGGGTGTTGCCGAAGGTCTTCAACTGTGGGTCGATCTGGATCACTTTTCCGCTGAAGGTCTGGTTGGGCAGGGCGTCGAAGGTGACGTCTACGTCATAGCCCAACGCGACCTTATCCATATCGGTCTCATCCACGTTGAACTGGATGTTGGGGTGGCTGAGATCCGCCAGGGTGATAAAGGTTGCGGTGCCGACGGCATCCCCGACCTCGCCGCCCACCGAAAGGATCGTTCCGGCGAAAGGCGCTTTCATCGTCGCCCCATCCAGGTTCTTCTTGGCCTGATCCAGGGCCAGTTGGGCGGTGTCCACGTTGTTTTGGGCCAGCGCCAGCGCGTCCGGATCGATGCCGTTGTTTTTGACGATCTGGTCAAGGTTATCCTGGGCGATCTTCAAAGCCGCTTCGGTTTTGGTCAGGGTCGCCTGTGAGGAGGCGATTTCGTAAGCGGTAAAGCCGGCGCAGTAGACATAATTGGAATAAGCCTTATCCCTGGCATCGATGACCGGTTTTACCAGGGCGATGTACTGGTCGGGGTTCCAACCATTTTTCTGCATCTTTTCGTATTTCTGCGAATTGAGCAGGTACTGGTTGTAATAGGCGGTGGTGGTGTCATCGTCGCAGCGCTGCATCCCGGATGTTTTCAAGGATGATTTGGCGGTGTCGTAGGCTTTCTGAGCATCGGCCAGGTCTAGCTGCGCCTGCCCCAATGTCTCTCCCGCGTTTTTCTGCAGGTCTTCCAGGGCGGCCTGGGCATTGATCAAATCGAGCTGCGCGCTATTGATCTTGGCCTGCAGGCTCCCCAGGTCCTGTAACTCAGCCAGCACCTGCCCGCTTTCCACTTTGTCTCCTACCTGCACCTTCAGGCTGCCCAGCGTGCCCGATACCGGAAAACTCAGGTTGGCGGTTTGGCCGGCTACCAGCGAGCCGGTGCCCGAGGCGGAAATCACCAGGTTGCCCTGCCGCGCCTGGGTGGTCTTTAGATCCGAGGTGAGGGTTTGCGCCAAAACTGTGGTCTGCTGCCTCCAAAAATAATAGCCTGTCGCGCCCCCCGCGGCAACCAGGATCACCAGGATAAAGACCAGAAGATTCCTGCGTTTTTGTTTCTTGATTTTTTGCTTGGATACCATTGCTCCTCCGAATGAGCCTGATGATTTCGAGATGGATTAACCAGGGATACCGGGCCCCTGGGTGATGACCAGTTCGCCCGCCTGCAGCCCGCTGCGGATTTCCACCTGGGTGTAATCTTGCATGCCGGTTTCCACCAGGCGCTGCTCCGGGGTGCCATTGGCGCCCAGCACGTAAACCGCTGTGGTTCCGTCGCCGAGTTTATGCAGGGCTTCCACCGGGATTAAAAGCACATTATTGGCTTCCCCGCAGGTGACTTCGGCGGAAGCATTAAGGCCGATCGGGAGGCTCTCCGGCTTGCCCAGCGCGGCCGGGGCCAGGGGAACCAGGGCCTGGATGGCGCTGGTGTTGCCGGCGGAGACCAGCTGCGGGGTAACTTCGCTGACATCGCCCTGGAAGGTGCGCCCGGGGATCGAGTCGAACGTCACGCTTACCGTGCAGCCCACCGCGATGTTCTGCAGGTCGGTCTCGTCCACCGTCAGCTGGATGGCAGGATGCTCAAGGTCGGCCAGAACGATGAAGGGATCGGTACCCACCTGATCGCCCGCGCTGCCGGCGATCGACAGCACGGTCCCATCGCTGGGCGCGTGGATCACGGCGCCGCTCAAATTGCTTTCAGCCAGCGCCAGGTCGGTCTGGGCGCTGCTCACTTTGGCCTGGGCCAGCGCCACGGCCAGCGGGTCGATGCCATTGTTTTCTTTTAGTTTGGCCAGGTTTATCTCGGCAGCCCCCATGTTGGCTTTGGCGAGCTGCAGGGCCGACTGTGATTCGGCGATTTCCTGATCGGTGTAAGCGTTGCAGTAGCTCCAGTTGGCATAGGCATAGTCGCGCTGTTTCTTATAGGAATTGACATGTTCCAGGATGAAATCGCGGCCGTACTTTGATTCGCCTTTGAGCTCGCCCTGCCAGATATCCAGATTCTTTTGCGCGTCCAGGTACTGGTAGTAATACTTGCTGGTGAGGGTGTCGTTGCAGCGCTCCTGGCCTTTGCTCAGCAGGTTGTTCTGCGCCTCGCTGAGGGCCGTCTGCGCGTCGGCCAGGGTGAGTGCGGCCTGGGCCAGGTTTAAATCGGCATTTTTGCTGAGTTCGTCCAGGCTTTTTTGCGCCGTATTCAACGCAATTTTTTGAGTTTCAACGGCTAATTTCAATTGGTCAAGGTCAGCTAAAGAGGCTAATACCTGCCCGGCGGTGACCTTATCGCCGACACTCACCGTCACCTGGTCCACGACGCCGGCCACCGGAAAGCTCAACTCGGTCTGGCTGCCCGCCACCAGGGTGCCGCTCCCGGATGCGGAGCGCACCAGGTTGCCGCGGTTCACCCGGCTGGTCTGGTAAGGGGAAGCCGGCACGGCGCTGACCGGGTTGGACCGGCTGCGCCAGAACAGGTAGCCGCCTGCGCCGCCTGCCAGCAGCACGATCGCCGCCAGCGCCGCCCACAGCCATTTACCTGACAGACTCTTACTTCGCATTGCCATCATCTTCTCCGCTTTGCTGCCCGGTTACTTGATCTGGGTGATGCCGGTAGACACCAATTCGCCCTGGGTTAATCCGCTGCGAATCTCAGTGTATGTGCCGTCGGTCAGGCCAACTTCGACCATTTTCAATTTCAGCTGGTTGTTTTCCAGGACAAACACGGCATATTGATTGTCGCCAAGGTCCCGGACGGCTTCCTGCGGCACCAGCAGCACGCCTTTAGCCTCGCTGTCGATCACTTCCACCGACGCGTTCAATCCTAACGGCAGGCTCTGCGAGAGGTCGGTAATCGGGTCAAGCTGGACCACCCCGGTGGCAACCTGGGTCTGGCCGGACTGGGAAAGGGCCGGGTCTACCTGGATGACCGAACCGGTGAAGGTGCGGTCGGGGAGGGCGTCAAAGATCACCTCGGCGCGGTTGCCAATTTTTAATTTGCTCAAATCGGTCTCGTCCACCCGCACGTTGACGTTGGGCCGGCTGAGATCCGCGAGGGTGATAAAGGTGCCGGCGTCGGCCAGTTCGCCCGCCCCGGCGGCTATCGAGATGACCGTGCCGTCTATCGGCGCCACCATGGTGGCCGATGCGAGGTTCTGCTGGGCCACTTTCAGCTTGTCCTGGGCGTCGCTGAGGGTATTTTGGGCTTCCGCCAATTGGGTGGGGTCCACGCCCTGGTTGGTTTGCAGGGTGTTGTAGGTCGCTTCGGCCTGCTTCATCTGCGTCTCAGCGATCTGCAGGGAGGCCTGCGCGTTGGTCTTTTCATCGGCGGTGTAGCCGGTGCAGTAGATCATGTTGGCATAGGCCGTGTCATAGGCACTCTTCAAACGGATCCACTCGTCGGATTCGTAATAGGATTTGGCCAGCTGCGCCGCGCTGCGTTCATACTTCACCACCAGGTTGGTGGTGGTTTCTTTACTGCAGCGGGCGTAATCGGTGCGTTGGTCGGTATACAGCGCGCTGGCGTAGGTCTGCTGCGCGTCCACCCAGGCTTTATAGCTGGTGGCCAGGTTGAGTTCGGCGTTATCCTGTAGCGCGGTCAGGTCGCTCTGCGCCTGTAAGACGGCCAGCTCGGCGCTGCTTAAGCCGGCCTGCAGGCTGTCCAGGTCCTTCAATTTGGCCAGAACCTGGCCTTTGGTGACCGGATCGCCTACCTTGACATTCAGCTCGCCCACCGTGCCAGAGGTGCCAAAACTCAGGTTGGCCTGGGCGGCTGCCACCAGTTCGCCGGCCCCACTGGCTGAAACCCGCAGGTTTCCCTGCCGCACGGTGGTGGTATAGTAGCTTGGGGTGGCGGCGGTGGGTTGTAATTGAAACGCCGATCCACGCGTGTAAAACCATGCCGACCCGCCCAGAATAAGCACGACTGCTGCGATTCCCATCCACACGATTTTTCGCCGGTTTTTCCGGTTGGCTTTTTTCTTGGGCTGCTTGAGCTCCATTCAACTCCTCCGCTTTGTCCGCGTAATGAAAGCTTTGATTTCGTTCAAATCATAGTCCTTGGTTATTTAGATTTGGTTCAGGTAAAATGAAATAGTTATTTAATTCCCCGCACTAAGAATCGTTTAAATAATTGCTATACCAAATCTAAATAAGTCTATGCTATTCTGCGCGATAGAAGGAAATAACCGGCAGGCAACCAGTAATGAGCAATACCATTCTTGTAGTCGACGATCAATCCAGCGTGCGCCAGCTGCTGCGCGAATATTTAAGCGAGCAGGGTTTTACCGTGATCGTGGCCGCCAACGGGCAGGAAGCCCTGTACTCATCGCGCCACGAACAGCCCGACCTGGTGCTATTGGATATTATGATGCCCAAGATGGATGGCTACGAATTCCTGCGCCAGTATCGTAAAGAGAAGAACACCCCGGTGATTATCGTCACCGCCAAAGAGGAAGAGACCGACGCCGTGCTGGGGCTGGAATTGGGCGCGGATGATTACATTATCAAACCCTTCCGCATGCGCGAGCTGGTCGCCCGCATCCGCTCGGTCTTGCGCCGGGCCGACCCGACCCATACCGTCTACGATCAACTGCACGTGGGGGATGTGCTTCTCGACCAAAACACCCATATGGTCACCATCCAGGGCCGGCCGGTTTCGCTGACCCCAATTGAATTTGATCTGCTGGCGGTGATGATGCGCTCGCCGGGGCAGGTCTTCAGCCGCGGCCAGATCATGGACCGCCTGGAAGACAGCGGCTTTACCGGGCTGGAGCGCACCCTCAACGTGCATATTCGTAATTTGCGTCTAAAATTGGAACCTGACCCGGCCCAGCCCTGCTACATTGAAACCGTGTTTGGGGTAGGCTATCGCTTTCACAAGCAGTCATGAAATTTATCCAGAAGTCCCTGGTGTGGAAACTCTCCCTGGCATTTATCTTTATTGCCCTGGTCAGTGTGGCCTTGGTAGTGCTGGCGATCCGCTTCACCAGCGTGGATCGTTTTGCCAACTACATTGTCGAGCAGCAGCGCACCAATTTCCAGACGGATTTGCAGAGTTACTACCAGACCCACGGCTCGTGGAAAGATATTCCCATCTATTGGACCTCCCTGCGGCCGGACCCTCCCACCAGCCAGCCGCCGAATAACAACGACCACCCGTTCAATTACGGTGGCCCGCCCGAACGTGACCGCCGCATGATCTTTGGCCTGGCAGACCAAACGGGTAAGGTGATTGTGGCGGTGGAACCGGATTACCCCCTGGGGATGGTGCTTTCCGCGGGTGTGATCAAGAGCCAGACGGCTATCGAGGTGGACGGGCAGCGGGTGGGCACGCTCATCTCGGGCAACTTCCAGCCGCGCCTCACCGCTCCTGAACGCCAGTTCCTCGACCGCATGAACCAGATTCTGCTGGGGGCCACCCTGGGCGCCACCTTGCTGGCCGTTTTGATGGGTTTGCTGATGGCCCGCACCCTCATTCGCCCGATCAACGTGCTGACCACGGCTGCCGAGGATATGGCCCGCGGCAGCCTCGAGCAAAATGTGCACGTCAATTCACAGGACGAGATTGCGCAGCTGGCCAATGCCTTCAATACCATGAGCGCCAAGGTGGCCCAGGCCCACCAGCTGCGCCGCCAGATGACCGCGGATATCGCCCATGATCTGCGCACTCCGTTGACCGTCATCGCCGGCTACATCGAGTCGATGCGCGATGGCATCCTGGCGCCGACTCCCGAGCGCCTCAACCTGATTTACTCGGAAATCGACCGCCTCCAGGATCTGGTCGGCGATCTGCGCCTGCTCTCTCGGGTGGATGCCGGCGAGCTGCCGCTGCATACCCAACTGCTCTCTCCGCGCTATTTGCTTGAACGGGCGGCTGCGCCCTTCCAGCCCGGCGCGGAACAGCACAAAGTGGCCCTGCGTGTGGATGCGGCCGATGATTTGCCCCGGGTCAACGTGGACGAAGGCCGCATGATGCAGGTTTTCTCCAATTTGCTGAGCAACGCCCTGCGCTATACCCCCGAGGGGGGTGAGATCACCCTCAGCGCCCAGCCGGTTAACAATGGCGTGGCGATCACCGTGCGCGATACCGGCAGCGGCATCGATGCCGAGATCCTGCCGCGCCTGTTCGACCGTTTCTTCCGCGTGGACGACTCGCGCCACAACGACCATGGCGAATCGGGGCTGGGGCTGGCGATTGCCAAGGCGCTGGTCGAGGCTCACGGTGGCACGATCCGCGCCGAATCGAACCCGGGCATGGGCACGATCATGCATCTGTGGCTCTCGATCCAGGGGCCTTCTCCCGCTCCCGTTTTATAATAGAGTCGGCAAGAAAAATATTCTCCTCAAGGAGCAAGTCGATGAAGTTCTCAGACGGCTACTGGTCTATGCGCGCGGATCATACCCCCTATTACGCGGCCGAAGTGCACGAGGTGGAGGTGCGTCCTGACGCGATGGTGGTGTACGCTCCCACCAAACATCTCGGCCACCGCGGCGACACGCTTAACCTGCCCCTGCTCACCGTCGAGTTTTCCTCGCCCATGCCCAACGTGATCAAGGTGCGCCTGAGCCACCTGCAGGGCGGGCTGGCGCGCAAACCGCAATTTGAGCTGTTCCCCCAGGCCGGCACGCCGCTCGAGATCCGCGAGGATGAACAGGCCGCGGTGCTGCGCAGCGGAGACCTGGCGGTGCGCGTGCACAAGCAGGGCGGCTGGCGGGTGGAGTTCACCGGCGGCGAGCGCACCCTCACCAGCAGCGGCTGGCACGCGATGGGTTTTGTCGATACTCCCCGAGGGGCGTTACATCCACGAGCAGCTGGCTCTGGGTGTGGGCGAATGTGTCTACGGGCTGGGAGAGCGCTTCACCGCCTTTGTCAAAAACGGCCAGGTGATCGATCTGTGGAATGAAGACGGCGGCACCAGCAGTGAGCAGGCCTATAAGAATATCCCCTTTTATCTCACCAATCGCGGCTATGGAGTGTTTATCAATCATCCCGAGCGGGTATCGCTGGAGGTGGCCTCGGAAAAAGTCGAGCGCGTACAGTTCAGCGTGCCGGGCGAAGTGCTGGAGTATTTCCTCATCTACGGCCCGACTCCCAAGGAAGTCCTCGCGCGCTACACCGCGCTCACCGGCCGCCCGGCCCTGCCGCCCGCCTGGTCTTTTGGCTTGTGGCTGACCACCTCGTTCACCACCGATTATGACGAGGCCACCGTCACCAGTTTTATCCAGGGCATGGCTGACCGCGATCTTCCGCTGCACGTCTTCCATTTCGACTGCTTCTGGATGAAGGAATTCCACTGGTGTGATTTTGAATGGGACCGGCGCGTTTTCCCGGACCCGGAAGGCATGCTGGCGCGTTTGAAGGCGCGCGGGCTGCGCATCTGTGTGTGGATCAACCCCTACATTGCCCAACGCTCGCCCCTGTTTGCCGAAGGCGCGCAGGACGGCTACCTGCTGCGCACGCCCCAACGGCGACGTGTGGCAGTGGGACCAATGGCAGGCCGGCATGGGCCTGGTGGATTTCACCAACCCGGAAGCCTGCCGCTGGTTCGCCGAACAAGCTGCGCGCCTTGCTGGATATGGGCGTGGACTGCTTCAAGACCGATTTTGGCGAGCGCATCCCGACCGAGGTGGTCTATTACGATGGCTCGGATCCGTTCAGCGCATGCACAATTACTACACCCAGCTCTATAACCAGACGGTTTTCGACGTGCTGCGAAGACGAGCGCGGGGCCGGAGAAGTCGGCTCTCTTTGCCCGCTCGGCGACGGCAGGCGGACAGCAGTTTCCCCGTCCATTGGGGCGGCGACAGCACCGCTACCTTTGAGTCGATGGCTGAGAGCCTGCGCGGGGGGTTGTCGCTTGGGCCTCTCGGGTTTCGGTTTCTGGAGCCACGATATTGGCGGCTTCGAACAGACCGCCGCGGCTGAAGTATACAAACGCTGGTGCGCGTTCGGCCTGTTTTCTTCTCACAGCCGCCTGCATGGCAGCAGCTCTTACCGCGTGCCCTGGCTGTTCGACGAAGAGGCGGTGGACGTACTGCGGTTTTTCACCAAGTTGAAGTGCAGCCTGATGCCTTATCTGTTTGGCGCGGCCGTCCAGGCGCACCAGGCGGGCATCCCGGTGATGCGCGCCATGCATCTTGAGTTCCCCACGGACCCGGCCTGTGACACCCTCGACCGCCAGTATATGCTCGGGGATGCCCTGCTGGTCGCGCCGGTCTTCACCTCCGGCGGCCAGGTCGATTTCTACCTGCCGGCGGGGCGCTGGACCGAATACCTGACCGGCGAAGTGCGCGAAGGAGGACGTTGGCTGCGCCAGGAGCACAATTTCCTCAGCCTGCCGCTGCTGGTGCGCCCCAACACGCTGTTGGCGGTTGGCGCGCTGGATGACCGCCCGGATTACGATTTTTCCGAGGGGGTCACCCTGCAGTTGTTCGAGCTGGAAGACGGCGCCTCGGCCGTCGCGCAGGTGCCGGCATTGAACGGTGAAACCGCCCTGACAGTGATGGTGCGCCGCACCGGCAGCCAACTGAGCGTCACGGCCCGCGGCAATACCCGCTCCTGGCGGCTGCTGCTGCGCGGGGCGACCCAGGTGGCTTCTCTTAGCGCCGGGACGGCGGAGGTGGCTGCGCAGGGCGTGCTCATTACCCCGCCTGCCGGCGCCGAAGCCCTGACGATCGATCTCTAGTCCGCGGCAACCCCCATCGGGCAAATCAAAACCGGCTGCTTGCCCATACAGACCAGCAGCCGGTTTTGATATTAAGCACCAGTGGGTCAGCCGCAGCGGAAAACGCGGTAGGCGTGCGGTGGGAGGGTGGTCCGGTAGGCGGTCTGGCCGGTGGGTTGGCCGCGCCAGTTGAGCAGCGCCTCACCCGCCGGCGCTTCTCCTGAAAGCAGGTCGGCCGGCCCGTTCAGGCGGCTGTCGAGGACGATATTGAACTCCACCGCCTCCGGCAGGAATGACTCGACGATAAAAGTGTGGTTATCGTAGACAAAGAGGGCCACCTGGGCCGGCGCGTCGATGCTGACGTACAGCCCGCCGGCCACGGCTTCCCGGATGCGGGCCAGCACCTCGCGCGGCAGGCGGTAGAGGTCGGTGAAGTTGTCGGGGATGGTCAGCACGTACAGGCGGCCGCCGTCGTAGCCGGCCGAGTGCAGCAGCGGATAGCCGCTGCCGTGGCTCATCGCGGAAATTTCTTCCCAGGAATTGTTGGTAAGATACTGAATTTGGGGAAGGAGGATCTCGCCCAGGGCGGGATAGACGCGGTTCCAGCCGATCAGGAACTGATTGACCAGCGCTTTGCGCGCGGTGATCTCCAGCTCGACGATATCTTCGATGCCGCGGCCTTGCAGCGCGCGCAGCAGCCCGGAGGTGATCACCACGTTCTTGCCCGCCGCCAGCTGCCCTTTGATCCTGGCGACAATGGCGGGGTCAAACCTGGCCGATTCGGTCAGCAGCACCACCGCCGCCTCGGAGGGGAAGTCTGGGCGCAGATCGATGGGGATGCCCAGCATACCCAGGTAGTTGTGCAGATAGTCCTCGCCAGTGGAGTGAAAGGGCTTGTAGCATTTCACCCCCAGCGGTTGGCCCAACTGGCCCAAAACGGCATCCACCTGCGAGAAGGCTGCCCCGGCCGCCAGGGCGACCGTGGCCTCCGCACTGAATTGGCCGTCCGCCTGGCGATAGGGCGCCAGCAGGGCATCGAAATCCAGGCTGGCGCCGTGCCCTTGCCAGGGCGCCCGGTCTCCCGGTTGGATGAGGCGCTGGAGCTGGCGAAAATCAAAGAGGGTAATTTCGGGCGACTTAGCGAAGAGGGTCAGCCACAGTTGTTCAGCGTAACGGTCCAGCGAGGTCATCCCGCCGGTATCCACCCAGCCGCCGCCGTTGGCGCCCGGTTTGAGGTTGTCAAAGTAGCGGAAGATCTGGTAGCCGTGATACTGCTGTAGGTGCTGGTTGCCGACCAGCGGGTCGCGGGTTTCGGTGCCGGTGTACAGCCGGTCGAACAGCCCGGGCTCCACTTCCAGGTTGAACCCCAACCCCTGGAAATGCTCATACCAGTTGGGATATTTGATCACCAGCTCCACGCGCGGGTTGACCGCCCGCGCCGGCTCGATCACCAGGCTGGTCGCGGCTTCGGCCATCAATTCCAGGCGGAACTGCGTCCAGCTTTTTTCGCCCTTGGCGGCAATGCAGCCCGCGCACTTGCAGTTGGTGAAAAAGAAATCATCCAGGATCACTTCGTCGAACAGCCGCGCGGTAAATTCGACCACGCGCTTGAGCATGGCGCGGTGCTCGGGGTTGGTGTAGCAGTAGGTCTCAAAACGGTTCATTTCATTGACCGTGATGGTAATGCCTCCCGAGACGCTCACCCCGCGCGCTTCAAAAAACTGGCGCGCCTGGGTGATGGTGGCTTCATCCGCCACGACCATATCGCGGTGGGTCTCCAGGTAGATCTTATCGATGTGGGCGTGGCGGCTCATCAGGTCAAAGCGCTCCTGGAGCCAGTTCAAGTCAGCCATCTGGTTGACTTCATACACGCGCGCGTAAATCGCCGTTTTGAAATTTTCGTACCCTTTGCTGTTTGCGGTCTGCATTGGCTGTTCACCTTCCCTTGGTATGGTTATTGCTATGATTATAGATGATCCCGCCCGCTTTCTTGGCCGCCTTCACCCTGCCCGGCAGGCGCAGCTTAGGGCGATTGCATAAAAACATTCGTGCTATGCAAATAATGTCACCCACCCCTTGATCCCCGCCCTCAAGGCGGGGAAAACAGAAAAGTTTGGTGTATTTGCGCGCGAAAGCGCGCAAATACACCATTAAAATAATTTTCTTCCCACATTGTAGGCGCAGACACTGTGCGTGCACCCGTAAATATTAATAATGCAATCGCCCTGAGGCGCAGCTAACAAAAATGAAAACCCGCCTGGCACAACCTTTCCGCGTACCCGGGGTTTGATTTGATATGTGAGAAAGGTCACATAGTGGTGGGGTCATGCACATGGATAAATCATGACCTGCCGTCTTTGATAATATGCCTTGCGGATCGTGTCGAATCATTCTGAAACCGTTATCTTAGATCTGGTCCTTTCATTTTATATTACAAACGAAAGCAGCTTCTACTAAATGATTTCTCAAAAAGCGTTGTATTGGGCGTCTCGGCCGATTGTAATTTCCTATACCGACACCATGTTGAAAATGGATGTTAAAGAGCAGGCGGAACTCCCCGCCGGGGCAAAAATTATCGCTGCCAACCATCCCAGCACCACCGATCCTTTTTTTGTGGCTGCCATGCTGCGCCAGCAGTCCTTCATCATGATCAAAGATGTGCTTTTCCAGGTGCCGGTGCTGGGGGAGTACCTGCGCCGTTCGGGGCATATCATGGTCGAGGCCGGCCAGGGTCAGCGCGCCATTTGTGCTGCCGTGGAGCACCTGCGCGCCGGGCACACCGTGGTTATCTTCCCTGAGGGCGATCTCAGCCCACTGGAAGGGGGCTTTTTGCAGGCCCGCACCGGGGTCGCCCGCCTGGCGCTGATGAGCGGTGCGCCGGTCATACCGGTGGGGGTGCACCTGCTCCGCGAGCGGATTCATACCATCCGCTCGGTGGTGCGCGGCAAGGAAGAGTTCGGGCGCTGGTATTTGCGTGGGCCGTATAACGTCACCGTCGGCAAGCCGCTGCGCTTCAGCGGGGACGTGGAAGACCGTCCGCGCGTGCGCATGGTGGCCGACACGGTCATGCACCAGATTATCGAGCTGGTCAACGAAAGCGAAAATCGCCTCAAACAGGTGCCCAACGGGCTGGCCGGGATCTTCGAACCCTTCTAACGCCCCAAAGAATCAACCATTTTGCAAACACCCCGGAGCGCTCCGGGGTGTTTTTTTACGGTTTGGGCATCATTAAAAAAGCAGTCCTTGCGATCACCGGGTCGCAAGGACTGTTTACACAGGATGGTTCCTGATTAGATTTGTTCCAGGTTCGGATCGGTTTTGTCGGGTTCGACCGCTGCCGGCTGGGCGGGTTGAGCCGCGGGCGCTACGGCCAGGGCCGGCGCCAGGGGCTGCATGGACGCCACGGGGTAGCTGCCCAACATCACTTTGGCAAATTTGCCCGAGACCCAGGCCAGGCCGTTGAGGATGTGCATCGAGATCAGGGTGACGAATACCCCAACCAGGCAGACCAGCATGGCTTCGCTGATCGTATCCACGGAGAGGATCGGGCTCCACACCCCCAGATCCATGGAGATATTGATCTGCGGGCTGATCGCCTGGTAATAGAAGGGCATACCCAGCAAGGAGGCCGACACTGCCACGAAGGTGACCAGCAGGGTGAAAGAGATGATCCCCAGCGGGAATTTGGCGAACAGGTACACCAGGCCTTTCCAGGTGACCGGGTTGGTCAGGGTGGCGGTAAACTTCTGCCACAGGTTCTTGCCGCTCAGGTCTTGCTTGGAGACCGGCTGGATATCCTCATGCAGCATCCAGATGGCCATCTGCCGCTCGAAAACGATCAAGGCATACCACGCCGCGAATACCGCTGCCAGCAGCAGCAGCCCCACCCAGACGATGATCAATGGGAACCCGACCGCCAGGCCCACGACCAGGAAGACAAAATAAAAGATGCCCAGGGGGAATGACAGCAGCAGGTAAAGTGCGTTGAGATAGGTTTGCCCGCGAAAGGCGACCGTGAAGAATTTTCCTAACCAGTCTAAGATAGCGTCCATTTGATTTTTTCCTTTTGATGCCACCGCCGCGCGGTGTTTTGTTCTACTTCATATACGCACGAATGGGGATCGGGTTGCAGGTTTTCGCAAAATGACCAAATCCAGGTGGGTTGGATGCATGCGCTCTGCCCGGTTCCTGCTAAAATGGTTTGCGCAAGCATTGACTCCGCATCATCTTATTTTCCCCAGAGGAGGTTTTTCCGTGCCGCTCACTTTCGATTTTTCAATTGACCGCCTGCCAACCTACACCGGGACAAACCCGCGCCCGGCGGATTTCGATGCCTATTGGGATGGCGCCCTGGCTGAAATGCGCGCCCTGGACGCGCAGGTGGAGTTGGTCCCCGCCGAGTTCCAGGCCCCCAACGCCGAATGCTTTCACCTGTATTTTACGGGGGTGGGCGGCGCGCGCGTGCACGCCAAATTCTTGCGACCCAAACAGGCCGCCGGCCCTTGTCCGGCGGTGTTGATGTTCCACGGTTACACCGGCGACTCCGGTGATTGGGCCAATAAGCTCAACTACGTCGGCCAGGGCTTCTGCGTGGCGGCCCTCGACTGCCGCGGGCAAGGCGGTCTATCCGAAGACGCCGGCGGGGTCAGCGGCAATACCCAGCACGGCCACATCATCCGCGGCTTAGACGATGCGGTCAGAGGCCGGCCGGAAAAGCTGCTCTACCGCCAGATTTTCCTGGATACCGCCCAACTCGCCAAAATCCTGATGGAGATGCCCGAAGTGGACGCCCAACGGGTGGCGGCTACCGGCGGCAGCCAGGGGGGCGGCCTCACCGTGGCCTGCGCCGCTCTGGAGCCGCGCATCTGCCGGGCGGCTCCGGTTTTCCCCTTCTTGAGCGATTACAAACGCGTCTGGGAAATGGACCAGGCGGAACATGCCTACGCGGAATTGAAAGAGCACTTCCGCCATTTCGACCCCAATCACCAAAACGAATCCGCCATCTTTGAGCAGTTGGGCTATATCGATATCCAGCACCTCGCCCCGCGCATTCGCGCCGAGATCTTCTGGTCGATTGGCCTGATGGATACCATCTGCCCGCCCTCGACCCAATTCGCGGCCTACAACAAGATCACCGCGCCCAAATCCATGCTGGTGTACCCGGATTTCGGCCACGAAGGCCTGCCGCGGGTCGACGACCGCATCTTCCAGTTCCTCATGGATATGTAAATTCCAGGTATATTCTCCCTAACCAAAAAGAGCTGCGGCCAGCAGCTCTTTTTGGTTAGGAGCAAGAGGTGGTTACCAGTCCACCACGGCGTGATCGTCCGGGTGGTAAGACATCGGGTTGATCCAATCGTGGCCGAGTTTGTCCGCCATGGCTTCCTCGTCCAGCTCGATCCCCAGCCCCGGCCCGGTTGGCAGGTCAACGAAACCGTCTTTGACCACAAAGGGCTGCTTCAGATAGCCTTCGCCCAGCGAGACGTGTTCCTGGGCGATGAAATTGGGGATGGTGGCGTCCAACTGGATGCAGGCTGCCAGCGAGATCGGTCCCAGCGGGTTGTGCGGCGCGATCGCGGCGTAATAGGCTTCGGCCATCCCGGCGATGATATGCGCCTCGTGGATCCCGCCGGAGTGGCACAAGTCCGGCTGCAAGATCGAAGCGGCGTGCTTCTCGAGGATTTCGCGGAAGCCCCATTTGGTGAAGATGCGCTCGCCGGTGGCGATGGGCAGGTGCGTGCCGCGCGCGATCTCCACCATGGCGTCTACATTCTGGCACTGCACCGGCTCCTCGATGAACATGGGTTGGTAGGGCTCCAGCCCTTTGATCAGCAGTTTGGCAGTCTGCGGGCTGATCGCGCCGTGAAAGTCGATGGCGATATCCACCTCGGGTCCAGCGGCTTCGCGCAGGGCGGCGAAATTCTCGACGGCCCGGTCGACGAAGCCCTTGGTTTCGATGATGCGCGCCGGCCGGCCGCCGGCAATCCCGGTTTTGAAGGCATTGAAGCCCAATGCGATCCCGTCGGTAATCGCCTGGGGTTTGCCCCCGGCATGTTTGTACATGCGGATGCGCTCGCGGGTCGGCCCGCCCAGCAGCTTGTAGACCGGCACGCCCAAAGCCTTGCCGGTGAGATCCCACAGGGCCTGTTCCACCCCGCTCAGCGCGCTGGTGAGGATCGGTCCGCCGCGGTAAAAGGCGTGGCGGTACATGGCCTGCCAGTGGTGGATGATCTTGGTGGGGTCTTCGCCCAGCAAGTAGGGCTCCAGTTCGGCCACGGCCTGGGCGCAGGTCAGGGCCCGACCTTCCAGTATCGGCTCGCCCAAACCGACCAGCCCCTCATCGGTGTGGATTTTCAAGAACAGCCAGCGCGGTTTGACCAGAAAGGTCTCGAGTTTGGTGATTTTCATCATGCCTCTTGCGGTAGTGAATTGCTAGAAATCTAGCGGAAGCGCGGGAGCACTTCCTGGATGAATAAATTGGCCCCGGCGGTGCGCGGGAAATCAACAAAGCGCAGCATGAAATGTTCCACGCCCAGGTCGATGTAGCGTTGGAGGCGCGCTGCAACTTCATCGGGGGTGCCGATCAACCCGCTCTTGGGGTTGTAAAACGGACTGGCCTGGGCCACGCGTTCCGCATCGGCGCTCGAATGGGCCACGGCCACGCAGTCGGTGCTGTAGGTCTTCAGGATGCTTTTGGGGTCGCGGCCTACCGCTGCGCAGTGCTCCGCCAGCACCCCGCTGGCCTCGGCGTATTCCTCGGGCGAAACGCCTACCCCGTTCCACCAATCGGCATGTTTGGCCACCACCCGCAGGGTCAGCTTGCGCCCGGAACCGCCGATCATGATCGGGGGCAAGGGGTCGGGCTTGGGCTCGCAGATTGCCTCGTGGATCTGGTAGTATTTGCCGTCAAAGGTGGTTTTGGGTTGAGTGAACATCCCGCGGATAATCTGCACAGCTTCTTCCAACTGGTGGATGCGCTCCGCGGCGCCGGGAAAATCGTAGCCGTAGGCCAGGTATTCATCTTTCTTCCAGCCGGCTCCAATCCCCAGGATAAAGCGGCCGCCGGAGAGCACCTGCAGGTTGGAGGCCATTTTGGCCAGCAGCGCCGGCGGGCGGTAGCCCTGCGACATGACAATGGTGCCAAATTTCATCTGGGGGTATTTGGCCATCAGATAGGTCAGCGTCGTCCAGCACTCAAAGGTGTCAGTAGACTGGTCGCGCGAGCCCATCCAGGGCACAAAATGGTCGGCCACCCAGGCCGAATCCAGCTTGCCATGGACTGCGTCCAGAAATTCAAAATGCTGGTCGCGGAAGGCCAGGGTCGGGCTTCCGTCGACGGGGAAATCAGGGGTGCGCCAGCCAAACTGGATCATGGGTGTCCTCCTTGACACAAATTGAGATTGATTTTTTTATGTTTATCGAAACGGATTATCCAGGCCGGCGGTTTCAAGCGCGGCGAAGAATGCCTGCTTGTTGACCCGCGCTGCCAGGGTATAGGTGTCTGCTCCGCCGTAAACCAGATAGATATCCCCGCGGTACTCGTACGAGCCGCAGACAAACAGGACGTTGGCCACCTGCAGGGCAGAATGCGAGCGCAGCTCCGCGGGTGTTTGCGGGGTCATCAGATGCTCGATCCGCCCGGTGATCGCGGCTGCCGGCCGGCCAGGCTCCAGCCGGTTGAAATCCATCAGCGCCGCGTCCAGGTCATATTCGCGCTCATCTCCCTGGGGGATGTTGCCGGTGTGGTAAATCAGCGCGTAGCGCCCGGCCCCCATCGGGATGGGCACCGACCCGGCGCCTAACCAGCTGTCTTGCATGCGCGGGTTGGCAAAGGCTTGCAGCAGGGCTCCGCAGTCGGTGTAGGGCCCTTCGACCGCTTCGCCGGCGGCCAGGCGAATGATACCTTTTTCGGCCGGAATCAGCCCCTCGCCAAAGGGGCGGTGGAGCAGATAATAGCGGCCGCCGACCGGTTCCGGGAAGAGCACCCCGTCCTTGTTGTTATAGCGGCCGATGTCGCCTGGAATTTTGCCCAGCTTTTGCCAGTGGAGCAGGTCGGGCGATTTTGCCAGGCACAGCGCCGCGCTCCAGATATGGGCCGGGTGGTTGGCCAGACCGCAGTAGACCATATAAAATGTATCGCCGACGCGGGTGATGCGCGGGTCTTCGACCCCCAGGGTGTCGATGCCGAGCGGGTCGGGGGAAGGAACCAGGACCGGTTCCTGGTAGCGGTAGAGCAGCTCCAGGGAGGGGGTGAACACGGCCAGCCCGATAAAGCTGCGCACAAAAGGAGAACCGGGGTCGGTTTCGGGGCGGGCGCGGTAATGCACGGCCACCACGCCGGCGGCCAGCTGGGGGTCATCCAGGCTGCGCATCGGCAAGAGTGCCTTGATGATCCGGTCATTGGCGGGCGAGCGCTCCAGGTAGACCGCGGCCGGGTTGAAGGTGACGCCATTTTCCCACCAATTCTGGCTGGGCGAGATAATCGGCTCGCCCTGGTTGCAGCGTTCGATGACCAGGTCGTCATTTTTCAAGATCACTTTCCCTTCTTGGGTCCATAGGATTCTCCCTGCGTTTGCCCGCGGCGCTTCGGGCCGTCAGGCGGCATCCGCGGCTGAGCTGACCTGCGCGCCTTGCGAGCTGGATTGTAAAATCAAGGTGCGGGTCGCCGACCCGGCCTGTTCAAAGGCGGCAGCCATCGCCTCGGCCACCTGCAGCTCATCTTTTTCGACAAAGGCGATCAGGCTGGGACCTGCCCCCGACATGGCCACGGCCGGCGCGCCCGCGGCCTGGGCTGCGGCGAATGCCTCCGTTGCCCCGGGGATCAGGCCAAAGCGGTAGGGCTGGTGCAGGCGGTCCTGTACCGCCCGCCCCAACAGGGCCAGATCGCCGGTTAGCAGGGCTTCGACCACCAGGGGCGTGCGTGAAAGATTGAAAATCGCGTCTTCGCGCGGCACCCGCCGGGGCAGCGCCTGGCGGGCAACATGGGTGGGCAGGTTGACGGCCGGGATGGCGATCACGCAGCACACCGGCGGCACCGGGTGACTGCGCACCAGCCAGCCCTGTTCGTCGTGCAGCGAGATCACCAGCCCGCCGTACAATGCGGCGGCGGCATTATCGGCATGGCCTTCGATATCCGCGGCCAGGCCTAACAACTCGGCGGTATCCGCCCCGGCGCCAGAGAGACTATTGGCGGCCAGCAGACCCAGCAGCAGCGCCGAGGCGCTGGAACCCAAACCCGAGCTGGTGGGGATCTGGTTGCGGCAGATGATTTTTAACCCGCCCGGTTCCGGCAGCCGGCGAGCGCGCAGAAAATGGCGGAAGCCGTAGGCAATCGTGTTCGAGCGGTCGGCCGGCAGCCTCCCCACGCCTTCACCCTCAATGCATATCTCCAGGCCGTCGCCTTCCAGGCTGAACACGGCTTCATTCCACAGGTCGAGGGCCAGCCCCAGGCAGTCAAACCCCGGCCCCAGGTTCGCCGTGGTGGCCGGCACGCGCACCGTGACCGCGCGCATCACGATTTGCCCCGTAGGATGGCGTCCTCCAGGGCGGAGAAGCTGGTGGGCAGGCGCAATGGCGCCGGCATGCTTTTGGCGATGATTTCGGGGTCTTTCATCCCGTGGCCGGTGCAGATGGCCACCAGGGTCTGGCCGCGCAGTTCATCCAGGCTGAGCTGCCCCGATTTCAGCTGGTGAGCCAAACCCGCCAGACCCGCGGCCGAGGCGGGTTCGACCCACACCCCGTTGGCCGCCAGGCGGCGCTGCATTGCCAGGATTTCATCGTCCGACACGGCAATGATCGAGCCGTTGGATTGTTCGGCGGCTTCCAGGGCCTGTTCGCCGCGCGCCGGTTTGCCGATGCGGATGGCGGTGGCCACCGTTTCGGGATGCTCCACCGGGTGGCCGAGGACCAGGGGGGCCGATCCCTGGGCCTGCACCCCCAGGATGCGCGGCAGGCCGGTCTGGCGCAGCCGGTCGTACTGGCGGAAACCGGCCCAATAGGCGGTGATGTTGCCCGCGTTACCCACCGGCAGGCACAGCCAGTCTGGGGCGCGCCCGAGCGTATCGCAGATCTCAAAAGCGGCGCTCTTCTGCCCTTCGATGCGGTAGGGGTTGAGCGAGTTGACCAGCGCGATGGGGTGCTGGGCAGACATTTCCACCACCAGGGTCAGGGCGTCGTCGAAAGAGCCTTCGATCTGGATGACTTCGGCGCCGTAAGCTACGGCCCCGGCCAGCTTGCCCGCCGCCACTTTGCCATCCGGAATGATGACGATGGCGTGCAGTCCGGCCCGCGAGGCATAGGCTGCCGCGGATGCGGCCGTGTTGCCGGTGGAGGCGCAGATCACCGCTTTGGCCCCACGGCCGTAGGCCTCGCTGATCGCCACGGTCATCCCGCGGTCTTTGAACGAGCCGGTGGGGTTCATCCCCTCAAACTTAACCAACAGGTCGAAGCCGCCACCCAGTTCATCTGCCAGGCGCGGCATGGGGATCAAGGGCGTGTTGCCTTCCAACAGGCTGACAGGCTGGGTGTGAGCCGGGATGTCCAATAAATTGCCATAGCGGGCCAGCACACCCGCATAGGGGGAAGCCATTAAGGAGCTCACGATTTCTCCAGGGAAAAGTATATGGTTCCTATTTTAACCCCGATTTATAATTACTCGATGACCCCTATCCATCTGCATGCTGATAATCCCCATTATCTGGCCTATAAAGGCCAACCGCTTCTGCTGATCACCTCGGCGGAACACTACGGCGCGGTGATCAACCGCGAATTTGACTACCTGCGCTACCTGGACACCATGGCGCAGCAGGGCATGAACTATACTCGCCTGTTTGCCGGCAGTTACCTGGAAAAGGTGGGGGCTTTTGGCATCCGCCGGAATACCCTCGCGCCTGAGGCCGGCCAATTCCTGGCGCCCTGGGCGCGGTCTGCCCAGCCGGGTTACGCCAACGGCGGCAACCGCTTCGACCTGGACCAGTGGGATGAGGCGTATTTCACCCGCCTGAAAGATTTCATCGAACGGGCAGGGCGGCGGGGGATTGTGGTCGAGCTGACCCTGTTCTCCTCCATTTATGCGGATGATAACTGGCAGGTGTGCCCATTCCACCCGGACAACAACGTCAACGCCAGCGGCGTGATGGAGCGCTCCCGGGTGCATTCGTTGGACAATGGGGCGCTGCTGGCCTGGCAGGAGAAACTGGTGCGCAAGCTGGTAGGGGAGTTGAATGAGTTCGATAACCTGATCTTTGAAATCCAAAACGAACCCTGGTCAGATCACGGCTTGCGCGCGGATTCCTTCGAAACCGCCGACCCCACCCTGGGGCATACCTGGCAGAACCAGGTGGATGTGGCCGATGAGCCTTCTCTGGCCTGGCAGGCGCGGGTGGCAGACTGGATCGTCTCGCAGGAGGCCGGCCTGGCAAAGCGCCATCTCATCGCACAAAATTACTGCAATTTCCGCGCACAACTCACCCAGGTGGATGAGCGCGTCTCTGTGCTCAATTTCCACTACGCCTGGCCCGAGGCCGCCCTGTGGAATTACGGTTTCGATCGGGTGGTCAACTTCGACAAATCGGGGTTTGCCGGTTCGGAGGATGAAGCCTACCGGCGGCAGGCCTGGCGTTTTATCCTGGCGGGCGGCGGGGTGTTCAACAACCTGGATTATTCATTTTTCGTGGGGAGTGAAGACGGGCTGGGCCAAAACCAGGCGCCGGGTGGCGGCAGCCAGGCGCTGCGTGCCCAGCTGCGCGCCCTGCGCGAGTTCGTCAGCCGCTATTCGTTCGTGGATATGCGTCCCGAGGGCGGCATGCCGCGCGGGGTCAGCCTGCTGCGTGGATCGCGGGAAGCCCTGGCATACCTGGAAGGCGGCAGCGCCCTGTCGTTGACCCTCCTGCCGGGGGATTATCACCTGGATTGGCTCGACCCGCTCCATGGGGAGATCCTTGGCGAACAGACCCTGGCCTGCGGTGAGCACGGCTTGCTGGCGCTCGACCCACCCGTCAAGCAGGCGGAGCTGGCGGTGGGCATCCGCCCGGCCTGAGCCAAATAAAACGGGGCTGCCAGGAAAGGCAGCCCCGCCCGATTTTATGCTTGCGCCGGCTTACTCGGCTTCGATCACATAGTCGAAGGTCACTTCACAGGCGGTGCGCACGGTGGCGGCCACCGAACAATATTTTTCTTCGGCCAGGTGGAGGGCCTGTTCAACCGCTTTTTCGTTCAGGTCGCTGCCACGCAGAACAAAGTGCGAGTGGATCTTGCGAAAGGTCCAGGGCGGGTCGTCGTCCTGGTCGGCGCTCACCTGCACCTCCAGCCCGGTCATATGCAGCTTTTTCTTGGCCAAAATGTCGACCACGTCCACCGAGGCGCACGCCCCGATGGCTACCAGCAGCAGGTCGGAAGGTTTCATCCCGATCCCGGCCCCCGGGGTGGAAAGCACCGCCGAATGATTGGTTGAATCGGTTCCAATATAGGTTTGGCCGCCAGTCCAGCGGACCGTGGATGTTGCCATAATGCCTCCAGGTTATTTGATTGCGGGCCGTCCCGCTTTCAGGGCGCTTTGTTGATCAGATCGATCAATTCGCGCAGATTGTTCTCTTGTGCTTTGCGGTCGGCGGGTTGATCTTCGGGCGGCAGCAGGCAGCTCACCGCGTATTCTTCGAGCAGAGCCCGGCTAAAACCGTGCAAAGCGGATTGGATCGAAGCCAGCTGCTGGATGATTTCGCGGCATTCGCGCTGTGAAGTCAGCATGCTTTCAATCCCGCGCACCTGGCCCTCAATCCGGCGCAGGCGCTGGAGCAATTTATCTTGTAGTTCGGAATTTTCTAATTTCATTGTTTTGGATCCCGGCGCACGGCCGGAAAGGGGTTAGCCTGCTCAACTGAAGCGGCTGCCGCCGGTTGCACAGCTGCTGCTGGAGGCGCCGGTGAACGAAGCCCCGGAAGATTTCGTGGCCGATGCAAAGGTTGAAATTTGTTTGTGGGTCTGCTGGCTGCCGCACTGCGGGCAGGCCTGGCCGTTGGCGGCCTCTGAAATGCGGACCATTTTCTCGAAGGGTTCGCCGCAATCGTCACACTGATATTCATACAGGGGCATGATATTCTCACCTCAATGTCATATACTATACTGGAGTATAGCATAAACCGGCTGCGTGTCAATATCTGTCGGGAATCAATCATGCTCGCTCTCCTTAAGGTGAATCTGCAGGGGTGGGGTGTACGCATCCAATGGGGTGATCGCCGTGTTCATCCTTTTATCCGCCTGGGTCAGGCTTGCATTCAACGCACCCTTTTTGCTATACTCTCCTTACCTCGTGATCTTTTCACCGGTTTTCTGCCTGACAACAAGGAGACAAACATGCAATTTAGAGTGCGCGACTGGATGATGGATCTGGTGGTCTATGTCGACCCTGATATACCTGTGACCGATGCGCTCGCTACCATGCGCCGGCGCTATATTAACAGCCTGATTATTAACAAAACCGAGGCAAGCCCGGATTTTGGTATCCTCACCACGACGGATATCAGTGACAAAATCGTTGCCAAGGAGCGCAACCCGGCCCAGGTAAAAGTCTCTGAGATTATGACCAGCCCGCTAATCACCGTAGATCGCGACATGCAGATCAGCGAATGCGCCCGCATCATGCACGAGCACCGCATTCATCACCTGCCGGTGGTGAACGAATCGGGCGCGATCGTGGGGATGATCTCAGCGACGGACTTCCTGGTGGTGGCTGAAGCCATGGGCCGCAAGGGAGAACGAGCATTGAGTTAACCGGCTGAAGGCCAGGGGCGAACAAGGTGAACAGCCTGTTCGCCCCTTTTTCGTTTAAGCATGGGCTTGCGCCGGGGATGGTTTCATCTTCGTGGATGTCAAGATCGGCGGCGGGTCTAGGGCAATCGCATCAAAACAGTTTTTCTATAAAATAGTTGTCACCCACCCCTAAATCCCCGCCCTCGAGGGCGGGGACTTTATAAAGAGTCCGAGAAGACTGTACTGGCGGCACTTAAGTGCCGCCAGTACAGTCTTCTCGGAGAAACATATTTTCTCCCCCTCTTCGCGGCGTTTTTTTGCCGCGGAGAGGGGGCCGGGGGGAGTGGAAAAGGGTAGAAAACGCATCTGGCAATGTAGATGCGATTGCCCTGGCGGCGGGCCAAAATCTTATCGTTTTCATATAATAATGTGCTATTCTGTTAAAAACAGGCGCAAATCTTGCCATTTTCTTGGATAGGGGCGTATAATGAAAAGGATGTGCCCAAGAAATGCGGCCGTTGATCTTCGTTCGTTGGCTTGAGGTGGTTATGCCCGTTTATACGTACAGATGTGAAAGTTGTGGTATCCGGTTCGAACAGACCCAGAAGTTTAGCGATTCCCCGCTGACTCGCTGCCCGGAATGCGGCAAGAAGTCCTTGCGCAAGGTTTTCCAGCCGGTGGGGATTGTGTTTAAAGGGTCTGGTTTCTATGCCACCGACCACCGCTCACCCTCTGGCGGCGGAAAGAACAGCGCACACGGCGATGAAAAGGCCGAAAGCAAACCGGCCGACGATAACAAAAGCACGACTGAAACCAAGACAGATAGTAATACTCCCTCCTCGGGAGAAGGGAAAAGCTGAACGCTTAATTTCGGAAGGGTGACCCTGGGGAGGGGGCATCCTAAAAAAATAGCCCGGGTAATCCCGGGCTTTTATTTATGTGAAAAGATAAGAATTGTAACCTTACTGTAATGCGCATAACCAATAGTATGCTATACAATAATTTCAGATTATCTTTTCGGTTTCGAAAATTAAATACGCGGGTTTGCGTTTTCGATCAAATTAATCGCAGTAGGGGCCACGTCAGGTTGCTCGCAATCTGATCCACATTCTCCCCCTGAGCACCCATCCCTACAAATGACCGGAAAAAATCGCTCACCTGCCTGGATCCGAACCTGTTTTGGGGGATATTGATTTTAGGTGAACGGACGAAGGTTTCTATACTTCCTTGTAAGTCTATCTACGCTGCTGATGGCGGCTTGTGGTTCCATGGGTACCTTTGGCCCCACTGAACCCCGCCAGCTTCCTGTCGCGCAGTCGGCCGATCCGATCTTCAAAGAGTTTTACCAAACTCTTGGCGGCCAGGATCTGCTCGGCGGGGTGATGAGCGGCCTGGTGGAGCGTGACGGGCGCAAGTGCCAGTACGTCGAAGCGGCGCTGATGTGCATCAGCCCGGCAGATGGGGATACCACCACCCGCTACCAGCTCGAACCGATCGGCGCCGAGCTGCAGGTGTGGGACGACCCCCAATTCCCGCCGCCCCCCAACTCTGGCAGCAAAATTCTGGACGGCGGTTACGTCCTGTTTGATGAATTTGCCCCACTCTACGACCGCCTCTACGGGGCCCTGTATGCCGGCAGCCCGCTGACCAACGTGCGGGTCAACCACGACACAAAACGCTACGAACAGTTTTTCACCAACGTGGGTTTCTACCGCAATTTTAGCGACCCGGCCGGCCAGGTCCACCTGATCCCTTACGGTGCGTACACCTGCGGGCCGCTGTGTTCACGGCGCCTGGATGAATACTGGCTGATCGTGCGCTCCGGCAAAATCAACCAGCCCTTCGAGTTGAGCCTGCAGCGTGCGCGCTGGGAGGATTTTGGCCGGCCGCTGGCCCAACCACACCTGGGTGGCGACGGCACGCTCGAACAGGTATACCAGAACGCTGTGCTGTACGCCCCGCTCGACAACCTCAAGGATATCCACCTGCGCCCGCTGCTGATTTGGATGGGCAATGTGCCCGTTCAGCCGCCGGTGGATAAAAACCCTCACGAACAGTTGGTGTTTTACGAAACCGAAAACGGATTGGGTCACAACGTTCCTGTCTTTTTTGATGGCTTCATTGCCTCCTACGGCGGGCGCGAGCTTTCTGGGCGCCCAATCACCGAATTGTTCCCCATCCAGGATGGGCAAAAGTACAGCCAGTGTTTCGAAAATTACTGCCTGGATTATGACCCGTCTGCCCCTGCCAGCGAACGGGTGTCCTTACACGATTTCGGCCGGCAATATCTGCTCGCTACCGATCCGGGCAGCCTGGCGCTGCGCAGTTTCACCACCGAAACCGTCGCGGTGCAGCTATCGGAGCAATCGTCCGAACTGAGCCAGGGTGAAGCCCAGCAGCTGAATATCCGCGTGACCGGCAGCGCCAGCGGGCAGCCGATGGCCCTGGTCGGCGGAGAATTTACCATTCGCCTGCCCAACCGGGAGCCGTTCACCCTCGATTTTCCACCCACGGATGCCCAGGGGCAATCGAGTGTTACCTTGCAGCCGCTGGAAGGGCTCAATTCGATGGATGTAGTCGAATACCAGGCTTGCCTGAACCTGCCGGATACCCCAATCATCTGCGCCGTGGATAGTTTCGTCTACCGCGGCCAGTAACCCTGCGCTTTCATTTTCACATGGGGGTTGATCCGTTTCAACCCAAGATAAAGAAGGGGCCGTCCAAAAACCGGTGTTGGACGGCCCCTCTTCACGTGTATTTGGGTGGGTTATGCGTTTTTCATGTACAGGCGGAAGCGTTCCTGGGTGATCAGGGAGGGCATGCGCTGCTTGAGTTTCTCGCTCAGCTCCACGATCGCCTGCGAGATATCCGCGTTTGGGTTGCTCATCAACAGGGGGTTGCCCAGGTTGGCGGCGCGCAGCGCGGCTTCGCTGTCCTCGGGGATGGTCAGGTCGACTGGTTGGTTGAGCGTCTCGCTGATTTTCTTGGAGGTCAGCGCGCTGGTTTTGCGGTATTTATTCACCACCAGCACCAATCGTTCGCGCTTCATCCCAAAACTTTCCCACATCTCCAGGAAGGAGCGCATGGATTTGATCGAGGCGATCTCCTGGGTAGCCACCAGCACGATGGCATCCGAACAATCGAGGGATGCCAGGGTGGCGTCATTGATATAGCTCGAGGTGTTGATCACCAGGTAATCGTAAAAATTGCGGATATATTCGACCACCCGGCTGATCTGTTCGCCGGTGACCGGTTCCTGAATGACCGGGTTCTTGGGCGGGGCCAGCAGGTAGACCCCCGATGAGCGGTGCAGCATCATCACTTCTTTGACCACCTTGGGATCCAGGTCGTAGGCGATCTGCGCCAGGTCCATGATCGATAGCTGCCCGACCTCATTGAAGAGGATATCCAGGTCGCCAAACTGCAAATTGGTATCCAGCAGGCCGATCTGGCTTTCGTTGTCGCGGAAAGCCAGGGCAAGGTTATTGGCGATGGTGGTGACTCCACAGCCTCCACGCGGGCTGAAGATGGTGACCACGTGGGCTTTCGAAGTCCCCTGGCCTTCTTCAGCTTTGGGGGTTTCGGGGGCGAAGTACGGGTGGTACTTGGTGCGTTCGATCGCGGCAATTTCCGCCGCGCGCAGGATGGCTTCGCGGAACTCGCCAATCGAGACGTCATGCGCCAGGAAATCCGAGGCGCCATTGCGCAGTGAGCGCAGCACCGTGTCGTATTGTTTGTCTTGCGAGACGATGATCACCTGGGTGGTGGGATAATCGCGCCGGACGATTTCGGTAAAACTGATGCCATCAATATCCGGAAGATGTTCTTCGATCAACATCACATCCGGTTTGATCTCGATTAATCATCTCCAGTGCTTCCTGGGCGGTATTTAAGAAATCGATTACCTCGACGTTTTCGATTAACGACAGCAGTTTGCGGAAGGTCTTCGTCGCCTGGACGTTGTTTTCAACGACCAGTACGCGGTTTACTCTCTGCGGACTCATCCATCCCTCCAGGTGCCAGCACAGTCTTTTTGGATAGGTGTATTGTATCTGCAACGATCTAAAAAGGCAAATGGTAGGATAATTAACACAAGTGCAAGCTTGAAATTGCCGAAATTGAATCAGGTATAATAGTGCCAGGTTCCTGTGCCTGGCTGAGTTAACGGTTTGAGCAAACACAGGCGGGGGATCATGGCTGAGCGTCTGTATACGGAGCAAATATTCGTGAGTGACGACGAACAACAGGTTCCAGTTTCTTCAGCACCACAGCGCGGGATGAGTTAATTTACCGCAACCATCCGTGAATGGCGCAATCTGCGTTCGCGGATTGGGGGATTCCCCGAAAAAGTTGAAGAAAAAATTGCCGAGCTTGAAGCCAATCTAAACGATTATCGCCTGGTTATTTCAGAGATCAGCTACAAAGCCGTCGACACCGACCGCCGCGTATGGGATCTGTTCACCCATATCCAGGGTGAACGCGACCGACTAACCCAACAAACTTCCAGCCGCCCGCTGTTCCTGCGGGGTATCAAAGACCTTCAGGCATTGAAAGATGCCTGGGAAAAGCTGCAGCTTGACCAGGATGCCCTCCTGGATGTGCTCAGCCGCGCGCCCGCCGAACTGTTGGATTATAACTCGCGCCAATTGGAGCGCGAGGCAGTGCGCCAGGATGAAGCCCGAAAATCCGACGCGCAAAGCCGGGTTTCCTCGGCCAAACGCGCCCTGGACCTGGCCATGGGGTATATCGAGCAGCTCAACCGCGAGGGGCGGGTTACCTTTGGCTCCCAGGTGCTGCAGTTGGATGACGCGGAGATGTTCTGGAAAGAGCGCCTGGATAAAATAATCCACGAACAAAAGAATGGGGATATTGGCCCGGATGAGGTCGTACTCGGCATTTACAATCTCGAATCGCAGATCCGCGAAGCGCCCAACCTCTCCATGCGCATCCGCGAGGTAGAAGAGCGCTTCACCCGCCTGGTGACCAAGCACGATATGCTCGTCTCGTACGGCAAGACGGTTGTCTCGCAAAAAGATATCGCCCGCATGACTATCAAGCTCCACGAGCAAATCCCCCAGTTGTGGGCCAGCGGCCAGCGCCAGGAGCTCGAGCACAGCGTGGAAGTCATCGAGAGCTTTGTTTCCACCTACGAAGGCACGGTTGAGACCGAGCTGACCTATCTCGAGCGCCGCCGCCCGGGGCTGACCCGCGCCCTGGTTTCTGTGGCGGAAGGCGATGAGACCGCCCTGATCCAGGTGGGCGCCATGGCGCGCACGCTGATTGCGGCAATCGACTCGCGCGACCGCTTTATGCGCGGCCATTCCGAATCGGTCAGCCGCCTGGCGGTGCAGATGGCGCGCAACGCCAATTGGAATAAAACCGACATCGATTATCTGTTGATCGCCGCCCTGCTCCACGATGTGGGCAAGATTTCGATCCCCGAGCACATTTTGACCAAGACCGAACCGCTCAACGAAGATGAGTGGCAGACCATTCAGATGCATCCATTCTACGGCGCTCAGATCATCAAGCCGGTCGAGTTGCTTGCCCGCATCGTGCCCTGGATCTACCACCACCAGGAGCGCTGGGATGGCCGCGGTTACCCCGACCATCTCACCGGCCGCCAGATCCCCGTCCCGGCCAGCTACATTTCGGTGGCCGAGGCCTACTCGGTGATGACCACCGAGCTGCCCAACCGCCCGGCCTTGAGCCCGGAGGATGCCATCACCGAGCTGCGCAGCGAGGCCGAAACCCAGTTCAGCCCCGAAGCGGTGGAAGTTCTGGCCGATCTGCTCAGCAAAGAAACGAATGGGGTGCGCGAGACCAATCTCGAATAAAGATCTTTGGTTATAAAAGCAAGAAGCAGTCCGCCGGTTCAAGGCGGACTGCTTCTTGCTTTATGGGATCGATGCCCGCTTAAGGCGCGGGTGTGGCCGTGGGGGTGGGCTGATCCGGCGGCGGGGTGGGGTTGGGCGCCACTTCCGGCATGTAGATCACTTCCTCCACGTAGGCCTTTGCGCTGGAGCAATAGGTGGGCAGGTGGGCCGCCACCAGATCCCAGTTAATGTCGTAATTTTCCTTGGCGGTGGCTCGGACCGCATCTCTCAGGCAGCCAGAGCCGGCGTGGTAATTGATCAGGGTGAAGAGCCACAGGTCTTCATACGTGCTGGTGCGGTTGGGTTTGCGCTGGGTCTCGTTTTGGATGATCTGCCCGACCTGGTTGCAGTTGGCGATCAGGTTTTCGGCGAAGACCCGCACGCTGAACTCGGCCAGGTAAGGGTCGACGCCGTCCGGGCAGGTGGGGCAGGTGGCGTTGACCATACGCACCAGCGCGCCGGTGAGCATCTGTTGTTCATTGATGCTCAGGTTGGTGTAGCCTTTCTTGCAGGCTTCGGGGATTAACACCTGCGGGCAGAACTGGTTGTAGAAGTTGGCATTCCACATCAGCAGCACATCCGCGCCGTTGACCGTGAGCTGGCCAAACCCGGCTTCATCCAGGGTGGCGAAAATTCCCGGCCAGAACTGGCTTTCGCGGCTGAAAATATTTTTCATCAGCTGCGCCGGCACGCCTGTCTCCTGGGAAATATTCAAGATGACCGTGTTGAACCGGTTCTGCCACTCGATCACCGCCGCGTAGGCCTTGTTCAACCCGCAGACATTGGCCACCCACTGGTTGTCCACCGAGATCCCGCCGTTGGCGCATTCGCTGGCGTCCACCGCGTTATTATGGATCAACATGGCGGCCAGGAAGTACAACGACACTTTCGAGTAAATTTGCTCGGGGCGGCTGGGGGTGGTCAGCCAGTTGGGCAGGCGCACGTAATCGGGGACGATTTCCCAGATTTCGGCACAGCCGCCGCCGGGGGCCAGGGGCTGGTAAGAATCGATAAAACTGTAGATATAGTTATTGGCCGGGTCGGCCGGATGGGGCTGCAGCGGGTTGACGATCTTTAAGACATCCTTGCTGCGTTCCTCAATGGAATTGGCCTCTTGCGCAGCAGGCGCGGCCGCCTCTACCGCGCTGAGCTGCGCGGGTTCCACGGCTGCGGGCGGAGTCTGCAGGATAGGGATGGTGTGCAGGCGCGGGGTCGCCAGCCCAGACGACAACAACCCGGCCTGAACCGGCCTGGCCTGCCGCAGGGTCCAAATGAGCGCCCCTCCCAATAGAAAACAGATCGTCCCAATAACGGCGATGCGCTTAAAATTAACCAAGTTCTCCCCCGGGGAACCCTAAAAATACTAAAAACTAATTGTTAGCATATTCTACAACAAAAAAACAATTAATAGGCGGGCAAAGAATTGAGGGTACAATACAGAAATGGATCTGTTTGACCATGCTATGCAGCAGCGAATGGAGAATGAAGCCCCGCTGGCGGCGCGCATGCGCCCGCGGACGCTCGACGAGGTCGTCGGCCAGGAGCACATCATTGGCGCGGGTCGGTTACTGCGCCGCGCCATTGAAACCGACCGGCTTTTTTCGTCCATCTTGCTTTGGGGCCCGCCGGGCACCGGCAAGACCACCATCGCCCAGTTAATCGCCCAGAATACCCGCGCCCATTTCGAAAGCATCTCGGCCGTGCTGGCCGGGGTGGCCGAACTGCGCCGGGTGATCGCCGATGCGCAGGAGCGCCGCCGCCTGTACCACCAACGCACCATCCTGTTTGTGGATGAGGTTCACCGCTGGAATAAGGCCCAGCAAGACGCGCTGCTGCCCCAGGTGGAAAGCGGGATGGTTACCCTGATTGGGGCTACCACCGAGAACCCCTATTTTGAGGTTATCCGCGCGCTGGTCTCGCGTTCGCGTATTTTCCAGCTGCAGCCGCTGAGCGAAACCGAGTTGGGGATTCTTCTCGACCGTGCCTTGAGCGATAAGGAACGCGGCTACGGGGATAAATCGATCCTCGTCGATCCCGAAGCTCGCCAGCACCTCATGGATGTCAGCGGCGGGGATGCGCGCAACCTGCTCAACGCGCTGGAGCTGGCCGTGGAGAGCACCGCCCCGGATGAAAACGGCGTGCTGCCGATTACCCTGGAGGTGGCGCAGGAATCGATCCAGAAACGGGCCATCCTCTACGATAAGGACGGCGATGCGCATTACGATACCATTTCGGCGTTTATCAAATCGGTGCGCGGGTCTGACCCCGATGCGGCGCTGTACTGGCTGGCCAAAATGCTGGCGGCGGGAGAGGATCCGCGCTTCATATTGCGCCGCCTGATCGTCCTGGCCGGCGAAGATATTGGCCTGGCCGATCCGCAGGGGCTGGTGGTAGTCTCCGCCGCCGCCCAGGCATTTGACTATATCGGCCTGCCCGAGGGCATCTACCCGATTGCCGAGGCCACCATCTACCTGGCGACCGCGCCCAAATCCAATTCGGTGGGCGCCTACTATAAAGCCCTCGAATTGATCGAGAAAGAGGGCACCGGGCCGGTGCCCATCCACCTGATGGACTCGAGCCGCGACGCCAAAGGCCTGGGTCACGGACAGGGATACCAGTATCCCCACATGTTCCCCGGACATTTTACCGCGCAGCAGTACCTGCCCACCCGCGTGCTGGGCACGGTTTTTTACGAACCCTCCGACCAGGGCTTCGAAGCCGGCATCGCAAACCGTCTGGCCGCCTGGCGGAAATTACAGTTAGAAGGGCTCTCACCGAAACAAGACGATGACAACCATCCTGCTGATCCGCCACGGAGAGAATAAGTTTGTGGGGAAACGCATGGCAGGCCGCCTGCCAGAAGTTTTCCTCAATGAAAACGGTCAGAAACAGGCCGAAGCGCTGGTAACCGCCCTGCAAAAGGCGCCGATCAAAGCCGTCTACAGCAGCCCGATGGAACGCGCTCAACAAACCGCGGCTCCGCTGGCTAAAGCGCTGAGCCTGGAAGTCCAGCCTGCGCCGGGGATGATCGAACTGGATATGGGCGACTGGCAGGGGCGCACGCTCAAACAGCTGCGCCGCCTGAAAGCCTGGAAAGTTGTCCAGCAGCAGCCCTCGGCTTTCCGCTTCCCTGGCGGCGAGTCCTTCCTCGAAGCCCAGACCCGGGGTGTGGCCGAACTGATGGCGATTGCCGAACGCCACCCCGAAGACCTGGTGGCCTGCTTTTCGCACGGTGATATGATCCGCCTGGTGACGGCTCACTTCCTCAACGTTCCCCTGGATTCTTTTCAGCGGCTCGGCGCGGATACCGCCTCGATTACCGTGATCCACATTGGCAAAGACGGCGCTGCCGCGGTTCCCAGGGTTAACCAGGTGGTCAATTTTGATTGGCCGGAACCGCCCAAAAAGAAAGACGAGCCAAAACCGGCAGATGAGCAGACCGCACCCAGTGAGTAAGCCCCGTGGATGATGAGCCGCTGCCGCAGGTGACCGTGGCCGAGTTGGTGGATTGGCTGGGCGCCCGGCCCAACCTGGTGCTGCTGGATGTGCGTGAACCCTACGAGGTTGCCTATGCCCGCCTGGACGACCCGCGGGTGGTGTACGCTCCCCTCAGCGATATCGCCAGCCGCCTGGGCGAGGCGCTCCCCGAGCCGCTGCGCGACCCGCAGGCAGAAGTGGTGGTTTTCTGCCACCTGGGTGAGCGCTCGGCGCAGGTGACCGCCTGGCTGCGCATGCAGGCCTATGAACACGTCTTCAACCTGGCAGGCGGCATCGACGCCTACGCGGCCCAGATCGATCCTTCGATCCGCCGTTATTGACCCCCGTATCAGTAAACCAGCCTTTCCGACAATAAAAAAAGGAGATGGGCCGCATTGCGGTCCATCTCTATGGATGATTTTGCCTGCCCTAAAAAGCGATCAGCGGGACGGGGATGAAAACCAGCAGGAAGATGATGATCGCCAGCACTGCCAGGGCTTTGCGCGGCGGATCCAGGGGGGTGATTTCATCCAGCGGTTCGGCGTATAACCGCCCAAACAGGAAGATCAGCGCCGCCCACAGCCACCAACCATTCCAGAAGAAACCCAGCCCCACCAGCAGCACCAGGATCACCGGCAGGAAACGGCTGGCGAGTTTGCGTCCCAGCAGCACGTAGAGCACGTGCCCGCCGTCCAGCTGTCCGGCCGGGATCAGGTTGAGCGAGGTGACCAGCAGCCCCACCCAGCCGGCCCAGGCCACCGGGTGAATGGTGACGTCCAGCCCGCCGTAAGGGAAGGGTTGACCGGTGAAGAAGTAGCGCAGCCAGTAGAGCAGCGGGGCCACCCCGCCATAATCAGCAGGATGCGGCAGCAGCTGGCCGAAACGCAGGTATTTGAGCAGCAGGTAGAGCAGCGAGTTGCCTTCCATGCTGCCGCCAATCACCGTCGAGGGCCCCGCCGGCAGGGTGGAGGTCTGGGAAAGCGACAGGCCGATGACCAGCACCACCACCGTCACCACCAGGCCCGCCAGCGGCCCGGCCAGGCCAATATCCAGCAGGATACGGCGGTTTTTGGGCTGCTCTTTCATGTTGATAAAGGCGCCCATGGTGCCGATGCCGTTTAAGATCGGCAGGGGGATGAAGTAAGGCAGGCTCACCTGTACGCCGTGATAGCGGCCCATCAGGAAATGGCCAAATTCGTGCGCGCTGAGAATGGCGATCAGGCTGACAGTGAAGGGCAGGGCCGCCACCAGCAGTTGCAGCAGGGTGGGCTGTCCGCTGGTGGGCAGCCCCGAAGGCGCCACCAATGCCCCGGTCACCAGCACGCTGATCACCGTGGCGATAAACAGGATCAGGTTGAGGCGCGGGTTGCCCGGTTTGACGCGGTTGGCCGCTGGGGTGAGCAGCACCGCGTGCCGGTCGCCATCCCAACGGAAAAGCGCCGAGAGGCTGTAGGGCTGCAGCAGCCCGGCCAACTGGTCGTAGGCGGCGGCGGTGTCATCCAGGTAGATTTTCCCGCGGTAGCGCATCAGGTAGCGATCTTTTTCGCCGCCGATGGTCTTGTCGTCTATCCGCAGCACTCGCGCGACCAGCGTATCGATGATTGAAAAGTCGTAAGCGCGATCCATAACACACCGGCTTTCTTTTACTATAATAGTAAAAGAATTATACTCTGCTGTAATCTATTTGACTTCACCCGGCGCAGGTTTCTGAGGAAGGATTAATCCGCATGCTGGCTGAACCCACTCCTACCGTGATCGACCGCTCATATCGCCGCCTGCTGCCCCGCCTGGAAACGCGCATGCGTAGCAAGCGCCTGGCACAGCCCGGGCAGTGGAAGGTATTCCGCGGCCGCCTGGCGGAGCACTTCCCACGTCTTTTCAGCCTGCTCTACCGCGTGTACGGCGATCAGTATGATTTCTTTTACCACCTGGAAGAACTGCTCTGCGCCCTGGCGCAATCCTGGCTGGAGCGCCCCGAGGCGCTGAAGGCTCTCGACCGCGCCCGCGAAGACGACCCGATTTGGTTCCAATCCAACCAGATGCTGGGCGGGGTGATTTATGTGGACCTGTTCGCCGGTGATCTGGCCGGGGTGCGCGCCAGCCTGCCCTATTTCCAAGAGCTGGGCCTGACCTACCTGCATCTTATGCCCCTGTTTAAGGTGCCCGAACCGGAAAATGACGGCGGTTACGCCATCACCTCGTACCGCGAGGTCAACCCGGACTTAGGCAGTATGGCCGACCTCACCGCCCTGGCGGATGAACTGCGCGCGGCGGGGATCAGCCTGGTGGTGGATTTCGTCTTCAACCACACCGCCCACGAACACGCCTGGGCGCTCAAGGCGCGCGCCGGCGACCCCGATTTCCAGGCGTATTACAGGATGTACCCGGATCGGGTCTGGCCGGACCGCTACGAGGCCACCCTGCGCGAAATTTTCCCCGACGAGCACCCCGGGGCCTTTACCTATTTCGCTGAGATCGACCAGTGGGTCTGGACCACCTTTCATTCCTACCAGTGGGATCTCAATTACGCCAACCCGGCGGTTTTTACCGCCATGACCCAGGAGATGCTTGCCCTGGCCAACGCCGGGGTGGAGGTGCTGCGCCTGGACGCGGTGGCGTTTATCTGGAAGCAGGTAGGCACCGGCTGCGAGAATCTGCCCGAAGCGCACATCCTGATCCAGGCGTTTAACGCCGCCGCGCGCATCGCAGCCCCGGCCCTGCTGTTCAAATCGGAGGCCATCGTGCATCCCGACGAGGTAGCGCGCTATATCGACCCGCAGGAATGCCAGCTTTCATACAACCCGCTGCTGATGGCCCTGTTATGGGAAGCCCTGGCCACGCGCAGCGTGGGTCTGCTGGCAGCATCCATGCGCGATCGCTTTCACATTTCCGAGCAGTGCGCCTGGGTCAATTACGTACGCTGTCACGACGACATCGGTTGGACTTTTTCGGATGAGGATGCCGCCGCGCTGGGGATCAATGGGTATAGCCACCGCCGCTTCTTGAATGATTTCTTCACCGGCCGCTTTGCCGGCAGTTTCGCGCGCGGGCTGCCCTTTCAGGAGAACCCAAAGACCGGCGACTGCCGCATCTCGGGCACCTGCGCCTCGCTGGCCGGGCTGGAGAAAGCCCTGCGCGAGGAAACCCCCGCCGAAGTGGAGCTGGCGGTCAGGCGCATCCTGCTGATCCACACTATCATCCTGACCATCGGCGGCATCCCGCTGCTCTACCTGGGGGATGAACTGGGCATGCTCAACGATTACACTTTCCGCGCCAACCCGGCCAAAGCTCACGACAGCCGCTGGGTGCACCGCCCCAAGGCCGACCCGGCCCTTCTGGCCCTGCGCGGACAGGCGGACGCCCCGCAGGGGCGTATCTTTGCCGGGCTGCAGCGCCTTGCCCGTGCGCGCAAAGCCCACCCGGTCTTCGCCGGCGGTGAAATGCAGGTGGTGGATGCCGGCGCCGCCCCGGTTTTCGCCTTTTTGCGCAGCCGCGAGGGGGAGCGCGCCTTGCTGCTGGCCAATTTTAGCGAGCAGCCGCAGCTCATCCCGGGCAATCTGCTGCGGCTGTACGGCCTCGGTTACCGGTTCACCGACCTGTTGAGCGGCCGGCGGGTGACGGGGGAGGACCTGGCCCTGGGGGCTTACGAGGTGGTCTGCCTGCAGGGCAGCGACGAGGAGGGATAATGCCATGGAGCTAATTCAGTACAGCATCCCTTTTTTCTCCGATTGGTATGCCGGCTTTGGCCTGGCCGGCTGTACGCTGATCTGCCTGGCGGTGTTCGTTTCGGCCAGCCTGTACCGCGGCAGGCGCCAGGAGCGGTTTTCGCTGCTCAACCATTTCATTTCTGAGCTGGGCGAAAAGGGCATCTCGACCGGAGCGCATATTTTTAACGGCGGGCTGATCCTTGCCAGCCTGATCCTGCTGCCCTTCATCTTTGGTCTGGGGCTGCATTTGACCAATATTTGGGGCATTCTGGCGACCATCGCCGCGGTGATCACGGCCCTCGCCTGCATCGCGGTTGGGATGTTTCCGATGAACAACCTGTCATCCCATGTCGTGTCGGCGATGGTCTATTTCCGTTCCGGGTTGGCCATGGCGATTCTGTACACCATTGCCATCCTCACCCAGCCCGACGGCCACGTGTGGGTGCCCAAGTGGTCGATCATTTTTGGCATATTGGCCATCCTGACCTACGCCTCTTTCCTGGCGCTGGTGCGAGGCGGCAGCGCCCTATCCGAGGTGGATCAACGCCTCAATGCCCAGGAAGATCACCCGCCCCGTCCGCGTTTTTGGGCTTTGCCCGCGGTCGAGTGGAGCATCTTCTTTTCGACGATGATCATGTTCTTTGCCATCGCGCTGATCACGGTATAAATTCCCGTTGATTCGCCAAAAAGGACAAACCCGGTTTCGGCCGGGTTTGTCCTTTTTGCCATCCTTGCTGCAAAGGCGGGAATGGATGGGAGTCGAACCCACCGCGGCCCGCAACGCGACCCGCCAACGGTTTTGAAGACCGGGGAGCCCACCGGGAACTCATCCACTCCCGGGTTAAGCATACTTGAGGTGCGCGCTTTCGTCAACGAAACACGCGCCGTCCGTATCAGCCAGCGGGGATTGGCCGCTGTGCTGCCCCGGCTCAATCAAACTTGAAGCGCATCACCCCGATGGTGAAAAACGCGGCGCCGGCCGCCAGCAAGACCGCGGACGGCAGCAGTACCCCGCTCCAATCCATCCCGCGGGCGATGACGTTCTGGATGCCCAGAATGGCCCAATGGTGCGGGGTGAGATACTCCACGAAGGGGATGCGTATTGCCGGGAAGAGCGAGCCGCTGGCGGCCGCCATGATCAGCACCACCAGGATGGTCAGACCGGAAGCCTGCCCGCCGCTGCGCACCAGGGCGGCGATCATGATCCCCAGCCCGGCTACCGATACGGATGTCCCCAGGATCACCGGCAGCAGGGCGGCCGGGTGCTGGCCCAGACCCATCTTGAACACGTAATGGGAGACGATCAACAATGCGCCCATCTGCACTACGGCGATCAGGAAGAAAGGCAGGGCCTTGCCCAGCAGGATCGTACCCCGCCGCGCCGGAAGCACCTGCAGGCGGCGCAGGCTGCCCGTCTCGCGCTCTTCAACCACCGTGTTGGCGATCATCGAGATTAAAAAGAAGACATACATCAGACTGTAGCCCGGCACCAGGCCTTCCACCAGGGTCAGCGGGTGGGCCGCGCTGGCGTTGACCGCCGAGACCTCCTCGATCTGCACCAGGGGATGGTCGATGGCGTCCTGCACCTGGGCCGAGACCACCCCTTTAAACGCGGCGCTGAGGAATTCTTTGAGTTTGGCGTTGTCATCGGCGCTGCTGCCGGGGAGGGAGAGGGAGTTCAGGGAATCGCCGATCTGCTGGTTGATCCCGCGGCTCACTTCGGCATCGATGATCATCGGCCCTAATGCAGCATTAACCAGACCGCCAACGATGGCCGCCTGTTCGCTGCGCGCCGGGTCGGCGATGATTTCAATCTTCCCGCCTTGCGTGCTTTGGATCGCCTCGCTGAAACCGGCGGGGATGATGATCGCCGCCAGGCGCTGCCCGGCGCCCACGCGCCGGTCGGCTTCAGCCCGATCGGCCAGCATTTCGATTTGCAGGTTAGCCGCATTGCCCAGGGCGGTCACCGCCGTCTGAGCTGCCGCGCCGCCATCCTCGTTGACCAGGTAGACCGACACGATGGGGGCGCCGCTGCTGCCGCCAAAAACCACGTTGAAAATCCAGATGAAAATGAAGGGCACCACAAAAACGACGATCCACTGCCCCGGTCTTTTCAGCCAGAGCGATAATTCCTTGCGGGTAAGCGACCAGATTTGGGCCAGCATGTTTACCAATCCTCATATTCAATGCGGCGGCTGGCCAGGAAGAAGAAGACCAGCGCAAACCCCAGTAAAACCCCAATCTGGGGCAGCACCTGCACCAACCCCTGGCCGCGGGCCATCAAGTTCTGGTAACCCTGCAGCGCCCAACTGTGAGGCACCGCGTAGCTGAGCATGCGCATGAAGGGCGGCATCAGGTCGATGGGGAACAAGCATCCGCCCAACAGGGCGGCCAGGATCAGCACCGGGGTGAGCACGCTGCCCACCTGGGTAGTGGAGGCCGCCAGGCCAAAGCTCACCGCGCAAGCCACCAATGCCAGGCTGAGCAGGATCAGGCCCAGGTAATTGCTGCCAATCTGCATCTTGAAAACCAGCACGCCCACCCCCAGCAGGATCAGCACCTGCAGGCTGCCGATGATCATCCCCGAGAGCAGCTTGCCGCCGATGATGGCGCTTTTGCTCACCGGCATGTGCAGCAGGCGGCGAAAGGTGCCCTGGCGCCGTTCGGTGGTCAGCGCCGCGCTGATGGTTCCGATCAGGAAGAATACGAACATGACCGTGTAGCCGGGCACGGTCTGTTGGAATGTATCTGGGATGACGGCCGCATGGTAGTTGCTCGGCTGGCTGGTCACCAGGCTGATCGCCGCGGCTTGTTCTGCCTGCGCCTGGCCGGCCTGCGCGCTGCGGCTGTCCACCGATTGGCGCAGCGGCTCGGGGGCAAAGTTCATCAGGCTTTGCAAATCGTTCATGCCGTTTTTCACCTGGCGGGTCAGCGACAGCTTCATCGCCGCACCCTTGAGCACGCCTTCCAACTGCATGCGCTTCACCGCGTCGCTGGCCGGGTCGTAGAGCAGGGTGATGGTCACCGCTTGGCCGGCCTCCACCGCCTGGCTGAACCCGGCCGGGATGATCACCCCCGCGCTGCGGTTAGAGGTTTCCACCAGCCGGCGGAGCACCTGTTGGTAACAGGCCGGGCCGCTCTGCGCGCAGGCAGGGTCGCCGGTGAGACCGACGGCCTCGACCTGTTCGGGGCTGTAGACGGTTTCGACAAACAGGCTCTCTTGCAAGGCGCTCACCAGCTCGCCGGAGACAATGCCGCCATCCAGGTCGATCACCGGCAGGGTCAGGCGGCTGTCGCCGCGGCCCACCCCGAATCCGTCTCCACCGCCCAGGGCAAACCCTACCGGCAGGATGAAAGCCAGCGGCATTAAAATTAATGTGATCAGCTCGCCGCGGTCGGTCAGCAGCAGCCGGAGATCTTTCTTGAGAATCGCCAGGAGTGTTTTCATGAAATCCCTGTTTCGCCTTTCACTGCCGCAGGGATTTACCGGTGAGGTGGAGGAAGACGCTTTCCAGGTTGGGCTCGAGGGTTTCGATGGAAATAATCTCGAGATTGCGCTCGTTCATCAGGTGGATGATCTGGATGAGCGCCTGGTTGGCCTGGACCGTCTCGATCTTGAGGATGTGTTTGTGCGGACCGGCCTCCGCGGCTTCGGCCAGGGGCAGGTAGGTTGCCGATTTGACCATATCCAGGCTCTCCAGCGCCAGGCGGATGTCTTCCGAGGCCTCGCTCACACCCATCTGGATGATGCCCCCGCCCAGCATGCCGATCAGGCTGCGCGGGGTATCCAGGGCGATGATTTGCCCGCGGTCGATGATCGCCACCCGCCGGCACAGGCGTTGGGCTTCTTCCATGTAATGGGTGGTGTACAGGACCGTCATGCCTTCTTCCCGGTTCAGCCGTTCCACGCTCTCGAAGATGTGGTTGCGGCTCTGCGGGTCGACCCCCACGGTGGGTTCGTCCAGAAAGAGGATCTGCGGGTTATTGATCAGCCCGATCGCCAGGTTGATGCGGCGCTTCATCCCGCCGGAATACGTGCGCACGGCATCGTTCGCGCGCTCGCTCATCGAGACGTACTCCAGCACGCTTTCCACCCGGGCGTGCAGTTCTTTGCCCGACAGGCCAAACATTTCGCCAAAAAAGCGCAGGTTGGCGCGCGCACTCAACGCCGGGTAAAGGGCGATATCCTGCGGGACGACCCCGATGATGCGCTTAACCCGATCCGCCTCGCGCACCACGTCCAACCCGGCGATGCGGATGCTGCCCGCGCTGGGCGGGTAAAGCCCGGAGAGCATCGAGATGGTGGTGCTCTTGCCGGCCCCGTTGGGGCCCAGCAGTCCAAATACCTCGCCCTGGGCGATCTCAAAAGTGATCTCGCGCACAGCACTGAACTCACCATATTTCTTGGATAGGTCATTGACCTGGACAAATGGCTGTTGCATGGGTCTTTCCCTGGAATATATATTTTTGGTCTTGCTAGAGAAAAAGGATCCACATAACTATAGCACAGCCTGAAAAAGTAAGGGTCTGGCTGAGATTAGTAGGGCAATCGCATCAAAACAGTTTTTCTATAAAATAGTTGTCACCCACCCCTAAATCCCCGCCCTCGAGGGCGGGGACTTTAAAAAGAGTCCGAGAAGACTGTATCTGGCGGCACTTATGTGCCGCCAGATACAGTCTTCTCGGAGAAAAATATTTTCTCCCCCTCTTCGCGGCGTTTTTTTGCCGCGGAGAGGGGGCCGGGGGAGTGGAAAAGGGTAGAAAACGCATCTGGCAATTTAGATGCGATTGCCCTGCTGAGATTAGTGACCCCTTGTTAATGAAATTGTTAATTTTCCGCCCTATAATTGACCTTGCGCATCAATCATAGGGTGATATAATCCCTGGCTTGGTGGCTCTGAAAAGCCGCTAAAAAGTTTTTATGACGAACGAGGTAAGGAAAATGAATGCAAAAACGCTGGTAGAACAGCAAGAATTGGAGCAAGAAGCCGAAAAGCCTCCTAGTAAACGTCCGCGTCCGGCCAGACCCTGGCGGGTGGCGGTCATCGCGAACGTCAAAGGCGCGACGGTTCTGCCCATTGAAGCCCCTGCCGATGCCGGTGCGGAATTTGACCGCAGAGAAACCATCCAGGCTATTCAGGATGCGATCGAATCGGACGGTCATACCACTCAATTTCTCTCCGCCGACAGCACATTACTAGATACCGTCCGGGACTACCGGCCGGATATTTGTTTTAATATCGCCGAAGGCATCCTGGGCGACGCCCGTGAAGGCCAGGTGCCGGCCCTGCTTGAAATGCTGCGAGTGCCCTACAGCGCCTCGCGGGTGTTAGCCAACGCGGTTGGCCTGGATAAAACCCTCACCAAACGTATCTGGCGCGACAACGGCCTGCCGACGGCTCCCTTCCAGGAGTTCCGCAGCGGGAACGAGCCGCTGGACCGTGGGCTGCACTATCCTTTGTTTGTCAAGCCTGCCTGCGAAGGCACCGGCATGGGCATGGATGATCGTTCCATCGTGCGCAACCAGCGCGAGCTGTACAGCCGCGTGCGTTGGGTGATTAATGCCTACCACCAACCCGCCCTGGTCGAAGCGTTTTTGCCCGGCCGGGAGTTCACCGTGGGCGTCATGGGCGGCGCGCAGGCTCGCCAGTCGAGCCGCAGACCTTCGCTCTACCGCCGGGACGGTTTCCACCGCTTCCCCATCCTGGAAGTGGATAATCACAACACGGTTACACCGGGCGTCTACGGGCATATTGCCAAAACACTCCATCCCGGCGACAGCGGCGTGCCGGGCTTCCTCTGCCCGGCGGATATCGACCACGAACTGGCCGAGCAGCTCTGCGACCTGGCCATTCGCGCTCACCAGGCAGTGGGTGCGGTGGATATTTCGCGGGTAGATGTTCGCCTGGATGGGTCGGGCAGCCCCTGCCTGCTGGAGATTAACACTCTGCCCGGGCTTACCCCCGGTTTCAGCGACCTGTGCGTCATCTCTGAGGCCGAGGGCCTGAGCTATACCGACTTGATCCTCGAGATCCTCTACCTGGGCGCGGCGCGCTGGGGTTTGCTTGACCAGCCCCAGAAAGTGCTGCGCGTTCCGCTGCGTATGCGCAGTCACCGCATGACGGCTGCGCCGCTGACCTTCGAATAACCACAAGCCGGGGATCCCGGCTTCATCTACCCGGTACGGTCTGGTTCTATCCAGGCCGTGCCTTTTTAAACGGCTGAGCCCAGCCGGTTTCCCCGAAGGGCGATTGCATGATCCATATTTGCGGATGCACCCACAGTGTCTGCGCGTACGACGTGGGAAGAAAATAAATTTTATGGTGTATTTGCACGCTTTCGCGCGCAAATACATCATTCATTTCTGTTTCCCCGTCTTTTTGCTGCATAGGGTTAACCGGCCCAGGGGTAAAATCAACGCGGAGGGAGTATGTATGACTGAAATGGATGCCTTTTTGAATCACCCGCTGCTGGCCCGGCTGGCCACAGTCAACCCACAGACGCTCATGCCGCATGTCGTGCCGGTCTGGTACGGCTGGGATGGCGAGAGCCTGTGGATCAGTGCTTTTCGCAGTTCGCGTAAAGTCAAAGAACTGCTGCTCAACCCCAACTGCTCGATCGTGGTGGATGTGAAGGCCGAGTTGGAGCCTGGCCTGGAGGCCGGCGGTCTGACGGCGGTTCTCTTCGAAGGCCAGGCCGAGGTGATCAGCGCTCCGCAGGCCCTGGTCGAAGAAAAAACGGTGTGGGTCTACACTCGCTACCTCGGTGCGCAAGGCGTGCTGGCTCCCGATCCGCAGTCATGGATCAACGACCCGGAAAATCTGCTGATCAAACTGACCCCGGCTTTCGTCAGAACCTGGAAATAGAATTACCTGCCTAAACCCTATCCAGGGAGATACAACCAGGCGGCTCAGCGACCTGACAAGGTCGCTGAGCCGCCTGGACGTTGGCGAAAAAGCACTCAATGGATCAGGCTGTGATAGAGCTGCTGGGTTTGCAGGCTGGGCTGGGTGTTAAACTCGCTGTCCAATGCCTGGCGGCACTGCTCATACTGGCGCATCACCCCGGCGCGGTTGCCCATTGCCGCGTGGATCAGCATTCCCAGGCGGTGGGCTTCTTCCAGGCAGGCGTCCAAATGGAGCAGGCGCTGGATATTTTCCTGGGCGTTCTCATACTGGCGGCGTTCCATTTCCAGGCTGGCCAGTTTGAGCAGGCAGTCTACGTAGCGCCGCGCGAGCTGCTCGCGGCGAGTGAGCACCCAGGTTTCTTCCAATTCCGGGAGGAAATCACCCTTATAAAATTTGAGCGCGGCATGGTAATGGTAAATTTTCTGATCCGGGTCGGCGCTGCCGGCCGCCAGATCTGACTCGCGCATAAACGATTCCGAATCGTCCTCGTAATCCAACTGGCGGTCAAAGCGGTAAATATCATCGTCAAACAGAATTGCATCTTTCCCTGCTGCCCGGCGCAGCCGGTAGATGGTGTTTTTAAACCGCATTTTCAATTCGGCCGGGGATGATTCGGGCCAAAGGATGACCCCAATCTCTTCTTTGGTCATGCCTTCGGGATGGGCCAGGATCAACAGGAACAGGTCGCGCGCCGTTTGGGTCAGCCATTCGGCATTGGTGACCACGTGCCCGTTGACCTTCACCTGGATTTTCCCCAGGGTGTTGATCACAATCTTGGGCGGGCCGAGGGGGATGGTTTGAGATTGGTGGCGCAGCTGCCTGCGCAGGTTGGGCACCTGGCGCTCAAAGGTTTTGACCAGGCGCAGGATGGCTACCGCCGCCCGTTCAAAATCGGGGTCCTTTTCCATGGCTTCCAGATGGAAGCGCAGTTCGCGCCCGGCGGCAGCGATCGGGTTGCTGCTGCCTTGTTCTACCGAAGCGGCGTACACCTGGTCCAGATGGGCGCGGCCTGCCTGCCGGTCGGCAACGGCGCGGCGCGCCACTGCCAGGTAGAAATGCGTGCGCAGGCTCTCAACCCGGTGGCCTTCTTTTTCAAAATACTCCAACGCGCTTTCCAGGTCGGGGAGAGCATCCCGGTAGGCATGGCGCGCCATGGCTGCGGAAGAGCGCTCCAGGCGGCACAGATTTTGTTGAAATTGCGAACCGCTCTTTTCGGCAGCCTGGCCTGCGATCTCCACCAGCCGTTCGGCGCGCGCGGCCTGGCCCTGCAGGCGCGCCAGGGTGGCCTCCACCAGGTCGAGGTAGAAAATGAGGAAGCGGTCGTTGACCCGCAGGGCGATGGGTCGCGCCTGGTGGTAGGCCTCCTGCGATTCCTCGGGGGCGTCCAGGTCGCGGTATAGATCGCCAATGCTGGTCAGCGCGTAGGCTTCCAGCCGGGCATAACCGCCAATCCGCGCGTAATGAATGGCTTTCTCGAAGGAGGAAGCCGCCCCCTCGTAATTGCCGCGCAAGTGCTGCAGCACCCCCAGGTTGTTGAGCACATTGGCCTGCCAGATCAGGTTGCCGGTGGTGCGGTAATATTCCAGCGCGCGGTGATAGGCGCGTTCTGCCTCGGGGTACTGGCCCAGCGCGCGGGTGACCATGCCGATCTGCATGGCGGTTTTGGCCATCGCCTCGCCGTCTTTCAGGTTCTCAAAAGCCTGGTAGGCGTTATTTAACCAGCTCAGCCCGGCCGCCAGGTTGCCCTGGTGGAAATAGGCCGTGCCGATGCCGGCCAGGGCATCCGCGCGCAGCGTTACCGCGTCTGGCCCGCTGAGCGTTTCGGCGATCTCATAAGTGCGGGTGATATCTTCCAGGGACAGGTTGTAATGGCCGAGCAGTTTGTGCGCGGTGGAGCGCCGCGCCAGAGAACGCGCCAGGTTCAGAGAGTCGTCTCGGCTTTCAAATGCCTGGATGGCGTGATCGAAAAGCGTCAGGCTCTCTTCACAGCGCCCGCGCACCGCGAACACCGTGGCTTGCAGCGAAATCAGGGTGGGGCGCTGGCGGGCGGTTTCCGACAGTTTATCCAGCCATTCGGCCAGCAGGGTGAGCCGCCCGCGCGAAACCAGATCGGGCCCGGCGCGCTCCACCAGCTCGGTAATTTCCTGGGTGTGGCCTAACTGCTGGTAAACGCGGTAGCTGCGTTCCCATTCGCCCCGCGCCGCCCAGGTGTTGGCCAGACTGGTCTGGATGCGTTCGGCTTCCTCGGGATGATCGCGGCGGATGCGGCTCTGCAGAAAATCCCGCAGCAGGTGGTGGTATCTCAGGTAGATCCTATCATCACCGATGGGCTGGATAAACAGGTTGGCGTGCAGCAGGCCATCGATCAGCTCGTCCCAATGCTCCTCCACCCCCAGGGCAGCGCCGATCACCTCCCGGCACAGATCCGTGTCGAATTCCTCCAGCAGCGAGGTGCGCAGCATGAAGCGCTGGATATCGGGCGGTTGGCGCTCGAGGACCTGCTGGACGAGGTATTCATACAGTCCTACCCCCGAGACGCGCGCTCCGCGCAGGCGGTCGGCCTGCAGCCCGCCGGGCATCTGTTTGGAGAGGATCAATCCGGTGATCCAGCCCTCGGTCTCACGGGCCAGTTCGGCCGCCTCGCCTTCGGAGAGCGGCAGGTGGTAGTTGTTGAGCCACAGGTTTTGGATTTCCGGGGTCTGGAAAGCCAGTTCCTCGAAGGACAGGCCGCCCACCTGCGAGCGCGCCACCAGCAGGGTCATATCCGGCAGGTTGAGCAGGGTGCGCGAGGCAATAATGAAATGGCAGTTTTCATCCACCCGCTGGATCAGCTCGTTGATCAGGTTGACCAGCGGGCGGCTCTCCTCGACCAGGTGGTAATCGTCGAGGATGATGGAGAAATGGTCGTGGATATTTTCGTAGATATCGTTGGCGATCAGCGCCGCCAGCGAATCGAGGTCGCTTTGATCGGGGTTGAGGTTTTGCAGGGCAGCCATGCTGCTGCGCCCAAATTCGGGGAACTGGCCGTTGATCGCGGCGATCAGGTGAGCGGTAAACCGCTGCACCTCCTGATCCAGCGGGTCTAAAGAAAGCCAGCAGGCGGGGAGTTTTGAAAATTTGACAAAATCCACCAGCAGCGAGGTTTTGCCGTAACCGGCCGGGGCCGCCACGATCACCAGGCGCATGTCCATCAATTCGTACAGCAAATCCAGCAGTCGCGGGCGAGATAACAGGTCGTCTCGCCGGCGCGGAGCCAGGATTTTTGTGCTGATGATGGGTATTCGGCTTTCCATGCGTTCCGATTGGGCCTTTTCCATGCTTTTACAACATAAAATTAATTATATAACGTTCTGTAAACCCGTCTTGACGGTGAGATTGCATTTACTTAACAAATTCACCCACTTTATACGCGCAGCCTCGCCCACCCGCACATGCAATGTGTCACCAAAACACGCGCGGATTGGCCTGATCACCAGGCTCCGGGCGGATTCCCTCAAAATATTGCCGTTTTCTTGCCCCGCGATCACAACCCCAGCCGGAAAAAGTCGTTGGCATTCCCAAACAGCCAGTCATAGGCGATTTCCCTGGCTTCATCCAGGCACAGGTAGTCCATCTCCACCAGGTTGGCCAGGGCGATGGCCATATTGTCGCGCGCCAGCTCGGCGTGCGCCCAGGCGCTGGTCATCGTGGAGGCGTTAAGGTCGCTGCCGTAAGCATGGATTTTGCCATGCGGCATACTGGATATGGCTTGCTGGAACATTTGCTGGCTGTAAATCGGGTCAACCATATTGGTCCAGCAGAAGTCGATGGTCACATTGGGGTAATTCTTGCCCAGGAAGAGCAGTTCGCCGCTGTAGGGCCAGTTGGCGTGGAACAGGTCGAAGCGCGTGTCGCGGTGCAGCTCGATCAGGCTGGTCAACCCGACCGCATTCGTCTTGGTGATTTCGTTGCGGATGCCTGCCATGTGCCCGGTATGGATCTGCACCGGCAGGTCGAGGTCGCGGGCCATACGCATAAACGCGTGGAAAAGATAATCTCCTAGCGGACGGTTGCCATCCGGGTAAGACAGCCGCCTGCGGGGGTCTGCCATCATCCAATTGAAGGCAGCTTCAGCTTCAGCCCGGCCGGGGTTGCCGTACTGGAGCGTGCGGTTATAAGCGGATTGATCTTTGAAAGCCACCGCGCCGGCCTGTTTGCAGCGGGTGAAAATCTCGCGGCAGGCGTCCAGGTATTCGTCCAGGCTGGTGATATGCTTTCCGAGTACGGCAGCATTGGCCTGTACCTCTTCGCTGCTGCAGATGGCGTGGCTGTCTGGCAGCCCGATCACCAGCCGTGACCGAGGGGGCGGTTTCAACTTGCCGGCAGCCATTTGACCGGCAGAACCGACGTCTTCCAGGCGTACGCGGATTTTGGCTTCGTCCAGCACCGCTTCGTAATTCTTGGCCTGCGAGAAATCCACCAGCCTGCCCTGGATGCTTTTTAGCGTTTCCAGGGTCAGCTCGTCCTCTCCGTAAAAGTGCTGCAGCGCCCGGCGCACCACCCGGGCGTAACCGGTGAAGCGGGTGCGTTTCCAGGTGCGTTCCAGGGTGGGCCAACGGTCTTCCAACGAACGGCTCGAATCCATGATCAGGGCGACATCCGCGTCGGAGGATGCGCTCAGCAGGTCGCTCTCCATATACCAGTCGATTAATGCCCGGATTGGGTCCACCGGTTTGTCGGCCAATCCCCCAGAATGGTCGTGGCAGTCGATCAGGGGGATAGTCTCGATATAGGCGCGTAGTTCATCGTAACATCGGGCTGTGGATCTCATGGGGCCTCGCGATTATCTGATCAAAACAAGCAGGAGATTTGGTTTCTATGCTGAACGGGCTGTGGACAGCCGGCGACATGCATGCTGATTTCTTACGAAAAATATAACCTAATAACCATTCATCTGAACACGGAGCTTAAGACAAATAGCGCACAGCCACCGGTTCGATGTCATTTTTGCCAAACAGGCAGTCTTCCCAGAGGGCGGTGCGATTGCGGCCCTCCGCCTTCGCCTGGTACATCATCTGGTCGACACAGTCCACAAACGACTGCAAGGTTTCGAAGCGGTCGCAATAACAAGATACCCCGATGCTGGTGGTCACCGGGACGGAATGCCGGCTCTTCGTCTGATCCACCATATCAAACCGATGCCCTTCGGCCGATGTGCGAATGCGTTCGGCCAGCTGAAAAGCTTCCGGCCCAGAGGTATTGGTGGCAATCACCATGAACTCATCCCCGCCGTAGCGTGCGATCACATCCGCCGCCCGGATCGAATTCAAAATCAATTGGGTTAAGGAGATCAGGGCAAAATCTCCTGCCAGGTGGCCGTAGGTGTCGTTGATCGTTTTGAAATTGTCCAGATCGATCAACAGAATCGATAAGGGCTGCTGGTACCGCTGGGCGCGGGCGAATTCTTCATGCAGGCGCCGGTCCAGGTAGCGCCGGTTGAAAATTCCGGTCAGGGCATCGGTCACATTTTCCCGTTCGAGCATCGTCACCCTGCGGATATCGATCGCCGTTCGCAGGGAGAGGATCGAGGACAGTAAAACAAAGATCGATCCGGAAAAGAAAATGCTCGGGACAATGATTTCGACCGGCCCGGTTTTATTTTCAAGAAAAACAATCGCGTACGCCAGATAACCAGCCACGAAAAATACCGTCAGCCCCAATAATGTCGCCCAACTCAAGCGCACCCTGCCTTGCGGCAGGCGGCGGTGCAGGCTACGAATGGGATAAAGTGCCGCTATTAATATACATGCGCCGCAGTACACCATAAATTTCGCGGCAAAACTATCTAAAACCATTGAAATTTTCCTGATTGCCGGTAAAACGAATTTGTAAAATTGCTTCAATCTATAAATTATATCGTACACAACTGTTTTGCAGGCCGGAAACCCCCTGGGTAATTCTTTGGTTCTTAATGCGCCAGGGCCAGCCTTCCGGCGCGCATCGAGACCAGCATGATCCCTAAGGCGGCGCAGAGCGCGAGCACAGTGGCCCAGGCCACGCCCATGCTGGCATCCAGCACCGACAGGCAGAGGGTAAAGGCAATCAACGACCATAACCCGCTGGGGATGTGTTTGATCACCGCCTGGCCCGGGTTGGGGCCGTAGCTGTGCTGCAGGATGATCAGCAAAGGGAAGACGGTTACCGGGAAGGAAGTGAACAGGCCTGCCCATGCCGGCCCAACTTTTCCGGCGGCGCCGGTTACCACCAGCACCACGCCGGCCGCCACTGCCGCGCGGAAGAGCACGGCTCCACGCCCCAGGCGGATGCGCTGATCGATCGGCCGGTCGGGAAAGCCGCGAAACAACCACCCCGCCGCCAGCACGCAAGCCGCGGAAAGCAGCAGCGCGAGGATCGCCGGCAGGTTTAGCCAGCGCAGCCCGGCCGCCCCCAAGAGGAAGACCACTGTGGATAGCAGCGGGGCGCCGGCCGGCCCCAGCCTGCTGTCTCGCCGCGAGACCAGGGCGTAGACCCACAGCATCAACAGCATGGCCGGCATCCCGGCCAGGTTGTGAAGCGCGCTCTGCGCCGCAAAGGCGGGGCCTTGTTCGACGCCAATAAAGGTCAGGGTGATGGCTGTACCGACGGGAAACCCCGAGAGGATCCCGGCCAGGCGCGGACCGGCCCGTTCGGCGATCGCCGCCAGGCCGCTCACCACGATCATCGTCAATATAGTTTTGATCAGGATAGGGGTCATTGCCATCTCGATGAAAGCCGGTTGCCCGCCTTGCGGTTGTATTTCGCCGTGGTGGTGCGCCTTCGAGCGAAATTATACTCGCCATTGAGGCGCCGTGTATTTTTGCGCGATTGATCGTTCTTGGCAGTGAATTGAGCAAGAATGTGCAAGAAATTGATCGAAAGCGCTTGTATTCTGTTCGGATTGTGCTAGACTATTTTTGTAGCTATTCTCCAACCATCCGAATACCAGATCAGAAGCGAAGATGCCCTTGAAAACTCTCAGGCAGGCACAAATCCGCAAGTTGGTCGAGGAAAGACAGCGCATCACGGTTTCGGAATTGAGCGCCTTGTTAAGTGTCAGCGAGGCGACCATCCGCCGGGACCTGGATGAGCTGGATGGGGAGAGTATGCGCCGGACCCACGGCGGGGCGGTGCTGCAGATCAAACCCAGCTACGAGCTGCCCGTCATCCAGCGGATCAACGACCAGGCCTCGATCAAACAGCAAATCGGCAAGGCCGCCGCGCAGTTAATCCAACCTGGCGAAACCATTTTTATCAGCAGCGGGACCACAGCCCTGGAAGTGGCCCGCCATATCCCTCCCAATATCCACCTTACGGTTATCTCCAATTCGCTGCCGGTGATTAATGAGCTGGCGGGCAAACGCTCCATCGATCTGGTCGTCATCGGCGGCATGTTCCGCCAGGACGAGCTGTCCATGGTCGGGCATCCTGCCGAGCAAATTTTGCGGGAATTCCGCACCGACCGCACTTTTATCGGTATGCGCGCCATCGATCTGCGCCGCGGCTTCACCAATGATTTTATGCCCGAAATCCTCACCGACCGCATGATCCTGGATATCTCTAACCAGGTGGTGGTGGTCGTAGACCATACCAAATTTGGCAAGCTGTGTTCGGTTTTCGTCGCGCCTGTTACCGCCGCCAACGTGATCGTCACCGACCACGGGATCGAGCCCGAAACCGCCGGCGAGCTGCAAGAGTTGGGCATCCAGGTGTTGATCGTTTGACCCATCGCGTCATGGCGGCGGCTCGAGCGATGATTGGGTGTCCATATGGCCTGTGCATCGATATAGGAGGTGCCATCACCAGATTAATCGCCAGAATGCGCGCTTCATGCCGGTTTCAAGAGAAACCGGTCCGGAACCAATATGTGTCATAGGAGGAAGTGATGTCAGAGTCTCGTTCGTTTTCTCGTCGTGATTTCTTACGCCTGGCGGGGTTGACCGCAGCCGGCACGCTGGTGGCCGCCTGCCAGCCCGCGGCCACTACCCCGGCCGCCGACGCCACCATGGCCCCGGCGCCCGCGGGGGAAAAAGTTTCGCTGCGTCTATGGTCGCACCAGAACCCCTCGTTTGTTGCCGCAAATGAGAAGCTGGTGGCGAAATATATCTCCGCCAACCCCAATGTTGAAATTAAATACGAGAATTTCCCCTACGCCGACTTTATCACCAATATCCAGACGTCGATGGCTGCCAAGACCGAAGCGGATGTGATGGAGATGTTCGGCAGTTGGGTCCAGTCTTATGCCAAGGGCGGTACGCTGGCCACCGTGGACGAAAGTGTGCTGACCATGGCCAAGGCGCAGGACCTCTTCTATGCGGCGCCCCTGGATGGGTATATTTGGGAAGGCAAGCTCTACGGCATGCCCAACGAATATAACCTGGAAGTAGGTGGGGTGCTGGCCAACAAGCGCCTGTTTGAAGAAGCACAGTTGACCTACCCGCCCACCTGGGACAGTTGGGACGCCCTCGTGGCGGATGCCAAGAAGATGACCAAATCTGCGGATGGGGTGATGACGGTCTCCGGCTTTGATTACATCACCGGCGACGGACTGGGCTTCCTCTTCTGGGAAGGCATTCTGGAGAAGGGCGCCGAATATTTTGCCAACGACGGCGTGCACCTCAACCTGCTCACCCCGCAAGCCAAAGAAACCGTGCAGTGGATGTGGGATATGGCCAACAAAGATAAAGTGGTCGATCCGCTGACCTTTAACGGTGACTCCAACTGGGTCGGCACCTCCTTCTTCCAGGGCCTGGTTGCCATCGGCTACATTGGCCCGTGGATTGTGCCCGAAGGCCGCCGCAACTTCCCCGATTTCGCCGACCCCTGGGACCATGTCGAATCGCCTCATTTCGGCGCGGAGCGCAAATTCGCCGCCGATTCGGGCTGGGGCAAAGTGGTTTCGCCCAACACCAAATCCATCACCGAGGCCTGGAAATTCGCCCAGTTTATGACCATGGACGCGGCCAACCACAAAGAGTGGAACATTGGCACCGGCACCGTACCGGCGCTCAAATCGGTGGCCGAGGATCCCACCCTGCTCAACGACATCAACTGGCTTGGACCAAGCCTCAAGGTGCTGCCTTACGGCCGCTTTGTCGGCAACCTGCAGGACCGCGATTACGTGTGGTACAACGTGGTCGCCACCCACATTACCGAATGCCTGCAAGGCCAGCGCTCGGTGGATGAGACCATGCAGTTGATGAACGATGAAGCCAACGCGATGATCGACACTAAGATCACTTAATAACCGTCTATCCCTGGACGGCCGCCAATCCGCGCGGCCGTCCAGGTTTTTGTTCGTATTATTACCTGGGTCGTTCACCGCATTGGTGAGAGGCAGACGAGCGGTTATCCGTTTATTTTTTGGAAAGGAAGCGCCCATGGCCGTATCTGTAGCCAATAAAAGTCGCTTATTCCGCAAGCAGCACATTTTCGCGGGGATCACCATTTCCCCGATCATGATCTATATGATGTTCTTCACCCTCATCCCGATGCTGTGGGGCATCCTGATCACCTTGTTCCGTTACAGTCCCACGCGGTTAGGGGAAGGGCTGCTTGGTTTAGGCGGCGGTAACCCCTTTGTCGGGTTGAGCAACTACCTGGAGCTGTTTTCTTCCTCCCCCAACGGCATCCTTTTCCGCACCTCGCTAAAAAACACGCTCATCTTCTCTCTGATCTACATGCCGCTCAACCTGCTGGTCACCCTGCCCCTGGCCATCTTGATTGAATTGATCAGCAACCGCGCCAAAACTTTCTTCCGCACCATCTATTTCCTGCCCACGGTCACCTCGGCGGTGGCGGTCTCGCTGGTGTGGGGCGCCATTTATAACCCCACCTTTGGCCTGGCCAACCTGGCCTTGCGCGCCGTCAACCTCAAGGGCTTTGCCTGGCTGGTCGACCCCAACACCACCTTTTTGGGTATCCCACTGCCGATGATCTGCGTGATCATCACCTATTTGTGGTCGGATATGGGCTACAACCTGGTCATTTTCATGGCCGGGCTGCAGGGCATTCCGGATGTCTTCCGCGAGGCGGCGCTGGTGGATGGCGCCAACGCCTGGCAGCGCTTCCGTTACATCACCCTGCCGCTGCTGCGCTCAACCCTCACCTTCGTGATGGTGATGACCATGCTCTCTTCCTGGCAGGTCTTCGTCTTGTTCTTTGTGCTCACCAACCGGGGCGGGCCGGGCAATCTCACCCGGGTGCTGGTGCTGCATATCTACGAGACGGCTTTCCGCCATCAAGAAATGGGGATGGCCGCCACGGTCGCGATGGTCTTATTCGTCATCATCATGGTCACCACCCTGCTCCAGTTGCGCCTGCTGCGCAAAGATTGGGAGTACTAAACCATGGCTATCCTGGAACGCACCACCAACCTTGCCCCCGAAAGCGAATTAAAAGTAACCCGCAGCGGGCGTGTCTCCGCCGGTCAGGTGATCATTTATGCCTTCTTGATCATCGGTGTGGCTTATACCCTCCTGCCGTTCTTGTGGATGCTGGGCACCTCTTTCAAATCCGCTTCGGAGATCGTGCGCATGCCGCCCACCCTGCTCCCTGAGAAATTTACCATCGGCAGCTACCAGACGATCTTTAACGATCCGCGCGTGCCCCTGGCGCGCTTCTACATCAACAGCGTGGTGGTCACCTTCAGCATTGTCTTGATGGTGCTTTTCACCAGCTCGCTGGCCGGCTTTGTCTTTGCCAAGTACACTTTCTTTGGCAAGAACCTATGGTTCACCCTCATCCTGGCGACCATGATGATCCCCTTCCAGGTGGTGATGATCCCACTCTACCTGGTGCTGGTGAAGCTGGGGATCACCAATTCGCTCCTTGGATTAATCGTCCCGGGAGCTACCAGCGCTTTTGGCATCTTCCTGATGCGCCAGTTCATTGAAAGCATCCCCTCCGAGTTGATCGACGCGGCGCGCATCGACGGCGCGAGTGAATTTGGCATCTATGCCCGGGTCATCCTGCCGCAAATGGGCGCAGCCCTGGCCACCCTGGGTATCTTCCAATTCATGGGCACCTGGAACGATTACCTCTGGCCGCTGATCGTGATTACCACCACCGAACGCCGCACCCTGCCGATCATGCTCACCTGGTATAACTCGCAGCACGGCGCGCGGTTCGACCTCACCATGGCCGCCTCGGTGATGGTTATCCTGCCTATCGTGGTCATCTATTTCTTCTTCCAGCGCTGGATTGTGCGCGGGATTGCCCTGACCGGTTTTAAATAGCCGGCGATCGAGGTTGCTTTGAATTTACGCCAACGGTTAATGACGGTCCTGCGGGGTGGTTCCGCGGACCGCATCCCCTGGAACATCTACGCCTGGCTGCTGCCGCAGACCGAGGCCGGCCAGCGGCTGCATGCCAGGGGTTTGGGTCTGATGGGCGCCAGGCGCATCTTCCGTGAAGTGCACAGCGAGGTCAACGTGGACGAAGTCTGCGAGGTGATCGCTGGTGTGCCTCATTTCCACACGCGCATCGAAACCCCGCTGGGCGTGCTGACCGAAGAATCGATCATCGAGAGCAACTACGGCAGCCGTTGGATCCGCAAGTATTTCATCACCTGCGAAGAAGACTACGCTCCGGCCGAATTTTTCCTGCGCCACACCAGCTTTGAGCCCGACTATCAGCCCTGGCTGGATGCCGACCGGGAGATGGGGGACGGCGGCATTGTGATTGGTGAGGTGATGCCCATCCCGTTGATGACCCTGATGGTGGCCTGGACCGGGGTGGAGGGCCTGGCCGAAGGAATTTATCACCATACCCAGAAATTTGAATCCCTGTTGGACGCTTTGAACCAGCACTACGACCGCCAGATCCAACTGGCCGCTGAGAGCCCGGCCGAGGTGATCTGGTTTGGCGATAATGTCACCGGTTCGATCGTCTCGCCGCGCCTGTTCGAGCGCTATCTTGCCCCGGTATATGCGCGGGTGCTGCCGGTGCTGCGCGCCGCGGGCAAATTCCCCATCGCTCATTACGACGGCTCCAACAAACCCCTGGCTGCCAGCCTGGCGCGCACCGCCCTGCCGGTGATCGAAGCCTTCACCCCGCCCCCGGGCGGCGACCTGAGCGTGGAAGATGCCAAAGCCGCCTGGCCGGAGAAAGTGGTGTGGGTCAATTTCCCCGGGGCCATGTTCCTCGAACCGGAGGAAACGATCTACGCCTATATGCGCGAGCTGCTGCAGAAAGGCGCGCCGGGCGGCCGGCTGGTGATTGGCTGCACCGAGGAATTTCCCCTGGAGGATTTCGAGAAGACCTTTACCGCCATCGGCCGGGCCATGGCGGATTATGAGCACGTCCCATTCTGAAAGATGGAGAATTCCATGAGAGAGCATATTGTGTTAATCGGCGCGGGCAGCGCCATGTTTTTGCGCGGGCTGGTCAGCGACCTGATCAACACCGGCATGCAGTGCGACCTGTCTTTGGTGGATATCGATCCTACCGCCCTGGAGGCCTCCCACAACCTGGCGCGCAAGATGATCGCCATGCGCGGCGCCCCGATCGCGCTCAAAGCCGACCTGGACCGGCGCAATGTGCTGCCGGGCGCCACGGTGGTCATCACCACCATCGGCGTCGGTGGGCGGCGGGCCTGGGAGCAGGACGTCTTCGTCCCGCGCAAATACGGCATCTATATGCCGGTGGGCGATACGGTTGGGCCGGGAGGCACCTCGCGCGCGCTGCGCATGATCCCCGATATGGTGGACATTGCCCGGGATGTGATCGCCCTGGCGCCCGACGCGCTCTTTTTCAACTACGCCAACCCCATGTCGGCGGTGTGCCGCGGGGTGGCCAAGGCCACCGGGGCGAAGATGACCGGTTTGTGTCACGGCACCATCGACACCGCCCGCTGGCTGTCTAAACTGCTCAATGAGCCGCTCTCCTCGCTTTCTTATAATGCGGTGGGGATCAACCACATGACCTGGTTCACCGAGCTGCGCATAGGCGAAGAGGACGGCATGCCGCGCCTGCACAAAATTGCGGCGGAGGTGCTGGCCAGGATGGCCGAGGCGCAGGCCGCCCACAAAGCCGGTGAGCCCATGCCGCACAACGGCAGCCCGTTTGAATCCTCGTTGAAATATCCCTTTAGCTGGCAGTGTTTGGAGTGGTTTGGGGCTTTCCCTGCGCCGCTCGACCGCCACGTGTGTGAATTTTTCCCGCAGTTCTTCCGCGAAGGCCAATATTATGGCAAGACCCTGGGGGTGGACGAATACTCCTTCGAGGGCACCATCGCCCACGGAGACGAGATCTATGCCCAGATGCAGGCGGATGCGGCCGGCCCCAAACCCCTGGCCGCCGATTACTTCGCCCGTTCGGGCGGGGAGCACGAGCAGGTGATCGAGATGATCCAATCCATCCGCTCCAACACCCCCAACCTCTATTCGGCCAACCTGCCCAACAAAGGCCAGGTGCCCAACCTGCCAATGGACGCGGTGGTGGAAGCTCCCGCGGTGAGCGATACCCGCGGGCTGCACGCGGTCAACGTGCCGCCTCTTTCGGCAGCGCTGGCCGGCACGCTGGCCACCCGCTTCCAATGGGTAGAGACGGTGGTGGAGGCCGCCCTGGAATGCAGCCGGGATAAATTCATCCAGGCGCTGATCCTGGATGGCGCGGTGCAAACTCCCGATACGGCCGCGGCCCTGGCGGATGATCTTCTGGCCGCTCAGGCGCCCTATCTGCATTGGTGAGTCAGGCCACAGTATTTGCCCGTCGTTTGTGGGCAGGGTAGAAAGGATAAAAAAAGAGCGGATCCATTTAGCGGATCCGCTCTTTTTTTCGCTTCATTTGCGTTCAAACCGCCAGGATTTCGGCGATTTTCCGACTCTCTTCCGGGCTGAAGTCCAGGTGGTCGATGCTGGCCGCCGCGTCTTCGATCTGGCTGACCTTGCTGGCCCCGATCAAGGCCGAGGTCATCTGGGGCAGGCGCAGCACCCAGGCCAGGGCCAGCTGCGCCATCGTCTGCCCGCGCGCCTGGGCGATCTGGTCCAGCAGGCGCACTTTAGCCAGTTTATCTTCGGTTATGGCATCCGGGTTGAGGAAGCGTCCATCCGCCACCGCCCGCGAATCGGCGGGAATGCCGGTCAGGTAGCGGTTGGTCAGCAGGCCCTGCGCCAGGGGGGAGAAGGCGATGCAGCCGATGCCTTCTTCGTCCAGCACCTGGGTCAGCCCGTCCTCGATCCAGCGGCCAAACATATTGTAGTAGGGCTGGTGGATCAGGCAGGGGGTGCCCAAGGCGCGCAGGATCTGCGCCGCCTGGCGGGTCATGTCGGCGGGATAATTGGAAATGCCCACGTATAATGCCCGCCCGCTGCGCACGATCTGGTCAAGCGCGCCCATGGTCTCTTCCAGCGGGGTGTCGGGGTCGGGGCGGTGGGAGTAGAAAATATCCACGTAGTTCAGCCCCATGCGCTTGAGGCTCTGGTCCAGGCTGGCAATCAGGTATTTGCGCGAGCCCCACTCGCCGTAAGGTCCCGGCCACATATCGTAACCGGCTTTGCTCGAGATGATCATCTCGTCGCGGTAAGGGGCCATATCCTTGGCCAGGATCTGGCCGAAGGTGGTTTCAGCCGAACCGGGCGGTGGGCCGTAATTGTTGGCCAGGTCAAAATGGGTGATGCCCAGGTCAAACGCCCGGCGCACCATGGCGCGGCCATTTTCGAGCGAGTTCACCCCGCCAAAATTATGCCACAGCCCCAGCGAGATGGCCGGCAGCTTGAGCCCCGACCGTCCGCAGCGGTTGTAACGCATGGCGTCGTAGCGGTTTTCGGATGCAGTAAAGCTCATTGCAGTGCTCCTTGGAGGGTCTAGGGCAGGCCGATGGCCTCGCGGACTTCGCTCATGGTCTGCTGGGCGATCACGCGCGCGCGCCCGGCGCCATCCTTCAGCACGTCCCAGGTTTCATCTGGGCGCTGGGCCAGCTCGGCGCGGCGTTCGCGCATGGGCGCCAGGTGGGCGTTCATATTTTTGGCCAGCAGCTTCTTGCAGTCCACACAGCCAATGCCGGCAATGCGGCATTCGGTGTTGACCATCGCCACTTCCTGGGCATCGGAAAATACCTTGTGCATGGTGAAAACATTGCACACGTCCGGGTTGCCGGGGTCGGTGCGCCGCACGCGCGCCGGATCGGTGACCATGGTCATCACCACTTTCTGAGTTTCTTCCGGGGTAAGCGCCAGCTCGATGTGATTGTTGAGGCTTTTGCCCATCTTCTGCTGCCCGTCCGTGCCCAGCACTTTGGGCACCTCGGTGACCTTCATTTTGGGTTCGATCAGCACGTTGGTCGAGTAGCGGTAGTTGAAGGAGCGCACCGTTTCGCGGGCAAATTCGATATGCGGCTGCTGGTCGATGCCCACCGGCACCAGATCGGCCTTATACAGAACGATATCGGCCGTCATCAGCACCGGGTAACCTACCAGGCCCAGGTTGACGTTGTGCGGCTGATCGCGCACCTTGTCTTTGAAAGTGGGCAGATCGGTCAGCTTGCCCAGCGGCGAGACCATCGAGAGGATGGTGTACAGCTCGGTCACCTCGGGGACATGCGATTGCACAAACAAGATGCTCTCTTTGGGGTCGATCCCCGCTGCCAGCCAATCCAGGGCCATCTCATAGGTGTTGTTTTTTAAATCGCGGGTGGTTTCCATGGTGGTCAGCGCGTGCAAGTCCACCACACAATAAATACAATCGTACTCGCTCTGCAGCGCCACGTAGTTTTTAATCGCGCCGAGATAATTGCCCAGGTGCTGCCGGCCGGTTGGTCGCGCGCCCGAAAAAACTCGCCCCTTTTTTGTCATACTGAGCCTTTCTGAAGATATCGTTCCAGCAGCACGGTCACCTCGCCTGGTTTGGCGTGCCTTCCGGTCTGGAGCTTGGAATACAATGTTTGGCCGTTTACCACGATCTCGAACCGCCCTCCATCCGACGGCATCAGGGTGATCGTTTCGATTTCGTGTTCGTATCGCTTGAGAAGTTCAACCACCAAACTGGTGGCGCGCTCGGTATAATGTCAAACCGCGCAGTATGTAACGGTGATATTGAGCAATCCGCCTCCTCGGCTGAGCCTGTTCGTTATTATAATATAAGAACCTCGCCCCGTCCTCTGGCCTGAGCGGCAATGTTGGCCGGGCTGGCCGGCGAGAGATGAAAGGCACCCCATGGACCGATCCGAATCAGAAAGCCAATCGTTGGAAGTTCAACCTCCCGCCCAGGTAACCCCGGTCTCCGCGGATTATTACCGCGAGTTGTTTGAGTTTGCTCCGATTTCGCTTTGGGAAGAAGATTACAGCCAGGTGAAGCGCTACCTCGACGATCTGCGCGCTCAGGGCGTCGAGGATCTGCGCGCATACCTGCAAGATCATCCCCAGACGATCCGCGATTGTATGGCGCGCATCCAGGTGCTTACCGTCAACCGCGCCACCTTGCGCCTGTTCGCGGCCGGCAGCCAGGTTGAATTACTCGCCAACCTTGACAAAATATTTCGCGATGAAATGGGTGTGCACTTTGAGGAAGAATTGATCGATATGTGGGAGGGCCGGCTTTCCTACGAGCGCGAGGGGGTGAATTATTCACTCAACGGCGCGCCCATCGACATCAATCTCCATTGGGCCGTCCTGCCGGGGTTCGAGCAAACCCTCGAACGGGTGCTGGTGTCCATCTCGGATATTACCGCGCGCAAGAAGGCCGAACGCTACCTCACCTACCTGGGCACGCATGACGTGCTTACCGGGTTGTTCAACCGCGCGTATTTTGAAGAAGAGCGCGACCGACTGGAAAACGGCCGCCGTTATCCGGTCAGCATCCTGATCGCGGATCTGGATGGGTTGAAAGACGCCAACGACTCCTTCGGGCATGCCGCCGGCGACGAACTGCTGCGCCGCGCCGCCGAGGTGCTCAAGGCCAGCTTCCGCAGCGAGGATGTGGTCTCACGCATCGGCGGGGATGAATTTGCCATTATCCTGGCTGAAACCGACGAGGCCTCCGGGACCAGCGCGCTCGAGCGCATCCAGCGTCTTATCGAGCTCAACAACAGCTTCTACCAGGGGCCGCGCCTGGCGATTTCTCTCGGGCTGGCTACCGCCAGGCGCGGGGCAAAGCTGATCGATGTGCAGCGCCTGGCGGATGACCGTATGTACCAGGCCAAGCGCCAGCACAAGCCTGCCGCCGGGCGTCCCCCCAAAAATGCCCAGGCCTGACCCGGCTGCCAGCAACCGATGACTGCCGTCCTCTCCCCGAAACCGCTCCCGTTGGCTAAACGGATTTTTGACCTGGTCATCGCGATGACTGCCGGCATTTTGATATCCCCGCTCCTGCTGGTGCTGGGGATTTTGGTGTGGGCTTTGCAGGGCAGGCCGGTGCTCTTTCGCCAGGCGCGGCCGGGCTATTTGGGCAAGATTTTTACCCTGTACAAATTCGCCACCATGCGCGATCTGCGCGACCCGGATGGCCGCCTCTTGCCGGACGCCGAGCGCATCACCCCCATTGGCCGCTTTCTGCGCGCCTCCAGTCTGGACGAACTCCCCGAGCTGTACTGCGTGCTGCGCGGCGAGATGAGCCTGGTGGGTCCGCGCCCGCTGCTGATCAAATACCTGCCGCTCTATTCGCCGCAGCAAATGCGCCGCCACGCCGTGCTGCCGGGGATCACCGGCTGGGCGCAGATCAATGGGCGCAATGCGCTCAACTGGCAGGAAAAATTCAGCCTGGACGTCTGGTACGTTGATCACTGGTCGCTGTGGTTGGATATCAAAATCCTCGCGCTGACCGTAATCAAGGTCTTGCGGCGCGAGGGGATCAATGCGCCTGGCCAGGCGACCACCGTTGAATTTGACGGCTCCAACTAGCCAGGGAATCTCTCAGATATCTGTTTTAGGTTACCGGGGAACCGGCTTACTCGGGGGGCACCGTCATCGGCGAGATAATCCCCTTCGCGAGCTCGTCCAGGATGGTACTGACCAGATCCAGCCGCCCGGGGCTGAGGATATCGGGGTTGACGTGGCTCAGGCTCACCGGCACCAGCAGGCTGCCTGAGCCTTTCCCCTGCAGGGCGGTAGGCAGTGCCTGGGCCAGGGCTTCGAGCGGGTTCAGATCCACCGTCGCGGCCCACTGCCCGCGCAGTTCATCCGGGGGAGGCAGTTCGCCCACGATTTTTACCGCGGTCTCAAACTGACTTCTCCCCGCCAGGTAGCTGATCACTTCCGGCCGGGTGGCCGCAGCCGACAAATAAAACGACTCAACTTTACCGTTGTCAAAGAAATCCACCGCGCTGGCAGCCCAGGCGGCGCCGTCCCCCGGCGCAGCCGCGCCGTTCACCAGCGGGAAGGTGACCCCCAGCGGCCAGCCCGGCGAGCAGGTGCCGCAGAAATAGGCTCCGCCGTTGACAAACGCGTTTTGCAAAGCCGGCGCGTCCGCGGGGATCATCCCCGCCGCGCGCCAGTCATCCGAAATCAGGGTGGTCACCAACCCGGCCACAAAAGCCTGCTGCTCGGCCTGCAGGCGGATCACCGTCAGGTTATCGCCGGCATCCAGCGGCGCGGCGCTGATCACGATGAACTGGGTTTGCGGCGCGGCGGCGATCAGTTCCGACAGGTTGGCGGGCGGGGCCAACGCCACCACCAGTTTCACCTCGGGCTGCAGGTCGGCCGGCTGCAAGCTCTCGCGGGTTTCGCTGCTGAGGCCTGCCTGGGCGGCCTGCTCGCCGAGCAGCGCCTCGGCCTGGGTCAGCACATCCGCGTTTGCGCTCCCGGCGCTCAACAGGATCGCCCGTCCGGGCGGCGGCGTAGGTGTGTCCGACGGCGCCGGGGTGGGGCTCACCGCCGGTGTGGGCGTCTCGGTGGGAGTCGCGGAGATTGGCGGGGTATTGCAGGCCGCCAGCAGAAGCACGATGAGGACGAGGATGGGCAGGATGGTTCGTTTCATGGGGATGAAATATTCTAATCGATAAAAGCGGGCCTGGCAGGCCGAAAACCTGCCAGGACTCATTTCAGTGAGCCGGAAACCTATTGGATGGTATAGCTTTCTTCGCGGTCCAGCGCGCCGTTGATATAAAATTCGACTTTGTATTTGCCGGCCGGCCAGCTGGGTTCCGGGCTGACATTGAAATCTATGTTGCGTGTGCCCTCGGTGGTAATTTCATACTCGGCGATTTTTGTGTTGCAGGTCGATGGGTCGCCGATATCCACCACAACCCACACCGCCTTAAAGCGCGTGCCCGCCGGGGCATTATCGATCGCCACCACCGCGTGCAGCATGTCGGTGGCGCCAAACTCGTTGGTTGGGTCCACCGGGCTGTTATCCTCACTGATCTTTTTGGCCATGGTCACGCTGCGGATCATGCTGGACTGCACCGGGGTTGCCAGGTTTGCCGGGCAAAAGCCGGGGTTGTTGGCGCTCTCCCCGAACGGTGAGTTATCCGTGGGCGCGGGCGTGGGGGAAGGCTCGGCTACTGCCTGCGGCAGGGCACAACCCGCCAGGATGCCCAGCGCCAGCAGCAGCCCCGCCGCGAGGTATAAAAATCGGGATTTCATACACGTATCCTTTGGAATACGAATTGGGTTGAATTTTGTGGGATTATACATGTATTCTGCCGGATGCATATCCTCAGTCTGCAGCTTTGTAAGGTGCTGCGGGGGCGAGTCGAATTTTTGGAGTGTATTATAATAACCAGATGATTGCATGCTTGGTTCCAGGCCGGGGGGCGATGCGTTTCTTGCGCCTGGACTGCTTGATTTTGTGTGAGTTTTGCCTGAGATTGGTCGCGACTTTACCAAAATGAACCTGCCCACCAGTGAACCTATCCCCATGCCCGAAGAGGAGCTCTCCCCTGCCCGCCGGCGGCGCATGCGCCGCCTGGTCATCCCCGAAGGCCATGACGACCAGGCGGATGTGCTGGATGATATCGGCAAACGGGCGACGCCAGGGGCCGAGTTTTACGTCTCGTCTCTGCTGGCCGGCACGGTAGCCGGGCTGGGTTTTGTCTTCGATTCTCCTGCGCTGGTGGTGCTCGCGGTTTTACTGGCGCCCTTTATGGGACCGGCCGTGGGCGTAGCCCTGGCCACGGTGGCCGGCTCGGCCAGCTATTTTGTGCGCTCGCTGGGCAGCCTGGTCATCGCCGGGATCATCTTCCTGCTCACCGGCTCATTGGCCGGCTGGGCCGCGCGTATTTTTCCCCCGCATTCTTTCATTCAGGCTAACTATTTCCTGGCTTTTAGCTGGACTAACCTGATCCTGCTCACCGTGGGTACGGTGGTGACGGTCATGCTTATGGCGCGCAGCCCCAACCAGCGCCCCCAGGTCAGCAGCGTGGCCGTGGCCTATGGCGTCTTTCTGCCGCTTTCTGCCGCGGGTTTTTGCCTGACATCCGGCGCGCCGCTGGTGTGGGAGGGCGGTCTGCTGGGTTTTCTTGGCAGCCTGATCTGGATGGCGATGGCCGGCACGATCACCCTGGCGCTGCTCGGTTTGCGCCCGCTGCGCCTGCTCAGCTACGTGCTGATCGGCGCCTACGCGCTGGCCTGTATCACCGCCGCGCTGCTGTATTTCCTGACCGGCGATTCGGCTGTCCAGGCCCCGCCGCCGCCTCAGGCCACCATCCCGGCTTTGGCGCAGGTCACATCGCCGCCGGCCGACACTCCGTCCGCGGCTCTGCCGGCCACCCTGCCGGTCGCCGGGGATGCCCAGGCAGCCGCCACGCTCCAACCCTCGCCGAGTTCTCTCGCCGCTGCCCAGCGGATCACCCACCCCCACCCACACCCTGGTGCCCACCCGCACCCCGACGATCACCGTCACCCCGGTGGCTACCCCGGTTTGGGCGCGGATCAATGCCAAGGGCAGCAACGGCGCTTATATCCGCACCGACCCGCAGTACGACGCCCTGATCGTGGTCAGCCTGCTCAACGGCAATATTGTCGAGGTGCTGGATGAGGTCCAGGCGAACGATGGGGCTACCTGGGTGAAGGTGCGCACACCCGATGGCAAAGAAGGCTGGATTGTGCGGGCCCTATTAGCTACCGCGACCCCTGCGCCCGGCTGGTAATCCCTGCCGGCTTTACACGACCTTTGAGCTAATCTAAATTTTTCCAGGAGACAGATAGCATGCCGATCCATTTTGGCACTGACGGGTGGAGAGCCGTCATCTCAGATACATTTCACCTTCCACAACTTGCGTATGGTTACCCAGGCCATCGCGGATGCCGTTGCCAGCGGAGCATGGATGAACTGCGGCCCGGCAGACGAGGGCTGCGATCCGCACAAGATGGTGGTGGGTTTTGACACGCGCTTTCTATCCGACCGTTTCGCGGCCGGAAGCCGCGCGCGTATTGGCGGCCAACGGTTTCATCGTCTCCCTGGCCTCGGCGGATGCTCCCACCCCGGCAATTTCGTATGCGGTGCTATAAACAGGAAGCTATCGGCGGACTGATGATCACCGCCTCGCACAACGCCCCGCGCTACAATGGGGTCAAACTGAAATCGGCTTACGGCGGTTCCGCCCTGCCCGAGCAGTGCCGCCAGGTGGAAGTCTACCTGAATGATAACGAATCCCAGGCGCGCGGCCCTAACCTGATGGATTACGAGCACGCCATGGAAGAAAAGCGCATCCTGCGTTTCAATCCCATCCCGGCCTACTACGAGCACCTGCGCAAACTGATCGATTTTGACATCATCGCCGAACAACCCGCCGCGCATGGTGGTCGATTCGATGTACGGCTCAGGCCGCGGGGTCATTCGCGGCATTCTGCAGGGCACCGGCTGTGAAGTCCACGAGATCCGCGGCGAGATGAACCCCGGGTTTGGCGGCGTCCATCCCGAGCCGATCACCCGCTACCTGGGCGCGCTGACCGGGGCGATTGGCAGCGGGATGGGCGGCTTTGGCCTGGCGACGGATGGCGACGCCGACCGCATTGGGGCGATGGATGAAGCGCGGTGATTTTGTCGACCCGCACAAGATCATGGCGCTGGCCCTGCGCTACCTGGTGGAAAAACGAGGTTGGAGCGGATCGGTGGTGCGCACCGTGTCCACCACGCGCATGATCGACCGCCTGGCCAAAAAATATGGCCTCACCCTGCGCGAAACCCCGGTGGGTTTCAACCACATCGCCGATTACATGCTCAAAGAAGACGTTCTGATCGGCGGCGAGGAATCGGGCGGGATTTCTTTTAAAGGTCATATCCCCGAAGGTGACGGGATCCTGATGGGTTTGCTGGTGGTGGAGATGGTGGCCGCTTACGGGGTGGGCCTGCGTGAGCTGGTGAACCAGCTTCTCGCCGAAGTAGGCCCAGCCTTTTACGAGCGCACCGATCTGCGCCTGAAGCGCCCCGTGTCGAAGAGCGCCATGACTGAGCGCCTGGTCAACCAGCCGCCTTCAGGCATCGGCGGCGAGAGCGTGGCCGAGATCGCCAGCGTGGATGGGGTCAAGTACATCATGGCCGATGATTCCTGGCTGCTGATTCGCCCGTCTGGCACCGAGCCCGTGCTGCGCGTGTATGCCGAAGGCCGCACCCCCGAAATGGTCCGCGAACTGCTGGGCTTTGGCGAGCAGGTAGCCGCCTCGATTACTTGAAATAGAATTTAATTACAAAGCCAGCGATATTTCTTTGTGAAGTTTAGGGCAGTGCCGGCGATATTTATCGCCCGCACTGCCCTAATAAATTATTCTTGTATTTGCCGATTGTGGCTGAGGGGTGAAAATACAATTACCCCCGATGCATCGGGGGTAATTGATTGTTACATATGATCTGGCTTACGCCGGGTTAGAGCGCAGGCGGCGGGCCAGGAAGATGATCAGGATGAGACCGATGGCCAGCCCCAAAAGACCCGGCAGCCCGACCTCATCCGCGAAGCCGGTGTTGGGCAGGGCGGTGGAGGTGGCGATGACTGTGGAGGTGAATTTGCCGGATGCCAATTGGGTTTGCTGGGCCGAGAGGGTCGCCTTTTGAGCATCGGCCACCGAGGTGGAGGTGGGCGTGGAGGTCGAAATCGGGGCGACCACCAGGGTGTTGGTGGCGGTGGGCAGTACCGCGGTGTTGGACGGTTCGGGCGTCGCGGACGGGGTTTGCTGGATAATCGCCTTCATCGCCTCGTCGGTGGCAAACTGAGCCGTGGCGGTGTTGGCGGCCAACTGAGCCGTGGTGAGCTGGTTGCGCGCGGCGTTGCGGCCGGGCAATACAAAAAGCACCACGATTACTAAAGCGGCAGCAATAATTACGAATATCCCCCCCAGGATACCCAACGCAATCAAGAAATTGCGATTGTTCGGTTTTGGATCCTCGGGCGGTTCGTTTGGCTGCGGGGTTTCACCAAAATCCAATTCCTCGAGGTCATTGTCATTATTGTAAGCCATGTGTCCTTCTCCTCAGCGTAGGTTGGGTCTATTCAATCACTTCCAGGTTTGCCAGCGGGATAATGACCTGGGTATCCTGTTCGAGACGTACATCCGCGGCCGGTGCACGCACACCATTCGGTAACACGGTCAGGCCTGGGTGGACCTGAACGATTGTGCCAATTTGCCCGCGATAGGGATCGCCTTGAATACGAACCGTCTGGTCCGGGCTGAAATAGGTCGTTTCGGGCGGGGTCGGTCCAATCGAAGGCAGCGGGATGAATAATTCCGGCCGGTCGCCCATTTGCGGGTCAAAGGTAGTATGGATGGCCACATCCCGCTTGTCGCTGGTGGTCAGCAGCTGGAAGGCCGCCTGGTTCATCGGGCTGCGCCCAAACCCCTCCAGCAGCATGATCGGAATTTCCAGCCCTTTGGCCAGCGAAATCAATTCCGAGGGCATGCTGGAGAGCACCAGGCCGCGCAGCGGCAGGCTGGCGGCGATGCGCAAGGCTTCGGGATCCTGGCAGTGTCCTGCCACCAGGATCGCCCCGCGCAGGCTCACTTCCAGGTTGGTGCGCAGCAGCTCGTCGTCGGGGCTGTTGAGCTGGATCACCATCAGGCCCTCGCCCACGTAGGGGCCGTTGCCCCACACGCCCTGGATCAGCGCGCCGTTGCTTTCGATGGTGGCCCCGTGTTCGGGGATCAAATCGGTCACCACGCCGGGGATGCCTGCCAGGAGCTGCAGGGGTTGGTTTTCTACCTGGAGCAGCACACGCCCGGCTGAGATAGTCACCACCTGCCCGTCGGCGGGTGCGCGTACGATCTTTGAGAACAGGCCGCCGGTCTCGGCGATGATGTCCCCTTTTTGCACCTTGTCGCCTTCCTGGCGAATAATGGTGCGTTGGGCTTCATCGATGCGCGTATAGCCTAACCAGCGGCGCACATCCAGCAGCAGGTGGCGGGTGGGGTTGTCGGCCTCGGCCAGCACATCGGAGGCATGCACGCGCTGCCCGGGCGAAACCAGCACGCGCCCGCTCACCGGCAGCACCCGCGTGCGGCGTATGTTGGTCAGACCCAGCACGTGAACTACATTGGCTAACATAGGCTCATCTCCATCGCCATGCTCATGCCGCCCGCCGTGATTCGACTGCCTGGCTCCAGCGCAGCAGGGTTTCGCGGCGCTTGCCGGGGTCGTCGGGTAAATTCAACGGACGCCCGCGCGCGTCAATCAAGGCTCCGCAAACTCCACCGGTGATCTTGAACCCGCCGGATGTCTTGCGCCGCGGATCAATTATCGTGCCGCGCAGCGATTCGAGGTAAATGCGCGCCGATTGCCCATGGCGGAGGGGCAGCGGCACCAGCGTGCCCTGCTTAATCTCCAGGCGGGTCTCGTTGCCGTCGTCAAACACCAGCCGCGCGCGCATGATCGTGCTGCCCTGGCGGGCGTTGCTGATCGGGCAGATCACCGCTCCCAGGTTCTGGAAGGCGCCCAACTCGAGGATGTGCACCGGCAGCAGTGAGTTCGCCGGGGAGATCGCGCCCAGGGCGGCCATCAGGCCGTAGGGATCCACAAAGACGGTGGTGATCCCGGTAGGCTGCAGTCCGTCCAGCAGGGTGATCAAGGCCTGGGCCGGCGATGAGGCCTGGGCAAAAACTGCCCCGGTGACAAAGATCGGCTCGAAGCTCATGCTCAGGTTGGGGTAGCGCTCGGTCAATTGGTGGGTCGACAGGCGCAATATTTCGCGGGCAGCCGCCAGTTCAATTGCCTGGGTGGTGGTGGTCATCGGCAGAGAGGCCGGGTAGAGCGTTTTTTGCCAGAGATAATCCATCACTTCATCGGCGGTGACATCCGCGGGGATCCAGCGCAGCAGCTGGGCGGGAGGCACGGTCTTCAACATGCTTTCCAGGCCGCTGCCCAGCCCCATGGGATGAGAGACATTCAGCTGCAGTTTGCCATTTACCCCGGCCGCCAGGGTCGTGGCGCTGCCGCCCAGATCGACCCCCAGCACGCCCTTGTTGGGGTCATACAGTTGGCTGAGGAAGCGGATCAAGCGGCCCATGGCGAAGGCGCTGAGCGTCACCGGGGCGGCGCTCAAATGGCCCAAGGGTTCTAACCCGCTCATTTGCTGGCTGCGCAGGCTGGTCACCAGGCGAGTTAACAGGTGAGTGGCGGAGTCCAGGTCTTCGACATCGATGCCCGGGCGGATGTTGGGGGCCACCTGCACTTCGGTGTATTTGCCCAGCACTTCCTGGATGCGTTTGGCGAGCATCTGGTTGCCGCAGTAAATCACCCGCGGGCGCTTTTCAACTGGCAGGGTTCGCAGACCCAGCAGCAGCAGTTCCACCAGCTTGGAAACCGAGCGCGTTGCGCCGCGTTCGGTGCCGCCGGCCAAAATGACCAGCTCCGCGCCAGACAGCAGCACCGCGTCGAGCTGGTTATCCTGGCGGCGGGTGTCGTTCAGACTGACCGTCTCGCAGATCTGGGTGTAGGTGGTGGCCGCTAACCGGTCGGCGCTCTCCATCGAAACGTCGGTCAGCAGCCCCATCAGCAGGGTCTGCACGCTGCGCCCGGCCGAGATGGTCACCGCCAGGCGGTCAACGCCAGTACCGTCCGGCTGGGTGGGAATTTGCAGGCGGTTTTCGCTGCCCAGCAGCGGGCGCGAGGTAATTTCCTGCAGCCGCGCGATGGCATTGTGCACCCCTTCGCCGATGTCAAAAAATGGCGCCGTCCAGGTGCTGGGAGCCATCCCGGCTGCCAGGAAGTGATATTGTCCATCGACAGCGTCAAATAGCAGGGCGCGGGTGTTAACCGAGCCAATGTCGATCGCGAGCAGGGATTCAGCGTCTACAACCGATGTCATGATAGCGGTTTATCCAGAAATGAACTGCGCGATAACAGTGAGTACGAATTGAAGGCGGTCCATCAGGGCCGTCAGCGACGCGGCATATACGCCGGCGAAGATTGCTCCCAGCGTGATGCCGATGAATACCTGCCCCACCAGTGACAGCCCTTCGACGATGGGTGAGCGGCGCGCCGGCTGCAGTGCGCGCGCAGATACAGTAAATTGGAAATACGCCAGGGTGCCGGCCGTGCCGATCAACATCAACAGGCCTTCAGCCGGGCCGGGAGCGCCGGTGGTAGCCGCACCGAGATCAAACGGCCGGGCGGCGCCGCCGATTTGGCCTAAAAGGGTGCCGAAGACCGCCCCGCCAATGGCTACGGCCGCGCCTACGCCCACCAGGTAGGCCATGGGCAGTTTGCCCAGGGGGGCGAACTGCGGCGATATTTTGGTGAGCAGCAGGGCAGTCATAAACAGCGGGATCACCACGAACAGCTTTTCAATCAGCGAGCCCTGGATCAGCGGCAGGATCAGCCTTGGCCAGAGCACCTGGTACATCACGATCACCGCCACATACCCGGCGGATACACCCACAAAGATGTAGGTTGCCACGCGGAAGAGGAAATTATCGCCAAACAGGTAGGAGAACACCAGCAGGGTCAGGATCAAACCGGCCAGAGTCCAGATCAGGTCTTGCATAGGATTATGCCTTGCCTTTCTTGGCTGGTTTGCGGTTTGACATCCCCAGTACCCCCGAAATGATCCCACCCAGAATCAGCAGCAGTACCCCTGCCAGGATCCCGGTTTGATATGATCCCCAGAAACGGTTGGCCAGGCTTACCCGCCCCGATTTTTGCTCGTACATCGCGCCGCCTTGCAGCCCGACCACCATCCCCTGGATTTGGGCTGAGTCAAAATACGGTTGGAGCATAGGGCCCGCCTGGGCGCTGGTGACCATGGTCAGCGGAACGCTGCCCAGCACCGGCAGCACCTGTTCGATCCAGGCGCGCCCGGTTTCGGGGCTGTCGGTCAGCACGATCACCAGGGCAAAGTCCTGCAGGCTGTTCACCCCTTGAACGGCGGCATGATCCCAGGCCGGCATCCCGGATAGCGGTGTGTCACTGGCATAGGGGGTAGCTCGTTTTGGGTCCTGGGCAAATTCGAGCAGTGAAGTGGTACCGCCAGGCAGGTAGCCCAGGTTGACCGTGCGGTCGGCCAGGATATATTCCGGCCGGCGGTTGCGCACCTCGGCCAGCAGCCCGTCGGCCAGCACCGGCCCGGTGGGCACGGTAGAGACAATCGCCAGGCGTGCGTCTTTCACCATCAGGTGTTCGATAACCGAATTGGAGGCGTAGCGCATCTCGCCGGAAAGACCGGGCTCATAATCTACTGCCAGCAGCACGGCGGCGTCTGCGGGCAGGTTTTCCACCCGGTCGTAGATGCCGGTCAAACCGGCAGGCACGGCTGCGGATACATCCACCAGGCTGAAATCAGGCAGCAGCATGGTCAAAAGGGACAGGATCATCACCAGAGCGATGACGATGCGCAGGATGAACTGGGGTGCGCGGGAAGGTTCCGCCGGCACATCTTTGGAGGCGGTTTCGATCCCGAGCAGGTTCTCGAGGATGGCCGCCTGCGAGCGCTGGCGGTCGGACACCCGCAGCCGGGCCGAGTACACGGGAGGTTTGCGGTAATGCGAGCTCAAATCCTCGCCTTGCAGCACGCCGCGCATCCCAGCCAGCGGCCCGGCTTTCTCCACCAGGGTTTCGCCCGTGTCGCTGCGCACATCGCCGGGGATGACCGATTCGAGCGGGCGCAGGTCCTCCACCCAACTGGGCAGTTCGGCCTTGGCCAGTGATTCGTTCAACTCGGCGTTAGCCGGTTGGGCGGCGCTTTCGGCGCTCTCGCCGCTTTCGACCGGCTGACCTTCGCCCAGCCATTCCGGAAGTTCCACCTGGAAGGGGGCGTTCAACTCGGGGGTCAATTCCTGTTCGGCCGGCTCGATCAGCGCGGAAACCCCGCTCTCATCGCTGTCGGCGCCGGGGGCATTCTTCATCCCGTCCAGCCAGGCGGGCAGGTTTTCTTCCACGAAGGGCGTGGAGAGCTCGTTGGGGTCAAGCGGGGGCGGCGCATCGGCGGCCTGGTCGAAATCTTTCATCCAGGTGGGCAGCTCGCCGGCTGGCTGGCTGACCTCAGCCGGGGCGGAGCTTTCTTCCGCTTTCCCCAGCCAATCCGGCAGGTCGTCGGCGGCCTGATCTGCCGGCATGCCGGCCGGCTGGCTTTCCTCAACCTCGCCGGAGGTATCCGCATCCAGTGCCGCGCCGGCCATCAACGCCGAGAAGTCCGGCATTTCGTCCGCCGGCTGTGGTTCCTGGCTTTCGCCGGCCGGTTCCCCGGCCGGTTCATCGCTAAATTGCAGGCCGCCCGCATCCAACCCGGCGACGGGGTTCAATGGTTCGGACTCTTCGCCGGGTGGGGTAGGGATGCTTTGCGGGTCGAATTGGAAGCCTTCATCCGCGTCGCTTGCGCCGGTGGTGAGCTGGCTGAACCAATCGGGTGTCTCGCTCTCGGTCGAGGGCGGCTGCGCGGGTTCATCTTTGGGCAGGTTGGTATTTTTCAACCAGTCCGGCATGTCGTCCGCCGCAGCGGGGGTTTCTTCCTGATCGGCCGCCGGTTTTGCCTGGCTGAGCCAATCGGGTAAATCGGCCGGTTCCGCGCTCTCTTCCGCCGCCGCGGCAGCGCCGGCGGTGACCCCGCTCAACCAGGCGGGCAGCCCGTCTTCATTTTCGGCGGGCTCGCCGGCCGCATGGGGCTGGTCTTCGGTTTTGGGCATCCAATCCGGTTCGCCGGTTTCCGCCGGCTCAGGAGCCGCTTCCGGCTCGCTGCCGCCCAACTGGGCGAACCAATCCGGCTGTTCTCCCTGGCTTTCTGCCTGGGGCAGTTCATTGGATGGAAACGACGCGGAAAAATCCGGGATCTCTGCGGGCGGGGTGGATGGGGTTTCATCCCCGGCAGGGGCGTTCCACCCGGCCAGGTCCGCCATCCATTCTTCGCCGGGGCCGGCATCCTGGTTCGCAGAAGGTTGTGTTTCGCTCTCGCCGGCAGTCTGGTCGGTACCGCGCAGGTTGTCCAGCCACTCCTCGCCGGCAACGCCTAAGGGCAGATTGCTCTCGTTCGGGTTATCTTCAGGTATGGCTCCCAGCCCGGCCAGCCAATCATCCGCGCTGCCCTGGGTCTGCCCGCTGTCAGCCGCCAGGCTCTTCAGCCAGTCCGGCTCATCGCCCGTGGAGCCGGACGGCTCGTCCGGCGCGGTCTCCTGGCTGTGCGCGCGCACCCTGGAGAGCCAATCGGGGATTTCGCTATCGCCCTCCGCCGGGGGTTCGGGAATGTCTTCACTGGGGGTGCTGTCGGCCTGCCAGTCGCCGGAGCGCAGCCCGGAAAGCCAATCGGCGCTGTCGCCGCCCGGCTCTCCTTGCGGGTTGAACACATCCCCGCCGCTCAACGACTCTCCGCAGAACTGGCACTTTTCAGCTTCTTCGGGGTTCAACTTGCCACAATTCGGACAGCGCACGTCTGACATAGGCCTACCCACTATACGGCCGGTCGGCGCCCAGTAAGACGCGTAACCCGGCGGTCAGGCTGCCCAGGGCAATCCCAAGCAGGATGCCACGCCCGCCGGAAACCGGGAGGCGCTGGAAAAAGCTCAATACATCCCCAATCGCGGGGATATTTTGCAGCGATGCGAGCAGCCCGCTGCCCATCAGCAGGAAGAACAAGGCGCTGATGGCGAAGACGATCGCCATGGGGCCTTTGCGCCGCTGGAACAGGCGGAAGCTGGCAAAGGTGAGGGTGATGGCCAACATCGCCATCAGGCTGGCCTCCACCGGCACCTGGATGGCGTTTACCACCTGCTGGAAGGTGGTATCTGCCGGGGTCAGATAGAGCCCGAAGCCCAGGGTCAGCAGGAAGGAGACCACCAACAGGATACTGTAACGGTCGGGATTGCGGCTGGCCCGCATGCGCCCGAGGTGCACCAGGAAGAGGTTGAGCACCCCCACCAGGGCAGCCGCGGCGGCCAGGATGACCGCCCAACCCACCAGGATCGAGCGCAAGGTCAGCACGAAGGCAAATTGAGTCATTTCAGCCGGGATAAAATACCCCAGCAGGACGATCAAACCGATCGAAATGGCGATGGCAGTCCAGACGGGTGCTCTCATAAGATGTGGAACCCAGCGAGGGAGAGGATGGCGGTGAGGAGGATCAGGCCGATCACCACCCAACGCAGCACGTCCTGCAGGTTGAGACTGGCCTGATAAATGGTTCCCGCCTGGATATAAGCCGGCAGGGCGAAGAGTTCTTCACCGATCAGGGTTTCTTCGGCGGTGACATAGAAGACCGCTTGAGCGGTCAGGGCATCCGAAGTGGCCAGGGTGAATGCATTCTGACGGTCCGAGGCATCCGCAATCAGCCCGATCTCCGGGCCGAAGTTGCCCACCAGGATATTGGTGGAAACGCGTTCGTCGCGGATCACCGGCAGGGTTCCGGCGATGTAGGCCATGGGTGTGGCGCCGGCCAGCCGGCCGCGGTCAGGATCGTATTGTTCGGGGACATTGGCGATGCGGTAAGCCGCCCGCAGGGTATCCTGGCTGAGAATAGAGAGCGTGCCGTCTCCGCTGGTGGCCACCGGCGGGCGGTCGCTGACCAGGCTCAGTTGGGCCACGCGCTCCAGGGTGCTCAGGCCCACCAGCGCGGAGGCGTTGGTGGCGCTGAAAATGCTGGATTTGCCAATGGATACATGCAGGCGCGTGCCGTCTTCTACCGCCAGCCCGATGGCGCGCTTAAGGCGGTTGAACGCGGGAATCGAACGCAAGACCCGGCGCGTTTTCCACAGGCGCGGCAGCGAAAAGACGAACATCAGACCTGCTGAGAGAATAACCAGTACCAGACCGATGAAGGATTTAAGCCAGATCACGCGGGTTTTTCCTCCCTAAGGTAAGTGGCAAAAGACCGGCTTTCTTCCTGGTCCTCAAACATCCCGGCCAGGGCTTGCAGCCTCCCCAAGGCCTGTCCTTGCCCGATGAAAGGCTGGCTGAAATAAACCAATTGCGCCAGGATAATGGTTAACGGGCCGGCAGTGTCGAGCAAGACGGCTGCAACATTATCCAAACCCCATAGGTGCAAGAATTCGAGCCCACTCCGGCCAAAACTTGCGCTCCGGTTGCATAGTATCAGTATAGCACAATATATCTATTTTATTACCAGATTATCGAAAATAGTTTCTGTATTTTATCAAATTTACCCCCATAGATGGGGGGCAAAAATGAGTTAACGGCACTGGTAGGGTGAATCCGCGGCCCCTGCTGACTCACCGCGTTTCACGGTTTACTTTCGCCGGGTTAATTCTTAACCCTATTCCGCGGATCACCTTTACCATCCACCCGCGCGGCGTATAAAGTTTGTCCAGGTTATCGATCCGGGGTCGCGCCAACGCTAATTCTTCCCCCGGCCAGGGTTGATGGGCTTGCGGCTCGATAAAAATATGGGATTTGCCGCATTTGATTTTGAGGGTTGGCCCTGCTACAATCATTATATGCTCACCGGCTCATTATTGGTTATCAGGATCAGTGGCACTGAAATTCGTTTGCACTGGTCGATGATCCTGATCATTCCCTATGTTTTGATCACCTTTCGGCCTGGATCCGTCGCCGGAGCAGCGCGCGCATTCCTGCTGGTAGGGCTGGTATTTTTGTTCGTGCTCCTTCACGAGCTGGGCCACACGGCTGTCGCCCGCGGGTTTGGCATTCGCGTGCCCAGCGTGGTGCTCTGGCCGTTGGGCGGAGCCGCCATGGCCGAGCGCGAAGCTGACCGGCCCCTTCCGGACCTGCTGATTGCCGCCGCCGGGCCGCTGGTCAACTTCATTGTCGCCGCGTTTCTGTTTGCCCTGCTGTTCTTCGCTGCGCTGGTTGCCAGGTTGGGGCTGCCGGTGGTGATCCTGGACGAGCTCGCGCGCCGGTCGCTGATTTTTCTGGCGACCACCAACATCATCCTGGCCATCACCAACCTGATCCCCATATATCCCCTCGACGGGGGACGCATCTTTCGCGCGCTGGTTACCATGGTTTTTGGCCCGCTGCACTCCAACCAGGCTACCTTCTGGCTCAGCCTGGTGTTGGGGTCTGCGCTGCTGATCGCCGCGCTGGCCATGCAGAGCCTGCTGCTGGCTTTCACCGCGCTGCTGCTCCTGGCCGGGGTGGCCACCCTCAACCAGCCGCTTTTGATGACGGTGCTGCGCTGGTACGCCCGCCTATTTCGCCGGCCAGAAGCCTTCCTGCGCCTGGCGGATTTTGATCCCGCCCTGGAACTGATCGAGCGCCAGATCGAAGCCGATCCACGCAACCCGGCGCTCTATGTGCAGCATGGCCACATCGACTACACCCTGGACGACTTGCTGCGCGCTACGGCCAGTGCCGACCGCGCCCTGGCGCTGGCTCCCGACTACCTGCCCGCCATTCTGCTCAAAGGTGCGGTCAGCTATGCCTTGGATACCCCGGCCGCGGCCTGGGCCTGTGTGGAACACGCCGAACAAATCCAACCGGCCTGGTCGATCAACAGTTTGAACCGCGCCATCCTGCACCGAGATGGCGGGCAGCTGGATCAGGCCGCCATGGATATCCAGCGCGCATTCGAGCTGGACGACGCCGGGCAACCTTCCAGCCTGGTGCTGCTCCACCTGGTGAAGAGCTCGATCCTCTACTGCCAGGGACTGCAGCCGGCTGCGCGCGCCGAATGGGAACTGGCCATCCAGGCATCCCCGCGAGATGCGCAGATCTTCCCGGCGGACCGCCAGCATATTTTTATCAAAGATTGGGCCTGGGTGCTGGATTATTTCAAATTCCTCGAAACAAAATTTGGTACCACCCATCTCATCCCGCTGATGCGCGGCGAAATGGCCCTGCGCGCCGGCCAATGGCAGCGGGCCATCGACGATTTCAGCCGCGTCCTGGCCGAGCAGCCGGCTTTTCAGGACGTTCGCTATTACCGCGGGCGCGCTTACGAGCATATTGGCCGTTCCGATCTGGCCGCCGCCGATTACCGCCGCGCCATCCAGATTACCCGGCGCAGGCATGTCCGCCGCCAGGCGGAAACGCGCCTCTCACTGTTACCCGATGTTGTTCAAGCTTGATTAGGAGGAATTCATGGACTACCGACCTCTTGGCCGTACCGGCGTGATGGTCTCCCCGCTTTGCCTGGGAGCGATGAATTTTGGCGGGCCAACCCCCGAACCCGAATCGATCACGATGATCAACCGCGCGCTGGACGCCGGTTTCAATTTCATCGATACTGCCAATGTATATAACGACGGCGAAAGTGAACGCATTGTGGGCAAGGCGCTCAAGGAAAATGGCAGGCGCGGCGAGATCGTGCTGGCTACCAAGGTGCACGGCCGCACCGGCCAGGGGCCCAACGACGGGGGCGCCTCGCGCTTCCACATCATCAAAGCCTGCGAGGATTCGCTGCGCCGCCTGCAAACTGATGCCATCGATCTCTACCAGCTTCACCGCCCCAACCCACATATCCCCGTGGATGAAACCTTGCGTGCCTTCGACGACCTGGTGCGTTCTGGCAAGGTGCGCTATATCGGCTGCTCCACCCACCCGGCCTGGATGGTGATGGAGGCGCTGGCCACCAGCGAGCGTTTCGGATTGGCGCGCTACATCAGCGAGCAGCCGCCCTACAACCTGCTCGACCGGCGCATTGAAAATGAGCTCGTCCCGCTGGCCCAGAAATACGGCATGGCGATCATTCCCTGGTCGCCGCTGGCGATGGGCATCCTGGCCGGGCGCTATCCCCTGGATGGCAGCCTGCCGGCCGATTCGCGCGCCGGCCGCTCTACCTGGGCCGCCGCCCGCGAGCGGGTGTCGCAAGGCGGCCTGCAGGTGGGCGCCCGCGTGGTGGAGATGGCCGCCGAACGGGGGGTGACCGCTGCCCAGCTGGCGATCATCTGGTGCAAGGACCAGCCCGGCATCACCGCGCCGATCATCGGCCCGCGCACCCTCCAGCAGTTGGAAGAATTTATCCCCGTGCTGGGGATGAACCTGGCCGATGCCGACCGGCCATTGTTCGATGCCCTGGTACACCCCGGCAACGCGGTATCGGATTTCTTCAACAGCAATGAGTGGATGAAGGCGCGCGTCAGCGCATAAACAACCCGAAAAATGTCGCCGGGCTCATCTCCAATGGGTGAGCCCGGCGATTGTTTTTAAAAAAGAGAGCGAGGTTGTCACCTCGCTTTTGCACGACCGGGATTCGAACCCTGCTAAAAAGACTCCGTTACAGCAAACTGAAGAACCAGAACAGTGGTGTCCACTGAAAGTGCTCGTACGCTATCCGGTAGCCTACATCGCCTGTACCAACAGAGTGGCCGTGCATATTTATTATATAGGCGACAAGATCGATCTGTCAAGTCATCATTTCGCCAAATGACAGGCATGCTCACCCCACAGGGTGAAGGGATGTGCAGCCCCACGGCTAGCCGTGGGGCTGCACATCCCTTCAAAAATATTCCCCTCCCCGCCGCATGGTTTTCAACGGGCTGAGGAACTCACCGGCGGGGAGGGGCCTGGGGTGGGGTGTCCTTGACCGGGCCGAACCCCTCCTGGCAGGTACTGCCAGATTACCGCGCGTTCTTTCTACGCGCTGTTATTGGTTTGAATCACCGTCGCGGGCGCCTGCACCACGGTGGAGGCTTTTTCGGCCAGGTTTTCACTGGCGATCCACAGGCGGGTGGGGGGGATGGGCGTCAATGGCCGGCCGAGCGGCACGATCTGGATGCCCACCCTGAAATTGCTCAAATGGTTGGCCTTGACCAGCAGGCGCGGCCCGAAGAAACCGTGCAGCTCGATGCCCTGCATCTCGTAGCGTTCGGCTCCTTTGCGCCGGTCGAGGCGGATGCGGTTATTCTCCAGCAGCAGGCTGGCGCAGTTGCCCACAAAGATGCCGTGGCGCGCCTCGGCCAGGCTGTCGAAGGTCAGGCGGCAGGTGATCTGGTTGTTGGCCACCGTCACCGAGGCGGCCGCGTCCGGCGCACCCGGCGCGCCTTCGCGGTGGCTGAGGCCTACGTGCACCCCCTGGCGCAGCCCCAGGATGGTATTGTTGAGCACGCGTATTTCCGCAGCGGTGGACCCGGCCACCACGATGCCCTGCTGCCCGGCCGCGGCGGCCGACGCCAGCAGCCCATTGATAAAATCGCGGATGGTTGGCACGGCGGTGCGGATCTTGTCGTCCACCAGCACCTTGTCGGCCAGTTTATTGACGTAGCGCTGCAGGCCGGCCGCATCGGTAACCTGCTGGGCCGGGAAGAGGTTGAAGAGCGGCTGCCAGGCCTTGCGCAGGGCAGAATTGGTCAAGAAGTTGACCGTCAAATCGCCCAGCTTGATCGTGGCGTTGTTGACTGCCCCGGGGCCGGCCGCTCCACCGGCCGGGGTGGGTGCGCTGGCCTGCGCATTGGAGAAAAGAATGCGCGAGAGTTTGGCGCGCGAGCGCCGCCCGCTGACCAGGTCGCTGAGTTTGACCTGTCCGCTGAACTCGATCACCTCCAGCAGGTTGTCCTCCACCTGGGCGCGGTCGACGTTGACCAGCAAGATGCCGGCCTGGTCGTTGCCGACATGCATATGGTTGTGGATCACCCGCGCCGAACGGCTGCCCAGGCTGCTCTTGCCGGCCGGGCGCACCGCCAGGCAGGCCGCCATGGTATCGGTGGCGTGCGAGCAAGATAACTCCACCGCCTCGACGTGCACCTCGTCGCAGCTCAAGAAGGTCAGCACCCCGTTGAGATGCGGCTCGATGGCCCCCTGGGCGCGGCTTTCCGCACTCAAATCGCGGATCAGCACGCTTTCGCAGCTCTCGAACACCAGGGCCGCCTCGACTTTATTGGCGATCAGGTGCGTGCCGGTGCCCGCGCCGCTCAGTTTGAGCCGGCCCTTATTTTTTACGGTCACACTGTGATCCAGCGAGAAACTGCCCGCCTGGAAGCAAATTGAGGCATCCCCACCGGCTGGGATCAGATCGAAAACGGCCTGCAGGTTTTGCCCGGCCTTGACCACAAAGGTGCAGGCGCCTTCGCGCTGCTGGCACAACTGGTCGAGGGCCTCCTGGACGGTATCTGCGCCGGGGATCTGGCAGGCGCTGTTGTCGAAGCTGATATCCGCCGCGCGCAGATCGTTGAGCGGCGGGAAGACCGGCCGGCAGTCGTCGATGGCTGCGCCGAAGCCCCCGCCGCCCAGCAGCTGCCAGGTGACCAGCCCCAGGGGTGCATAGTGGTGCTGGATGCCGTGTGGCAGGGCGCTGCTCAAGGCTTCAATTTCGCCGGTGCTGTTGTCGCGCACCGCCGCGCGCGCCGCGAACGTCCAGTAATCCCCGCTGGTATAGCTGCCCGCGGTAAAGGAAAGATGGATGCCCTCCTCCAGCAGGATCGGCCCGGGAGAAAGCGCCAGGGCCGGGCCGGGTTGGTCCCAACGGCGCACCTTGAGGTTTTGCTCGCCAAAATGGGTGGAAACATCGTCCGCCAGCACCAGCACGCTGCCGGCCTGGTCGAGGTCGTCCACCTGGGTCAGTGTGCCGGATTGCAGGGCCAGGTCGCGCGTATCGCTGGTCACTTCCACCCAGTCTCCGCGCCGGATCGAGAGCAGCGCGTCGCGCCCGCTTTGCAGCAGGCGCACCCGCCGCGGAGCCGCCCCGCCGCCCGATTCGCTCACTGTGGCGGCCGGGTAGAGCACGGCCCCGTTATCCCGCGACCATTTGAAGCTGGCGGTGGCCGAATTGCCCGATTTGTGGATCTCCACGCGGTAAAGGCGGTTTTCCAGCCCGCGGTAGCCGCCGCCGGGGGCAATCTCGCAGTCCGCCCCGGGTTGGGGGTCGGGGTCCACCCAGGCCGAAAGACGCCCGCTGGCAGCCGGAGGCACCAGCGCCTGCCAGCCGGTCTTACAGTCGAAGGCCTGGCCAGAGGTCAATCGCCGGGCGCGCGCCTGCCAGACGGTCTGCACGCGGGTGGCGGTGTCGGGTCCGCCTAACGCCACCTCGCGGATGCCCGGGTCTTCCACCGCGGTGATGTGGCGCTCCCACGCGTCCAGGTAGATGAAATCGCGCTCGGTGTTACCCGGAACGGGCGCGGGCGGTTGGCTGTAGGGCTGGCTGCTAAAGCCCACCGCGTTGGCCAGCTCACATAACAGCCCATCCACGTAAAAGTGGCCGGGCGCGATGCGCAGCTGGCTGCTTTCAAAGTAAACAGCAAAGCTGCCGCGTGCGCCGGGAGAGCCGGGGAAGGGATCGCGGGGCGCACCGCTGGCGCCGATCTCATCGCGGGCGTACGCGGCTCGCTGGTAGGCCTCGATGGCCGATTGCTCGTTCCAATCCGCGTCCAGATCCACCCGGCCTTGTTGTTTCAGCACGCGGGTGAAGTGTTTATCTTTATTGAACGTGAAGCGGGTGAAATCGCCTTTCATTCCCTTTGCCTCCCTTGCAGGCCGGCGAGAACGTCGGCTCCCGCCGGTGCGGGGGCAGGTCTTCGCTGGTTGTGTGGTAGCCGGCTGTTTCGATCCATCTTATTCTTGCTCCGCTTAGGTGACGAAAATAAAACCGAGATCCATGCCAAAAGGCAGGTAATCAGGCAGCGCCTGGCTGAGATTGGCGGCGCGCATCGGCTGCTGCAGGTGGTTGAAAGCCCCCATCTCGCCGCCCTGCTCTCCGCCCGCGCGGATTTCAGACGGGCAGCTCAGCGAAAGTTGGGCGTAGGCCGGGTGAGGGTAGCTTTCGGCGCTGAATTCGGGTTTCACCCGCGCCAGGATGCGCGCGCGCTCCAATGGCGGCAGCGCGGAGGGTGCGCTTAGCTTCAATTCGGTGGCGCGCTGTTCCAGGGCCAGCGCGGGCTGGCAGCGGTAAGGCGCGGGCACCTGGCTGTCTGGTTCGGGCAGGTAACTAAACCGCACGCAGCCCACCTGCCGCCGTTCAGCCTTGACCGTGTCATTGAATATCACCTCGGAAGCCAGGTCGATCTGGCGGGCGTGCACCAGGCCAAAGACGGTCACCCGCTGCAGCGAGGCGGGTGGCCCCGGCTGCGCGCCATCCAGGCTGCCGGCCAGGGCCGCCTGGGCAGCCCCCAGCGCGGATTGCGGCGCGTGCAGGATGCTGTCCAGCAGCTCCACCTGCTCGATGCCCGCCGGCAGGATCAGCGGCCCACTGATGCAGTGGTCGAGGGTCACCCGCATCCGCGCCAGCTGCGTGCCGGTTGCGCTCAGGCTGGGCCGGTCGGGGAACACCGCATTTCCCTGCTCGTCGAGCGCCTGGCCGGGCACCAGGGTGGTGTGGCGCGCTTCCAGGCGCAGCCCGCCGCTCAATTCCAGCCCGCCTTCCACCAGCAGCCCTTCCAGAACCAGGGCGGCGCCCTCTTCGGCGGCCTGGATCTGCCCGCTGCCGCTCAGGCGCAGGTGGGGGAAGACCCCGCTCCCGGCCTGAATGCGCAGCCAGGCTGAAGCCGGCAGGTCAATGCTCAGCGCCTCTTCGTAGGGTCCGGGGTCGAGGATTTCGATTACCGTGGCTTTTTTGCCGCCGTCGATCCAGGCCTGCAGGGCCGCGGCCAGGCTGGCGGTAGCGGTGCCCTGCTTCACCGGGATGTGTTCCGCGTCGCTGCGCTCGCTGCCCGGGTTGGGCTGGCGCACATATGAGCCGCCGCCCAGGTCGCCGCTGAAGCCGCAGCTGTAATTGACCCGCACGGCGTGCTCGCCGGCCGGTTCGCCATCCAAAGGGAAAGCCAACCGCCCCAGGCCAACGTCCAGCCCCACCTTATCGGCCAGGCCAAAATACTCCACGCTGGCGCGGTCGGCATCCGCCGCGCGGAACTGCACCCGGGCGCCGTCTACCCCCGGCAGAACCAGGAGGCGTTCCTGCAGCAGCAGCACACGCGCGCCGCTAAATTCGGCCTCGCCGCCAGCCAGGTGCAGGGCGTCCTCCAGCAGGCTGCGCGCCTCGGCTGGGCTGCCAGGCCGGCTGATCATCGTCACCAGGTGCGGTCCAGCCGCGCCGATCTGAGCCGTAAACCGCGGGTTGGCATCCACCGGTCCAGGCAGCCAGTGCAGGTCCGCGGAAAGTGCGCCGCGCATGGCGGCGGTCGACCCACCGTCCAGCTTGAGGGCCGTCACGGTCGCCGCGTCGCCAGGGCTGGCAGCAAACTGCACCTCCGCCCCCATCTGCCCTGGCAGGATTACCAGGCGGGCGCCGTCGATCAGCACCGTCGAACGGGAAAAGACACTTTCGCTGCCGGCCGCGCGCAGTGCGCTCTCCAACGCGGCCCGGCAGGCTTCCAGGTCTGCGGGCGGCCCTGCCAGGTCGAGGGTAAACGGGCCCCGCACGCCCAGGCGCACATCCACCTGCGGAGTGGCCCCCAGCGCGGGGAAGGCCGATAGGTCGCCTGAAAACAGCCCGCTCACCCCGGCCGGCGGGCGATCCCAGCGGCTGAGGTCCCAGGCGATCAAGTCCAGCGGGGCTAAAGCCGCGCCGTCCACCGTCACCTGCAGGCTGCGGTCCGGCCCATAATACAGGCTATTCTCCGGGCGCAGGTTGGCGGCCTGGGCAGCCTGCTCCTGGCGGTAACGCGCCAGGTCGAGGGCCACCGCCAGCCGGCGCAGCGGCCCTGGCACGTGGATTTCTTCTGCCAGGTGGGCCAGGTCGCTGTCGGGCTGCGGCTGGTTGAAGAGCGGCGCAGGCGCTCCCAGTGGGTTGAAATGGTAGCCAAAGGGGTGGGTTGTGCTTTGCCGAGCGGAAACCCCAGACAGCGGGTAAGCTTTGAGCCGCCAGGCGAACAGGCCAAGGTGGCGGATGGCATGCCAGCCGGTTTGCTGAGCCGTGGGGCGCACATCCAGGCTGTGCGCCAGCCCATCGAATGGACCGTTCAGCCGGTCGAGCAGATCGGCGTCCCGCAGGTCGACGCTGGTGCGCCGGGCGGAGGGGTGGTTGAGGTTCTGGCTGGTCTGCACCCGCTGGAAAAATTCCACCGAGCGCGCCGGCCAGCCGCTGACCGCGCGGGCAAGGTCTTCGAGCACGTAGGCGGTGCCCTTGTGCCGCCGGTAGGCCAGGGTGTTGGCAACATAGGCGCGCAGGCTAAACCCGGCGTCGCCGCCCACGGCATGCAGCGGCTTGACCCCCAGCAGATCGCCGATGTAGGGCACCACCCATTCGGCCGCGGTCTCGATAAACCAGTCTTTATACAACTGGTTGATATCTTCCTCAACCAGGTCGAGCTGCCCGGCGATCACATCCAGCAGCGCGCGCAGCTGACCGCCGGTGGCGTCGTCGCGCAGCCGGTAGACGGCCGGGAGCAGTTCATACAGGCGGTTTACCAGGGTCTCATCGGCCATGCGGCCTCCGTTGGGTGGTTGCGGGGTTCATCGAACTTATTGGCGCTTGCGTTGTTTTGATCATCTACAGCACCTGGATCAATTCCACCTGGTTATCGTCCAGGCTGAGCAGTTCGGCGGCCTGGATCAACCCGGCCGCATCGCGCCGCGCCGGGTTAGCGCGCAGCGGGGGCAAGGGCAAGACCGTGCCGGCCGCGGCCCCGCTGAGATGCAGGGTATTCAGGTCGGCCATTACCACCCCCGGTGCGGCCTGGATCACCGCCAGCACCTGGCTGGCGGCCACACCGTGGGACAGGTCGCGCGCTTCGAAGCAAAACGCAGCGTGCAGTGCGCTGCGCACGCCTGCCAGCACGGTTTCAGGGGTGCGCCGTGGGTCCAGATCCACACGCGCCTGCAGGGCAAAGGTCAGCGGGCTGAAGCTTAGCAGCAGGAAAGGCTGGTAGGGCAGCCCGTAGCGCCGGATGGCCTGTGCCAGGCTGTCGTAGGTGCGCTCGCCGGGCCGCACTGCCAAACCATTCGGCCCGGCGACGGTGATCACCACGCTGCGCTGGGCCCCATCCCACAGCCAGGCGGCCTGCGCTTTGGCGATCCCGGCGAAAGCGCGGCTGAAATCTTCATAATCTTGCAGCGAGACCAGCCGGTCGAGGGTCAGGGTGGTCATGGGGGCATTGCGCCGCGCCTGGTCGCGCGGCTCGGGATCGTCTCCGCCGGCGGCCGGCAGCGGGTTGGTGACGGCTTTCAGCCCCAGCGGGCGGCTTTGCAGCATGCTGATTGCCCCGGCGGCCACGTTGCCCACCTGGCCGCTGCCGATGCGGTACACGGCGACGATGTTCTCGCTGCCACTGGGCGGCCGGGCCCCGCTGCCGCCATCCCCGAACTGGACGCTGGTCTTGCCGTCGTCGTCCTGGCGGGCGGTATACACCTGGGCAGCCGCCTCCTGCCCATACAGCGACCCCGCCGGCTGCCACAGCAGGTCGTTGACCCGCAACTGCAGCGTGCTGGCCGCCCCGGAAGGCGTATCCGCGGATACGTAAGTCAGCGGGGATTGTTTGAGGGTGAAGCGCTGCCAGGGCCGGCCGGCGTTGGCGCTCCCCAGGATCTCGCGGCGGGTTTCGCCCTGGGTGGCGAAAGCCAGGTTGCCCTGGATGCTCACCGTGGCGCGGTCGAAACTGTTGGTCAGCGCGCGCTGCAGCTCGACGCGGGTATGGGCCTCGTCCGCCGCCAGGAGGCTGCGTTCCACCTCCACCACCTCGCTGACCAGTGGGTCGTCCGCCGCGGCCGCCGCCAGGATGACCTGGTCGGGGGTCACATCTGCACTGCCCCGGAAGCCGGCCTTATCCATCAGCGTCAGGCGGGTCCGCCCGCCGGAAAGCTGCACCGGCGACTGCAGCATCACCAGGCTCTCCAGGTAGGGGATGGTTTTGCTCACCCCGTTGGCCGCCGACAGGTTGATGCTGCTGGCGCGTACGCGCACCCGCATACGCTGCCCGCTGACCGCCAGTGCGCGGTTGCGCGGAAAATCCATCACCACCTTTTCGAGCAGCAGCTCCCCGCCTTCCAGGGGAGCCAACACACCGGCTTCCAATCCCAGCCTGGCGCTGGGGGCGCCGGCAGGGATCTCCACCAGCGGGCTTTCGGCGACCGGCAGCTCCTCGCTCTGCGCCAGCAGCACCGCTGAACGGCGCGCCCTCGAAAAGTTGGCGAAGTTCTCCATTTCCAGGCTCAGCCGGGTGACCTTGCTCGACAGCCCGAAATTGGCCTCGGCGCTCTCGCCAGCGCTCAGGACTTTCCCCAATTCGCGATAGTCCGGGCTGGAAAGCACCACCCAACTGCCCGGCACAATCGCCGGGTAGACTGCGTCCAGCTCGAGCACATTTTGACTGGTGTCCAGGTCAAAGCCAGGCCACTGGCCGGTATCGGTGACGATCCTGCCGCGCGGTCGGCGTGTCGATACGAAGCGGCCCCGCACATCATCCGGCAGCAGGCGCCAATCGGGGGCGTTGTGCCCAAACAGGGCCGCGCGTGAGCGGAAAGCATAGACGTGCACGTTCTGGGCGGCCGGGTTGACCGTGTACGGGGGCAGCTCCCAGCCCAGCGGCTGGTTAAAGGTCACCTGGGTGACCTGTTTGCGCGGGTCAAGATCCAGCCTGACCACCTGGCGCACATCCCACTGTTCGCTGTCCAGGTTATGCAGCCGCTCGTCGCCCACGATCAGCAGGAAATCACCCTGCTTAAGCTGGGTGGCAGTACCCCGCAGGGTCACGCTCATCGTCTGCCGCGTGGGGCGGAAGGGCAGGCTGGTTTGAGCCCGGAGCAGGTTCCACTCCACCCGTGCGTCGATCTTCTCGACGGTTTCGAAGGTTTGCGGCAGTTGGCCTGGCGCGGGCACACTTTGCGCGCTGATGCCGGCTTCCAGGCTGACCTGCATCGCGGAAGTAGGCGCGCTTTCCAGTTCAAAAGCGAGGTAAGTGCTGGCGGCCACCCCCGGGCGCAGCTCGTAGCCGATGGCGTGGGCCAGCTCCAGCAGTGAGAGCCGCTCGGTGGCGGTGCGCAAATATCCTTCGTTGGCGATGCGCTCCTGGTAAAAGGTAAGCACGTCCATCACCGTGGCGGCTGTGTCCAGCAGGGCGATGGAGAAATCGTCGTCCTCGCGGGTGGTCAGGCCATGCAGGGCAGGTTGGCGCGCCAGGGCGGCTTTCATCGCTGCCTTAAAGCTGGCGTGTCGGCCCATGCGGTAGACCAGCGCATTTTGCCCGGGCGGGTTGGCGTGATTTTCGGGGGTCAAGGCGGTGGTTTCCTCGCAGCAAGTGTCGCTCATAAGCCTCCTTGCAGCGTCAGGCTGAGCTGGCCGTTTTCGGGGAAGTTCGGGTCGTTGTCCAGGCGGGCGATTTCCAGCGCGCCAAAACTGATGACCCCATTTTGCAGTTCCTGGTTGGCGGCTTTGCCCCAGCGCTGGAAGCGCAGCAGTTCGGCGGTTTCCACCCCGGCCGCGCCCAGCGCGGCGCTGATCACCTGGCTGAGGTAAACCGGTTGGCCGAAGGTGAAGTTATCGGGATGGAAGAAGCCGCGTTGGCCGCCCGTCAGCGACCGGCTGCCCAGGCGCTCCAGCAGCGCGCGACGCACGTCGGCCTGGAAGTAGCCTGCTTTGACACACACCGAGAGCGCCAGGTCCAGGGCGACGAACTCTGGGCCGTTGACCTCCAGGTCGTGGCCGGCCAGGCGGAATGGTTCGAGGAAATCCAGCATCTCCTGCTTGAAATCCGCGTCCACCGCGCGGCCGCCGCTGCGGTCGATGGTCACGAAGACGGTGTGCCACGAGCCTGTCCAGCGCAGGCTGGCCTGGGCGCGCTGCACCTGGGCATGCCGCCCGGCGATGGCGGCATAATCCTCGGCGGTCACCGCTCGCTCCTGGCGACGGAAGGCCTGCGGCGCGTATAATCGGGCTGCCTGCATGCTTTCGGGGTCTTGCCCGCCCTGCGCCGGGAGCGGGTTGCGCAGCGCAAGGATACCAGGCAGCGGGGTAAAGGCGTGCAGGATGGTTTCGCGCCCCACGTTGCCCGCGCTGCCGCTGCCAACCCGGTAGGTGGCCGCCAGGCGGCTGAATTCCGGGGGCTGGCGGCCGAAGATGCCGTCGCCAAAGCGCAGCCGGGCTTCGCCGCTGCTTTCCACCTCCACCACAAAGGCGCGCGCGAAGCGGTCGCTGCCCAGCAGGTCGCGCTGCGGCAGCCAGTGCGCGCCGGGAGCGTCGCTGTCCTCCAGATAAATGGCCGGCAGGGCGTCGCCGGGCTGCCAGATGAAGGCCGCCGAAGCCGCCGCGCCGGGGTCGAAAGCCGCCATCTGCCCATCGCTGGCGTGGATGCGCCCCTGCTGGGTGAGGGGACCTGCTGCCAGGGTGGGACGCAGGCGGTCGCCAAAGGCCGGGGTAACCAGGATTTCGGCGCTTTCGCCCAGGACGGCCAGCGGCATGCTGCGTCCATGGTCGGCCAGGGCCACGTTGCCGCGGGCCAGGGCCATATCGGCGACCGGTTGGCCCTCGATTTCGGCCGCCAGGCACAGCTCAAAGGGCAGTTCGTCGGCTGCACTCCACTCAATTTCCACCAGGGCCTGCCCGGTGAGCGGATCACTGCGCAGCGCGGCCGGCGTGCGAAGCGGATGCCCATCCCCGCCGATATCCAGGCTCGCCTGGGGGTCCACGCGGGTCAGGCGCACCGCGTGACGATGTTCGCTGCTGGCATCCGCCGCCTGGCCGCTGGCCGGGCCGAGGATCTCCTCCAGGATGAGCACATCTCCCGCCCGCAGCAGCAGCCGTTGGAGGGGATCGTCTTTGAGCCAGGCGCGCGTGGCGCCGGCCGGCAGGCAGTCGAGGGTTTCACCCCAGGTGTAGAAGTGCAGTTGGTTGTGGGCGCTGTAGAGCATCACGTCCGCCATGGTTTCAAAGGGCTGGGCGCCGCCATCCAGGGCCGCAGCGAGCTGCATGTCAGCGAGCATCCCGCCCGGGCCATTGGCCCCGGCCAGCAGCAGCGTGCCGGGATGGTCTTCGCCGGCGCCCGGCAGGATTTTCCCGTCCGCGGCGGGTTCTACCTCAAAAATCACCCAGGCGCGCGCGTTGCAGCCGTCGTGCAGGTTGTAATCCAGCAGGCGGGCGTGGCGGCGCAGCGAGGTGCGCTGGCGAGCCGTCCCCAGGTAGGCTTCGGTCGCCACGGCATCCTGGTAATAGCTGAGCTGGTCGGCGGCATACGCCACCAGTTCCACCAGCGCGCTGCCCATGTCGGCCGGACTGCGCTCGTCCTGGCCGGGGGCCAGCACGCTCAGGCGGTCCAGCATCAACCGGCGGAAGGAGGCATAGTCCTTGGCCAGGTAGTCGATGCGCGGCGAGGGGAGGGGTGCATCGGGCGGCGCGGGGGCCTCTTCGCAGTCGAAACCGGCCGGGCAGTCTACCTTAAAGGAGAAATCTACCTGCGAGAGCAGCGGGTCGAAACCCGCCGGCGGGCTGGCGGACCCAGCTTCCGCAACGATGCGCAGCGTGTATCTTGAAAAATCGCCGGGCTGGTCGACCGTCACGCTCAGCACGCTGCCGCTGGCGGAAATCTGGCTGACGCGGATGCCCTGCACGCGCACGCCGCCGTCGATCTGCAGGTTGCCCAGCCCAAAATCGCTCGGGTTGCCACTGCCGTCGGCGGGAATATCCTCGAAGAAGGTGACCCGCAAGGTGCGCTGGTCGGCGCTGACTTCCAGGAAGTCGATGGCCGGCGGCACGGGCAGGCCCTGCTGGATGCGGTTGCGCAGCAGGGCGCGCCGGCCCTGGTGAGAGCTGGTGTAGGCGCTCATCTACACCTCCCGGCTGAATTCTGCCACCTGGCGCCGCTGGGTGCGCCGGATGACGTACTGCACCAGGACGTGCAGGCTGGCGTCCACGCTGTCCACCTGGACCCCCTCGACCACGATGCGGTCGCCCAGCCACTGCTGCAGCGCGCCCTGCACCAGCAGCTGGGTGGCCGCGGCCAGCTCTGGGCTGTTGGGGGCAAAGGCCATCTGCAGCAGCCCCGAGCCAAAGGTCGGGCGCATCACCCGCTCGCCGGGCGAAGTGAACAACACCTGCTCGATCATCGCGCGGATGTGCTTTTCCTCATCGCTCACCGCCGTGCGCCCCAGGCTGCTGCTGTGCAAAGGGAAGTCTGCGTTCATCAGGTTGCCACCACCCGGGTCTGGGTCAGGATCACGCTGGCCGGGCCGGGCGCGGGGCTGCCCACGCACAGGCTGGCGCTGGTGTTGAGCACCGCCGGTGCGCCCATCACCTGCACGCGTGTGGCCGGGGTGAGCCACTGCACCGTCAGGCAGGGCTGGGGCGTGCCGCCGGGCGTGGTTGCCGGGCAGCCCACCACCAGGTGGCTGCCGGCCACCGTCACCACCGGCTGGCCGCTGACCAGCACGCGCGTATTGGCTGGGACCTCCTGCACCTGGCCGGCGTGCGGGCAGATGGCGGTGGCATTGACGTGATAGAGCATTCCGGGCATCTCGGCTGCCTCCTTTCAGGTGATCGTCAGCGCGCCGGTGTTGATATTGACCACCGGCCCGTTCATGGTGATCATCGCGCCCTGGCCGTTCTGGATGGTGATGCCCGTCTGGTTGACCAGGATCGACGCGCCGGTGGCCAGTTGGATCATCAGCCCGCCCGCCGGCCCCGGAGTGTCGCTGATCATTAGCCCATTTTGGGCGGTGGTCTGCAGGACAAACCCCGACAGCCCTGGCAGAATTGTCTGGGCCAGGGCGGGTACCTCGGCGGCGCTGCCCCAGAAGCCCCCCGTCCAGATGGGGTAATCCGGGTCGCCCTGCTCGAACTCCACCCACACCCCCGCGCCCATGGGTGGAACGGTGTAAAAACCCATCTGGGGTCCGGCCACCGGCACGCAGGGCATGGCCCAACTGGAGATCGCCACCCCGCTCACGTCTGGGACGATGACCTGCACGCGCCCCATGCGCATCGGGTCGACGTTGTTGACCACGCTCCCGCGGAATTTGCCGTAATATTTTCTCGATTCGCTCATCTTATACGCTCGCTACGGTGGAAACCAGACCATTGCGGGTCAGGGTGAAGCGCTGTTTGTATGAACCGCGCTCGATGCTGTGGGTCACGCTTTTGACATAATACAGCCCGTCGAAAAGTGTGCCCGCCCCGCGCAGCCCCACCAGCCCGCGCGATTTGAGCACGTGCCCGTAGCGCACCACGTCCAGGCTGCCGCTGGCGGTGACAGCTTCGGACGCGCGCGAGCGCTGCGCCAAACCAAACAGCACGGCCTGCACCGGGTTGGCCTTGGCCAGTCCGCTGATAGGGGTGATACGTTTTGGGATGGGCGGCACCAGCCCGAGGGGCGGGTTGATCAGGGAGACATCCGGGATGGGGATGGGGATGGGCACCTTGGTCAGCGAATTTTGGATGTAGACCACGGGCAGTTCGGCCTGGCTGTCGTCAAAGGTGAAGTTGACCGCTTCGGCATTGGTCTGCACCCCGGCGTTGATGTTGATTGCCGCCTGAGGCACGCCCACCTTGACGTCTGGCCCCCAGTAGGCCCGGCTGACCCCCACCACCGGCCCCGGCTCCACGTAGAAGACGTAGCCGGCCTGGTTGGCCAGGTCGCGCAGATAGGCCAGATCGGTGCCGCTGTGGCGCGGGATGCGCTCCAGTGGGTTGGGAAAATCCATCATTACCGTCGGGATCACCATCGGGATGATCCCGAACACGGCGTACTTACCAATGATCGCCAGTGCGCGCAGTTCGGGTGGCATGGCAGGGTAGGGCAGCCCGGAAAAATCGATAAAATTCATCACCCGGCTTAGATCTTCGCCGCTGATCGTCAGGGTGGCTTTGCCGTCCCCGGCCCCCGGGTTGAGCTGGTGGTGGGTCATGACGCCATCCATCAGCACCTCGGTGATGCCGTTGACCGTCACGGCGATGATCACCCGCACCAGCGGGATAGGCGCGCCGCCCGCCAGGAGGAACAGGGCGGCGATGGGTGAGTTGCGGTCTATTTTGAAGACCAGTTGGAAGCCGCTGGCCTGGCCGGCGGAGGTGGTCACCTCCAGGTGATCCAGGGCATCAAGGACGTCTTTGCTCACCGGGATGGGCACCGCCGGGCCGATCATCAGGCTCAGATTGATCCCGTCAAGCATCCTGGCTCCCTTCGCTGCCGTCCACCAGGCTGATGCGTAAAGTCTCGCCGGGCTGTTGGGTGGCCTCGCGCGGATGGAGCACATTGTTGGCGTCGCACAGCCGCCAGGCCAGCTCGGGGTCGCCCAGATACTGCGCGGCCAGGTTATCCAGGCGGTCGCCCTGGTTGACCGCGTGCTCCAGCAGGGTAGGCAGGCGGTTGGCCTGCGGCAGGAAGCGCCGCCGCAGGTAGGGCAGTTTCTCGCCGTCGGCCAGCTCCAGCAGCGCGCGCGGAGTTGTGTGGTAGCGGCTGTTGGCCGGGAACAGGCTGGTGTCGCCGATCATCTTGAGCAGGGCTGCGAGGGGATCGTTCACGGGATTCCTCCGATTCCGAGCAGGTTAAAACTCCCGCTCTCCAACTGGCGGGCCAGCTCTTCTTTCTTTTGCTGGTAGACCATGTAGAGGGTGCCGCCTTTGTGCCCAAAACCCAGGTCGCTCACGCTCAATACGCGCATCTCCAGGTGGATTTTGGCGCGGATGGGGTTGAGCTGGTTGTCGAAAGCCTCTTCTACCACGCTCAAACTATTCATCCGCACCGGGATGATGCGATTTTTGCTCCACACAAACAGCACCAGTGGGGATTGCATGGGGATGATGCTGAGCGTGCCGCGTTCGGCCAGACGCTGGTTGTCGATCAGCTGGCTGCTGGGCGGGTAGAGGATTTCCTCCAGCGCCGAGAGGATGGGCAGCACGGTCAGGTTAACCGCCCCGGATTTGTCGGGTTGTTCCAGGCGGTCGACCGCGTCGACTTCCGCCTCCACCTGGATGGTTTCCACCGGCGGGCCTTTAAAGCGCACCGCCGAGCCTTCACCCACCGTCTGGGGTGAGAGCGAGCGGCTGAGGCTTTCCGGGTTGTACTGCAGGATGATGATCCGCCGCACCGCCGAGGTATCGGGATCGATGATCACCAGGCCGCCTTTGATCAGGCGTGGGGAAATGGGTGAACTGGCCATGTTAATTTCCCATCAGATCGTCGCCGGTGATATTCCAGACGTTGCCCAACAGCGCGTTGCTGTTGGCCGGGTCCTGGTTGACGCCGGCCATATCCGCGCCGCTGTCGACAAAGCGCTCCTGGGTGCGCGATTGGGCCTCGTCCACCAGTTTGTGAGATGCCATGCCATTGGCGATCTCATTCCACCAGGTCTGGATCGTCGCCGCGTAGCTCTCCGTTGTGCCCGGTGGGTAGAGTTGGTTCTCCGCCTTGCGCTGTGGATCCAGGGCGCGCATCATCTTATGGTAGTTGCCGCGGTGGCTGTGCACGGCGTGCACGTACTCGTGGCTCTGCGTGCCGGTGAGGATCGCCGCGCCGCCCAGCAGCAGAAAAATCTGGTAGGAGCCCCGGTTGGTGATGGTCGGGGCGGGCAGGTCGTCAGTGGCGCTGAGATGCAGGGCGGTGCGCACGTGGCCGTCGCCGGCGGGTGTGAGCGAAAAATTGGAATCGCGGGCATTGCTGTCCAGCGCCCAGTCCGCGTCGACCAGGGTGTAATGATGGCGCCCCTGGGTATATACGATGATAAACATGTGGATGGCCTTATAAAAGGTTTCCCACTGAGGTACATCAAAATTGGCGGTGCCTGGCGTGCCGGTGAAGGTGAGGTTGGGTTGGGTGATGCGCACCCGCGCCCCCCCGGCGGCCGGCGCGAGGAATAACAGCCCGGGCTGCTGGTGGAAGACGCGAAAGGCGCTCTGCGCGTTGGTCAAATCCGGGTGGATTTTTGGCTGCGAGATGTAGCTGCCGGCTTGCAGAGATGAGGCGAAGGTGTAGCCCTGGTTGGGCCCGCCGGCGACTGCCTGGGCAGTGGCCTGGGGCAGGGTGGTGCCGGCTGTTTCGTGCACCCCTAACTGCGGGAAGCGCTGCGGCGGGCTGGGCTGGCCGCCGTAGGATACCTCTGCGTTTTCGGTGATGCTGGACGCCCAGGGCGCGCCGCTGCGGTCGTTGACCGTGATCGCCTGGGTCAGGTGAGTTTCCGTGCCCTGGGTGGCGCCCTGATCGATGCGGTAAGCCAGATCGATCGTCCCGCTGATCACCATCGTCCCTGCCCAGGAGGAGTTGAAGTTGGCGTCGGTGGCGGCGCGGGTGACGGTGGTGCTTCCGGCGGTGTAGCGCCAGCCGGTGACCGCCAGGGTCGACCCGGCCGGTGGGGTATAGGTGATGGTGGCCGTCAGCCGGTCGCCGCGGGTGAGGGTGGCCCCGGGCGCGAGGGTCAGGGTGGGGGCAGCCGCCGGGGTGGGGCCGGTTGGCTGCGGGCTGCCGGTGTCCGCGGGTACGGCGTCAGTGCCGGGGGCAGCGCCTGCCTCGGTCTCCCCGGTCACGGGCGTCTCGCTCACCGGGGTGGGTCCGCCTTCGGGGGTGACTCCGCTCACCTGGGGGTTGGGCGGGGTCACTTCGGCCACGGCCTCTGTGCCGGTCTCCCCGGCCGAATGCCCTATTGCGCTGCGCGGCGGCAGGATGCTCACGGCTGCCAGGCTGTGGGCCAGCGGGTAGGCTTCGCCGATGGATAAACCCGGCTCAGGCCGGTTTTCGCCGGCGGCGCGCCTTTCCCTCACAAAATCTGTCTGGTAGCCTTGGGTAATTTTCATCGGCACACTCGTTTACTGGAAGATATTCGAGGAGACAAAAGACGCGTCTACCATCGACCACACATCCACGGCCAACCCCTGTTCGAAATACGAATATGGCAGCCAGCCGTAGCCTTTTTCGCCCCAGCCCTCGCCCCACGAATTGCGGATGAGCAGCGCGCCTTTGTCCTTGCCAATCACGCGCTGGTCGTCAAACCCGACCGTCAGCACGGCATGACCGCCCACCAGGCTGTCGCCCTCCACCGGGAAGGGGATATCGCCCTTGCCATCCCCGGACGCCGGGATCGAGGTATACACCGAAAAGCCAAACATGCTGGGCAGCCCGGCCATCAGGTAGCGTTTGACCAGGTTGATCACCGTGGCGGGTTTGGAGCCGGGCGGGTCGAGGCGGAAATATTTGATCGCCTTGTAATTTTGGGCAAAGGCGTAACAGAAGGGCGGGGGTTCCTTCTCGAAATCGGCGACGCGGTAGGGGTAGTAGCGCTCGGGCGGCACCCCAAAGAGGACCATGGCGCGCATGGTGCTGCGCAGGTACGCGCCCGAATCGCCCGTCCACTCCAGCAGATTGCGGGTCACCTTATACAAGAACAGGCGCGAGCCGTCGAGGTATTCGTTTTTGGTGCGCAGTTGAAAGTATTCGATCATCCCGATGGCCGCATGGGCGGTGCAGCTGCCCAGGCTGCCCTGGTTCTCGATGGGCGTGCACCATTGGCGCAGGTCTACCTTGCCAAACGAGCGCGCGCTCATGGCCTTATCCAGCGGGGTGGATTGGTCGAGGATCGCCTTGATTTTTTCGTGATCCGGGGTGTAGTCGCGGTAATCCGGCAGATCGCGCTGCCAGCCGAGACCGTGTTCGTGGATGTCAATCATTTTGGTTTCCTTTGAGTGCATTGTTGATCCGCTGGTACAGCGCGCGGGCGATCTGCGCGCCAATTCTCGCCGGCGGCGTGCCGGATTTCACCTGAATGCTGCCCGCGTCCAGGGCGGGTAGGTTGATTCCACTGGTCTGGGTCACCTCCAACCCATCTTCTTCGATCAGGCGGGCCAGTTCGCTCTCGAAAGCGGCGCCGATGCGGTAGCGGTCGGACGAATGAAAGCCGTTTAGCACCAGGCTGTCGATCTCAATTTCCACGCTCGAATGCCCGCTGTTGGTGATCATCGTGGCTGAACTCCTTTCTCCAGTGGAAACGGCTTCTCCAGGCGCATATATTCGCCGCGGGCGGCTTCGAGAATGTGGCTCATCTCCAGCCGACCGCCCTCTTCTGCGGCCAGGAAGGCTGCCTGCAGCGCGACGTTGTAGATGCTCCCCCCGGCCAGGTCCAGCCGGGCCAGCGCGGCGCGATCGATCTCGCCCAGGGGAACATCCGCGGGGAAGATGCGCTGCCAGATTTGCAGGCGCTGGGCCCCGCCCGGATAAGGAAAATTGATGATAAAACGCAGCCGGCGCAGAAAAGCCGGGTCCAGTGCGTCGGGCAGGTTGGTGGCCAGGATCGACAACCCGCGGTAGGCTTCCATGCGCTGCAGCAGGTAGCTGACCTCGATGTTGGCGTAGCGGTCGTGGCTGTCCTTCACTTCGCTGCGTTTGCCAAACAGCGCGTCGGCCTCATCGAAAAAGAGGATCGCCCCGCCGTTTTCGGCGGCGTCGAATAACCGGCGCAGGTTTTTCTCCGTCTCGCCGATATATTTGCTCACCACCGCGGATAAATCGATGCGGTAGAGGTCCAGGCTCAATTCGTTGGCCAGCACTTCGGCTGCCAGGGTCTTACCGGTGCCGCTGGGACCGGCAAACACAGCGCTGGTGCCCAGCCCGCGCGAACTGCGCGCGGCAAAGCCCCAATCCTGGTAGACGCGCTGGCGTTGGTGCACCTGGGCGGCAATCTGGTGGAGCAGGTTCTCCTGCAGCGCGGGCAGCACCAGGTCGTGCCAGCGCGCGGGAGATTGGATGCGTTGGGCCAGCTCTTCCAGCCGGGGACGCGACTGCTCGCGGCAGGCCTGCCACAGATCCTCGAAGCTGCCTGTTTCGCGGTCGAAGGCGGCCGCCGCGTGGTGGATGGCCGCCGCCGAGAGCTGGAACTGGACGGTCAGGCGGCTCAACTGGCCGTTGAAGCGCGCGGCGCCTGGGCCTAACTCCCGCCGCCAGGCCTGTTCCTGTTCTGCCGCGCTCGCCCCGGGCAGTTCGAAACTCAGCCGGTCTCGTTCGCCGGCCGGGCGCCGGGTGCGCGAGGAAAGGATCAGCGCGCCGTGGCCGGTTTCTACCAGCCGCGCCAGCCCGGCTGCCTGGGGAGAGTGCTCATCCAGTTCGTCGCACTCAACCAATAGCGCGCAGCCTTCCAGCAGGGCTTCGCGCTCCCATAGCCGCATCCATTCTTCCAGTTCACGCGCCTCGACGGGCAGAAATTGGGCCGGCAGCCAGAAAAGGCGCAGCCCCAGGTTGGCACAGGCCAGCCGGGCAGCCGCCTGCCGTGTGGCTCCGTCCGTACCGGTCAGTTCGATCACCGCCAGCTCGCTGTGCTCATCCGCCCGCCGCCACACCCCGGCTACGCGTTCCGCGGTGGAACGCAGGCTCTCGTCTTCCCAACCCGGTGCATCCAGCTCGCGCAGGCTGCCGGATAAGCGCTCATCCACTTGGGAAACGCCCATCAGGTAATGCAAAATGCGCTCGTCGATCTGCAGCGGCGCGCTCGACAACCCGGCTCCCACCACCGGCTGCACCAGGCGATAATAACGCAGCGGGGCGGAAGGCGAGAGCGCGCTCCAATGCCCCTCGGGGAGGACGGCCAGCGCCAGGCTGAAGCACGGCCGCCGGCGAGCGGCATCTTGCTGGGCCAGGGCCAGTTTTTGGGCGAAACCCGCGTCCAGTTCGGCCCCGGCGCACCACAGCAGCAGCCTGCACTCGAACACACTCAGGTTGCACAAGACGCGCAGCCGCTCCAGCGCCGGCGGGGCGCTCATCCCCGAATGAATAGCCACCATCTTTGTCCGCAGCTCTTCGACATCTCCGCTTTCCTGGCCGGCTGCCGCGGATAACACCGCGCTTTCCAAAGCCAGGGCGGCGGTCAGATAGCGCTGGTTGTCTTGCAGCCACTGGCGGGCGTCGTTCTCACTCATGGAATTGTCACCTTGGGGCCGGTCATCTGGCCAAAGCTGGGGCTGGCCGGGTTGAGGTCCAGCAGCGGGCTTTCGGCGCCGTCCACCTGCACCCGCACGAAATATTCGCCCGCGGGCACCCTGACCACCGAGAAGGCGGCCGTGCTCGCGTCGGCGGGCAGCGGCTCCAGCTCGAAGGAAAATTCACCCCCGGCGCTGGTGCGATTGAGCAGCAAGGCCAGGCGCTGACCCTCGTGCACCAGGGGCTGCACTGTCAGGGTCAGCGTCAGGCTGAACAATCCGGCATTCGAGCTCAGCCCCGATTTGGCCACGTTACTGATTACCGGGTGGAGCACCATCCCCAGTACGTTCGATTCGAACCCGTGGTGCTCCACCGCCGGGTCGCCCATAAACAGCTTGTGCACCACCTGCAGCCCGTTGAGCCCGGCCTTCAGCCCGCCCGGCAGCATCATGGTGATTTGTTCGGGGGCGATCTGGGCCAGGGGCGGGGTGGTTTCGATCCCACCGGTGAGAATGTGGGTGATTTGCCCGCGAAGGTTGGCCCCTTGAATGATCAATTGCGCCCCGGGGATCACCGGGAAACCCTCGCCCAGGCTGGAGAAGACCTTGCGCACCTGTGGCTCGGCGAAGGGCTGTACGTAGACCAGGGGCTGGCGCACGGGCAGAGCCGGTTTGGGCTGCAGGTCGCTGGGCTCGATGATCACCACGGATGCCTTCAGCCCCAGCGAGAGGCTGTAGGGGGTTTGGCCGAACAGCGACCACAGGCGCGCCAGTTCATCGGTGGTCAGCGGGGTTTGGGTATAGCGAACCGGTTCCACCTGGCCGCCCAGGTCTGACTCGCCCAGGAAGTGGCGCGCGTCGCTGTCTGGCACCGAGGCGGCCGGGGTGATCACGCTGTCCTTGATCTCCTGCGCGCCGAGAAGGGGTTTGGCGTCCAACTGGCTAACCACCGCGCCGAGCAGCCGCTGGCCTTCCAGCACCTTGTCATCGCCGTGAAAGGTCAGCAGAAAATAGAGATCCAGCACCACCTGCGGTTTGCGGGTCAGCGAGCCGTCCGCACGGCGGGTGGGCAAATCATCATTGCGCTGCTGCGGGTTGGGGTTTACTTCATATAGATACAGGTTGATCCCCGTTTTCTTGTCCTTTTCGCGCACGTCTGGCCGGTCGGTGGTGACAAAGGCATTACTGACCCCTGAGGCATCCGCGATCTGCACCAGGCGCTGCTGCAGGGCGGCGGTGACCGTGGCGATGGCCAGGTGGTTGCTCATCGGGTTTCCTCGTTCAGCCGCCGCAAATACTCGTCCAGCCCCATGGCCGGGTGGGGGTCAACTTTTGGCGCAGGCGCAGGTGCAGCCGGCGTAACCGCGCGCACTTCGATGCGCCCAATGCTGATCCGCACCGGCGCGGGCGCGGGCGGCTGGCTTTGCCCTGCAGCGGACCGAGGGTTCGCGGCGCCAGGCCGCGGGGACGCTGCTGCCGGCGCCGCCTGGAGGGGCAGCAGCAGTTTCTCTACCAGCACCTGGGTAGGCTGCTTGGGTTTCTGAGCGGTTGGCTCCACATCCCTATGTGCAGGGCCGGGAAGCTCGCGGTCGGGCGCATGAGCTGGTGCAGCTAGGGGCTGCAGATCAACCCCTCTGGTGAGGGCGGGAAGGGCAGTGTGCTCCGCGGGTGGGGCAGCGGCGGCAGGCGGTGCGGTCGCCGGCGCGGTGTTTTGGGGTGGGGCGGCGGCCGGCCGGGGGTCAGGTTCCATGCGGGCCTGCCTGGCCGCCGGGGTTGTTTGAGCCGGCTGCCGGCTGCCGGGCTCGGTGGTTGGGCCGGCCGCTGCCTGCTCCCGGGGGTGGCTCGACGCGTGTCCGCCGGGGGGCTCGTTCGGCTCCAGCGGCGCCAATTCTTGCGCCAGGGTGCTTTCCGGCGCGAACAGGGGTGGCGCCGCCGGGCGGACGCCGCCGGCCTGGCCGCGGGCACGCGCCAGAAGCCGCTCAATATAGCCGCTGCTCATCCGATCAACTCCGCGTAGGCCGCCCGGCGCGCCGGGCTCATCGCCAGAATCTCGGCTTCGCTCCAGCCGTAGGCCCCGGCCAGGTTGTGCACCTCGATCAGCAGGCGCCGCGCGCGCGCCGTCACGCGCGCCCAGAGGAAGGCAGACATATCCAGCGGCTCCTGCCAGGCGCTGCCGCAGTTCGCGCAAACCAGGTCCAGCAGGTGATCGCTTTCGGCCATTTTATTTTCCAACACCTGGATCACCTCGCCGGGCAGCTCGTTTGCACCCAGTGGGTGGCCGTCCTGGCCGGCTTCCAGGATGCAGCCGGCGATCAGTTCTTCCCGCGCCAGGCCGGGGTCGGCGGCCTGCGCCGCGGCGGCCAGGTCCAGGCTGTTGGGCAGGCGGTATTGGACGGAATAATCCCCGTGGCGGAGGGTCAGCAGGGATTGCCCGGCGAGCGGAGCATGACTCTCCAGCGCCTCGGCGGCCAGCTCAAATTCCAACTGCGCGCCGCACGCCGGGCAAGACGCCAGGCATTCCAGCCGTCCACCAAAAGCAGCCTGGTAGACGCGCAGCAGTCGTTCGTCCAACTCGCCAACCGCCAGCGCCGCCAGCCCAGCGCGGGTTTCACCTGGCTCGGCAGCCATCAACAGGGTCAGCGCGCGGTCGACCGGGTGCTGGCCCAGGGCGCTTTCCCACAGCGTCAGCAGTTGGGTATCCGTATAGGCAGCCATGCCAAATCCTTACGGCTCGGTGAAGCTTGGTTCGGTTGGTTCGGCCACTTCGTAATCCCGTTCCCAACCCTCGTTTTCCAGTTTGATTGTTTGGATGGCGACCGCGTTGGCATTGGCGTCCAGGTCAGGCAGCGCCTGAAATTCCGAGACCCAGCAGCGGTAGATTTTATAAGCCAGCACCAGCTGGCCGGCCTCGTTGTACATTTCGAGGATAATGTCCTTGCGGTAATCCTTGAGCGACACTTCCGCGCCCAGCCCGGAACCAAAATTCCATACCTTATTGGCCCACTGCTCAAACTCCACGTCGTGGGTGACCCCGCGTTCCAGGGTGACCGGTTCGAACTTGCTCCGCCCGGGCATCTTGCGCGAACTGCTCGGGTCGCCGCCTTCGCGGTGCTCGATCACCTCTGTGGAGCGTTTGAGCGCACTGACCTTGCTGATCCCGGCCACATAACGGCCGTCCCATTTCACCCGAAACTTGAAGTTCTTGTAAGGGTCGAAGCGCGAGGTATTCACTGAGAATTGTGCCATTTCGCCCTCCTAGGCCTGTAGCTGTCCAGCCATCTGCTGGATCTGGATAATCACGAATTCGGCCGGTTTAAGTGGGGCGAAGCCCACCAGGATATTCACCACCCCGCGGTTGACATCGTCCTGGGTGGTGGTGGTGTGGTCGCAGCGCACGAAGTAGGCCTCGGCGGGTGTCTGCCCGGCGAATGCGCCGCGGCGGAACAGGCCGTGCAGGAAAGAGCCGACATTGAGGCGGATCTGGGCCCACAAGGGTTCATCGTTGGGCTCAAACACCACCCACTGCACCCCGCGGAACAGGCTCTCTTCGATAAACAGCGCCGTGCGCCGCACCGGCACGTATTTGTATTCGTCCGCCATCTGGTCCGCTCCGCGCAGGGTGCGCGCCCCCCACGCGACCGTGCCAAACACCGGCAGGGAGCGCAGGCAGTTGACCCCTTCCGGGTTGAGCGTGCCGTTTTCCAGGTCGGTGAGGGTGTAAGCCATGGCCTGCACCCCGGCCAGGGTGGCTTCGGTGCCGGCGGGGGCCTTCCACACCCCGCGCTGGGTATCGGTGCGCGCGTAGAGCCCGGCCACCGTCCCGCTGGGCGCGGTCAGGCGCAGCTTACCGCCCTTGAGCGGGTCGCCGATCTTGACCCATGGGAAGTAGACCGCCGCGTCTTTACTCTTGGGAAAATCGCTGCCGCCGATTTTGGTCAGCATCTCGGCCGGGGTATCGGTATCGGCGGGGGGGTCGACGATCAGGAAGGCGCGCCGTGAGGCCACATAGGCGGCTGCGTCTGCCAGGATGCCGGGGTCGGAGAAACCCGGCAGGCACAGCAGGTTGAACGTTTGCACTAAGTCGAGGGCATACAGCCCTTCGCGTTTGGCCTGGCTGCCAATGATCAGCGGGTAGGCTTCGTCCTCGGTGAAGGCGCTCTCGGTGCCGCTCTGCAGGGTCAGGTTGACTCCCAGGGCAGAGGAGCTGCCGGCCAGCAGGTGGAACTCATCCGCGATGCTGTTGGCCGGAGCGGGCAGCACCGCCACCGACGAGCCGTCTCCGCGGGTGCCCGAGGCCAGCACCAGCTTGTTGCTGCTGACCGTGCAGCTGAATTTGGTGAAGGCCGGCAGGGGTTTGAGCGCGCGCACCGCCGCCTGGATAGCCGCGGCGGCCAGGCCAATCTTTACCGCCGCCGTCCCGCCGGTGAATGCGGTCGCGCCAACGAAGACTTCTTCCGGGCGGCCGCCGTCCAGGGCGATCAAAAAGCTGGTGTGAGTTGCATCCGGGAATGAATTCATATCCCCGGCGGAGAGCGTCCCACCAGTCAGCGTGCCGGGGTCGGGCGTCTCCTTGGGGCGGATCGCCCCAACCGCGTCGGTTTCCTCGGCCGCCAGCTTGAGCCGCCCCGAGCAGTCGCTGGTGGGGCCGGGCAGCACCCGCACGGTGGAGAACTCGCCCGCCTCCCCCGAGGTCATCAACAGTGCGTTGCCGCTCTTGACGCAGATGAAGCCCGACAGGGCGGCTTTGCCGCCCGCCGCCGCCTGTACCTTGGCCTGGATGGCCGCGCACAGGTTGGTGAGGGCATCTCCGCCGCCGCTCAAATCCGCGGGCAGGGCGATGACCACCTTGACCGGCGGCAGCCCGTTGACCGCCACCTGCAGGGTGTTATGCGTGCCGTCCAGCAGGCTGGCGATATCCAGCGGGTTGCCCCCGCCGTCTACCAGCTCGCCGCTCTTGGATGTGCCGCTGCCCAGGCCGCCCAGGGCAGCCACCCGTCTGGCGCTGACCAGTTCCGAGCTTTTCAGCGCGTCTTCCACGTAGCGCACGTCGGCGCTGTTCATGGACAGGTTCTGGAACACCTCGCTGCGCCGGTCGGTGGGCGTATCGGGGTTGACGTAATTCAGGCTCAGGTTGAAATTGCTGGTCGGCCGCGCGGTCTGGAAATCCACGCGCACCTCGATGAAATTGCCGCTGGCGCCTTTATCCAGCGCGGTAATCTCGAGCACATCGTTGCCGTCGCCGTTCTGCAGGGTGCGCAGGGCCGCCCCGGCGTTTTTGGCCACCCGCACCACCCAGGCATCGGCCCCGCCGTTGGCAAAAAACTGGCGCACCGCGTAGCTCATCTCCGAGCCGGCGTCCAGCCCGCCAAAACGGCGTTCATATTCCGAAAAACCAAGGATGTGGGTGGCTTTATCCACCGGACCGCGTTTGGCAGCGCCGATAAATGCGGTCACCGACGTGGATACAGCGGTGATGGTGCGCACCCCGCTGGGAACCTCCTCGATGTAGACACCCGGAAAAGTAGGATTTACAGGCATTGGTGCCAACTCCTTTCTAACTGCGGCGAGTAAAATCAATCGGCCCAGCGGGCAAAAAAAAGAAAGCGCTGCCTACCGCGGTGGTTAGGCTGCGGCTCTTCTTTTCTTCTCCGATGTTATTATATTGACATTGTTTATCTATTTTAATGACGAATATGGCAAAAAGCAAGTGAGATAATATTTAGGATAATTTTGCGCATCCCTGAGATTTTTGGAAAACCTGTTGTGCCCAGTGCTACAATCGATTCTATGACACAACAATTTCAGGCTCGTATACCGGCGAAGTTTCCAATATGGGGGTTGATCTGGTTTGTGTTACTCACCAGCTTATTGTTGTTCCCGGTTGGATACGTTCTTTTATTGAAAGTAACCGGGGACCAGAATTTTTGGTTTGTTCAACGCCCACCCGTTCCCCCTTTTGCCGTTCATGTCCAGAAACTGGGTGGAGGTTCTCTGCCTGGTTCTCGGATCATTACGTTCGAGACGGACCAGCCGGCGGAGAAAATCCGTGAGTTCTATCAGGCAGAATTATCCCGCCGCGGCTGGAGTCATTTATGTAGTCCAACGCAAATCGATCGGATGGATTGTCCGCTGGGACTTTCTCAAGGTGGTGAATTGGCGGATGCTTACCAACGTGACGATAACTCTTCCCTGTTCCAGGCAATTGACATCACCGTTTATCAGCCCGCTGTGAATCAAACTGGAAAGGTTACCAGGAAGGTTGAGGTGATCGAATACCGTTATCCAGTTCAGGATCCTTAAACCATAAACGAGCGAATAGTTTTGGAAGAAAAACTTTCGCAAAATTGTGCGCTAATGAACCGCCTGCTATAGCAGCAATTTGCCCCGGGTCTTTTGGGATGCGTTACAGCAACGTCCCAACTTCTCCAAACCGTGTTTTGCTATATCCCCATCAATCCAGTTCGATATAAATCCTTTTGTTGATTTTGCCCTTGCTCTTGTAATCGGCCACGCGCATGTGGCCCACCTCGGAAGTATTAGCCACGTGTGTGCCGCCATCCGCCTGCAGATCGAGGCCTACCAGCTCGAGGGTGCGCACGTGACTGATATCAGGCGGCAGCAGGTTGATCTTGGTGCGGATCAAATCCGGGATCTGGAAAGCCTCTTCGCGCGGAAGGATGGCCACGCGCACCGCCCGCGCCGCTTTGACCTCGGCGTTGACCGCTTCCTCGATCACCCCTACCAGTTCCTTACTCAACGCCTCAAATTCAAAATCCAGGCGCCCGTGCAGCGGCTCCATATCCCCGCCGGTCACCTGTGCGCCGTAATCGCGGAAGACCACCCCGCAGAGGATGTGCAGGGCGGTGTGGGTGCGCATCAGCGCGTAGCGCTTCTCCCAATCCAGTTCCCCGCGCAGCGCGGCGCCCACGCCCGGCAGGTCGCCATCCCCGCCCAGCACGTGCCAGATGCCTTCTGCGCCCTTGCGCGCGCGCACCAGCGGCAGGCTGGTATCCCCAAAGAACACCCTCCCGCTGTCCGCCGGCTGCCCGCCCCCGCCCGGGTAAAAGGCGGTGCGGTCGAGCAGCACCGCGCGGTTTTCCGCGTCCACGCCCGTCACCTGCGCCTCGAACACGCGCAGATACGAGTCGGTCTGATAGAGCAAATCGGTCATCATGCCTCGCTTTCTGAGCCTTATTAAACCACCATGCCGGCTCTCCACCAAGCCCCACACCCCGTGAATTTACTCACTGGAGGTTAAAGGGAAGCCGGCCTTCCTGGGTTGGGAGTGATTTTTCGAAAGCCCTGGATCGCCCATCCAAAATGATTGACGCTCCTCGCCGGGCGTGTTACAATCGGCATCGTTGTGCGGGCGTGTAGCTCAATGGTAGAGCAGTGGCCTTTTAAGCCATTGGTTTCGGGTTCGAGCCCCGACACGCTCACAGGTTTTCTTCCACCAATACCTGCCGAAAGGCGGGTTTTTGCGTTAATAAAAAACACGAACTCCTTTAAATTTCCAACCCATCTCCCAAAAACGATGCTCAATTCAAGTCTCTCGATCTCTCTCGACCGCCATCGAGCCAGATAGTGGGCCCTGCTCGAAACTTACTCATGCCCCCAGGTAAAAGCATGGCCATGGGATATAATTCAAGCGATCAACCAACAACACCCGGTGGCTGATAGGTATGCCATGATGCGCTGTGCTGCCGCGGGGGAATCGTTTGAGGCGTAAATTGATAAACCATGTTCCCAAAATGCGTATTGGACCGTTTCATCTGGCGTCCATCCTGGCAATTTCTTTGGGGTGTTTGTTTATCGGTTTATCCATATTTTTTGCCCTGAACCTCAAGCGGGAGATTGTGCCCGACGAAGCTGTCCATATTAATCTTTCGACCTACTACGCCACTACGATTGGCATCCCCGCGGATACCCCCGAAACCTATCGATACAACTCGATACAGCATAAACCTTATTTGTATTATTGGCTCAATGGGCGGCTGCTTAATTTGGTCAATCTGATCCTTCCGGATATGGGCAGCTGGAAAACATTGGTTACATTACGACTGACCAATGTGCTCTATGCCGCTCTTTCGGTGCTGTTTTGCTATCTTCTGGCGAAAGAGCTTGGATTAAGTGTCTGGTGGCGGTTATTCGTAATTTTTATGCTGACGAATACGCTGATGTTTGTTTTTCTTGCGGGCGGGGTGAATTACGACAATCTAGTCAACCTGTGTAGTTTTGCGGGTATCTATTATTTGATCCGGGTGGTTCACCGCAAATCTTTTTACCCTAATACCTTCGGTTGGATGGTTTGGATCATGATCGGAACCCTGGTGAAGATCAGTGTTCTGCCGCTGGCTGCCATTCTCGCTTTGATCTGGGTCGTTTGGGTCCTTCAAAACCGGAGTCAGATTGCGTTCAAGCCAATGCTTCAATGGCAGACGATTGTTTTGTCGCTGGTCTTCGCCGCTCTGCTGGTGTTGAACTTTATGATATACGGGGTTAATCTCCTGAAATACAGGGCGGTGGTTCCGTCTTGCACCGTGCTCCTCACCCAAAGCCAATGCCAGCAAAACCCGGTCTTCGTGCGCGACCAGCAAGTTTATTTGGCCGATAAATTATCGCTTGTGGATATGTTCAACGGCAATGTCCCCGACCCGTTTGTCTGGTTCGATCAGTACTGGTTTGGGGCCATGTTGAAAATGACCTTTGGCGCCATCGGGCATCGCGTCCTCGATCCCTCAGACCTAGCAATAACCTTCTACCGGCTTTGGATTTTCTGGATTCTCATTCTTGCCATTCGTTTCTGGCAAAAGCCGCAAACCGCTTTTCGCGTGTTGGCGCTGATCGTCCTCGGCTATACCCTGGTATTGCTCCAAACGAACCTGTCGAGTGAACTCAATACGGGCTTTAAGCATATTGGCATCCAGGGCCGTTATATTTTTCCGGTGATCGGCGGTTTTTACATCCTGATCGCATCTATCCTGGCGGGTGTGCCGAACCGGATCCTTACTGCTGCTACGGTCATCAGTACAATGGTTATCTTCATCATCAACAGCCCGCTTTGGATCCTCTCGATTCCTGCGCCGGTGCAATTCCCTTCCGGGAATATCTCGCCCGAGGCGCACACGATTCGCATCAGTGATCGCGCCCAGGTCTCTCAGGATTTTCGCTCAGAATGCCTCGGCGCCATTACCCAGGTGGAGGTGCTGTTTTCGGCCGGCAACACCTCGGCTGCTTACCCGGTATCCTTTCAACTGGTAGACACCAGCAGCCAGACGCTCATCACTCAACAGACCGTGACCGATATTCCCATTGGTGAGGCGACCTGGCTCGCATTTCCCTTATCTATTCAAGGTTCGATCGATCATCCATATCGCATCATCCTGAAAACGTCTGGAGGCGAGCAAGATACCTACCTTACTCTTTGGCACACGAAAACGAATGTATACCGTGGCGGTGATGCTATTGTCGCGGGGGTTGCGACCAACAGCGACCTGGTTTTCCGATATACCTGTCGGATGCCCCTCCTTGCGGATTGGTTTAATTGATATGCGAGGTTACCCGTGAAGCTAATCATTTATCTCCCTACGCTGAACGAAGAAGAAAATATCCAGCAGGTCCTCTCCAGCCTGCCGAAGGCGATCGATACCATTGATTCGATCCAGTACCTGGTGGTGGATGACGGCAGCACGGATGGCACCGCGGCGCTGGCGCAAAAGAATGGCGCCCTGGTTGTGTCGCATGGAAAAAATCGAGGTGTGGGTGCGGCTTTTCAATCCGCAGTCCAATTTGCGTTAGAAAACAAGGCGGATATCCTGGTGGGCATGGATGCCGACGGCCAGTTTGACTCCCAGGAAATTAAGGCGATGATTGAGCCCATATTAAATGGCCAAGCCAGCCTGGTGATCGGCAACCGTTTCTCGGCGGGTATACCCCAACACATGCCTCGCCTGAAATACTGGGGCAATCAACTGGTGGCCCGGTTGATTGGCTCGATCAGCGGGCAAAAATTCAGCGACGTATCCTGCGGATTTCGCGCCTTTAGCCGCGAGGCGCTGTTTCGTCTGAATATATTTGGTTCGTTTACATACACTCACGAGACCATCCTATCCCTGGTATATCAAGGGCTGGGGGTGATGGAATTGCCCATCCACGTGAAATATTTTCCTGGTCGAGAATCGCGTGTGGCAGGTTCGATCCTGGGATATGGCATGCAGACGAGCAAAATTATCCTGAGGGTCATGCTGGATTATCGCCCGATGCGCATATTTGGCACGTTGGGAGCCGTCTGCATCAGTATCGGGGCGATGTTTACCCTCTTTCTCCTGGGCCATTACGCCCTCACCCAAACATTTACCCCCTATAAAAATTCCGGTTTCATTGGTTTAGGGTTTGTCATTTTTGGCATGCTCGTCTTGCTGATCGCTTTGATCGCCGATATGCTCAACCGTCTGCGCATGAGCCAGGATAAAATCCTGTATGAATTAAAGAAGATCCGTTATGAATAGCCGCCGCGGGGTTTATTTCGTCATCGGTACCCGTGCGCAGTTCATCAAAGTTGCCCCCGTTTTGCACGCGATGGTGGCGATGGACCTGCCCTATACCCTCATTTATACCGCTCAGCATAGAGAGAATATCGATGAGATTTTAGAGGTCTACCATTTGCGTCCGCCAGACGCGGTCATGTATACGCGCGGCGAAGCTAATACAAAAAGTTCATTTCTTCGCTGGTTTGTCACCATTCTTTTCGAGGTCCTGTTTCATGCCCGGCGATATATTCCTGAGCCTGGATTGCTGTTGACCCACGGGGATACATTTACCGCGTGGCTGGCGGCATTGATGGGCAAACGGGCCGGGTGTAAGGTGGGTCATATCGAATCGGGCTGCCGTTCGTTCAATATCCTCAGCCCATTTCCAGAGGAAATCAGCCGGTTAATCACCTTTTCACTCGCCGACATATATTTTTGCGCGGATGATTGGGCGGTGAACAATTTGCGTCATTATCGAGGCTTGAAGATTAATATGGGCGCAAATACCATTTTGGATGGGGTGCGGTATGCATTGGGTTTATCGGAAAGAAACCGGTTTCATTTTGAAAGCGCCCCATTCGCCATTGTTTCACTGCATCGCTTTGAAAACATTTTTACCTCGCGCTTTACCGAGGTCATCTTGCCCATCCTGAAAAAATTAGCTCAGCAGCACCATCTCATTTTTATCCTCCACCCAACCACCCGCGAACGGCTGCGCGCGCTAAACCTGCTGGATGAGCTGGCCGCGTATCCTAATATCAGTCTTCAGGAGCGCCTGGGTTTTGTCGATTGGGTGAATGTTTGCAGTAAAGCCACCTTTGTGATTTCGGATGGCGGCTCCAATCAGGAAGAGCTTTCTTATCTTGGGGTACCGACCCTCTTGTTTCGCAAAGAAACCGAAAGGCAGGAGGGTTTGGGCAGGAACGTGGTGCTGTCCAGGTTTGACCCGGAAATTATCCGCCAATTTTTAGCCAACCTTCCAACCTATCGCCAGCCGCCCCCATCGATCGATGCCCGGCCTTCGCAGGTCATTATTCAGACCATCTGTGACCAATCCCTTTGAAACCATCCCCATGAAGCAAATTTCCATCATCATCCCGGCTTATAACGAGGAGCAATCGATCGGAAAACTTCTGGAAAGTATCTCGCAGCTGCGCTATCCCGTGGACAGCTATGAGGTGCTGGTGGTCAACGATGGATCGACAGATGGCACCGCAGAGGTGATCGCAGGTTGGCCAGGGGTGCGTTTGATCAATCTGCCCGAAAATGTCGGCCGGTACGAATGCCGAAAGAGAGGGGCTGCAGCTTCCATTTATCCCTATTTGCTTTTTATCGATGCCCATGCCCTGGTGGACCGGGAAATCCTGGCGGTGCTTGACGGGATGGATGCAAAAGTGATCAATGGTCGCCTGGTGGATGTGAAGGACCCCGGGGCCTTTGAAATCTTTTATCGTTCGATCCGGCGGTTGGTTTTTCCGCAGTTTTACAAGCAAAATGACAGACCCTTCATTTTGACTGAAAAAAACTTTGATACCATGCCCAAGGGAATGGGCGTTTTATTTGTGGAGAAAGAGGTTCTGTTCACGGCTTATCGAGACCTGGGCGGCGAGAATATGGACAAAGATTCCTCCGATGACACCAAGCTGCTGCATGCTATTGTCATCCGAGAAAAGATCCTCAATCACCCCCTGGTAAAAATTACCTACACGTCTCGCAGTTCATTTCGCGCCAGCCTCAAACACTTATACGAGCGCGGCCCGAAATTTGTCGATTATTATCTCAATCCTGCCTTACGCAATTTCTGGCTGGTTATTTTTCTTCCATTGCTTGGGATGATCCTGGGATTGACCTTGATAATTTTTCTTCACCTATCCCCTATTGCTAAAATTGCCGGGTTGTTGAGCCTGGATCTCTTACTCACCCTCGTTCTGGCACGGTCGCTGCGCGAAATTGCCACGATCTTTATCATGCTGCCGTTGTGCGCACTCGTCTTTTATTTGGGCATACTTAAAGGTATTTATTTGAAATTGCTCAACAAATCCTGATTTGCGGGATGGTAGATGCTTTTATTTTTCGTAACCCTGGGAATCGCTCATAGATTTTCGCGCTCCGCCGCAAGAATGTCACCGGCTTCCACGCTTTTTAAGCGCCGCATCAATACCCAATAGCAGATCCCGCCTACCACCAAGGTTGAAAGAATGGAAATTCCGCGTAAATACAGCGAGCCAAGCACTAAAAGATCCTGGGGGATTTGCACCAGGTCTTTTGAAAACACAAAAACGCCTTCTTTCACCCCAATGCCATCCGGGGTGAAGTTAATGAAGGCCATAATGATGCCCAGGGTGGACAGATAAAGCATAGGAACCGGGGAGGTTTTCACCCCTAACGCCTCAAAGCCAACAAAGGAATACGCCGCCGAAAGAAAAAGCAGCAAAACCGATAAGCCCATGTAAGAAAAAACCACTTTGGGTTCTCGTTTGATCACATTCCAACTATCGCTTATCTTTTTCAAAATGTTCAACACGCGGTTGTGGCTGTCTGGGATGCGCGGTGAAAACAAGATCACCAATAAGGTGGGGATGAGAATGCCCACAAAACACAAAAAGATGACCCAATTGAAAACATGCAGTTGGGCATATATTTCCAGCAAACACAAAATCCCAATCAAGGCTGTGGTTGAAAAACTGACTACGTATAAACCGGCGATGGTAGAGGCAAACTGGGTATAAGGGAATTGGTATTTCTTCTTAAGATAATAGGCTCGGAATGCGGCCCCACCGCCAATGGTGGGGAGAATTTTATTGAGCAGGTTATTCACGTATTGAAGCATGATGCTGTCCAGAAAGGTGATCTTGCTGTCTAATCGCTGGATCATGGAATAGTTCATATAACCACTCACAAAAAATGAAGCCGTATCCAGGATGACGATCCAAACAATCTGCTGCCAGCGGATATTTCTTAAGGAAACGAGAACCTCGCGGTTCTGGTACAAATACCAGCCCAGCAGTCCCAGCACGATCACTTGAAGACCGTAGGTAAGGAATTTTTTTATCTGGTTGATCTGTTTTGCTGATATCATGCCAGGCATCGCAATAACCTACTGGTAGACGCAAGGTGGGCTGTGGGGTTTATATGCACGGTGATGAAGTGGTTCAACAGCCGCCCAATTTGCTCTTTCTTCCCTCCCATTTGGGCGGGGCCGGGGGCGAGTTGATCTTTCAATGCAGGTTTGCCAACAATATTGTATTGGGGTTACGTTTGATAGGATACCCTTATAGCACATATTTCGGGTTAGATGCAACGACCAGCGGGATTGGGTTTAGCCGAAGGCGGTGATGGCCAATCCCAGGTTTGCCGGGGGCAAACACTGGGCAATCCCGCTTGGAGGCTTAAATGACAGAGCGCCAGGTATTTTCGACCTGGCGCCCTGGTGATCAAAGAATGGGTCAGGGTGTAGGAAACGCGGCCTGCAGGTCGGCGCTGAAGTCGGCGGCCGGCAGCCAGGGCGAAAGGTAAGCCCGGTACACCTTGCCATCCTGCTCGAAGAAGGTATCCCCGGTATTGCGGCCGCTCGCAGCCGTATAATCACTCAACTGCTGACCATCGAGCTCAATGGCCCACAGGTTTAAATCGGTCTTGGGGACCGGCAACAAGGATGGGTCGAGCGGCCAGTCAAGCGCCGCTGCCGGAGCATCGCCCATATTTTCCGACAGGAAGAGCGCTGCGCGCTGTGGCACGTAAGGATGCGCAGCCGGGTTGGCGTAACCTGCCAGCAGGTCGCGGATACCGCCAAAAGCCTGGGGGTCATTGGCAAAGTCGGCGTAGATCTTCACTTCTTTTAGCCCATCGTCGGCGCGGCGCATGCGCAAGATGGTGTAGGCAGCGTCGGCGACACAGCTCTGCTCGCCGTTGGCGGGGGTGAAGCAGAAATCGGTATAGCTTTCCAGGCGGTCGAAGCCCAGATCCAGCACCTGCTGCATCAAGGCGGCGGTCTGCTGCGGTTCGAGTTGGACTTCCATGATCTGCTCTTGATCGTATGTTTCGCCTTCCTGGGTGTAAATCACCCGGCCATCGGCTAATAGCGCGAATACCGGCGGGCGGCCAAATTCGTAGGAGGCCTCAGGACGAAAAAAAGTCGGCTCATAGGCCAGTTCGAGCAAGACCGCGTCGGGGGTCAGCCGGCCCAGTTCATCGATAGAGAAGACTGGCGAACTGCCGGTGCCAGTCGGTTGCGGCTGTTCGGTCGATTGAGGCGTGGGAGCGGAGGTGGGGGAGGGTGACAGTTCTACCGCGGGCGGTTGGCAGGCCGCCAGGATAAACGCCATGACCAGCAGCATGACCGGCAGGGCGGTTAATTTGATTGAATGAGGTTTACCGTTCATCGTTTTGATGAATCCTTTCAAGAGAGTTTTTGTCTAAATTGTTTCCTGTCCACCAAGACGCAAATGCCATGGACTAAGTTCCCCGGGTAAGGCATAGCCGGTCCATCGATCTACCGCAGTTTGGATGAGCAGATTGTCAACCCATGATGGTATCATTTAACTGTTCTTCAACCATTGCCCGCAGAAGGAGTGCAGCTTTTGGCAGCCAACGATCGAAAACACCGTGCGATTTTAGAGCGCCTGGCGCACCAGGCCATGCTGGATAGGGGCCTGCTCCCCGATTTTTCCGCTGAAGTGCGCGCCGAACTGGAGATAATCCGCCAGCCGGCGATGACCCATGACGGCGCACTCCGTGACCTGCGCGGGCTGGTGTGGTGCTCTATCGACAACGACGACTCGCTCGACCTGGACCAGATCTCGGTAGCGGAGGAAATGCCCGGGGGAAAAACCAAAATCCTGGTGGGTGTGGCAGACGTGGCCGCCATGGTGTATCCAGGCACGGCGATTAACGAGCATGCCCGCCACAACACCACCACGGTCTATACCGCCGCGAAGATCTTCTCGATGCTGCCCGAGAAGCTCTCCACCAACCTGACCTCGTTGAACGCAGATGAAGACCGCCTCGCGATTGTGGCCGAAATGGTGATCGGCGCGGACGGCTCGATACTGAGCGAGGATATCTTCCGGGCATTGGTGCACAATCAGGCCAAGCTGGCTTACAACGGGGTGGCTGACTGGTTGGACGGCCACGCGCCGATCCCCGCAGCAGCCGGAGCGGTGAAGGGACTGGCGGAGAATTTGCGCCTGCAGGATCAGGCCGCCCAGCGGATGAAACGCCTTCGCCATGAACAGGGCGCGCTCAGCCTCGAAACCATCGAGGCCAGACCGGTATTCGAGGGCGACGAGATCCGCGCGCTGGAGCGCGAAGAAAAGAACCGCGCCAGAGAGATGATCGAGAATCTGATGATCGCCGCCAATGGGGTGACTGCTCGCTTTCCTGGTCTCCAGGCGCTTCCCGCTGATCCGGCGGGTGGTGCGTTCTCCCAAGCGCTGGGAGCGCATCGTCGAGATTGCCGCCGAACATAAGACAGAGCTTCCGGCGCAGCCTGATTCCAGGGCATTGGAAGAGTTCCTGCTCAAAGCGAAGGCCGCCGATCCACTGCGCTTTCCGGATCTGTCGCTGGCCGTGATCAAACTGCTGGGCGCAGGTGAATACCTCGCCGAGCTGCCCGACGCTGCCCCGGACGGGCATTTTGGCCTGGCCGTGCGCGATTACAGCCATTCCACTGCCCCCAACCGCCGCTTCACCGACCTGGTGACCCAACGCCTGCTGACGGCTGCCATTCAGGGCAGCGCGGTTCCGTACCGTCTGGATGAACTGCAGGCGCTGGCAGACCACTGCACCCAGGAAGAAGATAACGTCCACAAAGTGGAGCGCCAGGTCGAAAAGTCCGCGGCAGCCCTGCTGCTCGAAGCGCGCACCGGGGAGCAGTTCGACGCCATCGTCACCGGCGCCGCCGATAAAGGCACCTGGGTGCGCCTGGTGACTATCCCGGTGGAAGGCAAACTGGTGGAAGGGTATCGGGGCGTGGACGTTGGCGACCGCATTCGCGTGCAGCTGATCGAGGTGGATGTCGAGCGGGGTTATATCGATTTCAAGAAAATCGGGAAAGCCAGGACCTGAGCCGCACTTACCAGACCGGGTTCGCCGGACGATTGTTTTGGATCACTCACCTGCTTTCGGGCCAGTTTTTGACCGGCAGTTCAAGAACAGGCTGGGTTGGCGGCGTTGATGATGAAATTGCGGTCTAAAACAAAGGGGGTGCGGCTCAATGCCAGGCGGAACCCTAACCCGCTCAGATAGGCGACCGCCTGCTCGATACGAAAGTCATTGAGCGTATGCGTTTCCAGCACCATGTAGCGCACCCGTTCGCGGAATAAATCCCCATTCTCTGCGGTTAAAAGATACTTCTCGGCTCCTTCAATGTCGATTTTCAAAAAATCGATCTGCTCAATCTGGTTGGTGCACAGAAAATCTTTGAAGGAAAACGACGGCACGGTGTGGGTGATGCGCTGCGGGGCAATCGCATAGAACACGGAGCCGGTGATCTGGCGGATGCCCACCTCACCGCTGCGATCGAAGATGGCCCCCTGCACCGCTTCAATGGTGCCTTCGAGGGCGTTCAACGCGATGTTCCTCCGCAGCCGCTGGAAACAGCCTGGCATCATCTCCACCGCGATGACTCGCCGTGGATGAAAACAGTGCGCTGCCCACACGCTGAACACGCCGATATTCGCCCCAAAATCGACCACGGTGTGCATCTCCTGCGGAAGGTTGGGCAAGCTGGGCAGGTAACCCTGGTCGTAGAAGATCTCATAGATGGTGAACAGGTCGGATGAGCGCGGCTCAACCAGGAATTTGGAGTGCCCCACCTGGACTTCGAGCGGTTCTATGCCGAATAAAAAGCGGGGCAGGTACCGCTTTAGAGCCACAGTATAAGAAATATACGCTTGATCCAGCATCAAGATGTTGAGCATCAGTGCCTCGGAGATGTGGTTTCATTTTTCGATCTGGTATGGGGAAGGCCGCGCACACTTTCCTGGATTGTTTGGGTTTGCGGTTAATCGCAGTTAGGCACGCCGATCCAACGGGGGTGTGGGCCGGTAAGAATTGCGCCGGTCTCCCACTGGATGACGATCAATACGCCTGCGGTCAGAATAAGATGATGGGGATGGGCAAAGATACTTTCACCGGCATGCCTGGCGCGCAAGATGAGACTGGGGTTGAGGAGTAGACCAGCCACTGCCGCCCATCTGGGGACCATCAGCACATTCTTCATCCGGGATTCTCCTGGTTTGCACACGGCCTGTACGTATGCCACATTTTGACTGCAACCAGGGGTTTCGTCAAGTGGGAAAATGTCGTTGGAATGGCCAGACCACTACAACTCGACGATGAAAGTCAATTCTGCCGCCAGGCGCCATCCGTGGATCCGCAATCCTCAATCACCAATCCTAAATCCACAATCTAAATATCCTCGATCAATTTCACCGCTCGCGCCACCCCGTCTGGCTCGCCACGGATCGCCGCACCCAATTCCGCCGCCTTGCAAGCTATTCCCTGGCTGCCCAGCGCCTCGCGGATGGCGGCGCTCAGTTTTTCGGCGGTCAGCTTGCCGCGCGGGATGGGTTGCGGCCCGCAGCCCAGCTCGCGCACCTGCTGACCCCAATAGAACTGGTCGATGACATGCGGGATCACAATCCCCGGCGCACCCGCGCGCAGCACGGCCGCGGTGGTGCCAAAACCGCCGTGATGGATCACCGCGCTCACCTGCTCGAACAACCAGGCATGCGGCAGCGAACCTGCGTAAAAAATATCCCCGCCGGTTTCCAGGGCGCGCAGGCGCTCATCCCAGCCCTGGATCACCGCGCGCACCTTGTTTTCGCGCAGCGCCTGCAGGATGATGCGCGCGCCCTGTTCGGCTCGCTTGCCCGTACCACTCATCACCCCCAGGCTCACTGCCACCGGCCGCTCGCCTTGCGTGAGAAATTCCACCAAATCTGCCGGCGGGGTCCAGCCCGGGTCTTCGCGGGCAAACCAGTAGCCGGTTGGCTGCACGTATCCCGGCCAGCGCGGATCGTGCGGAGCCACCCGGTCGCTCACCGGGCAAAAGGATCATGCGTTTGGAGAGCAGGTCGCTGATATCCCTGGCGGGCGGCGCGCCGACTCGCGCGCGGAAGCGGTTGGTGGGCAGGATAAACAGTTTGCCCATCAGCGCGCCAAAGGCGCGGCTGACCACCCCGGCCTGGCGGCTGTCCATCGGGATGCGCCCCGGCTGGAGGGTCACACTGATCCACGGCTTGCCCAGCCGCTCTGCCTCGGCGATGCCGCTGCCTGTGTCCGAGGTGATCACCAGTTCGCTTTCGCGGCACAGCGCCAACACTTGCGGGTAGGCCTCTTCCACCAGCTTTGCCCCCACCCTCATCACCTTGATCAGCCCTAGCCACATGTTGTCGTGCGATTTTGCCATCAGGCGCGCGCCCACTTCGCCCATATCCACCGGCGAGCCGACCGCTGCGCTTGGGATGCCGTGCGCGTCGGCCAGCCCGCACAGGGTTGGGTTGGTAGCCAGGGTTACCTGGTGCCCGGCGGCCTGCAGCCCCTGGCATAAATTGATATAGGGCTGCACATCCCCGCGTGATCCGATGGTAGCGACAATGATCTTCATTGGGTGCCTGCTTTATGGTGTTTATTAACCGACTGAATCTGCGCTTCTCGATGGTATTATTACGCGCCATCCGGCTTTTTTGTTGCTTTCAATATTGTGGATCACCCGCCTGCATTTGGGGCACAACGCTCCCCAATTTATAGTACACTTCTGAGTATGAATGATACCGATGAAAAAATGATCCATGCTGAAACCGCTCAAGATGAGCGTTTGCCCGCTGCTCAGGCCCCCGCCGGGGTCGAACTCCAGGACGTTCTTCCCGAAATTACCCTCGCCGACCTGCCCGAAAAGCTGCGCAAAGGCGCCGCCGAGGCGGGCTGGCCCGAGCTGATGCCCGTCCAGGCCAAGGCCATCCCATACCTTTTCTCGCAGCGCGACATGATGATCCAATCGCGCACCGGCAGCGGCAAGACCGGGGCCTACCTGCTGCCCATGTTCGAGATGATCAACCCGCTCGAAGCCACCACCCAGGCCCTGGTGCTGGTGCCCACCCGTGAGCTGGCCCACCAGGTGGCCGCCGAAGCCGAGATCCTCGGCCGCGCCGCAGGTGTGCGCTGCACCGCCGTCTACGGCGGGGTTGGCTACAAAGAACAATTGGATGCCTTCCGCGCCGGCGCGCACATCGTGGTTGGCACCCCGGGCCGCGTTCTCGATCACCTCCTGCGCCGCTCCCTGGTTTTGGATAACCTCAAATTCCTGGTGTTTGATGAAGCCGACCGTATGCTCTCTATGGGTTTCTATCCCGATATGCGCCGCGTGCAGGGCTACCTGCCTAAACGGCATATCTCCACCTACATGTTCTCGGCCACCTTCCCCGTGCAGGTGATCAGCCTGGCGCACCAATTCCTCGAACGGCCGGGTTTCCTCAACCTTAGCAGCGACCATATCCACGTCACCGAGACCGATCACGTCTACTACACCGTCCCCGGCATGGATAAGGACCGCAGCCTGGTGCGCATTATCGAGGTCGAAAACCCGCCCTCCGCCCTGATCTTCTGCAACACCAAGGTGCGGGTGGAGTACGTCACCGTCGTCCTGCAGCGTTTTGGCTATGACGCCGACCAGCTCTCCTCCGACCTGGCCCAGGCAGCCCGCGAGCGCGTCCTCGACCGCGTGCGCAGCGGTTCGCTGCGCTTCCTGGTGGCTACCGACGTGGCCGCGCGCGGCATCGATCTGCCCGAGCTTTCTCACGTGATCCAATATGAGCCCCCGGAAGATTCGGAGGCCTATGTGCACCGCGCCGGGCGCACCGGCCGGGCAGGGGCCAGCGGCACCGCCATTTCGCTGGTCAATGTGCTCGAGCGCACCAACCTGCAGCGCATCGGCAAACGGTTTGAGATCCCGTTTGAGGAGCGCCCGCTGCCTACGGATGAGGATGTCGAGCGCATCGTCTCGCAGCGCATCATCACCCTGCTGGAGGCCAAGCTGCGTGAGCGGGACCGGCTGCGCGCCGAACGCATGCAGCGTTTCATTCCCCTGGTGCACAGCCTGGGCGAAGGCGAGGAAAACCCCGAACTGCTGGCTATGCTGCTCGACGACTTTTACCAGGAGACCTTCCACGCGCCGTTTATTGCCGTAGAGGCAGGCGAACGCGTCCGTCCGCGCTCATCCGGTTCCGGCGGGCGCAGTGGTTCGCCCACTTCGTCCGGTTTGGGCGGGGGCCGCTCCGGCGGCCGCTCTCGCCGGCCTCGCGGCCGGCGCTGACCTGTTGCGCGGGCCGTTTTCGGCCTTGCCCTGTTCAAAAAAGATTTCCCCGCCTACCCGGCGGGGATTGCGTTTAAAGCATAACTTTTTGGTAGGCCCGCCGGGGTACATGCACGCGCGAGGGGTGGAGTAAAATTTGCAAAGATATGTACCGGGTAACCCAGGTGTGGTTCTCATCCGTCTTACGTGCGTGTGCCCACACGAAAAGGAGAATTGATGGACGACCTTCGCAAAGATTTCCTTTCCCCATCCACTGCCTTCCGCGGTGCGCCCTTCTGGTCGTGGAACGACCATCTCCAGGTTGAGGAACTCAACCGCCAGGTCCGCGATATGCGCGCCCATGGCATGGGCGGCTTTTTTATGCATGCCCGCGAAGGTCTCGAGACCCCCTATATGGGTGAAAAGTGGCTGGAATGCATTCGTGAGACGGTCAAAACCGCCGCCGAAACCGGGATGAACGCCTGGCTTTACGACGAAGACCGCTGGCCCTCCGGGTTTGCCGGCGGGCTGGTCCCCGCGCGCGGCGGGGATGCCTTTCGCGCCAAAGCCCTGACCCTGGAAGTAGCCGAGCGGACGCCCGCTGAGGGTGAATACATTCTGGCGGTTTTTGCCGCTCAGGTTGATGGGGCAGCTTTGCTTTCCCTGCGCCGCCTGGCGGCCGGAGAGGCCGCCCTGGCAGCCGGCGAAACCTGCCTGGTTTTTCGCCGGGTGGTCGCCGCCCCCAGTGAGTGGTTCAACGACGATGCTTACGCCGACAACCTCAACCCCGATTCGGTGGCGGCTTTCCTGGATATCACCTACGAAGCCTACCGCCGCGAGGTCGGCGAGCAGTTTGGAAAAGCCATCCCGGGCATCTTCACCGACGAGCCCAATATCCAAAGCCACCGTTCGGATGTCGGCGCCCGCGCGCTGCCCTGGACGGACGGCCTGCCGGATTTCTTCCGCGAACGCCGCGGCTACGACCTGCTGGACGTGCTCCCCTGGCTGTTCTATGAGGGCAGCGGGGCAGCCCGTGCGCGGCACGATTACTGGTACACTATCAGCCAGCGCTTCACCGAGGCATATTCGCGCCAGCTGGGCGGCTGGTGTGAGGAAAACGGCCTGGCCTTCACCGGGCATTTTCTCAACGAGTCCGAGATGGGCCAGGGCATCCTGCGCGGCGGGGCGATCATGCCGCATTACCGCTGGCAGCAGGTGCCCGGCATCGATATGCTCACCGAGCAGAACCACGAGTTCATCACCATCAAGCAGTGCAGCAGCGTCGCCAACCAGTTTGGGCGTAGCCGGGTGCTCTCCGAAACCTACGGCTGCTCGGGTTGGGAATTTACCTTCGAGGGCCAGAAGTGGAACGGGGATTGGCAGTATGTCCTGGGGGTTAACCTGCGCTGCCAGCACCTCGCCCTCTATTCGCTGCGCGGCTGCCGCAAACGCGATTATCCCCCCGCCTTCAACTACAACACCACCTGGTGGAAATATAACGGCGTGGTGGAGGATTATTTTGCCCGCGTCGGGCGCGTGCTGGCCGAAGGCGACGCCGTGCGGGATGTGCTCGTGCTGCACCCGGTGGCCACCGGGTGGTCGATGCTGGCCGAAGGCGAGGACAGCACCGCCCAGGTGGATGCCTTCGGCAACCGCCTCAATGATTTCGTCCAGGCGCTGCTGGCCACCCATTTCGACTTTGATTTTGGCGATGAGCAGATCCTGGCCATGGACGGCCAGGTGCGGGACGGCCGGCTGGTGGTCGGCCGCGCCCCTTACCCGGTGGTGGTTATCCCGCCCGAAACCCGCACCCTGCTGGCCTCCACTGTCGCGCTGCTCGAGCGCTTTCTGGAGGCGGGCGGCAAACTGGTGGGGTTTGCCCCGCTGCCCGAATGGATCCAGGCCCTCCCCGATCCACGCCTGGCGGCGCTGTGGGCCCGGCCGGGCGTGGTCGTGCTGGATGACCAGGCCGCGCTCAATACCACCCTGGAAGAGCTGCTCCCCCGCCGGGTTTCACTGCTGACCCTCCAGGGCCAGCAGGCCGCCCGCCTGCTGTACATGCAGCGGGATATCCAGGGCGAGCAGGCTTACTTTATGGTCAACAACGACCGCCACAGCGGGTATCAGTTGACTGTCTCGCTGCAGTGCGGCCCAGCCGCTTCTCCGCAGGTGGAGGAATGGGATCCGCTGAGCGGCGAGATGCGCGTGCTGAGCGCCGAAAAGCGCGGGGATATGCTCACCTTCCCGGCCTATTTTGGTCCCGCCGGTTCGCGGCTTTACCTGGTCGTTTCTGAGGAGATGACCCTCCCGGCCGGGCCAGCTTTCGATCAGCACGAGGTCTACCGGCCCTCGCCCGGCGACCAGGTGCAGTTCATTGGCCCCGCCTGTGGATTCACCCGCAGCGACCCCAACATCCTCACCCTGGATGTGTGCCAGTACCGCATGGCGGGCGAGGAATGGTCAACGCCGATGGAGGTCTGGCGCGCCCAGGATGCGCTGCGCCGCCGCCTGGGGATGCGTCCCAACTATTACAACGGCCTGCCCCAGCGCTACCGCTGGGCGTTGAAGGCCCATCCGGCCGACGGCGCGCCCGTAGATCTGCGCTTCACCTTCACCGCCAACCAGGTGCCTCCCTCGCCCTTGTTTTTCCTGGTGGAGAGCGCCGAGCGCTTCAGGCTCAGTCTAAACGGCCAGGTGGTGCAAAGCACGGTAGCCGGCTGGTACCTGGACCGCGCCTTCGATAAGGTGGCCCTGCCTCTGTTGGAACCCGGAGAGAATGAAATCATCCTCTCCTGCGCCTACAGCAACTACATGGAGCTGGAAGATTGCTATCTGCTGGGCGATTTTGGCGTCTCGCTGCGCCGCGAGATCATCGCCGAACCGGGCGAGCTGCATTTTGGCGAGTGGGCGGGCCAGGGATACCCTCATTATGCCGGCAGTATGTTCTATCACGGCACGTTCGAGCACACCCCCGGCAAACGCGCGCGCGTCTTCCTGGGGGAGCACCGCGGGGTGGACGTGGCTGTGCAGGTCAACGGCCGGCCGGCAGGGCACATTCCCTGGCGCGCGGCTAACGGGCTGGATATTTCTGCGCTGCTGTTCCCCGGCGCCAACCGGGTGGATATTGAGCTGGTGGCCAGCCCGCGCAACATGCTCGGCCCGCTGCACCGCGCTCCCGAACACGAGCCCTGGACCGATTGGCGCTCTTTCCGCCGCACCGACCAGACCTACACCCCGGCGTACGTGCTGTGGCCGTGGGGGTTAACCGGTCAAATTCGCATCGTCGAAAGCTGATCTCGCTTCACCCGCTGTCATTCTTGACAGCTTCCTTTATATATGTTATTAATAACATAGGTACACGAGACACTAGGTACAGAAGAGAAGATGATGGACATTCAATATGCGATCCTGGGCCTGTTGAGTTGGAAACCGCTCACCGGCTATGACCTCAAGAAAATCATCGCCGAATCCGAGCTGTTCTACTGGTCGGGGAACAACAACCAGATCTACAACAGCCTGGTGGCGCTGCATAAGCAAGGCCTGGTGAGCCAGGAAGTGCGCTACCAGCACAGCCTGCCGGCCAAAAAAATCTACACCATCACCCAGGCAGGCCAGGCAGAGCTGCGCGCCTGGCTGCGCACCCCCCCGGAGTTGCCCGAGTTTCGCAACAATTTCCTGATCCAGCTGGCCTGGGCGGATGAATTAGACGGGGATGAGCTCGACGCCCTCCTGGCGAGGTACGCAGAAGAGGTGAGGATCCAGCTGCAAATGCGGATTGCCATGCTCAGCCGCTCATCCACCGCACCCAACCGCACGCCGCGCGAGCGGTTTATCTGGCGGCGCATCGAGCAGAACATGCGCAGCATGTATCACCAGGAGCTGGAGTGGGTCGACCGTTTACGGGAGGACCTGTCGAAACAAAATTTTAGCAGTAGGGAATGATTTAAGGAAAACCGCATGCCATCCACACTTGAACTAATCAAACAACTCCGCCAGGAGACGGGCGCGGGCGTGCTCGACTGCCGCCAGGCGTTGGAGCAGAACGATGCCAATTACGCCCAGGCCCTGGCCTTTCTGCAGCAGAAAGCCGCGGCCCAGGCTAAAAAACGGGCCGACCATCCCGCCTCGCAAGGCGCCATCGAGATGTATTCGCACGGCAGTGGGCGGGTGGGGGTGATGGTCGAGGTCAACTGCGAGACCGATTTTACCGCCCGTTCGGCGGCGTTCCGCGCCTTCGCGCATGAGATAGCCCTGCAAATTGCCGCGGCCGAGCCGCTGTGGGCGCGCGATGAGGACATCCCCGCGGACACCCTGCATCAAGAGCAGGAGAGGGCCGCCGCGCGCGCCCGGGATGAAGGCAAACCCGAAACCCTCATCCCGCGCATCACCAGCGGGTATCTGAAGAAGTACATGGATCAGCGCGTGCTGCTGCGCCAGGTGTCCATCCGCGACGACAGCCTGACGGTGGCGCAGATGCTGGCCCGGTTGAGCGCCAGCGTCGGCGAAAACGTAGTCATCCGGCGGTTTGCGCGCTGGGAATTAGCCGGTGAGGATGCCGGTCAAGGATAAAGAATGGGGCTGTCCAAATCCTTTGGACAGCCCCGTGAGTTCATACCCACTGGTGGTCTCAGCTTACACCGCCAATTTATCCCATTCGGTCATCAATTTATCCAGGGTGGCCTGCGCCTGGGCTACCTGCCAGCTCAGCTTGTGCGCCTTTTCGTGCTGCTGGGCTGCGCCGGCTTTTTGCAGTTCGGCCGAGAGCTTTTGAATCGCGCTTTCCTGTTCGCGGATGCGCTCTTCGATCAGCGCCAGGGATTGGGTGCGCTGGCGGGTTTCGCGGCTGTTGTCGCGCACCAGCGGCTTCTCTGGCAGGATCATGCGGGATTTGGTGGCCGTGGTCGGCACCGCTCGGCGCAGGACAAATTCGCGGTAGGTGCCGTCGAAGGTGGTCAGCTTACCGCCGCGAAGTTCCCAGATCTGGGTCGCCAGCCGGTCGATCAGGTAGCGGTCGTGAGATACCAGCAGGATGGTGCCGTTGAAATTCTCCAGCACTTCCTGCAGCGCCTCGCGCGCCGGGATGTCCAGGTGATTGGTCGGCTCGTCGAGCAGCAGCAGGTTCGAGCCGTCCAGCGCCAGGATGGCCAGCGCCAGCCGGGCGCGCTCGCCGCCGCTCAAGGCGCTGACCGGTTTGAATACGTCCTCACCACGGAAGAGATACTGCGCCAGGTGGTTGCGGGCTTTCTCCGCGTCCATTTCCTTGTGGGCCAGCAATTGGTCGAGCACGGTCAGGTCGCCGTCCAGCCCGTCGTGCGCCTGGGCAAAATAGCCGATCTTCAGGCTGGCGCCCGGGTTAAGCTGGCCTTTCAACGGCTCCATCTGGCCCAGGAGGGTTTTCAGCAGGGTGGTTTTCCCGCTGCCGTTGGGGCCGATCAGGGCGGCGCACTCGCCGCGGCGCAGTTCCAGGTCGTGGATGGTGAAGAGCTTGTTGCCCGGGTAGCCAATGGTGACCTCGTGGGCGCGCAGCACCATCGTCCCGCTGACGTGGTCCGAGCCCAGTCGCGGGCGGATGGCCGGCGGGCGCGAGCTGGTCATGCTGATGGCGTTGACCTTGCGGATAGCGTCGATCACGTCCAACGGCCGGTCGGTGCCGCGGATGGTGTCGGTATCGTATTCCGACCACTTCTTGCCGCTGCGCAGGGCCATGATGCCGTAGTTTTCGACGATAGCCAGGTCGCGGCCCAGCCGGCGCAGCAAACCCAGCGCGCGGGCGTGAGTGCTGGCGCGCACCCAGTTGCGCTGGATGAAATCAACCTCATTGACCAGGCGTGCTTTTTCTTCGGTGAAGACCCGCTCGTAATATTCCCAGCGTTCCTGGCGCTGTACCAGGTAGCTGCTGTAATTGCCCGAATAGACCTCGATCCCGGCGCGGGTCATTTCCCAGATGGTGTTGACGGTGTTGTCGAGGAAGAAGCGGTCGTGGCTGACGATCAACACGGCGCCTTCCCATTCGCGCAGGATGCGCTCCAGCCATTCCACCGCCTCGATGTCCAGGTGGTTGGTGGGCTCGTCGAGCATCAACAGGTCGGGTTTTTCAAGCAGCAGGCGCGCCAGCAGGGCGCGCGTTTTTTGCCCGCCGCTGAAGATGGCTGAGCGGCATGTGCCACTCGTTTTTTCCCAGCCCCAGACCTTCCAGCGTGCTGCTGGATGCGCAGGTCAAATTCATACCCGCCGGCGTGTTCGAAGATCTCCTGCAGCCGGCCGTATTCTTCGAGCAGTTCGTCGCTGAAACTGCCGGCGGCCATTTCGGCCTCCAGTTGATGCAGGTGGTTTTGCTGCGCGATCAGATCGCTAAACACGGTCAGCATTTCGTTGTAAACGGTGTGATCGCGGTTGGCGAATGCGTCCACCGCTTCCTGGCGCAGGTAACCAATGCGCCGCCCTTTGGCTATGTGGACTTTGCCGGTGGTGGGCAGGTTGATCGAGGCGAGATTCAACAGAAAAGTGGTTTTCCCAACGCCATTGGGGCCGATCAAGCCGATTTTGCTGTCTCCGGCGATGCTGACCGAAATACCTCGAAAGAGGTCAAAAGCGCCGAACGATACGCCCAGGTTTTCCGTACTCAGAATAGACATGCTAAGCTCCAAACAATTTCAAACACCATGATAACAGACTAAGATCGAAACCGATCACAACAGTTGCCCGGGCCGGCGGGGATGGAGACAGGGAAAAGAAAAGGCCGCGGGCAGAAGCGCGCCGCGGCCAAAATGCTATTCGTGTAGTTTAGCTATCAGCAGGCGCACTCCGACAAGGAATCATCCACGCCGCCACTTATGGCGGTCAGAACGAGGGGTGCAACCAGCCTGACATAGTAAATCATTTTCTTCGTATCCTGTAGCGAGTTTATCATGAATTTTTTCAGGATGTCAAGGGCTGTGGACAATTTCTCTGCCTTTCTCCCGTATAATCAGATCCAGGATGACCAGAATCGAACGATTGGCGGCAATCTTACTCCTGCTGCAGGAAAAGGCGCGCACCTCCGGCGAGATTGCACGGCGCTTTGAGATTTCCCGGCGCACCGTTCTGCGAGATGTGCAGGCGCTGTGCGAAATGGGGGTACCGGTGATCGCCCGCGAGGGCCCCGGCGGCGGCTATACCTTGCCGGCAAATTACCGTTTCGAGCCATTACCCTTAAACGGCCGCGAAGCCTTCTTGCTGCTTCTGGCGTTGAAATCCCTGGAGAACCTCTCCGAGCTGCCGTTTCATGAGGAACTGGCCTCGCTGGTGGTGAAGCTGCGCGCCGCGCTCTCCACGGACGAGATGGCCGGGGCGGATGGCCTGCTGCAAACCGTGGAGGTGGGCGGGCCACAGCGCGAGCAGCGCGCCCCTTTCCTCGACGCAGTGCTGCAGGCGGTACACGAAAAGCGCTGGCTGCAGATTACCTACCGCTCCACTGAACGGGTCTCGACCCAGCACATCCTGCCGGAGCAGGTTTCTACCCAGGACGGATTGTGGTACTGCCGCGCTTTTACCGCCGAACACAGCGGGCAGCGTACCTTTCGGGTGGACCGCATCCTGGCGGTGGAGCCGCCGGCCGAGGATTTTCGCCCGCCACCGCCGAAGCCGGCCCTGCCATACGAGCATGAAAGCCATCCCCAGATCCGGGCGCGGCTGACCACGCGGGGAGCATCCCGCGCAGAGAGCGAGCGCAGCGTGGGTCCAAAAATCCAGCGTCAGCCCGATGGCAGCGCCGAATTGAACTTCCGCTGCCCACCGGAGGAAATGGAGTATTACGCGCGCTTTTTCGCCGGGCTGGGGGAAGACGCCGAGGTTCTGGCTCCCGCCGAACTGCGCGCACGACTGGCGCAAATGGGTCAGAAAATGGCGGAGATGTACGGATAATTGGTGACATACTGATGTCACCATTGCCGGGGTAAGATGATACCATCCTGGCAGAGCGCCGCACAAAAGCCGTACGGCCGGCGGATCTCTAAGGAAATACTACTCAACACACAGCAGGAGCCCATCATGGATCAGGAACTTTTCCCGCGCGCCAAAGAATTTATCTGGAAGAATGCGCGTCTTCTCGACCGGCGGTTGTTTGCCTACTTTTTTCTGGGTGGGCGCAGCGAGGCGGTGGTCGCCGCTTTGGCGGCCTACCAAAATGCGGACGGCGGTTTTGGCAACGCCCTCGAGCCGGATAAGCGCTGCCCGGAAAGCCAGCCGGTAGATGTGCAGATTGCCTTTGAAATCCTGGGTATGGTCGAGGCGTTGACCGACCCAGAGGTGCAGCGCAGTTTGATCCTGCCGGCCTGCGATTTTCTGAGCGCGATTGCCCCCGTCGAAGGCGGAGTGCCCTTCGCCCTCCCGTCGGTCAACCAGTATCCCCATGCGCCCTGGTGGCAGACTGCCGATAACCCTCCCGCGGCGCTCAACCCCACCGCCGCCATTGTGGGCATGCTGTTGAAGAGCGGGGTAGAGCATCCTTTTGTGCAGCAGGGCGCCCGGTTCTGCTGGAGCCAGATTGAAGCCAGCCAAACCACGGAATATCACGATGTGATGCCCATGCTGGCCTTCTTGGAAAACGCCCCGGACCGCGAACGTGCCCGGCGCGAACTGGCGCGGATTGAAGAGCGCGTGCGCCAGCCCGGGGTGATCGCTTACGATCCGGCCGCCGGCGGCTATGTCCAATTCCCGCTGGATTGGGCGCCGACCCGGCAATCTGGCCTGGGTGGATTGTTCTCGGAGGAAATCATCGCCGAGCAGCTCGCCTTCCTGGCGGCCAAACAGCAGGAAGACGGCGGCTGGCCGATCTCCTGGGAGCCGGTCAGCCCGTTTGTGGCCCTGGAGTGGCGCGGATGGGTGACGGTGATGGCCCTGCGCACGCTGCGCTCCTACGGCGCGCTGGTTTAATCTGCTCAGCATTAACAGACAGGAGCGAGCCTACCATAGGGGGCTCGCTCCTGCTGGTTGTTAATCCTCTGACGCGGGTCAGGCGGGCTGCAAATCGACCTGGCTGCTTGAATCGGGCCGGGGGTCGCTCTCAGCAGTCTCTTTTTTCCCTTTGAAAATGGTCTGTTTTAAGAAAACGTGGGCGGAAAGCAGCAGCATGCTCATCTCGAGCACATTCCACCAGAAGTGCACGTCCAGGCGCATGGCGGTTGTCAGGCCCGGCAGGGTGCCGAGGAAGGTTCCTTGGGTCAGGTCGCTGCGCGCCAATAAGCCGTCTCGCCCCAATACGCCCGGCAATCCCTGGCCGGTCACCCCGCTGACGCACAGAATGCTGAGCTGCTTGAGCACGATCTGGTAGCGGATGAACATATACGTATGTTCGGCGGTATGGGCAATCGCCACGCCCAGCAGCAGATAGGCAAAAAAGTTGCGCATCCCGCCCTTCATCAGGATCAACACCGCGGCGAGGACCAGCCAGTTCCAGATGAAGTGCACCCACTCCGAGTTGGCGGGGGAAAGCAGACCGTTGGATTGGCGCGCCGGCAGGAGCAGGATGTAATATTCAAACCACTGGGCCAGATGCTCGATGGTATGGGTGCCCTGGGCCACCAGCAGGATGCTGATGACCATGGCAGTCTTGCCGTAGCTGCGCATGTCGGTGCGCCACTTGAGAATCCCGACCGGGAGCATACCCAGTAAAACTATTAAAGTGGCCACCCATAAGGGCAAATTGAAATAACTGGTGACGGCCCAGGCCAATCCGACCCCCAGCACAACCGAGAGAATGACCTGCGGGGTGAGTTGGTGCGGGTTGAGCAGCGCCAGGATCGGCAGGGTTTTCTGCAGATCAATGCGCGCCATGGGTTTTACCGTGGATGCGGCGGTTTGATTCATCGGATCACCTCCATATCAAGGGCGGGACGGCGGAGCGCCAATCCTCACCGGCTGATCGTATACACGTGCTGGGCGCTCAGGTCGAGCACCTCTGCCTGTGCGCCGTCCGGGTAGAGCACTACCAGCTTTTGAATTTGGGCGCCATCCGGCAAGCCAAAGTGAATGCGCTGCGGGTCGCCGGAGAGATAACCGCCCGAAGCGCGCACGTCGCGCCTGAAGACTCCCTGGCTGGTGTGCAGCTCAAGCTGGGCGCCGATCGCGCGGGTATTGCCGGAGCCGGGCCAGTTTAGATCGACCTCCAGGCCCGCGCCGGTGCACAGGCTGTTTTCGAACAACTCGGCGCTGCCACGCATGTTATTGACCACAATATCCAGCCTGCCGTCGTTATTCAGGTCCGCCATCACCATGCCCCGGCCGCTGGCCTTGGAGGCCAGGTTCCATTCGGGGGCGGCGACGAAGCCGCCCTTGCCGTTGTTGCGGAACGCCCGGTCGGGTTCAACCAGTTCGTAATTGTCCAGAAAACTGAACAGGTTGGAGGCGATCATGCCGTTGGTCACGTACAGGTCGAGATAGCCGTCGTTGTTGAGGTCGCCAAAACGCGAGGACCAGGACCAACCCGTGGCGTCGATCCCACGGCGCGGAGCCTGGTCTGTCCAGCGCCCGTTAGGGCCCTGCACCTCAAGCACGTTGGCCATGATCTGCGGATCGTTGGGGCCGTGTTTCTCTTCCAGTTTGCTCAGTACCGGCAGCCATTTGGCCAAAATTTGCGGGTCGGTCGTGCCAGGGTTCATGTCGGTGGTGAAGACTGCCATCTGGCCATTGTTATCCAGATCGCCCCATTCAATGCTCATCGTGCTCATGGATGTGACCTTGAAGGGCTGCGCGGCCTCCCAACCGGCGGTTTGGTTCAGCCAATAGCCATCCGGCACGGCAAAGTCGTTGGCCGTCCAGATGTCGGGCCGCTGGTCATGGTTCAGGTCGAACAAGGCAACCGAGAGGGTTTCGGCCTGCGGGTCGAGCTGGGTGGGGGTGAAATTGCCCTGCTTCTGGGTGTAGGTGAAGACCCCCGCGGATTGGGCCAGGGTCTGCGCGTCGATGCCCGATTGGCGCAGGTCGGTGTTGTATGAGCCGGTCACCAGGTCGAGACTGCCGTCCTGGTTGAGATCGGCCCAACCCATGGCGTATGCCGGCGCGATGACGCCGGGCAGGTCGGTCAGCTCGAACAACGCCCCGCTGCCGCCCGGGCCGAGGTTATGCCAGTAGGAGACCGAACGCGATCCGCGGTGGGTGAAGGTGATATCCAGGTGACCGTCGCCATCCACATCCACAATGTTTACCCCGCGGGTGAAGGAGTTGTCCAGGGATTCTTCGCTGAACTTGAGGTCGCCCTGGTTCCACAGGATGGTGCTTTGGCCATCCACACTGGCAAAGACGATGTCCAGCTTACCGTTGCCGTCCAGATCGTTGATTGCCAACCCGGCCCCGTTGCTGGCGTAGGTGGCGATATCCCGCATGCGAAAGCCGGTGGCAAATGACAGGGTGTGGGGGATGAAGGTGTTCTGGCAGGCAGCCGGCTGCGCCAGGGGCGCCTCGCTGAGGGCGACCTGTACACTTCTGGCGGGGCTGCCTTGTGGGCCGGCTTCCGCAGCGGAACGCAACCCCGGGGAGCAGCTCGCCAGCAGCAGGGCGGTGGAAAGAAAGGCCGCGAACAGGCGGTATGCCTTCATATCAGATATATTAACCCTATTTGGGGGTTTTTACTATCCATCATTTAGGTGATTTGGTGATGAACTCTCCCCATAATATTTTTTACCCAAAAATAACCATCCCCGCCGGCAGGTTGGCCGCTGAAGGATGCCTTGGCCTGGGGGAATTGCACTATAATTTAACTGCTGGTGACTTGGATAAATAAAGTAAATTCCTCCGGTTTTAATATATTTTTTGCCATGCGTTCCTAAAAGAATTGGTCAACTCCCTGTCGATGGGAATGCATGGACGATCAAAGGAGTATTTGAATGGACCAAAGCCGAAACGATTGGGAAAACCCCGCCATCCAGGGGATCCATCGTGAACCTGCGCATGCCACCTTGCAGCCCTTTGCCGACCAGGCCCAGGCGCTGCGTGGCGCGCGGGAGAAAAGCCCCTATTTCCGCCTGCTCAATGGAGATTGGAAATTCCATTTTGCGCCAACCCCCGACCAGGCGCCCGAGGACTTTTTTGAAAAACAATATGACGACAGTGGCTGGGACCTGACCCCGGTGCCTTCTAACTGGCAGGTGCAGGGCTACGGCCTGCCGCGCTACCTGGCATCCGAATTTGCCTTCGACACCTCTGCCTGCCCGGCGGTCCCTGCGGATACCAACGAAACCGGGTCTTACCGCACCACCTTTGTGGTCCCCGAGGATTGGAAAGGCCGGCAGATCTTCATGGTGTTCGATGGGGTCGATTTCGGCCTTCTACCTGTGGATCAATGGCAAGATGGTCGGGTTCAGCAAAGACAGCCGCCTGCCCGCCGAATTTAACATCACGGCTTATGTCAGGCCGGGCGAAAACGTACTGGCCGTACGGGTGTACCGCTGGTCGGACGGCAGTTACCTGGAAGACCAGGATATGTGGTTCCTCAGCGGCATCTTCCGGGACGTGTCTATCTTCTCTACCCCCACGCTGCACATGCGGGATTTCTGGGCCAAGACCTTGCTGGATGAGCAGTATCGCGATGCGCAGCTCAACGTACAGGTGCAGGTGAAGAATTACGGCGGGCGCGGGGCCAGGGGATTGAGCGTCGAGGCCGCCTTGTTTAACGCCCGCGGCAAACCGGCTCACGACTGGAGCCAATCCGCGGCCGTGGACGTGAAGGCGGGCGAAGAAACTGTGGTGGAGCTGAGCGGCCCGGTCAAGAACCCGGCCAAATGGTCCGAAGAGCAGCCCAACCTGTACACCCTGGTGCTGACCCTCAAAGACAAGAACGGCGAGGTGCTGGAAGTGGAGCGCTGCCGGGTGGGTTTCCGCCAGGTGGAAATCAAGGACGGCAAGATCCTGGTCAACGGCCAGGCAGTCTACTTCCGCGGGGCCAACCGCCATGAACACATGCCCGATCGCGGCCATGCCGTGACCCTCGAGTCGATGCTTGAAGACATCCTCTTGATGAAACGCTTCAACGTCAACGCGGTGCGCACCTGCCATTACCCCGACGACCCGCGCTGGTATGACCTGTGTGACGAATACGGCATCTACCTGATCGACGAAGCCAACATTGAATCTCACGGCCTGTGGGACCGCTTTACCAATGACCCGGACTGGAAAGAGGCTTTTCTGACGCGCGGCAGCCGTATGGTGCTGCGCGACAAGAACCATCCCTCGGTGGTGATCTGGTCGATGGGCAACGAGTTGGGGCATGGACCCAATCACGCCGCGCTGGCGGATTGGATGCACCAATATGACACCACCCGGCCGGTGCATTACGAATCGGCCAGGAGCGAACCCTACGTGGATATGGTTTCAACGATGTACCCGCGGCTGGATCGGCTGATCGAGTTTGCCACCACGCCCGGCGAAACCCGGCCGTTCATCATGTGCGAATATGCCCACGCGATGGGCAACAGCCCCGGCAATCTCAAAGAATACTGGGACATCATCGAGGCTTACCCGCGCCTGGTGGGCGGGTTCGTTTGGGATTGGGTGGACCAGGGTCTTGCCCGCCAGACCGAAGACGGCCGGACCTGGTTTGCCTACGGCGGCGATTATGGCGATGCTCCCTCCAGTTTTAGCTTTTGCTGCAATGGGATCATCTTCCCCGACCGCGAAGTGCACCCGGCGGCATGGGAATTCAAAAAGGTCTACCAGCCGGTCGCGGTCAAAGCGGTGGATCTCGCGGCAGGCAAGGTGGAGGTGGTCAACAAGAACTTCTTCCGCGACCTGAGCTATCTGACCCCTGGCTGGCAGGTGGTGGCGGACGGCGAGGTACTGGCCTCGGGCACCCTGCCGCGGCTGAAGATTTCCGCGGGAAAATCGGCTCCGGTGAGCGTGCCGCTCCCCGAGCTGGAGGTCAGGCCGGGGGTGGATTACTGGCTGCAGTTCCATTTCACCCTATCGGAAAAAGCAATGTGGGCCGATGCCGGCCACGAAGTGGCCTGGGAGCAGTTCCTGCTGCCGGTCGAAACCCCGCAGGCGGCCCCGCTGCGCCTGTTCCCGGAAATCAAAGTGGAAGAGTCGCTGGCGCGCAGCGTGCTGAGCGGCGACGATTTCTCGGTGATCTTTGATAAAGAAGAAGGCGGGCTGGTTTCGCTCAAGTACGGTGGGCGTGAACTGCTGGAAAAAGGACCGAAGGTGAATTTGTGGCGGGCGCCTACCGAGAACGACGTCACCACCTGGGGCGATGAGCGCGCCGCGATCAATTGGCGCTCAGTGGGATATGACCAACTGGTGGAAACCGTGCAAAGCAGCGAGGTTCTGCGCCTTTCGCCGTCCGCGGTGCGCGTGGCGGTGAAATCCACCCTGGGGGTGAAAGAAGGCGTCGAGCTGACCCCGGCCGAGACCGCCGAACAACGCCTGCAAATGCTGACCATGGGGGTTTCGATGCTGTTCAGCGAGGAGACCCTCCAACTGCTGGTAGAGCGCATGGGTGTTGATTACGCCGCGCTGGCCGGGCACCGGAAGCACGAGAAGATCGCGGCGCTGCTGGCAGCGCTGGCCGAACAGAAGCGCGTCTTTGAGTTGTTCACCACCTCAAAAACCATGCTGACGGAATGGAACCAGCCTGTGCCGCCCGAATTGGAAATGGTCATCGCGGCGGGGGATTTCGAGATCACCCCCAAAGAGGCCCAGCCGGCCAGTTTCAGCCTCGACACCGTCTATACCGTTTACGGCAGCGGCGATATCCTGTTGGAGACCCGGTTAAAGCCGCAGGTGGATGGACTGCCGTTCCTGCCGCGCTTTGGGCTGGAAATGGCCCTGGCGGGCGGGTTTGAGCAGGTAGACTGGTACGGGCGCGGCCCGCACGAGACCTACACCGACCGGCAGGAAGGCGCTCTGGTCGGGGTGTATGCTTCGACGGTCGAGGAGCAGTTTGTGCCTTACGTGGTTCCCGAGGAGAACGGCAATAAGACCGAAGTGCGCTGGCTGAGCCTGACCGCACCGGACGGCGCGGGGCTGCTGGCGGTCGGGTCGCCCTGGTTTGAGTTCAGCGCGCTGCATTACACCACCCAGGACCTGGATCATTCCCGCCACCCCTATGAGTTGACCCACCTGGATGAGGTCATCCTGCACCTGGACTATGCCCAATCCGGGCTGGGCAGCGCGGCCTGCGGGCCGGGCCGCCTGGAGAAATACCAGGTGAAGGCGGGTGAAATGAGTTTCTCACTGCGCCTGCGCCCCTTCAACGCCCATCGTGAAGCGGCCCTGGCCCTAAGCAAACAGGTGATTGGCTAGCTGCCCGCCGCAGGTGGGTGGGAATCTGTCAAAACGAAAATAAAAACAGGGGCAGGTCCACGTTTTTCATGGACCTGCCCCGTGGGTTAAGCCATGAGGAGAGCAGAGGATGTTGAATTTTAGAGCGGAAGATTGGCAGCGCATCCAACGAGACAACCAGGCCTGGTGGGATGGCGAACTGGACCGGGCACTGGTCTACCTGGCGCTGCCCGATCCGCGGGCGCCGCGCAGGTTGAGCTTTCTCAGCAATTATCCGGATACGATGCCGGTGGACCGGCTGGTAGATATTGTGGCTGAATATTTGCGCCCGGTGAAGTATTACGGGGATGCGTTCCCCTGGTTCTGGGTGAATTACGGCCCGGGTATCGCCGCCGGTTTCCTCGGCGCCAAGGTCAACAGCGTGATCGAACCCTCGGAGACTGTCTGGTTTACCCCCAGGCAGCAGCAAGCCATTCAAGATATCCACCTGGCCTATGATGGCGATAATCCCTATTGGCGCCGCATCCAGGCCGTTACCGCCGCCCTGGTGGAACGCTTTGGGGATATGCTGGCAGTTTCGCATACCGATCTGGGCGGCAACCTGGATATCCTCGCCTCGTTTCGGGATACCCAAAACCTGCTCCTGGATGTGATTGACTGCCCGGAGGAAGTCGAGCGCCTGGTGGGTGAGATCACCCCGCTCTGGCTGCGCTATTATGACGAGCTGGACGCGATCATCCGTCCGGCAACGCGCGGCACCAGCTCCTGGGCGCCGATCTGGTCGCCGGGTAAAACCTATATGCTCCAGTGCGATTTTTCCTACATGATTTCCCCGGCCATGTTCGCCCGCTTCGTCCTGCCAGACCTGGAAGCATGCTGCGCGCACCTGGACCACGGGTTTTACCACCTGGACGGCAAAGGCCAGATCCCCCACCTGGATATGCTGCTGAGCCTGGAGCGGCTGCGGGGGATCCAATGGATCCCCGGTGACGGTCAGCCCTCCCCGGACCACTGGCTGGAGCTGCTCCAGCGCATCCGGGCCGGGGGGAAATTGTGCCAGGTGTTTGTCAGCGCGGAAGGGGCGCGGCGCATCGTGCGCGAGCTGGGCGGCAAGGGCTTTTTACTGGTGGTGGATGCCTGGGAGGGCGCCTACGACCGCCCGGAGAGCGTGACGGGTTTCCTGGAGACGCTGGCGGCAGAAGACCGCTCCCGGCGCTGAGCGCTTCGAATCCCACAAATTGCTTTCCACAAGATAGAGGATCAGGTTAAAATAGATGTTCACCGTGAACGATAACGGAACCAAATATTCGCTGCTACGATCGATTTGGGAGGATGCGCATGCTCGGACATAGAGATTGGGAAGATCCGCAGGTGGTGGGGATAAATAAACGGCAGGCTCACGCCCCGATGGGCGCCTATCCAGACGCACAGGCTGCGTTGACCTGCGACCGGGGCCAATCGCCGTTCGTGCGCTCATTAAATGGCGCCTGGCGCTTCCACCTTGCCTCCAACCCAGACAGCGCCCCGCAGGATTTTCACCGGGCAGAGTTTGAGGATACAGCCTGGGACGGGATCAACGTGCCCGGCAACTGGCAGCTGCAGGGCTTCGACGATCATCCCATCTATACCAACGTCGCTTACCCCTTCCAACCCAATCCACCGTTTGCGCCCGAAGAAAACCCGACCGGATGCTACCGCAGGACATTCACCGTCCCGGAGGAATGGTCGGGGCGGCGGGTGATCTTGCTGTTTGAGGCGGTCGATTCGGCATTTTACGCCTGGGTCAACGGCGAATTAGCCGGGTATAGCCAGGACAGCCGTTTGCCGGCCGAGTTTGATGTGACCGCCCTGGTCAACCCCGGCGACAATGTGCTTGCGGTGCAGGTGATGCGCTACAGCGACGGCTCCTATCTGGAAGACCAGGATTTCTGGCACATGAGCGGCATCCAGCGGGATGTGGTTCTCTACAGTAAACCTGTGGTGGCGCTGGAAGATTTTGTGGTGCGCACCACATTTGACGACCGCTACCAGCACGCCGAGCTTTCGATCGAGGCGCAGGTCACCCGTGTGCCCTGGATGTCGTCCTACCAGGTAGAGGCGATGCTGTATGACGCGGACGGGGTGGGCGTGTTTGCCCGGCCGCTGGTCACCCCGGTCAGCAATCACACCTCCTACATGCTGCCCATCACGCGCAAAACCGCGGCCGCCATCGCCAGCCTGCGGGTGGAAAACCCGCGCCAATGGACGGCGGAGACCCCTTATCTGTACCGCCTGGTGCTGACTCTGCGGGATGCCGAAGGGAATGCCCTGGATTTTGAGAGCTGCCGGGTGGGGTTCCGCCAGGTAGAGATCAAGGACGGTCTGATCCAGGTCAACGGCCGCCGCCTGGTGATGCGTGGGGTGGACCGGCATGAGCACCACCCCGTGCGCGGGCGGGCGTTGACGGTCGAGGATATGCGCCGCGAGGTGATCCTGATGAAGCAGTTGAACTTCAACACGGTGCGCACCAGCCACTATCCCGATCACCCGGCCTGGTATGACCTGTGCGACGAATACGGCATTTACCTGATCGATGAGACCAACCTGGAGACCCACGGGCTTTCCTCGGAGCTAAGCAATCACCCGCAGTGGCTGCATGCCTACATGGAGCGTTCGGCGCGCATGTGCCTGCGCGACCGCAACCACGCCAGCGTGATCATGTGGTCATTGGGCAATGAATCGGGCTGCGGTCCGCACCACGCCGCCATGGCCGCCTGGCTGCGCATGGCAGACCCCACCCGGCTGGTGCATTACGAAGGCGGGCGGTTCGTCCCTGAAATCTCGGATGTATTCTCGGTGATGTACCCCAACCTGGACCAGATTCGCAGCCTGCTGGCCGACCCCCGGCAGACGCGCCCGGTGATGATGTGCGAGTACGCCTACGCCAAAGGCAACAGCACCGGCAATTTCTATAAATTCTGGGAGCTGGTGGATAAAGAACCGCGCTTCCAGGGCGGATGTATCTGGGATTGGAACGACAAAGCCATCTTGAAAACCCTGCCTAACGGCGAAACTTTCTATGCCTACGGCGGCGATTTTGGCCCGGATTTTAATTATTCGCTTTTCTACCAGATCAATGAAGACCCGCAGATGTGCTGCAATGGCATCGTCGGACCCGACCTGACCCCTCACCCGGGCGCCTGGGAAGTGAAAAAGGTGCAGGCGCCGCTCTCGGCGGCTGCTCGCAGCCCAAAGGATTTGCTGGCAGGCAAGCTGCAGATCTGGAACAAACACCTGGTGTTGGACCTCAACTACCTGGCGATCCGCTGGGAACTGCAGGAAGACGGGCTGGTGATTCAATCCGGCGAGCTGGCTCCGATGCAGTTGGCTGCCGGGCATAAAGGCATGCTGCAGGTGCCCTTCTTCCAGCCGGATGAGCTTCTTCCGGGGGCGGAATATGCCCTCAACCTTAGTTTTGTGCTCCAGGCGGACTGCGCCTGGGCCAAATCGGGCCACGAAGTCTATTGGGAACAGTTCGGCGTGCCGTTCAGCGTGCCGGAAAAGCCGGTCGCTCGCCGGGATGAAATGGGAGAGCTGGCGATTGTCGAAAATAACGAGCGCCTGGCGGTGGAAGGTCACGATTTCCTGCTGCTGTTTAGCAAAGCTGAAGGCCGCATCATCACCTACCACGCCGCCGGACGGGACCTGCTGGCTTCCGGCCCGCTGGAGCAGTATTACCGCGCGCCCACCGACCACGACCTGCTGATGGGTAATCCACCGGCCATCAGCCATCAATGGCGCGCCGCCGGGATTGACCGCCTGCAGCGCACGGTGCTGGGCTTTGAGTGGGCGCAGCTGGCGGCCCAGGAGGTGGTGGTGCGCATCCACTCGCGCATCCAGGCAGAAGGCCAGCCCGCGGGGATCGACAGCCAGGTGATCTATGCCGTCTTTGGGGACGGCCAGGTGCTGGTCGACAGCCAGGTGGTGGTGCCCGACGGCCTGCCCCAAATCCCGCGCATCGGGCTGGAATTATCCCTGCCGGCCGGGTTTGAGCGCCTGGTCTGGTTTGGCCGCGGGCCGCACGAAAATTACTGCGACCGGAAACTGGGCGCCGCGCTGGGCGTCTATACCAGCAGTGTGGATGAACAGTTTACCCCGTACGTCTTCACCAGCGAGTCCGGGGGGAAAGAAGATGTGCGCTGGCTGGCGCTGCTGGATGAAGAAGGCTGCGGGTTGCAGGTGATCGGCTCGGACCGGCTGCATTTTGATGCCCTGCATTACAGCGTTCAGGATCTGGAACAGGCCGGGCATCCCTTCGAGCTGACCCGCCTGGCGGAGACCATCCTGCACCTGGACGGCTGGCATATGGGCGTGGGCGGCGACGACGGCTGGATGGCGCCTGTCCACCCGGAGTTTATGATCAACCCGGGCAGGTACCAGTATGCCTTCCGCCTCAAACCGGTGCGCGCCGGAGACGACCTGTCGGCTTCCGCCCGCACCCGGCTGGAAGGCGTGCTCTAAAAACACACAAAAAACTGCCCAGGCGTTTGACCTGGGCAGTTTTTTGTGTTTAATCGCCGGCTTATGGGATAAATACCGTGTTGCGCGCGGAGTAATCCAGTTCAAACAGGATCGGCACGGGCACACCGGACTCGTCGGGATGATCGCGGGTGACGTACATGCGCAGGTGGGGGACGGAAGGCATGGCGGAATTGCCCATATAGCCGATCAACTGCGCCAGGTTGATGTCATCCCCGGCCTTCACAAAAAATGAGCCAGGGGTGAAACCGGAGAGGGTCACGTACCATTCAAAGCAGCTCAAGATTACGTAGTTGCCCATCATGGTGGTCTGCGCGCCGACCTGCACGTTGGGGTGCCCGTCTTCCACGTAGAAGACCTTGCCCCGGCAGGGGCTGTAGACGTGGTCGTTAAAACCGTAGTACTTGCGGTAATCGCTGGGCAATATGCCCTCGCTGATCCCGCCGCCGATGTCTAATTTCATCATGTCCACGCCGTAACCCTGCTCAGGCGAAGATCCGCTGGGCGGGCCAAACATGCCGTTGATCATATTACTCATCCCCAGGCCGTTATAGCCATTGCCGCCGTTGGTGACCACGTACATGCCGTCGCGCAGAGGATAGTAAACCAGGATGGCGTCTTCTTTGTAATAGCTCTGGTAATCGAAGGTTTTCAACACCCGGTAATCTACGTAACCGATGGCCAGGACAACCACGATCGCCGCGATCATCGCCGGCACACCGGTTTGGCCTTTTTTGGGGAAGAAGGGCGCGCCATCGGTCGTGCGCGCCTGGCGGAAGATTAACAGGATGAGAAACAGGATGGGCAGAAAGCGAATATAGTAATTGATGATGGACCAATTGACGGTCATCATAAAAAAGAAATTGGCGGCTGCATAATCGAGCAAAAATAGATAGGCAACCAGTTTGCTGGATGGACGCATAAACCAGAGGATGATCCCCAGCGGGATGAAAATGACCACCCATACCAGGATGGGGGTTACGGTAGTCCAAGGCATGATCTTACTCCAGAGTGTAAATTGCGGCGAATCGTGTCATTTATTTTATTGTTATTTTGCCAATCGATCAAGATTATACCACTTGCCTGGGGATAGTCTTTTTCAACCGCCGATTAATTTAGAAGGATTGGTGTTCGGTGCGGGTGATAATTTCATCCTGCAGGGCATCGCTGAGATCCACGAAGTAGTCTGAGTAACCGGCCACCCGCACGATCAGATCCCGGTAGAGCGAGGGGTTCAATTTGGCTTTGCGCAAGGTGGCGGCGTCGACCACATTGAATTGAATGTGGTGCCCATCCAGCTTGAAGTAGGTGCGCACCAACTGCACCAGGTGATCGATCCCGGCATCATCCTTGAGCATCTGTGGGCTGAGTTTCTGGTTGAGCAGGGTTCCGCCCGTGCGCACGTGGTCCATTTTGGAAAGGGATTTGATCACCGCAGTCGGGCCACAGCGGTCGGCGCCTTGCACCGGAGACACGCCTTCGCTGACCGGCGTCCAGGCGCGGCGGCCGTCGGCGCTGGCGCCGGTGACCGCGCCAAAATAAACATGGCAGGTGGTGGGCAGCAGGTTGATGTGATAATCGCCGCCGCGGGTATTGGGCCGCCCGTCGATCGCGTTGAAGAACGAGTCGAAAACCCGCCGCATCAGCCCGTCGGCATACTCGTCGTCGTTGCCGAAACGCGGGGTACGGTTGAGCAGCGCCATTTGCAGGCGCTCGCTGCCGCTAAAGTCGCGGTCGAGCGCATCCAGCAGGTCGTTGATGGGGATGTCGGCCTGATCATACACGTGGGTTTTGATCGCGGAGAGACAGTCGGTGATCGTGCCCACGCCGACCCCCTGGATGTAGCTGGTGTTGTAACGCGCCCCGCCATCGTGGTAATCCTTGCCGCGGGTGATGCAATCGTCGATCAGCAGCGAGAGAAACGGGGCGGGCATATAAGCGGCATACAGGCGCTCGATGACGTGGTTGCCGCGTATTTTGATCTCGATAAAGTGGTTCAACTGGGTTTCAAAAGCGGCGTAGAGCTGCTCAAAATCGAGGAACTCGCGCGGGTCGCCGGTTTCCAGGCCAATGCGGTGGCCGGTGCGCGGGTCGGTTCCGTTGTGCAGGGTGATTTCGAGCACCTTGGGGATGTTGAAGTAGCCGGTCAGGTTGTAATTCTCGTGGCCGAATACCCCCACCTCCACGCAGCCCGAAGAACCGCCCAGGCGCGCGTCGGTCACGGTTTTCCCCTGGCGAACCAGTTCCTGGACGATCAGATCGGCGTTGAAAAGCGAGGGCTGGCCGTAACCGGTGCGGATGATCCTCCCCGCGCGCTGGATCAGCAGGTCGGGGTTCTTTTTGCTCACCTGCACCGAGGCGCTGGGCTGCAGCAGGCGCAGTTCTTCGACCACGTCCAGCAGCATAAAGGTGATTTCGCTGACCGCATCCGAGCCGTCCGGCAGGATACCGCCCAGGTTGATCTGGGCAAAATCGGTATAAGTGCCGGATTCGGCCGCGGTGACCCCTACCTTGGGCGGGGCGGGCTGGTTGTTGAATTTGATCCAGAAGCACTGCAGCAGCTCGCGGGCAAAATCGCGGGTGAGGCTGCCTTCGGCGATGCCTCGTTCAAAAAAGGGCGCGAGATGCTGGTCGAGATGCCCGGGGCAGAAGGAATCCCAGGTATTTAATTCGGTGGTCACCCCCAGGTGGACAAACCAGTAGTACTGCAGGGCTTCCCAAAGATCGCGCGGGGCGTTGGCAGGCACCCAATCGCAGACGCGCGCGATGCGCTGCAGTTCATCCTTGCGCTGCGGATCGCTTTCCTGCCGGGCCATATCCCTGGCCAGACCGGCATAGCGCTGCGCAAACCCGATCAAGGCTTCCGCGCCGATGCGCATGGCCTTCAGCTCTTCCTGGCGGTGATAGGCGTGAGGGTCGTTGAGGAAATCCAGGCGGGCGATGGCGGCTTCGATCTCATCGATCATCGTGCGCATGCCCTTGCGATAAATTTTATCGTCCAGCACGGTGTGACCCGGGGCGCGCTGTTCCATAAACTCGGTGAAGATCCCGGCGTTGTAGGCATCCAGCCAGGCGGGGGTCATTTCGGCAAAGATCAGCTCGCGCAGGCTGCGCCCCTGCCAGAAGGGGATGATGCGCTGCTCGTAGGCCTGGCGGGTTTTTGGGTCAACCTTGAATGGGATTTTTTCGCGTAAATCCAGCAAATCCAGGTCTGCGAGGCTGTGACAGCACAGTTCCGGATAGGTGGGGGTGGCTTTGGGGGCCGGGCCCTTCTCGCCCACAATCAATTCGCCCGGTTGGATCAGGATGGCCTTGCCAGCGAGGAGGTACGCGAAAGATCGCGCCCGTTGGACGGGAATGGAGGTCAGCGGCTGGGCCTGGGCATAAAAATCGGTGATCAATTCGGCGCGTTCGAGGGATAAGGACGGCACAGCCTCCAGGCTTTGCTGTTTCAAGCGAGCAACACGATCTGAGATGGGCATTGGCACTCCGGGAACATCCAAAGGGTTACCATCGATTCTAGCACAGCCTGTTTCAAATTCGCTGTGGGTTGCTGTACTATAATGATCCTCGTGTTGGATCCTGCCGAACAAACCGTTTACGATCTGCTGGACCGCCTGGGCGTGGCCTTTACCCGGCGTGCGCACCCGGCGGTCTTCACCGTGGAGCAGGCCCGCCAATACGATCCGCAGGACGGCTCGCTGCACTGTAAAAATCTTTTCCTGCGCAACAAGAAAGGCGACAGCTATTACCTGGCCATATTCGAGCAATCGGCGGAGGTCGATTTGCGCGCGTTAGGTGCTCGACTGGGCGCGGGGCGCTTGAGCCTGGCGTCCGCCGAGCGATTGGGCCGTGTCTTGGGGGTCTCACCCGGGGCGGTCGGGCCGTTTGGCCTGATCCATGACCGCGACAGGGCAGTGGAAGTCCTGCTGGACGCGCGCCTGCGCGGGGCGGCTTCGCTGGGCTTTCACCCCAACGTCAACACCGCCACCATCCAGATATCCGCGGCGGGTCTGCTGCAATTTCTGGCCTACTGCGGCAGCCGGGTGGTCTGGATCGAATGAGGATCAACATCCTGGCTTTGGGCTCGCTGGGAGATGTGCTCCCCTGCGCGGCGCTGGGAGGCGGGCTGGTGCAGGCGGGGCACCAGGTGCGCCTGGCGTCATTCGAAGGCTTCCGCACGCTGGCAGCGCGCTATGACCTGGAATTCTCCCCGGTCAGTGGGGATATCCAGGCGATTCTAACCAGCGGCGGCGCCAATATGGCAGGCGTGCTGCGCCAATTTTTTGCCCTGGCAGACCAGTTCAGCCGGGATTTTTCTACCCCCGAGATGCTGCAGGCCGATTTGATCCTCAACCAGCTGCCGGGCGGGCTGTACGGCTGGGATCTGGCTGAAAAGCTGGGGATCCCCATGCGCGCCCTGACCTACCTGCCCTTGCTGGGCACCAAAAGCTACCCGATGATCGGTTTTCCCCGCCGGCTGGCCTTTCTCCCCGGCTACAATCGGCTCACTTACCGCCTGGCAGAGCAGGCGGCGTGGTTGTTCTTTCGCGCAGCGATCAACCGCTGGCGCCGGGAGACGCTTGGGCTGCCGGCTCAGCCGCTGAGCGGCCAGCTTCACCAATTAGGATCGCCCGCCTGCCCGGTTTTGTTGGGGCTCAGCCCGCAGCTCTTTCCACCCCAGCCCGATTGGCCGGCGCTCGTCACCCAAACCGGCTACTGGTACCCGCAGGATCCGGCCTGGCAGCCATCGCTGGAGCTGCTCAAATTCATCAACCAATCCCTACCGCCCATCTTTATCGGTTTTGGCAGTATGCCGGTGCGGCGGGCAGATGCCATCCTGGACGTGATTCTGAGCGCCCTGCGGCAAACCGGGCAGCGCGCGGTTTTGCAGGCGGGTTGGGCGCAGACGGCATTGACGCGCCTGCCCGAGAATGTCTTTGCCCTGGATTTCGCCCCTTATGATTGGCTTTTCCCGCGCATGGCCGGGCTGGTGATCCACGGCGGGGCAGGGACGGTGCATTTTGCCCTGCGCTCGGGGACGCCGGTTTTGGTGACGCCGTTCCTCTTCGACCAGTTTGTGTGGGGCAGGCGCCTGGCCGAGTTAGGCGCAGGCCCGCCGCCCCTGCCGTTCCGCAGGCTGAGCGCGCCGCGCCTGGCAGATGCCCTCCAGCGCCTGGTGGGCGACCCCGCATATGCCCACAATGCGGCCCGCCTGGGCGGGCTGGTGCAGGCAGAACCCGGGACTGCCGGAGCAGTCCGGGCAATCGCGGCAATTTGACCCGCTGCGGCCCTACGGTGTTTGGCCGGGTTGATGGCATAATGATGTCTCAGGTTATTCCACAGCGGGAAGGCTAGATGATCCCAATCCTGTACGTATCCGCGGGTATTTTCCATCCGGGGTGGCCCCACCGGTTCTACCTGCGCGCCTTGCTGGCCCGCTCACCTGGGGTGCACATCTCCGGCCGGTCTTCGCTGGAGCAGGTATCGGCCGGCGAGTATGAGCAAGCTCGCGCGCTGGTGCTGTATGTACACGCCAAAAAGATTTCGCCGCCCGCCCTGGCCCGCCTGGAAGCCTTCCTTAACCGCGGGGGAGGGCTGGTAGCCGTCCACTCTGCGGCGGCCTCGTTCAAAGGCGAGCCTCGTTTTGAGACCCTGCTGGGCGGGCGCTTCAGCCGGCACGGAGCGGTGGGACGCTTTTCGGTGCAGCCCGGCCCTGGCCAGGAATTCAATTTCTCGGTGCAGTCGCCCTTCTGGCTGCGTGACGAGCGCTACCTGCATGAAACCTGCGCGGATATTCGGGTGTGCTACACCTCCATCCAGGGCGGGGCTCCGGAGCCTTTTGCCTGGACGCGCCGGCAGGGCGCGGGGCGGGTGTTCTATTGCGCCGCGGGGCATACCCTGGCCGGGCTGCGCCACCCGTCCGTACAGCAGATCCTGCTGGATGGACTGTCCTGGGCCGCGGGGGTCTCACCATGAGCGCCGCGCTGCGTCTGGCTGTGGTGGGCTGCGGGGATATCGCCGGTTTCACCGCCTGGTTTGCCCGGGCCAACCCGCGCATCCGCCTGGCAGCCTGCTGCGACCGCGATCTCGAACGAGCGGCGGCCTTTGCCCGCCGCCATCGCATCCCGCGTGCTTATGGCGAATACAGCGAGATGCTGGCCGCGGGCGGTCTGGATGCGGTCTACCTGGCCGTGCCCCACGATCTTCATTGGCCGATGGCTGCCGAGGCCATCCACCGGGGGCTGGCGGTGCTGCTGGAAAAACCTCTGGCCGCCCGCCTGGCCGAGGGAGTCGAGCTGGCCAACCTGGTGGAAACCACCTCGGCGCGTCTGGCGGTCAATTACCAGTATCGCTATGACGCGGCCTGTTACGCCATGGCCAGCGCGGCCCGGGCCGGGGAGATCGGCCAGGTGCTGTACGCGCGCTGCAACCTCCCCTGGCGGCGCAGCGCCGATTATTTCGCCAGCGGCGCGGGATGGCATGCCCTTCGCGCTCGCTCAGGCGGGGGCACTCTGCTGACCCAGGCGAGTCACTTTATCGACCTGCTGCTTTGGGCCTGCGCCAGCCCCGCGGTCCGAGCCCAGGGGCTGACCCGCAACATCCGTTTCCGGGATGCACAGGTGGAGGTGGAAGATCTGGCTATGGGCAGCATCGAGCTGCAAAACGGGGCATTAATCCAGGTTTGCAGCAGCATGGCGGCGAACCCCGAGCGGCCGGCCACGATGGATATCTATGGCGAAAATGGCACCCTGCATTACACCGCGGGGATGATACCCATGTTAAAATCATCTGGGGCCAGCATCCACCGCGCCGCGCCGCCTGTAGCGGGCATCCACGCCCTGGCGCGCAGTCTGGAAGCCTTCCGGCGCTGTGCCCAAACCGGGCAGCCGCACCTGGTGACCGCCGCGGAAGCCCTGAAAACCCTGGCGGCGGTGGATGCATTCTACCGATCCGCGGCCAGCGGTCAATGGGAAGATGTGACCGGTTGAAACACTAACCTTTTTAGCAAGCCAAGGCATCGAACAGAGGAGCAGCACAGCGTGACAACCGGCGACGAACGCTTAACCTGGTGGCAGAAAATCGGCTATGGCCTGGGCGATATCTATGGGGGCGGCAGCGGCACGCTCATCGGTTTTTACTATCTCTATTTTCTGACGGATGTAATCCGCCTCAGCCCCGGGCTGGCCGGAACCGTGATCCTGATCAGCAAGGTGTACGACTCGATCACCGACCCGTTCGAAGGGGTGCTGGCCGACCGCACGCGCACGCGCCTGGGCCGCCGCCGGCCGTATATGCTCTTTGGCATCCCCTTTGTTTTCCTGTCCTTCTTTCTGCTGTTCTATCCGGTAAACCTGGAGAGCGAGCTGGGCCGCTTTGCCATTGTGGTGCTGACCTACCTGTTTTTCTCGACGGTGGTCAGCATCGTGATGCTCAACTACAACGCGCTGCAGGCCGAATTAACCCTGGATTACAACGAGCGTACCGTGCTCAGCTCGGTGCGTATCTTTTTCTCAACGGTGTCATCGATCCTCTGCGCGCTCCTTCCCCTGGAAATTGTCAAGGCATTCAGTGACGCGCGCCAGGGATACATCGTCATGGGCCTCTCCTTTGGCGTATTTTTCGCGCTGCCGTTTATCGCCACGGTGGCGGCCACCCGCGAGCGCAAAGAATTTCAAACCCCACCCGGGCGCCTTGACCTGCGCCTGTTCCTCGCGCCGTTCCGCGTGCGCACCTTTGTCTATTCGCTGATGATGTATCTGCTGGCCTTTGTGGCCATCGATACGGTGTCCAGCGTGATCGTCTACTTTATGAAGTATTACCTGATGCGCGGCAGCGAAGCCAACTATGTCAGCGGCGCGCTGCTGGTGATCCAGGTGATCACCCTGCCGTTTTACGTGGGTCTCAGCAAGCGGATTGGCAAGACCCGGTCTTACGCAGTCGGCGCGGCGATTTGGATTGCCACCATGCTGGTCTCATTGCTGATTACCCCCGCCAGCCCGATTGCGGCCATCTATGTCTTCGCCTGTGTGGTGGGTTTTGGCACCGGCGGGATCGTGGTGATGATGTACGCGATTTTCCCGGATATCCCGGATGTGGATGAGCTGGTCTCGGGCGAGCGCCGCGAAGGGATCTATTCGTCGATGGTCACTTTTATGCGCAAGCTCTCCTCGGCGCTGGCCATCTTTATGGTTTCCCAGGTGCTGGGCCTGTCCGGTTACATTCGCCCGGTGGATCAGTTGGTGGATGGCATCCATAAATTGATCGAGCAGCCCCAGCCCGAGAGCTTTATCCTGGCGCTGCGCCTGATTTTTGCCTTTGTGCCCCCGGTGCTGGTAGGCGTCGCCCTAATTTTTGCGCTGCGCTTCCCGCTCAGTGCCGCGATGCATACCCGTTTGAACGCGTTGCTGGTCAGCCGGCGTGCGGGCGATGCAGAGAGCCCAGAAATGCGCCTGGAAGCCGCGGCGCTGCGCCGGGAATTGGTGGGGTAACCTTTGCCCAGCCAGTACGATATTCCGCCGGACGAGACCCGTTCTCACCGCGATTTTGGTCTGACGGTCCTCGGCAATGCTCCGGCGGGTTACCCGCGCCAGACCAGCGCCGACGAATTCAGCACGCGCTGTTTTCTCCCCGATTATCCATCCCGCCGCCAGGCCTACATCGATTACGTGCTGCGCAACCCGGCGCCACCCAATTTCAAGGCGCCATACTACGAACTGCTGCGTCTTTCCGCCGGGGGCATTCCGCATGAGGGCATTTTGCTGGGGGCTTGCGGGTATATCGACCAGCGCAAGGATTGCTCAGATTTCGTCCTGCATTCGCTGCTGCGCCTGTTATACCAATTCAACGTCCACCCGCGGCTCAGCCCGCATCTCTACGAGCAGGTATTTGCCAGCGTGGTGCATTTCAAATACTGGCCGGACGAACCCGGCCTCAATTCGATGTGCACCTGGACCGAGAACCACCAGATTTTGTTCGCCTCGGCGGCCTACCTGGCGGGGCAGCTTTACCCGGAAGAATTGTTTGAGAATGCCGGTCACACCGGGATGGAAAAGATGGCCCTGGCCCGGCCGCGCATCCTGCGCTGGCTGGACCTGCGCCTGCGCACCGGCTTCAGCGAGTGGCTTTCCAACGTGTATTACGACGAGGACCTGACCGCCCTGCTCAACCTGTTGGATTTTTGCGGGGATGAAGAAATCCGGGGGAAAGCCGGGCAGGTGATCGAGCTGATCTTGCTGGATATGGCTTTGAACAGTTTTCAGGGCGTGTTTGGCAGCAGCCACGGGCGCAGTTATGCCATCGCCAAGATGCACGCCGGCGAAGAAGCCACCAGTGCGGCGGGCAAACTGCTCTTCGGCATGGGCAGTTTTTCCAGCCCGGATGCGATGAGCGCGGTCTGTTTTGCGCTCAGCCCGCGTTTCAGCCTGCCCGAGTGGATTTTCAAGATTGCCAACGATAGCGCCAGCGCGGAGATGGAAAATACCCAGCGCATGGGCCTGCGCCTGGACCAGGCTGGACAATGGGGGTTGGGGTTTAGCGAGTTTGAAGATGGCATGGTCTATCTCAGCCTGGAAGCCTACACCCATCCGCGCACCATCGAGCTGATCTTTCGCATGTTCGATGCCTGGAATTGGTGGGCCAACCAGTATTTTGCGCCCCTGGCCGATCAGCGCAAGTTGATTGAGCTGACCCGCAAGCTGGGCCTGCTGCCCTGGCTCGCGCGGCTGGCGGACCGGGATATCAACCGCAACACGCGGGAAGAAGTCAACATCTACACCTACCGGACCCCGGATGGGATGCTGTCCAGCGCGCAGGATTATCGCAAAGGCTACGGTGGCGACCAGCAGTCCATTTGGCAGGCCAGCCTGGGACCCGAAGCGGTGTGCTTTGGCACCCACCCGGCCAAACGTCAGGGCGACTCGCCCAATTATTGGACCGGGTCGGGCAGCCTGCCGCGCGTCGGCCAGTATAAAAACGTGCTGGCGGCCGTCTACCGCATATCGACCGCGCCGGGTCTGTACCATACCAACCGCCTGCGCTTCACCCATGCCTGGCTGCCGCGCAGCGCCTTTGACCAGACGGCGGAACGCGACGGCTGGATTTTTGCGCGAAAATCTGAGGGGTACCTGGCCCTGCGCCCGCAAAACGGCTACCGTTGGGTCAGCCAGGCCGGGGATGGCGAAGCGGATGAAGTCATTTCGGAAGGGCTGAATAATATCTGGCTGTGCGAAATGGGCCGCGCGGCGACCCACGGCAGCTTCGCGGATTTCATCGAGCAGATTTGCGCGGCAAAGCTGTCTTACCGCGGCTCCAGCGTGCGGTTTGACTCGCCTTCCCAGGGCCGGGTGGAATTTGGCTGGCGCGGAGCGCTGCGCGTGGCGGGACGGGAAATTCCCCTGTCAGGCTATCCGCGCTACGGCAACCCCTATTACCACCTGGCCTTTGGCCAGATTCCGGCCGAAGCGGGTGCGGAACGCTGAGATCATGATCCGCGCCTGAGCTCCCCAATTTGACCGTATAATGAACGCGTGACCCTGATCGAGCGTGTGCACAGCATTTTAGCCCAACATGGACTGCTAGAGCAAAAGCAGCCCATTGTGGTGGGCGTCTCAGGTGGCCCAGACAGCCTGTGCCTGCTGGACGCGCTGCATCGCCTGGGGGTGCCCCTGGTAGTGGCGCATTTTGATCACCAGCTTCGCCCGGAATTGAGCGCGGATGCGGCCCATGTGGCGCAGATGGCGGCGGGGCGCGGTCTGCCTTTTGAGCAGGGGGCAGGCGACGTGGCGGGTTTTGCCGGCCGTGAACACCTCTCGGTGGAAGAGGCGGCGCGCACGCTGCGTTACCGCTTTTTGTTTGCGGTGGCCCGTGGCTGCGGCGCCCAGGCGGTGGCGGTGGGGCATAACGCCGACGACCAGGTGGAGACGGTTCTGATGCACCTGCTGCGCGGGGCCGGGCTGGCCGGGCTCAAGGGCATGCTGGCGCTGAGCACCCAGGAAGCCTGGGATGCTTCGATCCCGCTGGCGCGCCCGCTGCTGGGGGTGTGGCGGGCGGAAATCGAGGCATACTGCCGTGAGCAGCGCCTGAACCCGCTGATCGACGCGACCAACCAGCAGACCACCTATTTCCGCAACCGCCTGCGCCACCAACTGGTGCCTGAACTGCAGCGCTACAACCCGCAGGTCAAAGAGGTGCTCCTGCGCACCGCCGAGGTGCTGGCCGGGGATTGGGGCGTGGTGGAGCAGGCAAGCGAGCAGGCCTGGCGGGAGGTTCTGCTTGAGGTTCACCCCCAGGCCTGTATCCTCGATCGGAAAAAGCTGCTGGCTCAGCCCCTGGGTTTGCAGCGCGCGGTGGTGCGCCGCATGCTGGCCGCTCTGCGCCCGGGGCTGCGCGACATCGATTTTGAGACGGTCGAGCGCGTCGTGGGGTTCATCGCCCATCCATCCCGCAGCCGGGGCATGGAGCTGGCGCAAGGGTTGGATCTGACCTGGGAGAAAACCCGCCTGATCCTCTCCGAGCACGGCAGCGAGGCTGACGACGCGGCGCTCCCCAGGATCGCCGCCGGCTGCGAGCTGGGGCTGGAGTGCCCCGGGCAGGTGCAGTTGGCCGGCGGTTGGCTGCTGCTGGCAGAATTTTCAACCGGGCCGAGGGATTATCATAACTCTTCGGCCTGGGAGGCCTGGTTGGACGGCGATGGGCTGGAATTTCCGCTGCAGGTGCGCGCCGGCAGGCCGGGGGAACGCTTTCAACCCTTTGGCATGCAGGGACGTTCACAAAAGTTGTCGGATTTTTGGATTAATGCCGGGGTGCCGCGACAGGAACGGGCAGTCTGGCCGCTGGTGTTTTCAGCGGGCCGGGTGGTGTGGGTGCCGGGCCGGCGCATCGCCGACCCGGTGAAAGTGACCGAAACGAGCCGGCGGGTGGTACATCTGCAAATGCAGCCCACTCCCGGCGGGTAAGAAAATTTTCTCGGGCTGAAGGGGGCGGTCAGGGCCTACTCGGCGATTTTTTCCCCGGCTAGCTGCCGTAATTTCAGCGAGACCTCGCGCCACTGGATTTTGGACACACCCAATTTCTGGCGGATTTTTTCGCTCTCAATCCCCGATTTCCAATCGTCCAGCGCGCTGGTCCAGCGCAGCATGTCGAAGGATAAGTGCTTGTCCAACCCGGCAGCTTCGCCAATATCTTCGAGCAGGTATTCCAGGCGGCGAGGCGACCAGGGGAAGATGTGATCGGCCGGGTTGTATTGGGCGAGATACTCGTGGTAGGCGGCCACCCAATCGGCGGAGAGGGGGATCTTGCGCTCTTTATAGCGGCTGGAGGGGCTGGCGTACCGCACGAAGAGGATCGGGCCGTTGGGGGCTTCCTCATCGATGTGATTGCGGGTGATCGAAAGGCATTCGCCTTTTTTGATGCCGGTTTCCAACAGCAGGGTCAGCAGGAGGAAGGGGCGCGTATCCGCTTTTTGGGCGGTGCGCATCGCGCCGGCCACCTCGACGATCTTTTCGACTTCCTCATTGGAGAGCACGCTGGGCAGCGGGCTCATCACCGACTGCTGCAGAACTTTGGCGGCGGGATCGTTGATCAGGATGCCCCCACGCTGCAGCCAGCGAAAGAAGGCTTTGATCGAAGTGATGCGCCTGGCCAGGCTCTTGGGGCTGCAAGGCACGCCGCGTCCTTTTTGCAGCCACTGGAGGAAGTGATTGAGATCATTGGTGTTGATCGCGCCCAGGTTGCGATCGGGCGGGAGGTACGAGGAAAGCAGCTGCAGATCGCCGATAAAGGCCTTGATGGTATAGATCGAGCGCCCCTGATCCTTTAAAGAAGATTTCCCAGGCATGCACCGCCGGCAGTAAAGGGGTCTGCGGGGTAAGATGAGCGACGGCGTGAGAGGTTTCTGCTGGCATGTTGTACTCCACTGCTGGGGATTTTCGTGTAGGTAACGAGAGTCTACTCCAAATCGAATGAAATGTCAAACCATAATCTGGTGGGATTCGCCTGGAATCCCGCCGGGTCCACAACCGAATTTTTAACCGCTCAAGCGTTGAACCGCCTGGATGCCGGTCGGGGGTCGATTCTCCTCAGAACTGCCCCGGGGGGAGATGCGAGGTGGTGATTCAGAGCGAGGTTTAGCGCCGAATGGACGCTAAACCTCGCTGATAGATAACTCCTAGAATGGCTGGGGGGCTTACTGGTAAACGGCCTGGTAAACGATGCTGCGGATGGCGTCCAGGTTGGGCCACAGCACCCAGGCACCTTCCGGGGTGATATAAGGGTAGGCTTCATAGGGTGTGAGGGTGAAGCGGCGGATCTTGCTCGGGTCGTTCATCACCGCCTGGGCCACCGGAACCAGGGGCAGGATCGTGTCGAGGGTCAGGTTGGTTTCGACTGAATTGCGGTAAATGCTGAAGATTTCCGGGGCGCGGGCAATGCCGTCCAGGGACATCAGGCGAGAGAAAGCCCCCTGCAAAACCTCCTGGGCGCGGCGCAGACGGTCAAAATCGCTGGTGGAGTAGCGCGAGCGCACGTACCACAGGGCGGTGTGCCCGTCCATGGGCATGGTCACCGGCGCTTCGATATGGCAATAACCGTATTTATCTGCCCAGGGCAGGTCGCATTTATCGGTGAAGGATTCGCGGGTGTGAACCTTAATTCCATTCAGGCTGTCGATGATCCCGACAAAGCCTTCCATGTTGGTCATCACATAATAGGTCGGGCGGATGCCGAAATTGTATTCAAAGGTGGCCTGCATGGTGGAGAAACCGCCGGCCGCTTCGGCCGTGTTGATGCGGTTGGTCATCCAACCCGGGATGGTGATATACAGGTCGCGCGGGAAAGAGACCATGCTGACCGTATTGTTATTGCGGTTGATCGACAGCAGCACGATCACATCCGTGCGGAAACCGCCGCCCGGGCGGGCGTCCGAGCCCATCACCAGGATGTTGACCACGCCGTCAGGCAGCGGGCCGCCTGGCTGGACGGGGTAGTAGGATTGCGGCATGTTGTTGCCGGGATCCCCAATCGAGAGGGTCGGCGTCAGGGTGGGGGTGGGCGTGTTGGTGGGCACCGGGGTAGGGGTGGGCGCCAGCGGGCGGAAGGGCGTGGGGGTAGCGGTGGCATCGGCGGGGACTGTCGCGAATGATCCACCGGACGGGTTGGCCAGAGTCAGGGTCGGCGCGGCCGCGATCACTTCCTGGCTGGCCAGCGGCAGGGTGCAGGCCTGGGCGGCGATCAGAAGAATGAGGATAAACAGGCCAATGGGATAATGCTTCATCGCTAGATCGTTTCGTTTCCGTTAACGAGGATAGAGGATGGTCATCACGGGATTCTCAATCGGTGCAATAATCGTGCGAGCAGGACCGGTTGGCACCACAGGCGTGTCAGTAGGCAGGGGGACCGGCGTGTCGGTCGGCTGCGGGACAGGGGTATCGCTGGGCGGCGGGACCGGGGTATTGGAAGGCTGCACCGGAACCGGTTTTGGTGGGTGGCCTGGCTGTGTTGGTGGGCGGGGCGGTGTGAACTGGCAGCCTGGGCAGGCGGATGGTCATCCCGGCGATGATGTGGTTGGCATCCGTCAGGCAGTTGGCAACCATCAGTTCATTCACCGTCGTTCCGGTGGCGGTCGCCAGAGAAAACAGGGTATCTCCGGGTTGGATGACGTAAGACGGCCAACTCGGAGGAGCTCCGCACACCTTCTCGGTGGGCGGAACGGCGGTATCAGGCGCTTTTTTGGTCGGCTCAAGCGGTGTGGCGGTCAACGTCATGGTGGACGTCGCCGTGGGCAGCGGGGGCAGGTAAATGCTGGTATCCGGCATGAGGGTCTTCCCTACCAGGCAGTTGCCTTCGATGATCACCTCGATCGTGGTTCCACGCAGAAGAGCAAGACTCTCGAGGGTATCCCCGTTTTGCAGGAAATAGCTTTGCCAATCGGCGGGGGGCGGCGGGCAACCGGTGGGGAAAACGGGGGTGTTCGTAGGCGCCGGCGTGGAGGTATCCTGCCCGGGAATGGGCAGGCCGGCGGTGGCGGTGTTTTCGGCGGTGGGTGTGTAATAAATCATGCCTTCCACCGAGGCGACCGTAAGCGCCCCCAGAACCAACAGCCCTGAGATTATGGCGCCGGCCAGCCCAATGACCAATTGCCGTAATGCCGTCATTTGCCAGGCCGATCCTTCCCTGGCTCCTGGTGGATGGGCAGCAGCACGCTGTAGGTGCTGGATTGCGCGTTGGCGCTTTCCACCCAAATCCGCCCGCGGTGGGCCTCGACCATGGAGCGTGCGATGGATAGCCCCACGCCGGTGTCCCCAATCCCCTGGATGAGCACATTGTCGGCGCGGAAGCGGCGGTTGAACACGTTGGGCAAATCTTCAGGCGCGATCCCGCCGCCTTCGTCGGTCACCTGGATCACCAGGAAATCCGATTCGTCTTCCTGCCGCAAGCCGGCCTTTAACCTGATCGCCCCATCCTCGGGGGTGACGTTGCAGGCATTCTGCAATAACTGCCCGATGATCTGCAGCAGACCTTCGCGGTCAGCCTGGATGGTCGGCAGCTTGGCAGGAATTTCGATGCGCAGATCGATGTTCTTTTCACGCAGACGCGCGCTGACTTCTGAGATCGCGGTATCGATCACCACGCTGAGATCGACAGCCTGGTTGATCAACTCCAGCGAACCGGTGTTCAAGGTGGTGACCTGGACCAGATCATCCATCAACCCGCGCATGCGCTCGGTGGCCGAACGAACCCGTTCGAGGAATTTTTTCTGCAAGGAACCCAGGATGCCGACCGTTTCAGACAGCAGCAGGTCGGTGTAGCCGACCACAGAGGCCATCGGCTGGCGCAGCTCCTGGACGATGGAGGTGACCACTTCATAATCTTCCGGGTTGAGGGCGGTAGTCTGGTGGGTTTTGCGTTCCATCTCGAGCACGCGCATATTGGAGGCGGCCAGCTGGTTCTGCAGGCGGGCCACTTCGGCCAGGGTCGCGCGCATTTGAGCTTCGATTTGGCTGGTATCGCTCACCGGGAGCGTCCCGACCTCTTCTGCGCTTACTTCGGGGATTTCTTCGCCTTCTTTGAACCAATCATAGTGGCTGATCGACATAGCCTGGTCCAGTTCGGCCTGCAGTCGCAGGTTGTCGGCCTGCAGGTTTTGGATCACTTTTTGGGTGTCTTGCTGCAGAGCCAGCAGGCCTTCGAGATCGGGAGAAAGATCGGGGTTGGCCTGGCCGGATGGCTGGGCGGCTGCCTGGCGCAATTTCTCGGTTTCGGCGGTTAACGCCTGGTTATCTTTGCGCAGTGCATCGATCTCCAGCCCCAGTTCGGTCAGGCTGGCGCGCAGGGGCTCAAAATTGTCCTGGCTGGCATTGCCAATCTGGCTGCCGCGCAGCACGCGGACAATGTTGTCGGTTTCGGAGGCAAGCGAGTTCTGATCGTCAAAATTCCAGACGCGCTTGGAATAGGCGCTCAGCAGCAGCAGCCCGCCCCAGGGTGTGGAATTGTATTGCAAGGGGATGAGTAAGACATTGCCCACATCGGGTAAGCCCAGAGCAATCCCTAAACCATTCAGATCGGGTGGTTGAGTCTCGGTGGAGAGGATGCGCAGAGGTTTGGCGCGGGCCAGGGCGCTGGCGATCGCCGGCACCTGAGACTGATCCAGCAAGGCGCCGTCGAGTTCTTCTTCCCGCAGCACATCATAGCCGCCCTGCAGCATCACGGGGCCTTTTTCACCGGTGGGGGCGGTGGCAATCAGGCACAGATCGGCGCGCAGGGTATGCGCCACCGCGCGCGCCACCGCGCTGCATAACCTGGCGGGCTCGGTTTGCAGGCTGAGATCCAGCCAGGCATGCACCAGCTGCAGGTCGACCGGCTGGAGATCCTGGCCCTGGCGGGAAGGTTCGGGGGCATTCCGCGCCCCGCCGCCCCTGGGAGAATGCACCAACAGGCTGGGCAGCAGTGGAAACGAAGCCAGTTGAGCCACACGCATGTAACCGGAAAAATCGTCGCTGACCGAGGGCAGGAAAAGCTGGGCCAGTAACCCGGCCAGGTTGAGCGCCATCATGCCCACCCCGATGCCCCAATTCTCGGGCCGGCGGAAAAGCAGCAGGATGATCACGATCACCGCAACGGCCAGGCTGGTCAGCGACCAGGTCCAATCCTGCCAGGAAGCGTTAAAAGGATAGGTGGAGGTTTCCAACAGCCATTGGCTGTAGGTGAACAGGACGAGGACAACGATGCCCAGGTTCAGCAGCCCGGTGACGATGTCTGCGCTGCGCGAAGAACTTGGGAATGCCCACATCCAGCCAATCCAGACGATGCTGAACAGCATGACCGCGCGGTCAAAGATGGGCAGGAAATAGTGCGGGCTGATGACTCCTTGCCAGGCCAGCCCGCTGCTGAAAAAGAGCGCCAATTGAGCGATCAGCAGCAGGTTAATCCAAGCAGCGACCGGCCGGTGGCCGGCCCATCCGAGCTGGCCCGGCGGGTGATCAGCGCCACCTGCAGGCTGGCAAATATTGCGAACGCCAGTGCCAGATGGTAAATCAGGTTCCCCGGGGGGGCCACCAGAATGTTGAGGAGCTGTTTTAGGATGATGTCCATGGGTCAGGTGTGTCGGCTTCTTTTTAAGGATTATAGCACGGCTGATGTTGTGGGCGGAGTTTCAGTAACCTGGGAACCGCTTTGACGACTTAATAATGAACCAAGGTATATCCTTTTCTGTCTCAACCGGCCTTTTCGGGTTGCTCGCGATCATTTTTCGAGCGCGAGGTTCAGCGAGATCCACGGCCAGGTAGACAAAACTCAGGAGTGAATCTGATGCGTTTTAACTTAATTGCACTGCTATCTCTGGTCTTTTTGATGCTTTCAGGAGCGCTTGCGCCGTCCCCTGCGGGCCAGGCCCAAGCCGTTCCGGCTGCATACGGCATCCAGCCAGAGGCACAGCTGCCAAGTCTTTTATCTGCAACTTCCATGCCAACATCGACCCCGCCTCCCGCTTCATCCGGTTCGAGCCAGCCGGCTCAGGGCCAGGCAGTGGGGCCAGACCAATTCCCGGCGGGGGTCAATCCACTCACCGGACTGCGGGTGGAAAAACCGCTCAACCTCGACCTGCCCCCGGCGCTGGTTTCGATCACTAATTTCCCGGTCAGCGCCCGCCCGCAGGCCGGCCTTTCTTACAGCCCATTTGTGTTTGAGGTTTATATCGGCGAAGGCACTACCCGCTTTCTGGCGATGTTCTATGGAGATTTCCCCTCTCAGGAGCAACTTGCGGCGGATGATCGTTCATCGGCCAACGTTACCGTTGATTATACCGTTGGACCGGTGCGCTCAGGCCGGTTGACCTATGAGCCGATCCGCAAGCAGTACGGCGGTTTCCTGGTGATGGCTTCAGCCTGGTCAGGGGTGGCGGCCAACCTGTCTTCTTACACCAATGTGTTTGGCTCCGATTCGAGCGACATCAACAGCGCGATGATCAAGGTTACCGACCTGGAGGCAATTGCCCAAAAGAACCAGGATACCCTGGCCGGAAAGGCCAATCTGAACGCCTATCGCTTCGATCCCCAGGCGCCTGCCGGTGGAAAACCCGGGCAAATGATCTGGCTGCCCTACAGTTACCTCAACCAAATCATCTGGCGTTACGATCGCGCCAGCGGCGCCTACCATCGTTTCCAGGATGATGCCGATGGAGTGACCTTCAAAATGGCCACCGACCGGTTGAATGAGCAGCCGCTGACCTATGAGAATGTAGTCATCCTGTTTGCCAAACACACCGCGATCAAGGAAACCTTGATCGATGTTGACCTGATGTATCAGGACCGGCAAAAAGCGTTGATTTTCCGGGATGGGCAGATGTATGAAGTTTACTGGACCACCCGCAACGAGCAATACGAACGCACCACTGGAAAACTGCGCCCGATCCGCTTTGTGGATGCGCAGGGCAATCCCTTTGCGTTGAAACCTGGCCAAACCTGGGTGGAACTGGTGCCGACCTATTCGCCTTATTACGAAACGGTGGATTCAACCTTGTACTCCGACCTGGCCGGAAAGCAAAAGGCCGGCAGCGGAAACTGGGCGGTGCGCTTCTACGCGCCTAAACCGGTCAAGTGAGAGCGAAAGACCGGTGAGAATCCTCGGCGATCCCCGGGCGGGCCGGTTTGAATCAGCCGGCCCGCCCGGCGTCGTTCTGCCCGCGAGGGTTGCATCCTGGCACAAATCTGGCAACGGATGAATGCCACTTGACAAATGATGGGTTTGGGATAAAATACAAAAGCTCCAGCCGGAGTGGCGGAATTGGCAGACGCGCTACGTTCAGGGCGTAGTGAGAGTATTCTCATGAGGGTTCAAATCCCTCCTTCGGCACAGCACCCTCCCCATGTCAAGTGGGGATTTTTTTTATTAACCATAGGGCTTGATCGGAATAAAGAGACAGGGTAATATAGTTTTATGCCACGACGAAAACGCGATCAGTTTGAAATACCGGGGGTGAAGCTGCCTGATCTTGACAAGGTGGGGCGAAAGCTGCCAAAAATTAAGCTGGACAGCCTGCGCAGAATGGGCAAGCAGCTCGTGGTAGTCATTGGAGTGGGCGTGCTGGTTCTGGTGATGTTAAATCTCAACAGCCGCCTGGGTGAGTATTATCGTTTGAGCTCCGAGCGCGACACGATGGGCACGAAGGTGGCCGAGCTGAGCAGCACGCATGTGGTGTTGGAAACCCAGGTGGCCTTTGCCCAATCCGACCAGGCCGCGGAGGAATATGCCCGCGGTGCGCACATGATCCGCGAAGGAGAGAAGCTGGTTGTGCCGCTGACCCCGGTGGGCAACCCTACGCCTACACCGCAGGCCACCGCAGAACTCCCGGAGCCTCCGCTCAATTGGGAGGTGTGGTGGGCCTTGTTCTTCGCGAAATAGCCGCCCAGGCGCGAGCACAACCGCTCGCGCTTTTTTTATTAACTTCTAGGTGATCCTGTTGGCGAAGCTGCCCCGGGCGATCAACCCACCCCATCCCCGCCCAATCTTGGCGGGGTGGAAGATAATACGGGGAGTTTTAGGCACATTGTGCCTAAAACTCCCCGTACCCCCGTTTAGAAACTAAAGAAACTGAATTCGCCAACAGTATCTATTAGGGGATAAGAATGCCTGTCCCTATCGAAAGAGGAATAGAGATTTTTGCCCCCTTCCCTCGGGGACGCTCTTCAGCGCACACGATGCGATAACGGGGTTGGGACGAAGGCGTTTATTTCGCTTATCTATACGGATGTTATTTGTTTAAGCGGTGAACCACCAGCAGGGTGATGTCGTCGGTCAGGGGGGTATCCTGGCGGAAATCGTCCAGGATCTGGTCGATGCCTTGCAGCAGTTCGGCGGCGGAAGAATCGCCGTACACCAGGGTCGTGTCTCGCAGGCGGGTCTCGCCAAAATCTTCTCCCGTATCCGAAAGGGTATCACAGACACCGTCGGTATATAGCAAGAGCATATCTCCCGGCAGGATCTCGATGATATGGTCTTCATATTGGATATCGGGGAGCACGCCGAGGGCCATGGCGCCTTTGGGCAGTCGTTCGACCACGCTGGTTTCGGCGCGGTAGAGCAGGGGCAGGTTGTGCCCGGCGTTGGCGTAAAGCAGCGCGCCTTTCTCCGGGTCGAGAATGGCATAGATGGCGGTGATAAACATCGATTCGGGCGATTCGGTGAAGAGCAGCTGGTTGACCTCGGCCAACACCGCGGCCGGATCGTCCCGGTCACGCGCGGTCGCGCGGATCAAGGTGCGGGCAACCGTCATATACAGCGCGGCAGGCAGGCCCTTATCGGATACATCCGCGATGACCAGCCCCATTCTTCCGCCGGACAGTTCAAAGACATCATAGAAATCGCCGCCCACCTGGCGGGCTGTCTCCCAGCGAATGTCAATTTCCCAGCCGGGCAAAGTGGGCAGGTGATCTGGCAGGAAGGTTTGCTGGATCTGGCGGGCAAGTTGGATTTCGCGTTCGATGCGCTCGTTCTGCACCAATTCTCGTTTGAACAGATCGTTCTGGATGGCCAGGCTGGTCTGCTGGGCGATCCCGGAAAGTATTTCGAGGCGCCGTTCGCGGAAAGCCGGGGTAGCGTTGCTCTCCCGAACCACCAGGATGCCGAGAATCTTGTGCTGCGCGGAAAGGGGGAAACCCAGCAGCCAATCGCCTTCCACGTGATGGGCGTTGTGCTGGTAATCTTCCAGGGGGATGCTGCTCAGCGCGGGCCAATCTTCGACCGGCACCTCGATGCGCGAGACCGGGCAGATGTGGGCCGCGCCACCGACCAGGACGGCATCCAGCAGGCGGTGCTCGCCGGGCAGGTAGGGGTTATCCAGCAGGAAGCGTTCCTGGCGCCGGTTTTGTCCGTGGGCATTGCTGGGGCGGAAGACCTGCAGATCCTCGTCCCAACGATAAATCATACACACGTCGATGCCCACCAGGATGGGCAGCAGATGAACGATGTTTTCCAACACCTCGGGCAGTTCGCTGGTAGAGACGACCGCCTGGGCCACCTGAAGCAGCGCGGCGGTAACGTAGGCTTCTTCCTGGCGGGCTTCCAGCAGGCGCAAGTTTTCTACCGTCACCGATGTCTGGTGGCTGATGCCCTGCAAGATGGAGAAAGATTTTGCGTCGATCTGCTTCGTTTGGGTCGAAAAATCTTCCGGCTGCTGCAGGGTGACCAGAAATGCGCCGGTGATCTCTCCGCGCACCAGCAGGGGCAGCAGCACCACTGTGGAAGGAGTGTCTGGTATTTCGGCCTCGGGCATGCCCAACTCGATGGCCGGATTTTCCACATAGACCAGGGCTCTTTCTTCATCCATGCGCACCAGCGCAGGCAAAGAGACCGGGTAGTAGCTCAATTCGCGCTGGCCAGGTTCAAACCCATACCAGGCCTTGATTTCGTAGAACGGCTGGTTATCCAGGCGCAGGAAAAAGGCGCATTTCCGCACGCCCACCAGCAGCCGGGTGAGGCGCAGCATGGTTGCCAGCAGATCGGTGACGCTGAGCACGCTCTGGGTGGCTTCTGCTACCTGCACAAGCATGGTCGATACCCATGCCTGGTCCTGGGCCTCATTGAAAAGGCGCGTGTTCAGAATGGCGACCGCGGCATAACTGGCAAAGGTGGAAGTCATGCTGGAGGCCTCGCTGCCGTAGCGGCCCGGGGTGGGATGTGCCAGGGCGATTAACCCCAGGACACGGCTGCCGGCGCGCATCGGCACCGCCAGGATCGAGAAATTATCACCCAGGCCCAGGGCCGCCCCCACCTGGCCGGGAGGATCTTCGGGGCTGCGGATGTACGGTTCGCTGCTTTCCAGCAGGCGTTCCAGCTGTTCCAGAACCTGGGGATGTTCTGCCAGCGCCTGGTTGAGGCGCTGCGGGTCGGCGCCGCGAACGGCTGCCAGGCGCAGCCGCTGGCCTTGCTGGGCGCCGGCCGGTTCGCGTTCATCCACCAGCCAGATCGCGGAGATGTCGCAGGGCAGGTTGTTTTCGAGGCGCTCCAGAATGTGGTCGAGGAGTTCATCCAATTCCACGCTGTTGGTGATCTGGTAGGCCACGTCGCGGAAGCTCTCGGCCACCTGGCGGCGCCACTTCTCGGTGCGGTACAGGCTGGCGTTGCGGTAGGAGACGGCCACGGTGGAGGCGAGGGTTTCAAACAGAATGCGGTCGGAGTCGCTAAAGCAGTTGGCTTCATCGCATTGGATGTCCAACACTGCCAGGACTTCATCGCCAAACATCAGCGGTACGGCGAGCTCGGCGCGGGTGTTATCGGGGGGCAGCGAGGATGGCAGGTAGAGCGGTTCGTGCAGGACGTCATTGGCCAGGTACGACTTGCCGTTGCGCGCCACCCAGGCGATGATCCCCTGGGGGGCATCCATCGAATAGCTTGTTTCAGAGGTGCGCATCGCCTGGCTGCGTTGGCCCCCGCCGGCCTGGTAGATGACCAGGCGCCGCCCGGAATGCACCGAAAAGATATGCACATGCGGGTAATTAAAGCGCCGCTGGATGAGGGTGACCACTTCGTTGAGCAGCTCGTCCACTTCCAGAAACGAATTGAGCGCGTGGCTGACTTCGGCAACCGAGGAAAGCTGCGCCGCGCGGGTTTCGATATCCGTATAAAGGCGGGCAGTCTGCAGCGCCAGGGCGATATTATCGGCGAGAGCCCCTAAGACGAGAATATCGATCTCGTGCAAGCCGTCGAGCACGTCACTCTGAACGTCCAGCACCCCCAGAATGGTATCCTCGTTTTTAAGGGGAAGCAGGCTTCGGAGAGCGTCTCAGGGAGGGCATCGATGAAGCGGAAGCCGGGATGAACCAGCGCGTCCGGGGCCACGATCTGCTCGCCCGTTTCAGCAGCCTTGCCGATCAGCCCTTCACCCGCCTGGACGGTATAGCCGGGGTCGAGGGGTTGGCCGCCACTGGACGAGGCCGAGGCGCGGAAGCGCAGCGTGCGGGGGTCGCCGGTCATGGTGAAGATGGCCACGTAATAATATTGGAAAGTGCTCTGGATCAGCCCGGTGATCCGCTCGCACAATTCCTCTATATTCAAGACGGCGGCGATTTGGGCGCTGACCTTGCGCACCAGCCCCAACTGCTCCAGGCGCCAATGATTGATTTTCTTTTCGCGTGAGATTTCAAGGGCTGAAGAGGCGTGCCCGGCCAGGCCTTCGAGCAGATCGATGTCTTGCGCCTCGAGCGGCGATTGGGGGCTGCGCTCTACGTGCAAAATGCCCAACAGACGGCCGTTGGAAATTAACGGGATAGCGCCCATCCAATAATGGCTGCCTGGTTGCGCATGGTCCTCTTCAGCGCCGGATCCGTTTGAAAAAAGAGCCTTGGCTTCCAGCCTGGCCCGTTGGACGAGGTCGGGGGCGGGAGCGTTGGGCAAGAGCTCGAGTTCTTCTTCGCCGGGGAGCGGGTAGAGCGGGCGCGACAACCAAACTCGCGCAGTCGCGCCGAGAAGTTTTTTAGTTAACTTCTCGATCAACTGGCACTGTAATTTGGTAGTGCCCTGTTGGACGAGTTGTTCCCCGAGGCGTAATAGCTGCTTCCAATCTGGCTCTGCAGATCGCCTGGGCGATATCTTGGCGGTCATTTTTTCTTGCTGTTCGTCTTGGAATTCGAGTCGGTTCTTTCTTAAAGAGAACCAGGTGGTTACCGTGGTTCTCTTTGAATTCAAATTCAACTTCATCCATCCATTGGCGGATGAAAAATAGCCCTAAACCGTGAGAGGGGCGGTCTTCGAGATCTCCACTCACGTCGGGGTCGGCTATATCTTCAGGATTGAAAGGCTTGCCGTAATCATCCAGTTCGATGGTCAGCCCCTGGGTATTCACTTTGCAGGTGCAGGTGATTTCGCCCCGGTCTTCGCCGCCGTAGGCGTGCTCGATGATATTCGAGCAGGCCTCATCTACTGCCATTTCTACGGTGTAGGCAGCGAAATTACCCAGACCCGCTTTTTGTGCTATCCCACGAATAAATTCGCCAATTTGGGCCAGACTGTCGTAGCGGCCCGGGAACGAGCGGGTGATAATCTGCGGGGTGATCGGCGGATTAGAAATTTCCAACGGCGGTCAGCACATCATCGAAGATTTTGAACAGCGGGATAAACCCGGCCAGGTCCAGGGCGGCATGAATATTTTCGGGGACACCGACCAAAACCAATTCGCCGCGGTTATAACGTTTGCAAACCTTTTGGGTGTTAATCAAGGCGCGTAGTCCGGCGCTGGACATAAATCCAAGCTCGTTCATCTCGAGGGCAATCTTGAACCGACCATCTTCAGTGATTTTGTTAAAGGTTTCGGCTAGTTGAGGGGCCGTGTAACTGTCAATACGGCCTTTTACATTGACCAGGTCGCAGTGTTTGTATTGAGTGTGGGTGATTTCCATCAGTCGAGCCTCCGCGTCAGGTTAGCAGGTTGATGCAATTATAAATCAAAACTCATAGCCTGTATCCGAGCAGTTATAGGGTCATTGGGATTTACCGTGGAAGAAAAAATATATGGGGGCTAATTGGGCGTGAAGCGCCCAATTAGCCCCCATATTTACTACCCACCACGGCAACTCCCACAGAACCCAGTTATACGCATTCCGCTTTCCTACCGATCAGCACGGCCAGATTGTGTAAAAATTCAATCTCTTCGTCCTGCCATTCCGGCCGGCCGGGTTTGGCTTCGAGCGCCAGGTAGCCATACAGCCTGCCCGCGCTAAAGATGGCAGCGGCAATCCGGCCGCCCTCCATTGGAGAGTCGCGCGGGGAGAGGACGACTGCGCCGTCCCTGCCTGGGGGGATGGCTGCGCCGCTTTGGGCGGTAAAGGCGGCCCAACTGGCCTCAATGTCGCCGCCGGCCGCGATCTGCGAACCTGGGCCGGAGGTGACGCCCGGGGACTGCCAGGCGAAGGAACGCAGCAGACCGGGCTGCTGCTCATCGCGAAGCACCAGCCAATCCCGTGCGGCGCGGGTGGGGGTTCCAATCTCGTCCAGCATCTGGAGGTAATACCCATCCGGTTGGGTGCTTTCGATCAGGCGGGTGATGATGGCGCTGTAAAGTTTTGCCAGTGAACAGGTGTATTTCAACCTGGATTCAGTTTCTTTCTGGGGGCTGATGTCGCGCAGGATGCTTTGAACGTGCAGCGGCCGGCCGTTGGCATCGATGACGACCGCGATATTAACCTCACATGGGATGCGCTCGCCGTTCTTATGCATGAAAGTGCGCTCATACAGGGGAAATTTCTCTCCGGCTTGTAATGCAGAAAAGCGCTGGACAGCTTGTTCGCGTTCCTCGGGCGCAACCAGGTCGAGGTAGCTCATCCCCTGCAGGTCTTCGTGTGAAAACCCCAACAAGGGGTACGCCTGCGGATTGGCTTCGAGAAAGCGGCCATCCTGGGTGAACAAAAACACCGCGTCGTGGTTCAATTCAAACAAGGCGCGGTATTTTCGCTCCCTGTCATCGTTTTCCATTTCGGCCAGGCGGCGCGCGGTATCATTGCGCACGATAGCGATTGCCATTTCGTCATCCACCGCCGAAACCCGTGCCTCGAAAAACTCGATGGGATGGACGCCATCTGTGGGGATTTCATAATGGAAAGTTTGGGTTTGGTGGCTGGCCAGGGCCTCTCGGACCTGATCGAGGACAAAATTGGCATCCGCAGCCGGCATGATTGACTGCAGCCGTTTGCCGACAATATTTTCAGAGAGAAAGTAATTGGATCCATCGCTGGCCGGTTTCATGTGGTGCAGCCAGCCGCTCGAATCCAGCACCAGAATCAGGTCGGGGACCGCTTCGAACATGGCTTTGCCTTGGGCCTGATTGGCGGCCAGGGCCTTGGCCATTTTAATCCGGGCAATCGTCGCGCCCAGCTGTGAGGCGACCGATTCGAGCACGACCCGCGCGTCCATGGGGATGTCTGCCAGGGAATGCGAGCAGAGGGTCAGGTCGGCAATGACATCCGCCTGGTGCTTGATCGGCAGCACAGCCAGGCACAGGATGTTTTCATCGGCGCGCACATCCGCGGGAATGCGCGGATCAAACGGCAGGTCTGCGTAGCGCATATAATCGATGCGCCCCTGGCGGACAAACTGGCTTTTATGAGCCTCCGGGGGCAGATAGGAGACCGCGGCCGCGAAGGCAGGCGTTAAGCCGGTATGGGCCACCATATCCAGCCCGCCGGTTTCGTCGATGAGGTAAATACTGCCGCCGTCAATGCCCTCAATGCGGGTGAGGGTGTCCAGAATCACGTGCAGGGTTTCGCTAAAATCACCGGTTGCACTCAACCCGGCCAGCAGATCGCGCTGCAAGCGCATGAGGGCTTCGGCGCGTTCCTGCTGCTGCAGCCTCTGGCTGACCTGATGGTAGAGGTTGGCGTTTTCGATACCCATGGCCAGCTGGTGAGAGACGGTTTCAAACGCCAGCACGTCGTTCTGATCGAAGGCGTTTTCCTCCGGGCTTTGCGCATCCAACACGCCGTAAAACTGCTCGCCGGTTTGGATCGGGACCACCAGTTCCGAACGGGTAGGGATGCGTTCCGGGTAGAAGTTGACGTAGCGGGGTTCGAGGGCCACATTATTGGCCAGAAGGGTCTTGCGCTCCTGAAAAACAGTGCCGATCAGCCCCTGGCCGAGGTTAAGCGAATGCTTTTGGGGGAACAAGGACGAGATGGAGCCGGCCCTGGCAGTCATCAGGGGCGTGCCGGTTTCGGCATCCGGTACAAAAATGGCCACATGAAAATAGCCAAAGCTGCTTTGCAGCAGTTGCACCGCGTTTTCCAGGATCTGGTTGAGATCGACCTCGAGGAAGAGTTCCTCGCCAATGCGGTTGAGCACCGATAGTTGGGCGGCGCGCCGTTCCAGCATTCTGCGAAAATCGGAGGAGATCACCCCGTCGATTAACAGGCCGCGCACGCCGATGACCTGGCCCTCTTCGTAAATGGGTTGGTTGAACGAACGCACGTGGAAGCGCTCGCCCAGGCGGTTCATCACCCTGAACTCGAATACGGCGCTTTCTCCCTGGAATATGTTCTGGAACAGCCTGCCGGAGTTTTCTCGATCTTCAGGGGCAGTGAATTCGGCGAAACGATGGCCAATCAGCTCGGTGGGGGTGATTTTATATTTTTGAATGGCGGGGTTTACCGAGCGGCAGATGCCCTGGGCATCTGCCGTGTAAATCACATCGTCGATTTTTTCATATTCGGGGAACTGGGCTGAATTTAATCCATTTTTCAATTTTGCCGGCATGGGCGCTTCACTCTCGGAAGGGTGGATCATCAGTACCACTCCGCCAGGCTGCTGCGGGCTGCCATCGAGGCAGAGGTCCACCCGACAGGTGAGGCCGTCGTTGGCTCGCAGCAGCAGATGGGTCGAAAGTAGTTTACCATCCTTGACCTGTGCAATGCATTTTGCCAGGGCTCTCTGGCTGAGCGGATCGAGGAAATCAGCCAGGTACATGCCGCGCATCTCTTCGATGCTCTGCCCGGCATGCGCCAGAAACTCCTCGCTTGCGGCGACGATGCAGCCGCGCAAATCCAAACGAACCAGCATAGCGGAGAGCGCCGGCTCATGGCCGCTGTCGCCGCTGTGCTTCTTTGAGCCCGAATGTGCTCTGGCGAAAACCATGCATCCCCCCCGTACCAGTTCGATCTATCCGCTGGCAGGATTTTTCATCGCCGAGTAGATAAATGATCAATGACCGTTTTGCAAACTACCTCGGCCAATGGAGAAGTAGGTGAAACCATAGGCGCGGACTTGTTCGGGTTCCCAGAGATTGCGGGAATCCATTAATACCGGGGAACGCATCAGCTCACGAATCCGCCCAAAGTCGAGCTGTTTAAATTCATTCCATTCGGTGGCTAATAAGAGCGCGTCGGCCCCATCCGCGACTTCATAGGGGTTTTTGCACAGGCGCACCCGCGGCAGAACCGTGGCGGCATTGGGCATCGCCTGGGGATCGTAAGCCTGGATGGTGGCGCCTTCGTTCTCCAGCAAGTGGATCACTTCCAGAGAAGGAGCTTCGCGGATGTCATCGGTGTTGGGTTTGAAAGAAAGACCCAGTACGCCGATCACTTTTTGGTCGAGGGTACCCAGGGCGCGGCGGAGTTTGACCACCACGCGGCGGCGCTGGTTGCGGTTGATATCCATCACCGCCTGGAGCAGCTGGGGCTGCGATCCGTGCAGCACGGCCATGTGCGCCAGGGCTTTTACGTCCTTGGGGAAGCAGCTGCCGCCCCAGCCCAGCCCGGCATCCAGGAAGGATGGGCCAATGCGCTTGTCGAGGCCCATGCCGCGCGAAACCTCCGCCACATCGGCGCCTAATTCTTCGCAGATATTGGCGATTTCGTTTATGAATGAAATGCGCGTGGCGAGGAAAGCATTGGAGGCATATTTGACCATTTCGGCGGTGCGCAGGTCGGTGAGGACGATTGGGCAGCGCAGGCTCAAATACAAGCGCGCCACCTTTTCGGCGGCCTCGCGGTGCAACGAGCCAAGCACGACGCGGTCGGGATACATGAAATCGTTGATCGCCGAACCTTCGCGCAGGAATTCGGGGTTGGATACCACGCTGAATTCCAGGGGGCGGTTGCGCCGGCGGGTGATGATATCTGAGACCCAATCGCCGGTGCCAACCGGGACGGTGGATTTATTGACCACGATAATCGGCCATTCCACCAGGTCGGCGATCAACTCGGCTGCCTGGCGCACATACTGCAGATCGGCTTCGCCATCCACACCCGAAGGCGTGCCGACCGCAATAAAGGCAAACTCGGCTTCTTTTAAGGCTTCATTGTAATCGGTGGTGAATTTCAAACGCCCGGCTTGAACATTCTGTTCGACGATTTGTTCCAGGCCAGGCTCATAGATGGGCATGATCCCTGATTTTACTTTTTCAATGCGGGTCTCATCCACATCCAGGCAGTAGACCGTATTGCCCAGATCGGCGAAACAACTGCCGGTGACCAGGCCTACATATCCAGTTCCAATGACGCAAATTTTGCTCATTTAATGATTCCCTCTCGCCGAAATTATAGCATAGGAGGATAACGGGAGTTTCAGTTTAATACGAAATAACAATGGACGATCGCCCAACTCCTGGCCGGTGGTTTGGCTCTGGTGAGAGAGTTTATGGCGGGGGGACGGCATAGAGCGTGGTGGCGCCTTGTTGGAATACGGGCGATAGGATGCTCTCGAATTTCTTTTCGGCGCTGGTCGGGTCGCAGCTCATTTCGGGCTGCGCGCACTGCGAGCGGATATAGGCCCGTTCGGTGTCGCCCAGGATGACATAGTCGACCCCATACCCCCGCAGGAGCTGCAGCGCGGCGGTTGGGTCGCGGGTGGTAAAGATCTGGGCGATGACAGTTTCACGCCGTCCCTGCTCATCATAACTGCCGCGCCACTGCAGCTCATGGCCGGCCCAGCCCAGCAGGGTGGGGAACCCGGTGAAAGCGCTGATCCGCCCGGCGTAGGTGTAGGAGGTCCCCGGGGCTTCCAGTAAAACCGGCGCCTGGGCGCCCGTCTGGCCCTGCTGGTTCAACCAATCGATGACCGCCCAATCCTCAGGATGATCGCGGCGCAGCTCACTGGCGCCGTCCAGGTTGGCGGGGGTGGAGAAGCCCTCGGTGCGGCTGACCACACCCATCAACGGGTAGACCAGCCCGGCGAGAATCGCCAGCAGGCCGGCGGCCAGGCCGAGCGCCTGCAGGATGCGCGGGAAACCTCTGGCCGCCCGGGTGGCGATCCACCAGAGCCCATAGGCTGAGGCGCAGGCCATCAGCACCCAGCCTTGAAAGTAGAACTTGAAAACGCTGTTCATGCGCACGCCGAAACTGTCCCGCAGATAGAAAAATTCCAGGCTGAAGGTAAGCGCCAGCCCGGTGAACGCCAGCAGGCGGGCAAACATCAAGCCCTCATCGGGCGGCGTGGGGAGTTCGGATGGTTGGGGCGGGCCGGCTGGGCGGCGGATGGCCAGGTAGACCCCGGCCGCGTCAAAGAAGATCAGCGTCGTCAGGAGCAGGAACAGCCAGGGATGCCCCAGGCGTTGGGCCAGCACGCTGAGGATGGTGGCGAGGAAATTCCCGCCGCCCAGGTAGGGGGCCAGGCTGGCGGCCAGGTTGCCGCCGCGCAGACTGTCGAGCCCCAGGGCCGCCGCAGTGAGCAGCAGCAAAAGGCAAAAGAAGAGGAACAAGCCGCCCGCCAGGCGCAGCCAGGCGCCGAGCAGCGCCCCGGCTGAAAACGAGCTGCCCGCCGCCCGGTTTTGCCGATAAAAGGACGCGGGCAAAAAAACGGCCAGGATGAGGATAAACGGGCCAAACATGACCAGGTACTGTGCCAACCGGGTGGGCGGGAAGATATAAGGCAGGATGCCGCCGGCCTGCGAAGAAAACCCGAGCAGGAACAGGCCGTAAAAAAGCACAGCCCAGAGCAGCAGGGTGATGCTAAGGCGGGCGGTATCGATCAGATGCGGCCAGGCGATTTTGCTGTCCGCAGCGGATTTGCCAGCCAGCCAGGCGAGGGCCGCCAAACCCAGGTAGATGGGGAAATCCCAGGTGTTAAGGAAAATCAGCGCGCCGATGATCCAGGCGGAGAGCAGGATGCGCCCCTGCAGCCCACCGCTGGCGGGGTGGGCTTCACCGGCGGAGAGCATCAGGTGCAGGGCTGCGGCGGCGGCCAAAAGGGCGAAGGGCAGCGCCAGGACGTGCGGGTGGTTATCACCGAGCAGGAAGCTGAAATTAGGAAATTCAGTGATCGGATTTAAGGCAATTGAATGCCCGGTGAGATCCAGGTCGTTGATCACCCTGGACGCGCGCCAGGCCCAGCCCCAAAAACTGCCGGGATCGAACGCGCCGCTGACCTGCGCCTGGGCCGGGAAATTGGGGATGGCCAGCCATTCCGCCAGGCCGGCGGGCAGCCAACCCCGGCTGTAGAGCGCTTCTACCAGCCCCTGCAGGTTCCCCATGACCACCGTGAGCAAAGCAGCCAGCAGCCCCGCCGGGATGGCGCCCCGTTTGCCAGAGCGGCTGACCCGGACCAGGTTATAGACCAGGCCGAAGGCTCCCAGCGCGCTCAGGGCGAACAGCAGGGCGTCGTATAGGTCGAAGGCCACGCTGGACAACGCGCCCGACAGGCGGGTGAGCATGGCCATCATCACGTAGCCAAAATAGTAGTACGAGATGCCAAAGCCAGACAGCCAGGGGTCCAGGGGTGGGAACTGGCGGCTGCGCAAAATGCCGTTGAGGAAGGCCATTTCCATGAATTTTTCGCCGCCGACCGGCATGATCTTGCCAACCGTGAAGGCGCGCAGCCCGCTCCAGGCGACGAAGCACAGCCCAAAGAGCAGTTCGGCGGCGAGGATATATTTCCACTGGGTGCGGATGAACTCGCGCATGGCGGCCAGGCTGCCGGCCGGGCGCAGCGCCAGCCAGGCGGAAAGACCGGTGAGGCTGAGCAGGGCGAAACAAATCCCGCCCGGGTCGTTCTGCAGCAGGCCCAGGGAGGCGCCTAGCCAGAGGACATAACCGGCGGCCAGCAGCCCCAGGGAGCGGCTGAATGCGTAGCCGCGGTCAGGCAGGCGGCGGAATAACCAGAAGCTGAACGGAAAAGCAGCCCAACCCAGAAGAACCGCCAGAAGCCACCATACGATGATTTGTTGCAAGGGCATGCCTGTGTTGTATGTACGGATGCGGGATTGAATGAACCTGGAAGATCCAGGCGGTCAGCGCATCATTTCGATCCGGTGGCCGTCCAGGGTGAGGTAGTACCCCATGCACTGTGCCGTCAGGCAGGAATGTGCCGGCAGCAGGCAGACCAGGTCGCCGACGTGCAGCTTTGCCAGATCGGGCGGGCTGAGACGCAGGATGCCGTGTTCCTGAGAGACACGGTCCACCCAGGCGTCTGCCAGGGGAGCCGACCAGCGCTCACCCTCCGGCAGGCACACCAGCCCGTACAGGCGGCGATTGGGCAATTCGTAAAAATCTTTGGATAGATGGACGGCCCCGCCGTAGATCACCGCTTCGCCGCGTTCGGGGTGCAGCGCCACCAGCGGGCAGGCCAGCGCCACGGCGATATCGCGCCATTGGCAGGCGCCAAACAGGTACTGCTCGGCGTCGTAAAAGACGAAATTGCCGGGGCGCACTTCATCCGCCGCGCCAAAATCCGTCGCGGCCGAACAGCCAGGGGTATCGCCGACCGAGACGCGCAGAGGGGCAATGCCACGCTGCGCCAGCGCCGCGCGCAGCTCGCCCATGTGAGCGGTGCTCTCGTTGAAGATGGCCAGGGCAGCGGGTGCATCTGGCGCGGTGTAGGAATGCCCGGCATGGGTGAGCAGCCCAACCAGGCGCAAGTGCGGGTAGGCGCGGATGCCCGCGGCCAGCCGTTCCGCGGCGCCGGTATCGTTCCAGGGGATCCCGGTGCGGTGTGCGCCGGCATCCACCTTGATCCACAGGTCGACCGGGGATTGAAGCGCCTGGCCGAGGCCGTGGACCGCTTCGAGCGACTCGACCAGCAGGCCCAGGTGAACCTGGCCGGCCAGCCGGTTGAGGCCGGGGGCCTGGCGCAGGTTGGCCGGCACCGCCAGGGTGATATCTTCCCAGCCGGCCTGGGCAAAATATTCGGCCATATCCAGGGAGGAGACGGTGATGGCACGGATACCTTCGGCGCGGAACCATTCGGCGACCTCGATGGATTGGTGGGTTTTGAAATGGGGGCGGAATTGCACCCCGGCCGCCCGGGTTTTTTGCGCCATTCGCCGGATGTTGGCCCGCGCGGCGGCTTCATCCAACAACAATGTGGGTTTGACAATCGTTTCAAAGATGGGCATAGCTGTATTATAGCGGATGGCCGGCCCGGAACGGTGCCGGTGGGAGGTCTTTTTTGGCTTAAGATCCCCCTTGACTTACAGAGAACTTTTGTTCTATAATACAGCTAAATCTATCCAAATGATCCCAGGTGAGGGCAAACGCCTTCACATGGCGTGCGTCGATCGAGAGCAGCATGGACACGATTGCGAAATTGGCCGAGTTGAATGAGGCGATGCAGGTGGAAGCGGCGGAGGATGCCCACATTGGCAGCCCGCCGTCCTGCTTCCGTCCGCAGACCCCGGCCGCGCCGCAATCACCTGCTTGCGAGGACCCGGCTGACGGGCTGCCGATCAGCACGGCGGCCCTGCCCAACGGACGGCGGATACCCATTCTCAAATCCCTGATGACCTCGGCTTGCGAGCGCAACTGCAACTACTGCTGCTTTCGCGCCGGGCGCGATATGCGCCGGGTGAAGTTCAAACCTGAAGAAATGGCCGGGGCGGTGGTGCGCCTGACCGAGAAGAATAAAATCCAGGGGGCGTTTATCAGCTCGGGGGTGGTGGCCGGCGGGGTGCACACCCAGGATAAACTGCTGGATATGGCGGATGTGCTGCGCAATCGCCTGCACTACCGCGGGTACCTGCATCTCAAAATAATGCCGGGGGTGGAGTACGACCAGGTGCTGCGCGCCATGCAGCTGGCTGACCGCGTCTCGGTCAACCTGGAAGGCGCCAACACCCAGCGGCTGATGGCCCTCGCCCCTCAAAAGATGTTTCTGGACGAGTTAATCCAACCCCTGCGCTGGGTGGAACAGATCCGTCAGAAACTGCCGGCCTGGCAGGGCTGGAACGGCCGCTGGCCGTCGAGCACCACCCAGTTTGTGGTGGGGGCGGTGGGTGAAAGCGACCTGGAGCTACTGTCAACCATGGCGTACCTGAACAAAACCGTCCGCCTGGCCCGCGGGTATTTTTCGGGGTTTTCGCCCACGCCTGGTACGCCTTTTGAGAATTTGACTGCCTGCAACCCCTGGCGCCAGCACCGTCTCTACCAGGCCTCCTTTTTGCTGCGCGATTATGGTTTCGAGCTGGAAGATATGCCCTTCCAACTGCAGGGCGACCTGCCGCTGGACACCGATCCCAAACTTGCCTGGGCGCGGGCCAACCTGGGCGAAGCCCCACTCGAAATCAACCGGGTAGATAAACACCAACTGCTGCGCATCCCGGGGATTGGGCCGAAAGGCGCCCAGGCGATCCTCCAGGCGCGCTATAAAAACAGGCTGCGCTCACTCAACGATCTGAAAGCCATCGGCGTGCTGACCAGCCGGGCGGCCCCCTTTATTCTGCTGGATGGGCACCGTCCGGCCTACCAGCCCGGTTTATGGAACCCGGATACGCCCGGCGAGGCCAAAACCGTCCAGGGCAATCGCATCTAAATTACCAGATGCGTTTCCTGCGCTTTTCCACTCCCCCCGGCCCTCTCTCCGCGGCAAAAACGCCGCGAAGAGGGGAGAAAAGATTTTTCCGCGAGAATGCTGCGGATGCAGCATTCTCGCTATCTTTTTTTAATCTATGGCTTCAAAGGTGGTGCGGTGACAGCCATTTTTATTGCAAATTGTTTTAACGCAATCGCTCTGCAAAGCCGCCCCCTTATTCACTTAATTTTTTCAGGCGACTGCCGTTACAATTTATCTTGCGGAGGCTTTTTTTCCGCAGGAGAACCTTATGCTGCGCCCGATCCACTTTTATGACGAAATCATCGAGGTGATCTTCGATACCCCGCCCTCGCTGGAAAAAACACCCCCCTGCCCGAACGGGTTCACCTGGCGCGGGGTGGATTACCGCGTGGTGGAGCTGCTCGAGGAGTGGCGTGATTTCAGCCGCCGCGGGCGGATGGGCCAGAATATGCGCCCATCCCACGCCGGGCGGGCGGCGGTGCGCGGCTCCTGGGGGGTGGGGCGCTTCCACTTTCGCGTGCGGGTGGAGGATGGGCATTTATACCAGCTGTATTACGACCGCGCTCCGGGGGATGTAGATGATCGCAAGGGGAAATGGTTTCTGTACTGTGAATGGGTCTGAAACCCGGTCTGAGCCGCAGGCTGAACAAATCTTCCTTTTTTTCTTCAGTTATTTGATAAATTTAAATAATAGTTAAAATATATTCAAATAAACTCTTGACAATTATAAAAATAGTTGTAGAATATGTTTAGAAAAAGAAAGATCGCGTAGATAAAAGCGATAAATGACAGGCGGATGAGCATTCCCCTTGAATTTTCGTCTGGCGGATACGCTGACTGAAGAATGTAGAACGTGAGAATTGAGGAGCGACAATGAATCCAATGCTGACCAAATGCCCTGTGTGCGGCGGCGACCTGGTAGTGACACGCCTTTCCTGCCCAACCTGTGAAACCACGATTGAGGGCAGCTTTCAACCCGTAGGCGGCAACCTGCAAGGAGCCTTCACTTCCGAGCAGTTGAAATGGCTGCTGCCATTCACCCGCCTCAACAACGAACAAATGCAGTTCATCCTGACCTTTATTCGCTGCGAAGGGCGTTTCAACCGCATGGAAGAAGAATTAAACCTGTCGTACCCCACCCTGCGCAACCGGATGAATGACATTTTACGCACGATGGGGTACGAGCCCGGCCGGGATGACGGCCAGCAAGGACCGACCCTGCCCAGCCCGGCGGAGCGCAAGAAAATCTTGGACGACCTGGATAAGGGTGTGATCAATTTACAAGAAGCCCGGCGCCGCTTGAAGGGCGTTCGTGAAGAAGTCAAGCCGGAAGGCAGCGAGGCTTAAGGAGAGGTAGGGAATCATGGCAACAGCTGACGAACGAATTAAAGATCCTGCAAATGGTGCAAGAAGGCAAAATTTCGGCTGAAGAAGCTGCCGAACTGCTGGAAGCGTTGGAAGATAGCGCGCGCAGCGAGCAGGCTGTCCCCGCAACCTCTGGCGAAACGCCTGCCCCCGGTCACAAGCCACGCTGGTTCCGCGTACGGGTCACCGATACCGATTTGGGCAAGCCGCGGGTGAATGTGCGCCTGCCGTTGAGCATGGTCAGCATCGGTCTAAAAATGGGCTCGCGCTTTTCACCGGAAATTGAAGGCCTGGATGCCGGCGAACTGATGAAGTTGATCGAATCCGGCGAGATCGGCCAGATCGTGGATGTACAGGATTTGGACGACGGAGAGCACGTAGAAGTTTTCCTCGAATAAGCGCAACATAAATCCTTTCCCATACGTATATTCAACAGGCAGGCAGGAATGTTACTGCTTGCCTGTTGTTTTCACCTGTCTGTTATGGAGGCTGTGATGGCTCAAAATATCGAGATTCAAGAAAATTGGAAGAAACCATTCTTTACCATTTGGATCGGCCAATCATTTTCGATCATTGGCAGCATGCTGGTGCAGTTTGCCCTGGTCTGGTGGATGACCCAGAAAACTGGTTCGGCCGCTGTGCTGGCTACCGCCACCGTCCTTTCGATCCTCCCGTCCATCTTCATCGGTCCCTTCGCCGGCGCGTTGGTCGATCGCTGGAACCGCAAGCTGGTAATGATCGTCGCGGATGGATCGATTGCCCTGACAACCTTGGGGCTGGTGGTTCTCTTTTGGACCGGGCAGATCCAGATCTGGCATTTGTTTGTGGCCGAATTCATTCGCGCCGTCGGCGGGACGTTCCACTTCCCGGCCATGTCGGCATCCACCTCCTTGATGGTCCCGGAGAAGCACCTTTCACGGGTGGCGGGGATCAACCAGTCGCTCAATGGGGTGCTCAACATTATTGCCCCGCCGCTGGGCGCTTTCCTGATGGGCATCCTGCCAATCTACAATGTGCTGGCGGTGGATATCGTCACCGCGCTGATGGCGATTACGCCTTTGTTGTTCGTGCATATTCCCCAACCGGCCAATAAACTCACCGGGATTATCACCCCCAGGCAGCTGGTCATCGACGTGCGCGACGGTTTCCGCTACCTCGCCCAATGGCCGGGCATGCTGGTGATCCTGGGGATGGCCACGCTGATCAACATGCTCTTCAACCCGGCTTTCAGCCTGATGCCGTTGATGGTAACCCGGGTTTTCAACGGGGACGCGATGCAGTTTGGCCTGATGAATTCATTCTTCGGGGTTGGGGTAATCCTCGGCGGGCTGGCCCTGGGGGCCTGGGGCGGGTTCAAAAGAAAAATTTGGACCTCGATGACCGGTCTAATCGGGATGAGCCTGGGCACGCTGATCCTGGCTTCGGCGCCGGCGGCTTATTTCGTGGTGGCGCTGGTCGGCATGGGGGTGGTGGGGCTGATGAACCCGATTACTAACGGACCGTTGTTTGCCTTCCTGCAGGCGCGGATTGTCCCGGAGATGCAGGGGCGCGTGTTTACCCTGGTGGGCAGCCTGGCGGCTGCGGCCAGCCCGATTGGCCTGGCGCTGGCTGCGCCGGTGGCCGACAGCCTGGGGATTCGCTTCTGGTTTTACATCGCCGGATTTATGTGCATGGCGATGGGCATCTCGGGGTTCTTTATCCCCGCGGTGCGCGCGCTGGAAGATGAGAACGGGGTGGGCAGCGAGCCGATGACGGTGGCAGCGACTGCCGCGGCTCAAGATTAATTTTTATTTGACCATCCGGCGCCGGTCAGTTTTTACTGACCGGCGCTTTTTTTAATTTCATAGGGCTATAATGAATATATTCATCGAGTGAATCAGTATCCAATCATGGAACAAAACGCGTAAAAATGCCGTCCATAGACGCATGACCATTCATCATTCAAGGATATTCTGATGCAGCCCAACAAGCCTGGTTTCCCTCGCATTTTGACCGTCCTCGCCGTGCTGATTTTTGCTGCGCTGGCTTGCAACCTGCCGTTTGGCGGCACACCCTCCACCCCGGTTGTCTCAACCCCCAACCTGCCAACCGATGAGCTTTATACCGAGCCGCCGGAGTTGTTTCCGACTGCCACCCAACCCGTGCCCATCGCCCCGACCCATACGCCAACGGCGGTCACCGAGGCTCCCGGGGATCGGGTAATTTATAACGGGGTCAGCTTCCACAACCAGATGGATCTGTTTGCCGGTGTGGTTCCGGCGATCGCCCCGGCGGATGCGGGGTTGACCGATTTGCCCGGGTGGACCGGCCCTGCCCCGGCCTATTTCCAGTTTGACCTGCAGGGATATCCGCTGGCGCAGCCCTGGATCAAACCCCAGATCCTGGTTTACCCCATCCACGATTTCGCCGGGGTCAATCCGCCGGCCGGGATGATCGCCGGGATTTTGGACAGCGAACTGCGCGTGGTGGAGATGCAAATCACGGCACAGCCTTTCCTGCCGATGTGGAATGCCGGACAGGTATTTTACGCGCGACCCGAGATCAAGCCGTTTGAGAATGGCAAGGGCATTCGCTACCTGAGCTGCTACGCGCAAGGATTTGTGCGCATCGACCAGACCTGCCTGTTTTACACCTACCAGGGGTTGTCCGCTGACGGCAATTACTATGTTTCGGCGATTCTCCCGGTGGATTTAGCCGGGCTGCACAGCACCGACGCCGATGCTCAATGGGCGGCGGCGCAGACGGACGGCAGCCACTACACCCAATATATCAACGAGATGCGCCAGATCATCGGCGCGGCCCAGGCGAGCGATTTTACTCCCAACCTGGATACGCTCGACCAGTTGGTGACCAGTCTGAATGTTGCGCCCTCCGTCACCCTGGATGTACCCGCCAGACCGGCTTTCAGCTGCTCCGGCGCCCTGGCCACCCGCCTGGTCCCCGCTTCCCGGGCACGGGTGACCTTTACCGATGGCACCCCGCTGCGTGTGCGGGATGTACCCGGGAAGAGCGGCAAGGTGTTGAAGACCATCCCCGAAGGGACCGAAATGTTTATCACCGACGGGCCAAGCTGCGCCGATCAGGGCATATGGTGGCATATGCAGACCACCAATGCCAGCCTGAGCGGCTGGGTGATGGAAGGCGACCAGGGAGTTTACTTTATTGAACCCTGGAAGTAACCCGGGCGATTGTACATTGATTGACCGCGAAGCCAGGTGTGAAAGACCGATGCGCCTGGCTTCGTTCTATTTGACCGACAGGCCTAATAAATCAGAATCGGTGGCGGCAAAGAAACGGCGGAAAGCGGCGGCTTCGTCCAATACCGAGCGGACTTTACCCAACCAGGCTTCTCCATCCGCGCCGGTTTGTCCGGTCCCCGGAGAGAGCAGCAGGGAGCCGTCCTCATCCAGGGTGAAGGTCAAATGCCCCTGGGCTGCCAGCCACTGCAGGCCGAAACGGACGGCCGCCTCGCTCTGGGCGGTTTCGCCCGCCAGGCGGGCGAGCTCGATTTTTGCCGGCTGTGGGTTGGATGGGTTCAACAGATATTTGGCCAGCCCGCTCAGCCGGCTGAGAAAACCCTGCGCATCGGCGGTTTCCGGTTCCAGGCCGAACAAGATCACCACCTGCGGGTTCACCTGGTTCAACGCGGCGAGCAGCTCCTGGCGGCCGGGCGGCGCGGTCCAGATGGCCAGCCGGGTGGCGCGGCTCAGGCGGGTGCGCTCCTGGCCGTTGAGTTTTTGGCGGGCTGCGCCTTCGGCCCAGATGGCCAGATCGCCCTCGGCGCGCAGGGCTTCAAGCACCTGGCGCGGATGGGCGGCTGTCCGCTGGTCGATGATCTGCAGCGAGGCGCTCTCTAGCTGGATACTCTCAGCTGCGATGGGACGGAAATTGACCCATTCCACCTGGACTTCGCGCTGGCCGCGGAAATCGCTGGCGCGCAGGCTGCAGGCCAGGTCGAAACGGCCATCCGGCTGCGGCCAGGCTGTGCCACCCCACCACAGTGCTTTTTGCACGTTTCCCGCCCGATCTTCGAGGTTGAGCAGCAGGTGCTCGCGTTCGCGCCCGATGGCCGCGCTGCTGGAGATTGCCAGGTCGCGGATGGCGAAAACCGGGGAGGGGTTGCCCGCGCCAAAGGGCGCCAGGCGCTCCAGGTCCTCCACCAGTTCCAGCGAGAGCTCGTCGAGGCGCAGCACGCCGTCCAGCTGCAGCACCCGTTCGCGCTGCCCGCCGGCCGCCTGGATTTGGGCGCTGACCGCCCGGGATAGGGTGCGGCGGAAGGCCGGCAGGTTGGCCGGGTCGAGGGCCATGCCGGCGGCCATGGGGTGCCCGCCGTATGACAGCAGCAAATCCTGCGCCTGGGCGATGCAGGCGGTGATATCCACGCCTTCGATCGAGCGAGCCGAGCCGCGGGCAGGCTGGCCGGCAGGGGACGAGAGCAGGATGGCCGGGCGCTGATAGCGCTCGACCAGCGCACTGGCGGCGATCCCGATTACCCCGGCGGGCCAATCGGGATGGGCCAGCACCAACGCGGCGGAATCGAGCAGGGCAGGCTCGCGCTCGATTTGCGCGACGGCCGCCTGCAGCACCTGGCGGGTGAGCAGCTGGCGGCGCGCGTTGAGCCCCTCCAGCTGCAGGGCCAGGACGCGCGCGCGCTGGGGATCCTCGGTGGTGAGCAGTTCCACGGCCGGGTTGGCGTCATCCAGGCGGCCGAGGGCATTCAGCCGCGGACCGATGGCAAAACCGATGTGCTCTTCGGTCAGGTTTGCGGGGTTGACCTCTGCCAGCTCCATGATAGTTTTTAGACCGACCCGTCCGGCGTTGCGCAAGACCTCCAGGCCAAGCTGGAGCAGATAGCGGGTATCGCCGGTCTGTTGGGCCACATCCGCCACAATCCCCAAGGCAGCCAGATCCAGCAGGCGGGCGGTTTCGGCCCCACGGCCGCGGCGCTGCAGAAGGGCCTCAGCCAGTTTGAAGGCCACGCCCACCCCCGGCAGGCCGGCCAGCGGGTGGCCGGGCGGCAGCAATCGCGGGGTGATGCAGGCCAGGGCGGGCGGCAGGCTTTCGCCGAGGGCATGGTGATCGGTGACGATTACATCCACTTTACGGTCGCGGGCATAGGCGAGGGCTTCGTGGGCGGTGATCCCCGTATCGCAGGTGATGACCAGCTCCGCGCCGGCATCCAGGATGGGCTGCAGGTGAGCGATGTTCACCCCGTGCGATTCTTGGGCGCGCACCGGGATGTGAAAGCCCGGCTGGAGGCCCAGGCTGCGCAGGACGGAAACCAACAGGGCGGTTGAGGTCTGGCCGTCTACATCGAAGTCGCCCCAGACCCAAACCCGCTGCCGGCGGTCGATGGCCTGTTCGATGCGCAGGCAGGCCTCCTGCATGCCGGGGAAGTCTTCCGGTGAGGCCGGGGTGTAGCGGTGCGGGTCCATGTGGGCCAGGGCTGCTACCGGGCTGGTGATGCCCCTGCGGCTGAGGATCTGGGCGATGATGGGGTGCCCGCCCACCGCTTCACGGAAATCGGCGGGCAGGTTGGTTTCGGGCGGGTCGATCCAGGTGAGCATAAGCCCAGTGTAATCAAAAGGGATAGAAATGCAAGCCGGGCGCGGATGGAATTGGGCTGTGATTAGCGCCGCGAGCGCGGCGTTTTCGGCTAAAATCTATCCAGGCAAACAGCGGCTCATCTTATGACAATCAGACAATTCTTTCACCTGGCGTTTTCACTGCTGGTCGGCATCGCCTTTGCGTTGACCACTTTCGCGGGGTTCTTGCAGCCCTGGGGCGGGCAAGGGCTGCGCGTTGCCGGGCTGCTGGTGGGGATGAGCCTGGTTTTTGGCGTGATCGCCAGCCGGGTGCTGGGCCTGTATATTCTGCCCATGCTGGGCCGGTCAAGCCGGCTGGCGGCGGTGGGTTGGGTGACGTTGTGCCTGCTGATCGGCCAGGTGCTGATCGCCAGCGCCGGGTTGCGGGTCGAAGACATTCATTTTCTCTTTCCAAAACACACCCTGAGCATCCAAAACACGGGCCGCAGCAACCCCGCTTCCAGCGGCAGCGCGGTGGGCATCCATGATCTGAGCGACGGGGATACCTACCAGTTTGACCTGCGGACCTTTCAATATTCCTCCGACTGGACCATCGAAAACGGGGTGCTGCAGAGCGATTTGCCCGGCCCGGCGGCGGCGGCCTGGCAAGGCAGCCTGCTCAACCGCGGGCGGCTGGTGCTGGTCAGCGGACCGTGGGGGGGTATCGTCCAGGTGGTGTGGGACGGCCAATCCCAGGAGGTAGACCTTTACGCGCCCGGCGAGCAGCTTTTCATCCTCAAGCTGGGGGTGGATAACCCGCCCGCCCGCCCGTTCCGCATCCTGGCGGCAGGCGCATATGGCTTGAGCCTCACTTTTTTCTTGCTGGCTCTGGCGGCTATCTGGTATCACCTGCCGCCGCCCCGTCCGGCCCAAAAGCAAGCTGGGATCCATTTTCTCTGGTTTGCACTGCCTATGCTGGTCGTCTGGGGCGGGTATCTGATGCTTTTCTACCCAGGCATCCTTTCCTCCGATTCGACCGACCAGTGGTCGATGATCCTGGGTCTCAAGCCGGTTACCGATTGGCACCCGGCAGCGCATACCCTGCTGTGGGGGCTGGTGAGCCAGGTTTGGCGCACGCCGGCCGCCATGGCCCTGGTGCAGATCGTAGCCCTAAGCCTGGTGGCGGCCTGGGGCATCCGGGTGTTGATCGACCTGGGGCTGCCGCTTTCGGGCGGCTGGTTGATCAGCCTGCTGTTTGCCCTGTCTCCGGTCAACGGGGTGATGAGCATCACCATGTGGAAAGATATTCCCTATGCCATCAGCCTGTTTGGCCTGTTTCTGCTCGGGCTGAGGGTGGTGGCCAGCGACGGGCGGTGGGCCAACCGGCCGGGGCGCTGGCTGTGGCTGGGGCTGGCGGGAGCCGCCACCGGGCTGTTCCGCCACAACGGCGCCGCGGTGGCCGGGGTGGCGCTGGTGGCCCTGCTGGTGGCCTACCGGCGCTATTGGCGGCCGCTGATTTAGTCAGTTGGGCTGGCGCTGACCCTCTGGGCATTTATCTCCGGACCGGTGTATACCCTGGCTGGGGTTCAAAAGGTCAGCGATGTGCTGGGCGACACGATCTACCTGCATCATTTCGGCGCGCACGTCAACGCTGGCACGCCTTTGACCGATGAGGAACGCAGCTACTTCAACAGCCTGGCGCCGCTCAACCAGTGGAAATACTACTGCTGCAACGTGACCCCCTTGTATTTCGACCCGGCTTTCGACCGCTCCTTGTTTGAGGCCAACCGGGATAAGCACCTGCGGATTTTTATCGATTTGCTGCTGCGCGACCCGATGGTGGATGTGCGCCACATCCTGTGCAGCAGCGGGCTGGTCTGGAAGCTGTGCAACGACTGCAGCTTTTTGGGGCCGTTTATCCTGCCGGATGGACCCGGCTTTCGCTGGATCGAGCCCAATGACCTGGGGGTGGTCCAGGCGTCTTTGCTGCCGGGCCAGGTTAACCCGGTGGCCGGGTGGCTGGTGGCATCCAGCCTGCCGCCCTGGTTCGCACTGGTGTGGAGCCCGGCGTTCTACCTGATGTTGGGCAGCCTGGGGGTGCTGTTATATGCCCTCTGGCTGCGCCGCTGGAAACTGCTGCTGATCGGTCTGCCGTTAGGGGTGCAATCCGGGGTGCTGTTCTTGATCAATATCTCCAATGACTTCCGCTACCAGTATGGGGTCTATCTGATCGGCCTCTACAGCCTGGGTCTCTTGCTGATCTGCCTCAACCGCGGAGCTCCCGGCCAGGCGGATGCCCAGGCGGATTAGAAGGATATCTCGCCGATCTGGTCGAAGTTGATATCGATCTCCCCGCCCTCCGGGTCGGTCTCCGACTCGGTCAGCAGCCCGGCGCTCACCCCGCGCTCGCACAGCGAGCGGTACACGCAAAACTGGCAGGCTTTTTCGTCCTCGGTCTTAGGAAACTGCTCCGGCCGCAGGCTCTCGATCTCGGCGATCAAGCCGCCTAAGAATTTTTCGTCGCGGCGGAACTGGTCGGCAGTGTACTGGAATTTTTCGGGCTGCTCCGGGAAGCCGGAAAACCAGTAAATCATCTCGATATTCTCGGGGATGAACGGGCTGCCTGCCAGCATCCAGGCGCCGGCTCGCGAGAGGATGTAGGGATAGATGCGGGTTTGCAGGCGTTTTTCGAGCCAGGCCCGGCGCGGGTGTTTGAGCGAAGTCTTCCAATCCCAGATCACCGCCCGCTGTTCGGCCGGAAAGACCTGGATGAGATCGTATTTGGCGGAGATGCGGTGCTGTCCCAACGGGGCGCTGAGCAGCAGTTCTACCTGGCGCTCGCCTTTGAGCAGTTCCGGCAGCAGGTGGCCGAAATGATCCCACCAGGTGAGCAGCTGCGGGTCGGGGTCGGCGGCCGCGGCGTCTGCCAGCGGTTCGAGCGGCACGCCCAGCAGGGCCTGCTGGGCCAGGCGGTGAAAGCGCTCCCCGCGGCGGATGTGCTGCTCGTTCTCTTGAACCGGCTCGGCCTGCGGGGCCGGCCAGGCTAACTGGCGCAGATAGCGCAGTTGAAAGCGGCGCGCGCAGTCGCCGTAATCCTGCAGGCTGGCCTGGCTGAAGCTGAAAGGCTGGTTAGGGTCGAGGGTGTCCGGACGGTTTTTACTGCGATCCATTTTGCTGCCCCCAGAATTTTAGGAGTTCCTGCAGCCCGCGCGCGGGTACCAGGTTGCCGTCGCGGCCGGTATTCCAGGTGATGACCAACTCGCGGCGCGCGCGGGTGATGCCCACGAAGAGCAGGCGCAGGCGCTCGCGGGCGTATTCGGCGCGGCTGGCCTGGGTGGCGGCGCCTTCTTCGTAAAAGTCGTACTCGTCCGTGGATAGGGCTGCCTGGAGCTGGGCCAGGGCTTCGGCTTCCAGGTTGAGATTGTCGCGGATGAACCATTTTTCGGAGATAAACTGGTCGAAGAGTTCACCGGAGGGGAAATCGTAGTTGTTAGCCGAAAGCAGGTAGACGCGGTCCCATTCCAGCCCCTTGGCTTTGTGGATGGTGGCCACCACCACTTTGCCGGGGTACTTGTCGGGGTTGAAGTTGCTGTCGTCCTGCGAAAAGCCAATAAAGCGCCGCTCGTTGCGCGCGATTTGGCCAACCTCGTCGCTGAGCAGGTCGATCTGCCAGTCGGGGTGGGCGTCGGCGCGCTGGCGGATGAGGCTGGCCAGTTTGTGAGAAACGGCCAGGTCCTCGGGGGCAACAAAGATATCCTGGGCCAGGGTCAGCAGCAGTTGATCCACCGGCAGGAGCACGGCTGCCTGCCAGCGGCGCGCCAGGGGCAGGAATTCGAGCAGTTCGGCATAGACCAACGGTTCGCTTTGCGCCAGGCGCGAGTTGCCCAGCCAATCGCTGCCGGGCAGGGGCGCGATGAAATCCTCCACCCTGCGGAGGGCGGTGAGCAGGCGCGCGCAGCGCTCGATCAGCGCCCTGGCCTCGCCTTCGGGCGGTTTGGCCTTGCGCCAGGCGCGGTAGGCTTTGCTCAGGCGGGCCGGAGCGTGCGGCTCGACCAGCCAGTGCAGGATCTCACTCAAGGCCGAGGCGGCCGCGCGGGTGGCGCTGGTGCTGTTCAGCAGGCTGTCGACTACCTCCACCCCGCGCCGGCGCAGCTCATCGACCACTTCGTAGCCGCGCGTGTTGCGCGGGGTGAGTACGGCCAGGGTGAGGCCCTTGTTTTCCTCTTTTGCCAGCCAGGATTGGATGGATTGACCCACCAGGCGGATTTCTTCGGCCGCTTCGATGCGGTCGGCGTGCAGGTGGATCTTCTCGGGGTGATCCTCCGGGTTGGGCTGCGGGTCGTCCAGCCCGGTGGGGAGGATTTCGGGCAGGGCCAGCGCGCCGGCCAGGGGATCGCCCCGCTCCAGCCCCTGCGACCACTGGATCAGGTGGTTGGCCAGGGCAATGATCCCGGGCATCGAACGGCCCGATTCGGGCAGGTCGCGGCGCAGCACCCCCGGCTCCTCGCGGAAATTCAGCAGGTAGACCGGGTTGGCGGTGGTAAAGGTTTCGTAGATGGCCTGGTTGGGGTCGCCCACCCGCACCCAGTTGCCGTCCGGGCCGGCCAGGCGGCGCAGGATCTCTTCCTGCAGGCGGCTCGAATCCTGGGCTTCGTCTTCCAGAATATAGGGCCACTGGCGGTGCAGGCGTTCCACCAGGCCTTCGTCCAGCTTGAGGGCCAGCAGGGCCAGGCGGATCAGGTCGTCAAAATCCACCGCGCCGCGGTAATGCAGGGCGCGCTGGTAGTCGGCGTAAAGCGCCCAACCCATTTCGGCCAGCGGCAGGGGCATGGGCAGCTCATCCAGGTGGATGCGCAGCGCCTCGGGGGTCAGCTCGCGGTCTTTGGCGTAGCGGGTGGAGGCCAGGGCGATGCCCTGGATGAGGGCGGGCAGTTTGTCGCGGCGCACCCAATCGATGCTGCGCTCGTCGATATCGTCTTTGAGATAGGTTGCAAGCACATCGTAGTTGGAACGCAGCCACGCCTGGGAGACATCGTTGAGAATGCGGCCGGTTTCGGCCTCGTCGATGATCTGGAAATCTTCTGCCAGCCCGACCGATTCCGGCCGTTCGCGGACGATATCGTGGGCCAGGCCGTGCAGGGTGCGCACGCGGTAGCCCCAGCCGGGCAGGCGATTTTTGCCGTCGAGAAAATCGCTGATGCGCGCGGTAAAGTTATCCACGGCGGAGTTGACCAGGGTGACGATGAGCACCTCCTGGCTGGCGTTCAATTCGCCGCGCAGGAGGATGTCGGCGGCCATGCGCGACAGGGTAAAGGTCTTGCCGGCTCCCGGGACGGCCGAGATGCCCATCCAGCCGCCGCGGTAGGCGAGTATTTGCTTTTGACTGGGGCGCAGGCGGATCTCACTCATCGCGGTCCCCTTGCAGTTGAATCTGGTAGATGCAGCGCAGCAGGTTGCCTTTCTGGTCGTAGCCGCCTTCGCTGAGCTGGCTGTAGGCCAGATGCACCTGTTGGCGGGTACGGCGCAGCAGACCGGCGATCAGGCGGTAGAGCGCATCGCGGTTGGCTTCGTATTCCTCGACGGCTGTCCACAGGCGGCCGGGCTCCCAGCCGCGGCTGAGCACGTAGGGATGGGTGAGCGGCTGTGAAAGACGCTCAAACCAGGCATTTGAGCCCACGTCCAGCCAGAATTGGTGCTCCACCGGACGGTTATTGAGCAGGAACGTGTAAGCCGGGGCAATGAATATGGCGTCGGCGGCGGGCGCCTGCCAGCTCTGGACGTAGGTGGAGGCGATGACCCCATCCTGCACCATGGCCAGATATTCGCTTCCCAGGGACTGCCCCGGCATGCCACCCGCGCTTTCCACCGCCCAGCGGAACTTCTGGGCGGATTCGATCAGGTTGGCGGCCACCTGTCCGGCGTCCATATCGCTGTGGAAGCCAAAGCCCGGTTGCGAAAGCACCTCTCCAAAAAGACGGCTGAGGAAATAATCCAATTCATCCACCGGTTCGGCCGCGTATTGTTCCAGCCAGTCGCGCAGCCTTCCAAAGCGTTCGCCGACCGAGAAGGTGATGCGCTGCTGCATATCTGCGTTGATCTGAGCAAAGGCGCTCAGGCGCCCATCCTTCGGGCGGTAGACCACCTCGGTGAGCAGTTGGGCGCGCACCAGGTCGAGGCCGGCGATAGATTGAAAAAAGGCGTGGACGACTTCCGGTTTGGCCGGGTGCAGGCCCCAGCCCGGGTGCGCCAGGCGCACCAGGGTGATCAGGCTGCGCGCGGCGGGTTCATCCGCCAGCGAGCGCGATGGGCGGTGAGAACGGTAGGGGATGCCGGCTTCGTCCAGGCGGTTGGTGAGGGCAAAGCGCAGCGAATCGGGCAGGATGGGGGCCAGAATGGCGATTTCGCCGGGCGCGGTGCCGGCGGCAAGCAGATCCTTGACCTGTGTGGTGACCCAATCCAGCATCTGCGGGTAAAAACGCAGTTCGCCCCCGGGGGCGAATTCCAACCCGGAGGACCAATCTGTCTCGGCGGGAGTGGGAGCCTCCGGCCGCTCGAGGACAGCCCCCATGCGCCGGCCAAATTCTTCCAACGAAGGGGGGATGGTGAAAGGCGCATCCATGACGGTGTGCTGCTCGCAGCCGGCGGCCAAACGCTCGGCGCTGGCCGGATCGGCGCCCAAAAAGCGCCGGTAGCCGGCCTGCTGGTCGAAGATCAGCAGGGCTGAATCCAGCTCGGGGAGCCAATCCAGCAGCAGGTCATGGGCGAAGGGCGTGTCTTCTTCGATGTTGTCGGCGATCACGTGGCGCACGGCTGCGCGCAGGTATTCGCGCGGCAGGAGGGTGGGGCGGAGCAGGCCGCGGAAAATTTCGACCTGCAGCGAGAAATCCAGCAGGTTGTGCTCCAGGCAGTAGCTGCGGAAGAGGCTGGCGCAGCGCTGAGCATCGGCAAAGACCCGCAGTTGGCTGGATTCGCCGCTCCAGGCGGCCGAGAGGCGCTCGCCGATCTGGTCGTGGGGGAAGCCGGTCAGGGCGGCTTTGTTGAGGTTGTCGAGTATCTGGCTGTACAGCCGGTTGCGGTCGATGCTGACCGATTCGAACAACCCTTCGCTGAGCAGCGGGCGCACCAGGTGGGCCATGTAATACTGGGCGGTCTCCAGGGTGAGGAAAGCCGGGGGGTGCTCGGGGTGGGCAAAACCGGCCTGGCGGGCGACCAGCGGCCAGAACAGGTCGACCATGCGCCGCGCCAGGCCGCCGGCGGTGAGTACGCTCACCTGGCCGCCGGCCGCCGATTCGGGCGAGCGCAGCGCGTCATAATAAGGGGCGCCCAAGGCACGCTGAGGCACCAGCACGAGAATATGCGCACCGGGCACGCCCGCGGCCAGCATGGCCTGCAGGCGCGCTACCCCGGCCGTAGTTTTACCGCAACCCGCCGGGCCTTCCAGGAAAATGCGCTGGCTGGCGCCGAACCGGGTCATCTCAAGCTGGGCGGCGGTTAAATTCATGGGTTAATCCGGGCTTTCGCCGTCTTTCTGGCGCGTTTCTTCTTCTTTGCGCCAGGCTTCGCGCAGTTCGTCGATGGCGCGGATTTCGCCCTGGTCATCCTGGAAGTACCAGCGCTCCCAGCCGTTGGCCGGCTGGCTGCCCAGCAGCAGCGCGGCGACCTGGTGGATGGAGCCCGAGACGCCGTTGAGATCGAGGTGGCCGTTGACCATGATGGTGGCGGCCCGCTGCAGATCGCGGTCGAAGAACAACTGCTGCCCGGGGGCGAGCTTGCCTGATTCAACCAGGTTGCCAAAGGGCAGGCGCTGCCGGCGTTTATTTTGGGGCAGGGCCAGGGCTTGCGGGGGGGCGGTGGTCACCGCGGCGATACGCTGGGCGGCCACCCCCACGTATTTTTCTTCGCGCTCGATGCCAATCCAATGGCGGCCGAGCTGTTTGGCGGCTGCGCCGGTGGTGCCGCTGCCAAAAAATGGATCCAGCACCACCTCACCGGGGCGGGTGGAGGAAAGGATCACCCGGTAGAGCAGGGCTTGTGGTTTCTGGGTGGAATGGGCTTTCTTGCCGTTGGAACGGACCCGCTCGGGACCGGAACAGATGGGCAGCACCCAGTCGGAGCGCATCTGCAGATCATCGTTGAGCGCTTTCATCGCGTGATGGTCGAAGGTGTACTGCGCGCCTTTGAATTTGCTGGCCCAGATGAGGGTTTCGTGGGCGTTGGTGAAGCGCACCCCGCGGAAGTTGGGCATCGGGTTGGTTTTAATCCAGGCGATATCGTTGAGGATCCAGAAGCCCATGTCCTGCAGGATGGCGCCGATGCGGTAGATGTTGTGATAGGAGCCGATCACCCACAGGGTGCCGCTGTCTTTGAGCACGCGGCGGCAGCCTGCCAGCCACTCACGGCAGAAGGCGTCGTATTCGCTGAAGCTGGCAAACTGGTCCCACTCATCGGTGACCGCGTCGACCAGGGTGTGATTGGGGCGGAAGAGCTCCTGCTGGAGCTGCAGGTTGTAGGGCGGGTCGGCAAAAATCAGGTCAACGGACTTGGCCGGCAGCGCGGCCAGGATTTCGCGGCAGTCGCCGCTGAGGATCTGGTCGATGGGTAAGGCCGGATGGGGAAGGCTGCTATTTACCACGTATCTCTCTGCTCATGATCGTTAAACCCGAAATATAGATTTTGGTCCGCTGCCGGTGGCGCAAGGTGAACGCCTTCCTGTCTATTTTACAACGGTTTTGAGTCAGGATGTTTGCAGTCTTTAACTTGACAGTGTTATATTACAGTGCTATTATATCAGTGTCAGTATCGCAGTAAGGAGGCAGGCCATGGATCAACCCACCTACGATATCCAGGAGCTGGTGGACCTGAGCGGTGTTTCGCGCCGCAATATCTACTTTTACGTGCAGCAAGGCGTGCTGAGCGCGCCCCAGGGCGCCGGGCTGGCCGCGCGTTACCAGGAGGAGCACCTGCTGCGCCTGCGGCTGATCCCGCTGCTGCGCCGCGAGGGCCTGCGCCTCGACCAGATCCGCCAGAAATTCGCGGGCATGGACCTGGCGGGCTTCCGCCGCATGCTGGGAGCAAATAACCCGGTGCTGCCCTCGGCGCCCGTGCCGTTTGGGCTGCCGGTGAAAAAGAAACCGGCTCCCGATGGGACCGAGACCGGGCACGCGCTTGCGGAGATGCCGCCTGGCTTGGGCGGTCAGGCAGCGCCCAGCTTGCGTTACGATCTGCCAGGCGGGATGATATTGATCGTCCCGCAAAAAATATCCGCCAACGACCGCCTGCGCCTGGAGAAAATCCTGGAAGCCGCCGGTATCCAATAGCCAGATGGAAAAAAAGCCAAGCGAGGAAAACATGCCCCAAAAACCTGCCGTTATCGAGCCAATCAAGACCGGCTGCCTGGTGATCCCCGGCCAGTTGGACAGCCCCCTGCCGTTAGAACATACCGCGGTCAACATCCAGGTAAGCGGGCCGCTGGCCAGCACGGCGGTCACGCAGCGTTTTGGCAACCCATTGGACCAGGCGGTCGACCTGGAATACCTTTACCCTCTCCCGGAGGATGCCGCGATCACCGATTTCGTGCTCACGATCGGCGAGCGCAGTATCCGCGCGGAACTGCACGAGGTTGGCGCGGCGCAGGAGCGTTATGAGCAAGCCCGCCAGAGCGGCCAACGCGCCGGGCTTTTTGAGCAGCGGCGGGCCAATCTGTTTGCGGTGCGGCTGGCCAACGTGCAGCCCGGCGAAACGATCCAGGCCACCGTACGCTACCAGCAGCGCCTGGCGTTCAGCGAGGACGGCTACGAACTGGTTTTCCCGATGGGTCTGACCCCAAAATATGACAGCGGGGAACACCCCGAAGAAGGTCAGGGCGTGCACGCGCCCATCGCGGGCCGCGAAGAGAAAATTGGGCCGGTGGACATTATCGCGGCGGTGGATGCCGGGCTGCCCTGCGCCGACCCGCTCAGCCCATCCCACGCCATCGCCCTCACCCGGCTGGATGAGCGCCGCTTTCAGGTGCAGCTGGCCGGGCAGGAAATCCCGGATCACGATTTTGTGCTGCGTTATTCGCCGCTGGGCAGCCAGCCGCGTACCAGCGCCTGGCTGTCTGGCAAGCCCGGCGAGCAGTATTTCCTGGCGAACCTGCTGCCTCCAACCGCCGGTCAGGAACCCCTGGCGGCCGCCCGTGAGTTTATTTTCGTCCTCGACCGCTCGGGCTCGATGGGCGGCGAACCGATTGCCCAGGCGCGCAATGCCCTGCGCGCCTGCCTGCGCTCGTTGAACCCGGCGGATCGTTTCCGCATCCTACTGTTCGACGACCGCCTGGAATGGTACCGGCAGGAGGCCTGCGCGGTTAACCAGGCGGAGGTGGATCAGGCAGATCGTTTTCTGGATCAGGTGGACGCGCGCGGGGGTACCGAAATCATGGCCGCCTTGGAGGCAGCCCTTGGGCTGCCGGTGGATGCGCAGCGCACCCGCCTGGTGGTGTTCCTCACCGACGGGGCTGTTTCGGCCGAACTGCGTACGCTGGACTTGCTGCGCAGCAAGCTGGGCGCCGCGCGGGTCTTTACCTTTGGCATTGGCCCGGCGGTCAACCGGGCGCTGCTCAACCGCATGGCCGCTCTCGGGCGCGGCATGGCGGAATTTTTGCAGGCCGACGAGGATATCGAAGGCGCGATCCTGCGCTTCCAGGACCGGGTTTCCTTCCCGGTGCTGACCGACGTGCAGCTCAATGTCCAGGGCGGCTCGGCCTGGGATATTTATCCGGCGCGCCTGCCGGATCTTTACAGCGGGCAGCCGCTGGTGATCAGCGGGCGGGCCAGGCTCGAAGGCGGCGGGCCTTTGCGTATGGTGTTCAGCGCAAAGCGCGGGGATGAGACGGTGAGGTTGGAGGCGGTGATGGCGGACACACACGCCGACGAACCGGCGCTGGCGCGATTGTGGGCGCGCGCGCGGGTGGATGACCTGCTGGATGAGGCCGACCTCGCCCCGGAACGCAGCGAGTTCGATCCGTGCGGCGGTGATTGAACTGGCCCTGGCTCACCGCCTGGTGACGCACTACACCGCCTTTGTGGGGGTCGACCAGAACCAGGTGGCCGGCGAGGGGAAAGCCATCACCATCCAGGTATCCCTGCCCTTGCCGCCCGGATTGGATTGGGGTGCGCCATCCTCCCCCGGCCACCTGCCGGTGATGCCGTCCGCCCAGTCGGTTCATATGAGCATGGTCCCACCCAGCCCGGCGCTGTTCTCCAGGATGGGAAAGAGATCCATGAAACGCGGTCTGGCGGATTCCGGCGGGGTTGGCCCCTTGACACCCGCGCCCGAGCAGATGAAAGCCGCTGAACCCAAACCGGTTCAGCAAGAAGCGCCGCTGCGCTGGCTGGCGCGCAGCCAACGACTGGATGGCAGTTGGGATGGCAGTGTTGAGCGTACCAGCGCGGCCGTGCTGGCCTTCGTGCGCGCCGGGCAGACCACCCATCAGGGCGGGTTCCGCGTGATGATGCGGCGGGCAGTAGCCTGGCTGCTGGCGAACCCGGGGGATGGGGCGGCGAGGTTCTTCCGCGCGCGCGCCTTGCAAGAGCTGGCCCAGGTCACCGGGCTGGAGGCTCACCAGAAGCAGGCCCGCCTTGCCCAGCAGCAGCTTCCCGAGCCGGCCGGAGCCCTGGAGCAAGCCGCGAGCGGAGAAATGGCTGCCGCACCGGAGGTGGGCAAGCCGGTCGCTGACCTGGACGACCTGCGCCTGGCGGTATTGACCCAGGCAAAAGTGGCGGTAGATCGCCGCCGCTTCAACAGCGACCTGGAGAAGACCTGGCTGGCCGCTCTCTAAGCGCGCTCAGGCATCGAGCAGGTGGCGGAAATGCTCGATGCTCATTCGGTGAGCCCGCAGCTGCAGCCGGCGCGCGAAGGCCCGGTTGCGCGCGCTCATTTCGGGCCGCAGCCGCGAGATCACGTCGATACGCAAATGGATGGAACCGTCGCTGTGGCGTTCGACGCTCGGCGACCATTCACCCACCTCGCTGTGCACCTGGGTGGTCACATAGGTGAAGCCTTTGCGGTTGGCTTCGTCGACCACCCGGGTGATTTCATTCATGGTCAGCACTTCCAGCACCGGGTAACCGAGGATGGTGAAGATGCGCACGCGTTGCACCACCCGGTCGCCGGCCTGTACGGCCCGGTTGGCCAGGGAGAAATCTCCGATAAATTCCATGATTTCAGCCGGGTAAAAGCGGTTGTGCATCAACAGCCCACCGGCGCGTTCAAACAGCTCGCCGTTTTGGTCCTGTCCCAGGACCACATTGTAATGATCGGTATTCCAGAAGCGATCCAACGAACTGCCGGGATAGTAATTCACCGCGGCGGCGCGCCAATCGCTCAAGAAATGGGCGTCCTGGCCCCTCCCGCTGCCAAACCAGACCGAAACACTTCCCGCAGGCAGGGTCATGGGTTACTCCTTGGTACAATCAATGGGCAGATTGTCTGGCGGCTGCCGGTGAACACGGCGGCTGCCAAGCATATTCATCCTACACCTTGATCTTAGCGATTGTTACAAGGATTGGCAATGCCTGACACCCAAAATACCCTGCAAACTGGCGCATTGGTCCTTTACCGCGGCCGCCCGGCCCGGGTGGCGAGGATGGGGGATCGCCTTGAGATCGACCTGGGCGGAGAAACGCAGCGCGTGCGCCCCAAGGATGTGCAGCTGCTCCACCCCGGGCCGTTGGGCGGGGTCGCCGAACTGCAGCCTATCCCGGGTGAGATGCGCGCCGCCTGGGAGATCCTGGCCGGGGGCGAAACTACCCTGGCTGAGATCGCCGAACTGGCCTACGGAAAATTTAGCCCGGCGGCAGCCTGGGCTGCCTGGCAGTTCGTCAGCGACGGGCTATATTTTACCGGGACGCCCGACCGGCTGCAGGCGGCCAGCGAAGCGGAATTGTCTGAGCGCAGCGCCGCCCGCGCGGCGCATGCCGCCGAAGAACGGGCCTGGCAAGATTTCCTCACCCGCGCGGCGCACGGCGATTGGCAGCCTACTGATGACCATTATCTGAGCGAGGTCGAACAACTGGCCTGGGGGAAAACCAATCGTTCGCATGTGCTGCGCGAATTGGGGCATGCCGAAACCCCTGAAAGCGCTCATGCCCTGCTGCTGGCGGCCGGGCGCTGGGATGAGCGGGTCAACCCACACCCCCGGCGCCTGGGGGTGCCGCTGCTGCCGCCCAACCTGCCGGTGCCGGGGTTGCCCGACGAAGCCCGCCTGGACCTGACCCATCTCCCTGCCTACGCGATTGACGATGAGGGCAATGAGACCCCGGATGACGCGCTCAGCCTGGACGGCGAGCGGATTTGGGTGCACATCGCGGATGTCTCCGCGCTGGTAACGCCGGGCTCGCCTTTGGATCTGGAAGCGCGCGGGCGGGCAGAGACGCTGCACCTGCCGGAAGGCCACATCCACCTGTTTCCCGTCGAAATGACCCGCATCCTGGGGTTGGGGCTGCAGCCGGTCTCTCCGGCGATGTCGTTTGGCATCGATTTGGACGCGGAAGGCGGCATCACCGACGTGCAGATCAGCCCGTCCTGGGTGCGGGTGAGCCGCTTGAGCTATGCCCAGGCCACAGAGATGCTGGCAAGCGACCCTACTCTGGCAGGATTGGAAACCCTGATGAACGTGCGCCGCCGGCGGAGGATTGAAGCCGGCGCCATCGATATCGATTTGCCCGAGGTCAACGTCAAAGTGGACGAAACCGGCGAGATCCACATTTTCCCGACCCTGCCGCTGCGCGGCCGGCGGGTGGTGGAAGAAGCCATGATTTCTGACCGGTGAAGCAGTGGGTTTCTTTGCCGCCAGGCGCGGCGCAGCCCTGGTTTACAATGTACAGGAAGCGCCCGAAAACAGACCACCTCACGAAACTCTTGCGGGTATGTTTGCCATGCGCCGGATGTTACGCCGCAGCCAATACCGCGTGACCCCCGGCGCGCACAGCGGGTTGGGGCTGCCGCACTACACCCAATCCACCAGCCCGCTGCGCCGCTACCTCGACCTGGTGGTGCACCAGCAGCTGCGCGCGGTGATCCGCGGGGAGGGTGTGCTGACGGAGGGTGACCTGCTCGAACGCATTGGCATGGTGGAAGCCGCCATTCCGGCGCTGCGCCAGGCCGAAGTGGCGTCCGAGAAGCACTGGACCCTGGTGTATGTGCTCCGCCGGCCAGCGTGGCAGGGGCAGGCGGTGCTGGTCGAGCGCCGCGGGACGCAGGGCATCTGGCTGGTCCCCGAGCTGGCCCTGGAAGCGCGGGCCTCCATCCCTGCCGGCGCCGAACTGGACGCAGTCTTTCCCGTCCAAATTCAAGGCATTGACCTGCCGAAATTAGAATTTGCAATCAAAATCGCATAACCGGCCGGGGATGAGCGTATGCTATAATTTCTAGATCAATTTATCCGTTTTTTATTTCTATGGAGGCAGGATCACCGAAAAAATGTAGGCTATTTGGAGGGGAAAATGAACCGAAGAAAAATGCTGGTGATGGGGATGATTACAGCGGCGTTTCTGGTATTGGCTGTGTTCGGAGGGGTCTGGAGCCAAACCTACGCAAAAATTACTCTGCCAACCGAAGAACCAAAAACAACCGAACCGGGCGATATCACCGAACAGTTTCCCAACGTGGATTGTATCCACGGCGCCCTGGCGCCTGACCAGGCCATGGATTTGTTCGTGATGCGGTTTCCTAACAGCATCAGCCCACTGCGTTGGGGTGGGGTTAATAATGCCAGCGGTTCAGCCTGCCAGGCAGCCACCGAATTGTATTGTGTGATCCCGGTACGCTACCTGCCGCAACGGGCACAATTGAATTATTACCGCCAGGGGGCCGAAGTTCGCCAGTACGTCAAAGGCAAGATCGACCCGGCTGAATCATGCGCTGCGAAAGACCTGTATTTTGATCTCAATGCGTACGAACGCTATATGTACGACAATTACAATGATCGCTTTGGGTTTTACCTGTATAACCCGGATAACCGCACCTGGGAGGCGTGTCCCAATGTCACGTTTGACGACGGCGTCGGCAACCATGGGCGGATCAGCTGTTCAACCACGAAGTGGGGCTTCTATGCGTTGGGATGGCAGCCCAAGAAATAACAATTTTTCATAAAATGGTGAATGACCGGCGGGGTGATGCGATCCGATCACCCCGCCCATTATTATGACCGCCAAATCTTTGACCATTGACCGGCGCAGCTGGATTGCGGCAGGCGGGTTGAGTTTCGCCCTGACCGTGCTTTATCTTGTCTTTCTTCCCAGCCGGCTCACCTGGGCAAATTACGGCGGGGATGGCGGGGATTTTCTGGCGGCGATGCTGAGCGGCGGGGTGCCCCACCCCAGCGGCTACCCAACCTACATGCTTCTGGGCCGCCTGTTCCAACTGCTTCCCTTTGGCACTCCCTACTGGCGCGCCGCACTGCTCTCGGCGCTCTCGGTGAGCAGCGCAGCGGGGCTGCTGTGCCTGTGGACTGCCGGCTTCGCGGCCGCCGTTCCCCGGCAGGGGTGGCAGACGGGGCTTGCAGCCGGATTGCTGTGGGGTCTGGCGCCGCTGGTCTGGTCGCAGGCGGTGATCGTCGAGGTCTACGGGCTGCAAGCCCTGTTTGTGGTGTTGTGGCTGTGGTGGATTGGGCTGCTTGCACGCGGAGGCCGAGGTTGGGTCGTGGGGCTGCTGGCGGGTGTGGCCGGGCTGAGCACAGGCAATCACCTGACCATCCTGCTGATGGCGCCCGCGGCGGCCTGGTGGCTGTGGAAGGCAGCCAGGCAGGGGGGTGCGGCCCGGGCTGTGATCCTGCAGATCGCCCTGGCTGGCGCGGGGCTGCTGGTCTACCTGTATTTGCCGCTCAGCGCGAGCCGTTTCCCCCCGGTAAATTGGGGCAACCCACAAAGCTGGCAGGGTTTTCTCTGGACGGTCAGCGGGCAGCCTTACCGCAGTTTGCTGTTCCACCTGCCGTCCGAAGATCTGCTGGGGCGGCTGTCTGCCTGGGCACGGCTGCTGATCGAGCAGTTTGCCCTGCCCGGCCTGGTGCTGGGGGTGGTGGGCGCGGTGCAGTGCGGGCTGAAGAAATTCCCGCAGGCGTTGTTATTGTGGATCTTCGCGGCCTATTCGCTGTTCGCCATCGGCTACAAGACCGCTGATTCGATCCTCTACCTGATCCCCGCCTTGTTGGCGGCTGCCGTTTGGGCAGGTCAGGGGCTGGTGCTGGTCTGGCCATGGATGTGGCGGAATTTACCCCTGGGCAAAGCGGCTGCCCTGCTGCTGGTGGTCTTCATCGCCGTCCAACTGCCCGGAAATGCGCGGAAAGTTGACCCCCGCCACGATGAAGCCGAGGCGTATGCGCAGGCATACCTGCGAGATGCCCCGGCGAACGCCATTCTGCTGACCCGCAGCGACGCGGATACCTTTCCCTTATGGTACGCCGTTTATGGGCTGGGGATGCGCCGCGATACGGTGATCGTCGTGCTGCCGCTGACTGCCTTTGCCTGGTACCGTGAGACCCTCATGCACACCTACCCAGACCTGGTCTTCCCGCCGGCCGGAGAGCCTGCCGGGAGCGCGTGGGGCGAGGCCCTGCCGCCGCTCAATCCAAACCGCCCGGTTTGCCGCAGCCAGGCCAGCGAAGAATTGAACCCAAAGGTGACCTATGACTGCCGGTAGCCGCAGCGCCCGTGCACATTCCGCCATTTCGCGCGGTTGGGCCGGCGCCTGGCTGACAGTGCGCCTGCTGTTGGGATGCGGGCTGCTGTACTTTTCCGTGGCCCAATTAGACTGGGCTCAATTGGGAGCCAACCTGGCGGGTGCACATCCCGGCTGGCTGGGGATTGCGGTGGCGAGCGTGCTGCTGAGCACGGCGATGAAGATCGTTCGCTGGAGGTGGCTGATCCACTTGATTGGCCTGCGGCCGGGGCCAGGCTGGCTGCGCTTGTCGGCGGCCTTTCTGATCGGCCAGGCGGCCAACGTGGTGCTGCCGCTGCGCGGCGGCGACCTGCTGCGCATCGGTTGGCTGGCGGTGGAAGATCGTGAGGATGCTCTGCCGGTCACCCTGACCGTCCTGCTGGAAAAATACATGGATGTTGTCGCCCTTTCCGTCCTGCTGTTGTGGCTAGGGCCGCTCCTGCCGCTGCACGCGCTGGAGCGCAGCCGCCACTGGCTTTTTCCCCTGGGCCTTGGGTTATCCCTGGTGCTGGCTGCCGCGGTTGGTTTCGCGCCCCTGCTCTGGCAGCGGCTGGGCCGTTGGCCGGCGCTGCGCGGGTTGGTTTCGGCCTGGCCCTGGCTGGCGCGCCTGGAGGGTTGGATTGCGCGCATCCAGGGGCAGGGTAGGCTGCGTTCGCCGCAGGCCTGGCTGCCGGTGGCGCTGATGACCCTGGCGACCTGGGTGGTGATGCTGGCAACCAATCTCTTTGTGCTGCGCGCCCTGGATTTGCCCGCCGACTTCCGCGCGGGTGGTCTGGTGCTGGCCCTGGTGGTTCTTGGCCTGGCGCCGGCCCTCATGCCGGGTAATTTCGGCCCGTTCTACTTTTTTGCCATGCTGGGCCTGGCGCCTTTTGGCGTACCGGAGCCGGCGCGGGCGGCTTTTGCCGTGCTGCTGCATGCAGCGGTCACCCTCCCGCCGGTGCTGCTCGCCGCCGGCTTTCTCGCCGCGGGCCGGCTGCGGCGTAAGGCGGCGCCGTGATCTCGGTGATCGTCCCTGCCAAAGACGCCGCTGAGAGTTTGCCTGCCTGCCTGGATGCACTGATCCGGCAGAATGGATGGGTGTGGGACGTGGATTATGAAATCATCGTGGTGGATGATGGCTCGTCAGACGATACCGCCAGGATCGCCGCGCAGTGCGGCGTGCGGGTGATTTCGCAGCCCAATGCCGGCCCGGCGTCAGCGCGAAACCATGGCGCGCAGTCGGCGGCGGGGGAGATCCTGGCGTTTACCGACGCGGATTGTATCCCCACTGAGAACTGGCTGGCTGAGCTGGTGAAACCATTTTCAAACCCGCAAATCGTGGGGGTGAAAGGCGCCTATGCCTGCCGCGAGACGGCCCTCGTCCCACGCTTTGTGCAGTGCGAATATGCCTTTAAATATGAGCGCATGCGCAAACTAGAGCGCATCGATTTTGTCGATACCTATTCGGCTGCCTATCGCCGGGATGTATTTCTGCAGCATGACGGCTTTAATCCGCTCTTCCGCGTGCCGTCCGTCGAAGACCAGGAATTCTCCTTCCGCCTGGCGCGCAAGGGCCTGTGGCTGGTATTCCAGCCCACGGCGGTGGTCTTTCACCGCCATGACCTGGATGTGAGTGAGTACGTGCGGCGGAAATATGGCATCGGTTATTGGAAGGCAGTCATGCTGCGCTGGCTCCCGGAGAAAACCTTTTCCGATTCTCACACCCCACCCTCGCAGCGCTGGCAGATCCTCTTGCTGGGGATGGGCGCGTTCTGTGTGGCCGCCGGTTTTTTCTGGCCGCTTTTTGTCTGGATGGCCTGGCTGGCGGCGGGTTTGTTCTTCCTTACCAGCCTGCCTTTCTTAGCCTATATCGGCCGCAGCGACCCGCGCCTGTTGTGGATTGCGCCAGGCATGCTGCTGCTGCGCGCGGCGGCGCTTGCCGTGGGAATCGCCGGGGGGATTGTGCTCCCACCTGCCAACCTCCCGCGCAAAACCGGCTGAGTTAACCCGCTCAAAGAACCCCGCGCCTCAATCAAAAGTCCCTTCCGGATTCGTGGAAGGGACTTTTTTAATGGTTTATTAATCTGCCAGCAGCGGCCGACGATATAGGTCGGGCCAGCCGTTCCTGCCGATTGTCAGGGCAGGCAGGCGGTGGTGGGGGTCAGATTTTTGGTGTAATCTATAAATGCCTGCCCAACGGGGGTGGCATCCCCGGTCTGGGGGTCAAACAGGGTACCGCCGTAGTTGTCGCGGTTGTCGTTTAGGCTGTACCAGAACCAGCGCTGGACGAGGTGGTTGCCATCCGCGGGCATACCGGTATTGCTGTCCACGGTGTTTACCAGGAAATCGAATGTTTTAACCATAAATTCGGCGGTTTTCTGGTCGCTGACGTTGACGTAATCTATACCCGGCGGATCGAAGGGCGGGAACAGGCTGCCGTACTCGGTGATCCACAGGCCCTTATTTTGCTGGCCGCGGTCTTTCATCCACTGGCGGAAGGTGCGAATGCGGTTGGCAAAGATCGTGCTGTTGTAGGTGTCGGCATAGTTGGTGATATGCACCGGTTGGCCCCAGGTGGATTGATATCCCTTGGGAACCCCCGTGCCCCATTGCCCGTCGACTTCGTTCAAAATGAAGGAGTGGATGCTCCAGAAATCGATCAGGCTGCTGGCCTGGGTAGCCGAGCCGGTCTCGGTTTTCAGCTGTTCCCAGGCAAGGTTGAGATAGTAGAGGCGGATGGGGGTAGGCTGGACGATGGAGCCGAACCCGATTTTGGCATACGGATCGGCGGAGCGAATCGCCTGGGCGAGTACGCGGAAGCGGTGACCATACTGCTGGGCGGTGATGTTATCCTGCCCGCTGCCATCCGCGTTGGTATAGGAGGTATCGGGCTCATTGCCGATCTGCCAGGCGGAGCCGGGATAGTTTTTTGCCAGGGCTTTGGCGTTATTGGCCGCGGTCGTGTCATCAAAAGGATCGGCCACATTGATCACCCGCACAAAGGAGACATCCGAGGGCAGGTCGCGCCCCGGATTGGTGGACCAGTTGATGAAGCCGCCAATTTTGGCGACATGCAGGTCCATGTTATAGACCGAGTTTTTGGCCAGGCCGGCGACGCCAAAACGGCAAACCGAGATCGGCTCGCGGTAGACGACTGGCAAATAGTAATAGCGATTGAACACCGGCGGCAGGATATCATCCGGCGGATTGCTTGCCGGGTTATAACCCGAGAGACCCAGCATAACGCTGATCGCGATCAACAAAAATAGTTTCTTCATCAATTCACCTACCTGATCGTTTTTGAATCCCCCAAACAACAATAAGGCAGGTTCAGCCGGGCTGGCCCTGGGTGGGAGGTTTTGAAGCTTTATTTGCTTTGCGGATGGCTAGAAAGACAATAATTCCGGTCCCGGCCAGGAGCCCCAGACCCCAGATCAGCCAGTAAACGGACTGGATCGAACGGTCCGCTGACGAGGCTGCCCCAGGTCCTGTGGGGTCGGGGGGCACTGCGGTGGGTTGGGCGACAATAGCGGTGGGAGTGCTGGTCGGCTCGCCGGCTAGAGTCGCTGCCAGGCCAGCTTCGGTGCTCATCGAAGTAGGCGAGGGCAGCGCAGTTGCGGCTTGAGACGTAGAAGATTTTGCCGGGGCCGGGGTCGGCTGCACGACAGCAGCCTGGGTGGCCGTAGCTTCAGCGGCGGCGCCGGTCGGGGCCGCGGTCGGCACCGTTTGGAATTGAAACCCGGCCTGACTGGGTTTGACCAGAAACGCCAATGCGAGAAAGGCGGCGACCACCATGGTGATCACCCAATATGATCTTACACTCCCCACCATTTAACTCCCTGATGATGCTGCGATGAAAGCTATAATAGATTATAGCAATAATTTTGCGGGGGGTGGTTCCTGTTCGAAACAAAAACCGTTAAGAATGCGTTGCATTTACGCGCGGGACTGGTTCTGGCTGTCGTTTTTTTGCTGTGCGGCTACCTGGGGGTGATGGCTTACCATGCCGCCGGCCTCTACGGAGATTTGCAGGCCGTGCGCGCGGAGGCAGCCCGGGGTAATTCCAGCAGCCTGCCGGAGATCACCAGCCGGCTCTCGGCGCATATGCGCGCCCTGCGGTGGGGGGTCGCCCCGCTGTTTCCTGTCTTTGATCTGCTCAAATGGGCGCCCGGGGTAGGACATGCCGCCGGGCAGGTTGAACCCCTGGTGATGTATGCTTACTACATGACCGAAGCAGGCGACCAGGCGCTGCAAGGCCTCGCGCCTCTGTTGGATGGGCAGGGCATGACCGCCGATCGGCCGGCCAGCGAACGGGTCACCGCCGTGCTGGTTGACCACCAGGCGCAATTTACTTCTGCCCAGGATGCCGTGGCGCGGGCCGCGAATGCTCGCGCCCGCTTGGATCTTGGCTGGATCCCGGGTGAAATGGGCGACCAACTGCGCGAGCTTGACCGGCGGTTCCCTCTGCTGCAGGGCGGAGTGGGTTTGCTGGCCCAGATGGCGCAGCTGGCCGGCGCGGATTCGGCCAAAACCTACCTGGTCGTGGTGCAAAACAACGACGAACTGCGCGCCACTGGTGGGTTTATCTCGGCGTTTGGGCTGCTGCAGGTGCGGCAGGGCAATATCACCCGCTTTGAATTTCAGGATTCCTACGCGGTGGATAATTTCGCCGCCGGCTATCCGCCGCCGCCGGGCCCTCTAAGCACGTACATGCTGTCCGGATATTGGGTTCCGCGGGATGCCAACTGGTCGCCGGATTTTCCCACCGCCGCCCGGCAGATCCAGGCGCTCTACAGCGCCTCTACCGGTGTGAGCGTGGATGGAGTCATTGCCATCGACCAACAGGCGCTGGTGTGGATGCTAAGCGCTTTGGGCCCGGTGCAGCTGGATGGCATACAAGAAGACGTCAATGCCAACAACGTGATTGCCTGGATGCGGCGCGCCTGGGCCCCGGAAGAAGAGGCAGGGCTTTCCGCGGAATGGTGGGCGCAGCGAAAAGACTTTATCGGCCGGCTGGGTGTGGCGATGAAAGATCGCCTGCTCAGCCTGGAAGATCCGGCAGACCTGGCCGCGGTGGGGATGACTACCCTGCAGGCGGTGCAGGCCGGGCATATTTTGCTGTACTTCAACCAGCCGGCTGCTCAATCTGCCCTGGTGCAGGCCGGGCTGGATGGCGCAGTGCAGGCCAACGATGCTGATTTCCTCCTGCTGGTGGATTCGAATATCGGGTTTAACAAGGCGGATGCCCTGGTGGAGCGCAGCCTGGATTATCAGGTCGATTTGCGCGCTCCACAATCCCCACTAGCGGCCCTGCAGATCAATTACCGCAGCCGCGCCCAGGCCGGAACGGTTTGCAAACATGAAGCCTTTTATAATCTGACCTACGAGGGGCTGCAGCAACGCTGTTATTGGGATTACTGGCGGGTGCTGGCCGCCGGCGGCAGCCAACTGATCTCCGGGCAGGCGGCTGTAGTTCCGGCCGACCAGCTGCTGACCCGCCAGGGCTACGATGGCCGGGTGGAGAAAGCCCTGGCTGAAGGCGGCAGCAGTGAGTTTTCGGGCCTGATGGTGCTCCCGGCGGGTGAGACGCGCCGGTTGGCCCTGGAATGGCAATTGCCTGCCAGGGTAATCCGCCAGGAAGGTGAGGGGATGATCTATACGCTGCGGATGCAAAAACAGCCCGGTCTGTTGGATCTGCCGCTGACGCTGAAGGTGACTGCGCCGCAAGGCATGAGCTTCGTCCCTGCGCCGGGTTGGCAGGCAGGCCCAGAACCGGCAACCTGGGTGTGGAGCGGGCGGGTGATCGAGCCGCTGCAGTTCAACCTGGTCTTTGTGAAACCATGAGCTTCGGCCGGATTGCGCCGAGATTGCCCCGATCTTGGGGTACAATCCGGTCACCAGGCGGCAGTTGGCCGATGAAGCGAATTGTCGTTGGAAACCCGGCTGCCATATCTTTTTAGTGGTGAAGCCGACTTAACGAGAGGGAAGATGGCGGTTAATTGGTACGTCATGCAAAGCAAACCGAACCGCGAAGAGGCATTGTACGGCGAGCTTCTCGTGCGCGACGTGGATGTCTTTTTCCCGCGCATCCGGGTCAACCCGGTCAATCCAAGGGCAAAGAAGATCAAGGCGTATTTTCCTGGCTATCTTTTTGTGCGTGTAGATTTGGAGAAGGTCGGCCTTTCGTTTCTCCAATATATGCCGTTTGCCAAAGGCATGGTCAGTTTTGATCGCGAACCGGCCATCGTCCCCGAGGGTTTGATCCAGGCGATCCAGGCCCGCATCGAAAAAGTGAACCAGGCCGGCGGTCAGGAGTTCAGCGACCTGGAAAAGGGGGTGCGCGTGTATATTCACGACGGCCCGTTCGCCGGTTACGAAGCCCTGTTTGACGAACGCCTGGCCGGTTCTGAACGGGTACGGGTATTGATTGAATTGCTCAGTAAACGCTATATGCCCGTGGAATTGCAGGTGGGCAGCTTGCGTAAAATTGAGAAAAAGAAGAAATAGACGCCGGAAGGCGTTTTTCTAGCCGAATTATTGGGAGTTAGCCGATCTTATATCTGGTATAATTTCTTCCCGTACGGCTGTTCTTATCTACAATTTGCCCAATTCTAACCTTGCATTAATCCATGTCTGACAAAATAGGGTGGATTGGGTAAATCATAGTTTTATAAAAGCGGAGGATTGGCCATATGGATATTACCAGCAGTGGCGCAATGAGTTCCGTCCAAACTGCCAGTGGGGCGGCAGGCGGCCGGATGAAATTTATTGTTGGCGGTGTATTGATCCTGGCAGCGATCGTGTATTTAATTTGGACTTCGGCGTCTGCCAATGCGCAATATTTCATGACCGTGGATGAAGTCCAATCCCAGGGGGCAGCCGTGGTTGGCCGCCAACTGCGTGTTTCCGGGGCCGTGGTCGGGGATACGATCAAATATGACGGCGATAAACTGATCCTTGAATTCGATGTGGCCAACACTCCGGGCAGCCAGAAAGAAATTGACGACCAGGGCGGCATGGCGGCAGTCTTACACGCCGCGGTGACCGATCCCAGCCGGGCCCGATTGGCTGTCGTGTACAGCGGCGTGATGCCCGACCTGCTTAAGAATGAGGCTCAGGCCATTATGACAGGGCGTTTAGGCGAGGACGGCGTATTTCATGCGGAAGAACTCTTACTGAAATGTCCTTCCCGCTATGAAGAAGCGCTTCCAGAGCAGGCCCAAAGCCAGCCTTAACCTGGCTTTCTAGATGACCAGGCTGTGAAGAACAATGGCCGGTTGTTTCTGTCACCTACCGCGCGTTCTTCTTTACTTGTGAATGGATGATGATTGTAAAGAAGGGTTTTGGCGGTAGCTACACACGCCAAAACCCTATTTCTTATTGAGGAGCATGTATGATAGCTAACTTTGGCTATGGCGTTCTGGTGATTACCTTCCTCATCGCTTTGTATGGAATCGGCGCGGCAATCCTGGGGGTGCGCAAAGGCCGCCCATCCTGGGTAGAAAGCGCGCGGCTTTCAATGCTGCTGACTTTCCCGCTCATCTCGCTCGCAGCGCTGATTTTGATCTATTTATTGGTAACCGGGCATTACGAGGTCAGCTTTGTCTATTCGGTGACCAGCAATGCCATGCCGCTTTATCTGCGGGTCACCGCGCTTTGGGGCGGGCAGGCCGGGTCGCTGGTGTTCTGGTCCTGGCTGCTTTCAGCCTTTGCCTCCGCGGTCACCCTGCGAAAATGGAACCGCGACCAGGAATTTCTCCCCTGGGTGGTGGTGGTCGCCTTGGTCACCGTGGCATTCTTCCTCTCCCTGACCATCTTCTTTGAAAACCCGTTCAATCGTTTCTGGTCAACCCCCAGCGGCCAGGTGGAAGCCTTCTTCCAACCGGCCAATTCGGTGGCTATTTTCCCGCCAGATGGCCGCGGGCTTAACCCGCTGCTGCGCCACCCCGGGATGATTATCCACCCGCCCATGCTGTATTTGGGTTTTGTTTCCTTCGTCATCCCCTTTGCCTTTGCTATCGCTGCGCTGGTTACCGGGCGCACCGACGACCGCTGGATCCGCCTGACGCGCCGTTGGACGCTGGTGGCCTGGCTGTTTTTGTCGCTCGGCCTGATGTTGGGCGGCCGCTGGGCGTACGACGTGCTCGGCTGGGGCGGTTATTGGGGGTGGGACCCGGTTGAAATTGCCGCGTTCATGCCCTGGCTCACCGGCACCGCTTTCTTGCATTCGGTGATGATCCAGGAGAAGCGCGGCCTGTTCAAACGCTGGAACATGATTCTGATCATCCTGACCTACTGCCTGGTCATCTTTGGCACGTTCCTCACCCGCTCGGGAGTGCTTTCTTCGGTGCACGCCTTTGCCCAAAGCGCCATCGGCCCGATGTTCTTTGGCTTCATCGGCCTGACCTTTATCATCGCGCTGTCGCTGCTGCTCTACCGCTGGAATAACTTGCAGGCGGAAGGCCATATGCACTCGATCCTTTCGCGCGAGTCGCTCTTTCTGTTCAACAACCTGCTCTTCATGGGCATCCTGGCAGTATGCTTTTCAGGGGTGATCTTCCCGCTGGTGTCTGAACTGTTTACCGGTCAGAAAGTGACGGTCGGCCCGCCCTTTTACGAGCGCGCCACCGGCCCGCTTTTTGTTGGGCTGTTATTCTTGATGGGGATCGCCCCACTTTCGGCCTGGGGCCATTCGACGATCAAAACCCTGGGGAAAGCTATCTGGAAGCCAACCATCGCTTCGCTGGTGGTGCTGGTGGCGGTCTATGCCGCCGGCGTGCGCGTCTTTGGCGCGCTGCTGGGGTTCTGGCTGGTATCCTTTACCGCCTTTATCACCCTGTATGATTACACCCGCGCGGTGCTGGCCAGGGCTAAACGCACCGGCGAAGGGCTGTTTGTTTCCTTCTGGCGTCTGGCTGGCCGCAACCGCCGGCGTTACGGCGGTTATACTATCCATCTGGGCATCGTCTTGATGGCGATTGGCATCATGGGGATGGAAATCTTCCAGGTGGAAACCCAGGGGACACTAAAAGCCGGCCAGTCGATTAGCCTGGCGGGCTACACGGTCACCTACCGCAACCTGGACGAATTTGATTTGCCCGACGGGCGAAACGTGGCCCGCGCCGTGGTGGATGTTTCGCGCAACGGCGTATACCTGGGGCAGCTGCATCCTCGCCGCGATTACTACTACGCCGCGCAGCAGCCAATGACCATCCCTGGGGTGCGCAGCTCGATTGAAGATGATTTGTACGTACTGCTGGTGGATTGGAAGCCAATCTCGGCCGACGGGGCCACTTTCAAGGTGTTCCACAACCCGCTGGTGAACTGGCTGTGGTTTGGCGGCTTGTGGCTGATCTTTGGCACGCTGGTGGCCGCCTGGCCGGATAAAGACGCGGAAGTTGAGCGGGTGCGCATTCCGGGTCGAGACGCCGCGGCGCACTCGGTTCCATAAGCATTTTCATCCCCGAGGCCGGTGGTGATTGGCCTCGGGGTCGATAGAACCTTAATAATTATCTGGCAATAGCCGGCGCCTGCCTCTGAGACCTTTGAAATGGTGGGCTGGCCGAAACGCAGGGGCTTGGGATGGATGTGCAGGCCCCTGCCTCGTTAAGCGCCTCGATCTGATAGCTGTAGATCTGGCCTGGCCGCACCTGCCGGTCAGAAGCGTTGGAAACGATGGCTGAAGACAACCGCTCCCAGCCGGATGAGCAGCCGTGACTGGAGCGGAGCACCTGATAATTCTCGGCCCCGGCAACGGCGCTCCACGCCAGGTGGATTTCTCCAGGCGAGGTGGCAAGGCTGAGCGTGGGAGATGCCGCGAAACAGGCGGCTTGAGGGTGGGCCAGTCCGGCCGCGGTGGCGATTGCACTGCGCACGATAGCGAAACCCGTGGCGAGGTTTATTTTGTCGAGGGTGTCGCTGGTGCGGTGATAGTTGGGGTTGCGGTCTCGTGTGCCAAGACAGCCGTTCTGGCTGCCGTTATAGCTGTAATTTTCGAGCACTTCCAGCGCCCCGATACGCATGTCCCAAAAAGAGGAATGGTCTGAGAAGCGCAAATCGTAACCGTTGAGGTAATCCACCCGCAGCTCGGGTTGGTATTCTTGCAGGGCTGACCGAAAGCACTGGCCTAATGGCGCAGATTCCACCATGGTGCCCACATGCAGCTCAAAGCAGCGGTCATTGTCCTGGTCAAAACCAAACATGTCCAGGTTAATGTCCCCGAGGATGCCGTGCAGATTATGATCGCGGACGTAGGCTTTGCTGCCGATCAGGCCCTGCTCTTCGCCGGTGAAGAAAATGAGCCGCAGGCTGTTTTCGAAACGATAGAAACGCAGAATGCGCGCGGCTTCGAGCAAGGCGGCAGACCCGCTGCCGTTGTCGGATGCGCCCGGGGCAGAGACGGTTGGATCCTCGCTGATCGAATCCAGGTGGGCAGACAGCACCAGGACTCGCTCGGGATGCAGTGCGCCGGGGATTTCGAGGATCAGGTTCTTCCAGGTGCTGCCGTCAAAGGAGTAGGGATCTTCCTCGATCAATGCGTGCGGATACCACAGGCGCAGCTGCTCAAGTACGAAGTTGTAAGCCAGGGGTTTGCCCTTGGGGTCGAACATGGTTGGGCTGTAACGCGTTTGGATGCGCGTGGTTTGCCCATCGATGATCACCGGCGCCGCCCCGCTGAGCTGGGCAATCCAGCCGGCCCAATCGGCTGAGTGGGTCAGCGCCAGCAGGTCTGCGACCAGGGGATTGAACTGGCACACCAGAGCGGGAGAGTCACCCGGCGGGGGGGCCTGACCTGATGAGGTCATTGCGATGAACAATGCCAGGAAAACCATACCGCATTGGCGGATATTTTTCGAGGATAACCATTTGCCCATTGGCCAAGTGTACCAGACCCCACCAACCGGCTGAAACGGATTTCACAAACTTAAGCCTGCTCTTAAGTGAATCTGGTAAGATAAGTAGGATTTTGAACCTTTTAAGGTATTGATAACAAACAATGAAGAAGAACCTATCGCGCCTTTTCCTCCTGGTGGCTGTTTTGGCTGCCTGGGTCTTGATCGCTCCGCGGGTCAACGCTCAGCAGCCCGTGCCCACCCCGTCAGACGATGACGTAAACCGGGTTGCCAAGCAAATGTACTGCCCGGTCTGTGAAAATATCCCTCTTGACGTCTGCCCGACCCAGGCTTGCCAGGAATGGCGGGATTTGATACGCACCAAGCTTTCCGATGGCTGGTCTGACCAACAAATTAAAGATTATTTTGCCGTGCAGTATGGCGACCGGGTTCTGGCTGAGCCGCCGCGCCGCGGTTTAAACTGGCTGGTGTACGTTCTGCCGCCGGTTGTGCTCGTCTTTGGCGCCGGGCTGCTTTTTATGGTGTTAAGACGCATGCGCCGGGCGCCGGATACCATGGCGACCCCGCCTGGCGATAATCCGGCGGCCGCCGCATCACAAGATGAATATTTAAAGCGCGTTGAAGAAGAATTGAAACGCGTAGATCGTTCTTAACGGAGTACTGATTTTATGGAACAGCAGGTATCTTCTTCCTCCATCACCGAGACCTCGCCGCGGCGTTTACCCGTTTGGGTGATTGTGGGGGCGTTTGTCATTTTGCTTGGCTTTCTGACGTTAATTGCCTGGGGGCTGCGCCGCTCGATGAGCGGTCCAATCGTGATTGGCGATAAAGTGCCGGATATCCAGATGATCACCTTTGATGGGCAAAGCATTCACAGCAGCGATCTGGAGGGCAAAGTCATCGTGGTCAATTTCTGGGCCTCCTGGTGCATCCCCTGCGAACAGGAAGCCCAGGAACTGGAACAGGCGTATCAGCAGTTGAAAGACTCAGATAAAGTGGTTTTTCTTGGGCTGGCGTATGTGGATACCGAACCCAAATCATTGGCCTATCTGCAGAAATTTGGCGTCACGTATCCCAACGGCCCCGATTTGCGCACCAGCGTATCCCAGATGTTCCGCATCCAAGGGGTGCCGGAAACCTACGTGATCGGACCGGACGGGCGTTTGAAATATGTGAAGATTGGGCCGTTTGATTCGACTGCCGAGATCCTTTCGGCCGTTCAGCCATACATCCGATAGGGGAGGAGATCGTCGCAGCATGGAATTAGGCGCTATTTTTCTCATCTTAGCCCTGGCCGTTGTCATTGGGTTATTTGTCAGCCGGCCATTTTTAAATGCGGAGCCTGCTCGCCCCGCCAAGGAGATGGCCGAGACGGACACGGACCACCACCGTTCATCGGTTCTGGCCGAACGCGACCGGCTGCTCAACGCACTGCAGGAATTGGATTTTGACCACAGCCTGGGCAAGATCCCGGCGGAGGATTACCAGCCTCAGCGCACGCTCCTGCTGCAGCGAGCGGCCAATGTGCTCCGCGAGTTAGACAGTCTCGGCGAGACCGGCCCACAGGTTTCGGCGGAAGAGCGGGTGGAACATGTCATCGCGGCTCGCCGGGCAGACGGCCAGCTCAAAGGCAGCCTGGCTTCTGCGGCGCCTGTAGCCGGGAACGGGGTGGCGACCATGGTTGGGCGAGATGATGATCTCGAACAATTGATCGCCAGCCGGCGCAAACAACGCCAGGAAAAATCAGGTGGGTTTTGCCCAAAGTGCGGGCGCCCGGTGCAAAAATCGGATAAATTCTGTTCCAACTGCGGCGCAGTGGTCAGCTAATCTACTTTTATATGGGTAATCGTATGCGAAAATTTTTGATATGGGCTGCCGGGATTTTGGCAATCGGCATGCTTACTGCTTGCGGCGGGATTTCACTGGCTGAAGATGTGACCCCACCCCCAAACTACCAGCCTGCTCAGGCGGGCGTGCAGCCTGCCGCCCAGGAGAGCACCGCATATCCGCTTCTGCCGCCAGACCCGGCCCAGGGCGCGTCGATTTTTGCGCAAAAATGCGTCCCGTGCCATGGATCCACCGGGATGGGCGACGGCCCCCAGGCGGTGAATTTACCCAACCCTCCGCCGGCAATTGGCAGCGTCGAGATTTCACGGGATGCGCGTCCCTCGGATTGGTTTGATGTGGTGACGGTTGGCCGGCTGGATAAATTGATGCCCGGTTTTACCGCCAGCTTGAATGACCGCCAGCGCTGGGATGTGGTGGCGTACGTCTTCTCGCTGAGCACCTCCCAGGCCTCCGTGGATCAGGGAAAAACTATCTATGACCAACAGTGCACCTCGTGCCACGGCGACCAGGGCCAGGGTTCGGATCAAGCGCCGGATTGGACCCAGCAAGACCGCCTGGCGGTGCTCTCCAACACCGAACTGGAAGCCGCGGTCGCCAATGGGCAGGGGGATATGCCCGCCTTTGGCGATAAGCTGAGCCAGGATGAGCGCTGGGCGGTGGTCGATTACGTGCGCTCGCTGATGCTTGCCAGCGCAGCCCCGGTGGGTGAACAGGCCAACCAGGCGGATGCAACCCCGGCAGAGACCCCTGCGGCGGGTACGCCGGCGCCCGGCGACCAGACCACCCCGCAAACCCCGGGTTCGGATAGCATCATTACCCCGGCGGCTGAGCGCGCCATTACCATTCGCGGATCGATCAGCAGTTCGCAAGGTGGGGCTGCCCCCGAAGGTTTGACCGTGGTTCTGGCCGGTTTCGATGGGATGAACCAGGTGCTGGAAAATGAGACCACCACCGGGACGGACGGCTCATACGAATTCAAGGATGTCCAGCTCAAGCCAAATATGGCCTTTATGGCGCGGGTGCAGAAGGACAGCTACACCTTCAATTCGGAAATAGTCCATGCCACGGATATCACCGGTGAATCGGTCGACCTGCCGATCACGATTTTTGAGACGACCACGGATGCCGCCGGGCTGGTGGGCCAGCGCCTGCATCTATTCTTTGATTTCACTCAGCCCGGGGTGGTGCAGGTGGTCGAGTTGTATATCATCTCGAACCCGATGGGCAAAGTGGTGGTGCCCTCTGCCCCCGACAAGCCCGCCTTGACCTTCCAGGTGCCGGCGGACGCCACCAATTTGCAGTTTGACGGCGGAGCCATCGGCGACCGCTTTATTCAGACCGCAGATGGTTTTGGCGATCTCTCGCCGGTCCAGCCTGACCCGGAGCAGCACCAGGTGCTGTTTTCGTTTGACCTGCCATACGATCGCAAACTTTCCCTGGATCTGCCGATCCCGATAAATGTCAACGCCGCGGTGGCGATGCTGCCGCAGGGCGGGATCAAACTGCAAAGTGACCAGTTGATGGAAGGCGGATCGCAGGACGTGCAGGGCATGACCTACCACTTATTCACCGCCTCGAACCTGAGCGCCGGAAGCTCGTTGAAGCTGAACCTTTCCGGCAAAATTAACGCCACGGCGCCTACGGCTGGCAGCAGCCAATCTGGGTTGTTGATTGGCCTGGGCGCATTTGGGCTGGTGCTGGTTGGGGCAGGCTTCTGGGTGTTCCGTAAACGCAAGTCGCCGGCAGTGGCTGAACTCGAAGCCGAGGACGAATATCCGCTGATGGAGAGCGAAGATGCTCTCGTCGACGCGATACTGGCTTTGGACGATCTGCATCAGGCCGGCAAGATCCCGGAGGAAGCCTATCAGCTTCGCCGGAGCGAGTTGAAAGAGCAGTTGAAACGCGCCCGCGAAGGGAAATAGACAGCCTCATGATGCCAGCCGCCCCGCTCATCGACGTCTCAAGACTGGTCAAACGCTTTGGCCTCAAAATGGTGCTGCGCAACCTCGAGTTTTCGGTCGCCCAGGGCGAATTTGTGGCCCTGTTAGGTCCCAACGGCGCCGGCAAGACCACCTTCCTGCGCATCCTCTCCTCGCTTTCCAGCCCAACCATGGGCCGGGTGCGCGTGGCCGGGCATGACCTCCCGCGCCAGGCATCCGCTGTGCGCCAGCGCCTGGGAGTGGTCTCACACCTGCCCCTGCTTTACGGCGATTTGACCGCCGAGGAAAACCTGCGCTTTTACGGGCGCATGTATGGGGTGAAGGCCATGGATAAGCGTATCAGTGAGGTGCTCGAGCTGGTAGGGCTGACGGCGCGGCGCCGCGACCTGGTGCGCACATTCTCGCGGGGTATGCAGCAGCGTTTGGCGATTGGCCGGGCGATCATCCATGACCCCGAGGTGCTGCTGCTGGATGAGCCGCACACCGGGCTGGACCAGGATGCCTGTGAAATGCTGGATACCATTCTCAAGCAGGTGGCTTCGCGCGGGCGCACGGTGGTGATGACCTCGCACGATTTGACCCGGGTGGAAGATATGGCCTCGCGTTTCGACGTGCTGGCCCGTGGCAATATCTGCGCCTCTACCAGCCGGGCAGGGCTGCCCAAGGATGGTCTCCAGGCCTTTTACCGGCTCTCGCTGGAAGCCTCGAAGGCCGCCGCGGGGAACGCCCCATGAGCGCATTTATGCGCGCGATGAGCGCAGTGATCTGGAAAGACCTCTCGGCAGAACTGCGCAGCCGTGAGCTGCTTTCGTCGATGCTGGTTTTTGCGCTGCTGGTGATCCTCATTTTCAATTTCGCCCTTGAGTTGGATGCGACCACCCGCGCCACGGTCACCTCGGGAGTTTTATGGGTCACCTTTGTGTTTGCCGGCACGCTGGGTTTGAACCGCTCGCTGGCGATCGAGAAAGACCGCGGCTGCCTGGATGGACTGCTGCTGGCGCCGGTGGACCGCACCGCGATCTATTTTGGCAAAGCGGCTTCCAACCTGGTTTTTATCCTGATCGTGGCGGCGATTGTGCTGCCGGTATACAGCGTGCTGTATAACACCAACCTGTTTGCCCATCCCGGGCTGCTGCTGGTCATCCTGCTGGGCGCCGAGGGATACGTGGCGGTGGGCACCCTGCTGGCGACCATGGCGGTGCAAACCCGCACGCGCGATATGCTGTTGCCGATCCTGCTGTTCCCGGTCGTTATTCCGGTGCTGGTCGCGGCGGTCAAGGCCAGCAGCGCCTATCTCCAGGTTTTACCGGCGGAGGAGATCACTCCCTGGATCAATTTATTGGTAACCTATGACATCGTCTTTACCGCGGTGGCATTCATGGTATTCGAATATGTTGTGGAGGAATAAATGAAGACACAACCTCGTTTCCTGTTGGTTCTGGACGGGATCGCTATTTTAACCATGGCGGTCGCCATTTTTATGGTGTTTGTGTATGCCCCCATTGAGCGGGTGATGGGCCCGGTGCAAAAGGTCTTTTACTTTCACGTATCGGCCGGTTGGGTGGGCATGTTGGGCTTCTTCGCCGCCTTCGTGGCCGGGATCGTTTATCTGCGCACGCGCAGGCAGTCATGGGACCTGGTGGCCCTGGGCGCGATTGAGATTGGCCTGACTTTTGCGCTGATCAACATCATCACCGGGTCTATCTGGGCGCGCCCGATCTGGAACACCTGGTGGACCTGGGATCCGCGCCTGACCACGGCCACGATCATGGAACTGGTGTATGCGGCTTACCTGATGCTGCGCCAGGGAATTGAAGATCCTGACCGACGCGCTCGCTTTGGCGCGGTCTACGCGATTATCGGTTTTATCAGTGTGCCCTTAACCTTCTTCTCCATTCGCATTTATCGCACCATTCACCCCGTCGTCATCGGAGGAAGCGATCCCAACGCTACCGGTTCGTTCAGCATGACCCCGGCGATGGGCCTTACCTTTGGCATCAGCCTGCTGGCCTTCTCGTTCCTTTTTGCCAGTCTGCTCTGGCACCGCATCCGCCTGGGCCAGCTTGGCGATCGCGTGGAACAATTGAAACTGAAATTCATGCACTAAAATAGGGAGATAGATATGGACGGCCCCGCAAACACTTTGAGCTATATGATCGCCGGATACGCGGTGATCTTTGGGATCATGCTGATCTACCTGGTGAGCCTGGTGGTGCGCTTCCGCAATTTACGCCAGGAGGAGCATCTCCTGGAGGATTTGGAAAAAGAGAAGAAATAAGACCCCGAATAAAAAAAAACCCGCGCTCGCGGGTTTTTTTTATATGGAGAGACTGGTTGCGATTACACGGCCGCCGGAGGGGTGAAGGTGAGGCGCAGCAAGTAACGGTCTATGGCGCCGAAGCGATACTTGTAATCCTCATCGCCGCGCATAAAGTCGAATGCCTCGATGCCTTTTTCGTTGCACCACTGCAGTTGATAGCCCAGCAAGACCCATCCCGGCGAGAATTCGTTGAACGCGCGATTGATGCCCGAGTTGTACACCCAGAGACGGTTGAGATAATGGAATGACAGGTACCCGGCAGCTTTTTTGCCACCAATCTCCAGGAATGCCAGGTGCAGCAGGTCTTCGCGGAAGGCCCAGTGAACCACATCGCGCATAAAAGTGCGCATCTTGGGGGTCAGGAAGAGCACCTTGTCCTCGTCTTGCTCCATCAGGGCGGTGAAGGCGTCGATCTCGGCATCCAGCGTGTCGGCATCCGTGACGATATACCAGCGGTTGGCTACCTCGGCGGATTCCAAACGACGGATCTTGCGCCGGATTTCGTGGCGTTGTTTTTTATCAATCCCGGCCAGGTAGGTTTCCCAATCACCGGGGATGGGGATATAGGGGCAGTGATAGACGCGTTCTTCCTGACCGGCCCAGCCCACTCGAGACGCGGATTGGCGCAGAGAGGCCAGGCTGGGGGAGCTGTCGAACAGGTTGTACAGGTCAAGGGATGTCCAGTTGGGCAGGCCGGCCTGGGCAAGAAAGGGCAGCAGCGCATCCACAAAAGCGTCCAGATGGGCGGGCGCAGCGATCAGATCCAGGTAATCGCTGACCTCAATGCTGCCGAGCAGCATCAGCCGGGGCTGGCCTTGATGGTTGGGGGTGTAAAAAAGGGGAGCGATCCCTACCAGGTGTCCGTTTTGGTGCGCGGTGACCAGCACCAACCGGCTCTCGGGCCACTCGCCTCCGCCCTGGGTTTGCCACCAGGTGTGCAAATAGCCGTAACGTAAAAACGGGACATTGATTTGATTTTGATCTACTAATTGGTTCCAGTCAGCTTCCAGATTGTCGGGGAATGTAGAGTGTAATGTTAATTCCATAACCTTATTTCTCGTCGGGTGGTAGTTTTAATATTCCGGTGCCGGTGCCCAGGCGATAGCCGAACCCGCGCACGGTGCGAATCCAGATGGGACTGGAGGGATTGTCTTCAAATTTTTGGCGCAGCATCCAGATATAACGGCGCACAGCCGAGCGTTCGCCCTGATAATAGTCGCCCCATACTTCCTGGCTGAGTTCGTCCTCGGAGATCGCCCGGCCCTTATTGCGCACAAAATACTCCAGCAGGCGAAATTCGGTGGGGGTCAGGGCGATCACTGCTTCATCCCGGCGGGCTTCATGCTTATCCAGGTCGAGGGTGAAATCGCCAAAGAACAGCAGGTTGCGCTCATTACTGCTGGGCGGCCGGCGCGTGCGCCCGATGACAGCCTGGATGCGGGCAGTCAATTCGGCAAAACTAAACGGCTTGGTGATGTAGTCGTCCACCCCCAGTTGAAAACCGCGCAATTTATCCGCTTCGGTGGATTTGGCGGTGAGCAGAATGATGGGGATATCCGAAAGCTCCCGCAGGCGGGCGCAGACCTCCCAGCCATCCATGCCGGGCATCATCACATCCAGGACGACCAGGTCGGGGTGCTCGCGGTATGCCACCCGCAGCGCCTCGGGGCCCTGGTTGGCGGCGAATACCTCGTATTTTTCCTCACGCAAGTAATCCTGCAAGAAGCGCAGCAGGGTGGGGTCGTCATCGACCACCAGTATTTTCAAGCTCATGCTCTTCCCCCGCATCTTCTTCCGCTACGAGAGGCAGCCAACAAGTAAACCATACGCCTCCCTCCGGCTGATTTTCAACCTGAATTTTACCATTCATTGCTTCCATCAAACGCTTAACGATGTACAGCCCGAGCCCGTGGCCATAGATGGTCTGCGAGTTGCTCGGTTTCGAGCGAAAGAAACGGGTGAAGAGCAGCTGCATATCTTCAGCGGGGATGCCTTGGCCGTGGTCGGCCACCTTGACCCAGCCGCTGCCGTCATCGGTCCCCGCGGACACCTGGATTTCGCCTTCAGGGGCGTATTTCAGGGCATTATCGAGGAGATGAAACAGTACGCTGGTGAGGGCGCGTTCATCGGCCAGGTATTCGGGCAGGGGCTGGGGCAGCTCCCAGCGGATGCGGTCGATCCCGGGCAAATGGGTCATCTGGCGCTGAATGGCGTGGATGACGGTGGTCAAATCCAGCGGGGCCGGATAGATCGGCATCCGCCCGGCATCCAGGGCGGACAGATCGAGGATAGTTTCAATAAAGCGGGTCAGCCGGAAAATTTCGGCCTGAACCAGGGTAAGCGTCTCTTGAGCGGGCAGCGAGAGGCTGCGCGAGCGGGCCAGCACCAGTTCGATGCCGCCGTTGATGTTGGTCAGCGGGGCGCGCAGCTCATGAGAAACCAGGGAGACAAAATCCGATTTTAGCTGGTCAAGATTTTCTGAGGGCCAGGTTCTGCAGTTCTAATTGAGAATAGGCCTCGCTCAAATCCGAGGTTTTCTCCAGGACACGCTGTTCAAGCTCAGCGTTTAGCTTTTCCTGGGCAAGATGCGCCGCCGCGATCTGGTCAAACGCACGCAGCAGTTCGGCCTGCTGGCGTTTGATCTCGCTCAAATCGTGGGCCGTGCCGGCCAGAGCCAACCGGTCGCGGCGGCCGCGAGAGAGCGGGCGCAAAGAAAGCATCACCGGCAGCTGCCCGCCGGCGTGGGTGCGCAGCATCACCTCGCCCGTCCAACCGCCGTTGAGGCCGCGCTGGAGCAGATCCTGGATATCCTGATCGGGGGCGATTACCTGGCCCAGGTGCATCGCGAGCATCTCATCAGGCAGGGCGTAACCGGCGGCGCTCAAAAAGGCGGGGTTGACCAGGTGAAATTGGCCTTTCCGGTTGCAGATAAAGGTAGGTTCGGCCACACTGTCCACCAGGCTGGCGTATTGTTGAAATTCCACCTCGCCGGTCAAAATGCCCTGGCGGCCGATTAAGGCGATGCTGAGCACCACCGTCACCCACAATCCCAAAGGATCGGGGTGGCCTTTGATTTGCATATCGATGATCGTGTACCAGCCCAGCACGATGGTCAGCACCAGGGGCAGCAAGTTCTGGATGCGGGCCACCGACCGCTGGAAAATTCGCGTGGTTTGGGGGCTGCGCGCTAACCCCGGTGGGCGCATTTGCGCGGCAATCGCCGCCAGCAGCAGGGCGTCACCCGCGGTCCAACCGAAATTGACCAGGCTCCAGGGGGTGTAATTGCCTTGAGGGAGCAGGTAGGCGTACGCCAGGTCGCTCACCGCGTAGACCACCAACCCCAGGGTCATCCAGGCGAAGGGCGGCGGGAAGGTCCCGGCATCGTTGAGCACAAACAGGTTCAACAAGACCAGCAGCAGGACCAGGTCGGCGATGGGGTAGATCAAAAAGGCCGGGTGGTTTTGAGCCGCGCTGACCGCCTCACCGGCGGGCTGAAAGACAACCATCCAGGCCAGGGTGATGACCGCCGCGGTGGTGATGGTGGTCTCCGAGAGCAGCCGCCCGCGCCCAAGGCGCTGGCGCATCTGGCGGGGATAGAGCAGCAGGCCGCCGAACAGGGCGGCCGCCCCTGCCAGGAACAGCAGGTCGGGCGGGAAGAGGGGCGGCTTCCAGGCGGGGATCAGGGCTGCCAGCAGCACGCGCAGTCCATCCCCCGCGGTCCACAGGCTCATCCCGGCCGCAATCCAACCCCAGGCCGCGGCCATGGGCCGTTCTGCCTGGGCGGCACTCACTTTCCAGGCAAGATAGGTGACCACCAGCCCGGAAAATACCAGCGTCAGGCCGCCGGTCCAAAACTTTTCATCCTGGGGGGCGCGGGCAAACAGCAGCCAGGCCAGGTATAAGACCAGGTAGAGGGCTGCGAGTAGAAACGGTTTGAGTAGTCGCTGGGACCTTAAAGCGAGCATCGCGCTAATTATAATCGAAAGAAAACCGGCGCAGCGTCAGGTGAGGTTGGTGACACTGCGCCGGGATTGCCTGATCCGGATGCGAAAGCTTATTTACCGATAAAGGGTAGGAAGGCTTTGCCTCCGGTGGGGGGGAGTTCTGCGCTGGGCGGCGGGTTGGGGCTGCCTACAAAATAGAGAATGGCGCCGCTGGAAGAGCCGATATAGGCATCCACAAAGCCGTCGGCGTTGGTGTCGGCTGCGGTGGGGATGGTGGGGCTGGGCAGCACCACGCCCTTGAAGGGGTTGCGGTAGTCGTTGACCTCGTCGATGTACACGGCCAGATTTTGGGCGTCATAGAATGACCTCTCGAGGGTTTTTACCTGGCCCAACGGAGTACCGAACCACCAGACATCCGGATCATCGGGTGTCAGCAAGGTACCGTTCCACTGCCCATCGGTGAAGTAGTGCGCTAATGGCCAGTTAGCCTTGTAAAATGGATTGGCCGAAGAGCCGATATTGTCTTCATATTCATACAAATCTGCGGGGGGACTGTAAATAGGTCTGCCATTGCCATCCAATCCTTCACAGAGGAATTGATTGATTCCATACCATTTATCTTTGTAATAGCCCATCATAATATAAGCATTCAGGCAGCCGGTGTCGGTATTGCGGATAAAGGCTGCGCGCGTGCCCACCTCATAGTTGCTGCTGTAATTTACCTGGATGGTTTCGAAGGGCTGGGTGGCCATCAACTGATATTTATGGGTGACCGGATTGAGCTGGTAACCCTTCAAATAACCCTTACCGGAAATGCGGATGCCAACGTAGGCTTCCAGCCCGGCGATGTTGGGATGGGTATCCGCGAAGCTGACATTCATCACGGTCAGCGGGTCGGGAACATTTTGTAACGGGTTGCGATCCGGCGGTTGGAGACGGTAGACCGGCTGCTCGGGGCTGCCGATGTTGAGATAATAATCGACCCTATGAAGGCTGCCCACAAAGGCGTCCAGGTCGCCGTCGCCGTCAATATCGGCAAAGTTGGCCGAACGGTGGAACGGGCTGCTGTAATCGGGCGGTAAAGTGGGGTCCGGCGGCAAGGTGGGATCCGCTTCCAGGGGATCTGGCACGACAACGCCCAGTGGGTTGAAGCGATAATCGACATAGGCCAGTTCGGCGCCGGGGGTCGGCAGGCCGAGGTTTTCATAGAAATGGAAAGTGTTGGTCATGTTGCCCACCACCATATCCAGATCACCGTCGCTATCCAGGTCGGTGAAGGTGGGTGCGGCGTATTGCCCGGCATTGATGAAGAAGAAGGGATTGTCGGCGTCACTTACTTCGCTAAAGGGGCCGATGAAATCGGAGTCGGGATCCTGATCGTTGTGGAAATAACGGACTTTGCCATCCTGCGTGCCTGCCACCAGGTCGGGTATGTCGTCGCCGTCCACATCCAGGAAGATCGGCGCTCCAAAGGGGACGTTAAGTGTATCCAGATTGGTCTGGACTTGGTTCGGATTTACGATTTGGAAAATGGGTCCCTGCTCGTCGCCGAAATTGTTCAGGTATTGGAACTGGCCGGTATCGCTGCCGATCACCAGGTCGGGGAAGGTCTGGTAACTGCTGTCCGCGGCCACCACCGCCGGCATGAGGTAATTCCCGCTGATCGCTAAGGGAAGCTCAGTATTAGGATCTACAAAGGGATCATAGCGCTCCCCTGAGGCCGGAGATGCATTCAAAATAAAGTTGGGCTGGTTAACCGACCCTTCATTCTCGTAATAGCACAGGCGCCAGGGCAGGCTGGCGGCCATCGGGGATACCGGCGGTTCCACCGGGGCCACATCTGCAGGCTGCAGCAGCGTGTCCTCGGCGAGTAAAGTGGGACCGGTGGTCGAGATGACCGGGCAGGTGTCCAGGTTAGCGGCGATCAACAGGTCGGCATCGCCGGCCTCTCCGCTTTGCCCGTCAAAATTGGCCAGCAGGGGCGCGCCGTATGGGAAAGCGTTGGAATTGGCTGGGAACCAGCGTGCCGAGCCGGTCAATTCGACAAAATTGCGTTCGCCGGTTTCCGCCAGTAAATTCTTGTAATTACGGATATAGCCGTCTTTTCCCCCAGAGAACGCATCCTGGTCGCCGTCGCCGTCCAGATCGGCAAACGTGACGGTACCCGCGCCCTGGTCGTAACCGATGATGCGGCCGCCGGAATCCAGGGGCATGAGATAATCTGCCGGGGTAAGCCAGGGCACCAGGTGCTGCACTTCCTCATCCGGGTCGTAGCGCATGGAATACACCCGCCCATCGTCCGAGAGGGCGGCGAAATCGGGATACTGGTCAAGGGTCAAATCGCCAAACTCGGGCACCACGTAGGCGCCGAAGTCCGGTTCAAGGCTGGGGTTGGTGGTGTCGGGCGGGTTGAGCGGGTTGGCTGCACCCGTGCGCAGGACGAAATTGGGGCTGGTGGCTGAGCCGGTATTCTCGAAATAACTCACCACCCCGCCGGACAGGCCGACAAAGAGGTCGAGGTCGCCATCAAAATCCGCGTCGAAAAGTTCGGGGAAGGGTCTTGCGCCGGGTAAGGTCAGAGATATCGGTTGGCTGGCATAATTGGTGATCAACTTTGGGCATTTTTTATCCACAGTGGGCGCCACTGCCCGGTAAATAAGCAGCCTGTATTGTGGGATTCCTGAGCTGATATCGATCACCCCCACCACTGCGTCCTGCCATCCATCGCCGGTGAAATCCCCGACCGCCAGGGTCATAATGTCTTTGAGCCAGTTGTGGCTGTCATACTCAGGATGGGCGCCATCCATGATTCGGCATAATTCCTCCGTGATGCCGGTGATGGATGGCACATTGGGAGTGATCCCCGAGATCTTATTGAAAGTGCCAAAGTCATTTCTAAAATATTCCAAGACCAGCGCGGTTGGAGGGTGACGCTGATCCTGGGCGGCGATGAACAGGTCCGGGTCGCCATCATTGTCGGCGTCCACCAGCTCCGGATGGACATAGGTGCTGGAAGATGGGCCGCTGGAGTAATTTAATTCGTTGGGCTTGATCCCGGCAGGATAGCGGATGTCGATCTCGCGGTAGAAATTTGCCCCCAGGTTCGGGCCGCCTGCGTTGCGATAGTAGACCAGGCTGCCAGACATATCCCCCACCAGGGCATCCGTATCTCCATCCCGATCCAGGTCGCCCAGGGTGAACCCGGAATAATTGCCCAGGTTGAGGTCGGCCAATGGCGGGCCGGCCTGCAGATAATGCGGTTGTGGTGAAGGGGTTGCTGCCGCCGGGGCCGCTTGGGCGGATCGCGCAGACACCAACACCCCGCTTAAGACGAGGGCCATAATTCCGCGAAGGATTGGATAGGTGCGTTTGGGGGTCATAAGATTACTCCATGTTAGTGGATGAATTGACTGTTGATTAATATCGAACCAAGGTTGAAGGCCAGATGCGCCAGCACGGAGGCGCGAACCCCATGTTCGCGGTTCGCCAACCAGGTGAAGAGGCAGGCGGCAAGCACCGCCGGCAGGATGGTGAAAGGCCGGAAGGTGACCAGCCCTACCAGGGCGATATACACAACCAGCCCTTTAAATTTTTCGTTTCCGGGCGGAAGCATGCGCTGCATGATCCGGCCGCGCAGAAAACGCTCACTAAAATAGGCCAGGGGCACGGATGAGAGAATGGCGAGAGCATAATGAATAGCGGCGGGCGGTGTGGAAAGTGGCGCAACCGATCGTAGAGAATAGCTTATCTGCCAGATAAATGAAATCGCCAGCGACAACCCCAGGCCGGCCAGTAAGGCCAGGGGAAGCGCCACCGGGCGGGCGGCAGAGGATTTGTGATTAAACGAAACTGATGCAGTGTGAGGCTCCAGCACTACCATAGCGGCTGCTTGGGTGGCCGGTATCCATAACAAATCCGGAGAGGAAAGGGCCGAGAGAGTTCCCTGCCAGGTGGCGGTGGAGGGTTGGTTGAAGATAAGCAAAGGGATCAACCCTAAGATGCCTGGGACAATATATCCCAGCACCAGCACCAGGCCATCCGATAAAGGCGCCAAAACAGTTGATCGAAGGATGGCCAGGCCCATGCGAAAACCGCTGGCGCCCAGTAATAATAGAAAATAAGCCAGGGAAGTAATCAAAAGGAGCTGCTCTAGGCTGGAAAGCTTGGGAGCTAACCGAATTCCTGCCCAGGCGAGCAGCCCTGCGCCGGCTAAAAGCAGGGGCCATATGAAGAGTCTCTTCAATGCTAGAGATTGGATCATGGCAATAACTTCACTCCGCCTGAGCTGGTTCTGGCTCTCTGGCGTTACGACCTTTCAAAATAGTTTATGACAGGTCAAACCTAATAATATTTTGGGTGGGAGAGCCCCGCAGTATCCGTGAGGATCCACGGGGCTCTCCATGATCAATTTACGGGCAGGGCAGGTCTGGCGGACAACCAATGGTGGGTGAAGGCGTGATCGGCGTTGCGCTGGGGGTGGGCGTCTTGGTCTTGGTCGGCCCGATGGTAAAGGTCAGGGTGAACTGCAACGTCTTGGTGGGTGTGAAGGTGACCGTCGGCGAAGGTGTATTGGTCTTGGTCGGTGTGTTGGTCTTGGTCGGCGTTTGAGTCCGCGTAGCCGTCTTGGTCGGCGTGAGAGTCTTGGTCGGCGTCAGGGTGATCGTCGGCGTGAGAGTTCTTGGTCGGCGTTTGAGTGATGGTCGGCGTACGGGTCGGGGTCCTGGTCGGTTTCGGGGTACGCGTATTGGTGGGCGTGGGCGTGCGGGTGGCAGTGGCCGTAGCCGTGGGGGTGCGGGTGGGGGTCGGTGAAGGCAGGTTGACCGAAATGACCAATTGCTGCGTAACACGCGAGCTGTACACCGATGCAGCGTTGAGGCTGTTCTGGTCCATTGCTTGGACCACCAGCGTATAGGTGCCGGCGGTCACCGAGCTGCCATTCGACCAGGTGAACGAGGCCATATTGGTGGGGCAGGGACTGCCGGCCGCCTGGTTGAAGAGGCAGAAGGCGTCGGTATAGTCGTCCTCAACCGAGTGGACCAGCTGCCCGGCTGAATTGTAGACGGCGAACCACACCCGATCGATGCTGCGAACTCCGCCGGCGGTGGCGACATTGGCCTGGATATTGAAGCGGCCGCCCGGGCCATCGATGCGATTGATGGTAATGGCAGGACCCTTCAAACCGGAGACATTCAAGGGTGGGCAGGAGACCCCGCCAATCTTGTAATTGATGTTCAGGCTGAAGCTGTCGCCATCATAGAAGTCGTAGCTTCCCGTGGGGTAAATCGGAGACGGCACGGTATTGGTCGTCGCCCAGGCCTTATTCATCGCCAGATAGAGGGTGGCGTCTTCGAGGAAGGGCACCACACCCGGGGTGGGGAAGTTATGCGTCCAGGCGGAGCTCTGGTTAAGGGTCATCCCGGGCGAAAGCAGGGTGGACGTGCCGTTGGAGTTAGCCAGCATATAGGAACTCAACTGGATCGCGGGACGGGGCTGGGTGGGCAGGTTATTCCAGGGACCATTCCAAACCCCCTGGACGGAGGTGATGGTCACATCCAGATTGGTGTTGGTATTGGTCAAGGGGATGGCCATATAACCCGTATTGCTGATATCCGAGAGATACAGCTCCTCCAGATCGCTCTTGGAGAGCAGCGAATCGCAGGAGGCCACCACGGTGGGCGAAGGCCGCGGATCCAACGGTTTGAGGTATTTCTTGGGGATAATCGACACCGGGCCAAGATATGGGCCGGTCCAGCCGATCGCCAGGTTATCGCCGCCGTAGCCTTCGATCTGGTCGGCTTCGATGTAATACCATTTACCGGCCTCGAGGGTGATCGGGGAGGATTTCTGGTTGGAGGGTTCTACGTTCCAGTCAGGCACGCCGCCGGGACGGCCAGCCCAGGTATTGAGTTTAGCGATCTGCGATTTACCGGCCGGGTCCTCGGTATCGCTGAGGTACAGGCGGCTGGCATCGTCGGAAGCAACGTAGAAATTATAGTCGCCGGAGTATGGCGCACACACCAGGGCCCGCATCTGGCTGCCGTAGTTATCCGCGTAGTTGATCTTCGAATTGGCCAGGTCGGCGACGAAATCTTCCTGCGGCGCGCGCCCGGTGTTGATCACCGAGGTGATGAAATTGCCCAGGTCGGTCTGGCTGGAGCCGCTGATCCCGAAGAGCTTCTCGAGGAACATCCACATTGAAACCTGGGGGCCAGAGCCATTGCAGTCGGCTTCGGGCGGCCGGACGTTGGGGGTGGCCGGTTTGAGGTATTTCTGCTCGATTAAGGTGCCGGTCGTGCCGTCGCCGATGCCGGGGCCTTCCCAGCCCAGACCGAGGTAATCGCCGCCGCTGTTTTCTTTGAGGAATACCTCAAAGTAATACAACTGGCCGCGCACCAGGGTAAAGGATTTTCCAGACAACAGACCGGAATCGATATCCGAGGGTTTCAGGCCGTTGTAATAGGTGCTTAAGGTGGGGCTGGATAAATCTACCGTGGAGCCGCCGGGCGAGCTGTTGAAGAAGAAACGCCCGTTGTCATCGCTGACCATGTAGAAGGTGTAGGTTCCGGTGAATGGCGCGCATAACGTGCCGCGGAAGCGCAGGCCGTAGTTATCGTTGATCCCGTCTGTCGGATTCGGTTGGGGCCAATTGAAGGCGTTGCCGGCTCCGATCCAGGGCGTGGTTGTTTCGCCCGGATTATAGTAGATGTAATCGATATTGTTGAAGAGGTCATCCACACTGGAACCGGGGACGTTATTCCAGCGGTCCAGCAAAACGCCACTGCCTTCGCAAGCATAAGGCTCGACCGTATCTGTCGCGGTGGGCGAGAGAGTCAATGTAGGTGTATCCGTTGGGCCGGTGGAGATACCGCTGGTCAGGCCGGTTACCCGCGAAGCGCGGAACTTTTCCACCAGACCTTCCCGGGTGGAAGTAAGCCGCAGGGTGGGCCACCAGCTGCTCAGGAAGGGGGTGATCAGGGTGTGGCGATAGGTGAGCGTTACCCGGACGCGATCGCCCGGACCGCCGGCATCGTCTCCGAAATATATGATTCCACCACCTTGATCAAAAGGGAGAGATTTCACGCAGAATGTCGGGTATCTCGAATCCGTGTCGCTGGAATCATAGTAATGCTCGTGATCATCATAGCGGTAGATGAAATTCTTAGAAGAATCGTCTGTGTTCTCGTATTTGCGATTGGAACAGATCGACATAGTGAAGAAATCCGGCTGCTGCGGCAGTCCCAGCAGATCGGCCTTGTCACTGAGGGTATCAATGTTGGTCGGGCGGGGCGTAGTGCCCAGGTAGTCCAGATAATTGCCTGAAACCGAAGGGTCCCAGGCGATCCCGGTGGCGCCGGCCAGGCCGACATCTTTAATGGACTGCAGGCGCGCCCAGTCCTGCAGGGCGTTGGTTTTATCTTCCCATTTGTCAATGTCCTTGTCGTACGGCACCCGGCAGTCTAGTTTTCCGTCGGCCATATCGTCCGTTGTCAGACTGGAGGTTGATACACCCAGGTAGGGCGCCATGGCATCAATGGCTTCGTCGCAATATTGGGGGTCATAATCGCCGGTAACGGCATAACGGACGGCAAAACGCGCGCCGTTCTCCATTGCCAGCCAGGCCTGCATCAGCCGGCCAAACTCAATGATGCCAAACACCAGCAGCAGCAGTACTGGCAGTGCCAGGGCAAATTCCAATAACCCCTGTGCGCGGCTGGCTTTACGTTTCGTGATTGGAAGGGATTGTTTTTTCATCGCTTCCCCCTTTTAGTGGGTGATCTTGGTATAAATGCGGCTGGCGATATTGTCGAAGATCGGCAGCAGGTCGTCTCCGACGGCGGCATAAAAATACTGGCCGCAGGATGTTTTTGAAGCAACAGGAACGCCAAAACTGTTGGTGCACTGGTCGGTGTTGCGGTCGCCGTCATCTCCCACGGCTGCCATATAGCGCAGCAGGTTTTCGCCGTAAGAAATTGCCGGGCCTAAACCGATTGAATAGATCGCGATATCGTTGGCCATGGGTTCCTTGGGGTTATAGTTGGGGTCGCTGCCGTTGGCCGCATTGCGGACGACGGTCAGGGCAGCCTCATCGACCATATCCATAGCATAGTCGAATGGCGAATAATTGTAGTGAGAGAGTTGCGCATCTCCCAGGTTGCATCAGGTGGGCATGTATCTTTACTCTTCGAGGGATCAGTTTTGTTGTAATCGATGCAGTATCGGGGGTGAGGTTTTTATCGGTACAGTAGGCTGACCAGTATTTCTGAGTGCAGAAGCCATTGGGGAAGGATGAGGGGATAATGTCAGGGTCGTTGAGGGTATGGTAGGTATCCGACATGTTAACCGCACCATCGGAGAGGAAAACCATCACCCAGACGGCTCCCGGGCGCCCGGTGCCTTTGAGGATTTTGGTAGCCTCGCGCATGCCGCAGCCGGTGCAGGTGGATACCAGTGAAAACGGATTCTGGTATCCGCTGTAGCCGGTGGTGGTGAGCCAGTTATGGGCGGTGACATCGTCGTTATCGGTGTAAGTACCGTCCATATCCCAGTCGAAGGCATCCAGTTTATAGTCGTCGTCACAAATGACGCCGTGAGTTCTCGTCCCAGCGGTCCGGGTCGAGGGTGCACGGCAGCAGCGGGTCGGCATCCGCGCCATCGCCGTCGCGGTCTTCCGGGTTGGCCGTATTCACCTGGCTGATGTGGTTGCGCCATTCCGGCCACATGCGTGCATAGGGGGCGTCATCGTGCAGCTTGACACTGCGGATCTGATTGATCACCGTGGCGCGGTTGCCGCCCACCAGGGTCATCAACGGAAATACCGTGTGGGCCTCCGAGTCAAAGGTAACCAGGGAGATGCGGTCGTAGCCTTCGTACAACGTGTCTACCAGACGCTCGGCAGCATCCAGCGCTTCGCGCATCGGGTGGCATTCGCTTTGTTGGGTGACGGTGCCCGCTCCGTCTGTTTTGGCATTACATAAGGATGGATCGTAGTCCGAACTGGTGGATTTACCATAACCAGGGGAAGCAAACTCGTCACAGTGCAAATAATCCGCGCCTTTGGGGCTCAAGCACTCCGCCGCCATCGATTCGGAGGTGTCGATCACCACCACCAGGTCGACGGCGGCGGCCTCGGCGATGGAACTGGTGGATAAGGAAATGCCGTTAAAACCCAACAGCGACAGGAAATAGAAGGGGGTCAGTTGTTGGGCTTCGACCCACACCAGCTTGCGCGCCGTCTCGAATTTGGTATCCGGGCAGATGGCGATAGAATTTGTGGATTTTCGATGGCCAATTCGGGGTCGGTGATGTTGTCCCGGTTTTTATCGCAAATGAAGACCTTGAGAGCCAGTTTGGAAGGATTGGTGTCGATGTTGTGCAGCTTGATCACTTCCAAGGTGGCGGCGACCATTTCTTCATAGGTGGCCCCACGTTTGAAGTTGTTGGCGGCGGCGACCGAAGCGGCATCCACCGCGCGTTTAAGCTGCCCGTAGGAGATGTAGGCGACGCCGGCATCTACCGCCAGACCCACGAAGAATAGCAGCGCCAGCAATGAAACCGCAAAAATGACCAGCACCTGGCCGCGCGGTTGTTTTCGAGTAGATAATTTTTTGGCGAATTTCATCTCAGGGTGCCTTTATTTCGGAGTAGGAGTCGGGGCAGCGGCCGGGAGGGGCATGATCGTGTAGGCATGGATCATTAATGGGTTGGGCACGAAAATGGTCAGGACCGGAAGGGCCAGCACCTGGGTGTGGCAGTAAAAAACTTCCACGGCGACAAAACCGCGGTTGGAATTGACCGGGGCGGGGGTGACACCCGCCGGGAATTCACCGCTGCTCAGGTTGAGGATATCTTCGATCTTGGCTTTGTCGTAATACAGGCTGCGGTCGGCAACCAGGTTGCCTTTGCAGTCCTTCTGCCAGTTGTTGGTTTCGACGTAGGTGCCGGTTTTGTGGTTCGAGAATGCCCAGTAGTAACTGTGATTGCCATTTTCGTCCACCACCCATTCGGGGCCATTATCCGGATGGGATGCGGCGATATGGTTATTTTTTTGAACGGTATACAGGCTGATGACGATATCGTCGGTCTCAGGGTTGAAATCCAGGTATTTGTTCAGGCCGTTACACCACCAGAGCATCTCCTTTGCCGCCGCCAAGATCTGTGCCATTTTCAGGCAACTTTTCCAGGCATACCGCATGATCGACAGATCTTTCTCATCTGGGGGAGAGAATATACAAGCGGTATCCCAATAATAATTAAACCCAAGACCATCGATGCAGTTTAAATCGGAGAATACTCGGCAAATGGGTCACGGATGGAGGCAAAGCGGGCGGCTTCACGGGTGAGGTCCAGTGCATCCAGATAACGGCCGATGTAGATGGCGACTTCGACTAACCCCATGAGCATCAGCAGGAGGATGGGCAGGACCAGGGCCAGCTCGAGGAATGACTGCCCGCGGGAGCGTGGACCTGGTTTGAAGATTCGGATGCTGCGAAGTTTCAACATGGCAATTTACTTGCACCTGATACTTTGAGATTTGGTTTTCAAGAGACGCGATGAGAACACAAAGTTACAATAAACGTGCGGACAGAGGCTGTCAAGAGGTTAAGCGAGATTGTAAGCCGCGTTCAACGGGTTTGTAACAAAAACAAGACAATCTTATGTATAATCATTCTCGCAGAGGTAACCCGGTTTGTTCGATCTGAATGTTGACACAATTTCTTTAGAAGCCGGACAGGAGCGCAAGTCGCTGCCTGGCCTATGGGTGGGGGCCGCCCCGCGGCGCTCGGCGCGCCTGCGCGGGCAGGACCGGGTGATTTTCTATTTCAGCCAGACGGGCACGGCGCTGGTCGCGCCGAACCTGCAGCAGGAAATGCTCGCGCGCCTGGCCGAGACTTACTTCAACACCGACGGTTCGGTGACGGCGGGGATGCGCGTGACGGTGGAACGCCTGAACGATTTCCTGCTCAACCGCAACCTGCGCGGGGCGCGCCAGGGGGGCGCGGTGGTGGGCGCGCTGGCAATGGCCGTGCTCCACGGCGCGAGCCTGTATGTGCTGCTGGCCGGATCGAGCCACGCCTACCTGGTCACAGCCACCCAATTCGAGCATTATCAGGATCCCAACGCGCGCGGTTTGGGGCAGGCGCGCCTGGCGAGCCAGCGTTTCTTTACCGCCAACCTGGATGAGGCCGGTTATTTGCTCTTTGCAGCAGAGCCTTCGAGCGAATGGAGCGAAGGTTCGCTGCGCGGTTGGGCCGGCCTGGCGGGCCACGCGGGCGAGGAGCTGCGCCACCGGCTGGTGGGCCAGGCGCTGAACCTGAGCGCCGGGGTGATCGGCTGCCGACCCGGCAAGGGTGAGATCGTGTGGGTGACGCCGCAGGCGCTGGAAACCCCTCCGGCCGCTGCGCGGACACGGGCTGAGCCCAGACCGCCAATCTCTTCGGCCAGAGAGCCGCTGGGAGCCAAACTCGCCGGGATTTTCCTGAGCGGAAAGGCGCTGAAGAAAGATGAAGCCGCACCGGCGCGTGAGGCGACGCCTCCAGCCCGAGCCGAGGTGCATGAACCGGCGGCCACGGCCTCACCCGCCAGCGAGACGCCTGAAGCGGCGGTTGCACAGGCACCGGCTGATATCCAGCCGGTGGATCTCCCCGCCGCGGTGAGTACGGCGAGGCCGGAAGATGTCACCATCCAGCGGGAGGCGCCACCCCTGCGGCGCTCCCTGCCGGGTGAGGCTGTGGGCGTCCATGAAGCTGTTCCCGCGCGAGTTCCAGCCCGGGCAGAAACGGCCGGGGTGAAGGTGCAGGCGCCTCCCAGACCGCAAGGGCCGTCTCCGGCAGCTGTGGCGGCGGCAAAAGCAGCCACCGGCGTGTTTGGCGGAGTGCGCAGCTTCTGGAAGAAGACCGGCGCGGGGTTCTCCCGGCTGGTGGCGCGCGCCATCCCGGGACAGCCGGAAGAAGGGCTGCGGATCTCGCCGGGGAGCATGCTGATGATTGCCCTGGCCGTGCCGCTGGCGGTGGTGGCGGTGGCTGCCACGGTGTATTTCCAGCGCGGGCGCGGCGAGCAGTACCAGGCATTTTTACGCACAGCCCAACAGTTTGCCGACCAGGCTGCCCAACAGCAGGATTTGGCCTTGCAACGCGAGGATTGGAACCAGGCGCTCTTCTGGCTGGATAAAGCAGCGCCCTATGGCCAATCGGATGAGGGTACGGCGCTGACCCAGCACGCCCAGGCAGGCCTGGACAATATGGATGGGATTATGCGCCTGACATACCTGCCGGCCGGCAATCCCATGCCCGAAGGTACCCACATCACCCGCATGGTAGCCACGATTAACTGACATCTATATGCTCGACTCGACGACCGGGAGCGTGTTCCGCCTGTTCCGCACCGGCGCGGGTTACGAGCTGGACCTGCAGTTCAAGTGTGGACCGGGCAAAGCGGGGGCTTCCCTGATTGGCCCGCTGCTGGATATCGCGGCGCTGCCGCCCAACAACGATTTCAAGGCTACCGTGCTGGGGATCGATGCGGGTGGCAACCTGGAATACTGCGCGCCAGGTGTGGCCGGGTTCAGCAGCACAATGCTGGTGGCGCCGGACGCCAATTGGGGCCAGATTAACCGCATGGTGCTCTACCAGGACGTGTTGTACGTGATGGATCCGCAGGTGAACGCGGTCTACCGTTATTACGGCGAAAAAGGCTCTGCCTTCCCCAGCGGGCCGCGCCTGTACTTTGAGAACCAGGTGCCGAACATGACGGACGTGATCGACATGGCAGTGGACCAGGAGTACCTTTACCTGCTGCACGATGACGGGACGATGACCACCTGTTCGGACGCGGGGTTCAGCACCGAGTGCAGCGACCCGGCCGCCTACGGTGACTCGCGCCAGGGACGGATGACCGAACCGTCCAAATTCGACGATGCGCGCTTCTTGAAGCTGCAGGCCACCCAGCCCCCTGACCCATCTCTATACGTGCTGGATCAAGAGGCCGATTCGATCTACCAGTTCAGCCTGCGCAAGCTCAATTTGCAGCGGCAGTACCGCCCGATGCTCAACCCGGACTATCCGCTGCCCGAACGGCAGGTGACCGGTTTCACCATGGCGCCCAACCGCAAGGTGCTGCTGGCGTTTGGCAACCAGGCGTTTTACGCCTCCCTTCCATAACAATACGGATTTTGCAATCCATACCCGGCACTGAATTTGCCGGGTATTTTTTATGAGCCGGGTCGATTTTGATACTGGAAGCCGCCCGGGGTTCGTGGTAGATTTATGCTATGCAAAAATTGGACCTGGCAATTCCCGGAACAGGAATATTGGCGCTGACCGGCGCAGGCGAATATCTGCCTGGGATGGACGCGGTAGATCGCTTCTTGATGGCCCAGCTGGCGGAACCCGCGCGGGTGGTGTGCCTGCCGACCGGGGCAGGCAGCGAAGGCCCGGCGCGAGTGCGCTACTGGATGGAACTGGGCGTGCAGCACTTTGTGCGGCTGGGCGCGGCCTCGGCAGAATCCCTGGAGGTGATTGACCGGGTAAGCGCCGACAACCCGACCAACGCGGACCGGGTGCGGCAGGCCAATTTTGTATATCTGTCGGGCGGAAAGCCACCCTACCTGTATGACAGCCTGCGCGGGACGGCGGTGTGGCAGGCAGTGGAAGAGGTGGTGCGGCACGGCGGAGTGGCGGCCGGCTGCAGCGCCGGGGCGATGATTTTTGGCGAGCGGGTGCTGAGCGGGCCGGGCCGGCTGCTGCCATTCGATGGCTTTGGCTGGTTGAAGAAAGCCTATGTGATCCCGCATTTCGATGAGATGCCCGGGGCGCTGGCCGAGGCGGCCGGGCTGCTGCTGCACGGGCTGCAGATGGTGGGGGTGGAGGGCTACACGGCGCTGGTAGCCGGTCCGCAGGGGGTTTGCGTGCGCGGGCGCGGTTCGGTGGAGCTGCGCAACGGGGGCGAGAAGGAACGGGTGCAAGAGGCGGCGGGCTGGTGGTGAGATAAGGCCGATGGAATTCACCCTGACCACCCCGGCCTTACTCTTTTCGGCGATCTCGCTGCTGCTGCTGGCATATACCAACCGCTTTCTGGCGCTGGCGGCGCTGATGCGCGATTTGCGCTTGCGGTATAAGGAAAACCACGACCAGAAGATTAAAGGGCAACTTGCTAATTTGAGTTACCGCATCCGGTTGATCCGGGACATGCAAGTGATTGGGGTGGCCAGTTTCTTCCTGTGCGTGACGTGTATGATCCTGTATTTCGTCGGGCAGGCGGTGATCGCCCAGTGGGTGTTCGGGGTGAGCCTGCTGATGCTGCTGGCGTCGTTGGGGCTGTCGCTGCGCGAGCTGCAGGTATCGGTGGACGCGCTCAATCTGCAGATGCAGGACCTGGACGAAGAGTAGAGCCGGCGGGGAAGTGGGGTGGGTCTGAGGCCCGCGGCTCCTTAAGATGGAAGGCGACGCGCTGCAGGGCGGCCTTTCTTGTGGTTTCTGCGACAGCGCAGGCGTAAGAGGGCGGGTCTGAGACCTGCGCCCTACGAGAAGGGATGGGGCGCGGTTGCGCGCGGCGCCTGGCAATAACCTGCAGCAGGGGGAGCGGATGCACCCCGCAAGAGATTTTATCCTCTATTTTTCAACCAATCGATGAAGCGCTGTGTCTCCCAGGTGTTGATCACCTGGGCGGGCTCCAGCGCAGCGCGGCGGGCCACCGAGACGCCGTAGAACATGTCATCCAGGCCGTTGGGGGCGTGGGCGTCGGTGTTGATCACGATGGGCACGCCCAGACCGGCGGCATGGCGGGTATGGGCGTCGTCGGCATCCAGGCGGGTGGGGCTGGCGTTGATCTCCAGGGCGGCGCCATGCTGCTGGAGGGCCGCGTAGACGGCCTGCCAATCGAGGTCGGCGCCGGCGCGGTCGGGGAGCAAGCGGCCGGTAGGATGGGCGATGATATCCACGTGGGGGTTGGTGATGGCGTTGAGCAGGCGCTGGGTGACCTGTTCGCGGGGCTGGCGCAACCCGGCGTGGAGCGAGGCGATGACCAGATCGAGGCTGGCCAGGACTTCGTCGGGGTAATCGAGGACGCCATCGGCGCGAATGTCAACCTCGGCGCCGTGCAGCAGGAGGATCTGGTCGCCAAGCTTTTCCTGGACGGCGCGCAGTTCGGCGCGCTGGCGGGGCAGGTCTTCGGGCTTCATCCCGCCGACCACGCCCAGGTAAGAGGAATGATCGGTGATGGCGAGCACGCGGTAGCCTTTGCGGATGGCGGCGCGGGCCATCTCTTCGATCGAGACGACGCCATCGCTCCAGGTGGTGTGGCTGTGAAGCTCCATGCGGATATCATCGAGGGTGAGCAGGTGGGGAAGGGCGTGGCGGGCGGCGGCTTCGATCTCGCCGCGGTCTTCGCGCAGTTCGGGGGGCACCCAATCCAGGCCGAGGGCGGCGTAGACGGCCTCTTCGTCGGGGGAGCGCTGCAGAGCGCCCTGGTCGTCCAGCAGGCCGCGCTCGGAAAGGGAGAGGTTTTTGCGCTGGGCCAGCTCGCGGATGCGCACGTTGTGATCCTTGGAACCGGTGGCGTACATCCAGAGCGGGCCGAAGGATTTGGGGGGTTGGGCCCAAAGCTGGATGCGGGTGGAATCGGCCAGCTCGACGGAGGATTTGTTCTCACCCTGGCCGAGGACGCGGGCGACCTCGGGGTGGGTGGTGAAGGCCTGCATGAGGGTGGCAGGGGCGCGGTGGGCGACGACGAAATCGAGGTCGCCGACGGTTTCTTTCCAGCGGCGCAGGCTGCCGGCAGGCTCGGCGCGCTCGACGCCGGGCTGTTCGCGCAGCCAGGCCAACCAGCGCTGGCCGGCTTCGTAGGCGCGCGAGAGGAGCATGCGGCCGGTGCGCTGGGAAAGGGAGGCCAGCCCGGCGAGGATGCTGGTCTCGGATTTCTCGCCCATGCCGGGCAGGGAGCGGATTTTGCCCTCGTTGGCGGCGGCTTGCAGGTCGGCGAGGGTGAGAACGTGGAGCTCCTTCCAGAAGAGGGCCACCTTTTTGGGACCGACGCCGGGGACGGCGAGCAGTTCGAGCAGGGAGGGGGGCACCTGTTCTTCCAGGCGCTGGAGAAAGCCGAGTTTGCCGGTAGTGAGCAGCTCCTGGATCTTTTCAGCGATGGCCTTGCCGATGCCGGGGACAGCGGTGAGCTCGCCGCGCTCGGCGATGGCGGAGGCTTCTTCACCCAGCGAGCGCAGGGTCTCGGCGGCGCGTTCGTAGGCGCGCACTTTGAAGACCAGTTCGTCGTTGATTTTCATCAGGTTGGCGATGCGGTCAAAGGTATCGGCAAGCTGTTGGTTAGTCATGGAAAGCTCCGGGAATGAGGAATGAGGAGTGGAGAATGCTGAATGCGAGAGAAGAGGTCGGGCAGGTGGGGGGCATTCGATTTTTGGATTCGTTAAAATTAATAAACGAAAAACGAATGGGGAAATGAGGAATGGAGAATGATGAATGAGGAAGGATGAATGTGGAGTGAAGCAGGTTGAGGGGCGGCATGTTTCGATTGTAACGAATTGGGGGGTGAAATTACAACCTGTCAAAAGGTGAAGTTTTTGGGACATTTCAGGGGGTTGGAGTTTCACCGGTGGGGGGATGGGCGAATGCAGAATGATGAATGGGGAATGAAGGAGCGGAGCAGCAGCCCGGGTTGGATGACTGGAGTACGGAGCGACGAGGGCGAGGACGAATATTCGTTTTTTGAATGTGGTTTTGGCTATGGTGTGAGGGTAGGCAGGGGTGTGAGCATAAGACCTGTTTGCGATCTGCACGATGATAAGCAAGGTTGGATAATCAAATGGTTATCGACCACTTTGAAGGGCTGCTCGAAAGTGCTTTTTATCCTGGAAATCCTGTTTAAAAGGATGATTGATCTGGTTGGATCGTGGATATAATTTATTATGGGTGGGTAAAAAAATTGTAAATTAGGATCCCAAGGAAATTTGAGGGGAAATCTATGATTTAGCGCAAAATCTCACGCTTGATCAGCTTGATTCTGGCTGTCTGGTTGCTGCTGCCGGCAGCGGGGGCTTCGGCAAGTTTGGGCGGGCCAAATCCGTATCTACTGAAGGATGTACACAATGCCTCATCGACGGGTTCCAATCCACGCTGGTTGATGCCTGCCGGGGATATCACATTTTTCTTTATGACGAACAATTTGGGTGAAACCGGATTATGGAAAACGGATGGAACCCCAGAGGGGACAGTGCCAGTACGCGCCAATCTCGAGCCGACGTCATCCAATGATGATTATGGGCGGGTGCCGGATGAAGGACAGTTTATTGTCTATCAAGGGACTTTGTATTTTGCGGGGCATAGCACGGATGAAGGAACGACGTTGTGGCGGACGGACGGCACGGAAGCAGGTACGTACGCAATTGCGGATAAAAACGGCGATCAAATCCCGGCCCCTCATAACATGATCGTTCAGGATAATCTAATTTATTTTATTGCAGATTGGTATCCCAGGTTATTCATATCGGATGGCACGCCCGAAGGGACGAGCGGTGGGGGACCGACGAGAATCTGGTCGAAATTCACAGCATATCACGGAAATCTTTATTATCTAAATTCGAATATGGAACCTGATTATTACAGTTTGGGTATGATTGTAATATCGCCTCCTTCCCCGGGATTGCCTTCGAATATAGAGTTGAATCAGTCTTTTGACATTTTCGCCGTCAATGATCTTTTGTGTTTTTCTGCCCAAGAGAAACCGTCGGCAGGCGGCCACGGTTGGGAGTTGTGGTGCATGGGCGGAAACGGAGAAGCGTGGATGGTGAAGGATATCAACCCAAACGGCGATTTATTCCCGCTATCACCGTATGCATATGCTGGAAATTTGTACTTTAGCGCTGATGATGGCAATGGGAGAAAGCTGTGGCGAACCGATGGTACCGCAGCAGGCACCCAGGTGGTGCAGGATCTTGACCTTGGGCCGGAAGATTTTTTTGGCTACCGATATTTGGGGGTGGTTGGTGGTGATCAAGGCCAACCCGGAAGGCTCGTTTTCGTGACGCAAACCGCAGATAATCAATTGTGGAGTACGGATGGCACGACGCAAGGCACTGTCCAGATTGGGGCTGGAGTTGACACAAATAATCTTTTTCAGGCTTTATTGAATGGAAGGTTATATTACACAGGCGTTGACCTGGCACATGGGGTGGAATTATGGCGGACGGATGGAAGCGTGCAAGGCACGGCATTGCTCCAAGATATTTGGCCGGGAGAGCGAGGTAGTTTGCCATGGGCGCTGGAGGGCTGTGGTGATAGGTTGTGTTTCGCCGCCGATGACGGCCAACATGGGAAAGAATTGTGGGTGACGGACGGCACTCAAGCAGGGACGAAGATGGTCATGGACATGAACACAGCACCATCGGATTCGTCCCCCTGGAGTTTCACAAAAGCCGAGGACCAGGTGTTCTTCATCGCCAAGGATCAGGTCTCGGCAAATAACCTGTGGCGAACAGACGGCACCCAGGCGGGAACAATAGCGCTCAATCAAGATCCCACAGTTTCAATTGTGGGTCTTACCGATCTGTATCAACCGAGATTGTTGTTGGCGGTTGGTTCCAATGTGTATTTTTCCGCTTCTGATCCAACGCACGGGCAAGAACTCTGGCACTCAGATGGAACCCCGGAGGGGACAAAAATGCTGAAAGACATTTATCCTGGAAGTACGGGATCGATGCCTTACCTGCCCGTAGCTGCGGGGAAGCGGATCTTTTTCACCGTAAACAACCCGAATAGCGGTCAGGAATTATGGGTTTCGGATGGCAGTGAGACCGGAACCCTACTGGTGAAGTCCCTTAACCAAAACGGGGAGGAATATATAGGTCTCCATGACATGGCCCCGATAGGCGAGTCAGTCGTATATGCTCTTTGCGATTGGCAGACCCTTGAGTGCAGTTTGTGGGTCAGCGATGGCAGCGAAGCGGGTACAACAAATATTGGGGGCTTTGTTTGGATCCGGTACATGGTTGAAGTAGGGGGTAAGGTCTTTTTTGCCGGGCGCGAAACAAATTCAAGCCGTGACCAAATTTACGTGACGGATGGAACCGAGAGTGGAACCAAACAGGTTTCTAACGACAATTATTTCTCGGGTGTTTCCGCGCTATACAGCGCGGGGGAGCGGGTTTATATCGTTGATAGTGATGGATATTACTTTTTCTTATTTGCAATCGACGTCGATTTAAACGGAATTGGCGGGATTCACCTCCTACAGCCATTGTATATTATGGGGAAAAGCGCTGCGCCTCAATGTGTTGCGTTTGAAGGAAAGTTGGCCTGTACAGTCCAGGCAATGGATGGATACACATTTCCAATTGGGGAGGTCTCCTTGTGGATGAGCGATGGTACGTACTACGGCACCCGCCAGATCAGCGGTGACTTTTCCTGGCCAACGCAATTGGTGGGAAAAGGATCAACACTAGCTTTCATGGCGGATACTCCAGGCGAAGGGCGCCAGATATGGGAGACGGACGGCACGCTGGGAGGGACGAGACAAGGGTCTCATTTTAGCCAGTCTATATGTGGACAGACGTCGCTCAGTTCCTGGCCGCACAGCCTGGCTTATCTTAAGGGGCAATATCTTCTCGCGTTGGATGACACCGGCAGCAACCCGGCGCACGGCTGCGAGCTGTGGGCGCTGGATATGCGCCTGCCGCAGGCGTTTTTGCCGGTGGTCACCCGGTAGGTGTCGTGAACTATCAAAGAGGAGGGTGCGCGAAGCAGTGCGCCCTCCTTAGGGCAATCGCATCAAAACAGTTTTTCTATAAAATAGTTGTCACCCACCCCTAAGTCCCCGCCCTCGAGGGCGGGGACTTTAAAAAGAGTCCGAGAAGACTGTATCTGGCGGCACTTATGTGCCGCCAGATACAGTCTTCTCGGAGAAAAATATTTTCTCCCCCTCTTCGCGGCGTTTTTTTGCCGCGGAGAGGGGGCCGGGGGGAGTGGAAAAGGGTAGAAAACGCATCTGGCAATGTAGATGCGATTGCCCTGGCGCCCTCCTTTTTTATGTGACCAGGCGGGCAATCTACGATAGAATGCATCTATGTCTTCCCCACTGTTTAAAGCCAAGGCGATTTATTTCCTGTTCTACGCGGCGGGTGCGGCGCTGGTGCCGTTTTTGCCGATTTTTTACCGCAGCCTGGGGTTCCCGGCCAGCCGGATTGGGCTGCTGTTGAGCATCACCCCGCTGCTGACCCTGGCGGGCGCGCCGTTCTGGGGCGGGGTGGCGGACGCTTCGCGGAGGCACCGCCTGGTGCTGTTGGGGGTGATGGGCGGGGCAATGCTGGCGGTGGGGGCGCTGAGCCAGATGAGCGCGTTTGGGCTGCTGGCGCTGTGTGTGGCAGTGTATGCATTTTTCAGCGCGCCGATCATCCCTTTGATCGATAATTCGGTGCTGGCCATTCTGGCTTCTCCGGCCGGGCAGGGGGCGGATTATGGCAAACAGCGCATGTGGGGGGCGGTGGGCTGGGGGCTGTCGGCGCCGCTGGCGGGCTGGCTGGCAGGCCGCCTGGGGCAAACCTGGCCATTCCTGGTCTACCTGGCGCTGATGGCGGGCCTGGTGCTGGCTGCGGCGCGCCTGCCCATCCGGGTGGAACTGCGTGAGCGCTCGTATTGGAGCGGGATGCGCCTGCTGCTTTCGGACCGGCGCTGGTTCGTCTTCCTGGCGGTGATCCTGCTATGCGGGGTGGGCGGTTCGGTGATCACCAACTACCTGTTCCTGGATATGGCGGATTTGGGGGCCAGCCAGGCGACGATGGGGCTGGCGCTGAGCGTGGCCACGCTGGGCGAGATGCCGGTGCTGTTCTTTTCGGGCTGGATGCTGCGCAAGTGGGGCGCGCGCGGGCTGCTGGTGATGGGCATGGCGGCTTACGTGGTGCGGGCGCTGGGTCTGTCGCTGGCGACGGCGCCCTGGCAGGCGCTGGCGCTGCAGGCGCTGCACGGGCTGACCTTTTCGGCGGTGTGGGTGGCGGCGGTTTCTTACGCCGGCGAGCTGGCTCCCAAAGGGTTGGGGGCGACGGCGCAAGGCTTGATGAGCAGCGTATTCTTTGGCATCGGCGGGATGAGCGGGTCGCTGCTGGGCGGGGTGCTGTTCGAGCGCTACGGCCCGGGGCTGCTGTTCCGCGGCAGCGCGCTGATGGTGCTGGGCGGGCTGGCGCTGTTCCTGGCGGCCGGGAGAATGCTCCCTGCGCAGGTGAAAAACGCCCCCGCAGCTGCGGGGGCGGAGGAGAGTCCGAAAGGTTGAGGGTGGACTGACCGGGGGAGGTTGGGTCAGAGGGCAGGTTGTGGTTGGAGCATCTCCAGCCCGGCGCGGTTGATCACCAGGCGGCCGTCCATAAACAAAGCTTTCACCGGTTGGCCAATCAGGTGGAAATCCTGGAGCGGATCTCCTTCCATTACGACCAGGTCGGCGACCTTACCCGGTCGGATCGAGCCGTAGAGGGCATCCACGCCCATCGAGCAGGCGCTCTGGATGGTGGCAGTGCGCAGCAAATCCACGGGGGTGAAGAGAGGGGACGCAGCCCCATTCAGGGTGAAATCCAGCATGGCCAGTTCGTGCTGGACGGCAGCGGCGGAGCAGTTGGCCGCGCCGGCATCGTTGCCGCAGGCGATGCGCGCGGCAGCGCCGTGGGCGACCAGCCGGCGCAGGTTTTCGCCGCCCAGGGGCACCATTTTGGAATAGTACCGGAAGGCCGGGCTGATATCCAGGACCCCAAAGATTTTTAGTTCACCCTTTTTGAGCGAGGTATGCAAGGCATAGCGGGATTCCTGGAGTTCGGGAAGCCAGGTTTCGTCCACGATGCGGCGATAGCCCTGTTCGCGAAAGAGGTCGAGGCGCTGGATTTCGGGGTGGCCGGCGACCGGGCTGCCTTTGAGGCTGTAACTCATAAAGTAGCCGACCGACAGGGTTGGCTCGATGTGGGTTAGGGAAGCCATCAACAGGTCGGCGTCGGCGCCGGTCAATTGGCTGTCAAAGGGCAGGTGCGCCAGCGAGGTGACCCCGGCGCGCACACCCTGGCGAAAGCCTTCCATAGTGACGTTGTGCAGGGTGGTGGGCAGGCCGCGCCGCTGAGCCTGGTCGACGGCGGCGTTCAATTGTGCGTCGGTCATCACTTTTGCGCCGGGTTTATAGCTCATAAAATGCTCGTGCTGGTCGCAGAATTTGACTGCGTCTGCGCCGCGCTCATCCAGCGCGCGGTCGACCGCGTCGCGGACCTGCTGCGGACCGGCGTCGGGCCGGAAGGCGACCACACCGGCGGTTTTCTGCGCAAAATCGATGATCTTCATGCCCAACATCGAAAAAGAGAAGCGGGTGATGGGGTTGGGCTGGGGGGCGTAGGTTCCGCCCAACGGGGAGACGTGCACGGCCTGGTGGATGCGCGGACCGGTGATTTCACCGCGCTGTATTTTCTCCATCCAGGCGCGGTTGTCCTGCAGATCGTAGCACAACGTGTCGCGCACATTGGTAACACCCCGGTCGACGCAGTCGGCCAGATTTTTGGTGAGCTGGCGAGCGCCGGTTTCGCCCTTGGGAATGAACTGCAGGTGACAGTGGGTGTTGAACAGGCCGGGTATGACAGTCAGGCCGTGGAGGTCGATGACGGCATCCGGTGGGGGGAGATCGGGCCCGCCGGTTACCATTTCAATAGCCTCGATTTTCCCCTGATGCAGGTGCAAGCTGGTTTGGGGCGGGAAATAGCGGCTGTTTTCGACATCTACAATGCGGGCGTTAATCAATTTAATGCGGTCAGGTTGGGCAGACATAGACTTCTCCCTTATATTCCGGTTAGATTGGGCTCAAAAGATGCAAAATTTGAATCGCTACCTTTTTTATACGGTCGGATGCCCGAGAATGTTGCCGGGAATCGGTGATTTCCACGAAACCGGGTGGATCAGTCGGGAGGCCGGCGATGAAGAGGGCTGTGCCGGCCGGCTGCGAAGCTGATCCAGATGGATGGGATTGCCCGGCTCCGGGGGTTGAGCGCAGATGGCGGATTGGATGGAACATTTTGCGCTGGGGATACGTATGGAATGGTGAACAATAATATTTGCATTGAATTGCGCAGTGGTGGAGGAGATCCATCTAGATTTCTGCCAATGGCTGCGGGGTTCACCGCATGTTTCACATATTTGGAGAGACGATCTCCAAAGGAGCAGGACAATGAGTGCAAATTTGAACAGAAAACGTATCCTGATTTTTTTGGCGTTTGCCTTTGGCATCCCCTGGATCGCGGCACTGGTTATTTCTCTGTCTGGCATGATGGGGAACAACCCGATCCAGGCGATGGGGTTGGTAAATACTATCTTTATCCTGACCCCCTGGTTGGGAAACATCGCTGCTCGCCTGGTCACCGGGGAGGGTTGGGGAAACCTGGGGTTAAGGCCAAACTTCAAACGCGGCTGGCGGTTTTACCTGGCGGCCTGGTGGCTGCCGCTGCTGGCGACGCTGGTGGGCGGAGCGGTCTTTTACCTGCTTTTCCCCCAATCTTTTGACGCCAACCTCGGGGTTGTGCAAAAACTAGTCGAAGGCACCCCCTCCGCCGCGGTGTCTCCGTGGATGATCTTACTGTCGATGACCATATCGATCATGTTTGTCTCGGCGCTGATCAATACGGTGGTCTCGATGGGTGAGGAGTTTGGTTGGCGCGCTTACCTGCTGCCCAAATTGGTGGAGCGTTTCGCCGAGGGTGAGAGCGGCTCGGATGGGACCCCTTCAGCCGGAAATGGCTATAGCACCGGGGCGCGCAAGGCTGCCCTGCTGACCGGTTTGATCCACGGGGTGTGGCACTGGCCGCTGATCCTGATGAGCGCCAGCCTGGTGCCCGGGGTAAGCTATCTTACCCCGGTGGTCTACCTGCTGCTTACCTGTTCGATGAGCATGCTGCTGTCCTGGGCTGCGCTGCGCAGCGGGAGTGTGTGGCCCGCGGCGCTCGGTCACGGCGCGCTCAATGGCACTTCGGCGCTGCCCGGTTATCTGCTCAACGGTGCGGCCATTCCGCTGCTTGGCCCGGACGCTACCGGCCTGGTGGGGGGTATTGGGTATACCATCCTGGCGCTGGTGCTGTTCTTCAGCCGCAAAGCCTTCGCAGGGAGCAAAGCGGCCGTTGTGGAACGGGTGGAAGTCAATCCTAGCCTGGCATAACCCCGATCCTTTGCCAGGCATGGCTGGTTAGAGCATGCCCCGAGAGAATTCCGGACTCTCGGGGCATTTTCATTTTCTGCCCGATAGAATCCACGCCGGGCATCCATTGGAGGGCGCCATTGCGTAGGATGGAAGGATTTAGGCTCACGGACGGGCAGCGAAAAACCGGTTTGCGCGGCGGGGCTGAAACCTATATAATTAACCCAACGAACAAAAACTGATAGGAGCAAGTGAATGATTGAAAAACTGACTTTTGGCCGTACCGGTCATTTGAGCACGCGCACGCTGTTTGGCGCAGCCGCATTGGGCGGTGTGACCCAGGATGAAGCCGACCAGACCATCGAAGTTTTGATGAAGTATGGGGTGAATCATATCGACACGGCGGCTTCATACGGCGACTTGGAACTCCGCCTGGGACCGTGGATCGAGAAAAACCGCCAGAAGGTTTTTCTGGCGAGCAAAACCGGCGAGCGCAGCTATGAAGCCGCCAAGATAGAGATCCACCGCTCGCTGCAGCGCCTGCGCACCGATCACCTGGACCTGATCCAGCTGCACGCGGTGGTGGAGGACGAGGAGGCGGAGCAGGCGCTGGGAGCCAAAGGGGCGCTGGAGGCGGCGATCGAGGCGCGCGAGGAGGGGATCGTGCGCTTTATCGGGATAACCAGCCATACGCTGCATGCCCCGGTGATCCACATGAACGCGCTGAAGCGCTTTGACTTCGACTCGGTGCTGCTGCCGTGCAACTATATGCTGATGCAGAACGCGGAGTACCGCGCGGATTTTGAGGCGCTGGAAAAGGTATGCGCCGAGAAGAAGGTGGTGATGCAGATAATCAAGACCGCTCAGCGCCGGCCCTACCGCGAAGGCGAGCGCAGCCACGACACCTGGTACCGGCCGTTCGAAACGCCCGAGACGATTCGATTGGCGATCCACTGGGCGCTGGGGCAGCCGGGCAAATTTGTCAACACGCCGGGGGATATTCACATTCTGCCGATGGTGCTGGAGGCGGCCAGCACGTTTTCCACGATCCCCAGCGACGCGCAGATGGAAGCCATGCTCAAGGAGCAGGCAGCCGAACCGCTGTGGGCGTAGGAGAGCGGTCAGCAGTCAGCGCAAGCAGAGGGCGGCTGGCGTTGAGACTGAGATAAGAGAAGTCAATGATACGGGCGGGTTTCAAAAACCCGCCCGTATCATTTAATGTGGGGTGGATCGGATCAGATGCGCGGCGGGCCTTCGAGGACTTTGGCGCGCAGCTGCTCGTAGCTCCAGAGCGGATCGTTGGGTTTGCCCATGCGTATGGGGGCCAGCGATTCGAGCCACCAGGTGGCCCCGGCCGCGGCGTGAGCGCGTACGGCGGCTGCAGAGGCTTCGGGTTGGGCCAGGGGGGTGGCGCCGAGGGCGATGACATCGAAGGGCGCGGTGGATTGGCGCATGCCCTGGACGAGGCGCACCGATTCGGCGAACTGGTTGAAGGCTTCTTCGGGGGTCTGGGCGTTGAAGAAGAGCGGGAACATGCCGTCCCACAGGGCCATGCGGCGCAAGGGGCGCAGGTGGGGCCAGACCCCGCCTACCCAGACAGGGATGCGCGGCTGCTGGAACGCGGCAGGCAGAAAGCGCGTGCCCTGGATGTGGTAGTGAGGGCCATCGTGGGCATAGTTCTCACCGCTCCACAGGCCGGTGATGACCTCCAGGGCTTCGTCGAGCATGTCGCCGCGGATTTTGTGGTCGGTCTGCTCGCCGAAATGGGCCCATTCGTCGTCACCGCCGCCGGTGCCCACGCCAACCACCAGGCGGCCGTCGCTGAGGTGGTCGAGGGTGACGGTCTCGCGGGCGAAGATCCAGGGGCGGCGGCGGGCGAGGGGGGTGATGAGCGCGCCGATGCGCAGGCGGGTGGTGGCGACGGCCACGGCCGCCAGAGCGACCCACGGGTCGACGAGATCGACGTCAAAACCGGCGAAGTCGTCCCAGAGGAAAAGGCCGTCCCAGCCGGCGGCTTCGGCATCCTGGGCGAGGGCGGCGATGGTGCGCGCTTTGCCCCAGGGGTCAAAATTGGGCAGGTAGAGTCCGTATTGCATGTGTGCCTCCGCTAGAAGTATAGCAGAGGCGCACATGCGGATGAAGATCCCCGGCTTCCTATCCAGGTCTTCGAAAAGTCAACCCCACCCCTACCCCGCCCCAATCTTGGGGCGGGAAAGAAAGAATTTGTGGGGTTGGGCGGGCTTGCAAGCCCGCCCAACCCCACACCCCAATGGTTAAGAAGCATATCGCCATATCAAGTGACGTTGAATGGTGTGAGACTGGTGGTAGATCGAGAAGCGATTCAGTCGGCGGGGGAGAGGGTGGATGCGCGCCGCAGGGAGGTGATCTTGCGGGCCAGCCACAGGCCGCCGGCGAAGATGAGGGCCAGCAGGCCGACGCCCAGGTATTCGATCAGCGGGATGCGGATGATCTCGTTGAGGCGCACCCAACCCAGCTGGCTGTAAACGGCCGCAGCGGCGAGCAGGTAGGCGCCGAGGATCATCCAGCGCACGCGGGGCTTGAGCGGCAGGCCGTACATCTGGGTGATGACAAAGATGCCGGCGAAACCGAAGAAGAACATCGCCCACAGGCTGCCGCCCTGCTGGACGGCGACCAGGGTGCCGTGCACGCCGACGATGGCCTCCTGGGTGACGCGTCCACCAGCGGTTGAGTATGGACGCGGGTGAAGAACAGGCTGCCCTGGAGGAGCATGAGGAACATATAGAAGAAGCCGATCAGGTGGCCCGTGGTGTTGACCATGGGGTGATACCAGAAGGTGTAGATGGTGGCCCAGGCGAAGAAATAGCCGTGGTACTTGCGGGCGAACTGGCCAACAGCTTTGCCGATGGGCATTTTTTTGCCAAAGAAGAGCCCGCGGCGTGAGTTTTCCATCAGCAGCACCCAGACCAGCAGGACGATGACCGAGCCCTGGGAGGAGAAGATGGATACATCCTGGGCCAGGCCGTCGTACCAGAGGTGGGTCTGGACGAAATGGAGGAGGATGAAGAAGGCATTGGCGGCCAGGGCGATGACGTTGACGCGCTGCAGCCCGGCGGTGTACTGCAGGCGGCTGCGCTGGGCGTACCAGATCAGACCCCACAGGGTGAGCTGGTGCAGCCAGGTAGAAACCCCAGGCGGTGGCGTGGGTCCAGAAGGTGGGGTTGGGCAGCCGCCAGTAATACCAGTCGGCGCCCTGGTCGGGGAGGAGGTGGAGGTATCCAGGCGCTGGCCGGCCCAGGCGATCAGGGCGGTAAAGAGCAGGCTGAAGACCACGCCGGCCCATAAGGCCAGGGTGCTGGATTGTGTTTTTGGGCCTTGAGCGGCCGGCCTGGAAGAATGGTTGGTTGTCATGCTGTTGCTGCCTTTGATATTCGATGGTTTCATTTCAATTCACCCCACCCTAACCCGCCCCTCAAAAGGGGTGGGAATTAATTTTGGGGAATAAGGCGGCACTTTGTGCGGCCCTTATTCCCCAAACCCCTTATTTTAAAGAACGCGTAACTGTGTATAAGTATAAGCCTGCCGGTGGAAATTGGCACTGTTTGTAGCAAGAGTGTACAAGGTTTAAATAGGCGTCGCCCTGCCGGATGCCGAATCGAGCAAGACATTGTACAATGAAACCATCATTTTCCAGGAGAATTTCGATGCCGCGAAACGTTCATTATGTGCTCAGCACGCACTGGGACCGTGAATGGTACCAGTCATTTCAGGATTTCCGCTACCGCCTGGTGCAGTTGGTCGACGAGATGATCGCAGGTTGGGCCGATGGTCGATTAAAAGGGCCGTTTCAGACGGATGGGCAGGTGATCGTGCTGGAAGACTACCTGGAGATCCGCCCGGAGCGGCGCGCACAGGTGGAGGCGCTGGTGCGGGATGGGCATTTCGTGGTGGGGCCCTGGTACGTGCTGCCGGACGAATTTCTGGTGTCGGGCGAGTCGCTGATCCGCAACATCGAGCTGGGGCGCAAGGTGGCGCGTGAGCTGGGCGCAGAGCCCTCCAACGCGGGTTTTTTGTGCGATATGTTCGGGCACAACAGCCAGATGCCGCAAATTTTCGCGGGGTTTGGCATGCCGATGGCCTTTATCTGGCGGGGCAACAACCTGAGCAGCAGCCGCATCGTGATCTGGCGCGGGGCAGACGGCACCGAGATGCCCAGCTACCGCTTTGGTGAGATCGGCTACTGCACCTATGCGATCACCGTGCGCCAGGTGGAGGGCACCCGGCCGCCCTACACGGTGGAGGAAATCCGCGCGCGGCAGGCGGCCTTTTTGGAAAATGAGCATGCCAAAACCGAGACGGGACCGCTGCTGGCCTTCGACGGCGGGGATCACCTGGCCTGGGACCCGGCCGATTACGCCGTGCTGGCGGAACGCTTTGGCCAGGACGGCGAGTTCCGGGTGGCGCACAGCACCCTGGACGCCTACATGGCTGAGATGGCGGCCCAGCGCGGAGCGATCAGCACGCGGCTGGAAGGCGAACTGCGCGAGCCGGGGCTGGCCCCGGACAGCCAGGAGACGCAGTGGCTGATCCCGGGGGTGGGGTCGAGCCGGGTGAACCTTAAGCTGGCCAACGCTGCCTGCCAGACGCTGCTATGCCAGTGGGCCGAGCCGCTGAATGCCTTTGCCCACGCCGCGCTGGGCACGGAATACCCGCAGGGCTACCTGGATACGGCCTGGCGCTGGCTAATCCAGAACCACCCGCACGATTCGATCTGCGGATGTTCGATCGACCAGGTGCACGAGGATATGATGTATCGTTTCCACCAGAGCGAGCAGATCGCCGAGCGGATCACCCTTGAGACGGCGCGCAAGCTGACCGCCTCAGTGGTGGGCGAGGTGGGCGAGAACGAGGTGCGGGTGGGAGTGTTCAACCCGCTGGCGCAGGAACTGGACGAGGTGGTGGACCTGGACCTGGAAGTGCCGCAGGGCTGGCCGAATTTCAACGAGATGTCGAACCAGGAGAGCAAGATCGCGGTGCGCATCTACGACGCGCAGGGCAGTGAACTGGCTTACCAGCGCCTCGCCCAGCAGCGCAGCCAGCCGCGCTCGCGTTACTACGGTAAAACTTTTGCCAACAGCTACCTGGTGGATGTGGTGCGGGTGAGCCTGCCGCTGCGCATCCCGGCGCTGGGCTACACCACTCTGACCCTGCGGGCGGGCGAACCCGGCCGGCCGACACGCCATCCGCAAGGCACGGGGCTGGTGAGCGGCGAGCGCAGCATGGCCAACGAGTTCCTCAGCGTGAGCGTCGAGGCAGACGGCACGCTGACCCTGAGCGACCGGCGCAGCGGGCAGGTCTACGCCGGGCTGCTGAGCTTTGAAGACCGCGCGGATATCGGCGATGGCTGGAACCATGGGCCGGCGCTGGAGGACGCATTTTTCTTCTCTGCGGGCAGCCGGGTGAGCATCGCGCGGCTGAGCAGCGGGCCGTATAAGGCGGCCTTCCGGGTGCGCACGGTGATGGAGGTGCCGGCGGAATATGATTTCGCGGCGATGAAGCGCAGCGAGCAGATGGCCGAGTTGGTGCTGGACAGCGTGGTGACCCTGCGCGCCGGCAGCCCGCGGTTGGAGGTGGAAACCACGGTGCACAACCACGTGCTGGATCACCGCCTGCGGGTGCTCTTCCCCAGCGGGGCGCAGGCTGCCACCTACCTGGCGGATTCGCCCTTTGACGTGGTGGAACGGCCGGTGGCGCTGCGCGCGGATAATCATCTGTACCGCGAGCCGGAGATCGAGCCCAAACCACAGCAGACCTTCACGGCGGTCTTTGACGCGGCGCGCGGGCTGGCGGTGATGAGCAGCGGGTTGATGGAGAGCGCGGTAATCGATAACGACGCGCGTACGCTGGCGCTGACTCTCTTCCGCGCGACGCGCCAGACGGTGGGCACCACCGGCGAGCCGGGCGGGCAGGTGCAGGGCGAGCTGCGCTTCCGCTATTGGCTGACGCCGCTGGCGGGCGAACCCGAGCGGTCGAAGCTGCTCAACCTGGGGCTGCTGCTGGCAGGCGGGGTGCGGGCAGTGTACCAGCAGGCCGGGCAGGTGGGTTTCTACCGCCAGGCGGGCGAGATGCCTGCCCAGGCGGGGCTGCTGCGGGTGGAGGGGCCGGCGGTGCTGAGCAGCGCGCGGCGCAGCGCGCAGGGACTGGAAGTGCGCCTGTTCAACCCGGAAAACGGCGAGATCCAGGCGACACTGAGCCTGGCGGATTGGCCGCAGGGGTTGGCCAAACCCGGCCGGGCGCAGGCGGTGAACTTCGAGCACCAGGCCGAGGGCGAAGCGCTGGCGCTGGTGGAGGGGGCAGTGAGAGTGAGCCTGCGCGGAAAGCAGATTTTGACCCTGCTGTTGACCTGAGCGCAAACAGAGGAGTTATGCGGAAACAGATGAAAAGCGTTCTGTCCAAAGCGCACTACGGTGAAAATTTGGATGTTCGGGCACAGGGCTGGTAAACTGCCGGTTGACGGCCGGCAGCCTGGGCCGGGCGGGTCGCGGGCCTGAGGGGAGGGCCGTGGGGATGTTCCGCGAGCCTGCCAGGGCGCCGTTTCGCCTGGGTACCAGACCCGCCCCTACACGGATCGCTCATTTGCAGATAGGTCATCTTTTTTTGCCAGGGAAGGGCAACGATTTCCGCGAAGGGAAAAATAGGACAGAGGGAAGAAGAAGGGTCGGTAGACCGACCCATTTGTTGATATGATATGCTGAAAGCGAAGCGGCCTGGCAGGTTGGGTTGCGGGGCGCTTTTGATCAGGTTTCATCGGTACCTGGTTGCCCCGAAAGCCGACCAACCATGCAGATGTTGGGTTTCGCTCAGGTACCTTTGGAATGTGGTTCGGTATCAGGGGCTCAACCCGACCGACGCGGAATTGTTTAGCTTATTCTCAAAGCGAGAAAACTACTTAGCGGTAGAAGGAGACTGTCATGGGCGGTGAAGCGAGCGAGCGATTGGAACAATATGCGATCCAACTGCACCCGGCGGACGGGGTGGCGGTGGCCAAAGAAGACATCCCGGCGGGGATGCGCCTGCAGATGGCGGACGGCGGGGTGCTGACCACCCGCGAGGCCGTCCCGGCGGGGCACAAGCTGGCGCTGCGCGCGCTGGCGGTGGGCGAGGCGGTGGTGCGCTATGGGCAGCGCATCGGCCAGGCCAGCGCGCCGATCCAGGCGGGGGATTGGGTGCACAGCCACAACCTGGAAGTGGGGCAGATCGAGCGCGAATATGGCATGCGGGTGGTAGATGCCGCCGTGCCGCGGCCAAGCGGGCGCACCTTTATGGGCTTCAAGCGAGCCGACGGGCAGGCCGGCACGCGCAACTACGTGGCGGTGATTACCACGGTTAACTGCGCGGCGGCAGTGGCCAGCCGCATCGCGGCACACTTCGACCCGGCGCGGCTGGCCGAGTTCCCTAACGTGGACGGGGTGGTGGCAGTGACCCACGCGGCGGGCTGCAGTGTGGCGCCCGAATCGCTCTCGCTGCGCTACCTGCGGCGTTCGCTGGAAAACCTGGCCCACAACCCCAACGTGGGCGCGGCGGTGTTTGTGGGGCTGGGCTGCGAGGTCAACCAGCTGGACGGGTGCACCCCGTCTTTTGCCCCGGAGGAGATCGAACGGCTGTCGGGACCGGGGCTGACCATCCAGGAACAGGGGGGCTTCCAGCAGACGGTGCGGGCGGGGATCGCGGCGGTGGAGCGCGCCCTGCCGCGGGTGAATGCGGCTCGCAGGGAGCCCCTGCCGCTGGCCCTGCTGACGGCCGCGCTGCAGTGCGGCGGCAGCGACGGCTGGTCGGGGGTGACGGCCAACCCGCTGGTAGGCCGGGTGGCAGACCGCCTGGTGGCGGAGGGCGGCACGGTGGTGCTGGGCGAGACGCCCGAGATTTTTGGCGCGGAATCACTGCTGCTGGAGCGAGTGGCAGAGCGGGCGGTGGGCGAAAAGCTGGTGGAGCGTTTCCAGTGGTGGGTGGAGCATGCCCGTCAGAACCACTTCAGCATCGATAACAACCCGACCCCAGGCAATAAGGCCGGGGGTCTGACCACCATCTTCGAAAAATCGTTGGGGGCGGCGGCTAAGGGCGGGGCCAGCCCATTGATGGGCGTGCTGGAATACGGCGAGCGGGCGCAGTCGCGCGGACTGCTGTTTATGGATACACCGGGCAACGACCCGGTCTCGGTCAGCGGCCAGCTAGCCGGCGGCTGCAACCTGATCCTGTTCACCACCGGGCGGGGTACGGTTTTTGGCAGCAACCTGGCGCCGTGTATCAAAATTGCCAGCAACAGCCGGCTGTATGCGCGCATGCCGGAGGATATGGATTTTGACGCCGGGCAGGTACTGAGCGGGACGGATTGGGCCGAGGCCGAAGAGTCGCTGCTGGAGCTGGTCATCGCGTCGGCGTCCGGGCAGCCCACCTGCAGCGAGGCGTTCTTCCCGCGCGAGGGTGAATTCTCGCCCTGGCAGCCGGACCCGCTGTTGTGAGCCTGGCAGGCATATAATGATAAATTGCACAAACCTGCGCGCCGATTGTACTAATTTCAACATATTCATCCGAATTCTCATATATAATTAATCAGTTGTAAATTGGATGTTTATGGTTGCATGTATTTATTTATCGGGTACAACACGAAAATAAATTTAAAACCTATCTCTATTTGGAGACTTTTCTATGAAGCAGATGTGCCAACGAAATGCGACGCACACGGCGCTGCTGGTTGGGCTGGCAATGGTACTGGCGTGGGCGGGGCTGCTGATCAGCCGGACCGGCGCCGTGCAAGCCGCCGGCCTGCCGCAGGATGACAAGCCGGGCAACGCGGTCTGCCTGGGCTGCCACCAGACGCCGGGTCAGGTGATGACATTGGAATCGGGCGAGCAGCTGTATATCTCGGTCGATCCGGCGCAGTACGGCCATTCGGTGCATGCCAACGAGGGGATTGCCTGCGCAGTGTGCCACACGGATATTTTTGGGTATCCTCACCCCGCGAAGAACGCCAAAACCCTGCGGGATTATTCTTTGCTTTACCAGAATACCTGCAAAATTTGCCACAGCGATAAATACGAGCTGGACAGTGTGCATAAAGTGGCCTTTGAAAGCGGCAACCCGAATGCGCCGATTTGCACCGACTGCCACAACCCGCACACCCAGGTGCAGGTCAAAGACGCCCAGGGCAACCTGATCCCGGAAGAATTGGGCAAATCGCCGCTGGTGTGCGCCAAATGCCACAACGGGATTTACGAAGAATATGCCAAGACGGTGCATGGGGTAGCAGCGGCGCAAGGCAACACGGACGTGCCGGTGTGCATCACCTGCCACGGCCTGCACGCGATTGAAGACCCGACCACGACGAAATTCCGCCTGGCTTCACCTGAGCTGTGCGGCAACTGCCACAGCGACCCGAAGATCATGGACAAATATGGGCTGTCGACGGACGTTTACAACAGCTATGTGGCCGACTTCCACGGGACGACGGTGACCCTGTTTGAGAAGCTTTCGCCGGACCAGCCGACCAACAAAGCGGTGTGCTACGACTGCCACGGGGTGCACAGCATCCGCAGTGTCAAAGACCCGCAAGCCGGGCTGGAAATCAAGCAGAACATGCTGGCGGCCTGCCAGAAGTGCCACCCGGATGCGACCGCCAACTTCCCTGACAGCTGGTTGAGCCATTACACCCCCAGCCCTGAGAAATACCCGCTGGTTTACTATGTGAACCTGTTCTACAAGTTCTTTATCCCGGTGGTGCTGGGGGGCATGGCCTTGTTCGTGGTCAGCGACATTTTCCGCAAGATCGTAAACGCGTTCAAACCGCGCGCTAAGGCGGATGCCGCAGGGAAGAAGGAGAATTAGCGCCATGAGCGAAACCGTGAAAAATTTCGTGCGGTTCCAGGTCGCACAACGAATCGAACACCTGGTGTTGATTATTTCCTTCACCACGCTGGGCCTGACCGGGCTGCCGCAAAAATATTCGCTCTCGCCGATCTCCCAGGCGATTATCAACGGGTTGGGCGGGATCGAGGCTATCCGGGTGATCCACCGCATCGCGGCGGTGATTTTCGTGCTGGAAGCGGTCTACCACATGGTGGTGGTCGGTTATAAAATCATTGTGCTGCGGCGGCAGGCGAGTATGCTGCCCGGGTTCAAAGATGCCCAGGACGCGCTGCAGTGGTTCCTGCACAACCTGGGGCTGGGCAAGCAAAATCCCAAAATGCCGCGCTATAACTTCATGGAAAAGATGGAGTATTGGGCGATGCTGTGGGGCCTGATCTTGATGGCGCTGACCGGCATCATGATGTGGAACCCGATCTCGACCGTGCGTATTCTACCGGGGGTGGTTATCCCGGCAGCCAAGGCCGCCCACGGCGCGGAAGGCGTGCTGGCGGTGCTGGCGATCATCCTGTGGCACTTCTACAATGTGCACATCAAGAAGCTGAACCTGTCGATGTTCCGCGGAACGATGGGCAAAGAGGAGATGGAAGAGGAACACGGCCAGGAGCTGGAAGAGATCGAAAAGGGACCCGCCTACCAGGCGCCGAGCCCCAGCGAAAAGAAAAAACGCCAGAGCATTTACCTGCCGGTGGCCGGGGTGTTCACCGTGGCCGCGGCGGCGCTGATCTTCCAGTTCGTGACCTTCGAGCAGACCTCGATCACCACCCTGCCGGAAGGCGAGCGAGTGGCGGTGATTGAGCGGCAAACGCCCACCCCGCTGCCCACGGCGCTGCCGACCGCCACGTTCGCGCCCACCGCCACCGGTGGAGCAGCGAGCGGTGCGGCCACCTGGGACAGCCAGATTGGCCAATTGTTCTCCAAGTGCACCGGCTGCCACGGGGCATCGGGCGGGTTGAGCTTGAAAACCTACGCGGACCTGATGAAAGGCGGGCAGGACGGCCCGGTGGTGGTAGCGGGCGACCCCGCCGCCAGCATGCTGATCACCAAGATGCAGGGCGCCCACCCGGTGAAATTCACCGCCCCCGAGCTGCAGCAGGTGCTTGAGTGGATCGCTGAAGGCGCGCCGGAGAAGTAACCGATCGGACCTCAACAGCCCCACCCGGATAAGGTGGGGCTGTTTTTTGTTCGCGCATACGGAGCAGGATGCCGGCCGGGCGATTGCATAAAATCATGTGTTCTTTTCCAACAATGTCACCCACCCCTTGATCCCCGCTGCCCTCGAGGGTGGGACAACAGAAAAGTATGGGTGAATTTGCGCGCGAAAGCGCGCAAATTCACCCAAAAATATTTTCTTCCCGCGGGTTAGGCGCAGACACTGTGCCTTCACCCGCAAATATTTATAAGGCAATCGCCCTGAGGATGCCGGCTGGGAGAAATCCGCCAGAGAGATAGAAAAGTACAGATCGATTTATAATCAGGGCATGGATAAACACCCGATCAACCTGGCGCTGCGTTTTTTGCTCGAACTGCTGGGGCTGTTTGCCCTGGCGCATTGGGGATGGGCGGTCCACAGCGGACTGATCCGCTGGGTGTGGATGATCCTCCTGCCGTTGGGCGCGGCGGCGGCCTGGGGGGTGTTCCGCGTGCCCAACGATCCGGGGAAAGCAGTGGTGGCGGTGCCCGGCTGGGTGCGGCTGGGGCTGGAGGTAGTCTACTTTGGATCGGCGACGTGGGCCTATATCGCCTCGGGATGGGTGACCGCTGGGTGGGTGTTTGGCGGGGTGACCCTGCTGCATTATGCGGTTTCTTACCCACGCATCGCCTGGCTGCTCAGGCGATCCTAGCATGAGAATCAGCCGGCCAGTGAGCCGGGCTGGGGATACTGGCCTTCTCCCAGACCAGCCTGGTTAACCAGCCAGGTTGTGCGGCCGGCCGCTGAGCGCTTAGCTGCGCCGGCGCTGGGCGAAGACGATGAGGGCAATGCCCACCACCAGGGCGATGGCGCCGTAGATGGCCCATTGGATCTGCCCGGTCATAAAACTGCCGGGGAGGATGTTGATGCCCTGCAGAATCCAGACCAGGCCTACCAGGGCGAATAATACCCCAATAATACTCAAAGCAATTTTCATCACAGAACCTCCGTAAACGAACGATGCACGGATGCCGGTTTAGCCCAGGTCCTCCACAAATTCAGTTGAAAAGGTGATGGGGGTAAAGCGCTCAGGGTAGTGGTTGTCATCCGTGCCGATTTTGTCCCAGGCCCAGCCCACGTGGGTCTCCTGGCCGTTTAACAGCATCTTTTCGTAGCGGCCCAGAAAAAGACGCCAGATATCCCCGGCGGCGGGCGGGAGGGCGCGGCCGTTGGCCAGCCAGCCCATGCCGCTCCAGGGAAAGGCCAGTTCGAGGGTCCAGCCCTGGCTGACGCTGGCGCTGTCGTTGAGGCGCCCCTGGATGCTCACCGCGGTTTTTAGCCCGGGGAAATCCCAATCGCGGAAGACCCAGCGCAGCCCGCGCGGGTGGGAGCCTTTCCAGAAGTATTCGCCGGTGCGGTCGTGGTTGCCGCCAAAGGTCTGGGCATTTTGAGCGAAAATGTCGAATTCGGGCACGTCGAAATGTCCGCCGGGCCGGTAGGCGTCTTTCCAGATATACAGCACTTCGTAAATGGTGTTGAGAGCGTTGATTTGGAACTCATAATAGCTATCGCCGCCGTCGATGAAGACCTCGACATCGTTTTCGAACCAGAGCAAACCGTCGCGCTGGGTGATGTGGGCTTCGGGGTAGGGTTCCTCGCACCAGAAGGCGATGTAGAGATGCTGATCGTCCCACAATAAAGCCGAGCGGGTGTCATAGAGACCCGGCGTGCCGCCAATCACATCGATAAAGCGGGGCGAACGGGGCGCGCGCGACCAGGCGGGTTCATCCAGGCTGCCATCCACGTGGATGGCCGAACGAGTGCGGTAGCAGGTATACATGAGAACCCTCCCGGCCGCCGGCAGCGGGGCTAACCGGCCGCGGTCTTGATGCGAACGATGCCGGCGATCTGGCTACGGCTTGCGCAGCTTGGTGCCGCAGGCGCGGCAGAACACATCGCTGGAAGAGGCGCGTTTGCCGCACTGGTGGCAGAAGATCGCGCTGCCAGTTTCGGCCGGTTCGACGACCGCGGCGGTACGCCGCTTGCGTCGGTTGGAAGAGGCGGGGGTGGGTTGGCGGCCGGTGCGCACATACCAGAAGACACCCACGGCGATGAGCAGCACGCCCAGGCCGCCCAACAGCCAGGGGATGACCTCGTTGAGGGTCACGCGGCCCATGGAAGCCTGGTTGACCGGGGCGACCGGGGTGACGGCTTCGAAGGTCTGCGGCTGGGTGAGCAGGTCGTCGCTCTTATCGTAGGTCAGATCGAGTTTAAAGGTGTCGCCGCCGGCAACGCTGCCGATGGGGATGTTGAAATAGGTCAGGCCGTCATCGGCGGGGCCGCTGCTGCCGGTGTTGGGCAGGATGCGCATATTGGTGGCGGTGCGCGGCTGCTGGACCTTGACGGTCAGGTTCTGCACAGGATAATCGCCGGTCCAATGGTAGCTGAAGCTGTGGGCGGCGCCGTTTTTTTGCAGGCTGGGGTCGTAATATTCCATCTGCAGTTGGGGCAGGGTGGTGGTAAAGCGAAAAAGCAGCGAATCGCCCTCCTCCCCAGCCTGGACGGTGTTGATGTTGAACAGCCCGGTGGCGGTTTGTTCGGCGACGGCGTTTGGCGCGCCGGCGGCCTTGGGCACACGCAGGATCATCTCGGCGGGCAGTTTGACTTCAGGGGCCAGGGTGATGCGGTAGATGACCAGGACGGAAGGCTGGTCGTATTCCGGCCAGATTTCGACGTCGAGGGTCTGGATGGTGATATCGGTTTGGGCCTGGACGGACCGGGGCAGAAACAGGCTGAATAATAATGCCAGTACGATGAACCAGCGCCGCATGGGGCCTCCAAGGTTGAGTGTTTCCAGGCCGGTGAACGCCTGGTGTGGATTTATTCGACCCTTATTATACTGGAATGTCAAGAAGTTCCACAAAGACCTGGAAAGCGACCGAATTTTCCAGGGCCAGTTCGGTTTGTTCGGCCAGGATGATGGTGAGCGGCTGCTGGGCGAGGATTTTGAGGGTGCGGCCGGGGAGCACACCGTAGGCCTGGAGGTGCTGCAGGTATTGGGCGCTGAGCTGGCCAAAACCGGTGACGCGCACCTGGCTGCCACCGGGAAAACTGGCCAGGGTGGCGGCAGGTTGATCGGCGGTGGGGCGGACGCGGGAGAAATGCTTAAACCAGGGAGTGTTCATCGTCCTTCTTTTTGAACAGGCGGGAGACCAGGCGGGCCAGGGCAGATTCCTGGGGGTTGATATTGGTCGCGCCGCAGTTGGGGCAGCAGACCGTGGGGCAGCCGCTGTGCAGCGGGCAGTTGGAACAGGCGGGGTGGTCGGCGGGGTTAAAGGTGAAGCCGCACAGCGTGCAGGTGACGGCTGCGGTGGGGGCGGCGGCGGGTTGGATCATGGGGACCATCCTATGACCATCCCAGCAGGCGCAGGACGCGGAAGAGCAGCCCGCCGACCAGCAGAGCGAAGGGGAAGACGAATAAGACCATGCCCATGGCGGTGCGCGCGCCGCGCTCCTTGACGATCATCATGATGCTGGCGATGCAGGGGATAAAGAGGGTGATGGTGACGATCGAGACCAGCACCTGCAGGGGGCTGAGCAGCCCGTGGGCCTGCATATGAAAGAGCCCGGTGGCGGCGAAATCCCGGCGGATGAGGCCGAGGAGGAAGGAGGAGGCCGCCTCGGGAGGCAGGCCGAGCCAACCGGTGACGACCGGTTCGGTGGAGCGGATGAGCCAGGGGAGGATGTGGAGTTTATCGAGGAAGAAGAGCAGCAGGGTGCCGGCCATGAAGAGCGGCACGGCCTCTTTGATATACCATTCCAGGCGGGCGGCGGTTTTAACCAGCACGTTGCCGATGACCGGCAGGCGCAGGGGGGGCAGCTCGACCACCAGCGGGGCGCGCTGGCCGGGCATCAGGCGGGCGGCCAGCCAGCCGACCAGCAGCAGCACAGCCAGGATGACCCCGCCCCAGATCAGCGCGGCGGAGAAGGAGATGCCGGCCAGCATGCCCATCACCACGCCGAGCTGGGCGGAGCAGGGCACGGCCAGGGCCAGCAGGATGGTGACCAGCAGCCGCTCGCGGCGGGTGTTGAGGATGCGGGTGGTCATGGTGGCCATGGTGACGCAGCCCAGGCCGAGAACCATGGGCAGCACGGCCTGGCCGTTGAGCCCCATCCAGGAGAAGATGCGGTTGGAGAGCACCGCCATGCGCGGCAGGTAGCCGGAGTCTTCGAGCATGCCAAAGGCGAGGAAGAAAGTGACCACCACGGGCAGGAGCAGGGCGAAAGCGTAGGTGGCGCCCATGGTCCACAAACCGTATTCGCCGACCAGTAGATCGGAGAAGAAGCGGATGGGGATGAGATGCTGGATAAATTGGGTGATCCAGGGATTGATCAGACCATCGAAGAGATCGTTTTCGAGCAGGCCCACCAGGGTGCCGGCGCCGAGGACGCCCACAAACCAGTAGAGGGCATAGAGGATCAGCGCCAGGACAGGCAGACCCCAGATGGGGTGGGTGGTGAGATGGCTGAGGCGCATGCGCAGATTAGGGCGGGCGATGGCGGCCTGGTCTACCGCGCTGAGGGTCAGGCGGTTGACGTAGTCTTCGCGCACGCGCTGGATAACGGCATAGGCCGGTTCGGTGAGGGCCGCGGCAACGCCCTGGCGCAGGCTTTCGAGACGGGCCAGGGCGGGCGGGGCGAGGTGCTCAGCCAGCCAGGCGGAGACCACCTGGTCGCCGGAGAGCCAGAGCAGGCCGAGGGCGCGAGGTGCGATGCGCGACTCGGGCAGGAGCGGGGCGGCGGTCGCCAGGAATTCTTCGAGCATGGGAAGGATATTCCAGCTTGAGGGTGGAGGCGGCGGCGTGGCGCACGGCCGAGAGCAGGCTGTCCATGCCCTGCCCGCGGGTGGCCACCGTGCCGGCGACGGGGATGCCGAGGGTATCGGCCAGGCGGGTGCAGTCGGGGGTGAGACCGAGCGAACCGGCCTCGTCCATCATGTTGAGGGCCAGGGCCTGGGGCACGCGCATTTCGGCGAGCTGCACGGTGAGGTGCAGGGTGCGGCGCAGGTTCTTGGCGTCGCCCACCTGCAGGACGGCCTGGAGCTGGTCGCTGAGCAGGACGCGGGCGGTGACGGCTTCGTCCTCGCTGCGGGGTGGGAAGGCGACGATGCCGGGCGTGTCGATGACCACCGCGTCGGGGATTTTGCGAGCTGCCCCCTGGGTGATCTCCACCGTGGTGCCGGGGTAGTTGGCCACGACGACATACTGCCCGGTGAGATGGTGAAAGAGGACCGACTTGCCAACGTTGGGGTTGCCGACCAGGGCAATGCGCCCTCCGATGAGGGGTAATGAAGAGGTTGGGGCACAGGATTGGGTCATTAAGCTGCAGGTCTCTTTTTCTTCAAAGATAATTTACGCACCGGTCTCCGCCTGGCAGTCAGCGCAGAGGCCGTAAAAGGTGAGGTTGATGGTTTCTACCCGGGCGCCGCTGGATTGCTGGAAGGCCAGGCGCACGGCTTGGAGCAGGGGCTGGTCGAATTCGATGATCTGGTTGCAGGAGCGGCAGCGGAAGTGAAAGTGTTCGGCGCGGGCCTCGGCGGAGGGGGCGGTATCGAAACGCTCGCGGCGGCCGTCGTACTCAAACCAGCGCGAGGCGATAAACCCATTTTCTTCGAGCCAGCGCAGGGTGCGGTAGACGGTGGAGAGGTTGATCTCGCTGTCGGCCAGGCGCACCTGCGCGTAGATTTCTTCGGCCGAGGGGTGGTTGGGATGCCTTTCGACGGCTTCGAGGATCAGCTGGCGCTGGGCGGTCATACGCCCGCCATCGGCGCGGATTTTCTGGGTGACCTGTTCGACCAGTGAGAGGGTTGTCATGCGTCCTGTCTTTCGTGCAAACGATTTGCAATAAGACTGTTGCAAATCGTTTGCAATTAACTGCTGGAGCCATTGTAAGGCAGAGGTAATAAATCCGATAGTGCGGACTGTCACCCCGCGAGGTTATAATTGTCATCAAGCAGGAGGAACGATGAAAGCATTCAAGCGCATGCTTCTCGGCGGGCTGGCAGCCGCCCTGTATCTGGCTTTGTCGCCGGTTCTGGCGAGCGCCGCGGTCTATGCCCAGGCGCCCGAACCGCAATTTACCCGCTCGGCGTGTACCTTCGAGGTGCCGTCCGAACTAACCGAAGGAGTGGATATCGCCTGCGGCTACCTGACGGTGCCGGAGCGTTACGAGGACCCCCAGGGGCCGAGCATCCGCCTGGAAGTGGCGATAATGAAGAGCACCTCGCCCAACCCCGAAGCGGAGCCGGTGTTTTTTGCTCAGGGCGGCCCGGGTGGGTCTACCCTGGATCTGTTCCCGGGGCTGCTCAAAGACCATCCGCTGCGCAAACGCTTCAACCTGGTGATGTTCGACCAGCGCGGGACGCTGTATTCCGAGCCCAAACTGGCCTGCCCGGAGTTCTTTGACGAGACGCTGAAAGACCTCGATAAGGTATTGAGCGACGAGGAGAACAACCGGGTCTACCGACTGGCGGCAGATGCCTGCCACGCGCGGCTGGTGAGCGAGGGCATCGACTTATCCGCGTTTAACAGCCTGGAGAACGCGCGAGACGTGGACAGCCTGCGCCAGGCGCTTGGGTTCGACAAGATCAATTTTTACGGGGTGTCCTACGGCACGCTCTTGGGGCTGCACGTGATGCGCGAGTTTCCCGATTCATTGCGCAGCGTGATTCTGGATGGGGTGGTGCCGCCGCAGATCGATTTCAATTTTGAGGCCACCCGCACGATCGACGGGGCTTTTACCCAGCTGTTCAACGCCTGTGCGGCGGACGTGGACTGCAACCAAAGCTACCCGGAGCTGGAGAAGACTTTCTTCGACCAGGTGGACCGCCTGGACAAGAACCCGGCCCACATCCATCTGAGCGACCCGAAAACGGGGAAATCGTACCCGGCGGTGATCAACGGCGACGCGCTGATCCAGACGCTGGTGCAGTCGATCTACTCCAGCGAGCTGCTGCCGCTGCTGCCCAAGATGATCTATGACGTCAAGGCCAACGAATATACCCTGGTGGAACGGGTGCTTTCGCTGGTGACCTTTGACCAGACGGTGATGGAAGGCATGTATTATTCGGTGATCTGCGCGGAAGACGGCACTTACGACCCGAGCAAAGTCGATTACAGCGGGATCCGGCCGCGGATGCTGCAGAACGAGAAAGCCGACAGCGAGGCGTTTTCGCAGGTGTGCGCGGATTGGAATGTGGCCCAGATTGGCGCGCAGGCCGACCAGCCGGTGGTGAGCGGCATCCCGACCCTACTGCTGAACGGGCGCTTCGACCCGGTGACCCCGGAACGCTACGGCAAACTGGTGGCTGAGACGCTCTCCAACAGCTTTGTGTATACCTTCCCCAATACCGCCCACGGGGCGATCGGCAACGAGTGCGCCGACCAGATGATGGCGGATTTCGTGGGCGACCCCAGCCGGGCGCCGGACGCGGCCTGTATTGCGCAGCAAAAACTGGCCTTTGTGACCTCGAAGGAAGTGATCAATTTCCCGGTGATGATCAAGGCGCTCAACCTGGATATCCCGGCGGTGGTTGAACTGGTGGCGATGCTGCTGATGGTGCTGGCGCTGCTGAGCGCCTGGATCATCTACCCGCTGGCCTGGCTGGTGCGGTTGATCCGCAGCCGGGAGGGCCGGCCGACCCCGCCGCTGGGGCATCTGGCGCCCTGGGTGGCGCTGCTGAGCGGGTTGGTGGCGCTGACCTACTGCATTGGGCTGGGGATCGCCACGGTGGGCATGATACAGGCCAACGATATGCTCATCCTGGTGGGCATCGCGGCCAAATATCGCTGGGTGTTTGTGCTGCCGCCGATTTTTGCGGTGCTGACCCTGGGAATGCTGTTCCTGGCGGCGATGGGCCTGGGCGGTAAGTACTGGTCGGGCTGGCGCAAGGTGTATTACACCCTGCTGGCGCTGGCCGCAGGGGTGTGCACCGCGCTGATGGCCTTAACCGGCGCCCTGGTTGGCTGGATGGGTTGAGCTGATTGGGGATTAGGCGGGTGCGGCAGTTGGGCGGCCACTTTGGCCTTAACCGGCGCCCTGAAAAAACAGAACCAAGGCCAGACCGTCGGATGCCGGGTGCAACTTTCATAGCGGGGTGGGCGTATATATAGGTAGTCAACCAATACAAACGAGCCTTTTGAGAGGAATGGACGATGAGCGACGATGCGAATATGAATCAGGAAAAGGCGGCGAGTGATGCTGGCCGTTCGAAGTCGGAAGAAAGCTGGCAGGAAGTTGGCCGGCAGTTTGAAACCCTGGGCGCTTCGCTGGCTCAGGCTTTCCGCGCGGCATGGAACAACGTGGAATCGAGCAGCGAAGGCCAGCAGGTGAAAGCCGGGTTTGAGTCGATGATGCGCGAGGTGGGCAAGGCGGTGGAAGATTCGGCTCGCACCCCCGAAGCCGAGAAGCTCAAGGTGGAAGCCAAGCGAGCGGCCGAGTTGCTGCGCGTGGCGGGCGAGCAAACGGTAGAAGAGGCGCGCCCGCAGATCGTCGCGGCGCTGCGCAAAGCCAACGAGGAGCTGCAGAAGCTGATCGACCAGATGAGCAAGTAAGCTCCACCGCGGCGCTGCCGCGCTGATAGTTTATGAACAGGAACGGCTCAGGTTCTCGCCTGAGCCGTTCCTGTTTGTTTCAACGACAGCTTACTTCTTCAAGAGCGGCAGGAAGATATGCAGGTTGCCGTCGAAAGGCGCGTAAGTGGGGACAACCACGTCGATGACCATCCCACCCAGGAGCTGCGCGGCGGAAAAGCCTTCGACTGCGACGCGCGGTTGGCTGCCTTGCGGCAGCGGGGAAGCGGCGATTACGGTGACAGTCACCGTGGTTTGTTCCCCGGGGGCCAGGGTGATCTGCGCCGGCGAAATATCCACGGTCCAATCGGCCGGCAGCCCAATGCGGCGCTCTTTCAGATTGATCAATGCGCTTACCAGGAGGGGATTGGCGAGCTGAAAGGTGGTGACCGAATTGTAGAGCTGAGCCATGGTGTTGGCAGGCGGATCCGGAAGCAGGCCGGCGCTGCCGCTGACGTGGACGCTGGGCTGGAAAGTGGTGGGATGGAGAAGAGAATTGGCCAACGCACGGCTGACCACGGCTTCACCGGTGTATTTCTCGAGCAAATTACCGGCAAGATCATCCGGTTTTGTGGCGATAATCTCCAGTCGTAAGGCTTCGATCTGCGCATCACTCAAACCGGCCAACCTGGCATCGGCCACTTCCTGGGCAGTAAAGCCCGTGTTGGCCAGGCGAAGTTGGTAGCTGCTGATATCGCTGAGAGATACATTGATCTGGGTTTCGGCCTCATTTTGCAGCACGAGGACGAAGGCGTCTACCAGATCGGCATACGTCATCAGAGAAAGGCCCAACTGTTCCTGATAATAAAGCAGTTCGTTGGCTTGCTCGGAGGCCCATTGCAGGTTGTTGGCTTCGCTGGCCCCGCCATAGCGGTCCATGGCGGTGGCGGCCGCGGTGCCAAAGGCCTCGACATCCGTAAGGGCATCCGTGACGGCATTCATCGCGGCGGCGCGGGCGGGGGATACATTGGCACCCGAGACGACATGCGGAATGGGATGGCGTTCGGGCAGGGTCACCTGGTTGTAATCCTGGCGAGGTGGATCCAGGCCTAAAGCCTTGGTGGCGTCACTGACGGCGCTTTTCATCCAGGTCCACCAGCTGCCCACGATGGCCTTCTGGATCTGGGTGGGCCCGGAGGGGAGTTTGCTGACGCCCTTGAACGCCTTGTCGGCGCGCGCCAGGGTCTCTTTAGAAGAGGGCGAGCCCATAGATCCCGGTTGGGAGAGCAGGTTTTTCTGCCGGGTGCCGCTGCTGCCGGCCAACGGGCCGCGCACGGGGACGAGACCCACGGCGGTAATAGTGTAAGTGACCTGGACGCAGAAATGCCCGGTGACTGGAGGGGTGAACGTGGCTGAGACGTTCACACTGCTGTTGGCCGGGATGACCTGCCCAAAGATTTCGTCGATCGGCCCGAAAACCAGGCCGATGCCTGCATCCGCGTATTGGAAGGCGACATTCACGGTGATGGGGGTGGACAGAGGGTTGGTGAGTTTTGCGCTGATTGTGGTGTCGACCCCCAATACGACCGGCATGGGGTTGACTTGTATATCGCCATCGAAGTAGGAGGAGGGTGCATTGGGCAATAAATCGGTGCCGGCGATGGGCGTGGTGAAGGTCACCGTCGCCTCCGGCGATAAGGCGCCTTCACAGCCGGTCACATTGATGGAGGCGGTGACGACTGCGTCGCCCACATTGGAGGATTTGAGGTATGCCAGGGTATGGCCGTTGGCATCGGTGATGCCGCCGCTGGTGGGGTTGCCCAGGGAAGAGGACAAAATCACGGTGCGCCCGGGGATGGGGGCGCCATTGCCATCCCGCACCGTAATGTCGAAGTAGATGAGGGAGACGTTATCGGCGGGGGCAAACCAGCGCCGGGGGGTTACGGTGAGGTTAGGCGCACTGCTGAGCGGCAGGGAAGGGGGCGCGTCGGGGGCGGCGCGCACGGGTAAAAATATGACGCCGGAGGATACCTGGGAGCCGAGACCCGTACTGCAGGCGGCCACGTCGGACTGCGGCCCGCCGGCGTCACCCCACCAATTGTTGGTCGCCAGCACCGCGCGTTGAGGGGTTAGGTTGCGCACGCCGTGCTGCCCATTGTCAATGATCTGGCTTTCCAGGACGGCCCCGCCCCAGTTGCTGTCGAAACGCACCCCGTCTTTGGCGCTGCCGCGGATGATGCTGTGGGCCGCGATCAGCTTACCGTTGGCAACCTCGATGTTCGCGCCGCTGATGGCGCTGCCGCCATATTCGATGGTGACATAATCGAGCTGGGCAACGGCTTGATGCAGCCCACCGTCAATGAACATGCCAATCCAGCCGCCCGGCAATTGAGTCTGGGCGGTCATAAGAATAGGCGCATCGGAGGTGCCCAAGGCGCTCAGGCGCCCGCGGATATATAACCAGCCAGTGGAGGTGAAGCGTAGCTCGCTGCCCGGATCGAGGGTAAGGGTGTCACCCAGATCGGTACGCACCGGGCCGTCGATCAGATAGGGAATGCCTGGGGCGCTCCAGCGCTTGAGCCCGTGAAATACCGACGAACCGGCCACATGTACCGCGTTGGCGCCATTACCGCTGGCAGACAGGTTGGTCATTAACAAATCGGTGGAGGGTTGGTTGAGCAGGATGGCGTCCTGGGCGTTGCCGACAAAAGAGGTGTCATGCGTGTCGAGGGTGGAATTCAAGGTGGCAAGCACACCGTTGCCGGCGCTGTTTTGGATGAGGCTGTGGTTGATGGATAGGACGGTGTGATCGGCGTATATCTGAGCGCCGGACGAACCGGCGACCCCGCCGTAATCGAGGGTGACGTAGTTGAGTGTGACCAGCGCAGGATCAAGCGACGTGCCGACAGCATTGATCCCGCCCCAGGAACCCGGGCTGGCGGTCAGGCCGGTGAGGGTGATGCCCTGGGCCGCGGTTCCGTTGGCGACCAAAACCCCCTGGAGGTTAAGTTTATTGCCGGCGAGGGCGTCGAACTGCACGGTGACGCCGGGGTCAATCGTCAGCGTGACCCCGGTCGGGACGGTCACGCCCGCGGTGCACACCTCATACGGCGAGGCGGCTAGATTCCAGGTGGTGTTGACAACCAGCGTGCCGCACACCGCGGTGCTGAAGGCAGGAGACTGCGCGGGCAGGTGAGTTCCTGCGAGTAAAATGGCGGCTGAGACCAGCCAGCGAAATAGACCGACGAGGATGCGGGTCATGGGATGCTCCTATGCGGGATATGGCCAGGTTCGACAGGTATCCAAGATGTTTGCAGCCATTTGCAGGCGGTGAGAGGGGCGCCGGCCTTTAAATTGAAAAATCCCCGGAAAGGAGTGAATAACCCCGATCTTGGGCCGAGAAGCGACGGCGAAGCCAGCGGTTACTATTAAAATTTGTTTGTTATCCCCCGGACGTTCTGGGGAAAAAAAGAGGGGAGAGATAAACAATTATAGTGTATTTGGTCTTAAATATCCAATTGAATACGACGGACAGGCGGATCAACAAGGTGACTATCTGGCACAAACAACATATAATGAGGATTGAGGCGGCGAACGGGATCATCGTTCTCGCAAGGAGGAATCATGATGACATTGGATGAAATCATTCGCCAGTTGAGCGCCAATGCCGAGGCGATGCGCGCCATGCTGGGGTCGATTAGCGAGCCGGAAGCGCAGTGGAAGCCCGATCCGGAGAGCTGGTGCCTTCGGGAGGTAATGGAGCACGTCTACAATGAGGAGCGCCTGGATTTCCGCCAGCACCTGAAGGAGATGCTGCATGACCCGCCCCTGGCCTGGGGGGCGTTGGACGAGGAGTATGCGCCGGTGGAGACCTGCCGCCAGGCGTTGGACAGCTTTTTGGCGGAGCGCAAAGCCTCGATCTTTTGGTTGAGGTCGCTGGATGGAGTCAATTGGGATGCGGAGGTGGTGGTTGAATGGGGCACGCTCCGGGCGGGGGAGGTGCTGGTCTCGTGGGTGGAGCACGATTTTCTGCACATGCGCCAGATGATCGAGGTGCTCTACGCCTGGAATGAGGACCAGGCGAAGCCGTACTCCGTGGAGTATGCGGGTGGGTGGTAAAACAAAGCGGATCAACCCCACCCAACCCGCCCCAACCATGGGGCGGGCAAGAAGTGACTTGGGGCAGTTGGAATGCGCATGCGCATTCCAACTGCCCCAAACCCCTTTGAGGGGCTGAAATCGGAGTGTGTGACCCACGGCCTTACGGTCTTCTCAAAGTCGGTTGACATTTTCGACTCCTTGTTCTCTGGCATTGGGGTGTGGGGTTGACTTTGAGAAAGCCCTGCCCACGGCCTTTTGAGTGATTGACTATTTCTTGCGGTTTCTTTATAATCTAACTAACAATTGAGCTACATCGCCAGGAGTAGTAGGCCAGGTGGGGCACTGACAGAGAAGGAGGGGCAGGTGTGAACCTCCGCTGGGCGCCGCGGCCGAAGTCGTTTGGCTGGACTGCCGAAGAAATCCTCGCTGAGGACGTAGAACGGCACGGGTAAGCCCGTTACAGCGCAGCCCGGATGATGGTCTGGGTGGAGAAGAGCGCGCTGCGGCTGTGCCGCAGCGAAGTGAGGTGGTACCGCGGAAGGCAGACCTTTCGTCCTCAATGGATGAGAGGTTTTTTGTTTTTAAACGCAAGGAGCTGCTATGGAGAAGACTTACAAAGCCAGTGAATGCGAGGCGCGCCTGGCGGAAGAATGGCAGGCGCAGGGCATCTACCATTTCGAGCGCGGGGGATCGCGCCCGGTGTATTCGATTGACACCCCGCCGCCCACGGTTTCGGGACACCTGCACCTGGGACACGTTTACTCCTACAGCCAGGCCGATTTTATGGCGCGCTACTTTCGCATGCGCGGGCGCAATGTGTTCTACCCGATGGGTTTTGACGACAACGGTCTGCCGACCGAGCGCCTGGTGGAAAAGCGCCACGGGCTGCGCGCGGCGCAGGTGGGGCGTGAGGCGTTTATCCAGGCGTGTTTGCAGGTGAGCGAGGAAGCCGAGCGGGATTACAAGGCGCTGTGGCTGCGGCTGGGGCTGTCGGTGGACTGGCGCTACTCGTACCGCACGATCGACGAGCGCTCGCGGCGGGCGGCGCAGCGCTCATTTATTGAGCTGGCGCGGCAGGGCAGGGCGTACCGCCAGTTGGCGCCGGCGATCTGGTGCCCGGAATGCGGCACGGCCATTGCCCAGGCCGAGCAGAACGACCTGGAACGCGAGAGCGAATTCGTGACCCTGCCGTTCCGCCTGGCGGATGGATCCAACCTGGAGGTGGCCACCACCCGTCCCGAACTGCTGGCGGCGTGCGTGGCGGTTTTCGTGCACCCGGATGACGAGCGCTACCTCCGGCTGGTGGGGGCGCAGGCCGAAGTACCGCTGTATGGGCAGCGCGTACCGGTGCTGGCCGACCCGGCCGCCGACCCGCAAAAAGGCACCGGGGCGGTGATGTGCTGCACCTTTGGCGACCAGACGGATATGGCCTGGTGGTACAGCCATCACCTGCCGCTGCGCGAAGCGATCGACCACGGCGGGCGTATGACCGCGCTGGCCGGGGAGCTGGCCGGCGAGACGGTGGCGGAGGCGCGGCGCAAGATCAAATCCACGCTGGCGGAGCGCGGGCTGATTTTGGCGCGCCAGACCACCCGGCAGTCGGTGCGGGTGCACGAGCGCTGCGACACGCCGGTGGAGATCGTGGTCTCGGCGCAGTGGTTTGTGCGCGTGCTGGAAAGCAAGACCGAGCTGCTGCGCCTGGGCGAGGCGCTGCACTGGCACCCGGAGCACATGCACGCCCGCTACCGCGCCTGGGTGGAGAACTTGAATTGGGATTGGGCCATCTCGCGGCAGCGCACCTTTGGCGTGCCGTTCCCGGCCTGGTACTGCGCGAACTGCGGAGAGGTGCGCCTGGCGGAGCTGGACGAGCTGCCGGTGGACCCGCTCGAACGGCAGCCCGCGGGGGCCTGCGCCTGCGGCGGCACGCAATTTATCCCCGACAGGGACGTGATGGACACCTGGGCGACATCCTCGCTCTCGCCGCAAATCGTGGGGCGCGAGCTGGATGACCCAGAGCTGTACGCGCAGGTCTTCCCCTTCAGCCTGCGTCCGCAGGCCCACGAGATCATCCGCACCTGGACCTTTTACACCATGGTGAAATCTTACTTTCACGCGGGCAAGCTGCCCTGGTCAGACGTGCTCATCTCGGGCTGGGGGCTAGCGAGCGAGGGCATGGGCAAGATCAGCAAGAGCCGGGGCGGGGGGCCGATGGCGCCGATGGAGATGCTGGAACGCACCTCGGCGGACGGGCTGCGCTACTGGGCAGCCAGCACCGCCACCGGCAAGGACGCGGTGATCCACGAAGAGAAGATCCAGATGGGGGTCAAGCTGGCGACCAAATTGTGGAACGTGGCGCGCTTCAGCCAGCCGTTTTTGGAGGGTAGGCGAGCCGCGGCGCCGGACAACCTGACCCCGGCCGACCGCTGGATCCTGGCGCGGGTGCAGCGCATGATCCGGCGGGTGACGGAAGCCTTTGAGGGCTACGATTACGCCGGGGCGAAGACCGAAATCGAGGCATTCTTCTGGGGCGACCTGGCAGATAACTATATCGAGATGGCCAAGCAGCGCCTGTACGCGGGCGATCACCCGCAGCACGCGGCGGCCGGTTATACCCTGGGGTATGCGCTCTTGTGTGTGGTGAAGCTGCTGGCGCCGCTGCTGCCCTTTGTGACCGAGGCGGTTTACCAGGAACTGTTTGCGGCGCAGGAGGGCTGCGGTTCGGTGCACCGCGCGGCCTGGCCGGAGGTGGATGCGAGCCTGGCGGATGAGGCCGCCGAAAAGAGCGGGCAGATGCTGGTGGCGGTGGCGACCACCGTGCGCCGGTATAAGAGCGAAGCCGGGTTGGGGCTGGCCACCACGCTGGAGCGGCTGGAGCTGGCCTGCGGCGATGCGCTGCTGACCGGGCTGCTGGCGGAGGCGCGGGTGGACTTGATGAGCGTGACGCGCGCCCTGGCGGTGGAAGTGGGGGCGGAGTTGAGCGCAAATGCGCAGGAACTGCCACCGGCCGGTAATGTTCGGGTCGGTTTAAGGTAAAATAGAGCGCAGGTACCTACCTGCCAACGGGTCTGATATCACCAGATACTGCCCGATCTCACCAACCAAGATGGAAGGCTGACGCGGCCCGCCGCAGCATTCCAGGGGAATGATATGCCAGATAATACGCTGCCGAAGACCTACGACTTTTCATCCGTGGAAGAGCGGATTTACGAGTGGTGGGAGAAAAGTGGATACTTCAAGCCGTCCAACGAACCGAAAGCTGCGGGATTTGATCCATCGATCAAGCCGTTTGTGATCTCCATCCCGCCGCCCAACGTGACCGGCGAGCTGCACCTGGGGCACGCCATGTTTGTCTCGATGGAAGACCTGATGATCCGCTACCAGCGGATGAAAGGCGTGCCGGCGCTGTGGGTGCCAGGCTCGGACCATGCCGGGATCGCCACGCAGCTGCAGGTGGAGAAAATGCTGGCAGCCGAGGGCTTGAGCCGCGATGCGGTGGGCCGTGAGGAGTTTGTGCGGCGTGCCTGGGAATGGAAGGAAAAATACGGCGGGATCATCACCGGGCAGATCCGCCGGCTGGGGGCTTCCTGCGATTGGGAACGCGAGCGCTTTACCCTGGACGCGGGCCTGTCGAAGGCGGTGCGCGAAGCATTCGTGCGCCTGTTCGAAAAAGGGGTGGTCTACCGCGGCCCGCGGATGATCAACTGGTCGCCGGGGCTGCGCACGGCTGTCTCGGACCTGGAGGTGGAATACTCGCAGGAGCAGGGCACACTGTATTTCTTCAAATATATGCTGGCAGACGGCAGCGGCGATTTTATCCCGGTGGCCACCACGCGGCCGGAAACGATCCTGGGGGATACTGCCGTGGCGGTGCATCCCGAGGACGAGCGCTATACGCGCTTCGTGGGCAAGCAGGTGGTCGTGCCGATGCTGGGGCGTGAGATCCCGGTGATCGCGGACGAATACGTGGAGCGCAGCTTTGGCACGGGCGGGTTGAAGGTGACCCCGGCCCACGACCCGAACGACTACGCCATCGGCGAGCGGCACGGGCTGGAGATGATCAGCGTGCTGGACGAAGCCGCGCGGATCAACGCCAACGGTGGACCGTATGCCGGGCTGGACCGCTTCGAATGCCGCAAGAAATTGTGGGCAGATATGGACGCGGCCGGGCTGGTGATCAAAACCGAGCCGTATATGATGTCGGTGCCGCGCTCGCAGCGCGGAGGCGAGCTGATCGAGCCGATGATCTCGACGCAATGGTTTGTGCGCATCAAGCCGATGGCCGATGCCGCGCTGGAAGCGGTGCGCGACGGGCGGATAAAGATCGTCCCGGAACGCTTCACCAAAGTGTATTACAACTGGCTGGAGGGTATCCAGGATTGGTGCATCAGCCGGCAGTTATGGTGGGGGCACCGCATCCCGGTGTGGTACTGCGCCGACTGCGGCGAGATGACGGTGATGCGCGAAGACCCGACCCAGTGCAGCCACTGCGGCAGCGCGCGCATCGAGCAGGACCCGGACGTGCTGGACACCTGGTTCTCGTCGGGGCTGTGGCCGTTTTCGACCCTGGGCTGGCCCGACCAGACCCCCGACCTGGCCTATTTCTACCCCACCTCGGTGCTCGAAACTGGCTACGACATCCTCTTTTTCTGGGTGTGCCGCATGATCATGGCGGGGCTGGAATTCACCGGGGACGTGCCATTCGATACGGTTTACCTGCACGGCTTGATCCGCGACGAACACGGGCAAAAGATGAGCAAGAGCAAGGGCAACGTGGTGGACCCGCTGGGGGTGATGAACGAGATGGGCACGGATGCGCTGCGCTTCACCCTGCTGGTGGGGTCCACACCGGGCAGCGACATCAACCTGAGCCTGAAAAAGGTCGAGTTCGAACCGCAATTTTGCCAATAAACTGTGGAATATCGGGCGCTTCGTGCTGGGCGCACTGGAACAGTCGCCGGACACGCCGGTGCGCGAGCCGGCCTGGACGCTGGCCGATTCGTGGATTTGGGCGCGGCTGCAGGAGCTGGTGCGCAGTGTGGACCGCCTGTTCACTGCTTATCAGTACGGCGAGGCCGGCCGGCAGATTTTAGATTTTATTTGGGGCGAATTTGCCGACTGGTATATCGAGATTGCCAAGCTGCAGCTGGCCGAAGGCGGTGACCGGGCTTTCTGGACGGGCTATACCCTGGTGCGCATCCTGGATATGGGCCTGCGCATGCTGCATCCCTTCACCCCGTTTGTGACCGAGGAGCTGTGGGGCTATCTGAAGCAGGCCTGCCTGTCGCGCTCGGTGGCCTTTACCCCCAAACAGGGCTGGGAAGAGGCGCTGATCGTGGCGCAGTTCCCCAAGGTGCGCGAGCTGGAAGGTTGGGAAGAGCAGAAGGTGGCGGAGTTTAACCTGGTGCAGGAGATTATCCGCGGGATCCGCAACCTGCGCGCGGAGAAGAAAGTGCAGCCGAGCAAGCGCATCCCGGCGGTGCTGGCCTGCGGCGACCACCTGGCGGTGTTAAAGACCAACGCGGCGGTGATTGCGCACCTGGGGATGATCGACACGGAGGCGTTTACCCTGGTGCACGTGCTGGAAGAGAAGCCCAGCCCGGCGGTCTCCTTTGTGGTGGCGGGGGTGGAGCTTTACCTGCCGCTGGCCGGCCTGGTGGACAGCTCGGAAGAGCGCGCCCGGCTGGAAAAGGAACTGGCGGAAACGCAAGGCCAGATCACGCGGTTGGATGGGCTGCTTTCGGGTTCGTTTGCCGAGAAGGCCCCGCCGGCGGTGGTGGAAAAAGAACGCCAGAAGCTGGCTACCTACCGCGATTCGGCGGTGCGGCTGCAGGCGCAGCTCGACGCGCTGGGATAAGAGGGCATAAAACGAAGATGATCAAAGACGCGCGCGAGTGCGTCTTTGTGCTGGGTGGATAAGAGTTGCCCGCGAATTACGCGAATAGAGGAAAGTAGCCCCTCTTCCCGTAGGGGACGGTTTCAAACCGTCCCTCTTTTCCCTTGTGCGGGGATGGGATTGAAAAGAGTTGTCCGCGAATGAGGAAAAAGGAATGACCGACATCAGGCAGTATCTATCCATCTTTATCTTGGGTCTGCTGCTGGCGGGCTGCGCTGCGCCGGCCCCCGCGGCCACGGTAACCCAGGCGGCGACCAGCGCACCGAGTGCAACCTCGGCGCCCAGCCACACGCCGCAGCCCAGCCTGACCCCGACCGAAACCAACACGCCCCGGCCGACTTTTCCGCCCACGCTGACGCCGACGATCACCCGCACGGCGACGATCACGCCGACCGCCGGGCCACCGCGGGCAGGCATGACCCTGGTCTTTTCAGATGAATTTGAGGGCGACCAGCTGGACGACAGCCAATGGCAGCGCTGCTATCCCTGGTCGGTGGATGGCGGCTGCACCAACGATGGCAACCACGAGTTGGAATGGTACCAGGCGGATAACGTGGAGGTGGCCAATGGGCTGCTGCGGCTGCGCGCCGACCAGCACCCGATCAGCGCCCCAGACGGCAAGGATTATCCGTATACCTCCGGGATGGTGACCAGCTACCATACCTTTGACACCCACTATGGCTATTTCGAGATGCGCGCGCGCATGCCTAAGGGCAAGGGTATGTGGCCGGCCTTCTGGCTGCTGCCCGCCAACCTGGAATGGCCGCCGGAGATCGACATCCTCGAGGTGCTGGGGCATGAGACCAACGTGGTCTACACCACCCTGCACTACAAGCGCGAAGGCCAGCCGCATCTCTCCCAGGGCCAGGCCAACACCGGCCCCGATTTTGGCGACGATTTCCACATTTTCGGGCTGGACTGGAAACCCGGGCAGGTGATGTGGTACGTGGATGGCAACCCGGTCTTCCGCATCACCAACAACATCCCCGACCAGCCGATGTACCTGCTGGCCAACCTGGCCGTGGGCGGGGATTGGCCCGGTTCACCCAACGCGGAGACGGTTTTCCCCAACTATTTCGACATCGATTACATCCGCGTCTACCGGTAAGTGGAGCCGGCCTGGTAGCAGGGTGAGGGAGAAGGGATGAACCGCTAAGGCGCGAAGACGGATTTGTTGGGTTTCGAGGCGTCAAGGCATGAGGTATCTGCCTGTCGCTGCGCCCCTCAACCTACCCTACGGGTTTCGGAGATCAGTTTATTGAAACACCGTTATTTTACGAATTGATCCCGTTCACGGATCCATTCAATCTGATCAGTCAAGTACCGGTCAATCGCGTCCTGACCTTTGTCCAGGACGCGATTTTCGATATCTACCTTCATCCCCCAAATATCCCAGGCGAGGGTTAAATACCAGGACGCTTCGATTTCCTGGTCGCGTATCTCTCTCACCTGGCGATAACCGGAGAGAAAAGCAGCGTAGCGCTCCTGGTATTCGGGATGGCCGACGGCCCAACCCTGCAGGTCAGAGGCCCTCCAGCCGGGTCCGCCAGAATCAAAATCGTACAGAATCACCTGTTTATCCTCAAGGGTATGGAGATTATCCAGGGTGGCATCGCCGTGGATGGGGCCCCAATCCAGGCCAGTTTCACTGAGCTCGCTGATTTTATTTTTTATCTTATTCGCCAGGCGAAGGAAAAATGCAGAATCCGGATGGCGGTTCGCCAACAAGGGCAGAATCACCCGCAGAGGCCGGTCAACCAAGTATTCCAGGTTAATGCTCTCCCTTGGATAGCCCGAGGTAAAATTCTTTGGAGATTTCATGCATTCTGGCGATGGCCTGGCCGAACAGAAAATACAGGGGTTGGCTGAAAGGCGGCTGCGGTTTTTCTCCGGCAGCAAATTCGTACAGCACCGCATGCTGATCGCCCTGGGAGGTCGGGATGGATTTGACGAAACCAGTGTCTAGAGCCTGGAGAGGTTTTGCCACGGGCAGCCCGCCCCGGTCAAGATGAAACAGTAAATCGATCTCATACTTGATTTCATCCACACGTCTCCAGGAGGGCTGATAGATTTTCAATACATAGCGCTCATCTCCAGCCAGGATGCGATAAACCTGGTTGGTATAAGCGCGCAGCAGGTCAATTTGATGGGAAGCGGAGATCGGGTAGTTGTGTTGCAGCCAGGTGGAGAGCTCAACCAACGGCTCAGGCTTCATGCTTCAGGATACATCCCCGCTTCTATTCGCCAGGAACTGGCCGAGGATAGGAGCCAGCCCCATCCACAGCCCCAGGGCAACAAAAACCAGGGGGAAGAGCAGCCAGAGGCCGCCGCCGTCCTGGACGCTGAAGGTCAGTTGGGTGGGGTCGGCGAGATAGGTGTTGATCGCGTCCACTTTGCCGACGCGGTCGGCGTAGTCGGAGGTATAGGCGCTGTCGAGCGGCAGACTGCCCTGGTCGGTGTCGATGGCGACGCGGTAGGTGCAGTCATCGCTGCAGTCTTCTTCCACGTGGGCAGAATAGACGTGGCTAAGGGGACGATCTCTGAGGTCCAGCAGGCCCATCCAGGTGGTGTGGAGGTTGCAGGGGGCCAGGGCAAGCTGGCGCGAGCAATCCAGGCTGGTGACCATGCCCATGAAGTAGGTGAGCACCAGCCCCACGCCGACAAAGATGACCGAGAGCAGCATGAGGACGGGGTTGATTTCGGTGGGCAGCTTTAAACGCGACGGCATGGTTTGACCCCCGGGAGAAAGAAATCCCCCTCCGCGCGGAGGCGAGAGGGGGATGGCGGCTGCGTGGGTTATTCGCTGATGGTGACGGTGGTCATTTCGTCGCCCTGGCGGATGGCGTCGACCACATCCAGCCCGCTGGTGACCTTGCCAAAGACGGTGTGTTTGCCGTTGAGATGGGGTTGGGCGGAGTGGAGGATGAAGAACTGGCTGCCGTTGGTGCCGGGGCCGGCGTTGGCCATCGAGATCATCCCGCGTTCGTTCTTGAGCGGGTTATTGCGCACTTCGTCTTCGAAGCGGTAGCCGGGGCCGCCCGCGCCGGTGCCGGTGGGGTCGCCGCCCTGGATGACGAAGTTGGCGATGACGCGGTGGAATTTGACGCCATCATAAAAGCCTTCTTTGGCCAGAAAAACGAAGTTATTGACGGTCTTGGGGGCATGCTCGGGGTAGAGATCGAGGACGATTTTCCCGCGCGGGGTGTCGATGGTAGCGGTGTAGACCTTTTTGGGGTCGATGGTCATTTCGGGTGGGGTTTTCCACTGTTTCATAGGTTAAATAGCTCCTTGCGTTGGTATTTTCTCGATTATAACCCGGCTGCCCAAAGATTGCGACAAAAATAAATTCTTCTCCCGAAGGATGACACGATACTTTCGCACTCTTCGTTATCAACCCCAGCCCCTGAAGTCCCCCACCCCAACCAGCGGGGGACGATGAAAAGAAACCCCAGAGGAAAGATCACGGATCCTGGCTGGATTCAAGCCTGTTTTACGTTTACTATCTTCACGGCTTGCGGGCGAGGATGGAGAAGGTGTTGGGGACTTTGCCGCGCAGCTCGGGTTTGAGGTTGGGGAATTCGTCCCAGTAGGGCTCGGGGTGCTCGCCAAGGTGGACGACGACCAGCCCGGCGCGGGTGAGGGCGGTGAAGACATGTCGCGATGGGCCAGACGCATTCGTATTTGCGCGCCTGCTCCTCGGGCGCCACGCCGATATCGCCAATATAGGTGTCGGGCCAGCCCACCCCGGAGACAAAATGGGGAAAATAGGAGTGGCCGGAAAACTCGTAGGTTTCGGCATCTTGTTTAAAGAGCCAATTGATGGGGTGGCCGTCAAAAATGGAGAAATACCCGCCGGGCTTGAGCAGGCGGGCGATGACCTGCGCCCAGGCGTCCAGTTCCATCAGCCAGTTGATCGCGCCGCGCCCGGTGTAGACCAGGTCGGCGCTGCCGTCCAGCTGGTGAGGGGTGTCGAGCAGGTCGCAGCGGTACCACTCGGCCGGGGCGTTGAGGGCGGCGCTGGTGCGGTGGGCGTTTTGGATGTGCACGTCGGAGATATCCACGCCGATGACTTTTTAACGCCTTCGTTGAGCAGCGAGAGGGTGTCTTTGCCCGAGGCGCACTGCAGGTGGATGGCGAGATCGACGTTGGGGAGAATCTCGGCCAGGTAGCTGCGCTCGACCGGGTGCAGGTTGCTGCCGCCCTGGCGCAGGAAGTCGATGGTGTTTTCGACCTCGGGGGTATAGCCGAAAGCGGCGCCTTCGTTCCAACCACGGCGGTTGCTCTCGTGGCGGGCGCGGATTTCGGCCGGACCAGCGGGAGCGGTTTCGTCGCGTTCTTCGCCGTTATCGATGGGGGCGGGATCGGTCATGGGGCTGCTCCTGGGTTTATTTGGGAGAGGGATGAAGGGCGCGGCGGGTACGCCAGACCAGGCTCAAGAAGCGCTGGGTGTGTTTGAGCGGGCTGATGTGGCTGTGCTCGCCGGCGTAGATGGTGCGGATGGGGACCCAATCCAGGGTGTACCCGCGCTGGACTAAGATGACGATCATATCCACCTCGAATTCAAAACCGCCGTGGGCGCTGTCGAGGGTGGCTTCGATCAGGCGGCGGCTGACCAGGCGATACCCGGACTGGTTGTCGCGGATGGGTTGCCCGACCGCCCAGGAGAAGAGCGCCCGACCGAAAGTATTGGAGAAGTTGCGGGGGAAGGGCATCTGGGTGAAGTCGCGGGCGCCGATGATCAGGTCGGCGGACCGGTGGCGGTAGCCGTCCAGAAAGGCGGGGATCTCGGCGGGATCGTGCTGGCCGTCGGCGTCCAGGGTAATAACCGCCTCGCAGCCCTCTGCCAGGGCGCGGCGGAAACCGGCTTTGAGCGCAGCGCCCTTGCCCTGGTTGGGCTGCTGGCGCAGCACCTGTGCGCCGGCGGCTTCGGCCACCGCGCAGGTGGCGTCGCGCGAGCCGTCGTCGACCACCAGCACGGGCAGGTGAGCGGCCGTGCCGCGAATCACCGCGGTGATGCGCTCGGCTTCGTTATAGGCGGGGATCAGGGCAAGGATAGGGGGCACGGGCAGGGTTACCGGTGGGGTGAAAAGATAGGATGGGGTGATTATATCAAAGGCGGGACGGCGCGGCGTTTATTTGGGGTATAGGCAGGGTTTCGCGGAAAACATAGCGGAGATTAACAAATTTCAAATATTTCTCTGATCGGCTGTTAACAGGCGCGGATTAAACTGATCATCGTAAGCAAACAATAAAAACTAATTCCTATACACAGGAGGTTGAGATGATTTACCGCAGATATTCTGCACCAAAGATTTGGGAAGAAATGAACCGCATGCAGCGCGAATTTGACCGTATGGCGAGCGCCTTTGCACCCGAGCACGGTCATGTGCTGCCGGCTTTCCCGGCGATGAATGCCTGGACCAACGATAACGAGGAAGTGGTTACCGCGGAACTGCCGGGTGTGGAGCACAAAGACATCGAGATCACGGTGGTGAACGACGTACTGACGGTGAGCGGTGAGCGAAAAGCTGCCGACCCCGGCGACGATATGCGCTACCACCGCCGCGAGCGGGTCAACGGCAAGTTCAGCCGCAGCATCCAGCTGGCCTTTGTGGTCGACCCGAACGGGGTGAGCGCCCATTACGAGAACGGCTTGCTCACCGTGCGGCTGCCGCGCGCCGAAGCCGACAAGCCGCGCAAGATCAGCGTCAAATCTTCATAACTTGAAATTTCGAGGAGGTATTCCCATGACTGACGAAGTAAAAACCATTGAAGTGAAGAACGAAGCGCCGCTGGTTGAAGAGCAGAGCGAGCGCATCCGCGAACGGCGAGTTTACAGCCCGCGCACCGACATTTACGAGACCAAGGACGCCCTGGTGTTGTTGATGGATGTGCCCGGCGCGGACGACCAATCGGTTGAGATTATGTTGGAAAAGAATGTGCTGACGGTGAGCGCCTACCCGGCCTTCGAGCGCCCGGAGCAGTTGACCCTGGCATACGCCGAATACGGCGAGGGCGATTACCAGCGCAGCTTCACCCTGTCCAACGAGATCGACCGCGAGCACATCGAAGCCAGCGTGGCCAACGGCGTGCTGCACCTGCGCCTGCCCAAGGCGCCCAGCGCCAAGCCGCAAAAGATCACGGTCAAGGCCGGATAAGCAGCCGGCGTTTCTAACGACCAACCCTGGGGCTGACCCACTTGGCAGCCCCGCCCATTCCCCGCCGCAAGGCGGGGAATTTTGATTTTAACCGCACGGCAGGTGTTGCGTATTCCCATGTAGTGCAAAAAAGGTTTGCGGAAAAAAGGATTGAAAAGATAATGTAAGTTCATAATGATCCTGATTGTGTATGCTTGTATATTATGTATGCAGACAACCGCCCGGCGCCCCTGGCGTTTCGCGGCCGGGTTTTCTGGGTAGATGCCGGGAAAACGGATGATTTGAGGAGTTTTAGCACCCCATGGGTTTAGATGCTGCCTTGCTCAGTCTGAGAGGATTATCGGTAGGGGATGCGCTGGGGCAGAGTTTGTTCAGCCCGGAAGCAACGGCGATGATTGAGCGGCGAGAGCTGCCCCCTGCGCCGTGGCGCTGGACCGATGACACTCAAATGGCGCTCTCGGTGGTGGAAGAACTGCAGATGCGCGGGTGGATCGATCAGGATTATCTCGCCCGGCGGATGGCCTGGCGGTATAAGACCGATCCGGCGCGCGGATACGGCAAAAGCGCCCGGCAGGTGCTGGACCGCATTGTACAGGGCGGATATTTCCGCACGGTGTCGCGCTCGGTGCATAACGGCGGTTCTTACGGCAGTTCCGGGGCGGCGCGCAGCGCGCCCCTGGGGGCCTTTTTCGCGGATACGCCGCTGAAAGCGGTGCGCGAAGCCCCGCTGGCCGTTGCGATCACTCACCTGCATCCGGAGAGCCTGGCGGCAGCCCAGGCAGTAGCGGCAGCGGCAGCGATCGCGGCCAACCCCAATCCACCCACGGGGGCGGAATTCTTGGGCAGGGTCGGCGGCTACCTGGGCGATAGCCAGGTGGCTCAACGCATTAAGCACGCGGCGGATATCCCTGGCGGCGATCTGGAGCAGTGCCTGGATTATTTGGGGCGCGACCGGTTCAGCTCGGTGCTGACGGCGGTTCCCTTTGCGCTGTGGTGCGCGGCCCATCACCTGGATAATTTTAAAGATGCCATTTGGGCCGCGGCGGCCGGGTTGGGGTTTATGGATGTCACCTGCGCGATGGTGGGGGCGATCGTGGCGCTATCCACCGGCGAGGTGCCGGCGGACTGGGCTGCCAGCTGCGAGCCGCTGCCCAACAGCGGATTAACCTCTCACGTTGAGGCGGGCCAGGAACTGGCCGGGTATGCTGCAGGCACCGCGCCTGCCAACCCGCTGGAAGCGCGCAGCCAGGAATCGTTGGAAGGGATTTCGTCGATTCGGGTAGACCCACTGACCGGCCTGCCTAATTTACTGGGGATGTTGGACCAGATCGAGCAGTTATCTGGCAACCCGGAGGCGTTTCCGATCAGCCTGGTGATCGTGCACCTGGTGCCGCTGTGGGATATCAACCGCATCGCCGGGCGCACGGCAGGCAACAACCTGCTGCGTGAATCTGCCAGGATGCTGGACGAGACAGGCTACGGCAGGGTTTACCGCACCGGCGGGGATAAATTCGTCATCCACCTGAATGAGGACGGCGGGGCGATCGAAAAGGCCAGGCAGATCGCTAAACTGACTACCCTGCCTAATCTGCGCCTGCCGCGCACCGCCCTGATCCATTTCCCGTATAAAGAGGAAGCCATCGGCGGGCGGCTGCTGGCCTGTTTGTCTGAAGTGTTAAGCGACCGCTATTACCTTGAAAACGACGGCTCACCACGCGAATTTGACGCCCCTGAGATCCGCGCGATGGAAGGGTTCTCGTGGATGATGGTCGACCTGGCCAGCCAAATCCAGCAGATGGGCCAGATGGTAGACGAAGTGAGCCGGCTGGCGCAGACAGATATGGTTTCGCAGCTGCCCAACCTGAGAGCGGCGATGACCACCCTGGAAACGGCGGTAAAGCAGGCCAACACCCGGCACGAATCGCTGGCCGTGCTGTTGTTCGATGGCGACAACTTGCGCCAGTACAACCAGGTGAGCTACGAAGCCGGGGATGAAGCCATCCGCTTGATTGGCAGCACGTTGCAGAGCCAGCTGCGCCAGACGGACTTCCTGGCGCGCTGGCGCACCGGCGACGAATTCCTGATCATTTTGCCGGACACGACCGAAGCGGAGGCGGTGCATATCGGGGAGCGCATCTGCCACGCGGTGGGGCGGGCGGCCCAGAGCTGGCTGTTCCCATCCACCATTTCGGGCGGCATTGGCATCTACCCGGCGCACGGCCCCACCGTACAGAACCTGCTGCACGCGGCCGAAAAAGGCCTGGAAGCCGCCAAGGCCGGCGGGAAGAACCGGGTGATGCTGGCTGGCGAGGAGCCGGACTGAGCGGCGCGGATACATTTCGGGCAGGCGGCGGTCGGGGGAAAGGATCTGTGGGTCTAAATGCGCTATAATCGGGGCATGGCTTCCACGGCTCCGGCGACCGAGTTGACCTGCACGCAGTGCGGCGCAGAGCTGCACCCGGATGAAGGCCAGGTTTTTGTCACCTGCCCCTTCTGCAGCGCGACCGTATATGTAGATAAGGCCCAGGTGGTGTTTCATTGGTACGTGGCCCCCACCCTGAATGCGGCTGAGGCCCAGGCGGCGCTGCGCAGGTGGATGTCGGGCAGCGCCACGGTCAAGGACCTGGATCAGAAATCGCAGGTGAGCGGGCAGGCCTTCCGCTATTTCCCCTTATGGTATTTTCGCTGGAAGAATGGGCAGCAGGAGCAGATTTCTTTGCTGCCGGCCGCGGCTACCTCGGTGACTGAGCTGGCCAATTTGCAGCTCCCGGCAGGGGATCTGCGGCCCTATGACGCGTCGCTGGACAGCGATTCTGAAGCGCCCAGCGTGCCGCTGGAAGCGGGGAAAGACTGGTTTTTGCAGGGGCGGCCCAAAGCGGATATCGCCGAGACAGCCCTGGTGCACGTCCCCATTTATATTTTTAAATACACCTTTCGAGGCAGCAGCTACACGGCGGTGGTGGACGCGGCCAGCGGCAGCGTGCTGGCGAATATCTACCCGGCCAAAGTCGAGATGCCCTACCGGCTGGTGGGCGGGGTGGCGGCGCTGGTATTCCTGTGCCTGGCGCTGATCCCGGTGCTGGGCGCGATAATGGATGAGCAGAGCGGGGTGAGCGGCGGGCTGCTGATCTGCGTGGGGCTGGGAGTGGTGGCTGTGCCGCTGCTGCTGGCCTGGGCGGCCTGGGTGGCCTCCAAAGTATGAGCGCCAAAGCCCTGCAGGGGTTAACCTGTCCGCGCTGCGGCGGGGTGGTGGCGATCCCGGAGGGGCAGGTGATCGTGGTCTGCCCTTACTGCGAGCAGCGCTCGGTGGTGAGCGGCGAGCGCGGGGTGCGGCGCTATCAGGTGCCGCTGCGGGTCAGCCGCGATCAAGCGGTCAAAGCATACCGGCGTTTCATCTCCGGCAACCTGGCCATCGCGCGGGATGCAGCCGGCAAGTCGGAATTGAGCGAAACGCTGCTGGTGCACCTGCCCTTCTGGTCGGCCTGGGGGCGTGGGGTGGCCTGGGGGTTTGGCCAACAGGAAGTGGGCAGCGGCGACAACAAACACTACGAGCCGCGCGAGCGGCGGGTGGTGAGTGATTTAAGCTGGAACGGGGTGGCCTGCGACGTGGGCGAGTTTGGCGTGCGGCGGATCGAGTTGGAAGGCCGCCCGCTGGAACCCTTCAATTCAGAGGCGCTGCACCGCAGTGGGATGGTCTTCGAGCCGGTCGGTTCGGAAGAAGAGGCGCTGGAGGAAGCGCGCCAGGCCTTCCAGCAGGTAGTGAAGGAGAAGGTCAAGCTGGATCGCACGGCGCAGTTGTTCACCCGTGTGCTCGAGCGCCGGATGGGGGTGGTGTATTACCCGGTGTGGGTGATGCGCTATCTATACCGGGGGCGCTCCTTCCAGGTGATTGTGGATGGGTTCGACGGCGAGGTTCTCTACGGTAAAGCCCCGGGGAACGTGCTCTACCGCGCGGCGATGCTGGTGGGGGGCATGGCGCTGGGGGCGGTGCTGGCGGTGGATGTGCCGGCTTTAATTATCTCGTCGGCCAACGACAAGGACCTGCTGATCGTGCTGCTGGCTTGCATTGCGGGCGGGATAGGATTGATGATGGCCGGCTGGCGGCGGTTCCGCTACGGCGAGCATTATGAATATCACCGCTATAAAGAAAAAGCCGACGGCGGGTTGAGCCGGGCATTGAATTTGACCGACGTGCAGGATATCGTGCGCGAGGTGGGGAAGCTGGCGCGATGAGTGAGCCGATTCGCCTGATTGCGATGCAGTGCCCGCGCTGTTCCACGCCGGTCGCGGCGCAGCCCGAGGAAGTCGCCTGGGTGTGCCCACAGTGCGGGCAGGGCATGCTGCTCTCGGATGAGCAGGGTGTGACCGGGCTGGACGTGTTTTTCTCGGCCGGCATTCCGGCGGGAAAAACGGGCGTGCCCTATTGGGTGGCGCGCGGGGCGGTGAAACCGCTGGTGCGGCTCACTTACCGGGGAAACGCCGAAAAGGATATGTACGCATTCTGGGCCGTGCCGCGCCTGTTTTATGTGCCCGCGCTGCGCCTGCCGGTAGAGCAAATGGTGTCGGCGGGGGTGGCGCTGCTGCGCCAACCGCTGCGCATGGAGCCGGGCAGCCCGACCGCCTTCGCCCCGGTGGTCGTGCCGCCGGATGATGTGCGCCCGACGGCGGAATTTATGGTGATGAGCCTGGAAGCCGACCGCAAGGATATGCTCAAAGAATTCCAGTTTGAGATCAAGCTCGATCCGCCGCAGTTGTGGATTCTACCCTGAGCGGCGGCTGATAGCCGCCGGATAAAAAAATCGAAACGCGAGGAAGCATGCAGGTGAAGATTCGGCAGGTGTGGCTGCTGTTGGCGGCGGTGCTGCTGGTGGGCTGTGAGATCTATCCCACGCCGGGCAGCGACCCGCTGTTGACCGCCACCCCGGTGGGAAACAGCTCGAGCCAAACGGGCATCCAGGTGTTTTTCACTGCACCGGGTTTACCGGCGGCAGCCGAGGTGATCGAGACGGCCCTGTTGAGCTCCATCGATGGGGCCCAGGAGCAAATCGAGGTGGCCATGTATAACTTCAGCCTGGCGAGCATCGCGGATGGGCTGGTGGCCGCTGCCCAGCGCGGGGTAACCGTGCGCCTGGTGGTGGACAGCGACGCGCTGGACGGGCGTGCGGTGGCGCACATGCAGGCCGGCGGGGTGAAAGTGGTGGGGGACGGGCGCGAGAGCCTGATGCATAACAAGTTCCTGGTGATCGACGGGGGCGAGGTGTGGAGCGGTTCGCTCAACCTGACCGAAAGCGGGCTGAATAACGACAATAACAATTTCGTGCGCATTAAGTCGGAACCTCTGGCGCGGTTGTACCAGGATGAATTTAACGAGATGTTCGAGCTGGGGCGCTTTGGCGCCGGCGCGCCCATCCCGGCGGGCGCCGGGCAGGTGGTAGTGGGCGGAATAACCATCGATGTGCTTTTTTCGCCGGATGACCGCCCGGCGGGGGAACTGGTGAGCCTGGTAAAAGAGGCGAGCACGAGCGTCGATTTTCTGGCCTACGCCTTTACCCTAAACGATCTGCGGGATGCCATGCTGCAGGCTCAAAGCCGCGGGGTGCGGGTGCGCGGGGTGTTCGATGAAGATCAGTCGAGCGGAGCAGGGGGCGAGTTCGAGACGATGAAAAAGGGCGGGGCGGCAGTGCGCCTGGATGGGGTCAATGGTTTGATGCATGACAAGGTGATCATCCTGGACGGCGAGACGGTGGTGCTGGGGTCTTATAATTTCACCCGCTCGGCCAATGAAAATAATGATGAGAACCTGCTGATCATCCATGACGCCGGGATCGCCCGCCAGTACCTGGCCGAGTTCGAGCGTATTTTTGCGCAGGCGAAGTAAATGGAGATTGCCAGGGAGAGGGCGCCGCTGGTGATCACCGAGGAGCTGACCCGGGTATTTGGGACCGGGAGCACCGCGGTGACAGCGCTGGCACAGGTGAACCTGAAAATCGCCCGCGGAGAATTTGTGGCGGTGATGGGGCCCAGCGGCTGCGGCAAATCTACCCTGATGCATTTGATCGGTGGGTTGGATAAACCCACGCGCGGCAAGGTCATTTTGGACGGCGAGGACCTGGGGGCGATGCAAGACGACCGCCTCACCGAGACTCGCCGGCAGAAGATGGGCTTTATTTTCCAGTTCTTCAACCTTATCCCGGTGCTGGGCGCGCTTGAGAACGCGGCGCTGCCGATGATTCTGGACGGCATGGCCCAGGCCAAAGCCGCCGAAAAGGCCACCCAATGGTTGCGCCAGGTGGGGCTGGGCGAACGGCTGAGTCACCGCCCAAGCGAGCTTTCGGGCGGCGAACAGCAGCGGGTGGCGATTGCGCGCGCACTGGCGCACGAACCGCTGCTGATCCTGGCGGACGAGCCGACCGGCAACCTGGATTCGCGTGCAGGCGACGAGGTGGTGAGCCTGCTGCGCCAGATCGTCAGCGATTGGGGGCGCAGCGTGCTGATGGTGACCCACGACCCGCGCATGGCGGCCTACGCCGACCGGATCCTGTTCCTGAAAGACGGGCGCATCGTGGACCAGACCCAACTGAGCGGGACGCGTGGCGAGGATGGGCGGCGGGTGAACCAGCGATGAATTTCCAGTTTACCCTGGCGCTGCGTTATCTGATGGGGCGCAAGCAGCGCACCCTCCTGACCACCCTGGCGGTGATGATCGGGGTGATGCTGATCTTCGGGCTCAACGGGGTGATCCCGGCGCTGATGGGCATGCTGCGTCAAAACCTGATGGCTTCGGCCAACCATGCCGACCTGACCATCACCAGCGAGGCGCGCGGAGTGTTCGATGCCAGGCGGGCCGCACAGGTGCGCGAGGTGGACGGGGTGGCGTCGGCGGCCGGGGCACTGGTGCGCTCGCTGGTGCTTTCCGGCGAGTTGAGCCTGGTGGGCCGAGACGGGGTCAAGATCGACACGGTGATTGTGACCGGGGTGGATGTGGGGGCCGGCGGACAGGCGCTGCCGCTGGCGGCGGGTGGGGGTCGAAACCTGCAGCCCGGGGATGGGGATGTGCTGGTGATCCCGGCAATCCTGGCGGAGAAAACCGGGCTGGTCCCGGGCAGTCTCCTGAATTTGCCCACCGCGGACGGCGTGCGCGCCTTCCAGGTGGTGGGGGTGGCGGCAGATCGACCCACGCTGCGCGCCGAGCCGGTGTATATGCCCCTGGCGGCGGCCCAGGCGCTGTTCAACCTGCGCGGGCAGATCAACACCATCGATGTGGTGCTGGAAGACGGAGTTGACCGCCAGGCCGCGACGGCGGCGGTGCTGGCGCGCCTGGGCGCGGGTTTCAAGGTGGGCGAGAACGAAGCCGGCAGCGAACTGATCACTGCCATTGAGGCCGGCAGGTTTATTTTCAACGTGTTTGGCGCGCTGGCGCTGGTGATGGGTGGCTTTATCATTTTTAACACTTTTCGCACCATTGTGGTCGAACGGCGGCGGGATATTGGCATGCTGCGCGCGATCGGCGCGACCCGCGGGATGGTGCTGAGCCTGGTGCTCACCGAAAGCCTGATCCAGGGGCTGACCGGGACACTGCTAGGGCTGTTGGGCGGCTATGGGCTGATTCGCTTGCTGCTGTGGTTCATCCGGCCGACGGTGCAGACGCTGATGCGCATGGATATCGGCGTGCCGGATTTCAGCGCGCAGACCATTTTGAGCGCGGTGGGGATGGGGCTGGGGGTGACCCTGCTGAGCGGCCTGTCTCCGGCGCTGGCCGCCAGCCGGTTATCACCGCTGGAAGCCATGCGCCCGGCGGCGGCCGAGCAGGGCTGGCGGTTGATGACCCGCCGGTTGGGGATGGCCGGGCTGCTGGCGGCCTGCGCGGTGGTGGGGCTGGCCAGCGGCAACCCGACCCTGGGCGGGTTGGGGATGCTGGTGTTTGTGGGCGCGCTGATTACCGCCGCGCCGGCGCTGGTCTATCCCATTTCGCGGGTGTTTGGACGCCTGCTGGAGCTGGTCTTTGTGCGCGAAGGCAGTATGGCCGAGGGCAACCTGGCGCGCCAGCCGGTGCGCGCGGCGGTGACGGTGAGCGCGGTGATGATCGGGCTGGCGGTGTTCCTGGGGATGGCGGGGACAGTTTCCTCGCTGCGCAACGGCATCGACTCGATTCTGGAACACAGTTTCAACAGCGATTACCTGCTGATGCCGCAGTCGCTGGTGCTGGGCGGCGGAAATATCGGCGCGGGCCCAGAGTTGATCCAGCAAGTGCGCCAGATCGGCGGGGTAGACGGGGCGACTTCGCTGCGTTTGAGCACCGCACGATTGGAGACGGCAGATATCCAGGTGATTGGGATTGATCCGCCGGAGTTCGCGCGCATTTCCGGGCTGGATATCAGCCAGGGAGATGCCGGCGCGGCTTATGCCGGGCTGGCCGGGGGGCGGGAGATGATCATCAACAGCATCCTGGCGGGGCAGTCGCGCCTGACGCCCGGGGATACTACCATCCTGGAGACCGCGGAGGGTCCACAGGCGTACCGGGTAGCGGCGGTGGGCAACGATCTGATCAACGCCAAACTGGCGACTGCCTATATTTCCCAGGCGAATTTGCAGGCGGATTTCCACGAGACGACCGATTTGCTGATCATGGTCAAGGGTGCGGTCGGGGCAGACCGGCAGGCGGTGATGGCGGCTTTGGATGAGGCCGCATCGGCTTACCCGGCCTTCGCCGTGTTTGATACGCGGGTGTGGCGGGCAGAATTCACCAACGATGTGTACCATGCGCTGAACATGTTTCTGGTTTTGCTGGTGGCGCTGGCGGTGCCTTCTTTGCTGGCGCTGATGAATACCCTGGGGATCAATGTGCTGGAACGCACGCGCGAAATCGGCACGCTGCGGGCGGTGGGGGCCACCCGCCGGCAGGTGCGCCGCCTGATCCTGGCCGAGAGCCTGCTGTTGGCGGCCACGGGCAGCGCCTTTGGTATTTTGGCCGGGCTGTGGTTGGGCTATCTGCTGGTGCTGACCATGCAGGTCAATGGGTTCGATGTGGTCTATTTTTTCCCGCTGAGCGGGTTGTTGGTGACGGTAGCGGTGGGGCTGCTGCTGGGCGTGGCGGCGGCCTGGCTGCCGGCGCGCAGCGCAGCGCGGATGGATGTGGTTGAGGCGCTGCGCTACGAGTAGCGGGCCTGCCGGCCAGGGGCAAATCTTGCGGCTGGTTGATAAAAATCGAAGAACCCCACCCCTGACCCCGCCCCAGGGCGGGGAAATTTATTTAAAGGGGTTTGCACGGGCCACAGTCGTGGCCCGTGCAAACCCCTTTACCCCGAAGTGGGGAGGCTGGACGAGGATGTGCGGGCAGCAGGACCGCCAGCGCAGATAGATGTGGTCGAGGCGCTGCGCTACGAGTAGCGGCCTGCCGGCCAGGGGACAGGCTTTGCGGCTGGTTGATAAAATTCGAAGAACCCCACCCCTGACCCCGCCCCAGGGCGGGGAAATTTATTTAAAGGGGATACATCCCTTTTACCCCGAGATTGGGAGGCCGGTTGGCTAATCGATGACCGGGTGTAAATCCGCGAGGTGGACGCCCGCCAGGCTGGGGAGGAGCAGGTCGGCGTGGCCGACGCGTTCGGCGGGGCCAAGGCCGATGGTGCGCATGCCGGCGGCCTGCCCGGCATCCACACCGGCGGCGGCATCCTCGACGACAATGCACGCCTCAGGCGGCTGGCCCAGCTTTTGCGCTCCGAGCAGGAACAGATCGGGGGCGGGTTTGCTGCGCGCGGGAGCATTGCCATCCACCACCGCGTCCACCAGCCCGGCGATTTGCAGGCGGTCGAGGACCAGGGGCGTGTTCTTGCTGGAGGAAACGATGGCCGATTGGTAACCGGCCTGGCGCAGTTCTTCGAGCAGCTCACGCGCCCCGGGGAGCAGGTCGGCGGGGGTCATTTGAGCCACCAGGGCGAGATAATCGTTGTTCTTGCGCTCCATCCAGGCGGCCAACTGCTCTTCGCTGGCGGGGCGGCCCTTGAGCAGCAGCAGCAGCGATTCGCGGCGGGAAACCCCGCGTAGAGCTTCGTTATCGCTGCGGTCGAAAGGCACGCCCAGGTCGGCGGCCAGGCGCTGCCAGGCGAGAAAATGAAATTCGGACGTGTCGGTGAGGACGCCATCCAGGTCAAACAGAAACGCACGAATCATGCCGCCTCCGAGGAAAATGGCCCCTGGTTGGGGAGATCGATGACGATGGGCTTGCCGCGATAGGTGAAGCGGAAGGTCAGGCGGCGCCAGTGGGCGGGGAGGTGCGGGGTGACCTGCCAGCCCTGTTCGCCGACCCGAAGCCCGCCAAAACCGAAGACAACTGCCTGCCAGACACCCCCGGCGGATGCGCCATGAATGCCGTCACCGGCGTTGCCGCGCACATCGCGCAGATCGGCGCGGGCAGCGCGGATGAAATGCTCGTAGGCTTCGCCGGTTTTCCCCAGGCGGCAGGCCATGATGGCCTGGATGGAGGGCCCCAGCGAGGACCCATAGGTGTGGTCGGTGCGGGCGTTGTAGTATTCAAAATTGGCCAGCAGCATGCGTTGGTCAAAGAGATCGGGGAGCAGGTAGGCGAGCATCAGCACGTCGGGCTGCTTGATCACCTGGACCAGGCTGGCGCCCTCGATGCCGAGAATGGCCTGGACCGATTCGGTGCGCGGCTCCATGCTGGGCAGGTCGATGTCGCGGCGCTGGAAGTAGCCTTCAAACTGTTCCACCAGGGCGGTGTGAGGATCGTAGGCGAAATAAATGTGGTCGGCGACGTGCTGCCAACGCTGCAGTTCGGCCTCATCCAGTTCCAGGCGGGTGCGGTAATTGGCGGCGGCCTGGGGATCGCGCTGTTCGACCCATTCGAGCACGCGCCGGGCGGTCAGCAGGGTCCAGCGGGCGAAGGCATTGGTGAAGGCGTTGTTATCCACGTGGTCGTGGTTCTCGTCGGGGCCAATGACGTCGCGGTATTCAAAGCGGTTGGCATCCTTGTTCCACTCGGCGCGGCTGGCCCAGAAACGGGCCACCTCGAAGAAAATCTCCGCGCCGCGGGTGAGCATCATCTCATCATCGCCGGTGGCGATCCAATACTGGACGTATGCCAGGCAAACCATGGCGGAGATGTGGATCTCGATGTCGCCGGTCCAGATGCGCACCATTTTGGTGGGGTCGGCGAAATAGGGCACCCAGGTGGGGGTGACCTCTTCGCCGCTGCCGGCGCTCTCCCAGGGGTACTGGGCGCCCTTGAACCCGCCGGCCTGGGCCTTGTGGCGCGCGCCGGGCAGGTTATGGAAGCGGTAAGACAGCAGGTTGCGGGCGATAGCCGGGCGGGTGTAGGTGAAAAAGGGCAGCATAAAAACTTCGGTATCCCAGAAGGAGTGGCCGCGGTAGCCGTAGCCGCTGAGGGTTTTCGCACCGATGCTGACGTGCTCATCGTGCTGCGGCGCGGCGACCAGCAGTTGGAAGAGGCTGAAGCGCAGGGCGATTTGGGCTTCATCGTCGCCTTCGATGCTGATATCGCAGGCCTGCCAGTTCTCGTCCCAGGCGCGCTGCTGCTGCGGCCAGAGGGCATCCCAGGCGGGAGAGGGCAGCTGCGCCAGGCGGGCCTGTGCGGCGGCCAGGGGTTCGGCTGCATCCCGCGAGGTGAAGAGCACAACGACTTTTTCGAGTACGGCGGTTTGCCCGGCGCGCAGTTGGGTGGCGCGCACCAGGGTGGGATGGTTGTGGACATCCCAGGCATGGGCTTCGACCTCGGCCGGGCCACTGAGGGTGAGGCGCGCGGCTGCCGCCAACTCGAGGTGAGAGGCGCGGGTGCGGGTACGCAGCCACAGGCTGCCGTTTTGGGCGGCCTGGTCCAGCCACTGCCAGTGCTTGTAACCTTCGTTGTCGATATCGCCGCTCAGCCCTGAACGTATCTCCACCTGGCCGTCGTAATCTTCGGGGGTGATGTGCGCGCGCAGGATGCAGGAATGCGGGTCGGCCAGGGAGCAGAAGCGCTCGAAGGCGAGGCGGGTGGTGCGGCCCTGCGGGCTGCGCCAGCGCAGGCTGCGCGAGAGCAGACCGCTGCGCAGATCGAGGACGCGCTCGAAGGCGAGCAGTTCGCCCTGGTCGAGGCGAAAGGTTTCGCCGGCCAGGCGGATGTGCAGCTCCAGCCAGTCGGGAGCGTTGGCCAGTTCGGTGAGGACGATGGGGATGTCATCGAAGACGCCGTGCAGGAAGGTGGTGCGGCGTTCGCCGGGGTAGCCTTCTTCCAGCACGCCGCGCGTGCCGAGATAGCCGTTGCCGATGGTAAAAATGGTCTCGGCATGGTTCTGGTGGGCGGGGTCAAATTGTTCCTGGCGGACGGTCCAAAGTGGGTCAGCAGTCATAAGATACCTCAGGAAAGGATAGTTTGCTGCTCAGTTTCAGCGAAAAGCTCGGGCTGCGAGGACTCTCGCACGATCAGGCTGGGGTCCAGGAGCACGCAGGCGGGCGAAGCCGGGGGTTCTTCGCGCAGGATTTCCAGCATGAGGTGGATCAGGCGCTGGCCGATTTCCCACACGGGCTGGCGAATCGAGGTGAGCGCAGGCTGGATATAGCGGTCGAGATCCATATCATCGAAACCGGTGACGGCCAGGTCTCGCCCGACGCTGAGCCCGCGGTGCTGGGCGGCGCGCAGTGCGCCGATAGCCATCAGGTCGTTGAGCGCCACGACGGCGGTGGGGCGCCGGGCGGGGGGCAGATCAAGCAGGGTGTTGGCGGCATCGTAACCGAAGGCCATCTGGCCTTCCCCGCGCAGGAGCCAGGCGGGATCCACTGTAAGGCCGGCCTGCTCCATCCCGGTGAGATAGCCCTGCAGGCGGTTATTGCCCACCCGCGAGCCTGGCGGCCAGGCCAGGGCGGCGATGCGGCGGTGGCCGAGTTCCACCAGATGGGCGACGGCCTGGCGCAGGCCTTCGCCGCCGTTGACGTCGATGCAGGGGAATTCCAGCTCGGGGTTGGAGCGGCCAAAGGCGACGAAAGGCACGTGGCGCTCGAGCAAGGCCAGCACGCGCGGGTCGTCATACTCGACCGAGGAGAGGATAAAGCCATCCACGCGCCCGGTTTCATACAGCTCGCGGTAGGCGTCGAGCTGGCGGCCGGGTTCGGGGTGGTGGGGGAAACACAGCAGGTGATAGTCTTCGGCCTCGGCGGCCTGCAGCATGGAAGAAAGCAGCGTATCCAGGATGGGGTTGGCGCCGCCAGGCAGGACGGGGGTCCAAGAGTAGCCCAGGGTGCGGCTGCGGCGGGAACGCAGCCCGCGGGCCATGTAGAGCGGGCGATACCCCAGGGCCTGGACGGCCTCCCAGATGCGCGCCTCGGTGTCGGGGGCCAGGCGCACCTGCTTGTTGAGCAGCTTGGAGACGGTCTGGTAGCTGACGCCCGCTCGCTGGGCAACCTGTTTGATGGTGACGCGCCGGGAAGAATCCATGGGCTCGCTGTTGGGGAGAGAAAAGGATGCGAACGTTCGCGCGAACGTTCGCATTGAGTATAGTGTGGGAGGAATAGGGAGTCAAGAGATCAGAGGGAAAAAGTAGGCTGCGTATTTTAATTTTGGGGGCAGTGATACGAATTGGAGCATGAGGTAAGGCGATAAGCAGCATAAAATTCTTGACCTTGTGTCTGACATCCTCTCTTGGTAATAAGCCTGATTTAAAAATCAGGTTTGATGGTATACTGGCTCTATGATCCAGAGTATGCCGGAAGCTAAGGCCAGGCAAGTATTATTGCAGGATGCAGCGCGCCGCGATCTACCGACCGCGCGGCGTATAGCCCTGCTCGATATCCTATGGAATGAACGATTTTTAACCCGGGCACAGTTGGTGATGCGGGTTGATCTGAAAGTCGGCAGCCATTGTTTTGGAAAGACCGCCTGGGAAGATAATTTTTACCGGGATATGCGGGTGGTAAAACAGGCCTTTGCGGCCAGCGGGTTGAAGTTGGGGTTCAGCCGGAGAAAAACACAAAGCGGTTATTACCTGGTGGATCAAGGAGTGCTTTCTAAAGAAATGGCTCAAGTCATTCATGCCGGCCTGGCAGAAGTTGACCTGCGCCAGATCGAAATTTATCAGCAACTCTCCCCTGCCGATCGCTTCAGGCAGGGCAGGGTGATCAGCGATACGTCTCGGCAAGTGGTGGCCTATCGCATTCGCGCCGAGAACCCGGGGATCAGTGCGGATGAGGCGAACCGCCTGGCCTTGCAAAGGGCGTATCGAAGATGAACCAGAAACCTATGGATATTGTGGAATTTCTAAAGCTGATGATCAGTGCATTTGACTCGGCCGGAATCGATTATATGATCGGTGGGGCGATCGCCAGCTGGGCCTGGGGCGAACCGAGAGCTACCCAGGACCTGGACATGGTGGTCAATATCCCGTTTGAGGCAGTCGGCAGATTATCGGATGAGTTGAGGGCGAGAGATATGCTCGTACCCGCCGAAATTATCATGGATGCGATCATCGAGAACCGGGCTGATCTGCCGATCAACGCATTCACATGTACAGTGGGTTGAAAGCAGACCTTTATCCCATGCGGCCCGGCGACGCGCTACGCGAGGAGGCGTTTCGACGAAGGCTGTTAATCGACTTTGGGGCCCCTATCGGCAGCGTCTTTGTCCACAGTCCTGAAGACTTGATTGTATATAAGCTGCTTTACTTCAGTATCAGCCAGCAACCGAAACACATTCGCGATATCGGCGCCATTCTCCAGGGTCGAAAAAACAAGCTGGATATGAAGTACATCGGGAAATGGGTAAATAGATTGGGATTAACTTCTATCTGGGATACCCTGCAGGAAGAATTACCGGGCGAAAACCAATCATCTCCATAGGTTTGCTCAGTTGATTTCGATGGCCTCGGGGAAAATCATGGTGTATTCGCTGGGGAACTTTAACTGCAGTTGATCCTCGACGGCCAGCAGGGTTTCATCGATGGTGGTGAAGGGGATCCCGGCATCCTCCAGGGCGCCGCGGGTTTTAACGCCGATGAAACCGTCCACTGGACCGGGCACAAATCCTAAACGGATCAGGTCGAACTGCAGAGCGGCTTCTTTCTGGCGGTCTTTGAACTCATCCACCCCGATGCCGAGGGCCATCACGGCGCTCATTGCCATGGCTTTATAGGGGACAAAGCCGGTGGCTTTCTTGGCGGCGTAATAGTCACGCACGACCTGGTGGCTCCCCGGGCAGTCGAAATGCCAGGCCTCATCTTTTGAGCTGATCGGCTGGTCGATGATCGGGAAGACGCCGAATTGGGCGGCGATTTCCCAAAAATCTTGCAGGGGGATCTTCTTCAATTTTAGATCGGCCAGCGAGAGGTCAAAGGCCCGGCCGGCTTCATGCATGCTGCCAACCGGGCGCGGGCTGAAAGCGCTTTTCTTGCCGGTTTCGAAATCCAGGGCGGCTTGCAGCTGCATATCGTGGGTGCGGAAAAGGTCAGAAAGCACCAGGTCGCCGCCGCGCGCCTGGACCTCTGCCAGGATGGCGAGAATGGCGCTATGCGTGTCGGGAGTGGGGAGCGCCAGGCGTTTGGGCAAGAATACGCGCTGGCCGGCGCTATTGCGGTAGATCGACATGATCTCGAGATCGACCTGGGGGGTTTTCATGCAAACCTGCTTTCTGCGCAACCTGAGAATCGGAATTACAAAAATAGTAGCAAAATTATCATAAATGTCAAGAATGGTTTCGGGCGGGAATTGCGGTGGGAAAAAGGGAGAGGTATGCGCGAATTATGCGGATTTGCGCGAAATGGAAGAGATGGTTAAGCAGCAACCAGGCCTCGGGAGTAATCCCGAGGCCTGGCTGGGGTATCGAATGATTAGAGTACCTGCTTGATTTCGAGGAAGCCTTCGCGCTGCTGATTGGCGGCTTTGAGGGCTTCGGCAGAGCCGAGGACGGCCACGCGGCCATTTTCGGCCAGGGACTGCAGGGCCTCGGCCAGATGGTTGAAATCCGCGGCGGTGGCGTCGAGGAGCTGCTCGCGGTAGGCGCGCCGCCAGTCATCGTCGATGCCGATCAGGTGGCGCACCAGGGCGGTGTAGCCTTTGGCGTCCGGGAGGAGATAGGCGTCCAGCTCGCCGATAGCGCCGATGATCGAGCGCGACAGCTCCTCGGCGGGCAGGCGCAGGTCGCGCAGGAATTGGGCGGTCTGGTCGTAGAGCGAGAGGGTTTCGAGCAAGTTTGGGTCGCGGTAGGAAAGCAGCGACATTACCCCGGAGTAAGGGTCGAAGACGGCAAAACCGCCGTAAGCCCCGCCCTGCACGCGCACTTTCTCCCAGAACCAGGTGGCGTTGAGGTAGTTGAGGATGGCCAGCATCGAGCCATCCAGTTGATAGCCGGATTGGTAGATATTGGCGGCTTTGCCGACGAAATTGACCTGTGAAGGCATCGCAAGCCCTTCGGCGGCCGGCAGGCTGCTTAGCTGCCAGTCTGCGAGTTGGGCGGCGCCCTGCGGCAGCCCGGCGATGAAGGCGTCGATGGCCGGCCGCACCTGCTGCCAGCCGGCTTCTTCGAGGGTGACGTTGGCGATCAGCCCGGATCGGTTGAGCAGGCGCGCGCGGATGGCTTCGAAGCGCTGCTGCACGGCAGGCCAATCGCTGTCGATCTGCTCGAGCAGGCCGCGCAGGAAGAAGAGGTAGCCGATGCCGCCCATCTGGTCGTTGGCCCAGCCGGCCTCGTCAAAGCTGGCGCGCAGGCGGGTGTTGATCATGCGGTGGCCGCCGCGGGCCAGCCCGCCTTCCAGTGAGGCCTTCTCTTCGAGGACCATCTGGCGGATGCGCTCGCGGTCTTCGAGGTGCGCGCCGCTGAGCACATCGCCGAGAATAGCCAGCAGTTCGCCGGTTTGAGGCAGCATGGATTTGGCGCGCAAGAAGAGCCAGGCTTCGGCCTTGGGGCGCCCAGGAGCGGCCGAGATGAAGGTGGTGGCACGGATGCCGCCGGTGCTGGCGCCGATGCGCTGGAGCAGTTGGACAAAGCTTTGCTGGTGGGCGCCGGTTTCGGTGAGCGCGCGGCTGAAGAGGGGGATGTAGGGCAGCCAATCGGCGGGGAGCTGGTGCAGGTTGAAGCCCAGGTCGAGGTAGAGGATACCGCTGGTGAACAGGTCGTGGTAGAGGATCGAAGAACTGCCGGCCGGGATCAGCGTGGAGGGGACGGTGCGCGGGGCGCGGTCGATATCGCTGAGCGCCAGGGAGGGAATGCTGGCCAGGGCTTCGGGGCTGTCGGGGGTATCCTGGCGGCGTTTGAGCTCCTCGGCTTCGGCCATCACGTCTTCGAGATCGGACGGGCTGAGGGCAGCTTTGGCCTGGGCCAGGCGGCCGGTTTCGGCGTCGGTGCGGCGTTGGGCAAGCTGGGCGTCCGGCTCAAGGATGACGGTGGAGCGGTGCCGGTTGGCGACCAGGTAATCCTGCAGCAGGGTTTCGAAATAGCGCTCGCCGCCGGCCAGTTTTTCCTTGATGGCGGCCAGGGGCTGGTTGATACGCAGGGAGGTTAACGGATCGCCGTCGTACAGCCAGGTCTCCAGGGTGGAGAGCATGATCGCCAGCCCGCGGGGGAAGCGCCCGGTGTTCAATTCGCGCAGGCGGAACTCGATGGTGTTGAGCGAGGCGCTGACCGTTTCAGGGTCGATGCCATTCTTGGACAGGCCGGTGAGGGTGTCGAGGATCAGCTGTTCGACCTTGCCGGCATTTTCGGGAGCGATGCCTTTGAGCCCCACCGAGTAGAAGGGCTGGCGGTAGCCGAGATCCAACCCGCGGCCGGTGAGGTCTTCGCCCAAACCGGAGTCGATCATGGCTTTGCGTAGGGGCGAGGCCGGGCTGCCGATGAGGATGTGGTCGAGCACGGTCAGCCCGATGGCCAGCTCAAAGTCATCCGCTTCGGGGAGCATCCAGGCCAGGGTGAGCAGCGAACGGGTCTCATCCCCGGAGGATTCATAGGGGGCGGTGACGCGGCGCGGCTGGTCGAAGCGCGGCTGGAGGGGAATGGCTGAGGGCACCTGGATGGCGTCGAACTGGCTGAGATACTCGTCTACCAGCTCCAGGCGGCGCTGCGGGTCGTCGTCGCCGTAGAAGTAGATGCGCGCGTTGGAGGGGTGGTAGTAGGTCTGGTGGAACTGTTTGAATTGTTCGTACGTGAGGTCAGGGATGTGGACCGGGTCGCCGCCGCTGTCCATGCCGTAGGTGATATCGGGATACAGGTGAGACTGGCTCTCCTGGTCGAGGATATCGTCGGGCGAAGAATAAGCGCCCTTCATTTCGTTAAACACGACGCCCTTATAGCTGAGCAGCGCGTTAGGATCGTCCAGCTCGTAATGCCAGCCTTCTTGTTTGAGGGTGTAGGGGGTGATCGCGGGATAAAACACGGCATCCAGGTAAACGTCGATCAGGTTGTAGAAATCCTGCAGGTTCTGGCTGGCGACCGGATAGCAGGTTTTGTCCGGATAGGTCATGGCGTTGAGGAAGGTATTCAGCGAGCCTTTGGAGAGCTCGATGAAGGGTTCCTTGACCGGATATTTGCGCGAACCGCACAGTACGGCGTGCTCCATGATGTGGGGCAGGCCGGTAGAATCGGGGGCGGGGGTGCGGAAGGTGATGCCAAAGACCTTGTTTTCGTCTTCGTTTTCCAGCGAGAGCAGTTCTGCGCCGGTCTTTTTATGTTTGTAAAGGGTGACGAGGCTGTTGACCTCGGCAACGTGTTCCTGGTGAATTTGCTCAAATGCGGGGTGCAGGCCCATATGGATGTCCTTTCTATCTGGCGGAAACGTTCCCCTATTATACGCAAGGGGATCGTCCAGCGCCATGCCGGATCTGGGGCGGCTGGGCTTTTCCAAAGTCGGCGGCCAGAGTTAAATTATTTCGGGGGTTCGCGGCCCAGCTTGGGCCGCGAACCCCCGTGCCCCACAAGGGAGATCAAGACATTCTGAAATTGCGATGGACTTTGGACAAGCCATCTGGTGCGGCATGGCGCCGGCAGGGGAACCCGCCCCATTCATGGGACGGTACGGTCTACTCAAAGTCGGTTGACATTTTCAACTCCTTGTTCTCTGGCATCGGGGTGTGGGGTTGGGGCAGCCTCACAGGCTGCTCCAACCCCACAAATTCTTTCTTTCCCGCCCCAAGCTTGGGGCGGGGTAGGGGTGGGGTTGACTTTGAGAAAGCCCTGCATGGGACGGGAGAAAGGGTTTACCCAGGATGAGAAAATAGGTTAGCGGCTGAATGGGCCGAGCGGTCTTTTCGGACCGCCTCAGGCGGCGAGCATCGAGTTGAGGTAGATGAAACTGGAGATGATCAGGCAAACGCCGAGGAACAGGGCGAAAAAGGCATAGGTGCGCAAATTGCGCGGGGTGTCCTTCCCGGCGAAACTTTGGCTGGTTTTTTCCTTGCCAAACAGGCCCAGGCTGATCCAATACAAAATGCGCGTGGGCAGGGGGACGATGTGTTTACGCAGGATGACGATCAAGAAACCTTCGAGCATCATGGTGGCCCCGACGATCATCGAGGGGAAAAAGAGGGGCAGGCTGTTGAGAGAATAACTCATGGTGAAACTCCAATCGAGCGTTCTAGCGGCGGTGAAATGTGACAGTTAAATCATATCGGGGAACCGTACGCGGCGACTTAACAGATTCGAAAGACCGGGTGGAATGGGTGAGCCGGCCTGGGCCGAAACAGCGACCCGCGGCAGACCAGCCGGCGGGGATATTCTGCTATACTTAGCATGTTAATCCTGCCGGAGGGACCTATGCTGATCACCAACCTGTTAATCGTCCTGCTGGTGCTGATTCTTTTTGTGGTGGCGTTTTTGCTGATACGCACTATCCTCTACGGTCGATCGCTGGAAGCGGTTGATCCGGCTGCCCTGGCGGACATCGCCGGTGAGGTGGTAGCCGAACACCTGGCGGTGGCCATTCGCCATAAGACGGTCTCCGGCCTGGAGCAAGAAAAAGCCGATTTCCAGCCGTTCATCGAGCTGCGCAAATCACTGGAAAAAATGTACCCGCGCGTGCACGCGACCATGCGCCTGGACCTGGTGAACCGCTACAGCCTGCTTTACACCTGGAAAGGCAAAGACGAAAGCCTGCCGCCGATCCTGCTGGCCAGTCACAGCGACGTGGTGCCGGTGGACCCGTCATCGCGTGACGAGTGGCGCTTCCCGCCCTTCGACGGGCAAATCGCCGAAGGCTATGTGTGGGGGCGCGGCGCACTGGATAATAAAAATACCTTGATCACCATGCTGGAAGCCGCCGAGACGCTGATCAAAGGCGGTTACCAGCCAGACCGCACCGTGCTGCTGGCCATCGGGCACGATGAAGAGATCGGTGGCCAGCAGGGCGCGGCGCAGATCGCGGGGCGCATCCAGGCGTACAATACGCGCCTGGCGGCCGTGCTGGATGAAGGCGGGGCGGTGTTCACCGGCGGGGTGGTTCCCGGCATGGCGCTGCCCGTGGCGCTGGTGGGCACCACCGAAAAAGGCTACCTGACCCTGCACATGGAGGTCGAAGGCGCCGGCGGGCACGCGGCTTTCCCGCCTCCGCATACCGCCATTGGGGTGCTCTCGCGCGCCATCCAGCGCCTGGAAGATGCCCAGCTGCCCCCCCGCACCGAAATGTCGGAAATCATGTTCAAATACCTGGGCGGGCTGCTGCCGTTTGGCCTGCGCCTGGCCTTTGCCAACCTGTGGCTGTTTGGGCCGTCGATGAAGCGGCGCATGTATAAGAATCCGCGCACGGCGGCCATGCTGCGCACCAGCACAGCGGTGACCCTGATCTCGGGCGGGGTGAAGGACAACATTTTGCCCGGGCGGGCGAGTGCGGCGGTCAACTTTCGCCTGATCCCCGGGGACCGTATCGCCGATGTGGTGCAGCACGTGCGCAAAGTGGTCGGCGATGAGGCCGTGCAGCTGCACATCCCGGAGAATTCCGCCTGGGAAGCCTCGCCGGTTTCCCCCATCGATTCGCCGGCCTTCCGCGGGATTGCGCAGTCCATCCAGCAGGTTTATCCTGAAGCGGTGGTGGCCCCTTATATGGTACAGGGGGCAACCGACGGCCGCTATTATTATTCGGTATGCGACCAGGTGTATCGGTTGAGCCCGATGACCCTGAGCGATGAAGAATTGGCCTCGGTGCACAACAAGAACGAACGGGTAGCGATCGATGTTCTGGCACGGATGGTGCAATTCTATATACAATTGATCAAGGCCTGGGCAGCTGAGTAATTTGGCGAGTTCGTGGGTGGTTTTGATCCAATCATCATACTTATTGGATGGACACAAAGGGAGCTAAGATGCCGATCTCACCCAACCAATTCAAAAACATGAACGAGTTGATCCAGTTCCTCAACGACCTGGAGGAAAAAACGAACCAGCTGGAGGAACAGAACGTCGCGCTGCGCACGTCCATGGAAGATTTGTCGACCAAGCACCGTGACCTGGTGCAGTTTCTCAAGGATACCTGGCCCAAGACCAGTCTGTTCCACCGCAGTTTTTGGGTGCGCGCGCTGGTCATTTTTGGCCACAACCTGGTCATCCAACTGATCGTGGGGGTGATCCTGACCTTGATTGCGCTGCTATTCTTGGGACCGGTGATCGCACAACTCGTCAGCCAGGGGACCGGCCTGGTTCCCTAACCCCGCGCCAGGCGGTCTGAGACATGGCAGACGAAAGCGCCCATGCTGAATAACCTGGAACAACTGGCCCTGCGCATCTGGCCGGGATTGGCGGATTTGCCGCCCGACCGGCGGGTGATTTCATCCCTGGATGTGCTGGGTACTTTTTATTACGGCGCGCTGGCCGCAGGTGGGCTGCTCTGGCTGGTCACGGCCAGCGATTGGTCCCGGCTGGCCGGCGCGTGGCCGCTGGTCATTTTACTGCTGCTGCTGCTGATCCCGATCAATCGTTTCATTTTCTTCTCGCTGACCGAGCTGCGCCCCGGGGTGGTTTCGAGCGTGGCCAGCTCGCTGGATGGCTCGGTGGATTGGGCCGCGGCATTGGTGCTGGGCCCGGTGGGGTTGTGGCTGGGGGTGATTTCTACCCTCGGGCGGCTGATCCTCGCCCTGCGGCGCGAGAGCCTCGCCACCAACCGCTGGGAAACCTGGCGCAACGAGCTCAACACCCTGGCGGAGAACACCATCGGCCGCTTGCTGGCATTGTGGATCTACTCCTTGTTAGGGGGCGTGTTCCCCTTCCCGCGCATGACCCCGCAAACCATGGCCATAGGGCTGCTGGTTACCGTCTTGATGTTCATCTTCCAACAACTGCTCTCGGTGCTGCCCTATATCTACCTGTTTGCGGCGATGAAACGGGTGGACGAATCGATCCACACCCTGCGCTTGCTGGGTTTTGTGGTCGGCAGTGGGGCGTTGCTGGCGGCAGGTACGCCTTTCGCGGTACTCGCGGCGGGTCTTTACAGCGAATACGGCCTGTGGATGGCGGTATTCTTCTTCAGCGGGCTGTTGGTGGTGAGTTATATGGCTCACCGCTTGAGCCGCACGGGGCTGCGCAGCCAGCAGCAGGCGCGCCTGATGGAAGGCCTGGAAAGCATGAGCCGGGAGCTGCTCCTGGCCCCGCCGGAAACGGATACCCTGCTGGAGCGCATCGCCGAGCATATCCGCAGCAGCAAGCTGCACCTGCCCGGGCGCCTGGAAATCCGCATGTTTCCCGAGCGCCTGGTGCTGCACCAGCCCGAGATCTGGCCGCCGCCGCCGCCACAGACCTGGGAATGGCTGCGAGATAACCCGGGGCTGCATCATTTCAAGCCGGGGGAGAGCCTGGCGTGGGGCGAAGACAACCGCGACCGCTGCACCGCGTTGGTGACGATCCAGGATCACGACAGCGGGCAGGTGATCGGCGGGATCTACCACTCTCTGTCGACGCGCGGCTTTATCGATCAGGATCTGTATCAAATGTACCTGCCGGTGCTCGAATCGCTGGCCGACCAGGTGGCGCTGGCGATGCGCCGGGTGAGTAATGCCCAGCAGTACATCGCGCACCAGCGCGTCGAACAGGAACTGCGCCTGGCCGGCGACATCCAGGGCAGTTTCTTGCCGGCGCGCTTCCCGGAAGTGGACGGATGGAGCCTGTCTGGGGTGCTGGTCTCAGCCCGGGATACCTCGGGTGACTTTTTTGATTTTTTCACCGTGCCGGACGGCAGGGTGGGGGTGGTGGTGGCGGACGTGGCGGATAAAGGGGTGGGCGCGGCGCTGTACATGGCCCTCAGCCGGGCCTACCTGCGCAGCCAGGCGCTGGAGAACGATCCCGATCCGGCGCAAGTGGTCACCGCGTTGAACCGGCGCGTGCTGGAAGATACCAGTTCGGACCTGTTTGTGACCCTGGTGTATGGGCTGGTGGGGCCGGAGAAAAATGAGTTCAGCTACTGCAATGCCGGGCACCCCCCGCCGGTAGTGATCCGCGCGGATACGCACCGGCCGCCGGAATTTCTGCCGCGCACCGGGATGGTGGTGGGGGTGATGGCCGAGACCGGCTGGGAAACGGCGACGGTTTCGCTGGAGAGCGGAGATTTCTTGGTGATTTACAGCGACGGCATCACCGAAGCGATGAACGACGCGGGCGAATTCTATGGGCGCGAGCGCCTGGTGGCTGAAGCCGAAACCCTGCGCGGCCGTACGCCGTTTGAAATTCGCCAGCAGTTATTGCAATCGGTGCAGGATTTCTCGGGCGCCGACCAGGAGGACGATATTACCCTGCTGGTGCTGGTCAAGGATTAACGGTTTCTCCTCTTTACTCATCATGCCCCCATTAATTGGCGATGGCAAATAGGGCGATGACCGCGCCCACGCAGCCGGTCATCAGACCGAGCGCGGCCAGGAGGATGCCGAGGATCAAAAAGAGGGTCGTCCCACCGCCCTCGACGGTCAGCACGGCTTCCGCGGGGTTGGCCGGGTTGTAATGCACCTGGACGGCTTTGCCCGCGGGATAGGCATCCAGCGCCTTCTGCGCCGACTGGCGGCTGCCGGTTCGCTGCGCGCCAAAGGTCAGCCGGCGGGCTTCGTAGCTGACCCCGGCCACCCGGTAGCTGTAGGCAATTTTGGGCTGGTAGCTGGTGCTGGGGCCGTCGTCATCGCTGCTGACCGATTCCTCGATCGAGGCGTGGGTGATTTCCCCGGGGGCGGTGGGCCAGCCGCGGCTGGCGGCGGCCTTGCGGCGCATGTTGAGCGCGACGACGATGAAGACGACGCCGAGGACCAGGAACGGTACGGCGATGCAGGCTGCCAGGATCAAGACGTTGGATGTGGACATATGCCCTCCCAGGTTGAATATAGCATGGATTTGGGAAAAGGCGCCTTTTAGGGATGGATGGGTCAATGTAGCGATTGCACAAAAACAATCGTTCTATACAACTATGATCACCCACCCCTTGATCCCCGCCCTCAAAGGCGGGGAAACAGAAAAGTGTGGTGTAATCGCGTGCTGAAAGCACGCGATTACACCACAGAGAATTTCTTTCTCCCCTTTTTACGGCTTGACCGCAGACACTCCGCAGTGCGACCGGCGGGGTGGAGGGAGCCAGGCCGAGTTTTAAGGCCGGTTTAGCGTTAAATATTTTTAGTGCAATCGCCCTATGGGTCGATGCAGAAGCGGGACGGTTTTAAACCGTCCTCTACGGGGGGAGAAGAGGCGGGGTTTACTTCCAGGAGACCAGCACGACCACCGAGCGCGGCGCGGCGCGGTAGGTGATGCCGTTGATCGGGATGGCGTCCTGCGGTGCTTGAATATCGGCGGGCGAGGCCAGGTTGGTATCCGCCAGCAGGCGCCAGGTCATGCCCTGCGCGAGGGGCGGGAGAGAAAAATCGAGCCCTTCCCAGTAGGTGTTGAAAATGACATGGGTGAGGTAGGCGCCCCCGCCGGCCGCCACGGTGATCGCCAGGCTGCGCGAATTGGGGGACCAATCGGGCTGGCCAATGCGGGTGCCCTGCCAGCTGATATCCGCCTCTCGCAGTACCTGCGAGAGGGGCTTGTCTTCGAAGGTGAGGTTGCTGAAATAATGCAGGCGGAAGTGAATCATCTCACGGACGAAGCGGCGCAGCCCGGCGTATTTTTCCACCAGACTCCAATCAAACCAGCTCAGTTCGTTATCCTGGCAGTAGGCATTGTTGTTGCCGGATTGGGTGCGGCGGATTTCGTCGCCCATCTGCAGCATGGGGGTGCCCAGTGAAAGCAGGGTGTAGGCGAAGAAATTCTTGATCTGGCGTTCGCGCAGGTTTTCGATGGCCGGGTCGTCGCTGGGACCTTCCACCCCGTGGTTCCAGGAGCGGTTGTCGTTGGCCCCGTCGCGATTATCTTCGCCGTTGGCTTCATTGTGTTTGCTGTTGTAGGAGACGACATCATTGAGGGTGAAACCGTCGTGGCAGGAGACGAAGTTGATGCTTTGAGTTGGTTCGCGGTTTTCGTGCTCGTAGATGTCCGGGCTGGCCAGCAGGCGTTTGGGTAGGGCCTCGATGGCGCCCCATTCGCTGCGCACCCAGGAGCGGATGTCGTCGCGGAATTTGCCATTCCACTCCTGCCAGCGGTCGCCGATGAAACTGCCCACCTGGTAGAGCCCGCCGGCGTCCCAGGCTTCGGCGATCAACTTGGTACCGGCCAGGTACGGGTCGTTTTCGATATCCAGCAGGGTGGGCGGATCGGAGAGCGGCACGCCGTTTTCGTCGCGGGAGAGGATCGAGGCCAGGTCGAAGCGGAAACCATCCACGTGCATCTCGGCCACCCAATAGCGCAGGCTGTCGAGGATCATGCGGCGCACGATGGGGTGATCGGTGTTGAGGGTGTTGCCGGTGCCGGTGTAATTGGAGTAGTAGCGCTTTTGCGGCTCGAGGATGTAGTAGGTTTCGTTTTCCAGGCCGCGGTAGCACATGGTCGGCCCGCCGTCGCCGCCTTCGGTGGTGTGGTTGAATACCACATCCAGGATCACTTCGATGCCGGCGCGGTGGAGCGCGCGAACCATATCGCGAAATTCATCCAGCTGCCCGAGCGGGTCGCGCTGTGAGCTGTAGAAGGGATGGGGGGCGAAGAAGCTGATGGGCGAATAGCCCCAATAATTGGATTTGCCGCCAGGAGCGTCCTGGGGGTCGAAAGCAAAGACCGGCAGCAGTTCCACCGCGGTGACGCCCAGGTCCTGCAGGTAGGGGATTTTGTCGATCAGCCCGGCGTAGGTGCCGCGTTTCTCGGGGTCAACCCCCGAATTAGGGCGGCGGGTGAACCCGGCAGGATGCATTTCATAGATGACGGTGTGGGTGAAAGGACGGTGCAGGGGCAGGTCGCCATGCCAATCATAGCGGCTGGTATCTACCACCACGCTTTTCATCGCGCGGGCGGTGTTGTCGCCGGGAAAAACCGCCGCGCCGCGATCATACTGGCTGGGAAACGCCACGGCGCGTCCGTAAGGATCCAGGAGGACTTTCTCGGGATCGAAACGCAGGCCGCTGGCGGGATCGTTGGGGCCAAAAGCGCGGTACGCGTAGACCTGGCCGGGCTTGATGCCCGGCAGGAAAATATGCCAGAAATGGTAGGTTCGGTTGGTGCGCGGGTCGAGGTCGATGACCTCGGCCGGCTGGGCATCCTCGGGGCTGTTGAACAGCAAAAGCTGCATAGCGGTGCTCTTGCGCGAATAGACGCTGAAATTCACCCCGCGCGGTGCAATACGGGCGCCCAGGGGAAAACTGCGCCCGGGTAGAGTTTTGATCATGGCTGCCTCAGTTCGTGATAACGATCATCAAAATTATAAACGAAGATTGGCCGGCATGCACCTCCGCGGGAAAACAGGCGGGTTGCGGGTGAATCGTGTATTATTCATATCAAGATTGTGGTTCAATTGCTATAATCAAATCAGCGGCGAAGGTGGTTGGTGTGGAGGTGTGATGGCCCAACGTGAATACATCGATTTTTACCTGCAGCTCGCCCGGCCGGCGGACGGGGAGAGCGGCTGCCAGGTGAGCGTGCTGCCATCCCCGGCGGTGGGGGAAAGCTCGCAGCCCACCGCGGTGCTGCGCTCGGCCATGCCGTCCGTGAACCTGCTGGAGGAGCTCAAAACCAAACGCATCCGCCCGCGCGATTTGGTGGCGTTTGGGCGGCAGCTGGCCGGTTGCTTGCTGCCCGAGGGCGAGGTGCGCGACCTGTTCCGCGCGGCCCAGGCGCGGGCGGGCTACGACGGCGGGGTGCGGCTGCGACTGGTGATTGAGGCGGCCGAGCTGCGCGCCTGGCCGTGGGAATATGCCTACCTGGATCGGGCCGGGGTGCAGCAGGTCAGCCTGGACGGTTTCCTGGCGCTGGATCCGCGCATCTCTTTTGTGCGCCACGACCCGCTGCCCACGGCGCACCCGCAGATCGCACCGGCCGGCCAGGGGCTCCAGACGGTGCACATGCTGGCGGTCAGCGCCCAGCCGGCCGGACAACTGCCCTTGCGCGTGGAGCGGGAGATGGACCTGCTGCGCCAGGCGCTGGAAAACTTCGCGGTGGATGGGGTGGGGTTGGCCTTGGACCCGCCGCTGATGCACGCCACCCCGGGGCAGCTCGAAGCCAGCCTGCGGGCGGGCGGTTCGATTTACCTGTTCCATTTTTCCGGTCATGGGATGACCGGTGAGGCCGCCAACGACCCGCTCAACCGCGGGGGCAAGCTGCGCGCCGGGATGCTGCTGCTGGAAGCCGAGACCCAAACGCACACCGAGGCGCGCCTGGAGGCCGCCGACCTGGCGCGCTGGCTGCTGCGCGCGGGTGTGCGCCTGGCCTTCTTGAATGCCTGCGAGAGCGGCGAGCGCCAGGCGGAGTATCCCTGGGCGGGGGTGGCCGGCGCCATGGTGGCCCAGGGCGTGCCGGCGGTGGTGGCCATGCAGCAGCCGGTGGAAGACAGCGCGGCGGTGGCCTTCAGCCAGGCATTTTACGGCTCACTGTTTGGCGGCCTGAGCCTGGACGAAGCCCTTTCGGTGGGCAGGCTGGCGGTAGTGCGCCCGCTCGACCATCCCTGCTTTGCCGAATGGGGGGTGCCGGTGCTGTACACACGCCTGCAGCGCGGGCGGCTGTTCCCCGAGCGCGAGGCGGCGGCTGCCCCCAGCGGGCAGGTTTTCCGCAAGACGGTCGACCTGCAGGTGGCGATGATCGAACGGGGCGGGTCGTTGGTGGGGGTGGACGTGGAGCGCCTGGCCAGCGGGGTGAAGATCTCCGCTAAGGTGCAGCAGGTGCAGGGCGAGGCGACCCTGGCGGATATTCGCACGGTGGAGGTGGACGCCGCGCTCAACATCAACGCGGTGATCGATCAGATTGGCCCAGGCGGAACGGTGATTGGGCTGAAAACGGACGTTTTGTGAGGATCGGGGGATACCAGCTGTGAGCGATGAAACCATGCAGTGCCCGCACTGCCACTTTGAACCGCTGCCCAAGGATGCGCGCGAGTGCCCGAACTGTCATACGCCCCTGCCGGCTAACAAGCAGGTGATCATCAACCAGCAAGTCCAGAGCAACCAGGGGGTGCTGATTGGCGTGCAGGCGCAGAACCTCAACGGCAGTGTCTACGGCAGCAATATCATCTACCTGCTCAATGGAGCCGGGCGGGACGCCGGAGCGGGGTCTTTTTTCCAAAAAGGATCGTTGCCTTATAAGGCGCTGGCCCCTTATACCGCCCGCGACAGCCTGATCTTCAAAGGGCGCGAACGGGAAATTGCCCAGGTGGTCGGGCGGATCAACGAACAGGCGGTGCTGACCGTCGCCGGGCCGTCCGGGATTGGGAAGACCTCCCTGCTGGCGGCCGGGGTGATCCCGCGCTTGACCGAAGCCGGGGCAGCCGCGGTGCACGTGCGCGATTACACCCGCTCACTGGCCGAGACGCTGCGCGAGGGGCTGGCAGCCTGCGCCAGGGAAGTGCCGCTGGCCCTGCCGGCGCAGGGTGGGCTGGCCGAGGTGGTGCGCGCGGTGCGGGATGGGCTGCAGGGCACGCTGGTGTTGATCCTGGACCAGGCGGAAGTCCTGCTGGGTGGAAGCAGCCCAGCCGGCACCGCCGGGGAGTTAGGCGAGGAGCTGGCCGGCGCGCTGGATGCGGTCGGCTGGCAGTACCTGCGGGTGATCTTCGCGGTGGAGGAAGGCGCACTGTCCCGCCTGGATGGGCTGCGCAGCGCACTGCCGGACGTGCTGCGCAACAGCCTGACCCTGTTTCAGCTGGAACCCGGCCAGGCGCGCGCGGCGATCATTGAACCCCTGGGGCGGCTGGATTCGCCCTTCCACTACGACATCGGGTTTAACGAAGACCTGGTGGACAGCCTGCTGCTGGCCGACCTGGACGAACTGTCGCAAGATACCCCCGGCGGGATTTACCCCCCGCACCTGCAAATTGTGTGCGACCGGCTCTACCGCGGGGCGCGCGAGAACAACCAGCGTGAAATCGACCGGCTGCTGTACCTGGACCGGCTGCACGGCGCGGATGGTATCCTGGCGGGCTACCTGGAAGAGCAACTGGCCCTGCTGCCAAAAACTCAGCAGGCTCCGGCGCGCGCGGTGCTGGTGTGGCTGGCCGCCAGCCCGGCGGGAGGCTGGCATGCCGGGGAAGAGATCGTGGAAGCCAGCGCGGCCCCGGCCGGACGGGATGGGGTGATGGCCGGGCTGGTGGAGCACGGGCTGCTGGTGGAACGCCCGGTCAACAGCCACAGCGAATACGCGCTGACCAGCGATGCCCTGGCCGGCGAAATCCGTTTGAGGTTAGGCGGCGTGCAGGCGGGCAGCTATGACCCGGAAGCCGAGTTGGAGCGCTTATGGTCGGCCTGGCTGGCCAGCGCAGACCTGCCGGGCGAGGTGCAGCTGCGCCGGCTTGAATTCGGGGCGGGCGCGCTGCCGGCATACGGCCGCCCAGGCGCTGCTGATGCTGCGCGCCGCGGCGGAGCGCGAGCTGGCGCTGGCTCCCTGGTTGGAGTGGCTGCGCGCCAGCCCGGACGGAGCTGCCCTGGTGCGGCGCCTGGAGGGCCTGGCGGCCGCGGAGGACGAGAAACCCAATTACGCCACTCACCTGGAAAAAGCCGCGGGCATCTTGCGGCTCAAAGAAGCCGTCGAGCCGCCGGGCGGCTGGCAGGGGAAAGCCTTTGGCCCACTGGCCTGGGCGGCGGTGCGCAGCCCGGATGCGGCTATCCGCCAGACGGCCGGGCTGGCCCTGCTGCTGCTGCCCGACGGCAGCGGGCTGAACCGCATGAATGAAGCCGCCTTTCAGGCCAGGACCGGCGCCGGCCAGCAGGCCGAGCTGCGCGGGGCGATGGCGGAAGCCGACCCTGCCATGGCGGAGAAAAATAAGCGCCTGCCGCCGCTCGAGCGCGCCAGGATTCACCTGTGGCGCAGCGGCAGGCGCATGCGGGTGGACCGGCAGCGCCTGACCTGGTCGTGCCTGGCCGGGGGGTTGGGGGCGGGTTTAGGGCTGGGTCTGCTGCGCACCCTGACCGCCGCGCTGACCTACAAGACCATCGGCATCCACGCCTTCATGAATTTCGGTTTCGGGTTCCTGTTAGGCGCGGCCTTGATCTTCGGCATGCTGTTGGGCGACTACTGGCTGCTGCGTGGGGATGCCGTGCGCTCGAGTACGCCCAGGCGAGACGCGCTGCTGTCGATCATCTTGGGCGGGTTGATGTTTGGGTTAGCGGCGGTGGTGGTGGCCCTGTCCAGCGGTTCGCTGGCCTTGAAGGGCAAGGAGATGGTGATCACCGCGGGGCTTGAAATTGGCATCTCGCTGGCCATCACCCTCTACCCCTTCCCCTATTTGCGCGGCAGCGGGGATATCGCGGCGCGCAGCTGGTGGTGGCGGATCCTGGCCGCGGGGATTTTGTTTGCCCTGGCGCATGCGGGGTTTGTTTTCATGCGGATCAACGACCTGAGCGCGGTGATCATCTGGCCGGGGTCGTTATACCGCGCCGACCTGGCGCGCTACGGTTTGTTACCGCTGTGGAGCCAACTGCAGGCCATGCCGGGCTGGTTCAACGCGGTGGCGCTGGCGGATGCATTTTTGACCGGGGCAGTGCTGTGCGCGGGTGAGTTAATCGCGATCCGCACCGTGGCGAGAATGATGCGGCGCTGGCGAAGCCTGGTGGCGGGTTGATGCGCAAATGACGCAAAGGATGGGCTCGGATGAAGAGGATATATCTTATTCGTAGAAGCATGAGTATTGTGATGTTATTGGCGCTGCTGGCCGCCTGTCAGCCGCGCCAGAATCCGACGGTGGCGCCGAGCGTCGTTCCGCAGCAGCCTACCAACACCTCGCCGCCACCCACCGCCACCCTGCCGCCGCCAACGCCGACCCCATCGGTCTATTTTACAATCAGCAAGGATGCCAGCAAAGTCTATTTCGGGCCGGCGAACCCCCTGGCTGAACTGACCGACAGCCTGGCTGTGCCTTTTCCGGACGGCTATTCGGTCAATACCGACCTGGACGGGACGGCGGTGCTGCGCGGCACCACAGATGCCTGCACGATTTATGTTTTCCGCACCACCACCTTGATGAAAACCGCCTGTGAACCCGGCACCTATGCCGGTTCGAATGTATCCTGCGTGGAAGAGGGCAGCGCGCTCTACAACCAGTGCAGCGGGCATGTCGTCATCACCCCCAGCGGGGTGGCAGAACACCGGGATACGACCCTCTCGGTGACCTATCTACCCGAACGGCAGATCACCCTTTACCTGGCGGTGGACGGTGCGGTGGACATCCGCCCGCTGCGCAAGCTGGGGGATTTCACCCAACCCAGCGCACCGGTGCGCCTGGAAGAGGGCCAATTCTTCTATACCGCGCCCGACGATCACGCCACGACGATCGCGGGCACGCCTATGCGGGTGGCGACGCCCCTGGATGAGATTGCCCCATTGGCCAGCGACCTGGGTTTGCAGGAGATGCTGCTGGACACCCAGGACAGCCTGGACAAGCAGGGCATCCCGGTGGAGGTGGTTCCGCCGGAGATGATCCCGCCGGTTTTGAACGTGCGCCTGGCCGGCGGTCCGCTCGAAACCACCGAGGGCCGCAATGCGCTGTTTTCGGCGGCTCCCTGGGCCGATATTGCCGACGAAGTGTATCCGTTCGTCGGGCTGGAATTAATTGCCGACAACCTGGATCAGACCGACCCGATGGATATCCGCGAATTTGTCTATGACCAGGCCGTTACCAGGAATTTCCTCGACGCGGGCGGGTATCCGAACGGCTTGCCCTTGACGATCTACTTCCCGGCAGGGGACGATTATTGCGGTACGTATGCGGCGCGCCTGGCGGATGCCCTCTTGAAAAGCGGGGTGATGGCCAAAGTGGTGGCGGCTCCCGGCGAGCAAATTATGGAGTTCATGCGCGCCAATCTGGATGCAGGGTTGGCGGCCGTGTGGCTTGAATTGGACCTCGCCGGAGGCGCGCCGGTCAGCCGATAGGACGGCGTGTGGCAATCACCCCAACCTGCAAGGTTTGGCAGTCTCTCCTACCGGCGGGGATGGGCAGGGTTTGGAGTTCCAATCCGGGCTCCGATCAAAATGCACGTCGAGCACGAATCCGAGTAAAATGTAGACATCCGAATGCAGGTTAACATTTGGTTATTGACCCGAATGGGTGTTGCGCAGTCTAGTAATAATGTTCTATAATTAGGCCATGGAAAAGTCTGTACAGGCGCTTTTGAAAGAGAAAATACAGCGGTATCACCAACTGCGCGCGATGCTGGTGGCTCAAGGCCGCCCCGCGCAGGAAATTGCGCATGTCGACCAGCATATCGCCAAGATCGAGGAACTGATCCGCCAGAGCGCCGGCCGGGCGCGGTGAGGTTCCGCGGGTGAGTCAATCAAGAGGCTTCCGATCAGGGAAGCCTCTTTTATTTATTAATGTCTATACTGGAAGAAGAGGATGGCAAATTCCCCAAGCATACTGCTGGCTAGACCAGGGCTACAATCAGGTTCATGGCGGCATGCATCAGGATCGGCGGGAAGACGCTCTCCGTCTTGGCCCGAGCGATGCCGTAGGCCACCCCCCAGACGGTCGCGTTCAAGGTTTGCAGGGCCACGAATGCCAGCGGGTAGCCGAACAAGGCGTTGTTGGCGTGCAGCAGCCCAAAGCAAACCCCGCTGAAGACCCCGGCCAGCATCCCGGCGCTGCTTTCGCTGGTGAAGCGGCGTAGACAGGCGAACAGGGCGGCAAAAACAACTCCGCGCCAGGTGATCTCCTCCACCAGCGGCACAGTGATGACTTCGTTGAACAACATGCTCAACCCGCTGTAGGGAGTGGTGCCGGTCAGCAGCAGGTAGCCGCCGACCACGGCGAGGTTGAGCGTTAGCATGATCGCCAGCATACCGGCATGCTGGCGGATCTTGCCCATCTGCCAGCCGATCTGCCGGGGGCGCCAGATCAGCAGGGCGCCGATGGGTAGAATGAGAAACAGGCGCTGGAGAATGCCCCAGATGGTGGGATTGGTGCTGAGCTCGAAATGGGGTGAAAGCCAGTTGTAGTTGGCCGTATTGACCAGGAAGAACAATGCCGAAAAGGCTAGCGCGGCGAGGAAAACCAGGGCAGAGTAAAGGGCAACTTTCTTGGGGTGCTCGGGCAGAGGAGATGGATGATTCATGCTGTTTTCCTTCAGGCGAAACATGCTAAAGCGGGTCGGTATTACTACTGTAACTTCTGGCATGGGGCAAGGCATGAGGCAAAAGGATTAATGAGGTGGGTTAACCTGTCTGGACAACTTTACTGAACAAATGCGCCTTTAACGTAACCTTAACCGCGAATGCCAGACTATATCCATAGGTGGAATATTATGGAAAACCAGGAGAAACCAATCTCATGACTTCAAAACCTTTACGGATAATTCTGTTTGTCTTGTCGGCCTTTGTGGTCCTGGCATTTACCGCCGGGGTGACCCATGCGGCCAATCAGCTGCTCTCGATCCACGCGCGCAGCAATACGGTGGACCCGGTGATGGCCGGCTACCCGGCCCCGGGCGGAACGTCCGAAGCAACCCGCACGCCTGAACCGAGCCAGATGCCAGAGGCCTCAAAAACGCCCGAAGCCGGCCAGACAGGTCGAGAAAAGGTCGAGTTTAGCGGGGTAATCACCGCGATTGACCTGGAATGGTGGACGATCGGCGATTATGTGGTGCAGGTGACCGCCGGCACCGAGCTGGAGGGCAGCCCGGTGGTGGGCGATATGGTCCACGTGGAGGCTGTTCTCCAGATGGACGGAAGTTATATCGCCGATGAAATTTCAGTGGGCAGCGGTTCGATGGAGGAAGACGATTCGCAGGAGGGCGAGCATATGAGCGGCACTCCACATCCCGGGGATCACGAAGAACAGTCTGGCACGCCTGAGATGCATGATGACGATCAGGGCGAGGACGATTACCATGACGGCAGTGGATCGGGTTCATCCGAGGAAGACCACGAGCATGACCACGGCGGCGACCATGGCGGCGGTGGCCACGGCGGAGGGGATGATTAATCCCCGCTGACAGCCAAACCCATCCAGGCCCCTCCCAGGCAAGCAGCCAGCCGGGAGGGGCTTTTGTGTAGGACTGCCCTGGTTGAAAAAAGGAGGCGCCAGAGCAAGCGGGACAGGCTGAGGCAGAAACCAATACAGACGGCAGCCCAATCTGCTGCGCTCATTCCGCTTATTCGATTTCGCACACGGACTGTATAATCGTTAGGTTATGGTTAACTCGCCGCTGATCGCGACCAAGTTTTTTATGCAGCCGGCCCTGGCTGACCTGGTCGCGCGCCCGCGCCTGATTGCCCTGCTGGACGCAGGCGAACGCCAGCCGCTGACCCTCATCTCGGCCCCGCCGGGGTTTGGCAAAACCATGCTGGTGGCCGATTGGGTCCGCTCGCGGAAGAAAGCACCCATCGCCTGGCTCTCATTGGATGAAGGCGATAACCAGCTGCTGATATTCTGGCGCTATTTTATCGCCGCGCTGCAGGCGGTGCGGCCGGGGCTGGGCGAGACCGCCCAACAGCTGCTGGCAGCGCCCACCCCGCCGGCCATGGATACCATCCTGGCGACGTTGATCAACGAGCTGGTGGGTATGAAGGAAGCCCTGACCATGGCGCTGGACGATTATCACCAGATCCAGTCCCTTGAAATCCACACCAGCCTCAATTTTCTCCTGGATCATCTGCCCGCCAATTTCCATTTGATCCTGCTGACCCGCGAAGACCCGCCCCTGGGGCTGGCTCGCCGCCGCGCCCGCCGGCAGATGGTGGAGATCCGCGCGGCGGATTTGCGCTTTAGCCCCGAGGAAAGCGCGGACTTCCTGCATTCCATCATGGGCCTGGCGCTCAACAGCGAGCAGGTGGCCACCCTGGACCGTTCCACCGAGGGCTGGATCGTCGGGCTGCAAATGGCGGCTCTCTCGCTGCGCGGGCATGAACCGCGGCAGTTCTTCGAGGCTTTCAGTGGCGACGACCGCTACATCACCGATTATCTGATCGAAGAAGTGCTGCAGCGCCAACCCGAGGCGGTGCGCGCCTTTTTGCTCAAGACCTCGATCCTGGAGCGCATGTCGGCGCCGTTGTGCGCCGCCCTGCTCGGCAACAGCGGGGTGGAGCTGGCCGATCTCGAGCGCTCCAACCTGTTTGTGGTTCCCCTGGATAACAACCGCAGCTGGTACCGTTATCACCACCTTTTCGCCGAACTGCTGCGCCAGCGCCTGCTGGCCAACTACCCGGCCGAAGAGATCGCCGGGCTGCGGCGCAAGGCCAGCCAATGGTTTGAGGCCTGCGGCGACGGGCAAGCGGCCATCCACTATGCGCGCCAGGCGGGAGACCAGGAACGGGTGGCGCAGCTGCTCGCGCGATACTCCGGGTTCTATTTCATGCACAATGAAATGCTGCAGTTGGTGGAGTTGACCCGCTCCCTGCCCGAGGCGGTGCTGGCGAGATATCCGTCGCTCAACATGGCGGCAGCCTGGGCGATGATCGCCACCGGCCAGGATCCTGCCAGGCTGCTGGATCATATCGAGCGCTACTTTGGCATGCCGGCGGAAGCCTCCCTGGACGATGCGCCGCTGCCCATCGAGACGCGCGCCGGGCTGCTGGAGGTGCTGATCCTGCGCCAGCAAACCCCCCTGGAAGAATTTTCCCCCGAGCAGAACGACCGCCTGAAGGCCATTCAACGCCAGTTCGAGCGCTTTGCGCCCGAACAAATCTGCCTGTTCAACAGCATCGCCGCGCTCAAGCCGGTGATGACCTACGACCTGGGGCTGGGAGCCGAGGTGACCGGGAGAGCGGCCGAGGCCGCCCAATACTTCCGTGAGACGATTGCCCTGGCGCGCGAAAACCACAATTCTCATCTGCTGCATTTTGCCGTGGGGCATCTCGCCAACCTGCAGGCAGCCCAATCGCACCTGCGCGACGCGCGCCAGAGTTACGAAATGGCCCTGGCGGAACTGAAGGCCGGCAGCGTATCTCCTTACGTCAGCCTGCCGCAGGCCGGGTTAGGACAGCTCCATTACGAATGGGGCGATCTGGACGTGGCCGAACAGCACTTTCAGGACGGTCTGAGCCTGGCGCGCTTGTGGAACCAGTGGGAATCGCTGCTGACCATCTTGTGCGGGCTGGCGCGCATCCGGCGCAGGCGTGGGGATCTGAAGGCGGCCTTTGCCCTGCTGGATGAATTTAATAGCCTGCCGCCTGGGGTAATTCGCCTGGGCGTGGACGCGCTGCGCGCAGTATGGCAGGCCCAAAGCGATATGCGCGCCCCGGCCGAGGGATGGCTGGCCGGCAGCGGGCTGAGCTCCGCCAGCCGCCCCACCCAACTCTCCGAACCCATGCTGTTGGATGCCGCGCGCTTAATGCTGGAACTCGGCCGGGTGGATGAAGGCCTGGCGCTGGCCCAGGCGGTCATCGCGGCGGCCGAGGCGGAGGGGCGCGGGCACCTGGTCATTCAGGGGCAGGTGGTGCGCGCCAGGGGCCTGGGGCTGCAGGGGCAGGAAAGCGCTGCCCTGGAAGCGTTGCGGGCGGCGCTGCGCCTGGCGGAGCCCGAAAACTACCTGAGCAGTTTTGTGGACGAAGGGGACGCGGTCCGCGGGCTGCTGGCGAAATTGGGCGCAAACGCCTACGCTCAACGCCTGCTGGCCGCCTTTGACGGCGGGCCGCTCAAACGAGAGAGCGAGCTGCTCAGCGAGCGCGAGCTGGAGGTGATCGGCCTGGTGGCCGAAGGGCTGTCGAACCAGGAGATCGCCGCGCGGCTGGTGATCTCACTGCCCACGGTCAAGACCCACGTCAGCAACATTTTCAACAAACTCGGGGTGAACAGCCGCACCCAGGCAATCGCCCGCGCCAAATCGGCAGGATTAATACCTCTCGATTCCCCTTCCTAAGATTAATCAACCCGGGTCTCATTCTTTCGGCCGAAGCCGTCCCGCGCAGGGATGGCTATACTACGTGCATGAATACTGAAGTGGTTCCTACCCCGCAAAATCACATCCGCTACCGCCTGCGCATGCAGGGGCGCATCAGCTATGATTGGTCGGATTGGCTGCCGGATGCCGAGGTGAGTTTTGAAGGCGAAGGCGCGCAAACCATCACCGTGGTCATGGGCACGGTACGCGACCAATCGGCTTTCTATGGCCTGCTAAGCTTTATTCGCAACCTGGGTGTCTGGTTAGTCTCGGTTGAGACGGTCTGACCGGCGCATGAAAAATAGTTAGGCAATCTTTGGAGGAGACGAGATGAAAAAGAATTTGTTGACCACTATCTTCAACGGTCTGGCGTTGGCGATGGGCGTGGCTACCCTGGTGTTGAATATCCTCGGGGTGCTGGACAACCAGACGGCTTTCACCCTGTTAGGGCTGGGGATGTTTGCCCTGGCCGCCGCCAACCTGCAAAAATCATAGGCAAATGGAGCAGCAATGAATGCAATTTCGGTAACCAATCTTAAAAAGACTTTCGGCGATTTCACCGCGGTGGCGGATGTCAGCTTCACTGCCCGGCAGGGCGAGGTGCTCAGCTTGCTGGGCCCCAACGGCGCGGGCAAATCGACCACGATCTCGATGCTGTCTGGGCTGCTGACCCCCACAGCCGGGGATGCCGCCATCATGGGGCATTCGGTGCGCGAGGATGCCAAAGCCGCCCGGGCAGCCCTGGGGGTGGTGCCGCAGGATATCGCCCTCTACCAGGATCTCAGCGCCCGCGAAAACCTGGATTTTTGGGCCAAGATGTACGGGCTGCGCGGCGCGGCGATCAAGGCGCGGGTAGACGAAACCCTGGAGATCATCGGGCTGACCGACCGGCAGAAGGACAAGGTGGGCAAGTTCTCGGGCGGGATGAAACGCCGGGTGAACATCGGCGTGGCCCTGCTGCACAAACCGGAGGTGGTGATCATGGACGAGCCCACCGTGGGCATCGATCCGCAGTCGCGCCGCCACATTCTCGACAACGTCAAGATGCTCAACGGGCAGGGCATGACCGTGCTGTATACCACCCATTATATGGAAGAGGCCGAGGAGCTCTCCAACTCCATCGCCATCATGGACAGCGGCCGGGTAGTGGCCTACGGCACCTACCGCGATTTGATTCGCCTGGTGGGCGAGCAGACGCGCATCGATCTGGCGGTCAACCTCGAACCGGACGCGGTGCTCCCCGCCTGGAGGCAGGTGGAGGGGGTGGCGCAGGTGGACCGCACCGACGGCAAGCTGACCGTGCTGGTGGCCGACAGCAACCTGGTGCTTCCCCGCCTGTTTGACGCCACGGCGCACCTGGGCGGGCGGATCACCTCGGTGGATATCCGCGAACCCAACCTGGAAGCGGTTTTCCTGCACCTGACCGGGAAAGCATTGAGGGATTAACCATGGAAATCATTGCGATAGCGCTCAAAGATGTACTGCGCTCGATGCGCAATTCCTTCTTCATCGGCATGGCGGTGGCGGCGCCCCTGCTATTGACCGGGCTGATGTACTTCGCCTTTGGGGCGATGAACAGCGGCTCAGCCGGCCTGCCGGCGCTGAAGGTCGGGATCGTCAACGGCGACACCCTGCCAACCAATTCACCCCTCGAGGAACCCCTGGGCGCGACGATCCGCGCGGTCTTTTTTGACCAGAGCGTGAGTAGTTGGATCGCGGCCAGCGATTACCCCGACGCGCAAGCGGCCCGCGCCGCCGTCGACAGCCAGGAGCTGGGCACGGCGGTGGTCATCCCGGCCGGTTTCAGCGCCGACTTTCTGGCGGGAAGCCCCACGGCGAAAATCACCCTGATCCAGGACCCGACCCTGACGATCACCCCCCTGATCGTACGCAGCATGCTGACCTCGCTGCTGGACGGCATCTCGGGCGGCAAGATCGCCTACCAGATCGCAATCGACCGGCGCGCTGCCCTGGGGGTAAGCGCTGAGCCGGGCGCGGCGCTGGCGGTGCTGAGCGGGTATCAGGCCTGGTACACCAATTTCGAACGCGACCTGTTCCACAACCCCGGTCGGGCGGCGCTGGTGATGCGCGCCCAGGAGGCGGGTGAATCGAAGGACGCGAACGGCATCGCCGGATTGATGAAATTCATCATGGCCGGGCAGATGATCTTCTTCGCCTTCTATACCGGCGGGTTCGCGATGATGTCGATCATCCAGGAGCAGGAGGAGGGCACCCTGGCCCGCCTGTTCACCACCCCGATCAACCGCACCACGGTGCTGGCGGGTAAATTCCTGGCGGTGGTGCTCACCGTCACCCTGCAGGGGTTGGTGCTGATGGTGGCTGCGCACTTCGCCTTCCAGGTGGATTGGGGCGAGCCCGGCGCGGTGGCGATCGCGCTGCTGGCCCAGGTGATTGCCGCCTCGGGGCTGGGGGTGCTGCTGATCTCGATTGTGAAATCCACCCGCCAGGGCGGGGTGGTGCTGGGAGGCGTGCTCTCGGCGATGGGCATGGTGAGCGGGCTGTTCACCGTGGCGGTGCCATCCGCGGCGGCGGCCCTGGAGACGGTGGCGCGCTTCACCCCGCAAGGCTGGGTGCTGGCCACCTGGACCAGCGTGTTGAACGGCCAGCCGGCCGGCCAGGCGCTGATGCCCCTGGCGGTATGCACCGGTTTTGGAATTGTCACTTTTGCCGCCGGAGCCTTCCTGTTCCGCCGCCGGTTTATCTAGCCCGGGAGGATGTACGATGCGTATTATCACCATTCTACTCAAAGACCTGAAACAGATCCTGCAGGAAAAGCGTTCCCTGCTCTTTCTGGTGGCAATGCCGGTGGTTTTTACCCTCTTTATGGGGTTTGCCTACGGCAGTGGAACGCAGACCGCCGAAAGCGACCCGCGCCTGGGGTTGGGCTGGGTGGACCAGGACAACGCGGCGGTGCTGAGCGAGAAGCTACTGGCGATGCTGAGCGACTCAGACACGCTGCGGGTGGAGCCGATGGACGAAGCGGCCGCCACGGAAGCGTTGGGCAAAGGCGAATTGGCCGGTGTGCTGATCATTCCGGCCGGGTTCAGCCAGTCCGCGCTGGACGGCCGGCCGGGGCAGTTGAGCCTGCTGGTCGACCCGACCTCGGCCGAAGCCAACACCCTCTACCAACTGCTGCGCCAGCCGGTGACCCAACTGGTCAGCAGCCTGACCATTGCCGCGCTCAACAGCGACGATCTGGCCGCCAATGGCCTGATCCGGCCGGAAGAGCGAGCGGCAGAGTTCGACCTGGCCTTCACCTCGGCGCTGGACAGTTGGGCGCAGACCGGCAACGCAGAGCGCATCGAGACGCAGATGGCGGTGGGCAAACAGGCCGAGGATCCCTTTGGCGGCAACCCGTACAACCAGGCCTCGCCGGGGATGCTGTTGATGTTCGCGGTGTTCGGGCTGATCAACTCGGCGCAGATTGTGCTGCACGAGCGCAAAGACGGCACCTTGAGCCGCATGCTGACCACTTCGTTGAGCCCATCCGCGGCGGTGGCGGGGCATTTCCTGGCCATGTTCGTGCTGACCTTTGCTCAACAGGCGCTGCTGGTGGCGTTTGGCCAGCTGCTGCTGGGGGTGAATTACCTGCGCGAACCGCTGGGCATCCTGGCAGTGATGGTGTGCCTGTCGCTGGCGACGGCCGGGATCGGCCTGTTCATCGGGGCGGTGGCCAAAGAAGAACAACAAGTGTCGCTGTTTTCGCTGATCGCCATGTTTACCCTCTCGGCCATGGGCGGCGCCTGGTTCCCGCTGGAAGGGGCGGGGAAAACCTTTGCCTTTATCGGCAAGCTGACCCCCACCGCCTGGGCGATGACCGGGTTCCAGAATGTCCTCCTGCGCGGTCTGGACGCCGGCTCCACCCTGCTGCCGGCCGGGGTCCTGATCCTCTACGCGGCGGGGTTCTACCTGCTGGCGACCTGGCGCTTGAAGAAGAGCATGTAATTTTTCGGCAATCAAAAACCGCCTCAAAACTCAGAAAACGGGTTTTGAGGCGGTTTTGATTCGAATCACTGCGGATCAGCGCTGCTGATCGAGCCAGTCGAGGAGTTCTTTCAGCGCCTCCGGGTCCAGCCCGGTATCGTCGGAACTGTAGGCGAGCAACAGCTCATTGGGTGGCACCTGGGTAATATCGCGCGGCTCGTACTTAAGCACGTGGCTGGCATTCTCGGGGGTAAGATAGGTGATATGGTCGTGGGCCTGGGCGATGGGTTCGATCAGCCCGCCGTCGGCCTGCCAGCTCACCTGGATATCTTTTTTGCCGATGATCACCAGTACGGGCACGCGTACACGTTCCAGGCGGGTGGCCGCGTCGTAAGCCCACAGCTCGCCGGCAAAGGGCTGGTTGACCGGGTTGGAGACGGCCGCGATCATATCGCGCAAGCCCTGGGGCAGGCTGGGGTCGATGGTCACCGGGCGGCCGGCGGTGAAATCGGCGATGGCGGTATCGTAGGCTGCCAGCCAGGCATCTCCGCCGGGGATAGGGGTCACCTGGGCGGCTACCTGGGAGCGCGCCACCTCCCCCACCGAGCGGGCAGGCGGAGCGGTGAGGATCAGCCCGGCGGCAGCCGGGTCCGCGGCGGAGAGGGCGTAGTTGAGAGCATGCACACAGCCCTCGCTGTTGCCCAGGATGAAAATACGCCGCGGGTCTACATCGGCGCGGGCGGCCAGCAGGCTGACCCCGCCGGCCAGCTCATCCAGGTGAGACTGCATGCTGATCTTGCCCATCAGCTTCATGGCGTTCTCGTTGGCGTGCGGCCCCGAGGGGCGCTTGTCGTAGCGCAGGGTGGCGAAACCGTGGGCGGTGATGGCGGCGGCCAGCAAGGCCGCGCTGCCGTTGGCGCCGGGGAGCAGCGGGGTGTTCCAGTTGCGGTCGGTGGGTCCGCTGCCGGCGACAAAGACCACCGCCGGAAAAGGCCCCGCACCTTGCGGCAGGGTGAGGGTGGCATTCACATCCAGGTCGTCCAAACGCCAGGAAACCGGCATTTCGTTGATTTGAATTGCGGCAGACATAAGGTTACTCCTGAAAGAAATACTGGGTTGAAATGATTGTAGCAGAGGTTGGATTCGGGAGGATGTAGGGGAAGGGAGGAAAATCGTGGAAGGGATCTCGATTTCGATCCTCTCCCTGGGTTCTTTTGAACCATCAAGCACCCATCGCGCGCCATCAGGTGCAACTGGATTCGTCTGAAATAGCTCGCTGACCATTTCGTGTTATAACCATGATATTGATGAACATTTCGCATTGGAACACCGAAGATGGAGGTTATCGCATGGCTGAACTTGTGACTTATGAACTTTTGAAGGGATTTCTCGAAGCGTTTAACCATCACGATCTGGATGCGATCATGAGCTATTTCGCGGAGGATTGCGTTTTCTATATGCCGCGAGGATCGGCGCCGCGGGGCGACCGCTACGTAGGGAAGGACCAGGTGCGCGCCGGCCTGGCCAAACGATTTGAGGGGATACCGGATGTCCATTATGGAGAAGACCGCCATTGGGTGGGCGATCAATTCGGGGTCTCGGAATGGACGTTGACAGGCACCTCAGTGGCAGGCAAAAAGATCGAAGTGCGGGGGGTCGACTTGCTTGAGTTTGCCGAGGGAAAAATTACTCGCAAGGATTCTTTCTGGAAAATCCTTGAGTGATTTCAGGTTCTGGCGTTTTCGGTCTTGAATCAATAAACTAACCGTTCAAGTTGGTTTTTTAGGCGCCTCCTGAGGAAGTACCTGCAGGTATGCTGCGTGGAGGGCCAGATAAAACCAAAAAGCTGCCGGCCGATGGCTGACAGCTTCCGCGAGTGCCCCCAGAGGAAGTACCTGAAGGTATGCTGCGCGATCGAATCCTCGTTTTGGCCTTATCATCCCTCGATGGGGTGAGAGGGCCAATTTAAACCCAAAAGCTGCCGGCCGATGGCTGACAGCTTCCGCGAGTGCCCCCAGAGGAAGTACCTGAAGGTATGCTGCGCGATCGAATCCTCGTTTTGGCCTTATCATCCCTCGATGGGGTGGGAGGGCCAATTAAAACCAAAAAGCTGCCGGCCGATGGCTGACAGCTTCCGCGAGTGCCCCCAGAGGAAGTCGAATCCTCGTTTTGGCCTTGAGAGGGCCACGTCCTGGGCCGCTAGACGATGGGGGCCTGGATCGGCAGTATTCTAACATAGGCCCCCCGGGCTGTCAACGAATCGGGGCTGCCCGCATATGGCGTTCTCAATAAATTGTCAGACAAACCCCTCCCCTTACCCCTCCCCGAAACGGGGCGGGGAAAAAGATTTGAGGGTTCAGACGCCGTTTTACGGCGTCTGAACCCTCAAACTCCCTCTTTGACCTCTGTCTCCGGAGGAGATGGATTCAAATTGGCAATTGTCAAGCTTTCTTGAGAACGCCATGGCCGCTCCTCGCGGCGCGGGATGTGTGCGATTGTCATTCACTTCACCCCCATACTAATGCTATCATCCAACTATCATCTGGAATTATCTGCTCTTTAATAATTGAACAGGAGGAATTATTCATGAGCGCTGATTTTATCGCGCGCTTGATCGGGATGGTGGTTTTTGCCATCCTGGGAGTTTATTGGGGAACGTACCTGGGCAGGTTGGCCGGAGACGCCGGCGGCACAGTGAAATTCACCGTGGAACAATATGCCTTCACCATCGGCATGGTGGGCGCCCTGGCTGGACTTATTCTGACTCCTTTTATTTCTACCCGCCCGATGAGCGCGCTGCGCGCGCAGCTCTCGCGGTTGTCGACAAGGTCATTATTCGCTTCCCTGGTTGGCCTGGTGGTAGGGCTGGTTGTGGCCGCGCTGTTGGCGTTCCCTCTTTCACTGCTGCCCAGCCCTTTGGGCCGGATTATGCCATTTATCGGCGTGGTGCTGCTCGGATACCTGGGTGTGGCTGTCTTCGTGATGCGCCAAAACGACCTGTTTCACGTCTTTCAGGGTTTTGGGCGGGGAGGCGGCAGCCCGGCGGCGGAAGATGAGACCGAAGCCGCCCAGAATTGGGCCGAAAGCCGCACGATTTTGCTGGATACCAGCGTGATTATCGATGGTCGCATTGCCGACGTAGCCCGGACAGGTTTCCTTCCCGGGTCGCTTTTGATTCCGCGCTTCGTCCTGGCCGAGCTGCAGTACGTGGCCGATTCCTCCGATTCCCTGCGCCGCCAGCGCGGCCGGCGCGGGATGGAGGTGCTGGCCCAAATCCAGCGCGAGCCGTCGATCCCGGTGCGCATCACGGATATCGACGTGGAAGGGGTGCGCGAGGTGGACGATAAACTGGTGATCCTCGCCCGGCAGATGCGCTGTCCGATCCTGACCAACGATTTCAACCTGAACCGCATCGCCGAACTGCAGGGCGTGACGATATTGAACATCAACGAACTGGCCAACGCGGTGAAATCGGTGCTGCTGCCCGGCGAGATGCTCAACGTGCGTGTGATCCAGGAAGGCAAAGAGGCCGGACAGGGCGTGGGCTACATGGAAGACGGCACGATGGTGGTGGTTGAAAACGGCAAGGATTACATCGACGAAGAAATTAATGTGCTGGTCACCAAGGTGCTGCAAACCGCGGCGGGCCGCATGATTTTTGCACGCCCGGATAAAGATTGAAACCGGGCCGGCGGTGAGATGAGAGAACGCTTGAAGGAGAAGGTTTTATGACGATGAAGCTGTACAGCACGTTGAGCCGGAAGAAAGAGGATTTCGAAACCATTGAACCCGGCAAAGTGCGCATGTATGTGTGCGGGGTGACGGTGTATAACAAGGCCCACATTGGCCATGCCATGTTCGCCCTGGTGTTTGATACCCTGCGCCGCTACCTGACCTACCGCGGCTATGAGGTCCGCCAGGTGATCAACTTTACCGATGTGGACGACAAGATTATCAACCGCGCCAACCAGTTGGGCATGGACCCGCTGCAGCTGGCCGAAAACTATATCACCGAGTTCCGCGGGCAAATCGAAGCGCTCAACATCCTGCCGGCCACGGTCAACCCGCGCGCCACGCTGGAGATGCCCCAAATCATCCGCATGATCGAGGGGCTGATCGAAAAGGGCTACGCCTACCCGGCGGAAGGCGACGTCTACTTCCGCGTAACCCGCGACCAGGATTACGGCAAGCTCTCCGGCCGCAAGTTGGAAGATATGCAGGCCGGTTCGCGCGTGGACCCGGGCGAGCTCAAGGAAAACCCGATGGATTTCGCCCTGTGGAAATCGGCCAAACCCGGCGAGCCTTTCTGGCAGAGCCCCTGGGGGCCGGGGCGCCCCGGCTGGCACATTGAGTGCTCGGCGATGAACCTCAGCCACCTGGGCGAGCAGATCGACATCCACGGGGGCGGCAACGACCTGATCTTCCCCCACCACGAGAACGAGATTGCCCAGACCGAAAGCTACACCGGCAAGCCCTTCGCGCGCTATTGGGTGCACAATGGCATGCTGCAGTTGGGCGGCGAGAAAATGTCGAAGTCGCTGGGCAACCTGGTGACTATCGAGGATTTCCTGGCCGAACACGACGCGGACGTGCTGCGCATGATGGTGCTCAACTCGGGCTACCGCAACCCGCTGACCTACACCGCTGAGGTGGTAGACCAGACCGAGCGGGCGCTGGAGCGCTTGAAATCGGGGCTGCGCCCGGCGCTGCCGGGGGCCAAAGGCCTCAGCGCCGAGGCCAACCAGGCGCTGGCAAAATCCATTGAGGAAGCCAAAGCCAGCTATATCGAGGCGATGGACGACGATTTCAACACCTCAGGCGGGCTGAGCCACGTCTTCGAGCTGGTGCGGGCCACCAACCAGGCGCGCTCGGAGGGCGCGACAGAAGCGGACCTGGCCGCGGCGCAGGCTATGCTGCGCGAATTGACCGGGGTGATGGGGCTGCGCCTGGAAACTGTGGCACAAGGAGGCCAGGCGGCCGACCCGTTCATTAACTTGCTGATCGAAATCCGCGCCGAGCTGCGCAAGCAAAAGATGTGGGCGCTTTCGGACGTGGTGCGCAACCGGCTGGTGGAGTTGGGGGTGACCCTGGAAGACAGCAAAGAAGGCACGAGCTGGCGGTACCAGTCGTGAGAGACAGGGAATGGATCACCGGGCGCAACGCCGTCTATGAAGTGCTGCTGGCCCGCCGCCGCGAGGTTTACCGGCTGCAGATGGCGGCCGGGGTGGAAGAGCGCGGGCGGCTGAAGGATATCCTCCAGTTGGCCGGCGCGGATAACGTGCCCCTGACGCGCGTGCACCGCTCGCAGTTGGACGGGCTGGGCGAGGGCCACCAGGGAGTGGCGCTGGAAGTGTCCGAGTACCCGTACGTCGCTGTGCAGGATATCGTCGGGCTGTCAAAAACCCGCCACGAGCCCTTGTTTGTGCTGGCGCTGGATATGATCCAGAACCCGCAGAACCTGGGCACGCTGCTGCGCAGCGCCGAGGCGGTGGGCGTGCACGGGGTGGTCATCCCGCTGGCGCGCGCAGCAGGGGTTACTCCGGCGGTGGTGCACGCTTCGGTGGGGGCCAGCGAGCATCTGCTGGTGGCGCAGGCCAACCTGGCCCAGGGGCTGACCTTTTTCAAAGAGAAAGCCGAGGCCTGGGCCATCGGGCTGGACGGGTCGCCGCAGGCGAAGGCCATCGAGCAGGTGAACCTGGACGGTCCGCTGGTGCTGGTGGTGGGCAACGAAGGCGAGGGCATGCGCCCGCTGGTGAGCAAATCCTGTGATCTGCTGGTGCGCCTGCCGATGCGTGGAAAAATAAAATCGCTCAACGCGGCAGTGGCCGGCTCGATTGTGCTCTACCGGGCCCTTGAGCAGCGCCTGAAGAAGCTTAGCGTTTCGTTATAGAGGTATTTCCGTGAAAATCGATTTACATGTGCATGCCAGCGAGCGTTCGGGCTGTGCGATTTCGGGCGAGGAATCCATGATCCAGGCTGCACAGACCTGCGGCCTGGATGGGATCGCCTTTACCGATCATCACCGCCTGGTGCCGCCCAAGCGCCTGGATGAACTGAACAACAAATACGCTCCCTTTATCATCTACCCTGGGATCGAGATCACCGCGGATGAGGAAGACTGGCTGGTGCTGGGGGTGCAGGATGCGCGCTTAGAGCGCGAAGACTGGCATTATGCCCGGCTGGCAGAGTTTACCCGGCAGATGGGCGGGATCATCATCCTGGCGCATCCCTATCGCTATTCTTCGCGCATCCACGTGGATCTTTCCGCCAGCCCGCCGGACGGCATCGAGATCCGTTCGAACAACACCCCGCGCGACCGTGAAAAGCAGATTGGCAAGTTGGCCGCCACCCTGGGCATGGCGACCCTCTCGAACTCGGATGCGCACAGCACGCGCGCCCTGGGCAGTTATTTCAATCAAATCCCCGGGCCGCTGAACGGCACGCGCAGCCTGCTGGAGCAGCTGCTCAAAGGCTCCATGTAAATGTAGCTTGGGTTGGGGGGCGAAGGGATGGTAGAAACGCCCATTTATTTGACGCCCCGAAACCCAGCATTTGTCTAATTCTGCCTCCTAAACGGGGTTAGCCGTAAAACACAAAGGCCCACAACACCCACAGAACGATCATCACCAGGCCCATGGCGGCGCGCACCACCGCCGACCAGCCGCAGCCAAAGGCCATGCCCTTGGTTGATTCGAGCGCTTTGCGCCAATCTTTGAGACGGATAAACTCGAAGGCAAACAACCCCACCAGGGCGAAGACCAGGCCGCCAAAGGGCGGCAGAATCAGGCTGCCGGCGATGGCCAAGAGCATAGCCAGGCCAATGGCGATCCACGAGGCGCCTTTCTGGCGGGCGGTGCTGCCCATGATCACGTTGTCGATGACACTGCCCACCAGCATGAGCACGGTCATCAGCCCAAAAAGGATCCAGCCGGCGGTGGTGAAACCGCTGGCCACGCCGTAGAATAACCCGGCCAGCCAGATGATCACCAGCCCCGGCAGGATGGGGAAGATCAGCCCTGCCAGGCCGACCAGCATGACCGCCAGGGTGATGGTTAGTAAGGTGATGTCACCGATTTGATTTAGATCCAAGGGTTGTATCCATGTTTCTTCTATCTCGCTCATTTTCGGCCCCACCCCCAACCCCGCCCCGGTCGCGGGGCGGGGAGAAGAATTTCTTGGGGTTAGAAGACCCTTTGGGTCTTCTAACCCCAAACCCCATCAAATCTTGTTCCCCCGCCGGTTGGGGCGGGGGATGCCCGCAGGGCAGGGGGTGAGGTCACCGTTTGGACTGCTCCATTCGCGCCTTCATTCATCCGCGCGGATGACATCGATGCCGCCCATCCAGGGGCGCAGCACCTCAGGCACCACCACCGAGCCATCGGGCTGCTGGTAGTTCTCCAGCACGGCGATCAGCGTGCGCGGCATGCCCAGCCCCGAGCCGTTGAGGGTGTGCACCAGGCGGGCCTTGCCACCCTCGGCCGGGCGATATTTGATGTTGGCGCGCCGCGCCTGGAAATCGGTGTCGTTGGAGACCGACGAGACCTCCAGCCACTCGCCGCAGCCGGGCGCCCAGACTTCCACATCGTAGGTCATCGCCGCGCCGAAGCCCAGGTCGCCGGTGCACAACTGCAGCACGCGGTAGGCCAGGCCCAGCTCGTCGCAGGTTTGTTCGGCATCCGCCAGCATCTTGTCGAGGTAAGCCATCGAACTCTTCGGGCCGGCTGTAGACGTACATTTCGACCTTGTCGAACTGGTGCCCGCGCTTGATCCCGCGCACATCCCGTCCGGCGCTCATCTTTTCGCGGCGGAAGCAGGGCGTGTAAGCGGTGTAGCGCAGCGGCAGGGCGGCGTCCTCGAGGATGTCGCCCATGTGCAGCCCGGTGAGAGGCACCTCGGCGGTGGGCACGTTCCAGTAATCCTCTTCCAGGTCGTGGTAGAGGTTCTCGCGGAATTTGGGCAGCTGCCCGGCGGCGAAGAGGGTTTCTTCTTTGACCATGAAGGGCAGGTATTCTTCGCGGTAGCCCTGGCGGATGTGCAGGTCGAGCATCCAGGCGATCAGGGCGCGCTGCAAGCGCGCGCCGGCCCCGCTGAGCACGTAGAAGCGTGAGCCGGTGATCTTGACGCCCTGCTCGAAGTTGATGATCCCCAGCTTGGGGCCCAGCTCCCAATGCGGCAGGGGAGTGAAGCCCAGTTCTTTGGGCGTCCCCACCGTCTTGACCACCACGTTTTCGTGCTCGTCTTTGCCATCGGGCACGTTGGGGTGGGGCAGGTTGGGCAGGGCGGCGATCTCGGCGGCCAGGGTCTCGTCCACCTGGCGGATCTGCTCATCGTGGGCGGTGATCTCATCGCCAACCTTGCGCATAGCTTCGATCTTGACCTGGCGTTCGGCGGGGTCTTTGCTCTTGCCGATTTCCTTGGAGACGGTATTGCGCTCGGCCTTGAGCACTTCGGCGCGGGCGATCAGCGCGCGCCGCTCGGCATCCAGGTCGAGGATGCGGTCGACGATGGCGGGGTCCATGGCGCGCCGGGTGAGGGCCTGGCGGATGACGTCGGGTGATTCACGGAACAGATTGATATCTAACATGGCAGCACTCCTCGAAAAAGAAAATAAATAGCCCCCTCTCCACTGCAGGACGAGGGGGCGCTCGTGGTGCCACCTGCTTTTGCCGCCCGCGAGGACGGCCTCTTTCCGGCGGTAACGGCGCCGACCGGCTCTCTTACGGCGCACTGCGCCCCTGCGAGAGCGACCCACTCCCCTGGAGGAGTGACCGGGGTGGATTTCACCGCTAGTGCCTGCCGGCTCACACTGGCCGCCGGCTCGCTGAAAGGGGGCGCGGTTACTAAGCCCCGGGCTGGTCTGTGTAGTTAGATTATATCCACGCCGGGCAGGTTGTCAAGATGCGGACGGCTGCGTCTCATCCTCCAACAAATAGGCCACGATCTGTTTGCGGTCCATCGCCTGGCCCTGCGCCCAGGCGGCGTCAAAGGTGGCCGGGTCAAGGCGTTCGCGCAAGATAACCATATACCGCTCGTACTCCGCCTGGTATTCGATCAGGTATCCTTTACCTAGCTCTTCATTGTACGGTTGGACCGACCGGAAAACTTTAACGGCGCGGAGAAGAAGGGGTAAGCCCACATCGACAGGCAGCTCGAGCGCCTGGCCAAGTGCGTTGAAAGCGAAACAATGCTGCAGCCAGACGATATGACGAAAACTAGTACACATGGGCGTAGGTAGTAAACAAGGTTATCCATAAGGGTTGACACAGGAATAGGCAACCAGTACACTCAACGAAAAAGGGGGAACAAAGCATGCCAATACCAAAAGCAACCGAAGTAAAGTTGAGCGAAGAAGAGCGTGGAGGTCTGGAACAGTTAGTGCGGCGTCATAATATTGGTCAGCAGATTGCTTTACGAGGGCGGATCATCTTAGCGGCGGGAGAAGGACAAACCAATAGTGCCATCGCCAGGGATCTAAAGGTGAGTATCAATACCGCCCAGCGCTGGCGCAATCGTTTTGCGAAAGCCCAGACGATTTCCTACGCTGATTTGAGTCTGGAAGATCGTTTACAAGATGGGCCGCGTCCTGGAGCGCCGAGCCGGATTACCGCCGATCAGCGCTGCCAGATCGAAGCATTGGCCTGTGAGAAACCGGAGAAATCCGGTCGACCGATTAGCCAATGGACCGCGCGTGAAATTGCCGATGAAGTGCTGGAGCGCAAGATTGTTGAGCAGATCTCGCGGCGACATGCGGCCAGGCTTTTAAAAAGACGCTGATATCAAGCCGCATTTGAGTCGTTATTGGCTGACACCGGCCTATGAAGCCGGTTTTGATGAAAAAGTGGCCGATATTAACCAGCTTTATCAAAAGGCCCCGGAACTGGCCAAACAAGCTGAGCGGGTTGAAAGCGTGGATGAAATGACAGGCGTGCAGGCATTGGAACGTAAACACCCGGATTTACCGCTATGGCCAGGGAAGGTAGAACGACGCGAGTTCGAATACAAGCGGCATGGCACGTTGTCGTTTACCTGTGATTTTGACGTGGCCGACGGCATCCTGGTGGCATGCACTGCCAACAAGACACGCAATGAAAAGGATTTTGTGGAGCATATCCAGGGCCGGGTAGCTTCCGACCCGCTGACAAGAAAATGGAACTTTGTCTGTGATAATCTCAATACGCACCTGTCGGCATCCCTGGTGCGCTATGTTGCGGAAGAATCCGATCTGACCCTCGATTTGGGGATCAAAGGTAAATCGGGAATCCTGAAATCCAAGGCTTCCCGAGCCGCCTTTTTGAGTGATCCCACCCATCGCATTGTCTTTCATTACACCCCCAAACATGCTTCCTGGATGAACCAGATCGAGATTTGGTTCAGCATTCTGATCCGAAAAGTGCTCAAACGCGGCAATTTCACTTCCGTGGACGAGTTGAAACGCAAGGTCCTGGCTTTCATCGAGTATTACAACCGTACGATGGCCAAACCCTTTAGGTGGACTTACCAGGGTAAGGCGCTGCATGCCTAACTTCTCCGCTATTTATGCCCCCGTGTACTAGCCATATCCACAGACCACATCAGTGATCCTTAAACGCAGCATTTGCCTGCCCGAACTTGTGCTGGGCCCGGTATACATCTCCCAATTTCCTCAGCCAATGATCCAGATTCCATGGGTCGCCTAATTCATGTTGCGCCAGGATGGCTCTTTTAAAAATACTTTCTGCCTTCTCGTAATCACCAAGTTTGTATAGAACATCCCCTAAAGGGACGTCGTTGATGTCTGCCCAGAACGAACCTATCTCGTGAGAAATTATTGAGCACTCGCGGGCGCAATCCAGTGCGCCTTTTATATCCCCCAGTTGGATTTGTACCCAGGATGTATTCCAAAGGCATGTAGCCAGCGGCCATTTGCCTTTTTCAGCCATTGTTCGTAAAAGGGCTTCGGCTTCACCCAACATGGCCAGACCTTTTTGCAGATCGCCGGCGCCGATGGCCAGACGAAATCCAAGCTTTGACAGCATTTTGCCACGAACTAACCGACCTTCCTCTCCAAATAATTGGCACATCTCAATTATTTGTTCAAACAATTCAATTTCTTGTGGGGTTCCCCAAAACGCAATTGAAGAAGGTACTACTAATTAAATTGCGAAAATGAAGAAGGGATTGTTCGGAACCTATGTTGGACAATGCAGCCATGGCTTTTTGTGTCCAACGTTCCGCTTCGGTGTTGTGTTTGTAAGTATTCCAAAAGCGCCAGACCAACGCATTGATGATGCGCATTCCTGCCCGCGGATCGATATTTTGGCCAATCGCCCACTCCAGAGCGCTGCGTAGATTATCAATATCTGTTTCCAGTTTTTTGAACCAGGCTAGATCTTCGGGGGTAGAAAACTTCGTTTCGGCGGTTTCAGCAAACTGGACAAACCAATCGCAGTGCCTCCGCCGCAGACGTTCGATCTCGGCCGGGTCATCCTGTTTATCTTCAGCATACTGGCGGATGGTTTCCAGCAGGCGGTAGCGGGTCTCGCCAATGCGGGCTTGCTCCACCACCAGCATAGATTTGTTGCACAATTGATAGAGCAGATCGAGGATTTCCTCCGCCGCGATGGCCTCGCCGGTGCAGGTCGCCTCGGCGGCTTCGAGGCTGAACCCGCCGACAAAGACCACCAGTCGGCGCAGCAGCAGGCGCTCCTTTTCGGTCAGCAGGTTATAGCTCCAATCTACCGCCGCGCGCAGGGTGCGGTGGCGCGCTATGGCGCCGCGGCTGCCGCCGGAGAGCAGGTGAAAAGCCTGGTCCAGGCGGGCGGCGATCTGTTCCACATCCAGGCTGGAGACACGGGCAGCCGCCAGCTCGATGGCCAGGGGGATGCCGTCCAGGCGGCTGCAGATTTGGGCGACGAATGAAGCATTGTATTGGGTAAGCTGGAAATCAGGCAGAGCCGCCTGCCCGCGTTCGAGAAACAGGCTGACAGCCTCATAATCTTGAAGAAGGTTCAGGGAGGGGATCTGCACGATTTGAGGAAAAGTCAGCGAAGGTACCCGAAATATTGCTTCGCCAGTCACCCCCAATGGTTCGCGGCTGGAGAGGAGCATCTTCACTCCCGGCAGGCGTTTAAGCAGGTCATTCGCCAGGTCGGCGCAAGCATCCAGCATATGCTCGCAGTTGTCAAAGATCAGCAGCGCCTGGCGGTCTTGCAGGTAAAGCATCAGGCTGTCGCGGACCGAGCGGCCGGGCTCTTCGCGCACACCCAGCACATCCGCCAGGGTGCGCTCTACCAGCAGCGGATCGGTCAGCGGAGCGATCTCGATAAACCAGACTCCGTTGGCAAAATCATCCAGCAGATTCTCGGCGGCGGCCAGGGCCAGGCGGGTCTTGCCCACCCCGCCGGGGCCGGTGAGGGTCATCAGGGAGTGCTCCCAGATCATTTCTATCACTCTGTGCGACCTCTTTTTGGCGGCCAATGAAGCGGGTGAGCTGCCGGGGAAGATTGTGAGTGGGACGGGAAAAGGCAGGCTTGGTCAGCAGTCCTAACTCGTGGGCTCTTTTGACGGCCTGCTGGCGGTTTTCAACGGCCAGCTTGGCGTAAACCTGACCGGCGTACCATTTCACCGAGCTTAGGGCCAGGAACAATCGGGCGGCAATCTCGCGGTTGGTCAGGTTCTGGGCGAGCAGTTTGAGCACATCCTGCTCGCGAGGGGTGAGCGGCTCGACCAGCAAAGGTGCCGCAGACACTTGTCGATCTTCCATCCCGGTACCTCCTAGCGACATTCTTTCACCCTGATTGTACTCATCCGGGTGAGTAAATTCTATAAAATTGATCAAATCCCTCCTTAATTCCCTCCCTTAATTCCCAACCATGCGGCCGGTGGATTGAGCATCCGCCTGGGGTAATCTGGGCACAGATGTTTGGCAATAGGATGGTCTATACAAGGAGGATGGAATGGAAAACCACAGCGGGTTGATCAAGGGAAATAAATGCTCATTGCTGAGCCGGGGAGTACTTCTGGGAGCGGTGTGCGCCGGCATGCTGCTTTACGGGTTGCTGGCCGGCAGCCTGGGCAGGGCAAACGCTCAACCAAATGCGGATCCAACTGCCGCGGCAGGGGTTCCGAATTGCGGCGCCCCGCCATTTTGCGCAGACATTCTGTCGCGCAGCCCGCAAGGCAGTGGGTTTGACTGCTGGTACCAACCGATCTGCAGTAAATTGCAGGCGCGCAAATATGGCATAACCAGCCTTTCCAATAATTCATTGCCGGCCGTTATCCTGTCCCAGCCTCAACCTGGTGCGTACGATATCCAAATACAGGTGACCGAAGCGACCCGGGTGCGCAGCGGCCCGGGCGTTGACTTTCATAGTTATGGCGAACTGCCCAAGGATTTGGTCAGCCGGGTGATAGGCGTCAGCCGCCTCGGAAATTGGTGGGTGATCCCGCTGCCCCTCACCATTGCCCCGGACGGCATGGGCTGGGTGGACGCAGCTTCGGTCAGCGTCAGCAACGTGTCAACCGCTCAGATGGACCCGCCCGCCTGCCGGGGCTCAGCGTCCTGCGGGATGATCCAGGCCCGCAGCCAGCCCGACCGGCAATTTTCCGGGATCGACTGCAGCCAACAGCCGGTGTGTTCCGTCCTCCAGGCCCACAACCGTCAAAAGCTGCGGATGCTGCTGCCCTCCTTCACGGTGGAACGGTTATTAGGCCAGTAGGTGAACCGGCTCAGCGGTGAATGATTGGATTGAATCATCCTGCCTGTTTCAGGTTTACTTGCACTGGGTATCAAAAATGTAGATGCGGTCGTCTGTGCGCACGGCCAGGGTGCGGTTGTCATCCGCCCATTTGGCTTCGTAGGGGATGTCAATGCCAATATCCAGGATGAACTGGTCTTTCCTGGCGACGGTCAGGAGCATGGCGCGGTCATCTTCATCGAAGTAGACAATTTTGCTCAGGTCGGGCGACCAGTTGGGGGTCAACATATAAGGATAGGCGCTTTCATCGAAGGTGGTCAGGTTGGTATGCGGGGCGAGGCGGTCCTTGGACCGGCGGATCTGTTCGCCGACCTGGTTGATCTGCCCGCTGGTCAGATCGATCTGCAGGATTTGATCGCAGTCGGGGCCGCAGGCGCTGAGCACGCGCAGGCCGCCGCTCTGCCAGCCGAGGATGGCTTTTTGGCTGCTGCTGTCATCGGTGTGGGCGGCTTCTCCTTGCATCCAATCCTGGGAGGGGCCGCCCTGCGGCGAGACGGTCATTACCGTGTAGACTCCGTCGGAGATGCGCAGGGCGACAAAGGCCAGCAAATCGCCGGTGGGAGACCAGGTGAGATCGCCAAAGACCAGGGCGTCGGTCGCCAACTGCAGCGGGGTTGTAAAATCTGGCCCGGAAGCCAGGTGCAGCGAGCCGGCATACCAGTTGGAATGGGGCGCGGTGCCGGCATAGGCCAGGGTCTGGCTGTTGGGCTGCCAGGCCAGCAGGTCGCCCTGGGGGTCTTCCACGCGCAGCGGGGTGAGTTGGCCGATCTGGCAGGAGCGGTCGCCGACGGTGGGGTATTGGTTGGAGGTGGAGGTTGGCAGCGGGGTGGGGGTGGGGCCGCTGTCTTCGACAGCCGCGGCGGGCAGCGAAGGCAGCAGGTCACAGGCGGTTACCAGCCCAGCCGTGAGCAGCAGCAGGGCGAACAGGGCAATCAGATGCTTGGGTTTGTTCATGGATTCTTATTTTTACCATGATCCGGGTGACTGTACCAAGCAGATGGCACAGGCACATTTTTTATGGCAGGGAAAAAGATATGCGGATATAGCGCCAATCGGGGTGAAATTAAGAAAGTAGTGTTTTAATGAAGGGATGAGCGATCTAAAGCTGGAAGCGCGCTGCACCCCCGGGGCCGTGGCTGCCGGGCAAGGGGATGGAAGCTGGCGCCTGTCTATCCCGGCCGGGCCGGTGGGGCGCTACCGCTGCGCGCAGCTGGATGATTACCAGCGTCTGCCGCGGGGCAAGTTTGCCTGGCAGGCGCCCTTTGAGCTGAGCCTGCGGGCGCGCGTCTCGGCGCCAGACCTGCCCGGGACGTGGGGCTTTGGGCTGTGGAATGACCCCTTCAGCGCCAACCTGGGGCTGGGCGGCATGGCCGCGCGCCTGCCCGCGCTGCCCAACGCAGCCTGGTTTTTCTATGCGTCAGCGCCTAACTACCTGGCGCTGCGGGATAGTCACCCCGCGCAGGGGCTTCTGGCGGCCACCTTCAGCGCCCCGCGCATCCCCGGCGGGCTGCTGGCCTTGGGGCTGCCCGCAGCCGGGCTGTTGGCTGTGCCCCCGGCAGCCCGCTTGATCCGCCGCCTGGCCGCGCGGCTGGTGGGGGAGGACGCGGTAAGGCTGGGCGTGGATGTGACTGCCTGGCACACTTACCGCCTGGCCTGGAGCGGCGAGCTCGCCCGCTTCTGGCTGGACGGCGATCTGGTGTTGGAGACGAAGATATCCCCGCGCGGGCGGTTGGGGCTGGTGCTGTGGATCGACAGCCAGTTCGCGGCTTTCCCGGCGGATGGGCGCGTGCAGTTCGGTTCGCTGGCGGGTCCGGCAGCCTGGATGGAGCTGGAGATATAAAAAAGGCGAATTCCTGCTAAAAAGGAATTCGCCTTCTACCGATAAACGAGGTTAATGGATGATCAGGCGGTAGGTCGCGTCCAGGATCAGGCCGAAGAGGAAGAGCAGCCCGTAGCGGCGGTTATGGACGAAGGCTGCTCCCACGAACCACAACGGCCAGCCGGCTTTGGCTTCTTCAGGCGGCTCGGATGGGCGCGGCTGCGAGAGCATTTTCCATGTGCTGGGCAGCAAGGTCAGCGCGCCCAGCACGACCAGCATAAAGGGGCTGAAATAGCCGTAGATGACCAGCCCAATCACCAGCACATACATCAGCACGATCATGACCTTTGTGCTGGCGCGCGCAGCTTTTTCGCCAATAAGCACCGGCAAGGTGTGGATTTTCTTGACTTTGTCGGCGTCCAGCTTATCGATGTGCTTGCCATAAATCACGGTGGTGGTGCCCAGCGCGTAGGGCAGGCCGGCCAGCACCACCATCCAATCCCAATGGCCGGTGATGATGAAGTAGCTGCCGCCGATCATCAGCGGGCCCCAGACGATGATCACCGCCAACTCGCCCAGCCCGATGTATTTGAGCGGCCAGGTGTAAAAGAAGACGAAGAACGCGCCTGCCGCCAGCAGGGCCAGGGCCAGCCATCCGCGCATATACACCAGGTAGGCGCCGGCCGCCAGGGCGATCAGCCCGGTGACCGCGGCATAGGTGAGCATCTCGCGGCGGCTCATCAGCCCCTGCTCGATGGCCTGCGGACCGTACTGCGTGCGGAAATAGTTGTCGCGGTCCACGCCGCGGTCGTAGTCGGTCAGGTCGTTGAGCAGGTTGTTGAGCGCGTGAGCAAAGACCAGCCCAATGACCACCAGCAGCCAGTAGAGCCAGTTGAACATGCCATCCCGGGCTGCCAGGATGCCGCCGATGGTGGCCGAGATAAAGGTCATGATCAACACGGCGGCGCGGGTGGAGATTAACCAGCGCGAAATCACGTCCAGCCGGTCCCACTCGGCCTTGTCGATACGCGGGATGATTTGCAGGGCCTTCAACCACATGGCTACGTTCATCAGTCACCTTCCTTATCGTTCGGTTATGTGAATTGTAGCACAATAGGATCGAATTTGTACGAATTTGTCGCAGGTTAATCACCCGAAATTGCGCCGGTCGGCCGTTTTTGGCTATACTTGGCGGTATGAAAATTGAAATCGTGGATAGGGTCACGGATGAACTGACGACGGCATTTGCGCGGCTGATGCCGCAGTTGAGCCCCGGTTACCGGCTGCCCGAGCGCTCCGTGCTCGAGGCGGTGGTGGCCAGCCAGGCCAGCACCTTGATGATCGCGCGGGATGAGGCGGGCTGCATCGTGGGCACCCTGACCCTGGCGGTCTTCATCACCCCGGCGCAGGTGCACGCCTGGATCGAGGACGTGGTGGTGGATGAAGCCGCCCGCGGCCAGGGGATCGGCGAGGCGCTGACTTCGCGCCGGGATTGCCCTGGCCCGTGAGAAAGGCGCGCGCTCGGTAGAGCTCACCTCGCGGCCGGCGCGGGAAGCCGCCAACCGTCTCTACCTTCGTTTGGGCTTCCAAACCCGCCAGACCAACCTCTACCGGCTGGAATTATCAGAACTTTATTAGAGCAGGGCTCCCTCGCTTGACGATGATTTGCAGGCATGGTATCATTTTATCCGGGTTTTTAGCACTCTCATCGCGAGAGTGCTAATTTGCAGGTAAGCATGATAATGATCGAACCGACCGAACGACAACGCGTCCTTTTGGCACTGGTGGTGCATGAATATGCACGCACCGCGGCGCCAATTGGCTCGCGCTACCTGGTGGAACACTACAACCTGGATATGAGCTCAGCCACGGTGCGCAACGAGCTGGCCGCCCTGACCGAAATGGGCTATCTGCGCCAGCCGCACACCTCGGCCGGGCGCGAGCCCACCGAAGAAGGTTACCGCTACTTTGTCGGGCGCCTGCTGCAGGAAACCCATTTGCCCGCCACCATGCGCCGCACGATCACCCATCAGTTTTACCAGATGCGCAACGATGTGGAGCAGTGGATGCGCCTGGCGGCCTCCGTGCTGGCGCACCAATCCCGCGCCGCCTCGCTGGTGACCGCGCCTCATCCCGAGAAAACTCGCCTGAAACACCTCGAATTGATCTCCACCCGCGGCCGGCAGGTATTAATGGTGCTGGTGACGGTGGGCGGCGAAGTGCGCCAGAGCTTTATGACCCTGGTCGAGCCGGTCTCGCAGGAGCAGCTTTCGTCTGCGGCCAACCAGATTACCCGCCAGTTCCAGGACAAAGATGCCGACGGCATCCGCGCGACACGCTCGAGTTTTCACAACCTGGAACGGGACGTGCTTGACTGGGTGATCGAAGACATGGAGCGGGCCGAGTCGTCTGTTTCGGGCGAGGTTTACCTGGACGGGCTGACCAACGTGCTGTCCGAACCGGAATTTTCGGGATCCGACGACGCGCGGCGGGCACTGCGCGTGCTGGAAGAGCGCCCCGTGCTGCAGGACCTGCTGACGCGCACGGTCCTTGCAACCAGCACGATGGGTGGTGTGCAGGTTCTGATCGGCGGCGAAGGCACCTGGGACGACCTGCGCCAGAGCTCACTGCTGCTGTCGCGCTATGGCGTTCCCGGCATGGCGACCGGCACCCTGGGCGTTTTAGGGCCGATGCGTATGCCCTACGGCAAGACCATCTCTGTCATGCGATTTCTATCCGGCTTGCTCAGCGACCTGGTGGCTGACACGCTGGTGGATGAAGAAACACCTTAATATCTTGGTGGGCCGGGCAGCCGGGGGCGGCGCCTGTGCCAGAGGAAAGGAATATGGCCGATCATAAAAACAAGCATGCGAAAGAAAATCCCGTTCCCGCGGAGGAAGCCGGCCTGGCGCCAGAGGAAATGGTCACCGGTTTCCGCGACGAGCAGGCTCCCGCGGACAGCGCGGGCGGCGGGGAGAGCGTCACCCTGGAAGAGTTTGAAATGGTAAAGAACCAGCTGGAAGAAGCTCAGGCTAAAGCCAAAGAGTATTTTGACGGCTGGCAGCGCGAACGGGCGGATTTTTCCAACTACAAACGCCGGGTGGACAGCGAGCGGGCCACGCTCAGTCAGAATATCGCCGCCGAGGTAATCAAAAAGTACCTGCTGGTGCTGGATGACCTGGACCGGGCAGTCAAGCTGCGCCCGACCGAGGGCGAGGTTTCGGCCTGGGCTAACGGGATCGAGTTGATCTACCGCAAATTACAAAATATCATCGACGTGGAGGGGATCAAACGCATCCCGGCGGAGAGCGAGGAATTCAATCCGCTGCGCCACGAAGCTATCTCATACGAGGACAGCCCCGAGCATTCCAGCGGGCAAATCATCGGTGTGGTTCAAGAAGGTTATACGCTCGGGGAGCGCGTGCTGCGCCCGGCCCGGGTTCGAGTCGCGCGATAGGAGGCATTCATCATGGGTAAAATCATTGGCATAGATCTTGGCACGACCAATTCGGTGGCGGCGGTCATGCAGGGCGGCGAGCCGGTGGTCATCCCATCGGCGGAAGGCGAGCGCCTGGTCCCCTCGGTGGTGGCTTACAACAAAAACCACGAACGCGTGGTTGGCCGGGCCGCCCGCAACCAGGCGATTATCAACCCCGAGAACACCATTTTTTCGATCAAACGCTTCATGGGGCGCAAGTTCGAGGATGCCGAAGTGCAGCGCACCCTCAGCCGCGTCCCCTATAAAGTGACCAAAGCCCCCAACGGCGACGTGCGCGTGCTGATGGACGGCAAGCGAGTATTCGCCCCCGGAAGTTTCGGCGATGATTTTGGCAAAGCTCAAAGTCGGATGCCGAGGCCTATCTGGGCGAGCCGGTCACCCAGGCGGTGATCACCGTGCCGGCCTATTTCAACGATGCCCAGCGCAACGCGACCAAAGACGCCGGAAAGATCGCCGGGCTGGAAGTGCTGCGCATCATCAACGAACCGACCGCTTCTTCCCTGGCCTACGGGCTGGACAAGAAGAAGAATGAAGTGATCGCGGTCTACGACCTGGGCGGCGGCACCTTTGATATCTCGGTGCTGGACGTGGGCGACGGGGTCTTCCAGGTCCGCTCCACCAGCGGCGACACCTTCCTGGGCGGAGATGACTTCGACCAGCGCATCATGGATTTCCTGGTCAATGAGTTCAAAAAAGAAAACGGCATCGACCTGCGCAGCGACCGCCAGGCGCTGCAGCGCCTGAAGGAAGCCGCCGAAAAGGCCAAGATCGAGCTTTCGAGCGTGATGCAGACCGAGATCAACCTGCCCTATATCACCGCGGATGCCTCCGGCCCCAAACATCTAGTGATGACCCTCACCCGCTCGAAGCTGGAGCAGCTGACCGGCGACCTGGTCGAAAACTCATTGCGACCCTGTGCGGCGCGCATTGAACGACGCCGGCTTGAAGCCCTCCGAGATTAACGAAGTGGTGCTGGTGGGCGGAATGACCCGCATGCCGGCGGTGCAGGAAGCCGTGCGCCGCTTGTTCGGCAAAGAGCCGCACAAGGGCGTTAACCCGGATGAGGTCGTGGCGATTGGCGCGGCCATCCAGGCCGGCGTGCTGGGCGGCGAAGTCAAAGACATCCTCCTGCTCGACGTCACCCCCCTGACCCTCTCGGTGGAAACCCTGGGCGGCGTAGCCACCCCCTTGATCGAGCGCAACACCACCATCCCGACCCGCAAGAGCCAGATCTTCTCGACCGCGTCCGACGGGCAGACCCAGGTGGAAATCCACGTGCTGCAGGGCGAGCGCCCGATGGCCACCGATAACAAGTCGCTGGGGCGCTTCATCCTGGACGGCATTCCCCCGGCCCAGCGCGGCATGCCTCAGATCGAGGTGACCTTCGATATCGACGCCAACGGCATCCTCAAGGTGACCGCCCTGGACAAGGCCACCGGGCGCAGCCAGCACATCACCATCACCGCTTCCTCGGGCCTCAACGACCAGGAAGTGGAGAAGATGCGCAAGGAAGCCGAACTGCACGCCGACGAAGACCGCAAGCACAAAGAATTGATCGAGGCCAAGCAACAACGCCGACAACACCATCTACACCGCTGAGAAGCTGCTGAAGGAATATGCCGAGAAAATTCCCGAGGAGATGAAGAAACAGGTGGAAGAGGACGCTGAGAAGCTGCGCCAGACGGTCAACGGCGGCGACACGGAAGAAATCCGCAAGCAGACCGAAGCCCTGGGGGCCCTGATCCAGAAATTGGGTGGGAGCATGTACCAGCAGGCGCCTGGCGGAGAAGCCGGGCCTGCGGGTGAACCCGGCGGCGAACCCGGCGCCGGGCCGGACGACGGCGGTTCCGCGGGTGACAACGTCGTCGACGGCGAATTCCGCAACGCATAAGCCGATCTACTCGGACTGAAACACCCATCCCCCGCTGAATCATTCGACGGGGGATGGGTAGTCAGGTGTATCAACAGGTATGGCACAAAGAGATTATTACGAAGTTTTAGGGGTAGCGCAAGACTGCCAGCCCGGACGAACTCAAATCGGCTTTCCGCAACCTGGCGCGCCAGTTCCATCCGGATGTCAATAAATCGACGGATGCTGAAGAACGCTTTAAAGAAATCAACGAAGCCTACGCGGTTCTCTCCGACTCGGAAAAACGAGCGGCATACGACCGTTACGGGCATGCCGGTCTCAACGGGATGGGCGGCATGCCAGACTTCTCCTCGATGGATTTTTCGGATATTTTCGAGGAGCTGTTTGGGTTTGGCATGGGTGGGGGCGGCCGGCGCGCGCGCAATGCGCCGCGGCGAGGGGCCGATCTCAATTACGCCGTGGTGCTGACCTTTGAGGAATCGGCATTTGGGGTAGAGAAAGAAATTGAAATCAACCGCGATGAAAGCTGCTCGCGCTGCCGGGGCACCGGCGCCGAACCCGGCACCAACGTGCAGCGCTGCAATACCTGCGGCGGGCGCGGCGAAGTGCGCCAGGTGCGCCAGACCATCCTGGGCTCGATGGTCCAGGTGACCACCTGCCCCACCTGCAACGGCGCGGGCGAGACCATCGCCACGCCCTGCAAGACCTGCCGCGGGCGGGGCCTGGAACGCAAGGTGATCAAGAAGAACGTGGCCATCCCGGCCGGGATCGACAACGGCCAGCAGATCCGCCTGGCGGGTGAGGGCCAGCCGGGCGCTTCGGGCGGGCCGAACGGCAACCTCTACCTGGAGGTGCAGGTCAGGCCGCACAAGTTCTTCCACCGCAAGCAGGACGATATCTGGCTGAACCTCAACGTCAACGTGGCTCAGGCAACCCTGGGCGCGGAAGTGGAAGTGCCCACCATCGATGGGCAGTCCAAATTGAATATCCCGGCCGGAACCCAACCCGGTAAGGTGTTCACCATCCGCGGCAAGGGCATCCCGCATTTGCGCGCCAACGGGCGCGGCGACCAGCAGGTGCTGGTCAATGTCGAAATCCCGGGCAAGCTGAGCGGCGACCAGCGCAAATTGTTTGAGCAGCTGGCCGAGACCCTGGGCAGCGAAGTGGCCCCGCAAGATAAATCTTTCCTCGACCGCTTGAAGGAAATCTTCTAGCCTTTTCGCGCGCTCGTCGTTGGTAATCTCCTGTTGGTTTTGCCGGGTAAACGCGGCAAAACCAACAGATTTTTCATCCATGGTCTGAAAATGAAAGAGCTGTATGCCTGATCCTAAATGGTTGGAAGTTTCCCTGACGGTCGATCCTGAACTGGCTGAAGCGGTGTCGGAAGTGTTGAGCCGCTTTGTCTCCGGTGGAGTCGTGGTGGAAAGCAAGGTCAAATATAACGACGCCGAAGATGAAGGCACGCCCTACGGGCCGGTGCGCGTATATGGCTACCTGGCCATCGATGAAAATATCGAGGATACGCGCCAGAAGGTGGCCGAAGGATTGTGGTATTTGGGGCGCATCCAGCCGCTGCCCGAACCGGCCTACCGGCCGATCGAGGACGAGGATTGGATGGCCTCCTGGAAACAGCACTATCACCCCATCCCGATTGGCAAGCGCCTGTTGATCCTGCCGGCATGGATTGAGCCCGAGCCCGGCGAGACGCGCATCCCGGTGAAAATCGATCCCTCGATGGCCTTTGGCACCGGCACGCATCCCACCACCCAGCTGTGCATGGCCATGCTCGAAGACGTGGTCCAGCCTGGCGCGGCGGTTATCGACGTGGGCTGCGGTTCGGGCATTCTATCCATTGGCGCGCTCAAGCTGGGGGCCGGGCACGCGCTGGGCGTGGATATCGACAACGCGGCGATCATCTCCTCGCGCGAGAACGCGGCCGCCAACGGCGTGCTCGAGCGCCTGGAAACCGGGTTGGGCTCGGTGAGCGAAATCCTGGAGGGGCATTTCAGCCTGCGCCAGGCGCCGCTGGTGCTGGCCAACATCCTCGCCCCGGTGATCATCCGCCTGTTTGCCGCCGGGCTGGCCGACCTGGTCGCGCCGGGCGGGGACCTGGTGCTCTCGGGTATTCTCGAAGACCAGGCCGAAGGCGTGATTGAAGCCGGGCAGGCAGCCGGTCTGCGCCTGGTCGAGCAGCGCAAGATTCTGGATTGGGTGGTGATCCTGCTGAAGCGGTGAGGCCGGCAAATTCGGGTATAATCCCACCAGATTTTGGCCGTCGAGGATAGCGATGAGCGAATACGAAGTCGTCATTGGGCTTGAGACCCACATCCAGCTAAACACAACCACAAAGATCTTCTGCTCGTGCAAAGCCGATTCCTGGTTCGACCCGCCCAACACCAATATCTGCCCGGTGTGCACCGGGCTGCCGGGGGTGCTGCCGGTGTTGAACAAGGCCGTGGTGGAGAAAGCCACCCTCCTGGCGCATGCCATGCAGTCGCAGCTGCGCCCGCTTTCCTATTTCGACCGCAAGAATTACTTTTATCCCGATCTGCCCAAGGGCTACCAGATCTCGCAGTACGACATGTCGATTGCTTTTGGCGGATTTTTCGACCTGCCTATGCCGCAGGGCTACACCCGGCGGGTGAGCATCACTAAGCTGCATATGGAAGAGGATGCCGGCAAGACCAAGAATGAGGCCGGCGGCCGCTCGATCGATTTCAACCGCTGCGGCGTGCCGCTGGTAGAAATGGTCACCGGGCCCGACCTGCGTTCGGCGGACGAAGCTGCCCAATACCTGATCCGCCTGCGCCAGCTGCTGCGCTGGCTGGGGGTCTCGGAAGCGGACATGGAGAAAGCCCATTTGCGCTGTGATGCGAACGTCTCCATTCGCCCACAGGGCGTGGATTACCTCAACCCTAAGACCGAAATCAAAAACGTGAATTCGATCGACGCGGTGCGCAACGCGATCCAGACCGAAGTGGCGCGCCAGATCCGCGAGGTGGAAGCCGGGCGCAAGATCGCCGCCTGGACGCTGGAATGGGATGAAGACAGCGGCACGCTGCGCAAGATGCGCTCCAAAGAAACCGAGGCCGACTATCGCTATTTTCGCGAACCCGATTTGCTGCCGGTGCGGTTGGACGACGCCTGGCGCGAGACGATCCTGGCGGATTTCCCCGAACTGCCTCTGGCGCGGCGGGCGCGTTTCATCCAGGCCTACGACCTGCCGGAGTACGACGCGGAGATCCTCACCAGCGAGCGCAACCTCTCGGATTATTTCGAGGCGGCCGCGCGCGCTTACGGCGGGGATGCCAAGCGGGTGTCGAACTGGCTGATGAATGAAGTCCTGCGGATGATCAATGACCAGGGGCTGGACCCGCAGCAGATGAAATTGACCCCTGCTTTCCTGGCGGCGATTTTGAAAATGGTGGACGCCGGGACGATCAATACCTCCACCGGCAAAGCCCTGCTCGGCAAGGTGCAGGAAAGCGGCCTGGCCCCCGAAAAGATCGTGGAGGCCGAGGGCCTGGGCAAGGTCAGCGATGACGCCGCCATCCGCGCGGTGTGCGGCGAGGTGTTGAGCGAAAATCCCAAAGAGGTCGAATCCTACCGCGGCGGTAAGATCACCCTGATCGGCTGGTTTGTGGGCCAGGTGATGCGCAAGATGCGCGGAAAATCCGACCCGAATATCGCCCGGACGATCCTCGAGGAGCTGCTGGCGGGATAATCTCTACGAGGAATCTTCGCTACAGCGCGGCTGCCCGTGGCAGGGGGTAGGCAATATCCAACGAAGAAATCGGGGTAGTGGGGGTGATATTCATCGCCCCCACTACCCCGAATATTTTGCCCTTGCCGGCACTGAATTTTAGAAGATTGATATCGAGGGATGTAGTTTGACCTGGCCGCGCTGGCGAGGGGTATAGAAACAAGCGCGTTCGCCCTTGGTTTTCGCTAGGTAAAGTGGTACAGTTGGCCGATGGAAATTCGCCAGGCAAGCGCTGCGGATGAGCGTATGATCAAACGCATGGTACGCGAGGCGCGCATCAATCCTTTTCAACTGGATTGGCGCCGTTTTTTGCTGGTAGTCGACCCTGCCGGGCAGGTGGTGGCCTGCGCACAGGTTAAAAGCCACGGCGACGGGTCGCGCGAGCTGGCCTCACTGGTGGTGGTCAAAGCGCATCGCGGAGAGGGCCTGGCGCGCCTGCTGATCGAACGTTTGAAGCAGGAACACGGCGCGCCGCTCTACCTCACCTGTCGGGCAGAACTGCAGCCCTTTTACCGCAAGTTTGGTTTTTTCACCCAGGCCCTGGAAGATCTGCCGCGCTATTTTCATCGTATCTCAGCGCTGGTCAACCTGCTATCTAGATGGGCAGGGCGTCCCAACCGCATGGCGGTGATGTTATGGGATGGGCGTTCGTAACTTTCCAGGCAATTTCGCGACTTAAAGGATAGAAATCAGATGAACCAAAAGCGGGAGTCGCCCCCCTGCGAAAAATCGGATATTACGGGGAAGATTTGGTGTATACTACCCTGGGAATTGCATTGACAGAAACTCACCGAATCATGGACTCGGACACACTGCTCGCCCGCGCCCGCGAGTTGGACGGTCAGGCGTTGGCGGAAATTCACGATACATATTATCCAACGATTTATCGTTATGTCAGCTACCGGCTGGAAGACGAGCAACTGGTGGAGGATATTACATCGGATGTATTTCTGCGCCTGCTGGACACCTTCAACCGGGGGGTGAGAGATGTGCGCGATGTGCGCGCCTGGTTGTTTGGCACCGCCAACCACCTGATCAACAACTCGCTGCGGCGGAAATATCGCAAACCGGTGGAAAACCTCGAAGATCACGAAAGCCTGTCTTCGGGGGAGAACCCCGAGCATGCCGCTGAGCTGAGTGATCGCCAGCGCCTGGTGCGTAAAGCCATCCGCTTTTTGACCGCCGACCAGCAGCAGGTGCTTTCCTTGCGTTTCGCATTGGAACTCTCGTTAGATGAAACGGCCAGTATCATGGAGAAATCGGTGGGAGCTATCAAAACCTTACAATTCCGCGCTTTAGCCGCTCTCCGCCGTCACTTAGAAAGCAGGGATGGGGAATGACGCGCAAAGATCTCAATTGGGTCTTTGAACGATCTCTGGTCAAGCTCCAGGCCGGCGCGACGCTCGAGTCGGTCCTGGCTGAATTTCCCGAGTGGAAGCAAGAACTCCAACCGGTGCTCGAAACCGTGCTGGCGGTATGGCAGTCCAGGGGGTCTGATACCGTACCCATCGCGGCCATGACGCGCAGCCGCGAGCGGCTGCACGAAGAGATCCAACGCCGCCAGGCAGTAGCTCCCAGGCTGAACGCCTGGCAGCGTTGGTTTAACTCCCTGCGCATGGTCACCGTGCCGGCCATTGTGCTGCTGGTGACGATCAGCCTGGGGTTGACCGGGCTCGCTTCGGTGCAGGCTTTGCCGGGGGAAGCCCTCTATCCGGTGAAACTGGCGGCGGAACGCTTTACCCTCAGCCTGCCGGCCAGCGCCTCGCAGCGCCTGGCACGGGAAGAGAATTTCGATATGCGCCGTTCGGAAGAGGTGGAAGCCCTCATCCATCAGCAGCGCGAACAGGAAGTGTTCTTCAACGGTTACCTGACCCGCGGCGAGGATATGATCTGGCGGGTGGACCAGATTGCGGTGGACGTGCCGGCCGAGATGCTCGACAGCGTCAGCAGCAAAATTGGCCGTTATGTGTACGTGCATGCCGATTTGTTGCCTGACGGTAAAATGGTGCTGGAGTGGTTGGAAGACCGGCTGTATAAGATCAGCGGCACCGTCCAATCCATTGACGGTACGCGCATCCGCATCGATGGTATCTGGGTCGAATTGAGCCCGGAAGCCGCCTTGCAGGGCAGCCCGGAAGTGGGCGAGGATGTCACCGTCTCGGTGGTGCGCCTTTCAGAAGACAACCTGCTGGCGGTAGAATTAACTATCGGCGGTGGGCAGCAGATGGAGTTGAACCCGGCCCCGACCGAGCGGCCCGGCGAAGAGGCAGAATTTACCAGCCAGGCGCCGGCCGTTTATGAGTCCAACCAGGGCGATCAGAATGAGGATTCGGGCGATTCGAGCACGGTGGACAAGCAAAGCACCCCCGAACCGCGGCATGATACCAAACCGACTGAATCGCGCGACAGAAGGCGGTCGCCCACTCCCGAACCGACCAGAAAATGGGATGATCATCGCGAAGAGCGGACAAGAGATCCCAAGTCTTCTCCCAAACCCACCGAAAAACACGACGATTAAATGACAAAAAGCCGGCCACAACAGCCGGCTTTTTTGATCGTATGGAGAGGATGGGAAACCCCGGGATGGGGGCAAAGTACCCAGGTCGCTATCTTATGATTCGCCGGGCTGGGGGAGATAGATACAACCGCCCTGATTGTGATTGACCAACAGCAGATTTTCAGGCCGGGTGCCGGCCATCCAGGCTACCTGGGCGGCCATCCAGGCATTCAGCTCGGGCTGTGGCATGACCAATTCGGTGTGCAGCACACCGTGCAGCAGGCGGTAGCGGGTGATCTCTTCAAAGAATTCCATCGCGTCAGGCACATCCAGCTCGAGATTATCCAGGACCAACTGGCGCTGGATGCGGCCTTCCAGGGTGCCGGTGGTAAAAGGCGGCAGACCCAGCAGGGCATGAAAAGCTGCTTCGCTTTGGGTCTCGATCCACTGGCGGGGCGCTTCTTCGGCGGGGTAAGCCCGGAAGCCAAGGCTTTCGAGCTGGTCGGCCAGGGCAAAACTGGGCCGCAGCCACAGCGGGCAGCCGGCGGGGGGCGTGCGCGGGGTGAGGGCGTCGCGGGTCTGGTCCAGTTCTAACTGCAGGAGAAAGCCGCTGACCGCGAGCAAACCCGATTCTGGGGCGGCAGGCAGGCTGCGGTTAGGCCGCGGCTGTGGGCTGAGCGCCAGGAGGGCGGAGGATTGGCCAAAGGCGAAGGAGAGCACATCCACCGTGCTACCTGAGCCGACTGCCAGCAGCTTTCGCGATGCATCCAGGGCGATGTAAGTGAAGGGTTTGCGCCCCGCACCGGTATCGACGCCGATATAGGTAGTGAATGTGGGTAGCATGAAATCAGTGTAGCGTAATTTTCGCGTAGACGCAACTTGTAGGAAATGGTTGTTTACATTTCATCTTAGAGATGGTAAAATGTATCCGTTGGTCCCACGTTAACAGATGGCTGTTCTTGGTAGATGCGGTTTGATCGCCTGCAGGCGTTCTACGCTCAGGGTTGTGGTGTGGCACCTCACGAAGCTTGGTCGGCGGTTGGTTCGTTCTTGACCCTCGGATTGGCGGACACCCTCAAATCAGTAAGCCGGAAATGTGACCTTTCTGTTCGATGGGGAATTCGCCGATCTTTTTTTGTTTGAGGAGTCAGAATGAATATCTATGTCGGAAACCTGCCGTTCAGCACCAATGAAGACGAACTGCGCAAGATCTTTTCTGCCTACGGTGAGGTTACCTCGGCAGCGGTGATCAAGGACCAGTTCACCGGCCAATCACGTGGTTTTGGCTTCATTGAGATGCCGAGCAAGGAAGAGGCCGATGCTGCCATCACCGGCCTGAATGGCAAGGATTTCAAAGGTCGCCCCCTGAAGGTCAACGAAGCCCGCCCGCGAGAAGATCGCCGCGGTCCCGGTGGCCCTGGTGGCGGTGGCCCGCGCCGCGGACCTGGTGGTCCCGGGGGTGGTGGTGGTGGCGATCGCCGCGGTGGCGGTGGTGGTCAACGCCGCGACTGGTAATCGATAACATAGACAAAAGAAATCCCCGGCCCATCGGCCGGGGATTTGGTTATTAATTTGGGTTGTAGTGGGCGCGGCTTCAGGCTTGCTTTTGGGCTACAAACAGCCCCAATTCTTTGGTGATCGGAATGACGCCGTCGCGGCGAAGCTGCTCTTCCAGAGTGAGGCGCAGCGCGTCCACGCTCGTGTCGGTAAGGGTCTCGCGGTAATCTTCCCACATCGACATCGAGAGCAGGTAGTCGAGGATGGGCTGCACGCGGGTCACGCGCAGCGAATCGGGATAGCGGCGCAGCTCCACCTGGGGGAAGCAGGTGCGCAGCTGCTCTGCCCCGTTTTCAAGATCAAACCCCATGCGGGTGATATGTTCCTCGTCGACAGGGCGCCCGGCAGCCAGGCGGACGAACCCGTGCAGCTCACGCAGATGGCTGGGACCGTTGGTGGCGGCGATCAAAACGCCGCCGGGACGCAGCACGCGCCATAATTCGGCGATGGCGCGCAGCCGGTCGGGGACGTGGTAGAGCATATAATTGGCCATCACCCGGTCAAAAACGCCATCGGGGAAGGGGATGGATTGGGCGTCCAGCACCGCGAAATTGACCGGCGCAGAGGCGAGCGCCAGCGCCTCGCGCGCGGTGGTGACCATCCCGGCCGAAAAATCAGAGAAGAACAGGCGGCAGTCTGGCGGGAGGCGTAGGAGGCACTGCTTCCACAGGTAAGCCGGGCCGCCGCCCACTTCCAGCAGGCGCTCGCCAGGCTGGATGTCAGCCTGCTCGAACAACCAGTCGAACCAGCCCTGCGGGTTGGTGCTGAAATGCTTGTGCAGCGCGGCGCGTGCGTCCAGGTTGGACGAATCGTGGTACTGCTGGGTGCGCAGGAATTGGGGATCGTTGAGTTTCACGGTTTGAGCTCCATTGGTTGTGCCACAGGGCGCCGGCCGCCCAAAGCACACCTTATTTTAGCGTGAGTGGCAGAAAAACGAAATGGCTGGCCCACCCCGGGGTAATTTCATAGACGTGCACCTGCGGGTCCTCGCCAAATTGTTCGGTGATGTACACCCGCCCGGTGGACGGATCGAAGGTGGCCCCGTTGATCGTGGCCCCGCCGCCGGCATCCATATCCGCAAGCTGCCAGACCGCGTACGGGCGGATCTCCCAGGTCTGTTTTTGCCCACTTTTGACCGCCAGCAAATCCAGCGCGTCATAGGCCCACACCTGGTGAACATAGGGATAGGCGTGAGTACCCTTGCTGCTGTCCACCGGGTCAAAGCAATCGCCCATGCCGGCCGCGCCGCCGGTGCCGTAGCAATAAGGGCCAACGCCCTGGCGGCCAAAGAAGAGCAGGCTGCGCGAACCCTGTGGGAAGGCGATGCCTTTGATGTTGGTCGCCAGGTTGAACAGGTTGTTCTGGGTATCCACCGGCGCCAGGGGATGGGCCAGGGGGTAAGCGAGCAGGCGCTGGGCGGGGAGCGGATCGGTCACGCCGATCTGGTCGGGATCAAAGACCGAGACCGCCGGCCCGGCCGAGGTGCGGCTGATGATCGAGATGCAGCACTGCCCGGTCAGCGCCGGACCGCCGAAGGCTGCCTGCCATTCTGGCGGGATAAGCCCCATGTAACCCGAGACAATCCCGGCCCAATCCCCGACCTGGTAGGGGCCGAGCACTTCCCCGGATTGGGATAGATCGGGTGAGGAAGCGTAGTGCGACAATACCTGGCTGCCGTCGGCATCGTAATACGAATAGGCCGAGACGATCAAGCGGTCGTGATAGACCAACGTGCCGCCTAACTTGACCGTGTCCACGTCGATCTGGTCCAGGCTGCCCTCGGTCACATCCGTGCAGTCCTGCAAAATGGAAGCGGTGCTCGATAAGCTGATCGCCGCGGGGATGCCAATCTCGCACAATTTCTGGTACCAGTCGTGGCCGCCAAAGAAAAGCGAATGGTGGGCAGGGTTGTAGCCCAGGGCATGCCCGCTGTAACCCAGCGAATTACCGGTCCCATCCTGAGGGGGAACGCGGAATGCACCCAGATAATGCAGATCGGCAGGATGGACGAGGGGCAGATCGGCCAGCGCCGGTGGGCTGGCCGCCAAAGCCCGCGCGGGGGCGTGCCCCAGGAGCTGGCTGAGCGCGACCCCGAGGATCAAAAGGCATACCCCCAACCCTGCGGATAGCAACCTGGTGCGTATTTTAGCCAACGCTGATCCGGTTCCGGCCCCCTTTTTTAGCCTGGTAGAGAGCCTTATCGGCTCGATCCAGCAGGCTATCCAGCGAGTCGTGTTCGGTGGCCAACCCCGCAATCCCGACACTGACGGTGACGGACATCTGTTGGCCGTCCAGGTGAATGGCCTGGCGCGACAATTCCAGCCTGACCCGTTCCAACACGAAATAAGCCAGCTGCGGGTCGATCTCGGGCAGAAGCATCACAAACTCGTCGCCGCCAAAACGGGCGAGCAGGTCGATTTCGCGGATGTGGGTCTTGAAGATCCTGGTAAATTCTACCAGGGCCTGGTCGCCGGTGGCATGCCCGTAGGTGTCGTTGATGCGTTTGAAGTTGTCGATATCAATCAATGCCAGAGAAAGCGGGTTGTTCAGACGCTGCGCGCGCTTCAATTCATAGTTGGACAATTCGAGGAAATGCCTGCGGTTTGAGATGCCGGTCAGTTCATCCGTGGCGGCCTGCTGCTGCAACTGTTCTTCCAGATGCTTGCGTTCGGCGATTTCCTGCTCCAGCTCGACATTTCTTAGCTGGTAGATCTCGGCTTCGCGCAAGGTGATCTCGGTCTTGTGGCGCATTTCGAGGGATTGCAGGCGGCCGGCGTTTTTATCGTTAAAAACATTTTCTTTCACCGTGTGGAACTCTTTGTAATGGGCCAGCGCCCGAACCAGGTCGCCCTGCGTTTCATAAATTTGGGATAGGATCTCGTGACAGCGGAAAACATACAGATTGCTCTGGATCTGGCCGGCAAAGGATAAGGCCTGCTCCATTTGGAGGATGGCCTGATCCAGTTCCTGGCGCTGGATGTACACTTCGCCGATAGAAACCATCGCCGCCAGGCATAATTGCTCATTGTCATGCTCGCTGGCGATGGCTAAGGCCTGCTGCAGGTAGGGTATGGCCTCCTCAAGCTGTTTCAGCCCCGCATAAGACTGCCCCAGAACGAGGAAAGTGTAGCCGATAATGACCGGGTTCTTGACGCCCAGTTCCAGGGATTCCTGCGCATAGGCCAGGGATTGTTGGTACTGCGCCTGGGTGGCGTAGGCCAGGGCAATGTTGGTCAAAACCTTACTTTCTCGCTGCCGGTTACCCAGCGAACGATAGATCGCCAGGGCTTCGGCATAGACCGCATAACCCAATTCATAATTTCCAGAGCGTTTATAAGCCAGCCCCAGGTTATTCAACACGTCTGCTTCTAAGGCGCGGTCGCCCATCGCTTGCGCCAGTTTCCTCGCACGCTGGCCCAGCTCCACCGCTTCGACAAAATTGTCAAAGGACCACTGCGCCCAGCACAGCGTATACAGTGCGCGGCTCTGGCCGGTGAGATCGGCCATCTGCTCGTAGAGGGCCAGGGCCTGGCGGCCCAGGGTAATGGCCAGGGTGTAATTGCTGAAGATATATTGGCTTTTGGAAATCAGGCTGCCGGCGTAGCCCTTGGGATAGTCTTGCTTTTGAGCGAGATCGAAGGCCGCCCGGGCATGTTCTGCGCCGCGTTTACCATCCAGGTCGCGCAGTTCCCAGGCGAGCTCATTCAGCACATCCACCCTCTCGTGTACCGATAAGGCGGTGGCAAGTTCTGCTTCGAGTGCTTCAATTTTGTCCGTCATTCGCCGTCATTCCCCGGGTTTCTATGGCTGCGGGCTTGCTCCAACGAGGTTCGCACAATAAGGTCATTGACTTTTGGCGGTCTCAAGCGAGGGTCTCGCCTGGGTGCGTCCGGTTGGTTCAACCTGCAGGCGGCAGGCAAAATCCCCAGTTGGTTTTTTTATTTTACCCCCGCTTGGTGCGAATGAAACAGCCTTGATCCGCAATCTCCGATTATGCTCATGGCTCGCTTGGCATGGTTGGGGCATGCTGGGCCTCTGGCCGGCGGTGGCGAACCGCCGGATTTGAAGCATTGCATATCACGAACGCACCAATGGATGGTGAGCGTGGCCTCCTACGCCTCCCTGCTCGCCAGCCTGCGCTGTTCCACCGCGAATATCTGCCGCAATATCGCCACCGAACAGGCATAGGTCGAATCCATGCCGTAGTAGGAGAGCGTCCCGGCGCCCAGGTTGGCGCCCTTGCTCAACGGGGTGTCCGAGGCATAGTGCAGGATGCCCAGGTCGAAGGGCAGGTCATGCAGGTCGACGATCTCGTTGACCGGGTGGCGTTTGGGCCGCGACATTTCGTAAATCGCCGAAAGGTAAGGCCCCGCCTCCATTTCGATGTCGGCATACCCTTCCCGAAAAAAGACATCCATGATCTGCGAGTTTTGCAAAAAGGTGCCCAAAACGCAGACTGCTTTTTGATGGTCGAGCACCGTGCCGTACACCAGGTAGGGGGAGACCCGGGCGGCGTCAAAGCAATTTTTGAAGAGATAGGTATTGTGCGAGTGCTCGTCCTGGACCACGTTGGGGATCATGATATCGCCGCGCACCGCGTTGAGGGTGGCGGCTTTGCCCATGATGTAGACCCCCAGAATGTGGGCGGTCTGCTCGCCGATTTTGGAGAGGATGTTGTAGGCGGACAAGCCCAGGGGATAGTCGAGATTGAGGATGATCGCGTCGCTGTGCGCCAGTGGAGCGAGATCCAGCCCGGCGCTCAGGCGCGGGTCAAAATGCTGCGGGTCGAGCCGGGCAAGCTCGATGATTTGCGCTTCGAGCTCGAAGGAATGCGCGGAGGGGATGCGGCTGATGCCGTGGCGTTGTTCATCGACCAGCTGCTCATCGACCAGGGCCGCGCCGTCCGGGCTCTGCTGGTATTTTTTGAGCAGGTAATAGAGGAAATTTTGGCGGCTGGAGGGCACCTGGTTAGCGCGGATGCCGGCCCACTCGTTTTTTAGCTCGCCGCTGGTTTCCTCGCTGACGTAATTATCCAGGGCGGCCTCCTGGCGCAGGGCGAAGCCGGTGAGCAGGTTGGGCAGGCTGTGGGTGTTGCTGGAGATGAAATAGATCGGGCGGTTTTCGATATTTTCGCCGCAGCAGTTGGCCAGGTTGGCCCACCAGGCATGCGTGGCGCGCTGGTAAGAGCTCAGCGAGCCGGCCAGCAGCCGCACGCCGATGTTGAGTTTTACCGCGCGGATGCGTTCGAGGTTTTCCGCCAGGCGCCCGTTCCAGATGCTGCGCAGGCGCTCCAGATCGGCCTCAGAGAGCAGCAGCAGCGCCGCCAGGCGGGCAAACTGCTGCGGGTCGCTGTCCACCACCGCCAGCGGGCAGTCTTGCGGCCAATCGGCCAGCAGCAGGCGGATTTTGTTCCACTCCATCTGGAGGGCGGTCAGGGCAGGGATGATATCCTCGATGTCGGAGCGCGAGGCGATGAAGCAGGCCAGGGTGGCGCTGCCGTCGTAAAAGCAGCGCCGCCGCCGGGCGCGCGCCGAGACCGGCTGCCAGGTTTCGATATTCGCGTAGCCGAAGGCGCTGAAAACCTCCTGGCTCTGGCCGAGGACCACCGAGCGCACCTCCGGCAGGCATTCGGGCAGGCGCAGCAGGCTGTAGACAAAAGCCGAGATATCCGGCGCGGCCTGGCGGGCCTGGCTGTGCAGCAGCGATTTCATCCCGGCGTGCACTTCTTCCAGGGTACGGATCTTTACCTCCGCGCTCGAGCGCAAGAGCGAATAGAGGGTAGCCCGGTATAAACGAATTTCTTCTGAGGTCGCGCTCGGCACAGTCCGTTCCATGCATATCTCCTGGGTGGTTTTGTGTATGTATTATATCTGCTGGAAGGGGGCGAAGCGAGAATTGCGGTTCTAGGGGAATCCCACAGGTCGCCGGTAAGCTCCCAAGCAGATTTGCGACAGGCTCACTCGTTCGATCCGCGAGAATATTGGGCAGATGAAACACTGCGCTAGGAAGGCGGGTCGGAGACCCACACCCTACCGGATAGAAGCCGGCCTTCTTCTGATTGCCCAGATCTGCACATTATGCAAATATGTACGAAATGCGGGCGTGTTCGTCGCGGCGCACCGCAGGGAACACACCCGCATAGTCGTCGGTGATCGCAGGCTCAGCGGATGATGCTGGGCAGAAAGATTTTGGTCGGGTTGCTGAGCGTGACCAGGGTGATCGCGATGGTTTGTGAGCTGCTGTGATCGGCGGAGGATACCGTCAGGCTGGTGGTCAGTTTGCCGTTGCTGGAGGGCGGGGTGAGGGTGATTTTGAGCACCGTCCCGCTCGTGCCGGTGGTGGGGGTAAATTTTACCCAGGTGGGCATGCTGCCGCTGGAGGGCGAGGCGGTCCACGAAACACTGGTGCTGCCGCTGGATTGCACGGCGACATTGAAGGTTTTAGCGGACGAAGAAGGCTTGGTGATGTAGGAGAGGTTGTTGGTGGAAAGCACCAGCGAGGCGGGGAACAGGTCCCACAGGGTTTTGCCGGACTGCCCGACGAAAGCGTTGTTGTACTGCGGGGCCGGGATGTTGTAAGGCGTCCAGTTGTCCCAGCTGAGGATCTCGGGCAGGTTGGCGATGGTCTGGTGGGTGGTGGTGACTGCCAGGTTGGCCTGGTAGTCGGAATAATTCTTGAACGAATCGCCCAGGGTTTTGCCACTGAACAGGTTGTCGATATACACTTTGAAGGCGTCCCCAAACCAGTTGGCGTAATAACCCGCCGCGCCCAGGTCAAAGAAGGGCTGGGAATACTGGCTCACCCGCCGGCGCGCCTCCGACTGGGAAATAGGGCCGGAATCGGTGGAGGACGACCCGGTGGCCAGGCAGGCGTAGAGCATAACGATGGCATTCGGGGCCAGTTTGAGGTCGCGGGTGATGTCGTTGTTGGTGTACATGCGCTCGGTCAGGTCAAACCCGCCCACCGAGGGGGTTGGCCAGGGGGAACCCCAATACAAGCCGTGGCCGCGGTAGAGTAAGAAGTTGGCGCCTTGTGCAGCGGCTACCACGCTGGCCCAGCTGTCGTTGGGCGTGTAGAGACGGATCACCTGCACGCCGTTGGCGATCAGGCGGGCGGCAGCCAGCTCCATGTTGGCAATTTCCGCATTGGTGGCCACGTTGCCGTTTTCCGGGTCAATCGGGCCAACAATCAGCACGGCTTTGAGCGGGGGCAGGCCTGCGGCCTGTAAAATGGCCGGGTCGGGGGTTTCTTCGGCCAATAAGGCGGGTTGATCGGCCGGTTGATCGAAGGTGGTTTGATCGGGAAGATCGGTTGGGGCAGTGGCTGCGCTGCCGGGCGGTGTGTCTTGAGCGTAAGCTGGAATGGTGAGGGCAAAAAATATTGTAACGCTAAGAAGAGCAACTACCAGTTTTCTAAAGTTCATTATCACCTCAATGATATCTCCCTGGTGTGGAGATCAGGGCGCCGTAAGCACCAATAATATTTGGTACGGAGTGCGCGACCTAGAATACTATAAAATGTTTTATTTTCGGCCTGCTTTCAAAAATGAAAGGCAAGCCCTCGACTGGCTTGGCGCAAATTCCTGAGAGAGAATTTTTTTGGAATTGCGCATCTGGCTGCTACACACACAAGAACCATGTAACAAACATTGCCACAATGTGGCCGGCACATACCATTTATTTGACCGCCGGCCGTTAGAAAACCATACTTACGAAGAAATCTAGAGTGTTAGTCGCGCTCCTCACGGAAAAGTTACGGGCTGATATAATCGAATTTATCTTTCTGGGAAACGAGGTGCAGCATGCGGGTGGTCTTGCAGCGCGTCAAGCGCGGCAGTGTGACGGTCGATGGAACCCAAATCGCGGCGATAAGCCGCGGCCTGGTGATTTTGTTGGGCATCGGCCCGGACGACAGCCAGGAGACCGCGCGCGCGATGGCCGAAAAGGTGGCCGCGCTGCGCATCTTCGAGGACCAAGAGGGGAAAATGAACCTCTCGGTGCGGGATGCGGCCGGCGAAGCGATAGTTGTTTCGCAGTTTACCCTGTACGCGGATACCCGCAAAGGCCGCCGGCCTTCCTTCACCGGGGCGGCCGACCCACAGCTTGCCCGCCCGCTGGTGGAGCGCTTCGCCGCGCTGCTGGGTGAATTAGGTGTCCCCACCCAGACCGGCGAGTTCGGCGCGGATATGCAGGTTGAAATCCTCAATGACGGACCGGTGACCATCCTCCTTGAATTGTGAGCTGATGCGGATGAACGGCAGTTCCTTACCCGCTGATAGATGATGGATATATCTCGCAAGGCTTCACCCCTGTGGTTTTTTGGGCTGGTTTTTGCGCTTTCTATTCCATTTTGGGTGGCCGGCGCGCTGAGCGCCCGCCAACTGCTCCCGGCGCTGCCCCTCAGCGCCCTGGCTTTCCTCTGCCCGCTGCTGGCGGCTGGCATCCTGGTCTACCGCCAGCACGGCATCGCGGGGGTCGATGGGCTGCTCAAACGGTCTTTCGACTTCCGCCGCATCCCCAACATATTCTGGCTGGCGCCCGTGCTGCTGCTCGAGCCGGCGGTCAAAATCTTTTCCTACTTCGTCTCGCGCCGGATGGGCGTGCCGGTCCCACCCCCGCAGTTTTCCCTTTTGTCGGTGCTGGCTTTGCCCGTGGTGTTCTTCATCGCCGGCCTGGGTGAAGAACTGGGCTGGTCGGGCTACGCGACCGATCCGCTGCAGGATCGCTTCGGTGCGCTGCGCGCCAGCCTGCTCATCGGCCTGGTGTGGGCGGTCTGGCACTTCATCCCGCTCTGGCAGGCGCAGCGCTCGCCGGAGTTCATCGCCTGGTGGTCGCTGGGCACCTTGTCCAGCCGGGTGATCATGGTCTGGCTGTATAACCATACCGGCCGGAGCGTCTTCGTCACGGCAGTCTTCCACGCGATGATCAACCTTACCTGGCAGCTCTACCCGCTCAACGGCTCCTTCTACGATCCGCGTGTCGACAGTCTGATCCTGGCGGTCGCCGCCGTGGTGGTGGTGATCGTGTGGGGCCCGCGCGCCCTCACCCGGCGATCTCCTCCCAAAGCGCAGTCACTCTAAAAGAAAACCTTTCCATAAAGCCGCGTCGATCTGCACGGCGGCGGCCCCGGCCGAAAGCATGGCCTGCGCATCCCTGCGGCGGAAAATCCCTGCCGCCGCGATCAGGGGGATGTGCAGGCCGCTGAGGATCTGCAGCGCGGCGAAGACCTGCGGAAACAGGGCCGGCCCCAGCAGCCTTCCGCGCATCAGCCGGCCTGAGGCAGCGCCCAGCACCCCGGCAGGGGCCGAAAGCGCCAGCGCGCTGACCTCCAGCGCGGGCAGTTCGCTCAGCCAGGCTTCGCCGGCGCGCTGCAGCGGCACACATACCACCAGGGGCAGTTCGCCCTGCGCCGCGCGGATCAGCGCCAGGGTTGCGGCGGGGTCCCCTTCGGGGGGCAGGCCCAGCTCCAGCGCCGCGACCCCTTCCATTTCTTCCAGCCGGGTGGCCATCCCGTGCGCCTGGTCGGCATTTTCAGGGAGGATGTGCGCCCAGATGGGCAGGCTGGATCGCTGCCAGCGGGCGGCATAACGGCGCAGCACGGCGCGCAAACCCGGATTGGGCAGCCCGGTGTGCAGCAGCATCCCGCCGGGGAAATCCAGGCAGGCGCGGGCGGCGGCGGGTGTTCGGCGGCTGAAGCTGATTGGCCGGGTGATAAAGGCGCCCTGGGCTTCGCTCAGCGGCCAATCGCCGGCAGGGGCAAAACCCAGGCTGCCGGCGGCATTCAAATACGGGGAGGTAAAGGCCAGCTCCTGGCGGATCAGGATGCACCTCCACGCCGCTCAAAGCGCTTCGCGGGCCGCAGCCGGGCGTTGCCCTGGCCAATCTGCAGGCCGGCGCCGGGCATCATCCTTCCTCCAGTTGATCCAGCTTGAAAACCGGGCCGTCGCTGCAGATGTGCTGCCAGCCGCTGCGGGTGAGCACAGCGCACACCCCGCATTCGGCCGGCCCGCCGCAGGGCATGGGCGCCAGCAGCAGCACCTCCACCGGGCAGCGCGCCGGTTGGCGGGCAGGCAGCCCCAGGCTGCGGCGAAAGGCGGCCAGGTGCGCCTGGGGGAGGCAGGCGGCCAGATAATCGGCCCAGACCAGGGCTTCGGGCAGCAGCTCAACCGGCAGGACTTCGATGTCCTCCGCCAAGTGCATCGGGCGCTGGTCGGTGTAGAGCGCCACGGCCGCTCCACGCTCCAGGGCCTGGATCGCCAGGGGCAGCAGCAGGCTGGGAGGGGCCTGCTGGGCACACAAAGCCACATGCCGGGCGGAAGCCGGGAGGGTGAAGCCGTGCCCCAGCGGCCCGCGCAGGTGGAGCGTCTGGCCGGGGACCCAATGCTCGGGCAGAGGCGGGGCCACCACCAGGTCACCGCCCGGCGGCCCGGCCGGGAAGAGCGGGGTAGCGATCACCTCGGACGGGTGATCGCCGCAGGCCAGCAGGTATTGCCCCGCGGCAGGGCGCACACCTGGCGGGCAGGCGAGCACCCCAGACAGGCCGTGCGTATCCTGGCGGATCTCGACTAGTTTTCCATCGGCGCTGGGCATGGATTAATTGTAGCGGTGAATTGAAATCGAGCCCGAAATAACCGGGGGTTGATCCTGGGCGATTTCGTATAACTGAAATTGGTACTTGACACAGAACGGATGTTCAACTATACTATTGATAGTACATTTGACCGATAATGGGCATGGAGGTGAAGCATATGATGGCTCGAAGATCTGAAGGTTTGGGCGAACGGCCGGTAAAGATTTTAACTTTTCTGGCGGAATACCAGGAAAAGCACGGCTATTCCCCATCCATCCGTGAGATAGGCAAATATATTGGGGTTGACTCCACCTCCCTGGTCGATTATTACCTCAACCAGCTCAACGAGAAGGGTTTTATCGAACGGGATAACCGCGTGTCGCGCAGTATCCGCGTGGTAAAGTCCATCGGCGAAGCCTCCCCGGTGACCAAGGCGGCGCGCGCTATGCGCGAAGCGGTCAGCCAGGTGGCCACCGAGTTGTTCAGCATCCCGGTGGTGGGGCGAATTGGCGCCAGCCTGCCCATCCCCATGCCGGAGACCTCCGGCTCTTACTTTGATGCCTTCAGCTCGGTGGAAATTGCCCGCAGCCTGCTGCCGACCCGCGAGAAGGTCTCTGACCTGTTTGCCCTGGAAGTGGATGGTGTTTCGATGATCGACGCCATGGTCAATGACGGCGATATCGTCATCATGAAACGCACCAGCACGGCCAACAACGGCGAAATGGTGGCGGTGTGGCTGGAAGACAACAACGAGACCACCCTGAAGTATTTCTACAAGGAAAACGGCAAGGTGCGCCTCCAGCCCGCCAACCCAACCATGCAGCCGATCATCATCGACAACCCCGAACAGGTGCGCATCCAGGGGAAAGTCGTGATGGTGGTACGCCAGTTCGCGGCTCAATAAGCTCTGCTCGGTTCTCCCTCCATTTTGCCCAATGGATGATCCAGGGTGCTCCTCGTCAGGAGCACCCTGTTGTTTTCAGGGACTGCATCCCTGGTGAACTAAAAAAGGATGGCCATCGCCATCCTTTTTTTGGTTGTTGCCTGGAGAAACTAGGCGACGTCGACAGCAGCGCCGGCGGTTTCGAGCTTGGCCTTGGCGTCGTTGGCGGCATCTTTGCCAACAGCGGTGAGCACCTTGGCGCCGGCGGTCTCGGCCATGGTCTTGGCTTCAACCAGGCCCAGGCTGGTGAGCTGGCGGATGACTTTGATGACTTCGATTTTCTTCGGGCCGGCGTCCTTGAGGACGACGTCGAATTCGGTCTGCTCTTCCACGGGTTCAGCAGCGGCGCCCGCGGCGGGGGCAGCGGCGGCCATGGCGACAGGAGCGGCAGCGGAGACGCCCCATTTTTCTTCCAGCATTTTGACCAGGTCGGCGGCTTCCAGAACGGAAAGCGTGCTCAGGTCAGCAACAAGTTTAGCGAGATCAGCCATTTCTAAAAACTCCTTACCTTATTTTCATCAGTACCGGCAGCTCGTTGGCCGCCTGGGTTGATTGTGAATAAAAACTGAATGCCGACCGGTTACGCGGCGGGCTGGGCCTGCTCTTTTTCGGAGTAGGCTTTGATAACGCCGGCGATCGAACGGCCGGGTTCGGCGATGGTGCGCACCAGCTTGGATGCCGGGGCTTGCAGCACACCCAGCAGTTGGGCGCGCAGCACGGCAAGCGGGGGCAGGTCAGCCAGGGCTTTAACCTGGACGGGGGACATCAGGGTATTGCCGAGCAGTCCGCCCTTCACTTTGAACACTTCGCCTTTGGTCGCATCGTTGACCACTTTTGCCAGCGCAGGGGCATCGCCGAACGCGAAACCGACCAGGGTCGAATTTTCCAGCCATTTGCTGGCATCGATGCCCATCTCGGTCGAGCACATTCTTGAACAGCGAGTTTTTGACCACATGCAGTTCAGCGCCGATCTCGCGCGCTTTTACGCGCAGAGCGTCGATTTCTTTCTGGGTCATTTTGTTGTACTCAACCAGGAAAACCGCCGAGCTGTTGCTCATCCAGGTTTTGTACTGCGCCATCATTTGCGTTTTCTCATCTTTGGTGAAGGCCAATGGGGATTCACCTCCTTCCATTGAATGGATATAAAAAAGTCTTTGCCTCGCAGCTGCCAGGCAAAGACTTTTCATCCCCGTGATAAACAGGGCAGATCATTCGATCTTAAGTCCTCACCTCGGCGGGGATTAAGTCCGGTGTCGGACACCAGCTTTCATCGGTGAAGCCGCCGGTTGCCCGGCGAACATCGTATTGGATTTTACCACAAAAAACAGGCTATTTCACCGTCAGGTTTAATGCCACGTTGTTGTCGATGCGCACCGCGGGACCCATGGTGGAGGTCAGGGTGATGCGGCGGATAAAGTTGCCTTTGGCGGCCGCGGGGCGCGCTTTGCGCACGGCGTCCATCAGGGCGGTCAGGTTTTCGAACAGGCTCTCGGCGCTGAAGGAAACCTTGCCAATGGGCACATGCAGGTTGGCGGTCTTATCCAGGCGGAATTCCACACGACCGGCCTTGGCTTCTTTGATCACCCGCGGCAGGTCCTCGGCGGGAACCACGGTTCCGGCCTTGGGGTTGGGCATCAGCCCGCGCGGGCCGAGGATGCGCCCCAGGCGGCCGGCTTTGCCCATCATGTCCGGGCGTGGAAATCGCCACGTCAAAATCGGTCCAGCCGCCCTGGATCTTGGCGATCCATTCATCGCAGTCGGCCACGAAATCGGCGCCGGCTTCCTGGGCGAGCTGTGCGCCGGGACCCTGGCAGAAGACCAGTACACGCACTGTCTTGCCCAACCCATTGGGCAGCACGACTACGTCGCGGATCTGCTGGTCGGCCTGGCGGGGGTCGAGGGTCCGGTGCGCATGTGCACTTCCACCGTGGCGTCGAATTTGGTGAAGGCGGTTTCCTTGACCAGCTCCAGCGCCTTCTGGGGTTCGTACACTGCTTTTTCGTCAACTTTGGCTAATGCAGCCAGGTATTTCTTACCTTGTTTTGCCATTTTTATACCTCCGTGGTCTTAGCGGACAGGATAGAGCCTGCCCTCCCACCTATTCAATCGATGGTGCCATGCCCATATTGCGGGCGGTGCCTTCGATCTGTTTCATCGCACCGGCAATATCGATCGCATTCAGGTCTTTCATCTTGATCTCAGCGATCTCGCGAATCTGCGCGCGGGTTACCTTGCCGACTTTGTCGCGGTTCGGTACGCTGGAGCCTTTTTCCACCCCGGCGGCTTTGCGCAGCAGCTCGGAAGCGGGTGAGGATTTCAGGATAAAGGTGAATGAGCCATCTGTATAGACCGTGATTTCGGCCGGGATCAGTTCGCCCGCCCGGTTGGACGTGCGGGCGTTGTATTCCTTGCAGAAGGCCATAATGTTGATCCCGTGGCCGGCCAGGGCCGGACCGACGGGGGGTGCAGGATTAGCCTTACCGGCTTTCAACTGCAGACGAATGATTGCTTTCAGTTTCTTTGCCATACCAACTCCTTTGTGGTTCTAGCGGGTGATTATGGGGAGCACCCTCCCACGTTGACAGCCAGGCGGCTGTTATCCACGAATAAAACCCGTTTGGCGGGCCGGCTTACGCCTTTTCAACCTGCAGGAAGTCCAACTCCACCGGCGTTTCGCGCCCGAAGAAATTGACCATCACCCGCACCTTGGAGCGATCCATGTCGATTTCGGCGACCGTGCCGCGGAAATCGTTGAAAGGCCCATCGACGATACGCACCCGCTCGCCGAGCCTGAAGGTCACCTTGACCCGCGGGGCTTCGGCTTCCATGCGCTTGAGGATCTGTGAAACTTCTTCCGGGCGCAGCGGGGTGGGCTGGTTGCCCATGCCCGACAAAACCGGTCACACCGGGGGTATTGCGCACCACGTACCAGGATTCTTCGGTCATGATCATATTGACCAGCACATAGCCGGGGAATACATGGCGCTCGACCGTGCGGCGCTTGCCATCTTTGACCTCGATCTCCTCCTGGGTGGGGATGACCACGTCAAAGATCTTGTCTTTCATGCCCATGGTTTCGATGCGCTGTTCGAGGTTGTGGCGGACTTTGTTTTCGTAGCCCGAATAGCAGTGGACGACATACCATGCCCGTTCACTGAGCATCGACTCCTTGGAGGGCATCTCGTCGTCGCTGGGCGGCGGGGACGAAGGCGCAGCCGCTTTGCGCGGAGCAGCCGTTTTACGCGGAGCTTTTGCGCGGCTGGGCGTCGCCTTGGGTTTCTCCTCGGCGATCGGCTCTTCGTCAAAATTCATATCAACCTGATCATTCATCATCTTCCCAGACCTTTACTTTCGTACGGCCGGCGGTAGGATTAGATCGCTACCAGCAGACCGATCAATCGCGAGAAGAGAAAGTCCAGCACACCGAGGAAAATGCTGGTCGCCGCGACCACGTATAACACGATTTTGGTGAGGCGAATGGCTTCCTGGCGGGTTGGCCAGGAAACTTTGCGCAGCTCACCGGTCGTCTCACGGTACCAGCGGGTGAGGCGGTTGGGCGCCTTGGTCGGACTCTTCTCTCGATCGTCCTTCTTTTCTTTATCCGCAGCCTTGGTCTGAACAGCCTTCGGCTTGTCGGGCTGCTGCACCTTCACCGGGGCGCGGGTGCTCTCGGTCTTCTTATTCTTATCCGGTTGCTTCGCCTTCACAGGTTTTTCAGCCACGCGATACTCCTTCTTTTTACGGCTAAAACGCCGCCTCTCTCTGCTTCCCTGGCGGGGGGAGGACGGCGTTGCCGCTGCTAGGCAGGCCAGGCGGGAATCGAACCCACAACCTCCTGTTTTGGAGACAGGCACTCTGCCTAATTGAGCTACTGGCCTGTATCGCCGGCCGTCTTAGGCGGACGGCCGGCACGGGAAAACCATCTTGCTTACTTCGTCTCGCGGTGCGGGGTGTGCTTGCGGCAGCGCGGGCAGTACTTCTTCAGTTCCATCCGCCCCGGATCGTTGCGGCGGTTTTTCTGGGAGGTGTAATTGCGTTCCTTGCACTCAGTGCAGGCGAACGTGATCACCGGGCGGATATCTTTCTTTTTGGATGCCATGTTCTTCTAACCGGCAGCCTCACGGCTACCACTCCTTTATTACTCGATAATCTTGGTGATGACACCGGCGCCGACGGTCAGGCCGCCTTCGCGGATGGCGAATTTCGAGCCCTGTTCCAGCGCCACCGGCACGATCAACTCGACTTCCAGGTTCACGTTGTCGCCCGGCATCACCATCTCGACGCCTTCCGGCAGCTTGATCGTTCCCGGTCACGTCCATGGTGCGGATGTAGAACTGCGGGCGATAGCCGTTGAAGAACGCCTTGTGCCGCCCACCCTCTTCACTTCTTCAGCACGTACACTTCGCTCATGAACTTGGTGTGCGGGGTGATGCTCCCCGGCTTGGCCACCACCATGCCGCGCTCCACGTCCGTGCGCTCGATCCCGCGCAGCAGCAGCCCCAGGTTGTCCCCCGCCATGCCCTTCGTCCAGCAGCTTGTGGAACATCTCCACGCCCGTCACCACCGAACTCATGCTCTTCTCGCGCAGTCCCACGATCTCCACCGGCTCGCCGACTTTGACCTTGCCGCGGTCCACACGCCCGGTCACTACCGTCCCGCGCCCCTTGATCGAGAACACGTCTTCCACCGGCATCATGAACGGCTTCTCCATCGCCCGCGGCGGCTGCGGAATGTACTCGTCCACCACCCGCAGCAGTTCCTTGATGCAGGCATATTCCGGCGCATCCGGGTCCTTCGAGGTGCTCTCCAGCGCTTTCAACGCGCTCCCGCGCACGATCGGGGTCTCTTCCCCAGGAAACCCGTAGCCCGTCAGCATCTCGCGCAGCTCCATCTCCACCAGCTCCAGCAGCTCCGGGTCGTCCATCATGTCCACTTTGTTCAGGAACACCACGATCGCTCGGCACTTCCACCTGCCGCGCCAGCAGCACGTGCTCGCGCGTCTGCGGCATCGGCCCGTCCGGCGCCGCCACCACCAGGATCGCCCCGTCTACCTGCGCCGCTCCCGTGATCATGTTCTTGATGTAGTCCCGGTGCCCGGGCATGTCCACGTGCGCATAGTGCCGGTTGGCCGTCTGGTATTCCACGTGCGCAATGTTGATCGTGATCCCACGCGCTTTCTCTTCCGGCGCGTTGTCAATCTGATCGTAGGCCCGGAATTCCGCTTCGCCTAAAAACGAACAGTACTTCGTGATCGCCGCCGTCAATGTCGTCTTCCCGTGGTCGATGTGTCCCATCGTCCCTACATTCAAATGCGGCTTGCTTCGGTCAAATTTCTGCTTGGCCATGCTTGTATGTCTCCTTAAGGTCATTAACCAAGACAATTTCAAGTACATACGGCTCAAAGAGCCCCCAATGGGATTTGAACCCATGACCTTGCCCTTACCAAGGGCACGCTCTACCAACTGAGCTATGAGGGCTTGCCGTTTTACACCCTTGCGGGTGCCTCAATTTTAGGGACTGCCGGCATGAAGCCTGCAGTTTATCCTGTGGGCAGTGAAGGATTCGAACCTCCGAAGGGGTGTCCCCAACTGATTTACAGTCAGTCGCCTTTGGCCACTTGGCTAACTACCCGTTTGAACCGTTGCCAGTTCGAGAGTGAGGTCGTTCAATGAACTATCTCACTCGCCAGCTCGCAACAGGAGCCGACGATGGGAATTGAACCCATAACCTACCACTTACAAGGCGGTTGCTCTGCCGTTTGAGCTACGTCGGCAATATCTGGCTTTGTTAAGGCTCAGTAAAGCGCACAGATTATACCAAAGGTCGTGCGCTTCGGCAAGGCTAATCGTTTTATTGCGCTTGGGGCGTCATACACAACGAGGCACGAGTTTAACAAACTAGCGCCGGATCGTCAAGGATAATGCCGATACTGCTCATCCCCCCGCCGCGGCTCGCATAGTTCGCTGTGCGTACGCCTCGCGGAACGGCGGGCGGCGCTATTCTGCGATAGAACTTAAGCCAACATCGGAGGGTGCATGGAAATTACCTGGTACGGACATTCTTGCTTCCGCTTGACGGAGCGAGGCATGGCGAGCGTGGTCACCGACCCGTTTGACCATCGCATGATTGGATATGAACCACTGAAATTACGCGCCGACATTGTGACGGTCAGCCACGACAACCCCGCCCATAATTACCTGGACGCGGTCAAAGGCGCCGACCATATTCTCGATGGTCCGGGCGAGTACGAAATTGGCGGGGTCTTTGTCACCGGCATTCAAACCAACCACCGCAACGGCAAGGAAGATGTTCCGCGCAATACGCTGTATGTGTTTGACTACAACGGGATCAATGTGGCCCACCTGGGTGAACTCAACCACGTGCCGACCCAGGCCGAGGTGGAGGCCCTGGGCACCGTGCATGTGGCGCTCGTACCGGTTGGCGATGAGAGCAGCCTGAACGCCGCCAAGGCCGCCGAGGTGATCAGTTTGATTGAGCCCAATTATGTCATTCCAATGCATTATCAAACATCGGCCTGCACGATGAAACTCGATCCGATCAGCAAGTTTCTCAAAGAGATGGGTCTGGGTGATGTCGAAACCCAACCCTCATTGAAACTCACCGGTACGAGTGGATTACCCGAGGATTCGAGGGTCCTGATTTTGGATTATCAGCGCGGCTGAAGGAGCGCAGCATGACCTATAAACTCATCATGACCTGGGATATTCTGCCGGAACGCGAACAAGAGTATTTCGAGTTCGTCGTGCGCGAATTTATCCCCGGCGTCCAGAAGCTGGGCTTTGATCTGACCGACGCCTGGGCCACCATTTACGGCACGCGCCCGCAGATTATGGTCGGTGCCACGCTGCCTTCTTTGGCCCGGGTGAACCGCGTGCTCTTATCGGACGATTGGTCCAGCCTGAACAATCAACTCCAGGATTTTGTCCAAAATTATCAGGTGAAAGTCGTGGAGTCACAAGGCGGTTTTCAGTTCTAAACCAAAATGTTAAGTGAAGTCTCGCGTCCTCTGCTGGCATGGTACCGCCAGGCGGCGCGACAACTGCCCTGGCGGGGCAGCCCTGACGCCTACGCGGTGTGGGTGTCAGAAATTATGCTGCAGCAAACCCGGGTAGAAACGGTCATTCCCTATTACCGGCGCTGGATGCAGCGCTTTCCTACCCTGGCCGCGCTGGCCGAGGCGGATGAAGAAGACGTGCTGCGCTGCTGGGAGGGCCTGGGCTACTACAGCCGCGCGCGCAACCTGCATAAAGCCGCGCGCTGGTGATGGAGCAGTACGGCGGAGCGATCCCTGCCGACCGCGCCGGGCTGGAGCGCCTGCCCGGGGTGGGAGCCTACACCGCCGGGGCGATTGCCTCGATGGCTTTTGGCCTGGATGAAGCTGCCCTGGACGGCAACATCCGCCGCGTGCTGGCGCGCGTGTTCAACCTGGACCTGCCCGCCAAATCGCCGGAGGGCGAGCGCCGCCTGTGGGCCCTGGCGCGCGAGCACCTGCCCCCCGGGCAGGCTGGCGATTACAACCAGGCCTGGATGGACCTGGGTTCCTCGATTTGCACCCCGCAAAAGCCCGCCTGCCTGGTCTGCCCGCTGGCGGCGGTCTGCCAGGCGCACGCCCTGGGGGTTGAGGAGCTCCGCCCGATTTTGCCGGTCAAAGCGGCTGTGCCGCATTACACCGTGGCCGGGGCGGTTATCCGCCGCGACGGGCGCGTGCTGATCGCCCGGCGGCCGCAGGACGGGCTCTTGGGCGGCATGTGGGAATTTCCGGGAGGCAAGCTGGAAGATGGCGAGACCCTCCCCGCCTGCCTGGCGCGTGAAATCCGCGAAGAATTGGCTGCCGAAGTGAGCGTGGGGGAAGAAATTGGCGTGTTTCGGCATGCCTACACCCATTTCAAAGTGACCCTGCACGCCTTTGAATGCCGGCTCAACGGGGACGAACCCCGCGCGCTGGAAGCCAGCGCCCTGGCCTGGGTGGGGCTGGACGAACTGGAGCATTATCCCATGGGGAAGATCGACCGCCAGATTTCGCGCTGTTTGCAGGACTTGCCGTTATGAATTGGAGCAAAGCGCGCGAGCAAATGGTACGGGAGCAAATCGCGCGGCGCGGCATCCGCGATGCGCGCGTGCTGGAGGCCATGTTCAGCGTGCCGCGCCACCTCTTTGTGCCCCCCGATCTGCGCGAGAGAGCCTATGATGACGGTCCTCTGCCGATTGGCTGCAACCAGACCATCTCGCAGCCCTATATCGTGGCGGCGATGAGCGCGCTGTTGGAACTGCGTGGGGACGAGAACGTGCTGGAGATCGGCACCGGCTCGGGCTACCAGGCCGCCGTGCTGGCCAGGCTGGCCCGCCAGGTGCACACCGTGGAGCGTTACGCTGCCCTGGCCAAGCAGGCCGAGCAGGTGTTCGCCGGTTTGAACCTCACCAATATCGCCGTGCACATCGGGGATGGCTCATCGGGCTGGGCCGAAGGAGCGCCCTATCAGGCCATTGTTTTGACCGCCGCCGCGCCAACCGTGGCGCCCTCGATCCTCGAGCAGCTGGCAGACGGCGGGCGGCTGGTGCTCCCGGTGGGCAACAGCGCCGGCCAGGACCTGCAGCGCTGGCGCCGCGAGGGCGACAAATTCGTCCACGAATCCTTCTTCCCGGTTTCGTTTGTGCCCCTGCGCGGGGCGGAAGGCTGGAGCGAGGAAGATTGGGAACGCCGCTCCACCTGGATCTAAAAAACGCTCACCCGCGAGGATGAGCGTTTTATGATCCTGTCTTACGGTTCCGGTCAGACCGAGCGGGTCACGCTGACAAAGACCATCGGCCGCCGGCGGGTTTCGCCGTAGATAAATTCGCGCAGGGCATCTTCCACCGAACGGCGCACGTTGCCATTGGCCCGGCTGGCCGCCTGGATCACTTCCTTGCGCGCCTCGGCCAGCAGTTCGTCGCCCTCGCGGGTGAGGATAAAGCCCTTGGTGATGATCTCCGGTTCGTAGACCACCGCGTTAAATTCTTGCTCAAGGTCAGGTTGACCATCACGATGCCGTCCCGCGAGAGGGCTTCGCGCTCGCGCATCACATCCGGGTCCACATCGCCCACCCCCGAGCCGTCCACAAAGACGTATTGGGCCGAGATCTGCTCGTTGGTCAGGCGCATCTTGCCGTCGACGAACTCAATCACCTGTCCGTTTTCGATGACCTTGATGTTCTCCTCCGGGATGCCCACTTCTTCGGCCAGGTGCGCGTGGCGGTTGAGCTGGCGCAGCTCGCCGTGGATGGGGATGAAGAATTTGGGGCGCGTCAGGTGGATGCAGCAGTTTCATCTCTTCCTGGCTGGCATGCCCGGAGACGTGCACCGGGGCAATGGCCTCATAGATCACGTTGGCGCCGCGCTGGAACAGGCGGTTGATCACGCGGTAGACGTTTTCTTCGTTGCCCGGGATGGGGTGCGAAGAAAGCACCACCGTGTCGCCGTTTTCGATGTCGAACAGGCGGTTGGTGCCGATCGAGAGCCGCCCCAGGATGGAGGTGGGCTCGCCCTGCGAACCGGTGCACATGATCACGACCTCGTTGTCGGGCATGTTCAGCGCCTGGTCCATCGGCACCACCAGGCTATCGGGAAAATCGAGATAACCCAGTTTGCGGGCCATTTTGCATGTTGTCGATCATGCTGGGGCCCACAAAGGCCAATTTGCGGCCGTGGCGTTCGGCGGCCGTTAGCCACCTGCTGCATGCGGGAGATCAGCGAGGCAAAACTGGCGATGATGATCCGCCCTGCAGCTTCGCTGAACACCTGCTCCAGCGCCGGCGTCCACCACCTTTCTCCGAAGGGTCCAACCGGGCCGTTCGGCATTGGTCGAAATCGGCCAGCAGGGCCAGCACGCCGTGCTGAGAAAATCGGCCAGGCGGGCATAATCGCTCGGCTTGCCGTCCACCGGGGTGTGGTCAAACTTGTAATCGCCGGAATGAACGATCAACCCGGCGGGGGTATAGATGCCCAGCCCCACCCCATCGGGGATGGAATGGCAGACATGGAAGAACTCCACCTTGAACGGGCCAATCTCAACCGTCTCGCCGGCCTGTACGGTGTGCAGGTCGGCTTTGATTGCCCAGCCCGTTGCGCGCCAGTTTGACCTCGAGCAGGCCGCGGGTGAGCGGGGTGGCGTAAATGGGGGCGTTGACCTCATTAAGCACGTGATGGATGGCGCCGATGTGGTCTTCGTGCCCGTGGGTGATGACGATGCCGCGTACCTGTTTGCGATGCAGGCTGAGGATAGGTCAGGTCGGGGATGATGTAATCGATCCCCAGCATATCGTTTTCCGGAAACATCAGGCCGGCGTCAACGATCAAAATTTCGCCGTTATATTCATAAACCATCAAATTCCGGCCGACTTCCCCCAATCCACCCAGGGGGATGATGCGTAATACATTCGAACTCATACAAAAAACCTCTTATAATTTCTGGGAGGATGGTGGTCCCGGCAAAAAAAAGCCCTGGTCTGTCTCCAGCCAGGGCATAAAATCCCAAGAAATGGTCCAAAACTGTCGTTTCAGATCACCGGTCACCCGGCCTTACCTCGGAGAATTTTAACACAGTCGATTTAAAAGTCAAAGATGGCGTTTTTTGTGCCCGCCGGACTCAATAATCTCGTCAGAACCGTTAAAAGATTCCGGGGGGATTGACGCCACCAGTACCGTCAATCCCCCCGGTTTAGATTGAATTCTATTTCGTAGCGGTCTAGCCGGCCGCCAGGGAGCGCCCGTACAGCCGTTCGCGGATCTGGATCACCTGGCGGCGCAGGCGGTCATCACGCTCGATCATATCGGCGACCTTGTCGCAGGCATACATCACCGTGGTGTGGTCGCGTCCGCCCAGGCACTTCGCCGATCTGCGGCAGCGAGGCGTTGGCTTCTTCGCGCATCAGGTACATGGCCACCTGGCGGGGCAGGGCGATCTCTCGTGAGCGGTCTGCGCCCGCACAGCGCCTCGGTGCTGATCCCAAAGACGCTGGCGACGACTTCAAGCACCTGGCTGGTTTCCAGCCCGCTGCGCTGCGGCAGCAGGTCGGCCAGGGCGGTATGCACCAGTTGGGCGGTGAGGGTCATGCCCGGTAAGATCCGCGAAGGCCAGCACGCGGGTGAGCGACGCCTTCCAGCTCGCGGATGTTGGATTGGATCAGGCGGGCGATGGTTTCGAGCATTTCGTTGGGCACCTGTTTGCTCGGTCCGTTCGGCCTTGGAGCGCAGGATGGCGATGCGGGTTTCCAGGTCGGGCGGCTGGATGTCGGCGGTCAGGCCCCATTCGAAAGCGCGAGCGCAGGCGTTCTTCCAGAGTCACCATGGCCTTGGGCGGGCGGTCGGATGAGATGACGATCTGCTTATCCTGCCCGTGGAGGGTGTTGAAGGTGTGGAAGAATTCTTCCTGGGTCGATTCCTTGCCGGCGATGAACTGGATATCGTCGATCAGCAGCACATCGATGCGGCGGTAGCGGTCGCGGAAGGCCGGGGTGTTATGCGTGCGGATGGCGTTGATCAGGTCGTTGGTGAATTCTTCAGAAGAAACGTAGAGCACCTGCAGACCCGGCTTGTGGGCCGGCGTTGCCGATGGCATGCAGCAGGTGGGTTTTGCCCAGCCCAACCCCCCCATAGAGGAAGAGCGGGTTGTAAGCTCGGGCGGGGTTTTCGGCGACGGCCATGCAGGCCGCGTGCGCCAGGCGGTTGCTGGCGCCCACCACGAAGTTGTCGAACGTATAGCGCGGGTTGATGGTGAAGTTTGCGCCGCGGGCCGCGGGTAAATCATTCGCGTCGCTTTCCTGGGTGTGCGGCGAAATCTGCTTCGCTTTCCTCGTCTTCGTGGTGGTACACCACAAAGCGCACGTTCTGGGGGAAGCCCAACAACCCGGTCAACAGGCGAGAGACTGTGCTGGTCAGGCGGCTGTCCAGCCAATCGCGAGCATAAGCGTTTTGGACGCCAATGGTAAACATGCCTTCGTTACAGTCGACCACCTGGGTATCGCGCACCCAGGTGTCGTAGGATGCTTTTGGCATATCCATTTGAAGCTGTCCTATCGCTGCCTGCCAGGCCTGTTGTGAGTTCATCGGCGTTCCTCCCGTATTTTTTTGTACACAGGCAAGCGGGCGTAGAAACCCGCTGCGTTTTATATAGCAGCGGGATGGGTGCCCCCCTTATGCAGATCCATCGTCTTGCCGGTGAAGGAGAGCGGCGATGCGCTCTCACTGGTGTACGGTTTTTATTCTATCAAAATCGTAGGATTCAAACAAGGCGAATAACCTACGCTAGCTTAAAAACTTATGAATTTTTAAGGTGAGCAACCTTAAGAAAAACCAACCCTTTTGCAACGAATCAGTTTCCGCGGTTAGCTTGCGGTTATCCGATATGCAGTCCTGCCAGGCCGGTTTACCCCCCACATATGGGGGTAGGCTCTGTTTTAGGTGAAAAAAGGTCTAAATATGCTGGTCGCGTCTAAAAATAATTCAGACTAAAAAAGTTGACTTTTCGTAAAGTCAGCCCTCGAAATTTGTCGATCGCTACACGCCGGTTAAAATCAGCCTCGCGGCTTCCCGTCCGATCTGTACGGCGAAGTTGGTGCCGCGGTCCCAGGGGTACACCTGGCTCATGCTGGCGAAGTATAAGCCGGGGATAGGGGTCTGAATCGCGGGGATATTTTGCGAGTGATTTACCAACGGGATGGGTTGGGCGTAGCTGGTGCGCCACAACCAGGAATCCCGCACCCAGTCCGGTGAAAAGGCCGGGTTGATCCGCGCCAGGGCCGGCAGAAATTTTTCCACCAGTTCGGCCTGGCTCAGGCGGAAGTATTCATGGTCGGGGTCAAGGTAATCGCCGCAGTAGATGATGTGGTCCCCGCCAAAGTACTGCGGTGAAAGAAAATTGGTGTGTTCGACCAGCGCCAGGAAGGGATAGCCGGCGGATTTCGGCAGGTTATACCAGTAGTAGCCCTGGGTGGATAGCTGCTTGCGCAGCGCCAGGGTCAGCACCACCGCGCCCATGTGTTTTAGATCGAGCAGCCCTTTGAGATAGGCGGGCGGCAGGGTGGGGGCGAGTTTAGCCATCAGCCCGGGAGAGGTGGTGGATAGCACCCCGTCAAACTCTTCCGGCCCCTCCGGCAGATGCAGCCGCAAACGCCCATCGGGCAGGGGCTCGATCTGGCTGACGGCGCTTGACAGGCGGATCTGCACGCCGTCGGCGCGCAGGCGCGCGGCGAACAAGTCACTGAAGGCCTGAAACCCCCCGCTAAAGGTGGCCAGGCGGGTGGTGCGGGCTTTCAAGCGCGCCCACATCCAGGCCATGTTCACCTCCTGGTAGTGCGGGCCAAATTTGCCAATCAGCAGCGGCTCAAACAGCGAGGTGTAAACCTTTTCGCCGTACCATTTGCGCATCCAGGCATGCGCGGTGACCTTTTCCAGCGCCTGCCAGCTGGCCAGGAAGCGCAGGTAAACCGTCACAAAACCAAACCGCGCCATGCCAAACGGAAAGCTGTAGCCGGGGAATTTCAGCGCAGCCAGCACGCTGTCGAGCGGGTAAAAACGTCCATTGTAATAGGCCACCGTCTTCGGCTGGAGGATTTTCACCTGGTCCACCACGCCCAGTTCGGTGAGCAGGCCAAAAATGGATTTATCGCTGAGGAACCAATGGTGGTAGAAACGCTCCACCGACCAATCCCAATTTGGCTGTTTGAAACCGGCCGCCAGGCCGCCGACATAATCGGCTGCCTCGAAGATGGTCACCTGGTGACCGGCTTTGCGCAGATCGAAAGCGGCGGCCATTCCGCCCAGCCCGGCGCCGATCACGGCGAAATGTTTCATGCTGCTTTTTTGCTCCATAATGTTTGCCTTGCGATGAATGGTTTGAACCGGAAATCGGCATAGCGTTGGACGGCCAGGTTACCCCACACCCAGGCCACGTAGACCCACCCCAGCCACCAGCCGGCCGGGCCGATCCAATTGGCAGACAGCGGCAGCCAGGAAAAAAGCATCGCAACGATGGCTGCCCACGGCTTTAAACGGGCCACCGCGGGAACCGTGGGGAAAAGGTGATAAGGAATTAAAATAAGGCAGGGCGACCGTCCCGGCCAGCATCATCATATCCATGTCGCCGCGTGAAAACCACAGGCCAATCAACGCCAGAACCGTCCACCAGCCGCCCAGACCGATGTTTTGCTCTGCCCGATGGACCGTTTGGACCGATTCCACGTTCATCATTGAGGTTGGCCAGAAGCCAAAAACCGCGAAGGAGAGCAGCAAAAAGAGGGCCGTGTAAATGAAGATAGACCGTTTCGAAAACATGGCGAACAGGGTGACTTGCGGTTTGATCAATGCGATTGGGATGGTCAAAGGCAGAGCCACCAGCCCGGCGGTCGCGATCCCATCGATTTGACCCAGGAGCAAGATCCATAAAAAGGGCAGGCAGAAAAAACTTGCGATGGCGCTGGGCAAATGCTTGAACCGGGAGATAACCAGGACAGTAAACCCGCCGATGGTGATGCCAACCATCAGGTTCCAATTTAAGAAGGGAAGCAGCCAGGAATTCCACGGGGGGTAATGCGGTGGGTTGATGCCCGTGGACCAAAAGTGGAGCCAATCGAAACCGATCATCCCACCTGGTTTCAGGAAGAAACCCAGCAAAGAGGCCAGGCCGCTAACCATAATCAATAAACCGGTCTTCTTGATCAGCGATAGGTCTTCGTGGGTATTGACCGGCTGGGGGAAAAAAACCTCCCAGAGCGGCCAGCTTTCGATCCGCTTCGCCGTATTCAAATAAAAATTCCGGCAAGTGGATAGACGCCTTCATGGATAGGATTGGGCGGGGTCTTCCACCCTCACCTGCTTACCCAGGCGCAGCGGCTGGCGCAGGTAGAAGAACGCGCCCAGCAGGGTGATGGGCAGCCACAGCGCGGCATGCAGCACCAGGGTGTAGCCGGCCGCGGTGGCGGCGGGGATGCCGTAAGCCGTCAGCACGGCAATACCGGGCGCATCGAAAGTGCCCACATAGCCCGGCGCGGAGGGCAGGGTGGTGGCCAGGTTGACAATCCCGTTCATCAGCATCAGCCCAAAGAAACTCATCGGAAAGCCAAAGGCGAGGGTCACGAACCAGTATTTGGCGGTTTCGAGCAGCCAGATGAGCACGGTGGTGAAAAAGATCATCAGCGCTTCCACCGGGGAGCGCAGCGATTCCAGCCCAGAGAGGAAGCGCATGACGATATCGCGCGTTTTCGTGCGGATTTTGTTGGGGAGCAGCGGCAGCAGCCGGTCGACCAGCCGTTCGGTAGCCGTGGGGAACATGGCTGCCAGCAGGAAGAGCAGCAGCGCGCCGAAAAAGGCTGCTGAACCCACCACCGCCAGGGTGCGGATGTCCATCTGGCCAATCAACCCCGAGTCGTGTGTCAGGCGGGCCAGCTCAGGCAGGTTAATGAAAACGAAGCCCAGCATGACCACCCCGTCGAAGATGCGTTCGACGATCACCGTGGCCAGCGAGGCCGAAACCGGCACCCCCTCGCGCTGTTTGAGGATCACCGCGCGCAGCAGTTCGCCGGCGCGCGCCGGGTAGATGTTGTTGCCCATGTAGCCGATGGTGACGATGGGAAACATGCTCGCGGTGGGGATTTTCTTCAAAGGCCGGAGGAGATAATGCCAGCGCCAGCTGCGCACCCAAACTCCCACGAAATAGACCGCGATGCCGGGCAGCAGCCAGGCATAATGCGCGCTCTGCATCGAATTCCACACTTCTCCCAGCTTTAACCCGCGCAGGGAGATATATAGGAAGACAGCGCTGATCACCAGGCCAAGCCAGAACTGCCAGCGTTTGAGCATTAGAAGCGGATCAGCGAGATAACCATCGACAGAATCAGGATCAGGGACAGCCCAATGAAGATCATCTGGTTGCGCCGCAGCGTGCGCTGCTCGCGGGATATTTTGGGCTTGTTGCCCGACGGGTTGTTTTGAGACATTCTTTCACTCCAAATTGAATTTCGGCTCTATTGTAATCTATATCCGAACAACGACTGAGGTAAAGAATTGTTCCTGGAAGAAGGTCAGGGCGCGTATCTGGTCGTCGTCCGGCGCGCACCCGGGCGGAACCACCACCAATTTGTCATCCTCGTCGTCCAGGCGGTGGATAATGGCGAGGCAATCGCCATCAAACTGCTCCAGCGGGCGGTCGACACCCAGCACGTAGGCATCCAGGTCTTCGCCATCCGGGGCACGGACGCCCGGCATGCTGCCGTAATTAACCTGATAGATGAAGCCGTGCTGAGGGTGGGCTGACCCCAGCGGCCGGTCGATCACAACGTGGACGCGCTTGCCGAGAAACCGGCGCGCGATCTCCAACGCGCTCACCGTTTATCCTTGTTCCAACTGCGCGCGGTAACCGGCCGCCTCTTCGGGCGGGATCGATGCCGGCAGGTGGATATTCAGGTTTTTCAAGGTATCGACCAGGATGCGGCTGATTACAAAATCCCGGTACCACTTTTTATCGGCCGGCACTACGTACCAGGGGGCCCAGGCTGTACTGGTCTTCTCCAGCACATCCTCATATGCCGCCTGATAATCGGCCCAAAGGGCGCGCTCTTTCAAGTCACCGGGGTTGAATTTCCAATGTTTGGCCGGGTCGGCCAGGCGTTCGAGCAGGCGCTCTTTTTGCTCGGCAGGGTCGATGTGCAGGAAAAATTTGAGCAGGGTGGCGCCGTCTTCGCTGAGCAGGCGTTCAAACTCATTGATTTGCTCAAAGCGTTTCTTCCAGACATTCTCAGGGACGAGCTTATGCACGCGCACGACCAGCACGTCCTCGTAATGGCTGCGGTTGAAGATGACGATCTCGCCTTTGCCGGGGGTCTGTTGATGCACCCGCCAGAGATAATCGTGGTCCATCTCCTCCGGTGTCGGCACCTTAAAGCTGGCCACCCGCACGCCTTGCGGGTTGACACCTTCGAAGACATGCCGGATGGTGCCGTCCTTGCCGCTGGTGTCCATGCCTTGCAGTACGACCAGGATTTTATGTTTGTGTTCGGCGAATAACTGCTCCTGCAGGCTTTCCAGCTCAGTATTGAGTTTTGCCACCGTCTTTAGGCCGGCCTTTTTGTCCCCATCAAACTCATGGGTGTCGGCGGGGTCGAATGCGTCAAGTTTCACTTTGCCACCGGGCTTGATCCGATATCGGTCCATGCTTTCCTCCTGATGCCTTCATTAAAGCACGATCCGGCCGGGATGCCAAATCCTTATGTGCTTAAGTTTGATAAAGTCTCGCCAACCCGCTCCCTGCTTTTATTCGCTCCCTCCGGATTTCATGGCTATAATCAAGGCATCTCGAACAAATCCCTGGAGATATAATGGCTTTCTTCGATTTCCCTTACGACCAGTTGGTCACCTATAAACCTCAGCGCAATGAGCCGCCCGATTTCGACGCATTCTGGCAGGCCACCCTGGCTGAAGCGGACGCCTACGCGCTCAACCCGCGCTTTACCCCCGTGGATGCGGGTCTAAAGCTGATGGAGGTATATGACGCCACCTTCGCAGGCTATGGCGGTCAGGATGTGCGCGGTTGGCTGCTGCTTCCCCGCGATCGCGCCGGGCAGCTGCCTTGCGTGGTGGAATACATCGGCTACGGCGGCGGGCGCGGCTCACCGCTCAACTGGCTCACCTGGCCGGCTGCGGGGTACGCCACCTTTGTGATGGATACCCGCGGGCAGGGCAGTGTCTGGCAGCCCGGCGATACGCCTGACCTTGAGCCGGAAGGCTCCAGCCCGCAGGCCCCCGGCTTTATGACCCGCGGGGTGCTCCATCCGAAAACCTATTATTACCGGCGGGTGTTCACCGATGCCGTGCGCGCGATCGCTGCCGCGCAGAGTTTCGCGGGGGTCGATGCCGCACGCATCGCCGTCAGCGGCGGCAGCCAGGGCGGCGGGATCACCCTGGCCGCGGCAGGGCTGTCGGACCAGGTGAAGGCTGCCATGCCAGATGTGCCCTTCCTCTGCCATTACCGCCGCGCCACCCAGATTGTGGACAGCTATCCCTACGGCGAAATCTCCACCTTCTGTAAAACGCACCGCGATAAAGTGGAAACCGTGTTCAATACCCTGGCTTATTTCGATGGGCTGAGCTTTGCCGCCCGCGCCAAATCCGCCGCGCTCTTTTCGGTGGGCCTGATGGATACGATTTGCCCGCCCTCTACGGTCTATGCCGCCTACAACCATTTCGCCGGGCCGAAGGACATCCGTGTGTACGAATATAACAATCACGAGGGTGGGGCCACTTTCCAGGTCGAGGCCAAATTGAAATTCTTACAAGGCCTCTGGCCGGTACAATAACAACGGAGGGAAGCGTGTACTTTCTAGGAATTGATGTTTCTACCACCGGGGTGAAAGCCCTGCTTGTGGATCAAAGTGGCCAGGTGACCGGCAGCGCCAACACCGAGCTTCCTTTATACACCCCTCAGCCGCTGTGGAGCGAGCAGGATCCGGCCGATTGGTGGGATGGCGCACTGCGCAGCATCCGCGAGGTCTTGAGTTCGTCCGGGGTGAGCGGTGACGAAGTGGCCGGGATTGGTCTGACCGGCCAGATGCACGGCCTGACCTTGCTGGATGAAAACGGCCAGGTGCTGCGCCCCGCCATTTTATGGAACGACCAGCGTACCGCGGCCCAATGCGACGATATCCGCGCCCGCCTGGGGAAAGCCCACCTGATCCAGTTGACCGGCAACGACGCGCTGACCGGCTTCACCGCCCCCAAGATCCTCTGGGTGCAGCAAAACGAGCCGGAGGTATACCGGCGCGTCCGCCACATCCTTCTGCCCAAGGATTACGTGCGCTACCGCCTGACCGGTGAGTATGCGATCGACCGTGCAGACGGGGCCGGGACGATCCTCTTTGATATCAAGACCCGCGATTGGTCGCCCGAGATGCTGGCTGCCCTCGAGATCCCCCTGGCCTGGCTGCCCAAGACCTTTGAAGGCCCGCAAATCACCGGGCAGGTGAGTGCAGAGGCGGCGCGCCTGACCGGCCTGCGCCTCGGCACACCCGTGGCTGCCGGCGGCGGCGACCAGGCTGCCCAGGCAGTGGGCGTGGGCGCGGTCTCTCCCGGGATCGTGGCCCTCACCCTGGGCACTTCCGGGGTGGTGTTTGCCACCACCGGCCAGGCGTTTATCGAGCCTGAGGGCCGCCTGCATGCCTTCTGCCATTCTGTGCCGGACCGCTGGCATCTGATGGGGGTGATGCTCGCGGCAGCCGGCAGCTTGCGCTGGTACCGGGATACGTTTGCCGCGGGGCAAGATTACGACGATCTGCTGGCGCCTGCCGCGCAGGTGCCCGCGGGTTGTGAAGGCCTGCTGTTCCTCCCCTATCTATCCGGAGAGCGCACCCCGCACCCCGACCCACTGGCCCGCGGCGCTTTTGCCGGCCTGACCGTTCGTCACGGTATGCCCCACCTGACCCGCGCGGTGCTCGAAGGGGTGGCTTTTGGCTTGCGCGACAGCTTTGAGCTGATCAAATCTGCCGGGTTGAGCGCCATTGACCAGGTGCGTGTCTCCGGCGGGGGAGCGCGTTCGCTGCTCTGGCGCCAGATTTTAGCGGATGTGTTCAACGCTGAGCTGGTCACGGTCAACACCACCGAAGGCGCGGCTTACGGCGCGGCTTTGCTGGCCGGGGTGGGGGTGGGGGCGTGGAGCGACGTGGATGCGGCCTGCAACGCGACCGTACGCCTGACCGGCTCTACCCAGCCCCAGGCTCAGCAGGTCAGTAAATATGAAGAAGTCTATGGCCTCTACCGCCGGCTCTACCCGGCCCTCAAGGATCTTTCGCACGACCTGAGTCAGGTTTGATCGATCGATTGCCGCCTGGAAATTGAAAAGCGCGGGAGGGGAGCAGCTTCCTCCGCGCTTTTTGAAGCCGGTGTGCTAAGGTTAGGGAATTCTCACCCAGCCCGGTTTCAGAACGTTATAATAAAGTGTACAAAAATGATTGTAGATTGCAGCCTGGATTGAGGTGTGGATGAACCTGGACGGTGAACTGGCAGCAAAGGTTGGGGACGGGCTGCGTCAGCGCGGCTTCAAACTGGTGACCGCGGAATCCTGTACCGGGGGGTTGATTGGGGATTGGATCACCAACGTGCCCGGCTCCTCGGATTATTACCTGGGCGGAGTCGTCGCCTATTCTTATGAAGCCAAGATGCGCATCCTGGGCGTCCCGGCAGGGCTGTTGGCCCAATATGGCGCGGTGAGCGAAGAAACGGTCAAAGAAATGGCCCGCGGCGCGCGCGGGCTGCTGGCGGCGGAGTATCCCGCCCAGCAGATCGTTTCATTGTCTGTCAGCGGCATCGCCGGGCCGGGCGGCGGGATGCCGGGGAAACCGGTTGGGCTGGCCTGGATCGGCATCGATGGGCCTGGGCTGCTGCGCGCCTATCGCTTTGTCTGGCCGGGCGACCGCCAGGAAAACAAGCAGTCTTCCGCGCGCGAAGCCTTGCGCCTTTTGCTGGCCTACTTAGAGGGCAGCCCGCGAGGAGCCGAATGACCAGCCGCATTGAAACCATCACTACCCGCTGGGAGCCCGACGGGAGCATTACCCCGCTGCAGTTCACCTGGCAGGGGCGCGTTTATTTGGTTGAATCGGTGGGCCGATCCTGGCGGGCTGAGGATGGCTATCATGTTCTGTGCATGCCTGGCGGAAACGAGGTTTACGAGCTGTTGTTGACCCCCGAGCTGGTCTGGTGGCTGCGCGAACCGGCCGGGAGGAGATTGGGCTGAAAGATGCAAATGCTAAAGAAGAATGTCTTGATCCTTACCGCCGATGCCGGTTTTGGCCACCGCAGCGCCGCCAACGCGATCGCCGCGGCGCTGAATGACCGGTACAGCCAGGAGTGCCAGGTAGAAATCCTTAACCCGCTCGAAGACAAGCGCACTCCATTTTTCCTGCGCGACTCTCAGACCGATTACGACAAACTGGTGCGCAATTCACCTGAGCTGTATCGTTTCGGCTACGACGCCAGCGACACCTCGGTGACCAGTGCAATCGTGGAAAGCGCGCTGACCGTGCTGCTCTACGAGGTGATGCGCGATATCATCCGTCACTTTCAGCCGGACGTGATCATCTCCACCTACCCGCTCTACCAGAGCCCCATCGAAGCCGTCTTCACCATGCAAAACCGCGAAATCCCCCTGCTGACGGTAGTCACCGACCTGGCCACCGTGCACCGCCTGTGGTTCAACCGCACCGCGGATGCCTGCCTGGTGCCGAATGAGATTGTCAGAGACCTGGCCTTGAATTACGGCCTGGTGGAAGAGCAGGTGTTTGTCACCGGCATCCCGGTGAACCCGCAGCTGGCCCTCGACCGGCGCTGCCCTGGTGAGATCCGCGCGGAATTGGGCTGGCGGGAAGACCTGCCCACCGTGTTGGCAGTGGGCAGCAAGCGGGTTGACCGCCTGCTGGACACGTTGAATGTGCTCAATCACTTTGGCCTGCCGATCCAGATGGCGGTGGTAGCCGGCCACGACCAGCACCTGTACAGCGAACTAAAACGCATGGAGTGGCATCACCCGGTGCACCTGTATGAATACGCATCCGATGTGCCGTTGATGATGCGCGCTGCGGACTGCCTGGTGTGCAAAGCCGGTGGGTTAATTGTCACCGAAGCGCTGGCAGCCGGCTGCCCGATGATGCTGGTGGACGTGCTCCCCGGCCAGGAAACCGGCAACGCCGAGTACGTGGTGGCCAACGAGGCCGGCGACCTGGCGCGCAGCGATATCGAGGTGCTGGAGGTGTTCTCTCATTGGATGGAAAAAGACCGCCGCATGCTCCACCAGCGTGCGCATGCCGCCGCTGCCCTGGGCCGGCCGCAGGCGGCCTATGATACTGCCGACATGGTTTACCAGTGCTCTTTGCGCGGCCCATCCAAACACCGCCACATCTTCAGCCAGCGCTCACTGATCGATTTGCTCAACCGCAATCACGTGCGCTGGGGTGAAACCAAAGACCTGCGCGAGAGCAAGCTCTCCTGATGGCGGGTACCGCCGGCCAGCTCCAACCCGCATGAATGCCGTCGTCGTGCTGATCGCCTCCAACAGTGAATGGCGCGCGGTCAAGGAATATTACCATTCACCTGGCTGCGCCCAGACCCCCTTTGGCGAGACCTTCACCTCACGCATAAACCGGCGCATGGTGCGCTTTTTTCACAGTGGCGTGGGCAAAATTGCCGCAGCGGCCGCCGCACAGTTTGCCCTGCAGCGTTGGAAGCCCCGCCTGCTGGTCAACCTGGGCACCTGCGGCGGATTCGCCGGTGACATCTCCCGCGGGCAAATCATCCTGGCCGAACGCACCCTGGTCTACGACATCTACCCGCAGATGAAAGACCCGCAGACCATCATCCGCAAATTCTCCAGCGAAATCGACCTGTCCTGGCTGCGTGAGCCCTACCCGCAAACCGTGCAGCGCGGGCTGCTGCTCTCGGCGGACCGGGACATCATCGCCGCCGAAATCCCCGCGCTGCGCGCGCAATACGGCGCGGTGGCCGCGGATTGGGAATCGGGCGCGGTGGCCTGGGTGGCAGCCCGCAGCCAGGTGCGCTGCCTGATCTTACGCGGCGTCAGCGACCTGGTTGGCGCAGACACCCAAACCGGGGACGCCATGCTGGCAGAATATCACAGCGGCACGCGCCTGGTGATGCCTGCGCTGCTCACTGCCCTGCCGGCCTGGCTAAAATGCGCGGGGTAGGATATTTATTTGTATATGATTTGTAATGGAAAAATATATTGAATGACGTATAATTTTAGAAGCGAGATTCAATGATTTTGTCTTTGTTTTATGGCAAGGTGGGGAAATTATAAGAAGATAGAAGCATTGTCGGGGGCACCACGGCGTTTTGTGTTCTACACAAGTAATAGATCCAGGCACAGTATCATTTATTCGTAGAAAAATATATCGTTAAATTTCAACCTGCACCGAAGATATTCGGCCGCGTATATTTGTTCGTTCCATAGCTTTTTAGAAATTCTGCGTCGCCAATCTATTCTTTATTATCTGACTATGTTCAAATGGAGTTAACCATGTATCAAACTCGATTAAACCGTTCATCCAGTGTTTTAATTATTTTGGCATTTCTTTTGGCAATCGGTCTATCCGGGGCATTTGCTGCCCCGGTTCAGGCCGCCGACCCCTGCAGTACTGCGGGGGTCGTTTGTGTAGCTTCGGCGATTACCTCAAACACTACCTGGACCGCGGATCATATTTATTATATAAAAGCCGACATGCACGTGCTCAGCCCAAATACCCTGACCATCCAGGGCGGCACGGTCATCAAATTCGATTATCCCTATTCCGGGATCAGCCCGAATCCAAACCCTTATGGGCTCTACATCGATAAGGGCGCAAACCTGGTATTATCCGGCACTAATCCGACTGACAAACGCATCCTTTTTACCAGCGGGCGAGATGATTCCCCGGATGTCGGTGGGGATACCAACGGTGATGGTGTTCAGACCACCCCCGGTTTTGCCGATTGGAAAGGTCTGATCCTGGTGGATTGGACTTCTCTCACCCCGCTTGAAAATATGACCTTCCGTTACAGCAGGGACGGCATCAATATTTTGTCCAGTACGGTCACAATACCCGCCGGGGTCACCATTCAAAATAATGGCTTTTATCAAGGCGCGTGTGGGTTAACCGTCACCGTGCCTGGCAATTTAAATAATCAAGTCAGCGTGATCAATAATAAGTTCTCTGGCAATCAATACGGTCTGTGCACCGTGGTGTCTGCCACGGGGTCCGGTCAGGCGCTTCCTCTGGTGCAGGGAAACCACTTTGAGGGAAGCACAGTGCTCCCCATCCTGCTTAGGAGTACATCCTATCCCACCTATATCGATAATACCTTTGTGGGCACCGCGGATCCCTCGGAACCTAATAACCAGACGGATCATCTCGGCGTTGGGTTGTCGGGCACATGGAGTAGTTCGGGAACCTGGACGCCTGTCAACAATATGCCCATGGTAGTGGTCACTAACGTGGATATTTCTGCATCCACTACGATCACGATCAACCAGGGGACGGTGGTTAAATTCTTTACCAAAAACGATGCGCCGATTTTCACCGCCACCAAAGCCCCAACGCGGATTACGATCAATGGCACATTCACCCTTAACAGCGTCGCAAATGATCCGATCTTATTCACGTCCTACCGCGACGATTCCGTCGGCGGGGATACGAACGGGGATGGCAGCGTCACGTTGCCCCAACCGCGAGATTGGGATTTCTTGTATTACAAGGATACTGGCTCTTCACTGACCCCCAATATTACCATTCACGATATCGAGATACGCTACGCTTCCAACGGCATTTATTATGAAGCGATGAACGCCAGCGCTGTTCGCGCTCCCACCTTTGATTCGGTCACCTTTGATTCGAACAGAAATGGGCTGCGCTTGAAGGCATATTCGGATAGCACAGCATCGCGCATGCTGCCGACGATTGACAGTTGTAAGTTCTTGAATAACGGTATTATTCCTCAGGATAATACGCAGACCGAACCCGGTGTGCCGGTATTCCTCGAAAACACCGTCCAACCCACGTTTCTCGATAATATTTTCTTAGGCAATTTACACCCTGCGATTGGCGTGGCAGGAACCTGGCGCTCGAATGCCACCTGGCAGGCCGTGGCGGGGGATGGGCTCAATCCAATGCCCTATTTGGTGCACTCGACCGTTCAGATCGGCAATGTGGGCAGCAATCTCCATGATGACAACGTGACCTTGAATATCCCGGGGTCGAGTGTAATCAAATTTAATGTGAATCAATACGACCGGGCAGGCTACAAATCCAGGATTATTGCTGCAGGGATCCTGAATTTGGGCGGGTCTGCCGGCCATGATATTGTATTTACTTCCTATTACGATGATTCCGTTGGCGGCTCCACCAGCAGCGAGGCAATCGCTCCTGCAAAACAAGACTGGGTGGATGTTGTCGTCCGCAATAATCAAAGTATATTTGACCATACGATCTTGCGTTACTCAGATAAAGGTATACATTTCCAGAGTTACGAGTTCAAACACACTGTATGTCCTGGATCAAGACGTCACCAATTCTCGTTTTGAAGCCAATGAATACGGGGTATATCTGGATATCCAGAATAACGGAGACATCGCACCTCTGATCGAACATGACGTTTTCAGCGGTAATTCCTATGGTATTGGGACGGTGGCTAAAAACACCTTATCTTCCACGCCAAAGGCAACTGGCATGTCGAGGCCGGTCATTCGCTTATCAACGATTGAACAGAGCTTACAGTTCCCCATCTACCTGAATGGATCGGCAACCCTGGCTCATCTGGAAGCAAGCACGATCTTCCAGAATAATGTTCACCGGGGTATTGCTTTAGCTGGTTATTATGGCGGCACCAGTGAAAAAATGGTCTTCCCACGTATCGCGGGAGACATCAACGCTCCCTTCGCCGGAAAAACATTCCCTTATGTGTTGGTAGGTAGCGCCCATTTTGATTGGTCTACTTGGGCCGAAGTGGATAGCGGCCTGGTTTATAAATTTACCGATGGGACGCAATTGAGATATTTTGGTGTTCTCGATCAAAAGACCACGATTGGCAGCCCGAATTACTACACATCCTACCGTGACGATTACTATGACGACACCAACGGGACCCCCAATCCTAACCCTGCCCCGGCAAGAGGCAGCTGGAATGGCGTTTATATCTATAACCCCCTGACGACGACGTTCTCCTATTCCACCATCAAATGGGCCGACCAGGGTCTGGTGATAGCTCAGGAGACAACCGCGGGGGGGAACCTCCAACCGTTGATCTCGGGGAATACCTTTTCCGACAACACGAATGGGTTGACTTGCCAGATTCAATCCGATTATGATGTGCTCTCGCCAGTCACCAATAATATCTTCGTCAACAATGATTACGGGTTGCATACGTATACGAACCCGGCAAGCACCCACCATGCTGGCACTTGTAATACCATCCTGACAGGCAACAACTTCTCTGCCCATTCCAGGTTCCCCATCTACCTGCAAGGCTCTGCCGATCCCACCTATGCCAATAACAATTTTTGGGACAATACCCACCCGGCTATTGCGGTGGGCGGTGTGTGGTCGCGCGATGCCACCTGGAAACCTGTTTACGATGAGACGTTGGGGCAGATGATGCCTTATGTGGTTGCGGTGAATCTTAGCCAGGAAATTATCTATTTCGTTCCGACCATTACCATCCCCGGTGATGCCATCGTTAAGCTGGCCGTCGACACGAATATTTATGCCTGGGGTTTATTGAATTTACCTGCCGCCAGTGTGAAGCCCGGTCATGAGGTGATTTTCACCTCCTACGGCGATGATGTATACGGAGGCGATATCAACCACGACGGCGCTACGACACCGTCTAAGACATCCTGGAAATCGGTGTGGTTAATCGACTATCCTGGCAAAATTAATGACATTCATAATGTGATCGTGCGCTACGCCACCTCGGGGATTACCGTGTATTTTGACGGCCCGGAAAACACCCAGTCGGCGTCGACGATCCGCGATGCGACCATGCAGTTCAATATGAGCTGTGTTTCATTGGTGATTGGGTGGCGGCCAGGATATACCGGCGCCGGCAACATTCACGCGACGCTTGAGAATATTCAAATGATCGACAGCGATTATGGCATGCTCACCGTTGCCCTCCCGCAGTCAACCGGCATCATCCAACCTACTCTCGAGAACATTCAGTTCACCAATATTCTTAAGTATCCGATCTTCCTGGGCGGGACATCTTATCCCAGCTTTATCGGGGTGAACACGATCTCACAAACATCCGAAATAAATTCGCAGATGGCGGTTGCCGAAGGCGATGCGCTGCCGGAAGAAATGTCTCTGGACGGCCTGGACCTTCCAGGCAACCTGGCGGCTCTCGACAGCATCCAGCCGGGTGTTCAGCCGTTATCAGCCCAAGCCCAGCCTGGCATCGCCCTGTCGGCCTATCCCAACCTGGCGCCGGCAATTGGCCTGGCGGGGGTCTGGAACAATTCGGGCACTCTCTCGAATATCCCCGGCATTCCGTATGCGGTCACGGGTAACTTCCCACTGACCGTAATTGTTTCCAGCGTCAATTACAAACCGGCGGATGATGTCACCATTGGCGCAACCAACCCAACCTCCTCGACGGCCACGGTGACTGTCCCTGAAGGCGCCGTTTTCAAATTCGGCCCAACCCGCAAAATGACGGTGAAAGGCGCTCTTTCGCTGTTATCCACCGCCGATCAACCCGTCATTTTCACCTCGATTAGGGACGATTCGGCTTTTGGTGATACCAACAAAGATGGCTCTCTGACATCTCCGGCTAAAAATGACTGGGGAGAAATCCAGTTGGCGTACGGCAGCACCGATTTCCACCACACCGCCGTCCGCTATGCCACCAACGGCCTGCATCTGTATTTCGATGGCGCGGTGAATGTCAACCTGCTGGCCACGGTGCGTGAAAGCGTCTTTGTCCATAACCATTATGGCATTTTGCTGACCGCCAAAAAGATGGGCGATATTGTCGCCGATATCAGCCACAACACATTCAATTTCAATGATACTCACATCTACGGCGAACCCAGTGATGCCGGCAACTTCGGGCAGTTATGTGTGGTTGCCGACCACAATGACCTGTGGGGCAGCAATACCCAAAACGGCATTACCAATATGAACCTGAACGGAGTCGACCAGAGCGACTACTGCGATACAAGCTTCTTCGATGCGCGTAATAATTACTGGGGCAGCGGGACCGGCCCGACCCATGCCGGCAATCCGGCTGGTAAGGGCACCATTGTCAGCGATCGGGTGACAGTATAATCCCTGGTTGGGCAGCGCCGTACTCCCACCGATCACCTATTCGATCACCGGGCGCGTGACCCAAGACACCACCCAGGGTGCCGGATTGGCCGGCGTAGCGATGTATGTTCAGGGCCAGGTTAATACATCGGTGGTCACCGATAAAGATGGCTATTACATTTTTGAAGGCTTGAACACAGGCAGTTACTTCGTCTATCCGAGCAAACAGGGCTACTTATTCACCCCGCCTTCGGTCAGCCTGACCATCGATAGTGGCAATTCAACCGAGATCAACTTTGTCGCCACCATCAGCCCGGCAGATGTTTCAATTTCTGTCATGTCTGCCAGTGTCGTGCGCCCCACGACCACTGGGGCCACTGCCAATTGTGTGTTCAATGTCATGCTGGACAAACCCTTGCCGAGTGGCAAGAACGCCAAGGTCGATTATTACACGGATAACGGCACGGCGGTCAAAAACATCGATTACACCGCGACCAATGGGACCTTGAACTTCCTGGCGAATCAACCTGCCCTGCAGACAGTGACGGTGAAAGTGTTGGCGGGCAAGGTGTCTGACCCGTCCAAATTCTTCTATCTGCACCTCACTAACCCGGTCAATGCCACCCTCACCAGCTCAGTGGCCACCTGCACCATCCTGGACAAAGCTGATCTGAACTATATTTACATCGCGATGGTAAGGAAGTAAACGGGTAGACGCGCGGGTCTACCGGTAAAGAGATTTCCATACCCAGACTTCGACCGGCGCGATCGGTTCTTCACCAAGCAATAGCGGGTCTCCAGGGAGCTCATCTATCACCAGGTAGGTGATTAAAGTTTCCTGAGAGACCCGCTTGAAATTTAAAACAGCAATTATTCTTCTTGCGGTCCCAGCCTGGCCCGTTCTTCCTCGACGATGGATGCATCCAGCTTCTTGAACAGCGGCAGGGGCTGCAGCAGTAGGGTGCCGGCCTGCAGCCGGCTGGGCTGCCAGATGCCGCCGCTGTTGTCCGTGTCGTAACGCAGTACATTGTGAGTCGAAAGACTGTCCTGGATCTCTTCCAGCGCCTGCGTGCCGAACAGCGGAGTCGCATAGCCGAAGTATTGGTGCAGTTTTTCGCTGGTGAAGGGCAGGAAGGGAGCCAGCAGCACACACAGGTTGTCGATGCAGCGCAGCGCGGTGTAGACCGCTCGGGCGGCAGCCTGCCGGTCGACCTTGATTTCCTTCCACGGCGCGGTCTGGTCCAGGTAGCGGTTCACCTCGGTCGCCAGGCGCATCCCTTCGGATAGGGCGGCACGCAGCTGCACGGCGTCCAGCAGGCGGCCGACGGTCTCAAATCCGGCTTCCACCGCAGCGATAATTTCCTCGTCAAGCGGGGTGAGTGCCCCCGGCTCCGGCACTTTACTGTCGAAGTTTTTGACGGTGAAGGACAGCACGCGGTTGGCCAGGTTGCCCCAGGTGGCCACCAGCTCGTTGTTGTTGCGGGCGAGAAAATCCTGCCAATCCCAATCGGTGTCGCGCATTTCGGGCATATTGGCGGTCAGGTAGTAGCGCAGCGGGTCGGGGTCATAACGGGTGAGGAAATCCCGGCCAAAAACCGCCCAATTTCGGCTGCCAGAGATCTTCTGGCCCTCCAGGTTCATGAACTGGTTAGCCGGCACATCGTAGGGCAGGGTCAGCGCCTGGCCGCTTTCGCCGGCAAATTCCTCGAGAAACTGCTCGCCGACGCCCAACAGTTGGGCAGGCCACCAGGCGGCGTGAAAGAAGATATTGTCTTTGCCGATGAAGTAGAAAGCCCGCGCTTTGGGATTGGTCCACCAATGCTTCCATTCATCTTTGCTGCCAGAAAGCTGCGCCCACTCGATCGAGGCAGACAGGTAGCCGATGACTGCCTCAAACCAGACATACAGGCATTTGCCCTCCCAACCTTCGACCGGCACCGGGATGCCCCAATCCAGGTCGCGGGTGATCGGCCGCCCGCGCAGGCCCTCGCTCTCAATCTGCCCGAGCGATTGGCGCAGCACGGTTTCGCGCCAGTAGCCCTGGCGCTCGCGCAAGAAAGCCGCCACCTCGGGCTCAAGCTTCGATAAATCCAGGTAATAATGCTGGGTTTCGCGCAGTTCTGGGGTGGAGCCGTCGATTTTTGAGCGGGGATTGAGCAGTTTTTCCGGTTCCAGCACGTTCCCGCAGTGGTCGCACTGGTCGCTGCGCGCCCCTTCGAAACCGCAGATATAACAGGTGCCTTCTACGTAGCGGTCTGGGAGGAAGCGTTTGGACGCCGGCGAATACCACTGCGGGCGGGTTTCAGTATAAAGAAAGCCGTTCTTCAACAAAGCCAGGAAGATGCTTTGCGATACCTTAAAGTGATTGGCGGTATGGGTGCTGGTAAACAGATCGAAGGTGATCCCGGCCTGTTCGAACAGGTCCAGAAACCCGTCGTGATAGCGTTTATACACCGTCTCGATCGGTTGGCCTTCGGCGTCGGCGCGTAACGTCACCGGGGTGCCGTGTGAATCGGTGCCGGAGACCATCAGCACGTGGTTGCCTTTCAAGCGGTGAAAGCGGGCGACGATATCCCCGGGCAGGTGCGAGCCGGTAATATTGCCGACGTGAATCTCGGCGTTGGCGTAAGGCCAGGCGACAGATACAAGGATGTATTCAGCTTCAGTCATGGACCACCTCTACACGGACGTACAAGATAATAACGCAAAACCGGCTGGCATACCGCCAGCCGGGCTTCGATCGTATGGGCAGATCTCAGGCAGCCAGACAAGGCGGTGAGGGTTTTCTTCCGCGCATCGCCATCATCATCTGGTTGCTTTCCAACAGGCCAATCATCACATTTGCCTCTTAGCGACTATGATAGCACAGAGTGTATCAAAGATCAATTATGATTTGGGCAGGATGCCATCGAGCAGGGGCAGCAGCGTGCCGCGGAAAATATAGAAAAGGATGCCCAACACGGCCAGCACCACGATGATGATCATCGTGTAGTAGAACGCGTCGTTTTCCAGCATTCCTCCGCGCTCCCGCACCGGATCTTCCTCATCATCGTCAAACAGAATCGCCTCCGCCGACCGTCCAGACGTCTCGCCTGGCTCGTCCTCCACAGGAAAGGGCGCCATCTCGGCGTCGATAATTTTTACCGGCGAGGTATCAATTCCCGGTTGGATGGGCGGTTCATCCAGTTTCCAATGAGTTTCCAATTCATTCAGATCGTCATGGTAAAAAGGCATGCCGTCGCCAGGCCCATCGGGCGTGTCCAGGCTGCGCAGCACCTCAATGGCTTCCGCATCGTGCGGATCCAGGCGCAGAACGTGCTCATAGCACTCTTTGATTTCACTGGGATGGGTAACCGCGCTGGCCAGTAAACGCCAGGCGGAAATCTGGTCGATGTCTTCGGCCAAAATCTTTTCCAACTCTCGCACGGCATCATCCCGCCGCCCTTGTTCGAGCATCTCAATCGCCAATGAGATATCGCTCATGCTTCGATCCCCCCGGAGTCCTGGTTTTAGGCTGCTCCATTGCCGTCTGCAGCCTGGAAGTGATTATAACAAGTAATCTTTTAACTGCCTTGCTCGCCGCGGATGGCGCAGGCGGCGTAATGCTTTGCTTTCGATCTGGCGAATGCGCTCGCGCGTCAGCCCAAATTTCTGCCCAACTTCTTCGAGGGTATAGGCGCGCCCGTTTTCCAGCCCGAAGCGCAGCCGCAAAATGCGCGCCTCTCGCGGGGGCAGGGTATCCAAAACCTCCTGAATTTTTTCGCGCAGCAGGTTGGAGTAAGTGCTTTGCACCGGGGAAGGGGTTACCTGGTCTTCGACAAACATACCCAGTTCGGAATCTTCTTCGTCGTCGTTGATCGGGCTTTCCAGGGATAAGGGCAGCCAGGAGACGCGCAGCATCCAATCCACTTTGTTGGCCTTGACCCCAATCGCGTCGGCCAGCTCATCGTTGGTGGGTTGGCGCCCCAGTTTTTGCTCCATCTCGTGGGTCGTGCGGTACAGCTGGCGAATGCGGTCGACCATGTGCACCGGCACGCGGATGGTGCGGCCCTGGTCGGCGATAGAGCGGGTGATCGTCTGGCGGATCCACCAGGTGGCATAGGTGGAGAAGCGGAAGCCGCGCTGGTACTCGTATTTTTCGACGGCTTTCATCAACCCCAGGTTGCCTTCCTGGATGAGATCCAGGAAAGGCACGCCCCGGCCGATATAGCGCTTGGCGATGCTCACCACCAGGCGGGTATTGGCTTTGATCAGGTGTTCGCGCGCCGATTGCCCATCGCCCATCAGGTTTTCCAGTTCGCCGCGCCGTAAGGGATTGGTGCCGCCGTTCAGGCGGCACAACTCGCGCCGCGCAGACCGGCCTTTTTCAATCCGGCGCGCCAGGTCCATTTCTTCTCCGCTGGAAAGCAGTGGCACCCGCGACATTTCCTTAAGATACAGCCCCACCGTATCGTCGCTGGAAATTCGCGTCAGGTCCATCACCGGGTTATATTCTTCGGATAGGCTTTCATCAACGTCGTCGTAGGCCGGGTCACTATCTTCGTGATCCAGGATATCCACGCCCCGCCGGCGCAATGCGACCAGAATTGCTTCCAATCGTTCGCGGTCGTCGGTGACGTTTGGATAGATTTCCATCAGGTCTTCCGTGGTCAGATATCCCTGGATATCTGCCTTCTCGAGCAGCATGCTGAGGATCTCGGTATTTCGTTTATGCCTGCCCGGATTTGTCATGCGCACCCTCCTGTTATGACAGATCCTGGATCATCTGCTTTTGCTTGATATTATCGTTAATATGAGCGTTCACATCATCCATAAATTGAATTACCAGCCCCATATGATTAACCGATTAATTCATTGAGCGAACCGCGTGTTCGCAAGTAGCCAGGTTCAAATCCTCCCCACACTCCAAACACAGCCCTTTGCAGTCCGGACGGCAGATTGCCGAGATGGGCACCTCGAGTAAAAGATATTCCCGGACAATTGGTTCCAGCTCGATATTGGCATCTTCACTCAAAAGCAGGTCCGACTCGTCCATGGATCGATTCTTGAAGGCGTACATTTCGCTAAACTCGGAATGCAGCGTGTGTTGAAAATCCTTCAAACAGCGCATGCACTCCACCTGAGTGACGGCATTAAATTCGCACATCGCAAGAATTCCTTGCGGTGTGCGATTGACGCGGACTACACCGTTAAAGTCTGTATAGCAATCCTCTTCCAGTTTAATCTCAGGGTACTCAAAATGGATATCCCGGTAATAGCCAATAGGTGCTTTAAGCAGGAATCCAACATTGATTCGCAATGGATGGCGCGGCAGGTTCACAGTAAATATTTGTCAACGACTGGGATATAATATTACAGCGAAATTATAGCACGCCCGATTCTTCAAGTCAAGTTTATAATAAAATTATCATAAATATTACATGGCAATTACCCCAAAAATCCTGATCGCATCCAGTAATCCTGGAAAACTGCGTGAGTTTCAAGAGATTTTAGCCGGGCGGCCCTACGAACTGCTCCTTCCAGCCATGATCGGCATCCACCTCGAGGTGGTTGAGGACGGCGCGACGTATGCCGAGAACGCGGCAAAAAGGCGCTGGCCTACCAGCGCGCCAGTGGGCTGCTGACCCTGGCGGATGACTCGGGGCTGGAGGTGGACGCGCTCGATGGCGGCCCCGGTCTGTATTCGGCGCGCTATTCGCCCCTGCCCGGGGCTACCGACGCCGACCGCCGCGCGCTGCTGCTCGCGAATCTGCGGGGTTTTCCACGCCCCTGGCCGGCGCATTTCCACTGCACCGTGGCCATCGCGGGACCCGGTGGGGAGCTGGACCTGGCAGATGGGGATTGCTTTGGCGAGATTATCCCGGAAGAACGGGGAACCAACGGCTTTGGCTACGACCCTATTTTCCTGTTGGACGACCGGGAAGTGACCATGGCCGAATTGGACAGAGAGCATAAGAACCTGCTCAGCCACCGGGCTCGTGCGGTGCTGGCGGCCCTGCCCATCCTGCAGCGCTACGCGGGCTGAGAGCCGGAAGACCCATTCGATAGGCGCCCATGCTTGGGCGTCTTTTTTTTATACTTTTTGGGAGCGGTGCAGCCGGTCGAGAGCCTGCTCGTTGAGGGGGATGTAGACCCGGATGCGGGTGCCTTTGCCGGGGACCGATTTCGACTTTGAGCAGCCCGTCGATCATATCGGCGCGCTCGCGTAAATTGATCATCCCCAGGCTGCTGCGTTTCTCATAATTGCCCATCACCTCGTTCACGTCAAACCCCCGCCCATCGTCACTGATTTCCAAACCTGCCAGGCTGTTGTCAGCTGAGATGAACTGCAGCCGCACCGCCACCTGGCTGGCCTCGGCATGTTTGCGCGCGTTGTTGACCGATTCATCCACCAGGTAAAACACCACCGTCTGGTGCGAGGCGTCCAGCGCCTCGACCACCGCCGGATCCACATCGATGAGGATATTTTGCTGGTAGACGCTGCGCATCTTGGTCGCCATGGCGTTCAGCGCGGCCACCAGCCCTTCGCTTTCCAGCACCAGCGGGCGCAAGGTGAAGAGCATGTGGCGAATTTCGTCGGTGGTGCGCCGGGCCAGGGTCTCGATTTCGGCCAGTTCCGCGCCGGCCGATTGTGGGCTGCGCTCCAGCATTTTGCGCGCCACGCTGAGACGCATGGCGATCGAAGACACCGATTGGGTCGGTCCGTCGTGCAAATCGCGGGCCAGCTTTTTCTGCGCCTCTTCCTGCGACTGCACCAGCCGTTCTTTCTCGGCGGCCAGGTCCTGGAACAGGCGCGCATTCTGGATAGCAATCACCGCCTGGTTGCCGATGGTCAGCAGCAGTTCGGTGCGGTCTGGGTTGAAGAAGGCCCCATCGGTATGCGCATAGATTAAGACGCCGTAGGCGTTCATCCCCCGCACCAGGGGCATCACCAGGATGGATTTGCAGGCATGCAGCGCCACCAGTTTACACAGTTCGGGGTCATCGCAGTGCTCGGTGACCAGCATGCGGTGCTCGCCGCTGTGCAGCACCTCGGCCAGCAGGCCTTCTTCGGCCGGCAGGGGGATGGCCTGGTCGCGCGCCGGGAAACCCCGCCCCACCACATAGACCAGGCCTGAGTCTTCAAACAGCAGGAAAGCGCACAACAGCGGGCCGGCTTCGGCTTCGCTCAACCCCATGGTGGACAGGCTGGAGCTCATCGCCGCCTCGAGCACGGTTTTATAATTGAGTGTGGCGCTAAAGGTGGCGATCATATCCGACAGCGCTTTCATCCGTTCGCGTTCACGCACCTGGATGCGCATTTCAATATCCCGGCGGTTGCGCACCAGCCCGCGGTAAGTGGTACGCAGGCGGCGGATCAACGGGCGGCTGAGGAAGCCCATCCCGATCCCCACCGCCAGGTTGACCCCCACCAGCACCGTCAGCGGCGCCGCGGAGACGATTTGGGGTTGGACGAGGTAAAGGAAAGCCACTTCGATCACCGATATCACCGCCGCCGCAAAGACCGCGCCGCGCAGTTCAAAATAGATCGAGGCCGGGGCGATGGTGAGGATCCCCACCCACAGGATCGGCCCGCGCACGTCCCCGCTCAAGGCGAAGATCAGGATCGCGCACAGCGTATCCACGGCGACATTGATCGGGCGGTGCTGCACCAGGCGGCGGTTGAAAACCGCCAGGACGCTCATCACCAGGTTCCATCCAGCCGGCAGCGCCAGGGCGAGGAGCATCCACACGTCCAGCCGGTTTTGCAAGGCCATGGTCACCGCCAGAGCCATAATCACCAGCCAGCGAAATGTTATCGCGAACCAATCCGCCAGGTAGGGAATCTCGCTTGAGGTCACAAGTGAATCTTACTCGAGAACCAAAGAATTGACAAACATGGCTGCCCTGGCATCCGGTCCATTCGCAAAATATGCCAACGACCCTTGCCTCCACTTCCCCGGCTGCGCCGCGCCCCACAACTACTCAGTAGGCCAAGAGATTGCGTAAACAGCCGTGGACCGGGTCTCTCCTTCTTCACCCGCCTGCGAGACACATCCTATGGCTTTCTCAAGAAAGCTAGGCAAATGCCAATTTGGATCTATACTCCTCCGGCGACGGAGTTCAGAGAGGGAGTTTGAGGGTTTAGACGCCGTGAAACGGCGTCTACACCCTCAAATCTTTATTTCCCCGCCTCGCTTCGGGGAGGGGGCAGGGGGAGGGGCTTGTCTGACAATTTCTTGAGAACGCCATGAGACACATCGCCTGCTCGATTGCCTCCCCGCGAGCTTACAGGTACAATCATCCCAAACCGGTCGATCCCGACCGGTCGACAGCCGGCAGATAACCATCGGAGGTGAGGAATGGATTTGCACGTGGTGGCGGTTGAAAAACCGGATGACATCAATTTTATCCTTGGTCAGGCCCACTTTATTAAGACAGTGGAAGACCTGTATGAAACCCTGGTGAGCGCCGTCCCCGGGATTAAATTCGGGCTGGCGTTTTGCGAAGCCTCGGGTAAATGCCTGGTGCGCTGGGCCGGCACCGACGAAGAAATGACCGGGCTGGCGAAAAAGAATGCCATGGCGATTGGCGCCGGTCATAGCTTTATCATCTTCCTCGGCGAGGGCTATTACCCCATTAACGTGCTCAAAGCGGTGCAAGCGGTGCCGGAGGTGTGCTCCATTTTCTGCGCCACGGCCAACCCGGTCTCGGTGGTGCTGGCCGAACACGGCGCGGGACGCGGCATCCTGGGCGTCATCGATGGATCCCGCCCGCTGGGGGTGGAAGCCGAGGAAGACATCGCCTGGCGCAAGGGCTTCCTGCGCATGATTGGTTATAAAACCGGCTAAACTGGCATCAGGATTGCACCCGATCTGATTCATATATCGGCCCAATTCATGTATACTTAAGGAAGAGTGGGGATTCCCGAGGAGAAACTACCTTCCAAACCATGAAGCGGGAACAAAAATTCATTGCGCGCGTTTAACCAATAGCAGCACGCTGCATTGAACCCATGGGTGTGGTCAAGGAGACCGGATGAAGAAGCTCTTGCCAATTTTACTGCTGACTGTTCTGCTGGCCGGATGTGTGATGCCATTATCCACCAGCGGACCGAAAATTATCCAACCGACGCTCTCGGATTCCGAGATGCAAACCCAAATTGCCATGGTGATGACCGCCATGCCCACCGCCACCTCGATGGCGCAGGTCCCGCCTACCAACACATCGGAACCGGCAGTGGCGACCGCCACCCTGGCCCCCGATCAGCCTACCCATACGCCCCCGCCTCCCCAGCCGACCAATACCCAGGCGCCGCCCCAGCCCAGCGACACCCCGGCCGTCACCCAGGCGCCCAGCGATACCCCCGGTCCCAGCCTCACCCCGGTGCCGGGCGACCCGCGCAGCCGCCTGGGCAACGCCACCTCCACCGACAGCATGGCGGATGCCACCAGTTGGATCTGGCCGACCGGGTCGAATGATTTCACCTCGGTAGGTTTCGGCGGCGGGTTGATGACCCTCACCGGCCTGACCGAAAAGTTGGGCTGGCGCCTGGCCAACCCCGAAGGCACCGACTTTGGCAGCATCTACCTGGAGACAACCTTTAAGGTAGGCGCCTGCAGCGGCACCGACCAGTACGGCATGATCGTGCGGGTGCCGGTGCTCAAAGACGCCGACCGCGGCTACCTGCTGGGTTTCCGCTGCGATGGAAAATATTCCCTGCGCAAGTGGGACGGCACCCTCGGCGCCAAAGGCACTATGACCCGCCTCAAGGATTGGACCGATTCGGATGCGGTCAACAAAGGCGCTAACCAGACCAACCGCATGGGCTTGATGATGGTTGGCAGCCGCCTGATCATGTATGCCAACGGCCATTTGTTGGGTGAGGTCTCCGACGGCACCTGGACCAGCGGTTATTTCGGCATCTACGTCGGCCCCGGCTCCAAGACCCAGTTTGCCGTGCAGGTCGATGAAATGGCGTATTGGAAGAACCCGACCCCCTAGGGATTATATCGAGGGCGGCCCCCTGACCCCCTCTGTTCCCCCGTCTTTTTCTGAAGGCGGGGGAACAAATTTTAAAGCGGCGCCGGGCGTGTGGGCCGCAAAAAGGCTTTGCGTTCCCTGCCCGGCCGCTTAAATAAAAACAGCCTGGCGATAACGCCAGGCTGTCGGTTAGTTAGTTGACGTAATCCAGCGGGTTGACGAATGCGCCGAAGTAGCGGATTTCGAAATGCAGGTGCGGACCGGTGGAGTTGCCCGTGCTCCCGGCGTAAGCGATCACCTGGCCTTTGCTGGCATTTGAGCCGCAGCGCACCAGGATCTGGCTGAGATGGGCGTAAAGGGTGTGATACCCGTTGCCGTGATCGATCATCACCATGTTGCCGTAACCGCCGCCGATCCCCGCGGCATAGACCACCACCCCGCTGTCGGCGGCATAGATGGGCGCGCCCATCGCCGCGGCGATGTCGATGCCCAGGTGCCCGGACCAGAAGGTATTGCCCGAGATCGAGTGGTTGTCGGCCGGCCACATAAAGTAGCCGCTGCCATAGGCGGATGCCCCGCTGGTGTCGCAGGCCGCATTGATCGTTTTGTTGGCGCCCGAATTGGCGCGCCAGATGGTCGGCACCACCCAGGACTGCATCGCGCGTTTGCCGCCCGGGATCATCACTTCGGCCCCGACCACCAATTGCGGGTCGGCAATGTCGATCTGATTGTCCGGCCAGCCGATGATGTCCTCGGGTTTGGCCTGGAATTCATTGGCGATGCTCTCGATGGTGTCGTTGGTTTTTACTTTATACAGTACCCCATCCGCGGCCGGGATGGTCAGATCCTGGCCGACCGAGAGCATATTGGGGTTGTCGTTCAACAGGCTGTAATTGGCCCACAGCACGGTCTCGGGCTCCAGCTTGAACTTTTGAGCGATGCCAAAGACCGAATCACCCGCGTCCACCACGTACGATTCGGGCGCGGTGCGCGGGCGGGTGGGGATGATGGTGTGCAGGTCGGTGTCGCGCACCAGCGCCTCTACCCCGCTGTGAGGCGTAAAATCGGGCAAGGACGCGGTGAAGTTGGCGTTGGCCGGCACCGCGTTGGAAAGCTCGCTTTGCGTGGTCTCTGCAATTTTAGCTGCCTGCACCACCCCCGTGCGCAGCAGGACAACATACGATAACCAGGCCACCATTAAGAAAGCGCCGGCCCAGGTGACCCAGAATAACGGGTCGCGCGGCCGTGGGGTCTCAACGGTCGAAATGACCGGCTGGACCCCGATGCTTTTTTTTCGAATCACATATCCTCCGTCAGATTCTCCAGGAATTCTTCGTTCGTGCGCGTGCGGGTCATCCGCTGCAGAATTGCTTCTGTGCGCCACCGCCGGGTCCATGCCCGCGCCTTGTGGCTGCTGGCCGATCATCTGGAGGTACATGCGGCGCATCAACCAGACACGCTGCAGCAGATCCGGCCCCAGCAACAGTTCTTCGCGGCGGGTGGAGGAGCGTTCGATATCGATCGCCGGGAAGATGCGCCGTTCCTGCAGCCGGCGGGATAGGTGCAGCTCCATATTGCCGGTGCCCTTGAATTCTTCGTAGACCACATCGTCCAGGCGCGAGCCGGTATCGACCAGCGCGGTGGCGATAATGGTCAGCGAGCCGCCTTCTTCCAGGTTGCGCGCTGCGCCAAAGAAACGCTTGGGCGGGTACAGCGCCGAGGGGTCCATACCGCCGGACAGGGTGCGGCCGGATGGGTTGACCACCAGGTTGTAGGCGCGCGCCAGGCGGGTGAGCGAATCCATCAGGATGACCACATCCCGCCCGATTTCGACCAGGCGTTTGGCGCGTTCCAGGGTAATTTCGGCGGTGCGCACGTGGCGAGGAGACCGGCTCGTCAAAGGTCGAGGCCACCACTTCAGCCGTCCACCGAGCGGTCCATATCGGTGACTTCTTCCGGGCGCTCGCCGATCAAGGCGATGATCAGGTGCACGTCGGGATATTTGGTGCGAGATTGAATTGGCGATCTGTTTCAGGATGGTGGTTTTCCCGGCTTTTGGCGGAGAAACGATCATCCCGCGCTGCCCGCGCCCAATTGGGGCGATCAGGTTGATCAGCCGGGTCGACAGAATGCTGCGGTCGGTTTCGAGGTCGAAGCGTTTCTCGGGGAAAATGGGGGTCAGGCTCTCGAAGTTGGGCCGGCGCGCGGGCCTCTTCGGGCGGCAGGCCGTTGATCGATTTCAACCTTGAGCAGGCCATAATGGCGTTCGGATTCGCGCGGCGGGCGCACGTGACCGATGACCAGGTCGCCGTTGCGCAGTTCATAGCGCCGGAGCTGTGCCTGAGAGACATACACATCGTCCGGACCAATTCGGTAATTGGACCGCAGGAAACCCACGCCTTCGTTCATGATCTCGAGAATACCGCCGCGTACTTCAAGCCCCTCACGTTCGGCTTCGACCTGGCGGATTTTGAGGATCAGCAGTTTCTTTCTTCAACCGTTGCGAGTTAGGGATGCTCAAATCCTCGCCAAGCTTGCGCAGCTTGTTTAACGGTTCCTTCTCAAGCTCGATTATGTTCATCATATGCAGGGTCAATGCTCCGGCAGAATGGGAATACACCAGCGATTTCCTGCCTGGGCAGGATTGTGGTTTGGCTAGATTAAAAATCCATAGTTGGGATTGAGATCAGCCCCCACTGCCTCAATGATACGATTCCAGGGGAAGCCTACTCAGATAATTAAAATATTACCACGATTTAAACCAAGTCTCTGAATTGGATTATAGCAAGAAATTATTAAAGGTGCAAGAGAAATTGCATTGCGATTCAACCAAGAATCACCAACTTTGTGGATTATTGGCAATTCTGTAAGGTTGCGCTACAATTTTCCTATGGCAAATCATACCTTACCCCTGCGCTTGTTGGTTGTCGATATTGACGGCTTGCGTCAGGATGTATTCCACCAGGCCCTGGCGGATGGCAGCATTCCTAACCTGGCCCTGCTGCTGGGCGGAGCGCAGGCCGAAAGCGGCCTGCACCTCGACCCGCTTTCCACCGCGCCTTCCATCACTTTCTGCGCCCAGACCACCATCTTTACCGGCGCCCACCCCGATGAGCATGCCATCCCCGGCAACCAGTTCTTTGACCGCTTTGGCACCCACAGCCGCGGCGTGCCCCGGTTTTATGCCTTCGATATCGGCGACACCCTGGCGGTGGATGATGCCGTGCAGGTTTTCGCCGGGGCGCAGGGCCTGCTGAGCCGCACCGCCGACCCCGACCGGCTGACTCTCTACGAGCGCGCCGCGCGCCGTGGTCTGTCCAGCGCGGTTTCGCACCACATGCTGGCCCGCGGCGCGGATGCCTGGCTGCGGCCCGATTTGCTGGAAATTGCCCGCTACACCAAGGGCGGTGGGCTGCTGGGGATGAGCTCCCTGGATTACGACGGCCAGATGCTGCGCAAAGCCCTGCGCCACCTGCAGTCTGGGGCGCGGCCGGATGTGCTCACCCTCTATTTCATGGGGGTCGACCACCGCTCGCACCAGTCCGGCCCGCGCATCCAGCCCGAGGCCCTCGAGGATGTCGACCGCCTGTTGGGTGAATTCCTCGACGGTTACCGCAAACTGGGCTTGCTGGACGGCACCCTGGCCCTGATCGTCTCGGACCACGGTCAGATTGGGGTCATTGACGACGACCGCCACTCGCTGCGCATGAGCTTTCCCTTTGACCGCGAGATGGGTACCCTCTTCGACGCCCTCGGGTTGGACGTGCACGACATGCCCGGTGAGGACCCCGCCTGCGATGCGGTCATCGCCAGCAACGGCGGCATGGCGCATGTCTACCTGCAGCACCGCGAGGGGCGCTGGTCTGATCCGCCTCGCTTCGCCGCGGATGTGCTGCGCACCGGCATGGCCTTTTGGGAGGCCAACCTGACCGGCAAATACTCCCCAGACCTGCAGGGCGCCCTGGCGATGATCCTGGCGCGCAGCGTGGAGCAGGACGGCTGGCAGGCAGATTACCAGGCGCTGACCCCCGAGGGCAAGCTGGTGGCGGTCGACGAATATCTTGGCGAGCACCCCGAGATGCTCACCGCCGAGGCCTCCTGGCGGCTGAGCCGCCTGGCCGGGCCGCTGAGCGGCGATCTGCTGCTGGTATCGGATTATGCCCAGGGTTTTTACTTCGCCAACCCCATGCTGGGCATGCACGGCGGGCTGCACCCCGAAGACTCGCGCTGCGTGGCCTCCCTGGGCTGGGTGGGGGCCGAACCTGCCCAACTGGAGACCTGGCGCGAGCAGACCCGCGCCCTGGTCGCCCAGCGCTGCCTCAGCGATGGCCGCCGGCACGCCAGCCTGGCCGACCTGCTGCCCGTCCTGGCCCAGTGGTTCGAGTAATTGCGCCGGTTTCCTTTTTTTGAAACCTCAAATCTTCAAGTCTGGGTTTGGGGTTTGGCAGCTCCGTTAGGGCTGCCAAACCCCAAGTTTTCTCTTTTCCCGCCCCGTCGACCGGGGCGGGGCGGGGGTGGGGTCGACTTTTAGAAAGCTATATTACGGCTGAGATTTCCTCTTTTCGTCCCGGCAAATACCGGATAGAATACGTCCAGTATTTGTCCTCCATCTGTCCTTGTCCCCTACAGATTTTTCGTAAGATATAAGCAAAATCCGCACGATATGGAGGTTGGCATGCTCACCGGACGCGCCGTTGTAGATCCCTTCGTCAGTAATGGCTTTACCCTGTCTACCGCCCCCGAGCGCCTGGGCTGGCTGCAGCCGGCTGACCCCAGGCGGCCCGCGGCAGAGTTGTGGCAGCAGTTTGGCGAGCAGGGCTACCTGTGGCTAAAAGGCATCCTCGACCGCCGCATGGTGCTCGATTTTCGCGCCAAATTCTTCGCCGCCTACCAGGAATCGGGCATGCTGACCCCCGGCGCGAGCCCCGAAGAAGGCCTCTATTCGGGCAAGCGCGAAGAGTCGGGCTTTGCCCGCCGCAAATTGATCGAGGTTACCCGCTGGGCCGATTACGAGGCTTTTTGCCTGTCCGCGCCGATCCGCGAGTTTTATCAGCGCGTATTGGGTGGGCCGGTTTACCTGCACAAACGCAAGCTGATCCGCTACACCATCCCCGACGAACCCAACTGCACCGGCGCGCATTACGACCTGGTCTACCTGCGCGCCGGAACCGAGCGGGTCTATACCAGTTGGATCCCCATCGGCGATATCCCGGCGGAAATGGGCGGGCTGGTCTACCTGGAAGGCTCGCACACCTGGGGTCGGGTGAAAGAAGCCGAGTTCTCGGCCGCCAACGCCGATCTGCCCCCCGAGCAGCGCATCAGCGCCTACAACAAGAACATGACCGACACCGGCTGGCTGACCCGCGACCTGCCCTCCCTGGCCGACCGGCTCAATACCCGCTGGCTGGCCGCCGATTACGAGGCCGGCGATATGGTCATCCACAGCGCCTTTATGATCCATGCCGCCACGGTCAACCGCGACCCGCGCCGGCGCATCCGCCTCTCCACCGATATCCGCTACCAACTGGTCCAGGATGAGATCGACCAGCGCTGGGCCACCGACTGGCACCCCGACGACGAAAAGAAATTTTAGCCATACCCGCGATAAAAAAAATTGCCACATTGTGGCAATTTTTTTTATCGCAAAATCTATTTTGCTGGAGCAGCGCGGGGGTTATTGCTCCGGGATGGCTTCAATTTCAACCGGCAGGCGGGCGATAGCCGCCACCGTGTCGCCGTTTTCAATCCCCATCAGGTGTACACCGCGCGTGCCCCGCCCGCTGGAGGATACGTTGGATACCTTCAACCGCAGCGCGATACCGTTGGAGCTGATCAGCGCCACCTCGTCGCTGGGCTGCACCACCCGCGCCACGGCGATCTGGCCAATCTTGTCCAGCGCCTTCTGGTCGGTGGTCAGCACCCCGCCGGTAGCCCGGCCTTTGACCGGATATTCTTCCAGGTTGGTCTTTTTACCAAAGCCTTTCTCCGTCACCACCAGCAGAGCGCCCTCCGGCTCGATGATTTCCATCGAGACCAGCTGGTCGCCCTTATTCACCCGGATGCCTGCCACCCCGGCCGCCTGGCGGCCCATGGTGCGCACTTCTTCTTCTCTGAAGCGCAGCGCCCGGCCTCCGGCAGTCACCAGCAGGATGTGGTCCTTGCCGCCGGTCACCCGCGCCCATCCCAATTTATCGCCGTTATCCAGGTTGATCGCGATCAACCCGGAGGGGCGCACGCTTGAAAATTCACTCAGCGCCACCCGTTTTACTCGCCCGGCCAGGGTGGCCATGGTGCAGTAGCGCGCCTGTTTGAAATCGGCCACGCCCACCACCGCGGTGATCCGTTCGGTGGCTTCCAGCGCCAGCACGTTGATCACCGGCACGCCGCGGTCGGTGCGGTTGGCCTCGGGGATCTGGTGAGCCTTGATCGCGTAAACTTTACCGCGGTCGGAGAAGAACAGCAGGTTATCCAGGGTGCGCGCAGCGGCCATCAGCACCACCTCGTCTTCCTCGCGCACCCCCTGGCCGGTCACCCCGCGCCCGCCGCGGTTCTGCACGCGGTAGACGTTGGCGTCCACCCGTTTGATATAGCCGCGTGCGGTGAGAGTCACCAGCACGGCCTCATCCGCCACCAGGTCTTCTTCGCTGAAGTCTTCGCGTACGTCCCCGGCGATGTGCGTGCGGCGTTCGTCGCCGTATTTCTCGGCGATTTCTTGCATGTCTTCCTTGACCAGCGCCAGGATCTTCTTGGGGTTAGCCAGCAGGTCTTCGAGGTAGTCGATGCGGCTGTGAACTTCTTTGTGCTCGTCCTCGATCTTCTGGCGTTCCAGCGCGGCCAGGCGGCGCAGCTGCATATCCAGGATGGCCTGGGCCTGGAGTTCGCTCAGGTTGAAGCGCGCGACAAGCTGGGCGCGGGCTGTGTCCACGTCCGCCGATTCGCGGATGGTCTTGATCACCTCGTCCAAGTTGGCCAGCGCGATCAGCAGCCCTTCCAGGATGTGCGCGCGGGCGCGGGCTTTGGCCAGCTCGAAATTCGAGCGGCGGGTGATGACTACCTGGCGGTGCTCGATGAAGATGTGCAGTGCGCGTTTGAGCGGCAGCAGGCGCGGCTCGTTGTCTACCAGCGCCAGCATCTGCACCCCAAAGGTGGACTGCAGCGGGGTGTATTTGTACAGCTGGTTGAGCACCTGGCGCGGCTGAGCGCCGCGTTTGAGCTCGATAACGATGCTCATCCCGCGCCGGTCCGATTCATCGCGCAGGTCCGAAATCTGGTCGATCTTATCTTCGCGCACCAGTTCGGCGATGCGCTCGATCAGCGTGGTCTTGTTCACCTGGTAGGGAATTTCGGTGATATAGATGCAGTAGCGCCCGTTTTTCTGTTCTTCGATGCGCGCCAGGCCGCGCACGGTCAGCCGCCCGCGGCCGGTGGAGTAGGCGTGCAGGATACCTTCGCGTCCCACGATGATCCCGCCGGTGGGGAAATCCGGGCCGGGGATGAAGTTCATCAGGTCGGCCACGGTTACCTCGTCGATCTCGTCGTAGTTGTCGATCAGGTAATTGATTGCGTTGGCCAGCTCGGGCAGGTTGTGCGGCGGGATATTGGTCGCCATGCCCACCGCGATCCCCGACGAGCCGTTGAGCAGCAGGTTGGGCAGGCGGGAGGGCAGCACCACCGGCTCCTGCAGCGTGCCGTCGAAATTATCGGTGAAATCGACCGTGTCTTTGTCGATATCCGCCAGCATCTCTCCGGCCATGTGCGTTGAGCCGCGCTTCGGTGTAGCGCATGGCAGCCGGGGCGTCGCCGTCGATCGAGCCAAAGTTGCCCTGGCCGTCCACCAGCGGGTAGCGCATCGAAAAGTCCTGCGCCATGCGCGCCATCGATTCGTACACCGCCATATCGCCGTGTGGGTGGTACTTGCCCAGCACCTCGCCCACGATTCTGGCGGATTTCTTATAAGCCGTACCGGCGCGGATGCCCATGTCTTCCATCGCATACAGGATGCGGCGGTGGACGGGTTTCAGCCCGTCGCGCGCATCGGGTAAGGCGCGCGCCACGATCACGCTCATCGCGTAATCGAGGTAGGCGGTGCGCATTTCGTTGTCGATATCTACCGATTGGATGGTGCCAATGTCCATAATTGTGTTTTCCTCGTTTCGTGCCAAACCTATTTATTATACCAAACCCGCGCGCCGTGCGCCGCGCGCGTTTGCGAGGAAAGCAGCCGGTTGCAGGGCGATTGCATTATAAATATTTACTGGTGCACGCACAGTGTCTGCGCCTACGATGCGGGAAGAAAATTATTATATTGGTGTATTTGCGCGCGAAAGCGCGCAAATACACCAAACTTTTCTGTTTTCCCCGCCCTTGAGGGCGGGGATCAAGGGGTGGGTGACATTATTTGCATAGAACGAATGTTTTGTGCAATCGCCCTACAGCCGGTTGTGGAAAATTGCCGTTATTATCGGGTCATTTCTAAACCGGCCTGAACTCGTGAAATAAGGAGAAAAATAGTAACATTAAGCGAAATGATGCCCCAAGGAGTTCCCTATGCCCGTCCTGGAAAAACCAGCCCTCGCCCATAAAGCCGCCCTGCTGGATGCCGTTCGTGAATTTCACGCCGCGGGGGAGTATGGCATCAGCGCCGAAGAGCTGGGGGCGCAGTATGAGGCTCTGGTCGAGCGCCTGGATCATTCGCTCGACCCGTCGACCCTGATGCCCGGCGAGCTGCCCTACGAGGATTTCTGGATGATGGAAGGCGAGCAGTGGATCGGTAAACTGACCTTGCGCACCACGCTGGATGAACGGCACCTGCATGCCGGCGGGCATATCGGCTACGAGATCCGCCCCTCCCGGCGGCGCTCCGGCTTCGGCACGACCCTCCTGCGCCTGGGGTTAGAAAAAGCCCGCCAGCGCGGGCTTTTCCGGGTGCTGCTGACCTGCGATGAAACCAATCTTGCCTCGCAAAAGGTCATCGAAAACAACGGCGGGCAGCTGGAAAACCTGGTGGAGGTCGAAGGGCAGACCGCCCGCAAAATGCGCTACTGGATCGAGCTCTAACCTGGGTTGCTCCAGGTTTCGTAGGTTGGGTTGAGGGGCATCATGACGGTAATTTCGCACATCAATCCTTGCCCCGAAACCCAACACCTTGATACTTCGAAAGTTGTTAAGTTTCGCTTGCGAATTGTGACGCCGCCACCGCTCCTTTTACCAGAAACCGGCGTGCACTTCGCGGGCTTCTTCTTCCAGCAGCGGGCCCAGCACCTCCACCGTTCTGCCGCCGTGGGCGAACAGCTCGCGGCACGGCAGGTTGAGAAAGCTCTCCCCGGACCCCTGGCCGACGACCTCGAGCAAACCCTGTTCGCTCAAGGCGTAGACCACCCGCCCGACCCCCGCCCAAAAGATGGCTCCCGCGCACATCGCGCAGGGCTCTGTGCTGGTATACAGCGTACATCCCTTGAGCACATCCGCCGGCAGCGCGCCGGCCTTGCGGATCAGGTTGGTCTCGGCGTGCCCGGTGTAATCCTGCCCGCTGACCACCGTGTTTTCCGCTTCCAGCAATAGACGGCCCTCGGCATCCACCAAAACCGCGCCAAAGGGATGGTTGCCGTGCTGGCGCGCATTGGCCGCCGCCTCGATCGCCTTACGTAAATAATCCAGATCGTAGGGTTTCATTGCCGCCTTTCAGGTTTCGCGTGTTGCTGAGATAGTTCGCTGCTTATGATTCTACCCGCCATGCGCTTTTTTCAATACGTCCAGGCGCTCGAATCGGGCAGGGGGCGCCGGGCCTGCTCGTCCCAGTCGGAAACGACCGTCTGCGCCACTCGCCGCGGGCGGATGGGACAGCGGCTGCAGGGCGGGAAGCCCTCTATGCCGTTCGCCAGCAGCGCGGAGACCACCTCGAAGCAGTCCTGCAGGCGGAAAAGGGTCGCCTGGCAGGCGCCGATGCGCGCCACCACCTGGTAGGGGCGCATCGCCTCGCGGTAGCGGGTGGCGTCCGTGATCGGGCAGTCGCTCTCGCGCCAGCCCCAGGTGCGGCCCAGCACGCGCCGCCCATCCGGGAGCAGCACGGGGTAAGCCTCTGTGCGCCGGCCCAGGCAGGGGGCGCTGGTAGTCATCTCGACCACGTGGTGGAACGTATTGGCTTCGTAGGAGACGCCCAGCAGCAAGCCGTAGCCCCCGTCGCGCTGCAGCAGCCCCAGGGGTGAATCGGGGCCCATGGTCAGGGTGCGGTGGTGACCGCGGGTGTATTCCAGGGCGTGCCTGCCCCAGGCCGCCACCGCGTGGGTGGGGTTCAGGCTGCGCAGCACGCCGGGCATGCGCCAGAACGCGTCGGGGATGGCCCCATTGGTGGTGATCGACTCGCCGGGATGGTAGTAGCCGGGGCCGCCCTCCTGGAACAGGTCGTCGTGGTTGAAGGAGGGCATCAGCAGGGTGCCTTGCGGGGTGATCGCTTCCATCAGCGCCTCGACCACCGCGCGCGGGCCGCCCGCCACCCGCCCAAAGCTTTTCAGGGAGGAGTGCACCATCACCCCGGCCCCGCGCAGGCCCAGCTCTTCCAGCGCGGCGCGGATTTCGGGTTGGGTGATGATCGAGGCGTCTGGTTCAATCGGCATGGCTGGCCTTTCATTGGTTCAGGGTTTACAGATTGTAACACCCGCCGCACCGCGAGCGAGTTCGCCGCCCGGATCCTGGTCCAAAAAACTACCCGTTTTCCCCTTATATGGCCCCCGGAATCCATATTATACTGTTGCCAATATTTGTCTATACATTCGCGAGGGAACATGTCTCCTGAATTGATCATCATCGGGGCGGGGATTGCGGGCTTATCGGCGGGCGTGTACGGCCAGATGAATGGCTACCGCACGCGTATATTCGAGATGCACTCCCTGCCCGGCGGGCTGTGCACTGCCTGGCGCCGCAGAGGCTATCTGGTCGACGGCTGTATCCACTGGCTGTGCGGCTCGGGCCCGCGCATGGGGCTCCACCGTCTCTGGCAGGAGCTGGGCCCCGCCCGCGATATCCAATTCGTGGAGCATGAGGCCTTGCTGCGCCTCGACCTGCCCGGGCTCTCCTACACCCAATATACCGACATGGACCGCCTGGAAGAATATCTGGTCGACCTGGGTCCCGAGGACGAGGCGGTGATCCACGAGCTGACCCAGGCCGTGCGCGATTACGTCTCCTACGATGACATGATGCAGTCCACCTGGCTCGGCCCGCTGGATGCCGACCCGCAGCGTGTCCAGGCCTTTGGTGAGAAAATGCAGTATTGGAACACCACCAGCATGGGCCACTTCCTCGAACGCCTGCACAGCCCCAAGCTGAAAAAGATCCTCAACCTGCTCTACAGCCCGTGGATGCCTATGTTCCTTTTCCTCCTCCCCCAGGCCTATTCCAGCCAGAAATCCTCCGGCTACCCGCTGGGCGGCTCGCTGGAGTTTGCCCGTTCGATTGAGCGCCGCTACCTCGAGTTGGGCGGAAATATCGAGTACGGCGCCAGAGTTGAGAAGATCCTGGTGGAAGACGGGCGCGCGGTGGGGCTGCGGCTGGAAGATGGCCGCGAAATCCACGGCGAAGACGTCACCGTCATCTCCACCGCCGATCTGCACGCCACCATGTACCATATGCTGGGCGAGCAGTATCTCAGCGACGCCGCGCGGGCCTGGTTCGAGCACGTCCCGGTGATCGGCTCGCCCCTGCAGGTGACCGTGGGGGTGAACATGGCGATCAGCGAGACGCCCTCGACCATTTCCGGGCTGCTGTGCCAACCCGCCTGCCCCATCACCCTCTACGGCCAGAACGTGGATATGATCAACATCCAGGTCTTCAGCTACGACCCCTACGCCGCCCCCCAGGGCAAAACCGTGATCCGCGTCAACCTGGGCGGGGATTATGATTTCTGGAAGAAACTCGCGCCGGACGAACAGGCCTACGCCGCCGAGAAGACCCGCATCAGTGGCGAAGTCATCGCCGCCCTCAACGGGCGCTACCCGGGGCTCGCCGGCAAGGTGGAGATGGTCGACGTGGCCACCCCGCTCACCTTCGAGCGCTACACCGGCAACTGGCGCGGATCCAGCCAGGGCTGGGTGCCGACCCCCGAGGCCAGCGCCGGCACGGCCTGGTTCTCGCCCAAGACCCTGCCCGAGCTGCAGAATTTCTACCTGGCCGGCCAGTGGGTGGAGATGCTGGGCGGCGTGCCCAGCGCGGCGCTTTCGGCCCGCTCGGTGCTCCAGATGATCTGCGCCCGCGATGGGAAAGCCTTTACCACCCAGGTCGCCGATTGAAATTTTCGCGCACCTGGGTGGCCGTGGGGCTGGCGCTCTCATTGGCGCTGCTTGCCGGCGGCTATGTTTGGGTCACCGGGACGATGGACGGCATGTATGCCTACCGCTCCCCGCTCAAAGATCGGCCCCCGGCCCCCGCTGAAAGCGCTGCCCCGGCCCTCACCCGCCGCGTGGTCATGCTGCTGATCGACGGGCTGCGCTACGACACCGCCCAAAACGAGACCGTCATGCCGGCGCTGGCCGGCCTGCGCGCCTCCGCGGCCTCCGCCCGCATGCACAGCCGGCCGCTGTCCTTTTCCCAGCCGGGTTATGCCACCCTGCTGACTGGCGCCTGGCCGGAGCTGAACGACGGCCCGGCGGTCAACCTGGACCGCGATTTGATCCCAACCATTACCCAGGACACCCTCTTCTCGGCCGCCCGGCGCGCCGGGCTGAGCACCGCCGTCTCGGGCTACGACTGGTTCGAAAAACTGCTCGCGCCCGAGGATGTCACCTTTTCCTTTTACACCCCGGGCGAAGATGCCGCCGCCGACCGCCAGGTGGTGGACGCAGCTTTGCCCTGGCTGCGCGCCAGGCAGGGCCGGCTGGTGCTGATCCACCTCGACCAGGTGGATTACGCCGGGCATCATGAAGGCGGCCCGCGCGACCCGCGCTGGAACGCGGCCGCCGCCCGCGCCGACGGCCTGCTGGGCGAGATCCTCGCCGCCCTGGACCTGTCTCAGGACACCCTGCTGGTCGTCTCGGATCACGGCCACATCGACCGCGGGGGCCACGGCGGCACGGATGCCATTACCCTGCTCGAGCCCTTTGTACTGGCGGGCAGCGGGGTGATCCCGGGGCAGTACGGTGAGGTGCAAATGGTGGATGCCGCCCCCACCCTGGCGGCGCTGTTGGGGATCAACCTGCCGGCTTCCACCCAGGGCGCACCCCTGCTGGACGCACTCTCCCTGGCCCCCACCGGCCGCGCCGCGCTGGAGGCCGCCTCGCAGGCGCAGCAGGCCCGTCTCGCCGCTGATTATCGCCAGGCCATCGGCATGCTCCCGCCCCTCTGGACGGATACCACCTCCGGTGCCCAGGGCATTGCCCTGGCCCAGGCCGCTCGCCTGGCGCGCGAGCGCTGGCCGCGCGCCATTCTCGCCGCCCTCACCGTCCTGGCGCTGGGCCGGCTGGTCTTTGGCAGCCTGCCGCGCCGGCGGCTGCGCCTGCTGGCCGGGCTGGTCTACCTGATGGTTTTCAACCTGGGGTACGCCCTCGTCTCGGCCAAAACCTATTCGCTCAGCTCCTTTTCCGGGGCCAACGACCTGCTGCTGACCGCCTGCGGCTGGGGGCTGGCCGCCTTGTTGGCGGCGGGCGCCTTTTACGCCTGGCGCGCCGGGTTGCCGCTGCGCCGCCCGGCCGAGATGAGCGCGGGCCTCCTCGAATTGTGGACGGCCCTGGCGCTCCTGCTATCCCTGCCCATTCTGTTCAGTTATGCGCTCAACGGCTTCCAACCCACCTGGATCCTGCCCGAGTTTGTCAGCGCCTTCGTCTCGCTGCTGGCCGGCGTGAACCTGCTGGTCTGCGGCCTCACCGGCGTGCTGCTGGCGCTGGGCGGGCTGCTGGCCCGTCCGTGAGGCACCAGGTTCAAGCCCCGGCATCCTGCCCGAAAGTTGGCGGAATTGACGCGCGGGCGAAAAAATTTCGGTTATAATTTTTTTACCCCTATGCACCGCTCCATATTGGCAATCATCACACTGGCTGTTCTGGCCCTATCCGGCTGCACCACCGCATCCGTGGCCGGCTCGTCTGCCGGCGGCGCCGCCCCCTCGGTCTACATCCAGAATAAGGGCTCCGACACAATCGTCAACCTGGCCCTGGCCTGGGCTGAGCGCTACCAGACCGACCACCCCGAGATGCGCATCTCGGTCACCGGCGGGGGCAGCGGCACCGGCATCACCGCCCTGATCGACGGCACGGTAGATATCGCCAATGCCTCGCGCGCGATGAAGAGCGAAGAGATCGACGCCGCCCGCGCCAAAGGCGTGGAGCCGGTGGAGCACGTCATCGCCCGCGACGCCATCGCGGTGATCGTCAACCCCAACAACCCGGTGCAGAACCTGACCCTCGAGCAGATCTCGCTGATCTATAAGGGCGTGATCAACAACTGGCAGGACGTGGGCGGCGAAGACCGGCCCATCGTGCGCCTCTCGCGCGAGACCAACTCAGGCACTCACGTCTATTTCCTCGAGCAGGTCATCCGCCTGGGCAACAGCAAAGACAAGGAAATTTTCTCGGCCGACACCCTGCTGCTGCCCTCTTCCGAAGGCATCATCGCCGAGGTCAGCGATAACCCCAATGCCATCGGTTATGATGGCCTGGGTTACATCGTCCCCAGCGTCAAGGTTATCGGCGTGGCCAAAACCGCCGGGGATGACTACATCATGCCCTCGGTCGCCACGGTCAACAACGGCCTGTACGCCGTCTCACGCGACCTGTACATGTACACCAGCGACCAGGTCTCTCAGCCGGTCCAGGATTACCTGGATTGGATCCTCTCGCCCGATGCCCAGCAAATTGTCGTCGACCTGGGTTTTGTGCCGGTCAACCAGTAACCCCGCACCATGACTACCGCCGACCCCCAGCCCGTCCAGGCCCCCGCCGTGAAACGTCCCGAATGGATCATCAACCTGATCATCAAGCTGTCAGGCTATTCGTCCATCCTCTTCGTGACCATGATCTTCCTCTTCCTGATGCGCGAAGGCCTGCCCGCGCTCTTCAATGTGCCCTTGAGCAGCATTTTCGGCCAGCGCTGGTACCCCATCGAGGGCTATTTCTCCATCTGGCCGCTCTTGTTTGGCTCGCTGGTGGTCACCCTCGGCGCGCTCTTGCTGGCCATTCCCCTGGGGGTGGGCACCAGCGTGTTCATCTCCGAGATCGCCCCGCCCTGGCTCAATAACCTGGTCAAACCCCTCATCGAGATCCTCGCCGGGCTGCCTTCGGTGGTGCTGGGCTTCCTCGGCATCGTGGTGGCCGCGCCCTTCTTGCGCCGCCTGCTCGACCTGCCCACCGGCCTGTCGGCCTTCTCCGGGGCGGTCCTCCTGGCCCTGATCGCCACCCCCACCATCGTCTCGATCACCGAGGACGCGCTCAACACCGTGCCCCACTCCTACCGCGATGCCGCCCTGGCCCTGGGCGCCACCCGCTGGCAGATGATCTGGGGCGTCACCGTTCCCGCCGCGCGTTCGGGCATCCTCACCGCGATCATGCTGGGCGTGGGCCGCTCGATTGGCGAAACCATGGCGGTGATGATGGTCACCGGCAACGCCGCCATCCTCCCCCACGGGCTGGATGTGCTCTTCAGACCGGTGCGCACCATGACCGCCACCATTGCTTCCGAGATGGGCGAGGTGGCTAACGGCAGTGAGCACTACCAGGTGCTCTTCCTGATCGGCATCATCCTCTTTGTCTTATCCCTGATCGTCAATATCATTGCTTCTTACGTCAGTCTGCGCGGGCGCACGCGCGCCGAACGGGTGCTCTCATGAAAATCGCGCCCAAACCCGGTCTCACCCGCGCTCGCCTGACCGAGATCGCCGGCGAAAACGTCCTGCGCCTGGTCACCCTGCTGACCGTGCTGCCGGTGATCGCCATCATCGCCTACATCGTGGTCAAAGGCGCGCCCGCCATCTCCTGGGAGTTCCTCACCGCTATGCCGCGCGACGGCATGCGCCAGGGCGGCATCCTGCCCGCCATCATCGGCACCTTTTACCTGACCCTCGGTACGGCGGTCTTCTCCGTCCCGCTGGGCATCGCCGCCGCCATTTACATCGCCGAATACGCCCCCGACAACGCCTGGACCCGCCTGATCCGCATCGCCATCATCAATTTGGCTGGCATCCCCTCGGTAGTCTATGGCCTGTTCGGGCTGGGACTGTTTGTGCTCTTCCTGCGTTTTGGCACCAGCATCCTGGCCGCCTCGCTGACCCTCTCGATCATGACCCTGCCGGTGATCATCTCCACCGCCGAGGAAGCCCTGCGCAGCGTGCCGCAGTCCTTCCGCACGGTCAGCATCTCGCTGGGCGCCTCGCGCTGGCAGACCATCTGGCGCATCGTCCTGCCTCAGTCCATGCCCGGCATCGTCACCGGGGTGATCCTCGGGCTGGAACGCGCCGCCGGCGAGACCGCCCCCATCCTCTTCACCGGGGCGGCCTTCTTCCTCCCGCGCCTGCCCAGCTCCCCGCTGGACGCCACCATGGCCCTGCCCTATCACATTTTTGTCATCTCCACCCAGGTGCCGGGCATGCCCGTCCAGGTGCAGTATGGCACCGTGCTGGTGCTGCTGGTCTTTGTCCTCGGCATGAACCTGGTTGCCACCTATATCCGCCGGCGAGCCCGGGCGCGGCGCATGTGGTAGCCCATGGATAAAATCGTCCTCGAAAACTTCAGCATCCGCTTCTCCGACGGCACCGAAAGCCTGCGCGAGATCAACCTCAGCATCCCGGCCAATGCCATCAGCGTGCTCTTCGGCCCGGCCGGCGGGGGCAAATCCACCCTGCTGCGCGCCATCAACCGTCTCAACGATCTGACCGACGTGGCCGAAACCAGCGGGCAGATCCTCTTCAACGGCCAGAACATCCTCGACCCCGCCGTGGACGTGATCGAGCTGCGCCGCAAGATCGGCATCGTCTTCTCGCGCGCGGTGGTGCTGCCCATGACCATCTACCAGAACGTCAGCTACCCGCTGGAGCTGATGGGCGAGCGCCGTAAAAGCCGCCTGGACGAGGCCGTCGAGCGCGCCCTCAAGCGCGCCGTGCTGTGGGACGAGATCTACGACCGCCTCAACGACCCGGCCATCGCCATCTCCGGCGGGCAGCAGCAGCGCCTGTGCCTGGCCCGCTCCCTGGCCCTCGACCCCGAAGTGATCATGCTGGACGAGCCAACCTCGGCCCTCGACCCGGTCTCCACCGCGCGCATCGAAGGCCTGATGCAGGAGCTCAAAGAGCAGATCACCATCATCTGGGTGCCGCACAACGTCCAGCAGGCCGCGCGCATGGCCGATTACGCCGCCTTCTTCCTGCAGAGCGAGCTGGTCGAATATGGCGCCGGCGAGACCCTCTTCGTCAACCCCAAAGACAAACGCACCAGTGACTACGTCACCGGCCGCTTTGGCTGATTCAGGGGTTTGGTTGCTGCCGTTTCGTTTTATGGCTTTCTCAAGAAAACTTGACAAATGCAAATTTGAAACCATTCTCCTCCGGCTACAAAGTTTAAAGAGGGAGTTTGAGGGTGCAGACGCCGTAAGACGGCGGTCTGCACCCTCAAATCTTTATTTTCCCCGCCCCGTTTCGGGGAGGGGCTTGTCTGACAATTTCTTGAGAACCCCATGCGTTTCGTTTGTAAAAACCTTGCCAAGCCCTGCCCCATCTGCTATAATCCAGGGCGTCCGGGTCCCATGGCTCAGTTGGTTAGAGCGCACGGTTCACATCCGTGAGGTCACAGGTTCGAGTCCTGTTGGGACCACACACATCCAACAAAAGTGACAACCACAGGTTGTCGCTTTTTGTTTTCTGGTGGGTATGGAGTGAAAGGTTGTCTATCGTGCGTTCGCACGATAGACAACCTTTCACTTTTTTTAAAGTCTCCGCGCTCGAGGGCGGGGATTAGACGAGGGTGATTCTCATTTATTAATAAGCTCGTTTGGATCGGATCACCCCGGTCGCAATTCCCACTAAATTTGACTATAATACACTCCTGCCCACCCCACACCAAGGAGCACCCCGATGAATATGCAAGAGCACATCCTCGCCGCGTTGAAAGAACAGTTCACCCGCTGGGACGGGCTGCTGGCCGGGATGAGCGACGCCCAGCACAGCGCTCCCCACCTGCCCTCGGACTGGTCGACCAAAGACGAGCTCGCCCACCTGTGGGCCTGGCAGCAGCGCTCCATCGCCCGCCTCGAGACCGCCCACACCTTGCGCCCGCCCGCCTACCCTGCCTGGCCTCCCGAGCTCGACCCCGAAGTCGAGGACGTCGACCAGGTCAACGCCTGGATCTTCGAGAGCAACCGCGCCCTGCCCTGGCCGCAAATGTATGAGCGCTGGCGCGCCGGTTACCTGCGCTTTATCGAATTAGGCGCGTCCGTCTCCGAAATGGAGCTGCTCGACATGGGCCGCTACCCCTGGCTGGAGGGCCGCTCGCTGGCATCCACCCTGCTGGCCTCCTACGACCACCACCAGGAGCACTACGACAAACTGCTCGCCTGGCTGAAAGAGGCCAACGCGTGAGCCCCCACAAGACGCCCGATCCCGAAGAGCCGGTCTACGACAACCCCACCGGTTGGGTGAACAGCCACATCCAGAATTACGTCAAAAGCGGCGGCCGCCAGGGCCACCAGTGGCGCGGGCTGACCACCCTGCTGCTCACCACCCGCGGGCGCAAGTCGGCTGTGCTGCGCCGCACCGCGCTGATCTACGGTCGCGACGGCCAGAATTACCTGGTGGTGGCTTCCAATGGTGGCTCGCCCACCCACCCCGCCTGGTATCTCAACCTCTCGGCCAACCCCCTGGTCGAGCTCCAGGTCGGCGCGGAGCGTTTTGCTGCCCGTGCGCGTACCGCCACGCCTGCCGAACGGCAGCGCCTCTGGCCGCTGATGAGCGCCATCTTCCCCCAATACGACCAATACCAGGCCAAAACCGCCCGCGAAATCCCCCTGGTGATCCTCGAACCCATCGACTGAGCCCGCTCAGCCCTCGGCCCGCGCTGCGATCTCCTCCTGCAGCTCGGGCGGCAGGCTGACGAAATAGGCGGTGAACCCCGCCACCCGCACCACCAGGTCGCGGTAGGCTTCGGGCTCCTGCCGCGCGCGGCGCAGCGTCTCGCCGGAGACCATATTCACCTGGAGCTGCTCCCCGCCCGCGTGGGTATAGGTGGTCAGCAGGCTGGTCAGCAGCTCCAGCCCGGCTTCGCCGCTGAAATGCTCCGGCGAGAGGCGCAGGTTGAGCGCCGCCCCGCCCGGCGCGTGGCGGTAATCGCCTTTGGCCATCGAGCGCAAGGTGGCGGTGGCCCCCAGCCGGTTGCAGCCCTGCGAAGGCGAGCCCCCGTCGCTGAGCGTTTGCCCCGCCAGCCGCCCGTTGGCGCTGGCCGCGGTCAGCGCGCCCATGCTGGTATGGCTGAGCACCGAGCCAAACATGGCGAAGTGATAGGCGCGCCGCACGGCCTGTGGCTCGCGCGCCTGGCGGGCCTGCCAGGCTTCCGCCGAATAGGCTTTGACCTGCCGGCCAAAGCTCTCGATGGCCCGCGCGGCGATTGCGTCGGCGCGCTCGTCGTCGTTGCCGTACTTGGGCGCGCGGTGCAGCCCAAACTGGCGCAGGCTCTCCCACCCGGCGAAATCGGCGCGCAGCGCATTCGCCAGCCCTTCTAAGGTCACCAACTTTTTCTCAAAGACCATCTCGTTGACCGCCGCCAGGCTGTCGACGGTGGTGCCCAGCCCCACCCCGTAAGCCCCGGTCAGCAGGTAGCGCGCCCCGCCGCCCGAGGCATCCAGCCCGCGCTCCAGGCAGTTGTGGATCAGCGCCGAGTTCAGCGGCTCGGGCGCGTGCAGGCTGATCCGTTCGTCGTAAGCGTCCTTGGCCGCCAGCATCTGGTGCACGGCCGCCTCCACCTGGGTCTCATAGGCGCGCAGCAGCGCCTCGAAGCTGGCCAACTGGGCCGCCTCCCCGCTGGCCGGCCCGAGCGCTGCCTCGCTGCGCAGATCGCGCCCGTTGTTGAGCGCCAGTTCCAGGCACTTGGCCAGGTTGAGGTAGCCGTCGGTCCAGGGCGCGCTCAGCCCGGGGAAATAGGTCTCCACGCAGCCCACCTGGGCGTAATCCCGCGCCGTTTCCAGCGGAATGCCATAATCCAGCAGCCCGGGGATGATCACCTCGTCGCTGAACACCGCCGGGTGGCCGGCCCCGCTGCGCATCGCGGCGCCCGCCGCGCGCCAGTAGGCCGGCGTGCTGCCCGCATGCACCCGCGTGGACAGGTTGGGCTGCTTGCGATGGATCCAGCCCTCCACTTCCAGGCACAGCAGGCTCAGCTCGTTGGCGGCATCCTGCCCGCCGGGGGTCTGCCCGCCCAGGCTGAGATGGGCGATGTCGTCGCTTTCGCGGTTGAGCTTGATCCAGAACAGCGCCAGCAGCTCGCGCGCCTGCTCCCGGTCCAGGCGGCCCGCCGCCAGGTCGGCGCGCAGATAGGGCAGCAGGTACTGGTCGAAGCGCCCGAACGAATGCCCCACCCCGCCGTCGTCCAGCTTGATCCCCAGGTGGACGAACCACACCAACTGCAGCGCCTCGTGGAACGTGCGCGCCGGCTGCTCCGCCAGGTGCGCGCAGCGTTCGGCCATCGCGCTCAGCTCCGCCCGGCGCTCCGCCCGCGCCTCGGCCGGGCCATCTCGCCTGCCAGGGCCGCGTAGCGGCGCATATAGGCGCTCAGCGCCTCCAGCGCGGTGATCATTGCCTGCCAGTACACCTGGCGCGCATCCTCCTCGGGGGCCTGCGCCGCCGCGGAGCGGGCCGTTTGTGCCAGCCCGCCCAGCCCCTGGCGCAGCAGGCTGTCGAAGGCCGGGATGGCGTGGCCGTCCCGGCTGCACCATTTCCAGCTCAACCCGTGGCTGGCCGCCAGGCGTTCCTCAGCCTGGAAGGCAAAGCTGCGGTTGAAGCTCTCGCTGCGCTCCTGCCAGAAGGTTAGCGCCTGGGCCAGCTCCGTGCTGCCGCGCAGGGCTTCATCCTCCAGCCCCACCTCGCCCACGATCAGCTCGTCCTCGTGGATGGCGATGGCGATGCGGTTCATCACCCAGGCCAGCCCGTGGGCGAAACGCAGCGGCAGGGCTTCATCGGGGTGCGCGCAAAAATACTGCCACAGCAGCAGGCTGCGCTCGTCGGCCCCGTTGGGATACCAGGTTTTTTCTCTCCCGCTGGGCGGGAAGCGGTTTAGCAGCGTTTGGATGCGCGCGGGCAGGGCAGGGTCTGGCATATTCGGCTTTCTCTCGGTTGGTCCGGCGAAAAACTGGAATTGGGGCTGGATTTCATTATAATATTTTATACAGGATCGTACATCCGGCGGCGCTCGGCGCTTCCCCCTTGGATCAGAACAGGAGAGCACAACACCCATGGCCCACACCCGTACCTTTGAGCTGAGCGGCGCGCGCATCGAGATCGAAGACGCCCCCGCCCTGCGTTTCCCCGGCGACACGGACTGCAACAGCCCCTGCTGGTGGCGCAGCGGCAAATTCTACATCCTCAACTCCACCGGCCACCCCACCCTCTCCTCCGGGGATGACCTCACCCGCATGACCCGCGGTGAACCGATCACCTACACCTCCTGGCGCGATGGCGGGCGCTGGATCGAATCGGTCCACCAACTGCCCGGCGGCGTGCTCTACGGCTGGTATCACAACGAGCCCATGCACCTCATCCCCGCCCAATACCAGCAGGGCCACAAGTACGGCGTGACCGCCCCCTTCATCGGCGCGGTGGTTTCCTATGACAACGGCGCCACCTGGGACGATCTCGGCCTGGTGCTCACCACCCCGCCGGATGCGCTCAGCCTCGAGCAGCCCAACTTCTTCTTTGCCGGCGGCAACGGCGATTTTTCGGTCATCCTCGACCGCCGCGGTGAGTATTTCTACTTCCTCATCGGCACCTACTACAAAGACCCCGCCCAGCAGGGCGTCTCGCTGGCGCGCATGGCCGCCGCCGACCTGGCCTGCCCGGTGGGCAAGGTCTTCAAATGGCATGCCGGCGCCTGGCAGCAGCCCGGCCTGGGCGGCGCAGTCACCCCCATCCTGCCGGTGGCCGCCGATTGGTACAGCCCCGCCCCCGACACCTTCTGGGGCCCTTCCGTCCACTGGAACGAGGTCCTCGGTCAGTACGTCATCCTGCTCAACCGCGCCGTCGACCCCAACTGGAAGCAGGGCGGCATCTATATCAGCCTCAGCCCCGACCTGGCCGACCCCGCCTCCTGGACGCCGCCCCTGCGCATCCTCGACGAGCCCGGCTGGTACCCCCAGGTGGTCGGCCTGGATTTTGCCAGAGAAGAAACCGAGCGCGAAGCCGGCCGCGAGTTCGCGCCTCTTCATCCACGGCGAGTCGAAGTATGTCATCCGCTTTGAACGTCTAAAGTAGATCCTCCCGGAAATACGAAATGACCCGGCCTTGAAAATCTCAGGGCCGGGTCATTTCATAGGGTCAAATGCATCCAGTTGCTGTCTTAAAACAGCCACATCTTCCCATTTTCATCGCTTCTTTGCTAAGGGCCAGTTTCTTCGATGATCGATTTGCCTTGAAAATGATGAGCGGGCAGCACGGTGAAACGGTCTTTCAACTTCAGAAAAGGCCGTTCAAACCCATAATACGAAGCAAAGGCAAACCCCAAAGTGATCGCGATCACCGTTGCATATAAGATCGCGTCATAGGTTGGACCTTCGACAACGTTCAACCGGTGCAGGTTATAAACGACCACATAAATCACCGGATAATGGGCCATGTAAATCCCATAACTTACCTTGCCCAACTGGTCCAGCACGGGTGTATCTAAAATTCTAACCGTTTTCGCCCCCGTAACCACGTAAATGATTAACAGGAGAAATGCCAGAGAAGAAATGAGGATCACCGGCTCGGAGAACGGAACATCCATCACCGCAAGGTAGGCAATACCCGCAAAGACAATCACCTTTACCGGCGGTTTCTGCGCGAAATCCAGGATGGGATGGCGGTGGTGATATAGATACGCGCCGACTGCTCCAATGGCCATGCTTTCGAAGCGCAGGGTCAGGAAGAGATTGGTCATCCCGGGATTGCCGATCATCGCGATCACCGGGGTCAGCAGGATCTTTACCAGCACCACCCCGCAGGTGATTTTGAGAAAGTTAGCCTTATTTTTCACCACCCATGGCCAGGCCAGGTAAAACTGTTCTTCCAGACCGATCGACCACAGGTGAGAGATCGGCCCAAGGGCGCTCAAGAAATTGGGCAGCAGCAGGATCAGCAAAATCCTCTTGTCCCATGAGATGGAATACAGCGGATACGCCGGTCCGATCGTCAGGGGCAGTAGAACCAGGCAAATTGCCAGGATGGCGTAATACAGCGGCCAAATCCGTAAGATTCTTCGCGCATAAAACCGGCGGGCCGATATTTCTCCGGCTGTCGACTGCTCCCGCAGCAGCAGCAAGGTGATCAGGAACCCGCTCAGCACAAAGAAGAGATTGACCCCGCTTTGCGGGTCCAGCAGGACGGCATTGAGCAGGGGGTAGTTGCTGGGCCGGGTGCGCAGCTCCCCAAAATTGTTGGAGGCATGCCCCACCAGCACGGAGAATGCCGCATAGAACCGGATCGCATTCAAGCCGGGTAAGTGGATTGCCATTTCAGATCGCTGTGTTTCGCTCATCTAGGTTCATCACCGGGCAAACAGTCAGCCCCACGCGCCTGTCATCCCGATGAATCATTATACATTTCAGCGCTCTGCCGGTCCTGCGCGAAAGCGCATTGATCAGCAGGCTTTCAGCTTTGTAAGGTTTAATCCTCGATGGCCATAGATCCTGGATACATTTCGAGTGCAGCCTTGCTAATCAAAGGAAGTGCCCCCGTGTTGCTCACAGCCGGCGGCGAGTCATTATATCTTGTGCATTTTTGGCTGGGGAAGTAAATATTGGGCATATGGAATCTTCCCAACCCTGGCTATCTCATGAACAAGTTGATTGTATGGAGTTGCTGGATAACCATCTATTCGCATAACTCATGTATACTTCTAAGGGGTTAAATTAATTGATAAATATCTGTGTTTATTCTTCCATACGGGGACAAGGAAGGAATAAATTGGCAAAATTAATTAAATTTCGAAAACCACGTTTACGCTTAACCTCCAAAGGTTTGAGCATCACCAGACCAGGCGCGAGGGTCGGCGGTGCTGTGGGTGTAAATATTTCCAGCAAAGGCGTGCGGCCATCAATCCATCGATCTAAGTTGGGTATTCCCAGTGGAAGGCATCGAAAAGGCTGCGGTTTGATGGCAATCACCATATTTATACTCATCATTGCCTTGTCTATAATCGGATGTACCGCCCAAGCCCCAGTGACAGTAGAGGTTACTCGTCTGGTCGAGAAGACGGTAGTTGTCACCCAACTCATCACAACTACGCCGGGTCCAACGCAAACCGCAAATATCATCATAATCACGGTTACGTCTTCTCCGACACCTGAGAATACCCCTACAAATACAAATTCTCCAGAACCAACGAACACTGCAGAACCGACATTTACTCCGGCACCTACCCAAGATAAAACCAAGACTGATAAGGGTCCAGGTTTCTATTTAGTTGGAAGTGATATAGCTGCTGGTGTATGGCGAAATAATGGAAATACGGATGGCTGTTATTGGGCGGTGACAAGCAAAACCGGCGATATTCTGGATAATCATTTCGGTATGGGTGGTGGAACCATGTATGTTAACTCTGCAGGTTTCCAGGTAGAAATGAGTGAAGAATGTGGAACGTGGATCTATCTAGGTGAGTAGATAAAAAAAGGGAGAAATGAAATGACGACCGGATGGAAAGTTAGCATCGCATTAATCATATGTTTGCTAGGGGCAAATCTCATTGCTACAATTTATGTTGGGTTTGAGCTGAATATTGCCCAAGCACGTCAGGGAGAAGCGGCAGAGCAACTTGCTATCCTCGGTCAACAAGCAGCTCAAGACCTTGAGGACTACACACAAAATGCATATCATAATTCATCGATAGATCGGATTGCTGAGCAGCAATTATTGGCTACTGAGACGACGATTTCATTGCTTATAAAGTTGATTACAGGTTTGCAGTTGATTGTTTGGTAATTCAAATAATTGCAGATTTCAGACTGTAACTGACATAATGGACATTTAAGGCTGTAGGAATATCTCCAGCCGAAATCCTGCGATGAAAACACCTAATAGAACTCAGTAGCAATGAACGACCATATGGCTTTCTCAAGAAAACTTGACAAATGCAAATTTGAAACCATTCTCCTCCGGCTACAAAGTTTAAAGAGGGAGTTTGAGGGTGCAGACGCCGTCTTACGGCGTCTGCACCCTCAAATCTTTATTTTCCCCGCCCCGTTTCGGGGAGGGGCCAGGGGAGGGGCTTGTCTGACAATTTCTTGAGAACCCCATGTGAACGACCAGTAGATCTCCGGTTCAAATCGCAGAAATAAGATAGACTGCATTTGTTGATTTTTCTTGCCGCCTTCTGTTTTCGTCACTTTACTCACCATCCCTTAACTATAGCGAGATACCATGGACCCAGACCGCCGCAGCCAGATCGCTGCCGAATTTGAAATACGAGAAACACAGGATCTCATCGAAATCTGGCGAGATTTTAATCCCGCCGAATGGGAAGAAGGCGTGCTGGACATTCTACGCGGCATCCTTATTCAGCGCATCGGCCAACTCCCCCCGCAATCGACCCAGTCCCAGCTCGATCATCTGCTGAATAGAATCAACCATTTCCTTCAAGCCGGGCAGTTCGACATGGCTTTGAGCGAAAGCAACCAGGCCATTCAACTGGCCCCGCACCTGGCAAATTTATTATAACGATCGCGGCATCATCTTTGCCCAGATGGACCGCTTCGAACCGGCCATTGCCGATTTTCAACAGGCTCTGGCCATCGATCCTGAGTTTGAAGATGCCTGGTTTAACCTGAAAAACGTCGAAGAAGAAATTTTCGCTGATTATCTCCATTCACCCGCAAAGCAGCATCTCGACCGGGCGTTGGCCTTTGCCTTGGATGAGGAGAACGAAAAGGCATTGGCCGAATGCGAATTGGCCCGCCAAACCCTGCCAGGCATCGCCTATGCCCATAATACCCTCGGTATGATCTTACAGCAGTTGGGATTATTGGAAGATGCGATTGGCACCTATCTCGAAGCCGTTCGGCTTAACCCGCGTTATCTTCCGGCTCGAGAGAACCTGGGGAATGCCCGAAAGCGGATGAAGCCGAACAGTTTCATCTCGCTGGTCGGTAAAAGAAGAGGATCTCCAGGGCGAAGGAGAGGACGAAATCAACTCTTCTCCTGAGGATTTTGATAGCGCCGCTTGGGCGCCGGATGACGATCTGGCCCCGCAGTGGTTATACCTGGATGAAACCGCCTACCTGCTGCCCGGCTGGCCGGGTCACCGCACCCTCCAGGGGCGCTTCGGCCTGGACCCGCTGGATACGGATTTTGAACATGCCTACATGGAAGGCCTGTTCATCCGTTGGCTGTGGACGCGCAAGTTCCGCACCCACAACCCGTTCTATCTGTCGATCATGATCATCTTCGGCGTGTTGTCCTGTCTGACGTTCATCCCCGGCCCTTTCTTCGTAGCAGCGGCCGACTGGCGGTCATTGGTAATCTGGGTGAGCTTGTTCCCCCTTTGGCTGACCGGACTGGCGCTTTTGATCAATGCCGCGCTCAGTTTTTCATCCCCCCAACCCCCAGACTCGCTCGCCCGCGGCAACTCCTTCTTCTAACCAGCTGCCCGCAAATCCCCAGCCCGATTCCTCAATCAACCATCCTCAATCCCAAATCATCAATTCCTCAAAGGGGGTGAAACCAAAACGCCTCATTTTCCCCCCAAAACTTCACCTTTTGACAGGTTGTCATTTCACCCCCCTGCGCCGTACAATCACCGCATGCCACCATGCGTTTATTTATTCCCCATTTTTCCCTCCACATTCCCCGTTTCGTTTTTCGTTTTATTTTTAAATCGATTACCAATAACGAATACCCCCACCCAACCTTCTTTCAATCCCCAATCCTCAATCCCCAATCTTCAATTCATCATTCACTCATCATTCATCACTCCCCCATTTCCTCTGGTCATACCTCACCAGGTTGATCCCATAGCCGCCGTCCACGTAGATCGTCGTCCCCGTCATGTAACCGGCCAGCTCCGAGGCGGCGAAGACCACCACCTCGGCCACGTCCGCGTTGCGCCCCCAGCGTCCGGCCGGGATCCATTCTTCACTGAACTGCCGGCTGAATTCTTCCGGGTCGGGTGGAGGCGGTCCGGCCGGCGTGCCCCGCTCGGTGGCGATCGCCCCCGGCGAGACCCCCACCACGCGGATACCGTGCTCGGCCCATTCCAGCGCCAGCATCTTGGTCAGCATGGCGATGCCCGCCTTCGAGACGCAGTAGTGCACCGCCCCCTTGCGCGCGATGGTGTCGTGGATCGATTGGATGTTGACGATTGCCCCACCTCTGCCCTGGGCGATCATCTGGCGCGCCGCGCAGCGCGAGAGGATGAAAGTCCCGCGCAGGTTGGTGTTGACGATCCGGTCCCACTCGCTCAGCGTCATCTCCAGCGCCGGGGCCACGCTCTCCAATGCCGCGTTGTTGACCAGGATCTCCAGCCCGCCCAGCGCCTCCACGCACGCCTCCACCAGCCCCTCTGCGCTGGCCTCCTGGCTGATATCTCCCGGCAGCGCCACCGCCGTCTCCGCGCCGTACTGCTCGTTGAGCGCGGCTGCCAGCCCCAGCGCCTTTTCCGGCTGGATCACGTAGTCGATTGCTACGCGCGCCCCCGCCGCCGCCAGCGCCCGGCTGATCCCCGCGCCGATCCCCGTGTTCCCGCCGCTCACCAGCGCGCGTTTCCCGCTCAGGTTGATCTCGGTTGGCATAGCATCCTCCAGTGGAATATCCAAAATGGTTGCGTCCGGCCGATGGCCTTCTGCTGCCTAGGGTAGCATCGATCGCGGTCCGTGTAAAGTTTTCATCGGGTGCATTCGCCGCGGATGATTGCTCCACCGCAATGACGTTCCGCGCCGGGCGAGATAAACTGATCTTGTCCATCGAATTACTCCAAATAAACCATTTTGGCACACCAGACTCATACCCAGCCCCAGGAGGCAAGATGAAAGCAACCGAGATTTTAATGGCCGAACATCGCGTCATCGAACGCGTGGTGGCCGCCATGCGCCAGGCAGCGGACCAGTTGGATAACGGCGAAGATGTGCGCGCCGGCTTCTTTTTACAGGCGGCCGATTTTGTCAAAGGCTTTGCCGACGGCTGCCACCACCAAAAGGAGGAGCAGGTGCTCTTCCGCAGCCTGGTGGCGCACGGCCTGTCTGCCGAGCAGGGCCCGGTGGCGGCTATGCTCTACGAGCACGAGCAGGGCCGTGCCTTCATCCGCGGTCTGCGGGAGGCTGCCGCCCGCCTGGAAACCGGCGACAGGTCGGCCATCCCGGCCGTGGTTGACAATGCGCGCGGCTATGCCGATCTGCTCAGCGCTCACATCCTCAAGGAAGACCAGGTGCTCTTCCCCATGGCCGACCGCGTCATCCCGCTCCAGGATCAGGAGAGCGTCTTTGAGGGCTTCGAGCGCGTCGAGCACGAGGAGACCGGCGAGGGTGTCCACGAAAAGTACCTGGCCCTGGCCGAATCGCTCGAAAAGGAACTGGTGAAAGCTGTTTAATGGTCACGCCTCCGCTTCTTTAATTGCGGCTAAATGATCTTTCTTACCCTTTCCCCGCATGGATCATTGCCGTGAGGATGAGCTTCTATCGCAGACAGAGGTCAAAGAGGGAGTTTGAGGGTTGAGACGCCGTTTACGGCGTCTCAACCCTCAAATCTTTATTTCCCCGCCCCGTTTCGGGGAGGGGCCAGGGGAGGGGCTTGTCTGACAATTTCTTGAGAAAACCATGACCCGGGGTTGAATGGATCGCATGCGCCATACAACCCCGGGTGTATAATCTTTTTATCTCACTGTGGAGCGGGGCCAGATGACGCATCAACCTCCAACCAAGCCCAGGACCTCCGGCGACCAGGACACCATCGACGAAGCCGGGCGCATCCTCGCCGGCACCAGCAAAAAAGGCCGCCTGGCCAGCATCCTCCCGTTCCTGGGCCCGGCCTTTATCGCCAGTGTAGCCTACGTCGACCCGGGCAATTTCGCCACCAACATCGCGGGCGGAGCCCAGTTCGGCTACACCCTGCTGTGGGTCATCGTCGCCAGCAACCTGATGGCCATGCTGATCCAGATCCCTGTCCGCCAAGCTGGGCATCGCCACCGGCAAGAACCTGGCCGAGCAGTGCCGCGCGCATTTCTCGCCCACCGTGGTGTGGATCATGTGGGTCCTGATGGAGCTGGTCGCCATGGCCACCGACCTGGCCGAGTTCCTCGGCGCGGCCCTGGGCATCAACCTGCTCTTCGGCCTGCCCTTATGGGTCGCGGGCATCCTCACCGGTATCATCACCTTCCTCATCCTCGGCCTGGAGCGCTACGGCTTCCGCCCGCTCGAAGCCGTCATCACCGGTTTTGTCGCCATCGTGGCCCTCAGCTACGTGGTCGAGACCATCCTCGACCGGCCGGAGTGGTCGAGCGTTCTGTACCACGCGGTCGTCCCCCAGTTTCAGGGCCCCGAGAGCATCCTGCTGGCCACCGGCATCCTGGGGGCCACCGTCATGCCGCATGCCATCTTCCTGCATTCGGCCCTCACCCAGGGGCGCATCGTGGTGCGCGAGCCGCACCTGCTCAAGCGCCTCTTCCGCTACGAGCTGATCGACGTGGCCATCGCCATGGGCGTGGCCAGCCTGGTCAACGGCGCCATGCTGGTCATGTCGGCTTCCACCTTCCACGCCCAGGGTCTCCACGATGTCGGCACCATCCAGGAGGCCTACAAAACCCTTACCCCGCTGCTGGGCAGCGCAGCCGGTGGGTCTTTGCCGTCTCGCTGCTGGCATCCGGGTTGAGTTCGGCCTCGGTGGGCACCATGGCCGGGCAGGTGATCATGGCGGGCTTTTTACACCGCGAGATCCCGGTGTGGGTGCGCCGCCTGGTCACCATGGTCCCTTCGCTGATCGTCATCGCCATCGGCCTCGACCCCACCCGCACCCTGGTGCTCAGCCAGGTGGTGCTCAGCTTCGGCCTGCCCTTCGCCATCATCCCCCTGGTGATGTTCACCGGGCGCAAGGATTTGATGGGTGTGCTGGTCAATCACAAGCTGACCACGGTTCTGGCCGGCCTGGTGGCGGGCATTATCGTTGTCCTGAATATCTATTTGCTCTACCAGACCTTTGTTGGAGGTTAACATGTTCAAGCACCTCCTGATCCCCCTGGATGGTTCGCGGCTGGCCGAATCGGCTTTGCAGCCCGCCGCTCTGCTCGCGGGCAAGTTGGGCTGCTCGGTCACCTTGATCCACGTCATCGAAAAGAACGCGCCGGCTGAAATTCACGGCGAGCGCCATCTCACCGACGAAGATGAAGCCTGCAAATACCTGGACGAGACCGCTCAACGCGCCTTTGACCCGAGCGTGGAGGTGGAAAGCCATGTCCACAGCGAAGAGGTGCGCAATGTGGCCCGCAGCATCACCCAGCACGTCACCGAATATGCCCCCGATCTGATCATGATGTGCGCTCACGGCAACGGCGGGCTGCGCGACCTGATGCTCGGCAGCATTGCCCAACAGGTCATCGGTCACGGCAAAACCCCCGTGCTGCTGCTCCAGCCCACGGATATGTCCGGGGTGCATCTGTTGGCCTTCAAGCGCTTCTTGATCGGCCTCGACGGCGACCCCGAACACGAGACCAGCCTGCAGATGGGCGCCAATCTGGCCGCGGCGCTGGGGTCCGAGCTGCACCTGGTCAACGTGGTGCACACCATGGAGACCCTGCGCGGCGAGCGCGCCGCGGCCGGCCGGCTGCTGCCTGCCACCACCCTGGCCATGCTGGATATGACTGCTTCGTCGGCCCTGGATTATCTGGATGCCCGCGCCGAGGTCTGGCGCGAGCGCGGTCTGGCGGTGACCACCGAGGTGCGCCGCGGCGACGTGGCCCGCGAGCTGGCTCATGCCGGCCAAGAGCATGATTGCGACCTGATCGTGCTGGGCACCCACGGCCGCGCCGGCATTGATGCCTTCTGGTCGGGTAGTGTGGCCCCCAAGGTCACCGGCCAGACCCATATCCCCATTCTGTTTGTCCCCGCGCGGATCAATTAACCGCCTTTCGGCTTAAAGCCTACCCGAAATTTATAGCCGGGATTTTCCCATCCCCCCGGTCCCTTCCGGCTGCCGGGTAAACTCTCTCTTGCTCCCCTCCCGTTTCGGGAGGGGCCGGGGGAGGGTAAATGAATTTTCGGATAGATATTTAGCAAAAATCTGGCGGCTGCCAGATTTTTGCGATTAAGATTGTGCGTGCTGGCTGGTTTTAGGGCTAATCGGATCAGGCTGCCGGAGAAGACGCGGGCAGGTGGCGCCACTGCCGGCTTTCGAGGATCAGCACCAGCGCCAGAATGGCCAGCAGGATCATGGTCAGCGGCGTGCTGGAGATAAAGCTGGAGGCAGTGTTAAAGCTGGCATGCAGTAGGGTGCAGACCAGCACGTTGCCGCCGGTTTTGTTGAAGAACCAGGTATAGAGGAAGGCCACCAGCAGGGTAGAGACCACCCGCAGCGCCAGCTCGGCGGGCAGGCTCTCGACCCCGGCGGAGGGGTAAAAGCCGTTGAGGTGCATGGGGAAATGCCAGATGCCCCACACCGTCCCCAGGATTAAGGTCGCCAGCAGCGGGCTCATCCTGCCCTGCAATCGCGGCAGGGCAAATCCGCGCCAGCCAGGCTCTTCGTTGAGCGGCCCGCCAAACATGAAGATATACACAAACGAGGACAGCACGCGCACCACCAGCAGCAGCCAGCCGTCCCCGGGCATACTCACCTGCACCGCTTCGCCAAACGCCGCCGAAAGGCCCAGCCCGGCCAGCAGCAGCAGCGGGTAAACCAGCACGGCCGCTGCGTACCAACCCGGGCGGGTGCGCTCCCCGCTGGGTGGCAGGAGCATGCGCCGCAGCGGCTCCTCGACGCCCAACACCGAGGAGATGACCGTTGCCGCGGCCAGGAAGAGCAGCACGCGCATTAACCAGCCCAGCAGGCTGGTCTGGAAGGGCAGGGTAGAGGCATACGGCAGGCAGATGAAATAGATGGCCCCCACCGCCAGGAAGGCCAGGCTGAAGGTCTCCACCTGGCTGCGCCAGGGGCGCGGCTGCACGGCTGGCCGCCGCAGGCTCTGCACCAGCAGCCCCGCCAGCGCCGGGCCAAATGCGCCGATGGTGTTCAACTGGCGGAAAGCCACCGCGTCGGTCAGCGGGAAGAAAATGGGCACCAGCCAGATCAACCAGGAAAATAGAAACGTCAGCAGAAAGAAAGCCAGGAGTGGGCGCTGTTGGACCCAGCGGATAATTGCAGGTTGGGATGATAATACGGGTTGCGCTTCCATTGAATGATCAGTCCTTGTAAAAATTATAGTGTATTTCAGCCGCGCGACCGCTCAGGCGGGCAAGGTTAAATCGCGCATCCAGCGGCGCGAGCGCACCCGCCAGATGGCAACCAGCATCTTGACAAACTCTTCGGTGGTCACCATCAGGTACACCCAATAGATGCTCAGGTGCAGGACGAACGCGCCCAGCAGGGCCGCCGGCACGCCGATCAGCCAGACGGTGCCCGCGTCGAGGAGGAAGCCAAAGCGCGTGTCGCCGCCGGCGCGCAGCACCCCCACGATCACGATCATGTTGATCGTGCGAATCCACAAGAAGCAGCCCATGAAGATCAGGATGTTGCGGGTATCAATCCTGGCCTCCGGCGAGATGTGATACAACCCGGGCACCACCAGCGAAAGCCCGATCAGCACCAGTCCCACCAGCATCCCACCTCCCAGGGCGAGGAAAATCGAGCGGCGGGCATAGCGGAAGGCGGTCTCCCGGTCGCCGGAGCCGATTTTGTTGCCCACCATGATCGAACACGCATCCATCAGGCCGATGAAGATCACAAAGGCCATGCCTTCAAAGGTGCCGGCAATATTGTAGGCGGCCACCGATTCGGTGCTGATGCGGGCGTAAATGGCGTTGTAGGTGCTCATCCCCATCGACCAGAGTGTTTCATTGAATACCACCGGCAGGGCAATCAGCAAGAAGGATTTGAGGAAACTGCGGCTGAAACCGGTCATCTCTTTCAAGCGGGCGGCGGCCGGCATCCTCTTCCAATAGGTGATCAACACCAACGCGAGGCACTCCACGGCGCGCGCGGCTACCGTGGCAATCCCGGCCCCCAGGATGCCCATCCGCGGCAGACCGAAGGGGCCAAAAATCAGGCAGTAACTGAGCGCCGATTTGAGCAGGATCGACATCGCGGCGGCATAGGTGGGCAGGCGCACATTTCCGGTGCTGCGGTGCACCACCCGGTAGCTGTTGGTGACCGCCGAGATCAGGTACGAGGCGCCGATCAGGCGTAAATACCGGCTGCCTTCGCGGATTACGGCCGGGTCCTGGGTGAAGATACTCATCCCGGCTTCCGGGAAGCCCATGGCTAAAACGGTGAATGCCAGGCTTCCGACCAGGCTCATCACCAGACCGATGCCCAGGGTTTTGTGGATATTGGGCAGCTCGCCTTTGCCCCAAAATTGGGCGGCAAACACCCCCGAGCCGCTGCCAATGCCGAACAGCACGAAGAACATGATGGTGGTGATCTGGTTGGCCAGGCCTACTGCGGCCACGGTCACATCCCCAAGCTGGCCCAGCATGAAAATGTCGATGATATTGAGCCCCGAGGTGATCGCCTGTTGAAAGATGATCGGCAGGGCGATGGCGGACAGCCCGGTCAAATACTCTTTGTCGGCGAGAAACGGAATGAAGCGGCGAAGCATGACGGATGATCGAGATCCTTGTGGCTGTAATTTCCCAAGGGCAGGCCGGGGCGGTTTATTAAACCATAATTTGTCAGGAAAAACGATTTTTGGTCGCGGCCAGGTGCCTCGCCGCGGTTTGTCATATAATTATCCCGTGATTGAACCCATTGCGCGCGGAAAATTGCGGATCTTCCTGGGGTATGCCGACGGTGTGGGCAAAACCTACGCCATGCTCGAAGCCGGCCTGCGGCGCAAAGCTGAAGGCCAGGACGTGGTGGCTGCCTGGGTGGAAACCCACCGCCAGGCCGACACGGATGCGCTGGCCGGCAGCCTGGAGCGCATCCCTGCCCGCCTGGCGGCCGGAAGCGAAGAAATGGATATCGACGCGGTGCTGCGGCGCAAGCCGCAGATTGCCCTGGTGGATGACCTGGCTCATCGCAACGCCGCCGGTTCGCGCCACACCCGCCGTTTCCAGGACGTGCGCGAGTTGCTCCAGGCCGGCATCCACGTCTATACTACCGTCAATGTCCAGCACCTCGAAAGCCTCAACGACATCGTCCAGCAGATCACCGGGTTGACCGTCACCGATACCGTCCCGGATGGGTTGCTGGACGAGGCTGACGACCTGGAGATGATCGATCTGCCGCCCGAGGAGCTGCTCCAGCGCCTGCAGGCCGAAAAAAGCCAGGCGCCCCTCCCGGATGCCTTCGCGCGCATCGGCGAGCTGGCGGCCCTGCGCCAGATGGCGCTGCGCGAGACCGCCGAGCGGGTGGATTACAACATGCGCGACTACATGAATCACCAGGCCATTGCCGGGCCCTGGGCGGCCACCGAACGGGTGATGGTCTGTTTGAGCGCCAATCCCCTCGGCGACCGCCTGGTGCGTGCTGGCCGGCGCATGGCTGAAGCCCTGCGCGCCGAATGGTATGTGGTCTTTATTGAAACCCCGCGCCACCTGCAGATGCCGCCTGCCGAACGAGCACAGATGCTGCATAACCTGCGCATCGCCGAGGAGATGGGCGCCCATGCCGTGACCCTTACCGGAGAATCGGTGGTCGACGCGCTTTTGGATTTTGCCCGCCAGCAGAACATCACCCGCATCGTGATTGGCAAATCCCGGCGGGCGCGCTGGCTGGAGATGCTGCGTGGTTCGCGGCTAGACCGCATTCTGGAGCGCTGTGGGAACACGGATGTGTATGTTGTCAGCGAGGAGCTGGCCCGGCGCCCATCCGCGCTGCCGGGACGCATACGCCTGCGTTCGCCAATTCGCAACTACCTGCTGGGGTTGGGTTTAATCGGGCTGCTGAGCGCCGCCGGGCTGGCTTTGCGGCCCTGGTTTGAGCCCAGCAGCATGTTAATCCTGCTGATGGTGGGTGTTCTGGTCATCGCCGTTTATCTCGGGCGGGGGCCGGTGGCGCTGGCGTCCCTGGCTGCTACCCTCAGCTTTGCCCTGTGGTTCGACCGCCCCCCGGCCGGATCACCGGAATTGGATGTGCGCCAGCTGGTCACATTCGGCGGGCTGCTGGCGGTGGGGATGGTAGTGGGCACCCTGGCAGGATGGCTGCGCGCGCAGATAAAGGCGGCCCGCAGCCGCGAGATCCAGTCGGCGGCGCTGAATGCGCTCGGTCGCGACCTGACCATCTCGATCAGCCTGGATGAAATCCTGCAGGCGGTCATCCACCACATCAGCCAGACCTTCAACTGCGCGGCGGCCGTGCTGCTGCCTGAAAACGGCAGGCTGGCGGAGCGCTCCGCCAGCAGCGGCCTGGAGCTGGGCGCGGCCGAGAAAGAAGCCGCCGAGTGGGCCTTTGCCAACCACCTGGCGGCCGGAGCCGGTACCGAAACCCTGCCCGCAGCGCGCGCCCGCTGCCTGCCGATGGAGACGCGCTCCAGCGGGGTGGGGGTGCTGGCGCTGCTCCCGTTGGATGCCGGCCAGTTCGACGCCCCCGACCAGCGCGAACTGCTGGCCGGTTTCGCCAACCTGGCCGCGCTGGCGATTGAGCGCGCCCAGTTGAACGAGCAGGTGCAGGAGGCAGTCATCCTGCAAACCACCGAGAAACTGCAGACCGCGCTGCTCAATTCGATCTCCCACGACCTGCGCACGCCGCTTTCGACGGTCAGCGGGGCCATCTCCAGCCTGCTGGACGCCGAGCAAGACGGGGTAAGCCTGACGCACGCCACCCGCCTGGACCTGCTGGAGAATGCCGAAGAAGAGGCCGACCGGCTCAATCGCCTGGTGGGCAACCTTCTGGATATGACTCGCCTGGAGGCCGGGGCGATGCGCGTGCGCAAACAACCCTGCGACGTGCAGGATCTAATCGGCTCGGCGCTGGTGCAGGCCTCCAAACGCCTGGCCGGGCATCCGTTGGAAACCAATATTCCCGCGAACCTGCCGGATGTGCCCCTGGATTTCGTGCTGATGCTGCAGGTGCTCTATAATCTGCTGGACAACGCCGCCAAATACTCACTGCCGGATGGCGCAATCCAGGTCTCTGTCGAGGTGGCGGGCGAGGAACTGCTGATACGGATCAAAGACCGCGGGGTGGGCATCCCGCCGGAGGATTTGCAGCGCGTCTTTGGCAAGTTCTACCGCGTGCAGCGCGTGGGCGGGGCCGGTGGCACGGGGCTGGGGTTATCGATTTGCCGTGGGATTGTAGAGGTGCACGGCGGGCGGATCTGGGCGCAAAACCGGTCCGGCGGTGGGGTGGTGATTACGCTGGCGCTGCCGCTGGCGGTGGAAGCGGCGGTGAAGGAGGGTTGATGATGGACGAGAATTTGCTGCGCATTCTGGTGGTTGATGATGAACGCGCCATCCGGCGCTACCTGCGCACCTCCCTGGCATCCCGGGGCTACACGGTGGTTGAGGCTGCCGGGGGTGAGGAGGCCCTGCGCGCTGTGGTTGAGACGCATCCCGATCTGGTGATCCTCGACCTGGGGCTGCCGGATCTGGATGGGGTGGATGTGGTCCGGCGGCTGCGCGAGTGGAGCCGGGTGCCGGTGCTGATCCTCTCGGTGCGCGACCGTGAGGATGATAAAGTGGCTGCGCTGGATGCCGGGGCGGATGACTACCTGACCAAACCCTTTGGGTTAGGGGAACTGCTGGCGCGCATCCGGGTGGCCATGCGTCACAGCGCGGCCGCGCCGGACGAGCCGGTGTACGACGTGGGCGATTTAAAGGTAGACCTGGCGCGGCGCGAGGTGATCCTGGCGGGCAGCCGGGTGGCGTTGACCCCCACCGAGTATGAACTGCTGCGCGCCCTGGTGCAGAACGCGGGCAAGGTCCTGACCCACAACCAGCTCCTGCGCCAGGTGTGGGGGGCGGCCTATGCCGAAGAATCGCATCTCTTGCGGGTGAATATCAGCAATTTGCGTCGAAAAATCGAGCCGAACCCGGATCAGCCTCGCTATATCCTCACCGAACCGGGCGTCGGATACCGTTTGCAATATGAATAGGAGGAGCTGACATGCTGCGCGTGGGCTATATTGGTCTGGGAATCATGGGAAAATCGATGGCGCGCAACGCGCTCAAGGCCGGCTTCCCGCTGGTGGTGCATAACCGCAGCCGGGCGGCGGTGGATGAACTGGTTGCCGAAGGGGCGGTAGCCGCCTTCAGCCCGGCAGAAGTGGTCGAACAGGTGGATGTGGTCTTTACCAACCTGCCCGATTCTCCCGACGTAGAGCGGGTGGCGTTGGGCGAACATGGGGTGATCGAGAGCGCCGCTCCCGGGCTGGTGTTTGTGGACAATTCGACGATCAAACCGGCTACCGCCCGCCTGGTCGCTGCCCGGCTGGCCGAGAAGGGCGTTTCGGCCCTGGATGCCCCGGTCAGCGGCGGAGATATCGGCGCGCGCAACGGAACCCTGACGATCATGGTGGGGGGTGAAGCGGCCGCGCTGGAAAAGGTTCTGCCGGTGCTGCAGGCGATGGGCAAATCGATCACCCTGATCGGCGGTCCGGGAGCTGGGCAGATTGCCAAAGCCGCCAATCAGATCATGGTAGCGGCGCAAATGGCTGCCCTGGGCGAACTGCTCATCTTTGCCCAGAAGGCAGGCGCCGACCCGGTCAAGGTGGTCGAGGCGATCAAGGGCGGGGCTGCCCAGTGCTGGACGCTGGACGTAAAACCTCAGCGGCTGTTTGGCGGCAATCGCCAGCCCGGTTTCAAAGCCCGCATGCAGGCCAAAGACCTGAATATCGTCCTCGAATCGGCCCGCGAGTTCGGCGTGCCGCTGCCGAGCACGGCGGTCAACAGCCAGTTGTTCAACGCCATGGTGGCCAACGGGCTGGGCGACCTGGATAATTCGGCGGTGATCGAGATGATCGAACGCCTGGCCAATACCCACTTGCAGGAGGGGTAATCCTCTTAAATCAAAAGGAGGGCGCTCTGTATGCAGAGCGCCCTCCCTGGTTTTAACCGAGCTTGAGGTTAATCCCCGGCCCTTCCGATTTGCCCTCGGACTTGGGCATATACTGGCGCAGCGCACCGGCCAGCTTGGACAGCGGCATGGTCTGCAGCCAGATGCGCCCCGGCCCGGTCAGCGAGACCAGGAACAATCCTTCACCGCCAAAAAGCAGGTTGCGAATGCCCTTGACCATGGTGATGTCGTAGGTCACGCTGGGCTCAAACATGGCCAGGTGGCCGGTGTCCACCAGCATGCGCTGACCGGGCTGTAGGGTATATTCGACGATCTCGCCGTCGAAGGAGGCAAAGAAGGTGCCGGGGCCTTCAAATTTCTGCAGGATGAAGCCCTCCCCGCCGAACAAACCGGCGCCGAGCCGTTTTTGGAAGGCGATGGAGAGGTTGACGCTCTTTTCGGCCACCAGCAACGTATCCTTTTGGGCGATCATCGATTGGCCCTGGGCCAGGTTGACCGGGATGATCTTGCCGGGGAAGTCGTTGCTAAAGGTGACCAGCGCGCCGTCGATGGAGGTGGTGTAGTTGACCACGAAAAGCAATTCGCCGGTGACTACCCGGCTGAGCGCGCCAAACAGCCCGCCGCTGCCCAGGTTGGTATCCATGGTCACCCCGTCGCTCATCCACGAAAGCGACCCAACCTCGGAATAAAAGGACTGGCCGGTGCGCATGCGCAGGGTGATGGCCTGCATGATCGAGCCTGTTATTTGAAAATCGGTGCCGCCAACGGTTTTGCCGGTCAGGGTCACAACGGGATCGGGCAGGTCGAGGCGCTGTCCGGGGGTATTGGTATAGTCGCTCATATAGATCTCCTGGTAATCGAACCAAATGATGATTGTTTATAGTATACATTACGTTGAAAGCGGGCGGCGAGTTGCACGCCCGCGGCGGAGACGGAGGGCGGGCTTGACGATCAGGCGGTTTGCGGAGATGCCACGCGGGTATCCTGCCACCAGACCCAGGCCAGCAGCAGCAGCAGGAATGTGCGCAGCAGAATGGTGAGCGGGAGAGCGGTGAACATGCCGCGCGAGAGCAGCAAGGGCCATTCGAGCAGATTGACCAGCACCAGCAGCCCGCTGAGCAGCAGCGCCAGGCGCTCGGGGAGGGTCAGCAGGATCAGCGGAAGCAGGTAGAGCAGCCACTGCGGGCTCCAACCGGGCGACCAGAGCAGGAAAATAGCCCAGGTGAGACCGGTAAAGGAGAATAGGTGGCGCAGACTGGTGGGTTGGAAGCGGACGAACAGCAGCAGCCCAAGCGCGCCAAAAACCACCAGGCGCAGCCAGGGGCTGATGCGCGCCGGGCTGCCCAGCGCTTGGGCTGCGGTGGTTGGGTCGAGGCGCTCCAGTTCGGGGCCAAAATTGCCGGTTTTCAGGTTGCCGTCCAGCAGTGCCCAGACCGTCTCCCACGAACCTTTGGCAGATTGGGATTGCAGCGAGGCGCGGGTAAACTGCGGCGAGGCGGCCCATAGACCGCCGTAGACAGCCAGGGCCAGCAGCAGGGCAGTGGCGCTGATCCAGGCGGCGCGCCGTGGGGGCAGCCAGCGCCACAGGGCCGGGAGAATCAAGGCGGGGAAGAGCTTGGTAAGGATCCCCAGCCCCAGCGCCAACCCGGCTGCCGGGGCAGGCCGGCCGGATATGGACAGGTGCAGGGCGAGGAGAAGGAAGAAGACTGCCAGGCTGTCAAAGTACCACCAGGTGTAGGGTAGGGCAGCCAGCAGGGCGGCAAACAGCACCCCGCGCCAAACGGCTGGCGTTTCTTCCAGCCGGCCGGCCAGGCGGGTGAATAACCAGACGCTGCCCAGGTCGGCGGCGGTGAGCAGCAGGATCAGCAGGTAGGTATAGGTGTGCTCCACCCCGCCCGCAAGCCGGTAAATCAGTTCGGAGAGGAAGGGAAAAACCGGGGGGAATTCGGACCAGGTCTGCAGAAATGGCAGGCCGGGCAGGGCTGCCAGATTGAAGAAATGCAGCAGATCGCCGTAGCCGCGCAGGCCATCAAACGGCAGGGCCAGCAGGAGGCTGAGCCGGGCGAATAAAAAGAGCAGGATGGGCAGGCGGTGGTTGGATGGGAGGGATTTCATGGATGGACCTGTGCGCCGTTGAATGTCTTGCCCCTCAAAAGGGTCGCTGTGCTTGCCTGGCAAAAGACTTGCAAGGCTTTCCTTGACCAATATCGTTCATTATACGGGATAAAATGTTGTAAAATCAGTCAACAACGCAGGAATGCTGTCGTGAAATCCACGCAATCAACGCCCACCTCACGCTTATTACTGGTACTCCTGATGGCCGTCGTACTGTTGGCGACAATTGGGGTCAGCGCCGGGTTATTCGGTTTGTTCAGTCTCCCAACGCTGGTCACCGCCAACTGGCCGGCCCAAATCGTCGCCCAGGCGCAAGGCCCTACCTCCACCGCCAGCCGCACGCCTTTTCAACCGGCCACCTACACCCCCACGCCCACTCCTACCGCCACGCCGACCCGCACGCCGACGCCAACTCCCACGGCTACCTTCACCCCGACCGTCACCTCCACGCCAACCCCAAAACCGCCGCCGCCTACCCCCGAGCCGCCCGACGAGGCCTATACCGGTCACCTGGTGGGGCACGCGCAGAGCCTCGGGTTGAGCTGTGAATCGCGTTCGGCGGTGGATTGGGCGCACTTCTTCGGGGTCAATATCGGCGAATTGGAATTTCTGGGCGGGTTGCCGGTCAGCGACAACCCCGAAATCGGGTTTGTCGGCAACCCGGCTGGGATTGCCGGGTCGATTCCCCCCGGGCCATACGGGGTGCACGCGGCCCCGGTGGGCCGTTTGCTGCGCGCCTACGGCCTGCCCGCGGACGATAAACGCGGGTTCAGTTTTGACGAACTGCGCGCGGAGATCGCCCAGGGGCAGCCGGTAATTGTGTGGGTGATTGGCGACGTGCAGGCCGGCTATGGCGTCGATTACACCGCGTCGGACGGGCAGACGATGAAGGTGGCTGCCTACGAACACACCGTGATTGTGGTTGGCTATACCGCCACCACGGTGACGGTGGTGAATAATTACCTGCAGTACAGCGTTTCAAAAGAGCGCTTCCTGAATTCCTGGAGCGTTTTGGGCAATCAGGCGGTGATCAACTACCGTTAAATGAAAATCGCCCCAGGAAAGCATCTGGGGCGAAGGGGAAATTGGACGGTCCGGTCAGGCGGCGTTGACGGTTTCGGGGACCTGGATCAGCTCCAATTCAATCGACATATCCACATCGTCACTGACCAGCACACCGCCGGTCTCGAGAGCCAGGTTCCAGGTCAGGCCCCAATCTTTACGGTTGATTCTGGCCCCGGCGTTGAACCCGGCGCTGGTCATACCCCAGGGGTTCTTCAACATACCGTTGAATTCCACATCCAGGCTGACCTCACGGGTGATATCCCGGATGGTCAGGTCGCCGGTCAGTTTGGCATGGCTTTCGTCCACCAATTCCACTCTTTTGCTCTTAAAGCTCATCAGGGGGAACGCTTCGGAATTGAAGAAATCCGGGGAGCGCAGGTGGGCGTCGCGTTTTTCATCGCGGGTGTTGACGCTGGCGGTTTCGACGTTGATTTCCACGCGCGTATTTTCAGGATGCTTGGCATCCAATTCGACCGTGCCTTCCAGCTTTTCGAAGGCGCCGCGCACTTTGGTGATCATCATGTGGCGGACAGAGAACATTACATTGGTGTGAGATTGATCAATTTGCCAGGACATACGATACCTCCTAAGGTAACCTATGAATAAGATTAAGCTGGGTCCGATGGGGAGGGCTCGGTTAAGCCTTTACCCAGTTTTTTACACAACTGCCCGAGCTGGCGCTGCTCCTCTGGTTCGAGTACGCTCAATTCTTGGGCGATGACCTCGGCTTGCAGCGGAAAGATACGGGTAATGAGCGCTTCACCCTGCGGCGTGAGAGATAGAAACACTTTGCGGCGATCTTGCGTGTCGCGTGTGCGGGCGATTAAGCCGGCTTTTTCAAGATTATCCAGAACCAGGGTCACATTCCCGGTCGATTTGAGCAGTTTGGCGCTGATCTCACCCTGGCAAAGCGGCCCAAGGTGGTGCAGGGTTTCCAGCACGCCAAACTGGCTGAGGGTCAAATCGCCCAGGGCATTGTGGCTCAACAGTCGGTGCTCCAGGGCGCTGGAAGCGCGCGTGAATTTAATGATGGTGTCGAGCGCCAGGATGGTTCGCGGATCTCCTTGAAAATGTGTTGGCATCAAATATCTCCATATCAAATAATTTGATATCAAAATAATATCACGCACTACCTGGTCTGTCAAGGTGTTTTTGAAATTGCTTTGGTTAGGAATTATTAATCATAAAAAGGCAGGAAATCTATCCCTGGAATGACCCCGCGGTGCGAAAATGCTGTAAAATTCCCTTGCCGGATGAAATAGCCTGTTCAAATCTATATATCTCACCCGACAGGTGTTACGTTTTCTCAGCAAACAGAACATTTTGTTTCCCAAATCAAATGCTGGTTCATTCAGAAAGGTACCGGATCCCAATTTATGTATGCTCAATCGTTGACCTCTGCCGCGCAGGCTGAATGGAAATTCCGACCCTACGGCAAGCAAGAATGGCTGCCGGCAACCGTGCCAGGTGGCGCGCACACTGATCTGCTGGCGCTTGGCCAGATCCCGGATCCATTCGTGGCCGATAATGAAATTAAAGTCCAGTGGGTGGCGCAAACCGACTGGGAATACCGCGGCCAGTTTAGCGTTTCCGCCGCCACGGCCAGCATGCCGCACCTGTTCCTGGCTGCGGACGGCCTGGATACGCTGGCTGAAGTGACCTTGAATGGCAAACTGCTGGGTAAAACCGAGAACATGTTCTGCGCTTTCCGCTGGGATGTGGCCGGCCTGGTGCATGCCGGGAGCAACGAGTTGAATATCGTTTTCCGCTCCTCGGTCAACTATGGCCAGGCGCGCAATGCTGAAAAACCGCTCAGCCTGAAAATGGGCATGTCGCTGGAGGGCGGCGTTTTTGTGCGCAAAGCCCCCTGTCACTTTGGCTGGGACTGGGGTCCCAAGCTGCCGCCGGTGGGCGTGTGGCGCGATCTGCGCCTGGAAGGCTACGAGCAGGCGCGGGTGGAGGATGTGCACCTGCGCCAGCAGCATGTTAAAAACGGGGTGAAGGTTTCGGCAAAAGTGCAGGCCGAAGTGTGGGATGCGGCCGGGCTGAGCGCCAGGTTGAGCGTGGTTTCACCCAACGGCAAAAAGCTGTTCGAGACCGAAAGCGAGCTGAGCGGCGGGCAGGCTGATCTGAGCGTGCTGGTCAAGCGGCCCGAATTATGGTGGCCAAACGGTTACGGCGCCCAACCGCTGTATGCGGTCACCGTTTCCTTGAAAAACGGCGAGAAGACCCTGGATGAAAAGACCTACCGCCTGGGCTTGCGCACGGTTGAACTGCGCCAAGAACCGGACGAATGGGGCGAATCCTTCACCTTCGTGGTCAACGGCGTGCCGGTATTCATGAAAGGCTCGGATTGGATCCCGGCCGATTCGTTCCCTACCCGCCTGACCGACGCGTTCTACGAGCATCTGATCCGCTCGGCGGCCGAGTCACACCAGAACATGCTGCGCATCTGGGGCGGCGGCTATTACGAGGACGAGCGCTTCTACGATCTGTGCGACCGCTACGGCATCCTGCTGTGGCATGATTACATGTTTGCCTGCTACATTTACCCGCACGACGAGGCGGATTTTATCGAAAACCTGCATGAGGAAGTTATCCAGAATACGCGGCGGCTGCGTCACCGCGCCTGCCTGGCTTTATGGTGCGGCAATAACGAGATGGAACAGGGCTGGGGCGAATGGGGTTGGGGAAAATCTACCGATCCGCTGATTATGATGGAAAAGGACGCCTACGAAAAATACTTCTATCACACCCTGCCGGCCTGGGTAGCGGAACTCGACCCCGATACGCCCTACTGGCCCAGCTCGGCCTCCTCGAACGTGCCCTTCCAGGCGCCCAACAGCGCGGAGCGCGGAGACATGCACTATTGGGATGTGTGGCACGGGCGTAAACCCTTCACCGCTTACCGCACGCAGTACCCGCGTTTTATGAGCGAGTTTGGCTTCCAATCGTTGCCGGCCATCGAGACCATCCGCACCTATGCCGAGCCCAAAGATTGGAACATGACGTCGTATATCATGGAGCACCACCAGCGCAGCGGCAGCGGAAACGGGCTGATGATCGGGCAGATGACCGACAGCTTCCGCATGCCCAAAGATTTCCCGGCACTGAGCTACCTGAGCATGGTGCTGCAGGCCGAAGGCATTCGCTACGGGGTGGAACATTGGCGGCGCAACAAGCACCGCGTCAGCGGCACGCTGATCTGGCAGTTGAACGACTGCTGGCCGGTGGCCTCCTGGGCTAGCATAGATTATTACGGGCGCTGGAAAGCCCTGCACTACGCCGCCAAGCGTTTCTATGCCCCGGTGATGCTCTCGGTGGAAGACACCGGCGCCCAGATGGACGTGCACGTCACCAGCGACCTCACCTCGGCCTGGAAGGGCCAGGTGAAGTGGGAGTTGACGGAGTTGGATGGGGTGGTGGTGAAAAGCGGTTCGGCCCCGGTGACGCTGGAGCCGTTAGCCTCGGCTAAAGTCTGCGGTTTGAATTTCGACCCCGAGTTGTCGGCAGGCGATGACCGCCGCCGCGAACTGGTCTTTGTGGCCGACCTGCTGCAGGACGGTGTGCGCATCGCCAGCTGTGTGACCCCCTTCGCGCCTAACAAACACCTCGAGCTGGTGAATCCCGGCCTGAATGTAGAGGTGCGCAAAGAAGGCAAGCTGGCAATGGTCGAAGTTTCCGCGCAGTCGCTGGCGCGCTTCGTCGAGCTCAAGCTGGACGGCGTGGATGTGGTCTTCAGCGACAATTATTTTGACGTCCCGGCCGGGCGAAAAGTGGCGGTCACCTGCCCGATCCCGGCGGGATGGTCGTTGGCAAAGGTCAGAAAGGCGCTGCGCGTGCAGACGCTTTACGATTTGTTTGCCTAGACCGGGTATCACCCAAGATTAACCCCAATGAGCGGCTTTTCCGGCCGCTCATTGGGGTTAATAACGTCAGTTCGGGTTTAGAACCCCCTACCCCCGGGAAGGCAGTAAATCTAAGAGGTTTTGGTTGTTTTGATGGCACTTTGTGCCATCAAAACAACCAAAATTTCATCTTTTCCCTTCCCTCGATGGGCGGGAAAACGGGAAAATCCAGGCCATCACCTTTGGTTAGTTACTTAATGATCGCGGATAAAACCCAGGTAGATGGAAGCCGAGGTGGGGCTGACCCCCACTGCCCAGGCTTCGGCGGGCACGCTCCAGCCGCAGATCTCAAAAGCCAGCATCTGCTCGCCGGATTCGAGCGCGGCCTGCACCAGCGGGTTGTATTGTGTGGCCAGCTTCATCGCCTCGTCGCCGGGCAGCGAGAAATATTCCTGCAGGCGGTCCGGCGGAACCCGGGCGACACCCACCAGTTCCAGGTTGTCCTGGGCCTGCCCGTCGATGCTCAGGCGCACCGGGGCGCCCTGCAGCGCGGCGAGGTTGGCCTGGATGCGCGCCAGGGAGAAGAGCGCCGTGTCGATGCCGGTGCCTTCCACCGCGCGGCGGAAGCTCTCCCCCTGCCCGCCTAACCCGGAATGGATGGTGAGCAGCAGCAGGTCGCCGTCTTCGTGGCGGCTGACGCAGGCGGTTCCGCTGCCAAAGAGGCACTCCTGGCCGGTGATGAAGTTGAGTTGGATCGGACTGCCCTGGTTGAAGCCCGGGCCGGGATCAATCTCGAGGGTGGTGCGGCGCGCGGGTTCCTCCACCAGGCCCGCGGCGAAGTGGCGGGCCGGCAGGGCGGTGGGCGTGGGCAGTAGGGTAGCCGCCGCTGTGCCGGTGGGCGTCGGGCTGAGCGGTTGAAAAGGGGTGGCGGTGAGCTGCACGGCCGGGCGGGTCGCCTGGTGAAGGGCAGGCGGGGTGACGGGTGACGCAGCGGCGGCCTGCGCGATCTGGATGAAACTCATCAGCCCGGCCGCCGTGAGCAGCAAGCCAAAGCTTGCCAGCCAGTAAATACCGGCTTCGGGTGTCAGGCAGCGTGGGCGGGGATGGCGCCGTATCACCGCCTCAGCCCACCTTCCTGCTCATCTTGCCGCGCAAGACCACCGCCAGGGTAAGGATGCTCAGCCCGGCAGTGGTGGCCGCCAGGGAAACCAGCAGCTCCAGGTTGCCCGTGCCGCCCGGAGAGGGCCGGTTGAACACGGTGGGTTGGGCAGTGGCGCTGGGGGTCGGGCTGTTTTGAGATGGCGCGGTGGGGGTGGGCAGCGCGGGGGTGAGGCTGGGGGTGAGGGTCGGGGCGACAGGGGTTGAAGTGAGCGTGGGGGTCAGGGTGGCGGTGGGGGTCAGGCTGGGTGCGGGCGTATCGGCCTGCGGGGTGGAAACGATTTGGAATTCGCGCAGCTGCTGGAAGGTATCGCCGCACCAGAAATCGGTGCTGCTCACCATGGAACACAGCGTGTTGACCGGCGGGACGGGTTTGTTGGGCTCAAAGCAGAAGGCCTGCACCTGCCAGCCGCTGGCGTGACACATCAGCACCCGCTGCAGATCGCCCACCTGGCCCGGCACCGGGCCAATCCCCAGGTCGGCGCACAGGGTCCAGCCGTCGGTGGGCAGGTCTGCCTGGCTCAGCACGCGCTCAAAGAAGATCGGGGACAGGTTGAGCAGGGGAACGATGAGGAAGAAAATAGCGACTGCGACAGCCATGATCATGAAAGGCGGGAGCAGCGCGAGGAAACGATCTTTCATGGGTCAACCCTTTTCGGTGGTGCCTGTTCTCGGGATAACTGCCCGGTTGGGCGGCGGGGTTCGATACTCTTATTGTACATGGGGTCTTGCATTTCCATATTTGATTCGTGGTAAACTTGATAGCAATTAATCACTGAAATTGTCAGACAAGGACAATATGCCTTCCATTTATCCCTTCACAGCCATAGTTGGACAGGAGCGCATGCGCCGCGCGCTGGTGCTCAACGCCGTCGACCCGCGTATTGGCGGTGTGTTGATCCGTGGAGAGCGCGGAACCGCCAAATCTACCGCGGCGCGCGCGTTGGCTGCGCTGCTGCCCAGTGTCAAAGTGGTCAGCAACTGCCGGTTTGGCTGCGACCCCGACTCCCCGGCCATTTTATGCACCGAATGCTGCGAACGGCTGGAGCGGGGCGAGAAGCTGCCGGTTACCACTCGCCAGATTTCCTTTATCAATTTACCCGTATCCGCCACCGAAGACCGTGTGGTGGGCACCCTGGACATCGAAGCTGCCATCCAGCGCGGCGAACGGCATTTCGAGCCGGGCGTGCTGGCAGCGGCTAACCGCGGATTATTGTATATCGATGAGGTCAACCTGCTCGACGACCATGTAGTGGACGTGCTCCTGGATGCCGCCGCCATGGGTATGAATATCGTCGAACGAGAAGGAATTTCCTTCAACCATCCCTCGCGTTTCATCCTGGTGGGCACGATGAACCCCGAAGAAGGCGATTTGCGCCCGCAGCTGCTCGACCGCTTTGCCCTTTCCGTCGAGATCCACGGGATCCGCGACGCGCGCGAGCGGGTGATGATCATGGAGCGCAACCTGGGGTTTGAAGGCGACCCGGCTGATTTTGTCACCGAATGGCAGCCCAAAGAGAATGAATTGAGCCAGCAGATCGAAGCGGCGCGCAAACTGGTTTCGCAAGTGACCTACACCAGCCGCGACCTGCTTTCGATCGCCTCCCTGACCGCCTCCCTGCAGGTCGACGGGCACCGCCCCGACCTGGTGATCCTCAAGGCCGCCCGGGCCCAGGCCGCCTTCGAAGGCCGCACGACGATCACCGCCCGCGATATCGCCCTGGCCGCCGAACTGGCCCTGCCGCACCGCTTGAAACACTCGCATTTCCAACAGGCGTCCTCAACCATGGAAGACCTGACCGAACGGTTGGAACAGCTCCAGGGCCGGGCCACCCAGGGTGAGCCGCGCGAGAGCAATACCACTGCGGAACAGGAAAGCCAGGAAAAAAAAACGTAACTGACGGCGAACAGGGCGAAACCGACCAGCAGGCTAACCAGACCGAGCCGGCCCGCCAGGATATTTTCGACCAGGGCAACCAGCAGTGGTGGGATGGCGGCAAACAGGCCAAGGTGGGCGAGTCGTTTGCCCCGCGTCGTTTAGACACCCCTCTCGATAAAATGATGCGGCGCAACGCCGGCCGGCGTTCGCGTACCTTCACCGACCGCAAACGCGGGCGCTATATCATGGCGCGCCCGGCCGGGCGCAAACGGGATGACCTGGCTTTCGACGCCACCCTGCGAGCCGCCGCCCCCTTCCAGAACCAGCGTGAAGAACTGCGCCGCCGCAACAAAGTGGCCTTCGCGGTTCGCCCGGCCGATTACCAGCGCAAAGTGCGGGTTAAACGCGCCGCCAACCTGGTGCTTTTCCTGGTGGATGCCTCCTGGTCGATGGCGGTCGCCGAGCGAATGATTGCCACCAAGGGCGCAATTGTTTCCTTGCTGAACGATGCCTACCAACGCCGTGACCGGGTGGGCCTGATCACCTTTCAACGCGACCGGGCGACCCTGGTGCTGCCGCCCACCAATTCGGTCCAGCTGGCCGAGCAGTCGCTGCGCGACATCCCGGTGGGCGGAAAAACCCCGCTTTCAGCCGGATTGGACCTGGCCTACGCGGTCCTGCGCCGCGAAAAGCTGCTCCACCCAGATGTGCTGCCGCTGTTAATCGTGCTCACTGACGGGGCCGGGAATGTCTCCATGGGCCATCTTCCACCCCTCGAAGAAGCCCGCTGGCTCTCGGAACGCATCGCCGAGGATGAAATCCACAGCGTGGTGATCAATATGGAGCACGCCGCCTTTGACCAGGGATTGGCCCAGGACCTGGCCGACCATTTAAAAGCGCCGTGCTATGCGCTGGCTGATTTGCGGGCGGAGAGCCTGTATTATACCGTTCGCCAGGAATTGAACAAGAGCTAACCCCGCGTTTCTGGCGGTATGGATTGGTTCTTGCACGGTTTTTTAGCCAAAGCGGATTTGCTTGCCACATCCATCTATGGATGTTATTATCAAGACATTGGGAGGAACAGCCTGGTATGGCAGTCATCCACGACCAGCAGCGCAACAGTATCAGGACAATCCTGGTCTTAGCGATCATCGTCGCTGCAGCATGTTACTGCGTTGGCTTGACGGCCATTCAGGTGACTGAGTGGGCAAATCGTCCGCGCACAGCTACGCCCACGATTACATTTACCCCCACCTATACCCAACCCACCCCGACCGACACGATCACCTTTACCCCTACCTTGCCCACCTTCACCCCCACAATCACCGGTACGGTCAGCCCGACGGCCACCTTCTTCACTTTCACTCCCACCCTGACGCCCACGGCTACCCAGACCCTGACCCCTTCTCTCACCCCCACTCCGCCGACCAGCACCAACACCAATACACCGGTGACCCCCACCGCTACGCCGACCGTGCCGACTCCGACCGAAACGCTGGCGACTGTGCCCCCGGATGTAAACTCCACAACTCCTGCTCCTTAATTTGGACAAAGGTATGATAGATCTCAAAGAATTCCTGAAGAAAATGATCTCTTTGCCAGGCTTATCTGCGTATGAAGGTCCGGTACGGGACGTGATTGCCCAGGCCTGGAAACCGCTGGTTCACGACCTGGCGATCAGCCCCTTGGGCAGCCTGCATGGAATCAAACGCGGCAGCGGGGTCGAACCCCGCCCGCGTATCCTGCTGGCAGCCCATATGGATGCGATTGGCATGATGGTCACGCGGATTACCCCGGATGGATTTCTCTATTTCACCCGCATCGGCGGGGTCGACCCGCGCATCCTGCCGGCCCAGCCGGTGACGGTGCATGGCAAACGCGACCTGCCGGGGGTGATTGGCCAGCCGCCCGATAAACTGCTGCCGCCCTCTTTGAAAGGCAAACCGGTAGGCATGCAATATCTGCTGGTGGATACCGGGTTGACCGCGGACGAAGTGCACCAGCTGGTGCGGGTGGGCGATCTGATATCCTTTGCCACCCAGCCGCTGGATTTGCCCGACGACCTGGTCGCCGGGCACACCATGGATAATCGCGCATCGGTTGCCGCACTGACGGCCTGCATGGAAGAACTGCAGCAGATCAATCACACCTGGGATGTCTATGCCGTGGCGACTGTCCAGGAAGAAGAGACGTTAGCAGGTGGGTTCACCTCGCCGTTCGACATCCTTCCGGATCTCGCGGTGGCGATCGACGTGACCTTCGCCAAAGGCCCCGGCGTGCACGATTTCCGCGGGCGCTCGCTGGGTAAAGGCGTGGCCTTGGGCTGGGGACCTAACACGCACCCGGTGATTTTTGAGCGCTTCAAGGACCTTGCCGAGCGCCTGGATCTGCCATATGAAGTCGAAGTATATCCGCGCTATTCCGGCACAGACGCGATGGGCATCCAGATCGTGGCCCAGGGGATTCCGACCATGGTACTGAGCATCCCCCTGCGATATATGCATACCCCGGTGGAAGTGATTTCGATGAAGGATATCCAGCGCGCCGGGCGGCTCCTGGCCCAATTTATTGCCGGGCTGGATGCGGATTTCATCGCGAACCTGCGATGGGATGAGGAGAGCGCATGACAACACCTCCGCAAATTGGCGTCGAACAAATCGCGCTGCTCGAAAAATTATCCAATGCTTGCGCCGTATCGGGCGATGAAGGCCAGGTGCGCAAGATTGTCCTGGATGAAATTCGCACGGTGGTCGACGAAGTGCGCGTGGACGCACTGGGAAATGTGCTGGCGGTCAAAAAGGCCAGGTCCGATCCCCGGCTGCGCGTGATGGTCGACGCCCACATGGATGAAGTCGGCTTTATGATCGTCGACGACGACAAGGATGGGCTGTTCCAGTTTGAAAACGTGGGCGGGATTGACGAACGCGTGCTGCCGGGAAAAATGGTGCTGGTAGGAAAAAACAACGTCCCCGGGGTGATCGGCGCCAAACCCATCCATCTGACTGAACCCGGCGAGACGGAAAGCAAGATCTCGCTGGGGTCGATGCGCATCGATGTGGGTCTGAACGGCGGCGGAAAGGTCAAAGTAGGCGACCGCGCCACCTTTGCCACCCGCTTCCGTCAGGTGGGGCCGTCTCTGTTTGGCAAGGCCCTCGACAATCGCCTGGGGGTGGCCACGATCATCGAACTGCTCAAGCACCCGCCCGAAAATGTGGAACTTGTGGCGTCTTTCTCGGTGCAGGAGGAAATTGGCCTGCGCGGCGCTACCGTGGCGGCCTATGCTTTGCAGCCCGATATGGCGATTGCGATTGACTCGACCCCGGCATTTGACCTGCCGGTGTGGGATGAAAGCGAAAACAGCGGGTATAACACCCGCCTCGGCGCCGGCCCGGCCATTTATATCACCGACGCGGGTACCCTGTCGGACCCGCGCCTGATCCGCCACCTGGCGCAGACCGCGGAAGCCATGCACATTCCCTACCAGTTCCGCCAGCCTGGGGGCGGCGGTACAGATGCCGGCGCTATCCACCGCGTGCGCAGTGGGGTGCCCTCGGTCTCGGTCTCGATCCCTGGGCGCTACGCCCACACCGCCCTGATGGTGGCGCGATTGGCCGACTGGGAGAACAGCCTTGCGCTGGTTTATCATGCCATCGCCGGGTTGGAACCCTCGCTGTTGCAAGAGGCGCGTTAATCAAAATTTTAGCCAGCCAGAGAAGCGGCAGAACCCGTCCTCTGGCTGCCGGTCGAGAATTACGATCATTGGAGCATGGTAATGAAAGAATTAATCCAGAAACTGGTAGAGGCTGTCGGTCCGTCAGGTTATGAAGGCAACGTGCGCGCGCTGATCCAGGCCGAAATCGCCGGGCTGGCCGATGAGACGCGGGTGGATGCCCTGGGCAACCTGATTGCGCGGGTGGGAATGAAAGGTCCGGATGGGCTGCGCATCATGCTTTCGGGACATATGGATGAAATCGGCGTGATCGCCACCCACATTGACGAGCACGGTTTTGTGCGCTTTACTACCATCGGCGGGGTAGGCGCAGCGACTTGCATCGGCGGCCGGGTGGCTTTTTTGAACGGCACCCACGGCTTAATTTATATGGAACGCCTCGAGAGCTATGACCGCCTGCCCGGCATTGAGCATTTGTATATCGACGTGGCCGCCACCAGCCGGGAGGACTGCCCGGTGAAAGTGGGAGATCTGGCGGTGTTTGAGCGCCCGTTTATCGATCTCAACGGCCGGCTGGTATCTAAGGCCATGGACGATCGCATCGCCGTGGCGGTGATGATCCAGGCGCTGAAAGAGCTTCAGCCTGGCCCCAATGAACTGTATTTTGTGTTCAGTACCCAGGAAGAGGTGGGTCTGCGGGGGGCCACTACGGCTGCCTACGGGGTCGACCCCGATCTGGCCCTGGCCATCGACGTGACCCGCACCGGGGACACCCCCAAAGGCGTAAAGATGGAAGTGGGTCTGGGTAAAGGCCCGGCGATCAAGGTGCGCGACAGCGGCATGCTGGCCGATCCGCGCGTGGTGCGCTGGATGAGCAGCACGGCCGAGCAGGAGGGGATTGCCTACCAGTTGGAGGTGCTCGAAGGCGGCACGACGGACGCCCGTGCGATGCAGTTGACCCGCGCCGGGGTTCCGGCCGGCTGCCTGTCCATCCCGACGCGTTATATCCACAGCCCGTCGGAAATGGTCGATTACCAGGATGTTTTACAGTCGGTGCGGCTGCTGGGAGCATTGATCAGCCGACCGGTTTCTTTGGGATGAGCGTGGAACGCGCAGCGGGGAGCCGGGCGGCAATCTCTTGCCGGGCTGCCACTTGCTCAGGTGTGCGCGGATTGTGTCTGCTGGCGGTCCTCGTACTGGGGTTGATCAGCGGTTGTTCCAACCTGGCCAATATCAACCTGCCCTTTCTCACCCCTGCGGCCACGGCTACCTCGCAGGCAGCCGGCCAAACTGCCACCCCCGCGGCTACTCCGCAGCTCAGCCCCACCTTTACCCCGCTGCCGCCCAGCGAGATGACCATCTGGCTGCCGCCTGATTTTGATCCGGCGGGAGACAGCCGCGCCGCGCAAATCCTGCGCCAGCGTATCGAAAAATTTGAATCCGCCAACCAGATGCGCGTTGATGTGCGTTTGAAAGCCGTCAGCGGACCGAGCGGGCTGCTCGAATCGCTCTCCGCGGCCAGCGCAGCCGCACCTCTGGCGCTGCCGGCCGTCGTCGCCTTACCCCGTCCGGATATGGAATCGGCGGCGTTGAAAGGACTGCTCATCCCGCTGGACGGCCTATCCAGCGCGATCGATGACCCGGATTGGTACGATTATGCCCGCGAACTGGCCCTGGTGCAGGGAGTCACCTTTGGTCTGCCCTTCGCCGGGGATGGATTGGTGATGGTCTACCGGCCTGCCAAAGTCAGCGCGGACCTGAACCAATGGAGCCAGGTGCTGCAGATGCACCAGCCCCTGGGCTTCCCGGCGGGTAGCCCGTTGGCCCTGACCACGGTGGCTTTATATCGTTCGGTGGGCGGTGAGGTGGAGGATGCCCAACGCCGGCCGATCCTCCAGCCCGAAAAGCTGGCCCTCGTTCTGGATCTTTACCGCCAGGCGGCGGTCAACGGTCTATTCCCGGCCAGCACGACCCAATATGAATCGGATGCCCAGGTCTGGCAGGCCTACCAGGATGGGCACGTAGATGCCTGTTTGACCTGGACATCTTCTTTCTTGCGCGATAAGCTGCCCGACAGCTTGCTGGCGCCCCTGCCCGTGCTGGGCGATAAACCCTCGACCATCGCCACCGGCTGGATCTGGTCGATCACCGACCCGCTGCCCGAACGGCGCAGCATCAGCGCCCGGCTGGTGGAATGGCTCTCGGATCCCGTTTTCCTGGCGGAATGGACCGAGGCCGCCGGGGTTTTGCCCACCCGCCCGGCTTCGATGAGCGCCTGGCAGGATCAGACGATCAAGACCATCCTGGGGCAAGCTGCCCTATCTGCCCGCGCGCGCCCCTCGACCGAACTAATCGCGTCGCTGGGTCCGGTGCTGGAAGAAGCCGCCGTCAAGGTGATCAGCCTGCAGGCTGAGCCCTCTCAAGCCGCTGCCCAGGCTGCCGAACGCCTGACCAACCCGCAAACCAGGTGATGGGATGAACAGTAAACTGCGCGAGATTCTGGCTCAAACCCATCTTCGGTTCTGGGGGATTGGCTTTGTTCTGGTGTTGTTAGCCGTGCTCAACCTGGTCTGGGATCTGCCGGTCCAGCGCGCCGGCCCGGCAGAAAGACAGCCGCAGGGGGTGAGCTTGCTCCAGCCGGCCGTGTTCCACGCCCAGGATGCCAGCCCCACCCCGACCGAAGAAGTTGAGACTACCCCGACCCGCACGCCGCTTCCGGCCGAACTACTGGCAAATTATAAACAGACCACCGGGATCATTATCTTCGCGGGGGTGGTGGTGTTGATTATTGTCGGCGGGGTGTTTTTTCAATTGATGCAAGAGCGTAATTCACCTACATAATATTTCCAGGGGGAGGCCGTATGAGCTGGTATCCACGTATATCCACCGGGCAGTTGACATTCTATCGTTCGATTCCAAAGATTGAACTTCACCGCCACCTGGAGGGCTCCCTGCGCCTGGATACCCTTCTGGACATCGCACGGGAGCATGAGCTGACCCTGCCTGACACCCATTTTGGCTCGCTGGTGCAAATGCAGCACACCGACCCGCTCACCTTCACCAACTTTTTGTCCAAATTCCAGACTCTGCGCACTTTCTACCGCTCCCCAGACGTGATCACCCGCGTTACCCGCGAGGCGGTTATGGATGCCGCCTCGGATGGCGTGCGTTACATGGAACTGCGTTTCACCCCGGTAGCGTTGAGCCGCTTTCAGGGGTTCTCGCTGGGCGAGGTGATGGACTGGGTGCTGCAGGCAGCCGAAGACGCCGGCCGCGAGTTCAACGTGATCACCCGCCTGATTGTCTCGGTCAACCGCCACGAACCGGTTTCGCTGGCCGAAGAGGTAATCAAGGCAGCCCTGCCGCGTATGGCGCGTGGGATTGTGGGGGTGGACCTGGCGGGCAACGAGAGCCAATACCCCGCCAAACCCTTTGCCGGGTTGTTCCGCGAGGTGCGCCAGAGCGGATTGCACATCACCATCCATGCCGGCGAGTGGGGCCGCACCGAAAATGTGCGCGAGGCGATCGAGGAATTGGGCGCGGAACGCATCGGCCACGGCGTGCGAGTGATGGAAAACCCCTCGGTGGTCGATTTGGCCCGCGAGCACGGCACCATCTTTGAGGTGTGCGTCACCAGCAATTACCAGACCGGGGTCGTGCCTTCGATCGAGGCGCATCCCTTGCCCCAGATGGTCCAGGCCGGCCTGAGCGTGACGATCAATACCGATGACCCGGGGATTTCACGCATCACCCTCACCGACGAATACCGGGTGGCGCTGGAAGTGATGGGCATGCCCACCGCCGCGCTGGTCAACTGCATCCTGGCCGCCGCCCTGGGTTCCTTCCAAACCCCCGACGAGCGCATCGCCCTGGCAACTCGACTGCAACCCGTCTTGAATAATGTATTAAAGAATTTATAATTCCAGCATGCATATTCTGGTAACCAACGATGATGGGATTCTTTCACCGGGTTTATTAGCGCTGGCCAATGCCATGCGTCCATTGGGGCGCGTCACCGTGCTGGCGCCGGACCGCAACTGGACCGCGTCCGGGCATGTTAAAACCCTGGAACGCCCCCTGCGCGTGCGCGAAGCGGTTTTGTTTGACGGCAGCCCGGGGTTCTCCTCTGACGGCGCACCCTCCGATTGTGTGGCGCTGGCCCTCCTGGGCGTCCTGCCGGACGCCGTCGATCTGGTGGTTTCGGGGGTCAATCCAGGTGAGAATATTGGCCACGATGTGACCTACTCCGGGACGGTGACCGCGGCCATGGAAGCCGCGATTTCCGGATTGCCGGGGGTGGCTGTCTCTTTGCAGCTCCCTGCCACCTCCATCCCCATGTTGGATTACAGCGCCGCCGGGCAGGTGGCCCGGCAGGTGGTGAGCCAGGTCATTGCCCACGGTCTGGCAGCCGGCACGCTGCTTAACGTCAATGTGCCCTACTGCCCCATGGAGGAAATCCGCGGCATCCGCATCACCCGCCAGGGGCTGCGCATTTACCGGGATGAACTGGTCAAACGCCTCGATCCGCGCAGCCGGCCCTATTATTGGATCGGCGGCGAAGCGCCTGGCGGAGTGGTGGAAGAAGGCACCGATTGGGGCGCCCTGGCGGAAGGCTACGTATCCGTCACCCCGCTGCAGCTGGATTTAACCGCGCATAACCTGGTGACCGACCTGCGCTCCTGGGATTGGGGCTAAAATGACCGCCAAGCTGCTGCGGACCGCCGGGTGGGTCCTGCCCCTGGTATTGGCGCTCCTGGCTGGGTGCGGGCCAACCCCCACCCCGCTGCCCAGCCCCACGGCCAGCCCTTCGGCCACCTGGACGCCCAGCCCAACACCCACCCGGACGCCTACCGCCACCCCCACCTTTACCCCCACGCCGACCCCCACGCCTACGCCCGCGCAGATCGGCACGCCGTTCAGCCAACCGGCAGAAGGGATCATCGAACTGACCCTGCCGCGGATAGTTGAGCTGGCGCGATGGGGCAGCGGCACCAGCAGCGATGTCGCCTGGTCGCCGGATGGGCGCATCCTGGCGCTGGCAACCAGCCTGGGGATCAGCCTGTATGATTCGCACACGCTTGAAGAACTGGTAAAGCTGAGTTCCGCCGACGCGCGACTGGTGGCCTTCTCGCCAGACGGTCAGATCCTGGCCTCGGCCGGGGACGGTTTGATCTTGTGGGATGTGCCCTCCGGGCGGCAAATCATTGCCTTTGGTACAACCGCCGCTGCCCGAGCCCTGGATCTGCGCTTTTCCGCGGACGGCCAACAAATCGGGCTGGTGGGGGCCGACGGTGAGCGGATGAAGTTTGAGCGCTGGCCGGTAGACGGCAGCGAGCCGCTCGAGTCATTGAATATTGGCGGCGAGGTGGCGCGCATCACCACCGCCGTGCTCTCGCCCGATTTCAGCCTGGTAGCGGCTCACGGGGATGGCCCGGTGCAGTTGTTCCGCACCAGCGATGGCGCCAGCCTGACCAGCCTCAACTACTCGCCGGCGTTGCCCGGCCCGTTAGCCTTCTCGCCAGACGGCAACAGTCTGGCGGTGGGTTACCCCGACCAGCAGTTTAATTATAAAAACAGCAATGAAATTGAGGTCTACCGCATGCCCAAAGGCGACGCGGCCTACCGCCTGGCAATCGCGGGTGGGGTGGAAGGCAGCAGTGAAGCCTTGCTCAGCCTGGCTTTCTCCGGGGATGGCCAGTGGCTGGCGGCCGGTTTTGCCAACCACAACGTGCAGGTGTGGGCGCGCGGCGGCGGACCCGCGCGGCGCAGCCTGCAGGGCACCGGCAGCCCGAATGCGCTGGTTTTTTCCCCGGATGCCGGCCAAATCGCCAGCAGCGCGGTGGACTTGTGGTCGCTGGATACAGCTATACGGCTGGCCTCGGCGCAGCGCAACTTCGGGCCTTTCCAGGACCTCGTACTTTCTCCGGATGGGCGCCTGGCCGCCCTGGCGGGGTTTGGCAGCATCGAACTGCGCAACGTGTCGGATGGCAGCCTGGTGCGGGTGATCCCTGGGCTGCCCGGACCGGTCCGCGGGCTGGCCTTCTTCCCTGGCGGGCAGACCATCGTGGCCGCCGCCGGAGATGGTCTGGCCCGGCTTTATCAGGTGAGCAATGGGCGCTTCCTCTCCACCTTGGGTGAAGGCGGTCCGCCGCTCTGGTCGGTGGCGTTTTCTCCCGACAGTAAATGGCTGGCATGGGGCGGCGAAGGACAGCGTATTTATATCTACGATCTGGAGAAGGATACCCTGGCCAACAAGATCCAGGAACCCTTCGTGCCGGTGCGTCTGCAATTTTCGCCGGACAGCGGCATGTTGGCCTCCCTGACCAGCAGCGGGATCAATGTGCGCCTGTTGAACGGCCAGCTGGTGCGCAATACCGGCGGGAGCGGGTTGGAGGACATGGCCTTTTGGCTGGACAGCACCTCCCTGGCCCTGGCCGGCAACGACGTGGCCCGCATGATGGACATCAACACTGGCAAGGATGCGGTCGTGTTGGATTACCGCCCGGGTGAATCGCCCACCGCGGTCAATTTCACCCCGGATGGAGCCTTTATGGTTGTGGGCTGGAGCAGCGGGCGGCTGGACGTGTTTTGGGCCGGCACCAAGGATTTGCTCCGTTCACTGCAAGGGCACCAGGGCCGGGTGAATAAAATCGTTTTTTCCAAAGACGGACGGCTCATGCTGACCTACGCTCAGGATGGCACCGTGCGGGTTTGGGGAGTGACACCCTGATCTGAAGGAGGGGTATGCCGCAAGCCACCTTTAATTTCCCGGCGGGTTTCCTGTGGGGAACGGCAACGGCCGCTCACCAGGTGGAGGGCAACAACCGCAATAACGATTGGTGGGCCTGGGAAGACCAACCCGGGCACATCGCCCACGAGCAGCGTTCAGGGCTGGCCTGTGATTGGTGGGGCGGGCGCTGGCGCGAGGATTTTGATCGGGCCAAAGAAACCGGGCAGAACGCGCACCGCTTATCGATCGAATGGAGCCGTATCCAACCCACCCCCGACCGCTGGGATGAAGACGCGCTGGAGCGCTACCGCAGCATGCTGCGCGGGTTGTATGAGCGCGGGATCACCCCCATGGTGACTTTCTTCCACTTCACCCTGCCGGTTTGGCTGGCGGAGCGCGGCGGCTGGGAAGCCGAGGATACCCCGGCGCTTTTTGCCGCATTTGTGAGCAAGGCGGCCGAAGCTTTGAAGGAATACTGCACGCTGTGGATCACCCTCAATGAGCCGAATGTATACATCTATGCAGCCTATTTGGAAGGCCAGTTTCCGCCCGGCAGGCATGATTTCCAGGCGGGGATGCAGGTGTATGCCAATTTGCTGCGTGGGCATGCCCTGGCCTATCATGCCATCCACCGAGTGCAGCGCGAGGCGCGGGTGGGGGTGGCCTTCCACTTCCGCCCGATGCATGCCGCCGGCCCGCTCAAACTGTTGGACAACATCCCGATCAAGATCAGCGGGCGGGTATTCAACCAGGCATTTCCCCTGGCGGTGATGGATGGTAAACTGCGCCTGTTCACCAAAACCATCCATGTCCCCGAGGCGGAGCATTCCAGCGACTTTTTTGGGGTCAATTATTACACCACCGACGAGGTGAAGTTCAACTTGCTGCGGGGAAAAGATTTCTTTATGCAGCGCCGTTTTCCCGAAGGCGCCGAGTTGAGCGACACCGGGTTCATCGCCAACGTGCCTGAAGGCCTGTTCGAGGTGCTCAAATGGGCGCGGCGCTTTCACCAGCCGATCATCATCACCGAGAACGGGGTGGAAGACGCGGATGATCACCTCCGCCCGCGCTACCTGATCGAGCATGTGCACCAGGTTTGGCGCGCGGTGAATTTTAACTGGCAGATCAAAGGCTATTTCCACTGGTCGCTGGTGGATAATTTTGAGTGGGAGCGCGGCTGGACCCAGCGTTTTGGCCTGTGGGGCCTGGATGTGGAGACCCAGCAGCGCATCCGCCGCAAAAGCGTGGACGTATACGCGGCCATCTGCAAGCAAAATGCGCTGGCATATGAAACGGTGGAAACCTACACCCCCGAATTGCTGTCGAAATTGTTTCCTGGCTGAGTGAATGGGTAAATTCCGCGAGCCGGGCCGCCAGAGTTCACTTTAGCCGGCCAGCTCCTGGACCTGGTACAGATCGCCCCGGTCGAAACCGCGCGAGCGGTAGTAGCCGCGCGTGCCCACGGCCGAAATCACCGCCAGGCGCGCGAAGCCGTGAGTGCGGGCTATCTGGGCGGCATGATCCAGCAGGCGCGTACCCAGGCCGATATGCTGGGCGGCCCCGGCCTGCTCTCCGCCCACCGGCAGGGATTGCCCGTAGACGTGCACCTCGCGCACCAGCGCGGCTCCCTGCAGATCGGGCAGGTTGGCGCTGACCTCCGGGGCACCTGGTTGGGGCAGCGAAAGGCGCAGGTAACCGGCGATCTGGTCGTTGGGGGTGACAAATTGGATGAAATATTCTTTAGCCTGCGCGCTGGCATAGACCGTATCCACCAGGGTGAGCCTTTCCACCTCAACCTTGTGGCCGCGCACTTCACGGCAGCGGATGCAGCGGCAGCGCTGGCCGCGGCGGGCTAACTCGGTGAGCACATCCTCACGCAGGCTGGTGCGCCGGTTGCCCTCGACCACGTGGGTGGAGGGGATGTCGCGGATCACCCGGTTAACCCGGCAGTAAACCGGGATGGTAGGTTTGATATCCGCGATCAGGCCGGTCAGCTCCTCGGTGGTGTAGGGGTGGAACTCGCCCCGCTGCCAGTAGGCGTACAGGTCGGCATTGGCCAGCAGCTGGCAGGGGTAAATTTTCAATTCATCCGGGGCGTAGCCGTCAGCCCATAGCCGGGCAAAATCCTCGCGATCCGAGTCGAGGGTCGCTCCGAGCAGGTTGGGCATCCAATGCAGCACAATTTTGAACCCACCCGCGCGCAGCAAGGCGCAGGCTGCCAGGGTTTCGGCGGCGGTATGGCCGCGTTGGTTGAGGGCCAGGATGCGGTCGTCCAACGACTGGGCTCCCATCTGGATTTTGGTCACCCCCAGGCGGCGCAGCCAGGCCATCTCGGCCGGGGTTATCTCGTCTGGGCGAGTCTCGATCACCAGCCCCACGTTGCGGTGGGGCGCGGTTTCATTAAAGACCTGGGCGGCGGCCAGGTCTGGCAGGACGCACTCGTTCAAGGCGTCGAAACAGCGTTGAACAAACCACTCCTGGTAATCGCGGCGGTAGGCGGTGAAGGTCCCGCCGAGGATCAGCAGCTCGATTTTATCGGTGGGGTGACCGGTGACCTGCAGGGCTTCGATGCGCGAAGCCACCTGGCGGTAGGGATCGAATTCGTTTTGCAGCCCGCGCATGGCTCCCGGTTCGTCGGGGAGATAGCTTTTGGGCATGCGCGCGTCGGTGGGGCAAAAAATGCATTTGCCGGGGCAGGGGTAGGGCTTGGTCAGCACGGTCACTGTGGTGACCCCCGAGAGGGTGCGGCCGGGCTTCATCCGCAGCCGGCTGAGGAAATCGGGATCCGGCGACCATTCGCCGCTCTCCACCAGGGCCTGGTAGGTCTGGATCAAGAGGGTCTTGGGCAGGTAGCCCCCGGTAGGCAGGGGGTGCTTGCGCGTGGCGCGCTGCACGTCCAGGCCCTGCTGGATTTCATCCAGTACCTGGCGGGCAACCTCTTCGCGCTGCGGGGTAAGATCATTGCGATCGTGCCAGTCCATGGGCGGAATCATACCAGATGGGTCGGGTTTGTCAATGCGGCGCCGCCACACGGGTGAAAGCGAAGGTCGATCGCGTATTTTACGCATGACCCTGGATCGGCGGATGGATTGCCTTGATTGGCGGGCAACATGATGGTTTAATCAAATCCTATGGATGACGCGACGATTGCTCGGCTGACCGGGCTTAACCGAAAGTTTTACAGCCAGTTTGGCGAGGCGTTTGCTCTCACTCGCCGGCGCCTTCAGGATGGGGTCCGGCGCGTGCTGGCCGGCCTGCCGGATGAGGGCGCCTGGCTGGATCTGGGCTGCGGCGGCGGCGCCCTGGCAGTGGAGTGGCTGGCTCGCGGCCGGCGCAGCGCTTATCTTGGGCTGGATTTCAGCGCAGAGCTGCTGGCGGCTGCCCGCCAGGCGGTCGAGTCGGCGCGCGGCCAGGCAGCGGACTGCGGGCAGATCCGCTTTGAGACGGCTGACCTGAGCGCGGATAACTGGCTGCAGACCGTGCAGCCGGGGTCGCTGCGCGGCGCGCTGGCCTTTGCGGTTCTTCATCATATCCCTTCCGCGGCGCTGCGCGCTCACCTGCTCGAGCGTGTGTGGCAGCGGCTGGCGCCGGGCGGGTGCCTGGTCCATTCCGAGTGGCAGTTTCAGCACAGCCCGAAGATGATGGCCCGCCGCCTGCCCTGGAGCGCCGCCGGGCTGGATGAAGCTCTGGTAGAACCCGGGGATACCTTGCTGGATTGGCGCTTTTCCCTGCCGGGACAGGCCGAACAAAGCGGGCTGCGCTATGTGCATCTCTTCGAGCGGGATGAATTGAGCCAACTGGCTGCCGCCTGCGGCTTTGAAATCGTGGATGAGTTTGAATCCGACGGTCACGGGGGGCGACTGGGTCTGTACCAGGTGTGGCGGCGGGCCTAAACCGGCGGGGGCGGATTTTGATCGATGCTGCCCACCTCATTCGATTTTGAGATTACCTCGGCACGGGTTTGCGCCTGGAATTTCCTTTTTAATTCGGCAATGTAATACAGCACCATACGCGGGCTCACCTTGAGACGGCGGGCAATCTGGCGGGTGGTTTGCCCTTCAGCCAGGCCGCGCAGCACCTGGATCTGCCGCGGGCTCAGCCTGGCGACAGCCGGGGCGGTAGGTACGGCAATGGTCACCGTGACCACCTCATCCTGGCAGGTGGCGCTGAGCAGGTCGCATGGCAGGTTGTGGAACGGAACCGGCGGCACCCACCTGCCAGCCAGAATATCCTCCAGCACGGCTCGCGCCGGCTGGTCGGTTTCCAGCCAGAGCAGGGTATTGGGGTTGGGCAAAAATAAGATGCGCGTCATAATAGAAATAATGTTCTATTTATATTATCGGTGATCCTGGCAAGATGTCAAGGTGATCTTTGCACCAATTGCCGGAAATTCTGCACCTTACAAAAGCATAAACTCCAATACGACTAAATCAGTCTATAATAATTATTTACACAGTAATAGAGCGAATTGTTTATTGAAATGGAGAGCAGTTCATGGGGTTGTCTTCTCATCGCCGGCATGCAATCCGCTACGCATTGGTTGGAATCCTGGCAGGGCTGGTTTTTCCAATTCTGGCCGTTTGGGTTGAGCTTACTTCCATCGATCATCTTCCATTAAACGCTTCCACTTTGTTAGGGTTGAGCACCAACCCGCTGATGTGGATCATCCTCACTGCCCCGGTTTTTTTGGGGATTTTGGCGTTAATGATCGGGCGGCGGGACGACCGCCTGCTCGCCGAGCAAGAGCAGCGTGAACGAGAAATTCAAGAACGAACTGCCGAAATCGCCAAAGCCAATGACGACCTGGCCGATGAAATAAGCGAGCGCCGGCGGATCGAATCGGTGATCAGCCACGCCAAGAAGGAATGGGAGGCGATTTTCGACGCGGTCACCGATCTGATTCTGCTGGTGGATAACCAGGGCAACGTGGTGCGCTGCAACCTGGCGGCGACCCGCGCTTTTCATTTATCCTTCCAGGAACTGCTCGGCCGGCCGGTTCAATCTCTCATTTTTGGTCCCGGCTCTGAACGCACTATGGATGCGGCGGTTGGCAGCCAGATCGCCATCAGCGGGTTGGCCGGCTGGTATGCGGTCGGCAGTTTTGACGTGCGCCGGGAAGACGGTTCGGATGGATTGATCTATGTCATCCGGGATGTCACCGAGCAAATCCATTCGCAACAAGAAATCAACCGCCAGAAGCAATTTTTTGAGGCACTGGTGGAAAACCTGCCCGTGGCGATCGTCACCTTGGATCTGGAGCAGATCGTGGTGGCTTGCAACCCGGCTTTCGAGGTGCTGTTTGGCTATTCTACCCTCGAGGCGGCGGGAAAATCCATCGACGAGCTGGTGGTGCCGCAGGAGGAATACGACAAATCCCTGAGCTACTCGCAGCAGGTGGTGGCCGGCGGTATGGTGCACACGATTTGTCAGCGCAAAACGAAAAACAACGCTCTGGTGGATGTGGAGTTGTTCGGCGTGCCGGTGATCGTCTCGGGCCAGCGCGTCGGCGCGCTGGGGATTTACCACGATATTACCGATCTGCAGCGCGCCCGCAAGGCGGCCGAATTTGCCGACCAGGCCAAGAGTGAATTTCTTGGCGAACATGAGCCACGAAATCCGCACCCCCATGAACGGGGTCATCGGGATGATCGAACTCCTCCAGGGCACCGAGATGAACCCCGAACAGGTGGATTACCTGGAGACCGCCCGGCAGAGCGCGGATGCTTTGCTCAGTTTAATCAATGATATTCTGGATTTCTCCAAAATTGAGTCGGGTCACCTGACCCTGGAAAAGATCGATTTCGACCTGCGCACCACCGTGGAAGGGGTGGCTTCGATCATGGCGCAGAAGGCCGAGTCCAAGAAATTGGAGCTGGCCTGCATGATCTATCACAATGTGCCCTCGCGGCTGCGCGGCGACCCGGGCAGGCTGCGCCAGGTGCTGGTCAACCTGGTGGGAAATGCGATCAAGTTTACCGCCCAGGGAGAAGTGGTCATCCGCGTGATGGTGGAAGAGGAATACGAGGACCACGCCCGGCTGCTCTTCACGGTCAATGATTCGGGGATCGGCATCCCCAAAGACCGGATGGAAGCCGTTTTTGACCGGTTTATCCAGGTAGACAGTTCCACCACGCGCCAATACGGTGGTTCGGGGTTGGGACTTTCGATCTCCAAGCAGCTGGTGACGATGATGAACGGCGCGATCGGCGTGGAAAGCGAAGTGGGCAAGGGCAGCACTTTCTGGTTTACCGCGTCTTTTGAGAAGATGGCGCCCATCTTGGAAGCGGATGCCATAGAAGTCGTCGATCTGCACGATTTGCGCGTCCTGGGTGTGGACGATAACAGCACCAACCGCTTAATCATCCTCAAAATTCTGGAGGGATTTGGCTGCCGGGCCGAAACCGTGGAGCGCGGCCAGGATGCGCTGACGGTTCTGCGCGGCGCGGTGCAGATGGGCGACCCGTTTAAATTGGTGGTGCTGGATATGCAAATGCCCGGCATGGATGGGGAGCAGACCTTGCGCGCGATCAAGGCCGACCCACGCATCCGCGATGTGGAAGTCGTCATCCTGACCTCCATGGGCATGCGCGGCGACGCTGCCCGCCTGGAATCGATCGGCTGCAGCGGGTACCTGGTCAAACCGGTCAAGCAGTTACAGCTGTATGATGTTCTGGTGGCGGTGCTGCGCCGCAAGCCCCAGTCCAAGCAGGATATCGCTCCACAACTGGTCACCCGCCACACCATTCAAGAGAACCGGCGCAAAAATATGCGCATCTTGCTGGCGGAAGATAATGCCGTCAACCAGAAATTGGCCGTCATCTTGCTGACCAAAGCCGGCTTCCCGGTGGACGTGGTGGACAACGGTGCGCGGGCGGTGGAGGCGGTGCTCAACCAGCGCTATAATCTGGTGCTGATGGACGTGCAGATGCCCGAGCTGGATGGACTGTCGGCCGCCAGCCGCATCCGCGAGCTCGAGCCGCACGGGCAGCATGTGCCGATCATCGCCCTGACCGCCCACGCCATGCAGGGAGACCGCGAGCGCTGCCTGGCGGCCGGCATGGACGATTACATCTCGAAGCCCTTGCAAAAGCAAGAGTTGATGGCTGCGCTGGAAAAGTGGGTACACGACGAGGCGGATATCGAGCTGAGCGATCAGCCGGAGGCGGTCCACTCGCCCCTGCATGATCCCACTTCCCCCATCGATCTGGAAACCGCCCTGCCCCGCTTCAGCGGGGATATGGATTTCTTGCTGGAACTGTTGGAAGAATTCGTGCACCAGGTGGAATCGGGCTGCAGGCAGATGCGCGAGGCGGTCCGCGTGCAAGATAAAGACACCTTGATGCGCCTGGCGCACAGCCTGAAAGGCGCGGCCGCGGCTTTCAGCGCAAAGCAGGTGGTGGATTGTGCGTTTGACCTGGAAATGCGTGCGAAAAACAACGATCTCTCCGAGATCGAAGGGCGGATCGCGCTGATCGAGGCGGAGATCCCGGGATTGAATGGGTTCCTGGCCAGGCACAAGCAAGAAGTAAATTAAGATGGAGCGAGGATGACACGACTGTTGGTGATCGAAGACGAGAAACTATATCAAAGGATGATCCAGCGGGCGATCCAGCCCCTGGACCTGGAGGTAACCTACGCGGATGACGGCCAGCAAGGTCTGGAGGCGGCGTATGCGAACCCGCCGGATATCATTATCAGCGATGTGATGATGCCCTATATGGGCGGGTATGAGGTTACCCGCCGTCTGCGCCGCGACCCGCGTTTTACCACCACCCCGATCCTCATATTGACAGCCCAGGTGGATTTGAGCAACAAGTTGGAGGCCTTTGAGGCCGGCGCGGATGACCATATGGCCAAGCCATTTGAGCCGGCGGAGCTGGTGGCGCGCCTGTCGGTGCTGCTGCGGCGGATTGAAAGCGCTCACGCCGGGCAGAAAGCCCTGCCCGCGCCAACCAAGATTGAAAACCAGGTGATTGCCATTCACAGCCTGCGCGGGGGCACCGGCTGTTCGAGCATGGCGGTGAATTTATCCATCGCGTTGCAGCGGTTGTGGTCGGCCAACACCCTGACCCTCGACCTGGTGCTTACCGCCGGGCAGGTGGCGCTGATGCTGGACGCCTCGCTCAAACGCACCTGGGCCGACATCACCCAGTTCAAACCCGAGGACCTGGACGGCATCGCCCTGGAGTCAATCATTGGCCGCCATGACAGCGGGGTGAATTTTATCGCCGCGCCGACCTACCCAACCGAAGCGGAGCTGCTCACCCCGGAGCTGTTCACCCGGGCATTTGCTTTGCTGCGCAATAAGTTTGAGTATATCGTGGTGGACCTGCCCCATGATTACAGCGGGGTGACCCTCCAGGCGCTGGATGAGGCGGATGTGATTGTGGTGATGCTGGCCCCCGAGCTGGCCTCGGTGCGCGCTGCGGTGGCCGCGCTGGATACCTACAACCGGCTGGGCTATGCGGATGAAAAGATTAAATTTGTGCTCAACCACACCTTCGAAGGCCGCTGGCTGCCGCGCAAAAAGATTGAGTCTGCGCTGCATAAGACTCTCGAATTGGTGCTGCCGTATACCCCCGATTTGTTCGTGGACGCGATCAATATCGGCCAGCCGCTGATGTATGAGAAACCCAACGAGCCCGTTTGCGAGACGATCCGTTATTTTGCCGGCCAGGTGAGCAAGGCAGAAGACAGCCGCAGCGCTCCCCCGGCGGTGACCAGTTCCTGGCAGCAGATCGCCAAACGGCTGATCGGCGGCTGACCGGCCCCCCACCCCAACCACAATCAAAGGACCGCTCAACCGGCGGTTTTTGATTTAAAAGGGGCGTGCGCCGGCTGTCCGCCGGTAATCAGTGACATCAGGATGAGGTGATCGCCTGGATGCGGGTGTTCGGAAAGCACCATCGCCGGGGTGGCCAGATCGCCGTTGATCACGAACATATTGGCGCTGAGAAAGGTTTCACCGTCCTCGTCGATCAGCAGGCCAATCAGCCCGGGATAGGTGCGGGCGATGTGACGGACGATATCCCGGTAGGTGGCCTGTTCGGCCAATTCCACCCGGATCGTCTTTTGCCCCACCTGGGCGCGTGCCGCGCCGGTAAATTCCACGGTTACATGCATGGCAAGACAAATTATAACCACATCCTGGCGCGCCGGTCCTCGAGAGGAGGGGTATTGACATGGCGTTCTCAAGAAATTGTCAGACAAGCCCCTCCCCCAGACCCCTCCCCGAAGCGAGGCGGGGAAATAAAGATGTGAGGGTTTAGACGCCGTCTCACGGCGTCTAAACCCTCAAACTCCCTCTCTGAACTCCGTCTCCGGAGGAGAATGGATCCAAATTGGCATTTGCCTCGCTTTCTTGAGAAAGCCATAGGGGTATTGATGCGCGAATTTGCCGTAGCTGGATGTCATCCATGCCGGCCGGACGTTCGTCATCAATACGGTAGGATTTCGGCGTAATTGTCTGATAAGTTGTTGACACGCCTTGGGGGCTATGTTATATTCTTAGTTAGTTATCAGACAACTGCCCAATTCAATCAAATTCCACCGTCTGATACCATTGCAATTTCACCTCTTGTTATTTGCCAACTCACAGTAAATTCGTTGTTTTCGTCAGCATGGCTGACCCAAAAAACATCTTTTTTTCTTTTAGAGAGGACAGCGTTTATGAAACTCACCCCCCCTGTTGAAGTTTCTACCAATCAGGTGACCTTTGACGTCTCCGAGATCGAGCCCTTGCTGCAGGCCCCGCCGATGAAGCTGCCGGCCTGGCCCGAAGCACAGATCACGCTGAAAGACGGCCGGATCCTGTATATCCGCCAGGCTCGCCTCGAAGATGTGCCCGCGATGCTGGGCTACATGGAAAAGGTGATGAAGGTTGAGAAAGACTTCTACGATATTGTCGGCGCGCGCGTGTATGCCGAAATTTTGGGTTGGGCGCGCAAACGCCTTAAAGATCCCTTCCACCTGGTAGGATTGATCGACGGTGAATGGTTGGGCCTGGCCAACGGGCGCGTGATGACCGAAGATGTCGCCATCAGCCTGCACACCATGACCTTCACCCGCCGCGGTCGAGTTGGTTGGGCGATGTACTATGCCAAGACCTTCTATGCCCTGGAAACCCTGGGATGCAAGGAATGGTGGTCGACCTTCGAAAGCTACAACGGTTGGCGCATGGCCGGCATCGAAATGGCTCAGCCTACCAAACCCTGGCCCGAATACCAGCACGAGCTGGGCGGGGCGCGCGTGTATTACCTGACCAAATCGCAGTGGGACTCGGGCGTCAAAGATTTCGCGGTTCAGATGATCGGCTCCGGTTTGAACTTCAACGTGACCGACGAAGTCCGCAAAGCCAATGAGAACTTCCGTGTTCCCGCGGAAATCAACCTCTAGTATGACGATAGAGCCCCGCTTTAATCAGGTATTGGCATAGGACGGGGCTGCCTTTGCACACCAAAAAACAGGATTTGCACGGTTAATCACCTTACAAATCCTGTTTTTTGGTTGGGATCTGGCTGTCATTTGTCTTACAACCTGAGGTCATTGGTAATTTGACTCGCTATTTTAATGTTGCTATACTGATTTTGCGCTGATTTTCTCGATTCTCAACGCATAAATCGTTATCTACCGCAAAATCAAATCAAAAAAACTGCCCGCCTTGCTTTATGACTATATTTGGGGCAGTTCGTCTGAAAATACGATGAAATTTGCTTTATGGCCCGAATGTCAAGTCAATCAATATTGGAGCAAATGATCGCTAATTCTCTTTTCAACCAGCTAACCACAGGAAATCAAGCTTCCATTTACCGTTCCCAGGAGGAATGATGGCAACGATCAAAGCGGAAATCCGCAGAGGTGTTTATTATGACTCGGCTGTGCTCATGCAGCTCCAGCGCTCCCTGGCCGCATTAAGCGGTGTTGAGGATGCGGGTGTGGTGATGGGTACAGAATCAAACAAAGAACTTTTGGCCCACATTCAACTGCTTTCGGATGAAGTGATCGCTTCAAAACCGGATGATCTGGTGATTGTGGTTCGAGCCGAGAATGATGGCGCTGCGCTGGACGCGATTGGCAAAGTGGATGAACTGCTCACCCGGCGCAAGTCGGGGATCGAACAGGAATACCGCCCACGCAGCCTGGATACTGCCATCGAAATGCTGCCGGATGCCAGCTGGGTGCTGATTTCGGTGGCCGGCCGTTATGCCGCGGGCGTGGCGCGCGAAGCCTTGCGCCAGGGAAAACACGTTTTCCTCTTCTCCGACAATGTTTCGGTCGAAGAAGAAATCGATCTGAAGAAGCGCTCCTCCGAAGCCGGCCTGTTGGTGATGGGCCCCGACTGCGGGACCGCCATCATCAGCGGCATGGGGCTGGGCTTTGCTAATAAAGTGCGCAAAGGACCGATTGGGGTGGTAGCTGCCGCCGGCACCGGTCTGCAGCACGTCACCTCGCGCATCCACCAATTGGGCGGTGGGATTACCCAGGGCATCGGCACGGGCGGGCGCGACCTCTCCGAAAAAATTGGCGCGACGACCTTCCTGCAGGCCATCGATTTGTTTATCCGCGATGACGAAACCAAGGTGATCGTTCTGGTCTCCAAACCGCCTTCACCCAAGGTAGCCGAAGAAGTGATCAAGATGGCGCGCACTGCCGGAAAACCGGTGGTGGTCAATTTCATCGCGCGGGCGATCACCTCGCAGCGCATCGATAACCTGTATTTCGCCGGAAGCCTGGACGAAGCCGCCGCCCTGGCGGTGAAACTGGCCAAAGAAGGCGCGCAGGTGGAGGATTCCTCCGACCTGGGGCTGGAGCGGTTTGCCTCCGGGCAGAAATATCTGCGCGGTTTATTCTCCGGCGGGACCCTGGCCTACGAGGCCCAGCATATCTTGTCCGGTTACCTGTCTAAGGTATACGCCAACGCCCCAATCAACAAAGAATTCAAACTGCCCAATTCGTTTGTCAGCCAGGAACACAGCATCGTGGACCTGGGCGAGGACGAATTTACCGTTGGCCGCCTGCACCCGATGATGGATAACGAGCTGCGCATCCGCCGCCTGCTGGAAGAGGCCCAGGATGAAAGCGTGGCCGTGATCCTGCTGGATGTAGTCATCGGTTATGGCTCGCACCCCGATCCGGCCAGTGAACTGGCCCCCGCGATTGCGAAAGCAAAAGCCCAGGCCCAAGCCGCCGGGCGTTATCTGGAAGTGGTGGCGGTCGTGACCGGCACCGATGAGGATCCGCAAAACCTGGATTCGCAGGTCGGGCAGCTCAAGGCGGCCGGCGCCTGGGTAAACACCAGCAACGAAGCCGTGGTGCGCTATGTAGGCCGCCTGCTGCGCGCCCTCGAGCACGGCGAGATCCAATCGCCGGTGTGCAAACCGGTGGATCTTGCCACCCTCAAACGCCCCCTGGAAGCCATCAACATCGGTCTGGAATCCTTCGCTGAGAACCTGACGGCCCAGGATACCCCGGTGGTGCACGTCGATTGGCGCCCTCCCGCCGGTGGCAATGAGCGCTTGATGTCGATCCTCGAACGGATGAAAAGTAAATAACCTTCTCTTTCTAATCACATAAGCAAAACGCGGAGGTTTTGTCATGGTTGATATCGAAAAAGCAAATGCCTATGTCGTCGAGCGGATGATGGAAGCCCGGCCGGTTGTCACCCGGGTGGCCAGCGCTCTGGAACTGATCCCGGGGATGCACGAAAATTTACTGCTCCACGCCGGCCCGCCGGTGACCTGGGAACGCATGGCCGGTCCGATGAAGGGCGCTATGGTGGGGGCGTTGATCTTTGAAGGCAAAGCCAAAAACTGGGCAGAAGCCGAAGCCTTGCTGACCTCTGGCAAGGTGGTCTTTGAACCCTGCCACCATCATGCCAGCACCGGACCGATGGCGGGGGTGATCTCACCCTCCATGCTGTGCTATGAAGTGGAAAACAAAACCCACGGCAACAAAGCGTACTCCGGCCTCAATGAGGGCCGCGGCAAGGTTTTGCGCATGGGCGCCTACAGCGAGGATGTCCTGGCGCGCCTGACCTGGATGAATGAAGTCCTCGGACCCACCGTGGGCGCGGCCCTGGTGGCGATGGACGGCGTGGATATTCGCACCCTGCTGGGCAAAGCCCTGCACATGGGGGATGACGGCCACAACCGCCTGGATGCGGCTTCGCTGCTCTTCACCAACCTGCTCGCCCCGCACATCGTCAATGTGGCCAAAGACTCGGCCACCGCTTCTGAAGTGATCCGCTTCCTGGGTGAAAATGCTTTGAGCATCCTCAACCCGGTGATGGCAGCTTGCAAAACCATGACCGATGCCGGGGCCAACGTGGAAGGCAGCACGATTGTGACCGTGATGGCGCGCAATGGCACCGATTTTGGCATCCGTGTCAGCGGGCTGGGCGACCAGTGGTTCACCGGGCCTGCGGGGGTGGTCAAGGCGTTGTACTTCCCCGGGTTCACCGTGGAGGACGCCAACCCCGATATCGGTGACAGCACGATCACCGAGACGGCCGGGATCGGCGGGTTTGCCATGGCCGGCGCCCCGGCGATTGTGACCTTTATCAGCGGCACACCCAAAGACGCGATCAATACTACCCTGGATATGTACGAGATCACCTATGCCGAGCATAAATACTTCACCATCCCGGCGCTGGATTTCCGCGGCACGCCTACCGGCATCGATATCCGCAAGGTAATCGAGAAGAATATGCTCCCGCGGGTTAACACCGGTGTCGCCCACAAAGATCCTGGGATTGGCCAGGTGGGGGCGGGCGTAGTGACTCCGCCGATGAATATCTTCGAAGATGCGCTGATCGCCTTCGCAGATAAATACGGATATTAAACTCGCAGCACACATTGCAACAATCATTGGGAGGATGGGATGGACCGCGATACGTTCATTAAGATGATGGCTGATGCCAAAATGTATGACCTGACCCAGGACTGCAGCATTTTTACCCCGCCCTGGCCGGGTGAAAAAGCTTTGGAAGTGCATTTCTTTAAGCGCGTCACCGGCGCCTACGGCGGCGGGCAGGGCGCCAACGGGCAGATCCTGAACTGGAGCAACACCGTCGGCACGCACCTGGTAGGTGAAACCGCGTTCAATTCAGGCGGCCGGCGCATTGCGGATGTGCCCCTGCGCGCAGTCTCCGGCCCGGGTGTGGTCGCGGATATTTCCAAGCTTGTTTCGGATTACAGCGTCTACACCCCCGAGATGATCCAGCAGGTGGCCGACGTGCACGAAGGCGACATCCTCATCGTCAACACCGGCTATCACCGCTATGCCTGGGGCCAGCCGGATGTGGTCAACCCGGATGCACAGGGCGGGGTTGAATCGATGGAATTTGGTTTCCTCATTCGCCATCCCGGCCCCTCGATGGATTTCTTCCGCTGGGCGCTGGACATGAAACTCAAAGTGGTGGGCGTTGACTGCGGCTGCGCGGAACACCCCATGAATACCCCCATCCGGCGCATGCATGAAAACCACTTCAAACTGGCCGAAGAGAAATTGATCCGTGAGCATGGCAAGACCTGGGATGAAATGTTCCCGCAGGGCGAATATTACGAATTGACCCACCTGACCATGCCCAAAGCGCACCTGCTGCTGAGCGAATCGATTGTGGGTGAGATCGACCAGCTGCTCAACCAGCGCGCCTGGATCACGATCATGCCGATCCCTTACACCGAAGTGGAAACCGCCTGGGCGCGCGTGGCTGCTTATCAGGCCCCGGAGTGGATGAGCGAAGGCGATTTCTTCCAGGCAATGGAAGCCGCTGATATTTTGGACATGACCGTGCCGTTCAGCGTACAGACCCCGCAGTGGTTGAACTACATCCCCCTCAGCGTCACTTACACCAAGCGCGTCGGCGGGCAGTTCTTTGGCATGGGCCGCAACGGATCAATCTGCAATGCCAGCATCCACCTGGCCACCCACATGGATGGCGAAAAACATTTCTACCCCAATGGGCGCACCATCGGCCAGGTTCCCCTGGAAGAATGGGTGGGTCCCGGGGTAATTGCCGACATTTCAGAACTGGTCAGTGATTCCAGTGTTTATACTCCTAAGATGATCCATGATGTGGTGGACATCCATAAGGGAGACATCCTGGTGATCAAGACGGGGTGGGGCAAGTTCGGGTGGATTTCACCGGAGTTCGGATGAATTCCGCTATATGGTCAAGCATCCCGGTCCCTCGCCGGATTTCTCTAAATGGGCGATCGATATGGAATTGAAGTGGATCGGGGTGGACGCGGTTTCGGCCGACCACCCGATGAACACCATCATGCGCATCTGGCACCCCAAGACTTTTGCCGAGGCGAACCAGAAATTGATCAATGACTTTGGTAAGGATTGGGACGAAATGTATCCCCTGAAAGATTTCTACCAGGATATGCATTTCAACCTGTTCCCCAAGAAAATTGTGCACGCCGAAAACCTCGGCGGCGATATTGCTCGCGCCAAGAGCGGGCGTTACTATATTGGCTGTTACCTGCAAAAAGCGATGGAGGCCGAAACTATGTGGGGCCGCTTCGTAGCTTTCAAGGAGAGCAAGTAAATTGCCGATATCACAAACCTCCAGCACGCCTGTCGCCTGGAGGTTTGTGATTTACCGAGAATAAGGCAGGACTTTCTCTGCACGACTTCGTCCTGAGGCATACACTGTGGAGGTAGTTTCTCTATGAAGCCAATACCTTTTGATTATTTTGCCCCGACCAGTGTAGATGAGGCGCTGACCCACCTCAATGAACTGGGTTACGCTGGCAAAGTTCTGGCCGGCGGGCAAAGCCTGATCCCGGCGATGAATTTTCGCATGGCGCGTCCCGGCGCGCTGGTCGATCTGAATAACATCCCCGACCTCGCCTATATCCGCCCGAACGCGGATGGCAGCGTGGCGGTTGGCACGATGACCCGCGACAGTGCGGTCGAAAAGCACGCGGTGATTGCCGAGCGCTTCCCGCTCATCGCCGAGGTAATGACCTACATCGCCCACCCGCAGATCCGCAACCGCGGCACGTTTGGTGGGGCAATTGCGCATGCCGACCCGGCCGCCCAGCTCCCGGCGCTCTCGCTGTTGATGAATGCCGATTTGAAAATCCAGAAGCAGGGCGGGCAGCGCGTGGTGGCCGCGGAAGAATTCTTCTTTGGGCCCTTTATGACCGTCATCGAGCCGGAAGAATTGCTCACCGAGGTGCTCCTCCGGCCGCTTCCGGCGCACACCGGTTCCAGCTACAAACAAGTTTCCAGGCAGCGAGGCGGTTACGCCCAGGTGGCGGTGGCAGCGGCGGCGACGCTCAATGCCGATGGCAGCTGCAAGCAGATCCGCCTGGTGCTGATCAGCGTGGGGGATACCCCGATCCTTTCGAAAGAAGCTTCCAGAATCCTGGTGGGGCAGAAACCCAGCCAGGAGGCCTTCCAGGAAGTCGCTGAGGCGGTGGTCAATGCTGAAATTGACCCCGGCTCAGACGTGCACGCGACCGCCGATTACCGCCGCCACCTGACGCGGGTTCTGACGGTGCGTGGGTTGAGCGAAGCCTTCGAACGGGCTGCGGTGGAAGGAGTTTGAGGTGAGTACCCTGCATAACATCAAAATAACTGTCAACGGCATGGAATATGAGCGCGCAGTGGAACCCCGGCTGCTCTTGAGCGATTTCTTGCGCCACGATCTCGGGTTGTCGGGCACGCATGTGGGCTGTGAACACGGTATTTGCGGCGCCTGCACCGTGATTTTCGACGGCGTCTCGATGCGCTCCTGCTTGATTTTTGCGGTTCAGGCCAACGGGCATGACGTGCGTACGGTTGAATTGTTGGGCACGCCCGAACACATGCATCCCCTGCAGGAAGCCTTCAGCGAAAAACATGCTTTGCAGTGTGGTTTCTGCACCCCCGGTTTCTTGATGAGCCTGGTGCCTTTCCTCGAGGAAAATCCGGACCCCAGCGAAGAAGAAATTCGCGAAGCCATCGACGGCAACATGTGCCGCTGTACCGGCTATCAGAACATGCTTGGCGCGGTCAAACTCGCCGCCAAGAAAATGGCCGCCGGCCAGGAAGAAGCAGGGAGGTAAATCATGCCAGGCAGAGTGTTTGGACAAAGCATTACGCGTAATGAAGACCCCTACCTGTTGACTGGCAAGGCCGAATTTATCGATGATATCGAACTGCCAGGTATGCTGCACGCGGCCTTTTTGCGCTCCGATTATGCCCACGCGCGGGTGAAATCCATCGACGTTTCCCAGGCGCTCAAGCGTCCGGGGGTGGTGGCGGTCTATACCGCCGAGGATTTTGGCGATTTTTGGAAACCTGGCCCGCTGCAGGTTCCCCCGCCCACTGCGATCAAAGGCTCGCTGTTCCACGCCCGCACGCTGATCCCGATGGCCAAGGATAAGGTGCGCTTCTCGGGCGAGCCGCTGGCGGTGGTGATCGCCGAAAGCCGCTATATTGCCGAGGATGCCTTCGACGATATTGTGGTCGAGATGGACTCCCTGGATGCCGTGGTTGACCTGGAGAAAGCCCTCGAGCCGGGCGCGCCGCTGGTGCACGATGACCTGGAGAGCAACCTGGCAGCCCACGTTACCCAGGAACGCGGCAGTTACACCGATGCGGCGGCCAAAGCGGACCTGGTGATCAAACGCAAGATCCTGGTGGACCGCGGCGCCGGCGCTGCGATGGAAAATCGCGGCATCATCTGCGATTGGAACGAGCGCTCGCGCGAAATGACGATTTGGGCGACCACCCAGGCCCCCATCCCGCTGCGCAACAGCATCGCCGGGCGGTTGGGGCTGTTCGAGAGCCAGGTGCGGGTGATCACCCCCTATATCGGCGGTGGCTTCGGCCCCAAAATTATGACCTCCCAGGCCGACGACGTGCTCCTGCCGATCATCTCGATGTGGCTGAACCGCCCGATCAAATGGTTCGAAGACCGCCGCGAGAATTTCCTGGCGACGACTTCGGAGCGCGACCAGGTGCACTATGCCGAAATTGCCCTGACCAAAGAGGGCATCGTGCTGGGCATCAAAGATATGTTCTATCACAACACCGGCGCCTATGATCCTTACGGGATGACCGTCCCGCTCAATACCCAGACGCACACAGTCAGCAACTATAACGTGCCCAATTTCTTCACCGAGATCAAGATGGTATTCACCAATACTATGGTGGTCACCCCGGTGCGTGGGGCAGGACGGCCCTATGGCGTGTACGTGATGGAGCGCCTGCTGGATTATGCCGCCTGCGAGCTGGGCATGGATCCGGTCGAAATTCGCCGGCGCAACCTGATTCAGAAGGACCAGTATCCGATCGAGACCGGGATTATCGGGCAGGACTTTGTAGAAGGCGTGCTCGACAGCGGGGACTATCCCGAAGCACTGCGAAAAGCTCTGGAGCTGATCGGCTACGATAAATTCCTCAAAGAGGACCAGGCGCGCAGCCTGGCGGAGGGCAAGCACAAAGGGATTGGCGTGGTCTGCTTTACCGAAGGTACCGCGGTCGGCCCGTACGAGGGTGCGCGGATTACCGTGGGGGCGAACGGCAAAGTGAATGTGGCTACCGGGATCAGCACACAGGGGCAGGGGCATTTCACCGTATTTGCCCAGATTGCCGCCGAGCAGTTGGGGGTTTCAGTGCGCGACGTGAACGTGATCACCGGCGACACCGACCATTTCCACTGGGGAGCGGGCACTTTTGCCAGCCGTGGTACCGGCGTAGCGGGCTCGGCCATCCACAACGCGGCGGTCAAAGTCCGCGAAAAGGCGATCAAGCTGGGGGCGCGCTTGCTGGATGTGGCTGAGGACCAGGTGGAATTGTGTGACGGCGCAGTGTGCGTCATTGGAGATCACAGCCGCACGATCTCCCTGGGAGAAATGGCATTGAAGGCCAACCCCACTCGCGGCACCTTTGAACAGGGGGCGGAACCCGGTCTGGAGGCTGTGGCTTACTTTGGCCCTCCCTACGGCTCCACCGGCGCGGGGACCATGGCGATGATCGTGGATATTGATCCTGATACGATGGATGTGCATATTGATAAATTAGCGATTGTTCATGACTGTGGTGTGGTGGTGAACCCGATGCTGGTTGAAGGCCAGATATTGGGTGGCATCCACATGGGGATCGGCAACTCATTTTATGAGCAGCTTAAGTACGACGAGCACGGCCAACTGCTCAGCGCGTCCTTTATGGACTATTTGCTGCCGCAAGCCACGGATATGCCCGACGAAATCGTCCTGGGGCATATCGAGCGGCCATCGCCCTTGAACCCGCTGGGGATGAAGGGCGTGGGTGAAGCGGGAGCCATCCCGACCCCGGCATGCTTTGCCCAGGCGGTTGAAAATGCGCTCAGTGAATGCAAGCTGCAAATAACCGAGACGCCTCTTTCTCCCAGCCGGCTTTACGAATTGGTGAAATTGGGTAATAAAAATTGATACCCCAGGTTAAGACCTGGATTAAAAAATTGTGAGTAGAATATTAATAATCTGTAGGAGGATTTCAATCGATGAATCTCGAAGGTGAGCACGTCTTCAACGGCCCGCGCATGGAAGTCTATGGGATGTTCCGAGACCCCGAAGTGCTTGCGTCTGCCCTGCCTGGTACCCAGTCCCTCAATGTGGTGGATGATACCCACTATGAAGGATCAATGAATATTCGCATAGGCCCGGTCTCCGGATCTTTCTCCGGGAAGTTGGAAATAGCCGATGAAGTAGCTCCTGAAAAATGCACCTTGATCGTCGAGGGGCGCGGAGCGCCCGGCTTCGCCAAAGGGGTGGGGCACGTCGTTTTTAGTGAACAAGCGGATGGCACGACCTTATTAAAATACTCTGGCGATGTTCAGATCGGCGGCACCCTGGCCAGTGTTGGCCAGCGCATGATCGACAGCGTTGCTAAAAGTATGATCAAGCAGGCCTTCGATACGCTGGATAAAGCGCTCGAGGCCCGCCTGGCGGCCAAAAATGGGGAGTCTGTAGAGTTTAAGCCGCCCACTGAGACTGAGTTTGCTGCCGGTGTGGCCAAGGACGTGGCCAAGAAGTGGACAGAAATCGCCGAAGTACGCATGCTGCTGTATGTCGTCCCGGTTGGGGTGGCATTGGCGCTGATCGGCCTGCTGCTGTCCAAGTGCAGCTACTAGTCTATCCGGATTTGGGGTTGAATACTGTCTGCGCATTATAAAGTTTCGGCCAGCACAGTGGAATCAAAGGAGGTGGTTGAGAAGAGAGGAATGCACCCGGTAACAATCCAGTTTATTTTTCCTTTTTTGCCCGATTAGACATTCCAAAGGAGAAATTGTTTCATGGCTACAAAATCGAACGTTTTTGGTTATCTCCCAAATGACCAGCCCCCATTTGGACAAATGGTTTTGCTGGGGTTCCAGCATGTATTAACCATGTTCCCTGCCACAGTCCTGTGCGCGCTGCTGATGGGCTTCCCCGTCCCGACGGTTTTGACTGTCACCGGGTTGGGTACAATCATCGCCCTGCTCGGTTCGAAAATGGCGATGGGAAAATATATCCCTCTGTATTATGGATCCAGCTTCAGCTACATCGCAGCCGTGACAGCGATCACCAAGCCGACATTTGGTGTTCCTGCTGATCCGCACATTTTATCCGTCGTTCAGGCAGGCTTCCTCGCCACCGGTATCATCAATGTGGTCATCGGCCTGATCATCCGCCTCGCCGGCGGAAAGAAAGCCATCGATGTCGTTTTGCCTGCCAGCATCACTGGCCCCGTCGCCTGCACGATTGGTGTGGGTTTGGGTGCGGCTGCCCTGAATAACGCCAGCGGTTTCCTCAATGAGCCGACCGGCATTGGCAGTTGGTGGATTGTGGCCATGGTTACCATGCTCGCCGCGATCTTCTTCTCCATTTACCTGCAGGACAAAGGTTTCATCGGCATGCTGCCGATCTTGTTGGGCGCGGTCACCGGTTACATTGTGGCTATCCCGTTCGGCCTGGTCAATATCTCCTTCGCGGGCGATATCATCCGTGTTCCTCAGTTCACCTTCCCGGTGTTCAATGATCCATTGACCCTGACGGTGATCTTTGGTGTGGGTGTCATGGCCATCGCCACCATTCCTGAGTCCACCGCTCATCTGTATCAGATCAGCCTGTATGTCGATCACCTGGCCGAAGAGCAGGGCAAAACAAAATATGGCCTCTCCGAATACATCGGTTTGAACCTGATGCTGGACGGGCTGGATGACATCATCAATGGTATCTTCGGTTCGACCGCCGGCACGAACTATGGCGAGAACAACTCTCTGATGGTGATCACCCGCAACTACTCCGGCCCCGTTCTGCTGACCGCCGGCGTCATTGCGATCATCCTCGGCTTCTTTGGCCCGCTGACCGACATCGTCAATTCGATGCCGACGGCCGTGGCCGGTGGCCTGTCCATCTACCTGTTTGGCGTCATTGGCATGCAAGGTATTGCGCTGATGATGTCCGAAAAGGTCAACCTGTATGACCCGGCTCAATTAGCCATCGGAGCGGTGATCTTGATCGTCGGCATCGGCGGCAACATTGGCTTCCCCGGTGGATTCCTGCCCGTGGCCGGTTTCCTCAAGGGTCTCTTCCCCCAGGGCCTCCCCGCGATTGCTACGGGCGCCGTTCTGGGCATCTTGATCAACCTGGTGCTGGTTTTCATCAAGCCGCCGTCTGTACGTGCTGCGGTAGAAAAGTAATCCAGATACTGGTCGGTTAAACATGATTGGCTCCCGGTATCAAATCAGCCCATCGGGTCGAGGCGATATCGGGAGCCTGTTTCTTGAGGACGCGGCGGCATGATTTTAGTGACAGGTGCATGTGGAAAGACCGGTCGGGCTATCCTCAATCAGCTGCGTGCGCGTGGAGCGGCCGCGCGAGGCCTGGTGCATCGTCCGACGGATGTCGAGGCGGCCCTGCAGGCAGGCGCGAGTGAAGCCCTGCCTGGCGATTTTTTGTCGCCCACCGCCCTCGACGCGGCGCTGCGCGGGATCGACACGGTGTATCATATCTGTCCCAACATGCACCCCCAGGAAGTGGAGATCGCCCGGGGGGTCATTTCGGCGGCACAGCGGGCCGGCGTGCGGCGCCTGGTCTACCATTCCGTGTTGCATCCGCAGACCAGTGGGATGAGCCACCACTGGAATAAACTGCGTGCCGAGGAGCTGCTCTTTAAATCGGGCCTGGCCTTCACCATCCTGCAGCCCTGCGCCTACATGCAAAATATCCAGGGCTACTGGAAGGCGGTGACTGAGACAGGGGTTTATGCCCTGCCTTACGCGGTCGAGACGTGCATCAGCGTAGTAGACCTTGAGGATGTGGCCGAAGCCGCCGCGCGAGTGCTGACCGGCGAGGAACACGCTCATGCCATCTACGAGCTGGCCGGGCCGCAGGCCCTCACCCAGGTAGAAACCGCCCGGCTGCTGGCCGCCGCGCTGGGCCGGGAGGTGCGCGCCGAACAGATCCAGCGTGCGGATTGGGAGCGCCAGGCGCGCGGCGCAGGCATGGCGGAGTATGCCGTGCAAACCCTGCTGGCCATGTTCGCCTATTACGAGCAGTTTGGTTTTGTAGGTAACGCCAAAGTGCTGACCTGGCTGCTGGGCAGGCCGGCCAATACTTTTTCAAATTATATTCAACGTCTCGGCGCTGGAGGTTTTCCGCATGGATCTTAAGAAAAGCCAGCAATATAATTTTTGCTACGAAGCTCTGCCGATCATGTTCCATTCGCAAACCCAGGACTTTATCAAGTACCTGGAGAAAGATGGCCTGGCCTTCCTCGAATTCTGGTGGAACCATGTCGGCGAACGCCTGGCCGGCGATTTGCTCATCCCCTTTACCGGTATGGCGTTTGAGACCTTTCCATTGAATGAAAAAACGAAAATTACCATCATCACCCTGCCAAAACCCAAAGAAGAGGGTGAGATGTATTTCTTAGGGCTGATCAGCAACCCCGAGAAGCGTTTTGCCTGGGTACGGCTGCCCTCCACCCGGGTGCTGGGGCTGGTAAAAAAGTCCAAGAGCGCCTTCGAAAGCGGAACGGAATTGGGCGACGTGACCCCCCGAGGGATTTATAAACCCATTGGCGAGGGCCCGGAGCCAAAAAAGATGCATTTAAGCAGGCGGTCATCAAGATCGCCAAGCCCAGATCGAATTAGCCCAGAAGCGTGGTGGTTGGAGGAAAAATGAAGTTTGAAATTGGCTGGATTGCAGTGGTGGTCTCGGTTGTCATTTTTTATCTGCGCATGATCCAGATCCGTGGGCGCCGGCGGCGCGAAATGCGCGAGGAGGAGTTGGCCCGCTTGAAGGCCCAGGCAAAGCGCAAAGGCAACCAGCCGCCGCTGCCAAACCCTCGGAATATGCCGACTTTCCAGATCGGCAGCTGGTACCTGCTGGCGGGCGGGGCAGCCCTGATGCTCTTGGGGCTCTCGCTGCGCACCGCCACCCCGCTGTTCGAGGCTTACCAGGCCTACTGGTGGGTGGCCACCTCGGTGGGTGTGCTGGTTTTTACCTTTGGGATCAAATAATTGTCAGACAATTACATTTGTATCCTTTTTTCGGAATAAGGCAACTTGTCAAACAATAGCAGGTATGCTAAGATTTTTTTGTCGATTGCTATTCATCGCCCTGGGTGGTTTCAGCTCGTGCCCCGATAACCCCCAGGTCATCCAGCTTCAGCAGCCCGTTCCATGCTTGTAATTACCAGTGGAGGTGCCACCGGCTCTGTTTTCCCGACGATTATCTCTCAATTGATTTCCGACTGTATTTAATTGGTTATTTTTTGATCATGCCAGTTTATGGCTCAAATAGGATTGTCACCAATGAGCAACACTATTTTTCAGAGAGGAAGCTGACTTATGCATAATCCTCATCCCGGTCTCCCCGAAATTGATTATGTAAAACCAGCCTCGATCGAAGAGGCCAGCCGGTTCCTGGCAGCTCACGCCGGAGAATCGCGCCCCTTCCTGGGCGCCACCGACTGTATCGTACGCATTCGCGATGGCGTATGGAAAACCAAATATATGGTGGATGTCAAAGGCCTGGATGGCACCAACGGCCTCTCCTTTGACCCGGCCAAAGGCCTGACCATTGGGGCGGCCGTACCCATGAACCAGGTCATGACCCATCCCGATGTCCAAAAGAATTACCCTCTGCTGGTGGAAGCCTGTCACTGGGTGGCAAGCTACCAGCTGCGCTCGCGGGCAACCATTGTGGGCAATATCTGCAATGCATCCCCGGCCGGCGACACCATTGGCGCTGCCATGCTCCTTGACGGTGTGCTGCGGGTCTACGGCCCAGACGGCTACCGCGATGAGCCTTTGAACGGCTTTTTCAAAGGCCCGGGCAAAACCAATTTGAAACCCGGCGATATCGCCACCGCGCTTTTCCTGCCGCTGCCCCCCGCCGGACATGTGGCCCGCTATATCAAGCTGGGCCGCAACCGCCTGGGCGACCTGGCGATTGCTGGGGTGACAGCCATCGGTTACCCGGATGCCTCGACTGCCTCCGGCTACCGTTTCCGCATCGCCCTGGCTTCGGTGGCGCCCGTGCCACTGCGCGCGAGCAAGGCCGAAGAGATCCTGGCCGGCAAAAAACTGGACGAAGGCGTCATCGCTGAAGCGGCTCAGGCGGCTATGGATGCCTGCTCTCCGATTGATGACGTTCGCGGCAGCGCCCGCTACCGCAAGATGATGGTGCGCAACCTGACGCGCAGCGCGCTGGTTGATATTTGGACGAAAATCCGCAAGTAGCCTCAGGCTGCCTGCTTTTGGATTGGAGGTTTGCATGTCATTTCATCGTATTACTTTTCGAGTCAATGGTTCGCTTGAGCAGTTGGATGTTCAGGGGCACCTGACCCTGCTGCAGGTGCTGCGCGAGAAACTCGGCCTTACCGGTACCAAAAACGGCTGCTCCACGGGCGAATGCGGGGCCTGCACGGTGATGTTAAACGGCGATGCAGTTAACAGCTGCATGGTGCTGGCCGCCGAATGCGATGGCGCCGAGATCGTGACCGTCGAGGGTCTGGGCAAAGACGGCGAGCTGGATGAGTTGCAGCGTATGATCGTGGATGAAGGCGGAGTGCAGTGCGGTTTCTGCACCCCCGGCATTCTCATTTCGGCGCGCGCGCTGCTCAACCGCAACCCGCACCCCAGTGAATTTGAGATCCGCGATGCGATCTCAGGCAATTTATGCCGCTGCACCGGTTACAACCGGATTGTTGCCGCGGTGGCAAAAGTGTCTGAAATGGACCCGGCGGTCCAACAACCGGCCGACTGACCGGCGCCCGACCAGGCTGAGTTTTGATTTACGAAAAGGAGACGACAAATGGTAGTCGCTCAAGAAATAAAGACATCTAATCCGGTAGGGAAGAGTGTTCCGCGAAACGATGTGCTCGAAAAAGTTACCGGCGGCGCACAGTATACCGATGACCTGCAGTTTGGGCCGGGCCTGCTGCACTGCCGCGTGGTGCGCAGCCCTCACCCGCATGCCCTGATCAAGAAGGTTGATTACAGCAAAGCGCTGACTCTGCCCGGGGTGAAAGGCGTTTCGACCGGCGCCGACTACGACGCTTTGATCGGCCTGTATCTGAAAGACCGCAACGTGTTTGCCCGGGATAAAGTGCGCTTCGTCGGCGAAGCCGTGGCCGCGGTCATCGCCACCACTGAGGAGATCGCCGAGGCTGCCCTGGATTTGATCGATGTGGAGTATGAAGTGCTCCAACCGGTGCTGGACCCTGAGTACGGCGCTCGCCCGGACGCCCCCCTGATCCACCCCGACCTGGGCTCCTACGAGCATCCCAATTTTATCTTCCCCCAGGCGGGCACCAACATTTCCAACCACTTCAAGATCCGCAAGGGCGATGTCGAAGCGGCCTGGAGCCAGTGCGCGGCGATCGTCGAGCATTCCTTCCGCATCCCGCACGTCCAGCATGTGCCCATCGAGCCGCATGTGGCCGTCGCAAAACGGAAGACAACGGCCAGGTGACTTTGTGGGCCTCCACCCAATCGCCGTTTGCCCAGCGCGCCATCCTCGCCAAGATCTTCCACATTCCGGAAAGCGATTTCCGCGTGATTGCCCCCACCATCGGCGGCGGCTTTGGCTGCAAAGCCGGCGTGACCATGGAAGCCATCCCGGTGGCGATGGCGGTCAAGTTCAAAGGCCAACCGATCAAGCTGCGCCTGACCCGCGAGGAAGAATTTTATACCAATTTCGTCCGCCAGGGCCTGGTGATGCATGCTCAAAGTGGGCTGCGACCAAGATGGCAACCTGCTGGCCTTGAAATCGGTGATGTATTGGGACGGCGGAGCCTACACCGAATACGGGGTCAATGTCACCCGCGCGGGCGGATATTCCAGCACCGGGCCATATGACATGCCCAATGTTACCACCGACAGCATCTGCGTGTACACCAACCACCCGGTGGGCGGCGCCTACCGCGGGTTTGGCATGGCAGAACTGCATACCGGTATCGACCAGGCCATGGACATGCTCGCCGAGAAAATCGGCATAGATGCGGTTGATTTCCATTTGAAGAACTGCGTGCAGGGTGGCGATGTGCTGGCAACCGGCATGGTCATCCATGACGTCGGGTTGAAGGAATGCATCGAGAAGGTGGCCCAGTCCCTGGATTGGGGTCACAAGGAAGCCCCCTGCGATCCCAATATGCTGCGCGGAAAGGGGATCGCGTTGGCCTGGAAAGCGCCCGCCATGCCCCCGAATGCCGGTTCGAGCGCGCTGGTCAAAATGAACTCCGATGGGACCGTCAACGTTTCGGTGGGCGGTCAGGAGATCGGCCAGGGCACCTTCACCGTCATGGCGCAAATCGCGGCAGAAGCCTTGGGCGTGTCTTATGAGGCGGTTAAGGTCAGCGGGCCGATTGACACGCGCTACAGCCCCTACGAGTGGCAAACTGTGGCCAGCCGCCTGACCTGGTCGATGGGCAATGCCGTGCGGAACGCCGCGCTGGATGCCAAGAAGAAAATCCTGGAAATGGTCGCGGAAGCCTGGAATGAAGAAACCAAGGATCTGGATATCAAAGACGGGTATGTGGTTTCTTATAAGACCGAGGAATCCGTCTCGATCAAGGATATTGTGGTCTACGGCTTGCCGAAACCCAATGACCAGGGCTGGATCGGCGGCCCGATTGTGGGCGCGGGTTCCTTCATGCCCACCTACGTCACCGGGTTAGACGCCGAAACCGGCCAGGGCGACCGCGCCGTGGTGCACTACACCACCGGCGCCGAAGGCGTGGAAATTGAGATCGATAAGACGACCGGCAAAGTGACCGTACTGCATGCGGCCTGCGCCTTTGATGTGGGCAAAGCCATCAACCCTCAGTTGGTCAGGCAGCAAATGGAAGGCGGTTTCATCCAGGGGCTGAGTTCCGCCCTGTACGAAGGCTGCCAGCTGGTTGGCGGTGAAATGAAGAACCCCAGCTTTGTGGATTACCGCATCGCCACCGCAGCGGACGTGCCCCAGGTGATCGATACCTTCATCGTCGAGCATGCCCAGGACGATGGCCCCTTCGGCGCGCGCGGCATCGGCGAGCACCCCCTGGTGCCGACGATTGCGGCGGTAGCGGCTGCCATCCATGACGCCACCGGGCTGCGAATTACCAACCCGCCGTTCTCGGCGGAGAGCATTTATCTGGCATTGATGGAAGCCGGATTAGCCTGATCTTAAATGTATGCCGGGGGATGACCCCGGCATATCTTTTTATTTGTGAGAAGTGACAAATTACCGGCAAGGATGGGAAATATTCCAACTTGAAATGTCTGACAATGGGCGTAAACTGAATAGGTTGAACGCCCCTGATTGGATTAAATCCATTAGATCTCATGGAGAGACTGCATGACTGATACCGGCGCAAGTGCCCAACCGGATGCGGCAGAAGAGATTCGCCCAAATGCCCAGTCCAAGAACCAATTGTTCCACCAGGTGAAAGCCAATCGTACGAAAATTGAAGAAGGCGGCGGTCAGGATCGTATCGATACCCAACACGCCAAAGGCAAACTGACCGCTCGCGAGCGCATCCACCAGCTATTAGATCAAGATTCCTTCCAGGAAGTGGATGCCTACATGACCCACCGCCACACCGATTTTGGGATGGATAAATCCCAACCATTGGGCGATGGGTTGGTGGCCGGTTATGGCAAAATTAATGGCCGCCGGGTTTGCGTATATGCCCAGGATTTCACCATTCTGGGTGGATCGTTTGGCGAGGTGGCCGGGCATAAAGTGGCCAAAATGATGGACCTGGCCATGCAGTCCGGCGTGCCGGTTATCGGTTTGAACGACAGCGGTGGGGCGCGCATTCAGGAAGGCGTTTTTAGCCTGGCAGCTTATGGTGAATTGTTCTACCGCAACACCCAGGCTTCCGGGGTGATCCCCCAAATCAGTGTGATGCTGGGGCCGTGCGCCGGTGGCGCGGTATATTCTCCGGCCTTGACCGATTTTGTCATCATGACCAAGGGCATCAGCAACATGTTCATCACCGGTCCGGAGGTGATCAAGACAGTCACCCAGGAAGAGGTGGACGTGGAGACGCTGGGCGGCGCGATGACGCACGCCAGCGTCAGCGGTGTAGCCCATTTTGCCACCGAGAATGAAGCTGAATCCTTTGAGCTGGTGCGAAAACTGCTCAGCTACCTGCCCTCGAACAATGCCGTAACCCCGCCGATGATCACCCCCGAGGATGACCCCTGGCGCATGGATTCGGATCTAAACCGGCTGGTGCCGCTGGATCCATCCTCGCCCTACGACATGCGTACCGCCATCGATAAAATATTCGACCTGGGCACCTTCCTGGAAGTGCACGAACATTTTGCCCAGAATGCCATCGTGGGGTTTGCCCGCCTGCACGGGCAGCCGGTGGGCGTGGTCGCCCAGCAGCCCCTGGTGATGTCTGGGGTGATCGATATCGATGCATCCGATAAGATCGCGCGTTTCGTGCGTTTTGCCGACGCGTTCAATATTCCCCTGATCACCTTCTCGGATTCGCCCGGTTTTATGCCGGGAGTAGCCCAGGAGCACAGCGGCATCATCCGCCACGGCGCCAAAATTGTCTACGCCTACTCGGAAGCCTCGGTGCCGAAATTGACCGTGGTGACGCGCAAAGGCTACGGTGGGGCCTACATCGTGATGAGCAGCAAGCATATCCATGCCGACATGGTCTTTGCCTGGCCGACCGCGGAGATCGCGGTGATGGGCGCGGATGGCGCGGTCAACATCCTCTTCCGCAAGAAGATCAGCGAGCATGCCGACCCGGCCGCCGAACGCGCGCGCCTGGTGGCTGAATTCCGCGAGAAGTTCTCCAACCCCTACCGCGCCGCGGCTAACGGCTTTGTGGATGACGTCCTGCTGCCCTGCGAGACCCGTCCGCGTCTGATCGCGGCATTGGAACTCCTACGCGATAAACAGAGCAATCTGCCGGCCAAAAAACACGGCAGCATGCCACTATGACCCCCAGGCCGACGGAGGTGTCCTTTGAATAATATGGTTCAAGGCCTGGAAGTGAGTGTGCTGGGTATTCTGGTCACATTCCTGGCTCTGGGCGTGTTTATCCTGATCATGATCGTGCTGCAGCGCCTCTTCCCTGGTGAGAGTGAAGAAAAGCAGAACGACGAGCAGGTTCAAGATGCACAACCGGCCTCGATGGTTGAAGCGGCGGCGAGTGATGAAGACAGCGAAGTGATTGCCGCGATCGCGGCAGCGCTCAACTTCTTCAACTCGCACAGCCAATCCAGCCTGGGAGCAAGTTTGGAGAAGGGCCGCAGTGAATGGTGGGTCAGCCGCCGGTCGGAAGCGCGTACGGGCCGGGTGGAGAAACGGTAGGAGTTGGAAGGCATGAAGAACAGCATTAAAGTCATCGTAAACGGCAAGCCTTATGAAGTGGAAATTGATGATCTGAACGTTTCTCCGATGATCGTAGTGGTCAACGGCCAGGAATATGAAGTGACGGTGGAATCGGAGCAGGGCGCACCTGCCCCGGTCGAAGTCAAACCGGCTACACCCGCCAGGGCCGTCGCGCCGCGCCCGGTCAAGAGCGCCGCACCTGCCGCCGGAAATGCCGACAGCATGGTCGCGCCGATGCCTGGGGTGATCGTCGATATTGCGGTCAAACCCGGCGACAAGGTGGCCTATGGCCAGACGCTGTGCGCATTAGAAGCCATGAAGATGAAGAATGCGCTCCGTGCTCCTCGCGAGGTGACGATTGCCAGCGTGGAAGTGCAAGAGGGCCAGCGGGTCAACTATGGCGATGTGCTCTTCAGGTTCTCGGCGTGAGGCGGGCTAATGGATCTTTCTAATCTCAACATTTTACTGCAGGCCTTTCGCGAGCTTGCCTGGCAGAACATATTCATGCTTGTGGTGGGAGGGGGGCTGATCTTCCTGGCGGTCAAGTTTGAATTTGAGCCCAACCTGCTGCTGCCCATCGGTTTCGGCGCCATCCTGGCAAACCTGCCTCTCACCGGTATCACCGGCGAAGGCGGGTTCCTCAAAGTCATGTACGATTTTGGCATCTCCACCGAGTTGTTCCCCCTGTTCATCTTCATCGGCATCGGCGCCATGACCGATTTTGGGCCGCTGCTTGAAGATCCTAAAATGGCATTGTTAGGCGCGGCGGGACAATTCGGAATTTTCTCGACCCTGATGCTGGCCTTATGGGTGGGGTTCCCGCTCAAAGAAGCGGCCTCTATCGGCATTATCGGCGCGATTGACGGCCCGACCGCCATCTACGTCTCGAGCAAACTGGCGCCGCAGCTGCTCCCGGCGATCACGGTGACGGCCTACAGTTATATGTCGCTGGTGCCGATCATCCAACCGCCGGTCATGCGCCTGATGACCTCCAAGAAGGAACGGCGGGTACGCATGCCCTATTCGATGCACCCGGTCTCGCGGACTGTGCGCATCCTCTTCCCGATTGTGGTCACCGTTCTGGTCTCGCTGATCGCCCCCAAAGCCTCCCCGTTGATCTCCACCCTGATGTTCGGTAATTTGATCCGCGAATCGGGTGTGGTTGAGCGCTTGAGCAAGGGCGCCCAGAATGAATTGACCAACCTGGTGACGCTCTTCCTCGGTCTGGTGATTGGTTCCACCATGGAAGGGCAGGTCTTCCTCAAGCTTCAAACCCTGGCAATCCTGGGCTTAGGCCTGTTGGCGTTTGTCCTTGATACCATGGGCGGCGTGCTCATGGGCAAGTTGTTTTACGTGCTGTCCGGGGGTAAATTCAACCCCTGCATCGGCGCAGCCGGAATCAGCGCCTTCCCCATGTCTGCACGTATCGTGCAGCGTTTCGTGGGGGAGGAGGATTTTGAAAACTTTATCTTGATGCACGCCATGGGCGCCAACGCAGCCGGGCAGTTAGGCAGCGTGGTGGCCGGAGGTGTCGTTCTGGCCGTTTTGGCCGGTGTGTTGTAAATCGATGTTCTATTCAATTGTTCAACCCAACACTGGAGGTTCACGATGAAATTGATTGATCTGACAATCCCGTTAGGCATTGGAACGCCCCCCTGGCCGACCTACGAACCGCTGCAGGTGAAGTATTTCAAGCGCCTCGCCCCTAATGGCGCCAACGGCCAACTGTTGACCCACTCAAACCATCTGGGCACCCATCTGGACGGCGAAATTCATTTCTACACGCCGGGCAAAGATATTGCCTCCCTGACCATGGACTATTTGGTGCACGACGCCGCCATCGTCGACCTGAGCGATGTGTGCGGGGATTATGACGTCTACACCAGCAAGATGGTTACCGACCGGGTAGAGGTCAAAGAGGGCGATATCCTGGTGATCCACACCGGTTATCATCACTTTGGCTGGGACATGCCCACCGCGGATGAAATCCGCTACATGGTCAAGCACCCCGGGCCCGACCGCGAATTTGCCGAGTGGTGCCAGAAGATGAAAATCCGCTGGATCGCGGTGGACTGCGGCAGCGCCGACCACCCGATGAACACCATCGTGCGCAGTTGGATGCCGCGCCAGGCCAAGCAGGCTGAGCAGGTCTTCAAGAAAAAATTCGGGCAGAGCCTGGAAGAGTTCTTCGATGACAGCAAGTACCAGCTGATGCACATCGAAATGTTCGACAAAGAGATCATCCACGCCGAGTGCTTTGGCGGTGAGATTGACCTGCTGCTCAACCGCCGCGTGCAGGTGGGCTTCTTCCCCTGGCGCTTCGTAGACGGCGAAGCCAGCATCGGGCGTGCGGTGGCCTTCCTGGATGACAAAGATTATGACGAAGTGATGAAGCTAAAGGCTACCCTGCCCAAGACGCGCTTCGGCGACAGCTACAACCCGGCCCACGTGGAGAGCCTCAATAAGCTGACCAAGGCCAACCTGGCCTGAATTGCAACCTGGAAAATATCCGAGTTCCGGTTAAAATTCGTTCAATTCACAAAAAGGAGAACCAATATGAAGTTTGATCTGCCGACCCAAGCATCTCAAGAAGTGCTCCAGATCGATGCTCGTGAAGTGGAGGCCGTTCTGCAGGGCCCCGCGCTCAATCTGAAACCCTTCCCGGGTGCGATGCTGACCTTGAAAGACGGACGCACGCTCTATATTCGCGAAGCGAAATTAGAAGAAGTGCCGATGATGTTGGCCTATGTTAAACGGTTCCTGGATGTTGATCACGACTTTTATGATATTGTGGGCGCGCGGGTGTACTCGGAAGTGCTTGGCTGGTATCGCAAACGCCTCAAAGATCCCTACACCCTGGTGGGTCTGATCGACGGTTTGTGGGCAGGTTTCGCCAACGGCCGTTTGATGAACGAGGATATCAACATCAGCCTGCACACCATGGCCCTGGTGCGCGGCGGCCGGATCGGCGCGGCGATGTACTACGCCAAGGCGTATTACGGCTTCGAGATCCTGGGCAATAAAGAATGGTGGGCCACCTACGAAAGCTACAACGGCTGGATGCGCTGGGGTCTGGGCATGGCTCAGCCGAGCTACCCATGGCCGGATGTTCAGCACGAACTGGGTGGGGCCAAGGTCTACTACGTCACCAAGAAATATTGGGACCAGTTGATCAAGAATTACGTTCGCCAGATGGTTGGCGCCGACCTGAACTTCAATGTGACCGATGAAGTGATCAAGGCCAATGAAGTGATGCGCGCGCCGGAAGAAATTCTGGTGTAATTTCGCTGTCAGGCAAGGGAGTGCTGCGCCCAGGCGCAGCACTCTTTTAATTATTGACTAAGGCTTGAAATAGCAGGCAAACCCCGGCCAGGGCGTCGATCCCGGATGAACTGCCGTAGGTTTCCAGCACCTGAACAATTTTCTCGGGAGAGAGTGCGCCGGTTAGCAAACCGTCGAGCGCCTGGAGCAGGCGTTCGTCTGCGGAGCCGCGCGAGGCGGCCTCGATCAAATTGGCGCTCAGCGCAGTGGTCTTGGAAAAGGCCATCTCGACCACATCGTGGTTGAGCTCGTCCAGTTGGGCCTGATATTGCAGGCGCTGGGGGATGCGGTTAAATGCCAGCAGCAGCCCGTTGATGAAATCGTCGCCCGATGGGGTCAGCCCGCGGCCCAGGCCCATCAGATCCTTGATTTGCGGCAGGCTGGCGGTGAGCGGAGAGTGGAGCAGCTGTTGTTTCAGCAGGACAACATTCACAATGGTGGGCTGCAGGCTGATCGGAACGGTGGGGCGAGCCGGCAGGTCGAAGATAAAAGGCAACAGCGGCACAAATCCAACCCCGCGCTTGGACTCGATCACCATTCGAGTGATCTGGCGCAGGGCGGAATCAATCTGCTCGAGCGGCAGAATTGTTATCGGCGGGAGGGGTGGGGTCCAAACCCTGGCCTGATCGAGAAGGATGTGTACCCCCAGATCCGCCATGGCGATTTCATCCGGCTGCAGGATGGTCACCTGGCCGTTGAAAACCGGCAGGGGCTGGTCAGGTTGGATCTCGAGGTTAATCGTCAGCGGACCGCGGTAGGTTTCGTAGGAGAGAAAGATCACCCGTTGGCGTGAGGTGAGCAAAAAGATGCCGCGTGAGGTGGTGCCAATCACTGTGGCGTCCTGGTGCTCTTTGAGGATGTCGGCGGCAAAATGCCCGACAAAGGATGTTTGCAGGGTTTGGGTGAAGCGGAGCGGTGCGGTCGGAGTTCTCATTGTGGGTTATTTTTCCGTATTACAATATATTACCATTATTCGAACGCAAGCACGGAATAAGAACAATTCTCTATCGCATTGAGGGGGAGATCAATGAAGTTGGATGTGGGGACGGTGGTGGTGGTGGCTATGGTGTTGATTTTTTACGCGCGATTTGCCTGGCTGAGAGGGTCGAAAGCCTACCGGCGCAGAGTCTTATCGGGAATGCAGCCGGTAGGCCGCGGCCGGCATCCCATTGATCCCGAATTGACCCGGCCATTGGTCAAGGTCTATTTTACCCATATCTACCTGGTCGTCCTGGGGATCGGGCTGCTGGTGGGTGGGGTCTTCTTAAATATCACCGTGAGTTTGGATGCTTCGATTCGCTCCATCTGGTGGGTCCCCATGGCGCTGGGCCTGCTGATTTTTACCCTGGTTTTGCATTAAACAAGAGGCTTCGATTGGCTAATCGACTGCCCGACTGCCCGGTGTGCGCTTCGAACTCGCGAATTTACAAGTTCAGCCAGGTCTATATTGCCAGCATCACCGAAACAGCCAACCGCAGTGAAGCGGATCGCACCTTGCTCAGCGAGGTTTTCCAAGACCTGGACGACCCCGCCCAGCGCCAGGCGATTCTGGCCTTGTTTTCACCTCCCATGGATAAAACCTTCGCGGTGCGATCCATGCACCCCGACCTGCTGGTGTTCCTCGCAGGTCTGGCGCTCTTCGCTTTTTTAACCACCTCGTTCCTCAATCAAATCCAATACCTGTGGATGGCCTATCTGGGCCTGGCCGTCCTGATCATCCTCTACCTGATCTTCCGGCGCAGGCTGTTAACCTGGCTGCATGTGCCTGGCAAGCTGTCCGCGGATGTCCAGGCTGCTGCCGGGATGGTGCGCGGGTGGGTATCTTTGTATTACTGTGCCAAAGACCACTGCGTTTTCGCCCCTGGTCGGGACGATTGGGCCGGTTTGGAGGATGTGTATCACTACCTTGGCGGCGAGTGAAACCTGCACCAACCGGTGAAAAAATCAGGCCGGTGGCCATTTTTTGTGCTGCTTCAACAGCGCCACGATGCAGCTGATGGGGATACCTTCGTTGTAATCGACGATACCGCTGTGATGCAGCGCCACCAGCTCCCAATCGCTGTTAAAGCACGGCGAGCCGGAGGCGCCTGTTTCGGTGTTGGTGCGGTAGCGCACGCGGGTCTGATTGGCGTTTAATCCCAGCACCGCCTGGGTATCCAGGGCCAATTTCAGCGGGCCGCCGGAGGGGTGCTGCACGATGAACAGCGGATCATCCTCGACCAGGTCGATCGGGCGGTCGGGCAGCTCGATCCAACCCCGCGGCTGCTCGTCGATGGCTTGCCCGCTGACGGGTTGGCTGCCGGGCGACTGGCTGAGCCGCAGGATGGCATAATCCATTTGATCCGCCTGGATGAGGGCGTCGGACTGCCCTAGGGCTTCCTGAGGGTTATACGAGCTTGAATCAACCAGCCAATCCTCCGCCAGGGAAAAGGTACGCCCGGGGTTCACTACTTTGAGGTCTTTGGTGATCTTGTAATCAAAGCGAGCCAGCACGCTGCCTGGCTTATCTGCGCCGGTGATCAGCTTCTCGACCACATGGTAACAGGTCATGATCAGATCCGGCCCTACCAGAAAACCGGTGCCGGCCGGATCGCCGTGCAGATCGATGCGGCAGACCTGGTATTCGATCCTGCCCAGCTTTTCCCGCCAGGAGGGCAGATCGAGCATGCTGTTGGCGCCGCGGATGATTTTCTGCAGGGTGGGGGCGTTGATGCGCCGCTGGCGGGGCGGGTTGGGGCGAATCGCGACGGTCAGGCGCGGCGCCAGCCCAAGCTGGTCGGCGGCGGTTTGCAGCTCCTGTTGGTAGGGCAGCGCGGAGCGAGCCGCCTGGAGTAGATTGGATGTCCAGCCCTCATTTTCGGCGTCGGTCAGGAGTTCGCCGATCATCTGGCGTTTATCCTTGGCCTGGGTGATGCTGGCCAGTTCGACCCCCAATTCCTGGCGGAGCATCTTGCGCAGCCCGTCGACGTCAAAAGCGGTGTCGAGTGCCTGGATGAATAATAGCGCCTGGCGGTCTGAAAGCGGCATAGAACCTCCTGAATGGCTTGATCATATACCGGGCTGGCGAAAACCGCAACTCCAGCGGGAGAGCCACGTCGCAGATTTGTATTCTGTACCGATACGAGTTAGAATTGCGGGAATATTTGTAGAGAAGAGGTCAGGATGAATACCAATGTATATATTCCGGAAAGTGCGATGGCGATTGTAGCCCATCCGGACGACATCGAATTTTCATGCGCCGGCACAATGGCTCGTTGGGCGCGTGCGGGAACGCGTATCTGTTACGTGCTCTGCACCAGCGGAGATGTGGGTATCGCCGACCCCGGCATGACCCGCGAACGCGCCGCTGAAATCCGCGAAGCCGAGGCGCGAAAAGCGGCTGAAATCACCGGCGTACACGAGGTGGTTTTCCTGGGAGAGCCGGATGGTTTGCTGACCGCCACCCTGGATCTGCGCAAAAAGCTGGTGCGGGAAATCCGCCGTTTTCGTCCCGAAGTGGTGGTGGTAGGCGATCCGACCGTGGTGTGGGCAGGGGAGGGTTACATCAACCACCCCGACCACCGCGCCGCCTCCCTGGCAGCCGTGGATGCCTGTTTCCCCGCGGCCGGGCAGCCCAACCTGTTCGAGGATATTGAGCAGGTGGACGGCTTCAAAGCGCATAAAATGCGCAAAGTGTACGTGACCAGCTGGGCTAAATCAACCGAGTTTGTCAACATTGACGAAACCATTGAGGTGAAGATCGATGCCCTGCGCGCGCATAAAAGCCAGATGGGCGAGTGGGATCCGGCGGATATGGTCAAACAATGGGCGGCAGAACGGGCCAAAGGCAAAGAAATGAGCTATGCCGAATCTTTCCGCGTGGTGACCCTGGAAGACGATGAATCCTGGGCTAAAAAGCACAGCAACGGCAGCCGGGGCGATGGCTCGGCGAAATAGCTGAAACAAGGATGCATGCGATGAGCGATATCAACCAACCTCTCACGGCCATCTTCAGCCACAACCTGTGGGCCAATTTGCGCCTGCTCGAAAGCTGTGCAGCATTGAGCGAAGAACAGCTGGCCGCCCGCATCCCGGGCGCATATGGTTCGATCCGCGACACCCTGGAACACATCGTCAATTCCGAACAATCTTATTTTGCGCGGATATCAACCGGCCAACGGTGGCGCCATGCCGATGACCCACCGCCGATGAGCATGGCAGAGATGCTGGCCTCGGCGCGCACGAGCGGGCAGGGGCTGATCGAATGGGCGCCCAGGGTGCAGCCCGAGGATACAGTCAGCGTGGATTGGGAAGGGGTTCCGCGGGATGTGCCAAAATCCATCATTCTCACTCAGGTGATCAACCACGCCACGGAACACCGCGCCCAGGTGATGGCGGTGATGACCCAGATTGGCATCCAGCCGCCGGATTTACAGGGCTGGCAGTTTTTTGACGAGTTATAATCGCGGCATGGTTTGCTCTTGTGGATCCTGGCAGGCAAGCCCTGGGATGGACAAGAATCATATCGAGCCCTGGCCAATCCAATGACCAGGGCTCGATTTTTTCTCTTTAGCTCATTGTTGCAGCGGCAAAATAAATTGTTTGGCGTCGCTGAAACCATCGCTCATCCCGTACATGCGGTAATCCACACGTACGATCCCGCCCTCATCCACGCGCAGGATGATGAGTAAATTGGGCTGGGCGGCCTGGGTGACCAGCACGGCATATTTGCCGGCCGGATAGTTGGCGTCGGTTGAGGCATCCGGGTTGACCTCATAAACCCCCAGCAGGTTGAAAGGTCCCTGGAGGAAATCGGGCTGCACCTCGCCTTTGCGCACCCACGAGCCCTCTGAACCCAGCACCGGGATGCCCTCCACGACGGCGCCTTCGCTTTCGTTTTCACGGCATTTGGGCGGGCCGCCCAAACCTTCGGCGGTGGTGCAGCCGGCGCTGGCATAAACCAGCAGGGCCTGCATATCGGCGGAATTACTCGACCCGAGCACGGCCAGGACCTTATCCACCGGGGCAACCCCGCTGGTTTTACCCGCCTCGTAAGGAGGTGGGTAGGCGCTGATCACCCCGGGGTCAACGGCTGTCTCGGGGGCGGGGTAGTTGTCCACAAGCGTGTTGGCAGCGGGATAGGCGCTGTCGGAGGGGGCGGTCTCCTTGGCGGGCTCGACCGGCGGGGCGGAGCAGGCCGCCAGAATCAATGCGGCCAAAAGAATAACGAATAGGCTCAGTCGTTTCATCGTTCCTCCTACAATACGGGTTATTTTCCAAACATTTCAACAATCATCGGGCGGATCAACTCCCAGTTGGGTCCCAGAACTTGCGCGCCGCCGTCGGTGGTGAAGGGCAGCACCATTTCACGGCTGATGGTGCGGTGATCGATGCCGCCGCTGCCGGCGCGGATCAGGGCCAGCCCCAGGCGCGGCCACTGCCAGACAGGCAGGTTGGTATCCACCACACCCAGGAAAGTGGAGACCGCTCCGGGCAGCCGTGGCCAGCTGAGCGGGTTGAGCACCTGGCGTGCGGTCGCAATCACCACCATCTGCCCCTGATTCATGCGGAAGAAGTCATCCGTCCCGGACCGGTCGCGGGAGAAAGCCAGGGCTTGCTCGCCATCCAGGTGGTGCTTGCCGGCATCCAGGCCGCCCGTGGGTTCGCTGAGGTTGAGATCGATGCCGCCCAGGGCGTCAATGACCGCCTGGAAGCTGTCGATGCGCACGCGGGCATAATAATTGGCTTTGACCCCGAAATTCGCCTGGATGACGTCCAGGACGGCCTGTGGGCCGCTGCCGGGCTGTTCGGCTTCGGCAAAGAAATGGGCGGTATTGATGCGGTTTTCACCCACGCCGGGGATGGGCACCCATAGATCCCGCGGGATGGAGAGCATGTGCACCTCGGGACGCAGCGGGTTGACCTGCACCAGGATGATGGTATCGGTGCGCCCGACAAAACTGCCGGCAGGAGCCCGGTCTCCGTTGAGGTCGACCCCCAGGAGTAGAATGCGGGTGTTGAGCGGCGCCAGCAGATAGAGCGCCAGGCTGCCGAACAGGGCCAGCAAAACCACCAGCACACAACCCCCGCAGCCGGCTGGCCGGCGGCGGACCGGTTTACGCGGCGCCTTTTGGGTCGCGGGCTGGCCGGGTACACGAATGGGCTGGTACTGCGCCAGCGGGTCCGCCCGGCGCACCGGTTGGGTAGGGGCGTTCGGATCTACTGGCGGGAAATTCTCGGGATTGGGTACATTCATAGGGGTATACAGCTAAGACGCAGCCATGGCCTGGGGGTTCCCATGGGCTGAGATTAATACAGGATGGTCAACCCGCGTTTGCCGAAACGGGCAATGCCCGCTTTGGTAATCCGCAGGCAGCCTTTGAGCTGCAAATGCTCGAGGTGAGAGAGCGCGCGCAGGTGCTTGAGCCCGGTGTCGCTGATCCGGTTGCAGTAAGACAGATCCAGGTATTCGAGCTTGCTCATCCCCGCCAGGTGCACCAGCCCGGCATCCGTCAGGCTGCAAGAGCTCAGGTTCAACATGCTCACCTGCTCCAGGGTGCGGATATATTCCAGGCCGAGGTTGGTGATTTTACGGTTCTCGGATAGATTGAGAAAAACCAGCGGGGTAAAATCGGCCAGTTCGCGCACCAACTGGCGCAGCTGCGCATCGTCGATGTTCTTGATGCGTATCATAACTTGCTGGCCGGCGGGGATATGGATGATGCCAGGGCCCTGGTCAAATTCCTGCCAATCCACTGCGGGGGCGGCGGCTGGGCGGATGAAGACAACCACCGGGAACGCGGAGGAAAACTGCTGGGTAAGATCGGCTTGTTCCATGATGGTCGATTATAACAGGAACAAGATCACGATCCCGCACAGCGACACCAGCGTGCCAACGATAGCGCGCAGGGTGATCCGTTCGTGGAAGACAAAGAAGCCGGCCGGGATGAGAAAAAGCGGGCTGAGCGCCATCAGGGTGGAGGCGATGCCGATAGGCGCCAATTGAATGGATATGATCGACAGCCAGACGCCCAGAAAGGGCCCGACCAGGCTCCCGGCGAGCAGGAAGATGAAGGTGGAACGGTGGCGGAATCCTTGAAGGGTTTGAAGCCCCTTGCCGCTGAAAATAGTGATGGCCCATAAGACAGCCGTGGAAACCAGCATGCGGATGGCCAGCCCGGATATGGAGGGGAAGTCACCTGAGAGGCCCTGCTTGGCCAGGATCAGCCCCAGTGCCTGTCCCGTGGCCCCGCCTACGCCAGAGAGCACCCCCAGGATATAGGATTTACGATCCACCGGGGTTTTCTTTTCTTCCACCCGCTCCAGGATGACGATGGCGATGCCCGCCAGGGTGACAAGAACGCCCACAATCTGGAATGGGCGCAGAAGCTCGCCAAAGAAAAGCCAGGCCAGGATGGCGCTGATCACCGGGGCCAGCGACATGATCAGGGTGGAGAGGCGCGGCCCAATCGAGATATAGGCCTGGAACAGGAAGAGATCGCCGAGCACCAATCCGACGATACCGGAGAGGCCCAGCCACAGCCAGCGCTCTGGGGCGGCCTGGGTGGGCAAGAGCTGCCCGGTGAGCAGCAGGTGCATCAGCAGGGTCCATACGATCGCCAGGGCCAGGCGCAGGCGGTTTAGTACCGAAGCCCCCACTTTCCGGCCGGCAAAGGTAAAAGTGATCGATGAGATTGTCCAGCAAATAGAGGTGATGACTGCGGCAATTTCGCCCAACGGGATGCCTCGATGAAAAAAGATGACCTCGAATTATACAACGGGAAAGAGAAAATGCCCCCGAACCGGCCGGTTCGGGGGCATTTTCTGACGATATTGCTGATTGGCTAAATCATGTTGGCCGACAAAAAATGCTCGAGCAGTTCGATGGTTTCCTGTTTATCGGCGAGCACACTCTTGACCACATCGCCGATCGAAATCAGACCGATCAGTTTGCCCTCTTCCATCACCGGTAGATGGCGCAACTTTTTGGCAGTCATCACCGCCATGCATTCATCTACGGTTTGCTCCGGGTTGACAAAATAGACCGGGTGGGTCATCAAGTCTCTCACCCGCGTGTCCATTTTCAGGCAGTCGCTGACTTCTACCGCATGGCGGGCAAAGTCGCGCTCGGAGAAAATGCCGACGACACTGCCATTTTCAACGATGGGCAGGGCGCCAATGTGGTTTTCAGCCATCACCCGTAAAGCTTCCAACAGGGTATCGCCCGGGTTGGCGGTCCAAACAGTATATCCTTTCCCCTCTAAGAGATCCTTAACAGCGGCCATTACCAATCCTCCTTCCCTGAGTGTGGCACGTTTCCTCTGGAATATATAATATTATGGTCACAGCAGGCCTGGTTGTCAAGCTGGTCTATAATAAATTTTCAGGTGATTCTTCTCGGAATAATAATGTATTTTAGGAGGAATATTGATCGCTTTATCCGCGCCGCAGTATCCAATTTTAGGTGATCTTTTCTCGCCATTGCACCACCACCTGGTGATCGACTCGGTGCTGGAGGGCAACACCCCGGCCCGGGTATTTGCCGACCGCTTGAACGACCCCACGGCGGGGCTGATCTGGGACCGCCAGGATGCGATTCTGGTTGCGGGCCGGCTGGCGGATGACCTGACCGAGATCATCCAAAATGAAATTGTCCCGGATGCGCGCCGGCGTTGGATCCCCGCGCTGACGATTTATTATGCGGACGAAGGTTGGGTTGGGCCGCTGATGGAGCGCATGGCTGCCTTCAAACCGGAATTGACCGGGATGCGTTTTTACCACTTCGACCGGCTGCGGGTGAACTGGCGTGAAATCCTGCCGGAAGGGTACGGCATGCGGCGCATCGACCCGGAATTACTCAACAAAGCGGACCTCTTGAACGCGGCTGACGTTGCCGGCTGGGTGCGCTCTTTCTGGGCCAGCGACGAAGATTTCGTGCAGAAAGGTTTTGGCTACTGCGCGATGATGGAAGACTCGATCGCCAGCTGGTGCCTGACAGTGTTCGTCGCCCGAGATCAGCGTGAATTAGGTGTGGCTACCGCCCGCGACCAGCAAGGGAAAGGGCTGGCAACCGCGGTGGCGGCGGCCGCCCTGGAGCACTGCCTGGGCAATGGCTTCCAACCTTACTGGCACTGCCTGGACGAGAATATTCCATCCTGGCGCATCGCCGAGAGGCTCGGTTTCTGCGATCCGGTGCATTATGACGTGATTCGCCTTCACCTGTGAGCAGCGTCAGGGCGGCTCGACCGGCTGCCAAATCGTCGTTTTTAAGCGTATAATTACTATATACGATCAAAATTGTTGACGGCAGAATCTCTGCTGAAAGGATTTTTCATGGAAGAACTGGTGAAATTGGTCGCTCAAAAGACTGGCATCTCGCACGATCAGGCGCAGATGGCGGTTGATATGGTTTTGAAGTTTCTCAAGGAGAAACTTCCTGCTCCGATTGCCGGGCAAATTGATGGCTTCTTGAGCGGAGGCAGCAATCCTGCGGATTTGCTCAAGAATGTTGGCGGGTTGTTTGGAAAGTAGTCGGGTCAACGATCAGGAGGGATGATGACTGCGATAGTGGATATTGAAGGCATTGGCGCCGTGTATGAAGGCAAATTGAAGGACGCCGGCGTGGCCACGGTTGAAAAGCTGTTGGAAACCGGGGCAACCCCCAAGGGCCGCAAGGACCTGGCTGACAAAACCGGCATTTCCGGCGATTTGATCTTGAAGTGGGTCAACCGCGCCGATTTGTACCGGATCAAAGGCATTGGCCAGGAATATTCGGACTTGCTGGAAGCCTCCGGGGTCGACACCGTGATGGAGCTGGCCCAGCGCAAAGGCGAAAACCTGTATGCCAAGCTGGCTGAAGTCAATGGGGCCAAGAACCTGGTGCGCAAGCTGCCCACCCAGGAACAGGTGTCTGGCTGGGTGGAAAACGCCAAAGCGCTGCCGCGCATGGTCAGCTATTAGACAATTACCTTCGGCCGGGGGAACCTTCCCCGGCGTGGGTTGTCCGTGTAGATTTGTTTGGTCATCCTGCCCTTCCCGAATATCTGGGAAGGGCAGGATGATTAAGCCGAAAGGAATTTTGGTATGAGTATGAATGTCTGGGAGAGCGATTTGGTGCGGCTGCGCGGGGTGGAGCCGGATGATTGGAAGATCTTCATGGATTGGAACCTCGATACCGAAACGGCGCGGATGTGTTACCACATTCCTTTCCCCCAATCTTCGGTGGACGTGCAGCGCTACGCTTTAGAAACGGCCCAAAAGCGCGGCGAGAACGACATCTATACCTGGATGATTGAAAACAACGAGGGCATCGGGGTGGGAAATATCAACAGCCACGATACCGACCGGCGCTGCGGCACTTTCAGTTACGGCCTGGCCATCCGCCGCGAATTTTGGGGCAATGGTTACGCGCCGGAAGCTATCCGCCTGGTGCTGCGATACTTCTTCAATGAATTGGGTTACCAGAAATGCAATGTGAGCGTGTATGCCTTCAACAGCGCATCGATCCGACTGCACGAGAAGCTGGGCTTTGTGCGCGAGGGGCAGCGGCGGCGTTCGATCTATACGGCGGGCCAGTATTTTGATGACATCCTCTTTGGGATCACCTTAGAGGAGTTTATGGCGAAGTGGCCGGTGAGCGGTCTTTGAGCCGGTAGACAAATTTGAGCCCCGACCAGGTCGAGTCAACCGCGCAGATTTTCACATCGACCAACCCGATGGCCAGGCCGGCCTCACGGATGATATTCTCGTTGAGCTCGCTGGAGAGCCGGCTGCTACCCTTGGGCCAGGAAATCCACAGCGTGCCGGCGGGGCGCAGGGCGGCTTTCCAAAACGGCAGACCGCCTTGCAACTCGGCCTGGTGGGTGCAAAAAGCGTGGATGAAATCCAGGGATGCGGGAGCAAGTTGGGTGAAATGCAACCCGGCCGGCGGCTCTTGCAGCAGGCGCAGATACTCGGCCGGGTCGTAATTGACCAGCGCGAGGGATATGCCGGGTTTCAACCCCAGCTTTTTTACCAGCGGTGTTTGCGAATAGCCCGCCACAGATGCGCGTCTCAGGCGGTGAAGGCCATGATCACTTCGGAGAGGATTTCGATGCTGGTCAGGTATTCGGGGATGAGGATGTGTTCGGTGGGGGTGTGATCCAGCGCGGAATTGCCCGGGCCATAGGCCACGGCCGGGCAGCCCCAGATGGGGGCGACGATGTTGATGTCGGCGGTGCCGGTCTTGAGGGTAAAAGCCGGGGAGCCGCCGGCCGCGCGAATCGCCGGCAGGAAGGCGCGCACCAGGCCATTGTTTTTCTCGCCGCGGTAGGCCGGGATGCTGTCCGACATCACCAGGGTGCCATCGGCGGCCAGCGCCTGCAGCTGCTCCTGCAGCCAATCCGGCTCCACGCCCGGCGGCAGGCGGAAATTTATCTGCAGGCGGGCGCTCTCACTGAACCCGTCGCGCTCCGAGTGCATTTCACGCAGCGAGGGGGTCAATTGTAGGAAGAAACGTTCTTTATCCTGGTTATATTGGGTGGTAAAAGCTGTCAGGCGGTTCCAAAAAGCCACCGCGTCTTCACTGGCGCTGTCGGATTTGGCCGCGGTATGCGCCATGGGTTTCTGGACAAAGTAGCGGAACCAGGCGCTGCCCTTGTAGCCCAGGGTGACGTGATCCCAGCCGCTGGGCTCGCCGATGATGGCGGCCTCCGGCCGGTATTCATCCAGGACGCCGTGGGCGCCGTGCGAATCGCCTTCCTCGGCCAGCGCGCCGATGACCACGATCCGCCAGCCGGGGCGCGCGCCAACCCGGGCGGCGGCGCAGGTGAAGCATGCCAGCGGGCCTTTGGCGTCCACTGAACCGCGCCCGTAAAGCATCTCGCCGTCGCGGTGGACGGGGATTTCACCCGGCACCGTATCGATGTGACCCAGCAGCACCAATTCGCGCGGACCTTCGCCCAGTACCCCCACGGCGTTGCCCGTGCGGTCCACGTGCGCGTTGAAACCGAGTTGGCTCATCGCGCTTACCAAAAAGTCGACCGCCGGGCCTTCACTGCCGGTGGGGCTGTATTGGGTTAGCAGAGATTCCAGCAGCTCGATTTCAGTGATCATGATGTGGCACCTGTAAGCAGTTGGCGAGCCGGGCGGCTCAAGGATTGAGCACTTTTTCTACTTTTTCGGCCACAATGGCCAGATCGCTTTTTTCAATGACCAGCGGGGGCAGGAAGCGCAGCACGGTCAGCCCGGCAGGCAGCGCCAGCACGCCTTCGCCCATCAGCGCCTGCAGGTAGGGGGTGACCTTTTGCTTCAGCTCTATCCCGACCATCAGACCCAGCCCGCGCACGTCGCGGATCAGCGGCGACTCGATGCGCTGCAGTTTGCCAAGGAACCAGGCGCCCAACTCGGCGGAGCGCTCCGCCAAATGGCTGCTCTCGATCACATCCAGGGTAGCCAGGGCGGCGGCGCAGGCCAGCGGGTTGCCGCCGAAGGTGGATCCGTGCACCTGGGCGGGCAGTTCGCCCACTTTAGGCCCCAGCAGCACCGCGCCCATCGGCAGGCCGCCGGCGATGGATTTGGCCAGGCAGACCAGGTCGGGCTGCAGACCGTAATGCTGGAAGGCGAAGAGCCGGCCGGTGCGGCCAAAACCCGTCTGGATTTCATCCACGATGAGCAAGGCTCCCCGCTCCTGGCAGAGCGCCTGAGCGCCGGTGAGAAACTCGGCCGCGCCGGGGTTGACCCCGCCTTCACCCTGGACGATCTCCAGGATCACGGCCGCGGTTTCGCCGGTCAGGGCATTTTCCAGGGCTTCGAGGTTGTTGTAAGGGATGTGGCTGAAACCGGGCACCAGCGGTTCGAAGGGCTCGCGGTATTTTTTCTCCCAGGTGGCCGATAGTGCGCCGAAGGTGCGCCCGTGGAAACCACGCATGCAGGCGATCACCCCACTGCGGCTGGTGGTCAGGCGGGCAAATTTGATCGCCGCTTCGACGGCTTCGGTACCGGAGTTGCACAAATACACCCGTGGATAGCCGGACGCTTCGCATAGGCGTGCTTCCAGGGCGGCGCGCTGGTCGTTGTAAAACATTTCGGGGCAGGAGATCAGCGTGGCGGCTTGCGCGGCAATAGCGGCAGCTACCTGCGGGTTGGCATGCCCGATATTCGCGGCGCCCTGACCGCCGACGCAGTCGATATATTCATTTCCGTTCGCGTCCCACAGGTGAGCCCCTTCTCCGCGAACGACGGCAAGCGGCCGTTTAGTGTACAGGCCGGAAGTATATTGGCTTTCAAGATCGATGATATCCACGGGCGGCTCCAATCGGTTGTTACAGGTGACCAGGATCAGGAAATAAGCGTGCCTTTGCCGGCAATGGCATCCATCAGGGGATGCTCGCTGCGGCCGTCGGCAAAAATCACTTTGGGCACGCCCAGCTCAAAGGCTTCACTGGCCCCCAGCACTTTCTTTTTCATCCGGCCTTCGGCGAAGGAGATGGCCTGTTCCAGGCCGTTCTTGGGCAGGTGGGTGATGAGACTGCTCTCGTCGGGGAAATTGCGCATCAGGCCGGGCACGTTGGTCAGGATGATCAGTTCATCCGCGTGGGCGGCCCCGGCAACCACCGCGGCGGCGCGGTCGGCGTCGATATTGAGCGCATCGCCCTTGGTCGAGAGGGCCAGGGGAGCGATCACCGGGGTGTAGCCGTGGCCCAGAAGCAGTTCGAGCAGACCGGCGTTGACCTTCTCGATCTTGCCGGTGTAGTCGTCGCGCAGTACCAGCTTGCGCCCGTTCTCGACGATGCGGATGGCTTCTTTGCGCTGGGCGAGCATCAACTGCCCATCCAGCCCGGTGAGACCAAATGCATTGACCCCGGCGCGCTGCAATCGCTCGACGATCAGCGTATTGATCTTCCCCGCGGTAACCATAGCAAAGATTTCGAGGGTGGTGCGGTTGGTGTAGCGGCTGGTAAACCCGGTTTCGTTGGTCACAAAACGCGGCGGGAAGCCCAATTGAGTCGAGATTTCATTGGTCTCGGCCGAGCCGCCGTGGACCAGGATAATTTTTTGCCCCTGCTGGATCAGGCTGGCGGCGTCCGCGCAGATACTGTCGAGGTTGACCCCCTGTGATCCTCCAATTTTTACAACGATCATTCCTTCCTCTTTCCATCGCGGGTCGCCATCCCTCCAGCCGGTCAGACCGGCAGAGGTCAACCCGGGTCTGTTGGGCTAGATGGGGTGCAGCCCGCTGAATTCCAGCCCGAGGGTTTCTTCGAAACCGCAGACCAGGTTCATGGATTGGACGGCGGAACCCGCCGCGCCCTTCATCAGGTTGTCTATGGCGGCCATGGCCACCACCCGCCCGGATGCGGGGTCGAGATCGAAGCCCACATCGGCATAATTGCTGCCGGCCAGGATTTTGGGTTCGGGTACGCGGTAGATGCCGCGGCGGTCTTTCACCAGGCGAATGAAGGGCTCTTCTTCGGCCCAGGCGCGATAGGCGCGCCACAGGTCTTTTTCGGTCACGCCAGGTTTGACGAAAGCATGCGCCGCGCCCAGCGCGCCGCGCACCAGGTCGACGGAGGTCATGCTGAGGTGCACGTCGGCGAGGCCCAGTTCCTGGATCACCTCGGCGGTGTGGCGGTGGCCGTAGGCCGAAAACGTGCGGATGACCCCGCTGCGCTCCGGGTGGTGCGACCCTGGGTTGACCGATGCGCCTGCCTCGGATGAGCCCACTTTGATATCGACGATGATCGCTTTGGTCAGGTCGAGCAGGTCCGCCTTGACCAGCGGGTAGAGCGCCAGGTTGGCGGTGGTGGCATTGCAGCCCACCCCGCTGACGTAGCTGGCCGTTTTCATTTCTTCGCGGTGCAGCTCAGGCAGGCCGTAAACGAATTTGTCCAGCCATTGAGGGGCTTTGTGGGCCTCACCGTAGTAGCGGGCATACAGCGCCGGGTCGCGCAGGCGGAAATCGGCGGCGAGATCCACGATCTTAGGGGCGATGGCCGCGTACTGCTCGATCTTCGACTGGCTCTCGCCGTGCGGCATGGCCAAAAACAGGAGATCGACCGGATCGACCAGATCAGGCGAGCTGAACTTCATCTGGGTGCGTTTGCGCAGGTTGGGATGCTGCTGGTAGATATACTCGCCCAGGTGGCTGCCGGAGGTGGCTTGCTGCACCTCCACCCCCGGGTGATCGAGCAGCAGGCGCAGAAGCTCCCCGCCGGCATAACCGGATGCGCCTACAATGGATACTTTAATCGGCGTGCTCATGCGCTGACCCCGCTTTTATCTTTTTGATCGAAGGTATAGACGGACAGGTGGGTGGGGGCCGGCTGCCGGGCCATCAGGTTGGGCGGCTGCAGTTTGATGCGGCCTTCTCCCACCCGGATCGTGTAATCCACGATGACCCCAGCGATGTCGATGCCGGTAGCCGGCGCCAGGGTGTGGAACTCCATGGTGTGATTGACCTCGTTGACCAGCAGGCCGCGGTTGGGGTCTTCCAGCACGTCCACCGCCAGCACACCCCCGCCGAGGGCTTTGGCGGCCTTAATGCACAACTGGTGCAGTTCGGGGGTCACCGGGCAGTTGCTGCCCTGGCCGTCACGCGCAGTATTGGTGATCCAATGGGATGAGGAGCGGTAGATGGCGCAGACGGTCTGGTCGCCAACCACAAAGGCGCGGATATCGCGGCCGGGCTTATGGATATATTCCTGGATATAGTAAATCGAGTGCTGGTAAGAGCCGAGGGTTTCTTTGTGCTCCAGCACCGTCTCGGCGGCGTCCCGGTCGTTGATTTTAGACAGCAGCCTGCCCCACGAACCGACGACCGGTTTGAGCACCACCGGGTAACCAAATTCCTCGATTGCCGCCAGGGCGGCTTCGGGGGTGAAGGCCAGCTTGGTGCGCGGTTGGGGTACGCCCGCCCGGCTGAGGATGGAGGAAGTGACCAGCTTGTCGCCGCAAGCCGCGGCGACGTAGGCCATATTGATGGTGGGGATGCCCCAGCCGTTGAGGATCTGGGTGGCGTACAACCCGCGCGCGTAGGAAATGCTGCGCTCGAGGACCACGTCCAGATCGTTCCAGGCGTCCGATTTATCCAGGTCAAAGGTAATATCGCGGTCGTCGATGCGTTTGTAATCGACGCCGCGCTTCTCCAGCGCTTCGAGCAGCCATTTTTCCTCAACCCGTACGCGAGACAGTAAAATGCCGACCTTCATCCATCCTCCAATGGCTGCTGTTGCCAGCCGCCGAACCGGCGCTTACGCGTGGGTTATTCTCCCCAGTCTTCTTCTTCCATGGGGGCCAATTCGAGCTCGGGCGGATTGAGATTGGTCACCTCGAGATCCACACCACAGTCGGAACAAACTACGATCTCACCCAGGACGACACTGTCGAGGGAGATGATTGCATCACATTCGGGGCAGCGAGCTGAAGCCATGATTAAACCTCCAAATTTGAATAAGGTTAACTGCCATCCCCGCCCCCGGGTGTTTCGGGAGAGGGGACAGAACTACGAACTTTGTGACTGTTCAAGAAAGTGCGGGCCTGCTGCAGTTGAATCTGCACCGCCGCCGGGCTGGTGCCGCCGGGCACATCCCGGCGGGCGACTGAGGCGTTGAAATCGAATACGCCCATCGTATCCTTGCCAAAGTCGGGGCAAATAGCCTGGAACTCCTCGAGAGGCAGTTTGTCCAGGCGGGTCTCGAGCTCCTGGGCACGGCGCACCACTTTGCCGACGATGTTGTGTGCTTCGCGGAAGGGGATGCCTTTCATCACCAGGTAGTCGGCCAGATCGGTGGCCAGGATGGCCGGGTTTAACGCGGCTTCCATGCGGTCGGGATGTACGTCCAGGGTTTTGATCACCCCGGCAACCACGGGCAGCATCAGGCAGAGGGTGTCGGTGGTTTCGAACACCGGGATCTTGTCTTCCTGCAGGTCTTTGTCGTAGGCCGAGGGCAGCCCTTTGAGTACGCTGAGCAAACCGGTCAGGCGACCCAGGATGGTGCCGGCTTTACCGCGGGTGAGTTCGAGGGTGTCGGGGTTTTTCTTTTGCGGCATCAGGCTGGAGCCGGTCGAATAGGCGTCGGACAGCTCGATGAAGCCAAACTCGGCGGAAGTATACAGGATGAGCATCTCGGCCAGGCGCGAAAGATGCAGGGCGACCATGGTGGCGGTGAAGAGATACTCGGCGGCCGAATCGCGGTTGGAGACGGCGTCGATGCTGTTGGGGCTGATTGCCTTGAAATTGAGCTGGTTGGCGAGGAACTTGCGGTCGATGGGGTATGGCGTGCCGGCGATGGCGCCGGAACCCAGCGGCAGAACGGCGGCGCGCTCGCGCACCTGGGCCAGACGCTGGCGATCGCGGGCTAACGGCCAGAAATGCGAGAGCCACCAGTGGCTGAGCAGGATGGGCTGCGACTGCTGGAAATGGGTGTACCCCGGTAGCAGGATGCCCTCGTCTTCTTCGGCGCGTTTGACCAGTGTGGATTGGATCAGCTTGAGGAAAGCGTCGACGCGGTCGATAGCATCCACCAGCCAGAGGGCAAAGTCGGTGGCTACCTGGTCGTTGCGGCTGCGCCCGGTGTGCAGCTTGCCGCCGGCCGGGCCGGCCAGGTCGGTCAGCCGCCGCTCGATGGCGGTGTGCACGTCTTCGTCGCTGGGCTCGTGCACGAATTTTGCCGTGCGGATTTCGCCGAGGATATCGGTGAGCGCCTTGACGATTTGATGTTGTTCGTCCAGGGTGATCACCCCGGCTTTCATCAAAGCTTTTGCCCAGGCAATCGAGCCGCGCACGTCGAATTCTGCCATACGCCAGTCAAAAGATAGTGAGGCGTTATATTCCCAGGCAATCGGGTCTAAACCGCCGGAAAAACGCCCTCCCCACAATTTCGACATGCTTTCCTCCTGAATGTGTACTTGAGCGATGCGATCCGCAAAGTACACATTTTTAATCGTCATTAATTGCGATCAGTCGCGCTTGAATGCCGAATAATCCGGCGAATCATATTCGATATTGGTTCCCGCGGCGATATCGCGCATCGCGGCGACTTTGAGCGGCAGGCCAAAGAGGGTGATGAACCCGGCCGCGTCGCTCTGATCGTAGACGCTGTCCTGGCCAAAGGTGGCAAAATCTTCGCGGTACAGGCTGTAGAGGCTCTTTTTGCCCGAGGGGATGACGTTGCCTTTATACAGCTTGAGACGCACCGATCCGGTCACATTCTGCTGGGTGACTTCAAAGAAGGCGTCCATGGCTTCGCGCAGTGGGGTGAACCACTGCCCGTTGTAGACCAGCTCAGCGTAGCGCTGGGCCAGCAGATCTTTGTAGTGCAGGGTGTCGCGGTCGAGGGTGATTTGTTCCAGCTCTTTGTGCGCGGCGACCAGGATCGTCCCGCCGGGGGTTTCATAGACCCCGCGGGATTTCATTCCCACCAGGCGATTTTCAACCATGTCCACCCGGCCGATGCCGTGTTTGCCGCCCAGCACGTTGAGCGCCTTGATCAGGGTGGCCGGAGAGAGGGCTTTGCCGTCCAGTTTGACCGGCACGCCTTTTTCGAAGGCCAGCTCGACGTATTCGGCCAGGTCGGGAGCTTGTTCCGGGGAGACGGACATCTGGTACATGTCTTCGTCCGGTTCTGCCCAGGGATCTTCCAACAACCCGCCTTCATGCGAGTTGTGCCACAGGTTGCGGTCGCGGCTGTAGATGGATTTCAGGCTGGAGCTTACCGGCACGTTGCGCTCGGCGGCATAGGCCAGGGCGTCTTCGCGCGAGGTGATATCCCATTCGCGCCAGGGGGCAATCACCTTCAGGCGCGGGTCGAGGGCCATCACCGTCAGCTCAAAGCGCACCTGGTCATTGCCTTTGCCGGTGCAGCCGTGGGCGATGGCGTCCGCGCCCTCCATGTGGGCCACATCGACCATGTGCTTGGCGATCAGCGGCCGGGCGATAGAGGTGCCCATCAGATAGTTGCGTTCGTAAAATGCACCGGATTTCATCAGTTTGAACAGGTACTGGCTGGCAAATTCCTCGGTCAGGTCTTCGATATATATTTTGCTGGCTCCGGTGGCCTCGGCCTTGGCCGGCAGCCCCGATAGTTCATCGCCCTGGCCGACGTCGGCGGTAAAGCAGATCACCTCGCAGCCGTAGTTCTCTTTGAGCCACGGCACAATCACCGAGGTATCCAGCCCGCCCGAATAGGCCAGGATGACCTTCTTGATTTGGGATTTAACTTCTTTTTTTGGCATGTGACAGCTCCTTTGGTTTTCAAAATGATTGCGTTGGTTGAATAACAAAAGCCCTCCAGACCTGGAGGGCTTGGGTGTCCATTTGGTTGCTTGCGCGGACGCTGCGCTGAGCTTGCTTAAGACGGGACTAGCCGACCGATGCCTGGGTGGGTATGGTAGTCAGCTTTCGTCGAGCCTTGATTTCAAAAACAGCGGTCATTGCGTTTGCCTTTCGGATGGGTGCGATTATAGCACAGGGTCGATGATTGTCAATAGGAAAATTTAACTGACCGCGGGCAGCAAATAATCCACGAAAGCCTGGTTGACCTGGTAACTGCGATCCACGGCGAAATTGGTGCGGCAGACCACCGCGGCGACCAGTTCGAGGGCCGGGATGATATACAGGCGCTGCCCGCCGGCGCCGATGGCCGAGATGACTCGAATGGCAACATCCTGCCAGGTTTCATCCCGCAGATACCAGAGTAAACCGTAGGCGTAGCCCAGCCCGAAACTTTGCTGCTTGCGCAGGCATTCTTGAAGATACCAGCCCGGCAGGATCGTGTCGCTCTCCCAGTAGCCGTTGTTGAGCACCAGGTAGCCGATGCGGGCCATATCCGCCAGGGAGAGAAAGAGATTGCTGCTGCCCATGCTGATCCCCTGCGGGTCCGCTGCCCATTTGCCCGGCGAAATCCCCAGGGGCTCGAACAGGTAGCGGCGGGCAAACTCGGCGGTTTGCAGCCCGCTGACCCGCGCCAGGATAGCCGACAGCAGGTGGGTATTGGCGGCGTTTTCGCGCAGCCGTGCGCCGGGAGCATCCTTGAGCGGCAGGCGCAGGCAGGTGCGCAGCCAGTTCCGGCTGAGCAGCAGGCGCATCTGGCCAGGTCCAACTCCTATCGGGCGCAGACCAGAGGTCATGGTCAGCAGGTGGCGCAAAGTGATATCGCGTTTGGCCTTGCCCAGCCGCATGGATAGGGTTTCGGGCAGGTAATCCAGGGCGCGGTCGTCCAGGTTTTTCAGCAGGCCTTTTTTGAAGGCGATGCCGGCCAGCAGGGAGATGACGCTGCTGGTCGCGGTGCGCAGGTTCCAGGTTTCGCCCAGGCGGTCCTCAAAAGTTGCCGGCGGGGCGCCGGCCAGCCGCGCCGCGGCGGCATACATCCCCGCCACAAACCGTGAGGAGGGGGTGGTCGCGGCCTGCACATTCTCCGATTCGAAGATGATATGGCCGCGGCGGACAACCAGCATGCCGGCGAATTCCGGCAATTCGCGCTGGAGATGCGCGGACATTTCGCGCAGGGTTTCCGCGCTGACCCCCATTTGGCCGGGAGCGGCGTTCTCCCAGCGCAAGGTGGGCCAGAGGGTTGAGGGAGGCGGGGCTTCCATCACCAAATGGTTATTTGAGGATCAATTCGGTCTGCGGCGTGCTCAGGTATTCGGCGCCCTGGGCGGTGACCACCACATCTTCTTCGATGCCGATGGTGCCGTAACCGGGGACCACCAGGCCTGGCTCGACGGTGAAGACCTGGCCGCTCTCTAACAGGTAGTTGGGCGCCTGGCCGTAGCGGTCCCATAAGGGGCCCATCAGGCCGCCCCCGTCGTGGGCCAGGCGGCCCATCTGGTGGCCGGTGGCGAACATGAACTCCGGGTAACCGGCCCGGGTGATGACATCCCGCGCAATCTGGTCCAGTTCTCGCCCAGGCCGGCCGGGCCGCATGGCCTGCACCACGGCTTGGATAGCGCTGCGCACGGTTTCAAACCCGTGGATGACCGCCTGCGGAGGGCGGGTTTCCCCAGGAGCGAGGAAATAGGCCGTGCGCTGGATATCGGAGCAGTAGCCGGATTGCTTGACGCCAAAATCGATGTGCAGCACCTGGCCGGGAGAGAGCACGGCCGGGCCTGGTTCGGCGTGGCCTTCGGGGGAATCTGCCCCGGCATTGACGATCGGGCAGGCTTCATAGCTCCAGGCAGAATCGACGCCCATCTCGGCCATGCGCCGGTGCATGAAGTCCGCGATCGCGATCTCGCTCATCCCGGGCTGGACCATGCGAAATGTCTCGGCGTATATTTGTTCGGTGGTTTGAATGGCGGCGCGGATCAGGGCCAGTTCGGCAGGGGTTTTCCTCCCGCGCAAGGCGCGGATGATCGCCTCGGCCGAAGTCAACCGCCCGGCATAGGGGGTATCCTGCAGGGTCTCGAGCAGGATCTGGTGCATGCCGTGGGTCAGCCCGTCGGCCATCACGTCGGTGGTGGAGGTGTTGATCGCGATCGAGCGCGGGTTTAAGGCAGTCAGGGCGGCCACCAGCGCCGGGCGAATCGATTGGTCGTAGGGGATCACCTGTTCATAGGCCCCGGTGGCCTGGGCGGCATGCGTTTCGAAGCGGCCAACGATGGCCGTGGCGCTGCCATGCCTGGAGATGAGCAGGGCGCTCTGCCAGGTGAGGCTGTTATCGCCGTAAATCAAGGGCAAAACCGGGTCGCCGCCGGCTGAGGTTTCACGCACAAAGGTCAGCCAGACATCCACATCCAGCTCGGATAAGATCTGGGCGGCCTGAGCTACTTTTTCCTGGACAAGGTTTGACATGAGCACTCCATCGGCAAGTTTGTTAAATTATATCCGGGGAAGCCCGATGTGCCACTTAAAAGATTGATTCAAGGCATGAGTTAGTGTATTATGGATAATAACTATCCAATTATAGCCTGTCTTAATCAAACGGAAACTTGACTGTCGCTGGAGTGCGTATGCCTGACGAACTGAGATTGATGTGCGTCTTTGCCCACCCGGATGATGAGTCACTGGGCTGTGGGTTTACCCTGGCGCGCTACGCGGCCGAGGGAGTGCGAACTTACCTGGTGGTGGCTACCCGCGGGGAACGAGGCTGGCAGGGGCCGGAGGAAGAAGACCCCGGGCTGGAAAAACTCGGAAAAATCCGCGAACGCGAACTGCTCAACGCAGCTATGACCCTGGGGATCCGCGAGGTGAATTTTTTGGATTATGTGGACGGCGATCTGAACCAGGCCGATCCGTTGGAGGCGGTGGCGAAGATCACCCACCTGATCCGGCGCGTGCGGCCGCAGGTAATTATTACCTTTGACCCCACCGGGGCCTATGGGCATCCGGACCACATCGCCATCCAGCAATTCTGTTTGGCCGCGGTGATGTCTTCGGCAGACTGCAATTATCAGGATTCGGGCGGCTGCGCCCCGCATCGGGTGGCTAAGGTCTACTACATGGTAGATTCCCAGGCCCTGGTCGACCTGATACAAGAAATTTGGGGTGGGATCAACATGGAGGTGGATGGCGTGGTCCGCCACCATACCGCCTGGCCGGATTGGGCCATTACCACCCAGATCGATGCGTCCGAGTATTGGGATGCGGGGCTGAATGCGATTGCCTGCCATGAAACCCAGGTTGCCGATATCATCGATGGTTTGGTAGCCCTGCCCAACACCCATGATCCGCGCATCTTCAGCGTGCAAAACTACGTGCGGGTATACAGCCTGGTCAACGGCCGGGAAAAAATCGAAACCGATTTATTCGAAGGATTACGAGAAAAATAGAGGGTATGTGTCCATGGAAAACCAACCGGTAGCTTCGCGCATCGTCCGAGCACAGCACAGTTTGAGCTATTTGATGAGCTATATGGGCGAATATGAATTCATCCATCGGGGAGATGACCCGGAAAACTGCGATTTCATTTTTGGCAACCCGCATGAAATGCCTTTGCCCGGTTTTGTCAACGCTCTGCAGAAATCGCTCGTGCCGCAAGACAAAGACTGGTTTGCATATAAGATGAATGAGGAAGGCTCCCGCCAGGCAGTGGTGGAGGCTTTGATGAACTGGCGCGGGGTGCGTTACCAGCCCGAGGACATTTTCCTGACCACGGGCGCCTTTGGCGCCCTGACTGTGGCGATCAACACCCTGGTCAACCCGGGAGATGAGGTGATCTACATCAGCCCGCCCTGGTTTTTCTACGAGGCGATGATCATCTCGGCGGGTGGAACCGCGGTCAAGGTGAGCACCGATATGACCACCTTGCTGCCGCGCCTGGAAGACATCCGGGCGGCGATCACCCCGCGCACGCGGGCGATCATCATCAACTCGCCTAACAACCCCACCGGCAAAATTTATCCGGAGGAGATGCTCACCGGTCTGGCCGATCTGCTCAATGAGAAAAGCCGGCAGCACGGCCGCCCGATCTATTTGCTTTCGGACGAGTTGTACAGCAAGATTTTGTTCGATGGCATTCAATATATCAGCCCGACGCGCTATTATGCTTCCTCGATGCTGATTTACACCTATGGGAAAACCCTGCTCACCCCGGGTCAGCGGGTCGGGTACCTGGCGCTCAACCCGGAGATGGAAGCTACGGACGCGCTGCGGGATGGCATTTTCACCACGCAGATGCTGTCGGGGTACGCCATCCCGAATGCCCTGCTGCAGCATTCGCTGGCAGATCTGGAGCGCTTGTCGATTGACCTGGTGCACCTGCAGCACAAACGCGACCGCATGGTAACAACCCTGCGCGAGATGGGCTATGAGCTGCACAGCCCCGAAGCCACGTTCTACCTGCTGCCCAAAAGCCCGGAAGCGGATGATTTGAATTTTGTCAAGCGGCTGCAGCGCTACAAGGTTTTGTGCCTGCCGGGGGCCGTCGCGGATATCCCCGGTTATTTCCGCATTTCAATCACCGCGTCTGACGCGATGATCGACCGCTCACTGGCGGGTTTCAAGGCAGCGATTGAACCTGTTCCGAGCGGGAAATAGCCAGGCATTCTTTCCGATTCGGAAGCAGCTCCGGGCGTGCATCCGGGGATTTCCATTCCCAGGTGTTGAGATCGGTGAGGAAGTGGAAGGCGGTCAGGTCGAGCTGCAAGGGTGAAACGCTGACGTAGCCGTCGGCCAGCGCGCCGATATCCGTGCCGCGTTCGGGGATGCCGGTGGGTACGCTGCCAATCGCCCAGTAATATGGCTTGCCGCGCGGATCTTCACGCCGGTCCAGCTTATCGTGGTAGACACGCAGACCCATGCGGGTGACACGAATCCCTTTGATCTGCGCGTAAGGCAGACCGGGGATATTCACGTTGAGCAGCAGGTGCGGAGCGATGCCATTTTCTATAGCAGATAGGGTGATCTGGCGGGCAAAGATGGCGGATGCGTCGTAGTCTGGCTGGCTGCCCCCGTTTTCAGGGGTGTCCAGCGAAAATGCGATGGCCGGAATGCCCCAGATGGCTGCTTCCATAGCGGCAGTGACTGTGCCCGAATAGGTCACATCGTGGCCCAGGTTAGCCGAGGTGTTGACCCCCGAGACCACCAGGTCGATCTTTTCTTCAAAGAAACCGGCGTTGGCCAGGGCGACACAATCCGAGGGCGCGCCGTCGCAGGCATTGGCGACGATGTTGTCGCCAATCATCATCGTCTTGACCCGCAAGGGGCGGTCGATGGTGCGCACGTGCCCCGATGCAGACCAGTTGCGGTCCGGGGCGAGGATGCTTACTTTTCCGAGGTCTTTCATGGATTCGGCCAAGGCCAGCAGGCCGGGGGCAGTGACGCCGTCGTCGTTGGTTACCAATATGTGCATGGTGTCATCAAAGTTCCTTTTCATTGTTCTCCATTTCAATATACGCTCCATGGGTTAACAATCGATCAAGAAGTGATTATGATCATGTAAAGGTTTCCTGGATGCCAGCCGTGCTCCAAAAAGGGAACCGGGGGGGAGTCACTCGTATCTCACCGGGTCGTTATGAGAAATATGGGGTCAGATAACCGGAAAGAAACCTGTTTTGGTTTATCCAGGGGAAATGGCGCATATAATTAAAGGAGTTGACACATTCGCACCCACATGATGCCCAACAAGGAGCGGTGATGAGCAAACCAAAAGGCCTATATGTGCTGCCAATTGAAAATTACCATTTGATTTATGGACCGGAACAGATCGCCCAGATTTCCGAGCTGGTTGACATCTATGCTCCCCCGATGGCCCCGGAGGAAGCGCTGGCCAATCCGGCTGTCCTGGCGGAGGCCGAGATGATTTTTACGGGTTGGGGCAGTCTCATGTTTACCGAGGAGGTCTTGGCGGCTTCCCCGAAACTGAAGATGGTGTTTTATGGGGCTGGCACCATCCGCGGGACGGTGACAGATGCCTTCTGGGATCACGGGATGCGCATTGTCAGCGCCTGGGCGGCCAATGCCGTGCCAGTGGTCGAATACACCCTGGCCCAGGTGTTCCTTTGCCTGAAGAAAGCCTACCAGCACGCCGCAGTGTACCGCGAGGAGCGGCGCATCCGCCGGCTGCCTGTTGCAGGCGGGTATGGTTCGACAGTTGGGATCATCTCGCTGGGCATGATTGGCCGGATGATGGTTGAACGTTTGAAGACCTTTGACCTCAAGGTGATCGCTTACGACCCTTATGTCTCGCAGCAAACCGCCGATCAATGGGGGGTGGAAATGGTGTCGCTGGAGGAGGTCTTTCGCAGCGCCGACGTAGTTTCGCTGCATACGCCCTGGTTGGATTCGACGGTCGGCATGATCCGCGGTGAGCATTTTACTTTGATGAAAACCGGGGCGAGTTTTATCAACACCTCGCGGGGCGCGGTCGTGCGCGAAGATGAAATGACGGCGGAATTGACCATGCGGCCAGACCTTTTCGCGGTCATCGACGTCACCTGGCCCGAACCGCCCGCGGTGGATTCGCCCTTGTTTACCCTGCCCAACGTCTTTCTCACCCCGCATATCGCCGGGTCAATGGATAACGAATGCCGCCGGATGGGCCAATTTATCGTCGACGAGCTGCGCCGCTACCTGGTTGGCGACCCCTTGCAGTACGAGATTACCCGCGAGCGCGCCGTCTTGATGGCTTAATCGCGGCAAGATGTAAAACAAGCTGAAATATTGCTATAAAGTTCACCCTTGACATATTTCTATCAGCGGTTAAACTAACCCATCAGATGAACCACTGGCTTGATCTCGTCAAACTGGCTGATAAGCGCGCTAAGCGCTATATCCCTCACACCAATCGGGTGCGTGGGCTTTTGGTGGTTTAACCGGTTAAGACAAACCAGATAAATCGAAACAAGAGAGCTCTCCAACCCGGAGAGCTTTTTTTATACTTGCATGGAGGATGAAGAAGATGGCAGAAATACTGGACAGCACCTTGCGTGAAGGTGAGCAGACTCCCCTGGTCAATTTTATGGTGGATGAGAAAATCGAAATTGCCCGCAAGCTGGATCAGATAGGCGTCGAAATGATCGAAGCGGGGGACCCCAGTGTTTCTCCGAACGTGTTTCAGGCAGTTAAGCGCATTGCGGCCCTGGGTTTGAAAGCCGAGATTGTCGCTCACTCGCTGGCCACGCGCAGCGGGATCGCTAAGGCCAAAGAATGCAATGTTGGGCGGGTGGTGGTGTTTTACCCCACCTCCAAAATTCATCTGGATGCCAAGATGCATAAAGGCCAGGATGAGGCGGTGGCCTGGGTTTGCGATCACATCCACTATGCCCGCGAATTAGGATTGAAAGTGCGCTATACCCCCGAAGACGCCTCCCGCACCGATTTTGAATTCCTGGTGCGAGCCTGCAACAGCGCCATTGAAGCCGGGGCGGACCGCATCAGCTTTGCGGATACGCTGGGGATGATGCGCCCGCACGAAATGTACGAGCGGGTAAAAGAGCTGCGCGCGCGCCTGGCCCCTTGCAAGATCGATCTGCACTGCCACGACGATTACGGCCTGGCCCTGGCCAATGCCCTGGAAGGGCTGCGCGCCGGGGCAGACTGCATCCACACCACCGTCAACGGCATGGGCGAGCGCACCGGCATCCCGGACTTGAGCGAAACGATTGTGGCCATGCGCAATTTGATGGGCATCGACCAGTACAACCTGCGCAACCTGATGGAACTGTCGGCTTACCTGGAGCGGGTGACGGGTTTCTTCGTGGCCCCCAACAAACCGATCACCGGGATCAACGCCTTTACCCACAAGAGCGGGGTGCACACCAATGGTGTGCTTAAAGACCCGCGCACCTATGAAAACTTCGACCCGGCCTTATTAGGCCGTGAGCGGCGCATCGTGATCGATAAATACACCGGCAAACGCGCCGTGGCCGCCCGCCTGGCCGAATTCAATGTGGAGGTTGGCGAAGAGGAACTGGGCCAGATTGTAGAGGAGATCAAACGGGTAGGAGACGAACGCAAATTCTTGCACGATGCCGATATCATCGAGGTGGCCGAGCATATCACCGGGCGGAGCATCGATGTTTTCCCCAAGGAAATCAATGCGCTGGTGATGGTGGCGGTGGAGTCGCATGTCTATACCGGTTCGGTGGTGCGCCGGTTGAAAAACCTACCCCAGGTCTCCAACGTGTATGAGATCACCGGCGATTACGATATCAGCGCGTATGTCAAAGTGCCCAACACCATGGATCTGAACAACTTTATCGAGGAACTCCGCGCGATGCCGGGGGTTAAGCTGACCGATACTCGCGTGGTTTTGAAAAAACATGCGGAAAATGGCGGATAAGCTGCCCGGCCGGGCAGGATTTGAATCGTTTATCTGCAGTCCGCGCCAGAGCGGATTGGATCATACCGGGACGTTAGGATTGAGGAGGCATGTATGGGAACGCTCGTAGAGGAGATTTTTGGCCGGCGATTAGGCCGGACGGTGCAGGCAGGTGAGATCGTGCTGCTGGATGTGGATGCGATCATGTCGCACGATAATACCACCCCGCTGGCGATCAAGGCTTTCAAGGAGATCGGCAAGCCGATCCGTGACGCCAGCAAGATTGTGATCCACTTCGACCACGCCTACCCGGCGCCCAACCAGCTGGCCGCCGAGAACCAGCAGAAAATCGTCAAGTTTATCCAGGAACAGAATATCGATAATTTCTATCACCGCGGGGTTTGCCACCAGGTGATGATTGAAGAAGGCTATGTGCGCCCGGGCGGTGTGGTGATCGGCGGCGATTCGCATACGGTGACCTACGGCGCGTTGGGCTGCTTTTCCACCGGCCTGGGTTCCAGCGAGATCGGCGCAGCCTGGGTGACGGGCAAAACCTGGTTCAAGGTGCCCGAAACCATCCTGGTGCGCCTGGAAGGCACCGCCCAGCGGGGAGTCTATTCCAAGGATGTGATGCTGCACCTGGCCGGAATGCTGGGCATGGACGGGGCCACCTACCGCTCTTTGGAATTTGAAGGCTCCTATATCGACAGCCTGCCGGCCCACCAGCGCATCGTGTTCGCCAATATGTCGGTGGAATTGGGGGCTAAATGCGGGCTGATTGCCCCGGACGACGTTACCATCGCTTATTTGACCAGCGAAACCAAAGCGCAGCCGCCGTTTGAACGCTTCAGCGCGGTTAACCCGCAATACGAGCGTGAGATTACCATCGATGTGTCTAAAATTGAGCCGCTGGTGGCCTGCCACCCGGATGTCGACCAGGTCAAACCGCTGGAGGAGATGGTGGGGCTGCCGATTGACCAGGTATATATTGGCACCTGCACTAACGCGCGGTACGAGGACCTGGTGATTGCCGCGGGGGTGCTCAAGGGCCGCCAGGTGAGCCGCTTTACCCGTACGCTGGTCACCCCGGCCAGCCAGACGATCTACGAGAAAGCCCTGGCCAACGGCCTGATCCAGGTCTTCCTGGACGCGGGCTGCACGGTCAATGCCCCGGGCTGCGGGGCCTGCATCGGGCGGCACGGCGGCATTCTGGCGCCGGGTGAGCGCGCCTTTACCACCATGAACCGCAATTTCATCGGCCGCATGGGCAGCCCCGAGGCCGAAATTTACCTGGGCAGCCCGGCCGCCGCGGCCGCCACCGCGGTGGAAGGCAAAATTGCCGACCCGCGCAAATACCTGGAATAAGGAGGAAATCATGGCCAGAGCATGGAAATTTGGTGAGAATTTAAATACCGATGAAATCATCCCGGCGCGCTTCAACCTGACGATTGTCCCGAAGGAGCTGGCCCAAAAGGTGTTCTGCGAGGTGCGCCCGGATTATGCCCCCAACGTCCAGCCTGGGGATGTGGTGGTAGCCGGCTGGAATTTCGGCTGCGGGTCGTCCCGCGAGCATGCCCCGGTGGCCATCCGCGGTTCAGAGGCGCGCTGCGTGATCGCGGCCTCCTTCGCGCGGATTTTCTTCCGCAACGCGATTAATATTGGCCTGCCCATTCTGGAGTGCCCCGAGGCTGCCGAAGGGATCGAGGACGGCGATGATGTCGATGTCGACCTGACCACGGGAAAAATCTACAACCGCACCCGCGGGACCGAATTCCAGGCGATGCCCCTGCCGGCATTTGTCTTGAAAATTGCCGAGGCCGGCGGGCTGGTTAACTTCCTGCGCGAACACGACCTGGAGGAACTGGCCGGATGAAGGATTATCAGGTCTGCCTGCTGCCAGGCGATGGCATTGGTCCAGAGGTAATCGCGGCTGCCCGCCTGGTGCTGGAGGCGCTGCCGCTGCGTTTTGTCTGGTCGGTGGGCGAGATTGGCTTTGGCGCCTACCAGAACCAGGGCACGCCGCTGCCCGACCTGACTTTAGAGAAAATCCAGCAGGCCGATGCTGCCCTGTTTGGGGCGGTGACCACCCCGCCGGATATTCCCAATTACCGCTCGCCGGTGCTGCGCATGCGCCAGGAACTGGACCTGTACGCCAACCTGCGCCCCTGCCGCTCGATCCCGCACCCCATCTCTCGGCCGGGGATCGATTTGCTGCTGGTGCGCGAGAACACCGAAGACCTCTACCTGGGCATCGAGCACGTGGACCCGGACGGCGAGCGCGCGGTGGGTGAGATGGTCATCACCCGGCGCGCCTCGGAACGCGTGGCGCGCGCCGCGTTCGAACAGGCGCGCAAGCGGGGGATGCATAAAGTGACGGTAGTGCACAAGGCTAATGTGCTGCGCGCCACCACCGGGCTTTTCCGGCGCACCGCGTTGGCGGTGGCGGCTGATTATCCCGATATAATGGCCGAAGATATGCTGGTGGATACCTGCGCGATGGAACTGGTGCGCGCTCCGGAGCAGTTTGAGGTGATCGTCACCACCAATTTATTCGGGGATATTCTTTCGGATGAAGCCTCGATGCTGGTGGGTGGTTTGGGTCTGGCTTGCTCGGGCAATATTGGCGCGCGCAGCGCGGTGTTCGAGCCGGTGCACGGCAGCGCCCCGAAGCTGGCCGGGTTGGATAAAGCCAACCCGCTGGCGGCCGTGCTCAGCGCGGCGATGCTGCTAGAATATCTTGGCGAGAGCGAGCAGGCCCGGCGGGTTGAAGCGGCCGTGCTCACCTGCATTACCAACGGCGAAGTCAGTGAGGACCTGGGCGGCGCCTTGGGCACCCAGGCAGCCGCACAGGCGGTGGTGCAGCATCTAAGCGGATCATAGAGGGAGAGAATGCATGGCCAGGATTGGCTTTCTGTACACACGCATGCGGGTCGAAGAGAAACACCTGCTGGAAGAATTGAATAAACGGGCGGGGGTTGAGGTCGTCCCGATCAGTGATGATGACAACTTTTTTGCCATCGACCGCGCACCGCTGGAGGTGGATGTGCTCTTTGAGCGCTCCGTGTCCTACTCGCGCGGTTTGTATATTTCGCGCATCTTTGCCGCCAACGGCGTGCCGGTGGTCAACGATCCGCAGGTGGCGGAACGCTGCGGGGATAAATATGTCACCAGCCAGCTCCTGGTCAGCGCGGGCATTCCTACCCCGCGGGTGTTGATGGCATTTTCCGAAGAATCGGCGCTGGCGGCCTGCGATGCCCTGGGCTATCCCTGCGTGCTCAAACCGGTAATCGGTTCCTGGGGGCGGCTGCTGGCCAAGGCCGATGACCGCGCCACAGCAGAGGCTTTTATCGAGCACAAAGCCCTGCTGGGTGGGGTGAACCACCAGATTTTTTACGTCCAGGAATACATTGATAAGCCCGGGCGAGATATCCGCGCCTTTGTCATTGGAGATGAAGCCATTGGGGCGATCTACCGCAGCTCGCCCAACTGGATCACCAACACGGCGCGGGGTGGGGTGGCGACCAACTGCCCGCTCACCGGCGAAATCCGCGAGCTGTGCACCCGTACGGCGCGCGCGGTGGGTGGCGGGATGCTGGCGGTGGATCTATTTGAATCGCCCGCGGGGATGAGCGTCAACGAGGTAAACCACACCATGGAGTTTCGCAACAGCATCGTCACCACGGGGGTGAATATCCCGGCTTTGATGGTAGATTATGTGATCAGCAAGGCGGGTTAACCGGGTGGGTGGTCAGGCGGGCACGACCTGGGGACGGGGTCGAACCAGGCTAAAGATGACCAAGGCTGCCAGGCAACTGACTGCCAGCACGCGGAAGAGGCCGGACGGTCCGATCTGATCGAACATCCAGCCGCACAGCAGGGCCCCGCTCATACTGGCCAGGTTGGTGGTGGCTTGAAAGAGGCCCTGGGCGGTGGCTTTCAAGGACACGGGGGCCATCTGGTTGGCATAGTTGACCGCGCTGTTCCAAAAGAAGACGTAAGAAGGCCCGTTCAGCAGGTTGATGCCGATGGCCCAGGCCGGATGAGGCATGATGCTGTACAGCCCGATGCGCAGGGTGAAGCTGAACATGGAGATCAGCAGCATGGGACGCATGCCGATGCGCCGCATGATATTGCCGCTGAAGAACATAAAGGGCAGTTCGGCTATCGCGGCCATGGTGGCGGCAATGCCAATCAGGCTGTCGCCGCCGCCCATGGATTTGATCGTGATCCCGAGAAAGTTGATCGATCCGCTCATCGCGATCCAAATCAGGAAAACACACAGGGCAAAAACAATCCAGGACGGCTGGCGGATCATCGCGCCAAGCTGGCGAGAATGCTGGCTGCCGCTGCGCACCGGCAGCGATGGCAGGCGCATGGCGGTGAACGCGAATAAAAGCATGATCACCGCGTAGGCCGGAAACATCCAGATTAACCCGACCCGTTCGAAAATAAAGCCGGCGGCGGCGGTGACCAGAATATAGCCGATGGAACCGCCCAGGCGATAGCGCCCGTATTCATCCCGGTGATCACCCAGCAGGGCCAGGGTGGTCGAATCTACCAGGATGAAATAGGCGGTATTGAAGAAGGCAAACAGCCCGGCGACTAGTAAAAACAGGGGGAACGTATGAACCAGCGGGTAAATGAGGGCGATGACCACGGAACCCAGCGCGCAGCCTGCCATGATCAGGCGCGCCTGGCCGGTCAGGTCGCTGAGGTATCCCCAGAAAGCGGCAGCCAGCATGGCCACGATCGAGGCGGTCATGCCGATCAGCCCGATTTGGGTGCCGCTGAGACCCTGGTTGATGTAATAAACGTTGAGGAAGGTGAGGTTTACCCCGATCCCGGCATAGATAAAAAAGAACAGCCATCGCGTGATAGGCAGATGACGGGCAGAAAAAGAAGCATCGATGACGATTTCGGGGTTCATGCTTTGGATTGTACTATATGCATGCCATGCCAAGGCTGTATTCATTTGACAGGTGGCAAAAGATATGCTTTGATATGCTTATACTGAAACTATGAACCTGGCGGAGGGTTGGATGACTACAGATCAAAATGTTAGACAGGCCTATCTACTGGCGCAAGAACGCTATGCCGAATTGGGCGTGGATAGCGAGCATGCCATCAATCAACTGGGCGCGATCGCGCTGAGCCTGCACTGCTGGCAGGGCGACGACGTGGGCGGTTTTGAGCATTCTGGGGCAGCCCTGGGCGGTGGGCTGGCGGCCACCGGCAACTACCCCGGAAAAGCGCGCAGTGCCGACGAGCTGCGCCTGGACCTGGACCAGGCTTACCGCTTGATCCCGGGCAGCCACCGCCTGAACCTGCATGCCATGTACGCCGAGACCGGCGCGAAACGGGTGGAACGCAACCAATTGGAAGCGGAACATTTCAAGAACTGGGTGGATTGGGCAAAAGACGGTAAACATGGCCTGGACTTCAACCCTTCCCTCTTCTCGCACGCCATGGCCGCCGATGGCATGACCCTTTCGCACGCCGACGCGAGCGTCCGCCAGTTCTGGATCGAGCACTGCATTGCCTGCCGCAAGATCGGCGCCTATTTTGGCGAAGAACTGGACAATGCCTGCGTGACCAATATCTGGATCCCGGACGGCAGCAAGGACACGCCCTACGACCGCAAATCTCCGCGCGAACGGCTGCGCGACGCGCTGGACGTGGTGCTGAAAGAAAAAATCGACCCGCGCTTCAACCTGGACGCCGTCGAGCCCAAGTTGTTTGGGATTGGCGCCGAGAGCTATACCACCGGTTCGTCCGAATTTTACCTGGGCTACGCCGTCTCGCGCCAGGTGCTATTGACCCTCGATTCGGGCCATTTCCATCCCACCGAAACCATCTCCGACAAGCTATCCGCTGTCCTGCTCTACCTGCCGGAAGTGCTGCTGCACGTCAGCCGCGGGGTGCGCTGGGACAGCGACCATGTAGTCACCTTCGGCGACGACCTGCAGGCGATCTGCCAGGAGGTGGTGCGCGGCGGTTATCTGCAGCGGGTGCACATTGGCCTGGATTATTTTGATGCCAGCATCAACCGCATCGCGGCCTGGGTGATTGGCTCGCGGGCCACGCTCAAAGCCCTGCTGATGGCGCTGCTCGAGCCCGGCGCGCGCCTGGCCGCAATGGAAAATAGTGCAGATTTTTCGGGCAGGCTGGCCTTGATGGAAGAAGCCAAGGGTCTGCCGTTCGCGGCGGTGTGGGATTACTACTGCCTGTCGCAGGGTGTCCCGGTAGGGGCGGCTTTCCTGGATGACATCCGTGCCTACGAAAAGGACGTGTTGAGCCGGCGCGGGTAAGACGAGATCATCGCCGATAATCAAAAAAAGACCTCGTTTGTGCGAGGTCTTTTTTGATGCAGGTAGCGCCCGCTTACTGGGTTTTGCTTTCTGCCAGCTGTTGAGCTTTATCCAATTCCTCCTGAACGATGACATCGTTGTTGACGATTTTGTCCATCGCGGTGATGTAATAATCGAGGAAGCCGGCATACTGGCCGATGTTGGCGCTGGAGATGAGCAGGGCGTTCTCCATCGCGCTGCGGCCGGCCTGTGCGGTGGTATCCCCGACCAGCTGCGCAAATTCGGGTGAATTGGCCAGCGAGATGCGTGCGGGGATCAAGCGGTTGTGAGGCTGGTGGCTGAGATAGGAGACCCATTTCCAACCCGCATCCGGGTTTTGGGATTGTTTCATCACGGCCAAACCCTCAAAGAAAGCCCCGTTGAAAGCCTGTTCATCACGCGGAAGGGGTACCGCCCCCCAGTTGAAAGTCCATTTAGCGGGGAACTGGCTCATCCCCCCGCGAACCGAAAACTGCGCGATGAACATGCCGATCTTGCCGTTGATCAAGCCAAAGATGGTAGGGCTGCGCGAAAAGCCGAAATCGCTTTGCGCCTGTTTGGTGGTTGGGGCCACCTGGTAATCCTGAAACAGGCTGGTGTACCATTCGACCGCTTCGACATTGATGGGCGAATTGATCGTGGGGTTGCCGCTGCTGTCGCCAATGGCACCGCCGTGCTGGTAGATGAAAAAGATGCTGTCGGTGTAGCCCTGTAAATTGGAATATCCGTAGATATTGTCTTCAGGATGGCGCACTGCCTGGGCCAGGGCAAGAAAGTCGCTCCAGGTCCAGCCCGCCTGCGGATAGGGCACACCGTAACGGTCAAAGAGGTCCTTGTTATAGTACATCATCCAGGGATCGACCCCGGAGGGGATGGCAAGCTGCTTGCCGTCGATCTTGAAGGCTTCCATCGCGCTGGGGTAGAAATCTTCCACGCTGAAGTCTTTTTCCTGGGCAATAAAGGAATCCAGGGGCAGCATCGCCTCCTGCTGGGAGGGATCCGGGGTCAACGACCAGGGGAGGATCATCACATCCGAAAGGTCCCTGGGTGGATCCACGTAGGTCTTGAAGCTGATGGTGATGTTTGGGTATTTTTCGTTGAAACCGGGCAGCAAAGATTGGTAAAAGGCCAGGTCGGAGACCGGGCAGCCGAAGGTGAGGGTCACCGGTTCAGCGGTAGGAATCAACCCCCCACAGGCAGATAACAGCATCGCCGTCAAGACGAAAAGAAATACGACAGACCGCCAGGCACGTTGACCGGACCAATTATTCATCTTCCCCACCCATCTTCATTTCTACTTTGGCGGTTCGCTTTGCCTGCGGACTGTCTGGTCCGCAGGCAAAGCGCTCAGCGCCATTGTTCTACGACACCGCGCACCCGCTCCAGTTGAATGGCTGTGCGGGTATATTCATTTTCCCCCGAATGGTGTTCGACGCTCCAGCAGCCGCGGTAACCGCTGTCACGCAGCATACTCAGGCTTTCGTCCAGGCAGCGCTCGGTGATATCCCAGGAGATATGCGTATGCATCGCCCAGGGAGCGATCAAGTTGTCGCCGGGGTTGCCGCGGAAGTGTAGCAGCACACCGAAACCAGGATGGTCGACGGCTTCGCAAATGCGTTTCATGTTCTCGGGAACCACTTCGGGTCCCCAATGGTTCTCGGGACCGACCTTGAAGCCCTGGTCGTAGGCGCGTTGGGCGAACTCGCGGTAGCGTTTGACCACCAGGTCGAACTGCTGCTCGCTAAAGATGTCGCCCTGCCCGCCGGCGTCGATGCGGATGGTTTTTGCGCCCAGCACCTGGGCGGCATGCAGGTAAGCCAGCGCGTTGAGGTAGTTCTGCTCGCGCACGTTGAGATCTTCTTCCCAGATGTGGGCCCCATCCACGCATAGATTAACCAGCTCAAGCTCGCGGAGGTGCAGGGCTTCCTTAATCTTGTGCAGATAGTCGTCTTCGGTGCTGATGAACATCCCGTTCCAGATGTCCGCGCTGCGCAGCTGGTAGCGGTAGCGGCAGCTTTCGAGATAGCCAAACAGGTCGATCATCCCGCGCTTCAACAGGCCGTGGAATGCATACGAGGCGATTGAAATATTCATCAGACCCTCCCGGGCAGATCACAATTTGACCGCGGTCGAGACCGACATGGCCTCAATTTCCTCCGCGCTTACTTCACGGCCGAGTCGATCGGATAAGTAGATGCCTTCGGAGATCAGCATGGTTTTCAGCGCCAGCTCGGCGGTGGGGAACAAAGGCACGCGCCCCTGCAGCACCGCGGCCCAATGCTGGATGGCGCTGTCGTAGCCATCTGCATTTTCGCGCAGGGAGTGCAGGCGCCAGTCGAAGCCGCTCATCTCGGCGCTGCTGTCGAGGTCGAGGTCGCCCACGCTTTGGAAAAAGCCAAAGGGATCCAGGCGCACGCCGGCTTTGGAGCCCAGGATGCTCGAGCCTTCCATCTTGTTCAGGTTGATCGCCCAGGCCTCGATGATATCCAGGGTGATGTTATCCTGCAGCTTGACAAAGCCCAGCCCGAGTTCCTCGACGTTGTAACCGCTTTTCTTGCGGCGTTCCTCGTCCATGTCCAGTTCCTGGTAGATTTTCCCTGAGACGCGCTCCACCACCGGGTTACCCAACAGCCATAGCATCATAGCGATATGGTAGACGCCCATGTCGTACAGCGCGCCGCCCGAGCAGGTCTGCTTCTGAACGAATTGAGCGGTGCCGTAGCCATCGACATAAGGGCGGCCGCGGCGGCGGAAGCCGACTGAGCGCGCATGGTAGATGTGTCCAAGCTTGCCATCTTCGATCAGGGCTTTGGCGGCCTTGGTGGGGCTCTCGAAGAGGGTGTTGAGCTGGATAGAGAGCTTCTTACCGGTTTCCTGGGCGGTTTTATACATGGTCAGCGCGTCGATATAGGCGCCGGCCATGGGTTTCTCGCAGTAGACGTTCTTCCCCGCCTGCAGCGCCGCCACGGTGACGGGCATGTGGTAATTATTGTGCATGCAGACATCAACGGCTTCAATGTCGTCCCGTTTGAGCAGTTCGCGGAAATCGGTGTAGACATTCGGAATTTTATACAATTCCGCGACGCGGTTGCCCTCTGGCTCGTTGATATCGGCGATGGCGACAATCTCAACGTCTTTAGTTTTTTGGGTGTAACCGTTCAGGTGGGACTTGCCGATCTGCCCGACCCCAATCACGCCAACCCGCACAGTTTTAGCCATGAATTTTCCTCCAGAAAAATATGATTATGAATTTTATATACGCGGATGGGGAAAAATGCAAGCCGGATCAGGTTAGGAAGGTAACCGGCCGCGGATTGGTGGGGTTAATCACCGCTCTGCCGGGGAATGCCGGCCTTAATCTTTCTGGGCAAAAAAGAGGCCGATAAACAGGTTCTTGTAAAGAATATCCACGCTGCCAAACCCGGCGGCCTGGAGCCAGGCGAGTTGGTCGCTGAGCAGGGCATCCCGGTCATAGGTCTGCCGGCGTGCGATGCTCTGTTGAATTTGCTCCTCGGTGGCGCGCTGACCGCGCACGTGCTCCAGCCAGACCGCCCAGTAATGCTCGCGGAGCTGCGGGGTGGGGGCATGGATCTGGTCCAGGTTGAGGAAAATGCCGCCCGGCTTCAATGCACGCTGGACGCGCTGGAACAGAACCTGTTTATCGGCATGCTCCAGATGGTGGATCGCCAGACTGGAGATCACCAGGTCAAATTCGTTGGCGTACTCGATAGCGCGGATGTCGCCCACGATATAGCTGAATTGAGCGGAAGCCGCCTCGAAGCGTTTGGCGGCCATCGCCAGCATATTTTCAGCCAGGTCCACCAGGACAAATTGCGCCTGCGGATCATGTGAAAGCACGAAGCTGGAGAACAGCCCCGTCCCCGCGCCCAGGTCCAAAACCCGGATAGGCTCGGCGCCGGGTTGGCGCGCCGGTAGAGCGCGCATCGCATTGGCAAAAAGATCCCCAAAACCGGGTAGGGCTTTGCGCACCCAATGATCGTAGGTTTCCGATACCTGATTGAAGGACTGCTCGACGCTCATATTAACTCCTGAGGCGCAATCATACCTTATTTTCCTTTGAGCGGGCAGTGATATACTTGCCTACGGGGAGTTAGACTCCCAGATCAAATCGTTGGAATTGTCATGCATTCAATCAAAATAATCATCACAGCCGCGATCGGAAGCGGGCTGGTCCTGCTGTCTGTGTTCGCCTATCGCCTGGGGATCGATCACAACCCGGGTTGGGGAAGCAGCAGGGTTCGTCTCGCGGCAGTAGGAGCGGTGCTCCTGATCACAGCGGTGTTGTCATGGCGCTGGGAGGCGCTGAAACCTCTGCGCATGCGCATCCAGACCCCGGTGACTCAATGGCTTTCCAGGTTGGTAACCTGGTGGGGCGGTCTGGCGGTGGTGCGGTTGGTTCGGCGGGAGCGGCGTGTAGTCTTAGGGTGGCCCATCCTGCGCTGGTTTGCCGTCTCGCCTGAACGCCGCGCCGGGTTGGCGGTTGGGTTTGGGATTGTGATGCTATGCTTCGTATACGTCTGGTACATGACGTCCGGTACACTCACCCACTGGTTCCCCTTCAGATTTGAATATTATGATTGGCTGGCTCAGGCGTTTCTGCATGGGCAACTGGCGCTCCTTGAAAAACCAGATCCCAGATTGTTGACGCTGGCGAATCCGTATGTTTTTGAAAATCGCGGTGGGATACCTTATCCCTGGGATGTGTCTTTTTTTCAAGGTAAATTCTATATGTATTGGGGTCCGGTGCCCGGGTTGATGGCCGCCGCGGTCAGGCTGGTGACCCATGTACCTGTCGAAGACCAGGCGCTGGTATTATTTATACAGGGAGTTGTTGGGGTTTTGCTGGCAGCCAACCTGGCCGCCATGCGCGCGATGTTTGCGCCAAAATCAAACCCATTCGGCCTGATGTTGCTGATTCTGGTAGGCGGAGCAAACCTTTATTTGCTGTGGCCGAGTGGACGCCCGGCAGTCTATGAAGTCTCTATCCTCAGCGGTCAATTGTTCTTGTTAGCCGGGCTGCTGGCTGTCTTTACTGCGCTACGAGATTTGTCATTGAAGATGTTTTCGGGCTTTGTGTCAGGCATTTGCTTGATCCTGGCGGTCGGGTCACGCGCAACCCTGGCGGCAGCGGTGGGATGGGTGGTCGTTATGGCTGCATGGCGCGTCTGGTTCAGAGGCGTGGTGCCGGTTCGGCGAACGCTCGCCTTTATGGGAGCTTTCCTGATCCCTATGCTGGTAGGGGGAGGTTTGTTGTTGGGCTATAATTACGCCCGTTTTGGCAATGCTTTCGAAACAGGGTTTACTTACCAACTTGGCATCCCGGGTTATCCGCCTGAGCCCTCCTGGTTATTCTCCAGCGCCAACCTCGTGCCAAACCTGTTTGGCTATTTGCTGCGAACTCCACGGTTGGATGGGCAGTTCCCCTTTGTAGGCGTGCCTTTTATCAAAGAAAGTGATTGGCCAACCTATATCCATCTTCCCGAACACTATACTTATAACGAGCCGCAGGTCGGGCTGTTGATCATTTTTCCATTGGTTGGGCTGGCAGTTGTGCCATTGATCCAATTGTCGCGTGGTTTCTTCAAAAAGAAGGCGCGCGAGCACGCATCGATTGGGGCGGGTGATTCCTTTGAATCCTTTTGGCTGCTTTTATTGGCAGGTGCTGCAGTTATCCAGATGGGTGTCATCTTTTCATACTTTTTCTCCACACTGCGCTTCCAAATCGAACTTATGCCTCTGATTGTTTTATTGACCTGCCTGAGCGTGTGGTGGGTGGACCGCAGGCTGGCGCACCATCCGTTCTGGCAGGCCTTGTTTTGGCTGGCGGTAATGCTTCTGGCCGTATACAGCCTGGGGATCGGACTTTTTGGGGCGATCAATGCCGGTGAGGAGCGCTTCGAAGCTAACAACCCCCACCTGTTCGCCGCCTTTCGCGATTGGTTCAACTCCGTGCTGCATTGATGGAAACACTCTCCAGGACGATGAAGAAATTGCTCACCCCATCCCATATGCTGGCAGCCGCCTTTTTTGTGATTCTTCTGTCGGTTGGGCTGCTGCGCGTGGATGATTACGGCATCTCCTGGGATGAACTCAGCCAGGTGGAGATCGGCACCGCCAACTACCGCTACCTCTCCCGCGGCGACCCGGCTCTGCTGACCCTGCGCGACCGCTACTACGGCCCCGTGTTCGAAATCTTCCTGGTGCGGGTGATGGACCAATCCTCGCCAAGGGCTATCTATCTCAGCCGCCACACCTGGAATTTCCTGGCTTTTTTCGCGGGAGTCGCGGGGTTGTACGCTGTGGGCCGCTTGGCGTTCAAGAATGATTGGCTGGCGCTGCTGGGCAGTGTCATGCTGGCCCTGTCGCCGCGCCTGTTCGCCGATGCTTTTTACAACAGTAAAGATATCCCCTTTTTGTCCGCCTCGATTTTCGCCGCGCTCAGCCTGCTGTGGTATCTGCAGCGCCCCGGCTGGAAGCGCCTGGCCCTTCACGCTGTTCTCAGCGCGGTCTTGATTGGCATTCGCTTCGCCGGGATCTATATGCTCGGGCTGACCGCCGGGATGCTGCTGGTGGAGGTAGTCACCCGGCGCCTGGCACTCCGGCGCGCGCTGCGAGATGGTTTTATCTACCTGTTTCTGGCAAGTGGCTTCAGCCTGCTGTTCTATCCGGTGCTGTGGCACGATCCGTTGGGCGGGGTGGGGGAAGCCCTGAAGGCGATGACCGGTTATCCCCAATATCTGCCGGTGTTCTTCATGGGTCAATTCATCTCCCCACAAGAGCTGCCCTGGACCTACCTGCCGGTGTGGATCGGGATCACTACCCCGCCCGTTTACCTGGCATTGATGGCAGTTGGGCTCGGGCGCTCCTTCTGGGATCATCCCTTTGCGGCCGCCTCCCGCGGGCGGCTGCTGGCGCTGGCCTGGGTGCTGGGCGGGTTGGCCGGGGTGGCGGTTCTGCGGCCGGTATTGTATGACGGCTGGCGCCAGATGTACTTTCTTTGCCCCGGTCTGCTCCTGCTGGCGCTGGAAGGCGCTGCCTGGCTCGCCGCCCTGTTCTCTCGCATGGATGTGCGGGTCAGGGCGGGTTTACTGGCTCTGGCAACTGCCGCATTGCTGGGGCCGGTGTTCTATCAGATGGCGAAGCTGCATCCTTATGAGAATGTCTACTTCAACTGCCTGGCCGGGCGGGATATGCAGGAAGTCAAGCAGCGTTTTGACCTGGATTATTGGGGGCTGTCCTACCGCGAAGGGCTGGAGTACATCCTTTCGACGGACGCCCGCACAAAGATCAATGTCTATGGCGAAACGGTTGTCGGGGTGCGCAGCGCCGCCATTCTGGGCAGCGACGAGCTGCGCCTGCATTTCGTCGACGACCTGGCCCAGGCGGATTACTTTCTGGGCAACTATCGCTGGCACCCCGGAGATTACAGCTACGCCGGCGAGGTCTATGCGGTGCGGGTGGGCAACGCTAAAATCCTGTCGGTGTTCAAGCTGAGCCCCGCTCAATCTCTTGGGGTTAATGCGATCCCCTCAGGGAAGCGAGCGGATGACAGCGCGCTTCCCTGAGGGGTTTATCTGTGTATTCGTCTGACTCCCCGCCCGATAGGCGGGAGTTCTGTCTTTGAACCGGACCGCTGTCCCGGCGGGGCTACTTGTCTACGTTGGCGAAGGTGATCACATAGACGTAGCCGGTGGCCTCAGCACGGAAATCCAGCGTGCCCTGGTTGCGCAGTGAGAAGGGCACTTCGAAAGTGCCGGTCTGCGTCCCGGTGGAGTCGGTGGTGAAATGCGCCACGACGTAGCCGTAGATACCCGCCGCGCGGGTGCCGACCATGCCGATGCGCACGGTAAATTCCTTGTTGATCGGCAAGCCCACGAATTGGACCCTGACCCAGCCGCCCTTCTGTGAGTTGACCACCTGGAGATTGGGGCTGCCGGTGGTGCCGGAAGGTGTGGTTGGCCCGCCGGTGGCCGGCGCGGGTGTGGGCGTAGCCACGGTGGTTGACCCGGCCGGGTATGCCACAGAATTGTTAAAGGTCAGGAAGCCATATGTGCCGGCCAGGTCATCGATACGCACGTCCACGAAGGTGTTATCCCGCACGATTTCATGGATCTCGAACCAATATTCCTGGGTGCCGCCCGAACCGGAGTCGAAGTGGGCTACCAGCCCGCCGCCAATCCCTTCACTCCCGGCTTTGCCCATGCGCACGGTGAATTCTGTGCCGCCGGGCAGGTTCTCGACTTTCAGTTTGACCAGGCCGTGAGGAACCACTTCAACGACGGTGATGACGAGACGGTTGGCCGCGAAGGCCGGGGCGATTAATCCAATGAGGAGCGCCAATGTGATTAATATCGAAATGCTTAATTTCTTGGCCGCCTGGTGTTTCATAATCCCTCCTAAAACCAGAACAATGATGTTATTGCGTAGTAAAAAACTACTGATTTAATTATATCGACAGCGATTGTTAAAAACAATATGAAATTTGTTCTGAATTTCACTTATTATGAAAAAACTATCCAGATGTGCCCGTTTAGGCGGATATTTAACCGTCGGCGGTTGTAATACTATCCGTGTGGGGTTGTATAACTATATAGAACGGAGCATGGAGCGGGAAACAATGGCCCACATTTCACCACCAACCCACGACCTGGAGGAACGGTTCCAACGCTGGTACCCGGCTGTTTTCCGTTATTTCAGGCTGCGGGGAGCCGACGCAGACACGGCCAACGACCTGGCCTCGGCCGTCTTTGAACGCGTCTACCTGCAGGCGCACCGTTTTGACCCGCGCTTAGGCGCGTACAGCACCTGGCTGTTCACCATCGCCCGCAACCTGGCGGCCAGCCACTGGAAAGCCCAGGCGGCCCGGCCGCTGGTCGATCTGGATGCCTGGGAGAACCTGCCCGCCGGCGAAGGCCTGCCGGAAGACGCGCTGATCGAGGGCGAGAACCGCGGCGAAGTCCTGGCTGCCCTGGCCCACCTGGAAGACCGCGAACGTGAGCTGCTGGCGTTGAAATTTGCCTCACGGATGAACAACCGCCAGATTGCCGCTCTGACCGGTCTCAGTGAAAGCAACGTGGGGGTCATTCTCTACCGGGCGCTGCACAGGCTGCGCGACATCATCTTGCTAACATCGGGGGAAGGTACCCATGAGTGATCCACAACGAATTCCGGCATTTAACCACCAGCTTGACCGGCTGCTGGCCGGTGAAGCCATCGACAGCCAGCACAGCAGCCAGTTGACCGCTTCGGACGAAGACGCGCTGCGCGCCGCGGCGGCTCTGGCTTCGTTGGACTTTTCATCTGAACTGCACCCACGGGCAGGTCTTTCCTCCCTCGGCCGTCGAAGTGCCCAGACGCCGCGCCGCGCACCAACCGCGCTGCGTTGGGCTGCGGCCGGGCTGTTGGTGGCGCTGGTCGCTCTGCTGGTGGTCTTCCGCGACCCTGTGGCGGCATCCCTGGGACGATTGTTTGGCTTTGCCTATGTCCCCGGGGCAGGGTTCGTCTCGATCGACACGGTGCGGGTTCTCAAAAACCCGGTCACGCAGGTCAATGATGGCCAGTCTTTAACCGTGCTGCGCGGGCTGTCGACCACGCGGGATGCCCAGTTGTGGCTGGAATATTCGGATACCGCGCGCGCCGCAGACGGCGCCTGGCTGGAAACCGCGGACGGGCAGCGTTTTGAGCTGTCCTGGTGGGGTTGGGACCCGGATGTGACCGGTACGCGGGGTGTGCGCCTGGTCTTCCCGGCGCTGCCCGCCGAGGTGACCCGGGTGACTCTGGCTCTGCCTGAAGGCTGGCGCATCCCCCTGGAATGGATCCCGGCGGCAGAGAGCAGCCTGCAGCCGGTCAACTTGACCCTGGATCAGCCCTCGCCCACCCCGCCCGAGGGTGAGGCCGCGCCGGTTGACACCGGTACGAATGCCTCGGAACGGCCCTGCGTGGAAGCCGCAGCGCTGCACGTTTGCGCCCAGGCGGCTGCATTCAGCGCTCAGGGGTTGGAGGTGATGCTGGAAGCCCAAGCCTCCGGGGATTTAAAGCCGGGCATTCTCCAGGGGCATAATTTGATCGCCTTCGCCGCTGGCGACTCGCGCCTGCGTCTGACCGACGCGCAGGGCGGCCAGTATGATCCTTCCGACGCCACCCGTTTGTTCCCATATAGTGAGGATCGATTGGGGGAAGGCCTGATCTTTAGTACCGCAGGCCACGCCTCCGGGCGGCTGGAGCTCGAAATCCCCGGGTTTTTCGCCAACTTGCCCCTTTCCCACGAAATCGTAGTGGATTTGGGCGAGGATCCCCAGGCAGGCCAGACAATTCGTTTGGATGACACGATCGACGCGGCAGGCATCCCCGTTCATTTCTCCCAGGCGCTGGTCGAGGAAGACGGCTCCGGCGGGCTGCGCCTGAAGGTGAGCAGCGATCCGGTTGAGACGCGGGACGGTCTGACCCCCTATCTGCTGATGCTAGCCAAACCAGATCGGGTGGACAGCGGTTGGGGCGAAGGGTCCGAGCAGGATGGGGTGCTCAGCCTCTCGGTGGATCTGCTCCAGCCGTCTGGCAAGCTCAGCGGAACGCTGCGCCTGCCTTTGGTCGGGGTGAGTATGCGGGTCGATGGGCCGTTCTATGTGAGTTTTGATGCGCCCGCGCCGCTCCTCGCCGCTGCCGAAACGCCCGAGGTGATCGAGGGGGGTGATTTCATCCCTCTGCCGTCCGGGGAAGCCCTGCCGATGGACGTCTACCAGTACAGCGGCCGGGCGCTCCAACCGGGCGACCTGCTGACGGTCAGCGCGGGTGCTGCGACCTCCTACTTGCTGGCATCATCCCAGGGAGAAGCGGCCCAGATTGTGGCCGTCCTGCCCGGACAGGTGCTGGCAGTGTACGTCCATGCCGATCGCGGCGGGATCGATTATGTCACCGGTGCGGCTGACCCCGACCAGGGCTATCGCTACGACCAGCTCTATACCCTGCGTTTTGATGGGGACCCGCCCCGTTTGCTGGTGGGTTCCTTTGAGCGCCTGGCCGACGATTTCCGCTGGTCCTTTGACGGACGCTGGCTGGGTTACCTGGCGCCGCGTTCTGGCCCGGGGGAGAGCGGCGCGCGCCAGGTGCACCTGGTCGACCTGGCCTGCCGAGAGAGCGGAGCGTGCCAGGGTCAGGCGGTGGATGCGCCCGAAAACCTCGATCTGCACGACCTGGCCTGGTCGCCGGTGGAAGAACGCTTGCTGGTGATGGGTGTGCCCCAGACCCAGACGTTTGGGATGAGCGACGTCTTCACCATCAAGATTGGTGATGACAGCGTCGCCACCCTGACCAACCTGACCGAGTCGCCGCAAATTGACGACCAGGGCGCGGCCTGGCTGCCGGATGGGATGAAATTGTTCATCACCTGTTCGATCAGTTCGATGGAATCGAATTTCTACGGCCTGTGCCGCAATGATTTGCAGGTTGGGATGGATGCCCTGGTGGTCGAGCGGCTGCCCTACAATATGCGCCTGGCGCTGCTCAGCCCGAATGGCAAACTGCTGGTGGATCGTGTCCCGGTTTTTGAGAATGGGGTGCAGCGGCTGCGCGCCTATGATATCGACGGCGCGGAGATGCGCGTGCTGGCTGAGTGGCCGGCAGCCAAGGGTGGCTTCACCGAACCTGCCATATCCCCGGATTCAGGGAGAGTGGGGTTGGTTGAACCGGGGATGCTGACCTTGAGCCAGGTGAACCTGGCAGACGGACAGCGCCAGGTCGTCCTGGAGGCTCAACATCCGCTCACCTGGGTAGGGTGGGTCAGGTAAATGCTGGAGTCTACTGGTTGATCGTTTTGATCAGCCGCGCGAGCTGCTGGCGGAAGACGGTCAGGATGGTGAGCACTTCGGCCGTGACGATCACCAGGGCAAAGATCGCCGATAAAATGATCACCTGGTCCTGGGCGATCACCGGGACGATGGGCGGCATGGGGATGCCTTTCTCTCCGGTATAGCGGAAGAAGGGCACGATCATGCGCGAGACGGTGATGCCGATCCACGCGCCGGCGGCCGCCCCAAAGATGGCCAGGAAGGTGTATTCGCTGACCACCTGCTGGATGATCTGCTGGCGCTGCAGGCCGAGGGCATTGAGGATGGCGAAGCGGTAGACCCGCTCGCGCAGGGAGGCGTAGCTGTAGACCAGCAGGCCCATCACCGCCATCACCGCAGTGGCCAGAAAGCCGACGGTGAGCGTGCCAAAGATGCCCACGCGTTCCAGCTTGGCTTGTTCCTCGGCGATGATCTGGCGGGTGTCCTCGACCTTGCTCGAACGGATGGCCAGGGTATTGGGCAAGTCTTCCAGGATGCTCTCGCCTTTGGCATCCGGGGCAAGTTTCAACCAGATGGAGTGCATGGGGATATACCCCAGGTAATCGACCAGGTAATCCATGTTGACCACGGCGGTCACTCCGTTTTGCTCTTCATAAACGGTGGGGAAGGCTTCAAAAGAGCCGGTGATGGTGAAATCGGTGCGAAACGAGATGTACTGGTCGACGTTGGCTTGAATGCTGACCTTATCGCCCAGCTTGAGGTTGTTGTCTTTGAGGAATTGGTTGGATACCAGGGCGCCGTCCTGGGTCAAGGCCAGGCGGTTCATCAGCGCGCCGAGGGATTCGGTCGAAAAATCTTTACGCCACCAGGCGCTCAGCGGGAAGCTCAGCCGGTCAATGGCCAGCAAGCGCCCGCGCTGTTCGCGCCCGCCCGCGGGGGTGATCCTCCCCGGGTAAATGCCCACCCGCGAGGCGGCTTCAACCCCCGCCAGGCGGGTGAAATCGTCCGGTTGGGGGATCCAGTTGCCATCGGAGGGCTGGGTATCGCGGTTTATAGGCGCGGGTTCGAAGCTGAGATTGGCGCCGCTGTGGTACGACATGCGGTCAATCAGCCACTGGTCCAGGCTGGCCGCCATCGAGATGGTATAGACGCCAATGGCCAGGGCGATGATCACCAGCAGCAGCGGGCGGATGTAATCCTGGCTCTGGCGGCCCAACTGGCGCAGGGCCAGGTGCAGGGTAATCCAGGGGGTCTGCCCGGCGATGCCGTCGATCAGGCGGGTGAGCAGGGCAAAGAGGCGCATGGTGATCAGCGCGGCCACCAGGACAAACAAAGCCGGGACAAGGATCAACAGCGGGTCGGAGTACAGGTCTTCGGGTTTGGTATTGATCAGCCCGGCCAGCGAACCGCGTTTGCTCATCTGGTCGTAAGCGTACCAGGTGGGCAGGATGAGCAGGAAATCGAGATAATAGCGGTACCAGAAGGGTTTGCTCAGGGGCCGCGACCATTCGCGTTCTTCGGTGACGACCGTGTTACGCGAAGCCTGCAGGGTGGGCAGCAGGCGTGAGAACAGCGAGAACCCCAACGCCAGGAGAATCAACGGGAAGTTCAAGCCGTGCAGGGTGACCACCAGCGGCGGACGGATGGCAAATGTGAGGAAACTGGTGCTGAGGCTCATCAGGCGGGCGACGAGCATGCCAAAGCCAACCCCAATGGGGAAGCCGATCACGAAGAGCATCACCTGTTCCGCCAGGGTCAGGTTGACCAGCCCGGCGGGTTTCATCCCGCGGCTGGCCAGGATGGCGGTTTCACGGCGCTGCCACTGCGCCATGATGGTGGAAGTGATTACCAGAAAATAGAGCAGGATGCCGAAGGCCGGCAGGTTGTAGGCCAACAGGATCACGGTGAGGGCGGCGCTGCGGTTGACAAACGTCTTCAGCGGGTCGAGGGGCGGCGAGTTGAGGCGCGCGCCGGGCAGATAGACCTGGATTTCCTTGAGCGCCTGGTTAAAGCCGGCGATGTACTGCGGGCTTTTTTGCGGCACCACCGCGTTCTCGTCCAGCACGATATACCAGCTGGCCTCGCGGGAACCGGAGGCGACCAGGGGCTGGACAAAACGCAGGTAATCGTCGCGCCGCACGAGGAACGCATCCGAGAGGGTCGTGTCGGGGTCGGAGAACCAGAAGGTGTCTTTGGGGTCTTTCGCCGTCCAGATGCCGGCCACACGCAAGGGAATGCTTGTCCCCGACATGGTGATGCTCATCCCCAGGGTTTCGCCCACCGAGAGGTTGATCTTCTCGACGACCTTCTGGTGCACCCAGATATCCAGGGCGTCCCCAGAGCGGCCATCCGCATCGAGCGGGCTGCCGTCCAGGATAATAAGATGCTCGGAGACGCCCTCCACATACACGGCGCGCGCGTTGCCCAGGAAATCGTTCGAACCAAACAGGTCGGAATCTTGCGGGGGGCGCAGCATCATCCCCCCGCTGGAGACGAGCACGCCGGTCTGGCGTACGGGCAGCCCGACCTGGCTGGTGAGGATGTTGGTAATCTGTTTAGCGAGCAGTTCGGCCTGGCCGAGAGGCACCGGGAACCGGCTCGAAGGGAAGGTGTACACCGAGGTGGAGAAGGGTGGGCGGCCGGTTACTTTGGTAAAGGCGTCCATCTCTTGCAGCAGGATGGCCCGGTCGACGGCCTCGGCGAAGAAGGAGGCGCTGGTCACCAGGCCGACGGCCAGCACCACACCAAAAAGCGCCAGGAAGGTGAGACCCAGGTGAAATTTGCGCCGCTGCAGGATCAAATGGAGCATGCCTGGCACGCGTGAGATGGCGGCCATCAGGTTCCAACTGCCCGGGCGGCGTGCCCGGTTAACAGGGATCGACATTCGAGTTGGGTTCCTTTAAATTAATTCGGCCTTTTGGCAGGCCGGCAAAACAATCGATTAATTGTCGAATTGCCTGGTGACCATGGCCTGCGCGGCCGCGCGAATGGCTTCTATTTTATACGCGCGGCTCCAGCGGTTGACGGGGATCAAATCGAAGGTGCGCGCCTGGACGTGCTGGATCCAGCGCTCCATACTTTGCAGGCAGGTGATCATCCCATTCCCGCTGCCCCCGGCGGCGGCTACCGCCAGGACGGGTTTACCCGCCAACCGGCTGTCTTTGCCGTCGGTGGCTTCGCAGCGGCGGATGCGGTCGGTGAAGGCTTTGGCCGACTCGCTCATCTCGCCCCAATAGACCGGCGTCAGCAGGATGAGCCCATCTGCGGCGACGGCCTGGGCATGCACGGCTTGAAAATCATCTTCCACCTGGCAGCGATGCAACTCCAGGCAAGTGCCCCAGCCGTTCCCGCAGGCTTCGCACATGCCTACGGCCAGATCGTTCAGGCGAACCTCATCCGCCTGGTGACCTGCCAGGCGAACCGCCGCCACGGCGGCATCCGTGCAGGCCTGGGTCAGCCCGTCGATATTGGGGCTGGAGCTCAGCACCAGAATTTTCATGCGCATCTCCCTGTGGAAAGATATTGCTGATTGCAGTTAGAGTAAATCATCGAACCTGGATTACGGCGAAAAGATGAAATCTAAATTTAGAAATTACGCAGTACCTTGTAAATTTATTATACTCTCAGGGTTGTATGCCCGGCGCCAATCCATGATATAAAGGAAAGGAATCCTGGAAAGGAACGCTTAACCTCCTGAATACCTGTCCATAATATGATTTCAACCATTCCGGCCCACCGCCTGCGCGGAGAGGGATGAGTGGAAACTGCCTGAATTTTTGCTGGGAGAGGTGTGCAATGAAATCGATACCTGTGGGTGTGCAATTATATTCGGTGCGGGACGATTGCGCCCGCGATCTGCCCGCCACGCTGACCGCCATCGCCAGGATGGGCTACGTTGGGGTGGAATTCGCCGGTTATTACCAGCACAGCGCTCACGAACTGCGCCGGATGCTGGATGACCTGGGGCTGAAATGCTGCGGCACGCATATTGGCCTGGACACGCTGCTGGGAGATGCCCTGGCCGCCACGGTCGAGTTCAACCTCGAGCTGGGCAACCCTTACCTGGTGGTGCCCTGGATCGGCGAGGAGCGCCGTAATTCGGCGGCTGCCTGGCGCGAGACGGCGGGGTTATTCACCGAAATCGCCGCCCGGCTGCGCCCGCACGGCATGCACCTGGGCTATCACAATCACCACATGGAGTTTGAGGCGCTGGAAGGGACGACCGGCTTTGAGGTCTTTTACAGCAGCGCCGGGCCGGATGTGTTCATGCAGCTCGACCTGGGCAACGCCATCGTCGGCGGCGCGGACGCCCTGGCTGCGCTCCAACGCTTTTCCAACCGCGCGGTGACCATCCACCTTAAAGAGCATTCCGCCAGCAATCCGCATGCCGTCATCGGCGAAGGGGATGTGGATTGGGCGGGGGTATTTAAGGTGTGCGAAGGGGCAGACGTGACCCGATGGTATATCGTCGAGCAGGAAAGCTATGCGGATTCACCGCTGGAATCGGTGGAGCGCTGCCGTATGGCGCTCAAAAATATGGGCCGGTAATCCGGTAAATTTTTGCCCTATTGATCATTTCCAACAGTTGACAAGGAGAACGGCATGCATCCCGATTACATGAACTGGTACCTGGACGCGCGATTTGGCATGTTTATCCATTGGGGCATCTATGCCATCCCCGCACGCGGCGAGTGGGTGAAGCAGCAGGAAAGCATCCCCGAACAGGCCTACCAGCCTTTTTTTGAGACCTTCAACCCGGTGGACTATGACCCGCGCGCCTGGGCAAAACTGGCCCGCGCGGCCGGAATGAAATATGTGGTGATGACCAGCAAACACCACGACGGTTTCTGCCTGTTCGACAGCCGCTACACCGATTACAAATCCACCAATACCCCCGCCGGGCGCGACCTGGTCAAGGAGTATGTCGAAGCCTTCCGCGCGGAAGGGCTGAAGGTCGGGTTTTATTATTCGCTGCTCGACTGGCACCACCCCGATTACCCGATCGCCGGAGACCGCATCCATCCCTTCCGCAATATGCCCGAATACCAGCAGCATACTGGCAACCTGCCGCGCTATGCCGATTACATTCGCAACCAGGTGGAGGAATTGCTGAGCAATTACGGCAAGATCGACCTGATCTGGTTCGACTTCTCCTATGACCAAATGACCGGCGAAGCCTGGAAAGCCACCGAATTGGTGAAAATGGTGCGCAAGCTCCAGCCGGAGATCATCATCGATAACCGCCTGGGCGGCAACCTCAAAGCCCGCGAACCGGAGATTTTCGCCGGTGATTTTGCCTCGCCCGAGCAGATCATCCCGCCCGAAGGGGTGACCAACGTGGACGGTCAGCCGGTTCCCTGGGAAGCCTGCATTACCCTCAATGACCATTGGGGCTACGCCGCATGGGACAAAAACTGGAAGCCCGCCAAAACCGTGGTGCGCGCCCTGGTGGAGTGCGTTTCAAAGGGCGGCAATTTACTGCTCAATGTAGGCCCGACCGCCCGGGGTGAGATCCCGCCCGAGTGTTTCCAGATCCTTGGCGAGGTGGGCGAATGGCTGCACCGCAATGGGGACAGTATTTACGGCTGCGGGAACGCCAATATCGCCAAACCTGAGTGGGGGCGCTGGACCAGCAAAAACGGGCGGCTGTATGCACACGTCCTCGAACGCGGGATTGGCCCGGTGAACCTGCGCGAGATGCAGGGTAAACTGGCCTATGCTCGCCTGCTGGCAGACGGCTCGGAAATTCGCCTGGAGCGGCCGTGGAATGCCGAGGAATATCCCCACGACGCCTTCGTCCAATTCCCCACCGCCACCCTGCCCGACGACTCCGATACGGTGGTAGAGCTGGTACTCAAGTAAACCGGCAGATTAGCTCGCTGGGTTGGCTATTTAGGAGGACACAATGCGTATTCTGGTAACCGGTAGCAAAGGGATGATCGGGAGTTGGGTGGTGAAACGCCTGCTGGAAGCGGGGCATACTTTACGCACCACCGATCTTGGCGCGCAGAAGCGCGAGGATGATTGGGAGCACATCCCCGGGGATATTACCGACCTGACCCACGTGCGCCGTATGACCCAGGGGATGGACGCGGTGGTGCACCTGGCCGCGATTGCTTACGACGTTCCCGGCCGGGATGACCTGGTGCTCGACACCAACCTTCACGGCACCTGGAATGTGCTCCTGGCCTGCGCGGAAGTGGGCGTGGGGCGGGTGGTTAATTTTTCGAGCATTAACGCCCTGGGCCAGGCCGAGCCGTTCCACGACGGTCTTTACCTGCCGCTGGACGACGATGTCCCGCACCACACCGCGCGCTCTTACTTTATCTCCAAACATATGGGCGAGGAATTTTGCACGGCTTTCTCGATTCGCACGGGGATGTCGGTGGTCAGCCTGCGGCCGACGGCAGTGTGGGCGCCCGGACCGTCCAACTTCAGGTGGTGGCGCTTTATGCCCGAAGACCGGCGCATCCAGCAGGGGATCAACGATTTCTTCTCCTACGTGGATGTGCGGGATGTGGCCGAGGCCGCTTTGCTGGGCCTGACCGCCGAGGTGAAGGGGCACGAAGCTTTCCTGCTGACCGCAGATGACACCACTTTTGACCGGCCCTCCCAGGAACTGGTGGACAATCACCTGAACCACCTGCCCTGGCCCAAGATTTCCTGCGCAGGAATACCTGGCCGGGCAGCCGTTGCGCAGTCTGGTGGATTGCAGCCATGCCAAGACCGTGCTCGGCTGGCAGCCCAAACACAGCCGGCGCGACCCGGACGCAGATTATTAAGACTGGCATGCATCCGCGGCCGGGGGATGCCTGGCCCGCGGTGAGAAACACCTGCCTTGAGGAAACATGAATTCGACCCCTTTCTTTAAGATTACCGAAGACGATTGTTCGCAATTCAGCCATCCTACCTTTGTTACCTTCGGTGAAACCATGGTGCGTGACACCCCCGCCGACCGGGAACGCCCGGAACGCACGCGCACAGTTTCGCTGTCCATGGCGGGCAGCGAATACACCCTGGCGATGGGTCTCAGCCGCCTGGGTATCCCGTCCGAATACATCACCCGCGTGCCGGATAACCCCTACGGTCGTGCGATGCGCAATATCGCCCGTGAGAACGGGGTGATCACCGATCATTTCGTGTGGGCACCGAAGACCGAGCCCATTGGCCGTTTTATCTACGAAGTGGGGCGCACCCCGCGCCGGGATACGGGCATTTACCAGCGCATGTATTCGGCGGCCTCGCGCCTGGATGCCGGGATGGTGGATTGGCTCGCCGTGCTGCAGGGCGCGCGCCTGTTCCATACCTCCGGGATCACCTTTGGGCTGGCCAATCACAGCAGCTACTCGCGTAATTACAATTACGAGGCCTTCAAAGAGGCCATGGCAGCCAAACCCGTCGAGTGCCTGGTGGGCATGGATTTCAACTACCGCGCCACCCTGTGGTCGGCGGAGCAGGCTCGTGAGACCATGACCCCGATTGTCAGCGAGCACATCGACGTGTTTATCACCACCATCGAAGATATCGCCAGGCTGTACGGCATCGACTGTGGGCAGTATTCGGCCAAACAGGTGGTGGATGGGGATATTGGCCGGTTGGAAGACGATGACATCCGCGCGTTTGCCCAGAAAGTTATGGCGCTCTTCGCTGTCAAGGTGGTTGGGGTCACCATCCGCTATCCCGATACCTTTGAGCAGCACCGCTGGGAGTTGGCGGCCATGGACACCGACGGGAACTTCTTCCGCTCGCCCGCGGTAAAGCCCATCACCCTGTGGGACCGGTTGGGCGGCGGCGACACCTGGAATGCCGGGTTTTATTACGGCCTGCTGACTGAAAACTTTGGCCCGGCGGCGGTGACCAAGGGCGTGCTGGTGGGCGATGCCACCACCCGCCTGCAGCAGACCCTGATGTTCGACCTGCCGATCATCAACAAGGATGAGGTCGAAACCCTGATGAAAGCGGATGTGTATGGCGGCGGAAAGCGCACCGAGCGATAAGCGCGGCAGCCCCGAATTGATAAGCTTAACGAGGACGCTTCCGGGCGTCCTCGTTGTATTATTCTCCGGCTCCACCCGATGGGTGGATCGCTCGTATAATTTAGAGTGCAACCACTGGTACATTTGAGGCAGACTGCCTGGAGGTGAAGCATGGAAACCTATCCCATCCCGATGATCCCTGGCCCGGTGCGCGTGCCGGAGGAGATTTTACAGGCCTATCAGAAAGATTACGGCTCCGCGGATCTGGAGGGCGAATTTCTCGAGCTGTATAACCACACCGAAGCCGATCTACAGCAGATCCTGGCCACCCAAAACAAGGTGGCGATTTTCACCGGGGAGGGCATGCTGGCGTTGTGGGCCGGACTGAAAAGCTGCCTCAAGCCCGGCGACCGCGTACTGTGCATCGCCACGGGTGTATTTGGCTATGGCATCGGGGATATGGCGCGCAGCCTGGGAGCCGAAGTGCGTACGGTGGGATTTGGTTTTGATGAAACCATCTATAACTGGGAAGAAATCGAGCGTGTGATGCTTGAATTTCGGCCCAAGATGATCACCGCGGTGCACTGCGAAACCCCATCCGGCACGCTCAACCCGCTGGATGAGCTGGGGCGGCTGAAGCGCAAGCACGGCGTACCCCTGCTCTACGTGGACGCGGTGGCCAGCCTGGCGGGGGCGCCGGTGCTGGTGGATGAGTGGGGCATCGACCTGCTGTTGGGTGGTTCGCAGAAGGCGCTGTGCGTACCCCCGGCGATGAGTTTTGTGGCGGTCAGCCCGGCGGCCTGGGAGATCGTTCGCGCGGTGAATTACCCGGGCTACGATGCCCTGCTGCCATTAACACCGCGCAGGATAATTTCTACTTCCCCTTCACCCCTTACTGGCATGGCATGGCTGCCCTGTATGCCGGCACCCGGCGGGTGCTGCGTGAGGGGCTGCAGGCCGGCTTTGCCCGCCACGAACGGGCCGCAGCCTTCTGCCGCGAGGCCCTGCAGGCGTGCGGTTACCAGCTCTTCCCGGCGCCCGGAGCGGTGTGCGCACCCACGGTCACGGCGGTGAAGGTGCCCGAACATATCGGCTGGGAGGTGCTGAACCGGCGCGCGCGCAGCCAGGGGTTGGCCGTGGGCGGCAGTTACGGCCCGCTGACCGGCAAGGTCTTTCGCCTGGGGCATATGGGCAGCCAGGCCGATCTGGATCTGGTAGGGCAGGCGGTGGAGGTATTAAAACAAATTCTGGGCGGCTGAATGTCGGTCTGACCGCGCAGATCAGCCGTCGCCCATGTCGGCGGCATATTCGCCCACCCAGGCTTCAAAATAAGCCAGCAGCGGGCGGAAATAGTGAGTTTCCCACCAGCGCAGCACCTGGGCGGATGAGCCTGCCGGCAGGCCGCGCTGGATCAGGGTCAGTTCACAGCCGGTGCAGGTGGGAGACAGCAGCAATTCGACCTGGCTGTCGGTCACAGGGGCGAGGCCGCGGACTGTCCAGCTCTGCACGATGCGTCCTACCGGGGAAAGCACGCGCAGCTCGCCGCTCACCTGCCCGCCGAGCAAACTGAAGTGCGTTCCGGCCTTGGCCTGGATTTCGGCCGGCAGCCCGCTGAAGCGGCTGTGCTCGCCGGCATCCAGCCAGGCGCGGTAAACCCGTTCCGGGTAGACAGGCAGGTCGATGGTAAATTCGATCGTCTCACTCATGCGCACCTCAAAGCTAATCCGCTGATTATAGTTTATTATTAAGATCACGATCCTTTATATGATCGGTTCTGTGGAGTTGCCGTGGTGGGTAGTATTGGGGTAATTGGGCGCTTCGCGCCTATTTACCCCAATCTTTCTCCACGGTAAATCCAATGACTTATCCATTCCACCAACCAAGGAGAGATAAGATGACAGGCACACAACCGACGGCTGTTTTAGGACGAACCGGCTTGCAGGTAACCCGGCTGGGTTTTGGCGCGATGGAAATTCGCGGATCGCGTATTTGGGGCGGTCGCCCGGTGACCGGCGGCCAGGCCAAGACCATCTTGAACGCGGTGCTCGACCAGGGCATCAATTTCATCGATACCGCCAACGATTATGGGCGCAGTGAGGAATTTATTGGCGAGTATCTTGCCCACCGCCGGTCCGAGTATTACCTGGCGACCAAGTGCGGCTGCACCGTGGTGCGGCGGGATGAGACCACCGACGACACCCCGCACATCTGGACGCGCGAGAACCTGTTCCGCGGGCTGCACGAAAGCCTGCAGCGCATGAAAACCGACTATGTGGATATCCTCCAGCTGCATAACCCACCGGTCGAAGAGTGTGAGAATAACAAGCTGGTGGAGGTGCTCAAGGAAATGCGCGCGCAGGGCAAGGTGCGCTGGATATCCATCTCGACCACCCTGCCACACCTGCCGACCTATTTGCAGTGGGGCGATTTCGACACCTTTCAGATTCCCTATTCGGCGCTGGAGCGCGACCACGAGGATTGGATTACCCGTTCCGCGCAGGCCGGGACCGGGATCATCATCCGCGGCGGGGTGGCGCGCGGCGAGCCGGGGGCAGGATTGGGCAGCACCGAACGCTGGGCGCGTTTCGAGCAGGCCAAACTGGATGAACTATGCGACCCGGGTGAAAAACGCACCAGCTTCCTGCTGCGTTTCACCCTCAGCCACCCGCATGCCGATACGATCATCGTCGGTACGCTCTACCCCGAGCATTTGGCCGAGAACCTGGAGGCGGTGCGGCGCGGGCCGCTGGCGGCAGATGTATATGCCGAGGCCAAAAAGCGCCTGGCGGCGGTTGGGCTCAAACCGGCGGCTTGAACCCCGCCAGGATCCTTTCGGTCAGCGGGGGTGCTGCTGGTCCCAGCGGCGCATGTAGGGTTGGCTGCCCCAGGCTTGCGGACCGTGGAAGCACAATCCCGGCAGGTCGAACAATTCTTTGCCCTCTTCCAGCCAGGTGAGCACCGCGCGGCGCAAGGAGGTGTCGCGCGGCGCGCCTTGCGGTTGGGGATAGCGCTCGCCAAAGACGTATGCCCACAGGAAGCCCGGCCCGCCGGCGTAGGGGAAAAGGTAGAATTCGCGCTGAAAGCGCACCAGGTTGCTTTCGGTGGGCAGGAGCTGCTGGAGCTGCGGGGTAAAAAACCAGGTGTGACAGAAGCTGGCCTGAAAGGGCTGCTCGGGAAATAGGCGGGCAAAGAATTGGTGAGCCTGCTCCAATGAGTTGCGGCAGTCGGCGGCGCTGAAGGAGTCTTTGCGCGGGATGTGCAGATCCAGCACAGTGTCGCCCGGCTGCAGGGCCGGCTGCCAATCGCCGCGCGGCAGCCAGACTGGGTTTCGCTCGACCCAGCCGTAGGGGGAGACCGGGTTGCCGCGCCAGCCCGCATTGCTTTCCTCGTAGACGGGGCGCCAGGCGGATGGGTCGGGTTGGGCCGGGGGCGTTTCAGCATGGATCTGCCCCGCGCCCTGTGCGTAACCGTCGGCCCTTAAGGTCACTTCGGGATCGGCCAACAGCAGGATGTCACCCGCGCCTGTCTTGCGAAAGGCGTGGATGCCGCCGGAGAACGGGGTGAGCATATACTGCAGGCGGCCCAGGCGGAACAGCACGCAGCTCAATGAGCGCCAGATCCAGTGAAACTGCTTGAACTCCCACACACCGGTTAAATCATATTCGTGGCACAACCAGGTGGTGATTTCCAGTAAGGTGTCGTGAAAGATGGCCAGGTCGATCCCCCGGCGGATATATTCGCGTTCCGCAAAGGGCAAGGCGCTCAAATAGGCCACCAGGTAAAACAGGGAGACCTGGCTGCCAAAACGCGCCTGTACGCGCGGATCGAAGGGAATGGGGGAATACTCGCGGTGCCACTCGCCGCGCAGCACGTTTTTCTGGTGGAATTCGACGAACACGTCCAGCATTTCGGGTTCGGTTTGGATCGAGTGGGCGATCTCGACCAGGGCCTGGACGGCTGTGGCGGGCATATCGATGCGCCCACACCAATAGCGCAGGCGGTCCGGCTGTAGGATTTCGATCTCCATGCAATTCTCCTCAAGGATGCGGGTAGGGATGAACCGCTGCCATTATAGCAGCAAGCCGGGCCAGGATGGACGGCGCAGCGCCTTGCGGGTTATGGCTTGCGTAATGTCGATTGACTTTTTTTGAAACCTCTGATCGTCAAGTCGGGGTTTGGGGTTTGGCGGCCCATTTGGGCCGCCAAACCCCAGGTTTTCTCTTTCCCCGCCTCAGTCGATCGGGGCGGGGTCGACTTTAAGAAAGCACTGGCCTTGCAGGGGCAAAGACAATGGTGAGGTTATATGTCTTTTTGGGCAGAATAAGTGCTACACTATTAAAAAGCAGGGATTACCTGTACGCGGTTTTGGGATATTTTTCTAGAAATTCACTCGATGGAGGGACGTATGCGGGATTTGACCCAGGAAATATTAGAGCTGGTTCGCTTTACATCCACCAACCTGCCGGCGGATGTGGAGAAGCGCCTGCGCGAGGCTTTCGCCGCAGAAGAGCCGGGATCGGCGGCCTATAATGCCCTGCAGACCATCCTGACCAACGTCGAAATGACCCGGCGCAATTCCACCCCGATTTGCCAGGATACCGGCACGCCGATTTTCTTTGTGCACTATCCCGAAGGCTGGAGCCCGCGGGCCCTGCGCGCGCAGATCAAGCAGGCGGTTCAGCAAGCCACCCAAAAGACCTATCTGCGCCCCAACGCGGTGGACTCGTTGAACGGTAAAAACACCGGCAACAACCTGGGCGACGAGCATTTTCCCACCATCCATTTCGAGGAAGCCGAAGAAGGCGAGGAGCGCCTGGTGATCGAGCTGATGCTCAAGGGCGGCGGCTGCGAAAATGTCGGCGCGCAGTATTCCCTCCCGGACAACAATTTGAAGGCCGGGCGCGACCTGGCCGGGGTGCGCAAAGCGGTGCTGGAAGCCGCCTGGAAGGCGCAAGGCGAGGGCTGTTCGCCGGGTTTCCTGGGGGTTTCGATCGGCGGGGATCGTGGCTCATCCTATGTGGCTTCGAAGGAAGCCCTGCTGCGCAGCGTGGATGACGTCAACCCGGATGCGGCCCTGGCCGAGTTGGAGGAGCGCATCACCAGCGAGGCGAACGAGTTGGGCATCGGGCCGATGGGTTTTGGCGGGAAGGCCACCGTGCTGGGAACGAAAATCAAATCCACCCACCGCCTGCCGGCTTCCTTCTTCGTGACCGTGTCCTACATGTGCTGGGCATACCGCCGGCGTAAAATGACGGTAACCGGCGACCAGGTTTCTTACGAATAAGGGGAGGGTGCGATGGCCAAAAATATAAGCATTCCGATTTCGTCGGCGGATATTGAAGGCTTATCGGTAGGCGATTCGGTGCTGCTTTCGGGGGTGATGATCACCGGGCGCGACAGCGTGCACAAGTGGATCGCGGACACCTTTATCCATAAAACGCGCGCGCCGCAAGGGGACGACCTGGCGGTTTTCGAGGCGATCCGCCCCATCCTGAAGGAAGGCATCATCTACCACTGCGGGCCGGTGGTGGGCGGGCTGGACAGCAAGCAATACAGCTTTGTGGCGGCGGGGCCAACGACCAGCATCCGCGAGGAACCTTACCAGGGAGATGTCATGCGCCTGTTTGGCATGCGCGGGGTGATCGGCAAAGGCGGAATGGCCGCGAAAACATTGGCCGCCTGCCAGGAAGTCAAAGCCGTGTATTTCCATGCCATCGGCGGGGCGGCGGCGCTGATCGCCCAATCGGTCAAGAAGGTGCTGGGGGTGCATAAGCTGGAATTTGGCGTCCCCGAAGCCATCTGGGTCATCGATGTGGAAAATTTCCCGGTGGTGGTCACCATGGACGCCCACGGCAACAGCCTGCATGAGAAAGTGCGCGAACAATCCCGGGAAGTGCTGGCGCGCTTGATCGCCTGACCTCGAAATATAATAGCCGAAAGCCCAGGCATTCCCTATGGAACCTGGGCTTTTTGATTGGGGAGAGAAGATCAGATTTGCAGAACCCCGTCCCGGCTTCTCAGGCTTTTTCCAGGATGACCGTGCCCACCACCCCTGAGCCGGCGTGGACGGACAGCCCCGGTCCAAATTCGGTCACCAGGATCTCGCTCTGCGGATAATCCCGGCGGTATTGGGCCTGCAGCTCGGCGGCGCCTTCGGGGTGGTTGATGTGGATGACGGCGATGCGTTCGGCGCCTTTGCCCTGCACATCCGCGCGGATCAGCTCATCCATGCGCCCGAGGGCTTTGGCGCGGGTACGGACGCGATCGAGCAGAACCAGCTGACCGTCGCGGACGGTGAGGATAGGTTTGATGTTGAAGGTGTCGGCCATGCCCGCGGCCAGTTTACCCACCCGCCCGCTCAGCGCCAGGTACTTGAGCGTGGCCAGCACTGCGTATAGGTGCAGGCGTTTGCCGGTGCTCTCGGCGATGCTGACTACCTGGTCCAGGTCGGCTCCGTTTTCAGCGGCCTCGGCGGCGGCCAGGGCCATAAACCCCTGGCCCATGGATAGATTGAGCGAATTGACCACGCGGATATCCCGCCCGGCGAAGGACTTGCAGGCGCTGAGGGCGGAATTGTAGGTGGAGCTGATTTTGCTGGAAACACAAATGCAGACGATTGTTTCGGCGCCGCCTTGAAAGGCATCCTCGTAGGCGCTGGCAAAGGCGCTGGGGGCCGGGGCAGAGGTGGACGGCAGCTTGTTGAGCCGGTCGACGATCTCGAACAGGCGGCGGTCGTCGATATCCACCCCGCTGGTGTAGGTCTGGTCGTCGAAATGGACGGTGATGGGCACCTGGCGAATGCCGTAGCGGGCGGCGAGATCATCCGGCAGACTGGAATCGGTATCGGTGATGATGGCAATTTTGGGATTCATGGTTGTGGGGGCAGCTCTTTCTACAGGTTGGATTCAGGGCCTATCAATATAACCCATAAATGAAGCAAAAGTTTGCCCGCGGAGTGAAGTTGGCCTGGTTTTCCGCTGGGGCGGGCAAACGTTAAATGCACCGCCGGGGAATGCTTCCCGGCGGTGAAAAAGAACTGCCCGAGCTGTCGTGCCGCGTCAGGCCGTGGGGTGCGGCAGATTGCAGGAGATGGAGAGCAGGTTATCCTCCGAATCGCGAAAAAAGGCCATCCATAGTTCGGTATCGCCCATATCCGCGATTTTGTGCGGCCCGTCATCGAAGGCTACCCCGCGCGCCAGCAGCGTCTGGTAAGCCTGCTGGATATCGGCTACGTCGAAATAAATGACCGAGCCCGGGTGGTCGCCCTCCGGGGTTTCGGGTTTGCCCAGCATCAGGCGCACCCCGGCGCAGTCAAAAAAGGCCAGGTCGCCGGTGCTGAAAAGGAATTTCATCCCCAACTGGTCTCGATAAAACGCGACGGCTCGCTCCACGTCGTGGATGCGCAGGGAAATTTGCTCGATTTTCGCCAGGCCAAAACCAGGGCTTGTGTGCATAGATCACCTCGATAGAAAGTTGTTTATCTGATGATCAGTATAACCAGCCGCGCTGCCCCGCGCTTCTTCAAAATCACCTGTTCTGCAGGCGGTAGGCGCTGGGCGAAAGACCCACCCGGCGGCGGAACAACCAGCTAAATGCCCCCAGGCTTTCAAATCCAACCGTGAGGCAGATCTCGGTGACGGGCATATCGCTGTTGGCCAGCAAAGCCTGGGCATGCGCCACCCGCCTGGCGGTGATGTACTGGTAGGGGGAGAGGTGAAATACCTGGCGGAACATGCGCAGCAGGTGGTTGGCGGAGATGCCCGCCGCGGATGCCATCTGGTCGATGGTGATGGGGGTGGTGTAGAATGCGTCGGCGTAATCCCGGGCGTGATATAAGCGCCGGTAGATTTCGTGGCGGGTGGCCGCCCGGGCTGCCGGGACGGAGGCCGTTTCTGAGAGGATGTGCTGCTGCGCCCGGTAAAGAACGGCGCCCAGGTGGTGGAACTGCTCGACCAGCCAGCCGCTTTCGGGCTGCTGCCCGGCGCAGACCTGGCGCAACTGCAGCAAAATGGGCGAGAGCAGCCCGTCGTGAGGATAGACCCGGTCAAAGAATGACGGCATGGTGTCTTGAGCGGCCAGCGGGTCGCCCAGGGCCTGGTCGGCGGTCTGCTTCAAGGCGGCGGCCAGCCTGCGGCTAAATTCGGGGGCAAAGAAAACACAAAAGGATTTCGACCGGGCGGCTGGCCTGGATGTGGATGGTATACGCTTGGCCGTGGTTGAGGATCAGATAGGATTGGTCGCCGATGAGGTGATGAGCTGTCCCGCTGGTGTAATGCGCCTGGCCGTTGAAAAAAGATTTAATCGAGAGATAGCCGCTGCCCTCGCCGTAAAATTCCTCGGCGCGTTCATGCAGAATATAGCCGACCGTAGCGGGTAAGGCAAGGCTCATGCAATCACTCCCTGGGATCAACAGGCATCCGGCTTGAAGATAGAGATAATTCTACTTTATATACCCGAAAAGTCGAATCTGATGATTAACCGGCGAAACCGGCCTGGTTAAGGATTGTATTAAGGATAAATTAAAATCTATAATATACGATATGATCCAACAACCCTCGGTCGAGATTTTGGTGCGGATTTCTCCGGAAGAGCCGGTAGGCGCTGAAGAGCTCAATGAAATGGCGCACCAGCTGAATACTGAGATTTTACAGTTGGACGTCGACGCGGTAGAACCGGTGATCATTGGGGCCAGCCCCACCGGCACAAAAAGCGCCGAGATGATCCAGGTGGGTCAGCTGCTGGTCACCCTGGCGCCCAGCCTGGTGGAACCGCTGTTTGGCCTGATCAAGTCCTGGACCGCGCGCCGTAAAGCCGTCCCGGTGAAACTGAAGCTAAAGGTTGGCCGCAAAACCGCGGACCTCGAATACGATCCAACCACCACCACAGCGGCGGAGTTAAATGTGCTGATCAAGGGCTTGGAACGGACCTTAAGAGATTTATAAAACGCTCCTCAGAACAAAATCAATTGGATAGATAAGGGCGGTACGGATGCGCTATGCTCTGGTCATTGGCAACAGCGAATACGATGACCAAACCCTGGCCACGTTAAAGACCCCGATTACGGATGTCCATGAGCTGGCCAAGACATTGGGTGATCCGCTGCTGGGCCAATTCGACAGCGTCACATCCATCGTCAACCAGCCCGAGCCCGTCGCCCGGCGCGGAATCAGCCTGTTTTTATCCCAGAAAAAACCCGACGACCTGGTCCTGCTCTATTTTTCCTGCCACGGCATCCTGGATGAGCGCGGGCGTTTATTCCTGGCGGCCAAAGATACCCAACGGGAACTGCTCAAGGCTACCGGCATTTCGGCCAGCTTTATCACCGACGAAATGGATTCCTGCCGCTCGCGCCGCCAGGTCTTGATCCTGGACTGCTGTTATGGAGGCGCCTTTGCGCGCGGCACAAAGTCCGCGGATGCCAAAGCCCTGACTTAAACCACCTTCGAAGGCGCCGGGTACGGGCGGGTGGTGCTGACCGCCTCCGATTCGACCCAGTTTGCCCTGGAAGGCGACCAGGTGGTGGAGCAGGCCGAGCTGTCGCTCTTTACCCACTTCCTGCTGCACGGATTGACCAGCGGCGACGCCGATTTGAATAACGACGGGCAGGTCTCCCTGGATGAGCTCTACGACTATACCTACGCCCAGGTAGTCAGCCAGACGCCCCGCCAGACCCCCTGTAAGTGGTCGTATAACCAGCAAGGCGATTTGATCATTGCCAAAAGTCCGCGGCCGGTGGTGGTCAAACCCGCAGAGCTGCCGGTGGAACTGCGCGAGGCGTTGGAAAACCCTTACAGCAGTGTGCGGTTGGGCGCGGTGGAAGCGCTGCGGCGCATGCTGGCGAGCAGTGAAATCGCCACCGCGCTGGCGGCTAAACTGGCCCTGGAACGCCTGCAAAACGATGACAGCCGCAGCGTGTCGGAGGCGGCCGCCCGCCTGCTGGCCGAAGCCCATCATGCAGAAGCCGGGCTACCACATGCACTGCAAGCGGATGCAGTCATCACCCCCATCCCCGCCCCCACCCAATCCCCGCCCCCGGAGACGGTGAAAGCCGCTGCTCCAGAGGCTGCAAGAAAACCAGTCAGAAAGAAACAGCAAACGGCTGCGCCTGTTCCCACACTTGAAGAGCCCAGGCTTGAGACTCTCCAGCCGCCAGCCACAAAGGCCGCTCGGCCGTCTACCGGCCAGGCCGTGCGTTTCTGGTCCGGTTGGGTCGCAGCCCTGCTGGCAGGAGCTATTCTGTTTTCAATCGAACTGACCGATATCAGGTCGATCAACCCTGATTATCCTCTTCTGACGGTTTTGAGCGGCAGCCTGATCGGGGGGCTCACCGGCGTTCTGCAGTGGTGGATGCTGCGGCGGCGGGTGGCATGGGCCGGCAGGTGGTTGGCGCTCAATACCGGCATCGGGATCGCTATCGGGGTAGCGGCTAATTTTACATATTATCTTTGGGATGGATTATTCGACTACACCTTGATGATTGTATGGGCGGGGTTCAACCTGATTGCCGGCGCGGTGCGGGCCCAGCGCGAGATCCAATGGGCGCCGGTGGATGCCCAGGCGGCAGGCGCCGGCCCGCTTCCGGCCCTGCGGGATTGGCGCGTATGGCTGCAGTGGGTGGGCGCCCCGATCGGGGTGATGGTTATGTATGTTCTGGGTTACGAAGGGGTCGTGCGCAACAATTCCGAATTTGAAAGTTTCATTTTTCCGCTGCTGATGATCAGCGGCGGGGTGTGCGCCATGCTGCAGTGGTCGCTGCTCAGCCGTTTTCGCGAGCATACTTTTGCCTGGGTGCCGCTGAACATCCTGGCGTTAGGGGTTGCGCCATTCGTTGCCCCTTACAATACGGATCTGCAGCGAATTATCCTGCTCACCTGGTTGGCGGCCAACCTGACCATCTTCGTGATGCTGGCAGGCGGGCAGCCAAAGCCCCAGCCGGCCGCCCGTTCTCGCCTCACCCCCCTGGTGTTTGGGCTGGTGTGGGTGGGGATGCTGCTGGTGGGGTTCGGCTTGATCATCCTCATCAAGACCATTATCGACAATACCAGCGGAGATTACACCCCTGGCGGCGATTTCGCCATCCTCATGCTGGTTGGAGCGGTGATCGGCCTGGGGCAGTGGCTGGCGCTGCGCAAGGCGCTGCCCGGTTGGGGCTGGTGGGTGGTGGCGAATGCGCTTTTCCTGGGATGGACCGGGTATGCCCTGGGCACGGATTCATCCCCGACGGCCATCGGCGCGGGTATGGCGATCCTATATTGGCTGGCCAACCTGCTCCTCGGCCCATTCATGTGGTTTTTGAAAACCCGAGCGCAAAAGGCGCTGCAGAACGCGGACAGCTAACCTGGTCTGCGGATCACCGGTGCAGATCTGGGGGCGATTTTCTGCGTGAAGGCCAAAAACAATAATTGCTGGCCTGATTTCCTTCCCGGTAAACCCGGCGATCAGGTACAATAATCTACAGCATGCTCTCCACTTCGCAGACCAAAAACCTCACTACCGCGGCCTACTATGCCTCTTTTCTAGCGATGGGCGTTTCGATGGCCTCGCTCGGACCGACCCTGCCAGGGCTGGCGGCCAACACCCAGGCCACCCTGGGGACGATCAGCATCCTCTTTACCGCCCGCTCGGTGGGCGGTCTATTAGGTTCGGTGATCGGCGGCCAGATCTACGACAAACTGCGCGGACACCTGGTGATGGCGGCGATGATTGTGCTGATGGCAGCTCTCACTGCCCTGACCCCGGTGCTCCCGCTGCTGTGGGTGCTGACCGCCATCCTCTTTTTCACCGGCGCGGTGCAGGGTCTGCTCAATATTGGCGGGAACGCCATGCTGGTGTGGATTTACGGGGATAAGGTTGGGCCGTGGATGAACGGGCTGCACCTGTGCTTTGGCATTGGCACCTTTATCACCCCGATCATCGTCGCCCAGTTTGTCGCCCGGCAGGGAGGCCTGATGTGGACCTACCTGCTGCTGGCGGTCATCATTTTGCCCACCGTGGTGGTGGCGCTCCTGCCCAGCCCGCAGCCGCCTCACGCGGCTGGGCGGCTCAACGGCGGCCGGCTGGACGCGCGCCTGATCGTGCTGATCAGCCTGGTTTTTGCCTGCTATAACGGCGCCTCGCTGGCCTACGGCGGGTGGGTTTACACCTATGCCATCCAAATGAAATTGGCCGACGCCACCGCCGCGGCCTACCTCACCTCGGTATTCTGGGGCGCGCTCACCCTCGGGCGGCTGGCGGCCATCCCCCTGGCCATGCGCTTCAGCCCGCGCATGATCCTGCGCGCCGATTACATAGGCGCTTTTATCAGCCTGTTGGTGATGTTCATCTTCCCGCGCTCGCTGGTCGCGGTGATCATCACTTCTGCCGGGCTTGGATTTGCCCTGGCATCCATCTACCCCACCACCATGTCTCTTTCGGGGCAGTTAATGACCATCAGCGGGCGGGTGACCGGTTTGTTCTCGATCGGCCAGAGCGCGGGGGCCATGTTGATCCCCTGGTTGATTGGCCAGTTTTTCGAAACGTCCGGCCCGCAATCCCTGGCGGTCGTCCTGCTGGTGGATATGGCCCTGGCCCTGGTGGTTCTGGCGGTATTGGGCAGCCGCGCCGCGCCCCAGCCCGCCATGCAGCGCGGGTAGCCCGCGCGCGAGACCGCAGCCTGCGTTTATCCGGCCGATAACCCGTTATAATTACCTGGTGCAACCCAAAATGATCATACGTTGGTTACTCCTGCTTTTTGTGTTGGCCGGCCTGACCATCCCTGGGCCGGCCGTCCAGGCAGTTGCCCCGGCGCAGTCTTCCCAGGTGACCGCCTTTGACTTGATCATCGCGATGAACACGCTGCGCACCTCCTATGGGCTGCCGGCGCTGGAGGAAGACCCGATCATCGACGCCGTGGCGCAGTCTACTGCGGAGATCATGGCTGCCAACCAGATGTCCTGGCATATCGGGGATGTCTCCGGGCGGGTGACCGCGGCCGGATACGGCGGCGGCTCGAAAGTATGGGCAACCGAAAATTTCGCCGTAGGCAATATGTCGATTGACGAGATCATGATCGTCTGGTCGGACGATTCCCACATGATCCCGGCGGTCAACCCGGCCTACTGCAACATTGGCGCGGGGGTGGCCCAGGCGCCCAACGGCATGTATTATTACATCCTGCAGGCAGCCTATACCTCGGGAAAATCCTGCGGCGAATATAAATCGCCGGGCGGAAGCACCACCTCACCCGGCGGGAGCACCTCCGAGGGCCGGGAAGGGGGCGTCTCGCAGTTGATCGTCCCGGTGAAAATTGCCACGCCGGATGCCGACGGTAAGATTTTCCATATCGTCCAGGCCGGGCAGTCTTTCTGGGCCATCGCGATCGCCTACAAGATCACCATCCGGGACCTGGAAATCTGGAACAACCTATCCAAGGATTCCAAGTTGCAGATTGGGCAAAAGCTGTTTATTCCGGGGAGCAACACCGCGGGGTATTTCACCCCCACCCCGGTGGGGATGATCCAGCTGGGCACGCCGGACGCAGATGGCAAGATCGTCCACACCGTCCAGCCCTACCAAACCCTGATCACCATCTCGCAGGCCTATGGGGTGCAAGTCGAGACGATCTTGAGCCTGAATGGGATTCAAATCGATTGGCCGCTGCAAATCGGCGAAAAACTGCTGATCAGCCCGGGCACGGTGACGCCCAGCGCCACCCCCAGGCCCCTTACCCCCGTAGAAAAGTTGACCCCCGCCGCGGACGGCAAGTATTATCACGTGGTGCAGAGCGGCGAGACCCTCTCGTGGATCGCGGGACTTTACCAGGTGAACGTCACCGAGCTGATGTCCTGGAACGGCCTGAATGACGCCTCGATCATCCAGCCTGAACAAAAGCTGGTGCTGCAGGTGACCCCGCCGGCCACCCCCACCTTCACACCCGGGCCGCCCACCTCAACCCCCGCAGCCACCCAGGTGAGGCCCAGTGCGACTGCCAGCCTGGCGCCCAGCCCAACCGCCGACCCACCCACGCCGACCGCCGCCGGGTTGGGGAGCAGCGCGCCGGTGGTCCGCTTCGCGGCGATTGGCGCGGCGCTGATCTTGCTGGCGGTGGTGGGCGTGATGGTGCTGAGAAACCGCTAACCGCACCGCTGTCTTAGGGGAGCGTGCAGCCGTAGGAATGCAGCGCCAGCAGGGCCAGGGAAGTGGTTTCTGTGTTGGTATCTCCTTGCGGGGTGGATAAATCCATATAGTGGGTGTAAAAACCGCCCTCCGCGGACTGCATTTCCAGCAGCGCCCCCAGCATCTGGTCGCCATCCGGGATCGGCGCGCGGATCTCTTTGCCGGTAAAGAGTGCCAGGGCGAGTTTGTAGGTTTCGTATTGGCTTTGATAAGCCTTATCCTTAAAACCAATCCCGTCAAATTGAGCCAGCGTGTTGGCATAGATTGCCAATGATTGATCACGATGACCGCGGTGGTATTCATTCAACGCGTCGAAAAAACCCAGGTTGGCATATTCGGCCCAATCGTTAAATCGCGGTTCGTCGAAATGTAATTCCTGCTTCACCTGGATGTCTCCATCCTGGGCAACGACAATTTGTTTCTCGACAGCAGGCGGGAAGGAAACCGGAACCCCCCACATCACTTCGATCAAGCCATTGCTGTCGCTGCCATACATTCGTATAGATTCCTTGATTTCGGCGCTTTTGCTGGCCTGTCCAAGCTGAGCATAGACAAACGCGGCCAATGTATTGTCATTCGTCAACCAGTAGGTGTCCGGCGCATCGATCGGCGCTTCGCTGAATAGCCCAAGTTTCGGGTTGTAACGCTGGTCGAGATAGGCGAGGCCGTTTTGGATGGCTGGGCAGGTCTTTTCCGCGAACGGCCTGGTCAGTCCCACGACAAGAATGATGGCGGAGATCAGCAAGAAAATGACTACCCCGAAATAAACTTTCTTTTTCATCTTTTCCTCCATTCACCCGGCGAGGATGGATTAATCACGGCTGGGCTCTTATAATATCGTTAGGGTAAGGGTCTCATCGATTCGATTAGAGGTAAGCATGCCAAATAAAGGTTACTTCATTATCACCGATATCTCAGGTTACACCGAATACCTGACCAAATCCGAACTCGAACATGCTCACGCGATATTGCAGAGCCTTTTTGATGCGCAGCTGGCCAATATAAAATTCCCGCTGCATATCTCGGGTTTTCGCGGGGATGCAATTTTTTTGTATGCACCCGAGACCGAATTTCTCAATCCCCAAAGTATCGTTGAGACCCTTGAAACTCAATATATCGTTTTTTCAGAGACGTTGCAACAGATGTGCATCAACACAACCTGCACCTGCAACGCTTGTAAGAACATGCACATGCTGGACTTGAAAGCTTCGGTCCATTTTGGCGAATATCTGATCCAGAAACTTGGGGATAAAGAAGAACTGCTTGGCGCAGATGTGATCGTCCCGCATCGCATGCTGAAGAATACCGTCATCGAGAAAACCGGGGTGAAAGCTTATGCCATTTTTTCGGCCGCGGCCGCCAACAGACTGGATCTCCATTCCATATGCGATGCACTCATCTCCCATGTAGAAACCTATGAGCATCTTGGCGAAGTCGAGATCTATGTGCACAACCTGAGAACCGCCTGGGATCGTTATATGAATGAACCGCGCTTTTTCGTCGACCCCGAAACAGCCTGGGTGACGGTCAGGGCTGACATTCCCTTTCCGCCTGCCCTCATTTGGGATTACCTCACCCAACCTGAGACAGAAGCGCCGATCCTTGGTTTGGATTCTGTCGTCCGCGAAGATGATCTTGGCGGTCGAACCCGCTCCGGGGCAATCTTCCACTGCGCCCATTCCAGCGGTGATTTTTATAACAAAGTGGTTGATTGGAAGCCGTTCAAATATTACACCGTTGAGCAGGTTGGGGCGGGAGGGCTGGAATATAATCGCACCATTCAGCTGGACGGCGACGAGAAAGGGACCAGGGTTGGCATATATATCAGCAAGGCGAAAACTGAACCACCCGAAGGCTTCCGCGAGTTTATCGAATTGGCAGTCCGTCAAGGAACGGAGCGGATCGTACCCTTTATCCTGGCGGATGTGGAGCGCGGCAAGATCACATTGCCCTGATCCAGGATACATTAAAGCGAGAAAACGATGGGATTCGAGAGAAATTTCCTTCTGCCTGCACCAGAGCTTAACTGTTATATAATTGCAACATCCTGCCGGCTCTCAGAAATGGCTTAACCGTTATACTTATACAAGAAACCATATTCTTGCCTCCGGAAATGTGTGGGGATTAAAGGTTCGAGGCCGCCAAAACAATTAATGTTGTGAAATAATTCCGTTTCGAAAATCAGTTCTGATCGGGGGGTCTATGTCTGATTTTATCAGTACGGTCAATTTGCCTATTGTCAGGCGAAGTGGTAAGGTATTTTCATATTTTTTAACCTTATGCGACCGGTTCTTACGACGGGGGATGGACATATTTGTGGCTTTTTGGGGATTGATTTTCCTTTCCCCAGTTTTTGCGTTGATTGCCCTGGCCATCCATCGTGACAGCCCGGGACCGGTCTTTTTCCGCGGCACACGCATTGGCTATAAGGGCCGCATTTTTGATATCCTCAAGTTCAGGACTATGTATGAGCGGCCGGACTGCTACCAGGGCGCCAAAGTCACTGCCAGTGACGATGAGCGTATCACTCCGCTGGGTCACTGGCTGCGCGACACAAAAATTAACGAACTCCCTCAGCTTTGGAATGTGCTGGTCGGCGATATGAGCCTGGTGGGGCCGCGCCCCGAGGACCCCGAGCTGGCCAAAGATTGGCCGCGCAGTATCCGCGAGGAGATCCTTTCGGTGCGGCCGGGGATCACCAGCCCGGCCTCGGTGATCTACCGCGACGAAGAGCAGCTCCTCTCGGGGAATGACTGCGAAGACGATTATCTCGATCATATCCTGCCGACGAAACTGCGCCTGGATGTGCTGCACATCCGCAACCGTTCGTTTCTCACCGATCTGGATGTGATTTTCCTCACCGGGGTGGCGCTTTTACCGGTCTTCCGCAAGAAAACGATCCCCGGCCGCTGGCTGTATAACGGCCCGTTGAAACTCTTTATGACTCGGTTCATGAACTGGTTCACGATAGATTTCATCATCGCCCTTCTGTCTGTCTGGCTGGCGGGTGGGCTGTGGCGCAGTTTCGGCCCGATTAATGTCGGCTGGTTGGAGAGTTTCCTGGTATCGTTGGGGATGGGTCTCTTCTTCAGCCTGATCAACCTGATATTGGGCCTCAACCGCATCTCCTGGTCCAAGGCACAGGCAGGGGCGGCGGTCAACCTGGTTTTTTCGGCGGGGATTTCGGTTGGGCTGTTGTTGCTTCTGCACCAATATTTTGTCAATTTCAACCTGTTCCCGCACGGCATTTTCTTGTTGAGCGGCGCGCTGGCCGCGGCCGGCTTTATCGGGATACGCTATCGCGAGCGCCTGATCACCGGGTTGATGAACCGCTGGTTGATCGCCCGTAAACAGGCGAAATCTGTTGGCGAGCGGGTTTTGATCGTCGGCGCCGGGGAGATGGGCGAGTTTGCTGTGTGGTTCTTCACCCGCAGTGATTTTGCGCGCGCCTTCCATGTGATGGGTTTCGTGGATGATGACCCGCGTTTGTTGAATATCGAGATCGCGGGGAAAACGGTGATTGGCTCGTCTCACCAAATTCCCGAACTGGTAAGCCGCCACGATATTGGCCTGATCATTTTCGCGATCACGCGCATCGATGATGCCCAGCGCGATCAAATTGTCGAGATATGCGAAAGCGCCCACACCCGCCTGGTGATGTTCCCCGATCTGATGGGGATCGTGCGCAACTGCATCGAGGATGCCGAACTACCGCTGGTTTCGATCTCCCGCCCGGATCAAAGCCAGGAGGTGAATGCTGAGGCATGGTTGAACCAGCTCGACCTGGCCATCGCCCGGGGTGACATCGACGAAGCGAAAATTTTGGTGGCACAAAAGAAAAACAAATCGCTTATTGGAGATTGATTTTGACAGAAGATTGGGCATCCAAAAAAGTATTGGTAACCGGCGCAGGGGGGTTTATTGCCAGTCATCTGGTCGAAACGCTGGTGCAGCAAGGCGCCGCGGTGCGCGCCTTCACCCGCTACAACTCACGGGCGGATTCAGGCCTGCTCAAGCAGCTTGAGCCCCAGGACCTGTCGGCGGTGGAGGTGGTGTTCGGAGACCTGCGCGACCAGCAGGCCGTGCGCGAAGCTGCCCAGGGCATGGATGTCATCCTGCATCTGGGAGCCCTGATCGCCATCCCCTATTCCTACCTGCACCCGGCCGAGGTGGTGGAAACCAACGTGATCGGCACGCTCAATGTGCTTCTGGCAGCCCGGGACCTGGGTATCTCGCGGGTGGTGCATACCTCCACCAGCGAGGTCTACGGCACCGCCCTCAAGGTGCCGATCGATGAGAGCCATCCGCTCCAGGGTCAATCGCCCTATTCCGCCAGCAAAATCGGCGCGGATAAGCTGGCCGAAAGCTTCTACCGCTCCTTTGGCCTGCCGGTGGTGACCATCCGCCCGTTCAACACCTACGGCCCGCGTCAATCGGCCCGCGCCGTGATCCCCACCATCATCTCGCAGGCCCTGACGCGCGACCGGCTGCGCCTGGGCAGCCTGGATACCCTGCGAGATTTCACCTATGTGTCCGATACCGTGGACGGATTCCTCAAAGGCGGGATGACCCCCGGGGTGGAAGGCGAAACCATCAACCTGGGCACGGGCAGTGAGGTGAGTATTGGGCAGTTGGCCGAGATGGTCTTCGAGATCGTCGGCAAACCCCTGCAGATTGAGCAGGATCCCACGCGTCTGCGTCCGGCCAAATCGGAAGTGCTGAGATTATTGTCGGATAATTCCCTGGCAAAACGCCGATTAAATTGGCAGCCGCGGGTGAGTCTGCGCCAGGGCCTGGAAGAGACCGTCGCCTGGGTCAGCAGCCACCTGGATTTGTTCCAACCGGATCGATATCAACGCTAAAGGATCGTGATTTCCACATGAAAGCAGTGGTATTGGCAGGAGGCAAGGGAGCCCGTTTGGCCCCTTATACCCGCATTTTCCCCAAACCGATGATGCCGGTCGGGGATAAGGCGATCCTTGAAATCCTGCTGCACCAGATGCGCCGGGCGGGTATCACCGAAGTGATTCTGACGGTGGGGCACCTGGCCGGTTTGATGCGGGCCTTCTTCCAGGACGGCCGCCACCTCGGCTTGAAGATCACCTACAGTTACGAAGAGCATCCCCTGGGTACCGCCGGTCCGCTGGCGATGTTGGAGGGTCTGGATGATACCTTCCTGGTCACTAATGGTGACGTACTGACTACCCTGGAAATATGCGATTTGCTGCGCTTCCACCGGGAGAACCAGGGAATCGCGACGATCGCGACCCACCAGCGCCAAGTGCATATCGATCTGGGCGTCATCCATACCGATCATGACAACGAAATCTTCAGTTATACCGAAAAGCCTACCCTGAATTACCAGGTCTCGATGGGTATGTATGTCTTCGAGCCCAAAGCGATTTCCTATGTGCCCAGGTGCGAATATTTTGATTTTCCTGACCTGGTAAAGAAAATGCTGGGCGTTGGCGAAAAAGTGGTGGCGTATCCCTTTGAAGGGTACTGGAAAGACCTGGGCCACCCGGACGATTATGAACAGGCGAACCTGGATTTTGATTCAATGCGCTCGCAGTTCTTGCCTGAGGAGAATGAATAACATGGATTGGCGCGTTCCCTTGGCCGATTTGGATTACGGCGCAGCCGAAGAAGAGGCTGTGCTGCATGTGCTGCGCTCAAAATGGCTGACGATGGGCGCAGTGACTCAGGAATTTGAAGCCGCGTTCGCCGAGAAATTTGGCGTGAAGCATGCTTTTGCGGTCTCGAATGCCACCGAGGCCTTGCACCTGGCCTGCCTGGCGCTGGGCATCGGCCCTGGCGATGAGGTGATTACCCCTTCATTGTCGTTTGTAGCCACCTCGAACGCGGTGCTCTACACCGGCGCGGAGGTGCGTTTCGCCGATATTACCGGGCTGGATGATCTGACCATCTCCGCGGAGGATATCCTGACCAGGATTACCCCGCGGACCAAAGCCATCATCGTCATGCATTATGGTGGATACCCCTGCCATATGGAGCAGATCCTGGAGATTGCCCGCCAGCATCACCTCGCGGTCATCGAAGACGCCGCCCACTGCCCGGGGGCCGCTCTGGAGGGTCGCGCCCTGGGAACCTGGGGTGAGATGGGTTGTTACAGCTTTTTCTCTAATAAAAACCTCTCCACCGGCGAAGGCGGCATGCTGGTGACCCAACGCGAGGATCTCGCCGAAAAAATCAAGCACCTGCGCTCGCACGGCATGACCACCCTGACCTACGACAGGCACAAGGGGCATGCCTACAGCTACGATGTGGTGGAATTGGGTTACAACTATCGCATCGATGAGATGCGCTCGGCGCTGGGTAAAGTCCAATTGGCGAAGTTGGACGAAAATAACCGCCTGCGCCAACAATGGACGCGGCTTTACTGGCAGCTGTTGGATGAGGTAGGTGTCGGCCTGCCGTTCCGCGGCGCAGTTGGCCAACCGGCCTATCACATCTTCCCCATGCTGCTGCCTGTCGGGGTCAACCGCTACCCGTTTATCGATCAGATGCGCGCTCAGCGCATCCAGACCAGCATCCACTATCCGCCCACGCATACCTTCAGCTATTATCAGCACAAATATGGGCCAATCTCCTTGCCGCTGACCGAAGATGCGGCGGCGCGGGAGGTGACCCTACCGCTCTACCCTGGCATGGGTGAAGAAAACGTGCGCCTGGTGGCCGAGGCTGTGCGCGAAGCTCTGGCCGTCGTCCAGACGAGTTAGTCCACAGGAAGGTTGAAGTTTGCTCGCTCTTCGCCGGGTTGGCGCTCAGATCAGCGCCCACGAATTATGGCTGGTCGGGGCGATGGTGGTGTTGGTCACCCTCGCCGAGCGTTTTTTGCTGCCCGCCTGCATCGCGATCCTGTGCCTGGCGTTGATCCGCTGGTTTTCGAGTGGCGCAATCATCCGGCGCACCCCGCTGGACTTTGGCATTGCCGGGTTGATCCTCATGGCGGGGGTATCCCTGCTCATCACCGCCCTGCCTGAGAAAAGCCAGGTTCAGGCGCTGCGCCTGTTTGTATCCATCGGGTTGTTTTACAGCCTGGCGGCCTGGAGTGCATCGGTGCAGCGGGTGGAATGGTCGGGAGTCGCGGCTGCCCTTTTGGCGGTGCTGCTGGCCGCGGCCGCCCTGGTTTCGGTGCAGTGGGTGGTGGATAAACTGCGCTTTCTCGATTTTGCCTTTCTCAACCGTCTGCCGGAGCTGATCAGCGACCGGGTCCATCCCAATGTGATGGCCGGCAATCTGGCCATCCTGGTGCCGTTTCCACTGGCGCTGGCATTTTTCTCTTATAAACGCTTCCCGCTGATACTGCGCCTGTTATCCTTTGGTGCAGGTCTGTTTGTGATGGCGGTCATTGTGCTCACCCAATCGCGGGGAGCCGTGCTGGCGGTGGCGGCGGCTGTATTCGTGATGGTCTGGCTGCGTTCTGCCTGGGCCGGTGGCGCACTCACCCTGGCTGGCATTGCCGGCCTTGGCCTGGCCTATTTCAGCGGGTATGATTTCGTCCGCGCCTACTACTGGTTGGTGGCGTCCGGCGGGGATACCCTCGGCATACGCATGGAAATCTGGCTGAGAGCCCTGTTCATGCTGCACGACTTCCCATTTACCGGGATCGGCATGGGCTCCTTCACCGATGTGATGAACATGCTCTACCCGCTGCGCCCCACCCCGGTGGAAATTGGCCATGCTCACCAGATTTTCCTGCAGGTGGGGGTAGACCTGGGTCTGCCCGGGTTAGTGGCCTGGATCGCCTGTCTGCTCACGGCGACGGCCTGCGCCTGGGATCTTTTCACCCGCGGGCGCCAAAAGCAAACCGCCTGGATGGTGATGATCGGCGCAGGCGTGTTGGCCAGCATGGCGGCGCTGATCGTGCACGGCATGACCGACGCGGTCACCTGGGGCACCCGGGCCGAGGTGCTTGCCTGGGGAATCTGGGGGATCGGCGCAGGCGCCTGGGTTTTTGAGCGGAGAACCGGCGAGAATATGCCTGGGATGGACGCCCAGGCACGAAAATAGCGGGGTAATCCAAAACTTATATGAAATTCATCCTTGATTTCATCGAAGAACAATGTTAATCTTAAGAGAGCTTTCCCTGGGTTCTAGGGGAAGGCTGAACCTTTTGGGTAGCCAGCCCGTTTCTACATCGTTCGAATTGGTCAAAGGAGGAAGCAATGGGAGATAAAAGTCCGAAGAACAAGGAAAAGCGTAAGAACAAGAAGCCCAAGAAGAAAGAGAGCAGCACCCCGGCCACCATCTCTTCAACCGTCGCCAAAAAATAAACAATTTTTTCCCCTGATGCATTCTCCGCCATCGGGCAGAATGCAATTTCTCCGGCACAGTCCTTCGCAAACGAATGGATTGTGCCTTTTTTATTGGCATTGTAGATTCCGAAACCCGTTCAGAACCGGTTAATCGAGCAGGCAAATCGTGCGGTGGGCAGTTTACTGAACTGCCCACCGCACTTATATAAGTCCTGATTTTTAATTTATGCCCTATTAATCGGATATTTATGTCTTCTTTATAGAACTACTTTGTAGACCAACCTATCATAAATGAGGTCTATGAAATCCAAACAACGTTTCTCAACCCTATCGTCGGTTAATTGTGATCGATTAACCATCCGGAGCGCTGGCAAGCCGCTTCTCTATTTGTTTGTGTAGGAAGGTAGCATCATGAAAGTATTTGAGAATTTGAAAGTGGGACCCAAGATTATCTTCGGTTACATCGTTGCCCTGCTTTTAATGCTGGTCGTAGGCGGGCTGGCCATTTTGCGTCTGGGCCAGTTGAACACCACCGTCACCGATCTGGTTGGCAATCTTGCCATAAACCGCCAGCTTGGCAATGATATGGTTGAAGAAATCCTCATCACCCGTTTTTACGGGGCAAAATATATTAACAGCCACGAAAGCCAATATCTGGACCGTTATAACGTAGAGAAATCCAACCTGGATAAATTGTTATCCCAGGCCAAAACGGATATCACCAAACCAGAGCGGGTGACGCTTTTAGATCAGATCAACACCGATTGGCTTGCCTACGAGACCAATTTTGAAACTATCCACCAGGTCATTCTTGACCGGGATAAAGTCCAGAAGGACGTATTGGACGTCCAGGGTCCGATTGGCGAGAACGCGATCAGCAAGGTGCGCTCGGACGCATTCGCTGCCGGCGATTACGATATCGCCAATACCGCCGGCAATCTTCAGGCCTCTTTTATCCTCATGCGCCTGGATGCATTCAAATACATGAACGCCGGGGATACCCAGTTTATGGATCTGTTTGCCACCCGCTATGATGAAGCCAAAGCCTATATGATCCAACTGCAGGCTATTATGAAGCCGGATTACGAGACCGACTTCAATAAAAGCAAGGAGGCCATCGATACCTATGCGTCTTCCTTCCAACAATTAGGCTCCGATTATGCCGAGCAGATTGAACTACAAACCAACCAGTTGGATGTGCTGGGACCCGCGATCCGCGAGAACGCCTCTGCGATTGTGGAGAGCGTGGGCGTGGATTTTGACGCCCAGGCCAAAGCCACCGATGATATGGTGCAGCAAACTCGCTGGGTTCTGATTGCCACCATGGCGGGAGCGATGGTGCTGGGCATGGTGCTGGGTTTGATCATTTCACGTGGGATCACCAAACCCCTCTCGCTGGTCACCGCGGTGGCTCAGCAAATCGCCGAACAAGATTTGCAGACCCTCACCACCGAGATGGGCGCCCTGGCCCAGGGTGATCTGACCCGCCAGTTGCAAATCGTAACCTCCCAGATGCAGGTGCGCAGTAAGGACGAGATCGGCATGCTGGGGCAGGCCTTCAATATGATGATTGCCCGTTTGCAGGAGACCGGTCAGGCTTTTGGAGCGATGACCACCAACCTGCAGGCGCTGATCGGCCAGGTGGCAGACAACGCCAACTCGGTGGCATCCGCATCGTCGCAGCTTTCGTTAGCCGCCAACCAGGCCGGTGAGGCCACTTCTCAGATTGCGACCACCATCCAACAGGTGGCCAGCGGCAACGCCCAGCAGACCCAATCGGTCAGCCAGACGGCGGAATCGGTGGAGCAGATGGGTCGTGCCATTGACGGTGTGGCCCGTGGGGCTCAAGAGCAGGCAGAATCGATCAGCAGAGCATCCACGATTACCGCTCAAATTTCGCAGTCCGTCGAACAGGTAGCCGGTAACGCCCAGGCAGTCACCCACGACTCGGCCGACACGGCCAAAGCCGCCAAGGATGGCTCCCAGACGGTGCGCGAGACGATCCAGGGCATGGAGAGCATCAAAGCCAAGGTGGGTCTGTCAGCCACAAAGGTCCAGGAAATGGGCGCGCGGTCCGATCAGATCGGCGCGATTGTGGACACGATTGAAGATATTGCCAGTCAGACCAATCTCCTGGCGTTGAACGCCGCCATTGAGGCCGCGCGCGCCGGGGAACACGGCAAAGGTTTCGCCGTGGTAGCGGATGAAGTGCGCAAACTGGCCGAACGCTCGAGTACGGCTACCAAAGAAATTGGTGGGTTGATCCGCGCCATCCAGAGCACCGTCAGTGAAGCGGTGGCGGCGATGACCGAGAGCGCCCAGGAAGTGGAGAGCGGGGTTACCCGGGCGAATAAAGCCGGGCAGGCGTTGGAAAGCATCACCCAGGCAGCTGAAGCCGTCTACCAGCAGGCCGGCCAGGCAGCCGGAGCGGCGGATTTGATGAAGGCCGCGGTGAGTGAGCTGGTGGGTGTGGTTGACAGCGTCTCAGCGGTGGTTGAAGAAAATACCGCGGCTACCGAGGAAATGTCGGCCGGCTCCCACGATGTGACCCAGGCGATTGAGAACATCGCCAGCGTCAGCGAAGAGAATTCTGCCGCGGTGGAAGAAGTATCCGCCTCTGCGGAAGAGATGAGCGCACAGGTCGAGGAGGTCTCCGCTTCGGCGCACTCTCTCCAGGAAATGGCCCAGGCGCTGCAGGAAGTCGTGGCCCAGTTCAAACTCTCCAACGACCAGCAGGTCGCTCGGACAGCCGCACCGTCAGCCAGTAAACCGGGTGTGCGGGCAAGCCTGGTACAGGCCCCGGCCAATGGCAATGGCCATCATGCTCCGGCCAGCATGGTAAAACAATTGAACTAACCCCAGGAATCGGGCAGGTGATCCAGGCCGGATCCACATCGAAGAAGGAAACGTATTGACAGTTTTGTAAGCAGTAGTGGGACGATCAAAGCGGCATGTTTCACGGTTAAAATGGTCGTCATAGGAACTTTACTGGTAAACCTGCGAAAACGCGCGATGGCCTGGGGAGTAATCCCCAGGTCACTGGCGTTTATCCTCTTTCTTTCTGCCCAGCATCGGATGCCAGCAGCAGTTGTTGACCTGTGCGTGGGATGCGATAGCGAAATCTGGCTATAACCATGAACCTGAAAAAATCATTGTCGCGACGGCAATTCCTGGGTAAAAAAAGATGCGTAAATCCGCGGAGAAGATTTGCGGAGGCTTTTCCCTATGGCGTGATCTATTTCCACCTCCAGGCAGATGGACAGTTGATTTTCAAGGGGAGCAACCCGGCCGCGGACCGCATCCGGGGGATAGACCACTGCGTATTCACTGGCAAACCTATTCTTGAAGCCTTCCCGGATCTGGGCAAATATGAAATGGTTGCTCTTTTGCAGCAGATCGCCGAAAAGGGTGGAATATACGAGAAGAAACTGCTGCCGGACGCGGAAGGCGGTTTTCAAGGGATCGCTAAACTACAGGCTTTCCAGATCTCCCAGAATTGGGTCGCTGTGCTCCTGAAAGGGAACCAGGAAAAAACATTTATTGAAAATGATGGCTTCGCGCCCAATGAGAATTATTCTTCATTGCCAGGTTTTCTCCCCGAAGAAATTGAAAAAAGCGAACGCCACCTGCAGGCTCTGACTGATTCTGCGCCCCTTGGACTGCACCAGTATGACCTCTATCCCGATGGCCGGCTGATCTTCAGTGGCGCCAATCCGGCCGCGGACCGCATCCTGGGTATAGATCACCGCCAGTTATTTGGATTACCCATCGAAGTTGCCTTTCCTAGCCACTGCGATTTAGATATCCCGGCCATTTACCGGCGGGTGGCGCAAGACGGTGTGCCATTTACCAACGAGCAGGTCGCTTACCGGGATGACCAGATCCAGGGAGTTTTTGAAATCCACGCTTTTCAGACCGGCCAGAATCGCATGGCGGTCTTCTTTCAAGATATTACCGATAAGAAAAAAGCAGAGATCGCCTTACGCGACAGTGAAAGAAAATTCCGCACGCTGATTGAACAGAACTCGGAAGGTGTGGTTTTGTTTGATGAGCAGGGTCTGATCATTGAATGGAACGCAGCCCAGGAACGCAATACAGGGATTTCGAAGGCGGAAGCGCTAGGCCAATACGTATGGGATCTGCAGTTTCGCATGGTCCCCCCGGAGCGGAGGATACCGGCGGTCCACCGGCGATTACAGGCAGATAATCTGCGCTTATTGAAAAATGGGTATTCTTCCATGTTTTACCATCCGGTTGAGGTTTCGATGCACCGGCCGGATGGTAAACGAATCACCGTGCAGCAAACCGCATTTCCGATCAAGACCAATTTGGGTTTTCGCATTGGCTCCATCTTAAGGGATATCACCGACCGCAAACAAGTGGAGAGCGATCTTCAACGCCGGATGGTGGAGCTGGAAGCGCTGCACGCGGTGGCTCTGGCGGGCACGGAGGCGTTATCCACTGATGAGCTGCTGCTGCGCGTGGCGGAGATCGTGCATGACAAATTATTCCCCGACCATTTCGGGGTGGCTTTTTTAGAGCCGGGTGGTGAATGGTTAACCTACCACGGGTCCCAAGCCCAGAACAGCTGTCTGGCTTCTGGCCGGATCCCGGTAAACCACGGAATCACCGGGGTTGTGGCTCGCTCGGGTATCCCCAGGCGCCTGGGCGACGTGCACCAGGACCCGGATTATATCGAAGTCTACACGGATACGCGTTCGGAGTTGTGCGTGCCCATTGTGGTGGGCGGCCAGGTGATTGGCATCGTCAATCTGGAAAATGCCCAGCCTCACAGCTTTACCGATGCCGATGAGCGCCTGGTCATTGCGATTGCCAGCGAGCTGGGCACCGCCATTGAGAAGATCCGCCTGTTAGAAGAAGAGCGCAGTCGGCGCAAAGAACTGGAAGCCCTGGAAGAAATTTCGGCTGTGCTGCGCACGCAAGATGATAAAGAGTATGTGCTGCATGCCGTGCTGGATCGCATGATGACTGCCCTGGACCTGGCCGGGGCCGGTTTCGTCTTGCGCGATGAGTTTGGCCAAAAATTGGTCACTGGTTTGGCCCAGGGAGAATGGAATTTCGCCAGCGGGTTGCATCTGTCTGAGGCTGATTGGATCGGTCACCAGGTTGCCCGCAGCCAGCATTATTATTTGAATAATGATGCGCGCAGCGATCTCGAGAGCCAGTTCCCCGGCCCAGCTCCGCATATCAAGAGCCTGCTGTGCGTGGCGCTGTTTGTCAACGGCCAGACGCACGGGCTGCTCTATCTGGGGCGCGCCGGCGCATTCCAGCGCCAGGATGTGCACCTGGCGATCACCGTCGCGGATAACCTGGCCAGCGCCCTGCAGCGCATGGAACTTCACCGGCAGACCCAACGTCAACTGGCACGGCTGACGGCCCTGCGTACCATCGACCAGTCGATTTTTTCACGCCTGGATTTGAACAAAACCCTGGATGTTCTGCTGGATAACATCACCGAACTGCTCCAGGTGGACGCGGCGAATTTCATGTTATACCAGGCCAAAAACCAAAAATTATATTCTGCCGCGGAAAGAGGTTTGTCTGAGTTCCCCATGTGGGATCCTGGGTTGAAATTGTCTCACACCCACGCCGGCCGCGTGGCTTTAAATTTGCAAATGGATTTTGTCTCAGATTTGAGCCAGACTATAGACAGCCCGGATGATAATTTCAACAAGCTTCGCGAGAAATATACCAGTTATGTGGGCTACCCCCTGGTGGCCAAAGGCGAGCTCAAGGGCGTGCTCGAGGTTTTCTCACGGACGCGCTTAGAGCCTAGCGAGGATTGGGTGGGTTTGTTGGAGGCCCTGGCCGACCAGGCCGCGATCGCGGTCAACAGCGCTCAGCTATTTGACCAGCAGCAGCAAACCAATGCCCGCCTGACCAAGGCATATGAAGACACCATCGATGGTTGGTCGCGCGCTTTGGACCTGCGCGATAAGGAGACGGATGGGCACTCGCAGCGGGTCACCGACCTGACCCTGGAGTTGGCCCAGCGAATGGGCGTCTCTGGAGAGCAGCTGCTGCATATCCGCCGAGGGGCCAGGCTGCATGATATTGGCAAGATGGGCATCCCGGATAAAATATTGCTCAAACCGGGGGCGTTAACCGAGGATGAATGGGAGATCATGCACAAGCATCCCCTCTTTGCTGCTGATCTGTTGTTCCCTATTGAATTCCTGGGTCCCGCGCTGGATATTCCTTTTGGTCACCACGAAAAATGGGATGGAACCGGCTATCCGCTCAAGCTGAAGGGTGAGGAGATACCGATTTCGGCGCGTATTTTTGCGGTGGTGGATGTATGGGATGCGCTGACATCCGACCGGCCCTACCGGCCGGCCTGGGATCGGGAGAAAGCATTGGCATATATTCGCCAACAATCCGGCTGCCATTTCGACCCCCAGGTGGTCGCGCATTTCCTGACTCTTATTGGTGAGCGCTATCATTTTCAGGTAGTTTAATGGTTCTGGATACACGTACGTTAATTATTATGTCTTTTCTGCAATCCCTGGTGGTCTCTGTATCCCTGCTGATCTCAGCCCGCAAGGAGTATCCCGGGACAATTCAAAAAAGCATGCGGGTGTGGGGGTTGGCATTTCTGATCCAGACCGGTGGGTGGTTGCTGGGTGGCCTGCGTGGCTTGGTGCCGGAATTCCTCCCGGTGATCATCGGCAATGGCCTGCTGGTATGGTCCGAAGGTGAGATATACCGGGCGCTGCGTTTGTTCGATGGCCGGCCACCGCACCGGAAAACGACGTACGCCCTGATTATGTTTACCTTTCTGGCGTGTTTAGTTTCTTTCGAGTTTAGACAAAAAGTAGTGCGGTTGCCCCTTGAGGAAAACCGCACCTTGGTAGAAACTTGAGCTTGTGACGAACCAAAGTCTACCAAGGAGAACGTTAACAAACTAATCGAGTTTCGTCAAGCCGTTTATGAGCACGGGATTAGCAACGACGGATGCTCTGTTTGACCTGCTGGATGCGCTGCTATGGCAGGGTCGGTGTCATCCTTTGCGAGCTGAGTCAGGCGAGCGCTTTCAGCGGAATGGCCGAGCGTGTATGCTGCGGTGGAAGAGGGCAGTTGCAGAGACTGGCTCGGGCGTATCTGGCGCAGCAAGTGCCCAGCAGCGGGATTTGTGTCTTTGCCTTGGATGGCTCACCCTGGCCGCGGCCCAGAGCCAGAACGCTGGAGGATCGCCAGTACGTCTTTCCAGGCCTCCAGTGATGTCAATGGCGGCACGGTGCCATCGGCTATCCCTACTCCAGTCTGGATTGGGTGGTGGAACCCCATACCAGTTGGGCCCTGCCCATCGATGAGCAGCGGGTCGCGAGCAGCCAAACGGCGCAGGCAGTTGGAGCCGAGCAGGTGCAAGCGCTCGCGAAAGCACGCGCGGCATTTGTGGAGGCGCTGGACATCGTTGCCTGTGATGGTAAGTATGGCAATGCCGGTTATTTGCGATCCGTGAAAGGATCTGCGCTGTGGCATTACCGCTCGCTGCGGGCGGATCGTGTCCTGTATCGTCCAGCTCCGGTCCATGACCCGCATCAGAAGGGCCGCCCCAGAATGCATGGCGCTCGCTTCGCCTTCAAAGAAGCCGATACCTGGGGTGAACCCGATGAGGTCATCGAACTGGAGGATCCTCGCTGGGGTCAGGTGCAGCTTGCAGCGCTGGAAAGACTTGCATGAAAAGAAGGGCGTGGATGTGCCCTACGATGTCGTTCGAGCCAGCGTGCATCTCGAACGGGAAAAGCCGCCCGCTGCCCTGTGGTTGGCCTGGTTAGCTCCCAAGACAAAACCGGCAGGGATGGACATCACTGTAGAAACCATCTGGCGCGCATACGATAGCCGCTGGCCGATTGAACCCGGGCTGCATTTTCGAAAAAAACCCTCGGATGGACTCCAGCCCGCTTTCAGCAAAGAAGGGAGACACTGGAACTGATCAGCGTGCCAGCTGGATGATTACCTGCGCGTCAATGTCCGACACGGCTCCCTGGCAGAAATCCCAGCAACTTTGACCCCGCAACAGTTCAGCAGAGCATCCGCCCAATTTTTGCGCTGATTAGCACCCCATCTCGCCGCCAAAACGCGCGGAATTCCGCCTGGCTGGCCAAGGCAAGCGTAGGACGCCGAAACACCGCTATCCGGTCGTTAAAAAGACGCCAGTTGTAACGAAAACGGCTTAAAACTCGATTGGTAAAGTTCTATTTCAGCCTGACTGAAAGTCAGGTTACTACGTTTGTCTAAACCGAATTCTTATACGCCCAGGATAATCTGCCGGCGCGCATCCTGGTGGTCTATTCCGTCAGCGCAATTCTGTTAACCCTGTGTGGTTTCCAACTGGTCGTACGCCACCCGGGCGATATTCGGCATCACGCGCATGATCATGGGGTTCGGGTTCTGGCTCTCGGCGGGCATCAGTCTGACCAGGGTGCATTTACTCTTTGTTAACGGAATTACGACAACCTCAATTTTGGTCAACTCACCGGTGCAAACCCTGGTCTTTGGTGGAACCGCTTTGGGTGGGATGATCGTCTCGATTGGTTTCTTGTTGATGTGCAATCAAAGCTTCAATACGATGATGCTGCGCCTGGCAGTGACGGATGATTTGACCGGGTTATTCAATCATCGCGGGATCAAGGATTTGGTCCATAAGGAAATGGAACGTGCCCAGAAGCTGAACCATCCGTTCACCTTCATGATCATGGATGCGGATAATTTCAAGGCGATCAACGATACCTATGGGCATGTGGCCGGCGATACGGCGCTGCAGGTGATTGCCGAGACGATCCAAAAGAATTTGCGCGCAGAAGAGATGGTCGGCCGCCTGGGTGGGGATGAATTTGTAGTCATTTTACCCGACACATCCGAAACAACTGCCCGGTCAATTGGCGAGCGAGTAGACGCTGCCGTGCGGAATGCGGAGCTGGTGATTGATGGCAAGCGAATAAAATTAGGGGTCAGTTTTGGCCTGGCGGTTTTCAGCGGAGAAGAGGCGGATTTCAAGGCATTGATCCATAAAGCAGATGTGGCCTTGTATCAAATGAAACGTGATCGCCTGGAACAGGCATACTCTCTTCCCGCTAAGGTGCCTGAAGCCGGTTAGGTTCCGGCGGTGTCGCGCCATCCTTTATTTCACCTGATCATAAAATAACCCGGCTGTACCTTCACCACTGCCAACCCCCTTTGAACGCGTCAGCCAGAGGACGGTGGAGCCATCGACCCAACGCGCATATTGGAAGCGGCGCAGCAGCCGCAGCCCGCTGCGCGGCACTTCCTCTTCGAAAAGGCTCAAATCCTGGCGTTCCGGCTCCAGCAGGCGGCCCAATGGGCGGGTGAATTCCGGCAGCTTGCCGGGGGGCTCTCCGGGCCGGTCGATCAAGGCCGCCGCGCGCTGCAGGCGGATATCCGGCTGGTTGGGGATGATGCGCTGGGGGAGGAATGGAATCCAGTAATCCGGGGCGGCGGTGGCCAGCAGATAACGCAGGCTGCCTTTCGGGTCAGGCTCGGCATTGTCCGGCTCACCGGCGGCCTCGCGTTTCTGGTAGAGCTCATAGCGCTTGAGCGCATCACCGGCCAGGCCGGGTACCTGCCGCTCAATCGCCCACACCAAATTTGAGATCTCATCCCGCAAGAAAAGTACTTCCTCGATGGGATCGCCCTGCAGGCTGGTGGCCAGAACGGGGGGCAAGAAGAGGAGATTGTCATTTACCCCGGCGCTGTTGCTCAATGCGGCCCGCGCCGTGCGCGTGAAAGCAAAGAGGCGCCAATCCCGTGGGGCGGGGTCCAATTCGCTGTAATGGCGCACCAGGGTTCTTTCGCCAAAGGCATCCGTGACTACCATCGAGCGGGTGCGGTAGACCACCCCGGTGGGCAGTTCAACTGGCAAAAGATACCAGTCGTTGCTGTAGACCAGGGCAAAATGCACCAGCAAAAGGCGCATCAATTCGTCCGGGTCGCCCTGAATGCGGTTGAGGTTGACCTGGGCGTCTTCGAACTCCCACCAGCGGTCGGCGGCTATACCGGGATAGCGCAGCGGAGCGGGCATCAGGGTGCGGGTGAATGGCTGCGGTTGGGGGTCGCCCGGCTGCACGCCGATGCCGGTAGCGCCGTTCAGATTGAAGTCATACCAGTCCAGCCGTCCGCCGGCGTATTCCGGGGCTTCGAGCACCAGCTCTTTGCCCGCGTCGGGGGCGGCAACGCAGAAAGCGTATTCCATGCGCTCCGGGTTCCAGCTGGGATTTTCAACCGGTGGGCCAGGGTAACGGCTTTCAAACCACTCGAGGTAAGCCAGGCCGGCCTGGATCACCAGGGGGGCATCCGCCGCATCGATGTCAGGCGAGGCGGGCAGAGAGGGTGATGCGGGGCCGGAAGGGCGCAGTGTGGGCGCCAGCGCCTGGTAGAGCAGAAAGCCATCCAGGCTGCGTCCAGACATGACGGCCAGGTAACTTTTCCCGGCCGGGTCCAATCCGGCCGCGGGATCATCCGGCGCGGCCGCCAGGCGATATTCGGGCGCGCTGAGGAAATCTCGTTTCACCTTTGGGCTGCTCCCCAGCCGCTCGAGCAGTTGCAAGAAGAAGAGGCCCGCTTCGGCCGCCAGGCGCAGATCGCGGCGCGGATCGGCGGGAAGTTGCACCGGCTCGCGCTCGACCAGCGCTTCGAGGGGAATGCCGGCCTGGTAGGGCTGGCCGTCCTTACTGGGTTTCAGCGGGGCCGGGCCGGGCAGGTAACGGGTGAGCGGCAGGCTTTCAAGCCGCAGGCGGGCCTGGACCGGTGAGCCGCTGTCTTCCCCCTGGTATTCGCCGTTTTGCCATTGGCGAGCCAGCAGCCAGAGCGGGTCGTGCAGGCGCGCCTGCAAGCCCAGGTCGATATCGTCCAGGCGGATAAAGGGTTCCAGACGGGTCCAAAAAGTGATGGATGCCATATTAGCTGATTGCCCGAGCGAAATTTGTCGAAAGGGTGGCGTTGGCCAGGTTCTGGCTGATATACAGGGCCGGGAGCATGCGCTGGTAAGCGGGATCCTGGCTGAGCGCCTGGGGATCGACTGCGCGCAGCTTGGCCAGGTCGAGGGTTTCCAGCAAGGTCTGCTCCAGCCCTTCCAATTCCCAACTGGGGGTTCCAGGCGGGGTGACCGCCAGCAAAATGACCTGGGGTGGGCGCGCTCCCGGCGCGTCGAATTGGAATGAGACCCCACTGACCACCTGGTCGGCGGGGGCCACTTCGCTCCACTCGTCGATCACCAGGCCCGAAAGAGGTTGGGCCTCCTTAAAGGGCGAGGGTAGGTGAGCCACCAGCGAGAGCTTCCCCGGAGGGAACCCACTGCCTGGGGAGAGCGGCAGGCCGATCCAGCGCTCGCCAGGTTCATAGGGCAGTTGGGCCACGCGCAGTTCGAGCGCCGAGCGGCTGGAGAGCGCCGCTGCGAAGGACAGGGCGGCGTCCAGCCGGGCCGCGGAGGGGCGCACCCGGGCGATCCCTTGCAGCCAGGAAAGCGCCTGGAGCGGGTCTCCGCCCAGGAGAATGTCGCTGTCTTGAAAAGCCTTACCCAGTTCCTTGGCGTTGGATGGTTTCAAGCGCGGCAAAGCCACAAATTCTCGGCCAAACACCGCTTTGAAACGATCCAGGTCGTGCTGGGCCTGGCGCTCGGCATCCGCGTTGGCGCGGTCAAACCCGGCTTCGGCGGTCTGAGCCTGCTCCAGGCGTTGGGCGGCTTCCAGGCTGAGACTGCGCACCTGCAGCAGGAGCAGGTCGCGCGCGGCAAAGTCCGCGCCGGCCGGCGAAAGAGGCACGGCATTGGCGAACCCCAAGAACAGCAGATCGAGGATGCGTTCGCGCAGCGCGTCCAATCCGGCCGGCAGATCGTCCTCGGCGGCGGCCTCGACCAGCGCGCGTTGAGCATCCAGGGCGGTGAGGGCGTCGACCAGCGCCTGGACGGCCTGGTCGGCGCGCGCCTGGTATTCGGGCGCATCCAGGCCAGATGGAGACGGCAGCTCAGATTGGATCAGATCCCGTCCGACCAGCGGGCGCGAGCGCAGAATGGCCTGGCGAAAGGCTGCCGCCATGGTGCTGAACTCTTCCAGGCTGAACTGCGCCGCGGTGAAACTGCCCGCGGAGCGCTCTTTGAGCAGGCGAAAACCGGCCGAAGCGGGTATGCTGGCGGGTGCTTTGCGCCGGAACTGAAATTCCAACAGGCGGTCCAGGTCGCTAGGCTGCCCGGGCAGGGCTTCGCCCACCATCCCCACTGCGTCCAGGTGAGATATTCCCAGCGCGCCTAAAGTCAATATACGCGGCTTACCCAACGGATCGCCGTTGGGCTTAAAAAATTGCCCCAGACAGCGCACCTTGCTGAGGTTGCCCAGCATCTGGCGCACCCAGGCATTGAGGGCGGGCTCGGCGCGGGCGCGGAACATTCGCGCCCCAACCGGCGCCGCGCCGGGAGGCCCGCTGAAAACCGTTGCCAGGCGGTGGCTGAGGGCCGGGCCGGCGCGGTTAGTCTGGGTGAAGGTGAGCTCAGGCGGCTGCATATCGCCGTGGGCGAGGGCATCCACGCTGGCCGCGGCGCGCACCGGGTTTCCGCTGACCGCCTGGTAGACCCCCTCGGCAGAAAGGGCGTCGCTCAGCGCGTCCAGGCTGGCGCGCAGGGCTTTCAACTGCAGCTCGAGCTGGGCCTGTTCGCCGGGGGTGGGCGCCTGGCTGGAGAGCCGGTCGAAGGGCAGGCTGCCGGTTTCAAACTGGCGCACCAGGGCCAGCCCATCCACGCGGTTGGCGGCGGTGATGCGTTCCAGCGCGCCCAGGTCGGCGTGCGCAGGGAACTGGAAGCGGTTCTTCAGGCGGTCGGTGGCGGCATTGATCTCCGCCTGGGCCGCCTTGATTTGCTGGATGCGGGCCTGGCCTGGCGGCAGGCTCTGGGCTTCGCGCAGGCGCTCCTGGCCCAGATAGATCGCCGCGAGCAGCGATACCCGGCGGAAACCTTCGATAAAGCGATCCAGGTGCTGGTCGTGCAGGGCGCGTTCGAAGCGGTAACCCAACAGGGCGCCGAGGGACTGCCCCTGGCGGATGCCGTCCAGCAGCCAATCGGCCAGGCGCACCCGTTCTGAAGACAGGTCGATGGCGAAGGGACGGGTGGCATCCTTCCCAGGTTGGGAAAGATAACCACTGCGCAGCACCGCGGCGGTGGCGGCCTGATCGAGGCTGGGGGCGTGGATGAACCCGCCTTTTTCGCGGGCAGCAAACAGCGGCTGGCCGTTTTCGCCGGCGGGCGGGGAGGTCACCTGGGTACGCGGGTTGGGCTGAAGATTTTCCAGCCAGCCATAAGCCCCGATGACCAAACCGCGAGCGGCATTCTGGCGCAGTTCGTCCAGCCGGCGGGTAGCCAGGGAGGTGATCCAGGCATCCAGCCGGTAGGCAAACAGGTCCAGGGTGGTGCTGAGCAGGCGGCCGAGCACATCCACCGCCAGGGTCTCCAGGCCGGCCAGGCTGGCGCGCAGTTCGTCAAGCGCGGCGGCTTCGGGTTCATCCGCGGCGCTGAGGGTGTGCAGGCTGGCGCGCAGGGCCGGGTCCAGTTCGAGAATGCGCAGCAGGGTGCGCGTGCGGGACGGTTTGGTCGTCCCGATGATATCCACCAGCACCGGTTCGAAGATAGGCCGATCGGCCAGCGAGCCGCGCCGCACCAGGATGCGATAGGCGGTGGAGAGATAGGCCTGCAGCACGGCATGGCGCAGCACCAGGAAAAAGAAGGTATCCGGCGCAGATTGGAGCGGGCCGTCGGGCGGGAATTGTTCGTTAAAAATTTCGTCAAAGCTGGCCGTACGCAGGTAGGTTATGTAATTGGGGTTGAGCGGTGCGCCCGGAATTTCATCGCCTTCTTGGATCAGGTGAGCGGCCAGCTTTCTTACCGTTTGGGCTGGGAGCAGGTTGTAGACCCGCGCATCACCCACCACCGCTTCGGCATTGAACTGCCGCAGGCGGCTGCGCAGCAAGACGGCGTGGGTCTTCAGGTCTGGGTCGAGCTGCTTCTGGGCGACCCCGGTGGGCACAAAAAACTGGTTGTCGAAAACCAGCCGGCCCTGGTAGCCCTGCGAGAAGGGCTGCATGCGCAGAATCTCGACCAGGTCATCCTCCGCGCTGGCGGCGTCCAAGCGCAAATGCGGCGTGCGAGACAGGGCGGTTTTCCATACCCCGCGCAAGAAGAGCAGGCTTTTGACAAACCGGTCGTTGCCCGTCTTCGCGGCGGCCAGCTGGTCGAGGGACATCACCGGGAGCAGGCCGTAAGGCTGGCGGCCAATGCGCAATGTGGGCAGTGGCCCGGCCGGGCGCACAAAATCGAGGAAGTGGCGCCGGGCGGCGGCGATTTCATCGGCGCTGAAGGCAGCTGGTTGACCTTCGGCCCGCGCCAGGATTTGCTCGAGGTAATACTCGCCGGTGATCGACCACAAGACGGTCTGCATCTGGCGCGCCTGGATATGTTCGCGGTTGTCGTTCCCCTCGACGGCGGTAAATACCGAGGGTTCCAGGCCAAACAAGCGGGCCACCTGGGCGCTGCCGCTGTCCGCGGCGGGTAGGTCGGCCTGGGTTTCCACCTGGCGGCTGGTTTCGGCGCGGGGGTCGCGGGCGCTGAAACCGGCCGAGGCTTCAGGCGTGTTATTGGTGGGTGTCCCCAAATCCGCCAGCGCTAATCCGCGCGTATAGTGATGCGCATCGAGCTGGGCTTCGACTGCGCCGGCGGCATCCTTGGGATTGAACGTGCCGTTCAGCCCGAATACCAGGATTTGGTCGAGATTGGGGGCGGCCGTGCCTACCGGGAGCACGACGCGGATCCCCATGCCCACCCGTTCTGCTTCTTCAAAATCCACCATCCAGCGCGTGCCTTCGTCAATCGCCAGGGCCTCATCGTCGGCGATAGCCGGGACCGGCCCGGAGGGATCAAGGCTGACCGCCAGGGGCAGCAGAATGGGGGCGCCCACCTCCAGCACCACGCGCGTGCCGCCCACGTAGCCAAAGACCACCCAGCGGTCGGGCAGCAGCTGCGCCAGGGCGGGTTGCGTCCAGGCGGAATCTTTTTCAGCGCTCAGTATTGGGAATATGGGCGCGGGGGTGCTGGCCCCGGCCGCCGGCCGTTGGGCCAGGTTGGTGGGGGTGAGCCGGCGCGCCACCCAGGCCGACCGGCGTGCGCCGAAGCGCTGGTCTAACTGCTCCCAGGCGCGGCGCAGAATTTCCTCATCGCCGGCAGCCGGCCAGATCAATTCCCAATAGCGTTGCCCCCACTCTTTCTCGGCGGCGGTGAGCAGCGGTTCGTGGCTGTCGATGTGGATGTCGTCCGGATAGACTCTGACCAGCAGTTGAGCCTGGCCGGCGCGGGTCACGAAACGCGTCTGTATCTGAATCGGCAGGAGGGCCAGGGGCACATCGGGCCCAGGCAGCACGCCCAGCAGTTTTTTGGCCTGGTCGAGGGTTTTCATACGGGGTCCCCCGGGTCGGGCGTGGCTGGAGGAAGCAGGTGGCGGGCGTGCAGGGCCACGCGCACCGGCCGTTGGCGCAGGATGGCGGCCATATGGGCGGCGTTGAACCCCCATACCGGCCCCGGCGGGGGTGCGGTTACCGCCAGGTCGGCCAGGCGCAGGTGCAGGCCGGGCTGGGTGGTCAGATCGCTCCAGGCGAGGTCGTTCCAACTGACCAGGTCGACGGTGCGAAAATCGTCCATGCCAAACCGCGGCGCGCCGGGTTGTTCCTGGATGACGAAAAACCAGCCGGGCTGGAGGACGTCTCCGCGCGCTTCTTCGGCCGTCAGGTCGAACCCCAGGAAGGTGATATCCGGTTCGATCCGCCCGCGGAAGAGGGGAAATTTCTCCAGCTCGCCCAAACTGCGTGTGTCTTTGGCTTGCTGCGCATAGATTAAGGTGTGCGGGTAACGCTGGAGCAACTGCCCACGGATGAGCAGCACCAATTGACCCTGGCCCATGCCAAAATTATCTCCCAGGTGGCTGGCCGGCGGCCAGGTGTGCATGGCGGCCAGCTGCTGGCTGGTTTGCAGCGAACCGCGTGTATCCCAAAACTCGCGGAAATAGGTCTGGCGCAGGTCACCGGGGAATTCACGCCAGAGCAGCTCGCCGGCCATTTCATGGTTCAGACCGGCCATATAGGCCTCGATAAAGCGTGCGTTGCTCTTCAGCAGGATCACGCTGTCTGCGTCAATCGTGCCCACGCCTGGCAGGAGCAGCTCGGGGGATAGGTCGCGCAAGGCTTCATACATGGGCTGGGGAAATACCGGCCCCTGGATGACACTTGCGCCCGCCTGGGTGGGTGGGGGAACGGCTTTGCCGGCTACGGATAAGCGCGAGTAAAAGCGAGCGGGGGCATTCCTGGCGGGCTCGAGGCTGACTTTCAAACTGGCGTCGAACTCGGCGGTGAAAACCGGCGGGCGGATGGCAGGCAGCGGTCTGACCCCGACAAAGCGGATGAAATAAGACTGCAGGGCGGCGACGGCGTCGCGATAGCGGATCTGCGCCTGGGAGAGGCTGCCGGTGATCTGCACCGCCTGGACCAGGGTGCCGGTGAGCAGCCCGCTGGTGCCCGCGGGGGGTTCCACCGGCGGGACAGGTTTGGCCAGGCGCGCGGCGGTGGATTGGGTGTTCAGTGGGGTGGAAAAAACCACCTTGCGGCTGAGCGAGCCGGCCGGCCGGGTCACCCGGCGGAAGGCGGCCGAACTAAAAGATGCAGGCAGCCCCTGGCTGGCCAGGTTGGCGCTCAAGGTGCCGGTGGCGGCGCGCAGACGGGTCTGCGCCGGGCCAAGGAACTGCACCAGTTGGCCGGTATCCTGGGTGGCCACTCGCTGGCGCACCACCGATTCGAGCACGGCAACGGCCGTTTCCAGGCGGCGTTCGATGTTCCTCGCCCCGGGTCCGTCGCCGAGTTGATCCCAGGCGGACGCCACCAATTGATCCTGGTTTTCCTGGACGACCCGCGTGCCCAGCCCGGCCGGAGCGCGGTGAATCGGATCCAGGTTCAGGTCCTGGATCCAGGCCGGCAGCTGGCCTTCGTCGGGCAGGCCGGTGAGGGCAGCCTGGTAATGCCCGTACAGCGGCGGGGTGACCACCGGCTGGGTGGCCGCAAGATTGATGATCGCGCGTAGGGCGCTGCGAAACGCCGCATCCGCCTCCCCGGGCGGGTCGGCGTCCGCGGTGATCAGCGCGCCTTCCAGCAGCGTAGGAGCCTGGTCGGCCAGGCCAAAGGGTTGGTCCTCAATCAACATCGGGCGGCGTCCGATGCCGGGCGGGGGCTGGCGGCCTTGCAGCCGCCGCGCCAGGCTCTCAAAATCACCTTCTACGCCGGTAGAAAATTCCCAATGATCGTACGCCGGCAGGCGCACCTCCACTTGCTGGGCGTCCCAGGCGGGCGCCAGGCGGTCCATATCTTCCTGGGTGGGCGTCTCGCCCAACCCGGCCTTGCGCCCGGCCTCGGTGGCCGGCACCAGGCAGGCCAGGTAGTGGGTGTTGGGTTTTAACCGCCGCGGGCAGATCAGCCGGGAAAGGTTCTGGTTGGGAAGCGAGGTCAGCACCTGGCTGACCGGCTGGCCTGCATCCGGTTGGATCACCTGGGCGTGGGCCCAGGCCCAGGATTCGACCAGGTCCGGCAGCTCGCTGAGCGCGGCGGTCAAAACCGGCAGGGGCTGGCCGGGGTTTCGATCGAGATGGGCGTTATCCCCCGCCTCGACAACCACCAGCACCAGCCAGGGCCGCAGGCGGCCTTTTTCACCCGCCGCGGCCGGGGTAAAGAGCCAGGGGAAATCGGGCGGGTCAAATTCGATCGAGGCCAAATAATTGGGCTCAAAATCCGCACTGCGCCGCGGCGGATCCACGCGGATGATCACTCGCGGGTCGATCCCGGTAACATCCCCCGGGCCGTATACCCGCACGCCGACTTCGAGACCGGGCTGGTTGTTGATTTTCAGCCCCACCGGGAGCAGGCCAAGCGGTTTGCCGTCACTGCGCGAGAGCTCTGGGCCGAGCAGATCAGGGTTCTTGAACGCCCTGGCGGCTCCCTGGCGAACCCATGGAATAAACTGGTATTGGGCTGTCATGGCACTTCCTCCGCCTGGTAGCTGGCGATAATTTGCAGTTTCCCCTTGCTGCCAGGGTTGGCCTGCTGGTGGCTTTCGAGCGCCTGCTGCACGATGGTATAGGATTGGCTGGCGGTGCTGACCACGCCGATGTCCGCCGGTTTGAGATCCTCAATTCCGGCGGCGACAAAACTGGCCGGCGAAAGTTGAATTTCAGCGCCGCGGACGCCAAAGCGCTCCGATCCGCTGGCGCGCAGCGAGGAGAACCCGGCCGCGCTGAAACTCAGTACGGCGACCACCACGTCCCCGCGCAGCGGCCGCGGAGGAGGCGTCTCTTCCACCAGGTTGCCGTCCGCGTCGACGATGACGTCCTCGAAATCGATGATCGAGACGACTGCCTGGTTCCCCGTTCCGGGGGCATCCCCGCCAAAGGTCAGTCCGCCGTTTTGCAGCGAAATGCCGGCGGGCATCGGCTCGAAGGATGGCCTTGCCAGTTTTTCGTCATCACTCAATTCGAGGAAATCGGCGGGAGCGAAAAACTCGGTGACGGGCTGAGGGTCGTCAACCGGGTCGCCGCCGAGGGTGAAATTTGAGAGGGTAAAAGTGCGCTCGCCGGAGGGCACCCCGCCGCCAAAGCGGTCGATGTGCACCCCCAGGGGGATGACTTGCTGGCGGACGCTCAACTCACCCAGGGGATGCACCAGCACCTGGTCGGCGGCGGGCTGGCTGCGCAAGCTGACCAGCATGTTATTGCGCCCGGGTAGCTGAGTCTCCCAATTGCGCGGATCCTTGAGCGCGGCCACCAACTCGGGGAGCGGATCGATCTGGGGCAGCTGCTGCGGGGGCCGGTCATCGCCGGAGATGAAGTCGTAGGATTTGGAGACGCTAAAGAGGAACAGATCGATGCTGACCTCGCCCTTCAAGCGTTTCGGCTCCGGCCCAAAGAATTGGCCCACGGCATGAGCGCCCAGGAGGGTATGGCCGTGGTATTTCAGCGCCAGCTTGATATCGTAATCGGCGATAAAGCGCACGTCGGGTTCCCACAGCACGTCGATCTGGATGAAGCCTTCGATGCTAAAACCGCCGAAGGATACCAGGAAATCAAACTTGCCCCCGGCCTGGCGGGTATTGGTGGAGATAGCCACATATCCGCTCAGGATCATGCGCAGGTGCTTGCTGTCGGCGAATTTAATCGTCAGCCGTTCGAGCTTGGGGAAATTGGCCGGCACGTTGAATTTGGGGTGGTAGCCGCCGATGGAAAGCAGGAAGAAGCGGTCCTCGCCTTCGCGCATGCGCAGGGCCATATCCCCGCTGATCGAGATGAAGGCCAGGTGCGAATCATAAAGATGAGCGTCCAACGAAAATTCACGCTTGTCATAATCCCAGATGCCGAGGGCATCCATATGCACTTCGAGGATTTTCTTCTCGGTCTGGCGCGGCAGGGCCATGTGGATCTGGCCGAGGAGGATCAGGCGGTGGCTGTCGCCAAACTCGTAGATGACCCCCAACTCGGCGGTGATCAGAGTGGGCGTGCCCCAACCCAGCAGCACGGTCATGCCGATCAGGTGGTGGCCGCGAGCGGGCGGGAAGACTCCGCGCAGGGTATTGATATAGCGGGCCGCGTTGGCGACCGGGTCCTTGGGGAAGAGGATGGCGTCCAGAGCATGGTTCTTCAGCCCGGCGCGCAGCACGTCGGCATCCAGGGTGCGGTTGATGCCCACCAGCCCGCCGATGCCAAACAGGGAAAGCGGTCCCAGGCGGAAAGGCGGGTTGAACTCGACCGAGAGAATGATCAGCAGCGAAAAACCCTTGGAGCCATCCGGCAGGCGGGTGGAGATCAACCCCAGCGCCTTCAACGCAGTCTTTTTGCCGAACAATTCGAATTCCAGCTGCAAGGCTCCGGCATATTGTCCGTTGTCGCGGTCAAAGAAGAGGAACCCGCCACCGGTCAGCTTATCGCTGTCGACCACAATCCCCACCCCGTTGGGCGGCTTAAAGCCGAAATCGCGCAGGTAGAGGAATGGCAGCAGCAGGGTAGAGGCGGCCGGCGGCGCCAGGTTGGTGGCGCCCATATTCATGCTCAGCCCGATTTGCTCCATGGTGAGCAGCAGCGGCCCCAGACTGAAGGTCAGGTTGGCGGAGGCTGTCCAGGCCAGCTCGGAGGCTGTTTCGCTGCTAGCCGGGCTTAAACTAAGCTGCACGGATTGCAGGTTGATCCCCAGGAAGGTTTTATTGACCGGGATGGTGGTGGAAAGCCGGCTGCCGCCATCCAGGTGGATGCCGTTGCGGTCATCCGCCGTGACGCCCAACTGGAACTCGATGCGCACTTCTTTGGATTTCAAGCGATTCGGCCACAAAATCGTCGCCTTCGGAGGGCAGAATCACCAGCGCGCTTTTTTCAACCCGCGCCTTGATCTTCACCCCGTCCGCGGATAACTCCAGGCCGAAGGTGAAATCGCCGATTTCCAGGCGGGTGCCGCTGGTTTCCGGCAGGCTGAAAGCCGGGATAGACACTGCTGCCTGGACGGGCTCGATGGATACTTTTACCCCTGCAGTAGGCGGGCCGCTGAATTCGAATTTATCCTCGCCGCTGAAGTGAATTACCGCGTCGAGGCCATCGGGAGTGTCGAAAGTGACTTTCAGTTTGAGCGGGCGCTGATCTTCATCGATGATGGTTTCGAACACGACTGAACCGCGCAGCGAAAACAGCCAGCCCAGGCGGTCGTTTTCGTCCGCTTGCAGCAGTTGGGTCAGCAGCAGGGAGGAACTCTCGGGCGCGCCGGCCTTCGAGGTCACCCGCATTGTCAGCCCGCGGCTGGCGATGCGTTCCGAAAGGGGAATGTCCGGGCCGGGAGGCAGCTCCCATCCGTAAAACTCTTCCGACTCCAGCCCGTGTGATTTGAGCAAGAATTTCTGCAGGATGATCAGCAGGACAGATTCGACGTTGAGGAAAAGATCGGAAAAGCCGAAGATGCGGAAACCCAGCTGGTTGCGTTCAATGATCTCTTCACGAGTGAAGGGATGGGCAGGATCGGGCTCCTCCAGGAAAAGATCGGCGGCCTGGTCGAGGCGGAAAAGCAGGTAGCCCTCTTTGAAGCGCTGACCGGCATTGTGCCAGTATTCGGCGGTGAAGATGTTGGTCACCTGCTGGGGAAAGAAATTTTCTTCGACGCTCACCCGCACATCCTGGGTGATGACGCCGATAAAGCGCATGACGTAATAGGCGGTGGGATGGTCGAACTTGACCAGGTTGACCGTGGTTAACTCCACCAGGCGATAGAGCAGGACCTCGACTACCAGCGAGGAGTCCTCGGCCTGGGCCGCCTTGAACACGTCGGTCCAGAATTTGAAATAAGCCTTGATGAATTCGAAGGTGACGGCGAGTTTTTCCGCGTCAGGATCCACCGCGCTGACATACTGTTCGATCCCGCTGGCATCCGGGCGTTTTTCTTTGGCCTTGTCCAGGCTGCCGGGCGGCAGGCCCAGATCGGCTTCCAGGGCGCGCTGCACCAGGGGGTCGTCGCTGATGGCTTTGACCAGTTTCTCGATCTCGTCGATGATCTTGCGCACCAGGCGAACCAGGAGGTTGAACGCGCTTCTCGTGACTCCCATTGGCGGCCCTATTCCTCGGTTTTGCTGAACTGCAGCAGCGGACGCTGGTCATCGAACAACTGCAGTGGGACACGGTAGCGGTTGAGCAAAACCACCTCATCTTTCTCCGGGCGGTGGGTGTATAAATCGTGCAGTGCGATCAGATCTCCATTTTGATTTTCAAAGCTGACCAACCCCACGTTGCTTTGATAGACCACCCCGCGTGAGAATCGCAACTTGTCTACCTGAGCGGCATGACGTTTGGCGATCTTGCGGTACGAGTTCATTGATCGCATTGACGTCAAAAACCGGGGCAGGCTCGGCCGGATGCGAGAAATCCTGGCGTTCGGCATCCGGGCGCTCATCGCGCACCAGGTCGATGCGCCAGGTGAAATCGGGGCGAATCTTCACCCGTGTTCCGGGCGGCCAGCGCCGGCTGGGCAGCCGGAGAGGGCTGCCCGAGAGGCGGTCTTTGACCGCGGGGGCCAATTTCGCCTGCGGGTCGAGGCTGATCGGAACGGGAAAATCCTCCTTCCAGACCAGCCGCTCGGATGGCGAGAGATCGATCAGGGGAAAGGCGAAGCCCATCAGCCGTGCGATCATGGCGATATCGCCTTTGATGTTTTTCATCCCACTCGAGACGAACTGCGCCACACGCGCAGGTCCCTCTTCTTCAAACACATTCAGACCGGCGGTTTCCTTGCGCACCAGGAAAGTTTTGCGATTTTGCGGGTCGATGATCAGCCATTCGTCGTTATCCTCGCGCAGGACGATGAAGGTGGCGGGCGAAAGGGGCAGGACGGCGCTTTGGAACGCGGTGAGGATGGCCGCGGAGACGACTTTATTGTCCAGGTCCGCCTGCACGCCGGCCGGCAGGGTCAGGCGCGGGATGCCCTTCGACCAGAAGCTCATTTGCGCGCTGTAACCGTAATGCACCTCGCCCGAGAGCAGCACCACCTTTTTGTATTTCGAAAGGGCTTCCAGCAGCGCTTCAAAAGCCAGGTCGTCGCCCGGCCAGATCTCGTTGTCGGGGTCGATGCCCAGTTGGTTGCGGCTTTTCTGGTGGTGGCGCAGTTCGTAGATGCGGGTGGTGAGCGGCACGATCACGGCGGAAGCCAGGGACGGCAGCAGCGGGGGTGTCTGCGAAATGACCACCAGCACATCGATGCCGGCCGGAAGGGGCGTCTCCACCGGGTCGGGCAGCTGTTCGCGCAGCGCCTCCGGCGAGAGCAGGCCGGGCGGCAGGAAGCGCGAACGGAAAACACGGCGGGTGCGCGTATCCAGGGCAATCACGCGGTGGCGCGGGCCGTCGATGGAGAAGTGCCATTTCAGTTCGGGGGCAGGTTCGGGGTTGGGCTGGTTGAAGGCAAACATCTTGTCCAGTTCAACCATGACTTCACTGGATGGGCCGTCAGGCTTATTGGCCGGAAACAGGTTCACCGCCTGGTCGAGCAGTTTGCGGTAGGGACCCTGCTGATATCGTTTGGGATCGTTGCCCCAATCCTGGAAGAGGGCATACACCACCAGGGAATTGGCGAGGATCCGGCGGCCGAGGGGGGCGGTATGCACCTGGTCGGTCCAGGGCTGCGACAGGTTCCAGTCATCCGTGACGTCGTGGTCATCAAAAATCATGTAGGTCGGGATGTTGGCCAGGGCACGGCGCACGCGTTTGAGACCCTCAAAGAAGGTGGTCAGGGTGGCGTTCACCTGATCAAAACCACGCTTTTTGTCCTCATCCTGGATCTTTTTTTGGAAAAAGGTAGTAAGCGCGGGACGATCTTTATGTGAGAGGCACTGTGGCAGGCCTTCCATGCAGGCATGCAAATCCCATATCTGGGGGAGCGCGCCGGCAGGCAGTTTGTAGACATCCTCGATTTTGGCCAGGGCCGGGCCGCTGGCGTCAACCTCCCAGACGGCATTACACCATACCGCCAGGTACATGGCGCAAAATTCGCCGATCGACATCAGGTGGTTACCCAGGTCAGAACTGGTAAAGCGGGCTTCGCACTCCAGCAACGGCAGGCGAAATTCCGCGGGAAGATTGACCAGATCGGCCGGCCATAGGCGTATTTTTGGATCGTCCGGGTCGGTTTGGATGCCGCTCTCTTTGCTGAAGGGCAGGCTGAACAGCAAGGTGAAAAGACGGTCAAAGCAAGGGTCTTCGCGCACCCGTATCTCGGGAATTTCTTTTAGTTCCTTGAGCGGGTCTTTCTTTTCAGTCGTCTTTTTGGTGATAAAGTCTTTCAGGCTGGCGAAACCCGGCAGCTTCGGCACCCCGAGGAAGGCTTCTTTGCTCTTGTCATCTTTTTCGGGAGGGTAGAGGGTGGGGAGCAGCTCCTGCTTGCCGATCAACTCGTTTCCGACCCGGTTGAGCATGGGGAGCATGGTCGGTGAGACATCGTCGGCGTAGATTTGGTCGCCGGTCAGGAATAACTGGTGCGGGCGAGTGTTTGCATCCAGCGCCAGCCCGCCGTTGAGCCCCACTTTGCGCCAGGTGTCGATCAGGTCATCCACCCAGGCCATGGCGTCAAAAGAGTTTTTAGGGTCGCCGGTTTTCGGCCGGAAGGCGGGCCGGCGGCAGGAGCCGTGCAGCAGGCGCAGGTCGCTCAGGTTGGCGGGGGGAAGGGAGAAACCGGGCAGCTCGCCCAGATCGTAGCCTAAGGGCAGGTTGGGTTTACCCAGAAGGGGCTGGTCAGAGAGCAGCCCCAGCGATTTCAGGTCGGCGCTGGGGGCCACCCCGCTGGGATCCACGCTCTGACCGCCGTTATCTAGCGAGGATAAGTTGGCAAAAGCCAGGTTATAACTGTAATTGAGACCCGGGAGTAAGGGTTGGTCGCTGGCGGGTAATTCGGCAAAAACCACCCCGATGTGGAGTTTATCACCCAGGCGCAGGGTGTTGGCAGCCCCTTTGGCTTTTGGCTGACCGCCGCTGAAAATTTGCGTGCCCGTCCCGGTCTTTTCGCGGCCTTCGAACACGGTTAGCAGCAGGGTTTGAGGGCTGCTGAGGGCGACCCACACGGTAACCAGCCTGGGTTCCACGCGCCGAAGGATAGGGCCAGCCAGGATCAGGGGAAGGTCTGCCAAGCGTTCCTCCGTTGTGGGTGCCGGATGTTAGCATGAACGGCCGTTTTTAACGGTCTGGCACGATGATGAAGGCTACGAGTGAAATTGTGATCAATTAAGATATAAATAGGTTAAATTATTATAACTTGAAAAGGGATGATGTCAATTAGCAGAGTCAGCGGATCTGGAAAGGGTAAACGCATCAAAACATTAATTCTTTAAAAATGGCTGTCACCCCGCCGCCTCTGAAACCAGGGATTAAAAAAAGAGCGCGAGAACGCTGCATCCGCTGCACTTTTGTGCAGCGGATGCAGCGTTCTCGCAGAAAAATCTTTTCTCCCCCTTTTCGCGGCGTTTTTGCCGCGGAGAGGGGGCCGGGAGGAGTGGAAAAAGCGCAGGAAACGCCTCTGGTAATTTAGATGCGATTGCTCTACGGATCAGGAAAGGGTTTCGTCTGTGAATTGATGGGAGCCATCCGCGAGGTCAAAACCAGGCAGTGAGAGTACAATTTTACTCAACCCGAATTTTGTATGGATCGGTGTAGGATGCGAGGAAGTATGCGGACGATTTCATTGGATGGCCAATGGGGATTGGTGCATTTTGGCGAAGGGCAGCACCACCCGCATTCACCCGCCGAGCTCAAGTCGCTCGGGCTGGCCGAGATCCAGGCGAGTGTGCCGGGCAACGTCGAGCTGGACCTGGTGCGCGCCGGCCAACTCCCCGACCCGTTTTTTGGCGAAAACATGCGCAGGCTGCGTGAATTGGAGACCCACCAATGGTGGTACCGGCGGTCGTTTGATTTGCCCGCGGACGCACGCGGGGTGAACTGGACGCTGGTCTTTGAGGGCCTGGACACGCTGGCAAGCATCTGGCTGAACGGCATCCCGGTAGGCGCCTCGGATAACATGCTGGTGGAGCAGCGCTTCGCAGTAGGTGAGGTGCTGCGAGACGGAGAGAACGAGTTGGTGGTGCGGCTGGCCTCGGCTTATCACCATGCCCGCACTTTCTCCTATGACGCCGCCGGCATGAGTTGGGAGCGGCGCGAGGAAGGCCTGTTTATCCGTAAGCCCGGGCATGTGTGGGGTTGGGATATCATGCCCCGCGCCGTTTCCGCGGGGATCTGGCGCCCCGTGCGCCTGGAGCAAACCCCCGCCGCGGCGATCGATCAGCTTTATTTTTATACGGTGGATGCCCACTCCGCCCTGGATGGGGCGAGCGCGTCGGCCCGCTTGGGCGTGCGCTTCCAATTTTCTGCCCCTGACATCAACCTGGATGGGTATGCGCTGCGCTTCAGCGGGGTCTGTACGCGGGATGGGCATGCCTTCAGCTATGAGTGGCCGGTTGAATTTGTCGCCGGCGGATGCGTGATTGAGGTGTCCGACGCGCGCCTGTGGTGGCCCAAGGGCTACGGCCGGCCAGACCTGTACCAGGTCACCACCGAGCTGCTGCATCTGGGGACGGTAGAAGCCAGCCGGGTAGACCGGGTGGGGCTGCGGAAACTTGTGGTGCAGCGCACTGAACTGGCCGGCAAGACCCACATGCTGGAGCCGTTCCCGTCCGACCTGGCGCGGTTGGATGTGCTTCCCGACCCCGACTCCCATTTTGTGGTCTCGGTAAACGGCACTCTCGTCCAGGTTCGCGGCAGCAACTGGGTGCCGCTGGATGCCTTCCACTCGCGAGACAGCCGGCGCCTGGATGAAGCCATGGCCATGGCGGATGACCTGGGCTGTAACATGCTGCGCTGTTGGGGTGGCAACGTCTACGAATCGGAGCGTTTTTTCGAGCTGTGCGATGAAAAGGGCATCCTGGTCTGGCAGGATTTTGCCTTTGCCTGCGCCCGCTACCCTCAAACCGCCGGTTTTCTGGAGACGGTGCGTCTGGAGGTGGAGGCGGTGGCGAGGCGTTTGCGCAATCATGCCGCATTGGCCATCTGGTGCGGGGATAATGAGATCGATATGGCCTACCTTTCAGATGGCCTCTCGCCCGAAGCCAACCGCCTGACCCGCGAGGTGATCCCGCAGGTGCTCAACCGCCTGGATCCATTCCGGGCTTATGTTCCCAGCTCGCCTTACACGCCGCCGGCCGTTTTCCAACAGCGCGACCCGTGGCGGGCAACACCCGAGCAGCATCTGTGGGGGCCGCGCAATTATTTCAAGAGCTCGTTTTACCTGCAGCATTCGGCCCATTTCATCGGCGAGATCGGTTACCACGGCTGCCCGAGTGCGGCTTCGATCCGCAAATTCATCTCCCCCGAGTACGTCTGGCCGTGGCAGGATAATCCCGAATGGCAGGCCCACTCGGTGTATCACTGGCAGAGCAAGGTCATCGAGCGCGACCGGATCGCACTGATGGCCAACCAGGTGCGTGAGTTGTTTGGCTTCATCCCCGAGGATTTGGAATCCTTCGTATTGGCCAGCCAGATAACCCAGGCGGAGGCCAAGAAATTTTTCATCGAGTTCGACCCGCGCGCGTAAATGGTCGACCAGTGGAATTTTATGGTGGAACCTGTTGGATGGTTGGCCGCAGTTTTCCGACGCGGTGGTGGATTATTACTTCACCAGGAAGCTGGCCTATCACTATATCTGGCGAGCGCAGCGCCCGGTGCTGGTGATGCTGGGTGAGCCGGGCGCCGGGATGTACCTGCCGGTGATCGCCTGTAATGACACTCGCGAGACGATCCACGGAAGCTATCGGATCAGCGGACCGGATGAAGGCGAAATCCTTGCCGGCCGGCTCAACCTGCCGCCCAACCAGACCTGGCAGGTCGGGCGCATCCGCACGCATGCCAGCGACCAGCGCTTGTACCTGATTGAGTGGCAGCTGGATGGCGGTGACCAGGTCTCTGCGGGAAATTTCGGCAGTCATTACCTGAGCGGCACCCCGCCATTCTCGTTTGAACAATACCGGGCATGGCTCGCCCTGATTGCCAACCTGCCGAGAAATTTTTCTCGGGCAGATTTCGATCCGGCGTCTTAGAATTTACGCCGCTTCGATCAGCTCGAAGAACTGGCCCACAATCCTGGGGTCGAAATGGCTGCCCTTTTGCTGGCGGATGTACTCCAACGCCTTTTCCCTGCTCCAGGCGCGCCGGTAGGGCCGGTCTGAAGTCAGCGCATCCCAAACATCCACGATGGCAAAGATGCGGGCAGCCAGGGGTATTTCATCCCCTTCCAGTCCATTGGGGTAACCGGAGCCGTCCCATTTTTCGTGGTGACAATAGGGGATCTCCGCAGCGTCTTTGAGGAATACGATCGATGACAACATTTGCCGGGCGCGGATGGGGTGCAGTTTCATCACTTGCCATTCCTCTTCGGTCAGCGGTCCCGGTTTCTGCAGGATCGAATTGGGGATACTCATTTTGCCAATGTCGTGGAGCAGGGCGCCCCGGCGCAGCTGCACCAGGTCGCTGTCACTCAATCCATTGGCGCGCCCCAGGCGAAGGGCTAAATCTGTGACCCGCTGCGAATGGCCCTGGGTCTCTTCGTCGCGCAGTTCCAGGGCTTTGGCCCAGCCTTCCAGAGTGGCATCATACGCCTGGACCAGGTTGGCATTCGAGCGCTGCAAGCTCTGGAACAGTTCATGGCTCTCGATCGCGATGGCAGCCTGGCCGCCCAGCGTCTCAAAAAAGTCAATCCACTCGCCTGAAGGGGCAGCGCTTTCCTTGCAAAACACTTCCAGAACACCTTTCACTGCGCCTTTGGCGATGAGTGGAACGGCGTAGGCTGTGTTGAAACCTTGTCCTGCCAGGATTTCGAGTAGGGGGTAGCCGGCCGACGCGGCGTGCAGATCCGGGATAGACACCCGCTGCGCCTTTGTGGCAGCCAGACCCGCCAGCGGATCGCGCAAACTCACCCGGTCCACCTGCATATCTTCGAAATCGATGCCCGCCGCGCTGAAAACCTCCAGGTTTTCTTGCTGGGGATCGGCCAAAAGGACGGCGGCTGCCGGTATGTCTAACTGGGTCTCAGCCTGTTTTAAAATCGTCGCCAGGGTGGCTTTTAGATCCAGGCTGCCGGTGATCATTTTGTCGATTTCCCGCAAGGCATTCAGGCGTTCCAGTTGCAGCTGGATGCGTGCCTCGGAGCGCTTCCGATTGGTAATGTCGCGCACGATGCTCTGGATGTAAAGCGGTTTCTCCTCCCGGTCGCGCACCATAGAGATGTTTATTTCCGCGGGGAATTCATCTCCGTTTTTCTTGCGAAATATGCGTTGGTAGGTGGCAATACTCTTCCCGGACAGGAGGTTCTTTTTCTTGTCGAGCACGTCTGCATATTCGCGATCCACCACTACCCCGGATACAGACGCCCCGATCAATTCATCTACCGAATAACCGAGCATATCGGCAGCCTTTTGATTGACCGCGATGTATGTGTCGCTAAAGCTGATCAGGAAAATGGCGTCGTTGGCGCCTTCAAACAAGCTGCGGTAGAGGCGTTCATTGCGATCCTGGGCATCTTGAGCCTTCACCTGTTCGGTTATGTCGCGGATGGCAATTACCCGCGCGGGTTCCCCACGGTAAGGCTGCATCTTGGACACCGCCTCGACGTAGAACGAACTACCATCTCTGCGGTGGATGGGGAAGGTTGCCAGGCGGCCTTCCCCTTGTGCGTATCCCGCCAGGGATTCGTTTTGCATTACGAGCGGTAAGCGCTCGGTGACCGGCTGAGCGATCAAATCGGATAACTGGCAGCCCAACATCCTGGCAAAATTAGGATTAGCATCCAGAATTTTGCCGTTTGCCAGGATGCAGATGCCCTCATAACTGGTTTCTAACAGGGTGCGGTAACGCTCTTCCTTTTCGATCAATTCTCGCCGGCGGTCGAGCTCCAGGATATTCCGATGGTGGAAAATCAGGAAGATGATCCCGCCGGTCATGCCAATAAATGAAGCGGGACCAACGATTAACTCGGCTGCGCTCATCCCAGGGATCAATCCGGCCGCTAAGATAGCCGCGATAAAGATACCTGCCAGAAGACCGAGCATCCTGTCTGAAAGAAAGACGGAAGCAAACAGGAGCGGCAAAATCAGGTAAACCAGGAAATCAAGTTTAACCGGCTGTCCATATGTAAGGAAAGTCATCCCGTAGATCGCGATAGATAGCACAGCTATGGATAACCAGGCGGCCGGGAGTAAGCGGCCAGTGCGGTTGAGGTGAAAGGCAAACCCAAGGCTGACGACAGATAAGATCGACAGCCAGTGAACCACCGGTCCCCTCGTCAGGGGAAAAGAGGACGGTAAGACCTTCGGCAAACAGCCCGAGGATGATGAGGGTGATCAGCATGGCAGCCAGCAAACGAGATTGACGGAGACCATCGGGCTTTGGAATAACGACAGAAGGAGAGATTAAACGGGTTCCTAAGCCAATAATCCTGGTTTTAACTGCCGGATTTTCCTCCCTGGCAGGATGTTTAACTTCTTCGATAAATCAACCTTCATACCGGTACTCCCAGTCCAAATGAATAAGCATAGACACAAAAAACCTACAAATAAAATATGAAACCAATGGCTACAAGTTGTATGCGGCTGCAGGCAAGTCCTGCGAGATGATTTATATCAAATAATCCCGATATTCTGGCTATCAGTACTGTTAAGACCGGCGCCTTGTTAGCCATACCGGTCACAACGCCCAAATTGATTGGGTGTGCAAGTGGCCAGGAAAGCTGGCGCCTTTGGCGGAAAGGCTCAATATTTCAAAGCCGGCAGCCAGATCTCGAAGGTGGTTCCAAAATCGATCTTGCTCTGCACGTGAATACTCCCGCCCAACAGCTCGACAATCGATTTAACGATGTACAGGCCAACCCCGCTTCCGGGCACCTCGTTGTAGATGGCGTTTGCCGCGCGGAAGAAGCGGGTGAAAAGCTGGGGAACGTCTTCCTCCGGGATACCCATGCCATTATCCCCTACGCTGATCAGCACGCCGTTGCCTTGCGGGGCAGCATTTAACGCCACTTTGCCGCCACAAGGGGTGAATTTGATAGCGTTGTTAAGCAAATTCACGAAGACCTGCTGCAGGTTGGCCTCGTTGGCGTTTATCTTGGGAATATCGGGCGAAATTTCATAAGACAGATCAATTTGCTTGTTGACCGCCAGCGGCAGGGTTGCCTGAAGCGAATCATCCAGGATAGGCGGCAAATCCAAGGGTTTAGCCTGGACGTTGAAGCGCCCGCTTTCTATCCGACCTAATGTCAACAGTTCTTCGATCAAACCCTGCTGCCGTTTGAGCTCGGCATTCAGCACCTGCCAGTATTTCTTGATCTCCTCTTCTTCGCCGCCTTCCTGGATCAAGTCGACCATCATCGTAACCGTGGTCAGCGGTGTGCGCAGATCGTGGGCAGCGCGATTGATAAAATCGGATTTCATTTGTTCCAGTCGGGCACGCTCGGTAATATCTCGTGAAAAGCTGCTCATCATAAAGCCATCTTTCCCTTTGATCCGCGACATCACATTTTGAATCGTGCATCGCTCGCCATTGGGCCGCTGCAGAGTAAATTCCTGGGTAGCTTCTCGCTGCAGGGGTTTACCGGTCTCCAGAAAATCTTGGGTAGCTTTCTGAATATCCGCGGCCATGTGAGGTGTTTTTTCCTCATCGCAGATGATCTGGTAATATACATCCCACACCGGCCGGCCAAGCACTTCATCGCGGCTCAACCCGCTGATATTTTCCTGTCCTCGGTTCCACTCCACCACCAGCCCATTTTCATCGGTCAGGGTGATGCCGTCTACAGAGTTCTCGACAATATTGCGGAATTTGCTTTCATTCTCGCGCGCGGTGGTGAACAGCCGGGCTCGCTCGATGGCAATGCTGATGTGCTCGGCCAGGGCAATCATCATGCGCAGGTCGGTTTCATTGAGAACTGTATTTTGCGTCCGCTCGGCATTCAAAATGCCCACCACTCGGCCATTATCCATCAACGGCACGCACACTTCCGAGTTTGTCCCCGGTACCGCTTCAATAAAGTCTTCTTCCGCGTTCACATCCTGGATTAGCACGGGGTGCCCGGTGCGGGCCACCCGGCCGACGACCCCATAGGTGATGGGGATTTTGTGGAAAACATATTCGTAGCCAACCTGGTGCTGAAGGATGAGCTGATCGCCCTGGATCAGGTAAAGGCTGACCAGGGTGTAGCCGTAAATGGACGAAACGGCTTCAACTACGGTGTGGAAGATGGTCTGCAAATCTAGCTCACGGGCAAGCACAGAGCGGATCTGGTTCTGCAAGGCCAACTCACGCGCCTGGCGCTGGGCATCGATGAACAACGAACGATACTTCTGTTCGCTCTCGCGCAGGGTTTGTTCAGCCTTCTTGCGATCGGTAATCTCCTCGATCGTGCCGTCCAGATATTCCACCCGCCCGCTCGGGTCAAAAATAGCCTGGACGGTATCCATCACCCAGATCTTCCGCCCGTCGCGGGTCTTCCAATGCAGTTCCTGTGAGAAGATGTCTTTACTGGCAGCCAGACGCTCCAGCTTGCGGGTGCGATCCGTAGGGTCGATATATACGGAGGGCGCCTGGCATTTCTCGATCATTTCCTCGACCGAGACGTAGCCAAGCATGGCGGCGAAGGCGGGGTTGGCATGGATGATTTTGCCTTCTCGAGTCGAGCGGTACACGCCAACCGGGATCTGGTCATAAAGGGATTTATATTTCACCTCACTTTCGCGCAGGGCAAACTCGGCCTGTTTAGTGACGATAAATTGACCAATTTGGCTGCCGACCGCATCGAACAGGCTGATGAGCGAGTCGGATGCGGGGAGGTGGCGGGCGTGGAAAACTATCACCCCCAATACCTTTTGCTTGAGCCGGATAGGGAAAGCAACCGCGGCGCGAACACCCGGATTTCCCAAAAATTCCTGCCGGCAGAAATCTTCCTCCTGGTCGATGTCTTCCATCCAGATTGCACCACCCTCGGCCCAGGTCCGGCCAGGCAGACCAATGCCCTTTGGATAGCGCATTGAGCGGGAATAATTTTCATTTACCGCCGTCTGTTCGCCCGTGATTTGCCAGGATCCACCAGGGTCAATTGTTGAAGCGCCTCATCCACCTGCCACATCTCACCCGTGCAGAAATCCATGTTTTCACAAACCGCCTGCAAGATGGGTCGGGCTGCTTCGGATAGCAGGTTCAATTCGGCCAGGCTTTTCGAGGCGGCAAACTGAACTCTTAAGCGTCGCTCCGAGCGTTCGCGTGCGCTGATGTCGATGATTAACAACAGCCAGCCACGCAGGCGGCCGTGCGGGTCGAACAGCTGGGAGGGGTGCACTTCGTAGTAACGTATCGCTCCGCGGATCAACAGCTTGATTTCTAGCTGCTGCTCACCTGGCGCCAGGCGGTTCTCGATTAATGGCGGTAAAAAATCCAGGAACAGCCTGGCAGGTTTTCCAATCACCTCGGATGCAACCAGGTTGAATATTTGCTCGGCAGCCGGGTTCAGATCCACGATGCGTTGATGGGCATCCAGGACGATCAATACATCTAACATGCTTTCGACGGTGATGTCGCGATCTACCGGCCGGATATCCAATAAGCCGAGGCGGAGCACGCCCCAACCGGCGGTCAAGGCGGTGATGCCAAATGCAAACGGGGTCAGGTCCAGGTATGGGTTTGGGAAGACGTGGAGAAGATAGAGGATATTGCCGATCCAGGGCGCCATGGAACCGATCAGGATGGCTTTGGATTGCTGGGCGTAAATATTGGGCGACCTCAGCATCGCGAGATAAAGCAGGATGCTGCCGCTGAGCACAAGCAGGTAGGAATAGACGGTATGCAGCCAGAACCATGGGCCATGGGAGACTACAAGCGCCTGAAAAGAACCCGGATCCGAAAGGCTCAACCCGCTCCAGATCGCCCCATGAAAGCGGTTGGTAAAGACCAGCAGGATGGTGATAACCGGGATCAGGTAGAAGCCCAGGATGCGCGAGGGTCGCAATCGCCGGTCCCGGCCGGTGTATTGCAAGATAAAAATCAGCCAGGCGGGTGGGCCGGTGGCTATTCCAAGATATTCAATTCTTGCCCAAAATACCTTGAGCGCGAGGGTGGTGACGTTTAGTTCACAGGCATAGGCCACGGACCATAGCGCGATGGCCAGCATAAAGCCGAGAAAGGCAATCGCGCCGGGAGTTTGGATACGCCGTCGCCAGACAAACCAGGATAGCCCGGTGATGGCGGCGGCAATTCCCAGCAGGATGATCACGGAACCTGTCACTCAAGTATCTCCTCAAGCCCTTTTTGCTCGCCGAGAGCCTGCCGGCGCAGCACAGCTTGAACCCGCGCTACCAATTCCTGGCGGTCAAACGGTTTGGTGATGTAGTCATCCGCGCCCGATTCAAGCGCGTGCAGCTTGTCGGCCTGGGCTGTACGAGCCGAGAGAAAAATAAAGGGGATCGCGGCGGTCTTGGGGTCTTTGGCCAGCAGCTTTCTCAATTCGAAACCGTTGGGCGGCGGCATCATCACGTCGCTGATAATCATATCGGGCAGAACTTCCTGCGCTAACGCTAAACCTTGTTGGCCGTTATTGGCGGTAACTACCCGGTAACCTGCCCGTTTCATCACTGCTTCCAGTCCGAGCAAGAGATTGGTTTCATCATCAATGACCAGTACACAGGGATTATCCATATAAATCGTCCCTTCTTTATAAAGTATCAATATGATTCTACGGAACTGCCAGTAAATTTTCAGTAAAGAGCATATAAAAATAGCCTTATCGAATAAGGATCCACGGGTCTGCCTGGATTGGAGTAAAATCAATGTAACTTACATCCATTTCATGAAAGCGAGGCCGTTTTTTTATGGCTTCTCATTCCTCAACTCATGGCCCCACCATTCACGACGTAGCCCGGCTGGCGGGTGTCTCGACCGCATCGGTCTCGCGGGTTCTCAACAAGAAAGGCCCCATCACGGATGCGCTGGCGGAGAAAGTCTACCGGGCGATCCATGAGCTGGACTACAAGCCACAGCGCGTACGGGCGAAATCGCGCGAGCGCAGCCCGTGGCTGGTGGCATTGATCGAGCGGGTGGACGACCCGTTCTTCCACCAAATGCTTTCGGGAATCCAGGAGCAGGCCAATGCCCAGGAATACCCCCTGGCGATCATCTGCGTGGGTGATACCGAGCAGAAACGCGCCGAAATATTCGAGCAGCTGCATTACGAGCGGGTGATTGGGATTATCTCGGCCGGGGTGTACATGCCCGAAGAAGCCTGGGGAGAATTTCAAGAAACGATCCAGGTGCCGGTGGTGGTGCTGAACACGCGCATCAACCACCCACAGATCGCCAGCGTGATCGTTGATTTTAAGTCGGGGGTTTTCCAGGCGGCGCAGCAAATGATCTCGCTCAACCACAAGCGGGTGGCGTATATCGGCGATTACGACAATGAGTTTGCGGCGGCGCAGCTCAAAGGGATCAAACGGGCGCTGCAGGCCGCCGGGCTGGACTATCCAGACGAGTACCGCTTCTCGGTGGCGCACACCCTGGAGGGGGCATCGCAGGCGATCAGCAAGATGATGAGACTGCCCGAGGAGCGGCGCCCGACGGCATTATTTACCTTCGACGACCAGCTGGCCATCCAGGTGCTCAACGCGCTGCGCTATTACGACCTGCAGGTCCCGGGGGACGTGTCGGTGATCGGTTTTGATAACATTCCTATGGCGGCGCACAGCAACCCTCCCTTGACCACGGTGGATATCCCCCAACGACGCATCGGGCGCCTGATGGTGAGCCTGGTGGATGACCTGTTGAAGAAAGAAATGGACGGTTTGGGGGCGACGATCATCCAGGGCGCGATCATCACCCGCGCATCCACCGGCCCGGCCAAAGCCTGACCAGCCCGCCGCTGGTTATCCCCGGCCTTCTTCCCCCTTTGCAAGTGAGGCGGAGTTGCCTGTTGACAAAAGTTGTATGACATCGTACTATATGATGAGTGGGCACGGCGCGTACCCGTGCCTGATAAACTCAATACGCTGCGACAAAATACGAACACAATCCACGAATAAAATTGATATGTATACCGCCATAGACAGCAAACAAAGCCTGGTCGATCAGGTAGTCCAGCAGATCACCCAACTGATTCTGGGCAGCCAACTAAAACCAGGGATGAAGCTGCCGCCGGAGGTCAAGCTGGCGGAGACCATCGGGGTCAGCCGCACGGTGATCCGCGAGGCCATGCAAATCTTGATCGCCAAGGGGCTGGTCGAAACCCGCCACGGGGTGGGCAGCATGGTGCGCAATGCCGGCGGGGCCCAGCTTTCCGAGCAGCTGGCCTTCATGCTGCACATGAAAGGGTTGACCCTGGATCATTTGCACCAGGTGCGCACCATCCTCGAGGTGGAGATCGCCGGGATCGCCGCCGAACAGGCTAACCCCGAGGAGATTGAGGCGCTCAGCCGCCTGGTGGACAGCATGGAAGCCGCCGCCGGCGACATGATCGCCTACAGCCTGATCGACGGTGAATTCCACAATTTCCTGGCAAAAATGGCGCATAACCCGCTCTTAACCACCCTGCTGGAGCCGGTTAATGAGATCCTGCGCGAGGTGCGCCTGTCGGTGTCACAGTATCCTGAGGCGCTGCTCAAGGCGCTGCCAGACCACCGCCGTATCATGGAGCGGGTGATGCAGCGTGACGCGGCCGGCGCCCGGCAGGTGATGCGCGCGCACCTGGAACACGCCCGCCAGATCCAGCAGGCCATCGAAGACCCAGAATAACCGATCTGATTTCGCGGTTCTGATTTCAGGAGAGCATCCATGGAATTATCACAGGAACTGTTGTTGGAGATGTACCGCCGCATGGTGCGCATCCGCGAGTTTGAATTGGCAGCCATCGACCTGTTCAAACGCGGGCAGGTGAAAGGCACGGTTCATCCCTACATCGGGCAGGAAGCTTCCGGGGTGGGGGTGTGCATGACCCTGGGAGTGGATGACCTGATCGCCGGCACCCACCGCAGCCACGGCCATAATATCGCCAAAGGCGCCGACCCCAAAAAGATGATGGCCGAAATCCTGGGCAAGGAGACCGGCTACTGCAAAGGTCGCGGGGGCTCGATGCACATTGCCGCCTTTGAAACCGGTTCGCTGGGCGCGCTGGCGGTGGTCGGCTCGGGCATCCCCCTGGCAGTGGGGGCGGCGCTGGCCTTTAAAATCCGTGGTGAGCAGCGAGTGGCGGTGCCATTCACCGGGGATGCCGGGTCCAACACCGGCAACTGGCATGAATCGATCAATATGGCCTCCATCTGGAAGCTGCCGGTCGTATTTGTGCTGGAGAACAACCATTACGGGGTCTCGACCAACATAAAAGACGCGGTGAATATCGAGGATTTATCCCTGCGCGCCGCAGCCTATGGTATCCCCGGGGTGCGCGTCGACGGTTTTGACGTGATCGCCGTCTACCGGGCGGCGGAGGAGGCGGTGGCGCGCGCGCGGCGAGGGGATGGCCCGACCCTTTTGGTGACCGATTCCTATCGCATCGAGGGCCACTACGCCGGCGAGCCTGAGGTCTACCGCTCGCGGGCCGAGGTGGACGAATACCGCAAGAAAGAGCCCATCCAGCACTTCCGCGATTCTTCTCTGGTACTGGGTCAGGTGGCGCCGGCCGAATTGGATAGGATCGACGCCGAGATCCGTGCGGAGATCGCGGAGGCGGTGCGCTTTGCCAAAGAAAGCCCGCAGCCCGACCCCGCGACCGCGCTGGATTACATCTACGCCGGGCAGCCGTCGATGGAGGCAAGCTGATGAGCGCGCAATCTGTTGAACGCGATTCGGTTTCGTTGGGCAGTAAAAGCCCCACCTTCGCCCCGGATTTAATCGTCCAGGCGCAGCCAGGCCAACCGGCCAAGGAGTTGAGCCTGCAAGAAGCCATCCGCGAGGCGCTGCGTGAAGAGATGCTGCGCGATGAACGGGTCTTCTTGATGGGCGAAGACATCGCCAAACACGGCGGCGCGTTTGGCGTCACCCGCACCCTCTTCGACCAGTTTGGCGGCGAACGGGTGCGCAATACACCCATCAGCGAGAATACCATCGTTGGGGCCGCCACCGGCGCGGCGCTGGTGGGGTTGCGCCCGGTGATTGAAATCATGTTCATCGACTTTTCCGGGCTGGCGATGGACCAGATCTGCACCCAGGCGGCCAAATTGAGCTTTATGACCGGCGGGCAGTGCAGCGTGCCCTGGGTGCTGCGCATGCCTACCGGTGGTGGGGCCGGCAAGAGCATCGCCGCGCAGCATTCGCAAAGCCTGGAGGTCTGGTACGCCCATATTCCCGGGTTGAAAGTGGTCATGCCCTCCACCCCCTATGACGCCAAGGGCTTGCTCAAGGCGGCTATCCGCGACGATAACCCGGTCATTTTCCTCGAGCACAAATTCCTCTACTCCTTCCGCGGGATGGTTCCGGACGGCGATTATGTGCTGCCGTTGAGTCAATGCGAAGTCAAACGAGCCGGCAAGGACGTGAGCGTGGTGGCTTCGGGATCGCTGGTTTGGTATGCCATGGCTGCCGCTCGACTGCTGGAGGCGGAAGGTGTCTCGGTAGAAGTGATCGACGTGCGCACCGTCAGCCCGCTGGATGAAGACACCATCGGACGGTCGGCGCGTAAAACCGGGCGAGTGGTGGTAGCCGCCGAGGCCTGCCGCAGTTATGGACCCACCGGCGAGTGGGGTATGGTGGTGATGGAACAGGCCTTTGAGTACTTGAAAGCCCCTATCGTGCGGGTCACCGGGCGTTTTTCGCCGATCCCCTTTGCCGACAGCATCGAAAAGGGCGTCTGGCCGGAAACCGAGGATGTGGTGCGCGCCATCCGCCAGGTGATGGAATATTAGGTGGGAGATGGCAACCGAAATCTTCATCCATAAAATGACCGAACATATGGAAACCGCCCGCATCATCCGCTGGCTGGTCAAAGAGGGCGATACGGTGGAGCGCAACCAGGTCCTCATGGAGGTGGAGACCGACAAGGCAGTCGTCGAGCTGGAAGCGCCGGCCGCCGGGGTGATCAAAGGCGTGCGGGCCGACGCCGTGGAGGGCGCTGAGGTGAAGGTAGGTGAAGCGATCGCCTACATCACCCGCCCGGATGAGAATCCTCCGCTCAACCCGGCCGGGGAACGCTCGCCAACCAGCGCATCCGCCCAGACCGCTCCGGCGTCACAGCCGGCATCCGTCCCGACGGGCCAGGGGGCCGACGGGGATGTGCGCGCTACCCCGCTGGCGCGCAAGCTGGCCCGCGAGCTGGGTGTGGAGTTGAGCCTGCTGAGCGGCAGCGGGCCGCGCGGGATCATTCGCGACGAGGATGTGCGCGTCTATCAGCAGCAATCCATACAGGCTGTGGCCCCTCAGGGCGGCGAGCCGGCGCGGCATGGCGCAGGGCAGGTGACGCTTAACCCGATCCAGGCGCTGACCGGCGCGCGCATGCTGCAAAGTGTGCAAACCGCCCCGCAGTTTAGCCTGACCCTGGAAGCGGATATGACCAACGCCCTCTGGCTGCAGCGGGCTCTGGCCGAGAAGATCATGGCGGCCACGGGATGCAAACTCACCCTGACCGCCTTGCTGGTGAAAATTGCGGCCAAAGCCCTGAAAGCCCATCCCTACGCCAACGCATCCTTTGAAAATGGGATGGTCCGGCTGGAAAGCGCGGTGAACATTGGCGTCGCGGTGGGCAGCGATCAGGGGCTGGTCGTGCCGGTCATCCGCCAGGTGGATGCCTGCTCGCTGGAGCAGGTGGTGGAGGCGCTGGACGCGTTTTCCGAAAAAGCCAAGGTGATGCGATTTGCCGTGGACGATCTGCAGGGAGGCACGTTTACCCTCTCGAACCTGGGAATGTACGGCATCCTGCAGTTCAACGCGATCCTTAACCCGCCGCAGAGCGCCATCCTGGCGGTGGGCAAGGTGGTCAAGCGCGCGGTGGAGTTGGAGGACGGCAGCCTGGGGCTGCACCCGATGATCAGCCTGACCCTGACGGTCGATCACCGTGTGATGGACGGTCTGAAAGGCGCGCTCTTCCTGGCAGAGCTCAAGGACAGCCTTGAAAACCCCTATTTTCTCTTATAGAAGCAGGCCGGCATGATCCATATCCATTCTGATGAGTTGGTGCGCGAACTGTCTTTGAAGGCGCAGTTGATCCGTGAGCATGTGCTCAAGATGGTCTTCAATGCGCAGAGCGGGCACATCGGCGGGGCCTTCTCCGCCGCGGAAATCCTGGCGGCGCTGTATTTTCACCACCTGCGCGTCGACCCGCTGCGCCCGAATTGGGCGGAACGCGACCGCCTGCTGTTCTCTAAGGGGCACGCCTGCGCGGCGCTCTACACCGCGCTGGCGCTGCGCGGTTTCTTCCCGGTGGAGGAGCTGCTCACCTTTCGCCAGTTCGACAGCCGCCTGCAGGGCCACCCCGATCCGCACAAGCTGCCGGGGGTGGAAATCCCGGCCGGTCCGTTGGGGCACGGCATCGCCGTGGGGGCCGGCATGGCCCTGGCTTTGAAGAAAAGCGCCAAGCCATCCTCGGGCAGCGCTCCTTCGGCGCGCTCGGCCAACGCGCGGGTGTATGTGGTCCTGGGCGATGGCGAGATCAACGCCGGGGTAGTGTGGGAGGGCCTGATGACCGCGGCCAAATACCGTCTGGGCAACCTGACCGCCATCCTGGATTACAACGGCATCCAGCAAACCGGAGCAACGGCGGATGTGATGCCCACCGAACCCATCGCCGAAAAGTGGGCGGCTTTTGGCTGGCACGTACAGGAAATCCATGGGCATAACGTGGCCGAAATCCTCAACGCGCTGGACCGCGCCGACGAAGTCCACGCCCGGCCCAGCGTGATCATCGCGCGCACCACCAAGGGCAAAGGGGTCAGTTTCATGGAGTACGACCACCGCTGGCACGGCGCTCCGCCCAACGCACAGCAGTTCGAGCAGGCCATGGCGGAGTTGGAGGAAGGAGCCCGCCAGTGGCAGAGTTAGTCTCGATGCGCAAAGCCTACGGCGAAGCCCTGGTCAAAGTGGGCCGCCAATACCCCAATGTGGTGGCCCTCTCGGCGGATGTGTCCAACTCGGATTTCAGCTGGATGTTTGAGGAGGCCTTCCCTGACCGCTTTTATAACGTGGGGATCGCCGAGCAGTCCCTGGTGGATGTGGCCGCCGGGTTGGCCTACACTGGAAAAATCCCCTTTGCCAACACCTTCGCCTTTCTGTTTGCTACCCGCGCCCTCGAAATGGTGCGCACCCATTTATGTTATGGCGGGGCCAATGTCAAATTGATGGGGGCTTATGCCGGGCTGTCGGATTCGTTCGACGGACCCACCCACCATTCCATCACCGATATTGCCATCCTGCGCTCCTTACCCACCATGACCATTGTGGTGCCTTCCGACCCACTGGCGGTGGATAAGCTGCTGCCCCAGGTGGCCGAATGGCAGGGTCCGGTCTATTTTCGCTTGAACCGCAACGAAGTCCCCGTGCTGTTCGACGATAGTTACTCCCCTCAAATTGGCAAGGCCATCCAACTGCGGCCGGGAGACGACCTGACCCTGGTATGCTGCGGGTTGATGGTCAGCCGCTCGCTGGAAGCCGCCGAAATCCTTGCCGCAGAAGGCATTCAGGCGCGCGTGCTGGAAGTGCACACGATCAAGCCACTGGATGGCGAGGCGCTGGAACAAGCTGCCCGTCAGACCGGCGCGCTGGTGACGGCTGAGGAGCACAGCATCCTGGGCGGCTTGGGCGGGGCGGTGGCCGAATGGACAGCCGAACGCTGCCCGGTGCCGGTCAAGCGGGTGGGCGTGCCCGACTGTTTTGCCGAAACCGGCCCATACGATCGCATCCTGGATCGTTACGGGCTGGCGGTGAAAGACATCCTCCAGGCAGCCAGGGACGTGCTGGCGATGAAGCGAGGCTGATTTGAAGCGCCTGGTGCTGGTGCACACCGTCCCCCCGCTGGTGGCGGCCTTCGACCGCCTGGCGCGGGAGATCCTTCCCGGGGTACAAGTGTTCCACGTGCTGGACGAACCCATCCTGGAAAAAGTGCGCCTGCACAACCTGCAGGCGGTAGACAGTGCGGAGGTAGCCGAGAGCTTTCACGCCGCTATCGCTGCGCATCTGCAGGAGCACGTCACCACCGCCCAACACATCCTTGCGGAAGCCTTGCTGGTTACCTGCTCGACCGTCTCACCCTATGTCGATCTACTTTCCAGCCGGCTGCCGCTGGTAAAGATCGATGAAGCCATGATCGCTCAGGCGGTGGCCCGGGCCGGCAGAATTGGCGTGCTGGCCACCAACCCCACCACCCTCACCCCCACGCGCATGTCCTTGGAGCAGCAGGCAGCCAGGACGGGCAGACCGGTGGAGGTGCGGGTGCGGCTGGTGGAGGGCGCGTTTGCCGCCTTAATGGCCGGGGATGAGCTCACCCACGACCGCCTGTTGATCGAAGCGATTGCCGCCGAGGTCAAGCAAAACGATCTGGTGATTTTGGCCCAGGCCAGCATGGCGCACGTGGTGGATAGGCTGCCGGCCGGCGTGGAGCGAGGTTTGGTCCTGACCAGCCCGCACACCGCATTGCTGCGGGTGAAGCAGATTTTGGAGGGCTAGCATGATTCGAAAAGGGCTGGTGATTTGCGGTCCGGATGTAGCTTACGGCCCGCTGGCGCTGCTCAGCGGAACCTTCCCGGAAAAAGTGCGCAAGGCAGCCGCACTGGGCTGCGACGGGGTGGAGTTGATGGTCCGTGATCCGGCCGGATTGGATTGGGCGGCGGTCAAATCCACGCTGGCGGAGGCCGGCTTGCTGGTTCCCCAGGTGGTGACCGGTGAACTCTTTGGCGCCGACCGCCTGTGCCTGGTCACCGGGGACGAGGACGTTTCGCGGCGAGCCGAGGAGCGCCTGTGCGCGGTGATCGACCTGGCCGCCGAGCTGGATGCGATGGTCAACCTGGGGCGAGTGCGCGGCCGCCTGGATCTGCTGCCCCTGGGTGCGCCGGCCTGGGAGATCGCCGTTGAAAAGGTGGGGCGGGTGTGCCATTACGCCGCCGGGCAGGGCGTGCGCATCAGCCTGGAACCCCTCAACCGCTATGAAGCCGATTTCATCCTCAATGTGGCTGAAGGGCTGCGCTTTATCAAAGATGTCGGCGCCGCCAACCTGGGCTTGATGCTGGATTTATTTCACATGAACATCGAAGAAGCCGGTATCCCCGAAGCGCTGTACGCCGCCGGGGACCGGCTGTGGCACGTGCATATCGCCGATTCCAACCGCCGCTATCCGGGCAGCGGTCATCTTGATTTTAGCGGCGCATTTGGCATGTTACAGACCATGGGGTATCGCGGCTTTGTCTCCGCCGAACTGCTGCCCCTGCCGGATGCCGACACGGCAGCCCAAAAAACCATCGATTTCCTCCAAAACATCTGGCAAAAGAATAGAGAGGCGTAATATGGCGCAAGCTCAAGAAAAAACGGCCCTGGTCACTGGCGCGGGCCGCGGCATTGGCCGGACGATGGCCCTGCACCTGGCCCGCGAGGGGTACCGGGTGGCAGTCAACGATTTCGACGCGCAGCGCGCCGGCGAGACGGCCCAGGCGCTGCAGGAAGAGGGCCTCCGCGCGATCGCGGTGGCCGCGGATGTCTCTGACCGCCGGCAGGTGGCGGAGGTGTTTACGCGCGTCGAGGCGGAACTGGGGCCGCTCTGGCTGCTGGTCAACAACGCCGGGGTGTTCAATGCCGCCCCGACCGCCGAACTGAGTGAGGAGGCCTGGGACCACGCTTTTGATGTGGACGCCAAGGGAGTGTTTCTGTGCTCACAGGCGGCCATCCAGCGTATGATCCCGCGCAGCGCAGGGCGGATTGTCAATGTGGCCTCCATTGCCGGGTTGATCGTGCGCACCGCGCAGATCGCATATTGTTCCGCCAAGGCCGCCGTGATCCATTTCAGCCGCTGCCTGGCGGTGGAGGTGGCGCCGCACGGCATCACGGTCAACTGCCTATGCCCGGGGATGACCTGGACGGATATGCTGCGCGATTTGGCCGAACAGCGCGGGTTGAACCTGGATGCGATGGTTGAGATGATCCCGGCCGGGCGCATGGCCCAGGAGGAGGACCACGCCCAGCAGGTCTTGTTCTGGGCGAGTGAAACCAGCCGTCATATCACCGGGCAGGTGGTAGCGGTGGACGGCGGCCAGAGCATGTATCATCCGCTGCAAATGCGAAAATAAGTCGCTGTGGCCGTCGGGTGATTGCGTCCAGTTACGCGGTAATTTACGGTATATTCATTCTAATTTACATAAATTAAGTGAAACTAATTGACTGGGGTCTCTATCCAGAGTATGATAGAGATACCTGCTGCGAAAATGGCTGCCCGCATGGGCAGGAACCAACAACTCGATCCGGGGCGCGAGCGCCGGGTGGTTGACCAATTTCAGGCTGGGAGGCGAACCAATTCGATGAAACTCGGCATCAATTCGTACACATTCATGTGGAGCATTGGCTTCAAAGGACCCAACCCGGCATTCCCCCAGGCCGAGGCCAAACCCGAACGGCCCCTCACCCCGTTGGGCCTGCTGGCGAAAGCGCGCGAATTGGGGGTCAGCCTGGTGCAGACGGGGCCCAATCTCAGGCTGGAGAGCTATCCGCAGGCGGAGATCGACGAATTTATCCAAACCGCCAAGGACCTGGGGATCACCCTGGAACTGGGTACGCGCGGGTTGGATTACGATCATCTGCTCGCCCAGGTGAAGCTGGCCAAACGCATGGGCGCCGGTCTTATCCGCACCCTGCCCGAGGTAAACGGGGTCTATGACACTGAAGCCCGCCTGATCCCCGCGGCAGTTCGCCAGATCCTGCCAGTGTTGGCTGGCGAAGGCGTGCGCCTCGCGATCGAGAACGGGCGCACTCCCGCGGCCGCCTTGCGCGCCGCCCTGGATGAAATTGGCAGCCCCTGTGCCGGGGTAGTGCTGGATATGGTCAACTCGGTGGCGGTGCCCGAAGGCTGGAAGTACGTGACCGAGCTGCTGGCGCCGCATACCATGTGCGTGCATTACAAGGATTTTTCCATCCGGCGCGAATGGCACATGATGGGTTTTATCCTGGACGGCGCCCCCGCGGGCAAGGGCATGGTCCAGGCGGACTGGCTGTTCGAGACCTTGAAAGCATCTCCTTACGATTTCAATGTGATCCTGGAGCTTTGGCCGCCGGAACAGGCATCCATTGGCGAGACGATTGCCCTGGAGCAGCAGTGGGCCGCGCAAAGCGTGCCGTTCTTGCGCCAATTTATCAAAGACTGATCAGCGAGGCAGACCATGAATATGACCAAATCCGCAGAGCTTTTCCAGCAATCCCTGGAATTTATGCCCGGGCAGCACAGCAATTTGCCGGGTTACGAGAAATTCAAACCCATCTTCATCACCCACGGCAAAGGCATGCACATGTGGGATGTGGACGGCAATGAGTTCCTGGATTTTATGTCCGGTTTGGGCGCGGGCGTGCTGGGCTACGGCAACCCCGATCTGCTCAGTGCCGTCAAGCGCCAGCTGGATGATCTGTATTATCTGGATGCGGCCCGGCGCAACCCGGCAGAGATCGAACTGGCGCGCAAGATGAACCAGTATATCCCCTGCGCCGAAAAAGTGCGCTACCTGCTCTCGGGTACCGAGGCGGTCCAACTGGTGATCCGCCTGGCGCGCGCCTATACCGGCCGCAACCTGTTCCTGCGCTTCGACGGTCACTACCACGGCTGGCTGGATAACGTGCTGGGCGGCAACCCCAGCACCGATCTGGACGGCCCGCCCTACGGTTTCGATATGCCGGGGGATATGTTTGCCACGCGCGGCCGCGACCCGGTGTCGCTGCAGCAGTCCTTCAAGATCCCCTGGAACGATCTGGAATTCTTCGAGCAGGTCATCGCCAGGTATGGCGAACAGATTGCCCTGGTGATCATGGAACCGGTGAACTGCAACGGCGGTTCCTGCTGGCCAAAACCCGGCTATCTCGAACGAGTGCGCGAACTGTGCACCCAGTACGGCATCGTGCTGTGCTTTGACGAGATCATCACCGGCTTCCGCATGGGGCTGAGCGGAGCGCAAGGCCTGTTGGGGGTCACCCCCGACCTGGCTACCTTTGGCAAGGGCATCGCCGGCGGGATCCCGTTTTCGGCGGTGGCGGGCAAAGCTGTCATCATGGACCAGATGTTGAATGTCGGCCACCAGCCCACCGTGGTAGGCGCCGGGACTTTCAACGGCTACCCGCTGGGGGTGGCGGCCGCCCTGGCGACAACCCAGGCCCTGGAAAAAGACCAGGGCAAATTTTATCAGCAGTGGGATGCGCACCAGGCCGAGTTGGTCGGCGGGTTGAAGCAGATCGCCCGGCGCTACAGTACCCCCATGCTGCTGCAAGAAGTGCGCGGCTGTGTTTTCTACCAGTTTACCGATTTGCCTGTGGCGCATAACATGGGCGAATGGATGGCGGTGGCCGACCATGCCAAACAGGATGCGCTGCGCGCCGAACTCTTTGAGGAAGGCATCTTGATCCTGTTCCGCGGGCGCTGGTTTGTGTCCGGCGCTATCGGTCCCGAGGAGGTTACCCGCTCGTTGGAGGTGACCGATCGGGTGATGAAGAAGATTTGCGGGTAATCATTCGCTGTTCTGGCTGGTGATAGGGCGGGTGAATGGCCCTGTTTGCCTGGCGGTTGGCAAAAGCGAGGCAGGCGGTGAGCGCTGATTTCTTGATGGCGGCTCAGCTGGAGATCGCGGGTGAAACCGCTGCGCGGCTGGGCCTGGACGCCTATTTACAATCCATCCAGGCGGCCGCCAGGGTCGCATCGTTGGATCTCCTGGCGGTGGGCGGGGATGAAATCCCCCAGGTATTCCACGCGTTGACCGGTCACGCTCCGCGCATCGCACGGCAAGTTTTCATCTGGTATCCGCTGCTGGCGGATTATCCCGGTTGGGCTGCCTCCCACCGCATGCTGAACTACCGCGGCGCGCCGACCCAGGGGCTGGGCGATGCGGCCACCCAGGAATCCCTGGGTGAGAAATTCCAATTTTCGTGCCCCAACAACCCGGATGTGCGCGCGGTGACCCGGTCTAATCTCCAACGCATCCTGCGCGACTACGCCTTTGACGGCGTGTTTCTGGATAAAATCCGCTATCCTTCTCCGGCCAACGGCCTGGCAGAGATGATGACCTGTTTTTGCCCGTACTGCCGGGAGAAAGCGCGGCGCCAAAACCTGGACCTGGATCTGGTTCGCCACCTGCTGGAAAATTTTCCCTGGCACAGCAGCTCTGCTCTGGAGGACATCCGCGAGTTTTTGCGCGGCGCGGCAGGATTAACCGAGCGAACGGGAAGCGTGAGTGTATTCGAACGTTTCCTGCGATTTCGCGCGGACTCGATCACCGATCTGGTCGCGGAGATCGCGGACGTGGTCGGCAAATCCGGCAAGATTTTGGCGCTGGATTTGTTTTCCCCCGCTCTGGCCATGCTGGTTGGCCAGGATTATGCTGCCCTGGCGAAAGTTGCGGCCTGGTGCAAGCCGATGGTCTACCGCTTTGCCAGGGGACCCTCGGGGCTGCGCCTGGAAATTCCGAGATTGGTCGAGGAAATCGCGGCGTATTCCGGCGCAGCAATTGAAAAGGTCTGGCAGGCAGCGCGGGATTACCTTCCATCGATGGCGGATGCCGGTCCGCAGCGTTTATCCCTGGAAGGCGCCCCCTACGAGCTGATTGCCTCCGAAACAAGCGCAGCCGTGCGCCGGTTTGCGCCCAGGCCGGTCTATTTGGGCGTGGAAGCCGTTTCGCTGGATGCCTTTCAGATCCATATCGCTCCAGACCATCTCCAAAAGACGGTGCGGCTGGCCTGGCAGGCCGGAGCGAAGGGGGTCGTATTGAGCTGGGATTTGCTGGGTATGCCGGCAGAAAACCTGCGGGCAGCCCACCAGGCGGTTACCGCCCTGCCCTCGGGTTGATTCAGGTGTGGTTCCCGGCCTGCGGGATGCACCAGATTTCCTCCACGATGCCGTCCCGCGCGGCGTAGAGCCGGTCGAACTGGTTGATGGTTCCATTGGCGTCCGCCACCCACAATTCGAGCTGATCGCCGAGGTGAAGGGAGCTGGGGCTGCCTTGCATCGAAATCCGACCGTGTTCGTCGCTAAGTGAGATGACATTCATCCCGGCCGGGCTTTTGACCCGCGGGAGCCCCAGGGCGGTGCTCATCGATTTCTTGCCGCAGTCGATGATTGCCAGCTGCTCCGCGCCAGGGTAGGCGGGGCGGCTGGTGACCGTGGTCAGCAGGCTCAGGGCGCGATCAAATTCGTTCACGCCGTGCTCTTGAAAGGCGCTGTCCATCAGCAGGTAGGTGCCGGCCTGCACCTCAGTGATGCCCTCGATCTCGGCCGCGTAGCGATAGGTGAAGGTGCCGCCCCCGCTGACGATGGGCACAGGGATGCCCTGCTCCTCGAGCAGCCGGCGGGTGCCGGCCAGCAGCCGGTAAGCCTGGCGCGAGAGTTCGCCGCGTTCCTCCGCGCTGACCTTGAGCGTGCAGTGGCCATCGTAGCCCATCAGGCCTTTGAAGGCCAGGCCGGGCAGTGGCAGAATGCCTTGGGCCAGTTCCAGGGCAGGTTGGAAGGGGGCCACCCCGCAGCGGTTCTGGCCAATATTGACCTCGACCAGCACCCCCACCTGCACCCCTCGCACTGCGGCCTGGCGGGATATATCCATGGCGTTTTCCAGGCTGTCCACCGCCACTTTGACATCCAACTGACCGGCAAGCTTGACCAGCCTCTCGATTTTCCGGCTGCCGACGATCTGGTTGGCGATCAAAATGTCTCGGATGCCCGCGGCGCACAGCGCTTCAGCTTCATTCAATTTGGCGCAGGTGATCCCAATTGCCCCGGTCTGGATTTGTTTGCGGGCAATTTCGGCGCAGCCGTGATGGATTTTGGCGTGCGGGCGCAGCTGGACGCGGCGCGCGGCCAGAAATTCGGCCATGCGGCGCATATTGCTTTCCATCACCGCCAGGTCAACCACCAGGGCGGGTGTCTGCAGTTCTCGAATGGGCAGGCCGATCTCGCTGATATCAGGTTGCATGGTTCTTTCTCGGTACCAATCAGGTTAATAGCGGGGCACAAGCAGCCCGTCGACAACTTTTTGCTGGATATCCAGCAGCCGGCCGGCATCCAGCACGTCCTGCAGCACCTGCCGGGTGGCCCCCGCGCCAGCGCGCACGACCAGCGCAGCGCAGGTGTCGCGCCCTTGCAGCTGATCCAAAACCGCTGGTGAGAGCGGGCGCGAGGAGATCCCCCGGCCGGTGAGATGCTCCAGGTGATCGATGTTGGAGATGGCCGCGTCCACCGCGCTTTTCTCCAGGTGCAAATCGATTTGCACGAACGGCACCGGGACGAATTCGACCATTTGATGCGAAAACTCGAGCTCGGTGATGGTTTTGATGTCGTACGAATCGACATCGATCCCTACCCGCAGCGGGCGGGTTGGGTGGGCGGTCTGGGTGCGGAAAAACACGCGGTGATCGGTGACAAAACTCTGCGGCGGCAGGTCGAGAATGATCTCCTCGTCCTCAGTGCATAATGCCTCGGCGGCCAGCCGCGACATAACCACCGCGCTGCAGCGGCCTTCGCGCAGCGCGCTGACCCGGTTGATCGATCCGCGGATATAGGTCAGGTAGGTTTCAAAACCGGCGCTGTCCAGCAAAGAGTAGATGGCGGTTGCCAGGCCTTCCGCCTTAAGGAAGGACGGCAGGGTCAGGGCAACAATCATGGGAGCATTCTCGATGATTTTCCACAGGCGCGCCGGGGCTTTTTTTTCGAGAAAGGATCCCAGCCGTCCCCGGCGGTTGATTTCCGCGGCTCCGATTTGTTCGAGATAATTAACCGCGTAGGAGATGGAGCCCACACTCACCTGCATTTCGTCGGCCAGCTCGCGCGTGCTCTTCAGCTGCTCGCCTTCCTCCAGGGAAAGCAGATGTGCCGCCATTTGCTTGATAAACGCGGCGTTTTCATACGAGTGGTCGAGGGGAGTGTTCAACCTGTACAGCCTTTGTCGTGGTGCATCCAGGTCATTATACAACCTCCTTTTGAGGTCATTCCGCGGTGCGAAGGTTTCTGATCCGCGCGCTTGATTAAATTCATTTTACCGCTATAATCAAATTGTTCAATATATTTGAACATTAATCTCGTAAATTCGCAATATCTACCTGACTGAAAATGTTTCCCGACAAGCTCACCCGTTGACCAGGAGGAGACCATATGACCGTATATCACGAGACGATCATCCTGCAGACCGATCCGCGCCCCGAGTTTTATGACGTCACCCGCCAGGTGAAAGAAATTGTCGGGCGCTCGGGGGTCAGGGCGGGCATCGTGGTGGTGTTTTCACAGCATACCACCTGCAGCGTGATCATCCAGGAAGATTCCCTGGATACCACCTACAACGGCACAAAATTCATCTTTCAGGATTTGCTGGATATCTTTGACCGCCTGGTGCCGGAATGCAAGAAGGAAGGTCAATATATGCACCCCGGCCCGAAGTGCGCGGAGCACAGTGTCAACGCGGTCGGCGAGCCGCTGCCTTATACCCTCAACACGGATGCGCACCTGCGCTCGAGCATCATTGGCCGCTCTGAATCGATCCCGGTTCAGGACGGGGAGGTGCTCCTGGGTGAGTTTGGCCAGATTTATTTTGCGGATTTCGACGGCACGCGCCCCAGGGAACGCACCGTGCGCGTGCAGGTGGTCGGCGAGTGACGCCATGAGTCTGATTGGCATCGACGTTGGTTCCAGTTCGGTGAAGGCGGCGGCCTGTTCGGAAGACGGTACGCTGATCGCATCCGCCAGCCACGCCCTCACCCCCATCCATCCCGGCCCGGGCCTGTGGGAAACCGACCCGGAGGATATCTGGCTGGCGACCGTGCATGCCATGCGGGAGCTGGCTGCCCACCCGGCCGTGCGCCGCGACCCGCCCAGGGCCGTCGCGGTCAGCGCCTCGGGGCGCGAGAATTTCCCCGCCGACAAGGACGGCAATCCCCTGGGCAACGGGGTGATGGGGGCGGATATCCGCGGGGCCGAGTTCGAAACCCCGCCTGCCGGGGCGCCCGTGCCCGAGGAGTGGTGCCTGTCATGCGGTCACCTGCGCGAGCGCATGGACCCGGTTTTTCGCCTGGAATGGTGGCGAAAATACCATCCTGAGATCATCGCGCGGATGCGTTACTTCTTTGGCTGGATCGATTTTCTGAACTTCCGCATGACCGGGCGGGCGGTGATGGACCAGAGCACCGTCTCTCGTTACCTGTGCTATGACTTGAAAAGCATGGATTGGTCGCCGGAGCGCCTGGAGGCCTACCGGATGGGCGGCGATCTGCTGCCGGAGGTGCTGCCCTGGGGCGCGGTGATCGGCGAACTGAAACCCGGCCTGGCGGCCGAATGGGGCCTGCCGGCGGGGGTGATGGTAGCCCAGGGCTGCCATGACCTGAACTGCGCCGCTTACGGCGCGGGTGTTTATCAGGTTGGCACGCTGTGCCTGGTCAGCGGTTCGTACGAAAATATTCTCGTTCCCACCAACCAACTGCCGTCGGCCGGGATGCTGCTGCGCGGGCTGTCGGTGATGCCCCAACCCGGCAGCGCGGGCCTGTCGATCATCGCCGTGCACCCCACCGGCAGCGCGGTGCTGAACTGGGCGCGCGAGCTGACCCACGCCTCGATCGAGGCGGTTGAGGCGGATTTGCGCCGGCGCGATCTCGGACCCGGACCGCTGCTGGCGGTGCCCTTTTTATCCGGTTCGATGGCTTATTGGGAGCAGGGGCGCAAGGCGCGCGGCGGGCTGCTGGGGCTGACCCTGGCCAGCAGCCATACGGATGTGGTCCAGGCGTTCATGGAAAGCATTGTCTACGACACCTGCAGCACCCTCTCGTTGCTGCAAGCGGAAGGGGTGGATGTGCGGCGGGTGCGCATCACGGGTGGGGGCGCGCGCTCCGCCTGGTGGACCCAGCTCAAAGCCGACCTGACCAATTTGCCGGTCGAGGTGGTGGCGCACCCCGAGCCGGGCACCCTGGGGGCGGCGCTGCTGGCCGGGCTGGCGATTGGCGTTTACGACGATATGGATGCCGTCAGCACGCGCTATTCGGGCACCGAACAGATCTACCTCCCGGATGCGCACCGCGCGGAACGCCACCGCGAGCAGATCGAAAAGTACCACATACTGATGCGGCTGCTGCTGGACAACATCTATTAAAATGAGGTGACCACAGGCAGCGGCAAGCGGATACCTCCCTGAAAGGAACAGCCGATGAAACTGGGCACGGCGACCTCGGTCTTGTACCAATACTCTTTGTCGGATGCCATCCCCCTCATTGCCCGCGCCGGATTTGACGGGGTAGATATCTGGGGTGGGCGGCCGCACGTCTACCGCTACGATTACACCTATCCCGAGCTGGAAAATTTGCGCAAATTAATTGCCGACCAGGGCCTGGTGGTTTCCTCTTTCATGCCGGCCTTTTACCGCTATCCGCACTCGCTGAGCAACCCCAGCCCGCGCGTGCGCCAGGACAGCCTCGAGTATATGCGTATCTGCATCGACCATGCCGCGGTGCTGGGCGCCAATATTGTGCTGGTGGTGCCCGATCACAGCCTGTACGGCCAGGCTCAAGCGGATTCGCTGCAGCGCTTCACCGAGAGCATCGCCGTGCTTACCCCGCATGCCGGGCAGTATAACCTTAACCTGGGCATCGAAGTGCTTTTTGACGATGAGACCGACCTGGTCAACACCTCCGCGGATGCGCTCGACATCATCCACCAGATCGGCGGCGGACACCTGGGGGTGGTGGCGGACACCGGAACGATGAACCTCAGTCACGAGGGCCCCAGGCAGATGCTCGAAACGCTGGGCAGCCTGCTCCTGCAAATCCATGTCAATGATAACCACGCTGAGAAAAACCAGGAGAACCTGATCCCGGGCGAGGGTACGTTTGACTTTGCCGGGATGATTGCTACCCTGAAGGAATTTGGTTACAGCGGTTTTCTCTCCGCGGAGCTTTCCAAGGAATATTCGGACCGCGCAGAAGCGGCGCTGACCCAGACCGCCGAGCGCATGCGCGGCTGGATGAAGGCTTGATCGCGGGATAACTCCGCGCAGTCGAAAGAAGGCAACATGGCGAACCTCAGCGTATATCAAAGCTGGTACGGCAGAGACGTCCCTCCTGAACCGGTGACCCGCTTGCAGGCCGGCGGGCTGAGCCTGGAATTTGAACAGGGCGATCTGCGCTATATCCGCGCCGGCGGGCGAGAACTGGTGCGGCGCATCTACGTGGCTGTTCGCGACCCCAACTGGAACACGATTGGCGGGTTGATCAACAACCTGGAGGTGCAAGCCGGCGCCGACCGCTTCCGCATCCAATACGACTCCTTCCACCAGGCCGGGCCGCTGGCTTTCTCATGGCATGCCGATTATGTCGGTTTTCCCGACGGGCACATCGAGGTCTCGCTGGATGGCGCGGCCGAAACCGACTTTCGTTATAACCGCATCGGCTTTTGCCTGCTGCATCCCATCCAGGGGATTGCCGGGCGGCCTTACCAGGCCCAGACTCCGCAGGGGCCGGTGGAGGGGAAGCTGCCGGTGCTCATCGGGGCGCAGCAAATGGTCAACGGTTTCGAAGCCCCTCTTTTTCCGTCCTGTTCCGCGTTGAGCATCGACCTCGAACCGGGCGTGCGCCTGGTGAGCGAATTTGAGGGCGATCTTTTTGAGATGGAAGACCAGCGCAACTGGACCGATGGTTCTTTTAAGACCTACGGCACGCCTCTGTCGCTGGGCTACCCGCACCAGGCCGCCGCCGGGCAGGCCTTTCATCAAAGGATCGTTCTGCGGGTGGAAGGGCTGGAGCCGGCCGACCTGGTGGCCGGCGCGCAAGCATCCCCGGCGGTGCAGTTGTCCCTCGCGCAAGAGCAGGGCAGGCGGCTGCCGGCGGTCGGTTTTGGCCTGGCGGAGAGCAGCGCGCCCACCCCGGCCGAAATCGATTTACTGGCGCGGCTGCGCGCCGATCACCTCAAGGTGAGCCTGCACCTGGGCAGTCCGGGCTGGACAGGTGAGCTGGAGCGCGGCATCGACACTGCCGAAAAGATCGGCGCGGCCCTGGAACTGGCCGTCTTCCTCGACGACCATCCGGAAGAGGCTCTGCAGCGCCTGGCTGCCCGGCTGCGCGGGAAATCCATGGCGCGGGTGATCGTCTTCCATGAGAGCCAGGCTGCCCAAGGCTCGACATCGGCCCAGTGGATGCAGTTTGCGCGCGGCTACCTGGCAGAGGCTCTGCCCGGTGTGGCGCTGGTGGGCGGCACCAACGGCAACTTCGCCGAGTTGAACCGCCAGCCGCCGGAGATTGCCGCTATGGACGGGGTCGCCTATACCATCAATCCCCAGGTGCACGCCTTTGATGAACGCTCGCTGGTCGAGGCGATCGGCGCGCAAACCGACACGCTGATCACCGCGCGAGGATATTGCGCCGGCCTGCCTTTGTCGATCAGTTCGGTCACGCTAAAGCCGCCCTTCAACCAGGCCGCCGGTGAGCCGGAGGCCCCCCGAGACCTGACCCGCCTGCCGCCCGCGGTAGATCCGCGGCAGATGTCGTTATTCGCGGCGGCCTGGACGGTGGGCAGCCTGGCCGCGCTGAGCGCGGGTGGGGCCGAATCGGTCACCTTTTACCAGACCAGCGGTTGGCAGGGGCTGATGGAGACGCAAAGCGGGAACCCGCTGCCGGATAAATTCCCTTCCTATCCCGGGATGGTCTTCCCGGTCTATTGGGTTTTTGCATTCCTGGCCGAAGCCAAACAAGGCAATTGGCAGCCAGTGACTTGTACTCACCCGCTGCTTGCTGGAGGCCTGGCGCTTAAGCAGGCCGGACGCACCTGGCTGCTGCTGACCAATTACCAGGCGGCCGACCAGCCCGTCCAGGTGGCGGGCCTGCCGCCGGGGCAAGGCAGCCTCCGGCGCATCAACCAGGAGACCATGCAAACAGCCGGGTCTGATCCGGCAGCTTTCCGCGCTCAACAGGAGCCGGTCCGGCTGCAAAATGAGATCCTCTCCCTCACCCTAAGCCCATATGAAACCGTGTGCATCGATCTACAGCCTGGGGGTTGATCGACCAGGCTGCCCCCCAACGATCTAACAGGCGATTAATCCGCCAGAAAGGGAATGCCATGTTCGCAGGAAGATTTGCAGGGAAACGAGCCATCATTACCGGGGCGTCCAAAGGCATCGGCAAAGCCACCGCTATCCGCTTCGCGCAGGAGGGCGGCATTCCTGCCCTGATCAGCCGCTCGAAAGGCGAATTGGAAGAGGTGGCGGCGATGATTCGCAGCCAGGGCGGCAAGGCGCTGGTTTTCAGCGCGGATGTGTCGCAAGAAGAACAAATTGGCGCGGCGATCGACGCAGCGGTTGAGCAGCTAGGTGGCCTGGATGTGGTCGTCTCCAACGCGGGAATCGAGCTGCCCTTTGAGGATTCGATGGCCGATTCACTGGCGTACACCGTCTGGCAGCGGATCATCAACACCAACCTCACCGGGCAGTTCCTCACCTGCAAACACGGCATCCGCCACCTGCTGGATGGCAAACAGGGCGGGGCGGTGGTGATGGTCGGCTCACCCTGCGGAGAAAAGGGCTTTTGCTTCAAAGAGCACGCCTATTCTGCCAGCAAGGGCGGGATTATGTCCTTGATGAAGGTGATGGCCATCGATTACGCCCCGTATAACATCCGGGTCAACGCCTGCATCCCCGGCTTTATCGACACGCCGATGAACGCGCACGTGATGGGCGACGCCGAGCTGCTGACTACCTGGAGCAACACCATCCCGATGAAGCGCCCCGGCACCTCGGAAGAAACGGCCGCGGTGATCCTCTTCCTGGCCTCTGAGGAAGCCTCCTATGTCCTTGGCTCGGCCTTTGTGGTGGATGGAGGCCAGCTGGCAACCTGATGCAAACCGCGGAAACCGGCGAGATGTTGACTTTTGCCTGCGCCGCGGATTGGGAAGCCTGGCTCAAAGATCACGTTGACCAGGCAGACGGGGCATGGCTGAGAATTGCCCGGAAAGGCTCCAAAGAGACGCTGCTGACCATTTCCGAAGCGCGGGATGTGGCCTTGTGTTACGGCTGGATCGACAGCCAGCGCAAAGGGTACGATGCGGACCTCGTTTTTACAGCGCTATTCACCCAGGCGGGCGAAGAGCCCATGGTCCAAAATCAACGCAGAACGGGCCGAAGCACTGCTTGAAGCCCGCCGAATGCAGCCGGCCGGGCTGGCGGAGATTGAGGCTGCCAAACAGGATGGCCGCTGGCACGCAGCCTACCTATCGCAGCGCAATGCCGCCGTACCGCCCGACCTGGAGGCGGCTTTGGCGGAAAATGTGAAGGCGCAGGAAGCCTTCAACCGCCTCGATAAGACCGGGCGTTATGCGGTTATCCTTCCCATTCTAAAGGCTACCACACCCGAAATTCGGGCTGCCCGCCTGCAAAAAGCGCTGACCAGGCTGGCAGGGCCTGGTCAGAAAACCTGATCCAAAGATCGGGGAGAGGATATCATACCGAAGGTCTGGCTGCGCGTTATGCTCCCGGTGCGGGCAGATTCAAGGCCGCGTTGTCGATCACCAGCCCCCAATCGCCCGGGCCGGGCGGGGTAAACGGCAGCGGCCGGCCGGTGGGATATTCCCCGGCGGATTGGGATGCGCCGCTGCGGGCGTTGAACCACCAGGCGCGCGCCCGTTCGCCGGAGACCTGCGACAGGTCAACCGTGACCGTGCGGGCAGTGGGCAAATAGATCATCACCGTGCTGCCATCGGCTGTGCGTGCCGCGGCCAGGGTATCCATCCCATTTAATTCCCCCAGGCCATCCACCACGATGTTGGTCCTTACCGCGGTCACCCCGTCGCTGGGACGGCGTGGATCTGGGATCAGGTTGTACCAGGGGCGCGAGTTGAAGAAGGTCTTGACGTGCACCATGCTGCGCGAACCTTCCAGATCCATGGCTTCCTGCCAGCCTGGGTTGAACAGCCAGATGGGGTTGTTGCCCAGAAACTGCCCGCAAGCGCCGTTTTCAATGGCCCAATAGGCCTGGCGTCGGATCTGCACCGGCGAGGCATTGTGCTCGCCCTCGTAGGAGCTCTCGATCAGCACAAACGGCAGGGTTGGTTTCCGGGTATAGTCGTTCAACAGGCGGCGGTGCACGATGGAGTAGGTATAGGTGGTGTTGAGATCCAGCCAGCCGCCCCACTGCGTCCCGCCGTATTTCTCGGGGGTAGCCTCCTCGGGGTGAGGGTGGGCGGTGATCAGGCTGTGTTTATCCGCCTCCTTGATCCCCATCAGCAGCGAGTTGACTTCCTCCTCCACCCCGTCGGGGTTGCGGTCTCCCGCCCATCATCCAAATGATATTGTTGAAGCGCTGATAACGTCGGCCCAGGTAGCGCCCATACCGGTAGCATTTTTCCGGGCCGCTCAGGCGAGCTTCCTGGTACCAACCGTCGTCGTTCAAGGGGTGTTTGTAGCCCAGGTACATGGGCGCGAGAAAGACGACCATCCCCGCTGCCGCGGCCTGCTCCATGATCCAGTCGGCGTGCTCAAAGTAGGCATCGTTGGGCGTGCTCAAGTCCTGCGGATCCTTGAAAGGATGTTCCCCCGTCCGGGTTAGCGGGCCGTTAAATTTGTGCTCGATCAGGTTGACGATGATCGCATTGAAACCCTTGGCCACGCGATTGGCGAAGTAGGCCTCGGCTTCGGCCCGGGTGAGGGCAGTGATGATCGACCAGGCGGTGTCGCCGTGGATCAAAAAGGGCCTGTCATCCTGGTCAACCAGGTAGCGATGATTGGCGCTGACTTTTAATGGAAGCGAAAATGCTGTGCCGGCTGTCATGAAACGTTCTCCTCTCAAGAACCATATAGGAATAAAACCACATCCATGCCCAGCGGGGAGACCAGGCGCCGTTTCGCGCCGCCCTGGATGGGATCATCCAGGGTGATTTCACCGCTTTGGGGTTTGAACCATTCCACCGCCAATGCGCCTTGGGTTTCGGTCAGGTCGACCACCACCTGGGCGTCTTGCGGAATATACACGAGGTATGCTTTGCCCGGCTCTGCCAGGCAGAATTTGGAAGAAGATAACTCGGCGTGGGGTAGGGTACGGTTGAGATCCAGCCGCCGGGCATAGCGGCGGGTGTAGCCCAGGTTGGCGCGCAGCAGGCCCCAATCGGGGAAGTTGCGCACGTTGAGCCGGTCGGGGGCGTAGCCTGGCCGGGTAGACCCGGGCACCGGCTGCCAGGGATCCATAAAGAGCACGTTCAAACCGCGCAAAAAGCTCTTCCAGGCCCAGGGATAGACCCCGCCGTGCCCCCACAGGTGATCGGTATCCGAAACGACCACCTTGCTGCCATCCGCGGCAGGCGGGTCGAGCTTATACTCTTCGTCCGGTCCCCGCCCGGGCGAGATCCAATCCGCGGGGCTGGCAAACAGGATCGGGTTATATTGTTCGCCGCCGTCCGCGGTCATGCCCACCGGGTGCTGTTTGGGTTTGCCGCGCCTCGTATTCGTGGATGAAATCGATCAGGTGGTACTGCCACTGCACCCCGGCCTCGCCCGGAAGCACCTCGTTGATGATCTCGTAAAGCACGTGGTCAAAGTCGTTGACCGTATCGATCACCTTGCGGATATAGTTCTTCTGAAACTCGAGCACCCGGGGCACTTCCAGGCTGTACACGTTGCCTTTGCCGTCTTTATCCGGATCGCCGTCGACACCGTTGATATTGTTGGCCAGGTTGTAGGGGTGGCTGGGCCAGGGGTCGCTGGCCGGATACGCCGAGCGCAGGCACCAGCCCTCAAAGAGCATCACGGAGGTGTAAATGCCGCGTTCACCGGCCTGCTGCAGGCGTTCCCGCAGGCGCTCGAAATACTCGTCGTTCCATTTGGACAAATCAAACTTGGGTTTGCCGTCCTGCGCCAGGCCGGGGCCGGTGCGGGCGAATGGCATGGGGCCCAGACTCACTTTGGCGGGCGTCCAGGGCGCCATCTCGGGATGGTCCCAGGTCCACAGGCGCATAAAATTGTGGCCGTAAAAGGACAGCATTTCGAGAAAGGCCCGGTTGTCAAAGTCGAGGTCGCCTTCTCCCTTGACTTCAATCAGGTTGGCCCAGGTGTGCGAGCCGGTCAGGTAGATGGCCTGCCCGCTGTCGTCGGTGAAGTAGCGCGGATTGGCCGGGTTGAGGCGCAGGGGCCCGTGAAAGGGTTGTGTAACCGGAGAGCTATTCAATGGATCATCCTTTCCCAATCGAACGATTAGCCGGAAGGCCGAGGTTCAGGGTATTCCCTTCCGGGAATGGGCAGGTCGAGGGCCGCGTCATCGATGAGCAGCGCCCAATCGCCCTCGCGGGGTGGGGCAGGCTGCGCGGGCCAGACGCCGGATAAAAGGCGGGTTCTTCGGGCGTCCCGCTGCGCGGATCGAACCACACCACCCGCACCTGGCTTGCATATACTTTACCCAGGTCAACCACGATCTCGCGCGCTTCCGGCAGATACGCCATCAGGGTGCTGCCGCCGGCGGTGAGGGCCGCGGTCAGGGTGTCCACGCCGTTGAACTTGTGCTCGATCAGGTTGACGATCAGCGCGTTGAAGCCCTTAGCAGCGCGGTTGGCCAGGTCCAGCTCGACCTCCTCCTCGCTCAAGGCGGTGATCAGCGACCAGGCTGAATCGCCATGGATGATAAAGGGCTTGCTGCCCCGCTCGACCAGCGTTCGATGGGTTGGGCCGATTTTGAGGGGGAACAACATCTCGGCGGTGTCTGTATGGGTGCCGGTCATGGGCGTGGCGGAGTAGACTGCATGGGGAGGGTCAATCGTCCCAGCCGAGGGGTTTGCCGTTGCGGTAGAACAGGTCGCCGTCCACCTTGATTTCGCTTTCGCTCATGTCGCAGAGGATATCCCAATGCAGCCCGGATTCGTTCTTGCCGCCAATCTCGGCGAAACCCTCTCCGAGGGCCACGTGGATGGTGCCGCCCATCTTTTCGTCAAAGAGCATGTTTTTGGTGACGCGGGTGACGTTGTAATTGGTGCCCACCGCAAATTCACCCAGGTAGCGCGCGCCCGCATCCGTGTTGAGCAGGGCGGTGAGCGCCTCCTGGCCGCGGTCCGCGCTTTCTTTGACCACCTTGCCGTGCTCGAACCACATCTGGATATTGGTGACCTCCTCACCCATGATGATCACCGGGTGGCGGAAGCGGATCCAGCCTTCGGCTGAAATCTTCCAGCGGGCAGGTGAAGATCTCCCCGCCGGGGAAATTGGCTTTTACGTCCGTGGAGATGAACTTGCGCCCGGTAAAGGCCAGGCGCATGTCGATGTCGCTGCCTTTTAACACAATCTGCGAGCGCGTGTTGAGCCAATCTGCCAGGGTGTGCATCTTCGCGCTGAGCGCTCTCCACGCGGCAATCGGATCCTCGGCGTCGAGCATCCCGGCGTGGAAGACAAAATCCTTGAAATCCGCCAGACTCATGTTGGCTTCCTGGGCGGAAGCATAGGTGGGATACATGGTCGAACACCAGGCGCCCAGGCCTTCGCGCGTGTTCATCAGCTTGAACCAGGTTTTGTTGGCCTGCAGCCATTTGGCCCGGCGGAGAGGATCCACCCCGCTCAAGGAGCGCGTGTTTTCGGTGGCGTAAATAAAGAGGATGCGGTCGTAATCCTCATACATTTTCATGATCGGCGGGACAAACTCAAGCTGGGCATCCGAACCGTATTTGTAGAGGATCTCGTCTGCACCCGGGAAGCTGGTGTACAGGGTGGGGTGGGCGCCGGCCTGGATGCCCGCCTGGTAGGCTTCCAGGGCCAGTTCTTCGCCCGGCACGCCGGCATTGATAAAAATGGAATCGCCCGGTTTGACCGCCAGGCAAAAATTAATCAACAGGTCGGCCAGTTTTTAACCCGCGGATCGCCCATATTCCCTCGGTTTCTTGGGGATCGAACCCCAGTTAATCATCCCAATGCAGCGGTTTACCGTTGCGATAGAACAACTCGCCGTCGACGGTGATTTCACTCTCGCTCATGTTGCAGAGAATATCCCAGTGCAGCCCCGATTCGTTTTTCCCGCCGCGCCCGGCAAAGCCTTCACCCAGGGCCACGTGGATAGTACCGCCCATCTTTTCATCGAAAAGCATGTTCTTGGTCGGATGGGTGACGTTGTAGTTGGTGCCCACGGCAAATTCTCCCAGGTAGCGCGAACCGGCATCCGTATTGAGCAGGGCGGTCAGCGCGGCCTGCCCGCGGTCCGCCGATTCCCGCACCACCCGGCCGTTCTCAAACCACATCTGCATGTTGGTGACTTCTTCGCCCATGATCACCGCCGGGTAACGAAAGCGGATCCAGCCGTTAGCCGAGTCTTCGATCGGGCTGGTGGAGATTTCACCGTCGGGGAAGTTGGCCTTGCCATCGGCGGCATGGAAGATGCGCCCTTTGACCCGCAGGGTCAGGTCAACATCGCTGCCTTTGATCACCACCTGGTCGCGCACGTTGAGCCAGTCGGCCAGCCGCTGCATTTTCGCCCCGAGGGCTTGCCATGCAGCGATGGGGTTTTCGCTGTCCAGCATCCCGGCGTGAAATGCAAAATCGCGGAAATCGCTCAGGCTCATGTTGGATTCCTGGGCGGAGGCATGGGTGGGGAAGAGGGTGGAACACCATTCGCCTTTTTCTTCGCGATCATTCATCAGTTTGAACCAGGTCTTGTTGGCCTGCAGCCATTTAGCGCGTTTGGCCGGGTCCACCCCGCTGAGCGCGCGGGTGTTCTGGTTGGCGAAAATGGTCAAGATGCGGTCGTAGGTTTCAAACAGGGACAGTACCGGCGGGACGAATTGGATCTGCTCGTCCGAACCGGATTTGTACAGGATCTCATTGGCGCCGGGGAAACTCCCCAATATGCTCACTACCCCACCGGCCAGCGTGGCGGCTTTGACCACCTCGAGGGCCAGTTCTTCGCCCAGGGTGCTGGTTTCGATGAGCAGGGTCTCCCCGGGCTGGACACCCAGCGAATAATTTACCAGGAGGTCGGCAAGTTTGAGCACGCGAGGATCGGTCATCGTTCCTCCCTTTACCTGTTGGCGGTGAAACGGCAGCGGGTGTTGATTATTTTCTCGGGGTCATGCCTTGACCCCGGTAAACACGATGCCTTGAATGAAGAAGCGTTGGGCCGTGAAGAAAATGAGCAGGCAGGGCAGCATCACCACGATGGATGCGGCCATAATGATCTCCATCTCGACAAACACGTTGTCGTGCGCGTCGCGTTTGATCGCGTTGAGCGCCAACTGCAGGGTCCATTTGTCCTGGCTGTTGATGTAGATCACCGCGTAGAAGAAGTCGTTCCAGTTCCACAGGAAGACGAAGATGGCCACGGCGGCCAGGGCCGGTTTGATCAGCGGCAGGATGATCTGCCAGTAAATATCGAAATAGCTGGCGCCCTCAATTTTCGCGGCTTCATCCATCTCAATTGGAATGGTGGCGATAAACTGGCGCAGGAGGAAGACGGTGAAGGGCACCCCTCCTAGCCAGTCGGGAATGATCAGGGGTTTGAAGGTATCCACCCAGCCCAGGTAGCGGAAGATGATAAAGGTAGGGATGAGGGTTACCTGGCTTGGCAGCATGATCGTGCTGATCAGCAGGATGAAGAGGAAATCCCGGCCGGGAAAGCGCAGGCGGGCAAAACCAAAGGCGACCATCGAGGCGGTGATCAGGTGGCCGATCAGGCATAAGACTGTGATCTGGATGGTGTTGAGCGCATAGTGCCCGAAGGGTAAACGAGTCATGGCCCTGACGTAGTTATCCCAATGGATGGGGTTGGGTATCCATTGGGGCGGCATGAGGAATACCATCTTGGGGTCTTTCAGCGAGGTGGACAGCATCCAGAAAAACGGGGCGAGGAACAAAATTGCCCCGGGGATAATCAAGAGGATGATGAGGGTTTTAAAACGGAAACTGCGCATCCATTTGCGGAAGTCCAGAACGCGTTGAGAAGGAAGTTCGCTGGTTTGTGCCATCTTCATAGAAATCCTCACCTACTTCCTTTTGTTGGTAAGGCCCTCGTAGTAGACCCAGTAGGGCGACGATTTAAAGATTAACAATGTGAGAATCAGGATGATCAGGAACAGCACCCAGGCCAGGGCCGAGGCGTAGCCCATTTTGTAGTAGCGGAAAGCGTTCTGATAGAGAAACAGGTTATAAAACAAGGTAGAGCGCCCCGGGCCGCCGTTGGTCATCACATAGGCGTTGGTAAAGTATTGGAAGGCGTCGATGACCCCGATGACCAGGTTGAAGAACAGCACAGGCGACATCATCGGCAGGGTCACGCTCCAAAACCGCTGCCAGGCGTTTGCCCCGTCGATCGAGGCGGCCTCGTACAGCTCGGTGGGGATGCCCTGCAAGCCGGCCAGGTTGATCACCATGCCCCCGCCGATGCTCCAAAAACTCATGATGATCAGGGCCGGCAGCGCCCAACGCGGGTCGCCTAGCCAGGCAGGGCCTTGAATGCCAATCGCATGCAGGGCGACGTTGATCAATCCGAATTGGGAGTGGAAAATCCATACCCACAACATGGCGACCGCCACACCTGAAACCACCGAGGGCAGATAGTAAATGGTCCGCCAGACGGCGGTGCCGGGGATGGATTGATTGAGCAGCAAGGCAATGATCAGCGAGAGCACGATCCCCACCGGCACCGCGAAGAGGGCATAACTGAAAGTGACTTTCACCGCGGCCCAGAAGGATGTGTCGGTGGTAAACATTTTGATGAAATTTTGAAACCCGATCATTTTCGGGGGGGTGAGGATGGTATATTCGGTGAAACTTAAAAACAGAGATGAGATCATCGGGCCGAGGCGCAGCACCAGGAAGCCGATGATCCAGGGCAGGATAAAAATATAGCCGGCGATGGCTTCTTTCTTTCCAATCGATAGACGACCCCTGCGTAATCCTAGTCTCATAATTCTCCTCGCCAGGCCAAAGGTGGGAGGGAAGACTCCCTCCCACCCGAAAATGTGATTACGAGGTCCAGTACAGCTTGTCCTGGTCGATGGTGGCTTCTGTGAGCAGGGCGTTGATCCGATCGTTGGCCTTGTTGGTGGCCACTTCCAGGGTCTGGGTATCGGTCCAGGTGAGGCTGAGTTCCTCGGAGTAGGCCTGCCACATCTCGCTGAAGTTGCTTACCTTGGGGGTGTTATAGAAGCCCTCCTTGAAGCGAGAAACGGTCAGTTCATGGGCGATGCTCGAATTGGGGAACTTGGTGTTGTTCTGCCATAAGGCGGGATCCTGGGCTACGCTCATCCGCGGGGGTTCCTGGCCGGTTACATTGAAGACGGTGGTGGTCGATTCCGGCGTGTTGAGCCAATTGATCAGCAGCCAGGAATTGTCCGGGCTTTTCACCCCCTTGAGGATGCCGAAGGCCGGGGCGTCGCCGCAATAGACCAGTTTCTTGGTGGCCGGCGAAGGCGGCGGGGGCGCATAGCTGAATTTGAAGGGGAAGCTTTCCGAGTAGGTAGGACCCATCGGCGACCAATCCATCCACTGCATCACCCGGCCAGATTGCGGGTTGCTGGTGGCTTCCTCTTCGGGCCCTGGGGAGTACTTGCGCATGTCCAGACCCCACTGTAGCAGCTCAACCAGCTTGGGGTCGGTCAGCTTGCAGGTGGTGTATTTTTCATCAAACAGACCGGTGCCGCCGTTGGATACGACTGAGGGGAGGAAATCGTAATAGTTAGTGTATCCCAAACCGCCGTAGCCGAAGTTCTTCTCGACGCCCTCACCGCTGGTCAATTGCTTGGCAAGGTCCGCGGCGGTGTCCCAGGTCCAATTGCCATCTTTCCAATACTGGTAGGGTGTTTTCAATCCAAGGCGGGTAAATTCATCCACGTTGTAGTACCACCACATGCCGTCCGCCGTGTAGGGGATGGCGTACAACTTTCCGCCCCAGGTATTCTGGCTGAGATTGCCGGGGTGGTAATCGGTGATGTCGAATTTCGACCCATCGATAAAGGGCTGGAGGTCAACCAACGAGCCCTGTCCCGCCATGTTGGTGAAGTGCTCGCCGACTGTGCCGACGACATCCGGGGCGGCGCCTCCGGCGATGGACGCCGCGACTTTTTGCGAATACTCACCATATGAGGTCAACTCGATGGACACAGTCAATTTCGGATTTGCCTCGGTGAATTTCTGCGGTGACCTGTTTGTAGCCTTCCAAAAGGAAACTATCCCAGTGCCACATACGCATGGTGCGCGCTTCTTGTTCAGCCGGCGCCATGGTTGGCGCCGCACCTTCGGCGTTGGTCGCCTGTGGGGTGGCGGCAGGTGCACAACTGGCAAGAATTACCCCGGCAGTCGTTGCGGCGGTTGCCTGCAAAAACTTTCGCCGGTTCAACTTCTTCTGTTCCATAGTAAGGATCCTCCTTGGTTAACTCGACAAAATCCGTCAGGTTGATGTCCTGGATGCTGCGATGAGGTCTCCGATGCCTGGTGGCCGTGGATCAGGAAAACAAACACTCCCGCGAAACCATTTGATATCGGCATCCTCCTTCCTTCTATGGCGTTGATTAAGGAACATTCTTGTATGAATGGGCCTTAAGAAATCAAAACAGTAGCCATTTATCCGATTTCGTCACATTGGGCAGACGGTATTGTTTCAAAATAGACTGAACTGGGCGTGAACGGGGTGGTCTGAGAATAATATAGCATGTTTTCCGAAATTTACAAGCATTATACCGGGTAAATTACAGCAAATTACAAGTGCTGTTCCGCTCGGATGTCCGCTATCCGCCTGCCCAGCCCATAGGCGGCGATGGTTGACCAAACGTGATAATTGTTGATCAATTTTATTGTAGCAAAAAATTTCATTAAGTCAACATTGTTTTCACTGATTGAAATTTATTGCAAAAGCGACTATGATATATATTATCAGTAAATGAATCTTCTTTTGTGCTTCGAGCAGGTAAGATCGAAAAAGGAGAACAGCGATGGCAGTCATTACCGTTAAAGGGGCGATCGACGCGGCGGATCTAGGGATCACCACCGCACACGAGCATATTTTTTGCGATTATTCAAAGGATTATGTCGAGCCGGCCGAGCGCGTCAAAGCGCTCTTCGCTGAGCAGGATATCGATCTGGAACACGGCGTCACCCTCAAAAACTACGGCTGGCTGATGCGCGAACCGCTCTGGTCGATTGATAACCAGATCCTATCGGATTACGAGGATGCCAAAGAGGAAATGGCCATTCTCAAACGGGCGGGGGTAAAATCGGTGTTAGATCCGACCAACATCGGGGTGGGGCGCAATCCGGTGGCGCTGCGCCGGCTGTCTGACGAACTGGGTATGAATTTCATCACCTGCACAGGCTATTACCGCAATAAGTTCCACCCGCCCGAAGTGGAGGGGATGAGCATCGAAGATATCGAAGAAACCATGCTCCGCGAGTTGACCCAGGGGATCGACGACACCGGCATCCGCGCCGGGGTGATGGGCGAGCTGGGCACCACCGGCGGCAATATTTTCCCGCGCGAGCGGAGGTTTTAATCGCCGCCGGACGGGTGAACAAAAAGACCAACGCCCCGATCATGGTGCATACCGAGGGCCGGCGGGATACCATCCTGGAGGCCATCCGCATCCTGGTGGAGAACGGCGCCAACGTGGAGAAGGTGCATATCTGCCACGTCAATGGGAGTTCGCATTGGGAAGACGTGTTGAAAACCGGGGCCTCGATCGGCATGGACTGCTTTGGATCGACCTTTAACGTCGATTCGGAATTGTATATTTTAGAAACCGATATGCAGCGCATCCACGATCTCAAGCGCGCGCTGGACGCGGGTTACGCCGACCGGATTATCATTGGCAATGACGTGTGTATGAAAATGCGCCTGCACAAATACGGCGGCTGGGGCTACGATCATCTCCTGACCAATTTACTGCCCTACATGCGCAAGGCGGGGATTACCGAAGATCAGCTGCACACCCTGTTATATATCGCCCCCAGGAAACTGCTCGACCAGGAGCAGTAATTTCTTGTGTTCTGCCTGCTTGAAAACTGAAAACAGAAAAGGTGCCCGCTTATGCTGCAATTGATGAATGATCTGGAAACCGAGCGATTGATTAATCAGATCCTTTTCATGTATTACCTGGACGGCCAAAACCAGGCGGAAATTGGCCAGGCGCTGGGACTTTCTCTGGCCAAGGTGAACCGGCTGTTGAAACAGGCGCGCAATAACGGCTGGATCGAGTTCAACATCCACACGCCTTCCCAGCACCTGTTTGACCTGGAACGCACCGTGCAAAAGGTGACCGGGGTGAAGAATGCCATTATCGTGCCGCGCTACTCCGATTATCCCGACGCCATCCTGGCGTCCATCGGCAAGGCGGCCGCGGGTTACCTGGTGCAGCAAATTCGGGATGGTGATGTGGTCTGCAATGGCGGCGGGCGCGGGGTGGCGGCGATGGTGCAGGCACTGGAGACGGAAAACACCTTCGACGTCAGGGTGGTGCCGGCTATGGGCGGCGTGCAGGGACGCTTTAACACGGATGTCAATAACCTGGCGGGGGTGCTGGCCAAACGCCTGGGCGGAAAAGCGCTGCAGCTGTATGCCCCGGCCTTTACCGACACCGAGGACGAACGCGACGCGGTCAATAATTTACGCCACGTGAAGGAAGTGCTGGATTTTGCTCGAAATGCCCAGATCGCAGTGGTTGGAGTGGGCACCCTCAATCCCACCGATTCCAGCATCTGGCAGTTCACCTCGCTGCCGGCGGATGAACTGCAGCGAGTTTTTCACCTCGAATTGGGCGCGGGGGAAATCCTCGCGCGCATTTTCAACCAGGATGGCGAGGTTTGCGCCGAACAATATTCCAACCACGTGATTGGCATCGACCTGGAAGATTTTCGCAGCATTCCGCTGACCATCGGCATCGCGGTTTTGGATCATAAAGGGCCGGCGGTCGCTGCGGCGCTCAAGGGGAATTATCTAAAAACCATCATCATGGATGATGTAACGGCAAAGGAAGTCCTGTCTTATTTTTAACGTTAGCCCGACACCCATTCATTTGTGAAGGAGACCACAGATGCCTTACAAAGTACAGGATATCCTGGCGGAATTGAAATTTGACGAGGATGAGGATTGTCATCTCCTGACACAACTGCCACGCGACAAGCTGCTGTGGATGCTGGAAAAAATGATGTTAACCCGTTATTTCGAGGAAAACGCGGAATCGCTGTATACCCGCGGGTTGATCCACGGCACCATGCACCTGTCCATTGGCATGGAGGCTTCGCCGGTCGGCAGTATTTCGGCGATCGAGGAGTTCGGATTTTATCATCCACCACCACCGCGGTCACGGGCACACCATCGCCAAAGGCGCCGACCTGACCCTGATGATGGCGGAATTTATCGGCAAGGAACCCGGTTATTGCCACGGGCGGGGCGGATCGATGCACATCGCCGACATCGACGGCGGCAACCTGGGTGCGACCGGCATCGTTGGGTCGGGGCTGCCGACCGCGGTAGGCATCGGCCTGGCGCTGCAAATGCAGAAATCTACCCGCGTTTTACTGTCTTTCTTTGGCGACGGCGCGGCCAACATTGGTGAATTCCACGAATCGCTGAACATGGCCTCGCTTTGGAAGCTGCCCATCGTTTTTATTTGCGATAACAACCAGTACGGCATGTCGATGGCGGCGGAGAAATCCATGAATATCCGCCACGTGGCCGACCGGGCCAGCGCCTACGGCATCCCCGGGGTCACCGTGGACGGCAACGATGTGATCGCGGTGCATCAGGCGGTGAAGGAAGCAGTGGGGCGCGCCAGGGCAGGCGAAGGGGTTTCAATGGTGGAGAACCTGACCTACCGTTGGCGCGGGCATTCCAAAAGTGATCGCAACCTGTACCGCACCCCTGAAGAGATTAAGGAATGGCAGGAGAACGACCCGATCCTGCGCTTTTCACGGCAGCTGCTGGAATGCAGGTTGATCACCCAGGAAGAATTTCAGCAGATGGACCGCGACTGCCAGGCGGAGATCGCGGCTGCCGAGCAGACTGCCCTGGCTTTTCCCGACCCTGATCCCGCCTCGATGGAGGCCGAGGTGTATGCGCCATGAACGCCACTGCTGATTTGCGCGAGATCACCTACCTGGAGGCAGTGCGGGAAGCGATGACCCTGGAGATGCGCGCCGATCCCAGCGTTTTTCTGATGGGCGAAGACGTGGGAGTCTACGGCGGAGCCTTTGGCGTCTCGAAGGGCATGTTGAGTGAGTTTGGCGGCGAAAGGGTGCGGGATACACCCATCTCCGAAGCGGCGATTGCCGGGGCTGCCGCGGGGGCAGCCATCATGGGGATGCGCCCTATTTTTGAAATCATGTTTATGGATTTTGTGGCCATTTCGATGAACCAGCTGGTCAACCAGGCTGCCAAGATGCGTTTTATGTTTGGCGGAAAAGTCAGCGTGCCGCTGGTGATGCGCGCGCCGGCCGGGTCGGGTACCGGCGCGGCGGCCCAGCATTCGCAGTCGTTGGAGAGCTGGTTCGTGGCCTCGCCGGGCTTGAAGGTGGTGGCCCCCTCCACTCCCTACGATGCCAAGGGCCTGCTGATCGCCTCAATTCGCGATAACAACCCGGTGGTGTTTATGGAACACAAACTGCTGTACCGCACCAAAGGCCCGGTCCCCGAGGAAAGCTACTCCGTCCCCTTGCAGAAAGCCGAAGTGAAACGGGTTGGGCGGCACGTGACGGTTATCGCCATCTCGGTGATGGTGCAGCGGGCGCTGGAAGCCGCGCAAATCCTGGAGCAGGAAGGCATAGAGCTGGAAGTGGTGGACCCACGCACGTTGAAACCCCTGGACACCCAGACCATTCTCGATTCGGTCAGCAAAACCGGACGGGTCTTGATTGTGCATGAAGCTCCCATCACCGGCGGTTACGGCGGAGAATTGGCCGCGGTCATCTCCGGCGGGGAAGCATTCGACCGTCTGGATGCCCCCATTCGCCGCCTGGCAGGCCGGGATATCCCCATTCCCTATAACCGCATCCTCGAGAAGGCCGCCGTACCCCAGGTCGAAGATATCGTCTGCGCCGCCCGAGAGCTGGCGACCGAGGGGAGGTAGGCGCGTGGCGGTCGAAATCATTATGCCCAAAGTGGATATGGTCATGGAGGAAGGCACCTTCGTGGAATGGTTGAAGCACGAAGGGGAAGCGGTGCAAAAGGGCGAGGCGCTTTTCGTCGTGCTGACCGACAAAGCCGCCATTGAGGTTGAATCCACCGAAAGTGGGATCCTTTCCGGGCTCAAGGCCCAACCCGATGACGTGATTCCGGTGGCAGAGGTGATCGGCTACCTCCTCCAGCCCGGCGAGACGACCGCCTGACGGCGCGGGAACTGCGGCTGGCGATCTGACAGCGCCGCCTCCAGCCACTGTTCTGCCTCCGCCAGCCCAGGCGTTATCCGCGCCCGAGGCGGAGCAGCCGGGCGCGATCCGCGCCACCCCGCTGGCGCGCAGCCTGGCGCGCGAGCAGCGCCTGGATTTACACCAGGTCCACGGCAGTGGCCCGCGCGGGCGGATATACCGCGTGGATGTGGAGCGGCATCTCGAGGCTCTTCCGGCCAGTGCGCCCCTCATCCCGTCGAACCTGGCACAGCCCTTGGATGGAGGCCAATCCACCCAGGAGGCGCCAGTTCGCCTGGGCGATGCTCGTGAAAAGAAGCGCATCCCGTTGAAAGGCCCCCGCCTGATCATCGCCAAACGCTTGAGCCAGAGCGCGAGCACCATTCCGCACGTCTACATCCACCTGGTGGTGGATATGAGCGAGGCGGTACGGTTGAGGGAACAGGTAAAAGCCCACTACGAAACGCTGCTGGGACGCGGCATTTCCTACACGGCGATCATCGTCCGCGCAGTTGCTCACCTGCTGCCCAAACATCCACTGTTGAACAGCTCAATCCTTGAGGATGACATTGTACTGTGGGAGGATGTGCACATTGGGATGGCGGTCGATTTGGATGATTACCTGATCGTCCCGGTGATCCGTGAAGCGCATAAGATGAACCTGGAACAAACCGCCGCCGCCATTGCAGGACTGCTGGATAAAGCCCGCAAACGCAAGCTGCAGCCCGTGGAGATGAGCGGGAGCACCTTTTCGATCTCCAACCTGGGAATGCTGGGGGCGGCCTCTTTCACTGCGATCATCAACCCGCCCGAGACCGCCATCCTGGCGGTGGGGAAGATTAGCGATACGGTCGTGGCGGTGGACGGCCAGGTGGGGGTGCGCCCGATGATGAACCTGACCCTGGGGATCGACCACCGGGTGATCGACGGCGCCGCCGGCACGCGTTTCCTGACCGATCTGAAGGCCCTGCTGGAGAATCCCTACTTGATGATGTAATTTTATTAAAGCAGCCGCCGCAGTGGATGCGCCGTGATAACTGCTATAGATGCCGTTGTAGAAAGCCCACCACCCGCTCGAAAATCTCGAGGATGTGTGGGTTTTTTAGATCCCCATCAAAGCCATGCCCTCCGCCCTCGATGGTAATCAGGGTATTTTCGACCCCATGCATAGCCAGTGCTTCTCCCATCAGGCGGGATTGCTGGTAGGGCACATCGTTGTCGTGGTCGCCGTGCAGCATGAGGGTAGGCGGATAATCCGTGCCAATATTGTGGATGGGGCAGTAACGCCGCAGGTTTTCCTCGTCATTGCTGGGATCTAAACCGCTCACCAACTCGACCCATTGACCCTGCTGGCGGGTATACAGATAAAAGGTATAGCGTCCATCGCCGCCTTGGGATCGTTCTGCGCCGCCCACGCTGGATTCGGCTGCCGTCTGGCTGATCATCGGCTGCCGGCAGTAAAATTCGCTGGGCCGGGTGTACCACTCCCCCAGGATATCGCCGTAACCATAAAAGGCGACGATGGCTTTGGGCTTAACCTCCAGGGTGCCGCTCAACAGGCTGAGATAGCCGCCGGCCGAGCCGCCCATGACTGCCAGCCGCGCAGGATCCCAGCCAAACGTCTCGGCACCCGGTCCATTTACCCACTGGATCGCGTCGCGCACATCCGCGACAATATCGGCCAGTTTGGTTTCAGGGGCGAGGCGGTAATCGGCAGCCGCCACGGCGATGCCGGCCTCGAGCAGCCGCTGAGCCTGGTAGTCGGGCAAATACTTGCGCGAACCGGAGATCAGCGCGCCGCCGTGAAAATAAAGTACCACCGGTGGATTTTTCTCCGGCGGAACGAACACGTCGACTTCGATTGCGAGGTGATGGATCTTCTTGTAAATCGTCGTGGTCACGATTGGCAGCATGCTGTTCTCCTTCCTTGTACGGGTCTCAACCCATACAAGTAAATATTAAGTGTCCCGCTACTTTATCCCAATCCGCACCCGGGCGCTCCAGAACCAGCTGCGCGGCTCGTCCCCTAGTACGCGTGCGGCGGTTTCGCGCAGCAAGTCCAGCCCCAGATCGGCCTGGCTGTACCCGGCCTTCAGCAAACTCATCATCCCGCCCTGGCTGAGCGCCAGGCCCACCAGGCGTTCGGCGCTGCCCTGGTCGATATGGTGAACGACGATTTCCTTGGTGAAGCGAAAACAATGGCTGGCTTGCATGCGGGCCAGGTGCTGAGCCTTATCCCACTGCTGTAATTTTGGCGGTGTGTCGAGGGCCGCTTCCAATTCCCTGGCGCGCAGCAGGCAGGCCTGGAAGGCTGCGTCGGCTTCCCAGGCGCCGGTGGTTGGCGGCCAGTCGTAATCGCTGGCGGCAAAGACGCCCCCGGGCGCCAGAATGCGGCGGGCTTCTTCGAATGTGCTTTGCGGTTCCATCCAGTGCAGGGATTGGGCGCAGGTGACGATCTGCGCGCAGGCGTCCGGCAGACCGGTGCGGTGCGAAAAGCCCTCCCGGAAGGTGAGATCACCGTCGGCACTCAGCGCCTGCGCCTGGCTGCGCATATCCGCGCTGGGTTCCACCCCGATCACCCGGCGGGCTTTACCCGACCAGTAACGGGTGGAAAGCCCGGTTCCGCTGCCCAAATCGACCACCAGCTCAGGCATGGGAGCAGACGCCAAACGGGTCAGGATCTCGGCGAGTATGGCGGGCGGTTCGGGCCGGAACTGGTCGTACAGCCCGGCAAACCCCGAAAACCGCTCTATGTTGGCTGAAAAGTCCATTGGGCCAGGTTCCATTTCCGTCTCCACCTCAGGTTATCTTGATTGTACCTGATCAAAGATTGGCTTTCACAAATTGGGGTGAAACGCCGTATAATAGAACTAAATTTCTAATACGGAGGAGCTATGTTCAAATCGACGGCTGAGCTGTTTCGCCTGGCGCACGAGCACGTGATCAATGCCGTGCCGGATAACACGATGGAATATCTTGAAACCCTGGTACATCTTGAACCGCATAACCTCGATTATCTATTGGAATATGCCGTTTGCATGCACCAGATGGCCTTTACCGAGGAATTGGTTTCGATCGAGGCGCAGGTAAAAGAGATTGCTCCCGACTCCGCCGAGCATTTCCTGGTGCAGGCACTGACCCTGGATTCCGACGGTCTGGGTGGGGTCCTGCCGCTGGTCAACCGAGCCCTGGAACTGCGTCCGGATTTTCCTCACGCGCTCTACTTGCGCGCGGATGTGCATGAGCAGCAGGGAGAATCGGCCCAGGCAGCGGTCGATCTGGACCGCTGCCTGGAGCTCGAACCGGCTTTTTCTATGGCGGAGCTACGCGCCGGGATGATCAAAAAAGAAATCGGCCTGGTCGATGAAGCTTTCCAGCATTTGCTGCGTTACCTTTCCAGTCCATTTTCCATGAAGAATGAGTGGCTATATAAATCCATCGCCCTGTTGAGCTGGAAGCTCGCCGATCTGGCCAGGATAAGCCAGGAACAAAAAATATTTGCCATGGAATTTGGCGATTGACCTGGTGAGCGCAGCCCAAACCTCAATCCGCCGCTGAAAGGGCATCGCCCAGAGGTTGAGCCGCCGGGACGACTTTGACGCGGGCCATTAAGAGGCAGGCCAGCCCGAGGAAGATCGCGCCCGTCCAGAAGGGCGCGGACGGCATGACGTGATCGTACACCAGCCCGGCCCACAGTGGACCCAGGGCTGCCACCAATCCGCTGACGGCCGCGCTGACCCCCGCCAGCTGGCCCTGTTCGCGTTCGCTGACCCGGTTGGCCGCCAGGGTGCTGAGCGCCGAGAAAATGAAGCTGACCACCAGGCTCTGCACGAAGAAGATCGGGAACAGCATCCAGAAAAGCGGGGCGATCACCACCAGCAGGGCGCCAATGGCTTCTCCGGACAGGCTGACGATGGCCATGCGCTTCTCTCCGTATTTTGGGAGCATACTGCGCACCAGCGTTCCCTGCATGATGGCGGTGGCAATCCCCGCCATGACGAACAACAACCCCAACGTCCAGGGTTGGGCGAAGAATTTATCCACGATATATACCCCGGCGGTGCTGTTGATCCCGTCGAAGGAGAAGTTGAACAAGGCCGACACCAGCATCAGCAGCCCGATGCCCGGTTTGCGCACCATGCTGCGGATCGCCACGAAGGGATTGAAGTCGCTCAGGCGCAGCGGGGCGGTTTCGCGTTTTTCTACCGGGAGCGATTCGGGCAGCAGGAAATAAATCAGCCCCACGCTGATCAGCGAGATCACGCCGGCAGCGAACAAGGGGGCATCCACACTCAACTGGCCCAAGGCGCCGCCCAATGCCGGCCCAAGGATAAAGCCAAAGCCGTACGCCATGCCGATCAGGGTGAAGTTTTTGGCGCGTTCTTCCGGCCGCGAGACGTCCGCGATATAGGCCGCCGCGGTAGAAAGGTTGCCGCCGGTGATGCCGTCGATCAGCCGGGAGAGGAAGAGCACCCACAGCGCGCCGCCCACCCCAAAAATGAAATAGCCCACGGCGGAACCGAAGACGCTGACGATCAATACCCGCCGCCGGCCGACGCGATCGCTGATTTTGCCCATGGCGGGGGCAGCGAAGAACAAAGCCGCGGCATAGATCACGCTGAGCATGGTGACCATCAGGGCATCGCTGCTGTAGCGTTTGACAATATAGGGGGCCACCGGGCCGAGGATAGACAGGCCGACGATATCCATCAACATGATAAAGAAGATCACGGCGAGAGACCGCGCGTTAGTTTTGGTTGGGGTCTGGTTGGTGTTCATCTCCAATCCTTTCACGGCTATTTGTCCCGATAATTGGGTCCGCATTTGCTCAAGATCCATATCCCGGCGCAGGCGCACAAAATAAAAATACCCAGGTTGATCGGGTTGAGCCAAAGCTGAAGTAGAGTTGTCATTGCGTTTCTCCTTGTGGTTTGAATTGGTCTGATCATAGCCGCCCGCCGGGTGAATAACATTCACCCACCCGGGGTGATTGGGTGGGTGATTGATAGCAAAACGCCCCGCGGCTGCGAGGCGTTTTTTAATGTTTGTGATCAGGATTACGGTTTTTGAATGTTGCCCAATATGTAATTTGGCGGCAGCCCCTGGACCGCCTGGTCGGTCACCAGGGTCACGTCCCCGCCCGCTTTGAGCAGGATCGATTTCTGCCCCGAGCCGATGACTGCTTCCCAGAAGCCGCCGATGTCTTTTACCCGGATATGGGCGCTGATCAAATCCTGGACGTGAAAGCGCAAATCGCTGCCGGATTTATATTCGACGGTTTCCCCCTGCAAGGTCTCACAATCCAGATCCATCTGCCGGCCCGCGGAGGCATTCCCCAGGCTGTATACCGCCTGCATGGCCAATTTGCCGCCGGCATACGCGTCCACTCGCCCGCGCACCGTTTGGATAAGAATGTCTTTCCCGGCGTATACCTTGAGATTCGATCCAAACGGAACCTGTACCTCACCGCTGCCGCCTACCTGGATTTCGATAACATCATTCCATTGGCTTTCATTGGATGTAGGCCGCTTGAAGCGTAAATCGAAGAGAACCGTTTCGCCCACCACTGCCCGCGCGCGGGCAAATTCGGCCTCGCTTTTTTTGTCGACTTGCAGCCCCCACATATCCGTGGTTTGTGCGGTGACCTGGCCGCCGTCCACGCCTTTGACGGTCACATTTGCGCCTGCCTTAATCACGATCGTAGGATTATTTCCTGCCAAAATACTGCGTTGAGTCATGATTTCACCTCTTCCATATTTCTTGGGCTCATTGTAGGCCGGCAGTAGTCATCTTGTATCACCCTTCCTGGGTGATACGCGGGGTGATTTGGGCACGTGATTGCGGGTCTCATTGGCAGCTCAAAACAATTTCAATTCTTTAACCACCATGCGGGCTTCTTCGCGGGAGGTGATATCCAGTTTGCGGTAGATATTCTTGACGTGGGTTTTAATCGTATTGGTCGAAACCACCAGTTCACTGGCAATCTCACCGTTCGACAGGCCGGCCACCAGCAGTTTGAGCACACGGATTTCTTGTTGGCTCAAGGGTTCTACCGGGGCGAGGATTTCGCCTTCAGCTTGCCGCTGGCTGCCGGTATTGGGCGGGAATAGATGCAATAGGGTGGAGGTATACAGCCCCAGCGGACCCCTTGGCAGGGTGGGCAGTATTTCCCGCAGCAGGGCCGCCATCCGGGCTCCTTCATCTACAATCAGGCGCCGGAAGCCTTTGGCATGTCCAATCGCCAGGGCTTGAAGCAGCGAGGTTCTGGCTTGCAGCCCATCTCCCAGGGCATGCTGCGCCAGGGCTTGCAGAACCAGCGCCTCGACCTGGCTGCGCACGCGCCCCTGTGAGACCGCGTCCGCGACAATCGGGTCCAGCAAAGCAAGCGCCTCGGCGGGCTTGCCCGAGATAACGGAGTGCCGCGCCAGGATAAACGTCTCGCGCTCCTCTTCGATGGGCAAGGCCTCGTGGGTCGCACTCAGCCAATTGCCGGGTGGCCCACCGGAACGTACGGCCAATAAGCTCTCGACCCTGCGGATTTCATCTAAGGCCAGCGGGCTGCGCAGCTGGGCAGCGAGCATCACCAGGTCGTCTCCAGGCCGGGCGCCTTTGCCCTGGGCCAAACCAATCTGCGCCAGGACGCCGGCCCCCTGGGCCTGGAGCAGCTCGTTGGCACGCTGTTTGCCCAGGCCAATGACCACCTCGGCGTGCTGCGCGGCGGCGGCCAGGTCGTTTTGCTCGTAGGCGATGCGCGCCAGGAGCAGGTGGGCGCTGCCCTGGTCGTCCAGCATGGATTCATCCCCGACCGCTTCGCGGATGATCTGCTCGCACAGTTGGATGCACAGCTCGGTTTCACCCTGGGCGTAAAAGATTTCAGCCATCATTCCATTGGCTGCCAGCACGCCGTGGATATTTTGGGAAGCGCCCAACAGCGCGCGGGCCTCCAGAATCTGGTCCTGGGCGTCCAGCATGCGCCCGGCATATTGTTCACCCGCGGCGGCGTTCAATAAACTGATCCCGCGCCAGAATACTTCGCTTTCGGGCAGTTTTTCGAGGGCCTGAAACACGCATTCCAGCGCCCGTTGAAACTCGCCCTGCCAGATAAGCATCATCCCGCGCACAGATAGAACCGTGCCGACCCTGGCCTCATCCCCCGCAGCCTGCCAGGCGGCCTCGGCGGCCTGCAGGTAGGGCTCGATGCGCGCCGCCGTCTGTGGGGCAAAGCGGTCGGATGAGAACAGGATCACCTGCGCGTACATCAAGCAGACCGCCGGGTGGCGCAAGGTCAAAGCCTCGGGGATCCTTTCCATCCATCGCAGGAGGGTATGCATCTGGTTCAGGCTGTATATTTCAATGTATTTCTCCACCAGACCCAAGGCGCGCTCGAAGAACTGCGCGGCCAGGGCGGTTTCAATGGCATCATCGAAGAGCTGCTGGTATTCAAACCAGGTAGTGGCTTTTTCATACAAGGCAGCGATAGCGGTCTCATCGAAACGCTGTCTCGCCAGGTGCTGGATGGCTTCGGCAAAAAGAGGCTGGTAATGGTACCAGGTCTGGCCGCTGCTGCGCTCGAGCTGGGTGATGAACAGGTTGTCTCGGCTGAGCTGCTCCAGCAGCGCGGCGCTGGTATGGGATTCCAGGATCGCATCGCATAAGGATGGCGTCAGGCGGGTGAGAAAGCAGGTTTTCAAGAGAAAGTCTTGCAACGCTTGAGGAAGGCCCTGGAAGACTTCCGCCACCAGGTACTCTGAAACATAATGATGGCTTCCCGAAAATGTCAGCAGGAATTTTTCGATCTCAGCCACACTGCGATTTTGCAGCGATAGGGTGGCCAGGCGCAGCCCCGCGGCCCAGCCCTCGCTGCGTTGGTTCAGGTTGGCGGCGATTTCTTTGGGCAGTTTGACGGCCAGGGTTTGATCCAGGAAGGCCTGCGTCTCAGCCAGGTCAAAGCGCAAATCGGCGGCGGTGATATCCAGCATCTCGCCGCGCGCGCGGTAAATGCCCAGGTTGAGGGCCGGTTCGCCGCGCGAAATCATCACCAGGTGCACCCGCTCGGGCAAATGCTGGATCAAAAAAGAAACGCCATCCAAAATTTGCGCCAGGGAGATGGTGTGAAATTCGTCCAGCACCAGCAGGCAGGCTTCGTCTACTTGCGCCAGGTCATTGATCAATGGAGCGAGCAGGGTAGGATAGGCTGGCAGTTGGGTGGCCGCCAGCGCGGAGAGCGTGGTCTTGCCGAGCTCGGGGTCCAGCCTGCGCAGCGCCGAACAAACATAGGTCCAGAAGCGGGCGGGATCATTGTCGTTCTCATCCAGGGTCACCCAGGCGGTGGGCAGGCCGCGGTTCGCGATCCACATGCCGACGATGGTGGTCTTACCATATCCGGTGGGGGCCGAGACGAGGGTCAGTTTCTGTGCCAGGCCGCCGTCAAGTCTTTCCAGCAGGTTGGGTCGGAGCAGGCTGGCGGCGTGCAGCCGCGGTGGCAGCAATTTGGTTGAGAGCAGCAGGTCAGCGTTGTGGGCCGGGTCATTCGCCGCGCGGGTTTTGGGCATTTTCCAATTATATGCAATTATGATCGGTTAAATCATGATCTGGGGAAATTGGTAGAGATTGTGCTCTTGAGGAGGCCATCCGGATGGATAGGATTGCAGATCGCATGAATGGCCTGTGCCCTCCTTCTTTCTCGGTTTCTGTCATAACCCATCCGTATCTTATGGCCATCTAACAGGCAGCGGTGCAGGTTGTTCTTCAGGCAAAGCCGATGAGATCCAGTTTGTTATGTGATTGAAAGGCCGCAATCGGGTGAAATACATCTAAAATTAGGGGCAATGGTATGATCTTAATTTAGGGGTGGGCTATTCCTTTACAGGCAGATATGGGCATCGAACAATTTACATCCATCATCATCATGGTCGCGGCCGGCTGTATTTTCGCTTTCACCGGAATTTATACCATCCGCAAGCGCGAAGCCCCCGGAGGCCTGTATTTCACCTTACTGATGTTTTCGACCGGCTGGTGGACGCTGACTGGCGCCGGTGAATTCCTTGCTTCTAGTATCGAAACCAAACTGTTATTTGCGAAACTCTCCTACCTGGGAGTCTTAACCCTGCCATCCTTATGGATGCTGTTTGCGATCCACTACACTCGTCTGACCTCCGTTCTGATTGGGCGCCGCGGCTTGTTGCTGATCATCGTGCCGGTCCTGATCATGGGGGCCATCCTGTCCAACGATCTGCATCACCAGTTTTGGACCTCCATCACCCCCCTGTATGATTCGGCAACCGCGCCTCTGGTCTATTCTCATGGGATTATCTTTTGGATCCACACCGCCTATGCCTATAGTTTGATCTTGATCGGCACCATCTTTTAATGCGTTATGCCTTTCGCTCTCACCAGTTGTACAAACGCCAGGCAGTCCTCCTGGTCGTAGGCATTCTTTTTCCCTGGATTGGCAATATACTTTACCTGGCCGGTCTCGACCCCTGGCCCGGTGTTGACCTGACCCCGCTTCTGTTTGGGCTGACCGGGGTGGTTTTCAATTGGGGTCTGTTCAATTACCAGTTATTCAACCTTACCCCGATCGCCCGCGGGATCCTCATCGAGCGTATGAATGAGGGCATCCTGGTTTTTAACATCGACCATCGCCTGGTGGATGTCAATCCGGCTGCCTGCCTGATGATGGGACGGGATGCGGCGGATATGATTGGCCTGACGGCCGAACTGATTTTTTCCAAATGGTCGGATTTATATCTGCAGCTGCGCGATGAGCTTGAAGCTCAGGTTGAAATTGTGATATCGGAAAACATGACCATCGAGCTGCGAATCAACCCGCTCTTCGACCGCTCCAGGCGCCTGATTGGCCGCCTGATTGTTTTACGGGATGTCACCGAGAAACGCCGTTTTGAGCGGACCATTGCCTCGCAGCGAGATTTTTTCCTCCAGGTGATGAATGCCAACCCCTCCGGGATCACCGTCACTAATCAGAATGCCTTGTTTGAGTATGTCAATCCGGCTTATGCGAAATTGGTGGGCAGCGAAGCCGATCAGATCATCGGCCACAGCCCGCGCGAGTTGACCGCGCCAGACGACCAGGAAATTCTTTCCCGCCAGGTTGAGAAGCGCATGCGAGGAGAAACCAGCTCGTACGAAACCCGCCTGATGAAACCGGATGGCAGCCTGACGCCAATCCTCATCACCGCTGCGCCGCGTTATACCAATGGCGAGATCAACGGAACCATCGCCGCGGTCACCGATCTGACCGAACGAAAAAAAATCGAGGAGAATTTATCCTTCCGCGAAGCGTTTGAGAACGAACTGGTGCATTTATCCGGGGATTTTGTGAATTTCTCAATCGATGAGATCAACGAACTGTTCAACCATGCCCTCGAACGCATCGGCATGTTATGTATGGTTGACCGCGCCTATATCTGCCGGATCGATTCACAGGCGGATACCTTGAGCACCACCCATGAGTGGTGCGCCCCCGACATTGCCCCGGAGATCGAACATTGGCAAGATATCCCCTGCAGTGCTTTACCCGCCCTGATCGATACCCTGCGGCGGTTAGAACCGGTGTATATCCCCGTGGTGAAAGATCTCCCCGAAAACTGGAGCGCAGAACGCGGAAGGTTGGAAACTGCCAAAACCCAATCGCTGATGGTGGTGCCGGTGGCCTATGCCTACAATCTATTGGGTTGCGTATGCTTTGATTCACTTTTCCACGAGCGCGAATGGAAAGATGAGGAAATCCATCTGTTGGGCGTGCTCTCCGGCCTGTTTGCCGGCGCGCTGGAACGGCGCAATACCGAGCAGGCGCTGCGCGAATCGCACCGCCGGTTGGAGGAAACCACCATCCAGGCCGAACAAATGGCGGTTAAAGCAGACGCGGCCAACCAGGCGAAAAGTGAATTTCTGGCCAATATGAGTCATGAGATTTGCACGCCGATGAACGGGATCATCGGCATGGCCGGCTTACTGGCGGGTACGCCCCAATCACCGGAGCAGGTGCGCTACACGCGGGCAATTCGCAGCAGCGCCGAATCACTGCTGGTGGTGATAAACGATATCCTGGACTTTTCCAAGATCGAGGTGGGGCGGTTGGAATTGGAAAAGTTGAATTTCAGCCTGCGCGGGTTGTTTGAGGATGTTATCGAGGTATTCAGTTACCGTGCCCAGGAAAAGGGGATCGAGCTGAGCCTAGACCTGGACCCGGATTTACCCGCGATGATCCGCGGCGATTTGGAGCGTATCCGCCAGATTTTGAATAACCTGATCAGCAACGCGATAAAATTCACCCACCAGGGAAAAGTCGAAGTGAAAGCGTGTGCTTCGCTGCCGGAAAATGCACCCGGCTTGCTGCACTTTGAAATCCGCGACACCGGCATTGGCATTGCTCACGAGAAATTGAAGCAGCTTTTCCAGCCGTTTACCCAGGTCGACTCTTCCACTACCCGCAATTACGGCGGCACCGGGTTGGGTCTATCGATCTCAAAGCGATTGGTGGAGATGATGGGGGGAGAAATTGGGGTGGAAAGCACGCCGGGTTCAGGCTCCACTTTCTGGTTCACCCTGGGGTTTGATAAAGGCGATGAGACGGAACTGCCCTCCGAATATCCCCCGATGGCAGAACCCATCTCCCCGTTGGGGAACCGCCTGGTGGGATTGAAAGTGCTGGTGGTAGACGAGAGCCCGATTAACCGCGAGGTCTTTGCTACCTTGCTGACCTGGTTTAGCTGCCAGCACGAAGAAGTGCGCGGGCCATCCAGCGCACTAACTATGCTGGCTCAGGCGGCGGAAATCGGTCACCCGTTTTCCGTCGTGATTTTTGGGCATTGGGAAGAAATGATGAACGAGGTGGATCTGGTCCAGGCCATCGCCTCAAGAGCCGATGTGCCCAGGCCGGAATACATCTTATTAACCTCGGGCGAAAAGCTGGCGGATATGGCCATTTCCAACCTGACCCTTTTTCGCTCTTTCCTGGAAAGACCCGTCCGCCAGGGCAAGCTGCGCGAGATCCTTGAAGAAATTGCGCTGCAGGAGGCGACATCCCAATCCGCGGACGAAGTTGTCTATCAGCCGGAGCTGCCGGCAGCGCAGATAACGCCAGTATTTGATCGTAAAGGCATGATCCTACCGACCCCGATAAAAGTTCTGCTGGTTGAAGACCATCCCATTAACCAGGAGGTGGCCATGGCGATTTTGTCGAAAAGCGGCGTGCAGGTAGAGGCAGCGGAAAATGGCCGCGAAGCCATCCAATTACTCAACAGCCGGGAGTATGACCTGGTCTTGATGGATGTGCAGATGCCGGTGATGGATGGGCTGAGCGCCACACGGGTCATTCGGGCAAAGGATTCGACCGTGCTGAACCCGGCTATCCCTATCATTGCGATGACTGCTAATGCGATGCAGGGCGATCGAGAACAGTGTTTGCAGGCAGGAATGGTCGATTATGTCTCCAAGCCATTTGACCCGGCCGAACTGATGGCGAAGATTTCCTATTGGGCTGTTCCTGCTCCTTCCCCAGAAGCGGCCTCCTACCTCGGACAAGAGCATAGACCGCGATGAGCAGATCGTGGAGGAAGATCATGCCGAGGCAATTGCCTTTGAACAGGTTTGCCAGCGGGTGTTGGATGATCGTGACCTGGCCCTGGCGTTGATCAAAGAAGCGGCCCGGCGTTTGCCGGAAAACCTGGCGGAAATAAGTGAAGCCGTCGATCAGCATGATGCTCCGCGCCTGCAGGCCCTGGCGCATAAGCTCAAGGGAACCGCCGCTAACTTGTCGGCTGAACCCCTCCGGACGGCCTGCCTGGCGCTGGAAAACAGGGGTGCGGAGGCGAATTGGTCAGGTATAACGGAGTTGTATCAGGATTTCGAGAAAGCGGTCGGGGAGTTCGTGGCAGCTGCTTCTGATCTCATAGAAGCAGAAAAGTGAGAGAGTAAGGCATGAAGATTTTAATCGTGGATGACGAATTTTCTATCCTGGTGATTGCCAGAAAAATCCTCGAAGCGCAAGATCATATTGTTTTTACGGCTGAGAATGGAGTTGAGGCCCTGGATATAATCCGCAGCGAGGATATACAGGTGGTCATTTCGGATTGGAATATGCCAGAAATGGATGGCCTGGAATTATGCCGCTTTCTGCGCGAGCAGCCTATGGTAAATCACCTGTTCTTCATCATGATGACCTCACGCGACAGCCATGCGGACAAAATGGAGGCGAGCAAAGCCGGCGCCAATGAAATCCTGACCAAACCCATCGATGCCGGCGAGCTGCAGGTGCGTTTGCGCAGCGCCGAGCACTTCTTGAACATGCCCAGCCTGGCGAAAGTGATCAAGGGCATGGCAAAAATGGCGGAAGCCAAGGACTTGGATACCGGGCTGCACCTGATCCATATACAACATTATTCCCGGGCATTAACCCTTGAAATGTTAAAGCTGCCCGGCCTCAAGGAACAGCTGCCAGTCCATTTTGCGGATTTGATCTTTGACGCTTCACCCGCTCACGATTTGGGCAAGGTAAGCATTCCCGATTATGTGTTGTTCAAACCGGAAAGTTTAAACGATGCGGAATGGAAGATTATGAAAAGCCACGCCGAGGACGGCGCGGAGCGGTTGGACAGCCTGCTTGAAGATTTGCCAAAGCCTGATATCATCAGCATAGCCCGGGATATTGCCCGCGCGCATCACGAACGGTGGGATGGCACCGGATATCCGCAAGGTTTACGGGGTGAACACATCCCCATCTGCGCGCGGATTGTCGCCCTGGCAGATGTGTATGACGCCCTGACGATGAAACGGGTGTACAAGGCTGCTATGTCGCATGATGTCGCCCGTGAGATCATCTTGAAATCCAGCGGCACGCATTTTGACCCGCAAGTGGTGCTTGCGTTTCTGGCAGCCGAAGCGCGTTTTATCGAGATTCGCAACCAGTTTTGCCCTTGACCCCACCGCCTGGCTGAAGCGATCTGCTGCCGGATGCGAGGGGAGGGGACAGCCGCCGGGAGTAGAGCCGATGAATCAAGCCGAACCCGAACCCAGTCCGATCACCGTCCTGCCGGCTGCCGAGCCATACTGGCCGGATATCCAGGACCTGTTCGCGCGCACGCCCTGCTGGTGCCAGTATTGGCGCCTCTCGGCAGGAGACTACGGCCGCGGCAGCAAAGAAGAACTCCCCTTACGCCATCGTGAACACAGCCAGGCGCTTCGCCGCCAGCTCAATGGCGCTTCCCCGCCGGGAATGATTGCTTACCTGGATGGAAAACTGGTGGGTTGGTGCGGTCTCGGGCCGCGCGCCGAAATGCAGCGCATCCTGCGTTCGCGCACCATTCCCCAGGTTGATTTATTACCGGTCTGGTCGGTCGTATGCTTTCTGGTGCGGCCGGGCTACCGGAGGCGAGGGGTGGCTCGCGCCCTGCTCCAGGGTGCCATCGCCTGCGCGCGCTCCTACCATGTTCCGGCCCTCGAAGCCTACCCGGTGGACCCGGCCGGCAAGCGCATCGACGTCAATTTTGCCTACGTCGGCACGGTCTCCCTGTTTGAGAAGGCGGGTTTTCGCCGCGTGGTCGAAACCAACTCGCACAGCGCAGGTTTGCCCAAGTGGCTGATGCGCCTTGAGCTGAGCGACCTGGGGGAGGGAAATTCCTGACCCAGTAGGGGCTGGGTTGGCGATGCGCACCTGCATGGTCTGACCGGGATAGGTCGGGTTGAGAGGAATTTGGATTGATCGAGATCGAAGTCGAGGTTCCTAAGCAGAGCGAGCTGCGTTCGATTGCCGAGATTGTTGAACGCGCCTGTCTGGCGGAGGGGCTGACCCTCACCTTGAAAGGCACGCTCAAAAAATATCCCCATAGCCTGCATTGGCATTTCAAACAAGGTAAGAGTCGCGGCACCCTGGAAGTGACCTGGTGGGAAGAGCAACAGCGCTTATGGTTCAAACTGGCGGCCGGGCGCATGGGGCAATGGACCGTACCGGCCGCTGACCGCTTGAAGGCACGCATCCAACAGACCTTGGGCCGCCAGGCGGCTTCGCCTGGAACCAGGGGATGATCAAGCGCCGGCCCCAAAAGCCATACTATAATCTGGAGGGTGGATCGGATATAATTAAGATAGATTTAGTATTCTAAGGAGCGCATCCATGGACCAGACCACTGCAGGTGAAGCGACCACGAGCCGGGCCGTCCGGCCAGCTTACAGCGCCGGGCATTTTTCGCTGGAAATAGGCGGCCAGACGGCCGGCTATCTCAAATCGATCGAAGGCGGGGGAGTGAAAGCCGAGGTGGTAGAGACGCAGCAGCCCGGTGAGACCTTTGCCAACAAGCACATAACCGGGGTGCTGTTTGAGGAGGTGAGCATTCAGGTGGACCTCTCGCTCGACCCGCTGTTTTACCAGTGGATCAGCGATACCCTAAAGCGCAAGAAGGCTCGCCGTGATATCAGCGTGGTGAGCGTGGACAGCAGCTATAAAGTCCGCGGGCGGGAAGATTTTACCAATGCGCTGATCACTGAGATCACCTTTCCTGCCTGCGACGGCGCCTCCAAAGAGCCCGCCTATTTGACGGTGAAATTTGCCCCGGAAAATGTGCGTTTTACCAAAGGGGATGGTTCAAAGCTCAAGGGGCCGGTCACGACGAAGAAGAAAAAATGGCTCTCCAGCAATTTCCGCCTGCAGATCGATGGCTTAGACTGCAGCCGGGTGACAAACATCGCCCCGTTTACCATCCAACAGCTCGTCGCCGCGGATGACATCGGCGCGGGGCGCGAGCGGGAAAAGCAGCCGGTGAGATTGGAATTTGGTGACCTGATCATCTCCAGCCTGGAGACCGGCGCGCAGACCTTCATGGATTGGCAGGAAGACTTTTTGATCAAGGGCAACTGCGGCGACGAGATGGAAAAGAGCGGAACGCTGACCTATCTGGCCCCCGACCAGAGCGAGATGGGCGCGATCAGCTTCTCACATCTCGGCATTTTCCGCTTTGCCCTCGCGAGGAGAGATGACAGCTCGGACCTGCCGCGCAGGGTGGAAGCAGGCCTGTATGTGGAACAGGTTGAGCTGATGGTCGGCGGCCAACCCCCGGCCTAACGGCGCCAGGTAAGCGGGCGGCAATCAATTGATCGCCGCCCGCTTTTTAAGAAACCCACAGGTTTGGTCAGGCGCTGAGTTGCCGGCGCCTCTTTTTCTTCGACTATAGCGTCGTGCCGGTCAGCCCGCCGGGGCCGCCGATCAGGGCGCTGTCGACCAGCACGGTTTCGGCATAGATCAGGCGTTTGGGCTGTTCGCGCCGGATGGCGTTGCCCCTGCCGCTGTTATTGGTGTAATTGGCAGACAGGTATTCGTACTCGCGGATCAGCACCCGGTATTCACCGGGATCGGGCAGGGTGGCGAAGGCAATGCTGCCGACCCAGCGCAGCAAACCGGTGGGCAGCGGCAGGGCAGTGATCACTGCGGTGCCGGCCGGGGCATCCTCCCAGGCCAGGTCGCTTTCCAGGTTCTGAATGCGGCGCTGCAGGCTGACCTCTACCTGGGTGGGCACATTCACTGGAGATGTGGGCTGGCTGCCGGTGATTTGCGGCGCCGGGCCGGTGGGGGCCGGTCCGCTGACAGTGAGGGTCAGGCGGCGGGCGTGGTATGGGTCGGCGGTCAGCAGGGCGGAGCGCTCGGGGGTCAATTGGATATAGTCGGCCAGCACGGCAGCCGAGAGTTTGGCATCCGGCAAAGCAAAGGGTTGGTAGCGCATCAGCACCAGGCGAATGAATGGGGTGTACGACAGGCTGGTGGTGTCGATGGTCAGGTCGGCAAACCACTTCTGGCTGTCATAATCAAAATTGACCGGGAAGCCCGCGACGGCCACCCTCCCCGGGGCTCTGCCCGGCAGGCTGAGGCTGTACTCGTCGGCCGTGCGGTTGGGGAAGTTGTAAGCGTAGGGCAGTTGGGGCAGCCCGGGGGACAGCCAGATGGGATCGGCTCCCCATTGGGTCACCCAGGCCTTCCATTTCTCCCGGTCGCTGAGCGAACCGTTGCCGTAATCGTAAAGCGCCACGCCCAGCAGCTCGCCCATCCCCGATGAGAACCAGGGGCGTTCCAGATAGACGCGCAGCCCGGCGCCAAAACGCACGCTGCGTTTGAGGTTGGTGTGTTCCTCGCGCTGCCAGCCAAAGGTGGGCACGATGTAGCTGATCTGGGGCGCAGCCGGGCGGGCGGACGCCGGAACATCGACCCACAGAGGTTCGCCGGCGCGGGTGAAATCCAGGCCGGACTCCTGGTCGAAATATTCGCGGAAGCGCGAGGTGGCCCGCGGGGTGTAGCGCACGCGGTGGCGGCGGGTGTTGTCGAAATAATGGCGCGGGGCCGCGTCCCCGTAGATCATCACCCCGCTCTTTAAGTTGCCCAACTGGTCGCCGGCGCGGGTGAAGCAGAGCAGGTCGTGGTCGGCGTCGTAATACGCCAGGTTGCGGTAACTTTTTCCACTGCCGGTAAAGAGATAGCCCTCTTTGAGGCTGGGGATCTGGATTTCATCCACCGAGGAGGAACTGCTTTTTTGCAGGTAGACCGTGCCTTCCTCGCGGGGTTGGGATACATCGTCGTAGGGGTCTTCCCATTCGGCCTCGATATCGATCTTTTCGCTGCTGGCGGCATGGATCTGCAGCCCGCCGATCAGGTAGGCATCCGGCGCGCCAGGTTTGCGCCAGGCGGTGACAGCATCCAGCTCGCTCTCGGCGGTGGGGATCGATTCGGGCGCGGTTTGCAGCACGTTGGGGTCCGGGTCGACCAATTCGTCCACCTGGCCGTACTGGTTTTTGGAGCCGTAGGGAGTGTGTTGGGCGGTCAGAGCGGTGAAAGCCGGGCGGCCCAGCGGCTGCTGGACGGCATGCACCAGGGTGAGCAGGGTCGGCGGGGTCAGCATCCAGTGCCCGCCTTCGACCGCGCGCTGCAGGATGTGGGCCAGACCTTCCACGTCCAGGTGCGGGTCGAGCACCGGCGCACCGGGGACAAACACGCTGACCAGGTCGAAAATCTCGCGCAGCCACTGCCACACGCCTAATAATTTTAGATCTTCAGCAGGAAGGTAGCTGCTGAGCGGAACGACCGACAGGCTGCCCTTGGGCAGATGCACGGTCAGCACGCGGGTCAGCGCATCCCACTCCGGCAGCCCGGAGCCATCGGCGAGCGCCAGGCGGAAGGGCTGCAAATTCTGCCAATCACCGCCGCCGCCAAAACTGACCAGCGCCGCGGATCCTGCGCGCGGGTTGGCGCCTTCCAGGATGGTGTAAGGCAGTTCCTCGACCGCCCCGCCGCCCGGGGCAACCTCGGCGCGCGTGCCATCCGGGGAACCGGGCAGGTCGCGCAGCGCCGCGCCGCGCGCCAGGACATCCGGCAGGTAAGGGATGGAATCGAGTGCGTCGGCGGTCTCCAGGGGAAATTCCTGTTCCTGGCCGGCCACCACCACTTTGACGTGGTTCAGCCTGCCGGCATCCCGCTTGGCGATCAGGTCGTACATCGCCGCGCTGGTGTCGAGTTTGCCATTTTTGTCGAACATCCCCAGGCGCTCGCCCACTTCCACGCTGGTGGAAGGCGGGACGATGAAACGATCTGACGCGGTCAGGTCGGCCGGGTCGCCGTCTTTGCTCTGGTCGTCATTGTAGGTGCGCATCACCAGCCGCAAGAGCTGCGAGCCGGGGGCGGTGACGGCGCGCTCATCCCGCAAGACGACATGCGGCGCGGCGACCGGTTCGTAGCGCAGGTAGGCCAGCCCATCCGGGTCGCGCGGCAGGCCGGAAATATAAGAGAGCAGCGCGGCCAGCGGATCGTTGTATTTCATGCTGTTGCCGCAGATATCCACGGCGCGCATGCGCAGCCGGTAGCGCCGCCCAAAACGCAGCGAGGGCAGCGACTTGGGCGCGGCGGTGAACTGGGTGGTCATCTTGAAGGGAGTGGCGGGCTCGTTCTTGGGGTGCTGCGGGTCTTCGTCCAGCGCTTTATCCGGGTCGGGATCGGCGGAGAGACCTTTGCCGGGGAACGGCGCGCTCAGGCTCCAGCCCGCCCAGCGGGCCATCGATTCGTTCAGGTACAGATCGTCCGGGGGCGGATTGTCCGGGTCAGGGGCGGCTTTCCCGGCGGCCAGCTGGGTAAAGCCTTCGACCTCACCTTCCGGCTGGTAGGTCGTGGTGCCGATGGTATAAGTCGCCAGGCGGCGGTGCAGGGACTGCCACTCGCCGCTGAAAGAATCCCAGATATCCACCCGGTAGCCGTGGTTGAGGTCTTCGGCAAAGAAGGGGCGCGTGGCCGGGGCGGCACTCACCAGCTTATCGTTGAACTGTTTATTGTCTTTGAGGGTCTGGGCCAGCTGCAGCGCGCGGGCATCGGCATACACCGAAAGGCCGCCCGAGCGCAGCGCCGGCAGGGTGGTGGTTTCGTCGAAAATCTCCGGGTACTCCGGGGCATTGGGACCAGGCCGGCCGTCCTGCCAGGATTCGGCCAGCAGCACCATTTTGTGCATGGCGCTTTCCACATCGGTTTGGGCCAGGCCGTAGCGGGTGGGGTCGAGATAGAGCAGGCCCAGCACCTCCAACTCGCTCAACCCACCGCCCAGCAGCCCGGGTGCGGTGCAGAACACTTTGGTGTTGGCATCCCCAAAATACAGGTAGGCGGTTTCCTGAACCGGCATGGTCGGCGGTGCGCTGGTGGTCACCTGCCAGCCGGGGTTGAGCACATCGATGACCGCCATGCGTCCCGGGGTGTTGATCGGGGTGACGGCGACGAAATCGGCGGGCAGCTCGAAGTCGAAGACCAGCCCGAGTGCGCGCAGCAATTCGGGGTACGAATTGAGCGAGCTGAGCGCCTGGTGGAAATCGATGAGGGTATCGAAATCGGGCGGGTTTTCGGCGATGGGTTTGCCCTGGGGCATATGTGAGTAGACGGCGAACTGGGCGGCGACAAACTGGTTGAAGCTTTTGGCACCGGGCGTGCCGGCCGGGGGGATGATTTTCAGACTGCCGTCGTCATTTAACCAGGCGGGGTTATATTTGGGCGTCGCCACGCCGCTGCCCGCGCTGAGTTGGAAGAATGCCCCGCGGTATTGCAGGCGCAGCTGGTCGCCGCTCTCTTGATCCCAATTGACCTCAAAACCGGATAAAAGCGCTTTGAGATAGGCGGATTTGCGCGATTCGCGCTGGTCGCTGGCCCCGGTCTCGCCCCGCTCCGGCAGCGCCAGGACGACGCCCGCCTGTTGGTAAGCGGATTTGACCACGCTGAGCGCCAGGCGCACCGGGTAGGAAAATACCGCCTGGGTGGTCATATCGGGGAATTCGTAGGAGCGCACGTAGGTGCTTTCGTTGAACATCTCGCGCCATAGCTGCGGCTGGAGCGGTTTGGTGTCTACGCTGACGGTCATGTTTTTGGTTCCACAGCGCAGCACCAGCTTCAACCCATTACGCTTGAGCTTTTGGGTCCAGTTCAGCCAGTCGGGGAAACTGCCCAATTTGTCTGCACCAGACAGGCGCGGCGAAACAAAGACGGACACAGGCAGGGTTGCCGGGTTCAGGGTGAGACCGCGCGGCATGATGGTGAACTGTACGGATTGTTGGACCATGGTAATTCTCCTTATCCCGCGCCTAGGCAAATGCCCCGGCATATTCGTCCCAAACCACCGCGCTGGTGAACGTATCCAGGAAAAGCGGGTCGCCGCTGGATCCGCCAAAACGCTTTTCGACGGTCACATCCACTGAGGCGCTGAAGAAAAGCACCTCCACTTTGACCGTCAGGGTGGCACGCCCGTAGGCCGCGTTTTTCGCGGTTTCGTAGCGGAAGCTGAGGTAGAACTCCAGCGAAACCGAAATCAGCCCGAGGACGGAGAGCTCCCCGCCCAGGCGCAGGTAACCTTCCAGGGTGGCCGCGTCGACCTCTACTCCATCGATCTCCCGGCGCTGCATCGAGAAATAGATGCCGGCCATGATGTGCACCGACCCGGAAGCGACCCCCAGGTCGATGGAGGCGCTGGCGCCAAATTCCAGCGCGGCTTCCAGCAGCTTGATCCCCAGGGTGTCGATTTGCAGATGGAAAAAGCCGCCGCCGCCCAGGAAAGAGATCGTCAGGTTGAAGGGGTGCTCGCGGCTGGAGAAGCTAAAATCGAAGAGCGGTTTGCCGTCCAGGAAAGGCAGCTCGATAAAGGCTGCCAGGACTACATCCCGCAGGGCGAAGACACCCACCGAGACCGGCGGCAGCGCCAGGCTGAACCCGGCCTTGATGCGGGTGGCGTTGATATCCAGCGACGGTCCATCGCCGAACAGCCCCGACGGGATATTCTTGCGCAGTTCTTCGACAAACTGCAGGTCCTCCATGAAGCGTATGGGGGTGTCGGGGTCGAGGTCGACGGTCACGTCCATCTTTTTGCCGGCTTCACTGGCAAATGCAAAGCGAACGAAGAGCACTTCGACCACGTGCAGCAGCTCGATGCGGAAGTCGGTCAGGCTGCCGTTCATTTTCGCGCTGGGGGGTGTGGTGGGACCGGTGGGAGGCAGGTCGATGATCTGCTCGAAGAGCCCGTGCACCTCAAATTTTGCGTCGACCTCGTTGCGGTCGGCATGGAAGGTGACGATGCCAAACTCGAGGTCGGTCACCTCGGGAGTCCAATCCAGGGTTGCGGTCAGCTTGAGCTTTTGAGCGGGCGGCGCCGCGGGGAGAACTTCCTTGTTGAACTGCAACTTGGGCGCTCCGGCAGTCATGGTCAGCGGCGCCAGCAAATCGGCCAGGCTCAGGGTGCCAAACAGCTTGGCGGCATCTTTGACGTCGTTGAAGAAATCGCTCGGGTTGAAAATATCCCCGGCGGCATTGCCCAGATCACCCGCCATGGGGCCCAGCTTGCTGGTCAACCCGGAGATGGACAGATCGGGGGTCGCCACCCCGCCGCCCTTATCGGCGGTAAAGGTGGAGACCAATTTTTCGGCGGCGACCACCCCCGGTGAAACCTCCTTGACGATCTGGGCAAACAGCCCGGTGGTATTGCCGGCGGCATTGGTCAGGTATTGGTCATGCAGGGCGACCTTGGTGGCCGCAGATTGGCCCAACATGGCCTCGACCGCGGGCAGGTTCACGCTGGCCATCAGCAGCTTGGGCAGGAACATGCCAAAGGTCTTGTCGTAGGGCGCAGGCTGGCTGGTGAAATACAGGGCGGTGGTGGTCAGGTTGGTGTTTTCATTCGAGCCGCCCGCCGCCGCGGGTGCGTAGGTGATTTTTTGCCCGGGGACGGTCACGGCGCGCGCCTCACCACCCGCGGTGTACCCGCTGAAAGCCAGCTGGCGGCCCGCGGCCCCTTCGCCAAAGGGGATAAAGACCAGCGAAGCGGTTAAATCGGCCGAGCTGCCGGCGATATCTTCGCTGACCGCATGGAATTTGAAGTCATCTGCCGCGCTGGCGCCTGTACCCAGGCGCACCCAGAAGGAATACAGCGTGCCGGGGATTTTGCTGGGCCCGGCCGGGTTGGCAATGTCGGGGGTGACCAGGGTGGTCAGGCGGATATTGTGGAAAGGCAGCGCTCGGCCGCCGTTTTGCAGTTTGCTTTTGATTTCCGGCAACGTGTAATCCCGCAAGGGCTGGCGCACGACGATGAACATATGCTGGACCAGATAGGCCAGCGGAGTGCTCGACCCGTCTGGGAGGATCACGTCGCGGATCTTGCGTTCGGTGACCTTGATTAAGGCGGCGCGGTGGCCAAAGGGATACAGATGGCCCTCGTAGACGATGCGCACATAATGGTCGCGCCCCAGGGTGGCGATGTGCGTCCATTCGGATAGATTGAGCAGATCGCCGGTCTCGCCCAGCAGCAGCGGCCAGAGGATGCCGCTGAGTGAAGCGGATTTGGCCAGAACCACGTCGCTCAGCCCGGACAGGTTCAATGAGGGCGTCACGGCGGCGGCCGCCTCGAGGGCTTTTTCTACCTGGCCGGCCAGCTCTTTGTTTTCCGCCGATCCTTCCGGAAGTTTCGCCAGGTGGTTGGCGGTGTCTTTCAGGCCGCGCGGAAGCGGCTGGCGGTCAAGGTCTTTGATCAGATTCTGCAAAATGGGGATGAGCACCACCGACCCCGGGTTTTGAGGCAGGGTGATGACAAAGGGTTTGAACGGCGCGGGCGGATCCCAGGTGCCTCGCGATTTGAGCCAGCCGCCCAGCGGGGAAAGGATCAACTGTTCCGCGAAAATGGGAAGGGGTTCGTAGTCGCGCAGATCGGTCTTATCTTTGACATAGCCGTGGAACCCCGAGGTGTTAACCACGATCTCGTGGCGGTCGCTGGGGGTCATGGCGGTCAAGACGCCCCAATCCGTGTCCGGCTGCTGGAAGAGGGGCGGGTCGGTGGCCAGGAATTTATTCGGGTTGAAATCCGGCGACCAGATGGCGCGCAGCGGGGCGGGTTGTTTGCGCGACAGCTCGATGATCGTGCCGGGAGAGGGCTGGCTGGCCAGGCGCGTGTGCCATAGCTCGGTCACCCCGGCCTGGGTGCGCAGCCCGCGGGCGTGCTGCCAGGCGATGGCGTGGTTAGGCGAAAGAATCAGGCGGTAGGGCAGCTCGATGGCGGTATCCTGGCGGCCGGGTCTGGTGATGGCAGGCGCATTGTGGCGTTCGGTCGCGGTGGGCAGCGGCGGAACATCCGCCAGCGCGGAAACACTGGGTTCCAGGCCGTCCCAATTCAAAATACCTTCGGTGGTATAAGGGATGCGGGTATCCGAACCGGCCGGAATGCGGAAGACCAGCTTGCTGGGGCCGCCAATGCGCGCTCGGGCCGGATAAGGCGGCGGAACCACGGGCGGGGGGTTGGTATTGTAAGGCAGGCTGCTCTCGTCGGGTGGTGGGTTGGTAGGCGAGGATTCGAAAACGGCTTCCTCGACGACCGTTTGGGGTGGAAAGGTGACAATCAAGTAACCGGGTTGGCTGGCATCATCCAACACCAGGGCCGGCGATTTGGGTTTACTCACATCCAGGCGGAGATTGTCACCCTCAATTAACAGGTTGAGCAAGTCATCCGGTCGCAGCAGGTCGAGTCTAATGGCCATTCTACCGCCTCCTGACAGGCACAATATCCGCTAAGGGGAACCAGCCCATGCGTTCCCCCAGAATTAAGCGGATAATGTATATATTGTTGATGTTTTTACATCATAACATCTGGGGGGCTTTTGTCAACCGTTTGCGACGTTCGCTGGACGGATTTCTCAAATTTCACCCACTTTGAAGAACCCTGGGGATGGAATCCGCACCACCCATGCCTTGCCCGTATCGTTGCGAAAATGAGGATGACCGGTTGAGGGGGAGTAGCAGTACAATACAAATAAGATCAACGAAGTTGTCATTTCTCACTCGCCTATGCCGCTGGAAGGCATGGCGAGAAGGAGGCGTGATGCAAACAAGAAAATCCTGCAACCGGATGGAGAGAGAACCAAAATCCCGCCTGATCGGTTTGATTTTGGCCGTTTGTCTGGTGTTTTCGATTTATCCGGTCTCACCCGTCTCCGCGGATGTCGAGCAGAGTGGGCCGGTCTTCACGGTCAATGACCCGGCCGACCCGGGCGGAGCCGCCTGCCAGGTGAGTGCTTGCTCACTGCGGGCGGCCATTGAGGCGGCCAACGCCGGCGGTCTGGTCAGCGGGTATACGATTGCCTTCGACCTGGCCTACCCTGTGGTGATCACCCTGGGGGCCAGCCTGCCGGATATTAGCGCCACGATCGATATCATCGGTCCGGGAAAAACCGCCCTGACGATCAACGGCGGCGGGCTGCAGCGCATTTTTACGGTGCAAAGCGGTGCCGGACTGACCCTGAGCGGGATGACGCTCAGCCAGGGATGGGACGGCGCAGCCGGGGGCGGGGCCATCCGCAACAGCGGCAGCCTGGCGATGAGCAACCTCACCCTGAGCGATAACCTGGCCGGCGGCGGGGATGGCGGCGGAATTTTGAATGAAATGGGTGGGGACGTCCAAATCAGCAGCACCGAATTCCTAAATAATGACAGCTTTCACGACGGGGCGATTGCCAACCACGGCAGTGTCACCATCAGCGGCTCGGTTTTTAGTGGCAACCACGGGCGGGTGGCCGGGGCCATCGAGAACTTCTTCGGCTCAAGCATGACCATCACCGGCAGTGCGTTTAGCGATAATATTGCCCCCATCAGCAGCGGCGGAGCGATTGCCAACGCCGGGGATCTGGTCATCGCCAACAGCACCTTTTACCAGAACGGCAGCCCGGTGGGGGCAGACATCGTCAGCGGCAGCACGCTCTACATCACCAACAGCACATTTTACGGGGCGATCTCACCTTCCTTCAACAGTATTGCCGGGGGTGGAGCGGGTTCGGTGATTGTGGTGCGCAACAGCATCCTGGCGGCCGAGGCCGGCATCGACAACTGCGCGCCACAGCCAGGCGGGACTTTTGACGTGGATGCATCCAACCTCTCGACCGACGCCACCTGCGACAGCGCCGTGCAGGTGACCCCGGCTGACCTCAACCTGGGCGGCCTGCTCGATTTGGGCGGGGTTCCGGGGTTGGTGCCGCTGCCCGGCAGCCTGGCAATCGATGCCGGCGACGATGCATTGTGCACCGCCGCGGTCGGCTCGCCGACCTATGGCGCGGGCGGGGTGGATCAGCGTGGTTTCACTCGTCCGCTGGGAGCTCACTGCGAGGTGGGCGCGGTTGAATTTTTGCCTCCGGCGGTCTACCTGCCCCTGGTCACGGGGTAGCGGTTTCACAGCAAAGCATCCTGATAATTCATCAGTAATCAGCAAACGCCGGCCGGGTCACGGCCGGCGTTTGCATGGACAGGGTGCGGTGTAAATGACTAAACGCAGATTTCAGCTTTCACCGGAATCCAGGTTTACAAAATTTTGGGTACAAATGCAAAAAGCAGTAAGTTTGGTGTCTGAATAACCGCCGGCGATAATTTCATACCAAATTTATCCATTTTTAATCTATTCTCGTTACAATGATTTCCTGAGAACAATGTATCCACTGCGTAAGGAGCCGGTCTTGTTGTATCCACACCTGAGGCGCCTGAAGGGCATTTTCATTTGCTGGGTCTGCACATTGCTTGTGATTGCCTGCAGCGACAGCTCTCTCTCGGTGGATATGCCGCCCACTGAGGCGCGGGTGGTAAGCCCGCTGCCTTCGCTAACCCTTACGCCCCGCATTCCTACGGCGACGGAAACAGCGCGTCCGTCCACGGTCACCCCGCGGCCCAGTGCAACCCTGCAGCCCAGCGCAACAACAGAGCCCACCCCCACCATCCGCTTTGGCGATGAATTAGAAGGAGAAGATCTGGTCGCCGCCCTGCAGCATGGTGGCTACGTGATTTACTTTCGGCATGCGCAAACCGAGCCGACCCAAACCGACACCTCCATTGCCGACTTTCAGGACTGTTCGACCCAGCGCAATCTGACCGAAGCAGGCCGCGCCCAGGCGCGAGCCATTGGCAAAGCCATTTTATCCCTGGATATCCCCATCGGCAAAGTGGTCAGCAGCGCCTACTGCCGCACCCGTGAAACTGCTCTGCTGGCCTTTGGCGACGTGGCAGTGAGTATGGACCTGACGGGTTTCCCCACGGAGCAAACCCAGCAGCGCATGACTGCCCTGCGGCAGATGCTTGCGCAAGCGCCGGCGGCCGGCAGCAATACGGTGCTCGTTTCTCATGGTTTGAATATAGCCAATACGGCAGGGATTTCATTGGTGGAAGGTGAAGCGGCAATTTTTGCTCCGGTTGAACCAGACAGTTTCAGCTTGGTCGCCCGCGTTCCGGCCGAAATATGGCCAGAGCTTGAGGATGCCTGGGCTAACCTGGGGGGAGAAGGTTTTGCCGGCAATCCCAATCTGCTGCTGCCCGACCTGATGGCCCTTCCCCCTGAGGACCTGGTGATCTTATCCGATGCCGGCACTGGACAGAAACAACTGCGTTTTACCACCGCAATCCAGAACAACGGTCCCGGAAATTTGGAGGTGTGGGGCTATTCGGACCCTACATCCGCAAAAACAATCGTTGTCCAGGAGGTCAGCACGGTTGATACGGTGGGGAAGAAAGTAGTCGTGGGTGAATTCGTCTTCCATCCAGAACACGATCACTGGCACCTGGGAGACTTTGCCCGTTACGAGATATGGGTCCTGGGGCCTGAGGGCACCCTGGACGAACGCGCAGCGGCTACCGAAAAAGTCAGTTACTGCCTGCGCGACGACGCACAGGCAGAGGATGTGAGCGCAGATCAAGCTCAATCCTTCACCGGTTGCAATCACCAACGCCAGGGGATCACCGCCGGCTGGATCGATATTTACTCATACGAACTGCCCGGGCAAAGTGTGGATATCAGCGCCTTGCCAGATGGCGTCTATGTTTTGCTCAACATCGTTGACCCAGACAAGTTTCTTTGGGAGCTTGACCGTGAGAATAATTCGGCCGGGGTGATTATAGAAATTGAGGGGGATCGGGTTACGGTGCTGGAATGATCCAACCCAATCCCGGGGCTTCACGCGCAGCGCAAGGTGGCGCCAGGATGCGAATCGGGTGTGTCTTGCTGGTCTTTCTTTTGGCGGGCTGCGCAGGTGTCTCCGCAACGGTTGTGCCTGCCACGGATGTGGTGAGCACTCCCGCCTCCACGCTGATTTCGACGGCCCCGCCAACCACCACAGTCACGGCATCCCCCGGCGCAAAGTCCACCGTGACAGTTGAATCGGGTATGCCAACCTCCACGGTCGAAGTCCTTCCGAGCATCCAGGAATATGCGCTGCCCTCCGGGTCGCACCCGCATGACGTTGCCCCGGCTGCGGATGGGTCGGTCTGGTACACGGCGCAGGCGAGGGGAGAGTTGGGGCGTCTCGATCCTGCCAGCGGAGAAACGCGGCAAATCCCGCTGGGAGCCGGATCTGCCCCGCACGGGGTCATCGTTGGCCCGGACGGCGCCGCGTGGATCACCGACGGCGGGTTGAACGCCATTGTGCGGGTCGATCCGCAAAGCGAGGCGGTGCGTGTATTTCCTCTGCCGGTGGGTCAGCCCAATATCAACATGAACACAGCGGTGTTTGACGCCAGTGGCATCCTCTGGTTCACCGGCCAGGCGGGCTATTACGGCCGGCTTGACCCCGCCAGTGGGGCGGTCAGCGTCTATCCGGCGCCGCGTGGCGCCGGCCCCTATGGCATTGCCAGTTTACCCGATGGTTCCATCTATTATGCTTCGCTGGCCGGCAGTCATATCGCCCGGATCAACCCGCAGGATGGTTCGGCAGTCCCGATCGATCCGCCCACGGCCAGGCAAGGCTCGCGCCGGGTGTGGGGCGACTCTTCCGGGAGGGTTTGGGTCAGCGAATGGAATGTTGGCCAGGTGGCAGTTTATGATCCCAGCGATGGCAGCTGGCGGGAATGGAAACTACCCGGTGACCACCCGCAAGCCTACGCGGTCTATGTGGATGATCACGACCAGGTCTGGTTAAGTGATTTCGGCGGCAATTCGCTGCTCCGGTTTGATCCTCTCCAGCAATCCTTCACGGTTTTTGCGCTGCCCAGCCCCAATGCTTCAGTCCGCCAAATTCTCGGCCGGCCTGGCGAGGTTTGGGCAGCCGAATCGGGGGCAGACAAGCTGGTGGTGATTCGCTCGGAAAATCCATGATTCCGCTGGGAACCCACCCCAACCTGTCTGCCTGAAGAGAGATCCAGCCGCCCCGTATATTAAACCTTGTAAAAAGCGACCATCTGCTGCAGGTGTTCGGCCATTCGGGAAAGCTCGACCGCGCTGCCCTGCACCTGCTCGCTGGCAGATACCATATCCCGGGCGGTACTGCTTACCTCGCTGATTTCCTCGGCGATATTACGCGACACCCCGGCGGTCTGGCTCACTCGTTGGTTGGCGTCGGCAGCCCCACTGGATGCGCGTGAAATATTGATGGCAATATCCCGGGTTGAAATCGAATACGCCTGAATAGCCTCAACGATGACCGTGACGATGTCATTGACCTGTTTGATCACCTCGACAATGGCATCGATCTCCGTCACCGCGCCGGTGGTGGCTCTTTGCACCCCGGCGATACGCTGCTTAATTTCACCGGTGGCTTCTGCCGTTTGCTGAGCCAGTTCTTTAATTTCATTGGCAACTACGGCAAAACCGCGCCCGGCCGCGCCTGCTCGCGCCAATTCAATCGTGGCGTTCAACGCCAGCAGGTTGGTCTGGGCGGAGATGGTGGTGATCGTCTCGGTTACCTTCCCAATTTCCTGCGCCGCGCTGCCCATTTCTTTCATCAGCGCCGACATTTTGTCCGCCTGCTGAGCGGCTTCAACCGTGGTCGCGCGGGCCCTCTCTGAATTTCCCGCGATCTTATTGATCGTGGTGGTCATCTCCTCGGTAATAGCAGCTACCGATGCCAGGTTCATAGTGACCTGCTCCACCCCGCTGGCGACGGAGGCGGTGTTGACGCTCATTTCTTCGGCGGCGGCGGCCACCGCGTGGGCGCGGTGCGAGGATTGGCTCGCCCCGCGGGTGGTTTGTGCGGATATCGACAATAATTGGGATGAAGATGTGCCGAGGATTTCCACATTCTTATTCATCTCCATGAATATCTTGCGGAGGTTGTCGATCATCGACTGGGCGGAACGGGCCAGGCTGCCATTTTCATCCGCGCGAGCACGCAGCGCCTGGGGTACATCCTGGGTCACATCCCCGCGGGCCACACCGCTGAGGAACCCGGCCATTTGCTGGATGGGACGGCTGATGGCTCTTGCCGACTGCCAGAGTATCAAGAGCGTAAGCCCCAAGAAGAGGGCGGCGATGGCGATGACGATATACAGCAAGCGAACGATCTGGTTATAGGCTGCATCTGCCTTTTCGGTTAGCTTGCTCTCGGGCACGGTCAGCATAACCGACCAGCGATCGGTGATATTTCCCGGTCGGATCGAAGAAAAGAGGATCAACTGCCCGTCATCATTTTTGAGCGCAGATTTTTCCTCGCGGATGGCGGCGAGGATGCTTTCGTGATCCTGCGGATCGGTTTCATCCAGTGATTTGCCGGCGGCGGTTGGATCTCCACTGCGAGCCACCACTACCCCGCCACTGGTAATGATTTCGATCTGCGCCGAGCCGTCATACAGGCTGGCAGACATCTCGTCCACCTGGGCTTGCAGATCCGAGATGACAATATCGATGCCAGCGATGCCTAAAAAGGTCTGCCCGGCAAGGATGGGGACGATGGCGCTGGTCATCAAGTACGGTTTGCCATTCACCTCATCGATGTATGGCTCGACCAGCATGGTCTGCTTTGTCTGCAGGGGGACCTGGTAATAGTCTTCAGCCAATTCATCCGCATAACTAAAATCCGCATCCTGATAAGTTATTTCCCCGTCGGAAGAACGCGCCCACCAGGTAGTGAAACGACCATCCAGATCGGAATTGGCTTTGCCAAGATTTACTGTATCCATGCCGTCATAAGCATTCGGTTCCCAATCGGTGTACATTCCCATGAATTGGGGATTGGCTGCCAGGACACTGTGCACCATTTGACTGACCGCGTCCCGGCTGGGAGTGGTCAGTGAGCCTAATATCTGCGTGGAACCGTAAGAAATGGCCGCTAAACTGCTTGCCATCGAGCTTGCGGTATCGAAGGCATCTGTCAATTCTTTGGCATATACCTCGGCGATATCTCCGGCGCTGGCAGCGGCTTTCTCCTCGCCTGCCTGGATGGCGGCCGCCCGAGCGGTCTGAGCTTGATTTTGCAGGATCAATATCGTCGAAAGGATGCCTGCTGCATTGGAGGCTAACAGACATAATCCGGCCCAAAAGATAATTTGGTTGCGTATAGAACGATTGATGATGGTCATGAATGGTTTTCCCTTGTCAGGTTTTGCTCCTGGTTGCTACAAACCAACTAATGATTTTCTTTGATTTGCTGGAATAAGTTCTCGCTGTCCAGAAATGCCTGTACGACGATTGGATCAAACTGAGTATTACGGCCTTCGATCACAATCCGGTGAGCGATATCCTCGGACATAGCTGATTTATATAAGCCTTTCATCGAGAGAGTGTCAAAAACATCCGCCAGGGCTACAATTCGTGCACACAAAGGGATTTCCTCCCCCTTCAAACCACGAGGATACCCGCTCCCATCCCAACGTTCGTGATGACACCAGGCAATGTCTCGGGCGGTGCGCAGGAAATCGGCATGTGGGTATATTTGCAAGCTGGCTGCCAGGGTCTCCGCCCCGATTTCCGTGTGACTTTTCATCACTTTCCATTCTTCATCACTTAAATTGGCGGATTTCAACAAAATATGGTCGGGAATACCCGCTTTGCCAATATCGTGCAGGGGGCTGGCCCGAAAGAGCAGATCTGGAAAGTGAGGTTCTACCCGGGCGCGAATGGCCGGGTCGGAAATAATTTTTTCCGCCAGGGCAGCCGAGTAAGCGCGTATGCGTTCCAGATGTTTATCGGTTTCGATGTTTTTGGCTTCGGCCAGTTTTGCCAGGTGGAATAAAGCCGCGGACGTGGATTCTAATGACAGCATTCGTTCGGCATTGCGCACGCGCAGCAGAAGTTCGGCCGGTTCGAAGGGCTTGGAAATAAAATCATCTGCGCCGGCGGATAGACCCAGGTAAATATCCTCTTTGTTGGTATGGGAGGTGACCAGGGTCATGTAGACATATCCACTCGCGGGCAGTGAGCGGGTATAACGGCAGAGGTCCAATCCACTGACCGCAGGCATGTTCCAGTCGGATATCACCATTTGTACTTCATTGTGTCGCAATATATCCAGTGCGCAATTGCCATCATCGACCAGCAGAACTTGATGCCGGTCTTTTTCCAGCACTTTTTTCGCCACTGCTAATGCGATTTCATCATTGTCAACAATCATTATCTTCATGCGTTTAGAACTGGCTCCAAACCTGGTTTATTGACGGGCCGGCAGGATGCTGGGTTCTGTCAGGTGGCGGGCGGCTTCTTGGAATTTCCCGGCCTCGTTGACCACACGCTCCATCAGAGAGGATATCGATGCCCAATCTTCAGCCCGCCCGGCGGCAATTTCCAGGGATTCGCAGGCGCTTCTCATCGGTTCCGCGGATAAATTCGCGGAACTGCCTTTTAATTTGTGGGCGATGTGCTTGATTACCGACGCATCTTGATTTTGCAAACCTATCCGCAACTCCTCCAAGTCCTTGGCCAACCAGAGCGTCGATTTGTACAGCAGTTCGAGGGCCAGATCGCGGTCATCCATCATGCGCCGGCACAGTTTATCGAATTGGATAGTTTCCTGGGCTACCGGCTCGTTTTCGATCATTATTTTGTTGGCATTAGCCGCAGTTACAGGTTTCATCATCAGTGGGGAGGTGCCCTGTCTTTCCCCGTGTTGGCGGTTGGTTCTGGCCTTATCGCGAGATAAATTTATCGCCGTCCAGCGGTAAATTTTGGCGACCATCTCGTCGGCTTGAATGGGTTTGGCCAGGTAATCATTCATTCCAGCCTGCAGGCAGTTTTCCTGATCCCCGCGCATCGCATTGGCGGTCAGGGCGATGATTGGGATGTCATGGTCAAGCACATCGGTTGTTTTTTCACGGATCAGGGCGGTGGCGGATAAACCATCGAGTTCAGGCATCTGTACATCCATGAGAACCAGGTCATACGGCCGGTACGCCAGCGCCCGCACGGCTTCTAAACCGTTTGCGGTCACGTCCACCTCAATATTGAATTTGTGCAGGATCGTCACCGCGACATCCTGGTTTATCGGGTTATCTTCGGCCAGGAGTACGCGAATCTGATGTCCTTCCAGGTTGTTGGTATTCTCGGCGTTGGTTTGAGCTTCTCCCCCGGAAAGGAATCGTTGTTCGAGGCCGTCTCCTAAGGTTGAGAGCAGGCAGTTGTACAGCGTCTCGCGGTGCACCGGCTTGATCAGGTGAGCCGAGGTAGCCTTTAACATTTCACTATCGGGTCGCACCCCTGCCGGGAGTAAGAGGATCACGTTGAGTCCATCCCAACGGGTTTGAATCTCGTGGAGCAGGCCTGTCATGGCGGTCGTATGCTTCGGGTCATCGATCACAACCACCTGGAAAGGGTCGTTGGCGATCGCGGCGGTTTCGAGGCTGGGCAGCACATCGCCGGTAGTCTGCAGGGCGACATGCCGGCAGGCGATATCGGATAGTTCTTTTGAAAGGGTGCGCAGGGTGACGGGATTGCTCTCCACCAGCAGGACTTTAAGCATGCGAAGACCGGCGTACCGTTCCCATTCGGGTAGGACGGGCATTTGGGGTTGTCCCAGCCGGGCGGTAAACCAGAAGGTGGTTCCAATCCCCGCTTCGCTTTCCAGGCCAATCTCGCCGCCCATCATTTCGGTCAGTTTCTTACAAATCGACAGCCCCAGCCCCGAGCCGCCGTAATGCCGGGTGGTGGAAGCGTCCACCTGGATGAAGGGCATAAAGAGCTGGCCGACTTTATCTTTGGGAATGCCAATGCCGCTGTCGGTGATGCGGAAGCGCACCACGGCTTCTTCGTCATCCAGGCTGTCGAGTGAAACATCGATCTGTACCTCGCCCTGCGAGGTGAACTTCACCGCATTGCCGATCAGGTTGTTGAGGATCTGGCGGACGCGTTCCGGATCGCCAATCAGCTTTCTGGGGAGATCTTTGCTGAGATAGGCAACCAACTCCAGGCCTTTTTTTCCGGCGGTGTAGCCAAACAGATCGCTGAGTTCTTCGACTATTTTTACCAGGTCAAACTCCACCGACTCGAGTTCCATGCGCCCGGCTTCGATTTTGGAGAAATCCAGGATGTCGTTGATCACCCCTAGAAGTGAATCGGCGCTGATGCGGATCGTATCGAGGAAATGTTGCTGTTCTGTAGACAGCTCAGTATCGGCGAGCAGATCGGTCATGCCGATGACCCCATTCATCGGGGTGCGAATCTCGTGGCTCATGATCGCCAGGAACTGGCTTTTCGCCTGGTTACCCGCTTCGGCCTGTACCGCCATTTCGTTGGCCAGAATGGTCGATTCTGCCAGTTGGCGGTTGGTCTCCAGCAGCGCCATCTCGACCTCATTGCGTTTGATCACATTGGCAAACAGGTCGGCCAAAACCCGCAGCAAGCGGATCTCATCTTCATTCCAGGCCCGCTCCTGGCGGATCGATTCCAGCCCGATGAAGCCGATTAATTCATGGGCGTAGACCATGGGCACATCGATCAGGGATTGGATGCCCTCTTGTTCAAGTATCTCGCGTTCCGCTTTCCATGTCTCTGGCAGGCCTTTGGTTGAAGGGATATACAAATTGTCATGCTGCTTTAACATGTCGAGCAGGGCCGGAAAGTGTTGGAGAGGAATTTTCTGTGAATTTTCTATCTGGGCAGGGATACCATCGGCACACCATTCGTTGATGCAGTTCACCTCAACATATTGCTGGTCGAAGGTATAAATATGTGAGCGATCTACCTGGCAAAAGCGGCCGATACGATCCAGGGCGCGGTTAAATATCTGGCTGAGATCGTCGTTTGAAAAGTTTACAAAATCTGCCGAAAGATGGATCAGTTCTTGTTCGAATCTTTCCCGATAGCGAAGATTTTCCTCGATCTTCTTGCGCTCGGTCAGGTCGGTGATCGCGGCGATGGATCCGAGATACCGACCGTCTGTCCAGCGGGGCACCGCATTGACCAGTACCGGGATAGTTCGCTCAGCGGCGCTCACCAATCGGGTTTCGTAGGTAGAGGTCTCACCCCCCAGCCGTCGTTTTTTTTCAGCCAGCAAGCGCTCATGGTCTTGTGGCAAAGTAATATCAAAGGGGCTCTTACCCAGTAGTTCTTCCTTGGGCAGACCAATCAAACGGGTAAAGGCAGGATTGACATAGATATAGCGTTCCTGGTCATCCGTCACGGTGATACCGGATAGGGTGGCGAGCATGACATGTTCGTAGAAGTCGCGCTGGGTGGCCATACCGGTTTCGAAGCGCTTTTTCTCGGTGATGTCCCGCATCATGATCAACCGCCCATTGACGTTATCCAGCGAATCATAGACCGGCATCACCCGCAGTTCTATCCAACAGCCTTGCGCCCATTCCAGTTCGGATTGCTCGTCTTCCTGGAAGGGGAAAAAGGGCTCGATCCCTTTCCAGCCAGGCAAGAGCTCTGCCACCGGTTTGCCAATCACATCCGTGTTGGCTGGCAGGCCCAGGATGCGCCGGGCAGCCGAGTTGATGTCTTCCACGCGCGCATCTGCGTTGACTACCAGGATGCCGTCGCGCATCCACTCGACCAGCGCTCCGCGGGCGACGGGAGCCAAATCTAAAATGCGGTAATGAAATAGCCCCCAGGCGAGCACCATCCCGGTGAGGGCGAAGGCCAGCGGGGTCAGATCCAAACCCGGCCAGGGATTGATATGGAACAAATAGACCATATTGCCTGACCAGGGGATGAAAACACTGGCGATTAATATGACTACCTGTTTGCGGTACAGGCGATGGGAATATAACGCCAGACGTAACAGCCAGATGGAGCCGATGAAGGTCAACAGGTAGGCGTAGGCCACATAGATCCAGAAACCTGGCCCATGCTGATAAACCAGGCGGGCGCCGACCTCATCCGAAATCGGTTCGATTTTTGGCCAGATCAGTCCGTGGTTGGCATTGGTGGCGACGAGGACCAGGGTCAGCACCGGGACGACCCACAGGAGCACTTTATGCCGCAATGAAAACCAGGCGGAATGATGGGCGTATTGGGCAGAAAATATAAACCAGAGCGGTGCCACGCAGACGATCCCCAGATAAGAGAACTGCGACCAGAGGATCTTTTCACCGATGTTGACCGTGAGGTATTCGCCGGCCGAGGTAGCCGCCCAAACTGCCGTGGCGAGCATGATTAAAACCAGATAGATACGGGCGGGTCCCCCTCGATGTAAGTAGGTATAGAGAGCAACCAGCAGTGCAATGACCACCGTGATGGTCATGACAATAATGGGTCCTACATTCTGGGGAAGCATGTTCGCTTATCCGTTTCCTTTTAGCTGGTAAAACACCGAGCGCAGGTACCTTTTTGACTCGAAGGCGGTGCTGATCCCGGAAATTGATTTGGTTGAGCCGATGATCAGATAACCATCCGGTTCCAACAGGCGGGATATCTTTTGAAAAAGCTGCACTCGGTCTGGTTCGGTAAAGTAGATGGCCACATTGCGGCATAAGACCACGTCAAAACGCCCCAAATGGCTAAAGTCATCCAGCAGGTTTGACGTTCGAAAAGAAGCCATGGCGCGCAGCTCGTCGCGCACTTTCCAGCCCTCATCCACCTGGGTGAAGTAACGCATGAGCATCCCGGGAGGTAAGCCGCGCTCGATTTCAAAGCGGTTATAAATTCCGCGGCTGGCGGTGGCGATGGCTTTATCAGAAATATCCGTGCCGACCAGGCGAATATTGTAGCCAGAGGTATTTCCCAACAGCTCTTTCAGGATAATCGCTAGACTGTACACTTCCTGTCCGGTGGAACAGGCCGCGCACCAGATGCGCAAGGAAATAGGTGCGCTGCGCAGCCCAGATTGGCTCCTGCGGTCGATCAGATCCGGGAGTATCTTATGCTGGAGCTGCTCAAATGGAGAGGTGTCGCGAAAGAAAAATGTCTCGCCGGTGCTGATCGCATCGATGATCTTGCGCTGGATAGCGCGCGAGGGATCCGATTTGGCGCGATGATAGAGATCGCCAAAAGAATGGCAGCCGGTATTCACTGCCAGGTCACTCAGGCGCGTCTCGATCAAATAGCCCTTGCTGCTATCCAGGTAGATGCCGCTAAGCGATTGGATGTATTGGGATAAAAGCCGCAATTCCTCCGGTTGTACTTTCATAAGGATGAAAAGCCTTTGACCGCGCGGACGATTTCAGCGGCAATACCCTCGAGAGGTACGATCAGGTCGACCACCCCGGCATCGACTGCCTCTTTGGGCATGCCATATACCACGCAGCTGGCCTCATCTTGGGCGATGACCCTGCAGCCGTGACGTTTTAACAAGCGCAAGCCCAGGGTTCCGTCACTGCCCATACCGGTCATGATCACCGCGCTCGACTTGCCGGGAAAATGATTGGCGGCCGAGCGAAACAGGGTGTCGACGGAAGGTTTGCAATTATTTTCGGGTGGATCCTCAGTGATCTTGATCACAATCTCACCGGTGGGGCCACAATCGAGCTTCATTTGCTTCCCGCCTGGGGCAATGTAGATGGTGTTTGCGTGGGCTATTTCCCTGTCTTGGGCTTCTTTCACCTTGAGTGCACAGCGCTCGTTCAGGCTTTCGGCCAGTGAGCGGGTGAACAGCGGCGGCATGTGCTGTACGATGAAAACCGGCACATCCAGGTTGCCCGGCAGGCGTGGCAGCATCAACGAAAGCGCATTTGGCCCGCCGGTAGATATGCCAATCAGTATCATTTCGGCCCGCGATTTGCCCGCCAGGCGATCCATGCGCTCGACCACCCGATCGCCCCCGGCTTGCACAGGTTTGCGATCATGGAGCCCAGACGCGGACGGCGGGGCGTTGCCTTGAAGGATCTGGCGAATTTCATGCTTGCGCGCGAAAGCCCGTAAGATCGCGGCTAAACCGGTGCGGATGGCCTCGCGGTTCTGGTCTGGGCTGCCTTCGGTGGCTTTGGTGATGAAATCGAAGGCGCCCATTTCAAGCGCGCGGATGGTCATTTCGCTGCCGCGGCGGGTAAACGCGCTGACCATGACCACGCCCACGTCCAGGCCCAGGCTGCGTATGCCTTGAAGCACCTCGAAGCCGTTCATCTCCGGCATCTCGATGTCGAGCAGCACCAGGTCCGGGCGCAGCGCGGTAATGCGGGCCAGCGCGATCGAGCCGTTTCCGGCGGTGCCGACCACTTCGACATCCGGTAGGGAGGTCAGGGCATCGCTGATGATCTTGCGATACAGGGCGGCATCGTCGACAACCAATACGCGCAGAGCTGTCATGCCAGCAACATGTCCAGGTTGAGGATCGCCACGACCCGGTTTTTATCCCGGTAAACGCCCTGGGTAAACCGGCGCTGCCGTTCCGGCATGTTTACCGGGCAGGCTTCGATCCGGTCAGGTTCCACGCTCAAGACATCCCCGATGTTGTCCACCAATAACCCGACAAATTCATCGGCCCATGAGGTGATTAAAATGCGGCTGTCTGCTCCAATCTGGGTCTGCGCCTCGCTCAATTTTTCGTTCAACCCGATGACGGTGATGATTTTCCCGCGCAGGTTGATGATCCCGCGCACATCTTCCGGTGCGTGGTGCACCTGGGTAATGGCTCCTACCAAGACCACCTCCTGAACGCAGGTGGTGTCTAAGCCGTAGGAGCCATCCCCGGCGCTAAATGTAACCAATAAGTGTTCCTGATCCTGTTCAGGCAGGTTCGAATGGGTCATAGCTGCCGCTTTCCCGGTGATCATGCTGCTTTAATCTTGTACATCTGGAGCATATCGCGCAGGTTTTCTGCTAACTGCGAGAGTTCTGACGCGCTGGTCTGCACCTGGTGGTTGGCGGAAGCCATCTGATTAGCATTCGCGCTGACGGTGGAAATATCCTGGGCGATATCCGCGGAAACTGCAGCGGTCTGGCCAACGCGGTAGTTGGCATCCTTCACCCCGTTGGTGGCTTCGGCGATATTGCCGGCGATGTCGCGGGTCACGACCGACTGCTCCTCAATGGCGGTGGCAATCGTGTTGACGATGTCGTTGACGTCCTTGATCACCCGCACGATGCGGTCGATATCGCCCACCGCCTCGGAGGTTGAATTCTGGATGCTGAGGATCTTGCCTTTGATTTCCCCGGTGGCAGCGGCGGTTTGCTGGGCGAGCTCTTTGATCTCGTTGGCTACGACGGCAAAACCTTTCCCGGCGGAACCGGCGCGAGCGGCTTCGATGGTGGCGTTCAGCGCCAGCAAGTTGGTCTGAGCCGAGATGCTGTTGATTGTCTCGGTGACCTTGCCGATTTCCTGGGCGGCCTGACCGAGGTCTTTCATCGCAAGGGAAATCGAGTCGGCCTGGCGGGCGGCTTCGTTGGTGGTGGCGCGCGCCTTTTCTGAGTTGCCGGCGATTTCGCCGATGGTGGCGGTCAGTTCTTCGGTGGCGGTGGCAACCGAGGTGAGATTGGAAGTCGCCTGGATCATCCCGGCGGCGACGGAGGAAGCATTCGCGCTCAATTCTTCGGCGGCGGCGGCTACAGTATTGGCCTTGGATGAGGATTCGCTCGACCCGGCGGTCATTTCTTCTGAGATGGAGGTCAACTCGGTGGAGGCCGAGGCCAACACCTGCATGCTGTTCTGCATCGCGCCGATCGAGCCGCGCATATTGTTGATCAACAGGCCAATGGAGCGGCTCATATCGCCCATCTCGTCCTTGCGTTCCAGTTCCTTGGTTTCCACCACAGTGGTCAGGTCGCCCGAGGAAACCCGGCTTAAGAGGCCGATCGCCACATGCACCGGCTTGGTCAGTTCGCGGGTGGTGATAATGGTGATGACAATTACCAGGATCACGGCGATGACACACACCAGGATCAACATGCGGATGGTATCGGTTTGTACCTGGTTGGCGGTTTGTTCGTGGAGCGCCAATTCTTCCTGGCGGTAATTCTGGAAATTGGCCAGGGCTTCGTCGACTTTATCGACGCTGGGCAGGGATTGGCTTACAAATAAGTCGGCGGCTTCTTTATTTTTCCCATCCATGGCCAGGGTGATCACCTGGTTGGAAACCGCGGATCCCGAGGTGACCGCGTTCTGGATTTCACCCAGCAAGGAAAGATCCTTTTCCTCAGTGGAAATGGCCTTGATTGCCTCCAAATCCTTCTTATATTCGGCGCGGTATCCCTCGATCTCCTTTAAATATCCTTGTTGTTGAACAGGATCCGTGCTGTTGATAATAAAGTTCATATGCAGCACAACCTGCGTGATCTGATTATCAATCGAATCTGCCAGGCCTGTTTTCGCACCCTCACTCATAATGTCACTCGTCGCATTTTTCATCTTGACAATACTGAAGAGCATATAAGGGGCAGCCAGCATAATAATTACCAGAATCAGCCCAAAGCTGAGGGCTAAACGAGCGCCAATTCGCAAATTACCAAACCATTTCATTTCAAAATCTCCTATTCCTAAAAGTGATTAAGCGGTTTTCGCTAAAATTCTATGGATGCTATCCAATAGTTTGTCTTTATCCAGCTTGATTTCGTAAGCATCTACCCCCGCGTCGCGGCCTTTGTCAACTTCTTCCTGGCTGGCCAGGCTGGTGAGCGCTACTACGGGCAAATCGGCGAACTGGGCGCTCCTCGTATGCGGCGCGTCAGCTCCAGACCGTTCAGGCGCGGCATTTCGATATCGGTCACTACCAGGCGTACTTTTTCTTGGCTGGCGTGCAGGGTTTCCCAGGCAGCCTGGCCATCTTCGGCCAGCAGAACGTTGAAGCCGGCTCCCTCTAAATATTTGCATACCTGGCGGCGGAAGAAGTCTGAGTCTTCCGCCAGCAAGATGGTCGGGCCGTCCGTGCTTGCGGTTTGCGCCTCGATTTCGGCGTGATCTTGCCAGCCGGTAGCCGTCACCAGTTCGTCCAGATCAACCAGCAGGGTGGTGTGGTCGTGGATGATGGCTGAGCCGGCGATGGCGGTCTGGCGCAGGGTGGTGCGATCGATCAGTGCCGCGGTTTCGACTGCGTCGACCGGCATGCCCGCCAGGATGCCCATCTCGCGCTCGCCGGTTTGGAAAACAATCACGGCTAATTCACGGTTAGACATCACGTCGCCCACGCTGGCGGCATCCATCAGGGCGATGATCGGCAGGGTTGCCCCGCGGTATTGGATGGTGCGCTTTCCGCCCAGGAATTCAACCTGCTGTGGGTCGATCCGTTCAACCCGGGTGACGATATCCAGGGGAATGGCGCAATGCTCGGTGGGCGTATTTCTGAAAAGAAGCAGCGATTGGGCCCCGCTAGAATTCTCCAGGTCATTTTCTTGAGCCAGCTGCCGCATTCGTGCGCTGCCGGCCAGTGAAATAATATTGGCCTTTGCGGCCAGGCCGGAAACATCCAAGATCAGGGCGACGCAGCCGTCGCCTAAGATCGTAGCCCCGCCGTATTCGCTGCAGTGTTTCAAGTGCCTGCCCAGCGGGCGGACCACAATTTCGACCGTATCGTGGAGCTGCTCCACAATCAAGCCATATTCAAGGGGACCGGTGGAGATGACGGCAATTTGAATATCGCTGGAGGCGTGGTAGCGGCGGTCGTTTTGGCGGCGGCGGTTCTCATTTTGGGCCTGTTCCACATCCTGCGCGGAAGAGCTCTCCCCGGCGCCACGATTCTCCTCGGTTTCGCTGTGTTTTGAGCGCCGGTCGCTGGTGCGCCGGCGGCGGTTGGCAGCTACCTCTCCCGTATCCGGATCCTGGTATTCCTCTTGAATATCCAGTAGATCAGCCAGGCGCAGAATGGGGATCAGCTTGCCGCGCAAGAAGAGCACTTCGGCATCCCCCACGACTTCGATGCGGTTTTTGACCTGTGCGGCCGGGATGTGCACCAGTTCGCTGATATTGATCTGCGGGATGGCAAAGCGTTCCTGCGCCACCGATACCAACAGGCTGGGAATGATTGCCAGGGTCAGGGGCAGGTTAATCCGGAAGGTGGTGCCCTGACCCGGCTCAGAATCGATGTCGATCTTGCCACCCAGGCGGTCCAGGTTGGTCTTGACCACATCCATGCCCACCCCTCGGCCGGAGATGTCGCTGACTTTCTCGGCGGTGGATAGACCGGGAAGGAAAATCAGCGCTCGTTTTTCTTTGTCTGACATCAAGCGCGCCTGTTCGGCGCTGATCTGCCCATGTTTGACCGCCGAAGCGGCGATTTTTTCGGGATCGATGCCCTGGCCGTCGTCGCTCACTTCGACGATCACCTGGCCGGCGGCGTGGTAGGCGCTGATCACCAGTTTTCCGCTCGGATTTTTCCCCGAACTGATCCGCGCTTCACGGGACTCGATGCCGTGGTCCAGCGCGTTGCGCACCATGTGGGTCAGAGGTTCGCTCAGGCCTTCGATGATGGTTTTATCCAGCTCAACGTCTTTGCCCAACAGCTCTAACTGGACTTCCTTTTTCAGCTCTCGAGCCAGGTCGCGCACCACGCGGGGAAATTTATTAAAGATATTGCCAACCGGCTGCATGCGGGTGAGCATGATCGTCTCTTGCAGCTCGGAGGTCACCAGGCTAACCCGCTGTCCGCTGGCCAGCATATCGTGGCGATTGCCGCGGCGGATAGCTTCTTGCATCTGGTTGCGGCTGAGTACCAATTCGCCTGCCAGGTTCATCAAGTTTTCCAGCAGTTTCACATTCACCCGCAAGGTTTCATCCACCGAGTTGTCGGTGGTTTCACTCCCCACCACGGGCGCGGAGGATACAGCGGGTGAAGGACGTTTGGCGGATGCGGCTTGAGGCTCAGCCTGCTTCACGGGGGCAGCTTCTACCGGCGCAGGTTCTGCCGGGCTATCCTTGCGCAGCATGGGTTGCGGATTTTTCGGGCTGCTGATCAGGCGGATCTGTTCTTTGGGCAGGCCTTCAAAGAGCATCCCAATAAAAGACGGGTCAATGATCGATGAGAAGAGAATTTCAAAGGGGATGCGGTTGCATGCTTCGTCATCCAGCGTGCCGACCGCCGCAAAATTCAAATCGCACTCCAGGATGGTGCCGCCCGAAGCGTATTCTTGATAGACTTCCCAAGGCGTTTTACCCCGGCGCTGCACATCGTGGAGCAAATCCACTTCGACCAGGTAGACATATTCGTCGCGTTTTTCAGCCCGGGCCAGGTCAAACTGGGCTACGCTGATGGCCGACCCGCCGGATAGCGGCATCAGTTCGACCTTTTGAGTCAGGCTGGTCTTCTGGCTTGACGGCAGATAGGAAGCCACCAGTTCAGACAGGGCCGTTACCGCCTCGAATGTATCCGCCTGGTTGGATTCGTGTGGATTGTTGATCATCGAGCGCAGCTGGTCGAAAGCAAAGAGCAGGATGTTGATCACTTCTGGGCTGGGGATGATCTCGCGCGAGCGAATCATGTCCAGGATATTTTCAGCCTTGTGACCCAACTCCTGGATCTTGTGCAGGCCAAAGAAACCGGCCCCACCCTTGATCGAATGCGCCGCGCGAAAGACCCGGTTGACCAGGTTTTCGTCTATCTGCGCGCCGGATTGTTCGATGGACAGCAGGTCCGGCTCAATCGTGCTCAGGTGCTCGCGGCACTCCGCCAGGTATAGGTTCAGCTCCTCCAAATCGTCGTCAATTGGCGCCATTCGCTGCCCCCTTGATGCTGAAATGGCGGTCGAGGCGCATGGAGGTAAATAACTCCAACACATCGCTGGAGGCATTCACCACCTCCAAGCAGCCGCCAATTTGGATCAGCGAATTATGCGCCGCAACCAGGCAGCCAATTCCGGTGGAATCTACCAGGCCGACCTGGGCGACATCGACCACCAGTGTGGTGACGCCTTCATTGATCAGGCGTTTTATCTCCTGGCGCACTTCGGGAACGATGGAAGCCACGAGATTCTCACCCACCACGAAACCGGCGTTATGATCCTTTTGTGTTATTTTGAATTCAGGCATTAATCCTCTCTTTCTTGAGGGTCCGGCGCAACGTCACCCGGTTTCCCTTCGAATTGAATTGGTAAGATGTTGCATACAGTCGGTAGATAGCCATTCCACGGCCCGACTCAACCGGTTCCTCCGGGATATCCGACTGGGCATCTTCCCACGGAAAACCCCGCCCCGGATCGTTTACTTCGATTACCACTTCGCTGCGGGTTAGTTGCAACCAGCCATCCACCGATAATTTTGGGTCCATCGCGCAGCCATGGACTACAGCGTTGGTCAGCGCTTCGTGGAGCAGCAGATCGACGGCGAAGCGGTCTTCGCAGGGGACCGAATGCGCGTCCAAAAAGTCCAGCGCCTGACTGCAAACCACGTCCACCTGCACCAGGCTGGCAGGATGCGACCAGGATATTTGGGAATGCTGAGCGGCCATCGTCTTCATCAGATGTCAATTGCCAGCAAGACAACATCGTCTCGCAAATTATTCTGGTTCGGCAAGACCAATCGCAGGATGGTGGATACGGCCTCCTGAATGAGCAAACCGCGGGTTTGTTCACAGGCCGCCAATAGATTCGCCAGTCCCTGGCGGCGTGAAATGCTGCCATTCATATCCTGTTCAATTAATCCGTCGGTATATAAAAATAAGCGATCTCCTGGGTTCACCCGAATGTCCAGAACGTGGGGCGTGGTGACCTCGAACACCCCTAACGGATCGCCGCTTTGCTGCAGTTGTTGAGCGCTTCCCTGGCGGGAGAAGAGCACGCCGGGAGGATGGCCTGCATTAATCAAGGTGACTTTTCCCTGGAGGCGGTTTAACCGCGCGTAGAGCAAAGATACATACTGCCCTTCGGCCAGGACCGGTCGCAGGTTGGTGTTTAACAGGCGTAAACTCTCGATGGGCGAATAAAGCATATCTCTGTTTTGGTGGACCAGGGCTTTGAGGGCGGCGGTGGGCAGGGCCGTACCCAGGTTGTGCCCGCTGACATCCGCGACCATATAGTCAAAAATGCCTTCGCCGGCCTGCAAAACGTCGTAGAAATCCCCGCCGGCTTGATGGCAGGCCTGGTAAAAACCGGCGAAATGCGCATTGGGTAAGCTCTCGGGGGTGGGCAGCAGCATCTGCTGGCTCTGATTAAGCGAGCGCACCTGGGCGATATGTGCATTCGCCAGTGCATCGTAGGCGTGGCTCATGCGGATGTGCAGGCGGACTCGGGCCAGCACTTCCAAGGGGTAGAAGGGCTTGGTAACATAATCAACCCCTCCGGCTTCAAACCCATCCAATTTGGTGATTTCATCCCCCAATGCGGAAATAAAGATCACGGGGATGTTGGCGGTACGAGAGTTTTCTTTAAAATTTCTGCAGGCGCTCAACCCGTCTTCGCCGGGCATATCGATATCCATCAAGATCAAGTCTGGCAGAACGTGGGTCACCAGTTCGCGAGCTTCGGCAGCTCCCTGCGCCGAGATCACCCGAAACCCCTCTCTGCGCAAGATGGCCCCCAACAGGAGATGCGAAGCCTGGTCGTCATCTACAACCAGCAGGGTATGAACCTGTTCTTTTTGGGCTTCCATCACCCTGTCGGCAATCAACATAACGCCTAGGCCTTTATCAAATTGAGCGTTTTGAGGCTGTTAATCAAACGGGCCTGGTCGATTGGTTTCACCAGGTAGTCATCGCAAAAAATTTGGTAGGATTGGCTCACCGTGGACATATTGCTCAACCCGGTGATCATCACGACCTTGATGCCATCGCCCACCGATATTCCCTCGGTCTCTTCGATCCGGCGGATTTCTTTGAGCGCATCCAACCCGTTCATTTCGGCCATCATCACATCCATTAAAATCAAATCAAAGGGCGCACCGGAATTACGCGCGCTTTGAAAGGCGGCTACCCCTTCCAAGCCGTTGACCGTCACAAAGCAAGATCCGTATTGATTGAGCACATCTTGCAGAATCCACCGGCTGGAAAACTCATCTTCAACAATCAAGGTCTTCATCATGTTTCCTTTTTGGCGGTGAAATCACTGCCAATGGGTTCGATCAACAGATCACCGCCGTTTGACTGGGCGGTGAATCAAAATGCCAGGATTGCCGCTGGCCAGTATTCTAAAATCCTTATCAATCTTAGAGTAATTGAAAGGGAGGTGGGAATAAAGGCATCATGAATTATGAGTAAATTTATCGTTAAGAAATTTATCCGATAGCGACTTAAGTTTTCATATAGCCTGTCGACGATTAATGAAGACGCTCGGCCGAAACCCGGGTTGAATTGTCTTAAATTGTGAGGCAAAATGGGAATTCAAGCGATCGGCAGCTGCGCCGCGGCAAATGTGAATACGGCGGCCGGGTCTTCTCCGGCCAGGGCGATGCCCGCGGCGGGTAAACCTGCCCCAGCTGCCAGGCCGGCCGAGGGTGGTGAAAAAGCAGCATCTTCCAGCGACAGCTCAAAGATCTATGATAAGAAAGACGCGGACAAAGATGGGGTCGTCTCTTATCAGGAAGAACTGCTTTACTCGATCCAGCATCCAGAGAATGATCCGGCGGTTTCGAGCAGCAAGTTACAACAAGGGTTGAAAGCCTACCAGCAAACCCAACAATCCTTTGCCGGGCAGGTGGAGAGCCTTTAGTTTCTTCCGATCCGGGTTCATGCGCTTAATACCCACTCGGGGCATGCCCTGGTTTTGTGCTTCGTGGAAATCACGCGTTGACCAGCGCAGCGAGAAGCGGGTGACTGGGCCAGATCAGGGGTTTGGCGCCTGTGGTGGGTCGGCCCGCGGCGTGGGATGGCTCGAATAAGCCATCATGCTTTTACGGAGTCCGCTTTCACTTTGCGCAGCATCACCAGGTCGGTTTGCAGCTCATCCCCCAATTTGAAAGCCTGTGTGCCCGCTTCTTCAAACCCCCATTTGCGATAAAAGGCGATCGCCCGGGGGTTATGTTCCCAAACATCCAACCAGACCACCTCGCAGCCGGCTTTTTCGGCTTCTTCCAGGCAGGCTTGCATCAGGCGTGCGCCAACTCCCTGGCCAATCCAGGGTTTACGCGCGTACAGGCGTACAATTTCCATCGGATGGGCGCTCTTCACCCCATTGGGGGCGTGGTCAAAGCGCAGGCGAGCGAAGCCAACCATCCTTGCATCCTGTTCGATCAGCAGGAATTTCGTGGCCGGGTCGGCCAGCTCTTCGGCCTGTTTGGCCGGGCTGAAAGATTTGGCCAGGTAGGCAGCCATATTCTCGGGGGTGTTATCTGGGCCAAAGGTGTCTAAGAAGGTTTCGGCGCCGACTTCGGCCAGCAGCACGTTGTCACCGGCGGTGGCGGTACGAATATGAAAGCGCTTATTTGGATCGCTCATCCTGTTCCTCAACCAGCTTTTGAATATCAGATGTTTTCATCGAAGGCCAGCTGCAGCCAGTGGAGCGCTTCGCCATCCAGGTCTGCGAGGGTGGCCAGGCTGATCTGAACGCGCATGGTCTCATGGATCTTCGAAGGCCCCAGCCGGCCGGTGGGCGCCTGGCCTTCCAGGCGTAAACCCACATCGATCCGCTCTTTGGCTGCCTGTACGCGCGCGAAGGTCCTGCGCGGCGTAACCAGGGAGACGTAGGTTTTTCGCGCCTGGATGGTCACCTGGTCGAGACCCGCGACGGCATCCATGAGTGCATCGAAAATGGGACGGAGTTGCAGCCGGTCCGCGTACTGGCCGTCGATCAGTTCGCCGGCTGAAGCCAGGAAAAAATTGGGGTAGCCGAAGCGCTCCATCACCAGCAGGGTTTGGGCATAGCCGCTGACTCCCTGCTGGGACAACCAATCGCGCAGGTTCTTTTCATCGGGGAAGCTCATTTTTTGGATGCGATCGTTCCACGCGGCGACATCCTCGCCCGTTCTTTCCACCAATAAGCGGGCCGACATCTCTATCATCCCATTCCAATCCCGTGTTTCAGCCATGCAGCCTCTCCTTCGCATCCCATATAGCAGGTATTTTGTGGATTATGTCTTATTATCTCGTATATTCAATAAAAATCAACGTATTTAACACTGAAATACGTTGATTTTTTGAACGGCGGGGTTGGCCGGGAAAGGACTCCCATCAGATCAGGGATTCACGCCCTTATCCATTTGGTCGTTCATCTGGCCGTACACCCGGATAAATTTTTCGCTCATCCGGTGAAAGACGTTCACAATCACTGCGTCAAGGTGGGTTCCACTGCTGCCAAGAATGATTTCACTGGCTTCGCGATGATCGAAGGCCGGTTTATAGGCTCGCTTGGACCTCAGCGCGTCATATACATCTGCGATCGCCATAATCCGCGCCGAAAGAGGGATCGCATTTCCGCTTAATCCATCCGGGTAGCCGCGCCCGTCCCAGTGTTCGTGATGATTACGTGAAATTTCGATGCCCATATTGATGATTGCATTGTGGGGATATTGGTGCGAGACGGCCCTCAAGGTACGCGTGCCGATGAGGGTGTGCTGTTTCATCACATCGAACTCTTCGTTGGTGAGTTTGGCCGGTTTCAGTAAAATGCTGTCTGGCACGCCCACCTTGCCAATGTCGTGGAGCGGGCTGGCATGAAAAATATTCTGGACAAAAAGCTCGGAAATCTGGCGGCTGTATTCCGACTCATCTCTCAATCCTTCCGCCAGCAATTTGCAATAGTTTCTAACCCGGTCGAGGTGCTGCCCGGTTTCGTCATCTCGTGACTCGGCTAATTTCGCCAGCGCAAAAATCGTGGCCATTTGTGAGTTTGAAATTTCTTTAACCTGTTGCTGCACCCTTTCTTCGAGGTTCTGGATGGTTCTTTCCAGCTCCACCTGCAGGCGGCGTACCTTTAATTGGGTCTCGATGCGCGCATAGACTTCGTCTATCTGGAAAGGCTTGGAAATGTAATCGGCTCCGCCAATCCCGAATGCTTTCACTTTATCCAGCGTTTCGGTGAGTGCGCTGATAAATATCACCGGGATATCTTTCAGGTTTTTATCCGCTTTGAGCGTTTGGCAGACTTCGAACCCGTTCATCTCCGGCATGGTGATATCCAGGAGGATCAAATCCGGGGGCTGGATTTGAATTGCCTGTAAGGCAAGTTTGGCATTCGGCACCGGACGCGCGGAATAGCCGTGCTGTTCGAGCATTTCGGAGAGCACATGTAAATTGGTCAGTGTATCATCGATGATCATGATATCGTGCGACCAGACATCCTGTTCACGTACTTCAGTCATAGCATCTTATTCCTGTCGAGCAAAACTAACAGAGAATCGTATTGATAATTGTTGGCCAACTGGCGTAATTGACTTGCGAAAAGCGGATGCTCTGGGGCAATTCGGTCAATTATTCCTAACAACTTTCCGATATTAGCGGTTAAAACTGCCTGGCGAAGCTGCGCTATGGTTTGGTCGGAGAGGTTGGCTGGCAATTTGATGGGGACCAGGGGAACGGACGGGGATGAAAGGGCAGAACTCAACGGAAATTGATTATCCTGATCGAATTGGAGATTCAGGCTGTTGCCAATTGCCTGGAATAATTCATCTTCTTTGAAGGGTTTGCGTACATAACCATCGGCTCCGGATCGCAGCACTTCCTGCTCATCATCGGCAAAAGCGCTGGCTGTAACGGCGATGATGGGAATTTTATCACCCTGCCCAGACGACTTGATTCGGCGGATGGCTTCGTATCCATCCATCACCGGCATACGCATATCCATCAATATCAGGTCAGGCTGCCAATCCTGGGCGATGGCGAGCGCTTCTGCCCCATTCGAGGCTTCCTGGATCATGAACCCGGCTTCATGAAGAATCTCGGCTTCAAGCTGGCGATTCTCGGCCTGATCATCTACTACCAGAACACGTATCTGGGCGTGGCCATCTTTCAATCGAAATACTTGCTGTTGGCCTGGTTCAGCACCAGCACTATTTTTCGCCACGCCAATTTCGAGCTCGATCTTGAATGTGCTGCCTTTTCCCTGGGTACTGGAAACCGTCAGCTCTCCGCCCATAATCCTGGCATATTTTGAACTGATCGCCAGCCCCAGACCCGGTGCCGCCGCCGATTTTTCTGCCCATGGTGGTTTGCCCAAACGCCTGGAAAAGCAATCCGATTTCATCAGACGCAATTCCCGGCCCGCTGTCTTCCACTTCCGAATAGAGCAGAATTTGGCCGTTTTCCTTCATTGAGCTGCGGATGCGCCAGCAAACGCAGCCTGAATGGGTGAACTTTACCGCGTTGCTTAACAGGTTGATCCAAATTTGGCGCAATTTTTTCTCGTCGGCGTGTACATATTGAGGCAGATCGGGGCTGATCTCGATTTTGAAGCGAAGCATCTTTTCATCCATGCGCAGTTTGAACATCGATTCCAGCTCATGAATGGTAGTATACAGGTCGAAGGTGGTGGGGTTGAGAATGACGCGGTCCGCCTCGATCTTGGACATTTCCAGAATGTCGTTGATCAGCCCGAGGAGATGTTCTCCACTTTTGTTAATCGTGGTGAGATGTTGTTTTTGAGCGGGGCCGAGTCCTGGTTCGCGCAGCAGCAGTTGGGTGAACCCCAGGATTGCATTCATCGGCGTGCGAATTTCGTGGCTCATATTCGCCAGGAAGCTGCTCTTGGCGCGGTTGGCGCTTTCGGCGGCCTCTTTGCTGGCGCGCAAAGCATTTTCGGCCTGGATGCGCTCGGTGTTATCGAGCAAGGTTTCCCGGCTCATAATGAAATTGCCGGCATCATCGAATTGGGCAGTGGCATTGATTAACACTGGTAAGAGGCTGCCGTCTTTGCGGATCATTTCCTGCTCTACATCATTCAACCTGCCTGTCTTTTTGAATACGGAGAAATTCTTTTCAAAACGAGCCCGGCTGTTAGGGGCTAACAGATCAGCGAGGTTCATTTTGCTGACGACTTCATCTCGCGTGTACCCCAGCCAATTCAACTGGGTATCGTTCATACTTAAAAGCATCCCATTCTCATCGATAGATTGGTATCCGCAGGGAGCATTGTGATAGAGATCGCTGATCTCTTCGGCATACTTGCGTAAACTTGCCTCACTCTCGGCCAGCTTGGCAGTGCGTTCCCTGACAAGGTCTTCCAGATGGTCGCGATGTTTCCATAATTCAGCTTCTGCCAGCTTGCGCTCGGTTATATCGCGGAAATACCAGACGCGGCCAAAATAATGCTGGTCGTCGCCAAACATAGGCGCCGAGTAGCGATCGATGATCCTGCCATCCACCAGCGTCAGTTCATCCTCGCTGGTTTCCTCCAGGTGTTCATACAGGTACACAACGCGCTGATAGAAAGTTGTGGGATTGGCCATTTGCCGGGTGACAAATTGTAAAAGTGGCTGATCTGCGCGATCCTCGATGAGCTTGTCTGGAATGTTGAACATTTCAATAAATTTACGGTTGTAAGATAAGATTTTGGCATTTTCATCTACAACCAGGATGGCCTCGATAGAGGCTTCTTGTTGGGTAGACAGGAGCACATTTCTGAATTTAAGTTCCTCTTCGGCTTGTTTGCGTTCGGTGATATCCCATGCGTTTAACACCAGGGTATTGACACTCCCATCCGGGTTTCTCAAGGGGCTCATGCTGATGCGGAACCACATCCGGCGCTCGTTGATCAAGGTTTCGACATCATCCACGATCTCGCGGCGGGAGTTGATCACCCTTTTTATGGCTGCGCTGTACCGCTCAGCATATTCCTGGGGATAAATATTGAAGATTGTCTTACCGACAATATCCGGATCATTCCAGATGCGCAGGCCATTGGGGTTGGCGTAGAGGATTCGCCCATCCCGGTCGAGTACGGCGATAGCGCTTTCTGAATTTTCGGTCAGGCTGCGATAATTTTCTTCGCTGGCTTTTAAGGCCGTCTCTGCCTGCTTGCGCTGGGTGATGTCGGTGATGAAGGCCATGCTGGCCATGCCGTCCGACAGCTTCACCTGGTCGACGACAATTTGAATGGGAAATTGCGAACCATCTTTTCGCAGCCCGACCGATTCGTATTCTGTGTCTACCGGAAGGCTGAGGGCGCGGAGCCGGGCGCGCTCTTTGCTGGCCTCTTGAAATTCCGGGGCAAAAAATTCATAGACCGGGATTCCTTGGGTTTCTTCCTCGTTTTGGTAACCGAAGGTCTGTAAAAATTTTTGGTTACTATACAAACATAAGCCATCCCGTGAAAGGCTGATCGCACCCGGGGCGCGATCGATCAGGGTGCGGAAGCGCAGCTCGCTTTCGCGCAGTGTCTCCTCCGCGGATTTCCGTTCACTGATATTTTCAAACAGGGCCACAAATGTTTCTGCTTCGGTGCTGTAAACAGAAACCGACAACCAGGAATCCAGCTGCCCGAGATATGTCTCAAATTTTTCGGGCTGGCCAGTCTGTGCCACTCGTCCATATATCTCGAATATTTCCGGATTGGTGGTTCGGATGCCTGGGATCACATCCGTGACCTTTTGTCCAACCACATGGTTCAAACCGGTCAGGGTAGTAAAGGCGTCGTTAACTTCCAGATAGACAAAATCCTGGGGCAGGCCATGCTCATAAATCATCTGGCAGTAGGCATAACCACCCAGCATATGATGAAAAAGGGATTTGTAACGCTCCTCACTTTTTCGCAATAATTCTTCTGAGGCCTTACGCTCACTGATATCCTGGCAGAAGGCAATCACGCGATCGTCTTTCAATTTAACTGCCCGTACATCCGTCCATACCAGCTCGCCGCCCTGCCTCTTTAACCGGTATTCGCCTTCTACATATCCTTGCTCGATTGCGGATGTGAAATCCCGCAGCACTGCCTCGCGATCTTCGTCGGAGGTCACATCGAGGACGGTCATTTCCTTCAAAGAATCCAGGTCATAGTGCAGCAATTCTTGGGCGGCGAAGTTGAACTCTTCGTAATAGCCCTTTTGGTTGGCCATGAAGAATGCCAGCGGGGCATGCTCAATGTAGGAACGGAACTTGGCTTCACTTGCCTGTATGCTGGCTTCCGCCCGTTTGCGTTCGGTGATGTTGTTCATCATCACCAATAACCCCGGTTTCCCGTAATAATTGATCGGGATGGCGGATGCTTCCACATAAAGGATCGAACCATCCAACTTGATGATGCGCTCTTCGACGATCTGGGGCCCTTCTGTAAGGATTTCTTGTCCCTGGGTGAGGCCCTTCTGGATTAACTCCAGTATCATCGCGCGTTCATCCGGGTGGACAAACTCGATGATATTTCGCCCGTAAAGCTCCTCCGGGTTGTTAGCCCCCACGATGTCGCAGGCGCTTTTATTTATATAAACTATGCGATTGTCCACATGCACGGCGATCGCGAAGGTGGAGTTCTCGACGATGATGCGATAGCGAGCTTCGCTTTCACGCAGCGCAGCCTGTTCGCGCAGTAGCTGCGCGCGAAAAAATGCGTTTTCCAGCGCAGCCGGTAATTCATATAAATAATTGGGATGTTTGGATAGATAATTGCTGGCGCCCAAACGGATGACATGCGCCGCAATGCCTTCATCACCCTGCCCGGTAACAAAGACGATGGGCAAATCGAGGCGCCGTTCTTCACGCAGCGTTTTCAGGATGCTCAAGCCGTTCATGTCCGGGAAGGCGAAATCGATGAGCAGCACGTCGTAAGGTGAGGGATCCTGTGGGTTGTCTGGCAATTTATTGAGGGCAGTTTGAGGACAATCCACAATATCCAGGTGGATATGAGGGGCATGTTTTGCCAGGTGGCGGCGGGTGAAATCGATATCCGCCGGATTATTTTCAATATATAGAACGCGAAGTTTCCCTGCTTTTCGCGAGAACTCTGCCTGGGAGCGGATCAGGGCATCTTCAATTACCTGGGGCAGGTGCGAAAGATAGTCATCGCGCTTGGCCAGATAATCATCAGCGCCGGCTTTGAGGGCGGCGACGGCGATTTCTTCGTCTCCCCGCCCGGTGAGAATGACAACTGCCAGGGGGAGACCTTGCTCACGGATCTCAGAGAGCAGTTCCAGACCGTTGCCATCCGGCAGATCCAGGTCGCATAAAATAAGATCATAGGCAGGTTTGGCAGCTAATTGCGCTCGTGCTGCGGCCAGACTGCTGGATATTTGCAGGTTTATCTGTGGAGCGCCCCTGGACAGGGCTCTTTTTGCCAGCTGCGCATCTTGCGGATTATCTTCGACATACAGTACGTTCATTAACTTATTCCTCGATAGCAAATGCCAATGTCCATCGCATTTGATTTACCCAGCCCTGTGAGCAACCGCTTGACCCATGGTAAAGGACCTGCAGCCCTGATCGGTTGGGGCAGACACTCCACGGCTTTTTCCTTGAATTCATCATATTGCTCATCCTTCGGGTAGGAAATCGCCTGAGGCGGCAGCTTAACCTCGCAATGAATTAAGACGATTAATAGGAAAATGATTACCTAAATCTGCTTTATGTCCTTGATTCTACAATTATTGGATCGGGAAATCGCTTACAAAAATGCAAGTGCAAGCCTTTTTTATGCGAATTTTGGCATCCCCGAATGGCCAGATAGAAAAGAGGTTCGCGGGTGGCCGTAGACAGCCTGTTTGACATTGCCAATTGAAATTGTTACTATATTCACAAACGAAGTTGTTGTATATACAACCAACGATGGCTATCCGGTCGACATGCTGGTTTCTAGGAGGGGAGCGATGTCAGAAAATATGCAATCGGATGCGAATACGCTGGGGGAGGATGGAAAGAAAAAGGTAGCCAACGGCTGCCTGTCAAGAATTGCCAAAAATGGTTCCTTGATCTTGGTGCTATTGGTTATTCTTTTCGGGATGTTTTCGCTGGCGCGGGCTGCGATCTACAAGATCCGGCCGTACGAGCGCGGTTTACACCTGCGCGGGGGCAGTTTCATCGGGATAGACCAGCCGGGTTGGCATATCCAGATACCCTTCGTGGATACCGTGATTGGCTTGAACATCGTCGAACGGCCAGGGGTGATCGATAAACTGGCGGCGATGACCGCCGATGACGTCACCATGGATATTTCGCTGCTCTACACCTACCGGGTGGTTGACCCGGTGCGCTATGCCCTTGAGGTGACTGACCCCGACCAGATTGTGGCCGGCTTTGTGCAGGGCACCCTGCGGGATGTGGTCAATACCCGGGAAATGGACAATGTGATGCACAGCCGCGCGGATTTCAACCAGGAATTGATCACCTCCTTGCAGAAGAAAGAAGCCCAATATGGAGTTGAATTCATCCTAGTGCAGATCCAGAATGCCTCACCTCCGGCCGAGGTGGTGTCGGCGATTAAAGACAAGATGGTGGCCGTCCAGCTTCAAGAAACGGCGGCGAGCCAGGCATCCCAGCAGCGCACATTAACCGACAGCCAATTTTATGCGGCGCAGAAGAAGGCCGAAGGAGACGCCTACCAGATTACCAAACTCGCTGAGGCAGATGCTCAGCGCATCAAGCTGAGCTCGCAAGCCCAGGTGGAGTCTCTGCGAGCGGTTCTCAAAGAGTTGGAGGGCAAGGGATCCCTGGCCGAGCAGTACATTCAGGTGCTGATCGCCCAGGAACTGCGCGAGAACAGCAAGTGGATTATCAGTGACGGCAACACCATGCCCATCATCGATCTGGGCGCGGCGTCTTCTGAGGTCCTGCCGGCCCAGGTTCCTTGAAAGTTACCGTGGACTTGAAATAACATTCGCATAGCTTAAGAACGAATCAGAAGGGAGAGTGCGTTTGTCGGTGCACTCTCCCTTCTGAAAAGCCTGGCACTTATTTGTTCTGCAGGATCTGGTTGACTTCTTCCATTTCCGCAGCGCTTAACATCCATTCGGCTGCCTGCACGTTTTGCTGGACCTGTTCCAGGCGGGTGGCCCCTGTGATCACTGAACTGACCTCGGGGTGGCCGAACAACCAGGCCTGGGCCAGATCGCCAGGGGTATGGCCGCGTTCCTGCGCCCAACCCGTCAGGCGGTCGAGAATGGCGTAGTTGGCGGGGGTCATGTATTGTTTGACGTATCCGCTGGATTCGCCCCGCGAACCCGCCGGGGCAGGCTGGTCCTGCTTATATTTGCCGGTGAGAAAGCCGCCCGCCAGGGGGAAATAGGGGATCAACCCGACTGATTGGCTGCGGCAGAACGAGAGCATCTCTTTCTCGACGCCGCGTTCGAGCATGTGGTAATGGTTTTGGCTGACCACAAAAGGAGACCAGCCGTGCACATCGGCCAGCAGGTTGGAATGGGCTAATTGCCAGCCGAGGAAATTGGAAGCGCCTATATAGCGCACTTTTCCGGCGCGAACCACGTCGTCTAAACCGCGCAGCATTTCTTGGATGGGCGTGGTGTTGTCAAAATTATGCACGTAATACAGATCTATGTGGTCGGTCTGCAGCCGGCGAAGACTGGCCTCCACGGCGTCCACCAGGTGGTGGCGAGAGGCGCCCCAATCATTAGGCCCTTCACCGGTCTTATTGAAGAATTTGGTGGCAATTAGAAATTTATTGCGCCGCCCTTTTAAGGCGACGCCGATGGTTTCTTCGGATCGACCGCCGGTATAAACATCGGCGCTGTCCAAAAAATTAATCCCCAGGTCCACGGCCGCGTCCAGGACGCGGGTGACTTCATCTTGCGGCATGTTTTCGTAGCCGAAGCGGTTGGTGCCCAGGCCGACAATCGACACGCGCACGCCAGATTTACCCATTTGTCGATACTGCATGTTTCCCTCGTTTCGATGGCTCCCACCGGATTTTTCCGGATGGCAGAATAATTGATGATATGTGACTGATTTTATCTTAATTCATCCTGCAGAGACAACCTGGGCTGAGATCATCGAGGCATATCCACGGGGCAATTGCATCCAGATTCATGATCCAAGCGCCCTGGGCATAACCAGCCGGAGTTCGCCAATCCTATGACCGGCGGATCCCCCTCTTATTACCGTTCCGTTGCAGGTCAGGAAGGTGATTGTAAATAAAAGACCAATCGTGTAATATTTATCTAATATGCGGTGGCAAGACCCCCGCAATCTTATCCATTCCATCTTACAGTTGAATATAGAAAGTGAAAACCATGAATGCCGTTCGTATACATTCCTACGGTGGCGTCGATGTATTAATGCATGAAGAGGCCCCTCGCCCTATGCCGCAAGCCAATGAGGTCCTGATCCGAGTGCATGCCGCGTCTGTCAACCCATTCGACTGCGCGGTGCGCGCCGGTTATATGGCCGGTTACTTCAACCACACCTTGCCGTTGATCCTGGGAACGGATGTCTCCGGGGTGGTCGAAGAAGTAGGCGAGGGAGTGAGTAGTTTTTCTCCGGGCGACGCTGTGTACACGCGCTCAGGGGTGGTCCGGGATGGTTCCTACGGAGAATATGTTGTCGTGCCTGCCGCGGATGTGGCCGCGAAGCCCCAATCCCTCGATCATTTGCATTCAGCTGCCCTGCCGCACGCCACCCTCACCGCCTGGCAGGCATTGTACATCCTGGCCGACTTGCAGCCCGGCCAGACGGTGCTGATCCATGGCGCCGCGGGTGGGGTGGGCCACATCGCCGTACAACTTGCACAGCTTCGTGGCGCCAAGGTGATCGGCACAGCCTCGGTCAATTACACTTTCCTTTCTGAACTGCCGGTGGACCAGGCGATTAATTACGAAACCACTCACTTCGAAGACAGCGTGCGGGGGGTCGATGTGGTCCTGGATACGATCGGCGGCGAGACCCAGGATCGCTCGTGGGTCACCCTCAAGCCGGGCGGCATCCTGATCGCCACCGTCCAATCTCCGTCAGAGGAAACCGCCCAATCCCACGGGGTACGCCAGGCGATGGTTTATACCAACCCGCCCATCGCTGAAACCCTGACGACCGTGACCGGGCTGGTGGAGAGCGGAAAAATCAAGCCAACCGTGTCTATGGTTTTTCCCCTGGAGGAGATGCGCCAGGCTCACCAATTGATCGAAACCCGCCATACCCACGGCAAGATCGGAATTCAGATCGTTCAGTAACCTGATCGGGTAGGCCATAAAATCAAGTCTCCCAGCCGCCTGTGAGAAAATGGGGCGCACAGAGAATGGGAGCCGCTGTTTTTATTGCAAGCATTTGCGCCCCGCGCCCGCCAGGGTGAACGCGTCAAAACAGATTTTCTATACAAATGGTTATCACCCACCCCTAAATCCCCGCCCTCAAGGGCGGGGACTTTGAAAATTATGGGAGATGGCAGCACCCTGCGGCACATATGGTGCCGCAGGGTGCTGCCATCTCCCATAAAATTTCTTCTGCGCTTCTTCACAGCGCTTTTCCCATGGAGAGCGGCCCGAGGGGAGTGAAAAAGGTATGAAAACATATCTGGCAATTTAGATGCGTTTACCCTGCCGCGCCCGCCGTTACTTGCATGTCGGGGAGAGGAATATGATACAATTTTTATCTGAATTGGGATGATTTCCCGATTTGTTCAGTCCGGCGATAAGGATGGCGATGATATCCAAACCTGGGCAGACGATTTCAAGTCACGTTAGCAAGGGGTGGGTGTGGGCATCGGCGGTTTTGGTTCTGGCCGTTAGCCTCTCGTGTTCATTGGCTTCCAATTTGACGCGGACCATCCAAGAGCCTCCCGTCACTGCATCCGGCGCGCCGCTGGGGCTGATTGCCTATGCGGGCACGGATGGCAACATCCACACCATTGATGGGGAGGGCAAGCAAGACATTGCTATCACTCTGGATGGCGAGGCGGTGCTCGACCCTGGCCCGATCAACAGCATTTACCAGTATCCCACCTGGGCGCCCAATGGGCAAAAATTAGCCTTTGTAGGGTTTAACAGCCGGTCGTCGGCCGGGCCGCAGGCTGTTTTATATACGGCTTCCTCGGATGGCAAAGACCTGGTCGAGTCTTATATCAGCCAGACTTCTTTCCCCTTCTACTTATTTTGGTCACCCAACAGCCAGTTCGTTACCTTCTTGAGCAATTCAGCGGATGATATGAGCCTGTCGCTCACCATGTCTGCAGCCGCGGGGGGTGACAGCAAGGTGATCGGCACCGGGCAGCCCTTTTATTGGGATTGGTCGCCGGATAATCAGTCAATCATCGTGCACGTCGGCGGAGCGGCAGCCATCAATCCTGATGCGCACCTGGCTTTGCTGAACGTAACCGGTGCGGTTAAACGCACCGAATTGGATCTGGACCCCGGTTCTTTTCAAGCCCCGGCCTGGTCGCCAGGTGGAGATGAACTGGTGCTGACCGCGCTCAACGAAACCGGCCAGGAGGAATTGGTCCTGTTAGCCAGCGATGGCAGTGTGAAAACCGTCCTGGCGCCGTTGAACGGCCCATCTGCTTTCGCCTGGTCGCCCTTGGGCGACCATCTGGCGTATACCACCCCGCTCGAGAGCGACTTTACCGGTCTCTTAGACCACCTGATCTTGCTCGAGCCGGCTCAGCCGGAGAGCGCCAGGAAAGTGGTGGATGGCTTTGTCGCGGCTTTTTTCTGGTCTCCCGACGGGCACAAGATCGCCTATTTTACTTTCGCGACCGATCCACAGGGCGAGACCTCTCAGATATCGACCCAAAAGGCGCAGGCTTTCTTTCTGGACGTCAAAGTATACGATGTCGAGAGCGGTCAGACCAAGGCGGTGGGTTCCTTCTCACCCACGGATGCCTTCGAGCAAATCCTGCCCTATTTCGACCAGTATCAGCGTTCAGGCACCATCTGGTCGCCAGACAGCCATAACCTGGTGCTGTCGGGCCTGGATGAGAGCGGCGTTCCAGGCATATTTGTCACCAGTGTGGAAACCGGCAAATCCCTGAGAATCGCGGATGGGGACCTGGCATTTTGGTCGTGGAAGTGAGCCATACGAAGCTGCCGTTATTTGACTGACCTCACGCGGGGCGGGCCGCTGCCCGAGGTTTCATTGTTTACATAAAAGGTTGGAGCAGACATGACAGACAGCATGCCTGCTCCAATGTTTTTAGGGATCAATTGGATAAGGGTTTCAGGCTCTTACGCTGGGGGGAATTTCATTTAATACCAACCAGTACAAATCTAACTGGGTGATCGCCTGGGCAAATTGGGTGAAATCAACCGGTTTGCGGATATAGCTGTTGACGCCTAAATCGTAACTGGTGCCAATATCATATTCTTCTGATGAGGAGGTAAGCATAACCACTGGCAGGCGCCGGGTATGCGCATGGGAGCGGATTTCCTTCAAGACTTCCAGGCCATCTACTTTGGGCAATTTGATGTCCAAAAGAACCAGGGCAGGCAGCTGATTGATGTCGCGGCCCAGATAAGCCCCTTCGCCAAAGAGGTAATCCAGCGCCTCCTGGCCATCGACAGCCACTACCAATTCATTGGCGATATGGCTCTTCTTGAGCGCGCGCTGGGTCAATTCGATGTCGCTGGGGTTGTCTTCGACTAGCAAAATAATTTTCGGATTCATTTCATCTCCTCGAGCGTAAAATAAAATATTGCTCCTTGATCCACCTGGGCTTCAACCCATACCCGCCCACCATGCCGGTCGATGATGCGCTGGACCGTCGCCAGGCCGATTCCTGTACCGGGAAAATCGGATACCTTATGAAGTCGCTGGAATGTGCCAAATAATTTGTGAACATATTGCATATCGAAGCCAACTCCATTATCGCGAACGTAAAAGACCGGCCCGTTACCCATATCTACTTTGCCAAAATCGATCTGCGCCTGGTCTAGTTTGCTGGTGAATTTCCAGGCATTGTCCAGCAGGTTGGTCATTAAGACTTCCAATAAACCGGCATCGCCATAGACGGAAAGATTGGGTTGAATGACCACCTCTACCTGGCGGCCCGGTTGAGCGACCGTCAAACGCCTGACAACCTTTTGGGCGATCTCCGCAAGATCCACCGGCGCCAGATGCATCTCGGCGCGGGTTACGCGGGAAAGACGCAGTAGATCCTCGATTAACTGCCCCATGTGAGTGGTTTCGGAGCGTACGCGCTCCAGATAGGTGCGTCCCTGTTCATCTAACTTGTCGTGATAATCCTCAAGCAGCGCCAGGCTCCAGCCGTCGATGCCGCGGAGCGGGGCGCGCAAATCGTGAGATACCGAATGGGCAAATGCCTCTAATTCTTTGTTAACGGTTTCAATCTGTTGGTGCGATTGACGCAGAGCTTCTTGAGCCTTTTTCAAATCGGAAAAATCGATCATCGTGGTGCGGCTGATTAGGAATTCACCATCCTGATCCCGAATGGCAGTTGCGCTGATGAGGGCCGGCATGATCGAGCCGTCTTTGCGGGTAAAGTGCAACTCCAGGTCTTTGATCGAACCTTGCTTTTTTAGGCCAGGAAAATTCTTGGCATAAACCTGGCGGCTCTCAGGGGTCAACAAGTCGTAGGCCTTCATTTTCCCTTCGATTTCCTCTCGAGAAAAGCCCAGCCAATTCAATTCGGTGTCGTTGATACGGATGAAGACACCCTCAGCATCCAGGGAATGGTAACCACAGGGAGCGTTGTTATATAAATCGCTCAGTTCGATGGTGCGCTCGCGGACGCGCGTTTCAAGTTCTTCATTTAATGTATTGATTTCATCTTCCGCGCTCTTCTGTTCGGTAATATCGCGATTCGTGGCGCGTCTTCCAAGATTGGTGCCGTCAGCGCGGTGGATCGACCGGCAGGTGTGGCCGATCCAGCGGATGTCGCCATCGGATCGAATAATACGAAAATCGATGGTATGAACTTCTTCATCCTTTATCTCTCGATCCACCGAAGCCCCATGTTCACTAAAAATTACCCGATCATCTGGATGCACAATCCTTTCCAGCAGCGAAGGATCATGGATAAAGTCGGTGACCGAGTAGCCGCTGATGCGTTCGCATGAAGGCGACATGTACAATATTTTCCCATCCGGAGCGCGCCAATATTCCCAGGCATACGTATAATCAGCGACGGTGCGGTAACGCTCTTCGCTCAGGCGTAAATTTTCTTCGGCTATTTTGCGCTCAGAGATATCCAACATGCTGGTGATCGTACACGGTTCTCCGGCCAGGTCGATATTCTCAATGGATGTCAGCACGTCCAGGCGTTTCCCAGTTTTGGTTCTTGCCCGCACCTCGATGTTATGGATCGTGCCTTGCCGGCGTAATTGCTCACGGATGGCTGCCCGGCCCTCGGCGTCGATCAAGTTCAAATCCAGGCCGGTATGTCCAATAACTTCATCGCGGCGGCAATCCGTGAGACGCAGAAAGCTTTCATTGACTGCCAGATATGTTCCATCCGTTTGACGGGCAATGGTCATCGGCGCCGGGCTGTTGTGGAAGGTCTTTGAGAATTTATCTTCGGATTTTCTGAGTTCTACTTCAATCTGTTTTTTCTCTGTGATGTCCAGGACCGTGCCAATGTATCGTTCTACTTCGCCGGCAGAATTGAGGAGGGGTAGGCCGCGAGACATCAGCCAGCGTTCGCTGCCATCCGCATCCACCACCCGCCATTCGGCGTTTAGTTCGGTTGCATCTCTGGCGGCAATCATTACCGCCTGGGCAGCTCTCTGGCGATCCTCCGGATGAATGGTTTGCAGCCAGGCTTCGTAGGATGGTTCGCAGCTGTGCGGCTCGATACCATACACACTCCAGAGCTCTTCGGACCAGATATTTTCATTCGTCTTCAGGTTCCACTCCCACGCGCCGCCTTTGGCTGCCTCCAAAGCCAGGTGGAACCGAGTTTGATCATCTTTTAATATGGCTTCAGCCAGTTTCCGTTCGGTGATGACTTCGGAGAACAGCAGGATGCCCCCAATTTCCCCGGACTTCTCGTACCAGGGATGAATTTCCCAGCGAATCCAATCCAGGCTGCCATCTGCGCGAGGAAAGGGATCTTCATCCGCCTTTTCAACCGCTCCTGCCAGGCAGCGGCGGTGGATCTCTTTCCAACGTTCGGGGATCTCCGGAAAAATCTCATAATGCGAACGGCCGTTTACGTCCTGGTCGGTCAGGTGATAGTCTGCCAGAAAACGACGGCTTTCAGAGATATATCTCATCTCGCGATCAAACATAGCGATCGCGGCCGGGGCATATTCCACGAAGAGTTTTAATAAGCGTTCACTTTTGTATAGTTTTTCTTCAATTTGAGCCGGGTCAAATCTTTCGGTGATGCTGGTCAGGACGAGGTGATCGTTGGCGTTCCCGGGGATTTCCGAAAAATGCTCGCAGGTCAATTGCTTGCCGGATTTTGCCGTGAATTGAACTTTTTTTGCCTGTTTTTCGCCTGGCCGGGGAATATCCACCAGGGAGTGTACTGGTTCACTCCCATTGACCAGGATGGGTAAATCCTTGACAAACTTTCCGATTACCTCCTCAGATGCAAAACCGGTCGTGATGGCGAAGGCCTGGTTGACTTCCACGATCTGGCCATCTGCATAGCGAGAGATCAGGATCGCAAATGGTGAGGAATGAAAGATTTTGGCATAATGATCCTCCAGGGATTCCGCATTCTTTGAAAAGCTGTGGTAGACCATCAACGATAGGCCAACCCCCCCCAGCAGAGTCCCGGCGATCACCAGTGGGTTGACCCAAGCGGTCGACAACCCATCCGGAAGGCGGTCGCCAGATAGCAGAAGAAGAGCGGCTGTGATTTGGAGGATAAAATCCGCCAGTAAAAACCATACCCCTGGGTAGGGTTTCCGGCGTTGTTGGCGCAAAACGAACAGAGCGGTAACATATAAAGCATCTGTGAATAATTGGCTGAGCAATACCGTACGAATATCAAATATGTTCATTCATCACCCCGTAGAGGCTGCCCCTAAGGATATCTTTTAAAGCCCTTACCAGCGTTACCTTTTGAAACCGTTTTTTGAAAACTAATAGACGATCAAAAGCGAAGATGATACGATCCGGAGCGTGGGAGAAATTCAGAATTTATGTGAGGGTCAACGATCAAGCCAGACGAGTTGATCCAATTGGCTGGTTGGATTATTCCTTATGGCGCCAGATAATATTGTTACTTTACATTCCACCCAAATTGATTATAGACCGGAATGACAAAAACCAATCTCCTGGAATATATTGCAAAAGTGCAAACCAAACGGATTTCAGGTGGAAGAATAATCGATCAGCAGTGATTGGCAATGGATCCCCATAATGGTTGAGAGTTCATTCGGGAAAATCACGCTCAATATCGCAGCCCATCGCCTCGGCAATGAGCTTAAAGTCCTGGGCAGGCACCTTGAGATGGCCAAAACGGAATACCGAGCTCCAGCGGGACTTGTCTTTGATAAAACTGAGCTGGTCAATTAACGGCTGGATAGGGGCTTCATGGGCAGGCAGGAACTGCACGTCAATACGATAGGGGTGGAAGGCGTCGCCCATCTCTGCCTGGTAAACCTCGCCGGTCTGCACGATCCCAATGGCGGTGAAGCGCTGAAGGGGTTCGCCAGAGGGGTAGCTGGTGCGCGGGGAATAATACACAAAGGCATCGGCGGCATGAAGTTTTTGCAGGGGAGCCTTTTTCCCGTGGTTTAGCTGGACGAAACCGCCGTTGACCCCCAGTTGTACATGGGCGAGGGAAACAACACCGACCCAGTATTGTCTATCTGGCATGTTGTGATCTCCTTGAATGTTTTTCGCCTGGCAAGTGTCTCCCGCACTTTACGGCACAGCAGCCCTCATAAAATGGGGCTCAAACTCACCGACACGGATCAAACAGAGATGGCAAATGCTGCCGGTACAGAGACGCAACCATTTTTGGCTATCCATCTGGAGGTTAAGCCTGGCCAGGCTTCACCTCCCCCCAGTCAGCAGCGCATCGCGCAGCGAGCTGTATCCTGCGCATAAGGCGTTTTCTTCGAGTATCAGCAGCTCGCTTTGGGCGGGCATGTCGCTGCGCACCCAGCGGTCCGAATAATACATGCCCAGCGCGCGCAGCCGGGCGGCCTCGAGCAAGTTTTCCTCGGGTTGGTGAAAGAAGACGGACATGGCTTTGGCCAGGGCCTCAATTAACTCCTGGTGTTCTTCCTGGGCGAACAGCCTGCGGTGCACCACCCACCAGTTCACTTCCCGCTGAGCAGTTTGGTCGACGTCGATCTGGAGAGCGTATATTCGTTTAATCAGCTCGAAAAAGCGGCGCATATAAGCCTCTGCCGTGGGGATGTCATTGTCGGGGAAAGGGGCAGCCGCCATTTCGGCGCGCGCCACCAGGTAGGCGCCGTACAGCGCTTGAGGCAGGCTGAGCTGGTAGGCTTCTTTGACCATCGAGATGGATACCACCAGCAGACGCAGCCAGCGCCGGCGGTAATAGGCCACGTAATTTTCCTTTTCAAAATGGGCCAGCCGCCGGGGGTTGAATTTCGCCAGGTCCAGCTTTGATTTCATCCGCCGCCCCTGATGCCAAGGTAAAATATGGATAGTCTTTGTCGTATTTTACTTGTTTCACCCGGCGGTAACAAGGATGCGATTTGCGGGTAGCGGGCTTATGACGGATCAACATTTCCCTTGGCAATCGCCTTGGCAAAAAAAGAAGGCTCAAATGAAGGAAAGTATTGATTAAATTTGTAAATTATGGTAAAATAGTTATAAGTTAGTAATTTTTATTGGATTTAGGCTGACTTGGACGCGGTAACGTAGATTAGGGAAGCGATATGAACAATATTTCCACAGTTTGGGAGCAATTAGATCTTCTAACCGAAGCTGAGAGGCGAGAAATTTTTTCACTTCTCAGTCATTCGCTCATTCAGGGCGAATTTATTGACGATTTCAGCCGCGATCAATTTAACCGAAAAGCGTTTTTCCCATGACAAGAAATGCCCTCACTGTGTGTTCGGCGGCAATCGTCAAAAATGGCAATCATAATGGTCGGCAACGGTTTTTATGCAAGGATTGTCACAAGACTTTTGGGAAACTACTAACTCTGTACTCCATTCCACAAAAAAAGACGTGGGCGAATAGATTAAAGTTCCGTGGTGTATGGTTCGTGGATTCTCTCTGCGCCGTTGTGAGGACGAAGTAGATATATCAGCTCGCACAGCTTTCTTTTGGCGGCACAAAATTCTGTTCGCCATCTCGAAAATCCTGAAAACTGACAAAGTTGATGGGGTTGTTGAAGCAGACGAAACCTACTTCTTGGAGTCAGTTAAAGGCAAGCGAGGGATTGATTGGTTGAAAATAGGGCGAACGCCACGCAATCGCGGTGGGTCGGCTGAAAACGTGGATTTCCGATGAACAGGTCTGCGTTATTTGCAGTTTAGACCGCACAGGAAACATTCTATCGGAAGCTACTGGTAAAAGCCGCCCAAAACAGACCGATATTGAACGATCTTTGATGGTCGGCTTGCCTAACTCCATCCTCTGTACAGATGAGCATTCCAGTTACAAAGCATTTGCCCGTACACAAAACATACAAATCAAACAAATCCCATCGGGAACACACACCTTATTTTTGCGCAAACAGAAGGCATTTCTACTTTTTAGTGCAAACACAGGCGGTTTCTAATCGGTTTTAGCCGCCTGAACCGTACCTTAACAGACAAATAGCCAGGTCTTTGGCAAATTGGTTTTGACTTAGCAATTCGACTCTAGCGAGTCGCCCCTCTTCAAACGCCAATCTTCCGGGAATAGCGAGCAGATCGCGTACGATGCGCTTCGGCCCAAAATCCTCAAAACGAGTCCCGACCAACGCATGATGGTAAAAATCAGCCAACAGGTTGTGCGCCAGGTCGGTTAGCAAAATGTAGCCCTTCTGTCCCAGAAAATTGCGTTTTCGCCGCGCCTCCAGGCTCAAACCGCTCTTGTCATTGCGAAATTGCTCCACTTCTGCCCCGCCACGGGCATCATACAACTCCAAAAAGGAGCTTTTCGAGGGTAAAGTGAGTGTGGAGACGTAATAACTGTGCAAATATTTCTCCTCCTTCAGTCGCCGTTTCACAAATACCCGGACCGGACGACCGTAATCTACCCGTGGTTCGACCTCTCCCAGCCAAGAATTTTCCTGATAGCCATCCCAGCGCTTGACTTTGGCTGCCAGAGCCTCCGCTCTACGATTGGACAAACCCTTCGCCATCACCTGATATCCTCTTTCCAGCAGCCAGCGCAACTCATCATCTGCTCCAGAACCGCCATCCATGCGCCAAACCGTGCGTTTTCGCTGCTCTGGAGATAACTCTAAAGCAGTTTCGGCTGCTTCCACAGCAGGTTTGAAGCAACGCAATGTGTGATAGTTGCCTGTAAACACCTCCGACTAGACCGTTTCGCGTTCCTCAATGGCAATAACCCGGGCTAATTGGCGTCCATAGTCGTTTTTTTATCCGCAAAATAGCCTTTCAGGCTCTCCTGAGCGGTTGGACCGCAGGGTAAACCGGACAAATCGAAGTCCAGCCACAAGAACTTGCGCCAGTCTCTGCCTGCTACCTGACCGACATTCTTGCTGATTCCGCCTATACTTGCACGCAAACTCTCAATGTTCTTTTGAGTTAGCTCATCCAGGGTTCGGGAGAGGCTGGACTGGTCGGCAAAGCGCTCCCAACCCCAAACGGCAGCCAGGGTTTTCTCTTGCTTGAGGGTTGGAGTAACTTCTGAGAGGGTTTTGCAACCGGTCATTATGCTCAAAAGAACCTGAATCAGCTTGCTGGCAGGCTCAAAATAGCGATTTCGCATGGGAATCTGACCTGGCGAAGATAATCAAGCCGTTTTTGTTGTTGGTAAAGTGCTGAAAGTGCAGCCAATGGAGCAAAGTGCGTGTTGGTTAGCTCGGGAGTAAAGTCAATGTCGATGTTCATCAGGTGTATCCTCGGTAAAATAAGTCAAATGCAGTTTCCTGACCATACTCTCTGTCGAACCAATATACGCTAAATGAACCGTTAAACCGAGTAGAAATGTCGTCTGTTTGCACTAACTAATAGAAACCGGCTCTGTTTGCGCAAAAACAAGGTCACAAACTCTGTATCTTTTTTTTCCAGCACGTATATTCTTACCATAGCCACCTGAAGCGCTGTATGTGTCGTTTTCTTGTTGTATCTACCAGTATCTTAACTATCTGAGTTGGTTCATATGGCTTACTTTGAGAAAAGGCTTGCTAGAGCTCTATATCTCACAGCAGATTATCGCATATACCTATATGGTTGATTACACTATTGATGGATATTTAACTCATAACAGAGCCATTTATTTAGGTTTTCGATTGCATCGCTTTTGGCATTTTCGAGGTCAATTAATGAACTCGTCCATTACCAATTACTTTTACCCCGTCCCGTAATTGAAATTCCTTACCCAAAAAATAGAAAACATCATGGGTAGTTGGATCGAATTTACGAAACAGCCCCATTATGCAAATGCGTTTTGACAACGGGGTGACCTGTCTGGTCATGCTGTGCGGCGACGAAGGTCCGGGTGTGTATCCGGTGTCCCCCGATGCTTAACGAGCAACTCTTTGTATTTATTGAGCCTACCTCGCCCAACGGCAAGGATCTGGCGCGCGACCTGCGCTGGGCCAGGGCGGTTATTACATGACTTATACACTGGCTTGAATTAATAAAATTCCATTGGTAGAACATGCATTTATAATGAAAGTAGTGAAATACCCCGTAGATTGGATATCAGCATGTATAAATCATATCGTCTCTTTAAAACAGCAAGGCCAGGATATTTCTGATATCTCCCAGGATTTAGTCGTGAGTACTTTGCGTAAACTGGTCTTCTTCCTGGGCATTGTTTTCTGTGTGGTGTGGATGTTCGCTGGAATGTCTGAAATTAGCGAACGCATCGCACAATATCTCTCGTTGCCCTTACTGATGATTTTACTGTCCATCACGGTCCTGGCTTGGTCACCCTATCGCCCCCTCGTTGCGCTGATCCTCTGGTTGGCTGGCTTGTTCATCCTTGTAACGATTGCTGTTATATTCTTTCCCAATTCTGTGTTTTACTACTTTTACTTCCCCCTGTCCTTTATCGCATTGCTGCTCATTGGTTGGAAGGCGGGGATTTTGATGGAATTGATGATTTTGGCAGCATTAATTGCTTTCAGCCAATTACCACCTGGTTCCCTTTCGCTCAGCTCAAAGCATTGGCACCCTTCTGATCAGCTTCTTCCTGGTCAGTCTGGGGTGGGCCTCCTTCGATACATTCAACAGCGCGACCCATTGGGCCTGTTTTTATTATCGCGAGGCCGTCGATCACCTGGTAGAGGCCCGCAAAAAACAGGTGGATCTATTTGAAGTAAAGGATGATCTGATGAAAGCCAACCAAGAATTGGCTCGTCTCACGGAACGCCTTAAAATTCTTCAACTCCTTGCGGACGAAGCACGCATGGCGAAAGTCCAATTCGTCGCTAACGTCAGCCACGAGCTGCGCGCCCCCCTCAACATGATTATTGGCTATTCCGAGTTGATCACCCGCTCAGACCGCACCTACGGCAGACGTTTGCCCGCGCCTTTGCTGGCGGATATCACCACAATCCAGCGTAACGCCCAACATCTTTCTCGCCTCGTGGATGATGTTCTCGATCTCAGCCAGATCGAAACGGATCGTATGTCGCTCTCAAAGGAGAAAACCTCCTTCAACCAGATCGTGGATACAGCCGTCGAGGTAATTCGCCCCTTATTTGTGTCCAAAGAATTATATTTACGTTTGGTAGTTCCACCCGATCTGGAGCCGATTATGTGCGATCCGATCCGCATTCGCCAAATATTGATCAATCTGTTGAGCAATTCTGGCCGCTTTACCCAACAAGGCGGGGTTACCGTCACCGTTGAACAAACCCCCAATGAGATTGTTTGTCATGTCGCCGACACAGGCCCTGGGATCTCCAAAGAAAATCAAGCAAGCCTGTTTGAGCCCTTTCAGCAAGTCAATTCTTCGATCCGGCGCGAGCACGGCGGCAGCGGCTTAGGTTTGACCATCAGCAAGAAGTTTATTGAAATGCATGATGGCAACATCTGGTTGGAGAGTGAAGAGGGGCAGGGAACCACCATCTCCTTTTGCCTGCCATTACCCACCCAAAGCGACATCGAGGTGGGCTTTTCTAGCGCGGCCAACCGCTGGGTGGGCGAATATTCGGTGCGCGAGGCGCGCAACCGCCCATTCCGACCTAATGTAGCCAAACCCCTGCCCTATTATGTACTGGTAGAAGCAGGGAACACCCTCAAGCGGATTTTATCACGTTATCCTGAAGATGTTGAGGTGATCAGTTTTACCCGAGTGGAAGACGCCCTTGAAAAAATTTCTGTGGTTCCCGCTCAAGCGGTGATCATCAACACCCCCAAAGTGCTTTCGCCGGTGGAGGCTTTACAACTCGCCAATCCATTTTCAGAACTCCCTTACGAAACACCGGTGATAACCTGTTGGGTGCCCGGTCAGGACGACATGGGTCGTAATTTTGGGGTGGTCGACTTCATCAACAAACCCATAAATATCGATGACCTCCTGGCCGCCATCCAAAAAGTTGAACCGCCTGTTTGTTCGATTTTGGTCGTGGATGATGAAGAAAATGTTCTACAAATGATCATGCGAATTTTGCTTGCCGCCCCGGCCAATTATCGCGTGTGGCGCGCGCCGACGGCCGAGGAGGCCCTGGAGGTAATGCGCTCTCGCCAACCGGATCTGGTTCTCCTCGATCTGGTTATGCCCGAGAAAGATGGCTGGTATGTCCTCAGGGAAAAAAGTGCAGATGAAACCATCCGCTCCGATCCCCACGATGATCGTATCTTCCCAAGATGTAAGTTACCAAAATGTCACCGCGAATGTCTTAATGGTGAACCGTAAGAGTGGATTGTCCGCCAGCGAGTTTACTGAATTTATCCAGGCTGTCAGTAAAGTTTTGACACCCCATGTGCATTTCGTTGAGGATAAAACCTGAAAGCGCACCTTTGTAGCCCAATCGTCAAGAACGCTTGGAAGAACCCCATTTCCCCGCAAATTTGATCGAGTAGTCCGAGAAAATCTTCCTGGCCCACTGGCTTCCGCAGGTATGCGCTCGCACCCAGCGAGGTCGGCCAATTCTTCCTGGCGCACAATTGAACAAATAACAATCGGCACACCTGCCGTACTGGGGTGATTGCGCAGCCTTTGCAGCAGTTCCCATCCATCCAGGTGCGGCATCATCACATCCACAAAAATAACTTGGCCACGGTTCTGGTCAGCCAGGATGATTGCCGTCTGCGGGTCTTGTGTGGTGATTACCCGGTAAGGCGTGTCCAGAGTATATCGTTCCAGCAGTTCGAGTGTATCCTGGTTGTCATCGATGATCAGAATGGGCACCGATGCGCGGATTGGCAGGCTTAAAGATGCTTGAAACGCGTTGACCCCAAAGCTAAGCTCAAGACTGCCCCCGGAAAGCTTCACCAGGCTGTGGACAATTTCCAGATTGGCGTTGAGATCGTCCGACAAAGCCGCCAAATCATAAACCTGGCTCTCCCCTACCAGCTGCAAGGCAATCCCAGTCTTCTTCTCATAAAGCTTAAAATGTATTGCGCCCGCAGATGTGATTTGGGCTGTGCTGGTCAGCAGCATCAGAAAAATCTGGCGCAAAGCCTCGGGGTAAACCAGCACTTCTGTCCTACCTACCAGGGTCTGGCCCGCTAGGCTGGAAAAATCCAATTCGAGTGGATATTTGACCAAAACGGGGCGAAGGAGTTCGAGCGCTTCCTGCAGGTGCTGTTCCAGCACCGCCGATTTATCTTTCGATGGAACCGCGATCCAGGCCATATCGGCTGCGTTGTAGGCCGATGCACTGGTAACCGCGCTATTTTGGGCGAGCTGGGATAGCAGATTCATCCAGCGCATCACCAGCAGGTTTTTTTTCTTGGAGGGTATACTTTAATCCATAAATACGCGGCCAGGTCTTCGAGCGCTTTCTGCTGGATGCGGTTCATATGGCTCACACTAATGGATAACTGATCGGCGACTTCCTTTTGGCTAAATTGCTGTAAGTAGCGCAGAGAAAGCAGCTCATAAATTTCCCGCGCGTGCGTGGACGGAGATTTTTTTATCCTAAGTTTTAATTCTCCGATTGCGTCTTCCAAAATTTGTTGTAAGCGCAGGGGCGAATCAAAGGGGTTGTCCAAACCAAACCATTTATTTAACGGGCTGCCCCGCAAATAATTTAGATCGTACATATTATTCAACGCTTTTCGCAGCTCAGGTATAAAAGTTTGATCCATCATCGGCCAGTTTGAGAGTTTTTTGAGAAATATATGAGACGATTCGAAAAGAACCGCCCCCTTTTTGCCTTTCAAATATTCTACCATCTATGTACTGTTATTTCCCTTCCTGGGATGCACTTTGCCCGGTCGTTGGGCAACTCCCTCTAATCTGCTACAATTTCATAAGGAGAAGAGCACGATGAAAAAGTTAAGCCGTAGAGATTTTCTATCTTCGGCGGCATTTGTCGCAGGAGGCTCGTTGTTGGCTGCTTGTGCCCCGGCAGCTATAGCGACGATCGCCCCACAGGATACCGTAGAAGTGCCGACCGCAGAGCCCACGGCTGTAGCGGTTGAGGCCACCAAGGTGCCGGATCCTACTGCCGAACCTGCCATGTCTGTTACCAAGATTTTGATGTGGGATGATAACGTCGGCCCCGATCAGGCCGGCACACCAAATGATAAACAATGGCAAAAGATGCACGAAAAATTTGCCGCTGATCATCCTGAAGTCGAAGTGGAATACCAACCCCTGACCTCCGGTACTGAGATCCGTAAAGCCTTCATTTCAGCCCACGCCGCCGGCAATGCCCCCGATTTGTTCTACACCTACCCGCCTTCGATGAATCCATATTGGGATCAGGGCTTTTTGCTCCAAATGGATGACTATGTCAACACCTGGGCGCTCAAAGAGGATGTGGTGGATGCATTGTGGTACGATGCATTAATCGATGGACATTATTATGGCATCCCCAGCGACTTTTACGGGATGTGCCTGTGGTGGCGCAAGGACTTGTTTGCCGCCGTTGGCCTCGATGCGGCCCCCACCAATTGGGACGAATTGGTCTCGTTTGGTGAGAAATTAACCGATGCCAGCAAGAACCAGTATGGCTTTGGCTTGCTCGGAATGGCCTGGGCTTCCTGGTATTGGGAGAATTTTGTCTGGCAGGCTGGCGGTGAAGTTACCAAACGTCTTGCCGATGGGAACATCGAGCTGAGCTTTACTGACGAACCCGGTGTGACCGCCCTGCAATTCTATCAGGACCTGAAGTTCAAATATAACATCACCCAGGAAAACGTCCTCCAGGATTACGATTTAAACACCAAAGACTTCATCGCCGGTCGCACGGCCATGTGGATGGCCGGGCACAGCTCCGGAAGTGGTTTCATCAGCCAGGGCCTCACCCTCGACCAGATCGGAGTTACCACGCTGCCCGCTGGCCCCAATGGTGATAAATCTGCCCAGATCGGTGGTGGCTATTGGACTATCAATGCTTCCTCTGATTCGGCCCGGCAAGATGCTGCCTGGACCTATTCCGTCTGGCGCACCGCCCCCGAAACCTGGAAGTTCCTCTGGGCCACCCAGAATGAAGTTGGCGTTCCGCCGGCCCCCTGGCTCCCTGTTTACAAGACCGACCTGAAACAAAACGAGATTCAAGATATCCCGGTGGAATGGCTTCAGGCCGCCGCCGATACCTCTGCGATTGCGCATACTGAGTACATCTTCAAAGATAAGCTCGAGCCTTATTTCGCAGCCCCTGTTCAGGAAGTATTGACGGATGCCAACACTAACTGCGCGGCCGCTTTGGTCGATGCAGCCAAGAAAATGGTGTCTGAGGTTGATGGCACTGTCCTCGCGAGTTCCGCTGGATAATTAATTTATCAAAGGAAAGAGCGCCTGATCTATCAGGCGCTCTTTCCCTGGTTTTAAGGAGTTAGGACAATGGCAACAACCCAGGCACAAACCCCACCGCGCAAAAAAATGTCTGGCGTTCAAACCAAGCGGATTATGATGGCTTTCTGGTTTACATTGCCAGCGTTCGTTGCTTTCATTCTGCTCAAGTATTACCCCATGCTCCAGGCAATTTATATGAGTTTGTTTGATTATAAAGTCGCAAATCCGCCCGGAGTTTTCGTGGGGTTGGAAAATTACCTGCATGCTTTTAGAGACCCATTAAATGCAAAGGTGTGGAGTAATAACATTATCTTGTTTCTGTGGAGTTTGGTGCTCGGTTTCTGGGTCCCACTCGTCCAGGCCATATTATTAGATGAGATTAGACGCCTTAAAACGTTTTACCGCGTTATGTATCTCTTGCCATCCGTCATACCTACGGTTGCTACGGCAGTCATCTGGAAATGGATTTATAACCCTGATTGGGGATTACTCAATACCATCTTTTTAAGAATCGGTCTGCCTGCTCAAGGCTGGCTGAATTCTCCTTTTCAGGTGAAGTTCAGTCTCATGCTCCCGGCCATCCTGGGTGGCGGGTTGGGTATCTTTATCTATTTATCGGCTTTACAAGGCATTCCTCAGGAGTGGTACGAGGCGGCGGATATCGATGGGGCTAAAATCCTCGATAAAATCCGCTATATTACCCTCCCCGCTATCGCGCCCATCATCGGTCTGCAGTTCATCCTCGCATTGACCGCGGCTTTCCAGATCTTTGACCAGATCTACATCATGACTCTGGGAGGCCCAGCGGATGCGTCGCGCGTTGTGACCTTGAACATCTACTATTACGCTTTTGAACGCATTCAGATGGGATATGCTGCCAGTATGTCAGTCTTATTGTTTATCGTCACTTTCATTCTGGTTGCCATCCAGTTGCGGTTCTCGCGCGGCGAAGCGCAGTAGCGCGGAAGGAGTTGATCATGCCGATCATTTCTAATGTTAAAAACAATCGCGGCGCGCGCATCGCTCGTGCTTTGGTTTATTTTTTTGCGACGCTCTGGTTGGTGGGGATGCTGATTCCGTTTTATTACACCATTGTCATGGCTTCCGCCGATCGTGCTGCTCAGTATGAAATTCCGCCTCGCCTGGATATTCGCCTGGCGAAAGTCGCCTATATAAGCCTGGATCTGACTTCTTTCGTCAAAGCCAACCTTGATAAGCCCGGAACCCAGTTGGAGGAAGCGGTGAAAGGCGAAATTGCCGTGGCTGCCACCCGCCCACTCTACCTCGAACGCCAGCTGGAAGCCACGCATGTCATCGCCAGCGTCAATGGCAAAGTGATTTCTGAGATTGAGGTTCCCCAATGGAGCCTCACCAAGTACAACACCCAATGGATCAACATGGGGGCCGACCGTGCTCGCCAGGATGCGGATACGATTTTTACCACCTTCAACGGGAAATTCTACCAGGATGTGCTTCGCGGCCAGACCGGCAGCGCTGCTCCCTGGTATGGAGATCCAACCCCGGGAAGTCTGGCAGCCGAAGTTGTCGGAAAAATCAACACCGATAGTGCTCTGACCAGCAATTATTCGGTGACTGTGCGCAACTCCTTGAACCATATGCTGGACGGTTTCCGCGCCGCTATTGGGCCAAAGGAAATTTGGGGTGATTTCACCAAAGGTTCCGTGCCGCGCTGGTTCTTCAACAGCATGGTTTATGCAGGCGGCGTGATCCTCCTCCAGTTGACCGTCAGTGCGATGACCGGCTACGCCTTGTCTCGCCTGTGGCCCCGCAAAGTTGCCTATTGGCTGGAGCTTTTCTTCCTGGCGACGATGATGCTCCCGGCAATCTTATTGTTCCTGCCTTTGTTCTTGATGATGCAGAATTTTCCACTTCCCACCATCCCCTTTACCTCCATTAAGTTGCCGGGGGTCAATATCATGAACACGTATTGGGCCATGATCTTGCCGCATGCAGCCTGGGCGTTTTCGATCTTGCTGTTCCGCGGTTTCTTCGACCAGCTCCCCGACGAATTGTTCCAGGCAGCCCGCATGGATGGGGCGAGTGAGATTGGGATCTTCTGGAGGATCGTGTTCCCCCTTTCCGGCGCTATCTTTGCCACGATGACCATTTTTACCTTTATGGCCATTTGGGCCGAGTTCCTCTGGCCCTACCTGGTCGCCAATAAACAGTCTATGTGGACCCTTGCAGTTGGCTTGTTCAGCCAGTCGGGGGCCGGTGGGGCCACCGGCGGAGATCCCAAGATCAGCATGAGTATGGCCCTCATCTCTGCCATCCCGCCATTTTTCATTTTCCTTTTCTTCCAGCGCTATCTGGTGCAAGGCATCGCCACCACCGGTCTAAAAGGATAAACTCACTTTCGTTAATCCGGTCTGCAGTTCATATTGGGTCAATATCAGCCCCGCGCGCCGCATCCCGGCGCGCGGTTGGTTTGCCATCTTTCCCCAGTCCGGTGGTTTTAGGCCACATAATTTGCCTTTTCAAAATTTGCAAGCCGCAGGGGCAATTTTCGCCTGATCCATTTTGATTTCATTCGGTCGCCCTTGATTTGTGCGCAAAACATGGATAATATTTGTAATATATTTCTTGATTCATCTGGCGGTAACAAGGGCGCGATTTACGGGTGGCTGGCTGAAGACGGATCAACCCTTCCCTTAGCAAATAAGGAATACAACATGGCAAGCTGGAAAGAATTTGCTCAACTGGCCCCGGAACTGGCCCAATTTGGACGAATGCGCTTTGGCAGCGGGGTGGCCTATCTTGGCACGCTGCGGGCCGATGGCGGCCCTCGGGTGCACCCGGTGACACCTATTCTTGGCGAGGAGTTATTCCTCTTTATGGAACCCACCTCGCCCAAAGGCAAGGATCTGGCCCGCGACCCGCGCTACAGCCTGCACTGCGCGGTGGAGGATTCGAGCGGAGGGCAGGGAGAATTTTATGTGCGCGGCCAGGGAAAGTTGACCACCGACCCGCTGCTGCGCGAACAGGCGGTGCGCGCCTCCTCTTATGCTCCCCAGGACGAATATATTTTGTTTGTGTTCTCGATCGAATTTGCTTTTATGAACACTTACGTGGATGGTAAGTCCAACCCTCACCGCTGGCAGGAGGCCGGGTAACCTTACGAATGGCTGTGGCTGCATCAAAAAGAAACTCTGGCAGTGTCGCCAGGGTTTCTTTTTGGGGTAGCGCCGGAGCGAAAGCTAAACCGCTCTCAGGAGTGTTTCTTGCGCATGTAGAACAGGCTTTGGATGCCGATAAAGATCAGGGTCAGCAGGCCTACGCCGATGCGCGTCCACCAGGAACTCAACGTGCCGTTGAACTGCAGGATGGAGATGATCGTGCCGTTGATCAATACCCCGAACAGGGTGCCGATCACATTGCCCACCCCGCCGGTCAGCAGCGTCCCGCCGATCACAACTGAGGCAATCGCGTCCAGCTCCATCCCGGGGGCGTATCCGCCCATAACCCGAGAGCAAGGAAATGCTCCATACGATCCCGGCCAGCGCGGAACAAAAGCCGCTGAAGGCATACACGGTGATTTTTGTGCGCCCGACGGCCAGCCCCATCAACCTGGCGGATTGTTCGTTGTTGCCGATGGCATAGACCGTGCGGCCAAAGCGGGTGAAGAAACGAGAGGTAAAAGACCACGATCAACAGGATCGGACCGATCAGAGAAGGGATATAGACGTACACTTTCTCAAATAAAGGGATGGGCACTTTGGTCAAGGCCAGCACGCGATAGACGGGGTTATCGATGCTCAGCGCTGCGAGGGTGATGATATATGCCATGCCGCGGGCGAAGAACAGGCCCATCAAGGTCACGATGAAAGGCTCGACTTTGAGGAAATGGATGATGACAGCCCGATCACCAGGCCATAACGCCATCCCCATCACCAGCATCAAGGGCATGACCACGGCCGGGCTGGCGCCATTAGCCAACAGAGCGGCCGAGGCGGCGGAGGTCAGGGCGATCATACCGGCCACCGAAAGATCGATGCCTTTGGTGATGATCACAAAGGTCATGCCAATCGATACGATCAGCAGGCTGGCGGTGTTGATGAACAGATTAAAGAACACCTGCGGTTTTTGCATCGCCGGGTACAGGCGGCTGCCGCCAAAATAGACCAGGATAAAGATAGTGATCGTGGTCAGCAAAGGACCGTAATTCAGCAGGAAATGCTTAATTCGTTGCGCCATGACGGGTCCCCTTCCGATCGAGAATTCTATTCAAGAAACGGCGGGCATAATCGGAGTAGAGCAGGATGACGACCAGAACAAGCACGGCTCTGCCGGCCAGCAGGGCATTGGCGGGCACGCCGAAGGTGTACATGGTGATAGTAAAGGTCCAAATGATCAGCGCGCCGATCACGCTGGCGAACAAGGAGAAACGCCCGCCGGTCATCAAGCGTGCCGCCCGATGACCACTGCCAGGATGGCGTCCAGTTCATAGTTGAGGCCGTTGTTATTGCCGTCCGCGCTGATGCACGTAGGAACTGAGGATCAGCCCGGCAATGGCGGCGCAAAATCCGCAGAAGGTGTAGACGAACAATTTGATATTTTTTTCGCTGATCCCGCTGTAATACGCGGACTTGGCATTGATGCCCACCGCCTCGATGAACAGCCCGATGGAGGTTTTTCGCACCAGCACCCAGGCGCAAGATGAACACTACCGCCACGATATAAATCGAGACGGGCAGCCCCAGGATAAACCCATTGCCAAACTAGAAATAGGGCGTGTAGTAGATGGTCATGATCTGGCCGTTGGTGATCAGCTGGGCAATTCCGCGGCCGGCCACCATCAAGATCAGGGTGGCCACCATCGGCTGGATTTTCCCGCGCGACACCAGCAGCCCGTTCCACAGACCGCACAGCGTGCCGGCCGCCAGGTCGGCCAGAATGATCAGCCACAGGGGCGTGTTGGTGGCATCTTTGGTGAGGATGTCGTTGCTGATCAGTTTATTGCCCAGGGCGGGGTTGATCAGCACCGCGCCCATCGCGGCCGAAATGGCGATCACCGCGCCGACCGATAGGTCGACCCCGCCGGTGGCAATCACCATGGTCATGCCGATCGCCACCAGCATCAATGGCGCGGCGTTGTTCAGCACGTCGATCAGATTCCCATATAAGATGCCCGTCGAGGATCCCGATTTTGAAGAAACCAGGAGCGAAGATGGCATCGAGCGATGAGGATCAGCACCAGGGCGACCACCGGCCAGAATAGACGGCTTTCACGAAATGCGTTTGAACAATGATAGGTGTCGTTTTCATAGATTGCCTGCCATGGTTTGCATAATGGTCTGATCATCCACGTCGCCGGGATATTCGGCCGCCTTTTTGTGGTCGCGCAGGACGATGATGCGGTGGCTGGTGCGCAGCACTTCTTCCAGTTCGGACGAGATGAACACGCAGGACTTGCCTTCTTCGGCCAGATCCAGCACCAGTTTTTGAATTTCGGCTTTCGCGCCCACGTCGATCCCGCGGGTGGGCTCATCCAGGATCAAGACCATCGGATTGGTGGCCAGCCAGCGCGCCAGGATCACCTTTTGCTGGTTGCCGCCGCTCAAATTCTTGACCAACTGGTCGGGGGAAGGCGTGCTGATCCCCAACAGCTGGATATATTTGTCAGCGATTTCGTATCTGCTTCTGCATGCCCAGGAATTTAAACCAGCCATAGCGGGCCTGCAGCGCCAGGATGATATTTTCGCGGATGGATAAATCCCCGACAACTCCCTCGGCTTTGCGGTCTTCAGGGCAAAGCGCGATGCCGTTCTTCAAGGATTCCAGCGGCGAGAAATGCTTGACCTGCTGTTCCGTTAAGATCAGGGTGCCTGTATCGGGCGTGTCGATGCCAAAAATCAGGTTGGCCATCTCGGTGCGCCCGGAGCCCAGCAGGCCGGCAATCCCAACCACTTCGTTGGCGTGCAGCTCCATATCGAACGGCTCAAGCAGGCCGTCGCGGCCCAGCCCTTGGGCTTCGAGCCATGCGTTCTGTGCTCTTGTTTTTGCTCGACGGTCGATTTGGCTTTGGACACCGCGTCCAGATCGGTGAGGCTGCGCCCCAGCATCTTGGCGATCAACTCGATGCGGGGCAATGCGTGGCGTATCATAGGTGCCCACCAAGCGGCCATTGCGCAGCACGGTGATGCGGTCGGAGATCTGGTAGACCTGATCGAGGAAATGGGTGATAAAGATAATCCCGATCCCCTCGCTTTTTAATTTTTGCATCACATTCGAACAGGCGGTTGGCTTCGTTGACATCCAGGCTGGAGGTAGGTTCGTCCAGGATCAGGATTTTTGCCGAGGTGATTTCAAGAGAGCGCGCGATCGCCACCATCTGCTGGATGGCAACCGAGTAATTTCCCAGGGGTTGGGTCACATCGATGTCGACGGACAATCTCTGCAGGGCCATGCTGGCCTGGGCGTTCAGCTGTTTCCAGTTAATGCTGCCAAAACGGTGAGGCTCATGCCCCAGCATGATATTTTCTGCGACGGAGATATTGGTGCACAGGTTGACTTCTTGATACACCGTGGAGATGCCAATCTCCTGGGCGTGCTGCGGAGATTGTACCTCCACGACGCTCCCGTCAAATTCGATCGAGCCGTGATCGGGATGCTCAACCCCGGTCAGCACCTTGATCAGGGTCGATTTCCCGGCGCCATTTTCGCCGATCAGGGCATGGATCTCACCTCGCTTCAAAGAAAAATCCACATTTTCCAGGGCATTGACGCCCGGAAATTCTTAGAAATGGTCTTCATGGTTAAGATGAAATCATGTTCAGTTGTCATTGGGTCTGGCCCTCATGCCGGGATTTTGTAAGAGAAGCGGCGTCAAGCAACGCCGCTTCTTATTATATAACGCTTACCTAAGCCATATCACGAGGTTCCCGAAAACTCATGCATAACCTGAGGCGCTCGAATTAGTACTGGCGGGAAGGCAGCAGTTCGGCGGCCTTGTCGGGGTAGTAGACGCTCTCATCGGTGAGGGCTTCTTTGACGATGGTTTCGCCATTCATCAGTTTGAGGGCCAGGTCCATCACCTGCGGGCCGAGCAGCGGGTTGCATTCGACATCCGCCTGCAGCCAGCCATCGATCATGAGCTGGAAGCCGCCGCGGGTGCCGTCGATGGAGACCATCTTGAGGTCGCCGGGTTTGATGCCAGCCGCTTTGATGGCTTCAACCGCGCCGATGGCCATGTCGTCATTGTGGAAGAAGACGCCCTGGATCTGGCCGGCGTATTTCTTCAAGAAGGCTTCCATCACGGGCTTGCCTTCAGCACGGGTGAAGTTGCCGGTCTGGGAGTCGAGGATCTTGATGTTGGGGTTGAGTGCTTCGCGGAAACCCTTGGCGCGGCCGACGGCAGCGCCGGAACCGGTGGTGCCGGAGAGCTCGAGGATATTGCCGCCATTGGGCAGCAGTTTATTGAATTCCGCGGCGGAGCGCTTGCCTTCGATTTCCATGTCGGAGCCGATGTGGGCGGCATACATCGAGGGGTCTGCCGAGACGGAGCGGTCAACGACGATCACCGGGATGTTGGCATCCTTGGCTTCCTGGAGGACAGCATCCCAACCGGTTTCAACCACAGGCGGCAGGGCGATGACGCTGACGCCCTGCTGAATGCAGGAGCGCATGGCGGAGATCTGATTTTCCTGTTTCTGCTGGGCATCTGAGAAGATCAATTTGACGCCCAATTTCTCGGCGGTCTCTTTGAATGAAGCAGTATTGGCCGTGCGCCAGTCACTTTCGGCGCCGAGCTGCGGGTAACAAAGCGTCATATCTTTGTAGGTTTTTTTGGTCGTGGCGGCCGGAACATCCGCGGCAGGGGCCTGGGTGGCTGCAGGGGCGCAAGCTGCAAGCAGAAATACCAAAATCAACAAGGCGCTAACCAACTTCGTGAATTTCATCTGCATTCTCCTTTAATTGGGTGAAAACGACGGGGAGGTCCGGCATCTTCCGGGAACAAATGCCTGGGCCAACAACTAAGCCAAGCATACGACTTTGCCGGGGGAGAATCCATGCATTCTCTTGGGGTAGAAGTTCATTTTTACATCGAGTATTAAAGTAAAAATCCACTTTCTAAGGCGAAGGTGGATTTTATTAGAATAAGGTTCAATTTCTTTGAGATTGGCGCCCGGGCGGCCTGCTCAGTATTTGCGGGTGGGTAAGATTTGGGCCGCGTCATCCGGATAGAAGATACCTTCTTTGGAAGGCACCCGCTTGGGAACCGGCTCGCCATTGACCACTTTGAGCGCCAGGTCGAAGAACTGCGGCCCGAGCAATGGATTGCACTCGATCGTCGCGTTCAATTTCCCGGCGATCATGGCTTCAAAGGCACCGTGACTGGCGTCAATCGAGACGATCTTGATATCCACACCCGGTTTGAGGCCATAATCTTCAATCGCCTGGATGGCGCCCAGGGCCATATCGTCATTGTGGGCATAGACCGCGGTGATGGTCGAACCATATTTGCGCATGAAAGCGTCCATCACTTCCTTGCCGCGCGCGCGGGTAAAATCGCCGGATTTGGAATCGATCACTTTCATTCCCGGATAATTTTTGAGGACTTCGCGAAAGCCGGTAAAGCGGTCGTTGGCCGGGGCTGAGCCAATTGTGCCGACCAGCTCGACGATTTTGGCGTCTCCATGCACCAGGTTAGCCAACACGCGGGCGGCGTTGCGCCCTTCCTCCAGGAAATCGGAGCCCAGGAAGGTGACGTAGAGGTCATCCGGCACGTCCGCGCGGCGGTCGCTGAGGATGATCGGGATGCCGGCGGCTTTGGCTTCCTTGAAAACTTCATCCCAACCGGTTTCCACGATGGGCGACAGCCCAATGACGTCCACTTTCTGGATGATCAGTTTACGCACGGCTTCGATTTGTTTTTCCTGGCTTTGCTGCGCATCCGAAAATCTGAGTTCAACGCCCAGCGCCTCGGCTGTTTCTTTGATCGATTTTGTGTTAGCCACCCGCCATTCGCTTTCGGCCCCCAGCTGAGCAAACCCGATGATTAAATCCTTATATTTCTTTTCGGTCTTGGCCCCCTCAGGCGAATCCACCGAGAGGACGGCTGCCGGCGGCGGGGTGGGATGCAGCCCTGAAAGCTGAGCAGCAGGAAACAAATGGTTAAAATATGAAATGCGCGGGAAAATCTCATCAGGTGTTCTCCTCGAATCGTTCCCAGGCTAATCGTGGGATCAGTCGGTGGTATTATATTGGCTGCCATCATCTTTTTTCGCGGGGATGACCAGGGTGACGCAGGTGCCGGTGTTGTACTTGCTTTTTACCGTCAGGCCGTACTGCTTGCCGTAATAGAGGCGGATGCGCTTGTTGACATTCCCGATGCCAAAGCCACTTTCCATGCGGATGTCTCCTAAATCATCCGCCAGCTCTGCCTGAAGCTGGGCCAATTTTTCCTCGGTAAATCCGATCCCGTTATCCTCGACTTCAAGCAAAACCTCATTTTCGTTTTTCATTTTGGCGCGCACGTTGATCGTGCCGCCCTGCCTTTTGTTCTTGATGCCGTGGTAGAGTGCATTTTCAACCAGGGGTTGGAGGATCAGTTTCAAGATGGTATTGTCGGTGACCCGCTCGTCCATATCGATATCGAAGTCGAGCAAATCGCGGTAGCGGATCTTTTGAATGGTGAGGTAACTGCGGGTTTGTTCCACTTCCTCGGCAATGGTGATCCAATCCCTGCCTTTGCTCAGGCTGATGCGGAAGAATTTGGAGAGGGCGCTGACAATCTCGATGACCTGTTTGTTCTTCTTCGATTCGGCCATCCAGATGATCGTGTCCAGGGTGTTATACAGAAAGTGAGGATTGATCTGCGCCTGCAGCGCGCGCATTTCGGCTTTCTTTAGATTTTCCTGCTCTTTTATCTTCGAATCGAGCAGATCGCGGATTTTCCCGATCATGATGTTGAAACTCAAACCCAGTTCAGTAATTTCATCCACGTTGTCGCTGGTCACCAGGGCTTGCAGATCATTTTTGGTGATGGTGGCCGTCACGTCATGCAATTTCTTGATCGGCAGGTAAATGGTTCTGGACAGGCTCCAGGCCGTCACCACCGAAAAGAGGATGGCGGCCAGCATCAGCAGGATGGAGAGCCCTTCCCAGCGCACCAACCCTTCGCGCATGACCTCGTATTGTCCTTCGGTGCGGTTGACTTCGAAGAGGGCATAATCCTGGACGACTTCTTCCACCACGGATGAAGCAAAACGGATATTCTCCAGCATCGCATCGTTGGCGGCGGCGGTGCTGTTGTTGGCGATCTGGATGCCCATGGTGTCCACGTATTGGGTGAGGGTCTCCATCGTGCGGTGAATACCTTCCAGCTTGATCTTGGCCGTCGGCGAGTTGGTGTTGGCCATCATCAACTGCAATTTGTCGTTGACCCCATTGATGATCTCGTACTGCTGGCCGTCCTTGAAATCCACCAGACCGGAGACGATCTTCCACATTTCCGTGTCGATATCCGGTTTGATGTTGCCGCTGATGCTGTTGGCATTGGTGATGTTGTTGATGATCGCGTCGTATTGGCGGCTGTAATTTAATACCTGAACGACCAGCAGGGCGTTGGAGATGCCCATGATGAAGATCGACGATGCTCAGCGATATCAGGATTTTCGCCCGAATTGACAGGTTAACCCGGCCAATCAGGTCGGATAACCTGCCAAGGTATCGGAGCGGAGAGCTGCTGGTGGCGCTGACCGCCGATCGTATCCTGGTCAGCAGGTGTTTGGAACCTAAAGTCGAAGTTTTGGGTACCACGTTTCTCTCCTGAGGTGACCGCTAAGAAAATTCGCCACCCTGTAGATTACGACCATTCCGCCTGGGTCTGGGTCGCGGAACCGGGTTGGCGAACACCCCGTGTTTTTTTTGAAGACAAAACTGAAATAATGCGGATCGTTGTATCCCACCTGATAGGAGATGTCGCTGGATCTCAGGTCGGTGGTGCGCAGCAGTTCACGGGCTTTTTGCAGGCGTAACCCGGTCAGGTATTCCTTGAAAGTCTGCCCGGTCTGCTGGGCAAAAACCGTGCTGAAATGCCCCGGGCTCAGGTTGACCAGGGCAGACACTGCGTGGAGCGACAAATCCGCTTCCATATAATGCTCATCCAGATAGGTTTCGGCTATGCGGATCAACCGAGAGTGTTGAGATTGCGCCTGGGTGTCGCGATACGCCAGGGCGCTGAGCAAAATTTTTGCGACCTGGTCGCGAAGATCGTCGACGGTCTTGATATTGGTGAGGATGGTTTCCAGCGAGTCCAGTTCGGGGATGACTTTGTCAATATCGCCGCCCCATTCTTTCACCAAGTTTGCCGTGGCAATAATCACATCCACGAGGATATAGTTTTTGATCAGGAAGGAACGCAGCGGGGCATCCCCTAAAGGGCGGATATAGCCGTCAAAAAATTCGCCAAATCTATCGCCCACCCCGCTGCACAGATAGTTCACCACGGCAGTCTTGTCGATTTTCAGCAGCTCTGCCTTTTCCACCGCCAGGTTCGCGCCGGGCGGAGGGGGGTTGGGAAGCATTTTGAATGGTTACCAACGCCTCGACAAATGAATGGTAGATATCCGCCATGCGCTTTTTGACGTTGCCCACCCCGATGGTCAGGTGATACCGGGTGCTTTGGATATCTCGTTGGATGTCAGCCAACAGCGTGTCTTTTTCTTCGTCCAGACTTTCGGCGGTGCTGCCCTTGATCAACAGCACAGTCTCTTCCCAATCTTTTTTGAGCGCGAAAATATCGACATGATCCGCGGTACGAGTACCGAACATTTCTTGCACCTGCTGATATTCGTCGTAATCGAATTGCTCGGTGCGATCTTCGAGCTGCGCCTTCAAGATCACGATCTGGTAACACCGCGCGACCAGATCCAGGCCCAGGTGTTGGCTCTGTTCGATGGCATCTGTGGGGGAAATGGCGCCCACGACCAGCTTGAACAACAGTCTCTCCCTGAGCGCGTCGCGGTTTTCGTCCACCTGCAGTTGGAGCTCGTCGAGGGCTTTTTGCTCTTTGCGATCCTGATCCAGCCGGGCGGCAATCTTGCCCAGGGATTGGTGGATATTTTGCACGGTGACCGGTTTCAACAGGTATTCCGTGACCCCCAGGTCGATGGCCTTCTGCGCATATTCGAATTCGTCATGTCCGCTGAGGATGATGATTTTCACCCAGGGCATGCGCTCACGCATGATCTTGCAGAGCTGCAGGCCATCCATGAAGGGCATCTTGATATCGGTAATGAGCACATCCGGGCGCAGGGATTGGATCAGCGGCAGAGCCATTTCGCCGTCACTGGCCTCGCCGCAGTATTCAAACCCGTTGGCCGACCATTCGACGTTCTCACGGATGCCTTCTCGCGTCACAATTTCATCTTCGACGAAAAAGACTTTATAAGGCATGGGCACCTTCCATTAATATGATTAATTGTACTTCAACCGGCAAGGTTCGCAGAAATATTTTCTCCCCCTCTTCGCGGCGGTTTTTTACATCAGAGAGGAGGTTAGGAGAATGGATAAGGCAGGAACCGCATCTGGCAATTTCGATGCGGTTCGCCGCTTTGACCGGTTGGCCAGGTGAATCCTCACAGGACATTATCCGGCGGATTATTAGAATTGCATGGGAATTTCTACAGGCTGTCATTTTAGCGCTGGTTGGTTCGACGTTTGTATAGAAGTCACACATGGCTGATAATTTTTTCATAAGAGCCAACCCGATGAAATACATGCTGCTGATGTATTCTAATGACGCCAATGGTCCGCAAAGCCCTGAGGCTTCGCACCGGCCTCATTATCCATATCATGCGGCGTGTGCCGATCTGCTGCGCCGCATGCAGCAATACCTGCCGGCCGAACGGGCCGATCTTCAACGCCGCCTGGGCGAAATGCGCGATCTTCAGGGTTAATCCTGTCGTTGAATCATCCCAGATCGTGAGGGTAAGCCCGGTTAGGTGGGGTTGTTCGCGGCGCGGGTGTAGGCAATGCGACGTGCCGCGTTGGATAACGCGGATAAACTCTCAATTAAGATCAACAATATAATATTTTTTGGTCGGTATAAAAAATGTGGCGCGATAAACCTTTAATCAGCAGGCAACAGCGAAGGAACAGGAATTCCCAAGGTAACGGCTTTACCAGCCGCCGCCAGGTAATCCAACACGTCCCGTTTTTGCTGGCGCAAGGTCATCACGGCCGTCAAAATGCGTTCAACAAACAAGCTGCCATTTTCACTTTGCGTGCCATAGCTACGCCGCCGCCAGATGACACCCCGACGCAAAGCGCGTTCGGCCGCATTGTTAGTGGGTTCAACCCCTTCGCGATCCACAAAGGTCCACAGCGCCTGCTTGATCTTGAGAATATTCAGGCTGGTGCGGCGGGTTTCGCGGTGGTCCAACAGTGTACCGATTTCCAGCAGGCCGACGACCTCATCCCGGATCGGCCGCATCAGTGCTTGGAAATCGACCCGAGCGAGGGTTCCGTCACGGACACGATGCCACAAGCCAAAGAATTGCTTGAGACGGGCCAACAGCATGCGTCCAATCACTGCCGATTCTCCTCCGCGCTCCACCCAAGCCTGAAAGTCGCGTTTGAGATGCGCCCAACACACCTGGCGATTGAGCGGATCGAGCCAATTGTACGCGCTGTAACGATCCGAACCCACCGTGCCAGCATAGTGGTCACCCAACAATTCCGCAGCCCCGCTTCCGCCACGACCCTGGAAGATCCGAAATACGGTCACACTCGGCGTCGTACAGACCCACAACCAGACATGCTTGGCCAACTCATGCCAACCCGTTTCATCCAGGTTGACGGCCTTTTGGATTTGAACATACTTCTGAGCGGCCTCAACGGGTTGCTTCAACGCTTGGCTGAGGTGCTGTTGTTGGGCAGGGATGCTCCCCAGACCGATCTCAAGCTGAAAGATCGTTTCCAGCATTTCTTCCATATCCCGCTGGCTGACCCCGAAACGCCCGCCCAAGTAGCCGATCAAACCCTGCAAGCGCTCTCCAAAACTGCCGGTGGGCATTTCTTTGGGCCATTCGGCCTGGTTGTGCGCGCCGCACACACTGCATGTCAGCGTATGGCGTTGGTATTCCACAATTTCAGGCACGATTTTCGGCAGTTCACTCACCTGATGGCGTTCTGGCTTCTGATCTTCTCCCAACAACAACGCGCCGCACTCCTTGCACTCCGTCGGCAGGCTTTTCACGATCCGGCTCACTTCTTCCAGACCTTTCAACTTTCGCCCATGCCCGTGATGTCCTTTGCGGCCACCTTTTTTCTCTCCGCTCGGCTCTGGCTTGGGATATCTTGGCGTTTGCGGTGGATCGCTCGAGGGTGGTTTGGACGAGTTTTGCGAGTTCTTGTTGACCCGCTCTTGCAGTTTTTCCACCTGCGTTTTCAGCGTTTGGTTGTCTCGCCAAAGCATTACGATCACCGCTTGTACCGAGGCTGGCGTCTTTTCCCAATCCTCAGGCGTAATGGGCAATTCAGGTGGCAAATTCATGCTTTTAGTTTACTTTCTGCCTTGCCGTTTCACAACTGCTTACCATTACCAATTTTTACAACTCTTTTGTACTTGTCACTATGATCGCTTACCCAACTGAACGGATACATTTTTTGTTAGGTTTTCCTAAGGTGAACCCCCCGTCTTTGCGCTAAAGAATTCTGTAGTTTGACCGTAGATATTTTATCGGACAATCTATCAAGGATCGGGGTATAGCATGGAAGCTAACAAACATAAATGGAAGTTGATTTTTAGTATGATTGCCTTCGTTTTGGCGCTTGCCCTGCTGGGCGGACAATGGTCCACCAGCCAGGCCGCCAGAACCGTCCCAACCATCCCCATCGAAAATCCCTGCGCTCCCAACCTGGTCAGGGTGGGCAGCGGCGATTTCGAATTGACCATCACTGGCTCGGGCTTTGACGGCGTGCCGGGCGTGAACCTGCACTGGTCTTTCCCCAATGTGGGCGAGTTTGATCTCGCGCCCTTTTACGTGAGCCCGGATGGCACCCGTCTCAAAGTGACCATCCCGGCTGCGCTGACCGCCAAAGCCGGCAAAGCATCCGTGTGGATTTCAAGCAATCCCGGGCTGCTGAGCACCGACGAGGCAGAAGGACCTTACACCATCGATATTCTTTACGCGTCCTTCCTGCCGATTGTGGGGCGGTAGACCGTAGTCCCACCTTCCTGTGGCGAGAATTTCCGGGCTCACTTGCCCGGGCAACTGGCTTGACCTCTCATAAATAACCACCAGAGCATTCTCTGGACCCCGTGTGTCCAGGGAATGTTTTGGTTTCGGTTGAGAGCCGGCCGGTTAATCACCGATATTAGCGAAAAGCGCAGATGGCCAGAACCCCCTGCCTTCACTATCCGGTAAAATGAAAAACATGTCACAAAATTTACACCGGCGGTGTTAACTTGGTGGATTATTACCTTGAGGAGTCTACAATGTTAACCACCTCCGATTTACTCATCCAAACCAACAGCCTGACGCGCTGCTTTGGCAAGGAGACCGCCGTTGACTCAATCGATTTGCAGGTACCCGCGGGGAGCGTCTACGGGTTTCTGGGACCCAACGGCGCGGGGAAAACCACCACCATTCGCATGCTGCTCGGCCTGATCAAACCTACCGCCGGCGAGGTGCGCCTTTTCGGGCGCAGCCTGGTGGAGAACCGCCTGGATCTGCTCCAGCGCACGGGCGCACTGGTCGAAGCCGCCAACCTCTACCCGCATTTGAGCGGGCGCGAAAACCTGGAAGTCACCCGCCGACTGCGCGGCCTGCCGGCAAACTCGGTCGAGCGTGCCCTGGCGCTGACCGGTTTGAGCGCGGCGGCCGGCAAACTGGTGCGCGCCTATTCTTTGGGTATGCGCCAGCGCCTGGCCTTAGCCATCGCCCTGATGCCCGAACCCATCCTGCTGATTCTGGATGAGCCCACCAACGGGTTGGACCCGGCCGGGATCCATGAAATCCGCGAATTGATCATCTCGCTGCCCAAAGAGCACGGCATCACCGTCTTTTTGTCCAGCCATTTGCTGGGCGAGGTGGAACAGGTGGCCAGCCACCTGGGCATTTTGCAGCGCGGCAAGCTGGTTTTCCAGGGCGAGCTGGCCCAGCTCCAGACACGCCGCCAGCCGCACCTGTCGGTTGGCTCCCCACGCCTGGAAGAAGCCCGCGACCTGTTGAGCGCGCACGGGTGGCATATCCTGCCGTCTTCCAACGGGGTGCTGCGCATCGCGGCTTCCTCGGGCGTGGAAGCCGCGCGCGCCAACCAGCTGCTGGTCAGCGCCGGGCTGCCGGTTGAGCATCTCAGCCTGGAAAAGCCTTCGCTGGAAGAAATCTTCCTATCCCTGACCGATGAGGTGCAGCCATGATCTACCTGATGCGCGCGATGAGCGCCGAATTGCTGAAAACCAAACGCACCCTGGCTTTTTGGATGACCCTGGTGACCCCATCCGTGGTGTGTATCCTCCAGTTCTTAATCCTGATGCGGGTGAAGGGCGGCTACGGCGGGGAGGGGGATGCCTGGATTCCAACCGCCCAGAATATTTTCGGTTTGTGGGCGATCCTGGCGCTGCCCCTGTTCATCACCCTGGAGACCGCGCTCCTGGCGCAGGTGGAGCACAGCGAGAAGCATTGGAAACACCTTTTCGCCCTGCCCATTCCGCGGTGGGCAACCTATGCCGCCAAGTGGTTCACCGGGGCCATCCTGCTCTTGCTGGGCCAGGTGTTTTTGATGGCGGCGACGCTGGCGATCGGGTACCTGGCGCGCTGGCTCAAGCCGGAGATCGGTTTTGGCCCCAGCGCACCGCTCGGCTGGATTGCCCAGGTGCTGGGTGAAATGTTCCTGATTGCGCTGCTGATGCATTCGATCCACACCTGGATCTCGCTGCACTTCCGCAGCTTCACCGTGGCCGTCGGGGTAGGCATGGCGGCGGCTGTGTCTAATATCATTTTGATCAATGCGGAAGAAGGCCCGCGCTACTTCCCCTGGGCGCTGACGGTGAATGCCTTGCCGCAGAATCAGGGCGCTGCCCTGGGGTACGCCCTGGCGGTGGGTATCGCCGGCGCGGTCCTCATCGCCCTGCTGGGCGCCTGGGAAGTCACCCGCCGGGACGTGCTTTGACCTTTCGGCACGATCCAAGCACTGCTTGCCTGTAGAAACATTGCCGGGCCCAACCTTTGATCCTCAAAGGAAGGCCCGGCAGTTTTTTTATCTGGATGGGTAGGTTTCCGCCAACACTTAATGGGTCAACCCCTTCACGAACTGCCCCAGGTGAGCCTCAGCTTCTGGTGGTCAGGCGTTGAGGTGGGTTGGGAAGAAACAGCCAGAAGGGTACCAGTCGTGCCGCCCTCCGCAACAATGAGTTGGTTTCTTTAATATAGCCTACGAAGAACCGGGTGGTATGGTTTCGACCGGTTATGGAGTATTGGCTATGGCTTCCAAAAGGATGACCATGGCCGCGCAGCCGCCGTCCACCAGCCCGATGGTTCTTTCGCCCACCCAGCTGGAGCGGCCAACTTTACTTTTCAATGGGGTGACTGTGTCGCGGCCCTGGCGGGCGGCGGCCAGCATGCGCTCCACAGCCTGGCTCAATTCTGAGCCCCGCTGGATCTCGGCGGCAAATACCTCGGCGGCAGGATGCAGGGCGTCGATAACCGTCTTATCCCCGAGTTGGGCTTTGCCGCGCTCCTGGATGCCCAGGTCGGCGGCGGTCAGCATCCCGGCCAGGTGGGCGGGGGTGAGTGCGTCCAGTCCTTTGACTTCTTTGCCGGCCCGCAGGAGCGCCGTGGCCAGCAGGGTGCCCATGGTCGAAGAAGCCGAGCGGTTGACGGCCATGCCCAGGCCCATCAACCATTTTCCCAGGTCGCCGGCCGGGTCGGTCGCGGCATATTCGTCCAGTGTGTCGGCGATTTTAGCAACCGTGATACCCAGGTCGCCGTCCCCCAATGCCTGATCTAAACCGGTGAGGTAGTCGCTTTGCCGGCGAAAGGCGGCGCTGACCCGCCGGATGGCCTGGAGGATCTGGTCGCTATGGATAGCAGTCTGGCTCATGGGATAGCTCCTCTAGGCCGTCTGGGTGAAGAACGGTGTGTGCGCGGGGGCATCCAGCAGTTGGGCCAATTCATCGTCCAGGCGGAAGAAGGTCAGCGAGGCGCCGGCCATCTCCATCGAAGTGGCATATTCACCGATGTATACGCGGTGCACGCGCAGCCCGCGCTGGGTAAGCAGTTGGTGGACTTTGCGGTAGAGGATATACAGTTCTTCTTGCGGGGTGGCGCCCAGGCTGTTGACCATTACCGCCAGCCGGTCGCCTGGAATGGGTTGGAGGTCCTCCAGGATCGCCAGGGTCATGCGTTCGGCGATCTGATCGGCGGGCTGCAGTTTTTCGCGCTTGATCCCCGGTTCGCCGTGGATGCCCATGCCGATTTCCATCTCATCCTCGCCAATGCTGAAGGTGGGTTTGCCCGCCATGGGCACGGTGCAAGGGGTTAAGGCCACCCCCATGGTGCGGATGTTATCCAGGGCTTTTTGGGTAACCCGCACGACTTCGTCCAGCGAGGCGCCCTGTTCGGCTTTGGCCCCGGCCACTTTGAAAGCAAAGACCATCCCCACCACACCCCGGCGGCGGCCGGCCTCTTCGGGAGGCGCGGAGGCCACGTCATCTTTGACCAGCACCGTGCGCACGGGAATGTCTTCCATATCCGCCATCTCCGCCGCCATCTCAAAGTTCATCACATCCCCGGTGTAATTGCCAAAGATATACACCACCCCTTTACCGGCGTTGATCCGCCGGGTGACCTCGAACATCTGCTCGGCGCTGGGGGAGGCAAATACATCGCCCACCGCGCAGCCATCCAGCATACCCTGGCCCACATACCCCAGGAAGACAGGCAGGTGCCCCGATCCCCCTCCGGTAGCCAGGGCAACCTTTCCTCCGACCGGCGCGTCGGCTCGCACGACACAGTGACGGTCCGCCCCGGCGAAACTCAACTGATCCGCGTGAGCCAGCAGGAGCCCTTCCAGCATCTCATTGACAAAGTCTTTGGGTTGGTTCAATATTTTCTTCATGGCATTCTCCGCATTCTCAGGCTGACAAAGGGTTGGGCGGGGGTGGACAAACGATTTGAATTACCGGGGTTGACTGTGGATCGGTATCAACCGGTCCACGCGACCCGCTTCACGTTTAATTGTAAACTAAATTTGTCTTTGGGATGATACCGGAGAGAGCAGTACCAGGGCAATCGCATCTAAATTGCCAGATACGTTAGCCTTTCCACTCCTCCCGGCCCCGTCTGCGCGTTTTTTGAAAGATGCATCCGCCCTCGAGGGCGCCGCAGCTTCTCGGCTCTAATCTGCTCAGGGGTGGGTGACAACTATTTTATAGAAATACTGTTTTGATGCGATTGCCCTAAGAGCAGCACCCTCCTGCCGGTAGGCGGATGCAGTCAGGATGCGGCGTGCAAAGCACAAGGAAATGGGGAATGGACGTACCTATGTCCATTCCCCACGTTTTTCAGCAACGGGCCGGCGGCGGATCAATCCCGCCGCCGGTATAAATTCTCCTGTGAGGATCGAGCTTACTTCGCCACGTTGGGCAGGTAAGACTTATAACCGCCGATCGGGTAGAAGCCGGTAGTCGCGCCGCCGAGGAAATTCGTCCCGGTGAACAGGGCAAATACATCCACCGCCTGGCCGGCAAATTTACCCAGCTTGAGGGTGCCAGTTGCTCTGCCCTGGCGGCTCACCGGCAGGAGCAGCAAGCTCTGGGGAAGGTAGATCGGGCGTCCGGTGGGATCCCGCCCGACCAGCTCCACCATGATTTTGGGCGGGATATTCGGGTCGTAATAGGGATCCACGCCGCCCAGATCGCAGACGATCACAATCCCGCCGTTGGCGTCTTCCTTGAAGTCACAGTCCAGTGTGGTTTCTTTCACTACTCGGGATTCGAGGTGCACCCCGCCCAGGATCTGGTTCTCCGGGTGCTGGTCGTTGGGGTCGAGGTCGTTGGTCAGCAGGTTGAGCGCCGAGGCGTAAACCTCCACGCCAAAGGTGTCACCTGGGTCCGAGGTGGCAGGGTCGCCCGAGACGATGCGCACCGGAACATCCACAATGCTGTTCGGGCCGACTGCCACACCCAGATCGCCCTGGTTGATATTGACCGACCAATCGGTGGGTAGATTGGATTTGTAATGCAGGTAGTAATAGGCGGTGTCGAAGAGATCGTCATTGTGCAGGTGAATGATGGTATCGACCGCATCTGCTCCGGCGCCATCCGGGACAGAGAAATTGAATACGTTCTCCTGCTCCTGGTCGCCATCCTGGTTGCCAAAGACGGTCTCGCCGGCCACCGGGTCGAGACGCACGCGCAGGCAGGTGTGGAAAGCGAAGTTGCCGCCCTCGACGACGTTATCCGGGATATCAAAATCGGGGGTCCAGTCCAGGTATACGTCGACGAACTCGTCGGGGTCGATGTTGGCCAGCCCGGGGAAGTCGCCCGAATCCAGGGTGCCCAGGGAAACCCAACTTGTGTCGTCGTTGATCCCCATCCCGGGCGGGTCGGTGATTTCAAAATGGACGACGACATTGGAGGCCGGTGCGCCGCCATTGTTCCGCACACGGGCATACAGCCGGTTTACCTGGCCGATGGTCGGCTCATCACCGTTGCCCACCGGGACGAGGTTGCCGCTCAGGTCGTTCCAGGTGCCGTAGCGGTAGGTGTTATAGCCGTTGGCCGGGCTGTCGATCCAGATGTCGGTAGTTTCCCAGGTGTCGCCGGGCGGCGAGGTCCATGGATAGAGCATTACATCCGGCTGGATGGCTGAATCCTGATCGTAGGTGACGAGGATCAGGTAATTGTCATCGTCGATTTTTGCTTCGACGTGAACCACGATGCCGTCACTTGCATTAGTGTAAATGTCACCGTCGTTCCACAGGTCATTGCGGTCGCCGCCCTTGCCCTGCACCGTCACCCACTGGTCAGCTCCCTCCTCTACCCGCTCGATCAGTACGCCCTCATCCGGGATGCCGCCGGTAAAACCGCCGTTGAGATCATCCCCGAGGACGCGCCGGCGCACGCTGATCAGATAATACAGGTCATCGGTGATATAGGCTTTGACTGCCTGGATGTTAGGTTTGCCGGTGGGATCATATTCCATCGCCCAAATCAGTGCACTGCCGCCTCCCAACCCGGTACAGGGTGTCGGCCCGACGTCGCAGGTAGGGGTCATGGTCTGGTACTTGCTCGCCGGCATCCAGCCGGGGTAGGCCATGTCCTCCTGCTTCTCAAAGACCCCCGTCTGGCCGGGATAATTGCTGTCCATCAATTCAAACTCGCTGTTGTAATCGCTGGGATGGGCCGGCCCCCCTTGCTGGAAGGCGTGGCCGATCTCGTGCGCCCAGCGGCCCCACACCTGCACGTCCGTTTCGGAGGGGTTCTCGCTGAAGATGGCGCCATCCACATTCATCTCATCCTCGCTGCCCGGGGAGGCAGGCAGGCTGCAGGGGCACAGGCTCTGCCCGCGGTGAAATTGAGCCGGGTTGGTTTCGGCCATCACCACCATCACATCATCCAGGTCGCTCCAATCCAGGCTGGCCGAGGCATTGTTGACCGCGTCCGTGAGGATCTTCAGGTACTTACCCCCGCAGGACAAGTCGCCGGAGGAAGTTTCCGCGCAGGTATCCGGCGTACCGCCATCATCGATGTACTCGCTGCGGTTATCCGGCATCTGGAACAGGTCGGAGACCTCGTAATCGATGCTGATATTGCCGTAGGAGGTATTTTGCCAGAGGGTATTGAGCTGGTCGAAGAAGCCTTCCACTTCGGTTTTGCTATACCGGGATGCGTTGGGATAATCGGCAAAATAGACCCGCAGCACCAGCACCTTTTGCGGACCAGAGGCATCCGCGGGCGATACTGCATTATGATCGTGGCTGGTATGATCGTGGATTTGTGATTTCGATCGCCGGTGTTGGGGTGGATGCAGAGGCGCTGCGAGGCAGATACTCCAGCATCAGGCTTCCTAACACGGCGATGACTAAAAACAGGTTAAGTTTCGGCCGGTTTTTCATGTGCAATTCTCCCATTTCCAATTTCGTTTGAGCCAATTTATCGGATCCTTCCCAGGCAGCCATTTCATTCTTTCTTCAAATAACGCTCTTCCATTTGATCGATTTGAGCGTGGATAAAAACCAGGAGTGCATCCAGGCTGGCAAAACCATCGGTTTGGCCGTCGCCGGGGCTTTCAAGGCTGAAACGCCAGAAAAGCTGACCTTTCGGCTCGGAATCTTCCAGCCAAAACCGCAGTAAATAAGCCCGGTATGCAGAAGATGGTTCGGTTGCAGGCATGGTTTGTCCATTAGGATCGATGAATGGCTGCGTCTGGCGCCTGGCGAGAAACGTGTTTCTTAAGAACCCCGCCTGTCCAGGACTGTATAATGGATATAATAGATCGTATTCGTCAATTCATCGTCAATCAAGATGATCCAAGGTGAGGAATGCTCAGGCTGTTTTTCTTGGGCCGTCCGCAAATCTTCCTGGACGACCGGCCCGTTAGTGATTTTATTTCCGAGAAAGCCCTGGCGCTGATTTGCTACCTGGCAGTCCGCCAGGGTTCGCATTCTCGGGACAGCCTGGCGGGTTTGCTCTGGGGTGAGATGCCCGAAGGACGGGCGCGCGCCAACCTGCGCATGGCGTTCTATAACCTGCAGCAGCTTTTACCCGGCTGCATTAAAGTGACCCGCCTGGACGCAGCCTTTAACCGGGAGATCGATTGCTGGTCGGACGTGGAACAACTGGCCGCGATGGAATCGGTTGACTTAACTCCCTTGAACGCCGCGGATGTCGGCGCCTCCGACCATGCATGGGATACCCTCCGGTTGTATCGCGGGGAATTTCTGGAAGGGCTGTACGTGGAAGATGCCCCGGCATTTGGCGAATGGCTGCTGGTGGAACGCGAGCGCGCGCGCCAGGCAGCCCTGTCGGTTTCGCGGCATTTGACCGATTTTGCCCTTAGCCAGAGCGACTACCGCCTGGCCATCCAGGCTCTGCGCCGCACACTGGATATTGAACCCTGGCACGAAACCGCACACCGCCAGTTGATGCTGGCCCTGGCGCGCTCCGGCGACACCAGCGGGGCGTTGGCCCAATACGCGGCCTGCCGGCGGGTGCTGGCCGAAGGCCTGGGGGTAGATCCCATGGCCGAGACGGCCGCACTGGCAGAACGGATCCGCGCGGCGCGCCAGAAAACCCGGCGCAGCAATCTGCCGGCGCGGCCCACGCCGTTTGTAGGCAGAACGGTTGAATTAGCCGGCCTGCGCCAGATGATTCACCAACCTCACGCCAGGCTGATCACCCTGACCGGACCGGGAGGGATTGGCAAGACCCGACTGGCCCTGCAGGCGGCGGCGGACCTGGGCGAGGTCTTCTTTGAAGGCGTATATTTTGTCCCGCTATCTTCCTTGACCGGCGCCGACAGCCTGCCGGCTGCGATCCTGGATGCCCTGGAGATCCCCATGCTGGGCGAGATAGATCCGTTGGATCAACTGCGAGACGCTTTTCACCACCAGGAGATGCTCCTGGTGCTGGACAGCTTTGAGAGCGTGTTGGAAAGCGCCGGGATGCTGGGCGAATTGATCCAGGGGTCAGCGGGGATCCGTTTTTTGGTGACTTCTCGCGAACGCTTGAACCTGCAGTGGGAAACCATTTATCCGGTGGAGGGCTTCAAACAGCCGGCCGGTGATGACCTGGAAGCCTCCGACGCCGCCCGGTTCGTGCTGCAGTGCATCCGGCGCCTCCGCCCGGATTTGACCCCCACCGCCGAGGATCGGGAAGCCATCCGGCGGCTTTGCCAGATTACCGAAGGCATGCCGCTCGCCCTGGAACTGGCATCTGCCTGGGTATCCACCCAGTCCCTGGCGGCGATTGCGGAAGCCGTTCAGCATGACCTGGACATGCTCACCAGCAGCCTGCGGGATGTTGCCCCACGCCACCGCAGTTTGAGGGCGGCGATTGACCGATCCTGGGAGATGCTGCCGGCGGACTCGCAGCAGGGGTTCCGCCGGTTGGCTGTCTTTCGCGGCGGTTTTACTCCGGATGCGGCCCAACAGATCGGCGGCGCATCTGCGCAGACCCTGGCCGGATTGGTGCTGAAATCCATGCTGCGCCAGGATCAAAGCGGCCGCTACGAATTTCACGAGATGCTGCGCCAATTCGCGGAGGAAAAGCTGGAAGGCGATCCCGGCGAATGGCAAAGGATGACTTCACTCCACAGTCAGTATTATGGCCGCTTCTTACAGGCGCGCGAGGAGCGCATCCGCGGCTCGGATATGGCCGGAACACTGCGCGAAATTCGCAAAGAACTGGATAATATCCGCAGCGCCTGGCGCTGGTCGCTTGCCGAGGGTGATTGGGATACGGTATCACACTGCCTGATTTGCCTATCCAGATTTTACGAAATAACCAGCCTGCTGCATGAAGGTGAAAACGCTTTCAGCCAGGCGGTACAGGCGATGCGTGCCGACCTCAGGGCGGAAACCACTCAAACGGTTCAGTTGTTTGCGCGTCTGCTGGTCGAGCAGGCACGCTTCACGCGCGCCCTGGCGCACCACGATGCGGCCCTCGACATCGTAATGGAGGCGGTGGCAGCCCTTGAGCGCTATCCAGAGCCAGGCATAACGGCTGCCGCGCAGCTGCAGTGGGCCGAAATCCTGGAACGACAGGGAGATTATGCCTCGGCCGGGGAACATTATCAGCGCTCGCTGGCCCTGGCTGAGCAAAGCCGCAGCCCGGCGTTGAAAGCCAGCAGTCTGATCGGCCTGGGGATTATCGCCGGAGAGGGAGCGGATGTGGCCGGGGCGAGTGCCCACTTCCGGGAAGCTTTACAGGTCAGCCAATCGATTGGCGACCGTCACGGAGAAAATACCGCTCTGCATAACCTGGCAATTGCGGCTATTTACCAGAACGACACGGCCGGGGCGCAGCGCTATTTTGAGGACGAGGTAGCGCTGGTGCGTGAACTGGGCAGCCGGCGTTGGGAAGTGATGGCCCTGCTGGCCTTAAACATGCTCGCCGATCACCGCGGCGACACGGCGCGGCTTGAGCAGTACAGCCGGCAGGCCCTGCAAATTTGCGAGGAGATCGGCGACCGCCGCGAAATTGGCACTGCGCTGGACGGCCTGGGCCTGGCGGCGTTATCCCAGGGGCGCTTCGGCGATGCCAACCAGGCTTTTGCCCAGGCGCAGCGCAGCCATGCCGAAGCCGGAAATCGCCAGAGCGAACATGTCTCCAGAATGTACTCCGCATTGGTGCAGCGCGCCCTGGGGGAATTTGCCGCGGCAAAATCCCAGATGGAAGAAGCCCTGGCGGTTCTGCGCGAGTTGAAAACCTACCGCGACGAATGCGTCTTGCTGTCCCATTTGAGTGTCACCCAGCACCTGCTGGGGGAGGACGAGGCCGCGCATCAGAGCGCCCGGCAGGCAGTTGTCCTGGCGGATAAATTTGGCGACCACAGCTTTCAGGCCACTGCCCTTGCCGCCGGAGCGCGCGCTTTGCAAGGTCTGGGACGTTTGGAGGATGCCATCACTGCCCAGCAAAAATCGTTGGCCCTGCGGGTCGAGGAAGGCCAGGAACACCTGGCTGTCGAAAATTTGGCCGACCTGGCCCTGTTAGCCCTGGCCAGAGGAGATAAGACCCAGGCCAGCGAGCAGGTGGAGCAGATCTTGCGCTACCAAAGCGAGCGCCTCATCGAAGGTCTGGAACCATTTCGCGTTTTCCTGGCCGCATACCAGACCCTGGAGGCGCTTGACGATCCGCGCGCCAGGCTGGTGTTGCGCACGGCGGTGGAGCAGCTGCATCGCCAGGCGGAGAATATCCCACAGCCTGCGCAGCGAAAATCCTTTCTGGAAAAAGTGCCGGTCAACCGGGCTTTACTCCAGGCCTGGCTGACCGTAGCTGAATAAGGATACGGTCTTACGCTTTGTAGATCCAGACCTCCAGCCCGATGCGATCTGTGTTGACTTTGGCTTGGGGGAGATTGGCTTGCGCCAGCATCGCTTCCATTTGAGCTTGGCTGTAGGCGCGCTTCAGCAGCAGGGTCGAGAAGGCCAAACGGGTAAAGAACGCGTTGATCCAGTTCATCTGCATCCCGGCCACTTCATCGTCGATATCCTTGGCGGTAGCGTCCCGGCGCAGGTCGTGGATTAACGCTTTGCCGCCTGGTTTGAGCACCCGGTGCATTTCGGCCAGGGCGCGAACCGGTTGGGAGAAATTCTTGAAAGCCGCGCTGCAGTAGACGAAGTCAAAAGACCCTTGCGGATACGGGATATTCGCGGCGTCGCCCAGGCGAAAATCTACCCTCACCCCGGCTTTCCGGGCCGCCGTTTGAGCCAGCTCGACAAAGGTTCGGCTGATATCCAGGCCGGTGACCTGGGCCTTTCCCAAACGGGCCAGCTCGATTGACAGATAGCCAGGGCCGGGGGCCAGTTCCAGCACTTGAGCTCCCTGGGGGATCCAGGCGTTGATTTTGGCTGCGATTTCGACAAAATCAGAACTTTTACGGGCATTGGCGGCGTACCAGGTCGCGATCGGACCCTCCATGGACATACCTTTGTAGGCTTTAGCGGACATACTCGTGCTCCTTTTGTTGTATCAATTTTCCTAAGGGTAACCGCAGGGTGGGTGAGTGGAGCTCACCTCCGGTGGGTGATTCGCGGGGTGATCCGCCTTAGCATGGAGAACTAAAAATACGAAGGAAGCCTCTAACGGAACTGGCAGGCAATATCGCGAGCAAAAATCGTATAATAATCAGGAAAATAGTGCACAATTATAAAATCCGAACGGAGTATATGCACGTAATATATAAGTAGGAAAGGACGAGTAAACCGATGACTACTATAAATGTACGGGGTGAGCTTCAGCGTTTATTCCAGATAGCCGAGGCAGGTGAAAAAGGTTTTGCCACGGCGGCCATTAATATGCCTGATCCCGCGCTTAAGATCCTTTTCAAACTATATGCCCAGCAAAGGCTGGACTTTAAGAACGAAATCCTGGATGAATTGCGCCGGCTGCATGCGCCTTCTCAACACGGTTACAGCATTCCCGGGGCCATTCACCGCGGGAGGGTGGCCATATTTTCCGGGATGTCCACCGACCATAAAAGCCAGGCGGTGGTGATTTTGAAGGAAGTGGTGATCGGGGAGCGCACTGCCCTGAATACCTATTCGAAAGTGTTGGCAAAAGACCTTCCGGAACCGACCCGTGGGTTGGTCGAACGGCAGTTAGCCATCTTGCAGAAAGTATTTCACCAGGTGCAGCGCCTGCGGGAGAACGAACGTTTCCGCTCGGCGGTGCGCGTGTTTGGCAATGAGCAAGACGCCCGGCAGGGGATCCAGGCCCTGGTTGACGCCGGTTTTGCGCGAGAAGAAATCGAGCGCATGGATCTCAATGAAAAGGTTTTATACCAGGGCAAGGGCGCCACGCGGCTGGAAACGATCCTATCCGGTGCGGTGGGTGGCGCCATCTGGGGCGGGGTAACCGGGCTGGCAGCCGGTTTCGGCGTAGTCGAATTCTATCAACCCGGTGGGCACCTGGGCAGTGATCGGCGTCTGGGTGCTGGTGGCACTGGCTTTCGCGTTGATTGGCGCAGTGATTTCATCGGTGCTGGCTGCCTTCATCAGTCTGAACATTACCGAGGAAGATGCCTACCAGTATCCCGCCATTCTTGCCAACGCGCAGGTGTTGATCCAGCCGACGATATCCAAAGAACCGGCTCAATAATCCAGAATTTTCGTCACCCGAATTCCAGCAGCCTGCCGGCGGTAACTTCGCCGGATGCTGTACAAGCCCGCTTGAGCCTGACCTCCACCCAGGATAAGCCGGAATGGGGGGTGGAAGTAGTTCCCAGGGATGCTGTGGCGATCTGGTTATAATGGGGGAGTGAAGGCTAAGTTTGTACACATCCTTTGGCCTGTCCTGGTTGCCTTTATCGTCATGATCGGCGCTGCCCCTTCCGCACAGGCCGGCGGGTTTGGGGTGGCATGGCAGCTGAAAGGGCAGAGCGGTTGGGCGGAGCACCCCATCATCTATAACGGGGTAGCTTATGTGCCCTGGAACGACGGAAAGTTATCCGCAATCGATGTGGCCAGCGGTAAGCTGCTGCACGAACTGAAGCTGGTGAACTACGCCACCGCTCCCTTTATCGCCAATAACCACCTGTACAGCTATTGGGTCACCGGGATGAATGAGATCACCCTGGACACCTTTGAAATCTCGCGCCAAATTCCCATCGAAAATGTATGGTACACCGAGAACGTGCCGTATGACGAGGAGACGGGCTATTTCTTCGTGCGGCAGGCCATCGATGGCCAATACAAAGGCCGGGTAACCGCATTCCGCCTTTCGGACGGAGCGGCCATGTGGTCGTATCCCAACGATTACACCGGCGGGTTCGACAATCACCAAAATGCGCTGGTGGTGGGCGACTCGCTCTTTTTTCAATCCACCAACTCGGGCTGGCAGGGCAGTTCCATGCTGTACCGGCTGGACAAGCGCACCGGGCAGGTGATCTGGGCCAAGACCTTGAGCAGCATCGCGGTCGACAGCACCAGCCGGGGTGGATATAACAATCCCATCTACGATGCGGACCACGATGTGCTCTATGTCTCCGAGAGCTGGAACAGCCTCAAGGCCCGTGTGTACGCCTTCCAGCGCAGCGATGGGAAACTGCTGTGGAGCAAGGATCTACCCGGCCGGGCGATCGAATCGACCCTGAGCTATTATGCCAACCAGTTGTATTTGCCCCTGCACGTCTTCAGCGGGCATGGATCCTATATGGCGGTGTCTGCTATGGATGGCAAGACGCTATGGGCAGAGCCTGGTTTTTATAATGAAGACGGATGGAGCGCGACCGGAGTGGACGCGCACTATCTCTACCATGTCACCCACGGCAGCGGCCTGCCTTACCTGATCGTGCAGGATCGCCTGACCGGCAAGCTGGTCTGGTCCAAGGCCATCGACGCGTCCGCGGACTGTTTCAACCCGGTGCTCACCGCCGGCATGGTGATCATGGGCAGCACCTCCTCGGTCTTCGCCCTGCAGGTGGGGGATGGGCTGCCGGTCAACTCGGATTTTCACGGGGTGAATGCGAGCGGATATAACCCGGGGGCGATTAGTTGGGATTTGATCGAGCGCGTATTCCTGCCATTCCTCTATAAATAAGCGATTTTCGATCTGAAATCCAGCCTCACCATCCCTGGATGGGCGGGCTTGATTTCAGCACATCCGCTTTCCTCCCCCTTCCTCGGCGATTGGGTGCACCCTAATATAAATGCGCGGTGCTCTCCAGGAAGGTACGGCGGTCGGTTTCATCCTGGAGATCGGCTGCCAGGCGAAATGCGCCGTACAGGATTTTAAGGCGGTGTTCAAGACCGCCCTGATCCCTGGGGGTGATGCCCGCCTGCCAATAGTTATTCGAACGCGGATCGTGGGGGTTAGGGATGCGGTAATTATTTTCCGATTCGGGGAAAGCCGGCAGGCTCAGCCACAACTTCAGGTGTTCATGGTGTGCGCCCAGTCCTTGCCGGACCAGCTGGGTGTAGCCCAATGACTCCAAATCCAACAGGGCCGCGGCATGGTCGATGACGTGGATAGGCCCGCCCACACCCCGCCTGCTAAAATTCTGCACAGTGACGAGTTGGCAGACAGCCGCGATCATATCGCGCGTGGAGGTGTATTCGGGCAAATCCAGGCCTTCGGGGGCAGGAAACTCGCGCGGATCCACCAGGCGATCCTGGCCCGGCACATGTGCGTTTCCGGGACCGCGGCCTTCAAAATCCTTGAGCAATTTTACGATGCCGTCGATGATGGGAGGCAGGGCAAATTCGGGGGCAGCATGCAAGGCTTTTAAGGCCAGGGATGCGAAGATGGTGTTATGCCCCGAGTCACGGCAGGCAGCCAGGCTGCCTTCGAGCGCTTTCGCCACCAGAGGGATGCGGGTTTCATCCGGGGTACCCCTGAAGTGTTTTTGGAAAAGGGCCTCGTTGGTCACCGGCTGCCCATCCAACTTGTACCAGATGGAATCAGACCCACTCACCAGGAGATCGACCACCTGCTGGATTTCATTTTGCACAGCCGGCGCCACCTGATTCTCCTGGCAAAAGAAGGCCGCTGCGATGACTGCGGCCGGAGGATGACCGGACATACGGTTCCGATTGATCGCCTGGCTGAGACCGGTCAGACCCTTGAGCATCGCGGGCCTTTGCATATCTCCGGGTGCATTCATCTGTATTACTCTCTTTCTATCTGGCAAGCAGAGCCCTTGGTTTCTTCACCAATCGCCACAACTTTTAATGCACAGATTGCCCCGAGTAGTATCATTGAAAATCCGACCAAACCTACCGGCAGCACATTTACCTTTTGATAACTATAATTGATTTTCGTTGATAAGGGATGTTGAAACCAGGACGATTGCATAAAAACATTCGTTCTATACAAATAATGTCACCCGCCCCTTGATCCCCGCCCTCAAGGGCGGGGAAAACAGAAAAGTTTGGTGTATTTGCGCGCGAAAGCGCGCAAATACACCATAAAAATAATTTTCTTCCCACATCGTAGGCGCAGACACTGTGCGTGCACCCGCAAATATTTATAATGCAATCGCCCTGCTGCCGGGTTTGAATCCAAATAGCAACCCGGTGTACAATCATGAGAGGCATTTACAGATTTATCGCCCGCAGCAGGCGGATGATGCCCTGCGGGTAACCGAAGAAGGAGTTGATATGAAGTACCTACAGATCGCGGACACGCCGATGAGCGCCTCCGAAATTTCCCTGGGATGCATGCGGATTTCGGGGATGAGCAGCCAGGAGATATCCACCTTGATCCATACCGCCCTGGATGAAGGGATTAATTTCTTTGACCATGCGGACGTGTATGGGGGTGGAAAATCGGAAGCGAAATTTGCCGAAGCGCTGGGTATGACCTCCCAACTGCGCGAGAAGATGATCCTTCAGACCAAATGCGGCATCGCCAGAGGTTATTTCGATTTTTCGAAAGAGCACATTTTAGAAGCGGTGGATGGCAGCCTGAAGCGCTTGCAGACCGAGTATCTGGATGTGCTCCTGCTCCACCGCCCGGATGCCCTGGTTGAACCGGAAGAAGTGGCCGAAGCCTTCGACCAATTGCAGAGCAGCGGTAAGGTCAGATATTTCGGGGTCAGCAATCAAAACCCGATGCAGATTGAGCTGCTGACCAAATTTGTCAAGCAAAAAATATACTTCAACCAGCTGCAGTTGAGCATCACCAACACCGGGATGATCGACGCCGGGCTCAACGTCAACATGCAAATTTCTGCCTCGGTCAACCGGGACGGGGGTATTCTGGATTACTGCCGCCTGAAGGACATCACGGTTCAGCCCTGGTCGCCCTTCCAATACGGCTTCTTTGAGGGCGTTTTCCTGGATAATGAGAAATTCCCCGAGCTCAACCAGAAGATCAACGCCATCGCGGCGGACCGGGGCGTGACCAACACGGCGATTGCCATCGCCTGGCTGCTGCGCCATCCTGCCCGTATGCAGCCGATCATTGGCACTACCAACCCGCAGCGGGTCAAGGACAGCTGCCAGGCTTCCGGCGTGACCCTCACCCGTCCCGAATGGTATGAAATCTACCGGGCAGCGGGCAATAAATTGCCCTGACAGGTTGCTCAAGTGGTTTGGCTTGAAAATTCTGAGAGCACATAATGATCAGTCCGGCCATTCACCCAAGTGAATGGCCGGACTGAATCTTTTATTAGAGAAGGCGAGGGAAGGCAATGTTATTCGCGGTCAATGGCACCCTGATGCGCGGTCTCGAGCTGAACCAAAACTTGCTGGCAGCTGGGGCGAGGTTCGTGCGCGAAGAACAAACCGCGGCCTGTTACCGGCTGTGGACCATCGGCGACCGCTATCCTGGTATGCTGCGTGTAGCAGAGGACGGTGCAGCCATCTCCCTGGAAATTTGGGAGGTCGAAGCGGATGGTTTGGTGCAAATTCTGGCAGGTGAACCGCCTGGGTTAAGCATCGGTTGGGTGCTGCTGGGTGACGGCAGCCGGGTCTTTGGGGTGCTGGCTGAAGCCTACCTGGTGGAGGGGCAGACCGAAATAACCGTGCATGGAGGCTGGCGCGAGTACAAAAAGGCAGGCACCGCCTCCTGACTCTCGGCCACGCCCTTTCCCTTTTCCATCCAGGCTATACCCACTGCTCACGAACGCCGTAAGGCGGCTGAAGAGCGGGCAGCGGATCGCCATCCCGCAGCGCATCCTGCAGGCGTCGGTTGCGTTCCAGATAGTCTTTGAGCGGGTCTAGCTGGAATTCGGCGATCAATGAACTCACCGCAAGATCGGGCCGGTTGCTCTGCAGGGTGAAACAGGCTTCTTCGTGATAGATGCGAATGGTCACATCCGGGCCGTATTTGGTGCGGATGGCCGCGATCTGGGTCTTGTTGAAATCGGTATGCAGCAGGGCTACATCTAAATCGATGGTGCAGGCGGCGATGCGCTCGTGGGCGCCGGTCATTACCTGGGTTTCGCCCATGATGTTGAGGATGCGCGCATAGCGGGTCTGTACCGCCGAGGCCAGGTAGCGGTGATACTGCCATGCCTTGACACTCAGGTCGCGGCCGCCATCATAAGCCGATAGCCAGAAAAAGATTTCTGCCCCGGCGCGGTCGATTGCTTCCCAGCCGTCGTTGTACTGCACATCAAAGCAGATTTGCACCCCGATGCGGCCAAAGTCGGTGTCAAAGATGGGCAGGTCCCGCCCGGGCCGTGAGCCGAATTCGACCTGATCGAAGGCGCAGCCTTCGACCACCGGGTGGTGTTTCTGGTAGCTTCCCACGATTTCACCGCTGCGGTCCAATAGAAAGGCTTCGATGTAGGCGCCGTCATCGCGGCGGGCGAGGATGGGGCAAAGAATATATGCCTTGCTCTGGCGGGCATAACGCGCCGCCATGCTGAGGGTTGGCCCATCCAGGTCTTCGGCCATTTCCTCCATGGGCGTACCGGCCAACCCAACCAGGGTAAATGACTTGGGGATCGCCAGGATATCCGGCTTTTCTGCCAGACCCTGCTCGATCAACCCGGCCATCCTTTGGCGGTTGGCCTGGGGGGTTGGGCCGCCCTGGTCACCCATCGAAATGGTTGCGATACGCACCTTACGCGGCATAACCGGCCTTCACTTTCTCCATATTGGCTCGTAGGGGTAATTGGAGGATACGCGGATGCATCTATTATAACAAGGCAGCCTGGCGCGCGTGTCGTGTAATCCTGAGCGGGGGGCACACCTTCACCTGGCCGGCGGTGACGAGACTAATAGTGATTAAAAACCACCGCTTCCAAATCAGGGATTATTCCCCCATTATTGACATTGATATGATTATGGCTATGATAAAACAAGATCCATTTGTCCAAAATTGTAGGTGCGCCAGGGAGATTTTGTGCACCATTTAATGCTGTATTGAAAGCGATCGGGCCATTCCGATCATTTACACACCGATATGGACACTCCAACCTACGCCTCCAACCGGTCCTGGACCTTTATGGTCTACCTGGCGGGTGATAACAACCTTGAGAATTCTGCCAATAAAGACCTGGCCGAAATGAAGCTGGCAGGCCCCACTGCAGATGTGGCTGTCGTAGCGCAGCTTGACCGCATGTCTGATGCCGTCACCCGGCGTTATTACCTGAGGGCAGGGACATCCCTGGATGATGACCTGCTGGCGGAGCTGCCTGAGACCAACACCGGCGACCCGAACTGCCTGGTTGATTTTGCCGCATGGGCGGTGGAGAAGTACCCGGCCCGGCACTATGCCCTGGTGTTGTGGAACCACGGTTCGGGCTGGAAAGAGGACAACATTTACCAGGCCGCTCAACGGTCATCCACGCCACAGGAGACTGCCCGCCAGGTGATGCGCGGAATTTCATCGCGCAAACGTCACAGCCTGTTTCACGCCAGTCTGGATTGGTGTCTGCAAAACCCGGAACGGGCAATTGCCTACGACGATAGTTCTGAAGATTTCCTCGACAACGCCGAACTAAAAAAAGCACTGGGCTCAATCGCGCTAAAGACCGGGCAGAAATTGGATCTGTTGGGGTTCGACGCCTGCCTGATGAATATGCTTGAGGTGCACTATCAACTGCGTGAGCTGGTCATGGTGGTGGTCGGTTCGCAAGAACTGGAACCAGGCGATGGTTGGCCATATCATACGATCCTTAAATCGCTGACCCAACAGCCCAATCTGACCCCGGATCAGTTTGGGGCTGTGGTGGTGGACGCCTACACGGACTATTACCAACCCTATGCTCCCAATGTTGTCACGACCCAATCGGCCATAGCTGTCGCGCGGCTTGCTCCTGCCGTGGCGGCGGTCGACCTGCTGGCCAAGGCCTTGCGCTCTGTGCACAGCGACCAGGCGCTGCGCGGGTTGGTCTATGCGGCCTGCCGTTCCGCGCAAAAGTTCTCCGATTCGGAATATTTTGACCTGGCATCCCTTTGCACGGCTATCATCAAGGCCAGTCAGAGCATGGAGATCAGCCATGCCGCACAACAGGTGCTAGACATACTGCGGGGAAATGAGACCCCCATCCTGGCAGCCCGGTCGCTTGGCCGGCAGGTGAGATCCGCCAGCGGAATCAGCATCTATTTACCCATGCGCAATCTCTCCCCGTTGTACAGCGGCCTGGATTTTGCTCAGGCGTGCGATTGGGGAAATTTTCTCAAGCGTCTTGTGGGCCAAGAGGGGCTTGCATGAGCCGGTCCTACGAGCCGTTTGAGATCGAAATTGGCCCCCGGCAGGATGGGAAGTTTCCCCTGCAAGCCCGTTTTATGGGGCTCAAGCACGAGGCGTCCATCCCGGGTGATCTACCCCTGCTCACCTCTGACGAGATCGAGCAGGCTACTACCTGGCTGGAAAGGGGCTTTATCGACCGGCCTTATGCCCAGGATTTTGGTACGCGCTTATTCAAAACTCTCTTTCCGGCTCCAATTGAAAAATTTTTCCGTGAAGCGCTGCAGCGAGTGGGAGCCGATGGGGGGCTGCGTATCCTTTTCAACCAGCCTGTTCCTAAAGAACTGGCCGGGCTCACCTGGGAACTGCTTTATGACCCAGGCGGGTTGGGTTTTCTGGCGCGTTCCTCACGCGCACCTCTCGTGCGCCACTACACCGATTTACCCCTGCCCCACGAGCTGCCCCAGGATGGGCCGCTGCGCGTGTTGGTGGTAACCGCTTCGCCGGCCGGCAAAGCGCCGGTATCCACCCAATCCGAGATCGAGGAAATAGCTGCCAGACTGGCAAAGTCCAACTATACCTGGGTAAACCTGTTCAACCTGGCGGCGAGCCAGCTGAAACAAGGTTTCTCGTTTACCAGGCTGCGCCAGCGGCTGGCTACCCGCCGCCTGGTGGAGATGAATGTGCTGGTCGGCGCCACCCGGGCCAGCCTGCAGAACCGGCTGTTGGAAGCCGGCAGCAGCGCACAACCCATTCACATTATTCATTTCGTCGGCCATGCTGAGCAAAACGAAGATGGAAGTTATTTGCTGCTCGAAGATGGGCCTATCCTGGCGGATGATTTTGCCGAAATTGTGGCGGAACCGAGTGTCAACCTGGTGGTGTTGAACGCCTGCGAAACGGCCGCCAGCGGTTTGTTGGACAGCGCCGCCGAAGCCTGTTTACGGCGCTCGGTGCCGGCGGTGATCGGCATGCAGGTGCCGATTTTGGACCGGGCCGCGCTGAAATTTGCCCAGGAATTTTATCTCGCCTGGGTGGGCGGGGAACCCATCGAAAGCGCGCTGGCTTATTCGCGCCGGTTGATGAGCCAGGAAGCGCCTGGGGCGGCAGCGGATTGGAGCATCCCGATCCTTTATATGGGTCCGGAGGAGGGCTTGCAGCTGCAGATCAGGCCGCCGGCTGTCGAACTCCCGATACAGGTTAAGGTGCTGCGCTGGACGATCGCCGCGGCCTTTTCGTTATTAGCCACCACCGCGCTGCTGCTCCAGATACCGGATATTGCCCGTGCGGTGCGCCTGCAGGTGCCAGGGATACGCTGTGCCATTCCCTATCCATTACAGGACGACCCCAGTTTTAACGTGGCATTTGTGGAATTTAGCATGAAGGATGAGAACGGCCGGCCGATCGCCGGTAAAGATGGACAGACGATTGCCAATGATTTGTACCGCCGCATGCAGGCCGGGGTCAAGGACCTGAACCTGCCGGTCTCCTATGATCTTGGGGTAAGCCCATACCCCTGTCCGATCCGTGGGGATACCCCCGAAGCGATGGCTGCCCAGGCTGAGCGCTTCGCCCGCCAGGTCAATGCAGATGTGCTGGTCTACGGCTCGGTCGTCAAAAAAGGTCAATTCGGGGAGATCGACCCGGAGTTCTTTGTCAATTACACCGGTTTTTCCGAGGGTATCGAAGTGGTTGGCGACCACCAGATTGGCAAACCCTTACGAGTTGACCTCCCCATCAAGGAATCCGACCTGGAGTTGGGCCAGAATAAAGCCCTCAAAGCGCGCAACACGGCTCTAATCAACCTGGTGATCGGTCTCGCCGAGTATGCGCTGGACGATTATGATGCCGCCCTGCAGCGGTTTGACACAGCGGAGGCCGAACAGGATTGGCTCAAGTCGCAGGGCAAGGAAGTGGTCTACCTGATGATAGGGAATGCCAATGGGCGCAAAGCCGGGCAGGTTTCATTGTTAACCGATGACAGCTACCAGGAATATCTGAGCCAGGCAAAAAAGGCCTACGAGCAGGCGCTGGCGATCAACCCGGGGTACGCGCGCGGGCAGTTGGGGATGGCAGGTATCCTGTATCAACAGGGGTTAGGTCCACTCAACCAGGTCAAGTTCGACCTGTCCTTGCTGGGCGCAGCTGAAGATACATATCGAAATTTGTTAGCCCAGCCCGATCTACCCCCCAGCGCGCACATCCAGGCTAAGGCTCATTTTGGCCTGGGGCAAATTTATATGGCTCGGGCATTTTATGCCCAAACCCTCACTGACTCGAACGAAAGCGGGATCGGCACGCCCGGCGAGGAATTTGCTCGCGCCCAGGCAGAGTTCGAGCAAGTGGTGGCGCTGCAGGAAGACGGAGAAACCGCGTTGCTCAGCATGGCCAGTCAATCCCATGCGAACCTGGGAATGATTGCGCGCACCCGCGGTGAGCCGGATCGGGCCATCGACGAGATCAAAAAAGCCATCGACCTGTCCTCGCCATATTACCGGGTGCGTTTTTATGCCCTGCTGGGCGACACGTACCGGCAGGCGGGACGGGTCGCCCAGGCTGTTCAGGCTTACCAGGATGGCATTGCCTATGCTGAAACCAGCGGCGATGAGAATTCAATCGAGCAGCTGCAGGGAATTTTACAAACGATCCAGCCGTGAGCCGGCCCGAGGAGTTTGAAGGATGAAAATCATCGTGTCGATCCTGGCTTTGGTTATGGCTTCCTGGTTTTGCGCCAATGGAACGCCGCAGCCTCCGGTCTCTCCCGCGGCTCCAACGCCAACCGTGGCGTTTGGACTTATACCAACTGGGACGGACCTGCCAACGACCGCGGTCACGGCGATCTTTCAAGGCAGCGGTTCGACCCCCATCCCCGGCAAGACATTAACCAATGAAGAAGCCTTCTCCTTTCAAGAACTGATCCACTATTTTGAGGGCGGCGGTGGCGGCGGCTGCGCCCCGTACAACCGCCCGATCCCCCTGGTGGACCGGGATCTGGGTGGCGGATACCCAAACCCGCAAGATTTCACTGCCTGCCCGGTTGGATTCCCGCGGGGTGAACTGGTCCGGTTGGCGATCATCGACCCGCAAGGAGGTGAAACCTCCTGGATGGAGGTGCGCGTTCCCAGCCAGCAGCTGGAAGGATCAGATAGCCTGTCCTTCACGCTGATTGATTTACCCGGTTTTAGCACGGTGGCGCTGCAGTCCCCCGATTGGCGCCTGCGGGTCTATTATTCAGGTGGTGCGATTGATGGTCCGCTGTATCCTATGGATGCTAACGGCTGGTGGTCGACGGAGGAAAAAGTAATTACCCACAGCCGGTTCCAACCCGGAGCACCGGTCAACCCGCTCGATCCGGCCTTGCGCACCCCTTACCGGACGGGCGAAACCGTCTATCTTCAGGGGATTCACTACAGCCCCGACAGCCAGGTTCGACTGGGGCTCTACCAGGGTGTCTACGAGATGAAATTCATCCGTTCATTTGAGGCGGAGACGGATGCACAGGGACGGTTCGAGACATCTTTGGCGGTGAATGCAGGATATGAGGACGATGTGTATGCTATCATCTCCGCGGATATGTTCGATCCGGAGGATCCGGGCAGCATCACAAGCGGCAGGATGGCCACCTTCCAGATTCGCAACCATCTACCCTACCGGACGTGCCAGGATGCCCCCTTATCTAACCTGGTTATCGGAGATCGGGCGGTGATGGTGGATACAATTGCCAACAATATGCGCTATTTTCCCGGGGAAGGTGATTTTTCACCCGTCATTGGGAAAATTCAGCCAGGTGAAAAGGTGCTGGTTCTGGGCGGGCCGCAATGTGGGTCGGGACTTACCTGGTGGTTGGTGCTGAACGAAGCCAGCCGCCTGGTGGGTTGGACGGCAGAGGGCGACCAAAATGGGGTGTGGCTGGCCCCCATCCCATAAGGAGTAGCGCAGTTAGCTCAAAAGATCGTCTGACCTATCGCCGCCAATAGGGCCGCAGCGGCGTGATCCGCGGCGATTCTGGTATTCCGAGCCATCCCTCCGAGTTGTGAAACGATCCCCGGATACCGGGCAATCGCTATCAGCAGCCGGCCGAGGCGCAGGTTGGCGTCTTTGTCCATCATCTCGCCCAGGTCGAATGGCATCGGGGAGCCCGGACCATCGCTGATCGCGCGCATCGACACGAGGGGAATGCCAGCTTCGGCGGCCACCTGGGCGATCCCGTAGGTTTCCATCTCAAGGATCGGGTGAGGAAGTTCCCCAGGCTTATACTCCAGCGCCTGGGGACCGGTGGTGGTCATGGCTATCCCGGTGAACAGGCGCGCGCCTCGGGTGGAAAGCGCCTGGGCAGCCGCCTGTTGGGCGGCTTCAGACCATACCGCCAGAGGCAGCAGCGGTCCAGGCTTCCCCTGATCCAGCCGGCAAACCGCCTGGGAGATCACCACATCCCCGATTTTGAGATCCCCCTCGACGGCGCCGGCGATGCCAAATGAGATTAACACACGCGGGGCAAATATTTCAACAAGTTTTCGGGCCGCCTCCCCGGCGCGCCGCGCGCCCATGCCAGAGGTGACCAGCAGGCAGGTCTGCCCTGAGATTTCCATGGATTTCCCGTTGAGCGACCTATGCCGAAACTGCTGCGAACCATGCAGGCAGCGAAGAAGGGCATGGCTTTCCTGGGGTATCGCCGAGAGCAGGCCAACATAATCCATCGATTATCTCTCCGTCCGGTTTCGCATAAAAAACCTGCCCAGTTTCCGCTGGGCAGGGCGGTTGCAGGAATTACTGCCGGGTTTGCAGATCGTGGAGCACGGCGGCGGTTTGGGCGTACACCTCCGCGCGGCGTTGGATCACCTCCACCAGCATGGCGGCGATGGCGTGTTGATCGCGGCGGCCGTCGGTGCGCATTTTATCCACCCATGCGCCCGGCAGAGCCCGCACGCCGTGCAGCGCGCCGGCTAACCCCCCGGCCATGCTGGCGATGGTATCCGCGTCGCGGCCGAAATTGGCGCCGTAACGGATGGTCTGTTGCGGATCGCCGTTGGCCAGCAAAAAGAGCGAAAGCGCGACCGGCACCGTCTCGCGCGCGTCCGGCATGGCGATCCCCGGCAGGATGCGCGCGGCATAATAGCGTTCTCGAAATACCCCATATTCGCCTGCTTCCCGCGCCAGGGTCAGGGTGGCCTGGATGAAATCCAGCATCAGCTGTGCGCTGCGCGGCGGGAGATAGGACACGGCGGCGTTAAGCATCGACTCGACCGTAGCGCCCGGTGAAAAAGCCTCCGCCACGGCGGCCGCGATGCTGCAAGCGCCATCGCGGGCGAAGTTGTGGTGGATCAACGCGGCGACCTCGTAGGTTTCGAGGGCGGCCTGGCGTGGATTACCGGCGTTGATCATCCCCATGGGCGAAATGCACATCGCCGAACTGCTCGAAGCCATGTTGCCGATCCCGGCCTCACGCGGGCTGACCCCTTCTGCGCTGATTTTCCAGAAGGTATTCATCACCGGCGTCCAGAAGAGCCCCGATTGGAACTCTTCTTTGCGCTTCATCCAGGCTTCTGCCCAGGCGTCGGCGGTTGGGTATCCTCGGGTGGTTTCAATTGCGTCGCAGAGGATGTGCTTGAGGGCCGAGTCATCCGTGCCGCTGCCGGAGAAATCGGTGATTTCGCCATATTGGGCGATGATCTCCTGATAGGTCTTGTTCTCCGCGGGCGCGCCCATCGCGTCGCCAATTTCAGCGCCCAACAGGCAGCCGAGGACTTTATCGAAAAGCAAGGAGGTTGGCATGTATTTATTTACCCGCGCAAGCGGATGAATTCGGGCTGGGCAATTTGCATCGCCTGGGGAATGCGTCCGCTGCAAATAGCCTCGATGTCATCCGCGACCACATGGCCGATATTCAGGATGGCCTCCGGGTTGGCTCCGGCGCGGTGTGAAGACAGCACGGCGTGTTTGGCCCGGCGGATGGGATGATCCATGGGCAGCGGCTCCTGGGGGAAAACGTCGATCCCCGCGCGGAAGCGTCCTGCCAGCAGTAATTCGGTCAGCGCGTCAAAATCCACCACGTGCGAGCGGCTGAGCAGGATAAAAACCGCATCCGAACGAATCAGCTCGAGTTTTTGGCGGTCGATTAAGGCCTTATTGGAGGAACTCGGCACCGCCAGGACGAAAACCAGCTTGGAGGTTGCCAGGAGCGTATCCAGATCCACCGGGGTGACTTTTTGGTTGCGCAGATAGGCGTCGGTTAACCAGGGGTCATAGACCTGGATCGGGCAGCCGAAAGGCTCCAGCAGGGGTCTGAGGGAGCGCGCCAGCCCGCCGAAACCGATGAACCCAACCTGTTTTCCATATAGGGTAAAAGGCGTGCCGATTTCGGTGTCGAATTCGGTATGGCTCCAATTTGGGTCGCTGGTGCGGAAGGCCTGGTCGGTCCAACAGATCTGGCGAGCGCAGGCCAACGCCAGGGAAAGCCCCATTTCAGCCACGGCAAAACCAAAAGCCGGGGCGCAGCTGAGCACGCGGATGCTGCGCGCGAAGCATTCGGAATAATTGAGGTCCCTGGGTGAGGGGAAACCCCCGCCGACTTCCAGTATCGCGCGCAGGTTTGGGTAGCGGCTGACCTCTCCGTGGCGCCAACTGCCGCAGATGATCGCGACGACTTCTTCGCGGACTTTTTCTATCTCATCCGCTGGCATGGGTTGGTCGCTGCCCCAAATAACATCCGCGGCAGCATGCAGGCGGGCGAGGTCCTCTGCGGTGAAGATGTTTGCCATCAGTCGGAAGGAAGGGTCGAGGATAATTTTTGGTTTCATCTGGTTGTATACCTTTGCTGGGTTCTTGTCTGCAGGTTATGCCTGTTTGATCCGGGCGCAAATCACGATGATGCGCAGGTCCTCGCTGCCGGTGTTCTCCAAACCGTGCACGCCGCCCGGGTAGACCGCGGTCATGTCTCCGGCGCTTACTTCAAAGCGTTCCTGGTCGAGGGTCATCATCCCGGTGCCCGAAACGATGTAGTAATACTCCTCGTCGCCGCTGTGCAGGTGATTGCCAATCGACACTCCTGGCGGCAAGATGTCGTCGTGGACGAAGTTTAACCCTCTTTGCTTCAAGTCAGCCCCGTCAAGAACGATTACCCAGTCCAGGGCGCCGACGCCGCCGTGACAGTTCTCCAGGGGTTGGTGAAGCATATCTTTCCGTCTTTTCAAGAATGTGGTTTCGGCCAAGGTTTATTCTCTCCTTCTGTATGAAATGGATGGAGTTTAAGAGGCGATTGCCTGACACGCTATAAACAAATCCAACGGCGGTGTGATCCACAGGTTGGCGAGGATGGCTGCTCACCCAGGTCTGCACCCGCAAAGCGTATTCTTGCTGGCCAGATATGCGCAGGGTCCCTGGATAATAAAACCGTCTGCCTTCTATTATACAGGGGGGATGGAATGGTCTATGAACGCCTAGAACATGCGAAAGTCGATCGACTGCGGCGGCGGGTATTTTTCGAGGATTGCCTGCCGGGACAGATCGGCCGGCTGGCCGGTTTGGGCGGTTTCGCGCTTCAACCACATGTCGGCCCACAGATCGGTCAACTCGGTCTCACCTTCGCGGATGACCGCATATTCTCGCTGGAGCACGCGCTCCACCGCGGCCAGGTCGCCTAATTCCAGGGCAATCCGACCGGACAATATCTGGATGCGGTCGGCTGCACGCTGTTCATCGGGCAGGGCATCCAGTAGACCTTGCGCTTCCGCAAAGCGTCCGGCGGCGCACAGCGCCTGTAAGCATTCCACCGCCAGGCCGGCCGGCAGCACGCCCTCTTTCACTGCCAGGATGCGGGCCTGGTCGTAATAGGCCAGGGCAGCTTCCACCTCGCCGTTCCTCTGCGCCGCGGAGGCCAGGTTGCGGTAAGCCCATGCGGAGGGGCGAAGCCGGATCGATGCTTTCCAGGCTGCCACGGCTCCGTCCGCGTCGAATTCCTCCATGCGCATCACCCCTTCGTGCAGGCGAGAAAACCAGGTGGGGTGGGGTAGACTGTCCAGGATCGCCAGCCATTCCGGCTGGATCATCCACTCGCCGGGCGTCTCCGCGGGATCGGGGTCGGGGAAGGTGAGGTCTCTTAGCAGCTGCAGCCAGGGATGCTGGTCTTTGCCCAACGTCTCCGCCGGAAAGACCAGCGCGGACGGAATGGGTAGTTCTCCAGGGGTCTGTTCGCGCCGCGCCGCTTCGAGCGCTCCCCAACCGGAAGCCGTGCGAATCATGGTGTTTGAGGGGATTTCGGCCAGCTTTTCATAGGCTGAGCGCAATCTTTCCAGTTCTTCGAGGTGGAAGCCCGTGCGCAGGGCCGTATCCACGTAGTGGATGGCGGAGGCATAATCGGGCTGGTGCACCTGCGGCCCATCGCCCTGGAAGAGGCCAAATACCTGCAGCCAATCCCAGGCGGTATTGGCCGGCATGCGCAATCCGTGTCCCTGGGTAGGCGCCAGCCCTGCCTGGATTTCGAGGTAATCATTGCCCGGCAGGGATAGGAACTGCTGCCAGCGACGGCCGCCGGCGTGTTGGCCCCAGCAAAACATCTTACGGTTGCGCAGCCGGGTGGTGGATGCTTCGAAGAAGCCGGCGCCTTGCTCATCCAGCGCGGCTTCCCAGGGCACCGGTGCATGGTCGAGCTGGAAGAAATATTCGCTGGCATATGTGAAATGGGTCGAATAGCTGGCATCTGCGTCGAGGGTCGCCAGGTGGGGCAGTTCGCCCCAGCCGTAGCCGGCCGTGGGGCCGGTGAAATCCACGTATATCACCTGCGGCTCGGGCGCCAGCACGCGCACACCCGGTCTCTCCGGCACGGCCGTGTTGGTCCACCAGTAAAACGGGGTCTCGCCGCGGCTGCAATTGCTCACCCGTGTATAGGCGATCAACAGCGGCGAACCCGGCGGCAGATAAAAGTCGATCTGCCAGAACAGGCCCTTACAGCGCTCGTATTCATACAGGCGCAAGCCCGGATCGCCGTTCAACCCGCGAATTTCCGCAGCGAAGACCGGCGCACAGGTGGTGAAGGTGTGCCCGTAGTGCCCGATGTTCCATTCGATCCCCCCCGAAAACCAGGCATTGCGGATGGCCAGGTTGGCCGGTTGGAAAACCGGATTGCGCGAGAGCAGCTCGCGTTCCTCGGGCAGGTGGATCAAGGAGACCAGCCGGCCGCCCAACTCGGGGAGAAAGATGGCGCGCAGGTGTTCGTTTTCCAGCACCACGGCCTGGAAGGTATGTTCTTGCCTTTCGCGGCTGTACTGATCCTGCATGCGGTAAGGCAGCACGCGAAAGCCGGCTTGCCACCCGGCCAATTCGCGCTTCTCGGGAGGGAGACTGTCCTGCAGGCTCATCTCATGGTTGGGATTGGGATGACGAAAGATGGGCAGCGGGTTTTCCGGCCCAAGCAGTGCCGCCATCAGTGGATATTTTTCCAGGCGCAGTTCAGTCATCGCACCTCACCCAGGCATGCATTTACATCAAATAGGTCAGCCGGCCGTGGTAGTGCTGTAGCCAGCGCTGATTGTGTTCGTCGCCGCCATCCAGGTTGGCACTCATAAACACGGGCGTATCCCCGGTGCGTTCCAGCAAAAGCTGCGCCACCCTCACCACCACTGCGTTCAGCATCGCTGCGCCGGTGACGGTTGAGATTGGCCCCACGCGCTGGGCCATGCCCGGCAGATCCACCAGGGCGTCACCCACCGGGGCGAGATCGTCCAGCACCAGGTCGGCCACTTCAAACAGGCGCGGCATCCCGGCCGAGCGGGGTTGGACCGATTGGGAATACTGCAGCGAGGTAACCGCGATCAGGTACGCGCCGCGTTCGCGAGCGCCCTGGGCGAATTCCACGGCGGCCGCATTGCGCCCGGAAACCGAATGGACGATGACCACATCCCCCGCCTGGATGGGCGTTTCAGAGACGATTTGCGCGCCGAAACCCACCAGGCGTTCCAACTTGCTGGTGAGGGTCACCGGGCGCACATCGGTGGTCAACCCCGGCGGCAGGATCGGGTTGACCGGCACCAATCCCCCGGCGCGGTAAAACATCTCCTGCGCCAGGATCCCGGCGTGTGACGCGCCGAATATATACACCAGCCGGCCAGCTTGAATCGCATCCGCGATGGCCACGGCCGCCTTTTCAATGGCCTCTGCCTGGGTGCGGCGCACCTCTTGCAGCAGGTGGATGGCTTGCTCCAGATAATCCATCAATAACCCTTCCGCATGGCTTCCGCTTCCACCTGGCTCATCAAATCTTTGCCGTCGGGGCGGTTGATGCTGGCGAACACGCTGGGTTTGAGCCCACGGGCCAGCATATTTTCGATGATCCCGGCGACCACCGCCCACATGGTGGCGGCCGCGCCCATGCCGGATGCCGGGCAGACCGGGTGGTCCAGGCCATCTACTTCCAGCATCGCGTCGCCGTAGGGGGCGTGGTTATCCAATACCAGATCGGCGACTTCGTATAGATGCTGGCCGGAGGGATGCTCCGACTCGAGTTTGGGACTGTAGGCCATAGCGGTCAGGGCGATAACCGTCAGCCCGCGCGCGCGAGCCTGCAGGGCAACCTCGACCACGTTGGCGGTCTTGCCCGACACGCTGCCCACAAACAGTACGTCGCCGGCGCGTAGCTGGTTGGTTTCGAACACGTGTTGAATGTAGCTGTACGAAAGAGTCTTCTGATCCGCGGCGGGTGGGCGGGCTTTGACCGTGTTGATCACGTTCAAATTGAAAGACAAACCGCTCAACGCCACCAGCCCGCCGGCGCGGTTGACCAATTCGCTCGAAACCATGTGCCCACTGTCGAAGATGTGGATGATCCCGCCGTTGGCGAGGGCCTGGCTGCAGGCTTCCGCGGCTTTACGAATCGGTTCAGGATCGGCCGCGATTTCGGCGATCTTGGCCTGCAAGGCCTCAAAATACTGTTCAATTAACACAATTCCTCCTTGATATCGAAAAGCGCCAGCCGGCCCAATGCGGTGGCGGGCGCCTCACTGCCGATTTTGATCACGGCGAGTGGAAATTCTTGCTTAAAGCTGTTTTCAAGCGGACCCAGCAGGATGCTGCCGGCGCGGGTCATCCCGCCGGCAACCACCAGGTCAAAGGCTTCCGCCGGGGTGAACAACTGCCTGGCGGCGCTGAGCGCCAGGGCTGACAGATCGTTGATCACTTTTTCGACAATGCGCAGCGCCATGGGGTCGCCTTCTAATGCCAGCCGGGTGACCACCGGCGCCAGGCCGGCGATCTCCGTGCGGCCGAGGGGTTTTTGATAGGTGAGTTGCACCAGTTCCCGGCGAAAATCATCCCTGGAGAGATTGAAATGTTCGCAGACTGCCTCGACCAACCGGGTAGGCAGGGAGGTCCTGTGCTCGTAGGCGCGCGCCGCACTGCGCAGCGCCATCAGGCCCATGGCGTAGGCGCTGCCTTCATCCCCCAGCAGGCTGCCCCAGCCGCCGTAGAATACGTCTCGCCCATTGTCGCCGCGCACCGCCCAGGCGGTGGCGCCGGTGGCAGCCACCAGGCCCACCCCGTGCGGGCGGTAGATGCCCGCCTGGGCGAACACCACCTTGAGTTCCGGGTAGGAGCGAAAAGCTGCCCGGGGACAAAGCGTTTTGAAAGTTTCTGCGCCGAACTGCGCGCCCACCAGGGAAGTGGCGAAGTGGCGCACCTCGCCGCCGCGTATCCCCGAAGCGCGCAGCACCCCTTCCACCGCCGAGAAGACGGCCTGTTGGGCCTGCGCCTGGGAGACGAAATTGGTGTTGACCGCGATCGAATCCTGGGATTGGAGCACTCGCCCACCGCCGTCCAAGAGGGCTGCCTGGCTGCGTGTGCCGCCGCCCTCCAGGGCCAGCAGGATACCGGGGGAATCTGCGTTCATGCGGGTCTCGATGATGGCTGAGAGGGGAAGGCCAGGTTCAGCCTTTCAATGCGCCTACGGTCAGGCCTTTTTCGATCTTTTCCTGGAAGACGATGTACACCACCAGGGTTGGGATCATCACCATCGAGACCGCGGCAAACAAACCGCTCCAGTCGTTTTGGTAGCCCTGCTGCAGGGTGAGGAAATACAGCCCTTGCGCCAGCACGTAGCGGGTCTGACCCGGCTGCAGCCCGGTCGAATCCATCAGCAAGGTGGGCAGAATAAACTGGTTCCACTGCCCCAGGAAGTTGAAGATGGCCATAGTCACCAGCCCGGGTTGGGCCAGCGGCAGCATTACGCGGAAGAAGGTTTGAGTGTGGCTGGCGCCGTCGATGATGGCGGCCTCCATCAATTCTTTCGGCAGGGTTTTGAAAAAGCCGACCAGGAAGAAGACGGTGAAGGGCAGAGAAAAGGCAATATAAACCAGGATCAGCCCACCGAAAGTATTGCGCAGCCCTAAGAACTGCATGATAAAGTAAAGCGGCACCAGGGCCAGGAAGATGGGGAACATCATCCCGGCCAGGATCAGGTAGTAGACGACTTTCTTGCCGCGAAATTCAAAGCGCGCGATCACATAGGCGACCATCGCGGATAACAGCAGGGTGAAAAGCAGGGAGGGGATCACCACCAGCAAGGTGTTGAAGAAGAAATCCCCGATCTGGGCTTTGGTCCAGGCGCGGGCGAAGTTCTCGAAATGCAGTTGGGCGGGGAAGCTCCAGGGGGTGAAGATGATCTCTTTGTCGGTTTTCAAGGCGCTGTAAAGCGTCCAGGCCAGCGGGTAGACGACGATGACCGCCCAAATGGATAAGACCACGTAGATCAGCGGGCTTACCACCCGCACAAAAAGCGAAGATTTTTTTCCTGCTCGAACTTCAGGTGTGGATTTTTGCGAAATTTCAACTGTGGACATAAGGCTTTCTCCTTGAGGGCTAATACTCAAGCGATTCCTGGCTGCCGGCTCGCAGTCCGATCATTGAGAGCGCAAGCACAATGATCATCAACACGACTGCCAGCATGGTGGCATAGCCAAAGTTTTGACGGCGGAAGGCTTCACCATAAAGATATGAGGAGAGCACTTCTGCCGCACGCCCGGGTCCGCCGGTTTCATTCGCCAGGATGGAGATGTAAACAAACATATCCATCGCGCCAATCATCAGGAAGACGATGGCGGTGCGTAAGGTGTCGCGCATCAACGGCAGGGTAACCTGCCAGAAAATTAACCATTCATTGGCTCCATCCAGCTTGGCTGCTTCGTAATACTCGGTGGGGATGCTTTGCATACTGGCGATGAACAGCACCATGTAGAAACCCACCGCCTGCCAGATGGCTACAAAGATGATGGCGGGGAGAACGGTGGTTGAATCGCCAAGCCAGGGGAAGGTGGCTAACTGTTTAAATCCCAGCGCGCCGAGCAGGTTGCTGAGAATGCCAATGGTTGGGTGATAGACATATCCAAATAAAACCGCCACGACGGCAGCCGATAAAACTTGCGGGAAGAAGAATGTGACTCGGAAGAAACGCTGTCCGCGCAAGCCGCGGGCGAACAGGGCCCCAAACAAGAGCGCCATCGTCAGGGTAATCAATACCAATGGCACCAGAACTTCAAAGTTGTGCAGGAGGGCTTTCCAAAAAAGCTCGTCGCCGATCAATTTCTGGAAGTTGGCCAACCCGGTGAAGGTGATATCAGATGAAACCCCGCGCCACCGCGTGAATGCGATTAACATCGAGCTTCCAAACGGCAGAATGACAAACACAAAGTACAACAGCAGGGGGATGGCCAGGAAACCTACAATAAACCGGTTTTGTCCATGTTTCATCGCTTATTCTCCTTCCGCATGGCTACCCAAATTTCTGGATCCATTTGATAGGCGATAATTTCAATTTTCTGGGGGGAGATGACCGTCACCTCGGTGGCGATCACCTCCCCGGATCAAAAAGGTGATGCGTCTTCTACTAATCATACACCAAGCCAGAATAACCTCAGATGTTTTCCAAGGTTATTCTGGTTCTTGGTGCGGGTCGTTACGACTTACTTGTCGCGTTTGTACTTGACGATGTCTGCATCCTTGGCGGTAGCGTCAGCAGAGGCCTGGACTTTATCAATGAAGTCGGCGGGTTTGCTCTTGCCGGTCAGCAGGTTGGTCGTCTCGTCCGAGATTACCTGCCACATGGCGGAATACCACGTGCCGATGTGCTGGATGATGACGTTGCCCGCGGCGGTGTTGGCCATCTCAACCTGGGCTTTCATAAAGGTGGAGGCCTTGGCGCCTTCCAGACCGCCCTGAACGGCGGAAATGCTCAGCACGTTCTCGGCGAAGTACTTGGCTTCGGCCTTGCTCATCAAGAAGCGCAGGAATTCCATCCCGTGTTTGACGTTCTTGGCCTTGGAGGGGACGATGAAGGGTTCGCCGCCGCCGGTCTGGGCAGCCTTGGGATTGCCGACCCCACTCTTGAAGGGCGGGCAGATCGCCATGGTGGTGTCGAAGTCGGCGGGGAGGATGGTCTTCATTTCGTTCTCCAACCAACCGCCGCAGGGGATGAAGACGGCGTTGCCCTTGTAGAACTCGGCCTGCGAGCCGGTGTGATCCAGACCCGCGGTGCCATCCATCAACCAGCCCTTGTCATAGAGCATGTAGTAGGCTTCGACGGCTTGCTGCACGGCGGGGGTCTTCCACGCGTTTGGCTCGAGGTTGTCGATATTTACCAGGGCTTCATTGCCACCGGCCGAATAGATCAGGGGGAAGAGCACCATATTCTGGATGTAGTAGGGGTACTTGGCCTGGTGCGTCCAGGCGGCAATCTTGCCTTCTTTTTTGCGATCGTCGCAGAAGGTAATCATGTCTTCCCAGGTAGCAGGATAGGTCCATTTGTTGTCGTCGAACAGTTTCTTCGAGTAGCAAATGCCATAGCCGGTGAAGACAAAGTTGATCGCCAGCTGTTTGCCGTTATAGACCTGGTCGTCCTGTGAGCCGGGGATCAGCGACTCGCCCACGGTTTTGCCCGGGGTATCCAGGGCAGGGGCGTTGAGCAGATCCGCCAGGTCGGCGACCTGACCGTCCGCCACCAGAGCAGCCATATCCAGGTTGCCGGCGCCGGAATTGTCGATCACATCCGGGGGATTTCCGCCGACAAAGCGCGGGCGAAGGATATCACCAATGCGCTGTCCGGACTGCACGCCAACTTTCATCCCGGGGTAGGCTTTTTCCATCATCGAAGCGGCGTTTTTGATGTAGTCATCACCATAACCACCCGCGAAGAAGACCCCATCCACATCCACGTTCGAGAGGCCAAAGGGGTTCTCGGCACCTGGAGCAATGGTGAAGCCCAGGTCGGCGGCCGGAACGGGCGCCATGGTGGGTTCAACCATCGCCGTGGGCGTAGCAGCGGGCGCGCATGCGGCGAGCACGACTGCCCCACCTGCGAGGATGGAGCTCTTCAAAAATTCACGTCGGTTGAGCTTCTGCATTATTTTTCTCCTGAATCATCCTGATCGAACTTGTCATCGCATTGAAAATAGGATTGGTCGATTTCTTCGAGGCTCTTTTTTGAGATAGCTTTGCTTGGTCAAGCGGCGAAGAGCAAACAACAGATTTGGTTTCTTGGGTGAATTACCTCCTTTAGGGATGGATGCGGGTTAGTCGTGGGTCATCCTATACGCTGAAGACGTTGGGTGACGTCCTGCGAGAAGCGTAGGATATGCTCCTGAATGAAGGACACAATATCCATTTCAGGGTCGGTCACCAATGGGGTCAGGTCCATCGCAAACGATAACCCCAGGGAATTGTCAACACCATGGGAGGCGAAGTAGGTGGCATTGGCTCGCCGGCGGCCCGCGGATGCCAGGTCATAGCGTTTTCCGCCCGCGATTTGCGAATCGAAAACGCCCTAATAGGGCCGCCTGCAGGTTCTCATGCGTGCTGAGATCCATCGGCACCTTGTCTTCGTCCATCATCCAATCCAGGGCGCGCCACACCTCACAGCCGTATAATTTTTCCGGCCGTTCGGTCGGGGGCAGGCCGCGGATGGCCGCGACCACCCGCAGGGCGACCGCCACGTGCGTGTCGTGTTTATCCGCCAGGTTGTGGGTGTACACAAAGCGTGGGTGAGCTGCGCGCAGCAGGGCGCTGATATCCTCGAGCGGACCATTTGCGACAGGGTCTTTGACCACTTTACTGGGGTGGTCCAGCAGCACCTGGGCGGCATACTCCCCAACGATGGCGGCTTTTTTTTGCTCCTTGAACCGAACCAGACGCATGGCTTCGTCGCTGTAATCTTTATACAGGTCATCCCGCGGAGAGCCGCGCCCGTCTGTCACCACCACCCCACTGAACCACAGCTCCGGCTGTTGGAAGCACTCCAGGATGGGTTGGGCTGCCATGATCTCGATATCATCCTGGTGGGCGGCGATCGCCATGTGAGTGGTGCGTGACAGCGCCTGGTCGGTGGGCAGACCGTCCGGGCAGAAAAATTCGGCCGAATCAAGATGGAAGTGCATCGATTACTCCGGGTCCTTGGTGACATCGGGCAGGCTTGCGGCGGCGATGGATTGGCCCACCCGCCGGCTTTCTTCGCTGGGCAGCTGCACCTGCAGCCGCGAGGCCAGCTCGGGGAACTCATCCTGCAGCACCTGGTTGGCTTTTTCCAGGATGAGGGTGCCGCCTTTGCCCGAGGTGCAGCGCCCGAGGATCAAAATATGCTTGATATCGTAGAAATCCGCATAGTGGGGGATGGCATACCCCAGGTAGATGCCCATGCTCTGCCAGATCTTTTCGGCCCCCGCGTGGCCGGCTTCTAACGACCCCTGGACAAACGCCAATTTCTCCGCGTCGGTGATCCCCTGGGGGATCTCGATCCCGGCCTGGGGGGCCAGCCGAAAGACGCACTGCTGCGAAAAATATTGCGCGCCGCACCCGGCGTCACCGGACCACTCATCCACCGGGGCGCTGGGGCTGTAATCCACGGGGGCAAAAGCCAGCTCACTGAGCCAGCTGAGCACGCTGCCCTGCCGGTCGACGTAGCCGGCGGCCTGGGATGATCCCATCGCGATGCCCAAAATGGCATTATCCTCCAGCGACATCGAACCGGCCAAAGCGGTGACGTCGCCATCGTTAATTACATTCAGGGGCACGTTCATCTCGTCGCGGATGCGCACAAACAGGCTGCGAACCTCATCAAAACGATCCGGTGGGACCGAGCGGAAAAGGGAGGCGGCCATCGGGCGGTTATCGATCATAATCCCCGCGGAGCTGCCGCCAATGGCATCCAGGCGGGGCATTTTTGCCGCGGCAGTTCTGATTGCAGTGAGGATTTCTCGGTAGTGGTATTCGGGATCGCTGTGATTGCGGGGTTCCCAGATGACCTCTTCGCTGTAAACCGTGCGCCCGTCGATCACCGCGCTCACTTTGCGGTCTGAAGCGCCCAGGTCAAAGCCCACCCGGCAGCCTTTCAGATGGCGGCCCAGGCGTTTGCCGGTCTCCTTTTCGGGCGGCGCCTCGTCCGGCGCGCAGGCAATCACCTGGAAAGGTTGTTCATATACCTGGCGGCCCATGAACTGGCAGTCGAAGCGGCGCTCGCCCTCCGCCGAATAAACACGGCGGATGGTGTCGCCAATTTCTGCCGGGCCGCCGATGTATAGTTTGTGACCGCCACGCTGCCACAGGAGGAACTTGACCAGGCGCTCAATGTAAGGCAAATTGGCAGGAGCCAGGGGGTGGTTTGCCGGGAAGACCAGCGTCTCAAAGCGGGAAACTTCTCCCTGGCTGCGTTCCAGTGAGATGATCAGGGGAACCCCTACCAGGGCGGCCGCCTGGCGGAAGGCGCGGTTGGCCAGGGACGCAGGGCGGAACCCGGGCTCGAAGGGCGGCAAGTGTTTGGGCTCAATCAATGCCATCTGCGCTACCATGCCAGGTTTCCTTTTGCCAGGGCGCGAGCCGCTGACTGGCGGAAGAACAATGAATAATCGCTCGCCAGAAACGCGGAGGCACCCAGAATGATTTCATTGTTTTTCAGGTGACCCAGTTCCACTGAAATTTCCTGGGCCAGGCGCGGGAGGATGTTTTTCCCGGCGGTCTCCTGGACAGCCTGCAGATAGGGTTGACCAAAACGGGTCATGATCCCGGTCAAAATGACCGTATCGATGTTCAAGCCGCCCGCCAGGTTGGCAACCGCTTCGCCCAGGGCGTGGCCGGCATCGATGATGATTTGCCCGGCAAGTGCATCGCCTTGCAGGAAGGCGCTTTCGAGCACATCCAGGGAAATATCGCCGTGATGCCGGGCGAGCATACTCCCGGAGGTGAGCGGGGCGAGCCGTTCCGCGGTTTGCACGACCGCACGGGCGCTGGCGATGGTCTCCAGGCAGCCGTAGTTGCCACAGCGGCATAACTCTCCATGCTCGCGGACGAAGACGACATGGCCAATTTCGCCCGAATAGCCGCCGTCGCCGTGGAATAACTGACCGTTGATGATGATGCCTGCGCCGATGCCATGCCCGGCCATGACCACGATCATATTCATGGTCGAATGCGAATTTGACCGGTAGATAAATTCACCGATGGCGGCTGCCTGGCTGTCGTTGAGCACGGTGACGGGCAGGTGGTAACGCTCTTGCAGCTGCGGACCGAGGGGGAAGTTGCGCCAATCCATATTGACCGAGTTGATCACGATGCCGTCGCGGGTATTGACCAGGCCGGGGGTTCCCAGGCTGATCCCAATGACCGGCTGCATGGTTTTGGACATCAACTCATCGATGATCTCGTAGGCGGTTTGCAGGGCAACCTCGCCATCCCGGCCTTCGACCGGCCGGCCGGCCACTTCGCGGATCTCGCCGCGCAGGTTGACCAGGCCGCCTTTGAATTCGTTTTGTCCCAGGTTGAGGCTGATCATGTGGCGCGAATCGGCTTCCAGGCGCAGCAAGATGGGAGACTTGCCACCAATCGAGGAGCCTGTCCCGGCTTCACTGACCAGACCTTCCTCAATCAGGCCGGCCACGATGTCGGATACCGTGGTGCGGGTGAGGTTGGTAATGCGAGCAATCTCGGCGCGGCTTGTAGTGGGCATCTCAAATAAAATCTTGAGAACCAGGTTGCGATTTAGCTCTTTGATTTGCTGCTGAGTGGCTTTTTCCACAGCGGTTTCTATTGATGAAGAAAATGGAAATCTTTGTAAGTGCAGTAGACTAACAAAGTAAAGTGTAGCAAAACAATTCATAATTGTCAATCACCAATTTGCCGATCTCGCCCCATTTTCATCATGGCGGGAAGAACGGATCGGTTTAACCGCCACATAACCGGCCGGCCAAACTCGATATGTAACACTTATTGCATATATTCAAAATCTGATTTAAAATGTAACAACTGTTACATCGAAACTACATGGAACATAAATGGTTATTGTTTTGCCCGCAGCTCCCGGCCACACCCTCCAGCCCACGGGTGATGGTCTGGCGGCGCATGCGTTCAGCCGGGGCGGTCGGCCTGGATAATGGCCTGTGGATTTTGCCGGATGCGGAAGCGTCGATCAACGCCGTTCAGGATATCCAGGCCTACATTGAAAACCAGGGTGGGAGTAGCAAAACCTTCAGAGCGGTGGCCTTTGATCAGGCGACCGAAGATGAAATTCTCGACCGCATTCGCCAGGACCGCGCGGAAGAATATTGGGAGCTCAAAGAGCAGTGCCATGATTTCCTGGCCGAGATTGAAAAAGAGATTGGGCGGAAGAACTTCAGTTTTGCCGAATACGAAGAAAATGAACAGGACCTGGTCAAGCTGGAAGTCTGGCTGGAAAAGGTCCGCCAGCGGGACATCCTGGGCGGGGACCAGGCCCAGGAAGCGGTGCAATGGTTGGAAAAATGCCGCCAGGCGCTTCAGCAGTTTGCCACAGAAGTTTTCACCGATTCTCTGGGGAAAAGCGCATTGCGGCTGCAGCCAGAGGATGGGCGCAAGGATGAAACCAAACTAAATTCAAAAGAATAGAAATAGAGGCAGCATGGCAGAAACAATTGGAAAACCCGAGACGACCCCCGCAAAGCGCCCTACTGTTCGAGATCTGCCGCGAAATGTTTGGGCGGTGGGGCTGACCAGCTTTTTCATGGACATCTCCAGTGAGATGGTCATCAATATTTTGCCATTATTCCTGGCAAACGTTTTGGGGGTACAGACCAGCATCATTGGCCTGATCGAGGGCATCGCCGAGGCGACCGCCAGCATTTTGAAGTTGTTTTCCGGCTGGCTGTCGGATAAACTGGGCGGCCGAAAGTGGATCGCCGTGGTGGGCTATGGCCTGTCCGCGTTATCCAAGCCCTTCTTTTACATCGCCAGCAGCTGGGAGCTGATCGCCGGGGTGCGCTGGTCCGACCGGGTGGGGAAGGGCATCCGCACCGCCCCTCGGGACGCCCTGGTGGCCGATTCGGTCACCAAAGACATGCGCGGGCTGGCTTTCGGTTTTCACCGGGCGATGGATACCGCCGGCGCCATGCTGGGGATCGTCATTGCTGCGTTCGTGGTTTACCTGGCGCAGAAGAACACCCTGGATCTATCCAAATCCACCTTTCAGACAGTGGTGCTGATCAGTTTACTGCCCGCCTTCCTGGCGGTTTTGTCTCTCGCGATAGGCGCCAGAGATGTGCCTATCAGCGGCCAGCGGGTGGCCCCGAAATTCTCGTTGAAAAGCATGGGGCGGCCATTTATCATCTTCCTGGTAATCGTCAGCATCTTTACTCTGGGCAACTCCTCGGATGCCTTCCTGGTACTCCGCGCGCAGAATTTGGGGATCACGGTGACCGGCATTTTAATCATGCTGGTGATGTTCAACCTGATCTATACGTTGATCTCAACCCCTGCCGGTTCGCTGTCTGACCGGGTTGGCCGCCGCCGGTTGATCATCGGCGGGTGGCTGGTCTATGCGGTCATTTACCTGGGGTTTGCCCTGGCGCAGCAGGCCTGGCAGGTGTGGGCATTGTATGTGGTCTATGGGTTGTATTACGGCATGGCATACGGCACCGCCAATGCGCTCGTCGCCGACCTGGTGCCTGATCAGCTGCGCGGCACCGCCTATGGCACTTACAACGCCATCATCGGCATTCTGGCCTTTCCGGCCTCATTGATTGCCGGTCTGCTCTGGCAGGGTGTCGGCGCCTGGCAGGGTTTTGGGCCGTCTGCACCCTTCTTCTTTGGCGGATCGTTGGCATTAATCGCTGCGATCCTGATGGCATTCTGGATGCCAAAACCTGCCAGGAATTAAAAGATAAGTGCAAGGGCTCTAAACGGTGGCAGCGATTTGTTAAGGCCGGGCCGAACTACCTGCCTTTGATCCCCATATCTGTTGGTGATCTTTTCGCTCCCTACAATTGAATATATACCAACAAAAATACGGAAGAACCCGGTTCTTCCGTATTGCTTTCTACATCCATAATACCTGGTTCGAGGGCGAAATACAATCATGGATTGTCCTTATTTTTGGCTTTTAATGACCGAATTGATCTGAACAAATAAAAATGGTATATACAATGGGTGTTTTAACCGGGCAGCCACAAAAGAGTGGATAAGTGACCGTACTTTTTGGTAGCCCCCCAAATATTGCCGGCCGATGAGGAGGGATGATGATTCCAGAAGCAAACCAAGCCGTGGTGACCCGCGCGCTGCAAGCCGCATTTGGCGTGAGCGAATATGAAGATGTTCAGCCTTTGACCGGCGGGCTCAGCACAGCCCAGGTGTATAAGATCATGGTAAAGGGCGATCCTTACCTGGTTAAACTCCTGCGCCAAGAGGTGATCAGTGATCCCAAAAAGGAATTTGCCTGCATGCAAACCGCGGCCGGAGTGGGGATCGCTCCGCGGGTCAGGTATGCCAACGTGGAAGACCGGCTGTTGATCACCGATTTTATCGAAGCTCGCCCGTTGCCGCATGACCCCTTACCGCTGATCGTGGATACCTTGCGCAAGCTGCATGCCCTGCCTGGTTTTCCAAAGGTGGTGAACTACTTCGACGCGATCGACAGTTTCATTCACCGCTTTCAGGCGGCCAATATCCTCCCGGAAAGCGAAACTGAAGAGCTGTTCCGCCGCTATGCGCAGGTGCAGCAGGTATATCCGCGGCATGAGGCGGACCTGGTCGCCTGCCATAACGATTTGAAACCGCAGAACATGCGCTTCGATGGCAACCGCATCCTGCTGGTGGATTGGGAATCTGCCTTCCTCAACGACCGCTATGTGGATTTGTCCATCGTGGCGAACTTCTTTGTCAGGGATGAGGCTCAGGAAGATGCCTATCTGCACGCATACTTCGGCGAAGAGGCCGGCGAATACCGCCGTTCACGTTTCTACCTGGTGCGCCAGGCAGTCTCCGTGTTTTACGCCACCCTGCTGCTGCTCGAAGCCGCCGGCGCGGGCCTGAACATCGATGCAGGCATCAACGTCCCGAATTTTAGCGATTATCATCGGGACCTGATCGCGGATAAGATCGATATGCTCACTGCCGAGGCAAAATTACAATATGGCATCCTTCACCTGCGTGAGGCGCTGCGAAATATGCGCACACCGCGGTTTGAAGCGGCGGTAGCCCTGGCGGGCGGTCACCATGCCAGTGAGTGAGCGGCGATGATCGGGCACGGGAATCCGGCAGCTTACGATCAACGCATGGGATTGTGCTTCTTGAGATGGATGGAACCTGCTGAAATCCAGGCCGGGCGGCGCTATGGTTTTATAATGGCTGGTATGCGTTGACCCATCCTGATAGGAAAGAAGATGTCAAAATGAACAAGCTCATTCTTCCTGCCCTGAGAACATTCCTGATCGGTGCTTTCATTCTCGGGGTTATTCTTTTCTTGCCGGCCTGGAGCCTGAATTATTGGCAGGGCTGGGTATTCATCATCGTCTTTTTGATTTGCGTGAATTTCATCGGGGTTTATCTTTCGGTGAATGATCCAGCTCTCCTGGAGCGGCGCAAGAATGTTGGACCGGCGGCGGAACAGAACCCGGTCCAACGCCTGATTATGTCGATTGCCTTTTTGTCCATTGTGGGATTGTTAGTTTACTGCGGGCTGGATCACCACTTCGCCTGGTCCCCGGTGGCAGGTTGGGTATCTTTGATTGGAGATGTTTTGGTTGTACTCGGTTTGTTGGTCAACTTACTGGTGTTTAAAGAGAACAGCTTTGGCGGTTCTACTGTGGAAACTTTCGACAGCCAAAAAGTCATATCTACCGGTCCGTATGCCCTGGTTCGCCATCCTATGTATGTAGGGGTGCTGATTATGATGGCCGGCGTGCCACTCGCCCTGGACGCATGGAAGGGATTCGCTTTTTTTGTTATTTTGCTGCCGGGGCTGGTTTGGAGGATTTTGGACGAGGAGAAACTACTGAAGAAAGACCTGCCCGGTTATCCCGAATATGCTCAAAAAGTTCGCTACCGCCTGGTGCCCTATCTCTGGTAGGGATCTCGATACTGCCTGAGGAAAGCTGCCAGGCGCCAAATCGCACCCAATCAGCGCCACTTTGAGCATCAAGAAGCATTATAATTCTCGCTTGCAACCGGGAGGAAAGTTATGCTAGAAGCATTGAAACAACAGGTTTACGAAGCCAACATGGAGCTGCCGCGCCGCGGTCTGATCACCTATACCTGGGGGAATGTCAGCGGCATCGAGCGCTCCCAGGGTCTGTTTGTGATCAAGCCCAGCGGGGTGGATTATGAGCTGCTTACGGCCGAAGATATGGTGGTCGTCGACCTGGACGGGAAAAAAGTGGAGGGCAGGTATAAGCCCTCCTCGGACACCGCCACCCACCTGGAGCTGTACAAGGCCTTCCCGGCCATCGGCGGGGTGGTGCATACCCATTCCCCGTGGGCCACGTCTTGGGCGCAAGCCAGCCGCAGCATCCCATGCTACGGTACCACCCATGCCGACTATTTCTACGGCGAGATACCGTGCGCGCGCTCGTTGACGGCGGCCGAGATCCAAAGCGAATATGAGAGAAACACAGGCCTGGTGATCGTGGAAACCTTCGTGGGCAAGGACCCCACGCATGTGCCGGGCATTTTGTGCGCCAACCATGGACCCTTCACCTGGGGCAAGGATGCCGGCCAGGCTGTGCATAACGCGGTTGTGCTCGAAGAAGTTGCCAGGATGGCCTACCAGACCGAATTCCTTCGCAGGGATGTCAAGCCTGCGCCAGGCGAACTGCAGGAAAAACACTTTTTGCGCAAACACGGTCCGAAAGCCACCTACGGACAGGATTAACTTCATTCATACAGAGCAATTCATTTCTCGAAGAACATAGAAAATAACTGGAAGACCAGCGAATTCGGGCTGATGAACCTTAAAAACCGGACGGGCTATCCCTGTTAATCAGGATAGCCCGTCCGGTTTTCATAGAAAACGTTTTTCCATAGGCACGAAAATAATGGGACTACATCTTTCGCTCCCATTGAAATCCCTGGCTTAATTCTGGCGCTTCGGTTAGAAAGTGTTGGAAAAATGGCAGGGAACCACGCAAACGCTTGATCGTTTCCTCCCGGCTTTGGCTGCGCTCGAGCCTCAGGCTGTCGGCGTCCTGCCCTAAGATGAACGGATCTTCCCACGCAAGCCAGTCAACCTCTTGCGTCTCCAGCCGGTTAGCCAGCCGGAGCACCATTTCGATCAGGATGCCAAAATCGTGGCTGCGGATGTGGGGAAGGATTTCGGCAAGCACCTCGGCAGGCAGCACCATGTGCGACCAGGCGAAATCCAGGTAGCGCTGGAATATCATTTCACCGATTCGGATGACCATGCCTTCGATTTCGCGGTAATTTGTGGGGTAGGTCGCCCAGGCCCTGGCCGAACGTTGGAAGAGCAGGGGAGAGCCGGCCGTGTGTCGCGGCCGCCACATCTGCGATGAAATTTTGGCGATGTTCGCTCAGCAATGCAAAGGCGACCTTATCGATATCGCAAAGGTGGAGAATGGTATGGGCAGGGCTAAATTTGAGCGCGTTGGTATATGCGGAGAGATAGTGCTCTCCGGGAAGTGTGCCCGGCTGGTTGTCATTGAGGATGAAAAATGGATTGGCTTCCAATTTTTCGATTTCAATTGCCCGCTTCGCCCTGGTAGCAGGGGAAATGCTGACAAATGCCTGCCCAAAAATTTGCTCTAATTGGGGAGCAATTTCAAACAAGAAAGGAAAAAGAACCCCGGAAGGATCGTGAAAGGGTAAGACAATCGCGGATGCGGAGGAACTGCTTGTCATCGGTTCACCTGCCAGGCAATCTTTGGTTTTTGTTTTGTCCGGTTGTGCATGGAGCTGCCATTTAGCGGGTAACCACGGACAGATACACCTGCCTGGCGGTTGCGGTAGTGCTCACCGTAACCGCCGCGGACTGGGTGCTGATATTGCCCAGGGCATCCATTGTGGCGAGGCGGATCTCCCAATCCCCGGCCTGGGGCAGCAGCAGGGTAGCCTGGGTCCGCCGGCTGGCATCCATCCAGGACTGTGCGCCGCCGGGGAGCAGGCGGTAGTAGACGCGGTAACCCCACAGGTCCTGATCGCTGCTCTCGTTCCAATGCAGTTGAACCAGCACCCCGTTAGGCAGGCCGTGGCTCAGACCGGTGGGCTGGGCGGGTGGGGCGTAGGATACAACCCCGTTGTTCTTAACAAAACCGCCATCTGTACTGGCCGAGGTCATACAGCTTGCGCCTCCGCCGAAAAGCATCCCGATCACCCCGGCGTCCGCCAGATCGCGCGGGTGGTTAAAAGCGTAGGCCACCCGGTTGTCCTGGTAATGATCGCAGGTATTATCCAAATTCATATTGCCGACCGGGATTTGCCACAAGAAGACCCGTTTCCCCGCGGCGCGCGAAAGCGCATTTTCCCAGAGGATGGCGCGGGTGGGTCGAGGTGTGTTTTGATCGGTGTCATCCCACCAGGGCCGCAGCCCAAAGCCGGCGTCACGGTCGCTCCATTCGGCGATGAGCACATCCGCCTGTGCCCCGCCCATCGCATCGATGAAAGCCGCGGTGCGCTGTCCCATCTGAATGGCTTCCTCAGCCGTCACCGTCTGCGGGTCGCCGTTGGTGGCCCACATGCTGGCCATCGGCGCCGCCAGCGCATTGGGCGCGGTGGCATGGATCAAATCGACGATATAGCGGCCGAAACCGGCCAGATTATTGGCATAGCCGGTTTTATTGAGCGCTACCGGGTAAGAGGAAGGATCATCCGGCTGCACCCCGGCCGGGCGGCCGGAAGAATTGCTCAGCTGCTGCATGTAGCCGTAGAAGTCCGGCTCGAGATTGAAGATGACCGGCGAGTCTCCCCTGGCTTGCTGGGCTGCCCGCTCCAGGGAGGCAATATAGGCCTGGACAAAGGATGCATCTTTCAATTTCTGCGCATAGCAGGTGGAAGTCTCGCCGCATGTGGGTGGGGTTCCCAGCACCATGTAGACCGTCACCATGGGGATATAGTCATGATCCCAGGCATGCTGGACGTAGCGCTGGACAAAGTTATCTCCCCAGGTTTCCCAGCCGTAGGTGATGTACTGGTAGTTATAGTCCCAGGACACGCCCGAGTTGACCTGCCAATCCTGGGCGTTATTCTCATTCCACTCGTTGGTGCCCCAGCCGAAACGCTGCGGCAGGGAGGCGGGGATCGCACCGCCCGGGCTGCCCAACACGTTGAAGGCGCCCAGTGGGAACGCGCTGGTATGTCCTTCGTTATCTTGGACGGTGAGGAGCGGGCGAACTTCCCTCGGTGAAACATTGGCGGGTACGCTGAAGGCGGCGCCATAAACCCCGTCACCGGCGGCGCCATCGTTGCTCAGGCCGTCGTCTTTTAACTGGATCGTACCACCGCCAAGCTGACTTGCGTCCAGGCTGATCGCGGCGATATCCGCCAGACCCTGTGGGTCGCCGGCGTTCACTTTCACCAGTGCCACGGTGGATCCGTCTGCCGGGAGCGAGCGCGGAAAAAGGCTGCCCTGGGTCAGGGATGGCGCGTTGGGATCAGTATCGCTGCTGAAGGAGATATCGTCGAAATATAAGGTGGATTGGTTTCCGCCGGTCGCATCCTGCCAGTTGATCCGCGTTACGATGGCGTTGGTCGGGTTGAGCGAAGCCAGGGGGATTTTTACCTCGCTCCAGGTATTGGCCGCCGGAGAGGGCACGCTGACGGCCGGCCCGTCAACGGCAGCGCCGTTGACGTCCAGGTTGAGAAAAACATTCATCTGCTGCCCGCCGCTCGACCCGCCGTGGAGAAAGAAGCGCAGATGGGTGGCCCCGGCGGTGTCGGCCCCACCCTTGTGCAGCGAAAGCGCGCCCCATCCGCCCAGGGTTACGGCGATGCTATGGCTGCCATTGTGCACCGGGGAGGTCGCCGCCAGGTTGATTGTCGCGTTCCACGACCAGTTATCCCAGCCCGAGCCCAGGGCATCATCGTAGATCAGATAATTGAGCGCGTGAACCGGAGAAGGTGGGATACCCCCCAGGTCAAGGGTCAAAAGCAAAATCGCGATGAGGATCGGCCGCAAGGTTTTCATACTCCCCATTATAGGGATACCTGTATTTTGTGAATAAGCAGTACTTCCCAACGCAACCTGGGGAAAAATTGATACGGCGGAGTGATGGTTGGCAACATGCAAGGTGATTTCTCAAATCCATTCGGCTAAATGACTGTGGTCCGAAGAGGACGTATACATCCTTATTTTGTACGATTTAATGATCCATAATTTGGAAGCCGAATTTTCTATAATTTCATATATCATAAAGATGGCTGGTTCTGCAGCGGTCCTTCTGTTGGACACAATTCGATGTTGAAATCGTTCGATTTCAGCCGGATTCCGCAACGATTCATTTTGATTTCCCAGGGAATTGATCATGCTTAAAACTACAAGATTTGATCTTGGCGAGGAAATTAAATCAGAAATAGGCAATCAAATCATTTTTCTCTTGCTGTTTCTGTTCATGGTTCTAGCGATATTTCTGGTTGATATCGATCCGTCTATTCACAGCATTTATGTTGTGCCGGTGGTCGCGTTGACCATCGTTTCTATGGTGGTGCTGACCGTGTTTCTACTCGCCAAAGGCATCATCGTCTATCGCTGGATCCCGGTAGTGGGATTATTTCTCATCCCGCCGATGGTCATTTATACCTATCACCAGTTGGGCATCTTGATCCTGCTGCCTTGCGCCGTGTTGATCGCGATTGTTTTAATCAATATCAAGACCGGCTTTATCCTGTCGGCAGCTGAGACGGGGCTTCTCCTGATCCTTTCGAAAAATGTGGTCTTCTCATCGGACGTCCTCATCTATGCGATTGGCGGGATTTGGTTCGCCTTCGGATTAACCTTCTTGACCATTCGTATCATTTTAGAAACCTTGAAGGAATTAAATAAGAAATACAGCGAAAACATTGAGCTGCTTACCGAAGCGCGTGATCGTCAAGGGATACTTAATCAACTGATATCGGAAAGAACAGAAAGCAACATCCAACTGGTGCGGATGAACCAACTGGCCAACCATTTGCGCCACATGGCGGAAGAAGAGCGAAAAATAAAAGAAGAATTTGTCGCCAGGGTCAGCCACGAACTACGCACCCCATTGAATATGATCATTGGCTATTGCACCCTCTTAATGGAAACTCACGGCGAAAGGATCCGGCGCTTTCCGCGCGCGATTGTGGAAGATCTGGAAATTATCTTGCGCAACAGCCAGCATCTTTCTAATTTAATCAATGATATTCTCGACCTGAGTCAGATCAATGCCGGTCAGATGGCGATCGTAAAAGAAGAAGTTGATATGGGTGATGTGATATCGGAAGCCATCTCCTCGGTCCAGCCGTTATTTGAATCGAAACATTTGTATTTAAATCTGGTTCTGCAGCCCGGCGTGCCCAAAGTGAATTGTGACCGGACCAGGATCGTGGAAACCTTATTGAATCTGCTGAGCAATGCGGGCAGGTTTACCAACGAAGGTGGGGTGACCATTCAGGTCAAGTCGATCGACCGGTGGTTGGAAACCCGCGTTTCTGATACCGGCATTGGTCTTTCAAAGCAGAAACAGGAGCGGCTATTCGATCCTTTCTACCAGGCCGACGGCAGCATCCGGCGATCTTATGGAGGTACTGGGCTCGGGCTTTCGATCAGCAAGAAGATTGTCGAACTGCACCATGGCCGAATGTGGGTTGAGAGCGAAGAAGGGAAAGGAGCGGCATTTATTTTTCAACTGCCCATCGATGAGACTGTTTTCGATGTCAATCCTGCCAGGCGCTGGTTAAATTCCGACCTGGTAGACCATCAAGCAGCCCGTCCTTTTTCGGCTTCGGATCCGGTCAAGCCGCGGATTGTCATCGTGGACAAAGATGGTGATCTTACCAAGCTGCTGCAGCGCTATTCGGGCGAAAGTGAATATGTTCCAGTATCCGAATTGGCCGATGGCGTTGCTGAAGTCAGCCGGTCACTTTCCAGGCTCATGCTGATTAACACCAACCAATTAGCCACTGACCTGGAAAAGCTGCGTTCTACCGAGCCGTTGCCATTAGGCATCCCCGCGATCCTGTGTTCCATCCCGACCAGTATCCAGGATCGGGTCAAATGGGATATTTTTGACGTGTTGGTGAAACCGATTGGCAAAAATGATCTGGTTCGGTCGATCTCAAATGTAGGCGAAGATGTGAAGACCGTTCTGGTGGTCGATGATGATCCTGATACCCGAAGGCTGCTCAAACGCATGCTGCTGCAGACAGACCGAGGCATCACGGTGGTCACGGCGAGTAATGGCCTTCATGGATTACAGGCGATGAAGCGTCAGAAAATTGACGTTATCTTACTGGACCTGGTGATGCCGCGCATGGATGGCTACCAATTCCTGGAAGCCAAAAAGAAATTGCAAGACAATCAGGATATTCCGGTGATCTTAATTTCAGGGCACCAGCTTCAGGAACGGCCTATTGTGAGCGACGGGTTGGGGATCGTTTTGCGAGGCGGGATCACGATTAAACAATTTCTCGAATGCTTATCTGCCCTCTCGGCTACCTTGGGTTCATAAGCATATAGTCTTCCAGAACAGACAGCAACTGTTCCTGGGTGTATGGCTTGCGGATGAACCCATTGGCGCCCAAGGATACGGCCAGGTCTTCTTGGGGCAGAATGGTACTGACGATGACCGGTATGGCGGCGCTGACTGGATTGCGGCGAATTTGACCCAGCAGCATCCATCCATCAATGTTGGGGAGCATGATGTCTAATATAATCAAGAAGGGCTTATTTTTATTGATCTCAGGCATGACCTGTTCGGGGTCCTGAATGCCGGTCAGGGTAAACAGGCTTTGATCCAGATATCTGCCTGCCAGCTTAATCGCATCCGCATTATCATCCACCATGAGGATATTCAAGCGGTTGACCACCGGCAGCTTGAGAATAATCACTGCTTGGGATGGAGTGGGAAGATCTACTTCGGCGGTGCCGTTGACGTCGGCCATTAATTTAGTGATTATATTGACCGCATCAGGATGGATGAACGGGCCAATTTCATTGACATCAGGGATCAAGCCCTTACCACTGATGGTCACAATCCCCTGCGAGCCTTCACGACTGGTTGATATAACGATGTCCAGGCCGGTTTTCGCCCTTTGAAACGAAGATACAGCGGTTAAAACGGCCTGCCGTAAAAAGGTGATTTGCCCTGGAATAAACCAGCTTTCTTCGGGGTGATTGATCCTTACCTGATTCTGCCCCTGACTATTGATTGGCCGGAGGATATCGGCGATTTCCTTGATCAACTGGCGGTTATCGGTAGAACTATTTTTATTTCTCGTCTTGAGCGCAGATGTTTCATTTGACCAGGTGTCATTTTGCGATGTGGCTTCGTCGTGAGCTTTGTCGCTCCCGGCCATTTCGTTTTCGGTTGTCGTCAGCGTGATGTGGAAATCCGCAGCGATCTTTTCGGCCAAAATTTCGACTGCTTCGGGGGATAAACGCTGAAGGGTTCTCAGGCTCACCAATAATGTTCTTGCCGTTTCTTTCTGCTCCAACTGATCGATGAAGCGATAGGACAACAGCTCGTATACCTTCCAGGCCTTGGTCTGGTAAGGCGTGCGTTCATCGGGCATGAGCGCATTGATTGCATTAATTAATATTTGTTTGACATCGATCCCGGATTCGGTTGTCTGACCTGCCAGGATAAATTGAAGCGGGTTGCGCTGCAACTCGTAAGGATCATACAGGTTATTTAATGCAGTTCGCAGGGAGTTGATAAAGGCTGCCCGGTTAACGGTGGATGGCATGGCATTTCTTTGTCATAAAGCTGGCGGGTTATTGGCAAGAATCAAATTGATTCTTTGTTAGTACATTTATACACTATATAGAAAGAATTCAAAGACGTGAAGGTGGTAAGAAAAGGATTTTCCCCCACAAAAAGAGGTGATCACCTTTCGACGGTAACGAGTCCAGGTTGACGGTAAATCTGTCTTTGCTCAAATTAGAAGGAGAAACCTGATGAAGAAGAGCCTATCTCGACGCGATTTTCTGCATATGGTCACATTGAGCGGTGCGGGTGTTGTCCTGGCAGCCTGTGCGCCGGCGGCAACACCCACCCCGCAATCAGCGGAAGCCACCCAGGTTGTGGATGTACCTGCCGCCGCCGATGGCGTGAAGATTACTTTTTGGACTTACCCGGGAGATGAGGGCTTCCTTGGAGAAATGTTTGATTTGTACCGCTCCTCGAATCCAAACGTCAGTCTGGATCTGGTGAAAATCACCAATGACGATATGACCCAGAAGCTGGCGGCTGCACTGGTGGCCGGGGCAGGCGCACCGGATGTAGCGGACATCGAGCAGGGGTATTTCCGTAAATGGGTGTACGGCCCAGGATTACTCGATCTGCGCCCGTATAATGTCGAAGCGCATAAGGATGAGATCCCGGCCTTTGCCTGGGCTGCCGGTCAAAGCCCAGATCTGACCAAAACTTATTTCCTGTATTACTCGATTGGTTGCGCGGTTATCCATTACCGGCGCAGCGTGTTTAAGGGAGCCGGGTTGACGGATGATCCGGATGGCGTGGCCGCATTGATTTCTCAGAGCTGGGATGACAACCTGGTTGCCGGTGAGAAAATATCCAAAGAAGGTGGACCATGGATGTTTGATAATGCCTCCACCGTCTTTAGTATGTATCGCGACCAGTTCAATCCGATCTGGTATGACCAAAAGACAGGAAAGTTCCAGATTGATACGCCCGAGATGCTAAGTGGGCTGAAGCTAGCTCAAGAAGTGCGCAATCGCGGCATGGACTCAAAGATCAATACATGGACACCCGAGTGGGAAACCACTTTTTCCTCTGCTTCGGTGGCGACTTATCCCAGCGGCGACTGGCTGCTCGTATTTGTGCAAGAATATGGCGGTGATTCCACTAAGGGGGATTGGGGCATGGTTCCCGTTCCGGGTACCAGCGGCGCTTCGGCAGGCGGAAGTTTGTTTTGCGCTTTCGAGCAAAGCCAGCACAAAGATGACGCCTACCGGTTGATCAGCTTCCTCACCTTCAATAAAGACGCCCAGCTTTTACTGCTCAATTACTATAACTTCCCCGCTCTCAAGATCGCCTGGGATGATCCCAAAATGGATGAGCCGGTGGATTGGTACGGCGGGCAGAAAATCCGCCAGATCTCGGTGAATGTTGCCAGGAAATTCTCGGATCGCGTCTATACTGCTTATGATGATGATTGCAACAATATCACCAACAACGAGGTGACCAACGTGCTCGAGCAGAACAAGGATCCCCAACAGGCGCTTGCGGATGCTCAGGCAACCGCCGAATCACAGATCGAAATCAAGTCATAGGGTGGTACCGCCTGGATAACGTTGTAGTTGTCCAACGGCCGCAGCTGGTCGTTGGACAACTGCAGGGTGCTGGGTAAATTACGAACCTTTGATTTCATCTTTTCGCCGAAATCCAGGTCTGGTTGATTTACTTCTATATGCAAAAAGCAGTAAATGCTATAAATAATGTGATTGGCGGTCGGGTCACTTAACCACAAGGAGTTTTATTAATGGCGGTTTCAATCTCCGAGCAATTTACACCGGTGATGGGGGTCCGGCGATTTCTGCGCAAGTTTGGAATGCCTTACCTGTTCATCTCGCCTTTTTTTTTGACCTTTCTTATTTTTGGCTTTTTCCCCCTCATTTATACGCTCTGGTTGAGTTTTAACAGTTGGGATGGCCTGTCCGCAAGTAAGTTTATTGGCCTGGCGAATTATGTTCGCCTTTTAAATGTAGATAGTTTCTTCCAGCTTTCGATTGTGAATACATTGGTCCTCGGGATCATGTGCCTGATTCCTAAGCTGGCACTGGCTTTATTGGTGGCTGTGGCAATTCATGCCACGCGCATGAAATTGAAAGACCTCTACCAGGTTATCTACTTCTTGCCGATTATCACCTCACCCGTGGCGGTTGCTATTGTTTTTCAAACATTTTACGGTCAGCAGACTGGCATCCTTAATTATTTAATCACCAGCCTGGGGTTCGACCCCGTACGCTGGCTGGTGCTGCCCGGCACGATCAAACCCGCCATCACCTTATTGATTGTCTGGCACGAAGTGGGTTGGTATATGGTGATTTATATGGCCGGATTGCAAAGCATTCCGCCAGAGCTTTACGATGCAGCCAGCGTGGATGGCGCCAATCCGCTGCAAAGCTTTTGGTATATCACCATACCCATGCTTAAGAACGTGATCCTGTTTACCCTGGTGATCGATATCATTGGCGAGTTACAGATATTCAGCGAACCGTTTATCCTGGTGGGCGCAACCGGCGGGACCAACCGGGCGGGGCTGACCATGTCGATGAATTTATTCTCGAATGCTTTCATCAACCTGCGCCTGGGATATTCGTCCGCGCAGGCCTATATCATGTTTGCGCTCATTTCGATTATCTCTTTCATCAACCTGAAAGTGTTCCAGCGCCCTGGCACACGCTGATACCAAGGATCATCTTATGAGTACCATCACCAGCTACCACCTGCCCCGAATAAGATTTCTTCGCTATCTGAATAAAGCCATCACGTATATTTTCGTGATTGCCGGGGCACTGCTGTGTTTGTTTCCCTTCTACTGGATGATTATTGTAGCCACCCGCTCCTCGGAGGATATTTTTCGTTTTCCTCCGATGATGACCCCCGGGCTGCTCTTCCCGGAAAATTTCCAAAGCCTGATGAACCAGACCGTCTTTCTTCGCAACTACGCAAACAGCCTGTTCTTTGCTCTCACCGTCACCATCCTCTTGTTGTTCTTTGATTCGCTGGCGGGCTTTGCGTTTGCCAAATATTCCTTCCCCGGTCGAGATTTCCTGTTCAGCTTTATGCTCGCTACCATGATGATCCCCGGCGCGGTCATGATGATCCCGTGGTTCTTAGAAATGAAATTCTTCGATTGGTTGAATTCCTATAAGGCGCTGATCATCCCCAATGCGACGTCTGCGTTTGGGATCTTCTGGATGCGCCAATATATCCTTGGGGCTGTGCCCTCGGAATTGTTGGATTCGGCCAAAATTGACGGGGCGGGGGATTTCACCATTTTTTACCGGATTGTTGTTCCCGTTATCACCCCTGCCCTGGGTGCTGTGGCCATCTTGAACTTTATGGGCGCCTGGAATAATCTGATCAACCCGATGATCATCTTTTCTTCACCGGAGAAATTCCCGCTGACCGTAGCGCTTAAAACCCTGGTGTCGATGCGCTATACCGATTATGGCGCCCTCATGGCCGGCGCATTCCTGTCGGTTCTGCCGATTATTATTGTGTTCTTGTTGGGAGCAAAACGGTTTATCTCGGGCATTACCGCCGGATCGATCCAAGGCGTCTAAGAAAATAATAAAAACGATACATATCAATGAAAGGATCGCAGGTATGACTCAGCAAACTCGTTACACTGTTCCTTATGTGGGGCAGGGGAGCATTTTAGGATTAGAAGAAGTGGAGGCGGTTGCCCGGACCTTGCAGCAGGACACCCTGGCCTATGGTCCGCGGCGGGACCAGTTTGAGGCAGAATTCGCCGCGTATACCGGGGTCAAATACGCCTTTACCATGGCAAATTGCACAACCGCGCTGTTCCTCTCGGTTCAACTGCTTGAGCTGGGACCCGAGGATGAAGTGATCGTCACCCCGCAAACTTTTTGGGCAACGGTGCGCGGGCTGCAGGCAGCCGGGGTTTCCCTGCGGTTCGGTGATATCGATCCCAACACACTCAACCTCGATCCCGCGACAATCGAGGCGAAAATTACGCCGCGCACTAAGGCCATTTACCTGGTGCACCTGGGCGGATTGATGGCAGACATGGATCCGATCATGGAGATTGCCAGGAAACATAATCTCTACGTTGTGGAAGATTGTGCTCACGCACCCGGCGCAGAATATAAAGGACGGAAAGCCGGCTCGATTGGAGATATTGGCTGCTTTAGTTTCCATTCTCTCAAGAATATGTCGACCCTGGGCGAAGGAGGGATGATCACTTTCAACCGGGACGAATGGGCGCCGAAAATCAGGCCATTGAGTTCAATCGGCGCGCTCTATCCAAAGAATGCCCGGACGGAAGAGCGATTTGGACCCTATCAAAAGTCGTCTTACCAGTATAACGACCATTCCGGGGGAGCTTTCAGCTTCGATGCAACTGGGGCGGTACGAGTGGGCAACAATTACCGGATGAGCGAGGTGGCTGCGGCGGCCGGATCGGTGCAGCTCCATAAGCTGGATGGACTGAACGAAATGCGTGCAAAAATTGCCCAACGCTTGAACGATGGCCTGGCCGAAATCGACGGTATCCGCATCCAGCGGACGCCGCTAGATTACAGGCATATATACCATCTGTATGTGCTTTTTTACCAACCGGTTCGCGTGGGCGGGAATGTTGAAAAGGAGAATTTGATCCGCATCCTGGATCAAGAAGACGGGATTGAAATCATCAACCGTTACTTCCCCATCCACCTGCTGCCTGAAATACGCAGCCAGGGGCATGCGTTTGGTGAATGCCCGGTGGCGGAAAAGGTATGGTTCGAACAACATATCAATCTGCCCATTTACCCGGGGCTGAGCGATGAGAAGATCGATTATATGATTGACCGTATCCAATCGGCGGTGAAAAAGGTCAGGTCATAACCGTCAGAGATAATTCATGCCCGCTTTTGGTCGGGCAGCGTAAAAATACAAAGGGCGTGCCCCGTTTTTATCCAGGCGAGCTTTTTTCATTAACTTGGAGTAAGGGAATGGGGAATGGAAACCAAAATAAACAGGTGTGCTTCCGTTGCTGAAAGCACACCTGCTGCATCAAAAGCAGAATCGTTCCCGCTACCTTGCGGCCGGTTTTATGTTTTGATTGGTATGGAACAGATTCTGCGGATCGTAGACGGCCTTGATCTGACTCAGGCGGGCGTAATTATCGCCATAGGAAGCCCGGATGCGGTCTTCGCCTTCCTCCATAATAAAGTTGAGGTAGGCTCCTCCGGCTGAGAAGGGATGCAGCGCCATCCAATAATCCTTTGCCCATTGGATCATCCGCGGATTATTGGCCGGGTCGGGGTCGACGCCCACCACCACCATCGAGAAGTTGGCCTCGCGGAAGTTCCAGGGGGTGTCATTTTTACCCACCCGCCGGGCCGCCCCGTTGATCGGGTAAAGATGCATGGTGGAATGTGGGGTAGGCAGCTGCGCGGCGTATTTCAGGTGCAGGGCGATGGCCTTATCGTTGATTTCGTTGAAGAGATCGGCCCGCCAGTACCACTGCAGCCCGGCCGGGTACAGCGCATCGAACAGGCTGTTCAACACCGGGAAGGGGATTGGCCCGGCCACATCCATCAGCGGCGTGCAAAACTCGCGGATGGGCTTGAACACTTCCTCGGCCTTTTGTATATCGCCGGTGTAGCACCAGGTGATCACACACATCTTCTGCAGATGAAATTGCTCGGGGAACATCGGGACGGGCGGAATGGTGACAAAACCAAACCAACCGTTCAGATCGTTGGGCGCTTTCATGATCAGATCCTGCCAGAATTTCATCACCTTTTCGGCATCATCCAGCGACCAGAAGATCGGGCCGCCGTAAACGGTGCTGACGGGCTGTCCCTGGAACAGGAATGAGGTGACCACCCCAAAATTCCCGCCGCCGCCGCGCACGGCCCAGAACAGGTCGGGGTTCTTTTCGGCGCTTGCGGTGACGAACCGGCCGTCGGCCAGCACCATATCCACGCTCAACAGGTTGTCAATGGTGAGACCAAACCTGCGAGTCAGGTAGCCGGTGCCGCCGCCCAGGGCCAACCCACCCACCCCGGTGGATGAGATGAACCCGCTGGGAACCGCCAGGCCGAAGGGGTGAGTGGCGTGGTCAACCTCGCCCCACACACAGCCGCCTTCCACCCGCACGGTTTTGTTGATTGGGTCTACCTGGATGCCTTTCATCATCGACAGGTCGACCACCAATCCATCATCGACGCTGCTTAATCCCGGACCGCTGTGCCCGCCGCCGCGAACCGCCAGGGTGATGCCATTTTCGCGGGCAAAGTTGACCGCATAGATCACGTCGGCGGTATCCATGCAACGGGCAATCAATGCCGGATGACGATCAATCATCCCATTGTATAGTTGGCGCGCCTGATCATAACCCTCGGCGCCCGGCTCCAACAGCTCTCCTCGCAGTTGCGAACGAAAGTCATTCACTTTTTCGGGTGACAACCCAATTGATACAATACTCATCACATACCTCCAATTTAGACTGTGAGCTGACTATAGCAAAAGGGGTGTTATAGAAATGTCTATAAAAGCGTTATTTTTGAATATTGTTGAAAACCGAAGAAAACCGGCAGTATGTCAAAAAGCTGTGTAAATTCTGAGGAGCGGGTTCCTTGCCAGGAAAGCACATGATTGATCAGTAGCTGTGTCTGGAAACTGCTGATCATTACCGATCAGAAAACCTCAATCCTGTGTCCCTTCTGAAGGGTTAGGATGTGGTTTTGCGGGTTTCGGCCCCCAGCGCTGCTCGACCCGGCGGACGTTTTCCTGCCACTGGTGATAATGATCGCGCATCTGGGGGTCGCTGCCAAAGCCGAGATCTTCCAGCAAAGCCACGACGCTGTTGATCGTGCCCTGGATCATGTTGACGGCCACCGGCCGGGTGGGGTTCTGCGCGGCCTCCCAGTGGTAGGCGTGCAGGAGCGCATCGACCAGGAGCATTTTCTTTTGGGGGCTGCCGGCCGCGCTGCCTCCTTCCAGGAAGGCGGTAATAGCCGGCAGCGCGCCGCCGCCGTGGAGCTGCATGCCCTGGTAGGTCTTGAAGTATTCACCCCAGGTCAGGGTCCAGCCGCAGGCCGGGCACTTCATCTGCTCCCCTTTGCCTCCGCCCTGACGCAGGAAGATATCGCCGCAGGCCGGGCAGCGCACCCGCCCCTCAGACGCGTCGGTGACGGTGACGATGCTCTCGCAGCGCGCCCGCATGGCGTAGAAGATTTTATCCAGCAGCTCTTCGTCCAGCAGGCCGGCAGCCTCGCCTGTGTAGAGGCGGCGGATCAACTCGGGGCGTACGCGCGGGGCCCATTGGGGCAGGCGGGTGTCAGGGGTGGGATTGGCATCGGGCATTGGAGGAATTATATCTTTTTTCCACTATTTTCAGTTTACTGCCAGAAAATCCGCCGTATCGCATGGTTTAGCCGGCCAACTCTAACAGGGTTTGGGCTGCTTGAATATCCTGGGTGTTGCGGCCTTCGCTGAACTGGTTGAGAATGGGGCCGAGGAAAGGTTTTACATCTGCCGAACGGCCCTGCCTGTGCCACAGGCGCGCCAGGCTGGTCGCCGCGCGCAGTTCCAGGGCGGGGGTCTGCTGCGTCCGCGCGATTTCTAGGGCGCGTTGAAATGCGGTTTCAGCCGAAAGCTGCCCATCGCTCGTGTTACCTCCCTGCGCGAGGATCAGCTCGCCGCGCAGGCGGTGCAGTTCCGCATCCCAACAGCGTTCGTGGTTATTCAAAGCTTCGCTGATGGCTCGATCGATCATCGTCAACGCTTTTTCATACGCGCCGGCTTGCTGGTAAGCGCGGGCTAGCAGTGAATAGTAATACGGTAGGCGCAGGCGCGCGCCGGTGCTGATAAAAACCTGGATCGACTCCTCTAATTGGGCCAGGCTGCTTTGCGAAGGATCGTCGCAAGCGTCGGCAAAGTGCACCAGGATCTGGGCCCACTGATAGTAGTAAGGCGCGCGGTACTCCCTGGTCAGGATCAAAGCCTGTTCGGCCTGGGCGCGGAAGGCCGCCCAATCGGCGCGCAGCTCCTGCAGCATGGCCAGGTAGGTGACGGTTAACGCCCGGTTGAAAGGCTGGGCATATTGGCTGGCGATCTGGATGCCGGTTTGGGCATAGTGTAAGGCCTGATCGGGAAACCCCAAAAACCACAGGGCATGCGCATTCCAGGCGTGTGCGTGCGACACGTAATTCACCCCTTGCGAAGCCTGAAGGTCTTTGACCTGCTCGTCGTTTTGGTTGGCGATGATCTCTTCAAATGCACTTCGGGCTTCTACAAAGTGCCCCATATGGAACCGCGAGCCAGTGAACATCAATCCTGCGAATGGAGGTAAAGTGCCTTGTGATTGTAGAAATAATTCCCGCAATTCGGTATTGGTGAAGATTACTTTTTCAAGGCGGCCTTCCACCACATACAGGGATTGAAGCCCATATAAGACCTGGGCGCGTTGCGCAGGAGTACCGATCTGGTTGCAAAGGATCAGCGAACGGTTGAGCAGCGGTCCCAGTTCTGGCGCCGTCCAACCCTTGGTAAAGCGGTAGGATGGGGCAATCGCGAATAAGAGGGTTAATTCCTGGATATCACGTTTCGAGCTCGCGGGGATTTGCTGGAGGAGTTCCAAGCCGCGCCGTAGTAAGCTAATAGCATCTTCATTGGCATAGACGCTGGCCGCTGAGGCCGCGGCTGTTTCATAATAGGGGATGGCCTTTTCAGGGTCTCCGGCGCGGTCGTAATGCGCGGCGATCTGTCCGTTGACTGCTTCCAGTTCGGCGGTGTGCAGCGTTTCTAACGCCTGGGCTACTCGCCGGTGGAGCAAGTGGCGCTGCGGCGCGCTGATTTCGGTGTAGGCTACCTCGCGCAGCTTGTCGTGGGTAAATTCATAGGTGTTGGCGGTCAATTCGCGAATGATCCGTTTTTGCCAGAGCTCATCCAGGGCGCCGACCAGCCTGTCTTCATCTTCGTGGCTGATCTCCTGCAGCAAGTGCAAGGTAAAAGGTTGGCCATATACCGCCCCAATTTCGGCGGTACGCCGGGCAATACCAGAAAGTTGGGAGAGGCGCTGGAGGATGACAGCCTGCACCCGCGGCGGCAGGGTAGGGGGTGGGAATGATCCGTTGGCGACCTTCTCATCACGATAGAGGGTGGGCTGGAAACCGGCGTGGATCATTTCGATGACGAACAGCGGGTTGCCTTCGGTCTCGCGGTAGAGGCGCATCGCCGCCGGCAGGTCGAGTTCTTCCCCGAAAGTTTGCCCGGCAAGCTTGGCGGTTTCGGATGCATCCAGGGGATGGAGTTCAATTTCGGTAAGGTTGCCATAGGTATGCAGTTGCTGGATAAGGCGGGTTAACGCCGGATGGATTTCTTCGCTGCGCAGGGTGGCGAGGATCAGTAAAGGCGCCTGGGGAGCGAAGCGCAGCAGATAATGCAGCCACTCGATGGTTTCCTGGTCGCACCACTGCAGATCATCCACCAGCAGCAGGGTGGGTTGGTTGGGGTATAACATCGCGCGGGCCAGGGCTTCAAAAAATCGCTGGCGCTGACCATATTCGGTGATGGGTCCGGGCGCCTGCAAATCGGGATGGCTCATGAGCAGCTCGGGAAGCAGGCGGGAAATCTCAATTTGCCAGATGGGTTCGATCAGATCCAGGCCCTTTTGAAAATGGGCGGCGCGCAGCCATTCCGAGACCGGGGCGAGGGTCAACTGCCCTTCGACTCCATAAGCACGGGCACGAGCGATCAGGATACCCTGCTGATCGGCCCAGCGGATCATTTCATCGGCTAAACGGGATTTTCCGATGCCAGCTTCACCGGCAAGGATGAGCATGTGGGCCGAGCCGTTGGCGGAGTGCTGCCAGGCAGCGCGTAACTGCTGCCACTCTGCTTGCCGTCCGATTAACGATGGCAGGTGGACCGGGCTGCCCGACATTTTCAGGTCTTTTTCTAGCGACTCGATCTGCTGGATCTGCTCATAAGACTGCTGGAGGAGCGGCCCCGGGCGAATGCCCAACTCGCGCTGCAGGGTCTCGCGCGCCGATTGGAAAACGCGGACCGCCCCGGCCGGGTCGTCGTTGAGGCGGTGCAGGCGCATCTGCAAGGCATACAAGTTTTCGTCCAACGGATCCAGGCGCAGCAGCATCTGGCCAATATGAATGGCGGCGGGGTAGTCGCGGAGCTGCTCCTGGAGGTTGACCAGCCTGTGCAGCGCGGACATTTCCAACGCCTGGATGCGCTCGCGTTCAGGCACAATCCAATCCTCGTAGCAATCGGGGAGCAGCAGCCCGCGAACGGCTTGAGCTGCCTGTTCCAGGGCATAACGCTGCAGATCGGGGTTGTGTTGTTTTTCGGCGGCGGTGGATTCCTCGAGAGCTCGTTCGAGCACATCCACATCCAGGCTCTGGTCGCTGTCCAGTTTCCATCCAATCGTGTTGGCGTCGCCGCTCAAAAAGCGGTTGGGGTCGGGCAGCGCCTGGCGCAGCTGGTAGATCAACTGGCGCAGATTGTTGCGCGCGGCAGTCTCGCTCGAATCCGGCCAAAACAGATAGGCAATACGCCGTCGCGGTTGGGGAATATCGTGGTGGAGGAGCAGATAAGCCAGGAAAGACTGCAAGCGAGCCGTATTGAAATTTTCCAGGGGTGTGCCGTTGTAGGTGAAGAGAAAATCACCCAGCAGCTGGATCACGAGCTTAGCTGGCATTTACCCAATCTTTCCTGTTTGCCTGCATTTTAATGACGAGGTTCACTGCCTGTACCAGACGGATGACCTTGCGAACGAAAATACCGCAGTCCCCCCTAATTACGGATCACATTCATCAATTATATCAATAAAGATATGGATTGTTGGCTGGTGTAATCTATTTAGCCGGATGAATTCCAGATAGGGATACCGGGGATGATTTATGGCAGGAACCACATCCCCATCAGGATGCCCAGGTTAATCAGCAGGCCGATCAATCCTTTTTGGGCGATCCGTTGAAAACCGCCATCCCAAAAGAATACCAGCACCAGCCCGGATATACCCGCCGAAACAAGCAGGAGGGACCGCGACCAGGGCTGCTGTGCCAGGAAACCGACCCCGCCAGCCGAAAACCCCACGGTAGCGAGCAGGAGCAGGAGGGTGGCCAGATTGCGGGTTGCCCCATCCCCGATCAGGCCGGTGAAGAGCCACGACTTTCCCGACCATCCCATTTCGGGCTGGAAAGGGACCAGTTTACGGGCAAGAACGATATACCAGATGTGCACCAGCCCGTGCAGAATGAAGAAAATGCCAGCCAAAGTGCGAGCCATGAATTCCCTCCCAATGAAGAACAATGAACTATTTCTAACTGACAGGTAATGTGAGAAAAAGATAGGACGGATCGATAGACGATTGCCGGGCATTATTGTTTGACGGCAGAAAGTTTCCCCAAGGAATGCCATTCTACATATCGTTAACTTAATCATACCTGGATTTACGAAAAGGAGACCTGCATACAGGCAGCGGATGGCAGTGCCGGGATGATTGCCGGGAGGGGTGGGAGATTCGAGGACCGGATAGATCATCCAAGAACAGTCGCCGGAAAGGCATCCGAATGGAGCAGCTGGTCCGCCTTATCACCGGCGGCCCTATGGAATGAACACCAGCATCGAAGCAGATAGGGGGCTGAGTTCTCGTTTTCCTCAACTGATATAATTCGTAAAGGAGTAAATCGATGAACAAATATAAAGTTGGCATCCAATTGCATCCGCAGCACACCACCTATGCCTCACTCTCGGCAGCGGCCCGCCGCGCCGATGAGATGGGCGTGGATTCCATCTGGGTATGGGATCACTTTTACCCGCTGTATGGCAGCCCCGATGGCAGCCATTTTGAAGCCTACACCCTCCTGGCCGCCCTGGCAGTAGAGACCCAGCATGCCGACCTGGGCATCATGGTCACCTGCAACAGCTATCGCAATCCCAACCTGCTGGCCGATATGATCCGCACGGTCGATCACATCAGCGGCGGGCGCGCCATCCTGGGGATTGGTGCGGGTTGGTTCGAGCGCGACTACAACGAGTACGGTTACCAATTCGGCACGGCTCCTGAACGCTTGAAAGCGTTGAAAGCAGCTCTGCCAGTGATCCTGGAGCGCCTGGGCAAACTCAACCCACCGCCAGTACGCCAGCCGCTGCCTTTGCTGATTGGCGGCGGCGGCGAGAAGGTTACCCTGCGCCTGGTGGCGCGCTACGCGTCCATGTGGAATATCATCGCCGAGCCGGGGGATGTCAAACGCAAGAATAAGCTGCTCGACGGTTACTGCCAGGAAATCGGCCGCGACCCCGCTGAGGTGGAGCGCAGCGCGGTGATGTTGGGCGCCGACCCGCATCTGAAGCTGCCGGCCTATCAAGACGCTGGTATAACCCATTTTATCCTTGGCACCAGCGAGCCATGGAATTTTGACGGGTTGGAGAAGTTCTTGACCTGGAAAGCGCAGCAAGGCTGATCGTCCATATGAACCATACGCCTATGCCTGAAGAAAAGCGAATTCTTGATCACCGGGGCTACCGGAAAAGTTGGCCAGACATTCATCCATCGTCTTTTGGCAAACCCGGCCTATGACAGGTTTGTGATTCGCGCATTATGTCACCATCGCGAACTGGAGGGAAATGAACGGCTCGAGATCGTGACGGGGTTCCATCGAGCACCGCCACACGGTTGAAAGCGCGCTGGATGGGGTGACGCCATGTGGTGCATCTGGCGACCTGCAAAGAAACGCCCGATCAAATCATGGACGTGGCGGTCAAGGGGCTCTTCTGGCTGCTGGAGACCTGCCGTTCCAGCCCGACTTTTCAGCAATTCATCCTGATTGGCGGGGATGCCGGCGTGGGGCATTTTGTTTACCCACACCCGATACCCGGTTACCGAAACCCAAAAGCATTCCGCTTATCCGGGCTGTTATGCGCTCTCGAAAGTGCTGGAAGAAGTGATGCTGGAGCAATACTATCATCCAGTACAATTTAAACGGCTGCTGCCTGCGCGCGCCCTGGATTATGGAAAAGGATGATTTTAAGTACCAGCTTTCCTTCGGCGAGGATGTGTTTGGCGGACCGCGCTGGCGCGACCTGGTCGGCGCCCAACAGGCGGATGCCTATTATGTGCGCAGCCAAACCATACCCGGTCATGCTTGACCCGGACGGCAAACCCGTAAAAAGAAACTTTGTCCATGTGGACGACCTGGTCAGCGCGATCTTGCTGGCGCTCGACCATCCTGCCGCCCGGCAGCAGACCTTCAACATCTGTATGGACGAGCCGGTGGATTATGGCGAGTTATGGCTGCCTACCTGGCAGCCAGCCGCGGGCTGCCTTCCGTCAGATATCCCGACACCCTATCATTCCACCTGGCTGGATAATACCAAGGCAAAATTTCTTTTGGGCTGGCGGCCCGAATATGATCTGAAAAAGATGGTCGATTCCGCCTGGGATTATCAACGCGCGGCATGACGATCCGCGCGTGATCTGGTATCCGGGATAAATCCGGCAGCACCTTCGCACAATCAATCAACAGGCCTCCCGGTTAGAGGATGGTTTTGCCATCCGGCCCCGGGAGGTCTTGTTTTCAAGAATCCTTTGTCAATCTATCCGAGGGGTCATCCCATGGCGTTAAAGGTCTCAAAGACCGAGATCTGCGCGCCGCCACCCAGCACCGGGCAGCCTTTGGCGAGGCCAACGGCTTCGTCGAGTGAATTGGCTTTGATGATCGAGTAGCCGCTGATCATCGAACCGACCGGACCATCGCTTACCTGCCCTGCCGAGAACATGTCGCACAGTTGTGCCGGCGCCAGAACGAATTTCGACAATGCCATACCCAGGTTTTGATCATCTCATTTGTCACCTTACCCACACTTCAGCAATGGATGAAGGAGACCTGTGATTTGTTCAGGTGTTAGTCGATCGGGATCAGGTCATATATGGTTTGTACGGTTTAGAGCGTTCTTATATGCGCTCTCGAAGCCTCAAAACCCGCTGGTATTATTTGAAAGCCCGGCTATCCGGAAAGGTTTCTCACGTTTCATAGGGGGATGACACATCTCAATTAGGCGGTGATTTTATCGTCGATAAAAACGGTTGGCTGCGCCTGGCGCATCCCAGCCATGATCCCACCGATCGCCCGACAGTGGATCATTTGCTCACAGTATTGATCGAATGATGGGCTATCTTTGTCGGTTTATTCTGCCAGGGTAATTCCATATTGACCTATGCCCAAGCCAAGGAATATTACGATGCGGTCGGGGTTGACCAGGACCGGCAGGCTTATTATGAGGACCCGGCATTTGACCTACTCTAATCGCAGCTGGATTTCAGCCTGACAAGCAGTGTGTTGGAATTTGGCTTTGGAACCGGTCGCCTGGCGCACAGGCTGTTGCGCGAATGCCTGCCGGCGGATGCCAGATAACATGGGATTGATTTGAGTGATAGCATGCTGCGAATTGCCGGGGAACGCCTGGCCGGATTTGGTGATCGGGTTCTGCTCAGCCTTTTCGTCGGTCAGCCGGGCATCCGGATGGGGGAGGGGTACAGTGGATGCATACCATCCGACCGAAAAGTGTCGGAGGGTGTCGGCCAATCTGCGCCAGGGAGTATTTATCTGAAACAAAAATGGCGGGTATTATTCCGGTCGACGTCACTTACCTCTGGAAAGAACTCGGAATTATTGATCGCAACCCCGTTGAAGTAAGCCGTACAACCAATTTCATTACCAATGCGGGTAAAATGTTTACATTCTGGTGCAAACGATCTGATTAGGGCCAGATCAGGCATGGCGAACGGGCTGGGATGAAATGCTTTAAAGGACAAATTGAATGGATATAAAAAACCCGGTCATCAAACTTTGCATCGAAGGCACCCAGGCCGAGTTTCAAGGACAGATTGGAAAAGCCCAATCTTTATACCAACAAGCCTGGGAAGCGGCGCAAAATGATTATGACGCCTGTATTGCCGCCCATTATCTTGCTCGTCACCAAGAGGAAAAAACAGCAAGACTATATTGGAACCGGGTGGCATTGGATCGCGCCAACGCCGTAAAGGATGGAAGCGCTCAGGAGTTTTACCCATCCCTGCTCCTCAATATGGGTGAATCCTATGAACAGCTGGGCAACGATAGCGAAGCGAAGCGCTATTATGATATGGCCGCCGAATTAGGTGTGATTCATCAAAAAAGCTAGAAAATTGCTTCCGTATTCCCTTGGGGTGTAACGGAATATACTGGAAACCTGAGCAGTAAGTTTGTGACTTCATTCGCGCGGCTTGCTCAACCCTGGCAATTAAACCAAGGGCATAGGCAGATACATGACGCACAAGGCTATCCGCCGGTTGATCGAGGCGATCAAATCTCCATTTACCTCTTGACAACCTATTATTTTTGATTATAGTTAACCATATGGTTAACTATTCCGATGAGATCCTCAATAAAACATTTGATGCTTTAGCCAGTCCCGTACGGCGCGGCATGTTGGCGCGCCTGTCTCAAGGGTGGGCAGCAGTGTCTGAACTGGCCGAGCCTTTTGACGTTTCGCTGCCGGCAATCTCCAAACATCTGCGAATCATGGAAGAAGCCGGGCTGATCGAACGGCACAAGGTGGGCCGGGTGCATTACTGCCGCCTGGTGCCCGGTCCAATGAAGACCGCCACGGACTGGTTGAATTTCTACCGCCAGTACTGGGAAACCCAGCTCGATTTACTGGCTGATTTTCTACAAGACAGTGAAGAACGAGGAGAAACGCATGCTGAATAAAGCCTTTGACCAGACCCAACTGGAAATTCGTTACCGCTATAATGCGCCACGAGACCGTGTTTTTCGAGCATGGACAGAACCGGCCATGCTAAAGCAATGGTTCCGGGTGAGCCCCGAGATGGTCGCCGTTCTGGCAGAGGTGGATTTGCGCGTTGGCGGTCATTTTCGCCTGGGCATGCAATCTCCGGGAGGCCAGCCAGTCAATATTGCCACCGGGGAATACCAGCTGATCCAGCGCCCCGAAAAGCTGGTGTTTACCTGGTCGTGGGAGGGCGATCCGGCTCCGGAAACCCTGGTGACCCTCGATTTTCTGGAGGCCGAAGGGAAGACCGAGCTGATCCTGGTGCACTCAAATTTCATCCACGCCGAACAGGTCGAGCTGCACAACCAGGGTTGGACCGGCTGCCTGACTTCGCTCGCCGGGGTAGTGGACAAATAATCCTTATCGTGCTTCAAGCTGCTGTCGAAAGGAGGCCATAACCGCAATATATTTTGCCCGCACCTTCCGGGTGCATGGGCGGTAAGAACCCCAATCATTGATGGTTAAGGAGACAACTCAATGTCCGAAAATAACGCTATTCACCAGAGCGTTTCTATTAACGCGCCAATTTCCAGGGTGTTCAAGGCCTTGACCGATGCGCGTACGTTGAAAGCCTGGTTTCCAAGTGATGCCCAGACAGATTTGCGGCCGGGTGGTAAATACCAGTTTGTCTTTACCAACCAGGATCCCCAACACAACATGACCCAGGAAGGCGAATTTGTGGAAGTCTCCCCGAATGGGCTGGTAAGTTATACCTGGGAGGCCGGCGGTAAAATGACCCGGGTGAATTTCTCGCTGCGTGAAGCCAATGGGAAGACCCAGGTGCAGCTCGACCATACCGGCTTTGGTGAGGATGAAGCCGGGAAGCAGGTCAGCGAAATGCACTCCGGCGTCTGGAATATCTACATGAATAACTTAAAATCCTTCATCGAAGAAGAAAAAGACCGGCGGGTGGAGATGCTGCACCAAATCGTCGCATAACCGCGAGATCTTCACTGGAGACAAAACAGCCTCTTTGAGATAGGTTTTTACCCAAGAGGCTGTTTTTTATTCGAGGATGAAGGATGACATTGGGCGATGGGAAGTGGCGATTGGATGCCCTTTTTGGAAACACCCATAGCCGTAAGCCGCAAAAACTCTCATCCGCTTTCATGCGCCACCATGCCGGAAACCACCAGTTTTTCCTCCGCGAAACCGGGGGACAGCGCAGCTGTTTTCATGCGCTCGACGAGTACCTGGTCCATTAAAGGATAGTCCGCATAGGCCCAAGGCCGGCCAAGTTTTTGATACTTGCTCACGCAGGTCGGGTTGAAGGCGCACAGCTCCCAACGCTGCACGACATCCGCCAGATTTTCATGGATAAAGCGGCCGATGGCGGTGATATTCTCTTCGGTGGCGGTCGTTTCGGGGATCAGCGGGGTGCGGATCCATAATTTTATGGGGGAATTGCGCGAGCGATTCGCATCCCGGATGAAATCCGCGCAGGCAGCCAGGTTTTTCAGAATGAGCTGGTTGGATTGCCCGGTAAATTGGCGGTGAAGCTGCGCATCGATCAGTTTGATATCGAATAAGACCGTATCCGCATAGGGCAGCACCGCGGCGAACGCGTCCCAGGGAGCCAATCCGCAGGTATCCAGGGCGGTATTCACCCCGGCTTCTTTCAGCCGTTGAAAGAATGCGGTCACAAATGGATACTGGCGCAGCGGCTCACCGCCCGATACAGTCACCCCGCCGTCAAAAGCGGAAAAATAGGCCTGATCTTTGAGCACCTCGGCTAACAGCCGCTCGAGGCTCCACTGCTCGCCGGTGTAGGTCACCCCCTTGGCCGGGCATTCATCCACGCACGCCCCGCAGACCGTACACTTATCGGGATCGCGGCGCAGCCCGTGCTCATCCTCAACCACGGCCTGGTTTGGGCATACCTGGATACATTCCAGGCAGCGGATGCATTTGCGCTCATCCCACCAAACCCCCTGGGCAGAGGGGATGCCTTCCGGGTTCTGGCACCACAGGCAGTTCAACGGGCAGCCTTTGAAGAATACCGTGGTACGCATCCCTGGCCCGTCGTGGGTAGACCCGCGAATGATCTCAATCAGATCACAGTTAAATTCTTGCAACAATTATAGCCCTTCGTAATTCATGCGCTCGACAAACTCTTTCTGGTACTCGCGGTTGAGGCAGATGAAGCGGCTGGCATAACCGGTCACGCGCACGATGATATTCTGGTATTCCGGATTTTCAGGATGGTCCATAGCGTCCCGCAGCTTCTTCAGGTCCATGATGTTCAGGTTGATCTGGATGCCGCCCTTTCTGAAGAACACATCCGAAAAGTCGCGTATGTATTTCCAGATTTCCTCTTTGCCGTCAAAGAATTTGGGCTGCAGCTCCACCTGCATCGTGCCGCCCTGGAATTTGCGCTGGTCTACTTTGGCGATGGAATTGGCGGTGGCAAGCAGCCCGGTGGTGTTCCGGCCCACCTGGGGATTGATGCCGTGCGCCAGATATTCCTGCGCCAGGCGGCCGTCGGGGGTTGCGCCGTATGCTCCGGCATCCAGGTGCCCCTGGAAATGGAACAACGATGCTCTGAATTCCTGCCCGCGCAGATTCACCATGCTGCCCAACACTTTGGCCAGCGTTTCGGTGATGCGCACAAAAAGCGCGTCCACTTCGTCCAGGTCGTTGCCGAATTTATCCTGGTTGAGGAAGCGCTGGCGCATGGCTTCGCGCCCGTCCCAATTGGCATCCGTGGCGTCCTGGACTTCCTGGAGGGTATATTTCTGCTTTTCAAATACCAGCTTCTTGATCGCGTGGAACGAGTCGGCCGCGTTGGGAATGCCGAGGATATTGACCGAGGTGTACTGGTAATCCACCCCGCGGGCATCCACCATGTCGATCCCGCGTTCGATCGGCCCGTGGCTGATCATCGAGGTATACATCTCCGGCCACAGGCTGCCGAGCAGTTCGTACTGGGCGTTCTTCCATTTCCGCAAGACGCGCGCCGTGCGGGTGAGTTCTTCCTCAAAAATGGCATAAAAAGTTTCAAAATCGGCGGCGCCGCGCTGGATCGCTGCCGCGATGGCGCGCTTCATGGGCTTGAGCAGGATGAGCGAATTGCAGTCCTGGTCGCAAAACTCTTTCCCCGGGATGCAGAACCACTGGCAGCCGCTGTACACCACCTTCCAGGCGTCCTCCTCAGGGATCCCCGAACGTAGCTCGGCCTCGCGCATCAGGTCGTAATTCACCAGCACGGGGATGCTCTCGCCGTGGCGCGCGAGCACATCGCAGGCGTAGTCATAGAATTTCGGATCGATGTCCGGGTGCCACATCACCCCCAGGTTGTTGTAGTCGCCGACCAGGTCGTAGGCTTCCAGCACCACAAAGCTGACCTCGTTGGTGGCATCCTTGAGCTGCGCATCCCGGCCGCCCAGGCTGAAGAAGTGCCCGCGCAGCTTGAGGAACATCTCCGCCAGGTATTCGCGCGCTTCCTCGTCGGATAGATCACCCGCCGCGCGGCTCTTGCGGTACAGGTCGATCAGGTAGAGATCCAGCCGCCCGTAACCGTTGCCGTGGCCGACCACCCGGTCCATGATCACCGCGAAGTGGATCCACTGCACGCCTTCGTAATAGCTGCGCGGGGCATCCCAGGCGATATGGGCGCAGCATTCGCCGATGCGCTGATAGGCGGCCTTTTGCCAGGCATCCGTTTCCTTTCCGCCAGTTCGAAGGCCTTTTCGGCATGCCTGCGGATAAAGCGGATGACCGCTTCACAAATCATCTGCAGCCCCAACAGATAAGAGGCCTTGGGCTGGTTGTCGAGCGCGAGGTATTTTTCGCGGCTTTGTTGGATACGCTCCAGAATGCCACCCCAGCCCTGGGTAAGGCCGATGGCCAGGTCCGGGCAGGTGTGTCCCGAGCTGTACCCGCCGGCGCCCATCTCCCAGGCTTCCTTTTCTAGCTGGTGAATGCTCTCCGGCCAGTCATACTGGCGCACCATGTGCATTTCCCAGTGGATTTCACCGACGATGCGCTCGTTCTCATAGATGTCTACCGGGAAATGATCGACCAGAAAAGCATAGTCGCGCGCCCAGCTTTCGCCGGTGGCTTCATACCCCTGTACTTTGGAAGGCAGTTGATCCTGCTGGGGGAAAGGGCCGATATCGATCCAGCAGGCATGGTCGCCCACCGAATTGGCCGCCCAGCCCAGCTTCCTTTTTCCGCTGATCGCCAGCTCGCGGCTGCGTTGGGCCAATTGCTGTATCCGCTCGGATTGGATAAATTTGGCAGGGGCTTTCATCACGACGTCGCTCATGGGTTGATCTTTCTTTACATCCAGATATTTTCGGGTTGCGCCTGGCTTTTCCTCCGGTATTCCATTATCCATTGGTTTGAACACCAGGATTTTTTAAGACGGCTGCATGAAAATTATACATCCCGGAAATTTCTTGCGAGCGTGGTATTCGACACCTAAAGGATCTGCTCTTTATCCATCCCCTTGACCTGCCCTGAGAAATCCTGGGTGAAATCGAAGAAATGCATGGTTCCATGGATGAGGACACGCCTGTTTGCAAAGTCTCTTGACATCCCATTCGAATCTATCTATACTGTTATTAAGTCGGTAACCGATATAACCTAAGGATGTGCGATGGATCCTGCCCAAATTAATATACAAGACATGCTGCCCCTGCGCGAGCCCACCTTTTTTATCTTGCTGAGCCTGGCCAGGGGCGAGAAACACGGCTACGCCATCATCAAAGCCATTGAGAGCTTGAGCCGGGGTAAGCTCCAGCTGAGCACCGGCACTTTGTACGAAGCACTGGCTCGGCTGCTGGAGCAAGGGCTGATCGAGCGGGTGGATGGGGTGGAGGTAGAGCAAGACGACCGACTTCCTCAGGAAGACCAGCGCAGCCGCACAAGAAAAAGCTACCGGCTGACCCAACTGGGGATGCGCGTGCTGAAGGCAGAGACCGAACGAATGCAGGCCTTGATCGCCATATCCCGCTTGAATATTGGGGAAGAAACCTTGTAAAAAGAAAATGAAACCAGATCACCGCATGCCAGGCAAGGTCGAAATGGGGGTAAAGCAGGCTTACACCATCTTCCTGCACGCTTACCCCGCCTCATTCCACCGGGCCTTCGCTGAAGAGATGGCCGAGGTATTTGCCGACAAAGTGGACGAAGCGGCCGGCCTGGGAATGGGAGCATTGCTTTGGCTGGCTGCGCGTGAAATATGGTTCACCGCTGCCGCCATTTTCCGTGAATACTGGTTGAACCGCAACCGTTATCTCGCCCGCTTTATAAGCCGGCTCGCTCAATTCATCAACTCTGTGTTTCCGTCGGAACCGGCGGATCAGCCGAATGGCCGGAATTCCTGGGCGCAGACTGTCCGTGAAGTTGTGCTTTTTGCGATTCTGGGGATGGGTCAGGTCGTTTCCACCTATTTGCCGGTTGGCGACAGGATTCTGCTCCCCAAACTGCTGACCTGGATGGTTCTGTCCATCCCAATGGTGTGGCTGTTGCTGGGTGTTGCACGCGGGATGCCGCGGTGGGCTTATCCTTCCCTGGGGATTCTGGTCGGTTATTGTTTTACTGCCGCCCTCGCCACTCACGCCGGTCCGCTGCTGGCGCTGCTCATCCTGATTTCGTTGGGTCTTTTGGGGTGGGCTTTCCTGGTCGACCGCCGGCAGCCATTCTTGCCAGATCAGTTTCATGCCTGGAAACACAGCCTGACCCGAGATTTTTCTCGTTTGTCTTTTGGGGCCTATGGTTTTTTGGTGCTGGCGATCATGGCGGCATTTGACGATGGCTATGCCGACAACCACACCGGCTGGATGTTGGTTGCCGTCCTTTGCATGCTGGCGGGCGCCGGCGTATACAGCCGCAGCCGTACAACTGTGATGCGAACCATCTCCCTCGGCCTGGGGGCCACCCTCGCATTGTTGGCCGCCCTATGCGATCACGCTCACTTCACGGGATTTTCCTGGCCGGTTCCCGGCTGGATCTCCGGCCTGTGGCTCACCACACTGATCCTGATCCTTCTGCCCGCATGGATCCTGCGCATATTGCGCGTCTTCCGAGCCCGTTTCAGACCGGACAGTTTTTCTCAAAGAGGCTGAAATGGATTCCAATGTCGCCATGCTGCTTTCCTTAATCCCCGCCACATTGGTGGTCATCGCAGCGGTGATCGTCCGAAATGCCGGCCCCAAAGAGAGGGCAGGCGGCCGCCTTTTGCTGCTGCTCGAGCTGATCACCCTGGTTATCCTGATCCTCCTGACCGCCATCCAATTCCTCCCTCTCGCCGTACAGCAGCCTTTATATTGGGTCAGCAGCCTGTTCGTTCCAGTCGTCTTTGGGCTGGTTGTCCTCTTCCTGGTTTATCTGCCAGAAATTAAACAGGCGCAAAGACGTGAAAGGTATCTCATCCTCGTGCTGGCCCTGGTGAATGGCGGGATGATGATCTACCACTTGCTAAAAGACGGGTACACGGTACTGTTTCTGCTTGTCCCGATGGTTGTTTTTACCCTGGTTATCGCCTGGCTGATCCGCGGGCGAACCTCTCGCTGGGTCTGGTTCCTTCCCGGGGTCGCGTTCCTGGTATGGCTGGCGGATTACAGCCGTTTCGGCTATCACCTGCGCGATCTACCCCAAGCGATCATGGTTCCTTTGCAGATTGCCATGTTCATTGCCCAGATATTAACCGTTGCGACAATCGGTTTGTTTGTGCAGACCGGCCTGGGGATGCTTTGTACCACCGCCGCGGGTGAAGACCCCAAACAAGCCAGCATACGCGCCAGCCGGATCGAAGGCGCCCTGCGCTTGTTGGTAGCAGGGTTCCTCCTGGCTTATATCGTCTATTCAGCCTATTGGGCTTCCATATGGGACCAGACCACCGACGGCCTGGGTGGGGTGGCAATCTTGTCGGTCACCGTCCTGGTGGCGGTCGCCAGCGGCATGGTGATGAGCCTGCGCACCTCCGGGAAAAGCCGGCTGGTAGGGATCCTGTTTGCGGTGGTGGTCTCCATCCTGGTGCAGGTTGGTTTTCGCGCCGGGTGGGACGCGAATTTCAAAACGATGACCGAGGATCGCGCCGCCCAAATCGCCCAGGCGCTGGATCGATTTCATCATCGTGAGAACCGTTATCCACAGAATTTGAGTGAGCTCGCCCCGCGTGACTTGCTCTACGTACCGCGCCCGGTGATGTTCCAGGGTGAAGATTGGTGCTACCAGGGGAGCGCCAATGAATACAACCTGGCGGCTTTCTTTCACGAATATTTTGGCCTGCCGGTCTCGCTAAAAGTGTATGCATCCACGGGAAACCTGGACGGCGCAGGCGCAGGCTTGCCAGGACCGCCTGGCAGACATGCAGGCCAGGCACGATTGGACCCACAACGCCGTTGTGCGGGTGGAAGAGCCCACCCCCACGCCATCCGCGGCCCAACGAGAGCTGCTGAAGACGCCCGTTGATCGTGAACCGCTGGCCCCCATCTTTGCCAGCCAGGGTTCCTTCCTGCCTTACCGCTGGTCACCGGATGGAAAGTGGTGGTTCTTCCGCGTGCTTGATTTGGATCAAAAGCAGGTGAACCTGTATTTCGTGGACGCCGCCGCTGGGAGGGTGTGCGCGGTGGAGCAGACTTTTGCTTACGACGTATATATGGACGGATCCCCGGCTACCTGGCTGGACAGCGACCGGCTGCTCTACCTGGATGGCAGGGATAGCCCCGCCATCCTGTTCCCCTGCCAGGCCGGCACGCAGCGGTTAGATTCACCTGGCGGGGTTGTCTTCACCAGCGTAGCCGCGGCCGACCCGGTCTCCGGACGGGTGCTGCTGCAAAGCGCGGATGCGTACTGGCTGCTGCAGCCCGATGGAGATGAAATCCAGCAGATCGTAGGTGTGCAGCCCACCCCATACGAAGCGCATTCGGATTTCGCCGCCTGGAGCCCGGCAGGATTGCGCCTGGTGATCGCTCACCTCAACAGCCGCGAGCCCAAAGACGGGGCGACCCTCTTTCTGATTGACGCCAGATCGGGGCAGGTCATTTCAGGGCAGACGATGACCCCGGCTTACGAGCAAAGCGCGCCTTTTGTGGAGTGGGTCTCGGAGGACGAAGTCCTGGTGCATGGGCCGGAAAAACTGGTGCTGGTAGATTTCCAGACCAACCCATTCCACCAGGTGGATGTGATGAAGGAAATGTTCGATCTGGATCTAAAGTATCCGGACCAAATCTCTTCGGATGCTGTTGTGCATTCACTCGACGGCAGCGGCTATCACCTGAGCCTATGGGCCAACCATCTCCACAACCAGAGCCTGTATGTTTATCATTCCGAGACCGGCCAGGTTTCCGCTTACCAACCAAAAGGCCAGGTTATATTGATCTACCCCGATGGGCAGTGGGCGCCAATGACCCGGCTGGTAGATTTCGGCCAGGCGGAGGATATTCTCTCGCTGATTTGGGTGGATTCGACTCGGCCGCCGGTGGATGTGCGGGTCATTGGCCACCAACCGCGCGGTTACCCGCAGCTGGGTGTGCGATACCTGCCTGAAACATCCCGCTTGTTGGTTGATTCATCCAATGGCGTATCGTTGATCCGTGTGCCCGATGGCAACCTGCTGCACTTCTGGACATCCGATGCCGGCAGCAGCAACAGCCCGTACACAACCGTTTCGCCGGACGAAAAGACAGCCCTCTGGGTTGTCGAGGGGGTGGGCATCTTTCGCATTCCCCTGGATGAGTGACGTTTCCCCGCGCCGCGTGTCCAGGCAGGATAATTTCTCTTGTTTCTCGAGCCCTTTGCTCATCGCCCAAGGTGCGTTCTGCAGGCGCTTGGGTTACAATATCCACTCAGATTGGAGAGTGATATGGTATGAAAATTAACCAAACGATCCCGGTTTTGCCGTCCTCCGATTTTGACCGGACGGCTCAGTTTTATGCGATATTGGGATTTCACGGGCCGAATACCTATCCCGATTATCTGATCTTGCACTGCGATGGTCAGGAGATCCACTTTTTTTTGGAGGAAGGAGACCATACCTACGGTCACGGGCACAGTCATTTTGGATCCTATCTCCGGGCGACCGGGTTGGATGATCTTTACGCCCGGCTGGCAAGCGCCGGGGTATACGTGGAACCGCCGGCGGATCGGCCCTGGGGGATGAGGGAACTGCTGGTCACCGACCCGGATGGCTCCATGCTGCGCTTTGGCGAGGCGCCTGGCTGAGGTGTGGATCGGAGTGGGCAGTCGATAGATTCCCAGACCGGTGGAATATCCTATGGATGTAAGCGCATATCTCACGCGGATCCATTACGACGGGCCACTGCTCCCTACCCTCGAAACATTGCAGGGCTTACAGCGTGCTCACTTGCTGTCAGTTCCCTTCGAGAACCTCAGCATCCATGCCCACGAGCCAATTCTGCTGCAAAACAATGCGTTATTTGACAAGATCGTTTTGCGCCGGCGCGGCGGTTTCTGCTATGAACTCAATGGTCTTTTCGCGGCCCTGCTGCGCCAGCTCGGTTTTCAGGTCGCCATGCTGTCGGCCGGGGTCGCGAAAGGCGAAAACGGTTTTGGGCCGGACTTCGACCATATGAGCTTAATGGTCGAGCTTAAAGACCGGTGGCTGGTGGATGTGGGCTTTGGCGATTCCTTCCGGCAGCCGCTGTGGATCGACAGCCGCAATGCTCAAGAGCAGGGTGAGTGTTCTTACCAATTTATGGAAGAGGAACAATATCTCGTGCTGAGTGAGAGCAGCCGGGGCAGCGCCTGGAAAGCGCAGTATCGTTTTACACTGCGGCCCTATGAACTGGCGGATTATGCCGGGATGTGCCAGTATCACCAGACATCCACAGAATCATCCTTTACCCAGCGGCGGATTTGCACCCTTGCCAGGCCTGATGGGCGGGTGACGCTCAGCGATCTGCGTCTGATCGAGACGGCGGACGGCCAGCGGCGAGAACGGGTTATGAGAGATGAAGAGGAATATAAAGAGATCCTGGCACAAGAGTTTGGGTTGGATATGGGTAAATGAGAGAACCAATCGGCACGGTTCTGGCACAAGCAGGCAAGGTTTTGGAGGTGCAGATGACTTAAGCTGAAGTAGAAGCGTTTATTGTCAAATTAGCAAACGTCCAACGCGAGGATAGTTTTGGGTATGGGATGTTTTTTGTGGGAGATGAACACCTGGTGCCTTTTGTCAGTATTGCCAACAGCGACAGCGATTTTGACAACGTATCCAACCTTAATCGCGATGGGGTGTTCCGCATCAATATCGGGGTAAGCAAAGAGACCTATCAAGGCCTGGTCGCCGACCCCATCGTTGAGCCGGTCGATTATTCTTTGCTGGACACCTTTCTGCCGCATCCTCACTACGCCCGCCAGCATTTTGTCTGTATTCTGAGCCCGACCGGCGAGAACGTCGAGACAACCCGTAAGTTGATCCTGGAAGCATATTCCATTGCGGCCGGGCGGCTCAAGCACAAAGCCGGCCAATAGCGTCTGAGTTTGCGAAGGAGGCACCATGAAATGGTTGAAGACACACCAACGAGTTTGGCGGCTGGCTATCCTGCTTCTGCTGCTGATCGCCATCGCGGGACCGTGGGCATTCGACCTGGTCAATGTCCCGGCGGAATACTCTTGTGCAGCGCCGTATGTTCGCTTAAAAAGGGGACTTCTGCGGGCTGCCACATTCGGGAACCGGAATTCTGCTGATGCCTGTAGCTGAAATCACCTACATGACCAGGCTGTTAGTCACCGGGGCCGGGTTTCTCGACCGCCTGGGCTTTGGGATTCTGAATTTCTTGAGTTCGCTCTTTCTTATTCTGCCCCTTTTCAGCACCCTGTGGCTGATCTTAATGAGAAGCCGCCGGCAGCGCCCGGTATTCCATGGGGTGGTATGCGGCCTGGCGATTGTTGGGATAGTGTGGCGGCTATCTATCTCCCCGGCAGAGTGGCTTTTACGCCTATTATGGGGCCCCTGGCTCTACATCGGATTAGCATTAGGTATGCTCTTATTGGAAGGGATTTCGACTGGGGATAAATTGGCCGGCAGTAAATAATGTTATGAATGGATTGGTTCACAAAACGTGACAGGCATATATATAAAATGGCATTAAATTTATACGCATAATATTGTGTATAATAACGTGTATAAAAGTGAGGTAATTATGTCGGATTACATTCGAACCCAGGTGTTGCTCGAAAAGAAACAACGAGTCCAATTGAATAAAATTGCCGAAGAAATGGGAATCTCCTTCTCCGAACTGGTCCGAGACTTCCTTGTTGCCCAACTGCGCCAACACACCTATGAAGAAATGCGGCTTGCCGCAGAACAGCTTCTCAACGATTATACAAATGACGAAGCATTAACCGAAATGACTGCATTGGATGGAGAGGAATTCATTAATGGTTAGGGGTGAGGTCTGGTTGATTAATCTTGACCCAACCATCGGAGCGGAAATAAAAAAGACTCGGCCTGTTGTCATCGTAAGCAGCGACACCATCGGCATTCTACCTCTGCGGGTCATTGTTCCATTAACAGATTGGAAGAACCATTATCAACAAGCGGTATGGATGGTGAAAATAAGCCCGACCGGGATGAATGGACTTTTCAAGGATTCTGCTGCCGACACGTTTCAAATCAGGTCGGTATCCACAACTCGTTTTGTTCGAAAAGTTGGTGAAATAATGCAGGATGAAATGAATCGAATCGTCAATTCAATAGGATTGGTTATTGAATATCCACCGCAGGGTTGATTTTATTTATTCAACCAAGACCTTTCCACACTTGTATAACTATTCATAAATGTCCATTATAGAATTGTTTTTACTTTATCAATAGTATTCTTCAGTAAAGTCAATATATATCCGTAGTCGACCGCCAATAAACCTAACCACAAAGCATAAAATAGAGAAAGCGATAAAGCATTTGTGAAAGGTGGTAACGCCTTGCAAAATATTGAAATGATGTCAAATTCATCTCGCAAAGTAAAAACACAATTCACTTTAGCTTCTATTCTTTTAGCTGGTCTGCTAATTCTACGAATTCCATTCTTAACCGGGGTTATTGTTATGCAAGGTCATACTCCGGATTGGGTGGAATTGGTTTTCGATATTGGCACTTATCTCCTTACCATAGTCTTTCTTTGGATTGAACGAGATAATTTACCTGATTATCATGTCGGTCCATTGGCATTAATCCTCATTTTAGTTGCTAAACCAGTTATGCCTTTGTTAAACTTACCTTATGGGTGCATCCTTTGCTCCGTTTAGCTTCCCAAAGCTGGTCAGTTTTAGTTATATGGTCATTTCACTTGGATTTATCCTGGCGCTCAAGTTGTCGGGTTGGCGTTGGGAAAGGATTACCGGGGATGAATTTCGCTGGCTACTCTGGGGTGGATTGGCTGGATTGGGAGTAGCCTTTCTGGCGGGCGTTCCAATGGCTTTGACTCTACGCTCGTCCCATACGTTATCGGGGATTTCTTGGGCGGGCTTTTTATTAGCCTTGATCCGTATTCCCCAACAGCTTGGGTATGCGGCAGTGACGGAGGAACCTGTCTTTCGAGGGATATTATGGGGAGTATTACGTAAAAAGGGGTGGAATGAAGTTATCATACTACCGTTTCAAGCAGCCCTCTTTCTGCTGGCTCATGTTTACTACTTCGGGAAAATGCCATATATGTTCTGGATTTCAATCCCTATCGGGGGATTGGCACTTGGCTTCATGGCCTGGCGCTCTCGAACGATTACTTCAAGCATGGCAGCACATTCGATGATGAATGCTTTCGGTGTTTTCTTTGGCCAATTGATTGGAGCATGGTTTTAAATTCTGGTGAACTTTTATTATATCTGGATCTCTCATTTCGATCCGGCCAGACCGCTAAGTGGGTATCACGGCCCGAGAGCACAAATCGCCTAATCTACCCGAATATCTACCAGTAGCTTTTGATCATTTTCGCCAAGTAGAAGTCAAGAAAATAGTCGGCAGGCATAAGAACATGGGTCTGGGATTTGAGGCCGCCTGCGATTGGCTTTTGGGCAAAGTGACTGCGTGGCCGGTTTATACTCGTGCATTTCATGCCGAAAATGTGCCATAATAGGTGCACCAACCCTATCAAAGGGCAGATCGGAGCATCTATGGGAGAAGGTACCCCTTATCTCGGGCGCAGGGACCCACGGTTCGTGACCGTTCGCCGCGGCGGCTTGCTTGAAGATGCGCAGCACCGTTTGCTGGCGGCCTGGGCGGCTGACTGCGCGGAGCACGTTCTTCACTACTTCACCTTGCAGCATCCCGGTGACCACCGGCCCCAATTCGCGATAGCACAGGCCCGCGCCTGGTCGCGCGGCGAGATCAGCATGACGCAGGCGCGCGAGGCAGCCTACGCAGCCCATGACGCGGCCAGAGCGGCGGCCGGCGCTGCCCGTGAAGCCGCCCGCGCAGCCGGCCATGCCGTGGCAACCGCCCACATGGCCGATCACGAGCTGGGCGCCGCTGTGTATTCCATCCGCGCGGTGCGTGCCGCAGCAACCGCAGACTTGCGCGATGAGGCCGGGCGGAGCGAGTGCCAATGGCAGCGCGAGCAGCTTCCCGAGGCCATCCGCGCCCTGGTGCTCTCGGACGAAGCGCTGCGCAGCCGAAAGCTGTGGTCGCTTTTCGATTGCTGACGGCGACCGGATCGGCCAGGGGGGCCGTCTTGGATGAAAAGGACATATCCCATGACAAAACCGCAAGACTCTTTGCAAGGCATTTTCGACGGCTGGAACGGCTACAATCAAAGCCTGGTACATGCGGTTGAGCCATTAACCGCCCAGCAATTGAGCTGGCGCCCAAAAGAAAATCTCCATTCGGTGGGCGAATTGGTGCGGCACATCGGTTTAGGGCGGTTGACCTGGCTTCTGCGCATGGGTGCCCCAGGAAGCATGCAGGCTGCCACCCAGATAAGCGACTGGGTTGTGGATGGCGATGGCAACCGAAATATCGTGGAAGAGTTGCTGGCCATTTCAGAACAGCCCGCGGAATTAATCCGCTGGTTGGATATCACCTGGGAAATTATTGAGAATATACTTACGGCCTGGAGTGTGGCCGATTTGAAACAAACCTATGCTCATCGCTGGAACGGGGATACCTACGCCGTGTCTCGCCAGTGGACGGTGTGGCGGGTGATGAGCCATGATATCCACCACGGCGGCGAATTGTCATTGATGTTGGGGATGCAGGGGATCGAAGCGTTTGATCTAAGCGTCCTGTTTGGCCACATCATCCTTCCACCGATCATCAGTGATTGAGAAATCGCGATGATCAGATAAAACCAGCCAGGGTCCGGGCTGATTCCGGCAGCAGGATCAATGGCGTGAATTCTGTCCTTCTGGGGCTATAATCAAACGATACTTCTTTCAGTCCAGGAGGCTGCTATGTCTACCACCCCAACCATACCCACCCGTCCCCTTGGCAAAACCGGGATTGAAGTCACCCCGATCGGTCTGGGTGTGATGGAACTATCCGGCGGTGGTGGTTTGCTCGGGCGGGCTTTCCCGGTGATCCCCCAAAGCGAGAAGAACGAGATCATCCAGGCGGCCCTGGATGGCGGGATCAACTGGTTTGACACAGCTGAAATCTACGGGGCCGGGGTATCGGAATCCTCGCTGGCCGAAGGTTTGAAGACCGCCGGAAAACACCCGGGCGATGTGGTGGTGGCAACCAAATGGTTCCCCATTTTTCGCACCGCGCGTAATATCCCCATCACCATCGAAAACCGGCTGCGCTTCCTGGATGGTTACCCAATCGACCTGTACTACGTGCACAACCCGGGTGGTTTTTCCTCCCCGGAAGCGGAAATGAATGCGATGGCCGACCTGGTGGAAGCCGGCAAAATTCGCTCGGTGGGGGTCAGCAATTTCAACCCTGAACGTATGACTCGCGCCTACAACGCCCTGCAAAAACGCGGCTTACCCCTGGCGACCAACCAGGTGCGTTACAGCCTGTTGGACCGCAAGATCGAAGCGGATGGCACCCTCGACACCGCGCGTGAATTGGGCGTCACGATCACCGCCTACACTCCCCTGGGTTCCGGGCTGCTCAGCGGAAAATATCACAAGAACCCTGAACTGCTCAAATCTAAATCGATGATCTGGCGCGGGCGAATGCAGCGCCAGCTAGAAGCCAGCCGGCCGCTGGTGGCTGCCCTGGAAGAGATTGGGTTGAAGTATGAAGCTACCGCGGCCCAGGTGGCGCTCAACTGGGTGATCTGGTTCAACGGGGAATTGGTGGTCACCATCCCCGGCGCCACCAAAATCAAACAGGCGGTGGATAACGCCAATGCGATGAACTTCCGTTTATCGGATGCCGAATTGACGCGCCTGGACGAGTTGTCCCGCTCGTTCCGCTAACCTGCCGGGATAAATCGGTTGGGTTAATGCCTCTCCGTAGGGATATTGCGGGAATCTACTCCAGGTAAAAAACCGGTTCGAGCTCGATCAGCCCTTCGTCGGCATGCTTGCCCTCGATATTCTCGAAGAAATCAGACATGTAGGTCTGCCACTGGTTGTTGATTTCTTCGGTGGCCATGCCGTTCTGCGCGGATTGCAAACTATCGGGGGTTTCAAAATAACCAAACAGCAAACCGTCTTTGGCCATAAACAATGAGTAGTTGTGCCAGCCGTGCTTGCGGAGCGCCTCTAGCATTTCAGGCCAGACCGCTTGATGGCGAGTTTTATATTCTTCGAGCTTATCTGCTTTTACTTTGAGCAAAAAACCTACCCGTTGCATGAACAGCCTCCCAGATTAACAAACATGAATGAGGTCTATTTTCAATAACTCGGCCAGTTTGCGCATCTTTCCGGCGAGATGCCCGACGCCGATGGCACAGTGGTGCGATGGGCCGGCTTTGGCCCAGGTATTTACAAAATCCTTGGCGCCCAGCGAAAAGCGGTAGCGGCTGTTGGTATTGCCAATCATCAGCACCGGGCCAGGCTCGGCCTGACCTTCGGCCGCCAGCAGCTTGATCGAACCGTCCCTTTCTTGCAGGACTGACAGGAGGGTTACCTCGCCGTGTTTGACGCTCATTTGGATCGAAAGCCCCTGTCCGGGTTTGCCGTGGAAAACGCGTAAAGGCACCAGCTGTACTTTGCCCTCGGCGATGGCGGCGTGGGCCGGGCCATCGTGCCCCAGCAGGACGATATCGTCGACGAAATCCATCCCGTAGAACTCCGAGAAGGAGCCCCCGGCCTGGAAAGCATCCATAATTTTCATCGCGAAGGCATTCTTGATTTCAAACTCGCCCGCCACCGGGACGTGGTTGGCAGTCAGCAGGGTGTTTCCGGCGATCACCGAGGTGACAATGTCTTCGTGTTCATTCCCCGGCTGGCCCTCATAATAATAGGCCATGAAACCCAGCCCATGCTTATCTACCAGCTGGTGCAGCGCGCAGCTGGTCAGGGCTGCCCGCTGCAGTTCGGCCGGGCTGCACTCCGGGCTGATCTCAAAAGCCTGCTCAAACCGAGAGAGCATCGCCCGGACGTCATCCTTGCCAACCGCTTTGCGCAAGGCAGCCAGCTCATCCATCTCGGTGATGGCGAAGCGCGTGCCAAAGACACCCGCGAGTTGGGTGTAATCCGAATAGACATCCAGCATGCCGCCGTAATAGTGGCCGAGCAAGCCGATGGTGCTCTCTCGTACAACGGCTTTTACCCGGGCAGCCTCGACCCAGTCACGCATCTCCGACCAGCTTTCTTCGTCGTCAAGTACGCCGGTCACCAGGTGATAGTCGATGCCGGCGCGTTTGAACACGCTGGCAATCTCGGGGGTTGAACAGGCCTGGCAGTGCGCCAGCCATTCCCCGGTCATGGCTTCGCGGGAGGGCAGGTTGTTGAACGCCGCGTAATCGATGCGCGCTTCCGGCTGTAAGTTCAACACCACCACGGGCACGTTCACTTGCTGGACGACCGGCAGCACGGTGGAACTGAGCGCATAGGTGGAGATATACAAAAAGATGAGCTCCACTCGTTGGCTGGCAAAGAGTTCGGCTGCCTGATGAGCCTTATCCAGCGTATCAACCAGACCGGCGTCGACCACGCGCACCTGTTCTTGCGCCAGCTTTTGGTGGATGAGCGCCTGATATCCTTCCAGGCGTTCTTTCAGCCCGGCGAACTGCGGCCAATAGGTGTCCAGCCCGATGCCAAACAGGCCGATCTTGAGGGTCAAATCTACGTCATGGCTCATCATTTTATTCCTCGGCGATTGTGTGAAACCATCCTCGAGCGTAATGCTCTCCTGGCATGCGGATTCTTTGTGCCATCGCCAAGTTTGACTATGCTCTGGCATGGAACCTTTATGCCCTTCCAATATATATTACCATCCGTTTCGCTTTGGTCGGGTTTCCAGACGAGACCATCCGGTCGGACCTTCCACCGGAAATATACAGGCATCTCAAATGAATGATGGAGGTATGACGGATGACAGGTCAGGATTGGCGTTGCTGCCACTCGCATCCGTACGATCCTCAACAGGGTGGATGCAAGATGCCAGCATTGGATACCATGCCGGCATCTTGCCCAACAGGTTGTGTTTGGCGCTACGTGATATGGATAGGCAGGTTGCCCAGGATTTTCTCTGCCCGTTTGATGCTAGTCTTGAGGATCGGCGCGAGAAGTTTGGCGGTCAGTTGTTTCAACTGCTTGGGGTTGCCGATGCCGGCTTGCTCCAATCGTTTCGCAAAGACAGGGCCAATGCCGTGGATCGCGGTTAGCGACATGGATTTCTCAATGAGCGGTGCGCTCAGGTCGACGGTGATGGAGTGGCCGCCGGGCTCGATGATTTTCAAAGAATAAAAAGAGTGCTGCGGATCATACTTTTTCAGCATGGCTTTGATGGATGGGGCCTCCGTGGTGGCGACGATGGAAATCATGCGTTGTTGTTTGATCGCCGCCTGCACCAGCCACTCGAGCGTTTGAAAGTCGGGGTTATCATACTTGCCATTTGCGCAGATGATGTAGGTGTCGGCAAGGATACGCTCGAACAGCTCGGGGGTGATATTTCTGGAGCTACCGTGGTGGGGCAGTTTGAATACATTTACCCGCAGGCTGGAACCTTGCGCAAGCAGCCCGGCCTGTTCCAATCCTTCGAGCAGGTGATCCCCACGGCCATCGCCGGTTAATAAAACGGTTTTTCCCTCGGCTTCCACCAGGAGCATGATGCTGCTCAAGTTCGGGACGCTCATGTCCAGTTCGCGGGCGGCCCGTTCGGCTTCCACGATCGGCAGCGTCCTGGCCTTCTCCTGTTTGGCCAACCATTTTTCCCACTCATCCTGCAGGTCTTTCAACGAGCTGTGAGACGGGCCAATGATGCGGATATTCAGGTTGATCATCCGGATGGACTGGGTGACATTATCCAGGCAGACCAGCCGGTCGGGCGTGTCGCGCAGTTCGGCGTTGATGGGGATTTGCAGCCCGCGCGCCGACGCGGTCAATTCTTCGCCGTGCTTGATGCTGCGCGCCTGCATTTCCACGCTGGGGGTGGCGGTAGACAGCAGGCCGCCGGCTTCCATGCCGCGGGTCAGGCTCTTTTCGACCGAAGGGCCGAGGGTCTTGCCAAACGAGTTGTGCCAGAGACCGCCAATGGAAATGGTCTCCGGTTTGCCAGATCGCCTTTGATCGATCAATTCGTGAAAAAGATCCAGCAGCCCGGTGACGTGATCGTCGTCCACGTGGCTGAGCACTGCCAGATGAATCCCGCCGCCGCCGGCTCGAATCGTGGCCAGTTCTGCCTTCAAATGATCCTGATAGACCCCGCCCGGTCCGCCGTCGATGAGAATGTAGCCCGTTTCATTTTGGTCGCCATGCTCCAGAATCAAACAATCGCCGTGAAAAGCCTGGACCACTCTTAACCTGAACATAAAACCTCTCTTTTCTGCAATGCTGCCATCCATTGGCCGCGGTCTTCTTCAAAATGGACGCGATGTTGTTGGTGAAGGTCCAACCCTCTCCTTAAGCACATCAAAATGGAATCAGGCTGTGATCTGCAAATTTTCCTGGATCACCTCGCTGATTCCTTTGGTCAGGTTCAAGAATTTGGTCTGTCCATAGCCGACGTAGTCGTACCCGCCGTACACCAGGATGGTCAGCAGCACCACCCGGATGGCAGTGGCGACCACCAGCACCTGGGGAAACTGAGCTTGCAGGAATTTGCTCAATCCGATGACATCTCCAACCGAGTTGAGATAGCCGACCAGGGTTGAAAATTTCACCGAAAGCGCTTCCACATCCGCTGTGGTTTGGGTGAGGATCTCGACACCCACCGGGGTGTTGTCCAGCCAGCCGGGGAGTTTGGCTTTGAAGGCTTTCACCTGGTAGAGGTCCCCGATCCACTGCTCGAACATCTCGATCTTCCCCGCCTTCTGGATTTCCTCCAGCATCTGTTGGATGCGTTGGCGGGCCTGGTCTTTAATGTCTTTGCCGAGAAGCGCCAGGATTTTGTCGTAGACGTTGAGCAAAGTCCGCACGGCGGCCGAGACCGCACGCTGGATGATCTGGCTCAGGCCGGCTTTCAATTTGTCCAAGAGCGCGCCAACATCTTTGCTCAACAACCCGGCGCTCTGAATCACCGCCGTCCACTCGGTTTTGAAAACGAGATTGAAGGTGAGGTCGCCGCCAATTTCCACCACCCGCCGGGCGACTGCGCTGGTGGTCGTATCCGCCGCGTCGATTAATTTCTGCCTGGCCTCATCTGGGGTGCCGGGTTTGATCAACGCGCGGTGAACCATGCCGGCCGTCGCCAGGCCATCGGTCACCGGCAGGGCCACCACCTTTTCCATCTGATCGATGGTCTGGCTTAGCGCGGGTCCCTTCTCCACCGGGGTGACCCCGCGAGGCGCTATCTCTGATGGAGGCGCCTCGCCTGCCGTTTCACCGGCGGCGTACTGGAGCAGCTCAGTGGCAATCTGCAGCTCGGCAGCCGCCTGCACCAGCAGCTGGGCGCTGATGCCTTCGCGGGTATTGGGGTCGGGCGCCGATAAATATTCCTTGGCCAGCGGCACGAGCATCGCCGAAACGTCGGCAATATCATCGGCATGCTGGATGAGGGTTTCGACAGGCAGCCCGGAGGTCCCGCGGAGGGTCACACCTGACCTGGGCCTGGGGGCATCACGGAGCGCCCGAAATCTGCTCAGGTATTCCTGGGCGGCCTCTTCGTAATTCTGATAAGTTTTAGCATTCATCTGGTTTTTCCTCGCAACATAATCCCCTTAATCCGGGTCGGGATCGTTCCTTTTGTTGACTGGTCGGAGGGTCAGGAGAAAATGAGCCGTTTTTTGTTGGTCAAACGCCCTTCCAACTGCGGGTGTTGCGGATAGCCGCCATCATCGATCAGGAAGTTCAAACGCGTGTGCAGCTGCTGGAAGGTGATCTTGTATTCGGATGCCTGAATGGCTTGCAAGGCAAAATAAGTCATCGCGCCATGGTACTTGCCATCGATGAGGGCATCGTAGGAGTACTCGTGGTCGGTGCAACCGCTGAGCAGCAACTCCTTCATCTTGGACTCAGGGAATTTGGTCTTGCTCTTGGGCTTGGCGCTCCAGGGATTCTCCAGGACCGGATCGCCGCGCAGCGCCGGGCTTAGAAAGCGCACCCGGCGGTCGTCCGGTGTTCTCAGCCCCGGGATGGCATCTGACACCGGCGCCCGGGTGACCGTCCCTGAAAAGCACGAATCGGAGATGATGGTCAGGTGGACGCCGCGGCCCAGGTTAGCAAATAATTCCCGCAGATCATCATCCAGCAGCAAGTTATCCGCGCAGTCGTAGGGGCAAATGGCTTCATCGTAACCCGGCTCATCCCCGCTGGTATCGGCGACGTAGGTGCCGTGGGACGAGTTCGTATAGACAAGCATATCCCCGCTTTTTGCCCCGCTCATCAGGGTTTGCAGCGCCTCGATGACTGCCGCCTTGGTGGCTTGCGCGTCGGTGAGCAGCCTGACATCGCTCTGGGTAAAGTCATAGTGGTTGACGAGCAAATCGGCCCAGCCGAGGGCATCGTTGATACAGCCGTTCAAATCGCTTCCGTCGTATGGATAATCGTTTATGCCGACACATAAGGCTTTCTTGGTCATGGCAATTCTCCAGGTAGGTCATATGAAATGGGGGGTAGACCGCATGGTGTTTTTGGATGGCAAACCATTGAGCGCGTTCACCTCACCTATTATATGACTTAATGTATTGATTTTGTGCACATTTCCTGGCTGCCTGGATGGAGAAACCTCAAGACGAGGATCGACGATAGTGGCGCCGCAGTTCAGAGGCATACTGCTTGCCAACCGTATCCTGGTTTTGTTCGAGCCAATCTTTGAGATGGGTCCACCCGGTGGGTGTGGCGGATGAAACCAGCAGCCCTGCCGAGAGCCCATCCACCTCGTCGCGGGTCAGGACCACATCTCCCAGCATGGCGCCAATCATGCGGGAGAGCTGCAGGGCCAGCCCGGCCGGCAGATGGATGCGCAGCGAACGGCTTTTCAAAACCTCGGCTACCAGATCGAGGAGTTGGTTGAACGTATAGATATCCGGCCCGACCACGTCGACGACCTGGTTCTGGTCGGCGGCCTCGCTGCGCACGGCAATCTCGGCCATATCCTCGACAAAAATGGGCTGCAAGCGGTACTCGCCGCTGCCGGGGATGGCAAAAATGGGGAAGCGGCGCAGCAGCCAGGCGATATTGTTGATCAGGATGTCTTCTTTGCCGAAGATCACCGTCGGGCGCAAAATGGTATAAGCCATCCCTGACTCTCGGACCGCCTGTTCCAGCAGCGCCTTGCCGTGGAAATAGGGCAGGGGGGAATCCAGGGTGGGGTTGGTGATGCTGACGTGCACCAGGCGGCGAACGCCTGCCTCGCGCGCGGCATGAATGAGGGTGCGGGTGTTGGCGACAGCATTTTCAAAGGTCTGCTTGCCGTGGTCAAAACGCACCCAGTAGGTATTGTAGAGGGTATCGATCCCTTCCAGGTTGGCGCGGAGTTGATCGGGCTGGGCAAAGTTGAAGGGGAAGGCCCGCACTTTGCCATCAAATTCCGCGGGCGCCTGGTCTGGGCGGCCGGTGAGGGTGATGACTTCCTGCCCGCCGGCAAGCAGCCGGCGCGCGATATACCGCCCGGTGTAGCCAAAGGCACCGGTTACTGCGACTCTATGGGTCATGTGTACCTCTCTATCAAAGTTTATTTTTTATCGCCACCCAGCAGTTTGCGCAGCGCACCCAGGCGAAATTCGTCCAGCGCCAGGAAAGTGGCCACCAGGTTGTCGATGGTTTGGAAGAAGCTCTGCATGGCCTGCAAGCGCTGCAGGTACAGGGCGGCGCGGCTGCCTTCTTCGGTGTCCAACTCACCCGAGGAAGCCGCCGCATTCGTCAGGTGGATGCTTTCTTCTACCGAGCGCAGCGCCTGGTCGAACTCGCTTTGCTCCCTTTCCTTGAGGATGGCGCGGGTGATCTTCCAGAAATCCGTTTCGGCGGTGTAGTAATCTTTGCGCTCGCCGACCAGTACGTGCTGGTGGACCATCCCGAGGCGTTCCAGCGCGCGCACGTTGGTGCTGATCGCGCCCTTGGTGATCCCGGCCCGCTCGGTCAGCTCATCCAGCGAAAGTGGGCCGGGCGAGAGGTAGAGCGCGCCAAAAATGGCGCCCATGCCCTTGGGGAACCCCCAGAACTGGGAGATGCGGCTCATCCCTTGGATGAGGGTCTGGCGGGCTTGATCTAGTTGTTGGTTCATCGCACCTCAATGTATCTGTTTGTTTAGAACGTTTAGTTTGTACTAAACATATTATATCAAATTGTGCATGGAATTGCAAGGATCAAATTTTTTTATCATCTCTTCGTTGGAAGGATAAGGCTGTATTCGCGGAAGTCTGCCATTCGTTACGGAAAAGTATATGGCTTAGCCGGTCTTTCCTGCCGCGAGGCTGCCTATAGGTGGTTTTCTGGGCGATGGGCGTGAACTATGCTTCAACGCCGACGGTGTGTAAAGGCATGGAGGTGAATGGCTGTTTGAATTGAAATATTTCCAGGCAGGCTATCGCCGGGCCTGAGGCAAGAATACTCGAAACACTTCGGCGGCGACATGCACGATCACGGTTGCCTCGGCATGATCTGAGCTCGTGCTCACCATATATGTAAAGGTGTCGGCGCCGATATAATCCTGGTCCGGGGTGTAAACCAGGGTCGAGTTATCATTGCTGACCGTGCCATGGCCGGGTGTGCTTAGCTGCGTAACTACCAGCGGGTCATTGATTGGACCCACATCGTTATTGAGCGCATCGATCATAACCGTGGTGTTCACGGCGGTGAAGATGAGATCATCTCGGGCGATGATTTTTGGACCAGCGGAGATGGTGAAGGGCAGGTCGCTGTCATCAAATAAAGCCGGGTTGGTGACGCTGGACACACGGAGGGTATAACCCGTTCCGGGTGGCTGGCTAGCATCCGGCGCCCAAAGATACGCGCCATGGCTGGGTATGTTGTAGGCGATGGGAGCGGAATAAACTCCGTTTTGAAACAGGGCAATATTGACGCTGCCGCCAAGGTTGGCGTTCCAGGCCACAGAGAACGGCGTCTGTTGGTATAACTGCTCCCCACCATTGGGTGTGTTGACCTGGATGTTGGCCGGCGCATTCAAATTGAAAAACGTCTCATAAATCTGGTTGTTGTAGCCGGCTTCAAAGCGCCATGTACCGGCGGGGTCGCTGGCAGAGAAATCAAACACCCAGCCCTGGCTCCATGCAGAAGAAAATGTGGTGCCGTTGGGCGTATATTGCCATGCATTGTACAGGCTGCCATCCGGCCGGTATATTTTTAGCTGAGTGGGGAGGGCGCCTTGAAAGTCGCGGTAAAAGGCATAAAAATAAACCCGGGCCGGGGAAGTGAAAGTATCCTGCAGATTGGGAATGCTGGGCTGACAGGGATTGGGCGTGCTGGGCGGAGATGCATGCGTGGATAATTTGTTGATGGCCGAGTCGAGGTAGGGGCGCTGGTTGGCCCATAAAGATACCGGCTGGCTTTTCGGGCCGGCATATGGGTCAATCCATTCCGCATTGGTAAAACTGCCTGATCGTGCTTCAAAATGTAAATGCGGACCGCTGGAGTTACCGGAGCTGCCTGCCGTGGCCAGATACTCGCCCTGGGCTACCGACTGTCCGACACCCTTGCTGGTAAGTGAGTTGTAGCGCAAGTGGCCGTAAATGGTCATGTGACCATCCGCATGCACCAGCGCGATGTAATTCCACGGATCGGCGCTGCTGATGTTGCAGTTGTGGTCGCTTGCGTCCACATTGGCAAAGGAAACAATCGTACCTGCCGCAGCCGCAACCACCTGCATATCGCCATTGTCCAACTTATTCCAGGAGAATGGCCAAAGGGCGTAATCGGTGCCGCGATGACCATCATAGGTGCGCGATCCGCCGGTGTAATCCCACACCTGTCCGCCGGCAGGGTTGTGGTCGGCAAAGGCGGAGACTTTAAAGCCTTCATCATCCGGTAACCCGGGCGCCAGGCGCAGGGGAAAGGTATATGTTATGGTTTGCGCAAAATCCGGAGCGATCCATACCCCGTTCTCGTGTAAGGTTTTCAGATTGCGTTGGATATCCGCCCACATGGCCTGTTCTTGGGCCGGTGAAATTTCTTCCTGGGGTGGGATATATTCTTCCCCTCCACCATTCAGCGGCGCGGGAGTGGCCTGAGGCGGGATGTCAGCCGGAGGGAGTCCGCCGAACAGGTTCTGCGTGCAGACCATAAAAAGAGAAAGAAAAAGCCAACGTTTCATTAATTCATTGTACAGCTTCGAAAATTAAGAACACGTATCGAGACTTTTCAATCGCCTTGCAACTTCCCATCCACTGCGCCTCCAGGTTTGATCGCGATATAAATTTCGTGATTTACGGAATTGGGTAAAAGCCTTTACATCATTTTGAGATCTACTCGATCTATATATCGGATAACGAAAGGCACGAGAGCCAGTAAGGATCTGGTTCTCGTGCCTTGAAACGCAATGCAGTTGTAAGATCAGGGCTTTCCCTTGGGTCCACCGGGTGCATCGGTTGGTTGTGAGCCTGCCTGGGTCGGTCGGGAATTCTGCGCTTGAGTCGGCTGGGGACCAACCTGGGTGGACTGGTTTTTCAGTTGCGGGGTTGCTTGCGGACCGCTGCCCGGGGCGAAGGTGAGGGAAGGGGTTGGGCCGGGTCCGGGACCGTAACCGCTGTTTGGGGTTGGTGTGCCGGTTGTCCATGGGTTCTGACCTTCGCCGTTCAGCGCAGGAGTACACGCATCACAGGCGCCGTTGCCTGGCCCATAACCACTGCCTGGGGTTGGTGTCCCGGTTGTCCAGGGATTGCCGCTGCCCGCTCCGGTTGCGGCCTGGGTAAGATGCTCGGCAGGTGTTGATGTGCCCTGGTGCAGCTGGTTCTGCTGTTGGTCTCGCAAGCGTAGCTGGTCGCGCAGCCGAGTCGGTTCTGCCATGCCCATTTCCACCCAGTGCAAGCGTTCCTGCAGCATTTGACGGATCTGGGCTATACTGGCTTCGCGTTGGGGGGAATCCTTTACATTCACTGCGAGCCATTCCTGCTGTTGTTTTTGCAGACGAGTTTTTACCTGCACCAGCGCCTGGATCGCCAGGTCTTCCGGCAGGTTGACCGCATTTTGGATGGCCCGCTCCACCTGGCTTTGGTAGCGAATTTGAACTGATTCGGCCGGATCCATTCCATTCTGGAACATAGCTGTCATTTCTGCCGCGCGCCGGTCAGAAAATTCTAATGCCAATCGAGTTTCGGATTGCGGGTCAGCCGCCATGCTCAGGCGGACATCTTCGCTCCAAATTTTGAGAGCATAAAACGGTTGGTCCGGTTGGCTGGTTTGGGCGGCTGCTACGGTCGCCCCGCCGCTTCCCAGGAGAATGGTTAAGATCAGGAGGATGGTCGCAAATGCGTTTATCATGGGGGAGTGCTCCTTCTGTCGAAATGGGAAAATGGATTGGAATGCATGCATCCACCCGTTATGACGCCTGTTTTGCGCTGGCGTTACGGTCTGTGTATATGCTTGCGCTTCCGCCAGAAAGGCAGCCAACCCTCTCTCAGCATTTTGAGCACCGCGGTCTGGTACATTTTGCAAACCCTTGAGCTTTTGATATAGATTCAAATCGATGTTATCCACCGGGTTCATATTCGCCTTCTTTCTCTTCCCGGACGAGCAATCTACGCAGTGAATTCAAAGCACGAAATTGCAAAGCCCGGACTGCCCCGCCTGGTTTGCCCAACGCGGCGGAAATCTCCTCACAATCCCACCCCTCGAGGAAGCGCAGGGTCACAACCTGGCGTTGGTCTGCGGTCAGCGACTGCAGTGCCGACCTGACCTGGGTCTGCTCAAGTTGCTGCACGGCCTGTGCTTCAGGTTGGATCCGGTCTGGCATCCTGATCAACTCGTCCAGGTCCAGGGGAGCAGGAGGGCTCCGGCGATAGCAATCTGTAATCCAGTTGTGGGCAATCCGGTAAAGGTACGCCTGGAGATGATCCTGAGGACCCTGGTTTGCACGGAGCGCTTTGAGAAAACGGGAAAAGGTCTCTGCCACACAATCTTCCGCCGCGCACTCATCGCCGAGTAAGCGCATGGCATAGCGAAATATGCCCGGGCTGAACTGCTGGTAAATAGCGGACAGGATGGTGAGGTCAAAGTTACGGGCTCCTTGGATCAGGTCCCGTTCATGATGTTGGTTCATCTATAGTCTTTATGACGCCGGAATGGGCAAATTGTTATGGTCGATGTTTTTTTTGCTTTGGATTGACTTTCCTTAGCATTTACTTTTACTGCCTGGTTGAAGGTGCAGAGGAAATTCGTCTAGACAGAATATAAGTCTGTCATCAGCTTAACATAAAGATTTGAAGGAATGATGAAGATCGCCTCGTTTATTTGCCCACCGTGCCAGGCTTATGCTTCTTATCCAACGGTGCGATAGTTTTGGTCTGGGTATTCTCATATTTAACGGTTGTTTGAAGCTCACCCTGACTGCGGCCTGTACGGGCAATCCTGCATTGTATTCCGTTAAATCGCGTGCTAGTATGTAGGCAAATAAGATAAATGAACTCGGCATGCGTTGCGCCTCACCGCCCAACGCCCGGTCAGAGGATCAGGTTCCACAGGTACACCTAGAGGTTGGATATGAGATCCTTCTCGCGTCGAAAACCCGCGCTGCTGCATTTTCTGGCAGCGCTTTTTCTATTAAGCACGATCCTCGTGGGGGGCATGCCGGCGCATCCTGCCCAGGCTGCCGGCGAACGCGTGGCCTACGTTTACGGCACGGATCCCACCCTCACCGCCAATGCCTTTAGCGCCATGCTGGCCGGGAGAGGCATCAGCGTGGATTTATACAGCGACGTGGAGGCTGCCCTGGCGGTCACCGACTTTTCGGCCGACCAGGCGATCATCATTGGCGATGACGCCGATCTGCCAGGAGGCTTTTTATCCTCTTCACATATCTATAATTCGGCCAAACCGGTGCTGGCGATCGGCATTTGGGGCTCGCAGTTCCTCACGCTGATCAACCCCATTTGGGTTTCGGCAGGCGGTTTCAACGCCATGCCGGCCGCCTATGCCGCCCATGTGGCGGACCCAACCGCACCCATCTGGTCTTTGCCCAGCCAGGTCTCGCAGATCAACCAAACCCTCTCGCTTTACACCCAGGCCGTGCCGGTCATCGCCATTCTCAACCCGGCGCCCATCCAAAAATCGGAGCGCATCGTCCGCTTTCCAGATGACCCCAACCATTACAGCCTGATGGCCGGAGATGCCGGCGGGCGCTGTTATGCCTACTGGGGCTACCGCGGTCTTCCGGCGGTGATGACCCCTTCCGCGGTCAACCTTTTCTTGAACATGCTCTTTGGCGATCCCTGCGCGGCGGGTACCTATGCGGTCAATTCGGCCCTGGCGGCCAATGCACCGGTGATGGATGGCGTGCTGAACTACGGCGAGTGGTCGCTCACCCCGAACCTGCTCGAACTGGACCACGGTTGGGTAGCGGTGATGAACGATAACATTCGCCTGTACTTGCTGGTGGACGTGCTCGAATCGACGGTCGACAACACCAACCCTCCACCCAACGAGTTTTGGGTATCTTTCGACACCAACAACGATCAACTGATCAGCCCTGGCCTGGATGTGAATTATGTCGTTGTTTCTTTGCAAAACTTGCGCCAGCAAACCTATGTCGCCCCGGCGCAATGGGACCCGACCCTGCACCTGACCAAGTCCAGCATGGGTCGCGGCTTCGACTGTTACACCCCCGATAACACCAAGGTGCTCAATATTAATACGGTGATGTTTGACTGCTCCCCCCATCAATTGTGGGAAATCGCTATCAATTTGCAAGAGATCAATGCGACTCCGGGCGGTACGGTGCACATGGGGCTGACCACGGTCGCTCCCATACCAAATTTTAGCGATCAGATGCCCAACAGCTTCGAAGTCGATTTCAGCAACCTGATCAGCGTTCACCTCGCCAGCATACCCATCCCACCGCATGACCCCAACGCCAATATTGCCTTCGCCAATCCCCCGGTGGAAATCACCCAGGTGGTGCAGGATGTGAACAACACCATCCCGCTGGTGGCCAACAAAGCCACCGCCGGGCGGGTCTCGGTTATTTCTACCGGCGCCATTAGCCCCCAGCCGGTGCTGGAATATCTCTACGGCCAGATCGGCGGGATGGATCTGCCCGGATCGCCCCTGGTGCAGCAGATTAAGGCCCCGCTGGCGGTCAATCGGAGCAATCTCAGCGACACAGCCAACTTCCTCCTGCCGGCTTCCTGGATCGGGGTGGCTGATGTGAGTTTTCACGCCGAGGCCAGCGACTTCAACGGCCACAATATCGCCTCCAACCCGCAGCAACTGGTATTCCAAAGCAAGTCCAGGCCGGTGTATTGGATCATCCAGGAAAATAACGGCACCGCCGACGCCCCGGACCTGGCTGCCCAGGCAAGCATCGATTCCTATGAAAGCTACATCAAGGCGGTTTTCCCGGTGCCGGACGTGACCTTCGTGCAAAAACCCTGGACGGCCATCGGCGCGCTTAACGGCGCCACGCTGCAAAACAATGTTAATGCGGTGGCCGCCTACTATAATGCGATCAGCGCGGCCTACTGGACCGCGGTGATGCAGAACAAACCGGTGCCGTATGCCCTGCCGGATATGATCTTTGGGGCGGGTAACATCGGCGGCGGCCTTTCTGACCCCACCTGGGGCAACGGCGCCGGGCGGGCGGCAGCCGGCGGCAATGCCACTTCGGGCACGGGGGTGGTGGCGCACGAATTCAACCACAATCTCGACCGCTCCTCCAACGGCACCTGGGGCCGCCACGTGAGCGACCCTGCCACGATGAACGATGGTAAAGGTAATACCGTGCCGGTGAACAACCCCAAATGGGGCTGCGGGGCGGCCGGTCCGGACCCGAGCTGGCCTTTCAACAACGACGATACCATCCATGAGGTCGGTTTCGACACCCGCCTGCCCTGGCAGAACACCTCGGGTACGAAAACGGTCGTCCCGGCCAGCTTCCCAGACCTGATGTCCTACTGTCAATCCGGGCTGCTGCCCACCAAGTGGATCTCGCCCTACCGGTATCGCGCCTGGTTAAGCAGCAGCAGCTTCCCGACTCTGTTATCTGTGGGTCCGGTCAACTCGATCTACCTGACGGGCTCGCTAAATATCAACGGCAGCGGTTCGCTCGACCCCGCCTTCTTTGCCGGGGGAATGCCGATCACGCCGTCGGCCACCGGCGCATACCGTGTGGAGCTCTCCGTAGGGTCGACCATCACCGTGACGCATGCCTTCAACGTCATCTTCCAGGATATTGAGGGCAATTCGCAGAACACGGTTTTCTTCAATTTTGTCCTGCCCGACCCGGGCGGCGTGACCACCATCCGGCTGCTGCACGGCGCACAGGTGCTGGCCACCCTGACCCAGGCCGGGGCGCCGCCCTCTGGCGCGTTCACCGCCCCGGGTGCGGGAGCGCTTGCCGGCACGGTGGCGGTGGGTTGGACCCTCACCCCGGGCAGCCAGCCCCTGGCCGGTGTGCGCCAGCAGCTGCAGTTCTCTGCCGATAACGGCGACACCTGGATCCCGGTGGCTTTCAACCTTCCCGGCGCCACCACCACCTACGCCCTGGACAGCAATCTGCTGCCGAAAACCAGCCAGGGAAAGCTGCGCCTGCTGGTTTCGGATGGTCTCAACAACGTGGCGGTTATTTCGCCCAACACCTTCAGTGTTGGCAATCATGCCCCGCTGGCCGATATCATCGCCCCGCTGAACGACGGCTTTATCCCCGCCGGCTCCCAGGTTTACCTGCAGGGACAGGCCAGCGACGTGGATGAAGCTTCAATCCCGGACAGCCATTTCTTGTGGACCCTGGATGGAGGCGACACTTTGGGTGTCGGCGCCAACCAGCAGGTGGTGCTGCCCAACGGCCAGCATGTGGTCACCCTGACGGTGCTTGACGGCGATGGCGCCACCGGCACAGCCAGCGTCACCGTGTATGTCAATGTGTACCGGGCACTGCTGCCGGTTATCTGGCGTTAAATCAGGCGGGGATGCGAGATTTACGGTCTCGCACCCCCGTAGGGTAAGAGAGGGGCGCTCGTACCGGCGAGGGGGCTTTTCTGCCTATGCCTGCCGATTGAACCGGGGTTATCCGTTCAACTGTTCAAAGATGCGCTGCGCCGCCTGCCGGCCGGATACCATGGCGGTGGGCAGCCCCGTACCCGGGCGTGTGCTGGCGCCGGTGAAAAACAGGTTGCGGTAGGTCGGGTGCTGCAGGTCGGGGCGGAAGTAACCTAGCTGCATCAGGTTGTGGCTCAGCCCGTGGGTCGACCCCTTGACCAGGTTATAGCGCTTGCGCCAGGAAAGTGGGGTGAAGCTCGTCTCGCATTGGATATGGGCTGCCAGATCGGTGATCCCCAGTGACTCCAGCCGGCGGAAGACCTGCTCTCGGGCCACATCCCGCAGATGAGCCCAATCCTGACCGCCGTTTTCAGACATGTGACCCACCGGGACGATAGCGATCAAGGTATCCTTCCCGGGCGGAGACATGCTCGGGTCAAGCCGGGCGGGGGCGTGGATGTAGACGCACGAATTGGCCGGCAGCCCCAGATCGCGGTCGATGATCTCAAAGTTTTCGCGATAATTTTCGGCGAGGAACAGGGTATGTGGGGGGAGGTTCTCGTAGGTCTTGTCCATCCCCCAAAAGAAACTGATCACCGAACAGGAATAGCGGCTGTGATCGAAATCTTTCTCATGCCCGTCGTGTGGGAGCAGGTTTTGGTAGACGTAAGGCAAATCGGCATTGGCGAGGACAGCGTCGGCCGCCAGGTGTTGGCCGTTGACCAGCACCCCGCCGGCATGGCTGCCGTTGACCGTGATCTGCTCCACGGTTGAGTTGAAGTTGAACTCCACCCCGGCGTCGCGGGCCAAAGACATCAATGCCTCGACGATTTGATACATGCCGCCGCGCGGGTACCACACCCCGTGGGCCATTTCGGTATAGGGCATCATCGAAAAGGTGGCGGGCGCTTCGAATGGACTTAAGCCCATATACACGTCCTGGAAGGTAAATGCCGCCTTAAGGTTGGGGTTGGAAAAGTAGTGGGCCATGTTGGCGTAATGCTTGACCAACGGTTTCACCTGGTAAACCAGGGGGATATTGCTAAATTTGAAAAAGTCGGTCATCTTGCGAAAATCGGGGTTGACCAGTTTTTCGACACCCAGGTGATAGTGGCGGTGGCCTTCCTCCAGGTAGCGTAAGAAGCTTTGGAAACTGCCCGCCTCGAAGGGTTCCAACTGCTCGCGCATGGACTTCATATCGGAGGTGAGCGCCAGGCGGCTGCCGTTGTCGAAGACCAGGTGATAGGTGGGATCGACGCGGATGAGATCCAGCATTTCGCGGAAGGACGCGCCCATCACGGAAAACTCCGCGTCGTAGAGCAGGGGCATCACCAGCAGGGTGGGGCCGGTGTCGAAGGTAAAGCCCTCGCGGGTGATGCGGTCGCAGCGCCCGCCCGGGCGAGAATTTTTATCCAGCACGGTCACCTGCAGGCCGCGTTGGGCCAGGTGGATGGCGGCGGTAATCCCGCCGATGCCCGCGCCAATAACGATCACAGATTTAGATTTCATTGTCTTTCCATTCGAACAGATTGGGCAGCCATGGGGTGGGTTTTGCCCTTGAACCCCAGAGAACTAAGCATGGATTTGAGCGCGGTTCCAACCATCCACAAGCCGGCCCGCAGGCTCTTGCGCTGCGGATAATCGGCGCGCAGAGAGTAGTTGTCGCGGGTGATGGCATCCAGCATCCATTCAAACCGCGCGGTGTAGGCAAAGCCTGCCAGGCGGCAGCGCCAGTTGCTCACCTGGGCGGTGCATTCGCGGCCGGCCGCAAAGAATTGGCGGGCTAACTGCACCCGCTCGCGGACCCATTCCCGATATGCCGGGGTGTTAATATCCTGCGGGGTGAGATTACGAGTGGCAAGCACTTCGGCGGGGACGTTGTAATAACCGGCCTGCGCATCCTCAAAGGCATCCCGCAGCATGTGGGTGACATGCGCGCCGGTCACCGCGTAGTAGCGCGCCTCGTGGTACGGGCCGGGCTGGCTATGCCCGATGAAATAATACATCGCCTCGGTGACGGCTTTGCCCAGCTTATGCGAATATTCGGCCAGGGCCGCCTGCGAGATCAGTTGCCCACGGCGCTGGGCGTCAAAGAGCATCACGTCCATCATATTGCGCAGGTAAATCTGCAGTCCGCTGTTCTTTTGGGTGTCGTGGCGCACCAGGTCAACCAGCATCCATTCTTCCGGGTGCTGGATTTCAGGCGTTTCGCCGCGGTAGCAGGCTTCGAGGAGCGCCTTTTGTCGGTAGGCAAAAGCCAGGCCATCTGACCCGCCCGCCTGAGTCCCATCATCGATGACGTCATCCACCCAGCGGAAATACCCGTATGCGCGGTAAGCTTCTCCCAACCGGTCTCGGTCGGCGAGAAAGCGAATGGTGTAATAGGTTTGTTTGCTGGCCGATTTGGTGATGGCGGCAGCCATGCCGTCACTGGATTGCAACTGGTTGTCCATCATTTCCTCAAAAGATATATCAATGGCCGAATTGTGCGGTTTTTCACATTCAATATGATCTACGCAAAATATCTGGAGAAGTTTCACGAGCAATCGTTGCGGAATGGCTCAGATTCTCTTGTAGAGACCGGAGACCTTACGGCGAGGATCGAACACAATATGTTGACAAACGAAATAAATTATTCTATAATTTACAACGATGATTACAACGTTGTAAATTAACCGCAAGGTGGTTTTATGGCAGCAACCATGCATGACGTCGCTCGAAGAGCGGGTGTGAGTATCAAAACGGTTTCAAACGTGATTAACAATCGCCCCTACATTCGCCCTGAAACCAAGCAAAAGGTCTTGTTGGTGATTGAAGAATTAGGTTACCGTCCAAACCGACAGGCTCAGGCGCTGCGCAACAAACGTAATACATCTCTGGCGGCCATTATTCCCGACATCATGAACCCTTTTTTTACGGCAGTGGTGCGAGGAATTGAGGATTATGCGCTGGAATATGGGTATTTACTGCTCCTGTGCAATACAGAAGATAACGCGTCTCGTGAGACGCGTTATGTCCAGGCGTTGGGTACTGGGCTGGTCAGCGGTGTCGCTTTATGTACGGCCGATGAACGAATCCTTCCGCAGCAACTCGCTATTTTCAAGCAAACCAACACGGCGGTGGTTTTGATCGACCGGACCACCGATGATTTGGAGGTTTCCTCGATACTTGCTGATAATTATTCCGGCAGTTATTCGGCTATTTCCCACCTGATATCGACTGGTCATCAACGCATAGGGATCATCGCTGGGCCAGAATATTTCGCCCCTGGCCGAGAACGCCTGGCTGGTTACCTGGCCGCCTTAAATGATGCCGGCATCGCGGTGGATGATCAGTTGATCCATCGGACAGATTTTAAAATGACATCTTCACAAGAAGCAACCAATCGGTTGTTAAATCTTCCTGAGCCACCCAGCGCCCTGTTTATCTCAAACGGGCCATCGGCGTATGGCGCCATGGAAATCGTCAGAAAGCGATGTTTATCCATTCCGGAGGATCTATCGATTGTGGTTTTTGACGATCCGGAATGGAGCCGCATCGTCGAACCACCCTTGTCGGTTGTGGCACAACCCGGGTATGAAATGGGACGTCTTACCGCTAAACTGCTGATCGAGGAACTGGAACTGCCAGGCTCTGAGATCCAAAAAATCCGTTTACCCACCAGCCTTATTCATCGAAAATCGTGCTGCGTGGCAGAAATGCGAGAAAAATCGATTGGCAGAATATCTGGAGATCGAGGAGGTGAAATCCAAGAATGATAAGTGAATATAAGACGATTCCTGGTCAATGCTTGATCTTGACTGGATAGTCCAAGAGATTGTAAGAGAACTCGCTCATAAGCAAGGTAGGTTTTCCATAGGAGAATATGATGACTACCAAATTATCGCGCCGTAATATGTTGAAAGGAATGGCCGGCATGGCGGGCGCTTCGTTGCTGGTGGCATGCGCCCCTGCGGCAACTCCCGCAGCTGAGCCAACTACTGAGCCCAATCAGGTCGAGCCAACCACTGCCGCCGAAATGCCAGCAGAACCCACCGCCACGACTGCCCCAGCACCGGCGATGGATGCTGTAGGTCTGCGCATTTTCTTTGGCGCTAATCCTGAAGAAGCCAACGTTCGCCAAACTATTTTTGACGGTTTTGTTGGGCAAAACAGCAATATCAGCATAACCCCCGAGATCCCGACACAAAATACCACTGAAGCACTGTTGACCCAGGTTGCTGGTGGCGATCCTCCGGATGTGGTGATGGCGTGGGAATTACAATACCCCATTTTAGCAGATAAAGGCGTTTACAAAGATTTGTCCGATCTGATCAACGCCGATACCGATTATGCCAATAATATCCTGCCGGATTTCTATGAATCACACATCAACATGTACACCTGGAAGGGCAAATTATACGTTTTGCCCGAACAGAATGCTTCAGTGGTGCTTTATTATAACAAAGCCCTCTTCGATGAAGCAGGATTGGCCTATCCACCTTCCGATTGGAAGGATACATCCTGGACATGGGATGTATTCCTGGATGCCTGCCGTAAATTGACCAAGACTGAAGGCGACCAGATTACCCAATACGGTTTTACCGAGGCCTGGTGGCCGCCTCTTTCAGCGGTAATCTTTGCTTACAGCAATGGCGGCAACTGGTTCGACCGCTACAGCGATCCTACCAAGGTAACCATGACCGATCCCAATGTAGTCGAGGCATTCCAGTTCTATTCGGATCTGTGGAATAAAGAAAAAGTAGCCACGAACCCAGAGATGTGGAAGGTGCAAGCCGGCTATCAGATGTTTGCCGCGGGGAAAGCTGCCATGACCCTGGTGGGGCACTGGTTCTACCCTGAATTCTCCAAGGCTGAGCATAATCTGTCGATGGATATCGGCGTCTTCCCGGTTGGCCCCAATGGCACGACCAGCAAGACCGACCTGGGCGGTACGGGTATGGCCATCACCGATATGAGCAAACACCCCGAAGAGGCTTGGAAATTCCTGCGCTACGAGTGCGGGCCAGAAGGCCAAAAAGTGGTGGCCAAGTCTGGGTTGTTTGCCCCTGTTTTGAAATCGGTAGCAAATTCGCCTGACTTCTTGGAAGCGCACACGGCCATCAAGAATGCCGCGGTATTCAATACCGCGATGGAAAACGCCGTCAGCTTCCCGATTGGACCGGCATGGGATGCCATGGCGGACCGCCTGGGACGGAACCTGGATGCCCTGTGGAACGGGGATGTTGATGCCCCGACGGCGATCGGCAAAGCAGAACCTGAAATGCAGCAAGCACTGGACGAAGCTCGCCAGGGCTAGCCGCTGACGACTTCTGGATGGGGCATGCCCGGTGAGTTCGACGTGCCGGGGATGCCCCATTCTCACTTAGGAGAAGATACATGACGGTACAAGCTGCTGCGCCTGGGGGAGCTTTCAAACGCGGTGTGAAGAAATACTGGACTTCATACCTGTTTATTTTGCCAAGTGTGACTGGTGTCCTGGTTTTCCTGGCTTACCCCATCCTGTTCTCGTTGTATATCAGCCTGACCAATTGGGATTTTGTGCGGAAACCCAAGTTTGTCGGGCTGGCCAACTATATCCGCCTGTTTACCCAGGATCCACTTTTTTGGACATCCTTGTCTGTGACCATTAAGTATGTCTTGATGTACGTGCCCGGGGTAATGATCGCATCGTTGATCCTCGCATTGGCGATGAACCAGAAGCTTAAAGGCATCCAATTCGTACGAACAGCCATTTTCATCCCGGTGGTTACCTCGATGGTGGCAGTATCGGTGATTTGGGTATGGCTGCTCAGCAAAGAATTTGGACTGATCAATGCTGTCATTCAGCTGGTGGGATTGAAGCCCGTGGGCTGGTTGACTAACGAGGCTACTGCGCTCCCGTCCATCGCAGTAGTGGGTATCTGGAAATCGATGGGGTATAACGCGATTATCTTGCTCGCTGCCCTGCAGGGTGTTCCGCGCATATTATATGAAGCTGCCGAAATAGATGGCGCTACCAGCTGGCAAAAATTCTGGTCGGTTACTCTGCCGCTCATCGCTCCCTCAATTGTTTTTGTGTTTATTACTTCGATGATCGGCGCCTTTCAAGTCTTCGACCAGGCTTTTATTATGACCTCTGGCGGTCCAGGCGACGCAACCTATGTTTATAACTTTTATTTTTACCGCCAGGCATTTGGGCAACTGCGCATGGGTTACGCCAGCGCTATCTCTTATGTTCTTTTTCTGGTGATGTTCATTGCCACCATATTGCAGTTGCGTCTGACGCGTGATACAGCCAGCGCCGCATATGAGCTGAGCTGAACAAGGAAGCAGAGGCATACCTGTGCAAGCACAATCTTTGGTCACTTCTTCGGCGCCGGTTCCCAGCCGATCCGCGGGTAATCACACGCGGCGGCGTAGAATCGGCCGAATTTTCCTTTATATATTTGTGAACCTTGTCGCTTTGACATCTTTGATCCCGTTCCTGTGGATGGTTGACACGGCTTTTAAACCGGGCCGTTTTTCGATGATTTTCCCGCCGGTTGTATTTCCACCGGGAATGGGCTTTATGAATTTTCAGGAAGTTCTAACTCAAACAGCCCAAAAGACCAACTTCTTCCTCTACTTCCGCAATACTGCCTGGTACAGCCTGTGGGTCGTTCTTGGACAGTTGTTCTCATGTTCGTTAGCCGCTTATGCATTTGCCCGGTTAAAATTTCCCGGGCGAGATAAGATTTTCTATCTATATTTGGGGACGATGATGCTGCCAATCTGGGTGGTGATTATCCCTCAATTCGTAGAGATGAAAACCTTTGGCTGGTTCAATACTATGTGGTGTATGACTGTGCCGGGGATGTTTGGAAGCGCTTTTGGCACCTTCTTGCTGCGCCAGTTCTTTTTGACCTTGCCCAGCGAGCTGGATGACGCGGCGGTGATCGACGGTGCCAATAAATTCCAGATATATTACATGGTGGTTCTGCCGCTGGCTAAGTCGGCATTGATGGTGCTGGCTGTTTTTACCCTGCTGGCGGTGTGGAATGATTTCATCTGGCCGCTGATCATGATCCCTGATGCTAAATTGTGGACACTGACCCGTGGTTTACAGCAGTTTCAAGGGGTTTACTACACCCGTTGGGAATTGATCATGGCAGCCGGCACCATGGCGGTACTCCCTATTCTGGTGATCTTCGCTATTGCGCAGCGGTACTTTGTCGAAGGGATCACCTTGACGGGTATGGCCGGGCGTTAAACGAAAAGGAGACAGACGATCATGAGCCAACCCCTGGCGTCTATCATCTTGAAAAATGATCAGATTGAGATCCGAATATCAGCCAGCAGTGGGCGGATCTTGGCGATCCGTAACCTGGTGAGTGGGCTGGACCTGATCAGCGCGGTGCTGGACTCGCCACCGTGGCGGCTTGAAATCGAGCATGAAACCAACTGGATAGAGAGGTTTGAACGGTTTTCGTATACCCAAGAAACTCATCCGGATGGTTCGCAAACCGCAGACCTGATTTGGGAAATTTCCGTAGGGTTGACCATTACCAGTACGGTAAGGTTACTGGCCCATAGCGACAGTTTACTTTTTACTCTGGATGTAGTGAACCATACCAACCTGCCTCTCGATAAGGTGGAATATCCGATCATCGCCGGTATCGGCCTCTTAAGCAAAGAAAGGGTAGCTACGGCTCTGGTACATTCTCAGGGTACGGGCTTTCTCTTCCACAATCCACTGTTGACTTTCCAGGCGGAAAATGGGCCGCAGCAGGGATTGCGCTATTCGCCCTACCCCGAGGGCTTCAATGGATCTACCATGCAGTTCATGGGGTATTATGCCGAAGAACGGGGTGGCTTCTACTTCGCCACCCGGGATTCTGGCAAATCGATGAAATGGTTCAATTTCTATAAGGATTTTGCATCTGCGGCGTTGTTTGCCAGCGTGATGCATCAGGCGCCTCATGTGGCCGCCGGATTGGATTTCTCGCCGGGTTATGAGATTGAAATCAGTGTACTGCGTGAAGGTAACTGGTACGAAGCAGCGGAGCGATATAAACGCTGGGCAGCTCAGCAGCCCTGGACAGCGCGCGGCAGGCTGGCTGTACGCGAGGACATATGCAAATGGCTGTACGATGAAATTGGTCTGACTACCTTTGGGGTCAATGCTGCTCACGACCGTTCTGCCTGGTTAGATGCATTTCACCAGATGGCCGGCGTGCCGGTGATGCACATTCTTGGACCCAATTGGGCGAGAACTGGCCAGGATTACCAGAATCACCTGCCGGGAGGTAACCTGGATGATTGGCTGCCTGCCACTTTTTCCGGCGAGAATCTGAAAGTAATCCGCGCCAACGGCGATCGCTGGGTGCCGTTTGAGTTTGACCTGTTATGTTCGGCAGACGGGGCGGAGGCAGAGCCGGTGTTGGAATCACGGCAGGTATTGCCTGAAAAGAAATACAGCTTCGACCATTATTGGTTCCCATTCATGTGTCCGGCTACCGATTTCTGGAAAGAATTTCATATCAAAAGAGACACTGCGCTCGTACGAGATTTCCAGCCCGACGGGGTCTATTATGATATCTCAGCAAACAACGTTCTGATGGCTTGCCGGTCCCGTGATCACAATCACGCACCCGGCGGCGGTGCTGAAATTGCCGACGCGTTTGCTGAGCAGATAGATCAAACCCAACGGTCAATGTCGCAGGCAGCCGGGCGATATATTCCCATGGGCACGGAGATGATTACGGAACTGCTGATCCCCAGGGTAGATTTTTACCAGGCGCGAGCAGAAGCCAGCCCCTCCAGCGCGTTCGAAGCGGATTTCTGGCGGGCGTGGCTGGTGGCAGGGAAGGTAGAGAAGATCCCATTATTCGCATTTGTTTACCACGAATATGGCCCCGTGCGTATGGATGGCTGGGCAAAATTGGCGGCAGAAGCCGGGGACGTGTTCTATTGGGTAGCAGCCCGGGTGACCTTGTGGGGCGGGTTGTTTGAGTTGAACTATGAATTCAGTGGGTTGGAAACATTGAATCATCAGAAGGACGACCCGGCAGAGCACTATTATCCCTTCGAATCATTAAATTACGTGATCGATCCTGACAAAGCAGCATTTGTAGGCACCGTGGCTCGCGCACGGTCCGGATGGGCCAAGACATATCTTGCCTATGGCAGCATGTTGCGGCCGCCGGAATTTTCGGTTCCCAAAATTGATTTGGATTACCATCTCTACAACTGTGGACGCGAACTACCTCAGTATCATGAAAAAGGTACGATCAACGTGCCAGGTGTGATTAGCGCGGCATGGCAGAGCGGTGATCACAGTGCGGTTTTCTTTGCTAATGTAAGTCTTGCACCGGTCGAAGTGGAGGCGTATTTTTCGGCGGAACTGCTAGGTTTTGACTCTGGGAAACAGCTGTCGCTGTCACGCATCGACGAGACTGGCAGTCATTGGCTGGGCACGCTGGCGGGCAGCGGTATGGTGAAGCTAACCATCCCTCCTCGCCATATCCTGGCAGTGGAATTCAGCCGTATGGAAAATAGCGAGGTAGTAACTTGAGGAGCTTATCTCGACGAACGTTCATCCGCAGCCTGTCGATAGGAGGGTTAGCCGGCCTGGTCAGTGCTTGCGTTCCACAAGCATTCAATGTAACAGAGGAATTGACGGCCGCACCTGCCACACCTAGCCAGACGCCTGCCTTATCGGCCGTTCCGACCTCTACGAGTGAGCTGGTTCTCAGCCCAACCCCGAGGACGGTACCGGTTCTGGCGTCTGAGGACCGCGCGCTCATGGGTGTGACCGAGGTAGACGAAGTCGCCCGTCTGCTTGGTGAGGGAGCGATCAACGATACCCAGGCCAAGTGGGAAATATCTGGGGCTGATCTGGGAAGCATGTTCGATAAAGGCGACAAACTTTATATGGTCTTTGGTGATTTGTACGGCTGCTGTATACCCGGCACCGGCGGACCAGGAAATGCCACGGATTGGCGCTACAACTGTATGGCAGTTACTAGCGACCGTCAACCGAATGACGGGTTGATTTTCGACGAGATGCTAACCGATCGACCAGGTCATGCTAAACAACTCGTGCCACGCGGGAAATTCGATAAAACGTTAATCCCAACCTATGGGGTCTCGATTGGTGATCGTATGATCCTTCACTATATGGCGGTGCTGGCGTGGGGCAACCCTGGCGAGTGGGTGCTGAACGAAGCTGGCCTGGCTTATTCTGATGATGACGGAATTACCTGGACCAAAGACCCCCAGATGAAATGGCCAGGGAAAACCAATTTCGGCCAGGTGGCCTTTGTAAAAAATAAAGAGTTTCTATACATTTTCGGCATCCCGGGTGGGCGATTGGGTGGGGTGAAACTGGCACGAGTAATGCAAAGCCAGGTCTTTGAGCTGAGCTCTTACCGCTATTTTGCGGGAGGCAGTGAGCAGGGACCGAGTTGGGTGGAGGATGAAACCGAGGCAGTGCTGGTTGTGCCCCCGCAAGTGGGAGAGCTTTCCGTCATGTGGAATGAATTCCTGGGGCGTTGGATCATGACCTATCTGGATAATCAGGGAGGTGGTCTGGCGATACGTGAAGCGAAAGATCTGTGGGGGCCATGGGGCGCCGCCGTACCAATGGTTTCGGGCCAGACTTTCCCCGGATTATACGGGGCTTATATGCATCCGTGGTACGTGGAAAACGAGGGAGAAACCATCTACTTCGCCATGTCACGCTGGGACGCCTATGCGGTGTATTGGATGAAGGCTCGTTTGACACGTGGGTAATACGCATTCCTGGCCTTTGTGGGTTGGATGCCAAAGATATATTGAACTTAACAAGAAACGATCATCAGGAGGATGAAATCTATGAACCCATCTCCTTTTCCGAGCGGGCTAGGAGAAAGCCCACTGGCGGGCATGCCAGCATTGCGTCACTGTATTTCGCGGCGAGCATCCAGTTGGGACCGCACGGGTGGAAACGACGACCGGCTGCATATTCAGCCTGGCCAAACCGTCTCCTTGGCAGATATTGAGGGGGCCGGTTGCATCAAACATATATGGGTGACGATTGCCTGCGAAGAAGAGCATTATTTGCGCAAGATCATTCTGCGGGCTTATTGGGACGATGAGGAAGAGCCCAGTGTGCTGTCGCCCGTAGGCGATTTCTTCGGCGTGGGGCATGCTCAGACTCGCAATTTCGTCTCGATGCCATTGCAAATGAGCCCGCAAAGCGGCAAGGGATTTAACTGCTTCTTTCCAATGCCCTTCGCTCGGCATGCGCGTCTGGAAGTGACCAGTGAGTGTCAACAGGCGGAAGTATTATTTTATTATTATGTTGATTACCAGGTGTATACCCAACCACCTACAGGCGTAGCCTATTTCCACAGCCAATGGCGTCGTCAAAACCCATGTGATGGGATTTCGGACGAAGGAATGACCAACGAAGAATTTGAATTCGGGGGCAAAAACACGAGTGGAAATGGCAATTATGTAATCCTGGATGCCGAGGGAGAAGGCCATTACGTAGGGTGCAACCTTAATGTGGACAACCAGCGGATGACAGAAAAGTGGAACTGGTATGGCGAAGGAGATGACATGATCTTCATCGATGGCGAGGCCTTCCCACCAAGCCTGCATGGCACCGGGACCGAAGATTATTTTAATACCTCCTGGTGTCCGGATGAGGTTTATTCAGCGCCCTATCATGGGATCACGATGCCCGGTGGGCCTAACTGGTCAGGAAAGATTTCTCTTTACCGGTTTCATATTGAGGATCCCGTATGCTTTTGCAAATCGATACGCGTCACCATCGAACATGGCCACAACAACCACCGCAGCGACGATTATTCAAGCACCGCCTATTGGTACCAGACTGAACCCCACAAACCGTTTGATATCTTACCCATGGAAGAAAGGCTGCCGCTGCCTGAAGAGTAATCGCAGGTTCTTTACCGCTTGACAAAAGACGAGATCCGCTTTATACATATATACAATAAATGTATATATGTATATTCCTGTTGTCGATAGGATCTCGAAAATGAACTTCAAGGATCGCCATCAACGTATCCTGGATGCTGCCGCAGCGCTGATCGTTCGTAATGGCTACGATAAAACATCGATGAATGATATAGCGGACGAAGCCGGGGTCACCCGCGCAATCGTCTATATTCACTTTAAGCAAAAGGATGCCCTGTTCGAAGCATTATTGCATCGGGAGACTTCAGAATTACTTTCAGGCGTGGTTGGATGATTTCGAAAGCCGCCAGGGCAGTGGATTGATTTCAAGTGTTTTCCGCAGCGCCCTGTATGCGGTGAATCGCTCTCCCTTTCTATCGGCGATGATGGCGCAAGACCAGCGTGTATTCGGCAGATATTTACATACGCCCGGTAACCTGTTTAAATCGGCCGTGCTTGGATCGATGTGGACCGAAATGCTGGCGAGACTGAGCCAGGTGGGGGCCATTCGGGAGGGTGTTCATCCGAATGTTTTTGCATATCTCATGAACGCCTTATCGGTGGGGATCATCAGCATCCAAGCGGATGGAAAATTTGGTGTGCCACCTCCTTTTGAGGACTTGATGAATGCCGTCGCCGTTATGATCGATCGCGCCCTGCTGCCGCCGGATGGCGGTAACCAGGAGGCCGGTCGTGAGGTCATCCACCAAATGGCGATGGATGTAGAAACTCAACTCGTGCAATCCGCGCCGGAGGAAGAATGAATACGAAACCAAAAATCACATTGACCAAGGAACAAGAAACCCTGCTGATCCCCTTATACGCCAAAGCGCGCAGCAACCCGGTCTTTACCGATGAAAGCGCGCGGCGGATCCTGGAAGGGGTCGACTACGACTTCGCCCAGCTCAAGGTGCCCGAGAAAACCGGGGTAACCTTGCGCATCCGCGCGAAACAGATAGATGCCTATACTCGCCGCTTTATCACCGCCCACCCGCAGGCTACCATATTGCACCTGGGCTGTGGGCTCGACAGCCGCTGTCTGCGCGTGCCGCACCCCGCTGGGCGCTGGTTCGACCTGGATATGCCGGATGTCATCGATTTGCGCCGGCAGTTTTTTGACGAAACAGAAAACTACCATATGATCGCGTCTTCGGTTACCGACCTGACCTGGATCGATCAAATCCCGCTGGATGGCAGCCCTGTTTTTGTCATCGCGGAGGGGCTGCTGATGTACCTGCACGAACCGGATGTCCGCGCACTTTTCCTTCGCCTGCATGAAACATTTCCAGGTTGCGAAATTGCCCTGGATGCCTTCAGTAAATATACCGTCGACCGCATCCAGGCCCACCCATCCCTTCATAAAACCGGGGCCAGCATCCATTGGGGCATCGATGATCCGCATGAGATCGAAGGATGGGCGGATGGCATCTGTTTGCAAGAAGAATGGTTCTTCAGCCAATCCGAGGATATCCAGCGCTTAAGCTGGTTTTACCGGGCGATGTTTCGCTTAACCAGCGGCATGGCGATTGTGCAAAAAGCGCAGCGCTTGTTATATTATGTGTTGTAGGCTCTTCGCAATTGGGCCAGACCAATGATAAAAGGATTGGCTTTTTTGACCCTGCTACCCTATGGGTGACATAATCGATGCATGGCTGTGTGGGCGATAAAATGGGTCGAATGTTGTAGGTGAATCTCTTGCTTTTTCTCTGAAGCTCGCTAATAATACATACACAAGCGATAAATTTTGTACCTTACCAATTTTCTGTCAAGGTGACCCGATTGCCCGGATGCCAGGGCTTAAAAGGTGGAAGCTGGTGACATGCCATCCCCGAAGATGGTGGTGAAGTCCAGCGCTGTGCCGCAACTGTGACTGGTGCTATACCAGAAGCCAGGATACCTGCCTTGATCCATTCTTTTCTCTTTTTCCTTCTCGAGCAAGGAGGCAGTGCAATCTGGCAGGCTGGAAGGCCGGATTGAACGGGCTTCTAAGCTCAATCCATAAAGGGTTGAGCTTTTTCGTTTAAGCAGCTTAAGGATAAACCTATGGATCGTTTCCTTTAAATCTGTGGGTAGATCGCGTCCTTTCTATCTGGTTTTATCCAGGATCAAAAGCCGGTGTGTCCATCAGACCGTCATAAAAATTTTATTTGAGGAGTTTTCAACCGATGCAATTTCCATCCATCCCACCTATCCATGCCGCCAGTGCAAAAGCAGCGACCCTGCGCCAACAACAACTGACCAAACCTGCCGGGGCGCTGGGCGCGTTAGAAGCTCTCTCGATCCAGCTGGCTGGAATCGTTGGAAAAGAACGACCGCGCTTCCTGAAGAAAGGGGTGATTATCATGGCGGCGGATCACGGGGTGGTGATGGAAGGTGTCAGCGCCTATCCTGCCGAGGTGACCCCCCAGATGGTGCTCAATTTTCTCGCCGGCGGTGCGGCGGTGAACGTTTTGGCGCGCCAGGCGAACGCATCCATTACCGTCGTGGATATCGGGGTGAACTACGATTTTCAAGGCTCCCCGGGGATGCTGCATCGCAAAATTGCCAACGGGTCGATGAATATGCTCACGGGCCCGGCGATGACCATCGAGCAGGCCGAACAGGCAGTGCAGGTAGGACTGGAGGTTGTGCAATCAGAGATCGATCACGGTCTGGACCTGGTAGCAACCGGCGAAATGGGCATCGGCAACACGACGCCATCCTCAGCCCTTACCGCCGTATTCACCGGGCTGCCCGTCAGCGAGGTGACCGGACGCGGTACGGGGATCGATGATCAAGGGTTTTCGCGAAAAGTGCAGGTGATCGAGCAGGCGATTGCCGCCAATCGGCCCGATCCTGCCGATCCGTTGGAGGTGCTGGCCAAACTGGGCGGGTTCGAGATCGCCGGGCTGGTAGGGGTGATGCTTGGGGCGGCTTCCCGCCGCGTGCCAGTGGTAGTGGACGGCTTTATCTCGGGGGCGGCCGCATTGGTCGCGGTCGAAATGCAGCCGGCGATCCTGCCTTACCTGATCGCTTCGCACCAATCCCAAGAAATTGGCCAGCGCGCCATCTGGAACAAGCTCGGGCTGCGGCCTTTATTGGATTTGAACCTGCGCCTGGGAGAAGGCACCGGGGCGGTGCTGGCTTTTCACCTGATTGAGGCCGCGGCGCGCACGCTGGATGAAATGGCGACGTTTGGCGAGGCAGGAGTAAGCGATATCCAATGAGTCTCATCTGGCTGGCAGTTTCCTTTCTCACAGTCATCCCGGTGCGCCTGAAGAATGCCCCACTGCCTGGGGATCTGGGCAAGTCCTTGGGCTGGTTCCCGCTGATCGGCGCGGTGATCGGGTTGGTGGTTGGCGCTGCCGGTTATTTCTTGCGCCATTTCTTTCCACCTCTGGCGGCCTCGGTGCTGACCACGGCGGTCTGGATCGGGCTGACCGGCGGTCTGCATTTGGATGGCCTGGCCGATTGCTGCGATGGCATGTTGAACGCTTCCAGTCGAGAACGGCGGTTGGAGATCATGAAAGATCCGCGCCTGGGCACTTTTGGGGGCATTGGGCTGGTGTTGGCGATCCTGGCGAAGGTTGCTTTTTTGAGCCAACTGCCCGCCGGCCAACTTTGGCTGGTGGTTCCCCTGGCGGCGGCCACCGGCCGCTGGCTGCTGCTCCCGGCGACCCGGCAGCCCATGGCGCGCCCGGGTGGGTTGGGGGCGGAATTTTCGGGCGGCGCAAGCCGGGCAGCGTGGCTGCCGGCGGCGATCGTGATAGGGATTCTGACCGCGCTGGCCGGTTGGCGCGGGCTGCTGGTGGTGCTCGCGGCCCATGCGGTTGCCTGGTTAGTTTTCCGCGGGGCAAAGGGCAGCCTGGGCGGGGTGACCGGGGATGTCTTCGGTCTCACCGTTGAATTGGCTGAGTTGGTGGTGCTGGCCGGTTTCTGCGCCGGCCTCTACCCTGGATGATGGGAGGAATGATGCTGCGCCTGCCTTTTCGTATTGGAACCACCTCTTACATCGTGCCGGAGGATATTCTGCCAAATGTGCGCTACCTGGCCGGGCAGGTGGAAGATATCGAGCTGGTTTTGTTCGAGGTCGACGATGGGCCAAACAACCTGCCGGACGAAGCCCAGCAGCGAGAACTGAAACAGTTAGCCGATGAAAATGCGCTCACCTACACGGTGCATCTGCCCCTGGATCTACGCCTGGCATCCGAGCAGGGCCGGCAGCATGTCTCATTGCTGAAAGCCCGGCGAGTGATCGAACATACCCGCGTGCTCGATCCCTGGGCCTATGTCTTACATTTGGATGGGCGCGATGTGCTGGGAAAAGCTGGCCCCAAAGAAATGGCCCAATGGACGGATCAGGCGGTACGGGCGCTGGAAATCGCCGCGGAATGGGTGGGCGAAGCGGCCCTGCTGTCGGTGGAAAACCTGGATAACTACCCGCCGGATTTTTGGGACGAGGTGCTCGCCCGCACGCCGGTCAGCCGTTGTATCGATATCGGTCATTTGTGGAAAGACGGCCACGATCCTGTGGCATTTCTCGAAAAACATATCCACCGCGCGCGCGTGCTGCACATTCACGGGATCGCCGAGCGCGATCATAAATCCCTGCGCCATGTTGCTCTCCAGGAGTTGTCACGCGTGCTGAATTGCATCCGGCAATCCGGTTTTAACGGGGTGATGACCATCGAGGTCTTCGGCGAAGATGATTTTCAGACCTCCATTGAGGCGGTTCGCGCGGCTGTGGAGTCACAAGGGAGGGTAAATTTATGGGAACAAAGTTGACCCTGGTGCTGGGCGGGGCGCGCAGCGGTAAATCCGATTACGCCCAATCGATCCTGCAGGCCAGTGGGCAGCCGGTGTTGTTTGTGGCTACCGCCACGGCCGGTGATGATGAAATGGCCGCCAGAATTTCTGCTCACCGCGCCAGCCGCCCGGCCCATTGGGTTACCCTCGAGGCGCCTGAGCGGGTGGGGGAGGCCATCGAGCAGGCGCCGGAAACTCCGTATGTGCTTATCGACTGCCTGACGCTTTTGGCCAGCAATATTTTGCTGGCAATCCCAGAGCCGGTGGATGCGGCCCAGTACGAGCAGGCGATGCAGCAAGAAATCGACCGGCTCATAGCGGCCTATCAAAAACATGCCGGCGAGTGGCTGATCGTATCCAACGAAGTGGGGCTGGGGCTGGTGCCGCCATATCCGCTCGGGCGCTATTACCGCGACGGCCTGGGCCGGGCGAACCAGAAACTTGCCCGGGTGGCCGACCAGGTGGTATTTATGGTGGCGGGGATCCCGATGCAGGTGAAATAAATATACTCAAAACGGCGAGAATTTGGACGGCTGGTTTTGCCGGCCAAAAACTTTCCGGCGGGGGATTCCATTGTGCCCCGCAAAAGGGCCAGTCTCATTTGGGTTTTAAGGGCTGCGTTTTTTGACTGTCGGCACGCGCCGCCGAACCTCCGGATAGCTTATTCTGGAGATACAAAGCGGCCTGCACCCTGTTTTGCACGTTCAATTTATGCAAGATGTTGGTTATGTAATGTTTGATGGTTTTTTCGCTCAGATAGAGACGCTGGCCGATTTCAAGATTGCTCAATCCGTCTGCAATCAGCACCAGAATCTGGTTTTCGCGCTCCGATAGCTCATTCAGATACTTGTCGTTTGGGGGCGGATCGAGCTGAGTTTGGCTCATTTCACGCAGCAGGCTGCCGGCCAGGATCGGGGTCACATAACTCTGGCCGTCTTGCACCAGGTGGAGCACATCGATTAATTCTCCCGACATGACGCCCTTGAGAAGGTAGGCCTGCGCGCCGGCCCTCAGGGCCTCCAGGACATAATCATCTTCATCCAGACCGGTCAAGATGATAATTTTAACCGTCGAAGCGACTTCTTTGATGGTTTGGGTGGCAAACATACCCCCGCCAGGCATATTGATATCCAGGAGCATGATGTCGGGCGACACCGTCTTTGCCAGTTGAATCGCACTTTCGGCATTCGAGCCCTGTCCAACAATCTCGATGTCTTCTTCCGCCGATAAGATTGAGGCAACCCCTTCACGAAACAGAGGATGATCGTCTACGATGGCAAGTCTAATCTTTTCCATAAATGCGCTTTCGACTGGCAATAGGAGGGTCGGCGGCTTTAGGATGGCAGCATAAGACGCGCCAGCACCGTAGTACCCCGGTTGATTTCGCTTTTGATCTGGAATTCACCTCCCAGACTTTCTACTCTTTCCCGCATGCCGGCCAGGCCAAGGTGGTTTTCCCAGTCAATCGGTTGGGTTGGATCAAACCCGGGGCCGGCATCGGATACGGATATATCCGCCACGCCTTGATCGTAGGTTACCCGAATGGTTTGTCCCTGTCCATCGGCGTGATGGAAACTGTTATTCAGGGCTTCCTGGATCAACCTGAAAAGGGTGATTTTGAAAGAAAGGTTGGCCTGGTCCGGCAAATTTTGACAGTTGACGGTCACCTCCGTGGCGGTGCGCCGTTCATGGGCCTTGGCAACCCGTTGGATTATTTCCGGCAGGGTCATGTTTTCGAGTTGGGGAATGCCCAGGCCTTTCGAGATATCCCGAATTTCCTGCATGGAGCGCTCCAGGGATTTTTGGATTTCAGGGAGCTGTAATTGGCAGGGACTGTCGGGATTGTTGAGCAGGCAAATCTGGCTGTTATTCATCACTCGACCCAGGCGCAGCATGGCCAGGCCCAGTTCCTGAACCGGCCCATCGTGCAGTTCGGCGCTGGTGCGCCGTAAAAAGCGCTCGTTGAGTTCGGTCGAATTCGCGGCGGCGCGTTTTACGCGTTCATTGAGCTCATCATTGCGGGCTAACAATTTCTTTAGTTGAGAGACCTGTTCAGCCAGGGCAGCTTTTTGGCGCATGATCGTGCGATCGGTCCAGCGCACAAAACTGAGCAGCAATAAATAAATGGCTGCCATCGACAGTCCCACGATGGCCCAGCTTTGCCGTTGGGCTTTGGAGATATCGGATTCAACCGATTCGACCGTCTGGTAGAACTCGGCAACGGCGATGATCTGATTGGTGCCATCCTGTCTTATCGGGCTGTAAATTTGCATCAGCCGCGAATAATTTATCCGCTCCTCAACATTCTCGTCGTCCTCAAGGTTGGTGAATTGGGCAACCACCACCCCTTTATAGGCTTCAACTACTTCCTGTTCGTTGGGAAATACTCGCCCAATCAAGTTCGGGTTATTGCTAAACAGGATGCGGCCGGTTTCGTCCCAGACCTTGAAGGCTACGATATGGCGGCCAAAGTCAGTGCCTTGAAATAGCCGGTCCAGGTTATCGATATGCTCTGGGGTTAATCGATCGGCGTAACTCAGTTCTTGAATATTCGGGGTAATGAAACTGTCCATATACAGCGCGGTCGTGCCCGCGGTTTCATTGATCACCCCCGTCCTGATTTTCTGGCTGACCCACCAGCCGATCACCACCATACCAATCACCATGATCGTGAAGCTTACCACGGTAAACCGCTGTGAAAGGGATCGCTGCCTCAACCATTGGGTAAAGAAACTCATTCCCCCTCCTTTTTTAGCAATAAAAACGACCCATGAGCGGTTCAATCGGGAAGCTGGCCAGGTGAATGTGGATCGGGGAAAACCATCCACTCTCACCATCACACCATCACACTATGCGACGAAAGTCTTAATGAATGGGACTTTAGTCGGATTAAACAGATTACTTGAGCCCGTAATCTCTACTATCTGGTTTGATTATTATATATCAAGTTGTGATCGACCCAGGCAACAATGCACCCAATCAGCCGCTTCATTCTAGAATGGATTGGTCAATGAACCAGAACGCAGAGCCCTCCCAAAAGAAATCATACCCGATGCGGCCAGGCATAAAGAGGCCCTCATCGCCGTCCTCCCACCACACCGGGCACGTCCTCGTCATCGGCAACGAATCGCTGTTTGATGTGGGCATACTCTTTTTGCTCGAAACCCTTCCAGGCAAGACCATCACCCATATCAAGTGCCAGGACCACGCCGCCATCCTGCGAGCCGTCGAAGCGCATCAGGGCGGGCTGGTGATCCTCGTTTGGGATAAGTGGATGGACCTTGACGATATTCTAAACGACCTGATGCCGGATTGGATGGAGGTTAAGATAAGGCTGGTGGTCGTCAGCCAGGAAGTCAGCCAAATTGCCATTTATGAACATAGAAATCCGATCGAAGGGATCCGGGCCAGGTACATTCCCCTGGTAAAGGCAGATGATTTCCTTCAGGCTGTGCAAGCAAATGAATAGGGGCAGGTTACGGATCCATGACGATTAATGACAAAATCCCCGCAGGTTGGCCCTGCGGGGATTTATATGGATGGGTTAGCAGAATTTCAAGGACTACTTACTGGGTCGCTTTCCAGTCGGAGTACTGCTTCTGGATTTCAGCCTGCACCTTTTCGAGGCCGGCGTCTTTCAAAGCCTGAATGAAATTGGGCAGTTCAACCGCCGGGTCAACATAACCGGTCAATAGAGCCCGCTGCATACCGTCGACAACGGTCTGGATCGCGGTTACTTCAGCCGCAACGGGTTCGGTGCGGAAGCGGAAGCCCAACGAAGGGTGAGCCAGTGCGTCTTTGGAGTAATCGATCAGCATCTGGTTCTTTTGGGGATCTTCTTTGTTGGTAACGCTCTGAACGGTGACATCGCCCCAAACCCAAGCGCCAGGATGCGCGCTGATCCAGGCGTCGTTGAGGATATTGACACGGCCATCCGCGTCATAATTCCAGAAGCTGCCTTCGGGTCCGTAGAGCATCATGTTGATCAACTTCTTGTCGGTGTGCATCAGGTTGATCAGTTTCATCGCTTCCACGGGATGATCAGACACAGTGGGGATCGCGAGCATCGAGCCGCCGGTGTCGTTGGAAACAACGATCTTGGGCATGCCGTAGATCTCTTTGAGCTGCAGATCGGGATTGCCAGAGGCGATGACCAGTTCCTGCGCCTTGATATTGTTGCCCTTCAGCGGCATGGGTTCGATGAAGAACTTGCCCGCATTCATGTCTTGGCTGGTGTCGAAGGTGGTCAGGCCGGCATCCGGGTTGATATAACCCTTCTCGTACCAATCGCGCACGGTGGTCAGGTACTCGCTCATCCAGGGGGTTTCAAATGGAACCAGAATGGTCTCATCCCAGGAACCATCCGCTTTCGGGCCGGCTTGCATGTTGACCACGTAGTCGGAAACGTTGGAGGCAAAACCGTGAACCCACTGCATAAAGCCCAGACCGCCATCCGTCAGGTAAGGATATTCATCGGGATGGGCTTCTTTGGCCTTGGCCAACCAGGGCTCAAGATCCTTCATGGATTTGACCATGGCGGCATCTTCGTCGGTGAAACCGATTTCATCGGCCCAGGCGACGTTATAGACGAAGCCCTGGGGAACGGACAGCTCTTTATTGGTGGGAACCGCATAGTTCACGCCGTCGATCTGGGTGCCGGTGACGAAGGCCGGGTTGAGGCTGGTCAGGATGCCCTGGCCATATTTCTCGAGCAGGTTGCCGTTAGGCCCGGTGGGGTCGTTCAAGGGGGTGAACAGGCCTTCGCTGGCCAACTGCATATAATAGTACCAATCCGCGGTGAAGAAGATGTCCATCTTCTCGCCGGCTTCCATGCCGGTGACGGCCTTGGTCGCCCAATCGGCCCACGGAATGATATGGAACGAGACTTTCGCGCCGATCATCGGCTCGATATAGGCGTTGATCGCCTCTTCAACCGCCGGGCGCTGATCGGTATCGGCGGCGCCGACGATATAGTAGTCGAGGGTGACAGAATCACCCATGACTGGGGCGGTCGTCGGCTCGGGCGCCATGGTTGGCTCGCCGGCTTTGGTCGGTTCAACGGCAGCAGCCGTAGGCTGAACCGCTTCGGTCGCCTGTTGGGCTGGCGCGCAACCAAACACCGACGATAACAGGAAGACAACCGCAAGGATCGCAAAGATCTTCTTAGTCACTTTCTTTTACTCCTTCTCTCTCTAGATAGTACGGAACGTTTATGTGACCCATCCACAGAATTGGTGATAGAAACTTGCCCTGATGCTCACGCCGGCGCTTATCCCTTGACCGCGCCAATGGTCAACCCGCGCACAAAGTATTTCTGGAAGAACGGATAAGCAAAAATAATGGGACCCACGGTTACCACCGCCATCGCCATACGGAACGTCTGGGAAGGCAGCGAGGAAATGTTGACCAATCCCTGCAGCTTGTCCGCGTTTTCCAGCAAGAAACGGATGTTATTTAGGGTCGTGTAGATGGTGAACTGCAAACTGTAAAATTTTGCCTCGTCCACCAGCATCAGGCAGTTGAAGAAATTGTTCCAGATGCCGATGGCGCTGAATAATGCCACCGTCGCCAGCCCTGGGAGTGACAGGGGCAAAACGATCTGGAACAGGGTGCGCCACTCACTGGCGCCGTCAATGCGGGCTGATTCGATAATCTCATTGGGCACGTTGGCCTTGTAAAATGTGCGCATCACAATCACCCAAAATGGGCTAAAAGCCGAAGGCAGGAAGAGCGCCCATAATGAGTTTTGGATTTGCAGAACTTGCCGCATCACCATGTAATAAGCCACCAGCCCGCCGCTGAACAGCATGGTGAAGAATGCATAGAAGGTAAAGAAGGTTCTGAACTTGAAGTTGTCCCGGGAGAGCGCATAGGCGTACAGCCCGACCATAATCACCGCCAGGACGGTTCCTACCAGGGTAGAAATGATCGTGTTGACGTAAGCAGTTATCAGGATCGATCCCCGGCTGAACAAGAAGGTATAAGCCAGGTTCGAAAATTCTGCCGGCCATAATCGATATCCATTGGTGGTCAAGGCTGCCTCGGAGGTGACCGAGGCGACGACAATCACGTAAATGGGGATCAAGGTCAGAATGCAGACCAATATCATCAGTAGATTTAAGAATAGGTTGGCACCCGGTGATAGGGCAAGCATATCCTTCTTCCCGCGCGTTCTTGGGAATAATTTAAACCTGCCGGGGGCACGTTTGGGTTCGTGGTCTAAATAACTCGCTCTAGCCATTATTCATCACCTGCTTTCGTGTGTCCTGTTTAGAACAGCGCCAATTCTGGTCTGGTCTTGCGTACGAAGAAATTGGTGACCAGAATGAGAATGAAACCCAGCACCGATTGCAGGAATGCTGCCGCTGCCGGATAACCAAGCGGCGATCCGCTTCTCAGCATGTTGTAGACAAACACGTCCAGGGTGTAGGTGACATCTTTGACCACCGCGGCGCCATTGGGGAGGGTGTAGAACATGTCGAAATCGGAACCAAAGATGCGCCCGACTGCCAGGATTTGCAGCAAGACGATGACGGGAATGAGTTGAGGAAGGGTGATGTAGACGAACTGCTTCCATTTCGTGGCGCCGTCCATCGCGGCGGCTTCATACAGCTCGCGATCGATGCCGGTGATCACCGCCAGGTAAATAATCGAACCGTTGCCGGTATATTTCCAGATATTTGCTACCAGGAAAATGACTGGCCAGGCAGCCTTGGTTTTATACACTTCGATCGGTCCCAGTCCAAACGGATCCAACACATTGTTGACAATGCCGTTGGAACTGCCCAGGGCATACACCACGTAGGCCACCACGATCCATGAAATAAAATAGGGCAGGAACAGGATGGAATGATAAACCTTTGCCCAGAACCGGCTTGACAGTTCGTAAATGATGACGGCTAATCCTACCGAAAGCAACAGACCCACCACCATGAAGAGCAAGTTGTACATCACCGTATTGCGGACATAGGTGATCGTGTTGCCGACATTCGAAGATAGGGTCAGGTATTCAAAGTTCTTCAACCCAACCCATGGGCTGTGAAGCAGACTGTAGATGAATTTATTTTGGATCAATTCCTCAACCGGCGGCCGGGTGAGGCGATAGGTCTTGAATGCCATAATGATGCCGGGCATGGGGAGGTAAGCAAACAAGAGCAGCCAAATGGCGCCGGGTAAGACCATCGCCAGATAAGACAGGTTGCTATAAATCTTATCTCTACTCCACCGTCTCTTTTTTTCGAACGCCGGCTCGTTGGAGGGCATCGTTTCAACTTGCATTCTGTAAACTCCTCTTCAATTGAACTCAGTCCCTAAAAATTAAGATTGGATCGCGCCGCAAGAATGGCGAATCACCAACTCGGCCGGAAAGACCATTTGACGAGGGATGGTCGAGCCGGTCTGGATGACATCGATGAGGGTTTCGGCGGCCGCCGCACCAATCCTGGAAATGGGTTGGCGTACGGTGGTGAGGGTGGGCTTCATCCGGTTGGCTTCAGGGATATCGTCAAAACCTACCACGGCGATATCCTCGGGCACGCGCAGGCCGTGCTCTTGGATGGCCTGGATGGCTGCCAGGGCCATGGTGTCGCTGGCGACAAAGACGGCGTCCGGCTGATGGGGCAGCAAAGCCTGCATGCTGGTGTAGCCGCCGGCATCGGTGAAATCGCTCTCGACGACTAACTCCGGGAGGATGGGTAAATCGTGGTCCTGAAGGGCATCCACATAACCCTGGTAGCGGTGGATGCCGGCAATCATATTCTGGAGACCGGTGATGGTGGCCACTCGCCGGCGGCCGGAGCGCAGGATATGCTGCACGGCCTGGTAGGCGCCGCCGCGGTTATCCACGTCCATAAAGGACAGCTCGTTATAAACCGGGTGGCGGCCGATGAGGATGAAGGGCAGCTTGTTCTGGCGCAGGTTATCGATGATGCTGTCGTCCAGCAGCATGGATGCCACAATCACGCCATCCACCAGTCCGTTGTACAAGATTTTGCTGATCATACGCCGTTCGTAGTCGGGCTCGGCCAGCCACATCATCACGGAATAATCCATGGCATTGCAGCGGGTGGTAACCCCGCGGATCAGCAAGGCGAAGAATGGCTCCTCGAAGATGGCCTGGACCCCTTTGGGGATGACCAATCCTAAAATGCCCGTATGGCCCTTGGCCAGCCCGCGAGCCGCCATGTTGGGTTGGAAATTGTACTTTTGGATAACCTCCAACACCGTTTGACGAGTCCGGTCGCTCACGTTCGAGTCGCCGTTTATCACGCGAGAAACGGTGGAACGGGATACGCCGCACTTATCCGCAATGTCTTCGAGGGTTAGGGTCATTGACAGAAGTCTGGGAGCGCTCTCATAAAATATGATTGAAAAAGCCGAGGGATCGGCCGGGTGGGGAAGCGGTTCCGATAAATTGGGAGCGCTCCCAATATCACTATAGCAACATTTTTATCTCCCGTCAATAAGCAATTGCCGCTGAAAAGAAAACGGACGGCTATGGAACGACCCAATCGACCATTTCGTAAGGAAAAGCCCACGGCTTATACGGTGGGCTTTCCTTAAAATCATCAAGTATGCACTTCTCTGCCCGCGATAATTTTGTGCGCCGGACGGGGAAGGATGTTCTGCTAGTCGCCCATTGGGTTGGTTTCCAGCTCAAGTTTGGCGGCCGGCAGGCCTTCCATGCGGGCCGTGACTGCGATACGGCCGGCTTCGGGCGTGCTGCGCAGGATGACTAACAGGCGGCCTTGGAAGGCTTTGTGTTGGTTACCGGTATAAGGTTCCTCGGACAGCGGGTCGCCTGAGCCAATCGCGAGGATTTCTCCCGCTCCGCTGACTTCGAGGGTGATCAGCGGCTCGCCGGGCTGCACCAAAACGCCGCGTTCGTCCTGCACCTCCACCGTCAGGTAGGCGAGATCGCCGCCCCCGGCTTGAAGGCTGGAACGATCGGCGCTAAGCGACAGGCCGGCTGGAGTAGAGGCGGTCACCAGCCGATGGCGGCCCGTCTCCTTGCCGCCGGTATAGCCCACGGCTTCAATCACGCCGGGCTGGTAGGTAACATCAAAGCTGGCTTTGTTCTGGCAGGCTGCCCCGGCGGGTTGGCGTCCCACGGATGCGCCGTTGACCAACAGCTCCACTTCGTCGTCAATCGCGTAGACATCCACCTGGGTGAGTTGACCTTCCTGACCGGGGAAGGTCCAGGTGTCCAGCACGGGTTCCCAGGCCCAGGGGGTAAAGCTCATCGGTTTTCCGTGGTGCTGTGGATCGAGCACCGCGATAAAGGGATCGCTGCGCAGCCCCCATAGCAAATCGCGATAGTAGGATTGCGGCCGCTTGAAGCCGCAGATATTGAAGTCGCCGCAGCCGTAAAGATGGTAGGGGAACGGCGCGCCCATGCGGATCTGCCCATCAAAACGCACTGCCCCAAAACCGGCCTCGCCGATATAGTCAAAGGCCGTCCAGACAAAATCGCCGATGACATGCGGCAGATTCGCGGTCTCCTGCCAGGATTTGAACATCAGATGGCCCCAGGTCTCGGTGCCGGCGATCACCCGCCCAGGGAAGCGGGTCTGGTCGGTTTTATAGCGCCCGGCCATATAGTTGTAGCCCACCACATCCAACGGCCGGACAAATGCGCGCGTCAACCGACCCCAACTGTCTTTCTCGGGATCGGCGGGGGCAGGCTTGAGGGTGAACGATCCTTCGATATCATGGTTGGCGATATCTTCCAGGAAATTTTGCATTACGCCGGAGGTGACCAGGCGGGTGCTGTCCAGCGACCGTACATAATCGGCCTGGCGCTGTGCCCATTCTGCCGTTTTCGCATCGCCCAGGGCGCCGAAGATCTCATTGCCGATCGACCAGAGGATCACGGAGGGGTGATTGCGGTCGCGTTTGACCATTGCCTGGGTATCGCGCTGCCACCATTCATTGAAGTAGAGATGATAATCGTTGGGTACTTTGGAGGAAGTCCAGGCATCAAAGGTTTCATCGATGACCAGGAACCCCAACCGGTCGCAGGCGTCCAGCAGCGCCGGGGCAGGCGGGTTATGTGCGCAGCGGATGGCGTTGTAGCCGGCCGATTTGAGCAGCTCGATCTTACGTTCCTCGGCGCGGTCGTAGCTGGCCGCACCCAACGGCCCGTGGTCATGATGGATGCAGCCGCCTTTCATCTTCAGCGGCACGCCGTTAATGCGAAGGCCCTGTTCGGCGTCCACCTGGATGGAGCGAATGCCAAAGGTGGTTGTTTCGCTGTCGACCACCGCGCCATCGAGGTACACCTCACTCACCAGGGTGTACAGATAGGGCGCGTCCGGCGACCACAGCTGTCCATTTTTTACCAGCATGGTCTGCTGGATCGTGGATAAATTCGCGCTGGTTTCCACCTGGGCAACCAATTTACCTTGCGCGTCCAGCACGCTGCTGCGCAGCCTGGCGCCATCCAGGCTGCTCAAGCCCGACAGCTCGGTGCTGACCTGCACCACGCTGGCCTCGGTGTCCACCACCGGGGTGGTGACAAACACCCCCCAGGGCTGAATGTGGGCATGGCTGCCGGTGCGCAGCCAGACATGCCGGTAGATGCCTGTGCCGGTATACCAGCGCGAGTTGGGTTGGGCGGTGTTGTTGGCGACCACGCCAATACTGTTCTCCTGACCGTAATTCAGGTGAGGGGAGAGGTCCACGATAAAACTGGAATAACCGTAAGGCTGAGATTGGATCAGTTGCCCGTTTATTGATACTTCAGCGTTCATGTAAACGCCTTCAAATTCAAGCTGTATGCTCTGTTCGCGCCAGGCTTCAGGAATAAAGAATTTCTTACGGTAGTTGGCCACCGTTCCGGGGAAAAATCCGCCCTGGTTGTGGCTGGGGTTGTTGGCAGCACGCGGTAAAGCGATCATCGCGTCATGGGGGAGGGTCACTGGCTGCCAGGCATTTGGATTGAATATGGCGGCAAACCCGCTTAGCTCGGAAAATTCCCAACCCGTATCAAAAATCTGTTTTTTCAATGGTGGGGCTCCTTTGAACAATCTTGGACGGGATTCTGTGGAAAAGTAGACGGTATTTCTGGATCAACCGCTGCGCACCTGGAGGGTGTATCAATTCGTCTGGCATGAGATCGATGGCGCGTATGAGTGCGCCGGCTGGATGACAACGATGAAATTCATGGCTGCATCCATTTTACACTAGTTCCGTCCCGCGCTTATTTGTGGTGAGACAGTCCCAATCTGCTGGAGTGGCGTACAGAGTAAGTGCGCCTGGCCCGCTGCCGGCGCCGCTTGAGATGCTAAGAGATCTTATTTGATTCTTTCGGCCAACTCTACAATCATTCCCTCCGGCCCGCGAATGTAGCATAACTTGAAGGTGTCCTCGTAATTTTGGATCTCGCCGACTAATTCCGCCCCATTCTTCTTCAACCTGGCAACCATGGCTTCGATATCCTCAACCACAAAAGCAATATGGCGGATGCCCAGGGTGTTTGCCAAAGGTCGCTGGACGCCTTCCTTATCCAATGGCCGGACGAATTTGATCAACTCGATATTCGTTTCACCGTCGGGCGTTCCCAACATGGCATAATCTTCTTTTACGTCTTGCAGCCCGACGATCCGCTCTACCCATTCGCCTTCCACCGTCCCTTCCCCCATCAATTCCATGCCAAAGTCAAGAAAAAACGCAATCGCGGCGGGTAGATCTTGGACGATGATACCGATATGATCGATTCGATGGATTTTCATCTGGTTTTCCTTGGGGTTTATGGAGCGGGAGCGTCAGGCGATCCGTGTGTTTCAGGCCGGGTGCGCAGCATGTCCAGGCCTTGCGACCCCAATCCCAACTGCGCGATCAACAGCCAGCCGAGAAGGATGCTCAAGATCCAGGCGATCCTTGTAATCCAGGCCGGTGCAGTTTGCTGAAGGGTTTCAACGCGCGCTTTCAACTGGTCGACGACGGCCTGATACTCTGCGACCACTCCCTGCGCATCGGCGAGCGCGCTGCTGATCTCTTTTGTGGTTTCGGAAACGCCGGTTAACTCTTTCTCCACCGCACTCATATTGGTCTTGCCAACTGCCAGGCTGGTTGAGATGGTGGTCAGCGCAGGGGTTAACGGATCGAGGCTGGCCGAGACCTGCTCCAGGGCGGTGTGCAATGGGACGGCCGGTTTATAGGCGGCCACCGGTGAAAAGGGAATGCTGGTCAGGGCTGCCAGAATATTGTCGATCAGCAGCGCGGTGGATTGGGCCGAGGCCAGGGAAGTATGCGTAGCGGCTAAGGCCTCCGGGAAGTCTTTACCGGTCAGCTTGGTCAGCGAATTGAGCATGGGGTTGGTGTCATGGATGGCCTGGGCCAGCGCCTGGATGGTTGTTTGCAGCGAGGTCACGTCCGCGCTGGTGGTCTGCACCACCTGCCCGACGATGGTCAGCCCTTCCTGGGTGGTGATGAGCGCTTGATCGAACAAGGCCAGGTTGCTGACCACGGATTGGGTCGCGACAGGCCGGAAGCGCCATATTTCGACGAGGCCGTAGGCGCTTAGCACAAATCCGGCAATCGCAGCGACGACAAAAAGAACGCCGAACAATTTTCGCAAAAACATGCGCCCCTCGCTTTTCTCGCAGTCAATGACTATGGGCTGCCGCTCGTTGACCCGGCCTGCTCATCCTGCTGGGGCGTGATCCACCCAGGCAGACGAAGTTGTGAATGCCGCCGCGACAATATGGATTATGTTGATCTTGATTATATCGGATTATTCGCGGTTTCAAACCATGTTGCCCGGTACGCGGAGCTTTCACCGTTCCTTCAACGAGCTGTCTTCATCCATGGGATAAACGTCAGGATCATTTGCCTATTGACTTTCAAATCTAAATTATTATAATATTTTCTATCATTCAAATAATTTAGAATGATAGAAAGAATTTAATGATTGATGCCCAAAAATCCTTCCACTGCACCCTCCCCGGACGAATCCCTTCCCGGCGCCGGATTTCAGCCAGCCGAACGCTTGCTGATCTCTACCCCGGAGCAGCTCAAAGCCATCAGTGACCCACTGCGCCTGAGCATGCTCGAATTGATTGGCAAAGAAGCCCTGACGGTCAAACAGATCGCCACCCGTCTGAAGCAACCACCTACCAAACTGTATTACCATATCGCCGAGTTAGAGGCCGCCGGTTTCGTCACCATGGTCGACACACGGGTGAAGTCCGGCATCATCGAAAAGTATTACCGCACGGCAGCCGATAACCTCTCTGTGGATCGCAAGCTGCTCAATGTGTCCGCGGAAAATCCGCTGCCGGACCTCATCTCGGTTGTTTTTGAATCAACCATGCAGGAGCTGTCACACTCCATATCCGCTGGTTTGGTCAACCTGGAGGAAGACCCGGCCGAGGAAAATATTGTGCTGGCCAGGACGCTGATCAGTCTGCGCCGTGAGGATGTGCCCCGATTTATCGCAAAGTTTCGAGATTTACTGACCGAACTGGATGCCGCCGACCCACGGGCTGGAACGGATTCGGTGGACTACGCTTGTTTATTGGCATTTTATCCGCGCTCGGCTGCTTCGGGCTCGGACCCTACCTAAGGAATACCCGATGGCTGCACCCCAGGAAGAAAACAAAAGCGTGCGAGATGTCCTCGCCAACCGTAATTTTCGCCAGTTATGGATGGGTCAGGGCGTTTCCCAGATCGGCGACGGCCTGACCAACCTGGCCATTCTGATTATGATCAACCGGCTCACCGGTTCAACCGCTGCGCTGGCCGTGATGATGATCGTGGTCGCAGTGCCTCAGTTGATCTTTGGATTGTTGTCCGGGGTCTTTGTCGACCGCTGGGACCGTAAACGGATCATGATCCTTTCGGACCTGCTGCGCGGTCTTTTGGTGCTGGGTTTCATCTTTGTCCGCCGACCTGAAGATGTGTGGGTTTTTTATGTCCTGGGGTTTCTGCAGGCCGTGGTCGGTACGCTCTTTAACCCGGCCAGGAGTGCACTGATCCCATCCATTGTCGATTTGCAACATTTGCTGGCTGCCAACGCGCTTTCCCAAACGACCCAGGTGATCACCGGGGTCATCGGCGCGGCCCTGGCGGGCGTGCTGGTGGGGGTCAGTGGGAGCGCCTGGCCGGCGTTCACTCTGGATGCCCTCTCGTTCTTCACCTCCGCCTTCTTTATCGCTCGCATTCAGGCGCCGGCACAAGTTGGGTTGGCGTCCGGGGGTGTGCGCACCACCCTGGGCCAATTGTGGGACGGTTTGCGCTATCTGGTCAGCCGCCGCCTGGTGATGGGGATCCTGACTGCCTTTTCTGTGGCTATGCTGGGTCTGGGGGCGGTCAATGTGCTCATCGTACCCTTCCTGATCAACCAGTTAAAGGTCCCAACCGCTGCCCTGGGGGGCATAGACGCCGCCCAGGTGATCGGCATGGTGGTGGGCAGCACGCTGGTATCGGTATTAGCGGTCCGCTTGAAATCGGTCCAGATCATCGTCGGCGGGATCATGCTGGTGGGTTTGTTCATTGCTCTGTTTGGCGCAGCCACATCTATCGTATTCAGCCTGCTGGCGCTCTTCTTCGTCGGGCTTGCCCTGACCCCAATGCAGGCTGCCGCGTCAACCGTCTTGCAGCAAACCATTCCGGCTGAAAAACGCGGGCGGGCCAGTTCCGCCATGAATACCCTCACCACCCTCACCTCGGTGATCTCGATGGGCAGCGCCGGTTTGTTGGGGGATGTGCTGGGGGTTCGCCAGGTGTTCTTTCTGGCAGGGGCGATCACCATTTTCGCTGGAATCCTTGCCGCACTGTTAATGCGTGGCCCTCAGGAAGTGGCGCTTCCCTCACCTGCCTCGGATTGAAAATGACCAAGGCAGGGGATCGGCTCAGGTCGATTTGAAAAGTTTGAACAGCAGACGGTTTGCCAGCCACCCGGCATAGGCGCCGGTGAATGCAAAGGCGAGGGCCAGCAGCGAACCGACATTATGGCTGAATAGGATCTCGTGCAGCGGGATCCATAAGCCGGTGGCCAGGGCCAGCAGCCAGGGCCGCCGGCTACCCAGGAGGGCGAGGATGCCGCTGAGCAGCAGCAAGCCAAACGCTACAATGCCGGTGTCATCCCAGCCTGGAAGTGAATCGATATATGCCAGGAAAATTCCCCCGGCAAGGCCGGTTGCCAGATAGATTTTTTGCATCAGCGACAACCTTTCTTGCGCATATAAATTCGCGATACGGCGGGGCTGGCCGAAATTGCGAATCGCCTGCGCCTGGGCTTCATCCAGACCGAGTCCACTGGCCAGCCCGTGGTCCACATTTTCGTATAGGTGACTGGCGATCTCCTCGATATTCCGCGAATCCGCCAACCCCCGCCACCACAGGTGTCTTTCTAAATCTCCAAGGTAGCGTTCAATCAAGGTGAGTTTCATGGGCTGAGGGAAAAAACCGTCCGGGCATGCAAGAAACTGTTTTCATCGCCGATGATGATCACCGATAGGGGACCAATCCCTTCGGTGATGACCATCCCCGCTTGGCGAATGTCCGCGGGCAGGTCAACCGCGATCATGCGCGGCTGCGATTTGCCGGGTTGGATGGGTTGGCTCCACAGCTGGCCGGCGGTGACCGGTTGACCCAGGCTGAAATCGCCCTCCGGGCCGGCATACACCAGGTGGGTATACTGCTTTCCACCGCCATCTATAAAGAAAATGTCGGGTTGAGAAGGCCGCTGCGCGGAGCGTTTGGCAGCGCTGCGCAGTTGAACGGTCAGGATATAGAAATTGCCACCCGCGGTGAGGGAATTCGCGCCCTCGCCTAAGGTATGAGATATCTTCAGCGCCTGGACGGAATAACACATTTCATCGAAGCAGCGTTCCACGCCCGGCGGGATTGTGCGCGGCTGGCTGGTGAGGGAGACGACCAGTAAAATGGCGGCATAGACACCCAGCCAACCTAAAAAGAAGACGCCAATTCCCCTGGCTCGAGCCCAGCGACGCCTGAGCAGGGCCATCCCGATAAGAATGACAGCGATCACCAGGCCCAGTACGGTTACGAAAAACGTCAGCATGCCGATCACACCTTCTAGCATTTGTTCTCCATTCCGTAATGGGCTACCCGCCGAGGGTCGAGTTGATTGCCCTGGCGAAAAGACGCCATTCGCTTTCGCGCCGGGCGAGGGCAAGCTCTCCTTTGCCGGTCAAATGGTAGATGCGTTTTCGCCGTCCGGTTTCCTGGGACCACTCGCTGGCCAGCAAGCCGTCAGCCTCCAGGCGATGGAGCGCCGGATAGATGGTGCCTTCGGGCAAATCGAAGGTGCCTGCGCTGCGCCGGCGTAAGATTTCGATGATGGCATAGCCGTGAGCGGGTCCATCTCGCAGGACAGACATGAGCAGCAACTCCAGGTGACCTTTCAGGGCTTCGTTGTTCATACCTAGGATTATAATACATAGCATTGCTATGTGTCAAGGGATAATAGAAACCACTCCGGACAAAATCGAATGAAGGGCAGGCGCGCGAAACGAACTCAACGCCTCTTCACACCTGCCTGTCACCGGCTTAGAGATTGGGGTGCAGCACGATCAGGGGAATTTCTCGGGTGGTGCGCTGTTCATATTTGGCGTAAGAAGGTGCGGAGGAGATGACCTGGCGCCATGCCTGGGTGCGGGCTTCGCCTGATAATATTTCTGCCGTGGCGGGCATCACCTTATCCAGCACCTGGATCGTCACCTGCGGGTTGCTTTTTAAATTGAAATACCACGCCGGGTGAATGGGCTGCCCTGCGTTGGAAGCCACGATAAGATAATCATCTCCCTGCTGAAAAAGACCAAGTGGGGTTGTATAGGTCTTGCCGCTCTTGCGCCCTTTCGTGATGAGCAGCAACAGTTTAAACCCGAGCATGGCTCCCCCCAATTTGCCGCCCGTAAGCCGGTAGATTCCAACCTGTAACCCCATAAATAACCTGAGGAAAAATTTCATTGTAGACCTTCCTTTCAGAGAAAAGCTTTCTCTGTGTGTACAATTTGAAGTGCATGTTCGCCAGGATCCCCCAACCGAGCCTGTATGCGCCGGAAAAACTAGGTCACCTTCCTGCCGGAGTAGTTGACTTGACCTTCCCCCGGCATTACCACCGCCTCATTGATCCCAAGGGAAACAATATAGGTAGGAGTGATCCGCAGCATTTCGTGGTCAAAGCCGGCGAGGATGTCTTTCCCTCCTTTCCCAATCGCCTCAACCGTGCCCCGCACCTCGATGAAGCGGGGGCGCCAGGGCGGTAAAACATCGTCGATGACCAACGCCACCCGACCATAACGCCGTGCATCGCGGTACTTTTTGGAACTGGCGAAATTGTGGCCGCCCAAATCGATGGTATCGGATTCGGGATTGTAACGAAAGCCCAGCGGCACGACATGCAGGTCTCCGTTGGCGCCCACCGTCGCCAGTCTCGCCAGCCGTTGGCTTTGCATATACTCGATCTCATGGGGGGTAAATCGGCTCATCGTGTCCTCCATAATTCACCGTTCTAAAAACCAAGGTTCTCTTTGACAATGACCATGTTGAGGCGGCCAGGCTGCAAAGCTCCCTGGAAAATCAAAATCTGATTCAATTGGGCTGACCGGCCAACTGCGGTTTGCATGCGTGCATCTTCTAATGGGTAGCTGTATTCCTTCAAGCGCCGCAAGGCATCTTCGAGAGACGGCACCAGCTTTTGCGCTCCGACCACCCAGATCACCTTGCCCGCCCCGGATGCGTATGGTCCAATCTGGCTGCCGCCGCCCGACCCCACGATCACCTCCCCATCCAGGGTGACCGCATGCACGCTGCCGAGCATAAAGTCTGGGCTGGATCCCAGCCGGCGGAACTCCTTGTTCTGCTTGACCCGGTCGAGCTTGCGCAGCTGTGGGCGGATTGCCTGGTATCGCTCCGACTCTTCGATGGCAGCGGTCAGGCCAATTTGTTCCAGGGTGATGGACATACTCGAGTGCACTTCTGCTCCCTCGGGCAGGAGGTTGAGCACGTACTCGCGCGCTTCCTCGCCGGTATTGACCACGACGGCCTGGATGTTGCGGGTTTTAAGTGCTTCTACCGTCTGGTCGATTTGTTCGTCGGACACCAGTTGGCTGAAAGTCAGGTTGGGTGCTTGGGTCGTCATATTCCTCCAAAAAAATGTTTTGGACTAGTTGGTCCAAAAAATCGATAAAAAAAACCGGCCGGTCGATCAATCCAGTATGGCCATCATCACGGAAACGGTTTCATTGAGCTGTGCCTGGTCCGTTTTGGCGCGTGCCATCACCTCGAGCCCTTGCAGGTTGACGACGAGAAAGCGGGCCAGCGTGCGGGGCGCCTGGCGGCTGGCGATGGAACCCTCGGACTGCCCGCGGACAAGGCACTCAACAAACGCATCTTCAACCGCCTTGAAATCTTCGGCGACCATCTGCTGCACGTCGGGGTCGTGGGGGGCCAACTCAACCGCCTCGTTGGCCGTCATGCAGCCACAGCCATGGGAAGCGTCACCGGTATTGTGGAACACGACCTGGCGGAAGAAGGTCTCCATCGATTGGCGCGCCGGCTGGCCGTTGTTGAGGATCCGCTCCAAATGCTGGATCCGCTGCTGCTGGTAGGCTTTGAATGCCGCCAGGAACAGTGCGCGCTTATCGCCAAAGGTGGCGTATAAGCTGCTTTTACTCAAGCCGGTGGCTGCCAGAATATCGGCAAGTGAAGCCGCCTCGTAGCCCTTGTTCCAGAACACGACCATGGCGTTACGCAGCACTTCGGTTGTCTCGAATTCCAGTGGCCTGGCCATCATTAATCACCTTGATGCGAGTATATACGATTTGGACTGAAAAGTCCAGAATGATGTAGCAGGTACGATGTTGGGTTCATTTTTTACCATAAAGGTATCAACACGAGCTATCTAATTTACAAAAAAAGATATTCGATAAAATTGAGGGAAAATTTACGTGGCATTAAGGCGCTTTTTATGGCCATAGAATAGACCAGATCTTCCATCGGTTTATACTGATTATTGTCTGCTCAAGGATTCTTTTAACCCTTTTTGATTTGTGTAACCTTGGCGGCAGACCTGTGAAATGGACAATCGGCCTTACGATTTCGACAATTGTTCGTGTCTTTCCCACTATCTTTTCAAAAGAAAGCAGTGATAACATGGTCAAAAATTTAAGCCTCCTTGGAAAATTTATCTTGCTTGCGGTCATGATCCCCCTTACCGCTATTGTGATCGCCGGGATAGGTTTGAATAAGACAAGTGCGCTGAAGTATGAGTATGACAATTTATACGGGTTTATGCTGATACCAATTACCACGATTGACCAGGGTTCCACCCAACTGGCATATTTATCGGATCATATTCATCAGTTTGCCTATGCAGACTTATCGGATGCCGATAAAACGCTAATGAAAAATGCCATCCAAACTGAAGATGACAATGTGGCCGCTGTGATCACGCGCTATAACCAGGAATGGGTAACGACTGGCAGCCCCGAGTTTACAGCCGTCCTCAAGAATTTGGGGAAAGCCTCCTTGCAAACCGATGAGGCGAACGCATTAACCCAATTCAAGACGGCCTATGATTCTTTTCAAAACAACCTGGATCCATATTTATCTGGTGATGCCGAAGTTGCCGAAGCAATCGATCAAAATTTGACTGAAATGAGAATGGCGCTTGATTCCCTGGTGAAAGTAAATATGGAATTTGCAAATCTATCGAATACCAGCGCTCAAGCAGCGATCTCGCAAATGACCTGGTCATTAATCATCGCAGGGATCATCGCAAGTCTTTTGGCACTGGGCATTGCTTTATGGTTAACCAGGCTGGTGGTGACGCCAATAACCCGTCTGACCAGGGCGACAGGAGAGTTGGCCCAAGGAAACTTGAAATTAAATTTCAGTGGCTGATTCAAAAGATGAAATTGGCCAGATGACCAGGTCTTTTGGTTTGATGATTGAATATCTACAATCCATCGCAAGGATCGCCGACTTGTTAGCGGAAGGGGATATGACGGTTGAGGTAACCGTAAAATCCGATCAAGATGTCTTGGGCAATGCATTCAGCAAAATGATTGTCAAGCTGCGTGAAATGATCACACGAGTATCCGATAACGCCAATGGGCTTAGTATTGCCTCCTCTCAACTGGCTTCGGCTGCCAATCAAGCCGGGCAGGCGACCAACCAGATTGCCGCCACCATTCAGCAAGTCACCAAAGGAATAACCCAAGAGACTGAAGCTGTGACGCGCACAACTGTCTCGATTGAACAAATGTCACGCGCCATCGATGGGGTGGCCAATGGGGCGCAGGAACAAGCACAGGCCGCTCAAAAAGCTGCCGGCATTACGGTTCAAATTCATACGGCTATTCAACAGGTGGCCAAAAACGCCCAGACCGTGACCCAAGAGGCAGGAAAAGCAGCCGATGCCGCTCAAGATGGCGCGAATAAAGTAAAACTGACCCTGAAAGGAATGGAAGGAATCCGCACGAAAGTGGGTCTGTCTGCCGATAAAGTTGCTGAGATGGGCCGTCACTCGGAGCAAATCACGATGATTGTGGAAACCATCGAAGATATCGCGTCCCAGACAAACTTGCTGGCCTTAAACGCCGCGATCGAAGCCGCACGCGCCGGTGAGCACGGGAAAGGTTTTGCAGTAGTCGCGGATGAGGTGCGGAAGCTGGCAGAACGTGCGAGTACCTCTACCAAAGAAATTGGTGAATTGATCAATCGAATCCAGCGGACGGTAGGTGAAGCCGTCACGGCCATGCAAGAGGGCAGGCGTGAAGTGGAAACCGGCGTGGTCCAGGCAAGCGATGCCGGGGGAGCATTGGAAAGTATCATTCAATCAACCCAGGCGGTGACCCAACAAGCTAAAGAAGCGGCGGAGGCGGCTGATAAAATGACCGCGTCCGCGGCAGAGTTGGTGGCGGCGGTCGATAGGGTCTCGGCCGTGGTGGAAGGAAACACAGCTGCTACTGAAGAAATGGCAGCCGGATCCAATGAAGTCACTCAAGCAATCGAGAATATCGCCAGTGTCAGTGAGGAAAACAGCGCCGCGGTTGAGGAAGTTTCTGCCTCCACGGAAGAGATGAGCGCGCAGGTGGAGGAAGTTTCCGCCTCAGCGCAATCCTTGGAAGAAATGGCTCAGGTGTTGAAAGACCTGGTAGCCCGGTTCAAACTTACAGAGGGAGCTGCTCCGATCGTTTCTGGACAACCTAAAATCAAGACGAAATCGAACGGCTCTTCCCATCAGCTGGCCAGACAATGGGTGAATTAAGGGTAGGGCCAATATTCCCCTGATTAACTTATTTTGGTACCAGTAGCGACCATGCCAGGAAGTTGATAGGCTTCCTGGCATGGTCGTATTCCCGGCAAAAAAGATAAAAATCCAAGTCTCTGGTTGGCCGCTATCGTGGATGAGAATGGCTGTGCGGACGATTCTGATGCGTATTTCGTTATTGTTCACCTGCCTGTCAGGTGATTTTGCGGTTTATTTCCCGGTGTTCGCCTGTTTACCTTCCGCAGGGCGCTCCGATTGATTGTCCCACCAGTTGGATAGGCGCCGGCCGGCATAAGGCGGCTGGTCGACGTAATGGGAGACATCATTGAACAGCATTAAGCGCACTCGCACCGGATTTTTAAAATCGAGGATGTTCAGACAGGCGGGAGATTGCTCCAGGCGGTCGCGGTAACCGCGCGCATTAAACCCCAGCAAGCTGCTGATGATCAAACGGATCGTGGCCTTGTGCGAAACGATCACCACCGTCTCTTCTTCATGATTGACCACGATTTCACGGATCACCGGTAACGCGCGGGCCATCACCATCAGGCCTGCTTCGCCCCCTTCAGGTGCAAAGGTGTAGGGGTCCTCCTGCCAGGCGCGATATTCCTCGGGGAACTGGGCCTCCACGTCTTCTCGGAGCATGGTTTCCCAGTGCCCGTGATGAATTTCGCGCAGCCCATCGCTGGGAATCAGCGGCAGGCCATACGGCTGGGCCAGGATCCGGGCGGTTTCCATGGTTCGCCTTTAAGGGGCTGCAGTAGAAGGCGGTAATATGATCGTCGGCCAGGCGCTCTGCCAATCGTTCGGCCTGCCAGCGCCCTTCAGCCGATAGCTCGACATCCGTACCCCCTGCAAAACGGTCCTCGGCGCTCAGTACGGTGGCGCCATGCCGGATAAGGTAAACTCTGGTGGTCATAGGTGGATTGGTTCTCCTTCCGCTGCGTGGGCAGCTTCCATCAATACCTCGCTGAGGGTGGGGTGCGCATGGACGTTGCGGGCAATTTCCGCCGTGGTCATTTCCATACGCTGAGCCAGGGTCAGTTCCGGCAGTAGCTCGGACACATCCGGACCGACCAGGTGGGCGCCGAGGATTTCGTGGTATTTTTCGTCGATCAGGATTTTGGCAAATCCGGCTGTCTCGCCAAGGCCCAGGGCCTTGCCGTTGGGTTGGAAGGGGAAACGGCCAACCTTCACCTGATAACCTTTCTCCCTGGCTTGCGACTCGGTCAGGCCAAAGGAGGCCACCTGGGGTTGAGAATAGGTGGCGCGCGGCATCATGGTGTAATCCAGGGTGATGGTTTCCACCCCGGCTATATTCTCGGCGCACACGATCGCCTGGGCTGAGGCAACATGCGCCAGGAGCAGTTTGCCGGTCAGGTCGCCGATGGCCCAAATGCCGGGGATGTTGGTGGCCATCCGCTCGTCCGCTTCCACAAAACCGCGGTCGCTAATTTTAACCCCCAGCTCTTCCAGCCCCAAATTCTTCGAGTTGGGTCTGAAGCCGATGGCGATCAAAGCCTGTTCGGCCTCGATAACTTTCTCGCCATCCGGCGCAGCAACTTTCACTTGCACCCCCGCCTCCACCGCCTGGACCGACAGCACCCGTGTATTGGTCAGGAATTGGATCCCGCGTTTCTGGTAAATTTTCGCCAGTTCGGCGCTGGATTCTTCGTCTTCCAGGGGCAGGATGCGGGGCAGCATTTCAACCACGGTCACTTTGCTGCCGTAGCCATTCCAGATGGTGGCGAATTCAATGCCGATCGCGCCGGCGCCGATGATCACCGCGCTTTTAGGCAGTTTGGTCTGCAGAATGGCTTCGGAATAGGTCAGTATATTTTTCCCGTCGATGGTCATGCCGGGGATAGTGGTCGCGGCAGCGCCGGTGGCCAGCACGATATTTTTAGCCTGGAGCTCATCGACCTTGCCATCTTTGTCGGTTAGCTGAACTGTATTCTTCGCGGTTAACCGCGCGGTTCCCATGTGGACGTCGATGTGGTTCTTCTTCATCAAAAAGCCAACGCCCTTCACCAACCGCTCTGAGACCTGGCGGCTGCGTTTGACCGCGGTGGAGTAATCGAACGTCAGGTTTTCAAAGGAGAAGCCAAATTCTTTACTTCGCTCGCGTAAGGTATGCGCCAATTCGGCATTCTTAAGCAGAGCTTTGGAGGGGATACACCCTACATTTAAGCACACTCCGCCCAGCCACTGTTTATCGACGATCGCGGTTTTCAAACCTAATTGAGCGGCGCGGATAGCGCATACATACCCCCCTGGCCCGGCGCCGATGACAAGCACATCATATTCCTGACTCATTTGACCTCCCAAATATCAATGAAACCAACCCCCAGTAATTGTTATCCCAAGGGGCAATAAGATCAATCCAGCTGTTTCAACGCTTCCCAGGACGGGTGCATCGCGTCGATCAGGCGTTTGTATTCGGCATAACGCGCCAGATAGAGGGGTGTGTTGGCCGCGATGGGTTCCTGCACGCGCACAATGGACACCGCCTGGTCGACCGCTTCGGCGTAATTCTGGTACACACCCGTACCGATGCCCGCGGAAAGGGCTGCGCCGCGCGCGCCCAGCTCTTTGCCATCCGAAACTTCCATAGGCGCCTGGATGGCGTCGGCAAACATTTGCGTCCAGACCTGGCTGCGCGATCCGCCGCCTGTCAGCCGCACCGCTTGAATCTGCGCGCCGGCCTTTCGCAGCTTTTCAATGTGGTTCAGGTGCCCAAATACAACCCCCTCGTACAGGGCGCGGAGCAAATGCGCACGGGTATGCCAGCCGGCTACTCCATAAAAATCCAGCCCGGGCCGAAGATTGCTCGTTCGATCCGTACAGGAAAGGATGGAAGATGATATTGGTGCTGTCTGGGGCAAGTTTTTCGACTTCTTCATTGCAAACATCGTAAACCGAGATGCCCCGCCGGGCGGCCTCGGCGCGTTCGTCGCCGCAGCACTGGGCGACAAACCACTCAAGGTTGGTGGCCGAGGTGGCGCTGGCTTCGATATTGAGGAACAATCCGGGAACGGCAAACAAGGTCGTCATGAAAACATCCGGATCCATCAGCGGCTGGGAGGTGATCACCTCGTTGATGCTCCACGTACCAGCGATGATGCAGGCCTGGTTGGTCTGCACGGCGCCGCAGCCAACTGCGCTTGCGGCGACATCAAAAAGACCACCGACCACCGGCGTGCCTGCCGCCAACCCGGTTTCTTCGGCAGCTTTACGGGTTACCTGCCCGACAATTTCAAAACATTGTTTGAGGGGCGGGAGCGCATCGTACACTTCGGCCAGATCGTAGCAGGTCAACAGCTCGCGTGAGTAGCACTTTCTGGGAACATCCACCAGGCTGGTACCGCCCATGTCGCTGAAATCGCTGCTGACTTCTCCCGTCAGGCAATATTTGATGTAATCCTTGCACATCAGGATCGCGCCGATGCGCTCGTAATTCTGCGGCTCATACTTCTTGATCCAGGCCAGGAGTGCGTTCGGTTGGGCGGGCCACAGCGCCTGAAGGGTGAACGGATAGACCTGGGGAAACAGGCTGCGCGCGTTCCACTCGGTGATGATATTCGCGGCGCGGGTGTCCATGGACTGGATGCCATAGCGCAGCGGCTGTCCTTGCTTATCAAGCAAATACATGCCGTTGCCGTGCCCGGTATTGCCAATTCCTACGATTTCTGCAGGATCGATGCCCGAGCTGGCGATTACATCCTGAATAGCGCAGGCTGTGCTATGCCATAAGGTTTCCATACTGCGTTCTGTCCAGCCCGGATTAAGATACTCCGTCTCAACTTTACAGCTCGCAATGGCGATTTCCTTGCCGTGAAAATCAAAAAGAGCGGCTTTTGAGACCGTGCTGCCGTTATCGATCCCTAAAATGTACTGACCCATGTTGTCCCTCCATACCTGGCCGTCCGTTCGTGTCGAGCTGATAGGCTAGCCCGCAAATGCAGGCTCCGCCAGCCCACAAATGCCCGTTTTCATGCGGAACAGGTCGCCGGCCCAAGGCTGCTGTTCGCGCTGTTCCTGGTTGAACCCCCACCAGGCGGTGGTGATGAATAATTCGTCCAGATCCTGGCCGCCAAATGCACATGAGATGACGTGCTGTACCGGGAACCGTATCTGGCGCTCGATCTTGCCATGCGGATCGTAGCGGGTGAGTTTCCAACCGGCCCAATGCCCGCTCCAGATAAATCCCTCGGCGTCCACAATGAGGCCATCCGGCATGCCGTCTTTTTCAGGCACACACACAAAGGTGCGCCGGTTGCTGACCGTACCCTCGGTTGGATCATAATCCAGGGCGATGATCTGGTGATGGCGCATGTCCGTGACATACACCCTCCGGCCGTCGGGGCTGACCCCGAGACCATTGGCGGTGGCATAGCCGCCATCAAGCTGGTGCAGCGAGCCGTCCGGGTCCAGGCGGTAGAGCGAGCCGTCAGGGGCAAAGACATCCTGCATGTTCACTGTTCCCAGTAACAGGCGGCCCTGGCGGTCGATGGCCGCGTCATTGAAACAGATTTCCGGCCTGTCGGGTTCAGGCAGGCCGGTAAAAAGCCTGGGCTGGTTGGTTTTCGGATCCCACTCGTAAAGTCCATTTTGGGCCACGATCATCCAGCCGCCGCTGGCCCGACGGGCCAGGGCAGTTACCGGCAGGTCGACCGCGAAGCGGCTCAGCTGCCCGGTCGACAACTCAACGCGGCAGACTGGCCCGCCGCCCCAATCCACCCAATACAAGGCGTTTTCCTCGGGAACCCAAATCGGCGTTTCGCCCAACTGGTTTTGCGCCTTCAAAAAGTGCTCTGGCTGGTTCATTGATTGGCTTCCTGTGTTCAACCCCTGAAGTGATCGTAAAGCTGGTGGTTGACCGGTTTGAGCGCGGCATACAGCTGTTTATAAATCGGATACCATTGGCTATAGCGGGGCGTCAGCAGCCGGTCAGGTTGGTAGGTTTTCCCGGGGCGGTAAACGCGATCAAAGGCATCCTGTTCATTGCGGTAGATGCCGACGCCAATCCCCGCCAGGATGGCGGCCCCGAGGGAAGTGGCTTCTTCCACGTCGGGCACGTCGATGGGTAAGCCGAGGATATCGGCTTTGTTCTGCATCCAGAACGCATTGCGGGTGGCGCCTCCAACTGCCACCAGGCGGTCTGGCGTCACGTCCAGCCCGGCTTTCAGGGCGGTCAGGATGTCGCGAACCTGGTAATCCAGGCCCTCGATGATGGCTCTGAGCATATCCCCGCGTTGGGCAAAATTGCTGAGACCCACGAACGCGCCCAGAGAGCGGGCATCCACGCTGGGGCAGCCGGCGGCCGACATGTGCGGCAGGAACATCACGCCCCGCGCTCCGGCCGGCGAGTGGGCGGCTTCCGCCATGAGGCACTCCCAGTCCGCTCCACCGCCCGGCTCCACCCGTTGATGGGCCGTGGTTCCATATTCTTTACGATACCATTCGAGCATGTCCGCAGCGACCGCCCCACCCCAGACCGCGTAGGCATCCCGGGCGGCGTGGGTCTCCACCGTCACGCCTAACCTCTGGACTTCGGGGGTTAGCACCGGGGCGGGAATGGTTGCCAGGACGATCTCCCAGGTGCCGGTCACATCCAGCACCACCCCGGGCTGAAAAGCGCCCACGGGCAGCGCGCTGCAGAGATAGTCGTGGCCGCCCAAGACCACCGGGGTGCCGGCGGGCAGGCCGGTGGCCTCGGCCGCCCTGGCAGTCACCTCACCCAGCCATGTGCCGCTGGGGTGTGCATCGCACAGCAAATCGCGGTGGATGCCTGCCTGGGCCAGGATTTCGTCCGACCAATCCCGTTTTCGTTGATCGAATAACAGCGTGCAGGAAGCCATCGTATAATCGGTTGCGCGGCGGCCGCACAGCATGAAATTCAGAAAATCCTCGATCAGCAGCCATTTGTCGGTGCGAGCCAAAATTTCAGGCTCGTGCTCTGCCATCCACAGGAGGCGCAAGGCGGTATTGAAGGGCCAGAGGGTGTTCCCGCCGGTTTGAAAGGTTCTTTCTACGCCGATATGGTTCACCCACCACTGCAATTGCGCTTCGGTGCGGGGGTCATGCCAGCTGATGAAGGGGTACAGGCAGTTGCCCTGTTCATCGATGGGCACCCCATCCATACCCATCCCGGTCACGGCGACCGCTTTAATCCGGTGGGGATCATCTATCTGAGCGACGGCATCTTTAACCGCCTCGGCTGCCCCGCCCCAAATCTGGTCCGGCTGCCAGACCGTCCATTCCGGGTGCTCGGGATCGGGGTTGAACCGCAGTGTCGGTCGCGATCCACAGGCAACCATCTGGCCGGCGAGGTCATAGATCACGCATTTGAGACTGGTTGAGCCCAGGTCAATTCCGGCGAGATAATCCATGGGTTGCCTCCTGCCCGCTCAAGACAGCCTGAGGGGATACCGTCCAAATTCCTGCAGGGTGCACATCATTGCCAGGTAGTTTTCCGGCTTGACCGCCGAATGGATCGAATTGCTGGAAGATAATATAAAGCCTCCCCCCGGCGCCCCCTGGCGCAGTGCCTCTTTGGTGGCCTGCGCCACCTGGTCGGGGGTGCCAAAGGTCATCAGCTGGGCGCAATCCACGTTGCCCTTGAGTGCGATCCTTTCACCGAACCGTGCTTTGACTTCCGCCAGATCCATGCCGGCCTGGGGATCGATTGGATCCAGGCAGTCGATGCCGGAATCGACAATCATGTCGATGATGGACCACAGTTTGCCGTCGGTGTGCTTGATGACCTGCAAACCCAATTCTTTATAGCCACCCATCACCCGGCACAGGCCCGGGTAAAACAATCTGCGGAAGTGCCTGGGCGACATCAGCGGGCCGAGATTGCCGGCATAATCGTCGCCGGTGTAGACAATCTTTATCCCGCGGGCCACGATCTCTTCGGCCATCTCAAGGTTTAGGCGAACCGAAAGATCCACCAGGTCGCTTACCAGATCGGGGTCGTCGGCGATGGCGATCAGTAAGTTTTCCATGCCCATCCAATACCGCGGGAGCGAGAAAACGTCGTTGAGATGGACAATCACGGCTTTGCCCGGATAATCCTGGATGGTTTGTTCAATGGAATCATATCGACCTGGGGCATGCGGGTTGGGAGGGACGTAGCGGTCGAAATCATCCCGAGATTTGATGGGTGATTCGACCTCGATGCCGTGCTCTTCGGGGGTATCCTGGGTGACGTAGCCCCACTCGCTCAACCAGCGGCCTGGGCCTACAGGCTCCTTTTGGAAATTGGGGTCGGCAAGGACAGCGTCATGCCCCATGCGCAGGGCGAACTCGTTATGGGTCTGGCAGCCCGGGCACAGCGCAGCGCGCACCTTACGGTCCACCGCCCACTCAAAATGGGGGACACGGTCGGGTTCTTGGCGGTTGAGCACGCGTAACACCCGTTCTTCCGAAGTCATTTCCTTCATCAAATACGTCTCCAGGTTTCCAGCAGGTGGGCAATATCCTCAAAAATCATATCCGCTCCATAGGCTGCCGCCTCATCGCGATTCGAGGAGCCGGATAACACGCAGATGGTGGTGAGGCCGGCCCTCTTTCCGCCGAGGATATCGGTATCCGCGCGGTCGCCGATGGCAGCCGTTGTCTCGGGACAGGCGCCCATCAGCTCCATGGCCAGCTGGTACATGGTGGGCTCGGGTTTGCCGATCGCGGTCGGTTTGACTTCCGAGGCGGCAGCCAGGGCCGCAATCATTGCGCCTGTCCCCGGCACCAGTCCTTCTTCGGAGGGATTGGTTGGATCGAGGTTGGTGGCGATAAAGCGGGCGCCGCCGCGGATCAGCAGGGTGGCCCGCTTGAGTTTTTCAAAGCTGACCTCCCGGTCCATGCTGGCGACCACCAGTTCGACGTCTTCATCCGCCAGGACGAAACCTTCGTCGGTGAGCGCCTGTTTGAGCGCCGGCATGCCAAAAACGTGAATTCGCGTGCCGCGCGGATATTCGCGAGCCAGGAAACGTGCCGTAGCCTGGCCCGAGACGAGGATTTCTGCGGGGGTTACCGCCACCCCCATGCCGGCCAGTTTGTCCACATATTCCTGGGGGGTGCGGGTGGAGTTGTTGGTTGCCAGAATGAAAGGGATGCGGCGCTCACGCAAGAAAGGGATGAATTCCCGCAGCCGAGGCATGGGTTGGTTGCCCCGGTAGAGTACGCCGTCCATATCGATGATCAGGTGCGAAATATTCGCCAGGGCCTGGGTCTCCATCAGCACATTGCCGCTTCCCAGGCTTTGTAGGAGCTGCGCACCAGCGGACCTGAGGCGACGTAGCGGAACCCCAATTTCATCCCTTCTTCTTGATACCGGGCAAACTGATCCGGCTGAACGTATTCGACCAACGGGATATTGCGTTTGAGCAGGGTGGGCTGCAGGTATTGGCCGACAGCCAGCAGGTCTACCTGCGCGGCGCGCAGATCACGCAGCGTCTCAAGCACTTCGGCCGGGGTTTCGCCCATGCCAACCATAATCGAGGACTTGGTGCGCATGGACGGTGCCAGGTTCTTGATGGCGCGTAAAACGTCCAGGGTCTGGTCGTAACCCGCGCGCCGGTCGCGGACGGCCGGGGAAAGGCGGCGCACCGTCTCGATATTTTGCCCAAACACATCCGGCCTGGATTCGACCACGGTCTGTACGTTTTCGGTCAGCCCTCGGAAATCGGGGGTGAGCAGTTCGATGATCGTCTTGGGCGCTTTCAAGCGGATCTGGTGGACTGTTTCGGCAAAGATCCCTGCGCCGCCATCCGGCAGATCATCCCGGTCGACCGAGGTTATCACCACATAATTCAGCTGCAGCCTGGCGACGGCCTCCGCCACCCGGAGCGGTTCTTCAACGTCGAGGACGCCTTTCGGGTTACCGCTTTTGACGGAACAAAAACGACAGGCGCGGGTGCAGGTGTCGCCCAGAATCATGATCGTCGCGGTACCTGCTCGCCAACACTCGCCAATATTCGGGCAAAGGGCTTCTTCACAAACCGTGTGTAAGGTCAGCCCGCGCACCAGGCCTTTGAGCTGCTCGAAGGATTCCCCGGAGGGAGCGCGCACGCGGATCCAGTCGGGTCGTTGTGGGCGAGGCGGGGAAATAAACGGCACGGTTTCGGTCATGACAGTCTCGGGTCAGATCAGCAGGTAGGGGTTTTCCAGGGTCGTTTTCAGGTCATCCAGGAAGCGGGCGACGGCCACGCCATCCACCACGCGGTGGTCGGCGGAGGCGGTCAACTGGATCATCGGGCGGAACTCGAAGCTGTCTCCATTCTTGACGGGAGTATCCACCATCTTGCCCACCGCCAGGATCGCCGTTTCGGGCGGATTGATGATGGCAGTAAACGATTCGATCCCGAACATCCCCAGGTTGGAGATGGTAAAAGTGCTGCCGGTCATTTCGGCAGGCGTCAGGCGGCGATTTCTGGCCCGATCGGTCAGGTCGGCCATGGAGGTGACGATGGATCCCAGGTTGCGGCACTGCGCCTCACGGATCACGGGCACGATCAGGTTATCTTCCACGTTGGTGGCTATCCCCAGGTGGATATCTTCCCAGAGGATGATATTGCCGTCCGAAAGAGACGCGTTGAGATAAGGGTGGCGCGGCAGCACGGTCGCCACGGCGAGGGCCAGGATGGCGGTGTAGGACACGCGGTGCCCGGTCTGGGCCTGAATAGGTTCCAAAACTCTTTCGCGTAGGCGAATTAGCTTCGGTCATATCCACCCGCAAAGACAGGTAAATATGGGGCGCGGTGACCGCGCTGTAGGCGATGCGCTCGGCGATGATCTTGCGCGCGCCGGCTAAGGGCACGACCTGCTTGCGGCGGGCATCCGGCAGGGGGATCGACATCCCCGGGCTGGTGTGCGCGGATCCATTGGTGGCCGGCACAACCGCCGCGGCGGCCGGATTTTCGACGAGTACTTTCGTTTTCTGGAATGCCTTGATATCGGCAACATGGATCCGCCCGCGAGGGCCGCGGCCCGAAATTTGGGTCAGGTCCATGCACATGTCTTGCGCCATGCGCCGAGCCAGGGGGGTGGCGCGCACTTTATCCGACCCTGAGACCGCCACGACGACGGCTGCCGGTTCCATCACCAGCGCCGTGTTGGATGCGGCCGGCGCGGAAAGACTGAGCGCAGGTTGGGGGACGGCTTTGGCAGGCAGCGCTTCCCCATCGGCGAGGATGTAGGCAACGATTTCGGTAACCGGGATCACATCGTCCGCTTGGGCGGTCGCGCCGGAGAGAATGCCATCCCCGGGTGATTTCGACTTCGATCGCGGCTTTATCGGTGGTGATCACAAAGATGGGATCCCCTTTACTGACGCGCTCGCCGTCTTTCTTGAGCCATTCGACAAATGTGCCTGACTCCATCACCATATCCACTTTGGGCATAATGACTTCGATTGCCATGTCTAGCGTCCTTCCTGGGCCAACGCCCGGGCTGCGTCCACGATATCCTCGACCTGGGGTACGGCGGAGCGCTCGAGTGTCCGGTTGTATGGAATGGGAATATCTCGCCCGGCCAGGCGGCGAATGGGGGCGTCGAGATAGTCAAAAGCTTCACTGCCGGCAATCACCGCGGCCAATTCCCCACCAAAGCCGCCCGTCACCGGCGCTTCGTGGGTGATTAATACCCGGCCCGTCTTTGACACGGAGCGAACAATTGAATCGACGTCCAGCGGTTTCAGGCTGCGCAGGTCGAGCACCTCGACATCGATACCTTCGACGGCCAATTTTTCGGCGGCTTCCAGCGCGCGGGGCACCATGATCGAGTAGGCGATGATGGTCAGGTCGCGCCCTTCCCGTTTGACTTCTGCCGATTGGAGCGGGATGCTGTAACTCTCTTCCGGCACAGGTCCTTTGGTGCGGTAGAGCAGCTTGTGCTCCATGAACAGGACGGGGTTATTATCCCGAATTGCGGTCACCAGTAATCCCTTGGCGTCGTATGGGCTGGAAGGTGCGACAACTTTTATCCCGGGGACATTGACGAACCAGGCTTCCAGGCTCTGCGAATGCTGGGCGGCCGCGCCGGTGCCCGAGCCGGACGGAGCGCGGATGACCATGGGTATGGAGCAATTTCCGCCGAACATAAAGCGCATCTTGGCTGCCTGGTTGACCAGCTGGTTCATCGAGATGGTGAGAAAATCCATGAACATGACTTCCATCACCGGGCGCATGCCCATCAAAGCTGCCCCGGTGGCCGCCCCGGCGATGGCGGCTTCGGAGATGGGGGTGTCGCGGACGCGTTCGGGTCCGAACTCTTCGAGCATGCCTTTGCTGACCCCAAATGCGCCGCCATAGGTGCCAATATCTTCCCCGAGGAGAAAGACTTCTTTGTCCAGGCGCATCTCCTGCACCATGGCCTCGCGTAAAGCTTCCAGATACGTAATTTCGCGTGTATTGTTCGTGTTCATGGGGCATACACCTCATCTTCCATATTGATCGGGGAGGGCTCGGGGAAGGTCAACGCCTCCTCTGCAGCATTGTCAACGGCGGCTTTGGCAGCCTGATCGATGGCTTCAATTTCTTCGCTGGTCATCACGGCGCCATCCGCAAGGGTTTGTTTGAAGCGCCGAATGGGGCACTTGTGTTTCCATTCCTCGATTTCTTGAGGGGTGCGGTAGAGGTTGCGGTCGCTCTTGGAATGGCCCCGCCAGCGGTAGCTCAGGCAGTCAATCAGCGACGGCCCGTTACCCGCCCGGGCATACTCGCCGGCTTCTAACACGGCTGCATAGACAGCCAATACGTCATTTCCATCTACGGTTTTGCCAGGGATCCCGTAGCTCACCGCCCGCGTGGAAATGTGTTCGACGTTCATCACCTTGGAAACGTGCATCGACATACCGTATTGATTGTTGTCGCAGATGAACACCACAGGCAGTTTCCAATTGGAGGCCATATTCAAAGACTCGTGGAATTCGCCTTCGTTGGTCGCCCCGTCGCCAAAATAGGAGAGGAGAATCTGGTCCGAGCGGTGCATTTGCAGCGCCAAAGCGATGCCCACGGATGTGGGGATGCCGCCGCCGACCACCCCGGTAGCGCCCAGGTTGCCGCCGGCGATGTCGGCGATGTGCATGGAGCCGCCCCGCCCGCGGCAGTAGCCTGGCTCGCGGCCCAAGAATTCCGCCATCATCAGGGTCAGGTTGGCGCCCTTGGCAATGGTGTGGCCGTGACCGCGGTGGTGATGAATAATCAAGTCACTGGGTCTCAGTGTGGCAATGCTGCCCACGGATCCCGCTTCTTGTCCAATAGAAAGATGCATCGTGCCGTGCACCATTCCCCGCACATATAAATCCTCTGCCTTTTCCTCAAAGTAGCGGATTTCACACATCCGTTGCAGCAGCCAGGCCAGTTTTTCGCGCGGCAGTTCTTCCAGCAGACGCTGGCTGGTGGATGCAGCCTCCCTTTCAATCACGGGTGTATTCAATGTCATTTCTCCCTCCCATTTTCCACGGCCAGATTAATGTTGGCCGTAATCATTCTGATATAAATTGGTCATATAGCCGAGCTGATCCGGGGTGAGCAGGATAGGCTGCCCGCGCAGCATGGCCAGATGGGTGATTTTAGCAATTTCTTCAACTTCAACGGCCATCTTGGTGGCCTGCTGCGCTGAGGAGCCGATGGTGAACACTCCGTGGTTCTGCATGATGATCGCCAGCGCCCGCCCGATTTTGCTGACGATCTCCTGGCCGATCGCATCCCCGCCAATCGGTGCGTATCCCCCCAGGGGAATATCGCCGCCGAGCATCGCAGATGCGGTGAGGCAGGCCGGGATGGGCTGCCCCAGGGCCGCAAAACTGGTGGCGTAGGGCGAGTGGGTATGAACCATGCCGAATACATCCGGGCGGTGGCGGTAGACATACAGGTGTGTATCGGTATCCATGGAAGGCGCCAGGTCGCCTTCGACCACGCGGCAATCCAGATCCACCACCACCATATCGGCGGGGGTCATTTCTTCGTAGCTGTAACCGCTCGGTTTGATGACCACCAGGCCGGTTTCGGGGTCGCGACCGCTTACATTGCCGCTGGTCATCTTGACCAGGTCATTTTTGGGCAATTCCAGGTTACATTTCCAGACGATTTCGCGAAGCTGCTCCAAAAGCATGATATTTCTCCAATCTATGAGGATAATTTCCGAAAGTCGCGATCAAAGAGTTCGAGAACCCCGTATGCGGCTGTTTCATCTGTGATCAGCACGTGCAGGTAACCGCCGCGCAGCGCACCGTATAAAGGCAGGGCTTTGGCGGCCGAAGCGGCGATGCCGATTCGGAAGGGAATATTCTGGATTTCGGCCAGGGTTAACCCCACCACACGATCGGCGTAATCCGGGCCGCAGGAATTGCCCTCAATGTCGTACACGTAGGCGTTGATCTCCCCGACACCGCAGCAGTCTTCGGCGATCTTTTTCATGTCTTCAACCGATAGGGCGGTGAACTGGACAAAGCGCGATGCCTCGGCGTCCACCGTGCCAACCCCCAGGAGGGCAATATTGGCGCGACGGGCAATATCGAGGATGTCTTTGACCGGGGCCATCGCGAGCAGCATGGCGCACTGTTCGGGAGTATCCACGAAAGCCGGCGCATGCAGTTGATAGGCTTTAGCTCCCAGGCGTTCGGCCAGGGTGGTGGCCAAATAGTTGATATCCGTGGTCATCTGGCCCTGGACTGCACCCAGGGTTGGCACGACTTCAATCCTGTAAGGGCGCACCGGTTCAATCGCCTGGACAACCGCGTGGACTGCCGTACCGCCGCCGATGGCCATCACATCCCCGTCGCGCAGATGCTCCAACAAATATTCTGCGGCCACGGATCCGAGGGGGGTCAACACGGAGTTGCCTTCACCCATAGCCGGGATGACCATGGCGTCCTGCAGTCCAAAGACAGCCTTCAGGCGAGATTCAAGCTCGAACAAGTGCTGAAATGGGGTGCGGATGGAAATATTGACGTACCCCTGTTCGCGCGCTTGTTGAAGGAGACGATTGACTTTCGCCGTAGATAGGTTAAGGCGATGGGCAATATCCGTCTGGGTGAGACCTTCTACGTAGTACAGTGTAAGTATGGTGTTGATGAGTTGTACGTTTTCGTATGTTGGCATGGTGTCTACCTATCCTTGAGTTCCTTTTGTTACAATCCCTGGTTGAAAACCGTTAAGTACCGCTAAGCTCAGTCGAGTGATACTTCGACAATTCTAAAGGGTGGATTCGCATCGGGTCCGGCGTTGGCCGGATCCCAGAAATGATCGGATTGTCCTTCCACGACCCAGGCATTCCCCAGGTAATATGCGAAGGTAGTCACGCTGTCCAGGTTTGCCGGCACCCTGCGCACCTGCGCCGTATTGCCTTCCACCGTGATGACAGCCATTCCGCCAGCCCCGCCTTCGGCGGTCGCCAGCGTGTTGGGGGCAATGACTTTAAGCCGTCCGGACGGCGCAATTCCTGGGACGTTTGGATCCGGGTGACTTCTCCTGGGTTGCCTTCCGCATCGATCGCGATCCGAAACAGCAGGCCGGCGCGCTGGTTCACGGTGTAGATCGCATGGCAGGAGGGGTCGTAGTCGATGCCGTTCAAGCTCCATTGTTCTACGCCCAATTGAGGATCGTTGATCCACTCATCCAGTTGGGCAGCCCCGGCGGGCAAGCGCAGAATGCGCGGCGTCCAGGAGTCGGTCACATAAAGGTTGCCCTGCAGGTCAAAAGTCAAATCGTTGGCAAAACCGCCGCCCGGAAAGTCATAACTGCCTTTTCCGGCGCCCGAGAGCAGGTCAAAGGCTTTGACCCCGACAGGGGCGGCGCCGGTCAGCCTGCCGTTGCCGGCATCGGATGAACAGGCCCACAGCGTGCCGCGGGTTTCGTCAGCCCATAAACCGAGGACAGAAACCAGACCGTTGGCGCCAGATTCGATGAACGATTCCATACGAGTGGTCCCAGGCAGAGATCTCTGGATGCAGCCTTCAAACAGGCTTCCCACGAAGAACGTGCCGTTGGATGTGACCGTAACCCCTTCGGGGAAATAGCGGTCTCCTGGAATGAGGATGACACCCTGTTTTATATCGACGATCTGATTTGTGTTGCTCATGCGTTCTCCTTGTGGAGGCTAAATCCTTAATAAAAGTGACCGGTTATCCTTGGAAGGAGCGGGTCAGGCCGGCTCCGGGCAGCCCGCGGGCCATGCTTCGGCCACCAGGCTGTCTACATATTTGCGGGCAGCGGCGGCGCCGGCGATGGGGTCTTGATCGGGATGCATATGTCCCCACATCTCCACGCCCAGCATGCCCCAAAAGCCGGTCTGCGCCAGCGCTTGGAATGTCTCGCGAAAGGGTACGATCCCTTTTCCGAACGGTATGCCGCGGATGACCTTGGGCAAAGCATCTTTGACGTGGATCCCCAGCACCTGTCTCTTGGCCAGGAGTAACTCGGTGGGGGGGTAATAGCCGGCCGCCGAGAGATTGCCAATATCCGGGTACAATCGCAGCCAGGGTGAGTCAATTTCCTCAATGACGGCCAGGGCTTTGCTCAAACCATCCACAAAGGGCGTATCCAGATTTTCAAGACCGAGCATCACCCCGGCCTGGCTCGCCCATTGGGTGCACAAGCGGAGGCTGTCGATGAAATTCGCCTGGGTCTGTTCATCACTGGGCTCATAGAAGACGTCATATCCCATCACCTGCACCACGCGCAGCCCAATATCCCCCGCAAATTCGATCGCCTTGCGCAGGATCTCCTGCCCCTGGATACGCAGCGCCAGTGTGTGGCTGCCTAGCGGATATTTACGGTGAGCGCTCAGGCACATGGTCATGATGCCGACACCCGTATTGGCGATAGATTGGCGCAGAGCAGCTCGCTCGGATGCCGACCAATCCAACCGGGACAGGCGCTCGTCGCTCTCGTCGATCGAGATTTCGATAAAGTCGTATCCGGCCTGGCCGGCTGCTGCCAGGCGTTCTTCCCAGGGCAGGGCAGCGGGCAGTGCTTTTTCATATAGACCAACGGGCATTTTGAACATGGCGTGCGCTCCGATCAATTTCTTACCTGAAATCTGCCGCTACACTTTCGCATTTTTGCGCACCAACTGGTGGTTGAGGACGACTGCCAGCACGAGAACGCTGCCCTTCGCCACAATCTGCCAGTAGGCAGGGATGACCGTCATCAGCCCGGTCGTCACGCACATGATGATCAATGCGCCGATGACCGTCTTGGCAACCGATCCTTCGCCGCCGGAGAAGGCCGTGCCGCCCAACAGAACGGCGATGATCAGGTCGGTTTCCATGCCGTCGCCGGAAAGCGGGTCGCCCAGGGACATATAACTGGCCCGAGCTACGCCGGCCAGGGCAGCAAACAGGCCAACGATGATATATAGCAACCAGACGTACTTTATCGCGTTGATGCCGGATAGTTCTGCGGCGATACGATTACCGCCGATGGCCGCGGTATATTTGCCCAGGATCGTCTTTCTCTGCACGATGATCAGGGCAATAATGACGATCAGGGCAACATAGAATGCCCAGGGCAGGCCCAGCAGGACGTTCTTGCGGGCGAAATCATTGATCCAGCCGGGCATGGCCAGGGCTGCGCTGCCCTTGATGGCCGATAGACCATCCGGAACGATCAGCAGGGCGATGCCTTTGAACAGGCTCAAGGTTACCAACGTGGCGATGACCGGGGTGATGCGCAGCTTGGTCACCAGGTAGCCGTTGAGAAATCCCAGCCCGACACCCAGGATCAAGGTGAGTCCGATCGCGGGCAGGAAGCTGAAGCCGTTGAGGATCATCCAGGCGTAGACCACTGCGCTCAAGCTCATGGCGCTGCCAACCGACAGGTCGATGTTGCCCGAGATCATCAGCAGGGTAAAGGCGCCACTGATCGTCAGAATGGGCACCGCGCTGCGCAGCAGGTTGATCAGGCTGTCGGGGCTGAGGAAGTTGCCTCGTTCGAACAGTCCGATCTTGTCCAGCTTCAACACGCTGAAGACGATCACGATCAGCAGCAGCACCACGTAGATGTAAAACTGTTTAATGGTGGATCGTATGGCATCGGATCGATCCAGTGACCGGCGAAGAGATGCTTGATTGACATTTTTCACGTCAACTTGCTCCTTGGAAAGAATGCGGCCTGCGGTGTCGGTCATTTCAGCCCTTCCTTTTGTCGAGAGCGAAACGCTGTGCGAGTATGGCGAGAAAAGTCACGATGCCTTTGAGGGTGAACTGCCAGTCGGGGGAGAGCAGCAGTCCGGTGGCGGACGAGGTTACGACCGAAAGAATGATGGCGCCTACAAACATTCCCAGCACCGATCCAAAGCCACCCGCGATGCTGACCCCGCCGAGGAGGGCGATGACCAGCGCGTCAAATTCATAGCCCATCGCGCGGCTGGATACCCCGGCTTTGAATTCGGATGCCATCAGGATGCCTGCGATCCCGGCCAGCAGGGCGCTGAAAATGTAGAGGGCGGTGATATGGCGAGCCACTTTGATGCCTGAGAGCCGGGCTGCCTCCGGATTCGCCCCGATCAGATACGTGCGCCTGCCGGCCACGGTTTTCTTCTCGAAGATGAAGGCGGCGATCACCAGGGCAATCATCACCAGCACCGGCAGCCGGATGGACGTCCCCGGGATGCCCAGGTTTCCGAGCACACCAAAGACATCCGGCAGGCTGGTGTTGCGCTGGGCGCCCTGGGTGATGACCTGGGCGGCACCCCGGGCGAGCATCATCGTGCCGAGGGTGACGATAATCGAGGGCACCTTCAAGCGGGCGATGAAGAACGCGTTGATCGCGCCGACGCCCATGGCACACAGCAGGGCCAACCCGATGGCGGCCAGGTAGGGCAGGCCGAGACCATTGGCCAGGGAGTTCTGGGATACGTTGGCTCCCTGGCAGAAATACACCGAGAGCACACCGGTGAGGGCGATGACACCGCCCACCGACATATCGAAGTTCCCGGTGATCAGCAAGAAGGTGACCCCGATGCCCAGGATGATGACGAACCAGTTATTGGCGACCAGGTTGAGCATGTTCTGGGGCTGATAAAAGTTGGGGATCACGGCGCTGGCGATGGCGAACAGGATGACGAGAACGCCGATCATAATGACGGTGATAAACGACTCGTCGCTCATCTTTCCGCCGAACACCAGTTTCTGAATTTGCTTGGTTTCCATATCTATTCTCCCCCCGTAACAATGTGGAGGATATTTTCGCTGTCAACATCGCAGCCGTTGCGCAGGGTGGCCTTCAAACTGCCGTCGTACAGCAGGTAAATGCTATCGCAGATGTTCATCACTTCGGGCAGTTCCGAGGAGAAGATCATGATGGATTTTCCCTCTTTGGAAAGCTGGCGGATCAGGCTGTAAATTTCACTTTTAGCGCCCACATCGATGCCGCGCGTCGGTTCATCCAGCATGAGCAAATCTGCGTCGGCGAAGAGGCATTTGGAGAGGACCACTTTTTGCTGGTTTCCACCGGAGAGTTTGGCGGCTTCCTTTTCGGTGCTGCTGGTGGCAATTTTCAATTTATCGACATACTCAAGAGCCACGTTGCGTTCTATTGTCGAGTTGATGAACCCGTTGCGGGAAATTTTTCCCATGTTCATCACCGGCACGTTGCCCCGAATGGTCAGGATGGTGAACAATCCCTGGGATCTTCTTTCTTCGGGCACCAGGGCGATGCCCGCGGCGATGGCCTTGTCTGGACCGAGCTGGAGGGTTTTGTCTTTGAAGACAATCTCGCCTTCGTATTCGTCGACGCCGTAGATGGCGCGGGCCAGCTCGGTTTTCCCCGCGCCTACCAGGCCGTAAAAGCCGGCGATTTCCCCGGCGCGCAGGTTGAAGGAAATGTCATTTAGTTTGTGGTTGGAAAGGTGTTGAACTTTGAGGATCAGATCCTCGCAATCGTTCTCCCTGGGCTCGTACTGCTCGAACACTGTTTTCCCGATCATCATCTTAATCAACTCGGAACGGTCTTGAATTTGGGATACAGGTTTGGTTTCAATATGTTTGCCGTCGCGCATGACCGTGACGTAGTCGCCGAGCTCAAAGATTTCATCCAGCCGGTGGGAAATATAAATGACGGTGACATTCTTCTCGCGCAGGCTCTTGATGATTTTGAACAGGCGCGCTATTTCGCTTTCGGAGATGGCAGCCGTCGGCTCATCCATAATGATGATGTTTGCTTCCGTGGCGACGGCCTTGACGATTTCCACAATTTGTTTCTTGGCAACACTCAAGGTGGAGACCAACTGCTTCGGCTTGATCGAGGGCTCGAGGCTGTTCATCACGCTGATCATCTTATTGATCTTCTGCGTCCTTCTCAAAAATCCGAAGGTCGTTTCTTCCATCCCGAGGGTGAGGTTTTCCTCAACAGTGAGCTGGTCGACGACGTTTAATTCCTGGAAAAGGGTGCTGATGCCTTTTTGCTTTGCATCTCGCGTGCTGTGCGGGTTGTATTCTTCACCGTTCAGCAGGATTTTGCCACTGGTGCGGGCGTATGCGCCGGTCAGGATCTTGATAAGGGTGGATTTTCCAGCGCCATTCTCGCCGACCAGGCAGTGAACGGTGTTCCGCTTGATATCAAAACTGACATTATTGACCGCTCGGACGCCAGGAAAATCCTTGACGAGGTCCCTGATCTCCAGAACATTCTCTGTTGGGTTCATGCAACCACTCCCTGATCTTGATGGGGGGAAAACCTGGGGTTCTCCCCCCATCGGTTCACATTATTTCAGCGTTTGGATCTTGCGCTATGCTCGATTTAGCGTCACTCGAGAGTGGTGCCAAACTGAGAATTCAACCACTCGACTGCATCCGCGCGATCCATGGTCCAGAAGGACACATCGTAAGCCTTGTAGAAATACTCTTCCGCGGGCTGAGAGGTGGGTTTGACCTTACCGTTGACCACGTCCATGATCAGGTCGATGCGGCCGTGAGAGGTCTCGATCGGGGGCAGACCCATGGAGAGTTTGAGCGAGGAATTGGGATCGTAGACGCTCTTCATCTCAACTTCGTCGAAGTCGACGCTGGCGACGATCTCGGTCAGGGGTTTGCCGTTGTCGAACTTGCCGCGGCCGGCCTGAACCAGGGCAGCCATGGTGCCGACGGTCTGGCCAGAGGCTTCCGAGTAGATCAGGTTGACTTCGGGGTGGGTGGTCAGCAGGTCGGTGGTGACCTGTTTGGCCTGGTCGGTGCCCTTGCTCACATCCAGGCAGCCGAGGTCGGTCGCGGTGGAGTCCACGGAGAGCACGCCCTTGACCCACGGGTCGGTGCGGCCGGATTTGACTTCGGTGTGATTGGGCCAGCCCAACTCGACCATGACGATAGGTTGATCGGGGTGAGCGGCTTTCCACTGGGTAGCCATCTCGGCGCCCATGGCGAAGGACACACCGGCTTCATCGCTGCGTGCGGTGGGGATGCCGCTGTCGCCCAGCGGGCTGAAGAAGGAGGTCAGGACGATGCCCTTGCTGATCGATTCGAGCACGGCGGGTTTGACCGCTTCGTAATCCCAAATGTGCAGGGAGGCGGCGTCCATACCCTGAGCCAGGATCTGGTCGACGTTCTGGGTCATCACGGCTGAATCGGCTTTGCCGTCAAAGACGAAGACTTCCGCGCCGTATTTTTCCTGGGCATATTTCTTGGCTTCGGCAGCCTGTGCCTGGTGGAATACATTGCTCAGATCGGAGACAAAGAAAGCGATTTTCAGCGCCTTCGCCGGGGCGGCTGGGGCCTGGGCTTCAATTTTGGTGCCGAACTGGGTGTTCAGCCAGGCGGCGGCGTCATTCTGGCTCATCGTCCAGAAGGACACATCGTAAGCCTTGTAGAAGTACTCTTCCGCGGGCTGAGAGGTGGGTTTGACCTTGCCGTTGACCACGTCCATGATCAGGTCGATGCGGCCGTGAGAGGTCTCGATCGGGGGCAGACCCATGGAGAGTTTGAGCGAGGAATTGGGATCGTAGACGCTCTTCATCTCAACTTCGTCGAAGTCGACGCTGGCGACGATCTCGGTCAGGGGTTTGCCGTTGTCGAACTTGCCGCGGCCGGCCTGAACCAGGGCAGCCATGGTGCCGACGGTCTGGCCAGAGGCTTCCGAGTAGATCAGGTTGACTTCGGGGTGGGTGGTCAGCAGGTCGGTGGTGACCTGTTTGGCCTGGTCGGTGCCCTTGCTCACATCCAGGCAGCCGAGGTCGGTCGCGGTGGAGTCCACGGAGAGCACGCCCTTGACCCACGGGTCGGTGCGGCCGGATTTGACTTCGGTGTGATTGGGCCAGCCCAACTCGACCATGACGATAGGTTGATCGGGGTGAGCGGCTTTCCACTGGGTAGCCATCTCGGCGCCCATGGCGAAGGACACACCGGCTTCATCGCTGCGTGCGGTGGGGATGCCGCTGTCGCCCAGCGGGCTGAAGAAGGAGGTCAGGACGATGCCCTTGCTGATCGATTCGAGCACGGCGGGTTTGACCGCTTCGTAATCCCAAATGTGCAGGGAGGCGGCGTCCATACCCTGAGCCAGGATCTGGTCGACGTTCTGGGTCATCACGGCCGAATCGGCTTTGCCGTCAAAGACGAAGACTTCCGCGCCGTATTTTTCCTGGGCGTATTTCTTGGCTTCGGCAGCCTGTGCCTGGTGGAATACGTTGCTCAGATCGGAGACAAAGAAAGCGATTTTCAGCGCCTTCGCCGGGGCGGCTGCAGCAGTAGGCTGGGTGGCCGGAACGGGGGTTGCTGCGGGAGCGCAAGCAGAAAATAGAAGGCTGGAAAGCACCAGCACGGTCAGCAGAAAAAACGTGTACTTTTTCATCTTTAGCTTCTTCCTCGGTTAGGAGTTATATTTTTCGCTCACATCGAAAAGAGGTGAAGAACAATGCTGCGGGCCTTCTGACCGTTCACTTATTTTGGGTTTTCTGGCACCACGCTTTTTAATTTCGAGCCAGGAAACGCCATGAGTTTTTACACCTAATGATCAACATGAGCCATTTACAGACGGATGGGTTTCAACCAGGCATTTGCTTTTTATTTGTTCAGTCCTATTCTCCTTCTTTCACTGCGAACCAATGGCGTGGGCGACGGTCGGTGGTTATCCCCTTGTCGTTATCGGGCGCCCCGCTATCTCAGAACCCACTGACATCCTGGGCTAACCCGTAGACCAGCATTTCAGAGACACAGGCGCCCTTGGTGAGAGCGCAGGTCTGGTAGACCATATCGGCGAAATGCTCAGGGCGCACTGCCAATTCCTCGTCCCACTCAAATTTGGTCACACCCGCGGCGGCGGCCTGGAAACCGGTGTTGGATCCACCCGGAACCAGGAGGGTCACAGCGATGCCATACGGGCGGAGTTCGGTATAAAGGCACTTGGTAAAGGCGTTCACCCCGGCTTTGGCAGCGGAGTAAACCGACCAGCCGGCCCAGGAGCGCCGGTCGCAAGCACTGGAGACGTTGATGATTTTGCCGTAGCCTTGCTGTTTGAACTGCGGCGCAAAGGTGCGGCAGCTCATGATCGTGCTGGTCAGGTTCAGATCGATGATGGCGTGATTGATCGAGTTCGTCCATTTCTTCGATGGGGGCTACTTTGAGCGCGCCGCCGGCATAATTGATCAGAAAATCGATTTTGCCAAAGGTATTCAAGGTTTCCTTGAGTGCGCGTTCAAATGTTTCCGGACAGGTCACGTCACCGGTAAAGGCAACTACTTTCGATCCGGCTGCCCTGCAGACTTCGGCCGTCGCTTCGAGGGCTTTTTCATTGCGGTCGATCATCACCAGCCCTACCTGGTCAAGCCGGGCAAACAGTTCCGCGGTGGCTTTCGCGAACCCCGAGCCTACACCGGTGATTACTGCCACTTTTCCATTTAATGACTCAGCCATATTCTTTTCTCCTTATTTCGTAATTGTGTTAAGTCCCACACCCGGACGAACGATTTTCTCTATATTTTTTTTCGCCACCGCCATGTCCCTGCAAGTTTGCAGTTGGAGGAACGGCAGCCGCTCCCAGCTATGAAGCTGACCAGAGTTCTGTAATTGCCTGGCGCATCTCACGGGCAGCCGTGCGAGGATCGGCCGCTTCGCGGATCCCCCGGCCGCAGATCAAAACGGAGATGGGCAGATCGGCGAAGAAGGGCAGGAGCTCCATGGTCAGCCCGCCGGTGACCGTGACCTTGAAACCCATATCGATCAGCGCGCGGATGACGTCTTTATCGGCTTCTGTCCAAAGACGGCCGGCGGATTGCGCATCCCACTCGCGGTGGTAAACGATGCGCTCGACGCCGATCCGTCGCCATTCGACCGCCCGTTCCAGGATGTCGCGAACACCGGTGAGTTCCATCATCATTTCTTTGCCGCATTGGCGGGCAACGGTGAGCGCCTGCTCCACAGTGGCCAGAGTGGCTCCGCCGATGACCGTCATCATGTCGGCGCCAGAGTCAAAGGCCATGGTAGCCTCGAGCCCGCCGACGTCGGGTGTTTTAAGATCCGCCAGGATGAGCTTATCCGGACAAATTTCACGCATCGCGCGGATGGCTTCCAGGCCGGCGGCTTTGCAGAGAGGAGTGCCGATTTCGATAATATCTACTTCGGGAGCCACCTGGTAAGCCATGACCAGGGCTTTCGGGAGGGAGATATAATCCAATGCTACTTGCAGAAGGGGTACCGTATTCAAAATGAAACCTCCATGATTGGCCCATTTCTGGGCGGTGTGAAATTTAATTACCTGGAATTCGAGTAGATCGACTGATAGAATGGGAATACAAAATCACTTGTTTGAAATTTGCCTTTTCGGTCAAAAATTTATCCAACCGGCGATCCGTTCGAAAGGAATGGATCTCGTTTCAATCAAGTAACAATAAAGCGCCCTGGTCATCGAGCAGCCAGAAGGGCCTGTCTATAAAATTTTATTCAGTAAGTGAAGGTAAAGTGAAATTTATTTCTTACAATGAAAATTATATCACGCAGAAATTTAGATGTCAAGTACTTTAATCGATGATTTGAGCGAAAATGGCACCAATTTGGACAGATGTTTCCGATTAAATCCATGGCGAAAGACAATGCATGACCTTCTCCAGAGGGATGCGGATCAGCAATCTACTGCCATGAATGCGGATGTTTTATAAGGGATGTCGGCATGGGCTCATGGCGTTCTCAAGAAATTGTCAGACAAGCCCCTCCCCCTGCCCCCTCCCCGAAGCGAGGCGGGGAAATAAAGATGTGAGGGTTTAGACGCCGTCTCACGGCGTCTAAACCCTCAAACTCCCTCTCTGAACTCCGTCGCCGGAGGAGAATGGATCCAAATTGGCATTTGCCTAGCTTTCTTGAGAAAGCCATAGCATGGGGCTGCCTGAACCACCAGGTCTGCACCTTACTGGCCATTTCGCACGTTCAACCCCACTGGCTGTGAGGTCGCGCAGGGTTAGCCGGATTTGTATGCCATCTCAATCGACCCACCGGGCAAGAACAGCCAGGTGATAATCTGCAGGGATTGCGCCCGGTCCTGGTCGCTCAGCGTGCTCGAAAAGATGCGTGAGCATTCGACGGACAGGTCCACGAGGTTCCGTTCACAGCGATAATAGGCCATCGCAACCGGATGGATATCGGGTTGACCGTAATATCGATAGAAATAGGCTTCTTCTTGTTCGGCCGTCGTGTTCATGTACCCCTGCCCGCCGCCGATGAACATCAAATCGCATTCCTTGGGCGCCAGGATCGGATAATCCCAATCCACGATGAACAGGGTGCCCTGGATATCGATATACAGATTGCCGGGATGGATGTCTGAATGGCACAAGACCAATTCGGGGGATTGTGCGCGGAGGTTTTGAGCCAGCTGTTCGGCGCGCCCGATCAGATCCAGGATCGTTTCGCGCCGGGGAGCGATGTAGGCCGCCAGCTCGGCGGTAACCGGATCATTTATCGTTTCATGTTCCAGCCGCTCGAGAAAACCTCTGCACATGTCACGCCACTCGGGTGAAAAGGTCTCCTTGCGCATTTGACCGCGGATGGCTTCGGGCAGGCGGGTGGTATGAATGCGTTTGAGCGCCGGGCCAAATTCTGCCCACTGATTTTCAACTAATTCAATCTCAAACCCGTTGGTGCCCTCAATGTATGGAAAAACAATCAGGCGAAATGCTCCCAAAACGGCCCAAAGGCGCCTGTTTTGGGTCAGGAGGGAAGGGATGATCTGGGGGATGCCCTGATCGCTCAGGAATTTAGGCAAGGTCACCGAGAGCTCGTCAAAATCGCTGCATCTGAGCTTGCAAAAGTAAGCAGTTTCATCCTCCGCGAGCGCACGGTAGACCGCTGAACACTGGTCGCCGCCTACGGGAAGAAAATCGAGCTGGTGAATTCTCAATCCATATTCGGCCTGCAAGCAGGCGATGATCTTTTCATCCTCAATATCGGGTTTTATCAGCACAGGGCTACCGGCTTTCTGTTGGCAGGTGAGTTCGTCGGGGAAAGCAGCGAAGGCTGCCAATATCGCTGATGCCGACCCGATTTATCCATTATTCGGTGTAGGGCGATTTTATCATATCCATCCAGGCCGGGTGAATGATGAATATTTTGGGTGCATTTCCGTATATTTGCCAGCAGGCGCCTGTTACTGCCAAATCATCCTAATGAGTGTTTTAGCGCTGTACGGGTCGCATCGAGCGGGCGAACTGCAGGATATCCTCTACCGGCATGTTGGAATACAACCGGATGCGGATGTCCTTTTGCTCCCAGGCGAGTAACCGTACCTCTCCATGGGGAAATACCGCGGAGTAAGATTCGTCGATCACTCCGGCTGGGTCGAACAACGTGCCATGTTGGGTGCCCAAAACGACCGGCAAACCCTGCGAAAGATCATCATGCCCGGCTGCGTTTGTTTCAACCAGTAAGAATTGGTCCGTGCCCCTGGCGTAGATCAACTGCAGCTCTTGCGAATCGGGATTGAGGTGGACGCCGCTGGTGGTCAAATCGAACCCGGCAGGCAAGGTGGATGGCGCCCAGGGGGTGAAGGCTTCAAAATTATCGAGGGTGACGGTTGTGTCGCTGGATGGGACTCGAATCTGCAGCCAGTTTTGGGCAATTTCCTCCAGCCGGGCAAAAACTGATGGGGCGACCGGCAATGCCGCCAGGAATAATACCGCAATTACCAGCGCAATGCGGACCAGGCGAAGATTTGCCGGCGCATGCTGGGTACCGGCACTGATTTTGGCCTGGATACCAGACCACGCATTCGAAGGCGGGTCGAGATGCTGCATGTGGCGTCCCAGGGTATCTTTCAGGTGAGTGTCGAGCGCGCTAAGATGGGCAAGCGCTGACTGGCAATCCAGGCAGGTTTGCAGATGTTGTTGGACGGCCTGTGCTTGCTCAGCCTCTAAATTCTCTACGAAATAAGCAGGGAGCATTTTGGTTACCGAGCGGCAGTTCATTCAACCTCCTCGTCCATGATGGCGGGCAGTTTGCCGGCCTGATAGTAGGATTGCAGGACTTTGATCACTTGGATGTGCCTGGATTTCACCGTGCCAGATGGCACTCCCATTATCTGAGCAATTTCCTCGAAGGGCAGCTGCCAACCGTAGCGCAGTACAACGAGTGTCCGTTGAGCAGGGGACAAGAGCGAGAGGGCTTCAAAAAGCTGCTGGTTTTCTTCAAGGTCCCGGGGCGATTGGGCCGGATCGCTTTCTTGCGAGAAATCTAATGGGAATAAACGCCATAAGTAACGGGTTTTCCAATTCAAACAGTGGTTCACAGTGATCCGGTGGATCCAGGTGCTGATCGCTGCTTTGGATGGGTCATAGCTGCTGATGGACCGGAAGATTTTGAGGAACACATCCTGTAAGGCATCCTCAGCTTCTTCCCGTGTCCCAAGAATTCAGAAAAGCAGTCCGATACACCATCGCCTGGTAATGATCGAAGAGTGTGGCGAGCTCGGAAATATCTTTTGCGGATGCGCCAGGTTGGTCCATAGAGTTACTATTGATTGCCTGTATTCTTTCTATAAGAATATACCCACAAGAACCAGAAAAAGTTCACCATTCAGGTTTTCTTGCCCTCCCAGTTTTGGGTTCGGCAATTAATCATGTAAAATAAAAGGGAATGTAGGTTTGAATTATCCCCAAACCACGATCCCAGAATAATTGTTGCGACCAGATCAACGATTTTTCAATAAATTCCAAATTCCCCAAAGGAGAATGCTCATGTCTTTTACTCTACAAATTGGTGAGTCCGCCCCGGATTTCAAACTGCCTGCCACGGATGGAAATACTTACCAGTTATCTGATTTTGCTGATGCCAAAGTCCTCGTGGTTTTCTTTACCTGCAATCACTGCCCGTACGTGCTTGGATCCAACGAAGTGACCCGCGCGACGGCCAACAAGTTCGCCAGGCATGGCGTAAAATTCGTGGGGATTAACTCGAACAGCAAGGTAACCCACCCGGATGACGATTTCGAGCACATGGTTACGGTGATGGACGAGCAGAAATTCCCCTGGGTGTATCTCTACGATGAATCTCAGGACGTTGCCCGGGCGTATGGCGCATTGCGCACGCCTCATTTTTACGTGTTCGATGAGAACCGGACCCTGGTGTACACCGGCCGAGGTGTTGATAACCCGCGAGAAGTCAGCAAGATGACGGTCAATAACCTCGAGATGGCTTTGCAAGAGCTGCTGGCCGGGACACCCCTTACCACCTCAATGACCAACCCGATTGGCTGCAATGTCAAGTGGGAAGGCCAGGATGCTCACTGGATGCCGGCCGAAGCCTGTGACCTGGTTTTCTAAGGTAGACTGGCGGGCACAAACAGGCCTTCATTTAATATAAGCAATTGCTTGAAAAGAATAGACCTTCTGGTATCCGTTGGACTGACGATCCAACCGCTGAACCAGAAGGTCTTTTTTAGGTCAATGAATATTGATCATCACCCGGCTGAATCGAAAGATGATCGGCTAAAATAGGCAATTCGTCATTATGGCTGTCCGACGCAAAGGGGCAAATAGGTGGTATATAAACCACCCAGGCGGGCTCCGTCATTGAACGTGTCTTCATCTACGCCACCCCAGACGATCATTTCTGTGCCCGTCCAAACAGCGGTGTGGGCGGTGCGAGCTGCTGGTGCACCCGCAGCGGGAAGGGCCACCCAGGTGTCAGTGCTGGGATTGTAGCGAGCGCCGTCATTAAGCATAATTTGGCCACCGGCGTATCCGCCCCAAATGGTCATCTCCGTTCCACTCCAAACGGCGGTATGGTACATACGCGCTGAGGGGGCATCCGTGGTGGAGATTGGGGACCAGCTATCGGATGATGGGTTGTAACGGGCACCATCATTTAATTTGGCACCGAATCCGCATAATGCGTCTGCGCCACCCCAGACGATCATCTCAGAACCCGTCCAGATAGCGGTGTGACATTCTCGGGCAAGGGGAGCACCATTGGCAGGCAGAAGCGTCCATTGATTGGTGCTTGGGTTGTAGCGCGCACCATCATTGAGCGCGTTCATTGCGTGATCTCCTCCCCAAACGATCATCTCGGACCCGGTCCAGACAGCAGTATGCATCCAGCGACCGACCAGACCGGGGATTGCTGGGAGGGGTGTCCATGTGTCGGTGGCGGGATTGTACCTGGCTCCGTCGTTGAGGCCGTCAAAAGTCTGGCCATCCTGGCCACCCCAAACGATCATTTCGGTACCGGTCCAAATAGCGGTGTGGTTTTCACGGGGAGATGGGGCATCTTCGTAGCTGATGGACGTCCAGGAATCGGTTGTGGGGTTATAACGGGCGCCCCCGTTTTGAGGATAGGGATTACTGCCGCCCCGCCCACCCCACACGATCATTTCGGTGCCAGTCCATACCAGGGTCAGGCCGGCGCGTAAGACTGAAGCATCATCCGTCGAGATGGACTTCCAGGTGTTTGTAGATGGATCATAGCGTCCACCGGCGGTGGGTGTATCGCTGTATCCACCCCACACGATCATCTCGGTACCAGTCCACAGCGCGCGGTGGATTGAGCGGGCAGATGGCGCGCTGTCCGAGCTGACGGGTCGCCAGATCAGAGAGCCGGAGAGTGGATTGGCGGCTGCCTGGGCCGGCATGGTCTGGAGCTGGCTGGCAACCATGAAGAGGAGAAGAAAAAGGGCGAAAAGTGATCGCCGGCGTGCACGTAGAAATCCCCAATGTGCAGTCATTAATCCTCGATTTAGTTTGTGATGAAAGGAACTATTTGCAAATTATAGGCTTGTTTTGTTGGAACGCCACAAGGTATTCGTCTACAGTAAATTGATTGATATTTGGAGGAGAGGTCGACATTGTCTTGATTTGCTAAAAATCCTGAGAATTACGGTACGGCATCAACCTAAATTTTAATCCTTAAAAAGTTTATGATCATCCCCCAGTTAGAAATCACATCCAATAGACCCACGCCCACCAGGAGTAAACCACCGACCAAATTAACTGCTCGTGCGTGACGGGCAAAAAAACGTACCAACCAGCGCTGCAGCGCTCCTGACAGAAGGGAAAGAATGAACAGGGGCAAGCCAAAACCCAATCCAAAACCCAGGAAAACGACAAGTTTATTGATGGCTTCCTGGGCGGTGAATGAATAGGCGAAAATCCCTACCACCAGTGGGCCGGAGCAGGGCAGGGTCAGCGGCCCGTAAAGCACACCGTAAAGAAAGGCGTTCAACCAGGGGTGTTTGAAAATGGGGGATTGAATTTGGGGCAGGCTTTTAAAGGGGTTGATATTGGCAATCAGCAATATACCCAGGGTGATGATGATCAAATCGGCGATGGGGATAAACCAGACCAGTGCCTGGCCGATGGAGATCGACAACCAGGCGATCAGTGCGCCTAGAAACAGCATCATGCTCAATACGCCCAACAGGACAAAGAGCCCGAGAAAGTAGCGACTCTTATTCGTCGTTTCAAAGTCTCGGGTGCCGCTCAGATAAGCCAGGAAACCGGGATAAAGTGGCAGCACGCAGGGACTGGTGGTGGAGAGTAAGCCAAAAAAGAATGGAGTCAGAAAGGCCGCTAGCACGGGGCGCTACTCTTCATTTAACATCGGATCTAACAAGGTTTTGAGTTCGTCGGCGGTTTTCAAACCCAATTCAATATTGGTTACCTGCCCCTTACGATCAACGAGCAAGAATGGCCCCAGGGTTGGGTCGAGGTATAAAGCGCCATAACGGTTGCCCAGGTCGTGATACATGGGCAGGGTAGAGGTCACAAATTGCCATTCAAAATTATCCACGTTGGAATAATCGATTAATGCCTGTGCATCCTCGTTGGTATCCAGATCCAGGCTGATGATGACCAGGTCGGATCCGGTCCCAAGCATTTCGTATAGTTTCTTAAGCTCTCTTCCCTGTGACCAACAACTAGGGCACCAGGTGGCCATCCCTTCGACCAGCACAACTTTGCCTGCTAAATCATTGACCGTAAAGGATTCCCCGGTTTTGGCATCCACCATAGGGACCGTGAGCCAAACGGGAGTGATTTCTTGGGTTGGTTGGGCGAGGTCTGCCTGACCCGCTGCTGGGAGAGAGCCTTGCGCAGGTGCGCAGGCAGCCAGGATGAGGGATACGCTCAAAATCGCAAGTATGTGTCTGGCAACATTCATCATAGAATTCCCTATTTGCCTCTGGGACTGACCTCAATAACTTGGGTGGGATGAGATCAGCCAAATGAACCGGCTCATGGAAGGCGCCAACCTTTCATCCCTGTCGAACAGTATACGCGATATGGGCAGGAATTACTCCTTCGGTTCTGGAGGATTACGATCGACCAGTCTTCCCATATCACGGCGCTCAACAAACCACGCTCCAGCGCCCTGTCCGGCTGATTGGCTGCCAGATGATTGCGAAACCTTTTGATCATCGCCTCTATTTCTGCAGTAAAATGTGCTCATCAGGCGGTCATTAATTTCGAAGGGGTCCCAACCGGCGTCGTTCACCAGGACTCAAATATAGGTAATCCACTTCCTGTCAGGAGCAGAATATGAAACCCCCAACAATAACCTGCAAAGTCATCCAACCAGCGGACACCTACCAGGGCAAGCAAGCCCTGACCTACTTCAGCGGGATCTCGGCTGAATCAACCGGCGCTCAAGGAATTTGTATGCACATGCTCACCATCGCGCCGGGCCAGCGGGCCAAAGCCCATTTGCATGCAAACCACGAAACTGCCATCTACGTTCTTCAAGGGGAAGCCGGGATGTGGTATGGTGATAACTTGAAAGAACACCTGACGGTCAAAGCCGGCGAATACCTGTATATTCCGGCCGGCATGCCTCATCTGCCCTATAACCCGAGTGAGACCGAGACAGCCGTCGCTATATTGGCCCGCACCGACCCCAACGAACAGGAAAGCGTGGTGCTTGTGCCGGAGCCGGATGGGGGATAAGTGGTCAGAAGAAAAAACCGGCGGATTTAATCCATCGCCGCCTCTCCGCTTTTCGTCCCGCGTAGCTGGTGGGCAGGGAATGGTAACAATCTTTTCTCTCACTCAGCGCAGATTATTTTATAATCACCGGCAGGTTGAGAGAGACCAATTGGGGGAACAGCGCCGCGTAGGCTGCGATCGTACCTTTCACACCGGTGGACGCGGCCGGCTCAAGGGCTGCATCCTGCGTAGGCGCCTGCAGCGCATACACCAGGGTAGGCGCCGGTGTCAGCCAGATGCCGGTCAAGAACAATAAAGCGAGGATCACCACCACACCGGTCAGCCTTAACACCAGCTTCAAGCGGCGAGACAAACTCCGGCTGTTCATGGCGTCGTGGCCGCCCAGATCGCGCGGCAGTCGCCTGCCAGGCACCCGTACGCCGTACCGGAGGTGTCAGCTGTGTCAAAGTAGAAAGTGACCGTGGAGCCGGTAGCCTTGGCCGTTTCGAACAGGCTGAGCATACGCGAGGCATTGCCCGAATCACTGGTGGGATAGGCAAACCAGTATATGTTGGCCGGGTTGGGCGCACCGATCACATAAGGGTTAGCGCAGTGCGCCACCACGCGTACATTGGCCGAGACGACCAGGTCAGGGGCGCAGGTTGAGGTGACCCCGGCCGCGAGGGGAGCGGCTCGCACCAGCCGGGCGCTAAGTCGCCCGGCGGTTACCAACCCCGCGGCAACCACCAACGCCAGCAGCCAAAACAGCCATTTCTTTGAAATCTGCTTCTTCATTCCGGCCTCCTTATACAATCTCGACATAGTTTATTTATCATATCACTTTTGTATTCGACTTCGGTTGCTTGCTGTTTGAGATGATTGGTTAAGATATAGATAAAATTCAATCGAACAATCCCTGAAGAATGGAAAATCATCGTCCTGGGCTGGTGAAAGGAGTAGAATCAAATTTGCCCGCATCGTTCCTACCGACCACTCGCACACGAAGCCATCCGGATGCCGCCGCCGGCAGCCCTGACGGTAGCCTCAGCTGCTATGGTGATCTTTGAAAACCAGGGCCGATCTACAGGGTTGGTCAAACCGTAAACATGCATCAGCCGGCAAAATAACTTGCGCCCATAAGAGGATCAAAACCTATGGAATTTTTGATGACATTATTTGTTTTTCCGATCCTATCGTTCTTGGCTGGGGTTATCGGCCAAATTTTGATCAAAAGGATCTATGTGGTCGTGGGGATAGTTTTTTTGTGCTGGCTGATGGCCACTTTCACAATTTTCAATGGAAGCTTTTTGATGTGGGTATTTGTTTATTCGGCGATTTCTTTTTTGGGCTGCGGGGTTGTTTATTTTCTAAAGAAATTTAAGAGCACCTGATTCCATATCGATGGGCAGACGCCGGAGGGTGGCAGGTTGCCTCCGTCCGAATGGATCTTGCCTACCCTTTGCTCTTGCTCGAGCGGATAATTCCGGGTCGGCGTCAGGCTTCGCTTGCCAGGTCCTAGATGTGGTCATCAGTGGATGAATTTTCCGGCATGTAAGCAAAATGCTCGGTGGTCACAAAGCGCTGCATGCCCAGATGCTCGGCCAGGGCCAGCGAGGCCAGGTTGGTCTCCTTCACCTGGTAGCGCGGTATGCGCCCTGATGAAAGCAGCTCCTGTGCGGCTGCAGCCACCACCCTTCGGGCCAAACCCTGTCGGCGGTGAGCCGGATGGGTATAGACCCCGCCAATTTCCCAGATTGGTCCGTAATTTTTGAAAATAAAACAGGTCGTCAGCGGGCTTTGACCGTCCTCAGAAAACAGGCTGAAGGAAAGCGAGCCCTGGCTGAAAGAATGCTCCAGCTCAGTCAGGCTGTAACCGTTGCTTTGATAACAGGGCACCAGGCGTGGATCCAGCGCCGCTGCGATTTTCACCAGGGGGTCGGGCGGAAAGGCGCCTTCCCGCAGGGTGTAGGAGACAAAGGAAGTGATCCGCCGGACAGGAAAGGCCTCTACAACCGCCCGTTTGCTCAGTTCATCCACCAGCTTGAAGACCAGCCGTTGGTCACGCGGCAGGCGCATCGCCAGGCGCCCGGCCGTGCCGGCGTCAGCGACTGCCAGAAAGACGATCCAATCTGAATCCGGGTAGGTGCTGGCATCGTAGGCGTGGGCTGTGGTTGGCAGGAGTAAGGCCACCCCGGCCGGTTCGCTGATCCAGGTCATCACCGGGGCATAGGCTTCCAGCATCTTGAGATGCACCACGTATTTCATCCGGTCCGCTTTCAGGAAAGCGAGAATTTCGTCCAGAGTTGTCATTTAATCCCAGTATATACCCGGCCGCGGACTTTTTGCTGTCCAAAGACTGGAGGCATCGGGCCGGATGGCAATAGCCGGATACTTCATATTGTCGTCCAGTATATGAAGGCAGGAACGGGCATGCGAATGGAATTTACGCTGATATAACCCGACGATATCCCTGTCACCCATCCCTATATCTCATGTATCTCATTCACAATTCGCCGGCCGGGCGCGGGCAGAAAGGCTCAATCCAGGGCATACATATGGCGTGTGATAATCTGCTCCTGGTATTCGGGGCTCAACTCGCAAAAATAGCCGCTCCAACCCCACACCCGTACGATCAAGTTTTTATGCAATTCGGGGTGCTGTTGGGCGTCGCGCAGTTGGTTAATATTCAGGCTGTTTAATTGCATCTGCTGGCAGCCCACCTGCGCAAACGTTCGCACCAGCATGGCCACCTTTTCGATCGATTCCTCGTCGCGGAATACCGAATCGGATAATTCGATCGTCACCGGCCCGCCGTTACATATCTTCTTATAATCCAGTTTGCTGAAGGAATACAGCACGCTGAACGGCCCGCGCACTTTCGTGCCCTGGGAGGGGGCCAGGTTTGCCGCAAGCGGGGAGCCTTTTCGGCGGCCTTCGGCGGTAGCGCCAACCACCGGTTCGCGCATATCCGCGTGCCCCTGGGCCAACCAGACATAATACATGGCCGAGCCTGTGCCTGGCCTCAATATTCCTCCCCGCGAGGTTTTTCCGTAACGTTCACAGGCATCACTCAGCATCCCGAATAGACGCACAAGGATCGCGTCCGTATCCGCATCGTCATTGCCGACTTTCGGGGCCTGTTCGGCCAATTGCTGCCGAATTTCTTCGTATCCTTCGAAATCGGTGTCCAATGCCGCGATCAATTCCGTGGGGTGGATGGTCCTCTCTTGGAGGACCAACTTCTGTACGGCGGCCAAGGCGTCGGCCGCATTGGCTGCGCCGGCACCATGGATGCCGAAATTGTTATAACGCGCACCCCGCGAAATATCTTGCCCGGTTTCCAGGCAATCCGTCATCAAAGCGGAATAATAGGGGGCTGGAGGCAGCAGCAGATTCTCGTAAGCGCTGGTTACATGGTTTACTTGTTCGGCGATGTCAATTTCTGCGCGGTGGTAGATGCCTTGCATATCCTCGCCTGCCATCAGGCCGGCGCGGATGGCGGCGTCGACAGCCGCCGGGAAGGACACCGCGCCAATATTGACGATGTCCATCCCGTGTCCGGGAATCAGGAACTCCCAACAGGCCGCTACCGCATAGCATCGGGCATCTTCTAACTGGTAGCCATGCGCCACCAGCCCCGGAATGACAATGTTGTCGTTCGAGTATTGGGGAAATCCCAGCCCTTTACGGGTGAGTTCGGTAGCCAGAGAGAGTAAATCCAGGTCGGTTTCCTCGGTAATGCGCAGATTCACCTTGGGGTCGATCATCGCCAGGTCACGAGAAACTTCCAACACCAGGCGAGTCAAACGGTTGATGCTTTGCTTGCCGTTTCTGTCTACGCCGCCCAAGGTGATAGTCTGGCCGTTATCACCCTGCTGCACGCCAGGGTACAGGTCGCTGTCCTTGTTGAGGGAAATGAAAAATTCCGCCAGAAGATCATAGGCGCCGGTTTCGCTCAGCCGCTCGGATTCCAGATCGGCTTGTAGATAGGGCCACATATACTGGTCAAAGCGGCCCAGGCCCACGTGGTAATGGCCGCTCAACCAGGCTACGGCATGCAGCAGCCGCAGCGATTGCAGCGCCTCGTGAAAGGTTCGGGGCGGGTTGGCGGGGACGTGGTCAAGGATTGCCGCCAGGTCGGCGCGGTCCTGGGAGCGCGCATGCGCGGCGTAGCGCATGGAAAGATCCAGCACCGCCTGCAGAATCTCAATAGAGCATTCCAGAAATTCGATCGCATCGGCCCGTTCTGCGTCGCTGACCCTGGGCCAGTTTTGCCAGCGTTCCAGGGAGGCCTGGGCGGTGTGCACCAACCCCCGGACGCCACGCGAAAGCGCCTTGCCCCAATCGGCGCAAATATTGCTGATCGGACCCAGCTCGTGCAGCGTGCGGCCGGCGGTCATGCCGGCATATTCTTCGGACGAATACAGCGCGGGTATCGTCGCGGGCAGCGTGCGGGTAAATGCAATCTGTTCGCCGGCTGCGATCACCGGGGTCTCGGCCTGGCATTGGCGCACGGTCAACCGGGCTGACCGGCGCATCCAGGAAAGGTTCTCGGCGCTGCACTCCTCGACAATTTGCACCGGGGTTGTCTTGCGCAGCGCATGGTGCTCTCCGGCGCGGATGCTGACTTTCATATCTTCCAGGCGTTGATTCATTTTACATTCACCCCAATTCCTGCGTCCTCAAAGATCATTTTATTGATACGCGGCGGCTGTGCCTCGTCGTAGGTGGGCCGAAAGCTCATTCCCGCTGACGCGTATTTGGCGCCCGCCTGGCGGTTGTAGGGAAGCAAGTCTACACTGACCAGGGCGGGCATATCTTTTACCAGCATGACGATTTGGCGGAAGTTGGAATCCGTGTCGGTCACGCCGGGGATCAACGGAACGCGGATTACCAGGGGTACGCGGCTTTCGTTGACCAGCTGTAAATTGCGCAGAATAACATCATTGTCCACCCCGGTATAGCCCCGGTGCGCCCTGGTATCTACCAGTTTTATATCGTAATAAAACATATTCACTCGCGGTATGAGCAGGCGCAGGCTGCTTTCTTTTGCGAACCCGGACGTGTCGAGCAGAATATGGACGGGATCGAGCTGGTCAATCACCTCGGCAACAAATTCTGCTTGCATCAGCGGCTCGCCGCCCGAAAAAGTTACCCCGCCCTCGTTCTTTTGGAAAATGGGCGCATGGCGGTTGAGTACGGCGGCGAGACGCGCGGAGGTATATTCCACCCCGGCCGTGCGGCAGCCGGAAGGGCTGTGCATTATCTGCGGTTGGCGCGATTGGCTCTCCGGGTTGTGGCACCACATGCAGGCAAGCGGGCAGCCTTTCAGGAACACGGTGGTCCGAATCCCTGGGCCATCGTGGATTGCAAATTCCTTGAGGTCGAAAACAATGCCTGTCTGCATACTTCTGGTGGAGTGGGAGTCTTATCCCTATTGTGTATAACGGTATACAAATTATCGCATGACCCGCCAGGATTGTCAATCAAATTTCATGAGCATGCCGGCAGGATAAAGCTGGGCACCTGGGTTATCAGGCAAAGATGCTTTCGTCCAATTCGGTCAGTTGATGTACCTTGCACATCTGCCGACCCCGCCGGAATGACAGCCCCTACGCCGATGACCCGCATCCCGGCCCGTTTGGCGGCTTCAACCCCTGCAGGTGAATCCTCGATCACCACGCAGTGTGCCGGTGGCACCCCGATCCGTTGGGCGGCGGCAAGGAATATATCCGGCGCAGGCTTTCCGTGGGCTGCATCCTCGGCGCTCAAACAGGCGTCCAGATATTTGCCGATATCCAGCGAGCGCAAGATGATTTCCAGGTTTCTGCGCGGGGTCATGGTAGCAATCGCCTGGCGCCAACCCAGCTCCGCCAGCCGGGCCAGCCATCTGTCCGCACCCGGGGCAAGGCGAATGGCGGCGCTGACGAGGAGTTCCCGGTAGCGCGCTTCTTTTTCCTCCGAAATGCGCTGCATTTCTGACGGGGAAGGGTTGGATTCCAGCCACATGGGGATAAGGGTGTCATTGCGCAGGCCAAAGGTGGGTAGAAAAGCTGCCCAGGTCAAACGGGCGGCGGTCTCGGCGGGCAGTACCTCGCGCCACGCCTGCCAGTGCAGCGGGGCGGTGTCGATCAAGGTGCCGTCCAGGTCCCATAAAATGGCTCGCGGGAGGGGGCCGGGCGGAATGAGGGGCGCCAGGGAGGGCATAGTTGTCTGCAGAGGATGGGCGTCAGTCGGGCGTCAGCGAAGCCCGCTGCCCGGTTTCGGATGATTGGATCACGGCGTAGGCAAGTTTCAACGCCCGCCGGCCGGCCCTGGCATGGATCGGCGGCTGTTGGCCGGATAGGAAAGCGTCCACCACCGCCTGCCAGTGACGGTCAAAGGTGCGGTGGAATTCGCGGTCGAGATCGTTGAAATACCCGGCCTGCCAGACTTCGCGGGTTTCGTTGCCCGCCTGCTGGAAGGTGAAACTGCGCACGGTATCTTCGATGACACAGTGTGCTTTGACCCCGTTTACCTCCACCGCGTGGGTGCCCGGGTAGGCGTAGGAAGAATCATACGAACCCACCAGGCTGCCCACCGCTCCGCTGGCAAATCGCAGGGCAATCGCCATCGTGGTGAAACCCTTGCCGGTCTGATCGGTCATTTGCGCCATCACGGACTCGATCGGCCCGCACAGGTGCTCGAGCATATCAAAGCCATGGCATTGAGTTTCGATCAGGTTGTTATAGGGATGGGTCCGTGGCCCTTCGCCGCCGAAGCGCCAGGTGGCAAAGACGATCTCCCCCAGTTTGCCCGCATCGATGGCCGCTTTGGTCATCTGCACCGGTTGGGCATAACGGTGGTTGAAGTTGATCCCAAAGAATAGCCCGCGCTGAGCGGCCTCCGCCAGCAAGGTCTCCGCTTCTCCCAGGTCGAAGACCAGGGGTTTTTCTACGAAAAGGGGATAGCCGGCCTGAATCACCTGCATGGTGGCCTCGAAATGGTTTTCGTTGGGCAGAGACAGGTTGACCAGGTCGGGCTTTTCCCGGTCGAGCATTTCCTGCAAATCGAGGTACCAGCGCACCCCGTATTCTTCCGCCCGGCGGCGGGTCTTTTCCGCGGTGCGCCCGGAAATGGCGCAAAAATCCACCCTGGGGTCCGCGGCCAGCACGCGGGCGTGCTGCCGGCCCCACTCACCGGCGCCGACCAGGGCAACTTTGATCTGTTGTTGGCTCATTGTTCGATGATCACCTTTCCTGTGCTTCCCGCGAAAAAGGTCTCAAAGGCTTCATGAATGGCAGAAACCGGATATCGATGGGTAATAATTGGCTGGAGATAGTCGAAATGCGTGCGAAGCATCTCCAGGGACCCGTGCAGTTCGCTGTAGTCGAAATATTCACTGCCCAAAATGGCCCGTTCCGGCGCGATCATGTCCGGTGAAATGGTCAGGTTGAGCCCCTCGCCGTGACCAACGCAAACCAGTACCCCGCGCTGATCGAGCGCGTCCAGGGCCGTGCGCCGGCCGGCGGTTTTCCCAGAGGTGTCCATCGCCACGTCCACCTTTTTGAACCCGTGGGCCTGGAGGACAGCCGGGAGGGAGGTATCGATGATGGACACCGGAATGCCGCCCATTCTGCGGGCCAGTTCGAGCCGGTAGGCGGACAAATCCGTGACGAACACCGGGACGTCCATGCCCAGCATGATCTTCGCGGAGGCCAGCATGCCCAGCCCGACCGGTCCGGCGCCGCTGACCACCACCGAGGTGATTTCATCCGTGTGGACGAGTTGAGCTCGCCGGAAGGCATGTGAAGTGGTACCCAGCACGTCCAGCAGCATAGTGGCTTCGGTGAGGGGTAGATCTGCGGGCACCGGGAAGAAAATGGATTCGTGAATCAATTCGTACTGCCCGTAGCCGCCGTCGTGGGTAAAGCCCATATCCGCGCGCTTGTTCAAGCACTGATTGGTATGTCCCAGGCGGCAGTTGCGGCATTGGCCGCAGAAATCCATCAGGAAAATGACCCCGGGCGTGCCGAGCGGGGTATGCGTCTCGGGGCCGGCTGCGACCACCACGCCGGCAGCTTCGTGACCGGGGGTGGTGGTCGAACCGTTATTGTATTGGGGCAGCTCGGAGCCGCACAGCGCATTGGCCTTGACCTGGATCAATAACTCTCCCGCACCTGGCCTGGGGACCGGCTTGCTGATCGATCCAATCCTGCGCCCGCCGATAAAATGGGGCACCTGCATGACATCTGGCAAGAGCGTGTCTGTCATCGCCTGTTCTCCTTAATGGCTTGTATACCGGTATAAATACCGGTATACACATTGTGACAGATTGCTGCCTGGTTGTCAATAGCTTGAAATCAAAGCGGATTAAATCTCCGCGTTGATTAAGATGAATATACCTGGATTATGTTTGAAGGCAATAGTCCCTATATCGCCGGATCTGGCTCACTCATCCACAGAGCAGTCACCCAGGTCGACCAATTCGGCGCGCAGCAAATGCTCTAACATCTCGTTTTGCTGTCTGGCGCTCAATCGCCGGGTTCCACAGGAATTCCGCACGATTAGTTCCACCGGAAACTTGACTTGATTTTGGACATTCTCTTTGCCAGATAGGCGCTCGAGGAGCAGATCGCTTGCCAGTCGCCCCATCTCGTATTGGCGCACGCGAACGGTGGTCAGCGCGGGTTCGATCAGGGAGGCAATCGCGATATCATCAAAGCCGATGATGGCCAAATCTTTGGGGATTTTCAGGCCCAGTTGCCGGCAGGCTACCATAGCTCCGATGGCCATCAAGTCGTTATAGCAGAAAAGCGCGCTGGGTTTCTTGGCTGGGAGCAGTTCCAGCGCAGACTGCAGCCCACCCCGGATGCTGGGAGAGCAGCGCATGACCAGCGATTTATCATAGGGGATACCGGCGCTCTCTATTGCCTGGCGATAACCCAGGAGGCGGTGGTCCGCGGCCTGGCGTTGGATGGGACCGCCCAGGTGGGCAATGCGCGTATGACCGTGAGCGATGAGATGCGCTACCGCCATTTGTGCCCCGCCAATGTTGTCGATCTCAATCATGGTGGTATTCTGGTTCTGCACCGGCGAATCTTCCACAACCACAGGGATTTCATCGTGCACCACGCCTGCGTGCTCGTCCTGGCTTGATCGAGCGCCAAAAATTAACAGGCCATCCACGCCCCGGTCCACGAGAATATCCAGGTAACTGCTCTGTTTTTTCGGATCCTCGCTGGTGTTGCACAGGAAAATGCTGTAATCTGCCGCGTAGAGCACGTCTTCACAGCCGCGTACGACCTGGCCGAAGAATGGATTGGTGATATCCGGGATCATGACCCCAATGGTATTCGTCCGCCCAGTGACCAGGCTGGAAGCCAGCCGGCTTGGGCGGTAGCCGAGGGCATCGATGGAACGTTGTACCTTCTCACGAGTTTGGTCGGTGACATAGGGCCACTTATTGATCACATTGGTGACCGTGCGAAGCGACACGCCCGCGTCTTTCGCCACATCTCGAATAGTGACCTTCTTTTTAAGTCTTGACCGGGAGGTGAGCATGGTGCATCCTTCTGTCCAATCTGTGAAAAATAGAGCCTGAAAGCGTATATACCGTTATAAATAATTCTCTCATAGTTCAGGCTGCTTCGTCAATAGATGGGAGCAGGCGGGTGCATTTTAATTCTGGGTCGAAAACAACTCACCTTCGGCCGTCGCCGGGCGGGAAAAAGATTAAACCGGAGAGAATCACGCTGGGGCCGCCCACTGATCGGGCAGCCCCAGCAGTCAAGGCATTTTGCGCGCTCATGCCATGGCTATATGGTCAGACATAGCAAACTACACCATCGGCAGCCGCCGTTAATCCTCTGCCAGGGGTAAATACAGCTTGTGTTCCCAGGCCTGGCGGTCATTTTCATCCAGCGGCAGGCGGCAGTGGTACCAGTCCTCTTGCTTCAACCAGACCAGCAACCAATCCTGTTCCGGGTTGGGGGCCGGGCGATTATCCCAAACGAAGTATGGGACTGCGGAAAGCGGGGTTCCGCCGGCGTCAAGCGTGCCAATGGTTACCACCCCGCCGAGTAAACCGGGCTGGTAGGCTTCCTGGAACTTTGGGTGGGCGGGTATGATTGGGTCGTGAACCGCGTGGTTATCGATGCCTTCCAGACAATAGACCACCGGTCCACGCTGGATGGCTACCCGGTCGCGGGTCGCGCCCGAGTAGGGATGCGCCACCATGCGCTGGGTGGTCATCGTCAATTCCAGTTCGACTACATCGCCCTTCACCCAGCGGCGGGTCAGACCCGCATAGCCCTCCTCGAATGGGCTGTTTTCCTGGGCAACGCCGTTCACCCTGAGGTGATACTCCTGGCACCAGGCGGGGATGCGCAAGTGCAAACCAAATTCCTGCGGGGCTGCCTGCTGTATGCTGATCTTGACCGACCCGTCCCAGGGATAACGCGTGTCGAGGCGTAGATTAACCTCACCGGAGGGGAGAGATACGATCCCGCTGCTGCCAACATACAGATTGACATAAATATCGTTGTCCGCCTGCGCGTAAATCAGCCCGGGCATCTCCGCAAAAAATTTTAGCAGCATGGGCGGGCAGCATGGGCAGTGATGCCATTCCCAACGATGCATGCTGCCGTGATTTAGCAGGGGGTTCTCGTACGAATACCGGCTGCCTTGCAGCGAAACGCCGGCCAGCACGTTGTTGTACATCACCCGCTCATAGACATCCATGTATTCGCCGCGGCCAAAGGCCTGGTTCATCTGGTTGGCCCAAAATCCCAGGCCGACCGCAGCGCAGGTCTCGATGTAGCCGTTGTTCGGCAGGTAGTAGCCGTACCCGAAACCTTCATATTCCTTGATCGGGCCAACCCCGCCGGTGATAAACATTTTGCGTTCAACCACATCTTCCCACAGGCGCCGGGAAGTCTGGTAATATTTTGGCTCGCCCGTTTCGGCTGCCATCGCCGCCAGGCCGGTGTACAGCAGCGTTCCGCGTACGGAATGGCCAACCGCTTCGGGCTGGTCATACACGCAGCAGTGATCTTGGGCATATTCCGCGAAACTGACTCGTCCGGCATGGTTGCCGCGGTTATCCATCCAGAACCGCACCAGGTCGAGGAATTGCACCGCATCGCCCCGGAACGCCACCTTTTCAGCCAGGCCGGGTTCATCTCGCAGCAGGCGGTACAGCTTGATCAGGGCTTCTTCGGGCAGGGAGTGGGAAGGAACTACATTGTGTTTGGGGGGCGGGCCGATGTATACGCACATATAAACGGCGAAGCGAACCGCCAATGAAAGCAGGTTGGTTTTGCCGGTGGCCTGGTAATGGTGAACACCCGCTTCCACCAGGCAGCCGGCGTCATATTCTTCGTGGGTCCACAACTGGTCACTGCCCTGCGCGCCCCAGCGCTGCTCCGGGCGCATCAGGGAGACAAAGGTGTTGAGGTAGCCGTCTGGATCGACGGCCTGGGCAGCCGCGATCCGTACGATATAGGCATCCAGGCGGGCGTCTAGTTGAGGATCGTATTCGGATACCAGAAAATCTGAGACCGCCCGTATCGTTTCGAAGATCAGCCCGTCAAACCAGGGCGATCCGCGGTGGCCTCCTTTCAGCCCCTGAGCGACCCGGTCGAAGTTGGCGAATGCGCCGTCCTGCTCAAATTTGTTAAATACATCGTTCACCGTAACCGAACGGAGGATCTTCAGTTTGGGTGTCCAGAAATCATCGTTCACGGTGACGCTGCGCACGGTCACTGGCTGTAAGCGTGGATGGGAAACATGATTGGCTTTCAACGGGTACCTCGGGATTTTTTCTTGTGGATTAGAGTTTCATGCCGCTGAGGGTGACGCCCTCAATAAAGTATTTTTGGCCAAACAAGAAAACAATAATCGGGGGGATGACCACGATGGTCGACCCCGCCATCAACAAGTGCCAGTTCGAGCTGTAGGTGCCACGGAACTGGAGCAGGCCTAGCGCTAAAGTATAAAGTTTTTCCGTATTCAGGTAGATCAATGGGTTCAGAAAATCGTTCCATACCCCCATAAAAGTGAATAACGCCACCACGATGAGGGCTGGGCGCACGAGCGGCAGCATGATGCGGAAGTAGATATCGAAGAACCCCGCGCCATCGATGACGGCTGCATCTTCGATCTCGTTGGGGATGGTCAGGAAGAATTGGCGCAGCATGAAGACGTTGAAAGCGCCGCCGCCAAACCAAACCGGGACGGTCAGGGGGAGGAAGGTGTTGACCCCGCCAATCTTACTCCACATTAAAAAGGTGGGCAGCATGGTCACGGCATAAGGCAGCATCATGCTGCTGATGATCATTGCGAACCAAAAACGCTTGAGCGGGAAGTTTAAGCGAGCGAAGGCATACGCGCTCATGCTGCTGGTCAGCACCGTTCCAACCATAACCGGCACCATGATGGTCATTGTGTTACGGAAGTAGAGGGGAAAGTTGACCACTTCGACGGCGTCGAGATAATTCTTCCAGCGCATGACGTGCGACCAGAAAAGCGGCGGGTAGATATAGAGTTCACCGAGGCTCATGAATGAACTGCGCACGAGCCAGAATAAGGGAATAAAGGCCAGGGCTGCGCCTGACACCAGGATGGCTATGATTGGAATCATTTCGAGCGTTTTTCTGCGGATCATTTCGTGTCTCCGTAGTAGAAAACCCATGTCCCCGAGGTTTTGAACACCACAAATGTGATGACCGCGATGATCATGAACAGGATCCAGGCAATGGAACAGGCCATGCCCATCTGGCCATCGGAAAAGGCTTTGCGGTAAATGACCAACGAAAGGAACAGGCTGGCCTTTTCGGGGCCACCGCCGGTCATAATAAAGGACTGGGTGAAGGTTTGAAACGCGCCAATGATGCCGAGGACGGTGTTGAAGAGGATGTAGGGGGTCATATGCGGGACGGTGACCGTCCAGAATTTGTGCCACCAGTTTCCGCCGTCTACTTCCACGGCTTCTTTCAATTCACGCGGAACCCCTTGCAGGCCGGCCAGGAAAATGATGATCGTGCTGCTGGAGGCCCACAGATCCATCAAGATCAGCGAAGGGAGCACCGTGGCAGAATCGCTGATCCAGCGTGAGGCGGGCAGGCCAACCGCCTTCAAAATTGAATTGAACAGACCAAAATCCACGCTGTACGCCCAGGTCCAGATCATGCTGGATGCGACGACCGGGACGATACTGGGCAGGTAGTAAATGGTGCGGAAGATCGCCTTGCCGCGGATTTCCTGGTTGAGCAGCAGCGCGACCAGAAAGGTGTAGACGACTCGCAGGACGACACTGCCCACAGCGAAGATGGTGGTAGCTTTGACCGCCGGAAAGAAAAATGGATCGTTGTCGAAGAGACTGAGGTAATTGGATATCCCCACCCACTCGGCTTTTCCGATGATCGGCCAGTTGGTCAGGCTGATGCCCAGCGTGGCGACCATCGGGAAAAACACCCAGATCAAAAAACCCAAAATGACCGGCCCGGCGAATATATACCCGGCGATCGCTTCACGGTTTTTGCGGCTGCTCAAAAAATGGAATTGCGAAGACGATCGTGGGGTCAAGAGGGTCGAAGATGCTTTCATTCGCGAGACACCTGCTTTCTATAATATTGCGGGGGAGAACCGCAAATCACTCATCTCAAGATGGACGAAACTACGGGTGGGCTTTAATAAAGTGAATTGGTGCGGCGCGTTCGACACCGCGCCGCACCATATTACCCAGAAAGCCGAAGGTCTGCTTTACTTCATCAAGGGGAGGATATTCTTGTCAAAATTATCTTTCGCCTGAGCTAAGATCCCCTGGATGGCTTCTTCCGGTTTTGCCTTGCCAAGCCAGATCGATTCCAGCGCGGGGGTGACGATCTGCATCAGAGCGCTGTAGCCGGGCATGCGATAAATGGGCATGGGACGGGTAACGTTCTTCGAGTATTCAACGACCGCGGTCTTATACTCGGCTGGATGATTCTCGTTATCGATCCATTCTGCCAGCAAGTCCGGTTGAGTGTACCAACGTTTCTCATTGGGCATCCACAGCCCGCCTTTGATATAGTCGGGGGTCTGGTGCGGATCCATAATAAAGGAGACCAGCTTCATGGCTTCGGCAGGATGTTTTGAGGATCTGAAAGCAATGATCGGTCCGCCCACTGCGGCGGTGACCGGTGACTTCGAGGAAGGGAAGAACGCCGATCCCAAAGTTCAAATTCTCTTCCTTGCGCATCTTGTTCATCGTTTCCAACACCCACTGGCCATCCATCACCATACCGATCTTCTTGGATAGCAAAGCGTTGCTGGTGCTCAAGGCGCCCACACCGCCCGTGGCGTTGAAGGCGGGTTTGACGTGATGCACATTCATCAGATCCCCAATGGCCTGAAGCGCCTCGTAGTTCTCGGCGCGGTCCAGGGTGAGGGACATCCAATCCTCAGAGAAGAAGTCACCCCCATTGGAGCGGATGAAGGTAGTATACATCATATCCCAGAGGCCCATCTGGAAGCCAAAGCGATCGATGTTGTTGGGGTCAAAGGCCGGGTCGTTGGCATTCTTGCCGTTGACGTCCACGGTTAACTTCTTGGAAATGTCGAGGAATTCGTTCCAATCCCAGGCTTTATCGGCGCTGGCAGGCGGGAAATCCACGCCATCTTCGGTCAACATATCCTTGTTGTACCAGATCAGGGCAATTTCCTGGGCGCCGGCCACACCCGCGATCTTGCCGTCGGGAGTGCGATAGGTGATTGCTTCGACTTTTTCGTGTTCACCCGTGTAAATTTCAGAAAGATCGAGGAATTGGTCTTTGAGCGCCCAGTCGAGGGTGTTGCCATCCGGGAAAAGGGCCGCATCGGGCAGGGTGCCACTGGCGGCCATCGCCGACATCTTTTGCAGGTAAGGATCGCCGGCTTCCGGGATATACATCTGCTCGACTTCGATGTTGGGGTTTTCTTTCATAAAGGCGTCAAGGGTGGCCTTCGTGGAGGTTTTTTCGTCCTCATTTCCCCAGTGGGAATATACCAGATGTATTTTTTCTTCGCTCTGGGCCACTGCTGTCGCTACGGTCTGATTATCGCTGGTAGCCGCTTGAGGCGCGCAGGCAACAACACTGGATGTGAGGATTGCGCCGGCGCTGAGGGCCGTGGCACGTAAAAATGAACGGCGATTGATTGGCTTGGACATAAACTCTCCTTCTTTCTTTGTAATCGAGACTGAAGAAATAGAAACGGCTTCCCATTTGGAATCAGCGGCTTATCACTAATTTCTTTCTGCTTCCCTGGGCTACAACGTGAGACCTATAGATATTTCAATAAGAGCAAACCAGAGTATTTGATGTCATTATACCGTTATACAAAACGCAGAATCAATATGATAAGCGGTCTCTTATCGGTCGATTACCGGCCCTCATCGCGAGGACACAATGGGCATCTTGGATACGTGATAGAATTTTAAGAAATGGAACGCCAATGGTTTTCTTCCTTGTTACGCGATGTGCTGGCAAATATTCGAGATTATGAGGTGCTTGAAAAGCACGACCTCAATGAATATGTGCCTCGCGCCAATTCGGCCGTCGACAAAGCCGATAACCTGCGGAGTTTCATCTGGGACGGCATCCAATCTCTCAAGCCATCCGAGGAAAGCGGACCGGTAAACTCGCTCAGGCTGCGATATTACAACATTCTCGCCGGGCGATATATCAAAGGGCTAAGCACCGCCGAAATGCAAAAGAACCTGGCTTTAGGTGAACGCCAGGAACGCCGCATGCATAATCGGGCTGTAAATACTTTGGAGGAGGTGCTGTGGGATCGCCTGGGTTCTGGCAAAGAATTGGAAGGGCAGCATGCAGACAGCGCCAACCAGCTTGCAAGCGAAAGCGCCCATCTTGATAGCGTTGAGGAAGGGCCAACGGAAATTTATAAATTCCGGGTTACTTTGGAGCCCCTGCACCTCGACATCGTTGTTGAAGAAACTGCCGGGTTAATCCTGCAACAAATGCAATCGCGTGGGGGTGACCTCTCTATTCAGGTTCCGGCTGACCTGCCCATGATTGAGGGCGACCGCATCATTCTGCGCCAGATCTTGCTATATCTGTTCAACCAGATTTTGCAGGGTTGGGCAGGCGGTAGGATCATCATCACCGCGCACCCGAATACCAACATCATCGTGCTCGAAATTGTGGCCTGGATAGATCCGAAGCGAATGCCAGGCGAGGAAATTCTCTTTTCGAACCCATTATTCGCCTATTGGATCGAGCACCTGAATGCCAGATTGCTCGTAGAGCAGCTCGAACTCGGCCGATGCGCCGGCTGGTATGGGAACCTCGATCCAGGCTGCGTTTGCCATCGAACTCCCCATGGCAAACCGGTCGAAAATCCTGGTGGTGGATGATCACGAACCGGCCATCCGCATTATCGAGTTGTTTTTGAGCCAGACCAATATCCAGACGGTTGGGGTTAGCGACCCGACCGAGGTTCTTTCCCTGGCCCAGTCGCTCCACCCCAAAGCTGTGTTGTTGGATGTGATGATGCCGGGAATGGACGGATGGGAAATACTCCAAAATTTGAAATCCGACCCCGAGACCCATCAGATCCCCGTGATCGTCTGCTCTGTGTGGGAACAGCCGGACCTGGCCCAAATATTGGGCGCCGACGCGTTCGTTAAGAAACCCATCATCCGTGAGGATCTGCTCAAGGAGCTAAGCCGTTTACATCTGATGGATAATCAGGATGGATGACCTCCAAAAGGCTCTTCAATACGACGGGAAGCTCATACCGATTTAATGGGCGTCGCATTTGGATGCGCAACGCTTCGTACTCGCTTTCAGGAAAAACCTGCGGCCATTCATGGGCGGTGATAAAAATCACCGGTAGATTAAGATGCTCCACCTCGGCCAGGATATCCAGCCCACTCATATCGGGTAACGATACGTCCAGAAGAATGGCATCCGGTTTCTTCTCGCGAATATGCCTCAATGCTTCAAACCCTGTTGAGGAGGATTCCACCTCGTAATTTTCCACATTGTGTTGGTTCATCCGGCTGTGAAGGGCGCGGGTGACCAGCATGACCATCGCCGGATCATCATCCACGACCAGAAGCCGACGAACCTGGCTTCCCAGGGAGAGGATTGCGTCCACCAAAACCTGGTTAGAAAAAGGCTTCACCAAATAGTAACGGACATAATCGGGTAAGTCGAGTGGATGGTGCGGGTTGCCAGGAAAATTAAAGCTGATGACTGGAAGATCGTAGGGAAGGCGGTTTAATTCGAGCCACCATGTCTTCCCCATGCGCCACCAATTGATCCACAAAAATTGCCGAGGGGATTAGAATTTTGGCGAGTGAGCAGATATCGTCTTTGGGCGAGACCGTCGATAGCATGAAATGATCGACGTAGGGCGTAATGATCTCTCCTGCAGCTGGATCTGAAGACACGACCAGTATGTTCTTCCCTTTTTCGGCCCTCTCTTTCATCATCATCCAATACTTCTCCTCGCGGTCCTTGTCGACCATGCCGGCAGGATGGTTGAAGACGGCCACAGGAATGGTGAAAAAGAAGCGGGTACCCAGCCCCAATTTGCTTTCCGCCCACATTTGACCACCATGTAATTCGATCAGCCGCTTGCTGATCGGGATACCCAGGCCAGATCCTTCCCGCCGCCGCCAGCTATCCTGGCTGGCTTGCTGAAAATCCTCAAAAATGCGGGGGATATCCTCCTGGGCTACCCCGGCGCCGGTATCTTCCACCGTGATCATCAAGGTATCTTTTTCATGGTGTTGTAATCGGATAATTACAGAACCCGTGTCGGTGAATTGCAGGCTGTTATTGACAAGATTTAGTAAAACCTGACGGATGCGGGTCCGATCAATATACACCAAGGGTAAATCAGGTTCGATATCGGATTGGAGGTCGATCTTTTTCAATTCAAACGAGCGATGCACCATGCCAATGACTTCGCTAACCACTTGAGACAGGCTGATCCATTCTTTGATCAGGTTCATGCGCAAATTTTCGATCTGGCCCAGATCCAGCACATCGTTGACCAGCCGCATCAGGTGTTTGCTGCTGCGATAAATCTCCTGGATGTCGTTATACAGACCGCGCGGCCAGCGAGCCAAAGAGGCATAGGTGGTCGGCGTGTTGACCATAATTTCACTAAAACTAATGATGAAGTTCAATGGCGTGCGCAGTTCGTGGCTAATGGCCAGGGCGAACCGGTTGCGGGCGTCCTTGGCTTCTTCCGCCTCCGCCCGCGCAAGGACGAGGGTGTGGTTGAGCCGGTCCAGGCGGATGTTGGCCGAATCCAATTCTTTCACCACCTGGGCCAGTTTTGCCTGATGGTCCCGTGCGTCGGCCAAATTCTTTTGCGCCTGCTGAAAGCTGTATAACGACCACTCGGTAACCGTCAGGACTGCCCGCATCGAAGCCCAACCCAGGATGCCACTGATCAGTCCGGATATGACCACAATTAGGCTGAGGGTTAATCGAGGGCGGCTGGTTGAGCAGGCTGGTGTTTATCCAGAAAACCATACACCAGACGACGATTTGCATGATCGTGCCCGCTCTCCAGCCCAGGCAGACGACCGAAATAAGAGGGAGCAGTGCGTATAGAATAGAAATTTCAGGTTTTTGGAAGAGGTATACCGCCAGGGTGACTGAACCGGCCAGCCCAATTTGGAGAAAGATATGGGCTGCCAGATACAAGTGTGGCAACAGCCAAAGGGCTAACCCCAAAAAAAGTATGCTGGCTGGGACAATAATCCAGGCATTGGTAGCAATTTCCTCGGGCCAAATGGCCGCAGACATGATAAAGCCCAGGTAGATTAAGCCAAAAGCATAGATCAATGTTCGGGAGGTAGATAAAAACAACTCATTAACGGAGGAATGAAACTCGGGATCAATGTTCTTGGTAAGACGGATTGTTGTGAACATCCACGGTCCTCTCCTGAAACCACGATAGAAATACGAGCCTATATTCTCGATCTGGTTTTACAATGATGTAGGTTACTTGCGCTTGTCGGGTTGTGTTCTAAGAAACTCACACGATTTAAACTCTTTCGACCCATAATTGCCGGTTCTTCAGTCCCGAAATATACTGGTTGGGATGGCCTTGGGTATGGCGGTTATGCATATTTGGATATGCACAGGATGGCTGTTCTGGTGGGGTGAGGCGTTCCACTTATAATCGCCTATTGCCTGACATCCGATCAGGCGGCGGATGTGTATCCCAGATTTCCTGAATTTCAGAAATATATCGCAATATCACCAGCCAGGTGATTATACCTCTCCCGTCACCGGGCGTTCGATCGAGACAGATGGGGGCGCACCTCTCTTAGGAAACACACTGCTGGAAACTGCAACAAATCGAGCAAATCGTACGTATAAATAGTGTCTTTTTAAACCGAGTTCACCCATACAATCACACATAGGAAAAACGATGAACCCACCTGCTAAGGTTTCGAACAACATTTTTACCCGCCGGCCGCTGCTGATGTACTTTGGGCTGACCTATGCATTCTTCTGGGGTTTCCTGATCCTGGTATTGCTCATCCTCGCCCTGCTCGGGCTCTCTCCCACCACCCTACCCGGCTGGCTCTTTTCGTGTTTTAACATTATCGGCTCCTGGATGCCCAACCTTGCCGCGGTAACCGTGATTGGCCTGACAATTGGCCGCAAGGGTAACCGTAAGCTGCTGGAGCAGTATGGCAACGTACACATTCCAGCGCGCTGGTTTCTCACCGCGCTGGCACCTGTCCCGCTGATGTTTGCGGCGGCGGGACTCTACAACCTGGCCGGGGGAACAGCCCCCGGTAATCCGAACGGGCTGCTGGTGGGATTTTGGATCAACTTGATCGTGATGAGCCTGTTCACCGGGGCCACTGGCGAGGAGGGAGGCTGGCGCGGGTTTGCGCTTCCACGCTTGCAGAACCGCTTCGGCCCTTTGGTGGGAAGCCTGATCCTGGCCCTGGCCTGGGACTTCTGGCACTTCCCTCTGTGGATGATGAGCGGCATGGCCGGAATGGACTTACTGATGTATATCCTCGCCTTCACGTTGGGGCTTATCGGTCTGACATTTTTTATGACCTGGCTTTACAGTAAAGTCCCCAACAGTCTGGTCCCCATGATCATCGTCCACTTTTCGTTGAATTTCAGCGTTGGTCTGGTCGGTCCTGATGGGCTGGGCTTTGCACAGTCCACGCCGCTGATGGCTATTTTCGGCGGTTTAATGTTGCTCACCGACCTGCTCCTCTGGACCCTGGCGCGCAAGCCCGCGACCGCTTTATCACCGGTCACCGCCAAGCCGTAGACACGGCTGTAATGGACAGAAACTGAGAAGCTACTCAGCCAAGGATGCAGACCATGCAATTACAACTGGTTTAAAAACCTGGACAGATTGGTTTATCCAATATCTTCATAGTGTAATTCTGGCCGGAGCGAAAAACAGCAAGCGAGGCGCTTTTTCGCTTGATCCATTGGTCAAAGGTCAAGTATCCATCGTCAGTCCATCTTTCGGGCGGCCAGTGTTCAGGTTTGATTGAATACGTGATCGTAGCAATGAATTCCGCTTTATTTTAACTCTGCGCATGCCTGCCACTTGACTGGGATTTCAACTTCTTCGATCTTGTAGGTTATCAACTTCGTTTGCGGGTCAATAGGATCATCTTGAAAAGCCGTCTGATATTGCTCGAAGAGCGCTTGAGCGATGGCTCGATGGGAAGCATCGTTCAATCCGCTAGCATATACAGAGGGATTGTCGCCAAGGGATGTTTTCTCGGGGAGTTTTTTAAACGTTTCGATAATTGTACGGATTTCTGGCAAATCCTCCTTCAGGTAGGTCTGGTACGCTTCGGGGTCATCCTTGGGTTGAATATACCCAAACATAAACTCGACCCCGTCCTTTTCCAGGTATAATACCGCGAGTTCTCCAACCGGCTGGTTGTCCCTGTTCTCGACTGTAAACGTCACCGGATAGGATTGCCAGTCAATCTGTAAGGTTTCCTGCCTTAAAGTTAGCTGGTAGTCTCCTATTCCACCCGGGCTAACATTTCCGCCCAAATCATCAACGATGATGTCATAAGCGTAAATACCTATCCAGGGTTGGTCCTGACCAGAGGGATCGGTTCCCCAGATCCATACATAGAGGCTATCCCCATAATATCTGGAGATCAGGTTTTGAATTTCCTCGTCCGGGACGGCTGGCCCTAACAAATGGCTCCCAAATTCGCCAATTTTGAGTGTTGCGCCTTTGATCACATAAGCCTTTGGCGCGCTGATTTCGTATCCAATCGCCTCATTCCGATAGGTAACCCAACCATTTTCCTCTTTGACGACCGTCATTGGCGCAGGGGTGATTGTGGCTGCGGCTGTAGCAGTAGAGCCTGGCTGAGCCAATGTGGAAGTTGGTGTTGGCGTGACAACAGCCTCGGTCTGTGTGGGGCCGGCTTCTTTCGGTAAAGGAGTCGTTATAACGGATTCCGGAGCAGTCTGAGAAGCAGCGCTGGAACATCCAACAAGAGTTAGATATACAACACCAAATAGTAGGAAAAGAAAAATGGTAATCCTCTGTTGATATGTCATCTCGATCTCCCAATTTACTTTAAAAAGAAAAAAGAAGGCCCGCATGGACATACAAAATGTGGATATATTTTTCTGTGTGGAGATGCGGTGCGGCGGATCCATAAAGCGTCAGTATTGTTGCCGTTTTCGAGTGGCCAGCTCGATGACCTTTGGTAATAGAAATCAAGGGCCTACGGCTGCACGGCTTGTAACAAAACATCGAATGTGCGCCCGTCCCTCAGGCGGCAGGCAAACCGCCAGATCGGTATTGCCACCCGCGTAGGATCATCTTGAGGGATTGCCCGCGCCGACATGCCGCGCATATCGAGTGCGAAATAAACTAACTCAACTTTCTCGACCGCTGCCAGGGTGGATGAATTGATCGCCTCAGTCGTTTTCGAAGGATCACCGGTCTGGTTCACCCAACGCAAATAGGAACGATCACTCAATCTCCCAGCTTGAAAATCTGCCCACACTTCATTTACCGGACGAACTTTCACTTCGTGGACGGGTTCGAACGCCAGGGTACGATAAATTAAGGTGTGAACTTTATTTTCCGCATCCACGGCGACAAAGATACGGGGATCGTGGGGATCATTTTCATAGAGGAAATAGCCGTCCAGTGAGGGCTCGACAGCGACGGAGAAATCCGACCAATTGAGGTTGCCGTTAGGTTCGACCCGGTATTTGAAATCCAATAAATGGTGCGTTTCGAGAAAATTCACGACGGATTGAACGCGTTCATCAAAGGAATATAATTTTTCCGGGTCCCCCGAAACAGGCACGTCATCCGAGCTGTATGAAAATTCTAAAGGGACATCCGAAAAAACAAATATTTCACCTTTCCCATCCGTAAGCGTATAAACGGTATCACCCCCTTCTCCAGAATAGCTATCGATGCTGCCTTTTATACCTAATTTAGCGGCAACCACGGCGGCTTTCTCGGCCGTTAGCGATGTTTGACTTTGTTTCTGGCGATATAGCATCACTTTTGCAGGGCCAACCGGCAGACCGGTTTTCAGTTCAAAAACAACCTGGCGCAATCTTTGACTATCTTCGCCTTGTGCGGCATAAAGAATAGAGAAGGGGGGCAGCTCTGACACTGCCAGGATCGGTTCAAGCTGGATATCTGTGGCTGTTGGCAGGCTGATGGAGCTTGTGGGAACGAGCGTGGAGGGTGATTGTGTAGGAATGGACGCTGACCGAGAAAGCTCTGGGTGGGGCGATGCAGAGGGCTCAATTTGAGCATTAACTGGTCCGCAGCCTGCCAACAACAATCCCACCACGAATATCGCCGATAGGAAGGAATGCTGATGATCTTCCATATATTCTCCTCTCCCATTTAATTGAATTATAGTGGCTTCCGTTCACGTGGGTAGAAACTGGGAACTGGCATGGCAATTGAAGGTCTGATAATCAGCTAAGGCAAGCGATAGCGATTTCACAAAGCGGCATAGAACTGTATGGGTAAAACTATAAGTGGGATTGCCGGTCGTACAAAGAGACTAAAAAAAAAATAAAAACACCCCCAAGAATGCAAAAGCTGGTGATCAATTCGAATTAGAGGTTTTTTTCTTCCACCAACAAAGTTAATAAACGATTGTTTTCCTTCTGGAGCTCAACAATTTCACCCAGTTTCCGCTGCATTTCACGCTGCTGCGGAGTAACCGTTGCCCGAATGACACGGGCCAAAAGGATAATGATCACAACCAGAACGAGAAAAAATAGAGCAGTCATAAGAATGCTGATTGGTGTCAATAAAGGTGCCGTTTCCATCGATTCCCTCCTGTTCTGGTGTCTATGTCTCAGCCACGAAGATCATGTAACGATCTTGGAGTTATTTAATATATTCTAACTATATTTGCTTTGAAATGTGGTGATTTCTCAGACTGATCAACTTTCAATGATTGCATAAATGTTTTTTTTGTTCACAGGATGATGAACGAACGTTGGTGTGGCAGCTGGGTTGACGGGCAAACGCTGGATAACCCCAATACCATTGGCGGAGATATTAATGGCGGTTTGCAGGACCTTCTTCAGCTTTATGCCCGTCCTACCGTGCAACTCTCTCCCTATATTACCCCGCCCGGGATATTTTTATCTGTTCCTTATCCACCCCAACAGGCGGTGTGTGCACGGCATGTGCGGCTATCATGCCGCTCTAGCTGCCATAAAGATAGTTTTATCGTAGGATCGTAGATCCTTTTATTGGATGGACTGGCTTTGGTGGATTATGAACTGCCCATTGTTGTTGCTAAGTAAATCAAAGTTGATTTCTTTATTGCCAACAAATTGCTTTACTGCCTTGTGGATGGATTGGACTTCCTTTAGATTTGTACTCAAGGGCAAATGCTCGCGCTATCCCAACCCATTTGATTCGATTGAGCAGCGTTTATTGGGTGATGAGCAGGGCGACCAGAGCGATGAGGGCGGGCAAGCCCTGGATCCAAAGAATGGATCGTTTGACCGTCAGCCCGCCGTAAATTCCGGCGATGATGACACAGCCCAGGAAAAAGGTGAGGATCTGGTTCGCGACAGCCGCGGTGGGATAAAACAGCCCCCAGATAATCCCTGCGGCGAGGAAACCGTTATACAGACCCTGGTTGGCGGCCAGGGTGCGGGATGCCTGGGCAAATTCGGCGCTCGTGCCAAAACTTTTGCGGGTGCCCGGCTTGGTCCAAAGGAACATTTCCAAGGTTAAGAAATAGAGGTGCTCGACCGCTACCAGCCCTGCCAACAGCTTGATGAAGATTGCCATGCGTTCCTCGCTATAATCAGGATTAAGTTATATGGGAATAATTTTACATGAATTATCCCAATATGCCAGCCAGGATATCCAGGCAGGTTCATAAGCTGGGAAGAAAGGCTCGATCTCGGTCTACCGGAGCGGATTTCACCGAGGTGCTTTTGATCCCTGAGAAACCCTCAAAAGGGACGGGAACAACCTAACCCGGGCGGAGCCACCGCTTGGCGAGTTTGCACACCATAGTGTAGGCCGGATCAAAGACGTTGCCCAGGTCATACTCCACGCACATGCCTAACAGCGTGCTGGCAGCATAGGCATCCAGACCATAATCCTCTCGTAGCCAGATCATCATCTCGGTGGTGGCGTGTTGCAGAGCCTGATCGAGCGGGCGAGCGTTGCCCAGGGTGAATATGAAATCGTCATTTTCACCCCGCGGCCAATTGATTTTCTTCCCCTTGATCAGGTCCACGCTGAAGCGCACGTCAAAAGAGATCTCGATACCCGTGCCGACGATTTCGCCATCGCCCTGTACCGCGTGACCATCGCCGAGGTGAAGCAGCGCACCGGGGACGAACACTGGGAAGAACAACGTGGTTCCGGCCGTGCAGCCGCGGTAATCCATGTTGCCGCCATAGGGGCCGGAGGTGGCGCTGGAAATGGCCTGGCCGCCCTCGGGCGCTACCCCGATACAACCCAGCATGGGGCTCAAGGGCAGGGAGATATTAGTTATACCGGCGATAGGTGTGATCAACGCGGCGGTGTTGTCTTGGGTGCGGATACGCCAATCCACCGGCTTTGGTTTTGAGAGGGAGAACACAAAGGTGGGGTCGACAACATGCATCGCCAGGATCGAATTGGAGAATCCCACTTCTCGATCCGGATAGAGATAGTCCAGGCGGACTTGCAGGGTGTCGCCCGGTTCCGCGTTCTCGACATAAAACGGACCGGTCTGTGGGTTGGGTCGCTCCGCAACTTGCTCTCCATGGGCGTTGGTTCCCCAGGCATCGATGGTTTTGGTTACCACCGTGTCACCGCCGGAAATGTGAAGCGCGGGCGGGTGGGAACCGAAAGAAGGATAAAAGATTGAGGGTTCAAAGTGATGGGTGGTCATCTATCCTCTATATTCCATTCGTTATTTGGCCGTAAAACGAGCTTACAGACGGCAAGGTGGCGAGGTCGTTGGGCTCCAGGTCACTCTTCTGACGGATCCTGGCTCGCCTCCACCAATAAGGATCGGCGGGATACCTCTTCAAGCAATACTTCACGCATTAAATCGCAAATGTTGGCAATTTTCGGGTTAGCGATTTGATAGATCACGTCCTGGCCTTGACGCTGCGAGACGACGATGCCGCCATTGCGCAAAACCCCCAGGTGCCTTGAGATAGTGGCCTGTGGGTGCCCGGTGATGCGGGCGATTTCACTCACCCGTTGAGGTCCTTCCCGTAAAAAATGGACGATTTCGATTCGTGTGGTGCTGGACATACTCTGGCAAAGTTTTGCTTGTATTTCGAATATCGATTGTGCTGACATCTCAGACCCCTTTGCTTTTGCCGCCGGCCAGCCGGCCATCGGCAAATTCAACGTTAAACGGAATGATCTCCCGAAAAAAACTGTAGAGCGGAAGTGGTTGCGCTGTCTTTGCCTGCTTTTGATGATGACCGATAAGGCATTCTCCTACCTATTAAAATAACACTAAATTAACCAAAAAAGTTAAATTCTAACCAAACCGGATGGATCGAGCTCGAGTGCGCATGTTGAGAGTTTCAAGTTGCTCAGGAAGGTACGACCTGATCCTCGTACAGAATGGCCCCCGCTGGAATGGGCTCAAAATTGACCGGCCAGACGGTTTGGGGATCATAAATCGCCCCGGCCAAATCGGCGTCTTGCAAGTCGGCATCCATTAAATTGGCATGTCTTAAGTCGGCGTGCTCCAGGTTCGCGCCTTTCAAGCAGGCGTTTTGCAAACAAGCAGCGCTAAGGTTGGTTTCTACAAGGATTGCGCGCTTCAAGCTGGCGCCAAGCAGGCAGGCGCCCGCCAGGTTGGCGTTGGATAGGACCGCCCGTTTCAAGATCACGCCCTCTAAATTTGCGCCTGCCAGGTTGACAAACGCCAGGAAGGATCCATATAAGTCGGCATAACCAAGATCGGCCTTTTGCCCGTCACTTTCACCGGCGATAAACTTTTTGTGCAAGTCAATGACCCGGGTCAAGTCGTGGAAAGAAAGTTTCATGGTTGTCCTCGGTTTGGCTGGGGTGGGGGTAGTAGGGTCGAACAGGGTGGAGCAATCCCCAGCAAGGACGGGCATTCATCCTTTCCTGGGGTGAAGATCAAGAAATGGTTCTACAAAGATGGATCATTCCGGGTGGGGTGGATAGGGGCTCAACCCCACCCGGAAGAAAACTGCAGGGCTGAGGATTATGGCTACTGCTGGTACAGCCAGGTGAGGGCTTCGCTCTCGCTTTCAAAAAAGCGCACCTCTTTTTCATAATAACTCTTTGAAAGCTCTAACACCTCTTGCCCGATAGGCGCGCCGAATATTGCCGCGGTGGGCATCATCGGTCGGAAGTGCTTAATATTCCGCAGGCATTCTTCGGCTGTCGTCCCGGTGAGATCAATCAGGAGCTTGCCTTTATAATCCTCGAGGAATTTTGCCAGAGATTGGACATCCTCGGGCGTAAAGGGCGCGCTGTGCCTGCAGCGCATCACGCCATTCCCTGCAGGTGTGAGAATAAAAGCTGGCATATCCACCTCCTTGAAACTGACCCGACCCATGGATGAAACGGATTTCAAAACCCCGGATTATTTTTTATAGATCGCGCTCCCGGTAGATTGCTCAATTATTAATGAAGCAGTTCAGTATGATCGACTAGCTTGCCATCGATGAATGCCTGGGCAGCCTGGTCGATATCCCGGATCTCGGTGACGATGGGCTGGATATTCAGGCGGCGCATGCTTTCATAGGCGCCCGCGCCCATCCCCCCGCATAACAATGCTTTACAGTCTGCAATGGCTTCCGCCATGCCGACGTGTCTATCGTGTGAGGCGGCATCTAATCCATGGCCGTCGCCGTGATGTTCTTCGCCGTGAGGCTGGCTGCTGAATTGGTTGTGCCCCGCCTTGGCGCGCATCTCGCGGTTGACAATCTGGCCCTCTTCAATGGTCAGCACCAGGTAGTAAGGGGCGCGGCCAAAATGCTGGCTGATGGATTTTCCGTCATTAGTTATTACTGCGATTTTCATGGTCAATTCTCTTTTCAAATGGTTAAGGATGAAATGCCGGCCACCCGGCTCTTCTCTTTTATCCGCCGGATAAAGGATTAGCAATATTTCGGCGGTACTTTCGCTGTCATTTTCCCAACGATGGGGGAGATGGGCTTCAAAAACCAGGCTGTCCCCGGCTTTCAATTGGTACTCCACTTCCCCAACCTGGTAATGGATCGACCCGCTCAAGACATAGACAAATTCGTGCCCGGTGTGGACGATCACCTGGTCTCCGCTGCCCATGCCAGACTGCAGGGATACTACAAAGGGTTGCACCGCACTGCCTGCCAGATCTTTGCCCAGGTTTTGCATCAAGGTAGAGCCAAAGGCGGCTGTGGGGCGCTGCTCCACGGGCGTGTACACCGCCTTCATTATGGATGGATCCGATTCAAAGAATGTGGCAATGGGCACGTCTAACGCCAGCGCCAACTGCTGGAGGGTGCTGACGGATGGCGACGACTTGCCATTTTCTACCAGGCTTAACGTGTTGACATTTAGCCCGCTGAGGTCGGCAAGGGCGCGCAGCGAGAGACCCTTGCCATTGCGCAGCTCGCGCAGTTTCCGCCCCACCAGCACTTCTGCCGGGGTATGTTCGTGGTTAACGGTTGATACCATCGATTTTCCCTAGGTTCTGCTCCTTGATATATTCGTCCATGTCTGTCGGTTCACCTGATAGCCGCCAGAATGATCATGAATATTGCACCTGGTGTACTAATATTATAGTACAAAAATGGCGAATATCAAAGTATACGTACCAATTTATTTGATATTCGGTTTATGTGTTTGGCATTGTCCCTTATGATATTTACCGTTCCACTTGAGAGCTCTTCCAGCAATGCCTTGAGTAGTTCGGCAACTTCCTGTCGCCGCCCTCGAGCCAACTTATTCTAAATTGTATAGCTCATTCTCTAAGCGTGAAAACCACTCAATGGGTAATTAACTGCACGGCGAGAATTATGCGGGGAATTTGGCTTGATGATTGCTGCCGGCGAAATCCCAAAAAGCGTTTTGTAAGGTTCCAAAGGGCTGTAATCTGTGGCGGCACAAATAGACATCCTGGTTTATTTCCAGGCCGCGCACCCGGATTTGGGCTACTCTCTGGTCCACGACGTAGTTCACCACCATTTGTGAGACGAAGCCTACTCCCACTTCCTTTTGTACCGAGATGGCAATCGCCTCGGAATTGCCCACGGTGAGAATGGTCTGCAAATCGTTGACGTTGATCCCCATCCTGGCCAGCCCGCTGTGCAAGGCGCGGTAGGTGCCGGAAGTATCTTCGCGCATGATAAAGCGCGCAGATGCCAATTCGTCAATCTCAATTTCACCCCGCGCAGCCCAGGGATGGGAGAGTGGTGCGATCAGGACTACCGGGTCGGTGATGAATTTTTGAAATTCAATATTTTGATCGAACTCCACCAATGAATTGGTCAGCGCCAGATGCACCTTGCCTTGTTCCAATAAATCGAAGGCCTTATCCCGCGAATGTACCTCACAACGCGCCTGAACCTGTGGGTAGAGACGCATAAAATCTGCCAGCAGCACCGGCAGGATATATTTTCCCGGGGTCGTGCTGCAGGCGAGGATCAAATTCCCATGGATTTGATCGTGCAGCGCATTGATCATCTCGTCGGTTTGGATCGACAGCGACACCAACTGGCGGGCGAGGGGCACCAATGCCTGCCCGGTTTCACTGAGCGTCAGCCGTCTTCCCTGGCGGATGAAGAGAGGAATGTCGAAATGTGATTCGAGCAATTGGATGTGCTGGGTGACACTGGGCTGCGACATATGTAAACGCTCGGCTGCGCGCGAGAAATTGAGCGTCTCGGCCGCGGTCAAAAATATGCGTAGTTGGTGGGGATCAAGCATAAGCGCTCCAATCTAATTTACGAGGAATGCATAATTTTTTCTTATTGTAATCGATAGTTAAATCAAATCTGAGTTTGTGATGAATATCACTTATCAACTCCTGCCGGAACCGTAAAATATAGTAGCGCTTTTAACGTGTAACTAATCTTTTATATGACGAGGAGATGAATGAAGATACGTTTCATTTACTGCTGGCTGGGATTGGTGCTCGCAGCAGGGCTGGCGGCTTGCAGCCCCGCGACGGCCGTGCCCACTGCAACGCGCGAACAGGCCACGGCGACCGCCGCCATCCCACCTACCCAGGCTCCCACCTCAACCGTCGAGAACACCGCTACTGCGGAGGCAAGTGTGGATGCCTGTATTGCCTGCCACACCGATAAAGACCAGCTGATCGCTACGGCTGACCAGGTGGTGGAAGAGGTCGCAGAGTCAAGAAGGGGCTGGTTGAGGGGGCGATGTGGCTCCGTTGGAGCCTTGGGAAAAGGTTTTAGTAAGCGATGATTTCATGGCGACCGTTCATGGCAGCCAGTCTTGCACAGACTGCCACGCCGGCACGCAGTCCTCGGATAAACAGACTGCCCACACCGGGTTGATCGCCAACCCCAGCGCTGATTTTGAAAAATGCGCTGCCTGTCACAGCGAACAGGCTCAGCACGCCTCGAGCAGCCTGCACACCAGCCTGGCAGGGTATTGGACGGCCCTGGATGCCCGTTCCGTGCCGGAAAACCACCCGCAGTTGGAGGAAGCATTTAACAACCACTGCTCATCCTGCCATACCACTTGCGGCGATTGCCATATCAGCCAGCCGACCTCGGTGGGCGGGGGCTTGCTCAATGGGCATGTCTTCGAAAAAACGCCGCCGATGACCCGCACCTGTACCGCCTGTCACGGCAGCCGAATTGGCGCCGATTACCTCGGAAAACACGAGGACATCCCCGGCGACGTTCACTTCCGCGAAGGCCGGATGAGCTGTACGGCCTGCCATACCGGTACCAGTTTGCACACCACCACAGAGGCCGATTTGGCTAACCGCTACGCAGGCGTTCAGGTTCCGGCCTGCACCGACTGCCATCCGCAAGTGGGCGCGCAAGGCGATCCGATCCAGCAGCACGTGCTGCATCAAGATAAATTGTCTTGTCAGGTGTGCCACTCGGTGGAATATACCAGCTGTGATGGCTGTCACGTTTCGGTCAGCGAGACGAGCGGAAAACCGATTTATAAAACCGAAGGGGATTACCTCACCTTCTTCATCGGGATGAACCCGTTGAAAAGCGCAGAACGCCCCTACGATTACGTTACCTTGCGCCACGTGCCCGTCTCGCCGGATAGTTTCGCCTTTTATGGCGACGATTTGCTGCCGAATTTCAATAACCTGCCCACCTGGACCTATACGACCCCGCACAATATCCAGCGGGTAACCCCTCAAAATTCGGCCTGCAGTAACTGTCATGGCAACCCCGAATTATTCCTGACGGCCGACAAGGTGGCCCCAGAGGAATTGGAAGCCAACCAGCCAGTGATTGTTTCTCAGCCGCCGGCTGCTCGCCCAGGTCAATAAAATTCTTGTTGTGATAAAAGAGAGAAGATGAATAAAAGACTTGCAACTCCCGTTTTACTGCTCATTGTTTTGAGCCTGATGCTTTCGGCCTGCGCAACGGCTGCGCCGGCCACCCAGGTCGTACTCGCGCCAACCAATACCACGGCTGCGCTGCCTACCGCGACGCTGGTTCCACCCACCGCTATCCCTGAGGTTGCGCCGGATGTGGCGTCGCTCTGGACGGAACTGATTGCCGGCATGCCTGCCGACAAGGGTTACGGGTCCGTATCCGCGGCAAAACTGAGTGAAGAACTGGTGGACAACCCACCCTTCATGCTGGATGTGCGGGAAGCCTCGGAACTTGAAAAAGACGGTTTCATCAAAGATGCGGTCAATATCCCGGTGCGGGATGTGCTCAAAAACCTGGATAAACTGCCCGCCATGGACCAGCCGATTGTGGTCATGTGCGCTTCCGGTCATCGTGGCGGCTTTGTGCTCTCTGCTCTGCGCCTGTTGGGCTACAGCAATGTGCGCAATCTGGGCGGCGGGGTCGGCGCCTGGATCAAGGCCGGTCTGCCGGTTGAGACCGGCACGCCCGTGGCAGCCAAAGCCGTCAACGCTTTTGAGCTGAAGGATCAAGCGTTGTTCAGCCTGTTGGATGGTTTCTTGACCAACCAACCGCAAGGCTTTTACTCAGTCAAAGCGGATAAACTCAACGCCGACCTGGTAGAATCCAAGCCCTTTGTTCTGGATGTACGGACCGCGAAGGAATATGACGAGACCGGCCGGATCGAAGGCGCGGTGAATATCCCCTTCCAGGAACTGTTTGCCAACCTCGACAAACTGCCGGCAAAAGACACCCCGGTTGTGGTGTACTGCGCGTCGGGTCACCGCGGCGCGATTGCCCTGATGGGTCTGCGCCTGATGGGCTACGAGAACGCGGTCAACCTGGGCGGCGGCTTGAATGCCTGGAAAGCCGCGAAATTCGCCGTGGAAGGCTGGGTCGATTGGAATGCGGCCTGGGGCGAGTTCCTCACCAACATCCCCGCCAACTTCGACAGCATTTCTCCGGCCGACCTGAACTCCGCGCTGGTCGAAAAGGCGCCCTTCTTGTTGGACGTACGGGAAGCCGCCGAGGTTGAAAAAGACGGTTTCATTTCCGGCGCGGTCAATATCCCGGTGCGGGAGCTGCTCAAGAACCTGGATAAATTCCCCGCCCTGGACCAGCCGATCGTGGTCTACTGCGCCTCCGGTCACCGCGGCGCGCTGGCAATGGCGGCCCTGCGGATGCTGGGCTACCAGAATGTCCTTAACCTGGGGGGTGGTCTGGGCGCTTGGAAGAAAGCAAACCTGCCGGTTGAAACCGGCGCCCCCGCGGCTCCGACCGCCGGCGCCGCGCCTCAGGTGGATCAGACCCGCTTGCAGCAGTTGGATACATTCATGAGCGCCATTCCGGAAGGCTTTGCCACGATGAAAGCCGCGGATCTGAATGCGGCCCTGGCCGAAACCGAAAAACCTTTCGTGCTGGATGTGCGCAATGCGGCGGAGCTTACCAAAGATGGCACGATCGAGGGTTCGGTCAACATCCCGCTCAATGAATTGTTCGCTCGCCTGGCTGAACTGCCCAAAGATAAGACAGCTACCGTGGTGGTCTTCTGCAAATCCGGGCATCGTGGGGCATTGGCGATGATGGCGCTGCGCATGAACGGGTACACCAACGTGGTCAACCTGGGCGGCGGTCTCGGCGCCTGGATGGCTGCTGAGCTGCCGGTCGTCAATTAATTTTCCGGGTCAAATCGATTACGAAAGTGCTCTGGCCAAACGGCCAGAGCACTTTCGTATATAGTGGACGCTCTGCTTCAATGGTCAATCTGTTGAGACTGCTTGGAGGTCGCCGCCGGTGACCTATTTACTGTTCGGCTTTATCTCCATCACCGCCGAGATGAGATGGCTCTTCACCACAAATCACAGTCTACTGCGCACCTCAACTTCACCATATCTGAGGTTCCTCCCGAGTTGGGGGTAACAATCTAGGATGCCTGTGTTCCCCAAACCTCATCATAACGCCCAAAGAAAGCCATGATTGCATTCGTATAAGTGGTGGATGTCTAAATTCCACTCATGAAGGCATAGCCACTACCTGATTGCGACCGGATTGTTTAGCCAAATATAAGGCTTTGTCGGCGCGTTCTATCGCCGAGGCAATCGTGTCGTTGGCCAGGAAGGTAGAAACGCCCAGGCTCGCCGTTACGCTGATTTTGAGCCCGGCAGCAGAAAAATCCTGGCCAACGATGGCTTCACTCAGCCTATGGGCGGCAATAATTGCGTCTGAAATCGATGTGTTGGGTAAGAGAAAAAGAAACTCATCTCCACCGTATCTCCCGATACTGTCGTCGTGGCGCATGTGCTGCCGACAAACTTTTGCCGTTGAAGATAATATCAGGTCCCCCATTGAATGCCCAAAGGAATGATTGAGGGTTTTAAAATTGTCCAAATCAACCATGATAAACGAGATTGGATAATCTTCCGGGTTAAAGAACGCCAACTCCATCTCGGCCAGCATCAGAAAATGCCGCCGATTGTAGGCGCCTGTCAACTCATCATAGGTGGCATTATGCTCCAGCTGTTTGTATAAAACCGCATTTTCTATGGCTATCGAGACCTGGGCTGCAAATAATTCCCCGATGCGCTGGTCATCGCTGGTAAAGTGGTTTTGAGTGAAACTGTCTAAATTGAGTGTTCCTATGCCGCTGTCTTTGGTTAGCAGAGGAATCACTAGCCAGGACAGTATCGTCCCATCCGGTGGATGCACAAATTCAGGATATTCTACCGGTATGTTATTTAACCGGAAGGATTGTCGCGTTTCGATGGATTGAAAATTAGGCGATTTCAGTTCGGGTGAAATCATTTTGGGGAACTTGATACCCACTATATCCAGGGGGTTGTGAAATCCCCTGGATGCAACAATCCGGAAATCCTCATTTTCAAGCAAGGATATGCTGGCGGTGTCAAATGAAATCACGCGGCCAATCTGGGCCAATATCTCATCCAACAGTTCACTGAGTTTCAACTTCGCATAGATGGCCGTTGCGGTTTTCTGGAGGGCTCTGGTAACCAGGCGGGATTTTTCGTCTGCACTCTTTTCAACTTTTGAAGAGCCAATTTCTACGATTTTGAGAAGCACTTTCGTTATTTCGCCATTGGAACCATTTTCTATGCGGGCAACATTCAAGGTCGCTGAGATCGGACTGCTGCCTTTAAGCAGGCAGTCATAGGTTGTCTGGTCCCCTTCAAAAATACTTTGAATGGATTGTTCTTCTCCATGGTGGCCATACACCATCAGAATATTGGCGATATCACTCCCGATGAGTTCTGGCGAAGAGCGAATGCTGAGTTTTTCCACCAGGCTTTGCGAAATGGATAGGATCTTCCCTTGATCGCTGATCAAACAAAAATAGTCGGAAGTTAAGGCAAAGATATTCGCAATGGTTGCATTGGCCTCTCCTATTTCGAGAGACTTCAAAATCTTATTATTTTTCTTTTGCACAGGCATACCAGAATATATCTTTCGTAATTTGATTGAATCATCGTGTGTCGGGGCAGGGGCTCATAGTTCCCATGATTATTTAAATAGAGACCGACGAATGATTTATTTATCCCCCAGAAACAAAATCTATCGATGGTAATAAAGTGGTAATAATCAAAATAATTTTATCTATTTTTTGAGATTTATGCAATATGACGGATGTCCTGAAAGAGAGGGGTGAAAGGGATGCGGTTATCCCCATGGGGTGGCAGGAATGTCCACCCCATCCATTAATTATTCCGTCTTTGTGATACATATTTCCTATGCCTTTGTTCGATCCGAATTGCTTGAGAGGGCTTGTAAGGGGCAGCCCTCTCCAAAGAAAATTGCCTCGGATTGTTGTGCCGCCTCAGCGAAAACAACTGGGCATTTGCCTTTCATTCCAACAAATCTTATACTTATTTCATCGTTAATCATAGAATATTCCCGCCGGGCGCCTGCGGTCTTTCGCCGGGAAGTCTTTTCTGTCCGGTCATCGCCAGTTTGGCAAACTTGAAGCGCCTTGACCTTATCGGAGGAAAAATGCCTGAACGAAAGGTGTATGAGCAAATTCTGGAACAGGCATACACACAGGATAAAAGCCGGGTTCTCGAGGAACGCATGCAAGGCCTGGAAAGCATTCGTACGGCGACTGCTTTGTTCGGCTATTACCCGCCGCGCTTTATGCTGGATTTCGGCGCCACATGCGCTTTCCTTTATGCACGCAGCGGTGAAGCACATTTTGCCGAAGAGGGGAAACAGGCGCTGTTTTTTTATCAGGAATGGCGAGAACACCTGCCTTTGGGCGCAGAAAGTATACGACCAGAATACGCCGAGGGGATTCCTCCCCTGGAGAGCGTTTTCTATCCGGTGTTGTTTGTTCCGGCGCTGCAAGCTTTAGCCCCGGCGCTCAGCGAGAGTGAAAACCAGGCCTTGCTCGATCTTTTAGCGGACAGCCTGCGGCCCATCTGGCGCTTCCCTGAATGGGGCGGGCATAATCGGGCGATGCTGCGCGCCGCCGGGCTGGCGGCTGCCTCGGCAGCCTTTCCACGGCACCCCGAGGCCAAACGATGGGCGGATATGGCTGATGAGTTGGCCGAAGAGAGCTGGGGGCGCTGGAGCATTGAGGACACCATGCTCTACCAGACCCATTGGCTGCGGGCTTTGATTTTGTATGCTGAGGCGCGCGGGAAAAATGCCGAACTCATCGATATGCTGCCGCCAAGAATGATGCTCAAAGCCTTTACCCAGCTTCTCAGCCCCCTGGGGATCCCACCCGATTACGGCGACAGCCATTGGTTGATGCATTCCTCGTGGGAGTGGATGGCCTGCCTGGAATGGGGCGCGGCGGTGTATCAAGACCCGGCGATGAAATGGGCCGCAGAGCGCTTGTTTGACGAAAGGCGCGCAGAAGCGCCCTCGGTGTATTTGTCCCAGGCGCTTACCCTCGCCTTCCGCTGGTGCCAGGACGGCCTTCCGGTCCACCCGCCGATCAACCAGGGGGATGCTCTCGACGACCTGGTGCAGAAAAAGCTGGTCTGGCGCAGCGGATGGGAGAAAGGCGCTGCGTATGCCTGTTTGAATTATCGCGACGAAGGCGATTTTGCGCGGGTAGCGCGTGACTTTTTGCGCTCGACCCTGGCGGTGAGTGCCGAGAAAATGCACCATGGGCATGCCGATGAGGGCAGTTTTGTGATGCTGGTCCACAATGAGACCCTGCTGCTGCACGAATCCGGGTATCGCGAAAACCCTCCGGATGGCATTTACCGGTCAGTCATGTATCACAATCGGGTGGTATGGCAGGCGGGGAAACCGCCTGCGGAGATGCCGCTGCTGGAGTTTTACCGGCAGGATGGGCGTTACCAGCCGGTGCGCACCGAGCGCCTTTACCAGACCCACCTGGGCGATGCCCAGATCAGCCGGGTGCGGATCATGGATCATGACCAGGGTGTGCAGTGGGACCGGTCCGTCGTATTCCTGCCGTCTTTGCCTTGCTGGATTGTGATCGACGGCGTTTTGGCCTTGCGCGGCAAGGCGCGCACACTCAGCGCCTTATGGTGGACGACGGACGTATTGGCTCAGGGGGCGGACTGGTTTGATACCCACATTGGCGGGGTGATGGGCTGGGCCAATCCCAAAAAATCTGCGCTGTGGGTCGGTATGCCCACGCCACCCGCATCCCCCGGCCGGGTAGAATCTTTGCCCTTCCGGCGCCATTTTCAAGAGGAAATTGCCCTGGCGCGCACGTGGTATGGGGATCACCGCCGAGGTTCGTATGTCAACTTTGTGAGTGTCCTTTGGCCGCATGATTATGGTGAAGATGTGTCTGAGCGTGCCGGCGCGGTGGAGGTGCTCGCAACCCAGCCGGTGGGGAGAGGGTTAGGCGTGCGTCTCAGTTGGGATGGGGAGGAGCGCCTGATTACCACCTTGAACGACCTGAGCGTGGGGATTGGCAATGAGGATGTGCGCCCCACCTACAGGGCGGCCATGGGCCGGGCAGCCTGCGGCGGGCTGGCGAGTGATGCTGCCTTTGCCTACCGCCGGCGCAGTTCGAAAGGTGACTGGGTTGGGTTGATCAATGGTACATTCCTCGAGAACGAAGGCCAGGTACTGTTCGAAGCGCCGGCGCAGGCCATGTTTCAGGAGAATGGCACGGCTCTGCCAGGATATGTGGCGCGCTTTCGCTGGGAAACACCCGGGTAACCTGGTGAGCGTGCCGAGACGGAGAACTCACCACTGGCCCCGACCAGGCGCAGGTGGATGAAACAAATTGGGATGGGCACAGGAGGCTCAAGATGGCGGTCGATGGGATCTTTAATGTGTGTGATTATGGCGCCACGCGGAAGAAATCCGATAACGCGCAGGATGCGATTCAAAAAGCGATTCTTGCTTGCGCCGAGGCGGGCGGCGGGACGATTTATTTCCCGCCGGGTGAATACACCAGCGGGACACTGCATCTGTGCAGTCACGCGCGCATTTACCTGGAAGCCGGCGCGACCCTCTACTCGAGCAAGGAGCCAGAGCGGTTCGACCAGCGGGCTTTATTCTACGGCGAGGATTTGGAAAATATCACCCTGGAAGGCCGCGGCACGGTGGACGGACAGGCAGAATATGAGTGGCGGCTGATGGATATGCAGGACTGGTATATCTATCCCGGGCAGATGGAAGCTGAAAAAGCCGGCCTTCCGCTGATGCGTTCTTTCCCCACCAGCAACTCCATTGGCCATCTGGTGCTGCTGATTCGCTGTACGGATGTGAACATTCATGGTCTGAGCTTTCTGCATTCGCCCTCCTGGACGATGCATCTGTTTGCCTGCGAACGATTGGTCATCGACAGTGTGTATATCTATACCAGCCTGCGCGACGGGGTCTGGGCGGACGGCATCGACCCGGATGGCTGTAAAGATGTGCACATCAGCAACTGCACGATTGAGACCGGGGATGATGCCCTGGTGTTCTATTCTTCCAATGGATATGGTCCGGCCAGACCGTGTGAAAACATCACCGTGACCAACTGCCGCCTCAGTTCCGCCTCCAGCGCGTTGAAATTCTGCGACGGCAACCAGAATGCCATCCGTAATGTCACCATCGATAACTGTGTCATCACCGGTTCCAACCGGGGGATTGCCTTTATGGTTTTTGATGGCGGCATCTTGGAGAATGTGATCATTTCAAATGTAACGATCGAATGCCAGCGCTTTGACTGGTTCTGGTGGGGAGACGGCGATCCCATCCATTTCAAACTGATCCAGCGCAGCGAGATCGACCCTAACATGGATAAATCCAAAGAGCCCGCGGTGGGGATCATGCGCAATATCTTGCTGAAGAATGTGTTTGCGCGCGGCCAGGGATCTTGTCTGGTGCATGGGCATGCGCAGTCTCCGCTGGAGAATGTGACCCTGGAGAATATTCGCCTGGAAATCACCCACGACGTAAGGATGGCGCCGCGAAAGAGCGAGCACGCCATCCTGGTCGAGAACGCGCGAGGTTTCCGTATGAAAGATGTTGAAATTATTTGGGGAGAACCCTCATCCAAAGCATTGGCGCAGCGCCCTGGTGCTCAACCACGTGCAGGATGCGTACCTGGAGGGAATCTCTGCTCGACAGGCGAACCATGAGAACGGCGCGGCGGCAATTTTGCTTGAGGATGTGAGCGGAGCCCGGGTTACGAATTGTACTGCCCAACCGGATACGGATACATTTCTGGCCCTGGCCGGGAAGGAAACCAGCGGAATCCACCTGCGGAATAACGACACCAGGCATGCGCAGAGGCGCTTGCTTAATGGTCAAGATGTCGCAGCTAATGCCGTCGATGATGCTGGCATCTAGCTTGACAAGGAATGATGACTTATTCTATAATGTTTATACTCATTTGTTGTTGATGAGGAGCAGCTCGTTGATACACTCATACGTTTACGCCCGATCGGCCAGCCATACTGCTATCATATCTCTTCCCCTGGCCAATTCATTGTTAAAATTCGAACCCTCCGCTCTTATCCCCCTTTCATCGCTAAAAAAGATCGGCAGACAGCCCTGTCACGTGTCCAAAAGGCGACAGGGTTGGCAAAAGCATGCCAACCTGAACCAGTCGTCTGTAGTTGGTGATTTTAATCTGGCGAGTTCTGAGCGGTTTGGTTTTTAGGGCCAAAGAGGGGTTTGGATAACGATCGCATGATCGCCTAGGATCGTTGGCGATTGATCTTAGAAAGGAGGCTGTGGAAAAAGTCATTCACTGTCAACGCAGGTAGGAACGTATCTATCTGCGAGGCATCCCCCAGACTTTTCTGAGATCCAAAATAGGAGAAGAGAAATGACATTCAAACGTATATCCAGAAGAGAATTCTTTCGTCTAAGCGGCCTTGCAGCCGGCGCGGCCATTTTGAATGCATGTGCTCCACCGGCGAGCCAAACACCCCAGGTAATCACCCAGATCGTCAATCAAACCCAGTTGGTAGAACAGACCAAGGTGGTCGAACAGGTGGTGACGCCGACGCCGGCGCCGGCCCTGGTGACCATCCAGGGCCGTGAACTGCCGCCCGATGCTGCGCCGTTGGAACTGCAAGTGTACCGCGAGGCCGGCGCCGAACCCAAGTTCTTCGACACCGCCCGCGATATTTATTCTTCGGGGGCCACGAACCTGGGGAATGAACCCCTCTTGCGTAATGACGAAAATATCCAGACCGTTCCGGCCCTGGCTGAATCATGGAAGCCCGGACCCAACGCGGAATATTGGGATTTTGTGATCCGCAAGGATGCCGTCTGGAGCGATGGCGAGCCGATTACCCCGGATGATTGGATCTTTACCTTCTCTCATTTAGCCAACCCTGCGCTGGCAAATCCCTGGGTCTGGTTCTATTTTGATATTAAAGGTGTGGCTAACTACGCCTCGGGCGCTGGTTCTGCGGCAGATATCGGGGTCGAAAAGGTAGACGACCGCACCGTGCGCATTTATGGCGAGCATGGCTCCATTCCATACCTGCCTGCGTTAATGTCTTACCAGGCGGCGGTACCTGTCCCGAAGCATGTCGCCGAGAAAGATCCTGAGCATTGGGCCGACACGGTGGACTCGTTTGTCTCCGGCGGACCGTACATTCCGACCAAGTGGGACCACAATAAGGAGATCGATTGGGAACTCAACCCCAAATACAACGGGCCTCACAAACCGGCGCTGGTCAAAGTTATCAACCCGATTTTGGCGGCCGGCGCCCCCGAATTTACTCCCTGGTTGAATAAAGAGACCGACCTGGTTCACATCCTCGGGCCGGCGGACCTGGCGGCAGCCCGTGCGGATCCCAAGCTCAACCCGCTGCTGCACTTCTTCAACAATTTCGAGACCCAGTATGTCGCCTTTGACACCACCAAAGCCCCTCTGGATAAATTAGAAGTGCGTATGGCGCTGGCAAAATCGATCGATCGGGTCAGCATGTGCAGCCAGGTGCTGAACGGCACGTTTTCACCCGGATATACTATGCTGCCGCCCTTATTCCCGGCCTACAGCAAAGAACTGGAATCAGTCCAGGCCTTTGATCTTGAAGGGGCAAAGAAACTGCTTTCGGATGCCAACATCGATCCCACCGGCATCACCCTGGATTTCTACTCGAATGGCGTGGATCAGGAGGTGCAGTTCGTCGCCCAGCAGTGGCATGATAACCTGGGAATTACGGTCAATATTAAGCAGGTCGAGAACGCCGTGTGGGGCGATATGCGCACCAAGCATCAGATGCAGGTGTATAAAGGCCAGTATGAATATGACTACGTCGATCCATCTAACCTGCTGACCAGCCTGTGGCGTTCGGTGCCCGCGCCCGAAGGGTCCTCGGAGCCCTGGGGCTCACCGCGCCATGGTTGGAAGAGCGATGAGTACGACCAGCTGGTGACCCAGGCAGGAATGGAATCGGACACGGCCAAGCGCATTCAAGAGTACCAGGATGCGGAAAAGATCCTGGTCAACGATGTCGGCGCCGCGTTTATCACCCACCAGGTTGTCTTCCAGATCTGGTGGCCCTGGCTGGTGGGCATGCACCCGGATAACACCGGCAACGTGGTCTTCCGCTGGCTGGACATTGCGCGCTTCCAGATGTACATGCGTAATGACGTGGAACAACTGAAGGCCAGTTACTAGCCGGCCATTTAGTCAAGCAAAGGATATCTGCCCGAGGAAACTCGGGCAGATATCTTCCAAATTGACCTTGACCACCCACCCGGGTTGGTTCCAACGTCCCTCTTCCTCATGCCCTCCTCGGGAGGGAGGAACCGAAAAAATGGATGAATAAGCCGCTGCTGGAAGTTATCAATTTAACCACAGAATTCAGGCTCAGCCAGGCAGTCGTACACGCGGTCAACGGGGTATCGTTCGTACTGGGTGAGGGGGAAGTATTGGGGATCGTGGGCGAGTCGGGGTGCGGAAAAAGCGTCACCGCGCTTTCACTGATGCGCCTGATCGAGGTGCCCGGGCGAATTGTGCACGGCAAAATCTTGCTGCACGATGCCAAAGGATCGGTCGACCTGGTAAAGATGTCTCCGAAGGATTTGGAAGATGTGCGTGGTTACCAGATCTCGATGATTTTCCAGGATCCGATGACTTCCCTCAACCCGGTGCTGTCCATCGGGTACCAGTTGATGGAACCCTTGACCCAGCATCGCCACATGTCCGCGGAAGCGGCGCGCAAAGAAGCCGTGCGGCTGCTGGAACGGGTGGGCATCCCGGAAGCGGAACAGCGGCTCAAAGAGTACCCGCATCAATTCTCGGGGGGTATGCGCCAGCGGGTGATGGTGGCGATTGCCCTGGCTTGCCAGCCCAAGCTCTTGATCGCGGATGAACCCACCACCGCATTGGATGTCACCATCCAGGCGCAAATTATCGATCTGATCAACGAACTAAAAGACGAGTTGAATACGGCGGTGATCATCATCACCCACGATCTGGGGGTCATTGCGGGGATGGCAGACAGCATCGCCGTGATGTATGCCGGGAGGATTGTTGAGAAGGGCCTGGTCAGCAAGATATTTAAAAACCCGCTGCACCCTTATACCACCGCCCTGATGGGCTCGATCCCGAGGCTGAAAAACTGGCCGGACCGGCTGACCACCATCGATGGCGCGCCGCCCAATCTCGTCTCCGAAATCGTTGGCTGCCCATTCTATCCGCGCTGCCCTGTCCATATTCCGAAATGCCAGGTGGAAGACCCACCCCTGATCAAGCTGGAGGGAGATCACGCGGCGGCATGTTGGGTCGCCGCCAATGATTTGGAGCCGAGCGCCCACAAAGGAATCAAGGCATGAGCGGGCACTTGCTTCAGACGATAAATCTCACCAAGTCATTTCCCGTGCGGCGCGGCTTTTTCGGGCAGCACCGTCTACGCCTGGTGGCAGTGGATAAGGTGAATTTTTTCGTGGAACCCGGCGAAACAGTCGGCCTGGTGGGCGAGTCGGGTTGTGGGAAGACCACTCTGGCGTTGACGATTTCGCGCATGTATGAACCCACCAGTGGGTCGATCCTATTTCAACGGCCAGGACTTTACCGAGATTGACGGGCCGGAACTGCGCAAGAGCCGCCGCCAAATGCAAATGATTTTCCAGGATCCACTCGCATCCCTGGACCCGCGCATGTCGGTTGGTGAGATCATCCGTGAGCCGCTGGATATCTTTGGCGAGGAAAGCCCACAGAACCGCACCCAGGAGGTGAACCGCCTGCTGCAGATAACCGGTATGCCGGTGGATGCAGCCCTGCGCTTCCCAACCGAATTTTCCGGCGGGCAGCAGCAGCGCATCGGGATTGCCCGCGCGCTGGCCCTCAGGCCTAAAATGCTGATCTGTGATGAGCCGGTTTCTTCGCTGGATGTTTCGGTCCAGGCGCAAATTTTGAACCTGCTGCGCGACTTGCAGGATCAGTTTGAACTGACCTACCTGTTCATTTCCCACAATATCGCCGTGACGGCTTTCATGAGCCGGCGTATCGGGGTGATGTACCTGGGGAAGCTGGTCGAAATGGGGCCCAGTAAAGATATTGTCAACCAGCCACTGCACCCCTACACCCAGGCGTTAATCAAGGCGGTCCCGGAACCCGAACCGGAGAACAAACGGATCACGAAGACCGTGCTTGGAGATGTGCCCAGCCCGATCAACCGGCCCAGCGGATGCCCTTTCCACCCGCGCTGCCCGCTGGCGCAAGAAATCTGCGTGGGAGAAGTCCCCGAATATCGCGAGGTGCAGCCGAACCACTGGGTGAGCTGTCATTTTGCTAATACCGGATAGGAGAAACGCATGGGCCGTTATATCATATTGCGCCTGGCGGGCATGGTAGGGGTGTTGCTGGCAGTATCCCTGATCACCTTTATGTTAATGAAGGCGGTACCCGGTGGGCCTTTCGACGCCATGGCGGTCAATTCTTCTACCACCATTCCGGATGTGATCAAAAGAAGTTTGGAAGCCAAATACGGGCTGGATAAACCCATCTTTGAGCAGTATCTCCTCTATATGCGCAACGCCGTCCGCCTGGATTTTGGCTATTCGTTTTATTATCAGGGCCAGACGATCGCGCAAATATTTCAAAACCAGTGGCCTTATTCAGCCCAACTTGGCCTGTTAACCTTTGTTTTCTCCGCCATCGTGGGGCTGGGATTGGGGATCGCCGCGGGGATCAAACAGGGGACCTGGGTGGATTATCTGGGAACCACTGTCTCCCTCTTTTGCCTGGCCATGCCCAGCTTTGTGCTGGCCCTCTTGCTGCAGATCTTCTTTGCCATCAAGTTAGGCTGGGTGCCAACCGGCGGGTGGGACACGCCCAAGCAGTGGATATTGCCGGTGCTGGCAAATTCATTAGGGCCTATCCTGATCCTGCAGCGCTTCACCAAGGCGAGCGTGGTGGACGTGATGCGCTCCAATTACGTGCGCACTGCCCGGGCGAAAGGCGTGCCCGCCAGGCAGATCACCTTCATCCATATCTTTAAAAATGCGCTGACCCCCGTGGTCACCGTCGGCGGGCCGATGTTGGCCGGATTAATTACCGGGTCCTTTTTTATCGAAAGTATTTTCCGCATTCCAGGCATTGGGCAATTCACGGTGACGGCCGTGCAAAACCGAGATTACCCGCTGATTATGGCGTCCACCCTGGTTTGGACGGCGTTGATTAGCCTGACCTACCTGATCACCGACCTGATTTATGCGGTGATCGACCCGCGGGTAGCCTTTGTAAAGGAGAAATAAGGCCATGGCAGATTCAACCATAGCGGTACAAAAAATGCGGCCTGTTCGTCGCCCCAGTATCGCCGCGGCAGTATGGCGCCGCTTTTTGCAGCGACCCTGGTCGGTGGCTGCCCTGGTCTTTATCCTGCTGGAAGTATTGATGGCCGTCTTTGCCCCCATGATCGCGCCTTATGATCCTTACCACAGCGATTACTCTACGGCGTATAAGGGCCCCAGCGCCGAGCATTGGTTAGGGTCTGACGACCTGGGGCGAGACCTGTTCAGCCGTATCATTTACGGCGGGCGGGTTTCTTACGCCGTGGGTGTGTTCAGCCAGATCTTTATCGTCGCCATTGGCCTGCCCCTGGGCGCCATTGCCGGGCTGGTGGGTGGTTGGGTGGATTACGGCATCATGCGCATCATCGACGTGCTGTCTTCCATCCCCGGGTTGTTGTTTTACATCCTGTTGATGATCGTCTTAGGCGCGGGGGTCGGGAACATCCTCCTGGCGATGAGTATCACCGGCTGGATTGGGATTGCCCGCCTGGTGCGCGGGCAGGTGCTTTCGTTAAAAGAGACTGACTTCGTCAGGGCGGCGCGCTCGATGGGCGGTGACTCGTCCTGGATCATCCGCAAACATTTGCTGCGCAACTCTTTAACCCCGGTGATTGTTTCGATGACCCTGGGTGTGCCGGGGGCCATGTTTGCCGAAGCCGGGCTGAGCTTTCTGGGTCTGGGGGTTCCACCACCGGCGCCTTCCTGGGGGCAAATGATCGGCATTTACCAGACCTTTGTTCGCACCTCTCCGCATCTGGTCCTGTATCCGGCGCTGGTATTGGCGATCACCATGCTGGCCTGGATTATTCTGGGGGATGGGGTGCGCGATGCCCTCGATCCAAATCTCCGCTCATGAACCGCCAAGCACAAACACAAGGCGCCTGAACTGGCGCCTTGTGTTTGTGCATGTAAGCCGTTCATTCTCAATCGAATTTCAGGCGGATGCCGGTTTCGCCGACGAGGATATCAATATGCTCGGCGGGGAGAGGGGCGGAGGCATACGGGCTCTCGATATGCGCGTAGCCGTCCAGGGGCTGCGGGCTGCCGTTGATCATCAACGGACCGTGCCAGCCAAAGGCCAGCCGGTCTCCGCGCAAGCTGGTTAATTCGAGCGCTTGATCGCTCAGCCGCACATCCATCTGCAGGATTTTCTGGCAGAACTGCTCAAAGCTGCCGTCCAGCAGTTCCTGGCCCATGTGGCAGAGCCAGGTATGATCTACGCCGGCAGAGCGCAGCTCGCGGTAGGCAGTTTGCCCCGCCTGGATAAATTCGAAACCGTGAGATGCGCTCAACGCTACATAGCCCTTGCCCTGGCGAGCAAAAGCCCACTCACCGGTGAAAAGAGTCTGGTCAAAGGCCGCGGCGGGGAAATAGGCGTGGGTAAAGCCCATCCAATCGTCCTCCGGCAGGTGATAGATGGCCACCAGCACATCGCCCCATTGGGCGACCCGCGGAAGGACTCCATTCCCTCGCCATAAATTTGGCGCATGAGAATCGTCCTCACTCATACAGGTGGGATGGTTGGTAAAAACCAGGGCATCCGGGCCGAGGGCAGCCTGCCAGACATGCTCTGCACGCCCTTTTTCGCCGCGGTAATAATCTTGGGCGGAGCTGAGCATGTAATCCGCGGTGCGGTAACACACTTTGTTCACCCGCCAGGCGGCGGTCGAAGGAGCGGCGTCGCCTGCAAAGGGCAGGCAGTGCTGCGCGCGGGTCCAGGTCACCGCCGGCGAGGTGATGGCAATTCTTTCAATGAGGTCTGGCAGATCATAATGCTTGCAGCAGGCCAGGCTGACGGTGCCCATCACCGCGTCGTTAAATGTTCCCAGACCCCACAGCAAACGCGATATTCCCGATGTCGCTTCCAGACGGGCGCTGAGCACCTCGGCGGTTGTGCTGCTCCCGCGGGAGGTAGCATACGCGCCCTGATACGAATTCAGTGCCATATTGAAGAAAATCTTATCCAATAAGACCGCCGCCAGCTCGCTGACCAGATCCGATTCGGCCAGATCGACCAGGTGGGTGAGGGCCGCAACCACGGCTTCGATCTCAGCCGGCGAATCCCACTCCTGAAATCCAAATTTTCCTCGCGCGCGCATCCAATCGATGGCCGACTGCTCGGCCCGCTCACGCCGCTGCTTGCCTGGCTCTCCCGAACCGGTCAAGATTTGCTTGGGCCAAAGCTGCCCCGCCAGGATTTCGCAGGTAAAACCCAGGATCTGGCGGCTTTCAGCTCCATGATCCGGGCCGGTATTTGCCGGCTGGTCGGGCTGATAGCGATAACCGGCAGCCGCATCCTGGAGAATGGGTTTGATCTCTTTTGGAAACGCTCGCTTCTTGCCAAAACGGATCAGCATCCCCAGCAACCCCAGGGTATCCTCGACCGCCCCAGCCGAGCGTTGGATCACCCGCGCGGCCGCATCCTGCAGAATTTTTACATCCAGGTTGTCCCAGCTGTCGAGCGCCATTTTGGCTATCTCACTATACAGGCTGTCTCCTCTGCGTTCGGAGGCATCTTTCAGCGCCAGTCGGACCCGTTCTTTGCTGTCGGTAGGCGCGGCGGTTTGGTTGAAAGGTGAGCGGGCAACGAAAAAAAGTTCTTTCCGCTCAAACCGAAGCTTTTTCTCGTAGTAGAGATCGGCCGTCGGAAGCAGGGCCAGGTGATGAGGGCCGCTGCGCAGGGGGAAGGTGCGCGCCATTTCCAGCTCACCGGCCGGGTTGGCCTGGCTGGTGCCTTCCTGAAAGATATCCCCGAGCAGGCTTTGCAGGCGAAAGGTGATTTCTCCGGAAAATGGGAGCTGTTCCGTGAAGTGCAGGTGAACAGGTTGGTTGCGGTTGTAGCGGTCTCCATCCAGGTAACCGTAGACATAGCGATCCAGGTAGGCTGCCTCCGCGATTTCTTCCAACTGCATGCGTTTCTCGAGATATTCCGCCTCGATTTGGGTGGGAATGAGGGTCTCGGTGGAACGGGTATCCTGTTCGTCGACGTGCAGCGCCACGACATTCATGGCGCCGCTTAGCCCGGTGAAAAACAGGCGCACCATCAGCCGGTTATTTCCGGGCTGTAATTCCACCGCACAGGAGACCGTCTGCAATCCGGTCTGGGAGACGCTGCCCTCCTTCAGGAGCGGCTGTTGATTGACCCAGAGCTGCACCTGGCCGCAAAAGGTCAGGGCGAGGTTTACTTCTTGGGAGGTGGGACTGGTGAGGATGACTGCGCAGCAGCCTGCGTGAAAGCGCTGCCGAGGAGTGCAGGGAGTGAAATCCACAAAATGGTCTTCACGGCAGCGCACGTAGCGCCAGAGCGGGGGTGGTCCTGTTCGGGGCAGCTCGCCGAATAACCTCGGATCGACGGGAACCCCATCTACCTCGGTACTGTCCGCAAGTTCGGGAAGGCGTGGGGATGTGACTGTGCCCTCTGGCGTGGAAGTTGAAATGTCCAGCGGGCCTGCAACCAGCCAATGGTGAACGTAGCCGGAAGAAAGCGGGTACTGCAAGAAAGAAAAAGGCATAATCTGGTTTATCCTTTATGGGAGGTCACATTTTCAGTATAGCATAGACATAAGAAATCAATTTTGTCCTGATAAAATAAACCATATCTCGAATCCATTTTTATTGGAGACCCTATGCCCACCAATCCTGACAATTTGCTTCCCGCCGAAATCGTTCGCCAGGCTTTTCCGGTGTTACAAGATGTAATTTATCTGAATGTTGGCACCTACGGCATCATGCCGCAGGTCGCGCTGGCAGAATACCAGGCCATTCAGGCCGAGTTTGAGAGCCGAGGGGCAGCATCCGACGGCACCTTTGGCCGAAAAGCGGAAGAGGCGCGTGAGCGAATCGCGGCCCTGATCGGCGCGCAGAAAGAGGAGATTGCCTTTACGCGCAACGCCACGGACGGGATTAACCTGGTGCTGGCTGGGATCGATTGGCAGCCGGGAGATGAGGTCATCACCACCGATCAGGAACACGAGGCGATGATCCATCCACTGCTTTACCTGGCCCAATCCAAAGGGATAGTTTTGAACCTGCTGGAGGTTTCCCCGCGGGCGGAGGTGATGCTCAATCAGTTGGAAGGCGCCTTTCGTCCCAGAACACGCCTGGTGGCGATGAGCCTGGTATCCTGTGAGACCGGCACGCGCCTGCCGGCGCAGGCCATCAGCCAGTGGGCGGCGGAGCGAGAGCTGCTCACCCTTTTCGATGGTGCCCAGGTATCGGGTGTATTCTCGTTGGATGTAAACCAAATGGGCTTCGACTTTTATGCCTCGAACGGGCATAAATGGTTAAGCGGGCCAAAAGGCACCGGGTTCTTCTATGGAAAACTCGACAAGCTGACGCGCTTATCCCCGGCGCATGTAGGCGCCGGGTCATTGGAGAAGGTGGATATCCCCAACCGGATCGGTGAGCCCTTTCATACGGCCCAGCGTTTTGAATTTGGCACGCGCGCCTGGCCTGGTCAGGCAGGATTATGCGCCAGCCTCGACTGGTTTGAGAGCCTGGGTTGGGACAAGGTGTATGCTCATATTGCCGCGTTGAGCAGCTATTTGAAGGAGTCGATTTTGGAGCGGCCCTACCTGCAGCTGCTGTCGCCGCTGACCTTTGACCAGTCTTCCGGGCTGGTTACCTTTAAGATGGAAGGGCATAAGGCCTTGGATATTCAAAAAGAACTGCGCGAGAAGGCCAGGGTGATTACGCGGGTGATCCCACATTACAATGGCATGCGCCTCTCGACCGCCCACTTTAATACCCCGCAGGAAATCGATCAGGTGTTGGATGCCATCGATCAAATTCATGGATAGGCATGCGACGCGGCCCATCCGCTAAACAATGGGGGAGGGCCGAGGCTCACTCCCAACGTCCATTTTCGATAAACTCGTTCAACACCTCTGGCCGCAGGGTGATCCCCAGACCCGGCCCGCCAGGCACCTGGAGCATCCCGTCCTTGACGCTGATGCCCTCCTCGCTCATTTCTTCGTATAGCTGTCCCTGCGGGATGCGGTTTTCACTCATCACGAAATTCCGAACGGACGCGCCGAAATGGGCGTTGGCGATTAATTGGACATAACTGCCCACGTTGTGCGTGACCACCGGAATGTAGAATAACTCGGCCAGATCGGCGATCTTCCGCCCGCCGGTCAGCCCGCCGACAAATGCCAGGTCGGGATGGATCACATCGATGGCGCCGTTGAGCATGAACTGCAGGAACTCGGCGGGATGCTCCAGCTTCTCGCCGGTCATCACCCGCACCGGTGATTTCTGTTTGAGTGATTTCCAGCTGTCCGAATACATGGCCGGCATCGCATCTTCGATCCACAGGGGTTGGATGGGGGCCACCGCTTCGGCGATGCCCAGCGCGGTTGGCAGATCCCATTCGTTGTGGCAGTGTACGATGATATCGATATCCCAACCGAGGGCTTCGCGGCAGTTTTCGTAACCTTTACGGAGGATGCGCAGTTCGGTTTGGGTCAGCATCTGTGACAGGTACCCGCCCTGATACCGCCCTTGCGGCAGACCGCGGCCTAATAGCCGTTCGAAGCCAAACTTGACCGTCTTAAATCCATGCGGGTCTGCCTTCACTTCGGCAGCCCAATCCTGGCAGGATGACGGGTCAAACCAATCTTCTGGCCCGCCGGTGTTGACATATAGGGGGATCTCCTCGCGAAAACGCCCGGTGAGCAGGCTGGATACCGGACGATTGAACACTTTTCCGGCGATATCCCACAGCGCCATATCGATCCCGCTGATGGTCGGGTTTTGCACCCAATGCGCGTGCCACTGCGCCCGCATACGGGTCATATCCGCATAGCATTTTTCAATCGAGAGCGGGTCCTGGCCGATCAATGATTCTTTCATGAAATCGAGATAGCCCTGCACAATGGCAGCCGGCAGCCCAGCTTCGCCGATGCCCACCACGCCGGCGTCGGTCTCGACTTTGATCAGGGATTGGATGCCGTGACCTTTGAGTTGAAAGACCTTGATCGCCGTGATGCGCAGGGGCCGGGGTAAGGACGGGGCAAGAGAAGAAAGCGTTTCCATTTTGATATTTCTCCTGATGAGCGGGAGCAGCCGCTCGATCGCACCAGCCAGGTCCGGGGATCAAATGAGCGCGTGCTCCCAGCCCAATAGTCTTGCCGCTTTCGAGCAATCAAAAAAGCTGGCGTGCCCGGCAAGATCGGTGCGGATGGGAACCTGAGGATAGGCATGCCGGGCCAGCTCAAGGCTGGGGATGGCGGAATAGGTGCGGCGGGCGGTGATGAAGAATGCTTCATGACCGCGTAAAATCGGCGCGCAGGGACAGCTCGAAAGCCCGCGCAGCTTCAGCGATCAAGGTGAAGCCCCATAATGCTCGGGCGGAAGGGGCTTCCGCCGTTTCGAGTGTAGATTGCAGTTCCGGGGGCTTATCGGGTATGGCATGCAGGCGCAGGCTGCAGATGGTCATTTCCGGGGAACGGCGGGCAAAAGAATCTGCCTGCTGTTCCAGGACCCATTTGGACAGACAATAATCATCTTCATTGTAGGTGGGATGAGCTTCGTCCACGGGAAAGTAATCAAACCGGCCTGTGCGGCTGGCAAGGCCGCCCAGGGCATTGATGCTGGAGGCAAGGCACACCCGCCGGATGCCCAGGGTGCTGGCGGCCTGGAGGATGTTATAGCTGAGCAGGGTGTTGTTGGTATATACCTCTCCCGGGAGGTGGCCTTCCGGACCGGGATAAGCGGCCAAATGGATAATGGCTTCGCTGTCGCGCAGCGCCTCCTGCAGGGTGGCCAGATGGATGAGGTCCACCTCGGCAAAACGGTAGGGCTTACCGGGGTAAAGGTCGGCGGGTGGGGAGGCACGATCGAGGCTGAGGATGGTGTGGCCCTGCTGCAGCAGGACATCGATCACCACCCGCCCAAGGCGGCCGCTGCCGCCGGTGACGGCGATGTTCATAGGGAATCTCCAGTTTTTTCAGAAACCGGGCAGGTTTCAAGGGTTCGATTTTACGGCTGACGGATGAGGCAGGTTTTCCAACCGGGCGGCCGTTCCGGTGTAAAACAGGGATGTGGAGGCGGGGGGAAGATGGACGGTAAACTCGGATAGGTTGGCGCCAACCAGGCAGTCGTTGTACAGGTCGTAGACTGCCTCTACCGGTTGCGGGAGTTTGAAAACCCGCATACCCCCGGCAACGGTGTGGACGGTGAGTAAATCTGGGGTGGCGTAGATGACGTCTCCGGCTTCACTGTATAAATGCACGCCGGCATATCGGGCGATGCCGCGCAGCAGTGGGGCGGGCACAGTAGGTGTGGCTATGTAGACCGAGGTCCAGGATGCCTCCCCCGCGTTTGGAGCGGATGCCGGTGGGTGGAATGTTTTGACCCCCATACCGGGCTTACAGCGCCCGGATGAGTAAACCACCTGCCCCAGGGTGACCGCCTCGGGGTCATCCAGGTGGAAGAGCGGGCCAACCGGGTGGGTGCTGCCCCAGAACATATCCTGTGGCAGTCCCCGGGTGATGGGGTGGTCGAAATTGGTGATATGCATAAAAGGACCCCAGTAACATTCGCCCAGGCCAAAGCGAAAACCGGTGAGGTCGGTCATGTTTTCAATGCTGACCGGGTCAGGCGCGTCGGCATTCAGATAACCCGGGGCGTAGATCCATAAGGCGGTGCGCCCCTGCTGACGCAGGACGCGCTTGAGCGCCGCGCGGCGGTGGTCATTGAGATGGAATGGATTGAGGAAAACGTACAATTTATAGGGCGGCAAGCGATCTTCCAGCAAGTCATCCAGTAGATAGAGATCGTGCGGGGCTCCGAAACGATTGAGATTAACCACGCGCTGCTGCCAGATGAGGGGCAGGGTGATATTGTTCTTCAGAGTCTGGTAGTAGAAGGATTCATCATCCAGGAAGACGGCGGTTTCGGCGCTGGGGGAGCGGTCCAACTGCAGCGACCACTGGCCCAGGTCTTGAAAGCGTTTCAGCCAGGCATGCGTCTCCTCGACGATAGTGGGATGCTCACGGAAGGCGCTGGTTTCCAGCCAGGTAATGCCCAGACTGTGGGTCATGACCTGGGCAAAATTGCGCTGGTAGATGGGGATGGAGTGCTCGGTGGTCTGCATACGCCCGTCGAGATCGAAATTGTTGTGCATCAAAGAGTCTTCTTCGAGCAAATAGAGCTTGTTGTGCACGCGCAGCGATTCGGTCGGCTGCATGGGCAGGCCATCGCCACCCACGCCGCGGAAGCCGTAGCTGTAGGGGCTGACAAAGAAATCCACATCTGCTGAGCGCAGCGCTTTTTTTAATCCCAGGTGCCCACTGCGCTGGGTGGTGGATATTTCCGCATTGTCGATGGTGCCATAATGGGGATTAAAGAAGCTGTCGTTCCAGGAAAGCTCCATCAGGTAGCCAAAGAACGCTCCGGCTAATTTTTCTCCCTGGGTAACCTCTTTGACCGTATGGCAGAAACCGATCAGCGCATCTGCGGCAAGGTCGGCATAACAATCGTAAAAATCGATCACATTCCGTTCGACGGAGGGATCACGGAAAAGATAATGGCTGGTGTTTTTTTGCTGCTCGGCGCTGGGTACTTCGGCGGTTGCAAAGGTAACATCGGGTAAATTCCAGGCGGCCTGCAGGGCAGAAACATCCTGGTGATAGTGCTCCGCGAGCCATGCTTGAAAGTAATGGCGCATGGGGGCGCTGTAATCGCCAAAGTTCAGGTCCATCGAGGACCAGTCTTTGATCCACTCGCCGCAGGTCCCGGTGGCAATCTGGTAGGCGATGACGCGATCATACAAACCGGCGGAGCGCAGATGATCGATGTAGGCGGTTAGCAGATCTTTCACCTGCGACTGCCAGACGGTGGAAGCATAGGAGGCGGAAGGCCGGGTTCCATCCGAGAGCACCTCCAATTCCTGGGGATACGCCTGGTTCCACCAATTGTTTACCAGATATCTGGTTTCAAACCCCATGCGCAGCAGGAAAAGCGCCTGAGGATCAGCGTCAATCACCTCCTGCAGGCGGGGGGCAGTCACGCTAAAGTCGTAATGGCCGGGGTGTCCCGCGCTGGGACCGCACCATTCGGGGCCTAGCGAGTCGATCGAGTAGATATGAATGCCGGCTTTGGCATATACCTGTAAGATGTCATGGTTATATTCGCGGAAATTCGGATCCAGAGAGCCGAGAAGCTGGCATCCGCCAAACACAGGCTGGTCATCGAGAAAGATGGTTGGCGCGCCGTGGTAGTCTTTGATCTGAGCTTTCATTCCAATAACCTTTCTATTGAGCAGGAACACATGCTGGGGTAGCCCAAAGGTATGTGAATTCATGATTGAGAGGGCTGCTTTGGCGATGGTTTGTGTATATTCCTCAAGGTGGTGGGAAATCAACCGGCGAGGAAGACCTTTTTCAGCGGGGCGGTGTGTGGTTGCCAATTTGCCGGCTGTCGCTTTTGCTCATCATGACCTTTGTGAATTCGGATACCGCTAATTAAAGATCATAATCATCGATCATTCGTAATGATAGAGGTTTTTAAGCGAAAGGTCAATATTGTTTATCCACAAGGAATGTTTACTTTTGCCGGCTGGATGGAAGTTTTGTGATAGGAAGATGACATGCACCGGCCCTCGCCTTTTCGCATTTAACCAGGGTTTTGGCTGGAATCAAACCGAAAAAGGCGCAGCCTGGATTTCCCCCGGAAGCGCTCAACCGGGGGCAATTCGGCGTGGTTTTCACCCCGGGGTGAAACCTTTGGCAGCGATACCCGCAAGGATGACCTCAAGGCTCTGGTCGAAACCGAGCTGGCGCAGCGCCTGGGCCTGGAGAGGATCCTGTTGCTGTTCAAAACTGGCGCCCAAGGCATAGTTGAGCAGTAAAATGACGCCCGTCCTCGCGACCTCGGGATCACAGCCGGAATGTTTCAGCAAGTTGATTTCGGTTCCGATCACTTTTTGCAGGGTGCTCGCCGAAAGATCGGCGCCGGCCATCACCCTGGTGCCATCTTTGCGGTTGAGCATGGCGCAGCGAAAGCGGCTGACGAAGTCCTGCAGATTATTCTCCCAGGCATCTCCTGCTGGCGCCGGAGAAAAATCCGCAAAAGCTTCCTGGAGCATTCGCTCTGCCATGGTGTCGAGCAGTTCCTGCTTATGCTTAAAATGCCAATACAGCGCCGGGTTTTGCACACCCAGACGCTCCGCCAGCTTGCGGATGGTGAGCCCTTCGATACCCACCTCATTTAATAAGGCCAGTGCCTCAGCCACGATGGTATCCTTGTTTAAGACCATATAGCCATCCTTTGTATTGACAATTTAGCAATGCTAAATTACACTTAGCGCCGCTAAATTATTCTATACGATTTTGGAGGATTTGCCAATGATCGCACATACAATTCATACAGTCACCTCTCGAGACGGCACGACGATTGGCTACCGAGAGTTGGGCAGCGGCCCGGGCCTCCTATGTCTCCACGGGGGTGGGTTTGCCTCGAATCATTACCTGGATCTGGCCGAGCGCCTTTCGGGAGCCTTCACCGTTATCCTGCCGGATGGGAGGGGCAGAGGCCTTTCGGGAGCATTCCCCCCAGGATACAACATGACGCATGAAGTGGAAGACCTCCAGGCGGTCATGGCAGACACCGGGGCATGCATGGCCTTTGGTCACAGCCGGGGCGCGATTGTTACCCTCGAAGCGGCGCGTACCCTTGCGCTGAAAAAGATTGCGCTGTACGAGCCGCCGGTTTTCACCGCTGAGCAGCCGCCTTATCCGGTGGATTGGCAGCCGGCCTTTGAGCGAAAACTGCGCAAGGGTGACAAAATGGGGGCGCAGGTGGCCTACATGCGAGGTATGCAGATGAATGCGATGGCCAAGTTGCCGCCTTTTATTTTAGGCCTCATGATGAGTATGATTTTGAAAGGCGAGCACCGCCAGGAGGCATTTGATCTGCTGCCAACGATCCTCACCGAGATGCGTATGGTGCAGACCTGTGAGCCTCGATCCGAACGCTACCAGGCACTGGACTGCGAAACGCTGCTTTTGTCGGGCAGCAAAAGCCCGGCTTACTTCAATCCTTCTTTCGCGGCGCTGGTGTCCAGCGTGCCCAGGATATCCCACCATGTTTTCCCCGGTTTCGATCATGGCTCACCTATTTTTGGCGACCCGGGAATCTTATCGGCAACTCTGCTGGATTTTTTCAACCAGGACTCTGCGCAGTGAGACCCCGGTTGAAATTCTGCTCAACGATTCTGGCATCTGGGTGGCGTGGTCAGCCTATGGTCATGGCCAGGGGACAGGGCATTCGCACGGGATTGCCTTTCGCTTCGCCCGGAAGCAATTGCATGATTGCCGGCGGGATGGTACCATACAGGCGATGAACGCCATGCATGGCGCCCCGTCGATTCATCCCTGCTCGGAATACTTCTTTCATCTAAGGTGCAGCATGATTCTTCCCAAAGATCGCGACCCTCGCTTCATCACCCTCCGCCGTGGTGGCACCCTCACGGATTCGGACCATCGTCTTCTTGCTTTGTGGGCGGCCGCTTGTGCGGAGCGCGTCCTGCATCTCTTCGAGGTGGTGAGGCCTGCGGACGCGCGACCGCGCCACGCCATCGAGCAGGCACGAGCCTGGGTACGCGGTGAGATCACCATGACTGAGGCTCGCGCGGCGGGTGGTCACGCGATGGGGGCGGCCAGGGATCTGAGCGGCGCGGCGCGGCATGCCGCCTATGCTGCCGGCCAGGCTGCGGCGGTCGCCCACGTCGCGGCGCACGAGCTCGGCGCGGCGGCCTACGCGATCAAGGCCGTGCGCGCGGCAGCGCCGGCAAGTAAGAGTGAGCTTGATGGCCGGCTCGAGTGCCGCTGGCAGCGCGACCAATTGCCGGATGCGATTCGCGATCTGGTCCTGGACGATCAGCGTTTGCGAAACGAGATCTGTTGGTCGGTATTCGATTGTTGAGGGTCGCCCCATCCAGCGCTGCGAGTTGACACCGATTTCATATGAAGTTGAGAACCGGTGGATCCAACCGGTAAAAAAACGGAGCGAGCGGGAATTGAAGGCCAGCCCGCTTGGGTTGGTTAAGTTACATCCTGTATTAAATCATCGCCGTTTGTTAGTGGATAAATTTGGTCTATAATGAGGATGCTGAAGACGGTTGGGCGACGATAAGCATAAAAGCCGCGGCGGGTTGTGATTGGTTCATTTGTAAGGCCAGGTATGGAGGGAGCTCCCGAATGAGAACTGCACACATTTTGGGGATGGTGGTCTTGGTTTTCGTCCTGGCTGTTACGGCATGCAGCCCGCCCGGGACGCCTGTCCTGGAAGAGGTTCATAAGACCGATACTCCACCTGCCGCAGCAACCGATACTCAGACGCCTGCTTTTACACCGACGGCTGAACCTTCCTCTACACCATCCCCCGAACCGTTCCCCTCCGCAACTCCTGAACCATCCCTCACCGCGACGCCGGCGCTAAGCCCGCTGGAGATCCAGGAATGGGCCATATATCCGTATGCCAACCTGGCCGACCCTCAAGTCACCGATCAACGCGTGGAAATGCTCGTCCGCAATCCCAATGATTTCCCGGTACGCGTCAACACAAGTGACGCGGAAATCAGATTCCTGAACGCTGCCGGGGAAGTCGTTTACCGGAACCCAAGCCCGACATTCTATATTTGGGAAGGTTCCTGGATCCTGGGCGGAGAGACCGTGCCAATCAGCGTGTGTGAATGTTTTGATACCGATGGGGTGGCAAGGCAGGCCTGGGAGTTGCTGGAGTTGTTTGCCCCGCTCGAAGCGGCCTCGAACATCGTCTACACCAATGATGTGGAGGTGAACCTGGGCGAATTTTTCTCCCTTTCAGAAGCCCATTTGGGCGGCGATGAAATGGGTGTAGAAATCAAGCTGGTCAATACCAGCGACCAGGTGTTAAAACGCTTCGAAGTGCACGTGACCGCCCGGGACGCAAACAGTAAGTATGTCGGCGTGGCCATTTCCGGCTCCTTTGCAGACCGGGATAATGCCGGCAATTATACGGATATTGCGCCGGGTGCGTCTGGCGGCGGCGTGGTTGTTTCGTTGATCGACTATGTGGATGGCCCGCTGAATTATGAGGTGACCGCGATCGGCATACCCGCCGATTAGCGTGGGATCCTTTCGCCTTTGATAAGCCACTGGGTAAATCTGGCAGATCAAAGAAATCACGTAAATACAAATATACGCTTAGATGCCCAGCAGGCTGCCCAACAAGCCGCTCGAATGCTCCGGTGGATTTATGGTGGGAAGCGCTTCCTTTTCTACCTGGGGCGAATAGAACCTGGCCTGCCCTTCTTCAAGACTGCGGAACTGCATCGAATACAGGCGGGCATATAACCCATTCTGCTCCATCAACTCAGCATGCGTCCCCAGCTCGACAATCCGACCGCCTTCCAGGACCGCGATCCGATGGGCCACCTTGATCGTGCTCAGGCGGTGCGCGACGATCACCGTGGTCCGGTTTTGCATCAGGCGATCGAGCGCCTCCTGCACCAATTCTTCCGATTCGTTGTCCAGCGAACTGGTAGCTTCGTCCAGCAGCAGAATTTTGGGGTCCTTCAGGATCGCGCGCGCGATGGCGATACGCTGGCGCTGCCCTCCGCTCAGGTTAGTCCCCCGCTCGCCGACCAGGGTTTCATACTGGTTGGGAAAACTTATGATGAATTCGTGCGCGTTGGCAGCTTTGGCCGCCTCAACCATCTCTTCCTCGCTGGCGTCCAACTTGCCGTAGAGAATGTTTTCACGGATGGTGCCCCCGAAAAGCAGCGTTTCCTGGGGGACGATGGCGAGCTGTTCGCGCAGGCTGTCCTGGGTGATGGCGCGCAAATCCTGACCATCGATCGATATCTTGCCGCCAAGCGGGTCATAAAAGCGAGGGATCAGGTTGATAATCGTGCTCTTGCCTGCCCCGCTGGGTCCCACCAGCGCCAGGATCTCCCCGGCGCGGATGTTCAGGTCTACATTCTGCAGCACCGGGGCATTTTCCTCATAATTGAACGAGACGTTCTCGAAGACGATCTGTCCGAGCCCGGCGGGCAGCTGGCGCGCATCCGGCGCATCCTTTACCCCAGGTTCGGTATCCAGAATTTCAAAGACACGCTGCACCCCGCCGATCGCCGCTTTGAACTGCACAAAAAGGCTGCCAAGCCCGCCCAGGCTGGTGGCAATCGAGATCCCGTAAATCAGAAAACCGGTGATCATCGCCAGAGATAATCGCCCGGCGATCACCTCGCGCCCACCATACCACATGATCCCGGCGATCGTGCTAAATCCTAAAAAGGCCATCAGCGAGCCAAACAAACTGTTATTAACCGCCATTTTCAACGCCGCCGTGAAAGCCTTCTGCATCGCGGAACGGTAGCGCTCGGTTTCGTACCCTTCGCGGCCGAAACTCTTGACCACCCGGATACCCTGCAGGCCTTCCTCCGCGACCACTGTGGAAGCGGCCAGCTGGTCCTGGATCTGGGTGCTGCCCTTCTGAATCCGGCTGCCGAAAAAGACAGCGATCAGGATCAGGACCGGCAGGAGCGCGAGGATAAAGAGGGTGAAGCGGGCGTTCATGCTCAGCACGATCACGATCGAACCGATCAGTGTGACCACCTGGCTGAGCAGCATGGTCAGGTTGTTGGTCAGCATGGAGCGCATCTGGGTCACATCGCTGGAAAGACGCGAGACGATATCGCCCACCCGTCGTTTGGAATAAAAATCCAGCGAAAGGGTTTGCAGTCTGGCATACAGCGAGGTGCGCAGGTCGAAGACAATCCGCTCGCCAATAAAATTGAGCAGGTAAGACTGGACGAAGCTGAACCCAGCCTGCAGCAGGAAAATCCCGATCAGCACCCCGGCGAGCATATTGAGCGGCCCGTAATTTTGGGTTTTTGTGACCGAATCCAGCAGGCGCACAATCACCGCCGGGAACGCCAGCCCAAAACCGGTCGAAAGGAGCAGGGCCAGGATTGCCAGGCTCATCCGGCCGGTATAAGGTTTTAGATAACCGAACAGGCGGCCCCATTTCACCGCTGTAAAAGATGCGGGGGGTTCGTTGGAATTCTCGGGCCGGTTTCCACGCCGGGCAGAGTCTCTATGATTAAACATGATCGTACCTCCAAAAAATATGCAGATTATAAAAAGAAGGGATTTTAGTTGCGTGGCAACATCATGCGCGCTAAAGCGGTCATCCGTCAGAGCGGCAGGCGCGACATACCGGTCGGGCGCAAGCTTTTGAGAATAACCCCCATTGCCCAGGCCCTCCCGAGCTGCAGATAATGCGGGGAGGCCTGCCTACCACGGTGCAAAATTACAATACCCGCTCTACGGTCGGCTGGTCGGTAGCCAATGAGGGTGTCGTCTGGCGATAATACCTGCGCGGTTATAAGAGAGGGGTTGCCCCCTTGCGCACGTTCTAAAGTAATATCCAACATCATTTGGTTTCTCCTGAAGTTCCAATCCTTTATTACCTTCAGGATAACCATGCTGTGTAAACTCTATTTAAACTGAGACCGGCAAAATCACCCGAAACTCGGCCCCGGCGCCCACCTGGCTTTCCACCTCAATCGTTCCCTGGTGCATCTCGACGATTTTCCTGGCGATCGACAGGCCCAGCCCACTGCCCCCGTTGGATTGGGTCCGGGATGGATCGGCTTTATAAAAGCGTTCAAAGATACGCGCCTGATCCTCGGCGGATATTCCCATGCCGCTATCGCGGATGGTAAAAATAACCTGGGTCTTCTGGTTGTCCAGGGCAGCGCAAATCTTTCCGTCCGGCGGGGTAAATTTAATGCTGTTATGGAGCAGATTCATCCAGACCTGGCTGAGCAGATCCTCGTCGCCCAGGAAAGTTGTTTCTGCCAGCGAGACATCCATCTCGATAGATTTTGCTGACCACTGCGGTTCGGTGGCCAGGATCAAGTCACGGATCTGTTTATCCAACCGATACGAGCGCGGTTCAAATTTGGGCTGGTCCGATTCTAAAGACGCCAGCCGCAGCAGATTATCGGTAATGCGCGATAGGCGTGTGCTTTCATTCATGATGATGCTCAGGTAATGGGCGCGTTCCTCTGCTCTCAGGTCTTCTTTTTGCAGCGCTTCAGCAAATCCGCGGATCGAGGTCAGTGGGGATTGGATTTCATGAGACACATTGGAGATGAACTCCTGGCGCATCTGCTCCATCTGGCTGAGCTCCAGCGCCATGTTGTTGACGCTCTTGATTAACGCTCCGAAGGGTTCATCCGCCTGGGAACTATCCGCCAACCTGACCGAGAAATCTCCCTTGGCGATCTTCTCCATGGCTTCGATGATGGGGCCTAACACCCCGGCCTGGCGCACCCAGCCCATTTTACGGGCAAGGGTGGAGAGGCTCCCGATGATCATGAATACGAATAGGATGCCAAGCAGCGAATTAATCAGCTGGGTTAAAAATGGGGTCAGGTTTAAGTGAAACTTCGGGATGAGGATAGACGTCAGATAAAATGATGCCGTAAAAATAACGGTGAAAAATAACCACCCGAGGATGGTCCAGGCCACCATGCGTAATCTCAGCCGGGTTTTCATGCCAGCACCTCCATCCGATAACCCAGGCCGCGAATGGTGCGGATTTTAAAAGAGAACTGGTCTTCGGGGAACCGCTCGCGAAGGCGGTTGATATGGACGTCCAGTGTACGCTCATTTCCCTCGAAATCGTAGCCCCAGATTTCTTCGATCAATTGGTCGCGTGAGAACGTTTTGCCAGGATAACTGGCCAGCTTGAATAACAGCTCAAACTCTTTCAGGGGCAGGGTCAGGCTTTCGTCGCGCACCTGGACCTGGAATGATTTGCGATCCATCCACAATTCACCCACGTGCACGCGCTGCGAGTTGGCGATGCGGTAGCGTTTCAACAAGGCATGCACGCGCATGACCAGTTCGAGCGGCTCAAAAGGCTTGACCAGGTAATCGTCGGTTCCCAACTCGAAACCTTTGACCTTCTGGCTGGTTTCCCCTTTGGCAGTCAGCATCAAGATGGGAAAATCGTAAGATTCGCGCAGTTGCCTGCACAGTTCCCAGCCGTCCATACGGGGCATCATGATATCGATGATCACCAGATCGACGCGCTCGGCTGCCAGCTTTTCCAGGGCTTCCAATCCATCCGCTGCCTCGACCAGGCTGAACCCTTCGTCTTTCAAAAACACCCCGGCTAATTCCCGAATATGCGGGTCATCGTCCACAATCAAAATTTTACTCATCGCCGCCAACATCCTTTACTACCACGATTAAGAAAATCATATCACCCATGCCAGACTTCGAGTTATTTTCAATTCCAAAAATTAAGCTTGTATGGCAAAGATAGGATATCTCTCTTTTGTAAACCGAATATTAACCGGTCCGCTTGCATTTGCCAGGAATAATTTTGGGTTGATAAGTGGACGAGGGGGTAGGGCTTGCTTGGGAGCATCCAGATATGAGCGTTGGAATATTTTCTTCTGAATGCACGAAGCAGTACGCTCAGGAAAGATGCAATCTCTCCCCAGGAATTAGAAAGGTCTGGAGGGCATCTGTTCGTGCGATGAGTTGCGACCGATCCATCTGTTTCATCTATTGTTGGCGTGGATATAATTAATCTATGTCAATGCCAATTTTGGCCACAAAACTGTTTATCCCCCCACCGCGTCCAAAAATTGTGGCTCGCCCTCAACTGAGCGTTCACCTTGATCAAAGCCTTCATCACAAGCTGTCACTTATCTCGGCCCCGGCAGGTTTTGGGAAAAGCACCCTGGTCAGCGAATGGGTCGCCGGCCGCGAGGAGCCGGCCGCCTGGATTTCCTTGGATGAGGGGGATAATGATGTTTACCGCTTTCTGACGTATGTCATTCGGGCATTGCAAGCGATTGCAGCGGGCATTGGTGAAGGGTTTCTGTCTGGGCTGCAATCGCCCCAGCCACCGCCGGCCGAAGCGGTATTGACCGCGCTGCTCAACGAAATCACAAAATTTCCGGGTCATTTTGTCCTTGTCCTGGATGATTACCATGTGATTGAGGCGCAGCCGGTTGACCTTGCCCTCACCTTTTTGCTGGATCATATGCCGCCAAAAATGCATTTGATCATCATCACCCGTGAGGATCCGCAGATACCTTTATCCCGTTTGCGCGCTCGCGACCAGTTGATCGAATTGCGTGCGGCAGATCTACGTTTTTCCGTCTCCGAAGCGACTGGTTTTCTGAACACCGTGATGGGTTTGCAATTATCCGCGGAAAATATCGCTGCCCTTGAAACGCGCACCGAAGGCTGGATTGCCGGTTTGCAACTGGCGGCCCTGGCTTTAAAGGGTACGGTTTCTGCTCAACGGCCTGCAGATACCGCTGAGTTTAATCAATACTTTTACCGGCGGCCACCATTTCATCATGGACTATCTGGTCGAAGAGGTCCTCCGCCAGCAGACCGAAAGCGTGCAGGCATTCCTGCTGCGCACATCTATCCTTGACCGGCTGTGTGGGTCGTTGTGTGATGCTGTGGCGCTCGATGAATCTGCATCCTCGCCATCTATCACCGGGCAAGAGACACTGGAATATCTCCATCGCGCCAACCTGTTCATTGTGCCCCTGGATGATGAGCGGCGCTGGTATCGCTATCATCACCTTTTTGCTGATTTGTTGCGGCAGCGGTTGCAGCAGAGCGCTGCCGCAACAAACGAAAATAATATTGACCGTTTGGCCGAATTGCACATGCGCGCCAGCCGTTGGTATGAAGAGCACGGCCTTGATCTTGACGCCTTTCACCATGCTGCCGCCGCGAATGATATAGACCATGCCGAGCGTTTGATCGAAGGGAAAGGGATTCCGCTGCATCTTCGCGGCGCCGTATCCGTGGTTCTGGATTGGATCGGATCCCTGCCCAGATCGGTTTTGGATACCAGGCCAACCTTGTGGTGGAGGTATGCCTCGCTGCTATTGATTTCGGGCCAATCCGTGGGCGTGGAAGAGAAACTCCTGGCGGCAGAAATTGCCCTAAAGAGTGCCGTAGCGGCCGAAAAAATGTCGGAAGACGAGACCCGTAATCTTGTCGGGCAAATAGCGGCTGCCAGGGCCACCCTGGCGCTCACGCGCTACGACGTCGGAGAGATGCTTATCCAATCGCGGCGCGCCCTGGAGTATCTGCATCCCAGCAGTCTGTTCACCCGATCTTCCGCGTTCTGGACGCTGGGATTTGCCTGCATCCTCCAGGGTGACCGCGCCGCAGCGCGCCAGGCGTTTATGGAAGCCATTGGGTTGAGCCAGGCATCCGGAGCAGTGTTCACCTTAATCCTGGCGACCATCGGCCTGGGGAATGTGCAGGAAGCTGACATCCAGCTCCATCCAGCAGCCGAGACTTACCGGCAGGTTATCCAACTGGCGGGGGATCAGCCCCAGCAGATCATCCACGAGGCCCATCTTGGCCTGGCGCGCATCTTTTACGAATGGAATGAGCTGGACGCCGCCGCAGAGCATGGGCGGCAAAGCCTTCACCTGGCACGCCAGTATGACGAAAAAGTGATCGACAGATTCATCATGTGTGAGGTGTTTCTTGCTCGCCTGAAGCTGGCTCGTGGAGATGCCGCCGGTGCGGCCGAGATGTTGGCGCAGGTAGCCCAGACCGCCCAGGAACGCCGCTTTGTGCACCGCCTGCCGGAGGTGGCGGCAGCGCAAGTAGCTGTGCTGTTAAAACTTGACCGTCTGGACAAGGCCGAGACTCTGGCGCAGGCTTATACCCTCCCTCTCAGCCAGGCGCGGGTACACCTGGCGCGCGGAAACGCAGCAGCAGCCTTGGGGTTGGTGGAATCATTCTGCCAACAAGCGGAGGACAAGGGTTGGCAGGCTGAAAGGCTGCAGGGATTGGTCCTGCAGGCGGTGGCTTACCAAACCCTTGGCGACACACACCGGGCCGTGAAGCTGCTGCGAGAAGCACTGGCGCTGGGCGAGCCGGGCGGCTTCATTCGCACTTTTATCGATGAAGGCGCACCCATGCAGCAGCTTTTAGCAAATGCTGCGGTGGAGGCAAACCCGTCGGAGTATGCTGCCAGGTTGCTGGCCGTTTTTGCAGCCGAAGCAAAGCCAGGTCAAAATCCCCTGGTTTTTTCTCCCACGCCGGCTTTGGTTGAGCCATTGAGCCTGCGCGAGTTGGAGATTTTGCAATTCGTCGCCGAGGGGTTTTCAAATCAGCAAATTGCTGAACGACTTTTCCTCGCCGTCAGTACGGTCAAGGGGCACAATCGGAATATCTTCGGTAAGCTCCAGGTCCAAAGGCGTACAGAAGCCATCGCCCGTGCCCGCGAGCTGGGTCTGATTTAAAGCCTTGATCTGGCGGAATTTTCGGAGATATCGGTGGATGATTGGCGTTCTGCGCAACCCCACCAAATCTTGAGTGTGATTGATGCCAAACTGCTCGTGGCTGTGATCCAATGTCGGCTGCTTTGGCCCGGTTATTGGCACCAAGACAACCGCTGTCTCGTTAAAGCGACCCATGCTCTGGGTGAACATGCCTTTTACCCATGGCTGCGCTTCCTTGTACCGGTGAACTCGGCCACCCTGCAAGTATGATTCTTGCCACCCTTTTGCGTTGTACGATCTCAATAAGAAAAGCACGCCCCGCTACCTTTCAGCTTTTAGCACGTGCTTTTCCATAACTTGATGCCTATGAGCGCCCGATTTAGACGCTTTTTGTTGCCTCAGCAGCGGACGCGCTGGAGCGCCTCCCTACGCCGGAATGATGCTCTTGAGGTTCAACTGCTTGCTGACCAGCCGCGTGATCGGCGGTAGATCGATCAGCCGGATCGCCCACTGCGTCAGCGCGATTCGCCGTTGGCTGCTCGGCACGAAGGTCGGCGCGAAATTGCGGGCTTTCTTCTGCTTCTGCTCGATATAAGGACGCAGCCGCTGTTCGTAACGCTGGAAGGCGACATGATGGTCAGCATTCTGGCTCAGTTCTTCAGCCAGAAAATACGCGCCCGCCATCGCCATGCTGGTACCTTCCCCGGAGATCAGCGTCATACAGTAGGCGGCATCCCCGATCAAGGCAACTCGATTGCTCGACCACGACGGCATCTCGATCTGCGTCACTGTGTCCATGTAAATCGGCGTCTCTGCGGGCAGCGAATTGAGTAAATCGGCGGTAATCCAACCGACACCGCGCGTATGATCTTTGAGGATTTGCAGGCGTTCGGCAGGCGGGATGTGGCCCTTATCTTCGCTCTTGTAGATCAAAATAGACAGCCAGTGCTGCCCCGATAGCGGTAAAACACCGACCTGCACCCCTGGCTCGACGTGCATGAGATAGTTGGGCGGCAGATCAGGAATCAATGCCGGGGAGTAAAAAGCGGCGACATAATAACCGAGGTAATCGGCAAATTCCGCCTCGCTGCCAAAGACCAACGCCCGCACATTCGAATGAATCCCATCTGCGCCCACGAGCAGGTCAAACGACTCTTCCTTGCCGTCAGAGAACGTGACCGTTACCGCCTCCGCGGACTGGCAGACCGCCGTTAGCGTCGTGCCGAAGCGAATTTCCACGTCGGACTTGACCGTATGATAAAGTGTCTCGACCAGGTCCCGCCGGTCGAGACCCAGAAAGCGTTTCTTGAAACCCCAGGCATTGTACAGTTTGGCAGTGGGCATGATAGCGGTGGTGCGGCCGCTGCTATCCTTGAAAACGATCTCTTTCACCGCATGGTCGACTGCCTCCAGATGCGGGATGATCCCCATCCGGTTGGCGACATCCCAGCCGCTTCCGGCGAAATCGATCATGTACCCGGCAGTGTAAATGTTTGGCACTTTTTCGATGACGACAGGTGTGTGACCGTCCTTATGCAACCAGTAAGCCAGCGTCAGTCCCGCAGGACCCGCTCCAACAATTAAGACACGCATAGTTCACTCCTTCCTCAACAAACCTCTAAATATGAGATCGACCGCCTGATCAATCTGTGCCGCCAGCGTATCCGGCTGCACCGTGAACCCGATCAGCACGACGCCTTCCAGAATACTGAGCAAGTTGAGGGCGGTCATTCTCGGATCGACCGACGCGAATTCGCCGCTGTCGATGCCTTGTTGGATCACCTGAGCGATACGCTCTTGATAGACATGGACATAGCGCCGCACCTGTTCCATCAGGGCTGCATCGCGCGCGGCGAGGGCGTAAAATTCCAGAGGCGGGGGCGTGCTTTCCTCCCCTACCAGATGGGTGATCCCGAAGATACGCCGCAGTTTGTCCGTGGCAGGATCAGTCCCCGCCAACTGCGCTTCGATAAACGCAAGCTGCGCATCCAGAATGGAGACGAATACCGCCTCGATGATGGCGTCCTTGTTTTTGAAGTGCCAGTAGATGCCGCCCTTGCTTATCCCCGACTCGGCCACAATGTCGTTCATGCTCATGTTGGCGTAGCCTTTGGTGCCGAGCAGTTTAATCGCCGCCAGCAGAATTTGCTGCACGGGCTTCGGAATTCTGTCATATTTCTCCTTTAATCACAGACCGAACGTTCGGTCTGTGATTATTGTACAACGAATGAATGGAGATTGTCAAGCGGGGAGAGAAGAATGAAAGATTACCTGAGGTGAAGGATGCTCCAGCTGACAGTCATGCCGATCAATTCCTTGCTGCGCTAAAACAAGAAATTATTCCGTTCGTTGAAGCAAATTATCCGGTCGATCCTGGCGAGCGCTCGCTGTATGGCTTTTCTTCTGGCGGCTTTTTCGTGCTCTATGCCTTGTTCCATGAACCGGGCCACTTCCGGCGGTATATCGCCGGCAGCGCGGATCTGGATATTGCCTTCCCGTATATGATCGATCACGATCAGCAGCTTCTTTCCAGACAAATACCAGATCCGATCGATCTATATATGTCTGTGGGTGAATTGGAAGAAAGCTCGCTGCAGCTTTCCATCAGTTGACGGATACCATCCGGTCAAAACAATACCCGGGGCTGCGGCTGATCACGGATATTTTCACAGATGAGACACATAGCGGTGGGGCTCTTGGCTTCTCCTTTATCCACGGTTTGCGCAAATGCTACCAACCATGAATTTGATAAAGCGTGTCCAGGTTATCCCCACCGGTTATTTACCCCCAACTGGTTTCCGAAATCCTGGTATGCACTAGATAAAAGCAAAAACCACGCATGCTCGATAAATCCTATCGTCATCCACACAAGGAGCATATCCTGCGATGGGGGAAATGTGATTACCCCTGGCGATGATTGGACAGAAAACTCTGTCGCGGGTTTGCTCACCTACGGGACCGATCTTCAAGCCAATCAGCACGCCTAAAACCATACCCCAATCAGTACTTTCGTATCTTTACGCCAATACCCCAAAGTTTATATACTACCTCTACATTGATTGAGTGGAATGGGATGTCAGATCTCGCCACAATAAGTAGAGGACATGGTTATTATACGATCCCCAAAACCTGAACCAGGCGAGCCATTGATTTGTCAAATCCGGGTCAAAGGCCATCTCCGCGGGCAATGGGCCGAATGGTTTGGCGATTTGACCATCACGCGGGAAGACAGCGGCGATACCCTTTTGACCGGTCCAGTAGTTGACCAGGCCGCTCTGCACGGGCTGCTCAAAAAAGTGCGTAATTTGGGATTGCCTTTGGTCTCGGTCAACTGCGTCGAAACCGGTCTGCAAAAGACCGATGGCGCCGCGACAAAGAATGAAAGAGGAGATTTGCGATGAAGGCCATTGTTTTTTATCAATATGGTTCGCCTGACGTGCTTAAACTTGAGGAAATAGAGAAACCCGTACCCCAGGATGACGAGGTTCTGGTAAAAATCCTCGCGGCCTCCGTCAATGCCTACGATTGGCATTTATTAACCGCGGATATATTTCTGGTCCGTCTGATGGGCGGGGGACTGCTGAAGCCGAAATATACCCGCCTCGGCGCCGATATTGCCGGGCAGGTTGAAGCGGTCGGCGGCAAAGTCAGCCAATTTAAGCCCGGGGATGAGGTTTTTGGGATTATACGCGGTGGATTTGCGGAATATGCCTGTGCCCATGAAAACACATTAGGTTTCAAACCGGCTCATTTATCCTTCGAGGAAGCGGCGGCCGTCCCTATGGCAGGAGTAACCGCCCTACAGGGTTTGCGTGATCAGGGCCAAATACAACCGGGACAGAAAGTGCTGATACAGGGCGCATCCGGTGGTGTGGGCACCTTTGCACTGCAAATCGCCAAAGCGTTTGGCGCGCAAGTCACCGCAGTGTGCAGCACCCAAAACATGGAGCAGGCGCGCCTCCTGGGTGCAGACCATGTGATCGACTATACCAGAGAAGATTTCACCAAAAATGGCCGGCAGTATGACCTGATTCTGGCCGCGAACGGCTACCATCCGATTTCTGCGTATCAGCGTGCCTTAACCCCTCATGGCAAGTATGTGGTGGCCGGAGGCAAGCCGGCGCAATTATTCCAGGCGATGCTCCTGGGCCCCCGGTTGTCCAAGACCGATGGCAAGAAGATAATCTTTCTTATCCGCGAAAGTCAACCAGGAAGATCTGGTATTTCTCAAAGAGCTGCTGGAAGCCGGAAAAATTGTTCCGGCCATGGATCGCTGCTACCCATTGAGCGAGGCTGCAGAAGCACTTCGCTATCTTGGAAAAGGACATGCGAAAGGGAAAGTGGTGATATCGATGTCCGCATTGTGACCATCCTGGTGAAAATATCCAGGTACGGCAACTTATGAAAAGACCGCAAATTAGGAGACCCAGCCATGAAAAGAGACAGCATTTTAATCGAGGCAGACGAGTTATTGGAGCAATGGGATCATCAAAATATCCGCATATTCGATGCTTCAGTTACCAACGACACCTATCAAAAAGAGCACATCCCCGGAGCGGCTTATTTTGATCACGATCGCTTTTCAGACCCTGAGAGTCCTTATATATGTACGATCCTGCCCGAAATGGAGCTGGCGGCGCAAATCGGCAAGGCCGGCATCTCCAATGATGTAGAAGTGGTGGTGTATGCATGCAGCATGCTTCCATATGCCGCCCGCGCCTGGTGGTTACTGCACTACGCAGGTCACAACCATGTACGCATACTCAACGGTGGTCTTTCTGCCTGGAAAAATGCGGGTGGAAAGGTGGAACAGGAGCCGCACCACTATGAGCCTTCTTCATTTAAAGAACAGTTCAGACCAGGCATGTTTGCTAATAAGGAAGAGGTCTTGAAAGCAATGGGAGATGGGGAGGTGGCCACCATCAATGTTTTGCCCCACGAAAGCTATGAAGCCTCGCATATCACCGGGTCCACATGTCTCCCTTGCCTGGATTTGATGCAGGGAATGGATTATTTTCTGCCTGATGACCAGCTCGCGCTGCGCCTGAAAGAGGTTTCCCCAAATAAACGCATCATTACCTACTGCGGCGGTGGGATTGCAGCCACGGTGAATGCCATCGCACATGTCATCCTCGGGCAGGAAAATGTCGCGGTATATGATGGCTCTATGGCTGAATGGCATGGCGAAGGACTGCCTGCTATTGGCGAAGGGAAGTGGGCAATCTGGGAAAAAGGATAGCCAGGGTGAAGATCCACGATGATCCTGGCCGGCCGGACCCATGATGATAATTTGCCAGGTCTGCTGCTTAGCATTTAGGCGATCGCACTGGGGGTGGTGTGCAAATGTTCTTATGATTCTCGCAGTAAATACCTGCGGCGCTCCTCAAAGGTCCAGTCCCGTGTTACTCGGGTGCTGACCAATGCAATTAACTCATCGATATCTTTAAAAGAAAGCAGGCGATATTGTTTATCGATGTCACCGGTTACCACACGCCGGCTGTTGGGAGTAAAGAAGGCGGAAAAAGGCCTGGACACACCGGGTGGGTTGTAACTGAGCAATTCCGTTCCACTTTCAGGGTCCCATATTTTCACACTACCATCAATAGATGCAGTGATAATATACTGCCCATCTGGGCTGTATCGTATTGAGCGGGGTGAGCCGGCATGTCTCCTAAGAACTACGCTGACCTTACTGCCCGCCAAATCCCAGATTTGGCTCACCGGATCATTCCCACAGGTAGCCAAATGCCTGCCATCTGGGCTGAAACTCAAGCAACTGAAAGCAGTTTTATCGGTATTAAGGATACGAGGAGGTTTATCGACTTCTACAAGATCCCAAATCCATACCTCACCACCTCCGGAATCGGATGTGCGCCAGCAGCCCATAGCCAGGTGGGTACCATCTGGGCTGAACTGGCCAAATACCATTGGAGATCCAGGTCGAAGTGGGAGAACGACCTTTCTTTGTACTGGAAAGAGGTTCCACACAGTGATCTTCCCAGAATAACCCCCAGTCGCCAGGAGGGTGCCATCTGGGCTGAACGATGGTGGAAAGGCATATTTCTCCTCCCAGCCATCTTCCTTCGGGATAATAGTTAGAATCTGCTCTGTCTGTATATCCCACACGCTGATCTTCCCACCGACATCTACAGCCAAGTGGGTGTTGTCGTAGCTAAGCCCAGGAAAGATAGTATCATAAGGTATTGGGCTAACCACAACTTGAGTAATTTCATGCAGATCTGTGGTGTCTAACAAACCGACCGATCCATCCGAGCGGCATTCGGCAACCAGTGAACCATCTGGACTGCCACACATCCAGAGGATGGGGATGGAGATCGGGGCTGTTCCCAATTCTCCCCGGCCGCTCAGAGTGATGTCCCACATTGTCACAATACCTGAAAAAGTGGTCGTTAAAGACTCCTTCCATCGGGACTGAAGGTCGCTTTATAAGCCGCTCCTCCAGCGTTAAGATCCAGCAGGCGCTGTCCATTATCTGCATCCCATATAATAACCAGGCCATCATTACTGGCGCTGGCCAATCGTTTGCCGTCAGGGCTAAAACAGACAGAATGCACCTGGGAATTGTGTCCTGAGAGACGCAGCAGCTCGCGGGAGCTGCTAACTTCCCAGATCCGCACGCTTCTGTCCCAACTGCTGCTGGCCATCCGTTTTCCATCCGGGCTGAAAGAGTTGATCCTGGGTAGGTCGGTGTGCCCTCTAAATGATCGCAGAGGTGAAACTGTCTCCTTGTCCCAAAGGATATAAGTGTTATCTTCATGCCATCCAGTGGTGAAAGTCTTCCCATCTGGGCTAAAGGCAATTCCAGGGCTGAGCCAGGAGCTCCAAGCGATCTTTTTCATCGGCAGTTGCCGGGTTATTCCGCAGGGAGATCCTGCCTCAAGCCAGGGCTCCAGATCAACCAGGTAGCCAGTTCCCTCGTCCACCTGGACAATCAGGCACTTTCCATCTGGGCTGAAAACGCCGACGGCCCCATGATATGGATCATTGGGACAGGTAAGGGGAATGGTCAGGATTTTCTGGCCATTTTGCGCATCCCACAGGCAAGCCTCAGCGCCGCTGGCCGTGGCCAGGTATTTCCCGTCCGGAGTGATTTCTAATCCTACCGCATCCGATTGGATCGAAAAAATCTCATCCCCAGTGACCGCGTCCAACGCAAATACTTTTTCGTTGTTTACGTCGAAATATGCTTCATAATAGACCCTTTTCCCATCAGGCGCGTAGACGGCCATATAGGTCGTAGTTGGCACCTCTTTCCTCCATAACAGCCGTGAGTTTAAGGCAACATCATGGATGGCCTGTTGCACATCCCACGGTATTGGCATTTCGGCTTGCCTCATTATTTTGGCGGCTTCCAGTGCCAGCAACAGGCTTAGATCCGGCTGTGAGGAGAGCCTGCTTTGAGAATGAGCGGCCAGTTCGTGTGCATAAGAGCGCCGTTCTTCACGGTAGAGTCGCTGAGCAGCTTGTTCGCGTTCTTCAGCCCGTGAATGCTCCAATTCAGCCATTTTCAGAGCGGCCTCTATTTCGCGCTGGTCTTGTTCCTGGTGTTGGCGAGTTTCGCGCTCTTCACACTGCTGCGAAGCGATGAGAAACTCGCTCTCCAGTGGAGTCAATTCCATCGCACGGTCGCTATGTCCAATCCACTCCAGGGCTTGAGCCAGGTGCGCCCCGCGATACGCTTCATTCTCATCCCGCCCGAACCGGTCCCAGGCTATCGAACTTTCGGTTAGATGCCGGTGAATGCGCAATCCTTCTCGATCTTCCTCCAGCCAGCGCTTCAAGGTCGGCCATTCACGGATTAACGCCTCGTGGGTAACCTCGGCGGTTTCCTCGGATAGGATTACCAGGCGTGCCGAGGCCAGTATTTCTAGCAATTCATCCACCTGAGTTGGGCTTTTGCCGATGGCACGCAGCTCGTTAAGTCTGGCGCGGCGACGAGTATCTTGCGTGCCGTTGCCCAACTCGGTTAGCCGCAGAAAGATCTTCCGCGCCAGGGTCTGTTCATCCGGTGAGAGAGCTGCATACACACGTTCAGCAGTTTGGGCAATCGCTCCACGCACGCCACCCAATTCCTCGTATCCCGACAGGGTTATTCTGCGGCCGCTGCGGCGATGCCATGTCTCAAGTAAGGTGTGTTCCAGTAATGGCAGTACGGCTGGCTCTGGTGGATGATCGCCGGATGCACCTACTTCGTCCAGCAGCAGGTCAACCAGACCCGGGTCAAATTCCCATCCGCCGCGCCACGCAGGCTCTTCGATCGCCCGTCTCAAACCGGCAGCATCCATACCGCCAATATATTCCTGGCGCGCGCTAATCGCCGCACGTAAGCGGGGATACACAGCGCAGTGTCCGTAGAAATCCGCGCGCAGAACCAGGATAACCGGCGATGGCTGGTTCCACATTCGATCCAAAAATGTTAGCCTTTCAGATTCCTCGCGGCATAAGCTGAACAACTCTTCAAATTGGTCGATAATCAGCAACCCCCGCTGGGATTGTCCGCGAAACAGTTGGGAGATATTAAGAGCTGCCAATGGATGCGCGGTTGGGGTGATGACCTGTGTTTCCCAACCTGCAGCACGCAGCGCCGGAACGACTCCTGCGCGTACAAGTGAAGATTTGCCGCTCCCTGAAGCGCCTATGACTGCCAGCAGTGGAAAACTACTCCCCCTGCCTCTGGTCATCTCCTCCACTCTCTCCACCAGCCGTGCAGCCAGCGCCTCACGTCCGAAGAAAATATCGGCGTCACATTCATCAAAGCAGCATAATCCCTGGTAAGGTGGTTCACCTGGTGCAGGCATAACCCGCCCAATATGCAGGTATTCGAGTTCCCCAGCGCGGATGGAATTAACCAGGTGCTGGGTTTCTTCAGATGGTTCGACTCCCAATTCGTCAACGAGCGAGCGTCTGCAATGCTCATATTGTGTCAGAGCTTCGCTGCGGTGACCACTGAGGGCAAGAATTCGCATCACCTGGCGATGCCCCTCTTCCAACCAGGGGTCAAGGGCTACCTGGCGCCGCGCGTATTCCAGCGCCTGGGCATATTCACCACAGGTTTCAAAATGATCGGCCAACCACGCCAGTTTTTCCAGCACGATCCGATCCAGGCGCTCACGCCATAGGCCGGCCCACTCCTCGAAGACGGTGCTGTCAGGGATGGAAAACCCCGCCAGGAAGGGCCCGCGGTAGCTGTCAACAGCGGTCAAATACGGTGGGATATCAGCCAGTTGACAGGGATACGATGGGCGCTTATGGGCATTGTCTATCCGTATAATGTCTGTCGTATCCAGGTAGTGATCACTCAGCAAGTTGAATTGGATTGATCCGGGATTGACCAACAAAAATGGTGGGTTGGCTTCGCGATCGCCAATTTCCCGGCGCAGGTTCGAAAGCGCGCCGCGCAGGCTGGCTAGGGCCGCTTCCTGGGAGGAAATCAGGCCACAATAAGCCAGCCAGTGTATCCCGTGGGTGTGATCGTTCGGATTCGACGGCCAGGTAGGCTAACAATCCGCGTACTTTGTTGGAATCAAATGTCGTAATGGGGACGGAGTCGCAGGTAATTTCAAAGGTTCCCAGGAGGCAAATTTCAAGACGTGCCATATCACCCCCCGAACGAGAAAGAAACCCCCTATTCATTAATTATAGAGAGATCAGGTACTCATTGCAAGGACTTACGAGATCAGTTTGCATTTTCTTTACGCTCGCGAGTTAAGGTAGAAGTGGATTTGGCAATTGAATGGAACAAAAACATCGCTACTTCTCTTTTCTCTTGCGTGTGTGGCTGGCGGGGAATAATCACCAGCCACAGTGGCATGCCTCGTTGGAGGATACCCGTACCGGCGACCGCAAGGGTTTTCCCAGCCTGGAAGCCCTCTACACCTATCTGAAGAACCAAACCCGGTCGGATATCGAAGATAAGGAGGTCGTGCAAAATGATTGAGCTTTTGGTAGTTCGCTCCTAATGTTGGGAGCAGGTCTGTTTTCTCGAAACGATTGATTTTCAAAGATATGCGATTCAAGGAAACCAAAATGAACCACAAGACTATTTTCCGCACAATTTTCTACAGCCTGACCGCCCTCCTGCTGCTGGTGAACGCCGGGGTGTGGCGGCCAGCCCGCTGGAGCACCAAAATCAGTATGGGGGAGTATTCACCGTTTCGCCTACCGGCGTGGACGACACAGCCAATATTCTGGAGGCATTTGCCGATGCACAGGCTTTCGGTCCAGGCGCCACCGTCCAATTTACTACCGGCACGTTCATCACCGATCTCATCCACGTGGTCAATTTCAACGGCAAGGTCAAAGGTATGGGGCAGGACCAGACCATTATTACCCCCAGGCCAATCTGTCCTGCCAGGCAGCCATCGACCAGGGTTTCCTGCCTTCTCTTTTCCGTTTCAGCGAGGGCAGCATCCGGGTATCTGATCTGACTCTCAAGATCCCCAATCCTGATCCATGCCCGGCCTACACATTTTCCTGGTGGGGCGGTGAAATGACCACTTGGCTGTATTTCGGTTTGACTTTTGCCGGCCCAGCTCCGGTCGACATGACCGAATGCGCTTTCTATCAAACAGGCAAGGTAGAAGCCAGTGTCGACAGAGTCAGCATCATCATCGGTGAAGGCGTAGACGTGGTGGGTGCAATTTATGGCGGCGGTGATTTTGTCATTCAGGATAGCTGTTCGGGCTACGGTTACAACGTCGATACGGATCTGAAAATCACCCGTTCATATTTTAAGTCCTCATGGTGGTATGGCCTGGACGTGCAAAATATCGATGGTGGCAGCCTGGTTTTCAGTGGAAACACGTTTAAGGTGGGGTGGCGAAAGTATGTTTATCACGGATATCGCCAACGCCATGGTGCTCATCACGGACAATTACCTGGAATATCCAGCCTGGAACGGCATCGAGCTCAATCAGGGTCTTTATGCAGATTATCAAATCCCTGCTGCGCCGGCCCAGTTCATTGTGCGCAACAACACTATCAAAATCAAGGATGATTATACCTGGGGCATCTTTTTGAACGACAACACCGCTTATCTGGGTGAAAACGAGATCCCACGGATGCAGGTGCTGGTGTCGGGCAACCAGATTATCCAGGAGGGCGCCACCACGGTGGGCATTTTGGGTAGGGGTGTCCATGATGCCAAAGTGTTGAATAACCGCTTCAGCGGCCAGGGTGAAAGCGCCATTGTTAACGGCCTGCCTTCCAATTATGGCGATTATCCATCCGTGGGCTGGCAGATTGCGCTCAACGATGTGCGCGGGCTCCAACCTTTCCCGGCCTGCCACCAGTATGAACAAAATCGTTCTTGGCGAAACTAAGTCAGAACTGCCGCGTGATTACCGCCAGCCAAGACAATGTTCTCGACCTGGGTACGGATAATGTGGTCATCGGTGGTCGCCGCGGCAGTGGGCATACACCCGGTTTCTTTTAAGATGCGCTTGCCAAGGCGTTAATTCTGATATGGCATGGGAAATACACTGATCTTGCCGATAAATCAGGAAACCTGGCCCCGATCCGCGAAAATGAGGCCAACCCGGTGATCCAACGCATGTTGTGGTAAATTGATTGGGGCGTTTCCTGGGTTCGGTTGAAGAAACCCGACAGGAGGACGAGGCTGTCCTGGGGGAAAAGTGCATCGTCCTCCTGTTCAACTCCCGCACAACGACCACTGCCTGGCAAGGAGATTGAACCGAAGTTTCGATTCGATATGCTTTTTCGTATAGAAGGTACCATGGGAAAGCCTAACGGTCATCAATCCGACTCGAAAAAATGACGGTTTACATGGTTTCATTCATCGAAAATGAAAGACTTTAAAATCAAATGAGGATGACTGATAACCGGTCATCCTCTGGATGGGTATGAATTAATTCCTGTCAGCAATGGATAGCTGATGGCAAGTTATATTTCCTCAAGCCGGCTGGAAGCGTTGGTAGACCACCCCGGTCGGCAGCGCGGCGGATTCGATCAGGGTCAGGTTGATCTGCTTCCCTTCGGGGAATAAGCGCTTGCCAATGCCGAGCACCAGCGGATAGACATGCAGCATGTACTCATCCACCAGGTCATTTTGGATCAAGGTGCGGAGCAGCACACTGCTGCCATCCAGGATGATGTTCTTCCCGGGTTGGCTCTTCAGCTTGCGCACTTCATCGACCACATTGGCGGAGATGATGGTTGAGTCTTTCCATAAGTCGGCGGAGGTTAAGGTGGTGGAAACCACGTATTTCTTCATGCCGCCAAAGGGGTCCTGGTCGGGGTTGGGACCAAACGCGTCGCCGTGCCCCTTCCAGGTCTTCCTTCCCAGTAAGAGAGAGTTCGGCCTGCGAAAATGCCTGGCCGAAATGCGCGCCGATTTCATCATGCCAGTAGGGGTGGGTCCAGCCGCCGTAGGTAAAACCGCCATCGGTATCTTCGGTAGGACTGCCGGGCGCCTGGATCACACCATCCAGGGTAATAAATTCATGAACCACAAGTTTTCTCATTTCGCTGCTCCTTTTGTTATAAGTTGAATAGATGATACCGCTATGAGGAGCCTCCGTCTTGGAAAAAAACGCCATTTTGGAGTTGAGCCTGTTCGGCAATCTGGGCAGGGGTCTGCCCATAGAAACGCTTCAGAGCGTTGGTTAAATGGGCCTGGTCGTAGTATCCGGTCTGGAAGGCGGCCTCCAAAATCGGCGTTCCCTGCAGCAAAAGGGTCGACGCCTGCCGCGCCCGCTCAATTTGCTGAATGGCTTTATAAGTCAGCCCGGTGACGTGCAAGAAACGCCGCTGGATGGAACGCTGGGATAGATAGACGGTCTGACCGCGCAGCACATCATCCACGCTGGTGTCGAAGGAGAGGATGTTTGCCCGTACCAGACGGTCAATAAAGGTATCTACATTTTCAAAGGTGGGGAATTGCCAGGTGGAGCCCAGAAACTGAAATGCGTTCTTTATGCTCTCACTCAAGTGGATTTCATGGTCGACCAAATTGCTTTTCGGCAGTTGGGGCATGAACACGCCGTGCTTGAAGATCATGCCAAAAAACTCGGCGTCTTCCGGCACGGGCGCGGGAGATGCCTGCGTCTCCGGTCCGCGCACGCTCAGGGTCAATCGATCGCGTTGTTTGGTGACCACCATCTCCCACTGGCTTGCCGCCGTGGAGATAAAAGAACCGCCACCCTCACTCCGCGAGCGCCAGATGGCTTGGACCAGGGGGGAATCCGAACTTCGTGAGTCAAATTCGAATATCATTTAATAGTACCTGCCTGATATTATATATCAATTTGATATAGTTTTGGCTTTGCGGCGACAGAAATCCATGAAATTCCGGATTGTTGCGAACGTTGTAGACATGGTCCCACCGTAAAAAGCCGCACGAACCAATGGGCGGTTTTCTATTCACATGCGCGCACTTTTCGGTGAGGGATATAATCAATCGGTACGCAAGTGAGGGTTTAACCAGATAGGATTTTTCAATAGAACCATATCGTCGCCTTGGAGGCGCTAACCGGGCGGATGGCAAGGCTCAGGTTTTGGCGATGATCATCCCATGCGCAGATAGTGGATGCCAGTCAGCCGGGCGTTGGAGTAAGCCATGATTTCCAACTGCCTTTTGATAATCGAGGTAAAGAAGATATGAACGTCATCCAAGAAGACATCCAATCTCCCAGGACTTCCAACGATCCTTCTGAAGAGCTGAGAGATTTTTCCAATCACCGCATCACACGATTCCGATTCCTGCGCGCCCTGGGGGTGACCTTTGGAATCCTGATCGACCTGGGATTCTTTCATTTGTGGGGCAAAATCTTGGGGACAGAATGGGAGAACAGCCGGAGAGAAGCTGTTTATGCCAAGAATGCCCGCAGGTTAAAGAGACTGCTGCTTTCACTGCAAGGCATATTCATCAAGGCCGGCCAGTTGATCAGCATTCTAAGCAATTTCCTGCCGGATTACTTTCGCAAAGAATTAGAGGAACTACAAGACAAGATCCCCCCGCGGCCAGTCGGCGAAATGATCGCGCGTATCCAAAAGGAGCTGGGCAAAGATCCCAGTCTGTTATTCGCGGAATTCGATCCGCATCCGATTGCCAGTGCCTCCCTGGCCCAGGTTCATCTGGCCCGGCTCCATGATGGCCGCCAGGTGGCGGTAAAAGTTCAGTATATCGATATCGAGGCCAATTCCAAAAAAGATTTGCAGGCGATCAAGCAGCTGTTCTCTTTTTATGGCTTTTTTCTGCGAATTAAGGGTCTGGATTTTCTTCACAGTCAATTCAGCCAGATGATCCACGAGGAGTTAGATTTTCGGCTGGAAGCCCAACATATCGAAACCATCGCCGCCAATTTTACGGGAAATCCGCACATCTTGTTTCCGAAAGTGATCCATGAACTCTCCTCGGAAAGGGTATTGACGACCGAATTTATGCAAGGGGTAAAAATATCGGATCTGGCGAGGTTAGCGGAAAACAATATTGACCGGCAGGCTCTCGCCGAACGGGTGTTGACCGCCTATTGCCAGATGATTTTCAGCGACGGTATATACCACGCGGACCCACACCCGGGGAACATTCTCGTGCAGCCGGATGGGAGCATCGTCTTTGTGGATTTTGGCGCGGTCGCACAATTATCGGATGCGATGAAAAATGGCATCCTCCAGTTCTTTGAGGGGGTGCTAAAACGCGACAACGATCAGATATCTGCCGCTCTGCAGCAAATGGGGTTGATCGCCCTGCACGATGATACCCGGCACGTCGAGCAGTTGGTCGACTATATCTATACTCGTTTCTTAAAACAAATGACGGTTGAATCCTGGAATTTATCGGATATTAAAGTCTCGATGCAGGATAAATTGGACCTGATGGTGGATTTTTCAAAAATGGATATCTCTCTGCGCGAGCTGATGGCAACCTTCCAGATCCCCAAGGACCTGGTGCTGTTGACTCGCACCATTTTGCTGCTGTTGGGGGTATGCACCCACCTCAGCCCCACCATCAACCCGATGAAGACCATTCGACCGTATTTGGAAGAGTTTGTTTTGGGGCACGATAAGAATTGGCTTAAATTGCTCGAAACCGCGCTGAAAGATATCGCCCTATCGGCCATCACCATACCTGCAGAACTTCGGGATTTCCTTAGTAAGGCCAACCACGGGGAATTGGAAGTAAAGGGGCTGACTGAAAGCGCCAACCTGGTGTATGCCGTAGGCCACCAGCTGCTTTACGGTTTGTTCGTCATGTTCTCTGGTGGTTTTGCCTATCTCGCCTATCATAACGGGGAAAGAGTGCTGGCTGAAATCATGTTGGCTGTCGGCGCCTTTTTCCTGTTATGTTTGGGAAACTCGATGGCGCGTGCCCGCAAAAGGCAAAATAAAGGCAGGTGAACCGGTGGTCTCAGTTCACCTGCTTGAGGAATCTGAGGAAAAGTTAGAACCTGCCCTCTTCGAGCAGCTTCTAACTTTTTAGAATCTTAGCCAACTAATCGCGCGGTGAGGGTAATATTCACCGCGGCGAGAGCCGCCGAAACAGGGCAGCCTTCTTTGGTGCCGGCTGCGATTTTTTGAAAGGCGCTGTCATCGATGCCAGGAACAACCGCTTCGGTGTCCAGATGGATCAGGGTGATACGAGATTTGTTGTCGACTTGACCCAGGGTAACCGTGGCCTGGGTGAAAATTCGCGTGGGGGTGAAACCGGCTCTACCCAGGTCAGCGCTGAGCGCCATGGAAAAACAGCCGGCATGAGCTGCCCCAATTAATTCTTCGGGATTGGTGCCTGTGCCTTCCTCGAACCGGGAGGAAAAGGAATAGGCTCCTTCGAAGGCGCCGCTGCCCAATTTCATCGTGCCTTTCCCCTCGCGTAAATTGCCTTGCCAAACGGCTTCTGCGTGTCGGATGCTCATGAGTTTATTCTCCTTATTTGGCGTATTGAAATTAATGAAAATCTCTATGGAATTATAGGACGTAATTGGATAATTGCAACCAATTAAGTTGATAAAACACGAGATAGGCAAATGGCACTGCATCATCTCGAATGGATTGTGAGGGGATAAGTATTCTCCCAGTCCGCCTGAGCTTTTTTTTGTCGTTTTGGATTAACTGCCGGACACAATTTATCTCCAAGAGGTTAAGGAGACAGGGATTAGGGATCAACTCATTCAACTTTTGACCTGGGAGGGCCAGACCGAGGCGAAACAAACTCCAATCACAGTGCCGATCTTGGCTTAATTCCAGGCTGCGTAAGTTCACTTTTCGGGTCAGGTTGATCGCCCCCATCAGTTTGCGGTGACGACGGTTGAATTGGCTTTGCGAAGGAATATACGGAAACAAATGCCGAAGGTTTTCCTTCCAGTAACTAAGTAATTCGGTTTCCATGTGCCAGCCATGACATTTACCCATCAAGCTGATCGCAATCATCTCGCTTTACCTGAACTTGAGTGTTTTCAGCCTTCCCAGGACGATTTCGAAAGAAATTGATTATAATATATATACAATTTATCATATATCGGTTAGTCATTTCGAATAGTCGGAAGACCTTAATGAGAGAAATATTATGAGCAATCTGTCTCCATCCTTGAATTCTGAGGCGGCACAGGAAAGAGATGCGTTTAGCGAACGCATGGTTCGGGATTTATCCGGCGTCATGAGTATTTTTTCGGTATATATTGGCGTAAAACTTGGTCTTTACAATGCACTTGTTGAGGGCGGGCCAGCTACTTCAGCAGAATTGGCTGCCAGGACAAGCACCCAGGAACGCTATATCCGAGAATGGCTCGAACAGCAGACTGTTGGAAACATTCTTGTGGTAGATGATGAAAATTTGGGTTCTACCCAAAGACGCTATAGCCTACCTCCCATCCAAAGCGAGATTTTGACAGATCACGAAAGTGTGTTTTATTTTTCCCCAACTGTTCTGCAGATTGTGGGTTCAATCAAACCGCTGTCTACTTTGCTGGATGCTTACCGCAGCGGAGGGGGTGTGCCCTTTGACGCTTATGGTACGGATCTCCGGGAAGGTGTGGCCATGGGAGGCGCCCGTTTGACTTATATTCACGAGCTGTCCCAGAAATGGATTCCGGTGATGGCTGATGTGCATAACCGTCTGCAAATTAATCCACCGGCCAGGGTAGCCGATATCGGCTGTGGTTTTGGGTGGTCAAGTATTGGCATGGCACAGGGATATCCTAAAATCAATGTCGATGGTTTTGACTTGGATGGGCCTTCGATTGATCAAGCCCGCATTAACGCTGATGAGAACCACGTGGCGGATCGTGTGTCTTTCCATGTGAGGGACGCGGCCGATCCAACACTGACTGGCCAATACGATTTGGTAACAGCTTTCGAGACCTTGCACGATATGTCCGATCCGGTCAGTGCGTTGCGCAGCATGCACCGATTAGCGACTGATCACGGAACAGTGCTCATCGCTGATATGCGAACACCAGAAAAATTTACCGCCCAAGGAACGATCGATGATTTTTGGATGTATAGCTGGAGCATTTTCACTGCCTGCCAGTTGGCATGCTGGGCGAGAATGCGGTTGGGACTGGGACTGTAATGCGGCCGGGTACCCTCCGGGTGTATGCCCTAGAGGCTGGTTTCCGGGATATTGAAATCCTGCCAGTCGATCATGCCTACCTTCGCCTTTATCGATTGAGAAAATAGTTGGCAGAGCCGTTCTGGCACGTTGAAGAATGGTAAAGGTGTATTGGGATTCTGAATGTGACAGAACGTCAGATATCTGGAGTAAGTGTAATAATCTAAAAGAACAAAGCAGCTTTTGTAAATTATATTCAGCGACAATTAAATGTGCAAACCATAATTAACTCAGGTTACTGCCTTGAGGTAGCGGGAGAAAACATCCATGCGTTCTCTGGGAAGGCAGAAGTGCTCAAACCTAAACAAAGCCGTAGAAGCTAGGGACATACAAATGTATTCGTGTTTTGCTTGGGTGACGATCTATTGAAGGGATTGCATCACGTCGAAGATCGCAAAGCCAAGTGAGGGATAAGGAAGTGACGATTGCGGCGGCTTTCGCGATGTTGTACTTTTGAGGGAGCGTCCGGCAGGGCCGCTACTTTCGGCGTGAGTAATTACAGATCCAGGTTCAGCGTCAGCGATTTGCCTTCCAATATGGCTTTCTCGAAGGCGGGTCTGCTAACCACCAAGTATCGTACAATATGGGTAAAGGACTGTCGCCCTGTTTATGAAAAAAGGAGCCAGCCATGAGTGCGATTGAGCCAACCCTGGACGAGAAAAACAATGGGCGTTTATCCCCAGAGCATTTTGACCAGGCGCTTTTCGCGCTGCGCGAGGACGGCTATGTCATCCTTGAGCGGCTGATCAGCCCACAAATCTGCGCCGTGTTGAACCAGAAAATGATCGCGGACGTGGAGGCCATCCTGGCGCGCAAAGATGCGCCATTCAATTTCAACACTGGCAACCTCCAGCAGGATCCACCGCCCTTTCCTCCATATCTCTTCCGGCGAAGTGCTGGTCAACGAACTGGTGATCTCGCTGACCCGTGCAGTGCTGGGCGTGGGGCTGAAAAACGCATTTTACAGTGGCAACACCGCCCTGCCGCATTCTACCGCGCGCCAACCGGTGCATGCCGATTCAGGCCAGTTATGGCCCAACTTATCCCAGGCCACCCCACCCTATGCGCTGGTGGTCAACGTGCTGCCGGTGGAAGTTTCACCGCAGAACGGCAGCACTGAAATCTGGCCAGGCACGCACCAGGATACCTCGGTGTATATCCAGCAAGGGGATATCAAGGTGGCCGCGGCCGAACTGGAGGCGCGGCGCAAGATCCGCCCGGGGTTCCAATACAGCGCGCTGGCGGGAAGCGTGGTCATCCGCGATATGCGCTTGTGGCACGCCGGAATGCCCAACCCCAGTGCATTGCCCCGCCCGATGATTGCCATGATCCATTATGTGAGCTGGTGGGGCGATCTGCAGCCGTTGGTCTTTCCCCGGGGCAGCGAGGCGCTTTTTGAGCATCCCGAGTTGGCCACCCTGGCGCGCTTTGTGGAGGGTCCCATCGATTACCTCAACCGCAACGAGGCCTACGACCTGATGAAGTAGAGCCACCTTGCCTGAATGATTCAGCCTGGGTATGCACCGTATGCCTTTTTTTTGCAGAAAAATGCGGACAAGGCCTCTTTTTGGTAAATTACAACGAAATTGAAACGCGATTAAGGCAGTAAGTTGTTGACAAAAGATTAAATATCCTATAATGTAGATGAAAATAATCTTAATATTCACAACCTAATCGATCCTTAGGGGATTTCCAAGAGGTGTAGATTGGTTCTCCCGAATTGGGTTTTTGAATTATTAATCAAGCATCGCAGGGCTGCTATGCTTGTTGTTGGACTATGTGCCTTTACCTATGAGACGGTGGAGCACGGTCCTCGCGGCAGCTTGCTAGCGGATACGGAGTATGTAGAGGAAATTTTCCTTCACGCGATCCTGTTCCCACTGCTGGGTCTTCTACTCCTCTTCCTGCAGCAAAAGCTAATGGATGAACGGAGGAATACTAACTTGCGGTTGACCCGGCAGATTGCCATCAGCCAGGATTTGAGCCGGATTGACCATTGGGATGGATTAATCTTCCAGGTGACTCATATCCTGCAAAGCGTTGCCCCGGTTCAAGACCTCCGTCTTTGGGTGCGAGAATTCCCTCTCCGGCAGTCTTATCCTGGCGAAGAATTGGTCCAGCCCGGCACCGGGCAATTTAGGCGTTTCTCATCGGCCGGATGCGACCTGCTATTTAGCGTTGGGTAATTTGGAGGTGAACGCCGACCATCTTATCCATGGTCAGGCTAAACGGTATATGCAAACAGACGAGCCGCTCGGTTTGCACTGCCTGCCATTATTCCATTCCGGGATATTGATCGGCGTCTTGCAACTGGCTCTCACCGCGGGAACGCGGCTGAGTGAAGAAACCGAGCATATCCTGGATGATTTAAGCCCGGTAATTGCCTCGGCCATCTCCATTTTTACTCTGCGGAATGCATTCTCATTGAAGAGCCAGGCCAATGATTATGAGCGCAAGCAGATCAGTCACGATCTGCATGATATCCTTGGGCAAGACCTGGCATACCTCAAATATAAACTTGAGGCGCTCGGGAAAGAACGATTTAACGACCCTCCAGGCGGAAATCGGCCGGATGCGTAAAATTGCCGATGAAGCCTATGCGGTGGTTCGCGGCACCTTGATCACGCTGAACTATAACGACACCTCTGACCTGTCCTCCGCCTTGCTTGAAATCATCCACGTGGTGGAAGCCCGCACCGATCTTAAAATAAATTTCCAGGCTCGCGGCGTACCAGGGGTGTTTTTGGCGGAGAGACAGCGCCAATTGTTGTATATTTTCCGCGAGATACTTTCCAACATTGAAAAACATGCCGAAGCCAAGGCGGTTGAGGTTGTCCTTGACTGGACCGATCTAGGGGTTACCCTGGGTGTGACCGACGATGGGATCGGGTTCGAGATGCAAGACATCCATAAGCCAGGTCATTTTGGCATGGAAATCATTCAAGACCGGGTTCAGGGCATCGATGGATCGCTGGAAATCGCGTCTCAGCCAGGGTTTGGCACCCGCGTAGTCGTTACGGTCCCCTTGCTGGGGATGGTGAGTGCTAACCGTTTTGAGGCAAACCTGCCTCTGGGGAATTACACCTAGCCTATGGTTACCCGGGTGCTGATTGTCGACGATCACGTGATTGTGCGCGAAGGCCTGGTCAGCCTGTTTAACTCCTCGCCCGATTATCAGGTGGTGGGCGAAGCCGGCACAGCCGAGGCTGCCATCCGCCTGGCCCGGGAGTCCCATCCCGATCTGATTCTGATGGATTTTTCTCTGCCCGACCAGGACGGCACAGCCGCCACCCGGGCGATCCTGTCCGAGAGCCCGGATATCGCCGTGGTCTTCCTGACCATCCACGAGACCGACGATCGCCTGTTTGCCGCCCTGCGCAGCGGGGCCAAAGGCTACCTTATCAAGAATATCCCCGGGCAAAAACTGCTGGCATCATTGCGCGCGTTGAATAAGAACGAACCCGCCATCTCCCGCAACATGATGATGAATGTGATCCACGAGTTTGCCCAGATGGGTCCGCGCAGCGAGCCGGATAAGTCGCATCTGGCCGACCTTTCGCTGCGCGAACTGGACGTGATGCGCGAGCTGGCTGAAGACGCCTCGAACCATGAAATCGCGGTGCGCCTGTCGGTATCGGATACCACAGTGAAGAACCATGTGCACAATATTTTAACCAAACTGGGTTTAAAAAATCGCCAGGACCTGGCCCGTTTTGCCCGCCACCAGGGTCTGGGGCGCTACGCGATGAAATAATCGTTTTGGTCCCACCTTGAATTCGATCCGCAGCGCTTCCTCCACCGGAGGAGGCGCTTTTTGAATTTTAAATCTGGTTTGGGATCGCTATCAATCGCCCATTCTCCTGGGAAGAAGGGGCCGTGGGTGGATATTCTTGTCCCGTATTGACCTTATTCTAACCTGATCGGGGGCAGCCCATCCCAAATTTTGTCTGAAAGCCTGGATTAATCTTGGGGATTAAAAACGATCTGGGTGGGATCACTTTTTTATTAAAAAATAGTCCTTTTCTAACCCAAAGGATTGATTTGATGGATCAACTCATCCTGGGTGAATCTATATGATGATCATGTTCACAACTGACGAGTGGCGGATAAGGTGAGGATTGGATAAAAAGCATGTCCTTGTCGCGGTCAAAACACAGCTGCTCCAGATTGGTATCGTTCAATTGTTAAAGGGGGTTTGGAGGCCACGATTACAACAGCCGATTCCCATAGCGCTGCGCGTTTATCCGAAGAAATTGATCGTTATGGGCCGTGTGTGTTGGTAACCGATTTCGACCCTCAAAAAAGGAGAGACAGGTCGATTTTGACCCAGCTACTGCAGAATAAACTCCAGCTCTCGATCATCCTGGTCAACGCCAATGATAACAATATCCAGGTGTACAGCAAACAAAAAGTGCAAATGAATCAAACCAATGATTTCCTGTCAATTTTTAATGGGGAAGCAATCTGTCAGGAACAAGGAAGGAATGAGGAATGATCAAATGATCACCACCCGCTTCATCAGAAATAACTTACCCGCGGAAATGGATCACGGCCGGAAGGGCATGACCATTTCCAGTTTGTGCATCTCGTTTAGATGCCGACCTGCCCACATCCCTCCAGTCCCTCTCTTTCAGGAAGGAAACGAAAAATGAAACCACGTGGACGATTTAACCGTCAGGCAGTAATACACTGGGTAATTTCGCTCATTTTTCTCTTCTCAACCAGCATTACCCCGCTCACCACGCAACCGGTGGTTGCTGCGCCGGCAAGCTGCGGCGCCGGTTGCTCGGTGACAATTGACGCACGGGATTTCCCAACCGGAGATCCTCTGGCTAATTTCCACTACATCATCAACCTGGATAACACCAAGCTGCCATCCGACCCGCTGGCCTTGAGCACCGAGAGCAACAGCCCCATCGTGAGAGAAGGAGGCGATGACCGGCCAACGGTCAGCCTGCCCGACGGGCGCTATCTGGTCTCGGTGCGCTCGCTCGACCACAAGATGTGGGGCGCGTATTTCACCCTGCCGGATGACGCCGATAACAGCGGCACCCTCACCGTGCGCGTCGATCTCACCGTGCAGAGCGAGGACTAACCCCCTGCCGCTCGGTAAAATCCGCGTTTTTGTGTTCTTACGACAACGCCTGGACCAACGGCGCTCCCGATACCGAAGAAGTGCGGCCTGGGCGGTTTCCAGGTGGAGCTGTCTGAGCAAACCGGCAGCGCGGTCACGGTGGACTATAACAACGACCCGCTGTGCGGTGGCGTCTGCCTCACCGGCGATGACGGCTTCGCCGAGATCGACAACCTGGGCCCGGCCACCTATTTCATCGACGTACACCCGCCCGAAGGGCAGTGCAATGATGATCCCAACAGCCAGTGGTACCAGACCACCACCATCGACGGCGGTCTGAGCCTGCTGGCCTCGGTCGAGGAAGGCTCGCGATGGCACCGGCGCGCCTGGCGAGCAGTTGTGGGAACCGCCCAACATCCGCACGGCCTACTGGTTTGGATTTGTCTGCGCACCCGAGCCGTTTCGCCAACCCTGGCACCGGCGAGATCGTCGGCACCGCCCGCAACTGGGTGGAGTGGGCCCCCTACACCGTGGGCACCTTCACCGACCCGGTCGCCAACCCGTTTGTAGCCCTCTCCGACAGCACCACCGACCAGACCATTTACGTCGGTCGGGGGATGAGGCCGGCAACTTTGACATCCAGAACGTCCCCGCCGGCACCTATAACCTGGCCATTTGGGACGAACAGCTCAGCTATATCATGCGCTTCAAGCCGGTCACCGTGGCCGCCGGCCAGACGGTCGACGTGAATGAGACGGGCGACGACGGCAGTGTCGGCGTGGGCGTTTCGCGCTGGTTCGGCTGGCTGGACGGCTATGTCTATAAGGACTTGAATGGCAACGGCATGATGGACCCCGGTGAGCCGACCCTCGCCAACACGGATATGGACCAGCGCTGGCGAGACGGCTCGATCAAGGAAAGCACCTTTACCGATCCAGTTCGGCTACTACGAATACCCCACCGCCGAAGGCGGCGCGCTCGGCCGCTGGATCATCAACGAGCAGGGCTTCGCCCGCTTCTCGGCCTTCCCCGGCCCCTCGATCCACGATGAGCACACCGGCGAGGTGATTCCCTCCTGCGCCGCGACCCCAGTGGCCAACCCTGCGTTCCCACCGACCAGGGCGGCGGCCTGCTGACCAACCAGCTCCTGCTGGAAGGCCACCGCGCCACGGTGGACTGGGGCAAGAGCGACTACCCGCCCGGCACGCCCGGCCAGATCGTCGGCATCACCTACTTCGCCACCACCCGCAACGAGTTCGATGCCCGCTTGCAGGCTCACGAGGACTACGAGCCGGCCATCCCCGACGTGACGGTTTACCTGGAAACGTCTCGGCCCCGATGGGCTCCCCAACACGGCCGACGACGTTGTGGTCAACAAATACGTCACCGACCACTGGCAGCAGCCGAACGCGGACCAGGATCCGCAGGCGGACGGCAATACCTTCACCCAGAACTGCACCCCGATCCGCGATTTCAGCGGCGCAGACATCTACCAGCCAGTTCAACCCCGCCATCGGGCCCAACTGCCTCGAGGTGCCGCTGACCGGCGAACAGACCAAGGACGGCGCCTTCGACGGCGGCTATGCCTTCGCCGACTACTGCCCCAACGGCTACGATCTGGCCGCGGATGACGGCACGTGCGGCGGGGTCGGAGATCCGGTCGGCGCTGGTGGCCGGCAACTACATCATCCATGTGGTCATGCCCAAGGACGATACGGACACCCGCGCCTGCAACGCGGCCACGGCCTACGGTTATCAGAACATCAGCGAAGCCCACGGCAGCGTCCCGGGCGGCGGCACTGGCTGCCTCTACCACATCGTCCGCGAGGAAGATGTCAACGTCGACCTGGGCAACCAGTTCACCCCGGCCATCCCCCCGCCGCCTGCGTCGGCGATGACCACGTCATCGACCAGTCGACCCTGGTGACGCGCAGCCCGTTCTACGGCAACCCGACCGCGCACGCCCCCCTGTGCGACAAGCACCTGGTGGTGCTGGAAAACGGCCAGAACGCCAACGCCGACTTCAACATGATGACCAACTTCCGCACCGATCCCAACGGCGACGGATCAGCAGCGACCTGCGCGGGGATGTCGCCGAGCCCGGCCGCCTCGTCGGCCAGGTCTTCAACGATATCTACTTCGAGCGCAATCCCCTGTCGCCCTGGTACGGCGAGCCGCGCCCCATCGCCGGCATCCCGGTCGGCGATTTACGCCCGCGTCGACACCGTGCCCAACGTCAACCAGCCCTACGATCCCAACCACTGGCGCTTGCTACCACGGTGACCACCAGCCCCGAAGGCTCCTACGAAGCCTTGCTGCCCTCCACCGAAACCTTCAACTGCCCCATCCCGCAGGGACCTTGCCCCGGCATGTACCTGGTGACGGTCGACGACCCTGGCACCATCGCACACCCCAATGCCAGCTTCAACCCCAACCTGCTGATCGCTACCACCCCAGCGGAGGTCTGGCCCGGCCTAGACCACCCAGCTCGACCTGCCGCTTGACCCGATCTCGGGGACGGCCTGCGAGGATCCCGCGGCTGAACCGGTCCCGCTCGCCCAGACCTGCTCCAGGTGGAGAAACGTACTGCCAACAACACTACCCTGCGGGCCGAATCGGAGCAAGGACCGTTTATCCGCTCGACCGACAGCGGAACCGCCCGCCGATCACCATCCAGGCCGACTTCATCGGCACGCGCAGCGGCACCGGGATCACCGGCGGGCATGTCAACCTGACCGATCTGCGCACCGGCACGGTTACCAACCTGACCGGCCAACGGGGGCATCGTGAGCTGGACGCCCGGCTCCGGCAACACGCCCGACACCATCACCATCCTGGTGCCCAACCTGAGCAGCAGCTTCCCGCCCGGGCCCAAGCAGCTGACCATCGTCACGGCCAACGCCAACGGCAGCGTGGCCAGCGTCAATGGCATCACCATGCATGTGCTCGGCACCAACGGCGGCGTGTTACCTACAACCCGGCCATCGTTAACGTGCGCCCCCACCGCCTACCGGCACGGGCAACTATCCAGGCGGCGATCGACGCCGCCGCGGCGGGCAGCCTGATTGTGCTCTCGCCGGGCGTCTACAACGAAAACGTATCATCTGGAAGCCGGTCAAACTGCAGGGCCTTGGCCCCGGCGGTATCATCGCGGCGCACGAATTTGGCGCGCGCGATCCGGAAGACCCGCGCTTCAACGTACCCGGCACGGTGATTGACGGCCGCTACTTCCAGCAAAACGCCACCGCTTACGACGCCGAGATTGCCTCCGCTCAGTGCGCTGGCAGGCATCGACGCCACCCACCCGGTGCTGCGCGGTGCGGACGTCACCGTGGTCGCCAAGACCACCACGGCGTTCAACCCGCCCTCGCCGCTCCCGGCCACGAATAACCAGGCGCTGTTCAACTATGCGCGTATCGACGGCCTCGGGGCCATGACCGGGCAGGGTCGAAGGCGCCGGCGGCATCCAACTGCAGGCCAACATCAACAACATGCAGATCACCAATAATGTGCTCGAGAATAATGGCGGCGTGGTTGCCGGCGGCATCGGGATTGGACAGCCTTACCCGGCCACCACTTCGGCCACTGGCAGAACCACAACTACAACGTGCGCATGCTCAATGACCGGGTGATCGGCAGCGGCGGCCTGACCAGGCCGGGGGGCATCGGTATCTTCTACGGCTCCAATAACTACGAGCTGGGCAGCAGCATCGTCTGCTCGAACTTCAGCGTGAACTACGGCGCCGGGATCTCGCACATCGGTCTCAGCCCCAACGGCAGCCATCCACGACAACCAGATCTACTACAACGAGTTCGGTGGACTCTGGGGCAGGCATCGCGATCGAATCCGAGCTGCCGTTAGGCGGCGGCGCTGGGCGATGGCACCGGGCCGGTAGATGTTGACCGCAACCTGATCCAGAGCAACTTCTCCGGTGACGACGGCGGCGGCATCTTCGTGCTCGACGCACTCAACCAGCGCGATCAACATCCGCAATAACATGATCGTCGACAACGGCGCGGCCGACCTGGGCGGCGCGATGCTGATCGACGACGCCTCCAAGGTGGCGATTATCAACAACACCCTGGCCAACAACGTCTCCACCGGCTCGTCGGAAGACTCCGATGGCATCCCGCACAGCGCCGGACTGGCGACCGAAGCCAATGACCCGCTCTGGCAGAGCGACGGGCGCTACACGGCCCAGTATCCCAACGCGGCCACCCGCCCCGACTTCTCCAACCCGGTGGCGCTGTTCAACAACATCTTCTGGAACAACGACGCCTTCACCCTCGACCAGCCCGGCCCGGGCGCCGACGCTGGTCAGACCAGGGCTTCATCGACTTCGAGGTCCACGGCACGGCAACGCAGCGGATACCTTTACCCCGCGCTTCTCCGATCTGACCAACGGCCTGATCCTCGGCGCCGGACGGCGCAGGCGGCCAGGTGTTGAAGCCGGTTCCCGCGAACCAGGGCAACACCAGCGCAGATCCCAACTTCGTACTGCCCTTCATCCTCGAACTGGCTGTGTCTGGCTCGCGCCTCGACCCTCAGACCGCGGCCGTCACCATCACCGGTCAGGACCCGCCGGTTGGTCTGACCGGCGACTACCACATCAACCTGCCGGCTTCCCGCTGATTCTCCGCCTGCTGGCAGCTACGATCTCGCCGGTGGTCGACCGTGGTGCGCGCTGCTCCAATACACCCTTCCCGCCTCCGCTCACCGCGGCGATTGCAGCCTGCACGGGCGGCGGGATCCAGGCCCCTTGGCGCTGGCCGCCACCGGACAGCCTGGCGACTATGACCGCGAACCGCGGCCGACCATTCTGACCCTGCGGGTACGCACGCCGTGGGACATGGGCGCGGACGAATGCAGGCTACCGCCAGCCCGATGGTGGCGCTGCTGGACGGCAAATCGCTGCCCAACAACGGCCAGGCCATATTCGAATACTATGTACCGTCGATCGTCAAATGAGCAGGAGGAAAAAATATGGAATGTAGAGGTACTTTGACAGGATAAGATCCTGGTGTGGCGCGCTCTGCCGGGGAACGGCCGGACAATGGCACGCGAAGCTGAAGTCTGGCAGCAGCCGGCCCGAACCGGCAGAGCGCCTACCAGGGATATCGAATGGCAATTGGCCATTGAGGTTTGATGGATGAAGATGGCGTGAGGCCAAAAGGAGGATTTTATGGCTCATGAGCACAGGACGACAACCCGGCGGGAGTTTCTCAAAGCGGTCGGTGTAGGCGCTTTGGGAACCATCGTGGCCGGTAGTTTCAGCTCTCGTCTGCCTTGTACCTGTTTCTGACGTTTCGGCGGCAACGATTACCCTGTCGCTGGCCGCCACGGATGGTTGGATCACCATGCCGGGGGCGAAGCAGCCCGCTGTATATCTTTGGTTTTCTCCCGGTACCTACCACCCAGACCGTCGCCCAACTGATTACGACTTACAAGGGCACGTCTCAGCACACCGCGCCCCATCTTGGACTTCAAACAAGACGATGACATCAAGATCACCCTGACCAACCTGGGCCTGGTCCAGCGGCCAGACCTGGTCGACTCGCACACCATCCACTGGCATGGTTTCGACCTGCCCTCCCCGCTCAATGACGGCGTGCCCGAAGTTTCGGTGGCGGTGCCCATCGGCAGGCAGGTGACCTATTTCTACCGCCCGCACCGCGAAGGCACCTACATGTATCACTGCCACTTTGAGGACGTAGAGCACGTTCAGATGGGCATGACCGGCGTGGTCTTTGTGCGCCCGACGCAAGACGGCAACCACACCCTGTACGCGAGCGCGCAAGTATGCCTACAACGACGGCGACGGTTCCACCGGCTACGACCGGCACTTTGCCATGCTGCTCAACGAGATCGACGACCGCCAGCACGATGCCGACCGAGATATCCAGGAATTTGTCATGACGGACTATTACCCGCAGTACTTTACCCTGAACGGTCGCTGCTACCCGCAAACCGTGCTGCCCAACGATGATGCTTATTCCTCCTCCGGTTTGACCACCCAAAACCCCTACTTTGGGAGCATCGATAAGAGCCAGCCCAACTCTTCGCTGGTCCAGGTCAACCCAGGCGAGCGCGGGCTGCTGCGCCTGGCCAACCTGGGATATAAGCAGCACGCCATGCAGCTGCCCGGGCATCCCGATGCACGTCGTCGGGCAGGACGCCTCGCTGCTGCGCAACGGCACCACCGACACCTCGTATTGGACCAACACGCTATATATCGGCCCGGGTGAAGCGCGCGATGTGCTCTTTGTCGCCCCACCCTACAGTCCCGCTGCCCTTTCCGGCTCAGACGCTCGCGGCAACTACAACGTCTACTACTTCAAAAACCGCGATTGGCGTAAGTTCTCCAACCATGGCAGCCCTGGGCCGGGCGGCATGATGACCGAAGTGCGCGTCTATCAGAATGCATCTGCCTGACCAATCTGTAGTGGGCCAGACCTATGTGTAAGCCGTTAGGGAGTATCACAAAAAGAAGGAAGGCATCGATGAACAAAAGAACTCGATGGTTCGGTTTGGTCCTCGCTATAGCTATTTGCGCGGCACTGATCACTCCTGCGGCGACGTATGCCATACCTCCCAATTCGCCAAAACTGGGCATGATCTGCACCGCCGGCAGCGTCGCCGGTTCTACCCATACTTTTCACCTGGTGGCGAACACTGATTATGTGCAGACGCCGGATGGCAACAGCGTCTTGATGTGGAGCTACGCCAACGCCGATGCTCCTGACAACGGCCATTTCCAATCTCCTGGGCCGGTCCTATGCGTGACCCAGGGCGAGACGGTGGTCGTCACCCTGCAAAACGGCCTGCCTGAACCGGTCTCGCTCGTGTTCCCCGGCCAGGAAGGCGTGGTTCCTGCGGGCGGCATCGCCGGCCTGATGACCAGCGAAGCGCGCCCCCGGCGGCTCGGTGAGTTATTCGTTTGTGGCGGGCAGCCCGGGTACCTTTATCTATGAGAGCGGCTCGAATGTCTCCAAGCAGATCGAGATGGGCATGTATGGCGCGTTGATCGTGCGCCCCACCGGTCACCCAGATTGGGCTTACGGCAGCGCCAGCACGCAGTTCGACCCCAACCGCGAATATCTGCTCCTGCTCAGCGAATTCGACCCCGACCTGCACCACGCGGTGGAAACCGGCGGGACCTATGATCTCAATCAAATGCGTCAACCGCTACTTCACCGTTAACGGGCGCAGCTTCCCGGATACCATTCAAGATAACGGTTACGGTTTGCTGCCCAACCAGCCTTACGGGTCGCTGGTGCGCATCCAGCCCTACGACGCCACCCGCAACCCCAAATCGGTCTTGATCCGCATGATCAACGTCGGCGCGGTCAACCACCCCTTCCATCCGCACGGCGACCACCTGACCGCAAATCGCCCAGGACGGCCGCCTGCTGCTCAACCCCACCGGTGGTTCAGCGGCCTCCGAGCGCTTTGGAGAGACGATCGGTTCGGGTCAAACCCAGGATTACCTCTTCAAATGGGTCGACCAGGACTTCTGGGATCCCAATACCAACCCTTCCCCGTGGCGCAGCCCAACTACCGCAACCTGACCTTCAAAGACGGCGTACCTGGTACAGCGGCAACCCCTACCTTGGGTACAAAGGCACGTTGCCCACCGGGACCACTTCACTCAACATTTGCGGTGAGTGGTACTTCCCCTGCCACAGCCATGCCTTGAATGAGTTCACCAACTACGACGCGGGCTTTGGCGGCATGGGCACCCTGCTGCGGGTGGACCCGCTGGGCGGCTGCTTTGCCTTCCCCACCTCCACCAAGATCCTTGCCGGAACGCTCAATAGCAACACGTTTGCCAAGCTGGCCGTGGATGATGCGGTCTACTATAAGATCAATTCGACCACCACCGGAACCCGCACCACCGATTGGTACGCGCAGTTCAGCAGTGTGCCGGCCACCAGTCAGAACCTGGCGGTTACCTACAACGGCAACAACTCGGTCAACAGCGCCAGCCAGTCAGTCTACATCTGGCGTTGGAGCAACAGCACCTGGGTGCAACTCACCGCCCCGTCCAATGTGGGCACCACGGATGTCACGGTAAACGCCGCTGTTCCTGCGATTGCCGGTTCATGGGCCAATTACATTGGCACCGGCAGCAATAAGGGGCTGGTACGGGTTCGCATCCTCGCCACGCGGACGGCAAATTTTGTGAACGGCGGCGACCTGGCTAAGCTCGTTTACGACGTGCCCTGAGAACCGCGGAGTAGCAAGGAGATACCATGATGCACATCTTAAAGAATAAAACCAGAGCGCTTCTGGCGCTCATCCTGGTGATCGGGTTTGTGATGACCGGCTCGGCTTCGGCCGCGTCTCCCGTCATCGAGCTCTGCGCCCTGCCTGGGAGCCTGGCCCCGCTGCCGATGACGAATTCCGGATTGACCATCCCGGTATGGGGGTTTGGCATCCCTTCCTCCCCCGGCAATTGCAATACCGCGGTCGCCTCGGTCCCCGGGCCGCAATTGGTGATGACCGTGGGCGACACGGTGACGATCCACCTGGCCAACGCCTTGCCTGTCGGGCACGAAGTCAGCCTTGAAATCCCCGGAATGGGGTTAGACCCCGGCCTGACCAATGCTGCCCCGGGTACCTCGGTCACCATCACCTTTACTGCCAGCGCGGCGGGCACGTACTTATACCAGAGCGGTGGAGACGCCGGCCGGCAAGAAGCCATGGGGCTGTATGGCATGTTGATCGTGCGGCCGGTTACGGCCGGGCAGGCCTACAATGCGGCCACCGCCTATGATGTTGAAGCCCCGCTGGTGTTGAGCGCGGTCGATCCGGATTTCAATGCCAACCCCGATAGCTATGATATGTACACCTACCGGGCGACTTATTGGCTGATCAACGGGCGAGCCTACCCCGACACGGCCCCTATCACCGCCGTTGCGGGCCAGCGTGTGCTGCTGCGCTATGCCAACGCCGGTTTTGACAACACGGCCATGGCAATTCTAGGCATGCACGAGCAGGTGGTGGCGAAAGACGCGCGCCTGTTGAATAACCCCTTCCTGGCCAATGCGGAGGTCATCCCGGCGGGCGCCACGGAAGATGCCATTGCCACCGTACCGGCCGGGTCGGCGCCTGGGGCTAACGGTTTCGCCGTCTACAACCGCCAACTGCACGTCACCAACGGTCTGCCGGCGAATGCCAATTTTGCACCCGGCGGAATGCTGACTTTTATTCGACCGTAGCGTAAGGATGCAAATGAACGAAGGCAGGACTCTCGTATCGTCTCCTTCGGCTGGAAAGGCAGCCTGGCGCTGGTCGCAGCGCCGGGCTCGCCTGACCGGTTATTTCGTGGGCGCCACGTCCATATTGATGCTGGCTTTTCTGGGGATCTGGCTGTTTGCCGGAAACGGCATCGCCGCCGTCAGCTCAATCTTACAAGGCGGCGCCGGTTCCTCTGCCTGGCAGCGCACCGTGGTTTCTGAAGATGAACTGTTGAACAGCAGCGGGGTGCGCATTGTCCAGGTGGCGGTGACCGGCGACGGCGGGTTGATTGATCTTCGGTTCCAGGTAGTTGACGCCGGAAAAGCAGGTATTGTCCACACCACCACCCCCGCGGTGGTGGACCAAGCCACCGGAGTGGTGGTCAGTGAGACCTTAATGGGTCATTCGCATAATGGCGAATATAAGGCAGGCGAGACCTACTATCTGATATTTGAAAATCCAGGCAACCTGGTGCAGCGCGGCGGCAAAGTGAACATTTTGTTGGGCGAGGTGGAAGTCGACGGCGTCACGGTTCGCTGAAGTCGTCTCATTTTTTCGAATAACCTTATTCCGCTGCGTGGAAGCATGCGGTGGTAAAGGGGGCCGGCAGGCACCGGTATCCGCGCCAGGTGATTTGGATCGATGAAGGCTATTTCCAGATTTTCGGCAGCCTTTTTTATCTTTTGTGTGTGGATGGGTTTAGGTTTTGGCGGACCTGCGCGCGCGACGAGCGCCGCTCCGGTCGTGGATGCACGCCTCCAGACCATTTTGGATGCGCTGCCCGTCGGAGAGCAGACCGCGGTGATCGTATATCTGGTGGATCAGGCAAGATTTCAACCGTCTGCGGCCAGGCCGCGCAGCGAGAATAGGCGGGATATGATCCAATCTTTACGCAGCCAGGCGCTCCGCTCACAAGCCGGTTTGCTGGCGTTGGTAGATCGCCACAACCAAAGCGGTGAGGTCTCGCGCTATGCCTCTCTGTGGATCACCAATGCACTGGCTGTGACGGCCAATGCTGCGGTAATCCAGGAGATGGCAGCGCTGCCGGGAAGGTTGCCGCCATCCGGCCAGACCGCGCGATTGCCGCGCCTGCCGGGTTGCCGGCTTCCAGCCTGGCCGCCCCGGCTGAAGCCAATATTGGCCTGGTGAATGCGACTGCCCTGTGGCAGTTGGGCTTTCGCGGGCAAGGGGTGGTGATTGCCAGCATGGATACCGGCGTGGATGTGAGCCATCCCGATCTGGCGGCGCAGTGGCGCGGCGGGAGCAACAGCTGGTTCGATCCATACGGTCAGAACCCCGTCACCCCGGTGGACCACAATGGGCACGGCACCTGGACGATGGGTCTGATGGTCGGTCGGGACCTGGGGGGAAGTTCAATTGGGGTCGCCCCGGATGCCACCTGGATCGCCGCGAAAATATTTGATGACAATGGGACGGCCACGGTGAGCGGCATCCATCTGGGTTTCCAATGGCTGTTGGACCCGGACGGGAATGCGCTGACCGACGATGCTCCCGACGTCGTCAATAATTCCTGGTCTTTTAATTACCAGGGCTGCGACCTCGAATTTGAGCCGGATTTGCAGGCGCTGCTGGCCGCGGGCATCGCCCCGGTGTTTGCCGCGGGCAATTACGGACCGGGTTCTGCCACCAGCATCAGCCCGGCCAATAATCCTGGCGCCATTGCTGTGGGTGCAGTGGATAACACCGGGGCTATTTATAATCAGAGCAGCCGTGGACCCTCGGCTTGTGGATCGGGCAGCGCCACCTACCCGGCGCTGGCTGCCCCGGGGGTCAACGTGCGCACAAGCGATTTGTTTGGCCTGTATATCAACGTTTCGGGCACCTCTTTCGCCGCCCCGCATGTCAGCGGTGGGTTGGCTTTGTTGTTGAGCGCATTCCCGGCCCTCAGCGTGCCAGACCAGCAAAACGCACTGATTTTTTCCGCGGTCGACCTGGGCAGTCCCGGTGCGGATAACCTGTTCGGCGCCGGGCGGATCGATTTACTGGCCGCCTACAACCTGATTGCGGTCGGAAAGGTGCCCACCAGCACGCCGACCCCCTTGCCCAGCTTTACCCCCACCCCCACCAAAACCGCCACCCCCACCCCGTCGCCTGCCCCCACCCAACCGACTCCCACCGACCAAATTTTCAAAGACGGCTTTGAAAGCGGCAACCTGAACGACTGGTCTTTCTACATTGCCGATCAGGGGCAGCTGATTGTCAACGGAGCGGCGGCGCTCACCGGCAAATTTGGCCTGGGCGCTGTGCTGGGCAGCGGGGCGTCCGGGATCTATACCAGCGACACCCGGCCAAATGCCGAAAAAACCTACCGGGCAGCCTTTTCTTACTCGCCCGATGGCATCAGCTTGCCGGGGTCGAGCGCTCATCCCCTTTAACGGGGTATTCCATCCAGGGCACGCTGCTCTTCCGGCTCGAACTGCGGAATGGCAGTGGGGCTTACCAGGTTCGTGGGCTGCTGCGCGGAGATGACGGTGTGGACCGCGCCACCGCCTGGTATCCGCTCAGCAACCGGGCGCACCAGTTGGAATTGGATTGGCGCGCGGCATCTGCCCCTACTAATACCAGCGGCCAACTCAGCGTCTGGGTGGATGGAAAATTGACCGGCCTGCGTACGGGCATCCAAAACAGAGCGGCGGCTTTGGATGAGGTCAGGTTGGGACCGTCGATGGACCTGGTGCAAGGCATGGCGGGCACGGAGTATTACGATGATTTCTCCTCTGCCCGTACGATCAAGGTGTTCGATCATCAGAATTATTTTCCAATCATAGGAGGTAAGTAATGGCCAATGGCAGAGCGTTTGAAACCATTTATTGGGTCTAAATCGATTTATTGGCGAGTGGAGGTGTGTGATGAGAAAGATGCTGATAACGGTGGTGGTATTGGTGGTCTTTGGAATGCTGGTTGGGTTCACCCGGCAAAGCGCGGCAGAACCGAAGCCCGTGGATGTGATTGTGACTCTAACCGAGTACAAGGTCATCCTGTCTCGGACCAATTTGCCCGCGGGGGTGCCCATCCGCTTCTTCTTTGTCGACAGCGGTGCTTCGGTTCACGAAGCCGTGCTGGAAGAGGCTGAAGCCGATGATGAGCCTTTGGAATTTGAGGGCGAGGAAACCGAGGCCGAGGATATCAACCCCGGCGAGGCTCGCAGTATCATCTGGACGATTGATAAACCCGGCGATTATAAACTTGCCTGTCACAAGCCCGGTCATTACGAGGGCGGCATGTTTGCGGATTTCAAAGTATGGCCTGGTGGGATGCTGGTTAGCGACGCGATCCAAAATGCCGGATGGATTGGCGGGGGTCTGGCGCTGCTGGCGCTGATCAGCGGAGGGCTGTTGTTCTATCAGTACCGCAGAATGAAAACGGCGGAGACAGTTTGAGCCGTTGATCTTCTGAACAACTACATAGCAGCACGGCTGCAAATGGATCCACAAGCTGCCCAAGACCTATATCCTGGGCAGTTTTTTTGTATAACCCCATAAAAAGCTTTTTCCTCTCCAGGCAGCATTGGCCACTTTGAGCGCGGCGGTGAGGAGCGGTTTCTGATGCCTGGGCGCAGACAGGCTTGACCCGGTAGGAGAAACAGTGTTGGATGGCACAGTTGGGATGAGCCTCAGTTTGCCGGCACGGGTTAAGGCCGCTAATTTAAGTGTGAGTATGGCTATATGCTGCATAGGTTGAGTGGAAACCCCTTCAACTGTCGTTTACATCGGGTTTCCGATATTCGGGTAAAGATGGACTGCGGGAAGCCGGGGTGGAACTCTCTCCCCGGCGCATGGAGAAAATCGCCAATGGTGGCACTCAAGCCAAACGTTTGAATTGTGCCTGAAATGAAAAAAATATTTTCAAGGTCCTTTCAATCGAGTGCGATTGCTACCAAGATTACCAACGGTCATATTTTTAACAATTATTTCAATAGTGATGTTATTATATTGTGGCGAAAATCAAATAAATCTGGTTACAACACACCGAAACCATAAAGATTAAGTATCATCGATCTGCGCAAAGCATGTGAGCCTTTCATGGTGAAGCTTGGCAGACCGATAGCAAACAGAGGATCTATTCCCCCAGAAGACCTCTGGGGGTATCACTTTCTGCCAGAGCGATCTGTGTCTATATTCAATGCGTGTTGATGATCAAATTACGTTTTATATATCTTGCCGAGAGGAAAATAGAAAATTATGGAATGGTACAGTTATATTTTGATCGGTTTGGCGGCTGTCGCGGCGGGAATGGTGAATGCCCTGGCCGGTGGGGGAACGTTGATCACTTTCCCTATTCTGACCGCGTTGGGAATTCCGGCAGTGGCAGCAAACGTGACCAACACGGTGGCTTTATGCCCGGGCTACCTGGGGGGAACAATTGCTCAGATAAAAGACCTGCGTGATCAAAAGCGCCGTTTATGGTTGTACATTCCAATTTCAGTGATCGGTGGATTGGCCGGTGGTTTCTTATTGCTGAATACCGGTGAGAAAGTTTTCCGACAGCTTGTGCCTTTTCTGATCTTACTGGCCTCTCTCCTGCTTGCGATTGCCGAGCCAATGCGGGCCTGGGTGCTGCGCCGGATCAGTCAGGGGAACGGAGCAGCAGGGGCTGAAACTGTCTTGGGGTTAATTCCCGTGGGGCTGGCGGCGGTTTATGGGGGATATTTTGGCGCCGGCGTCAGTGTGATCATCCTTGCCGTGTTGGGTTTGGTCTTGGGCGACTCTTTGACCAAACTGAATGCGTTAAAACAGGTGATTTCTTTCAGCATTAATATTGCTGCCGCCATATTTTTTGTTTTTTCCGGCAATGTTGTCTGGTTAGCGGCGCTGGTCATGATGGTGTGCGCTTTGATTGGTGGAACCCTGGGAGGCCGATTGGCGGGGCGGATCAAACCCTCTGTACTGCGTACGATCGTGGTTGTCATTGGGTTAATTGTCTCCGTGTACTATTTTATTCGGGGGTGAACCAGCAACTTATGATCGGCAATGCATAAAAAAGCACTGGAGCAGGAAGCGATTTGCCCATTCATCGTTCCGGTGCCAAACCTGACGATGGGTGAAAAACTATTCATGGTGATGGATGCTCTCTATACTCGATGATCTGCCCAATGGACAGGAATGTTCAGACCATGTCGGATTCATCTCATCCCCAAAGCTTAAGCATTTATCAACCGTTGCATTAACCAATTCCACCCAGAGGTTGCTTTCTCTGGGTGGAATTGGTTTGTCGAAATTGTCACACGACTCGCGCGTGGAGGCACTTTCCTTTAACCTGCGAATATCTCCTACTGGTAGGTCGGCGCCGGGGGTAATGCGTGTAGGTAGAGATAGACTGACTTCAGTTCCTCTTGCGTCAGTCCATACCCGTAATCGCTCCACGGCATGTCACTTTTATCAATCAGGCGCCCGGTGGGATCCTTGCCCTCATTGAACAAAGCTAAAAAGTCCGCTTCAGACCAATTCGGCATGATTTGGGTCAGGTTCGGTCCGGAGGGACCAAAACCTGGCGGAATGCCCGTCATGTTCGGGCCATGACAATCCTGGCAGCCGTAGGCCAGGGTCACATACTTCCCAAATTCGGGGGTCCCAACTGGCGGAGCCACGATTGGAGCAGTTATCGCGGGTTGCGCCCCGGTCGGAAACAGTCCGGCCCCGATCAAGGCGGCGCCCACCGGGGTTAAATTCCGTTCGGGTACAGTGTGAGACACTGCCGGCTGCGAGCGTAAGTAAGTCACCACCAACTGCACGTCCTCGTCACTCAAATTGTGGAAGCTGACGGTTGGCATAATCAGGATGGGGCGGCCCTGCTTGTCGACGCCTTCACGAATAGCACGGATGATCTCGCCGTCGGTCCAATCCTTGAGATCTCCACCAGGGGTGAGGTTGGGCGGGTATAAGGTGCCTAACGGCATGCCCAGGAAGTCTTCTTTCCCGCCGTCCAGCGGCAGCGAACCTGTGGTGGAATGGCAGCCAACGCACATGGAGGTTTTCCTCTCCGCAGCTGCCATTTGGTTGGATGCGGGATTCGCCTGGATGTTCGCCACCGGCACCGGCCCGGGCGGTACGTTGAGCCGGAAATAGCCAATCGAAGCCAGGATAAAGAAAAGAGTAAACACCAGTCCTAACAACCCCGCCAGAATTCGCAGCGGCCAGCGTAGAATACCCCGCCGGATGCGGCGGGTGCGCCCCGCTAACCAGAACAACAGCACCGCGAGCGCAACGATAAGCAGCATGATGACAGCGTTGATAAGCATTCCTTTCCTCCCTCATTCTGTGATGAAAAATCTGTGTGAATTTATACTATAAAACATCATTATTATCAACAATGATTTTCGCCAGCTAAGGGAATAGAGTGTATGTTCCATTATTGTCGAATACTCTAAAGGTGAAGGACCCGTTAAAATCTCAAATAATGAATTTCGCTGTTGAGGCGGCCGTGGGCAGTGCCTTTATTTGGAAGATTATTTGTCGATCGGGATGTATGACAGGGATGCTTGCCAGCCAGTAGAGGCGGAAATAGAGCCGCTGCTTTCTAGAATGGACCGTGCAGCGCATCCGCAGCAAGATCCAATGCCTTGGACGGGGTAGGCAGCAAAGGCGGGCAGACATTCCAGCGGGGGAAGTCATGCCAGCGCGCCAACAGGCCCTTGATCAAGGCCGGCGCCGGAGGGCTGGTATCCATGATGGCGCGAATCCGGTCGATCTCCATTTGGGTGGCGGATGGGTCCTGGCCGGCCTGAACCTGGTCCCAAAGCTTGCGCAGTAAGGGGGAAATCAAGGTGGCGGAGGCCGTGATGCATCCGGAAGCATGTTTACTGAGGGAAAGTTGGATCAGATTGTCGTAGCCGGTCATCACCACCAGATCCGGGCCGAAATGGTCTCCGAGAGCCAGAGCAAAATCCGCTTCGGTCCAGGAGTTTTTCAGGCCCGCGAACCTGTTCGGGAAGGTGTCCTTCAGGCGGTCCAACAGGTTCAGCGAGAGAGCTACGCCGGTCATTTGGGGGATGTTATATCCCAACATGAAACCGTCTTCGGGGACAGCCTTGCGAATTACCTGGCTAAACCAGTCGAATAAACCTTCGTCCGTGGCCTTGCGGTTGAAATAGGGTGGCAACACCACCACGCCTTGAAAGCCGAGATCGAAGGCACTGCGCGTGAGCTCAACGCTTTCGGTCAGACTGGGCGTGCCGGTACCCATCAGCAGCATAAAGTCGGGATGTGATTGGCGGATGCCGACCGCTACCCGGCCAAGGTTCACCCGCTCAGCCGGCGAGAAAGATGGCCCTTCGCCGGTTGTGCCAAATAAAAGGGCGCCGTGGCAGCCTCGCCTGGCCAGAAAATCCAGGTAGGGGAGTACCTGATCCAGGTCCAGAGAACCGTCTGATTTCAAGGAAGTCAAGGCTGCAGCGAAAACGCCATAGGGGAGAGGGGCCGTCATCAGTTCTCCTGTTTCGGAAAAAATATCATGACACGCATTGCTGTGATTGCGCCGCCCATCCAGTTATCACGTGGATCCAATTCAACCTCAGTTTAATTTAGGGGGTGGTCGGCTCATCACACAATCAGGTGATCGCCTGGTCGACCTGTTCCCATAGCGCTCATCGATCACCCTGGGATTGGATCTATTGGATTGTTAGGTTTCATTATAGCTGGGTTTTGGATAGGAAAGTTTTTCCCATTCCGGTATCAGCGCTGGGCAGGTCCCCAGGGCAACCAGGCTGGTATGAGAAAATGTTACCGTGAAATAAAGGAAGGCGACCTATTTTTCGCTTCGTTGTGCGATCACCACATACGCATAGGGAGATCGTTCGATGGGTTGTGGCCTAAATGGCAATTGAAATCGGCATGGGATTTTCTTCCTGCATCTTGAGATATTTTTCTTCATCTCGTTTTTGCTTTTCCAGCGCTTCGGCAATTCGCTCTGCTTCTTTTTCATCTACTTGCACTTTGCGAGTCTCTACGACATGGAAGTAGCCGTGTTCTTCCAAAATCGCCGCTGTTTCTTCCATCCCATAATGCCAGGACCACATCCACTGGCCGATCCTGATGCCAAAGGGTTCTCCCTTCCAATCGGGGCCAGGATCGAATGCGTATAAGAATATAAGCCCGCCAGGTTTCAGCGCATGGTGAAGATGGACTATGCTGTTGAGGAGATCAATCGGGTCGAGGTAGAGCAATGAGTTGAAGGAACAAATGCCATCAAACACGGCCTGCTCCGCGATAGTGGTTGTGGTACTTTGAATAAAGCTGGCTTGTGGATATGCCAGGCTGGCTCGCCGGAGCATTTCGGGAGAAAAATCGCTGCCAGTAACTTGAAACCCTTCTTCCAATAACCTTCCGATGACCGGATCACCGTGTCCACACCCAGCGTCGAGAATGTGACCTCCTGGGGGAATTCGGGCCATCCAACCAGTAAACGCTTCGGTTAAATTGGGATTTTCGAAATAGTTTTCTTTGTACTTTTCGGAGATTTTATTGTAGGCCTGGCTGTTGAGCTGCCAGAGAAGCGGCCATTCGCTAGATCCAACCGGGAAGCCGGCCGGGTCGGGGTGTTTTCCCTGGGCTGCCAAATCGAACTCATGGATCAACTCACGCATGAAGGTTTCACCTTCTTCCAAATCGATTCCATTCAGCGTAATATTAACGGAGCGAGTACCTGGCCCGGTTCCCCCAAAAACGGCGCCGGTATCGGTGGAAATCTCCAGGGTGCAGAGTATGTTGTTCTGCCGGTCATACTCAGGCTTTTTTTTGCCCGAATAATTCTTGAGGGTGAGTATCAGGCTTGTTTCTGGAAACAAATCGCCGAACCTAAAATTACCTTTACCCACACGGATCACCTCGTCTAGCTGCATTTCTGGAGTTGGTCCACTCATCATTCCGAGGATCATACTGGAGAAAATTGCGGGTATAGAAGATTTGGGCTTCTTCAACCCTGTAGCTAATTTCGAGCCAAAAATTAATGGAAGCCTGATAGTTAACCCCGCTGCCAATATAGAATGGCTGCTGTTCGCTGCCAACCTGCCCCCAAATACGCGCTTCAACTGTTTCGGTGTAGGCCGGGTGATCTTCACTGCCAGGATGGGTGAAACTTATTTTAGCCAAATTTTCCTCGATGATCTTCGCTAACAATCGTTGAATTGGATGACGAGGGTATAGCCCAGGTGGGAGAATCATCAGACCCTGGATCGATTTGCTACAAACAGATTCGACCGGGTTCTTATGAACCTACTTTGGATGAATTGATGGACCTACTGGAACATACCGAACTGGTGCATTCCGATCGTTCACCATGCTGGATAGATTATTTCACCCACACACGCTAGCGAACCACAGCCCATCCATCATCCTCGTACAGCCTTGGTTTTCCTTAAATCAACCGGCCTCCGCCACTGCTTTGTTTACCTGTTCTAAAGCCTGCAGAATATTTGCCATCGAATTGGCAAAGCAAAATCGCAGGTAGCCTTCGCCGTGCGGACCAAAAGCGGTGCCCGGCAGTACGGCCACCCCCGCAGTGTCCAATAGATAATCTGCCCACCACACTGAGGTCTTTCCCAGGGCCGAAATATTAGGAAAAGCATAGAACGCGCCCTGCGGCGAACGGCAGCTGATACCCGCTATGGCGTTTAACCCGGCCACCAGCACATCCCGCCGGCGCTGATATTCTTTGACGGCTGCTTCCACCGCATCCTGTGGGCCGGAAAGCGCTTCCAGCCCGGCAGCCTGAGTGAAGCTGGCTGAACAACCTACTGCATGGGTTAGCAGCAGCTCCACCCGCTCGGCCAGCGCCGCGGGCATGATGCCGAACCCTAATCGCCAACCGGTCATGGCGTAGGTTTTTGAGAAGCCGTCGCAGATCACGGTGCGCTCGGCCATGCCGGGTAAAACTGCGATGCTGGGGACAAGCATGCCGTCAAAAACCAGCCGGGCATAAATCTCGTCCGAAAGCACCCAGAAATCGTGCTCCATTGCCCTGGCGGCTATGTGCTCCAGAGCCGCGCTCGACATGACCCCGCCGGTTGGGTTGCCCGGCGAATTCAGAATCACCAGGCGGGTACGGTCGCTCAGGGCCGCATCAAAACTTGGTAAATCGAACGAGAAATCCTCGTTTTCATTGAGCGGTACGGGCATGGGGATGCCGCCAGCCACCTGGATGGCCGCCAGATAGGTGGGGAAGCCCGGGTCCGGATAGATCACCTCGTCGCCGGGTTGGACCAGCGCCAGGATCGGGAAGAATAAGATGGGCTTGGCCCCCGGGGCTACAACAACCTGCTCCGGCTCGACCGGCATGCCGCGCCGTCTCCCGGCATCCTGGGCAATCGCAGCCCGAAGAGCCGGAATACCTGCGGGGGGAGTGTAGCGCGTCTGCCCGTTTTCAATCGCGGCGATCCCGGCGCGGGAGATGTTTTCAAATGTGGCAAAATCGGGTTGGCCGATTTCGAAGTGGAGGACCTGCCGGCCGGCTGCCTCCATTGCCTGTGCTTTTGCCAGCATGTGGTAGGCTCCCTCGGCAGACAAGTCTTGGACTCTTTCAGTAAAGTTCATGGGTGGATTCCTGTTGGCAGGCGTGTAAAGGTCGGGCCTGTTGGGCGAAACGGATTCACTTACGGAGGTAGGTGTGGACCTGCCTGTTTATTATAGAGTAGATTGAGCCGATGGGATTTATGGGATAGTGCAGTGCAGACCGCCTGCGGAACTCATTCACTTCCACAGATTCGAGGAATGGCTGAGACCGATTGTTTTGCGGTCCACGGCTACCCACCTCTGCGGTAACACGTCATTGAGCGCCGCTAGTGTGCGACGCAGCACCCTGCGATCGTGGGTTATGTCGAACTCAGACCTAAGCAAATTCACCTGGGAATCGCGCTGGTAGCCATCGCCCATCACCCAGGTAAGCCCGGAGCGCGAGGGCTTTGCGCGTGTTAAACTTCACAGGTGAACCGTCAATCTCAAGCCGCGGCGAGCCAAACAAAAAAAGTGCACCTCCGGTCTGCCCCCACCTGCTCAAGCGTTTCCTCAACCGATGAGAGCCCTATTTCCGGACCGTCGGCAGGAAAATTTTCCCTTCATAATACGGGCAAGTGACATTTGCGATATCCGTCACCGGCGAACCCGGGATGGTATAACCTGTCAGTTGCACCGAATACACCTTGCCGAACCCCGGTACACCGCTGGCGTTCGGCCCGCCGCAGGGCACCTTCAAGCCTGAGCCCAGCATCGACTCGCTTAGATAGGCCGAAGATTCGAAAAAGCTCTGCATGCGCAGCCTGACCTTGCCCTCGATCGAGATCTCGATACGCGAGAAGGTCATGTCGGGTGTAGAGGCAGTAAAGGAATGCAAGTTGATGCTACAGACGCCAGATTCGGTCGTGGACTGGACGCAGTAAGGATTGGATACAGTCATAGTCAACGCGGCGGTGGGCGCCGCCGCGGCAGACCCGCCGGTCAAAGCCAGCAGCAGGCTTAGAGTAAGCAACGAAAAGAGCAGATGGAATGTACGCATTGCCATGAACCCGAATTATGGAGCGTACGCCGGGCAAGTCACATTGGCAATATCCGTGCTCATTGGATTGCGGCTGGAATCCAGGGGCTGGATTGTCACCCCATAAACATTCCCGTAGGCGGTTCCCGCCCCGCCCGCGTTTGGCGCCCCGCAAGGCACCGCTAAATCCACCGGGCGCCATGTCGTAGGAGTAATAGATTGTGCCTTCAAAAAAGGCGGTCGCGTTAAAACGTTTCTTGCCCAGAATGGTAATTGCCAGCCAGGTCATGTAAGGCGCACTGGATTGGTTGTCATTCGCCTGGATATAGCGGAAATTAACCCGGCACTGGTCGACTGATGGGTCGGGTTGATAGCAAAATGGGTTGGATACGACGAATGAAGTCAATGAATTGGGGATCACAACCTGCTGAATGCCGGCATCGCTGATGGCATTTTCCAGCGGCTGTGGAGTCGGCGTATCCGTCTGGGCTACAGCTGGATGACCAGATAGGACCAGAAGCAATCCAACGCCAATTACGATCAAACCGAAAAAGAAGAAACGCAATCTCATATCTATCCCTCCTTTATTTAGTACTTATTAAGTAATAATTATCAACTTAATATTATTATACACAATATCCTTATGTGATTCTTTGCCTATCTGGGACTTTTTCGCACCAAAATATAATTCGCCAATCATGATATTCTGCAGCCGGCGCCGGTCGGGATGGCTGTCAAGATAGAAAAAGTGGATTTCTGTCCCTCGGCGAGCTGTCGTGGGGGCGCAGTATTCTTACTCTGCCTGGAAGCTGTAAAAGCAGTTCCTGGCAAACGACCGAAAGCTGTTTAGAAGCGATGAAGATCATTATCTCTTTGGATCGTGGTCTAATGACACGTTGAAAAACCGGAAAATAGATCCGGATTTTCAGGGCGGTTTCCATTCAACCTGGCCTCTGGCGATCAACAAAGCAATTAAAAAACTCCTGTGATCCCTCATTAGGCGTGCAGCATTTTGGGATATATACCGCTAAATCTTATTTAACCTAAGTTGCTACCCTGGGTGAATAGCCAGAAAGGAGTGGCAGGAGCCTCAAATCAGCAAAAAAGCGCTATATATAAGGATGGCAAGACAGATATCGGCATAATTTTGCCCTAATTAACAATTAGGGCAAAATTATGGACGTTCTTTGTTCTATTCTTACCGCCGGTCGAAATGGGGATGCGTACTGTTATTCACAAATCGACTTCAATTTCGTCAATGCCTTTGGCCAGGTTTGCTGCATAAATTCCTCCCATTCGGGCGGGGTTTCAATATCCACATTCACTTCAGAAACGCCATTATTTTCGCTAATTGCATAATTCTCATATGCCGGCGCCCAGGCTTTAATTTCAGGGCTTTCCGTGTCCTCAACCCCGTCTTTGATAAAGCCAAGATGCTTGATGGAAATGTATTCAAAGGGCTTATTATCCGCAATTACCGAAGTCATACCATCCCCCTCAGGTGAAACAAATTTTATCTTTGCGCCCTTATCCCACGAACCCACATAGGTAGAACCGGCAGCGAACTCAGACGTCCAGGCTTCATAACCTTCTTTAGCCAACATTTCGGTCCACACCTTCTTCTTTGGGGCCTGGATCACGATTGAAAAATGTAATTTTTTCATAATTGTCTCCTCTGGTGATGCAATTCGAAATATTCGGGAGATGGGTTTCTCCCTGGCTGATGATTGTCCCAAATCGTTGGTCTAGTCGCGATTGTATCTCCTTTAATATAGTATATTGGATAAACTTCATAGACGATTATAGAACATAAATTCCAATTAAGCAAGAGGATTCCAAATTTCCCAACCGTTTATGATACAAACACAAACTACCTGGCGATTTTCAAGACAACAATCCTGCCCACCACCGGAGTCCCTCCCCCCTTCGAGGCCAGCGACTAAGGGCTGGGGGATACGTCAGGGCAATTACGCAGAATTCTCGATTTTTGGGGAGGGCCGGGGGTAGTGCTTCAGTTCAAGGTGCAACTTGGGGTATTTAACGAATTATTGGGTGATTGTATCCATCGAATGCACGTTTCACAAGAAAGGGATGTGTTTGAGAATCGATTGCGTCTTTGCCAGCTCTTGTTGCGAAACGCCTTTCTGCCCATCTCGCCTGTCCGACAAATTGGCGGGAACCGGAGCGGAAAGGACGATTTCAGGTTTTTTCGAGGGCGAATTATGCGAGAAAAGCCATCGCTGATTTTGCCCTTTGCCGGCAAATTCTTGAATAAAACATCCGCCTTTCATTTATTCCCGAGTGGTTCTGCCAGCCCGATGAGAAGTCCTTCGGGTCCGCGGATGTAGCAGAGCCGATACGAGTTCTCGTACTGGACCACTTCGCCGACGAGCTGCGCGCCGAGTTTGCCTAGCCTGGCGAGCAGATCGTCAATGTTGTCCACCTCGAACATAACGCGCAGGTAGCCGAGAGCGTTCACAGGGGAGTTCCGGTGATCGGCGGCTACAGGCGGGGTGAGAAATCGAGAGAGCTCGAGCCGGCTGTGACCATCTGGAGTGACCATCATGGCGATCTCGACACGCTGGTAGCCCAATCCGGTGACGCGACCGGCCCATTCTCCTTCGACTATGGTTTGCCCTTCGAGCTTCAGGCCAAGCTCGGTGAAAAAAGTGATGGCCTCATCGAGGGCTTCTACCACGATGCCAACATTGTCCATTCGTAGGTATTTATTTATTGTCATAGTTTTATCTCCTGATGACTTTAATAATAAGCCATATTCCCTATATAAAGCCTTCCTCAACAAAGTTTGCCAAACCGCGCCGTAAAGCCCCCGGCTTCAGCCATGGGGATATAAGGCGCGATGGCGCGAAGCGCCATATCTTCTCATTTTGCACTATATGGCCTTAAACCGTATAATTAGAACATAAATTCTGAGCATACATTCAAGAGCAATCGCAATGTTACGTTCAGTTGCAAATATCACATCGTTTGGTGTCCAAAATATCGGCGGAAAGTCTTAGTCAATGGCGTTGAGGAACGACTGAAAGAAATTATCTATCAATCTGCTGCAGAACAACAGGTTGAGGTGATTGAACTGGAAGTGATGCCAGACCATGTTCACCTGCTTTGCGAAATTGACCCGCAACATGGCGTTCATAAATTCCTGAAACTGCTCAAGGGCCGAAGTTCTCGTCTATTAAGACAAGAGTTCAATACGCTCAAAACGCGCCTACCCACGCTTTGGACGAATTCTTATTTTGTCGCCACGGTTGGGGGCGCACCATTGGCAGTCATCCAGCAATACATCGAAAACCAGAAACGGGTCTGATATAATGGGCTTTCGCGCCGGAAAAAACAATACTGCCATATAAGTCGAGACAATTCATCTTCGGGGGCTTTCAATAAATCAGGAAGACCTCTGTTTCGCGTTGCGTTTGGAAGCGCGGCGGTGCTGGACGGACATGGTTCAGGCGCATGTCGCCAGCCGAGGAAACAAAAAGTGGCTGAAATGTGAAGATATTGAAAAACAGTTTAAGGGGAAGTACACCCTTCATTCCACCTGTATTCAGGGGCTTGCCCAAAACTGAAGGCCAATATTGCCACGGCGTGGCAACTGCGGCTTCTCCAAAAACAAGCCCACCAAGAAATCACCGCAAAATATCCTTATCGACCCAAAACGTTCCAGACGGTGATTTGGAAAGAAAGCGCCATACGATGGCGACCGGATGGGCGATTGAGCTTGTCCAACCAACGGAGAAAACCACCGCTGGTGCTGGCCTTGTCCGAGCGGTATTGTGACTTGGATATTTGCAAGGCCGAACTGACTTGGCGGGCCGACCATTATGAACTATGCCTCACCATCGATTCAGGTGTTGAACCATCGCCAGCAAAACAGACCGAATTAGCGGCAGGGGTGGATTTAGGGGAAATTCATATCGCGGCGGTTGCTACTGAGAACGGAGATACGCTCTTTGTGAGCGGTCGAGCATTGCGTTCGGTTAAGCAGTTGCGAAATAAGCGCCATGCCGTCTACACTTCTCTTTTATCCAAATGCAAAAAAGGGTCAGAACGCTACCGCAGGTTGTTAAAAAACAAAACCCGCGCCAGCGCAAAATGCTACCGACAACAGCGGGATATTCTCCACAAAGCCAGCCGACACGTGGTTAATTTTTGCGCGGGAAATAATTTGAGTGTGTTGGCGGTTGGCAATATCAGGGATATTCAAGATGGGGTTGATTTGGGCAAGAAAACCAACCAGAAGATTTCCCAATGGGTGCATGGACGCTTCAAGAATTATCTTGTCTATAAAGGCGCGTTTGTTGGCATTCGCGTACAGGAAATCCCCGAAGATTATACTTCGCGAACCTGTTCAAATTGTCAGAATGTAAAAACCAATGCACCCAAGAGGCGGGTTTATACCTGTCCTGGTTGTGGCGCAGTAATCCATCGTGATTTGAATGGCGCGTGCAATATTTGCTCTCGTGCGAAATATGGATTGTATGGCTACGTTCAAGCCCATACACAAATGTATCTCCGACCTATGCGACGGAGTAGAGCCTTTGACACAGTGCCTATGTTGCTGGCGCAAGCCAGAACCCCCCGGCTACCCGGTGGGGAGTGTCAGTCCTGAAGTTCGCATACATTTTCCCTAACGGTTTGCGCTACTAGCGTTGGGACGGATTGGGATTCTGTGACAAGAGGATGACTGGTAATGCTCATCTGCCCCAATCAATTATCCGATTTTCGGTTCAAAGAATTCGAAACCAGTACATTCCTTCCGCCTCAGTTATCAAAGCCTCAGGAAGCTCAAACAATTATCTGCTAGTATGGGCAGAAGTGAAGGTGAGGTTGCCGAAGTTGCCATCGACCGGATGTATCGGGAAGAAATTCGCTGCAGGAATCTGCGGATGGGTGAAGTTATACGATCATCATTCACCAGCTTTGAAATATTCAAAATCTTTCTCTTTTTCTCCACCCCAATTCCGATCATGTAACCCATCATTACATAAAGGCGAAACGATGACCATGGCCAATCGACCCTCAGATCGTGTGGTCCCAGAAGCGTCTTTGCCAGATCGCCGCCTCTGCTTGCTTGGCATGGGTATCGTTATGTTTTCTCCTGGGCCAAAAAGTGGTGCGACTTGGTTTACCGGACTGCGCCTTATATCCCCACATCTGAAGCCGGGTGCTTTACAGCGCAGTCCGGTAAATAAGATGAACCAGGCTAACATCGGAGAAACCGACAAGAACTACTGGAAAATAATCAGTCAAATCGACAACGTCATAGCACAATCGCCTCTTGTTCTAGCTTTATCCCGCGCTTGAGCAGGTGGTCGATCACCGGGCAAACATCTTGTAAAATAGATTGTCTGGCCAGGCGTTTCAGGTTGTGCCTGTCTGTAAGAGTCAACGGACGGGCAAATTGAGCAAAGCGATCCAGAGTATCGATATCCATCTGATAAGGAACAACCCGATGGTTAACTTCCCTACGGATTTGGGAAAGTATGTTAAAGCCACCATAATCCAGGTCGGCCCAAACGTAAAGTGGAACCGTCTCTGGCAATGAGCTGGTCAAGCAGCGCAACAGGTGGAGACAGGCTGGAGATGGGTTGCCCGCAAGGCATATCAGGGCCGTGTTTTGCTTCCGCTCATCTGCAGCCAGGGTATGGAATGTAGTGAAATTCTCTATGCAAATTGCTCGTTCTGCGTGGATATGAACTCGCGCCAGGCGCGCTGCCTGGACTGCCGCCAATCCTGCTGATGGGCGAAATTCACCCAATGAAAGTACCTGCCCGGCCCCATCAATTAACGTCCAGGGACCAGAAAGCAACAAATAGCTGGGGTTGGCCACCAAGTTGAGTTCGCGCAACAATTCGCCTTCGGGCAGTCGTTTCCAATCAGCGCGACCCAACCGGGCAAGGCGTACCAGCGCGGGTTTCAAGTCCTCAAAGCGTTTACTATCGTTATAAACGCGCACGCTAAACACGCGGAAAGGTGTTTCTTCTTCTAATTCCTTTGTGGACGCCAGCGCCAACAATAAATCGTCATTAAAAACAGGGTCAGTAAGTGTGAAAGGGGCTGGCGACTGGTTTTCACTTAACTTCATCAATACATAATGAAGGGCATTATTCTGCCAGTCTTGTGGTTGAAAGCGAAAACGCTCGCTAAGTAACTGGCTTTGCAGCCGCGCGCGCAGGCTAGCGGTGGGGATGCGCCCAATCAGGGCATACAGTGCCTCTTCGATATAAAATCTTTCGGCCGAGATGACCAGGGCAACTGCCTCTAGTAGATGGCCCTGTTCGCCGGTCTGCCAGAAAAGACGCAGCAAACCTGCATTTTCCAGCGCCTGCAACTGCTCGTTGGCCACCTGGCGTGGTTCGGGGTCAAGTTGTGAAAAATAGCCAGGCAACCCAATTTCGTTCAGCCTGATTTTAATCGAGCGATCAAGTCGAATCTCACCAGTGGCAACAGTCGCAGTGGTTGCTCGGCGCTCCAAACGATCGAGAAGCCCATTGAGCATCAATCTTACATCTGGCGAAGGGTTGAAGTCCAGTTCAAGCGGTAGCACTTTCCAATTCCTTTAGCATCTCCGACTTATCGATCTCGATGACAAACGCCTGGTTATTGCGGCGCACGACCGTACACACGCTATCCACGAAGGGCAGCAGCGAACCAGACTTATCAGGCGGGGTTGCCAGCAAAACCTGTAAGCCGGCCTCACGCATAAAGCGCAGTGCGCTGGCAGTACGGGCGGTATCCATCTTGCCAAATGCCTCATCAAAGAGAGCCAACCGGATGGTATCGGACGGACGCGGTTGGTTCAAGCGGTATGCCTGGGCAAAAGATGCGGCCATTGCCACGTAGAAAGGAGTTGTGGTTTCGCCGCCTGACTTTTTGGCATTGATCTGACTTAGGAGGGCGCGGTCACTGTTTGGATAGTGAATACGGATGTCGTACTGCAAATAATTTCGGTAATCCTGCAGCTCGCGTAGTTCCTGAGATTCTTCGTCTGCCTTCAGCGTGAGCCGATCAAACAATAGATCCCAACCTTGCTGGTGTTTCTGGCGGAAATCCAACTCGAACAACGAGTCGCCCAGGATATACTGGCTGTCCATAATCATGTCAAATACCTGGCGCAGCGCCGGCGATGGCTGGCTGATAAATTCAAAGCGCTCGCCGCCAAAGCGCAGGCCAGAGAGGGTGTGATTGAGATAGCCCAACTGCTGGCGGGCATCCTCGATTTGCTCGCGCAGACGGTGGATAAAATTTTCAACCAGTTCCTGCTCAGCCAGCGAACGCTGGTGCGAAATCTGCTCTTCGTACTGTGGCAGCTCCGACTTAACCAATTTATCCCGTTCGTCAGTGTAGCGGGTGGCTTCGTCCAGGTCATCGTAACCAAAATCATAGCGAAACGAATATGACTGCTTGGCCTCACGCAGCCGGTCGCGTGCCTTCTGTTCGGCGTTTTGGTACTCGTTCTCGTAGCGAGTGGCATTCTGAACGACAACATCCACCGGCTGGCGATCCAGACGGCGTTGAACTTCCTGTTGAACGTCAGCCCGGGTCTCTTCATCCGCATCTTCGGCCGCAAGAAATTCTTCCGCACTTTGCATGGTCTCATCAATCTGGCGTTCCAGCGCCGGGATTTGCTCGGTTTCGAGCGTTTTGACGCTGGTTTCCAGGTTGCCAATGTGGCGTTCGAAGGCATTCACTTCGCCTTGCAGCCGGTTCAATTCGCCCTGGCAGCGCGCGACTTCGGTGCGCAGGGCGTCAATGCTGCGGGTATCCAGGGATTGGCGTTCCGCGATCAACGCAGCAAGCTCCGCTTCCTGAGGCTCCAGGCGATCTAAACCTTCCAGGGCATGTTCCAGTTCGATCAGTGGGCGGGCTTTGTCGCGTGTTCGCGCCAGCCGTTCATTCAAATCAATGCTTTGCATTTGGAGCGCCGCCATTTCGACGCTAATTTCAGCCAGGCGCGCTTCACGCTGCTCAATCTGGCGCTGCGCCGAGCGATCACCGATAAACCAGCGGCGGTACACTTGTGGGTTGAGATGGCTGTCGGTGAAATTGCGGCGTACAAAGCACTCGCGCGTTACGGCCGTGCGGTTGCGCCGTAAATCTTCCAGGGTGTCGCATTTTATGTAGTTACCCAGGAGCATATCGACGAAGGCGCGTGCTGCCGGATGTGGAGTGGAAACTTTTCCCGCCAACGAGTCTGGGGAGACGGCGCGCATTTCCGATTGCAGGATGCGTGCGCTATCCAACAGCGCCACGCCGTGCAGGTTTTCCTGGTGGCGGCGCTCGCGGTACAATCGCATAGCAGCCGGGTAATGCTGGGGTGGTATGAGCAGCACAAAGCGGTTGAACCCCAGCACGCCCTCCACCGCATCCTGCCAGTCTGGGTCAGGGATTTGCAGCAGACTACACAAAAAAACCACTTCGTTGGCGCCCAATCCCAATTCGGCTCGCAGCAGTTCGCGCAGCCGCACTGTCAGGGGAGCCTCGGTTCTGAAGCTTACCTCGCGATCACCCGTGCGTAATTTGCGAATTTCATCCGCCAGCCGATCAGCTTCTTCGCTCAGAAGGCGCACTTTTTCATCTAGCAAAGCCTTTTCGCGGGCATATTCATGACCCAGGTCAGCTAAAATCTCTTGATAGGGGCGGAGACCTGCCGGGAAATGCACCATTGGATCCGGCGCGTTTGTCTTCTCAATAAAATTGACCAGATCTGGCGGCGGCTGGTTCTGCTGGAACAGCCCCAATAATTTTTGGGCATCGGCTGCTTCCCGCTTCAAACCTTGCTGCCCCTGGCTCTTGCGCTGGCGCAGCAAGGTTACTTCGGCGTCCCCAGCTGCGATTTTCTCGGTCAGTTCACGCTCACGCCGGGCCGTCTCATCGGTTTGCAAAGCTACCTGGGCATCCAACAGCAGGGACTGGGCCTGGCGATAGTTTTGCTTTAGCGTTTCACCCTTCAACTCGGCCCGTTTCAGTTCCAGGCGAGCCTCTTCTAACTGCATACGGCGCTCTTTTAATGCCGCCATGTGAACATCACCCAGGGCGCGGCGCTGGACGTAGCCGTTTGTAATGCGGCGGCGGCGGTTGGCCAGGCGCTCTTGATCCAACGCTTCGACCTGGTTCAAGCTGCCGATGCGCTCGCGCACGTCGGCAGCCAATGACTCGAAGTGCCGCATCGTTTCTAACTGCGCCTGGAGGGTTTTCACATCTACCAGGTGTTCATCGAGCAAGTAACTTTGTACAAAAGAGCGGATATCGGTCAGCGGGCTGAAAGCCAGCCCTTTGACAATCTTGGAGGGGAAAGAATCTTTCAACTGTCCCAGGCGGTTTAGTAGGTGAGAGCGGTAATCTTCCAGACGCGAGAAGACCTGCGCGCGCGCCGTAGGCGGCAGCGCATAATTTTCCAGGTGGCGTTTAAAGGAACGAGAGTCGAATAACTGACCCGGTAGGCGGAAAAACCAGTTGTCATCCAGGCGGGCATTGTGGACGATAAAATACGTCACCTCAGGATTACGCCCATCTTCAAAGGCATCGATGAGCGCGCCATGCACAAAATATGTGCCGTCGGGGTTGCTGAATTCCAGCGCAACCACCCCAGACGCATCAGCACGCAAGAAACGCTGGCCTTCTGTGCCCAACTCACCGCGTACGTAACTCGCCAGCGTGCGCTTGGATCCGCTGAGAGCAGCCTGGTTGAAACGCACGTCGCGCTGCCCGCCCACCAGAGCAAACTGCACTGCATCCAAAATGGTCGATTTGCCAGCCCCATTGATGCCAATGAAGTACGTGGTGCCCTGGCAGTTAATGGTGGTGTTCTCAAACAGATGCCAGTTGACCAGGCGGATGCGGGTAAGTTGTTTCATTCCATCACCTCATCTGTTTCTTCACCCGCGTTATCCGCAGCCTTATATTTTCTCAGCCAGGCATCCAGTTCATCGGCTGACTGCACGGGCAAAATCATACGAATCGACCCACGCAGGCGCAGGCGAGCATCGCCATCGCGAACATCGATGCTGCGCCCTTCCAGAGTATCCACCAATCCCAGGGTGCGCAGGCGGCGCAGCAGTGTTTCATACTGGATGATCCCCAACGCTCGCTCCTTACCGGTGATGGTGCGGAATTCTTCACGCACTTCCCCAATGGTTACCACCGGGTCATTGGCCAGGCTGAGGTGTTCGGAGCGTTCTTCATAGAGTTTGCGCAAGACGACAATCATCAGGGTTTCATCCAGGCGGTAGTGTGCGCGGCAGTAACTGTAGTCTGAGACGGCCTGAAAAATGCGATGATAATCGTCATGCAACAGTTGAAACCCGGCCAGTTCTACCAATCCCTCAAAGTTGGCACGGTAACGGTGCACGAAATAGTAATCATCCTTATCGGTTTCTACGTCTTGATACAGAAATGTTTGCCCCAGGAGCCGGTTGACCACACGTGGCACCTCACGCCGCAGTTTTTCGGGCAGATCCGTAAGAATTGCATCGGTGTTTAGTGCCATTTTATCCCTTCCAGCGACCATCGATATTTTTAGTGAGAGCGAACGGAGCCACTCGGTACCCCCCTATCTGCACCGGTTCGCCTTCAACAGCCACCAACCCGTAGGAAACTTCAGGATGATGGGCATAGGCTATGATTGTCGTAAGCCAATGCAGATCATCCAGCAGTTCGCGCGGCAGTTCAGTCACGTTCAAGCTCTGGTGACCATTAAAAAAGCCCAACACCTTGCGATTCACCCTTTCTGGAGAGAAGGCCTGGGTTACATCTTGCATAACAATTGCGCGCAGCGAAACCAGTTCGTCAGGTTGCAGGGTGGGTAGAACCACGTCATCGGGGTTGAAAGGCGCGCGGCGCGTGGGCGGGGTGTAGTAACTGTGCGCATCAGGCAGACGAATGGGAGTCTGGCGCAGTCCTGGTGACTCTGGGGGCAGTTCCAGCCAGCCTTCATCATCCATAGCGGACAATAACTTAGCCAGCGCGACTAAACGGTCTTTGAAACTACCATCCGCACTGCCCAACTGGTAGCGGATCTGGCGCAATGAAGTGCGCAGATATGCGGCGTGGCGGTGATCGATGTCTTCGAGGATGGGATCGACACCCTCAAGCTGGTGGGCGATAAATTGGAGATAATGGCTGATCTCCTGCCCGGCCTGGGCCGGAGAAAACCGGCTTTGGGCGGCCATTTCTTCGGCCGTTCGATCCAACCATTCTCCGTCATTCTGCCACAACTGCACCTGGTTGAGAATATCGCGCCGGTAACGCGAGACGTGGTCAGACGTCTTGAGCGCATGGTAAGCCGGGCCGAGTGTCTGAGCATAATCGTAAAATTGCAGGTGTAGGAGATCAGACACGTCTCTTTCGCGCGTGGCGCGTTCCACGTACCGGCGCATGTTCTGGTTGAGTTCGCTTAAACCGCGTACCACCTGGCGCACATTTTCATATGCCTGGGTCACGGCCAGGGATGGCGAAAAATCCTTATTGGTGGTAGCCGAGGTGATCAGTTGGTGCGCCGTATACAACTGGCCGGTAAATTCGCGCGGTTTCTGCTCCTGGATCGACCGAAATGCTTCAAGCAAGGTGAAGGCATAGTCTGGCAAGATGATTGTTTCTGTATAATCTGCGTGCTGTTCACGTTCAATCCAGCCGGTTTCAGCCAGGCGGCGCAGCAGGTAAGAGGCGTAATCCTGAATAGACTTCTGCCCGCCAATTGGGTTTGCCAATTCCCCCTCAGCATCCTCCAGGCTGGCCTCAATTTCAGCGGAAATATCCGCTTCATTTCCGGCAGATTTCAGGTAGTCAGCAATTTCGGCGATGGCCACTTCCCGGGTCAGGCCAAAGCGGTTAAATTCGGCCTGTTCATATAGTCGCAACAATATGGCCATATAATGACGCTGCAAAGAGAAGCGACCCTGCATGCTAAGCAAGTTGAATAAGTTTCCGGGGAGAATATCAAACGGATTCGCCATGATCTTTCTCCCATACCAGAATATCTTGCAAATCACAGTGCAGCACTTCACACAGGCGTGCCAGGGCATCCAGATCGATGTGGCGCGCATGGCCTGCATCCAGACGGTAGACCAGATCTTTGGAGACCCCGGCTCGCTCTGCCAGCCGGCGCGGCGAAAGCCGCTCGCCGGTGGCAGCCTGCTGTTTCCCTAAAAGGACGGTAATTCGTCCTGAAGTCGAAATTTTCGCCATTAGAACATCCGTTCGTTTTATTTGAATTGTTTATACGACCAAATGATACGATTGTCAAGATACCTGTCGCATTTTCCGGACAAGGATAAGTTTCTCTGAATTTTGCGAAGATCAAACCAGGGCTGAAGCTGCGAATCATAAAGGTTTCTATCGGTAATTGGCAGTACTATATGCATCTGGTTGAAGAGGCGGGCAAATTCCATCGCGGAAAAATCCCCTGAAAGCCCAATGGGCTGAAAAACGAACAATACGGATTATAGAAAGAGCGTTTTGAAAATGTTACAATCTTTGAAAACAGAGTGGTGAGAATGGCAAAAACAATAGACGATTTAAAGAAATTGAGCCGTGCAGAACTGCTTGAACTTCCAACCGGAATGTTTGACGATTACGATTTTGTGAATCTGGGGCAGTATTTTTCTGAAGAACACAAAGATCGTGATCGCGAAGTAGCCGCGTTGGAACTTGCACTGCGGTCGCCAATGATTGATGAGATGGTGGATTACACCCAACTTTACCTGGATGTCGTGGGATATTATCTATGGAAAGGGAAAGCTGAAACGGCACTGCACTGGGTAGTGGCTTATGTTGCATTTAACGCGCAACATGATCGGGATGATTTGTTGGCGGCCTGGCGCGATCTAGGTTCGACGTACCTGGAAGCGGGGCAACCGGAAGTGGGATTGGGAATATTTACGCGTTTGGTTGAGCGCAATCCAGGCGACATCTGGAATTACAATTCCATGGGGCTGGTTCTTTCACAGGTGAAGTTGAACAGGCTGGCGGTGGAAGTGGCCGGGTGTGGGTTGGAGGTTCTGGCAAAGAATGACCCGGAGGGATTGCGTTCGCAGTTCAAAGGTTTTGTTAAAGAGGCACAAGCAGAACTGGAAAATGGCATCGATGAAACCGAACACATCTCGGCTGTCGTACTTCAAGCATTGCGGGCCGCGATGGCGCTGCCAGCGAAGAGCGAAATTGATGAGAATGCAGAGATCGAACACCTGCCTCCGGTAAAAGATTTACTGGATTTGGATGAGGAAGAAGACGAGGCGTTATACCAGGAAATCCTGGAGTATGGCAAGGTGTTGATTCCGGAGTTGATCCATTTAGGGTTGGATCGAGAATGGATCAATGAATCAGCGGGGCCGCGGCATGCCGCCTGCCTGCTCAACCGGTTACGCGACGGGCAGGCCCCAGAACTGGATGGGCTGGCAGGCTGGCTGGATCATTTGCCCGTAACGGGGGAGCGGTTGTGGCTGGGAAGCTCGATTGGCAAGACCGGTGGGCACACATTGAAAGAGTTGGAAAGCATTGCACGCAATGCCGATTTTGACGTACGCATGCGCGATATGGCGGTGGAAGAAATGGTTGAGCGGGCGGAAAAGGATGAGAGCCTACGAGCCAGTGTGGTTGAAATGGTGCGTAGTTTGCTCAATCGCGAAGGAGCCGACCAGGCCGAGGAAGAGGAGTTTACCGCGTTCATGATCGGCAGCGCGTTGGATCTGAAAGCGCGCGAACTATTGCCGGATATGGAACGGGCTTTTGCGGAAGACCGGGTGGATCAGAGAATTATCGACGAATACAGTTTATACCACGAATTGGATCTGCCAATTCCCCCGATGTCTGAGCGTCGCTTGGATGGGTTGTACCTTCGATTGGAATGCAAAACCTGCGGGCGGGTTCGAGAACACTTTACCCATTTTGTGCTCTGGGACATTCTGGATGACGGTGACACCTCTGCAAAGCGTAGTCCCTATATTCTGGACCATGAGGTGGTTTGTCCAAAATGCGGCGCTGTCGATCAATACGAGTTGCCCAATATTGAGATGATAAAGCTGATGAACCTGGGGGTGGAGCAAATTGCGGATCTTCTGTCAAATAAGCCGGGAAAAACTCTGCCAAAGTATGACCCACGGGTTTATATCCTGCGTGGAACGACGATGGGGAAATCCATGCACGCCTTAGACGGATTAAACGAGTACCGCAACCGGATAGCGCTGGAACCGATGAATGCCGAACTGCATATGCGCCTGGGAAATTCTCTGCGCACCTGTGGGCGATATCCCCAGGCGTTAGAAGCTTATCGCAAAGCAGTGGCATTGGACGGTAACGCCCCCGACATTTTGTTTCCGGCTGCCACCGCAGAACATGATTTTGGTGATCAGAGTGCGGCAAAACGAATGTACGAGCGAATCCTCAAATCTGGGCAAGTAGAGGGGATGCGCACCATGTTGGAAGGTTTAGATGAGTTGGTAATTGCAGCTATACAAGGTTTAGAAGCCTTACGGCGCGGGGAAATCAGTCCCTGGGCGTATCAGGTGAAAAACATGCAAGGTGATTTGCTGCTACCGCCTCGGTACAAGGATATAAGGAAATCGGAAAAGACTGAAAAGAAAGATAAGCGGGTCAGGCGGCATGGAAAGAAGCGCTGATACTCCCCCCGGCTTTACGGGGCAGTCCGGTAAATAAAAGAACGCCTATCCATCATCATTGGTCCTACAGAAACACACTCAGCAACCTCAAATTCATTCTTCACAGCCCACATATCCCTTAAAGCGTCTCTTTCCTTTAGGAGATTCTCCTACGCGCCAAGTAGCAATATAGGGTTGGAAGATAGGAGTTGTTCTCATGGCATATACCTGCCTTTTCCTTATAGTAAAGGCACGTAGTAGAAAGGAAAATGTCATGGCCAGAATAATTCACATCGTCCAAAATGCCACCTCCTCCCGCCGAAGACTGATAACTACTGTCGCAATAATTTTGTTGAGCATCGTGCTCGTCACGATTTGCATGCAAATCGTGACGGCTCAAATGATCGCGCCACCGAGATTAAGGGTCTTGGATTTCCTTTGGCGGACTCTTCCGCTGACTAAAAGGTTGAGCATGCGAGTAGGAAGTGCAGCTGACCGAACGGCATTATTCGCTACAATACTCATCCGTGGGTACATGCCATTGATAACGGATTGTCCAAGTGGATCAAGTCTCTTGAACAGAACACCGCGTCATGTCATAATCGTTTGGCAGAGCGAAGGATTCTTTCGTAGGTTATCGTCACAACATATTGTGCCTGTTAAGGTTCGATCGTAATTATGAGTAGCACTCTTATTCGTCATCCGTCTTTCACTCAAAAGTACTGGCTTTTCGCCATGCGCGTGGTCTGGGTGATTTTATGCCTGGTCACAATCGTGATGTTCCTCAGCGCCATTTGGGGAAATTATGTTCACTTTGGCGATCCCCAGCAGTGTAGCAAGGGTTCCCCCGAGGAACAGACAGAATGCCAGGCAAACGATCAAGTCCTTCATCAAGTTGGGTTATCGATCGAGGTTTACGGCATCTATAGTGCGGTTGGAGTCATCGTCGAAGCACTCACCCATGATTTTGGTGGGAATCCTGATTTTCTTGCGCAAATCGCATGAGCCATTTGGCTTTTTGTTTTCATTGACCGTGGCTGTCTCGGGTACTGTCTCATTTGATACTCAAATTCCCTATTTTTTCAAGCAGGTTTGGTTGAACTATCCAATACTGGGCGTAGTCGGCGATATCATGCGCTTCTTGGGCGGCATGTTGCTCATTGCATGGCTTTGTTTTCCCGATGGCCGTTTTGTGCCTCGCTGGACCCGGTGGACCGGAATCATGTTGGCAGGATATCAATGCTTCTTGTTCTTCTTTCTTCATACACCGCTATTTACTCCCGAACAGCAAGTGCTATGGGTCTGGAAGGTAATCGATTATATGTTTTTATTTTCGTTCGCATATTCTCTGATCTATCGTTATCGACATGCTTCCGATGCTGCTCAGCGCCAACAAATTAAGTGGGTAGTCGCCAGCGGAGTGTTTTACATTTTGATCTCGCTTCTTGATCCGGCGCCCTTTGTTGGTCAATTTGGCGTCATTCGAAACCTAATTTGGCTGCCCATTGCTTATTTGACCGGTCCACTTATTGCGGTGAGTATTGCTTTTTCCATCCTGCGGTACCATCTGTGGGATATCGACCTTATCATCAACCGTGGATTGGTGTATGGCGCGCTCACTGCCTCGGTCATTGGCGTATACATATTGGTGGTCGGAATAATTGGGGCAATCATGCAGTCAAACATCAATTGGTTGGTTTCGATTCTGGCGACCGGCTTGATCGCGGTGCTAGCTCAGCCTTTACGTGACCGCCTTCAGCGCGGCGTCAATCGGATGATGTATGGCGAACGCGATGATCCCATCACGGTTCTCTCGCGCCTGGGTCAGCAATTAGAGACTACGCTCGCACCAAATTCTGTTTTGCCTTCTCTGGTAGAGACTATCGCGCAGACATTGAAACTCCCTTACGTCGCGATTGAACTGGAGAAAGAGAAACGTTTCGAAACCCAGCCGGCAACTGATCCATTACCTGCCAGCATCTCCTCCCCGACTATTTCTTCCGAACATAAACAACCTGGCGTGGTTTCTTTCCCACTGGTCTATCAGGGTGAAAACGTGGGGCAATTGCTCGTGGCACCGCGTGCACAAGACGAGCCATTCAGTCCCTTAGATCGTCACCTGTTGGAGAACATCGCCCGGCAGGCTGGCATGGCGGTTCACGCCGTGAGTATTACCAATGAACTGCAACAAGCCCGACAGCGCTTAGTTACGGGAATAGAGGAAGAGCGCCGCCGCCTGCGCCGTGATCTTCATGATGGTTTGGGACCCGCATTGGCGAGCCAGGGTCTGAAATTGGGAGCGGTGAAGCAATTATTTCAAAGTGACCCCGAAGCAGCTGGGTCTTTGCTCGAACAAGTCATGACAATAAATGAAGAAACCGTTCGCAATGTTCGGCGGCTTGTCTATGGCTTACGCCCTCCGGTGTTGGATGAGCGCGGACTGTCTGAGGCAATTCGGGATTTTGTTTGGCAAGATGGAAGCGATGGCCGGGGGTTGCGGCTTGAGGTGGGAGAACTACCGGCAGATCTGAAGTCTTTGCCCGCTGCTGTCGAAGTAGCCGCCTATCGTATCGCCTTAGAAGCCTTGACCAATATCACCCGCCATGCGCATGCAAGCTCTTGTACAATTGTGTTTACGATCCATAGTGATGCAGGAACAATCTGCCTTCGAATGGAAATTCTCGATGATGGAATCGGCTTGCCACCCGAACGGAATGCTGGTGTCGGACTTCGCTCTATGAAAGAGCGTGCAGAGGAATTAGGTGGCATGCTCATAGTAGAGTCCATTCCAAATGGCGGCACACGCGTGGTGGCAATCTTGCCTATTGAGAACAACGGCAAATCCAGACTTTTTAATCCAGCTGACTACGACTACGAGTACATGAAGAGCATCTATGGAAAAAATTCGCGTTCTTATTGCTGATGATCATGCTCTCTTCCGTGAAGGCGTATGCGCTCTACTGAATGCTATGCCTGATATTGAAGTTGTGGGCGAGGCATCCGATGGTGAGGGTGCTATTGCTCAAGTGACGAAAACTCAACCCAACGTAATCTTGATGGACGTCAACATGCCGAATCTTAATGGCATCGATGCTACGCGACTTATCTTGAATTCTCATCCTGATCTTGGGATCATCATGGTGACGATGCTCGAAGACGATGCCTCTGTGTTTGCGGCGATGAAAGTCGGCGCCCGCGGCTACATCCTCAAAGGTGCTCATCACGAGGAGGTCTTGCAAGCCATTCGCACGGTAGCGGGTGGTCAAGCAGTATTTGGTCCCGCGGTCGCAGCGCGTATGATGACATTCTTTCAGAGCCTCGACACAACACCCAAATCGGCCGCGCCAACGGATGCATTTTCCGAACTAACGGCTCGCGAGCGTGAGGTTCTTCAATTAATATCAGATGGAGCCAGGAACAAAGACATAGCCGAAAAATTATTCATCAGTGGAAAGACGGTCAGCAATCACATCACCAATATCTTTAGCAAACTGCAAGTCGCAAATCGTGCTCAAGCTGTTCTCCGCGCACGAGATGTAAACATGGGTTTAGAGAGCGACCATGCATAGGTACTGGTTTATTGCCTTGTCCGTTCAAGGAATAATTGGGCTAAGATTTACAGCTCTGTAAGCATAATGATTTAGACTTGAATGATGGATAAACTCCCTTCAGGTACTGTCACATTTCTTTTTACCGATATCGAAGATTCAACCCGCCTATGGCAAGAACAGCCGGAAACAATGGCGAGAGCTCACGCGCTTCATAACCAGATCCTGCATGAAGCGGTGGAAGCGAATCATGGATATGTTTTTCAGATTGTAGGTAACTCATTCAGCGTGGCATATCACAATGCACTAGATGCAGTGATGACAGCGCTGACTGCCCAACGCGAACTGCTAACCCGACAGAAAGATGCGGCGCTCCAAGTTAAAGTCCGCATGGGTCTGCATACCGGTTCAGCCAAAATCCAACCCGATGGCAAGTATGAGGGCTATGTCACTGTTGCTTCCTGTCAACGGGTAATGTCGGTAGCGCATGGTGGACAAGTCTTGCTTTCGCACACAACTGCTGATTTGCTCGACGAACTGCCAGTGGGGGTTTGGCTGCAAGATATGGGCGAACATCAACTCAAGGGTTTGCGTTCTTCACGCCGGCTTCATCAACTGGTCGCGCCCGGATTACTGCAAGAATTTCCGCCAATTCAATCGCTCAATCAGGTTCTGAATAATTTACCAACTCAACTGACATCTTTCATAGGACGCGAAACAGAGGTCGCCGAAATCAAAAGTGCGCTTGCTTCTGCAAGATTAGTAACCCTCACCGGTTCTGGCGGCACGGGCAAAACGAGGCTCTCTCAAGAGGTTGGCACACAACTGCTGAGGAACTTTGTGCATGGTGTCTGGCTGGTGGAACTTGCGCCGTGCAGCGAGGAGTCGCAGATTATTCCTGCGCTGGCCCAGGTGTTTGGTTTACAGGAGCTGCCGTACAACCCGCTGGCGAAGCTCATAGAAGATTATCTGCGCGACAAAAAACTTCTCCTCATTCTCGATAACTGCGAACATCTCATCGCCGCCTGCGCTCGGCTCGCCGATCATTTGTTGCATCAATGCGTGGGTCTTAAAATCCTGGCTAGCAGTCGCGAAGCGTTAGGCATTGCGGGTGAAATGGCGTATCGCACACCTTCACTTGCGGATTCGGAAGCGACTCAACTCTTTGTGGATCGCGCCCGCGCCGCCAACTCAAAGTTTGCCCTCACCGGTTCAAACACGTCCGCCGTCGCCCAAATCTGTCACCGTCTCGATGGCATCCCCCTTGCGATTGAATTAGCCGCGGCGCGTATTAAATTCCTTACTTCTGAACAAATTGCCACACGGCTCGATGATAGGTTCCGTCTGCTCGTGGGCGGCTCGCGCACCGCTCTGCCGCGCCAGCAAACTTTGCGCGCGTTGATTGACTGGAGCTATGATCTGCTCTCGGATGAAGAAAAACGCGTCCTGCAATTTAGCTCGGTTTTTGTCGGCGGCTGGATGTTGGAAGCGCTCGAATTTGTCGCCGATGAACCGAACGCCTTGGAGTTGTTGGAGCAGCTTGTAAATAAATCTTTAGTTGTCACGGAAGAATACAATGGCGAGATGCGTTATTTCCTATTAGAGACGATACGGCAATATGCAAGAGAAAAGCTTTTCGAAGTGAAGCAAGCCGCGGCGGCGCGTGATCGGCACTTCATCCACTATAAAAGTATATCGGACGGCTTATGGGATGTCTCGTACTTCGCAAGCGAAGCTGAAACACAAAGATTGAAATCCTTAAAAGTGGAAATGGAAAACCTGCGGGCGGCGTTCGAATGGGGTCTGCAGAACCATGTTCAAGACGCATTGGAACTCGCCGCGAACATGACAATGAGTATGAGCATGCTGGGGAGCCTGTTGGAGGAAATTGCCATTCTCAAATTGACCATGGAGAAGTTTGGCCAATTGCCACCCGTTGAAGGAGAAGAGAACCGTCTTCGAAAGAAGATATACGCCCGCGCATGTTTTAGTTTAGGAACACTCTTGCAGGGCTCGAATGAAATTATCGACTCGCGTAGTATCTTGCAGGAAGCCATTACAATCGCTCGAGAACTCGGTGATAAATACATGTTAGGCTTGACTCTGGAAATGTACGCGAACGCCTCCTTCATGATCAAAGCTGACGATACCCAAGCCGCCGCGCAGGAGGGGCTTGAAATTTTTAGAGAACTCAAGGACAGCGCGGGGATGAAGATTGCTTATAGTAATTTGGCACGATGGGCATCCATGCACGGCGATTTTCCAGAGAGTGAGAAATATTTGGCTCTGGCTCATGCGAGCACGAAAGGAGGAGTCATCTCTATTCAATCTGGTTTTCTTAATATGGGTTTGGGGATTGGAGCGCGGTCTCAGGGACACTTTGAGCGTGCCCAGCGACACTTTGAGGAAGGACTCAGGATTTTCAAATATATTGGTCATAAAGGCATGATCGCGTCATTGACTTCCGAGATCGCCCATACGCAACGCGCCATGGGCAATTACACAGAAGCCAAGAAAACCTACCGAGAAACCATCAAGATTTTCCAAGATTACGGCAATCGCCCATCTGTGGCGCATCAACTGGAATGTTTTGCGATGATAGCCATTATAGGGGAAGAACCACAGCGTGCCGCAAAATTATTCGGCGCAGCAGATGGCATCCGGGAGATAACGGGTCATCAGCCAACGGACGAAGAGCAAGCGGAGGAAGCCGGCTTCATGAGTTGACTACGCTCCATGCTCTCTGAAGCAGAGTTAAACCCGCTTTGGGCGGAGGGCAAATCTATGACGATGGAGCAGGCGATCCAGTTGGCGTTGGAATAGTTTCATATACTCCAATTTTTCAAAAAGATAAAAATAGGTTTGTCCGCTGATGGGCATTCATTGGGGTTGAGTTAAATTTAATAAAGCAACTCCGCATTCCATAGAGTCTTCAAAACCAATCAGCAAAGACCGACTTTTAGTCAGCTCTTGCTGATTTTGCGATTTTCATCGTATATCCGCCCGCCAAAGGTAAACAACGACTCACCTTGTGAAGTCGTTCTTAAGTGAGATCATCAAACAAGGTGTTATTTTATATGAATCCTCTAACGCTTGAATGGTTGGAGAAAGCAGAAGGTGATTTTTCAACTATAAAGGGGGAGCATCGCGTAAGAAAAGGTCCCGACTTCGATGCTGTCTGTTTTCACGCTTACCAAATGGCTGAGAAATATTTAATTGTTGTTTCCAAGAGTATGACAGTCCCAT
>CAVVZR010000005.1:0-612076 GCA_963752685.1 uncultured Chloroflexia bacterium | reverse complement strand
GCCGGAGCAGAAGCGGCACTGGCCAAGTTTGACCAGTTTGATCATCTGGCACGCCAGATAGATGCTCAGTTTGGGTTGATGGATCTGGAAACGGGAGAAATCCGCGACCCCGCTGCGGGAGCAGCCGTTTTACGTTCGGTTGGAGCGCAATTGAGCCAATGGTCAGGACGGACTATGCCAAATTGAGCGCCAATCTCACCAACTGGGCAGGTCACCTCTTTGCCTACCATCCGATCCTCGATCAGGCGCTGGCTCCCCTGCGCGAACAATGGGGGACACCTGCCCTGCATGCCCTGGCTTGCTTATGGCAACCGAATCAGATGCCAAACGACAGCCCGTTCCTTTGATCCAGCGCCCCGCCGCTCTGCAATCCGCCTGGAACCAATGTCTGGATACCGCTGTTTCTTTACTCGGTCTGGACCCTCTCCAACCAGCTTTACAGGCTGTTCGTCAGGTTGTCAACCGATCATGGCGTGGTAGCATGTTATGCGAATGCGTCAACAGCCTGCTCCGTCCCGTTTTGGCTGGGCGCAAAAGTAGCGATCAGGGCTGCCTTGAATTATTCCGCTTCCTCCATAATGTCCATCGGTTCCCGCGCGGAAAACGCGGGGTCATCGTCCGGCTGAGTTGGCGTGGTATCCTCTGCCTCCTGATCCCCTTTCCTTGCTCGGTCTCATTCCAAAGTGTCAATCTAATTCCCTATGTTTCTGAACCATGCCGAAAATTGCCCTAATTATTTCTGTGCTCACTATCTAAACATACCCAATGTACCATTGTTGCAATTTATGATCATCGATTTTGAGGAAATTGTCCTAATGACTGATTATTATCCTGTATTCTTGTCCGTTAAAAAGTATGCGTTCAGTCGGGTAAAAAGTGGGGACTGACAAGGTAACAGAGGGTCTGAAAAAAGGCGAAGATAAACAGTAGTGAAATTCACGACAAGGCAGTAAACTGAAGAGGTGAACCTACCAGCGGGATTGCCGATTACACCAGAGGATTGGGACAAAACCCCACTCAGCGAACAAACGCTGGTGAGCATGCTTTGGGAAGAGAACCACATTCTCAAAGAGCAAGTGAAACGACTGCAAACTCAGGTAGCGGAATTGCAGGGTGAAATAAAAACGCTGAAAGAGCGGGTGAATAAGAACTCACAAAACTCATCCAAACCACCTTCAAGTGACCCGCCGCAAACGCCAAAGTATCCTAAAGCAGAGGTAACTGGTGAGAAAAAGGGTGGGAGAAAAGGGCATCATGGGCATGGGCGGAAACTGAAACCTCCGGATCAGGTCAACCGGATTGTTAAAAGCGTACCAAGTTTCTGTAAGGACTGCGGGGCTATGTTGAAGGGGGAAGATAAGTACCCTGAACGGCATCAGGTGAGTGAACTGCCGAAAATCGTGCCTGAAATTGTAGAATATCAGCGGCATTCCCTGAATTGTGAGGTGTGTGGCACGAAAAATCGGGCCGAATGGCCAGCGGAAATGCCCAAAGGCAGTTTTGGCGAACGGTTGCAGGCAATGATCGGGTATCTTGGGGGACGGTTTGGAATCAGTCACCGGGATATGAGTGAACTAATGGAGGCTGTTTTTGGGGTCGAAATCAGCCTGGGGAGCATTCCTGCGCAACAGCAGCGGGTGAGTTTAGCATTGAAAGAGCCGGTGGACGCAGCTCAAAAGTATGTAAAAGAACAAAAAGCGGTCAATCTTGACGAAACCGGCTGGCATGAGATGGTGAAAGACTTCTGGTTGTGGGTCTGTACCACTCCGAGCGTGAGTGTGTTTCGTATCTTTGATAACCGCAGCGGGAATAGTGCAAAGGCGTTGTTGGGGGAAAGCTATGCGGGGATTGTCGGGTCGGATCGTTTTAGCGGTTACGCCTGGATCGATCCGTCCCATCGCCAAATCTGTTGGGCGCACCTAAAGCGTGATTTTCAGGCATTGGTTGAACGTGGAGATGAATTCAAGATTGTTGGGCAAATGTTACTTTCTCGCCTCAAAACATTCTTTGACTTTTGGCACCGTTTTCGAGAAGGATCACTCTCCCGCCTCGATCTCCAAATTGTCATGCGACCAATCCGAGAGGAAGTCCTCAATCTACTCGAAATTGGGACGCTTTTGGGACATCGCGAAACCCGCCGAACTTGCCAGAATATTCTAAAGTCAAGCAAGCCCTATGGACTTTCGTCGATCAGGAGGGAGTGGAACCCACTAATAATGCCGCTGAAAGGGCATTACGGCGGGGAGTGATTTGGCGAAAACACAGTTTTGGCACCCAAAGTAAATCTGGAACTATATTTGCCGAGCGGATTTTGACGACGGTCATGACTTTGCAACAACAGAAACGAAATGTGTTGGATTTCCTGACAACTGCTTGTAAAGCGGCTATCCTGGGTATTCCAGCCCCTTCTATGTTGCCTGTTGATTAGTACAATTATCACTATTCATTTATGAAAAATTTATCCCGTCTCATTCATAAAATAAGCCAAGCTGTCATAGTAATCGTACCGGTATTGGCTATCCTGGCCATCCCAATAGTTTTGGGGGATAAATTTCAGGATACCTTGCCATTACCTGTATTTTTCGAGGCGAAATATGCGCTCATTTTAGTGATTGCTGGCAGCTCTCTTGTTTTTTGGATTGCTTTAATTGTCTTTCGTACGATGGCTCCCTTCAAAAAGGGGATAACCTTTCAAGATGGTATCTTGCTAATTGGTACAATCATCGGAATTCCAATGTGCGGGATTTATGGCTATCTGAGCTTTTGTTTTCCTGAAACCGTCCTCAGTGCTGCAACAATGGATCACCACAATTATTACTTGACGGTCCAAGCCGCGGCCGGGGAACATTTTAGCGAATACAACTTTTATCAATGCAACGAGAAGAACGTTGAATGTCAAAAAAAATATTCTTATTCAGGGGGTGGCTCGATCGGTTTAGCGGAACTTGTTGTGAATGAAGGATTACATGAAATCCATATTTTCCTGAAACCAAATATTGCCAACGAACTTATCTACACATACGGCCCGTCCCCTCACAATTACACCTTTGTCGATCTGGGTAGTGTGGGCAGAACAACTTTTTATCTATATTCCTTCACGAATAATGTGGGGCAGGAATTTAGGATTACAAAGTGCAATAACGAACAAAACGAGCGGGTCGACTGTGAAGTCATTCCTTTTGAGTATTCTGTTGCATTTTTCAAAGATGCAAAACTGATTAGTGAAAAGGAATCCAAAGAAATTCAGTTGTTGGTCGACAATCTATTAATTTTGACTTACGACACAACCCCACACTGTTGGGCGGATGGGTGTACTGTCAGCACACCTTGAAATTTCCTTCTATTGACAAATATCGCCAACTGAACGGATACAAATTGAGATTAGATCGATCGCTGAGAATAAATACCTTGGTGACAGAAACAGGAACCCTATTTCCTCAAGATAAGTATAGCTTTTCGACTATTGTAAATATACAGAATCTTAATACTCCGGATTTTCACACGCCTCTTTATGTGCGGCGCACGAAACGGGAAAGCGGGCAAACAGCGTCAAACAGTTAAAAGGGCCGTGCGGATGTGTTCCACACGGCCTTTTGTCTCTTACAAGTTATTTCAGAACAATACGGAGGCCAGTTCTTTGCGGTACTGGCGGCCGGTGACGTCCTCGGGGCCGTAGAGCTCGAGCAGGCTGAGGATGACCTGGCGGGCCTGGCCGCCGCGGAACTGGCGATCCTGGCGCAGCAGGTCGAGCAGGCCGTCCATGGCGGCTTCGAGGTTGCCGCGCCGGGCCAGGCGCAGGCTGCTGCGGAAGGCGGCATCCAGGTCGCTGTCTTCGGGCAGCAGGTTGGCGTCGAATTTGACCAGGTTTTCGGCCAGGGGGCGCAGCTTCTCGGCGTTGGGGAATTCGCGGCTGGCGGGGAAGCTGCGGAGCAGGGTGGCGGCTTCGGCGCCGCTGCCCTGGGCGAGGATGGCTTTGAGTAGGCCCAACTGTATAGCGGGTTTGCCGGGCTCTTCGCCGTCCAGCTCGCGGAAGACTTTTTCGGCGGAAGGCCACTGGTGGTCGGCCAGCAGGCTGTTGGCTTTTTCGAGGGCGAGGGCGGTTTGCGAAGGGGGCAGCAGGCGGGCAAGGAATTCGCGGACGCGCTCGAGGGGCTGCAGCCCGACGAACTCGCCGACGACCTGGCCCTGGGTGAAGGCTTTGACGGTGGGGATGCTGCGCACGCCGTAGCGCATGGCCAGGGTGGGGTTATCGTCCACGTTGACGCGCGCCAGGCGGAAGGCGCCCTGGCTCTCATGCGCCAGGGTTTCCAGCATGGGGGTCAGGGTTTTGCAGGGCTGGCACCAGGGGGCCCAAAAATCGACCACCACCGGTGTGTTCTGCGAATAGGCCAGCACCTCAAATTCGAAATCGATTTCAGTCACATCAACAATAAAGTCGGTTGCCATTGGTTACTACTCCTCGGTGCTGATTTTTCTCACCGGTTCAACTATACACGCAGGGTATTAGAATTATATCGGAATCTGATAAGAGTTTGGTAAATTGAAGCCCAATTGAGAGGGCATTGTAAAGCGGAATGCCGTTCCTTTGGGGTGAAGAGGAAGATTCTGACCGGCTGGAGGCGAGAAGCTGGTGCGTGTTTAGCGGCTTGTTTGCGAGGGTGAGGGGACCCCATCCCCAACCCCTTCCCCGAAGTTTGGCCGATTGCGGGGTAGGCGACGGGAACGGGATGCTAGATTACCGGGTAGAAGGAGGCCCCATCCCACCCCTTCCCCAGACTTTGGCCGGCTGCATGCCAGGCGGCGAGGGAAAGCCGGGACGGGATGGTTCGATGTACCGGGAGATAGGGGCCCCATCCCCACCCCTTCCCCGAGTTTTGGCCGGCTGCATGGCAGGGCTGACGCGCTGGGGAAACGCGGGGACGGGGATGCTTGATTACCGGGTAGATGGAGGCCCCATCCCCAACCCCTTCCCCGAGTTTGGCCGGCTGCATGGGCATGGACCCTGGCGGGAAAGGGGCAAGAAAAATATTCTGGGGCAGGCGGCGCGATGGCGATCGCGCCGCCTGCCCCAGACCCCGTATGAAGGACCGGGAACCAGTCGTGAAGGCACATAGGGCTTGAGGGACGGTGGCAGTGTCAACGGACGGTGACCCCTTCCCCGAGTTTTGGCCGGCTGCATGGCATGGACCCTGGCGGGAAGGGGCAAGAGAGATTTTTCCAGGAGGATCAGGGCGGAGAGGACAGGCTGGCCCTCAGAGAATGAAAAATGGGTTTTCATTGACAGCGCGCCAATCTCAGCTATACTCACCTAAAACCTCACCTCGCCCGCACGCGGGCGATTGAAAGGCGCCATGACCGACGCGATTACCCCCGAATTGTTCGATCACCTCGTAGACCTGGCAGCACTGCAGCTCGAGCCGGGCGAGGCCGAGTATATCCGCCAGCAGCTCAACAACCAGCTCAAGGCCATCCAGGAGCTGGCGGCTATCCCGCTGGATGAGAGCCTGCCGCTGACCGCACACGGCGTGCCTTACAGCGCGGCGATCAGCCAGGCGCCGCGCGAAGACAACTGGGTGGCCTGCCCCAACCCCGAGGAAATCCTGGCGCAGGCCCCGCAGGTAGACGAGGGCTACATCATCGTCCCCGATATTCCCCACACGACCCTGGAGTAACCCATGCAGCTCTGCGACCTGCCTGCTCATGAGATCGCCGCGCTGCTGCGCCGGCGCAGCGCTTCGGCGCTGGAGGTGCTCGAATTCGGCGCTGGAGCGCATCGGCCAGGTGGACGGCCGGCCCGGAACGCTGGCGCCCGGCGCGCTGACCGACGAAGACGCGCACAAGGTGCACGCTTTTATCACCCTGACGAGCGAGCGCGCCCGCACCCAGGCGCGCGAAGTGGACCGCAAGCTGGCCGGCGGGGAAGACCCCGGGCCGCTGGCGGGCATCCCTTTCAGCGTTAAGGATATTTTCTGCGTGCACGGCACGCCCTCCACGGCGGCCTCGCGCATCCTGGCCAACTTCAGCGCGCCGTATACCGCCACGCCGGTGGAGCGTATGGAAGCCGCCGGGGCGGTGATGCTGGGCAAGGTCAACCTGGACGAGTTCACCTACGGCTCGTCCAATGAAAGCTCGGCCTTCCAGCCCAGCCCGCGCAACCCCTGGGACCCGGCGCGGGTGCCGGGGGGCTCTTCGGGCGGCAGCGCGGCATCGGTGGCGGCGGGCGAAGCCGTGCTCAGCCTGGGCACGGATACGGCCGGCTCCATCCGCCAGCCGGCCGCTTTCTGCGGGGTGGTGGGGGTCAAACCCACCTACGGGCGGGTTTCGCGCTACGGGCTGATCGCTTTCGCCTCATCGCTCGACTGCCCGGGGCCGGTGGCGAAAGACGTAACCGGCGCGGCGATGATGCTGCAGGCGATCGCCGGGGCCGACCCGCGCGACAGCACCAGCGCGGCGGCGCCCAGCGGGGATTACCTGGCCGAGCTGGAAAAAGGCGTGCGCGGGATGCGCATCGGGCTTTCGCCGGACTACTTCCGCATCACCTACCCCTCGCCCGATGGAGATTTTCAGCAGCAGGCGCTGCCGGGCGAGATCGAGGCCGCGGTGCGGCGGGCGGCCGAGTTGTACCGGTCGATGGGGGCGGAGATCGTCGAAGATGTGCCGATGCCCAACACGCGCCACGGCATCCCGGTCTATTTCGTGATCAGCCGGGTGGAAGCGGCCTCGAACCTGCACCGTTTCGACGGGGTGAAATACGGCTTCCGCACGCCCGAGGCGGTGGACGATCTGCGCCTGATGTATAAAAAGACGCGCGGGCAGGGGTTTGGCGCGCAGCCTAAGCTGCGCATCCTGATGGGGATGTACGTCTCAGCGGCGCAGTACAGCGAGCAGTATTACCAGCGCGCGCTGCGGGTGCGGGCGATGATCCGCCACGATTTCGACCAGGCTTTCGACCCGCAAGGGCGCTACCGGCTGGACGCGCTGCTGACCCCCACCACGCCCACCAGCGCTTTTGAGATGAATGCGCTGTACGGCGACTCGGTGCTGATGCAGTACGCCGACCAGCTGACCGTGCCGGCCAATCACGCGGGGGTGCCGGGGATTTCGCTGCCGGCCGGGCTGGATGCCGAAGGGCTGCCGCTGGCGATCCAGCTGCTCGGGCCGGATTTTTCAGAGGGGACACTGCTGCGCATCGGGCGGGCTTATGAACAGGCGACTGCCGAGGATGCCTGGAGAAAGGCGCAGCCTAAAGTTTTAGCCTGACATTTGGTTTGGGTCGGGGGGAAAAATGAATCTGACAGACAGCCTGGTTGTTCTGGGCATTGTCGTCGCGCTGGATTGGCTGCTGGTGCTTGCGGCCAGGGCTTATTTTGCACGCCACCCGCTGGAAGAATCGGGGGAGCGGGCGGCAGTGATCGCATCGCCATCCTGGGCAAGCTCGAAGACCTACCGGTCATCGCACTGCCCAAGGCCTCGACGCGTCATTCCTACCGGGCCTGCAGTTTTTACGTTCTTATCCGATCTGGAAACCAGACGAAAAACTTAGCCAGACGAAATTGCCAGAAGAAATTATCGAGGCTTCGGACGCCAACTTTCCAATAGTGATCAGGTTTACATTATTGCCGGGTGTTTTTTTAGGAAATCGCGATTGTGAGCGTAAACCTGATATCTGACCAAACCAATCTATTCAAAGGGGGATCAAACCAATGTTCAGCCACACATCCAACCTTTTATCCACATGGTATATATCATTCAAATCAGTAGTCTCCCCACGAAAATTGAACACACAAGTTCTAAGCCGCATCTTGCCGGTAGCTTTAGAACTCACCTTGATACTGTTGTGGGCGATGTGGGCTGGGCATGAATTTCTCAACTCTAATCCCAATGCCTGGCCGGCGGGTAACGAATTTCCTCTTTCGGTTCGAGAAAATTATTTTTGGCGAAATTTGCTGCGCTGTGGAACCTGCGCAATGTGGAACGGATCGATGGATGGAGGATATCCTGCGTTGGTGGATTTACAGGGAGCACCGCTGCATCCATTGGCCGCTATCCCAACGTTACTTTTCGGGGTGATTAACGGCGGCAAAGTGTCCATTGTGTTGGGATTGGCCCTGGCCGGCCTGGCGCAATGGTGGTTAGGCCGACTGGTTGGAACAAGGTGGTTTGCTCGTCTTTGGGCGGCATTACTTGCCGTAGTCGCCGGATCCATCGTCGGGCGTATGGAAAGCGGCCTGGTAACCCTGGTAATTTCCACCGCATCTGCAGCACTGGTCATTCCAGCTGTTCTCAATTTGTGGCAGCGACCCAACCCTCGATCCACCGTTCTCCTGGCGGTTGCACTGGCTGGATTGGTGATGTCCGGACAGGGGTACATGCAATTGGTGGTCGTTTTGGGGTTGCTGCCCGCCCTAATCGTATTGTGTATTGGCCCAAATGCGGATAACCGCGCTTTCTTGAAGCACCTTTTACAATCAGGTATCCTGGCAACCATGCTGGCCGGAATTTTTCTGGTACCTTTATTGAACCAGGGCGGCCAGATGGTTAAGGATCTGGACCCGTCATTTAGCAATCTCCAACCGCTTGAATACCAACCAGTTAATCTGATTGTACGGGATCCGCAATTTTTCCGGAGTGGAGAACTGCAGAAAACCCCATACCCGGTATTATTCGTAAATTATGTCGGTTGGGTTCCAGTCCTTTTAGCCACGTTAGCCCTGCGTCTAGTGCCGCGCGAAAAAACGCGCCTTTTATCTTTTTTCATCGCAGCCATCGTTTTGGTATTTCTGAACAGCAGTTTGATCCTACCAAAACTGGTGTTCGGCACATTGGCTCCTGAATTTTTAATGGGCATTCGCCATCCATCTATTATGGCGGGCCTGGCCGCACCCCTGATCCTAGGGCTGGCTGCCTGGGGCCTCGATTATGCGCTCAAATCTGGACCTTTGGTCAACCTTATTTGGACACCAGGTGAGACCAACAAAATACGGCTTACCTGGGTCTTGCTGGCCATCCCGCTGGCCTGGGCATTATCATCCGCGTTTATTTTCAGTCAAGATTGGTTGTATATCGCTGACCAGCCTGCCGAATTGGATACGGTGATGGACGCCGCTAAATCAAACTCGGCACGTTGGGTTGAATTTCCTTCAGGAGAACTTTATTGGTCGTTATATGCCTTAGAGCGTGACATAAAAATCAGCCCGACATTCCATCCGTGGCATTTTCGCGAACGAGAATTTCCCACTGTGAGTGTCTTCGCAGATCGTGTAGAAGCCAGCCCCGATACCAAAAATATCATCATCAGCGCTTACGGCATGGTCATGACTAAAATAGATGGGGTTGAATATGCCGCAGTCCAAACCATAGACAAAGTCAGTGTGCCATGCCAGACGGTGGCGCTGGGCGGGACCATTAACCTGCATTGCACAACCTACTATCGTGGAAGATTAGTGATAGCCGAACACGCCTGGCCCGGGTGGAGCGCCTGGGATAATAACCAACCCATTGATCTTTTGCCGGGAGAAGAATGGTTATCCATCGATCTCCCGGCCGGAGACCACCAGATCAGCCTGCGCTACCTGCCGTGGGATGTGCCCGTTGGGCTGCTGGTCAGCCTGATGGCCATCGGCGCGGCGGTGTGGATGTGGATCAAGACTCCATCGCCGGCGCGCGCAATGGAATCAGGGCAGGAGGGCAGCCGCGCCCAGGCCAAAGACGGCCAGGATGCCGGCGCTCATGGCGGCGATGATCAACTGGATGATGAGGGCCACGACGACGGTGACGGCGACGCCCACCCATTCCATGCCGGTAGCCTCGCGGATCGAGAAGAAGTAGGCCACCAGCCCGGCCAAACCGGCGAGCAGTGACACGGGGGCCAGCACGCAGGATAGCAGGGGGGTGATGGCGGCGAGGATGCCGATAAAGCCGATGACGCGCCAGACGTTGGCCAGGCCCATGGCGCGGACCAATTCGTCGAAGGTGGCCGTGGCCTTGAAGAGTTCCTTGCCTACCCAACTGATCAGGAAGGCCGAGAGGGCAAAGCCACCCAGCCCCAGCAGGGTGCCGATGAACACGGCCAGAACATAGCTGATGAAGCCATGGCCGCTCTGCAAGAAGGAGGCGCTGCCGCCCAGTTGGGCGACAAAGGTGACTACGACCACGATCAGCCAGGCATCGGTGGTGAAGCTGGTGTCTTTGGCAGCCTCGGCGTACACGCCTTTGCGAAAGGTAAAGGCTCCCTTGATCCGTTCAGTTAACATGGCATTCCCTCCAGACAAAAACACAGGATAGTGAATAGTGTATCAAAAAAGAGCATTTTTCATGCTCTTTTTTTGATACCGAGTTATGGCTTTCCCAAAGTCAACCCCACCCCACCCCAAGCTTGGGGCGGGAAAGGAATAATTTGTAGGGTTGTGGCAGCCTGTAAGGCTGCCACAACCCTACAACCTAATGGTAAAAAACAAGGATATCGAGAAAGTCAAGCGCCATTGAGAAGACCAAAGATACCGAGTTACCAGACTTTCTCCAGATCGGGGTTATCCAGGGCTTTGCGGCCCACCTTGGCCATATCGACCCACTCGCCTTTGACCTTGATGCGCACGACATCGGCGGTGTAGTCGGTGACGGTCGGGCCGTGGTTGTCGAAGAGGGCCGAGCCCACCGCGTAGATATCCACGGGCACGCTCAGGCGCTCGAAACGGCGGATTTTCTCGGGGCCAAAACCGCCCGAGACGACGATGCGCACGCTGCGGCAGTATTCGCGAGGCGCGTTCCTGCCAGGCGGGAGGCAGATCCCAGCTCTCCCAGGCGGCGTCCAGGGCCTGGCGCACGGCAAAAACCAGGCGCGGGTTGACTCCCAGGTCGAGCAGGGGGTCGCCGATAGGGGGGATGGATATGTCGCGCAGGCTGCCGCTGGTATCCAGGCGCACGCCGTAGAGATTGTAGCGCGCGGCCTCGCTCTTTTTGCCGGCTTCGCTGAGGGCGCGGTAGCGGTCGAACATTTTGCGGCAGACCTGCAGCGAATCGCCGACGCTGTCGTTGTTAAAATCGACCAGGGCGATGCGCGGAATGGTGACCGGGAGGACTTCGGCAAAGGCCAGCATGGCCTCGGCGGTGTCGCCCAGGAAGCTGGCGATGGCGGCGTGGGCCACGGTGCCGCCGCCGGCCCCGCCCCACCAGTCGCCCTGGGCATCGGTGGAGACGAAGGGACCCAGCTTGTTGGCATAATCGAGGTTGAAGCGCTGCACGGCGATGTTATAGGCATAACCGTCGGCGGCCTGGACCTCGTGCACGTCGAAACGGGCGGGGAAGAAGAGCACCGGTTTGCCCGCGGCGGCGATGAGGGTTTCGTAGACGTTGGTGGCCACGCGGCTGGCGCGGGTGAGAATGCCCAGGGTGGCGGTTTCGAGCAGGGCAAAATCGCGGTAGCGCCCGCGTACGCGGATGACCGGGTGGACGTTGAGCGGGTTGCCATCGCTGGTGACCACGGTGCCGTCGTGGACGGCTTCGACCTCGAGCAGGTCGGAGGTGTTGACAAATTCGTCGCCGTTGAAGTAGCCGGTGCAGTGGCGCAGCATAGTGAGGGCCTTGTCCACGCCCACCACCAGGGTGGTGCCGGGGCGGCGGGTGAACCACTGCATCTCCACCTCGATATCGCCGACGGGGATGCCCTCGGCGGAGACGCCGGGGGGCAGATCGGGGGAATCGCCGCGGTAGGTGTAGCCGCGGGTGGAGAGGATGGAGAGCATGGTAGCGATGTTGGTGAAATATTTGTCGCTGTACCAGCCGAGACGCATGCGCTCGATATCCAGCTTGAAGGCGTCGTTGTTCAGCCGCTGCCCATTAAAGAGTCATGATGCGCTATCCTCCGCCGATCGGAAGAACGATGGTAAAGATGGTGCCTTCGCCAACGGTCGAAATCGACCCACACCCGCCCCTGGTGATTTTCCACGATAGAGCGGACGATGGACAGGCCGAGACCGGTGCCGACCATTTCGGGGGCGGCGTTGGAGGCCCGGTAAAATTTATCGAAGATATAGGGCAGGTCGAGGGCGGGGATGCCGATGCCGTTATCGGCCACCTGGAGGATGACCTGGTTGTGCTCGACGTGCCCGGCGATGGTGATGGTGCCGCCGGCCGGGGTGTATTTGAGAGAATTGTCCAGCAGGTTGTCGATCATCTGGCGCATTTGCACCGGGTTGGCCAGGATGGGCGGGACGCTGGGCGGCAGGTTGATCTGCAGGTGATGGCCTTTTTCGGCCAGCTTCTTGCGCAGACCATCGGCCGAATAATGGATGATCTGGTCGAACTGGACCGGTTCTTTGCGGGTGTCGAAGCCGGCCTCGATGCGCCCCAGGTCGAGCAGGTCATCCACCAGGCTGGTGATGTTGTGCACGCTGACCTGCACGCGGCGGATGAAATCGCGCTGGAGGTCGTTGATCGCCCCGGCGCGCTCGACCAGCTCGACGTAGCCGAGGATGGCGGTGAGCGGCGAACGCAGGTCGTGGGAGACGGTGTGGACGAAATCGGTCTTGATCTGGTCGAGCTTCTTGAGGCTGGTGATATCGCTGAGGGTAAAGACCAGGCCGACCTCGGGGATGGGTGAGATCTGCACGCGGAAAACGCGGCCATCTTCCACGCTCAGTTCGGTGCGGTTGGAGACGCTCTTGCCGAGCAACTCGAGCAGCTCGGTGAGGGCGGTCTGGTTGAAGACATCCAGGAAGGGGCGCCCGGTGAGGGGGTCGTCGCCCAGGCGCAGGGCTTCGCGCACCACGTGGTTGACCAGCAGCAGGCGGCGGTCATTGTCGAGGAGGATGACCCCGTCGCGTACGTCGGTCAGCACGGTTTCCATCTTGCGCCGTTCGGCGATGGTATCGGTGTAGAGACGCGAGTTTTCGATGGCGATGACGGCGAACTCGGCCAGGGCGCCCAGCAGCTTGGAATGGTGCTCGGTGAAGGGCAGGCGGTTCTGGCGGTTATCCACCCCCAGGACGCCGAAGACGTGGCCGTTGATCGTCAGGGGCATGTAGAGCAGGCTCTGCACCAGGTAGGCGGTCTTGATCTTTTGGGGGGTGTTCTCATCCAGCAGCACGGATTGGCCGTTGCGGATGACCGAACCGGCCAGGGTATCCTGGACGGGGATGCGGAAGGTGCGCACGAATTCTTCCTGGAAATTGCGCGCGGCGCGCATGTAGAGCTCGCCGGTTTCCTCATCCAGGAGCAGCAGGCTGCCTTCTTCGGCCCCGGTCAGCTCCACCGCGGCTTCGACGATGGCGGTGAGGACATGGTCGAGATCCAGCGAACCGGTGACGGTGCGGCCCAGGCGGGCGAGGGTCTCGAGTTCGTCGAGGCGGCGCTGCAGCCCGGCGGTGACGCGCCGCAATTCGAGCATGATGGCTTCCCGGCGCAAGCGGGCGATCTCCAGGCTGTTTTTGACCGCCTGGTTGAGATCCTCGGCGCGCAGGGGCAGGGTGAGAAACTCGGTGATGCCCATGCGCATGGCGGCCTTGAGCGCCTCGGGGGTTTCGTGGCGAGACGAACAAGATCATGGGGGTGGAGGGATAGCGGCGGGTGACTTCGCCGGCCAGGCTCAACCCGGTGCCGTCCGGGAGAGTCTCTCCGAGCAGCACCAGGGCCGGGTTAAGGTTGGGCAGCAGTTTAATGACGCTGGCGCGGTCTTGAAAGACTTTGACATCGTATCCGAGAGATTTAATCATGCGCTCCAGGAGAAAAACTACCTGGGTTTCGGATACCACAATAAGAATAAGTTCGCGTGTCTGGGTTGCCATGTTTTCTCGTTGCACAGCGCCGCGGTTATCTTGCCAGCGGCAGGCTGAAGTGGAATGTCGTACCCTTTCCTGGCTGGTTTTCCAGCCAGATCTTGCCACCCTGACGGGTGAGAATATCTTTGACCAGGCTGAGACCGATGCCCAGGCCGCTGGAGCGGTGGGCCGCGGCGGCCGGTTGGTAGGCATCGTCAAAAAGATGCTCGGCCTCTTTGGCGTCCAACTGCACGCCGGGGTTGCGGAAGGCGACATGCGCCTGGTGGTCGGCGGAGCGGTCGAGGCGAATGATGATCTGGCCGCCGTTGGGGCTGAAGCGCAGGGCGCTGCTCATCAATCCATCCAGGGCCTCGCCGACCAGCACGCTTTCGGCCATGACCATCACGCCCTCGGGGGGCAGCTCGGTGCTGATCACCACCCCGCCGGGCTGGGTGAGGGGCTGGGCGCGGCGCACGCTCTGGCGGATCAATTCGTTGAGGTTGGTGGGCGCGGGTTTGGAGGCTGGCGGCAGGCGCAGGGGGGCGGCGGTCTCGGCGAGATGGCGCAGGCTGTCGAGCTGATCCTGGATCGCGGCCAGCAGCTGGCGCTGGTCGGGCCGCCAGCGGGCGGTGGGGTCTTTGCCCAGCCTGGCCAGGGCGGCGGCGGCGGTTTCCACCGGGCCGCTCAGCTCGCTCTTGACGGATTGGAGCAGATCGCCGTTGACGCGCTCGCCCAGGCGGGCATTTTCAGCCAGAGACTGCAGCCCGCGGGCGCGCTCCTCGGCGGAGCGGATGATGTTGGCGTTGACCAGCGAGATGGAGGCGTAATCGGCGAGGGCCTCGAGCAGGTGCTGTTCGCTGGGGGCAAAGGCAACCGGCTGGCGGCGCATCATGGCCAACAGGCCGATGACGGCGCGCTGGTTGCGCTGCAGGGCGCGGATGGGAGCGATCATGGCTGACTGGCCGAGAACGGAGATTTTGAAGCGCTTGAGCGGCTCGCCGTGCAGGGTGAGGGCCTCGCCCGACATAGCCACCAGCTTGCTGATGCCGTCATCCCAGGTCTGGCCAATTTTCAGGCCGAGGGAGGATGGCAGGTTCTTATCGGAGACCAGGGTGAAGGGTTTGCTGCTGTCGTCGCGCATCAGGAACCAGCCCAGGTCGGCCTGGGTGACGTTGACCGCGGCCTCGAGGATTTTATCCATCAAGAGGGACAGGTCGACGGTGGAGGTGACTGCTTTGCCGACCGAGAAGATGGTAGTCAGCTCGCGCACGCGCAGTTGAAGCTCCTGGTTGGTGAGCTGGAACTGCTGGGCGAGACGGTCGCGCTCCTGGCGCTCGTGGACCTGTTTGAGCACGCGTTCGACGGCCGAAACGGCCTCGGCCTCACGCACCGGCAGGAGCAGGTAATCGGCGGCGCCGAGGCGAAAGCCCTGGACGATATCCAATTCCTGGCCGCGCTGGGCGAGGAGGATGACCGGGGTTTGCAGCCCCTGGGATTTGAGCGCCACCAGCAGGTCCTTGCCACTCAATCCGCTGAGGTTCATATCGATGAGGATCAGGTCGGGGACCCATTGGATGGCGCGCGAAATGGCGGTGTTGGCATCGCCAACGATGACCACCTGGTAGCCAACTGCCTGAAGAGCCTGGCGGCCGATCAGGTCAGCGACCACCGAGTCGTTTTCAACCAGCAAAATGCGGTCCCGACTGTTCGCCATAAGATTAATCATAGCATGGTTGAGAAAAAAAGAGTCGTCCTAAGCGCGCGCCGGGTGAATCTGTAAAGCAGCCGCAAGGAGGAGGGTACAAGCGCCATCCCCCAACCCCCTTCCGACCGGAAGGGGGCAAGAGAAAACTATCTCATTCGGTGCACAACTCGACCAGCCTGAGCGAGCATTTGGTTCATAATGGGTCAAATCCTGGATACGTCATCGATTGCTGGGGAACCCGCATTCCACACAATGTGCCCGTTGCTGTACAGATAGCTGTTCTCTCCATCCTGCAGCACCTGGGTCAACCCGACGGCCTGATCCAATACATTGTTGGTCGTTGCACAATCATTCATCAGGCCGACGCGCTCTCCAAATCCATTCATCGGCCATCGGCCTATTTCCCCTGCATCCAGCCAATCACTTGGTTTTCTCTCAAGATCTCATAAGCGTGCTGCGTCTTGACATTTAGAAGAATTACCCGCGTATGAAGCCAGCTATCTTTATCAATCGGGCTGTTCAACGCCAGCCAGTTGCCATCCGGTGACCAGATAGGTAATTGAAAATTTTGGCCTTCAATACAATATTTCTTGATCTCTTTTGTCTTTACATCTATTACTGAAATATTCGATGATGATGTTACTAGCCAGAAGGCCAGCTGCTGTCCATTGGGTGACCAATCTAAAGCGCCAGCTCTAGAAATCTCTAACCCCAATGCATTTCCCAGATAGGTCAACTGGTTCTCAATACCATCATTATTTATTACAAACAAATTGAGTTCATTCTCATCTCCTGACGAGACAGCAAATAGTGTCCCCCCTGTGTTCCAAACTGGGCGAAAGCCACCATTCCAGGCAGATCTCTGCCATAAAACTTGATTTGTTTTAGGATCCCATAATGCGTAGTTAAAACCAGGGGCTGGTGATCCATTAGATAAATAGACGGCTTTGTGTAAACCTGGGTTAACAACAAAATCGGCTTCCCAAACCAAACATACCATCCCACCTCGTTCAGAAATAGATCATTGGGAGGGGATAGAATTGTAGTATCCCAGGTCTGGATGTCCACAGCAGCAATTCTACCGTATCCATATGAATTCATCTACTGTGAATAAAAAAGTCTGATTATCCGCCCACCCATAGATCTTGTCCCAACCTTCTCCCCAGCCAGGAGTTGGCTCTTGCTCTCCTGCGGAATTGATGATCCTGAGATCAGGGTTCTGATAATCAGGTGTGCCATATTCGACATAGGCAAATCTTGATCGATCGGGTGAAACCAGGGCACTTCCATCGTCCAGGTAGAATGGTAAATTAATGTCGTTAAAATTCTTTGTCGAAAGTGACTGTCTGGCGCTTGTTTTCAAATTCAGCAGATAATCGATTTCTACGTTGCTCAAATCCGGCGATGGGTTTGGGTTGATCCCATTCATGATGAGTTGCCCTTCGATTTCCGGCAAGCTGGAAACTGGCTCAATCGAAGGGCAAAACGATTGGACAGTATTCATAGGATAGGCAGTCGACGTGGGAGAGGGAAGAAACTTCTCCGTAGACGTCTTGCTGGGGGCTGGCTTTGTTGGCGCCAATGATGGGGCTATGGGTGGAATCGTCAAAGTAGGCTGCGAGGCTGGAGGGGCTGAACCAGGCCTAACCGTCCTGTCAGATGCCCCCTGGCAGGCTGCTAATGCAACTACGATAACGAAGGTGATACCGAAAAGTTTTCTCATCACGTCATCATCTATCCCCTATTTCTCGTCTATTCTTTTTATCTCGATGCCTCTTTTTATTGTCAAAGATTATGGATAAAAAATACATTCGTTGGGGTCTAACAGACTTTGTATCAAATCTTCAGTAGACATGCTAATGACTTTTGTCCAATCTTCCCATGGGTCCGTATAATATTCTTTCTCGATTTCAAAATTAGCCGTATCGGAATACATGATGGCCTTAATATATTGTTCCTTCTTGTTTGCAAGACATACTTGGTAAGGGAAGTCTTTATTATTACTGGTCATCAGATTGCCCCTTATTTCTAACACGAGATTAATCTCGTCATATAGCAATCCAATTGCATAGACCGGCATTCTCCCTCCAATACCATGAATTATTCTAATGCTTGTAGGATTTCCTAATTGATTAAAAATTCGATCTTGAGTATATAGTTCAGGGTGCCCCCAGAGATCAATTTCTATTTTATTTAACGATTACGATTTTCCCATTGAAGGGATATATAAAAGTAACTATATGATAATGATCCGAGAGGAAACCCTACTAACTTCACCTCCATATGGCCTTCTTTTTCATCTTCTTTAGGAGGCCAAGGACCAATGTCGTACCCTAATCTGGCAAAAAAACCTTGGGCCTCTTCTATCCTCGAAAAACCAGGGGTAATCCCGTTCCAACATGGTAATTTGCAATCCCCGGTGTAATTTAGCAAATCCATCATTTTTAATTTCTCAGCATCGGAGAGTTCCCGAATGGGATGAGGGGTTAGCGTTGCGCTTGGAATGAAAATTACAGTTCGGGTTAAAGAAGATCCTTGGGCCATGGTTAGATCAGAGGTTACCGATAACTTTGGCCCCACCATGGAAGTCAGCTGCATTTTGGGCACAAACGTACTTTCTGTTGTTGAACTCGCATTCCTTCCATTTTTCGTTGCTATTCCTACGGATACTGTAGGTACAGTTTTATAAGTAGCGACCGACAAATTGCAGGAAGCAAGGAAAAAAAGGATAATGAAAGAAAAGGTGCGGCAGTTTAAGCTAATGTTCAAGGCATCCTCTGACCCGCTTTCTCCCTTTGGAGAACATAAGCCAATTATCTAGAACTTGAAGTATTTGTCCGAAAGGGACGGCGTGAAGATAAAGACGATCCAGGCAATATCTATCACGAGCAGCAAAATACCGAACCATACAGCCTGGTCACCTTCCGAACGACCTTTTACGATCCAATCCATTCCTCTCCAACGCGTGAAGAAGGTGACGCGGTTGATGATTGAACTCGCAGCAATGTAGAGCCCGGCCAAACAGATCGCAAGCACGCCGTACTTCACCGTATGAAATGACAGATGAGAAAGATATAAAAGGGGGATGAATAGGATTACTGCGCCAAAAATCACTCGGGTTTGCCATTTAATAACACTTTTGTTTCGATCTGCAGTGGATGAAGGTGTTTGGACAGTCATAGATCGATCTCCTTTGGTGTGAAGAAAATACAATGTTTGAATAGCAAGTCTTATCTTGGAGAACGGGTGTAAAGATTGATGATATATACCGGCAGGCGCGCCACGGTGAGACATTTATCAAGCGGCAGGCGACCTGGCTGATTCGTACCCCCAATTGATTATAGTGAAAAGTAATATTCAGATAGATAGCGTTAATGCTTACAGTTTTCTAATTGTATAAAGGAGCCCTACACTCGCCGGCGCACCGCCGAAGGGCACCGCTTCAGCACGGCTATTGGCGCGCGGCATCCCCCGCAATGCGCCGGGTGCGGGTACAATAGAGGCAGGCTGCAAGGGAGACCACCACGCATTGAACCAGACCACCCTCTACCGCTCTCGTTGGCGCCGTTTGTTCCTGGCGGCCGGCTTTCTTTACCTGGCCCTGCTGGGCTGGTCGCGGCTGCAGCAGTCCCTGCTGGATTGGGACCTGCTGCGGCAGTTGGGGGTGCACCCGGGGCCGCTGTACCTGGCGGCGGGGGGCGCGGCGTGGGGCGTACTGGGGCTGGTCGCGGCGGTGTGCTGTTTTGTGCCGCGCGGCTGGGCCGGGCGGGCAGCCCTGGCGGCGGGGCTGCTGCTGGCGGCCAGCTATTGGGCAGATTTTCTGATCTTCACCCGGGCGGCCGAGATGATGGCCAACTGGCCTTTTGCCCTGGGGGTGACCCTGGCCGGGCTGTTGTACTGCGTCTGGGCGCTGAACCCGCTGGGCTGAAGGGAACATTTTAGCAGGCCAAAGAAAGATTTTAGCGGCACGAACGGAGCCAAGCATGGTTGAAAACGAACAAGAAATCGAAGCCAAGTTCATGGTGCGCGACCGGCAGGCGGTGGAGCGCAAGCTGGAGGCGCTGGGCGCGCGACTGGAAAGCCCGCGGGTGCACGAGACCAACCTGCGCTTCGACATTGGCGTGGGCGAGCTGGCCGCCGGGCGGCGGGTGCTGCGCCTGCGCCAGGACGCGAGCGCCTATATGACCTATAAGGGGCCGTCGCAAACCGGGCAGGAAGTGAGCGTGCGCCAGGAGATTGAGTTTGAGGTGGGCGATTTCGCCGCCGCGCGCCGGCTGCTCGAGGCGCTGGGCTACCGCGTGGTGGTGATGTATGAGAAATTCCGCACCACCTATCACCTGCGTCACCTGGTGGTGGTGGTGGACGAAATGCCCTACGGCGATTTTGTGGAAATTGAGGGGCGCAGCGCGCGCGAGATCCACGCGGCGGCCAACCAGATTGGGCTGCGCTGGGAAACGCGCAGCGCGCTGAGCTACCTGGCGCTGTTCGAGCAGGTGCGCCTGGCGCACAACCTGCCCGAATCGGACCTGTCGTTTAACGCCGTGCAGGGGGTGAAGGTGACCCCGAGCGATCTTGGGCTGAATTATGCCGATGAGGAACCCGCCGCGGCATAGTGGTTTTCTCGCCAGGTAGGGTGCTTATCCGATTCTTCGCAGGATGGGTTGAGCGATTGAGCCAGGAGCGCTGACCTTTCTGTATCGAAGCGAACCCATCATTTGGGCATCGCGTTGGGTTTCGGGGCAATCTGGTAAGGCTAAAACCGGATGAAAAGTGCCCCTCAACCCAACCTACGGCAGCTTACCCTCCCCCGGCCGCCGCCCAAAACGGGAGGGGAGCAAGAAGATGGGGATATTTGCATGGTGAAACGGTGCAAATATCTCCATCTTCTCGGATGCTCTTCGGCCAGGCTACAATTTTGGAAAGGTTTTAGTCGGGCCGCCTGCCGAGGGCGCCCAGGTAGATGACGAAACGGTCGACCCCGTCTAACCCCAGAAATTCGTTGATATAGGCATCGTCAAAGGATGCGATGGCGCAGACCCCGCAGCCAATCGATTCGGCGGCCAGGTAGAGGTTCTGGCAGACGTGGCCGGCATCCAGGAAGAGGTAGCGCATCGAGCGCTCGACGTAGCGCCAGGACATGCGCTCGGTGACCGCCGCCCAGATGAAGGTGACGGCGCTGTTGCCGATGCTTTCCTGTTCGTGGGTGCCGGTCATCACCCGCGCGGTGACATCCGCGGGGGCGGGCAGCGGCAGCAGGGCGTGCCGGGTGGCGATATAGCGGTAGAGGCCGGGCTGCAGCCCATCCACGCGGTTGACCAGCAGGATGGTCTCAAAGGCATGGCGTGCGCCGGCGGAGGGCACGGTGCGCAGGGTGGCCGGGCGGGCAGTGACGCGCTTGACCCCCTGGGTGAGCCAGAGCAAATAGGAGAGTTCCTCCAGGCTGAGCGCGGCGGGGGTGTAGCGGCGCAGTGAGCGGCGCTGCTCGATGACCGTGCGCAGGTCGGCGGCGGGGATGGCCAGGCTCTCGACCCCCGGCAGGGCGATCAGGGCGGCATCCTCGGGGACGGGCAGCTCGAGCGGGGGCTGGGGCAGGCCCTGGCCCTGGGGGGTGGGGGCAAGCTGCGATTCCGCAGTTTTGGCGAGGAAATCGGCAAAGAATTCTTTCATCACGGCTCCTTATCCAAATCGATCGAGATCAAGATACAATGGTTTAACGTTTTCTTTCAAGATCATTTTTATACTCACGGGTCTGCATGCCGGATCAGGTTTTATCCTTTCTGATGCTTTTCGGATTTCCATTGTTCTTGATCCTCATCCAATGGGCCTATATCACCCTGCGCCAGCCCTGGCTTGGCTGGCTGTACAGTTTATTGATCATCCTGGTGGTGGTCATCACGAGTTTTTTATTTTCTAAGATCCCTCCGAATTGCAAGCTGTTGGTGAACTGCAGTTATGATGGCCTGGGACTGTTCTTCATCGATGGCGAATCCTTTTTGGGGCTGATTCTATCCACGGCTGCCGGTTTTTTGATCAAGTTCTATTTATAAAAGATGGGTTTGGAAACCAACCGATAAAATCTGGTTAACAGGGAAAATCCCGTCATTCTGCTCGTTAGGCATGATCCTGGCGCTGTTGGGGTATGCCCTGCGGGTAATTAATTCTCGTTAACGCCTATCCCTTCCAGCCATGCCTGGCCCTACATTGCGGGGCCCTGCCGGCAAGCATTTAGCCTGGCAGTTGCTCACTTGCCGGTAAAAAGCGACAACCTGCGCGTCAGCGCGCTCCAGGCGCTGGCCAGTTCGGGCACGCGCAGGGCAGCCAGGGCGGCGGCGTAGAGCAGCGCGCCCAGCAGGCCCCCGCCCGGCGCCAGCAGCCAATCGGGCAGCCCGGCGGCCAGGCGCAGCCAGGCCAGCAGCCCCAGGCTCATCACCAATACGCCGGCGCCGGCCTGGAGCAGGGCAGACAGGCTGCGGCGGCCTTCGAGACCGCCCAGGCGGCGGCCGAGCAGGAACAGCAGGACGAGCATCTCGATCAGGGTGGCGAGCGAGTTGGCCAGGGCCAGCCCGCCGTGGGGCATCCAGCCGATGCGGGCAAAGAGGGCGGCAAAGGCAAAGCTGAAGGCCACGTTGAGGGTCATGGCCCCGGCGGTGACGGTCACCGGGGTGCGGGTATCGTGCAGGGCGTAGAAGGCGCGCACGATCACTTCCAGCAGGGAGTGGCCCACCAGCCCGGCGGCATACCAGAGCAGCGCCCAGGCCACCAGTTGAGTGGAGTGGGCGTCAAAATAGGGGCCGTGCTGGTAGAGCAGGCGGATGAGCGGCTCGCGCAGCAGGATCAGGCCGAGGGAGGCGGGCAGGGCCAGCAGCAGCACCCCGCGCAGGCTGCCCGCCAGGGAGGCGCGCAGCTCATCCAGCCTGCCCAGGGCGGCCTGGGCCGAAAAGGTGGGCATGGCCGCCACCGCCACCGATTGGGCAATGGCCGCCTGGGGCATCAGCATCAGCGAAATGGCCAGGGTGATGGCGGCCACGCTGCCCTCGGGCATCTGCGGGCCGAGGGCGATGATGGTGTTGACGATGAAATTGACCTGCACCACCGCCACGCCCAGCACGCGCGGGCCCATCAGCACGATCACCTCGCGCACCAGGGGCGAGCCTAAGCCCAGGGTGGCGCGGTAGCGGCCCCTGAGCCCAAGCAGGTCGGGGAGCTGGATGAGCAGGTGGAGCAGCGCGCCGGCCAGCGCGCCGGCCGCCAGGCGGTAGATGCCCCAGCCCGATGGGAGGAGCAGCACCGCGGCGATCTGTCCGAGGGAGTACATGCCGGGGGCGATGGCCGGCAGCCAGAACTTGTGATGGGCGTTGAGGATGCCCATGACCAGCCCGCTCAGCCCAAAGATGACCACGGTGGGCAGCAGGGCGCGCAGTAGGCTGACGGTGAGGGTCTCCTGGCCAATGGAGACGCCCGGCGAGAGCACAAACAGCACGTGACGCACGATCTGGGGGGCAAAGACCGCCGCCAGCAGGGCGATCAGGCTGAGGACCAGCAGGAGCAGATTGGCAATGGCCGAGGCCAGGCGCCAGGCGGCCTGGGTTTCTTTTTTGGCGAGCAGGCCGGTGAAGGTGGGGATAAAGGCCGATCCGAGCGCACCGCCGGCCATCAGGTTGAAGAGCAGCTCGGCCACACGGTTGGCGGCGTTGAACGAGTCCATCTCGGCGCCGGTGCCAAAGGCGCGGTAGATGATCACGCTGCGCAGCAGACCGATCACCTGGGTGATCAGGTACGCCAGCATGACCGTCCCGGCGGCGCGGGCAATCTGCCGCCCGGCGGTGGAAGGAGCTGCGGTGGTCATGGGCTGATTATACCGGGGGAATCATCTATTTCCGGGGTGCGCAGGCAACAAACGACTCCCTGCCGTTGCATCCGGCGTCAGGCCGGGCGGCTAGCAGAGATTCCTGCGCAGGATCTCGGCGACGGTCATGGCGTGGCGCCGGCCGAGCTCGCCGTTGATCATCTCGATCTGTTTACGCGGCGAGAAGAAGACCTCACTCCAGCCGTAGCCGGCGCAGGCGGTGTCGGCGATGGCCCTGCCCGCGCGGTCCTGGCCCCACCAGGCGCGGTACTGGGCCTCGAGATCGGGGCGAATGTGCAGCTCGGGGGTGTTGTAATGGGCGGAATAGTAAAAATCGGGGGGTAGGGCGTTGAGCAGGGTTTCAAATACGTGCAGGCGCACGCGCAAATTCTGAGTGTATTCGGCGCGGGCAATGCGGCACAGCCCGCGCACGGTAGCCAGCGGGGCGATGACTTCCACCTGGCGGATATTTTCGAAGCGGTCGCGGATGCGGGCGATGACCTCTTTCATCACCAGCCCACTGGCAATGCTGTCGGCGATGAAGGCCACGTAGACGTCTTCATGCTGGCGCTGGTCGAGGTCTTTATCTTTGAAGAGGGTCATCTCCACCTTGCGGTTGTAGACCGGCACGGAGCTGTCGAAGACGTGGTGGGCGTCGAGGATGATCTCGTCGCAGTAGAAGCCAAAGTTTTCGAAAACCGCCTCGGCCACCTGGTATTTGAGGCCCTCACGGGCGATGGGGAAGATGGCCAGGTTCTCCTGGCGGTAGGCCGAGATGGTGGGGCGCAAGGCGGGCGAGCCGAGCATGTTGCGCACGGCGCGGCCGATCAGGCGGGTGCGGTCGGCGCCCATGCACAACTGGCCGGGCAGCTCCAATTGGGAGAGGCACGAAATCTCGTCGGGCGAGAGACCGGCCAGCTCGAGCAGGCGCGGGTCGGCGGGGCCGCTGTGGGTGTAGATAAAGGCCGAGGTGGCGTCGTTGTGATAGAGCACCAGCTCGAGGCCGCCGCCGCCTTCCACCGTAATTTTCCCGGGGCGATAAAAGCCGCCTCCCTGTGAACTGTGGTTGTAGGGAAGCGGCTCGTCCAGCTCCAGGCATCCGTTGACCTGGCTGGCATCATCCTCAGAAAATGAGAATGGATAGGTGAAATGCGGCATATCTACTCCTTTAATGGATCTACTTTGCGAATGCCCAGCCAGGCGCCCAGGCATGCCCCTCCGGCAGGGTCAGCAAGGGCCTTCCCTTGCACCTCAGCGGGCAGCCTTAAGAATAAGATTTGTGGACGCACTGGCAGGTTACACACAAAACAGGCCCGGTACTTTTCTGGCAAAAAGGCAACCCGGGACCTGCCCTATTGATTTTACACCCGCGCCGCGAATTTGGGAGCAGGGTTTTGAATGAATTTCCAGGGCAGTTTGCCCGATGCGAACAGCCGGGATTTTCTATAAAGCGAGGTGGGGAAAGGCATGCCTGCCCTGCCACCTGTCCTGACGGCGGCGATCGAAAAGTGAGCGTGCACGATTCCGGCCGGCTGGGCTATAATCTATATCCAGCGAGGCGCTCAACTGGCGCCCGGACCCACAGATTTTCGAAAAACCAGCTCATCGGGCCGCGGTCCGAGAGGGAGAATGAACAGCAATTATGGCCACCCAAACCCCATCCACCCCCGAGCCCAAACCTGCCGAAACCCGCAGCGGGCCGGCCAAAGCCGCCACGCTCACCCCAGAAGTGGTCAAGCCCAAGAAGAACCTTTTCGGCGGGGATACCAAAGCCGGCCGCGCCCTGCGCGCGGTGGTGCGCACCCTGGCGCTGATCGTGGGTTTCTTCGCCCTGGGCTTTTTTACCGCCTACCTGCTGCTCTACCGCCCGCTGCAGCTGGAAAGCCGGACCAACACGCTCGAACTCAACCAGGCTCGCCAGGACCTGGAGCAGAAACAGGCCGACCTGGATAAAGCCGGGCTGACCTTCCTGGGGGTAGATGCGCAGAATAAACAATTGACAGCCGACCTGGAAAAAGCGCGCGCGCAGATCGTGGTGGTGCAAACCCTCAACAAGATCGGCGATGTCAGCCAGAAGCTGACCGCCAAAGACACGGCAGCCGCGCGCCTGTCGCTGGAACAGGCCAAGAAGCTGCTGGACGCCAGCCTGCCGCAGTTGGAGAAGCTGGGCGCGGCCCAGCCGGATACCCTCTCGCAGTTGTTCGGGCTGGTGAGCAACGACCTCAGCCGCGACACGAACCTGGCCAGGCAAGATCTTGACCGCCTGACCAGCGAACTGCTGTTGATTAGCGATACCCTGTCGAAATAATAAACGCTCGTCGAAGATAACCGTTCTTCAAAAGACCCCCCCGCCAGGATTCCGGCGGGGGGGTCTTTTGAGCGGGAAAACCGCTGCCGGCTGTGGATGGCTGAAGCGCCCGCGCGACCCGGGGTCTAGGGCCGGGAGAGCCTTTCCACCAGGGCGCGCAAGATCACCTTTTGACCGGCGAGGGTGTAGAGATGGCCCGGGATGCAAAAGGGGCTGCCCAAATGGATTGGGCAGCCCCAGGGTATCCCAGAATGGCGGTTAGTAGCGCAGCATGGCGCCGATGCTGCCGAGCTTTTCCAGCGCGTCGTTTTGGTGGACGACTTCCACCTCGCCGCCACTGCGCAGCACCGCGTTCACCGCCAGGTCGACCACATCGAAAACTTTTTCATAACCGTCCACGGCGTCCGCGGGCGGTTTATGCACCAGGCTGCCGTCTTCTTTGGCGCGGTAGCCCACCTTGCGCAGCCCCTCGGTGACCACCAGCAGCTGCACACGGCCCTGGTTGGTGGCTTCGAGGGTGGCATCCAGCCCGGTGACGGTGATATTGGCCTTGCCCGTCCCAGACAGCAGGCCGTCCACCAGATCGGCTTCGCGGCGCTCTTCAACCTGCATGCTGACTTCCAGGGCACGGGCCTGCACTTCGGTGGGGTTGGCGGTCAGGCTGATGGGAAAACTGCCAATGACCAGACTGTGCCAGGCTTTGGGTAAAAAGCCGCGGAATTGTTTGACGTTTTCATCCGTCCCGCCGATGAGGATGCGGCGGATCTTTTTGCTCTCAAAGAAATGTACGGCGAAATCAACCGCGTCTTTCATGTTGCGGTCGACCTGTTCTTCTACGGCCCGGGTCTGGCCAGAAACTCCACCGCGCCGGCCGGGGACCGCAGAGGCGCCTCCTCTCTTGGTATGCTTGACTGTCTCACCAACCACACCTTCTTGCTCTACCAGCACACCCAGGTGGAAATGGAACAGGCGGGCGCCCTGTTTATCTACCAATACAATCCCATAACCACCAAAATTATCGAGCAGACCGCTAAGATTCTTTACACTGGGTTTATCGCTGATATGCACGGCGCTCCGCACAGGCACGCCTAAGGGATAGGCGCGCAAGAAACCGGCTGGAGCGCACGAAAAAATCGCCACGCCTCGCCCAGACCAGTTGTATTCATGGTCCAGATAGCGAATCATTGCCTCAACGTCTTGCGGAAGGTTAATATCCTTGATCATGCTGCGCGCACGCAGTTTGTGCGCATCGGTGTTGCCCTCGGACGGGTCGGTGTTCAGGTAAAGGCTGAGCACCGGGGCTGGAGCAGAGAATTCTAGCAGCTCCCGCAAGTCATTTTCGGTTAACATGGCAACCTCCTGATTCTATATTTTATTGTCAGCGGATACGTTGACCTGCTTAAGGACGCTTTCCTAAAGTGATGCTCACCTCCTTTTGGGCTCCATCGCGTAAGACTGTGACCACAATTGTATCGCCTGGGCTCTTGGAGGTCATCAGATAGGTCAACAGATCTCCAAAGACGCGCACCTCACGCCCATCCACGCCAACGATCAAATCACCGCCGGCGTTGACACCCAGGTCGGTGGGGGTGCTGCCGGCATGAATGCCGGCGACATCCGCCGGGCTGCCGGGGCGAACCTCGAGGACGTAGGCCCCGGTGGATTGGGGCAGGTTGAGGGCTTCGGAAGCCAGCAGGCTGATTTCTTCCTGGCTGGTGATGCCCAGGTAGGGATAGTCATATTTACCGTTGCTGATCAGTTCGGGCACCACGCGTTTGACGATATCGACATTGATGGCAAAGCCTACCCCGCTGTTGGTCGATTCACCGGTGGTGTTGTTGGCGATGATGGCGCGGTTGATGCCCACCACCTGGCCGTCCAGGTTGAGCAGCGGGCCGCCCGAATTGCCGGGGTTGATGGCCGCGTCGGTCTGGATGACCGCGCCGGCGGAGAAGAAACCGCCCTGCGGGGCCTCGCGCAGGGATTCCAGCGTGCGGCCCTTGGCCGAAACGACGCCGACCGTCATGGTGCCTGCCAGGCCAAAGGGGTTGCCAATGGCAATCACGGTCTGGCCGACCTTCAGCGCCTCACCACTGCCCAACGGAATGGGGGTCAGCTGGTCGGGGGTGGCTTCCACTTTGACCACGGCGATATCCGAATCCTGGTCCACGCCAATTACCTTGCCGCGCAGTTTCAAGCCGGAAGGGAAATCCACTTCCATGTCGGTGGCGTCTTGCACCACGTGCAGATTGGTGATGATGTGGCCTTCTTTGTCATAGACAAAACCCGAACCCTGCCCGCCGCCGGTATCGGTGAGCACCTGCATGGAAACCACCCCGGGGCTGACCTGGTCATATAACTTGACCAGGGCATCCTGCTGGTCTACCAGGTTGCCCACGGTCTGCGGGGACTGGCTGGGAGTTTGCGGCACCAACTGGACGTCGGGGGGCTGTTGAGGGATGCTGTGGGGCGGGGAAACCGCCAGCGGGCTCAACTGGCAGGCCAGGGAGGCGGCCAGTAAAATGCCAATTAACATCAGCAGGGGGGCAGTGCGTTTCATCTTGACTCCTTACTACAAATAAGCCTGAAGATAGTTTACTTCAGACGAGATAACTGTTCAAACAGGCTGCGCTGCTCGGGGGTGAGGTTGGCCGGCAGGCTGACGCGGGCGCGGGCGATGAGATCGCCGTGCTTTTTCGCGTCGCGCAGATGGGGCATGCCCCGCCCGGTGAGGCGGAAGGGCTTGCCGGGTTGGGTGCCGGCCGGAATGGTCAGCACCACCTGGCCGTCGGGCGTGTTGACGCGCGCCTCGCCGCCCAGCACGGCGGTGTAGAGATCGAGATCAAAATCGGTATAGAGATCCACCCCTTTGCGCTCAAAACGAGGGTCGGGGGTCATTTCAACCACCAGGAAAATGTCACCGCGCTGGTCGTTGGGGCCGGCCTGGCCCACCCCGGCGATACGCACCTTGGTGCCGTTATCGGCGCCCGGTGGGATTTTCACCTGGATCTTACGCTCGCCGCGCTCGCCGAGCAGCATGGTGCGCTCCGCGCCCTGGTAGGCCTCGTTGAACGAGATTTTCACCGGCTGTTCGATGGCGGCCGGCCGGGCGCTGCGTTGGGCTGTGCGCGGGGCGGCGCCACCCATCCCGCCGAAAATGGATTGGAAGAAATCGGAAAAGCCACCCATGCCGCCAAACAGGTCTTCGAGGTTGCTGTATTCCACCCGCGTGCCGCCGCGGCCCTGTGCGCCGCGCGTCGCGGTGGTCCAATCGTTCCAGTTAAAACCGCCCGGCGCGCCGCCAGACTGCTGGTAGCGAAAATAAGATTCGCCCAACTCGTCGTAGCGCCGGCGTTTTTCGGGATCGCTGAGCACCTCGTTGGCTTCGTTAATCTCTTTAAATTTATCTTCAGCCTGTTTGCTGTCTGGATTGCGGTCCGGGTGATATTTCATCGCCAGTTTGCGGAAAGCCTGCTTGATGGTCGCATCGCTGGCGTTCCGCTCTACACCCAGAATCTTGTAATAATCTTTATAATCCATGATTTGATTCTAAGCGCATGCAGGATGCAGAGTCAAGCAAACTCATATAAATCTAAGATAACTCTTATGCATGATCTGGCCTTTCTGGCCGGGTAAACCGGTCAAAAAAGGATCAGGCAGTTTTTTTCCTGCCTGATCCGTATTTTGATCATTTTCTTGCCCGCGCAAGGGATGCCGGCATCCAACCTCCGCTTAGTGATATAAGCCCTTTAGCCGGTGACATACTTCGACGTCCGAGATGATATCGGTCGACTCGCTCAACTGGTTGACCGAGCCGATAAAACCGACCAGGGCGCGAATGCGATCATCGGGGATGGCCTGCAGGATCTTGCCGGCAATGGCATCCCCGTGGATGACCTTGAAGGGCCGGTCGTGGAAGAGGGTCACGCGCCCGGGCACCTGGGGGACAAGGTCGAGCGAGTTGAATTTCCAGGCGCAGATTTCGTAAGCGCGGCACAAAAACTGCTCGCGGGTGTGGAAATCGGAAGCCTCCAGCGCGCCAACCAGGTGGGGCTCGATCAGCGGGGCGATTTCGAGGCGCTTAAAGCCGGTGCCAAACCACTTGCTATAGGGAGCGTAGCGCTGCTCGAGCATAAAACACAAGTGCATCACCGCCTGAACCATGCGGGCGGTGATCAGGCGCGAGCCGATCGGGTCGCCTACCTCGGCGGTGCGGCCCACAAAGGGCTCTTCCTGGCCGATCTTCATCCACTGGCAGGCGAGCAGGTACATCCAGATTTCGCGGGGATAGTAGCCCAGTTGTTTGCGCACCCCTTCCAACCCGAGCGCGTCGGCCCACACCCCGCCGGTGGTGAGGGTGAGCAGCTTGTGCTCCGAAAAGGTCAGCCAATCGGCCAGGTCGAGCGGGCGGCGGGTGTTCCAGGCGATTTCTCGCTCGAAATAGCCCGGCAGGGTGGTGATCTCGATCAAGGGATCCACCGGGCCGGTTTCGCGTGCTTCGAGGATGCGCACACCTTCCTCGTCCGCCTGGTTAAAGCTGGTGGGATAGCCGTGCAGGCTGGTGGGCAGGTTGGCGCGCAAGGCCTCGCCGACCGCCTGCTTTTGCGCGTCAAAACCGTCTTCCGGTAGGAACAAGACCAGGCGCGGACCCCAAAGATGGTCGCGCGAGCGGGCGTCATCGAAGCCGATCACATCCGAGCCAAAACCAATCAGGGCGGCGCTGTGCGGCAGGCCGGGGAAGTGCTGCGCCAGGATGGGCTGCACGGCTTCATGATAGTAAAGCTCGCTAAGTTTCAAACCGGGGATGAATTCGGGTAAGGATTTGTCGTTCATGGCTCTATGCGTCCTGGGGATGGGGTCGGTGCGGGGTGGGGCCAAACGGCCGGCGGTTATTCTTCGTCTTCGCCGCTGGGGGCAGCGGGCTGGTCCACACGCAGGACCTCGCCATGCAGGTTGATGATGATGCGGAAGCCCATCATGCCCATGTAAGCGCGGCCGCTTTCGGGGATGCCGGTCTTAAACAACTGGTCGAACTGCTGGTCGATATTCTTTAACTGGTTTTGCAGGATTGCGCGGCTGAAAATGTCATCCTGGCCGAGCATTTTAGCGGCCTGCTCGGCGATGGTATCTTCGCTGCCCTTCATTTGATCGCGGATCATGTTGAGCACCTGCAGGTCGACCTGCTCGGAGGGGATGTGGCGGTGAAAGCCCTGGTCGTTGACCACATACATGGCTTCATCGCCGACATGCGCCAGCTCTGCCGGATTACCGTTTTCGTCAATTACCAGACCCGCAAATAATGCCTCTTTGGCCATGCCAGCTCCTTCATCCACACGCCCGCGGCCCGGCGGATGCCCGGCAACGGTTGGGCCGGTGTGCTGCGCGCCGTGCGGATTGAAAATGTGCTTCGCGGTCTAAATTATAACACTCGAACAAGGGTGCCAAAGTCGTCGATCCAGGTGCTCTGGTCAAAGGGCACGGCCGGCATGGTCCAGCGGTACAACCAGTTGGCGGCCTGGGGGGCCAGATTGATGCAGCCGTGGCTGCGGGGTTTGCCGTAATCGTTATGCCAGTAGGTGCCATGGAAGGAAATGCCTCCGCCGGTGATATAGCACACCCAGGGCACGCCGGGCAGATCGTAGCTGTTGGAGGCGGCCAGGTCATCGCTGGCCATGTGGCGGGATGGGCGCTTGCGGTTGGTGGTGTAGATGCCGTGCGGGGTAGTGTAATCCCCGTCGATGAATTTTCCGCCGGTGGCGGCGCGGGTGATCATCACCGGCTCGTCATTCTCATAGGCGATGACCAGCTGGTCGCGCAGCCAGACTTCGATGCGCTTGGCATCCATGGGCACATCCGGCGAAAGGGGGGCGGTGTCTGCGGGTTTTAACAAGCGCAGATGCTCGGGGCGGGCATAGTAGTACTGCTTGAATTTATCGTCCCAGAGCTTGTACCAGAAATGACCGTCGTGGTCTTCGACCACGTCCATGACCCAATGCAGGGTGCTGTAGTAGAGGCGGTAGGCGATCTTCTCGGGGCGGCGGGTATCGACCAGGGTGTCGGTGTAGGGCACAGTGACCTCGGCCAGGCACCCGGGGGGAGCCACCACGCGGTGGAACGGGTTGAGCTTTAGATCCACCGGTTGTATCTGCCCGGAGTGGGCGTAGCCCTGGTCTTTGATGTGATACCAGACGCGGTTGTAGCGCGGCTGTTCATCGCCAAAGACCACTTCGTCGATATCGAAGACCAGGTCGCGCCAGTAGACCTGGCGCAGTTTGCCCGAGAAGCTGGGTTTATCGAATATTTCGAGGTTGTCATCCACCGAGCGGCCCATGCGGGCGGGGGGCGTGTAAATGCCCGGGCCGAGGCTGGGTTCATTCAGGCGCCGGCGGCGCTCCTCGGCGTTCATGAACGGCAGCCAGAAAAGGCCCAGCAAACCCACGGCCGAGAAACGCAGGAACTCGCGCCGGGAAAGATGAGCCAGGTCGGGCGCAAACAGGGTGTGCATGAGAGACCGTTATCCTGAAGGTGGGTGACCTTCGACAGCAACCATTAATCTACTCGTGGACGTTCACCAGGGTGCCGACCGAGGCCCAATCGAAGAGCCAGCCGGCATCCTCGGTGCGCAGGTTGACGCAGCCGTGGCTCATAGGCGTGCCAAAATTATGGTGCCAGTAGGTGCCATGCAGGCCGTAATCCCGGTAAAAATACATGGTGTAGGGTACATCGGGCAAGTAGTAGCCCGGGCCAGACATATCGGCGTAGCGATATTTGACATAAATGTGGAACTGCCCGGTGACGGTGGGATGCGCCCAGGTGCCGGTGGATACCAGGAAAGAATTGACCAGGGTATCGCCCTCGTAGGCGTAAACCATCTGCTCCGAGAGGTCCACGTCGATCCAGCGCCCGTCTTCGTGGATGGGCGGTTCACGCTGCGGGGGAGCCGGGGTGTCGGTGGGATCGGGGGTATGGGTGGGGGTGGGCGTGGGGGTATCGGTGGGAGTAGGGGTCGGGGTGGGCGTGTTGGTGGGGGTCGCGGTGGGAGTAGCCGTGGGCGTGTTGGTGGGGGTATTGGTGGGCGTCAGGCTGGGTTTCTGCAGCAAAGCCACGGGCAGGTCGGCCGAGCCGGAGCGGGCCATGACCACCCAGCCGTTATTAAAGGCCAGGGTAACCGCCATGACCAGCAGGACGAATATGGCGGCCGCCGACCACATCAAGGCCGGCCGGGCAGGCGTTTTGCCTGCCCCGCGCCGGGCTGCGGGGCCGCGGAGCAGGATGGGCCGGGTATCGCCCTGGGCAGGCAGGGGCAGGCTGAGGCTGGGGCGGGAACCGGCGCTAAAAGGCGCGGCCGGGGCGCGGGAGCCCTGTTTGCGCAGGCGTTCGGCGGCCCAATGCATGGCTTTGCGGGCGCGCGGGCTGGCAGGATTGACTTCGAGGGCTTTGTTCAGGTAAAACAGGCTGGCTTCGGGCGAGGCCACCGCGGCCAGCACCAGCCAGGCGTCTTCCAGGGCAGGGTCCAGGCGCAGAGCCTGCTCGGCCCAGCGGCGCGCCTCGCGGTGATCTTTGCGGCGCATGGCCTGCATGGCCTGGCGTACGGCCTGCTGGGCGGCGGGGTCGCTCATGGGGTCACCGGCTGAAAGTCAGGCACGTCTTCATTGCGCACGAAGCAGAGGATGCCATCGGTGACCCCGCGCGCCACTTTATCGGTATGGTTGGTGAGGATGTCGCGGTCTAAATTGAGGAAACCGGTCTCAATGATCGCCGCGGTGGTGCTGCCGTTAATCTCGCGGAAGGCGTGATAATCGGTCATGTCGGCGGTGACGGTGTTGTGATGGAAAGGCAGCCCGGTGGCGGCCTGGTAACGCTGGGTCATGCAGGCGGTCAGGCGGGTGGCCTTTTCGGGGAAAACGCTGGAGACGGCGGCGGCCACCTTGAAGCCGGTGGCCTGGTCGTTGACGTACTCGCACGAATCGTTGTGGATGGAGACCAGGGCAAGCGCCTGGAAGCCGTTCAGGCGCGCATCGAACTCCTGGAGCAAATCCACGTCATAACCGGCATCGATCAGGTCTTTGCGCACCATCTCGGCGATCTTCAGGTTGACGCTCTCTTCGGTCAACCCGTCCAGGCAGACGGAGCCCGAGTTGTTGCCCCAGTGCCCGGCGACGATGCCGATGCGCGGGCGGGGAGAGGGGGTGGGGGTGGGCAGGTTGGTATCCACCACCGCGGCGACTTCAAAGGAGCGGAAGAGGCTCTCCATCATGTTGCCCGAGAGGATGTTGGCAGGGGTCCAGAAGGTGAGCAGGGTGGCGACCAGCAGACCCACCGAGATGACGGTTTGCAGGGCACGCCAGACGCTCAACTGGCCGGGATTTCGCGCGGCGCGGGTTGGACGCGGCCGGGAAGGCGGAGTGGAGGGGGTTGAAGCCGCTTTTTCAGTCATGGTGGTTGGCCAGGTTGGTTGGAGCCGCGAATAAGCTTGGTTTCATTGTCACACCGGTATTCAATCCATCTCCAGGCGGAAATCAAGGGAGCTGAAGTCTGCCGCCTGAGAAGAGCCGCTGGAAGCAGTTTCGTATATCATTGTAGCCTCCATTTTTATCTTGAGCAAGAGCCATTCTCGCGCGGCCGGATGCACGACACACCGGCCGCCAGGATGATATACCATGCAATAAACGTGCCCGCACGCGATGATTTTTGGGTCATCGGGATTTATCGTGGAAGAAGAAGTATATGGGGGTTAATTGGGCGCTTCGCGCCCAATTAACCCCCATATTTACTACCCACCCCGGCAAGGCTGCTTGCAATTGTCTCTTGACACGCGGGGTTTTGGGGACGCGGGGGTGGTGTCGAGGGCCGTTCGCATACCTGGCGAATGACCCTCGACACCTGCGGCGGCGTGCACGCAAAAGTTGTCAGCAATCTTGGTCAACCGCCTCATAATCCCGTCAGTTCGGGTCCAGGAAAATCCCCATCCCCCTGCCCCCTTCCTGGGAAGGGGAAAAATCGAAGGTTTGGAGATCGTTGCACCCTTTCAGGGTGCAACGATCTCCAATTTCCTCTTTCATCGGGTGGGCAGATTTATCCCGTACTGAAGTTAAAATAGCCTGTTTCGGGTCATTCTAACGGACTACCTGACAACCTTTGAGTGCCCACATGCGGCGAGATCGTGGCTCGATCGGGCAGATTTGCGTTATGATAAAGAATGAATTTGAGGCAACTGAGGAATACATGACCGAAGCCGAATTAACCCCGCCGGGTGAGATGCTGCGCTCCGCAATGCGCCATTGGGTCACCGGGGTATCCATTGTCAGCAGCATTCACAACGGCGTTCAACACGGAATGACCGTCAATTCATTCGGGTCCGTTTCGCTGGAACCGGCCCTGGTAACCGTTACCCTGGCCAAGGGCACGCGCACCCACGCGCTGGTGAAAAGCTCGGGGCGCTTTGGGGTGACGATTCTGAGCACCGCGCAGCAATCCCTGGCCGAAATTTTCGCCGGCCGGGTGCCAGATGGCGGCGACCGTTTCGCCGGGGTGGAGACGTTTCACCTGGGCAGCCCGGTGCCGCTGATTCTGGGCGGGCTGGCCGGGCTGGACTGCAAACTGGTGCACACCTACGACCTGCCCAAAGCGACGATGTTTATCGGCCAGGTGGAGGAGGTGCGCATCCTCGACGACGGCGACCCGCTGATCTACGTCAACCGCATTTTCCGCAAACTGGGGGAGCGGTTGGCATAACCTCTGCGCCGTTTTCCGCCAGGAGCGGCGCGCCAATGGGGATTGGCAAGAAAGGAACGGGGGGATGGACCAAGACCAGTTAACCCTTGAAGAACGCCGGCAGCTGCTGCGCCTGGCCCGCATGGCCGTCCAGGCCGCCGCCGCAAGGCGCGAACCTCCGGAGATCGACCCGGCGGGCTTTACCCCGCGCCTGTTTGAACCGGGGGCAGTCTTCGTGACCCTCACCGACCGCGCCGACGAGCTGCGCGGCTGCGTCGGCGCGCTGGAGGCTTACCAGCCGCTGGTGGAAGACGTGCGCGCGCACGCCGCGGCGGCCGCCACCCAGGATTACCGCTTTTTGCCGGTTACCCCGGAAGAGGTCGACGGGCTGCACATCGAGATCTCACGGCTGACGGCGCCCCAGCCGCTGGTATACGACCGCCCGGAGGAACTGGTGAGACACCTGCGCCCGGGGATCGACGGGCTGATCCTGCGGGACGGCGCGCACCGCGCGACCTTCCTGCCGCAAGTGTGGGAAAAGGTGGACGGCCCCGAGGATTTTCTCGGGCACCTGTGCAAGAAGATGGGCGCTCCCGCGAACCTGTGGCGCAAGAAAAAGCTGGAGGCGCTGACCTACCAGGTGGAAGAGTTCCACGAGTAAGGAAAAAACACCACGCCCTAACCCCCGCCTCTGCGGCGAGGGAATTAACCAATGGAGCATAAAATTGCCATGCGGCGGCAACTTTATGCTCCATTGGTTTTTTAAGAACCGGGCCGGCGCATGTTTAGAAAGCCGGATTCTCTTATGGGATTCGCGAAACCCGTTTACATCAAGGCTTTGTTGGCGATGGCGGCGTTGTAGGCCTGGCCGTAGAGGTGCCCGCTGAGCACCACCGCGTAGGTGCTGGTGACCAGCACGCCGATGCCGCAGGCGATGGTGCCTAAGGGGGCGATGATACCGCCGGCAAACAGGCCGACCAGCACCAGCAGGTAGGCGCCGGGAGCGGCCTTGAGCAAAGCGAAGACTTCGTTGAAACGGAAGGCGGCGCCGATGGCGCCGGTGGCGAGGAAGTTACCCTCGGCCGCGGGGATCCAGAACCAGACCAGCAGGCCGTAGATTACGAGCAGCCCGCCGCAGCACAAGGAGATGGCGACCAGCACCGGGCCGGCGCTGCTCATATCGCTGTTGGGGTCGGTCATGGCGGAGACGATGGTGATGGGCAGGGTCAGGATGATGGCCGGGATGCTGTAGACCAGGCCGATGACAAAAGACTTGAAGCCCAGCGCCAGTGATTCGGCAAATTCGATGTCCGGAAGCGGGCGCGGATCGTGACGAATGACCCGGCGGCCAACTTCCAGGCCGTAGCCGAGGATGTAAATCTGGCCGACCAGGGGGATCAGCGAGATCAGGGCGGCGATGACGATCTTTTTCAGCCAATCCGGATCTTCAAACACAAATGTAAATGCCTTGCCGAAATCCATACTCGCCTCCATGCACTGCTGGCAGCCGGGCAGGGTTCATTGCGCCCGGAGAATAAATCGATGGGATCAGAAATGAATGTACTGGTCAACCTTAATGACAAAGATGGTGGCATGCCGGGTGCCGGGCTCGGAAGCCGTCTGGCAGTTCTGGCGGACGATTTCCAGGGCAGGCTCCACCTGGTCGTCCTCGCAGCCGATCATCAGGGTGGTGTTGCCGCGGCGCCAAAACCCGCCGGTAGAGGCGATCATGGTCACCCGGTAGCTGGCAGATGTGAGCGCCTGTGAGACCGCGTCATGGTCAATATCTCGTAAAATGGCGATGATTAATTTCATGGCTAGATCTCCTCGTAGTATTCAACATCCAGGGCGAAAACAGTCGCGCCGCCCACCGTGATGGGGGTGGGGGTTGGCAGGGGCAGGGGTGCGCTTTCGAGGGGGACGGCGATGAATTCCACCCGCTGGCGGCAGTTTTCTTGCAGGATTTCCTGCGCCACCATGCGCTTATCCGCAGGCAGGCCAATCAACAACAGGGCATTGCGCCGGCCAAGAAATCCGCCCACACTGGGCAGGCGTTCGACCGTCAGGCCCAATTTCCCCAGGGCTTCGCGCGCAATCTCGGCGTCCTGGGCCTGGACAACAGCCATCAGCAGGTTCTCGCCTTGGTTCGGGTTGGAATGTAATTCGCCCATCTGGCCTCCTTTTGTTCAAACATGGTCATGCCGGGCATGGCCCATTGACATGTGGGTCCGGCTGGATGTGGGCCGGATTTCACGCCGCCTCAGGCGAGAGAGATGCGCTGGGGCTGAACCCCGCTCACGGTGAGCGGCAGCCTGCCTGGCAGCGCCAGGGTGGTCGTCTCGCCTTCTCGCGTGACAATCATTCTTTGATATTTTACCGTAATTGGCCAGGGGAAAGGATTAAATCCGCGCACGATTATCTCCTGCGGGGATATTTTCTCCAAACCGGCGGTGTGGAGGAACAATCCCAGGGGTGGGAGGCCCCAGAGGTGGCCGTGTTCGCCCATTCCCTGGCCGCTGTGGGCATGATAAAACTGGTGAAAGGCCTGTTCCTGCTTCAAATTGAGCTGCACGGCGGCCATCAGCCGGGTGACCAGGTCGGCGGCGGCGCGGCGGTAGCCGGCCGAGAGCAGCCCCTCGCCCAGGAAAGCATTCCAGGGCATGCTCACCCCGGCCAGGTCGGTGGGGTCGTCGGGGCAATCGGCCTGGGTGCAGAGGGCCAGCCCGTAGGGCTGCAAATAACCCGGCAGCAGGTGTTTCTCGACCAGAGATTGCGCCTGGGCCGCATCGGGGATGCCGGCCCACAGGGGCAGGTAGAGGCTCAGGTCTTCCAGGGTGAAATCGGGGACGATCAAGCGCCCGCGGTCGTCTTCGAGGATGCCGTTGACCTCAAAACTGAGCACATGACTGAAGACCTGGCGGGTGGTGCCGCGCGCACTGCGCCCCGACCAGGTGAAATCGCGCGGCGACAGGCGGTCTTCGAGGGCTTCGCCCTGCGCATCCAGGCCGGTGATGGTGACGATGGCGGTGCGGGTGTTCTCTTCGGCCAGGTCCAACTGGACGATGAGGTGAGAGGGCGAGATAAATTTACGCTTTACGGGACGCAGACCCGGCCCGCGGAAGGGCAGCAGTTCCTTGCCGGCGCGGCTGGAGTGGCTGCGGGTGTCGCGATAGCGATAGAGCCGGGAGCGCTTATCCCAGGTCTGCTGGACGGCTTTGTGGATGCGGGCGGCCTGGGCTTCGAGCCAGGGCAGGTCGTCGGCGCGTCCCAGGCGCACGGCCAGGTCCCGCAAGCTGAGGGCTTCGCGGTAGAGCATGGCGCCCAACCCGGGGCTCTCCAGGCTGGAGATATCCAGCCCCTGGGCGCTGGCATGCCAGCGGTCATAGAGCGGGCTGCTTTCCATCCCGGTCTGAATGGGGTGCTCCCACTCGGGCAGCCCGTCGCCGTCGCGGTCGTGCTGCTCATCCAGCCAGGATTTGAAAAATTCAAGCAGCACGGGGTAGGCTTCTTCCAGGAAAGCGGGCGAAGCGTGCTGGGCGGCCTGTATGGCGAGACCGGCCAGCAGGGGTTGGGCCAGGTAGCGGGTGCGCTGCCCGCCCATCCCCGGACGGAAGTCGGGGTAACCCTGCTCGCAGGCGGCCAGGAAGTTGCGCAGCAGCCCCTCGGCCAGGTTGGGCAAGCCAGGGAGCAGCGAGGCCAGGTACCAGCAGTCGAGGGCGGTCTGGCCGGCCCACAGGTAGGGATGGTCGCTGCCATCCCCGCGGGAGGAAGCGCCCTGGTCGATCCTGCGGCTGAGCACAAACGAATCGGCCGGCAGGCGCTCGGGGTTGGCCATCAACAGGCTCAGCGCGGCGCGCTGGCCAAGGGCAAAGACGGCGTCCCATTCGGAGTCGCCGGTGGTGATCTCGAGCATATCGGCGGCATTGCGCACCTCGATGCGCGCCGTTTCGGCCTCCCAGGGACGCTCACAGGCAGCCTGGGCGAGGTCGAGGGCGCCTTCGGCAGTCTGGTGAGCCGCCGCCGCCCAGGTCATTTCGGCGCTGGCGCCGGGGTAGAGCTCCAACTGCAGCGAAAGGCCGGGGAAGGTGCCCTTGTTGGGCTGCGGCCCGCCGGTGAGGAAACAAACCACCGAGATGCCGTCGGTGCGGCCCTGCAGCACGGTGCCCAGCCCCATGGGCAAGGCGGCCATGCCCTCGCCGAAGCCCAGCGGGTTGAGGATGGCGGCCCAGTCGAGGCGCAAATTGTGGGGCAGCACGCTTTTATTGGTCAGGCGCAGCCGCCCGCTGAGGGTCTGCGAGCCGGCCACGCGGTATTCGGAGCGCGCCTCGATACCCTCGAAGGGGGCAAACGTGATTTCGAGATAGTTTGGGAAAAAGCGGTTGAGCTGCGGTGCACGGAAAAAGTCGGCCGGGTCGATCACGGTGGTGGTGGCGCGGGTGAAGACGGGGAAAAACTGCATCCAGCGCGCGCGCAGGCCAAAATTGGTCTGCACGGCCAGGGCAGGCGGCTCGCCCCGCCCAAAATTCAATTCCCAGGTGATGTCGTTGCCGTAATCTGTGGGACCCAGGCGCGCATCCGCCGCCATGCTGAGCTGCAATGGGTCTCCCGCGGATAATTTCCAGGTGCGCATAGAAGGATTGTACTCTTTTTTCGTTTAGGAAAGCACTTTGTAGAAAGCCGCGGCCATTTCCTCCATTTGCGCCGAACTGAGCTCGGGGCTGATATCCACGTGCACGGCCCGGCCGAGCAGATCGAGGGTGCGCGGGCACATCGCGGGGTCGTAATCCACCCGGCGGGGATGGTTGGCCCACGGACCGGCGCCGGGCGTCCAGGCACGCTGGTGGATGATGGGCGTCCAGTGGGCGTAGACGTGGTAGTCGACCGCATCCGGCGAGTAGAGGACCGAATTGCCCAGACCCTCGGCCGCAAGTTGGCGCGAGACCTGGCGGGCTTCGGCGGCATCGGGCAGATAGAAGATAAGCGCGATGGCGGCCTCACCCTCGGGGTCATGCTGCGCGCGGAACTGCAGCCCGCGGCGCGCGGCGATCTCGGTGAGCACACCTTTGAGGAAGCGCTTGCGCGCGCGCATGTCGTCCAGCAGACCGCGCAGGCGGCGCAGCTGCACCAGGGCCACCGCCCCGAGCAGTTCGGGCATGCGGAAGTTAATCCCCGGCAGGATCTCGTCCGCGGGAACGTTGTTGCGCTGCCCGCCGACCACGTCCTGGTACATCACCGCGCGCAGGTAGACCTGCTCGTCGCTGGTGGTGAGCATGCCGCCTTCGCCGGCGGTGATGATTTTGTTGAACTGCAGGCTGAACGCGCCCGCGTCGCCCCACGCGCCCAGGCGTTTGCCCTGGTAGCTGGCGCCGTTGGCCTGAGCAGCATCTTCCAGCACGCGCAAATCGTGGCGCGCGGCCAGGGCCATGAGGGCATCCATCTGGCAGGGCGCGCCGCGCATGTGCACGGGTAAGATGGCGCGGGTGTAGGGGCTGATTTTGGCTTCTACGTCCTGCGGGTCGAGGGTCAGCGAGTCGTCCACCTCGGCCATGATGGGCACAGCCCCCACCGCCACCACGGCCGAGGCCGAGGCGATCCAGGTGTAGGCGGGGAGGATGACTTCGTCGCCGGGGCCGATGCCCAGGCCGATCAGCCCGCTGATCAGGGCCGCGGTGCCCGAGGTGAGCGCCAATCCGCGAGCCGCGCCCACGTCCTGGGCAAAGGCCTGCTCCAGTTCGGCCACCCGCGACGGCCCCGGGTTGGGACCGTAGTAGCGGAAGAGGCGGCGCGAGCGCAGCACCTCCAGCACGGCAGCCTCTTCTTCTTCATCAATGCGCATCCCGCCCGGGTACATGGGCGGCAGCGCGGCGCTCAGGGCAGGCTCACCGCCGTCGGCGGCCAGGCGGTTCAACTCAGATTCACGGGACATGGGCACCTTCCGATTGGGTATAGGCCACGAAACGAAGCAGCAGGGGCATTTCAGGATGTTCGTTGCGCGGTGTGAGGATATTTTACGCTAGATAGTCCCGAAGGGCAGTCGTATAATTGCGCGGCAATTTGTTGAGGAGAAAACCTATGGATCTGCCCCGCCTCGCCCCGAAGAAATTTAGCCAGATACTGCGCGGTCTGGAATTCAGCCGCGCATCGCTCAGTGATTATGCCCTGGTGCTGCTCGGCGCGCTGATCCAGGCATTTGCCATGCGCCTGTTCCTCATCCCGGCCCAACTGGTGAGCGGCGGGGTGAGCGGCACGGCGCAGCTGATCAATTATTACATCCACTGGCCGATCGGGCTGATGGTGCTGGCCGGCAACGTGCCCCTGTTTGTGATCGGCTGGCGGCACCTGGGCGGGCCGCGTTTTGCCCTGCGCACGGCACTTTCGGTGGTGGCCTTTTCGCTGTTCACCGACGGGCTGGCCTTCTTCCTGCCGCCCAACGGGGTGGTGGATGACCTGGTACTCAACTGCCTGTACGGGGCGGTGCTGCTGGGGGCCGGGCTGGGGTTGGTCTACCGCGGCAAGGGCACCAGCGGCGGCAGCGACATCTTGGGGCGGGTGCTGAGCGACAAGACCGGGCTGTCGATCTCGCAGGCCTACCTGGTGACCGACTCGCTGGTGATCCTGGCCTCCGGGCTGGTGTTCTCCTGGGAGAACGCGCTGTACGCGCTGGTGGTCACCTACGTCAGCGGGCTGGCAGCGGAGATGATCCTGCAGGGTTCAGACATCTTCCGCACGGTGCTGATCATCACCGCCTGCCCGCAGGAAGTGGCCAACAAGATCATGAGCGAGATGGAGCGCGGGGTGACCATCCTGGCCGGAACGGGGGCCTACACCGGGGCCGAACGGCCGGTGCTCTACTGCGTGATCACCCGCCCCGAGGTCAGCCAGATTAAGACCATCGTCAAGGAAGCCGACCCGCAGGCTTTTATGGTCATCGGCCAGGCGCACGAAGCCCTGGGAGAGGGCTTCCGCCCGCTGCGCTGATCGCAAAACGGGGTCTTTCGCCCTTACCAACCTAAGGCCAGATAATACTCCTGCAAATCGCCTTCCGCCAGCCAACCGGTCGTGGCATCCTCGGAAGGCGGCCCGCCAATCAAATCATACTGCACCTGCCAATAGACATATTTTCCTGCGCACACCGGCCCATCGATAATGCTAAGCATATATGGATTTGTGGAAGACAGCTGTGTTAGCCGGGTACTTTCTTCGGCGCGCGGGGCAGAACGCAGCCAGACATCATCACTGATCAGGTGAACCACATCGCCGACGCGCAAACGTGAGGGTGGTGCGCCAGGGCAGGAAAAACCTCCCGGCGGCTGTCGTGGAGTGGAGGTGGGCAGCGGATTATAGGCCACCGTACCCTCCATTTCAGCGGTCAATAGCACTTCCGCCAGGACAGCTTGTTGAGCGGCACGGCATTCCGCGTCTGAATGTCCGCGCAGTTCCAGGAAAATTCCCAGGGGTTCATCGATGGAAGCGAGGGCGGATTGGCCATAATCGTAGACCAACCAGTTAAGCCGGCCTAACTGCCAGCGCAGCAGTTTCCTGGGGGTACCAATTCCACGGCCGGGCACCGCGTTGATTTCACAGCCTGGCAAAGTGCGATGGGTAAGAATCTCGTATGGGTTATTGGCCGGTTTTCGCTGCTCCCAAAGCCCTGGATCGGCGGGGAAAACGAAATCGGGGGTATCCCCGTTGAAGAAATAAACCTGATTGGGTGGCAGGGTGAGGGTGGGGGCGCCGGTTGGATCTACAGCCTCGGAGGGAATGGGCGTTGGTGTGACGGTTCGGGTGGGAGAGGGGATTTGAGTCACGCTGGGTAGAGCTGTTTGGGTCGGGGTAGGGCTGACCCCGGCCGTAGACGTCTGCGACTGAGGAACTGTCTGGCAGGCGCTGAGCAAAATGATGGCCAGGGCAAAAAGCTTCAGGCTGGAGCAAATGGGCTGTTTTTGCATGTTTGGCTCCAATGAATGATCATCTAGCAAAACTATGATTTACTGGCGAAAAAAGGGATTTAAACTCGATCCAAAATCGTAGCCCAGATCAGCCTGCACAAAATCCAGCCAGGCCTGCTGCGGGGCGACGATTTCGGGCAGGCGGCTCAAGGGCGCCCAAAAGGGGCGAAAGGTGTGGTGGTCGGTGAAAACCGGATGGAGCTCAGGCGCGCCATCCAGGGCCTGGAGATGAAAGAAAGAGCGGCGGTTGGTGAGGGCCAGGGCATCTTCGGATAACCAGCCGGTGAGCTGGTAGCTGATATAGGCCGCCTGTGGGTAGCTGTCATTTTCCTCATAGCTCACCTGGGCAAAACCCGCCGCGCGGCGCAACAGGCGCACACCGGTGCCGCGCGGCAGGCGCGCCCAATCGAAGCTGGCGGCATCTGGCCGGGCGTAGAGGGTGGCGCTGCGCGCGACGACGTGGGTGGCGGCATGGGGCAGCTCATCCCGCCGGCCGATCTGGGCCTGCAGGCGCAGCGCGCTCAGCCCGGTCTCCTCGGCCACCTCGCGCAGCACGGCCTGCTCGGGCGCTTCGCCTTCTTCCACCGTGCCGGCGGGGATCTGGTTTCCGGCGTAGAGATGCGCGAAGAGCAGCAGTTCCGGCCCGATCGGGCCGGGGCGGGTGACAAAGGCGGTCACTTTTTCGAGATATTCCTGCATGGCGCGATCCCTCACAGCTTTTTCATCATCATCCAATAGGCATGGTAGGGGGCAAAGCCAAACCTGGCGTAGAAATCGAGGTAGACGGTCCAATCGATGACACAGCCGTCGATGCCCAGGGCCTGCAGGCGGCGCAGGGCGAAATCGATCATCACCCCGGCGTAGCCCCGGCCGCGGCTGTCCTCGGCGGTGCCAATAGAGCCGAGCTGGCCCCAGGGTTGGCCCAGGGCATTGGGGAAGAAGCGCTGGATGGGGCGAGCCGAATTGGAAAAGGTTGTCCAGCAGAAGGCCCGCAACCCGCCCGAGGCGTGGAGCAAGAGGATATCCGCGGGGCGGCCGCCGTCGCCGAAAAACTGGCGCACATCACCCAGCCAGTAGGGGAAGTCGCGCGCCAGCAGGTCGAACAGGGCAGGCAGATCTTCGGCCTGCGCCGGGCGGATTTCGGCGAGCGGGCGCTGCGAAAGCCGCGGCCAGCCGTAATCCTTGAGGCTGCGGGCCATGTCCCAGACCGTTTCGGCCAGGGTGAAACCGCGGCGGGCGAAAAAGTCGCGGGCGCGCGCGTCCACGTCCGGCAGCCCGGGGATCCACGGGCGTGCGCCGCCGCCCAGCCAGATCTCTCGGACCCCGCGGGCGGCAAACCAGTCCAGCGCCCAGGCCAGCAGGGCAGAACCTGCGCCGCGCCGCTGAAAGCGGGCATCTACCACCAGGGCGTTGAGCGAGCCTTCCGCACCGCCGTCCGGGGTTTCAGCCAAAACGAAACCGACCGGGAGCCCGTCTATTTCGGCCAGGGCGAGGGCGCGTGTGTGGCCTGCAGAGGGGCGCAGGTCGTAAGCCACCGCGGGCGGGGTGATGACCCATTGCGGACCCAGGGCGGCGTTCCATAACCCGGACAGGCGTTCGGGTAGGCTTGTATCGGCGAGCTGGATGGCTTTTATGTTGATTTCCGGCATGGGTCTTCCTCCTTGAATGATCGCTTCGATTATGCTTTGCGCGCTGCCGCGATGATATGCGTGCCCATATCCAGACAGCCTGGCGACAGGCAGAAACAAGCCGAAAGGTCGAGGAGCTCCACGCCAGCCGCTTCCAGCCACGCGCGCAGCTCAGCCGAGCGGAACAGGTGCATGGCGTTGCCCCGCCGCGGCAGGTGCTCCGGGATCAGGTCGCCCAGTCCAAATTCATCGAAGTAGCGCGCGGTCTCTCCCGAGTTGTAAGCGCCTGTCTTCATAAACTCCCTCAGCCGTAAAAACTATTTCTGACCCGCTATTTTTTATTATACAATCAAGACAAACCCTGGCCTGGAGGCAGCATGCCCTGGAACCCCGACCCCACCCACCTGAAAATCGCTTATCTCGGCGGCGGCAGCCGCGGCTGGGCGCACATCCTGATGAACGACCTGGCGCAGTGCTCCGATCTGAGCGGGGAGGTGCGCCTGTACGACATCGACCTGGAGGCCGCGCGCCTCAACCAGCGCCTGGGTGAGTGGCTGCAGGAGCAGCCCGGCATGCGCTCGCGCTGGGGCTACCGCGCGGTGGAGGGCATCGAGGAATGCCTGCGCGGCGCCGATTTCGTTTTCATCTCCATCCAGCCCGGCTCGCTGGAGAGCATGGCCCACGAGGTGGCGACCGCCGAGAAATACGGGCTGTTCTTCCCGGTGGGAGACACCACCGGCGCGCCCGGCCTGATGCGTGGGCTGCGTTCGGCGGTCATCTTCGCCGGGTTCGCGGAAGCCATCGCCGAACACTGCCCGGATGCCTGGGTGATCAACTACACCAACCCGATGACGGTCTGCACGCGTGCGCTGACGCGCGCCGCGCCGGGGCTGAAGGTCTTCGGCTGCTGCCACGAGGTCTTCGGCACCCAGCACATCCTGGCTGAACTGGCGCAAGGCTGGTACGGGCTGGGCGCGCCACCCGCGCGCGAGGAAATCCGCGTCAACGTGCTGGGCATCAACCACTTCACCTGGATCGACCGCGCCCAATACGCCGGGTACGACCTGCTGGCGCGCCTGCGCGAGCACCTCCAGCAGCCCGGCGTGCTGCGCACTTACACCCAGTCGGAGGTGGAGGCGGCCGGCGACTGGTTCGCGGACTTCCGGCAGATCAAGTTCAACCTGTTTCAGCGCTTTGGGCTGCTGGCAGCGGCCGGCGACCGCCACCTGGCGGAGTTCGTGCCCGGCTTCACCCGCTCGCCGGAGGAGCTGTTCCGCTGGGGGGTGATCCGCACGCCGGTTTCCTGGCGCATCCAGCGCTACGCCGAGGCGCGCAAGGTGGCTGAGGCTTATTTATCCGGGCAGAAGAAGCTGGAATTGATCCAATCCGGCGAGGAGATGGTCGCGATGCTCAAGGCGCTGCTGGGCATGGGCGACCTGGTGACCAACGTCAACCTGGAGAACCGCGGGCAGATCGGCAACCTGGCGGCGCATGCCGTGGTGGAGAGCAACGCCGTGTTCAGCCGCGACAGCCTGCGCCCGCTGGCCGCCGGGGATCTGCCCGCCGGGGTGCACGGGCTGGTGGCGCGCCATGTGGAAAACCAGGAGATGATCGTGGAAGCCGCGCTGGCGCGCGACGCAGATTTGGCCTTCCAGGCCGTCTTCAGCGACCCGACCACCGGGCTGCCTATCGACCGCGCCTACGACCTGTTCCGGGAGATCGGGCTGCCTGAAGGGCTTTGGTAAATAGATCCTGACAGCAACTGTTCAACCCTTAACAACAGACCCGGCTGATACGTTTGATTTTAATAGCCAGGACAAACCGGATTATCTACTATCTGCATGGTGTAATCCTGGCCCGAGCGATACACCGCTACCGCCGCGCTTTTTCGCCTGACCCAATGGTCAAAGGTCGAGTACCCATCCTCGGCCCACTTTTCAAGCTGCCAATTCTCCGGCTCGACTGAATACGTGACCGCAGCAACAAATTCCGCACGATTTAATGCGGCGCACACCTGCCACTTCGCCGGTATATCAACCTCATCGATGCGGAAGGAGGAGAGCTTCATTAGCGGATCCACGGGAGCCTCTTGAAAACCTGTCAGATACTGCTCGAAGAGCGCCCGGGCAACTGCCTGAGGAGAAGGATCGGTTAAACCGGCAGCGCTCACCGAAGGTGGGCCGTTCAGTGAGGTTGGCTCGGGAAGTTTGCGGTACGTCTCGATAATCTTACGGATTTCCGGCCAGGACTCTTTAAGATAGTTCTGGTATGCTTCGGGGTCATCCCTGGGTGGAAAGTACCCAAAAATTAACTCAATTCCATCCTTCTCCAGGTACAAAACCGTGTATTCCCCCACCGGTTGATTGTCCCTTGAACTCGACGGTAATCTTCACCGGATAGGATTGCCAATCGATATTCAAGGTTTCCTGCCTTGAAGTATACTGATAATCAGCACCTCCAGGCTGGCCTACCCACCCGCCCAAATCATTGACGAGGATGTCATACGCAATAATATTAATAACGGGGGGCTCTTCCAGGCTGTTCGCGCCAGTGTTACTCAGCCAGACCCACAGGCTTCCGCCATAATACTTTGAAAGCAGCCTGTTTATTTCCTCGTCTGGCACGGCCGGTCCCAACAGGCCATGTCTCATCCATCCAACCTCCGGGAGCGTCCCTTTTATCTGGTAACTGGTTGGTGCGCTGATCTCATAACCGACGACCTCGTTCCGGTAAGTGACCCAGCCGTTTTCCTCTGTGACCACTTTCATTGTTTCAGCAGTTGGCTCAGGCGTTTCGGTGGCACTCGCTGCAGGCGTAACAGTGGTAGTCGGGGTTGGCGACACAACGATTTTGGTGTGGGTGGGCAGGGCTTCTTCCAGCACAGGCGTGACCGTCATGCTGGATGCCGGAACAGGTTGGGAAGGGCCGCTGGAACAGCCGACCATCGACAGGTTTACCAGCCCAAAGATGAGGAAAAGCAAAACGATTTTCGCTGGTTGTTTCGTCATCAGATCCCCAAACGATTTCAAATTATCCATCGAACCGTAGAATTTTTTATCGGAGGAATTTATCCTTGCCTCGGCTGCCAACCGGTTGGCTTCAAAAAGCGGGTTGAATTTTTATGAAACCTTTGAAAAAAAGAAAGTTTTAAGAGCAATTGAAAAAATCCGTATCCCAGAAAAAAACCGGCGGCGTTAAGCAAAATATCGGAGATATCCACTGAATGGCCATGATTACTGCTGATCAATCCCAATACTAATATCATAAACTGTGTAGCTTCAAAAATAAAGCCGGTGATCAGCCCAATCCAAAGAACTTTTTTCGTTGGGAAGCAGGTGAGAAACGGTATTCCAAGCCCAATTGGAATGGTGAATAGAACATTACCGATCAGTTCCCGATATACGATTATTTGGCTTCCTTTGAAAAGGTCCCCATAATTGAATGGGATGAGATTTACACGAGACAGAACCCAAAGTTCCTGCTGCACGCTGATATTTTTGGGCCAGCCTTCGGGCAGCCGGATCGGAAGGAACATCGAATTGAGGATTACCAAAAGATAACCGCAGAATAAGAAAAGACTGAACAGGTATGCAAAGCTGCGTCCCTGCCTCCACTCAAAGGCAAGAACCAAGAAAATGATCAGCACCCCAATCAGTAAAACATCGGGATGCAGTTCAATAAATAGGATGCGCATAGTTTTGATGCGTCTTTATTGGTTATATGATGGCCTTGACGCGATCCTTACCAATCCTCTATCCGTTCTCCCCGCCTTCTTCAACCAGCGCGCGCAGGCCGAGGGCGTAGGAACGCCAGCCAAACCCGGCGATCGAGCCCATGCAGACCGGGGCGATCATAGAGCGGCGGCGGAACTCCTCGCGGGCGTGGACGTTGGAAAGGTGCACCTCCACCACCGGGATGGCGATGGCGGTGACCGCGTCGCGCAGGGCCACCGAGGTGTGGGTGTAACCGCCCGGGTTGAAAACCACCCCCGCGGCCCACTCGCGCGCTTCGTGCAGGGCATCGATCAGCGCGCCTTCGTGGTTGGACTGCACGCAGCGCAGCCCCACGCCTAATTCTTTGGCCAGCCCTTCCAGGCGCTGGTTGATCTCGCTCAGGGTGGTCGCGCCGTAGACCCCCGGCTCACGCAGACCGAGCAGGTTCATGTTGGGACCGTGCAGAATCAGATAGGTTTTCATTGGGATGCTCCCTTACCCTCCGGCCGTTTTCGCCAGCAGTTCGCGGAAATCCATCTCGAGGGCCACGCCCACGCGGTACGCGCCGATGCGCTCGGGCAGGGCAAAACGCACCTGACCAGCCGCGTTTTTCTTGTCCACCTTGAGCGCGCGCAGGAACGTCTCGGCGTCGATCCAGGCGGGGATCTCCACCGGCAGGCCCAGGCCGCTCAGGCAGGCCGCCAGGCGATCGGCCAACCCCGCCTGGGTGATGCCGTGCGCCTCGCCCAGGCGCGCCTCCACCACCAGGCCAATGGCCACCGCCTCGCCGTGGCGCAGGCGGAAAGCAGAGGCCAGCTCCACCGCGTGCCCCACGGTATGGCCCAGGTTGAGGGCCGCCCGTGCGCCCTTCTCGTAGGGGTCGGCCTGGATAAAGCCGATCTTGACCGCCACCGCGCGGCGCACGATCTCGGCCCAACGGCCGCGCACGCTGTCCCAGCCGGCCTCGCAGCGGGTGAAGAGGGCTTCGTCGGCCAATAAGCCATGCTTGACTACCTCGGCCAGCCCGCTGCGCTGTTCTCCTTCCGGCAGGCTGTCGAGCAGCAGCGGGTCGGAGAGCACCAGGGCGGGTGGGTGAAACGCGCCCACCAGGTTTTTGCCCTGGGGCAGGTCGGCGCCGGTCTTGCCGCCCAGGCTGGCATCTGCCATGCTCAACAGGGTGGTGGGCAGGGCAGCCCAACGCACCCCGCGCAGGTAGGCGGCGGCGGCAAAGCCGGCCAGGTCGCCGGTCACCCCGCCGCCCAGGGCCAGCACGGTGCTGCCGCGCTCCAGGCCGGCGGCGAGGAACTGCTGCCACAGCCCGGCGACAGTGGCAATGGTTTTGTGCTCCTCCCCGGCCGGGATGGTCAGGGTGCGCACGGCATAACCGCTGTTTTCGAGGGATGCGGCCGCGCGCGCGGCATACAGCGGGGCCACATTGGAATCGCTGACCAGGGCCAGGGGGCCGCGCAGCTCGCGGGCGCGCAGCATCTCGCCCAGGGCATCCAGCCCGCCGGGGAGCACGCGCACATCGTAGCCCGCGCCCATCCCGCTCACCCGCCAGGCGCCCAGGAGGAGCTGGGCCTCACGGGCGGCCGCCTCGGGGTCGAGCGTGGAGGTGTCCAGGCGCAGGGCAAACGAGCCGTAATGCGCGCTGCGCACCGCCAGCAGATTTTCCAGGCGTTCGCGCCAGTTGACATCCCCGCCCAGCAGCGGGCGGGTGCCGGCTTCGAGCGCCAGGCGTTCGAGGAGCACCTCACGCCGCGCCGCCAGGCACAACAGCGCGCCGTTGGCTTCCACCAGTTCGCGGCAGGCCGGGTCGAGCAGGGCGCCGCCGCCGAGGGCCGCCACCCCGCGCCCGGCGCGGATGACCGCCTCCAGGGCAGCCTGTTCGCGGATGCGGAAACCGCGCTCCCCTTCCGCGCCAAAAATAGCGGGGATGTTCATCCCCGCGTCTGCTTCGATGCGCGCATCCAGGTCGACAAAGGGCAGGTCCAGGAGGGTGGACAGGCGCTGGGCGAGGGTCGTTTTGCCCGAGCCGGGCGGGCCGTAGATAAAAAAGAGGGTCTGCGAGCTGCTCATGAGGTTCACTCCGGCCAAAAGGTGTGCGCCTGCCCGTCGATGTGCAGGTCTTCCAGGCGCGCCTGGCGCAGGGCGGCAAAGCGCGGGCGCATCTCGTCCAGCGAATCACCCCCCAGTTTTTCGAGGAGCGCGTCCGCCAGGACAAAGGCGGTCATGGCTTCGAGGATCACCACCGCGCGCGGCACCGGGCAGAAATCGGAACGCTCGTATTGGGTTTGGGTGGGCTCCCCGCTGGCCAGGTTGACGGTTTGCTGGGGGGTGAGGGTGGTGGCGATGGGTTTCATCGCGGCGCGCAGCACCAGCGGCTGGCCGGTGGTCACCCCGCCCTCCAGCCCGCCGGATCGCCCGGTGGGGCGCAGCAGGCGGCTGCCGGCCGGGTCGAGCTGGATCGGATCGTGGGCGAGGGTGCCGGGCAGGCGGGCATTCTCAAAGGCGGGGCCAAACTCCACACCCTTAATGGCCTGCACGCTGAGCACGGCGGCGCCCAGGCGGGCCTCGAGACGGCGGTCCCACTGGGTAAAGGAGCCCAACCCGGGGGGCAGGCCGAGGGCCACCACCTCGACGACCCCGCCGAGGGTGTCGCGCGCCTGCATGGCGGCGTGAATGGCCTGGCGGATGGCTTCGGCGGCGCGCTCATCCGGGCAGCCCACTTCGCTGCTCAAGGCGCGCTGGATGCGCTCATCGTAGGGCATCTCGGCCAGGCTCGGCGCCAACCGCGCCAATCGAGACCACATAGCCGCCCACGCGGATGCCAAATTCGGCCAGCAGCGCGCGGCAAACCGCCCCGGCGGCCACCCGGGCGGCCGTTTCACGCGCCGAAGCGCGCTCCAGAGCGGGGCGCAGGTCGCTGTAGCCAAATTTCAAGGCGCCGGTCAGGTCGGCGTGACCCGGGCGCGGGATGGGGAACGGGTCCACGGCGCGGCCCTTCCAGCGGGCATGGTCGCTGTTCTCCACCTGCATGGCTACCGGCGCGCCGCTGGTGCGGCCTTCGAGCACCCCGCCGAGGATGCGGGCGGTGTCGGTTTCCAATTTCATGCGCGGGCCCGCGCCGTAGCCGTGCTGGCGGCGGCCCATGTCGCGGGCAATCGCGGCGGGGTCGATGGCCAACCCGGCCGGGAGACCGTCCAGGATGACGGTCAGCGCCGGGCCGTGCAATTCACCGGCGGTCAACATTCGTAAGGGCATTTCGATCCTTTCCAGCTCATTCAACGGGCGCGCGGGCGTTCAGATATCCCGGTCCGCACCTGAATTATAGCGGTTCCACCGCGCGGAACATGACGGCGCGATCCACCGCACGCCCGGTCCACAGCTCGAGGGCCAGGGCGGCCTGCTCGACGAGCATGCCCAGCCCGGTGACGGCCGGCAGCCCGGCCGCGCGCGCTTCGCGGACCAGTTGGGTCTCGCGCGGGTTGTAGACCAGGTCGTAGATCGCGGCCGCGATTGGGAAGGCCAGCTCCACCGGCCAGGGGCTGGCGGCGGGGCGCGGGCTCATCCCCAGGGGAGTGGTGTTGACAATCAGCTCCACCGGCAAGGCCTGAGCCAGCTCCGCGGCGGAAAGAGCGGCGGGGCGCATCTCGCCGGGCAGGGAGGCGGCCCGCAGCGAGGCGATCAGTTCGACGGCCTGCTCTGGGCGGCGGGCAGCCAGGCGTACCTGCCAGCCGGCCCCGGCCAGGGCATAGACCACCGCGCGGGCCGATCCGCCCGCGCCCAACACCAGCGCGCGGCCGCCGCTGGGGGGAGCTGCGCGCCTAACTGCGCGTGGAGATCGGCGAGGAACCCGGGGGCATCCGTGTTCTCGCCCACCAGCCGGCCGTCGCGCAGCAGGAGGGTGTTGGCCGCGCCGATGGCGCGCGCCGCGGGCGAGAGCTGGTCCAGCAGGGGCAGGACGGCCTGTTTGTGGGGGATGGTCACATTCAAGCCGTGCAGTTCCGCGCTGACCAGGCGGCCCACCAGCCGCGCCAGCTCCGCCTGGCCTTCGGGCAGGGGGGCCACCGGGTAGAGGCGGTATTCACCGGCCAGGCGCAGCGCCGCCAGGGCGGCGTGGTGCAGCAGGGGCGAAAGGCTGTGGCCGAGGGGGTAGCCGGTGAGGCCGAAGGCGTACGGGGTATGGTTCATCTGGGCTGCATTGACATTTCGATGCCTGGGTGGGTTGGAGAACCTGGGGCGGCTCAGCCGGACTGCAGCCGGCCGCCCAAACGGGCCAACACCTCGAAAAAGTCCGGGAAGGATTCCTGGGTGATCTCGGCCGCGCCGACCGTCACCGGCGCGACCGACGCCAGCCCGGTGACCGCCAGGGCCATCGCCAGGCGGTGATCGCCGTGGGGATCGACCTGGCCGCCGCGCACGCCCCCGCCCGGCAGGACGAAGCCGTCGGGGGTTTCCTCGGCCGCCACGCCCAACGCGCGCAGCTCAGTGCACAGCGCGCTGATGCGGTCTGACTCTTTCAAGCGCAGTTCCTGCGCGTCGCGCACCACCGTCGGCCCATCCGCAAAGGCGGCGGCGGCGGCAAAGGCGGGGAACTCGTCGATCATGCGCACCACCAGCTCCCCCGCCACCTGGGCGCCGTGGAGCGGCCCGGCGCTCACGGTCAGGTCGCCGGCCGGCTCGCCGCAAATCTCCCGCAGCCCGCTGACCTCAATCCGCGCGCCCATGGATCGCAGCGCGTCGAGCAGGCCGGTGCGGGTGGGGTTGAGGCCCACCCCCAAGAGGCGCAGACGAGAGTTGGGGACGATCACCCCGGCGGCGATGAGGAAGGCCGCCGCCGAGAAATCGCCGGGCAGGGCCCCGCTGAGCGGAGATAAAACGCCCTGGGGCGGGGTGAGGCTGACGGCATAGCCGCCGCCCGGCTGGGCGCGGCTTTCCACGGTCACGCCCATGCCGCGCAGCATGCGTTCGGTATGGTCACGCGAGAGGGACGGCTCGACCAGGGTGCTGGGGCCGCCGGCGGCCAGGGCAGCCAGCAGCAGGCAGGTCTTAACCTGGGCGCTGGCCACCGGCAGGGTGTAGTCAAGGGCACGCAGCTTTTGCCCGGCGGGACGGGCGCCCAGGCGCAGGGGGGCGCCGCCGCCTTCGGCCGTTTGAATGTCCACCCCCATGCGGCGCAGCGGTTCGGCGATGCGCTCCATTGGGCGGCGGCGCAGACCGGGGCTGCCATCCAGCACGGCGGGGATGCCGGCGGCGGCCACCGCCCCGGCCAGCATGCGCAGGGTGGTGGCCGAGTTGCCGCAATCCAGGGGCGCATCCGGCGCACGCAGCCCGGCCAGCCCGCGGCCGGTAACCCGCAGGGTTTCGCCCTGCAGCTGCCAATCGACCCCCAGGGCGGTCAGCGAACGCAGCATGGCGGCGGTGACCCCCGAGACAAGGAAGTTTTCGATGCAGCTTTCGCCTTCGGCCAGGGCGGCGAACAGGGCAGAGCGGTGCGAGAGAGATTTATCCCCGGGGGCGGTCACGCTGCCGCGCAGCGGACCACCGGGGGTAACGGTCAGGATCATAGGGTTTCTCCGGGCCGGGCGGCCATCATTTTTTCGCGGCGAGCCGCGCCTTCTTGCAGCAGGCGTTCGAGGGCGGGGTAATCTTCGGCGGCGAGCAGCTGCTCGAGCAGATCGAGGCGGGTGTGCAGCCGGCGCAAAGCCCCCAGCACGTTGGCGCGGTTGGTGGCGAGGATATCCATCATCAACGCGGGCGGCTGGGCCGCCAGGCGGGTGGTGCTGCGGTAGCCCGGCCCGATCATGGGGCCGGCCTCGGGCGGGGTGCTGGCCGCCAGCGCGCTGGAGAGCAGGTAGGGCAGGTGGCTGGTGGCCGCCACCCAGCGGTCGTGTTCCAGCTCATCCAGCCAGAGCGGGCAAGCGCCAATGGCCTCCACCAGGGCGAGGACCGTGCCGCGCGCGCGCGGGGTGGTGCGGGGCAGCGGCACGAGGGCAAAGGGCGCGCCGCGGTAGAGGCCCGCCTCGGCCTGGGAGAGCGAGGAATGCTCTTTGCCGCACATAGGGTGCCCGCCGAGCGCGTCGAAGCGCGCCGGCAGGCGCGCCATTTGCTCCACGATCTCTTTCTTGGTGGAGCCCAAATCCATCACCAGGGGAGAGCCAGGGTGCAGCCCGGGCAGCGCCGCGATCAGGCTGAGGATCGCGCCAACGGGGGCCGCCAGGATGACCACATCCGCATCCGCCAGCAGGCCCTCGGGGGCGGCGGCCAGGCGGTCGGCCAGCTGCCATTCGCGGGCCAGGGCGAGGGTGGCGGGGTCTGGGTCGATGCCGATCAGTTCGGCCACCTTGCCGCGCAGGGCCAGGGCCAGCGAACCGCCCATCAACCCCAGGCCGAGGATCGCTACCCGCGACCCGCTGAAAAAGCCAGGCTCTCCGTCACTGTTCATGCTGCCCCCATTTTGGCAGGTTGGGCATGCTTCGAAACAGCCACCTCGCGGCCAATCGCCTCGGCAATGGCGCGCACCTGGTGGACCATCTCGGCGAAGCGTTCGGGCTTGAGGCTCTGCCCGCCGTCCGAAAGGGCCTCGTCGGGGTGCTGGTGCACCTCCACGATCAGCCCGTCGGCCCCGGCGGCAATCGCCGCGCGCGCCACCGCGGTGACATACTCCCACTTGCCGGTGCTGTGGCTGGGGTCGAGGATCACCGGCAGGTGGCTGAGGGCCTTGAGCACCGGCACGGCGTTGATATCGGTGGTGTTGCGGGTGGAGGTCTCGAAGGTGCGAATGCCGCGCTCGCAGAGGATCACCCGGCGATTGCCGTGCGAGAGCACGTATTCGGCCGCCATGAGCAGTTCTTCGACCGTGGCGCTCATCCCGCGCTTGACCATCACCGGGCGCATGCTCTCACCGGCGGCGTGCAGCAAGGCGTAGTTCTGCATGTTGCGCGCGCCAATCTGGAGCACATCGGCATAGGAAGAGACCATGGGCACCAGCTCGGGAGACATCACCTCGGTGACCACCGGCAGGCCAGTCTGCTCGCGGGCTTCGGCCAAGATTTTCAGGCCGTCTTCACCCAGGCCCTGGAAGGTGTAGGGCGAGGTGCGCGGTTTGTAGGCGCCACCGCGCAGGGCGTGCGCCCCGGCTTCTTTGACCGCGTGGGCCACCTCGAGGAGCTGCTCGCGGCTTTCCACCGCGCACGGCCCGGCGATGATGATAATACCGTTGCCGCCTATCTCGACGCCATCCAGGGGGAAGACGGTATTGTGGGGGCTGAACTCGCGCGAGGCGATCTTGTAGGGGCGCGAAATGGGCACGATGCGGTCCACGCCGTTGAGCACGAGGAACTGGTCGCGGTTGACCGGGCGGCCGTCGCCAATCGCGCCGATGATGGTGCGTTCTTCACCGCGCGAGAGATGCGCGCGCAGCCCGGCGGTTTCTACCCGGGCAACCACGATGCTGATTTCTTCCTGGGTCGCGTCAGCTCGCATAATAATCATCATAGGATTTTCCTCTTTCGCTGGATCAATAGTACGGATAAGACGGCGTTCAATCGTTCGAACGCATAGCAGTCAAATCGGGGCGCAGCACGGCGGCTTCGCCCAGGTAGACGGGGTGCACCGCGCTTTGGGGCAGATCGGTGTTCCAATGCACCAGCACGCGGATGCAGCGCGGCAGCGAGCCGGGCACGGGGATCTCGCGGGCGCACATCAGGGGCACGTCGGTCCAGCCCAACTGGCGCGCGCCCAGGGCGGGGTGAATGGCGGTCAAATCGTCGGTCACGGTGAAAAAGACACTGGCCACGTCGCCGCTGTCCAGGCCAGGGTTGGCCGCAATGATCGCGCTGAGCAGCTCGCGGGTGGCCGCGAGGATAGCCTCGGGCTCATTTTGCTGGGCCACCGTTGCGCCGCGAATTCCACGCATACTCATAACCGTTTCCTCCTGAAAAACAAAAACTGCGATGCCGTTGGCATCGCAGTTACGTTTGAGGGGTCGATCTTCTCGCTCGTTTAAGCGCCGCCGGCGGCAGCCAGTTTCGGTTTGCCGTAAAAATAATAATAGCGGGTAAAGGAGACAAGACAACTCATGATTACGAGTGAGTTTAGCGCGGAAGCAGGTGAAAGTCAAGTAGGAAAATGGGGAAATGCCAAATGCAATTGCTTTCGCCTTCGCAATTGCATATTCAACTCCATCCCGCCCCAATCTTGGGGCGGGTAAAATGGGGAGTTTGAGGGTGTTGCAGGCGCTAAGCGCCTGCAACACCCTTAAATATTTTTCTTCCCCCTTCCCGAGGAGGGGGCAAGGAGGATGAGTTCTTCCGACTTCACGCCGGCGGGGATCAGGCAGCATGCTCCAGGCCCTTGCGCAGCGCAGCGACGAAAGCAGCCGCGGTCTCTACCGGCCGTTCGGCGCCGCCAACCGCGTCGACCAGGGCCGAGCCCACGATCACGCCGTCCGCCAGCCCGCCCACCTGGCGGGCCTGCTCGGGGGTGGAGATGCCAAAACCCACCGCCAGGGGCGTGTGCGCGGCGGCACGGACACGGGCCACAAACTCGGCCAGCCCGGCGGGCAGCTCGCTGCGCGCGCCGGTCACCCCGGTGAGCGAGGCCAGGTAGAGAAAACCGCTGCTCCGCTCGGCGGCGCGGCGCACCCGTTCGGGGGGCGAGGCGGGCGAAAGCATCTGCACCAGGGCCAGGCCGTGGGCGCGGCAGGCCGCCTCGACGCCGCCCGGGGCAGGGCTTTCCCGGGCGGCCTCTTCCAGGGGCAGGTCGGGAATGATCAGTCCATCCGCGCCGGCCTGGGCAAAATGGGCCGCGTAGCGCTCCACACCGTAGGCCAGCAGCGGGTTGGTGTAGCCCATCATCAGCAGGGGCTGGCTGACCCCGCGCTCGCGCAGCTTCACCACCAGCTCCAGGCAGCCGCGCACCGTCATCCCGGCTTCCAGGGCCGCCTGGGTGGAGTGCTGGACGGTCGGGCCGTCGGCCAGGGGGTCCGAGAAGGGCACGCCCAGCTCGATCAGGTCGGCCCCGTTGGCGGCGATGGCGACAATCACCTCGAGGGAGGTGGGCGCATCGGGGTAGCCCAGGGTGAAATAAGGCATCAGCGCGGCGCGCCCCTCGGCCCGGGCCGCCTGAAAAGCGGCCTGGATGTGCTCGAGACCACTGACGCGCTGGGCGGATCCCGCCGCGGATGCAAATGACGTTGTTTTTTCCATGCTCACCTCAATCGCGGGGGCCCATGCCCAGCGCTTTGATAATCGTTTCCAGGTCTTTATCGCCCCGCCCGGAGAGGTTGACCAGCAGGATGCTGTCTTGGGGCAGGCCCGGCGCGCGGCGGATGGCCTCCGCCACGGCATGCGACGATTCGAGCGCCGCCAGAATGCCCTCCATGCGCGCGAGGCGTTGGAAAGCGGCCAGCGCCTGGCGGTCATCGGCGGAGGTGTATTCGGCCCGCCCGCTGTCGTGCAGGTAGGCGTGCTCCGGGCCGACGGCAGGGTAATCCAGCCCGGCCGAGATGGAGTGGGTCTCGGCCACCTGGCCGTCGTCATCCTGGAGCAGGTAGGTAAAGGTGCCGTGGAGGACGCCCGGGCGGCCCATGCGCGGGTCGCTGAAGCGCGCCGCGTGACGCCCGGTCTCCAGGCCGTCGCCGCCGGCTTCCACCCCCACCAGGCGCACCTCCGGGTCGGCGCGGAAGGCATGGAACAGCCCGATGGCGTTCGACCCGCCGCCCACGCAGGCGATGCACTCGTCGGGCAAGCGCCCGGCCTGCGCCAGGATCTGCTCGCGCGCCTCGCGGCCGATCACCGCCTGGAAATCGCGCACGATGGTCGGGTAGGGGTGCGGGCCGAGGGCCGAACCGAGCAGGTAGTGGGTGTCGGCCACGTGCGAGACCCAATCGCGGATGGCCTCGTTGACCGCGTCCTTCAAGGTGCGGCTGCCGCTCTCCACCGGGCGAACCTCGGCCCCCAGCAGGCGCATGCGCTGCACGTTGGGCTGCTGGCGGGCGATGTCCACCGTGCCCATGTAGACGATACACTCCAGCCCCAGCAAGGCGGCGGCGGTGGCGCTGGCCACCCCGTGCTGCCCGGCGCCGGTCTCGGCCACCAGGCGGCGTTTGCCCATACGTTGGGCCAGCAGGGCCTGCCCCAGGGCGTTGTTGATCTTGTGCGCGCCGGTGTGGGCCAGGTCTTCGCGTTTGAGGTAAATCCGCGCGCCGCCCAGTTCGTCGCTCAGGCGCGCGGCGTAGCTGAGCGGGGTGGGCCGCCCGACGTAATCCCGCAGCAGGCGGGCGTATTCGTCCTGAAAAGCGCGGTCTAGCTGCGCCTCACGGTAGGCGTGCTCCAGCTCGATGACGGCCGGCATGAGCACTTCGGGGACAAACTGCCCGCCGTAGGGGCCAAACTTGGCCGCCATGGGAGCGGCCGCGGGTTGGCTGGTTTGGGGTTCGATGATTGCCATATGCTTCTCCTCACTCGCTTTGCGCGGATCGCGCGGCCTGGATAAAATCCGCCATGCGCTGCGCATCTTTCTTGCCTGGGGCCGATTCGACCCCCGAGGCCACATCCAGGCCCCAGGGACGCACCTGGCGCACGGCCGCGGCCACATTCTCGGGGCGCAGCCCGCCCGCCAGAAGGATCGGCGCGCGCGCGGCCAGCCCGGCGGCCAGGCTCCAATCGGCGGTCTGGCCGGTGCCGCCATATTCACCCGGGCGGTAGGCGTCCACCAGCCAGGCGGGGGTTTGGCTGGGCGGCATATAGCGCGCCAGGTCGACCTCCAGCGCGGCGGGGTTGGCCGGGCGCAGGGCTTTGACCACGCGCACACCCAGCATGCCCAGCATGGTCACCGCCTCGGGGGTTTCATCCCCGGAGAGCTGGGCCAGGTGCAGGCCGCAGCCGCGCTGGATGGCGCTGACCTCTTCCACCGAGGCATTGACATAAACGCCCACCAGCGCCGCGCCCGACCCGCTCAAGGCGGCGGTGATGCGCGCGCAGTTGTCGGGGGTAATAAACCGCGGGCTGCCTATAAAGAAATTAAAACCGAGCATATCCGCGCCCGCATCCAGGGCGGCGCGCGCATCGGTCAGGCTGGTGATCCCGCAGATTTTGATCTTCATGCCAGTTCTCGCACCATCCCGGCCACATCCGGCGCGGTCACCAGCGCCTCACCCACCAGTACCGCGTCCACCCCGGCCTGGGCCAGGCGGTCCACGTCGGCGCGGCTGTGGATGCCGCTCTCCGCGACCACCGCCACGCCGGCAGGAACCAACCCGCGCAGGGTGAGGGTGGTCTCCAGGCGGGTGACAAAGGTATGCAGGTCGCGGTTGTTGATCCCTACCAGGCGCGCCCCGCCGGCCAGGGCGGTTTCCAGTTCGGGCTGGTTGTGCGCCTCCACCAGGGCGGTCAGGCCCAATGCTTCGGCCAGCAGGCGCAGCGCGCGCAGGCGCGGGGCATCCAGGCAGGCGGCAATCAGCAGGGCGGCGCTGGCGCCGGCGGCGCGCGCCTCGTAAAGCTGATATTCCTCGAGGATAAAGTCCTTGCGCAGGGTGGGCAGGCCCGGGCGCAGGGCGGATACCTGGCGGAGGTGCTCCAGGCTGCCGCGAAAGAAGCGCTCGTCGGTGAGCACGCTGATCGCCGCCGCGCCGTTCTCGCGGTAAGTGCGCGCCAGGCGCAGCGGGTCGAAATCGGCCACCAGCAGCCCGCGCGAAGGCGAAGCGCACTTGACCTCGGCGATCAGCCGTGGGCGCCCGCCGGGCGGGCAGCGCACCGCCGTGAGAAAGTCGGGAGGCAGGGGGGTCTGTTCGGCCTCGGCGCGCACCTGCGCCAGGGGCAGGGCGGCCATGCGGGCGGCCAACTCCACGCGCTTGTGAGCGATGATCTCGTCCAGGTGGCTCATTGAGCAAATTTCCGGCTGAACTCAACCAGGGCGTCCAGTTTGGCCAGGGCGGCTCCGCTGGAAAGCGAGCGCTCGGCTTCCGCCAGGGCCAAGGGGAAGTCCCCGCCGGCCGCGGCCAACCCGGCCGCGCCGTTGAGCAAGAGCACATCCCGGCGCGGGCTGGTATCCTCGCCGGAAAGCAGCGCGCGCAGCATGGCGGCATTCAGCGGCGGGTCGCCGCCGCGCAGGTCGTCCGGCTGGCTGGCGCGCAGCCCCAGGCTGAGGGCATCCAGCTCAAAGGTCTCCACCTTCCCATCGTGGAGGTGGCTCACCCGGCTGGGCCCGTCGGTGGTCAGCTCGTCCAGCCCGCCGTACCCGTGGACGACGAAGGCAGCCTTACCGCCCAGCTCGCCCAGCACTTCGGCCAGCGGTTGGGTGAGGGAGGCGGCATACACGCCGATCACCTGGTGGGTGGCCCCGGCCGGGTTGGTCAGCGGGCCGAGCAGGTTGAAGATGGTGCGCTGGCCCAACTCGCCGCGCGGGCCAATGGCGTATTTCATCGCCGGGTGGAAGCGCGGCGCAAACATAAAGCCGATGCCGACGTGCTCGATGCATTCCGCCACCTGCTCGGGGGTAAGGTCGATATTCACGCCCAGCGCGGCGAGCACGTCGGCGCTGCCGCACTTGGAGGAAGCCGCGCGGTTGCCGTGTTTGGCCACTTTGCGGCCCGCCCCGGCAATGACGAAGGCCGCCGCGGTGGAAATGTTGAAGGTGTGGGCGCCGTCGCCGCCCGTGCCGGCGGTATCCACCAGCGGGCTGCCGTTGACGTGATAGGGCACCTTGCTGGACTGGGCGCGCATGGCGCGCGCCGAACCGGTGATTTCGTCGACCGTCTCACCCTTCATGCGCAGCGCCACCAGGTACCCGCCGATCTGGGCCGGGGTGGCCTGACCGGTCATAATAATCGTCATCGCCTCCTGGGCCTCGTCGGCGGTCAGATCGCGGCGATTGATCACTTTGTTAATATAAGGTTTCAACATGGCAACCTCCAATCCTCAGAGCGTAATCTCTGTAAAATTCTTCAGCAGCTTTCTTCCGGCGGCGGTGAGGATCGATTCCGGGTGGAACTGGACCCCATAGACCGGGTATTGTTTGTGGCGCAGGCCCATCAACTCACCGTGGTGGTAAATGCGGTGGGTTTGAGCACTTCGGGCAGCGGTTCGGATACCACCAGCGAATGGTAGCGGGTGGCCTCGAACGGGCTGGGCAGTCCGGCGAAGACATCCTCGCCGTAGTGATAGATGGGCGAGGTCTTGCCGTGCATCAGGTGCGGAGCGCGCACCACCTGCCCGCCAAAAGCCGCCCCGATGCACTGGTGGCCCAGGCACACGCCCAGCAGCGGCGTGCCCGGCCCCAGCCGGCGGATCACCTCGTTAGAGATGCCGGCTTCGCTCGGGTCGCCGGGGCCGGGAGAAATGACGATGTGGCTGGGGTTGAGCGCTTCCAGCTCTTCGACGCTGATCTCATCGTTGCGGAAGACGCGCACTTCCTGCCCCAATTCACCCAGGAGCTGGGCCAGGTTGTAAGTGAAAGAATCGTAGTTGTCAATAATCGCGAGCATGGTAACCTCTCTTGTGTAAACCTGGTCAGGCCTTTTCGGCCATTTCAACCGCCATCGCCACGGCGCGGGCTTTGTTGAGCGTCTCCTGGTATTCCAGTTCCGGGTCAGAATCGGCCACGATGCCCGCCCCGGCCTGCACGCTGATCTCACTGCCGCGCATGGCCAGGGTGCGGATGGCGATGCAGGTATCCATCGAACCGTCGGCGGCGAAGTAGCCCACCGCCCCGCCATAGGGACCGCGCGGCTGGCCTTCCAGCTCGTCGATGATCTGCATGGCGCGGATCTTGGGCGCGCCGCTCAACGTGCCGGCCGGGAAGGTGGCGCGCATCAGGTGGAAGGCGTCAAACTCGGGGCGCAGGTGGCCTTCGACCTGCGAAACGATGTGCATGACGTGCGAGTAGCGCTCGACGCCCATCAGCTCGGGGACGCGCACCGTGCCGTACTCGCACACACGGCCCAGGTCGTTGCGCGCCAGGTCGACCAGCATGACGTGCTCGGCGCGTTCCTTGGGGTCGGCGAGCAGTTCGGTCTCCAGGGCGGCATCTTCCGCCGGATTTTTGCCGCGCGGACGGGTGCCGGCGATCGGGCGGATGACCGCCGTGCGGCCTTCGAGACGCACGTGCATCTCGGGGGAGGCGCCGATCAGGCGCAGGGGTTCGCCGCCGGCCAGGTCGGCGAAATCGAAGAAGAACATGTAGGGCGAGGGGTTGAGGCGGCGCAGGGCGCGGTAGATGTCAAACGGCGCGGCGCTGGTGGTGCGGCTGAGGCGCTGCGAGAGCACCACCTGGAAGATATCCCCGGCGGCGATGTGCTCCTTGGCGGCCAGAACGGCCTGGGTGTACTGCTCGCGGGTGAGGTTGGCCTGCATCGCGGCGGAGGGCGGAGCGCCGGCGGGCAGCCGCTGCGCGGCGGCGGGCAGCGGGCCGGCCAGGCGCGCCTGGAGCGCGTCGAGCTGGGCTTCGGCGGCCGCGCGCCCGGCCTGCTCGTCCAGGTCGGGGTCGGGGTTGGCGATCAGCAGCAGGCGGCCAAAGGCGTGATCGAAGGCCACCAGGGTGTCGGCCAGCAGGAAAATGGCGTCCGGCAGGTCGGCATGCGGGCGCAGGGCCACGCTGGGCTCGAAAAAGCGCATCATCTCGTAGCTGAGGTAGCCGGCCAGGCCGCCGGCAAAGCGCGGCAGCCCCGGCAGGGTTTGCACCGGGCGGCGGGCCAGCTCGGCCTGCAGCGCGTCCAACGGGTCGGCGACGGTGCGCGTCTCGACCCCTGCAGAGCCAGGGCCAGCCGCGGAGGCGGTGTGAGTTTCCACGGTCTGCCCGCGCAGCACGAAAGCGCGCCCGGGATTGACCCCGATAAACGAGTAGCGGGCCACCTGCTCGCCGCCGCTGACCGACTCGAGCAAGAAGGACGGCCCCGTCTCGCCGCCGGCCAGTTTGAGGTAGGTGGAAACGGGCGTCTCCAGGTCGGCGGGCAGTTCACGCACCACCGGTTTGACGGCGGGCCGGCTGTCGAAATGTACACTGCGCATGGTTTGGGCGATCATCACGGCTCCTTTTCGCGCTTCGCGCGCGCTGGTTCCTGGTTAAAAGACAAAACCTCTCCGTCGTTGGGACGAGAGAGGTTTCCCGTGGTGCCACCCATTTTCGAGGCTGCCCTGGCGAACAAAAAACCGTCGCGATGACGACGGTGGATGAAGGCCAGCCTCACTCTGCGGGTACGCCGGCGAAGTCCCGGTTATACCCTTTGCCCTGATAACGGTGGCAGTTCCGGCGGGGGATACTCGGCATCGCCTTTCACCCTGCAGCTCTGAGAACCATTCGGCGCCGGCGCACGGGCAGTTTTTTCACCATCCAACTGCTCTCTGGACCGCCAGTCCAGCGCGTACTCTTTCTCTTCTCAGCCTTTAACCATTCAATTGTTGGCCAATTTATAGCAGGTTTTAGGGTGGGTGTCAAGGAGCAAATTCGGACGGAATTAGGTTAAATTCGAATTTTCAACGTAGGGGCGGATTTCAAACCCGCCTCTGCAAGAATCCATCCATAGATGGTGCGTCACGGACGCATCTGCGATTTTCTCCACGTGGCAAACGCCGCGGCGGACAGCCCTTTACGCAGCCATGCGGTTTAGCTGGTCCATCTCCTCGGCGCTCAACTGTAAATCTGCCGCCGCCAGGTTCTCTGCCTGGTGCTGCGGATCGAACGACATGGGGATGGTGATCACCCTGGGCTGGTTGGCCAGCCAGGCCAGCGCAATTTGATGGGTGGTCACGCCGCGCGCCTGGGCCAGGGCTTTTAACCCCGCATTGCCGCGGGTAAAGCGATGTTTGACCGGGGAGTAGGCCGTCAGCAAGATATCGTTTTGCCGGCAGTGTTCCAGCACACCGTTCTTGACATATTCCCAGTCGGGGAGGCTGTAGGGAACCTGGTTGGTCAGCAGGGGGGTCTCCGAGAGAGCGGCGGCCTGTTGGAGCAGTTTCAAGTTGAAATTACTCACCCCCAGGCAGCGCACCTTGCCCTCGCGCACCAGTTGGTTGAGCGCCCGGAAGGTCTCGGCCAGGTTCATGCCGACCTGGGGCCAGTGGATCAGGTACAAATCCAGGTAATCCATCCCCAACCGGCGCAGGCTGTCCGCGCAGCAGCGCAGCACATCTTCGTAGCGCAGGTGATCGGGTGCGACCTTGGAGGTGATAAAGAGACCTTCCCTCGCCATGCCCATTTCGCGAATGGCCTGGCCGAGCAGTTCCTCGGAGTGCCCCGCCGCATAGTTCTCGGCGGTGTCGAAATGGGTGTAGCCCAGTTCCAGCGCCGAGCGCAGCGCCCGATGCGACTTTTCGTCCAGGGACGGATCAGCCTGGCCCTGCCCGCCAATCGTCCAGGTTCCGAAGCCGATCTTGGGTACTTGCAGGTTGTGAATATTTTCGTATTGCATGGAAAAATTATAACATCGAGAACAAATGGAGAACGTTTCATTTTCAGGCGCGAAGAAGTGAGGTAATTTTGGGTTGCCGCCGCGGCAGATTCTGTGTATGATGATGGCTATGACCCTGGCCTGGGTCAAAAATGGGCAGGGCCGTTCTCATTATCCGTATCAATAAAATATTGGTAAAAGGTCTCCACAGCCAGTGAACGTTCGAGGGGCGGTTGGGTATTTCAGGCTGCCACAGCCCGTGCATCCTCCTATCGCGGCTTGCGGCAGCTCTATCCAGCGAGTATTCCTGGCAGTTCAATCAGTTTAAAAAAGGTTGGCAAATGGACACAACAAAAACAATCACTGAATCGAACATCGCGGGCAGCGGCCTGACGCAGATGATGCGCCGGCACCCCCTGGTCTCTTTCTTTGTGCTGGCCTACGCGATCTCCTGGATCCTGTCGATCCCCGTCGTGCTGGCCGAGTGGAGATCGCTGCCTTATGCGGTATTCTTCTTTTTCTTTACGATCAAATCCTTTGGGCCGGCCGCGGCGGCTTATATCATGATCCGCATGATGGATGGCAAAGCCGGGCTGCAGGTGTTCAGACAGCGCTTCTTCCTGCGCCGGGTGGGATGGCAGTGGTATCTTATCGTCCTGCTGGGCATTCCGGCGGTGATGCTGCTGGGGGCGCTGGCGCTGCCGGGGGTGGCGGCGAGCTTCCAGGGTCTGAAACCCGCATTCTTCGGGGTGAATTACCTGATCACCTTCGTCTTGATCTTCTTTGGCGGCGGGGCGCTGGGCGAGGAACCTGGCTGGCGCGGTTTCGCCCTGCCGCGCATGCAGACGCGCTACGGCGCACTGCGGGCTAACCTGCTGCTGGGGGTGATGTGGACGCTCTGGCACCTGCCGGACTCTTTAACCTCGGCCCAGGGCGGGGGACCTGGCGCGGGTTTATCCCCTCTGTACACCCGGCTCCCGATCTTCTTCGGGATGGTGATGGGGCTCACCTTTGTCTTTTCATGGGTCTTCAACCACACCGGCGGCAGCATTTGGATGGCTTTGCTGCTGCACGCCAGCTTTAACACCTTTGGAGGCGCGGCGCAGCCCCTCTTTTCTGCGCCGATCATGACCAGCTCGGACCTGCCCTTCCTGATCGGGGTGGTCGTGCTGGCCGTGCTGATCATCGTCCTGACCCGCGGGCAGATTGGCTACCGGCCGGGGCAGGCAGAGGCGGCACAATAAGGGCAACCGGGTTTGCGCGGACGGAAAAGAAAATGGGATGCAGACGAGTACGGGGAAGGAGTGGGCTGAGGCTCATCCCATCCCAAGCTTATCTGCGCCTTTGCGAAGGGGCGGGTTTGAAACCCGCCCCACGAAGAATTGCTATCCAGCGCCGCCTATCCCCTGAACCTGGGGTACGAGCCCAGGATGCGCAGGAAGGTGGCGAACTCGGACAGGTTGGCGAGGGCATTCTTGACCCGCGTTTCCTGGGTGGAGCCGGCCAGGTCGATGTAGAAGAAGTATTCCCAGGGTTTGCCCGCCAGCGGGCGCGACTCGATCTTGGTCAGGTCGATATCCCGCAGGGCAAAGACGCTCATGGCTTTGTAGAGCACGCCGGGGCGGTTATCCAGCGAGAAAACGATGGAGGTTTTGGCGTCGCCGCCGGGATCGGCCGGGGCCTGGGCGATGACCAGAAAGCGGGTGAAGTTGGCCGGGTTATCCTCGATGGCCTCTTCCAGCACCTGCATAGCGTAGAGGTCGGCGGCGCGGCGCGCGGCGATGGCCGCCACCCCCGGGTCGCCGCCTTCGCGGGCCAGCTTGACGCTGCCGGCGGTGTCGTAGACCGCCTCGATCTTGACCCCCAGGCGCTTGAGATAGGCGTCGCACTGCGCCAGGGCCTGCGGGTGGCTGATCACGGTATGGATGTTCTCCTTGCGCGCGCCGGGCAGGCCGATCAGGCAGTGCGAGACGCGCAGGTTGTGCTCGCCCACCACCACCAACTGGTTCTGCAGCAGCAGGTCATAGTTGCGGTGGATGCTGCCGGCCAGCGAGTTCTCAATGGGGATAAAGCCCATCTCGGCCGCGCCGCCGCTCACGGCAGCAAAGACCCCGTCAAACGACTCGCATGGCAGCGACTCCACCTGTGCGCCAAAATGTTCGTACAGCCCGGCCTCGGAATAGGCCCCGTGTTCGCCCTGGAATGCAATACGCATAGGTTTATATGGGTGCTAACCCACTCCCGACCCCACCCAGCGCGGGTGGGATGAACGAAAAGCCTGGATAAACCCCGGCCGCTAGACGTAATGCAGCCAGGCGGCGGAACGCGCGTGCTTGCCATAGACCAGCGCGTAGAACTCCTTTTGCAGAGCGCGCGTCACCGAGCCCATTTTGCCGCTGCCAATCGTGCGGAAATCGATCTCGGTCACCGGCACCACCTCGGCCGCCGTGCCGCAGACAAAACATTCGTCGGCGATGTACAACTGGTCGCGGCTGATCTGGGTCTCGACCACCTGGTAGCCCAGGTCGCCGGCCAGCAGCATGATCGCCTCGCGGGTGATGCCTTCCAGCACCGTCCAGGTGCCGGGGGTGTAGATAACGCCCTTGCGCACCATAAACAGGTTCTCGCCGGAGCATTCGGCCACATAACCCTGCGGGTCGAGCATCATGGCCTCGTCAAAGCCCAGGCGCACCGACTCGGTCTTGGCCAGGCTGCTGTTGGCGTAATTGCCGGTGACCTTGGCCTTGGTCATCATCACGTTGGGATGGTGGCGGGTATAGGACGAAACGTGCATGCGCACGCCGTTTTCCAGGGCCTCATCGCCCAGGTAAGCGCCCCATTCCCAGGCGGCGATGCCCACTTTGGCTTCGCCCATGTCGATGTTCATGCTGCGTTTGGCGCTGGTGTGATAGATCAACGGGCGGATGTAGCAGGCCGTAAAGCCGTTGGCCTTGACCACGTCTTTGCAGGCCTGGCCGAGCTGTTCGGCGGTGTAGGGCAGGCTGCGGAAGCCCAGGATTTTTGCCGACTCGATCAGGCGCTGCATGTGCTCGGGCAGGCGGAAAATCGCCGGCCCGCCCTCCGCGCTGTAGCAGCGGATGCCTTCGAAAACTCCCAGGCCGTAGTGCAGGGCGGTGGTTAAGAAAGGCACGGTGGCTTTGGATTCCTCCACTAACTCGCCGTCCATCCAGATTAAATTGGTTTCATTGGGCATAAGATTCTCCTCAAAATAATGACTTGACATACTTTGTTTGACCATCCAGGTCTTTTTCCCTGTACTCAGGCTTGTTAAAAATCGACCCCACCCCCTGACCCCCGCCCCAACCGGCGGGGGCAAGAGATTTGAAGGGGTATGCGACCACACGCTAAGCGTGTGGTCGCATACCCCTTCACCCCATGGAAGAGGTCATGGTCAGCCGGGCAGATGCGCCAGGATGGCGGCGGTCATCTCGGCGGTGGACAGGCTGCCGCCCAGGTCGCGGGTGAGGGCGCCGCCGTCGATGGCGTGCTCCACGGCGGCTTCCATCGCGCGGGCTTCGCTCTCCAGGCCAAAGGAGTGGCGCAGCATCAGCGCCGCGCTGAGCACGGTGCCGCAGGGGTTGGCCACGCCCTGCCCGGCGATATCCGGGGCTGACCCGTGGATGGGTTCGTAGAGCCCGGGGCCGCCGCTGCCCAAGGAAGCCGAGGGCAGCAGGCCCATCGAGCCGACCAGCACGGCGGCCTCGTCGGTGAGGATATCGCCAAACATATTCTCGGTGACGATCACGTCAAAACCGGCCGGGTTAGACACCAGGCGCATGGCGGCGGTATCCACCAGGACGTGCTCGAGGGCTACGTCGGGGTAGCGCGCCGCCACCTGCATGGTCACCTGGCGCCACAGGCGCGAAGACTCGAGCACGTTGGCTTTATCCACCGAGGCGAGCTTTTTGCGCCGTCCCTGGGCCAGGCGAAAGGCCAGGTCGACGATGCGCTCCACCTCGAAATCGTTGTAGACCAGGGTATCCACCGCGCGGGTATGACCGTCCACCTGCGAGCGGCCTTTGGGCTGGCCAAAATACAGCCCGCCGGTCAGCTCGCGCACCACCAGCAGGTCCACCCCGGCCAGCTTCTCGGGCCGCAGGGGAGATGCCGCGATCAACTTGGGGTGGACTTTGACCGGGCGTAAATTGGCAAAGACCCCCAGGCCTTTGCGCAGGCCGAGCAAACCCTGCTCGGGGCGCACCGCGGCGGTGGGGTTATCCCATTGGGGGCCGCCCACCGCGCCCAGCAGCACCGCGTCGGCCTGCCGGCAGGCGGCCAGGGCTTCATCGGTGAGGGCGCTGCCGTGAGCGTCGATCGAACAGCCGCCGATCAAGTGGGTGCTGTAGTGAAAGCTGTGCCCGCCGTGTTTGGCGACGGCCTCCAGCACTTCGACCCCCGCGCCGACCACCTCGGGCCCAATCCCGTCGCCGGGCAACAGTACGATGTTGGCTTGCATGCTCCATCCTTTGGGACCCATCCGCAGCTCGCCCGCCCTGGTACGCAGGAAGAAGGAGATGGCGGATGGACCGATTTGAAAATTTCCGAAATGTACGCGCGCAGCGCGGAAAGGCGCTTACTGGCTGATGATAATCCCGTATTCGATCGAATCGGCCAGGGCGCGCCAGGAGGCTTCGATGATATTGGCGCTGGCGCCTACCGTGCTCCAGGTGTCGGCGCCGTTGTGGGTGTCGATCAACACGCGGGTGGTCGAACTGGTGCCGGAATCGCCGTTGAGGATGCGCACCTTGTAATCTTCCAGGTGGAAGGTGGCGATCGAGGGATAAAAGGGCAAGAGGGCTTTACGCAGGGCCGAGTCGAGGGCGTTGACCGGGCCGTTGCCATCCGCAGCAGTGTGGATCACCTCGTCGTTGACGCACACCTTGACGGTAGCCTCGGCAAAAATACCGCGCCCCTGGCGGTGTTCGACGGTGGCGGTAAAGTCGAGCAGCTCGAAGGGCGGTTTATAGCCCTGCTGCTGGCGTTTGAGCATCAGCATTACCGAGGCTTCGGCGGCCTCAAACGAGAAGCCCTTGGATTCGAGCTCTTTCACCTCGCTGAGCACCCCGCTGATGTCGGTGGCCTGGTCGAGCTGCATACCATACTCTTCGGCCTTGCTGAGCAGGTTGCCGCGCCCCGAGAGCTCGGAGACCACCACCTGCATCTCGTTGCCCACCAGGGCCGGGTCGATGTGCTGGTAAGAGGATACCGAGCGGCGGATGGCAGCCACGTGGATGCCGCCTTTATGGGCAAAAGCCGCCTTGCCGACATAGGCCAGGTGCTCGTCGGGGGCCAGGTTGGCCACCTCGGCGACGTAATGGGCCAGCTCGGTCAGGTTTTTCAGGCTGTCCTGCGGCAGGGATTCCAGGCCCAGCTTGATCTGCAAATCGGGGATGATCGAGCACAGGTTGGCGTTGCCGCAGCGTTCGCCATAGCCGTTGATCGTGCCCTGCACCTGGGTGCAGCCTTCGCGCACCGCCGCCAGGGTATTGGCCACCGCGCATTCACTGTCGTTGTGGGCGTGAATGCCCAGCCTGGCCTTGGGGAAGCGCTCGCGCACGGTGCGCACGATTTCGGTCACCTCCCAGGGCATCGTCCCGCCGTTGGTATCGCACAGCACCAGGGTTTCGGCCCCGCCCTGGGCGGCGGCCTGCAGGGTGGTGAGGGCATATTCGCTGTCTTCTTTGTAGCCGTCGAAAAAGTGCTCAGCGTCGTAGATCACCGCGCGGCCCTGGCCGACGAGATATTCGACCAGACTCTTTCGATCATGCGCAGGTTGTTTTCGGGGGTGGTGCGCAGCACCTCGTTGACGTGCAGCAGCGAGCTCTTGCCAAACACGGCGCAGTGGCTGGTATGGGCGTTGATCAGCGCCTGGACGTTGGCGTCGTCTTCGGCGGCCTTGTTAGCCGCGCAGGTGGAGCCAAAGGCCACGATTTTCGCGCTGCGCCACTTCATTTTGGCAGCCCGGTGGAAAAATTCGACGTCCTTGGGGTTCGAGCCCGGCCAGCCGCCCTCGATAAAGGCCACGCCCATCTCATCCAACCGGCGGGCTACGTTCAGCTTGTCGCTCAAAGAGAGCGAGATATCTGTGCGCTGGGTTCCGTCCCGCAAGGTGGTGTCATAAATTTCGATCATACATACCTCAATGTCGGCGGAAATGCAGGCGGCGTTTCACGCATTCGTTTTGCTTTCATAACGCTGGATATGCTCCTCGAGGCCGAGGAGATAACCCAGCTCATCCACGCCATTAAGCAGGCAGGCCTTTGAGAAAGCGTCGATGGGGAAGATCACTTCCTCTTCGTCCGGCAGGATCAACATCTGGTTGGCCAGGTCGATGGTCAACTCCTGGCGCGGGTCGGCGCTGAACATTTCGACCAGCTTGCGGTGCACGTCCGCCGCGACGATCACCGGCAGCAGCCCATTCTTGAGCGAATTGTTGCGGAAAATATCGGCGAAGGTGGTGGAAATGACCGCCTGGATGCCCCAACCGCCCAGCGCCCAGGGAGCGTGCTCGCGGGAGGAACCGCAGCCGAAGTTGTCGCCGGCCAGCAGCACGTGGGCGCCCTGGTTTTCGGGGCGGTTGAGTACAAACTCGGGGTTGGGCGAGCCATCGGGCAGGTAGCGCCAATCGGCAAACAGGTTGGCGCCCAGCCCGGTCTTATCGGTGGTCTTGAGAAAGCGCGCCGGGATGATCTGGTCGGTGTCGATATTGTCCACCGGCAGAACCACAACGCGCGAATTGAGAGTTTTAATCGGGTCCATGGCTTCTTTCTCGCTGCCGCGATACGCTTAAGAATAATTCCGCGGGTCGGTCACCTGCCCGGTGAGGGCGGTGGCGGCGGCGGTCAGCGGGCTGGCCAGGAAGGTGCGCCCACCTTTGCCCTGGCGGCCTTCAAAGTTGCGGTTGCTGGTGCTCACCGCGTACTGGCCCGGCTGCAGCTGATCGCCGTTCATGGCGATGCACATCGAGCAGCCCGGTTCGCGCCATTCGGCCCCGGCCTCTTTGAACACGCGGTCCAGTCCTTCGGCCTCGGCGGCGCGCTTCACCTGCTGCGAGCCGGGCACCACCAACACGCGCAGCCCTTCGGCCACCTTGCGTCCGCGGATTACCCCGGCCGCCAGGCGCAGGTCTGACAGGCGACCGTTGGTGCAAGAACCGATAAAGACCACGTCGACTTTGTGGCCCAGCAGGGAAGAACCGGGGGTGAGGCCCATATAGGCCAGCGCCTTCTCGAGGGCGGCTTTCTGGCTGCCATCCAGCATCTCATCCGGGCGCGGCACCTGGCCGCTGATGGGGATGCCCATGCCCGGGTTGGTGCCAAAAGTCAGCATGGGCTCCAGCGCGGCGGCATTCAGGGTGACGGTCTTGTCGTACACCGCGCCCGGGTCGCTGGGCAAGGCCTTCCAGGCGGCCAGGGCATCTTCCCAGGCAGCGCCTTTCGGGGCGTACTCGCGCCCGGCCAGGTAGGCGTAGGTGGTTTCGTCGGGGGCAATCATGCCCGCCCGCGCGCCGGCCTCGATGGACATGTTGCAGATGGTCATGCGCTCTTCCATCGACAGGGCGCGGATGGCCTCGCCGGTATATTCCAGCACGTAGCCGGTGCCGCCCGCCGTGCCAATCTGGGCGATCAGGGCCAGGATGATGTCTTTAGCGCCCACGCCGGGGGCCAGGCGCCCTTCCACGCGCACCTCGCAGGTCTGCGGGCGGCGCTGGAGCAGGCACTGGGTGGCGAGGACGTGCTCCACCTCGCTGGTGCCGATGCCAAAAGCCAGCGCGCCAAAGGCGCCGTGGGTGGCGGTGTGGCTGTCGCCGCACACGATGGTCATCCCCGGCTGGGTCAGGCCGAGCTCGGGGCCGATGATGTGGACGATGCCCTGGTTGGGGCTGCGCAAATCCATCAGGCGCAGGCCAAACTCGCGGCAGTTTTCCTCGAGCATGCGGATCTGCTTGAAGCTCATCTCATCGGCGAAGGCCATGCGCCCTTCGGCCGAGCCGTCCGCCGCGGCCAGGGTGGGCACACCGTGATCCATGGTGGCCACGGTGCGCTCGGGGCGGCGGACTTTCAGCCCGCGGGCGCGCAGCCCGGTGAATGCCTGCGGCGAGGTAACCTCATGGACCAGGTGCAGATCGATGTAGAGGGCCGCCGGCGAGCCGGGTTCCTCCACCACCACATGCTGGTCCCAAATTTTGTCAAACAGCGTTTTCGGTTTTGTCATAAGGCGTCGAGAAGGTCGGGTTGGTCTGATTGAATGCGGTGCCGTTCATCTCAGCGGGCATATCGTCCTGCGAGTTGATCCAGCCGGTTACATCCCATCCGGTGGGGATGGTGCGCGGTTCACTGAAGGGTTCGGGGTGTCCTTCGCGCATGGGGTCAATGGCATTCTGCTTTTGGGTGGTCATGGTTCTTCTCCTTGGTTATTGTGCGGCAGGCTTCTATGATCTTGCGGGTTACTGGTTGACAAACTCCATCGAGGCTTTCTCAGCGGGTCCAAATTTTCCGGTGGCTACCAGTAATTTATTCAGCGCGGCCAGGTAGGCCTTGGCGCTGGCCACTACAATATCCGTGTCGGCCCCGTAACCGCCAAAGGTGCGCGGCTGGTCGACTTCTTTTTGCGCATCGAGGCTGTGGACGCCGTTCTGGCTCTGGATGCGTACGGTTACCTCGCCCAGGGCGTCGATGCCCTCGGTGACGGCGTGCACCACAAACTCCAGCAGGGTGACGTGTTCGGCTACTACCGCGTCGATGGCCTTATAGACCGCGTCCACCGGGCCGGTGCCTACTGCGGCGAAGGTGTGCATCTCACCGGCCGGGTCGCGCAGGCGCACGGTGGCGGTGGGCATGCCCATCGTCCCGCAGGCCACCTGCAGCCCGTCCAACGAGAACAGCTCGAGCGGCTGGTAGAGCTCATCCGAGATCAGGGCTTCCAGGTCGGCGTCGGTGATCAGCTTCTTGCGGTCGGCCAGGGCCTTGAAGCGCACAAACACCTGGTCCAGTTCGCCTTCTTCCAGGTCAAAGCCCAGGGTCGCCAGGCGCATCTTGAGCGCGTGGCGCCCGGAGTGTTTGCCCAGCACCAGCTTGGTCTGCGCGGCGCCGACCGATTCGGGGCGCATGATCTCGTAGGTTTGCTGGTTCTTGAGCATCCCGTCCTGGTGGATGCCGGCTTCGTGAGCGAAAGCGTTGGCGCCGACGATGGCCTTGTTGGGCTGCACGGAGATGCCGGTGTAATTGCTGACCAGCTTGCTGATGCGGGTGATCTGGCTGGCATCGATGCCGGTAGTCAACTGGTAGATGGGACGGCGGGTCTGCAGGGCCATGACCACTTCTTCGAGGGCGGTGTTGCCGGCCCGCTCGCCAATGCCGTTGATCGTCACCTCAGCCTGGCGCGCGCCGGCTACCAGCCCGGCCAGGGTGTTGGCGGTGGCCAATCCCAGGTCGTCATGGCAGTGCACCGAAACCACGCAGTTTTCGATCCCGGGGGTGTTGGCGATGATCCCGGCGATCAGCCTGCCGAACTCGTCCGGCAGAGTGTACCCGACGGTATCGGGGATGTTGAGGGTGGTGGCGCCGGACTCGATCGCCACGGCCAGCACCTCATATAGGAAGACGGGGTCGCTGCGCCCGGCGTCTTCCGGGCTGAACTCGACATCCTCGCACAGGCTGCGCGCGTAGGTGACCATCTCGCGCACGCGCTCGACCACCTGCTCACGGGTCATTTTGAGCTTGTGCTGCATGTGGATTTCGGAGGTGGCCAGGAAGGTGTGGATGCGCGGGTGAGCCGCCGGTTGGATGGCCTCCCAGGCCTTGTCGATATCGTTGCGCGTGGTGCGCGCCAGCCCGCAGATCACCGGGGTGGGGCTGCCGTCGTCGGCGTTGCCCACCTCGACGGCGATGCGCCGCACGGCTTCCAGATCATCGGGCGAGGCAGCCGGGAAACCAGCCTCGATCACATCTACGCCCAGGCGCGCCAGGGCGCGGGCTACTTCAAACTTCTCCGCGCTGGTCATGGTGGCCCCCGGCGATTGCTCGCCGTCGCGCAGGGTGGTATCAAAAATCCGTATGTAATTCGTTTGCATGGTTTCCTCCCACGCGGATACCGCGATTAGCGGCTGGCGGGCAAGCCCTGCTCGCCGCGCCAGCCATACCGTTATCGTTGCTTCAGCTTTCTTTGCCCCAGTTTTCCGGGCGCAGGGAGCGCACTTTCGCGCCGGCCTGCCATAATTCCGATTCGCGCATCTGGCGCAGCTCTTCGGTTAATTTTTCCTGGTAATCGGGCTTGCTGTTGACTTCCAAAACGATGCGGGTCTGCTCGCCGGAGGCCACGCTCTCGTAGAGGCGCTCAAACACGGGCAGGGTGGCCGCGCGGAAATCGTGGCGCCAATCCAGCGCGCCGCGCTGGGCGGTGGCCGAGCAGTTGGCTGTACATCCAGTCCATGCCGTTCTTGGCCACCAGGCGGATCAGGCTCTGGGTCAGCTCTTCGACGGTCTCGTTGAAGGCTTCGCTGGGGGCTGTGGCCGTGCTCGCGCAGCACCTGGTACTGGGCTTCCATGATGCCCGCCAGGGCGCCCATCAGCACGCCGCGCTCGCCGGTCAGGTCGCTGAAGACCTCATGCTCGAAGGTGGTTGGAAACAGGTAGCCCGAGCCGATGGCGATGCCCAGGGCCAGGGTGCGCTCGCGCGCCCGGCCGGTGGAATCCTGCAACGACGGCGAAGCTGCGATTGATCCCGCTGCCAGCCAGGAAATTGGCGCGCACGCTGGTGCCGGAGCCCTTGGGCGCTACCAGGATCACATCCACATAATTCGGGCGGGATCACCCCGGTCTGCTCCTTGTAGACGATCGGCAAAACCGTGTGAGAAATACAGCGCGTCGCCGGGGTTGAGGCACGGGCTGATCTTGGCCCACATCAACTTCTGGCCGGCGTCCGAGATCAGGTATTGGACCACGGTGCCGCGCCGGGCAGCCTCTTCAAGGGTAAAGAGATCCTTGCCGGCCACCCAGCCGTCCTTGAGGGCCTTCTGCCAGGAACGGCCACCCTCATTGACGCCCACGATCACGTTGATCCCGTTCTCGCGCATATTCAGCGCCTGGGCCGGGCCCTGCACGCCGTAACCCAGCACCGCCACCACTTCATCCTGCAATACCGCCTTGGCTTTTTCCAGGGGGAATTCATCGCGGGTGACAACTTCTTCGACCGTACCTGCAAAATTCATCTTCGCCATGATTTCAAAGTTCTCCTTTGGTTTTTACAAGCAGGCTTTGCGCCCGCCAGGTAATCGATGCCATGAGCCCGGGCGGGCTTAGCCGTATAACTGGGCGTGAACCCCGTTGCCGTTGCTGTTGAGGCTGCCGTTGCCGTTGACGTAGAGAGGAGCCCCGCCGCGCGCCATGGCCACTACCCCGGTGCGCACCATTTCAATGATGCCCAACGGGCGCAGCACGTCGACAAAGCCCTCGATCTTATCCTCATCACCGGTGATCTCGATAATGAAGGAAGCGTTGGTCACGTCCACAATGCGGGCGCGGAAGACGTCCACGGTCTGCATGATGTGGGTGCGGTTCTCCGGGGTGGCGCTGACCTTAATCATCGCCAGGTCGCGGGTCACCTTGGGCAGGACGGTCAGGTCTTCGACCTGGATGACGTTGACCAGTTTGTACAGGTACGCGGTCAGGCGCTCCACGCTGAGGTCGTCGCTGTCGACGACGATGGTCATGCGCGACACACCTGCTTGCTCGGTATGCCCGACGGTCAGCGATTCAATATTGTAGGTGCGGCGGCGAAACAATGAAGCCACCCGGTTGAGCACACCCGGTTTATCTTCCACTAAGGCGACGATCGTATGGTACATGCTGCTCTCCTAATTCTCATCCAGACCCGTCTCAGCGATCGGGTTCGGCATGGGACGGCGAATCATGTTGTGTAAATCGGCGCCGGTGGGCACCATCGGGTAAACACTGTCTTCCTGCTCGACGCGGAAATCGATGACCACCGTGCCTTCGGTTTCGTGCGCCTGCTGAATGGCAGCCATCACGCCTTCGCGGCTGGTGACGCGCAGACCGGCGAGCCCGTGGGCATCGGCCAGCTTGACGAAATCGGGGCTGCGCATGGGGGTGGCCGCGTAACGCCGCTCGTAGAAGAATTCCTGCCACTGGCGCACCATGCCGAGAAAACCGTTGTTGATGATGGCCACGTTAACCTTGATGTTTTCCTGGGCGGCGGTGGACAGCTCGCATTGGGTCATCTGGAAGCCGCCGTCGCCGACAATCGCCCACACATCCGCATCCGGCTGGGCAAACTTGGCGCCAATGGCGGCCGGCAGGCCGAAGCCCATGGTACCCAGGCCGCCCGAGGTGATCCATTTGTTGGGGCTGTCGTGCTTGAAGTATTGGGCGGCCCACATCTGGTGCTGGCCCACGTCGGTGGTGATCAGCGCCTGGCCCTTGGTGGCGCGCCACAGATCGTTGATCACGTGGGCGGCGTAGAGATGCTCGTCGGCGGGCAGGTTCTGCACGTCGCGCACCGCGCTGTCGCCCTTCATCTCGTTGATGTGCGCCAGCCACTCGTCATGGCGCAGGGGCTCGAGGAATTCGAGGATTTGCAGCAGGGTCTGGCGCAGATCGCCCACCAGGCCGAGGTCCACTTTGATGTTCTTGTTGATCTCGGCCGCATCGATATCCAGGTGGATCTTGCGCGCATTGACCGCGTAGGTGGCCACGTTGCCGGTCACCCGGTCGTCGAAACGCATGCCAAAGGCCAGCAGCAGATCGGCTTCCTGGATGGCATTGTTGACGAAGGCCTCGCCGTGCATGCCCATCATCCCCAGGTTGAGCTCGTGGGTGGCGGGGAAACCGCCGATGCCCAGCAAGGTCATGGCGATGGGCACCTGGGCGCGTTCGGCGAACTCGCTGACCTCCTTCATCGCCCCACTCAGCAGCACGCCCTGGCCGGCCAGGATCACCGGGCGCTTGGCGGCGGCGATCATCTCCACCGCCTGCTGGATCTGGCGCGGCACGGGGCCCAGGTCGGGGCGGTAACCGCGCATCTTGATCTGGCCGCCCTGGTAGGTCCAATCCGATGCTGCGCTGTTGGGCATCCTTGGAGATATCCACCAGCACCGGGCCGGGACGGCCGGTACGGGCGATATAAAAAGCCTCGCGCAGCACCGCGCTGATATCTTCGGTGCGGGTCACCAGGTAGTTGTGCTTGGTGATCGGCAGGGTAATACCGGTCACATCCGTCTCCTGGAATGCGTCGAAGCCGATGAATTTGCTGGTGACCTGGCCGGTGATGAAGACCGTCGGCGACGAGTCCATCATGGCGGTGGCGATGCCGGTGACCAGGTTGGTGGCGCCGGGGCCCGAGGTGGCCATAGCCACGCCCACCTTGCCACAGGCGCGCGCAAAGCCGTCGGCCATGTGAGCCGCGCCCTGCTCGTGGCGGATGAGCACGTGATGCACCGGGTAATCCAGCATGGCATCGTAAATGGGCAGGTTGGCGCCGCCCGGATAACCGAAGACAACTTCTACCCCTTCACGGACCAGCGTTTCCCATAAAATTTGAGCACCCGTAAGTTTCATTTTTATTTCTCCTCCATGGACGATATTTTGCTTGCCTGACTTTCTCAAGCGCCAGGTGGATCAGCTCTGCAACACGGCGCCGGTGTCGGCGCTGGTGACAAAGTGTGCGTATCGGCGCAGCCACTTGCTCTGCGAGCGGGATTGGAAGGGCGGCAGCGCGGCCAGGCGCTGCTGGATTTCGGCGTCGCTCAGGCGTACGTTGAGGGTGCGCGCTTCCAGGTCGATGCTCGATGATATCCCCAGGGCACAGCGCCCCAATCGGGCCGCCGGCGGCAGCTTCAGGGGATACGTGCCCGATGCACGCTCCGCGCGTTCCGCCCGAAAAACGGCCGTCGGTGATCAGGGCTACCTGCTCACCCAGACCCATGCCCATGATCGCGCTGGTGGGGCTGAGCATTTCCTGCATGCCCGGCCCGCCGCGCGGCCCTTCGTAACGGATGACGACCACGTCGCCGGGCTGTACTTCGCGCGCCAGAATGCCCTTGAGAGCGTCTTCCTGCGATTCGTAGATGCGCGCCGGGCCGCTGAATTTGCGCATGGCGGGCGCCACCCCGCCGGTCTTGACCACCGACCCGCGCGGGGCCAGGTTGCCAAACAACACCGCCAGCCCGCCGCTGGCCGAATGGGCGTCCTCATAGCGGTGGATGACCGCTTCGTCTTTAATCTCGGCGGCCTCCACTGCCTCGGCCAGCGCCCCGCCGGTGACCGTGATGCGCTCCAGGTGCAGGGCGCCGGTGGCGCGCTGGACTTCGTTGAGGATGGCGGGGATGCCGCCGGCGCGGTGCACGTCTTCCATGTGCCATTTGCCCGCCGGGCTGACCTTGCACAGATGCGGGATGCGCGAGGAGACGACATTGATGCGCTCCAGCGAATAGTGAATGCCGCCTTCGTTAGCGATAGCCAGAGCGTGGAGCACGGTGTTGGTCGAGCCGCCCATGGCCATATCCAGGGCGAAGGCATCGTCGAGGGCTTCCATGGTGACGATGTCGCGGGGTTTGATGTCGCGCTCGATCAGGGTGAGGATTTGCCCACCCGCGCGGCGGGCCAGCTCTTCCCGCTCGGGGGTGCGCGCCAGGGCCGAGCCGTTGTAGGGCAGGGCCAGGCCGAGGGCTTCCATCAGGCAGTTCATGCTATTGGCGGTGAACATCCCCGAGCACGAACCGCAGGCCGGGCAGGCGTTATCTTCCAGCACTTTCAAGCGGCGTTCGTCGATCTTGCCGGCCTGGAAAGCGCCCACGCCCTCGAACACTGAGATGAGGTCGATCACGTCGCCTTCCGGGGTGCGGCCGGCGGGCATAGGCCCCCCAGAAACAAAAATTGCCGGGATGTTGACTCGCATGGCTGCCATCAACATACCCGGCACAATTTTGTCGCAATTTGGGATACACACCATGCCGTCAAAGCGGTGGGCTTCGAGCATGGTTTCGACCGAGTCGGCGATCAGCTCGCGTGACGGCAGGGAATATTTCATTCCCGGGTGGCCCATGGCGATGCCGTCATCCACGGCGATGGTGTTGAACTCGAAAGGCACCCCTCCTGCCGCGCGCACGGCGGCTTTGACCAGTTTACCAAACTCCTGCAGGTGCACGTGGCCCGGGACAATATCCACGTAAGAATTGACCACCGCCATAAAGGGCTTGCCCATATCGGCATCGGTCACTCCGGTGGCCTTGAGCAGGGCGCGGTGGGGGGCATGTTCGATTCCACGTTTAACATTATCTGATCGCATGAGCACTCCATTGGGTTGATGATAAAAAAACCGCCCTTTCGGGCGGTTTCGCTTCTGTTTGCTGATACCTTTGGGGGTATTACTCGCTCACTTCGCTTCTTCTGGCCACCCGAACAGGGAATAGGCTCTCAATTACGAGAGCCGCAATAAGGACCAGAATGAACAGCGAGAAATTGATATGCATGGTTAAAAGTATTCTTGCAACCTGAACTTCGCCTTATTGTACCTGCTGAGCGCGAAATGTCAATAGGTTAATTTTATCAAAATAGGCTATTTATGTTAACGTTATCGTAAGGTTGTTCAAACAAGGCGGTTCGAACAGTACACCAACCACCCTGGCCTCTACCCCGCGGCCCCTCACAAGGGCAGCCAGGAGAACATGGAGAGCGTTGGGCAACAGCCTGGCGGTATTTCTGCTCGGAATGCCAACCTTGTTCAAGGCGTTCTATCGCTTGCTTTTTCTCCGCTGGCATGTAAAACTTAACCTGCCGCGGGCAGATACAAGGCAAGCCCTCGCCGGCGCGGAAATGCCAGTATTTATTTTGTTCACTCGAGGTTTGCATGGACCAACCCTTTTTCCCCAATCATTTCGTTGGCGCGATGGTGCTGATGGAGCGCGACCCGCTGGTGCCCAACACGGTCTGGTTCCAGGCCGAGCACGAAAACGACGGACTGCTCTACAACTTTCCGGCCGGGACGCTGGCCGCGTTCAGCCACCTGACCACCGACCTGCTGCTGGACGGGGATGAACTGGCGGTGTTTGTGCTGACCCTGCAGGAAGGCGAGAATGGCCCCGCTTTTCGTTATTCCTTTGGCCTGCTCAACCAGTGCTCGGCGCGCCTGCGCATGCCGCTGGAATCAGTCAACCAGAACCGCTGGCGCTACGAACGCGAGGGCGCGCTGCTCAAGCCGCTGTGCTGGGGCGACCGGGTCGACCTGGCGCGGGTAGACCGCATGGGGTTCAGCCTGATGCGCAAAGGCCTGCACCCGGTGGCCTTCTCGCTTTCGCCGCTGACCGCCACCGATCACGAGCCCGAACTGCTCAGCCGGCCAATGCTGCCCAAAGGCGCCCTGCTGGACGAGCTGGGGCAGAACACGCTGCGCACCTGGGAGGGAAAATCGCTCAACCCCGAGCAGGTGACGAGCCGGCTGCACGCGCAGCTGGCCGCCGCCCCCGAGCAGCGCCTGCCGGAAGGTCTTTCGCGCTGGGGCGGCTGGCTGTCTGGCCGCTGCGACGCCACCGGGTTTTTCCGCGTGTTTCGCGACGGCCCGCGCTGGTGGCTGGTGGACCCCGACGGCTACCGCTTCTGGTCGGCGGGAGTCGACTGCGTGCGGGTGGACGGCGAAGCGAATGTCGGCGGGCTGGAGCCGGCCTTGAGCTGGCGGCCCGATCCGCAGGGCGAATACGCCGCGATCTACAGCGGGCACGAGGACGCCCCGATGGTCAACTACCTGGCGGCCAACCTGATCCGCGCGTTCGGCCCCAAGGATTGGTACGCCAAATGGGCGCAGATAGCCCTGGCCGAACTGCGCCGCACCGGGTTCAACACGGTGGGCAACTGGTCGGATTGGAAGATTGCCAGCCAGGCCGGCATGCCCTACGTGCGCCCGCTGGCCGCCAGCTACGACAGCCTGCCCGCCATCTACCGCGATTTTCCGGACGTGTTCCATCCCGATTTCGCGGATGTGCTGGAGACCTACGCGGCCCAGCTCGAAACCAGCAAAGACGACCCGGCCTTGATCGGCTATTTCTTGATGAACGAACCCTCGTGGGGCTTTGCCGACGAATCGCCGGCGGCGGGGATGCTATTCAACACCCTGGGCTGCCATTCACGCACCGCCCTGGCGGGTTTCCTGCGACAGCGCTACGCGGACGACGCCGCCCTGGCGGCTGCCTGGGAGCTGCCGGTGAGCTTCGACCTGCTGGCCGAAGGACGCTGGACGCTGACCTTGACGGAGAGCGCCCGCCGCGACCTGGATGAGTTCAGCGCGATCATGGTCGAGCGCTTTTTTGGCGGGCTGAGCGAGGCCTGCCGCCGGGTGGATCACAGCCACCTCAACCTGGGGGTGCGTTATTACACCGTACCGCCGGCCTGGGCGCTGGACGGCATGCGCCACTTTGACGTGTTCAGTATGAACTGCTACAAGAAACGCCTGCCCGCCGACGAGATGGAGCGCATCAGCGCGATGCTCAACCTGCCGATCATGATCGGCGAGTGGCACTTTGGCGCGCTGGACGCCGGGCTGCCGGCCAGCGGGATCGGGCACGTCCCCAACCAGGCCGGGCGCGGCAAAGCCTACCGCGTGTATCTCGAAGACGCCGCCTCGCAGCCCTGGTGCGTGGGGGTGCACTACTTTATCCTCTACGACCAATCGGCCCTGGGGCGCTTCGACGGCGAGAACTACAACATCGGCTTTTTGGACGTGTGCAACCGGCCCTACGACCCGCTGACCCAGGCGGCGCGCCTCAGCCACGCGCGGCTCTACCAGGTAGCCAGCGGCGAGCTGCCCCCCTTCGACCAGGAACCGGCCTATCTGCCGATGCTGTTCCTCTGAGGGTCGGGGCAGGGGGAGAAGCCGCGGTTAATTGGAAACGTTTCCATGGCTGACCGGTTAGGGCAATCGCATCAAAACAGTTTGTCTATAAAATAGTTGTCACCCACCCCTAAATCCCCGCCCTCGAGGGCGGGGACTTTAAAAAAGTCCGAGAAGACTGTATCTGGCAATGTAGATGCGATTGCCCTGGCTGACCGGTTTTTGTCCCATATGAGTCCGGCAGGTCAGGGTATAATGAAACACATATAAATTCTGCCCAGTATCGCGCTGGTCAATCTTTCTTAGAAGCAATGTTGTGATTTTTCAAATTAACAGTCCCGGAGAGAAAATGGTCCCCTATACACACACTGCGCGTCGGCTGACGCTTGCGGGGCGGCTGGCAATGCTGGTTACCGTGGCGTCGATGCTGCTGAGCGCCTGCGCTGCGCCGGCTGCCCAGGAAGAACCCACCCCCACCCCGCTGCCCACTCCGGTGATCCCTACCAAGCCCACCTACACGGTGCAATCCGGCCAGGTGGAGCGCAAATTGGAATTCACCGGCCGGGTTGTCCCGGTTATCCAGGAAGACCTGTTCTTCAAATCCAGCGGTCGGGTGGATAAAGTGATGGTCAAAAAGGGCGACCAGGTTAAAGCCGGGCAGTTACTGGCTTACCTCGAAAGCGGCACCAGCGAGCTGGACCTGCGCCGTTCGGAGATTTATCTCGAAATGGCCAAGCTCAACCTGCAGCTGACCGAGATGAACACCCCCAGCTATCTCAAAGAGCATGACATCGTCATCGCGATGAAGAAATACGATGTGGAGCTGGCGCAAATCTCGCTGGACGAGCTAACTGCCCAGGTGGAGTCCACCCGCATCGTGGCGCCTTTCGACGGCACGGTGCTCTCGCTGTTCCTCTCCGAGGCCACCAGCGTGGAGGCCTACAAGGCGGTGGTTTCCGTCGCCAATCTGAGCGAGCTGGAAGTCAGCTCGGAGATCGGGGATAAGGACCTGCAAGAACTGAGCGAAGCGATGGCCGTGCAGGCCTGGCCGGTCAGCTCACCGGGAAAGGTGACCGACGGCAAGATCCGCAAGCTGCCTTATCCCTACGGCACGGCCAAGGACGTCAAGGCCACCGACAAAGAAGATAAAACTACGCGGGTCACCCTCAACGGCGACCTGACCAACATCGGCCTTTCCCTGGGCGACCTGGTGCGGGTGGTGGTGGTGCTGGAGAAGAAAGAAAACGTGCTGTGGATCCCACCCCAGGCCGTGCGCAACTTCGAAGGGCGCAAATTCGTGGTGGTGCAGGATGGCGACGGGCAGCGCCGGGTGGATGTCAAGATTGGCATCAGCGCGGATGACCGCCTGGAAGTCCTCGATGGCCTGAGCGAAGGCCAGATTGTAGTCGCCCCCTAACCCGGGAAAACCATGAGTACCATTTTACGGTTTTGGGCGATTTTTGTAGTCACGATTAAACGCCTCTTTGCCCAGCGCGGGCTGGTATTGGCTACTTCGGTGGGCGTCATCGCCGCGGTCGCGCTGACGATGAGCATCCCGATCTATTCGGATGCGGTTTACCAGGATATCCTCCAAAACCAGGTGTCCGGAGGGGCCGCCCCCGAGGGCGCGGTGATCACCCGCCCGCCGTTTGCCTTCATGTACCGCTACGTGGGCGCATGGACCGGCACGGTGGATTGGGAAAAGATGAAACCGGTCGACCAGTACCTCTCCGGCAAGGTCAACCAGGATCTCGCCCTGACCAGCGAATTGTTCGCCCGCTATCTCAAAACCGATTCGCTCAAGCTCTTCCCCGCCGAAAAAGGCACCTACGATAACACCCAGGAACCCCTGGCCTGGATCTATTTCTCCACGCTGAACGACATCGAAAAACACATCACCCTGGTGGAGGGCAGCTTCCCGGCCGTCTCGACCGGGCAGGCCGACAGCGTGGTGGAGGTGATGATCAGCGAGGAACGCGCCACGATGCTCGGCGCGCAGGTGGGCGAGATGTACACCGCCTATACCAGCCTCAAAAAAGAGCAGACCACCACCGCGGTGGAATACCCGGTGCGCATCGCCGCCATCTGGAAGCCCACCGACCCCGGCGAGGATTACTGGTTCTACAGCTCGCAGGAGTTCCGCGACTCGCTGCTGGTGCCGGAAGAAACCTTCACCGAACGGGTGATCCCTTATCTCGACAACCAAATTTACCTGGCGGTGTGGTATTGGGTGCTGGACGGCAGCAACATCCACTCGGCGGACGTGCCCAGCCTGCTGGGGCGCATCTACTACACCCGCCAGACCGCGGCCAACCTGCTGGCCAATATGCGCCTGGATATTTCGCCTATCGATAACCTGGTCAAATACCTGCAGCTCTCGCGCTCGCTGACCATCTTCCTGTACGCCTTCAGCATCCCGCTGCTGCTGATGATCCTGACCTTTATCAGCCTGGTGGTGGATATGTCGGTCGGGCAGCGCCGCAACGAGATCGCCGTGCTGCGCAGCCGCGGGTCGACCACCATCCAACTGGTGGGCATGGCCGTCCTGGAAGCGCTGCTGCTGGGATTGGTGGGGATGCTCATCGGCACGCCCCTGGCCCAGGTGGTGGCGCAGTTCTTCGGCAAAGCGCGCAGCTTCCTGGATTTCTCGGCGGTCAGCAACCTGAAAATATCGGTGACGGCCGAATCGCTGCGCTTTGGGCTGGTGGCAGCCGCGGTGACCCTGGCCGCGATGGTGCTGCCCACCATCAGCGCCGCCCGCCACACGGTGATCACCTACAAGCAGGACCGCGCGCGCCAGACGCGCCGGCCCTGGTGGCAGCGCGCCTATCTCGACGTGCTGCTGCTCATCCCGGCCGGCTACGGCATGTACCTGCTGCAGCGCACCGAGGCTGCGGGCGGGGCGGTGGCGGCGCTGCCCGCCGACCCCTTCCAAAACCCGCTGCTGCTGCTGGTGCCGGCATTGGGCATCTTTGCCGTGTCGCTGCTGGTCATCCGCCTGCTGCCGCTGCTGATGAGCGTGGTGGCCTGGCTGGCCTCCAAAACGGGCAGCGTGGGCATCCTGATGGCCACCCGCTACCTGTCGCGCTCCACTTCGGGCTATTCGGCCCCGCTGGTGCTGCTGGTGATGACCCTCAGCCTTTCCACCTTTACCGCCACCCTGGCGCAGACCCTCGACCGGCATATGCACGACCAGACCTTCTACAACGTGGGCGCGGACGTGCACGTGGTGGAATTGGGCGAGCTGCAGGGCGGAGCCTCCAGCGGGCTGGGGGGTGCGCCGGGCGCCCAGACCAGCGACCCGGCCGCGGCGGCCGATGCGGCCAACTCGATCCAAAGCTGGGTGTTCCTGCCGGTTTCCGAGCATCTCAAGGTACCGGGAGTTGAAGCCGCCTCGCGCATCGCGCAGGTAAAGGCGCGGGTGCTCACCTCCAATTCGGTCGGGGATGCCACCTTCATCGGCATCGACCGCATCGATTTCCCCCAGGTGGCCTTCTGGCGGCGCGATTTTGCCGGGCAGAGCCTGGGCACCTTGATGAACGATATGGCGCGCACCTCCGAGGGGGTGCTGGTTTCTTATGATTTGCTGCGCAAATACAACCTCAAATTGGGCGACAACCTGCGCGTGGGCATCTTCGCCCTGGGTGAGGCCAAAGAGATCGACTATAAGGTGGTGGGCACCTTCTATTACTTCCCCACCTGGTACCCCGACGAAGGCCCGCTGATTGTCGGCAACCTCGACTACCTGTTCGAACAGGTCGGCGGCGAATTCCCCTACGACGTGTGGATGCGCACAGCGCCGGGCACCGATTTCACCAGCATGATCGCCGGCATCCAGCAGCTCTACCGCCGGGTGATGTACCCGCGCATCTCGCTGGAACTGCTCACCGAAGAACAGCTGCGCCCCGAGCGCCAGGGGTTCTTCGGCCTGCTCTCGGTGGGGTTTGTGGCCCTCAGCTTCCTGACGGTGCTGGGCTTCCTGCTCTACGCGCTCTTTTCCTTCCGGCGCAGGTTCATCGAGATGGGCATGCTGCGCGCCATCGGGCTATCTGCCGGGCAGATGCTTGTTTTCCTGGCTTCCGAGCTGGCCTTCCTGTTCCTCTCGGGCCTGGCGGCCGGCACGGGCATGGGCGTGTGGGTGAGCAGTTTCTTCATCCCCCACCTGCAGGTCGGCAACGATATGGCCGCGCGCATCCCGCCCTTCCTGGTGCGCATCGATTGGACGGCCGTTTTCCAGGTCTACGTTCTTTTTGCCATCTTATTCGTGATCGCCCTGGTCATTTTGGGCTGGTCATTGATGCGCATGAAGGTCTTCCAGGCCATCAAACTGGGCGAGGCGGTGTAATTCTTTATGGATGACCAAAACTTTATCCTTTGTGATGGGTTGGTGAAGATTTTCAAAGTTGCCAACCTGGAAGTGGTGGCCTTGCAGGGTCTGGACCTGGTGGTGCACCGCGGAGAGCTGCTGGGGGTGGTTGGCGCCAGCGGCAGCGGCAAATCTACGCTGATGAATATTCTCGGCGGGCTCGACCGGCCCTCCGCCGGGCGCGTGTTTGTGGACGGCCGCGACCTGCTGAAAATGAGCGACAGCGATCTCAACGCCTACCGCAGCACCAAGGTGGGTTTTGTCTGGCAGCAGGGCGCGCGCAACCTGATCTCGTACCTCTCCGCGCTGGAAAACGTCAAGCTGCCGATCATCATCGCCGGGCGGGTGACCCGCGACACCACCAAGCGCGCCGAGATGCTGCTGGACGCGGTGGGGCTGGCGGACCGCAAACACCACCGCCTGGTAGAGATGTCGGGCGGCGAGCAGCAGCGCGTGGCCATCGCTGTGGCCCTGGCCAACGATCCTACCCTGCTGCTGGCAGACGAGCCCACCGGGGAGGTGGACAGCAACACCGCCATCCAGATCTTTAACATTTTCAAAGAGCTGAACCGCGAGTTCGGCCTGACCACGATGATCGTCAGCCACGACCAGACCATCGCCCGCCACGTGGATCGGGTGGTGGCCATTCGCGACGGCAAAACCTCCAGCGAAACCGTGCGCAGCATGGCGGCGCCGGCGGCCAATAACGGCGCGGACGGCTCCGAGGGCGAAGGAGAACACGCCGAGGCCGATAAGGAGCAAGACCAGGCCGTCTACGAAGAAGTGACCCTGCTCGACGCCGCCGGCCGACTGCAGATCCCGCGCGATTTCCTGGAACATTTCAACATCCAGCGCCGCGTGTTCGTGGATATGGTCGAGAACGGCATTCTCATCCGCCCGGCGCCCCCCAGCGAGCGCGAACAGGCGCTGGTGGCGGCAACCAACGGCAAAGCCGTCCAGGCCGAAAAAGAAAACCCCCTGCGCGGTTTATTGGGCCGCCTGCGTAGACCCGCTTCCCGGAGGAAGTCATGAGCGCTGAGACCCTCACCGACACCTGGGTCATCGAAACGATCGATCTGTGGCGCATTTACAAGGCCGGCACGCGCGAAGTGCCCGCCCTGCGCGGGATCAATCTGCAGATCCCCAGCGGGCGCTTTATCGCGCTCAAAGGGCGCTCGGGCAGCGGCAAGACCACCCTGCTCAACGCGCTGGGCGGGTTAGACCGCCCCGACCGCGGCGAAGTGCGCATCTTTGGCCACGACCTGGCCAAACTGGATGAAAAAGCCCTCACCCGCTGGCGCAGCAAAGAAGTGGGCTTCATTTTCCAGTCCTTCGGTCTGCTGCCGACCCTCTCGGCCTACGAGAACGTCGAGCTGATGCTGCGCATCGCCCAGGCTTCGCGCAAAGAGAAGAAGAAACGCACCATCGAACTGCTGGATATGGTCGGGCTGTCCAAGTGGATGCACCACCGCCCCTACGAGCTTTCGGGCGGGCAGCAGCAGCGCGTGGCCATCGCCCGCGCCCTGGCCAACCGCCCGCGCCTGATCCTGGCTGACGAACCCACCGGCGAGCTGGACAGCACCACCGCCCGCGATATCCTCACCCTGTTCCGTGAGATTGTGGAGCGCGAAGGCCTGACCATGCTGATGTCGTCTCACGACCCGCTGGTGGACGGCTACGTCGACGAGATCCTTCAAATGAAGGATGGCGAGATCGTCAATAATTAGATGGTAAAATGTACCCCGCCGAACACCCCCATCCAACCTACAAAGAGCAGGTGAATCGACCGCATGGCAAAACCCCCCGTTCCCGTGATCAAAGACTTTCAAAGACCCGGCGTGGTATTCCAGCCGAAAGTCCGCGAGGGCATGCAGGCCGGCATCAACCTGATCGTGGACGCCATCCGGCCCACGCTCGGGCCGCTGCCGCGTTCTGTAGCCCTTGAAAAAATCGCCTCGCGCGACAACCTCCCCGAAATTCTCGACAGCGGCGGGACCATCGCGCGGCGCGTGATCCAGGTGCTGGGCCGCGAGCGCGATATGGGCGCCATGTTCATCCGCCACGTGCTGTGGGAACTGCAGGAAAAGGCCGGAGACGGCACCACCAGCGCGGCAGTGATCTTCCAATCCCTGTTCAACCAGGGCGTTCAGTATATCGTCAGCGGCGGCGGCAACCCGATGCGCATGCGCACCTACCTGGACCGCTGCGTCCCGCTGATCCACGCCGAGCTGGACCGCCTGACCACCCGCCTGCAGGGCAAAGAGAGCCTGGCGCGCCTGGCCGCCACCATGGCGCACGACGAGCCCATGGCGCGCATGATGGGCGAGATCTTTGACATCGTCGGCGAATATGGCCGCCTTGAAATTCGCCTGGGCCGCACCCGCGACCTGGAACGCGAGTACGTCGAAGGCATCTACTGGGATGGCGGCTGGTTCTCGCGGGATATGATGACCGACGCGGCTCAACTGCGCGCGGAGCTCGAGGACGCGCACCTGTTCATCTCGGACCTGGAGATCAACGAACCCGCCGACTTGATACCCCTGTTCAACCTGGCGGTCGAAAATAATATCAAAAAACTGCTGGTCATCGCCACCGTCTTCAGCGACCGGGCGCTGTCCATCGTCAACCTGAACAAAGAAAAAGTGACCCTGGTGGCGGTGAAATCTCCAGAGATGACCGCCACCCGGCGACAGGCCGCCCTGCAAGACCTGGCCATCCTCAGCGGCGGCGAGGCGCTCTTCACCAGCGCCGGCGACAGCCTGGCCAGGGTGCGCCTGGAGCAGCTGGGCCGCGCGCGGCGCGTGTGGGCCACCCGCGAATTTTTCGGGGTGGTGGGCGGGCGCGGCAATCCACGCCGGCTGCGCGAGCATATCGCCGAACTGCGCCGCGGCTACGCGATCAGCAGCGATAAAGATATGCGCGAAGCCCTGCTGGCGCGCCTGGGACGCCTGATGGGCGGCTCGGCTACCCTGTGGGTGGGCGATTACAGCCCCACCGCCATCGAGCAGCGCAAAGAGCTGGCCCTGCGCGTGGCCGAAGCCATGCGCGGCGCGATGCGCGCGGGGGTGGTGCCGGGCGGCGGCGCGGCTTTGCTGGCCTGCCGCGAGGTGATCCGCCCGCTGCTGGCCGAGGCCGTCGACGCGGATGAAAAAGCGGCATACCGCATGCTGATCCGGGCGCTCGAAGCCCCGGCGCGCGCCATCTGGCAGAACGCCGGTTTTAACGACGTGGAAATTATGGTCGACCTGCGCGGCAAGGGCCCCGGTTGGGGCTTCGACGTCATCCGCGGGCAGGCCGCCGATATGAGCGAGGCGGGCATCTGGGATGCCGCCAGCGTGGTCAAAGCCGTGGTACACAGCGCCATCGCCGGTGCGGGCCTGGCCCTCACCACCGACGTGATGGTGCACCGCAAGCGCGCGCCCGAATCGCTGGACACTGCCTAAAGGGACATCATGCCTACTTTATCCCCACAACCCACTCCCGATGACTTCATCTACGCCCTGGCGGCCGACGGACAGACCCTTTTCGCCGCGGCCACTTCCGGGCTGTTTCTCTCCGGCGACGCCGGGCAGAGCTGGCGCCTGGCGACCGAATCTCTGGGGCTGAGCCAGGCGGTGCCCGCCACCTCGCTGCTGCTCTCGCCCGAGTTCTCCGCCGACGGGGCGGTCTTTGGCGGGATGGCCGGCGGCATTTTACGCTCGGCGGATGGCGGCCAGACCTGGTCGCTGGCCAAGATGCCCCCGCCGCCGCCCACCACCACCGCGATGGTGATCTCGCCCAATTACCTGGAAGACGGGGTGATGCTGGCCGGGACGATGGAAGACGGCATCCTGCGCTCCGCGGACCGCGGCTGGAATTGGACCCCCTGGAACTTCGGCCTGCTGGATCTTTCCGTCTTCAGCCTGGTCATCTCGCCAGACTTCAAAGCAGATGAGACCATCTTCGCCGGCACCGAGACGGGCATCTTCCGCAGCACCAACGGCGGGCGCGCCTGGCGCGAAGTAGACCTGCCGGTGGGTTTCGAGACGGTGCTCAGCCTGGCGATTTCGCCCCATTTCAAAGCAGACGGGTTGCTCTTTGCCGGCACCGAGGGGCAGGGGCTGCTGATCTCCGCGGATCAAGGTGTGAGCTGGTCGCAAATCAAGGCAGAGGCGCTGGACGGCCCGATCAACGCGGTGCTGGTCTCGCCGGATGCCGGCGCGCAGCCTCAGCTGGCAGTGCTGTGCAACGGCGCGGCCTGGCGCTCGGCCGACGGCGGGCAGAGCTGGTCGCCGCTGTGGCCCGAGGTGAGCGAGGAGACCGAAATCACCGCTTTGCTGGCCCCGCAAGGCCTGGCCCCCGGCGCACCGGTCTGGGTGGGGCTGGTGGGCGGCGAAGTGGTGGCCAAAAAGATATAATCACATACCCGGGCCGGTTTGCAAACCAGCCCGGGCTTTTTTCTTCGTAGGGGAGGGTTCGAAACCCTCCATCTTAAGGCGAACACAGGAGAAGGCCCGCTGGTTAGCGAGCGGGTGGCATCCGGCGAGTTATTTCTGAACGGCACCCTACCAGCCGCTCAGCCCACCCGCGGCCAATCCATCAGCAGCACTTCGGTCAGCAGGCGGGTGTTGAGGTTGGCATCCAGGCGGCCCAGGCCGCGCTCCAGTTCGCGCACACAGCGGCGCGCCTGCACCAGGCTCACCTGCCCGGCCAGGCGGCGGATGTGGGATTCGCAATCGGGGTTGGCCAATGGCAGATCGGGGCCGGCGGCCGCCAGGAGCACGTCGCGCCAGGCGCCCAGCCAGGTGATGAAGGCGGTGCGCACTGCGTCTTTGCTGCGCTCACCTTTGGTCAGCCCCTCTACGTAGACAAAGCGCTCGGCGCGGCTGGAGGCAAGCAGCTTGAGCCAGTCATCCAGCAGCACAGCGCGCGTCTCCAGCAGGGCGGGGTCGTCGCGCAGCGCCAGGGCATACCCCAGGCGCCCGCCGGATAGATGCGCATACAGGCGCGCCTGGGGCGCATCCAGCCCGCGCGCCAGCAGTTCGCTTTCCAGGCGCTCCAGCGCCAGCGGGCGCAGGCGCAGCACCTCGCAGCGCGAGGCGATGGTGGGCAGCAGTTCATCCGGCGAATCGGCGGTCATCAGCAGGATCACCCGCGCCGGGGCCTCCTCGAGGGTTTTGAGCATGGCGTTCTGCGCGTTGGCGTTGGCCTCCTGGAAGCGCAGCAGCAGCGCCACACGGTAAGGGGCGTCATAGGGCAGCAGGTTGATCGTCTTCTGCAGCTCGCGCACCTGCTCCACCTTGAGGATGCCCCCGCGGCGTTCGGCCTGCAGTACGCTCAAATCCATGTGCTGCATGCGTTCGATCTGCGCGCAAGTGCGGCAGGTGCGGCAGGGCTGCCCGGGTTCCAGCGGGGTGGGGCAGTTCAACGCCTGGGCAAAACGCAGCGCCAGGGTGCGCCGGCCGATCCCCGGCGGGCCGGCAAACAGGTAGGCATGGCGCACCTCGCCGCGGCGGATATGCCCGACCAGCAGGCGCTCGACCCATTCGTGACCCACCACATCCCAGGACATGCGTTTGATTGTACCAAAGATTAAGAAACCCCACCCCCGGCCCCTGGCAAGAATGGGTTTTTTAATCTGTAAGGATGACGTTCCGGATTATGCAGGCAGCCAACCCGCCCCACCCCTCGATCCCCGCCCCACCGGCAGATTTAAGCGGTAACCAGCGATCGTGAGCGGGGCGGGGAGGTTTCTCGAGGAGGCCGGGGGCTGCAGCCCCCGGCCTCCTCGAGCTTCTCCCTCTCCCAGCCCAAATCCATCAGTTATACCAGATCACCTGCGGCTGGGAGAGGGTAGGGTGAGGGCGCTCACGATCGACGGCGGGGTGGTTTTCCTTGAAGAATAGAAATCTACCCATACAAGACCCCGGGCCGCCTAAGAGTGGAGAGTCAGTTTTTGGAGTTGACATTGACACAACGTGCCAATGTCTGCCCCAAACCCTTTTCTTCGCCGGGGAACCCAGGAGCGGATAACGGCGTCTTAGCAGCAACCAGTTGTCTGCACAGCCCAGGGAGGAGCCCGCCATGTCTCGTAAAGTTGTTCTCAGCCTGATCGCTATTGTCGTTTTGGTCGCCGGGGTCGCGGGCCTGTTCGCCGCGGCCTTTTACGTTGCGCGCCTGCCCGAGCGCCTCAGCCAGCACGAGACCATCCTGCTGGGCCAGAACCGCATGGTGCCCGGCAGCCAGGCTGCCCTGCGCGTGCTGGTGCGCGACACCAAGGACGGCGCGCCGCTGGAAGGCGCCGAGATCAAGGTCTCGCTGCGCCCACAGACCGGCGGCCAGGCAGTGAGCCTGTTCAGCGGCACGACCACCCGCCAGGGCACCGCCGCGGTCAGCTTCCGCGTGCCAGAAGGCCTCGACCCGCAGCAAACCCTGGTGATCGAGACGCGCTCATCCCTGGGCAGCGACGCGCTGGAACGCCCGGTGACCATCGAGCGCGATTTCCGCGTGCTGCTGAGCACCGACAAGCCCATCTACCAGCCGGGCCAGGTGATCCACCTGCGCGCGCTGGCGCTGAGCGCCTTCGACCTGACCCCCGCCGCCGGCCAGCCCATCGAGGTGACCATCGCCGACGGCAAGGGCAACAAGGTCTACCGCGAGACCCTGACCACCTCCGATTTTGGCGCGGCCTGGACCGATTTCCAGTTGGCCAGCGAAGTCAACACCGGCGCCTACAAGATCAGCGCGCTGCTGGCCGACACCTCCTCTGAAAAAACGGTCAGCGTCGAGAATTACGCCCTGCCCAAGTTCGATGTGAGCCTGCAGACCGAGCGCACCTTTTACCTGCCCGGCCAGCACGTCAGCGGCACGCTCAACGCCGCCTATTTCTACGGCAAGCCGGTGGCGGGCGGCCAGGTGCACATCGAGGGCTACACCTTCGACGTGCAGCGCAACGTGCTGCTGACCCTCGACGGACAGACCGACGAGCAGGGCAACTTCAACTATGAATTCGACCTGCCCGCCTACCTGGCCGGCAGCGACCTGGAAGGCGGCCAGGCGCGCTTTTACCTGCAGGCGGCGGTCACCGACCTGGCCCAGCACAGCGAAACCAGCGACCTGTCACTGCCGGTTTCGGGCAGCGCGCTGGTGATCGAGGCGGTGCCCGAGGGCGGCGTGCCGCGCCAGGGCGTCGAAAACATCCTCTACCTGCTGGCCAGCTACCCCGACGGCAGCCCCGCGGATGCCGAGCTGCGGCTCAACTTCCTCGACACCGGCGAGACGCGCCAGGTGTCCACCGGCGCCTACGGGCTGGCCGAGGTGCGCTATACCCCTGGCAGCCCTTACCTGCAGCTGGGCATCGACGCCTCCGACGCGCAGGGCAACGCATCGCATGCCGATTTCTACTTCGAGGGCGATTACAGCGAAGAGACGGTGCTGCTGCGCCCAGACCGCCCGGTTTACCGGGTGGGCGAGACGATGAAGCTCAACTTCTACACCACCCAGCCGCAGGGCACCGTCTATCTGGATATCGTCCGCGACGGGCAAACGGTGAGCACGCGCAGCGTGGATGTGAGCGCAGGCCAGGCCGAACTGGCCGTGGACCTGACCCCCGAGCTGTACGGCACACTCGAACTGCACGCCTATAAGGTGCTCACCTCGGGCGCCATCGTGCGCGACACGCGCATGGTGGTGGTCGACCGCGCCGCCGACCTGAACCTGCAGATCACCCCCGGCCAGGATACCTACCGCCCCGGCGACACCGCCGCGCTCAACATCGCGGTCAGCGGGCAAGACGGGGTCGGGGTGCGCGCCGCGCTGGGGCTGGCGATCGTCGACGAATCGGTCTTTGCCCTGGCCGAGCAGGATCCCGGCTTTGCCAAGCTCTATTTCCTGCTGGAAAGCGAGATCCTCACCCCGCGCTACGACCTGCACGGTTTCAGCGTGCCCGAGCTGCTCAGCGGGGACGTGCCCAGCGGCGACCCGCTGCTGACCGGCGCGGTGGATGACGCCGCGCGCGCCTCGCTGGCCGACGCAGTCTCTCACGCGGGGGCCAACTTCAGCCTGAACGCCAATTCGCACCAGGATTCGGTCAACCGCGCTTACGAACTGCAGCGCACCTATTTCAACCGGATGCGCGACGGCGCCTTCTACGCCTTCCTGCTGCTGGCGTTGGGGGTGGTGTTCAGTGTGGGGCTGCCGCTGCTCAAGGCCAAAATCCTGGGGCGCAGCCTGCTCACCGGGCTGGGGCTGCTCTCCTTCCTGGTGGCAGTCTTCCTGCTCATCCCCCTGGGTCCCGATTACGCCTGGGCTACCTCGCCCAGCGACCGCTTGAGCCTGCTGGGCGGCCTGCTCACCTACCAGGCCGCGGCCGCGCTGGGCATCCTGGCCCTGCTCGGGCTGGTGGGCTATCTGGCGCTGGCCGGCGTGGCGATCAAGCGCCGAGAAGCCGGCCTGGGCTGGACGCTGGGCCTGCTCCCGGCCTTCAGCCTGCTGCTCGGCCTGCTGTTCTTCTTTGCCAACAGCAGCGGTTCCATCCCCGGCACCCCGGCGATGGTGGCCGTACTGGTCGCCATTTTGCTGGCGCCCTTTGCGCTGTGGGTACGCATGACCGGCTTCCTCTACCAGGGACGCCCGCTGCCGGCCCTGGCCGCCCTGCCCCTGGTTTTCCTCATCTTCCTGGGGCCTATCGCCGTGGCTGCCCTACCTTCGGTCGGCAACATCTCTACCCGCGTTATGGGCGGCTTTGGCGGGCCGATGATCGAAAAAGGCTTGATCATGGACGAAGCTATACCGGTGATGGCCATGCCGGCAGCTGCGCCCACCCTGCAGGCCGCCGCGGTCGAAGCCCCCACCAACAGCACCGCCGACAGCGGCGCGATCAGCCAGGCCCAGGCGCCGCGCCTGCGCCAGTATTTCCCCGAGACGATGCTCTGGCTGCCCGACGCCGTCACCCAGGATGACGGCACGCTCAACCTGGATGTGCCGGTGGCAGACAGCATCACCACCTGGCGCATCACCGGGCTGGCATCCAGCGCGGACGGGCGCCTTGGTTCGCTGGATGCGCCGCTGCGCGTCTTCCAGGACTTCTTCATCGACCTCGACCTGCCCCTCTCGCTGACCTCCGGCGACGAGGTGGCTGTGCCGGTGGGCATCTTCAACTACCTGCCCGAAGCCCAGACGGTGCGCCTGGAATTGGAACCGGCGGATTGGTTTGAGCTGCAGGGCAAGGCCGTCCAGCAGGTGGAGATTGGCGCCAACGACATCAGCGTGGTTTACTTCCGCATCCGCGCGCGCCAGTTTGGCCTGCAGCCCTTCAAGGTCACCGCCCTGGGCAGCCAGATGTCGGACGCGATCCTCAAACAGGTGCGCGTCTACCCGGATGGCAAACAGATGCGCTACAGCGCCTCCGACCGCCTGCAGCCCGGCACGCCGGTCAGCCAGGTGATGCAGATCCCGGGCGAAGCCATCCCCGGCACGCAGAGCCTGACGGTCAAAATCTATCCGGGCATCCTCAGCCAGGTGGTCGAAGGGCTGGACAGCATCCTGCGCATGCCTTACGGCTGCTTCGAGCAGACCTCGTCCACCACCTATCCCAACGTGCTGGTGCTGGATTATCTCAAAACCACCAACCAGGCCGCCCCCGAGGCCCAGTTGAAGGCCGAAGAATACATCAATCTGGGCTACCAGCGCCTGACCACCTTCGAGGTGCAGTCCAGCGGCGGGTTCTCGCTGTTTGGCGACGCCCCGGCCGACCGCATGCTGACCGCCTACGGGCTGCAGGAATTTGCGGATATGAGCCGCGTGCACGCGGTGGACCCGGCCCTGGTGCGCCGCGCCGCCGACTGGCTGATCGGCCAGCAGGCCGGCGACGGGAGCTGGGAGAACGACCGCGGGCTGGTGCACGAAAGCACCTGGTCCTCGCTGGGCAACGACCGCCTGCCGGTGACCGCCTACATCACCTGGAGCCTGATTGACGCCGGTTTTTACGATGAAGCCGCGGTGCAGAAAGGCCTGGATTACCTGCGCGAGAACAACCAGCAGGCCGAAGATCCTTACGTGGTGGCCCTGCTGGCCAACGCGCTGACCGCCGCCGACCTGGCCAACGGCAGCGAGATCAGCTCCACCACCCAGTCGGTGCTCGAACGGCTGGCCGGGCTGGCGGTGCGCGACGGGCAAAAGGCCTACTGGCCGAGCGGCGTGGCCACTTTCATGGGCTCCGAAGGCCAGACCGGCTCGATCGAGACCACCGCCCTGGCCGCCTACGCCCTGCTGCGCGCCAATGCCGAACCCGAGCTGGCCAACGGCGCCCTCACCTACCTGGTCGCGTCCAAGGACAGCTACGGCACCTGGTACAGCACCCAGGCCACCGTGCTGGCGCTCAAGGCGCTGATCCAGAGCGTGCGCGCCGGGGCCGAAAACGTCAACGCGGCCGTCACCCTGCGGCTCAACGGCAGCCAGGAGCACAGCCTGCAGGTGACCCCGGCGAACTTCGACGTGGTGCAGCAGGTCACCTTTGACGACGTCAATATTGGCGCGGATAACAAAGTGGAGATCGAGGTCAGCGGCGAAGGCAACCTGATGTACCAGGTGACCGGCAGCTACTACCTGCCCTGGGACAAGCTGGCCCTGTATCCCGACCTCTCCCCGCAGGAAGACCAGGTGAGCATCGACGTGGCCTACGACCGCAGCGAACTGGCGGTCAACGACACGGTCAACGTCAAGGTCACCGTCAGCCTCAACCAGGAGGGCGCGCGGGCCGAATCGGCGCTGATCGACCTGGGGCTGCCGCCGGGCTTCACCGTGCAGGACGAAGATCTGGCGGCGCTGGTGGCGCATTACAACGACACCCCCGAAGATTACGAATTCGCCAGGATCGAACGCTACGAGCTGACCGGGCGGCAGGTACTGGTTTACCTGACCAACCTCAGCGCCGGCAAACCGCTTGAGTTCAGCTTTGGGCTGAAAGCGCGCTTCCCGCTGCGCGTGCAGACCCCTGCCAGCACCGCCTACGATTACTACAATCCCGACGTGCAGGGCGAGCTGCCCCCGCAGACCCTGGTGGTCAACCCCTAGCCCACCAAGCTAAACACCCGCGCGGAAATCGCGGGGGTGTTCAGCTTCAACCCTGCCCCGGCCAGCAACCTTTGGCCTGGCGCGAGAAAAAATAAGATAAATACGCCCCAACGAGTGGGGCGTATTTATCTTTTTGGGGCTTAATTTTTTTTCACATGCCAGAACACCACGCCCTGGATATCGGCGCGGTAGATCGGGCCAAAGGTGCGGCTGTCGATAGAACCCTCCCCGCTGCCGGTCACGAAAATCTGCCCGCAGGGCTCAATGCGCTCGACCCGTTTGATCAGGCGGCCATAGACGGCATGCCGGAAGACCACCACGTTTCCCGCGCGCGGCGGACGAAAAAGGATGGGGAGCGCTGACGCCAGCACGAAATCCCCATCCTGAAATTCCGGGGCCAGGCTGGCCCCGCGCAGCTTAAAGACCTGGAAGATCACAGGATCGGGTAAATGACCTGTTCCTCGGGCTTGTAGGGCGCCTTGACCATTTTGGTAGCCACCCCTTTGATTTCCCAGAAAATTTCGGCAAAGCGGTTGACCGACGCGAGCAGTTCCACCGCCGTCTCGCGGCTGGTGGTCTGGCGCACTTTGGAGCCTAACTGCATGATTTTGTGGACCAGGGTGGGCAGTTCAGGGTATTTGTCGACGTGTTCCTTCTTGATGAAATCCCCGAAGATCACCCGCACTTCTTTTTTGCACAGTTCGGCATGTTCTTCCTTGACCGCGATATAGCGGGTGAGACTGTTGTGAAACTCGAGCGATTCTTTGGCCGAACCCTGGACCAGATCATTGGCCAGGTCGATCATGCGGATGACGGTCAACACGGCGACCTGCGCCTGATGAGGATCATAAATCCCGCAGGGGATATCACAATGCGCACTGGCTTCCGAGAAGGTAAAAACGTGGTCCAGTTTCTCAAATAGGCGATGAAGCATAACAACCTCCCTTGAATGGTGAGACGAAAGATTTGAGTAGTACCGATTTTATGATAGCCCGCCCGCGGGCGCCTGTCAAGTCGAGCAAAAATGGTATACTTCTGAGCATTAAGGTCCCCCAACAACCCGCATGAAACTGATTATCCAGATCCCCTGTTACAACGAAGCCGCGGTGATCGGCAGCACCCTGGCTTTGCTTCCGCGCCAGTTGGAGGGCATCGACGTGGTGGAGGTGTTGATCATCGACGACGGCAGCAGCGACGGCACCGCCGAGGCCGCGCGCGCAGCCGGGGCCAATCACGTGGTCTGCCTGCGCCATCACATGGGCCTGGCGCGCGCCTTCGCCGCCGGGTTAGACGCCAGCCTGCGCCTGGGCGCGGACGTGATCGTCAACACGGATGCCGATAACCAGTACCAGGCCGCCGATATTCCCCTGCTGCTCGAGCCCCTGCTGGCGGGTCGGGCCGAACTGGTGGTCGGCGACCGCGGGGTGAGCACGCTGGAGCATTTTCCCCCGGTCAAACGCCGCCTGCAGGTGTGGGGCAGCCAGGTGGTTTCGCGGGCGGCCGGGGTCTCGATCCCCGACGCCACCAGCGGGTTTAGGGCCATCAGCCGCGAGGCCGCCCTGCGCACCATGGTGCTCAGCGACTACTCCTACACCCTCGAAACGCTGATCCAGGCCGGCAACAGCGCCACGGCGGTGGCCTCGGTGCCCATCGGCACCAACCCGCCCACACGCCCCTCGCGCCTGATCCGCAGCCTGCGCGATTACCTGCGCAATTCCTCCATCACCATCCTGCGCGCCTATTCGATGTACCGCCCACTGCGCGTCTTCAGCCTGATCGGCGGGCTGCTGATGCTGGGCGGGGTGGCCATCGGGCTGCGCTTTGTCGTCCTGCGCTACATTCTCGGCCAGGAAGTCAACCAGATCCAGTCGCTGATCCTGGCGGCGGTGCTCTCCATCGTCGGCTTCCAGACGCTGATGATCGGCCTGGTGGCCGACCTGATCGCCTTCAATCGCAAGATTCTGGAAGAAGTGCTGTACAAACTGAGAAAATCAGAAATTCCCGGTTCTGACGAGTAACACAATCACGGGGTGGCTTTGAAAATTTGTGTGATCACTCAGCAGATTGGTAAGATTTTTACCGGTCCAGGTTTGCATGCGTTTAACCTGGTCAACCGCCTGGCGCAGGACGGCCATGCCGTGACCGTGATTGCACCTGAAGCCCAGCGACCTCCGGGGCAACTCGCTTACCGGTTTTACGGGGTCGGAAGGCCGTTATTTGCATCTTCTCAGGCGCGCTGGATATCCCTCAGCCTGCTGTTTGCCCGAACCCTGGCTAGCCTGCAAAAAAGCCAGGCTTTCGATCTGGTTCATTTTACCGATGCGCGTGAAAGCCTGTTCTCCCCCGCACTCTGCCCGCAGAGTCGGCAACATCAATGACACCTATGCCGCTGAGCGGCACTCGCCGGCTTATTACCGCAAGTACTATGCCGATTGGGCGCAACGCTGGGGATACTATCAATTCCTGCACATTGTGGAAAAAAGCATCCTGCCCAGGTTGGACGCGGTGCTCGCCAACAGCCATTTCACCAGCGAGACCATCATCCGCAATTATCACATCCCTGGCGCAAAAATGTTTGTCTGCTATAAATCCGTCAATATCGATTACTGGCAAGAAAGCACGGCCAAATATCGCCGGCCCCACGACTCCAGCCGGCCGCAGATCCTCTTTACGGGAACCAACATGCAGCGCAAAGGGCTGCCCACCCTCATCCAGGCTGCCCCGCAGATTACCCGGGAATTTCCCGGCGCGCGTTTTGTTGTGCTGGGCGAGGATAAGATCATCCCGCAGCTCAAACAATTATGCGTGCAGCTGGGCGTGGACAAAAATTTTATATTCTCGGGCTGGCAGCCGCAAAGCGATCTCCCCCAAATATACGCGCAGTCTGATCTGTTTGTCATGCCTTCCCTGACCGAGGCGCTGGGCGTGGTTTTTCTGGAAGCGCTGGCGGCCGGGTGCGTGCCAATTGGCACCCGCACCGGGGGGATCCCCGAAATCATCCACGAGGGTGAAAACGGCCTGCTCGTCGCGCCGGATGCGCCCGATGAACTTGCCGCCGCGATCCTGCGGGTCTTGCGCGACCCTTCCCTGGCAGCCAGGTTGGCGCAAAACGGACCGAAATCTCTGCGACCATTCAGCATCGATGCGATGATGGCATGCACCTACCAGGTGTACCAGGCGGTAAGTGGCTCTGCCCCGCAGGGCGTTCTCAAGAAAGCTTGACAAATGCCAATTTGGATCCATCTCCGGCGGAGACAGAGGTCAAAGAGGGAGTTTGAGGGTTCAGACGCCGTAAAACGGCGTCTGAACCCTCAAATCTTTATTTCCCCGCCCCGTTTCGGGGAGGGGCCAGGGGAGGGGCTTGTCTGACAATTTCTTGAAAAAGCCATGCTCTGCCCCGCCTGCCCCTTGACCCGCGAGTTTACCCGACCATATCCGTCACCAACTGCTGGAGCTGAGCGTTGATCACCGCCTGGCTGGCGCGTGCCAGATAGGTCTGGCGAGCCTGCCGCCCCAATTCCTCGCGCAGCTTGCTGCCCAACGCCAGGCGGCGGATGGCGGCGGAGAGAGCTGCCGGGTCATTCATCGCGCAAAAAATCGCGTCAACGTCCGGGGTCAGTAGTTCGCGGTTGGCAAGGTTATCGCCCACCACCACCGGCTTGCCCATAGCTATGCACTGGAAGGTTTTCCCGGCAATGACTCTGGCTGCCTTGGGGATATTACTGAAATGACCGCACAAACAGATATCCGCCCGCGCAATTTCATCCGGCAGCTGCGGCAAAGGCACCGGCGGCAAAAATGAGATGTTCGCCAGACCCAATCGCTCTGCCAGCGCCTTGATCGGGGCAAAGACCATCCCATCGCCAATGATGCGGAAATTCAAACCGCGCACATCCTGCAAACTCGCGGCGGCCTGAATGATCACGTCGATGCCTTGCAAGGGGATGAAGGAGCCGTAATACAACACGGTCAATCCGCTGGAGGACGCAGGCCGCGGCGAAAAATAACGCTCTTCGCAGCCAACGAATATACTGGCTAATTTGGGGTGCGGAATTTGAAACTCCTGCTCAAAGTAGGCGGCGTGTTCGTTCGTATCCAGCAAAACCCGATCGGCGAGGCGAGTACTGGTGGAATCCAACCAGAAGGCGGCTTTCCCCGGGACCGATTCGGGCGTGAACCGTTTGCGATCAAAGCATAGGGTATCAAACAGCGAGATGAACGCGTCAAAAAGGATAGGACCGGAATATCGGCTGCGGACGAACGGCATGAGTGGGTGACCCAAAAAACCGGCAAAGACCAGATCGTAGTTATAATTCTTGTGCAGCAGCAAGCGCGGGAGGATACGAGCTAATCGGGTAAAATACGATCCGGCTTCATCGACAATGGTGGTCACATCTGCAAACGATTGGAGCGCCTGCAACACCACCGCATTTCGCGTGTAGCCAGGTTCGCGGCCGCATGTAAAAAGGATTTTCATCGCCAGTATGTTCGAACCGTCATTGCATATCCACCCTTCGGTGATGATCGTGATACCCAATTGGAATTTAAAAAACGATCTCGCGGAATGTTTGGATTCACTCCTGGCCAATCACTACCCAGACCTACATATTGTCGTCATTGATAATGCATCCAGCGATGGGTCAGCTGAATTTATTTCCAGCCAGTATCCGCTAGTGCGGGTGATCAGGTTAGATCAAAACCGTGGATACGCCGGAGCGCTGAATATCGGGATTGAAATGGCGCAGGAAATCCGCATCGATTTCATTTTAGCATTGAATAATGATACGGTCATTCCGCCGGGGGCTATTGACCGCCTGGTCCAGCGGATGCTTGAGGATCCTACCGTGGGAGTAGTGGCTCCTAAAGTGCTGTATGCCGCAAACCCACAGATCATTTTCAGCCTGGGGGACCGGCGTTATCCCTTCATTCCGCTTCCGGTTGGCTATGGTTACAAGAAAAAGGACGGCCCACGATATGCGGGGGTGATGGAATTTGATTACGTCACCGGGTGCGCAATGCTGATTCGCCGCAGTGTAATCGATCAAATTGGGTCTTTCGACACCAGTATGTTTATGTATTACGAGGATGCCGATTTCTGCCGCCGCGCCCGGGACGCCGGCTGGAGAATTGTCTGTGACGGCGGAACAACCATTCTTCACAAGGCTCAACTCAGTTCAAAAAATGACCGCGCCGGCACTTTGAAGACACGCACTCATAATCGGGTCTGGTTTTACCGGCGATATCCTCACGGACCTTTCCGGTGGGTCACTTACGCTATGTTATGGGTCATTGCTTTTTGGAAACTGCTGGCCTATCACATCAACGGCAAGAGCGAACTGGCCAGCAGCTACTGGCAAGGGTTCTTGCAAGGTTGGAAATCACCGCTCCCTCCGGTAACCTTCGCCTGGCAAAGTGAGACCAAGCGATGATTCCTCAGATTGGGCTTTGCCTTTGGAACCCTGACCTGGCCCAAAATGAGTGGAATGGCGAACTCGTCAACTGGGCGAGAATCTCCCCTTACGGCCTGCTGAATCAGACAGAAACCGTATATCCTCAATGGACGCACTTCGAAATATCCGCCGGTGAAGATGACAGCTATCTGGCGGTGATGGGCAGGTTGCGCAAAACCTCGCCAACCGTCTCGAACGAGCCCCTGTGTAAGATGCTGCTACAGAGATTATCCGCAGGGGAGGATCTCGTCACTTTACTGTCTGATCTGGAAGGAGAGTTTGGTCTTGCCTGGTGGAACGGGGTCAATCATACCCTCACCCTGGCATGCGACCCCGTCGGCCATCTTCCCCTCTATTACACCAGCGGCGAAGGCGGAGCTGCCTGGTCTGCTTTCCCACAGCCGCTGGCCATTCTGCGTAATCATGTCGCACTGAACCCGGTCGCGCTGCAATTATTCATGGAATTGCGCGGCATTCCCGCCCCATACTGCCTGATCGACGGTGTACAGAAAGTCCGACCTGGTTGGATCACCGTAATCGGCAGAGAAACGCAACGGCAGCGGCCTTATTTCAATTTCGACCCACCCAAAATTGCCTGCGAAAATCTCGCATCCGCGAGCAATCAATTGAATGAGCTGCTGCAAAACTCGATCATGCGGCAGGTGGCAGCGGGGCAAGGTCCGGTTGGAATTTTTCTGAGCGGCGGGCTCGATTCCTCGTTACTTTTGGCTATCGCCAAAAAGATGGGGATCGATATTCGCGCATTTAGCGTTGGCTACCAGATTTCTACGCGCACCGACGAGACGGAAATTGCAGCGTCAACTGCCCAGCACTTCAATGTCCCCTGTGAGGTCGTGCGGGTAAGCGCCGCCGAAATCGTGGAAGCCGCCAACGCGAAAACCGCCTGGCTGGCTGAACCGGTCGCCGATATTACAATTTTTCCTGAACTGCTGCTGGCAGAACAGGCGCTAAATTCCGTGGCCTTTGTCTTGGATGGCACCGGAGCAGATGGGCTGTTTGGCGGTTCCGAAAAATACATTGCCGACCATTATGTCGAGCAGTGGCTCAAAATCCCGCGCCTCCTGCGCCGGCAACTGCTGCTTCCGCTGCTTGAGAGGCTGCCGTCTTCGCGGCGTTGGCGCCTGACCAACACCCTGCGAAAAGCAAAAATCCTGGCAAAAGGGGCTGAGTTGTCAGCCCTGGAACGCTTGATTTATTGGTCTATCTTTATCCCAAGCGAACAAAATCAGCGATTATTAAAAGGGAGCGCGCCAGACGGACCGGCAAGTCCTGGAGCACAATACCTGCAGGGTTTATACCCTTCCACAGAACCTATCAGCCTGTCACAAAAATCAGCCGCCACCCTCCAATCCAGCATGCCGTGGGTTGAGATGCACAAACTGCAGGCGCTTGAAAAACTGACCGGGCTAAGCATTGGCAATCCATTTCTGGCGCCACAAACGATCCTTTTCGGTCTTGGGCTGCCCGATCCCTACAAAGTGTCTGGCAATCAAGGGAAAATAGTCGTGCGCCACCTGGCGAACAGCCTGGTTCCGGAACATATTTTGCGGCGAAAAAAAGCCAACTTTTCACCCCCTATCACCGAATGGATGAACGCGGAATTGGGCGAGGCCGTTCGCTCGGTGGTTCTTTCACCTCATAGTATGTTCGACCAGAAAATGCTCAGGCGGATGATTCACCAAAACCAATCAGGATTGGCGGATTGGCGCTCAGAAATTTGGGCGTTGTACATCCTGCAATTATGGTGGGATAAAACTAGATCAGGTTGTCAGGATATCTATGGAATCCATCCGGTGTAACTTTTGCGGTGCCGACCAGCCGGAAAAACGATACGAGCTAAGGGATTGGATGACCGGCGCAGCACAGCCTTTTACCCTGGTGTGCTGCCGCGTCTGCGGTTTGCTTTACCTGAATCCACGGCCAACAATTAGCGAATTGCCTGAGTTTTATCCACAGAAATACGCTCCCTACCGGGTTCCGATGGAAAGAACCCTGACCGGCAGGCTAGCCTCAAGGCTGCAGGAATGGGTGTGGCGGCGGCGCTCAGGATGGATCAAACGCTACAGCGGTTTAGCCGGAGGTGAGCTGCTGGATGTGGGCTGCGCCAATGGCGATTTTATCTTTGGGATGCAGCACAGCGGCCAATGGCACTGCCAGGGGATCGAAATTTCGCCGGAAGTGGCGGCTGTAGCTCGCAGCCGCACGGGCGCGGAAATCATCGAAAAAGATATGCTTGAAGCCAGGCTGCCCACCGCATTTTATGATCTGATCACCTTTTGGGATGTTTTAGAACACCTGCCGAAACCCTATGAGGTTTTACAAACAGCGTATCAAAGTCTCAAGCCCGGCGGTTGGCTGGTGATTCGTGTGCCAGATCCGGGCAGCCTATCTGCCCGTTTGTTCAAGCAAGATTGGGTCAATCATGATCCACCGCGCCATTTCTATGCATTCCCCAGGGAATTGTTAATCACCAGGCTGGATCAAATTGGGTTTGATGAAATCAACTTCCATTACCTGACCGGAGATTATTTTGCCTTTACCATGAGTTTAAGCATCTATTTCTCACGCATGCATTCTCCCCTTCTGGCCGGCTTTTTTAAGCAGCTCAGCCAATTTGCGATATGGCGGTTCATCACGATTCCATTGTTTATTATTCCAGCTTGGTTGAAAATGAGCGCATCCATCATTTATCTGGCGCATAAGCCAGTGCACAATTAAAGGAATAAGAATGATAAAAATCTGGCATGAATCCACCAAAGACCGCCAAACTATCGATGTATATAACGAGATATACGAGGAACACGGCATCTTACACCACGACAGCCTTTACCTGTGGGCGATCGAACGGTTAAAGCCGGTTGCGGGCCGCAATTTGATGGATATTGCTACCGGAGAAGGACGTTTGCCAGTGTTAGCCCAAAAATTTGGGTTGAAAGCTTTTGGCACCGATTTTGCCATTTCGGGGCTGCGCAAAGGGATAAAAGACGGACCAGCTTTGGGCTGGTTTACCGCCGATGGTGAGCAGCTGCCCGTTTGCGACCACACGGTAGATTACGTCACCCATATCGGCAGCCTGGAGCACTATCTTGATCCGGTTAAAGGCGCACAAGAAATTGCGCGCGTGTTAAAACCAGGCGGCACCGCCTGTATTTTATTGCCCAATGCCTTCGGGTTATTTGGAAATATCCAATACGTGGCAAAGACCGGGGATGTTTTTGATGACGGCCAACCCCTCCAGCGGTACGCCACCCGGCGAGAATGGGAGCGCCTGCTGACCTCCGCCGGAATGCGCATCCTGCGCGTTTATCCATATCACGAAGTCATGCTCCCGCGAACGCGAAAAGAGCTGATCTATCTCCTCAAACGCCCCTGGAAAATCATCCGCTACCTGATCACCAGGTTTATTCCGATCAATCTGGCCAACCATCTGGTCTTTGTGTGTGTGAATGACTAGCATCCTAAAACACCCAGCATTCATAAAACTGACCGGCTGGATCAATTCTAAAGCAGGCCGGTGGATTACCACCCTGGGATCCGTCCTTTTCTCTTTTTTCGTTTTAGGATACCTGGTTTACCGTCAAAGGGATCTGCTCATCTCATACGATTGGCATATCCGCTGGATATTCTTCCTCGGGGCTTTTATCTTATACTGCCCAGCGCTGTTGATCGCTTCGTTTGTTTGGACCCGGATTATTCATGCGCTTGGCTACCAGATAAATTTTCTTACCCATTTTCGTTACTACAGCATTTCTAACCTGGCCAAACGGCTGCCCGCAACCGTGTGGTACGTGTTCTATCGCAACCAAATGTACAAGAAAGAGGGGCTGCCATCCGCGGTTACTTCACTGGCCAGTGGGATCGAGTTTGTGGTGGTGTTGCTCTCCGGCATCCTGGTTGTCGCCCTCTTTTCGGTGCCGATCTTAATCGAATACCAATTGGGCATTTGGGGCATCGTGGTTCTGTTGGTGTTAGGGATCACCTTTTTCAATCCGCGGATTATCAACTGGCTGCTCAAGAAATCCGGGGTGGTCCAGACAAATTTTCAATATCGGAACCTTGCTGCCTGGGTAGGCGGATATGTGCTGGTACGCTTACTGGCCGGTGGACTGGTTTTTTGCGTCGGAAACGCGATTTATGGTATACCTCTCCAATCTCTACCCTATATCATCGGTGGTTGGACCTTGGTGGGCGTATTGTCAAGCCTGCTTTTCTTCTCGCCATCCAATCTTGGATTTAACGAAGTCACATTCAGCCTGCTGCTCTCTAAAATTTTACCTTCACCGATCGCCGTGATCATTGCCCTGCTGCTGAGGATCAGCCTGATCCTGTTTGAAGTTATTTGGGCGCTGGCCATTCTGGGTTTTGAAGGTTTAAACAAACAATTAACCAATAAGTGGTATTGAAAATCCTCTGCTTAACCCATAGAATAAAAGCTGCAGATCATGCTAGATTCAATTGAAGGAGTATTGTATGAAAAAATTTAGTTTGCTTCTTGTCGCTATTCTTTTGATCGGTGCATTAGGGGTTGCCCCCACTTCCGTGTTTGCCCAAAAGTTCCCGTCATACACCAGCGGTTTCCAGGTTCAGAACCTGGCCGCCGCCCTCGCCACCATTAGTATCGATTACTATCAGGCAGATGATGGCTCCGCCGGCGCCGGCACGATCGTCTTGAATGTTGGCGATACCATTGCCGCGAACGCATCCAAGACTTACTTCCCCTCCATGTCTGGATCCTTCACCGGCTCGGTGGTTCTCTCCTCCGACCAGCCGCTGGCCGCGGTGACCAATGTCCAGAACTCAGCCAAGACCGCCGGCGCCGCGTATGTGGCAAAGTCGGTTGGTTCCACCACAGTGGCTCTGCCCCTGCTGATGAAAAACAACGGCTCCGTACCTTATGACACCTGGTTCAGCGTCCAGAACACGAGCACGTCAACCGCCAATATTGTCATCGACTACTCTGACTGCGCCTCCAATGTCAATTCTACGGTCAAACCCGGCGCTTCAAAAACCTTCTACCAGGCCTCTGAAGCCTGCCATACCGCGAAAGTATTCTCGGCGACCATTACCAGCGACCAGCCCCTGGTGGTTGTGGCGATGGAAGAGAATACCGCGAAGATGCTGGCCTACACCGGCTTTGCTAACGGCGCTACCGATGTGGTTTTGCCCTTGATCAACGCCAACAACAGCGGGATCACCACCGGTGTGCAGATCCAGAACCTGGGCGGCACCGCTACCAATGTGACCGTCTCCTATACTCCTTCACTGGCTGGAACGGCTTGCACCGAAACCCAGTCGATCGGCGCAAATTCTTCCGCGACCTTCGCACTGAAAGCCTTCTCGACCAACCAGACCGGGGTTACCACCAACTGCGCCGGCGGGGTTAAGTTCGTGGGCTCAGCTCGAGTTACAGGCAATTCCACCAGCCAGAATCTTGTGGCGATTGTCAACCAGACCAAGACCCTATACGGTGAAGCCTACGGCGCCTTTGACCCGGCTTCCGCTACTGGAAAACTGGTTATGCCGCTGCTGATGGACCGCAATGGTTCCAACACATACTCCACCGGTTTCTCGATCATGAATGTGGGCAGCTCGACGGCCTACGTCAAATGCACGCTCACCAATCTCCCCGGCGGCGTCTCCTACAGCCCCTCCGGAACCCTTGCCGCTGGTGCAGCGCTGACTCCTAACCAGAATGGTGCGATTGGTGTCAACTATGTGGGTTCAGGCACCTGCATGACCTACACGAATGCCTCCTTCACCACCCCGGATCCAACCGGAAAGATCGTGGGCATCGTCAACGAAATCGGTAAAACCACGGCTGACCGCCTGCTGGTTTACGAAGCCGTCAACGTTGCGCCTTAGTCTTCGATAACCTGCTAAAAAAATGAGGGGCGACGGAATGTCGCCCCTCATTTAATTGATACCTGTGAAACCGGTCCGTTCTTATATCAACCACTGCTCTCGATTTACCCATTCTACTCAACTGGAAGAATTCTATGAAGCTTTTCAAATTAATCGCCCTTCTGGCCCTGGCATTCATCATCGGCTGCAATTCAGCCAGCCCCAACCTCGCAAGCGAGGCCAGTCAGCAACCAGTTCAACCGGATGCTTCATCCTATCCATATCCTGCGCCGAACAATGAACCGGCCTCAGCATATCCCGCGGGTGAGCCCCAGGTCGAATTGCCGCCCACCCCAACCATCGACCCATCATTAGGCATCGTGAAAGGGGTCTTGCTGCTTCAGGGAAAGCCGGTGGTAAACGCTGATTTATATTTAGCAGGAATTATCCTGGATGCGAATGGAAAAGATGTGGCCGCAGTTCTTGATCGGCCTACTTCTCCGCGAACCCGTACGGACGCTCAAGGAAATTTCACCTTTGTTAATGTAAGCGCCGGAACGTATGGATTGGTCGTCGACACGATAATCGATTCCTTCGTCTTGTTAGAACCAGGCAGCGAGAACCAGATCCGGTTGATGGTTACCGAAGGCCAGACGACGGATATGGGCGAGCTTAATTTTGACGATTTACCGGTGAATTAATCACCCTCGCCGCCTTTAATTTCCCCCCTCTTTAAACTCCACCCGCCAGCCGCCGCCGCAGGATGGCACCGACAACCCGCTCAGGGCTTCGCTGGCTTCACCCACTTTGAGGGTAAAGGTCACCCCCGGCTGCATCTGGAAATCGGCGTAGCCGGGGCTGATCTCGGGGGCCAGCCCGGTGTAAAAAGTGGAGGACTGCCCATCTCCCCAGGTGACCAGCAGCGGCACGCCGGCCAGGGGTTGGCCGTCGCGGCCGCTGACCAGCACCGCCAGCCGCCCGGCGGGCAGGCTGCCGTCGCAAATTTGCACCTGGTTGGTGAGGGTAAAGGGTGCGTCCAGCACACGCGGCGGGGTGGCCGTGGGCCGTGGGGTAAAGGTGGGCCGCGGGGTGGCGGTGGGGCGCGGCGGGGTGGCGGTTTGCACCCCGGCATTGGCAATGGCAGTGCCGCCGGCAGAGGTGGGCGCGCCTGCACTGCCCGGCGTGGGGCTGGACTGCCCGGCGGAGACCTGCTCCTGGGTGGGCAGGGCGCCGCTGCTTTCCGCGCCGCTCAGGGAAGCCGCCAGGGCCGCCAGGGCGCGCGCATCGTCTGGGGAGCCGCCCTCGCCCAGCATACGCTGAGCCTGCGCAGCCAGCTCGCGGTTGGGGTCGGCGTCGCCCAGCAGCGCCACCCGGTCGCGGGCGCGCAGCAGGTTGCCATCCGCGCGGTAAGCCAGGGCCGCGAGCTGGCGGAATTCACTCTTGTAGACCTCGGCCAGCGCCGATGGATCGGTATCTTCATACGTCACCGGGCTGATCACCAGCGAATACAGCAGACCCGGCGGCCAGGCCAATCAACAGCCCGGTCAGCAGGTACCAGTGGCTTTGCCGGGGCGAATAGCCGGTGGAGCGCGAGCGGGACGAATTCATGGCTGCGCCTCACCGGTGGGGGTGGCTGTGGCCTCGCCAGGCGTCTGGACCGGGGTAGCCGCCCGTCATCCCCTGGCAGGCTGGTGCCGTCCACCTCGTTGGCCTTTACCGCCCGCGCCAGGGCGCCCATCAGCTCCAGGTCGGCGGGGGCATACTCCAGGTCGCGCGCGGTGAGCAGGGCCTTGGCCACACTGCGCGCCGGGGTCAGTTGGGCGTCCAACTGGGTCAGGCGGCGCAGAGCCTGGGGCAGGTTGGCATCCTGCGCGTAAATCTCCGCCACCATCAGCACATAATCGGCCTTATAGTCGGCGCTGAGCGAATCGGGCGCCAGGTTATTGTAATCGGGACGGCCAATCACCCAGCCGTAGGCCACGCCCGCGCCCACACCCAGCAAAATGCTAAGCAAGAATAAGAGAAAACGCGTCCAACGCATAGGTTATGGGATCATCGGGATCTGAATTCCGTGGCGTTTGGCCGCGGAGATCGCCTCGGGATAGCCGGCGTCGGCATGCCGCACCACCCCCATGCCCGGATCGCTGGTCAGCACGCGTTCCAGGCGGCGCGCCGCGGCAGGGGTGCCATCGGCCACGATGACCATGCCGGCGTGCTGGCTGAAACCGATCCCCACCCCGCCGCCGTGATGGAAGGAAACCCAGGTGGCCCCACCCGCGGTGTTGATCAGCGCGTTGAGGATCGGCCAATCGCTGACCGCATCCGTGCCGTCGCGCATCGCCTCGGTCTCGCGGTTCGGCGAAGCCACCGAACCGGCATCCAGGTGGTCGCGCCCGATCACGATAGGCGCTTTGAGCTCGCCGCTGGCCACCATCTGGTTAAATTTCAGGCCGGCCCGGGCGCGCTCGCCGTAGCCCAGCCAGCAGATGCGCGCCGGCAGCCCCTGGAAGGGCACCTTCTCGCGCGCCAATTTCAACCAGCGGTGCAGGTGCTCATCCTCAGGGAAGAGCTCCATCACCGCCCGATCGGTGCGGTAGATATCTTCTTCATCGCCCGAGAGCGCCACCCAGCGGAAGGGGCCTTTGCCCTCGCAGAACAGCGGGCGGATATAGGCCGGGACGAAGCCAGGGAAGGCGAACGCATCTTTGACTCCCTGGTCAAAGGCGCGCTGGCGCAGGTTGTTGCCGTAATCAAATACCTCGCTGCCGCGCTGCTGAAACGCCAGCATGGCCTCGATATGGCGCGCCATCGAATCCAGCGAGCGCCGCTCATACTCGCGCGGGTCGCTCTGGCGCAGATCGTTGGCCTGCGCCAGGCTCAACCCTGCCGGCACGTAAAACAAGGCGTCGTGAGCCGGAGTCTGGTCGGTGACCACATCCGGCACTACCCCGCGCAGCACCAACTCGGGGTAGACCTCGGCGGCATTGCCAATCAGCCCAATCGAGCGCGGCTGTTGGCGCTCTTTGGCCTCTTCCACCAGGGTCATAGCCTCTTCCAGCGTATCCACCACCAGGTCAACATAACCGATCTCCTGGCGGCGGCGAGCCCGCGCCGGGTCCACCTCCACGATCAACCCCACCCCCTCGTTCATCGTGATCGCCAGCGGCTGTGCGCCGCCCATCCCGCCCAGGCCGGCAGTCAGCACCAGCTTGCCCTTCAACGAACCCCAGCCGCGCTGTTTGGCCAGCGCCCCGAGGGTTTCGTAGGTCCCCTGGAGGATGCCTTGCGTGCCGATGTAGATCCACGAGCCCGCGGTCATCTGCCCATACATGATCAGCCCCTTGCGCGCCAGGTCGTCGAAATGCTCCTGGGTAGCCCAGTGGGGCACCAGGTTCGAGTTAGCAATCAGCACGCGCGGAGCATCCGCATGGCTCTTGAAAACCGCCACCGGCTTGCCCGACTGCACCAGCAGGGTCTCATCGTCTTCCAGGTTGCGCAGCGAGTCGAGGATGGCGTCGAAGGCCTGCCAGCTGCGCGCAGCCTGGCCGCGCCCGCCGTAGACCACCAGGTCCTCGGGCCGTTCGGCCACCTCGGGATCGAGGTTATTTTGGATCATGCGGTAGGCAGCTTCACTTAGCCAGGATTTACAGGTCAGTTGGACGCCGCGCGGGGCGCGGACCGTGCGGATGGTGCGGGGCGATGACATCGGCGAGCCCCTCCTTGGTTGGGATGGGATTAATTATAACCCGAAGCGCCGGGTTTTACCGAGGCGCGCAAGCGGACCGGCCAAGCCACAGGATCGCTGGACCGCGTGTATTTCCAATGTATAATCTCTGGACGCCGGCGCCTAATCCTGCTCGCTGGCCGTCCCGGTAGTCCAACCCGGGCCGGCGGCGCAGTGACCAGGCAAGGCATTACAAAGCAACCCTATACAGGTAATCACGGGTGGTGAACCCCCCAGGAGATCGTGGATGAGCACAAATACCAGCCAGAATGGTCCGGTAAAGCCCGGCCTGTTGCGTGATTACTTGAATACGCTGCGTGAATTTAGCCCTAACCTACGGCGTTTTCTGCTGTTTATCACGCTGACCTTTATGACCGGCCTGGGCCTGGTAGCTGTGCTGCAAAACCTGTACCTGCTGCGGTTAGGATTTGACGTCCAGTTTCTGGGCCTGCTGGTCGGGATTGGACAGATTGTATGGGCCGCAGGCGCACTGCCGGCCGGCATATTGAGCAATCGTATCGGGCTGCGCAATGGCCTGATGCTGGGGAGCGTCCTGTTAGGGCTGGGGCTGGTCCTTACCCTGCTGGTGGAAACCCGGCCTGAGTCGCAGTGGCGGATTTGGTTAATCGCCTGCCAGGTTATCACCGGGTTTGGCCCGGCGTTTCTGGCGGTCAATCTCCCGCCCTACGTGATGGCGGTCACCGGTGAAAAGGAGCGGCGGCATGCCTTCGCCGCCATCGCGGCCACCAACGCAGCCGCGGTGCTGGTGGGCAGCCTGATTGGCGGAGCCCTGCCGGTGATCCTGGCCGGCCGGCTCAACCTCACTTCAGATCAACCTGAACCCTATCGGTTGGCCCTCTGGCTGGGGCCGGTGTTGCTGTTGATAGGATTATCTATCATGGCCCGCAATGACCGCGCGCGGGTGATCCACACGAACAGCATCCACCCCGGCGAGAAAAACGCGCCGGTGGCGCTGCTGCTCTTCTTCGGCCTGGTGGCGTTCCTGGGAGCCATCGGCGAGGGTACCCTGCGCGCGTTCTACAATGTCTATCTGGACACCGGGTTGAAAGTGACCCCCGCGGTCATTGGCGCGATTATGGGGATGGCTCAACTGCTGCCCATCGGCGCAGCCTTCGCGCTGCCCCTGCTGATGAAACGCTGGGGCACCGGCTACACCCTGATGGCGGGTTTTTTGGGAGCCGGCATCGTCTTAATTTTCCTCTCCGCCATCCCGGCGGTATGGGTGGCGGCAGCCGCCTATATGGGGATCGTCGCCATGTTTACGATCAGCAACACCTCTCGCGATATGTTAGGGCAAGAGATCGTGCTGCCACGCTGGCGCACCAGCAGCCAGGGCGCCGCCACTATCGGCATGGCCCTGGGATGGTCGGCCGGCGGGATTGGGGGCGGCTATTTTAATCGTGACCAGTGGATTTGGCGCACTCTATCTCGCCGGCGCGCTGGCCGTTCTGCTGGCCGCCGGGCTGCTGCTGACCTATTTGCGCAGGAAAAGCGTGCCCATGCCGGCGCGCGAACCCGCCCGCGAACCGGCGGAGGACGCCCTGCCGTAGGCGCGAGGCCAGGTTGAATGTGATTCCTACCCGAGAGGGCAAGGATATGCTCGCCCGGGCTCGAGATTCATGTTGACCTATCCTATCCTATGGTAAACTTCGACTGCTATGGACGAGAAAACGATCGTAACCCTGGAATACCCCAAAGTCCTCGAGCGGCTGGCCGCTTATGCGGCATTCAGCGCGTCGGCCGAACTGGCGCGCAATTTGCACCCGGCCAACCACCTCGAAGAGGCCCTGCGCCTGCAGAAAATCACCAGCGAAGCGCGCCTGCTGATCAGTGTCAATGGGGATATCACCGTGGGCGGCGCCACCGATGTTCGCCCGCTGGTCGAGCGCGCGGCGCGCCGCGGGGTGCTCGATCCGTCCGAACTGCTGGCGGTCAAAGACACGCTCATCTCTGCACGCAGCCTGGCGCGCTACTTTGAAAAAGCCGCCGCGCAGTACCCCACCCTGGGTGAGATCGCCGCGGCCTTTCCCCCGCCCCCGGGGGTCATCGACGCCATCTCGCGCGCCATTTCTGAACGCGGCGAAATCCTCGACCAGGCCTCCGACAAACTGGGGCGCCTGCGCCACGAAGTGCGCATTGCCCACGAACGCCTGATGGCGCGCCTGCAGCGCATGGTCAGCGACCCCAAGATCAGCCCGATGCTGCAAGAATCCCTGGTGACCCAGCGCAACGGGCGCTATGTCATCCCCCTGCGCGCCGAATTCAAGGGCCAGGTGCGCTCCATCGTCCACGACCAATCCTCCTCCGGGGCAACCCTGTTCGTCGAGCCGCTGGCGATCGTGGAAGCTAACAACGATTACCAATCCCTGCAGCTGGCCGAGCGCGAGGAAGAACGGCGCATCCTGGCCGAATTATCCGACCTGGTCGGCGCCAATTACGAGCTGTTCAAGCGCCTGGTGGATGCCCTGGCGCATTTCGATTTCGCCCTGATGTGCGCCAAGTACGCCGAAGACCTGCACGCCAGCGAACCGGTACTGGTCAAAACCCAGCACGCCAACCCGCACCACCCCGGCAGCACCATCCGCCTCTACCAGGCGCGCCACCCGCTGCTCGACCCGGCCAGCGTCGTTTCAATCGACGTGGACCTGGATGAGCAGACCTTTGGCGTGGTCATCACCGGCCCCAACACCGGCGGAAAAACCGTCACGCTCAAGACGGTCGGGCTGATGGCCCTGATGGCCCAATCGGGGCTGCAAATCCCGGCGCGCTCCGGCTCCGAGCTGAGCATCTTCCAAAACATTTACGCCGATATCGGCGACGAACAATCCATCGAGCAGTCGCTTTCCACCTTTTCGGGGCACATCAAGAACATCGTGCGCATTCTGCGCCGCGCCGACCCGCGCACCCTGGTGCTGCTGGACGAGCTGGGCGCCGGCACCGACCCGCAGGAAGGCGCCGCCCTGGCGCGCGCCATCCTCAGCGATATGGTGGAGCGGCGCATCCCCTGCCTGGTCGCCACCCACTACCCTGAACTCAAAATCTACGCCCACAACACCCCCGGGATTATCAACGCCTCGATGGAGTTCGACCTGCACACCCTGCGCCCAACCTACCACCTGACCCTGGGCCTGCCCGGCCGCTCCAACGCCCTGGCGATCGCCTCGCGCCTGGGGCTGGAGAAGAAAATCATCGATAGCGCGCGTACTGAGATCGCCCCCGAAGAGCTGCGCGCCGAAAACCTGCTCAATGAGATCCACCGCCAGCGCGACCTGGCACGCCGCTCGCGCGAGAAAGCCGACCAGGAGCAGCAAGACGCCGAGCAGCTCACCAAACGATTGGCCGCCCGACTGGAAAAGATCGAGGACGAGCGCCGCGGTGTGCTGGAAAAGGCCCGCGCCCAGGCCGAACGTGAGACCGAAGACCTGCGCCAGGAGATGGAAGAAATTCGCCGCGCGCTGGCCCGCGCACGCCAGCCCCTCGAAGCGCTCAAACCGGTGCAGAAACAGGTCGAGGAACTCGACAGCGCATTCCACCAGGTGGTGCCGCGCCAACCGGTGCTGGAAAGCCCCGAGAAACGCAGCCTGCGCCCCGGCGACAAGGTGCGCGTGCGTTCCATCCGCATGGACGGGGTGATCACCGCGGTGACTGAAAGCGACGTGGAAGTGCAAATGGGCAACCTGCGCGTGCGCGCCCGCCTGGGCGACCTGCTGCGCCACGGCGAACTCGACCCCGCCGAAGAAGCCAAAGAGCTGGCCGGCGGACGCACCACCCTCACCACCGCCGCGCGCCCCAAATCGGCATCCCGCGCCACGCCCTATCACAGCTCGCCCGGCATGGAAATCGATCTGCGCGGCCAACGGGCCGAAGACAGCCTGGACGCGCTGGAACGCTACCTCGAATCAGCCTTCCTGGCCGGGCTGCCCTTCGTGCGCATCATTCACGGCAAAGGCACCGGGCGGCTGCGCCAGGTGATCCGTGAAGCGCTGGGCAGCTCGCCCCACGTAAAAAGCTGGGAAAACGGGTCGGAAAAAGAAGGCGGCGACGGCGTCACCGTGGCGAAACTGGCCGTCGATTAACCCAGGCGGCGCTCGCCAATCCATTCTGTGGCTGCATTAAAATAAAAAGGCCGATCGTGCTTTGCCCCCACACGATCGGCCTCCCTGCACGAAGCCCCTGTATGTTTCGTGCCCATGAGTTCATTGAAATCTGTGATGATCATACCCGAGCCGCGTTGCCAGAAGCGTTGCCAGAATGGACATTTCCAAATTTCCTCAACGATTTTGCAATTTTTCCTGGCCCGCCAGGAAATTTTGATAGGACGGCAGCAGAATTGGGCTGCGGCAGTGCTCACCCAGGTCGGTGAGCAGCTGCGCCAACCGGGCGCGTAGATCGACCGCCTCCGCGCTGGACTGATCCATGCCGTAGAGCAGCATGGCGATGGCGCGCATTTCAAGCAGCGGGTTGCCCACCTCATGCCCCTCGCGAATGACCACGCGCGCTTTCTGTTGGGCTTCGTCCAACCGCCCGGCCTGCAGGGCCGCAGCGGCCAGCAAGGTGAAGGCCATGGCGTGCACCACCGGCAGCTCGCGCTCGACCGCCATCGCGGCGGCCTTGCGCGCCATGTGGTTAGCCTCTTTCAGTTTGCCCTGGGCCAGCAGCGACCAACCTTTGGCTACCTGCGCTGGCATCTGGTGCAGGGTGAGCTCATTCTTCTGGCAGAATTCGATCACCGTATCTAAAATCGCGTCGCCTTCCGCCACCCGGCCCACCGTCACCAGCAGCCAGCCCAGGCGGAACTGGTTATCGACCATGCTGTAATTGGGATCCGCCGCGGCGACACCCTGGCGGTAATATTTCTCCGCATCCGAAAAATTGTCCAGGGCAGACATCACATCTCCCTGAACGCGCAAGGCCTGGGCCAGGATGGGCGTCGAAGGGCTGGCGGCCACACTTTCCAACGCCCGGTAGGTCATCTCCATGGCCTGGTCCAGGTGCCCGACCGAAAGCTCGGTTTTGGCCATGGAGATGTAGATCGTCCCGGTGAGACGCGGGTTTTTCATCGGGGTCACCATGCGCAGCGCGATGCGGGCATGGTCCATCGAGGTGGCGAAGCGGCTCATAAAATATTCCGCCAGGGCGATGGCGGTCATACCCCGCAGCCCTGCGGCATGGTTGAGCACCAACCGGCTGTCGGCTACCACCATTTCGCCCTGCTTCAGGCTGCGCGCCGGCCAGCCGTTTTGCAGGTAGGCCTGCGCCAGGCGGTAGCGCACGACGGCGCGCGCCTCGATCTGGGTGGGATCCTCGGGGTCCTCCACCAGGTTCATGGCTTGCTCCAGGTCGCGGATCGCCTCCACATAGCGGTTCTGCAAGATGAGGAAGCCCCCGCGGCGGTAATGGTAGCGCAGCCACAAGACCGGCTCGCCGATGGTTTCGAGATAGGGCCGGGCCTCTTCCAGATAACCCAGCCCCTCAGCAATTTGCTCGCGCAGGTCGGCGACACCCGCCAGCCCGAGGAAACCGCGCCCGATCAGACGCAGGTTTTGGCGGCGATAGCCCATGCGCAGCATTTTTTGCGCCGCGTCTTCCAGGCTTTCCGCGTTGCCGGTATTGAAGGCTAAGTCGATCCAGCCGTGGTAAAAATGGAAGACGTCCTGGTCGACGATGCGCGCGTCCAGGTGTTCCAGCAGGGCTTCGGCGTGGTGGTAAGCGGTTTCTGCCTCGACCAGGGAATATAATTTGCGCGCATGATCGGCCGCCTTTACCCAATAGGAGAAAGCAGTCTGCTGCTCGCCTGCATTTTCATAATGATGCGCCAGCACGGCGGCATAGGCCTCGACGGCCGGGCCAAACTTGACCTTGAGCGCATTGGCCACCCGCAGGTGATACACCCTGCGGCGCGCCGGGCTCAACTCCACCTGGATGATCTCGCGGATACGGTCGTGGATAAAATGATACCCGCTGTGTTCGGCGTCTGCGCCGAGCGGGTGAAGCAGGTGGCGCTGCTCCAGTTCCTCGAGGGCGTTGACCAGCCGGTCGGGGTTCAGGTTGCAGGCCTGTTCGAGCACATCCAGTTCCATCTCGCTGCCAATCACGGCGGCAATGGTCAATGCCAGGCTTGCGTCTTCCGAAAGGCGTTCCAGGCGCTGGTGGATAAGGGCATGCATGCTGCCCGAGATCGGCAGCCGGCCTACATCAAAGGTTTTGCGCAGGTCCGGGGGGTATTCCAGCAGCGCGCGCAGGCTTTCCAGCAAGAAGAGCGGGTTGCCGCCGGTATCCTCGCCGAAGCGTTCCACTACCCCGTCGGCCAGGTCCATCCCCAGCACAAAGCGCGCCATACCCGCCACATCCTCGCTGGCCAGGGGCGGCAGGGTGATCTGCACTGGCGGGTTGCGCCGGGAGAGATAAGTCAAGACATACTGCAGGGCGGGCGGCTGATCTTCGTTGCGGCAGGCCATCACCAGGGCAGCATTATCGCCAAAAAAATCGTGCTCATACAGGTACGTCACCGCGTTGAGGGTGGTTTCATCGCACCACTGCACGTCGTCGAGGAAAAGCAGCATGCGCTGGCTGCGGCACAACAGCCCCAACACCTGGCGCAGGGCCTCAAACAAGACCGGCTGGGTCAGCGACCCGCCTGTGTGTGAATCATCCAGGTCGGGGAAAATAACCTTTAACTCAGGCAGCAGCAGGGTGAGCGTCGAAAGCCAGCGCTCGGGCAGCTCGCGCCATTCATCGGCGGTCACCTGCGAGCGCAGCATGTCGATCAGGGGTTGGAAAGGCAGGTCGATTTCCAGCGGGCGCGCCAGGGAAATCATCAGGCGCGGGGCCGGCTCCAGGGCGCGGTACAGCTCCTGCATCAGGCGGGTCTTGCCTGAGCCGGCCTCGCCCAACAGCACCGCCACCCCGCCGCGATGATAAACCGCCCGCAGCTTTTCCAACTCGGTTTTGCGCCCAAAGAAAGGCAGCTGCGCCATCCGCCGCCCAGGCCAGGGGCCCAGGTCATTTTCCCTGGGCAGGGTCAGCCCTTCGCGCAGGCGGCTTTCCATCTGTTTCAACGCCGCGGGAAAAGGCATTTCGCCGTCGGCATACTGCGCGCGCGTCTTTTGCAGATAGGCCAGGCCTTCATTAAACCAATCATTGCGCTCGTACATCTCGATCATGCGCAGGTGCAGGCCGTCATTGAAAGGGTCGGTCTCCACGGCTTTTTCCAGCCAACCGATCGCCAGTTCAATGGTCCCGGTAGCCAGGTCGTGATCCGCCAGGCGTTCCAACATGTGCTGCCTGGCGAGAAACAGCTGCCCCTCCATCTCGCGCTGCCAGATCTCCCAACCCAGGGCGCTGGGCAGGCGGGCATCCACCAGGAAACCCGCCGAACGCCACAAACCGACCCCGCGCACCATGCTCTGGTAGAGCGGTTCGGGCAGCGGAGCGGTGCCGGGGAGCTGGGCCAGCGGTCGGGCTACCTCGTTGGCAATCGCCAGAAATTCGAGCACATCCGATTGAAAGGCGGACGGCTCGAGCACGAGGTGATCGTTCTGCGCCGCCGGGACAATGGATCCTGGCAAATGATTTCTGAGGCGCGACAGCGAGACGCGCAGGCTTTTGCGCGCGTTGTCTTCGGGGGTCTCTGCCCATAACAATTGGATTAGTTTGCCGCGGGTGACCGGCCCACGCTGGCAGGCCAGGTAATACAGCAGGGCGCGCACTTCGCGGCGCTGAATCTCCACCACCTCCTCGCCGGAGTAAACCACTGGGTGGCCGAGCATCAGGACGCGGATGGGGGCAGGTTCGTTCATGGGCTGCGTGGGTCTGGGCGGCTAGAGAACCTGGTTGAGCTGGCTGGCTCGTTTTCGCGCCGCGGAGAGAGTTTCGCGGGCAGCCGTGCGGTTGGCATCACTGAGGCTGCCCAGCATTTGGGCCAGCTCTTCCAGCCGGCCGCTGTCATCCAGGGCGCGTACCAGGGTGGTGGTGCGCCCCGACTGCACCTTCTTACCCACGCTGAAATGCTGGTCGCCGAAGGCCGCCAGCTGCGGCAGGTGGGTGACGCACAACACCTCGTGCCGGCGAGCGAGCTGCCACAGCTTTTCGCCCACCACCACGCCTACCCGCCCGCCGATGCCCTGGTCAATTTCATCAAAGATCAGGGTGGGCACAAAATCGGCGCGCACGAGCACATTCTTAAGCGCCAGCATCAACCGCGAGGTCTCGCCGCCAGAAGCAATTTTCACCAATGGTTTGAGGCCTTCGCCCAGGTTGGGGGCGATGAGGAATTCAACCCGGTCGTATCCCAGCGCGTCGAAAGCCACCCGCTCGCCGTTTTCCAGCGCCAACCCGTTGGGGTCGGATTGAGTGTGGAAATCCACCGAGAAGCGCGCGCCGGCCATGCTCAAGTCCACCAGCTCGCCCTCGACGCCCTGCTCCAACTTCGTGGCGGCGGCTTTGCGCAGCGCCGAAAGCTCGGCGGCCAGGCGAGAAAGCTCCGCCAGCCGCAGGCCTTCCTTCTGCTCCAACTCGGCGATACGCTCGGTGGCGTGGGCGATGGTATCCAGCTCGGTGCGCGCGTTCTCGGCAAAGGCCAGCACGCTTTCCAACGAGCCGCCGTATTTACGCTGCAGTTTGAGCATCAGGTCGATGCGTTCTTCCACCTGTTCGAGGCGGCGCGGGTTAAATTCGATCCCGTCCAGGTAATCGCGCAGCTCGCGCGCCAGATCGCTGGCCAGTTCGGCCAGGGTAGTGCCCTGCTCCGAAAGCCCAGACTGCCCGGCATCGATGCGGCTGATCGCCCCCAGAAGCTGCATCACCTGGCCGGCCAGGTCGCTCAGGGCAGGCGCTTCGGGGCTGCCCTCATCCAGCAAGGCCAGGGCCTGCTGCGCGCTGGATGCCAGGTGCTCGGCGTTGGCCAGCCGGTCGCGCTCCTGGCGCAGTTCGGCCTCCTCGCCCGCCTTCAACTGGGCCGCATCGATCTCGGCCAGCTGGTAGCTGAGCAGATCGGTGCGCCGTTCGGCATCTGACTCGGCCTGGCGCAGGCTGAGCAGCTCGCGGCGCAGCTCCTGCAGTTTATGGAAGCTGTCGCGGTAGGCGTCCAGCGCCGGCTGGCAGGCCGCGTAGCGGTCGAGCAGGTGGATATGCTCGCGTATGTTGAGCAGCGAGAGGTGTTCTGACTGCCCGTGGATATCCACCAGGTAACCGCCCAACTCGCGCACCAGGGCCAGCCCGGCGGTGCGCCCATTCACCCGCGCCACGCTGCGCCCTTCGCGGCGGATTTCGCGGCTGAGGGTCAGAACACCGGGCTCGTCCATTAAATCCTCGCGCTCGAGGAGCTGTTGAACTGCCGGCTGGCTCTCGCCCGGCAGGTGGAAGCTGGCCTCAACCAGGGCGCGCTCAGACCCGGCGCGGATCATCGAGGCATCCGCCTTACCGCCAATCACCGCGGCGATGGCATCCAGGATAATCGACTTGCCCGCGCCGGTTTCGCCGGTGAAGGTGATCAGCCCGGGCGAAAAGTGCAGCTCGAGCTGGTCGATGATGGCAAAATTTTCGATGCGTAATTCGTTGAGCATAATTGGATCAGCGTAATTGAATGCCGCTCAGGCGATAATAGGCCGTGCTGACCACCATAAAGGCATACACCGCCACCCACAGCAGGCCAAACAAACCGCCCAACCCCCCGCCCCTCGAGAGGGAGGCGATGGCGCCGATCAGGTTGATCGCCAGCAGGGGGAAAGCCCCGGCTGCCGCCCCAGCCGCCGCGATGCGGAACAACTGCGCCGAGCGCCGGCGGTGAACCGCCCAGCGCACCACTTCGGCGATGATCAGGCCGGCCAGCGGGGCGAGAAAAATGGTAAAGAAACCCATCGCGCCGGCAATCAGGCTGCCGCCAAACGACAGCCCGCCCGCCAGTACGAAAGCCAGAGGGTAGTCGATGGTCTGCGCGGTGTCGAACACTTTCTGCTGCCCGCGGATGCACTCTTTGCAGCGGTATCCCGTGGGGGTCAGCACCGCGCAGTCGCTGCAGATGGGGCGCTCGCAGCGCGCACAGCGCAGCATGGTTTCGCGCTCGGGGTGCCGGTAGCAGTACAGCGCGGTGGGATCGGTGGACGTTCCTGCCATTAACGAACTCCTGCAGATGGGTTTTGTTCCATAAAGGCGCTCAGCGTGCGGTAAAAATAGCCGGGGTCCTCGAAACGCACAAAACGCACCGGCACATCGCTGGCTTCCACATGCACTTCGTCGCCGTCGAGCAGCGGTATGGGGGTGTGGCCGTCCACGCTCATGACTGCCTCGTGGTCGGTATAGGCGGTGAAAGCCACGTGCGCGCCTTCGGAGAGGATGATGGCGCGGTCCATGGTCAGGTGGGGCGCCACCGGGATGATCAAAATATTGCGCAACTCGGGCGGCATGATCGGCCCACCGGTGGCCAGCGCGTAGGCGGTGGAACCGGTGGCGGTGGCCGCGATCACCCCGTCGGATACGTAATTGGTCAAATTATAGCCGTCCACACAGGCGTTGATGCGAATGGGGCGCACGAACTGCCCGCGCGCGATAACCACTTCGTTGATCACCAGCGAGCGGCCCAGCGATTTGCCGGCGCGTATATGTTCGGCGCTCAACAGCATGCGCTCCTCGATGCGGTAGCGCCCCTGCACCAGCCGGGTGAGCCCGTCGCGCCATTCGCCGCGCTGGATTTCGGTGAGAAAGCCGAAGCGCCCCAGGTTGACCCCCACAAAGGGGATGCCCAGCGGAGCGCACAGGTGACCGGCGCGCAGCATGGTGCCGTCGCCGCCGACGGCCACCATCAGCTCAAATTCGCCCGCTTCCACCCGCGTCACCAGGGGCTGGTCCAGAAAGCTGCCGTAAGCCGCCTCGCCGACTCCCGCCTTGAGCAAGAAATTGGCAATCTTCTCGGCCTGTTCAGTTCCGCCGTGTGTGCCGGGATAGGCCAGAATGACCATGCGTTGGGGGGGCGCCTGTTGGTTGTCCATATAGACCCTTATTATACAGGCGAACCCGACCAATCAGGATAAAAAGGAAACCAGTTGCCCGGCCAAACGCATAAGGTTTGGGCGCAAGGGGCGGGGTTTCAAAGGTTATCTGGCCCCCGGTCAGGGTTCCAATGGGACCGCGTACAGGTGAAAGCACAGGGCTTTCTGAATGTCGATTGGCTATTTTGTAACCTCTCATCTTCAAGTCGGGGTTTGGGGTTTGGCGGCCCCGTATGGGCCGCCAAACCCCAAGTTTTCTCTTTCCCGCCCCGTCGACCGGGGCAGGGCAGGGGTGGGGTGGACTTTACGAAAGTCATCGGTGAAAGCGGGCCTCTCCTTGATATAGCCCGCGGAAACCTTTATACTAAAGTAACATGATAATTATTATCATCATAATTACCCGTTCGCAGCCTGAGGAGGTGAATTGTGGGTGATCGTTTCAACCTTAGCGGAGATTTTCGCGGCGCCATCGTCAATCTCAAATCGAAATTGGAAAACGTCCAGCAAACCGTCGGGGAAATTCGCAGTGACGATGAGGATACCCGCAAAGAACTGCAGAAGCTGATCCAACAGCTTTCCGAATCGCTTGAAAAGGCTCCCCCGGAAAAGAAAGAGCAGGTGGAGGCCGTGGCCGAGACCGCCAAAGCCCTGGTGGACCAGGCCAAAGGCGAGAAGCCCAACAAAACCCTGCTGCAAATCAGCGGAGAGGGGCTGAAACTGGCCGCCAAGAACCTCGCCGAGGCGCTGCCGGCGGTGCTGCCGATCGCCATGCAGATCGTCGCGGCGGTGGGCAAGATGGTGGGTTCCTGAGCCCGGGGCCGGATGAGACCCTCGGGATGAACCGACCGTGAACAGGCAAACGCGATGAGCGAGCAGCCACCCGCGCCGCGCAAACGCAGCAAACCAGCCTCGGCCAAGCCAGCCAAACCCGGCGACACCTACAACCTCGCCGGGGATTTTCGTGGAGCGGTAGTCAACATCCAGTCCACGATCATCGGTGCGGCCGAGGTGCGCGAATTGGAGGCGCTGCCGCCAGAGCCGGGCGACCCGCCATACCAGGGCCTGCAGTATTTCGACGAAGCCGACGCCGACCGCTTTTTTGGCCGCGAGCTGCTCACCGCGCGCCTGGTGGCGCGTCTGGCGCAGAGCCATTTCCTGGCGGTTATCGGCGATTCGGGCAGCGGCAAGTCTTCGCTGGTGCGCGCCGGGGTGGTGCCGGCGCTGCGCCGAGGCCAGCGCCTGGCCGATGACAGCCTGCCCCCCAGTGACAGCCCCGCCTGGGATATCCGCGTGCTGTCGCCTACCGCCCACCCGCTCGAATCGCTGGCTGCCGCGCTGACCCGCGAGGCCGAAGCGCCCTCGGCCCTCTCGGCGCTGGCCGCCGAACTGGCCGGCGGAGCGCGCGCCCTCAGCCTGGCCGCCCGCCAGCTGCTGGCCCGCCAGAGCAAGCCGCACCTGCTGCTGGTGATCGACCAGTTCGAGGAAGTTTTCGCCCAGTGCCACGTCGAAGAAGAGCGCCAGGCCTTTATCGATAACCTGCTGACCGCCGCCGACCCGCAAGACGTGCAGCCGGTCACGGTGCTGCTGCTGCTGCGCGCCGATTTCTACGCCCAGGTGTCCCATTACGATCACCTGCGCGAGATGGTGAGCAAACAGCAGGAGTTTATCGGCGCGATGAGCCGCGATGAGCTGTTCCGCGCCATCGTGCAGCCCGCCGCGCTGGGCAACTGGAAAATCCAGGAGGGGCTGGTCGAGGTCATCCTGGATGACATTGGCGCCGAGCCCGGGGCGCTGCCGCTGCTCTCGCACGCCCTGCTGGAGACCTGGAAGCGCCGCCGGGCGCGCACCATGACCCTGTCCGGCTATCACGAGGCCGGCGGGGTGCGCGGAGCGATTGCCCGCACCGCCGAGGCGGTCTTCACCCAACGCCTGACCCCCGAGCAGCGCCCGATCGCGCGCATGATCTTCCTGCGCCTGGCCGAGCTGGACCAGGATGCCCAGGATACCCGCCGCCGGGCTTCGTTCTCCGAGCTGATCACGCGCTCCACCGATCCCAAGACCATCCAGGCCGTGCTCGATATCCTCACCGACGCGCGCCTGGTGACCACCGGGGTGGTCGAGCCGGGGGACACCCAGGTGGTGGAGGTGGCCCACGAAGCGCTGATCCGCGAATGGCCCACCTTGCGCCAGTGGCTGGCCGAAGACCGCGACGGGCTGATCCTTCACCGCCAGATCAGCGATAACACCGCCGACTGGCTGCGGCTGGAGCGGGATCCCGGCGCGCTGTACCGCGGGACACGCCTGCAGCAGGCTCTCACCTGGGGACAGGCCAACCCCAACCTGCTCAGCCTGGACGAGCAGGCTTTCCTGGACGCCAGCAGCCAGGCCGCTGCCGCCGAAGCCGAACGGGAGCGGCGCTACCGCCAGGCTGCCTTAATCCGCCGCTGGATCGCACCCGTCTCCGCGGTGGTGCTGGTGGTCCTGCTGACGGTGCTCTTCTTCCTCACCGGGCTGAACAACCGCTTCAAGACCCCTGCCACCATGAACGGCGCCTTCAACGTGGCCGTGGCCGAATTTGGCCAGATTGGCGCGGACGGCCAGGTGGGTGCAGGACGGGGCGGGCAAACCATCAGCGGCTGGGTGGCCAATAAGCTGCAAAGCGAGCTGTCGAGCGACCCCAACCTGCTGGTCTGGCACGACGGGGCCGAACTGGTGCGCGAAAACGTCAGCATCGGGCGGGTGGAAGGCGCCACCCAGGCCGAAAAAATCGCCGCGGCCGAAGCGCTGGCCGCCCGGCTGAAAGCCAGCATGGTCGTTTTTGGCAACATCGACACGCGCCAAAACCCGCCGCAGCTGCTGCTCGAATTCTGGATCGCCCCGCAAGACAAATATCACTTCGAAGACATTCAGGGCAGCTACCAGAGCGGCGCGCCCATCGAGATCCGCGACCCCGCCAGCCCAGGCATCGAAGCCCTGCCCGAAATCAACCGCCAGGCGAGCACCCTGGCCTGGCTGGCCCTCGGGCTGACCCAGGCCAGCTTTGGCCAATCGCCGGATGCGCTGGCCACTTTTCGTCACGCCGAGACATTCTCGCCGCATTCCGAGGTGGTCCAATTCTTCATCGGCCGCGAAAGCCTGTTCCTCTCAGACAACGACACCGCCCATCAGCAGGAGCTGACCGATCAAGCCCGGGAGGCCTTCAATAAATCGCTGGATCTCAACCCCCAGTACGCCCGCGCGGCGGTGGGGCTGGGCAGCGTGTATATTGCCGAAGCCAAACGTAAAGTCGCTGCCAGCCAGACCGGCGGCGCGGATGACCCGATCCTCAGCGAGGCCAACACCCTGGCCGGGCATGCGATGGATGCCTACACCCAGGCCGCCACCCTGGCTGCCGGCGCCGGGGAAGACAGCCGCACGGTGGAACTGGCGGCCAACCTGGGGCTGGGCACCAGCCTGCGCCTGCAGGGTGAAATCCTGGAGCGCAGCGGCCAGGATGACGAGTCGCGCCGGCGGCTGGAAGAAGCCGTGCAAACCCTCACCCAGATCATCCAGCCGCTCCAGTCGGCCGGCCAGACGCGCTACCTGGCCCAGGCTTACGAGACCCTCGGCACAGCCTACCAGTACCTGGGCTACCTGGATGAAAAACAGGGGCTGTTCCCCGAGAGTCAGACGGCCTACAACCAGGCTGTACAGAGCTACACCAGTTGTGTGGAGCTGGGAAATAACTCGTCCGATCAAATCATTCGCAAGGAAGTTGTTGAAAAACAGTGCATACCCTTCCGCGATGACGTCCAACAGCGCATAGGGGTGAATGGAGGAGGATAAGTGATGAAATCGCGCAAACCAGGCATCATTCTGGCGTTCTGCGCGCTTGGATTGGGGGTGCTGGCCTGTGTCTCACCTCTTTCGGGGCCAAGCACGCCCCTACCCCAGGTGGTCACCGTGGTGATTCCCGCCACGCAGCCGGCCACCGCTGTCCCATCCCCAACCATCGCCAACCCAACGGCCACCCTGGCAGAAGCCCAGCCCAGCCCCACCAGCGGCCCGCAGTGTACCATCCAGAAACAGGTCAACTTCCGCGACGGTCCGGGGGCAGCCTTCAACCCGCCCCTCGGCGCCCTGGATGTGGGCGCGGTGGTGATCCCCAAGGGCTTCAACCCCACCGGTTTTCCGGGCGGCGCCTGGGTGGAGGTGCTCGAACCCGGCAGCAACCAGTTAGGCTGGATCGACGCCGGCGCAGAGTTCCTCACCTGCAATATCAACGTTGCCAGCCTGCCCCAGGTGGCGGTCGCCCCGCCGCCGCCCCCGCCGCGCCCGCGGGTGAGCAATTCGCAGCCCGACGGCAGCCAGGATGGCTTGAGCGGCGATTTCATCTTCTCGTCCGATTTTCTGCTGCGCATGGCCATCCACCTGAACGGCGAATCGCAGGACGGCAAGGGTATTCAGGATGTTAATTTTTCGGTTGAGGATAAAAATACCCATCAAGTGCTGTACACGCACACCGAACAGACGGCGGGTTTCTGCATTTTCGCCGGCGGGGAACCGGACTGCAACCCCTGGCCCGAAACCAATTATGTTATCACCTGGGGAGAAGGTGGCCCGCCGGTGGTGGATGGGGTCTATCTCGTGCGCATCTCCGCCAACGGCGACGGCGGCGCAAGCGGCAACTGGCACTTCGACCTAAATGTGGATGTACCCTGACCGCGCGCGTTGATCGAGTAAGAATCAAAAACGGCGCGTGCGCCGTTTTTGATTCCGCCGGTGAGCTAGTGCTCGTGGGGCTGCAGGCGCTCTGCGCCGGGCAGTTTGCCCACCAGCAGGTGCGGCTGGTGGATCAGGGTGGGGAAGTGCTGCGGGCAAATCCAGTAACTATGCTGTTGATAATGGATCTCGATCAGCGGGATTTCCTGGCTGCTTTGTTCGCACACCAGGCAGCGGTTGTCGGTCTCTGCCATTTGGGCCTCCTGTCAAATAATAGCGAGCGCCTGCCACATGGTGTGGCAGAATCTCGCAGGCTGATCATACCCCATCCTGGCCTGGGCGTCATTGCGCCAGCGCAAGCAGCCCATGGCGTTCTCCAGAAATTTTCAGACAAGCCCCTCCTCTGGCCCCTTCGCCCCGAAACGGGGCACGATCAGTTTGGTTGATTATCTGAACAAGTTGATCTGGCAAAGCGGAAATCGGCTGCGAGCGGCGCTCATCCGCTACTATCCGGCGGCGCTGGAGATCTTCAGCACTCTGGATAGTCCAATTAGCCTGGCCTGGATCCTTGAGTATCCAACTCCCGTGGTTGGGCAAGCCCTGAGCTATGCGGATTTCAAGGCCTTTCTGGGTGCACATCGGCACACACAACCGAAGAAATGGGCTGCCTGCTATGCCCGGCTGCAAAGACCCCAGGCAAGCGCATCCGATGAGGTGGTGGCAGTCTATACCCAGGAAGTCAGGCTGTTGGCTCAATGGATGCAGCAGCTGGTACAAGCCAGGACCCGATTGTTGGCGGAGCTGAACGAGAAGTACCGTCAACATCCCGATTACGACCTCTACCATTCCCTGCCAGCGGCCGGTGATTATCTGGAACCCGCTCTTCTGGCCATGCTCGGCGATGATCGTGAACGCTTTCCCACTGGAAAATGGTATCAAATTTGCATTTGTCAAGTTCTTTTGAGAAAGCCATAGCAGAGCAGCCCATGGCGTTCTCCAGAAATTTTCAGACAAGCTCTTTTCTTCTCTCCCTGCCACCTCCCCGGGGGAAATAAAGATTTGAGGGTACAGACGCCGTGAGACGGCGTCTATACCCTCAAACTCCCTCTCTGAACTCCGTCGCCGGAGGAGAATGGATCCACATGGGCATTTGTCTGGCTTTCTTGAGAAAGCCAGCGCAAGCAGCCCTGGCTGCCGCGGGAGGCCGGGCGTTTAGGATTATAATAAAAATCCAAACTCTTATTTCATCAGGTAAATCGTGCCCAACGACGCCGTTCTCTCGGCTCATCCCAGCCGTATCTCGAACACATTCCGTTCTCTACGCCATCGCAACTACCGCTACTGGTTTATCGGCCAGACCATTTCGCTCTCGGGTTCATGGATGCAAACCATGGCCCTGCAAGTGCTCATCTACCGTCTGACCAACTCGGCCGCCGCCCTGGGGCTGATCAGCTTTATCGGGCTGATCCCGCTCTTCCCCTTCTCGCTGTGGGGCGGCTCACTCACCGACCGGCTCAACAAGCGCAACCTGATCATCGCCACCCAGTTGATCATGCTGGTGCAGGCCGTACTGCTGGGGGTGCTCACCTGGACCGGCACCGTGCAGGTCTGGCACGTCTACCTGCTCTCTTTGATGCTCTCGGCGGTCAACGCGGTGGACCTGCCCGCCCGCCAGGCCTTCACCGTGGACATGGTCGAAGGCAAGGAAGATCTGACCAACGCCATCGGGCTCAATTCGGCCATGTTCAACCTGGCGCGCGCGCTGGGTCCGGCCCTGGCCGGGCTGGTAGTGGCCGCCACCGGCGAAGGCCCGGCCTTTATGATCAACGCCCTCACCTTTTTGCCGGTGATCTTCAGCCTGATTTTGATGCGCGACCTGCCCGCGCCTGCGCCGCAAACTGTGCGCGGGCGCGCCGGATTGAACCATGTTATCGGCGGGATGCGCTACGTCAAGGCCCAACCGGTGCTGATGCTGTTGATTAGCCTGGTGGCGGTCAGCGCCTTTCTCTCTATGCCCTACAACACCCTGATGCCCGTCTTTGCCGACGTGGTCCTGGCGCCCAGTGCGCAGCCGGTAGTGCAGATCATCTGCGAGGGGCCCCACCACCTGCTCTCCTGCCAGGCGCCCGAGGCGCTGCCCCTGGGCATGCTGCTGACCGCGGTCGGCATCGGGGCGGTCATCGGGGCGCTGGTGGTGGCCTCGATGTCCGAAGACTCGCGCCGCGGACGCTGGCTGACGATTGGCAACCTGGGCTTCCCGCTGGTGCTGCTGGCTGCCGCGCTCAACCGGTCCTTCCTGGTGGCGCTCTTCCTGATGGCCGGCATCGGGGTAATGTTCGTCTGGCAGAACGCCCTGGCCAATACCCTTATCCAGGTGACCGCCCCCGACGAGGTGCGCGGACGGGTGATGGCCCTCTACACCATGGTTTTCCAGGCGTTTATGCGCATCGGCGCCCTGCAAGCCGGGTTGATGTCAGACTGGCTCAGCGCGCCGGTCTCGCTGGGGCTGGGCGCTGTGCTCTCGCTGGCCTACGGACTGTGGATCGCATTGTTCAAACCGGCGGTTCGCCGCTTATAACCCACCACTTTTCGAAAAGGACAATTCTATGAACCTGATCCCGCGCAAACAGTTCCTTGAGCTCCTCAGCGGCGAATGGGCCGCGTATGTGCCCCGCTGCCGGCAATTTTCGCCGGCAGAACTGCAGGCCTTTCTCCAGCAGCAGGGCTATGCCAATCTAACCGGGCTGCTGGGGCACGTGGTGGCCTGGTGGCAGGACGGCCAACTCACCGTCCAACGCATGCTGCAAGAGCCCGCCTACCAGAACCCCGACTACGATGTGGACAGCTTCAACGCCCAGGCGGTGGAGAAATTCGGCGGGCTGGATGAGCCGCAAATGGTGGCCCTCTTCGAGCAACAGCGTGAAAAGATGCGCGCGCTGGTCGAAAGCTTATCTGACAGCCAGCTTGCCGATGAGCGCATCAACAACCGCCTGTTTTACGAGATTGTCTATCATATTCAAGAACACGTGATTGAAAGTTAAATACCGGCGTGATATAAACATAGAGCAAGTCAATCTACATTTTCCTCGCAGATCCGCATCGCAGCCACTTCGCGGGGAATTCCTTGGCGGAGTTCCCCTTTTTTTTGCCTGTGCATGCAGTAGGAGGGATCGATGCGCAAGATTTTCCTGTCTCTGATGGTTTTCATGCTGATCGCGCTTTGCCTGCCGGCTCAATCCGTCGCAGCCGATGTGCCCAACCCGTTGGCCGGCTGCGACTCGCTCAGCATCCCCGGCGCGATTCTCTGCAACCCGATTGGCGCCAAGGATTGGATTATCTTTGTCCACGGCTATGTGCCCGCGGGGGCGCCGCCCGGGGCTGCCTGGCTGCAGCTGGTTCTGCCCACCGGGGAGACCATTCCGCAGCTGGTCAACGGCCTGGGATACGGCTTTGCCGCCGCCGAGTTCAATGAGAAAAACGGATTGGCGATTGAGGAGGGCATCGTCGATACCCTGGCCCTGGCCAACCAGCTCAAGACCCCCGGCAACCACATCTACCTGTTCGGCGCGTCCGAAGGCGGGCTGATCACCACCCTGATCAGCGAAGGCAACGGCGCATTTATGCAGGGACTGAACAACCCCATCAGCGGGGCGGTCTCGGCCTGCGGGCCAAATGGCGATTTCCGCAAACAGGTCGATTACTTCGGCGACTTCCGCGTGCTGTTCGACTACTTCTTCCACGGGGTCATCCCGGGCAGCAAATATGACCAGGCCCTCTACCCGGGCTATTCCCCGGTGAACGTGCCCGCCTTTGTCACCGCCGATTGGCTGCTGCCGGTCACCAACCCGGGCACCCCCTCCAACTTCCGTAACCTGGTCACCGCCACCATCGCCAACCCGGCCAACGCCGGCAAGGTGGCCGAATTAATGCGCACCGCCCGGGCGGCGGTAGACCCCAACCAGCCGGCCACCGCGGTGGTCACCGCGCTCAGCGTGCTCAACTATGACGTGGTGGGGATCAACGACGCCACCGCTACCCTCGGGGTGCAGCCCTACACCAACCTGCACAGCCTGTATTTGGGCTCGAGCAACGACCTGCTGCTCAACAACCCGGTGCTGGGGGTGGAGCGGATTGCCTCCAACCCGGCGCTGATCAACCAGGCCATCGCCCCCTACCAGACCACCGGACGCCTGTCGCGCCCGCTGGTGACCATCCACACCACCCTCGACCCCGAGGTGCCCATCTGGCACCAGGCGCTCTACCGCCTCAAGGTCTGGTCGAGGGGCAAGGCCGCCTTCTACAGCGGCATTCCCATCCCGCGCTACGGGCACTGCAATTTCAAGCCCGAGGAGATGGTATTTGCCTTCTACCTGATGGTGCTCAAGTCCATCGGGCTGCATATGTCGGCCATGCAGATCGCCCAGAGCCTGCCGGATGCCGCCAGCCAGGCGGGGTTCAACGCGCTCCAGGAGCAGTTCAGCAGCGACGCGGTGCTCGCCGGCCCGCCGCCTGAGCAGATCTACGTGCCTTTGATCATTAACCCGTAAGGGATTTGGAAAAGAGGAGGTATGCGCCGGAAAGCGCACACCTCCTCTTTTTTTCTGCATAAAACGCGGGTCCCGCGCTTCGCGCTGCCGTTATTCGTAACGCAGGGCTTCCACCGGTTGGAGATTGGCGGCGCGGTTGGCGGGGTAAATGCCAAAAAACAGCCCCACCGCGGTAGAAAAGAGCGTCGCCAGCAGCACCGCGTCGAGGCCCACCACCGGCACCAGGTCGGTGGCGTTGGCCGCGGCGACCCGCCCGACCACGTAACCGATCAGCCAGCCCAGTCCAATGCCAATCAGCCCGCCGATCAGGCTGAGCATGGATGATTCGGTCAGGAACTGGATGAGGATATCCTTGCGCCGCGCTCCTAAGGCTTTGCGCAGGCCAATCTCGCGGGTGCGTTCCGTGACCGAAACCAGCATGATATTCATGATGCCGATCCCGCCCACCAGCAGTGAAATCCCCGCGATCCCGCCCAGGAAGATGGTCAACACCGAGGTGATCGTGCTGGCGGTCGAAAGAAAATCTTCCTGGGTGAAGACGGTGAAATCGTCCACCCCAATTGCGGTGCGGTGGCGCTGGCGCAGGATCTCGCTGATCTCATCCGCGGCCTGGCGCACGGTTTTCGAGCTGGTAGCCTGCACGAAGATCACGTCCACCCGCTCGCGGCTGCGGTGGATCAGGCGGGTCTGTGCGGTGGTGAAAGGGGTCAGGATCACGTCGTCCTGGCTGCCAAAGGCGCCGCCGCCTTTGGGCGCCAGCACGGCGATTACGCGGAAAGGCTGGCCCTCGATGCGGATGGTCTGGCCGACCACGCCCTCGCGGGTGCCAAACAGGTGGTCCGCCACTTCCACCCCGATCATCGCCACCGAGGCGCGCTCGAGCAGGTGCGAATCGTTAATCGCTTCGCCCTCCAGCAGGCTGTAATTGCGCACTTCCAGATAATCGGGGGTCACACCGCTGACTGTGGAGTGATTCGACTCGCGTTGGTAGGATATTTCCAGATCCGACTGGATCACCGGTGCGGCGGAAGCGACCGAAGGGGCCATGAACTGGTCCTTGATGGCTTCCACATCCCCCTGGGTGAGCGGCTGCGGGTTGCGCACGTCCTCGGAGAAATTTCCCGAAAAGACAAACAGCAAATTGGTGCCAATCCCCGAGATCGAACCGGTAATGGCATTCTGCGCGCCGCTGCCCACCGCCAGCATGGCGATCACCGCCGCCACACCGATCACGATGCCCAGAATGGTGAGGGCCGAGCGCAGTTTGTTGGATGTCAGGCTCTGCAGGGCTTCAATGACTGCCTGTGCGAAATTCATTCTCCGCCCTCCACCACCAGCCCGTCCATCAGGCGGATGACGCGCTGAGTCTGCTCGGCAATCTTGGGGTCGTGAGTCACTACAATAATGGTCGTTCCGCGCTCGCGGTTGAGGTTCAAAATTAAATCCATAATTTCCTTGCCCGCCTTCGAGTTGAGGTTGCCGGTCGGCTCATCGGCCATCAGGATCGCCGGGTCATTGACCAGCGAGCGCGCAATCGCCACGCGCTGCTGCTGCCCGCCCGAGAGCTCGTTGGGGCGATGTTTCATGCGGTCTTCCAGGCCGACCGAAATCAAGGCCTGTTTGGCGCGTTCAATGCGCCCGCGGGTCATGCCTGAATAACGCATGGGCAGCTCCACATTGGCCAGGGCGGTGGCGCGCGGCAGCAGGTTGAAGCTTTGGAACACAAAACCCACCTTGCGATTGCGGATGACCGCCAGCTGGTCGTCGTTCAACTTGGAGACTTCCTGCCCATCCAGGATATAACGCCCGCCGCTCGGGCGGTCGAGGCAGCCAATCAGATTCATCAGGGTAGATTTACCCGAACCGGAGGGCCCCATGATGGAGACCACCTCGCCGCGCCGGACTTTGAACGAGACGCCGGCCAGGGCGCGCACCTCGACCTCGCCCATTTTGTACACTTTGGTCAGGTCGAAAGTTTCGATGACAAATTCATTCATGGCCACACCTGGGAATTAGTTCGTGGGACGCCCAGAGCCAGGCCCACCGGTCTGGATTTCACTAGGAGGATTAAGCACCAACCCATCGCCGACACTCACCCCGGAGAGCACCTGGCTGTTCAGGTCCGATCTCAGACCCAGGGTGATTTCCACGGGTTGGGGAACGCCATCTTTAAGCAGGAAGACCACCAGTTTGCCATTGCGCAGCCGAACGGCGCGGTTGGGAACCAGCAGCACGTCCTCGAGCTGGTCGGTGACCACATTCACTGCCGCGGTCATCCCGGGGAACACCTGCTCGTCGGCATCCATCAGTTCAATCGTCACGGTGAAGTTAACCCCACCCGACGAGGGCGTCCCCACCCGCGCCACGTCCACCACTTTGCCGTTGTAAACATTGCCCTGGATGGCGTCAAAGGTGAAGGTAGCCGCCTGGCCGACCTTGACGCGGTTGATATCCACCTCGGTCACCTGCACGTCGATCAGCAGGTGCGAGAGATCATCGATGCGGAAGGAAACCGAACCGGGGGCGACCTCGTCGCCCAGCTTGGATCGCGATTTGGTAATCGTGCCGGGGAAGGGCGCTTCGATATTCACCTGGTCGAGGGTCACCTCGATCGATGCCACCCGCGCCTCGGCCGCTCTGACGTCATCCGGGTCGACCCCGTTGGCCAGGCGGTCGGCTTCGCGCTGGGCATCTGCCAAGCTGGCTTTGGCCACCTCAATGCGCGCGTCGGCCGCATCGATATCCGCCTGGTCTGGGCCGCTGACCAACCAGTTGTAATTGGCCTGGTTGGTATCTCGTTTTTTCTTGGCATTTGCCAGGGCAGAGAGCGCCTGGGCGCGCAGTTCATCGCTCTCCGGGCGGTTCTTGACCTGGTCGTAGAAATCCTGGGCCTTATCTACCTCGTTTTGAGCCAGCACCAGGTTGGCGTGGGCCGCGTCCTTGGTATCCTGGGATGCGCGCGCGTACTTGAGGCTTTCGCGGTCGGTGGTGGCATCGTCCAGCTCTTTTTGAGCCGTGACCAGCGCCTGCTGAGCTTTGGCGCGGGCCACATCCGAGTCCTGCAGATCGCTCAGATTTCTTTTCGCCGTCACCAGGTCAGCCTGGGCCAGAATGACGGCCTGCGAGAGCGATTTGGGGTCCAGCTCGGCCAGCGTCTGGCCGGCTTTGACCACATCCCCGGTGGACACGTTGATTTTACCGATGCGGCCGGTGGTCGACCAGCCGACCACCCCACTCTGGTTGGCGCGCACCGTTCCGGTAGCCCCCACCACCACGGTCAGTTGGCCGCGGGTTACCGGGGCCGTCTGGAACGCTTCGGCTGCCGCCGTGGTCTTGGCCTTTTGCCAGGCCTGATAACCGTAATAGCCGCCCACGCCCAGGGCGATGACAATCACAAGAATGATGATGGCGCGTTTCATGGATCTTCTTCCTCTACTTCAATACGACCTGGGTCAGGCCGTTAGAATCGTTCACCCGGGTCTGAACTTTGGGCAATCATACGCCCTCCGGCCCCTCCCGGCAAGGGAATGTGCAAGCCTGGCGCTTGAATCTAACATTTTGTTAATAAAAACGGCCCGCCGGGTTGTGCGGCGGGCCGGTCCTCTTTCATTATCTTCTTCCGGAATGGTCGGCGCTCATTTGCGCAAGAAGCGGAAGTACAGGGCCAGAGCCAGACCGCCCAGGATCAGCACCGCTCCCGCCACCAGCAGGGCCGGTGAGCGGCCGCCCTCGGTGCCGGGCTGTTCCGGCGGCGGCTGGCGCACACTGATCTGCGCGCCAAAATCAATCAATGAACGGTTGCCCGCCAGCAGCTTGAGCGGGTAATTGGTGGTGGTGGTGGGGTTATAACCGGCGGGCACCGCCATGCTGATGTTGTAATCGCCTTCGGGCAGTTCGGTGAAGCACAGCGGCGTATCGGTGTCGGTGGTCAGCCCGGTATCGGAGTAGGAGCCCCCCCGGTCGCTGACGCTGACCGCGCCGCCCAACACCGGGGCCTCGCTGTCCTCGCGCACCGCGTTGCCGTTGACGTCGGCAAACAAAACGATGCAGATTTCACCGGTCCCGCGCTTGGGGGTGGGGGTGGGCAGCAGGGGAGTGGGGGTCACATCCGGGTTTTCGGTGGCGGTGGGCGCCTGAGTGACCACTCCCAGCAGCAGGTCCTGGCCTTCCTGCAGGGTGCAGGCATCATCCAGTTTGTTGAGTGTCTTGAGGGTGTCGATCTTGACCCCGGTGAGCAGCTCGATGCGCAGGCACGAATCACCCGGGGCGACCTTGTACAAAATGCGCCCGTCCGCCCCGGCGGTGGGGGTTTGATACAGCACCTGCGCCGAGGGGCCGGCTTGCGCCGTCGAAAACAGGCCGAACAACAGGCCGGCGGAGAGCAGCGCGAAGAGAAGTAACCAGAGTCCGTTGGTCTTCCTGATCATTGTCCTTCGATTATAACACTACCCAAATGTCAACTAATAATCCACACATTAAAACTTATTGACAGGCTGACTCTCTTTCCGGTACAATGATATTTGAAAATAAGTTCTACCCCGGGAGGCTGCGGCCTTGAATACTGCCGATGTGCTCCGCTATATGCTCTTTGCTACCATCCTCATCCTGGCGGTGCTGGCCCTGGTTTATCTGCGCCGCCGCCAGATGGATTGGCAGACCGCCCTGGCCTGGGTGCTCCTGGCCCTGCTGGTGCCCGTGCTGGGCCCCATCCTGGTGATCCGCATGCGCCCGGGGAAACTCGCCCGTCCGGCAGCACAGCCTTAGTTTCTCCGCCTGGCGCGCTGCGCGGCAGGACGACTGTTCCGCGCCCCAACCCATCTGCGCCCCATTCAACTGCATTTTCCCTTTGCCAACGCCTCGGCCGGCTGTGCACCTGAGCATTCCCCCCATCCCTTTCGCCGTGGAAAAAAGCTTTTTGCTACCCACCACGGCAACTCCCACAGAACCACAGCCTGCCTGTCAGGAGGTATTGCGTTGCGTCGTATAATAAATACGGTCCGGCGGATGTGTTTCCCCGCTATCTATTGATTGAAGGAGAATTTCATGCGGCAAGACCGTTTCTTAATCGGTATTCTGGCCGGCATCGGCGCCCTGGTGGTGCTCTCCCTCGCCATCTATTTTGTGCGCCGCGGCGGTCTCACCTACGGCCCCGAAGACAGCCCCGAAGGCGTGGTGCACAATTACGTGGTCGCCCTGCAGCACCGCGATTATGAGCGGGCGTACACCTATCTGGCCAACTTCCCCAACAAACCGGATATGCCGCGCTTCCGCCTGCCCTTCACCAACTACCAGGACCGCGACATCAGCCTGACCGGCATCGAGCTGTCCAGCTCCAGCATCGCCGCGGATGGGCAAAGCGCGCTGGTCTACCTGGTGCTGCTCCACGGCGGCAACGGCCCCTTCAACCAGGGTTACCGCGAGAACAACACCGCCGACCTGGTTCTGGAAAACGGGGCGTGGAAAATTCAAAGCATGGTCTATCCATTCTGGAGTTATGACTGGAGCCAGCCCGCACCCGCCTCCGATCAAAAACCGCTTCCCGCCCCGGGAGGCTGAGCCCTATGCGCACCGTTCGGCGCCTCTATTTTTATATCCTCGCGCTCATCGGCAGCCAGGCCGTGGTGTGGGGCGCGGTCAGCCTGCTGCGCAACATCCTCGACGCAGGCCTGGCCGGCACGGTCTCGACCCTGGCCAGCGGGCTTTCACTGGTGCTGGTCGGGCTGCCGGTTTTCCTGCTGCACTGGCTAACCGCCCAGCGTGACGCCTCCCGCGAAGAGGAAGAACACGCCAGCCGCATTCGGGCCGTATTCTTCTACCTGGTACGCGTCTGGACGCTGATCCCCATCGTCTACAGCCTGCTGGCCCTGCTCAACCGGCTGATCGCCAATCTGATGGGGCTTTCGGAAGCCGGGGTGCTCTTTGGCAGCGGCCAAACCGCCAGCGACAACCTGATTTCGATCGTGATAAACCTGGCCGTTTTCCTGTATTTCTCGTGGGTGCTGCGCGCCGATTGGCTCAGCGCGCCCAGCGGGCATTACCTGGCCGAATCTCGCCGCCTCTACCGCTACCTGTGGATGCTTTTCGGCCTGGCGGTGGCGGTCTTCGCCGTGCAGGGCATGCTCAGCTACCTGCTCAGCATTCCGCAGGGCATGGGCACCGCCTCGGCCTACCAGCTGGCCAACAGCCTGGCGCTGGCCATCGTGGGAGCGCCCATCTGGGGTTACACCTGGGCCCTGGTGCAGGATGGGCTGGATGAACCCGGCGAGGCGGAGTCGATCCTGCGCCTGCTGGTGCTGTACATCATCAGCCTGGCGGGGGTGGTGGGCGTGCTGGCTGCCGGCGCGCGCGTGCTCACCGGGCTGTTCGCGGTCATCCTCGGCCGTGCAGAGACCCTCTCGGAATTTCTCGGCGATACCGGCCCGGCCTTGGCGGCGCTGATCCCCCTGGCAGTCATGTGGGCCTATTTTGGCCAGATCCTCGAACGCGAGATGGCCGCCATGGCCAACCAACCCCGCCGGGTCGGCGTGCGCCGCCTCTACCGCGCCCTGCTCTCGGCGCTCGGGCTGGCGACTACCTTTGTGGCCCTGGTCACCCTGATCTCCTATATCGCCGAAGGCATCTTTACCCTGAACGGCCTGGTGCCGGCCTGGGGACAGATGAACAGCGGCCTGGCCGGCCTGGCGGTGGGGCTGCCGCTGTGGCTGGCCACCTGGTCACCCATCCAGGCCGAAGCCGCCGCGCGGGGCGAACCCGGCGATCGGGCGCGCCGCTCGCTGGTGCGCCGCGCCTATCTCTACCTGTTCGTCTTCCTCTTTGTCGTCGGGCTGATGGTGGCCGCCGGCGACATGCTCTACAACCTGATCAGCCACCTGCTGGGTTCGCCGGTGGAGGGCATTGCTCAACTGACCCTCGAGCGCCTGCTCACCGTGGCAGCCATGGCTGCCTTTCTGGTCTACCACCTGCGCACCCTGCAGCAGGACGCGCGCGCCTCGCAGCAGGCCCTGGGCAGCCTGCACGCCGCCTTCCCCGCGCTGATCATCGTCCAGGATGAAATGGCCCTGGCCGAAGAGATCGTGCGCGCGCTCAACCGCCAGGCCGCCCGCCTGCCGGTGGCGGTACACGCCCTGGAGCGCGGCGCGCCGGACGATGAGATGCTCACCGCCAGGCTGATCGCGCTGCCCTCCAACCTGGCCATCGAGCCGCCCGAGGTGCTCGATCTGTGGCTGAGCGCCTACAAAGGCCGCCGCCTGATCCTGCCGCAGCCGCGCGAAGGCTGGCTGTGGCTGGGTCTCACCATCCCTCCGCTGCGCGAGCTGGCCGAGCAAGCCGCCGCCGCCATCCGCCAGATGGCCGAGGGTGATGCGCCGCGCGGCGGGCTGCCCTCCAACCCGTGGGCCGTGGCCGGCTATATCCTCGGCGGCCTGTTTGCCCTGCAGATTCTCATTGGGCTGTTCGCCATCCTGGTCAGCAGCCTGTTCAACTGAAATGGCATGGATCCAGGTTATTTCAAACTCCCAGCGTCCCAAGCAGGCGTTGACCAGCCTCCGCTGGGCCGGTCGACTTTACAATAACTATACGGACTCGCAGCAAAAATCCTCGATCCGGCGCCTTATGGTATAATTTCGCTCGCAAAACCGCAAAGTTTGGCATTGGAGAGGTAGCGTAGTTGGCCTAACGCGCGCGCCTGGAAAGCGCGTTTACCGCAAGGTAACGCGGGTTCGAATCCCGCCCTCTCCGCTATTTATTTAAAGGTCACCGGTTCCGACTCCATGCGGAGAGGATGCTCCGCGACCCTCTCCGCTATTTATTTAAAGGTCACCGGTTGAGACTCCATGCGGAGAGGATGCTCCGCGACCCTCTCCGCTATTTATTTAATGGTCACCGGTTGAGACTCCGTGCGGAGAGGATGCTCCGCTATTTATTTAAAGGTTGCCGGTTGAGACTCCGTGCGGAGAGGATGCTCCGCGACCCTTTGCGCACATAATAAACTATACTATCTTATCAGTCTCATCCGGCGAGAATGCCGGCCATTCGTTTTGTTTATCGTTTACACAAAAGCTCTTGGAAACAATTTTACTGGTCCAGAATGATGCCCAATCCGCACAGGACGACGCGGCAGTTTTAGAAAGCTTGGGATACGAGGTAATCCTCGCTGCTCGGGGTGAAGAGGCGCTCAAACTGGCGCGTTCCTCCCCGCAGATCGCCCTGGCGTTGCTGGATGCCGGTGATGACGGCAGCCTTCGGGCTGCCCGTGAGATCCTGGCCCACCGCGAAATTCCCATTGTTTTTTACAGCGCCCATATCGATGCACACACCGTTGAGCGGCTCAGGGCCGTGCCGCGGGATGGGGTCGTCTCCCGTGATGCGGGGAAATTTGCCCTGCAGGCAGCCGTCGAACTGGCCCTCGAGTCGTTCCAGGGCCGGCAGGCGCTGCACGACAGCCAGAAACGCTACCAGCAGTTTGTCGAAAACTCCAGGGATATGATCTGGATCGCCGGCCCGCAGGGCGAGATCACTTATCTCAATTCGGCGGCGCTCGGCCAAAGGCAAGAACCGGGTGCTCCGGAGACCAGCGCTCCCTTCCACGAGCAATTATTAGAGTACATCCAGAGCTTGCACGATGGTCAGCCGGCTGCGCCGTTGGTAATTGAAACCCGCCAGGTGCGCGCCGATGGCACGGTGGCATGGAGCGAATCGGTGGCCGGCGTACTGGCAGAAAACGACGCGGCTCCCATCCTTTTAGGGGTCACCCGCGATATCAGCCATCACAAACGGGTCGAGCAGGAACTGCGCGAGAGCGAAGAACGCCTGCATCAGATCGCCTCAGCCCTGCGTGAAGTCATCTGGCTGCGCGATGCGAAAACCCGCCAATTGCTTTACGTCAATCCCGCTTTCGAAGAACTCACCGGTCTCTCCAGAGATGAGTTTTACCGCGATCCGGACATCTTTATCAATTCAATCCCGGCCGAAGACAAGGGCAAGATCGTCAAGGGAAATGTCTTCCGCTCGGATATCCACCGCATCACCCGCAAGGACGGCGTCATTCGCTGGGTGTGGGGGCGGACATTCCCGGTGCGGAATGAGGCCGGAGATATCTACCGGGTGGCAGCCATCGTCGAAGACATCACCGAAAGAAAACAAACCGAAGAAGAGCTCAAACGCGCCTACGAGCGCCTCGAGGCGCAGATGGATGAGATCCAACTGCTCCAATCCAGTTTGCACGACCAGGCCATCCGCGACCCGCTCACCGGTTTGTTCAACCGCCGCTATCTGAACGAAGCCCTCGAACGCGAGCTGGCCCGCGCGGGACGAGAAACCTACCCGGTCAGCCTGGTGATGATCGATATCGACCACTTCAAGCAGGTAAACGACAGCTACGGCCATCCCGCGGGCGACCTGGTGCTGAAAAACCTGGCGAGCCAGCTCAGCGGCCAGACGCGCGCCAGCGATCTGGTCTGCCGCTTCGGCGGCGATGAATTTCTGCTGGTGATGCCCAATGTCAGCATTGAAATCGCCCTCAAACGCGCCGAAATCATCCGCGAGACGTTCCGCGCTTCGACGGCCATCCTCGAGCAGGTGGAAATCCGCGCCACGATCTCCCTGGGGGTGGCCTCGTTTCCCGCACAGGGCGCCACCCCCCAGGAGGTGCTCACCGCCGCGGACCAGGCCCTGTACATCGCCAAAGGCGGCGGGCGCGACCGGGTCGACCGCCAGCCCTAGGCCTGGGCCAGGCCTTCGAGCAGTTCGGCCAGCTCGCGCGGCCGCGAGAACATCGGCCAGTGACCGGTGGGCAGCTCGACGACCTGCCAGCCCGGCTTGGCCAGCTCGCTGCACATCGCCGGGTAGGCGGCAATCAGCCCTTCCACCTCTTCGGCCGTCAGGCTGCACCAGATGGCGGTCTTCGGCAGCCGGTCGCGCGCCGGGTTCTTGAGATGGACTGCCTGGGTAGTGCTGCCAAAGGGATGGTCGACGGCGCGCTCGCGCATCCGGCGGCGTTCGCTCTCGCCCAGCCCGCGCAGCTCGTTGCCCTGGTCCAGCTCTTCCCAGGAGGGCATCGGCAGCCGCCAGCCGTCGCCCTGGGTGGCCACCTGCTGCTCAAGGGCCTGGCGGGCTTCCGGCGGGTTGGTGTCGATCTGGGCTACCCCGTCGGGGAACGGCCAGGTATCCACATACACCAGCCGCGCGATGCGCTCGGGAATTTGGTCGGCGACCCCGGCGATCACGTTGCCCGCGTAGCTGTGCCCGGCCAGGATCACATCGTGCAGATCCTCAAAGCGCAGCAGGTTGACCACATCGGCGATGTGGGTGTCGAGGTTGACCTGCGGCCCGCCGAGATGCACACGTTCGCCCAGGCCGGTGAGGGTGACCGGGTAAACGCTGTGCCCCGCCGCGCGCAGCGGTTCGGTGACCTCCTGCCAGGCCCAGCCGCCCAGCCACATCCCGGGAACAAGCACAAAGGTTGTCATTTCAACTCCTTTCGCATCAGGCAGCCGGAGCCATTGCGCGGGCAACCAGCCCTTTCATATAGCCGATCGAGAAGGCCGTACCGATCTGGGGACTGTCGCCCATCGCGGGGATGTGATCGGGGATCAGCGCGCCGTCAAAATCTACATCGCGCAGGGCCCTGACGACGTTGTACATGTCGTAATAGCCGTTGTCCAGGAAGGTCTCGACGAAACGCGGCAGGGGCTGGTCGATGTTGCGCAGGTGGATCTTGAACAGCTTTTTGCGCTCGCCAAAATATCGAACCGTATCTTCCACGCTCTTGCCCATCAACTCGCCGCCCTCGATCCAGCAGCCCACGCACAGGCACATGCCCACGTTGGGGCTGTTGGCAATCTCCAGCGCCTGGCGGTAGCCCTCGAAGCTGCTGAAGATGCAGCGCGGCACGCCTCCCAGCTCGGGCAGGGGCGGGTCATCGGGGTGGATGCCGATCCGCACCCCGGCTTCTTCGGCTACCGGCGCCACCTGCCGGATGAAATATTCGAAGTTATCCCAGATCTCCTGCTCGCTGTAGGCGCGCCCGTGGGTAGTTTCACCCGAGAAAACCCGGCCGCTGTCATAGCCTTTGGCCCCGCGCAGCAGGTCGAAGCTGCGTGCGCGTGCATTTCCCCGCGTGGTTTGATATTCCGAGGACCAGATGCCGTTGGCCATGTGAGCGTAGGTGGTGTAGGGAATGCCGGCTTTGCCCAGGTTGCGCAGGTGGCGCTTGTATTCCTCGATTTTGGCATCCCGCCCTGCGAGGCCCAGCACGATGGCGTCCTGGTTGTGCACGCTGGAACAGCCAAAGCCGTAGATCTGGATCCCGGCGTCGGCATACAATTGTTTGCGGCTGGCATAATATTCGTGGCTGGCTTTATCGCCGCTGGCCCAGGTGACCACGTACTCGACCCCCATCTGCTGGATGAATGCCAGGTCAGCCTGGCTGGGTTCGGCGGGGGCCTGGTAGGCCACTTTCATCCCAGGCTCAACGGGAATTAATGGTTTGCCCATAGATTACCTCTTTATATCGTGGATGGATTGCCTGCCCCAAAACAGACATATACCGTATTGTAGCAAATTAATCCGGCCGGCCGGGGGTTTGCCGATGCCATTTTGCGGCCAGAGGGGTGGAATATTGCAACCAGATTGATCCACATTTTACTCCCCAAACAGGCGGGATTATGGTTAAAATAAAAGTATCCGCGCTCAAGGAGGTTTCAAGCATGGCTCACCCATTGGCAGGCAAACCCGCCCCGCACGAACTGCTGGTGAACGTCCCGCGATTAATCAGCGCCTATTACACCCGCAAACCCGATCCCACCGTCCGCGAACAGCAGGTCGCCTTTGGCACCTCTGGGCACCGTGGTTCATCCACCTCCTCGTCCTTCAACGAGGACCACGTCCTCTCTATCTGCCAGGCGATTTGCGAATACCGCGCCTCGCAGGGCACCAGCGGGCCGCTCTACCTGGGCATGGACACGCACGCTCTCTCGGAGCCGGCCTTTATCACCGCCGTGGAGGTGTTTGCCGCCAACCGCGTGGATATCGTGATCCAATCCGGGCAGGGCTACACCCCCACCCCGGTCATCTCGCATGCCATCCTTGGCTTCAACCGCGGCAAGAGCGCCGGGCTGGCCGATGGGGTGGTGATCACCCCCTCGCACAATCCCCCGGATGACGGCGGCTTCAAATACAACCCGCCCTCCGCCGGGCCGGCCGACACCACCATCACCCGCACCATCCAGGACCGCGCCAACCAGATCATGCAGGACGGGCGCCAGGCAGTGCGGCGGCTGTCTTACGCCAAAGCCCTGGCGGTCAAAACCACCCATATCTTCGACTTCCTCACACCTTATGTCAACGACCTGGGCAGCATCATCAACCTGGAGGCGATCGCCGCCGCCGGGCTCAAAATCGGCGTGGACCCGCTGGGCGGCGCAAGTGTCGGCTTCTGGGCGCCCATCGCCGAGCGCTACGGCCTGCAGCTCGAAATCGTCAACCCCTACGTCGACCCCACCTTCTCCTTTATGAGCGTGGATCACGACGGCAAGATCCGCATGGACTGCTCTTCGCCCTACGCGATGGCCGGCCTGATCGGCCTCAAGGACAAGTTCGACATCGCCTTTGGCAACGATCCGGATGTCGACCGCCACGGCATCGTCACACGCAGTGCCGGGCTGATGAACCCCAATCACTACCTGGCGGTAGCTATCTGGTATCTCTTCCAGAACCGCCCCGGCTGGCGCGCCGACGCGGCGGTGGGCAAAACCCTCGTCTCCAGCTCGATGATCGACCGTGTGGCCGCGCATCTCGGGCGCAAGCTGTGCGAGGTGCCGGTGGGCTTCAAGTATTTTGTCGAAGGCCTGCTGGACGGCTCCTTTGGCTTTGGCGGCGAGGAGAGCGCCGGGGCTTCCTTCCTGCGCAAAGATGGCACGGTGTGGACCACGGATAAAGACGGCATCATTCTCGACCTGCTGGCCGCCGAGATCACCGCGGTCACCGGGCGCGACCCCGGCGAACACTACCGCACCCTGGAAGAAATGTTTGGCCACCCGGTTTACGAGCGCATCGACGTGCCCGCCGGCCCCGAGCAAAAGTCTGTGCTCAACAATCTTTCTCCCGAGATGGTCGAAGCCCAACAAATGGCCGGCGAGAAGATCCTGGCGCGGCTGACCCGCGCTCCGAGCAACGATGCGCCCATCGGCGGGCTGAAAGTGGTCACCGAAAACGGCTGGTTTGCCGCCCGGCCGTCTGGCACCGAGAATATCTACAAGATTTACGCGGAAAGCTTTATCGGCGCCGAGCACCTGCGCGCCGTGCAAAAAGAAGCCCAGGAGATTGTCGCCGCCGCCCTGCGCCGCGCCGGGCTGTGAGCTGCGCGGATGCCACCTGATTCACCCAAAGGATACCCCTATGCTGCCTCATTGGAACGAAAACGACTACTCCCTGGAATCATCTCGCCTGCACTATTACCGCACCACCCCACCCGGGTCGGGCAAACCCGCCCTGGTGCTGGCCCACGGCTTTTCGGACGATGGTTTATGCTGGTCGGCTGCCGCGCGCGATCTGGAAGGCCAGTTTGACATCATTCTGCCAGACGCACGCGGGCACGGTCTTTCCGAGCGCCTCGTCCCCGACCAGCCCTTTGATGCGGCCGCCGACCTGGCGGGGTTGATCCGCGGGCTGAACGTAGCGCCGGTGATCCTCGGCGGGCATTCGATGGGCGCGATGACCGCCACCCAGGTGGGCGCGCGCTTCCCCGAGCTGGTACGCGCGCTGGTGCTCGAAGACCCGCCCTGGTTCCTGCCCTCCGCCGAGAGCGCCCCACCGTCCCGGCCCAACCAGCAAAACCAGTTCACGGATTGGGTAAGAAGCCTGCCGGGGCAAAGCATGGAAGAGGTGGTGGCGCATGCGCGCGCCGAGAACCCCACCTGGCCCGAGGACGCGGTACGGCCCTGGGCGATTGCCAAAACCCGTCTCGACCTGAACTTTTTCACCGCGATCCGCGGCGGCTGGGGCAGCTGGCAGGAATTGGTCGAGAAGTTCCAATGCCCGGTGCTGCTGATCACCGCCGACCCGGACAAAGGCGGGTTGATCACTCCCGCCGTGGCCGAAATGGTCACCGCGATGAACCCGCGCATTCGCGTGGCGCACATCCCCGGCGCCGGCCACCACGTGCGCTTTATGCAGTACGCGGCCTACATGGCCGCCCTGCACCCCTTCCTGGCCGAGATCGGCTGAACCCGCGGGAATTGATGACACAGATTGGAGGCTCGAAAACGGTCAAAACAAGGTTGATCCTGGTTTTGGCCGTTTTGCTGGCTGCCTGCAGCCCTTTCGCCGCGCCATCCCCGGCGCCATCTCCGGCGCCATCCCCGGCGCCTACTCCCACAGAATCGGTCGCCGGCCTGCTCACCCTCCTGGAGGCTTCAGACCCCGAAGCGCGCGCATACGACCCACAGTCGCCAGCGTATGTCCAATTTCCCGAGGCGCTCGAACGCCTCGCGGTGATGGGTCCCGGCGCGGTGGATGCCGCCTCTTACCTGGCGCATGCCATCTCGTTTCCCCGGGATGATTCTTACCTGGCGGCCCAGGCGCTGACGGCGCTCGGGCCGGAGATCACCGCCACCACCCTTGGCATCCTGGTAGACAACTTTCAAGATACCCGGGCCGAAGCCCGCCTGGTTTCGGTGGTCCTGTTGGGCACGGTGGGCCGGCGCGCATCCTGCGCGGTGGGCCGCACCGCCCCGCTGCTGTGGGATGCCGATCCGTATGTGCGTTCCGCCGCCGCCGCGACTCTAGCCGCCCTGACGGGAGAAGACCTGGGGCCAACCGCCGGTGCGGATGTGCCCCGCTTCCACGCCATCCCCGCGGATAGCCCGGAAGGGATCCTGGTGGCCAGGGCCAGGAGCTGGTGGACTGAGCAGGGATCGCAGGTCAACTGGCACCCCAGTTACGGCCTTTGCGACCCCTAGCCGGGCGTTTCGCTCACATCAAATTCCATCAGGTGGGCGCGTTCGCCGCCCCAACTTTCCAGCAGCTTGAAGCGCAGCGCGGCCGCCTCCACCCCCAGGGGCAGTTTTACCAGCCGCGCGTGGTTTTCTTCCACCCGCTTGAGCGTCTCCCAGGCCCCGGCGGGATTCAGCGCCTGGATCTCAAAGGCGCGCGGCAGCATGGCAGGCATCTCACCCTGCGTGCCCGATTTTGGATACCAGCAGGGCATGCGCTTGGTCTTGGTTAAGTCGCTGTCGAAAACCAGCCGCGCGCGCTCGAGGCTCACCGGGCGGCCAAAATCGTAGCAGACCTCGTCGCCGGCGGCGGCCCACCAGCCGTTATCCTCGGCGCCCTGGCTGCGCTGCCGACCGTTGCGCAGCGCCTCGACATCACCCCCGGCTGCATCCAGCCTCGCCTGGCGGCTCAACGCGGGGATCGCGCGGGTCAGCCCGGGGAGATAGGCGTCATCCTCCATCAGGGCGGCCTGCAGCTCGGCCAGGTGATGCTGGTAGACCTCGCGCGGGGAGCAGGAATACTGGACTGCCAGCGCGGCGGCGGTGCCAACCGCCTGCCCAAGCAGCGAGCAGGTGCCCATCACCCGCGTCGAGCTCATCGCCATGTGGCTGGCCGAGATGTTGCGCCCGGCAAACAGCAGGTTAGCGACGTTGCGCGAATACAGGCTGCGGTAGGGGATGCCGTAGGGCGAGGGGGTTTCATGGAAAACCGTGGCCGGCCCGCGGTAATACAGCCCGCCGGGGTGGTGGTCGTCCATCGTCCAGCCGCCGTAGGCCACCACGTCTTCAAATTGACCGCCCGCCAGCACGTCGCCCTGGGTCAGCACGTGGTCGCCCAGGTAGCGTACGCTCTCGCGCTTGCCGGGCAGCGACCCGATCCATTCCAGTTCCCAGTTGCGCGCGCGCCCGTCCGGGTGGTTCTTGATCAGGCTCCACACCCCAAAAGCCACCTTGAGCAGCTCGTCGCGCAGTTTCTCGGCGTCGCGGATGGTGTTCTCCATCCCGCCCAGCTCCAGCCACCAGAAATTTTCGCCGGTGGGGGTCAGGTAGCGGTTGGGCAGGTCCTCCTCGCTGAACTTGTACGCCCAATCCGGCGGGATAAAGGGCACGTGCTCGTCCACCTCGCGGGTCTGGATCAGGATGGTGTTGCCCATGGTGTGGTTATCGGCTTCCTCGGGGGCATGCGACTCGTTGTACTCGTCGCGCGACTCGCGTCCCTGGCGGAAATCTGCGCCGCAGCCGCGCAGCACCGAATCGCCCGAGCAGTCGGCGAACAAAGCCGCGCTCACCCGGTGAAACTGCTGGGTGGTGGTCTGCCAGCCTTTGACCGCCAGGATGCGCCCGCTCCTCGCTGAACACCTGGCTGCAGGCGCAGTTGAGCAGCAGGGTCAGCCCGGGCTGGTAGCGGGCCGTCTCGTAGAGCACCGTGTCCCACAGTGGATATTTCAAGGTGCGGTTGCGGTACAGGTTGCGCAGCATGATCTCTTCGAGCAGCCCGGTTTCCTTGGCCTGCGCCCCGCGCGCGCCGCAGATCCACATGCGCACCTCCGAAGAGGCGTTGCCGCCCAGCACCGGCCGGTCCTGCATCAGCAGCACCTGGGCCCCGCGCCGCGCCGCCGAAACCGCCGCGATCAACCCGGCCATACCGCCGCCCACCACGCACAGGTCCACGTTGTGTTCCACCGTCTCAAACATCTCGCTCATCCGTGCCATCTCCTTCGCCCTCGGTTGGCTCCATTGTACAATCATTTGTAACGGCAAAGGAAACACCCCACCTACACGGCTGTTTGCAAAGCCTCCTGGCATCAGGGGGGTAGGGGGTGGGGTCGACTTCACAAAAGACCTGACCCCACCCGCAGAGCGTTCTCAAGAAAGCTTGACAAATGCCAATTTGGATCCATCTCCGGCGGAGACAGAGGTCAAAGAGGGAGTTTGAGGGTTCAGACGCCGTAAAACGGCGTCTGAACCCTCAAATCTTTATTTTCCCCGCCCCGTTTCGGGGAGGGGCTTGTCTGACAATTTCTTGAAAAAGCCATGACCCCACCCGCCCCTCACCTTGTTCGAATGTCTCTTCTCGTCTAAAATTCATTCAACCCACTTCACACGGCAGGCACCGCAGCGCATGAAAAAAACCGGCATCCCCGTTCTTGAAATTTACCTCGTCCTCCTGATCCTCATCGGCATCTATTTCCGCTTCGAGGGTCAGAACTGGAACCAGGGCGCCAACCTGCATCCGGATGAGTATGGCCTGACCAACACCCTCACCCAGCTCAGCCTGCCGGATAACCTGGCCGACTATTTCAACACGCGGGTCGCCCCCCTCAGCCCCTACATGAAATACGATATCAACGGGGCGGAGACGATCAACGGCCCCGATAACCGCATGCGCTGGGGCCAATGGCCAATGATCATCCTGCGCGCCTTCGCCGAGTGGACCGGCAACACCGGTTACGACGAGCTGCGCCTGATGGGCCGCCAGCTTTCCGCCGTCACCGACCTGCTCGTCCTGCTGCTGATCTACGCCATCGGCCGGAGGCTCTACGACCACCAGGTAGGGCTGTTCGCCGCCGCGCTGAGCTCCCTGGCGGTCATGCAGATCCAACAGGCGCATTTCATGACCGTCGACCCCTACGGCGTGCTCTTCTGCACCCTGGCGATGTATGCCGCCGTGCGCGCCGCGCAGGCTCCCGCCGCCGTGCGCCTGCCCTCCCAACCCTACCGCCCCAACCTGGCTGCCTTGCCCTGGTATCTGCTCTTTGGGGTGGCCTTTGGCATGGCGCTGGCCTCCAAAATCAACCTGCTGCCGGTAGGCGGGATGATCCTCATCGCCGCGCTGATCAGCATCGCCGATCTTAAACTGCGCGCCCGCCAGGATCTCCGGCGCATTCTGACCATCTGCTCGGGTTTCCTGCTGCTCAGTGGTCTGATCGGCCTGTTTACCTTCCGCCTGGTGCAGCCGATGAGTTTCCGCGCGCCCAGCGGCGACACCGGGCTGTTTACCTTCCACCTCAACCCCGATTGGGTCGAGAGCATGAAGGTGGCATCGAGTGAATCCAACGGCATCGGCGGCGGTCCGCCCGCCGAACAGTGGTCGCGCCGCCCGATAATTATCTTCCCGCTGGTCAACATGGTCATGTGGGGCATGGGCCTGCCCCTGGGCCTGGCAGTATGGGCCGCGGTCATCGCCGTCTGCTGGCTGCTGCTGCGCCGCGGAGAACCCTGGCAGGCGCACCTGCTGCCGCTGGTGTGGGTGCTCGGCTACTTCTTCTTCATGGGCACGCGCTGGGTCACCTCCATTCGCTACTTCCTGCCCATCTACCCCTTTCTGTGCCTGTTTGCCGCCTGGGGGCTGCTTACCTGGTGGCGGCGCGCGGCGCCTGCGCGGCGCGTGCTGCCCACCCTGGCAGGGCTGGTCGTGGCCGGCGGCGCGCTGATCTGGGCATACGCCTTCACCCAGGCGGTCTACGGCCAGGCGCATACCCGCCTGCAGGCCTCGCGCTGGATCTATGCCAACATCCCCGGCCCGATCCACCTGACCATTTTGGGCAGCGGCGGCCTCGAAACCCGCCAGCCCCTGCCCGCCCCCGAGGGCCTGCTGGTCACCTCCTTCTCGCCCTACGTCCAGGCTTTCGCCGCCGCCGCCGGCGGCCAGCTCGAGCAGGTGCTGCTGCCGCACGTCTCGGCCCCCGCGGATGGCGCCCACCTGCGCCTGACCCTCTCCAGCGACGCGCAGGGCGCCAACATCCTCGCCCAAACCGATCTAAGCGTGCACTCCACCGCCCCGGGTTCGGCCGCCGCCGCGCTGAGCGCCGCCTTCCCCCAGGTGGCGCTGGACCGCGGCGTCACTTATTACCTCACCGTCTCTACCAGCGGCGAAGATGTGGTCAATATCTGGCACGCGGTGGTGGCCAACGAGAATTGGGACGAGGGCCTGCCCTCGCGGCTGGACGGCTGGGACCCATTCGGCGAGCTGTATCACGGGGAGACCATGCAGGTGCGCTGGAACGACGACCAGGCCAAGCGCGACATGTTCCTCCAGGTGCTCGAACAGGCCGATTACATCATCCTGCCCAGCCAGCGCGGCATCTGGTCCACCTGCCGCCTGCCGCTGACCTACCCGATGACTATCGCTTATTACCGCGCGCTGTTCGCCGGGCAGTTGGGCTTTGAGCAGGCCGCCATGTTCAATGCGCCCATCCAGCTCGGCCCGCTGTATGTCTCGGACGTGGGCGGGACGTTTGCCCTGGGCCACCCCGCGCCCCTGCCGCTCTTCAACCACAACCTGCTGGCCGCCGAAGAGGCTTTCAGCGTCTACGATCATCCCCCGGTGTGGATTTTCAAGAAGAGCGCCAATTTTTCCCTGGACAGCGCCGCCGCCCTGCTGAACGCCATCGACCTGGGCAAGGTGGTCGTCCAGGCGCCGCGCTACGCCACCGGCCCCGTCTGCCCATAAATTTCAGCCGTCAGGTTTTTTGGGCTGGGGCGGCATCGAATTAATATGGGTCGAAATGGGCGCGGGTGCGCCCATTTCGACCCATATGCGTTTCAAACTTAATCGCCGCGATGCTTAGCGCGAATAGCTTCCTGAAATAAACTGCTCCAGATCGCTGATCTTGTGGAGCTGATCGTCGATCACCCAGCGCACCACGTCGCCAATCGAAATCACCCCCACCAGCACCCCTTCATCGACCACCGGCAGGTGGCGAATATGCTTGAGGGTCATCAGCTTCATGCACGCATCCAGGGTTTTCTCCGAGCCAACCGTGATCACCTCGCGGGTCATCAGCTTGCTCACCGGCATATCCAACTGGCAGTCGCCTTCCTTGTTCATCTGGCGCACGATATCGCGCTCCGATAGGATCCCGACGACCTTGCCTTCATCCAAGATAATCACCGCCCCAATGTTTTTTTCGGCCAGGAGGGCCAGGGCCTCCTTCATGATCGTGTGCGGCGCCAACGTCCACACGGTTTTCCCCTTGGTCTGCAGGACATCCACTACCATATACATAGCTATACCTCCTCATTCCCTCTCAGATCAAATTGGACACCTTGCTCTAATTATAGCAATTTTTAGAGATAGAATGTAGCTATTGTCGTATTGTGAAAATAATCACAAGACGGATGCTCTCTGCTCTACCAAAAGACGAGAGCCGCGTGGCTCTCGTCTTTTTGGTTATTCACTACCCGCAGAAGGGTTACTGCCCGGCTTTTTGCAGGCTGCGCACGTAGTTGACCACGTCCCAGCGCATTTGCGCAGTGGGCAGGTTTTCTTTCAGGGGCGGCATGGTGCCCTGAACCCCGTTGGTAATCGTCATAAAAATGGCCCCATCCGAAAACTCTACCGGCGCGCCTTCCAGCAGGTTGGCCGGTTTGGTGGGGTTGAGGAAGACCGCGAACGGGCCGTTGCCCTTGCCGGTCGCGCCGTGGCAGATCAGGCAGGTATTCTCGTACTGCTTCTTGCCGCGCGCCAGCGAAGCCTCATCGGCCGGCACCGGGTTGGCCGGAGCGCCTAAAATGGGGATATAGGCTGCCCCCTGCACCGGCACCGAACGCGCCGGCAGCGGCAGCGGGTCCTCCTGCGCGCTGAACGAGGGCTGGATTTCCATGAAGCTGATCCAATCCACCTTGATCACATCATAGGTGAAGAGCAGCCCGACCAACAGCGGCAGCAGCACCAACCCAAGGACGAGGACCAGACGTTTTAGAACAGCCATAGCTTCTTCGCCTCCGCGCCGTGAATGATCTCCGCCCCCAGCCCGCTCAAGGCTTCATGCAGCTGCGGGTCCAGTTCCGGCGTCCCGTTGAAAAGTATGCCAATATGCCCATCCGTGACGCGCGGGTCGTAACCCGGCGGGCCGTATGAGGGCGCAATCGTCTCGACAAACACACCCAAAAACGTGCTGATCAGCAAACCCAACATGGTCAATTCGAAGAAGACCACAAACGAGGTGGGGATGGTCTGGTAGGCCATCCCGCCCACGCGGATCGGGTAGAGCAGGGGAGTGCCCCAATTGAGGAACAGCGCGGTGAGAAAACCCACCACCGCTCCCGAAATCGCGATGGCCGGCACGCGCGTCCAGCCCATCGGGCGGCCCAGCATTTTTTCCGAAAACGGCGTGCCCGAAATTACCGAGATATCCCGATCGTGAACGCCCAATTCATGCAGTTTCTGGATCGCCTCGGCGGCCTCATCCAACTGGTCTTCTTCAAACAGGGCTAAATGCACCACATTTCTTGCCATAATTGCCCTTCCTTCCTAATCCAGCTCCGAAACCGATGGCACAACCGTCTTGCCCACCTTGCGGATGATGTGGGCTTCCTGGCCTTCGCGCACTTCCCACACCGGCACCAGCGGGATCAACCGCGAAGCCAGCAGGTAAAGCAGCATGAACAGGCACAGGGTGCCAAAGGCAATGCTGATTTCCGGCAGCCGCGGGGAATATTGGCCCCAGTCAAAGGGGAAGCGCTGGTGCTGGAGGGTCAGCGGCACAATCGTGTAGCGCTCGAAATACATGCCGATGTTGATCCCGATGGTCACAATGAACATGGCCCACGGCGTGCGGCGCAGTTTCTTGTTCCACAGGGTCAGCCAGGGGATGACCACATTGCAGGTGATCATCGTGTACCATACCCAGGCCGAAGGGCCGGTGGCATGCAGGGTGAGGATATCCCGCACCACTTTATAACCGCCGTACCATGAGACCAGGTATTCATTGAAGAAGAAGTAGCCCCAGGCTATCGAGAAGATCAGCACCAGCTTGCCCAGCGCGTCGATGTGCTCCGGACGGATGAAATAATCCATGTGCTTCAGGGTAGAACGCAGCACGATCAAAATGGTGATCACCGCTGAAACACCCGAAAGGATGGCGCCGACGATGAAGTAAGGACCAAAGATGGTCGAGTTCCAGCCGCCGACCTGGCCCACGGCGAAGTCCCAGGACACGATGGTGTGCACCGAGAACATCACCGGGATGATGGCGAAGGCGAAAATGTTGATGGCCTTCTTCAGGCGGAACCACTCGGCCTCGGTGCCGCGCCAGCCCAGGGCCAGGGCGCGGTAGATCGAATGGCGCCAGCCGGTGCTGCGGTCGCGGGCCATGGCCAGGTCGGGCAGCAGGGGCAGGAAGAGGTAAATGGTGCTCGAGAGCAGGTAGGTGGTGATCGCCAGCAGGTCCCACATCAACGGCGAGCGGAAGTTTGGCCACAGCCAGCGCGCATTGGGATAGGGGATCATCCAGTAGAACACCCACACCCGGCCCAGATGGATCAGCGGGTAGATCGCCCCGGCCGCCAGGCCAAAGGTGGTCATCAGCTCGGCCGCACGGGTGAAGGGCCGGCGAAATTCAGCCTTGAAAACACGCAGGATCGCCGAAACGAAGGTGCCCGCGTGGCTGATGCCGATCCAGAAAACGAAGGTGACGATGAACACCCCCCAATAGACTGGTTTTCGGTCGCCGGTGATGCCAATGCCGGTGAAGATCATATAGCCCCACATGCCCAGCAGGCAGACCAGCACAAGCACGGTGAGGATGCCGACCGCAATCCAGAAGCGTGGGGAGGTGGTGCTCATCGATTCCATCACCATGCGGTTCAATTCCTCACGCGGGCGCGGGTCAAACATCAACTGCTCGCGCAGTTCTTCCTCCTCTGTCAGGGGCATGTGCAGGCCGCTCGATAATGGTTTCGCTTCAGCCGCCATAGTTCGCTTCTCCCTTCAGATAGGTCACCTTGGGCTGGGTGCCCAGGGCTTCCAGCAGTGTATAGCTGCGCTGGTTGGTCCAGGCTTTGCTCACCCGGCTTTCGGGATCATTCATGTCGCCAAAAATAATCGCATCCGCGGGGCAGGCCTGCGCGCACGCGGGAACCACTTCCCCATCCCGAATGGAACGGCCTTCGGATTGGGCCGTATCTTGCCCGGCATGGATGCGCTGCACGCAGAAAGTGCATTTTTCCATCACACCCCGGCGGCGGACGGTCACACTCGGGTTGAGATAATAGGTCATCGGCGCGGGGATCTGGTAGGAATAGTCATACCAGTTGAAACTGCGCGCGGTGTAAGGGCAGTTGTTGGCGCAGTAGCGCGTGCCGATGCAGCGGTTATAGACCTGCAGATTGATCTGCTCCGCCTCGCTGTGCACGGTGGCAAACACCGGGCACACCGGCTCGCACGGTGCGCGCCCGCACTGCTGGCACATCACTGGCTGGTAGACGGGTTTGACTTCAGGAAATTCCCCTTCCCAGGTGCGCTGCACGCGGATCCAGTGCATATTGCGCCCGTACCCGCCTTCTTCTTCACCCACCCAGGGGATGTTATTCTCCATCGCGCAGGCGGTCACACAGGCGTTGCAGCCCGTGCACACATCCATATCGATCACCATACCCCAGCTGTTTAAGGTCTGTTCATCAGCCATAGCAGAGCCTCCTCATTGTTGCTACCATTAATGTTCGCCGTACACGCCCTCGGCGCTTTCAATGCGCGAGAGCGGCCGCCGCTTACCGGTGGGTGTGATCGTCACCAGCGTGTCGCCAAAAGCCAGGTCGCCGGCTTCGTTCAGCGCCGCGCCCAGCAGGCTGGCCGGGTTCGATCCGCGCCCTTCGGCCCAGCGCCCCATGGCAGTGTGACCCTGCCCAAAGGGGATCGCCACCGTGTCGGGACGGATGGCGGGGAACTTATACACCACCGCTTCCAACTCGCCGGCCGCCGATTTGACCGTGACCACATCGTCGTCCTTCAGCCCCAGCTCTTCAGCGGTGGAAGGGTGCATCTCTAACCAGGAATTCCAAATCACCGTGGTCGACGGGTTGGGCGTTTCTTGCAGCCAGGGCCGGTTGGCGCCGCTGCCGTCGCCCATCTGGTTGGAGAAAGTCACCAGGTGGAACTGCCCTTTGGGGGCCGCCGTCACCTGCTGGCTGGATGTCTCCAGGCCCGCCTGGGCTTCTGCGCCGCCGATATTGGCGTCACGCGTCCACCAGCCGCCAAACTGCAGGTAGCGCGCCCAGAAAGTGGCGATCTCAGTAGCCTCCAGCGTGCCGCCGGCTTCGTTCAGCAGGGGGGTGAGCTTCTTGTGGAGGAAATCCACTTCGTCGCTGTAGCCCAGCTTATTGGCCGCGAGCAGCACGTCCGCGGTGGCGCGCGTATCGTAGAGCGGCACCACCACCGGCTGCAAACCCGAGCTCACCGGACGGTCGGCCCCGGCCAGGGTGCGCTGGTAGCCCCAGGATTCGAGCGGGGTATGATCCGGGAAGACATAATCGCTCATCTCGGCGGTCTCATCCGGGTAAGAAGCAAAGGAAATCACCTGTTTGACGCTGCCCAGCGCCTGGGCGAAGCCCAGTGAAGCCGGCAGATCGAAGACCGGGTTGGCCCCGTGGATCAGCAGGGTTTCCACCTGACCGGAGCGCATGCGCTCGATCAACTGCTGCACGTCGCGCAGCGGGCTGGATTCGGCGGATGCCGCCCCCAGGAAAACCCCGCCCGGCTGGCCAACGTTCTTGGCGCCCAGGTTGAGCGCCAGGATCTCGCGAGAAGCGGCCAGCCCGCCCGCATGCCCCGCGGCATACCCGCCGGGGATGAACAGGGGGTGAAGCGCGTTGCCCACCAGCTCGGCCACGTGGTTCAGCTGTTCGCCGGTGAGGCCCGCCGCGGCGGCCGCGGCATCCACGTCCACGCCGTCAAAGCTCATCGGCATATCCCAGCCCTTTTGGACGAGGAGTTTGCCTAAAGCCTGCGCCACCAGCCCTTCGCTGCCCGGCACCACCGGGTACCACTCGTCCGCCACCCCAGAGGTCTGTGAGCGGCGCGCCTCGAAGGAGACGAAGTAGCCGCGGGGCTTGCGGGGAGGCGCGGGCCGGCGGAACTGGCTGTAGCCGCGGGTGAGGGCCACCGGAGACAACCAGGTCTCCAGGAAATTGGCGCCAAAGGAAAGCACCAGGTCGGCGCCCGACATATCGAAATAAGGGAAGCGCGCTTCGCCGAACACCTGCCGGCAGGCTTCCACCAGGGTGGCGCGGCCTTCCAGCATGCCCAGGGCGGTGTAACGCACCGGCGCGGGCGCGCCGATCACCTGGCTGAGCTCGGTGACCAGGTCAAAGAGGTGGTCGGGGGCCAGGCCCAGGTAAAAAGCCACGCCCTGGCCGCTGCCGCTCAACGCCTGCCGAACCACGTCCAGGGCCGCGTTCCAATCCATGGCCGCCAGGGCCGGATCGCCGCGTTTGGCGCGCTTGCCGGGTCCCTTGATGCGGTCCGGGTTATACAACCCCTGCACGCCTACCAGTCCGCGCGAGCATAACTTGCCGCGGTTGACCGGGTGGTTGGGGTTGCCTTCGGCTTTGATCGCCCGGCCTTCAAACGTGCGCATGATCAAACCGCAGCCGGCCGGGCACTCGGTGCAGGTGGTGGCAAAATAAGTGCTTTCGCCCAGTTGGGCGTATTCGGGCATATCGAAATACGGACGGCGAAGCACATAACGCGCCGCCGGCCCGCAGCCGGTCAATGCCGCTGCGGCCGCCCCCAGGCCGGTTAGTTTAAGGAATTTACGCCGTGAAATTGAGTCGCTCATGCTGTCTTCCTTCTATGACAGGATTAATAATGGCAGGTCGAACAGTCTGAAAGCCGCACCCACTTCTCGGGAGCTTGCTTGGAATGGCAAGACAGGCACCAGCCCATATTCTGGCGTGGAATTGCCTGAGCCGTCGTCTCCTTGGTCATATCCCCATGACAGGTCTGGCACTCCACCCCGGCCGCAATGTGCGGGCGGTGGTTGAAATGCACGAAATCCGGCTGAATGAACACCGGCACCCAGGGAATGCCCTGGCCGTTCTTTACGTACTGGACCAATTTTTGCAGTTCGGGAGAAGTTTGGGTTTTGGCCACCTGCTGGTGACAGCCCCAACACTTGGAGGTCGTCGGCAGTCCCGCGACCGGCCCCCACTGCGCCCCAGGATGGCAATACAGGCAGGGGATGCCCGCGCCGACGTGAAAACTATGGGGGAATTGGATCGGCTGGTCCGGTCTTTGCTGGGTCAAGAAAATCCCACCCACCGCGCCGCCAAGCAAAATCAATACGATCAGCCCGGCAACGACGCGAAACCAGGGGCGCAGCCACAATGGCAAAGGTTTATTCATTAAACGGGCTCCTTTCTAAGGCGGGAAAACGGCCGCCCGGCGTGATTATTTTGATTTGCCCCGCACCAGCCAGACAACTACCAGCAGCACGCCCACCAGGAATACTCCCAGCAGCACGGCGAACCCCAGGCCGGTAAATACCGCGCCCAGCGCGGTCAGAATGCCAGTAAAAATACTTTGAGCCGGCCCGCCAGGCTGGCTGGTCTCGCCGGTGCGCCCGTTCAGGGAGGGCAGTTGGGTCTGGGCTTCCAGACCGCTGGGCAAACCCTGCGCGTAGAGCAGCACATCGCGGCCATCCTGCGCCGTCCAACCCAGGTCAAAACCGACCACCATCTCGGTGCCGGGAGTGCCAAAGCGTGTTTTGTGCAAGAAGCGCCACGGATCGACCACCGCGACGGCTCCCAGGCGTGAATCCTTGCCTTCCAAATTCACCTTGATCGTGTCGCCATCCGCGCCGTGGCACCTGGCGCACTGCCCATCGTATAACTGTTTACCATGGGTAGGATCCCCGCCCTTCACCGACAGGGACTGCGGGTCAATGAACTCGCTGTCGTCTACCAGTTGGGTGGTCAGGAAACCGGCCAGGTCATTCAAAGAAGCATCGTCCAGGTACTTGGAATAATCGTGCTCGGCGTCCAGCGAGCCTTTCAGCACTTTCACCAATTCGTCCACGGTCATCGACTGCGCGGGCACGTATACCCCCGGGAAACCGGTATAACTGCCGCTGCCGGAGCGGTTAGCTCCGTCCTTGCCCTGGTAATCCCAGCCGTGGCAGGTGACACAGCGCCAGGTCTCGGCCCCACTGATGGTATTGGTGCTCTGGCGGCCCCAAATCGGCATGTTCCCGGCCGGAGCGGCAACCCCCAGGACGGCGTACCATTTGTCATACAGCATGGCCCCGCGAGTGGCATTCGCCTGGGCCTGTAAAGGCCGGCCGGCTTTGGCAATGCGGGCCGCCCCGCTAAAAACCAGAACTGCCGCCAGCATAAGGGATAGACCTGACGCGATCAAACCCTTCGAATTCATGGGCACTCTCCTCTCTGAGTGAATGAAGGTCGTCCCAACAAATTGACGAAAACCCCCTTTATAAATGAATTATATACAAGACAAACCGTACGGACAATCCGGGCGAGGGTGATATTGGGGTGATTGTCAGTGGTGATTGATTTCACAAGCGGCGCTCACAGTGCCCAAACCTGCCCGGTTTTTGGCCGATCGAACGGCAAAACAAGCCTAAAAAAATGATGGACTCAACCCATCTACATTAATCCTACCTTATAAACGCGGTGCTTTCAATAGAGAATTTCGCCTTTAAACCGTCTTTGTCCAACCTGCCTGGCGCATGTGCCATCCCCTGGCGTGAGTCGCATCTTTTCGCCCGCGGCGCCTGCCTCCTGCGCGCAGGACCGGGTCTGAGACCCAGCCTCTGATGCGGCAACCTTCGCTCATCCCCCCGCCGCCAGATCCTTAGCCGCCCGAAAATAACAAAATCATAACAACCCTCTCCTCCATGCTGGACGGGGCCGTCTCAGGTGTAGTAAACTCGTAAGCACATGAAAACCGACTTACCGGCGCTGCCCCACACCGTCCAACTCCTGGCCCCCCAGGACGATACCACCACCCCACCTCTCCAGGAACAGGCCTGGCCTGAGGTCAAAGCCCTGGTGATCCCCGAAGTTCAGGCCATCACCGACCCGCGCGAGTACCCCGAGCGCAGCCGGCCGCGTTCGGTGCGCTTTCGCTGGCAACTGCTCGATCCGGCCCAAAACCACGCCCAATACGAACTGCTGCTTGCCACCACGCCAGCCTTCAGCGACGCGCGAAAAATCGCCGCGCCGCCTGCCGGCGAGGTGGAGGTGCCCCACCTGCGGCTCAATACCCGTTATTATTGGAAAGTCATTCACTCCAGCGCCGGTGAGCCGGTGGGCGAATCGCCGGTATGGTCCTTCCAGACCCATGCCTCACCCCCGCGCTGGATCCACGTGCCCGGCATCACCAACGTCCGCGATTTAGGCGGCTGGTCGATAGACGGGGAGCACCGCGTGCGCCAGGGCCTGCTCTTTCGCTCCGCTGAGTTCAACACCCACATCAGCCTGCCGCCTGCCGGGGCACAGGTGCTGATCGACGAGCTGGGTATCCGCACCGACCTCGACCTGCGCGGCACGGCGGAGGACGAGGCCCCCGCCCCGGCCCTCGATAATACCCGCGTGGATTGGCAGCTTTGCCCACTGTATTCCTACGCCGATATTTTCACCTCCCCCGGGGTGGATGCGATGCGCGACGCCTTCACCATCCTGGCCGATCCCCAGCGCTACCCCATCCTGATCCATTGCTGGGCCGGGGCAGACCGCACCGGCACGCTGGCCTTCCTGATCAACGGGATGTTAGGGGTCGGCCTGGAAGATTTGATCCACGATTACGAGCTCACCTCGCTCTCGCGGGCCGGTCTGCGCCTGCACACCTACCACAGTTTTCAAGAAATGCTCAAAGGCCTGGAAGCATTCGGCCCGGCGCAGGCTTCTTTGCAGGCGCGCATCGAAGCCTACCTGCATGCCATCGGGGTCAGCGCGGCGCAAATCGAGCGCATGCGCGATCTGCTGATCGAAAGCAGCGCCTGAACACGCCGGGCGCCTATCCACGCCCGGCCGGTCCGATTCCCCATAGAGACGTTAGCTGAAAAATAAGCGCTGGATGGTGGTGACCAGCAGGTAGCTCAGCGCGGCGATGATGCCCGCCGCCGGGATGGTCAGCACCCAGGCCCAAACAATTTGCCCGGCAACCCCCCAATTGACCGCGCGTTTGTTGCGCACCGAGCCCACCCCCACAATCGCCCCGGTGATCACGTGCGTGGTGGAAACCGGGATGCCCAGGGTGGAGGAGGCAAACAGGGTGATCGCCCCGGCCGTCTCGGCCGCAAAGCCGCCCATGGGCACCAGCTTGGTGATTTTGCTGCCCATGGTATGCACGATGCGCCAGCCGCCGGTCAGCGTCCCCAGCCCAATGGCCGCGTGGGCCATCAATACCACCCAGAAAGGGATGCTCAACTGCCCCGCGGCGTCGGTGACCAGGTAGCGGTAGGCCGGCAGGGTGAACAGGACCCCCGCGATGATCCCCATGGTTTTCTGCGCGTCGTTGGTGCCGTGCCCCAGGCTGTACATCGCGGCGGACAACAGCTGCCCGCGCCTGAAAACGCGGTCGGCGGTGGTGGGGGTCTGCTTGCGGAACAGCCACAAGACCGCCATAATGATCAGCGAACCGAGGATCCAGCCGAGCAGCGGTGCGATCAGGATAAACGCGATGGTTTTCACCCATCCGGCTACAATCAGCACCGAAAAACCGGCTTTGAGGATCGCCGCCCCGGCATAGCCCCCGATCAGGGCGTGCGAAGAGCTGGTCGGCAGCCCGAGGCGCCAGGTGATCAGGTCCCAGGTAATGGCGCCCACCAGCCCGGCAAACAGGACGATGTTATCCACCCGGTTGACATCCACCAGCCCGCCGCCCACCGTTTTGGCTACCGCCGTGCCAAAGGTGAAGGCCGCCACAAAGTTGAACACCGCCGCCCACACCACGCCCTGCAGCGGGGTGAGCACGCGCGTCGAAACAACCGTAGCGATGGAATTGGCGGCGTCGTGGAAGCCGTTGACAAAATCAAAAGCGAGCGCTACCCCAATAATGAGGATGGCGAAGATGAGGGTAGGATCTGGCATGTGTGGTTTGGCAGGTCTCAGGCGTTGGCGATAATTACCCGTTGGATCACATCCCCGGCGTCTTCGATGCGGTCGGTGGTGTCTTCCAACAGTTCGTATATTTCTTTCCAGCGAATAAATTCAAAAATGTCTTCGCGGTGGGCCACCAGGTTGGTCAAACCTTCATGCAGCACGCGGTCGCCGTGGTTCTCGAGGGTGTTAATCTGCACGATGCGCTGGTGAATTTGAGGATATTGTTTTTTGTCGCGCAGCACCTTGACCGCCGCCTGCAGTTCGCCGGCGCTCTCCACAATCAGGCCAGCCAGGCGGCGCGCGGGTTTTTTGGTGTCGACAATCTGGTAAATTTGCATGCGCAGCGCCACCTGGTGAACCGCATCCAGGGCATCATCCATGGATGAAACCAGGCGTTGGATATCCTCGCCATCAAATGGAGTGATCAAGGTGCGCGGCAGCAGGTTGGTGACCTCATGCACAATAAAGTCGCCCTGGTGTTCGATCTCGGTGATCTGGGCTACTTTTTCATCGAGATCATCGGTGTTATCAAAGAGGGCCTGCAGCAGTTTTGCGCCGTCAACCAGGTTGATACTGGCGCGTTCAAAAAAATCGTAGAATTTAACTTCCGTTGGAAGAAAGGTAAAATTCAAAATATACTCCTTGAATTTCAGGGCTTAAAGCAATGGAGGCAGCGCTCCCCGCCGCTGCCTCCATTATACTTTTCTTTAACAGAATATTAACCAATATTAACAAAAGTTATCCCGCGGCGGCCCAGCGTACGAAGCATTGAACCCTATGCTGTACATGTATTTTCCCTCTCGGCGGTGAGCCGTTATAATTTGCTGGCGGGCGTTCCCGCGGCGCTGCTCCTTTCTCCTTGACCCCAGGCGAGATGACTGGCGGATCCTGTAACAGCAAGAGGAACTCAATTCATGGAAGAAACGATGTCTTTTACCCCCCTTCTGCTGGTGATTTCGCTGGCATTCATCATCCCCTTCATCCTCACCCGCTTCAAACGCCTGCGCCTGCCCATCGTCGTCGGCGAGATCATCGCCGGGATGATCATCGGCCGCAGCGGCTTTAACCTGGTCAATGGCCACGATCCCATGCTGGATGTCCTCTCGCGCCTGGGCTTTGTCTTCTTGATGTTTCTCTCCGGGCTGGAAATCGATTTTTCAGGGCTCGGCCTGCTCGGCCGCCGCGGCAACCGGCCCAAGCGCCAGGGCGCACCGCAGCCGCCCAAAGGCCTGGGCGCCTCTCTGCGGGCGATGGGCCCGGTGCAGATCGGAGGGGTCTCTTTCATCCTGGCCCTGCTGCTGGCCCAGGCGGCCGGGTTCGCTTTCTACGCCGCCCACATGGTGCTCAATCCCTGGCTGATGGCCCTGATTTTCTCGACCACTTCCCTGGGCGTGGTGGTGCCCGTGCTCAAAGAGCGCGGTCTCAGCCAGACCCAGTTCGGCCAGAGCCTGCTGATCGCCGCACTGATCGCCGATTTCGCCACCATGCTGCTGATCACCATCGAGGTGAGCATCTTCACCCGCGGCCTGACCCTGGATGTGCTGCTCATCTCGGTCCTCTTCGTCGTCTTTATTGTTTTTTACCTGCTCGGGCAGCGCATCCTCTACCGCATCCCCGGGCTGCGTAACGTATTTGAAGAACTCAGTCACGCCACCGCGCAGATCAAAATTCGGGCCGCGTTCACCATCATGCTCTTCTTCATGGTGATCTCGGAAGCCCTCGGCACCGAGATTATCCTCGGCGCCTTCCTGGCTGGGGCCATCCTCTCCCTCTTCCGTTCCTCTGAGGACGCCCGGCTCACCCACCAGCTCGAAGCCGTCGGCTTCGGCTTCCTCATCCCCATCTTCTTCATCATGGTCGGGGTGGACTTCAACCTGGGGGTTTTAATGGCCTCATCGCAAGCCCTGCTGCTCGCCCCGCTGCTGTTCCTGGCCGCCGTGGCCATCAAGATCCTGGCGGCCCTGGTTTTCAAAGCCAGGTTCAGCTGGCGCCAGACCTTTTCAGCCGGAGCGCTGCTCTCGGCGCGGCTTTCCTTGATCATCGCCGCCTCCGCGATCGGACTGCGCCTGGGGGCGATCAGCGAAGCCACCAATTCGGCCATCATCCTGGTGGCGATCATCACCGTCACCCTCGCGCCGGTGATCTTTCTGCGCCTGGCGCCCACCAAAGATGAACACGAGCACCCCATGCTGGTTGCCGGCGCAGGCGATTTGGGCATCCGCGTCGCCGAACAGTTGAAAGCCCACCACAGCCTGGTGGTTGTGCTCGACCCCGATCCCGAACGCGCCGGGCGGGCGCGCAAGCACGGTTTTCAGGTAGTGGAAGCCCTGCCGCAAGACCCCACCCCCGAAGCCGCCGGCCTGCTCGAAGACGCGCGCGCCCTGGTCTGCACCTACCAGGATATCGATATTGCCTTCCAGGTCTGCCAGGCAGCCCACAGCCGCTTTGGTGTCCGCCACATCGTCGCCCAGGTCAACGAACCCGCCGAGCTGCCGCGCTTCCGCGCCCTGGGGGTGAAGACGATGAACGCGGCCATCGACCGGGCTTCGCTGCTCTCGATGATGGTGCGCAACCCGGCGGTCTATGACCTGCTGACCCTCACGGATGATAGTAAGGTGGTCGAAGAAATGGAAATTGGCAGCCAAGGCTGCGCCGGCCAGCTCCTGCGCCAGATCCCGCTGCCCGGTGACGTGCTCATCCTGGCGGTGCGGCGCAACGGCGAACTGCTCATCCCCCACGGCAACACCCGTCTCGAAGAGGGCGACCATCTTACCCTGGCCGGGGCGGAAGAGCATGTCCGCGCCTCACGCGCGGTCGTCAGCGGGTAACCGGCTGATCCTCCGGGCTCAGACCAGCCGCCCGTGACTGACCACCCAGCGCGGCGCCTCGTGATAGCGCAGCGCCTCGATCACATTCTTTTGCTGGTGCACCACCAGGTGCGCCGGAGCGCCTACCCGCAGCTTAAAGTCTTTCACCCCCATAGCCTGGGCTGCCCGGGTGGTGACCATATCGTAGAGCGTCTCGATCTCGGCCTTCCCGGTGAACCACAGCATGTGAGCCGCCAGAAAAGCCACTTCCATCATATTATTGCGCCCAAAAGGATAGTAGGCATCTGAGATATCGTCCTGGCCCAGGCACACCAGGCAGCCCTCGTCCAGCAGCTCGCGCACCCGCGCGTGCAGCGGGCCGGTGTGCGGGTCGCTGACTACCCCCATTTGGGCTTTTTTGAGCAGCGCCGCCACCTTTTGAAAATAAGGCGTGGGGTAGAGCGCCATGGCGCGGGCATGATGCGCCAGCACCCGCCCCTGCCAGCCGGTGCGCACGGCCTCCAGGGCCATGCTCTCCAGCGAGCGCAGACCCGGGTCGCCGGCGTCATCCACCAGCATAGAAACGTCCTTGTTGTATTTGACCGCCAGCTCAAAGATAAAACGCACGTGCTCCTGGATATCCGCCTCGGTGTACTCGATCCAGGGGATCCCGCCGGCCACGTCGGCGCCCAGGGCCATCGCCTGCTCCATCAACTCGGCCGCACCCGGTTCGCGCACGATCCCGTCCTGGGCAAAAGCTACCACCTGCAGATCGATCACCCCTTTGAACTCTTCCCTGGCGCGCACCAGCGCCTTGATCCCTTCCAGGCGGGCCTTGCCATCCACGTCGGCAAAGGCGCGGATGTGGGTGCAGCCGTAACGTTTGGCGTCGCCCAGCGCCCGGCGCACGTTTTCGATGATCCAGCGCTCGTCGTACTGCTCTTTGACCCGCGCGGCCAGCTCGATGGCGCTCATCGCTTTGCCCATATCTGCGCCGTGATAATCCTTCAGCGCGGCTTCGTCCATCATCTCCAGGGTGTAGACCTTGCACAGGTGCAGGTGCGGGTTGGCAAACGATTCGGTCACCAGCCCGCCGGCCGCGTCCAGCTCGACCTCGGCTGCGCCGGCTGTGCGCGCTTCAATGGCGCGAATGCGCCCGCCCTGCACGGCCACATCGGCCAGCTCGCCCGCCGCCCGCCCGCGCAGCTGCGCCTGGCGGATGATCAGATCATAGGGTTGTTCCATTGCCTCTCCTTGGTTTCCTTGTCATCCGGCGGAAAAATCCTGCGCGCCGGGCAGGTCAATCCACCAGCGCGCCGTAAGAAATGTTGACCTCCGTGGCGGTGATGCTGCCGGCCCAATCGGAGGCCACAAAGGCAGCCACCTTGCCCACGTCGGCCAGGGTGCGACCCGCCAGGAACAACCTGGCCCCCTCGCGGGCGAAGGCCCGCGCCGTAAATCACTGCCACTTTACCATCCAGTAACATGGTTCGCCTCCGATCTACTCAATAAATGGTCATCGAACCGGCCCTATGGCTGCGGGTGCGTAAACCGCCATGTCAGACGTTCTCAAAATCGTATACTTCCGCCGGGGCTGAAGGATCCGCCGACCTTTCTGCCGCCGGGTGGGTGCCGCGCAGGCTGAGGATGCTCAGCAGAAGCAGCACGGCATAGGCCGCGAAGAGCGGGAGGTAGCCCATCCCCGGCAGGATGGCATTGATCGCGTCCGCCACCGGCCCGCCAATCCCGGCGCCCACGATCCCCGCGCCGGCCCCGGCCAGGTTCGAGACGCCCAGGTAGCGCCCGGCTTCCGCGCGCGGCACCAGGCTGGTGCCCAAAGCCCAGTTGGTGGTGGTGAACAACCCGGCCGCGAGCCCCAAAATGACCCCGGCGGTGTACAGCAGCCCCATCCCCGGCGCCCAGACCATCACCATGATCACCAGCGTGCCCACAAAACCCAGGATGCCGCTCAGCGCCACCATCTTGCGATGGCCAAACCGGTCCGAGAGCCAGCCGCTCGGCAGGGCGGTCAGCAAGGTGGCCAGCCCCACCGCGGTGATCAACTGCCCGGCCATACCGGTGGCGGCCTCGCGGTTGATCTGGAAGGTGGACATCAGGAAAAAGGGGGCGAAGATGCGAATGGACCCCAAAGCGCACAGGAAGTACAGGCGGTTGACCACCCACCAGATAAACGGGCGGTGCGTGCGCGCCGCCGCCCAGCCCAGGGTGGCTCCCGTCCCGGCCCACACCCCGGCCGCCACCGCCACCATCATTGCCGTGCCGCCGCCCACCCCCAGGCCAATCACGCGCGCCAGGCTCTCCCCGGCCAACGGACGGGCCACCTGCCAGGCCAGCCCGCCGGTGATCGCGCCAGCCAGCAGCCCGGCAGCCGCGCCTGCGGCGATGCCGGCCAGCATGCCCAGCACGCGCAGCATGGCCGGTCCCAGGGGCGCATCCGGCCTGATCCGCAGCGGTTCCTCTTTTACCAGCAGCATGGTCAGCAGCATCACCCCCAGCAGGGCCACCCCGGTGATGATCACCGCCAGGCGGAAGCGCCCGCCGGCGACGATATTGGCGATCACCAGCGCCACCAGGAGCACGGGGATCAGCTCCATCACCCCTTTGACCCCCGAGGCGATCCCGCGCTGGCTTTCCGGCACCAGGTCGGGGATGAGGGCCTGCAGCGGACCGTGCGAGACGTTGGCGGTGAACTGGATCAGCAGGGTGGCTGCCAGCAGCGACCAGTAATCCCAGGCGAGGGCGATAAACACCAGGCAAGCCAGGTCGAGGAGCACGCCGACAAAGATGAACGGCCTGCGCCGTCCAAAGCGCGAGGTGGAGCGGTCGCTGAGCAAGCCCATGGCCGGCTGCACCAGCATGGCAATCACCAGCCCGGCGGTGCTGAGGGTGGCCAGGGCGGTGTTGCGCACGTTTTCGGCGGCAAAGGCCGCCACCAGGTAGGGGGTGAAAACCGACCCGACCGCGTGGTTACGGATGTTCAGCCCCATCCAGAACAGGTTGACGGCGATAAAGTCGTACCAACGCGCTCGTTTTGCCATGCGGAAAGTATAGCATGCCGCTCAAATCCGGCGGTGGCTGTGTTCACGCCTCAATCCCATGCCTGGCGGGCGTAATTGCGGCGGATCATGGCGGTATAGGGCTGGAGACCCAGCCGCGCGTAGAACGGCTGGAGGCTCTCGTCGCAGACCAGATCGACCATATAGATATGCTCCAGCTTTTCCAGCATGCGGCGCACCAACTGCGAGCCAATCCCCTGCCCCTGGTAGGCCGGGAGCACTTCCAGGTGGGGAATATAGGCGCAGGAGATGCCGTCGCTGAGCGCGGTGATCAACCCGACCACCCGCCCGCTGCCGGTTTCCACCGCCAGGACTACAAAAGCGCTGGCCTGCAAAACTTCCAGCAGCCGCCGGGGGGAGGGCGGGTGAGGCCAGCCCACGAAGAAACCCTGCAGCGCCTCCACCGGGCAGTCCCACGCGCTGTCTTGATATACGATCATCGCTGCTCCTCCCTCTGGAAGGGTTAAATTCGATCCTGGAGCCTATTGTACGCCGGTTGCGTTGACCTATTTCTTGACAAACTGCCTATTGACAATCCGGGAAAACGGCATACAATAGTGTCAATGATACAATAATACAATACAACATTGATACACAACGAAGGGAGACAATTTGAACCGACTCACTGGAAAAATTTCCCTTGATTTCCGTTCAGACGAGGCGCTTTACCTGCAAATCGCCCGCCAGGTGCAACAGATGGTGGCCGGCGGCGAACTAAAACTGGGCGACCAGCTCCCCACCGTGCGCGAACTGGCCACCGAGCTGCGCATCAATTTCAATACCGTCGGGCGGGCCTACCACGTGCTGGACGAAACCCGCCTGATCTCCACCCAACGCGGGCGCGGCACCTATATCTGGGAGCAGCCGACCGAGGAGACGATGAACAAACTGAAAAAAAAGAGCCTGCAAGAACTTGCCCGTCATTACCTGAAAGAAGCCGGCCAGTTAGGTTTCAGCGATGATGAAGCCCTGGAAGAATTGAAACTCATTCAACAAAACGGCCCCCAGGCCGACTCAACCGATTTGCTTGAAAATCAAGCTGCCAAAGAATTGTGAGGACAAGATGATGACCTTAATGCAATCTGCTCAACAGAAAAAAGACGACCAGAACCAGCCGCAGTTCAGGAACCGGCGTGAAAAACCGGTGGACAACACCCACATCAGCCCCATCGCCGGATTTATCTCGACGATCTTCTTCGTGGTGATGCTGATCGGCACGGTTATTCTTGACAATTCCAACGCCGGGGATCTCTTCACTGCGGCCTGGGCGATTGTGTTTTCACTGGCCGCCCTTTACCTGCTGTTTGCCATCAAGGTGGCCCAGCAGTGGGAGAAGGCCGTCGTGCTGCGCCTGGGCAAGTTCTCGGCCCTGCGCGGGCCCGGCATGTTCTGGATCGTGCCGATCATCAACTCGACCCCGGTGTGGATTGACCACCGCGTGATGGTTACCCCCTTCAACGCCGAGAAAACCCTGACCAAGGATACCGTGCCGGTGGACGTGGATGCAGTACTCTTCTGGGTGATTTGGGATGCCGAGAAAGCCGCTTTGGAAGTCGCCGATTACCGCGCCGCGATCTCCTGGGCTGCCCAGACGGCCCTGCGCGAAGTGATCGGACAGATGAGCCTGGCGGATATCCTCGTCGGCCGCGCCAAAATGGACCAGGACCTGCAGAAAATCATCGACGAACGCACCACCTCCTGGGGCATCTCGGTGCAATCGGTTGAAATCCGCGACGTGATCATCCCGCAGGGGCTGGAAGACGCCATGAGCCAGCAGGCCCAGGCCGAGCGCGAGCGCCAGAGCCGGGTGATCCTGGGCGAGGCCGAAATGCAGGTGGCAGACAGCTTCGCCGAAGCCTCCAAGGCCTACATCAACAACCCCACCGCGCTGCATCTGCGCGCGATGAACATGCTCTTCGAGGGCCTCAAGGAAAAAGGCGCGCTGGTGATCGTGCCGAGCAGCGCAGTGGACTCGATGAACCTGGGCGGGATGAGCGGGATGGTCGCACTGGCCCAACAGAACCAGCCCAAATAGTCGCAAATGAGCGACGAATCCGGCTAGAGAAGGGTCCGAGAGGACGAAACGTGGTGTCTATTTTGGCAAAGCGCCGAATAGACACCACACCTCCTTCCCCACCACGCCAATTCTCAAAAGACCCGATCGGATCGAGGATCCCAACTTCCCTGGTGGAAAGTATACGAGGGTGAGTATTTCCAGATAGGTTCTACCCCGAAATCATCAAGCGAATTATCCATTTAGACGCCGGATTATACGTAGAAGGAACTGAATATATGCCTGAGCCCATTATTCACACCGAACACCTCAGCCGCTCGTTTGGAACGATCACGGCCATCGACGACCTGTCCATGGATGTACCCTCCGGGATTGTTTTTGGATTTCTTGGTCCAAACGGGGCCGGGAAAACCACCACGATCCACCTTCTTCTGGGTCTCTTGGAACCAACCCAGGGCTCTGCCAGGGTCATGGGTTTTGATACGCGCTCTCAGGCGCATGAAATTCGTACCCGGTGCGGTGCGCTGCTCGAATTTTCAGGCTTGTATGAACGCATGAGTGCAGAGGATAACCTCGACCTGTTTGGGCGTATCTACCACATGCCCCTGCCCGAGCGAAAGGCACGCATTAAAGAACTGCTCACCCACCTGGACTTGTGGGACCGTCGCAAGGAAAAGGTAGGAAAATGGAGCCGGGGGATGAAACAAAAATTGGCCGTCGCCCGCGCCCTCTTTCACCGCCCACCCTTGATTTTCCTGGATGAGCCAACCGCCGGTTTCGACCCGCTGGCGGCCGCGGCCCTGCATGCCGACCTGACCAGCCTGGTCACCCACGAAGGCGTGACCGTTTTCCTCAACACCCATAACCTGGCAGAAGCTGAAAAGCTCTGCGCCCAGGTGGGTGTTATTCGCGAGGGGAAACTCCTTACGATTGGCAACCCCGACACTCTGCGCGTTAAGCAAAGGCAGCCACCAGGTTGAAATCATTGGCAACGGATTCAATGGAAAAATCCAGACCTTGCTTCAGGCCCGGCCCGAGGTCGTACGGGTTGACCTTCAAAATAATCACTTGCTGATCGAGCTGCGTGGAGAGAGCCCAACCGGGCCGCTGATAACCCAGATTGTGCAATCCGGCGGCGAAGTAGAGGATATCCGTAGGACAGGGACGAGCCTGGAAGATTTATTTTTAACCCTGATGAAGGAAGAAAACAAATGAGCGATCTATGGACAATGATCTGGAAAGAATGGAAAGATTTTCTCTGGTCGGGCGGGCGTTATGATTTAATCCGGCCCCTGCTGGTGATCGCCATTATGGGCGTTGTATTGCCGCTGACCTTCGAACAGCGGTGGATCGATCTCGAACTCGGCGGCCGTTCTGGTGATCTTGTATGTCCCCTTTATGCTGATCATCAGTTTTATAGGGGATGCCATCGCCGGGGAGCGCGAGCGCCACACCCTGGAAACACTGCTTGCCAGCCGCATCTCGGATCGCGCGATTCTACTGGGTAAGGTGCTGGTAGCGGTCGGGTTTACCTGGGGGATGACCGTCTTTTGCCTGCTGCTTGGAGCGGTCGTAGTCAATTGGTCGCAGGGGAATGTCCCATGGGTATTTTATGCGCCGATTAACCTCTTGGTGACAGTTCTTGTTTTAAGCTTCTTAACCACCCTGCTGGCCGCCAGCGGTGGCGTGCTGATCTCCCTGAAATCCGCCACCGTGCGCCAGGCAGGGCAAACCATGATCCTGGCGATGATCATCCTTGGCCTGGCGGTCTACGGGGTCGCCAGGGTTTTGCCGGCGAGTGTGACCGCTTCGCTGACCACATCCCAAATCGTCGGGATGATCGTTGGCGTCCTGGCGCTGCTGGATGCGATTCTGTTGGGCGCCGCGCTGCTGAGCTTTCAACGTTCGCGCCTGATCCTGGGTTAACCCGCTCCTCTGCCGGCCAGATGAGCCGGTTGCCCGCTGCTCAGCTCTTCTGGTGGGTTCGGTGGGTCAGGCGATGACACATTTACCAGTTTATATTTACATGATACAATTAGTTTGTCTAACTAATTGTATGGAGACATAATGGAAAGATCTCTCATTGAGTTTGTCGATACCCTCGACCAATCGTTGAAAAAGCTGCAGCGAGAGGTAGGCGATACCTCTGGTTTTGCAAAACTCACCATCAACCAATTGCATTATATCGATGCCATCCACTCTCTCGGCGAACCCACCATCACTGAAATTGCCGAAAAAATGAAGATCACCAAAGCTTCGGTGACGACCGGGATCAACAAGTTGATTCAATTGGGATACGTGGAGAAAAATCAATCGACTATCGATCGGCGCGTCTTTCATGTACGCCTGACGGATCCAGCCCAAGAGCTGATCCAGGCCAGGTTCCAGGCATTGCGCGAATATGGTGAAGTTGTCCGCGCTGCTCTCAGTGAAGAAGAGACCCGGCAGTTCCAGGCGACGTTAGCGAAGATTGTGCAACTCTTCAAAAACCACTAACCATCTCGGAGAGATTTATGAAAATCACCATCCTCACTTCCGGCACCCGCGGGGATACCCAACCCTATCTTGCGCTGGGACTGGCGCTCAAGCAAGCCGGGCACGCGGTCCGGATCGCAGCGTTCGAGAATTTTGAAGCATTTGTCAATGCTTACCAGCTGGATTTCTTTCCCATCCATGGCAATGTTGCCCAGGTCGCGAGCCAGCTGGGACAGAACGGACAGAGTGTAGATAATCCGTTAAAATTTTTACTCAGCTTCAACCAGCTCAAAAGCCTGGTCACCGGCTTGCAAAAGGAATTTTTCACCGCCTGCGTGGGCGCAGACGCGGTTATCTACCACCCTGGCGCGGCAGTGGGCTATTTTGCCGCCCAGCATATGGAGATCCCCGCCATCCTGGGCTCTCCATATCCCTTCACCCCTACCCGTGATTATCCCTCGCTGATCTTTTATCACCTGCCTCGCCTGGGAAAAATGTATAACTATCTTACCCATAAAATTCAAGAACAAATCTTTTGGTTTGCCTCGAACTCAGCTATCCGCCAGTTTTGGAAGAAAGAATTTGGCCGTCTTCCAGATAATTTTGGCTGTCCTTACCCCCGCCAGGTCACTCAACGACAGCCGACCATTATCTCGTACAGCAACTTCGTCTTCCCTCGCCCCACAAATTGGCCGGAACATATTCATACGGATGGTTACTGGTTTCTGGATGAGGAACCCGGTTGGCAGCCACCCGCCGATCTGGTCGATTTTCTACAGGCGGGAAAGCCGCCGGTATATGTTGGCTTCGGCAGCGTGGGCAATCCTACCCGCGCAGCCCAGACCACCCGGCTGGTGACCGAAGCGTTGAATCGCAGTGGGCAGCGGGGTGTGCTGGCGACAGGCTGGAACGCCATGACCCAGGTCGACGCTGTTCCGAAAGACATGTATTTTCTCGACAGCGCCCCGCATTCCTGGCTGTTTCCACGCATGGCCGCGGTAGTGCACCACGGCGGGGCCGGAACCACTGCCGCCGGTCTCCGCGCCGGAGTACCGAGTGTGATCCTGCCATTTGGCAACGACCAGTTCGCCTGGGGCTTGCGGATCTACGAGCTGGGCGTGGGGCCCAGGCCCATTTCACAGAAAAACCTGACGGTTGAAAATCTATCCAGCGCTATCCTCGCAGCGCTTGCTCCGCAGGTCCAATCAGCCGCCAGCGAGCTGGGGACAAAAATCCGCAGCGAGCGGGGAGCTGAGAAAGCAGCGCAAATCATATCTGAATCCATACAGTAAATATCTACAGATTTCATAAATTGGATTGAACCATTCACTGCTGGCTTTTGGACCCGGCCCGGGGATGACGAGTGGAGTGGATTGCATCCGGTCCCATCCACATGCTCGATCCGGCCCAAAAAAACCAACTTCGTGAAAGCGCCTGGAACCGAGGTTCCCCAGAAACAGGTAAGACCCGCCTAAAGCCAGCAGTGGAATCAGATCACTCAACCCTGCGGTTATGGGCCGGACAGGGGACCCCCAGCCGGCGCGAAAGGCGTAAAATACTGTTTAGGCCGTTATATTTTTAAAGGAGATGCAAATGAATATCCGCCGCACGTTATTTTTCGTGATTGTCCTCACCCTGCTGGGCGCCGCCTTCAGCCTGTGGGCCGCTCCGCGCCTGCCCGAGATGGTCCCATCCCACTGGAATGCCGCCGGGCAAATCGATGGCTATATGCCGCGCACCAGCGCGCTGATCCTGATGCCGGCTGCCATTCTGGGTTTGGGCCTGCTGCTGCTCTACATCCCGTTCATCGACCCGCTGCGCGCCAACGTCGAGCGCTTCCGCGGGGCATACAACTGGCTGATCGTGGGTTTATCGGTCTTTATGCTCTTCATGCACGTTGTCACCGTGCTGGCCGGGTTGGGCATCCAATTCAACATCCTCTACGTGCTCTATCCCGCCATGGCGCTGCTCTTCGTGGGCATGGGCTTTTTGATGGAGAGGGCCAAACCCAACTGGTTCATCGGCATCCGCACCCCCTGGACCTTGAGCAGCCCGACGGTATGGGAGAAAACTCACCGGCTGGGCAGCTGGCTCTTCAAAATCGCGGGTGTGCTCATCCTCGTCGGTCTGGTTTTTCCCCCGGAAGTGGGCTTTTATTTTGCTTTTGTGCCCCTGGTGGCGGCTTCCCTGATCGCCGTCATCTATTCCTATGTGGCCTATCGGGCGGAACAGCATTGAAATTGTTTCACGTGAAACATTTTTCAATCACGGCGCGTATTAAATAAATCAATCTGTTGGCAATGTTTCACGTGAAACATCAGGAGCTGGTCATATGTCTACGGCTATTCAAGTTTCAAATTTAGTTCATTCGTTTGGCGAACGCCGTGCGATCGACGACCTCAGTTTCACCGTCAATCGCGGAGAGGTCTTCGGTCTGCTGGGGCCAAACGGCGCCGGTAAAACCACCACTGTGCGCCTGCTTAACGGTCTCTACCACCCTGACAGCGGCGCGGTGCAAATCCTGGATATGGATCCCACCCGCCAGGGCAAGGAAGTGCGCACGCGCACCGGGGTGCTCACCGAGACCCCCGCGCTCTACGAGCGCCTGACGGCCTACCAGAACCTGGCCTTTTTCGGCAAACTGGCCGATATGCAGCCTGCCGACCTCAATGCGCGCATCGAAGAGCTGCTGACCTTCTTTGGTCTGGAGAAGCGCGCCGGCGAGAAAGTCGGCGCCTACTCCAAGGGCATGAAGCAGCGCCTGGCGCTGGCGCGCGCCCTGCTCAACCGCCCCGAAGTGGTCTTCCTCGACGAGCCCACCTCCGGTCTCGATCCCGAATCGGCCCTGCAGGTGCGCGAGCTGATCGAAACCATCCGCCGCCGCGACGGCCACACTGTCTTCCTCTGCACCCACATGCTCAGCGAGGCCGAACGCCTGTGCGACCGCGTCGCCATCCTCAACAGCGGCCGCCTGCTGGCCCTCGGCACCCTCGCCGAACTCAGCCGCCGCCTCCAGCCCGGCCTGCAGGTGGAGGTTAGCCTGCTCCAGCCGCTTGCCAGCCCACCCGACCTGGGCATGCTGCCCGGCATCGACCATGTAACCTTCAACGGCGTCGAACTGTGCTTCCAGGCGCAGAGCGAAGCCCAAATCCCCGCCGTGGCAGCCGCCCTGGTGCAGTCCGGCGCGCAGATCGTGCGCCTGCAGCCCGAAGCGGCTTCCCTCGAGGACGTTTACTTCCAATTACAACAGCAGTCTCGTGACGAGAAACGGAACGGTGTCTCATGAACTGGAAACACATTTTTACCATCGCCGGAAAGGACATCCAGGAGGCGCGCGGCAACCGCTCTGTCTGGCTGCCCATGCTCATCGTCCCCCTGATCTTTGTCGTGGTCATGCCGTTGGTGATCATCTTTGCCATGACCGCTTCGAGTTCCGCCAGCTCCACGCTGGTCAACGACCCCGACATGGCCGCCTTTATGGCCAATATGCCGGCTTTCTTGACCCAGGCCATCCAGGGGCTGGATGGGGTACAGTCCACCCTGGTGCTCATGCTGGGCTACATGTTCGCGCCCTTCTTCTTGATTATCCCCTTGATGTTCTCGACCATCATCGCCTCTGAATCGTTTGCCGGCGAGCGCGAGCGCAAAACCATCGAAGCCCTGCTCTACTCCCCTGCCACCGATATCGAGCTCTTCCTTGGCAAGGTCTGCGCCGCGGGCCTGCCTTCGCTGCTCATCACCTGGGGCAGTTTCCTGGCCTACATCCTGGTGGTCAACGTCTCCTCCTATTCCATCATGGGGCGTGTCTGGTTCCCCCTGGACAGCTGGTACCCGATGATCTTCTGGATTGCTCCGGCCCTGTCGCTGTTGGGCATCGCCGCCACCGTGCTGATCTCGTCTCGCGTGCAGACCTTTATGGGCGCCTACCAGGCCAGCGCCTCGCTGGTGCTGCTGGTGATTGGCCTGATGGTCGGCCAGATCACCGGGGTGCTTTATCTCAGTGTGGGCATCGGGATGGGCATCGGGGTCGCTATCTGGGTGATCGATATATTCCTGACCGCCATCGCCGTGCGCAGCTTCAATCGCGAAAAGCTCCTCGCCAACGCCGCCTGACCCTCTTGCCCACCGCACAACCAAAAACCGCCCCAAACCGATGGGGCGGTTTTTTCATCCGTGGGCTGCCCGGCTCACAAGACCGCGTCTGCGCCGTACAGGCCAGCGATCTGTCGGGCGTAATCGATGACACTCTTGCGCAGCGGCAGCGGCTCCAGCACCTCCACCGCCCTGCCAAAACTCAACAGCCGGGCGCGCGCGCTTTCCAGGCTTTGGAACGACAGCCGCACCACCCGTCGCCCTTCTTCGTCCACCGGGCCGGCCTGCGCCAGGATTTCCGCCGCCTGGTCGCCGAAGTGCCAGCTAAACTCCCGCAGCAGACCGGCCGAAACGCGCGCCTTGACCCAATACAGCCCGCGCTGGGCTTCCACCTCGGCGCAGTGATCGTGCCAGAAGCCCGCCAGGTCAAAATCCGCCGGGCGGGTAAAGCCCTCCACCAGCAGCTCCGCCCGCACCAGGTCCATCACCCGGTAGACGCGCGGCCCGCCCGCGCGCAGCGCCACCAGGTACCATTCGTTGGCCTTGGCCACCAGCCCCAGCGGTTCCACCTCCAGCTCGATCTCTGCCCCAAACAAGGTACGGGTCACGATGCGCAGCCGGCGTTCCTGCCAGACGGCCTGTTGGGCAGCGCCCAGGTGCGGCCCGGACCGGCCGGTCTGGCCCCACCAGCTCGCATCCAGGTGGATGCGCTGGCGGGCTGCCTGGCCTTCACCGCGCTGCACGCCCGGCAGCGCGGCCGCCAGCTTGGTCAGCGCGCCTTTCAGCTCGGCGCCCACCTCCAGCTGCAGCAGCGGGGTTGGAATGCTCAACAGCAGCAGCGCCCGGGATTCCTCGGCGGTCAGCCCGGTCAGGTTGGTGCGGTAGTCCTCGAGCAGGGCGATCCCGCCGCCCGGCCCTCGCTCGGCGTAAACCGGCACGCCTGCCGCGCTCAAGGCCTCCACATCCCGGTGGATGGTGCGCTCCGAGACTTCCAATTCATCCGCCAGCTCCAGGGCGGTCATCATCCCGCGCGCCTGCAGCAGCATCAGCAGCGATAACAGACGGTCAGCTCGCATTCAGCCCTCGGCATTCAGCATTCAGCATTCAGCATTCAGGCATTCAGCAACGATTTTATCATAATACCTGTCACAAGATGTCATGATTTATCCATAGAATGATAAAGGATCGATCCACCCATCATCTTTGACTGCTTCAGGAGAAAGCTTACATGGCTGCAAATCAACTCGACGTGAAGATCGTGCGTCTGCCCGCCCTGCGGGTGGCCTGTGTCAACGGCTACGGCAGCGGACCCGAGACGATTGCCTTCAATAAAATGCGAGACTACGTCAAATCCAACGGCCTGGACCGGGACGGCCAGGCACACCGCTTCTTTGGATACAACAACCCCAACCCGGCTCCCGGCAGCCCGAACTACGGCTATGACGTATGGGTGACGGTCGGCGAAAGCCTGGAGAGCGCCGGCGAGGCAAACGTGTTCACCTTCCCCGGTGGGCTGTTCGCCGTGCTGCGCATCCGGCCTGAGGGCGGCGAGGATATCTTCAAAAGCTGGCAGGAGCTGGTCGCCTGGCGCGAGCGCAGCCCCTACCGCCCCGCCCATCACCAATGGCTCGAGGAGCACATTGGCGACCTATCCACCAGCTTCCCCGACCTGGTGCTCGACCTGTATATGCCTATCGCCGAGTAAACTCGTCCGGCGTGACGCTCAACGAATAAAAAGAAAGCCAGGGAGACGCTTGCGGTCTCCCTGGCGATTTTATAATTATGACAGACCCTCAGTCCGCTTCGACGTAAGCCACCGCCTGGCTTTTCTCGTCGCTCATCACGATGCGCATGTGCCCGTCCGGACGGAAATCGGTCACGCGGACCACTTTCAAGGCCTGCAGCAGGCGCGCATCCACCTCGATGAATTCTTCCACCCGGTTGTGAGTGTCATCAAAGAACGTCTGGTTAAAGATCGTGGCCGGGTCGTCGAGGATAATCGCCAGGGGGTAAATCTGCGATTCGAGCAGGTCCTGGAAAAAGTGGGTGCCCAGGGACGGCTCGGGCACATCCCCCACCCCCTGCCCGGCCAGTTCTACCAGCGCGCGGGTGTGATAGATATCCCCATAGTTGACCGACACGCCCAGGTCGGAATTGGAGCTGCCCCAGCGCCCCGGCCCGACGATGATAAACTGCGTGTCCTTCATCGCCGCGTTGAGCCGCGCCATGGCCCGCACCAGCAGCGAGCGCAGCTCCAACGATTCCAGCGCAAAGTAGCCCTTGGGCGGCACGTACACCACGTAATCCACGCGGGGGATCAGCCCTTCGGGGACCACAAAGCGGGTCGAGAAGACGATATCTTCGTGCACCAGGTTGAGCGGCAGGCTGACCACCGCGGTGGGCAGCAGGCTGGCCTGCGGGCGGCACTGCAGCAGGGTGATGCACATCTGCGGTTTCAACTGCTCGGGGTTGAGGATCTGCATGGTAAATTCCAGGTCCACCGGGGTGCGGTAATGCACCTCCAGGGTGCGCACGATGTGGCGCATTTTATCGGCGAAGTTTGTGCGCCGCAGCAGGTCCTCAAAAGTCAGCACCAGGTTCTCCGGGCCGCCGTCCAGCAGCGAGCTGCGCAGCGACTCGAAATATCCGTCCCGGTAGACCTGGGCAAAAAAGCGCAGGGGCGGGTAATTCGCGTCGAGCACTTCGTGGATCGGCAGGGTCTTGAACTCGTTGGCTTCCAGGTCGATCACGTCGACGTACTGCTGCGAATAGCGCTTGACCATTTTGGGCTCGGTCGTCGGGCGCAGCATGGGATGGCTGAGGGCGATCAGGCGCGGGTAATCGTTGCCCACCCGGTCCACCGCGCGGGTGCCCATGCCCCATACCAGCCTGGCAAAGCCATCCTCGCGGCGGATCTGGGGCGCCCAGCGGTAGAGATTGCGGCTGAAGGCCACCCCCGCGCACTGCGGGAAGAAATAATGCCCGTAGCGCTCACCTTCCACCACCTGGATCAGCACCGCCATGCGCTCGTCGTAATCCTGCAGCCGCTTGCTGCGCCGGTAGAGCAGCGCCCCGGGGTTGGTGGTAGAGGAATACACGCGGATGAGCGCGCGGGTCAGATCGCGCAGGTTCTGCGCCGGCGTGCCCTGGTTGGGGCAGAACACGCTGTCGTATTTGCCGGCAAAGGAGGTGCCAAAGTTATCTTCCAGCAGACTGGAAGAGCGCACGATCAGCGGCTGCTTGCCCACCTCGTCCAACAGCTCGCGGAACTTGTCCAGAATGTCGGGCGGGAACGAGCCGGCCTCGAAATCCCGCACGATTTCGGGATAATCGCTGCGCATCTCATCCTCGGTCTTATATTTCTGGTCGTTCCAATGCCCCAGGTTGTTGATCGTCATAAAGGTGTAAAAGACATCCGAACCGATAAAATACGACTCGGGCGCCTTGAGGCAGTCGAGAATCTCCGCGTCGCCGATATTTTGCAGAATACGCAGCGCCAGCAGCATCCCGGCGGCCTTACCGCCAATGCGCCCGGTGCCAATTTTGCGCCGGCGGATTTCGATCAGATCGGCCACGGTGAACCACTCCTTGGCCACGTCCAGGTAGCCGAGCTGGTCGCTGATCAGGGTGCGGATGATCACCACCTTGGACTCTTTCAGGCGCGCCTCGAGCGGGGCGCGTTCGGCGGGCGAGAGGCGCTCGATGGCTTCGGCCTGCTCAAAGACCATCTCCAGCGGGGCCAGTTCGGGGTTGACCCCCAGGGTCTGCTCGTTGAAGCTCACCCCGCGCTCGCGCAGCACCTCCCAGACGACGTGCTCGAACAGCTCGTAGCTCAAAAATTGGCTAAAGAGGAAATCGGTGTGCTGGTCGCGCACCCGCGCCAGGCGCACCTCCCAGGTATCCGCCGGCTCCTCGCCGTAGGGGTTGCGCAGCCCTTCCCACTCCTGGGTCTGGATGGCCAGCTGGCGCGCCTGGGCCTCGAACTCGGCCTGGGTGATCACCCCGCGGTCAAATAACTCGCGCCGCATCCGTGCGCGGATGCGGCTGCTCAAAATGGGGTATTGGGCCAGGGCCAGATAGATACGGAATTGTCGGCCTGGGTGGGCGCCTGCTTGTGCCATAAGCGGGTAAGAGGGTTCGCGCGGGCCGCCGGTGAGACGGCCCGCGTAGATGAATCGGTTATCCGAGGTGCATCGGCATGATTACATGCTGAAAATTCTCATCACCCACCGGCTGGACCATAGCGGGGGATTTCTGGTCGTTGGTTTCCAGCACCAGGTTGGGCGTTTTGATTACTTCCAGCACTTCACGCAGGAAGCGCACATTGAACGCCACCGCCAGCACCGGGCCTTCGACGTTGGCGTCAATCTTTGACTCGTTTACCCCGGTTTCCTCGCTCTGCGCCGAGACCTCGATCTCGCCGGGGCGGTCATCGAACTTTTGCAGGGTCAGCCGCACCACGTTGTTGCCATTGCGTGCGATGATCTCGGCCTGTTTGCAGGCTTTGAGCAGCGCGTTGGTCGAGACCACGGTGTGAGTCTTGAAGGCGCGCGGCATGATCACTTTGTAATCGGGGAAGTTGCCGTCGATCAACTGTGAGACCAGCTCGACCGATTCGAGATGGAACACCACCTGCCCACGGCCGGGGGGCGAGATCACCGTCACCAGGCTGTCGCCGTCCTGGGCAATGCGGGCCAGCTCATTGAGCGCGCGCGCCGGGATGATCATGGTCACCGGCTTGGCCACTGCCTGGGGCAGGATCGTCTTGCGCACCGAGATGCGGAAGCCGTCGGTAGCCGCCAGCGACATTTCCTCGCCGTCCATGCGCGTCTGCACACCCTGCAGCACCGGCCGGGCCTCATCGGCCGAGGCGGCAAAGGCCACCTGCTGGATCATGTCCTTTAGATCGGTCACTTTAAGCACCACCCCATCCGCCGGGTCGGCGGCCGGCATGGGCGGGAATTCCTGGGCATCGATGCCCTTGATTTCGGTGGCCGAAGAGCCGCACTTCACCGAGAGGGTGAAGGTATTCATGTTCACCGCAAGCTGCACGGTATCGTTGGGCAGGGTGTTCACCAGGTCTGAGAACAGCCGCGCCGGCACGGTGATCGAGCCGTCTTCGCCGATTTGCGCGCCAATCCAGCAGGAGATGCCCAGTTCCAGGTTTGTGGCTGCCAGGCGCAAGCGGCCTTCGTCCGTGGCAAGCAAGACGTTGCCGAGTACCGGCAGGGTACTGCGCGGTGACACTGCCCGCGAAACCATGTTTAAGCCGTGCGCCAGTTGCTGCTGTGAAACCGATACCTTCATTGCACCCTCGTATGTCCCCGCTTTGGCCGGGGTGTTGTGAGATTTGATTAAAAGTATATCACAAGGTCAAAGAGTCACCCGTTTGGCGCGGCCCGGAAAATTTTCTCACCCATCGGCTTTACGCCGGCCCGGCGCGCCCAGCGGCAGGATAAAATATACCCCCTGGCGGTCCTCGCCGCGGATCACCGGCTGGACCGCGAAACCCATCGCCAGCTTCAGGCGGTGATTCTCGCTGTTTTTCCCGGCGCTGTGCGAGCGCACCTGGTAGCAGCCCAAACGCCGGGCCTCCTCCAATGCGGCTTCCTGCAGCCCCCACCCAATTCCGCGCCGGCGCATAGCAGGGACCACCCCAAAAGCCAGGATCTTGGCCTCCAGCAGCGGCTCTCCTCCCCACTCCAGCGGCTGGTGCTCCTCTTCGGCCCCAATCGGTTGGACCACAAAGCGCAAAAAGCCCACCACCCGCCCATCCAGGCAGGCGGCCAGCAGGTGAGAGCTGCGGTGCCACTCCGCGCTGAAGTTGACCCAGTTTTCCTGGCCCAGCGCGCGGATGCAATCCAGCAGTTCATCCCAGCGCGGGTGCTCGGGCGGCCAGGCTTCGATCACCAGCCCCGGCGGCATGTCTCAGCTCCCTCGCCGGTAATTGCGGATATAGTCGGGCAGGTGATTTTCGGTACGGGTATGCTCATCGGGGAGCGGTGCGGAGGCCTGCAGCTCCAGCGGCAGCACCCCAGCCCATAGGTCCAGGGCATAATCTTCTTCATCATCTTTGGGCGGACCGCTGCGCACCTTGGCTGCCGCGCTCTCGATCGCCAGCAGGACCACCGTGGTGGCGTTCAGCTCGCGCGGGTTGGGTTTGCGCGCGTCTTCCCACCGCCCGCGGGCGATATGATCGGTCAGCGCGTGCAGCGCCCACATTTTCTCCTCGTCGCTTTCCGCCACTCGCCCGGCGCCAAACAGCACCGCCGAGCGGTAATTCATCGAATGGTGGAAAACCGAACGGGCAAAAACCAGCCCGTCCACCAGGGTCACCGTCACGCACACTGGCTGGCCCGCGGCCACGTGCTTGAGCAGCCGGCTGGCCTTGGCCCCGTGCAGGATCAGGGTGTCATCCACCCGCGCGTGGATAGTCGGCAGCACAAACGGCTGGCCGTCCTGGACGAACCCGACGTGGCAGTACAGGGCTTCATCCACGATACGGTAAACGCTGTCTTTGTCATAGAGCGCGCGTTCCGCCAGGCGTTTCACCTGGTTGCGACCGGTCACCGCGAACTCCAGCGGATTGTCTTCTTTCATTTGCTCCTCCACATCCGGCCGTTGGCCGGTTTGGTTTGAAAACCATCGGTAAATAATGCGGCAATAGTAAAAATACGATTACGAATCGGTTGTCTTGGCCTGATTCGACGAGGCGTTGAGCCGGTTGGCCCGCTCCACCCTTTCAGCCAGAAAGGGAAACTGCCTGGCCGCGTTTTCTAGAGTCTGCAGCCACTGCGCCCCGCTGGCATTCAATTCGCTGGTCGCATATTCCACTCCAGACAACCGGTCTAAGAACGCCAGCACCTTCTCCGCGCTGCCGTCGATCAACTGTTGGGCCACCGGGCGGAAGGTGCGCGATTGGCGCAGCGAAAAGTGAAAGGCGTGGATCAACTGGTCGATCAGCAGCATCTTTTCGGCATAAGTTTTGGCTTTGGGATAGGCCTGGAAAAACTCGCGATACACCCTCACCGCGTTGCCGCCCACCAATTCTTGCTTGCGCCACGAGTCGCGCCACTGGCCGTAGCTGGCCTTGAACCCGCAGGCGGCGCACAGCACTGGGTGCTCGCGCGACCAGCGCTCTGCGGAGCACGCGATCGTCGCCCCGCACTGCGGGCAGTCCACCTGGTTGGCGTCGGTGACCATCAGGATGCTGCGGCAGCGCTGAAACAGGCCAAACCCGACCTGGTTAAGCATATCCTCGTCCGCCAGTCCCATGGCGTCCAGACGGTACAATTGGGCGATCTGCGCCATCTTGATCCGTGGCGCCCACCGGATTCTGTTCATCCTCACTCCCCATCCAGGCGCACAAATCGGCCGGCCGCCCTATTCTTCCTCATCCTCATCCAGGCTGGCGCCTTCGTCCAGCACCCGCACGCCCAGCAGCGCCGCCACCTGCGCGGCCTGCGCCGGGGTGATCACCGCGCCCTGCAGATCTTTGGCCGAGAGCTGCAGGCCGTTGAGCAGCGCCCCGCGCAAATCGGCGCCTTTCAAACTCGCCTCGCGCAGGATCGCGTTGCTCAGGTCACTGCCGCCAAAGCCTGTCCCCTCCAACCCGCACTGCTCAAAGGAGGCTCCGCGCAGGTTGCAGCCCTCAAAACGCACCGCCCTGAAACCACAGGCGACAAAAATCGCCCCTTCCAGGTTGCACTCTTTGAAAACCACGTCCTCCAGCTCGCATTCGACCCACTGCATGCCCAGCAGCCGGCAGCCGCTGAATTCGGCCCGCTTCAGGCGTGCCTTTTCCCATTCGGCCGCCGAGAAATCCGACACCTCGCAGCGCAGGTCTGCCAGACGCGCGCGGATCAGGTGGGCGCGGGCAAAATTGACCCGGCGCAGCTGGGCCAGTTCTATCAGGATGCCGGTGGCCTGCCGGCCGCTCAGGTCGGCGTTGGCTGCCGCCAGCGACTGGTATTCGCGGAAATCTTCCAGCGGCTCCAGCGCGCCGGAAGGCAGGCGTTTGGGCAGCCGGGGAGGCTGGATTTCGGGGGGGTGGATGCTTTCATGGCTGCAAGTATACTTCAGGGTTGGCGGCCGGTGCGCTCCAGGAACTCGGTCACCCAGGGGTTAACCACCTCGGGCCGCTCATAATGCGAAAGATGCCCCGCCTCGGGGATCGCATGGAATTCTGCCTCCGGCAGCGCTTCGCGCACTTTGGCGATCCCGTCCGCCTGTACCGTCTGGTCTTGCTCGCCCCAGATCAAGAGCAGCGGCAGACTGCTGGCACCCAGCCTGGCGTATTCTTGGATAGGGTCCAGCCCCACCAGGTTGCGCAGGCTGGAGAGGATCGCGCGCTTGAACCCCTTGTACTGCATCTGCTCGCGGTATTGGTGGGTGAAATCCTGAAAACGCTCGGGGTGGAAAAAGTCGCCGCCCTGGGTCTGGGCCAGGCGCACCGGACCGATGTAAACATCCATCAGGTATTCGCCCACCAGCGGGATAGCCAGCGGCGAAATACTGGCCGCGCTGACATTCGCCGCCTGCGGATCGATCAGCACCACGCTCTGCACCCTCTCGGGATAGCGGTTGGCAAAAGCCGCCGTCGCCAGCCCGCCAAAGGACAGCCCGACCACCCGCACCGGTGCTGCGATGTGCAGCGCGACCAGCAGCTGGTCAAGCTGGCGCACAAACAGGCCCAGGTCGTAGTTGACAACCGGCCGGTCCGAATAGCCACGCCCATAAAGATCGTAGCGCAGCACGCGGAACCCCCCGGCGGCGAGGGCATCCATGATCGGGTCCCAGACAAAGTAGGGCGTGGAGAAACCGCTGACCAGCACCACCACCGGCCCCTGCGGCGGGCCGCTTAACTCATAGTGCACCACGCCATCGTCCAGGCGCACAAACTCACCCGTCAGAGCGGCCCGCGCGGCGTCATTTAGTTCGCTTTTCTCATCATTAAGCGCCAGGGGCGGAAGGATCAGCGCCGCGGCGACGAGGATCACCGTCACCACCAGGACGTTGTTTTTTCGTTTTGACATCATCGGTCCTCACGCCCCAGGGTATGGATAAATAACGGCGCCGGCTCGCGCCGGATTAAGTATGGGCGAATGGATCGCCAGGTGCAAGGGGTACTAGTGAGCCTGGCGTCGGCGCAGCTCTGCCACGCGCGCCTTGAACTCCGCCTGTTCCTGCAGCCCGCCAAACATAAAATTGCGTTCCAGCCATTCCGGGCGGCCCTGCCAGTTGCCGGCCAGCAGTAGATCCAGGTTTTCCAGCGCGCGGGTTTCCTCCCCGGCCAGGGCCCATGCCCCGGCGGCGTAGAAGCGATACCGCAGGATGCTTTCCGCGGCGCGTTCATAATGCGCCGCCCAATCCCGGCACTCGCCCGGGGTCAGGTCGCTGGCGTTTTCGGCCGGCAGCACCGAACTGTAAGCATAATAATCGCGTGCTTTCACAAACCCGGTCTTAAGCGCCACCCCAATCGACCCCGCGTTGGAGCGCAGGCAGTGCCAGCCGATCTGGCGGTAGCCCTTGCGCCGGCACTCATCCAGCGCGGCGGCCACCACGATGGAGCCCAGCCCCAGCCTGCGGTGCTCCACGGCAGTGCCCACCCCCATCTCGCACTGCTCGCCTTTGACACAATCCGCGATGCAGTGGCTGGCAAGCGTACTGCCGTGCAAGATCACCCAACCAAAGCCGTGCTTCATGAAAAAATCCAACGAGATCCATTCTTCCAGGCGGGCGGCAACTTCGTCCCGCTGCTCCGGCTCAAGGCTGCCCAGCAGACCGTCATCCACCGCCGCCAGCCGGTAGCCGGGCGGCACACGCGCCGCCCAATCGTTGATCCGCGCCTGGGCGAAGCGGTAATTCTGGCGCAGGTGCTTGCGCGCGTAGGGGTTATTCCACACCTGGCCGAGCACATCCTCCCAGCCGTCCGGCTCAAAGTTCAGGTAGGCATGCTCGGGGATGACTTCCTTGAGCCCGGCGTAGCCGGGTTGATACTGCGGGTCCCCGGCCAGGTAGTGGCCTTCCGGGGTAGCCGCCAACCCCACCCGCGGGTAATCGCGATCATCCACCCAGATCTCGCCGCGCGCGGTGCCGGCCAGCACGGCCCCCACGCTAAAATGAGTCTCGGCCAGGCCGGCGAAGAGCGCCCGGGCACACGCGTATTGGTTTTCTTCCAGTTTGAGCATGAATCTCCTTGCAGCTGTTAACCGTTCATTATACGGAGATTCGCGCTTTGCATCACAAGCGCAGCCGCTGCCTCTTCGGGCGCAATGCACTTCTTCAAGTGCGCTGCCGAGCGCCGAGTGTCCCGAAACGGAAGGAGTGAAAGAGGAAATTGGAGATCGTTGCACCCTTTCAGGGTGCAACGATCTCCAGATCTCTTGGATTTTTCCCCTTCCCGGGAAGGGGGCAGGGGGATGGGGATTTTCCTGGATCCGAACTCCCGCTATATTAAGGCAGTTGATCAGGATTACTGACAAATTTTGCGTGCGCACGCCGTCCTGACAGCCTTACCGGATCAGACGTATTTGCCAAACCAGGCCAGCGTCTGCTGCCAGGCATCCACGGCTGCCGCCGCCACGTAGCGCGTGCCGGTATCGTTATGGAAGGCATGGTCCGCGTCGGGGTAAACCAGTTTCTCAAATATCTTGTCGTTGGCTTTCATCGCGGCCTCAATTTCTGGGATGCCCTGGTCGATGCGCTGGTCGAGCGCGCCGTAAATGCCCAGCACCGCCGCGTTGATCTTGGGAACATCCTCCAGCGGGGGGTGCGGCCCGTAAAACGGCACCGCCGCGCGCAGCTCGGGCATACGCGTGGCCATCAGCCAGGTGACCCCGCCGCCAAAGCAGAAGCCCACCATGCCCACCCGCTCGGATTGGGCAAAGGCCTGGCCTTTGAGGTAGTCCCAGCCGCTGAGAAAATCGGCGACAAATTGGTCCGGCGAGGTATTGCCCAGCTGCCCCGGCACCTGGTCCGCGCCGACCGCGGCCGTGCCGCCCTGGCGCGAGAGCAGATCCATGGCCAACCCCACGTAGCCGGCCTTGGCCAGCCGGCGGGTGACGTCCTTGATGTGATCGGTCAACCCGCGGTTTTCATGGCACACCAAGATCACCGGCGCGGCGCCGTCGCCGCTGGGGCGGGCCAGGTACGCCTGCAGTTCGGCGCCGTCACCGCCGGGCAGGCGCACATCCCCGGCCTGCACCGCGGGGTCATCCGCGGTGACCGTGCCAGACGGGGCGGATGCCGCGGGCGAGGTGGGAGATGGGGTGGCCGTCGCGGGCTGGCTGGTGGCGCCGGCAGCCATCGGCGTCTCGGTCGCCATCTCGGTCGGGATTGGTTGAGCCGTGGCGCCGCCGGCTTCGAGGGTAGGGCTCTGGGTCAATGCTTCCGCTGGGGCGCAGGCGCTGAGAAACGTGCCAGCCGCCAGCAGGCTGCCGGTTACCGAAGCGATCAACTTCAGCGCTTCGCGGCGGTTCAGCCGGCCTTCCTGGTAATCCTCGGCAAATTCCTCGGCCAGGTAGGTTTGGAAATGGTTCATCCGATCCTCCGATGTCATACGCAATAATATTGATCTTCGTTGACCAATATTATCATATTGGTTTCAAAAGCCATCGAGGATGGATGGGATGTTGGATAAATTTGTGGGTCAATCAGGGGGTGAAGGTACGCCGCGCACCTGGATTTCCTTCCAGCCGACCATCGAGGGGCTGCTGATCGTGCGGATGCCGATCGCCTCCACGTTCTCCAGCGGCGCGGGCGGGGTAAACACCAGCCAGTCGCCATCTTTGGTCACCCCCTCAAACTCGTACACCAGCAGAAATTCCTGGCTGCCGCGCAGGCGCACCAGCACCCGGTGCAAAGTGCTTCCCGCCGGCCACTGCGCCACCATCAGGCGCACCTCGCTGATATTGTAGGTGCCCTGCAGATCGATCTCGATCCACTGCGGCGCCAGCGCGCCCGACCCCCACTGGCTGCCGTCGTTCTCGTCCACGGCATATTCCGGGAGTTCCATCGCCAGGTAGCGCGAAACATCCACCGGCTTGCCAAACGCCAGGTTGTCCCCGGCCACCGGCAGGGCGGCGCATGGGTCGGGCTGGCTGCGCGGGGCAAACAGGTCGAGCAGATAGCCATTCTCGTCGGTCAGCCCCCAGGTGAGGTTATCGACCCCTTCACCCGCCGGGTTGAACGACCAGTGCAGCCAGCCGTCAAAACCCAGGCTGCAGGCATCTGCCGCCCAGGCGCTCAGCGCCCGCGCCGCCGGCTGGATCTGGCCGTACAACCGGCGGTAGGCGCCGTACTCCCCCAGCAAGATAGGCTTGCTTTGATAGCCGCCCATACCAAACGCCGAGGCCAGCGCATCCATGGGCTGCGTCCCCGGAAAAGCGTGAAAGTCAAAGAAATCCAGGTCGGACGTTTCGAGCAGCGCCGCGGTGTCCACGTAGCGGGCCGCATCGCTGCCGGGCGCAAAAAAGCCCATCGCCACCAGCGCGGTGGGGTCGTGCCCCAAGATTTCGGCGCGCACCTCGCGGATATAGTGCCGCAAGGCGTCGGCGACCATCTGCTGCTTCTGTGCGGGGTCGCTCATCTCGTAGCTGCCGGTGGTGGTGGTCACCTCACCCCCCGCCAGCGAAAGGGGCGGTTGATCGTTTGGCAGCCACTCTTCGTCGAGCAGTTCCCAGCCCAGTACGGCATCCAGGGGCGCCCGGCGCTCCTCCAGCCCGCTCAGCAGGTCACTCCAGTAGCGCCGCGTCACCTGCACCCCGGCCGGGGTCAGCAGATAGCTGCTGCGCTGCGCGCCAAAGCTGCCGCCCGCCGCGCTCTTGATCTCCTGGGTATACCCACCCTGCCCCGGCAGGTCTGCCGAAGTCAGCAGCACAAAGAGCCGCGCGTCTTTAGCGGCGGTCAGCAAATCTTTGAGGTTATCGAGATACGCCGGGTTGAGCCCCTGGTTGTCCTGGGCGCCGATGCATCCATCCCCTGCAGCGCACGCGTCGATAAATACCCGCACGGTATTGTAGCCCGCCACCGACAGCCGCCCAAAATCGGCGCGTGTGCGCGCCGGGTCGTAGATCCCCACCTTGAGCAGCTGGTTGGTCATCCCGCCTTTGTTGGCGACGAAGGCATAATTCGCCCCCCGTGGGACAAACTTATTGTCGGTCCACCGGTCAAAAAATTCGGCCTGCCCATCCACCTCGCGAATGCCAATGCGATGCTGGCTGGGTGGCGGGAGAGTGGCGGTGGGCGCAGCCGTGGCGCTGGGTTCGACCGCGCGGGCGCTGACGCTGGTCCCTGGCTGGCTGCTGGGGATCGGCGCAGTAGAATCACCAGCGGACGGGCTCATTGCACAAGCCGCCAGGAGCAAACCTGCCAGCCCGCAGCCCGCCAGCCGCAGCCACCCAATCACCCGCCGCTTTCGCCTCACCTTATCACCCGCACCTCAAACCCGCCGCGAACGTCCGATGTACCTGCTACGATTGTACGTTAATTCTTAACCCGCCTGCCAGCCAAAAAATGCGTTAAAAAAACGCCTCTCCCATATCATACCCTCTGGGAAGTCGTTTTCCGCTCGAACCCCGCTCCAGGCCAGGCCGGACGCATCAAAACAGATTTTCGAAACAAATGGTAAGCGTTCAGGCGGTCATATTTCGCTGGTAAAAACACGGAATAGTAATGCTACGCATGTGACCAGGGTAGCTGATGATAATCCTCGCGTGTTAAGGCGAATATAAGTTGGTCAGTAAGTTCGCCCATCGTATTACGGCTATGGTTGCGGAGTGTGGCCTCGTGAACAAAACCGAGGCGGTGTGGTATGTTTGCACTCCTTGTATTGGCTGCATCACACTGAATTTTTACTCGTTGGGCTGCAAACGTAATAAAGGCAAGCTTACACAGCAGCGTGACAGCCTCCGTGACATAGCCCTGACCTTGGGCAGAAGCACGAACCCAGTAACCAATCTCCATCGCTGGTACGTCCCTATCAATGTGGTACAACCAGATGCCTCCAAGATAACGGTCTGTTGAACAGTCCCACATTCCTACGGTTACGTCTTCTTGGGTTATCCACTTCGCCAGAGCTTTACGCACATAGATTTCACATTCTTGCACAGTTCTTCGTGAGTTTGTCCATGCCATCCACGGACGGAGAAGGTCGCGTGACTCCTCAATTGCCTGCTGCACAACAACTCCATCGCCTACAGCATATGGGCGTAGACATACCCGTGTGCCACGAAGTTCATGAGGAAGGTCATACAGAGTAGGTTGTGTGTTGCTCGCTTGGGTCACAACGATATTTACCTCCTGTATAAAGCTTTTGCTGCGACCAACTGAACACTTACTATAAATGCCTGTCACAAAAAATTTCTTCTCCCCTCTTCACGCCGCTTTTTGCCTGTAAAGACCGGGGGGAGGGGAAGGCCGCTCACTTAACCCTGAAATCGTAAATACCGTCCACCACCGGGTAGCAGCGCCCGCAAGCCGGGCAGGCGATTTGCTCGGGGGTGTCCTCCAGCGGACCGTGCCCGCAGGCCGGGCAGCGGAAGCTGAAGCTCGTCTCGGCGCTAACCGGCGCCCCGGCGGCGCGGCAGCCGACGAACACGCTCGGGCTGAACTGCCACAGGTCGCCGGTGCGCTGCGCCAGGGCGTCCATGCTCACCAGCAGCCGCTGCGGCACCAGGCGCTTGAGCAGCCCCATGCGGAAATGCGAGACGGTCAGCTGGCGGTCGATGACAAAATTGTTGGCCTTCAACCAGGCCCGCACCGTGGCCGGGTGAAAATCAAAATTGAGCGGGGCAAACTCGACCGGCTCGGGGGTAAACGGGTTCCAGCTCTGCGCGCGCAGCAAATAGCGCAGCACCGCCTTGAGATTTTGCTTATTGGCATATTCCAGCACGAAGACCGCGCCGGGGGTCAAGGCCTGGCGCACCTGGGCCAGCGCCAGGCGCGGCTCCACCATGTGGTGCAGGGTGCGGATCATCGTGGCGGCATCGAAAATGCCCGCGCCAAACGGCAGGTAGTAGATATCCGCCGCCACGTAGCGGTAGCGCGGGCTGTCGCCCAACCGCTGGCGCGCCTGGGCCAGTTGGGTGGTGGAGTAATCCACCAGGGTGATCTCCTCGAAGCCCTGATAGCGCGGGGTGTTGCGCCCGGCGCCGGCGCCCAGTTCGAGCATGCGCCGCCCGGCCGGCGGCAGCAGGCGCCGAAGCGCCACGCCCTCGCAGGCGTCTTCATAACCCCGGCCGCCCTGCTCCCAAAAGGAAGCCTGGTAATCGGAGCCTTCATAATTACAAACTGGTATTGGATCGCTGGTCATGTGCTGATCGGGCCCTGCCGCTGTATGGCGCGCGGCCCACCGGTGGTAAGGTTGCGCCGGGTAGGTTTTCCGGCGGCGCCCAGAATGGCCGCCTTACCGTTGCTTCCTCTCGGACCTGGCGGGGTTCGGCAGTTTCTGCCGCGCCGGTCCCACCCGGACGCGATCCAAGGATAATCGATGAGTGGGGGGCTGTCAAGCATCCGGGTGTCTTTTCAGCATCTGCTCCCCGCGCCTGGCGACTCCTTTCATTATTGTCGAGTGCTCACGCTTGATAAGCGCGCCAGACTGGGCTAGAATCCTGAGCATGATGATTCCCCTCGGTCCGATCCTGATTGTCGAAGATGTGCCCAATGTGCTTGAACTGCTCGAGGTAACCCTGCGCTTCAAGGGCTATCCGGTCGTCTCTGCCCATGATGGGCAGGAAGGCCTGACCCAGGTCGAAAAACACAAGCCCGGATTGATCGTGGCCGACATCCTCATGCCGCGCCTGGACGGCTTCGCCATGGCCCACGAGCTGCGTAAGAACCCGCTCACCCGCCACATCCCCATCATCTTCCTCTCCGCCACCTACGTCACCCCCGAAGATAAAAAGTTCGCCCTCAGCCTGGGGGCGGTGCGTTTCCTCGAAAAACCCATCGACACTGAAGAATTTCTACTGACCGTGGCCGAAATCCTCACCCAGGACCTGCCCACCCTGCCCGCCCCGCTCAACGAGCGCGATTTCTACCAGGGCTACCGCGAGCGCCTGGAGCACAAACTGCGCTATAAAAACACGCAGATCGCGCGCACCGAGCGCCTGCTCGGCTCGCTGCCCGAGCAGCAAAAGACCGCCTTCGAAGCCCTGCTTGGCCAGGCCCAGTCGGACCGCGACGAAATTCAGACCGAGCTCGACCAGCTCTACAAAATCCTCGAAGAGCTTAAAATCATCAACCGCCCCGATTAGGGCCCTCCTCGCCCGGGAAACCATCCCACAACCTCCTTCGCAGCGCGGGTCAGTTACCCGCGCTCTTCACCCGCCCGTCCCATGCCAAGGCGCCAACCAGGCCGCTGCTCCTGGGTTATAATCCTCCCTTATGCAACCCACTCTCGCCGATCTCCAAACCTTCGCGCGCCAGGCTGGCGCGCTGCTATCCGCCGGCTACGGCCGCGCGCATGCCTTCGCCCACAAAGGCCGCATCGACCTGGTCACCGAATACGACAGACGCTCCGAGGAACTGCTCCTCGGGCTGGTGCGCGAGCGTTTCCCCGACCACACCATCCTTTCCGAGGAAAGCGGTTTTCAATCCGGGACCGCCGGCCAGATGTGGTTTATCGACCCGCTGGACGGCACGACCAACTTTGCCCACGGCCTGCCGGTTTTCTGCGTCTCGATTGCCTACGCCGATGAACAGGGCGTCCTGCTGGCATGCGTCTACGACCCTACCCGCGACGAAATGTTTACCGCCGAGCGCGGCCACGGCGCCTGGCTCAACGATGCTCCCCTGCAGGTCTCGTCCACCGACGAACTGCTGCAGTGCCTGCTCACCACCGGTTTTGCCTATGAAAACTGGGTCATCGAGACCAACCTGGTGCACTTCAGCCGCTTCCAGCGCCTCACCCAGGGTGTGCGCCGCCTGGGCTCGGCCGCCCTGGACCTGTGCTATGTCGCCGCAGGGCGCCTGGACGGCTATTGGGAGGCCTCGGTCTATCCCTGGGACCTGGCCGCCGGCGGCCTGATCGCGGCCGAAGCCGGCGCACTGGTCAGCGACCTGCACGGCCAGCCCGATTACCTCAGCACCCCCTGCAGCATCCTGGCCGCCAACCCCTCGCTGCACGCCAAAATGCTGGCGGAACTGCATTCCTGATCCGCGCGCAACGGTCCGCCCTACCGGTTCTGTGGGAGTTGCCGTGGTGGGTGGTAAATATTAGGGTTAATTGCGCGCTTCGCGCGCAATTAACCCTAATATTTCTTCTTCCACAGTAAATCCCAAGGACCCACCCCTAAATCCCCGCCCTCGAGGGCGGGGACTTTAAAAAGAGCTCCGAGAAGACTGTATCTGGCGGCACATAAGTGCCGCCAGATACAGTCTTCTCGGAGAAAAATATTTTCTCCCCCTCTTCGCGGCGTTTTTTTGCCGCGGAGAGGGGGCCGGGGGGAGTGGATAAGGGTAGAAAACGCATCTGGCAATGTAGATGCGATTGCCCTGACCCACCCCAGGGCGTTCTCAAGGAAGCTTGACAAATGCCAATTTGGATCCATCTCCGGCGGAGACAGAGGTCAAAGAGGGAGTTTGAGGGTTCAGACGCCGTAAAACGGCGTCTGAACCCTCAAATCTTTATTTCCCCGCCCCGTTTCGGGGAGGGGTCAGGGGAGGGGCTTGTCTGACAATTTCTTGAAAAAGCCATGCTGACCCACCCTACCCCGGGCGTGCAAACCTGGACAGAATTGGTATAATTCATTCAAAGTCCGCTCAAAGTGAGGAAACCATGACCACTCTGACCTACCAGCAGGCTCAATGGAGCCTCAAAGATCTCTCATCCGGTGCGCCCGACGAAATCGAAGCCGCCTTCACCGCCCTGGAACAGTCCGCCCAGCAGGTCGAAGCCCTGCGGCCATCGCTCCAGGCCGATATCTCCTACGCCGACTTCCTCGCCGTGGTACAGCAGATGGAAACCCTCGAACAGCTGGCCTACCGCCTGTACGGCTTTGCCGCGCTTTCCTTTGCATCCAACACCCAGGACCAGGCCGCGCAGACCTTGATGGGCCGCGTCGAGCAGTTCCTTGCCGAGATGACCAACCGCACGCTCTTCTTCAGCCTGTGGTGGAAGGCGCTGGATGACGCCAACGCCGCCCGCCTGATGCAGCCCTCCGGCGATTATCTCTACTGGCTCGAGGAGATGCGCCATCAGAAGAAATACACGCTCAGCGAGCCCGAAGAAAAAATTATCAACCTGAAAAACGTCACCGGCGCCAGCGCCATGGAGCGCCTGTACGATTCCTACACCAACCGCTACACCTACAAGCTGGAGGTGGACGGCCAGCCCAAAGAACTCACCCGCGGCGAGCTGATGGTCTTCGTGCGCCAGCACGACCCCCAGCTGCGCGCGCAGGCCTACCAGGAACTCTACCGCGTCTACGGCGCGGACGGGCCGATCCTCGGGCAGATGTACCAGACCATCGTGCGCGACTGGCGCAACGAAAACCTCACCCTGCGCAGCTACGCCACCCCCCTGGCGGTGCGCAACCTGGCCAACGACATCCCCGATGAGGTTGTGGATACTCTGTTGAGCGTTGCCCAGCAGAACACGGGCGTCTTCCAGCGCTACTTCCAGCTCAAGGCGCGCTGGCTGGGGCTGCCGCGCCTGCGCCGCTACGACATCTACGCCCCCGTGGCCAAATCCGACAAAACCTACGACTACCCGCGCGCCGCCGGGATGGTGCTCGATTCGTTCAACCAGTTCGACCCGCAGTTTGGCGCCCTGGCCCAGCGCGTCTTCGACCAGGAACATCTCGACAGCCAGGTGCGCAAGGGCAAGCGCGGCGGCGCCTTCTGCATGTCGGTGGGGCCCAAACTGACCCCCTGGGTGCTGCTCAACTACCAGGGCCGCGCCGATGACGTGGCCACCATGGCCCACGAACTCGGCCACGCCATCCACGCCATGCTGGCCTCCGAACACAGCATTTTCACCTTCCATTCCTCGCTGCCCCTGGCCGAAACCGCCTCCACCTTTGGCGAAATGATGCTGGTCGAGCGCCTGCTGGCCGAAGAGAGCGACGAGGCCGTGCGCCGCGACATCCTCTTCCGCCAGGTGGACGACGCTTACGCCACCATCCAGCGCCAGGCCTTCTTCGCCCTCTTCGAAAAACAGGCCCACGAGATGGTCAACCAGAACGCTTCGGTCGACGAAATGGCCGCAGCCTACATGGAAAACCTCAAAGCCCAGTTTGGCGACGCGGTGGATGTGGCCGATGAATTCCGCTGGGAATGGGTCTCCATCCCCCACATTTACGCCACGCCCTTCTACGTGTACGCCTATGCCTTCGGCCAGCTGCTGGTGCTCTCGCTCTACCGCCAGTTCCGCCAGGAGGGCGAGGCTTTCAAACCCCGCTACCGCAAGATCCTCACCACCGGCGGCTCGCAGGCGCCGGCCGAACTGCTGGCCGCGGCCGGCATCGATATCCGCCAGGCGGCCTTCTGGCAGGGCGGCTTCGACGTCATCGCCGGCCTGGTCGCCGAGTTGGAGCAGATCCCCGTCCCGGTATAGAACACCGGGATGATATCCCAGTATAGAACACCGGAAGGCGATCTCCGTTTGAATTAATCATAGAAAGGGACGGCGTCAAGCCGTCCCTTAATCTTTAATGGAAATTGCTCCCAGGATATCGACCTGGAGCGGATGCGTCTACCCCGCGAACTGCGCCATGGTGGTGGTGTAGGCGCGCCGGTTCAACTCGTCCAGCGGCAGGCCGGCCAGATCATCCGACATCACCTCCACCGCCCAGGGGCCCGTGTAGCCCATTTTATCGGCGCAATCGATCAGCCCGCGGATATCGAAATCGCCTTCGCCGCAGAAGCGGCGCACCCGGGAGGGGTCATAGAGCGGGCTGCCCGGCAGCGCACCGTCGTTCAGCTCAATGTTGATCAACTGTGCCAGGGGAATGCGGCTGATCTCTTCCAGCGGGATGTGCAGCATGGCCACATGCACGATATCCAGGATCACCCCGCCGTTGCTGGCCCCCGCCGCGCTGACCATCGCCAGGGCATCCTTCAGATTGTTGAGCATTGAGGAGGCCATAAATTCAAACCCAATGGTCGCCCCAACCGCACGCGCATCGGCGCACAAAGCGGCAAAGGATTTCGACCAGCCTATCCATCGGGCAGGGAGAATTGTAAAAATCGCCAATCTTGACGTGTTTGGCCTGCAGCGCCGCCGAGGCCTCCAGCAGGCGCATTTTGCGGCTGTCGGATTCGCTCTTGCGCCCGCCTTCCAGGAACCAGTCGGTGAGGAACTCCAGCTCGAGGTATTTCATCCCGTTGTCGTCCAGGATCATCTTCATCTCTTTCAACGGGCGGTGGAGCATGCAGTGCTCCAGGTCGGTATGCCAGATGCCAATCCCCTTGAACCCGGCGCGCGCCGCCGATTCGACCCGCTCTTTAAAGTCATAAGGGCTGATCTCACCCTTGCCCGGGAAAATCCCCGCGGTTGTCCAGAACAAATTCATCAATTCGACATTGGTTTTCATTGCATGCTCCTGCTTAAATTGTAGACCCAAACCGGGATGAAGAGGGTGAGGGATGAATGATGAATCATAGGATAAGAACCAGAACGGCCGTCCTTTTTGGGGATCTCCCCGGGAAAGGGATTAGCAATCCTCTCCTGCCTGCCCCGGCTCCTTTTTATGGTATATTTTAAACCTACACTCCACCCCATCCCTGGGAGACCTGCATGTATCTGGCGATCGAAGGCGTCATCGGCGTCGGCAAAACCACCCTGGCGCGGCTGCTTCAGCCCGCTTTTCAAGCCAACCTGCTCCTCGAAGTTTTCGAGGAGAATCCCTTCCTGTCCAAGTTCTACCAGGATCGCGCCCGCTACGCTTTCCAGACGCAAACCTTCTTCCTCCTCAGCCGCTACCACCAGCAGCGCCGCGGCATCCCAGAACTCACCGCCGGCGGCAAAGACCTGATCGGCGACTACACCTTTGAAAAAGACGCTCTCTTCGCCGAGATCAACCTGAGCGGCGACGAGTTAGAAATGTACTACCGGGTGCACGAGGCCCTGGCCGAAAAGATCGTCTCTCCCGACCTGATCCTCTATCTGCGCGCCAGCACCGACCTGCTCATGGCGCGCATCACCCAACGCGACCGCTCCTACGAACGCAACATGGAGCGCGATTACATTGCCCAGTTGAACCAGGGCTACGACGATTTCTTCCTCAAGGGGCACAGTCACGCCGCGCCTGTGCTGGTGATCGAAGCCGATGCCATCGACTTCGTCCGCTACCCCGAAGACCTGCGCTGGATCGAGAACCGCGTCCGCCAGTCCCTCGAGTTAGCCCCCTACCAGCCCGAGCTGCCCCTGCCAGACCACGAAGAGGCTTAAGCTGCGCAGCAGATTCAGGGAGGTTTCATGCGCATCACTCGCGAGATCCTGCTAAAGATCGCCCGCGACACCGCCGCCCAACGCGCCAAGGTCAGCCGCCGCCTGGTATGCATTTACCTGGTGGGCTCCTGCCTCAGCGATGAACCCCTGTTGGGCGGCGCCACCGACATCGACCTGGTGATCATCCACGACAGCGACCCGATCGAGCCGCGCGAAGTGGTGCGCCTCAGCGACGAGATCCACCTGGATATCAGCCATTACTCGCAGGAACTCTTCCGCCATCCGCGCCACCTGCGCGTGGACCCCTGGATGGGCCCCTTCATATACAACAAACCGCTGGTGCTCTACGATTCGGGCCACTGGTTCGATTACAACCAGGCCGCCACCGGCGCTCAGTTCCTCCAGCCCGATAACATCCTGGCGCGCTCGCGCAGCCTGGCCAACGCCGCCCGCCAATCCTGGGCCGATCTGAGCTTCAACGCCGCCCCCGGCGACCAGCGCAGGCGCGTCTATGGTTTTTTGAAAGCCCTTGAAAATGCCGGCAACGCCACCGCCAGCCTGAGCGGCCTGCCCCTCACCGAACGGCGCTTTATGGTCCAGTTCCCTCAGCGTGCCGCCGGGTTGGGCAAACCCGAGCTTTCGGCCGGGCTGGTCAGCCTGCTGGCCGGCGAGGTGGAGGTCTCAGACGAGACCTGGGAGAGCTGGCTCAACCACTGGGACCAGGCCCTGCAGGCCGCCGCTAAAATTGAGAACTGCCCACCGCGCCTGCAGGCCGCGCGCAGCGGCTATTACACCCGCGCCGCTTCCGCCCTGTGGGAAGAGCACCCCACCGCCGCCTTCTGGCTGCTGATGCGCACCTGGACCCTGGCGGTCTACCACCTGCCCGCCGATTTACCGGCGATCTTGCCCTGGCAGGAAGCCTGCCGCACCGCCAGCCTGGACAAGGCTCATTTTGGCCAGCGCCTCGAAGCCCTGGACGCCTACCTGGATAACGTCGAGGAAATGCTCGACCAGTGGGCCGAGAAAAATGGGGTCGTAACGACCCCCGATATATAGGGGTGCCGGCGGAATCCACTCCGTATGTCGCCACGAAGGCAAAACCATGTTTTTTGCCAAAAATGTGGATAACCCCTCAAAAACTGTGGATAACCTGCCTGGAATGTGGATAAAACCGAAAATTTGTCCGAAGAATCTACCCTGACTCTAAAAAAGGATACCCCCATATATGGGGGGTCCTTTTTGAGTTAAGCCATATAGCATCGGAGGGTAGAATCGGTGGATAAACCGGCCCGATTCGCTGGTTTTCCTCCACAGGCAGCTGTGGATAACTGCCCGGCCGCGGCGGCATAGATGCGGGCTTAAGCCCTGGAGCGCCCCCCAGATATACCGCGAATCGCCTGTGCGCCGCAGGGTTATCCACTTATCCCCAGCCCCTACTATTACGACGACTCCATACCTATACTTATTATGTGTGGATAGGTATGGCTGCATTCATCCCTTCCCCCGGCAGCGCAGGCTGCGCGTACTCAGCGATACAAGGACTATTTTTACCAACTTAATAGATATTGTGTCTTGAATTTACTTTTACTTTTGGTTACAATCGTTTTGCATAGATATGCCCCCCTCTGCAATGGAAGACATCATCTGCGTCATCGATTTAAGGAAAGAGAGGCATCGCAATGGACGTTATAAAGGTCAAAGCAAATTCGCGCACAGCAGCTGTCGCGGGGGCGATCGCCGGGGTTGTTCGAGAGCATAAACGAGCCGAGGTACAGGCCATTGGCGCCGGTGCTGTCAATCAGGCTGTTAAAGCACTGGTGTTAGCCAAGGGATATCTTGCCGAAGATGGTATTGCCGTGGTGGCCATGCCCGAGTTTGTGGATGTTGAGATTGATGGAAAGGTACGCACCGCCATCCGCATCATCGTCGAGCCGCGCTAAGCCGCGTCTCCTGACGCCCTAAATCTGGGCAATTTCCTCCGGATCAAAAACGACAATATCCTTGCCGGATAATTTTTCGTTGATCTTGCGCGCTACCAGCTCGAGGTGCATGGGGCGCGCAACGTAGTTAAGCTGGTCGGCCGGCACGGTAAGCACCGGGCAGAGGGTGAATGCGTCGATCCATTGTTGGTAGAGTTCATTCAGGCTCTCGAGGTAATCCTGGCTGATCCCGCGCTCGTAGTCGCGGTTGCGCTGGGCGATGCGCTCCAGGAGGGTTTGCGGGGTGGCGCGCAGGTAGATGACCAGGTCGGGCGGGGGCAAAAACTCGATCAGCCCCTGGTATAGGGCGCGGTAGGTCTCATAATCGCGCGCGGTAAGTGTGCCCTGCAGGTAGAGGTTGTTGGCGAAGATCTCGGCGTCCTCATACAGGCTGCGGTCCTGGATGACCGAGCCGGGGCAGCGCATGATCTGGCGATGGATCTGCAGGCGGTTGGCCAGGAAAAAGACCTGCGAATGAAAACCCCAGGCGGCCATGTCCTGGTAAAAATCGGCCAGGTAGGGGTTGTGAGCTTCGGGCTCGAAGAAGGGCTGCCAGCCAAGCTTCTGGCAGAGCAGGGTCACCAGGGTAGATTTACCCACCCCAATATTTCCGGCCACGGTGATAAAACGTTTCATTCGGGGTTCCTCCGCGCGTGTTTCAACTATTGTACCCACATCCTCGCGCCCCTGTGCGGGTGAATTTATATTGATAAGGACGAAATGGGGCGCGCCTCATTTCGTCCTTATCAATCGAACCCCTCTCGAGGCGTACTTCAATAGGATTTCGATCAAACCCGGCCTGCTTGCCGGTTTGAATAGATAACCACTGGTACGATATCTGTTCTTCGTCCCCCACCCTGCCCTCCCCCGGTAGCGCCGCTTCATCTTAGGGCTTGGGAAAGATGGCACATGCGTGCCATCTTTCCCAAAAAAAATCAGACCTCCCGCCGGAGAGGCGGGGGCAGGGGGTGGTGATCTTCGTTTCAGGCAATGAAAAGCTCTCATAAAAGCATTCATTGCTGGCTGGATCTAATCGCATTCACGCCGGCGGCGCTGCTTCATCTTAGGGCTTGGGAAAGATGGCACATGCGTGCCATCTTTCCCCCCAAAAAAAACACACCCCCGCCGGAGAGGCGGGGGCAGGGGGTGGTGATCTTCGTTTCAGGCAATGAAAAGCTTTCATAAAAGCATTCATTGCTGGCTGGATCTAATCGCATTCACGCCGGCGGCGCTGCTTCATCTTAGGGCTTGGGAAAGATGGCACATGCGTGCCATCTTTCCCAAAAAAATCAGACCCCCGCCGGAGAGGCGGGGGCAGGGGGTGGTGATCTTTGTTTCCAGGTAATGAAAGCTTCGAATAGAAGTTTTCATTGCTGCCTGAATCTATTTGGGAATGTCGCCGTTCAACTCCATATCGATCACCTTGGCGAAGACCTCGTAGGGCTGCGCGCCGATCAGCGCCAGCCCATTGATAAAGAAGGTCGGCGTGGAACTGACCCCCAGGTCTGAGGCGTACTGGTAATCGGCCTGCACCTCCGCCTGGTAGGGGCGGTCGTCGAGGCATTTGTCGTAGCGGGTCATATCCAGGCCCAACCCGCGCGCCACCGAATCATACACCGTGCGGCTCAGGCGCTCATCGGAGGAAAAGAGCGTGTTGTTGAAATCCCAATACTTGTCCTGATCGCCGGCGCAGTTGGCCGCCTCGGCGGCAGCCAGCGCGTTGGCGTGCAGCCCCACCAGGGGAAAATCCCGGTAGACCAGGCGCACCTTGTCGCCGTAATTCTGCTGGATCAGCGGCCAGGTTTCGTTGTGCCATTTCTTGCAGAAGGGGCATTCGTAATCGCTAAATTCGATAATGGTGATGGGCGCGTTGGCCGGGCCGAAGATCGGGTCGTCGTCGATTGGCACATCGTAGCGGCGCACCTGCTGGGGTACCTGCGCGTCGGCGGCCTGGGCGCTTTGATCGGAGAGCGCCGCCTGGGCCACCGAAAGCTGGCCGCGCAGCTCGCTCACCTGGGCGTGCAGCGGCAGGCTGAAGAGCGCATAAGAAAGGGCCATGCCCAGGGCAAAACTAACCGGCAGCCAGTATAACCAGCGCAGCTTGCGGCGTGGAGCCGTGGGGGGCGCCTCGGAGGCCGGCTCGCCAATAATCTCAACGGCCGGCTCGGCAGGCTGCGGTTCGGGAGAAGTCAAATCGGTGTCCATAGGTCAGATTATATCACGCGAAGATCGAGAAACAGAGAGGGGCGCCGGCTGGCCGGCGCCCCTCTCTGTGGGTGAGCAGGCGATATTATGCCTTGACGATGCTGCTGCTCGGGCAGACGTCTACGCAGGAAGCGCAGTCCTGGCATTTGGCCGCATCGATGACGTAAAATTCCCCGTCCATCGAGATCGCGCCGTCAGGGCATTCCGATTCGCAAGCGCCGCACTGAATGCACTCGTCTTGTGTGATTACGTAAGCCATCTATAGCTCCTTCTAAGAGTTATCAAGACAAAATTGTCTGAATTGTTCAATTGCAAGTAGGATACTACAAAGGCGGCGGGGAGGGTCTTGTCGATTGTCACAAAAATCGGCGCATGAATGTCATCAATCCCCCCGCGTGGGTGGCGGTGAAAGGGTGCGAACCTTGACAACTTACACGTCCTGGCTATAATAGGGGCACATTCCTCGTTAGCTCAATTGGCAGAGCGGGCGGCTGTTAACCGCTAGGTTCGAGGTTCGAGTCCTCGACGAGGAGCCTACCAGGCTGGCATGCCAGCCCTATGGTTCTTAACCCCGCCGCGAAAACGGCGGGTGTTTTTATTCGAGTTCTCGACGAGGATCATTTGCCTTTGGGTGGGTCCGCCGTAGGAGGGGATGGGATCAAATGTCCCGGTGTCGCCCGGGATTTTTTCAGGAGATATGTTGATCATCGCGGCGCCAAAAAAAGTGGATTATTGTGACCAACATTCTGATATAATTGTCCTATGGCAGAGCTAAAAACGCAAATTACCCATCAAGACCCGAAAGATTTTCTCAATACGATTGAGCCTGAACAAAAAAGGATCGATAGTTTTGTCCTTTTGGAAATGTTTGAGAAAATAACCGGGGAAAAAGCGGTGATGTGGGGACCCAGCATCGTGGGGTTTGGCCAATATCATTACAAATCAGAACGAAGCACGCAGGAAGGAGACTGGTTCCTGGTTGGATTTTCACCCAGGAAACAAAATTTAACTTTGTATATCCTGCATGGCAATGACAAAAATCAAGAATACCTGGAAAAGCTTGGTAAACACAAGACCAGTGGGGGATCGATGGGGGGATGTTTATATATCAATAAGCTTTCTGATGTAGATCAAGCGATCCTGGCGCAACTGATCAACACCTCTTTTCAGCATATGAAGGAAACCACTAAGAAATAGGTTTTGATCTGTCCCACCAGCTGGAGCAAGCGTACAATAAACTGAACAGCGTTTAGAATTTTGTTCCCCTTGCCGCCCAGCCATCCGGTCGGTTTCAGGAGAACCGCTACCTTTTCCCAAAACGCCCATTCGAATCATGCTGTACGGATCATTCCGCTTCGATCCGAGGTTGCTTAGCTCCAGCGAATCCGCCAGACAACAAACCCATGACCCCCACCTTTGACGAGTTGATTTTCCAAAATTGGGCCGAGCATTTTCACTGCCCGGTCAGTGTGCTTCAGCAGGGTGGAACCACCCTGCTGCCCGATGAAAAATATGCTCACCAAAAAACCATCACCCTCTGGCATATCGGCCGGCACACCTTCGCCATTTTTGATCCATCCGCTTCGGCCCTGCTGGATGGCCTGCTGGCTGCGCTGCCTGTGAACACCTCATTGTCTGGCAGCCATATCCAAAACCGGCTGCCCGATCAGCCCATTGAGTCGCTCGACGTGGATCGAATCCACTATCTACCCCCAACCGCTCTGCCCGAATTGGCCCCGCCAGATTCTTTCTACCTGCGGCAGGTAGGGCCGGGGGATCAGGCCCATATGGCTTCGCTTCACGACAACTGCACGCCCGAAGAGGTGGACAATGGCTATGTCGAGGTCGACCACGAAATTGCATTTGGCTGCTTTCATGGCCATCAACTGGCGGCCGCTGCCAGCGGCTATCGCATGGCCGGCTTTATGGATATTGGCGTGCTCACCCATAGCGGCTTCCGTCAGCTGGGTCTGGGGAAAGTTGTGGTCGGCGCTTTATGCGCATGGGCTGTCCAACAAAACATCCTGGCCCAATATCGCTGTAATACCCACAACACCGCTTCGCTCGGCGTAGCACGATCGCTCAACTTTCAGCCCTATTTTACCTGTGAGAACATAATATTCGTCTAGCCGCGGCTCAACAAAGCCCGGATTGGCGCTTACCCCCCGCTGAAACGGCGGGGTTTTGATTTGTTGCTGTAAAATTCAACTATCCCCATGATCAACCCTTGCCCTTCACCATGATGCGATGAGCCTATCCCTGTCCCAAATCAAAACCGGCCTGGTAGGCGCATTTTCGATTGCATCCCTGGTGACCGACCCGGACGAGATGAACCGCAATCTGCGCAAGAAACCCGGCGTGGCCGAGTTCATCGCCCTGCTCATCGGGCTGGCCGCCATTGCCATCACCGCCTGGCTGTATCAAAAGGGCTACATTGTGCTGATCGATTACCTCTATTTCACTCATTCGGCCGGCGGCGCGCTCGACCATTATTTTATGGGGTTTTGGATCATGCCTGTGTTTGACTTGCTGCGCCTGCTGCCCGTGGCGGTTGGCTATATGCTCTGGGGGCTGCTCAACCTGGCGGGGGTGTGGTTTGCCGCCCGCGTCATCCGCGGGGATGCGGCCTGGCCTTTGCTGGTCTATCAACTGCTCTACATGCTGTTCTATGGCCAAATATCCGGCTTCATCGCCGGCGGGCTCGGGCTGGCCTGGTATGGCCTGGTGCAGCGCAAATGGGATCTGGCCGGCCTGGGGTTTCTGCTGGCCGGCGCCAAACCGCAGACCGGGTTGATGGCCGGCGGGCTGCTGTGGCTGCTCGCCCCGCACACCTGGAAACAGCGCTTGCGGGTGCTCTTCGTTCCGCTGCTCGGGGTGCTGCTTTCGCTGCTGGTCTACCCGGGTTGGCCGCAGCGGATTGTGGAGGAGTGGCGGATTATCCAGCCCAACGACTTTGCCAGCATCACCTTCTGGCGCTGGATTGGCCCGGCCGGGCTGCTGCTGCTCGTGCCTCCCCTGCTGCTGCGCCTGCCCTGGCAGCGCCGCTACATCGCCCTGGTGTGCGCCTGCACCCTGGCCTTCCCCTACTTCCAACAGGCCGATTTGTTGATTTTATACGTCCTGCCGGTGGGCGCCTTCCCCGTGCTCGGCAACCTCGGCTTTTTATATCCCTGGTATCAATGGAGCGTGTTGAAGCTGATGGCGGTTGTCCCCCTGGCGGTGTACCTGGTTATATGTATCCCCGCCTTGCCGCGCCGGTCACCGGCCGATCCTTAAAATTATTTCCCATGATCTTCGCTGAAACCAGTTGTTTAGGATGAAGCACAGGAGTCTGGCATGACCTCCAAAAAATCCCCGGGTGGATCCATTTTCCCCTATTATTACAAAAACGGCGAACTGTTTGGCGTCCATTATGAAAGCTTTGCCGGGAGGGAATCAGAGCTGCTGGAACGCATCAAAGCCGAGGAGCAATTTATCATCCAGCAGCATTACCCCCTGCCGTACTGGGCTAATTTTTATGGAACCCGGCTGACGGACGAGGTCGTGGAAGAATTTTTACACAGCATCGGCCGGCTGCAAAGCTGCATTCCAAAATTAGCCATCGTGGGCTGCTCGGTGATTGGCAAATGGCGGATGGAACGGGCGCGGAAAAAATTGGGCATCCGGATTCCGCTGCGTTATTTCAGTGACCCCGAAGAGGCCAAAACCTGGCTGGTGGGCGGGGGATAAGCGGGTGCGTCGTTGATTCCCAAGGCCGCCTTACACCCTGCCAGGTTTTCATCATAACCTCTCGACGGGCAGCCTGCCAATCTGCCATCCCAGGGCAATCGCATCTAAATTGCCAGATACAGTCTTCTCGGACTCTTTTTAAAGTCCCCGCCCTCGAGGGCGGGGATTTAGGGGTGGGTGACAACTATTTTATAGAAAAACTGTTTTGATGCGATTACCCTATCTGCCATCCTCCCCCACACAACCCGGGCCGCGAAATGCTGTAAAATCATTTCATCGGCGTTTCGACCCACACGTTGCGCTATCCAACCCCAAGGAGATGGGCAATGCCAGTCAAAAAGACCCCCAAATCGGCCTACCCGCCGGAAAATAAACGCGAAACATCCGAGCAAGACCGCATTGGTTTGGAGCGCCTGATCTTCTTCAGCGACGCGGTCTTTGCCATTGCCATCACCCTCCTCGTCCTCGAACTGCGCCTGCCTGCCGGCGGGGAAGCGGCGGATGACGCCCAACTGACCGCCAATCTGCTCGGAATGTGGCACAAATACCTGGCCTACCTGGTCAGCTTTTTAGTGATCGGCTCATTCTGGAGCGCCCACCACCGCAAGTTCCGTCTCATCCGCCGCTATGACCGCCGGTTGATCCTGTTCAACCTGCTCATCCTGATGGTGGTCGCCTTTATTCCCTTTCCCAGCTCGGTGCTCAGCGAAAATGGCAACCGCACCGCCACCATCTTTTATGCCCTTACCTTGATCCTGGGCGGGGCGTTATTTTTATTGTTCTGGTGGTACGCTTCGCGGAATGGCCGCCTGATCGAAGCGCATCTCAACCCGCAGCAGGTACGCCACGAATTCCTTGCTCCCCTCATCACCATTACCATTTTCGTGGTCTCGATCGGGATTGCATTTTTTAATGTCAGCGTGGCCAGGTTATCCTGGCTGCTGATCCTGCCTGCCTCCCTGTTATTGAATAAAGAATAGCCGGCCCTATTACGGCCACAGGTCGGTGCTCAGATATTTCAGCCCCGAATCGCTCAACAGCACGGCGATGGTTTTGCCCTGGCAGGTGGTGGTCAGCAGGTGCAGCGCCGCGGCCACATTGGCCCCGGCCGAAAAACCCGCGAAAATCCCCTCTTCTTTGGCCAGCCGGCGCGTCACCTGCATGGCTTCTTCGTCGCTGATTTGCAGATACCCATCCACGTGATCCGGGTTGATCAGCGGCAGGTCGGCCATGGAATAGCCCCCGCCCTGGATGCGGTGGTTGGGACGGGTCACCGGGCTGCCGGCCAGGATCGCCGCGCCTCGCGGCTCGACGAGATAGCACAAAATGGCAGGGTCGTGTTCTTTGAAGGCCGCGGCGCAGCCTGCAAAGGAACTGCCCGTGCCGGCAAAATCGCAGAACGCGTCGATCCGCCCGCCGGCCTGCTTCAGGATTTCCGGGCCGGTGTGCAGGTAGTGGCCGCGCGAGCTGCTTTCGAGGTGAAATTGGTCGGCACGGAACGCACCGCGCTCTTGGGTGATGCGCCGGGCGGCTTCTTCCACCAGCGCCAGGTCGCCGCCAGAGACCTGGCCGACCTTGGAGTCGGGCAGCTGGTCAACCAGCACCACTTCCGCGCCAAATGCCCGCATCATCCGCGCCCGTTCGCTCGAATTGCCTTTAGACATCACCGCCACAAAGGGATATCCCTTGACCGCGCAGACGATCGACAGCCCCGTGCCGGTGTTGCCGCTGGTTAATTCCACCACGGTCTGCCCGGGGATCAGCTTGCCCTGCGTCTCGGCCTCCTCGATCATTTGCAGGGCAATGCGGTCTTTCTTCGAGTAACCCGGGTTGAGGTATTCCAGCTTGGCCAGGATGCGCCCATCCAGCCCGCGCGTGATGCGCGACAACTCAACCAGCGGGGTATTGCCGATCGCCCCCAACACCGAGTCGAGCAGCGTGTCCTGTCTTTGATTATTCATCCGGCACCTTTGGCTGCGCCTTTCGTGTGGTTTTGATTGAATTATACGGAATATCCGCGCGCTTGTTCCTGCGTGAAGGGGGTCTGTCTTTGATCAAGTCGGGATTGACTCGCGGCTCAAAGCGATATACCATCATAGTTGACGGTCCTTAAGGGGAGACGGATGATGCAGAAAAACGTCAAGATCCTGCTGTTTTTGTTAGGCGCGACGCTTCTGGCCTGGGTTGCCGGCGCCTTTTTTGTGGGCATCGTCGGGATCCCGTTGTTTTTAGGATTTTTTGCCGCGACCGCGGGGATGCTCTGGGCCGCCCGCGGTCTGCCCGTGCGCGGCTGGATGGCTATCGGTCTGGTGATCCTGGCCGGGCTGTTCCTGCCCATCGGGCGCCTGAACCAGAACATCCCTGCCCAACCTGAGGTGCTCAATAACCTGGTCAACAGCCTGCTTTTCTGGACGCTCATTCTGGCCCTGCTGGTCGCCGCCATCCTGATCTATGCCGCCGCCAGCCAGCCCCAGCTCCAGCCGCGGCGGGTTCCCCCGGCTTACCCTCTCGTCTTGAGTGCCCTGCTCCTGCTCAAAACCCTCGGCAACATCTACTGGCTGACCGTTTGGGATAACACCTACGATCCGCTCAGCTTTTTTTGGCTGATCCTGCCCACCCTGGCGGCCATCGTCTCTGCCATCGGTCTGGTCGCTTTCCTGCGCGGCAGGCGCAAGCTGGCCGGGAGTGTGTTCCTCCTGCTGCCATTTCTCATGGTGGCCGTCTCGTTTTTCGCCCAGCAGGTGGATAACCATGCCGTCACCCAGGCGCGCGCTGCCCGGGTGGCCCGCGCCGTCGAAAGCTACCAGGTGCGCGAAGGCCGCTACCCCGCCTCGCTGGGCGCCCTCTTCCCCCGCGACGCCCTGCTGCTGGCCGGGCCGCTGCTAGTTTACGGCCAGACCTGGTGCTATGCTGCCACCCCAGACGGCTACCGCCTCGGCTATCTCGACCGCACCCCCTGGTACGCCCCCACCCTGACCGTGCACCTGGCCGGCAGCGGCGGCGACCCAAGCTCCCTGCCGCCGGCCTGCGCCGCCGAGAGCGCGGCGCTGCTCAAGAACCTGCCCGGTGATTGGGAAGTCAGCGAGGTGAGCCCATAGCCCGGCGCGTTTTTGCCCGCATCTGCCCTGCGGTGCGGCATTGAGCATGCCGGAGCAGTTGGATTTATCCGGCCAGGGTCTGAGCCAGATCCCCGCCGGCGTTCGTGCCTTGACCGGGCTCGAGGACCTCGACCTGGACCGCAACCGCCTCGGCGAACTGCCCGCATGGATCGGCGAGCTGGACGGGCTCAAGTCGCTGAGCCTCTACGATAACCAGCTCACCGCCGTGCCCGAGTCGCTCTGGAGCCTGGCGCAGCTCACCACCCTCAACCTGGCGCAGAACCGTTTCGAGGCTCTCGCGGAGGGCATCGGCCGCCTGGCCAACCTGACCATGCTCGACCTGGGTCACAACCAGTTGAGCGCGCTGCCCGCCGCCTTGGGCCATCTGGACCGGCTGGAGTTCTGTTACCTGAGTAACAACCGCCTGGAGAGCCTGCCCGAGAGTTATGCAGGTCTCAGCGGGCTGCTCTATCTCAACGTCACCGACAACCGCCTCGACGCGCTCCCGGCCGCCATCCCGGCCATGCGCGCGCTGATCGAGCTGCGCCTGTACAACAACCGCATCAGCGCGCTGCCCGAGGCGTTCGGCGGCCTCACCCGCCTGCGTGAGCTGCACCTGATGAACAACCACCTGGTCGCGATGCCCGAGGCGCTGGGCGGCCTGGCCCAACTGCGCCGTCTCGACCTGCAGGATAACCGCCTCATGTCTCTCCCGGACACGCTGGGCGATCTCTTGCACCTGACCGACCTCAACCTGCGCAACAACCGCCTGGAGGCGCTGCCCGCATCGGTCGGCAATCTCCAGCGCCTGCGCAGCCTGGATTTGCGCGCCAACCGCGGCGTGCGCCTGCCCGAGTCGCTGGGCGACCTGCCCAACCTCGAAAAGCTCGACCTGCGCTGGACGCGCCTCTCCCCCCGCCCCGCCTGGCTGCGCCGCCTGGAAGAGCGCGGCTGCCTGGTGTATATGTAATCCTCCCAAATAGGGTGATTTCGGTTCTTAAACCAAGAGGGCAGGTTCGCAACCTGCCCTCACAAGACCCGATAGCCTTTTCGTAAGGGCGGGTCTCAGACCCGCCCGCTTATTGATTTAATCGAAAGGAAGGTGATTACCCCTTCCTTCTTGAGCCGGCCTTACCTGGCCAGATTGAGGATGTTCAGCACATCCTCACTGGCGAGCTTCTTGAACTGCCCCAACGGGCCGCGGCGGGTGGCCTTGGCGGCCATCTCTTCCAGGCGGTCGGTGGGCACGGGCAGCTCGGCCAGCGAAACCGGCAGCCCCAGCCGGTGATAAAAGTCCTTCATGCGCCGGATGCCCTCCAGCGCAATGCGCTCAGGCGCGCCGAAAGCCAGGTCAACGTCCCAGACGCGCACGGCAAACTGCACGAAGCGCTGCAGATCCTCGCGGTAGACATATTCCATCCAGGCTGGGAAAACCACCGCCAGCCCCGCGCCGTGGGCCACATCGTACAGCCCGCTCAGCTCGTGCTCAATCTGGTGCGAGCCCCAATCGGCGCTGCGCCCGGTGCCCAGCAGCCCGTTGTGCGCGATGGCCCCCGCCCACATGATCTCGGCGCGCGCCTCATAATCACCCGGGTTGGCGATCACCCGCGGACCATAGCTGGTCACCGTGCGCAGGGCGGCCTCGCACAGCCGGTCGGTGAAATCCACCTGGGGCGTGCGGGTGAAGTAGCGTTCGAGAATGTGCGCGGTGATGTCGGCGATGCCGCAGGCGCTCTGGTAAGGCGGCAGGGTCACGGTCAGCTCGGGGTTGAGCATGGCAAACTTGGGGTAGACCTGGGCGCTGTTGAAGTTGCGTTTGAGCTGCCCATCCGCGCGGGTGATCACCGCCGAATCACTCGATTCGCTGCCCGCCGCGGCGATGGTCAGGATGACACCCAATGGCAGGGCCGATTGCACCACCGCCTTGCCCTCGAAGAAATCCCACACGTCCCCGGCGTAGCACACCCCCGCCGCGATGGCCTTGGCCGAATTCGATCGCGCTGCCGCCGCCCACCGCCAGGATCATCTCCACCCCTTCCTCGCGGCACAACTGGATGCCTTCGTACACCAGGCTGAGCAGCGGGTTGGGTTTGACCCCGCCCAGCTCCACCCAGCTCACCCCGGCTTCGCTCAGCGACTGGGTGACGCGCTCGTAGAGCCCCGATCGTTTGATCGACCCTTCTCCGTAGTGCAGCAGGATCTTGCGGTAAGGGCGCAGTTCGGCCCCAATCTGGTTCTCGGCGCCCCGGCCGAAAATGATTTTGGTTGGGTTGGCAAAAACAAAATTTTCCATCACATACCTCGTTTAAAAATAAATTGGTTTGTAGCCGGCTCAGCGCTGCAGGTCGCGCTGGGCGGCTTCCATCAGCAGGTAGAAAGCCTGGCCCTCGGTAGCGGTGCCCGGCTGGTTGAAATGGGGCGCGCCGCACACCCCCTGCACCAGCCCGAAGGCGTCCACTTTGGCCTGCACGGCGGCGCGCATACGGTCGGCCTGGGGCAGATAGGCGCGCTCCAGCCAGCCGGCCTGCACCCCGCGGTAGATGGCATAGCTGAACATCTGCGCGGCGTTGGTCTCCACAAAGCTGGCCGGGTCGTCGAGGATGTCGTGGAACAGCCCGTCGGCGCGCTGGTGCGCCAGGCAGCCATCCAGCGCCTCTTTGACAAAGCCGGCGATCTGCGTCTTTTCGCTGTGCATGCGCTCGGGCAGGGCAGCGATCACCCGCGCCATCCCGGCGGCGGCCCAGCCATTGCCTACGCCCCAGAACAGCTTGCGGTCGAAAATCTGCAGATCCTCGTCCCACATGTGGTAATACATCTGTTTGGCCGGGTCGAGCAGCGCCTTGCGCATCCCGCGCACCTGGCGCACGGCTTCATCCGGCTGCCCGGCCACCGCCAGGAAGGGCGGGGCCATATAGAAGGCGTCCACCCACAGCTTGTGCTCGATGTAATTGTGATACAGCACTCCGCTGGTTGTACGCGGCGCCTGGCACAGCAGAAAATCCAGCATGCGCCCGGCGGCGCGGCTCAAGGCCTCGTCGCCGGTGAGTTTGGCGGCCAGCAGCAGCGGCTCGCCGTTGCTGGCCGGGTCGGTCACCGGTCGGTCGCCTTCGTTGAGCCCCAGCCGCCCGTCTTTGAGCTGGTTAACCACCGCGTCCTTGGCCAGCAGCACCATCAACTCGTGCTCGCCCAGCTCCAGCAGCGCCTGGGCCGCCACCCCTTGCTCCCATGCGCGGCGCTGCATGGCCAGCATGGCCTGCATCACTTTCTTCAGTTGTTCGTCCCCACCCATCGATTTACTCTCCTCGCCTGATTTGCTGGGTTAATTGTAGCCCCTGATGGGCAAATGACGGGTGGAATTCAGGCACGCAGAGTGAGAGGAGATCGCCGGAAAAAAAGGGAAATCCCTGGATGTTTCGATCATGATCGAACCCGAATCCCCGGAAAGGGATAGCTGGCCGTCACGCCTTGGCCTTGCGGCAGGCGGGGACCTTTCCCCGCCGGATCACCTATCTGGCGATAAGCGGGTAGGTGGTGCCTTCCAGGTTGCTCCCTCGCGACAACCGCGCCGCGCCTTCGCGGGCGAGTATAGCGAGAACTGCGACCCATTGGACGGCGATGAAGATCCAAAACAAGGTCAGGGTGCCGGTCATTACATTCAAGTAGGCAATGGCAGCATCGGTGGCGCCGTGGAAAACTGCCGCGACCAGCACACTGCCTTTGCTGTGGTTAAAGATCCAGGTGGCCAGCAGTGAGGTGGCTAGCGCCGAGAGAACGAAACCACTGAATGGTACGCTGGATTGAAATGAGCCCGGGATGAAGACCAGTGGCAGATGCCATAAACCCCAGAGCACGCCGAGGATTACACTGGCGGTGAGAGCGTCATATTTTGCTTGCAGGCGTGGCAGGGCAAAACCGCGCCAGGCGGTCTCCTCGGTGAGCAAGAAGAAGAAAATCTGAAAGAGGAGTGAAGGCAGCAAGTTGGGTAGGCTGAGCAGCACCCCCACCTGGTGCGTTCCCCCCGCGGCAAGGTAAACGCCGATGGCCGCCAGACTGAGCGCGGCGGTGACCAGCAGCCCGGCGAGATACCAGACCGGGTTCACCTGCCAGCGAAGGATGCGCTTAAAGAGGTCCAGGATCGCCGCTTTCCCGCCGGTTATTGCGGCGGTGATATACGTGGCCAGGTTCAGGCCAACCCAGAAAGCCAGGGATTGTGGAATGTGGAAGGAGAGGACTCCGCGTGCCTGAGCAATGGTGGTGCCCCAGATCAACCAGGGGAAGAGGAAGGCCAGGATGAAGAACAGCAGCAGTGGTCGGCGTTTCAGTGATAACATCTTATATCCCCTTTGAAGCAATGATATTAATGATGATTTTTGTCAACGATCAAATTATAATAAACTCGCAGGAAGAATGGAAGGGTGGGCTCTGGGAAGCTAGGGCAATTGCATCTACATTGCCAGATGCGTTTTCTACCCTTTTCCACTCCCCCCGGCCCCGTCTCCGCGGCAAAAAAACGCCGCGAAGAGGGGGAGAAAATATTTTTCTCCGAGAAGACTGTATCTGGCGGCACATAAGTGCCGCCAGATACAGTCTTCTCGGGACTCTTTTAAAGTCCCCGCCCTCGAGGGCGGGGATTTAGGGGTGGGTGACAACTATTTTATAGAAAAACTGTTTTGATGCGATTGCCCTATCTGGGAAGCTGCCAAAAAAGCCATTCCAGCGTGGGTTTTTCCAATAATTGGATAAAATAAAAGCATGCCTCCACAAGCCCTGCGCCGCTGTTCTTTGTGCGGCAAATTCCACGCCGCCTACCTGGTTCCGGAGCTGCCTCCGGAAAAAAACCGGTTGTGTTACACCTGTTGGAAATACTGGCAGGACACCCACCCCTCCGATCCTCAACTATCCGAGAAGCTGGAACTGCATGGACCTTGCCGGGGGCAGGGAAAGGCCTGCGCCGGCATCCTGCGCACCCTGCCAGACTGGTTCGGCATCCCCGCCGCCGTGCAGCGCTACCAAATCGACATCGACGGCCTGCCCACCTGGCTGGCACAGGCCGGGGATGAATTGATCGGCTTTCTCAGCGTCAAGCAGCACAACCCCCTGGCCGCCGAATTATATGGGATGGGCGTGCTGCCCGCCTGGCAGCGCCGCGGCGTGGGCCGCAGGCTGGTCTTGCTGGCCGAAGCCTGGCTGCGCGAGGCCGGCGTGGCCTACTGGCAGGTCAAGACCCTCGGTCCCTCGCACCCCGACCTGCATTATGCCGCCACGCGCGCCTTTTACACCGCGGTGGGCTTCTGCCCGCTGGAAGAATTCACCCAGATCTGGAACGAAGACAACCCCTGCCTGGTGATGGTCAAACGCCTGTGAGCCGCCCGGCAGCCTATCCCCCACTTTTGAAGGAATGAGGTCCGCATGCCCAGGTATGGCTTTAATTTCCAATGGATGTTTTCGCGGCAGCCCGGCCAGCCGCCTGCCCCGGCTGACCCGCGCGCGCTCGATTTCCTGGCCGAGTTTGGCTTTGACTTCGTGCGCATCCCCACCGACTACCGCTACTGGGTCGCCGATTTCGATTATTTTCACCCGGACGAAACCGTCTGGCAGTTGATCGATGGCTACCTGGCGGCCTGCCGCCAGCGCGGGCTGCACATGTGCCTCAACCTGCACCGCGCCCCGGGCTACTGCATCAACGCTAACCACCTCGAGCGCCACAACCTGTGGCTCGACCCGCTCGCCCAGGACGCCTTCGTCTTCACCTGGGAATCCTGGGCCCGCCGCTACCTGGGTGTGCCCAGCGCCGAGCTGAGCTTTGACCTGGTCAACGAGCCGCCCAACATTGGCCAATACGGCCTGACCCGTGAAAACCACGCCGCGCTGGTGCGGCGCACCGTGGCCGCCATCCGCGCCATCGACCCGCAGCGCGAGATCGTCATCGACGGCCTGGGCGGCGGCAATATTGCCATGCCCGAGCTGGCCGACGCAGAGGTGGTCCACTCCGGGCGCGGCTACCAGCCCCAAAACATCAGCCACTACGAGGCCCAGTGGTGGTCCGAGTGGCAGGGCCAGCCCTACCCGGTCTACCCCGGCACCCGGTTCAACGGGCGCACCTGGGACCGTGACGCCCTGCGTGATTTTTATCAGCCCTGGCGCGAGGTACAGGCCATGGGCGCCCCGGTGCACATCGGTGAGTTTGGCTGCTTCAACCACACCCCCAACGATGTCGCCCTGCGCTGGTTCGGTGACCTGCTGTCTGTCTTCCACGAGTTTGGCTGGGGCTACAGCCTGTGGGGCTTCAACGATGCCTTCGGCATCATCGCTCACGACCGCCCCGGGGTGCAGTATGAGATGCTGCGCGGCTACCCGGTCGACCGCGCCCTGCTGGATTTGCTCCTGCAAAATCGCGTGGCCCCCGGAGAATAAGCCCCCAAGAAAAAACCGCCTTTGGGCGATATACTGAAATCGTTTACATGATTTCAGTATATTTGGCTGTCAAAATTTCGTATTCAAGTGCTGAAATAAACCCGGAAATGGTATAATAGAGGAGCAAAATTCGCCATAAAACCGTGAAAATGGTTGAAAATTAGCGTTTCTCCAGGCGGCCTTCCCTCCCCTGGAAGGATAGCTAAAAAATAGGTGGTAGTTTACTGTAACCGTTTCCTTGAATTATTCAACCGCGATGCAGGTTGTAAATCACCATGGCCACTAAACAAAAAACGAAACCTCCCGCCATTCAAAAAGCCGCAACCATTCGCCAGGTTGCCGAATTAGCCGGTGTTTCGATTGCAACCGTGTCCAGGGTTTTTGCCGGGGCCGACCAGGTCAGCGACGAGCTCAACGAACGGGTGCAGGTGGCAGCCCGCTCGCTCAATTACAAGGCCAATCGGGTTGCCCAAAACCTGAGATTAAAAACCACCAATACCGTGGCCCTGGTCATATCTGACATCGAGAACCCTTTCTTCACCAGTGTGGTGCGCGGGGTTGAGCGTGTGCTGCGCGGCGAGGGCTATTCTTTATTCCTGACCAACTCGGATGAGGACGAAGAGATCGAATTGGAGCATCTGCTCAACCTGCGCGCCGAAGGGGTTGCCGGCATCATTCTCGCTGCCACCTGTGAGGACTCGAAACGCTATGAGCAGTTGGTGCAGGCCGGCATGCGCATCGTGGCCATCGACCGCGTCCCCAAGAACCTCAAAATTGACCGGGTGACGGTCAACAATATCGATGGGACCCAGCAGGCTGTCCGGCATCTGGTCGAACAGGGTCATACCAAGATCGGTTTTATTGCCGGCCTTCCCAGAATCAGCACTTCGTATGAGCGCCAGGAGGGGTTTGAAAAAGGGATGCACACGCATGGCCTGCAGATTCGCCCGGAATGGATGAAGAACGGCATCTTCCGCCGGGAATACGGGTATCAAGCCATGATGAGCATTCTGGAGCTGGATGACCGGCCCACCGCGCTGATCACCGCCAATAATCTGATGACCCAGGGCGCCTTGCAGGCCATTTATAAGAGCAAGCTGTCGATCCCGGCGGATATGGCCATCGTCGGTTTTGACGATATGCCCTGGGCCGATTCCCTCAACCCGCCCCTGACGGTGGTCGCCCAGCCCACCCGCGACCTGGGAATGATCGCCGCCCAGCTGTTGTTGGATCGCATCAAGGATCCTGCCCGTTCCTACCAGCACGTCATCCTCGACACCCAGTTGATCATTCGCGAGTTATCCGGTTCGCACGTTGCCGCTTGATTGGAAAGCCTGCATGCACAGCGCATTTTTCCATCGCGCCGTTAAAACAGGCATGCTGTGCTTATGCCTGCTGCTGGTCAGCGCCTGCCAACCGGGCGCCATCACAACCGTCGCTGCGCCCAACCCTACACCCACACCCACATCCATACCGGACGACCCCGCGCCCCTGGAATTCCAGGGCGACGGCACGGATCAGATCCAATTCAGCCCGTGGAGCGGACCGTCGGTTTTGCACATCGTTGCCGGCCAGGCCAACACAGCCCTGCAGGTGACCCTCTCGATGGGCCTGGACCGGCGTGAACTGGTCAACGCCCAACCTCCCCTGGATGAATACCGCGGGTTCGAGTTTGGTTCCAGCGCGAAAGCCCAACTGGACGTGCAGAGCGAGGGCCCCTGGAGTGTCACCGTCTTGCCGGTCTCGCCGCGCTATTTTCCCACCCTGACCATCCCTGGAAATTACAGCGGACAAGGTGGCGCCGTCTTAATCATGGAGGGCGAGTATGGGGTGGCTACCTTCGATACGCAGGACTATCAAGATTTCAGCGCCTGGGCTTTCGGGCCTGGCGGCGTCGGCGAACAATTATCCATCCATGCCCAGGGAGATTACCAGGGGAAAACGGTGCTGCCCAGGGGCGCCGGCTGGATCATCGTCTCAGCCCGTGGCCCGTGGTCGGTGAAGATCCAGGCGCCCTGCTGCCAGGAGCCGCCCGGGTTGTAGGCTCCGCGGTTTAGCCTAATTCCAGGCGGATGACCATGCGGCAGTTGTTGATGACAAAGACCTGCCAGCACCCCAGAAAAACCACCAGCAGCAGGTAGTTGACCCTGGATGCCAGCAGCGCCAGCAGGACCGCCATGCCGATCAGGCCCAGGGTGTTGCTCAAATAGCCTGCCGCCAGGCGCAGGCTGTTTTTCAGCGCGGTGTTGACCTGCAAGTCATAGATCACGATCTGGGGATAGACGTAAAGGTACAGGGCGGTTAAAAAGAACAGCATCGTCAGGTCGGCGCCCAACCCAACCCAGATGAGGGTTGCGACCGGCGGGTTCTGCAGGGTGGGCAAGAGCAGGCTGGCCGAGATCAACGGCAGAGAGATCAGCAGTCCCAAAACTACCCCGCGCCAGTAAAAGTGCGCGAAAGCCTTCGGAAACCCCCAAAATGAAGTGGGTTCGCGCAGGATCGAGCGGGCAACCCCCGCGCACAGGGCGACATACCCTGGCCCCACGCTAAACACTCCCAGCAGAATGCCGGGTATCACGAAGCCGAGCAGAATAAGGAGGATGGCCGGCAGGCTGACCAGGCTGAAAAGTATCCCCGCCAGCAAAATTCGCGGGAGACCCTCCCATAGCGCCAGGGCGCTTTCTTTGAGATAGGTGCCCTGGGTCAATTCCGGGAGGTCGTGATCATTCAAAGCGGCTACTCGGTCGGTGAAAAATATAGGTTGCGAAACGTTCTTTGGCTTTACGCTCCGGCGCGTCTGCAATCATAACATAAGCGCGCCCCTGTTCACCGCAAATTACAACGGAACCCCGTTCCAATCGGCGGTATACAGGGGCGCTGCCCCGCATAGACTGCAAAATTGTTTCGTTTTTTCTGCCGCGCTGCAACCGGCAGACGAAGCGCGCCGGCGGCTTAACCTTTCAATCCGGTCAGGGTGATGCCCTGAATGATGAAACGCTGCGCCAGGAGGAAAAAGAGCAAGACCGGCGCCACCGAAATCATGATCCCGGCCAGGACCACCGCGCGGTTGCCCGTGCCCATATATCCTTGCAGGGTCACGATGGCCAGCGGGAAGGTGAAATTATCCCAGGAGCGCAGGTACAGCAGCGGCCCCAGGAAATTATTCCACGAGCCCAAGAAGGTGAAGATGCCCAGAGCCGATAACCCGGGGCCGATCAACGGCAGCATGATCGTGAAAAAGATGCGGAAGAAACCCGCCCCGTCGATCTTGGCGGCATCCATCAATGCCTGTGGCAGCCCCATAAACTGCTGGCGCAGCAAGAAAATGCCAAAGGCGCTGGTCAGGCTGGGTAAGATCAGGGCCCAATGTGAATCGAGCAGCCCTACCCGGCTGATGATGATGAAGGTTGGGATCAAAGTAACCGTGCCGGGCACCATCATGGTCGCCAGGAACATGAAGAACAGCGCGTTTCTGCCGGGAAACTTCAGGCGCGAGAAGGCGAAAGCTGCCATCGAGCAGGTGATCAGGGTTCCCAGGGTTACCAGCCCGGTGATTTTGATGCTGTTCCAGAAGAATAAAAGGAAATTGATTTGCGGCGAGTTAATCACCGTCAGGTAATTCTGGAACTGGAAATCGGTGGGCCAGAAGCTGGGCGGCAGATTGTACGCCGTCTTTGGATCGCGCAGTGAGTTGGCGAACAGCCAGCTGATCGGCATGAACTCGATTAACGCCATGCCGATAATCAATAGCCATGTAACCGCGTCGCCAAAGTAAGAAAAGGGTGTACGTTTCTTAAAGCGATCTTCCGGCTTGATATCATCCTGCAGGATAAGTGGGTTCAGGTTTGGTGTGGTAGCCATTGATAATCTCCCGGCCTTATTCGTAATGGACCCAATTTTTCGAGAACCAGAACTGGAACAGGGTTACACCCAGCAGGATAATTAACAAGGTGATGGATATGGTTGAGGCATAACCCATATCAAACGCCTTGAATCCTTTCTCGTAAATATACAGAGCGATCAGGCGCGTGGCGTCATTCGGTCCGCCGCGCGTCAACACCCAGGAATTATCGAATACCTGGGATGCCCCGATGATCGAGGTGACGACCGCGAAGAATGCCGTGGGCGAGAGCAGCGGCAGGGTGATGAACCGCAAAATTTGCACCCGGTTTGCGCCGTCGATCATGGCCGCTTCGATATAGTCTTTTGGAATCGCCTGCAGCCCGGCCAGGTACAGCACCATCATGTACCCGCAGGCGCGCCAGACGTCGTAGATCACCACCGAGTTAATCGCGAAATTCGAATTGGATAACCAGGGGACGGGCGCCATTCCAATGACGCCCAAGAGGTAGTTGAGCACCCCGCGGTCGGCCGCCATCAGGTAGGTCCAGACCACCGCCAACGAGGCGCTGGTCGTCAATACCGGAAAAAAAAGAGCGGTGCGCAGCAGGTAGCGCAGGATGCCCGGCATGGCGCGGTTAACCCCTACCGCCAGCAAAAACCCAAGGAGGTTATTGAAGATGCTGGCCGTGATCACAAAGCGCAGGGTCACCAGGTAGGAATTTCCCAGGCGCGGATCAGAAAAGATCGCCTTGATGTTTTCAAATCCAATAAACTCAGCCGGGGTGAGAATGTCGTACTTCATGAAAACCAGGCCAACCGCCATCAAAATCGGGCCAATGACGAAGACCAGCACCCCAAGGATCGCGGGCAAGACGAACCCGTACGCCGTCAGTGTTTCGTAATTTCTGTAGTTCCACCCCCTCGACTTTTGGGGGACGGTACCGCTCGTGCCTGAAATGGCTCCCATGCTTCCTCCGCGATTAAAACTTCTTCTGGGGGATTTCTTCCCCCAGAAGAAGTTCATTACCCTACAGCCTAGTTAAGTTTGTCCATCTCCGCTTGAAGCTCAGCGTGCGCCTTTGCCAGGCCCTCTTCAACTGAAATTTCGCCGTTCCAAATGGGGGCCAGGTTGCGGTCCACCAGCGGTTCGATCACGTTGAAATTGGTTGGTGCGGGCAGCGCTTTTGCGCCGGAAAGTGATTCGTAGAAGATCTTGGTGTTCTTCGGGCCAAACTCGGCAAATTCTGACTTTTCAGACACAGAACGCAGCGCCGGAATATTGCCGCCCAGCTTCACCATTTCCAGTGAAGGGCCGGGGCCGGAGAGCGCCGCTGCCACCGCGTAGGCCTCATTGGGGGTCTTGGTCTTGGAGGAAACGCCCCAGCCGTCTGTGCCGGCTACGGTCATGATGGAGCCCACTTTGTGCGGCTGATAGGTCAGGTCATAATCGGTGAATTCGTTGCTCAACAGGCCCGAAATGCACCAGCGGCCGCAGGTGCGCATCACCAGGTTGCCGGCCAGGAATTGATCCTGTTCGGCCCAGCCCGCCGGATTGGGGGCATATTTGTCCTTAAGAATCAAATCTGCCAGGAACTGGACCGATTCGGCCACTTTTGGATTGTTGAGGTTGGAGGCGGTCCAGTCATCGTTGAGCACGCCCTGGCCGTCGTTCATATATAACCACGAGCACATGCCGAAGAAGCCTGCGCCCCAGAAAGAGTAGGCAAAGCGGTCGTCAGCGGTTCCCTTAACGTCAGCCACCTGGCTGCAAATGCCGCGGAAATCGTCCCAAGACATGTGTTCGGGCACCGTAATGCCTTTTTCGGCCATGATCTTGGTATTGTAATACAGGACCATGTTGTTCCATGAGAACGGGATCTCAAGGAGCTTGCCTTTGTACTTGAGCATATTGGTCAGCGCCGGGTCAATATCTTCTTTGACCATCTTATCCGTCACCGGATCGGCCGCCAGGAAATCGGACAGGTCGACCAGGATGTTCTTGGCGCCCAACAAGGCAATCCCTTCGATGGCGATCATGAGCACATCCAGCTGCTCTCCACCGGCGATCATGGTGATGATCTTATCGGCATATTGCGCCCAGTTATCCATTTGGGTCTGGGAGATATCCACCTTGATATTCTTTTCAGCCAGAGAATCCTGAATCGAGGCAGCGAAACCGTTCACCTGGTCGGCCGCCATCTGGGAGGTGGTACGGATGACAACCATTTCTTTGGCGGGGGGCGCCGCAGTGGCGCCTCCCTCGGCGGCAGGGGTTGCCTGCGGTGCGCAGGCCGCGAGTACAGCCGCGCCAGAGGCTAAGCTGGCGAGTTTGATAAAATCGCGGCGACCCATTTTACGGGTATTCGTTTTTTCAGACATGGACTCCTCTCCTTATTGTTCGATCGTCATGAAATTTTGATGAACCAAATCACAACCAACGGATCGAAGAAATTATGGATCTGATGACCTCCTTTGTCGGACCTCACGATCGGTGCGTAAACCTGATCTCGCCTCCCACAAGCAGACGGTTTCCTGAAAACGTTTACATCACTCTGATTATCAAAGAGCATGATATTCCTTGCCAATCGTCTTTCAAGAACAACCGCCCAACCGGATAATGACCTTTTCAGGCGCTCCTAAAAGCCTTTTGTAAAAATAATTGAGTAATTTATCACATTTAATTCGAAAAGCTGCGGTTTGTGGGGATCGATGTAAAAAGAGCTGTGTAAGCCCATACCAATAATTTGGTCGTTTGCTATATAATTGTAAACGTTATCAATTGTTTGTCAAGCATTTCTTGTGGTCTAAACCAGCGCCAATCACATATCAAAGGAGTGATGTCTACATGAGGAAAGCCAGTTCTTACCCCGATATTGATCTGTTTGCCGATCGTTCGCAAAAAACCTTTACCGGAAACGATTTGCTCCAGATTGCCATGCCCTTGGGTGGCATCGGCGCCGGCTGTATCAGCTTGAACGGCCAGGGGGGCTTGCAAGATATTTCGATACGCAATACCCCCTCCGTATCGGCGATGGCAGACGGGCATTTACCCGAAGACAGCATTTTTGCCACCCTGCACCTGCCGTCCAGCGGCATCACCCGCCTGTTGGAAGGGCCCATGCCGGTGGAGCGCATCTATAACCAGGGCCTCAAAGGCCAGGGCTACCGCTGCGGCGGGCACGAAGGCCTGCCCCGCTTTCGCCATGCTGCCTTTACCGGCGAATATCCGTTTGGTACCGTCAACCTGAGCGATCCGGATATTCCGCTATCCGTCCAGATCACCGGGTTCAACCCATTTATCCCCCTGGATGATAAAAACTCTTCCATCCCCTGTGTGATCCTCGAATATACCTTCGAAAACACCGCCGGCGAGCCCGTTCCTTTCGAGTTTGCCTATCATGTCTCTCATTTTGGCTACGGCGCCACCGGGTGGGATTACGACAAGACGCGCAACGCGGTCATCCCCGGCATCGGGGTGCATTTATATAATGTCGAGGACGACAAATCGGCTGTCTTTGGCGGCTGCGCGTTGGGCGTGGTCGGCGCAACCCCGGATATCAAGGCTATGTGGTTCCGCGGCGGCTGGTTCGACAGCATCTCGGCCCTGTGGAAAGAAATCTCGACCGGCGCTTTTACCACCAACGATGGCTCCAAGGCGGTCACCAGCAAGGGGCGCAACGGCGCATCCATCCAGTTGAAAGGCGAGCTGCAGCCCGGTCAGAAGGTGACCTACCCCATCCTCCTCACCTGGTATTTTCCTAACGTGCATTACGCTTACGGCGAAGCGAAAGAAAACGCCGCCGGCGACATCAACTCCTACGCCGAACATGGCGCCGGCAGCGGGGCTGTGTGCGAAACCACCCCCCCGCGCTGGAGACCCTACTACGCCTCGCAATGGCAGGACGCCCGCGCGGTGCTGGAATACGTCCGCGATCAATATCCCGATCTGCGCGCCCGCACCCAGGCTTTCCACGACGCTCTCTTCCGTTCTAACCTGCCCGGCTACGTGCTGGATGCCGTCTCGGCCAACCTGGCGATCATCAAATCTCCCACCGTACTGCGCCAGTTCAACGGCAATTTGTGGGCCTGGGAAGGCTGTTTCTGCACCAGCGGCTGCTGCCACGGTTCGTGCACCCACGTGTGGAATTATGCTCAGGCCATTCCCCACCTCTTCCCGGCCCTCGAGCGCACCTTCCGTGAGCAGGAGCTGTGGCGCTCCATGGATGAGCGCGGGCACGTCAATTTCCGCTCGGCGCTGCCGGATGGCCCGACTTCGCATGCCTTCCACCCCGCCTCCGACGGCCAGTTGGGCGGCATCATGAAGGTCTACCGCGAATGGCAAATCTCGGGCGATGAGGAATGGCTGCAAGAGATTTACCCCGATGTGAAGCAAAGCATGGATTTTTGCATCCTCTACTGGGATCCGGAGCATCAAGGCGTGTTGATGGAGCCGCACCACAACACCTATGACATCGAATTTTGGGGCCCGGATGGCATGTGCTCCAGTTTCTACCTGGGCGCGCTGGCCGCCATGGCCAAAATCGCCGAGGATTCCGGGCATGCGGCGGATGCTGCTTTGTATAACGAATTGGGCCGCAAAGGCGCAGCTTACCTGGATGAACACCTCTTCAATGGCGAATATTACGAACAAAAGGTTATGCTCCAAGGTTTGAGAGCCTCGCCCAGCCAGGAAGCGCTCAACAAATTACGCGATGACAACCCCGAGGAATATGCTCTGCTGATGGCGGAAGGCCCCAAATATCAATACGGCGTCGGCTGCATCACCGACGGCGTCTTTGGCGCCTGGCTGGCCAAACAGTGCGGGGTGGAATCCGCCCAAAACCAGGGCAATATCCGCAAAAACTTGAAGGCCATCTTCGACTACAACTTCAAGGCTACTTTGTGGGAACATGCCAACCCGCAGCGTCCCGGTTATGCCATTGGCGACGAGCCTGGCTTGCTGCTTTGCACCTGGCCGCGCGGCGGAAAACCCACCCTGCCCTTTGTGTACAGTGACGAGGTCTGGACCGGCATCGAATACCAGGCTGCCTCCCACATGATTTCCGAGGGGCTGGTCAAAGAAGGCCTGACGGTAGTCAAGGCGCTGCGCTCGCGGTACGATGGCCGGGCGCGCAACCCCTGGAACGAGTATGAGTGTGGCAATTTTTACGCGCGCGCCATGGCCAGCTACGGTCTGCTCATCGCCATCAGCGGTTTCCGCTATTCCGCTCCCGAGAAAACCCTCTATCTCCAACCGCGCCTCGAAGCCGCTCCACGCGGCGAGGCCCTTGAAGTGTTCTTCTCGGCCGCCAGCGGCTGGGGCACGCTCGTCATCCGCCCCGATGAAGTTACCATTTGCCTCGAGGCCGGCCGCCTGGAAGTGGACAAGCTGGTCTTCACCCTGGGCGAGACAACCACCACCCTCGAACCCAAGGTGCTCGCGCTCAGCGGCGAGAAGACCGTGATTAAAATATAGGTTAACCCGGTCACGAAGACAGCACTGAACGAGGTGTTTTCCAATCTTCCTTAGGAAAACACCTCGTTTTTAATTGGACTGCGGGGGCTGTGCACGCGAGTGCTTGCCGCGCCCTGGGCGCCGTGCTTAGATAAGGGATGGTATCAAGTCCTTCAGGAGGGCCCATCCATGCAAAAAATCTTGCGCATCCTGCTCAACTGGCTGCCGCCCGCGGTAGTGATCCTGGCCATCGGCGGGCTGGCTTACCTGCTGGTACAGCAGACCTACCGCCACCTGGCCAATGACCCGCAGATCCAGATGGCCGAAGATGCCGCGCAGCTGCGCGCCCAGGGCAGCGATCCTTCCGCCTTGCTGCCGGCCGCCCAGGTGGATGTAGCTCGAAGCCTGGCCCCTTTTGTGATGGTTTATGACGAGAGCGGCAAGGTCTTAAGCTCCTCCGCCCGGCTCAACGGCCAGGTGCCCGTGCTGCCCGGCGGCGTGCTGGCCTACACCCGCGCGCATGGCGAGGACCGCATCACCTGGCAGCCCGAGACGGGGGTGCGCATCGCCGCCGTGATTGTGGCCGTGGACGGCGGGGGCTATGTTCTCGCCGGGCGCTCGCTGCGCGAGACGGAAGACCGCGACAGCCAGGCCCTGCTGATCACGGTGGTCGCTATCCTCATCGCGCTGGCCGCCGTCTTGATCGTTGCGGTAGCCGGCGAGCTGCTCCGCCCCAGCGCCAAAACAGATGCCTAAATCCTTCTGCGCCGGGGCATCACCGGTTCAGCGCAGGCAATACCTCGGTGATTAGCAGGCTGAGTGTGGTCAGGTTGGGAAACCCGCCGCAGTCCAGTATGAATGAGCTGACCCCCGCCGCGATAAAAGGCCGCATCTGAGCGATGATCTGCCCGGGTGTGCCCACCAGGTCAAAGTCCTCTTCCGGGTCGGAATTATAGCGTGTTCCAGCGATGAGCTGGGCCTCTGCGAGGGTTGGCCTGCAGATGCACCCGCCTCCCCAGGAGCGCTGCACGGTCGCCGGGTTACGGCCCACTTCCGCGCAGGCGCGCTCAAATTCCGCTGCCAGGCGGCGGTACTTACCGATCCCGGTCGAGGAGACGTTCCACTCGTCGGCATATCGCGCGGTCAGGCGCAGCATCTTCGGCTTGAACGCGCCAACCATAATGGCGGGGAGTGGGTCTGGTTTTGGCTCGCATTGCGCTGCATCTACCCGGTAATATTTGCCGGAAAAGGTCACCTTTGGTTCCGTCCACATCCCCTTAATGATGATCAGCGCCTCTTCCAACTGTTCCACCCGCACCCGCGCCGGCGGAAAATCGTAGCCGAAAGCCTTGTATTCTTCTGCGTACCAACCCGTTCCGATGCCCAGCACAAATCGCCCGCCGCTGAGCAGTTGAAAGGCCGCCCCCATCTTGGCGACCAGGGCAGGGTTGCGGAATGACTGGCACAGCACCATATGTCCAAACTTTAGCTGCGGATAGAGCGCCGAGAAATAGGCGATTGTGGTGAAGCTTTCAATGTCGTCAACCCACAAGTGGTCGATAATCCGCACCGAGGTGAAGTGCCCGCTGATCAGGTCCAATGCCCGCCGAAGGTCTTCGACAAATGTATTTTGCCGGGCCTTATCCGGGGGCAGTTGCGGAAGGGTGTAGCTGAGCTGAATCTGGGTCATCACGCCTCCTGCATGTCACTGGTGGCCCGCTGCGACGTTGAAACTATCCTTGCAGGTTAGCGCCCCGGTTTGCCTGGAACGAGCATCCCGGCGCTCAGGGCTTGCCCGATAGGATCTCGACCAGCGCCTGGGCGAGCGGATATTCCAGGCTGCTGGTGTCATGCCCGCCGCTGTATTCTTGATAGGCCGCGGCATATCCTTTGGCCAGCAGAGTATCCCGTATGTGCCGGTTGGCCTCCAACTGCGAGGGCCCGCCGTCCAGCATTTGGGCTGTCTCCAGGCTGCCCACCTGCAGCCAGAAGCGCAGCGGCAGCGCCGGCGCGGCGCTGAACTGGCGCGCCAGCCAGTGATGCTCCGGGTCGCCCTCCGGCCGCCAGCGGAACCAGCCGGTCTGCGCCAGCACCGTGCCAAAGATATCAGAGTGCTTGAAGGCCAGGTAGGCGGCCGCCAGCCCCCCGTAGCTGGAGCCCACCAGGATGGTGTGTTCGGAGTCGCGCGCCACCGGGGTGTTCAGGCGGGCCCAGTGCATCATCTCGCCGGCGATATAACCGGCAAACTCGGGCCGGCACAGCAGCTCGCCGCGGTCGGGGCTGTCGATCATCACCGCCGCCACCGGCGGAATCTGACCGCTGGCGGTCAAATAGTCCAGCATCTCGGGCAGCCTGAGCATATCTTTATACATGCGCCCGTCCAGAACCACCAGCAGCGAAAGAGGCAGGGAGTCAAAATAGGGGTCTTGTGGCAGGTAGATCCACACCTGCCGGTCGTCCAAAAAGGGCACGCGTGGCTGAACCCGCGGGGGCTTGGGCAGATGGGCGTGCCGCCAGGGCAGCGCGGGCGCGCCGGGCAGCTCCAGCAGCGAAAACAGGATGTCGCTGCCGCCTTCTGAGAGCAGGGCGGTGTGGGTTTTGGGGTTGAGCGGGTCGAGCCGGTAGGGCGGCTGGCCGGGGGCGCTGGCCGCGCTGGGCGATAACTGGTAGGTGGTGCGCGTATCCGCTGCCATCACCCGGCTGAGATGCCATACATCGCTGCCCGGCAGGCGGCTCATCCAATGCTCGCGGATGCCGTCCGCGCCCCAGTCCTGGATCACGGCCGGGTCGACCGTCGAAGCGTCGTCTCGCCATAAGAAGGTGACCAGGGTTTCTCCATCCGGGGTAGGTTCGACCAGCGGCGTGCCTTCGCGCGCCGTCTCGGCCCAAAAGGCAGCCAGGGCCGGCTCTCCCACGCTTTGCAGGTCGTTCTGCAGCTTCCGCAGGCGCGGGCTGTGGATCGAGGGAGGGTTCATCTTCATCTGCCTCGCATTAAGTTAGCTTGAGTGGGATCAGTCGCCGAAGACGTGCACGTCTTTCACCCGCGCGGCGCGCAGCCCGTTGAAGGTTACCAGCAGCGAAACGCCCATGTCTGCCGCCACCGCCATCCATAGGCTGGCCTGACCGCTCAGGGCCAGCAGGATGAAGGCCAGTTTGATCGCCAGGCTGGCCGCCACGTTCTGGCGGATAAGAGCTCAGCGCCTGGCGGGCCAGCCGCACGGCAAACGGCAGGCGGGTGAGATCGCCGCTCATCAGCACCACGTCGGCGGTTTCCATCGCCGCCGCGCTGCCCGCGCCGCCCACCGCGATGCCCAACCCGGCCGCGCTCAACGCCGGGGTGTCGTTGATCCCGTCGCCGACCATCGCCAGCTGCCCGCCTGTCGCGCTCAATTGGCTTACCGCGCTGACTTTGTCTTCGGGCAGCAGCCCGGCGCGTACCTCATCGATGCCCAATTCGATGCCCACGGCGCCGGCCACCGTGCGGTTATCCCCGGTGAGCATGGCGGTACGCAAACCCAACTGGCGCAGCTCGCTCACCACCGCCCGGCTTTCAGGCCGCACCTGGTCGGCTACGGTGATGAAGCCGCGCACGCGTTGGCCGTCGCACACCATCATAGCGGTCTGCCCGTTCTCCTCCGCCTGGCTGACCATCTCGCACAGCCCGGCCGAATGCGGGTGCAGGTCGTCGAACAGGGCGTGGCTGCCGATGGTGGCCAGTTGGCCGCCCACCTGGCCCTGCAGCCCGCGCCCGTTGAGCTGAACCAGGTTCTCGGCCGGCGGGTAGCGCCTGGCCAGCCCCTGCGCATCTGCCGCACCCAGGACGGCCTGGGCCAGCGGGTGGGCGCTGTGCTGTTCCAACGCCGCGGCCAGGGCCAGCACATCTTCGCAGGCGGGGCAGGTCTGCGACCCGCTGCAGTCCACCGCGTGGTAGCGAGTGACCGCCGGGTTGCCCTGGGTGAGCGTGCCGGTCTTGTCAAAGGCGATTTGCTTGACCCCGGCCAGCGCCTCGAGGTAGGCGCCGCCTTTGAACAGCACTCCCTGGCGCGCCGCCGCGGTGATGGCGCTGATAATCGTCACCGGCGCGCTGATTACCAGTGCGCACGGGCAGGCGATCACCAGCAGGGCCAGCGCGCGGTACAGCCAGCCGGTCTGTTCGGGGGTGCTGAGCAGGGGCTGGCCGAAAAAGAGCGGCGGTACGGCTGCCACCAGCAGGGCCACCCCCACCACCGCCGGGGTATACACCTGGGCAAAGCGGTCGATGAACCGCTGGCTGGGCGCGCGCAGGTTTTGCGCTTCGGTCACCATGCGCACGATGCGCGCCAGGGTGCTGTCGCTGGCCAGGCGCGTCACCTGCAGTTCCAGCGCGCCGCTGCCGTTGACCGACCCGGCGAAGACCTCGTCCCCGCCGGTCTTAGCCACCGGCAGGCTCTCGCCGGTGATCGGCGCCTGGTTCACCTCGCTGATCCCGCGCAGCACCAGCCCGTCGATCGGCAGGCGCTCACCCGGTTTGACCAGGATGCGCTCACCCGGCAGCAGGCTTTCTACCGGAACAGTTTCCTCGCCGCCGCCGTTCAGCCGCAGGGCGTGGCTGGGGGCCAGGTGGCGCAGTTCGCCCAGCGTACGCCGCGCCCGGTCGGTGGTGAAGCCTTCCAGCGCCTCGGCCAGGTCAAAGAGGAAGATCAAGGAGGCGGCTTCGAGGGTATCGCCGATGGCGAACGCGCCCACCGCGGCGATGATCATCAGCAGGTTGATATTGACCCCGTGGTTGATCCACAAGTTGGCCAGCCCGGAGCGCGCCACCGGATAGCCGGCCACCAGCAGGGCGGCGGCCTGCAGCACCTGGCGCGCCAGCAGCGGCAGGGGCAGCAGCGCCGAGAGCAGCACCATCAGCCCGCCCAACAGCGCCAGGCGCGTTTCGCTCTGGGTCGCCAGAAAGCGTAAAAAGCCCAGCAGGCTGCCTTCGCGGCGCGCGGGAGCCGTTTCTGCCTGGTCGAGCGCCGACAGGCGGTAGCCCAGCGCCTGCACGCGGTTGAAGAGCGCGGCCTCGTCGGTCTCGCCCTCGAAATTCAGCAGCCCGGTGGCGAAATTGACGCTGGCGCTTTGCACGCCAGGCAGTTTGGACACACCTTGTTCCACGTGCAATGCGCAGTCGGCGCAGTCCATGCCGAGGACGGTGTAAGTGTGGGTGGTGTCAGATTTCGTTTCTGGTTTCGTGTCAGGTTTCATTTTTGATTTCCACTAAAAAGATAAGAGCGCTTCAGGCGGTTAACCATGTAAGACGTGTTCCAACCCGCGTTGGTACAGCTCGCGGATGTGGTCGTCGTCCAGCGCGTAATAGACGATGCGCCCATCTTTGCGCGTGCGCACCAGGCTCAGGTTGCGCAGGATGCGCAGTTGGTGCGAGATGGCGCTTTGCGACATGCCCAGCAGGGCGGCCAGGTCGCACACGCATAGTTCCTCAACCTGCAGGGCCGAGATCAGCCGCACGCGGGTTGGGTCGGCCAGCGCGCCAAACGTACTGGCCAGGCGGGTGGCGGTCAGCCCATCCACCAGGTCGTTCTGCGCGGCGCGCACGGTGTCTTCGTGGATATAAGTTTCCTCACAGCTTGCTACTTTATCCATATAACCTCTGAATATATGAGCACTTATTCATATATCCAAGTATATGAATAAGCCGGGAAAATGTCAAGGGTCTTTATAGAATCGGGGATGCTTTCTGTGGTGTATTGCCCGCCTTAGCGGGCAATACACCACACGTTTCTGTTTTCCTAACCTTGCGCAGCGGTGTTCTTGATTAATTTTCCAACCGGCCGGTGTGTTTTTCTCTCTCGATCTGCTCAGGGCATGGGCGGGTCCGGCAGCAAGTTGTTGCGCAGCAGTTCTCCGCCGGCCGACGACTTGCCGGACTTGCTGCCCTGGTTGCTGAAGCGCACCGTCTGGGTATAGAAGGACTTCCCCGAGCCATCCGGCCCGTTAACCGTGATTCCCCAGGCGTAATCCTTATTGGTTGAGAACTTATTGGGCAGATAAGTCATATCATACGAACCAACATACCCCAACAAGGTAGAACTCGACCACGGGTAGGCATTGGCCAAACCCATTAGCTCGTGCTGGTACGAATCGCTGGTCGTTCCCCGCATTTGCCACTGGAAGGTGAACGGCAGGCTGACGCTGGCCGGGCTGGCGGCCAGGGCCACGTTCTCTATATCAAAAGAACAAGCCACATCTTCCTGCGGATAATCCCAGAGGGTTTTGCAGAACCAGGAAGCCAGCCAGGCGTCGTTGTCGCTGGGGTTGAGCCAACGCAGATACATGACCTGGTCGTCTTCCAGCAGCCCGGGAATGGTGAACGAATAATCGCCGTTGGCGTCGCTGACTGCGCTGGCGGCGGTGGCGAATTTGCCGTCGTGGTACAGGCGCAGCTCCACCAGCTGGTCTGGCGCCGGCGCTCCCTGGTAGGTGATATTTCCGCTCATCTCCACCGGCGCTTTATTGATCACCGGGGCGAAAAGTTTGTACGGGCGGTAGCAGGTAGGCCCTTCGTCCTCGCCCAGCCCGGCCGCCTGGGCGGACTGCGCGGCTGTCAGCAAAAGTATGCCAATAAAAATGAAGAAAGCGCACACAATGGCATTTTTCTTGAAAAAATACATGATCTTTTCCCCTATCCGTATCGGCCAACAAATAAAAGAATCAACATGCTTTCCCCACCTGCTGGGTGGTTGAAACGATCATGCTGCATGGGGGGATTGAAGCAAAAAGAGCGCCAGAGGCGCTCTTTTTGAGGATGAAACGACGGTGACTAGATTTGTTTGACAACGTTGCTGAAAATGTTGCCGATGGCGGGGCCAACCAGCGCCAGGATGACGATCACGACGACCGCAACCAGCACCAGGATCAGCGCATACTCTACCAAACCCTGACCTTTTTCTTTCGGAGCGAATAACATGAGATTAATCCTTTCTGAAAACTGAGTGGAAGAAAAATGATGAATTCCTGATTGGAATTGATTAATCATGATTATAGTGATCTTTACAAATAATACAATAACTAAAAACTTACAGGAAACTTACAATGATTAACAACTTACCGTTTCCTCCTTTACCTGTCCCCCACTGGCACTTTTCTAAGCAGTTCCGTCAGAGCCGCCCTGGGTGCTAACTGCCTCTGCGCCTCACGCCGCGGCCGGTCCCACCGGTACGAAAAAGAGCGCCACGAGGGCGCCCTTTTTCGGTTTCAAGGGGATCGACTAGATTTGCTTGACTACGTTGCTGAAGATATTGCCGATGGCCGGGCCGACCAGGGCGAGGATGACGATCACGACGACGGCGACCAGAACCAGGATCAGCGCGTACTCTACCAGGCCTTGACCTTTTTCTTTCGGGGCGAATAACATGAGATTAATCCTCTTTCGAAAAAATATGGTTGAAATTCCAAATCGGAATTACTGTGATGATTATAAGTCGCCGCCAGGATTATTCAATCCTTTTGAACTTACAGCAGGCTTACAGAATGGCGTTTCAGGGCGGGTTAGCGAAGTATTTTTGGGTCAGCGGGGTCAGATCGGCGGAGGTGCGCGCGCGCAGCAGGTCAAAGAACCCCTGCGTGTCGGCGATCTTGCCGGTGTAGCGCACGGTATAGTCCTTGAGCAGCCCAAAAAAGGCCTCGTCGCCGGTCAGGGTGCGCAGCTCGTCGAGGAAGATGGCCCCGTTGAGGTAGACCGCGTCACGGTAGGCGCGGTAGGGTTGGGCCTCTTTGTGCGGGTTGTAGATCGAATCGTCCACGAAGCCGCTCGGCTGGTAATAGAGCACGCGCACCTGCCACCACCAATCCAGCGCATCCGGATAGAGGTTTTCGTAAAAGAGCTTTTCGCAGTAGGTGCTCAGCGCCTCGTCCAACCAGGGTTGGGTGGCCTGGTCGCTGCCTACCAGCCCATACCACCACTGGTGGGCGGTTTCGTGGGCGGCCAGCGCCACCAGGTAATCGCCGGATTGCCCGCTGTAGAGGTTGTAAAAACCGTTCGAGAGGAAGAAGAGCCCGTCGTATTCCATCCCATCCAGGAAGTCGGCCTCCACCACTGCCAGTGCGCTGTGCGGGTAGGGTGCGAACAGGCGGCCGTACAGTTCCAGCAACTCGGCCGCGGTTTGCGCCGCGCGCTCCCCGGCCGAGGCATGCGCGGGGAAATAGTAGCTGCTGATCGTTACCCCACCCGCCTGGCGGGTGCTCACCTGATAATTGCTGCTCAGCGAGATAGCGAAGGTGCGCGCGTTTTTTAAGGTATACGACCGCCAATCGCCCTCCAGGTGTTCCTCCGCGCTGGCCGCCGCGATGAAGTTGGCCGGGGCGTTGAGCACCTGCAGGCTGACGTTGAAATCGGAGGCTTCGTAGGTCTGGTGCTCGCCGTAATACCCCGGTGCGTGCACCACCCAACCCTGCCCGGATTGGTATGGCGGCAGGTAGGGGTACCAATCCACCAGGTTGGTTTGCTGCGCCGACCAGCCAAAGACCATCGGTCGCAGAGTCTGCCTCGGCCACCCGCGCCGGCAGCACCAGGTCGTATTTGAGCGTCAGCCGCAGCGATTCACCCGGCGCCAGCGGGCGCTCGAGCGCCACGTGCAGCCAGGTGCGCTCCCAGGTCTGGCCGGTTTGCGCCGGACCCTGGCTGATCTCCAGGCTGTTCAGGCGGAACACGCCCGGAAACACCGAGGCGTCCACCATCAGCAGCAGCTCGGGGATGGCTTCGCTGCTGCGGTTGGCATAGGCGATCTCTTCCACCGCGCTGAGCAGGTGGCTGTTGGCGTCCAGCACCGCGCTAATGGTGTAGAGTGGGGCGGGCAGCCCGGCCGGGTCGGGGGTTGGGGTTGGGATGGGTGTATCGGTCGAAGCGGCGGATGTTATGGTTGGTAAGGATGCAGCATCATTCGTCGCGGGCAACTCAGCCGGCGGGGGTGGGGTTGGGCCGGCTGTGCAGGCGAACAAAGTGAGAAGTAGACATGCCAAAACCAGGGTGAAAAACGCAGGGCGAGGTGTGGGCGGCATGTGCCTGATTATAAGAGGTTTATTATTTTCGAGGGAGTGGGGGGGTATCGGGAGGGATGAAATTTAACCGCGGATGAACACAGATGAACGCGGATAAGATTGGATGGAAGAATGGGAAGAGTTTTTTACCGCGGATAAACGCAGATGAATGCGGATAAGAATGGATGGAAGAATGGGAAGAGTTTTTTACCGCGGATGAACGCAGATGAACGCGGATAAGATTGGATGGAAGAATGGGAATTGCTTACCGCGTGGCATCCATTTTTATTGTGAGCCAGTTTCTCTGCATTTTCATCAATTGTCCTTGTCAGGAAGATATCCAGGTCCGTCCTAAATTCAAAAGCCCGGTTTCAAATTTCGAAGCCATTTCGTCATCCAACATCACACGGATAGTTTTCATCGGTTTTTTTATCCGCGTGCATCTGTGTTCATCCGCGATCAATTCTCCCCAACCAATGCATTCAAGCATCTTTCAGCCTGGTTTGAATAAATCTGTCAATGCTACTCTTTTCACCGCTACCTTCGGTTGACCAAAATTTATTAGCAAACAAAGTTTGATCCCGGTTGCCCGCAGATAATTAATGCATTGGGCATGGTGGATCAATTCAAGCGCTCTAACCACTTTTAACTCGACCATGAGCTGATTTTCAACCAGGATATCCGCGAAATAATCACCGACCAAAACCTGATCATAGAACACATGAATCGGATATTGTTGTTCCGCCTTGAGCCCTTTTTTTCGGATCTCATGCACCAATGCATTTTCATACACCTTTTCAAGAAAACCGACGCCCAGGGTGTTGGAAACTTGAAAGGCTGAACCAATCACCAGTTGAGTGATCGGATTAAGGTCCTCGATAGTTTGGCTATTTGAATTCATCGATCATCCTCTCCTAAAAATGCGCGACGCGATGGCTGGAGGCCTCGATCTTAGGCTGCGAGCCGACAACACCCGCGCCTTTGAGTGTAGATCGAGACGCGGGTGTTGTCTTTTTTATTGTTAGCCGGCCACGCGCTCTACCAGTAGGCATGCACCAGTGGGCGGATGCGCTGGTCGTAGATCGCCTTCACCGCGGCCATCGTCTCCGCGCTCAGCGCCGGCAGATCGGCCGCCGCGGCGTTTTGTTCGGCTTGCGAGGGGCGCTTGGCCCCCGGGATGGCGCAGGTGACCGCCTCGAACATCAGGATCCAGCGCAGGGCGAACTGCGCCAGGCTCACCCCGGCCGGCAGCAGCCCGCGCAGTTCTTCCACCGCCGCCAGTCCGCTCTCGTAATCCACCCCCGAGAAGGTCTCGCCGCGGTCAAATGATTCGCCGTGGCGGTTGAACGCGCGGTGGTCTTCCGCCTCGAACTGCGAGTCGCGTGTCATTTTGCCGGTCAGCAGCCCCGAGGCCAGCGGCACGCGCGCCAGGATGCCCACCTTGCGGCGTATGGCTTCCTGGAAGAACAGCTCGGCCGGGCGCATGCGGAACATATTGAAAATGATCTGCACGCTCTGCACGTTGGGGAACTCGATCGCCTTGAGCGCCTCTTCCACCTTTTCCACGCTGACCCCGTAGTAGCGCAGCTTGCCGGCCTGCACCAGCCCATCCAGCGCGTCGAAGGTCTCGGGCATATAGTAGACCGGGCTGGGCGGGCAGTGCAGCTGCAGCAGGTCGAGCGCTTCTACCTCCAGATTTTTCAGGCTGCGTTCCACAAAAGCGGTCAGGTTAGCGCGGTTGTAGCCGCCGGCGGTGTGCGGGTCCAGCCGCCGCCCGGCCTTGGTGGCCACGATGATCTCTTCTTTGCGCTCCTTCTTGAGCTGCGCCACCAGCCGCTCGGAACGCCCGTCGCCGTAGACGTCGGCCGTATCGATGAAATTGACCCCCAGGTCAATCGAACGGCGCAGCGCCTGCAGCAATTCGTCGTCTGCCACCGTTCCCCAACTCCCGCCAATTGCCCACGCGCCAAAACTGATCGTGGAAACCTTCCACCCCGTCCGTCCTAAATCTCGGTACTGCATCGATGCCTCCAGTGATTGAAATCGTTTGCCGTAGGGTTAACCCTGCCGGCTGGTTTCGTCGCCGCGCGGCGGCAGGCTGAACATGCCCGCCCCCACCATGGCGATGCCGGTCACCGCCGCGGCAATATAAATCGGCCCGCCGTTCGGCCAGCGTAAGACCACGTCCAGCGCCAGGACTGCCAGGAAGGGCAGCCCGATCAGCGTCCGCCATACGCGCAGCGGTCGGTCGGGGCCGAACAGGTCCCAACCTTTATTCACCAGTACGGCGTAGACGCCCACCGCCCAGAAAACCAGCAGGAGCAGGGTTTGCAGAAGGAAGAATTGGATCCCCAGCCGCCCGAGCAGGTAGTGGCTGATCAGCGCGGGCACGAAGGCGTAGACCCCCACCGTCAGCGCCCCCGCGTAGGGCATGCGCCGGAACAGCGAGACCACCCCAAAGACGACGCCGGCCAGTGCGGCCAGGTAGAGCAGGCGCACGAGGATATCCCAAAAGGCCAGCCCGATGAGCGCCGCCACACTGAACCAGGCCGAAAAATTCTGCCAGAGGCGCGCGGTGCTCTCGGCGTTGATGATCAAAGGGTCCTGCTGGAAGAGATCGTTGAGCTGCGTCAGCGACAGACGCTGGGTTTGACCCCGGTTGAGCACCACCAGTTCGCTGCGCGTGAGCAGGAAACCGGATTCGTATTGCCGCGGGTCGATGGCGGTGAGCTGCCCGGTGGTGTCGACCGCCAGCAGCACGTTGCCCTGGTTCAAGATATACACCGGCTGCGGCCCGCGCACGCTGGCCAGCCCGCCGCTGATGGTGATTTCGGGCACGCGGCCCTGGTCGAAGGCCAGGCGGATATCGTTGGTGACGTTGAACAACCCGCGCGCCACCCCGGCGGTGGACAGCGCCGCCACGATCCCCATGAAAACCACGAAGAACAGCATGGCCCGCCCGACGCCGGCGCGCGCCGCGCGCCGGTAGAAACTCAGGCTGGCAAACGGCATCACGAAGCTGGCGAAAAACAACTCCACCCCGCCCGGGGCGTCCGGTTCGCCGGGGATCGCCGGTCCGGTCTCCGGGTTGGCGCTGAAAGAGCTATCTACATTGGTCATATCTTTCCTCCCCAAATCCACATTGGTTGCATAAATTATATCTGCAAACCACAGGCGGGGTTCGCAAAGGGCAGGTTTCGCGCCCCGCGCTGCCGGGGGGCAGCAGCCTGCCCTCCCGCCCTGACCCGCCCCTGCGAAAAAGGAGACGGCCTCCTGGCGGTTTGCGCTAGAATACATAAGGACCAAATTCAACAAGGAGCTCACCCATGGAAATGTCTGCTGACGAGCGTGAAGAACTGCTCGCCCTGTATGCCGATTTGCGCGTCGCGGATGTCCGCGACGGCATGGACTGGAACATGCTGCACTACCGCGGCTCGATGCAGCCCGAGATCCGCCCGCTGTGGCGCACGCGCATGGTCGGCCTTGCCCGCACTGCCCGCTACCTGCCCTACAACGGCCCCATCCCGCGCCTCGACCCCGAGGAATACACCCAATGGGTGGGCTGGTATTACAACAACATCTGCACCTACCCCTGGGTGGAGCAGATCCTGCCTGGCGATATCGCCGTCATCGACCAGAGTGACAGCAACGTCGGCCTGTGCGGCTCCAACAATACCCTCGACTGCATGCGCCGCGGCGCGCGCGGGCTGATCTCCAACGGCGGGGTGCGCGACACCGACGAGGTCATCCTGCAGAAAATTCCCTTCTGGTCGCGCTACTGCTCCCAGCCCATGGTGCAGGGCCGCCTGCAGTTCGACGCCATGAATGTCCCCATCCACGTGGCCGGCACGGCCGTCTTCCCGGGCGACATCATCGTGGCGGACGGCGACGGGGTGGTGGTGGTGCCGCGCGCCGTGGCCCGCGAGGTGGCGCGCTACGCCCACCAGGAGCTGCGCAGCGATAAACAGCAGCGCCGCGAAAAGTATGAGACCCTGGGGATGGACCTGGACGAAAGCGTCAGCTAGCGGATAATCAGTGCCGGGGAGGAGCCGTCGGGCCGGGCTTCGATCACCTGCCCGCCCTTCACCAGCCGCCCCTGGTAGGGCAGCTCACCCGGCACCACCACCCAGCCGCTCAGGCTGAAGGGCGTCTCCGCGCCCAGCCCGATCCACTCGCCGTTGTATTTGCGCGCCAGGTGGACGTGCTTGCCGGTGGCGGGACCGCCCTCGCAGGATGGGTGCCCCAGGCGCTGGTCTTGCGTCACCCGCGCGCCGGCCGGCAGGCGTTCGGCGTCCGCCAGGTGCAGATAGAGCAGGTCCCAGCCGGTCTGTTCCTGGCCGTCGCCGTCCAGGTCCAGCACCAGCAGGCCGCGCTCGGAGCGCGCCACCACCCCCGGCGCCGAGGCAGTAGCCCAGCGCGCCGAGGTGAAGCAGCCCTTGCCCTCGTCGGCGGGGGCAAAATCCAGCGCGGCCACCGGGCTGCCCACCCCCCAGGCGATATGCGGCCCGCCGGTAAAGCTCCATTTTTCACCCGGGGCAAAAGGAAACTGCCAATCGGGCTGGGTCTGGCCCAAATCGCCCGGCAGCAGCGGCTCGAAAACCGCCGCGCGCGCCCACGGGTCGCCGAATAATTCGGTATACAGCGCCAGAAAGCCCTGCTCGCCGTACAGCGCGGGCAGCCAGTCCTCGGGGCCGTACAGCACGGCAAACAGGTTCTGCAGCGCCACCGAGCCCGCGTTGAGGCGCGGGTCGGGCCGCGCGCTGAAGCCGCCCAGGAAGGTAATCTGGTTGAAGCTGCCCGCCCGCCAGCCGTAATACCCCTGGGTGAGCTGGCGCGTGACCAGGGCCAGCTCTTTGTACAGCCCGCGGTACGTGGGCGCTTCGAAACCGATCGGGAAATCCGCCAGGGCATTGCGTGGCTCGCCGCGCAGCCACCCGGCGCGGAACTCGAGCACCGCCAGCAGCAGGCGCGGGTTGGTGGAGGTCTCCAGGGCAATGCGCCGCACAGCCTGCGCCCCGCTCATCGTCTCGCCGTCCACCGTCTCGCCGTAGCGGCTTAAGTACCCGCCCTGCGCCTGGATGTAAGCCTGGATGTCGAACCCGGCCGCCGGCGGGCCGTAGACCACCTCGCTGTCGGGCAGTAGCCCCAGGCCGGGCAGCGTCTCGCCGCTGGTGGGCCCGGCGGGCATCGCCAGCGGGGTAGCGGGCGGCAGCAGCCCATCAGCGCTCAGCCCGGCCGGCCCACTGATTTGGGCTGCGTCCAGCCCGAAGCGCCCCGCCAGGGCGGGCAGGGTATCCCCGGGCTGGCTCAGGTAGGTGAACGGCTCGCCGGAGGGGTTGGGCGCGTTCAGCAGCGCGGGAACCTGTCCCGGCGCGACGAAGGTCAGCCCGGCAAAGGCCTGGCTGGTCGAGGCGGGACCTTTGCCCCCCCGAGCCGGGACTTGGCCCCCCCGAGCCGGGACGTGGCCCCCCGGCTGCGGCGGTGGCATCCGGCGCCTCGCTCGTGGTGGCATCCGGCGCGCCATCGGCCTGGGCGGGGAACAACTGCGCGGCCAAAGTCTCTTGCTCGCCCGGCGCTTCCGTCCCCTGCGCGGCGCTGGGCAGGTTGCAGGCCAGCCCGGCCGCCAGCAAGATCAACAGCAGGGTTAGGGCCGGGCGGAGGGGGATGCGGATGTGACCCATAAAAAGATTATAGCCGCGATATGGGTAGTCAAGAGTGAGTAGAAAACCATACTTTTCCCTATTGACTCTTCCTTGGTTTAATTGTAATATGTCATTGTGCAATGTGTAATCAAACGACATATTGAAAGGCGACCTATTCAATGATTCGACCAGCAAATATACAGAATTTCTTACCTCTAACTGAGACCACCTTCTTCCTGTTGCTCAGCCTGGCTTCAGGCCCTCGCCACGGCTACGCAATAATGAAAGATGTGACTGATCTCAGTGGAGGTCGCGTTATTTTGAGCACAGGCACGCTATATGGGGCGATCAAACGTTTGGTTGAGCAAAGTTGGATTGAGCGTTTTGAGGGCACGCAGCCGGATGACACGGGTCGGCCACGCAAAGAATACCGCCTAACCGAATTAGGTTTGAAGATTTTCGACGCTGAATTTAGCCGTCTGCAGAGTTTAGTGACAGCCGGTCAAACTCGCATAGCAGGTGCCAGGCCATGAATCGCACAGCTAATACGATCATACGAGCCTATCAATACCTGTTAAGGCTTTATCCGAATAGTTTTCAGAATCAGTATAGCGAAGAAATGGACATTGTTTTTCGCCAAAGCTGCAAAAATGCAATGGAAAGCTCAAGCTGGGTTTTAATGAAACTTATTTTACGAGAGCTTCGCGACCTACCCATCAATTTGCTCAAGGAGTATTTTGCAATATTCTGGAGGGGAATTATGCAGACAAACTTGCCATCTAACCAGTCGCTGGCCAAATCGTTCCTTCGAGGCTCTCTGGGGTTTGGTATTCGATTCGCCGCTATTTACATACTTTTTTGTGTGGTTGATTCGCTATTTAATTACGGCACAACGGTATGGCATGGACCAAGCATTTGGAATGGTTTTCATCTACTTCATCCAACTGCACTGGCATATGGGATTGGCGCGGGAATCACGGGGGCAGCATTTAGTAAACAACGCGCCTGGCTCTCTGCTATCAGTGTTTTTCTAGCCTATACCCTAATTTGGCGTCTGTGGGTAAGCATTTTTTTGCAGCAACGCACCCCCGAACCTACAATTATGGAGTAAATTAATCCCTTACATATTTTCAGCAATTATTGGTATGGTGGTTGGGGGATTGATAGGATGGTTCCAAGGGGGAACTAAAAGTGCCTTGAGTTTTGGATTAGCGGGTATGATCGGTTTTAATTTGGGTTGGGTGATCGAGAATGCGATCTCAATATCCCTGATTAACTTATCGCCGTATTATGCTGCGCTTGATCGATTGATCGTTGGAGACCCGTGGTATTTCCTATATTTAATTGTGCCAGCTACTATCTATGGGGTGGTTGTAGGGTTGTGTTTAGGAATTCCAGCGGCAGTGGGGAGAAGGCGGATGCAGGTCACATTTTAAAGTTATCCATTTTTTTACTTGTAGGCCGATGGGTCTATATTGTTCGTTTGTGGAGCAGTAGGGGCCTTTTCCATTAATCCTCTTTTAATCTTGACGCCGCACGTTCTCCCTTCATCATTAACCACGCTTTTCTCCGGTTGACAATCCTCGACCAAAACTCTACACTATAGGCATGCCAGATGCCACCGATTGGATCGCCAATATCGAATCGCACAAGGCCGAAATCCGCGACGCGCTCACCCCCGCGGATTTTAAGGCCTTCGAAGACCGCTGTTACGCACTGACCGATGAGCTGGCCGGCGGAGCGGACCCCAAAAAAGTCGCCGCCGGGCTGCGTAAACTGCTGCGCGACTACCCGCCTGCCGCGGCGCTGGTCGGGCTGAAAGTGCCCGCCGAAACCGCCGAGGCTTCCGAGCCCCCGCCGGAGGGCATCCCGCCCGGCGAGCCGGCCGATCCTGCCGCGGTATCGGTGGCCCCTGCTCCCCCCAAGCCGCCCATCTCCCCGCCGCCCGCCGTACCGTCCAGGCCCATATCCAACCAAGGAGTTGCCCCCATGAGCATCACCCCGCCAAACGCTCAACCCCCCTCCGCCGGGTTGTCGAAGCCCGAAAATTTTATCCTGGTCTTTAAAGAGGTCGTCACCGCCATCATCGCCGTGCTGATCGCCCTCACCACCCTGGTGACGGTGCTCAACCTGGTGCCCATGCTCGGCGACAGCGACAAAATGACCCAGGGCAAGGAACTGCTCTCGGTGCTCACCGGGCTGTTTGGCGTGGTGCTCGGCTATTACTTCGGGCGCGTGCCCGCCGACGCGCGCGCCGCCCAGGCCCAGGAGCAGGCCGCCAAAGCCACCCAGCAGGGCGAGCAGGCCGCCGCCCACAGCGATATGGTCAGCGCGCGCGCCGAAGAGCTGGCCGACCAGGCCAAAGAGCTGGTCTCGCAGGTCCAGTCGGGACCCACCACGCGCAGCGCCGGCGCCGGCGGCGGGCCCAACATCAACGAAGAGCTGCGCAACTGGGCCGATTCGGTGGATGAACTGCGCCGCATGGCGCGTTCGCGCTAATGGCGCGTTCGCGTTGATGGCCCGTTCGCTCTCATTCCGCTTACCCAGCCGTCTCATCAGGAGTAGCCCATGAACACCCTCGGCCAGGAAGCCCGCCGCGATTTTGTCATCCTCGAAGCCGCCTGGACGCTGGGCGTTGGCCTGTCGCTGCTGCTGGATAGCGGCATGCCGGCCGCCGTCATCCACCGCATGCGAGACGGCCGCGAATACTTTTACATTTTCCTGCTCCCCGAGCTGCGCGAGGCGGCCCGCCATTACCCGCCCGAGGCGCCCCTGGCCCTGGCTCTCGATTTGCACGAGTGGGGCGCCGACGCCCAGGGCGAAGAAAGCGCCTCGGCTTCCGGCGCACCCGCCATGACCGTGGTGGTCAACGAAGGTGTGGTCACCGGCTACACTCACCCCGGCGTCCCCGGCGTGGATCCGACCAAATCTCCGGTTACTGCCACGGGGAGCACCCCCTTCGAAAACCTGGCCCCCGGCGATATCCTTCTGCGCCGCGCCCTGCAGGCCGATTTTTGCGGCGCAGCGGTGGTCGGCGACACCGTCCCGCTCAAGGTCTTCCTGGTGGACGAGCTGCACACCCCGGCCGCGGCAGGGCTGGCTGTAGCTCAGCCGGCCGGCCGGCGCCTGGATGTCACCATCCAACCCCGCCGCGGCTTTCTGGTGGACGGTCCCGCCCGCGGCGAGATCGTGGTGGGCTCGCCCTCCGAGTTCACTCCGCTGGTTTTCAATCTGCGCGCCAGTGAGGCCGGCGAAAGCGACGTGCGCGTCATCGTTTCCCTGGCCGGCACCATCCTCGGCTACATCAAGATCAGCGGGCAGGTGATGGCCGCCGGCAATACGGTCTCCTCCTGGCAGCGCGAAGAGGTCAACCACCAGCAGCCCATCGCCGCCGTGCGCGTGGCCGACCCCGACCTGCTCCTGCACATCGAAGAGGTCGACCAATCCGGCCGGCGCGGTTTTGTCCTCACCCTCAGCGCCCAGGACCCCGCCCTCAACCTCAACCTGAAAAAATATGGCCCGATTTTCTTCCAAAGCGACCCCGGCCCTTACTTCAAGGAGCTGTTTCACGGCATCGAGGGGCTGCCCAACCTCTCATCCGTCGACCAGGCCAATGCCGCCAGCCAGTTGGAGGCCCATGGCATCAGTCTCTTCGAGAGCCTCTTCCCTGGCGAAGTGCAGGAATTGTTCTGGTCGCTGCAGAACCGCATCCGCTCGGTGTTTATCCAGTCCAGCGAACCCTGGGTGCCCTGGGAGTTGTGCCGCCTGACCGCCACTCAAAACGGCAGCAAGGTGGAGGGGCCCTTCCTCTGCGAAGCCTTTGCCCTCACCCGCTGGCTGCCCGGTATGGGGGTCAAGCCTGCCCTGCACCTCTCCAACCTGGCGGTGGTCATCCCCGATTCCTCCGCCCTGCCCTATTCCCAGCCCGAGATGCAGTACCTGCTCGGCCTGGCCTCGCCCAGCTGCAAGGTGGCGCGCATCCCCGCCCGCTACCAGGAGCTGGTCAAAGCCCTCTCCGCCGGGCAGTACGATGGCTGGCACTTCAGCGGTCACGGCGCGGCGCGCGGAGCCGACCCCAACAAGGCCGAGATGCTCCTCGACCAGCAGGAGACCCTCACCCCGCTGCGCATCGCCGGGGCAGTGGCCAACCTGGGCCGCGCCACCCCGCTGGTCTTCCTCAACTCCTGCCAGATCGGCGCCAGCGGCATGGCCCTCACCGATATCGGTGGTTGGGCGCGCCAGTTCATCGCCGCCGGGGCGGGCGCCTTCATCGGCGCCCAGTGGGATATTTTCGACCGCACCGCCTTCTCCTTTGCCACCCAGCTCTACGATCTGCTGCGCGCCGGCCGGCCGGTGGGCGAAGCCGTGCGCGAGGCGCGCCAGAAGGTCAAACCGGCCGGCGACTCCACCTGGCTGGCCTACACCGTCTTTGCCCATCCCATGGCGCGGGTGAGCTGAGCCATAGGAAACACCCCGAATTTCATCATTCGGGGTGTTTCCTGTAATGACCAAAATGCCCTACCCCCGGCCTCTCACCTTTGTGTATTCCTTATCCTCACCTGGCCGGTCACTTGGGTTGAAAGAATACTTTTCAGCCAGGTGGCGCTCCCTGTTAGGCAACGCAGTGGACGAGGCAGCGCGTGGAGACTTGCTTGAGCTCTAGGATGGCATCAGTTTCTGGCAGGATGGGCAGATAAAACTGCTCGTACTGCCCGTCTTCAACTTCTCGATCACCGTCCCACAGGCCGGGCAGGGCTGGCCCTCTTTATACCCGATCTGGATATCCTCCATGCTGAACCCGCCCTTGTTGCCGTAGGTGTCCATCTCGTAAAACGCCCCGCCCTTCGCCAGGCTCGGTCTTAGCCCGTCCTGGATGGCCTGGTACAAGCCCGCCACCTCCCCGGCCGAGAGCGTGTTGAGCGGGCGCAGCGGGTGCAGTTGGGCCATCCACAGGATGTCCTGCACATAGAAGTTGCCGATCCCGGCAATCTTATTCTGGTCGAGCAGAAAATCCTTCACCCGCCCACGCTGCTTGCCGGCCAGGCGGCTGAACTCAGCCGGGGTGATGTCCAGCGCGTTCGGGCCCAGCCTGGCCAGCATGGGGTGCTGCCGCAGCCCGTCCACCGGGGCAAAATGGGTATAGCCAAACCACCAGAAATTGGCCGCCAGCAGCTCGCCGTCGCTGAACTCGAACACGATTCGCCGTTTTTCCGGCAGCCCGGCCCGGTCCACCACCAACAGCTCCCCGCCCATCCCCAGGTTGAGCAGCAGCCAGCCGCGGCTGGTATCCACCTGGATCCACTTGCCGTGGTAGGCCGCCGAACTCGATCTCCGCCTCCACCAGCGCCGCGCGAAATTCCTCCGGCGGCAGGTTGAGGCACTTCGGCTGGAGGATGTCGATGGCGGCGATGCGCTTGCCGGGCAGGCGCTGGTTGAGCTGCTGGGCCAGGGTGGCGATCTCGGGTAGTTCGGGCATGGGTGCTTCCTCGCGCCGGCGCTTGAATCGGTGGCTCAGGTGACCGCGCCGCGCAAAAACAGTATAGAACTTTCGTTCGTTGAGGTCAAGCCTGTTTGTATGCCCGGGCTGGGCTTTCATAAAGTCGATTGACTTTTGTGAAACCTCTGATTGCAAGTCGAGGTTTGGGGTTTGGCAGCCCATTTGGGCTGCCAAACCCCAAGTTTTCTCTTTTCCTGCCCCGTCGGCCGGCGGGGTGGGGTCGACTTTACGAAAGCCAGGTGGGGCCGGGCGTCTGGCTCTTTTGCGAGCCGGGGAAAATCGCCTGGAACCATTCCGCCCGCCCGGCGTCTTGATCTATAAGCGCCGTCCTCAAGGGCGCGAATTGCCCGGTTAACCCTGCGCCGATTTGGGTTATCATATGCATGCCGGATTGCATCGAAGGAGGATTGGATGAAGACGCTGCGCATTTTGCTCCCCCTGCTGGCGCTCGGGCTGGCCGTTCTGGCCTGCAACTTTCCCGGCGCCGCCGCGCCTACCCCGCAGATTGCCCCGCTCGACCAGACCGTGACGGCCCTCTTCAAGACCGCCGCCGCCCAACCGTCGACCAACACGCCCGCGCCCCTGCCGCCCAGCGCCACGCCTGGCCCGCCCTCTGCCACCCAGCCGCCGCCCACCCAGCCCGCGCCGTCCGCCACCCAACTGCCCCCGCCCACCGCCACCCAGCCCCCGCCTCCCACGGCCACCAACCGCCCGCCGCCCACCAACACCTCCGTGCCCTCGCGCCCGGGAGCCCACGCCGAAGCCTCTTTTATGAACCCGGCTCCCACCATCGATGGCGACTGGAGCGAATGGAAAAAGGTCGCCCGCGAATACCCGGCTACCAATGTGGTTTTTGGCAAGAACAACTGGACCGGCGAAGACGACCTGGCCGGCTCCTACTATGTAGGTTGGGACGAGAAATATTTATACCTGGCCGCCAAGGTGCGCGACGATAAATACGTGCAGGTTTCCACCGGCGAGAACATCTTCAAAGGCGACAGCATCGAGCTGATCCTGGATACCGACCTGCTGGGCGATTTTTACAGCACATCGCTCAGTTCCGACGACTACCAGCTGGGCTTAACCCCCGGACGCCCTGCCGCCGGCGATGCCAGCCCCATCGCTTATCTGTGGTTCCCCTCCGGGAAGGCCGGCACCCTCACCAATGTGAACATGGGCGTTCTCTTTGAAAACGCCCAATACCGCCTGGAGGCCGCCATTCCCTGGAGCATCTTTGGCATCACCCCCGCCCGGGGTATGCGCATGGGCTTCGCCTTCTCCGTCTCCGACGACGACCTGAACGGGGAGGCCGTGCAGCAGAGCATGGTCTCCAGCGCGGCCGGGCGCAACCTGGCCAACCCCACCACCTGGGGAGAAATTATCCTCAAGTGAGCCCCTGGCTTAAGCCGCGCATAAAAACGGCAGACGCGCCGTTTTGATGCGTTTAAAATCTTCTTCGAGGTGTGCATGTCCTTCATCTACCATATCACTGCCGAGAGCACCTGGCAGGCTGCCCTGACCGCCGGGCAGTACGCCGCCGATTCGCTGGCCGCCGAAGGGTTCATCCACTGCTCCACCGCCGGGCAGGTGCTGGCCACCGCCGAGCGCTACTATGCCGGCCAGGCGGGGCTGGTTCTCCTGCGCATCGATCCGCAAAAACTGGCCGCCGAACTGCGCTATGAGAACCTGGAAGGCGGCGAAACCCGCTTCCCGCATATTTACGGCCCGCTCAACCTCTCCGCCGTGGATGCCGCCGCAGCCTTCCCTCCCGGCAAAGACGGGCGCTTTACCCTGCCCACTTTCGCCTGATTCGCACCTTCCCGCCGCGCCTGTTATAATCGCCGCATGACTCCTCCCGATATTGCCCCGGCGGCGGTTGCCGCCCGCGACCATGCCCAGCCGGCGGTGGACCCGGATCGTTTCCAGGCCGGCGCGGTGATTACAGTTTCATCCGCGCATGCCGTCCACGACACCTACACCGCCTTTCTCTCCTCGCTCCTCCCGGTGATCATCACCAACCTGTCCCTTACCAAATCTCTGGCCGGGCTGCTGACCGTCTTTGTCCAGGGCCCCTCCCTGCTCCAGCCGCTCATCGGGCGCCTGGCCGACCGGGTGGACCTGCGCATTTTGGTGATCCTTGGCCCTGCCGTGACCGCCGCCATGCTCAGCCTGGTGGGTATCGCCCCCAATTACGGCCTCCTGGCTTTGCTGCTGGTCGTGGCGGGCTGCGCCTCGGCCGGGCTGCATTCCATTGGCCCGGTCATCGGCGGAAAACTCTCCGGCCGCAACCTGGGCCGCGGGATGAGCTTCTGGATGGTGGGCGGCGAGATCGGCCGCACCATCGGGCCGATCATCGTCACCGGCGCAGTCACCCTGCTGACCCCGCGCGGCCTGCCCGTGCTCATGATCGGTGGCATAGCCGCCTCGCTGCTGCTCTTCCTGCGCCTGCGCAATGTCCCCGATTATCGCCCCCCGGCCGCCGACAACCCCCAGTGGCGTACGGCGGTAGCCCAAATCCGCCCGGTGCTGACCGCCGTCACCGGCCTGATCGCCTTCCGCGCCCTGCTCGTCTCGATGACCACCGCCTTCCTGCCCACCTTTCTCACCGAACAGGGCTCGGCGCTCTGGCTGGCCGGCGCCTCTCTTTCGGTCATGGAGGCTGCCGGGGTGGTGGGCGCGCTGCTCGGCGGCTCGTTGAGCGACCGCCTGGGCCGCCGCAACGTGATGGTAGCCATGTCGCTGGTGGCGCCCCTGGCCGCCTTGCTCTTTCCTGGTGCGCAGGGCTGGCTGCGCGTGCCCGTGCTGCTGGTCATCGGTTTCAGCCTGCTTTCCACCACCCCGGTGCTCATGGCCGTGGTCCAGGAGCGCTCGGTCAACAGCCGCGCCCTGGCCAACGGCATCTTCATGGCAATCAATTTTGTGATCAGCTCGCTGGCGGTGGTGGCGGCCGGTGCTTTGGCCGACTGGTTGGGCCTGCGCACCACCTTCTACATCGCCGCCGTGGTCATGTTCGCCAGCCTGCCCTTCGCCTTGATGCTCCCCAAGCGCCGCGGATAGGAGTCTACACTTCTGTCAGGTGGCGGTTATTGGCTTGCGCGTACCTTGCGCAAGTAGGGGGAATCCCTTAAGATAACCTTATGGATCTGCAAGCTGCGGCCCGGCAGCCTTATTCCTGGCCTTAATAGAGTTTGGAGTTTTCGTTAATGCATAACTCGCTGGATGCGGGGGTCTTAAATTCCCTTTCTCAACCGTCCCTGGGGATCATTACCTTTGACGAGGAAGGGCGCGTGCTGGCCTGGAATGAGGTCAGCCAGGCCATCTTTGGCTGGACGGCCGAGGAGGTGATCGGCCGCGCGCCTCCCCACCTTACCCCCGATCAGCGTGAATTCTTCAACCGGCGGCTGGCTCAAGCCCTGCAAGGCCGCCCGCAGTTCAGCCCCCATCTCCGTGGCTTGCGCAAAGACGGTTCGCCGGTAGCCATCAAATCCTGGCTGTCGCTGATCCCCCAATCGGCTCAATCCCCCCGGTGTGTGCTGGAATTGGTCGAAGATCTCACCGGGCTGGAGCATAACCAGCCCATCTTGAGCGCTCCCGGCGGTCATCAGGAAGCCATTCTCAATGCTCTCCCTGCCCACATCGCCGTCATCGATGCCCAGGGCCAGATCACCTCCACCAACCGGGGTTGGGATCATTTTGCCCTGCAGAATGGCATCCATGACCCGGGCAGCGTGGGGGTCGGCGTGAATTACCTCGAGGTGTGCCGCTCCGTGCGCGGTGGTGAAGATTATCCCTATGCCCATGCCGCCCTGGTGGGCATCCAGGCCGTGTTGGCTGGCAAACGCGGCTCCTTCGAACTGGAATATCCTTGCCACAGCCCCCGCGAAAAACGCTGGTTCCTGATGCGCGTGACCCCCTTGGGCGCTGCGCTGGGCGGGGCGGTCATCACCCACGAGACCATCACCCGCCGCTATTTCGCCGAGTTGGCCCGCCAGACCGCCGAAAAGCGGCTTTCGGCTATTCTCAATATCGCCGTGGACTGCATCATTGCCCTCGACGGCTCGCGCCGTGTCTTGCTCTTCAATCGTTGGGCCGAGCATGTCTTCGGCTACACCGCCGCCGAGATCATCGGCCAATCCATCGAACGCCTCATCCCTGCCCATCTGGCCGGCGGGCTCTTTGCCCGCCTGGACCAGCCTGACCCCGATAACCAGCCCACCGAGCGGGTCTTGCTGCATGCGCTGCGCAAAGGCGGCGCGGAATTCCCGGCCGAGGCCTCTGTCGCCGCCGTTTCCCTCGAAAACCAGCCCCTGGTGGTGCTGGTGATCAGCGACATCACCGACCGCGCCCGCGCCGAAGAGCAGATCAACACCTACGCCGCGCGCCAGAAGATGCTGGCCGAGATTTCCTTACAGATTAACAAGCTGCAAACCGCCCAGGAAATTTCAATGCTGGCCACCGTGCGGGCGCGCGAGATCATCGGCGCCCACCTGGCCATCACCACCCAGGAGAGCTCCGGCGGCCAGCTCCCTTCCATCCAGGCCGTTTCCCGGTCCGAGAAGTACACCGCCTATAGCGATCTCGAAATGATCGCCGAGGAGCGCGGTATGTACACCCTGGCCAACCAGGATAATCAGCTCCTCCTGCTCACCCAGGACCAGTTGATCCAGGCCCCCATTCTTAATCGTGGTGGAACGAAATTGGGCACCATCCAGCTGGCCGATAAGTACGAGGGCGCCTTTGACGACAGCGATGCGGCCGTCCTCGTCCAGGTAGCCCAGGTGGCCGCGGTGGCCATGGAAAATGCCTTGTTGTATGAAGAGGTGCGGCAGGCCGAGCGCAAATACCGCTCGATCTTCGAAAATTCCATTGAAGGCCTGTTTCAAATCACCTCCGGTGGCGATTTGCTTTCGGGCAACCCCGCTCTCGCCCATTTGCTGGGCTACGCCAACATCGATGAACTGCTCTACGGTCAGCCGGAAATTCGCCTGTTTATTTTCGCAAACCCGGAAGATTATGACCATTTGCTGGAAGGTTTGAACCAGACCGGCGCCGTAGCAGGTTTTGAAACCCGCCTGCGTCGCCGCGACGGCAGCCAGTTCTGGGCGTCGTTGAGCATCAATGCGCGCTCGGTCAACCAGGACGGCCAGCCCATCTTAGAAGGCTCGCTGATGGACATCAGTGAGCGCAGACGCCGCCTGCGCGAATTGGAGGCTCTCGCCGAGACCAGTTCGACCCTGCGTGAAGCCGGCAGCCGCGCCGAGATGATCCCCATCATCCTCGACCAGTTGCAGCGCTCGATTGGCGCCGACAGCGCCCTCTTCTTCTATGATGACGAAGAAACCGGCCTGGCCCAGGTGGACCTGGCCCGCGGCGGTTGGTCGACGCTCAGCGGCCTGCGTCTTGAAAACGGCGATCCCCGTCTGGCAGCCCTGCGCTCGGCGCGCAGCCCGCTCGCCCTCCGTCCGCAGAGCAGCCCGCTCTTTGCCCTGGATATGTTCGCGGCCTGCTCCAGCCTGGCCGCTGCCCCGCTGCACATCCAGGGCCAGTTTTCCGGCGCCTTGTGGTTGGGCTTGCGCGCCCCCGCCGATGGCCGCCCGGCCCGTGAATTTACCGAAGAAGATACCGGTCTGCTGGCCGCCATCGTGGATGTCGCCAGCAACGCCATCATGCGCAGCTCGCTCAATGAGCAGATTGCCCAGCGCCTGCGCACCATTCTCGCCCTGCATTCCATCGATATTGCCATCAGCAGCAGCCTGGATGCGCGTCTCACCACCCGCATCATCCTCGAACAGGGCGCCAGCCTGCTGGGGGTGGATGCCATGGACGTGCTGCGCTACAACCGCGTCACCCAGAACCTGGAATATACCGCCGGACGCGGCTTCCAGACCGGCCTGATCGAGCAGTCTCGCCAGCGCCTGGGTGAAGGCCTCTCCGGCACGGCAGCCCTGGAGCGCAAAACGGTGGTCATCCCGCAGCTGGCCGCTGAACCCAATTTCAAACGCGTAAAGATGGCCCAGGCCGAGAAATTTGTTTTCTACGCGGCCGTGCCCCTGATCGCCAAAGGCCAATTGAAGGGCTTGCTGGAGGTATTCTCCCGCCTCCCGCTCCAGGCGTCCAATGAATGGCGCGAGCTGCTCGAAACCCTGGCCACCGAGACGGCCATCGCCCTGGACAATAACCAGCTCTTCGAAGACTTGCAGCACTCCAACATCGAATTGACCCTGGCCTACGACGCCACCATTGAGGGTTGGGGCCGCGCCCTCGAGTTGAAAGACCGCGAGACAGAGGGTCATTCGCAGCGCGTCACCCAGATGACCGTGCGCCTGGCGCGCCGCCTGGGCGCCGCCGAAGAAGACCTGGTGCACATCCAGCGCGGTTCGCAGCTCCACGATATTGGAAAAATGGGCATCCCCGACAGCATCCTGTTGAAGCCCGGCCCGCTCAGCGCCGATGAGTGGGTCCAAATGCGCTCGCACGTCGAGTTGGGCCTGTCCATGCTGTCCGCCATCCCCTTCCTCAAACGCGCCCTGGATATCCCCCGCTGGCATCACGAGAAATGGGACGGCACAGGCTACCCCGACCGCCTGCAGGGCCGCCAGATCCCGCTGGCCGCCCGCGTTTTCGCCGTCATCGATGTGTGGGATGCGCTCAGCTACGACCGCCCCTACCGCGAGGCCTGGCCGCAGGAGAAAGTGCTGGCCTATCTTCGCGAGGAGAGCGGCAAGCACTTCGATCCCGAAGTGTTAGCCGTTTTCCTGCAGATGATGGACGAGGATGAATTTCAAGCCTGAACCACTGGCTGGCCTTCAGCCGTAGGTTGGGTGGAGCGGTCCACCCGAGACCTTGACCATCCTGCCGCCATGCGAAACCCAACGATCCCACCGGATGTTGGGTTTCGGGGCGTCAATGAATCGGTTGGGTTTATAATCCTTCGCCCCTCCACCCAACCTACCACAGGATTTCAGTCGTAGGTTGGGTGGAGCGGTCCACCCGAGACCTTGACCACCCTGCCGCCATGCGAAACCCAACGATCTCACCGGATGTTGGGTTCCGGGGCGTCCATGAATGGGTTGATTTATAGTCCTTCGCCCCTCCACCCACCCTACCGCCAGCGAAACCCAACATTCCCCTCCTCAGTCGTGTTTGAAAATCGAAATGCTCTCGATGTGATAAGTCTGGGGGAATAGATCGAAGGGGGTGACCTGCTCCAGGCGGTATCCGCCCGCCAGCAGGCGTTTGGCATCTCGCGCCAGGGTGGCCGGGTCGCAGGAGATATAAGCCAGCGTCTCGGGAGCCATGCGCAGCAGCGCATCCAGCGCCGGTCGTTCCAGCCCGGCCCGCGGCGGGTCCACCAGGGCTACGTCGAACGGCTGGTCGAGCCCCGGCAGCACCTGGCCGGCCTCCCCCTCGTACAGGCTGACGTTATCGAACTCGTCCAGGTTGGCGGCAAAATCGGCGCAGGCCGCGCTCGAGGCCTCCACCCCGCACACCTGCGCGCAGCGCCCGGCGAAGAAGGCGCTGAATAGCCCCACCCCGCAGTACAGGTCCAGCAGCCTGGCGTCCGGCCCGGGGGCCAGCGTCTCCAGCAGGTGGCTGACCATCTTTTCGGCCATGGCCGTGTTCACCTGGAAAAAGGAGCCGGCCGAAACGCGGAACGGCCGCCCGAGCACTTCCATCAGCAGGCCGTCTTCGCCGGCCAGCACCAGCGCGCCGGCCGGCCCCAGGTGCACCACCGAGACGGGCAGTTCCTCCACGCTCAGCTCCGGGGCCTGCGCTCCGTCGCCTTCCAGCACCAGCAGGGCGTCGCCGTCGACTCCCTGGCGCAGCGCGATACGGTTTAACCCGGGCAGCGGTTCGAAATCCAGCTGCGGCCACAGCCCGGCCAGCTCGCTTTCAGGCAGGTGGCACTCCTCCACCGCCATCACCCCGCTGCCGTCCGCCGCCAGAAAGCCCAGCCGGCCCTGCGCGTTGAGGTGGAACTGCAGCGAATTGCGGTAGTTCCAGGCCTGCGGCGAGGGCACCATGGCCCGCAGTGGCGGTTCGGGCACCCCGGCGATGCGCACGAACTGGTCGCGCAGCACCCCGCTCTTCACCTCTACCTGCCGCGGGTAGTCGATCTGCTGATAGTGGCAGCCGCCGCAGGCGGCAAAATGCGCGCAGCGCGGGCTGATGCGCTCCGGGCTGGCCCGCAGCAGTTCCACCAGCGCCCCGCGGGCGTAACCGCGCTTATCTTCCACCAGGCGCACCCGCGCCCGCTCGCCGGGCAGCACAAAAGGCACAAACACGGCGCGCCCATCCGGCAGCCTGCCGAGCGTCTCGCCGCCGTAGACGGCGGTGATAAAGTCGACCTCGTATTCCATGGGTTAATGATACCTGCTTTCAAGCGCAGCACGCCTGGAGATGCCTGGCGCAGCGCCCTTCATTTGCCTGGGTGCGGCGGGATGCTGGTGATGTGCAGATCGATGGCCCGCCCCGGCCGGCCCAACAGCCGCCGCAAGCCCTCGCGCAGCGCCCCGCCGATCACCACGCCCTGGTTCAAAATATCCGGGGTCAACCCGCTGCGCCCGTCCGTGGCCGCCGATGCCAGCCAGACCGCTTTTTCCGCCGCCACTTCGGGCGGTTTTCCCCACATGCGCAGCACGGTGACGAACGGCTTCATCTTTTCTTCAAAGCCCGCGATCGCCTTCACATCGCCCACCAGGTCGGTAAACATCAACCCCGGGTTGAGCAGATGCACCTCCACCCCGCTGCCTTTGGTCTCCTCCGCCAGCGCCTGGGTAAACCAGCGGATCCAGATTTTACTCGAGCCGTAGGCGTTTTGCAGCGGCGCCGGGCGCTTCGAACCCCGCCCGCCCATGTTGATCAACTTGCCCGAGCCCTGTGGCAAGAAGCGCTCCAGCGCGGCCCGCGAGCCGTAGTAGGTGCCGAAGATATTGGCGCGCGTCACCCGCTCGAACTCCTCCGGGTCAATCGCCGCCGTTGGCCCATACGTCGAAGAAAGCGCGGCGTTGTTTACCCAGATATCCAGCCGCCCGAAGCTGCTCACCGCAAATTCGGCCAGCGCCTCCACCTGCTCGCGCTCCGCCACGTCGCAGCCAATGGCCGCCGCACGGGAGCCCTGGGCGCGCAGCTCTGCCGCTGCCGCTTCCGCCGCCCCCGCGCTGCGCGATGAAATCACCACCGCCGCCCCTTCGCGCGCATACGCGCGCGCAATTGCCAGCCCCAACCCGCGGCTCGAGCCGGTCACCACGGCCACTTTTTGTTCCAATTTACCCATAACTCACCTTTTCGTCATCGAAGATAGCCCGCGCCGTGCGTCAGGCTGCATCCCTGCCCTGTATGGGCAGGTTGGCGCGGAAAGTATTGCCTGCAGGTGAAAAGCCCCTGTGCCTTTCATCTTCAGCGTTGGCATTTGTAATTTGCTGCTAGCGATAGACCAGCAGCCCCAGGATCGCGGCCCCCAGAATGACAAAGACCGGATTGATCGTGGTAAAGGTCAGGATGCCGAAGGCCACCAGCGCGATGCCGGCCTTATCCAGGTTTTGCGAGAGCGCCGCGCCCCACCCCACTTTGCTCACCTCAAAAACCGAGCGGGTCATGTCGAAGGCCGTCCAGATCAGCAGCCCGACCACCACCGGGCGCACCGCGGTCAGCATCGATTTCACCGCCTGGCTGTCCTTAATCCGAAAAAACACGATCACCACCACCAGCATCAAGAGCGTGGTCGGCAGCACCGTACCCGCCGCCGCCGCGATGGCGCCCCATACCCCGGCTTCCTTAAAACCGATATATGCCGAGACTTTCGCCGCCGTAGGGCCAGGCAGTGCGTTGCCCACCGCCACCCCATCGGCGAATTCATCCGCGGTCACCCAGCCCACGCTGATGGACTCGCGCTGCATCAACGCCAACGATGCAGGCCCGCCTCCCCAGGAAAACAACGCTACCCGCGTAAACAATAGAAAAATTTGCCAGAGGATCGCCATTGTTCTCCCTTCAAGAATTGAGCAAACCTGGTCCCGCTCCGGCTCACTGGCCGATCTCGACCGGCGCGGTTTCTTCGACTGCCGCCGAGCCCCTGGTTTCGCCCGCGCCGGCCAGCATGCGCAGGGCAAAGGCTAGGGCCGCCAGCTGCAGCACTGCCCCCGTCCAAAAAGATAATGTAGGGTAGAGATCGTAGGCAAAGCCTGCCCACAGCGGCCCTACGCTGCGCCCCAGCGATTGGAATGAGTTGTTAACCCCCATAGCAGTGCCCTGTTCCTCGGGCCGGCTGTGCTGCGAGATCAGCGAGGTGACGCTCGGGTTGAGCAGCGTGCTGCCCAGGTTGAACACCAGCAGCGACCCCACCATCCCCCATTTGAAGCGCAGCACCGCCAGAGCGATGAAACCCAGCATGCTGATCAGCAGCCCGCCTTTGAGCACGCCCGCCTCGCCGAAGCGCCGGGTCAGCGGGCCAATCATCACCCCTTGCTGGAGCACCCCCAGCACGCCCATCGCTCCCATCAGCAGCCCGATGTCGGCCGGCCCCATGTGGAACTGGTCCTTACCGTACAAACCCAGCACACCTTCAATGTTGGCCAGGGCGAAAGCCAGCAAAAAAGCCATCAAAAACAAAAAGCCGGTGGAACTGCGCAGCGCTCCCAGCAGTTGCCCGGCTCGCGATCCGCCCGGTTGGCTGGTGCCCACGCTGCGCTGCGCGGCGCTGCGTGATTCGGGCAGCAGCAGTTGGATCACCGGCAGGGCCAGCAGCGCCAGCACCCCGCTGAACAGAAACGGCAGCGACAGGTTGATCAATTTGCCCGTCTCAGGGTCGCTGGTAGTCTGCAGCATCGCCTGGAGAGCCGGCGGCAGGGTAGGATGTACGCCGCTCAGCAGCCCGCCCAGCATCGGGCCAAAAATCATACCCAACCCCATCGCCGCGCCCATCAGGCCCACCCCGCGCGAGCGGTCTTTCGCCTCGGTGATGTCGGCGATATAGGCCATGGCCGTGGGCAGGGTCGCCGAGGAAAGCACGCCCGCCAGCGCGCGGGCCAGGATGAGCGTGCCCAAATTTTGAGCGAAAGCCATCATCCCAAAGGCCAGCGCGTAGCCGGTCACTCCAACCAGCAGCACCGGTTTGCGCCCCACCCGGTCCGAGAGCCGTCCCCAGAAAGGCGCAAAGATAAACTGCATGATCGAATAGATCGCCATCAGCACACCCAGGGCGCTCCCGCTGGCCCCGAAATGGGTGATATAAAACGGTAAAAGCGGGATGATGATGCCAAAACCCAGCATCACCGTCACCAGCGCGCCGAACAAAATCATCATGGATGTGTTCTGAGACCGCTTCAAAACCTACTCCTCCGCTAAAATGTCCAGCTTTTCAGCCACTTCAACCATGCACGCCAGCGACTGGCTGATCTCCGTCTTGCCTTCTTCAGGCAGGGCCGCCACCAGCTCATCCAACCAGGCCTGCCGGGCGCCGATGCTGGCTTCCACCAGCTCGCGGCCCCGCGGGGTCAGGCTCACCAGCCGGGCGCGCCGGTCGTGAGGCGCCCGGCTGCGTTCCACCAGGTCCTGCTGCTCCATGCGCTCCACCAGTTGCCCGGCCGCCGCCTTCGAAACCTCCAACAGCCCCAGCAGCCCGTGGATCTCGCAGGCTCCGCGGTAATAGATGTGGATCAGCACGTTCATCTGCGCCATCGAGAGCCCCGCCCGGCGGGCAAAACGCATGAAATCATGCATCGACCGGCGCATAAACACCGTCGTCCAGGCTAATAAAACATCGTGTAGTTGGCTTGATTCGCTCATATGGTAAACAGGCATTTACTATATGACGCCTTGCCGGATCTGTCAAGGGCAAGGAATTCACCTGGCAGGTGACCTTGCGATTCGATCTGCATAAAGACAGCCATAATCTGCTGTCAACCTAATTTTGTGGTAAAACCAACATGCTTTGCAGATTGCCTTTTCCGGAGCTTAAAATTGAAGATAATTGTCAAGGCAGCCTGGTTTGCCTTTGAATTTTTTGGCTTTACCCTTGGCCTGTCGCTTTTTGTCCCCTTCTTGTTCGCATTTCGCCGGCTCAAACCTCTTGGGGATGCCCTCTCCAAAGATGGCAATCTTGAATCCTTTACCCTGGCCCGCTACGAGGCAGTTCGCTGGCCGGCATTGTTCTTGGGCTTTATCTTGCTTGCTGCTGCCGGGGTTGCCCTCATTTACCGCCGCGCCACCTTCATTTCTATAGCTAAAGCCATAAATTGGCTCATCCGCATGCTCGGCCAACTTAAACAGGATTTTGGCTTGTTTTGGGCTGACCTCAACCCCTATTTGCCCCGTGGGTGGGAATTGGCCGTGCTGCTGGTCATCTGTTCAGCCGCTTTGGCGGGCCGCCTGTTCTTTATTAACCAGCCGATTGATTACGACGAAGCCTATTCGTTCACTGAATTTGCCCAGCATTCCTTTCAACAGGTCATTAGCGACTACCACGTCCCGAATAACCACGTTTTCCACACTATTTTGATGCGTGTTTCATTCTTGTTGTTTGGCGCAGCGCCCTGGGCCATCCGCATGCCTGTTTTACTGGCCGGCCTGGCCTTGATTCCGGTTGCCTACCTGCTCGCGAAGCGCATCTATGGCATCTCTGTGGCGCTGATCGCCGCCAGTCTGGTTGCCGCCGCCCCCATTCTCATTTATTACTCTGTCACCGCTCGCGGTTATATCCTTGTCTCGCTTTTTACCATTCTCGTCCTTACCCTCGGCTTTTATCTCATTCGCCATCGCAACCTATTTGCCTGGATTCTCTTGATTGTTTTCATCACGTTGGGCTTTTATACCTTGCCGATCATGCTTTATCCGTTTGGCATCTTGCTCACCTGGCTTGTGATGAGGGTCCTTCTGGGCGATCTGGGATCTGAATATCCCAGCCTGCGCAACTGGCTCAAATATATAATTACCGCTTCCTTTATCGCCGGGCTGTTTACTATTCTCTGCTATTTGCCGATCTTTCTCAAAAACGGCGTCCTCAATTTCTTTAACGGCGCAACCGTGGTAAATTCCCTCAGTTTGAGCGTTTTCTTGGCCAGTTTTCCAGCCAGGCTTAATGACCTTTTAAATAACTGGCGTTTCCGTACCCCGCCTTTCATCGAGACCATCCTGATTGCCGGCCTATTTATTTCCCTATTCGTGCACCGTGCCGTCTCAAAAGTACGCGTCCCGCTTCAGGCAGCTGTGTTGCTGTTCCTTTCATTGATCCTTCTGGTGCAGCGGCCCAATTCGATGCCGCGCATCTGGCTTTGGCTGCTTCCTCTTTGCTTGATCTTTAGTGCGGCCGGATTTGTAGGATTATTCCAGTGGCTGGCGCGCCCTCTCTCCGCGCCTGCATTCCGTACTGCTTTGTTGGGCGTGGTTGTGCTTATGATTCTTGGCGGCAGCCTTTGGAACGGCTGGCAAATTTCACCAAAAGCCGGTCAGCCATATCCAGGTAGAGAAGTCGAAATCATTGCGCGCTATTTAAAAAGACCAAATTGCCCCCGATGACGTCATCGTACCCTCCAGCATGGCCGATGCCCCCTATTGGTATTTTGCGCGTTATGTGGGCATCCCAATTCGCAATATCCGCGCGGTAAAATCCCGACCTTCTTACCGCGCATACGTCATCATTTACCCCCAATACGGCGATACCGTCGAGAGTGTTATTCATAAAAATGGACCGGATCTTACTTTTTACAATCTGGATACGATCACATTGGTTTTCACCAGCCAGAATGCACAGGTCTACCGTATTGACGCATTCCCCGATGCGGTCAACCGGGCCTATGGCATCAAGTGATCTTTCTCTCAGCCCACGGCCGCCGGCCTCATGCCAGGTGCAGGGTCGTCCCCACGCTGGATTGGATAAATGCCTCAGGCAGTTGGCGGGCAATTTCCATCGTGGCCCGCCAGCCGGTGCAGTGCCCCGGCACGATGATCTCCGGGTAAATTGCGGTCAATTCCTGGATGGTGCGCGGGATGATCGCCTCGAACAATCCGCCGGTCAGGTGCATCCCCCCGATAAATGCCAGCACGCGTTCTGCCCCGGTCAGATTGAGGGCGTGGCGAATGACATTTATCGCTCCGGCGTGGCTGCAGCTTGACAGCACCACCAGCCCCTTGCCCTTCACCAGGCAGACCACGGCCTGGTCGTCCCAGATCCAGGTGTCGGGTTCCCACTCCCCATGGATGTGGGCGTGCTGCAGCGGAAAGCCCTTCTCGAAAGCGGTGATCCGTTCGACCTCGCCCGTCACCAGCAGATAGCCATCCAACAAAATGGATGGGCGGCGCTCCTCGATGATCTCCCACCCTTCGCGATCCAGGTCCTGGTGGCTGGGCGGCGGCATGGCAATCTCGTGGCCTGTGGGAAAAACCACTTTGCGCACCCGCCAGGCGTCCGGGTGCAGCACCAGCGGCATCCCTCGCCGCCCCACCCGCTGAAACAGCCCTTCCAACCCGCCGTGGTGGTCGGCGTGTCCGTGCGAGAGCACCACCGCGCGCAGGTCCTTCACCGCCATGCCCAGCACCTCCATGTTGTGGGCCACCGTGTGCTTGCCCAACCCGGCGTCATACAGCACGGTTTCGCTCTTGCCCTCGGTGTGCACGGTGACCAGCAGCGAATAGCCATGTTCAGCCACCAACTGCTCGCGTTCCGACCAGTTAGGATGCAGGGGAGCGCGCTTCACAAATTCCTGGCTGGGAAGCAAGAGATCGATAAAGTTATCATCCAGAATCGTCACATCCACTGCGTCCACCGCTTTTAAATGCACCTGTTCAGCCATCCAACACCGCTCCTCTCCATCCGCGAAAAATTGGCCAGATAGTATTATTATTAGTAAAACGATAGAAATTGTCAATGATTTTATTGTTGGAAATATCCTCTGCAAGGGTATACTTGTATGCCATAATGACCCTGCGAGGTCTGGTCTTGGATGTCTTTGTGCCCCTTGAGAGGATGTAGACCGCGCTCAAAGCCGCCGGCAATCCGGCCGGCGTATAGGTCGGTGATCGGAGGTCGATATGAACCAGCGTGTTACCGGGATCGGCGGCGTTTTCTTCCGTTCTAAAGATCCGCAAACCACCGCTCAGTGGTATGCCCGCCACCTGGGTTTAGCCATTGAGCCCGAAGGGGACGTTTCGATTTTTCGCTGGCGCGAGCTGGCGGATGCCGGGCGCACCGGCGCCACAGTATGGGCCGTCCAGGCCGAAGATAGCGATTACCTCGGCGATGCCGCCCAGCAGTTTATGCTCAACTACCGCGTCGAAGACCTGCAGGCGGTCATGGATGCCCTGCGCGCCGAAGGCGTGCCCATCGAGATGGAGATCGTCGACAATCCCCACGGGCGCTTCGCCTGGATCCGCGACCCCGAAGGCCGGCGCATCGAACTCTGGCAGAGCCCGCCCGATTATTGATCGAGCCGGCCGGTTTTACCCGTAATGCTCATTTTTCGCTGATTGTCCCGTTGATGAAATCCAGCTCCAGGCTCTGCTCGCCCAGCGCAAAGCGATACGTGCCGCTGCCGTAAGGCGCCGTGGCGTAGGGATCGTTGAAGCGCGCGTATCCGCGCAGCGGCGATTTACGCCCGTCCACCAACAGGCTCTGGTTCCAGCCAAACTGCACCTGTCCCACCCCCGGGGCGTCATAATTAACCGTCAGCCCGCGCACGTCCAGGGCTGCCTGGCTCACCTTCTCGACAAACTCGGCGAAAGCCCCATCCGTGGCCGTGCGCCCCATCTGGCAGATCCACACGTTCTGCAGCCCCAGGGCAATCACCTCCTGCCCCGCGTCGGGGCCTTCGGTTTGCCAGCGATAGGGCTGGTCTGAATACAGCGCCACGTAGCCCTCGCCTTTGCGTCCAAAGATCCAGCCGCCGCCGCCCGCCGCCGGGGCCTCAACCACCTCGTCAAAGGCCCATTTGGGGAAATACGCGTGGGTGAAGCCGTAGTGGCGCGCCTCGAGGATGCTTGGGCTGGGGTGCCGGTCGATATTCCACAGGCTGATCAGCACATTGCGGTACTGTGCGCTGCGCGGCAGGCGCCCGTTCGAAGCCCAATAACTCGGCCGCTGGCTGTCATCCTCGCGCAGTGAATCCGGGTTGGTGGCAAATACCACCGCGTAAGGTCCCAGGGTAGCCTGCCAGATGTGCTGCTGGTAGCCCTTTTCACCCTTGCGGTAATCCTGCGCGTTTGAAAGCTGGTAATCGGGGGTGCGGAAAGTGACCTTGTTCACCTCGGATGTCACCGTGCCGTTGGGGTCGGGGTTGAGCAGTTGTGAGGCTGCCCCCAGCAGGTGGAGCTTCTGCAGCACCTGGGCCAGGTCTTTCAGATCGGCGAAATCCGGGTAATGCCACAGCCCCCAACTGTCGGCGGTGGCGGTGGTCAGGTTGATCACCTTGGGGTGGGTGAAGGCGCCCATTCCCCACCAGATCTCCACGTCCTGCGTGTCGCTGAAGCTCAGCCCATATTCTTGGGCGCTCTGGTCGCTCACCGGGATCGACTGGCGTTCAAAGTTGGTCATCTCGTCCGGGTGATCCTGGGCGATGGCCTGGATCACTTCGGGCACCTGGTAATGCGGGCTGGTCGCCAGCGCCACCGAGGCCATGTCCGTGCCTTGAAAACGCCCGTAGCCCCAGGAGATCGCCTGCATGGTCACCAGGCTGTCGCCCGCCGCGCTCTTGATGTGGCTGGCGGCCGAGCGCCCGTGCGAGGTGGCGTACTGCCCGTAGAATGAGTCCACTGCCATATCAAAAAAGAGCACGTCGGCCATCATGCGCGCCTTGAGCGCCACATCCTCTTCCCCGGCAAATTCCACCAGGTTGAGCAGCGCCGCAAAGTCCATATCGTAATAGGGCACCGAATCCCATTCGGCCATACCGGTACGGGCGCGGAAGTCGATCCAACGCAGCAGCTTCTCGCGCCCGTGCTGCATATGCCATGCCCCGCTCTGCCCGTTGTTAGGGAAAATTTCATCCGGAAAGGCCTGCCCCGCCAGGTATTCTGAACTGAAGGCCAGAATCTGGTGGTTTTCGGTCCACAGCTCCATAAAGGTCGGGTTGGGCTCATCCAGCCAGTATTTGAAGTTGAGGATCGTCTGTTTGAGCCGTTCTTGCTGCTCGGCGCTCAATACGTCGCCGCCTGCCTGTTTGTAATACAGGCGGATCAACCCCGCCATGCTGAAGTCCGCGGTATCTTCGCGCGCGTCCACAAAGGCCAGCGCTGCGTCCAGAGCCTCAGCCGAGATGCTCCTGCCTCCGTTTTCCAGTTTGGCCAGGTCGGTAAAAATGCCGCCGCGCTCGCTGGAGGTGGGCAGCCCGGAAACATAATCCAGGTACATCTGCCGGCGCTCGGCGAAGCTGGCTGCCAGCGGCTGGGTGGCGAATGGCGTGTCGCCGGGTTGGGGACGCTGCGGCTGCGGGTCGCCGCTGCGGGTGGGCGGCCAGGCCGGCTGCACCGCCAGGCGGTTCTCGGTATAGAGCGCCGCGCCCAGGATGGCCAGCAGCAAAATGGCGTTGATCCAGCGCCGGCGGGAAGGGTGAGTGTTCATCGGGGCCTCGCGTGGGTGTGGGGTTGGCCTAATTGTAGCCCCAAATGATGCACAGCCCACCCCGACAAAAAAAGCTGTGGTTTGCTGACGACTTTGTCGCCAGCAAACCACAAAAAATATAGTTTTGGCCCCTTCGCTTCCCGCTTCGGGGAGCGAGGGGGTCGGGGGTGAGAGGGGTTTATTGGCAATGGCCTTAAGTTCGCGCCTATGGAATAGGGGCGGGGTCGACTTTATCCAATCCGTAGTCGAATCAAGCCCCTCGGATAGGCGTAAAATAAAGGCACGTCTTCTTTAGGATCAACGGAGGGTTGTATGGATTTTCAATGGCTCACCCATATGTTTGTGCTCTCCCTGCCGGTGCTGGAAAAAATCTTGCGCCCCATTATCGTCTATATTTTCTTGATTATTGGGCTGCGCCTGGCAGGCAAGCGCGAGCTGGCCCAGCTCAATCCCTTCGACCTGGTGGTCCTGTTGATGTTGTCCAACACCGTCCAGAACGCGGTCATCGGCGAAGACAATTCCATCACCGGCGGCCTGATCGGCGCAGCCACCCTCCTGGGCGTCAACTACCTGCTGGTGCGCTATCTCTACGGCCACCGCACCCTGGATGAGTGGGTCGAGGGTAAATCCGATTATCTGATTCGCCACGGCAAAATCAACCAGCGCATGATGCGCCGCGAATTGATCACCGAAGCCGAGCTGCAAGCCGCCGCCCGCAAGCAGGGCATTTTCTCGCTCGACACGGTAGATAATGCTACCCTGGAGCCCGGCGGTGCGATTTCCTTTAACCTGCATGAGCCGGTCCCCGAAGAAAAACGCCATCAGGAGCTGCTTGTCCGCCTTGATGCCCTCACCCAGGAGATAGCCGCCCTGCGCGCCCAGCTCCCGGCTGATAAACCCTGACGCCGGTCGGGCCAGGCCGCTGGATTTCGTTAAGAGACCGTAAACCCCTTTCTATAGACAAAATCCTTTTTACTTGCTATAGTTTTTATAACTTGCTGCGAATTTGCCGGAGGGATGGGTCTTTTTGTCAGGGACCAGGGGGCATGGCTAAAGAGAAGAGGGAATCTACGTGGATGGCACCAAAACACCGCAAGGACCGTATCCTGAGCACAACAGCGGACCGAACGGCTCCGATAGCCTGGATTTGGATCTTGGCAATCTAATTCTGGAAGCGCCCGGATTCCTGGTCGCGGTTGTCGATCGGAATAACCATATCACGCGCGCCAACGCCAATTTAGAACGGATCAGCGGCTTCACCCAGGATGAATTGCGCGGAAAAACCCTGCAGGCCCTCATCCAGGAACCGCTCGCTGGTTTGTTCGACCAGCTTCGCCAGACGGGCTCTCCCCGCGAGTTGGAATCTTCTCTCGAACAGGCCAATGCCGACCCCCTGCGCGTGCGCTGGAATTTTCAGCCCCTGGCTCAGCCTTCAGGCTGGCTCCTCGCCACCGGCGTGGACATGGGGCACACCCTTCACCGCGGCGCCGATTTCCAGGATCCCCGCTTGTTCCTCTCCAAATTGCTCCAGGCCGAAACCAATTTCATCAGCATATTCGATCTGGTCGAGCAGCGCTTCGTTTATTCCAACCGCGGTCTGGGCGCATTTATGGGATATTCCATCGAAACCCCCATCGTCAACGGCGTCGACCTGTTCCACGCCCTGCTCCACCCCGAAGATGCCGCCCAGGTCAATGCCTACTACCTCGACCTGGTCAACCTGGCCGATGGCGAAACCCGCGAGATGGAATACCGCATGCGCCATGCCGACGGTGAATTTCACTGGCTGTCAAACCGCTGCCTGCCTTTTTCGCGGCGCCCCGATGGCCAGGCCCACCTCATCCTCAGCATTTCTCAGGATATTACCCCGCGCCGTACTGCCGAGGAACTCCATCTTCGCCAGGTGGAAATCATCGAATCCACCCCGGATGTGGTTGCCACCATCCGGCCAGATGGCACCCTGGTCTACTTGAATTGGGCCGGCCGACAGCTCCTCGGCCTGGGTTTGGAAGACCTCAGCGGCCTCAGCCTGCGTGATATGGCTTCGCCCGGCGAAGCCGAGTACATTTTGCGCGAGAGCATCCCGGCCGCGGTTCGCCTGGGGTATTGGGCCGGGGATGCCTCGCTCTGCGGAGACAACGACGAGCAGGTGGCCGTCTCACTGGTCATCGTCGCGCATCCATCTCCCGGCGCCGGGGTGGAATATCTCTCGCTCATCGCCCGCGATATGCGCGAAACCCGCCGCATGCAGGCCGATCTGCTTCGGGGGCGCGACGAACTTGAACTGCGCGTGGCCGAGCGCACCGCCGAACTGCACCGCAGCGAAACCCTCTACCGCACCCTGGCCGAAGCCGCCCCCGACATGGTTTTCATTTTTTCCTGCGACGGGCAGGTGGAATATCTCAATCATAGCGCGGCTGCCCAGTTGGAGCGCCCCGCCGAAGAAATGATTGGCCATTTCATTACCGAAATTTTCCCCACCGTGGTCGCCCTGCAGATCCACAGCAGCGTGAAGCAGGTGTGCAAGACTGGCGAACCCTTTGCCCCCGAGAGCAAGTTCCATTTGCCGGAAGGCGACCGCTGGTTCAATACCATCCTTTCGCCCCTTCGCGAGGCGGATGGTTCGGTCAGCGCGGTCTTGGGCGTCTCGCGGGATGTCACCTCCCGCCGTAAAATCGAGGAAGAACTCTTCCAGTCCAGGCAAATGCTCCAGTTGATCCTCGATAATATCCCCCAGCGCGTCTTCTGGAAAGACCGCGACCTGCGCTACCTGGGCGCCAACCGCCTGTTTTTGCACGATGCCGGGCTGAAATCCCTGGAGGATATCCTCGGCAAAGACGATTATGCTTTCCACTCCACAACCGAAGCCGACCTCTTCCGTGCAGACGACTTGCAAGTCCTCCACAGCGGCGAGGAAAAGTTGAAATTTTGAAGAACTGCAGACCAACTGGGAGGGGAAAACCGAGTGGCTGCGCAGCAGCAAAGTGCCCCTGCGCGACATCGAAGATCAAATTTTTGGCGTGCTGGGCACCTACGAAGATATCACCGATCTTAAACACGCCGAGATGCAGCTCGCTGCCCGCAATGAGGAACTGCTGCGCTCGAACGACGACCTGGAACAGTTTGCTTATATCGCTTCACACGACCTCCAGGAGCCCCTGCGCATGGTGGCCAGCTTTGCCCAGTTGTTTGCCCGCCGCTACCAGGGCACTCTCGATGAGCGCGGCGAAAAATATCTGGGCTATGTGGTCGACGGCGCTTACCGCATGCAGCAGTTAATCGACGACTTGCTCAAGTATTCCCGGGTGGGCACCCGCGGCCAGTCTCTCGTCCCGGTCAACTGCAACCAGGTGGTCACGCAGGCCCTCCTTCACCTGCAGGTATCCCTGGATGAAACCGGCGCGCAGGTCAAAACCGAAAATCTCCCCACCCTCCGTGCCGATGAAACCCAGCTCCTCCAGCTCTTTCAAAACCTGATCGGCAACGCGATTAAGTTCCGCGGTGAGGCTGCCCCTCAAGTGCGCATTTGGGCGCAGCGCGCCGGTGACGCCTGGCAGTTTGGTGTCGCCGACAACGGCATCGGCATCGATCCGCAGTTTGCGGAGCGAATTTTTGTCATTTTCCAGCGGCTCCACAGCCGCGAGGAATACCCTGGCACGGGTATTGGTCTGGCAGTGTGTAAGAAAATTGTCCAGCGTCACGGCGGGCGCATCTGGTTTGAGTCCGCTCCGGCCAAAGGCGCCACGTTTTTCTTCACCATCCCCGACCAACAGGAAGGTGGATGATGGATAACCAGCAGATGCGACCCATCCGGATCTTGATGATCGATGATAACCCTGCCGACGTGGAACTGGTCCGTGAGACCTTCCGCGAAAGAGCACAGGAGAATGTGCTCAACGCAGCTCACGACGGCCATGAGGCCATGCGCTATTTGCACCGCGACGGCCCCTACACCGACGCCGCCCGCCCCGACCTGATCCTCCTGGATCTCAATATGCCCGGGCTCAACGGTTTTGATGTGCTCCGTGAGATCCGTAAGGACTACGATTTATGCTGTATTCCGGTGGTCATTCTCACCAGTTCCACCGCCCAGCAGGATATTGACCGCGGTTACCAGTTCAACGCCAATGCTTACCTGGCCAAACCCGTGGGCCTGGATCAGTTTTCCGCGTTGGTACTCAAAATTGAGGAATTCTGGATGGAAACCGTGCGGCTGCCGTCCAGGCAGTGCAAGCTGGTCGACTGAGGTATAAGGATTGGATCAAAACGTCTTACGTCTCCTAAATATCGAAGATAACCCTGCCGATGCGGATTTTCTGGCCGAAACTCTCGCCATGCAGGAGACCGGCGCGCGCTTTGAATTGGTTCACGAATTGCTGCTCTCCACCGGTCTGGCGCGTCTGGCCGGCGAGACTTTCCACGCCCTGCTGCTCGATTTGAACCTCCCCGACAGCCAGGGTATCGAGACCCTCCAGCGCATTCGCCCGGTGGCCCCCGATCTGCCCATCCTGGTGATGACCGGGGTGAATGATGATGAACTTGCCTTGCAAGCCATGCAGGCCGGCGCGCAGGATTACCTGGTCAAAGGACAGACCGACCCGGCTCTGTTGGAACGCGCCATTCGCTACGCGGTCGAGCGCAAACGCATCGACACCGCCCAACAGCGCCGCGCCCACGAACTCCAGGCCCTCTACCGCACCTCCCTGGAAATTAACGCCGAGATGGACCTGCCGACCGTGCTTTCCTCCATCGTGGAGCGCGCCGCGCATCTCCTGGATATGCCCATGGGTGGGTTGTACCTGATGGAACCCGATGGCGAGCACCTGCGCCTGGCGGTTGGTTACCAGGTGATGGAAAGCTATATCGGCACTATCCTTTCCCTGGGCGAGGGTCTCTCGGGCCGTGCCGCCCAGACTGGCCAGGCTTTGTTTGTCGAGGATTACCAGACCTGGGATGGGGTCGCTCAGGCTTATGAATCCGGTCCGTTCCGCCGCGTTCTGGCCATCCCCATGCAGGTCGGCGGGCGGGTGACCGGGGTGATTAATCTCAGCGATCATCAAAAAACCGGGCCGTTTAGCGATGAAGAGGTGCGCCTGGCCAGCTTGTTTGCCGATCAGGCCGCCATCATGGTCGAAAAAACCCGCCTGTTAGAAGCCGAGCGCGTCAAGGGCCTGGAGCTGGAACGCTCGAACAAGCTGATCGCCGCGCTCAGCGAGGTGGTCAGCGGCCTGCAGACCACCCACGACACCCACCAGGTTATGCAAACCGTCGGTGCAGAGCTGACCAAGCTGGGCGTCTTCCTGCAGATCGCCGAGCTGGACGAGGAAACCGTCAGCCTGCGGACGCGCTACACCTCGCTGGACGAGCACATCCTCACGGATGCCGAGCGGCAGGTGGGCTTCCAATTATCCGGGATGCATGTTGGCGACCGGGTCAGCCATCCCCGCGAGATGTTTGATACCCGCCGCCCGCTCGTTAACCCCCATATCCAGCCCATGCTCAGCAGCGGCCTGCCGGATGTCCCCCCGGAGGCGCTGACCCAACTCCTGGCCGCCATCGGCATTTCCGCCCAGACCGCCGGCATTCACCTGCCCATGGTGGTCAAAGACCGCCCCTTTGGCGCTTTGCTGGTCTGGGGCGCCGACCTGCGCGAAAATGACGTCCCCGCCTTCAACGTCTTTGCCAACCAGGTGGCCGCGGCCCTCGAAAACGCCCGCCTCTACAACGAGATCCAAAAACTGGCCATCATGGACGAGCTCACCGGGCTTTACAACCGCCGCGGCTTTTTTACCCTCGCCCAACAGCACATCCACCTCGCCCAGCGCGTTAAAGATCGTGCTCCTGGTTTTCGCCGATATTGACGGTATGAAAGAAATTAACGACACCCTGGGGCACAACATGGGCGACCAGGCGCTGATCGATGCCGCCAACGTGCTGCGCCAGACCTACCGCATGGCCGATATCATCGCCCGGGTTGGTGGCGACGAATTTGCCGTGCTGGCCGTGGTCAGCGCCCTGCCCGACACCGGCAGCCTCAATGAGCGCCTGGTGGACCACCTGCGCGAATTTAACGCCTCCCACGACCGCCCCTATGTCCTCTCGGTGAGCATTGGCAAATCCATCTGGTCCAGTGAACGCACCGCCGTGCTCGACAGCATGCTGTCAGAGGCCGATACGCGCATGTATGCCGAGAAACGCACCAAAAAACGCCCCCCGCGCCTGAGTTCACCCAAGGCAGATTAATCGCCGCCCGACTGCGACTGAAGAGTGCCATCCAGGGCAGGAGGTGGGGCAATTTCGCCCCAGAATTGAAACGCACCCGCCTGATATGGCTTTCTCAAGAAAACTTGACAAATTCAAATTTGAAACCATTCTCCTCCGGCTACAAAGTTTAAAGAGGGAGTTTGAGGGTGCAGACGCCGTCTTACGGCGTCTGCACCCTCAAATCTTTATTTTCCCCGCCCCGTTTCGGGGGGGGCCAGGGGAGGGACTTGTCTGACAATTTCTTGAGAACCCCATGACCCGCCTGAGGTGGCTGCTTTCAAATCTGGCTGGATGCATGTAAAATGGATTCCGGGCAGTTTTACTATTCTGCCCGCCGCGGTCGCCGTCCCTCATTCCATCCACACCCAGGTGCCGTTTGAACCCTGAAAGTCCCGCCCCTTCCATTCCCTTCCCCTTGGAATGGCCGCGCGTTGTCACCGCCGCCGGCTTGTTTGCCCCCGAGGACCTGGGCATCACCGACGCCCACAACCACGTCTGGATCGGCCCGGTGGAAGGCGCCGACCCGGGCTCACCGCGCCTGGACCAATACCCCGAATCGCTGAACGAACTCGGCTTCTTCCGCCAGGCCGGCGGCGATGCCCTCCTCGATTGCCAGCCCGGCGGCTGCGGCCGCGACGGGCGCGTGCTGGCCCGCCTGGCCCGCGCCTCTGCGGTGCGCCTGATCGGCTGCACCGGCTTTCATCTGCGCCGCTACTACCCTCCGCAGGAGCCGCTCTTCGGGCTCGACCCCCAGGCTGCCTGCGACCTGTTTGCCGGTGAGCTGCTCAGGGGGATGCGCGAGACACGCGCCGGTTCGCCCGGGGATATGGTCTACGCCGGTTTTATCAAAACCGCCTGCCAGGCCGAGTTGGCCCGCTCTCCCCTGGCCCTGCTCGAAGGCGCGGCCATGGCCGCCCGCCAAACGGGCGCCGCCGTGCTCGTCCACACCGAGCAGGGCGCGGATGCCGTGGCTATCCTGCGCTTTTTTGTGGAGCGGGGCCTCTCCGCCCACAAGCTGGTCCTCTGCCACATCGACAAGCGCCCCGATTACGGTCTGCATCGCGAGCTGGCCGTCGAGGGCGTTCTGCTCGAATATGACACCTTTTTTCGCGAGAAATACGAGCCCGAGCGCAATCTCTGGCCGCTGATCAATTTTATGCTGCAGGGCGGCCTATCGGCCAGCCTGGCCCTGGCCACCGACCTGGCCGACCGTTCCGCCTGGCAGGTGCACGGCGGCCCCGGGTTGGCCGCGCTGCCCGGCATCGTCCAACTGCGCCTGCGTGGCATGGGCCTGGATGCGCGTGTGATCCGGGCCTTGCTGGGCGGCAACATCAACCGCAGGCTGGCACGGGTCACCTGGGATCCGCCCGCCGCGTCCCAACCGGAGGAAAGCGATGAAGATTAAATCCATAGAGACTTTCAGCAGCCGCATGGTGTCTTTTGTGCGTGTGCGCAGCGAGGATGGCGCCGAAGGCTGGGGCCAGATTTCTACCTACAACGCCGATATTTCTGCCCAGGTGCTGCACCGCCAGGTGGCCCCCCACGCCCTGGGCGCCGACCCCCTCCAGCGCGACCAGCTCAACGATCAGATCATCGAAGATGAATACAAGTTCCCCGGCTCGTATGTTTGCCGCGCCCTGGCCGGGCTGGACACCGCCCTTTGGGACCTCCACGCCCGCCTGGAAGGCAAGAGCGTCTGCGCCCTGCTGGGCGGCGTGCCGCGGCCCTTCCCCGTCTATGGTTCGAGCATGCGCCGTGATATCACCCCCGAAGACGAGGCCCGCCGCCTGGCCGCCTTGATGGAAAAGCCCGGTTTTCGCGCCTTTAAAATTCGCATCGGCAGCGTCAACGGCCACGACCAGGACCAGTGGCCCGGGCGCACCGAAGCGCTGGTGCCCACCGTGCGCCGCGCCATTGGCCCCGAAGCCGCCCTGCTGGTGGATGGCAACAGCTGCTACACCCCGGCGGGAGCCATCCGTGTGGGGCAAATGCTCCAGGAACAGCATATTGGCCATTTTGAAGAGCCCTGCCCCTACTGGGAGCTGGAGTGGACTGCCCAGGTGGCTGCCGCCCTGGAGCTGCCCGTCGCCGGCGGTGAGCAGGATTGGGACCTGGCTCAATGGCGCCGCATGATTGCCATGCGCGCAGTGGATATCGTCCAGCCCGATATTTGCTACATTGGCGGCCTCACCCGCGCCCTGCGCGTGGCCCGCATGGCTGCCGATGCCGGGCTGATCTGCGTGCCCCACTCCGCCAATCTGGCCATGGTCACCGTATTCACCCTGCACATGATGGGCGCCATTCCCAATGCCGGGCCGCACATCGAGTTTTCCATCGAGCCCGTCCCTGAGCTGGATAACCTCTACACCCCCGCTCTTGAAGTGATCGACGGCCGCGTGCAGATCCCCGAGGCTCCCGGCTGGGGCGTCACCCTCAACCCCGATTGGCTTTCCAAAGCCGCCTACCAGAAAAGCGAACTCGCCTGAGTATCGGATACAGGGTTTGATAAGGGACGAATGGGACGCCATAGCGTTCCATTCGTCCCTTGACTTAACTCTTGCCCCTTCCCGCCGCCGGGAAGGGGGTTGGGGGTTGGGCTTATCCCTCGATGCGCACCGGCCCTGCTTGTTTCCAAACCCGGGATCTACAAGGGATGATTGCGGCGATCACCCGCCGCAATCATCCCTTGTAACAAACCTTCTTGCCCCTTCCCGCCGCCGGGAAGGGGTTGGGGATGGGTCTTTTGAATCTAACTTACTCGATGCGCACCGGTCGCCCCGCCCGATTCTTCATCCGGGTTTCTAAGGGCCGAAGTGGGCTCAACCGAGCCCACTTCAGCCCTTAGATATAATTCTTGCCCCCTTCGCGGGAAGGGGGTTGGGGGTTGGGCTTATCCCTCGATGCGCACCGGTCCTGCTTGTTTCCAAACCCGGGATCTACAAGGGATGATTGCGGCGATCACCCCCCAATCATCCCTTGTAACAAACCCACGCCGCAATCATCCCTTGTAACAAACCTTCTTGCCCCTTCCCGCCGCCGGGAAGGGGTTGGGGATGGGTCTTTTGAAACTGCCTGACTCGATGCGCACCGGTTCGCCCGATTCTTCACCCGGGTTTCTAAGGGCCGAAGTGGGCTCAACCGAGCCCACTTCAGCCCTTAGATATAATTCTTGCCCCCTTCGCGGGAAGGGGGTTGGGGGTTGGGCTTATCCCTCGCTGCGCACCGGCCCTGCTTGTTTCCAAACCCGGGATCTACAAGGGATGATTGCGGCGATCACCCGCCGCAATCATCCCTTGTAACAAACCTTCTTGCCCCTTCCCGCCGCCGGGAAGGGGTTGGGGATGGGTCTTATAAATCTATCTTACTCGATGCGCACCGGTTCGCCCGATTCTTCACCCGGGTTTCTAAGGGCTGAAGTGGGCTCAACCGAGCCCACCTCAGCCCTTAGATATAATTCTTGCCCCCTTCCCGGGAAGGGGGTTGGGGGTTGGGCTTATCCCTCGATGCGCACCGGTCCGCCTTCTTCGGCCGACCGGTACAGCGCATCCAGAATCTCCATCACCAGCAGCCCCTCCTCGCCGGTCGCCATGTGCGGGCTGGTCGTTGAGAATGCAGCCGCGAAATGATCATACGCGGAAGTGGTCGCGCGGCAAGGGCGGGTGCAGCTTCATATCGAAGTGCGCGCCGTTCTTCTCCAGGAATATCTCCGCCTCGAACTTATAGGTCTCGTCCAGGTTGCGCTGCACCAGCCCGGCTTTCGTGCCGAAGAGGCGCGTCTCCATCATTTCGCTCTCCTGCATGTTGACCGCCCAGGAAGCCTCCACCTCCAGCGTGGCCCCGTTGTCAAACTTGATCAACCCCACCGCCAGGTCTTCCACGTCAAACGCCTTGCCCTGCTTTTTGGCCAGCGCCGAGCCGATCGGGTTGTAGGTGCTGCCCAACACCCAGACCGGTTTGGGGTAACCCATCAGCCACAGCGCCAGGTCGAGGCGGTGCACGCCCAGGTCGATCAGCGGCCCGCCGCCCGAGAGCGCCTTTTGCCCAAACCAGCCGCCAAAACCCGGCATCCCGCGCCGGCGGTGCCAGATCGTGCGCCCAAAATACACCTCGCCCAGCACCCCCGCGTCCACCTGGGCTTTGAGCGCCGGACTTTGCTCCGAAAAGCGGTAAGAGAAATTGATCATCAGGCGCTTGCCGGCCTTTTGAGCCGCGGCCAGCATCTCGCGCCCTTCCGCCGCGCTCATCGCCATGGGTTTTTCGCACAGCACGTGGCAGCCCGCCGCGAAGGCCGCTGTCACCAGCGATTTGTGGAATTTGTTGGGCGTCGCGACGCTGACCATGTCCAGCTTTTCACTGCTCAGCATTTCTTCCGGGCTGGTGTAGCGCTTCGCCACGTCGTATTTATCCGCGATTTCTTTGAACAGCACCTCATTCAGGTCGGCCACGGCCACCACCTGCACCCCCGGATGGCTTTGAAAACCGGCGATATGGTTGCGCCCCATCCCCAGCCCGATCACCCCCACGCGAAGTGTATCCATCAATCCTGACTCCTTAAAGAATATAGTAATTCAAGCAGGTTTTGCGGCTCGGCGCCGTTTCTCAATCCGACTTGCGCCGGATGATGATCTGGATCGCGTCTTCCACCGGTTTGTCCGCCACCAGGATCAGGTAGCCCCCGCCGCCTGCCCCCGACAGCTTCCAGCCCAAGGCGCGGTCCTTGTACTGCTCGATCATCTCGGCCACCGCCTCGTTCATCATCAGCGGGAACATCGCCACCTGGGCGGTGAACGAATCCTTGAAGCAGCGCCCAAAGCCCCAGATATCCCGGTTCAGCAGCGCGTGCCAGCAGCCCACCGTCGCCTCTGCCAGCGCCTTGGCCCCATCCGCGTCGATGTGCGTCTCGCTCAGCACGTCATATTCGCGCCCGCGCGGGCCCAGCGGCACCAGGTACAGCGAGCGCTCGATAAACTGCAGGATCAGCTCGTCGTGCACCGTTTCGATGCGCTCGGGCCAGTACTCGCCGCGGTAGTGGGCCATGTTCAGTCCCGGCAGCACGATCCCAATCGCATCCTGCGAGCCGGAAATATAGCGCGTGCCGGGCGGGTTGTCGTAGCAAAACAGGATCTTGGCCAGTTTTTCGGGGTTGCCCGCCGGCAGGCGCGAGCCCCACATATCCAACGCCGCGCGCCGCGTGCTGGATGCCATCCCGCTGCGGTCGTTGAACTCCACCGTCGGCTCGATCGAGATGGTGATCACCGGCCCGGGGTAGTGCGTGGAGACATAAGGCTGGTCCAGCCAGCCGCCCGCCATGTCGATGCGGAAGGGCATGGTCACGATCGAGCGCATGCCCGTCGACGAGCGCGCCGCCAGCCCTGCGTGCGGCGTGCGCTCCAGGATCAGGTACTCCACCCCGTATTCCTCGCACAGCCGGCGCTTATCCGGCAGGTTGCCGTCCACGTTGACGATGAAAATATCCGGGCGAACTTGTTTGAATTCCTCGATGAAATCCAGCATGCCGATCCCGCGCGAGATAAAAGCCTGTTTGACGCAGCCCAGCGACTGGAGCATATACAGGCGCTCCTCCTCGGTGTTCACCGGCGCGCGGCCTTTCAGGTCGAACACCGTGCGGTCTGAGCCGATCGCCACGTAGACCTCGCCGTGTTGGGCGGCTTCTTCCAGGAAGGCGATGTGGCCGGAGTGCAGCAGGTCGAACACCCCGCTGACAAATACTTTTTTGGGCATGCGTTTGGGTTGCTCCTGGGTTGGCTTGGGTTGCGTAAGGATATTTTACTAGCAATCGCTCAGTTTGCTAGCAGCAGGGATGAAGGATTAAAATTCGTGGGATGCGTCAGCGCTGCACCCTCGAACCCACCGGTATCATTTTATCCGGCTCCCTCTCTGGTAGAGGCGGGTTTCAAACCCGCTCTCTCCGCTGCACCTGCGTAGAAAACGTACGCCAGGGCACCAACCCCTGGCTGCACGTCCAGTGATATTTGTGCCGCGTCGCAATGGTCAATCCCCGCATCCGCGGATTGGTCCCTATGATTTTCGAGCAGAAGCCGGTTTTGAATGGGAAGGGTGTTTCTGGATTAATTGAGTTCTAGCCATACTGCGCAGGTGTACCATTGACACGCCAATCATATTAAAAAGAATGGCGATCTGCGCTTTTGTGGATACCCCGTTCGATCATTGGCAGCAGATAACCCAACTCGTGGCGCGTGTCCTCTCGCAGGCGATGGGCGGCTTGAAGCGCTATCCAACCCTCCAGGTTGTCCAGCCGGCCGGGCGCGGCCAGCTCATATTCAGCCAGGTAGGCGCGCTCAAACCAGTTTCCAATCCGCCTTTTCACCCATCCGCTGAGCCCTGTGTCGAAATGAAATTCGGAGCGGATCCACAGGCAGGTATTGGCTACATCCCCCGCGGGATGGCCGTGCGTGCTCGATTCCCAATCGATGATCAGCGGTCCATCCTCGGTCAGGATCAGGTTCTCCGGGTGGAAATCCCCATGGCAAAGACGATCATCCTACGGCAGGCTCTCGAGCAGCAGCAAGAGCCCGCCTTTTTGTTCGGCCGCCAGGAATTCAGACCGCTCCAGTTTGCGGTGGAATTCGCTCGGATAGCGCCGGGAACGACGGAACCCGTATCTCGTGCATCTCGGCTTGCAGCCGGGCGAGCAGCCGTGCACACTCGCCCAGGCGGAAAAGATTTCCCTGGATGCGTCTTCCCATCGTCTGCCCCTCGAAGCGCTGGAAGACCACCCCGCGGCGCCCTTCGACATCCAGGATCTCGACCGGTTTGGGCGCTCGTGCCCCCGCTTGCCAGGCCTCGGAGCCGTACGTCCATTCTTGGTCGGCAAGGTAAGCCGGGAAGCTGGGGCGAATAAGTTTGAGGATAAAGCCTTCTCCCCAGGCGAATATCTCCGCTGTCCGGCCGGTGGCTATCGGTGTTCCAAGAGTGTTCATCGTTTAACCGATGATCAATTCAACTCCGCCAGCCCGGCGCGCAGGGCGATGATGGCTGCCTGGGTGCGGTCCGAGACGCCCAGCTTGGTGAAGATGGCGCTGACGTAGTTGCGCACCGTGCCGTCCGAGAGGAACAGCCTGGCGGCGATCTCCGCGTTGGTCATGCCCACTGCCAGCAGGCGCAGCACGTCCAGCTCGCGCCCGCTGAACAGGGCCGCCAGGGCCGCGTCCGGGGCGGGCTGCCAGGTCTGGCTCACCTGGTTGAGCAGCTTGCCCGCCACCGATGGGTCGATGTAGGTGCGCCCGGCCATGGTGCCGCGAATGGCCGCCACCAGCTGCTCGCGCGGGGTATCTTTGAGCAGGTAGCCCGAAGCCCCGCTGCGCACCGCGTCAAAGACCCATTCGTCGAAGTCGTAGGTGGTCAGCACCAGCACCTTCACCTGCGGGAAGCGCGCGCGGATCTCGCGGGTGGCCTGCACCCCGCTCATCACCGGCATCTTCAGGTCCATCAGCACCAGGTCTGGCTGCAGCCGCTCCACCATCGCCACGGCCTCTTCGCCGTTGTTGCTCACCCCCAGCACCTGGATATCCGCGATGGTGCCAAGGATGGCCTGCAGCCCTTCGCATACCACCATCTGGTCGTCGACGATCAGTACCTTGATCATCCCCGCTCCTTGAGCACCAGGCGCAGATGCGTGCCCTGGCCCTGGCCGGCTGTCGATGTTCAGCTCTGCCCCCACCGATTTGGCCCGTTCGATCATCCCGCGCAGCCCGTAGCGATCTTCCAGGCTGTCGGCGTCGAAGTCGAACCCCTGGCCGTCATCCCGCAGGTCCAATTCCAGCCGCCCGCCTTCGCGGTGCAGGGCCAGGTCCAGCCGGCGCGCCTGGGCGTGATCCCCCGCGTTGCGCAGGGCTTCTTCCACGATGCGGTAGATGCTGTGCTCCACCTCGCCGCTGAGCCCGTTCCACTCAGCCGCCAAATCCAGGTGCAGCTCCCAGCCAAAGCGCTCCGCCGAGGAGCGCGCCAGCGATTCCAGCGCACCGCGCAGCCCCAGGTCTTCCAAGGGTGCCGCGCGCAGCGCCTGGATGGCGCGCCGGGTTTCATTCAGCCCGCTGCGCGTGATCACCAGAGAGTGTTCCAACATCTCACCGGCCTTGGCGGGGTCGCTTTTCTGCAGCGCGCTGACCGCCTCGAGCTGCACCGCCACCGCGCTGAGGGTGTGCGCCAGCGTGTCGTGGAATTCGCGCGCCAGCCGGTTGCGCTCGTGGCTGATCGCCAACTGCTCCAGGGTGGTGGCGTAGCGCGCCAGGCGCCGGTTGGCCTCGCTCAGTTCGGCGTTCTGCCGCTTTTGCCCGGCCACCAGCCGGTTGATCAGGTAGCCGAAAAACAGGTAGATCAACGTGCGAAAGAGGATCGCCGCCGAAAGCCGCCACAGCCCGTTAAAGCTGCCCGCGTTTAACACCAGCACCGGCACGAGGATGTCGAGCAGGGTGATCCCCAGGATGTAGCCCGCCGTGACCCCGTAGGAATACAGCCAGCTCACCAGGATCAACGGCGCCAGCAGCAGGATGGATAGTTGGAATTGACCGGCGAACAGCGCCTGGCGGTTGAACTCGTCCGCCAGCAGCGCGCCCGGCTGTGCGCCTGCGCCGCTGAGCACCCCCTGCAAAAAGAGCACGTTCTCCACCACCGGCCCAATCGTGGCGGTTCCCAGCCCAATCGGCAGGTACCATTTGCCCAACCGGCGCTGCAGCTGCGGCAGCCCCAGGTAGAGCAGCAGCAGGGCGGTCTCGATCACCCCCACCTGGCTGAGCAGGTCGATTTGCCCCTGCCCGTTGTAAGAATAGAAGACCGCCGCCGATACCAGCGCCGCCACCAGGCGGATGCCGATGAAAAAGCGGAAGACGGTGATCAATTCGCGATTGGGGAGGCCCCCGTCCGGCTCATTCAGGGTTAGAATTCCAGGTTGCATCGCGCTCCTCTGCATGCATTGTAGCATGCGCGCCCCAGCCGTGGCTCTGACCCTCATCACCCCTTCGTGTGACTGGGGTCATATCATCCCGTGACAGCGGTTACTAGCCACCCGGGCGCGCCGCGGCTAAACTGGAACGGTTTGATCAGAAGATCAGGAGGATCCTGCATGAAACGCTTGTTTAAATGGATTTTAATTGTCGTCGGGGTTCTGGCGGTCGGGTTTATCGCCGTGAACTTTTTCCGCGCGCGCGCCGCGCAGGCCCAGATCGCCGCCCAGGCCGCCCAGAGCTACCCCACCGCCAAGGTGGAGCGCGGCACCCTGGCGATCACCGTCCTCGCCAGCGGGGATGTGCGCGCCAGCCAGTCGGCGGTGATCAACTGGCAGGCTACCGGCAACGTCGGCCAGGTCAAGGTGACCTCCGGCCAGGCGGTGAAGGCCGATGAGGTCCTCGCCGAGCTCGACCCCGCCTCGCTCTCCCAAAGCCTGGTCCAGGCCCAAAGCGACCTGATCAACGCGCGCCAGGCCCTCCAGGATTTGCAGGATAATTCCGAAACCACCGCCGCCCAGGCCGAGCAGGCCCTGGTGGCTGCCCAAAAAGAGTTGGATGACGCCACCACCGCCCGCGCCAGCATGAACTATAAACGCGCCTCGCAGGATACCATCGACGCCACTCACGCCGACCTGGTCATTGCCCAGAACAGCGTGGATGACGCCCAGAGTTTCTACGACCAGGTCAAGAACCGCCCCGAGAGTGACCAGCTCCGCGCCCAGGCCCTCTCGGCCCTGGCCAACGCCAAAAAGAAGCGCGACACCACCCAGGCTAACTACAACTACCTGCTCGGCGGCCCCGATCCCATCGATGTGGCCACCGCCGACGCGCGTCTCTCGCTCGCCCAGACCAAACTGGCCGATGCCCAGCGCGCCTTTGACCGTGTCAAAGACGGCCCCTCGGCTTCGGATATCCAGATCGCCCAGAACCGCATCACCATCGCCCAGGCAGCCGTCAACCAGTCGGTCATCACCGCTCCCTTCGCCGGCACGGTTACCGAGCTGAACGCCATGCAGGGCGACGTGGTTTCGCCCAGCCAGAAGGCCCTGCGCCTGGATGACCTCTCCAAGTTGTACGTGGATCTTTCCGTGACCGAGGTCGACATCAACAAGATCCAGGTCGGCCAGAGCGCCGACGTGACCCTCGACGCCATCCCCGACGCCCAATACACCGGCAAAGTGACCGAGGTGGGCGAGGTGGGCGCCGTCAGCGGCGGGGTGGTCTACTTTAACGTCACCGTTCAGCTCGACAAGCCCGACGCCAAAGTGCGCCCCGGCATGACCGCCTCGGCCGCGGTCAAGGTCGGCAGCCAGGAGAACGTCTTGCTGGTGCCCAACCGCTCGCTGCGCAGCGAGAACGGCAGCCAGATCATCTACGTGCCGGCCCCCCAAATTGGCCTGCGCCCGGTGACCGTCCAGGTGGGTGATTCGGACGAGACCATGACCGTGATCACCTCCGGGCTGAACGAGGGCGACGAATTTATCACCGACCCGCCCTCCACCGCCTCCACCAACCCGGCCGCCATCCGCGGCATCTTCGGCGGCGGCCCCGGCGGGCAGGGCCAGCAGCAGCCCGCACCGAACCAGCCATGAACGACTCCGTTATCCACACCGAGCACCTGCGCAAAGTCTACCGCATGGGTGAGATCGAAGTGGCCGCCCTCCAGGATGTCTCCTTCGATATCCACCGCGGCGAGATCCTCTCGGTCATGGGGCCTTCCGGCTCGGGCAAATCGACCCTGATGAACATCCTCGGCTGCCTCGATTCACCCAGCAGCGGCCAGTACATCCTGGATGGCGAGCCGGTTTCGGGGCTGCGCGACGACCAATTGGCCGTCATCCGCAACCAGAAGGTGGGCTTTGTCTTTCAGAGCTTCAACCTGCTCCCGCGCATCTCGGCCCTGGCCAACACCGAGCTGCCCCTACGCTATGCCGGCATCACCCGCGGACGCAGCGAGCGCGCCCGCCAGGCCCTCGAGATGGTCGGGCTGGGTGATCGTGTCGGCCACCGCCCCAGCGAGCTGTCCGGCGGGCAGCAGCAGCGCGTGGCCATCGCCCGTGCCCTGATCAATAACCCGCCCATCCTGATGGCCGATGAACCCACCGGCAACCTCGATTCCAAATCGGGCAAGGAGATCATGGAACTGCTGCTCTCGCTCAACCGCGAGCGTGGCACCACCGTGATCATCGTCACCCACGACCCAACCGTCGCCGCCCAGACCAGCCGCGTGATCCGCCTCAAGGACGGTCTGCTGGCCGAGGAGGAACCCGCATGACCATTATCCAGATGCTCCTTGAAGCCTTTGAAAGCCTGGTCAGCAACAAGCTGCGCTCTGGCCTGACCATGCTCGGCATCGTCATCGGGGTGGCCGCGGTCATCTCCATGCTGGCCGTCGGCGCGGGCGCCCAGGCCTCCATCGACAGCTCGATCAACAGCATCGGCAGCAACCTGATCTTTGTCACCGCCAACGGCAACGCCACCCATGCTAAGCCGCTCACCACCGCGGATGCCGAGGCCATTTCGGCCAACGTGCCCACCGCCAGCCTGGTTTCGGCCGTGCTGCAGGGGCGCTCCCAGGTCAGCATCTCGGCCAAGAGCACCGGCACATCCGTGCTGGCGGTCGAGCCCGAATACGCCACCCTGCGCAACCTCAACGTCACCGAGGGCAGTTTCATTACCCCCGCTTTTATCAACCAGCGCGCCGCCGTGGTGGTGCTGGGCCCCACCGTGGCCGAGAACCTCTTCGGCCGCACCACCAACCTCGTCGGTCAGGTCGTGCGCCTGGGCAGCCAGCCCTTCCGCGTGATTGGCGTGCTCGAAAGCAAGGGCGGCAGCGGGTTTGGCAACCAGGATGACCAGGTGATTATTCCCCTCACCACCGGCCAGATCCGGGTGATGCCGCGCACCCCGCGCAACCAGGTCGACCAGGTACTCATCCAGGCCAGTACGCCCGAGGAGGTCAACGCCACCGGCGACGCCATCACCCACATCCTCCAGGACCGCCACCACAACGCCAGCGGTGAGGAAGATTTCAGCATCCTCAAGCAGCAGGATATCCTGGATATCACCGCCTCCATCACCGGCGTACTCACCATCTTCCTCGGCGGCATTGGCGGCATCTCGCTGCTGGTGGGCGGCATCGGCATCATGAACATCATGCTGGTCTCGGTCACCGAGCGCACCCGCGAGATTGGCCTGCGCAAGGCCCTCGGCGCGCGCCGCCGCGACATCCTGGTGCAGTTCCTGACCGAATCGGCGGTGATCAGCCTGGTGGGCGGCGTGGTCGGCATCCTGCTGGCCTGGGGCATCGCCCTGCTCATCGGGCGCATCGCCGCCAACAGCGGCACCGACCTCACCCCGGTGGTCAGCCTCAACGCCGTGCTCCTCGCCACCCTCTTCTCGGCGGGGGTCGGGCTGTTCTTTGGCATCTACCCCGCCAACCGCGCCGCCAACCTCCAGCCTGTGGAGGCGCTGCGTACCGAGTAGCCTTCTCACTGCCCGCGCCGCGGGTCTTCACCCCACGACATTTGCCTCACCGCCTGGTGACGGCAGCGTCCCACAGGAAACTTCTGATCTTCAAGCCGGGGTTTGGGGTCAGGCGGCCCAATAGGGCCGGCCTGACCCCAAGTTTTTTTCTTTCCCCGCCCCCGTCGACCGGGGCGGGGCAGGGGTGGGGTCGCATATTCAGCCAGCCATACGCCCCAATCCGGGCTTTCAGAATGCCGATTGACGTCTAGCCCCCATCTCTTCAAGCCGGGGTTTGGGGACAGGCGGCCCAATAGGGCCGGCCTGACCCCAAGTTTTTTTCTTTCCCCGCCCCCATCGACCGGGGCGGGGCAGGGGTGGGGTCGATATTCAGCCAGCCATACGCCCCAATCCGGGCTTTCAGAATGCCGAATGACGTTCTTAATCCTCTTCCAGCCGGGGTTTGGGGTCAGGCGGCCCATCAGGGCCGGCCTGACCCCAAGTTTTTTTCTTTCCCCGCCCCCGTCGACCGGGGCGGGGCAGGGGTGGGGTCGCCATTCAGCCAGCCATACGCCCCAATCCGGGCTTTCAGAATGCCGAATGACGTCTAGCCCCCATCTCTTCCAGCCGGGGTTTGGGGACAGGCGGCCCCCATGGGCCGGCCTGACCCCAGGTTTTTTCTTTCCCCGCCCCCATCGACCGGGGCGGGGCAGGGGTGGGGTCGATATTCAGCCAGCCCTGCTGCATTCCCGCCTGGTTTCGGCGCTATCCCCGAACGGTGGTATCATAGCCATCATTCATTAACAGCGAGCGTATCTGTGAACAAAGGTATCTTCTCCGCCCTGGCGGCTTACCTCATCTGGGGCGTCTTCCCCCTTTACTGGAAACTCCTCACCAACGTTTCGGCCATGCAGATCATGACCCACCGCGTGGTATGGTCCTTCCTCTTCGTTGTCGTGCTGCTCAGCCTGCGCCACGATTGGCTGCGCCTGCGCCGGGCCCTCAACCGCCGAACCCTGCTGGTCTACCTGCTGGCCGGGGTGCTGCTCGCCATCAATTGGACCATCTACATCTGGAGCGTCAACGCCGGCTTCATCCTCGAAAGCAGCCTGGGTTACTTCATCAACCCGCTGGTCAGCGTGCTGCTGGGCGTGGTCTTCCTCCGCGAGAAGCTGCGCCCCTGGCAGTGGTTCAGCGTCGGGCTGGCCGCCCTGGGCGTGCTCTACCTGACCATCGCCCACGGCAGCCTGCCGTGGATCTCGCTGGCGCTGGCCTGCACCTTTGGGCTCTACGGGTTCATCAAGAAGCAGGCCCCCCTCGGCTCGCTCACCGGCCTCACCCTCGAAACCGCCATGATCTTCCTCCCCGCCCTGGGGTTCCTCCTCGTCGCCGAAGCCAACGGCAGCGGCGCTTTTGGCCACATCAGCCTCCTGCAGAACTTCCTGCTCATCTTCACCGGGGTGGTCACCGCCATCCCCCTGCTGCTCTTTTCGGAAGGCGCGCGGCGCATCCCCCTGGCCACCCTCGGCCTGCTGCAGTACGTCTCGCCCACCATGCAGTTCCTCATCGGCGTGCTTCTCTATCACGAGGCCTTCTCCCCCGACCGCATCGTCGGCTTCAGCATCATCTGGCTGGCCCTCATCCTCTACTCGGCCGAAGGCCTGCTCGTGCGCCAGCGCAGCCTCCACGCCGCCCCCGCCGCCTGATCGGCAGCGCGAAGCGCGTATCCCTTCGCCCTACGCGGAGGGATTAAAGAGGCGGCCCGCTATCGGGCGATGGCATCCGGGATTTCGCTGCCATCTTCCTGGAACTTGATGCCTTCTTGACCTGCCCCGCCCGCCCCGGATGCTATACTGGAAACAGCCTGGCCGCGGGTGGAGCGGCCCTGGCCCAATCCTTGTGGACGGGGTGGAGGAAAATCCCATGAAAATGCTGGTCATCTACGATTCTGTTTTTGGCAACACCGAGAAAGTTGCCCTCGCCATGGGCAGCGCCCTCGAAGCCCTCGCCGCCCCCGGCGAGGTAGGCGTGCTGCCGGTGAGCGCGGTGAACGCGGCGCAGCTCGATGGGCTGGAGCTGCTCATTCTGGGCTCGCCCACCCGCGGCTTCCGTCCCAGCGAAGCCACCGCCGCTTTCCTCAAGGCCCTGCCGCCTCAGGCCCTGGCTGGCGTGCGCGTGGCCGCCTTCGACACCCGTCTCTCCCTCGAAGACACTAAATCTGCCTTCACCCGCTTCATCGTGCGCAGCGGCGGTTACGCCGCCAAACCCATGGCCGAGCAGCTCGCCCGCCAGGGCGGCTCGCTGGCCCTCCCGCCCGAAGGTTTCCTCGTCCTGGGCGAGCGCGGACCGCTCAAGGACGGCGAGCTCGAGCGCGCCGCTGCCTGGGCGCTCCAAAGCCAAAAACCCTGAGCCAACTCGACCCTCAATTCTTCGCCTGGGTCAAAGCCGTCTTCGCGCCCTGATTGCCGCCACGGATGCCCTGCCGAATGGCGACCCGTAATCCTCTTTCCCCGCCGGGGTCAATTTTCTTTCCCCCGCCCCGCGTCTTCGTGGGGCGGGGGACCATGGGGGTGGGGCCTCTTTTGCGAATGTCATTCCCACCCCCCTGCTTCACGCGCGAACCTCTTGAAACCTCATTGCCACCGCTATAAGAACAGCAGGATACGCCGTTTTTATAGCGGATTTTCCTCCTGAAACGCCGCGATCTCCTCGAATGAGGGCAGCAGGTTGGCGTACAGCCGCGTGTAGAGCGGGTAGAGCCGCTCGTAGACCGCCGCCTGCTCCGCGTCCGGCAGGGCGCTGCCCTCCACCGCCGCCAGCGCCCCGGCCTCCTCCAGGCTGGCCAGCGCCCCGGCGCCGATCAGCGCCCAGGCGGCCGCCCCCCAGCAGGAGGTCTCGCCCGAGACCGGCAGGCGCAGCTCGCGCCGCATCACGCTGGCGGTGATCTGCAGCCACAGCGGCGCGTGGACGAAACCGCCCGAGGCGCGCACCTCACGGATCTGGCAGCCCGCTTCGGCCAGCATCTCGTCCAGGCTGCGGAAGCGCAGCGCGATCCCCTCCAGCAGGGCGCGCGCCAGGTGCGCCGCCCCGTGCTGCAGGCTCAGCCCGCAGAACACCGCGCGCGCGTTGAGGTTCCAGTTGGGGCTGCGCTCCCCGGCAAAGAACGGCAGGCAGACCAGCCCGCCCGCCCCGGCCGGCGCCTGCCCGGCCAGCGCCACCAGCTGCTCAAAGCTCAGCTCGGCCCCGCCGGCCTGGTTGAACAGGTCGCGCAGCCAGGAGAGCGCCACCCCACCGTTGTTGATCGCCCCACCCACCAGCCAGTGCGCCGCGTCGATGGCGTAGCACCAGCTGCGCCCCGCCGGGTGCAGCACCGGCTGCGGCGCGATCAGCCGCAGCGCCCCGCTGGTGCCGATCATCAGCGTGGCCTGGCCTTCCAGCACCGCCCCCGCCCCCAGGCTCGAGTTGACCGCGTCCGAGCAGCCCAGCACCAGCGGCGTGCCCACCCGCAGCCCCATCTCGGCCGCCATCCGTGCGTCTCGCAGCCGCAGCACCTCGCCCGGTGCGCCCAACCTGGGCAGCTGATCGCCGCGCAGCCCGGCCAGCGCCAGCGCCTCGCCGTCCCAGGCCAGCCCGCGGGTATCCATCAGCCCGTGCCCCGCCCCCAGCGAGTAATCCAGCAGCCATTCGCCGCTCAGCTTCGCCAGGGCGTAATCTTTGGCGGTGGCAAAACGCGCCGCGCGCGCGAAGAGATCGGGGGCCTCCTCCCGCATCCATAAGATCTTATACAGTGGGTACATCCCGTGGGCCGGGCAGCCGGTGCGCCGGTAGCGCTGGACCGCCTCGGGCGTGCCGCGCTGGGCGGCGGCCTGCCTGGCCCCGCGCCCGTCTGCCCAGGTGATGATCCCCGTCAGGGGTTCCCCGGCCGAATCCAGCGCCAGCAGGCTGTGCATCGCCCCGCCCAGGCTCAGCGCCGCCACCTGGCCGGGCGCCGCCTGCGCCGCATCCAGCGCCTGGCGCGAAGCCGCCGCCATCCCCACCAGCAGACCGCGCGGGTCCTGCTCGGTCCAGCCCGAAAGCCCCGCCCCCGCCGGGTAGGCCCCCTGGCCAAACCCCATCACCCGCCCGCCGCGGTCGAGCACGCACGCCTTGCACGAGCCCGTGCCCAGATCGATCCCCAGGAAATATTCTTCTGCCACCCTCACCTCACCCTTGCTTGAATACCGGCCCGCGCCGGGTTGCCCCCTTACCCTCGGCCGGGCGCCTCCGGCTTTTTCGCCACCAGCAGCGCTTCCATGTTCCAGCGCGGACCCAGGCGCAGCTCGACGAAACCCACCCCGGCCAGCTCGGCCAGGGTATCCTCGGCCAGCATCGCGCGCTCGGGACCCTGGTCGGCCAGGTTGTGCAGCACCCACTCGCGCAGCAGCTCCAGCTTGCCCAGGGGCACGAAGGCGTCGAAGAAGCGCCCCAGCGCCACCCCCAGGCAGGCAAAGCGCTCCGCCTCGTCCTGCGGGGCGTACTTGTCCGCGTTGACCAGCACCCCGCCCGGGCGCAGCACCCGGTAGATCTCGGCGTGCAGATCGGCGCGGTAGGCGCGGGTCATATTGTGCAGGGTCAGCGCCGAAGCCACCGCGTCAAAACCGGCCTCGGGCTGCTCGCGCAGGAATTCCAGCGCCCCGGCCTGCACCAGCCGGCAGCGCCCCGCCGCCATCCAGCCGGCCAGGTTGGCCTCGGCCAGGCGCAGCATCTTTTCCTCGCTGTCCACCCCGGTCAGCTGCAGCTCGGCCCGGCGGGAGAGCAGCGCGTCGCTGGTCACCCCGCTGCCAAAGCCGATCTCCAGCACCCGCAGCGGCCCAGGCCCGGCCTGCCCGGCCACCTCCTGCGCCACCCGCACCTGCAGCTCCTCGAAGTGCAGCATCGCCAGGCTGAGCAGCTGGTAATCCTCGCTCAACGCCCCCGCAAAACGGTGTTCCATCTCCATGGCGTCCTCCTGTGTTGAGGATTATACAAGAATTGAGGATGGTTGATTGTGGATTGATGATTGAGGGAACAGGATCAGCGGCCCAGCCGCTTCTTTTCCGCGTAGGGGCGGTGTCTTTGACCCGCCCGCCTGTTTGTGGGATGATCAATCGGGCAGGGGGGAATTGGTTCCATAAGTATTTGTTAAATAAAAAACGAAAAACGAAGGGAACGAATGCAGGGTATGCATGAAAAGCGGAAGGAAAAGGCTCACCATTCTTCGATGCCGAAACCTTCATCGGGAGGGGTGAAATGGAAGTTATCAGGGTCGTCGGGGTCATCGGTCTCGCCCTCCAGCTCCTTGCGGACTGCCTCACCCATACGGCGCAATTCTCCACGGAGGCCGCTGTCGGGATAGATGATGTATTGAGTGCGGATTAGATGGTTGAGGCTACGAGCGGCGATGCAGATGATTTTGAGCATTTCGAGACGCTGGGTGAGATTAGCAGGCTGTTCGGCGGCTTCGTTGAGCAGACGGCGAATCTGGATGCGGATAAGCTCGATTTCATCGGCCATGTCGACGGGCTCGACTTTTTCGAGGTCTTCGGCATCGGAGGGGAGTAAGCGGGTGGCATAGAAGCCATGTTTGAGGGCATTTTTGTTGCCGGGCTGGCCACCGCGATTGCGCATTGAAGGAAATTTTGACATTTTGCCTCCATAATAGAAAATTTGTTTCATTATACGAAGGGAGGGGGTGAAATGACAACCTGTCAAAAGGTGAAATTTTTGGGGGGAAAAGGGTCGATTTGATTTCACCCCCAAGAAGGATGGTTGTGGATTGAGGATTGAGGATTGAAGATTGGAAGGAAGAAAATCGTGCGACGGGTTCGATATGGCGTTTGTTTTTCTTTTTTTCATCCTGCCTATCCTGTCCATCCTGTTATCTCTTTTCATTCCCCGCGTTTTTGGTGCGTCGCGGGACGCATCCTACGGAGATTGAAGAGGGCGGGTCATTGACCCGCCCCTGCGGAAGAAGTAAAGAGGCATTTGAGGCTTACAGCGCCTCCGGCAGGCTTTGCCCCTTGAACTGGCTCTGGTACAGCCGCTGGTAGAAGCCCTTGTCCGCCAGCAGGCTGGTGTGCGTCCCCCGCTCGATCACCTCGCCCTGGTTGATCACCAGCACCTGGTCGGCGTCGCGGATCGTGCTCAGGCGGTGGGCGATCACAAAGCTGGTGCGCCCCTTCATCAGGCGCATCAGCGCCTCCTGCATGTGCTTCTCGGTGCGCGTGTCCACGTTGCTGGTGGCCTCGTCCAAGATGAGGATGTCGGGGTCGGCCAGCACCGCGCGGGCGATGGCCAGCAGCTGGCGCTGGCCCTGGCTCAGGTTGCTGCCCCGCTCCGATAGCTCGGTCTGGTAGCCATCCGGCAGGCGGTGGATGAACAGGTCGGCGTTGGCCAGCTGGGCGGCGGCGATCACCTCGTCGTCGCTGGCCTCCAGCCGCCCGTAGCGGATGTTCTCCATCACCGTCCCGCTGAAGAGGAAGTTGTCCTGCAGCACCAGCCCCAGCTTCTGGCGCAGGTCGCTCATGCTCACCGCGCGCATGTCCTGCCCGTCGATGCGGATCGCCCCGCTGTCGATGTCGTAGAAGCGGGTGAGCAGGTTGACGATGGTCGTCTTGCCGGCCCCGGTCGGCCCCACCAGGGCGATCATCTGGCCCGGTTGGGCGTGCAGGCTCACCTCCTTGAGCACCGGCGTGCCGGGCTCGTAGCTGAAGTTGACCCGCTCGAAGACCACGTCGCCCTTCACCGCCCGCAGCGGCTGGCCGGCGGCCGTATCTGGCTCGGGGGTCTCGTCCATCAGCTCGAAGACCCGCTCGGCCCCGGCCAGCGCCGACTGGATCGAGCTGAACAGCTTGGCGATCTGGTTCAGCGGCCGGCCCAGGCGCCCCGAGTAGTTGACGAAGGCCGCGATCTCGCCGACCGTCGCCACTCCCTGCACCGCCAGCAGCCCGCCCGCGCAGGCGATCACCGCCAGCCCCAGGTTGCTCACCATGTTCATCAGCGGGCCCATAAAGCTGGTCAGGATGCGCGCCCGCAGGGCCACCTTCTTGAGACGCTGGTTGGTCACCGCGAACTCCGCCAGGGTGGTCTCCTCGCGCACAAAGGCCTTCACCGTGCGCTGGCCGGTGATCGTCTCCTCGATGATCCCGTTGAGCGCGCCCAGGTTCTTCTGCGTCTCGCGGAAGCCCTGGCGGGTGCGTTTGGCGATGGCGCGCGTGAGCAGGTAGGTCAGCGGCATCACCACCAGGCTGACGATCGCCAGGCGCAGGTTGAGCACGAACATGATGATCAGCACCCCCACCAGCCCAAAAACGCTCGAGAGCAGCTGGCTGAAACTGGTGGCCAGAATGTTGCTGATGTTCTCCACGTCGTTGGTCAGGCGGCTCATCAGGTCGCCGTGCGAGCGCTGGTCGAAGAAGCGCAGCGGCAGGATCTGCATGCGGTCGAACAGGTCGGTGCGCATATCGCGCACGGCGCGCTGGGCCACCCCGGCCATCAGGTAGGTCTGCAGCCAGGTGCCGCCCGCCGCCGCCAGGTAGGTGAGGATCATCAGCCCGCCCAGGCGCGCCAGCCCCGGCAGGTCGCCGGTGTTGATGTAGCGGTCGATCGCCAGGCCCATCAGGTAGGGCCCCAGCAGGTCCACCCCCGAGGTCACCACCACCAGCAGCGCGGTGGCGATCAGCACCGTGCGCTGGCGCTGCAGGTAGCCCCACAGCCGCCGCAGGGTGGCGCCGGTGTTCTTGGATTTCTCGCCTTCGCGCAGCAGGGCCATCGGGCCGCCGGGGCGCATCCCCAGCAGCGGCGCGGGCGGGGTTTGAGGTTCGGGCGCGGATTGCGCCTTGGGCGCAAATGCACCGTTTTTGCGGGTAGGCTCACTCATCCTTCTTCACTCCACTGCCAAGCTGTGACTCGTAAATCTCGCGGTAAATCGGGCTGGTCTCCAGCAGCTCGCGGTGAGTGCCCTGCGCCGCCACCCGGCCGTCGTCCAGCACCAGGATCTTGTCGGCGTTGAGCACCGTGCTGATGCGCTGCGCGATCACCAGGCTGGTGCGCCGCCCGCGGGTCTCTTCCAGCGCGTCCTGGATCCTGGCCTCCGTCTCCACGTCCACCGCGCTGGTGCTGTCGTCCAGGATCAGCACCGCCGGGTCGATCAGCAGCGCGCGCGCGATGGCGATGCGCTGCTTCTGCCCGCCCGAGAGGTTCACCCCGCGCTGGCCCACCACGGTGTCGTAGCCGTCGGGCAGCCCCAGGATGAATTCGTGCGCCTGGGCGGCCTGCGCCGCCGCGATGACTGCCGCTTCGGTGGCGTCGGGCCGCCCGTAGCGGATGTTGTCGCGGATGGTGCCGCTGAACAGCACCGTCTCCTGCAGCGCGATGCCGATGCTGCGCCGCAGGGCCTTCTGCTCCAGCTCGCGCACGTCCACGCCGTCGACCGTCACCCGCCCGGCGCTCACGTCGTAGAAGCGCGGGATCAGGTTGACCAGGCTGGTCTTGCCTGCGCCGGTGGTGCCCAGCAGGGCCACCGTCTGCGCCGGGCTCGGCGCTGAAGCTGACCCCCTTGAGCACCGGCTCGCTGTGCGCGCCGTCGTAGCCAAAGGTCACGTTTTCGAAGGCCACCCGCCCGCGCAGGGTCTGGGCGGGGCGCGGCGTCGGGCGCGTCCTGCACCTCGGGCTGGCTTTCGAGCACCTCCTGGATGCGCCGCGCCGAGGCTTCGGCGCGCGCGAAGCGCATCACCATCTGGCTGACCATCATCAGCGACAAGAGGGTGGTCATCAGGTAGTTGACGAAGGCGATGATCTGGCCCACCTGCATCCCGCCGCGGGTGACCTGCACCCCGCCAAACCACAGCACGCCGACGACCCCCAGGTTCATCGTCAGCATCATGAAGGAGGGCATGATCGCCACCGTGCGCGCCGCGCTGATCGATTGGTCGGTGAGGTTGTCGTTGGCCCCGGCAAAGCGCCGGATCTCGTGGTCGGCCCGGGCGAAGGCTTTGACCACGCGCACCCCGGCCAGGTTCTCCTGCATCACGCTGTTGAGGCGGTCGAGCCTCTCCTGCACGATGCGAGTACAGCGGGGTAGCCCGGCGCACGATCCAGATCACCGCGGCCAGCTCGATGGGCATCAGCACCAGCGGCAGAAAGGCCAGCTGCGGGCTGGTGATGATCGCCATCACCAGGCTGCCGATCAGCAGCAGCGGCGCGCGCACCAGCATGCGCAGGATCATCAGCACGCCCTCCTGCAACTGGGTCACGTCGTTGGTCAGGCGGGTGATCAACTGGCCGGTTTCGAGCTCGTCCAGGTTGCCGAAGGAGAAGCCCTGCACCTTGCGGAAGAGCAGCTCGCGCAGGTCGGCGCCGAAGCCCTGCACGGCCAGCTCGGCAAAGACGCCGTCAGCCATCCCGCCGATCATCCCGATCAGCGCCAGGCCGATCATCAGCAGCCCGGTCTGGATCACCAGGCGCATGTCCAGGTTGGCGATGCCCTGGTCCACGATGCGCTGGATCATGCGCGGCTGCATCAGGTCCATGATGACTTCCAGCAGCATCAGCAGCGGCGCCAGCACGATCCAGCGCCAGTAAGGTTTGAGGTAACGGGTCAGTTTGAGGGATGAATTCATACGGTTAAGCTTTCATTGAGGTGTGGGTGGGGTTGAGGTCCGCGGGCTGCTCCTCGCCGGAGACGGCCAGCAGGTTGGCGCGGATGCGCTGCATAAAGTCGCGCAGGATGGTCAGCTGGTCGGGGTCGAAGCCGGCGAAGGTCTCGGCTTCCATGCGGTCGAGCACCTGCTGCACGCTGCCCTGCACCGCCCGCCCGGCCTCCGTGAGGTACACGCGCGAGACGCGCTGGTCGGCCGGGTCGGCCCGCCGCTGGACGAAGCCGGTTTTCTCCATGCGCTGCAGCATTTTGGTGATGGTGGCCGGGGTGATGCGCAGGCGCTCGGCCAGTTCGCCGTGGGTCAGGCCTTCCTGCTCCCACAGGGCGCGCAGCACGGGCGGCTGTCCGCGGTAGAGGCCGAGCGATTCGAGCAGTTGGTGGATGCGCGCGTGGTGCAGGTGGCAGATTTGGGCCAGTAGATAATCCAGCGTGTCGGGTCCGGGGTGCAGCGCCATGGGGGGCTCCTTTTTATTTAGCCAACTAATTATTAGCCGGCTAAATTTTACCTTGCTTTCGGAGCCTGTCAAGGGAGGTGGAAAGGGCTTTCTTTGATTCAACCCAACCCAACCCTCCCAGATCGACGGGGGGCAAGCAAAAAAGTCTTGGGCCACCCAGTCCCAACCCCTGATGTTGAAGAACAAGCGGGCGGACAAAGTCAGGCAACTTTAAGCAGATTGTCGGGGGTTGGGGTTACGGCTTGAGTACCCAGGCTTCGACGGTTTCTTGTTTGCCCTTCAGCGCCAGGGTGCGCATTTCCTGCGCGGCGAGGTCCAGACCGGAGGCAATTTTCGCGGTCTTGCCCACCAGGATTTCGCCGGGTGCGGCTTGAGAACAGAGGCGCGCAGTGGTGTTGACCACGTCGCCTAACATGGTGATGTCGATGCGTCCGCCTTCCATTATCATCGACCCCACATAGGCCACGCCGGTATTGACCCCGACGCCCACCGGGATCCAGGGGGTCTTGCCCGCGCTGTGACCGGTGGCCTGCAGGATTTCTTTGCCGGCTTTAATCGCGGCCAGGGTGGGGTTTGGCCCGGCGAAGGCCGGGGCGAAAAAGGCGGACAGGCTATCTCCAACGAATTTTTCGATGAACGCGTTGTTGGTGTAAAGGGCTTTGGTGACCGCGTGGTAAAAGCGATGGATCAAGGCGCTGTATTCCCGCGTTTCCATTTGCTCGGCCAGCGGGGTCGAGCCACGCACGTCGGCGAACAGAATGGCGACCTCCACCTCGGCGCCCCCGGGGAAGCGCCTGGCAAACCGTTCGCACACGTCGCACATGTGCGGGTTCAAGAGAGAGGGCTTGACATCCAGCACGCGGCGGGCGAGGAACCCGCCTATGCCGTTGAAGGGTATGTAGCAGAGCTTACAGCGCGGTTCGGCGGGAAGTATGCGGTAGAGGGGCCGCATGAATGGATGTTCAAACCAGGGCGAAGGCACGCCCTTCAGGGCGCGGCCGGTGTTCAGGTAGGTGCGCCAGGCCTGCGTGATCAGGTCATCCTGATCCGGGGACGTTTTGTCATCCATGCCAAAAGTATAGCACAGCGGCTATCCGTCTTGCGGGTCTCTCTGCGCCACATCGATGGCGACATTGCCCTCTTTTGTGCGGGTTCGATGGAGTAGTGAGAGCAGGCGCCCCAGGCCGAGCGAAGCCTTTAAGCGATCGGGCGCAGCTCGAAGGCGGCCTCGAAGCCGCGTTTGGCGCTGGTCAGGTTGTAGCCTTCCGCCAGCCAGCGCTGCGGGCCGGCCCCGTTGACCCCCAGGCGCACCGAGATGCGGTCCTCGGGGCGGGTCTCCTGGAGGAAATTGAGCTGCAGCCAATCCAGACGCTGGGCGGCCAGGGTTGGCAGGCCAATCGCGTCGCTCAGCCATTCCAGGTAGCGGGCGCTGTTGGCGTGCCCGAGCACGTCCACCGCGCTGTAGCCGGCCTGGAACACGCCGCGCTCGGGCAGGTCGTCGGGCGGGTTGATCTTCTCCAGGTCCAGGTCCAGCGCGCTGCGCCCGCGGTTGTCGGGCAGGCGCTCGATGAGCACCTGGGGCAGCAGGATGCGCCGGGTGTGCGGGTTGATCAATATCCAGGCCGAGGTGGCCAGGGCCAGGATCTCGCCCTGCGCATTGTGCAGGGTGAAATCGCGGGTGAAGAACAGGCGCTGCTGCACGCCCTTGGGCCAGGTCTGGATGGTGACCGCCTCGCCCATCCTGGGGAAGGCGTGAAAGTGGATGCGGAAGCGCGAAAGGACAAAGGCGCTGCCCTCGGCCAGCATGCTCTGGTAGTCAAAACCCAGGGTAGCGGCGTGGTCCGAGGCCCCCTTGAGCAGGGCCAGGAACAGGGCGGCGGGCTTCCAGTGCAGGCTCGCGTCGCACTCGTGCACGCTGACGCGGGTTTCAACGGTCCAAACCGAGGCAGGTGGCATCGGCGCCTACCAGCGCTCCCAGTGAACGATCTCGTCCAGCGGGCGGCGCCCTCCTTTTTTGTTGGGTTGGCTCAGTTTGGCCGGGTCGAGCGGGTAGCCAAAAGACAGCGCGGTGCGCAGCTGCCACTCTTCAGGGAATCCCAGCACCTCGCGCGCCTCATCGGGCTGGTAGATGCTGGCGATGCAGGAGCCTACCCCCAGCTCCCAGGCGGCCAACTGCATGTAGGCGGCGGCCTGCCCGATATCAAACAGGGTCTGGAATTTCTCGTCGGGGGCTGGGCTGAGCAGGGCCACGCCCAGGGCGGCCCCGGCCAGGTGGCCGGCGTAGGTGCCGAGTTTGGACATAGCGACCAGTTGAGCGCGCTCCTGCACGGCGATAAACTGCCAGGGCTGGGTGTTCTTGGAGGACTGCGAGCGCCGTCCCGCGTTGAGGATGGCGCGCACCACCTCGGCAGGCAGCGGCTCAGGGCTAAATTCGCGCACGGCGCGTTTGGTGAGTACGGCATCGGATACGTTCATAGCATTTCCTTTCCTTGGACGGGGTCAGTTCGATCCGGGTCAACCGGCCGGCGCGGATGGCCGGGCTCTAAAATCCATGCCGCGCCGCGCACGCGCTGCAGGGCCTGCCCGTTCCAGCGCAGCCAGGCGCCGTCTTCCAGGGTCAGGATGGGGTTGGCGTGCATACTGTGGTAGTCGCTCAACCAGTCATCCTCATCCGCCTGCTCTTCTTCGAGCGGCGGGTAGTGCGCTGCCAGGTTGTAAGGCATCAGCTTCAGGCTGTCGAAATAGGGGCTGGGCAGCAGGTTGATGTCGTGAGTGGTCAGCATGTTGGGCCCGCAAACAATCGCCCCGGCGCTAAACCCGACCAGCGGCAAGCCGTCCAGTGCGCATCGGCGCAAGGGTTCCAGCAGGTCGCTCTCGTGCAGGCGGTGGTTGAGCAGGTAGGTGTTGCCGCCCGAGATATAAACCACCCCGCACTGCTCCAGGATGGCTTTGTTCTCGTTGAGGGCGGCCGGGTCAGCCGCCAGGGCTGTCACCGCGGCCAACCCGGCAAACTGCTGCTGCGTATACGCCAGCCAGTCGTGGTCGAGGGATGCCCAGGGAATGAAGGCTACCAGCGGCTTGGGCTGAGCCCGCAGATAAGGGCGGCAGGCCTGCAGGATGTAGCGGATGTCGTCTTCGCCCGGTGTGCTGAGCAGGTGCAGATCGGCAGGCATGGGTTATTGGCTCCCGCGAATTGCGATCATCATGGGTTGAATGATAACACTTCGCAGATCGGCTTTCAAACCTACACGCTGATCACCTTGGCGGCTTTGCCCAGCGCCTCGAGGATGTCGCCCATCCCACCCACGACACCCACCTGCACCTGGCCGGCCAGGCCGAAGAAGTTCAGACAGGTCTGGCACAGCACCAGTTCCACCCCGCGTGCTTCCATGACGCGCAGGCTGTCCAGCACGGGCGAGCCGCTGCAGGCCAGGCGTACGCCTTCGGTGTAGAACAGGATTTTGGCGGGCAGCGAGCCCGATTCGAGGGTGAGGGCCAGGAATTTAACCGCCAACGGCTGCTGCAGTTCGGCCGGCGCATCGCCCAGCCCGTTGCGGGAAAAGAGGATGACGGTGTTGGCGTCCATGCTGTCTCCAGGATCAAGAATGATTTTCTCGAAGTATAATCTTTTTACCGGCCTTTGCCGAGTTTCCCCCTTTGCGAGCTAAAAATGAACCTGCTGTGCATTTCCGCATCCAACATTGAGCCTTTTCGCGCACAGTCCGCGTCCACGCGCGCCTGCCGCCTATCCGCCGAGCTGGCCGCCGCGCAGGGCGCGCAAAGCGAGGTGCTGGCGCTGATCGACTACGAGCTGACTCCCTGCCGGATGTGTGCGGCCTGCCTGGAAACCGGCCGCTGCTGCCGGGATGAAGCTTTCAACCAGGTGCACGCCCGCATGCAGGCGGCGGATGCGCTGCTGCTGGTGGTGCCGCACTACGCGCCGTTCCCGTCCAAAGTGATGATGCTGTTGGAAAAGCTGCAGGAGATGGCCTTCTTGAAAACCTGCCGGGATGAGAACTACCGCTCCCCGCTGGCGGGCAAACCGGTAGCGGTTGTCGGTCACGGCGGGCAGACCGAGCAGGCTGTGCCTTATTTTCTCCAGGCCATCGTCGAACCGCTGGCGAAAGCCCTGGAGGGTGTGGGTATGCGCGCGGTCGGCGCGGGACCGGATTCGCCCTACGGGGCAGCCTTTGGCATTCGCGCCCTGCGCATGCCCACCACGGGTGTTTTTTGCGAGATCGATCATGATTGGGAGGGGGTCAAATCCCGCTTGCAGCCCCTGGTGGAGAACCTGCTGAAGGCCGTCTGAAAGAGCCCAACCTCAAGCATTGCAGGTAAACAGGGAATTTAATAAATAAATCCAGGTCCTGCGGTTTCCATCCACACCCTCCCCTGCCGGATCTGCATCCAGATCGGATCAGATCCGGCGGGGGAGGGACATTTAGATGAGCTTATCCCCGCAGGATGGCGACGCCATAGGCCGGCAGGTCGAGTTTACCGGTGACCTGCGCGCCGGTGAGCAGGTCGCGGTAGCCGGCCTGGCCCAAATCCACCTGGGAGGCGGCGGGATTGAAGTTCATCACAAAGATGAAGCGGCTCTCGCCGTCCGTTCGCAGCTGGGCGGTCACCCCCTCGGGCAGGGCGGCCGGCAGGGCGCGCAGCAGGTTGAGGCGTTCGGCCAGCTTGCCGAAGAACTGGTCCATGAAGGCTTCGTCGTTGCGCGAGGCCACATAGTAAGCCTGGCCGCGGCCGAAGTCATTGACCGTCAGCGCCGGGCGCCCGGCGTAGAAATCGCTGCCATAGCTGGCCAGCACGCGCGCGCCTTCGGCGTGGATCAGGGCGAAGTAATCGCGGGCTTCGAAGCTGCCGCTCAGCCCCAGCTCGTTGCCGGCTACCGCGACCACCTGGTTGCACTCGCTGGGGGTGAGGGTGTCGGTTTCTTCGTCCCAGATGCCCAGCACTTCGCGCAACCCGTCGCCCGGCCAGCCGCCCAGGAAGCACAGGTCGGTTTCGTTGACGATTCCGCTCCAGTAGGTGGCCACAAAGGTGCCGCCCTGTTCGACAAAGGCGCGGATGCGCTGGGCTACGCCGGGTTTGAGCATGTAGAGCATGGGCGCGATGACCAGCTTGTAGCTGCCGATCTCGGCCTCTTCGCTGATCACATCCACCGGGATGCCCTGCTTCCAGAAGGGCAGGTAGTGGGAGATGACCGTCTCGGGGTAGCTGCGCCGGTCGCCGCGGCCCAGGCCGTGCATATCATCGATCGCCCAGCGGTTTTCCCAATCCAGATAGATGGCCACGTCCGGGTGCACGGTGGTGCCAATCACCGGGTCGAGCTGCTTCAGCACCGCCCCCAGATCGCGCACATCCTTGAATACGCGCGTATTCTCGTTGCCCACGTGGTCGACCACCGCCCCGTGGAACTTCTCGGAGCTGCCGCGGCTCTTGCGCCACTGGAAGTACTGCACCGTATCCGAGCCGTGCGCCACGGCCTGCAGGCTGCTGAGCATGTGCATCCCCGGCCGCTTGAGCTTGGGGATGGGCTGCCAGTTGGTGTTGGAAGGGGTCGATTCCATCAGCATGAAGGGTTGGCCGCCCTTCATCGAGCGGTTCTGGTCGTGGATGAAGGAGATTTGCGCGCCGAGCTTCCAATCGGCCTCGGTGGTGTGCCAGACGGGGTAGCTGTCCCAACTGACCACATCCACGTATTCGGCGAACTTGGGGTAGTTCAAGCCGGGGAAGAGGCCCATGAAGTTGGTCGTCACCGGCACGCTGGGGGTCACTTCGCGCAGGGGTTGGATCTCGTGGCGGAAGAAGTCGAAGGTCTGCTCGTTGGAGAAGCGCTTCCAATCCAGGTTGAGACCGTGCAGCAGCGGTTCGCCGATCGGGCTGGGCGATTCGATCTGCTCCCAGGCGGTGAAGGTGTGGCTCCAGAAAGCTGCCCACCAGGCCTGGTTGAGTTTATCCAGGTCGCCGCCGTATTTCTGCTTGACCCACGCGCGGAAGGCCGCCTGGCACAGATCGCAGTGGCATTCGCCGTTGTATTCGTTGGAAATGTGCCAGACCAGCAGGGCCGGGTGGTTCAGATAGCGCTCGGCCAGTTTGCGGTTGATGATCGCTACCTTTTCACGGTAAACCGGCGAGGTCATGCAGTGGTTGTGGCGGGTGCCGTGCAGGTTGCGCCCGCGGTCGGGACGCACGCGCAGCACCTCGGGATATTTGGCCGAGAGCCAGGCCGGGCGCGCGCCGCTGGGGGTGGCCAGCACGGCGTAGCCGTCGTTGGCGGCCAGGTTATCCATGATTTTATCCAGCCAGCCAAAGGTGAACTTGCCTTCCTCGGGTTCAAGCTGGGTCCAGGAGAAGATGCCCACGCTCATCGCGTTGCAGTTGGCCAACTTCATCAGGCGCATGTCTTCGGCCCACACTTCTTCGGGCCACTGGTCAGGGTTATAGTCGCCGCCGTGCAAGAAATGTGGAAAACGGGGGTTGATCGGGGGGTATTTGTTGGTCATGGTCTCTCTATTTTGGAAAAGGGGATGGATTAATTATAGCGCAAGGCGCCGGTTGGGCTGCTGAGAAGGCCAGGCCCTGGCTGGATTCGAGCGGCCGCTCAAGCGCCATCCTGGCCAAACTGGGTCACGATCCCGCCGCTGGCTCCGCGAGTGGAGCGCTGGTGGTGGATCTCCTCCGGCGGCACTTCCTCCACGGCGGGGGTGACGATTGGCAGGATCAGCATCTGCCCGATGGCGTCACCCGCGCGGATCTCCAGCGGGCGGCTGAAGGGGTTGACCACCTTTATCAGGATTTCGCCCTGGTAGCCGGCGTCCACCACGCCTGCCCCGAGGAGATGGTCGTTGCGGCTTTTGGGTTTGACCAGCCCGACATACCCGGCAGGGATTTCTATGGTCACCCCGCTGGGTACGATGGCGGTGGAATGGGCGGGAATGTGCTGAGTTTCGGCCGCGTACAGATCGATGCCGGCGTCGGCGGGGTGCTTGCGGGTTGGCAGGGTTGCGCCGGGGCGCAGGCGGGCAATGCGGATGCGTTCCATGGGGTCTTCCTTATCGATATTGTCCGGCGCAGGTTATGGCCGGCTGCAGGTTGGGCTGTCTGGTTAGAATAAACTGGGCTGGTTGGGGCCGCTCTCTTCGGGTGGGGCGATCAGGCCGTGTTCGCGCAGCCAATCCGCGCCCGGCCCGGCCCAACCAAAGCGCTTCAGATCGATCCGGTCGCGGGGGTCAAAGACGACCCCTTCGCCTTCGAGCAGGGCGCGCTGGCGCTCGGCCCCGGGGCGTTGGCTGATCTTGCCCTGGCTGTTGATCACCCGCTGCCAGGGGACGTCGTCGGGGCAGGCGGCCATGGCGCTGCCGGCCCAGCGCGCACGGTAGGCGGCGTGGTCGGCCTCGCTCACCCCGGGCGGGGTGGGGATCCACGCGGCGATCTGTCCGTAGGTGCTGACCTTGCCGGGCGGCACCCTGCGGGCGATCATCCACACTGTGGCGTAGAAGGTTTCGCGGGCAGCCTGAGGTAGTTGCGGGATGTTAAACATGGCGGTTTTCCCAGACCCAGGATACCAGAAAAGGCGGGCGCAGGGAAGATGATTTTTTAGGCGAGTATGAAATGCCGCAACCGCTCCTTTTTACGCCGCCATTTTGGCATGGCGTCCTATAATAGACCTATGAATATGCAAGGTCGGCCCGTCGCAAACCAAAAGCTGCGCTTCTCATTATCGGGTCCCGCACGGCTGTTGTTTGCCACGCGCCTGGCGCGCATGTTTGCCTACGGCTTTCTCTCCATTATCCTGGTACTTTATCTGGCCCAGATTGGCCTCAGTGAAGCCCAGATCGGGCTGCTGCTCACCCTTACCCTGGTGGGCGACACGCTCATCTCCCTCTGGCTGACCACCTCTGCCGACCGGATTGGGCGCAAACGCATGCTGCTGGTGGGCTCCGGGTTGATGCTCCTGGCGGCGCTGTTGTTTGCCGCCACGCGCAACTTCTACCTGCTGCTGCTGGCCGCCACCATTGGGGTAATCAGCCCGAGCGGCAACGAGGTGGGGCCGTTTCTCTCGGTGGAGCAGGCTGCCCTGACCCAACTGGTGCCCAATGAGCGGCGCACCTCGGTCTTTGCCTGGTATAACCTGACCGGCTCCTTTGCCACTGCCCTGGGCGCTTTCAGCGGCGGGGGTGTCGCCCAGCTGCTGCAAAACGGCGGGATGGCCCCGCTGACCAGTTACCGCTGGGTGGTGGTGGGTTATGGCTTGTTTGGCATCCTTCTGGCCCTGCTCTTCACCCGCCTGGGCGCAGAGATCGAAGCTCCAGCGGCGAGGCGTTGGGAGCAGGCAAAACCTTTCTTCGGGCTGGGGCTGGGACGCTCGCGCAAGGTGATTTTGCGCCTCTCGGCGCTTTTCAGCCTGGATGCCTTTGGCGGCGGGTTTGTCATCCAGAGCATCGTTGCCTACTGGTTCTACCTGCGCTTCGGGGTGGAACCGGGCGTGCTGGGGGCTATCTTCCTGGGCGCCAACCTGCTGGCGGGTATTTCGGCGCTTTCGGCTGCCTGGATTGCCCGGCGGATTGGCTTGATCAATACCATGTTCTTTACCCACCTGCCGTCCAACATCCTGTTGATGCTGGTGCCCTTTATGCCCACCCTGCCGCTGGCGGTGGCCGTGCTGCTGCTGCGCTTCAGCATCTCGCAGATGGACGTGCCTACCCGCCAATCCTATGTCATGGCAGTCGTCGACCCCGACGAGCGCTCGGCTGCCGCCGGGGTGACAGGTGTGGCCCGCACGACCGGCGCGGCCATTGCGCCGCTCTTTACCGGGCTGCTGCTGGCCAACCCGGCGCTGATTGCCCTCCCGTTTGTCATCTCCGGCGGGTTGAAAATCGTCTACGATATCAGCCTCTACCGCAGCTTCAGCGCGATCAAGCCGCCTGAGGAGGAAATGGCCGCCCAAGGCTGATCTAGAATAAATTGGTGAAAGGTAGGTTGCTGTGAAATGGATTACCCGTTCCCATGTGCATGTTGACCGGGTGGCCTGTCCGTGGTTGATCCGGCGCTTTGTCGACAACCAGGCCGAGTTTTTGTTCGTCCCCAAGAGCGAGGTAGCCGCCGTGGCTGCCCAAAGCGGAGCGATCCCTTTTGATGCACCCGGGGTCGAGCTGGGCCACCACGAGGGGCGTTGTTCTTTTGAAGCGATCCTGCTCAAGTATGGGTTAACCGACGCGGGATTACAGCGCATGGCGCGGGTGATCCATGCGGCGGATGTCGCCGCCGATATCGACAGCGACCCGCTGGCGCGCGGCCTTGAGGCGCTGGCCACCGGCTTCAGCCTGCGTTACCCCGACGACGGCGAGAATCTTGCCCGCCAGTTTGAAGTGTATGATGCGTTGTATGCGTGGTGCCGGTTGGCGGCGGCACAAGATAAATGAACCAAGGAGACCCTTATGAATAAACGTGATGCTGTGTTGAGCCTGCTGGATGCCGGCAGCGCCCCGGCCTATATCCCGGCCGCTTTCTTCCTGCATTTCGACCCGCAATTCCACCGTGGCCAGGCGGCGGTGGATAAGCACATGGAATATTTTCAACACACCGGCATGGATTTTGTCAAAATCCAGTACGAGCAGGGCTTCCCGCGTGTGCCGTCAATCCGCCAGGCGAGCGATTGGGCCAATATGCCTTTTTATGGGCTGGACTTTTACGAAGAGCCGCTGCGGGTGGTGGAAGGTCTGGTCAAGGCGGCTAAAAAAGATGCCCTGGTAATCTTGACCCTCTACTCGCCCTTTATGCTGGCCGGCAACGCGGTTGGCGACCCAGAGACCGTCACCCGGCACATCCAGGAAAACCCGGATGCCTTCAACCGCGGTATCGCCGTGATCACCGAGAGCCTGATGGGCTTTGTCAAAGCCTGCGTTGGCCTCGGGCTGGACGGCTTTTACACCTCCACCCAGGGCGGTGAGGCGGGTCGTTTTGATGATCCTGCCCTGTTTGATCGCTGCGTGCGCCCCTACGATCTGGCCTTGATGGAGGAGATCAACCGTACCTGCCCGTTTAGCATCCTGCACATCTGCGATTATCACCTGCCTTATGCCGATATCCGCCGCTTCGTGGATTATCCCGGCCAGGTGGTCAACTGCAGCCTGGAGCTGACCGGCGGTAGCCTGAGCGCGCAGGAAGTGGCCGAGATGTTCGGGCGGCCCTTTATGGGCGGGATGAACCGCCTGGGCGTGCTGGCCAACGGCACGCCGGAGGAGGTGCGCGAAGCAGCCCGAGCGGCCTGCGCCGAAGCCCCTGCGCGTTATCTCCTGGGCGCCGACTGCACCGTACCCTCGAGCACCCCTTGGGACAACCTGCGGGCTGCCATCGATACTGCCCATACCTTCCGCGGCTGAAAAAGGAGATCCTATGCCGGCCATCTTACAACCCCTATATTTCAATTCACCCGATGATCCCGATTTTGTCGCCCAGCTGGCGGCCCTGCGCACCCTGCTGGACGGCTCCGCCGAGCTGCTTGCTCCCCTTGAATTGGGCAGCGCCCTGCCGGACGGGGTGGACGCGCTGGTTTTCCCGCAAATGCTGGGCGACGCTTACCGCCGCCTGGAGCAGTTCCAGGCGCTGGACCTGCCGCTGCTGGTGATCACCTCCGAGTTTGGCACGGTCTCGATGTGGGATTGGGAGATCAACCGCTATCTGCGCGGGGCGGGGGTACAGGTGATCGCGCCCTACAACCTGGAACAGGCGCGCCTGGCCTGCCGCCTGCTGGCGCTCAAACGCGAGCTGCACGGTTCACGCTTCATTGTCTACCAGGACAACCCGGGCGAGGGCTTTCAGGCCAGCATCTTCAAACGCTTCTACTGGTGGGAAGCCGAGTGCAGCGCGCGCCTGGCCGAGCGCTTTGGCGTCCAGGTGGAAAAACGCAGCTTCCGCGAGCTGGCCCAGGCCGCCAAAGACATCCCCGACGCGCAGGCCGACCTGGCCTGGCGGGATTGGCAAGCCCAGGTAGACCTGGGGGATCTTCCGGCGCGCCCGCGGCAGAGCGCAGTCAAGCTGTATATGGCCCTCAAGCGCGAGCTGGCGGCCGAGGACAACGTGCTCGGTTCGGGGATCAACTGCCTGAATGAATTGCATTTCAGCGATACCACCCCTTGCCTGGCCTGGGACCTGCTGTACACCGAGCGTGGGCTGATCTGGGGCTGCGAAGCGGATACCGTTTCGATGCTGACCCAGACCCTGGCGATCCGCGGGTTGGGTTTTCCGGCGATGATGACCAACCTTTACCCCTACCTGATGGGCCAGGCGGCGCTCAAACACGAGCGCATCCCGAGCTTCCCGCAGGTGGCCGCGCCCGCCGAGAACACGATTCTGGCGGCGCACTGCGGGTTCCTGGGGGTGCTGCCGCGCGCTTTTGCCACCCAGTGGGCGCTCAAGCGCAAGGTGCTGGCGATTGTGGATGAAAACGCCACTGCCATCGATGCGCGCCTGGCTGAAGGCGAGATGACCCTGCTCAAACTGGAACCGCCTTTCGATACCCTCTCGGTGGTCGAAGGTTCGCTGGAGGGTTACGCCGGGTTCCCCGGCTCTGACTGCCTCAACGGGGCAGTGCTGCGCGTGCCCGACGGCCACCGCCTGATGCAGGAACTGGCCTCGCACCACTACATCCTGGCCCACGGGCGCAATCGCGCGGGGGTGGAGATGTTGGGCGAGGTGTTTGGGCTAGCGGTTCACCCCATCGGTTAGCGCCGGTTACAAGGAGTTTGTATGAAGAATTATGAAAAATTGGCCCTCATCCGCCAGAGCGGGGTGATTGCCATTTTGCGTGCCAACAGCTCGGCGCAGTTAATTGCCGCGGCTGAAGCCGTGCGCGCAGGCGGGGTGCGCTCCATCGAGGTGACCATGACCACCCCCGGTGCGCTGCGGGTGATCGAGGAAGCCGCCGCGCGTTTTGGCGACGAGGTGCTCTTTGGCGCGGGCACCGTGCTGGACACGGAGACGGCGCGCGCCGCCATCCTGGCGGGGGCCGGTTTTGTGGTCACCCCCACCTTCAGCGCGGAGGTTGTGCGCCTGTGCCGGCGCTACAGCGTACCGGTGATGCCAGGCTGCGCCACGCCCACTGAGATGCTCTCGGCCTGGGAGGCCGGGGCAGACATGATCAAGCTCTTCCCGGCTTCCAACGGCGGTCCGGACCTGCTCAAGGCTATCCTTGCGCCGCTGCCCCAGTTGGAAGTGGTGCCGGTGGGCGGGGTGACCTTGCAGAACGCGGCCGAGTTTATCCGCAAGGGCGCGGCGGCGCTGGGGGTGGGCGGGGAGCTGGTCAACCAGAAGCTGCTGGATGCCCAGGATTTCGCCGAGATCACCCGCCGCGCGGATGGGTTTGCGGCTGCGGTGCAGCAGGGGCGCTCGGGTGGTTAACCCTGGCGAGATTTTCTAATCTGTAGCGATCATTGAAAAGCTCCGGGCAGGCGCTATAGCACCTGCCCGGAGCTTTTTTTGCTTGCAGGGGGGTGACCCCCTATGCTTCCATGGATCCAGGCACCGCGACCAATTCGGCCTGTTGGTCGGCAGAGAGCACTTTCGCCAGGTCGAGGAGGATGACCAGGCGCTGGTCAATCTTGGCGATGCCGGTGATGAAGGTGGAATTGACCGTGTGGGCCATGGCCGGGGCCGGCTCGACCGCCTGGTCCGAGATGGTCAGCACCTCCGAAACACCGTCCACGATCATGCCCACTTCGGTCTCGGCCATATTGACCACGATGATGCGGCTGTCTTTATCCAGGTGCTGATCGGCCAGGCCGAAGCGTTTGTGCAGGTCGATCACCGGCAGAACCTTGCCGCGCAAGTTGATCACCCCTTCCATGTAGGCTGGCGCCTGGGGCAGCCGGGTGATCGCCTGCATCTTGATGATGCTCTCGACCGCGGCGATGTTCACGGCGTAATGCTCGCCGACCAGTTCAAAAACGACAATCTGTTTATCCATTTTAGTTTGCTCCTTTTTCGAAACCCTCAGACCTTTTGCAGCACGCGCGCGGCAGGTTGGGCATGGTGGCCGTTTTTGCCGTTGGACGGAACCGCCGCGGTGGTGGGCCTGACTTCATTTTTCTGCTCGGATAGTTTGAACTGGGCCACCAGTCCCTGCAGAGTTTGGGCCATATCCGAGAGCGACTGCGCCGAGGCGGTGACTTCCTCTACCTGGGCGTTCATTTCCTCGGCGGACGCACTGACTTCCTCCACTGCGGCGGAATTTTCCTCGCTGACGCTGGCGATATTCTCGATGGATTGGGTCACTTCGCTGGATCCGGCGGCCATTTCTTCGGTGGCGGCGGTATTCTCTTCGACCACGGCCGAGACGGTGTCCATGGCGGCGACCAGCTGGTTGGCCAGCCCACCCATTTTTTCGGCGGCGGCGGCGATCTCTTCGCCGGTGCGCTGGCTGCCTTCGGAGGCCTGCAGCAGGCTGACCAGCGCCTGGCCGGATTGGTTGGCCAGGGTGACACCGCTTTCGACTTCCCCGGCGGATTCATTCATGGCTTGAACGGCTTCGCCCACGGTGCGCTGGATGCCTTTGACCAGGTCGGTGATCTCCTTAGTCGCGCCGGCGGATTTCTCGGCCAGCTTGCGTACTTCATCCGCCACCACGGCGAAGCCTTTGCCGTGTTCGCCGGCGCGGGCGGCTTCGATGGCGGCATTCAACGCCAGGAGGTTGGTCTGAGAGGCGATGTCATCGATCGTCTCGACGATCACACCGATCTGCTCGGAGCGCTGGCCCATTTCCTGGACCTTGGCTGCGGAGAGATCGACCTTGGCTTTGATCTTGCCCATGCCGGAAATAGTCTCGTCGACGGTGACCGCGCTGGCCCGGGTGGTCTGCACGGCAGAAGCGGCGTCTTTGGCCTGGATCTTGGCGCTGGTGGAAACGTTCTGGATGGCGGTGGAGATCTGGTTGGTAATCTCTGCGGCTTTGCCAACCGCGCTGGCCTGTTCCTGGGCGCCCCTGGCGACGCCGTCGATGGCGCGCGACATTTGCTCCACCGAAGATGCCGTGCGGGTGACCGACTCGGACTGCTGGTTGATGCCCTGGGATACCTGCTGGATCGAGGTGGCTATCTGGTTGGCTGCCAGGCCGGATTGGTTGGCGGCAGTGGCCAATTGATCGGATGAGGAACCCAGCTCGATGGCGTTCTCGGCTACCTGGGTCACCAACTTGCGCAGGCGGGTAACCATCTGGGCAAATGCGATCCCCAGATCATCTTTGTCGGAGCGGGGTTGGAAATCGATGGTCAGGTCGCCGTCCGCGATGCGCTGGGCAGCCTGGGCCATCTCTGTCTCGGCGGTGACAATGCGCTGGAAGGAGTCGGAGAGGATCCCCAATTCATCTTTGCGTCCGGTCTGCACCTGGAGGTGGGTGTCGCCCCTGGCCAACTGATCGGCCAGGTGGGCGGTTTGACGGATCGGACCGGTGATCGAGCGGGTGACCACGAAAACAATCACCGCCAGGGCTAATAGTGCAATGGCTACCAGCCCAAACGAAAGGATCTTGCTTTGATTGACCGAAGCGAGCAGTTCGGACTGTTCTTCTTCTACAATCAGCCCCAGTTTCAAAGACGGAAGCCAGGTATACGAGCCCAACACTTGCTTGCCCAGGTAATTCTGGTAATTGCTGGTCCCGCTGTTGCCGGCCATAATCTCCTGGCTGGCGGTGGTCTCCATTTTATACTGCAATAAGGCCGTGTCTTCGATCGCGCCGCTCGATTTCAAATCTTCTTCGTATTTGAGCGGCGTGACGACCAGCCCTTCTTTATTGATCAGGTAAGCCTCACCGGTCTTGCCCAGGTCAACATCGTGGAGGATCGCCCCGATTTCATCAAAGTTGACGTTGCCTGCCATCACCCCAACTGTTTTCCCATTGGACATCAAAGGGACAGCAAAGAAAATTACGACATGCCCGGTCCCCTTGGAGATTAACGGCTCGGAGATGGTTTCTTTTCCGGTCAGCGCGTCGATGAAGTATTGGCGCTGCGAAGCATCGATGGTTTTGTGATCGGTATTGATTTCGGTGATCCCCTGGGTATCAAACACCGCAAAGGTTTCAAACACTCCCCAGGCGGCGCTGTATTGATCCAGCATTTTTGTGCCCTTCTCTTTGTCGAAGGTTTGCAGTTCCTTCAATGAGGCCAGGGTTTTGACATCCTGCATGCGTTCGTCTGCCCAATCCAAAATGTACTGCGTCTTACTGCTGGCCAGATTGGAGAAACTTTGCTGGGTCTGTTCATCGGAGACACTCACCAGTTGGACGGTGGAGAGAGCCTGCAACCCTACCAGGGGGATAAATGAGATCAGCAGGACGATGGCAAGCAGCCTGGCTTGCAGTGAGTGGCGAAATTGCAGATTGATGGTAGATACAGAACTTTGATCCAAAACGCACCTCTATTCATTGTTTATGGTTTTGTACAATGTTAATGAAAATGGCAATTACCCACCGTAAAATTTCTGAAAATATTGAATAAATATTGCATAAATACAATCTCAATTCCCTGAATCGTTTCCATTTGTCGCCAGTCATGGAGCGGCGGCCGCCAGCTCACACTCGTTTTAAAGTCCCCGCCCTGAAGGGCGGGGATATAAGGGTGGGTGACGACCCTTTGTATCGAAAATCTGTTTTGGTGCGTTCACCCTGCCAGCCCCCATATGGCTTTCTCAAGAAAACTTGACAAATGCAAATTTGAAACCATTCTCCTCCGGCTACAAAGTTTAAAGAGGGAGTTTGAGGGTGCAGACGCCGTCTCACGGCGTCTGCACCCTCAAATCTTTATTTTCCCCGCCCCGTTTCGGGGAGGGGCTTGTCTGACAATTTCTTGAGAACCCCATGCCAGCCCCCATCTCCCGGCGTGCATCCGGTGGCCGAATATGTTACTATTAAGGTCGTTGACCTCTGGGTGCGTTTTGAAATCTTCGGCAGCCAGGTGACGAGAAATGAAATTTGAATGAATGTTGTTTTGTTACACTATGCCTCGCCGCCCGTCGTGGGTGGTGTTGAAACCGTATTAGCTCGCCAGGCCGAGTTGTTGGTGCGCGCCGGTCACCATGTGATTGTGCTCACCGGGCGCGGCGCGGCCTGGGATGCGCGCATTCATGTCCAGGTGCTCCCCGAACTGGATTCGCGCCATCCGCAGGTATTGAGCTTAAAACAGCACCTGGACCGCGGGGTGATCCCGCCCGAATTTGGCGGGATGGTGGATATGCTTTACGCCGAGTTGTGCGCCATTTTGACCAACGCCGACTGGTTGATTGCCCACAACGTGGCCTCGCTGCACAAGAACCTGGCGCTCACCGCCGCCCTGCGGCGCTTTGTGGATACCCCCGGGCGCACCCGCACCATTCTCTGGCATCATGATTTTGCCTGGACCGGGCGGCGCTACGAAAACGATCTGCACCCCGGTTACCCCTGGGACCTGCTGCGCACTGCCTGGCCGGGTGTGCGCCAGGTGACCATTTCGGCTGCCCGTCAGACCGAGATGAGCGCCCTGTTTAATCTGCCCCTGGCGCAGATCAGCGTGGTTTCCAATGGGGTTGACCTCGAAACCTTCCTGGCCCTGCGGCCCGAAACGCGAACTCTTTGCGAGCGTCTCGACCTGGTCTCCGCGGAGCCGCTGTTCCTCACCCCGGTGCGCCTCACCCGCCGCAAAAACCTGGAGTTTGGCTTGCGGATCATGGCCGAGCTGGTCAGGAGTATGCCCGCGGCCTGCTGGGTGGTCACCGGGCCAATTGGCGCGCACAACCCCGACAACCTGGCCTATTACCGCAGCCTACGCGATCTGCGCCAGGAGCTGGGGCTGCAAAAATCGGTGGTTTTCCTGGCCGAGCTCCAGCCGGAGGGGTTGAGCGACGCTCAAATCGCCGACCTGTACCGCGTCGCGGATGCATTATTGATCACCAGCCAGGAAGAGGGCTTTGGTCTGCCGATGATCGAGGCCGGGTTGGCCCGCCTGGTGATTTTCACCAGCGATCTTGCTCCGCTGCGCGCGCTAGGCGGCGAGTGGGCCAGCTACTTCAAGTTGGATGAACCACCCGCTGAGGTTGCCGCGCGGATTACGGCGCGGCTGACAGCCGACGACGCCTACCGGCTGCGCGCACACATTCGTGCAAATTTCACCTGGGATGCAATTTATACCCGCCAGATTGCCCCCCTATTCAATGAATTACCCGAAAAGGAGGGAAAAGCGGATGCTTAGACGATGGTCCAAATCTTTTCCGGTCGTACTCGTGCCGGTTTTCCAAAATGCCAATGCTGATAATTCTCTGACATTGGCCCGGCAGTTAAACAGCGCGGTGCACATGCAAGGTTTTGTACATGTGCCCGACGGCCTGCCGCTCTCGCAAGGCAGCGCTGCCGCGCGCGAACTGCGCAAGGTGCTCAACAAGCTTTCCGCGAAATTCCAGCTCAAAGAGCAGTTCCATCTCTCGGTCTCATTCGACCCCTGGCAGGATTTGCGCGATCACATCCGCACGCTTAAGCCTGACCTGGTCATCCTGGATTGGGAGACGTTCGCCGGTCATCCCAGCCCGGCCAAACTGGACACGCTGACGGGTCTGGCCGCTAACCTGGCGGTGGTGGGCGGGGAGCTGCCCGAAAAATTGGCTCATTCGCTGGTGCCGCTGCGCGGAGGCCCGCACGCCCAACTGGCCTTGCGCCTGGCCCTGGCCCTGCCCAGCCATGATATTTCCGCCCTGCATCTTTCGACCTCGCGCGAGGTGGAAAATGAACCGTCCGCTCCCTTCCGCGGGCTGGCGCGCATCCTGCCATCCTTGCCGGAGGTGCGCTACCAGAACCGCCATTCCGACGATCCCCTGGCCGATATTCGCAAAGAGGCCGGCGAAGCGGATGTGCTGGTGCTGGGCGCCAGCGTGCGGGCTGCCTCCAGCGGGCCGCTGGTGGGGTCGGTGGCCGCCGGGCTGCTGCAGTCCAGTCCCTGCCCGGTGATCATGGTCAAATCGGAGCGCCCCGAACCGCCGGTTTTCACCGGCCCCGAGGCTGAGCGTTCGGGCAGCGAGGCGATCTCGATCCTGGTGGACAAATGGTTTGCAGAAAACACCTACCATGCCAGTGAATTTTCCAACCTGAAAGACCTGGTGCGCCGCAAAAAGACCCAAAAAGTGACCATCAGCCTGGCTCTGCCCGCGCTCAACGAAGAAAAGACGGTAGGCACGGTGCTCTCCACCATTAAGAAAGCGATGATGGATGACCTCCCGCTGGTCGACGAAATTGTCCTGATCGATTCCAATTCTACAGACCGCACGCGCGAAATTGCCCGCGACCTGGGCGTTCCGGTGTACATCCACCAGGAACTGCTGCCGAAGTATGGGGCGCGGACAGGCAAGGGCGAGGCATTGTGGAAAAGCCTTTACGTCACCAACGGCGATATTGTGATCTGTGATCGATTCGGATATCGTTAATATCCACCCGCGCTTTGTGTATGGCGTGCTGGGACCGATGCTGTTTCAACCCGAATATCCAATTTGTGAAAGGCTTTTACCAGCGACCCCTGAAGACCGGGCGCAAGACCCAATCGACCGGCGGCGGGAGAGTGACAGAACTGACCGCGCGACCGTTGATCAACCTGTTCTACCCCGAATTGTCTGGGGTGATCCAGCCGCTTTCCGGGGAATACGGTGGGAGACGCGCGGCGCTGGAACAACTTACTTTTTATTCAGGCTATGGGGTGGAAACGGGCTTGCTGATCGATGTATTTGAGAAATACGGGCTGCATTCCATTGCCCAGGTGGACCTGTTGGAGCGAATCCATCACAACCAGTCTCTGCAGGCCCTGAGCAAAATGTCATTTGTGATCATGCAAACCGTGATGGGCAAACTGGAACGGCGGTTTGCGCGCCCAATTTTAGAGGAGATCAATAAATCTATGAAGCTTATCGAATATGTGGACGGTACCTATTATTTGAACGTGCAGGAATTGGTCGAACAGGAGAGCACCGCTATGATGGTCCTGCCAGAATACCAGAACCGTTCTACCAGGCAGGAGCCGGAGCATGACCAATGGCATCGCTCAGAAGGAGAAAAACGGTGATTTTGTGGTTGGTCCGGCATGGACAAACCGATTGGAATATCGAAGGCCGTTATCAGGGCCAGGCGGATCCGCGCTCAATGCCACCGGGATCGAAGAAGCCGGGCACGGCGCAGCAGCCTTGTGGGGATTCCCCTGGACGTGATCATATCCAGCGATTTACACCGGGCAATGCAAACTGCGGAATTGATTGCCCGGACCAGGTATGCTTGACGATTCCAGTTGGATGAGCGCCTGCGGGAGATCAGTCTGGGTGAATGGGAAGGGGGCTTTTTCAGAATCCAGGTTAGCGTACCCGCAGGAGGTGGGCGCGAGCGCGAGCCACCCCGCTCACTTTTCGAGCGCCGGGGGGAGAATCCATTGAGGAAATTGGGCAGCGCGTCCAGTAGGCAGTTCGATGAGATTGCGCTCAAAACCCGGGAGAAGAAGTGGTCCTGGTTTCCCATGGCTTGGTTTTAGCTGGCCTGCTGGCCCATGCCACGGCGATGATCTCAGCGGCATACGGACGGGTTCCGCCGAACGCCATCCCGCAGCGGATCTTGTGGCGCATTGGCATGCTGGCCATCCAGCCGGATACGATCGCCCTGCCCCCAGACTAACGGGAAATGAAGCACGCAGCCCATGTGCTTCTGACGCCGATGGATGAAAGGAGCACGCTTTGAACAACCCCATACATGAACACCTGGATTTTCTGTATGGAGCCGCAGCAAGGCAGAAATTACCGCCCGGCGGTGGAGAAAAAGCTGGAGCGATTTCGATCGCGCAGCGGCGCAGCGGGCGGTCCGCGCCTTGAGTCACCCCGATGCGATTCTGATCACCTACGGCGACCAGTTTCGCCAGGATGGGCCGCTCGCCATTGAGCACCTTGGAAGCTTTTTGCGACACTTCCTACAGGGGATTGTGTCTGGAGTGCATATCCTGCCTTTTTTCCCGTACTCCTCGGACGATGGGTTTTCGATCATCGATTACCGCCAGGTGGACCCCCGGTTGGGGAGCTGGGCAGAGGTAGAAGCGCATTGCCAGCCGCTACCGCTTGATGGTGGATGCGGTTTTGAACCATTGTTCGCAGAGCATGCCTGGTTCAAAGCCTTTATCAACGGCGACCCGGCTTACCGCGATTTCTTTATCACCGTCGACCCTGACCAGGATCTCTACGCAGGTGGTGCGCCCGCGGGCTCTGCCGCTGCTGACCGCGTTTCAAACCAGCCGGGGAGTGCAGCACGTCTGGACGACTTTCAGCGCCGACCAGGTCGATCTCAATTTCGCCAATCCTGAGGTGCTGCTGGAGTGGGTGGATATCCTGCTGGAATATACCTGACCCACGGCGCTGCAGGTGCTGCGCCTGGATGCGATTGCCTATTTATGGAAAGAGATTGGCACCACCTGCATTCACCTGCCGCAAACCCACCGGCCGTGCAGTTTTTCCGGCAGTTATTAGAGCCGGCGGCGCCCGGGGCGGTGTTGATCACCGAAACCAATGTGCCCCACCAGGACAATGTGGCCTACTTTGGCGACGGATATAATGAAGCGCAGCTGGTCTATAATTTTGCCCTGCCGCCGCTGACCCTGCATGCCTTACAAACCGGGGACGGGCAGCGTGCTGACCCGATGGGCATCCCGTTTGCAGCTCGCCTTCGACGCCAGAGCTGACTTTCTTCAATTTCCTGGCCTCGCATGATGGCATTGGTCTCAACCCGGCCCGCGGATTGTTGCCCGAGGATGAGATCGAGGCGCATGGTCGAGCGCGCCCGGCGCAGCCGGAGGACTGGTCTCCGAATAAAACAAACTCCGACGGCAGCCAAAGCCCTACGAATTAAATGCCAATTATCTGGACGCGCTCAGCGAGCCTGAGCAGCCGGATGGGCAGTGCCTGGGGGAAAAGCGCTTTATGGTAGCGCAGGCGATCATGTTAGGTTTGCAGCGGGGTGCCGGGGATCTACGTGCACAGCCTGTCAGGTCCCGCTCGGCTGGAGCGCAGGGGTGGCGATCACGGGACAGAAGCGCACGATCAACCGCGCAGAAATTCACGCGGGAGGATACTGATCCTGCTGGCGCAGCTGCAAGACCCTGCCTCACCGGCGCGGGCGGATTTACCGGGAATATGTCAAGGCTGCTGCAGAGCGCGCGCCGCCAGCGCCGGCTTTTGACCCATTTGGCGAGCAGCAGGTATTCAATCTGCATCCCGGGCGCGCTGGTTTTCCGGCGCGAGGCGGGCAGGGAGCAGGGTGCTGGTGCCTGTTCAATCTGCGCCAGGCGGTGATAAAACTCAGTCGCTGGCACGAGATGGCAAGGACATTGGCGCAATTTATTGATTCGAAGCGAAAAAGGCGGCGATACCCCACAGGACTCTGACCCTGCAGGCGTACCAGGTCCTCTGATCGGAAGGACTGATTGAAACCAAAGGAGAATGAACATGATGCGACGGCAGGCTTGACGTCCGCCACTTACGGATTGGATTTATCTCTACCCGTTTTTCCGGAACCGATGGGGTTTCTCTTAGAAACCGAAAAGTGGGCACACGGTCTGGAAAAAATGGGGCACACTTGTTTTTATTTTGCGGGGATGTGCGACCGGCCAGTCGAGGTGAGTTATGTGGTACCGGAAGTATTTTTCCATCATCCGGAGATGGATGAGCTGCACGACCTGATCTATAACCGCACCACCCGCTCCGGTCGAATTGACCGACCGCATCCATAAACTTAAAGCAATATTTCAAAGGGCATCTGTATGATTTTATCAATCGCTTTGAGCTGGATATGCTGATCGTGGAAAATGCGCTCTCCATCCCGGTGCACGTGCCGTTGGGCATGGCGATCAGCCGAATTGATCGCAGAAACCGGCCTGCCGACCATCGGTCACCACCACGATATGGCCTGGGAGCGCGAGCCGTTTCCAGGTGAACGCGTGGATGATTACCTGGCGATGGCCTTTCCTCCCAACCTGTCCTCAGCATTCATACACGTGGTGATCAATTCGGTGGCGGGCAACCAGCTGGCCTTCCGCACCGGGTATGAGCAGCCGGGTGATCCCCAACGTGATGGATTTTGACCATCCCCCGTCGCGCCGGACGGTTACACTGCCCAGGTGCGCGACGACCTGGGGATGCTGCCCGGTGAAAAATTCATCCTGCAGCCCACGCGTGTCGTGCAGCGCAAAGGCATCGAGCATGCCATCGAGCTGGTCAGCCGCCTGGACATGCCCGCACGCCTGGTGATCTCGCATGCCGCCGGGGATGAAGGCCGAGAGTACGAGCAGCGCGTGCGCTATTATGCCGAGCGGATGAATGTGCGCACCCAGTTTGTCGCCGGGCTTATCCAGCAAGAGCGCGGGCTGATGCCGGACGGCAGTAAAGTTTACACGCTGGGCGATATCTATCCCTTCGCCGACCTGGTGACCTATCCCTCGCAGATCGAAGGCTTTGGCAACGCCTTCCTGGAAGCGGTTTATTTCCGCAGCCCGATCGTGGTCAACATGTATTCGATCTACGAGATCGATATCAAGCCCAAGGGTTTTAAAGCGATCGAATTTAACGGCTTCATCACGGAGCCTGCGTCCTGGAGGCGCAGCGCGCGCTGCAAGACGGCAATTGGGTGCTCGAAATGGCCGAGACCAATTACAACATTGCCCTGCGCCATTATTCTTTCTCAATCCTCGAGCATCATTTTAAGGCGCTGATCACCGAGCTGTTCGGGATCTGATTGGTTATCGCTTAACGCAGGTGTGGTTGCCAAATTGCTCCAAAACCCAACAATCCATCCAGATGTTGGGTTTCGCTCAGGTGACGGTGAAATGTGGTTCTGAATTAAGCACTCAACCCAACCTACGCCGAACCACATAGCCGTAGGTTGGGTTGAGGGGCATGATTAAGGCAATTAACAGCGCAATTATTGCCCCGAAACCCAACAAAACACCACAAGATGTTGGGTTTCGCTCAGGTGACGGTGAAATGTGGTTCTGAATCAAGCGCTCAACCCAACCTACGCGGAACCACATAGCCGTAGGTTGGGTTGAGGGGCATGATTAGGACAATTTAACAGCGCAATTATTGCCCCGAAACCCAACAAAACACCACAAGATGTTGGGTTTCGCTCGCCTTGGGCAAAGGTGCTTAAAACGTGATCAGGCAGGTTTTAGGCCTGCCTGATCATGCTGCGGAAACTACCAGTAAAACAATAAGATTGGGCTGCTTCAGGGGAAAGTCAGCCCCCAATCGCGTAGTGAGGCGGGTTTACCGGCGGAAGTGGCCTGGTTTTCGCCGCGGATAAGCGCTGGATAGCGGGCATCAGCTCGCTGTGAATGTTGTTCTTGCAGACGAAACCGGCCGCCCCGGCTTGCTCGGCGGCGCGCTGGTCGCTGGCGGAATCCATGATGCTGAGCACGATCACTTTAAGATTTGGATCGATTTCGTGCATCTGCGCAATTGCATCCAGCCCGCTCATCCCCGCCAGGTCGAGGTCCAGCAAAACCACGTCGGTTTTGTGGTTTTTAAGCATGGGCAGGGCCGTGGAAACGCGCGGTACGGCGGCCAGCAGGGTCACATTGGGCTGACGCTGAAGATAATGCGAGGCCACATTCAAAAAGGTGTGGTTATCGTCAATCAGGATCAGTTGGATAGGTTGGCTGGCAATCACAAATATATCCCCCGCACTGGCTTTCGTTGCCATCATTATGGCGCGTGCGAAATGGTCGGGCAATGGGGGTTTACCCTACTTTTCCTGCGCAATAGACCCTAGTTGTTCCGAGAAACAAAAAGAGCGGCGCGCCGCTCTTTTTGTTTCTCGGATGGTCGGGTTTTAATGGGAATGGCGGCGGTGCGGCTTTTTCTCGCTGCCGATCCAGATGCCAAAGGCGGGCAGGATGCGCCGGTGCAGCAGCAGCACCAGCCCGGCGGCGGTAAAGGCGACCCCAAAAATCAGCAGCGAACTGCTCAAGTTGTTCATCAGCGCGGGGTTGATCACCATTACCCCGGCCAGGGTCAGCATCAGCGTGCCGCCAATCAGCTTGAGAATGCGCCCTTGCTTTTCTTCCATGCGGCTCGATTTGAGGGTGAATACCGCGGTGAGGAAGATGGCCAGCTCGTCGATCTGGTAAATGATCAGGTAGAGCAGCAGCAGCAGGACAAAGGTCAGGGTTGAAACCTTCTGGGCGGTCAGCAGGTTAGTCCACAGCACGGGAAAGCCCGCGGTGCAGGAAAACTCCACCAGAGAGACCCCCGCGGCCATCACCACGGTTGCCCCGGCCAGTCCCCAGAAGGTCTGGCTGGCATCCAGCACGCGGCGCATGCGCTGGTAGATGCCGGGCTTGTTCTTATCGTCGATGGTGAACGAGACGCCTTCTTTATAGTAGAAGTAATCTTTGATGTTAACCGCGCCGAAGAAGAGCGCGATCAGCGCCACTGCCACCTGGATCCAGCCGACAAAACTGACGATGCTGAGCACGGTGAACAGCCCGGCGATGAAGAGCGCATACACCGCCGCGGTGACGGTGATGAAGATCAGTCCGATGATCAGCACTTTTTTGCGCGAGCCGGTGTGCAGGGTGAGCGCCAGCAGGATCGAGAGCACCCAGATCGAACAGGGGTTGACCCCATCCACAAAGGAGATCAGTGCGGTGCTGATCCACAGGGATTGGCCGGTCAGGTCGACTGAGCCGATCAGCGGCAGGACGATTACCTCGCCCGGCGCAGCGGCGGGCTGCGCCTGGGTGGCCTTGACCACATCTTCGATCTGGTTGGCGATGGTGTCGTTGAAGCCTTCCCAATGCTGGTCGCCGATAAAAATGGTCGGCACGCCGTGGACCTCAAAGCCGTACTCGCCGGCCATTTGCTGGAACAACGCCATGTTTTCTTCGCTGTGCCAGACTTCGTACAGGCGCAGTTCCACCTGCGGGTAGCGGTTGGCCAGGTCTTCGAGGAAAGGTTTGGCTTTGGCGCAGTGCGGGCAGCCGTCGCCCCAGAACATGGTGATTACCACCGGCTCGGCGGCCTGCGCGCGTAAGGCGGGTGCGGCCGCCAATAAAAGCAATGCAGCCAATAAGATAATAAATAGTTTGGTTGGCTTCATCAGGACCTGTTATTCGTGAAAAAATGCACTAAATTCGATGTGCATAGTTTACCCTATTTTTTGAACACAGGGTTAATTGCTGATGAGCATGGCGGACCGAATTCGGCAGCCAAATCGGGTTTGGTTTTCTTGTAGAGTGAGGGCACCTCTATTGGGGCCAAACGCGGGAGGGCGGCTCGCCAACCGGCGCCAAATATTTTAATGCGTTCGAAGAAAAGTATTAATCCCTTTAGGCGATGTGCTTTCTCCCCGGCGGCTTATGATAAGTGTGACAGATAAATCTCTGGCTCGCGACCGAAATACACCAGGGTGAGGCGGGCAGGGACTTAAAACGCAGGGAAAAGCAGAGAAAGACCGGTTGAATTGGGACGGTAAAAAAATAGAAAGCCTGTGTTCGTGTCCATCTATTTTTAGAGCCTGGCGGCCCAAAAAATTTAAGGAGAAGGATTGATGAAACCCGAAATTGTCCGAGTGTTAATTGGTGTGGCCTTACTGGCCGTAGTGCTGGTGGTTTGCTTTACGATCATCCTGGCGAAAGTGCCCACCTGGGGCGCAACGGCGGAAGAAGCAGCGCGCCCAATGCCTGGCGATGAGCGTCAGACTAAACCGATGATTGATTGGACCAATGCGGTGACGATTAACGCCCCGGTAGAGCAGGTCTGGCCCTGGATCGCCCAGATGGGCGACCGCCGTGGTGGCTTTTACAGCTACACCTGGATCGAGAAGTTGATCTCCGGGGTACCCTATCGCAACGCGGATCGCATCCTGCCCGAATTCCAGGACCCGCAGCCGGGCGAGCCGATCATCGAAGGGCAGCTGGCCATCGCGGAAGTGCAGCCCGGGCATTCGCTTTTCGCCGAGAACATCAACCCGGGCATGGGCTGGACGTGGACGTGGCAGCTGGACCCAATGGGGGATCACCAGACCCGCCTGGTCAACCGCATCCGCATCTCACCCCCGCCCGGAACGGACAGCCCGGTGCTCTCCTTTGTGATGGGGGTGGGTGCATTCGTGATGGAACAGAATATGATGCAAGGCACCCAGCTGCGCGCCGAAGGCCGGCATGAGGTGAGTTTCACCGAGCCGCTGGAGTTTGGTTTGTGGGCGATAGCCCTGGTGGCTGGGCTGGCGGCGGCCTGGCTGTTTGCCTTCCGCGGCGGCGGGGTGCTGCCCCTGGGCCTGGGCATGGCTTCGGTGGTCTGGCTGGTGGTGCTGACCCTGGTCCAGCCGGCGCTCGGCCTGCGCGCCCTGGTGGACCTGGCGCTGGTCGGCGGGGTGGTGTTGGCGGCCCGCGGATAAGTCAGGCCGGTGGGCTTGAATCCAGGTGTGTGCCTTCCTGGGGCATGGACCTGGATTTTTATTTAACGGGAGCTTACTTCGGTCAGCTCTGCGGCGGCTGCGGCTAGATGGCCTGGCCTTCATCTTCCAGGGCATACGCGGCTGCCTCGCGCACAGTTTTGGCGCAGCCTTCTGCCCAGGCGGCGGCCAGGTCTGCCGGGGAAATTTGCGCCTGCAGTTGGCTGTAGCCGCGCTGGAAATCCGCTTCCTGGTGAAACCCACGCGGCATTTCGATGTTGCGGAGGTCCTGAGCCGCTCCAAAAAGTCGGGCCGCGCGCAGGCCATCTGCGCGAGCCAGGGCAATCTGCGCCAAACCTTCGAAGATCCCTGCCAGATGTTGGCCGAATTGGTAGCGCTGTTGAAACACCAGGGCGTTGCGATAATAGATAGAGGCTTGCGACCACTGTTCTTGCCCACGGAGTGCATCACCCAGGGCGATCATCGCGCGATATTCACCCCATAAGATACCCAGCGCCTGGAACTGCCGGTGGGCTTTTTCGAGCAGGATCTGGGCATTGGTCCAACGGCCGCGCGCCAGTTCCAAAAATCCCAAATCATAGACCGACCAGGCCAGGCCCCATTCATCCTGGACTTCCTGGCAAATGGCCAGGCTCTTTTCGATATAGGGCAGTGCCCTGGCATAATCTCCCTGGAGCATGGCGACAAAGCTGCAGCCGCGCAGCGACCAGGCAATTTCCGGCTGCCGTTCAAGCCTGGAATACAACCCCAGGCCTTCCTCAAAATGTTGGGATGCCAGCTCATATTGAGCGGTCATCACGGCCGAATAACCGGCCACGTTCAGCACCTTGGCCCTGGATGGCAGCAGCGCCGGTTGGGTTGGGTCCCAGGCCAACGCCAATGCGATTTCCAACCAACGATTGGCTTCGCTGATCGTGCTTTTGTATATCCAGAAGGTGAACAGGGCGCCATTCAAACGGAAAACGATCTCGGTTTTGCCCCGCTCGAGGGCCCAACCCAGCGCGGCGAGCAAATTTCCGCGTTCGGCTTCAAGGCGCTCCAGCCATTCTCCTTCGAGGGCCGTATCCCAAAATTGCTGTGCGTGTTCGGCAAGGCCCAGAAAATAGGCAAGATGTTGGTCTTTGGTTGGTTCCGTTTCACCGGCCGCATTCAATTGGTCTAAGGCATATTGGAAAACCAATTCGTGCATGCTGTAGCGGGTAATTTCGTTTGAGCGAGTATCCAAACTCAAAAGAGATTTTTCTACCAGCGCCGATAAAATGGGCAGCGAAGCCCCGCTGATCTGCCTGGCGGCCTCGAGGCTGCAGCCCGCACGGAACACTGCCAGCCTGCGCAAGACGGATTGTTCGTCCGCACTTAACCGGTTCCATGAGCTGTCAAACACAGCCTGTATGGTGCGGTGGCGCTGCGGGATTTGGCGCAGATCCGTCGACAAGGTTTGATAGCTTTGGCTGATTTGCACGGCAATCTCCGCGGCCGTCATCATGCGGATCCAACTGGCAGCCAGTTCGATTGCCAGGGGATGTCCCTGGACCAACTGGCAGATGCGAACAACCGCATGGTATTGATCCTTCAATGAAAATGCCGCCAATCTTTGGCGAGCGCGCTGCTCAAACAGGCGGACGGCATCGGTTTCCTGGAACTCCTCGCTGTTCTCGGCATAAGGCAGCCCGTGCAAATCCAGCACCCATTCGCTGGGCAGCCGGGTCCGTTCGCGAGTGGTGGTGAGGAATTTACACAGCGGGGCGGTCCCGAGGATGCGCTCCAGAAGATCCACTTCTGCCAGCAATTGTTCAAAGTTATCCAGGATGATCAGGAATTTCTTGTTCTTTAAGTGGGAGAGTAAAAATGGTTCCGGGTCGCGGACGCCGGAAATGACCAGGTTCAAATGCTCGGCTATCGCCAGGATCAGGTGCTGGCGCGTGTTGACGGCGCCCAGGGGGACAAAGAAAATCCCGTCAAACAGCGCGGGCTCTGCCAGAATTTCGTAAGCCAGGGACAGCCCCAGGTGGGTTTTGCCGATGCCGCCCACGCCGACGATGCTGACCAGGCGGATGTGTGGATCGGTGAGGTAGCTTTTCAGCGATGCGCGTTCATTCTGCCGGCCAATCAGGGGAGTGGACAAGACCGGGAGGTTGTGGAGCAGCTCGTTGTCATCCAGAGAAACCTCGGGCGAAAAGCTGGTTTCGGCTTCAGTTAGTTTACCGGCGATGATTTGTTGAAATAATTGCACCGTGTTCGGTGAAGGTTCTTCGCCCAATTCTTCATTCAAGATGCGCCGGCACAATTCGTACTGCTGGATGGCTGCGCTGCGCTGTCCAGACAGGCTCAACAGGTGCATTAAAATCTCGATGGGCATCTTCACTGCAGGGGTCGACGCGGATCAACTGCCGGGAGAAATGGATGGCGGTGTGGTAATTTCGCAGCCTGGCGAAGTGATTGACGAGCATCTGTAAGCTGACGAACGCTATTTCATGCAGGTGGGCCTGGCGATCACGAACCCAATCGGCAAAGAGGGGAGAGTCTTCCAGGTCAAAACCATCCAAAAAATCTCCCTGGTAAAGGGAAACGGCGTATTGTAAGCGCTGGATGTTCGAGCGGACTGCGGCTGCGTTTTCAAATTCACTGACGTCCAGCCAATAGGGGGCATCGCGGTTAAAGGCCAGGTGTTCACGGCTGATCAGCAGGTGGGTCGAGAAGGATTTTAAGCGGCTGACCACTTTGCGCAGGTTCATCAGCGCCTGGCTTTCGGGCATATCCATCCAGAACATCCCCGCCAGGGTAGAACGAGAAAACTGCTTTCCGCTGACTGCCAGAAAGCACAGGAGTGCTTGCCCTTTTCTTGTTTTGAAGTCAGTAACAGGCTTGCCATCCCGGATGATCGAAAACCCGCCCAGATATTTCAATTCCAGGGTTTTCACTTGCTGATTCCTGTTTGAAGTCACGATCGAGGCACGATGTATCTGTATTATAGCAAATATAGATACTAATCGTATCTATATTATCGTCATTGTTCGATCCAACCGGCCGTATGGAGATATGCATCGCTGTCGACGACCCCCAGACAAGCGCATGAGGAGAATACGATGGTAGCAAGCGAAATGGTGCAACAACTGCAGATCGGTTTACGCGGGGCAGTGATCCAACCAGGGGATCCAAATTACGATCACGCCCGCACGATCTATAACGCGATGATCGACAAACACCCGGCGGTGATTGCCCAGTGCCGGGACGTGGCGGATGTGATCGCCGCGGTCAACTTTGCCCGTGAGAATAAGATGGACGTGGCGGTGCGCAGCGGCGGCCACCACGGCGCGGGGCTATGCCTGGTGGATGACGGGCTGGTGATCGACCTGTCGCCGATGAAAGGCATCCGGGTGGATCCCCAGGCAAAAACGGTGCGGGTCCAGGGCGGCTGCACCTGGGGAGATGTGGACCACGCCACCCATGCGTTTGGCATGGCCACCCCCAGCGGTATTGTTTCCACCACCGGCGTGGGCGGGCTGGCGTTGGGCGGTGGGACCGGCAACCTCACCCGCACCTGCGGCCTGACCATCGACAATATCCTCGAGGTGGATGTGGTGCTGGCCGATGGAAGTTTTGTGACCGCCAATGAGAAAATGAACGCGGATCTCTATTGGGCTGTACGCGGCGGCGGCGGCAACTTTGGCGTGGTCACCTCCTTCTTGTTCCGTCTGCACGCCATCGACACCGTCTACGGCGGTCCGATCTTTTGGGAGTTGGAACATGCGGCTAAGCTGATGCGCAAGTGGCGCGATTTCATCATGACCGCGCCGGAAAGCATCAATGTTTATTTTGGTTTGCACACCGTGCCGCCCGCGGATCTGTTCCCCAAAGAGCACCATATGAAGAAAATGGGGGTGATGGTCTGGTCCATCACCGGGGATTTGAGCCAGGCAGAAGCCATCGTGCGACCGTTTCGGGATCTGGTGCCACCGGCTATCGACTTCGCCGGGCCGATCCCCTTCCCGGCGCTGCAGGGCCTGTTCGATGGCCTCTACCCGCCCGGGTTCCAGTGGTATTGGAATGCCGATTTCGTCAATGAATTGAGCGACGAGGCCATCGACATTCACATGCGCCAGTTTGCCCAATCGCCCGGCATCTTTTCAGCCATGCACCTGTATCCGATCAACGGCGCGGCGCATCGCCTGGGACGCAACGATACTGCCTGGAGCTACCGCGATGCGAACTTCGCCCAGGTGATCGTGGGGGTTGACCCCGATCCGGCCCAAAAGGATGCGATTACCCGATGGTCCAAGGCCTACTGGCAGGCGCTCCATCCCCATTCGGCGGGGGGCGCGTATGTCAACATGATGATGGATGAAGGCCAGGAACGGGTGATGGCATCTTACCGGGATAATTACACCCGCCTGGCGCAGATCAAGAAGAAATACGATCCGGCCAACCTGTTCCACGTCAACCAGAATATACGCCCGGCAAGTTGAGCATTTACCCATAAGCGGGCGAGGGAAATCCACGATTTCCGCTGCTCATCGAATTTCAATAAGAGCTGGTGAGGGGCAGGCGGTCTACCGGCCACCCCTCACCATTGGGAGGTTGATATGTTTGCGACCACAGGCTATTTATCGGCGAAACCGGGGATGGAAAACGAGCTCAAAGAATTTATTGAGAATTTTGGTAAATCGCCGGAAATTGTTTCCATTGCCTTGTTTGAAATTGGCGATGAAAAGAATGATTTTGTCGAATATCTCCTCTGGAAGGATAAAAACGCGCATGATGCCCTCACCAGCACGCCTGAATTTTCGGCCGTGTATCAGAGGCTGATGGATTTATTGACCAAGGAGCCGGATTGGCATTCAGGGGAGATGGTATATACCTCTGGGTAGCATCCGTACGGGTCCATGCTCGTAGGGATCGTTATAGCTGACAACGGAATGAGCCGGCCTGCGTTCGTGAAGAGACGCAGGCCGGTTTGCTTTCACCCATCTTGCGATTCTGCGTACAATGATGGTGGAGGCAGGCTATGACAACCCCAGAAAAACGCAGCATCCACCTGATCTGCAACGCGCACCTCGACCCGGTCTGGCTGTGGGAGTGGGAAGAAGGCGCGGCGGCAGCTATCAGCACCTTCCGCACTGCCGCCGACCTGTGCGAGCAGTTCGACGCTTTCGTGTTTAACCATAACGAGGCTATTCTCTACCAGTGGGTGGAGGAATTTGAGCCGGCGCTGTTCGCGCGCATCCAGCGGCTGGCCCGCGCCGGGCGCTGGCACATCATGGGCGGCTGGTATTTGCAGCCCGATTGCAACATGCCCTCGGGCGAGTCGTTTGTGCGCCAGGCGCTGCTCGGCCGGCGCTACTTCGCCGAAAAGTTCGGCGCGCGCCCAACTACCGCGATCAATTTCGACCCGTTTGGCCACACCCGCGGGCTGGTGCAGATCCTGGCGCGCAGCGGCTACGACTCCTACCTGTTCTGCCGTCCGGGTCAGGCGGAATGCCGCCTGCCGGACGAGAACGGACCCTTCGTGTGGGAAGGCTACGATGGCTCACGCGTGCTGGCAGTGCGTCCCTGGGGGCATTATCTTTCGGCGCTGGGCAAGGCCGGCGAAAAAGTAGCTAATTACTTGCGCGAGCGCCCCAACGACCAGCCCGGCATCCTCTTGTGGGGGGTGGGCGACCATGGCGGCGGGCCGAGCGCCCTCGATCTGCGCAACCTGACCGAGCTGATGGCTGCCAACCAGGCGCAGGATGTGCGCCATTCGACCCCCGAGGCTTACTTTGCCCAGGTGCGGGCAGCAGGGGACGCCCTGCCGGTGCACCGCGGTGACCTCAACCCCTGGGCGGTGGGCTGTTACACCTCGCAGGCGCAGGTCAAGCTCAAGCACCGCCAGCTGGAGAATGAGCTTTACCTGACCGAAAAGATGCTCAGTGCGGCCTGGGTCAACGGGCTGCTGGCCTACCCACAGGCCGATCTCAACGAGGCCTCCCGCGACCTGGCCAACGCCGAATTCCACGATGTCCTGCCGGGTTCCTCGATCCAACCGGTCGAGGAGATGGCTCTGCGCCTGATGGATCACGGTCTGGAGATCCTCTCACGGCATAAAGCGCGGGCTTTCTTCGCCCTGGCGCAGGGTCAGCCCGCTGCCAAAGAGGGTGAAATCCCCATCCTGGTCTACAACCCGCACCCTTATCCCGTCGAGGCGCTGGTGGAGTGCGAATTCCAGCTGGCCGACCAGAACTGGGGCAGTGATTTCACCACCGCCACGGCCTATCAGGGCGAGCAGGCGCTGCCTACCCAGCTGGAACAGGAGCTGAGCAGCCTCAACCTGGATTGGCGCAAGCGGGTGGTCTTCGCCGCGCGCCTGGAACCCAGCGCGATGAACCGTTTCGACTGCCGCCTGCGGCGCGTGCCCGCCCGGCCGGTTCCCGCTCAACCCGCGGGCGACGCCCTGGTCTTTGACAACGGCGAGATGCGCGCGCGGATCAACCTGAAAAGCGGGCTGCTGGACAACTACCAGGTGGCCGGGGTGGATTATCTCCGGCCGGGATCGCTGCAGGCCCTGGTGATGGATGATTCGCCTGACCCATGGGGCATGACCGTACGGCGCTTCCAGCGCAAACGCGGGCAGTTCCGCCTGCTTTCGCCGCGGCGCAGCGCCCGCCTGGCGGGGGTCAATCGGCCGGCCCTGGCCGCGGTGCGCGTGGTAGAGGACGGGGAGGTGCGCACGGTGGTGGAAGCCCTCTTTGGCTGGCGTGATTCGACCCTGGTGCTGCGCTATAAGCTGCCCAGACAGGGCGCCGAAATTGAGATCGAAGCGCGGGTGCATTGGAATGAGAAAGACCGCATGCTCAAATTGGGCCTGGTTGGCCCAGACCCGCACGCGCGCCTGCTGGGCCAGGTGGCCTTTGGCGTGGAGAGCCTGCCGGTCAACGGCGATGAGGTGGTGGCGCAAAAATGGCTGGCGCTGGTCTCCGCCGGGCAGGCCCTCAGCGTGATCACCGCGCGCACCTATGGCGCCGATTGCGCGGGCGGCGAGCTGCGCCTATCCCTGCTGCACTCGCCGGGCTATGCGGCCCACCCCATCGGCGAGCGGCCGGTGCTGCCCGACGACCGCTACTCGCCGCGCCAGGAGCAGGGCGAGCGCCTCTTCCACTTCTGGCTGCAGGGCGGCCCCGCGGCGCAGCGCCTGGCAGCCGTGGACCGCGAAGCGCTGGCCCACAACGAGCAGCCCATGGCGCTGTCATTCTTCCCCCACGGCGGCGGCGAAACCCCGGCCGCCTGCCTTCGCCTGGGCGACGATGCCGTCCAGCTCAGCGCGCTGAAAAAGGCCGAAGACGGCGAGGCGCTCATCCTACGCCTATTCGAGCCCACCGGCCAGGCGCGCACCACCCGGGTGGAACTGCCCTTTGCCGGGGCGCAGTACGATGCGCGGCTGGGCGCCTTTGAAGCTCAAACCCTGCGTTACGACCCTACCGCGCGCAGCTGGGCGCAGGTGAATTTGATGGAGGAAGATTTATGAAACTGAATGCCCCCCACTTTACCCCGCTGGCTCTCGGCAGCATCCGCCCGCTGGGCTGGCTGGAGCGCCAGCTGCGTCTCCAGGCAGACGGCATCAGCGGCCACCTCGACGAGTTCTGGCCGGATGTCAAGGACAGCGCCTGGTTCGGCGGGAGCGCCGAGGGCTGGGAGCGCGCGCCTTATTGGCTGGATGGGCTGATCCCACTGGCCTGGACGCTGGAGGACGCGGGGCTCAAAGACAAGGCACGGCGCTACGTTGGCTACATCCTCGACCATCAGGATGAGGAAGGCTGGCTGGGGCCGGGGGTCCCCGGCGGTTACGACCTGTGGGCGGTGCTGCTGATCGGCAAAGTGCTGGTGCAGTATCACCAGGCCAGCGGGGAGGACCGTGCCCTGGCGGCGCTGCGGGCCAATTTGCGCAACCTCGACCGGCAGATCGACCTGCACCCGCTCTTCAACTGGGGCTCCTTCCGCTGGTTTGAGGGGCTGATTGCCATTTATTACCTCTACGAGCTCCGACCGGATGACTGGCTGCTGGACCTGGCGGTCAAACTGCAGGCGCAGGGCTTCCACTGGGGCGACTTTTTCCGGCGCTGGCCCTGCACCCAGCCCACCGAGATGTACCGCTGGAATTACATGAGCCACGTGGTCAACAACGCTATGGCGGTCAAGGCCCACGGCCTGTGGTGGCGGTTGAGCGGCGAGGCGGCCGACCGGGCTGCTTCGGATGAGATCATCGCCCAACTCGAGCGCTATCACGGCCTGCCCACCGGCATGTTTACCGGCGACGAGTGCCTGGCGGGCAAACGTCCCACCCAGGGCAGCGAGCTGTGCGCGGTGGTGGAATACGCCTACTCGCTGGAAACCCTGCTGTCTATCTTTGGGGATGCGGCTTACGGCGACCGCCTGGAGCAGATCATTTTCAACGCCCTGCCGGCCACCTTCTCGCCGGATATGTGGTCGCACCAGTATGACCAGCAGGCCAACCAGGTGGAATGCAGCCTGGGTGCGCGCCAATGGAACAGCAACGGTCCACAGTCCAACCTGTTCGGGGTGGAGCCCAATTACGGCTGCTGCACCGCCAACCTGAGCCAGGGCTGGCCCAAATTCGCCGCGCACCTGTGGATGCGCTCGGCGGACGGCGGGCTGGCGGCGGCGGCTTATGCGCCCAGTTCCGCGCAGGTTGAGCTGGATGGCGCCGCGGTGGAGGTGACCCTGGAGACGGACTATCCCTTTGAAGAGGAACTGCGCTTCAGCGTGCGCCTGCCCGAAGGGCAAAGCCGGCGCTTTCCCGCTCTGGCTGCGCATCCCGGGCTGGGCGGCAGGCGCGGAGCTGCGGGTGGAGGGCGAGACCCAGCGGCCGGCGCCGGGCAGTTTCTTGCGCCTGGAGCGCGAATGGCAGGGCGAAACTTCCTTCGTGCCTGCGCCTGCCCATGCACGCCGAAGTGCTGCGCGGCTACCATCAATCGGTGGCGCTCAAACGCGGTCCGCTGGTGTATGCCTTGAAGATGGGCGAAGAATGGCGCCAGGTCAATGTGGGCGAACCCTACCGCGAGCTGCCCCACGCCGATTGGGAGGTCTTGGCTGTCACGCCCTGGAATTATGCCCTCCAACTGAGCGAGGCGGGTGCGGCGGGCGAGGTGCGTTTTGAGCAGGGGGTGGTGGGCGAGCTGCCTTTCTCGCCACAGGGCGCGCCGCTGCGCGCGCGGGTGTGGGGGCGGCGCCTGCCCGCCTGGGGCATGGACGGCCTCTCGGCCGCGGATGTGCCCCCGGGCCCGCAGCATTCCGACGAGCCGCTCGAAGAGCTGACCCTCATCCCCTACGGCTGCACCAACCTGCGCGTCACCGAGTTCCCCCAATTGGATGAAAGGAAACACCCATGATTGGCCAACCACGTATCGATGAGCGCCGCGAACAACACACCCTGGGCATCCGCGTGCAGACTCCTATGAGCGGCATGTCGAAACAGGTTGGCAAACTGATGAAGGAAATAAGCGCCTGGGCCAAACAGCAGGGCGTGGAACCGGCCGGGCCGCCTTTTCTGCGCCTGCATGTCATCGATATGAAGGGCATGATGGACATCGAGGTGGGTTTCCCCGTGACCGCCGCTCAGCCCGGGGATGAGCGCGTGCGCCCTGGCAGCCTGCCGGCGGGTCGCTACGCCAGCTTGATCTACAGCGGGCCGGGGATCGCGGGCAACAAGGCCCTGATTGAGTGGGTTCGCGCGAACGGCCTGGTCTTTGACCGCTGGGACGACCCGCAGGGCGACGCGTTCCGCTCGCGCTACGAGTCGTACCTCACCGACCCCAAAACGGAGCCGCACAAAACCAAATGGGAAATCGAGGTGGCCATCAAGCTGGCGGACGGATAAACCCTCAGGCTTCCGGCTCGTAGAAGATAAAGTCGATGTTGCCGGGCGACTGCCCGCGCGCGGTGAGCAGGGCCGCCAGCTCGGCGTGATGCTGCATGCCGTGCAGCACAAAATGCTGCAGCACCAGCCAGCGGGGGATGTCGGATGAATTTCCGCGGTAGTCGGTGAGGGTCACCTCACTTTCAATTTGCTCGGCGGTCAGGCCGTCCACCATCTGCAGCCAGGCCTGCTTTTCCTCCAGCAGCCCGGCGCGGATATTCCCCAGGGTGGGGTAGTCTTCGGCGCGCAGCCCGGCGGGCTGCTGGCCGGTTTGCAGGGCGGTGCGCCAGCTATAGGAGCCGCGCAGCATGTGAAAGAAAATATCCTGGATCGAGCCGTGGCCGTAGCCCGGGTTTTCCTGGCAATCGGCTGCGCTCAGGCGGTCCGCGAAGTCCAGCAGGTGCAGGGTGTTGTGCCAGGAATAGCCAAACAGATATAGGAACTGCTTTTTGCTGAAATCCTTCATCTTTCCTCCCATGGTTGTGTTGGAAACCGCGGATGGGCGGGTTTATTCGATCGCATCCCAATAAGCCGCGCGGTTTAGATTTTCCACGCACCAGCGGTAATGCCCGTCGGTGCAGGGTGAATAGGCGTTGGCGGTCAGGAAGCTGTAGAGCAGCACATAGCGGAACAGCTTGCCGCGCAGCGAGGCGCCCAGCCTTTCGAGGATCATCGCCAGCAAGCGCTCGCGCAGATGGGCGTGGAGCTCATCGTACATGTCGAAGAAAACCCAGCCGGTCGCCAGGTCGAAGAGCGGGTCGCCGTATTGGGTCAAAAAGCCAAAATCGAGCAGAGCGGTCACCTGCCGGTGCTCGTCCACCAGCAGATTGCCGGGGAAGAAATCGCCGTGGACCACCTGCAAGGGCCCGCGGTACGGCCGGGCCAGCACGGCATGCATCAGGCGGACTTTTTCCTCGAAAGCGACCACATCCCGGCGCAGGCAGGCCGCCACCTGGGCCAGTTTGTGGGCGAGGAAGCGGGCAAGAAATTGGTGGTAGTCGCCCTCGCCGGTGGGGCTGAGCTGCTGGGGGTCATAGAGCAGGTAGCCCTGCACGGCCGGTGGCAGGGGCAGGCAGCCCAACTCCAGCGCGGCGGACAGGTAGGTCTGCATGGCTTCGTCCATCTGGGCGCGGTCCAGGCCGGGCAGGCTGTCTGCGAGGGGTGCGCCGGGCAGGCGCTGCTCGATGCTGACGCAATACGGACCTTCGGCGCTCACCTGGCGGATGCGCGGCAGGGCAAAGCTCAGCGCACCGCGTTCGAGCCCGGCGTAGAAATCCTGCAGCCGGGATAAATCCTCCAGCCGCCCGGCCGGGTAAAGCTTGGTCACACAGCCCGCGGGGCCGGCATACACCTCGGCTTCCATGCCCTGGCTCAGCCGCGATTCCGCGCTCAACCCGTATTTGCGCAGCAAATCTGCCTTACCCGCAGCCTCGCCGTTCATCCCGGGCTGTCCGCCAGCGGGTATTTGGCCGCCAGTTTGGCCACCGTGGAGCGGTTGCGCACCGTGGCGGGCATGCCCAGGATTTTTTCCAGCAGCGTCCCGGAGAAGATCGAATCGCTCAACCCGGTGCGGATGAGCCAGTAGAGCTCGCTGCCGTGGAAATGAAAGTCGTCGGTGGGCGTGCGCGCATCCAGCAGCTTTTGCTGCACAGCGGGGGCCGGCAGTTCCGTGAGGAAGGCGATATACAATTTGGCGCTGCCGGCCTCCAATTCGGCCGGCGGGAAGGGCTGGTAGGCGGCGAGGGCGGCCAGCTGCGCGCTGGAGCGCAGGAAGGTGGTCACGGCATACCCCAGCGAAGCCCGCAGGTGGCGCTCGATGCGCGCCGCGAGGGCGCGGGGATCTTCAGCGGGCGTGTCAAAGATCACGTTGCCGCTGGCGATGAAGGTTTCCACGTGCGCCAGGTCCAGCGCTTCGAACAGCCCGCGCAGGGCGTCCATCTTGACCGTGTGCCCGCCGACATTAATTGCACGTAGAAAAGCGATCGTGTGGGTGCTCATCCTGCCCTCCATTTTGCGTGGGGATCTGGCGCTGCTCAGGCTTCTTCGACGGTCAGCGGGCGCGGCTGACTGCCGTCGATGTCGCTGAAGCCGTATTCCAAAGCCAGGGCGGCGGCCACGAATACGCTCCCTGATTTTTCCATGATGTGCGGGTCGGCGGCCAGACCGGCCACCGCCCGCCCGAGAAATTGGGGCGACTCCGAGTTGGACAGGTCGAAAAATTTGGCATCTTTCAATATCGCTTCGGTGCGCACCAGGCCAGGGTAGAGCGAGACAGCGGCGACATGGTGTTCGCGCAGGTCGTGGGCCATGGTGGCGGCCATGCGGTCGTCGGCGCTTTTGGCCACCCCATAGGGCACCCCGGCGCTGTCCTTTTGGGCGGCGAAAAAGGAGATATTGACGATCAGCCCGGACTGCTGGGCGATCATCAGGGGCGCCGCCAGCACGCTGGCCACATAATGAGCCCGTACCCCGGCCTGGAACATCTTGTCCCAGCGCGAGAGCGGCGCGGTCCAGAAGCCTTTTTCCTTCCAAAATTCGGTGCCGTCGTTGAAGTGCTCGTAGCCGCCCCACACGTTGTTGACCAGGATATCCAGGCGGCTTTCTTCGGCCTGGATGCGCGCGAAGACGGCGCGCACCTGCTCGTCATCGGTGTGGTCGCAGCGGATCGCGATGCACTTGCCGCCGAGCTGGTTGACCTCCGCGGCTGTCTCGCCCAGCGAGCCGGGCAGGTTCACCGTGGTCTGCCCACTCTCGACGGTGCGCGCGGTGATATAGACGGTCGCCCCGGCCTCGCCCAGCCCCAGGGCGATGCCTTTGCCAACCCCGCGGCTTGCCCCGGTTACCAGGGCTACCTTCCCGCTTAAATCAGGCATGTTTGCTCTCCATAGATCGGTTTGACGGATGTCAGGTTAGGATTTTACACAGTCCCCTGCAAGTTTGCCAGACCCAGGATTTCCTCGCAGGTTTCGCCGGGAGTTTTTCCGGCGGTGTAAACCGTGAATTTGGCCAGGTCGTAATAACTGTGATGGCGCAGGTAATAACCCAGCAGATCAAAGTGCAGGTCGGCGGGCGGATCCGTGTCCCGTTCCATCAGAATGCGCCGCGACTCGTCCACGTCTGGGGAGGGCAGCAGCAGGATCACGTTGGGATAACCGGCCAGAGCGCGCTGCACCCGCGCAAAGGCTTCGTCGCTCTCAAAAATGTCCGCGCCAAAATCGAAGACGCAGCCGTGGTGTTCGGCCAGCATGCGTTCCACCGCGTGGGCATCGAAGAGATAGCGGTAATAGACCAGGGCGAGAAAGCCGGCTTGCTTGCGGATCTGGGCGGCGAGCTGTGGGTCAAAACCGATCTCGCGAGAATACTGCCCGCGGAGGGCATCCAGCGAGACCTGCGGCCGGCCCAGCCGGGCGGCCAGCAGCCGCCCCAGGGTGCTCTTGCCCGCGCGGATCGGGCCGATCAGGACGAGATCGTCGGGCATGGCTCAGCCCGCCTGCTCGAAGGCCAGTTTCACCCAGCCGTTGAGCTCCTCGTCGACCTCGTCCGCCGTGCTGAGGAAGACCTTGAACTGGCACATCCCGCCCGGCGGCTGGGCCAGCAGGCGCTCGCCGCCCTGGATATTTTTCAGGTTCAGCCCCAGCTCCACCCGCCCTTTGCTGGCCGGGCCAAGCATGGCAAACTGCTTCTTGCGCCGCAAACTGATGTACCCTTTTTTGGGGACAATCTCGAAAACCCCCAGGGGCTGGATGGCGGCCATCACGCGCAGGTGGATAGGCAGCAGGTCCGCTTTGGGGCCGGCGTAGATCTCGTCCAGCACCTCGTCGGCGGATGCCCCGGCTGCCTCGGCGGCACTCTGGCCGTCGCTGGCCAGGGCGTAATGCGCCAGCGCGTTGGCGTCACCGTAGCCCAACCCGAAGCGTTCCATCAGCATCGCGCGGATCTGGCCGTGCTTCTCCAACCCGCTTTGGCTGATAATCTCGCGGATTTCTGCCAGGTCTTTTTGGGTTTTTTCCTGGATATTCTTGAGCTGCGTTTCGCGGGCCTGGTCTAATACGCTCATCGCTTTACCTCCATAGATGCAACTGGTTGGCTTTTATCATACGGTTAGAGACCATCTTTTGGCAAGCTTTATGCTAAGATGGGGCAATCATTGGGAGGGACTCTATGAAATTCAGCGGTGTCTGTTTGGTCACAGCCAGTGTCCCCAGGCTGGTGGAGTTTTATCAGCAGGTGCTGGGCTCCCCGGCGGAGGGCGATCATTTCCATGCCGAGTTTTCCCTGCCGGGAGGCGGATTGGCGATCTTCTCCACCGAGGGCATGGAGCAGATGGCGCCGGGGTCGATGCGCCAGGCCGGGTACGGCGGGGTAACCCTGACCTTTGAAGTGGCGGATGTGGATGCCGAATACCAGCGCATCCAGACCCTGGAGGTGGAGTTTGTCAAACTGCCCGAGACCCATCCCTGGGGCAGCCGCTCGTTCTGGTTTCGCGATCCGGACGGCAATATCATCGATTTTTACTCGCGGGTCGGCGCATCCCTGGCTTCGTGAAGGGGGCTGGCGCGCCAAAAAAAACTCACGGCAAGGTGAGTTTTTTTGGCATTTCCTGGTCACAAGATCCTGCGGGCTAACCTTTGGGTCCCTCGATGTTGACCATCCATTTGGTGCCATAGGCATCCGTGCACATGCCAAATGTGTCGCCCCAGGGCGCCTCCACAAGAGGCTGGGTGACGGTTCCCCCGGCGACGAGCTTGTTGTAGTAGCCGGTCAATTCCTCTTTGTTGTTTCCGCTGAGCGAGATGCTGATGGCCGAATCAGGCACGGCGTCCGTCTCTTCCATCATGTCTGCCCCCATCAAAACGATGCCGTTCTCGGCCTCGAGCATGCCGTGCATGATCTTGTCGTCCTGATCGGGGCCGCTGGAGGACTGGTATTCTTTGAAAGTCGACAAGGTGAGTTTTCCGCCAAAGACCGACTTGTAAAATTCCATTGCCTGGCGGGCGTTACCGTTAAAACTGAGGTAGGGGTTGAGGATAGATGGCATGCTTTCTCCTTGTAGTGGATAAAATTGACTGGATATGTATACTATAAATTAGAATTTATGTTCTGTCAAGGGGATTCGGAAATATTACCTGCCTGGGGCGCGAATACATTCAGGGTTACCTGATCGCTAACAAATGAACGCTGCAAGAGCGGGTTTGACTGATGTTTGAGAGTTTTATCCAAAAAAGCCAGAGTGTACTGGCGCGTCAGGGCAAGAATTTGATCAGCATGATTGGGAAAGGGGAGTAGGGATGGAATGAGCAGCGGACCGTCGGTGAAATTATCGTGCATCGCCCCGGGGATGACAACCAGAAAACTCCCCGACGGAATTCCCTGGAATAGGGTAATTGTTTTTGGCGGGATTTGGGTTTCTTTCGTAATCAGCATAAAGGCTTGCTCCGGCGGGGTAGGGTTTTCGCTCGTCGAGAACGGCCCACCGCGTTGGATGCCGTCAAAATTGAGGCAAGCCAGGATCTGCGGGTCAGCCTGGCAAGCCTGTGCCGCGGTGATCCCGCCCAGCGAGTGCCCGATAACCGCGACGCGGGAAACAGCCAAATGCCCGGCAAACAAACTGTGCGGATCTTCATTGATAACTTTTAGCTGCTGGAGCGTAAAAAGCACATCAGATGTGCAAATCTTAACTCGCTCCGTCACCCAGGTTTCCCTGTCTGCTAATGCAAAAGGCCCAGGCGCGAAAACGGCAACGCTGCCATCCTCAAGAGGGGTGGCTGCCACATCGTAGGGATGGTTGATGCCAACCACGATATAGCCGTAACTCGCTAGTTCATCTGCTATCCCGGCGTAAAATTCCACATTGGTGCCGTTGCCTGGTGAGAAAATGACGACTGGGTAGGCGGATGAACTCTGCGCCAATGGCGCATCCAGGGTCTCGTGAGATTTGATAAAGCGCAAACCAAAAACCTCGATGGATGCGACCTCACCGCTTTTGGCCAGACCGTCCTCGACCCGCGCAAGGTCCGGAAAATAGGGGCCTTGGGTGGCTTGACCCATATCCGCCGGATACCAGAGTATCACCGGCACATTGCGAGAATCGTCCGGATTGTCTGTTATGGTTTCAGGTCGAGATAAATCGACCCAAATCAGGTGAGTCCGGCCGACCGCATACGGTCCGGTGGGTTGGGGAATGTCTAATTGCATGGCAATCGAGATTGCCAGCAAGAGCAGTAAACCCAAACCTATCCTGCTTGAAATTCGCCAGATTTTCTTGGGCATACAAATCTACACTTTTGTGGATGATCTGCTATTCAATCTGCATTATAGCAAGGGCGGGCAGCGCTTGATTTAAGAAAACAGTTAACAATGATAATTAATGCGCATAAAAGTTTTTGTTTACGGGAATGAATTCTGCCAGGTCTGAAATGGGGATCTCCGCTGTTGCATCCTGGATCCACATTTTCGCGGCTGCCTGAAAAAGTTCATGATAGAATCCAGCCAACCCCGCCCGGGGATGGCTTCGCCATATGCGTAAAACTACCCTTCTGCTTATCCTCATCGCCGTGATAATTGCCCTGGCAGCTTTTGGCCTGACCAATCTCGCCCCGCAGTCCGGCGCGCGGAACCAACCGCCGCCTCCGCCCACCCCACATACGGAGGTCACCGTCCTGCCCACGCCGACCGCCAGTCCGGCGCCCACGGCGAGCGCCCTGCCGCCCACCGCCACCCTGCCCGCGTCGACCGAGGCGCCCACGCCTACCCTGCCCGCCGAGCACTACATCCGCACCATCAGCGGCCATCGCCAATATTTCAGCCTGGGCTGCGAGGCGGCCGTGGCCAAGGATTGGGCCAACTATTTCGGCTACGACTTCAATGAATTCGAGTTCCAATATAAGCTGCCCGTCTCTGATAACCCCGACATTGGGTTTGTGGGGGACGTCAACGCGCCTTGGGGGCAGGTTCCGCCCTACGGCTATGGGGTCCACGCCAGGCCGGTGGCCGACCTGCTCAACGCCTACGGCGTGCCGGCGAAGGCTGCCAAGGGCTACACCCTCGAGCAGATCCGCGCCAACATCGCCGAAGATCGCCCGGTGATCACCTGGGTGATCGGCAATGTGGAAGGCGGGGTGCCGTATGAATATACCGACTCACAGGGCAACCAGACCATCGTGGCCGCCTACGAACATGTGGTCATCGTCACCGGCTACAGCGCCACCCACATCCGCTATATGACCAACGGGCGCTTTATCGATACGCCCACCGAAGTATTTCTCAACTCGTGGGGGGTGCTGGGCAACATGGTCGTGACGGTGCAATAGAGATCTGGACAATTGAAAATCTCTCCGTTATACTGGGGGTATGGGAATGATGTGTATGAAAGGTTGCGCGGTAATGATACGCATTTGGCAGGCATAGCGTAGCCCACCCCGGGTTATCTGCTTGAGTTCGCTTTGTCTCCACCGCATGGGCGGTGGCTGACCGCGCGAACTGCCTGCCGGTCTGATTATCCTTTGATGTTGGGCTACGCCTCAAGTCGCAAACGCTGGTTAGCGCTGCGGCTTTTTTGTTTCCCATGCCTGCCCAGCATCTTGAAAGGATATATCATGTCCGCCTATCCATCCCAGGATTGTTCCTGTTCGCAAAATTTCTTAAAGAGCCCGCGCCTGGTCGCGGGCCTGCTCAACGCTTCCAGCATAAACCCCGGTGACCTGGTGGTCGAAATTGGCCCCGGGCGGGGGATCATCACCGAGCAGCTGGCCCTGGCCTGCCGCCAGGTGCTGGCCGTGGAGAAAGACCCACGCCTGGTATCCCATCTGCGCCAAAAATTTTCCCGCTGCGCCAACGTCAACCTCTACGAGGGCGATTTTTTGCGCTTTCAACTGCCTGGCGGGCCTTACAAAGTGTTTGCCAACCTGCCATTTAATATCACCTCGGCGGTAATCGGCCGGTTGGTTGCGGCGCGCCGGCCGCCCGAGGATGCCTTTCTGGTGATGCAAAAGGAAGCCACCGACATGTACCTGGGCCTGCCCCACGAGAGCATGCGCACCATCCTGATCAAACCCTGGTTTGAGCTGGAACTGCTCCACCGCTTTCGCCGCACCGATTTCACCCCCACCCCGCGGGTGGAGGCCGCCATGCTGCGCCTGCGCCGCCGGGCAAAGCCGCTGGTCGCGCCCGCGGCCCAATCCGCCTTCCGCGACTTTGTGGTTTATTCCTTTACTGCCTGGCGCCCCAATCTGCAAGCCATCCTCAAGGAGCTTTTCTCCTGGCGGCAGATCAAGCGCCTGCGGGAGGAATTGCGAATCGAGCTGGAGGCTGCCCCCAGCGGGTTATCGCTAGAGGATTGGCTGGGCCTGTTTGCCCGTTTTGAACGCGAGGCGGGTCCGCGGGCCTGGTTGAAAGTATCGGGCAGCGAACAGCGCCTGGCCGGCCGCCAGCTGCATTTGGAGAAAGTTCACCGCACGCGGAGCGCGAGTCGTTGAGGAAAACCTCCCGGTTTACGCTCATTTTCTCATCTAAAATCCTTGCATAACTTATACAAATGTTCTATACTTATAGGTAGCTTCACATCCAGCATTGACGACGATTACCGATCATTTCTCGCGCCTGGGGGCGCGTTTTTCTCCTCAGGAGTTGTACCTACATGCCTGCCACAGACTCTCTTGCATTCTACGCCGCCCACGGCGTGATCACCGACCCGCGCGAACAGGCGCACCTTTTGGATGGCCTCCCCGCGGACCTGCCCGGGCTGGCGCGCGTGGTCCAGGGGCTGCTGATTCACCCCACCGAGACCGAGCATTACGGCGTGGATCTGACTCGCGTGCAGAAAAAGGAAGTCTACATCCGCGCGGTGTCCGAGATGCTCGAGCGCATCCACCGTATGGACGCCCGCCCGCTGGGCGAGGCTCGCGACCCGGGCGAGCGCCTGGTGGGCAACAGCCGCGACCATGCCGTCTTGTTGTGCGCCATGCTGCGCCAGCAGGGTCGCCCGGCGCGCGTGCGGGCCGGGTTCTGCGCCTACCTGAGCGATACGATCACCATCGACCAGTGGGTCTGTCAGGTGTGGGATGCCGTGTCCGCGCGCTGGCGGCTGGTAGACGCGCAGATCGACGAGGTCCAGCGCAAGAGCCACCAGGTGACTGCCGACACCTTCGACCTGCCCGACGACCAGTATTACACCGCCGCGCGCGCCTGGACGCTGTGCCGCGCGCGCAAGGCAAAATCCGGTAATTTTGGCTTCAACCGTAAAAAGCGCGGCTGGAATTTTCTCAAGAACCAACTGCTGCTCGACCTGGCGGCGCTCAACAAAATGGAGCTGCTCCAGGACGAGCATTGGTGGGAGCTCTCCAATCGCGATTACGAGACCCTGGACGCCGGCGAGCGCAAGCTGCTCGACGAGATCGCCAAAGCGGTCAACGGGCTGGAATCTGGGGAAGGCCAGGTGGAAGAAAATTTCAGCGAGATGACCACTCTCTTTGAGGGCGACCCGCGCCTGGTGGATGTGGTGCGCTCGCGCTTGAAGCTGCTCGGGTTGATCGGCGAGAGCGGCGCCCGCCCGGCCGCTCAACTGGAAGCAGACCGCGCCGAGCAAGCCGAACGGGCTGCCGCCGGGCTGACCCTGCTGCCATCCGACCGCGAGCGCCTGGCTGCCCTCAGCCACCCCGCCCCAGCCGCGGGCAGCAACGGCAATGGGACCCACGGCGCGGCTCACCCGGCCATCTCTGCCGCGGTTCCCACCGCCGGCGTGCAGCTCTCCGGCGGCGATCCCGATTGGATCGTGGTGCGCGGGGCGCAGCAGCATAACCTCAAGCACGTCAATGTCACCATCCCGCGCAACAAGTTTGTGGTGCTCACCGGGGTCAGCGGCAGCGGCAAATCTTCGCTGGCCTTTGACACCCTGTATGCCGAGGGTCAGCGCCGCTACGTCGAGAGCCTTTCGGCCTACGTGAGGCGCTATCTCGACCAGATGGACAAGCCGCGGGTGGATTACATCGGTGGGCTCAGCCCGGCGATCGCCATCGAACAGAAATCGGTCAGCAAGAACCCGCGCTCCACGGTTGGCACGGTCACCGAGGTGATGGATTATTTACGCGTGCTCTATTCGCGGGCCGGGCAGCAGCACTGCCCGCAGTGCGGGCGGGCGATCGAGCCCACCAGCCCGCAGCAGGTCACCGACAGCCTGGCCCAGCTTCCGCCGGGCACGCGCTTCATGCTGGTAGCCCCGCTGCTGCGCAGCCGCAAGGGCGACCCTGCCGCCCTGCTGGAGCAAGCCCGCAAGGACGGCTTCACCCGCGCGCGGGTGGACGGCGCCCCGGTGGAACTGCTGGAGGGCGCCAAACTGCCCAAATGGCCCAAGAGTCAGCCCCACACGGTGGAGCTGATCGTCGACCGGTTGGTGGCGCCCCTGGCGGATGCGCCCGCCGACGAGCGCCGCGATTACGCCGGCCGCCTGGTGGATTCGGTCGAGACCGCCCTGCGCGCCGGCAAAGGGCTGCTGCTGGTTGACCTGGGCGGCGGCCAGGAACTGCTGCTCAGCGAGCACAACGTCTGCGCGCACTGCGAGATCAACTTGCCCGCGCTGACCCCTTCGCTGTTCAGCTTCAACGCCCCGGCCGGGATGTGCCCGGCCTGCAATGGCCTGGGCACCAAGATGGAAGTGGACCCCGAGCTGATCGTCGAGCATCCCGAACTCTCGCTGATGGACGGCGCCTCGCGTTGGGTGGGCAACCTGCGCAAGAAGCCCGGCTGGCACATGCGCCACATGACCGCCCTGGCCCAGCACTACAATGCCGACCTGGAATTGCCCTGGAAGGACCTGCCGCAGAAATTCCGCGACGCAATCCTTTACGGCTCCAACGGCGAGCGCATCCACTTTGCCTGGGAGAACCAGGACGGTTCCTGGAAGGGTGAGTCGAACCACGAGGAGCGCGGCGCGGTGTATCATATCAACCGCCTGTTCCGCCAGACCTCCTCCGAGTACACCCGCCGCTGGTACACCAGCTTTATGAGCCAGCAGCCCTGCCCGGCTTGCGGCGGCACGCGCCTGTGCGCCGAAGCGCGCAACGTCACCGTGGGCGGCAAAGGCTTCGCCGAGGTGCTCGAGATGACTATCGAGCAGGCTTATGTTTGGGTGCGCGGGCTGTCCAACGGCGGCGACGTGAGCACTCACCTGCCCGCCGAGCAGATCGAGGTGGTCGGCGAAGTGCTCAAGGAGCTGCGCAACCGCCTGCAGTTTATGCTCAACGTTGGCCTGCACTATCTCAGCCTCAGCCGCCCGGCCCCCACCCTCTCCGGCGGTGAAGGCCAGCGCATTCGCCTGGCCAGCCAGTTAGGCTGCGGGCTGGTGGGCGTGCTCTACATCCTGGATGAGCCCTCCATTGGCCTGCACGCCCGCGACCAGCGCAGCCTGCTCGAAACGCTGCTGCAGCTGCGCGACATGGGCAATACCGTGCTGGTGGTGGAGCACGACGAAGAAACCATGCGCGCCGCCGACTGGCTGATCGACCTGGGTCCCGGGGCGGGAGTGATGGGCGGCGAAATCGTCTCGGCCGGCGCCCCTGCGGCGGTGGCCGCCGACCCGGGCTCGCTCACCGGGCGCTACCTGAGCGGCGACCTGCGTGTCACCGCGCCTAATGGCCACCACCGGCGCCAGCCGCGCGGCTGGCTGACCCTGGCAGGCGCGCGCCTGTTCAACCTCAAGAACGTCACCGCGCGCTTCCCGCTCGGCACGGTTACTCTGGTCACCGGGGTGAGTGGCAGTGGCAAGAGCAGCCTGATCAGCGAGACGCTCTACCCGGCCCTGGCGCGCGCCTTGATGGGCGCGCAGTCGACCCCGGGCCCCTACGACCGCCTGGAAGGCCTGGATCAGCTCGATAAGGTCATCGACATCACCCAGGACCCCATCGGGCGCACCCCGCGCTCCAACCCGGCCACCTACGTGGGCGTCTTCGACGAGATCCGCCGCGTGTTTGCCAGCACCCCCGAGGCGCGTGCGCGCGGTTACGACGCCGGGCGCTTCAGCTTCAACGTCAAAGGCGGGCGCTGCGAGGCCTGCGCCGGGCACGGCTTGAAGAAGATCGAGATGCACTTCCTCGCCGACGTGTGGGTCACCTGCCAGGAGTGCAAGGGCGCGCGCTACAACCGCCACACCCTTGAGATCACCTACAAGGGCAAGAATATCGCCGAGGCGCTGGACATGGACGTGCAGGAAGCCCTGGAATTCTTTGGCGCCTATCCCAACATCACCCGCGTGATGCAAACCCTGCACGACGTCGGCCTGGATTACGTCAAGCTGGGCCAGAGCGCCACCACCCTCTCGGGCGGCGAGGCGCAGCGCGTCAAGCTGGCCAAAGAGTTGGGCCGCGTGGCCACTGGAGACACGATCTACATCCTCGACGAGCCCACCACCGGGCTGCACTTCGCCGATATCCAGCGCCTGCTGGACGTGCTCCACCGCCTGGCGGACGCCGGCAACACGGTCATCGTCATCGAGCACAACCTGGACGTGATCAAGACCGCCGATTGGATCATCGACCTGGGTCCCGAAGGCGGGCTGCGCGGCGGCCAATTGATCGCCCAGGGTACCCCCGAGCAGGTGGTGGCCGTCGAGAACAGCTTTACCGGTCAGTTCCTCCGCCCCCTGCTGGAGGCGGAACGAGTAATTTAGGAGGTATCATGCCGCATCCCCTGGTTCTGCAGCTGCGCTTCGCGCGCAGCGAGTTTATGCGCTGCCTGGACGGGCTGAGCGCCGAAGACGCCGTGCGCCGGGTGGGGCCGATGAACTGCATCAGTTGGATGATTGGCCACATGGCCAACCAGGAGCAGCGCTACTGGCTGGGCTTCCCCGGCGGTGAGCTGGTGGCGCCCGGGCTGGTGGAGCGAGTGGGCACCGGCCGCCCGGCCAGCACCCCGCCCCTGGCCGAGATGCTCGAGATTTGGCAGGGTGTCACCCGCGCTGCCGACGCCTATCTCGACACCCTCACCTCGGCGGATCTGGTGACCTTTTTCACCTACCGCGAGCGGGTGATCGACGAGAGCATCGGCTCGCTGCTGCAGCGCAACCTCTACCATTACTGGTTCCACACCGGCGAGGCGCATGCGGCACGCCAGGTGCTGGGCCACCCCGACCTGCCCCAGTTCGTCGGCGAGATGAACGAGGCGCCGTATATGCCTGAATAGGGGTGAGTTTCCTTTACTTCAACACCCAGGTTTCGATCCCGTTGAAAAACTTGACCGGCGCCAGCGTCTGGGCATCCAGCCAGGCGCTTTTGTCGTTCCCCAGGGTCACCTCGCAGGCGTGGAAGCTGCCCGCGGGGGTGCTCACCTGCTGGCAGGCGTGCACCGCGGCCAACTGGGCTTCGGCCACCGCGCCGTTATCGTTGCTGGCGCTGCGCCAGGTGTAAGGCTGCAGGCGCACCACCCGTCCCTGGGTGCCCGGTTTCAGCTCGACCCCCGCCAACTGCCAGGGCCAGGTGTAATCGCTGACCACCGGCAGGCGGCTGTCTTTGGCCAGGGGGGTCCGGTCGAAGGGGATGGACGTGCTGCTCCATTCGCCGCCGTTTTCGCTCACCCGCACCAGGATATCCGCGCTGCCCAGGCTCCAGCGCTGTTCGGAGGTGAAGCTGCCGTCCGAGAGCGTCATCAGGCTGGCGCCGTTGAGCAGCTGCCCGTCCTCCAGGCGCCAGCGCAGGGTATCCACGCGCTCCCCGCCTGAGCTGGAGAAGTAGCTGCTGCCTTTTTGGGCTTCGTAGGCGATAACCGCCGAAGTGCAGGTCAGCTCGGCGGCGGGTTCGCGCAGTTCCAGGCGGCAGTCGCCCTCGCCGACCACCTCATCGAGCACGTTTCGGATTTCATAATGCCATTGGGGCGAACCCTGCCAGGCCGGGCGGCCCACTTTGAGGGCGCTGGAGGCCAGCTCGGGGTTGCGCGAGTAGATAAATTCCGAACCGATGGTGGGGAAGTAGATCAGCGCGGCAATCAGCAGCGGCCAGCCCGCCGCCAACCACAGCGGCCGCTGGCGCGCCGGGGCAGCGGCCGGAAGGGCCGGTTCGGCCTGGGGCACGATTTGCGGTTCATCTTGCGCCACGGCGGACGGTCGGCGGGTGAGCAGGGTAAGCGCGACAGTCGCCAGGATGGCAATCAGCAGCCCAGCCAACAGCGCGGGCAGCGAAACGATCCAGCGGCTGATGCCGGTGTGGAAGACCCCCTCGGTGACGACCATCGCCGCCAGCCCGTTGGCGCCCATGTGGGTGAGAATGCTGGCCGGCAGCGAGCGCGTGCGGTAATTGACGTAGCCCAGGGCCAGCGCTAGCAGGAGGATGCTGAGGCCCTGCAGCAGCGAGAGATGAAAGGCAATGAATAGGAAGCCGACGAACAGCACCGCCCACTTGGGGCCGCGGGTTTCATACACCGGCTGGATCACCCCGCGGCAGAGGAATTCCTCGCACAGCGGTGCCATCACCCCGTAGGCCAGGATAGCCAGCACGCCCATCAGCGCGGTAGTGGGGAAGGCGTCGGCCGGGGTGGTAGCGGTGACATAGCCCAACAGGTTGAACAGCACCCCAGCGCTGATCGCCGAGAGCGGGTAGAGGCCTGCCCCGATCAGCAGGGCCAGCAGTGCGATCTTCCAACCGGGCCAATGCCAGCGCACCCGCTCGCGCAGCGGCTGGTGGGTCAGGCGCAGGTAGAGGTAGGCCGGCAGAAAGACAAACAGGGCTTCATTGAGCACCAGGCGCACGTACTGCGGCATCCACATCAGGAAGATGTTGGCCAGTTCCAGGCAGAGGGTGAGTAAGAAGAGCAGGTTGACCGCGCGTAGGGATTTTCTTGAGGCCATTTATTGCATCCAAAGGAAAGAAAGAACCATTTTGTGAATTTTAGCACGATTTAGGATCGCACATGCCGGTGCCTTGAGGATTAGGATGGTCATAAAATCAGGACAGTGACCAGGCCGGTTGCGGGTGCTCACATTTTGCGGGATAATGCTTTGAGGCAGGTTGCCTGCCTTGTTGAATAACAGATTGGCCGCATCCTGGCGGAGGCTCGGAGGACATATGCACATTGCCATGCTCGGTTTGGGAAAAATGGGCGCCAATATGGCGCAGCGGCTGCTGCAGGGCGGGCACCAGGTGCTGGCCTACGACATCAACCCGGCCGCCGTCGAGGCGGCGGAAGCCATGGGCGCGCAGGGAGCCGCCTCGCTGGAGGAACTGGCCGGACGCCTGCCCGCTCCGCGCTCGGTGTGGATGATGCTGCCGGCGGGGATGATCACTGAAGATGCCATCCGTGCCCTGGCGGGGGTGCTGGCCCCCGGGGATACGATTATCGACGGCGGCAACTCCTACTATAAGGATTCACAGCGCCGCGCCGCCGAACTGGCCCAGCAGGGCATACACTTGATCGACGCGGGCACCAGCGGAGGGGTGTGGGGGCTGGCGCAGGGCTACAGCCTGATGGTGGGCGGGGATGCCGAGGCGGTCGAGCGCCACCGCCCGATTTTCGAGACGCTCGCCCCGGCCGCGGACCAGGGCTGGGGGCGGGTGGGTCCGGCCGGCGCGGGGCATTTCGTCAAGATGATCCATAACGGCATCGAGTATGGGCTGATGCAGGCTTACGGGGAGGGCTTCGATATTCTCCAGGCCAAAGCCGAGTTTGCCCTCGACCTGCACCAGGTGGCCGAAATCTGGCAGACGGGCAGCGTGATCCGCTCCTGGCTGCTGGACCTGACCGCGCGGGCGCTGGCGGAGGACCCCGAGCTCAAGGAGATCAAGGCCTGGGTGGCCGATTCGGGCGAGGGCCGCTGGACCACCTTTGAGGCCATCGACCTGGATGTCTCGGCCCCGGTGATCACCCTTTCGCTGCAGCAGCGCATCCGCTCGCGCGAGGAAGACCCGTTCTCGGCGCGCCTGGTGGCCGCCATGCGCCGGCAGTTTGGCGGGCATCCGGTCAAACCGGCCTGAACAGCACAACGGCTGCGAGGGAGTTTGCCGGCCGGCAGACTCCTTTTTGATTCCAGCTCTGCAGATATCCACGCGGTGATAATTTTGGGGAATCCGCCCACGATAAAACTGGCGGGTACAAAATGTAATTATTTATGGTACGATATTGAGATATATCACATATACATAACTATAAACTGAGGTATGCCCATGCAGTCACCTATCCAGCGGCGAAAGCAGATTCTGGCCATGCTGGCCAAAGAAGGCACCCTATCTTTGGATGAGATCGCCGAAAAATTCACGATATCGATGATGACCGTCCACCGCGATGTGGAGGAGTTGGCCAACCAGGGCGCGCTGCAGCGCGTGCGCGGCGGAATCCAGCTGGCATCCCCTGTCCCGGTGAAGATTGGAGTGTGCGCCGCCTGCAACCAGCCGGTGACCAACCGCTCGGGCTTTTTCATTTTCACCCACACCCAGGCGCGCCTGGAGGCCTGCTGCCCGCACTGCGGCATTTTCCTGGCGGCGCGGGTGGGCGGCGCGCGCGAGCTGATGGCCACCGACTTCTTGTATGGCCGGGTGATGGATGCGCGCCGTGCGACCTTCCTCATCCACAGCAGCGTCAAGCTGTGCTGCTCGCCGTCTGTGCTGTGCTTTGAGAACCCCGAGGACGCCGAGCGCTTTCACCAGGGCTTTGGCGGGCAGATCCAGACTTATGGCGAAATCCTCACCGAGTTGCTCGGCCCCTCACCCGACCCTGAATAGTTCGCGAAAAATACTATAATGGCTTGACCGGGAAAGTTCGCGGGGTCAAGGAGGGCTGGATGGACATTCACCATGCGATGGTCGTGCACAGCGCGCCCGAGCAGGTCTACCGGGCGCTCACTAGCCAGGCCGACCTGGAGGCCTGGATGGACGCTCCGGCCCTGGCGGCGGCCGAGGTGGGCGGGCTGATCGAGTTTCATTATGACCAGGGCCGGCGCCTGCTAAAGGTTGAGATCACCCGCCTGGAGCCCGGCCAATCCGTGGGCTGGCGCGTGATCCAGCCCATGTGGCCCAAGGTGGAGGTCGAGCAGACCGTCCTCTGGACGCTTTCGCCCTTTGAAGGCAGCACCCTGGTTGATTTTCGCATGCAGGGCTGGCCGCAGGATGACGGCATCTATGCCAGCGTGTCCTACAAATGGGCGCAGTTCATGGTGCGCCTCAAAGTTCACCTGGGCGACACCCGCGAGATGGCTTCCTTGCTGGGCAAGCGTTAGCTCTTTGCAATTAAGCACATCCAGCTCATCGCGACCTCTTTCGCCTACCCTCCCGCTGCGCGGAATTTGGCCAGCAGGGCGTCGCGCCGGGCTATTTTCGACTGCTTCAGCTCCGCCGAATCCCACTCGTAGGATGTGCAGAAGAAGTGCAGCACCATCTGGTTTGAGATGATGTGGCGCATGCCGTGGGTTTTCATCACCCTGGTCATCAGCTTGAAGGTGTCCAGGTATTCCTCGCGCTCCGCCCAGAGCAGTTTCGCGCAGCGCAGCCCCACCTCGGCCACCACGCGGCGAAAGAGCGGGGTGTTTTTCACCAGCGCGCAGCACGGATGCAGCCGCGCGGCGTAAATATCCGGGTTGTCCAGCGGTTCCGGCATGGGCTGCAGCCCGTCCCACGACATGGTCGGGCCGATGCCGAAGGCATACTCATCGCCGGCCAGCTCCGCCAGCAGGTTGGGAATGGTATCCGCCTGGAGGAAGACCACGTCCGCGTCGAGAAACAGGTAGTAATCGCAATCCGGGTTGGCCAGCACGAACTCGCCGAGCACATCCCCGTGTGAGTTGAATTGGGTTTCCAACTGGTAACCGGACGGTTTGATGGGCACCCCCATCTGCGCGGCGTAGGCGCGCAGCGCGCTGGTGTCGTCGGTGGAGGCGTTGTCGAAGATGGTCAGCGAAAACCCCTCGCGCCCCGAGTGGCGTGCGAACAGCGAACGCACCATTAATTCGGTGTAGGCCGAGGTGTTGTGGTTGACCACCGCCGCCAGGATTTGTGTTTGTGCCATGATTGCCTGCCTCACGTTTTCGCCCGGGCCTGCGGCTAGAGCGGAAAAATGCCAGGCCAGCCGCCTGGTGGAATGTTGGATGATTATACCTGCAACCAGGCCGGGGGAAAATTTGGGAGGGTTTGGCTGTGTGTGATCAGAATTGACCCAGCCGCAGAGGGGGGAGAGTTCAGATGCTATCGCCCAGGCAAACCCTGCAATCCGGATGATCTTTCACCCAAAGCGCCTTACAATTAGGCATCAGCATTCGCGGAGGTACACTCTAATGACCAATTATCCCGTGCGCATCGGCGCCACGCTCTTCACCAACCCCGGCGACACTCCCGCCGAAGGGCGCGCCTGGGTGCGCCAGATGCAGGCCAGCGGCTTGAGCCTGATCCGCCTGTTTATGTTTTGGGATCAAATCCAGCCGGAGAAGGATAGCTGGGATTTCGCCCTGTACGACGCCATCTTTGCCGAAGCCGAAAGCACCGGCATGCAGATTGTGCCCACCCTGCTGGCCAATGCCCCGCCTTCCTGGCTCAAGCTGGGCCTGGGCATCCTCGACCCGCGCGACCTGGATAACCCGGCCGTCTGGAAGCTCGCCCTGGCTTATACCGCCAGAGTAGTCGAGCGCTACCAGGCCTCCGCGGCCCTCGATTTGTGGATTTTGTGGAACGAACCGACCTATCCTTATTCTTCGCACAGCGAGTTCGGCGAAAAGGCTTACCGCGCCTTTTTGCAAAAGACTTACGGCGAAGTGGACGCGCTCAACCGCGTTTATCACCAGTCCTATAAAAGCTTTCAGGAAGCCGCCGCCGACTTGTTTTCTGCCGCCGAAGCCGGCGAATTTCGCCCATACCCCGAGCGCCTCGACCCCATGCGCTTTGCCGTCGACAGCCTGATGCAGAAGCTGGCCGACCTGGCCGCACGTGTCCGCCAGAGCGATGGGCTGCACCCGGTGCACGTCAACCCGCACAACATTTCGTGGTGCATCCTGCCCTCCGGGCAGTCCATCTGGGAAGAAGCCCGCGTGGTCGATTTTCTCGGCTGCTCGACGCATCCCTCCTGGCATTCCACCCGCTTCCCGCCTGAGCGCATCCACCAATCGGTGGCGCTCTTCGCCGACATGATGCGCAGCGCCACACCACATCCGGATGGCCTCTTTTGGGTCAGCGAGCTGCAGGGCGGCACCAACATCTTCTCCGGGGTGACTTATCTCTGCCCGGATCCCGCCGATTTGCGTCATTGGATGTGGTCGTCGATTGGCGCCGGGGCCAAAGGGGTGGTCTTTTGGAGCTTCAACGCGCGCAAGGGCGGTTTTGAGGGCGGCGAGTGGGGCCTGGTTGACCAGCAAAACAACCCTTCGCCGCGCTTGCAGGCTGCCGCCGAAGTGGCGGGCATTCTCAAAGAGCACAGCGCCCTGTTCGCCACAGCCCGCCCGCCTCGCCCGGATGTGTGGATCCTGCACTCGGAGCACACCGGCGCGCTGGGTCTGATCGAAGGCAGCGGGGCGTTCGGTGTGGATAACCCGCGCAACCCGCAGATGGCCAGCGACGCGCTGTGCGGCGCATACCTGATGTGCGCCGACCTGGGCCTCAACGCCCAGTTGATCGACGAGAGCCGCCTGGCGCGTTCCGAGTTTCCGGCGGGCAGCGTCCTGCTCCTGCCGGGGGTCACCGCCCTGGATATCGATACCTGCCGGGTGCTGGAAACCTTCGTGCGCAGCGGGGGTACGCTCATCGCGGATGGGTTGGTGGGTTACAAAGAGAAGAACGGTGCGATCTCGCTCGAAAATCGCGCCGTCACCGACGCCTTATTTGGCGCGGCCCTGGTAGATATCCGCGCGGCGGTTGATTTCGAGTTGACGCTCGAAGAGCAGCCGGGCAGGCTGCCGGGCTGGTTCCTCAAGATTGTGCTGGGCGAAGATGGCGGCGCCGAGCGGCTCGGGCGCTTTGACGGCGGCGAAATGGCCCTGGTGCGCAACCGCTATGGCAGCGGAACGGCCGTGCGCATCGGCACGGTTTTCTTCCAGCGCTATTTCAGCCAACCCCAGGTGGCTCACCTCGATCTGCTCCGCCGGCTGCTGCCCGCCGCGCCCCGCGAGGTGGTCCTCGAAAACGTCGTCCCTCATCTGCAGATGAAGCGCCTGTGCGCCGAGGACACCGATATCATCCTCCTGATCAACACCGCCGGGGCCGGTTCTGCCCGCCTGCGCTTTGCCCGCGCGGGGAAACTGGTCTGCCTGCACCAGCCACTGGCCTACTCCTTTGAGGCCAACACCCCATTTGATATCCCCATCCCCGCCCGTGCCACCCTGGTTTTTAAGACCGAGGATTGAGCCGCCCGGCAGGGCTCTGGCTGCCGGATAAAAAACAGCCGCATCTGTTCGCAAACAGATGCGGCTGGCGGTTTTATCACTTAATCAGGCAGGGTCAGCCGGCCGAGGCGCCTGCAGGATGCGCAGCAGCGCCTCGTATTCCTGGCGGCAGTCGCCGCACAACTGCAGATGGTCGTTCACCTCGGGCAGCAGGTCGGTGGGGTCCTCTCCGCGCTGAGCCATCTCACCAAATTCGCACAACAGGTCGAGCACCGTCTCGCAGTTGACCTCGCCCGCTTCGTGCTCCGCCAGCAAGCGCGCCAGGGCCAGCATGGTAGCAGGCGGCAGGTCATCCGCCGCGGGTTGCGCTGCGGATTTCTCGCCGGTCAGGGTTTGTTGTTTTCGGAAAAGGCGTTTCAACCATTCCATCGCCGCTTCCCTCCGTTAAATAGACGCGTTCATCTCGCCAGGGCTTACCTTTGGTCGAATACCGATAGGATTTCGCCGGTAGAAAGCCCCTCGCTTTCCAGACGCTGCTTCAGTTTTACCCGCGCGTCGTGGAGCAGCTTGTAGAGCGCGTTGCGCTGGGTGCCCAGGCGCCGGGCTACCTCATCCATGGAGGCGCCTTCCACGCTCAGCGCAATCAGCGCGGCGCGCTGCTTCTCCGAAAGATCCTCGTAAATCACCCGCTGGACGGCCGCCAGCACATCTTTCCTCTCCAGGGTGCTTTCCACCCCGGCGCCTGGGTCGGGCAGTTCCTTGGGCGCTTCTTCGCCTTCTTTGCCGTCCACCATTTCGTCCAGCGAACGCTCGCCCCAGCGCGAGCGGCGCAGTTCGGTGAGGGCCACCCGCACCGCGATGGTATGCACCCAGGTGGTGAACTGGCTGCGCCCGGCAAAGCTGTCCAGACGCTCGATCACCCGCAGCAAAGTATCCTGGGCTACCTCGTCGGCAAACGCCTCAAAGCGCGGGTCAGACGGCGATAGCCACTTCTCCAGCGCATAGGGCAGCCCCGCCAGGATCACCTGGCGCAGATCGGCCAGGGCCTGCTCCTGGCGCGGCCCGCTTGCCCGTAAATCGGCGATCCATTCCTGGTTGGTGCGTTTCGCCATGTTTTCTCCGCGCTAAGTATACGCGATTTGGGGTGGTGCGCTTGAAATTTCTCAGCCTGTCAAACGTCTGGCAGACATAAAAGCGCGGCAAAATTTCAGCGGAGAATTTTGCCGCGCCCTAAGGCCTCGCTTGCGCGGGCTGGTTTACATATCTTCGCGGAAGATCAGCCCGTACTTCTTGCGCGCCGCCAGCCAGGCCTTGCGCAACAGTTCGTAGACCCCCTGCGGGTCTTTGACGTTGCGCAGCACCACGGTGGGTTGGGAGGGGTCCGCGCCGGTTATGGTCAGGTCGCCGATCCCCAGGATGCGCTCGCTGAAGACCTGCGAGACATCGATATCCTGCACGCGGATCAGCTCGTAGTTTTCGTAGTTTTTGCCTAATAGCCCTTTGGCGATCTTAATCCGGTCGGTGGTGATCACATAATATTCGACCAGGGAGAGGAAGGGTTTGCCTTCCCACACAATCTGCTCGTCGTCGCTCAAGTCGACCGCCGGTTTCTGCACCTGGGAGGCGGTTTGTTCCTCGATTAATTCATTCACCGCGATCAATACCTGGTCGCTGATCCCCTCCACCAGTTTGTTTTGCTCTTCAGCCGTCACGCTGGTTAAATCCACCTTGCTTTGGGCAATCGCCTGCCAGACGCCGCTCTTAACCTTGGCACGATACTGTTCAATGGACATACGGGTCCTCCTCGCGAAAAACTTCGCCAGTTTGTTTCCCCTGGCTGGGCAAATGTAGATGAGTTGAGTGTACCTTAACTGCCGGGGGAAGGGTAGTACCAACCGCCAGTCAGATGTGGCTTTCTGCAAGCCGGCCTTACCCGCTTCTCCCGGCCGCGTGGATTGATTTCACCCAGCCCGGGGCAAGATCACCTCGAAGCACGAGCCGCGGCCTACCTCGCTCTCCACCCGCACTTCACCCTGGTGGGCCCGGGCAATCCACTGCACGATCGACAGCCCCAGCCCGCTGCCGTCCGGCTCTTTATCCCCGTCTGCATCCTGGTCGCCGCCCGCCGCATCGCTCTGGCGGCGCACACGCGCCGGGTCTACCCGGTAGAAGCGCCCGAACAGGTGCGGCAGATGATCGGCGGGGATGCCCGGGCCGTCGTCTTCCACGCTCACCCAGGCGCGCGGACCGTCTGCCTCGGGCCGGGTGCCGGTCTCGATCTTGACGTGTTTCCCTCGCCCGCCGGCGTATTTGATCGCGTTTTCAACCAGGTTGCTCAACATCTGGCTCAGATATTGGCGGTCGCCTTTTACCCCAGCCGCGGGCAGCTCGCCCAGCTCGATCTCCACCCCGGCGCGGCGCGCCAGGGCAGACAGCCGTTCGGTGACTTCCAGGGCGATGTCGCTCAGGTCGACCGTCTCCAGCTTCAGTTGGGTCTGCCCCGCGTCCATGCGCGCCAGGGTCAGCAGATCATTGACCAGGCGGGCCATGAACTCATTCTCGGATTGGATGACTTTCATCGCCCGTTCATATTCGTCTGCCGAACGGTGGCGGGCCAGGGCCTGCTCGGCCTCCAGGCTGACAATCGTCAGCGGGGTGCGCAGCTCGTGGCTGGCATCCGCGGTGAACTGGCGCTGGCGGTCAAAGGCGGCCTGCAGGCGGTCGAGCATGGCGTCAAAGGTGTTGGCCAGTTCGCCTAACTCGTCGTGCGTGCCCAGCTTCAAGCGCTGGCTCAGGTCGGTCTCGCTGATCCCACGGGCGGTGCGGGTGATGGTGCGCACGGGCGCCATTGCCCGGCTGGCCAGCCAGTAACCGCCGCCGAGGGCGATGCCCAGGGTGGCCAGCGAGCCTAAGGCCAGGCTGAATGCCAGCCGTGGCAGCTGCCCGTTGGGGTCCAACGGGCGGCCGAGGATCAGCAGCCCCACCCAATGCCTTTCCCAGAAAATGGGCGAGACCAGGAAGAGCTGTTTGCCGGCGTCGTGTTGCGCCGAGGCCTCGCCGGTCACCGCGTAGGATACCGGCTGGATCGGCTGCCCCGCGTTTTGCCAGGACTGCGCCAATCGATCGACGGTGGCATCTTCCAGCGTGCCGACCTTTTGCAGGATCTGCCCGTCCGCGCCGACCAGCGCCAGACTCTGATATTCGGCCAATTGGATCCCGCTGTTAGCCTGCAGCCCCGCCGGGCTGGTATGCTCCTCCGAATTGCCTCCGGGCGGCTGGTGGAAGAGCATACCCAGCTGCTGCGACTGGCTTTGCAGCTGGGTGTAGGCCTGGATCTCCAGATCGTAGGCGGTGCGAGTATAGACAAAAATGGAGAAGATCAGCAGGATCACCGCCAGGATGGCCACGGTCCATAGGGTCAGCCGGAAGCGGATGCTGTGAGTAAATTCGCGCAGGCGCGGCCGCCGGGTGGCGGGCGCAGTACCCAGGCTCATTGCGGGTCCACCAGGCGGTAGCCGGCTCCGCGCACGGTTTCGAACAGCTTGGTCTCGTATGGTTCGTCGATCTTGCGGCGCAGGCGGCGGACGTACACATCCACCACGTTGGAGGTGCCCTCAAAATCGTAGTTCCAGATATGGGTTTCGACCATTTCACGGGTCAGCAGGCGGTTGGGGTTGCGCATAAAGTATTCCAGCAAGGCAAATTCCTTGCTGGTCAGGTCAACCAGCTTTCCGGCGCGTTCCACACGGTGCGCGGCGGGGTCCATGCTCAGGTCGGCCAGGCACAGCCGCCCCGATTTGTCCGGCGCGTCGCGGCGCAGCAGGGCGCGGATGCGCGCACGCAGCTCGTTGATCGCGAAAGGCTTGACCAGGTAGTCGTCCGCGCCCGCGTCCAGCCCCTCCACCCGGTCTTCGACCGTGTCGCGCGCGGTGAGCATCAAAATGGGGGTTTTCACCCGCTGCGAGCGCAGGTCCTGGCAAACGGCCATGCCGTCTTTGCCGGGCAGCATCACATCCAGGATGACCACATCGTAGACCCCACTCTGGGCCATTACCTCGCCGTCCGGGCCGGTATAGGCTGAATCCACGGCGTAGCCGTCCTCGTTGAGGCCCATCTTCAACGTGTGGTTCAAACGGTGGTTGTCTTCGACCAGCAAAATACGCATTTTTTCACTCTCCGCTGCCGGCGCCAGGAGGGTATCCATCAACCCTTTGGCGGGGGATTTCCTTGTTAAAAATTCTAGCACATCCGCCCCAAGGCGAAGATGACAATCTGATGAAACCGGCCAAAACAGGTGGCGGAGCCATGCGCATGTCATCCTCCTGTCATCTTGGCTTGCTATACTGATCCCAGACCACCAAACGCGGTGGAGCGGCCTGACTGTCCCGGCTTGCCCAGGCGAGCCAGGATGGGCCGGTAACCATAAAACTAACCTCTTAGGAGATGATTGTTCCCATGAAAACTTTACCCGCCCTGCTCTTTGCCCTTGTGATCACCGGCGTTGTTGGCCTGAGCATGATCGTGATCGGCGGCAACGCGCTCTTCAACAAAAATACCACGCCCCTGCTGAGTTCGCCCGGGGTGACCACCGTTTCGGCCGCCAGCCTGACCACCGGTCAACAGACCGCCGATCAGCAGACGGTGGACCAGCTCCAGCAGCTGATCGCCCAGTACCAGCAGCGCGAGCAAGATTACCAGGCGCGTCTGACCGAGGCCGCCCAGCGGATCGACCAGGCCAACCAGCAGCTCAGCCAGGCCAACCAGACCATCCAATCTTACGACCAGCTGCTCTCTGTTCTTCAGGAACGCGGGCTGATCCAAATTAATAACGACGGCCAGATCATGATCGCCCGCGGCCGGCGCGACAACTAGGCCCGCGATACTTCCGGGAGAATTTACTCATGAAACCTCTCAAAATTGGCTTACGCGTCTGGTTTGCGGTGACCAGCTTGCTGTCCTTCCTTTTTGGCTGGATCCTGTTTTCCCATGCCGACAAACCCGCATCCTTATTCGCATCCACTCAATCGACCACCAGCATATCGTCGTCGGTGGAAGCATTGCCCACTCTGCAGCCGGTGCCTTCCTTAAATGATCTCACCTCCGGCGGGCTGCAGGCCCTGCCCTCGCAACCCAATCTGACCATTCGCAGCATGCCGCGCATGCGCCTGGGTGGTTCATAAGAGGCCCGCATGCGTTACTTTGAATTTCGCGCGATGAACACCAACATCCTGCTGGCCGCCGAAGGTTCGGAGGAACGGGTGGAGGATGGTTTTGCCCAGGCGCAGTCCTTCATCCAGGCCGCCGAGCAGCGGTTCACCCGCTTTTCAGACGACAGTGAGCTGGCCGAACTCAACCGCTCCGCGGGCGTCTGGTTCAGCGCATCCCCCGAGATGTTCGAGGTCGTTTCTTTAGCGGTTCGCCTGCACCGCCAGACCGGCGGGTTGTTTGACCCCGCCATTCTGGACGCCCTCGAACAAGTGGGCTACGACCGCTCGATGGAAGAAATCCGCGCCTACGGCGCCTCCGCCGCGCCGGTGCTTTTCCGCACCCGCTCGCACTCAATCCGCGAGGTGCTGCTGGATGAAGCCCGCCGCCAGATTTTCGTGCCGGAGGGCCTGCGCCTCGACCTGGGCGGCATCGCCAAAGGCTGGATCGCCGAAAAGGCCGCGCGCATTCTGGCGGATTACGCCTCGGCCTGCGCGGTCGACGCGGGCGGCGACGCCTTTATGATCGGCCTGCCCGCCGGTGAGCCAGCCTGGCGCCTGACCCTTGAAGACCCCGCCGACGAGACCCGCGCCCTGGCCGTCTTGAAACTGCCGCCGGGCGGGGCGGCTACCTCAGCCGTCACCAAACGCCGCTGGCTGCAGGACGGCGAGCCGCGCCACCATCTGATCGACCCGCGCACTCGCCTGCCCGCTGAGACCGATTGGCTCAGCGTCACCGCTATCGCCGCCAGCCTGGCCGAAGCCGAGGTGTATGCCAAAAGCCTGCTGATCGCCGGTTCGCGCCAGGCGGAGCAAATTGCCCAGGCGGGCGGGCCGGTTGAGTTTATCGCCATTGACCAACAATCCCATTTATGGGGATCCATTCACAGCCGGGAGTATATCGATGTCTGAAATGAGCTCATCTTCACCTAAACTTTCGCGCCACAGCCTGGCCACCGCGGCCTGGCTGGCGGGCGGCGTATTCCTCGGCGGGCTGCTCTTCGTCTTCACCTTGCTGATCCAATCGCCACTGGGCAGCCCGGTGGTGAGCTTTCTCACCAATCTGTTTGCTGCCGACAGCGTGCAGACCATGTGGTATATCACCCGCGCGGCGGGGTTCACCTCGTACCTGCTGATCTGGCTGTCGATGGTCTGGGGGCTGGCGGTCTCCAGCAAGATCCTCGATTCGATGCTGCACCGCTCTTTCACCTACGATTTCCACCAGTTCCTCTCGCTGCTGGCCATCGGCTTTATCGCCCTGCACATGGGCATCCTGCTCTTTGACCGCTACCTGCCCTACACCCTCGGCCAGCTCCTGGTGCCCTTCCTCTCCACCTACCGCCCGCTGTGGGTGGGCGTGGGGGTGATCAGCATGTACCTGGTTTTGCTGGTCACGGTCACTTTTTACCTGCGCGGGCGCATCGGGATGAAGGCTTTTCGCGCCATCCACGTTTTCAGCCTGCTGTCTTACCTGGGCGTCACCCTGCACGGCTTCCTCTCGGGCACCGATTCATCCCTGCCCACCGTGATCGGCATGTATGCCGGCTCCTTCCTGATCATCGTTTTCCTCACCGCCTACTGGCTGATCATGAGCGGCGCCAAACGCAAGCTCAAGAGCCCGCCGCTGGCCGCCGCCGGCCGGCGCTGAACCCAGGCCAACCCGGCCATCCGCTCGCCGTCTGATGCACGGCAGATAAGCGGCGAGGTTTGCGGCACACCGCAAACCTCGCTTTTTTGTCTCAACCACCCTGGGTGGGCGAGGGGTTTTTTGGTGAGTGCCTGTATAATAGATTTTGCCTCTCCTTATATCCTGTTTCTCTTGAGAGCCGCATGGCATGTCCAATTCCCTCTTGAGTGTAAAATTTTTTATCCCCCATCCTCGCCCCGACCTGGTCGAGCGGCTTTCATTGTTAATCCGCTTCGAGGCCGGCCTGCAGCGGCCGCTGACCCTCATCTCGGCTCCGGCCGGGTTCGGCAAAAGCACCCTGGTGAGCGCCTGGATCGAGCGCCGCCGCGGCTTCCCACCAGCCGAACCCGCCTACCGGGTGGCCTGGCTTTCCCTCGACCCCAACGACAACGATCCGCTGCGCTTCTGGTTGTATGGTCTCAGCGCCCTGCAAAACAGCGCGGCTGCACGGCCTGGCGATGGCCCTCAGCCCGCGGATTTCAACGAACTGATCCAGGTGATCCAGGTCGATGCGCCCCCGCCCGTGCAAAGCCTGCTCGACGGTGTGATTAACCAACTCGCCCGGTCTGCCCAGGATTGGCTGCTGGTGCTGGATGATTATCACCTGATCCAATCGGCCCAGGTCCACGAGCAGATGGCCTACCTGCTGGAGCACTTGCCGCCCAACCTGCGCCTGGTGATCGTCACCCGCGCCGACCCGCCCCTGCCGCTCACCCGGCTGCGCGCCCGCGGCCAGTTGAGCGAGTTCCGTGCGGCCGATTTGCGTTTCAGCGGCGTGGAAACGGAGCAGTTCTTACAGGCCGCCCTGGGGCTGGCGATCCAACCCGAGGACCGCCTGGCCCTGGAAAAAAGCACCGAGGGCTGGATCGCCGGTCTGCAGATGGCCGCCCTGGCGCTGCAGGCGCCCTTCGCCGGCGAGCGCGATGAAGGTGAAACCCGCGCGTACGTGCACGACTTTATCACTTCATTTTCGGGCAAGCACGTTTATATCCTCGACTACCTGGCCGACGAAGTATTCAACAGCCAGCCTGGGGATGTGCAATCCTTCCTGTTGAAAACCTCGGTTTTAGAAAAGATGAGCGCCGGATTGTGTGATGAGCTTCTGGGCGAGGATGCGCCGCATGCCCATCCGCCCGCACGCACCAGCCGCGCCATCCTGGAATACCTGGAAAGGTCCAACCTGTTCCTCATCCCCCTGGATCACGAACGCCAGTGGTTTCGCTACCACCATTTGTTTGGCGACCTGCTGCGCGCGCGCCTGGACGAGACCTGGCCCGGGCTGCGGCCGCGGCTGCTCATCCGCGCCTCGCAATGGTTCGAACGGTCCGCCGGGATGGAGGATGCCATCAATTATGCCCTGGCGGCTGAAGATTGGGAGCGCGCCGCCGCCTTGATGGAGAGCCACATTCAATCTTTCCTGGAGCTGGGCCAGCTATCCAAGATCATGGATTGGATCGGCCGGCTGCCCGTTCCGGTGGCCGCATGCCGCGCCGGGTTGATCATCCAACAGGCCTGGGTGATGGGCCTGGCGCAGCGCAAGGATGCTTTTTTCTCGCTGCTGGACGCCGCTGAAGGATTGTTGGGCAGCCAGGCAGAAGAGGGCGGCAGCGATCTGCCCGCGGAAAACCGCCGCCTGTGGGTTAACCTGATCATCCTGCGCGGCTACCAGGCGGTGATGGAAAGCGATCCGCGCCGTGGGTTGGAGCTGCTGCGCGGGCCATTCCTGGCCTACCCGACCGGCGGGTTGTGGGAGGACTGCTGGATGCATTGGGTGCGCGGTTTCACCCACCGCATGGCCGGCGACCTGGCGGCGGCAATTGCCGATTTTCAATGCGCGCTCGATCTCAGCCGCGGGCGATTGTGGGTGGATATGGTCTGCTGCACCGACCTGGGCATGGTTTACCACCTGCAGGGACGGCTGCAGAAAGCCCGCGAGATCTATTTGCAGGGCCTGGCCCTGGCCAAAACCCATACCAGCGCCAACCATGGCTATCTCAACCGGCTGGTGAGCGGTTTTTCGGCCGTGCTGCTGGATTTGAACGAGTTAGAGGAAGCCGCCCGGTATAATGCGCTGGGTTTGGAATGGATGAAATGGTGGCCAAGCGCCAATACCCGCGTGCGCGTATTCACCGTCCAGGGGCGGGTGCGCCTGGCCCAGGGCGACCTGCCCGCCGCCGCCGAGCTGATAGCCCAGGCGCAGGAGGAACGGCGCAGCTGGCCGCTCATCCCAATCAACGACAGCTTGGTAGATGACGCCCAGGTGCGTCTATGGCTGGCTCAAAACGACCTGCCCGCCGCCCGCCAATGGGCGCAAGCCCTTGAGCGCCAGTATGGGCCGCAGCCTGCCTCAGAGGGTGGGATCGACGAGAGCCTGGAGATGCGCTGGATGGCCCTGGCGCGCGTGCGCCTGGCAGAGGGTCGCGCCGGCAGCCTGGCTGCGCTGGATAAAGCCATGGATATTTGCGCCCGTTTGGAAGCCCCGGCGCGCGCCGCAGGCAGGGTGCGCGTATTGATCGAGCTGGCGGTGTTGCAGGCCATCGGGTTGCAGCTGCAATGCGACCCGCGCGGCGAGCGCCTGGCGCCCCCCGCCCTGACGCGCCTGGCAGACGCTCTGGCCGAGGGCGAAGCGGGCGGATTCCTGCGCGTCTTCCTGGACGAAGGTGCCCTGCTGCAGCGCATGCTGCGCGCGCTGCGCACCCGCCCGGCCGGCGCCAGCCCGGGTTATCTAGATGGCGTACTGGCGGCGTTCCCGCGAGGCGCCGCCCCGCGCGCGCTAACCGCCGGGGCTCTGGCGGAAGGCCTGACCCAACGCGAAAGCGAAGTGCTGGGCCTGATGGCCGCCGGTCTCTCTAACCGCGAGATGGCCGCGCGGCTGGTGCTGTCTGAGGGCACGGTCAAGACCCACGTGCACAATCTGATCGCCAAGCTGGAGGCGCAGAGCCGCACACACGCCCTGGCCCGCGCCAAAGAATTGGGCCTGCTGTAAAGTGCACTAAATTTTCCGCAGATAAAAGTAGAGGTGAGTGTATTGGAATGCGGCCACCCGCTGCGGATAGGCCGCGCGCCAGGCATCCGGGGTGTATCCTTCCCGCGCTTCGGATTGCAGCTCCATCCATTCGTCCAGGGAGGTCTGCCCGGCCGCCTCGCGCAGATAACGCACATGCTTTTCCTGGACGATGATCTCCCACGCCCTGCACCAGCCGCTGCGCTTCTTCATCGGTGAACATGCTGTGCAGCACGTTTTGCAGGCCACCTTCTTCGCCATAAAACTCGCCCGGGGCTCGTTCTTCGCCAAAAAGCGATTGAGGCCAGGTGCCGGTGGAGATGACCCCCACAAAGGCCAGCCCGCGCGGCTTGAGCACCCGGCGCATCTCGGACAACGCGGCGGCGGTATCGGCTTTGCTCAGGTGGCACATCGAGAAGTGCTCGTAAAGAGCATCAAAGCTCTCGTCTTCAAAGGGCAGCGCGCGCATATCGCCCAGGCGCAGGTTGACCTCCACCTGGTGCTGGACGCAAAACTGTCTGGCCCGCTCCAACTGCTCGGCCGAACAATCCACCCCCCAGGCCTCGTAGCCGTGCTGGCGGAAGAGCGTCAGGGGCGGGAGCGGCCCGCCGCCGCAGTCCAGAACTTTGAGCGGGTGTGGGGCCTCCGCGGGCGGCTGCGCCTGGAGCATGCTCAAAAAACTATAGACCGGGGTCGCATTGGGATGCAAAATCAGGTCTGCCATTTTTTTTCTCCTTGCTGCGCCCACGGCCTTATTGGCGGGCATCCACGCTGAACAACGAACCCATGCGCAGGAACAGGCGCAAATCACCCTTCAAGCGCAGGTCGCCCTTCAAGACCGAGATGGCGGGGTTGAAGCGCCCGGTGAACATGTGGCAGAAGACGGCCGGCTCGCGCAGCCGCACGGTCAGCCCGGCCTGCTGGGTGTGGCCCTCGTGCGACGCGGCGCCCTGCGGTGAGAGCTCCACGAACCAGCTGCCCCCACCCGCGCCTTCCATCTGGAAGGCATAACTCGTGCGCAGGTCGCCGCCCAGGTCAAAGCGGTAGAGCAGGCTCAGGGCGCGCATCACCCTGCCGATGACGCGGTGCAGGATTTCGGGCGAGAGCTGCTGCCACAAAGGCGCCACGCCCGCCGGTTCAGCCACCTGGGCGGAATGGTGCAGCCCGGCATGGAACATGATGATGCCGAGCGCCTCGATCACTTTCACCGGGCGGTTATAGATGGGCATCACCGAGGTGATCTCTGCCTGTTCGGGGCTTAATTGGCGGGCGATGCGCCCGGCGTGGTCGAGAATCCCCAGGAATTCAGCGCACAGATCATTCATCGGCAGGCCGAGATGCGCATCGATCCCCCGCCGGTTGAAATCGTTGAATTGGTAGCGGTCCCCCAGCCCATCGAAGAGGTAGGCCTCGCCGCGCAAGGCGCACTCGACGCTTTCCAGCCCGGCCCCGCTCAAAGCGCACAGGTGGGCAACCGTCTCGTGCAGGCTCCATTCTTCGGGTTTGCCCTGCACGGGTTTGTCCCAATCCGCCGGATCCAGACCAGCGAAAAAATGAGCATAGATGCGGCGCACTTCGCCCAGGTCATCCGCCAGGGTTTGTGGGTCAAAAGTGAGATTTACCGTTGGGTTGTTCATGTTAAGCCTTTACCGGAGTGGTTTCAGATGAATTGCGGGTTGATTTCGGATAGAACATAATGAGGGTAGCCAGGGCCAACCCGGCGACCAGCCCCAGACGCAGCCAGCTCGGCCAATCCGCCTGCCAGATCCACAGCCCCACCGCCAGCGGCAGGGCGGCCAGCGCCAGAGCGGCCTGCCCGATCAGCGGCCAGCCCAGGAACAATTTCCAGATTGTATCGAGCGCGGCCGGATGGAAGACGGCTGCTGCCCCGAAGGCCAGCCATAAACCGGCCAGGATGATAAAAGCAGTGCAGTTGATCATTTGGTTTTTCATCGTATCTCTCCTCAAGATAATTTTTAACAGTCATTAGCCCAAGGGAACCTGGGGCATAAAGGTCGAAATGGTCGCCCAGGCCAGCCCGATCACCAACATGAGGCGCAGCCAGGCCGGCCAGCGGGTATTCCAGATCCACAGCCCGACCACGACTGGCAGAACCAGCAGGGCCAACCCGAGCTGGATCAGCAGGGGCAGTTTGCGGAATGAAGTCCAGGCGTTGGCGAGGATCGCGCGGTTAAAGAGCAGGGCCGCCGCAAAGCCCAGCCACAAGAGGGTCAGGATGGCAAAGGCGCTGATACTGATCAACAGGTTCATGATTTTCTCCCTGGTTGGCTGCGCCCCTTCCAATAAGAGCGCGCCGCATGCGTTTCAAACGTTGGTCAATTTCTACGCATAGCATACGGCGAAACCGGCGGCCTGTCCTCTAACTTTTGATAGAGTTGAAGGTTTAGATTTTCTTGCCCTAATCTAAACCCGTTTTTCTATCCAAAGGTGGAATTCAATTCGCTCTTTGCAGGCTATGCTGGTGCCAACCAATTAAGTGTATGCGCGCAGACCCCTCGCACCGAGGGCCGGCCGCGCCGAGGAGCAAATCGATATGGAGCCATCGCCTGAGTATTACTACACTATCCGTGTTGGGAGTCACCTACACCCGCGCTGGAGTGACCGCTTCGACGGTCTGCAGGTGACCAACCTCGAGAACGGTGAGGCGCTGCTGCAGGGTTTCCTCCAGGACCAAAGCGCCCTGGTAGGGATCATCAACCAGATCCACAACCTCAATTTACGCCTGATCGCGGTCAACTGCGAGGAGCGCCGGCCTTGAGATGCCGACGAGAGGTTGGATGGGTTGGACCTGCGATGGCAGGATCATGGGTGCTAGAAACACCCAATTTCCGCTTTTAACAAAGCTGATATTCTTGATACAATTTCATTTGTTCCTGTCACCATATCCAGTAAAGGAGTGGATGGAATGGCTGAAATTCTGACTGATCTTTCGACTCACAGTCTCGTCTGCGCGATCCAGCAGAATCTATACGACCTGATTTGGGATCTGCGCGATCATTGGAAGCAGGCGACATTTGAAGGGTCCGAGAAACTTTGCCGCTGGTGGTCGCCGATCCCCTTCGCCTTCATCTTCAACGCGGCGCTCAGCCTGCAGCCTCCCCACGGCGATGAAACCGCGCTGATCGAAGAGACGATCGACTTTTTCCGGACCAGGCAGCGGGGTGCTTTCGACTGGTGGTTTTCTCCGGAGCTGGATATTCGGGCCTGGAGCAGCCAGATGGAAGCGCATGGCCTGACCTTGAACCAGGATCCACCCGGCATGGCGGTGGATTTGGCCACACTGCCCGAGACGCTGCCGCAGCCGGCCGGGATGCGTATCGAGGTTGCCGAGGATCTCAACAGGATGGAAGCCTGGACAAAGACTTTTATTTCGGGATACGGGCTTCCGCCGGATTGGGCGCCCTACCTGCTGGACATGATGCTGGCTACCCTGCATCATCCTGTCACCAGTTATCTGGCATGGGTAGATGGCCAGCCGGTGGCGACTGCCACGATATGCTATGCCGCGGGTGTGGCCGGGATCTATAACATCGCCACCCTGCCCGAATACCGCGGCAGAGGCATTGGCGCAGCCATCACCCTGCTGCCGCTGCTGGATGCGCGCCGGAAAGGATATCGCGCCGGCATTTTGCAGTCTTCTGAAATGGGGTATACGGTTTACCAGCGCCTTGGGTTTAAAGAGCTGTGTAAGCTGAGTCATTATCACTGGGAAGCGCCGTCGGGCGCAGCGGGATAACATTCCCCGGCCGCGGGGCCTACGCCGGACCGGTAGAAGGCAAAACTCCTGAAGGGCTGCCGACAGGTTCCAAACCGGGTGGGCGCGGCGAAGGCCTCAGCCAAAATGCCGGATGTCTGCCCAGAATTGTTCCCAGCTTTCCCGCAGTCCGCGGCACACGAAAATATCCGGCACATGCGATTCTTCGTTGTCGAGATGGTAGGGGTTGGGGATCTGCCCGGCCAGCTCGCAGCTCTCGAAATAAGGGGCGATGTCGGCGCGCAGGTAGCCCACCACGATCAAGGTTTGCAAAGGCGGGCTGTCGTGACCGCGCAGCCAGTATGAATTGACCCCGCTCAGCGCGGTGGGCAGCCCCAGCGCGGGCCCGTACATATTGAGCGCCCCGGCTTCCCCATAATTGTTGGTGAAAATCCCTGCCTGGGCTTTTTCCGCCGCGGGCAGCCCATTGTAAATCTGCGCCACGCTGGCGGTCAGCTCCGGCCAACCGATCTCTTCCTTGATATCCCCGTTGGCGCTGCTGGCAAGATCCCACCAGGGCGAATTGATCGGGGCGAGCGGAACGACCAGGGCGACGATCAAAACGCCGCCCGCGAGCAGCCCCGCCCAGCCCACGCCCTTCAATCAAACCGGCCAGCCAGGCTTTTCGCCGCGCCAGCCAGGCCTCCAGCCACACCGCGCCGCCCGCCAGCAGCATGGGGTAAGCCGGGGCCAGGTAATAGCCGCGCCCCTGGCCCAGCAGGAACAGCGCCAGGGTGAGCGCATACATCCAGCCCAGCACGCGGAAGGGGCGGCCCGGGCGGGTGAAGAAGTAGTAATACAGCCCGGCGGGCCATACCAGGAAGGTGAATGGGTTGGCGCCTTCGATGAACTGGTCCAGAACGAAATTGTCCGTGCGGCCGATGCTCACGTCACGGGCGTGAAGGGTGCTCAAATGCTGCAGGGCGATCAAGTTATGCTGGATTTGCCAGATCAGGTTGGGTAAAAAGATGAGCAGCGCCAGCCCTGCCCCGGCCCACAGCCAGCGGCTCTTCAGGTAGCGGCGCAAGGGGGTCAGCAGCACCCCGCCGGCCAGCCCCACCACGAAGAAGGCCATGGTGTATTTGGTCATCATGCCCAATCCCACCGCCGCGCCGATCGCCAGCCACCAGCGCGGGTCGTCCGATTTCACCAGGCGCACCACGCAGTAGGCGATCAGCACCCACCACAAGTAATCGAAGGAAACATACTGGAACAACGCGCCCTTGCGCAATGGAGACCGGCGCGATCCATACCGCCAGCCCGGTGACCAGCACCGCCCAGCGTTTGCCGCCCAGCTCGCGCGCGATTAACCCGCTGAGCACCAGGGCCGCCCCTTGCGCCAGCCCGGAGAAAAAGCGCACCCCCACCAGGGAGGGTCCAAACAACGCCATGGCGATGCGCCCGATAAAAGGCGTCAGCGGCGGGTAGGCTACGTAGCCCCAGTCCAGGTGGCGGGCATTGTCCAGAAAAGCCAGTTCGTCGCGGTGGAAACCGTAATTGTGGTTGGTGAGTGCGTGCAGGATGATCCGGCTGAGCGCCAGCAGGATCAGGATGCCCAGGTCTGAAAAAAGCAGGTCGCGCCAGCGATTTCTGGTCATAGAGCCACCTCAACTGCGCAATTAAAACAAAGACAGAGACATGTGTTTACCGCCCGGCGGCGCCGGGTCAGATTGAGCCCAGGCTCGGGTTGCCTGTGGCGACCTCTTTTTGCGCGCTTTTCTGATGGTGCCGGGCTGCCAGCCAGATTACCACCAGCATGGCGATGAAGGCTTCGCCAAAACCAATCGCGGAGGCTAACGGCAGGGATAACCCGTCGGTCAGCAGGGTTTTGAGCTGGCCCAAAGGCTGGAAGAATGGGTAGAGGATCAGGATGCTGCGCGTCAGGCGGAAGACAGAGGCATACATGACCCCGATGAAGAACAGGAAGACCATCTCGCTGGAGGGCATGCCGTAGCCGATATGGTAGGCCGCGTAAAGCAGCGCCGCCACCAGGATGCCCGGGATGGTCCCGAAGGACTCCTCCAGGCGCATCTGCACCCAGCCGCGCCAGAAAATGGCTTCGAACAGCCCGATGCAAACCGAAAGCAGTACCAGCGGAAGCAGCTGTTCAAAGGCCGGCAGCGGGGTGCGAAGATATGCGGGCACGTACATCAGGATCGAGAAGACGAGCTGCAGCCCCAGGCTCCACCCCAGCCGCGCTGTGGTGATCCCCAGCGCAGAAAGCGGGCGTTTGCGCACCACCACCATCCAGACGAGTGGGATGCCCAACCCAAAAACCAGCGCACCCAAAACGGCATACATCAGGAAGTAGCCAATCCCGCCCCACACGGCCAGGCCAACGACATGGGTTGCGCTGTAGATAGCTCCGACCACCAGCAGCCACGATAGGGCCACAACTGCCAGGTCGCGGGTGGGCTTCCAGCGCACGATCATCATTTGCTTCCATAGGGTTTTCAAAGAATTAAACATGATGAAACCTCTGCGAACAAACTCGATGTCTTTTGTACTGGTTAAAATGACGAGTATTTTATTAAATTTGTTGCATTGTTCATTAAGAAGCTGCGTGGAATCGCGCCTTTGAAGGGCATATATCTGCCCAGCATCAGCCGGCAGCGACATTCTCATATAATAATGCCTCCTCGCTGCGGGCGGGGAGGCATTGATTCTAAAACCAATGGATTCGTATCTGGTTTATCCGATCAATACATCCAGGTATTTTTCAACCATTTCATCCAGCCCGAAGGCGGCTTCGGCCCGCGCCCGCGCGCCGCGGCGGAAGCGCGGCTGGTCGGCCAGCACCTCCAGGGCGGCCCGGCACAGTCCCTGGCGATCGGGCGTCTGCAGCTTCCAGATATTGCTGCCCCAGGGGCTCATCCGCCCCGATTCGCCGTCGAGCAGTTCGGGCAGCGCGCCGGCGGAAAAACCCACCACCGGCAGCCCGCAGGCCAGCGCCTCGATGACCGCGTTGGGGCAGGGCGGGTTGATCTCGGCCGAATAGAGCAGGTGCGCCGAGCGATCCAGAAAGGGGATCTGGTCGCGCCCGACCACCCCCAGCCAGTGCACCAGCCCGGGGGCGCGCGCGTCCATCTCGGCCGTCAGCGCCGGGTTGACATCCCCGGCCACCCACAATTCCGCCTCCGGTTGGCCGTTTTGCCTGAGCGCCAGCCCCAGTTCGACCGCGTTTTCCAGTCCCAGGGCCTGGGCGCGGTCGATGTGCCCCTCCACCACCAGGATGCGCCGGCGCTGCGCCGGGCGATTGTGCGGGCCATCCGGGCTGTATTCCGCCAGGTCCGCGCCGTTGTAGATCACTGTGCCAGGGGCGTCCACCGCGCCGCGCACGGTCTGCCACCAACCGCGGGTAAATGCGGATTGGTAGACCATCCGGTCTGCCAGCCGGCGGCGGATGAAAGCCAGCAGCAGGTTGTTGCTCTCGGCGCGCAAGAAGTGGCGCACCCCGGTCCACCGCCGGCGGTGCAGCCAGTTCATCCCATCCAGGCGCTGGACGATGCGCACGCCGCGCCGCCGCGCCAGGAGCAGGTCGCCCAGCCGGCGCGTGCCGGCGATCACCAGCACGGCGCGGCAGCCGGGCTCGGCCGGGTTAGAGTGGCTGGAGATGCCGCGTTTGGCCAACCCGGCCGAAAGGCGCGCGCGAAACGAAGCCGGCCCGCCGACGCCTTCTAACCTGGGAAGAATGCAGATGGAATCAGTCATGTGGGTTACTGCGAGTGGGTCAGGTTGTTTGGAGGAGCGCCTGCACAATCCGTTCGGCGGCGCGCCCATCGCCAAAGGGGTTGGCGGCCTGTGACATGGCGCGGTAGGCGCTTTCGTCTTCGAGCAGCCGGCGCGCCTCAGCCAGGATGCGCCCGCGGTCGGTGCCGACCAGTTTGAGCACCCCGGCTTCCACCCCTTCGGGGCGCTCGGTCACCTCGCGCAGCACCAATGCCGGTTTGCCCAGGCTGGTGGCTTCTTCCTGGATGCCGCCCGAATCGGTCAGCACCAGGTGAGCGCGCTGCATCAGGTGCGCCATGGGCAGGTAATCCAGCGGCGGGGTGAGGGTGATATTGGCCACATCCCCCAGGAGGCGGTAGACCGGCTCCTGCACGTTGGGGTTGAGGTGCACCGCGTAGAGCAGCGCCAGCCGCTCGGGATAGCTCTCGGCCAGCTCGCGCAGCGCCGCGCATATGTCTTCCAGGGGTTGGCCAAAATTTTCACGGCGGTGGGCGGTGACCAGCACCAGCTGCCGCCCGCCCGGCCCCACGCCCATGCGCTCCAATAGCTGCTTGGCTTCAGCCGGGCAGGGCAGGCGGGTGATGTACTGCAGCGCGTCGATGGCCGGGTTGCCGGTGACCACAATCTGCCGGTCGGGGATGTTCTCGGCCAGCAAGTTCTGGCGGCTGTGCTCGCTGGGGGCGAAGTGCAGGTCGGCCAGCGTCCCGGCGATGCGCCGGTTGATCTCCTCGGGAAATGGCTGGCGCTTGTCGTTGGTGCGCAGCCCGGCTTCCACGTGGCCCACACGGATGTGCCGGTAAAAGGCCAGCAGCGCCGCCGCCATCACCGTGGTGGTGTCGCCCTGCACCAGCACCCAATCGGGGCGCAGGTCGTCGAGCACCGGCTCCAGGTGGGTGAGGATATCGGCAGTCAACTGTGCCAGCCCCTGGTTGGGTTTCATCAGGTTGAGGTCCACGTCCGGGTGGATGCCAAAGACATTCAGCACCTGGTCGAGCATCTCGCGGTGCTGGGCGGTGACGCACACCGCCGCATCGATCCCGGGTGTGCGCGCCAGGGCCAGCACCACCGGCGCCATTTTAACCGCCTCGGGGCGGGTGCCGAAGATCGAAAGCACGCGCATCATCGAATTATCGGGCCTTTGTATCGCCCAGGCGGGTCAGGTGGAAGCCGTTGTATTCCCAGGTCTCGCGCGGCCAGGCATTGACGCAGTCCACCACCACCCGGGCGGCGGTTAGTTGGGCGGCCACCACCGGGTCGAGGTTTTTCAAGGGGGTATGGCCCACCAACAGCAGGAGCACATCCGCTTCGTCGAGGATTTCGCCCAGCGTAGTGGTGGTCTCGACCCCTTCGATTATCGCATCGGTCCGATAGGGTTCGTAGGCGCGCACCTTCGCTCCGGCTGCGCTCAGCTCGCGGCAGATCTCGATCGCCGGGCTTTCACGCAGGTCGTCCACGTCGGGTTTGAATGCCAACCCTAAGGCCGCGATGCGGGTGCCTTCCAGCGCGCCCACCGCGCGCCGCACTGTTTCCACCACGAATTTGGGCTGCTGGTCGTTGACCTCGCGCGCCGTACGGATCAACCGGCTCAGGTCGGGGGCCGCCTCTACCAGGAACCAGGGGTCCACCGAGACGCAGTGCCCGCCCACCCCGGGCCCAGGCTTGAGAATATTAACCCGCGGGTGGCGGTTGGCCAGCTGGATCGCCTCCCAGGCGTCCACCCCGAAGCGGTCGGCCAGGCGCGAAAATTCGTTGGCGATGGCAACGTTGACGTCGCGGTAGGTGTTTTCCATCAGCTTGACCATCTCGGCGGTGGTCGCGTCGGTGAGGATGATCTCGCCGCGCACGAAGATGGCGTAGAGGTCGCGGCCGGCCTGGGCCGATTCTTCGTCGATCCCGCCGATCACCCGCGCGTTTTCGATCAATTCACGCAGGATCTGCCCCGGCAGCACGCGTTCGGGCGAATAGACCAGGTGGAAATCTTCCCCGGCCTTGAGCCCCGAGCGTTCCAGGATTGGGCGCACTACGTCCAATGTGGTGCGCGGCGGCGAGGTGGATTCGAGCACCACCAGGTTGCCGCGGCGCAGGTGCGGGACGATGGCTTCCGTGGCCGCGATGACAAAATCCAGGTCGGCCTGTTTGCCTTCCTTGAACGGAGTCGGCACAGCGATGATAAAGGCGTCGGATGGGGTGGGCAGTTCCTGGATGGCCAGGTTGCCCGATTTGAGCGCGGCCTGCACCAGGGTGCGCAGGCCGGGTTCATAGATGTGCAGTTCGCCCTGGTTCAAGCGTTGGGTGATCTGGGTGTTGACATCCACACCGGTGACACGCAGTCCGTGGGTGGCGAATGTGCTGGCGGTCGGCAGGCCGATGTACCCCAGGCCGAGCACGCAAAGGGTCTGAAATCTCACGTGAACTCCTTGCAAAGCAGGATGAACGCTTAAAATTATCTCACAATTTGGTTTGGCGCGGGCTGCGTGCCGTCCAGCAGGTATTTCTCGATCTCCGTGGTGATCATCTCGGCTGCCGGGGAGTTGAGATGCACGCCGTCGGTCAGCAGGGCAAAACCCTTGCGCGCCGAAAACTGCTCGAAGCTCTCGCCCGAGGCCAGGTGGCGCAGCACAAACTCGGCGGTCAGAAAGACCGAGCCGTTGTACACCCGCCCCACGCTTCCGTTGAGTGAAGCCAGGTAAGCCGACTGGCGTTCAAAGACCGGCAGATAGGCCGCGCCTTCCTTGCGGGCCACTTTGCGCAGCGCGGCGTTATACAGGCGCACCAGCTGCATGGGCTTGGAGGTCAGGCCTTCTCCCAGCGGTGGGATCGAACAAAGCGCGATTTTGGCGCGGGTATGGCGCTGCAGGTAGTGGATCACCTCGCGCAGGTTGTGCATCGAGTATCCCAGGTGCACCGGGCGGTGCATGCCCTTAATCAGGAAGAAAAACGCCGCGCTAAAAGGCCGCACTGTGGCGATGACATCATTGGTGCCGATCATGATGATCACCTGGTCGGGCTGTTGGGCGGCCACGCGTTTCACCCGCCTGACCAGGTTCAAGGTCAGGTCGCTGTTGACCCCCGCATTATTAAAAATGAAAATCGCGCAGACCCGGCCGCCCCGCCAGCATGTTGACGTAATTGGCGCTGATCTGGCCGCGTGTGATGCTGTCTCCGAAACAAACCACGGTCTGCATTGAGCTGCCTGCCAGTTTTAGAATGGGGTGATTATAAGGGAAAATGCCCAACCCGGAGGATTTCGAGCCCAAAAAACCGCGGCCAATGCGTTGACCGCGGTTTAGCTTCTCCCAGCAGGCTGCCGGTTTTGGGCTTTATCTCAGCCCAAAACGGATCACCTGGGTCTCGGAGGTCCCCCAGATGCCGCCGTCGGGGGTGATCACCAGCGACTCGATATACTCCGGGCTGGTGAAGCTGTCCACAAAGCTCTGGTCGGAGCTGTACACTGAGATTTGCTGCCCGTCGACCATATACAGGCGCCCCTGGCCGTCTACGGTGAAATTGTTGGCCGAACGGTACTGTCCGGTCTGGTCGCCCAGGTGGTTGATCCGGTCGACGAATTTGCCTTCGGGTGAGAATTGAAAGATGACCCCGTCGCTGAGCGCGTAGATCGTCCCTGCTCCGTCCACCGCCAGGGTCACATCCAACGCCAGCGAATCGGTCTGGCCGCTGATGATGTTGGGAAACTGCTGCTCGATTTCGCCCGCGCTGTTATAAATGACCAGCTCTTCGCGGTGACCTTCGATGGAGGTGATCAGCCCCCAGCGGCCTTCGTACCACATCGCCGCCAGGCGCCCGTCGCTGGTAACGGCCAGGCTGCCAAATTCACCCTCCTGCGGGTAGGCCAGCTGCTTCAGGCGCCTGCCGCTGCTGCCTTCGAACACTTCGAGCTGCTCGTCGTAAGCCACGTAGACCGTCCCGTTGTAATCGGCGCTCATCCCGTGGATGAAAGTCTGGCTGTTGCCCACTCGCCACTGAGAGAGGTATTTGCCTTCCTGGTCAAAGCGCTGGATGCGCCCGCCCTCGTAATCGGCGACATATAGGTTGCCCTGGCCGTCCGCGGCGATGTGCCCGGCGCGGTTGAACATGCCTGCGCCGATCCCCGCCTGGCCAAAGCTCAACACCGGCGAGGCGAACTGCGGGGTGGGAGTGATGGTGGGCAGCGGGGTGAAGGTCGGCGCTGCCGTGCGGGTGAAGATGATGGCCATGGCGGTGCCGGTCTGGTGTATTTCCAACTCCTGGGAAAGTTGGGCTTGCTGGTAGCGTGACAGCAGGGTGGGGACGGCGAAGCCGATCAGCAGCAAGAGAGCCAGCCAGATAAACGGAAAGGAGCGCTTTGGGGCGCTTTTTTCCGGGATGGGCCGCGCATCCACCCGGATGGGCTCCCTTTCGTAGCGGGTGGAAATGTTGATCACCTGCACTTCTGGCGCCTGGCGCAGCTCGGCCGGCAAAATCACCTCGGTGCCGCAGAATGGGCAGTGAGTGGTGGTCTCATCGTGATCCTCCACCTTTAAGGGGGCGCCGCAGCTGGGGCAGATTAATTCGGGTGCAGCCATGTAGTTTCCTCCCTGGCTTGAAAGCAAGCAATCCAATGGCACGGCGGTAATCTGATTGATTATATCTTTTTTGTCTTGCCTTTCGCAATCGATCAAGCGCCCATACAAGTGGCAATTGCATACCAAAATGATGGCCTTCTCTCGATCTTCGACTGGTCCGCGCCACCGGGAAATGACGGGCTGGAAGACGCCGCCGCACTCCTTTTTACCCGGTTTGATTCTTTTCCTATCCGAAATTCATCCTCGGCTAACCCGAAAGTATCATAGACCGGCTCGATAAAATCATGCTACACTACATGAACCGTGGCTTGCCTTGCGGTATTCTTGGTTGGTTTGGAATTAACTGGTTGAAAGCATTACGCGGCCTCTTCTTCATCACGCTTGCTTCCTTCCTGGTTCTTGGGGGATGGCTGCTGCACGCCGGCAGCCCGCCGGCGGCGGTCCGTGCCGAAGACCCGCCCCCCGAGGGCGAGGTTCCTGTCCGTAAAGCTACCCTGACCATCCAGTTTACCCGCACCTTCTGGTGGCTGGCCGAATGGGACGGTAACGAGATCGTCTGCCGCCTGGCGGTGGAACACGACGGCCTGCCCACCTACAACGAAATCGAAGGCCTGTGCGACAAGAAAACCGCCCAGGCCTGGCTGGCCAGCCCGCCATGCAATATGGCCGAGCGCCCCATGGACCAGTGCCCCGGGTTGTACTTTATCCAGATTGGTTCTGAACCCGGCACCCGGGATATTGAAGTCGAGCTGCCCATCCCAGAGGTGTGGGTCAGCGTGGATAACTGCAACCCGCTGCCCGGCGAGAAGCGCTGTACCAGCCTGCCGAACCTGGTTTTCCAGGCTCACGAACCCCTGCCCAACGAGACGATCATTGCCGTTCAGGGCATCTACAACGGAGAAGCCTTCACCTGCGCCGGGGATGTCTGCCGGCTGCCCCTGCAGCCCACCGGCACCGAAGGCACCACCATCGAGTTCTGGGCCGACTCCAGTTTCGGCGATTCTTCGCAGCACTACACCGCCAAGGTGCGCCTGGTGCCCTGGGGTGACTTTATGAACCCCGATGGCGGCTCCACGGACCCGGCCGCCTGGTACGTGGACGTGCTTTCCACCCAGTGGACCGGCGGCGAACTGGCTTCGTGTTCCTTCACCTGGGGCGCCTTCCCCGGCCTGGATGGCCCGCCCGATTGGCTGTCCACCCCCGATTCACTCGAAGACCTGTCCTCCACCACCGGCTACTACTATCTCGCCGGCGCGCTGATCCAGAACGGCGTGGTCAAGCCAGAAGCCTGCCTGGATGGCGGCCTGCAGGCGGCCAACGTGGCCTCGGCCTGCGGGGTAGAGGCCGCGCGCCCCTACCTGATCGAGTGGCAGAACCGCTTCGACGGCGAAATTCTGCAGGCTTCCACCGATACCGGCGTGCCCGCGCGCCTGCTCAAGAATGTCTTTGCGCGCGAAAGCCAGATCTGGCCGGGTATCTTCACTTCATATAAAGAGGCCGGGCTGGGCCAGCTCACCGAGCAGGGCGCGGATACCGTGCTGTTGTGGAACCCCGATTTCTTTGCCCAGTTCTGCCCGCTGGTGCTCAACCAGGCCTACTGTGACCTGAACTGGGGTAACCTCGAAGCCCCCGAGCAAGCTATCCTGCGCGGCGCGCTGGTCAATAAAGTCAATGCCGCCTGCCAGGACTGTGCCACCGGCATCGATATTTCCCGGGCCAACTACAGCGTGAACGTCTTCGCCGAAGGCCTGCTGGCCAACTGCGAGCAGACCGGGCGCACTTTACGCAACCTCACCGGGCTGGACCCAGGCCTGTCCAGCAGCTATGAAGATCTGTGGCGTTTCACCCTGGTCAATTACAATGCCGGGCCGGGCTGTCTTTCCAATGCCTTCAAACAATCCCTGGCCGCCGGCGAGCCTCTGGATTGGGCGCGGGTCACCTCGCACCTCGAGCCGGCCTGCCAGGCTGCCATCGGTTATGTCGAAGATATCAGCCGCGTGCTCAAGGTGACCCCCACACCCACCTCCTGGCTGGGCCCGGCCGGGCCGCTGCCTACCCTGCCGCGCGTGCTCTCCACGCCCGAGCCGGGATTGGCTACAGCCACCCCGCAGCCCACCCCCACCCTGCCCAACTTGTCGCCCACGCCCAGCGCCACCGGGCCGACTCCCACGCCGACGGCCACCACCGAGGGCTACTACCCGCCCCCCGAGGATACGGCCACCTATCCCTATCCATAAAAACACAGGAATCAAAAAAAGATGTACGGGCGAAAGTTGCTCACACATCTTCTTTTTGATTCTGATTTGTTTTCGCGTAGAGCATGAGCTATGCGGTTCCGCGTAGGTTGGGTTGAGCGCTGGGTGCAAGGGCGCTGACCTTTCAGGCTCGAACGAAACCCAACATCCGGATGCTTTGTCGGGTTCGCGGCCACCAGCCAACCTAAAAAACCCCTTTAATCTTTGGGTATGCTCCTTACCCCTTGACCGCCGTCAGCAGATAATTCCCCGGCAGGCGCGAAACCTGCTCGCCCTGCTCGCCAAAGCGCCAGCCCGCCCCGGCGGGATACTCCACCAGCTTTTCAATGCGCAGGCCGGCTCCGGCCAGGGCGCTGACCACGTCGCCCAGCGGCCAATTGAACTCGTATTTGTTTTCCCTGGCGTCCTCGCCGCCTTTAAAGTGATACCAGCCCGCCCCTTCCACGGCGCTGCCCCGCCGGAAATAATCGTCGATCAACGCCAGCCCGTCTGCCCCGAGCTCCAGGCAGGCGGCCAGGGGGTGCTCCTCCAGCAGGATCAGCCGCCCGCCCGGGCGCAGTGCGCGCGCCGCCACGCCCGCCCAGCCGCGTATATCCGGCAGCCAGACCAGCGAACCGCCACCGGTATAGACCAGCTCAAAACTCTCCGCCTGCAGTTCCGCCGGCAGCGCGTAAATATCCGCGGCTGTGAAGCGCGCCGCCAGCCCGGCCGCCCGCGCCAATTCGCGCGCCAGCTCGATCTGCCGCGGGCTGAGGTCCACCCCCCAGGCGGCCGCACCCAGCCCGGCCCAGGAGAGCGTCTCCTCGCCGGTGGCGCACTGTAAGTGCAGCAGGCTGCGCCCGCGCACCTCGCCGGCCGCCTCCATCGCCCGCGCTTCGAGGATCGAGCCGCCTGCCGCGTAAAATTCGGGCGAGTGGGCAATGCTCTTGAAGCGCTGCTCGGCAATCTCGTCCCAGGCGCGCCGGTTCTGCGCGGTATAGCGTTGAGTTTCGTCCATGTGCGCCTCTTTTCGGGATTGGATGAATTCGCGCAGGGCGTGCCGCGCTAGATGCGAATGCGCCGCGGGAAGCCCGGCCCCGCCAGACGGATTTGGGCCGGGTCCGCCGGCCAGATGCCGCCGATGGCGCTGCCGCACTGCGGGCAGGCCCCGCCGGCGGTCAGGTAATAACCCTCCACCACGTAGCCGCGGCGCTTGACCAGCAAGGCGCCGCAGGATGGGCAGAGCGTATCCTCGTAGCTGCCTACCCGCCCGGGCAGATTGCCGGCATACACGTAATGCAGCCCGGCCTCCTGGCCAATCTCGGCCGCCTGGCGCAGGCTGGCGGCGGTGGTGGGTGGGGCGTCCATCTTGTAATCGGGATGGTAGGCGGTCACGTGCCAGGGGATATCTACCGAGACGCCCGCCAGGAAGCGCGCCGCCTCCCACAATTCGGCGGGGCTGTCGTTGAAGCCCGGCACCACCAGGGTGACCACCTCCACCCACAACCCCAGCGCGTGGGCGCTCTGGATGGTATCCAGCACGTGCTGCAGCACCCCGCCCAATTTGCGGTAGTTCTTGTCCTGCATCGTCTTGAGGTCTACCTTGTAGGCGCTCAGGTAGGGGCGCAGGTAGCGCAGGGCTTCTTCGGTAGCGTTGCCATTGGAGACAAAGGCGCACTGCAGCCCATTGGCTTTGGCCTCTTTGAAGATTTCAACCGCCCATTCGGCGGTAATCAGCGGTTCGTTGTAGGATGATACGATCGTCGAGCAGCCGTTCAGCACGGCGTAGCGCACCAGCCGTGCGGCGCTGATCGGCTGGATGCTGCCGATGGCCGCCTCAGAGTCGGGGTCGCGCAGCGCCTGCGAGGTGAGCCAGTTCTGGCAGTAGCCGCAGTGGAAATCGCAGCCCAGCATGCCGATGGTCAGCGCGTCGCTGCCAGGCAGGACGTGGGAGAAGGGTTTCTTTTCGATCGGGTCCACCTGCGCCGCGCCTACGTAGCCCCAGGGCACGCGCAGCTCTCCCTCGCGGTTGAAGCGCACCTGGCAGATCCCGCGCCGGCCCGGTTTTACCAGGCAGCGGTGCCCGCAGGCAAAACAGCGCACCGCGCCGCCGGCCTGGGGTTCCACCAGCTCACCGGGCGCAGTCATGCGGTCAAGAATTTCGCCTAATTCACTCATGGTTAAAATATAACCCGAAATAGTCGGGATTTCTAGTAGGGATCCCCCATCCCAATCCTTCCCCTTAAAACGGCGAAGGCAAGATAAATTTCCCCCCTGAGTGGAATTTAATCCTTTATTACTGAACTGCAAGGTTAATCCGCGCCCAAACTCGCTATAATGATATTGTATAGACCAGTAACACGGCTCACGGGGGTGCGCAAGTAGCTTGGCAATATCACTCCCTCTATCGCTGTCCCCGTGCCGGTCGAGTCTACAAAACTGCAAGTCGATGCAACTTTTTGTAGCCGTCGACGTTATATCTATACAGAGGCCTGAACGGCGCACGCCGGCGCCCCTGGTCTCAGCAGGTTCTTTTTGTTCTCAGGTATTTCATGGAGGAGGTACCTATGTGGATCGTTTATGTTGTCGTAGCCTTGGTCGTGATCGTCTTTGGGGCCATCAGCCTGATCAGTTTGGAAGCTGAAAACTAATATGCGCGTTGGCCATGCCCCATCATCCAAACCAACTGCTGCACCCCTTGCCTGGTGCGGCTGCCGGTTGCCTCTCTCGGGCGAATTCGTTTCCAGCTAAGTTCCACGGGAGAGACCTTCACCCCCTCCCGGGGTTTTAACACACTGCGGGCGCGCCGGATTAGGCGCGCCCGCAGTGTGTTAATCGCCGCAGGTCGTTTAGCGAACCTGTTTGAAATTCACCAGGATCAAATTCTTCTGGCAGTCAGCAGAGGTGTCGATGGACACCTGCGCCGAGAGCGGGTAGCCTTCCTGGTCGAGGAGCTGCACCCACACTCCGCCTCTCGAGTCCAGCGCCTGGTCGGCCAGGGTAAATTCGTAACCGCCCGGCCCGTACTGCAGCGCCGTCCCGGTCAGGCTGAGCAGGTAGACCTGCTTTTGCAGGTAGCCGCCCATCTGCACGGTCAGCCCAATCACCGGCGCGCCTTTCATATCAAAGGCCTGCCCCGCCACCCACAATTTGCAGCCTTCATCCGGGTGGATCACCTGCCCGGCCAGCACTGCGGGTTCACCGCGCAGCAAATAGCGGTAGGCCGAGGCCACCGGTGTATCGGTGGGGGTGGCGGTTTCAGTAGGCGTGGCCGTGGCCGTCGCGGTGGCCGGCACGGCGGTGGTGGTCGCGGTCGGAGAAGGCGTCACGGTGGGCGTCCAGGTGCCTGGCAGAACTTTTTGGGTGGGCGTGCCGGTGGGGATAAAGAGGGTCGGCACCGCGGCCGGCGGCGGGAACGGGTTGAACCCGATATAAGGATTGAGATAAATTAAGGTAAAGATCAACCCCAGGGCCAGGATGCCTACCAGGGTCAAAATGCTGAGGATATCCCAGAATGCCCCTCCACCGCCTTTACCACTTTGACGGCGCGGGCGGCGCTCATTTGGATCTCGCATTGTGATTTCTTCGGTCAGTCCCATCCTGATTGTCTTCCCTTCTCGGTCAGGGCGCCAGCTCTTCGATCTGGGCTTGCTGGCGCTGCGCCTCTAACCAGCTCTGCAGGGCCTTCTGGCCCAACACCTGGCGGGCTTCGGGTGTCAGCGGGCGGCTTTCTTCACGGGCAATTACCTGAATAATGTGATAGCCATAATCGGTCTGGATGATCCCGCTGGTTTCCCCGGGCTGCAGCCCAAAGGCCGCCTCTTCCACCGCCGGCTGGGTAAGGTAGCCGCGCGGGAACCAGCCCAGATCACCCCCGGTGGATAAATCATAACCAAATGCTACCGTTGCAAAGTTCGCGCCAGCCTGTGTGAGGCGTTGCTCCACCTGCTTGGCGGCGGCCTCGCTCAGCACCAGGATCTGGCGGGCGTGCACCTGTTCGGCTTCAGCCGGCACCGAGGCCAGGATCTGGTCGCGCTGCCAGGCAGCTTCTAATGAGCGCCGCAATGCGCCGCGGAAGCTGGCGTCGGTGTAGCCCATGCGGGTTTGCCAGTCCTGCAGCGCCGCCGGCCCGCCCAACTGCGCGGCGATCTTATCTACCTCGGCCTGCACGGCGGTTTCATCCGCCGCGAAACCCCCGGCGCGTGCCGTGTTGGCCAGCAAGGCTTCGTCGGTCAACTCATCCAGCACCCGTTTGCGCTCTTCTTCGGGGGTCATCGTCTGGCCCAGGCTCTGCACGGCGGCTTCGATCTGCGCCATTTCGGCCTGGTACTCGGCCAGTGGGACGCCTTCCCCGTTGACGGTCAAAACCATCGGTTCGGGTGTTGGGCTGGGCGTCGGGGTGGCCGCCGGTTGGGTGGCGGTGGGGGGAATGCCGGGCGCCTCGCTCGTCTGGGTTTGGGTGGCGCTTGCCGCGCCACAGCCTGCCAGGGTCAATGCCAGAAGGACAAGCCAAAAGCGAATATGTATTACTGGATTTTTGACCAACATTGAAAAGATTATACCTCCGTTGAAATCGTCCCGATCACCGCCAAGCTTACAATCGATTATCAAACTCGGCGCGCATCGGCGTGCCTGGATTCTACCCTTCAATTGGTCTCGCGCCGCGGCGACATTTGCCGGCGTCCTGTTCTTTCTCGGCCAGGCGGCCAATCTGCCCACTCGCCGGCAGGATGCAAACAAATCGGCCCCTGCTCCGTTGTGGAGTAGGGGCCGACGATTGCGCTTGGATCGAATAACGCTTTGGGTTTGCCGCGTTATTCACATCGCTGCGATTTTAGTACTCGGGCATCTGGGGCGCCGCGGGGGGCGGGGTCTTCTCGGGAACGTCGGTGATCAGCGCTTCGGTGGTCAGGATCATCGCGGCGATCGAAGCCGCGTTCTCGAGCGCGCCGCGGGTAACCTTGGCGGGGTCGATCACGCCGCCTTTGATCAGGTCCATGTACTCGTCCTTGATCACGTTGTAAGCCGATGTTCTTGGATTTCTTGGATTTCTGCAGCTGGCGCACGTTCTCGACGATCACCGAGCCGTCTTTACCGGCGTTTTCGGCGATGCGGCGCATGGGAACTTCCAGCGCCTTGCGGACGATGTTGACGCCGATCTGCTCGTCGTCGTTGCCCATCTTGATCCCGTCCAGCGCGGGCATGGCATTGATCAGTGCAACGCCGCCGCCCGGGACGATGCCTTCTTCAACCGCTGCGCGGGTGGCGGAAAGCGCGTCTTCGACGCGGTGTTTCTTTTCTTTCAGCTCGGTCTCGGTGGCTGCGCCAACGCGGATGATGGCCACGCCGCCGGACAGTTTGGCCAGGCGTTCCTGGAGCTTCTCGCGGTCGTAATCGCTGGTGGTCTTGTCGATCTCGATGCGGATCTGCTCGATGCGGCCCTTGATCTCGGCCTCGTCGCCCTTACCGCCGATGACGGTGGTGTTATCCTTGTCCGAAACAACCTTCTCGGCGCGGCCGAGGTCGGCGATCACGGTGGTCTCCAGCTTGCGGCCGGTCTCTTCCGAGATGACTACGCCGCCGGTCAGGGTGGCGATGTCCTGCAGCATGGCCTTGCGGCGATCGCCAAAGCCAGGGGCTTTGACGGCCAGCACGTTGAGCATGCCGCGCAGTTTGTTCAGCACCAGGGTAGCCAGCGCTTCGCCGTCGATGTCTTCGGCGATGATCACCAGTTCGCGTTTGCCAATCTGAACCAGTTTCTCCAGGATGGGGACGATATCGGCCGCGGCGGAGATCTTCTTGTCGTGGATCAGGATATAGGGCTCGCTGATGACCGACTTCCATGTGCTCGGAGTCGGTGATGAAATAGGCCGAGATGTAACCGCGGTCGAACTGCATACCTTCGACGTATTCCTGTTCGAATTCGAGGCCCTTGGATTCTTCAACGGTGATGACGCCGTCTTTGCCGACTTTGTCCATCACTTCGGCGATCAAGTCGCCGATCACGCGATCCTGGGCGGAGATGGAAGCCACGTTGGCAATTTCTTCTTTGGTGGTCACTTCGATCGCCAGGTTGGTGATGGCGTCGGCCAGCGCGCTTGGTGGCGGCCTCGATCCCGCGTTTGAGCAGCATCGGGTTGGCGCCGGCGGCCAGGTTCTTCAGGCCTTCGGTGACCATAGCGTGAGCCAGGACGGTGGAGGTAGTGGTGCCGTCGCCGGCGATGTCATTGGTTTTGGTGGCGGCTTCTTTGAGCAGCTGGGCGCCCATATTTTCGAAGGGATCCGGCAGTTCGATTTCTTTCGCCACGGTCACGCCGTCATGGGTGATGGTGGGGGAACCGAATTTGCGATCCAGAGCCACATTGCGGCCTTTGGGGCCGAGGGTGGTTGCCACAGCGTTGGCGACAACGTCCACGCCGATCTTTAAGTTTGCGGCGAGCTTCCTCACCAAATACCAGTTGTTTTGCTGCCATATTACTTGAACTCCTTATGTTAGTGATTACTTCAACGATAGCGAGCAGGTCGCTCTCGCGCAGGATCAACAGTTTTTTGCCATCCACCTTAATTTCAGTGCCGGCATATTTGGCAAATAAAACGGTGTCGCCCGCTTTTACATCCATGGCAATGCGGTTGCCCTTGTCATCCCGGTCGCCCGCGCCGACTGAAAGAACTTTACCCTTCTGGGGTTTTTCTTTTGCGGTTTCGGGCAGGACGATGCCGCCCGCGGTGACGTCTTCCTGCTCAATCGGCTCAACAACCACACGGCTACCGAGGGGTTTGAGGTTGAATGCCATTCATTACCTCCTGCAATTTATTGACGGTTGGGATTTTTTTAGCACTCTATATCATCGAGTGCTAAACACGCTTCAAATCTTACCTGTCTTCGGGATCAGAGTCAAGGGGGGTGTTGTAGATTCTTATAATTCTCTGATAAAGTAAAAATATCTATCTCGCGCTATGCGCCGATTTAATCTCAGGAGGTCGATATGCAGTGGGAAAATTTGACCGCGCCCGATTTCGCGGCCGCGGTACGCCAGACCGGCGTGTGCATCCTCACCTTTGGCGTGCTCGAACGCCATTCCGAACACCTGCCCCTCGGCACCGATTACCTCAACGTGCACCGGCTGGCCAGCCTGGCTGCCGAGCGGGAGGCCGCGGTGGTTTTTCCGCCCTTCTATTTCGGGCAGATCTATGAGGCGCGCTGCTTTCCGGGCGCGCTTGCCCTGCGCCCCACCCTGCTCATCGAGCTGATTCAATCGGTGCTGGATGAGATTGGGCGCAACGGGTTTACCAAGATCATTCTGGTCAACGGCCACGGCGGCAACGCTCACCTGCTGCCCTTCCTGGCCCAGTCACTCGTTGTATGAAAACAAGCCCTACAGGCTCTATCTTTACACCGGGGAGCTGGGCGAAGAACGTGAGCAGGCCTGGAAACAGGCTTTGGAAACCGAGCAGCACGGCCACGCCTGCGAATGCGAAACCAGCATGACCCTGGCCAACTTCCCCGAGCTGGTTCAAATGCAGCAAGTTCCCGCCCAGCCCGGCTTGCCCCTCGGGCGCATGCAAGCGCTCCAGGCCAATTATTCCGGCATCTGGTGGTACGCCGATTTTCCCCAGCATTATGCCGGGGACGCCCGCCCGGCCACCGCCGAGAAAGGCCGCCTGCTGCGCCAGCTATCGGTGGATGCCCTGGCCGAGTATATCGCCGCGGTCAAAAAAGACCAGGTCGTGCCTGAGCTAGAAAGCGAGTTCTTCGCGCGCGAAGCCGGTCTGCGAAAAGAGGTTTGAAGCGAAGAGGAATTGGCGGCTGTGGTCTTCGTAGGGGCAGGTTTCGCGCTTCGCACTGCCGCCGGGCAGCTAACCGGCCCGTCTTGAGCATTTGCAGAGAGGCCAACCTGCTTTGGGCGTGACGCAGACGGGCTGAAGAGGGCGGGTCAGAGACCCGCGCCCTACGGGGAGAGGTCGCCCGCCGCGCGGTTCCACCAGGCCTGGGCCGCGCCCAGCAGACCGGTTTGCCCGCCCAACTGCGCGCGCCGCAGCTGCACCTGCTCGTAGGGCACCATGCGGCAGTTGGCCCGCAGCACCGCGCGGATGCCGGGCTCGAACAGGTCGAAGCGCTCCATCAGCCCGCCTGCCAGGGCGATGACATCCGGGCAGAAGGCCGTCACCAGGTTGGCCAACCCCAGCCCCAGATAGCCGGCCTCGCGCTGGACCGCGGCCAGCGCGTGGGCGTCGCCGGCATCGGCCGCGGCGCAGATCCGGCGCGCGTCCCAATCCTGGCTGCCCGGATAGACGCGGTGGAACCAATCTTCCAGCGCCGGCCCGCTGGCGTAGGCCTCCCAGCAGCCGCGCGCCCCGCAGGTGCAGGCCTGCCCGCCGGGTTCGATCACCAGGTGGCCCAGCTCGGGGTGCGACCCGCCCGTGCCGCGGTAGAGGCGCCCGTCCAGCACCATCCCCGCCCCGATGCCCGTGCCCACCGTCACCAGCAAGAAGCTGCGCGCGCCGATCCCCGAGCCAAAGGCGGACTCGCCCAGCGCGGCTGCGTCGGCGTCGTTTTCCACGGCAGCCGGCAGCTCCAACCGCTCCGAGAGCGCCGCGCTCAGCTCGCGGTTCTGCCAGCCGGGCAGCAGGTTCACCTCGCCCAACCGCCCGCTCAATGGGTCGACTGGACCGGTACAGCCAATGCCTATCGCCCCGGCTTCGGCCCCGCACTGCCGCGCGCAGTCACGCAGCATATTCGCGGTGCGCTGCATGGCGGGCTCAAAGCCCTCCAGCGGTGCGGTCGGGCAGGCCGCCTGCGCCAGGATGTGCCCTTCGTGCGAGACGATCCCCACCGCGATTTTGGTGCCGCCAATGTCCACCGCGGCCACGATCCGGTCAGATGCCATTGGGAAGACCTCCTGAGCCACGTTTTGTTTTTCTCTGCTTTAATTGTAGCAAGGATTATGATAGATAAGGACAGGGTTGATGAATGAACTGATCAGCGGCGCACAGCAGGTTACCCCGGGCTGGCTCACCGCGCTTCTCCGCGAACGGGGCATTCTTCCCCGGGGACAGGTGCTGCGGGTGACGCCTGGCCAGGCGCAGAGCTCTTTCGCCTCTTCCGTGTGGCGCCTGGAGGTGGACTATTCAGCGGACGCCTTCAGCGCTGCTCCGCACCGGCTTTTTCTGAAGTGCTCCAACCCGGCTACCGCCCCCGAGCGATTTGACCCGGACCACCAGCGCAAGGAAATCCTCTTTTACCAGACCGTGGCGCCGGCCATAGCGCCGAGATTCGCGATCCCCTGTTATGCGGCGGCCTACCAGCCCGAGACGGGTGCTTCGCACCTCCTGCTGAAAGATGTTTCCGCGAGCCATCAACCGGTTTCCGCGCCTCCCAGCCCTCAAAATTACGATCAGGCCGTGGACGTGCTCGCCGAGCTGCACGCCTTTTGGTGGGATCATCCGTCCCTGGGGAAAGAGATCGGCCAATTCCCTACCCCGGCGGAGCGCCGCCAGGAATGGCTGGATGCCGGGGAGGCCACCGGCGCTTTTATCGCCATGCTGGGCGAGCGCCTCCCCGCCGCCTGGTCCAGTATCTACCGGCGCGTGCTGGCGGCGCTGCCCGACCTGTACCGCCGGCATGCCGGCGGCCGGCACCTGACCCTGGCGCACGGCGACGCTCACCTGGGCAATTTTCTCTTTCCCGCCAGCCCCGCCGCCGGCCCGGCTTACCTGCTGGATTGGCAGTTCTGGCACGCCACCATCGGCGGGACAGACCTTGCCTTTCTCCTCGCCACTGAAGCGGAGCTAGAAACTCGCCGCTTGGCTGGAACAGGCCCTGCTTCACCGTTATTATGAAGGCCTGCTTGCGCGCGGGGTGCGGGGTTACGCCTGGGAGGCCTGCTGGAACGATTACCGCCTGTCGGTGATTTTGGTCAGTCTATTTATCCCCGTCTGGCGCTGGTGGTTGTTTCGCTGGGAAGCGGATATGTGCGCTTTGGAACGCGGCATGACCGCCTTTGAAGATTTGAATTGTTATGATTTCATTTGATCGGCCAGATCGCGGGGAGAATCATCCTCAGGCAAGCGCCGGCGGCTAAATCGAAATGCTCGCGCTGCCGGCACAACGCGGCAAACAAGGATCATCCATGCAGAACCATAAAATCAAGCCCAAAAAAGACCAGCCCGAAGTCCAGCTTCCCCAAAAAGTGGGCATCATTTTCAGCGATGTCCAGCGGGTCGATTTCCCCACCGAGGCGCAGTACATCACCGAAAAAGACGCCGAGGCGGATGCCCGCCTGATCGGCGAGCGCCTGGCGGCCCTGGGCGTGACGGTCTCGCTCTTCCCCGGCAACGCCGAACTACCCGAGCGCCTGCGCAAGAATAAACCCGAGATGGTCTTCAACCTGGTCGATTCGATCAAAGGCGACGAGAGGCTGGCAGCCGCCATCCCGGGCGTGCTGGAACTGCTGGATATCCCCTACACCGGCGCCGACATCCTCGGCCTCTCGTTGGATACCAATAAGTTTCTGATCAAAAAGCTCCTCCAGCAAAACGGCATCCCCGTGCCCTATTACCAGCTTTTCAACTCCGCGGGTGACATTCTCGACCCCATGCTGCGCTTCCCGCTCATCTCCAAGCTGAACTCGATCCACGGTTCGGTCGAAATTACCAGCGACGCGGTTTCGGAGAACGAAAAACAACTGCGCAAACGCCTGCGCTACTTGATCCGCACCTACAAGCAACCGGTGCTGGTTGAGGAATTTATCAGCGGGCGTGAAGTGACCGCGATCGTGCTGCAGGATAAAAAGAAAAAGGTTTTCCTGGCGGAGAAGGCCTTTAAGCACACCGAGAACAAATACGTGTTTCTCACCTTTGAAGACCAGTGGTTGACCGAGATGAACGCGGCCTTTCATTACACGTTGTATGCCGACCCGCTGCTCAATGAATATGTCAAAAAGGCCTTCAATGTCTCGCGCATGGCCGATTATGCCAAGTTCGATATCCGCCTGGACCAATCCGGGCGCTACTTTTTTATCGACACCAACTGCAACCCGGCCCTGGGGCCCAAAGAAATGGATGTGGCCCTGGCGGTGATCCTCGATTTGCACGGTGTCGGCTTCGACCAGATCCTGAAGTCGATGATGCTGAACACCGCCCGCAATGGGGCGATTAACAAACTCAAAGCCGCCAAAGCCGCCTGAGACGATGCCGCCGGGAGGGTGGGCTGCCGCCCCGAATGGTGGTTCCGGCGTCTTGATCCCTTCTTGACCCCGACCGGCCCAAAGCGGGTTATACTCGCCCTCGAAAGAAAGGTGCCTGATGAACACGAACCGACGTTTTCTAACCCTTACATTGATTGTGTTGTTGGCCGTCCTGGCGCTGGCCGCGTGCGCTCCCAAAGTCCAGGTAGAGGCCCTGCAGGGCAGCGACCGCGACGCCGTCCTGGCTTACACCGAACCGATGACCGATAACCTGCTGGCCGGGCTGAACGCCGCCGACTATGCCGTCTTCTCGCGCGATTTCGACGACGCCATGCTCAAGGCCATCCCTGAATCAAAATTCGCCAACCTGCTGGCCACCACCACCGGCAAAGTAGGCGCCTACGATTCCCGCGAGGTGAACAGCGTGGAGAAGGTGGGCGAATACTACCGCGTGGTGTACAAAGCCAAATTCGCCGGCGACGACAAAGCCCAGGTGCTGATCTCTTTTGAAGGCGCCGAACCTCACAAGGTCGCCGGGTTATTCTTCACCTCCGACAAAATGAAATAACGCCGACCGCTTTATCCGGGCAGGGCAGTGAAATCTTCGCAGCCCTGCCCTCTTTTAATACATCATTTTGCCTGGCAGTAACAAGTGGACCATTTTGCCTCATTTTTGTGACAATGTCTGCCCGTTTTTAAGACTCTTATTACTACATGAGGAATTAGAATCAACATAAACTTTATAGGTTGAATGGTTATCGTTGGCGTCAAGCCAACCTGAAACCGATGCTTGCAAACAACGCCGGGTTGATCCCGGTTGCTGAATTAGATCTTGTTACAGGAGTTAACCGCATGAGTACTCGCCAGATGGTCACCATCGACGGTAACGAAGCAGTCGCCTACGTCGCCTACCGCCTCAGCGAAGTAATTGCCATATATCCCATCACTCCCTCGTCCAATATGGGCGAATGGGCCGACGAATGGTCGGCCAAAAAAGTAAAGAACCTGTGGAACACCATTCCCATGGTGGTCGAAATGCAATCCGAGGGCGGCGCATCCGGCGCGGTCCACGGCGCGCTGCAGTCCGGCGCACTGACCACCACCTTCACCGCTTCCCAGGGTTTGCTGTTGATGATCCCCAACATGTTCAAGATCGCCGGGGAATTGACCTCGGCCGTCATCCATGTTTCGGCTCGTTCCCTGGCCGCCCAGGCGCTCTCGATCTTTGGCGACCACTCCGACGTGATGGCCTGCCGCTCAACCGGCTTCGCCATGCTGGCTTCCCGCTCGGTGCAGGAAGCGCATGACATGGCCCTCATCGCCCACGCCTCCACCCTGGAAGCCCGTGTGCCCTTCCTGCACTTCTTCGACGGTTTCCGCACCTCGCATGAAGTCCAGAAGATCGAGCAGCTCTCCACCGATGACATGAGCGCGATGATCTCCGACGAGCTGATCGCCGAGCATCGCCTTCGCGCCCTCAGCCCCGATCATCCCGTGCTGCGCGGCACTGCCCAGAACCCCGACGTCTATTTCCAGGGACGCGAGACGGTCAACCCTTACTACACCCGCACCCCCGATATCGTCCAGAAATACATGGACACATTCGCCGGCCTCACCGGCCGCAGCTACCGCCTGTTTGAATATTCCGGCGCTGCGGATGCCGAGACGGTCATCGTGGTGATGGGCTCCGGCGCCGAAACCGCCGAAGAAACCGCCAAATACCTGGTCGAAAAAGGCGAAAAAGTGGGTGTGCTCACCGTGCATCTTTACCGCCCCTTCTCGGCCGTTCACCTGCTCAAGGCCCTGCCCGCCACGGTCAAAAGCATTGCCGTGCTCGACCGCTGCAAGGAACCCGGTTCGGCCGGCGAGCCGCTCTACCAGGATGTGGTCACCGCCGTGGCCGAAAGCCTCAGCGAAGGCTTTGCCCCCTTCAGCCAGATGCCGCGCATCTTTGGCGGCCGCTACGGGCTCTCCTCCAAAGAATTTACCCCTGCTATGGTCAAAGCCGTCTTTGAAGAAGGCCGCAAGGCTGCTCCCAAAAACCACTTTACCATCGGCATCCATGACGATGTCAGCCACTCCAGCCTGGAATTTGATCCCAGCTTCTCGATTGCCGACCCCAGCACCGTGCAGTGCGTCTTCTTTGGCCTGGGCTCAGACGGCACCGTAGGCGCCAACAAAAACTCGATCAAGATCATCGGCGAAGAGACCGACAATTCGGCCCAGGGTTATTTCGTCTACGACTCGAAGAAATCGGGCTCGATGACCATCTCGCACCTGCGTTTTGGCCCCAAACCTCAGCGCGCTCCGTACCTGATCTCGCACGCCAACTTCGTCGCCTGCCACGCCTTCAACTTCCTCGAGCGCCTGGATATCACCCGCTACGCCCAACCCGGCGCGGTCTTCCTGCTCAACAGCATCTACCCCGCCAACGAAGTCTGGGATCACCTGCCGCGCGAGGCTCAGAAAGACATCCTCAGCAAAAACCTCAAGTTCTACGTGATCGATGCCTACGAAGTGGCCCAAAAGACCGGCATGGGCGGGCGCATCAACACCATCATGCAGACCTGCTTCTTCGCCATTTCGGGGGTGCTGCCCCGCGAACAGGCCATCGCCGAGATCAAAAAATCGATCAAGAAGACCTACGGCAAGCGCGGCGAAGCCGTGGTGCAGATGAACTACGAAGCCGTTGACCAGACCCTGGCCAACCTGCACGAAGTCAAGGTTCCCGCCGCTGTTTCCAGCACGACCGACCGCTTCGCGGCCGTCAGCGCCGCCGCCCCCGAATTTGTGCGCAACGTGCTCGCCCCGATGATGGTCAACTCCGGCGATGATCTGCCCGTTTCGGCCATGCCCGTGGACGGCACCTTCCCTACCGGCACGGCGCAGTACGAGAAGCGCAATATTTCCCTCGAAATCCCCGCCTGGGACCCGGACGTCTGCATCCAGTGCGGCAAGTGTGTGATGGTTTGCCCGCACGCCGTCATCCGCATGAAGGTCTATGATCCTGCTCTGTTGGGCGGCGCTCCCGAGACCTTCAAATCGACGGACGCAAAATTCCGCGAGCTGCCCGGCACCAAATACACCATCCAGGTGGCCCCCGAAGACTGCACCGGCTGCGCGCTGTGCGTGGAAGCCTGCCCGGCCAAGAACAAGACCCAGGCCGGCCTCAAAGCCATCAATATGGTCGACCAGCCGCCCCTGCGCGAGACCGAACGGGCCAACTGGGAATACTTCCTCACCCTGCCCGACATCCAGCCTGGCACCATCGCGGTGACCACCGTCAAAAACTCGCAGCTGCTGCGCCCCTTGTTTGAGTTCTCCGGCGCCTGCGCGGGCTGCGGTGAGACGCCCTACGTCAAGCTGCTTTCGCAGCTCTTTGGCGACCGCAGTGTGGTGGCCAACGCCACCGGCTGCTCCTCCATCTACGGCGGCAACCTGCCCACCACCCCGTGGGCCAAAAACGCCCAGGGTCTTGGCCCCGCCTGGTCTAACTCGCTCTTCGAAGACAACGCCGAGTTCGGCCTGGGCTTCCGCCTGACCATCGATAAACTCGGCGAATACGCCGGTGAGCTGGTCACCGCGCTGGCCCCCAGCCTGGGCGACACCCTGGCGAGCGGCCTGCTCGAAGCCGATCAGAGCACCGAAGCCGGCATCCGCGAACAGCGCGAACGCGTCGCGGTCCTCAAGGAAACCCTCAAAGGCATCCAGGATTCGCGAGCGGTCAACCTGACCAACGTGGCCGACTACATGGTCAAAAAGAGCGTGTGGATCGTGGGCGGCGACGGCTGGGCTTATGACATCGGTTACGGCGGCCTGGATCACGTCCTGGCCTCCGGGCGCAACGTCAATGTGCTCGTGCTCGACACCGAAGTCTACTCCAACACCGGCGGGCAGGCCTCCAAGGCTACCCCGCGCGCGGCGGTCGCCAAGTTCGCCGCCAAGGGCAAGGGTCTTTCCAAGAAAGACCTGGGGATGATCGCCATGGCCTACGGCTATGTCTACGTGGCCCGCGTGGCGATGGGCTCCAGCGACCAGCAGACCTTGCGCGCCTTCCTCGAGGCGGACGCCTACGACGGCCCCTCCCTGATCATCGCCTACAGCCACTGCATCGCTCACGGTATCGACATGCGCCACGGCCTCGACCAGCAGAAGCTGGCGGTTAACTCGGGCGTGTGGCCGCTCTACCGCTACAACCCGACCCTGGCCGCCCAAGGCAAGAACCCGCTGCTGATCGACTCCAAGGAGCCGACCATCGACATTCAAGAATACGCCTACAACGAGACGCGCTACCGCATGCTCGTCCAGGCCGACGAAGCCCGCGCTGAACTGCTGATGGGCGAAGCCCGTGAGGATGCCCGTAAGCGTTGGGACCTCTACAAGCAGATGGCCGCCATTCAATACAAAGCCGACGGCGAAGCCTAATCGTTCTTCTGAAGGAGAATCCCATGGTAGACCTGACTACTTCATACCTCGGTTTGACCCTCAAAAATCCTGTGGTCGCCTCAGCCTCGCCGATTTCCAAGAAATTGGAAGGCATCCAGCGTCTCGAAGCTGCCGGCGCCGGCGCAGTGGTGATGTATTCGCTTTTTGAGGAACAGATCACCCAGGAGAGCCTGGCGCTCGACCACTTCCTCAACCGCGGCACCGAGACCTTTGCTGAGTCGCTGACCTATTTCCCCGATCTGCAGAGCTATAACATTGGCCCGGAAGATTATCTCGAACTGATCGCCAAGGCTAAAAAAGCGGTCAGCATTCCGGTGATCGGCAGCCTCAACGGGGTTTCCTCGGGCGGCTGGGTCGAATATGCTAAGAAGATCGAAGAAGCCGGCGCGGACGCGCTTGAGCTCAACATGTACTACGTGCCCACCGACCCCGACCTCGCCAGCCAGGACCTCGAGCAAAACTACGTCAACCTGGTCAAGGACGTGCGCGCCCAGGTGCGCATCCCGTTGGCGGTCAAGCTCAGCCCATTCTTTACCGCTCTGCCCCATTTCGCCGGGCGCCTGGCATCCGCCGGGGCCAACGGCCTGGTGCTCTTCAACCGCTTCATGCAGCCCGACCTGGATATCGAGACCCTCGAGGTTTCGCCTAATTTGCAGCTCTCCACACCCGCCGAGCTGCGCCTGCCCCTGCGCTGGATCGCCATCCTCTACGGGCGCGTCGACTGCGATTTTGCCCTGACCTCCGGGGTGCACAGCGGCCAGGATGTGCTCAAAGCGATGATGGGCGGCGCCAAAGTGGCCATGCTCGCCTCCGAGCTGCTGCATAACGGCGTCGGTCGCATCAGCGAAATCCTCGAGGATATGACCGCCTGGATGACCACCTATGAGTACGAATCGATCCAACAGATGCAGGGTTCGATGAGCCAGCGAGCGGTGGCCGAACCGGCCGCTTTCGAGCGCGCCAATTACATGAAGGCGCTGCAGAGCTACGATAACAAACGCCTGTATTAATCTGAATCAGATTGCATAAAAAGAGGCCTTGCCGAGAAATTGGCAAGACCTCTTTTGTGTCTGATAGGGGCCGGTTTCGCGCTGCGCGCTGCCGAAGGGCAGCCAATCGGCCCGTCTTATAGTTTCTGCGATCGCCCATGCTTAAGAGGGCAGGTCATAGACCCGTGCCCTACGAAGAGGGAAGGAGGGCAGCCTTGCTGGGATTTATTCCGTTTCGGTCTGGAACCGGCGGCTGCCGGGCAGATGCAGGTAAGGGGCGGCCTGGGAGATGACCATCCCCGCCAGCATCAGGGCACAGCCCGCCAGGCTGCGCGCGGTGAGCTGTTCGCCCAGCATTAACCATCCCGCCGCCACCGCCCACATCGCCTCGGAGACCATGATCACCGCCGCGTGCCCGGGATGCGCCTCGCGCTGCGCGATGACCTGCAGGGTGAATGACACTCCCACCACCACCAACCCGCCGAAGAGGATCGCGCCCCAGGCCGCCCCGATCTGCGCCAGGCTGTTATGCTCGAAGAGCATGCCTGCTGCGGCGCTCAACACGGTCACCCCCGCGTACTGCGCCACCGCGATCCAAACCGGGTCGACCCGCCGCGAGAGATAGCCAATCATCTGGATGTGGGCTGCCCAGAAAAAGGCGCTGGCCAGCACCATCAGGTCGCCCCTGGAGATTTCAAAGGCTTCGTTGACACTGAGCAGGTACAGGCCGCCCAGCGCCAGCGCCCCGCCGATCCAGGTGCCCGTCCCGGTGCGCTGTTTCCAGGCCAGCCCCAACACCGGCACCAGCACCACGTAAAAGCCGGTGATGAACCCGCCTTTGCCCGCGCTGGTGGTGGCCAGCCCGGCGGTTTGCAGATAGGCGCCGAAAAACATCAGAACGCCCGCCGCCGCGCCGGCTCCGGCCAAAGCTCGCAAGGTCGGGCGCGGCCCGCCCGGTTCGAATTTGCGTACCAGTGGCAGCGCAGCCCACAGCGCCAGCCCGCCAAGGCCAAAGCGCAGCGCGTTGTAGGTGAACGCGCCCATGTGCGCCATCCCCACCCGCTGGGCTACAAAGCCAAAACCCCAGATGGCGGTGACGATCACCAGCAGGATGTTGGCCCGCCAGGTACTGGTTGGGCTCGCGCCGTTGGCCGGCATGCTAAATCACCATCAGGATGCGCGGTTGGCCGTTGAGTTCGGCATAGATTGCGTCGAGATGCTCGCGCGACTGCGCGGTGAAGGTCACCGTCACCGAAAGATAATTGCCCTCGCGGCTGGGACGCTGGGCCACGGCGAGGATCTCCTCCTCCGCGAGTTGTTTTTGGAATAGCTCCAGCACAAACCCCTCGAAATTATTCTCGTTGTGCCCAATCACTTTGAGCGGTATGGCGGTGGGAAAATCGAACACTTCTCGTTCGAGCTGCATGAAAACCTCTAAACGGATGGGGTCGGAAAGCTCAAAAAAAATCGGATCGCCAGAGTATACCGCAACTTGACGGGTTGGAGTTTGCTACTCTAGGCTTATTTGACTTTCTCAGCGCGCGCCACATAAAAACTGGGCATGTACAAGCGGATCGGGTTGCCGTCTTCCTCACTGCGGCGGTCCTCATAAAAACCGTTGATCGCAAAGCCTGCTTCAACCATCCCGCCCAATTGGGCTTCCATGCTATGGCTGAAATGAAACATCCTGCGGCCTTGGATACGGTCCGCCAGCGCTTGTGGGCTGAGCGTTTCATATTCCACATAGGGCAAGGAATATTTGACGATAAATTCATCCTGGTTATCTAGCGCATCTGGATCAAAGATGAACTCATCCGGATTCATAAAAGCGGTGATGAGTACACCACCCTCACACAGCACCCGGTTGCATTCGCGCCACACCGGTCGCACGTCCGGGACAAAGAGGGTCGAGACCGGGTTGAGGATCAGGTCGAAACGTCCGGCGGTGAAAGGCAAAACGGCCATATCCCCTTGTACGCAGTGGATGGTCAGCCCATCCCGTCGAGCCACAAACTGGTCTTGGGCAAGTTGGCGCGGGGAGGCGTCGAGCAGGGTTACATCTGCACCGCAAGCGGCTAGAATGGGGGCTTGCTGCCCGCCGCCGGAGGCCAGGCATAGCACGTTCAAACCGGGCAAGGCCGGAAACCATTCCGTTGGGACGGGTCGGTTATCAGTAAGGTATAGCGACCAAATCCCGGCCCTGGCCTGAGCCACTTGCTGAGCAGAAACCACCTTTGTATATGGGTTCTCGCCGTCGTCAACGGCGCGATCCCAGGCGGCTTTATTTAAGTCGAAAACTTTCAAGTGATTATCTCCTGGCGGCTTTCATTCCTGGATACTGGGATCGTAGCAGACCAGTTCAGCGCAGTTGCCTTCCGGGTCGTAGACGTACAGCGAGCGCCAACGTGTCCAGGCGTGGGTGGCGGTGCTTACCTTCTGCCCCAGGCCTTCCAGGCGCTGTTTCTCTGGCTCGTAATCTTCCAGCGCGATGCTGAAGGCGAAGTGATCCAGCGGGGTGTGCGCCGCCTGCGGGGCGTCCGAACGGTCAAACAGCGCCAGCACCTGGGTGTGCCCGCCAAAGCCTTCGGCGATACGAAAAAAGGCATTGCCGGGGTTGCGCGCCATCAGCTCCAGCCCGATAACCTCCTGGTAGAAGCGCACCATTGCATCCAGGTTCTGTACGCGCAGGGCCACCTCGCCCAAGGCGCGAATAGGGGTGTGGGTCATGAGAACTCTCCTGTCACGAGCGGCGTGGTTAATAACGACTATTATAGTAGATAATTGCCCCCCAGGCAGCTTTTTCTGCATGCCCCGGTGCGCATGGCTGGCGCTGAGAAGGCGAATGAGCTGCCCCTGCCCCGGCTACAGCAAATCCAGGATGCGCGCAAACAACTGCGTATAGGCTGTTTTCCAGCCGGCGGGTTTGCCCTTGCCAAAGCGCAGCACCGCACAGTTCTTATCCGGGGCGATAAAGATGAACTGTCCCAGGTTGCCGACCGCCGTGTAGCGGCCCTTGCCCGAGCGCGACATCCACCATAGATACTTGTAGTGGCTCCACGCCGCCCCCGGCGTCACCGTGGTGGATTCGGCCACCCAGCTTTCCGGGACGATCTGCCTGCCATTCCAATCCCCCTGGCGCAGATACAGCCGCCCAAATTTAGCGTAATCCACCCCGCGTGCGTTCAAACCGCTTTCCATCTTTTCCATCCCACTGGTCCGGCTGTCCAGGCTCCAGGAAGCCGGGAACTCCATCCCCAGCGGCTTCCAGATTTTTTCCTGCAGGTAGGCGCACACGCTCCCGCCGGTGGCGCGCTCCAGCACCATCCCCAGCAGCACCAGGTTGTAATTGTTATACAGGAACCGCGTGCCCGGCGCCGCCACGCTGCGCGCCTGCCCGGCCAGTTTTCGCAAATCCGGCGAATAATACACGCGCGGCTCGTCGTTCCACGGCAGAAAGCCCCCGGCGTGATATCCCAAACCCGAGCACATCCCCACCAGGTGGCGAATGCGGATCTCCGGCCAGCCGTTGGAGGCCAGCTCCGGCAGATACCTGGTCAGCGGGTCGTCCAGGCTGGTGATCAATTTTTCGCCCAGGGCAATCCCGATCAGCGCCGAGGTGAAGGATTTGGCCACCGAAAACGATGTGCAGATCGAGTTCGTGGGCGTAGCCCTGGAAATAGCGCGCGTAGAGCAGCCGGTCGTCGCGGATCACCAGGAAAGCCGTCGTGCCGTTGCGCGCCAGCCAGCCCTCGATGCCCTCCGCCCCCGCGGCCTGGTCGAGCGCCGGGCGGATATCTTCGCCCTCCCTCGGCGGTTCAAAATCGAAGCGGGGAGCGCAGTTTTCTATGGCCCGCGCCGGGAAGTTCTTGTAATCGTCTACCCCGACCGCGTTCCATAGGAAATAGCGCGCCAGGTAAGAAGTATCCGTCACTCGAGTGTCGGCCATGGGATTCCTCTGAGGTCAGACGTCTAACACCGGGTATATCGATTCATCAGAAATTATATATCCGCAGGTAAATTATTCTTTCCTGCAGGGCATCTTTTATTGCTTGGGCTCAAGTTTTGTATAAGCCATCCATGCAAAAGGATCATTCGGGTAAGTTTTCCACAGTTCCAAATAAGTCTCCACAGCCAGGGTGTTCTTCCCGCTTAATTCTTGGGTCAGACCGACAAGATAGAGCATTTGAGCCCGTAAGTGATCAACAGAGATCTCTAGTTCAAGGGGTGATTCCTGAATAGCCACCAACTGCGCCTGTGCTTCGTCCGGTGAAATTTGGCTCAGCAATAATTTATTTTGAATTGCATCGATCTTTTGCTTGGCTTGCCAAAAATCAATGATTGGGTTTTTTCCATCCATGGGCCAGTAGAGGAAGGGTTCCATAGGGCGTTCCTCATCACTCACCGTCAATTGATACGAAGGCAGTCCGCCGGATAATGCTAATGGCTTAATCGCCAATGCCCTTTCCTCATCACTCTCTTCCCGAAGACACGGCCATCCGGCCCTGCGACTCTCAATGGTGTTATCCCCTTTGGCTAGGATCCAGAATTCCGTACCTGTGCCGCATGGAGAAGAGGACAGAAACAAAAGCCACTTCTCATTTTGCCCATCCTGGTCAAAATCGAAGTTGCCGGAAGTGTTGAATTGTATGCCCATCTCCTGTAAGACCATACCAACTTCTGAAAAGCGGTTGGGTGGGATTAATGCGACGATTTCGGGAAAATTAAGGAAAAATTCACAATTACTGGAGGACAGGCAGAATTGAAAGAGCGCCTGTGGATCGCGGTGGATGGCATAGTAGGCAATGGCATCCTTACGCCATTCGGCGAGGGAGGCATCACTGCCGGCCCGGATCTGCCGTATTTGTTCGTTCGCCCCAGTCTCATCCCCTTGATCGGATAGATAAAGCGCCAGGGATAGTCTTTCTTTTTCGACAGAATAGGGCTGTTCAAAGAAACTGAGATCTTTTTCAATAAATTCCAGATCCAGCAGGTGTAGATACAACCCCAATGCCGCCTTATTTTTTAGAAATGCAGACGATTGGAGTATGGATGCCAATACCCGGGTGCAATACGGTTTTTCCTGCATGGCTTCGATAGGGGGAGCTTTTATCCCAATAAATCTCAATCGAGCCCCCTGCAATTGATACTGCCAGTCCACCTGGAATGGATAGCATGGCGCGTCGGAGAATATACTTACAGGTATCCGGAATGTGACGGTGGGTACAGGCTGCCCCAGATTTGTTACTGACCATACAGCTAAATCGGGATTATCAAGGGGTGGGTCAAAAATAATTTCTCGTGGAGGAACCTGATCTAATCGATATATTTTTAGATCTCCGGAATGGAAACCAAATGATTGCCAATCTGAGTTCTGAACAATTGCCTCTGCAATTCCATCCCCGGTAATGTCAATCGTATCCACCTGGCTGACCCCGGTGCCATAAGGGTTATTTCCCTCATTTTCCAGCGGGTAACCATAAAATATCTCATCTTTTTGTACCAACCAGATGGCGAAACCACCAGAGAAGGAGGTGTACTCAGGATTGTAAATATGCAAGACAAGGCTGTTCTGATATCCTTGAGGAGGCGAAATCGGGTATGTTTCCAGGGAGAAGGCTATGGTTTTTACAAACCAGTTTTCAATGGTTTGCAGGTCCGTTTCTTTCCGGTTAAGAGCGTTGGCAATCAAGCCCGCGTAAAGGCCAGCTCTATCAGTATTATCGGATCGATAGAGGTTGTAAGCCCCATTCCACCGCCACAAATTTTCCTGGTCTGAGTGTGGAAAACGGAGTGCGCTTTCCAATTCGATCACACCTTCATATTGGAAAGCGGGGTAATAAATAACGGCCTGCCCGTTGTTTTCAAGAGTCTCAGGGTAATTCTTGAGATCCAGGATCAGCTGTTCAGCCTTTTCAGTTGTCCAGGTAGCAAGTTGATAAATCTGCCCACTTACCGGGGAAGGGACAGGCAATATATAGGTAGGTTGAGGGGTAGGCGTGGTCACAATTGTAGCGGATGGCGCCGGACTGGTGGGTGGCGGTGATGTCCGGCTGGCCATCACTATTGTTTGAGTGGGAGAGAGACGAGTTGACATGGCAATCTGGGATGCGATTGGCGTGGGTATTGCCAACTCCCGGCTCACCGAGCAAGCCGAGAGCACCCATGGCGCCAGACAAAGCAGGATTAATCGCGCCGGGCGGTAGATTATCTGGGTGAAAAAATTACCAATTTTCCAACCAGTAGGGTTGAGTGGCATGTTTCCCCCGATTTCGTATTATTTCCCAATCCATTACCTTTAAAAGATAGATGTAATTATAGTCTCGCTGTGAAATAGCTGCCCTGGGGGTTTAATTATCAAAGGCCATGATCCAGCCGCTAAGCGAGAACTCATTTCCTTCTTTCCCTCACCGTCCTCCAAACTCCGCCACCAGCCGCTCGCTGCCGATCCCGCTGATTACCAGGCGCTCCTTGGCGCTGCCCAGCAGTTTCTGCGTCCAATCCACCCACCCGCCGTCCACCAGTTCCAACCGGCGGCCATCGGGGTGCAGGGCATGGATGTGAAAGCACAGCCCGCGGTAATAGCCCCGCCCGCTGGTGCGCTCGGCGTCGAATACGCAGCTCACCCCTTCGAACTCCTCTCGCACCGGCGCAAAAAGTTCTTTTTCAACCTGCTCCTTGCCCACATCCTCGCCCAGCAAGGTCAGGCTGTAGGCCAGCCCCACCCCGGCCCCCAGGTAGGCGCGCAGGGCGCGCAGATAAAAGCGCGCGTGCAGCCGCAGGCAATCCAGTTCGAACTGCCAGCCGCCCCGGTCGCGCCCGGCGCTGCACAGGGCAAACGCGCTGAAATGCGCCAGGGCCCCCGCCCCGCGGTAGCGCTGCGCGCGCAGCAGCCGCTGGCTGGCGCGCCAGGTGCACCGCTTCACCCGATTTTGGATTGACCCGCAGCAGGGCTTTGCGCCGCAGCGCGCACTCCAGCGCCAGCACGTTGGTCGAGTCCGAGACCACTTCGCTGTTGCGGGCAGTGGCCACGACCAGTTGGGGTCCACCTGGGCCACCACGCTGTTGGTGCCCAGCGGGCAGACAGGCGCCAGGGCCAGCGCTTCGAAACCTTCGGGCAGGTGCGCGTAGGCGGTTTGCTCCCAGGCCAGCAGCGCCAGGGGTGAGACCGCCGCCGGCCGCGCGAAGCGGTTGGCCGCGAAATCGGCCAGCAGGGCGGCGGGCTGCACCCGTTTGCTGCGCCGCCGGTAGACCTCCAGCATCAGGGACTGCAAATCGCTGGCCGACAGGCGCTCGGCCAGCAGATCCACCAGCCCCGGCACGCCCGCCTCGCGTTCGATCCGCTCGATAATCTCATCCATCCTGCCTCCTTCTCTCTCTTACCAATCCCCTGCGTATATTGTAGCCCGGCTTTGCCGTCCATCAACCTTCTCCATTTTGCATTCACCCTGGCATTCTCCATTCAGCATTCAACATTCATCACTCTTCATTTTTCAATCAACAATCCCCAATCTTCAATTCTTCCATATGCTATAATCCCTCACCGGAAGGTAATTTATGTTCAAGAAATTGGTAAATTTCGTGGGGGGTAATCCCCATAAAAAAGAAATCGACCGCGCCTCGCAGATTGTCGAGCAGATCAACGGCCTGGAAGCCGAGTACGAAAAGCTCTCCACGGATGCGCTGTGCGCCAAAACCGACGATTTTCGGGCGCGCATGCACGCCAGCATGGATCGCGGCCGCAGCCTGCAGGAAGCCCTCGATGAGCTGGTTCCCGAGGCCTTCGCCGCCGTGCGCGAGGCCAGCAAGCGCACCATTGGCCTGCGCCACTATGACGTCCAACTGATCGGCGGCATCGCCCTGCACTCCGGCAAAATCGCCGAGATGCGCACCGGCGAAGGCAAGACCCTGGTGGCCACCCTGCCGCTATACCTCAACGCCCTGACCGGCCGCGGCGCGCACCTGGTCACGGTCAACGACTACCTGGCCCGCCGCGACGCGCGCTGGATGGCCCCCATCTATCGACCTGCTGGGCCTAGCGTGGGCGTGCTGCAGATGGCCGCGCCGCACCGAGAACGGCCAGAATGCCTTCCTGATCGACCTGGAGAAAGAACTCGCCCCACGAAGACCAGCACCAGCTGCGCCTGGTCCACCGCCGCGAGGCCTACCAGGCCGACATCACCTACGGCACCAACTCCGAGTTTGGCTTCGACTACCTGCGCGACAACCTGACCATGCCGCCTGGAAGACCGCGTCCAGCGCGGGCACTACTTTGCCATCGTCGACGAGGTCGACAACATCCTCATCGACGAAGCCCGCACCCCGCTGATCATCTCCGGCCCGGCTCAGGACGACTCCGAATGGTACATCCGCATGGCCCAGGTGGTGCGCCAGCTGCAGCCCGAAGATTATGAGGTCAACGAGAAAGACCGCACGGTCAGCCTGACCGAGTTGGGCGAAGTGCACGTCGAAGAGCTGCTGGGTCTGCCGCTGCGCGACCCCGAGCGCCCTGAAGATATCACCCCCGAGCAGGCGCGCATGATGGGCTACCTCGAACAGGCCCTGCGCGCGCAGTTCCTTTACCGGCGCAACAAGGATTATCTCGTCCAGGCGGGCAAGGTGGTCATCGTCGACGAATTCACCGGCCGCCTGATGCCCGGCCGGCGCTGGTCCGACGGGCTGCACCAGGCGGTGGAGGCCAAAGAAGGGCGTCAAGGTCGAGGCGGAGAACGTCACCTACGCCACCATCACCATCCAGAACTACTTCCGCATGTACGATAAGCTGGCCGGCATGACCGGTACCGCCGCTGACCGAAGCCGAAGAGTTCTACAAGATCTACAAGCTGGACGTGCTGCCCATCCCCACCAACCTGGAATACAACGCCATCCGCGCCAATTCGCCCTGTCCAGGCTGATCGACACCAAGGACCCGAGCACGGCTACAAGTACACCTACTACGCCCGCCGCGACGACCCCGCAAGCACGCCGGTGTTCTGGCGCCGCAAAGACTTCCCGGATGTGGTCTACCGCACCGAGGAAGCCAAGCTGCGCGCCATCACCCTGGAGATTCTCAGTTACCACGTCCTGGGCCGCCCGCAGCTGGTGGGCACCACCTCGGTCGAGCATTCCGAGCGCCTTTCCAACCGCCTGGACGCCGACCTGTTGCGCCGCCTGGCCCAGGTGCTCCTGATCCGCGCGACCTGTATCTCGAACAAGAACAACAGCGGATGTAGTCGAGCGCGCCATCCCCGAGCTGGCGCCGCTCAACAAGCCCGTGGACCAGCTCGACACCAGCGAGATGCGCCAGCTGGCCCGCAGCCTGAACATCGAGCATGTCGTTCAACCCTGAGGACCCGGAAAACGTGGCCCGCCTGTGCTCGCTGCTTCGGCCTGCCGCCGGCAGCGAGGCCGCGCCTGGCTGGCGCGCCCTGCAGGGCGGCGTGCCCCACCAGGTGCTGAACGCGCGCAAGCACGACGAAGAATCGCAAGATCATCGCCAGCGCCGGCGCGTTTGGGCGCGGTGACCATCGCCACCAACATGGCCGGCCGCGGGGTCGACATCAAGCTGGGCGGCGAGCTGCGACGAGGAAATCCTGGGCGACGTCAACCGCATGCTCGAACGCGCCGGGTCGACGACGCTTACGACATGACCAACGACGAGCGCCGCGAGGCGCCTTGCTCAAGACTGAACGCCGGAGGATTACGGCATCTACGAGGAGCAGGTCGCAGCGCCTTCCTGCAGTACATGGACGAGATGGACAAGGTGCGCGAGCTGGGCGGGCTGCACGTCATCGGCTCCGAGCGCCACGAGGCGCGCCGCATCGACAACCAGCTGCGCGGCCGCGCCGCCCGCCAGGGCGACCCGGGCTCGTCGCGCTTCTACCTGGCCCTCGAAGACGACCTGATGCGCCTCTTTGGCGGCGGGCAGGTCACAGGCCTGATGCGACGCGGCTCAACATCGACGAGAGCGTGCCCATCGAGAGCGGCATCGTCGGCCGCCTGGTGGAGCAGTCCCAGGCGCGGGTGGAAGGCTCCAACTTTGACGTGCGCAAGCACCTGCTCGAATATGACGACGTGCTCAACACCCAGCGCAAACGCATTTACGACCAGCGCGACCGGGTGTTCATCAAGGACGACCTGAGCGAAGACGTCGAGGAGATGCTCTCCACCGAGCTCAACCGGCGCATCGCCCAGGAGCTGGACAACGAAGAAGGCCCCTGGAAGCTGCTGGCCTACCTGGAAGACGTCCAGCCGCCCATCGCCTGGAATGACCAGCGCTACCCTTCCTTCACCATGCGCCTGTTGATCGACGAGATCGAGAAGCGTAAACCCGCCCAGGGCGCCACCGTGGCCCACCTGCGCTCTGCCCTGCTCGACATGGCCGCCCTCGATTTCAACGGCGAGCGCGACCACATCCTCAAGAGCTTCAATGAGCTGCTCGATAAGACCGAAGAAACCCTCGAAACCCAGCGCGCCGAGCGCGCCGAGGCCCTGGATAACTTTTTCGAGACCCTCGAAGACCGCACCGACCCCGAAGCCGCGCCTGTGCGCCCGCAGGAGCTGGCTGACGAGCTGGTGGTGCTGGCGCGCCTGCCCAACTTCCGCCTGAGCGGCGAGCAGATGCGCTGGCTGACCAGCGACCCGGATGCCCTCAAAGACAGCATCAACAACCAGGTCGAGAACTACATTCTCAATCTCAACGCCACGCGCATGGTCGGCGCCCTTGAACGCCGCCTGTCCGAGAGCCTCAACCTCAAACCTGGCCAGTTGAACGGCAAGGAATGGGACGAAATTGCCGATGTGCTCTCCAACGAGGCCGAAGCGCTGCTTGGACGGCAGTTCGAGCGCCTGCTGGGTCCTGCCGGCCAGATTGCCCGCGATCTCGACACCGCCCTGGAGAAATACGACGAATACGTCAGCGACCCTAACCAGCTTCTCGACCTGCTGGGGATGATGTCCACCGGCACGCGCATGGTTTTCGACCGCAAGACCCACCGCCAGGGTTTCCAGCAGACCTCGCGCCTGCGCTGGGTGTACCTGGCCGCGCAGCTGCTCGGCGAGGCCAACCCCCAGGCGGTCACCGCGGATGTCCTGGAGCATTTGGAAGGCGCGCAGGAAACTCTGCGAGATATTTTTGGCGCGGTGGATGCCGCTATTCTGCAGCAAACCCGCGTCAGCCTTGACCAGACCGACGCGCGCATGCGCCCGTACCTGGTGGATGCCCTCGGCGAGGAGCTTTTCGAGCAGATCGCCGGCCAGCCCTTCGAGACGTTTGACCCCGCCGCGCGCGAGATCGTCGAATCGGTGCTGGGCTGGTGGCGCCAGAATGAAATTTACCGTTCGCTGGTGCTCAGCGCCATCTCAGACCTGTGGGTCGATTACCTCACCAAGGTGGAGGCCCTGCGCGTCTCGATTGGCCTGGAAGCCTACGCCCAGCGCGACCCGCTGGTGCAGTATAAGAGCCAGGCCTCCGAGATGTTTACCGAGCTGCTCGCCGAAATCCGCGCCGCGGTCATCTCGCGCATCTTCAACATGCGCCCGCGCCAGGCGGGTTCCGGCTCATCGCCCACCCCGTCCGGCGCTCCGCCCGCCCTCTCCGCTCCGGCGGCCGCGGCGGCCCTGCCCGGCGGTGGCAACGGTTCCGACGCGCAGCCCGTCCCGGCGGCGCCATCCGGCGGTAAGAAAAAACGCCGCCGCCACTGAGTTTTTTTAATTGATTGTGGATACACAACACCCCGGAATTTCCATTCCGGGGTGTTATTGGTTTGCGGGATTCGTTCAGCGATTGAGGATGTTTGCGGCAACCACCTGGGCCTGTTCGGCTACCCCCAATAGCAGCCCGGTATTTTGACCCGGCAGCCAGGGCAGCCCGGCGAAATACAGGCCGGGATAGTGCGTCACCCCGTTCTCGCTGATGGGGAAGCCGGCCTCATCGCACACCGGCAGGTGGACCAGGTCGAAGTCGAATGCGTAACCGATGGCCCAGATCACCGTCGAAATGCCCGCCTCAACCAGGTTCAACCGCTCGACGACCGGGACGTCGTACCCGTCACGCAGCTCCGGCAGGCTTTCTTCCGGGAGGTCCAGGCCCATCTTCTGGATGTACTGGTCGATCATGGCGATCATGCGCTTCTCTATGGCGTCAGATCCGGCCAGGTTATCCGCCAGGTCGGGGGCGAGCACGGCTGCCCCATCCTGCACATCCACCAGCCGCCCCAGCAGGTGAATGCCGTCGCGGGCGAATTGGTGCAGGTTGAGAGTGTGCCCGCCGTTCTTACCGGAGAGCTGCGGGTTGGAGGCGAAGCGCATCTGAGGGGAAGGCAGCAGGGCCGGGGTGCGGTTGATATAACCGGTCAAATCGACCCATTCGTACACGTCCTTCCCACGGTAGCGGCGCGGGGTACGGGCGGCTTTACCCGTGCTCAGGTACACCTCGCGCCCGGATTGGCGCAGTTCTTCAGCAATCTGGCAGCCGGATTGCCCCGCGCCTACCACCAGCACGGCGCCCGGCGGCAGCGCGCCCGGATTGCGATATTTGCCCGAGTGTACCTGCAGCAAAGGGGATGGGATTTGGGCAGCGAAAGCGGGAATTTTAGGGCGCTGGAACATCCCGGTGGCGATAACCACATTTTTGGCCCGCAGTGCACCGCGGCTGGTTTGGGCCAGGTAGCCGGCCTCGGCCTGCGCGACCGAATCGACCTGCACGCCGAATTCCACTGGCAGCCGGTTGTGTTGCACATAGGTCTCGAATCGGTGCACGATTTCGCCGCGGGGCATGAAGCCATCCGGCCGGTCGTCGGAATATTCCGCGCCGGGCAGCCTGAACGACCAGTTGGGCGTCACCAGAGTGAAAGAATCCCAGCGATCATTGCGCCAGGCGTTACCCGGCTGGGAGGTCTTCTCAAACACAACATGCTCTCGACCGGCCGCAGTAAGATAGTAGCTGACTGCCAGGCCGCCCTGCCCGCCGCCAACGATAACCGTTTCAATGTTTGTTGCCATGTAGGGTCCTATGATTGATTTGTGGATATTATTTATGGATGATATTGATTATATGCTGAATGCATCCTTAAATACAGGCCGCCCGCGGAGAACCCGCGGGCGGCCTGTAACCGGCAAACCTAGCCCAAAATATCCTGGAAGGTGACCATCTGGTTGTTGCGCGACTCGTCGATCAACTGGCAGCGCACCATGCGCACCGCATCCAAAAAGCCCAGTTCCTTCATGTCCTGCTGGAAAATCGGGTTGCTGGCGTGGCATTCCTCCAGGCGGTAATTGGGGATGCGCGGGCTGAGATGGTGGATGTGGTGGAAACCGATGTTGCCGGTGAACCACTGCAGCACCTTGGGCAGGCGGAAGAAGCTCGCCCCTCTCATGGCCGAAGCGACGTAATCCCACTCCGGGTCGCGCGCCCAATAAACCCCCTCGAACTGGTGCTGCACGTAGAACATGTAAATGCCAAACATCCCGCCCAGCCACAGCACGGGCAGCTGTACCAAAACGAAGTTGCCAAAGCCGCCCATCAGCAGGCTGAAGGCGGCCGCGTAGACCACCAGCGCCAGGTTGGTCAGGATCACGCTGTTGGTCTCTTTCTTGGAGAACTTGGGCGTGGCGAAGCGGTGATGGACGATAAACATCCACAGGGGACCAAAGCCGAACATGATAAAGGGGAAGCGGAAAAGCTGGTAAGCCACCTTTTCGGCCCAGTGTTTCGAGCGGTATTCCTCCACCGTCAGGGTGGTCACGTCCCCGATCCCGCGCTTGTCCAGGTTGCTGCTGGTGGCGTGGTGGATGGCGTGCGAGCGCGTCCACTGTTCGGAGGGCGTCAGGGTGATGATCCCCAGCCAAAACGCGATGGTTTTATTGGCGCGCAGGGATGGGGTGAAGGAGTTGTGCCCCGCGTCGTGGAACAGGATAAAAATGCGCATCAGCAGCCCGGCGGTAGGGATCGAAAGCAGCAAGGTCAGCGCGTAGGAAACACGCAGGCTAAAAAACATCAGCGCGAGCATGATAAAGTAAGGCGGGATAGTCGTGACCATCTGCAGGATGGCCGGCTTCCAGGCAGGCGTCTGGAAGGGGGCCAGCAGTGGGTTGAGATCTTTCATCGTAGGCAGGCGGGATGAGTCCATGGGAGATAATTCCTTTCCAAGTTATTATTCTAATAACTACCGAAAATCTCCAAATCCCACCCCGGGCATATTTGCTCAGGATGATTTGTATGACCCACTCGCCTGGTCATATGACTGTTAGCCGTAAGCAAGGTTGTGGTTGGACCTTGCACGTACGAAGAGAGATAAAATATAGTTAACAAAATTCATCATCCATGCGCAGTAATATCAATAGATAGACAATGTACAATCACCTGAGGCATGCTAATCGCGGGCGCTTTATCAAGAGGATAATAATAATAATAACCCTCGCCGGGATCGCCTGTTTAATCGCAGCGTATTTCCTTCCTATTCACTTTTTCCCGTGGAAATTTCCAATAATCCCAAAAGATCGCCAATTACTGTCTGAAATTTTGGATGATAAGCACCCCGGTTATACGAACATCGAAATTATCCAAGCTCATGGAAGTGGCTATGTCGGTGATACCCGCTATATATCATTTAGAACTGCCTTGGATGTGGGTGAACAAAGTGTAAAGTGCGAAGGTCTCGTGTTCTTTGCATCTGGTGATCCTGGTTTTACCAGGGTTGAGTGGCAAAACCTGAGTTGCGAAAGATTGCAATAATTTAATCATGTTCTCTCGCATGGCAATTACCACAAGACAAAATCCCAATGAGATTTGGTATCCACCTTATTTCATCTGCTTTAAGAGCAGCTTGCTGCAGTGCTTTATCATTGGGTTAAATCTGGCCAAATCAGCCTGGAGGAGATTGGCTGGCCAGAGGTTAGGACCGTTGTCGAGGAAGAACTGGCCGGAACAAGAGAGGTTGATGAACAAACAACTTTGTTTGCTCCGATCCAAAAGGAAGTCATTGACCTGGTTCCCCAAACTCCTGAGACAAAGTCAAGCAATATTATTTCGACGCAATGGGATTATTCGTGAATATAAGGGACAATCCAATATCGAAATTTATGACAACCTTGCGTCGCCAGATGATTTTCAACTTAATAATCCGGCCCCGGACATGCCCATTGGAAATAATCCATAAGATGTCCAACTTTTCTCTAATTCATAAGAAAACCAATCAGGCTGATCATGTCGTACAACAAAAAACTACAATTCCATTTTGTTAATTTTTGTGATCGGAAAAATTGGCGGAGCCTTTCCAAAGAAAATGAAAAGTCGATTTTGGATTTTCCTGTGGGCAATTGTTTTAATCGGCCAGGCATTCGGTTTAAGCGCGTGCGCAGGCCTTGTCAGGTCTACAAATACAGAAACAAACCCAAACGCGCGACATCCTACCGCGGTGATCGAACCGCATCCAACTGCGCTTGGTAGTACGGTCGTTGAACAAGGCTATCCAGCGCCACAACCGGTGACCGAGTTTGAATTAATGACAGCATATCCGTTGATGAAAATGACGGACGCTGCCCAGGTAAAAACCATGACAGCGATGCCAACTTTGACATCACCCCCACCAACCTCAACGCTAACGCCTATACCAACCAATGGACCTCTGTCTGACCCCCTTCCCGCGCCCCTTTACTTCATGTTCGCACCTTCTCTCCAGCACCCCTTGCCGATGCAGATATGGAGACTGGAGCCAGATGGATTCACGCTAACCCAAATTACGGATGAGCAAAATGGCGTGGATGTCTTTTATGATGTGTCTGCCGATGGTAGGTTGGCCTTTGTCAGCCATAATCGTTTGATAGTGACGGATGCCGATGGCGGAAATAGGATAGTGCTTGTTGAAGGGAAAGCCCCTCCGCCAATACCGGATCAAGATGATTGGTACTTTGATAAAGAAGAAATCCGCTCTCCAAGCTGGTCGCCGGATGGAACTCAGATCGCTTTTTTTCGGGATGGTGTCAATATCATTCATCTGCCAACCGGCGAGATCATCAAGATTGCTGAAGGGCAGGCTTATGGATTGGATGCATACGGCAACCTACGACCCGAAAATTACCGCGCCCCGCACCCTTTACCTATGGTTGTACCCCGGAGGCAGTCAAATTGTTCTACGATTTAATGGGATATGAAACGGGGGAGACTGCCTTTGTGTCGCCAATCCCCGGCAGCCCAATCGTGAAGGTGGATATTGAAAACAGCAGGTGCTGCGAATACAGTTTCACCCGGGATGGGCAAATGCTGTTGGGTGGCGGCGATCATGGTTTTATCGGTCTATGGCTGGTCAATCCTAAGAATGGGAAAGCAAAAAAACTGATTGAGCCTTCGGGGATACTGTCACCTATACAATCACCGGAGGGGAAGATTTTATTCTTTATATACAAAGGACAAATTGATTGGCAACTGCGGTTAGCATCCATTCGCCCTGGTGAAACTTTCAAGCTGCCGGATGATTATGTATTTTTCAATGACACACCGATTAGCCAAAGTATGTTATGGCTGCCAGATGCCAGTCGAGTAATAGTCAAGGATCTTAGCGGTTATCTTGCTGTTTTGGATCTCACCAGTGGAAAAGTCTCTCAATTAAATATTGAAGCATACAATTTACATTGGGGGATTTTCATCGAATAGAAAGGTTCTATGCCAAAAGCGCACCTGTCCGGCGACAGATGCGCTCTTTTTGGATTAACCGTCAATTTACTTGCCCGCGTTGCGCAGGTAGTTGCCCCGCCCGGTGGGCCACTGCAGATTGCAGGCGCCCGCACTGCCGGGCAGGTCGTAAACCACCACCCCCGTATCGATGGTGTTGATCACCACTTCCAGGTCGGGGTCGGTGTCCACGTTGGCCAGGGTGGGGGCGGCCAGCGCGCCGTTGTAGTCGCCGCCAAAAGCCGGCGGCAGGCCGACCTCATACAGCGTCTCGCCGTTGAAACTGACCACGTACAACTTGCCGGTCTGGTGCGAGCCGTTGGGCGTCCAGGAGGTGAACAGCACTTCGGCCTTGCCGTCGCAGTCCAGGTCGGCCACCACCGGCTCTGAGGCGAAGCGCAAAAAGCCTTCGGAGGGATGGTAGACCTCATACGGCCAGCTGCCGTGCTCGGTCTTATCCAGCCAGTAAGCGTGCACTCGCCCGTCGTAAGAGGCGAAGAGGATCTCCTGCTGACCGTCGCCATCCAGGTCGGCTACTACCGGGTTGGGCTCGGCGCTCTGGATCACCGACCAATCCTCCGACAGCGGCGCGCCGGTATCCACCGGTGGAGTGCGCCAATCGGCCCCGGGTTTGTTGAAGCGGCTGCGGTCGGCGTTGAAGATGAACGGCGCGTAATATTTGCTGGGCGGGTAGCCGGAGGGGATGTCGTACATATTGCCCACCGCCACTACCTCGCGCACCCCATCGTTGTTCACATCCGCGATCACCGCCGGCCCATCGGCGAAATTTGCGCGGTAATTCTCGGCGCGCGAGCTGTTTTCTTCACCGTACCCGCGCTTTTCAACCGCCCAATCCTCCCATACACCCACCAGTCCCCAGCCTTTAGCCGGATCGCCGGGATCGGCGGGATAATCGGTGGCGTTGGCCGCCAATTGGTTGCCGCTTTTATCGTAGGCGGCGATGTAGTGCACGTCCGAAGGCACCACCAGCTCCAGCCCGGGGATATCCGGGCGCAGGTCGCCGGCCGCGGCGTTGTCGTTATAGACTCCCCAGGAGTAACCGCTGTTGTCGTTCACTTGCGGCCACTTGCCGCCTAGGGCGCTCCCTGCGGCGTTCAGCACCCAGGTGTTGACCACCGAACCGCTGGCGCGCGTCACCACCACCTCCAGGCTGCTGTTGTTGTTGTCCAGGTCGGCCAGCAGCAGCCCGCGGTATTCGCCCCCCGAACCGGAGGGCTGTTCGCTCCACAGCAGCGTGCCGTCCAGCTTATAGGCCGAAACCCTGGGCCCGCTCTGCGCGATGACGATCTCCGTCTGCCCGTCTTTGTTGATGTCCGCCAGCGCGATCCCCGGCCAGGTGCGGTTGTTGATGGTGCCCGCGCGCCACTCAAGCGCCCCGGTTTGCCCGTCCAGCGCCACCAGCGAATAGGCCGAAGCGATGATTTCGGCCTGCGGATCGCCGTCGGTGTTGATCACCGCCGGCGAGGAATACCAGCCCGTCTCGCACCAGGAGGAGTAGCACCCGCCCCGCTGCCATTTCAGCACCGGGCCGCTGATCGGTTTGGCAATCATCGGCAGGTAGATGTTGATGCCCGGACCCTGTCCGAGCGCGGTAATACCTGGCGCCACGGCCAGGATGCAGGCGCCAATCAGGATGATGACAATTTTTCGCAGCATGGACAGATGGTAGCATAGCCCCCGGCGGGAGCATGGGAAGTTTTTCCCATGTTTCCTCTCCACGAGGGCGCGGGTCTCGCGCTACCGCTACGGCACACTATCGAGTGTTGTGGCGCCGCAGGGCAGCTACCTGCCCCTACAAGAATCCAAGGAAGTGTTTGAACCCTTCATCCTTCAACCTGACACGGAAGATCTCAGCCTTTCAACCGCGTCAAGTGGCTTTCCAGCTCGGCCTGCACCACCTGCGGGTTGGCCTTACCCTTTGCCGCGCGCATCACCTGGCCGTAGAGCCAGTTGGCGACCGTCTCTTTGCCCGCCAGGTACTTGGCCACCTCGTCGGGGTTGGCCGCCAGGGCCTCGCTCACCAGCCCGGCGATCCAGCCTGCGTCCGAGACCTGTTCCAGCCCCTGCCCGCGGATGATCTCGGCCGCCTCGCCGCCGTTTTTGAGCATTTCAGCCAGCACGCTCTTGGCCGTGTTGAGGTTGATCTCCCCGCGCGCCGCCGCGTCCAACAGGCGGGCCAGCGCCCCGGGGCTCATCTTGATCTGCGCCAGGCTTTCGCCGCTCTGGTTCAGCCGCGCGAACAGCTCGCCGGTGATCCAGTTGGCCGCCATTTTGGCCGGCGCAGACTGCAGCGCCGCCGCGCAGGTCTCGAAATAATCCGCCAGCTCGCGGTCTTCCACCAGGATACGCGCGTCTGCCGCGGGCAGCTCGTATTGATGGATGATGCGCTCCAGCCGTGCCCAGGGCAGCTCGGGCAGCCCCGCCCGCACCGCCTCGATCCAGGCCGGCGCCACCACCAGCGGCGGCAGGTCCGGCTCGGGGAAGTAGCGGTAGTCGTGGGCCTCTTCCTTGCTGCGCTGCGAGAAGGTCTCGCCGGCGGCTTCGTCCCAGCCCACCGTTTCCTGGAGCACCTGCCCCCCGGCTTCCAGGGTGGCAATCTGCCGCTCGATCTGGTAAGCCGTGGCGCGTTCCAGCACGCGGAAGCTGTTCAGGTTCTTGATCTCGGCGCGCGTGCCCAACTCGGCCTGCCCGATAGGGCGCACGGAGATGTTCGGCTCGATGCGCAGCGCGCCTTTTTCCATCTCGCCGCTGCTCGCCCCCACGTAGCGCAGCACCGCGCGCAGCGCCTGGGCATACGCGCGCACTTCCGCCGCGCTGTGCAGATCCGGTTCCGAGACGATCTCCAGCAGCGGCACGCCCGCCCGATTGAGATCCACCAGCGAGAAATCCTCGCCCTCACGGTGGATGTGGCTCAGCTTGCCGGTGTCTTCTTCCAGGTGCACGCGCCGGATGCGGATCTCGCGCCGGCCCTCCGCGGTCTGAATCGGCAGCCGCCCGTTGAGCGCCAGCGGGTACTCGTACTGTGAGATCTGGTAGCCCTTGGGCAGGTCGGGATAAAAGTAGTTTTTGCGGGCAAAGATGCTGGTAGTCTGCACTTCGCAGCCCAGCGCCAGCGCCACGCGCAGGGCCAGTTCCACCGCCTGGCGGTTGACCACCGGCAGCACCCCCGGCAGCCCCGAACACACCGGGCAGACCGCCGTGTTGGGCCTGGCCAGGGTCGAATCCACCACCGGGCACGCGCAGAACATCTTTGAGCGTGTCGCCATTTCGGCGTGCACTTCCAACCCGATCACCGCTTCGTATGGCATGCTGAGTTCCCGTAGGCCCGCCGCCGCGCGGCAGCAGGCTAACCTTTAAATGTTAAAGCGAATGTTCAGCACGTCGCCGTCCTGAACGATATATTCTTTGCCTTCCAGGCGCAGCTTGCCGTGGGATTTGGCCTCGTTCATCCCGCCCAGACCCACCAGGTCGTTATAGGCCACCACCTCGGCGCGGATAAAGCCCTTCTGCAGGTCGGTATGGATTTCGCCGGCCGCCTCGGGCGCGTTGGCCCCGCGCCGCACCGTCCAGGCGCGGCACTCGTCCGGCCCCACCGTGAAGAAGCTCTGCAGCCCGAGCAGGTCGTAAGACAGGCGGATCATGCGGTTGAGGCTGGGCTCCTCGATGCCGTACTCCGCCAGGAACATCTCCGCCTCGTCCGGCGGCAGTTGGGCGATATCCATCTCCAGCTTGCCCTGCAGCGCTACCACCTGGCTGTGCTGGTGGGGGTAGTCCATCTCCGGCGCGTTCTGGCCCTCGGACAGGTTGAGCACCACCAGCATGGGCTTGCGGCTGAGGAACCCGAAGCTCGAGAGCGCGTCTTCGTCTTCGGCGGCCACTTTCATATCGCGGAGCGGCTTGCTCGGCGGCCAGGGTGTCCTGCAAGCTGAGGAAGAGCGCCTGTTCGCGCTCCACCACCGCCTTGTCGCGCCCGCCGCCCTTCTTGCGCTCCTCGCCCAGCCGCTCCAGCTTGCGTTCCACCGAGATCAGGTCGTTGAGGATCAGCTCGCTGTCCAGGTTGAGCAGGTCACGGGCCGGGTCCACGCTGCCCGAAATGTGCCCGACGTTCTCATCCTCAAAGCAGCGCACCACCTGGATAAAGCCATCCATGGTGGTCAGCTGGTTGAGCAAGGTGCCCGAGATGCCGGTTTTGTTGGCGCTGCCTTCCAGCCCGGCGATATCCGCGTAGGTCACCTTGGCGTAGATGGTCTTCTTGGGTTTGAACATCCCCGAGAGGCGGTCGACGCGCGGGTCGGGCACATCCACCACCGCGGTATGCACCTCGATCTTGCCGCTGGCAATCCCGGTGGGTTGAGTGCCGCGCGTCAGCGCGTTGAACAGGGTGGTTTTCCCCGATTGCGGCAGGCCGATGATACCGAGTTTCATAAGTGTGGAATACCTTGACCCTTCTGGAGATTCTGTTTATACTGTACCTACATTGCCGAAGTGGCGGAACTGGCATACGCGCGCGACTCAAAATCGCGTTCCGAAAGGAATGAGGGTTCAATTCCCTCCTTCGGCACAAACACCCTGACCAGGGTGTTTTTTGTTTCCCGTTTGGAATGGGCCAATTTTATCATACTCCCGCCCGCCCTTTGGCCGGCGTGCGGCCCTTACTCCTCCAGGCACAGCAGCGCGCCCAGGGCGGTGCCACTGCCCGGCCGGGCCGGCACGCGGATATCCGCGTTGTAATACCCGCTGACTTCCTCCAGCACCTGGCGCACCGAAGGCAGGTCTACCAGGTGCCCGGTCATCACGATCGTATCCAGCCCTTCGGCGCGCGCCGCGTTGATTGCGATCACCGCGATCACCTGGCCCACCAGCCGCACCAACCCCGCCGCGCGGTCCTCCGCCGAGAGCTCCACCGCCTCGCGCGCCAGGCGCCCAAAGTTGACCGCGTTGGCGCTCACCGGCAGCCTCCCCACCGCCCCGCCGACCGCTTCCACCAGGCTCAGATCGGCGTGGTTGGCATCACCCTGCAGCGCCAGCGCATCGATCTCTGGGGCCTCGGCCGTGCCCAACAGCAGCCGTCCCAGCCCTTGCAGCGTCCCGCCGCCCACCGCGCTGCCGGTGACGTGGGCCGTTATGCTCCCGCGCGCGGCCACCATGGCTGTGCCCGACCCCGCGCTGACCACCAGGGCCTGGTCCAGCCCGGCCAGGCGCAGCCCGCCGCGCCCAATGGCTGCCACCTCGTTGATTTTCACCAGGCGGGTGTGCCCGATCTCCGCGGGCAGGTTGCGGTACTGCCCGCCGGTGATCCCCGCCCGCTCCAGCTGCTCGCCGCCCGCCTCTAAAACCGCGCGCACCCCGGCGAACTGTTCCTCCAGCGGCCGGCGCGTGGCGCTGATGCGCTGGTGGCTAAAATCGCCCTCCACGCGCCGGATCACATCAATGTTGGTGATTCCAAAGTCAATGGCTGCCTGCATGGGCCCATCCCTGCGAAAGTTTCCCCCATTGTATCAAACCCGCCCGGGAAACCTGATCGAATTTAAAAAATTTACCCCCGCCCCTCGAGGGGCGGGGGTAGGGGATGGTGATTTTATCCGTAGCGTTCCTCGCGCCACACATCCGCGTCGTTGTGGTAGCCGGCCTGCTCCCAGAAGCCCATGCGGTCCTTGGGCAGGAACTCCAGCCCGCGCAGCCACTTGGCCCCCTTCCACAGGTAGGGCGTGCTCAGCTCCTTGCGCCCCGGGATGGCCCCCACCACCCCGCGCAGCGGGTAGCCGTGTTCTGGGTCAATATCTTTGCCGTCGTACTGCAGCGCCATCAAGAAGTTATCTTGCAGGGCGATCTCCAGCGGAATGTTGGTGGTATAGCCGTATTCGGCGTGCTCCAGCACGAAATGGGCCGTGTCCTTGATCTTGATCAACCCCTGGTCGATCAGCGTGCGCACCGACACCCCTTCCCACAGCGTGTCGAACTTGCTCCAGGCCGTCACGCAGTGCAGGTCCAGGGTCAATTTTGTGCGCGGCAGCTGGTTGAACTCCTCCCAGCTCAGCCGCAGCTCCTTCTCCACCTCGCCCCATACGCGGAAATCCCAGGTCTTCGGGTCAAAGCGCGGGATTGGCCCGTAATGCAGCACCGGGAAGCGGTTGGTTAAGGATTGGCCGGGGGGCAGGCGCCCGGCGGCGCGCATTTGCTCTTCATCGTTCTTGCGGCGAAAAATACTTTCAAACATGCTGACCTCCACTCAGGTTGAATTATACTGTTTCTGTCTAAATAATGGAATTGGATGTATACTGCCGCTTGGGGCTCGGGGGTGTCAATACTCAGGATGATAGCCGATAATTCTTAACCTCCGCTGACAAAAGCCTTACAAGAGGATTAACGCGTCCCATCCCTCTGCGCCACGGACAACCGGATATCGCCCGATCCTGGCCGCCTTTCCCAGCCCGCATCTCTTTTCCTGCATTCATCACTCATCCATCATCATTCATCCATCCCCCGCTTCCCATTCTTCAACGAAAGTGGAATTCGGATATCATTATCGAATTGCATTTATTCGGGTAAAATACATGAGATATGGACACCAGCGCGCTTACCAGGGAACAACTCGAAGAACGCCTTGTCGCGCTGCACCGCACCAGCCTGGAGCTGGTTCAGGATATCACCTCCGAATCGCTGATGGAGCGCATCGCCACCCTGGCGCTCGAGCAGGTCAATGCGCGCTATGCTGCCGTCGGCATCCTGGATGAAGATGGCCACCTGGCCAAATTCATCCCGGTAGGCCTCAGCGAGAGCGAAATCCACAAAATGCCTCATCCGCCGCGCGGCAAGGGCCTCATCGGCGAATTGATGCACGCCAACCACGCCATCCGCATCCCCGATATCGCCGGCCACCCCAAATCCTCCGGCTTTCCCGCCCACCATCCGCCGATGAGTTCCTTCCTGGGAGTGCCCATCCGCCACGGTGACCTGGTGCTCGGCCAGATCTACCTCACCAACAAACTCAACGCCGCGGAATTTACCCTGGATGACCAGGTGGTCATCGAGATGCTGGCGTCCTACGCTGCCGTAGCCCTCTCCAACGCGCGCCTGGTGCAAAAGTTGACCGAGCGCGAAACCGCCCTCACCCGCCGCAACGAGACCCTGGCTCTGCTCAACGATATGGCCACCACCCTGGCCTCTTCGGTGGATGTTGACCTGATGCTCGACCGTGCACTTTCCCAGATCATCGAATATCTCGGCCTGGATGTGGGCGAGATTTTCCTGCGCCAGGAAGAGGGCAAATCACTCAAACTGGCCCTGCATCGCGGCAACGCTGTCGCCAACCTGTGGTCCCAACCTGAATTTAAGTTCGGGGAGGGTGCGGTGGGCAAGACTGCCCAAAGCATGCAGATCACCTTGCTCAACCTGCAGGACGGAGACAAACCTGCTTCGAAAAAACAAGATTTTCTAAACCCCGCCGTCCGCGAAGCCAATATTCGCCAACTGGCCTGCCTGCCGCTCAGCGGCCCCAGCAGCGTTTACGGGGTCATGTGTGTCGCTTACAGCCAGGTGGAATCCTTCAATGAACTGGAATTACAATTCCTAACCGCTATCAGCTTCTGGGTGGGCACCGCCGTGGAGAATATGCGCCTGAATATCCAGCAGCGCCGCCTGGCGGTGTTGGAAGAACGCGAGCGCATCGGCATGGATCTGCACGATGGCATCATCCAGGATATCTACGCCGTGGGCCTGACCCTCGAACACGCCCGCCTGCTGCTGGCCGAAGACACGAATGCCACCCGCCAGCGCATCGACCAGGCCATCTCTGATCTGAACAGCACCATTCGCGATATCCGCGCCTACATCCTCGACCTGCGCCCGCGCAAACTGCACGAAGAAAACCTGCTGGACGGCCTGCGCCGCCTGGCGGCCGAGTTCCGCGCCAACACCCTCGTCGATGTGGATATCCTCGGCCCGCAGCCTGGCGAATTGAACATCTCCGCCTCGGCCGCCCTCACGCTCTTTCACATCACCCAGGAAGCCCTGGCCAACGTGGCCAAGCATGCCCACGCCCACAAAGTGAGCCTCAGCCTGTGGACCACCGCCGACCGCGTGCTGCTCGAGATCAACGACGATGGCCAGGGTTTCGCCTCTAAAAAAGTGAAACTCACCCTCGGCCACGGCCTGGCCAATATGCAAACCCGCGCCCACAATGCCGGCGGGGATATCGAAGTCACTACCGAAGAAGGCGAAGGCACCACCATCCTGGTCTGGCTGCCGCTGCATAACCCATGACCTCTTCCGCCGGTGACGAACGCGCCCGCGCGGTGCAGAGCATGTTTTCCAGCATTGCCCCGCGCTACGACCTGATGAACCGCCTGATGACCGCCGGCATGGATGTGGCCTGGCGCCGCGAGGTGATCCGCCGCGCCGCCCCGGCCCCCGGCAGCCGCTTGCTCGATCTGGGCGCCGGCACCGGCGATTTGGCCCGCGAGGCCCTGCGCCAGGCGCCCGCCTGCCAGGTGGTTGCCGCCGATTTCACCCTGGCGATGATGCTGGTCGGCCGCCAGCGCTATGATCTGCCGCAGCGCTGGTCGGGCGCCGATGCCCTCCACCTGCCCTTCGTGGATCAATCCTTCGACGCGCTCGTTTCGGGCTTCCTGCTGCGCAACGTCACCGATCTCGACCTGGCCCTGGGCGAGCAGCTGCGCGTGCTGCGGCCCGGCGGCCGCCTGGTGGCGCTGGATACCACCCGCCCGCGCAAGAATCTCCTCTGGCCGCTGATCCAATTCCACATGAACCGGGTCATCCCCTTCCTTGGCGGGCTGCTCACTGGCGAGCGCGCCGCCTACACCTACCTGCCACAGACCTCCCAACGCTTCCTCTCCGCCGAGGAACTCAGCGCGCGGCTGGCCGCCGCCGGGTTCCGCGAGGTGGGCTTCCACCGCCTCAACTTCGGCACCGTGGCCATCCACTGGGCGCTTAAATAGACCCGCTCCCACCACAGCTCAACAGGCTCTCGATCTGCTCGCAGTGCACGATTTCATGTTCGGCCATGCGCCGCGCGTAACTGAAAACGGTTGCCTCGCGCCCGCTGACGGTGCCGTTGAAGGTAGCCCCGCGCGACCAGGATTCGATGGGCAGGGCGTTCAGCACACGGATCAGCTCGTTGCGTTGTTTGCTAAAGGCCGCCAGAGATGCATGGAATTCCTGGCGGGGATAATCCTTTTTGCGAATGTAGGTACGCGGTGAAACATAGCGCAGGGTGGGGTGATCCTGGGCGAGCATCTTGAGTATGCTGCCGCCCCACACGTCGGCGCAGGCGCGCAGATGGGCAAGGATATCGTTGGCGCACCAGGCCTCGGCATCGGGCTTGAACAACAGTTGAGAGGCGTCGCACTCGCGGCTGGCAGCGCTGATCCACACAAGGGTCTGCGCCAGCAGGCCCAGATAGCGCTCGATTTCGGCAGGGCTGGTTTCCATGATCACCATACCTTTCTCGCCTGGATATCTTTCATCCCGGCAACCGGCTGGGGCGGATTTTCAATCTTATAATACAATAACTTTGCTTGATCTATCTTATTTTTCCCAATCGAGGTGTGTATGGCCAATCCAATGATCCCCGTTCCCCCGGGGATGAAAATCGCGGCGCAAGCGTCACCGGAACCGAAAGAGGAAGACCTGCATTTTATCCAGCAGATGGGCGTGGAGTATGTGGTCCTGTGGACGGGCGGCGATAAAGCCAGCTACGAGTATTACGCGCGCAGCAAGGCCGTTTACGAGGCGGCCGGACTCAAGGTCTACGGCTTCGGCAGCTTCAGCGTGCACAACCAGGATGCCATCGTGCTCAACCTGCCCGGGCGCGACGAGAAGATCGAGGAATACAAGGCTCACCTGCGCAACCTGGGCAGGGCCGGCATCCCCTACACTACCTATGCCCACATGGCCAACGGCATCTGGAGCACCGCGCGCGAGACCACCCTGGGCGGCGCCCCGGCGCGCGCCTTCGACCTGGCCAAGGCCGATACCGGCTATTGGGTGGGGCGCGAGTATCATGGCCCGCTGACCCATGAGCGCGAATACACCCAGGAGGAGATCTGGGAGAACTTCACCTACTTCATTAAACAGGTGGCCCCGGTGGCCGAGGAAGCCGGCGTGCGCATCGGCATCCACCCCGACGACCCCCCCGTGCCCGAACTGGGCGGGGTGCCGCGCTGCATCTTCAGCAACTTCGAAGGCTACCGCCGCGCCCTGGAGATCGCCGACAGCCCCAACGTGGGTATCTGCCTGTGCGTGGGCTGCTGGCTGGAAGGCGGCCCGTTGATGGGCAAAGATGTGGTCGAGACGATCCACTATTTCGGCGAGCAGAAGAAGCTCTTCAAGGTCCATTTCCGCAACGTGGACCAGCCCCTGCCGCATTTTGTCGAGACGTTTATCGACGGTGGCTATATGGATATGTACAAGGTGATCAAAGCCATGCGCGAGGTGGATTTTGACGGCGTGCTGATCGCCGATCACATCCCCACCATGGCCAACGACCACCGCGTGGGCACCGCCTACACCATTGGCTATATGAAAGCCCTGGTGTCGCGGGTCAACGCCGAAGCCAAATAAGCGCAAGCTCTCTAAAAAAGATGAGCCGCTCGATCGAGCGGCTCATCTTTTTTAGAGGTCCCCATCCATCTCGGCTGCCAGCCGGGTGAAAAAACCATCCAGGTAAGCCTCGCGTTCGGCAGCGATTTCGCGCGCCGCCGGGCTGAACAGGCGCTCCTTGATCTTGATCAGCTTGAAGAGAAACTCGTGATAGGCGCTGTGCGGCTCGCCGGGCTCTTTTACACCGCTTTCCAGGAACTGCGCCGAGGGTTTCGCATACACCGGCTGACCGTTCAGCGCCGCGTAGGCTACCACCCGCGCCACTCCGATTGCGCCCAGCACGTCCAGTTTATCGGCGTCGAACAGGGTGCGCGCCTCGGGCGTCTGCGGGCCTTCGCCAGTGCCGCGAAAGCGGTGCGCGCGGATGCAGTGCTGCACCGCGGTGATGTCCGCCTCGGACCAACCTTCCTGCGCCAGGATATGCGCGGCAAAATCGGCCGAGGCCAGGTGGTGGCTGGTGCGTTCCGCGCTGCCGGGCGTGGCGCCCTCCGCGTCGTGCAGCAGGGCTGCCGCGCGCAGGATGCGTAAATCGGCCCCGGCCGGCGGGCCCAGCCGTTCGGCCATGTGATAGACGCGCAGGATATGTTCGAAATCATGGACAGGGTCGCTGTCGGCATACCAGGCGCGCGCTTGTTGGATGGTTGGCATCGGTTGGGTCCTTGGTTGAGAGGTGGTGGGGTTACAACGCCCACAAAATGTAATTCTTCAGCTCGTCCGCATCCACTTTGCGCGGCGCGCTTTGGTGGAAGCTCATCAGGTTATCGAGCCCGATGCCGTCATAGTAACGGAAAAGCGACAGGCGGTCGGCGTCTTCACGTTGGAAGACATGCAGCTCGCCCAGCAGCTGGTGCAGTTCGCTGAGCAGCGCCTGCGAATAACTCGACCCGGCCGAGGAGTTGGGCCGCGGGGTAAAGAATATGTTGCGGCGGGCAGGCGGCGGGGTGATCAGCTTGACCAGCGCCGCGCTGTTGGCTGCCAGCCTCCCGGCCAGCCGCTCGGCGCGCGGATCGAGATAACTGAGGAAATTGATCACCGTGTTGTCGGGCTGGGCGGTTAACAGCTCTTCGGCAAACATGGCCGAAAGATAGCGGTTGAGCAGCGCGGCTGACTGTTCAGGCTGCAGATCGGGGTCGTCCAGGTCCACCGGTTCGCCGCCCAGGTTGGGGTCGGACAGCAGGAAAGGCAGGTGCTGTTCTTCGGCATCCCAATCGATGCTCTTCTCCACCGCCTGCAGGCCGTCGCTGATCGCCTGGTTGATTTTGCGGGTAAATTGGGTGAAGACCTGGTTGGCCTGGTTATTCTCGTAGCCCTGATCCACGACCAGCTGCTGGGAGCGCACCGCGGTTTCAAAGCGGGCCTCGCGCTCGAGCCGCTGTGACTGGTCGAGCGCGGTGTTATAGACGCTGGCGGGCAGCAGGGCCAGGGCTTGCAGCATGCGCAGGCTGAACTGCAGCAGGCGGTGGTTGAGCATCTGCAGCATCCCGGCGGTTTGCAGGCAGGCGGCCAGCATGGTCTCGCGCAGGCGGTACTGCTGGTACTGCTGGCGCGCCAGCGTATAGCGGTTTTGCGCATCTTGGGCGGCCTGCGGTAAGATCCGCCCGAGCAGCGAGGTGCGTCTCTGCTCTAAATCTTTGCGCGAATCACCCAGGCTGCGACGCAGATCGGGGTTCTCGGAATACTCACCGCTCTGCCGCCAACCATCCAGCACCGCGTCCAGGTCCTGCAGGTAGGCTGTGGTGGCCTGCTCCAGTTTCTGCAGGTATTCCAATGGCGCTCCCAGGCGTTGATCGGGCTGGAGCAGGCGCTCGCTGAGGGCTTCGAGGAACTGGTGGATGTGGGCCTGCACCAGGGGCAGATAGTCTTCGCTAAGTGCGTCTTTGTCGGCCGTCATCAATTCGGCCGCATCGCATTTGAAGAACTGGCTCTGCCACTTCGCCGCACTGCGCATGGCCAGGTCCTGGCGAAAAACGCCGCGCATCTCCGGGCTGGCCGCTTCTTCCAGCACGTCCTGCAGCACGCCGGAGCGGGCCGCATTCGGCATCCATACCTCCAGTTTGCCATATGGGTCGTCCGGGCGCAGGTGACTGGGCTCGGTCAGGCGGATTGGCCGCCCGTTATCCGGGTTTTTCTCCAGCGGCAGGATCTGTTCGATCGTGCCGATCAGCAGGCGCTGGATGGCCTGTTCGAGCACCAGCCGGGTGGGATAGACCAGGGAGAAGGTGCCAAAAGAGCTGAACACATCCGCGCCTTTGGGTTGGGCGCGCGAGGGCAGCCTGGCCAGGGACTCCGCCACCTGCGAATCGAGCTGGCTGAGAATGCCATCCGCAGCGGCCGGGATCGCGCCTGCCTCCGGGGAGGTATTCATCTCCGCCCCGTCCACCACCTGCAGCGAGTCAAAGGGACGCGCGCTGAGCAGTCCCGGCAGGCTGCCGATATATTTGCCAGCGTAGATCGAGAAGCCGTTTTCCCAGCTGCGCTCGCGCTGCAGCGCTTCGAGCTCGCGCAAAAAAACAAAATTGGTCAGGCGCTGGGTTTCGTTGGGGAAGAAGGCGCGCTCGAAGGCTTCGGGCAGCAGAATCAAGGCGTGGATGCGCGTCTGCATGCGGTTCTGGGTGAGGTGGCGCACCAGGTAGGCCATGTCGAGCAGCCAGGCGGTGCCCGTATCCCCAAAGGAGGAGCAGACCAGGAATACGTCGATCTCATCCACCCTCACCCGGCGCAGCGCATCCAGATGGCTGGCCAGCCCGCGCAGGGTGAGGGAGGAGGCGGCTCCCTGGGCCAGGTCGTTCAGCAGCACCTGGCGTGAAGCCTGGCGGGCAGCCGCCGGGAGCACCGCGGGAGGGTCGTCGGGCGGGGGCAGCTGCACCAGGAATGAATAGGACTGGGGCAGGCGTCCGGTAGCCGGGGCCGGTTTTTGAATGTCAAAGGCCAACAGGCGGATCGAATCGGGCACGCGCGCCTGGCCGCCGGAGGCAAGCACCTGGCGCAGGCGCAGCACAACGCGCACCCCGCTGCCCCCCAGACCGATCACCAAACCACCGCTGCTCATACGACCACCTTTCCACGTTTGATCACGGTCTCCACCAGGTTGCCGCCAAAACGGTAGCCCAGGTGGCGGTAATCGGCGACAGATAAAATGAGGATATCGGCCTGTTTGCCCACTTCCAGCGAGCCAATGCGCTCCTGCAGGCCCACCCCGGCCGCGGCGTTGATCGTGGCGGCCGCCAGGGCCTGGGCCGGGGTCAGGCGCAGATAGCGGCAGGCCAGGGCGATGGCAAACTGCATGCTTTCACACCAGGCCGTGCCGGGGTTGAGGTCGGTGGCAATCGCCAGCAGCCCGTCTGCCTCGAGGAAGGCGCGCGCCGGGGTGTAATGCCCTTGCGCCAGCCCAAAAGGCGTGCAGGGCAGCGCTACGGCCACCGTCTGGCTGCGCCCCAGGGCGCGGATCTCATCCGCCGAGGTGACCACCAGGTGGTCGGCGGAGACAGCCCCCAGCCCGGCAGCCAGCCCGGCTCCACCCAGGTTGTCGAATTCATCGGCGTGGATTTTGAGGGGGAAGCCCAGCGCGCGAGCAGTTTCAAGGATAGCGCGGGATTGGGCCAGGTCGAAGGCGCCCGTTTCGCAGAAGACGTCCACAAAGGGCAGGCGGCGCGTGGGGGCATGTGCCTGCCACCAATCCCGCAGGGCGGGGAGCATTTCGGCGCAGACCTGCTGGGTGTAGCCCTGTGGGTCGCCGCTGTACTCGGGTGGGATGGCGTGCGCGCCCAGAAAGGTGGGTACGATTTCCAGCGGTCCGGCGTCGTCGAGGCGCAGCAGGGCTTCGAGCTGGCGCAGTTCGGCGGCGGTTTCCAGGCCGTAGCCGGTTTTGGCCTCGGCGGTGGTGGTGCCGTGACGCAGCATGCCCTGGGCGCGGGCCAAGGTCTGGTTGAAGAGATCGTCAGGGGAGGCCTGGCGGGTGGCGCGCACGGTGGAGACGATTCCACCGCCCGCAGCCATGATCTCCAGGTAGCTTTTGCCCTGCAGGCGCAGCTCAAACTCGGCGGCGCGGTCGCCGGCCCACACCAGGTGGGTGTGCGGGTCGACAAAGCCGGGCATCACCACCCGCCCGTCAGCGTCCAGGCTGGGCTCGTCGGGGTAAGCCGCGCGCAGTTCGCGGCTGGAACCCAGGGCGGCGATGCGCCCGTCGCGCACCAGCACGGCGCCGTCCTCCTGCATCCCCAGGCTGCCGAGCCGGTCGCCGCGCTGCGGGCCGCCGGCCAGGGTGAGGAGTTGCGAGGCGGAGTGGATCAGCATAGATTGATTATAACCTCAGCCCGATGCAGCCCTGCCACATCCGGTGGATCAAAGCGCACCCCCGGATGCGGCAGGACGGATCAATATTCAGGGGCAGCGCCGGCGATATTCATCGCCCACGCTACCCCTGATGAGATGCTTACCGGCCGCCCGTTTACCGATGGATGAGCGGCATATAGAAGGTGGGCATATCGGTGACGGTCAGCGGCAGGTAAGATGCCTGCCCGACGCCCGGTTTGCCATAATAATCGAAGAGCAGGATGCCCTTGGGCTTGGAGATCAAATAACCCGCGGGGCTGTTGACCCCGACCGAAAGGGTCGTGGCTCCTCCGGGCACCAGGCTGGTCAGGTCCCAGACCAGCGGGAATTTAACATAGTCGAAGCTGCCCTGCGGGGTCTCGTCGCCGTTGAGGTTGAAGTCATAGCTGAAGAACTGGTAGTCGAAGCGGCTGTGAGCGCCGGTGATATTCAGCGGCGTGGTGGGCACATACCATTCCTGGATGCCCGAGTTGAAGTCGGCGTTGATGCCGTACGGGCTGCCCAGGAACAGGTTTACGGTTGAGCCGGTATAGTCGATCAGCAGGACAACCCAATCGTTATCCTCATCGCCGCCCGACAGCCAGCCGTAGTTCCAATTGAACAGGGTGTAATCCCAGATCCCATCCTGATTTTGATCGATCCACAAATCAGTCTCGTCAAAATAGGGCTGCAGGGTATGGATGGGCCCCCAATTGGCGATGGCCACGCCCAAAACCGGGCCGTTGCCGTTGACGGTATCGTTGAAGGCGTAATCTATACCCGCCGCGCGCAGGTCGCCGGCGTCGAGGATGTCGGTCTCGTTGGGGTCAACCACCAGCGCCGGCCAGGCCCACAGGTTAGAGGCCTTGGGGCCGCTCTGGGTGTAGTTGATCATCGCCAGGCCGTTATCGATCAACGGGGTATGGGTGATGCTCATCTCCGTGTCCGGCGCGGGATCCATGACCAGGGTGCTGTAGGGGCGGGGGACAAAATAGAAGGGCACGCGCACCACGTTGGAGGTGCCCTGCTCGGCGAAGGTGATAAAGCCGTAATATTCTTCCATCGTGCCGAAGTTCAGCGGGGCATTGGTGATGTCGCTGTCCAGGGGCAGTTGGGTGGGGTCGAGCGTCAAAGCCACGGGTACGCCCATCGTTTGGCCGGCGGGGACGGTGACGTTGGCCGGCAGATTGAAACTGGCCCCGGTCATGTTGGCCGGATCGCTAAAGATCACGGCGACATCGTAGGTTTTGTCGGCCATGCCCATGTTTTCCAGGCGGATTAGCTTGCCTTCCGGGACGGGGTAGGAGGTGGTATCGGCGCCAACCTGCACCAACCCCCAACTGAGGCTGACCAGGTTGCTGTCGCCGGTGGCTACGCTTTCGGTGAAGACGGCGTTGTAGGCGTTCACCCGCCCGGCGCCGGTGCGCGGAACGACGCGGTAACCGTCGGCGTCGGCCGCGTCAAGGTCATCGGCGGTGTTCATCATGGCCGCCTTGATCTTCTCAGCCGGCCAATCCGGGTGAGCCTCGTGGATCAAAGCCGCCACGCCGGCCACGTGCGGCGCGGCCATCGAGGTGCCGCTGAGGCTTATCCCGGCGCTGCCGCTGCCCATCGCCGCAGCAAAAATGGCGACGCCCGGTGCGGTGATCTCGGGCTTGAGTTTAGAATCGTATCCGCGCGGTCCGCGGCTGGAGAAGGAGGCTACCTGGTCGGCGGCGCCATAAGCGATGGTCGAAACCGAGCTGTCTGGCCCCACGGTGACCGTGGTGCCGCTGACCGCCTTGAGCGCCAGGCCGAAGCTGCGCACAGTGTGCCCGGCGGGCAGGGTGGCGGTGCCGGTGAGCATGCTGATGAAGTCGTCGTCGGGCCGGTCGTTGTTATAGACAATCACCCCCGCGGCTCCCAGGGCCGCGGCATTGTTGATTTTGAGCTCGAAATCGCAATCGCCGCGCTGGATCAAGGCGATCTTGTTGGTCAGCGCGCCGGCGGTGGTGACCTGTGAGGATTCGCATAACTGGCCGGTGGCGTGGTCGAGGATGATGGATGGATCTTGGGGGTCGTGGATCACCGTGCTGCCGTCCACCGAATCCACATCCACCAGCACTTTGGTGAGGGCGGTGGTGTAGGGATTGCCCGGTTCGTAGGGGGCCAATTGGCCGGCGCCGTACTGCACCACCGGGAAGGTGATAAAGCCGGTGGTGCTGGCGGCTACCGAAAGGGCCGCGTCGGCTACGGAGGGGGCGCCAGTAATGTAGGAGCTGTCGCCTTCATTGCCGGCCGAAACCGCCACGAAGGTGCCCAGGGCAGAAATATTGTTGATCGCCATCTGTTCGGGGTCGGTGTCGTCGCCGGTGCCCCAGATGGAGCCAAGCGACATGTTAATCACATCCATGCGGTCGGTCAGGTCGCCGTCGCCATTGGGGTCGACGGCCCATTCGAGAGCATTGATCACCAGGTTGGTGGTGCCCGCCGCGCCAAAGACTTTGAGCGCGTAGAGGTCGGCGCCGGGAGCCACACCCGAGCCAATGGGGTTCGGGCCGCCGACGCCCAGCCCGGCGGCGATGGAGGCCACGTGGGTGCCGTGACCGGCTTCATCCAGCGGGTCTGCGTCCGGCACCGGGACGGGGTTGGTATCCGCGTCGTAGGCCGTACCGGCGAAGTCCCACCCGCCCACTACCTTGGCGGTGGGGAAGGTGCCGGCCTCGACCACGTCGGGGTTGTTGCTGGAGTAACTGGAGGGCAGGCCCGGGCCGCCGAGGTCGGCGTGGGTGTAATCGATGCCGGTGTCGATGATGGCCACCTTTGCCCCGCTGCCGTCGTAGCCGGCGGGTAAGGCCGTCCACACGTCCGGCGCCTGGATCAGCGGCACGCTGTTGGTCAGGTCAACCTTATGCTGAGGGGCGCGGTAAACCGCCTTGACCCCATCGAATTTGCGCAGGGCGGCGATCTCTTTGCCGGGCACCAGGGCCAGAACGCCGTTATAGCTGCGCGTGTACTGGCCGAGGACGGTACCGCCGCGGGCCTGGACTTCGGCCACCAGCGGGCTTTGCGCCTGGCTGAGCTGGGCCACGTAGCTGCGCTGAGCCGCGCTGCTCATCGAGCGGGATGCCTGGCCCTGGGCCAGCATGCTGGTGATCAGGGCGGGCTGGTCCAACTGGATGATGACGGCAATCGGAGTATCCACCAGCGGCCACAAGGCCGCCGGAATGGGGCCGTGGTTGCGCGCCAGGAACTGATCGATGGTCAGTCCGTCTTTGAAGGCCGCGCGCAGATCGGCGGGCAGCAGGTTGGGCAAGCGTTCGGGGGGCAGAGCGCGAGCGGCAGCGGGTGGCACCTTTCCCAGCGGCGCCAGCAGCATAGCCAGCACGACGAGCAGGCTGAAAAGAGCGATGGGTAGTTTACGCATTTCATTCTCCTTCGGGCAGTTCAACGGCCGAGCTAAGCGCCGGCAGGATTTAAAGTTCCGAGTAAGTATTTGTCATCTTGTATTGATCATTCTAATAAATGTTGTCGCCTTTCGCAACCCTAAAAAGATGAGAATGCGATATGGCGCAGATCAACGTGGATTAACGAGGTACTTATGACCAAAATAATTGACATTCAGCCCAAAGCAATATATGATATTTTTAATCTTGCAGATTGTTGATGTTCAATCTCTGGATAAGGGGGTTGCTTCCTTCTCCCCATGCGTTATTGGTGTTACTTTATAAATCCAGCATGTTCCGATCGTTGGGCAAACTTTCTTTGAGTTTGCCCTGCCCTGGGGTTTGCTGGATGATCCTAAAATTTCGATGATCCCAAGGAGGTGTAACCAATCTGAATTTACCGCATCGAAGATCCAGGCACCTGGATCGACGATTTACCCGGAAAAATCGATGTTGGCATGATTTACAAAGGAGCATCTATGAGTTCGCGGACCCTGTTCAAATTGTTTTCGAGTGTGATGGTCATGGCGGTGGTGTTATCCCTGACGGGTTCCCCCGCTCTGGCCGGCACCCAAACCGCATCCAGCAAACCTCCCGTTCAATCCCTTTCTGAAATTGGCACGCCTGCTTCGGACCAGGAAATCGCTGCGATCCAGGCTCGCCAGGACGGCACCGTGCGCGTCATGCTGGAAATGGTCGACCCGCCCACCGCACTGGTGTACAGCCAGGCTTTGCAGCAAAGGGGCCGCTCTTCGGCCGCAACCAGCGCATTGGCAGCCTTTTCTCAGATCAAGCGGTCGCAGCAGGAAATGATCCAGGCGATGTCTGCCTTGAACACGGGCGCCAGCGTCATTTACCAGGCGCATGCCGCCTATAATGGCGTGGCAGTGAGTGTGAATTCAAACCAGCTCAAAGCTTTGAAAACCCTACCGGGTCTAAAAGCCATCCATGCGCTCATCCCAAAGTCACTGGACAATTCAGAAAGCGTTCCTTTCATCAACGCGCCTTATCTCTGGCAGTTGGGCCTCGGCGGCACCAGCGGGGATGGCATCAAGGTCGGCGTGATTGATACCGGCATCGATTATTTGCACACCGATTTTGGCGGCCCCGGCGCCGGCTATAACCTGATCGATTTCACCACCATTGGTGGGCCGGATGATCCCTATCCGACGGCCAAAGTCGCCGGCGGGTGGGATTTTGTCGGCGATGATTACAACGCCGATGACGCCGTGCCCATTATCGCCCCCGATCCCAACCCGATGGACTGCGGCGCGCATGGTTCGCATGTGTCAGGCACCGTCGCAGGGTATGGGGTCAACTCAGACGGATCGACCTACACCGGCAACTACGGTGAGGGCACCGATTTTGCCTCGATGCGCATCGGCCCGGGTGTGGCTCCCAAAGCTACCCTGTATGGCTTGCGCGTCTTCGGATGCGAAGGTACAACCGACGTGGTGGTCGAGGCGATCGACTGGGCGGTTGACCCCAATATGGACGGCGATCCTTCCGATCATCTGGATGTGATCAACATGTCCCTGGGCAGCTCTTTTGGCTCGCCTTATGATTCTGACGCGGTGGCTTCGGATAACGCGGTTGAAGCCGGCGTGATTGTCGTCGCCTCGGCGGGCAACGCCTACGATACTCATTACATCACCGGTTCACCGGCGGCCGCCACCCGCGCGATCAGCGTGGCTTCCTCGGTAGGCGAAGTGGCCTACGCCGGTTTCCTGGTCAACAGCAGCTCGACCCCGGCCATTGAGGGCGTCTACCAGGCTTCACCCGGCTCGCCTTCGAACGTGGTCGACCCCGGCGTGACGGCGGACCTGAAACTGGCCCCTGACGAGACCTTGTTGGTCAACGCGGCCATGTATACGGCTCCGTTTGGCTGTTCGGCCGCCCCGGTTGATTATTACCTGGGCAAAATTGCTATGGTGGCCCGCGGAAGCTGCAGTTTCTACACCAAAGCCTTTAATGCTCAAACCGCCGGAGCGGTGGGGCTGATCGTCTACAACCACGTCTCTTATGTGGCCGGCGGCGACCCGACGGTGACGATGGCGATGAGCGGCGCCCCGGCGATCACCATCCCCAACATGCACCTGACCAATGCCAACGGACAGCCAATCGCGGATGTGCTCGGCGCCGCTGGAACGGTCAACGGCACCATCGCCTTCAGCACGCGTTTTGTGCCGGCAGTTTCCCAGGCGGATACGATCAGCGGGTTCTCCTCGCGCGGCGGCCGCCGGTATGACAACTTCCTCAAACCCGATATCGCCGCCCCGGGCGATAATATCGTCTCGGTTTCCGCGCTCACCGGCGATCAGGGTGAGTTCCTTAGCGGCACATCCATGGCCTCCCCGCACATCGCCGGGGTGATGGCGCTGCTGCGCCAGCTGCACCCCTCGTGGAGTGTGGAAGAACTCAAGGCCCTGGTGATGAATACCGCCACCCACGATTTGACCACCGATCCGCTGGGCGCCGGAAGCCAGTATACGCCCGCGCGCATTGGAGCAGGGCGGGTGGACGTGAAGAATGCCAGCCAGTCGCTGGTGGTGGCCTACAATGCCGAGGATGCGGGAGCGGTCAGCCTGTCCTTTGGGGTGGCCGATGTACCCGTCGATCAGACCGCCTTCGTCCTCTCCAAACAGTTCAAGCTGGAGAATAAGGGCGGCATGCTGGCAGAGCCGGTGACTTACGACGTCAGCTACGAGGCCGCGCCCAGTTGGGCGGTGGATGGCGTAGTGTACGAGGTGGTGGACAGCATGGGTGATCCGGTCACCGAGGTTACGGTAAATCCGGGACAAACCGTTACCCTGACGGTCAAGCTGACAATTGACGGCAGCATGCTCAAGCACACCATGGATGCTTCGATGGCCACCAGCCAAAATGGCGGCTCACGCAACTACATGACCGAATCCGGCGGGCTGATCGAATTAGAGCCCCAGAGCGGTTCTACCCAGGCACTGCGCCTGCCGGTGTATGCCGCCGTTCGCCCGATGTCTAAAATGACCGCGACTGCATCGTCGCTCGCACTGCCTTTGGGGTTGAGTTCGACTTCCATAAAACTCTCAGGCACGGGGATCGACCAGGGCAACGCCAATACCCCGGAGGATATCAGCTCCCTGGTCAGCGCGCTGGAGTTGAAGTACGTTGGGACCGACATGCAGTTGGGGCCGGAAGCCGCCAGCGGCAATATCCAGTACGCGGGGGTGATGAGCGATATTTCCGGCGAAGGCAATTTGATGGCCAATACCTGGCTGTTCTTCGGCGTATCCACCTTTGGAAAGTGGTCAACCGCATCTGCCAGTGACACGGAATTTGATATCTGGATCGATACGGATGCCGACGGCATCCCTGATTTCGTGGCCTGGAATACCAGCTTGAAGGATGCGGCGGGAAATTCGAGCGATGCTTTCGTTTCGGTGGTGTATGACCTCAACCTGGATATTTCCTATATCCAGTCCTACATCAACGGCATCGCCGGCGACGAACTGGATACCAACCTCTACAACAACAACGTGATGGTCATCCCGGTGAAGGCTTCGCGCCTGGGGCTGACGGATGCCGATGCCACTTTCAACTTCTGGATCGACAGCTATACGCGCGAGGCGGATTTTGTGGAGGAGATCGGCGGCGCGGATGGCATTCCCTACGACGCCAAGAACCTGGCCGTAGATACCTCGGACGGCGTCCCCGGATCGCCAATCTGGTATGATTTGCCCGGTGAGGAACTCGCCGTGGCGTACAATGCGGCCAATGAGGGTCCGGAGGGAGTGATGGGCGTGCTGCTTCTGCACCACCACAACCAGTTCCCCGACACCGCCCAGGTGGTTACCCTGCTGACGAAGAATTTCTATTTGCCCGTCATCAGCCAATCGACTGTCCCGTAAACCCATGCGGGGATAACCCTGGCTGGTTTTTAACCTACCAGGTCTGATTACAAAATAATTACCCCCTGGATTCCTGAACCTGCGTCCAGGGGGTAGGCTTGTCTATACAGGGCGATTGCATTATAAATATTTGCGGTGCACGCACAGTGTCTGCGCCTACGATGTGGGAAGAAAATTATTATAATGGTGTATTTGCGCGCGAAAGCGCGCAAATACACCAAACTTTTCTGTTTTCCCCGCCCTTGAGGGCGGGGATCAAGGGGTGGGTGACATTATTTGCATAGAAAGAATGTTTTTATGCAATCGCCCTACTTGTCTACACCATCTGATCCCGGTTTGAAAAGATACCTGTATAATGGATTTATGCTCGCCCCTCCCAGTACGGCGTTGTTGATCGTCCCACCGGCAGATATATGTGATGCAGTGGATGCATGGCGGCGGCGTTATGATCCGCAGGGCGAGCAGATCCCCCCGCATATCACGATCGCATATCCGCCTTTTGTATCGGCCGAGGACTGGCCCGTGTTCAGCCTGGAGCTGGCCGATCTGCTGCAGTCGGTCCCCCCGTTTGCCATCACCTTGAAGGAAGTGGGTGTCTTCACCGGCATTCCCCAAATTCTGTGGTTGAGACCGGACCAGGAAGGCGATCTGCCTCGCCTGCGCGAGCTGCTGGAAACGCGCTTTGCCGACGTTTTTCAGCCCCTGCCCTATGCCTATACCCCCCACATGACCGTCGGACAGTTTGAGGAGAGCCCCGGGCTGGCCACGGCCCGGGCTGAACTGCAGGCCGGCTGGCAGCCGCTCAGTTTTCTGGTCGACCGGCTTTTCTTCGCCATCCAGCGTGAGAGCGGGCGCTGGCAGGTACGTGATTTTGTGCGCCTGGGACCGCCGGGATGAATCCCCAGGCGGCGGATCCCGGGACGGGTGAGGCGGGTGTTTTTTCGCCCGCGGCTGCTTTTGAACTATTTGTGGATGCCTACAGCCGCCTGGAATGCGCCGTGCTGCCGGGGTCGCGGCGGGTGGAGCTGGGCGGGGTGCCCTGCCTGGAATTTGCCGGAACGGATGGCCGGGTGAGCCGTGAGCTGCTGGCCTGGGGGTCTTCGGCGCAAGTGACGCTTGAGCGCGTGCGCGTCGCTGCGCCCGGGGTGGAGCACTGGCTGACGGTTTTTACCCGCAACCCTCTTTCGGATCTGCCGGTCTACCTGGAGGCGGGCTACCACCAGCGCGAAAGCGAACTGCTGCTGGTGCGCCGCCTGGATGAAGAAGGTCTGCCGCCCGCCGACGCGCGGGTGACGGCAGTGACGCGCGCGGAGGAGTTGGCGGCGATGAATGCCGCTCGCGGCTACCAGATTTTCCATCCAGCCGAGTTGGAGGATCCCCTCATCCGCATTTTCTACCTGTCGGAATCGGGGCGGGCGGCAGCCTGGGGCACGACCATCCTGGTCCGGGAGGACGCGGTCTATATCGCCAACATGTATACCCTGCCTGAATGCCGGCGCAGAGGCTTTGCGCGGACGATATTGGCCGCGCTGCTGGCGGATGCGGCTGCGGCCGGCGCGCGGCGCTGCTTGCTGGTCTCGACTCAGGCCGGGAATAGGCTGTATCACTCGGCCGGTTTCCGTTACCTGATGGACTGCCTGGTGCTGGTCTCTCCGCAGCACGCGCAGGTGTAAAGAGATGTTAGCCCCGGGGAATTACCCTGGGTGGGTGGGCATTTTTACGGATCATCATATAATGAAGCCTATGAACATTCGATCCTGGCTGCGTTATGCCGGTCTGGCGGCCGTGTGGGGCGGGGTGCTGGGCGTTGTCGATTCCATCCTGCTGGCGGCCGCATTTTACAACCACGCCTGGAGCCAGGCTGCCGCACCGGGTTGGGTGCAGGCGCTCGTCCCCCTGCTGGGGTCAGGCGTTTACCTTCGCCGAGCCGGAAACGGTCTACAGCACCTACGGGCGGGTGCTGCTGATCGTGGAAGTGCTGCTGCTGTTGGGGGCGGTGGGGCTGGAGGCCCGCGTGGTGCTGCACAGCGGGCAGCGCAGCGGTTGGGGTTTTAAGCTGGTGGTGGCAGGTCTGGTGATGGGCCTATTGGGCAACCTGGCCGATTACTGGATCAGCCCGCAGCCGGTCGGCCACACTTTCATCGTGATCGGCTTTGTGATTGGGGTCGAGTTGGGCGCGCTGATTTACCTGCTGGGAGCCCTGCTGCTGGCCGGGCAGTTGCTGGCCAACCGTTTGCTGCCGGCCTGGCTGGCCTGGGTTCTTGCCCTGGCGCCGGCCCTGGGCTTGCTGCTTAGTATCTGGGGAGTGCGCCAGATCCCCGGGGGGTTCTTCCTGCCGGTCAGTTTCAGTTGGGCGGCTGTCGGCCTGTACCTGTGGATCGCCCAGTCGCGCCTGCCGCCGGTTGAAGGCGCGCATGCCCGCCACAACCAGGAATAGGGGATCCTTCCCTGCTCCGGTCTCCCCTCAAATTTTGTAAATTGACCTATTCATCCCTGCAACCGGCGCCAGGCATATCTTCCGCCGAGTGACATTGCCGTGTTAATCCATGGTTAAAGCATGTATAATTGAGCATGAGCGGATATGTTATCGATAACGGAAAGACGGCTGACGGTTGGTGTTCTGTCAGGCTGGCAGACTTATTCAGGTACGCTGCACAATTTTCTTAGTTATGTATTCGATGGTATCAAAGCAGCGGCGCTAGATTTCGATTGCAACTTGCTGATTGGCTGCGGCGTGGGCCAGCCTAATCTGATCGGTTTCGGTAAACCGGCGACCCCCTTCATTTCATCCTACGGCGATTTTGTCCCGATCGGCCCGTGGAATACCGACGGGTTGATTGTGGTTGCCCCGATAGGTTATCACCTGGAGCCAGGCGGCGATTACTTTAGACGCTTGATCGCGCAGGGGTTCCCGGTAGTGTATTCGGGCGTGTCGGAGCCCGGGCCGGTGGTGGAAGTGGATAACGAGGGTGGCATCCTGCAGGCCCTGCAGCACCTGGTCGACCACGGCCATCGCCGCATCCTGTTTGTGGCCGGCGATGACAGCGATTTTCTCTCCGACAGTCTGCGCCGGCTGCAGGCATATCGCGCCGGGGTGGAGAAATTTAACCTGGATCGCGACCCCGATCTGATCGTTTACGCCAATCACAACCAACCCAAAGGCCGCGAGGTGATCGAAGATGTGATCAACCGCAGGGTGAGCTTCAGCGCCATTCTCGCCAGCAACGACGAATCGGCGATTGGCGCGATTGAGGCCCTGCACCAGGCCGGGTTGATGGTGCCCCAGGATGTAGCTGTGATTGGTTTTGATGACCGCTTCGATGCCAAAGCCCAGGTGCCCCAGTTGACCACCATTCACCATCCCATGTACGAGATGGGCTACCAATCGGTGAAGCTGTTTGTGGAGTTGGCGAACGGCCGGGCGAACCGGGATACGGTGGTGAAGATCCCCACCCATCTCATGGTGCGCGAAACTTGCGGCTGCCGCCCGGGTGATCCGGGCGAAAAATCCGGCGGCATCCCCGGGCTGCTGCGCGCCAGCAGCTCAGAGCAGTTCCAGGGGCTGCTCTCGCGCCAGATCAGCGCCGAGCTTCATCAAGATATGCAGGCCCTGCGCCAGCCCGATCTGGACTACCTTTGCATGCGCATCGTCAGCGCATTTATCCACAGCCTCAAGCATGCTTCTTTTGAAGTTTTTGATCAAACCCTTTTGCAGATTATTCAACACGCTGCCAACCTGGGCGATGATTTGTTTGTCTGGCAAAAAGTCATCTCGATCCTCAAGGATCATGTGGCTGCCGCCGCCCGCCTCTCGCATACTTTGCTGAGTTCAACCGATATTTTCGAGCAGCTCGATCGATCACGGGTGGCGATCAGTGAGGTGGCCCGTGGGCAGTTATATCGCAATACCGTGCAAAGAAACGCGGAGGCCAACCAGATTGGCCTGATGATTTCGCGCTTCTTTGCGGCGCGCAGTGAAGCTGAAATTTTCAATGTGATCGCGGATGGGCTGCCGGTGGTGGGCATTCGCCAGGCGTTTGTAGCTTATTATGAGCCGGGTGAGGACGACCCGGTGGCCTGGAGTGTGCTGCAGACCCCTGGCGGCCTGCGCCCCGAGACGGCGCGCTTCTCCAGCCGCGCATTTCCGCCCGCTGGGCTTATCCCCGGCGACAAGCCTTTTGCGCTGGCCCTCCTGCCCCTCTCGCTCGGCGAAGACAGGCTGGGATATGTGGCCTTTGATGCCGGTTCGATGGATTACGATGCCCAGATTGTGCGCCAGCTGCTGGCCGCCATCCAGGGCGTGCGCCTGTACGAGCAGGCGGTAGACGCGCGCAAACAGGCCGAGGAGCATCGCCAGATTGCCGAAGAAGCCAACCGCTCGAAAAGCCGCTTCCTCTCCATGGTGAGTCACGAGGTGCGCACCCCATTGAACCTGATCGCCGGGCTGAGTGACATGCTGATGAAGCAAAGCGAACAACTGGGGCCGGGCGAATATCGCATCCACCAGGATGACCTCGACCGCATTTACGTCACTTCGCGCCATCTAGACAGCCTGATCCAGGACGTGATCGAATTGAGCAGCCTGGATGTCGGTCATCTGAAACTGAACCTGGACCGCCTGGACTTACACGAGGTGCTCAAATCGGTGGCGGTGATTGGCAAACAACTGGCCCACAATAAGGGCCTGAGCTGGTCGGCGGAAATCGCCAATGACCTCCCCTGGGTGCTGGGTGATCACACCCGCCTGCGCCAGGTGATCCTCAACCTGGTCAACAATGCGGTCAAATTTACCACCCACGGCAGGGTTTCGCTGACTGCTTTCACTGAGAATGGGCGCATCACCGTGGCGGTCAGTGATACCGGGCTGGGCATTCCGGTGGAAGAACACCAATCCATTTTTGACGAGTTTCGCCAATCCACGCGCACCTCGGCGCGCGGTTTTGGCGGGCTGGGATTGGGGCTGGCAATTTCCAGGCGGTTGGTGGAACTGCATGGGGGCAAGCTGGATGTGTGTTCGTCTGGCGAGGAAAACCAGGGCTCGATGTTCTTCTTCAGCCTGCCGGCAATCGATGCGCCGCTGAATCTGCTGCCCATCGAGACCGCCTCCGGCGAGGTGCAGCGAGTGATGATCCTGGTCAAGGAAAAGACCGGCGCCTGCTTGCTCGAGGATTATCTGGTTCGCCAGGGGTTCGTGGTGAGCGTGCTGGCGGCCGATGAGGGCGAGAATTGGCTGGCGGACCTGACCGGTTTCCAGCCCGACGCGGTGGTGCTGGATGGCGATCTGACCGCGGCGTGCGGTTGGGATATCCTGCGCCAGGTCAAGGAAAAACCGGCCATGGTCAACGTGCCGGTGCTGTTTTATACCCTCAACGAAGCGGACCGCTCAGGGGCGTTTTTAGAAGTGGAATACATGGTCAAGCCGATCGAAGCGGCGAACCTGGCCGAGATATTAATCTCCCTGGATCTGCAAAATGACCCGGACGACGAAGAATGGGCCGGGAAAGAGAAAACCATCCTGATCGCGGATGACGACCCGGGCATTCGCAACCTGCACAGCCGCATCGTCTCTGCGCAGTCGCAGAGCAACCGCATCATCGAGGCGCATGACGGGCGCGAGGCGCTGGATGTGATCCGCAGCGCCTCGCCCGACCTGGTTTTGCTGGATCTGATGATGCCCGAGATGGACGGTTTTGCCGTGCTGGAGGCGATGCGTGAGGATGAAGCCAGCCGAAATATCCCGGTGGTGGTGGTCACCGGACAGCGCCTGACCGAAGAGGACATGGCCCGGCTGAACGCAGGCGTGGCAAGCGTGCTCTCCAAAGGCGTTTTTACCCCGGATGAAACCTTGCAGGCGCTGAGCGCTACCCTGCAGCGCAAGCGCCGGCCCGGAACCGAAACCCAGCGCCTGGTGCTCAAGGCGATGGCTTATATCCATACCCATTATCACGAGGTGCTGTCGCGCAGCGATGTGGCAGAGCATGTGGGGGTCAGTGAGCGGCACCTGTCGCGCTGTTTTCAACAGGAAGTGGGGCTGACCCCCATGACCTATCTCAACCGCTTCCGGGTGAAAGTGGCCCGCAGTTTGCTGGACGCCGGCGAGCTGAGCATCACCGACGTGGCCATGGAGGTAGGTTTCTCCACCGGTGGGTACTTTACCCGCGTCTTCCGCGATGAGATGGGTGTTTCGCCGCGGGGTTATCTGCAAAGCAGGTGCTGACGGTCAGGGTGGGTGAGGGCCGGCCGCGATTTTGAATTGTCCCAGAAATGCAAATGTTCGTCCCAATAATGGAAGAATTTAATCTCGTCTCCCATTAAAGTTTAAACTGGTGATGCTATCAGCATGGACTCAGACAGATGCATCATGCGAATATCTCGGCTCGGCGAGGGGATATGGCTCAAATGGATGCGGACAGTATCATGGTGATCGGGGTGGATTCGCATTTCTGCTATTTGATGCGCAGATATGTCCGGGAAAGCGCGCACCCCTTGTTATATGCCAATCCCGGCGAGAAAGCCCTCGAATTAGCGCAGCGTGAAAAGCCCGTCTTAATCGTTTTAGAGGCCGGACAGCCCGAGGCCAAAGGCCGGCAGATGCTGAAAACCCTGAAAGCCAACCAACACACGCGAGAAATTCCGGTGGCATTTTGTTCGTGGTATGATGATAACGATTGTGACCCTGCAGACGGACCGGTTGTGTATCTGCGCATGCCGATCCTGTACGAAGATTTTCTGTCTGTGTTGACCGATTTTGATATTCAATGCGCTGGATAGTTGATAATAAAATGCTCAAAGTTAAGACCTGGACAACCTATATCGCTTCGTATGTAATGTGGATCGTGTCATTTCTGCTGTGGCTGTGGCTGATGTTCATCGGTCGCAACCTGTTGACGGGGCTGCTGGCTGCCACGGTTTCACCGGGAGCCACCCAGCAGGCGCGTATGGTCCAGTTATTGGATCGGGTCTATATGTTGGTGATGGGCCTGATCTGGCTGGTGCTGATGCTGGTGGTGGAGAATTATTTCCGCCGTGGCGCGCAAAAAGGCGATTTATGGCGGCGGATTGGGCGGGTGATCGGCCCCCAGGTGCTGCTGATCTTCGCCGTGGACCTGGGGTTGATCCTGTTCACCGGTGCGGCCTACCAACCGGCCACCCGCTGGCTGCTGCTGGCGCTTGAAATTGTCCTGGGGGTTGGCTTCATCCTCCTGGGGATGAAAGGCCCACTGTCGACCCCACTCGATTCCTCCAAATAGACTGCGGTAAAATCGCCTGGTAGAAATGGATGTCTGTCCGCCGAAACGAACCCCCATCCATTTTTTTAATTTCTGATCGAGGAGATGCCCTGAATGACGGTTTCCTACGCGAGCTATGAACTGCAAGATGGTTATATTAATCACTGGTTGACGGCCGGCCCCCAGGCTATCCCGCTGGACGATGAAATGAGGAACGTGCCCGCATCTGCCCGGGAGGACCTCGCTCAGCGCTTCTACGACTCCAATTCCGGCATCCATAAACAGCCCGTCGAACCCGGTCCGCTGGAAGAAGCGGCTTTTAAGATCGGCAGCTATCAGGGCGAGTGGTCGTACATTGGCTGCCGGGAAGATCATTTTGTCGATCACTCCGCGGCCTACCCCGGCTACCAGTACCTGCGCGCGTGGGCGTATACCCGGCTGGTTTGCACCGCCGCGCAAACGGCCGAGTTTACCCTGACCGTTTTTGGCCCGGCGGAAGTCTGGATCAACCAGGTCAGTGCGGCGCGGGTGACCGCGTTTGCGGACCGTGGGGCAGACCTGGTATTTCACGCCGAATTAAAAGAAGGCGAGAATGAAATCCTGGTGCGCTTTGAAGGGGCGGCTCTGCCCACCTGCACCCTGGCTGTTTCGCTGCGCCTGGCGGCCAAAGGCGCCGGCCTGCGCATCCCAACCCTGATCCCTGCCCTGGAGCGGCGCGCCCAGCTGGAAGCCGTTAACCGCCAGGTATATCTCAACCAGGATGTCTACGCCGCAGAGGACCATTTGAGCATTCATTGGCCGGCCTCGATCGAGAAGCCCACCTTTCAGGATGTGCGCCTGCAGACGCCAACCGGGCGCATCTACGCCCAGTCTGAAGACGTAGGCATTCCGGGGCAGCCGGTTTTTCTCAATTCGCCGATGGGGCTCAACCCCGGCCCCTACCAGGCTTTTGTCATGCCGCGCGCCTGGGAAATGTACGATTCGAATATTCGTGTCTTCACCACCCTGCCCTGCTGGGTGATGGGCCGCAACCGTTTTTCAGACCGCCCCTACGGCAGTTTTGAAGAGCGGCGGCGCGAGGCGCTGCAGATGGTGGCGGCCCGCCGCGAGGGTTTGTCGGCCGAGATTGCGCGCATGGCCCTGGGCCAATGGGATGAATTGGATAACGGGGTTCTAACCCAGGCCATCGCCGGGATCAGCCAGCGCCCGGCCGGCAGCGATGAGCAAATGCTGGGTTTGCTGGCCGCCCTGGGGCGTTTTGGCAGCCGGCCAGAGTTTCCGCGCTGGATTAAAAATGAAATCAAAGCCTGCGCACTGGGTTATCCCTACGGCAGCCGGCAGGCGAGCAGCGAAGCGGATGAGATCATCGCCCTGGCCTGCCAGATTCTCGCCGGGCAAATCTACCCTGAACAGACTTTTGCTGCCGGGCAGACCGGCAAGCAGCTGCGCACGCAGGCTGAGGACCAGGCGCTGGCCTGGATGCAGGCCCACGGCGAAGGCGGTTTCGCCGCGTGGGATTCCGACCAGGTTTATGCCGCCAGCCTGATGACCCTGGCTTACCTGGCAGACCTGGCGCAAAGTGAAGCGGTCTACGAGCTGGCTTCGGTGCTGATGGATAAAATGTTTTTCTCGCTCGCGCTCAATTCTTTCAAGGGCGTCTTTGGCTCTTCCCGCGCGGTGGCCCATACCTGGGGGGTGAGGAGCGCTTTGCTGGAAGCCACCGCGGGGATCAGCCGCCTGATGTGGGGGATGGGGGTCTTTAACCAGCATCTCGCCGCGGTGCTGAGCCTGGCGTGCATGACCAAGTACGAATTGCCGCCGATCCTCTCAGATATCGCCTCGGCCCAGCCGGTCGAGTTGTGGAACCTGGGGCAGCAGGCCCTGGGAGAGGAGCGGGTCAATCAGGTCACCTATCGCACCCCGGATGCGATGCTGGCTTCGGCCCAGGATTACCGCCCGGGACAACCCGGCAGCCGGGAGCACATCTGGCAGGCCACCTTTGCGCCCCAGTGCCAGGTGTTTGTCACCCACCCGGGCTGCTCAAGCCTGGTCGATGCCCACGCGCCTAATTTCTGGCTGGGAAACGGCGTGCTGCCGCGGGTGGCGCAGTGGAAGGATACCCTCATCGCACTGTATGATCTGCCGGATCATGCCCGGATGGGTTTTACCCATGCTTATTTCCCGACGTCCAGCTTTGATGAATATGCCCTCCAGGGCGAGTGGGCCTTTGCGCGTAAAGGCGAGGGCTACCTGGCGCTTTTCTCATCCGGAGGTCTGGAACTGGTGAGTGAAGGCCGTACGGCTTTGCGCGAGCTGCGCTCGAGCGGACGCCAGAACGTGTGGCTGTGCCAGGTTGGGCGGGCTGCCATCGACGGTGATTTTGCCGCCTTCCAGCAGAAGGTGCTGGGGCAGGCGCTGAAGGTGGATGGGCTTTCCGTGGAGGTGCAGACCCTGCGCGGCGACGCATTGGCGTTCAACTGGAGCGGTGCGTTCCTGCGCAACGGCGAGGAGCAGACGCTCAGCGGTTTCGCCCATTTCGACAATGCTTTCACCACGGTCGAATACCCCTGCCGCCAGATGGAAATCAAAACTGATGACTATTTACTGCGCCTGGATTTCAGCGATTCGTTGTAGAATGAAATGAGCGAAGTGATCCGGTGATCGTGTCCCAATAATATAAGAATCTGTCCTTAAAATGAAAGAATTTTGCCTGTCGATTTGTTACTGTAATTAAGTCGAATTTGCACAAGCGAAGGTGTGCTCCCAATCTAGCGAGAGGGAAGGCGCCACGCACCCATCGTGTTTTCAAATCTCCTTTTTCAAACTATATCTGGAGGAAAGAGAATGGATCGCAAGTTGAAACGTCGTGAGTTTTTGAAAGTTTCTTCTGTGGCGTTGCTTGGGGCCGTCGCGGTAGCCTGCGCCCCCCAACCGACGGCTGTTGCCACCGAAGCCCCGGCCGCCGAACCGACCGAAGCGCCGATGGAAGAACCGACCAAAGCCCCTGTTGCTGAGGCAACCTCGGCTCCTGAAATGCCGGCCAGCGTCGAGCCCCCCTTCCTGGCAGACAAAGTTGCCACCGGCGCGCTGCCCCCTAAGGACCAGCGTTTGCCTGAGAGCCCCCTGGTAGTCACCGACCGCGAAGCCATCGGCGCGTATGGCGGCGAGCTGCGTGTCAACAATTTCGACCCGGTATGGTGGACCAGCTTCTACGATCAGATCGTCGAGCGTGTGGTGGTTTATGCCGAAGACGGTAAAACCATCGTTCCCAACGTTATCGAGAGCTGGGAAGTTTCCCCGGACGGCAAGTCATGGACCATGCGCATGCGCAAGGGCATGAAGTGGTCGGACGGCGAACCGATGACCACCGAAGACGTGCATTTCTGGTGGTTCGATCATCAGGCCAACACCGAAATCAACTCAGCCCCCTGGTGGCAGTTCCGCTTCGGCGGCAAGAACATGGAAGTGGACATCATGGATGACTACACTTTCAAGTTCACCTTTGCGGTGCCCTTCGGCAACTTTGCCGCGCAGATGACCCGCTGGACCGGCAATGATGGCTTCTTCTGGCCCGCCCATTACCTCAAGCAATTCCACGCCACATACACCGACCAGGCCAAACTGGAAGAGATGGCCAAGGCCGCCAAGTTCGAGACCTGGGTGCAGCTCTACAACTCCAAGGTAGTGGCGGGCGTCTGGGGCGGCCCCGAAGGCATTTTGGAATACCCCAAATACATGAACTTCAATGTGGTTTCCAAACCCAAAGAAGGCCTGTATATGTGGGAGCGCAACCCGTATTACTGGAAGACCGATACGGAAGGCAACCAGTTGCCCTATATCGACACCGTGCGCCTGGAATACTCGGCCAACACCGAGGTGACCAAGCTCAAGATTGCCCAGAGCGAGCTCGACATCGTTGGCCAGCACGAAGTGACCATGATGGAGTACCCCTTCTATAAGGATAACGAGCCCAAGGCCAATTACGTGGTCGGCGACTACATCTCCTCGATGGGCGACCGCGTGACCGTCTTCCCGAACCACACCCCCTACAACGAAGACGGCACGCCGGATGATGGCCTGGCCGAGATCGTGCAGGATTATCGTTTTACGAAGGCGCTTTCGCTGTCCATCGACCGCGAAGAGATCAACCAGGTTATCTTCTTTGGCACCGCCCGCATGGGCGCCATGTGCCCGATGCCGGCTTCCAAGTATTTCAAGCCGGAATACGGTACGGCCTGGGCGGATTACGATGTGGATGCCGCCAATGCCCTGCTGGATGAGATGGGTCTTGTCAAGGGCGCGGATGGCATGCGCACCCGCAAAGACGGCTCCAAACTGACCTACAATCTGGAGCACTCCGGTATCCGCGTGGGTCCGGCTGTCCCCAAGATGTGCGAAATGATCGTAGCCTACTGGCGCGAGGTGGGCATTGATGCCACCTCCAAGGAAATCCAGGACTCCCTGCTCGTCGAGCGCAAGCGCAATGGCCAGGTCCAGGTGACCGTGTGGCACGCCGACCGCTGCACCGACATGCTTCTGCACATCGAGCCGCAGTGGTTCATCCCCACCTCTGACGGCGGCCAGGCCGGTCCTTCGCCCAAGTGGGGCCAGTGGTACCTGGCGGCCGATAAGACCGTTGAGGGCCTGGTGGAACCGCCGGAAGATGTTAAGACCATGCTCAATACCTTCGATCAGATGACCGCTGTGGTCGATGAGGCCGAGCGTGTCAGACTGGGTCAGACAATTTTTGACTACCTCAAGGACAATCCTCTGGAAGTCGGCCTGGTTCTTGAATGCCCTGCTCCTCTGCTGTTCAACAAGAATCTTCGCAACCTGCCGAAAGCCAAAACCTACATTGGTTGGGACTCCTACGGCCTCTCCACCTACCACCCCGAAGCCTTCTTCTATGAGGGCGGAGTGCGTGCGTAACACCTGTTGAGTCACGAAAACTACCGGATGTAGGCCTTTTAGGCCTACGTCCGGTAGTGCATTTGAATACCGATTTTACCGGACTCTCAAACAGTGACGGAGGTGAACTCCAATGCTCAATTACATCCTTATGCGCCTGCTGCGGATGATCCCGCAGATGCTGATTATCTCGGTGCTGGCGTTTGTCATCATCCAGCTCCCCCCGGGCGATTTCTTGACCGAACGGATCAACCGCCTGAAGGCAACCGGCCTGACAGTTGATGATGCTGAAGTCGAGCGCTTGAACAAGATGTACGGCCTCGACCAGCCGATGACCACCCAATACTTTAAATGGATCACGAATATAGTCACGAAGGGTGATTTCGGTTACTCCTTCGCGTTTGCTAAACCGGTCAATGACATCATCGGTTCCCGCATGGGAATGACCTTCTTTATCTCTTTCCTGGCCTTCGTGGTGTGCTGGGGCTTTGCCATACCGGTGGGCATCCTGGTGGCGGTGAAACAGTATTCTTTCTTAGACTACTTTTTCACCTTTATCGGCTTTATTGGCCTGGCCGTGCCGGGGTTCCTCCTGGCCCTGGTGCTGATGTATATTACCTTCACCCATTTTGGGATCAAGGTGGGGGGCCTATTCTCGCAAGGCATGGAGTTGGCGCCGTGGAGCTGGGACAAGTTGAAAGACTTTCTGCAGCATATCTGGCTCCCGGTGGTCATTCTGGCGATTGGCGGCACGGCCAATCTCATCCGTACCTTGCGCGCGACCATGCTGGATGAGCTGCGCAAGCAGTACGTGACCGTGGCGCGGGCCAAGGGCCTTTCGGAACTCAAGGTGCTGCTGCTGTACCCGGTGCGGATTGCCATCAACCCGATTGTCAGCACCTTCGGATGGCTGCTGGTGTGGTTTTTCTCGGGCGGCACTGTGGTGGAGATCGTGCTCAACCTGGACACGGCCGGCCCGATGTTATGGCGCGCGCTGATGACCCAGGATATGTACACCGCGGGCGCCTACATCCTGATCGTGGGCGCGCTGACCGCCGTTGGCAGCCTGTTGTCGGATTTGCTGCTGGCGGTGATCGACCCGCGCATCCGCTTTGGCGGTTTGGAGGCATAATGAGCGAAACAACCGCACCTCCTTTAGAGGGCAGTCATCCCGCCCAAGGGCGACGGAGCAAAACCATTGACACCAAGGATGAGACTTTCTACCGCGCCGGTCAGTGGCAGTTGGTCTGGTGGAAATTTCGCCGGCATAAATTAGCCCGCTTTGCCATGATCGTGCTGGCGGTTTTCTATATTCTGGCTATTTTTGCCGAGTTCGTGACCCCCTATGATCCTCTGCATCGCCAGAAAGAATTCACCGCCATGCCGCCCGTCAATTTGCGCCTTTTCGATACCACTGGCGCCTTCCGTGGCCCATTTGTCTACGGCACCGCCATGGCGCGCGACCCGGTGACCCTGCGCCCAATGTACGCTGAAGACCCTAACCGTGTCTATCCGATCAAGTTGTTCGTTAAGGGCGACGAGTACAAAATGTGGGGTCTGATCACCTGGGATGTTCACCTGTTCGGGAATACCTCCTCAGGCAAAGACATCACCCCGACGTTCTTGCTGGGCAGTGACAGCCTTGGCCGGGACGTACTTACGAGGGTGATCTTTGGCAGCCGGATTTCATTGACGGTCGGCCTGATCGGCGTGGTCATGTCTTTCGTCTTCGGCCTCGCATTGGGCGGCCTGGCAGGTTTCTTCGGCGGCTTGCTGGACGAAGTGATCATGCGCATCATCGATGTGCTGGTCTCCCTGCCGCAGATCCCCTTGTGGATGTCGCTGGCCGCGGCTCTGCCGCAGGACTGGCCGCAGCTGCAGACCTATTTCTTCGTCACCATCATCCTCTCCATCTTTGGTTGGACCAGCCTGGCGCGCGTGGTGCGCGGTAAGATGCTGTCCATGCGCGAGGAAGACTATGTGATGGCGGCCAAACTGGATGGCGAAAGCGAGTGGAGTATCATCACCCGCTATATGCTGCCCGGTTTTGCCAGCTACATCATCGTCTCGCTGACCATCTCGATCCCCGGTATGATCCTGGGCGAGACCTCCCTCAGTTTCCTGGGCATTGGTCTGCGCGCACCCACGATCAGTTGGGGGGTGATGCTGCAAGACACCCAAAGCCTGCAGGCGGTGGCCCTGCTGCCCTGGCTGCTCTGGCCGTGCGCTTTTGTCGTGGTGGCCGTGCTGATGTTCAACTTCCTCGGCGACGGCATGCGCGACGCGGCCGACCCCTACGTGAATTAACAGGTGACCCATGCCAGATGCAACGAAATCAGACAAGGACCAGAACGTTCTCCTTGAGATCAAGGACCTGCAAACTTACTTCTACCTGGCCGAGGGAGTTGTCCACGCCGTAGACGGGGTCAACCTGACCATGCACCGCGGCGAGACGCTGGGGATTGTGGGCGAATCGGGCTGCGGCAAGAGCATTTCGGCCTACTCCATGCTCAGGCTGGTGCCCCCGCCCGGCAAGATCGTGGGCGGCGACATCCAGTTCTATCGCATCCCCAAGGACAGCCCTTCGGCCCAGGCCGAGATTGTCAACCTGACCAAACTGGACCCCAAGGGCAACGAAATCCGCAATATCCGCGGCAACTACATCTCGATGGTGTTCCAGGAGCCGATGACGGCGATGAGCCCGGTTCGTACGGTGGGCCAGCAGATCATCGAAGCGATCGTGCTGCACCAGAAGGTGAGCAAGGAAGAGGCCCGCAAGCAGGCTATCGAGATGCTCGCGCGGGTGCGCATGGCCAACCCGGAACGCGTGGTGGATGATTTTCCCTTCCAGTTGAGCGGCGGGATGCGCCAGCGCGCGGTGATTGCCATGGCGTTGAGCTGCCGGCCCAACCTGTTGATCGCCGATGAACCCACCACGGCTTTGGATGTGACCACCGAAGCGCAGATCCTCAACCTGATGAAAGAGCTGCAGCAAGAGTTCGGCATGGCGATCATGTATATCACCCACAACCTGGGGGTGATTGCCGAAATGGCCGACCGGGTGGCGGTGATGTATATGGGCCGGGTGGTAGAGCAAACCGACGTCAATACCGTTTTCTATAATCCGTTGCACCCCTATACCCAGGGGCTGCTCCAGGCCATCCCGCAGTTGGGCGATGCAGTCTACAAGACCGAACGCAAGCGTCTGAATGTGATCAAGGGTATGGTCCCTGATCCCTATTCGCGCTTGAAGGGCTGCCCGTTCCATCCGCGCTGTCCCAAAGTTATCGAAGGTGTGTGCGACCAGGTCGATCCGCCCATGTTTGAGCCGGAAGCGAACCACCTGGTGCGCTGCCACCTGTATGCTTAGCCCAAGAATCCAGACCGGGTAACCCGTCATTCAGAGAGGATGCAACCATATGTCTGATGCAGCAATCCAAAAAGAGCCCCTGCTGGAGGTTATTGAGCTAAAGAAGTATTTCCCCATCCGGCGCGGCTTTTTCAAACGAGTTGTTGGTTACGTCAAAGCGGTTGACGATCTTAATTTTTATATCAACGAAGGTGAAACGCTGGGGCTGGTAGGCGAAAGCGGCTGTGGAAAAACCACCGCCGGCCGTTCGCTGCTCAAGGCCATCCCGCCCTCCAGCGGCCAGGTGCTATTCCGCGACCCCCATGTGGGTAAGGTGGATGTGGCCAAACTGGAGCATGAAGAGCTTATCCAGGTGCGCCGCAACATGCGCATGATTTTCCAGGATCCCTACGCCTCGCTGAACCCGCGCATGACTCTGCTGGATATCGTCGGCGCGCCGCTGCGCTCGATGAATCTTGCCCACGGCAGCGAACTGGAAGACCGCGTGGCCGAGATGCTGCGCCGCGTGGGGCTGCGCCCCGAATATATGCGCCGCTACCCGCACGCCTTCAGCGGTGGACAGCGCCAGCGCATTGGCCTGGCGCGCGCCCTGGCGCCGAACCCCAAGTTTATCGTCTGCGATGAGCCGGTATCGGCGCTGGATGTGTCGGTCCAGGCCCAGATCCTCAATCTGCTGCAGGATTTGCAGGCCGACCTGGGGCTGACCTACCTCTTCGTGGCCCACGACCTGTCGGTTGTGGCTCACATCAGCGACCGGGTGGCAGTGATGTACGTGGGCAAGATGGTTGAAATGGCGCCGACCCGCGAGCTGTATGTTTCGCCCAAGCACCCCTACACCGAAGCGTTGATGTCGGCCATCCCGTTGCCCAACCCGCGTAAACGCGAAAAACGGGTTTTACTCACCGGCGAAGTGGCCAATCCGGCCAACCCGCCCAGCGGTTGCTATTTCCACCCGCGCTGTTCTTACTGCGTGGATATTTGCAAAACGCAGGAACCGGCCCTGGAAGAAATCACCCCCGGCCATTTTGTCAAATGCCACCGCGCCGGCGAGCTGACTCTTTCGGGCGCCATCGATATCCTCCGGCAGTAACCGGCCAGGACGTACCTGTCATAAAGCACACCAAACCGGCGAGCACTGCTCGCCGGTTTGGTGTGTACCATAAGTTGGTGCGAGCCAAAGATCAGCCGGCGGACGCCAGGTTGCCCAGGCGCACGGCTTTGGCTTCGGCGCTCAGGGCCAGCTCAGATGCCAGGAAACAATGCGCCTGAGGCATGGCGGTTTCGGTGCGCTGGCGGATGTCGGCGATTAGTTGGCGGCCGTAGGGCAGGTCGCCGTCTTTGCAATCGATGTACTGTATGCCTTTGTGGTCGACCAGGAATAGGTGCTCTCCGCCAACCCGGCCGCTGATATCCACGTATTTGCGCAGCTCCATGTAGCCCTCGGTGCCCAGAATGGTCAGGCGGCCATCGCCCCACACCGGCAGCCCGTCGGGGGTATACCAATCCACGCGCAAATACCCCGTCCCGCCGTCACCGCGGAAGAGGACCTCGCCGAAGTCTTCCAACTCGGGGAATTGTGGGTATTTATAGTTGGCTACCTGAGCCGAGACGACCTCAGCGCGGGTTGAGCCGGTGTAGAATAGGAACTGGTCGGCCTGGTGGGAAGCGATATCGACCAGGATGCCGCCGTATTTTTCCTTTACGAAAAACCAATCCGGGCGGCCGGTCACGCCGATGCGGTGTGGCCCGAGCCCCACCGTCTGCACCACGCGGCCAATCGCTCCAGCGCGAATTAACTCGGCCGCTTTGACCGCGGTGCGCACTTCAAAACGCTCGCTGAAGCAGATCGAATATATGCGCCCGGTTTCCGCCTGCACCTGGCGCGCTGCGGAGAGCTGCTCCAGGCTGGTGAACCCCGGCTTATCCGACATATAATCCTTGCCGTGCTGCATCACGCGCAGCCCGAGCGGGGCGCGCTCGCAGGGGATGCCCGCGCTGACCACCAGCTGGATGCTTTCGTCCTCCAGAATTTCTTCCTGGCTTGCGGCGCGGCGCGCCTGGGGGAAGGAGTTGGCAAAAGGTGCGGCCAACTCCGCTTCCGGGGCGTAGAAAGACACAAATTCGGCCCCGGCGCGCAGCATCAGGTTGGCCTGGCTGTAAATATGGTTGTGATTGATGCCAATCACCGAAAAACGAATGGCTGGTTCAGGGTTCATCAAATCCTCCTGGATAATGTCAAAGATAATTATAGAGCATCCCGGCCATCCTTGGGGATGGAGGCAGGTTGTTTATAGGGCAATCGCATCAAAACAGTTTTTCTATAAAATAGTTGTCACCCACCCCTAAATCCCCGCCCTCGAGGGCGGGGACTTCAAAAAGAGTCCGAGAAGACTGTATCTGGCGGCACTTATGTGCCGCCAGATACAGTCTTCTCGGAGAAAAATATTTTCTCCCCCTCTTCGCGGCGTTTTTTTTGCCGCGGAGAGGGGGCCGGGGGGAGTGGAAAAGGGTAGAAAACGCATCTGGCAATTTAGATGCGATTGCCCTGAGGTCGTTTACCCCGTGATTCCGGCTATTTCTAACCAAATTTATATCAATCCTGAACCATTTTTAAATAGATGCTTGCTATGCTCATATCGGCTCTACTTTAGCCAACCATTACCAGTTTCTTTCAAAGGAGAACCGTTATGAAGTTTAAGAAAATCATCCCGATCGCGGCCGTCAGCCTTTTGGCGGTGGCAGTGCTCATCGGGGTCGTGGGGTACCGGGTAGTAAACGCGGCTGCTCCCGCGGCGCGCAGCTACACCATGCTCGCCCACGGTGCGCGCGGCGGGTTCAGCGATCAGGAGCTGGCCGATGCGCTGGGCGTCAGCCTCGAAACCCTCCAGGCAGCCTATACCACCGCGGATACCGCCGCGTTGAAACAGGCCGTTGACCAGGGCTTGCTCACCCAGGCCCAGGCCGATGCCCTGGCGGCCCGTGGGCGCCGTATGCTTGGCCCGCGCGGTTTTGGCGGCGGTGCAATCGATTATGACGCCTTATTGGCCGACGCGCTGGGGATCAGTGTGGATAAACTGCAGGCGGCGTATACCCAGGCCTTCACCACGCGGATCAATACCGCGGTCGCCAACGGCGATATGACCCAGGAACAGGCCGACCTGGCCCTGGGGCGCAGCGCGCTCTTCGGCAACTCCGATTTCCAGACGGCCATGCAGTCTGCCTTTGAAGCCGCGGTCAACCAGGCGGTCAAGAGCGGCGTCATCACTCAAAGCCAGGCAGACCAGATTCTCAGCCATATGAACGCGGCCGGTACGAAAGGTTTTGGCGGTTTTGGCGGATTCGAAGGTTTCGGCGGGCGTGGGCCGCACGGCCGGCCCGGTGGGCCTGGCGGCGGTTGGCTGCCCAAGGATAATCAGAACAATAGCGCGCCTTCGACGACACCCTCTTCGGGAGGTGACCTATAAGTGAATGAGTACCGGCTGACCTGACAGAATGCCCGGAGAGAAACTCTCTCCGGGCATTCTCTTTAGGAGCGGTCTCGGCAGGTTTACTTGGAGTGCGGTCCCGCGCCGGTGGGCTGGGTCAGGTGGCAGACGGTGCATTTGGACAGCGTGCCGCTTGTGCCCTGCAGTTGGATGAATTTGATCGCGTCTTTGCTCTCGCGGCTGGTAGCGATGGCGTGCGTGCTGTCGTGACAGGCCTCGCAGTACAGCCCGCCGTGCCCCTTAGAGAGGCGGAAGAGTGCCTGGTCCTGGTTGTACTGGTGGGTGGCGGTGGGCTGGTGACAGGTGTCGCAGCGCGGTTCATTAAACCATGGGTTGGGGTTCTGCGCCACCTGGCTCATCCCGCCGTGGCAGTCGATGCAGTTCATCTTGCGGCTGGGGTCGATGGATGAGGTCACGGTTTGCGACATGACGTCCCGCAGGCAGAGGGTGGTGGGTCCGGGGTGGCAGTTGTAACAGCCGTCCAGCGTGTCGGGGCTGATCCCTGTGTGTTTACGGTGGATGGCCCGCGACAGGCTGGGCGCTTCACCGGAGCCGGGCAACCCCAGAATAGGGTCGGCGTGGCAGTTAGCGCACAGCACCGGGCGGTTGGCGGCCAGGTGGGTGCCCTCTTCGTTATCGTGGAGGTTCAGGATTCTCGTTTCAGTGGTCAGGCTGGCGGTGGACTTGTGGCAGTTATCGCAGTGCATCTCGCTGGAAACGGGTGCGACCACGCTGAGCGTCGCCAGTTGGGCCCCGGTGGCGATATCTTTGGCGACCAGAGAGGCCAGCTGATAGGGGTCGCGGGTGGTCGGGGCGCTGTCGGAATACTCGGTCAGCGGGATGCCTTCGGCCACAAAATAGCCGGCGTTCGGGTCCATTGTGCCCGTCAGGCCTTTACCTTTGAGGCCGACATCATTGGCCAGCGGCGGGCCAAAGAGCTGGTCGGCATACTGCCAGAAATCGGTTTTCCCGACCGAGGTGGTGTTGCCGGGGAAGGAATACTCCACGCGGATGCCGCTGGTGACGATCTGCGGTGGGTCGCCGCGTTTGATCACCTGCGCCCACAGGTTGTTGTAAGGCGGCAGGATCACCAGGTCTTTGAAGCTGTAATTGTAGCAGTGCATCCCCAGGTCATTCCAGCCCACCAGCACGTACGAGCCGGGTGCAGCTCCCTGGCCGCCGGTGATGACCGGCAAAAAAGTTCTCTTGTCTAATGCCTGGGGCGATACCGCCGAGGGCGAGCTGCCAGGTGGAGATTTATCCGGTGGCGCGCTGGCCCCCAGGGTAGCCAGGGTTAGCAAGGCAATCCCCAGCAGGAGCAGCCGGGGGGACAATACAAAAAATGGAGCGGATAGATACGGACGTCGAAACATACTACCTCCCAAAATAAGGATCCCCACCTCTTTGGCTGGTTGATGTCGGCCGCGCGATTAATCTTATTTTCATAAAGATGATAGCATAACTCCGCAAAATCGGGAGGGTGATTTTTCTTTCCTCCCGGCCCCGATCTCCAGCGCCGCCCGGTTAGTTTGGAAAGGCGCGAATAGAGTGATAGCTTTTTGTAATTTCTTCTCCCCTATTCCGTGGAATAATTGCATAAAGTATTAATCACCCATATTCTTATCCTCACCAGCGCCGGCCGGTAACCCCTGGCATCCACCTGCCATCGCCTTCTTCCTGTCTCCAGGCTCATTGATGTCCTTTCAAGCTGTGTTCATTCTCACCCCTTATATTCTTTCCGCACTGATCTCCATGTGGATGGGCATCCTTGCCGCCCGGCGACGATCGGTGCCGGGCGCGCTGCTGTTTGCCGGGGTAGCCTTTTGTGAGGTCATCTGGACGGTGGGATACGTCTTCCAACTGCTTTCGACGGATCTCGGCGGAAAATTATTGTGGAATAACATCCAATTCTTCGGGGCGATTGGCGTGCCGCTCGCCGTGCTGGGTTTTGCCCTGGAATACGACCGGGATGAGACCTCGATCTGGTCGCGGGTGTCCTGGAAGTTGTTTGCTCTGCCGGCCCTGCTCCTCTTAGCGTTCATCTGGACCGACGGTCTGCACCATTTGTTTCGCGGGCCGGTGGGGCTGGTGGCAGGCGACCCGTTTTCGCGGCTGGCCTTCCCAGACGGTCCCGGTTTTGCTTTTTACACCATCTTTGCCTACAGCCTGCTGGTGCTGATGATCCTGGTGCTGTTTCCACGCTACTTGCGCGCCGAACAGCTTTACCGCCTGCAGATTGGCGTCGTGCTGGTTGGCATCCTCATCCCGTGGGTGACGACTGTGGTCACTGCCCTTGGGCTGGTGGCAGCCAGGCTGCACGATATCACTCCGATCACCTTTGGCTTCAGCAACCTGGTCATCGCCTGGGCGCTTTTTCGCTATCACTTGTTTGAGGTGCTGCCGGCGGCCCGCGATTTCCTGGTGGAGCACATGCAGGAAGGCGTGCTGGTCGCCGACTACCGGCTGTGCATCATCGATGTGAACCCGGCCGCCGAGAGGATCCTGGGCATTCAGGAAATCAAATCGCTGGGGCGCAGCATTCTTTCTATCCGGCCTTTTACCCAGGACCAGTTTGCCGGGGTGCCGTCCGGGGGTTCGCTGAAAACGGAAGTGCTCATCCAGCGCGCGGATTTTGAGGGGATCTATGAGCTGCAAATTACGTTATTGAATAACCCGCGGGGCCGGGCGGCCGTATACCTGATGATTCTGCGCGATATTCGCGACCGGAAACACATCGAGGAAAAGTTGAATTACCTGGCGATCACTGATTCACTCACCCAGGTGTACAACCGCCGCCACGTGATCTTCCGCGCGGGCGAGGAAATCGAGCGCGCGCGTGAAACCGGGCGAGAGCTTGCCCTGATCCTGATCGACGTCGACCATTTCAAGACGGTCAACGATACCTGCGGGCACCAAATGGGCGACCAGGTGCTGCAGTCAATGGCTGAGCGCTGCCAGTCTGTCTTGCGCAGCCAGGACATTTTTGGGCGGTACGGCGGCGAGGAATTTCTGGTAGTGCTGCCGGAGGCGGATACGCCCACCGCTATGGTGATCGCCGAACGCCTGCGCGCGCAGGTGGAAGGGCTGGCCCTGCCGGTAGATCGCGGTATTGCGCCGGTGACGATCAGCCTGGGGATTTCTTGCTCCGGCGCTTGCGAGGATTTTGACCTGGATAAAATGTTGGATTGGGCGGATCAGGCTCTCTACCGGGCCAAGGCCGAGGGCCGCAACCGGGTGTGTGTTTTCCAACCCTGGCCCATCCAATCACCTTCCGATTAAAAAAAGCCAGGCGGGATGAAACCGCCTGGCAGATAGATACTATCAAGAGGGATTGGCTGCCTAGCCGGGGATGGACAGCTCCGGCCCGGCCGCGGGTTTCGGCAGGCGCACCTGCAGGGCTACCACCAGGTTGATCAGCGCAATGACGGTGCCCATCAGGAATACGTATTGGAAGCCAAATACATTCCAGATCAGCCCACCCAGCAGGGCCACCGAGATCGAGAAGACGTGGTCGATAGTCACCGCCAGGGTCAGGGCGGGCTGCACGTCAGATGGCTGGAGGGCGATCTTTTTCATATAAGTGGAGCGGGCCATGCCGACCGACATCAGCATCTGGTCGAGGAGGAAGCAGCCGCAAACGACCAGGAATGCGGTGCTCTCCGCGAACCAGGAGCGTGAGAAGCCGTAGCCAAAGCAGACGAACACCAGCAGCACGGCCTCAGAGGCCAGCACGACGCGCTCGCCAAAGTGGTCGATCATCCAACCCAGCAGGGGCTGGAAAAGGATGCCGATGACCCCGCCGATGAACAGCAGGTGGCCAGCAGCTGGGTGGGCTGGCGAAAAACGGTCACCAGCACCCAGGGGGCAAAGGTGATGAACAACTGCTTGCGTGAACCGTATAATACCGCCAGCAGGTAATACAGGCGGTATTCTTTGTGCATTTTGAGGAAGGTTTTGCCGGGTTGGGTGGTCTGGCGCTTCATGGTAAACATCAACAGCCCGGCGATGCCCAAACCGATCGCGATCAGGATGAAGGTGTGGTTGAATTTGAACCCAAGGTATTTAAAGCCGACAAAAACCACAAAGCTGCCAAAGATGGCGGCCAGGTTGCGGATGGCGTTGAGCTGCCCCAGGCGGCGCCCGGTTTTGCCTTCGGCGGCCAGCTCCATGCCGATGGTGGCGGCGACCGGCATAAAAATGTGCTGTCCCAGGCTGTAAATGAACAGCCAGATAACCATCAGGGCATAACTGCTGGAGACGAAGCCGATCAGCAGGGTGCCAACCACCCCGGCGACCAGCGCCACCGCTCCCAGGCGGCGGCTGCACAGGAACCACAAGGCGGCGGTGATGAAGACCACCATCAGCCCCGGCAGCTCGCGGGGCAACTCGAGGAACGAACGCTGAAAGCCGGTCAGGGCAAAGCGGTCATTGAGAAAATTGTTGAAGGTCGAGTCCATGATGCTGTATGCGGCCCCCATAGACAGGGAAGCAATCGCGAACAGCTTGAGCTCGCGCGGCGCTCCGGCCAGGCGAGAGGTGATGACGGCAGGTGAAAGTGCGCTCATTCTGGTTCCTGTAAGACAAATTTAATATCAGGCGCTGGCCGGAGGCTATCTCCTGGTCAAGGCGGGCAAAACAATGGATTGCCGCCTATGCTCGGCGGCGATCGACAGGGGTGAATCCGGTGAAACTATTGGCTGCCAGCAGAATTTATATTAACAAATGGCCCAACAACCTATTATACCTTCAGCATGAAGAAATCCCCAGGTGTTTCGCCTGTCTTTGCATGGGGTTCTCAAGAAATTGTCAGACAAGCCCCGCCCCGAAACGGGGCGGGGAAAATAAAGATTTGAGGGTGCAGACGCCGTATTACGGCGTCTGCACCCTCAAACTCCCTCTATAAACTTTGTAGCCGGAGGAGAATGGTTTCAAATTTGCATTTGTCAAGTTTTCTTGAGAAAGCCATACCTGTCTTTGCCTGGCCAAACACCAGGTATGCGGACGACTCTCGCCTCCACACCCGCGGCTGCCCTGCGCCTCCAAACCCCGGATATGCCATGGGACTTTGTAAACAGTCGTGTCTGTCCTTTGCGGGTTTTCATGTATGATTAAGCTGAGCCTGGGAAGCGCCGTACTTCCGGTGTGATTTAATACCCGTTTGAAGGAGCAAGTCATGGTTAGCAATGCATCATTACTCTTTATGGGGTTTACCTTGCTGGTGTCCTTTGGGATGCCGATCGGTCTGGCCATTTACCTGTGTGTCAAGAAGAAGGCCTCCATTCTCGCTGTGCTGGTGGGCGCACTGGTGTTTCTGGTGTCCCAGGTATTGGTTCGCATCCCCCTGCTGCAGATGAGCTCACAGATGCCCTGGTACCAGGCCATGGCTTCCAACTTCGTGGTGCTGGTGGTCTTTCTCAGTTTTACCGCCGGGTTGTTCGAAGAAACCGGCCGCTACCTGGCTTTCCGTTTTTTGCTGAGAAAACAGCTCGAGACCAAAAATGCACTGGCTTACGGCGTAGGGCACGGCGGCTTTGAGGCGATCTACCTGATCGGTTTGACCTTTATCAATAATATCGTCATCAGTTTGATGATCAACGCGGGCACCTTCGACCAAAACGTGGCTCCCTCGCTGGGCAGCAGCGCCGATATGGTCCGCGCGCAATTGGTCAACATCCCGCCGTCGACCTTCGCGGTGGCCGGGATCGAGCGCGCTCTGACCATTCTGGCCCACATTGGCATGTCGCTGCTGGTGTATTATGCGGTGCGCTACGGCAAAGTGCGTTTTTATTTCTTTGCGCTGCTGGCGCATACCGTTTTGAACTTCGGCGCGGTGATGATCACCCAGTTAAATAACGGCATGTGGTTCGCAGAGGGCTATGTGCTCATCGGGGCGATTTTGGCCGTGGTGCTGATCATGCGCTCGGGTCGGGTTGAGGCCTGGTTGGCCGGCCCGGCGGTTGAGAGCCTCCCCGAACCTGCGGCGCTGCCCGAATAATTTGCCGGAAAATTTATCGGGATAACCGGTCCGACAAATAGGTAGATCATCTACTGATGGCAATCCATACCATGATAGTCATGGTTTTCGTCTCTATCTTACCCATCCTTTTCGGCATCCTGGTGATCAGGCATGTTTTCACGGTTCGAAATACGAGGATGGTCGGTTGGCGTTGAAAGATATACCTTCAAAATCCATGTACATGAAGGCAAAGGCGCCACGGTTCATGACTGGGCTGACATAGTCGCGGGGATTTTTTCGATCGTACTGGGTCTTTTTTTTATAGTAGTGATTATCTACAATGGGATTCACAATCATCTCTGGTAACAGACAAAGAGGTGACCGGTAGGTTGGAGATCCGATCCTTCGTAGGTTGGGTGGAGCGATTGAGCCAGGAGCGCTGACCTTTCTGTATCGAAGCGCAACCCAACGAAAGCCCACGGATTGATCGCTAAAAACCAGAAAAGCGACTGGGTGAGGTATTAAATCTCAGCCGGCCGCTTTTTCGTGGCGCCAGGGATAGAGACTGCCCTGCCTTAGGACTGCTCGGGGAGAAAACCCTGCGCCTTCAGCCAGGCGGCAAACAGCTCAATCCAGTTATCCGAGGGCAGGCCCTGCCGGTGCATGCCGAAACCGTGGCCACCCTGGGCGTAGATGTGCAATTCCACCGGCCGGCCGGCTGCCCGCCATTCGGCATACACGCGGGTGCTCACCGCCGAGGCCATATCGTCGTCGGCGGCGCACAGCAGGAAGAGCGGCGGGGCATCGGCCGGGATGGGACCGGGCAAGGGGGGCGCGCTGTAAATCGGGGCGGCGAAATCCGGGCGACTGGACGGGTCATAATGCAGGGCCGTGCTCAAGGTGGCCATCCCACCGGCGGAAAAGCCCAGCATACCGATCCGGTCGGGCGCCAGGCCCCATTCGGCGGCCCGCGAGCGCACCAGGTGCACCGCCTGGCAGCCGTCGGCGGTGATCAGGGGGTAGACCGGCTCCACCAGCTCGGCCATTGCCTTAGGATCGTTGAGGCGCGCATCCACGATTTGGGGGAAGTCGCTGCCGGTTTGGACCAGGCGGTACTTGAGCATAAAGGCGGCGATGCCGTGGGCGTTGAGCCAGGCGGCCACCTGTGTGCCTTCGTGTTCGAAGGCCAGGAAGTGATAGGCCCCACCGGGGCAAACGATCACCGCTGTGCCGGTGGCCACGGCCGGGTCCGGCAGGTAAGCCGTCAGGCTGGGCCGGCTGACGTTGCGGATGACCTTGAGGCCAGGGGAGTGAATACAAATTTCCTCCGGCATATCCCAGCCGGTGGTGTCAATTTCGCCCTCCGCCCAGAGGGGGATGGTCTGGGGGTGAGCAGGATCGGTTGGTCTGGATGTCATCAGATGTTCTCCTTTACGCCAAACTGCGAAGAGACGGGATCGATTGCCGGGGATAAAAGGTTGTCGAGTAAATTATACGGTGAAACCGGACGAACCCGCCCCCGATCACGGCGCAGGGCGCCAGCTCCCATTCCCGCCTCATTCTTGCAACGATTTTGAAGCGAATATCGGATAAATTTTATGATAAAAATATTCAGAAAGCTGTGCACTGTATCAATTCGCTGCCAAATGAAAGGGGTTATCGAAATCCTCTGGATGATCAGCAACGCAGGCGGCCAGGCCGGACTCTTATGCGTTAGGCAGTGGGTCGAACCAGGGAAGTAGGGCCTGTTATCATCTCCGCGAGCTTTTTGACGGTACCCAGGGAGGACCGGATGAAATCCAAAAAATTATGGTTTTTTGTCTCATTATGCGCCGCATTTTTGTTTGCGTTCAGCCACAGCCTGCGGGTGCAGGCGCATGAAGTAGAACCTGAGACCAGCCAGCCGGCCGCGGGGGCAGTCCTGAGTGATCTGCCGGCGGAGGTGGTGCTGGTTTTTCCGGAAGAGCTGGAAGAACAGGGCAGCAGCCTGCAGGTGCTGGATGCCTCCGGGGCCGCGCTCGCCATCACCGGCGGCGGGGTGGATTTGAACGATGCCCAACACGCCACCCTGCGCGCGGCGCTGCCGGCGTTGGCCGAGGGTGTTTACCAGGTGAATTGGACGATTGTATTGACCGATGGGGATGAGAGCAGCGGATCTTACCATTTTGGCGTGGGCAATGTCAGCGTGCCCACCGAACCCCCCGAGGAGGAGGCGGCAGCGGTGGTGGAGCCGGCCGGCCAGGCGCAGAGCGGCGCTCCCACCTGGATGTGGGGCGTCCTGGCAGTCCTGCTGGTGGGTGCGGTCGTGGTTATATTTGCCCTGCGTGGAAAGAAATAGGCAAATGAAAACCGGGATAGAATAAATCCATGCGGCGAATTGGATTCCTGCGATGGTTGCGTTTGGGCTGGCTGGCCGGTATGCTGTTTGCGCTGATTGTCGCCGCGGCGCCGGTCCAGGCGCACGCGGTGCTGGAGCGTTCCGACCCGCCCAATAACGCCATTCTGAGCGAGCCGCCGCGCCAGGTGCGCATGTGGTTCAGCGAGGCCGTGCTGGCCCGTTTTTCCACCGTGCGCCTGCTGGATCTCAACGGCCAGGAAGTCGCCGGCGTTTCCCTTGTCGCCGATACCGGCAACCCACTGCTGCTGGTGGTGGACCTGCCCATCCTGGGCGATGGGGTTTACAGCCTGGATTGGCAGGTGCTTTCGATTTCGGATGGGCACACCAACCAGGGTCTGCTCGTGTTTGGCGTCGGTCAGACCCCGGACGAGGTCGGCGCTGGAGGCGCACAATCGGCCGCGAGCGGGGCTCCCGAACCGCTGCTGGCCACCGGGCGAATAATCACCGATCTGACCCTGTTTGCATTATCCGGCGTGCTGATGATTGCCCTGGCCCTGTTGGCCGGGCGCTCGGGCGCCGATTATCAGGCTGCCCGGCGGCGCGCGGGAGGTTGGGCGCTGGCGCTGGCTTTGCTGGGCGTGCTGGCCGGGTTGAGCCAATTGGCCATCCAGCAGTGGGGGCCAGGCGCAATCGATGCGGCCGGCGGTTTTGATTGGACCGGCCTGGATGATACGATTGCCCTGACCCAATGGGGGCAGCTCTGGCTGTTCCGCCAGGTGGTGCTGGTCGCTGTGATCGTTTACCTGTCTGCCGCGCGCGAGCCGTTGGCGCGAGACGGCAGCCGCCTGGCCTGGGGCATGGGCGCGCTGCTGGCCGCGGCTCCCCTGGCGACGCTGGCGTTGTCCTCGCATGCCGCCAGCCTGGATGCGCCCGACCTGCCCATGCTGGCGACCTGGCTGCATTATCTGGCAGCCAGCCTGTGGGTGGGCGGGCTCATAGGTTTGGCCTGGGTCTTGCTGCCGCTGCTGCGGCGCGAGCCGGGCGCGGTGGAATTTGCCCATGCCATCTGGGGCGGTTTTGGCCGCTATGCTTTTGCCGCGGTGGGGCTGACCCTGGCCACCGGCCTGTTCAACACCGCCGACCTGGTGGCCAGCTCCCACGCGCTGTTTTCCACCTTTTACGGGCAGACGTTGGTGCGCAAGGTGGTGGTGGTGCTGTTGGTGGGGTTATTTGGCATGGCCAACAGTTTGGCCTTGCACCCGGCGCTTTCGCGCCCGCTTGGCAAGCTGCTGGGCCGGCCGGATGGCTGGCGGCTGCTGGATACGCGCCGCTTGCCGGTTACCGTGGCGGTGGAGGCCTGCCTGGCGATCCTGGTTGTCGGCCTGGCCGGTACGCTGGCATCCAGCTCGCCGGCCAACGGGATTGGCTACCAATTCGCGGGCATCACCCAGACCGACTCGCTCAGCAAGCAGGTGGGCGACCTGCTGGTGACTTTTTCAGTGCGTCCCAACCACCCCGGGCAGAACCAGGCGGATGTTATCGCGGTTTCGACCCGCAGACCAGACCCAGCGGAAACCCTGCGGGTGATCCTGCGCATCACCTACCAGGGCAAAGACCTGGGCACGCAGAGCGGCGACGCCATCCAGGTGGACCCGGCCCGCTACCGGCTGGGCGGCAGCTATTTCAGCTTGCCCGGGCCGTGGAAAGTGGACGTGATCATCCGCCGCAAGGGCGTGCCCGACAGCGTGGCGGCTTTCGACTGGAATGTGCTGCCCCTGGCGTCCAGCCCTAACGATTTTGTGCTGCGCAATCCGTTCTGGATCGCCGCGGGGGTGATCCTGCTGGCCGGGGCATTGGTGACCGCCTGGCTGTTCATTCGCCCCGCCCCCCGCGATTGATTCGAAAGCGAAGGCGCCGCGTCTGGCGATAAACAGCGAGTGGGCTGTTCGCAAAGCACAGCCCACTCGCTGTTTCTAAAGGATAGGATTAACCGTGACGGCGCTGGAAATCTTGCATAAAGGCGGCCAAAACATTGGCCGATTTGAGCGTGACCGCGTTATACAGCGAAGCGCGCAGGCCGCCCACTGAGCGGTGGCCTTTCAGACCAATTAACTCGGCCTTTTTGGATTCCTTGACGAACAGGTCTTCCAATTCCTCGCTGGGCATGCGGAAGGGCACGTTCATCATCGAACGCGCGCCCACCGCGGCGTGGCCGTGGTAAAAACCGCCGCTGTTGTCGATGGCCTGGTAGACCACCGCGGCTTTTTGCTGGTTGATCTGGTGGATGGCCGGCAGCCCGCCCAGGCTCTTGATCCATTTTAGCACCAGGCCGGTGATGTAAATGGAGAAACAGGGCGGGGTGTTGTGCAGTGAACCGCTTTCGGCTAGCAGTTTGTAATCGAGCATGATCGGCAGCTTATCGGGCACACGCTGCAGCAGGTCCTCGCGCACGATCACCACCACCACCCCGGCGGGGCCGGCGTTTTTCTGCGCGCCGGCGTAGATCAGGCCGTATTTAGATACGTCCACCGGCTGGCTGAGGAAGTCGGAAGACATATCGCAGACCAGTTCCACCCCGGCGGGCAGCGTGGGTTCGCTCTTGAACTCGACCCCGTGGATGGTCTCATTGTGGCAGAAGTGTGCGTACGCGGCGTTGGAGTCAAATTGCAGCTCGCCGGCGGCGGGCAGGCGGTTGTAATTCTCGGCTTCGCTGCTGAAAGCGGCGCGCGCGGCGCCCAGCTTGCCGGCCTCTTTCAAGGCGCTGCGGCTCCACGAACCGGTGACGATGTAGTCGGCGGAGGCGCCGGCCGGGCGCAGGTTCATCGGCAGCATGGCAAACTGCAGGGTGGCGCCGCCCTGCAGGAACATGATTTTATAATTGGCGGGGATCCCCAATAATTCGCGCAGATCGTCATCGGCGGTCTGGATAATCGATTCGAATTCTTTGGAGCGGTGGCTCATCTCCATCACCGACATACCGCAGCCCTGGTAATCCAGCAGCTCGGCCTGGGCGGTTTCAAGTACCGGCATCGGCAGAGCGGAGGGGCCGGCATTAAAATTGTGGACGCGTTTTACCTGGTTCATGGTTCTATCCTATGTTAAGTTGAAATGATTGGCCTGGTTAATAAATTGAACAGCCCGAAAGCGAAGATAAGATTTGCAATTGTCAACCAGCCGAAGCGGATGATGGTTAATCATAACTTGAAATATGCTCACAGGGGGCGCAAATTGGTGGATTACTTTCGTTGTTCCGGTAGGGTTTGCCAGATTGTATGCCCACCGGCCGGCTAATTTCAGTCATCCGATTGGTCCAAAAAACCGCAAGGATGCTACACTTTATCCACGGCCGGTTGGCCGGATTCTTGAGCGTGAAGGATGAGGAATGAGCGAACTGCACTGCGATGTCTTGATTGTGGGCGGCGGAACCGGCGGCTGCGCGGCCGCGCTCAGCGCCGCATCGATGGGGCTGAAGGTGATTTTGACCGAGGAAACCGATTGGGTGGGCGGGCAGCTTACCAGCCAGGCGGTGCCGCCTGACGAGCACCCCTGGATCGAAGAAACCGGATGCACGCGGCGCTACCGCCAGTTCCGCCAGGGTGTGCGCCAATATTACCGCGACCACTATCCCCTGCTGCCCGGTCCGGCCCAGGACCCGCACTTCAATCCCGGCCAGGGCTGGGTCTCACGCCTGTGCCACGAACCACGCGTGGCCCTGGCCGTGTTGGAAGGAATGATGGCCTATGCGCGCAGCCAGGGTTGGCTGCAGGTGCATCTCAATTACAAAGCGGTTTCAGTGCAAACCGACGGCGACCGGGTCAGCGCGGTGACGCTACGCGATCTGCTGAGCGGGGATCTGGAAACCATCTCGGCCGGCTATGTGTTGGATGCGACTGAACTCGGCGACCTGCTGCCCCTGGCCGGGGTGGAGTACGTCAGCGGGGCCGAGTGCCAGGCCGAGACGGGCGAACCGCACGCCGTCTCGGGTCCGGCCCAGCCGGAGAACGTGCAGTCGTTCACCTGGTGCTTCCCCCTGGCTTACGACCCGCGCGGCAGCCAGACCATCCAGCGTCCGGCGCAGTACGATTTCTGGCGTGACTACACCCCCGCGCTGCGCCCCGCCTGGCCGGGCCGCCTGCTGGGTTGGGAAAGCACCCAACCGATCACCCTCCAGCCGCTGCGCCGTACCTTGCTGCCGGAGGAGGCTACCCCGGAAGCAGACGCCATCTGGCTTTACCGGCGCATCCTCTGCCAGGAGCATTACCCGGCCGGGGCCGTGCCGCGCGAAGTGACCCTGGTGAACTGGCCGCAGAACGACTACTGGCTGGGGAACATCATCGACAAACCGGACGAAGTAGTGCAGCGCCACCTGGAGGCCTCCCGCCAGCTTTCGCTCAGCTTGCTGTATTGGCTGCAAACTGAGGCCCCGCGCCCCGGCGGGCAGGAGGGCTACCCGGGCCTATCCTTGCAGCCGGATATGGTTGGCACCCGCGATGGATTGGCCAAGGCGGCCTACATCCGCGAGTCGCGCCGCATCCGGGCGGTGTTTACTGTCACCGAGAACCACGTAGGCGCGGATGCGCGCGGCGGGAAGATGCCTGAGGTCTTCACCGACAGCGTGGGGGTGGGCAGCTACCGCATCGATCTGCACCCCAGCACCGCGGGCGATAATTACATCGATATCTCCTCGCTGCCGTTCCAGATCCCCCTGGGCGCGCTGCTGCCGGTGCGGGTGGAGAACCTGATCCCGGCCTGCAAGAACCTGGGCGTGACCCACATCACCAACGGCTGCTACCGCCTGCACCCGGTGGAATGGAACATCGGCGAGGCCGCCGGGCTGTTGGCTGCCTTTTGCCTGCAGCAGCGCCTCACCCCGCACCAGGTGCGCTCGGACCCCCGCCGCCTGGAGGCCTTCCAGGCGCTGCTCGAGAGACAGGGGTTTGTCCTCGCCTGGCCGCAGTTCCACGCCCTGTGACCGCCGGATGCGGCCTAAATTGGGTACAATCAAAGCCAGAGCATGTCGATATGGATCGCCGCCGATGAAATTTGCTACCCTCACCCTCAACCCGGCCATTGACCTGACCGCCACCGCCAGCCGCTTTACCCTGGACACGGTCAATCGCGGGGAGGCGATGCGCTATGATCCGGGCGGCAAGGGGGTCAATGGGGCCTCCTTTCTGGCCGATTACGGCTGCGAGGTGGCGGTGAGCGGCTTTTTAGGACGCGAAAACGCGGATATCTTTGAGCGCCTGTTTGCCGAAAAGCACATCACCGACCGCTTCGTGCGTGTCGACGGGCAGAACCGCATCAGCATCAAAATTGTCGACCCGGCCAACCAGACTACCACCGACCTGAACATGCCCGGTCTTTCGCCGCGCGTGGAGGATGTGGAGCGCCTGCTGGAAACGGTGGATCAGCTGGCGGCGTCTGGCGAGTACGGTTGGTTTGTGCTTTCAGGGCGGCTGCCCCTCGGGCTGCCGGATGATTTTTATGCCCTTTTGATCCGGCGCCTGGCCCATGCGGGGGTGAATACCGCCCTGGATACCAGCCAGGCGGCCCTGCGGCGCGGGGCGGAGGCTGGGCCGACCCTGCTCAAGCCTAACATGGATGAGCTGCAGCAATTAATTGGACGCGAGTTGGGCGGGGTGGAAGATATCGAGCAGGCGGCCAGAAGCCTGTTGGCTGGTGGCTCGCGCTGGGTGGCGGTTTCCATGGGCCGGCGCGGCGCGCTGCTGGTGGAAAAGGACAGCGCCTGGCTGGCGCAGCCGCCGGAGGTGGAGGTGGCCAGCACGGTGGGCGCCGGGGACGCGATGGTCGCCGGGCTGGTCGCCGGGTTTGCCCAGGGGCTGGACCTGCCCGCCTGCGCGCGCCTGGCGACTGCCTTCGCGGTGAGTGCGGTTACCCGGGTTGGGGCGCATCTGCCCGCCCGCGCCGAACTGGAAAGCTACGCCGCGCAGGTTGGCATCCGCCGGCTGCGCTGAGCGCGCCGGACGAGGGATGTTTGGATAGCTGGATTGGAGGCGGTTATGAGCAAAGAAATCATTACCATCGAACGCTTTTTGTTGAGCCACCAGCCGGAATATGCGCGCGGCGACCTGACCACCCTGTTCTATGATCTGGCCCTGGCGGCAAAGATGATCGCCGCGCAGACCCGCCGCGCCGGGCTGTTGGATATCCTCGGCTACGGCGGGGCCACCAACGTGCAGGGCGAACGCCAGCGCAAGCTGGACGTGTACGCCGATGAGATTATCTACCACCTCAACGACCACACCGGGCGGGTATGCGCCATGGTTTCCGAAGAGCGCGAAGATTGGATCCCCATCCCCGAAAAGTTTGCTAAGGGCAATTACGTGCTGGTTTACGATCCGCTGGACGGGTCGAGCAACATCGATGCCAATGTCAGCATCGGCACCATCTTTGGCATCTACCGCGCGCTGGACCCGGCCAGGCGCGGGCGGCTGGCCGATTGCCTGCGGCCGGGCAGCGAGCTGGTGGCCGCGGGGTATATTCTCTACGGCACCAGCACCATGTTTGTCTACAGCGCCGGTCAGGGAGTGCACGGTTTCACCCTCGACCCCGAGCTGGGGGAATTTCTGCTGACCCAGGAGCAGATGACTTTTCCCGAGGAGCCCAGTTATTACAGCTTCAATTATGGCTCCTACAGCTCCTGGCAGCCCGGCGTGCAGGCCTACGTGGAATGGCTGCGCGCGCAGGACCAGCCGCGCCTGTCGCAGCGCTATATCGGCTCACTGGTAGCCGATTTTCACCGCAACCTGCTCTCCGGCGGGGTGTTTGGCTACCCGGCGGACGACAACCAGCCCAACGGCAAGATCCGCCTGCTCTACGAAGCGGCCCCGCTGGCTTACCTGGCCGAACAGGCGGGCGGCTACGGCAGCGACGGCAGGCAGCGCCTGCTGGATATCCGCCCCGAGACGCTTCACCAGCGCACGCCGCTTTTTATTGGCAGCCGTGCGCTGGTGGAGAAAGCCGAAGAGTTCCTGGCTTAGCCGCCGGGTGGTTATTCGCTGAAAAGCAGGGTGCTGATCGAATGCGCCGGGGCTTCGCAGGCGGCCGCCTGGCCCAGGGCCAGCAGGTGGAACGCCAGGCGCTGGTCGCTGCGGTTCATCACCACCACCGCGATCCGTCCATCCGGGTTGCGGAAGGCGGTGGATTCCAGGTCGTCGTGGCTGGGCGCGCACAGTACCCGCTCGGCGCCCGGGCGGATGAAGCGCGAGAAGTGCCCGATGTAGGCGTACGAGCTTTGCAGAGATACGCCGGCCAGGCTGCCCTGGTGGGTGTCGGCCAGGATCGGCGCCGAGCAGAAATTGCCGACGTGGTTTGGCCCGCCTTGCTCGTCTAGCAGCAAGTTCCAATCCACCCAGCCTTCCGTCCATCGGTTGAGGTCGTTGATCAGCGCCCGCCCGTAGCGCTCGCCCAGGGTCCACTCGCCTTTGTGCGGCCCGCCTTCCTGGCAGCCCTCGGTGAAAAACAGGTGCTTGTCGGGGTAGGCGTCGTGCAGGCGCTGGACGTTATCAAAATTGTCGCCGACATACCAGTGAAAACCTGCGCCCCAGACGTATTGCGCCGCTCGCGGGTCGTCGTAGATCACCTTTGCGCGCTGGAAGAGGTGGTCGCGGTTGTGGTCGTGGACCATCAGGCGTACGTGCCCCAGTTGGCTGGCGGCCAGTTCGGGGCCAAGATAATCGCGGACAAAATCGCGTTCTTCCTCGGCGGTGTAGGTGCACGAATCCCAGGTCTGGGTGGCTTCGGGCTCGTTCTGCACGGTCAGCCCCCAGATGGGAATGCCCTCCGCGGCATAGGCCTGGATGAACCGGGTGTAGTACCGCGCCCAGGCCGGGCGATATTCGGGGCGCAGCTTGCCGCCGTGGTTCATCTCGCCGTTGGTTTTCATCCAGGCCGGCGGGCTCCAGGGCGAGGCGAACAGCTTGAGGCTGCCCCCGGCTGCCTGGATCGCGGCGCGGATCAGGGGGATGAGGGCGCGACGGTCGTGTTCGATGGAAAAGTGGGCCAGGGCGGCGTCGCCTTCCACCTCATCGTAGGCGTAATTGCCCTGCGAAAAGTCGCAGCTGTTGATGTGGGTGCGGCACAGGCTGTAGGCGTTGCCTTCCAGCGGGTCGAAGTAGGCCTTGAGGATGGCCGCCTGCGCCTCGGCGCTCATTTGCGCGAAAGTGACCGCCGCAGCTTCGGTAAAGGCTCCGCCAAAGCCTTCGATGGTCTGGTAGCGCACGCGGGTATCGATCTGCACGGCGGGCAGGTCGGGCGAGGGTTCCGCCGTCCAAGCGGCGGGGGTCCGGGCAGTCAGCCAGTCGCCGCTATCGCGAGCAGTGCGGATCACCTGGATGCTAGGAGAAGCAGTCATAACGCCTCGTGGAAAACAGGATACGGAAATTATACGGGCATTCAGGAAAACCCCGGTGCGGCCAACCCCGGGGAAAGCGCAATTAACTCAGGGCGATTGCATTATAAATATTTGCGGGTGCACGCACAGTGTCTGCGCCTACGATGTGGGAAGAAAATTATTTTAATGGTGTATTTGCGCGCGAAAGCGCGCAAATACACCAAACTTTTCTGTTTTCCCCGCCCTTGAGGGCGGGGATCAAGGGGTGGGTGACATTATTTGCATAGAACGAATGTTTTTATGCAATCGCCCTAGGAATCAAGCGGGCCGAGGGTCAAGCCGGGCGGGCTTCTCCCGGTATAATCAGGGCAGGCGCTTTCTGCAGCCGGCAGGCGTGCAGGCCGGGGCGCACCAACCGATCTGGAGGGTCTGGATGAATTCTCGCGAGCGTGTCTTATCGGCAATCAATCACCAACAGCCCGACCGGGCGCCGCTCGATTTTGGCGGGCACCGCTCCTCGGGGATTGCTGCGCTGGCCTACCCGGCTCTGCGCCGTGCGCTGGGTCTGCCGCCCAAAACGGTGCGCGTCTACGATATCATCCAGCAGCTGGCGATCATCGATGAGGACGTGCTCGGCTGCCTGGGGGTGGATACCATCGAGTTGGGGCGCGGTTTCGCGCTGGAGGATAAGGATTGGGCCGCCTGGACCCTGCCGGACGGTTCGGCCTGCCAGGTGCCGGCCTGGTCGCTGCCCGAAAGGCAGGCAGGGCGCTGGGTGCTGCGCTCCAAAAGCGGGCAGGTCATCGCCCACATGCCCGACGGGGCGCTGTATTTCGAGCAGACCACCTTCCCCTTTCAGCACAACGACGATTTGACGCGGCTGGATGAGGCCATGGATGAGTGCATGTGGACGGCGATTGCCAGCCCGCCGGGACCGGAGGGCGACGACCCGGCCGTGCTGGCGGAGGGCGCCCGCCGCCTGCGCGCGAGCACCCCGCGGGCGATCATCGGCCTGTTTGGCGGCAACCTGCTCGAAACCGGCCAGATGCTTTACCGCAACGATGTCTTTTTCATGCTGCTGGCCGGCGAGCCGCGCCGCGCGCACGCCTTTCTGGACGCGCTGACCGAGCGCCACCTGGCCAACCTGGAACGATACCTGGCGGCGGTTGGACCCTCCATTGACATCATCCTGTTTGGCGATGACCTGGGCATGCAGACCGGGCCGCAGATTTCACCGCGCATGTACCGCGAGTTTTTCAAACCACGCCACGCGCTGCTGTGGAAGCGCGCTAAAGAGCTGGCGGAGGTCAAAGTGATGTTGCACAGCTGCGGCAGCATCCGCGCGCTGCTCCCCGACCTGATCGAGGCCGGGCTGGACGCGGTCAACCCGGTGCAGATCTCCTGCGCGGGGATGGAAGCCGGCGGGTTGAAACGCGATTTTGGCCAGGAGATTACCTTCTGGGGCGGCGGGTGCGACACGCGGGATGTGCTTCCCAACGCCGCTCCCCGGGCGGTGAGCGCCCATGTGCGCGAGCAGATCCAGACCCTGCAGCCGGGAGGCGGCTTCGTCTTCCAGCAGGTACATAACGTGATGGCGGATGTGCCTGCCGAGAACCTGCGCGCCATGTTCGCCGCGGTGCGCGGGGATGCGGGTTGAGATTGGCAGGCCTGGTAGGGCGATCATCCGGGCAGGGCGGCCCTGAGCGCCCGGGATAGATACGAGGTGTGAAAAACGATCTGGGGCAAGACGAGCGGTGGTTATCGCCCATCCTGCCCCAGACCTGGTTAAGCGTGGATAGAGGTGCCCATCACCCTCGGCGGGCGAGGTTGTGGGTTACAGCGCCAGGTAATTGGCGTTGCCGATCATTTCGATTTCTTCCTTGTCTTCTTCTTCCTCTTCCCTGGGGGCAGAATCTTCCAACGCGCCCTCCTGATGACCGAGGCGCGCCTGGACGGCGCCCATTTGTTCGGCGCTGCAGCGCACCAGCCCCAGGTTGTGGATTTTTGCCAGGCGGGCGGTCAGCGTCTCGGCGCTGATGTCGGCGTCGATAGTCAGTTCACCGGTCACCACCAGGGTTAGTTTACCTTCCAGGGCGTTGAGGTAGGCCGCATGCAGTTTTTCGTCGCCTTCGACCAGCCAGAGGGTGCCTTCGTAGAAAATCACCTGGTTTTTGAGCAGGTCGAGCTTTTTTACCAGCACGTTCTGCAGCCCGGCGGGGCAGAGGATCATTTCGCGGCTTTGGATGGCTTCCAGGCCTTCGTCCAATTGGGCGGCGGTGACCTCAGCGTCGATCAAGACGCGCTCTTTGCAGTAGAGCTTGCGGGTCTTCAACGACTGGAGCAAGAGGCTGTTGAGGGTCAGCGGTTTGTCCACCCGCTCAAACCCGCTCGGAGTGCTCTCCACCCGTCCCGAACCTTCCACCAGGTGGGCTTTAATGAAGCTGGCGTTCTCACCGCGGCAGGTAACCTCGTCCAGCACAAAAATACGCTTGATTTTCTTTTCGAGCAGGTCGTCGGGGAGCACATCTGGCAGCGAGAGCGAACCCATCACTGTCATTTCAGTCTGGTCCTCCAGATTGGACAGTGCATCCAGGTCGAGTTCCAGCGCGCTCTTGCGGATTTGCTTGAGCACCGGGTAGCTGCGCATGGGGCCCAGGCGCAAAGTGGATTTTTGCAGGATGGCGCCGGTCAAATGCGCTGGGCAGACGATCGGTCCAATCGACACGATCCCGCTGAAACCTTTTTCGATTTGCTCGGCGGTCACATCCGGTTCCACCGTCAGCGGACCGACAATCACCGGAAAACTTGGCCCGGCGTTATTCCCGAAATAATCCGTGTTGACCAGCAGCGGGCTGAAGCTGAGCTTGACGCTGTCTCCGGCGGGGAGTTCTACTGCACCGTTGAGGTTGCCAAAGCTCATCTTGGCCATCAGGCCGGCGGTTTCGGGGGTGTAGAGGACGAGATTGACGTTGCCGATGCCGCGAATGGCGGTGATCGATTCGGCGGTGGCGTTCCTCAGGTCGAGGATATTGACATTGCCAACGAATTTGGGGGTCATTTGATTTGCTCCTTATGCAAATTATGAATGGTGGCTGCGCAGCCATTGGATGGCGAGACGGAGACGGGACCGAATGGTGGCGGCAGGCACACCCAGTTGTTGGCCAATTTCCTCGCTGGTCATGCCCAAGGTGTAATGTTTGTACAGCACACTGCGGTGGCGCTCGGGGATATCGTTGATCAGCTCGCGCGCCAGATCGGCAGGCGAGGCTAATCTTTTTGCCCAGGCCATTTGCTCCATCAGTTTCTTTTCGCGCTGGGCGGAGCGCTGTTCGTCGATGAAGCGATTTTTCAACACGCGGTACAGCCATGCCCTGCGTTGGTAGAGGTTCAGCGGCTCAAGGGCCTTCATGTGCGTCATCGCGCGCATAAAGGTCTCCGAGACCAGGTCGTTGGCCCGGTCCAGGTCGCCGGATAGCCTGGCCGCATAACGCCGCAGCTCCGTTTCGTGACGGTTGAAGAGCTCGGCGATGGTCAATTCGGCCGTTGGGGCAGGTGGTAGCTGCAAACAGGTCCTCCGCTGGATCGCTTCCCGGGTGGTGTGCGTACTGCCATTAAATCACATCTCCTACATATATAACGCACCCCAAGGCCGGTTTGATCATCTCGCGAAATCGAATTGGCGGATTAGTCCTCGGTCAGGGCGGAGCAGGTGAAGTTAATACCATCGATTAATCCTTTTTACCGATGCGCCCCAGGTCTGGTCCCTTTATACTCGATGCTGAAGGAAAAGAAACCCTTCGCGTGATACGGCGCGGTCAGTGTCTTAAATGGAGAATGAAATGAAAACTTGTCTGGTGCGAAGTTTGTTGGGGCTGGGCGTGCTGTTCATCGCGGGCCTGGTGGCGATCATGGCATTGGCGCCCCTCGACCGCGAATATGCCCTGCGGCTGATCAAAATGGGCCAGTCGGACGTCAAGGATACCACGCGCTTCCCCGAACGCGAAATTCAGAACGCGGCCCCGGTCAGCCAGCTGGCCAGCGACCCGCACCCGGAATGGTTTGAGACGATCCAATATACGGTTCGTGGGAAGACCTCCACCTCCAGCGTGGATGAGCTGATGACCAAAGTCCGCACCCAGGCGCTGATCGTGATCAAGGACGACAAAATCGTCTACGAAAAGTATTACAATGGCTACCAGCGCGATTCAATCGTCACCTCCTTTTCGTCGGTCAAGTCGATCAACTCGATGATGATCGGCATTGCCATCCACGAAGGCCTGATCGGCGGGGTCAATGACCGCGTGATCCAGTACCTGCCCGAACTGCAAGGGCGCGGGCTGGATGAGATGACCCTGCGCGATCTGCTGATGATGTCCTCGGGCATCCAATACCGGGAAGACGAGAATATGGTGCCGCTGTTGGGCGCGCCCTTCTCGGATGACGCCAGGACCTATTACTACCCGGACCTGCAGGCGCTGGCGCTGCGCGAGGTGAAACACGGAGACGAAGCCATTGGCGAATTGATGCACTACAACAATTATCACCCCATCCTGGAAGGCATGATCCTGGAGCGCGTCACCGGCATGCCCGTGGCAAAATACCTCGAATCGCGCGTCTGGCAGCCGATGGGGATGGAGTACCCGGCCTCCTGGAGCCTGGACAGCCAGGACACCGCGTTCGAAAAGATGGAGAGCGGGCTGAATGCGCGCGCGATTGACTTTGCCCGCCTGGGCCTGCTCTTCCTCCACAATGGCAGCTGGCAGGGCAAGCAGCTGGTGCCGGCCGAATGGGTCCAGGAATCGACCTCGCCCGACCCCAACGACACACGCGAGTGGCCCTTCTGGCCCGAATACCGCGCGGCGGGCGGCTATTACAAATACCACTGGTGGGGCAACCTGCGCGCCGACGGGCATTATGATTTCGTCGCCGCGGGGGCCTATGGCCAATACATCTATGTCTGCCCGCAGAAACACCTGGTGATCGCCCGCTACGGCGAAAACGACGAACCGCTCGACTCCTTCCGCGAGGTGTTGTACGCCCTGGAGCAGATGGTCCCGCAGGATTGAGCGCGGAGGGAGAAGACACGCCTGCTCGCGTTTTGAAGTGGAGCTGCCCGGCGAAGCGCCGGCGACCCATTGAAAAGAAGGATTGACCCAAAAATGAAATCCGTCGAATCATTTTATGACGCCAACCCGCAGATGGAGTGGGACCGTTTTGAGCGCCATGCGATGGAGTTTGCCATCACCAAACGCGCCCTGGCCCAACACCTGCCTCCGCCGCCTGCCCGCATTCTGGACTGCGGCGGCGGCCCGGGGCGCTACGCTATTCACCTTGCCCGCATGGGCTACGAGGTCACCCTGCTGGACCTGTCGCAGGCCAACCTGGACCTGGCGCGGGTCAAGGCCGGCGAGGCGCAGGTGGAGCTGGCCGCTTATATCCACGGCAACGCCCTCGAAATGGCGGAGTTCTCGGCCGGGCAGTTCGACGCGGTTCTGCTGCTGGGACCGCTCTATCACCTGCTAAGCGACGCAGACCGCCGCCGGGCGGTGAGCGAGGCCCGGCGCGTGCTGCGCCCGGGCGGGCGGTTCTTTGCCGCCTTTATCACCTTTTATGCCCCCTTCCGGGATGCGATTGCCCAGGGATATTTGCGCCAGTATTTCGAAGACCAGGAACGGACGGACCGCCTGTTGGAAAACCACACGGTAAGGGAGGGTTTCACCGACGCCTGGTGTGCGCTCCCGGCCGAGGTGACCCCGTGGATGGAATCATGCGGTTTGCGCACCCGCGACCTGCTGGCGGTCGAAGGGCTGGCGGCGGGGCACGAGCGCTTTATCAACGCGCTGGACGCGCCTGCCTTTGACTATTGGGTCGAGCTGAACGAGCGGTTCTGCCGCGACCCGCATCTGCTGGGCGGCGCGGATCACCTTTTGTATGTGGGCGAGTAAAGCATTCTTTGGGATCCACCGGAGGTAGATATGCAAACGATCATCGTCGCCGCCGCATCCATACGCAACCTGATCGGGCAGGTGGATGCCAGTATCCGCGATATGGACCGCTGGGCGGCGCTGGCCAGGGAGCAGGGTGCGGAGTTGATCCTTTTCCCCGAGCTCAATTTGGCCGGCTACCTCACTGCGCCGGCCGTTCGCCAATTTGCCGAGACGGTCCCCGGGCCGTCCACGGACAGGCTGGTTGAGATTGCCCGCGAGCGCGAAATGGCGCTGGCTTTTGGCCTGCTGGAGGAAGAGGCCGGCCGCTATTATTGCACCCACGTGCTGGTCAACGGCGAGGGGGTCGTCGGCAAACAGCGCAAGATCCACACCCCGGTCCAGGAGCAGCCTTTTTGGGGTTTTGGCGACGCGATTGAGGTGTTTGACCTGGGCAAAGCCCGGGTGGGCATCAGCATTTGCCGCGATTCCTTCTTTGACGAGATGACCCGCAGCCTGTATTTCAAGGGCGCCGAGATTGTGCTGATGCCCTTTGGCTATTACAACGTGCCGCGCAGCCGCTATCTGCAGGACACGATCCACGGTATGTCGATCGTCAAGGCCGGCTGGTCCAACGGCTACTACGCGGTAGTGTGCAACAGCGCCGAGGGCCGCGAGCCCAGCCAATGGGAACCCCAAGGCCGTCTCTTCCCCGGTTGGGCGGGGGTGATTGGACCCTGGGGGAATGTGCTGCGCTTTATCGACGATGAAGGCAACCAGGAGGCGATGGTGGTGGCGGAGCTTGACCCCGATGAACTCAACGATCGCCGCAACCACCCCAACTTCCTGGCCAAAGAACTGCGCAACGAACTCTATCGTTTTTCATAGTCCATAGGCTCCCTCCTTTTTTGGAAGAGCTACTCGCGCACTGCGCGGACCGGCAGGCGGCCGGCCGCGCGGTTTTCGCTGCGCGCCAGCGCCGGGTGGCGGTAGGTGGCGGCCAGCGCCAGCACGGCGGCCATACCCAGGATGGCGGGGGCCATCAGCGGGTTGGCGCCGCCCAGGGCCGCCAGTACCTGCTGCCCAACAGTGAGGTTGGGATCGATCTCCAGGGCAAACGCGAGGTTATCCAGGACGTGCACCCCAACCCCCACCGCGCTGCCGAGGGTGATGGCTGCCATGCCGATGCGCAGCGCGGTGAGTGAGGTGCGTTCCGGCCGGTAGAGCACCCAACCCAGGAGGGCGATCCCCAACAGGCTCAAGACGAAAGGCGTCCACTGCAGGGCCTGCTGAGTGTGGTTGATCACCGCCAGTTCCAACAGGGAACCGGCGAAAATCACCCCGCTGAAGCCCAGGTAAAAGCGGCGCAGGTGCGCCAGCACGGTTTCGGCGTTCATTAGCTGCCCAGCATATTCTGCGCGCTGGCCAGCTCCTCGGCGCTGACCACGTTGGCCAGTGCAGTGAGGAATGCCTCGCTCGAGGCGTATGGGCGCGCGGCGACCAAGGCCTCGGCTTCGCTTGCATCCAGCCCGGAAATTTGCATCAGGGTGGTTGCGTCTGAGTCGTTGATCGAAATAGGTACGTAGACGTACTGCTCATAAGCTTGCACCTGGGCGGCATCCACGTACTTGCCGATTTCCTTTTCGAACTGGAGGATGCTGGTATAGGGCCGGTATTCCATAAATTCGCGCACCATGCGGCTGCCTACCGACGGGATGGTGAGGAAATTCGCTTCGCTGGCGGTGTTGAGGTTGATGCGATTGCCCGCGGCGGCCTCGCTTACTATGCTGGCCGCAAGCGTGGTGGTGCTGTCAGCGGTCACCGCGATGGTGCTCTCAGCCACCGCTGTGGGGCTGGCCGCCACGATGGCGGCGGATGCGGTGGAGACGGAGGTGGCCGCCACGGCGGCGGCGCTGTTGGATGCGGCGGGTGCGCAGGCCGCCATGACCCCTATCAATAAGAATGCGCTGATTGATTTAATCCACTTGGATTGGGTTTTCATCTTTGGTTCTCCTTTGAAGATGAAGCTGATCGGTTTGGTGTGTAACATGCTGCAAGGATACCCATCTTTGCGGTCGAAGTCGTTTAGGATTGGTATAAGCCCGGGTCCTATTTTTAATGGCTACAAACCGCATGGGGTTGGGGAATGGGCGTTTTCCCGCCAGGCCGTACGGACGTTATCTATAAAAAATCCCCGCCGGAGAGGCGGGGCAGGTATGGGGGGTTGTTGCTTGTTACTTGGGCAGGCGATTTCAGCTCGTGCGGAACTCTTTCACCAGTTTCTTTTCGCCGCCCTCTTCCAGGTAGGCGCTGACCACAATGTATTTTTCGATGCCCGAACCGGTCAGTTTTTGTTTGAGCAGGTCGTCCACCTGGAAAATCCCCGCCATATTGTTCATCCAGATATTGATCTGGATGGGAATGTCGCTGCCTTCGGCCAGCTCCACCCGGTCGATGGCCGTGGCGGAGACGGAATGGATATCGATTTTACCCGCCTGGTAGGGGATGCGTGAGCGGCCCTCGCTCATATCCAGCGCGTCTGCCACCCGCACCACCCCGGCTTCCACCGTGTAGGGCCTCCCGCCGCTGCGGTGGGCGATGATGGCGTGCAGCACCTCGGAAATGACGATGGTCCGGGTTTCCAGGTCGAGGAATTTCAAGATGCGGTGGAGGATGTTGTTGGCCAGAAACAGGCTGAAACCCTCGTGCCCTTCGCGGCTGATCGACATGCCCAGGTCGTGAAAGAGGCTGGCCAGCAAAATCACCAGCTCGGCGTGCTCATTGGTTAATTCATAATTTTTAACGATGGACATTTCGACCTGGCGCTTGACCAGAATGCGCGCGAGGCGGATGGCGATGTTGGCCACGATCTGAAAATGCACCGGGCCGTGATCGGTCATTTCCAGGCGGTCAATGGCGTTGACGTTGGTCACCCGCCACAGGGTTTTGATCTCCACATCTTTATTAATCACGGTCAGGGCCTTGTCCAGCAGCGAATGCGGCTGGGAAGGGACGTGAATATCCATTTGGGTATACTTTTTCGACTCCATCGAGGGCTGGTTCTCCTTTGCCATTTCGCCGTGCGGCGGCGGACTCCCCTCTATTATCACATCAATTTGCCCGGCGGGGGTTTCTTTCTTCTCCTCTGTGCAAAAGCTCCCCCCAAACCCGCGGTACAAAACGGTGAAGCCGGCTGCCGGCTTCACCGTGATCTTTTACAATCCAACGTGGTTTTATTGCCGCCGGCGGGCGATCCTCGCCCCGGTAGCCACGCCTGCCCCAAAGCCGAAGGCAAAGAAGGCAATTTTGCCCGAATTGGGCAAATCTGCCCACCACAAGATCGAGGCGATAACCGCCAGCAGCAGGAACAACACCGAGATACCGATTAGAAAATTGTCCGATTTCATCCGACCTCTTATTCTGGAAGGATTGCTGGGTTTCGGGGCCATCAGGGTACGATGAAATCTGATAAAAAGTGCCCCTCAACCCAACCTACCAAAGCCCACGGATTGGACGAGAAAACCGGTTAAGGACCGTTTGACCACAGCGAAATATTATCCAGGTAGAAGCTGGTCAGGTAGGCCGAGTTGGTGGTGGCCTTGATATTGAGCCGCAGGGTCTGGCCGCGGTAGGGGCTGAGATCGATCAGCGTAATCTCGCGCTGCAGCCACTGCCCCTGGGGAGCAAAGGTGTTGTCGATGAGCTGTTCCTGCAGCACGGTGCCGTCCGTCTTGCGCAGGCGCACGTAGAGATAATCCTGCGGGCCGCCCGGTTCGCTGGTGCTCACCAGCAGGGCGAAGCGCAGCACCCCGCCGCTGGCGCCCCCAGGCACGACAAAGTCCTGGTTGATCACGTCCAGGGCGTCGTTGCGCCCTCCCAGCCAGGCCAGCCAATCGCCGGAGTAGGGGGTCACCGTCAGGTTGGGTTCGCCCTTCTGCACGATGAGCATCACCCCTTGTTCGTCCCAGAGGGTGTGCCCGGCCTCAAACCCGCCGTTCTGGATCAGGTCGGCGCAGGCCGAACAACCCGCACTGTCTTTGGACACGTAGGGCAGGTGGATAAACTGGGTGAAGGTTACGGTGGGGCGCCACAGGTTGACGTTCTGGTAAGGCCAGGGGTCGCTGCCCCCTCCCTGCCAGCCGTAGGGATCCACCGACCAGTAGTTGGTTTGGAAGTAATCGCTGGAACGCTGTACTTCGAAGTGCAGGTGAGGCGAGGAGGAATAGCCGGTCGAGCCGCCCAGCCCCAGGTACTGGCCTTCCGAGACGATCTGCCCGGGGACCACCGCCAGGGCGTTGGCGGTGAAGTGCAGGTAAACCGAGCGGAAGTTATCGTCGTCGAAATTGCCATTGCCGTTGAGATCGTGCTTGAGGCGGATGTGCCAGCCGTTGGCCGGGCGGTTGGGGTCGGTGCCGGCCATCAGCACCTGCCCGCGCGCCGGAGCATATACCTGGCGGGTGATCCCGCTGAAGCGCCCGGGATCGCAGGTGGCGCCGGTGTACCAGTTGGCGGAATATTCGAAATCGATGCCGTGGTGACCGTCGTACCACAGCTCGCGGTTATTGTTGCAGGCCACCTCGCCTGAAACCGCGTCTTCGCAGCCGACCCAATCGTACATCGACGGGTTGCTGCAGGAGAAATAAAAGCCTGCTCCCGAACTGGAGTGGCGGCCGTTGTAAAAGGTCAGCAGCCCGCTGGCGGGTTGGTGATCGAAATATCCGCTGATGACCGCGTTGGGGACGACCGGGTATTTGAAGATAGGCTGGTCGGCAAAGGCCTGTGTGGCGGGTTGAACGCCGGTCTCACTTTGCAGCGGCCCGCTCTGCACCGGGTTCTGCACCGGCGGGGCGGGCGGAGAATAGCGAGTGTTTGCGCTCAGCAGGACGGCGCAGATCAGCACGGTGATAGGCAGCGCGAAACGGTTTTTTGGCATGGGTAAGCTCCACAGACGTTGGGCTGCCGGCTACGGCAGGAAGAAAACGTTGGTTAATTCGGGCACCGGGCTGCTGCCGGCCGCCTGCCAGGTTTTCCCCGGCTGGGCCAGATTGACCAGTCCCACCTGGCCGTCACCGAGCACATAGGCCAGGGTCTGGCTGTCTTTGTCCCAGGCCGGGCTGCGCACCCAGCCGTCAGCAAAACTGGCCTGGGTCTGTGCGCCGTCCGCGACCGAAACCACCCACAGGTTGGTGTGCTCATCTTGCCCGAGGAGGCCCTGCGGGTTGGCATCTTTTGAACCGATTGGGGCCAGCTCACCCTCCCGGCGCACAAAGGCGATTTCTTCGCCGTTGGGCGACCAGAGCGGCACGCTCATCGCCAGGTTATCCCCCACCAGCAGGCTGGTCTGGCCGGTTTGGGTTGAGAGGAGCTGGATGGTGTAGTCGGGGACGGTATCTGGCTGGCCCGACTGCAGCACGTACGCCACGCGGGTCTGGTCGGGCGAGTAGCGCGGGTTAGAAAGCGAGCCCTGCTCGTAGGGCACGCGCATCAGTTCGTTGATTTCGCCGGTCTCGATCTGCATGCTGTTGAGGATTTCGTTGCCGGCCGAATTGTCGGTGATGAAGAGGAAGCTGTGCCCGTCCGGAGCCAGATTGACAAACATGCGCCCGCCGCGCCCTCCGCCGGGGAAGGGGATCGACTGCGCCAGGTAAGAATCCAGCTCGATCATCACCACCTGGCTGAGATCCAGCGGGCCGATCATTATCTTTGCGCTGTCGGGGAACCAGCCGATCACGTCCCAGGCATAGTCCTGGGCAAAAGGCGGCTGGCCCTGGGCCAGGTGGGCGTTTACCGCTTCGATCAGGTTGGTCCACTCGCCGGTTTTAACGTTTTGCAGAAATACCGGACCGCCGCTCTCGCTGCTGATGCTGGTGTAGGCCACCCAGGCCCCATCCGGGGAGGGGCTGCCGGTGTCGATCTTCCAGGGGCTCTGGGATTGATCCGCGGGGCGGGCAAAGGGCGCGGCTGCCTGGAGCTTACCCGGTTGGCCGTCCTGGGTGACCACCAGGTTGGCGCAGGCCGGCAGGTCGCAGGCCAGGGCCAGCTTGTTGGCCTGGGCGGCATTGTTCAGCGGGGCGGCGTTGGTGGGGGTGGCGCAGGCAGACAGACAAAGCATAAGCGTGAGCAGCACAAGAGCAAGGGGCGCGTCGATATTTCTTTTCATGGGTTCACCCATCAATTGGCGGAAGGTTCTGGTGAAGGTCATAGGCTGAAAGGCCGGTCCGCAGGAATCTTTGACCACGCGGCGGAACGGCCCTCTGTATTATTGACGTATATTATATGCAATTGGTTCCCAGGTGGAAACACCCAATGCACCTGTCCGCGGTCAGGTTGATATAATTGCAGCGGCGATAGTATCCGACTTTATCTTCAGAATGCGAGCAAATCATTGGCCAGACCTGCGCAGCCCCCCACCTCCGATCCCGAGGTAAACGCCATGCTGGACGCGGTGCTGTCTGCCGCGGAGGGCGTGCTGGGCAGCCAGTTGGTGGGTATGTACCTGGACGGATCGCTGACCAGCGGCGATTTTGACGCGGACAGCGATATCGATTTTGTGGTCGTGACCCAGGAGCCCGTCTCGGATGATACTTTCCTGGCACTGCAGGCGATGCACGACCGCCTGGCCGCCGTTGATTCGCCCTGGGCGGTGCAGCTGGAGGGTTCGTACCTTTCGCGGCATGCCATCCGGCGCAGCGACCCGGCCGATAACCTCTATCCCAACCTCGAACGCGGACGGGGCGAACGCCTCAAATGGGTGGCGCACGATGAGGCCTGGGATATTCACCGCTGGGTGCTGCGCGAACGGGGGATTACCGTTCGCGGCCCCCGGGCGCGCACGCTCATCGACCCCGTGCCCGCCGAAAAGCTGCGCCAGGCCATGCGGCCGATGCTCTTCGATTGGGGCGAGAAGCTGCTCAACCAGCCGGAACGGATCAACAGCCTGGGTTACCAGACCTACATCGTCCTGACCATCTGCCGGGTGCTGTACACCCTGGAGACCGGCAAAATCGCCTCCAAACCTGCCGCGGCGCGCTGGGCGCAGCATAACCTGGATGCGCGCTGGTTTGAGCTGATCGAGCGCACCTGGGCCGGGCGGCGCCACCCGGACCCCCAACCGGGCGCCGAAGATGTCCGGGCGACGCTGGCGTTTATCCGCTTTGCCCGTGAAAAGGGCCGCTGAGCGGTCGGCGAGAAGTTCCGCTTAGACCGGCTGGCAGCCCGCGCAAAAATAGATGCTGCCGCCCAGATAGGGTTCTTTGCGTAGGATCGCGGCGCACACCGGGCAGGGCTGTCCCACCGTGTTCTTGCTCAGGATGGTGCGGTAGCCGCCGGGCCGGCCAAACAGATCGCGTTCGGTATCTCGGCCGCCCCCATCCACCATGGCCTGCAGCACCGTTTTGACCGCGGTGAACATGGCCTGCATCTCGCCGGCAGACAGGCCGGCCATCTTGCGTTTCGGGTGAATTTTGGCCGTCCAGAGAATATCCTGCAGGACGCCGTTGCCCAGGCCGGGAATGCGCTGCTCGGTGGCCAAAAAGGCTTTGGCCGATAACCCGGGGGTCTTCTCGTCAAACAGGGCATCAAAACACGAGCGGTCAAAGGCTGCGGAAAGCGGGGATGGTTTTTCTTTGGCCAGGCGGTAATCGGCGAACGGGCCGGTTTCACCTTCGGCAAAGCAAAACATCGCTCCCCACATTTGCACCGTACAGCTCAACCCGGAATGATCGTCGAATTCGAGCAACAGCTGGTGTTTTTTTGGCGGCTGCTCGCCCCGGGCGTGGTAACGTATGGGGGTGCTGATCACCAGGGTGCGGTCGCCGGCGCGGATCTCGATGTGGCCCCCCGCCGAACCAGCCTGCGAGATCGTCTTCCCGGCGAGGAGCTGCTGGTATTGGGCGGGGTCGCCGCTGTACCAGGCGAACTTGTGCGGCGTCTGGTTGGCCACCGCGTGCTCGATACACCGGCCTGTCAGGGTGTCACTCACCTGCCCGGCCAAAACGACGGCTTCAGGTAGTTCGATCATGCTGTGTTTCTCCATTGATACAGGAACCATTGTTTGCGTTTGCACGGGCCTAGCTTTTCATACAGCCCATTAGCTTCTCCGCTGTAGCCCTGGATATAGGCCTTTTCAAAGCCTCGCCGGGCGAGCTGGTGGAAACACGCGCGAATGACGGCTTCGGCCAGCCCCAGGCGGCGGTAGCGGCTGTGCGAGCAGATCTTCTCGACCTCGGCCGCCTTGTTGGCCGGGTCGCTAAAGCCGACGACCGTGGCCACGTGCATGCCTTCCGCGTTCAGCACCGAAAAATCCAGGCGGGGATCGTAGGCCGGGTTCTCGTGCGAGTATTCCCCCCTGAGCAGTTCAAATTCGTTGAAGGGGGTGGTGTGCTGGAACCCGTCGGCGTAGAGCAGGGCTTTGCTGCGTTGATCCTGGTTCTCGCCCATGTGGACGATGCGATAACCGGGGGGCAGGATCACCGCCTCGTCGAGTTTTTCGCGCAGGTCATACGTACGCGTCGTGGCGATCGGGCCCAGCGAACGGAAACCGCACTGCTCTAATTGGGCCAGGGCCTCGTGCTGGTATTCGTGCACTTCGGTCTGCAGGACCTCACCTCGCAGGCCCCAATGGCGCAGGGTCCAATCCAGAATTTCTCCATAAAGCGGTCCATACCCGTCCAGGGTGAAGATAAAGAAGGTGCTGCCGCCGTCTTCGTTTATCGCAAAACCGAGCAGCTGGCCAAAGCTGTCGAACCACAGCTGGGCATGCTCGCGGAAAAAGGTGGGGATGTATTTCTTTTCATTCCACAGGCCATATTTCCAGTCGCCCAGGCGGCCAATATGCCAGATGAAACCGTCCTGTTTTTGGACATAGTCGTACTGGAGAAAATGCCACATCTTCTCGAAATCATCGTTGTAAAGCTCAAACGGGCGATGGTAGATTTTCATTTTGGAATGTCTTTTTGGGCGGAATGCCAAGCTTTGAAAGGAGGAGTGCACCGTATATTGGGTTTCTTCCATATTTTAGCATCAAAAAACTGCACAGCCAGCCAGGCAAGCGCCCTGAATACGTGCTTTATGGATGGCCCAATCCATCGATTTTCCAGGGCAGGTAAGGTTTCATACTTGACAATAATGGTATTTATTTTATACTAAATCAGAACAATAGTTCTGATATAACCAAAAAATCGGCCAACCCGCTCTGGTCAGGATGGATTTGAGGTAAAAAAATCGAATGTCCCGGAAAGGTGTCTACCCATGAAGAGGAAAGCCAAACCCACCCCGAAAGGGCCGCCCCACAAGAAATCCAGCGAGGCAGATGAACTGCTCACCGCGCAAGCCTCCGACTTGCCCGCCGGGTTGTCCCAACCGGCCCTGCGAGCATTGATCGGCGCGGACTGCCTGCACCTGGAAAAAGTCGCTACCTATCGTGAAACACAGCTCAAGCGGCTGCACGGTGTCGGCCCCTCCGCCATTGAATTGCTGAGAGAGGCCCTGGCCGCCAAAGGGCTGTCGTTCGCGGCAGAGGCCGAAAGCGAGGATGTATTATGAGGAAAATCATCCTTTTCAACCTGCTCTATGTGGACGGCTGCATCGCCGGCCCGGGCGGGGTTGGGTCTGGCGCATAGCCGGGTATATGCCAACGGCAACCCACTATTGGGCGGCCGGCAGGCGGTGAAAGGAAATTGAGATGGATGACACCACACGCAAGATGCTGGATGACGTATTTTCCCCGGAGCGAGAGGTGCAAAACCGGGCTTATGAGGGCTTGATCCCGGCCACCGAGCAGCCGGTAGATTGGGCTTACGAAGCCTGGGACAGGCTGGTGGCGGCTCTTAAGCACAAGGACAACCTGGTGCGCGCCATCGTATCCCAGGTGCTGTGCAACCTGGCCCAAAGCGATCCGCAAAACCGCATGCTGAAGGATTTTGACGCCCTGCTGGAAGTGACCAAAGACGAACGCTTTGTCACCGCGCGCCACTGCCTGCAGGCGATTTGGAAGGTGGGCCTGGTTGCCCCGGCCCAGCGCCAGATGCTGCTGGAGGGGCTGGCCCGCCGATACCGGGAGTGCATCCGCGAGAAGAACGGCACCCTCATCCGCCACGACATTATCGTGGACTTGCACACCCTCTACGAACACATCCCGGATGCTGCCATTCGGGCTGACATCCGCGCCCGCGCCCTGGCCCTGATCGAAACCGAAGAGGATCTCAAATACCGCAAGAAGTACGCCGGGGTATGGAGCAAGGAAGGCGCCAAGGGTTGAGCCTGGCGGGCTGATCCTTTATCCGCCGGAACGCAGCATAGTTTCGATTTCGCCGGCCGCCATGGGGCCGCCGTGCCCGGCATAGATGCGCTGGGCGTGCAGGCGCAGGATCTTTTCCCAGCTGGCGGTCAGGGCTGCCGCGTTTTCTTCGCCGGCCATGTCCGGGCGGGTCAGGTCGCCGGTGAAAGCGCTGCCATCATCCAGCACCAGAGAAATGCTGTCGTCGCTGTGCCCGGGGGTTTCCACCAGCTCGCCGAGTACGCCGATCGCGGCCAGCGCCTGGCGGTTGGAGCTGCCTACCACCAGGTCGTTGGGCTCCACCTGGATGGGGATATAATCCGCGTCTTTTTTGCGAGCGAAAAAGGCATTCAACTCCCGGATGGATGGGATTTGTTTTTCGTGGATCACCAGGCGCGTGCCGCACATTTGTTTAATGCCTGGATGAGCCCGGCGTGGTCTGGGTGAGCGTGGGTGGTGATCACATAGCGAATGTCGCCCAGCTTTAGCCCGGCGGCCTTGACCTGGGCTTTCAATTCCGGCAGGCAGTGCGGCCAGCCCGCATCCAGCAAGAGTTTGCCACCCTGGCAGTCCAGCAGGTAAAAATTGGTTCCGCGGCAGCGGACGGTGATCGGTTCAGGCATGAGGTTTTTCCTGGTCCCTATTATACGATCACTCGCCGAAGGATTCCCCCTACCCGCCTGCGTCCTGCGAAGGAGGGCTGCGCTTCACATGCGGCGGACAGCCATCAGGGTGATGTCGTCAAAGGCCTGGGAACCATCCGCATATTCGCTCAAGGCGCTTTCCAGCCCGGATAAGATTTCATCGGTCGAGCAGGCTCTTAGCTTATAAATCACCGCTTGCAGGCGCTCGAGTCCAAATTCCTGGTCTGCCTCGTTGACCGCTTCGGTGATGCCGTCGGTATAGAACAGGATAAAATCGCCGGGTTCTAGCACCAGGGAGCGTTCCTCATAGCGGCTGTCTTCCATCACCCCCAGGGGCAGCCCGGTGCGGGTTAACAATTGGATGTCATCCTGCTGCGCCCGGTAGCACAGGGGCGGATTATGGCCGGAGTTGACGTAGGTCAGCTGGCCGCTGGCGGTCATCAGGCGGGCATAGACCTGGGTGGCAAACAGGCCTTCGAACGAATCGCGGCAGACCAGGTTATTGGCCACGGCGATGGCCTCGGCCGGGGTCAGGATCTGGCCGAGCGCGGCGCGCAGCGCGGAGCGGGCAAAGACCATGAACAGCGAGGCGGGCAGCCCCTTATCGGTCACATCGGCGATCACCAGCCCGAGCTGATCGGGCCCTTCAAAGATTAAGTCATAAAAATCCCCGGATACTTTGCGCGCCGGGCGCCAGCGCCGGGCGAAATCCCATCCGGGGATGTGAGGCAGTTCTGCCGGCAGCAGGCTTTGCTGTACCTGCTGGGCCATGAGCAGCTCGCGTTCGAGCCGCTCGTTCTCCACTGCTACCTGGTAGAGACGGGTGATCTCGAGCGCCGGGGCGATCTGCATGGCGATCGAGTTGAGCAGTTTGATCGCGCCGGCCATAAAAGTGCTGCCCTGGGCGCGCACCAGCACAATTAACCCACTCACCCGTTTTTCGGTTTTCAGCGGCGCGCAGGCCAGGGCCAGGGTCTGGCCTTGCTCTTCGGGAAAATAATCCTCGCCGCGCGCCTGGTTGTCTATATCGGCTTTGTGGGTCTGGATGACGCGGGCAAACAAATCGCCCATCGCCACCGATCCATAGGCGAACCCCTGCACGGCGGCGATCTGCAGGCCAGATTGCCCCTCCGGGATGGTCAACAGCAGCCCGGCCTTGGATTTGTTGAGGCGCAGGGCTTCATCCAGGGCGGCCTGGATGATGGCTGCGGGACGGGGGGTTTCGGCAAGGCGCTCGGAAAGGTGGTAGAGCAGGTTGAGCTCGCGGTAGCGCTCGATGGTTTCGGCCCCCAGCGAGCGCTTCTCCTCTTCCTGGCGAGCGAGGTATTCGATCAGTTGGGCGAGCGGTTTGGCGGCCGGGCCGTCGGAGACCCAGGCGATGGTCTCGCCCTGCAGCGTGACGGGCACGCCGCCGCCGGGCGGGCTGCCGGCAGCCCCCGCCAGCACATTGCCGTGCAGGTCGCGCAGCGAGGCCTGCTCGCCTCCCCCGCCGAGGAGCATGCCGATCGCATCTTTCAGCTCGGGGTTGCGCTGCAGCAGCCGGGTGAGGGTGAGGTTGGCCGTCATTGGGTCAATACGTTGGCGGTCAGGCCGATCAATTCATCCGGGTCAAAGGGCTTGGTCATAAAGATATCCGCGCCTACCTGTTCGCCATGCTGGCGGTCAAACTCCTGGCCTTTGGCGGTGAGCATGACGATGAAGGTATTTTTCAACGATTCATCCTCCTTGATCGTCTGGCAGACTTCGAAGCCATTGAGTTTGGGCATCATCACATCCAGAAAGACCAGTTCGGGCTTTTCTCTGCGGATGATCTCCAGGGCATCCTCGCCGTTGCCTGCGGTGAAAATCAGTGAGCCCTGGTTTTCGAATTCTTCCAGGGTCTGCTCGATCAACAAACGGATGTAGGCTTCGTCATCCGCGATCAGGATTTTTGATGGCATCGCTCCTCCTCAAGGGTTGCGCCGGAACTCGATGTTACCTACCGGGCGGGTCAGGCGGCCATACGGCCGGTGGCAATCGGCAGCGAAAAGTAGAACGAACTCCCCACGCCGGGTTCGCTTTCCAACCACATCCTTCCGCCGTGATGTTCGACAATTTCTTTGCAAATTGGCAGGCCCAGGCCCGTGCCTTTGGGTTTGTTGGTCAAGGTATCGCCTACCTGAATGAATTTCTCAAAAACCAACGACTGGTCTTCTCTGGCGATCCCGATGCCTTCGTCCACGATGCTGACCACCACTTCATCTTCGCGCACCTGCGCCCGGCAGGTAATCGCGCCGCGCTCGGTAAATTTCACCGCGTTCGAGATCAGGTTGATCATCACCTGCACCAGGCGGTTATGGTCGCCCATCACTGCCGGCAGCTCGGGGGAAATTTCTTGCACCCAGGCCAGCCCCTTGGCCTCGATCAGGGATGAGCTGACCGCGGCAGCCTGATCGATGATTTCGGCGATCTGCAGGCTTTCCATCTTCCACACCATTTTGCCGGCGCGGATCTTTTCCAGATCGAGCAAATCGTTAATCAGGGTGGTCAGCCGGTCGCCTTCGGAGAGGACGATGCGCAAATTATCGTTGACTTGCTGGATGGCTCGCAGCACTTTTGGATCGTCGCTCTCCACCAGGGGGAAGATCCGTTCGGCCAGGCGCTTCTGCACGATGCGCGCGAAACCCAAAATAGAGGTCAGCGGGGTGCGCAGCTCGTGGCTGACGTTGGCCAGGAAAGCGCTTTTGGATTCGTTGGCGGCTTCGGCGGCCGAGCGGGCTTCATTGACCACCTGGTACAGCCGCGCGTTTTCCAGGGCGATGGAGGCCAATTGGGCAAAGCGGGCCAGCAGCTCCATCTCCTCCTCGCCAAAAGTGCGCCCGTCGTCCTGGCTGCAGTTGTAGGCCAGGCCAATCACCCCCACGGTTTGCTCGCCCGCTTTGAGGGGTATGCCGATGATGCAGCGAATCAGGTTTAATTCCAGGTTCTTGGCCCGGTCTTCCCAGTGGTCATAATCGTTAACCACCAGCGGCAGTCCCGTCTCCCAAACCGAGCCTCCCAGGCCCTCACCGATCCCCACGCGGAACCCAACCAGCCGGCTGAAAATTCCCACCCCGACCTTACACTCAATTTCTTTGGCCCCAGGATCGGCCACGTAAATAAAGCCGTCCTGGGTGTTCATCAGCTGGCCGGCGCGGGTAACCAGAGTCTCGAACAGGTCTTGCAGATCCAGGCGGCTGACAATGCCAATGGTGGTCTCGTGCAGCGCCGCCAGGTATTCGTTCTGGATGCGGAGCAGCTCCTGGGCCTGTTTACGCTCGGTGATTTCTTCCTGGAGGTGGTAATTTACTTCAACCAGTTGGGCGGTCCGCTCCACCACTTTCTTTTCCAGCCCCTCATATAATAGCTGGAGCTGGCGGATCATCTCGTTGAAGGTGACCGCCAGTTGGCCGACCTCGTCGTCGCTCAATACCGGGGCCGTCTGGGTGAGATCGCCGCTGGCCACGCGGTTGGCCACCCCGGTTATCGCCAGGATCGGCCGGGTGATGCGCCGCGCCAGGAAGTAGGCGATGCCGGCCAGGATGAGGGAGGCAATGACGCCAAACTCGATGGTGGTCAGGGCCAGCTGGCGCGCGGGGGCAAACGCCTCGGCCTGGCTGATTTCGGCCACCAGGGCGGTATTCAGGTCATTCAACCACAGGTAAACCCCCAGCACCGGCACCCCGTTGTAATTTTTATACAGGGCCCGGCCGCTCGTGCCCTGCAAGGCGGCGTCGATACCCTCGGAGCGGATCGCGCCGGCCTGGTCAAGGGTGGAGGTATTGGTCAGAGAGGCGGAAACGAATTCGTGCGACTGGTTGACCAGGTAGGTCTGCCCGCTGTCTCCCAGCCCGTTGCGTTTGAGGAAGATCTGGTCGATGCGCGCCAGGTTCAGGTGTTCGACGAGGATGCCCACCCGTCTTTTGTTGGCATTAAAAAGCGGGGTAGATACACTGATGGCTGGCAGGCCGGTTTCGGCGGAATCATACGCCGGCTCGACAAAGGTGGAAAACATGCCCTCGAGGTAAAAGGGATCGCCGGCATGTTCCTGGCCCTCGTGCTCGGGCTGGGTGGAGAGGATCACCTTGCCATCCATATCCAGGATGAAGATTTCGGTGGAGTCGGAAACGCTGGTCACGACGAAATTGAGATAATCGGACAGGAAGGTGTAGGCCTCTTTTTGCTGGCCGGCGGTGCGAGCATCATCCAGTAAGAAGCCCGCCTGTTGTTGGACATTCTCCTGCCAGGCGATAAACACCAGGTTCAGACGCTGTTGATCTATCCACCGGTTTAAACTATCCCGCTTTAAGGCGGCCACCCCGCCCAGGCGGTCGAACATCGACTCGGTCAGGCTGCGCGTGGCTTGCTGGTAAACCAGGAAACCCACCAGCACCACCGCCAGCAAGAGGAAGATAAAAAAGGTTCGCGCCAGGCGATTGGTGATGCTCTTGTTCCAGGAGTGCGGGGCTTGGTTCATCGTTGCGCCTCAGGGAGATTGGGTGAGCACGCCGGCGTCATATTGGGCGGCCAGGGTGGTAAAATCGCCGCCGAAAAACTGGTTGGACAACTTGAGCAGGGTCTGATCCTGGTGCATCTGCTGGATGATCTCGGTAAGCTTGCCTACAAACGGCAGCGGATCGCGGCTGCTCATCCGGTCCACCGCCACCGCCGAAACATCATGGTAGAGCGCGCCGGGCAGTTGTTTGACCGGCAGACCCTCCTGAATGGCTACATTCCCGGTATCGGGGTCGGTGATCACTGCGTCGAGGCGTTCGCCATCGCCAACCGCCAGGTCATCCAGCGCGGAGGAACTCGGTGTCGTAGCCGTAGATCACCGGGTTTTTGATCTGGTTCTCAATCTGCACCCCGGGGATTTGCAGGCTGCCGCGCAGGTAAAACTCATTGGCGCAGCCGGCGCATACCCCTATTTTCTTGCCGGAGAGATCGGTGGGCTGGTGGATGGTCTGATTGTCTTTATATACAAAAAGGAACATTTCACCGCTGACATAGGGTTGGGTGAAAAGCAGATGCTTCATGCGGTCGGGGGTGATCACCACCAATTCCACCGCGACGTTCCACAGGTCGCCCCAATAGCCGGTGACCACCTGGGTCCAGGCCGGGGCGACAAAACACGGCTCTACCCCCAGCCGCCGGGCTATTTCTTTAGCGACCTCAACGTCAAATCCGGCGAACTGGTTGGCGGTAAACTGTGTGGCGCTGCAGCGGGTGTTGGCCGGGCGGGGCTGGTCTTTGACCATTTCCGAGTAGGGCGAAGCGGCCGGGTCGGTGGCGATGACCAGTACGCCGGCGTTTAGCACCGCTTCCAACTCGCCGGATGGGGTCGGGCTGGGGACCAATCCCGACCCAAAAATGGGGCTGCAGGCGCTCAGCCAGAGGGCGAGGCACAGCATGAGGATCGAGAGCCAAAGCCGATACGCATTTGGCCGTCCGCCGGGCGATTTCTGGCATGAAGGTGTTATTTGCATTGAGCGAACCACAAAACAGCGGGTTGAACGGCGAGGATATCCGGGCTTGGGCCTAATGTGAATAAAACTTATTCATATTATCATAATGCGGTAAAAATGCAACTACTGCATCTTAAATCGTCAGGGCCATTCGCCAAGGATGCGAACGCCCCGCACCTCGACCTTCGCGGCAGGTCGGTAAAAGCCTTGCAAAAAAACTTTTCTCCCTTTTCGCGGCGTTTTTTTGCCGCGGAGAGGGGGTTGGGTGGAGCGGCCAGATACCGGGTATTGCATCCGGAATGTAGAGCCAGTCGTATAAGAATTTGCGGCGAGTTTGCCGGTAGATGGGCCGAATCATTGTACACTTGAGGCAGATGACAAGCCGGCTTGAAAAGGAGCGTCCTCCATGAACCTGCTTCCCTATGCCATGTATCGCCCTGCGGCCCTGCGCGAAGTGCAGCCGGGCGGATGGATTCGTGATTTCCTGCTGCGCCAGGCGAGTGGCCTGACCGGGCATGTGGCCGTCTCAGGCTATCCCTATGGGTATAAGTTCTGGGGCAGCCAGGATGACGATACCGAAGGCTCGTACGGTGCCTGGTGGCCCTATGAACAAACCGGCTACTGGATCGATGGGGCTTTGAAATGCGGCTACCTGGCCGGCGACGAGGCTCTTTACCGCCAGGCATTGGAGGAGATCGATTTTGCCATCGCGCATGCCGCGCCCGACGGGTTTATCGGCCCGGACAGCCTGCGCGACAAGGACCGCTGGCCGCACGCCGTCTTCTTCCGCGCGGTGCTGGCCCAGTATGAGATCAGCGGCGATCCGCGCTATCTCGACGCGCTCAGCCGGCATTACCGTTCCACCCCTCACCCTATGGGCTGGGATCGCGACGTCACCGGGGTGGAGATCCTGCTCAACCTCTACCAGGAAAACCACCAGGCCGACCTGCTGGCGCTGGCCGAAGAGCTGTATGCGCGCTTCAACCGCCAGTGGCCCGAGCACGACTGCGCCACGCAAACCCTGCTCTCGGATAAGAAACAGACCGAACACGGGGTGACCTTCAACGAGGAGGCCAAGCTGGCGGCCATGCTCTATAGCGCCACCGGCAAGCCCGAGTATTTGAACTCGGTGGTGCACGGCTACGAAAAGCTCAGCCGCGACGCGCAGCTGGCGGATGGGCTGCATTCCTGCACCGAGCACATCCGTGACAAGACCGCCCTCGACAGCCATGAAACCTGCGACATCAGCGACCACGCCTGGGCGCTGGCCTACCTGCTGCAAGCCGGCGGCGACGCGCAGTATGCCGACCGCATCGAGCGGGTAATCTTCAATGCCCTGCCGGGCGCCATCACCAAAGATTTTCGAGCTTTGCAGTATTTCTCCTGCCCCAACCAGGTGATTGCCGACAGCACCTCCAACCACAACTTCATGATGCGCGGGCTCAACTGGATGAGCTACCGGCCGGACCACGAAGTGGAGTGCTGCCCCGGCAACCTGCACCGCGCCATGCCCAATTACGTCTCGCATATGTGGATGCGCAGCGCGGAGGGCGGGATCGCGGCGGTTTTATACGGTCCCGGCTCGCTGCAAACCGGTCTGGGCGCCGAGGACACGCCGGTCAGTATCCACGCCCAGACCCGCTACCCCTATGAGGAAGCCGTGGAATTCACCCTGCGGCCGGCGCGCCCGACCGTTTTTGCCTTTGCGCTGCGCATCCCCGGCTGGTGCCGGCGCGCCCGCCTGTCGCTCAACGGACAGTCCGTCCAGGCCGATCTGCGCCCGGGGAGCTTCTTTACCTTGCGGCGCGAGTGGCAGGACGGCGACCAGCTGCGCCTGGAGCTGCCTTTTGAGCTGACCCTGGAACGCTGGCCGCAGGGCGGCGTCAGCCTGAGCTACGGCCCGCTGACCCTGGCCCTGCCTGTTCCGGCGCGCGCCGAGGTTGAAAGCGAAAACTCTACCACCCTTCAGCGCCAGAGAACCCTGGGCGAACGCTTTCAACCCCGCCGCCGCGAAGTGCGCACGGATTTCCCTGCCTGGAACCTTTCGCCGGCCGGGCCATGGAATTATGCCTTGTGCGTGGACGAGGACTCGCTCAAGAACCTGCGGGTGGAGTGGAATGACGCCTGCACCGATCCGCTGGACGCGGCCAACCCCCCATTGAGGCTGCGCGTCAGGGCGCGGCGGGTGCGCGGCTGGCGCCTGGTGCATACCCGGCGAACGCGGCATTGGGGGCATTGGGACAATCATGGCGAATTTCGGCGCGGGATGCGCACCATCCACGGTGATTTTCGCTTTACCCCGCCCCTGCCAGACCCGCAGCGCCTGCCCGCCAGGCTGTCCGAGACTGACGAAGAGATCGTGCTGATTCCCTACGCGGCGACCCTGCTGCGCGTCACCGTCTTCCCGCAGGGCTGAGACCCGCCGGGCGGGGGATGGCCCAGGCGAGGGCGATTAATTGAACCCGGCGGAGAGCAGCGCGGCGGCCTGCTGGTAGCCGCCCGCCTGGCGGAAAGACTGCCCGATGCGTTGCGCCTGCCGGCGGTAGCCGGGGTCTGCCAACACCTGATCGACCTTTTGCCGTAAAATGCGGGCATCCAGCCGGCCGTAGGGCGGCGCGTCTGCCAGGACGATCCCGGCTGCCTGGCGGGCCACCTGGCGGCCGTTGATGGCCTGCTCGATCTGCTGCGGCACCACCACCAGGGGCACCCCGTAATGCAGGCTCTCATTCACGCTGTTCATCCCGCCGTGGGTGATGAACACATCCACTTTTTGCAGCAGCTCCAGCTGCGGCACGACCGGCTGCACCAGGAAGTTGTCTGGGGCGGGGCTCAGCGCCTGCAGATCGGTCTGGCGTCCAACCGAAAGGATGAATTGAGCCGGGTGGTCGGAAAATGCCGCAAACACCGAGCGGTAAAAGGCCAGTTTCTGGTTATAGAGGGTGCCCAGTGAGAGGTAGATTTTGGCGCGCTGTGGATCGAGCTGCTCCCAGGGGAAGCCGGTCTCCTGGCGAGTGGCTGCCAGAATGGACGGCCCAACGAAATGAAAGCTGTCATCAATGTATGGGGTGGCCGGCTGGAACTCGCGCGAGGTGTAGACAATATTGAGATCCCCTCTGCAGGGCAGGATCGACGGGCCGGGGAAAATGGCTGCGCCATAAGTTTTCATTAACCTGCGGCGCAGGCGCTGCAGCGCGGGCAGCCGGGGAATGGCCTGGCGGAAGATGTGCGGATAATCGCGCAGGGTAAGTATGCCCGGGACGCCCTCGCTGATCAGGGTAACGATCGAGGCGGCCGAGGGCCTGCCCTGCAGACGGGCTGCCAGCATACCCCACAGGGCGATGGTGTCGAAAATGACCCGGTCGGGCTGTTCCCGCTCGATGCTGTCCAGCACAAAGGGCAGCAGGCGCAGGCTCTCCTCCATCATCATCACCGATATATCCGCCAGGTTGCTCGCCCGGCGGGCGAAGTCGACCTCCAGGTTGGCGGAGTCGGGATAAGGGCGGAACTCGGCGCCGGTTCCGGCCAGGGTAGGCGCAAAAGTGGACGCGTTGAAGTAGATCACCTGGTGCCCGCGCCTGGTCAATTCGCCGACCACCGGCAGGGTTGGGTTGACGTGCCCATAAGCGGGGACATTAAAAAATAAAAGTTTTGCCATGAGTATGCCTTTTCAGGTAAAGAAGCTATCCTTCCGGTCCATTGCGGCACGCGTGCCGGTAGCAGCGGCCGGAGGCCGCTTGCCCTTCTCGTGAACGCCAGGGATCGCAAGTCGACCTGGTCTCTAGCGAGAATAATGTAACCTTTCGGTCTGCCTGTCATCTATACTAACACCGGATGGGTATTTTCCACCCGCGGAAATTTGTAAAAGGATCATCCAATGGCGCAAAATAAAAAAAAGAAACAGGCCTCCAAAAAATCATTCCCGATCTGGGGTTGGATTTTGCTGGCGGTGGTTATTGTGGCCGCGGCGGCGTTTGCCGTGCTACAGCAGAACCGGCCGGGCGTGGCGGCTCTGCCGGCCGAAATCAGTGTGAACCAGGCGTCCCAAAAACGCGAGCAGGGCGCTTTTATCCTGGACGTGCGCGAACCAAGTGAGTGGGCCCAGTTCCATATCCCTGGGGCCACCCTGATCCCGCTGGGCGATCTCCCTACGCGGTTGAGCGAGGTTCCGGCCGACCGCGAGGTGGTGGTGGTATGCCGCAGCGGTAATCGCAGTGCCCAGGGGCGGGACATTCTGTTGAACGCCGGGTTTACCCGGGTCACCAGCATGGCCGGCGGGGTGACCCAGTGGCAGGCGCAGGGTCTGCCGATCGCCACCGGGGAGTAGACCCGCTCTGGCATCTTTCAGCGAGCGCGATGAAAAAATCGCGCTCGTTTTGCTTACAGGGTACTGCGTAAATAATTAAACGTAGATTTCATCTTTTCGCCGAAATCCAGGTGTTTACCATGTCTCCATACACCTGTTTACTTTGTCCCTGTGCTATACACCCCGCCCTCAAGGGGGGAAAACAGAAAAGTATGGTGTATTTGCGCGCTTAAGCGCGCAAATACACCATAAAAATTATTTTCTTCCCACGTCGAAGGCGCTGACACTGTGCGTGCACCCGCAAAAATTTATAATCCAATCGCCCTGCAGGTTTGGATGATTTACTTACTTATGCATAAAGCAGTGAATTGTTGTACAATTATATTGTGTCTATTTTTAGATAAAACCACTGGAAATATGACAAGGAGAAATTATATGGTTGAAGCCAAAGACGGATGCGTCAAGCCCTCGAAAGGGCCGGTTGGGATGGAAACTACGGTTTCCAACAACGGGGGGACGCGTACAAATGAAAAGGAGACTGTTAAAATGTTCGCACGCGTTGGCAAAGAGGCGCCCGATTTCGAATTGAGCGCCTTTCTGGATGGCGGTTTTAAGAACGTCCGCCTGTCGGATTACAAAGGGAAGTGGATCGTTGTCTGCTTCTACCCGGGCGATTTCACTTTTGTCTGACCGACCGAATTGTCGGCAGTTGCCGTCAAATACGAAGAGTTGAAATCGATGGGGGTTGAGGTTCTGGCGATCAGCACCGACAGCCGTTTCACCCACAAGATCTGGCAGGAAGAAGAACTGGCCAAGATGGTGCCGGGCGGCGTGCCTTTCCCCATGCTTTCGGATGGAGGCGGGCGGGTTGGCGCCGTGTATGGGGTGTATGACGAAGATGCCGGGGTGGATATCCGCGGTCGCTTTATCATCGATCCCGACTTTGTGCTGCGGGCGATGGAAGTGCTGACCCCCGAAGTGGGCCGCAACGTGCAGGAGCTGATCCGTCAGGTGAAAGCCTTCCAGCATGTGCGCGCGACCGGCGAGGTGACCCCCTCGGGCTGGCAGCCTGGCCGGCCGACGCTGACCCCCGGCCCTGCCCTGGTAGGCAAGGTGTGGATGAGCTGGAAGCCGGAGAAGGCTTTCTAGCGTAACCCGTTGGAAATGCTCAACAGGGATGCCGCCAATGGGCATCCCTGTTTTAATACCAATCGAGGATGAAACGGCGGTTAGTTGGTTTTATCCACTTCCGCCTGCAGGCCGCTTTTGACGCCGGTGAACTCCAGACCCTGGCCGACGACATAGTCTTTAATCACGGTGGAAGGCGCGGGCAGCTCGCCGCCGATCACTCGTTGGATGGTTTCGATGGGCACGCCCCAATCCAGCACCTCCTGAAAGGTGGTTTTGCCGGTGATGGTGCGGTCGGGAGCCGCGTGCTCGGTGGGGATGGCCGTGGCGGCCGCTTCGGCGGGGGGAGCCGGGGTGGCTGCCGGGGTCGCTTCGCTCTCCACCGCGGGCGTGCCGGTTGGCTGGAGGGTTTCAGGCTGGCCGCGGCTTTGCAGCCAATCTTTCAGTACGGTGATGTCAAAGGAGTCGCTTTCCAGGTCTTTTAATGCCATGGAGGCAGGTGTGTCGGCCGGCAGGCCAAACTGGGCCAGCAGCTCGTTCAGCGGCAGGTCAAAGGCGGCGGTGACCTGTTCGAGGGTCATCCAGCCTTTGATCGTATCGATATTGTCGGCGGATGGGGCGATGGCCGCGCCGCTGGCATCGACTTTCCCGGATATGGACCAGACCCCCGCGGCCTGGAATCCGCCGATCACGCCAAAGAACAGGGTCAAAACAAACACACCATAGAGGATTGGGTTGATTCGCATCTCGATATCCTTATTGTCCCAGCAGCGGCAGGCCGAATTTGACCTGCAGGGCCCCGTCGCGCGGGCAGGCTCCCACGCATTCCAGGCAGGTATTGCAATCGGCGCTGCGGATAGTGGTGGCGGTGTGCACATCGATGCCCATCGGGCAGGCCCGCGTGCAGATTTTGCAGGACGTGCAGGCGCTTTCCTCGCGCTTGAGATAAATGGGGCTGACTTTGCCCAGCAGGCCGCTGGCCGCCCCCAACGGGCAGGCGTAGCGGCACCAGGGGCGCTCGATAAACAACGAGGCCACCAGGGTCACTGCCAGGACGATGACGCCCGGGGTGAAGCTGAATTCGGCGATGTTGAGCAGCGCCGACCAGGGGTCGTAGTCGCGGAAGACCATGTAGCCAAAATAAGCTGACCCGCCCACCGCCCAGGCTAGCACCAGGTATTTTATATAGCGCAGATAGCGATCCAGCACTGCCAGGCGCGCGCCGCGTTTTTTGAGGGTGGCCATTCCACGGCGCAGCCCGGGGATACGCTTCTGCATGAAGCGGCTGAAGCTGCTGACCAGGTCCTGGAGGAAACCAAAGGGGCACAGCCAGCCGCAGAAAGCCGAGCGCAGCAAGAGCGCCACGGCCAGGACGGCCACCAGCAGCACCAGGTTGGAGAGGTGGGTGTGCGAAACAAACGCGCCCCCGGCGGTCAGGTACTTATACAGCGTTTCCAGCCCGCCAAATGGGCAGAAGGCTTCGGGCGAGGCGGTGACCACCGCTCCGTTCTCGCCGATCACAATGTGCTGAACCGCCAAAAAGAGGATAAAGGCGGCCACGCCGGTTTGCGTCAGCCGGCGGAAGGTCTGGTGGCTGAGGAAAGCTTTCCATCCTTTTAAGCGAGGTTTGACCCCGCCTGTTTTTCTGGGTATGGGTTGGGTCTGGGCAGTCATACTGCACTCCTTGTGGTGATTGGGTTGCTGTAATCCTATCGAATGGATGTGTAATCCGCATGAAGAGGATTTGAAGATTGTGTGAAGGCGGCGGAATGGTCTGCGAACAATAGGGCAATCGCATCAAAACAGTTTTTCTATAAAATAGTTGTCACCCACCCCTAAATCCCCGCCCTCGAGGGCGGAGACTTTAAGAAAATCCGAGAAGACTGTATCTGGCAGCACTTATGTGCCGCCAGATACAGTCTTCTCGGAGAAACATATTTTCTCCCCCTCATCGCGGCGTTTTTTTGCCGCGGAGAGGGGGCCGGGGGGAGTGGAAAAGGGTAGAAAACGCATCTGGCAATGTAGATGCGATTGCCCTGCTGCGAACAAAAGGTTCCCAATCGTGTCCGATTCAACGGGGTATAATCAAAGCCACATCATTCATAGGATGATGGTGAAAATGATCCGGAGTAACCTTATGCGATGGAATGCATCTAATGATTGAGACGGCAAACGCGATTTCCGTGGACGCGCTGAAAGCCGGCAGCCGTGAGGCCTTTGCCCGGCTGGTGGATGAGACTTCAGCCCACATCTACCGGGTAGCCCTGCACATCCTTGGCGATGAGCAGGACGCCGAAGATGTGCTGCAGGAAACCTACATCAAGGCTTTTCGCGCGCTGCCGGATTTTGAGGGGCGTTCCAGCCTGACCACCTGGCTCTACCGCATCGCGGTCAATGAGGCCCTGATGCTGGTGCGCAAACGCAAACCGCAGGCCGTCTCGGTCGATGAGAGCGCCCCCTTTGACGCCGAAGCCGAGGGCGAAGGCATGGAAATTGTGGATTTCTGCTGCCTGCCGGAAGGCGAACTGCTTTCCAGCGAATCGAGACGCTTTCTCGATCAGGCCGTGCAAAAACTGCCGGATACATTGCGGGTGGTATTTGTGATGCGCGATTTGGAAGGGCTGAGCATTCAGGAGACGGCTGAGGCGCTCAATCTCAGCGAGAATAACGTCAAAACGCGGCTGCTGCGCGCCAGGCTGCGCCTGCGCCAGGAATTATCGGTGTATTTTGGTGGGAAGATGCAGGAGGAAAACCGCCGATGAGCGAACATGTCCATACCCCTCAATGCAAGCAATTGCTGGGCAACCTGTCTGAATATATTGACGGCGAGCTGCAGGCGGAACTGTGCGCCGAGATCGAAGAACACCTCAAGGACTGCGACAACTGCCGGGTGGTGATCGATACCCTGCGCAAGACGGTGGAGCTCTACGAGCAGGTGGCCGAACCGGCCGGGCTGCCCGAGGCGGTCCGCGAGCGCCTGTTCCATAAGCTGGAGCTCAAGGATTTCCTGAACAAGGATTGAGCCCAACCCAACACCCCACCAGGGGTGTTTTTATTTCATCTGCTTTGCATTCAACTGCCGGGCGATGCGCGAATCGGTATATGTCATGCGCATCGATGACAAATGACCGCTTAACTCGCGGGCGAAACGGCATAAAATCATATTCAAGGTATTGAATATGATTCAGGAACCCAAAGCCGATGTCCAACCCTATGAGGCCCACGCTCAGCTCTTTAAGCTGCTCACCCATCCGGTTCGATTGGCAATTTTAGATATCCTGCGGGAAGACGAACGCTGCGTCTGCCACATGGAAGCCCACCTGGGATATCCCCAGGCCTACATCTCACAGCAGGTAGCCGTGCTGCGCGAAGCCGGTTTGATCCAGGACCGCCGCGACGGCTGGAACATTTACTACCGGGTAACCGACCCGCGCATTTACCCGGTGCTGGACGCGGTCCAATTGATGACCGGCCAGCCGGCGGCCGCCCAACGTGAAGGGGTTGAATGCCCCTGCCCGCATTGCAGTTCGGAAAAATAAAAAAGCAATACCAGCTTTTTATTTAAAAAAGTATATGCAAAATTTTGAATATGATAAGGAGATCAAAGATGTTAACCATTAAAGTGCTCGGATCAGGCTGCGCCAATTGCAAACGCCTGGAAGCCACCACCCGCAAAGTGGTGGAGGCCATGGGGATCGAGGCCCAGATCGAAAAAGTGACCGATTATGCCGAGATTATGAAATACCCGATTCTCTCAACACCCGGGCTGGTGGTCAATGAAACCCTGGTTTCAGCCGGGCGCATCCCCAGTGAGGCCGAGATCAGCGCCTGGCTGACCAACTAACTGGTTTTCTCGTTCAATCTGTGGGCTCTTGTAGGTTGGGTTGAGGGGCACGATGATGACAATTTGGCACATAAACCAATGCCCCGAAACCCAACGCGATGCTAAAAAATGGGTTTCGCTTCGATACACAAAGGTCAGCGCTCCTGGCTCAATCGCTCAACCCATCCTACGAAGAATCGGATAGCCAACCTGCCTGGCGAGAGAACCACGGGTGCTGCTCAGACAAGTATTTTTAGTTTTGTGACTCTATAAGGAATAGGTATGGATCAATCGATTATCCGGCCGGGTGCACACCCCCGCTTGAACATGCTGGCGCTTCTGGCGCTGATCGCCGCAGGCTGGTTTGCCCTCTACAGCCTGATCCAGCCCTTGGCTGACTGGATCACCTACGGTTTGATCAAGCTGGAACAGGGCTCGCATTTGGGGGAGTCGCTCGCATTTTTCCTCTACGATGTGCCCAAGATCATGCTGCTCCTCTCCGGGATGATCTTCCTTATCTCGATGCTGCGCACTTTCTTCAGCCCTGAGCGCACCCGCGCCCTGCTGGGCGGCAAACGCCAGGGGATCGGCAACGTGCTGGCGGCGGTATTAGGCATCGTCACCCCGTTTTGCTCCTGTTCGGCGGTGCCGCTGTTTATCGGCTTCGTCGAAAGCGGTATCCCCTTAGGGGTCACCTTCTCTTTCCTCATCGCTGCCCCGACAATTAACGAGGTGGCGGTGGTGCTGCTCTTCGGGCTGTTTGGCTGGAAAGTGGCCGGGTTGTATATCGCCTCCGGTCTGGCGATCGCCATCCTGGCCGGGATGTTGATTGGCCGGTTGCGCCTGGAACGTTTTGTGGAAGATTTCGTGTGGAAGATGCAGGTGGCCGGCGGGCTGCAGGGCGAAAAGCTCTCGATGGCCGAGCGCATCCGCCGCGCCGGGGCATCGGTGAAGGAAATTGTGGGCAAGGTCTGGTGGTATGTGGTCATCGGTATCGCGGTTGGGGCCGGCATCCACGGCTACGTGCCTGAGAGCGCCCTGGTGGGGATCATGGGTAAACAGGCCTGGTGGTCGGTGCCCGCGGCCGTCCTGCTGGGCGTGCCGCTCTACTCCAACGCGGCCGGGGTCATCCCGATTGTCAGCGCCTTGATGGAAAAGGGCGCATCCCTGGGGACCGTGCTGGCCTTTATGATGTCGGTGGTCGGCCTGAGCCTGCCCGAGATGATCATCCTGCGCCGGGTGCTCAAACCCCAGTTGATCGCGGTCTTTATCGCCACGATTGCCCTGGCGATCATCCTCACCGGTTATCTGTTCAACCTGGTGATGTGAGACCGGTCGGGTGTGCATAAAACCAGAGCGCGGATTCCTCCTGGGTCGTCCGGAAGGAATCCGCGCTCTGGCGATTAAAGTGGATGGGGCGCTCAGGCCTTGTTGGTAGTGATCTTGAGCAAGGCATACAGCGGGCAGAAACCGACCGCGCCGGTGAGCAGGGCGACCGCGCCGAGAACGATAAAGAGGATGCCCAGGCCGCCGGTGACTGTTCCGGTGAAATACAGGGCTAACAAAACGATGCCGAGGATGACGCGGATGAACCGATCCAGACTTGATTCGTTGATTTTCATTTCAAATGCTCCTGTTGAATAGACCTGATTGAGTGTGTTATTCTGCTCAGTTAGATGGGATTGATCGATTAAAGTTACAGGCAAATGCAGCAAGATCAAAATTGGCGCAGAACGGTTGCGCCCGAGTTTTTCTCCCACGTGTTTGGCCGGGGGGGAGTATGATGGGGATGAGGCAAAAAACAATGGAAGCATTCATCGATCCACCCGAAAAGATGCCCTTCTTTCTAAGGTTAGGGATCTGGATTTCCAGGAAAGTGACGGGCCGAGACCTGCTGCCGGCCAGGATCCTGGCCTGGTATCCCAAAGCGGCGCTGGGGTCGGGCGCGCTCGAAGCCCTGGTGGCGCACCACGACGGGAAGCTGGATGAGCGCATGCTCAAGCTGGTGCGCATCCGGGCTTCCTACGCGGCGGCCTGTTCCTTTTGCATCGATATGAACAGCTTCCAGTATGCCGAGACCGGCATCCGCCAGGATGAACTGCTGGCGCTGCAGGGGCGCCGGGATCTGGCGGAGGTGGCCAGCTTTAGCCACCGCGAGCGGCTGGCGATCCAGTATGCCGGGCTGATATCACAAACGCCGCTTCAATTCCCGCGAGCATTTATCCAGGAATTGAAGCGGCATTTTGACCCGCGTGAGATGGTGATCCTGGCCAGCACGGCGGCCCAGGTCAATTATTGGGCGCGCCTGATCCAGGCGTTAGGCATCCCTCCGGCGGGTTTTACCAACCAGTGCGATGTATAAAGCGCGGCGATTAGCCGGCGACGACCACGGAAGAGAGGAACTCTTCCAGGGCGCGGCGCAGCATGGGCTCGGGCAGGGCGCCGACCTGTTTGCGCACTACTTTGCCATTGGCAATAAACAGCATGGTGGGGATGCCTTGAACGCCGTATTTCATCGCCCATTCAAAATTCTCGTCGGTGTTGACCTTGGCGACGATCAGTTTGCCGGCCTGTTCTTTGGCAATCTTATCCAGCATGGGGGCAACTGCCCGGCAAGGACCGCACCAGGGCGCCCAAAAATCGACCACAACGGGCACGCTGGACTGCAGAACCACCTTTTCAAAGGCGGCGTCGGTGACGTGGATTGGTTCGTTCATGTGGATATCTCCGTTTCCTGAATAACAATAGGATTGCGTCCATCGGGTGCGCAGCTCTCGGGCAGGTTTCATCCCGCAGGTCTGCATCATGTTCCATCCTGACGCGATTAATCTACCCATATAGATGCGCTCAGCTTCAAAAAAGTTACATGGCGCCCGGATATTGCCGGGCTCATCTGTTGTAACTTCGGGCCAGCGGCTGCATCTAAAAAGGATATTACCCCCGAGGATTGGATCATGGATTTTCTTTCGCGCTTATTCAAACAACCCGTTATTAACCAGTTGGAACCGGCCGAGGTCAACACGATGGCCGGGCAGTCTCCGCGGCCTATTCTGTTGGACGTGCGCACGCCGCAGGAATATAAGCAGGGGCATATCAAGGGAGCAGAACTCATCCCCCTCGACCAGCTCGCTCAGCAGTTGAAACGCATCTCAAAGGAGCGCGAGATCATCTGCATCTGCCAATCGGGCAGCCGCAGCATTTCGGCCGCGAGGCATTTGATCTCGCAGGGATACACGGCCAGCAACATGCGCGGCGGCATCTCCCGCTGGGCCAGAGCCGGGCTGCCGCTGAAAACCGGGATGGGCAAATAGGCGCGGATGACTCTGCCGGGTTGAAGCAGGCCGCCCGCGGCTAATTCTCGTGATTGATCGGCAGGACAAACGCGGGGGTGTCGGTGAGATCCACTACCTGCTGGGTTACGCTGCCGGTCATCAACAGATTTAACCCGCCGCGCCCCTGCGAGGTGAGGATGATCAGGTCCACGTTTTCGCGGATGCTGACATCCACGATCGTCTGGGCCGGGCTGGAGCCGGTGACCAGGCAGTCCACCCTGAGGCCATCCTTGCGGATCTTGTTGGCAGTAAATTCGAGGTATTTGCGCATATTCTCCTCGGCCTGTTTGCGGATGGTCTGGATGACCACGTCCGGGGCGGAGACCGTATCGCTCTCTGGGATGGCCGGGACGGCCAGCAGCAGGATTTCACTATCTAAGAGCCTGCCCCATAGCCGGGCATACAGCAGGGCCTGTTCGGAGAACCTGGAGCCATCCAGGGGCACGAGGATGCGGCACACGTCCGGCATTTCCTGCGACGGATGCTCAAAGGGCTGCACCAGAACCACGGGAATATCCAGCAGGTGGATCAATTTGCTGGAAAGCCCGTCATTGCGCCAGTTCTTTTCATCCGATTCGCCTCGCTTGGTGATCACCACCAGGTCGATGCCCAATTCCAGTACCAGCGCCTGAGTAATCACCGCGGGGGAACCACTGCGCACGACGCAGTCTACCTCGACCCCGGCAGCCTGGACATTCTGGGCCATGGCCAGCAAATATCTTTCCATGTCGACTTCCCAGCCGGGCTCGTTCTTATTTTCGCTGCGGGCGGTCAGCATGGTCAGCCGCGCGCCGGTCGCCTTACAGATATATTGAGCCATAGGGATCGCCTGGGCGGCGTTGGTTGAGCCGTCCAGGAGGGTCAAAACATGATGAATGCCGGCCAGTGTGGTGGGTGAGTCGCTCATCCCGTCCACGTGGGTGGTTTCCGGCATCCAGGTGAACTGCATAGGCACCCTTTCGCCGCTGAACGTGCCCGGTTCGGGCGGTTCGGATTGGCCAAAACCGAAACCGGCGAGCAGATTGGAATCGATGTGGCCCAGGTAATCCATCTCAGGCGACGGAACCCCGATGCGAATGCGGGTATAGGTGAAGGCGGCGTAGAGCAGGGGGATGAACAGGAAGTAAGCCCAGGCTCCTTCCAGAAAGCGCTCCTCGAAGATGACCAGGGTCGCGCCGGTGGTCAGCAGGGCCGCAATGACGGTGCCCGCGATCAGGCCCCATTTCGACGGCGAAGACTTTTTGCGCACCTCGCGGACCAGTCGTTTCATCACCGCCCAGCAGGTCATGCTCAAAAGGACGAAAACGCCCACGGCGTAGAGTGACAGATAGGTTTCCTCGCGCGTGCCCAATAATAAGAAGCAGACGCAGACCACCCCCACCTCGAGCCAGACGGGTTTGTCGGCCACGTCATACTGGTTGCGGGCGCCCAGCGCATTGGGAATGTAATGGCGTTCCTTCAGGCCCAGGGCCAGGTTCTGCAAACCCTGCGCGCTGGCGGCCGAGGCCGACATCAACACAAAGATGCCGACCAGCGAACCCAGGTAGGGCAGCGGGTCCGGCAGGAGCAGGTCCATGGCCTGGGTGAAAACCGAGACCTGGGCGTTATCGGGGTTGGTCAGGGCAAAGATGGCCGGGCCGACGACCAGCATGGTGGCGGCGGTGGTGCCCATCACGATCAGCAGGCTGCCGAAAGCCTTGCGGCCTTTCTCGGCGGGGGTGCCGCCGTAGGCCGCGACAAGGTTGGCAAACACTTCGATGCCGGTCATCACCGCCAGGATGCGCACATATCCGCCAATGGTGAAATGCAGATAGGGCGGGGTGAAGGCCTGCAGCGAGATCTGCGGCAGGTGCAGCCCCAGTTTGAAGATGGTGGCGAAGATCATCAGCCATAACAGCAGCAGCACGCTGGCGGTCGCCGGGCCAAAGGTGCGCGCGGCGATCTTTGGGCCCCGGTTGACCAGCCATCCGGTGAAAACGCTGAGAAGGACCGCGGCCAGGGTGCGGTACTGCACCCCCAGAAAGGCTTCATTAAGAAACGGGAAGCGGTCCGCGATGAAGGTAACCATGGCGGACATGCTGACCAGGAAGGTGAGGGTATATTCGATGAAGGTGATCGCGGCGTTGACCTTGACCGCCCACCCGCCAAATTCTTCTTCCGACAGGCCGCTCCCGCCGCTGCCGTCTGTGACCCACTGCATCACCATGCGGTAGACAGCGGACACGACCAGGATGGTGATCACCGCCAGCCAGACCGACCCGCCGAATGCGATTTGAGCAACTCCGGCGGCCATGATCAGCTTTAAAAAGGGGCCAAACACATACAGCGGAGAGGTGGCCGGATCACCTCCGCCCGCTAAAGCACCTTCAAATGAATTATTTAGTTTGTGGGATAGATGCGCCATAGTCCAATTCGAGTGATTATAAGATAGGCTTTACAAGCAATCATAATATTGTATACCTTCCCACGGTAATTTCCCGATTATTCCGGAATAAACAGGACAATCGCAGCTAAATTGCCAGATGCGTTTTCTACCCTTTTCCACTCCCCCCGGCCCCCTCTTCGCGGCAAAAAAACGCCGCGAAGAGGGGGAGAAAATATTTTTCTCCGAGAAGACTGTATCTGGCGGCACTTATGTGCCGCCAGATACAGTCTTCTCGGAACTTTTTTTAAAGTCACCGCCCTCGAGGGCGGGGATTTAGGGGTGGGTGACAACTATTTTATAGAAAAACTGTTTTGATGCGATTGCCCTACGGAATAAATTTAGTGAAACCGGTTAAGGTGGATAAAATATATTTATAAGACCTCCGCTGGGTGCGTGGTCAGTTTGGAAAAAAAGGATGGAACTACTTGCCTGTCAAAGGGTATGGAGCTGCTCGCGCTTGTTATGAGCGGCGGGAAAGAACAGGAAGCATCTCATGAGTAAAATTCGTGTGGGTCTGGCGCGTATGCACCAGGAACCGGGTGAGCACCGCGATTTCTTGCCGGATTTTGTCGCCCACCTGGTACACTGCGGCGCCGACGTGGTTCTGGAGCAGGCGTATGGTTCCGGCATGGGGTTGGATGAGAGCAGCTATCAATCGGTGGCGCCGGGGATCCGGTTTGCGGAGCTGGGCGAGGTTTACCAACAAGACCTCGTGCTGGTGCTGCGCTACCCGGGGGATGAGCTGATCCGCACGATGCGCCCCGGCGCGTGCCTGGTGACCATGGTGCATTACCCCACCCGTCCCCAGCGGGTGGCTTTCCTGCGCGAAGTGGGCATCGAAGCCATTTCTCTCAATTCGATCAAAGATGATGTGGGGCGCAGGCTGGTGGAAAATTTGCGCGCCGTGGGTTGGAACGGGGTGGAGACGGCTTTCCACACGCTGGCGGCGATTTACCCGCCGCCGGGGATCGAAGACCCCAACCGCAACCCGATCAAGGTGACCGTGATGGGGGCCGGGGCGGTGGGCATGTTTGCCATCCAGGCAGCCTCGCGCTACGGCAACGAAGCCACCTGGAAGAAGATGGCTTCGATTGGCGCTACCGGGGTGCAGGTGACCGCGATCGATTATGACGTCACCAACCATGCAACCATCGTGCAGCAAATTCTCAAATATACCGATATCCTGGTAGATGCCACCCAACGCCCCGATCCTTCCCGGCCGGTGATCCCCAACGATTGGATCGAGGTGATGCGCCCGCACGCCGTGCTCCTGGATCTATCGGTAGACCCTTACGAATGCACCGCCGAAGGGCTGCAAATGGTCAAGGGCATCGAGGGCATCCCGCAGGGCAACCTGGATCAGTACGTGTTTGCCCCCCAGGACCCGGCCTGGGATCGCCTGCCGGAATGCGTGGATACGCGCTGCCGGCGCTGGTCGGTCTCGTGTTATTCCTGGCCCGGGGTGCGCCCGCGCGAATGCATGGATGTCTACGGCAAGCAGTTAGCCCCGCTGTTTCAGACCATCCTCGAAGGCGGCGGGGTGAGCCAGATCTCCCCGCAGGGCGAATTCTTTGCCCGGGCGGCGGCCAGGGCCATGCTCTCCCATTGGGCGGGATAATTCTTCGCGATTAAGCAGGGCCTCTATCCGGTGGGCAGCTTGGCGCGCGCCAGGGCGCGCTCGAAGTAGTTGCCGTCCAGGGTCAGCGCATCATACGGGCGCGCCAGCAGCACTTCCATCAAGGGCTCCAGCTGGCGGGCGTAATGCTCCATGCAGGCTTCCGGGTGGATGCCCGGCCACGAGTAGCAGGAGACCACCGCCCGGCGGTTGCGCGAGGGCACCGATTCGGGCACGGTTTTGTCCCAATCGGGGTCGTCCGGGGCGAAGATGTATTTGTCCAGGCTGCCCTGGGGGATGCCTTCGACCCCGCGAACGGTGGGGGGGTGATGGTCGAGCAGGTAAGGGTCGACGGCCAGGTCGGCGATGACGGCGTGCTCCGGCAGCCAGGCGATCCAATCGTTGGGCACCACCGGCACCGCGGGGTTGCGGCGGTTAGTGGCGTCCACCAGGATATCCGCCTGGCGAAAGTAGCGCTCCATCTGCTCGGGGGACTGGCTGATGTTGCGGCCCACGCAGAAGGCCACCGATCCCGGGCCGTTGAGCTCGATGTGGCGCGCATTGCGTTCGATGTTGCCCAGTTTGGTGGCGGCCTCCACGGCATGTTTCCCCACCATGCCCGTGCCCAAGACCAGCACCCCATACGGCCGGTTTTCGCGCAGCAGATCGGGGCAGTTTTGTTCCAGCACGTCGAAGGCGGCTTCCAGGCCGTTCCAGGCGACCGAATACATGTTTTCCACCAGGCGCAGATTGTTGTCATCCACAATCGAGTTGAGCGAAATGGCATTCACCCCCAGCTCATTGAGGATCTGCACCCGCATGGGGCGGGTGGGGAAGTGCAGCATGGAGACCAGGCAGCTTCCCCGGGAATTAAAGCATATTCATCGTTGTTGGGCGAGCGCAGCACGATGACGAAATCTTTTTGAAAGGCATCCAGGCGGTCGGATTTAAAAATGTGGGCGTTTCCCTGGCGGTAGTCGTCGAACGAGAAGCCCGAGCGGCTGCCGTAACCCTCTTCCAGGTATATATCCGCGAAACGCGATAGAAATTGAATGAAAGCCGGCAGAAACACGCGCCTTTCTTTGGGTTCTTTCTTCATGCGCGGAAAGCCGACGGTGACGCGTTTGGACATAATTTCCTCCTGTGGTTTTGAATATAATATTTTGGTGAAGCCTGACTGAAACTAAAAATAATCCCAGCGGATCAACGCCACCCATGGCCTGGCTCCCTGACCGGCCATGGGGATGGGTAGGTAACTATATAATAATTCAAAATCCCGCCGATTTTTCATCATCCGGGTTAGAACCGAGAAATAGGATCTTTTTTTCGGCGCGATGCCGTCGCCGCGGGTTTGAATTGGCCTTGCTCCACCTTGCCGAAAAAAGCTATAGTATAGATACCTTGTCCGAGTATTTTCCTGTTACCAAGGAGTACGCCTGTATGGATGTGCCATTGAAACCCCTGGCCCGCTCCACCCACCTGCTGGAGGGTGAAGCCGCCCTACGCCGTGATCGCAACCGCGCCTACATGAACCGCCTGACCAGCGAGAACCTGCTCATCTCGCATTATTTGGAGGCGGGGCTGGTCTCGTTCAATTACCGGTTGGAGACCGTGCATGGCGGCTGGGATGCCATCACCAGCGATATACGTGGGACGGTGGTGGGCCACTGGCTGAGCGCCGCCGCCCAGTTGATCGATGAGACCGGCGACCCGGCCCTCAAGCTGCGCGCCGATTTTATCGTGGCCGAGATTGCCCGCTGCCAGCAGGAAAACGGCGGGGAGTGGGCGTTCCCCATTCCCGAAAAATACCTCTACTGGTTGAAGCGCGGCAAACGCAAATGGGCGCCGCAGTACGTCTGCCATAAAAATATGATGGGCCTGCTGGATATGGTTCTCTACACCGGCAGCCGCCAGGCCCTGGAGATTGTGCTCAAGTGCGCGGATTGGTTTTACCGCTTTTCGAGCGATATCAGCCGTGAGCAGATGACCACCATGATGGACCTGGAAGAAACCGGCGGGATCATGGAGCACTGGGCCAACCTCTACGCGCTGACCGGCGACCCGCGCCACCTGGAATTGATGCGCCGCTACGAACGGCCGGCCCTATTTGATCCGTTGGAGAGGGGCGAGGACGTGCTGACCAATATGCACGCCAATACCACCATCCCAGAGGTGCAGGGAGCGGCGCGCGCCTATGAGGTCACCGGCGAAGAGCGCTACCGGCGCATCGTCGAGCATTATTGGGAGCTGGCGGTCACCCGGCGGGGCATGTATGCCACCGGCGGCCAGACCTGCGGCGAAGTCTGGACGCCGATGGGCCAACAGTCGGCGCGGTTGGGCGAGCTCAACCAGGAACACTGCACCGTATACAACATGATGCGGCTGTGCGAGTACCTCCTGCGCTGGACCGGCAAGGCGGAATATGCCGATTATTATGAACGCAACCTGTATAACGGCATCTTTGCCCAGGGCCACTGGCAGGGACGCAGCATGGATACCCTGGCCGAACCCCGCCAGCCGCCCAGTGGGTTGATCGCTTATTTCCTGCCCCTGGCGGCCGGCTCGCAGAAAAAATGGGGATCCGAGTTTGACCATTTCTGGTGCTGTCACTGCACGCTGCTGCAGGCCAACGCCATGCTCCACCAGAGCATTTACTACCAATCCGGGGACGCGGTGCTGGTCTGCCAGTATCTGCCCTCCCGGCTGGAGGCCGAGATGAATGGGATCAGCCTGCACCTGGAGCAGCAGTTGGATGGCCAGGCCGGGGAAAATATCCGCATCCTGCCGGTCAACCGCGAGGTTGCCCAGCGGCCCCAACAGGTACGGGTGCGCCTGGCCGTGCAGGTGGATACGCCCTGCGAATTTACCCTCAAGCTGCGCCGGCCCTGGTGGCTGAAAGGCGAATTCGTTTGCCGGGTGAACGGCGAGCCGGCAGCCTGGAGCGACGATGGCAGGGGTTTCGCCTGCATCCGCCGTGTCTGGCGGCAGGATGAGGTGGAGGTGAGCCTGCCCTATGGGCTGACCAGCTGGCCGCTGCCCGACCGCCCCGATACGGTGGCCTTCGTGTATGGGCCGGTGGTGCTGGCCGGGCTGGTGTCAGAAGAGCGCATGCTGCTGGGCGATGCGGCTGATCCGTACACTATGTTGGTCCCCGACGACGAACGCCAGTGGCAGACCTGGAAGAACGGTTGGCGCACGGTCAACCAGCCGGTGGGCTGGCGCTTCAAACCGCTCTATGAAATCGGCAACGAGACCTACACGGTCTATTTCCCGGTCCGGGGAGGGTCCTAACCGCGAAGCTCGGAGATGTTTCCTTATACATAAGCCGGCACTGGCAAATGCGCGGGTGATGATCTGGTATGATTACGATATGAATTCCACAATTGGCGACGTTTGTATCCCCAACATCAGCCCCAAAGAACGGCGCAGGCGGCTGATCAGCGGTCTGGTGGCGCTGCTCCTTGGATTGGCGGTGATGGCGATCATGCTGGCTGCCGGGATCAATCACTGGTGGCGGCTGGGTCTTTTCCCATTATTTTCCGCGGCGGCATCCGGCTTTTTTCAATGGCGCGATAAAACCTGAGTGGGCCTTGCGGCGCGAGGTTCGCGCCAACTGGGCGAAACGATCGAGAAGATCGAAGACGTGGCCGAACTCACCCAGGTGAGGAAACAGGCCAGCAAAGTGCGGCTTAAGAGTTCCCTCGTGGGCGTGGTGATGACCCTGGCGGCGATCTTCCTGCTCTAAAGCGGGCAGGCGCAGCGCACGAGGTTCAGCTCACCAGGTGCGCGGCGTCGGAATGGATCACCACCCCATCTACCTTTAAGATGCGCTGCTCCTGCGCCCAGATCTCCGCGGCGATCTTCAGGCGGTCTTCCTGGCGGGGAAACTGTGCGGTAAATTCGGGCGAGCCAAACAGGCGGCTGTCCTGCACGGCGTCAAACGAGCGGTCCGGCAGAAAGCTCAGCGCGCCCGGCCGGCCTAAATCCGCGGAATAGTGCTCAAAGGTTTCGCCGTCCAAATCGCCTCGATCCAGGCCAACCGGGTGAGCGCCGAGTTCGAGCAGGATGCGGCAGAACCAGGGCTCGAATTGAGCCGTATAGCCATCCGTGTGGGGGATAGAGATGCGCTGCTCGCCAAAAGGGGTGTTGACCAAGATAAACGAGGGGGCCTTACTGCTGTTGGAGCCGCAGGCGATATCTAAAACGCGGCGGCCTTTGAGCGCGGTGAAAGCTCCGTAGGCGCGGTGGATGCGCCCGACCAGCTGCTGGATGATTTCCTCCAGGCCGGGCTCAGCGGCCATTTTCCGAGACAGCTCATATTTCTCGTCCAGGGCGGTGAGCGCACCCGCCAGCAAAGCCTGGTCCGCCGGGGTGTGAGCCAGCCCGCTGAGCAATGTGATCAAATCTTCCAATTTTGTCGTCATAACTTCAATGAACCGCCGCGGCACCCTATTCGGTTTGGTTTTTCACCCCACGCACAAGAATCACCAGGGGCAGGAGCATAGGGCAGGAAACTGGGCGTCAGGCTGCCTCGCCAATGGGCGTCAATCACGCTGGTGCCGTGGGTGGCCATGATCACCAGGTCGATTTGCTCGGCAGTAATGGCCTCGATCAGCTTTGTTTTGACATCCCCGCGCAGCACCTCGGCTGAAACGTCCGCTCCCTGGGCCGAAAGCTCACGGGTTTTCTGATGCAGGTATTCCTCGGCCTGTTGGGCGGATATATCCAGGGATACATTGACTGCCCTGGGCGAAACGCGGCCGGTGATGGCGCCTTTGACGGGCAGGGTTTCGCTGGTGGGCACCACCGCCAGCAAGCGGAGATGAGCCTCAAATTTCTCCGCCAGTTCGACCGCGACCGGGATGGCGATTTCATGACCTTTCGTTCCATCCAGCGGCAGGAGGATCTGGCGGATCGAAAAGTTGCGGTAATCCCTGGCGATATCCGGGCGGATGAACAAGACCGGCACACTGCCCTGCTGGATCACCTGCTGGGCAATGCTGCCAAAGAGCATATCCCGCAGCCCGCCTTTGCCGTGGGCGCAGAGCACAATCAGGTCGGTCTGCAATTCATCGGCGTGGTCGCGGATGGTTTGGGCCACGCCGACCTCCTGCACCTCGTGGACGTGCTGCAAAAAGGTGATCGCGGTGGAGGAATACTGCGCGGCCAGTTGAGTGAGATAGGCTTTGGCCTCATCGACCTCGCGCAGGTGGTGCTGACCGTGGACCTCGTTAGGCGCGGCTTTTTCGACGACATGGAAAAGGAAAAGGGTTGCGTGCAGCCGTTCGGCCAGAGCGCATGTGAAGGGCAAAACTTTTTCGGCCAGTTTCGACCCATCCAGGGGGACCAGGATTCGTTTGAACACGGGGTTATCTCCTATAAAGTCATGCACACCGATCGATGCGTTCTATGGCCATTATAACCAACATCATTCGATCGATCATTTCGTTTTTGGGTCGAGGCAGTTTCCTGCCGCCGCGCCTCGTTTATCCCGCCGGGAAAAACGTGCTGATGATCAGGTAGACATTGAGGGCAGCGATGATGATCGCGATCGACCAGGCCAATACCTTGAGCCAGACCGGGTTGACAAATTCGCCCATCTTCTTTTTGTCGCTGGTGAAGATCACCAGGGGAATGACGGCGAAGGAGAGCTGCACCGAAAGGATCACCTGCGAGAGCACCAGCAGCGAGGTGGCGCTGCCCTCTCCAAAGAACCAGATCACCAGGATTGCCGGCACAATGGCCAGGGCCCGGGTGATCAGCCGGCGGAGGACCGGTGAGATGCGGATATCCAAAAAGCCTTCCATCACGATTTGTCCGGCCAGGGTGCCGGTGAGGGTTGAGTTCTGCCCCGAGGCCAACAGGGCAACCGCGAAGAGCACGCTGGCCAGGCCCGTGCCGAGCAGCGGCGAGAGCAATTTGTAGGCATCCTGGATCTCGGCCACATCCTGGTGGCCGGTGGTGTGGAAGGTAGCGCTGGAGAGGATCAGGATGGCCGCGTTGATGAATAGGGCGCCCATCAAGGCGCTGGTGGAGTCAATCGTGCCAAAGCGGATCGCGTCGCGCTTGCCCGCGGAGGTCAGGTCGAACTTGCGGGTCTGGATAATCGACGAGTGCAGGTAGAGGTTGTGGGGCATGACGGTCGCGCCCAGGATGCCGATGGCGATATACAGCATGGCGGGGTTGGTGACAATCTCGGTGCGCGGGGATAAAGCCAAGCAGCACCCCGCCCCATTCCGGCCGGGCGAAGATCAGTTCAAGGATAAAGCAGACTGAAATCACGGCGATGAGGGCGCCCACCACTGCCTCAATGTAGCGGAAGCCTTTTGAGTTCAGGAAAAGCACCAGGACCACATCCAGGGCGGTGATCAACACGCCTACCATCAGCGGCAGGCCAAACAGCAGCTGAATGGCGACCGCCGAGCCGACCACTTCGGCCAGGTCGGTGGCGCTGATCGCAATTTCAGCCAGGATCCACAGGACAAACCCAACCGGTTTGCTAAATTGATCCCGGCAGGCCTGGGCCAGGTCGCGGCCGGTGACCACGCCCAGCTTGAGGGCCAGCGCTTGCAGCACGATGGCCATCAGGTTCGAGATCATGATCACCGAGAGCAGGGTGTAGCCAAACTGCGCGCCGCCGGCCAGGTCGGTGGCCCAGTTGCCGGGGTCCATGTAGCCTACGGCTACCAGCAGGCCTGGCCCAGTGAAGGCCATAATCATGCGCAGAAACGAACCTCCGTGAGGCACTTTGATCGAGCGGTGCACCTCTGATAGGCTGTAGCCGTGTGGGTCGCTTACGACCGGTTCCGCATCCACCACCGGCGGAACTTCGGGTGGATTCTCTTTACTCATGGCGCTGGCCCTCTTCTCTACCTGTAATGGATGGGAATAATGTGTTTTTCATTGTTTCACCCTGTCTCCTGATCATTCTTTGGCTGCGATGGCAGGTGGAAAATCATCCATCCTGGGCCGCAGCCAGTTTTTTTACAATAATCTGGCTGGCGCTGATCTGCCCCAGGACGTGGGTCTGACCGTCAGCCAGGATGGTCACCAGCCCGTCGATGGGCTCGACGGCAGTTACCCTGAGTTGCACGCGCGGATACAGCTTCAACTGATCCAAATAGGTCAGCAGGTCGGCGTGGCGGTCGCTGACCTCGACGATCTCGGCCCGCTCGCCAACCGCCAGATCGGCCAGGCGCAGCCTCTCCGGGTTGTGGATCTGGCCGTCCAGGGAGGGGATCGGTGAGCCGTGCGGGTCGATGGTGGGATGGCCGAGCAGCTCGTCGATGCGCTCTTCCAGGTAATCGGAGAGGGCGTGCTCTAATTTGTCCGCTTCCTCGTGGACGCGATCCCAGGGAATGTGCAGCACCTGGGCCAGGTAAGTTTCGAGCAGGCGGTGATGGCGGATCACCTCGAGGGCAATCATGCGCCCGGCGGGGGTCAGCTTGACCCCGCGGTAGGGCTCGTACACCACCCAATCGAGGCCGGCCAGTTTCTTGAGCATGCCGGTGATGGTCGCGGGGGAATAGCCGAAGCGGTCGGCGAGCATCGAGGTGGTGACAACCTCGTGATCGAGTTCCAGCGCATAAATTTCCTTGAGGTAATTCTCGTCGGCTTCGGTTTTCATCGCAAGCTCCTAATAAATAATTTAGGATAACCTAAATTATTAAAAAATTATAACAATTCGGATTGATTAAGTCAATATACAAATTGAATGGGCCGTGGATGGACTGAGATGCATAAGACACGGCGCCAGGAATGGCTAGGTGCGATGGATAATAAAACAGTCGCCTGGCCATAATTTTCGCCAGGCGACTGTTTCTCGCAAGTCCAAGATGAAAGGCGGCGCCCCACTCGGGGATCGGCCCGCGCTCAAGATGGCAAGCCCATCCGGGTTGTTGGTTGGGAAGATGGGTGGGGCTCACCCAGCGCGGATGCTAGCCGTGTCCGGAGACGGCATGCGGCTGGTAGAGCTCCTCGAGCTGCTGGATTTCCTCTGCGGAAAGATCGACCGAGAGGGCCGCCACGGCATCTTCCAGGTGATGGATTTTGGTGGCGCCGATGATCGGAGAGGTGACCACCGGTTTGGTCAGCATCCAGGCCAGCGCCACCTGTGCGTCGGGGATGCCGCGCGCCTGGGCCACGGCGCCGACCCGCTCGGCGATGGCGAAATCATCGTCGCGGGTGTACAGCCGTTTGGCGAAACCATCCGTGCGCGCGCGTTCGGTCTCGCCGCCATCTTTGACCCGCTTGCCGGTCAGCAGGCCGCGCGCCAGGGGCGACCAGGGGATCACGCCAATCGACTGATCCTGGCACAGGGGCAGCATTTCGCGTTCTTCCTCGCGGTAGATCAGGTTGTAGTGCGGCTGCATGGACACAAAACGGGTCCAGCCGTGCAGGTCGGCGAGGTAGAGCGCCTGGGCGAACTGCCAGGCAAACATGGAGGAGGCGCCGATATAGCGCGCCTTACCTGCGCGCACCACATCGTTGAGCGCCTCCAGGGTTTCTTCGATAGGCGTTTCGTAATCCCAGCGGTGGATCTGGTAAAGATCGACGTAATCGGTGCCCAGGCGTTTGAGGCTGGCATCGATCGAACTGAGGATGTGTTTGCGCGAAAGCCCGTGGTCGTTGGGTCCGGGCCCCATGGCCCCGTGCACTTTGGTGGCAATCACCACTTCGTCCCGCGGGGCGAAATCGCGCAAGGCGCGCCCGGTGATTTCCTCGCTCATCCCATTGTTATACACGTTGGCCGTGTCAAAGAAGTTGATCCCCAGCTCTAAAGCGCGGCGGATAAACGGCCGGCTGGTTTCCTCATCCAGCGCCCATGGGCGGCTGTCGTTGGGCATGCCGAAGCTCATGCACCCCAGGCAAATCCGTGATACTTTCATCCCGGTAGCGCCTAATCGGATGTAATCCATTTTTGTCTCCTTTCGTCCTGTTCAGCTCGGAAAAGCTGATCGATCGTGAGCATCTGTTCCCCGGTCAATGGGGTAAAAGCCAATGCGCCGGCGTTTTCTTCCACCTGCGTCACGGAGCGAAAACCGGGGATGGGCACTGTTTTTCGCTGCGCGCCCTGCGCCAGGGTCCGGTCGCCAATGGCCCAACAACCCAGCCCCATCGGGCTGAGGGTGATCCCCGAACGCCCCAGGGTACGGAGGTTTGTTTTGCCATATTCACTTCCTTTCTACGGCATGGTGGGGACTCACCTCACCAAAATATTTGCCGGATCATCCAAATCACCGTAAATGGTTGTGCTTACGGCATGGCCACAATCTGGATGTTGTAGCTGTTGGCGGATACTTCCTGGCCATCCGCGTGCAAGGTTAATCGCAGCTCGTACTCGCCGGGCAGCAGTTGGCCGGCGATCTGTAAACTGGGCGCGTGCTCCACCACCCCGTCCGTCGGGACGCTAAAGGGTTGGCGCTGATGCTCTTCGATACCGCTGGCGTCGTTTTGGATCGAGACCGAGTAGGTGCAGTTCTCCAAAGGGGTATGCCGGTCGTTGACCACCCAGGGATGGATGACAATGGATTGCGGAAACCCGCCCTTTTCTTTGCCGACCAGGATCGCCTCGCGCTCCAGGTTCATACCGATCAATACCGGTTGGTAGCATTGTTTGAGGGTGTGATAGCCTTTTTTAGGTGTGCGGTCGTAGGCGACCACCGACCAGGTGATGGAGGGCCAGCAGTCCATGAACATGAATTGGAACATACCGCCCAACTTTTTGTACTTATTCTGGCGGTATTTTTCGATCGAGAATTTCAGCAGGCGGCTCTGGTAATTCTGCGAATTTTCAACAAACTCTTCCCAACTGCTGCCTAAAGGCACCCCGGCTACGTGGAAGGTCTGGTCGTATTGAAAGTCGTGATAGGCCATCTTCTGCCAATCGGGTGGCCAGGTTTCCCCGGCCATCTGCTTGACGCTCTCCACATCCGGCAGCGCCTGGGCTCCAAATTCGGTCAGGATGGGGATGCCCGGCAGGGAAGAATAATCCCGGTAGTGACCGCTATACCAGCCGCCGTAGGTGTGTTCGGAGAACTCCGAGATCACCCGGATATAGCGCGATCCGTCTTCCATCGCCACTGCCTCGGCCAGGACGGGGTCGAGAATGAATTTGTTATGGAAAGTGGACTCGTTTTGGCAGCACCACAGGGCGATGCAGGGATGGTTGACCAGCATGCGCACCATATCGCGGATCTGCTGGACGGCATCCTGGGTGACTTCCAGGTTTTCGACATAGCCCCACTGCAAGGCAAAATCCTGCCAGGCGATGATCCCTGCCCGGTCCAGGGCGTCATAAAATTCCTGGCGGTTGACGTGCACACAGACCCGCACCCCATTGATGTAGGCCTCGCGCAAGAGGCGGATGTCGGTGGAAATCATTTCCTGGTCATACTCGCTCAGCCAGAGGGTCGGCACCACATTGGTGCCGCGCACAAAAAACCGCTGTTTATTCAGCCACCACTCACCGGTCTGCGGGTCCAGGCGCAGTTCGCGCAAGCCAATTTCCAGATCTTGCCGGTCAACCGCCTGGCCGGCCCGGCTGAGGGTGAGGGTGAGCGGTTCGAGGTGCGGCTCGCCCAGGTCCCAGGTCCACCAGAGCTGCGGCTCGGGCACCTGAACCACCACCGTGTGGCGCTGCCCGCTCTGGGTCACCCGGATGGTTTGCTCGCTCTCGCCGGACTGCCGCCCGCCGCTGCCCACCTTGGCCGACAGCCGGTATTCGCCTGCCGGGCCAAACACCTCGGCCTCCACCAGGACAATGGCCTGCACCTCGCCGCTGCCCTCATACTCAGGCGTGTGCGAAAAACCTTCCGGGGCCTTTTGCGGCACCAGTTTTGTGCTGGTGCGGATGTGACCAAGGTAGGCCGCCGGGCGCGTTTCCAGGGAGACGTCATTCCAAATACCGCCGCTGTTCATGTCCTGCCCGGTTTGCAAATCCCAACTGCCCGGGCGGCAGTCCCAGTGACTGATTACGCCTTTGATCACGCGCTTATGGTCCGGCCAAAGGGTTCCGGGTTCTTCCAATACGTCGGTAACATCCACCCTGATGCGGTTCTCGCCGGTTTTAATCGCCGAGCTGATATCAAAGCTGAACGGCTGGAAGTAGCCTTCATGCCGGCCAATGGGGATCTCGTTGACCCATACCTCGGCAAAATAATCCACCCCCTGGAAATTCAACCAGAGGCTGTCTTCGCCGGGCTGCAAGCCTTCGAAGGAAAAACTGCGGGTAAAGCGGACTTTGCCGTGGAAATTGTCCAGGCCGTGCAGCTGCCAGTTGACCGGCAGGTTCATTTCCCCGCCGGGGGGAAGATCCGCGCTGTCCTCGTGGATCCCATCTACCTTTAATACGACGTGCGCGATGGGTTGATAATTCCATACACCGTTGAGGGATATCGATCGGCGCATTATTACCTCCTATGGATTGCGAGAATGGTGGGTTGGAGCGAAATGGTTGTTTCGATCCGGGCTTTGCCGCGGCGGTTAAACGGGATGGCAAAACCGGCAGTGCAATTTTGTACCAAACCACTTCATTATAAAAGATTATGGAAGGTTAACCGGCGAAAATCTACCCCGGTTCGAGAATTGGGCGACGGAGGGGTGTCATGGTAGCCGCCTTCTACCCAAAATTGCTGGCCTGGTCCAGGTGCGCTGAAACATAATGCTGCCAGAAAACAATTCCTGGCAGCATCTGATCGTGGATGGTTTTGCCATCCGCATCTTTTTAGCAGCGCCTGGCAAGCATCAGGCTGTGGCGCATTTTTCCGTCAGCCGCTTATTTCACGGTGAACTCGGCTTGCAGCGCATCCGCGTCCAGCGAATGCTGCCCGACGATCAACCGGTATGCGCCCTGCTCCACCGTCCATCCATCCTGGGGATCGTAGTAGGCCAGGTCTTCAACCGGGATTGCTACGGTCACCGCCGCCGTCTCGCCAGGCTGCAGTTCGATTCGCCGGAAGGCCTTGAGCTCTTTAGCAGCGCGCTCCACCCGCGAACCGGGTTTGGCCGCATAGCACTGCACCACCGTGGCCCCGGCCACCTCTCCGCGGTTGGTGACATCCAGGGTGCAATTGAGCGTATCCTGCGCGGCCACGGACGTCTCCGCCAGGCGCAGGTTGGCAAACTCGAAGGTGGTGTAGCTCAACCCAAAGCCAAAGGGGAAGGCCGGCGCAACCCCGTCTCGTTCCAGCTTGCGGTAGCCATGCCATAAATCATAGGTGATGGCTTTGGCATTCATGTCGTAGTAGGGTAAATCCTCGGGCCGGGCGGCGAACACGCAAGGCAGTTTTCCACTCGGGTTGACCTTGCCCAGGAGGATATCGGCAAAGGCGTGCCCGCCTTCCATGCCGGGGTACCACAGCATGAGGATCGACGGAACCAGCTCGCGCCAATTCTCGGTGATGATCGCGCTGCCGCCCATCATCGCCACCACCGTACGCGGGTTGGCCGCGGCCACCGCCCGGATCAGCGTCTCGTCCTCGGGGTGCAGGGTCAATCGCCGGCGGTCTCCGCCCGGGGGCATGGCATTCGCCACGCTGTTGCTGGCGGTCATGTTGGCCATCATCGCCTGGGCGACCGGCAGCTCCTCGGGGGTGGGCGCCGGGAAGTTCTTGGCCAGTTCCACCATCGAATCCGGCGAAACAAATTCGCCTTCATCCTGGTCGGTGTATCCTACCACCACCACCGCCACGTCTGCCGCACCGGCTGCCTGAACAGCCTGGGCCAGGTCGCCGCCATCCAGGTAGACGATTTCGGCCTGCCCCGCAAGCGCAGCTTGCAGCCCCTGGAGGGGCGTGACCACGTATTCCGGCCGGGTGTTGGAAGAGCCCCCGTCGCCGGTGTTGGGGGTGGCCGCCAACTCTCCGATCACGGCCAGTCGCTTAACCCCGTGGATAGGCAAGAGCCCGCCTTCATTTTTTAGCAGCACAATGGCTTTTTCGGCCGCTTCACGGGCCACCTGGCGGTGGGCTGCGCAGCCTACCACTTCCAGGGAATAATTGTGCGCATCGCGCCCCTGCCCGAAACGAATTTGCTGGCGGAGCACGCGCAGGGCAGCGTCATCCACGCGCTCGAGCGGCACCTCGCCATCTTCGACCAGCTGCTTTAAGTGCTGTTTGTGGATCATGTCGAAGGGCATCTCCACATCCTGCCCGGCCAGGGCGGCCTTCTTCGAATCGCGCATGCCGAAGATGAAATCGGTCATCACGAAGCCCTGGAACCCCCACTGCTGCTTGAGGATTTCGGTCAGCAGGGTGTAGTTCTGGCCGCAGTACTCGCCGTTGACGCTGTTGTAGGCGCTCATGATGGATGCGACCCCCGCCTCCACCGCTCGTTTGAAATGGCGCAGGTAGATCTCGTGCAGCGGGCGGGGATCGATGCTCACATCAACGCTGAAGCGGGCGTTTTCCATGGAATTGAGCGCGTAGTGCTTGGCGCAGGCCATCACGTGTTTTTGCACACCCCGCGCCAGGGCAGCGCCAAACTCGCCCAGGTGGATGGGGTCTTCGCCGTAGGTTTCCTGCGCGCGCCCCCAGGCCGGGTGGCGCAGCAGGTTGATGCATACTCCGCCGAAGAAGTTGCCGCCCATGGCGCGCAGTTCGCGCCCGATGATCTCCCCGATGCGTTCTTCCAATTCCGGGTCAAAGGTTGCACCGCGCCCCATCGAAACCGGGAAGGTGGTGCCCTGATCCATGATCACCCCGCGCGGGCCATCGGCGAAGCGCACCCCTGGGATGCCCAGGCGCGGAACCGCTCCCGCCACCCAGGGATGATCGGCATAACCGCCACCCAGCATATCCGCCATGCCCGTCCAGAAGGGCAAATCTCCCGACATCATTTTGATCTTCTCATCCAGGGTGAGCCGGCCTAGTAATTCGCGCGCTCGCGCCTCGATTTGAGCGTCGCTGAGCCGTTCGGGTGTTTCTAACCCGCCAAATGCTGATCCGTGAAACCTGGCTTTTCCACTCATGGCAAATCCTTCCGAGAGATATGTTTTGAGAGCGATCTTTCACAATGATGGCCAGATAGGCCGGCCTGCCTTCCGGAAAATTCCTTGCGCGATCCGGCTAGCTGTGCATATGTTTGCTCAACACGTTGATCAGGCCGCCGTGCGGGCTGCAGTTTTTGAGCGCAAAGGACTGCAAGATGCCATCCAGGTCATTCTCGTTCATTCCCTTAAACACGTTGGCGAAATAGGGTTGTAAGAAGTTGCCCGCATATCCCGAAAGGGCGGCCTGCATCAGGTAGGTGCGGTTGGCAGGCAGGTCAATCTCGGGGTCGTCGACTGTCTCGGCCAACTGATCGGCCAGGGCTTCAACGGCTTTTGCCGCGGGTGTCAGCGGCAGCCAGCGCATCCAAAAGTCTGAATACAGGTGGTATTTGGCTTTTAGATTGTCGCCAATCACCTGCATGTATTCGGACTGCGGGTTCAGCGTCACCCAACCCATGATGCCCACATCCTTGTACGTCCAGGTGGTCCAGTGCGCCTGGTGCTGCCCAAAGACGCTGATCTGATCATCCAGGGCCTGCAGGCGATCTTCATTTTCCTGGATCGGCCCGTTGTAGGCCGAGCCGAATTCGCCAACCCACAAAGGCACATTGTGCTGGCGAGTAAAACGCGACCCTTCCTGGCCGCGGAACAACACTTCCTGGCTGGCCTTATCCCAATCCTGACCATTGAATTTGCCCGGGTATGGGCCGGGGCCAAACCCGGCCGGGGTGTAGTTATGGCTGCTGTAAACCAGGTTTTCGGCAAAGGGGGCATCCAGGCCCTCAAAGCGACTGGAGAACAAATCCCCTTCGAGGAAAATAATATGCTCGGGATCGATGGCGCGAATGGCCTGGACTACCCGCCGGTAGACCGCATTGATCAACGGCCAGTTGGGCACATAGCGATTGTGGAAGCGTCCAAACGGGGCATTGCTGACGGGTTCGTTCATCACGTTGTAGCCGGCGATGGTGGCGTTGCCCTGGTAGCGGCGCGCAAAGGCCTCCCAAAGGGCGACAAAACGGTCCTGGAACTGCTTGTGCTCCCAAAACATGGTCTGGCGGCTGGAATTGTCGCAATGCCAGTCGGTGTTCTGGTAGCCCTGCACGGCGTGCAGGTCGAGAATGACATACAGCCCGTGCTTTTCACACCATTGCAGGGCCTTATCGAGGCGGGCGAAGCCTTTCTCAAGATATGCGAAGGGCTGGTCGTCGAGCTCGAAATGGCGGTAGTTCAGGGGAAGGCGCACCACGCTTGCCCCGCAGGCTTTCATAAAACGGATGTCTTCTTCATCTAGAAAATAATCCAGCAGGCGGTCGAAGAAGAACTCAGCCTTGGACGCTCCGAGCACATTGGCGATGGCGCTGCGGATACCGCGCTCATCGCCCGGGTAACCGTTGATAAAATTTTCCATGTTCATCCACCCACCCACGCATGTGCCGCGCAGCATGACCGGCTGGTTGGATGTGGTCACAATTTTCCCGTTCCTGACCTCCAGGCGTTCCATGATGTTAACCTCCTACGCAAATGATTGATTATCGCAGACAATTCACAGGTCTACCTATGCCGTAGAACTCAGCTCTGATCCGGACCAGCCGCTCTCAGAGAAATATTTTGGTTTAACGCGCCGCGGAATTTGATTATTGACATTATATAACTTCTTTGCGATAATTACTATAATGTTCCCGGTAATGATACCGGCAACGATTCCCCTCGAAAAAAATAATGAGAAGAAATCCAAAGACGGTCAAGATCCAGGATGTTGCCAGAACTGCCGGTGTGTCGGTTTCTACCGTTTCACGTGTGCTGAACGGCAAAGAAGACGTCTCCTCGGAAACCATTGAAAAGGTCAAAAGCGTCATCCAGGATTTGGGCTATGCCTCCAGCCTGGCGGCGCGCGGAATGCGCTCTCACCGCACCAATGTGATCGGTCTGATCATCCCGGATGTCGCCGCACCCTATTGCTACTCAATTCTGCGCGGAGTCAACCGCGTGATTGCTTCGATGGATCGAGATCTGCTGATCTACACCAGCGGGCGCGCTCAAAAAGAAAATATCGCCGAGCACGAGCGCTCCTATGTGGCCTTATTAAACGGGGGCATCACCGATGGCGCGATTGTCGTCACCCCCACCGCCACCAATTTCACCACCCATGCGCCGGTGGTGATCATCGATCCCAATAACGAAAGTCCCGATTTCCCGGCCATTTTTGCTACCAACCGCGAAGGCGGGCTGGCGGCGATGAGTTACCTGACCGGTCTTGGCCACCGCCGGATTGGTTTTATTACCGGGCGGATGGAGCTGGTCAGTTCCAACCAGCGCCTGCAGGGGTATAAGGATGGCCTGCTGGCAGCCGGCATCCCGCTGGACGAGGAATTGATTGAGGTAGGCGATTATTCAACCGAGCGGGCCATGTGGTGCACCCTGAAGCTGCTTTCTTTACCCAACCGCCCAACCGCCATCTTCGCCGCCAATGATATGTCCGCCACGGGGGTTTACCAGGCTGCGAAAGACGCCGGCCTGCACATACCGAAAGATTTGTCGGTGGTTGGGTTCGACAATCTTGACTTTTCATCTTTGATGGTGCCTGCCTTGACAACCGTGGACCAATTCGTAGAGGATATCGGAACAATCGCGACACAGATGGTGGTAAAGCTGGTTGAGGGCGAAAACCTTCCGGCAAACTTCCCGGGAACCGTGGACTTTACCCGGGATGGCAATCTGTTTTTGATCCCAACCCAACTCGTGATCAGAGATTCGTGCTCCTCAATTTCGTGAAAGGCAAAAAAAGGAGGCTTCAGAAGAAATCGCCCGTATCCCTTGTTTGATTATTCATCGCATCAAACATTCTTGCTAAGACCCTATTCTGGAGGAAAAAATGGCTAAGGTTTATGATCGCCGACAGTTTTTGCGTACGTTGATCTATGGCGCAGCCGGAACAGTATTGATTTCTTGCGCCCCCTCAGTTACGCCCACGGCTGAAGTAAGGGAAGTTGAGGTGACCCGGATCGTAGAGGGCACTCCTATGATTGAGAAAGTGGAAGTTACCTCTACCCCAGAACCGACCAAGGCACCAGAAGCGGTGGCCGATGTGTTGGGGACTTTCCCCCGCCGTGAAACCTTTATTGCCCGTATCCTTACCGGGCGGGTCGGTACTCCCGACAACTTCAACCAATGGGTTGGCTGGAAATGGCAGGACCGCGGCATGCAGAACCTGGCAGACGAGCCGCTCTGGTCGGTGGATTTCGCCACCGGCAATATCATCAATGGCGTGGCGGATGGCGACCCGAAGTACAACGCGGATTTCACCAGCCTTACCGTCCCACTGCGCAAGGGCGTCGCCTGGTCTGATGGCGAACCCTTCACCTCTGCCGATGTGGTCTATACGGTCGAATCCCTGATCAAGTATGAGGGCTTCAACGCCCACAGCTTCTTCGTGGATAACGTCGACAAGGTAACCGCTGTGGATGACTACACCGTCAAATTCGATCTGAAACAGGCCAACTCCCGCTTCCACACCACGTTCCTCGACCGCTGGGGCTGCACCCGCTTCTTCCCCAAGCACATCTTCGAGAAGCAAGCCGATCCGGTCCAGTTCACCTTCAATCCCTATGTGGGCTGCGGGCCTTACAAGCTGCACAGCTTTGATCCCCAAGGCAGCTGGACAGCCTGGGTAAAGCGCGACGATTGGGCCAAGAGCCCGACCGGCATCATGTATGGCGAGCCGAAACCCAAGTACGTCATCTATCAGTACTTTGCCGATGAAGGCACCCAAATCCTGTCGCAGTTGACCCACCAATTGGATGTGGCCGAACTCTCCGCCGATGGTCTCAAGGCGCTGTTAGCACAGTCTAAAACCTCCCGCGCTTACCAGCCAACCTTCCCCTTCGTGGTCAACAACGACCCCTGCATCACCGGTGTCCTCTTCAACACCGCCCGGGCTCCGTTCGACAAGGTGGATGTCCGCTGGGCATTGGTGCTGGCGATCGATATCGTCGAGTACACCAGCATCGCCGTCGATTGCTCGGGCACCCTGAGCCCGGTGCACGTACCGCATCTTGGCCCATATCCCGCGGATTACATCAAGCCGATGCAGGACTGGCTGAAGGCCTTCACCATCGACGTTGGCAACGGCGAAACCTTTGCGCCTTATGACCCCGACGCGCCGAAGCGGGTTGCAGAATACGCCAAGAGCCGCGGCTATGTCTTCCCCGATACGCAGGAATTTCTGGAACAGGCTTTCGGGCTTGGCTGGTATAAGTATGCCCCCGATATCGCCGACGAAACTGCTGGAGAAGAACGGTTTCTAGGCCGAAAAGACAAAGACGGCAAACCGGCGTGGTACTGCCCAGATGGCACAGCCCTGGAAGATCTCCTTCATGAGCGGCACGGTGCTTTCCAACCATGATTATCGCGAATTCCGCGGCTGCCGTGCAGCAGTGGAAGAAGTTCGGCATCGATGCCTCGATGTATACCACGGAAAATATGGATGGCCTGGGAGCCACCGGCGACTTTGATGTGAGCGGCGCCTGGCCTGCTCAAGAGCCCTGGGGTGCGGGTCCCGACCTGTACCGCGTGCTCGACCGCTGGAACTCCGCCTATAAGAAACCCCTTGGAGAGCGCACCCAGGGCATTTACTCGCGCTGGTCGAGTGATGCCATGGACGCGATCATCAAGACGCTGCGCGAGACGGATCCCTTCAATACCGATGCCGTCATCGCCGCGGGCATTGAGGGCCTCAAAGAAGCGGTCAAGAATATGCCCGGCATCCCGACCTACGGATATATCGGCTTTGTCGGCTGGGATGAGTATCTACTGGACCAACTGGCCAGGCAGCGAAAACGCCTATAATGAGCCTTATACCCACTGGCCCAACTTCAAGTACACGACCCCATTCCTGAAACCCACTGGCGCATAAGGAATAGTCGAGTCCGATTCAGTACCATGTGCAACACTCCCTGGGCGGGTTTACCCGCCCAGGGGAACTTATTATTACTTTATCCAGGTTTCTCCTTATAATATGAGGTATAGCACCTTGCTTGACCCGGATTGAAAAACGCATGAGGGTAAGACCGTGACATTTCGTAAAACGATATCTCATCCCCCGTCTGATTCAATACTTTTTAGTCATCTGGCTGGGCATCACCGTTGTTTTCCTCATTCCCAGGCTGACCCCGAATGACCCTGTCATGCGAGTGATCGGCGAGTTGAGAGGGCGCGGTTCAACTTTGGAACCGGGCGCCATGGACGGCATCATCCACGACCTGACCTGAAATGTACGGCCTGGAGGGCTCCTGGCTCGATCAATATTGGCGCATTTTGGGGAAGGCTGGTCCATGGGGATTTTGGGGTTTCCTTCTTCCAATTTCCCTACCCGTGTAAACTCGCTGATTGCCACTCGCCATGCCCTGGACTTTAGGCCTCCTGCTGACCACGACCGCCATCTCGTGGATGATTGGGAATATCATTGGCGGGTTAGCGGGTTACTATTCGCGCAAGCGCTGGTCGAGAACCCTGGATGCCGTCGCCATGGTGATCCGCCCGCTGCCTTATTACATCTTCGCCTTTGCGCTTGCTCCTTCTTCTGGCTTATGTCGTGCGCTGGTTCCCAATTACCGGCGGGGCATCACTGGGCGCCGTCCCCACCTTCACCTGGGCCTATATCAAAGATGTCCTCTGGCATTCGTTCTTGCCTGCCCTCTCGTTAAGCGTCCTGGGAGGGGCAGTCACATTCCAAACCATGAAGTTGATTGTACAGAACGTCAATGCGGAAAATTTTGTCCAGTATGCCAAAATGGGCGGGGTTACCGAAGACCGCATCGTGAACAAGTACGTCATCCGCAACGCCATCCTGCCGCAAATCACCGGCCTGGCGCTTTCGCTTGGGCAAATCTTCAGCGGGGCGCTGATTACAGAGATCGTTTTTAGTTACCCTGGCCTGGGAATGCTGCTTTATCGCGCCATCATCAATGGAGATTACAACCTGATCATGGGGATCACCCTCTTTTCCATTGTTGGTATCACAACGGCGATCCTGATCGTCGACCTGACATATCCCTTGTTTGACCCGCGGGTGAGATACACATTAGGAGATCAGTCACGTGAAAGTCTTTAAAGATCTATTCAGAGATTATCGCTTCTGCTTCAGCTTCATCGTGCTTGTGATCATCCTGGTCCTGGCCATCCTGTCCTTCTTTTCGCCCTATGACCCTACCTTATGGAATGTTGTCCCGAAGGATATGAAGCCATCGGCGACATACCTGCTCGGCACCGATTCGAACGGGCAGGATATCTTCTGGCAGGCCACTTTTGCCGTGCGCAACTCGCTGATCATTTCGCTCATCGCCGGGTTGGTTTCCAGGGTGATCGCGATTCTGGTGGGCATGGTCGCCGGATATAAGGGCGGCACATCGACCGGGTACTGATGTTTATGGGCGACGCCCTGCTGGTCATCCCGCTCTTCCTGATCTTTGTCATGCTGGCCATGCTGGTGCGGCAATTCATGAACCTGGTGATTCTCGGGCTGCTGCTTTCTTTCTTCGGTTGGGCCTGGGACGCGCGCGTGATCCGCTCGTTGATCTTCAGCCTGCGTGAGCGCGAGTTCACCAAGACCGCCATCCTTTCAGGTACCGGGACGGTCAAACTGGTATTGCAACGAATACATGCCCTTTACCATGCCGTTGATCTTCTCGACTTTGATCAATAACATGGCCTGGGCCATCGGGTTGGAGATCACGCTTGCCATCCTTGGATTGGTCAATCTCAACATCCCCACCCTGGGCACGATGTTGAATTGGGCGCTCTTCTACCAGTCGATTCTATTAGGACGCTGGTGGTGGATCTTGACGCCGGTAGTCTTATCGCTTTTCCTGTTTATCGCCCTGTACTGGCTCTCGGTCAGCATCAGCGAATACCTTGACCCGCGCACGCGCATTACAACGGGTAGGGCACGTAGTGAGGCATGGATAGAAATCCGAGATCTATCCTGCGAACAGAGAAGTCTGAAAGCCTTCTACGTGCTTGACATGCATGGCGCGCAAAAAGTGGTGAAAGCCGTCAACGAGGTTAACCTGAATATCAAGGAAAACGAAATCTACGGCATCGCCGGCGAAAGCGGCTGCGGAAAATCCACCCTGCTGAAAACGCTGTTCAACGCCATCGATCCACCCCTGCGGCTGATCAGTGGCAAAATTTACTACCGCATCGAGCTGGGGTAGAAGATCGACGTCACCACCCTCAGCGACGAAGAGAAACGCAAACTTCGCCTGGAATATGATCTCCTACGTCCCGCAAGGATCGATGAGCGTGCTCAATCCCATCATAAGCTCAAAGATACCTATCAGGATTTTATCGCCAGCCATGTCGCCGGAAAGACCCGCGATGAAGCCTTCGAGCTCGCCAGCAGTCATATCGCAGGATCTGGGGCTGCCGCGCAATATTCTGGACTGCGTATCCCCACCAGCTTTCTGGCGGCATGCGCCAGCGGGTGACGATCGCCCTGGCGGCCCTGCTCAAGCCGCAAATCATCATCGGCGATGAACCCACCACCGCCCTGGATGTGGTCGTGCAAAGCGGGGTGTGTCCAGCTGCTTAAGGAAATCCAGAGGAAGCTGCAAAATACGATCATCATGGTCACCCATGATATGGGCGTGCATGCCAATATCGCCGACCGGATGTGGATCATGTATGCCGGAAAAATTGTGGAAGAAGGCGACCACGCACTCAATATCTTCGAATAATCCGCATGCATCCCTATACCCAATTCTTGATCAATTCGCTGCCCAAGTTTGGCGATAAGACTGACGCGCGGAAGTGTGCCTGGCAGCCCGCCTCCGCTGGCCAATTTGCCCAACGGCTGCCCTTTCCACCCGCGCTGTCCGCATGTAATGGGCATTTGCAGGGAGAAGTATGCCGGATTTCCGCCACCCGAATGACCAACCACAGAGTTGCCTGCTGGCTGATCGGGGAGGGAGACCATGGATAACCTGCTTGAGGTAAACGATGCTTACAAACAATATTTCCCAGGGGAGCTTGATCGCTAGGACGATGATCACGGCCGCTGATCATGTCACTTTCTATATGAAGCCGGCCGAAATTTTCACCCTGGCAGGGGAAAGCGGCTGCGGGAAAACCACGCAGCGCGCATGATCGTCCTGGGATTTGAGGAAGCCACCTCCGGCAGCATCCTCCATAACGGAAAACGAAACCAAGAAAAAGAAAAAGTGTGGATCACCGAAGGGGTTCAGGCCATTTTCCAGGACCCGTTCAGCACCTTCAACCCGCTGCGAACGGTCGACAGTTATTTCTTTGAGACCGTCAAAATTACAAGCTGGCCAAGACCAAACAAGAAGCCATCGACCTGATCGACCAAAAACTGAGCGCGTGGGGCTCACCTATGATGAATTTGCCGGGAAATATCCCAACGAGTTTTCCGGCGGACAGCTGCAGCGCATCTCCATTGCCCGGGCGCTTGCTGACCGACCCTAAACTGCTCATTGCGGATGAACCGGTCTCCATGGTGGATGCCTCCTTGCGCATGTCGATCGTGAACCTGTTCAAGAAACTGCGGGATGACTTGGGTGTGAGCGTCTTGTATATCACCCACGACCTCGCCACAGCATATTATGTCAGCGACCGCATCGCGATCATGTTCCGCGGCAATATCGTCGAGATGGGCACCGTCGAGCAGGTGCTGACGCAACCCCAGGCATCCCTACACGCACCTGCTGCGCGACTCGATCCCCCAGGCAGACCCCAAAGAACCTGGACTGATACCGTTACGCTGAGCGAACTGGAACACGATGAATATTTACGCCAGGGCTGCAAATTTGCCGGCAGATGCCCGATGGTGATGGAGCGCTGTAAGACGCAGATCCCCCAGGATGTCATCGTGGAGGGTGTGCAGGTCAAGTGCCATCTCTTCGAAAATGATGGAAGCAGCCCACCGGCCAGTTAATCCATCAACCCCGGAGTAATCCGCGAGCCTGCCGAATTGGGGAAGATCTCATGCCAACCCACTGGCTGTCATTCGACGGTCAGTGGGTTTTTAATGGTGCACTATCCCCCCCAATAAATGATGGCTGAAACTTTTTTTGCCTATCAAAAGAAAAAGCTGCCTCGGACGGCAGTCCTAGCAGCTTATCTCCGGGGCTACACACTCGTCGGTTTGAGGCCAACAGATGCGTTTATGCCCCTTGCACAAGAAAAACTTTGTAACTGCGGGGAGGGCGGATGCGAATATCATCCCCTCACGGGGGCCAGTGGCTGAAATAAAAAAGCCTGCGGTTACGCAGACTTTTTCAGGCGGGGAGGGCGGGATTTCGAACCCGCGGCTGAGTTTACCCCAGCACTCACTTAGCAGGCGAGCCCAATCGGCCACTCTGGCACCTCCCCAATATGAACTTGTTAATCAGCGGAGGGAGAGGGATTCGAACCCCCGGTGGGTTTCCCCACACCTGTTTTCAAGACAGGCGCCATAGGCCGCTCGGCCATCCCTCCATTAGGCGCATTGCCTCCCTCAGTAGGCCGCATTATAACATAATTTATGGCCGCGGCCTGCTTTCATTCAGCTAACAGATATGCCAGGATCCAGCGCGCCGTGCCCAGCAGGGCTTCCATGTGGGTGCGCTCGTAATTGTGCGAGGCATCCACCCCGGGCCCAATCAGCGCCACGGCCACATCTCCGCCGGCGCGCCAAAAGGCTTCGCCGTCCGAGCCGTAATAGGGGTAGATATCTACCTTGTAAGGAATGCCTTCGGCCTCCGCCAATTCGCGCAGGCGGCTGCTCATGCCATGGTGGTAGGGCCCGCCCGAATCTTTGACACACAGCGAGGCGTGGAATTCGTCCGAGGCCTGCCCGTCGCCGATCGCGGCCATGTCGACCGCCAGCAGTTCGGTCATTTCCGCCGGAAAGCCCACTGCCGCGCCGTGGCCCACTTCTTCGTAATTGCTGATCAGCGCGCAGGCGGTTTGAGTGGGCTGCAGCCCGGCTGACTGCAGGGCCTGAAAAGCGGCGGCAATGCAGGCCACGCAGGCTTTATCGTCCAGGTGGCGCGAGCGCACAAAGCCGTTAGTCACCTCCACGCGCGGGTCGAAGGCGGCAAAATCGCCCACCTCGATGCCCAGCCCGCGGGTTTCTTCGGCGCTGAGGGTGCGCTCGTCCAGCCGCACCTCCATCGCGTCGTCGTCGCGTTTGGCTTCGTTCACCTGTGCGCCGTAGACGTGGCTGGAGGATTTGGCCAGCAGCAGCGCGCCGCGCACGGTGCGCCCCCCGCGGGTGAAAATGGTCACCCCTTCGCCTTCCACCGTGTTCCAGGCGAACCCGCCAATTTTGGTCAGCTTCAGGCGCCCGTTGCTCTTAATTTCTTTGACCATCCCGCCCAGCGTGTCCACGTGGGCGGTCAGCCCGCGCGGGGCGTTTGCCTGGCGGCCGGGCCAGGTGGCCAGCAGAGCGCCTTTGCGGGTGCGGGCCAGGGTGACGGGAAAACTCGCGAAGTTTTCCTCGCACAGGGCGATGGCCTGCGCGGTGAAGCCGGTGGGGCTGGGGGTGTTGAGCAGGCGGGTGAGGAAGCTCACCAGGTAGTCGCTGTCAATGGAGGGCAAGGTCATGGGGTCACCTGGGTTGGTTCGATCGATTGTGGAGGATAAAATTATGCGGTCCAGCCTTCAAATGCGCCGATCTTCTGGCGCCATTCCTCGGGGACAGGGATGCTGCTGTGCTGGTTGAAATCATAGGCCACCATCACCGATTCGGCCCGGGCGGCAACCTCGCCGCTGGCCTCATCCACGATTTCGTATTCAAAGTTCATGCTCTTGGTGCCAATCCGCGCTACGCGTAAATCGAGGCGAATTTTTTGCCAGAGCATCACCGGCGCGATGTAGGCGATATGCATATCGGCCACGATCATCCCCAGGCGGTTGAAATCTTGCCCATCCCACAGCCCCAACTTCACCAGGTAGGTCACCCGGCCCTGTTCCAGGAAGGTCAGATAGCGGGTGTTGTTGACATGCCACTGCGGATCGAGATCCGCGTAGCGCACTTCGAGGGGGAGGTGAAAGCGGAATGCACTCATGGCGCGGATTATACCCGGGCACTGTGAACGTGTCCAGGCAAGCACAAAGTCATCGCAAGGGGTGATAACTGTCACTTGTCGGATAAAGTGGATTTAAATAAACTAATTAAAACATGGAGAAATCCTATCCGTTTTTCCGAAAAAGAGGGTTTTAGAAAATGCAGATTACACGACAAGCAGATTATGCGTTACGGGCGATGATTTACCTGGCCAAGTTGGAACCCGCTCAGCGAGCGGCCACCAGCCAGATTGCTGACGTGCAGCACATCCCGCCCAGTTTCCTGGCAAAAATTATCTCTCAATTGTCCATCGCGGGTCTGATCCACACCTCGCGCGGCGCGCGCGGCGGCGTTTCGCTGGCCCGCTCTCCCGAAGATATCTCGATCCTTGAAGTAGTTGAAGCTATTGACGGTCCGATTGCATTAAATGAGTGCACCGCGGCGGCCGGCACCTGCCAGTTTGGCGAGGACTGCCCGATGCGCCCCATCTGGTGCAACACTCAGGATGAACTGATCGATAAACTGCGCTCCACAACCTTTGCCCATGTGATGGCGGGCGCCAGCAACAACTAAATCCCTGCCCAATACTGATGCCAGCAACCCCCATTACTCGCAGCTGGGTGGTCATTATGCGCAGCGGTATCCCGGCAGTAGACTGGGGTGGCGGAACATTTCTGGATATTCTTTCCGGCGAGTATTTTCATGCCGAAGAGAAAGACGTCAGCCATCGCGCCCTAGACACGGATCTGGATTGGTTGAAGCAGGTCGGACGGGTGGATGAATACGACATTAACAATGTCTACTTTCTCATCCTGCCCAACCGTAATGGTATGCCCGCCGAAGACGAGTAGCTTCTCACAGGTGAGGTGAGAATGATTTTCACGGAAGGGCGCATCCGCGCCCTTCTTTGATTTAAGTTTGCTCAATCCCGGCTATAATTGGGCCGCGCAATCATTTTTGTTTCCGGAGGCGCTTATGGATGTATGGTTTAGCCGGTTTCGCCGCCACCGCCTGCCGCTGCTGCTCGGTACCCTGGCGCTGATTGCCCTGGTCACCTCGCTGGGGCCGCTCGAGAAAACCCTCGGCGCGAATGTGCGCCTCATTTACTATCACGGGGCCTGGGTGTGGGCCGGCAAAGCGGCTTTTGCCCTCGCCGCTCTCGCCGGGCTGATCGGGCTGCTGCGCCCGGCCAACCGCCGCCGTCTGACGGCCTGGTCGTTGGCGTTGGGGCGCACCGGCCTGGTATTCTGGCTCACCTATCTTCCGCTCTCGCTGCTCGTCCAGCAGCTCAACTGGGGTGGCATTTATTGGGATGAGCCGCGCTGGCGCGTGCCGGCTGCCTTTGGCGTGGCCGCGGTGTTGCTGCAGGCCGCGATCCTGCTTTTCGACCTGCCCCTCCTCACCCTGGCGGCCAACCTGGTGTTTGGGGTGGCCCTGTGGGTGGCTCTGGCCAACGTGCAGAACGTGCTGCACCCCGATTTGCCCATTTTCTCCTCGGGTTCGCTGCGCATCGAAATCTATTTCATCGGCCTGCTGCTGCTCTGCCTGTTTTGTATGCTGCAGGTCGCCTTGTGGTTTTTCATTGAACCTGCTGAAACCGCCGAGGCCCTGCCCGCGGGTTAATTGGCGTTGATCACGAAATTAAAGCTCGCCAGCAAACCGTCGCCGGTATCACTGATCGTCATCACCATGGCCGGGTCGAAGATGCCGTCGGCGTCGTTTTGGGTCACCCCGGGCATAAACAACTGGGTGGTTAAGACCGGTCCGTTGGGCGCCTGCACTTTGACGTGAATATGCTCGGTGCGGCCGGGGTAGAGCCCCGGCACGACCGTCTCTACCTGGTAAAACCCGTTCGCGTCGGTGAACAGGTGGCCGCGCAGGGTGTAACCGCTGTTATCGTACTGGCCCTGGGCGTCGGCCTGCCAGAAATCCAGCATGGCGTTGGCCACCGGGGTGCAGTCCTGGGTCCACACGTAACCGCTCAAGACCAGGTGTGTGCCGCTCATCCCCGCTTCGAGCAGCGAAGTCTTCTCGGGAGAGTTGGGGGTGAAGTAGGGGCCCTCGGTGAGCGCGGGGGTGATCGCCGCGGGGCTGCTGCAGGCTGCCACGGCCGGTGTGGGGCTGGGGGCCGGCAGGGTGGCGCTGGGCTCGGCGGCTGCCGGCTGGGTGGCGGTTTCTTGCGGCATGACGGCGGTGGCGCTGGCAGCCGGGTTGGTTGGGCCGGCGGCAATCGGCGCCGCGGTGGGGCTGGGCTGGGCAGGTGCGGCGCAGCCGGCCAACAGGGCCAGCATCAGCGCCGATATCGCCAATAACTTGAATTTTGAGACCAAATTGGCTTCCTCCAAACCGATAATGAATTAGATGGTATCGTAGCAGACCAGGATTAACCGGAGATGAATTTCCGCAAGTTCATGCCAGAAATAAAAGACGCCCGGCGGGTTGGCCGGGCGTCTGCAGCTCGTTTTTTGGAGCGCACTCAGGGCAGGTTGTTGTCGTCCGCGAAGGAGGTGCCCAGCACGACCTCCACGTCCACCTGCGAGTTGGGGTCATAGCGGTTGAGAATGCGCGTGTTTTCCACCTTGAGCATATCCGAAAGATAGCGGATGGTATAGGGCTTGCCGGTGTAATCGATGATCGTGCTATAGGAAGACACCTGATCGGCGTTGGCTTCACCGACCACATCGATGCCCACCCCGCGCAGGTAGGTGGCGGTGCGGCTGGCCAGGCCTTCGGTGCTCGTGCCGTTCTTGACGATCACTTTGGCTTTTTCCTGTTTGACCAGTTCGTTCAGGTCTTCGCTCACCGCCGCGGGACCCGCTGCGCTGCCCGAGGCAAAGATCTCATCCCGCAGCAGGCGGATCTGGTCGGTGACCGGGATTTCAATGGCCTGGCCGTCCGGCGACTCGGAGAAGGTGATGTAGTTGGGCGGGCCGATTACCCCGCGTTTGATGTTTTCCTTGGGGATCTGCTGCGAGAGCAGGGCCAGCTGGACGATCTGCTGCAGGGTCAGGTTGGTGCGCACACCCTTCTGCACTTCGTTGTAGATGGCCGGGGCTTTGGTCACCAGGGTTGGCAGCATATTGAACTGGGTGACCCGCTCGCGCACCGAGAGCAGCACTTCCTGCTGGCGATTGGCGCGGTCAAAGTCGCCGCCTTCGGTATAGCGGTTGCGCGCGTAGGCCAGGGCGGTCTCGCCGTCCACCACATACACCCCGGGGTCGAGGTAGAAGGAATTGTTGGGGCCGATCGGGTCGATCTTGATCTTCTCGGTCGGGCGGATTTTAACCCCGCCCAATTCGTCGATGATGCGCACAAAGGCGTTGAAATCTACCAGGGCATAGTATTGGATCGGCACGCCCAGCACCTGCTCGACGGTATCCATGGCCAGGCCCGGACCGCCCTCGGGCAGGTTATTGGCCACACCCAGGAAATAAGCCGTGTTGATTTTATAATAATCGTAGCCGGGGATATATACCCACAGGTCGCGGGGGATGGAAAGCACGCCGACGCTCTTAGACACCGGGTCGATGCTGACCAGCATCATGCTGTCGGTGCGCGAGGCGCCGGTGTTATCACATTCCTGGAAACCCGCTTCGGTCTCGCAGTCGCGGTAGTCCAGGCCCATCAGCAGGATGGTGACGCGTGTCTTACCGTCCCAGGGTTGGGCGGCCGGGGCGCTGTCGGATGGCTGAAAGGGAATATCGGAGCCTTGTTCGGGAAGGACGACCTGGCTGTTGTTGGTCTGACCGGCCACCGGTGGGCTGCCGTCCAGGTCGGTTAACTTCCACGACGCGAAGAAACTGCGCGCCCAGAAAAAAGCCACAACGGCAGTGACAATCGCAACAACGGCGAACACCGCCACCAAGATCAGGGTAACACGGTCGAAAGTACGGCGTTTCCTGACAAAACGGGGGGTAGCACGGTCCATATTAGGGTTAATTCTCTCCTCTTCCAGGGCTCAGGCCTGTTCTTGCTTGGTGCAAGAAGCATTCCAATCGCGGCTGCCCCAGGAGCGGCGCATAATCTCAGTTCATTTTCGGCGGAGGGACCGGCAGCGCATCCGCCGCCGTGGAGGTCCACTTGTCGCCTTCATCGATCAGCATCACCGGGATGTCTTCGACGATGGGGTATTTCCTGTCGCAGTCCTGGCAGACCAGCCAGGTGTCTTTGACCAGGGTGAGCACGCCTTGCTTGCCGGTTTCGCGCACGCATACCGGGCAACGAAGAATCTCGAGTAAGTCAGCACTGACCATAACTTCTCCAATCCAGAGGTCTGCGGTTATTGTACCACAATCAGAAAATCCACCATGAGGGTATCTTTTGGGCTCTATGGGAGTTGCCGTGGTGGGCAATAAATATGGGGGTTAATTGGGCGTGAAGCGCCCAATTAACCCCCATATACTTCTTCTTCAACGGTAAATCCCAATGACCCATCTTTTGGGTTTTTTGCTCAGGCGGCAGTCAGCGCTTGCCGCGCCAGATCATTAAAATCCAGCGTGACGAACGGCCGTCCCTGGGCAATGCGCTCGACGCGCCCCTGCATAAAGTGTCCCACCCAACTGTCCGGTTCGGCCTCGGCGGCGTATTCCGCCACCTGCGCGTAGATCCCGGTTTCGAGCAGCTTGAGGAATAAGGGCAGACGCTCGATCCAGGCCGCATCCAGGGGATGAGCGGGCAGGTAGCCGCGCAGGAAGTGCAGCAGGAAATGGGCGGCGAAGTCGTCTTTATCGGGCTGCGGGCTGAGCACACAGAAATCGTGCAGGCACATGGCGATGTCCATGGCATACCAGCCGCGCGCGCAGTCGTCGAAATCCAGCAGGGTGATGCGGCCGCTGGGGGCATCCAGCATAAAGTTGCCGCCGTGCAGATCGGCATGGATCAACCCGTAGGCCTCGGGAGTGCGCGGCAGGGCCTGGACCGCCGCCAGGGCTTCTTCGCGGCGGCGCGCCAGCAGCGGGTCGGGGATGCGCTCCCCCGGGTTGAAGCAGTTGCCGGCTTCGTCCCAGTGGGGGCGCTGCAGACCGGGCGGGGGCTGGTAGCTGCGCGCGCGGGCGTGGAAGGCTCCCACCGCCCGCCCCAGGGTCTCAAAACGGGCGGCATTCCAGGTGCTAAATGGCAGTTCCTCGCCCAGCACCCCCGGCGCAAGTTCAAAACAAGCTGCCAGGTAATCTCCCTGGGGGGAGGGAATGCAGATCACCAGTTCGCCGCCGGTGGTAAGACGCGGGGCTGGCACGCTCACCCCACCACGCGCCAGGTGATCCATAAAGGCCAGTGTGGCGTACAACCAGGCCTGATCAATCTCCGGGTTGGGCGGGGTCAGGCGTAGGATGGAAGGGCCGGCGGCATGCTCAAAGCGATAGACGTGGCTGAAATTGCCACCGCGAACGAGCTGACAGGCGCCGGGCTGGGCGCCGAATGCCGCGGCTGCCGCGGCCAGGATGTACGCGTCCATGGGCTTGCTCCAGGTGGAAGGCCGGGGGGAAAAGCGGATTATTTTTGGATGGAACTCATAAAGAGGAAGTTGTCCAGCGCGTCCACCACGATCAATTTTACCAGAATTGCCTTCGGCGCGCCCAGCACCGACTGCATGTTGGTGACATCTACGCTCAGGCTGGTGGTGTAGGTGCCCGGGGTGTTGAGCACGCTGCCGGTGGGGGTGACGGTGAAGGAGGCATTGGGGGTGCTGCCGCCGGCGGGCTGCAAATCGATCCAGGCGTCAGCCGCATCTACCTGCCAGTTGAGCACATCCGCCGAGCCGGTGTTGCGCGGCTGCAGGGTGGCCAGGGCGGGGATCATTTTGGCCTGGTTCTGGTCGTAGATAAAGGTGAGCGTGTCGGGCAGGTTGCCCAGCACCGGGCCGAAGCTGACGGCTTCGATCGTGTCGCTGGCTAGCGTAGGTTTTGCCGCCGGCGAGCACTTCCACCGATACCGTGCGGGTGCCGGCCAGCATATTCAACTGCCAGTTGAGATTTGAATTGTAGGTCTGCCAGCCGCCCCAGGCATCGTTATCGTTGCGCAGGCGCATCTGGGTGGCGCCGGACGGCGCGTAGATGTACAGGCTGACGTTGGGGCTGCTGGTTTGGGCGGCCTCGCCGTTGATGATCAGCGGGTAAACCCCGCTGCGCGCGCCGAAATCCTGCACCCAATAGGAATGGTAATTGTTGCTGCCGTAATAATAGCCTACACCGATCTCACGGTAACCGCTGTTGAGAATATTGGCCTTGTGCCCCGGCGAACCCATCCAACCTGCCATAACCGCGTCGGGCGTAGAGTAGCCGGCGGCAATGTTCTCGCCTAAAGAGTTCCAGGAGGTATAGAAATTGCTGATACGGGTGGACCACACGCATACCAGGTTGGCCCCGTCGTAACTGTCGTGGGCAAAGTACTTGTCATCGTTCATGTCTTTGGCGTGGAAACGGGCAGCATAGTCCAGGTCGGTATTGCGTTTGAGCGGCGGCACGCCTGCCTTGGCGCGTTCCTGGTTGACCAGTTCCAGTACCTGCTGCTCGTAATCGGCGTTCTGCACGGGCACGTTGACCCGCGAGCAGCCGGTGAAGGCCGGCTGGTAGCCTGAGGCTGCACCGGCAGAGACCGCCGGATCACCGATCACCGGGGTGGGCGCATCGGCGTGTACCGGTACGGCCCCGACAAAAAGCATCGTGAGGATAAACAGCGCGGTTGCGCAGGATTTTAAGCGTGAATAGAATGGGTTCATCAGCATACTCCCGTGCCCTTAACGTAGCACGGGAGGGTAGCAATTTCCCTTTCAATCAGTTTACAATTTTTAATGGCGCTCTTCTGGCGGGGGGAGCTCGGTGCCGGGGCCGTACTCGTAGGCGTTGGCCCAGGCCTCGTAGTGGGTGCTGATCGTGTCGGTAAAGTACACCGAGCCGTCCTTGGTCACCGTGCGGTTGACGGTCACGTCCGCGCCTTCGGCAGCCCAGTCCACCTGGCGAATCTCGCCTTTGGCCAGGTCCGGGTTCTCGCGGTAGATCGGGTCGGGGGGCGCCACCTGGTTGTTGGGGCCGGATGAGTTCCAACTCACCGTGCGCCCGTCGCTGGTGGAATAAAACTTCCAGGTCAGGCTGTAGCCGTTGACGTAGGTCTCCATCAGCAGCCAATAGGGCGTATCGTTGACAAACTTGAAATCCACAATCGGCACGTAGACGGTGGCGTCTAGCCCGGCCAGGCTGGCATCGTGCCCGCCGGCAGTCTGTTCGTAATAGCCCACCCGGTAGGCGTGCGCGTAGCGCTCGACCACCGGGAAACCGGCAAAGAAGACGTTGCGGAAGAGGGTCGTGCTCACCTGGCAGACCCCGCCGCCCACGCCCTTGATCGTCTGCCCGCCGGCGATGATCAGCGCTTCGGCAAAGCCGTTGTCGAGGGTGATATCGCCGATAGCGGAGGCCATCGAGAAGGTTTCGCCGGGGGCCACCATCAGCCCGTGGAATTTCGACGAGGCGGCTTTGATATTCTGCACGCGCTCGTTGCTCGAACCGCGGAAGTAGGAGGTGGTCGACTGCACCAGTTCGGTGATGCCAAGCTGCTCGCCGGTCATCGAATCGGTCACCGGCGGGTCGGTGTAATCCATGGCCAGGGCAATGGTGTGATCGCCGGCGCGCAGTTTTTCCTGGATGACATTCAGGCTGTTTTGCACGTTGAGCTGCCGCCCGATGACCGCCGGTTGGATGACTTCGAGCTTGCGGGTGTCGTCGTTAAAAGTAAAGCGTGCATTCACCGGGTAGCGCAGCAGCTTGGGAGCCAGATCGGCCAGGTAAGCCACCAGTAATTCCTGGCGCAGCCCCACCTGGTAGCGCGGTCCGGCGTCAGTGTCGGCGCGCTGGATGGCCAGCATCTGGGCCAGCTGCTCGGGCGGGATTGTCCACGGCCCGGCGCTGCCGGCGTCGTTGCCCGGCAGGCTGAGCACCAGCGGCGCGGCCAGCATCTTGCGCGCCAGGTCGGCCTCGGCCGAGGCGTCCAGGATCACCGGCGCGCTTTCGCGGATATACAGATCCAGCACGCCGTCCTTGAGGGTTTGCAGCTGCAGGGTGACCAGCACCAGGGTGGATTGAATATCCAGCGAGCGGCCCACCTGGCCGGTGGAGACCACTACCTGGGTGCCGTTGAGGCTCAGGCTGGCATCCACGGCGGGTTTATCCAGGGTGGCGGCAATGTTGCTCAAATAGCGGAAGGCGGCGCGCTGGTCGAAAACCATTTTGGGAGCCAACCCAACGCCCGATGTGGCGGCCTCAATCTGGGCCTTTACCTGGGCGGGCAGGGCGTCGCTGCGCCCCACCTGGAAGGCGGCCTGGGCCGAAGCATCCGGGTCGAGGGCCAGGCCCAGTTCGCCGGGCGAAGCCGCCCAGGTCTGCTCGCCATCCTTCAGGATGATCTTGCCGGCCTGCGGATAGGTGATCTGTTCGGCCAGCAGGGCGGCAGCGGCGCGCGGCGACAGCCCGCCCACCTGCACCCCGCCCACGCTCACCCCGGGGAAGATGCGCCCGGCGTACCACAGGCGCGTGGCCGCGAAAGTGCCCAGCAAGGCCAGGCCAAAGATCAGGAAGCCGGCCAGAATGGCCAGCAGAATCTGTTCGAGGATGCCGGCGCTGGTCTGCGTGGGCCGGCGACGGACGGGATAATAAATTGTACCCATAAACTCCTATTATAACAGAGGCTCGTGTACCTCAAGCGCCATGCATGAGACGTGCCAGGATGGGGTTTGGTTCCTTCTAGGCGGGAAATATATAGCTTTTCATTTGGTTCGATATACAATAGAGATATAAATTTCGGCTCATCCGGGGGGATGGTGATGAAAACTCGGCTTCGCTGGTTTCTTGCTATATGCCTGGCATTTCTGTCTCTCTCCATGCTGGGGGCGGCCAAAGGTTCCCTGTCATATTCGACAAAGAAACTGTTGGATTGTAAATCTTTAGGTTGTGAGATCGCTCCTCCAATGAGTGTTCCAGGAGGAATCCTATTTTTTGTTCATAATTTTAACGCCATCATCGGATTCCTCAAACCAATATTTATGGTTCAGTGATGGCACCCCTCAAGGAACAAATAAGCTGCTTGACCTTTGCTGGGGCGTTGATTCCACCTACTCACTGATGTATCCATATGATGGAACTTCCATTTTGGTGGGTGAAAAGCTGTTCTTCTTCGCCCCCTATACAACTGATAATGGCTGTGGCTGGGGTCTTTGGCGTTTTGATAGCAGCGATCGGACGGTTGAAAAAATCCGCGATCATTCGATTGGACGCCTGGCTTTCATAAATAATCAAATTTTGTTGTTTGAGGGACCTTATTATGGTCTGGAAAACTCATTGTGGATCATCAATCAGACCTATGATGGAACGGAATTGATCCGCCAATTTGATGGCACTATCAGCCGCATCATGCCCTGGGGAGATCGGGTCATTTTCTCCGTCAAGGTGGGCGAGGGGATAGCCCGCTATGGAGAAATCTGGTCAACTGATGGAACCGTGGGAGGCACCAAACGCCTGGCGACGAAGGATTACAGATACTGTGAGATCAGGCCAAAGGCATTTACCATTCTGAATGGTTCGTTACTTTTCATATGTAAAGATGACGATGCAAATTTCTATGAATTATGGAAGACCGATGGAGGGGTATCCGGAACGACTCCAGTCATTGATCTCAGCTATGATTACCAAGTTTCGGGAGAAATGGCCAGTGCGAACGGCCTGGCCTTTTTCAGTGGCTGGCATACACTCTATCAGACAGATGGAACAGCTGCCGGCACTAAGATGGTTAACTCAACGACTGGATACCCAATGCCCTATAACTTAATCTCATGGTTGATCCCATATAAAGGAGCTCTATATTTCTATGGAGAACCGGTAGGTTATGGATGGCTTTACAAGACTTATGGCCGGAATGCAGGAGAAGATGAGGGTGAAATTACTCCAGTTTCACCTGCCGAGTCAGACACTGTACCGTATTGTTGGGAACCGTTTAAAATGCTTGATGACCGGCTGTACTTCCAGCGCGACTACCCTGGTTATGATTATCGCTTAACCGACAGTTGGTATTGGACGGACGGAACGAATGTAAATACCTTGTCTGCTCCCGCAGACGGTTACCAGAACCCGTGTGATCTCACCCTTTTCAAGGGACGCCTGTTCTTTTCGGCATATGATAAGGGTGATAATCAAACGAATTTAAACAATGAATTATGGGTCGATGATGGTGTCACAACCCATAGGGTGGTTGACCTCGACGAAGGTTATTCCTTTATAGAATACCTGACTGTATCGGGTGAATATTTATTCTTTGTAAATCGTTTTTGGGATGAACCGATTACCAGGGACGAGTTGTGGGTGTATGCCCCTATGAGCGAAAAAACATTCCTGCCTTCCGTGCGGCGCTAGGGCCTGAAGCGGGGTAACATTCGAGGAGAGGCGCTCTCGCCCGGCCGCTAAGTGCAACCGAGAACGGCGTGTGGAGGAACCCATGGCCACCGATCCATCTTATCTGGCATTTGTGCTCGAACAGTTGAACGCGGTGCTCCCGGCGATCAACCACCGGCCGATGTTTGGCGGGGTGGGGATCTACAGCCGGCAGCTCTTCTTCGCCATCATCGCCAGCGACACGCTCTATTTTTATGTAGACGAAAGCAACCAGGCGGATTACGAGGCACTGGGCATGGAGACCTTTGGCCGGCATTATCACCAGGTGCCGGTGGAGGTGCTCGAAGACGCGGATGAGCTGCGCGGGTGGGCCGCGAAAAGCGTGGCGGCGGCGGATAAGAAGCAGCATCCGCCCACCCTGCGCTCGACCATGCGCCCCGGCGGGTGAGCAAAACACGCAGGAAACGAATATACGAATCAATTTTCCAAATTGGTCCGATTCACCCTTGACAGATGTTTGGGAACGCGTATAATTCAGCCTCGCTGTTGAGAACAAAACATTTTCACAGCCCGGTCGCAAAAGGGACCGATAAAAACAGGAATAAGGCGTCGTTGAAGACCGCCGATGTCGCAGCAGTGATGTGAGGGCATCGGTAATTTTTGCGCCATTTTCCAGGAACAGCACCTTAACAACTGAAGAGTGATAGAGAAACCAGTCAAAGTCCGATGAGGATAAGTAGAAGAAATAGTTAGGAACAAGCACCGAAAGGTGTAAAGAACTCGAAACATATGCGGAGAGTTTGATCCTGGCTCAGGATGAACGCTGGCGGCGTGCCTAATACATGCAAGTCGAACGGGGATTTCAGCAATGGGATCCTAGTGGCGAACGGGTGAGTAACGCGTTGGTGACCTGCCCCGAAGAGAGGGATAACAGACCGAAAGGTTTGCTAATACCGCATAAGCTCGAGCTAGTCAGAGAAGCTTGAGGAAAGGCCGAAAGGCGCTTTGGGAGGGGCCTGCGTCCCATCAGCTAGTTGGCGAGGTAAAAGCTCACCAAGGCGATGACGGGTAGGGGACCTGAGAGGGTGACCCCCCACAATGGAACTGAAACACGGTCCATACACCTACGGGTGGCAGCAGTAGGGAATATTGGTTAATGGGCGAAAGCCTGACCCAGCAACGCCGCGTGCGCGATGAAGGCCTTCGGGTTGTAAAGCGCTTTTTAGCGGGATGAGGAAGGACAGTACCGCTAGAATAAGTCTCGGCTAACTACGTGCCAGCAGCCGCGGTAACACGTAGGAGACGAGCGTTATCCGGATTTACTGGGTGTAAAGCGCGTGCAGGCGGTTTGGAAAGTTGGATGTGAAAGCTCCTGGCTTAACTGGGAGAGGTCGTTCAAAACTACCAGACTAGAGTACAGCAGAGGGGAGTGGAATTCCGAGTGTAGCGGTAAAATGCATAGATATTCGGAAGAACACCAGTGGCGAAGGCGGCTCCCTGGGCTGAAACTGACGCTCAGACGCGAAAGCTAGGGTAGCGAACGGGATTAGAGACCCCGGTAGTCCTAGCCGTAAACGATGTGGACTTGGCGTAGGCGGGTTGAAATCCATCTGTGCCGAAGCAAACGCGATAAGTCCACCACCTGGGGACTACGGCCGCAAGGCTAAAACTCAAAGGAATTGACGGGGGCCCGCACAAGCAGCGGAGCGTGTGGTTTAATTCGATGTTACACGAAGAACCTTACCAGGGTTTGACATGCAAGTGGTAGAGAAGCGAAAGCGGAACGACCCTTCGGGGAGCTTGCACAGGTGTTGCATGGCTGTCGTCAGCTCGTGTCGTGAGATGTTCGGTTAAGTCCGCTAACGAGCGCAACCCACGTCGTGTGTTACAAGTGTCACACGAGACTGCCGGTCTTAAGCCGGAGGAAGGTGTGGATGACGTCAAGTCAGCATGACCTTTATGTCCTGGGCTACACACACGCTACAATGGCCGGTACAGCAGGTAGCGAAGTCGCGAGGCGAAGCCAATCCTGAAAGCCGGTCTCAGTTCAGATTGTAGTCTGCAACCCGACTGCATGAAGCTGGAGTTGCTAGTAACCGCAGGTCAGCTATACTGCGGTGAATACGTTCCCGGGCCTTGTACACACCGCCCGTCACGTCATGGGAGTTGGCAACACCTGAAGCCGGTATCCTAACCCGTAAGGGAGGGAGCTGTCGAGGGTGGGGCTGATGACTGGGACGAAGTCGTAACAAGGTAGGAGTACCGGAAGGTGCGCCTGGATCACCTCCTTTCTAGGGAGGGCTGAGTGGTGAGCTGAGGCTTGCTGCTCGACTCCTTGTGTAGACCACAAAATCCCCTGTGAGCGGTCACGGGGGTCATCTGGATCAGCCTGGTTTCCTATCACTCTTGAGTTGTCAAGGCTGTGCCCTGGCACTCACCTCACCCTTCATTAATATAATGAAGAAAGCATGGTGAGCGAGCACCTTAACAAACGAATATGCTGACAGATGAAGAAAAATGCAAGGCGCATTTTGAAGCCATTTGAAGTAAGAAGAAGATGATATGGAAGAAGAGTATAGAGATCTCCGTATCACGTGCGAAGCTACAAGGGCTTACGGTGGATGCCTTGGTGCCAAGTGCCGATGAAGGACGTGGGTCACTGCGAAAAGCTGCGGGTAGCCGTGAACAGGCGATTGAGCCGCAGATATCCGAATGGGGAAACCCGTTGGAGCGAACCTCCAACATCTCTCGCTGAACACATAGGCGGTGAGAAGGGAACCTGGGGAACTGAAACATCTAAGTACCCAGAGGAAAAGAGAGAATTCTCCGAGTAGTGGCGAGCGAAAGGGGAAAAGCCCAAACCGGCCCGGGAAACTGGGACGGGGTTGTAGGGTTCAGCACATAGGAGTTACAAAATTGAAGGTTAGAGGAAAGGTGTGGGAAAGCCTGCCAGAGAGGGTAAGAGCCCCGTAGTCAAAAACCTAAGATCTCCTGCTGAAAACCTGAGTACTGCCGGGCACGCTAATCCGGCAGGAATCTGGGGGGTCCACCCTCCAAGGCTAAATACACTTGGCGACCGACAGTGGACAAGTACCGTGAGGGAAAGGTGAAAAGTACCCCGTTGAGGGGAGTGAAATAGAACCTGAAACCGTAAGCCTACAAGCAGTTGGAGGGCTAATGGCGTGTTGGTGCTCCGCAGAGATGCGGGTGCGCAGCGCTAGGCCTGACAGCGTGCCTCTTGGAGAATGAGCCTGCGAGTTAATCTTTGTAGCGAGGTTAAGGGAGAGACACCCGAAGCCGTAGCGAAAGCGAGTTCTGAAAAGGGCGACGAGTTGCAGAGATTAGACACGAAACCGGGTGAGCTACCCATGGCCAGGGTGAAACGTGTGTAAAAGCACGTGAAGGCCCGAACCTACTAATGTTACAAAATTAGGGGATGAGCTGTGGGTAGAGGTGATATGCCAAACGAACTCGGAGATAGCTTGTTCTCCCCGAAATAGCTATAGGGCTAGCGCCATCTGTTGAACTACGGAGGTAGAGCACTGAATGAGCTAAGGGGCTTAGAGCTTACTGAACTCAATCAAACTCCGAATGCCGTAGTTGTAGAGGATGGTAGTCGGACTACGGGTGATGAGATTCGTGGTCAAAAGGGAAACAGCCCAGATCATCGGCTAAGGTCCCCAAATTCAAGCTAAGTGGGAAACGATGTGGAGTTACTGAAACAACCAGGAGGTTGGCTTAGAAGCAGCCACCCTTCAAAGAGTGCGTAATAGCTCACTGGTCTAGTGATTCTGCGCGGAAAACTTAACGGGGCTAAGCTTGATACCGAAGCCATGGGATTCCTCTTAGGAGGGATCGGTAGGGGAGCGTTCCACCATCGGAGAAGGCATACCGTGAGGAGTGCTGGAGAGGGTGGAAGTGAGAATGCAGGCATGAGTAGCGTAAAACACGTGAGAACCGTGTTCACCGAATATCTAAGGTTTCCGACGCCAGGTCAATCCGCGTCGGGTTAGTCAGGTCCTTAGGCGAGGCCGCGAGGCGTAGCTGATGGCAACCCGGTCAACATTCCGGGACCACTTGATTGGAGCGATGAGGGGACGCAGGGAGGCAGGCCGGCCCGCGATTGGTAGTGCGGGTGCATGGTACGGCAGGCGATGAGACCGGTAGGCAAATCCGCCGGTTGAGCTGAGGTACCGTGGCGAGCCCCAGAGGCATAAGCGAGTTGAGCCTCACTGCCGAGAAAAGCCTCTAAGTGATGAAGATCGAGTGCCTGTACCGCAAACCGACACCGGTAGATGGGTAGAGAATACCAAGGTGAACGGGAGAACCTTCGTTAAGGAACTAGGCAACATAGCCCCGTAACTTCGGGAGAAGGGGTGCCTTCCCTTGTGATGAAAAGAGCGAGGGGAGGTCGCAGCGAAGCGGCTCTAGTGACTGGTTAACAAAACCACAGGTCTCTGCGAAGTCGAAAGACGACGTATAGGGGCTGACGCCTGCCCAGTGCCGGAAGGTTAAGGGGAAGGGTTAGCGCAAGCGAAGCTCAGAACCGAAGCCCCGGTGAACGGCGGCCGTAACTATAACGGTCCTAAGGTAGCGAAATTCCTTGTCGGGTAAGTTCCGACCCGCACGAACGGCGTAACAACTAGAGCACTGTCTCAACGAAGGACCCGGCGAAATTGAAATGGCTGTGAAGATGCGGCCTACCCGCAGCAGGACAAAAAGACCCCGTGGAGCTTTACTGCAACCTGTCATTGAGTTTGGGTACGATTTGTGTAGGATAGGTGGGAGGCTAAGAAGCTGGAGCGCTAGCTTCGGTGGAGCCGACGGTGAAATACCACCCTGATCGTATTTAGACCCTAACCCCTGGCCCTTATCGGGAAGGGGGACCGTGGCAGGCGGGCAGTTTGACTGGGGCGGTCGCCTCCCAAAAGGTAACGGAGGCGCCCAAAGGTTCCCTCAGGCTGAATGGAAACCAGCCGAAGAGTGCAAAGGCATAAGGGAGCTTGACTGCAAGACCAACGCGTCGAGCAGAGACGAAAGTCGGGCTTAGTGATCCCACGATACTGAGTGGAAGGGTCGTGGCTTACCGGACAAAAGCTACCCCGGGGATAACAGGCTGGTGAAGTCCAAGAGTTCACATCGACGACTTCGCTCGGCACCTCGATGTCGGCTCATCGCATCCTGGGGCTGGACAAGGTCCCAAGGGTCGGGCTGTTCGCCCGTTAAAGCGGTACGCGAGCTGGGTTCAGACCGTCGTGAGACAGGTCGGTCTCTATCCGCTGTGGGCGTAAGGGATTTGAAGGGAGCTGCCCCTAGTACGAGAGGACCGGGGTGGACAGACCTCTAGTGTGCCAGTTGTCGTGCCAACGGCATTGCTGGGTAGCTATGTCTGGCAGAGATAACCGCTGAAAGCATCTAAGTGGGAAACTCGCCTTAAGATTAGATCCCTGTATCCCGAAAGGGAGTAAGATCGCTGGAAGACCACCAGCTTGATAGGCGGCGTGTGGAAGTGCAGCAATGCATGGAGCTAAGCCGTACTAATGATCGAGGGCTTCGTATGTGGTACGGAGAACTGTGTACTCTTCGGAGTGCGCTTTGCAAAAAAGTGTCAGCATAAACGTGAGAATAAAGTTTCTTGGTGATCTGAGCGACGTTGGTACACCCGGCTACATCCCGAACCCGGTCGTTAAGCACGTCAGCGCCGATGGTACTTGGGGGGTAACCCCCTGGGAGAGTAGGTCATCGCCAAGAAACTTTTTTCAATTTAAAACCAAATCAAACCAGCCAGGCGGTCCGAACAGACTGCCTGGCTGGTTTGATTCTCCCATAATCCATTTCGCTGGTATGATTACTGAAATACTTCTTCCCAACATGCCTTGTTGGCTAACCTGGTTCTTCATTAATATCCGGCCGCTCAAACCCGATCGCGCCGATCTGCCCATCCTGGCGACCCATCCCGGAGATTCGCCGACTGTTTCCAGGGGATGAATGATGAATTCTCTCGCTCGTTCCATTATTCTAGAAAACCTTGATCACTACCGCGTGACCGAACCCATGTTCGAAGGGCTGCGCGTCATCCTTTCTTATCGCGGCGAGCCGTTCTCGCCTGCCTATATCCAGGGCATTTCGGGGGCCGCCTTCCGGGTGAGCGGCATTTGCCCGTGCGCGCCCACCTGCGGCACGGCCATGCAGCCGCAGGACCTGGCTCAGGCGCTGGGCTACCAGGTGGAATACCTGCCCCTGCAGGCGGAAGGGCTGGAACGCGAGCGCGATCTGGCCGTGGTGCTGGCGCGGGTGAGAGAGGAGGTGCGCCAGGGGCGCCCGGCGCTGCTGTGGCACGCCTTCACCGACGCCGAATGGGACGTGGTGTGCGGCTTTGACCAGGACCAGCAGCTCTTTTTCGGGCGGGGCTCCTTTGCCGGGCTGGAAGGCTACGCCAGCGCCCCCGAGACACGCACCATCACCTGCCTGGATATTTGCCCCGCCCTTGGCGCGCTGTTGATTGGCGAAAAGACCCGCGAATGTGAGGCGGCCGCGATGGAAGTGGCTGCCCTGCGGGAAGCCGTGCGGCATGGCCGTGCGCGCCGCGAGAATGCCGCGGCCGGCGGCCCGTGGGTCTTCCTGGAAGGCATCCAGTGTTACGACCGCTGGGTGAGCGAGTTCCGCGATGACCCTCAGCGACGTCGCACCGCCGGTGACAGCTACTGCCTGAACGTGATGCGCAGCACCCACCGCGCCGGGGCCGAGTTCCTGGGGGAGCTGGCCGCGGCCTATCCGATGGCCACCCACGCCCTGGAGCGCGCCGCCGCCTGCTTTACCGCCGAGGCAGAGACCCTGGATGCCTGCGACAGCCTGCTGGGCTGGGCGACCCCCGAAGGGCCCGATCCACAGCGCAACGCCTATGCCGCCGATTTGCTGGCGCATGCCTGCGACGCCTACGCCACGGGCATCTCGGCCATCGACAAGGCGCTCAAGCGCATCGAGCGGGAGATGAAGCTGGATTGAGCCCGTTTTGGCGCGCCGCAGCCCGTTCGCGGGTGCCATACTGAAACCCGAACCACCAATTTGTCATACAATCTCAAATAGCCCTTGACAGGCCGGCGAGTTTGCGTATAATACAGCCCGCTGCATGAGACTCGACCCAAACGAGTGGGAGCGAGAAAAACCAGTGGAACGAGCAAGCCGTTCCTTTAAAAAGATATACGAATCAAGAGCGAAACCCCTTGACAAATTTTGTGAAGTGCGTATAATAAAACACGCCCAACACAAAGGAGATCTTGCAGAACGACGGCAGATCGATGACAAATGAAGATAGGGGCCCCGTACCCGGAAAGGCGTCTCGGAGACAGCCGATGTCGGAACAGAGATGGGATGGCATCGGGATTTTTGTCGGCATTTGCCGGCCCGGACGGGAAGACAGCACCTTAACAACTGAAGAGTGATAGAGAAACCAGTCAAAGTCCGATGAGGATAAGTAGAAGAAATAGTTAGGAACAAGCACCGAAAGGTGTAAAGAACTCGAAACATATGCGGAGAGTTTGATCCTGGCTCAGGATGAACGCTGGCGGCGTGCCTAATACATGCAAGTCGAACGGGGATTTCAGCAATGGGATCCTAGTGGCGAACGGGTGAGTAACGCGTTGGTGACCTGCCCCGAAGAGAGGGATAACAGACCGAAAGGTTTGCTAATACCGCATAAGCTCGAGCTAGTCAGAGAAGCTTGAGGAAAGGCCGAAAGGCGCTTTGGGAGGGGCCTGCGTCCCATCAGCTAGTTGGCGAGGTAAAAGCTCACCAAGGCGATGACGGGTAGGGGACCTGAGAGGGTGACCCCCCACAATGGAACTGAAACACGGTCCATACACCTACGGGTGGCAGCAGTAGGGAATATTGGTTAATGGGCGAAAGCCTGACCCAGCAACGCCGCGTGCGCGATGAAGGCCTTCGGGTTGTAAAGCGCTTTTTAGCGGGATGAGGAAGGACAGTACCGCTAGAATAAGTCTCGGCTAACTACGTGCCAGCAGCCGCGGTAACACGTAGGAGACGAGCGTTATCCGGATTTACTGGGTGTAAAGCGCGTGCAGGCGGTTTGGAAAGTTGGATGTGAAAGCTCCTGGCTTAACTGGGAGAGGTCGTTCAAAACTACCAGACTAGAGTACAGCAGAGGGGAGTGGAATTCCGAGTGTAGCGGTAAAATGCATAGATATTCGGAAGAACACCAGTGGCGAAGGCGGCTCCCTGGGCTGAAACTGACGCTCAGACGCGAAAGCTAGGGTAGCGAACGGGATTAGAGACCCCGGTAGTCCTAGCCGTAAACGATGTGGACTTGGCGTAGGCGGGTTGAAATCCATCTGTGCCGAAGCAAACGCGATAAGTCCACCACCTGGGGACTACGGCCGCAAGGCTAAAACTCAAAGGAATTGACGGGGGCCCGCACAAGCAGCGGAGCGTGTGGTTTAATTCGATGTTACACGAAGAACCTTACCAGGGTTTGACATGCAAGTGGTAGAGAAGCGAAAGCGGAACGACCCTTCGGGGAGCTTGCACAGGTGTTGCATGGCTGTCGTCAGCTCGTGTCGTGAGATGTTCGGTTAAGTCCGCTAACGAGCGCAACCCACGTCGTGTGTTACAAGTGTCACACGAGACTGCCGGTCTTAAGCCGGAGGAAGGTGTGGATGACGTCAAGTCAGCATGACCTTTATGTCCTGGGCTACACACACGCTACAATGGCCGGTACAGCAGGTAGCGAAGTCGCGAGGCGAAGCCAATCCTGAAAGCCGGTCTCAGTTCAGATTGTAGTCTGCAACCCGACTGCATGAAGCTGGAGTTGCTAGTAACCGCAGGTCAGCTATACTGCGGTGAATACGTTCCCGGGCCTTGTACACACCGCCCGTCACGTCATGGGAGTTGGCAACACCTGAAGCCGGTATCCTAACCCGTAAGGGAGGGAGCTGTCGAGGGTGGGGCTGATGACTGGGACGAAGTCGTAACAAGGTAGGAGTACCGGAAGGTGCGCCTGGATCACCTCCTTTCTAGGGAGGGCTGAGTGGTGAGCTGAGGCTTGCTGCTCGACTCCTTGTGTAGACCACAAAATCCCCTGTGAGCGGTCACGGGGGTCATCTGGATCAGCCTGGTTTCCTATCACTCTTGAGTTGTTAAGGTTGCATACAAGGGCCTTTAGCTCAGTTGGTTAGAGCGTGCCTCTGATAAGGGCAAGGTCTCAGGTTCGAGCCCTGAAAGGCCCACTGGCTCTCCAACAGGGGAGCTGCGCCCGATCGATTGGGGATGTAGCTTAGTTGGGAGAGCGCCGCCTTTGCACGGCGGAGGTCAGGGGTTCGAATCCCCTCATCTCCACTAGTCCTGACGAGAAGGATAAAGGTTTGAAGGATAGCGAAACGGTCTAGAACGAATACAAAGGCAAATCCGTAGACAGCTTTTGGCGGTCCGGCGGTGAGCCGGGCCGCTTGGTCATTAAAAACGAAATGGTAGGAATGGTCTGAAAGCGCCCTCTGCGCTTTACCTCTTTCAGGGTAGAGAACGGACGGGGCCGGCAGACGGTCCGAACCGCACCTTAACAAACGAATATGCTGACAGATGAAGAAAAATGCAAGGCGCATTTTGAAGCCATTTGAAGTAAGAAGAAGATGATATGGAAGAAGAGTATAGAGATCTCCGTATCACGTGCGAAGCTACAAGGGCTTACGGTGGATGCCTTGGTGCCAAGTGCCGATGAAGGACGTGGGTCACTGCGAAAAGCTGCGGGTAGCCGTGAACAGGCGATTGAGCCGCAGATATCCGAATGGGGAAACCCGTTGGAGCGAACCTCCAACATCTCTCGCTGAACACATAGGCGGTGAGAAGGGAACCTGGGGAACTGAAACATCTAAGTACCCAGAGGAAAAGAGAGAATTCTCCGAGTAGTGGCGAGCGAAAGGGGAAAAGCCCAAACCGGCCCGGGAAACTGGGACGGGGTTGTAGGGTTCAGCACATAGGAGTTACAAAATTGAAGGTTAGAGGAAAGGTGTGGGAAAGCCTGCCAGAGAGGGTAAGAGCCCCGTAGTCAAAAACCTAAGATCTCCTGCTGAAAACCTGAGTACTGCCGGGCACGCTAATCCGGCAGGAATTGGGGGGTCCACCCTCCAAGGCTAAATACACTTGGCGACCGACAGTGGACAAGTACCGTGAGGGAAAGGTGAAAAGTACCCCGTTGAGGGGAGTGAAATAGAACCTGAAACCGTAAGCCTACAAGCAGTTGGAGGGCTAATGGCGTGTTGGTGCTCCGCAGAGATGCGGGTGCGCAGCGCTAGGCCTGACAGCGTGCCTCTTGGAGAATGAGCCTGCGAGTTAATCTTTGTAGCGAGGTTAAGGGAGAGACACCCGAAGCCGTAGCGAAAGCGAGTCTGAAAAGGGCGACGAGTTGCAGAGATTAGACACGAAACCGGGTGAGCTACCCATGGCCAGGGTGAAACGTGTGTAAAAGCACGTGAAGGCCCGAACCTACTAATGTTACAAAATTAGGGGATGAGCTGTGGGTAGAGGTGATATGCCAAACGAACTCGGAGATAGCTTGTTCTCCCCGAAATAGCTATAGGGCTAGCGCCATCTGTTGAACTACGGAGGTAGAGCACTGAATGAGCTAAGGGGCTTAGAGCTTACTGAACTCAATCAAACTCCGAATGCCGTAGTTGTAGAGGATGGTAGTCGGACTACGGGTGATGAGATTCGTGGTCAAAAGGGAAACAGCCCAGATCATCGGCTAAGGTCCCCAAATTCAAGCTAAGTGGGAAACGATGTGGAGTTACTGAAACAACCAGGAGGTTGGCTTAGAAGCAGCCACCCTTCAAAGAGTGCGTAATAGCTCACTGGTCTAGTGATTCTGCGCGGAAAACTTAACGGGGCTAAGCTTGATACCGAAGCCATGGGATTCCTCTTAGGAGGGATCGGTAGGGGAGCGTTCCACCATCGGAGAAGGCATACCGTGAGGAGTGCTGGAGAGGGTGGAAGTGAGAATGCAGGCATGAGTAGCGTAAAACACGTGAGAACCGTGTTCACCGAATATCTAAGGTTTCCGACGCCAGGTCAATCCGCGTCGGGTTAGTCAGGTCCTTAGGCGAGGCCGCGAGGCGTAGCTGATGGCAACCCGGTCAACATTCCGGGACCACTTGATTGGAGCGATGAGGGGACGCAGGGAGGCAGGCCGGCCCGCGATTGGTAGTGCGGGTGCATGGTACGGCAGGCGATGAGACCGGTAGGCAAATCCGCCGGTTGAGCTGAGGTACCGTGGCGAGCCCCAGAGGCATAAGCGAGTTGAGCCTCACTGCCGAGAAAAGCCTCTAAGTGATGAAGATCGAGTGCCTGTACCGCAAACCGACACCGGTAGATGGGTAGAGAATACCAAGGTGAACGGGAGAACCTTCGTTAAGGAACTAGGCAACATAGCCCCGTAACTTCGGGAGAAGGGGTGCCTTCCCTTGTGATGAAAAGAGCGAGGGGAGGTCGCAGCGAAGCGGCTCTAGTGACTGGTTAACAAAACCACAGGTCTCTGCGAAGTCGAAAGACGACGTATAGGGGCTGACGCCTGCCCAGTGCCGGAAGGTTAAGGGGAAGGGTTAGCGCAAGCGAAGCTCAGAACCGAAGCCCCGGTGAACGGCGGCCGTAACTATAACGGTCCTAAGGTAGCGAAATTCCTTGTCGGGTAAGTTCCGACCCGCACGAACGGCGTAACAACTAGAGCACTGTCTCAACGAAGGACCCGGCGAAATTGAAATGGCTGTGAAGATGCGGCCTACCCGCAGCAGGACAAAAAGACCCCGTGGAGCTTTACTGCAACCTGTCATTGAGTTTGGGTACGATTTGTGTAGGATAGGTGGGAGGCTAAGAAGCTGGAGCGCTAGCTTCGGTGGAGCCGACGGTGAAATACCACCCTGATCGTATTTAGACCCTAACCCCTGGCCCTTATCGGGAAGGGGGACCGTGGCAGGCGGGCAGTTTGACTGGGGCGGTCGCCTCCCAAAAGGTAACGGAGGCGCCCAAAGGTTCCCTCAGGCTGAATGGAAACCAGCCGAAGAGTGCAAAGGCATAAGGGAGCTTGACTGCAAGACCAACGCGTCGAGCAGAGACGAAAGTCGGGCTTAGTGATCCCACGATACTGAGTGGAAGGGTCGTGGCTTACCGGACAAAAGCTACCCCGGGGATAACAGGCTGGTGAAGTCCAAGAGTTCACATCGACGACTTCGCTCGGCACCTCGATGTCGGCTCATCGCATCCTGGGGCTGGACAAGGTCCCAAGGGTCGGGCTGTTCGCCCGTTAAAGCGGTACGCGAGCTGGGTTCAGACCGTCGTGAGACAGGTCGGTCTCTATCCGCTGTGGGCGTAAGGGATTTGAAGGGAGCTGCCCCTAGTACGAGAGGACCGGGGTGGACAGACCTCTAGTGTGCCAGTTGTCGTGCCAACGGCATTGCTGGGTAGCTATGTCTGGCAGAGATAACCGCTGAAAGCATCTAAGTGGGAAACTCGCCTTAAGATTAGATCCCTGTATCCCGAAAGGGAGTAAGATCGCTGGAAGACCACCAGCTTGATAGGCGGCGTGTGGAAGTGCAGCAATGCATGGAGCTAAGCCGTACTAATGATCGAGGGCTTCGTATGTGGTACGGAGAACTGTGTACTCTTCGGAGTGCGCTTTGCAAAAAAGTGTCAGCATAAACGTGAGAATAAAGTTTCTTGGTGATCTGAGCGACGTTGGTACACCCGGCTACATCCCGAACCCGGTCGTTAAGCACGTCAGCGCCGATGGTACTTGGGGGGTAACCCCCTGGGAGAGTAGGTCATCGCCAAGAAACTTTTTTCAATTTAAAACACAAAACATCGTCCATCTTGCGACGATGTTTTGCGTTTTAAACCAACATGTTCTGCTGTCAGGGAACCTGGGTGTCGCTGCCTTCGTTGGCGATCAGCGGGATGGATACCGTGTAGAGCGCCTGGTAAACCAGGTGTTCACTGGCCAACCCTTCCCCGGTCTGGCCGCCAAGGACATGCAGGAAATTGCCGGATGCCAGCATGACCGGACGGCTGCCTACGCTTGTCGCCGGCAGGTTGAGCGCCTGCCAGCTGGTGGCATCTGGCAGCAGCACCAGCGGGGTATGATTGCTGTTATCGTTGGCGGAGCTTTGCCCGCCGATAATGAATACCGAATTTGCCAGAACCGTGGCGGTCAAGCCAAAGCGGTTTCCGGGTAAAGCCGGCCCGGGCTGCCAGGCGGCATCGCCTTCGCGGTCAGGATAATAGATCCACACCTGGCTGAGACTGCCGCTTGCATCGCGACCGCCAAGCAGAATAATTCTGCCATCTAATGCGGCTGCGGCGCTTTCGGTACGTCCACCGGGGAGAAGATCCCGGGTCTCCCATCGATCCTGGTCGGGGTCGTAGCGAAAAACCTTATCGCTGAAATGCTTTCCATCCCAGCCGCCAAGGACGAACAGGTTGCCTTCGTAGGCAGTTAACGCATAATCATTGAGCCCGGTCGGCATCGCTGCCCGCGTCTCCCAGGCATTCTGGCGGGGATCATATACTTCAAGTGCATTGGAATAGCTGCCGTCGATTTGCTTGCCGCCGGGTACATAAATCTTCTCGCCGATCAGGGCAGCTTCGATCCCGGTTACGGCGGTAGGTTTGCTGGCGAGAGTCGTCCATTCCTGTCGATCGATTTGGAAAACTAACAGATCGCTGCTGATCCCGGTGCGAGTTTCGCCGCCGATTAAATAGAAACGGTTGCTGTATGCTACTCCGCCCATTCCCGCTCGGGGACCAGGCAGGCTGCGATTCTCCTGCCAGCGTGGAGAAGGGCTGGTTGGGCCGGCTGGTTGTGTCGGTTCGGGGCTGGCAGGGCCGAGGGCGTTGTTAGAAAAGTATATCGTTCCCAGGATAACCGCGGCGACGATCAACACCCATAAAATAACCGTCCGCAGTGATGTGCGGCGGTTAGCCTCAACCTCAATCGCTTGTTCGGTTACCAGGGCCAGGGGGTTGTCAGCATCCGCGGAGATATATCGCCCCAGTGAAGAAAATTCTCCGTCGCCGCGGCCAGGTTGAGCGACGATCCCGTTCTTAATGGCGTACAAGGTAGCTTCGGTGCGTGATAATACGCCAATTTTGGCAAAGATATTGCGCAGATGAACCTTGACCGTATTGGGGCTGATCGACAACGCGGTGGCGATCTCTTTATTCGAGACACCGGTGGCAACCAGGCGTAGGATTTCGATCTCGCGTTCACTGAGGGCTTCAATAGAATTGGTCATATCCGCCAATTATAGCAGGGAGTGAAATGGTAGATTTTATCTGTTCTTTGTGAGTTACAAGTTTTGTGCTAGAATATAGAACATATTTACTAATTCCCTATTGACTTAATAGAATTATTGTTCTACAATAAGGTCGATCATCTGATCAACCAGTCTTGCCTTTCTTCCAGGCTTATAAGGAGATTAGAAAGATGACTCCCAATAATCGTACTTTCAGTCAGAGATTGAGTGATTTGACTAACTTGATCCAACCCGGCACATTCTTCCTGGTCTTGATCTTTGGTGCTCTGATTTCCTTCGAACTATTCAATTACAGCACCACCGACCATGCCTTACAGGATCTTCTTGGATCGCTGCAGTTCGGTGGATTGCGTTGGTCGACCATTTTAGCCATTGCCTTTTGTGGGATTGACTTTGCCGGCATCGCCCGTCTCTTCACCCCCGAGCAAGGGATGGATGAACCCAAAGAAGTCTGGTACTTATTTGGCGCCTGGCTGCTGGCCGCCACAATGAATGCAATTCTCACCTGGTGGGGCGTTTCGATGGCGATCACCAACCATCAAGTTACCAGCGCTGCCGTGGTTGACCCCAAGACGATTGCGACGGTTGTGCCGGTTTTTGTCGCGGTGATGGTCTGGGTAATCCGTATCCTGATCATTGGCACCCTATCGATGGCCCTGGATCGCACCATTCACGCTGGCGCTCGCCGGCCGGCTGGTTTACGCCGCCCTGCGATGCCCCAACCTACACTCTCAACACCTGCCAGCCTTAACCCAGGAAACCTGGTTCAACGGCCATCTTTAGCCCGTAGTGCCGCTCCTCAGGAACAACGCCAGATCAATCAGATCAATCGCCCGGCGGCATCCTTTAGCAGCCGACAGGAAGCCCCTCAACCCCAACAAGAAACTGTCCGCTCGTATCCAGAACCGACCTACCATAGTCTATCGATGAGCGCCCGTCCAAATAATTCGAATTCACGTGCAAACGAATTGGGCGGCAACACACCAACCCGCAAATTCTAATTGGTTCAGGTTGGTTGGCCGTTATCGAGAACGACCAACCTCTGGAGAGCGTCATAGGGTACTGCGATTATCAGCAGTACCCTTTTTCTATTTGCTTTCAGCCCAAGGTTGCTGTTTTAGTGGCAGCCATACACAGAAACTCGTACCCTGGCCCACCTGTGAATTGACGTCGATGGAGCCACCGTGATTGCGCACAATCCAATAGGCGATGGAAAGACCCAACCCAAAACCGGAACCCATCGAGCGGCTTCGTGATTTTTCTCCACGATAGAACCGCTCGAAGATGTGGGTCAGGTCTTCGGTGGGTATTCCTGGGCCGGTATCGGTCACGATGACGCGGGCTCGCTCCTCCACCCGATCCAAGCTCACTGAGACCAGCCCGCCCGGAGGTGTATATTGGACCGCATTCCCTACCAGGTTGAGTAGCACCTGCTTCAAACGGTCGCGGTCACCGATGATAGAGACCTGGTCAATCCCGCTGATCTGCAGTTTGACTTTGTCCCCCGCCAGGGTCTTCACTTGCTGGAAAACCTCCAGCATGACCGTATCTAATTCCACCGGCTTCAAATCCAGCGGCAGCCGGCCTGATTCGGCCTGGGCCAGCAAGAGCAGGTTGCCCACCAGGCGGGTCAGACGGTCAACCTCCGATTCGATCGAGTTGAGCGAGTCGTCATCCACTTCGCGGATCTTGCGCATCAAACCCACTTCCCCCTTAATCACGGTCAGGGGGGTGCGCAGCTCATGGCTCACATCCGCAACAAAACGGCGTTGGGTGGTGAACAATCCTTCCAATCGGCCAAGAGTCTCATTGAAAGCTTGAATCAATTGTCCGATCTCTGTCTCTGGGGGAACATTCATCGGGATGCGTCGGGAGAGGTCGTCGGCCTTGGTAATGGTGGTGGCGATTTGGGTTGCTGTCGCCAGCGGCGCCAGAGCCCGGTTAATCACAAGGGAAGCCAACCATGCCGCCAGGATCATCGCCGCCAGCGCCAGGATTACCAGCACACTGGCCAGCACCCGCTGAGTGGCATCTAGCAGGTTCATACTCACCCCCACCTGCAGAATGCCGGAAGGCCCACGCGCAGTAGTCAGCGGAAGACTGACCACTCTGAGATGGACCCCACGGCTGTAGGATGAATTGAAAACCGTCGTTCCAGCCTGGCGGCCTAATGGATCCAGCGGCATTTGCCACCCGCGCGGGCGAGCGAACTGAAGCGTCTGATCGCTGCCCCACACCTGGAACACCAGGTTATTATCCACCGGTTGAATCTCATCCAAAAGGCGGGTGTCGAATTTCCCCGACGAATTCACTTGCAGTTCTTTTAAGACCGTATCGGCTTGCAGGGCCAGAATCGTATCGACCTGGCCAACCAATATCAGGCTGACCAGGCCGTAGACTAACGACCCAAACAACAGCAAGGTCCCTCCCAACATCGAGGTGAAAAGGAGGGTCAGGCGTAACCGCAGGGGCATCAGGGAGTTTCCCGCAGCACGTAACCCACCCCACGAACGGTGTGGATGAGACGCACTTCGCCCTCTGTCTCTAATTTCTGACGTAAATAGCGGATATACACATCTAATACGTTGCTCTCGCCGCCAAAATCATATCCCCACACCCGGTCGAAGATCATTTCTCGGGTGAGCACCTGGCGTGGGTGGCGCAAAAACAGCTCCAGCAAGTCATATTCTTTGGCGGTGAGTGAGATGACCCGGCCTTTGCGAGATGCCTGACGGGTGGAGGTATCCAGGGTCAGGTCGGCAAAGGACAGCACCGGCGCGCGTTCCAACTGTGTTCTGCGCAGCAAAGCGCGGATGCGCGCCAACAACTCTTCTAACTCGAACGGTTTGGGCATGTAATCGTCCGCGCCGGCGTCCAGACCCTGGACGCGGTCCTGCACGGCATCTTTTGCGGTTAACATCAGGATTGGCGTGTTGCCTCCCGAGCGAAGCCGCTGGCAGACTTCAATGCCGTCCATTCCGGGCAGCATCAAGTCCAGGATTACCAGGTCGGGGTGGCGGTCGCGGGCGAGGTGCAGCCCATTCTCGCCATCCTGGGCGGTATCTACCAGATAGCCTTCATAAGAAAGCGCTCGCCGGAGTACACGGACAATTCCTTCGTCGTCTTCAATGATCAATATCCGTTCTTTCATACGCCCTCCTACGAATTAATATACCATGATTCGCTCCACGTTTTAATGTTTTGTTCTAGCCAATGAAACCGCAAAAAAGGGCTATGGCGTTATAATCCAGCCATGACCGATTTGAATTTGCCAGGTCCGCAGTGGATAGCGACGCCGGCTGCCCTGCGGCGTATGGTGCAAGACCTTTCAGGCTGCACCCAGGTGGCGGTGGATACCGAATCGAATGGTTTGCATGCTTACCAGGAGCAGGTTTGCCTGCTCCAGTTTTCGACCGGTAGTATTGATTATCTGGTGGACCCGCTGGCTCTCGATGATCTTTCGCCCGTCGGTCCTATTTTTGCTGATCCTTCCATTGAAATTATCTTTCATGCCGCCGAATACGATATCCTTTGCCTGAAACGTGATTTTGGTTTCCGCTTCGCGCGCTTGTTCGATACCATGGCAGCCTCGCGGATCCTCGCTAAAAAGGATTTTGGCCTGGGCGCTGTTTTGGAGAACGAATTTGGGGTCAAGCTGGACAAGCGCTATCAGCGCTCGAATTGGGCGCGCCGGCCGCTGCCCGAGGTGATGCAATCTTATGCCCGTCTCGACAGCCATTACCTGATCGAACTGCGCGACCGCCTGCACGCCGAACTGGCGGAAAAGGATTTGCTGACCCTGGCGGATGAAGATTTCCGCCGGCTGATGAACACGCCTGCCGCCCCGCTGGAAGTGGACCCGCCCACCTGCTGGAAAGTGTCAGGTAAAAATGACCTCGACCCAAAACAGGCCGCCGTACTGCAGGCATTGTGCGATTTTCGCGACCAGCAGGCGCGCTATTCTAACCTGCCGCCCTTTCGCATCTTGCCGGATGGGGTGCTGGTGGAATTGGCCCTTGCCAACCCGAAGACCATGGAAAGCCTGGCCGACATCCCCGGCTTGAGCCCCAAAGCATTTGACCGTTACGGCATCAGCCTGCTCGATGCGCTGGATGCCGGCCGCCGGGCTCGCCCGATTTATCCCCCACGCAGCGCGCCACGCCCCAGCCAGGCGTATATGCGCCGCATGGATGCCCTGCGCCAGTGGCGCAAAGAGCAGGGCCGCCAGATGGATGTTGAATCGGATGTAGTCATGCCGCGCGACCTGCTGGAGGCTTTGTGCCAGGCCAACCCCTGCAGCCAGGAAGAACTGGCCGCGGTGATGGCCGACTATCCCTGGCGTCTTGCGCGTTTTGGCGGGCAGATCCTGAAAATCCTGGAACAACGGGGAAAGCGGCAGTGAAAATCCATTTCAACGGCGGCGCACAAACTGTAACCGGTTCACAACACCTGCTCGAAATCAACGGCCACCGCCTGCTGCTGGAATGTGGAATGTTCCAGGGACGCCGCGCCGATACCTATGAACGCAACCAGAATTTCAGCTTTGACGTCCACAGCCTGGACGCGGTTATCTTGTCGCATGCTCACATCGATCATTCCGGCAACCTGCCCAACCTGGTCAAGCAGGGCTATGCCGGCCCCATATATGCGACGCCCGCTACCGTAGACCTGTGCAAAATAATGCTGCGCGATGCCGGGCACATCCAGGAAGCGGATGTTGAATATCTCAACCGGAAACGCGCTCGCCGTGGAGAGCCGCCGGCTGAGCCTTTATATACCCTGGCGGATGCCGAACGGGTGGATGATCTTTTCCGCGAACATATCTACCGCCAGGAATTCAGCCCGCTGCCGGGGGTGACCGCTCGTTTCTTTGACGCCGGGCACATCCTGGGGTCGGCCGGCGTGGCGTTGGATATCGAGGAAAATGGCCGGCGTTTCCGCCTGTGGTTTTCGGGGGATATCGGCCGCGAACGCCTGCCGCTGCTCGAGGACCCCATCCTGCCCGAGACAGCCGAATACCTGATCATGGAATTTACCTATGGCGATAAAACCCACCGTGATCCCGAGCAGGCCTTTATCGAATTCCGCGATGCGCTGCTGCGCACCTGCCGGCGCGGCGGCAAGGTGATCGTCCCGGCGTTTTCGGTCGGGCGTACCCAGGAGCTGGTGTATTTCCTCAACCAGATCGTCAGCGACGGCGACCTGCCCGGCCTGCCGGTGTATGTCGACAGCCCGCTGGCAGTGAACGCTTCCGATATTTTCAAACAACATTCCGAGCTGTTTGACGAGGAGACCCGGCGCTTTATCTTAGAAAACCGCCACCCGGCCCTCGATTTCAAGGGCCTGCATTACATCCGCTCGGTGGATGAATCCAAGGCGCTCAACGGGATGCCCGGGCCGATGGTGATCATTTCGGCCTCAGGCATGGCCGAAACTGGCCGCATTTTGCACCACCTGAAAAACAATATCGAGAACCCCAAAAATACGGTGATGATTGTTTCCTGGCAGGCCCCGGAAACACTCGGCCGCCGCCTGGCCGAACGCCAGCCACATGTAAAAATCTTTGGCGAGACCTACCAGGTGCGCGCAGAAGTGGTTACCATTGGCGGGCTTTCGGCGCACGCCGGCCAGGATATGCTGGTGAAATACGCGCTCAACAGCCAGGCCAGCCTGCTCAACACCTTCCTGGTGCATGGGGAAAAGGATAAATCCTCTGCGCTCATGGCGAAACTGGCGCAAGCCGGCTTGAAGAACGTGTTCTACCCGGGGCAGTTCAGCACGGTCGAACTTTAACCGCTCGAGAAAAGGGATCGCGCCGGCGAGTGTAGCCAATTTAGCGGCTCTCTGTTATAATCGGCCGCATTGGAGAGGTGCCAGAGCGGCCGATCGGGGCGGTCTCGAAAACCGTTGTGGTCCTACGGGCCACCGTGGGTTCGAATCCCACCCTCTCCGCTAAAAAGGCCCTTAAGGGTCTTTTTTTATGAAGTGGGTTTGAATACCCAAGGAGGGTACACGTCCCACCCTCTCCGCTAAGCGTAAATTTTTGTTCCTGAGCTACCTGGCTCTTGATTGCATTGTAAACGACCTAACAACCTAACGGAATTACGCTTGAAATCGTCCAGCTGTAACTGGACGGTTTTGCTTTGAAGGTGGGATGTCCTCGTTGTGCAGGCTTTTCAGGCCCCGACGCGACCTGATGGGACAGCAACAATCGGAATCGAAACAGATGACCGTTGCTCCCATTTGTGCTTTCATCAGCTTTCATCTGCGCCTGACCGCTGCCTTACCCCTCGAATCATTCAATATAAAGCGACTTATTGCTTGATGAATTTGATAAAATATAACTATATACTCGAGTGAATTAATCACGCTGATAACCTGGGGTCAGGTGTTTAAGAATGGTCTCTTCTAACCTGCCGGTACAACTGACCAGCTTTATTGGCCGAGCGGACGATTTGCGAACAGTGGCGCAAATGCTTTCCAAATCTCGCCTGGTTACCCTCATTGGTCCAGGTGGAAGTGGAAAGACCCGGCTTGCCTTTCAGATTGTGCCGCAGATCAGCAGTTTATTTGAGAGCGCCTGGTTGGTCGAACTGGCCCCGTTGCACGAACCGGCGCTGGTTCCGCAGTTCGTTGCCCAGGCACTGAATCTACGCCCGACCCATGATTTACCCCCCTTGGAATTGCTGCTTAACTATATCGGCACAAAAGCGGTGCTGCTCATTTTGGATAACTGCGAGCATCTTGCGGATGCCTGCGCCGAATTGATCTGGGAGTTGCTGTCTCGAACGCCCAGCCTGCGCATTCTGGCGACTAGCCGGGAGGCGCTGGCGATTGCGGGCGAAAGCATCTATCCGGTATCCGGCCTGGCTTACCCCACCCAGGGCAAAGAAGCAAGGCAGAATGGACAGAATTGCATCGATCCGCAAGAGCTGATCATTTTCGACGCGGTGAATTTGTTCGTTGAACGCGCGCGCGCTATTTCTCCCAGATTTCAGCATGACACCTGAAAATGCATTGGCGGTCGTTGAGGTTTGTAAAAGACTGGATGGTATGCCCCTGGCGCTGGAATTAGCCAGTGCGCGCCTCAATGTACTGACCATCCAGGAAATTGTCAGCCGCCTCAACGACCGGTTTACCCTGCTTACAGCGGAAACCCTTCGGGGCGTGGATCCACGCCACCATACACTTCGGGAAACCATCGACTGGAGCTATGACCTATTAAAGGCCAACGAACAGGCGCTTCTTCGCCGGATGGCAGTGTTTTCGGCCGGCTGTACCCTGGATATGCTCGAAGCTTTTTATGCCGGCAAACAGCTGCCGGGAGAAACCATCATCAACCTGATCTCCTCGTTGGTCAATAAATCCCTGGTCGTAGCAGAAACCACCGGCAGGGCCCAAATCCGCTACCGTTTGTTAGAAACCATCCGCCAATATTTGCTGGAGAAATTAGCCCAGGCTGGCGAGGAGGAGACCTGGCGCGACTGCCATCTGAACCTGCTCCTCGTCAGGGCTGAGGAAGGCGCGCCAAAACTGGGCGGGACCTACCAACAACTGTGGCTCAATTGGATGGACGATGAGCACGACAACCTGCGCGCCGCTTTGGCCTGGGTGCTGGAAAGTAAAAAAGGCAGCCATGAGGAAGTCGCTCGGCTCGAAGCGGGTCTGCGAATTGCCAGCGCCCTGATGTATTATTGGGGGATGAGAGGGGAGCTGCAAGAGGGAATGGAATGGTTCAGGCGTTTGCTGGCTCGTGCGGATGAAAGAATTTCGGTGACTGTGCGGGTGAATGCCATGGTTTTTGCTTCTTTTCTGGCTATGTTCCTTAGCGATGGTGCCTTGAGCCTGAAATTAGGGCGAGAAGCGGTGGCTTTAGCAGAAGCAGCCGGCAGCGAAGGCAAACCTGTCCTGGCGTTTGCCCTGAGCGGCCTCGCTTCAGGTGAAAAAACAGCAAGGGATTATATTGCGGCATTCTCAACCAGCGAGCGGGTGGTGGAGTTGTTTCGTGAATTAGGGCCATCGTTGTACCTGGGGATGGCCTTGATATCGCATGGCGAAATTGCCTTCTACCTGCATAACTATGAGATCGCCCGAAAGCTATGGAGTGAGAGCCTCTCGATCGCTCAGAAGGATCAGGATCACTTTCGCTTCGCCTACAGCCTGAATTACCTGGGCGATCTTGCCCGGATGGAGCAGAATTACACCGAGGCCGTCAGCAAATATCGCGAAAGCGAAGCGCTCTTGCGCGAGCTGAACACGCAGCATTACCTGGCGCCGATATTGAGCAATTTGGGATTCACCTACTTACACTTAGGAGAGATTGAACTCGCCCTGGATCAATTTCGTCATAGTATGTCAATCCACCGCACCGAACAAGATCATATGGGAATGGTGGATAACCTGGTTGGGTTAGGCGGCCTTGCCATTATGACCGGGAAACTTGCCGCCGGCGTGCGCCTGCTGGCAGCCGCCGAAGCGATTTCCAGGCTGCCTGGCGCATCGACCTGGCCGGCTACACAGATGGAATTTAATCAGTATCTGGACTATGCCCGCGCAAAGCTTTCCAAAGGCGATTTCGAGACAGAGCAGGCCGCCGGCAGCCGCCTCTCTCTGGAACAGGCTGTCGACTTCGCTATGAATCTCTCTTTTGCCATACCCCTGGTCGAGGCAGAACGGGTTAGAGCCGAACGCGCCGGAGGCCTGACAGAACGCGAGCTCGAAATCACCGGGCTCATCGGGCAGGGCATGACAAACGGTGAGATCGCCGGGACGCTGATGTTGAGCAAGCGCACCGTAGAAACCCACATCAACCATATTCTGGCGAAACTTGGATTGGCAGGCCGGGCGCAGATCATACGCTGGGCAATGGATCAAGGCCTGGCCAAGGACCCCTCCCGCTAGCATATCATCCATCGATCTCCCGGCGGCTGCGCATCAGGTGCAGCCGTTTTTTTATATTTACGTGCAAATCTCCGTAGGCGATCGGTGCAAATACGGATGGAAATTTAGATGGTTTTTATCATAATAGCAGGCAAGGGAGCATTCGTGTCAGTCAACCATCTCGAGGGAAAAGTTTATGTCTTCTACGATTTCGCCATCCCCCATTCGCCGGATTTTCGAAGAAGCTTTCAACCTGGGCAACCTGGCTGTCATCGATGAAGTCACCTCACCCGACCATTTTGCGCACAACGTCATTGCCGGAACGCCTAACGGTCCGCAAGGCCTCAAGCTGTTAGTCGCCATGTTTCGCACCGCCTTCCCTGATCTTCATTGTGCGGTTGAGGATGAGATCGTGGAGCGTAACAAATTTGCCGCGCGCTGGTCGATCCATGGCACGCACCAGGGAATGTTCCTTGGCAATCCACCGACCGGAAAGAAGGTGGAGGTGCTGGGGATCATAATTGGACGGACTGAGAACGGGCGCATCGTTGAAGACTGGACTTTGACCGACCAATTAGGTGTCTTGCAGCAGCTTGGGATTGTGCCGCCTTCTGGGCGGCGAGAAATGTAGGAGGCAGGATGGTAAGCACTGGCATACATTGGACTGCCCTATTTTTGGTCGTTGGCGCGGCGCGGTCAGGCTTTTCTATCGTCAAAGTATCCTTCCGGCCTCTTGCTGACAGGGATCATTCTGCTGGTCGTCACCACCTCAACCCCAATGGTCTGCTCATCCATCACCTCACTCTCCGGCGTAGATATGGATGTTTTCTTGGAGGGGATTGCACAGACGATCGGCCTGCTGCTCGCTGGCATCACGATACTTCAGGCAGGCATCCGTCCGCGCTGGTCATATAGTATGGGCAGGATTTATTTCTTAGGAATTTCCCGGAAACACCGCCTGGGTCGTGGCAATAAATCTGAAACAAGAAAGGGATGCACCCAATGACTCCAACCACGGTCAGAATTAATTCTGCAACGGACAAATCTTTTTTTGTCCGCCATGCCTGGAAAATACTGCTTGGCGTGATCGCATTGATCGGCTTATTTGGCATCAGCGATATGTTTGGCGGCGCATCCGACCTGCAATATGGTGAAAAGGTTTATATGACCGGCGTCACCGGCATGACCTGGGATGAACTTCAAACCACCAGCCCTGACGTCGCCCGGCTGATCGATACTGTTTTCCGCACCAACGGCGCTTCGCTGGCTACAGTTGCCCTGCTGAGCCTGTCCATCTGTCTGAGCGGCTTTCGCAAAGACGAGCGTTGGGCCTGGTACGCGCTATGGGGGCTGCCACTATGGACTCTGCTGACCGTGTTCTTTGTCTCAAGCGTGGAGAAGAAGCCCGGCGCGGGAACACCGGTCCCCATCATTTCCGGGTCGATCCTGTTTGTTATTTCCGCATCCATGCTGCTGCTTTCGCGGCCCAGGTTCTTCCAGAAGAACCCGCTCTCAGCTTTCGAGAAGCAGCCCGAACGTTGAGGGGGCGATTAATCATGGATCTTCCTTTGGGGAATGTCGAGCGGATGGCGGGCCTTATCCTGGTTTTGAGCAACCTGATTCAAGACCCCGGCCTGATCATGTTTTGGCTGCGGGCCGGGCATAAAGGCGGCGTGCCGCGCAGCCGCACTCACTTTGTGTGGGAACGCAGTTTCATTATGGGATCGGTTGTTTCAGGCGCCGTTGGGTTTGTGGTGCTCGCCGCAGCACTTCATGACCAGAGCAGTTTCATCTTCGCCGTAATAGGCGCGGTTGGATATCTCTTCGGCGGTGTTCTTGTGGTCACAGCGGAAGCGCTCAGCCTGACGTTTGGGTACGAGAAGCTTTATCCAATCATCAATGTTTATGTCATCCTGGCATTTCTTTCACAGGCGATGGTTGGGGTAGCCATTCTCCAATCTGGCCTGGCAGCTGCCTGGGCGGGCTGGGTGTGTATCGTCTGGAATCTGGGCTGGTTGGTGGCGATTCCACGGCTCTCACCCCGGGATATTTACTTCCCAATCCTGCATTCATTTATGCCCTTATTGATCGGCATCGCTCTGATCTTTGGGTAAATCCGTGGGAATATGGAGAATAAACTATGTTTGACTTTGCTGGTGTGCTCTTTCTGCTTGGTTTGATGGCGATATTTGGATTCCTGACGTTTCGTTCCACGAAGGCCAGGAAACCCTGGTTGAAATGGATGGGCACATTCCTCGCCGGGCTGTTAACCTTGATCCCGGCCGCCCTGCTGATCCTGGCCCTGGTTGGTTTTAGTAAGCTGAATGCCAGATTCAGCAATCCCGTTGAAGACATACAGGTTGCCAGAACCCCGGCGCAGATAGCGCGGGGCGGGATGCTGGCCAATGCTTGTGCGAGCTGTCATTCACCCGGCAATCAACCGCCTCTTTCTGGGACGAACTTCGTGAAGAAATTTGATTTTTTACCCATGGGTACGCTTTACGCGCCGAACCTGACCCCCTCCGGCGATATCAGCGACTGGTCTGACGGAGAACTGATTCGCGCCATTCGCGAGGGGGTGCACAAAAACGGGCGTTCATTGCTAATCATGCCCGCCGATCAGTACCGCAATTTGAGCGACGAGGATGTGCAGGCCCTGGTCGCCTTCCTGCGTTCACAGCCCGCCATGGGTGGTCCCACACCTGAGAACAGCTTTAATCTCCTCGGGGCGATATTCACCAACCTGTCGGATTTCCGCACCGCACAGCAGCCGGTTGGTCATGTATCTACACCGCAGGCCGGGACGGTTGAATATGGCAAATATTTGGTGGATGTGATTGGCTGTCGCAGCTGCCATGGTCCTGAGCTGCAAGGCAGGGTGGATACCGGTCAACCGGGTCCGCCGGCCGGACCAAATCTGACTCAAATCGTTCCGCAGTGGACAGAAGAAGAATTTATGGATTTCTTCAACAGCGGAACGCTGCCTGGCGGAGGGAAAGTGCCGGTCCTCACCCTGTCCAGCGGGTACTCAGAACCCAGGATGAACTGGCCAATGGTCCGTGCATCCACCACCGATGATGATTTAAAAGCGATGTACGCGTATTTGCACCGCCTGCCCTTGATCGAACAATCGGCCAGATGAATTTAAGAACGAAAGGATAAGAAAATGACCATGAAAAATATTTTTCTGATCCCTTTACTCTTATATAATATCTGTGTTACGACAGTTGCCTCCCTATCATCTCGGGATCCATCTTTTTTGATCCGGAGAGGATGCCCTGCTGTGACCGTTCTTGGGTTGCCTTCAAAATGAAGGAAGGTAGAAGATGGGCGACATTCCCCAAAGCATAGAATCGGTCTCAGAGATCCATTTCGCGGGAGTGGTTGCCTTTGTGATTGCTGCCATTTCCGCCATTGGGGTCGTGCTCCTCATCGCCATGTTCGCGCTTTTTGCCGCGAAGCAGTCAGAATTGGGGAACCGCGCAGGCATGCTCAACGATATCTGTGTGGCGTTGCAATACCTGCTGACGATCCCCATCGCTCTGGCTTTGCACCGGATTCTCTCGGCCTATCGCCCCGGCCTGATGCGGTTCGCCACCATCCTGGGCATTGGATCGATGCTCATTGTTTTCATTCTGCAGCTGCTGCTCATTTTCAAAGTGCTGACATTCGAGCGGCAGGTGCTTTGGGTGTCCCTGGCGATGATCCTCGGGGTGGGCGCCTGGTTGGTGGTGACCGGTCTGGTCGCCCGCTCCACGGGCAAGTTTCCAAACAGTCTTTGGATGAGCGCCATCGCTGTTCCGTATATTGGCTATCCGGTGTGGGCTTTCTGGATAGGGATGCAGTTGCTTGGAGGGGCTGCCCGATGACCCCTTCTCAGGCTGCCTTGCGCGGCGCTTTTCTCACCGTGGTGACCCTCTTCGGGGGGCTGCTGCTCGGATTGGCGGTTGGAGACCTTGTTTTTCACCTGATCCCCGGCAGCAGCATTGAGAATGTGCAGCTGGGACACGCCGCCATTGCCGCCCTGCCTGCCCTGGCTGGTTTTCTGGCGGGAGGCGCAGCCTGGGGGGTGCAGATGGGCAGGCTGGCAGGAATCGGGGAAACCCGGCGGCTGTCCGTTGCAGGGATGCTGGGCTTCGCGCCGGTCACGATTTTGCTGGCGGCGGGGCTGGGTTTAGCAGAGCCGGCAATTGTGGGATATTTAGGCGCGCGTGGCCAGCCGGTCCATCGCGTTTTTACTTTGCTGTTTGTGCCCTCAGCCTTTGTCATCGCTGGGGTCAGCGCCTGGGCGGTGGGTCGGGGGCTGGGTTACCCGAAATTGGCGCGCGGCCTCTTCTGGCAGGTGGGATTGGCCGCTGCAATGACTTTTTTGATTGTCAATCTGATCATGGAAACCCTGGGCTGGGTGATCGGTGCGCCAGGCGCGGCGGAACGCGCCACCATGCTGACGGTGCTGGCCTTCGGCAATATCACCGCCGCGATCACCGCTGGTGCTATGATGGGATGGAAACTAAACAGTAGAAAGGAGTAGACCGATCCATGCAGCTACCCAACCAGGAACCTTCCTCCCTGCCCGCCGGCGCCTCCCTATTCCGTTTCAACGGTGTGCCCATCGTGGCGCGGCCTGACTTCTGGCCCATCCCCATCTTGCTGACCGGTGTTCTGATCTGGGCCGCCGGACGGCGCAATCCGCAACGCTCCTGGGCAGAGCGTTTAGCAGCGGGGCTGCTGGCCATGCCCGTGGCGGTTATCGCCGATGTGGGTCATGCCATGGCACATACCGTCAGCGCGCGTCTCGCCGGCGCACCCATGGATGAAATATTTCTCTCATCCGGGATGCCGCGTACTCTCTATCAGAATAACAGCGTCCCCCCTCGCGTTCATGTCCAGCGCTCCTTGGGCGGCCCCATTTTTAGCCTCGCCAGCGTCATCCTCAGCCTGCTGTGGCGGAGCAAATCTCCGCGGGGATCCCTCAGCCGCGACCTTGCGGAGGTCTCCCTGGCGGGGCACAGCGTTATTTTGCTGGGCAGCGTAACCCCCGTGCCGGTTGTAGACGGCGGGGTTATCCTGAAATGGAAGCTGGTGGAGGCTGGACAATCACCAGCGCAAGCGGACCGCACGGTGCGTAAAGCCAGCTTGAGCCTGGGTGCAGCGGTCCTCGGCCTGGGCGCCGTGTTAGGCTTGATTAGAAAGCGCCGGCTGGCTGGCGGTTTGTTGGCTGCCGGCGGCGCGATGGGGGTGGCCGCGGGCCTCGGCTGGCTGAAATAAAACGAGGTGGTGTGCTGCGCACACGCTCTGCCATGCAAAAGAATCCGGTGCAGGTCTGTGGCCGGATTTTGCTGTGCCCGCCGGCGGCGTCAGTTATTTCATGGGGAATCCGCCCAGCCTTTTTTCCGCAGGCAGGATGCAGTAAAATCACTTAATCGGACTTGATGCGTATAAATTCGTGCTGCGTAGATAAGGAGATCAGGATGGTCACACAACCCTCGGTTCGGCCCAGCGCTTTGGTGACGGGCGCCTCTTCGGGGATCGGCGCCGCATTTGCGGACCGGCTTGCCCGCGACGGCTATGATCTCATCCTCGTCGCCCGCCGGCAAGAGCGGCTGGAGGCGCTTGCCGATACACTGCAGGCCAGCTGTCCGGTCAAGGTGGTCGTCCTGGTGGCGGATTTGAGCAAGCCCGAGGACATGCGCAGGGTCGAAAAGCGCATCTCGGCCGAACCCGGGTTGGAGATGCTGGTCAATAACGCCGGCTTTGGCGGCTACCGGGCTTTTGCCGACCTGGACCCCGACCTGGCCGAAGCCTTGATTAACCTGCAGGTGCTGGCGGTGGCCCGCCTCACCCGCGCCGCGCTGCCCGGGATGATTGCCCGCGGCAAGGGGTCGATTATCAACGTGTCGTCGCGCCTGGCTTTCAGTGGATCGTTGGGCTCGTCGCAGCTGCCCAGGCGGGCTACCTATGCCGCCACCAAGGCCTTTATCAATGTCTTTTGCCAGCTGGTGCAAAGCGAGCTGGAAGGAACCGGCGTGCAGATCCAGGCGCTCTGCCCGGGGCTGGTGCGGACCGAATTCCACGAACAGATGGGGCTGGACCCCAACCGCTACCCGGCGGCCAGCGTGATGACAGCGGAGGAGCTGGTAAGCGCCTCGCTGGAGGGGCTCAAGCTGGGTGAGGTGGTCTGCGTCCCGGCGCTGGAAGACCCGCAATTGTTGGCGCGGCTGCAGGAGAGCGAGGGCCAGTTCTTCAACCTGACCCGCAGCGGCACGGCTGCCGCCCGCTACATAACAGGTGGTTGAGTTCTCTCTATTGATTCTTATAAAGCCGGTGCCTCTGCTCAGGTGGGTAATGCCGCGTAGAGGCGATCTCCCCAAGAAATTGGCCAGGATACTCCGCAGGTCGCCGCTTCAATTTTGCACTTGCTGTTGATCTATATATTCGGCTCGAACAAAATCATCGAAGGGCTAACCCGGGGATCCGGCAAATAAAGAAAGAGGACACACCATATGCCAGCACAGCCGGCGAGTTATCCGCAAAATGTGGTCGGGGTTTACCCTGACAACCCCCATTATCTGATGTATCAAGGGCGGCCCGTGCTGCTGATCACCTCCGCCGAGCACTACGGGGCGGTGGTCAACCAGGATTTCGACTACCGCGCCTATTTTGAGACCCTGGCGAAGTACGGCTTGAACTACACCCGCATCTATCCGGGCGCCTACGTGGAAGTGGAGGGCATGTTTATCGAAAACAACACCCTGGCGCCGAAGACCGGACGGCATCTCGTGCCGTGGGCCAGGAGCAGCGAAAAGGGGGCCTGGGACGGTGGCAATAAATATGACCTGGACACCTGGAGCGAGGATTATTTTCACCGCCTGCGCGATTTTATCCGCGAGGCGGCCCGATACGATATCGTGGTGGAGATCTGCTTCTTCAACTGTCAGTATAAAGAAAGCTGGCATGCCTGCCCGCTGAATGCGGCCAACAACATCCAGGAGATCGGCCCGGGCGAATTCAACGATTTTCAGACGATGAAATACCCCGACCTGGTGGCCGAGCTGGATGGGTATGTCGGCGAGATCGTGCGCCAGGTGAATGAGTTCGACAATGTTATCCTCGAGATATGCGACGAGCCGACCCTCAAGGGCACGCCCGCGCCGCTGGCGGTGGAATGGATCGACCACCTGATCCAGGTGGTGGTGGAGACCGAAGCGGACCTGCCCAAGAAGCACCTGGTTGCCCAGCAGGTGATGATGGGGGTGGATTTCACCCGCGATGCGCGCGTGCCGCTGATGACCACCCAGTATATCTGGCAAAACGCGGAGCAGATCGGCGGGGTGGAGGCCCTGGATACGCTCTATTCGTTGGGCAAGCCCATCGAACTCAATGAAACCGCCTATTACCCGATCTGGTACAAGGGCGATATCCAGGCGGCATCCAGAGCAGAAGCCTGGGAATTTATCGTGGGCGGCGGGGCGGCCTTCAATCACCTCAACGGCAGGTTTACCGTTCTCGATCCGCGCGGGGATACCCCCGACAACCACCAGGTGCTGACCGCGCTGGCCGGCTTACAAACCTTCATGAGCGGGTTCGATTTTACAAAAATGGCCAAAGACAGCCGTTTCCTCGTGGCGGGGTTGGGAGAAGGGACCCTGGCGCGCGGGATGAGCCAGCCGGGTAAGCAGTACGCCTTGTATATCCACCACAGCCGCAGGGAAGATAACGGTGGTTTCTACGTCGCCAATCCGGGCAGTTATCAGGAGGAGTTAGCCATTGAGCTGCCGGCCGGCGCGTATGTGGCCCGGTGGGTCGATCCCGCCAACAATCAGGTCATTGAAGCCGCCCGGTTCGAGCACGAGCAAGGTTTGCGGATGCTGCGCACCCCGCCCTATGCGTTTGATATCGCCCTGAGCATCCGGGCGGTGGCAGGCTAGCGAGGCGGGCGGGTGAGGGGCTGGTCAATGCCTGCCGCTTGGCGAAAGGCTGACCACTCGCATGGCAAAAGCAAAAGAAAGGCTTTATGGTGCCGGCCTACCCTGAGTGAACCTTATAACCTGGCCATCATTTCTTATTCATTTATGATAATTGCCATGGCTTCCCGTACTTGCCGGTGAAGCTGGAAGGTTCCACCAACCTGGCTCGCCAGCCCAAAGCATATCGACAAAGCGATCGCGAGCGAATAGCGTTCAATTACCCCGTAAGCCCATAATCCCATCGGCAGCCAGGCGGTTATGAAAACCCAGAGACCCCAAAAGAATGCCCACCTGTCTGAGATTTTCAACACGGCGGGGATATTTCTTGAATGGTCGAGGATATCCCAGGCAATTAGAATCGCCAACACCAGCCAGAATGGGAATCCCAGTTGGGAAAGAAGCAGTTTTTCGATCCCAGGAAAGAACACCATAGCCGCAGGAATGAGAAGCGTCCAGCCGATAGAGATTTTGGCCGGCAAGGTGAAACCATTAATTTGCTTCCTGGTAAATGTTGCGATTCTTCGGAGGATGGTTCCTCGCACATAGATGCTTAAAATAAACCAGGCCAGTAATCCAGCGCTCAACGCGAAAAGAAATTCACGGAGGCTTACGTTGATGGCATCGACGATGGTATGCACAGCAAATGGGGTGGGGATAATAGCACGGATGCCTCGTACATCATTTGGAGATGTAGCAATTCCAACCGCCTGCCAGCCGCCTGAGGGCGGGTGGATCAATAATCCCTCATTTCCCAACGCGACGATCAAAGTTGTTCCGCTTTCACCAGGGATCAAAACCAGGTCGAAAGTTTGCAGATCAGGGACTTTATAACAACTGATGAATACTCCATTGGCCAATCTACGCCGGAAATCTTCCCGTGTAGAGATAGCCTGCCAGACTGTTTCCCAACTCTGACCGTCGTTCAGCGATTCATCCACCTGCGCTCTACCATCGATGCGATAACAGTGTCTGGGTTCAGCCGGGTCGCAGAGTGTGAAGGGTAGGTGGCGTGGTTCGAGAAAGGGGTTGCGGGCAATGGCTTCGTATGGGGCTACCGTTCGCCATACCACCTCGCCGGGACCTTCGCTGTACATCACCATATGCCAATCTTCCCAACCATTCAGACTGGCCAGGATGTAGCCCCCATCCTCGATCCGGTTGGTGATGCCGATCCCGGCGTAAATTGTCCCACTATCAACCGCCAGGCGGGTGACTTGTGCTGTAGGCGCACAGGGTGAGGTGGCCAGCGCAGCTAAGGATCCAACAGCCAAGGCGACGTAGGGTATTTTCCCGAGATTCGGTGTTTCCTTATACCTCTCGATGCCCAACCATAATGCCCAGGCCGGGATGAAAACGACCAGAGCCAAACAGTCTGTTGGGTCAAGTGTAATCTGCACCGGCTGCCTATACAGAGAAGAGAGTAGATGAATCGCCCAAGCGTTAACTTCCGGAACTGTCTTGATTCCCGCGAATACGGTCGCGGTCAGTAAAAATCCGACCAGCAACGCCCGGCGCGAAGGGATTCGTTTTGGTCGGATGGCCTGGAATAATACCCCAATCAGGAAGGGGAAGAAGAACAATCCGGCGAAATCACTGATCTTGCCAGTTGCCCAGGAGGGCGTAAAGGTTTTGAGCAGATGATCGTTGAGCACCAGGAGGGCAATGCTCAATAAAATGAACGGATGACGGAAAGCACGCAGCAGGGATGATGATGGAGACACGGCTCACCTGAAGGATGAAAAGCAATCATTTTTCGGGTTGCTTCTCATTATAGATCAATCTTAAGAGCACCATGGCAGCTCCATTGGATGGATGGAAACCGCCTCATTATTTCACTGCTTGACAAAGTGGGTGGTTGTGTGGATAATCAGGTTGAACGTTCAACCAAGGACCCAGCATGAGTATCACCGTCATCGATGTGGCCAAAGCAGCCGGCGTTTCACGCACTACCGTCTCGAACGTGTTCAGCGGGCGCGCCAAATACTCCCCTGAAACCCGCGCGGCGGTGCTGGCTGCGGCGGAACAATTGGGCTATAAGCCTAACCTCGCCGCGCGTTCGCTGATCACCAACCAGTCGCGCCTGATTGGCCTGGTTTTGCCGGCCTATGTCAACACCAATACCCTGGCCAACAACCCGTTTTACAACATTATCATGGACAGCATCTACGCCGTGCTGCGCGATGAGGCCTATTACGACCTGCTGATCTATTCTCTGCCTTATGAGGAAACCCAATCTCAGATCCGCGACCGTATCGACGCGCGCAACGTGGACGGCATCCTGGCCATCGGTGAATTTGATCCGGATTTTCTCCACTATCTTGAAACCAAAGCCATCCCGGTGGTGCTGATCGACAACTATTCCACCGAGCCGCATGAAAATATTGCTTATGTCAATTCAGACGACGAAGCCGGCGGCTACCTGGCTACCCGCCAGTTGATTGACCGGGGCTTTCAAAAAATTGGCCTGTGCACTCTGGATCTCTCCAGCCCGTTGATGAACAAGCGCATCGCCGGCTACCGGGCGGCCATGCTGGCAGCCGGGCGCTCGACCCATATTTTTGACCAGACCGGTATTCCTTTTGACGTCGGTGCGCACCTGGCCGGGCTGCTCTTTGAGCAGGGCTTCGATGCGGTGTTTTGCACCGAAGATATGCTGGCGGCCGGGGTTTTACATCGTCTGCTCAAGCTGGGTGTGGCGGTTGGCAAAGATTTTGGGGTAATCGGCTTTGACAATATCCTCATCTGCACCCAGATCAACCCCGAGCTGAGCACCATCGATCAGCGTATTTTTGAGAAGGGCACGGCTGCTGCTCGCACCCTGCTGGATATTCTCAAGAAAAAGAGTTCGCTGGGCAGCCGGCTGGTGATGCCGGTGAGCCTGGTGGTGAGAGAGACGGCCTGAACCCTGCTATGGTATGCCTTCGACCTGCCGGATAGGCGGTTAAATCAGTTGCGATATTCTAGGAGACATTAAAATGGCAAAAATCGCGGATCAATTTGTAGCAGTCGATCCCTGGAAAATTATCGAAGATGGTTTTCACCCCGATCGCAGCCAGGTGTCCGAATCCTTGTTCTCGCAGGCCAACGAGCACCAGGGCGTGCGCGCATTCTTCGATGAAGGCTATTCCGGCGAAAGCCTGGTAGGCGTTTATCTCAACAGCATTTACGAAGAACGGTTTTCCGCCGAGCCCTCAGCCTATAAAGGCATCTCGAACCGCCTGGCCTTTATGGTCAATACGGTCAACTGGCTCTACACCCGCCTCGAGCTGGACGGCGAGACCCTCGACCTGGCCAATAGTAAATTCAGCGACTTCCGCCGCGAGCTGGATTTCCGCACCGGCCAGCTGCGCCGCGAATTTGTCTGGGAAACCGCCGCGGGCAAGCGCCTCAAGCTGGTCTTCCTGCGCCTGCTCAGCATGCAGACCAATGAGCTGGCCTGCCAGCAAATCCGCCTGACGCCGCTCAACTTCTCCGGCCCGCTGCAGCTGACCGCCGCCCTGGATTTCTCCATCCCGCACCGCATGATGGGCATGAATTTCTGGGACTGCCCGCGCACCACCGCCGGCCCGGATCAATTTGCCATGCTGGGGGTCAGCAAAAGCATCCACCAGCGCATGTTTGCCGGGTTCCACCTGCAGGCCGGTGCGCCCCTCGATCCCTTTGAGGCCGAGAAAATGGTCGGCGCCCGCCTGGTCCTGGAGCTGAAAGAAGGCCAGGAAAGCGTGGTGAGTAAGATGGTCATCCTGCACTCGGACCGCGACCCTGCCCAGCCATTGGAAACCGCCTGGAACCACGGCTTGGCCCTGCTGCAGGCGACCAACGACTGCTATGAAGAGGTCTACCGCCAGAACCGGCGCTACTGGGACGATTTCTGGGCCAAATCCGATATCACCATCGACGGCGATCCCGACACCCAGCAGGGCATCCGCTTCTGCGTCTTCCAGATGCAGCAGACCTACCGCGGGGCGATCGAGGGCGCCAATATCGGCGCCAAAGGCCTGACCGGCGAAGCCTACAACGGCAACGCTTTTTGGGATACCGAGACCTACTGCCTGCCGTTCTACCTGTTCAGCAACCTGGCGGCGGCCAAATCGCTGCTCGATTTCCGCTATAAAACCCTGCCGCAGGCCATGGCGCGCGCCCGCGACCTGGACTGCGCCGGGGCTTGTTACCCGGTGGCCACCTCGGACGGCACTGAAAGCTGCACCCTCTGGCAGCACGCCAGCCTGCAGTTCCAGCCCACCACCGCGGTGGCCTATGCCATCGGTCACTACGTCAACGTCACCGGCGACACCGACTTCCTGCGCTCGGAAGGCGCCGAAATCCTGGTGCAGATCTGCCGCTTCCTCGCCAGCCGCGGGCAGTGGTCGCAGTCGGGCAAATTTGGCTATTACACCGTGATGGGCCCGGACGAGTTCCAGATGATGGTTAACAACAACGCCTACACCAACTACATGGCCAGGCGCACCTTTGAGTTTACCCTCAAGGCGCTGGAAGGCGCGGACCTGGCCCGCTTTGGCTGCACCCCGGCGGAGCAGGCCGAGTGGCGCCGCATGGCAGAGTTGATGTTCATCCCCTATGACCCCGCCACCGGCATTTACGAACAGCACGAAGGCTTTTTCAACCTGCCGCACATCGACGTGGATGCCATCCCGGTGGAGGATTTCCCGCTCTACCACCACTGGTCGTACGACCGCATTTACCGCAACGACATGATCAAACAGCCGGACGTGCTGATGTTCATGTTCCTCTACAACCAGTCGTTCAACCTGGCGGAGAAAGCGGCCAATTACGATTATTACGAACCGCGCTGCATCCACGAATCATCTTTGTCGCCCTCGGTGCACTCGATTTTAGCCGCCGAGCTGGGCCGCCCGCAGGAGGCGGCGGATTTCTTCCGCTTTGCCACGCGCATCGACCTGGACAACTACAACCGCAACACGGCCGAGGGCATCCACACCACCTCGATTGCCGCCGCCTGGATGAACATTGTCTACGGCTTCGGCGGGATGCGTTCGGATGGCGAGATGCTCTCCTTCAACCCCACCATCCCAGCGCACTGGAACCGCTACAGCTTCCAGGTGCTGTACCGTGGATCGGTCATCCGAGTGGAGACCTCGCAGCACGAGACGCTGGTGCGTGTAACCCAGGGCGCACCGGTACTGGTAAAAATCCGCGGTGAAGCCTGCCGCGTTGACCAGAACGGCCTTACGTTTAAAAATTAATCGTCAAAAGGCAGGGTTTGGCTATGGATTGGATTATCTCTGAAACCGATTTAATCGCCCCGGAAGATGTAGACCGCCAGGGTAATAAGCTGCTGATCGGCAACGGCTATATCGGCTACCGTGGGACGTTGGAAGAATACACCAAGGAGCAGAAAACCGCCACGATTGTTTCCGGGCTGTATGACAAGGTCGGCGATCTGTGGCGCGAACCGATCAACCTGCCCAACGGCTGCTTTGTCCAGGTGTTTTACCAGGGCCAACCCCTGCATGCCCTCACCGGCAGCGTGCTGGCGCATACCCAGCGACTGGATATGGAGCATGCCGTCCACCAGCGCGAGACTGTCTTCGACGCCGGGGAGGACCTGCAGATCCGCGTGTGCTCGCGCCGCTTTGCCAGCCTGGCCAAGCCGCACCTGATTTGCATGGAATACGTGATCAGCGCCAACCGTGAATGTGAAATCGACCTGCACAGCGGGGTGGATGGGGATGTGTGGGATATCAACGGCCCGCACCTGGAACAGGTTCACGCCTGCGATCAGGGCGGCATCCTCTCGATTTCCGCCGTGACCCATGAGCTTGGTGTTCCGCTGGCAGTGGCCGAAGCCAGCCGCCTGTCCGCGGATATCCCATTGCCGGGGCTGGCCGCCGGACGCAGCCTCGCCGCGGTCCGCGAGCTGAGCGGGGTGCGCATCCAGGGCAGGCTGGTGCTGCACAAGTTCATTGCCCATTTCACCGGGCTGGATGGCCCCGACCCATTGGAAGCCGCCCGCCGCCTGTGCCAGGAGGCGGACGCGCAGGGGTTTAACGCCCTGCTCCAGGAGCATATCACCCTCTGGGCGCAGCGTTGGGCCGGCTGCGACGTGCGCATCGAGGGCGACGGGTTCGCCGAAAAGGCGCTGCGCTACAGCATGTATCACCTGCTGGCCATCGCTCCCACCCACACCGAGCGCGCCTCCATCCCTGCGCGCGGGCTGTCGGGGCAGGTATATAAGGGCGCCATCTTCTGGGACACCGAAATTTTCATGCTCCCGTTTTTTGATTATGCTTTCCCGTCCCTGGCGCGCAACCTGCTGCTGTACCGTTACCACACCCTGGATGGAGCGCGGCGCAAAGCGCAGGAATACGGCTTCCGCGGGGCTTTCTATGCCTGGGAAAGCCAGGAAGCCGGGCAGGACGCCTGCACCCTGTTCAACATCACGGATGTGTTCACCAACCGCCCGATGCGCACCTATTTCCGCGACAAACAGGTGCACATCAGCGGGGATATCGCCTATGCTTTCTGGCAGTATTACACCGCCACCGGCGATGGCTCGATCTGGCCGGATGGCGGCGCCGAGGTGGTCTTCGAATGCGCGCGCTTCTTCCTCTCCTACACATATTACAACCTGGACAAGCGGCGCTACGAAATTCTGGATGTCACCGGCCCGGACGAATATCACGAGCGCGTCCACAATAATGCCTTCACCAACCGCCTCGCCGCCCACACCCTGGATGTGTGTGTACGGGTAGCGGCGTTTATGCGTGAGCACCACCCCGAAAAGTATCAGTCCCTGATGGATGCCCTGGGCTTTGCCCAGGACCTGGAGCTGATTGGCGAGGTGGCGCAAAACATATTTTTGCCGGACGTCATCGCCCCGGGCGCGATCATCCCCCAGTTCGACGGCTATTTCAACCTGGACGACGTGCCGCTGAAGTCCCTGCTGGCCCAGAAATTGAACCCGCACGAGTATCTCGGCGGGGGAAACGGCCTGGCCACCACCACCCAGATCCTGAAGCAGGCGGATGTGATCCTGACCCTCTTCCTGTTCAACGATCTGTATCCCCTCGAAACCAAACTGGCCAACTGGGAATTTTACGAACCGCGCACCGAGCATGGCTCCAGCCTGAGCGCCTGCTCCTATTCGCTGATCGCCTCGCAGATCGGCAAAGTGGATTGGGCGTACAGGTATTTCATGAAAACGGCCACCATCGACCTGACCGGCGAAGGCAAGCAGTATGTCGGCCCGCTGTATATTGGCGGCACGCATCCGGCCGGCAACGGCGGGGCATGGATGGCGGCGGTGTTCGGGCTGTGCGGGATCCACGGCATGGGCGAGACCCTCTCCATCCAGCCGCATCTGCCCGCGCATTGGAAGAAGGTTTCACTCTCACTGAATTTCCGCGGCCAAACCTTGAAGATCAGCCTCAGCGCAGATGCGGTTACCGTTGAGCCGGCCCAGCCGCTGGACTCCCCGCTGTCGGTTCTTGTGGGTGAGCACACCTACAGCCTGCCTCGGACGGGTGTGATCAGCATCCCCATCTCCGCCTAGCGCATGCCGCTCTTTAACCGAACTGCCGGCCGCTGGAAACAAATGCTCAAGATTGAGCGCTTGTTTTCGGCGGCGGCGTTTCTCCGGCGAGCCAGCTAATTTTGATGATGGTCGCCAGATTACACAAATGATAACCGCACGGGCGCACTACTGCCTATAATAATAAAAGGCTTTTGTGCCGTGATCCAGTAGTAAAGTCTATTCCGCACCGTGGATGGGGCCGATGATCAGCGGGAGAATGACATGATGCGCATACGCCAAATTCTGAAACCGCCCGTATATGCGGATGAAAAAAGCAGCCGCCAGTCGATGATTTTGCATATCATCCTGTGGAGCCTGTTGATTCTGGCCGTCATTTACCTGGTTTTTTCCCTGGTGTTCAGCCCTTATACCGCGGCCGAAGACGCCGTCATCGCCGGGGTGGGTATCGCCGCGAATATCATCCTGCTCATTTTGCTGCACCGGGGCTATCTGCGCCTGGCTGCCATTCTGCAGGTGGCCATCTTCTGGTCAGAATTCACCGTGATCGCTTTCGCATTAAATGGGGTTTCAGGCCCGGCGTATATGATGGGCTACATCCTGGTGATCTTGATCGCCGGCATTTTGCTGGAGGGCCGCGGTGCGCTGGTGATGACGGTTTTATCCCTGCTGTCGGGGCTGGTGCTGGTATATTTTCAGAAAAACAACCTGCTGGTTTTCCATACGATCCCCCGGGTAGAGAGCTATTGGATTGTCAGCGCCTTTATGTTCCCCATGTGCGCCGTCTTGCAGTTTCTGGCCGCGCAGTCCCTGCGCCGGGCGTTGGCACGCTCATCTGAAAGTGAGGCCAAGTACCGCAACATCCTTGATTTAATCCAGGATGCCTATTATCGCTGTGATCTTGAGGGCCGCCTGGTGATGGTGAGCCCCAGCTTTTTGAAATTGTTCGGTCACAGCTCGATGGACGAGGTGCTGGGCCAGAATATTGCGGGTCGTTATTATCTCAACCCCGCCGACCGCGAGAAATTCTTGCTCGCGGTAGAAACCGCCCAGGAGGTGCGCAACTATGAGGAAATGGTCAAACGCAAGGACGGCAGCTTGCTGACCGTCAGCACCACCAGCCATTACGTTCTGGACGGGAAGGGCGGGAAGATCGGGATTGAAGGCATTATCCGCGATGTCACCGAGATCAAGCGGATTGAAATCCAAAGGCGCGAGAGCGAAGCGGCCTATCATATTTTGTTTGAGGAAAGCCCCCTGGCGGCGGTCGTCATTGATTTTAGCGGGATGTGTGTGGACGCCAATTCTTCTTTTTGCAAGCTGATCGGTGTCGCCCGCTCCGATGTCCTTAACAAGCTGGCGCTGGAGATCGGCGGGCTGTCGGATGTAGAGCGGCGTACTATTTTCGAAGCCGGCGAAAAGAAAAAAGGGCATTTAGACCAGCATGAAGCTGTTTTGCGCCATGTGGACGGCCATATCATCCACGGCATCGTCTCTACCAAGCCGATTATTTACCATTCGCATCCCCATATCCTGATCATTATCAACGATATCACCCGCCGGGTGGAGGCGGAGCACGAATTGAAGGAAAGCGAAAACCGCTACCGCAGCCTTTCGGATGCCACCATGGAAGGCGTGATGGTGCAGAAAGACGGGGTTATTCTGGATGCCAACCGGAAATTTGCGGAAATTTTCGGTTACGAACACCCGGAGGAGCTGATCGGGAAGAACGGCTACGATATTTTACTCACCCCCGAATCCAGCATGGTGGCGATTGACCCGGCCAGGCAAAACCCGGAAAGCGTGTTTGAAGTCAACGGCGTACGCAAGGATGGCACGATTTTTCCCGGAGAAACCCAATCGCGTGCGATCAATTTTCGCGGCAAAAATGCCCGCGTGGTATCGATGCGGGATATTTCCCAGCGTAAAAATGCCGAAGCCGAGCTGCACCGTCTGAACCGCGCGCTGCGCACGATCAGCAAGTGTAATGAAGCCCTGGTGCGCTCGGGCAATGAGGAAGAACTGCTGCGTGAAATCTGCAAGACGATCGTCAATGTGGGTGAATATCAGACTGCCTCGATCGTGCTGGTGCGGACTGACGGCGAGAACCGCCTGCGTCCGTTCTTCTCCTTTACCTACCCGCTTGAAAATCCAGGCGCCGCGCCCTCTCATTATTGGGACCAGTACACCGCTGCGCTTACCGCGTTGGTGCAAGAGCGGCTGCCGGTTTTTCTCAACCGGCACACCGAGCGCGAGCAGTATGCCGTCATCGGCCGTCTCCCGGACGCCTTCCCCTCCCTGGCGATCCTGCCGCTGCATTATGAGCGCAGCATCCTGGGGGTGCTGTTGATTTTCGGCGCGCGCGAAGATGCCTTTGATCAGGATGAAATTATGCTGATCTCGGATATGGCCGCCGACCTCTCCTACGGACTGCACACCCAGATCGTGCGCCAGGAGCGCAGGAGGTTCCTCGAACGGCTGGAAATCACCAACCAGGAATTGGAATTTTCCTACGACGCCACCCTGGAGGGCTGGTCGAGCGCGCTTGAACTGCGCGAGCGCGAAACCGGGGGCCACAGCCAGCGGGTGGTCGAGTTGACGATGAATATCGCCCGCGAAATGGGCATCCCCGAAGCAGACCTGCGCCATATTCGCATGGGCGCCCTGCTGCATGATATTGGCAAGATGGGCATACCGGATGCTATCCTGTTAAAACCTGGCCCTTTGACCGAGGATGAATGGATCACCATGCGCCAGCATCCCATCTACGCCTATAAGCTGCTGAAGGGCATCCCTCACCTGCAGCGCGCCCTGGAGATCCCTCATTTTCACCATGAGCATTGGGACGGCCAGGGGTATCCTAACCATTTGAAAGCCGAGAATATTCCCCTGGTGGCGCGCATTTTTGCCCTGGTGGATGTGTGGGATGCGTTGACCTCCGACCGTCCCTACCGCCAGGCCTGGAGCCACGAGAGCGCCCTGGCTTACATCCGGGATCAATCCGGCAAACAGTTCGATCCTGAGATCGTCAATATTTTTCTGCAGATGATTGCGCCGTAGAGGCGCGCCTTGTCCATCGACGAAGACTGCCGGTTTGAAAAACCGGCAGTCTTTGAGTTGTGATGGCTTATTCGGATTGCCTGGATCTTGCCACGCGCTCGGCGCTCAGGGGGTGGTTTCTCCAGCCCACAGGCGCTGCATCTCGGCCGAGGTGGCCAGCAGTTCATCCAGTTTGCCCTGGGCCTCCATGCGCCCATCTTTGAGCACGATGATATGGTCGGCGCGCCGCAGGGCTGCCCGCCGGTGCGAAACGACCAGGCAGGTGGCTCCGGGCCGGTCAAAGATGCGCTCCCACAAGAGCTTTTCGGTTTCCACGTCCAGCGCGCTCGAAAGATCGTCGAACACCAGCAGTTCGGCTTCGCGCACGAACATGCGCGCTGCCGCCGTGCGCTGGATCTGCCCGCCGGATAGTTTGACCCCTTTGGGCCCTACCTTGGTATCCAGCCCTTGCTCGAAATCCCCCAGGTCGCGATCCATGACGGCCAGGCGCACCGCCCGGTAGATATCGTCGTCGGTTTTGTCCAGCCCCATCAGGATGTTGTCGCGCAGGGTATCGCTGAACAGGCGCGGCACCTGGGCGGTGTAGGCGCAGTTGGGCGGGGTGAAAAACTGCCCGGGGTTATCGATGCGGGTTTCGTTCCAGCAGATTTCGCCGCTGTCCTTGGGCAGCAGGCCCAGCAGCACCCGCAGCAGGGTGGTTTTACCCGAGCCGATCCGCCCGGTGATCACGGTGAAAGACCCGCGTTTTACGTTGAGGTTAAGCCCCTCAATGCCATGGTCTGAGGTGGGGAAGCGGTAGCTCAGGTCTTTGGCTTCCAACTGGTAAAAGTGGTTGGCTTCACTCTTGCTCGGATAGATTACATCCGGGAATTTGGCATTCATATACACCGGGCTAAATTCCACCAGCGCCTCGGGTGAGGCGCCTTCCATCAGGCGCTGCATGCGTTCCACCGAAATGCCGATCTGGCGGTAGCGGGCGACCAGCAGCCCCGAGAAAGCGGTCAGCTCGGAGAGGAATTCGAGGTAATAGACGAACAGGGCAAAATCGCCCACGGTGAAGGTGCCGGCCTGCATAGCCTGCCCTGCCAGGATCAGGATGACCCCGGTGCCCAGGTTGGCGGCGTTGTGAAAGATCGAGTTCAAGATCTCATTGAATAGCCGGTCGCGCAGCGCCAGTTTGCGCCGGTCTTCGTTGAGCTCTTTGAAACGCCCGATCACGTCCGTTTCAGCCGTGGCCACCTTGACCGCCTGGACTGCCCCAAAGAATTCGCCGATAAAGCCGGTGATGATGCCGGTGGCCCGGCTGCTGGCGCGGCGGTATTCGTCGATGCGCTTGGTGGACGCGGCCGCGATGACCCCCACCACGATCAGCGGCAGCAAGGCCAGCCCGGTGTAGGTCGGGCTGATCCCTACCATCACGATCAGGGCGATGATGTTGAAAGCGATCATGCCCATGATGTCATTGAGCCACAAGGCGAACAGGGGAATCTCAAACACATCCCCGCGGAAGCGGCTGATCGCTTCGCCGGGCGAATCGGGCAGGGCCGAAGCCCCCGGGCGGCGCAGAATGTGGGTCAGCAAATTCTTGCGCAGCAGGGTCATGGTGTTCATAAAGAACGGCACGTTGGTGGTTACCAGCCCCCAAACCCCCAGCACGCTGCCGATTTCGGCGGCGAAGAGCAGGGCTACGATGGTCCACAGGTTGAGCCCCATGGGGGAGCTGCCGCTCAGGATGTTGAAAAATTCGCGGATCGCCAGCCCCGGCACCTGGTAAAACAGCATGGTGAAGATCATCATCAGCCAGTTGGCTGCCCACAAATCCTTGCGGAAGAGGATGGTCTTCAGGATGACTTTCCAGGCCGGCAGGTTGGCCTTGGTTTTCGCGGATGTGGTCGCTGCGGCGGTCATGCCAGCACCTCCTCGAGCCCGGTGCTCAACAGCCGGTGGAATTGGGTCGCGGCGTCCGCGGCCAGCAGCTCGCGCTCGCCGTGCTCAATCACCTTGCCGTCTTCCAGGATCATAATCTCCCGGGTGCGGTGCAGAGTGCCCAGGCGGTGGGCGATGATGATGGCGGTGCGGTCGCGCAGCAGCTTGTCGATGGCCCGTTCGATCAATTGTTCCGTGGCGGGATCCAGGCGTGAGGAGGCCTCATCCAGGATCACCAGCCCCGGGTTGCGCAGGAAGATGCGGGTGAAAGCCAGCAGTTGGGCCTCGCCCGCCGAGATGCTGCGCCCGCCGGTTTCGAGGCGGGTGTCCAGGCCGTCGGGCAGACCGTTGAGCCAATCGGTCAGTTCCAATTCCTCAATCACATCGAGGATGCGGCTGTCAGGGATGCTGCGGTTGAAAAAGGTGATGTTATCTCGCACGCTGGCCTGGAACAACTGCACATCCTGGGTGACCAGGGCCACCCGTTCGCGCAGCGGCTTCAACTCGGGTTGGGTCAGCGGCACGCCGCCCAGCAGCACGCGCCCGTGGGTGGGATCGTAGAGGCGGAAGATCAGCCGCGCCAGGGTAGTCTTGCCCGAACCGGTGCGCCCCAATAAGCCCAGCACCGTGCCCGGTTTGATCTCAAAATGGATATTTTCGAGGACGGCCTCGCCCTCTTTGTATGCGAAGTGCACGTTGTCGAATGCCAGGCCCAGCGCGCCGGCGGGGATCTCGGCTCCCGGACCGTTGACGATTTTGGCGCGGATGGCCTGCAGTTCGGTCAGGCGTTCGGTGGCGGCCCCCACGTTTTGCAGATTTTCCATCTGCTGGGTCAGCTCGCGGATCGGCCGGCGCAGCAGGTTGGTGTAGGTGACTACCAGGTAGACGGTGCCCAGGGTGATGATCCCCGCGCGGAAGAGGAAATAGCCGATGATCAGCGAAATCCCCACCCCCATGGTCATCAAGACCCCGGCGGCGAAGCGCACGATGATAAAGCGCCGGGATGCGTTGCGCCAGTGACCGAGCATCTTCACCGAGAGCTTATAAATGCCCAGCACCACATAGTCCACCGCGCCGCTGGAGCGGATATCCTCGGTGCCCGCCAGGCGTTCCTCGAGATAGCCGAACAGATCGGCCACCGATTCGCGGAACTTCTTCTGGAAAGGGATGGCGATGCCGCGTACGGCATTGAGCACGTAGAGGGTGATCGCGGTGAAAACACTGAAGGCCAGCCCGATGCGCCAGTCTACCAGCAGCAGCGCTACCAGGATGCCGATCATCAGCAGCAGGTTGCCCAGCACGCGGATGACCAGCTGCGAGAAGAAATTGGACAGCTCGGCCACGTCCCCGTCGATGCGTTCGATCAGCTCGCCTGGGCTGACGTTGTTGTGGTAGCTCATGTCGAGGTGCAGGCAGTGGTGGGCCATCTCGGCGCGCAGGGCGTTGGTGGCGGTCCAGGCCACGTTTTCGCCCACGTAGGTTGCTCCCACCCCCACCACTTGCTGGACCAGGGCGATAAAGATAAAGGCCAGCGCCGCGATCAGCAGGTTATGGGTTTCTTTGGTGGTTTGGGTGGTGTCGATAAAATAGCGCATAATCTGCGGATTTACCAGGGTCAGCCCGATACTGCTGAAGAGCAGCACGGTCAACCAGATAAAGCGCTTTTTCTGCGGCTGGATGTATTTGGCCAGCAATCCCCAGTGCTGGCGAAATGGCATTTTCAATGCGGGCTCCTTCGACGGGCGCATAAGAAATAAACAAAACGAGTCTAATTATCTCACAATCTGCTTGACAGAATATATGTTCAACCCTATGATTTTTTTTGGATGTGAAATTCTAATGTGACCCCCCATGCACCAAAATGCTGGGAGGGCCTCGGGTAGCCAGGAGGATTATCTGTATGTCTGAGCAAAAAGCCGTTAGCCTTTGGGAACTTGCCGATCTGTGCACGCCCTGGTGCGTGCATGTAGCCGCCACCTTGCACCTGGCCGAACACATTGCCGCCGGGGTCGATCGCGTCGACGAGCTGGCCGCCGCGGAGCACTGCGACGCGGGGGTGCTGCATGCCATCCTCGGGCACCTGGCGCTCAAAGGCGTCTTTGACCAGGTTGAGCCGGGGCGCTATGCCCTCACCCCGACCTCCCAGGAGCTGCTCGATCCCACCGCGCGCATCGCGCTAGACCTGGACAGCCTGGGCGGGCGCATGGCGCATGCCTGGGGCACCCTGTTGGAATTCGTGCGCAGCGGCGCTCCCGCGTACCAGCAGGTCTTTGGCCTGCCGTTTTTTGAGGACCTGGCCGCCCACCCCAAGATCGCCGCGGATTTCGATAGCCTGATTGGCCCGGCCGGGCATGGCACACCCAGCCCTGAGTTTGAAATTACCGGCGGATGGCAGGCGGTGCGCAGCCTGGTGGAAGTGGGGGGCGGCACCGGGGCGATGCTGGCGGAAATCTTGCGCAAGCACGCGCATCTCCGCGGAACCCTGGTAGACCTGCCGGATACCGCGGCGCGCTCGGCCGAAATTTTCGAGGCGGCGGGCGTCTCCGCGCGGGTAACCACTGCCGGGCAGAGCTTTTTCGATCCGCTGCCGCCGGGCAGGGATATCTATCTGCTGCGCGGGATCATTAACGATTGGCCGGATCGCGAATCGGTGGAGATCTTGCGGCGCTGCGCGGAGGCTGCCCGCCCGGAAGGGCGAGTGGTGATCCTCAAGAGTGTCGGGCCGGATGACATGCAAAGAGATCTATTCATCGAGATGCTGCTGGTGGGTGGCAGGCCCCGCACGGTCAGCGAATTTAGCGCGCTGGCGCGGCAGGCCGGCCTGCAGGTGCTGGCTGCCGGTCAGCAGCCGGATTACTTCGTCACCGAGTGCCGCCCGGTTTGATCTCATCCACTAACTTACCGGCGCAATGAAAAACCGGCACAGCCGCATCCGCAGTTGTGCCGGTTTGTTTATCAAGGCTGCCGCTGATCGCTCGAAGATCAGCCGCGCGCCGCGGCAATGACCTGCACAAAGCGGGCAGCGCGCTGGCTGATCTCATCGAACCTGCCTTCTTTGGCCAGCTGCGGCGGGCACAGTTCGCTGCCGGCCCCCACTGCCACCACCCCCGCAGCGAACCAATCGGCAACGTTGGCTTCGCTGACCCCGCCGGTGGGCATCATGGAAATATAGGGGAACGGCCCTTTCAAGGATTTGACGTAGCCCGGCCCGCCCAGCGAGCCAGGGAAGATTTTGACCACATCGACCCCCAGCTTATAAGCCTGAAAGACCTCGGTGGGGGTCAGCGCGCCGGCCATCACCGCCAGGCCGCTGTCGACCATGGCGCTCACCAGGGTGGGCTCGCAAATCGGGCTGACCAGGAACTGCGCGCCGGCAGCTTTGGCGCTCGCCGCCTGGGCCGTCTCGGTCAGCGTGCCCATCCCCAGCAGAATCTCGTCGCCGAATTTCTGGGCCAGCTCCGCCACCACCTGTTCGGCATTGGGCGTGGTGTAGGTGATCTCGATGCCTTTCACCCCGCCGGCCGCCAGGGCGGCGACCATCTTCACGGTTAATTCAGCCGATGGGCCACGGATGACTGCCAGCAGCCCCAGTTCTTTTACTTTCGCCAGTACGTCTTGTTTATTCATGCTATGCTCCTCAAATTTAATTATGCCACCCGATGTTGGGGCGCCTGGCCGCGCAGCACCGCCAGGCAGTCTTGCAGGGCCATCCAGCCCATATGGTTGGTGGCTCCGTCGGTCTGCGCCCCCAGGTGGGGGGTGGCGATCACCTGCGGCAGCGCCAGCAGCGGATGGGTTGGGTCGGGCGGTTCTACCGCGAAGGCATCCAGCCCGGCCCCGCGCAGATGGCCGTTTTGCAGCGCCGCCAGCAGGGCGCCTTCATCCACGATTTCACCGCGCGCCGTGTTGATCAGGTAAGCGCCTTGTTTCATTTTTGCCAGGAAGGCCGCGTCCACCATGCGCTGGGTCTCGGGCAGCAGCGGCAGGTGCAGGCTGATGATATCCGCCTGGGGCAGGATCTCATCCACCGGCAGCAGGCTGACCCCGTGCGACTCGGCGAATGCCTGGTCAGGATAGGGATCGTAGGCCAGCAGCCGGCAGCCAAAGGCCGCCAGGCGGGCGGCCAGCGAGCGGCCCACGGCGCCCAACCCCAGGATGCCCACGGTTTTGCCTTCCAGCGAGATCCCCGCGAGGCGGGGGAACCTGCCCTGGCGGCTGGCCGTGATGGCCTCCGGGATCTGGCGGGCCAGGGCCAGCATCAGGGCAATGGCCAGCTCGGCCACCGAATTGGAGTTGGCCCCCGGGGTGTTGGTGACGATGATGCCTTTCTCGCGTGCGGCCTGCAAATCGACGTTGTCGATGCCCACCCCGTAACGGGTGATGACCTTCAAACGGTCGGCCGCGGCCAGGGCCGAGCGGTCGATCACATCCAGCCCGGCGAGCAGGCCGTCCACGCCGGGGAGCAGTTGGGCCAGCTCAGCCGAGGAGAGCGGTTTGCCGCTCGGGTTATAGATCACCCGGCCCACCTGGCTTTCCAGCTCGCTTTTCAGGCGGGGATCATTTTTGCCGTAGGAGGTCGGGGTGACCAGCAGGGTGCAGTTTCTTAACTCCATTTGGCCTCAGGGTCTCTTCCAGCGTGGGTTGTCCACAATTTCGATCCCGGCTGCCCCATCCAGCACCAGCCGGCCAAACCCCTGGCGCTCGATGGTGCCGTAGTCGTGCCCGGAATGGCCGGGGTAGGCAAAGAAGGTCACCAGGTCCTGCTGGCGCGAGGTGCATACCGAACGGTGCGCCCAGCAGGGCGGCACGTAGAGCACCCGGCCCGGGGCGAGGGCTTCCACGCTGGTCTCGCCCTGGGGGGTCTCCATCACCATGTAGCCTTCGCCTTTCAGGCAGTAGTAAATTTCGGCGGTTTCGAGCACGGTGTGGTAATGGCCTTTGGTCATAAAGAACTCGCGCCCCACTTTACCCGGGTGGATGATGGAAATGCCCGATAAAATCTCGCCGGCCACCTGCGGCCGCTGGATCTCATAAACCTCGTAAATCAGGCGGTCTTCGCCAGACAGCATTTCGTCATAGGCATTGCTATCCAGAAATTGGCCCCGCATCGAGCTCAAGCGGCGTTGGATGTGGCGGTCATAGTGGCTGGGGATCAACTGCGGGTAAGGCAGGTTGAAAGAGAAGGGAATGTCAGTCATCAACGGGTCTCCTTGGGAGTGGTGTTGGCAGACGCGCGGCGCAGCCCATATCATTTTACCGGGTACTGCTTAAATTACGAAACGTAGTTTTCATCATTTCGCCGAAATTCAGGTTTGGATGATTTACTTTGATATGCCAAAAGCACTAATTCGAATGCGCCAGAAGGCCAGTTTAAGCCGCCCGGCGGTTGATCCCGCGTGGGTTGGAAGATGCGGTCTGCTGTAATCTTGTTATCTTGTGATTACAATTATAATCTGGATAAGATGGGGGTCAAGTAGGCGCCGGTCAGGTGAAGCCGGTGATTTACCGTGTACCATGATCATTGAGGTTTATACGCGATCCAGTAGCTGAAGCTTTCTTCCAACCCGCTGTGCAGCGGGCCGCCATCCGGCGTGCCGAAACATTCCCAGTGTTCAAACCCGCCCAGGCGCAGCAGCAGTTGAAACTCTTCTTTGAAAATCCAGCGCCCGGTCATGGGAAAGTCTTCCGCCTGGCCATCGTACTGGATGTAGCATTGATCCAGGCTCAGCTGCCGGTCGAAATCATAGCGGCCTACCAGGCGCTGGCGGATCGGGCGACCGCTTTCAGGATGGGTCCAGGTGTACCACTGGCCTTCGACCACTTCGGGGGTCTGGGCCAGGTCGCGCACACCCGCCAGGCGCAGGTCCATCAACAGCCGGCCGCCGGGAGCCAGGTGGGCGTAAATATTGCGCAGCGTGCGGATCTGGGCGGCCTGGCTGGTCAGCATGCCAAAGGAATTGGAGGGGATCAGGATGGCGGCGAACTGGCGGTCGTAATGGAAGCTCTCGAAATCCTGGATGGAGATGCGGCTGGCGATATCCGCCAGCCCCTGTGCGGTGGCTTTCCGCTCCAGGGTGGCCAGCATGCCGGCCGAAATATCAAAACCGTAGACATCATGCCCCTGGCTCAACAGCGGCAGCAAGAATAGACCTGTGCCGCAGGCGCATTCCAGCAGCGGACCGCGTTCTCCTCGCAGCGCGGTGTAGTAAAACCGGCGGTTGTTTTCCAGCCAATCCGCCAGCCCTTCGGCCATCATCTGGTCGTAGATCAGTCCCCACCATTGGCTCTCATAGTTTTTTGGCATTTCTGTCCTTTTTTGCGCCGGTAAAGACAGGGGTTCCAGGCAGGGTCATGAAATTTACCCCAAATGGCTGCCCTTTTTTGATTAAGCCTGGTTCTCAGAGGACTTCCAGGCAGGAGATTTGTGAACGTGTACCACCTGCCACGCATCCCTGGTTTTCACCAGCACCCGGCTTTCATTATGCGAGCTGTGCTCCAAAACGCCATTCCTGGCGATCGTCAGCATGAAGGTATAGCTCAGGATGGCCGTATCGGCGAACAACTGCAGGCGCCGCTCGAGCAAATCGTAACGGAAATCGGCGCCTGCGGCGGCCCAATCATGCGCCAACATAAAAAGGTGAAAGTCGAGACCATCCTGGCGATGGGGGGTTACAAACCACTCATACAAAGACAGGCTGTCGCTGGTGGTGGCCTTGTAGGTCTCCACATCTCGTGTGAAAATGCTTTGAAGATGTTTGTCCAGAAATGCCCAAATTTCTCGCTCGGTTTCATTCATGATCCCAGCTCCTTTCTTTTATTCGATGATCGTTTCTGTCCAGGCGACGGATGAACGGACATGTTTTTTGTACGTATAAAAAAAGGTCTGCCTGGTTCCTGTCAGGGCAGACGCTTTCACTCTTCTTTTGAAATTGTAATAGTATTTAATCGTTTTCGCAATCGGGAAAACGCGGGTTCTGTGGGGGTTGCCGTGGTGGGTAGTAACTATGGGGGCAGAAAGGTTGTACAAACGAGGCGCGGCCGGCTGCATTCTTCGAAGCCGTCCGGTTTCCCCGGGCGCGAATGCACACCGCGAACTTCCGGCGGAATACCGCTCGTGCTAAAATGATGGGGCATCCACACGCGCATGCTTGTTTCTCTTTGTGCTGGACGAGCTCGTTGATAACCAAACGGTGGCGTAATGACTGGATTGCTGGCTGGCGTGGCCACCACACAGCCAGGCAACATTCGAGAGACCGGATCACTACATCCCGTTAATAAAAATTCGGTACTCTCCCAAGGAGGAGCGATGAAATACTTTCTCAGCGGCGCAACCGGGTTTGTCGGCGGGCAGGTGGCTCGCCAGTTGCTCGCGGCGGGCCACCAAATTAACGCCGTCGTCCGCGACCCGGGCAAGGCGCAGGATCTGGCCGCCCTGGGGGCCGCGCTGTACACGGGCGATGTCACCCAAAAAGAAAGCATGCGCGCGGCGATGAGCGGGGTGGACGGCGTCTACCATATCGCCGGCTGGTATAAGATTGGCGCGCGCGATAAAACCGCCGGGCAGCGTGTCAATGTGGACGGCACGCGCAACGTGCTCGAGCTGATGCGCGAACTCAGCATCCCCAAGGGCGTCTACACCTCCACCATCGCGATTAATTCCGACACGCACGGTATGCTGGTGGATGAAACCTACCGATTTGAGGGAAAACACCTGACGGTCTACGACCAGACCAAGGCCGAGGCGCACGACCTTGCCGAAGAGTTCATGCGCGGCGGCCTGCCGCTGGTGATCGTCCAGCCCGGGCTGGTCTACGGCCCGGGGGATACCAGCACCGTGCGCACCAACTTAATCCAATATCTGCAGGGCCGCCTGCCGCTGCTGCCCGAAAGGACGGCTTTTTCCTGGTCGTACATCGAGGATGTTGCCCGCGGGCATCTGCTGGCCATGGAAAAGGGGGTTCCCGGCCAGGCTTATTTTATTTGCGGCCCCAGCCATACCTTTATCGAGGCTATCCAGATGGCTGAGCGCATCACCGGCATCCCCGGCCCGCGCATGCGCGCTGCGCCGGGCATGTTGAAGGGGATGGCAGCCGTGGCGAGTGTGGTGGAAAAGCTTGTGCCCCTGCCTGAAACCTACACCTCCGAAGGCCTGCGCGCCGCCGGCGGGGTCACCTACATCGCAGATAACCGCAAGGCCCGCGAGCAGCTCGGTTTCAATCCGCGTCCGCTCGAAGAAGGCCTGCGCGAAACCCTGGCCCACGAGATGAAGCTATTGGGCATGTCCCCGCCGGTCTGATTACGGGCCGGTAATTACCCGGTCGATAAAACTTTCGGCAAACTGCGCATATTTGTACACGTCCGCGAAGGTGGTCACCAACCCGATCGAGGCGCGCAGCGCCCCGGTGGTCTTGCCGTCGATCACCCGCAGGAACTCCTCAAAGGTGCGCTGGTCTTTGTCTTTGAAACAGGCGTCCAGGGTCTCTTTATCAAAGCCCAGGGCCATTTCCCGCGCGCCGGGGTTGCAGTGGCAGCCCGCGCGCAGCGAGATGCGTTCTTCGTTAGCCAGGCGCTCGACCTCTGTACAGTCGTACATTTCACCCTGGGCATCGAAGAAGTTGACCTGTACCGTGCCGCCGCGCAGGTGGGTGTTGGGTGGACCGTAGAGGCGAATGAGCGGGCGGCCGTTGCTGTGGCGCATCGCCAGCAGACGCTGGATCAACCAGCCGGTCAGGCACATCACCCGGGTATGGATCACGTCGATGCCGATCGACCGGTAATAGTGGAGCCCCATCTCCACCGCCGGCAGGCTGAGATAATTGACCGTGCCATCCTCAAATCCGGCCGGGCCGGGGGTGAGATAGTGGTCGTTGGCCAGCACGGACGAGAAGGTGATCGTGCCGCCCGCGTACCAGGGGCGATGCAGCTTTTGCGCCGCGCCTTTGCGCACCAGCAGGCAGCCCACCCCGGTGGGGTAGCCAAACATCTTGTAAAACGAAATATCGACGAAGTCGGGATGCCAGACGCTCAAATCCAGGCGGTTGGAAGGCACAAACGAGGCGGCATCCAGCAGCACATCCCAGCCTTTGGACTGCGCCGCAGCGATCCATTCGAGGGGGTGCTGCACCCCGGTGAAATTGGATTGAGCCGGGAAAGCGAAGAGGTTATTGCTGCCGTTTTGACCGGCTTCCAGGGCCTGCGCCAGGTACCGGCTGTCTGCGCGTAAATCAGGCGAGACAAGGGGCACGTAATCCACCCGCGCCCCGCGCTCGCGGGCAAATTCACGGATGCCGTTGACCGAGTTATGGTTATCGAAGGTCAGCAAATAGGTGCTCCCGGGGGCAAATGGATACGATTCGCCCACCAATTTGAGCGCACCGGTCGCATTCTGGGTGAAGATGGCCATGTATTCCTGCGGGGACGCGTGGAAGTAATCCAGCACCGCCTCACGCGCCCGCTCCACCAGGTGAGTCATGGCCATGGAGGTCAGGTTTTTGGAATGAGGGTTGCCAAACACGCCTTCGCTGAGCAGGGCGAGGTGGTCGCGCAGCTGCGATTCGGCGTACAGCCCGCCGCCGGTGTAATCCAGGTAGGTGTGACTCTGGCGGTCGAGACGCCCATACTCACTGGCGCGCAGCTCGTCCAGTTTCTGGGTCGAATTAAAGGCGGGGTAGGCCCGGCGGAAAGCTTCATACGCGGTATCATAGGGCGACAGGCCGATTTGCAGGAAATTCTTTACTTCCTTGAGGGATAACATACACACGCCTCCTTGCTATCTGCGAGCAAAATAAGACAGTCCGATCGTCTGGCGAAGCGCGGTTACCCCGTGCCGCCCCATTTTCCCCAATGGATCAAGGCGATCCCGGCCGCAGCCAGCAAGATGCCCAGCACCTGCAGCCGGCTCAAGCGCTCATTGAACAGAAATACCCCCGCGGAAAGTACCACGAGGGCATATAAAGCAGTCTGCAGCGCGCCGATGACGCTCAGCTTCCAGCCGGCGCAAAATATAAGGGTGAATAACAGGATCTGCAGGAGATAGAGACCGGCCGCGCCAAACAGCCACGGGCTGCTCAAGGCGGCCCGCAGGTCGCCGGGGACGGCGGCTTTCTTGATCATCATGTCGGCGATGGCTACGGCAATGACGGCCGTGAAAATCACCGCCGTTTGCACCGATTTGAAAGCCAGCAGACCGGCGATCATGGGGATCAGTTGCGACAAACCACGTGAACCCGGTGATCCTGCGCCTTGAAAAAGTGCGCGGCGAAACCGGCGGCTTCCTGCGGGTCGTAGGGCGCGCAGCTAAAAATATCCAGGTAGATGGCCTTCGAGTGATCCGCAAAGTGGGCCGATACCAAAGAGGTTTCAATCAATTGGGTCATGCTGAACCCGGTGACGCGCGGGTCATCGCCAAAGCGGACCACCTGGGTATCGCCGTAGCGGCGCATTTTGATCAGCTCGCACAGCTCAGCCGCAAAACGCCGGATGGATGCTTCGTCTTGCATCAAATCAAGATCGCAATCATATAAATCGATACAGGTTGAGACCCCCAATTTTTGAATGGCTCATTCATCGAAAATCTCCTCATCAACATTCAACCGGTTCTGATCCGCGGGGATGTGTCCAGCTCTGCCTGGCAGTCCAGCGTGGCAGCATGGGTCAGGGGGATGGAGCGGCTCACTCGAAGCACATATAGGATAAATTAAATCCAATATGTATACATCGGGAGCAGTTCCCTATATTGTGCGGATGAGTTCCCTATTTTGGGGGCGGTTGGGAGGAGAGCTTGCGGGCCAATTGGGCTGCTTCTTCGCGCGTGTGCACGTCCAGCTTGGCCAGCACGGCCGAGATATGATGATCGACGGTTTTGGGCGAGATGTGCAGGCGGGCAGCAATTTCGGCGTTGGTCAGGTTTTCGATGAGCAGCGCCAGGATTTCGACCTGGCGATTGGTCAGGTTAAAGGGGTTCTGGCGGGTGGCCGGGTGAGGCCCGCGGGGGATATGCGCTATTCCCGAGGTGGCTAATTTGCGCCGCACGTGGTTGATCGCCGGCCTTGCGCCAAGCTGTTCAAAGGTTTCCAGCGCGGCCATCTGGGCTTCAGCATCCCCTTCTGCCAGGGCGCGGGCTTCCTCGTAGGGGCAGTTGAGCGCGCGCCAGGCCTGAGCCGCGCCGCGCCAGTCTCCGCTAATTTGCAAGGCAAAAGGCCTGGCGATCCATGGCTGAATTTCAACGTTTTCGCCGCCTTTCCAACGCCAGTAAGCCAGTTCACCCGCGATCCATGGATGCTTTTTGCTCACCGCCAGCCCGTGCGCGGCATGGGCTTCTTGCAGGGCTTTGGTGGGGTCGCCGGCCAGCCAGGCGGCCTCGGTGCGCGCCGCGCGCACCTGGCCAATATCCTGGAAGGCGTTGGTGCGGGTGGCCAGAATGAGGGCTTCATCCAGCAAAATCTGCGGGTCGGCGTCTGCCCGGCGGGCATGCAGGCGGCCGAGCACCGCCAGGGCGGGGATGCGGTTGGTGGAAGTGATATCTGCGCGAATGATCACCTCACTTACCACCCTGGCCGCCTCGGACCAGCGCCCAAGATACAGCAAGGTATATGCCTGCCAGGCCAGCAGGTGCAGGCGCACCAGGTCCAGATCGTGCTCGCCGGAGTACTCAATACCTTTGGCCAGGTATTCGGCGGCGTCGTCCAGCATGAAGAGGTCGCAGGCGGTGGCGCCCCAATTGCCATAGACGGTCGCCACGCGCGCCTCCAGCCCGGCTTTCGAGGCAATTTCGAGGCAGCCTTCGAGGATTTTTACCCCGCGCGGATAGTCCAGATACAGCCAGGTGGTTCCCAGGGTGTCGAGAGCCATCGCCTGCACGCGCACATCGCCGACCCGTTCCGCCAGTTGCGCCGATTTATCCGCGAAGGTAATCGCCTCTTCATGATTGTGGTTGAAGGCCGAGAGCAGGGCTTTGGTGCGGTAAGCCAGGGCCAATTCTCGCCCGGGAGGCAGCGCTTCGAGCACCTCGATGGCCGCCTGGCAGGTGCGGATGGCTTCCACCGACGAGCCCCGGCCAAACATGGTCAGGGCCAATTCTGCCAGGTTGTCGCCCTGCTTCAAAGAATTGCCGACCTGGCGCCATAGGTCGATGGCCTGCCGCCGGCCGGAGATCGATTCGGACTGCCGGTCGATCAGGTTGCTTTCCCAGGCGTAGGTTTCGTAGAGCAGTGCGCGTTCTTCGATGGGCAGGTCGTCGGCGAAGCGCAGGATCAGATCGTAGAGGGCGGCGGCTTCGCGGTGGGCGCCGGCGGCCGAGGCGCGTTTGGCTGCCGCGGGGGCATATTCCAGCACGGCCTCTCGATCGCCGCTGGCCTCAGCGTGGTGGGCCAGCCGGGTGAGATCGATATACGCGGCGGGCAGGGTTTTTAGCGCGTCCAGCACCCGCCGGTGGAGAGCCTGCTTGCGCGGCGGCGAGATGGTTTCGAGGACCGTCTCGCGGGCCAGCTCATGGCGGAAGGTAAGCACATCTTCCTGAATTTCCAGCATCCCCACCGACATGCACTCGTCTACGGCCTGGGTTTCCGCGCCGGTTACCGCGGTGAGCAGCCCGGGCCGCACCCGCTGGCCGATGACCGCCGCGGCTTCGAGCACGGCGTGACCGTTGGGCGAAAGCCGCGCGGCCCGCGCCAGGACCGCATCGCGGATGGTCGGGGGGATGCCCGTGCCCGTGCCGGCCAGCACTTCGGTGATGTAAAAGGGGTTGCCGCGGGTCATGCGGTGCAGCGCCGCCGCGTCGATATCCTGGCTGCCCACCAGGGCCGTCACCGCGCTTTTGGAAAGCGGCTGCAAGTGGATGCGCCGCGCCGCCGGCGAAGAAGCCAGTTCGCCCAACAGCACACGCAGCGGATGGCGCAGGCCAAGTTCATCGTCGCGGTAGGTCAGCACCAGCAAGGCAGAGGTCTGGTTGATCCGCCGGCAGACAAACTGCAGCAGGTCGAGGGTGGCTTCATCGGCCCACTGCAGGTCTTCAAAGATGGCGATGGTGCCGCGCGATTTTAACACCCCCAGGAAGCCCGCGTAAATATTGGAGCGGTTCGTGCTTGCATCCAACAGGTTGAGCAGGTTCCCGCCAATTTGCTCGGCCATATCGTGGAGCGGGCCGAGCGGGCGGGGGGTAAAGAGCAAATCGCAGACGCCCCAATAGACCGGCTGTGTTTTACGGCGGCCCTGGATGAACATCTCGATCAGCGAAGACTTGCCGATCCCCGCTTCGCCGCTAACCTGCGCGATACGCCCGCCGGACAAACTGGTTTCGGCCAGTGCGGCATTTAGAACAGCCAGGCTAGGTTCACGCTCCAAAATGTCCACGTAAATTAGATTTTAATGATATTAAATGTCAGAGTCAATCGAAGTTGTCAGGTTGGCCCCCCATTGGCCGGATTGACAGTAGATATCATGCTAAGTCGTCTAAATGGCGATAAAGTTGCAGGGTTCTGCCCGATTAAATGGCCAGCCGCCCGGATATTCGCCGGGCGGCTGGATCTTACGAGATCACGGCGGCTCTACGCAGCGGATAAGGCTGCCTTCTCGTCGATGCTGCGCAGCAGGATGGCCGCGAAGATGATGTTGACCACCGCCAGGGACGGGAAGAGGATCAGCGCCGGCGCGCCTGGATCCACGCCCGCGCGCAGCATGTTCAGCAGCATCATGGTGAGGGCCACGCACATGGTCAGGAATTTCATCACCCCTACCGAGGCCAGCAGGTAACCCAGCGGGCTGCGCCGCAGCAGCAGCGCGCCCGACAGGGCGCACAGTGGCACGATCAGCGCCAGGTCCATGGCCTGGATGAACAGGCTGGTGACATTTTCGAGCCCGGGGATCTGGTTCTGCAGCAGGCTGGGGGCGATGCGTCCCAGCCACATCAAGCTCAGCGCGGCGCTGATGAAAAAGAGCATGGCGGCCAAACCGCGGCGCGGCAGGCGCTCTGAAAAATAGCGCGGCAGAGTTTTCAGATCGAAGGACAGCATACTCAGGATAAAGGCATACAGGCTCAGCCCAAAGAGGGCCACGTACACCAGGAAGAAGGGATTGTAGGCGGTGCCAAAGCACATCGACATATAGGTGTAAAGGAAGAAACCCAGCGTGCCGGTCAGCAGCAGCCGCCCGCGCAGCGAGCCGCGCAGGGTGAGCCAGAAGGAGATGGCCAGCAGGGGCAGCCCCAGCCCCAGGGTAACCATGTCGTTGCCTTGCATTTGCGCCGCCGAACTGACCGTATCCCAATAGTAGAGCCCGCGGGCATTGATCGTCACCGTCTCGCCGCGGAAGTTGGTCAGCGCATAGGGCTGGCCCTCGCCCGGCTCGCCAGGCAGCAGCCCGGCCACCGCCGCAACCAAGGCCAGAACAAAAATAAATGGCACAAGCCATTTCAATGCAGTTAAAGACTTCATTTTCATCCCTCCCCCCGTATTATAACCAAGGATTGTCGAATCACCCGTCGATAGATGAGGAAGAAACCTGTCTCAAGAGAGGATCGCCGGAGAGAAAATGGCTGCTATTCAGATCACAGCGGGTTGCAAAGTCTCTTAACATATCGGGGATTTGGGGGCGAAGGCTGTTCGTGTCATTTTGCGAATGACTACTAATCCAGTATAGTTATCTTGACCTGTATGGGAGAATAGCGCATAATGGTAACAGGCGTCCAGATCCATGCGGGATCTGCTGCGAAAAGCTGAATTCTCGTTCCTTTTCCAAGGAGCTGCGGGTGAGCGATCGTTCTTCCGACGAAATCCACCAGATTGTCCAGCGCGTGTTGGCCCAGGCGATGGGTCTCAACCGCCCGGAAGCAGCTCCCGCGCCGCCTGCCCCGCCCGTTCCTGCTCCCCAGGCTGAAGTCAAGCCCGAACCCAAACCCGAACCAAAAGCGGCTGCCAAAAAAGTCGTCGCCATTGGCGCGGACCACGGCGGCTTTGAACTCAAGGAAATCCTCAAAGGCGAGATCGCCTCGCTGGGTTTTGAGCTGATCGATGTCGGCACCCACAGCAAAGAAGCCGTGGATTATCCCGATTTTGCCCACGACGTCGCCAAGCTAGTCAGCACCGGCAAGGCCTGGCGCGGGATCATCATCGACGGCGCCGGGATTGGCAGCTGTATCGTCGCCAACAAAGTCCCCGGGGTGCGCGCCGGCATGGCCTACGATTATCTCTTCCGCGTCAACAGCCGCGAGCATAACGACACCAACGTGCTCACCCTGGGCGCCGGTCTGATCGGCGTCAACCTGGCCAAACAGATCGTCAACGTCTGGCTGCCGACCGCCTTTGGCGGCGGGCGGCACGCAAAGCGGCGCATCACCAAGATCATCGCGGTCGAAAAGCAATATTTGAAATAGGATGCATAGATGAATCCAGACCTGAAAACGGTCGAGCAGCTGGTCGAAGTCATCACCCGCGAGGTGCTGGTCGCCATGGCTGAACAGCAGCAGCCAGGCTGCCATTGCGCGCAGGTCAACACTGCCAGTCCTCACTGCGCCGAAGGCCTCTGCGTCCGCACCTGTTTCGACCGCGCGGGAAGGTGGTCAGCGCCGGGGCTGAACGCCTTTCCTCCACCCTGGGCGGTCGTTCCCCAGGCACCTCAACCTGGCGAAAATGATCGACCACACCCTGCTCAAACCGGACGCCACCCCCGATCAGATTGCCCAGCTTTGCTTTGAGGCGCGCAAACACGGCTTTGCCTCGGTGTGCGTGAACCCCACCTGGGTCATCGCTGTGCGCCCAACTGCTGCAAGGGCTCGGTGGTCAAAGTGTGCACGGTGATCGGCTTTCCGCTGGGAGCTTCCGCCCCGGAAGTCAAAGCGTTTGAAACCCAGACGGCCATCGACGACGGGGCCACCGAAATCGACATGGTGATCAACATCGGCGCGCTCAAAGCGCGCGACCTGGAGCTGGTGGCGAACGATATCCGCGGAGTGGTCACTGCGGCGCATGCCCACGGGGCGATTGTCAAAGTGATCATCGAAGCGGTGCTGTTGACCGATGAAGAAAAGACCGTCGCCTGTCTGATCGCCAAAGAGGCCGGGGCCGATTTTGTGAAAACCTCGACCGGTTTTGCCAGCGGCGGCGCCACCGTCCACGATGTGGCCCTCATGCGGCGGGTGGTGGGGCCCGAGACTGGGCGTGAAAGCCGCCGGCGGCGTGCGCACTTTCGAAGACGCCGAGAAACATGATCCAGGCCGGCGCCACGCGCATCGGCGCCAGCGCCGGGGTCAAGATCATCCAGGGTCCCAGCGTGGAGCAAGCTGCCTCAACCCCGGCTGCGCCCAGCCCGGCGAAAAATTATTGATAGGAGAGGCCCTATGCTCATCGCCAGAGTGATCGGCACCACCGTCTCCACCATCAAGGATGAGAAACTGACCGGGCGCAAACTGCTCATCGTCCGCCAGACCGACGAGCGCGGCCTTCCGGTCGGCAAGCCTTATGTGGCTGTGGATACGGTCGGCGCCGGGATCGGCGAACTGGTGCTGACCTGCGCCGGTTCCTCCGCCCGCCAGACGGTCATCACCAAAGATACCCCCGGTGGACGCGGTGATCATGTCGATGATCGACTCGTTGGAAGTGGATGGAGATGTGGTGTTCCGCAAGGCGGCCTGAGCTCGTAATCTTTTTATGTTGATGGAGCATCGGCTTGGATAAAGATCTTTCCTCCATTCAAGAAGCGCGCGACCTGGTCGCCGGGGCCTATGAGGCCTGGCAGATCCTGGAGCCGCGCCTCGTCAGGCCGAGGTGGACCGGGTGTGCGCGGCGATGGCCGAGGCCGGCTTCCAGGCCTCCGAGCGCCTGGGGCGCCTGGCGCAGGAGGAAACCGGATACGGCGTGGCCGCCCACAAAAAGCTCAAGAATGAATTCGCCTCGCGCACCGGTCTGGGAAAGCATCCGCGATCTGAAGACGGTCGGCGTCATCCGCCATGACCCTGACCGGCGCCTGTATGAAATTGCCTGGCCGATGGGCGTCGTGGCCGCCCTGGTGCCCTCCACCAACCCCACCTCGACCGCCCTGTTCAAGACGCTCATCGCCGTCAAGGCGCGCAACGCGATCTATCTTCTCGCCGCACCCCTCTGCCGTAGCGCTGTATCTACGAGGCCGTCCAAACCATGGCCCAGGCGGCGGAGAACGCCGGCGCGCCTCAGGGGCTGATCAGCTGCATGACGCCAGTGACTCGCTGCAGGGCACCCAGGAGTTGATGACGCCACCGCCACACCGCCCTGATCCTGGCGACCGGCGGTTCGGCCATGGTGCGGGCGGCCCATTCCACCGGCAAACCGGCTTACGGCGTGGGGCCGGGCAACGTGCCGGTATATGTCGATCGCAGCGCAGATATCGACCGGGCAGCGCGCTACATCGTGGCCTCCAAAGCCTTCGATTATTCCACCATTTGCGCCACCGAGCAGTCGGTCATTGCCGACCTGCCCATCGCCCGGCAGCTGGCCGAAGCGGATGCAGGCCGAGGGCGCCTATTTCACCACCCCGGCCAGAAACCGAGCCTGCTGCGCCGGGCGCTGTTCCACCCGGACGGCAGCCTGAACACAGACGTGGTCGGCAAATCGGCAGCGTACGTGGCCGCGTATGCCGGCTTCACGTCCCCAGCGGTACGCGCATCCTGGTCACCCCGCTGGAAAAGGTGGGCCGGGACGAGCCGCTCTCGCACGAGAAGCTGACCACCGTGCTGGGCTGGTATGAAGCGGACGGCTGGGAGCAGGGCTGCGAAATCTCCATCGCCCTGATCCAGATCCGGCGGGCGCGGCCACACCCAGATCATCCACGCCACCGATCGAACACGTGATCATGGCCTTTGGCCTGGAGAAACCCGTCTTCCGCATCCTGGTCAACACCATGGGCACCCTGGGCGCCATCGGCCTGACCACCGGGGTCATGCCCTCGATGACCCTGGGTTCCGGCGGCGTGGGCGGGTCGATCACCGGCGACAACATCACCGCCTATCACCTGATCAATATCAAGCGCCTGGCCTACGAAACTGATCCCCCCGCCGCTGGAGGCCTTTACCCCCGGCGATGAACCTGCCGGCCCCACACCTGCCGAAATCGAGCGGGTGGTGCGCCAGGTATAATGAAGTCATGAAAAGTAAATGGATTTGAGCTCACAGTAAATGATCTCACTGGATCACACGAATAACTCGTATTTTCGTGGCTTCATGGTGAATTTCAAAGAAGGAAGGATGCAAATGGCACTAGACACCTCTTTGATCGCACTGGGAATGGTGGAAACCCACGGTCTGGTGGCCGCGATCGAAGCCGCCGACGCCATGGTCAAAGCCGCCAACGTCGTCCTGATTGGCTCGGAATATGTGGGCGGCGGGTTCGTCACGGTGATGGTGCGCGGAGATGTCGGCGCGGTCAAGGCTGCCACCGATGCCGGCGCCGCGGCCGCCAAACGGGTCGGCGAAGTGGTTTCGGTGCACGTCATCCCGCGGCCGCACTCCGATGTGGAGATGATCCTGCCCAAAGAATCCAAGGGCACCATTGGCGGGCGGAGCGCCGGGGCTTCCTCGGACAGCAAATAAGGCGGCCAGGCGCTCACCTTTTGTGCCCTGACGGCCGGGTTGCGCCCTCCGTCAGCGGCTCGGCAGCCGCCCGGCCAGAGCGCGGGCGCGTCTGGTTTGACCTGGAAGCGAGGAATCAGGATGGCTGAAGCTTTTTCGCTGCGTTGTTATTGCTATCTCGACCGCATGCAGCCCCAATATGCTGCCTTTGTCGGCACGGTTACCCAGGGTGACCTGCCCACCACCGGCATGGCGGCTTTATACGTGGAGATGGCCCCCGGCAACGAAGTGTTCCGCATGGTGGATATCGCCGTCAAGGCCACCGAGGCGCGCCCGGGGGCGCAGATCGTCGAACGCGAGTTTGGCATGTTCGAGGTGCATTCGCCCAACCAGGCGGCGGTGCAGGAGGCCGGCAGCGTGGTGCTCTCGCGCCTGGGTCTGTCGGTCGCCGACCGCCTGCGCCCGCAGGTGGTCTCCATCCAGGTGATCACGCGCATCGATCCCTACCAGTCGCAGCTGCTCAACCGCTTCCGGCGCGGCAGCATGCTGGTGCCAGGCGAGACCATGCTGGTGCTGGAGTGCGCGCCGGCAGCTTATATCAACTTTGCCTGCAACGAGGCGGAGAAAAAGGCCAGTATCAAGCTGATCCATGTTTCATCGGTGGGCCGCTTTGGCCGCATGTGGCTGTCAGGTTCGGAGGCTGAAATCCTTACCGCCCGAGATGCCGCCGTGCGCGCCCTGGAAAGCCTGGACGGCCGCGAAGGAGCCTGATGGGTTCAGGAGCAACCATGCCGAAAGAATTTATTACCGAAAGGGATATCGAGGACCTGGTGCGGCGCGGTGTTCTTTCGCTGGAGGTCAACGACAACGTGGTGCTGACCGACCTGGCCTATGAAAAGGCCAACCGGCTGGGCATGCGCCTGGTGCGGGACAAACCCGATAACCCGCCTGCCGCGCCGGTGCGCCCCTATCTGGCGCAAAACCCGCTCCCGGCGGCGGTTGCGCCGCGCAGCACGCCGGCCGCCCCTGCTCCCCAGCCCGATGGTGAGGACCTGCACCAGCGCATCCGCAGCGCGGTGAACGCGCGCCTGGGCAGCCAGGTGGATGCCAAACTGCTGGATGTGATCATCCGGCGCGTGCTGCAAAGCACCGGGGTCAAGTAGCCGCATGCTGCTGGGCAGAGTCAAGGGCACGGCGGTCTGCACGCTGAAATATCCGGGCACGGAAGGGCTCAAGCTGCTGGTTGTCCAGCCGTTGAACAAGCATCTCGAGCCGGTGGGCGCGCTGCAGGTGGCCGCGGATGTGGTGGATGCCGGCCCCGGCGACCTGTGCCTGATGGTGCGTTCGCGCGAGGCCGCCCTGGCGATGCCCCAGGTTAAATTTGTGCCCATCGACCTGGCCCTGGTGGGCATCGTGGATGAGCTGGCCGTACGCCCCGACAGCCAGTTCGATATCGATCTCAAGCCGGGCGCTAACCGGTTTTCCTGAAAGGCTGCGATGATCTTAGCCAGGGTCGTGGGAACCGTCGTCACCACCATCAGCCACCGTGATTTTAAGAACCGCCGTCTGTTGGTGGTCCAGCCTCTTGGGCTGGCGGGGGAGGGCGCCGACGATGATTTTATCGCCCTGGATAACACCCACGCCGGGGTGGGCGACACTGTGCTGGTCAACCGCGAAGGCAACGGCGCGCGGCAGGTGCTCAACAACCCGGATGCCTGTGTGATCTCGGTGATCGTGGGGATTGTCGACAGCGTCTTTATCGATGGTTGAGGCCTTGAAAAGAATGGGAGGCGCATGGCAGACAAAGATTTAACCCACGGAAGGGCTTCGGTTATGGTGGCGCTGCAGCAGCCTCGGGGGGTCATTGACAGCCTGCAGATCGAAGAGACCGCTGCCGGCGCGATCCGCATCTCGGGCTGGAGCCAGGGCGAAATGCTCACCCATCCGCTCGAGATCAGCGAGCAGGAGTTGATCCGCCTGCTGCAGAAAGCCATCCGCGCCAAAGTGCTCTCCGCCGATTTTCTTTCAAACCTGCGTTCCGATTTCGAAATCTGAAGCCCGCGTCAGCGGTAGTGCGCGCGCATCGCGCGATTGGCATCCATTCCCAGAATCTCCTCCAGAAACTCCCGTGCCTGGCGGGTAGAACGCGTCCAGGGATCCATGCAGACCAGTTCTTCCAGCATGCGCCGGCTGCCCTGGGCGTAGGCGGCCAGTTCTAATTCCACCGGCGCCACCCGGTCACGGATCAAGTAAGCCAGCACGGCATCCGGCAGCCCGCCGGTCTGGATGGCCTGGATGCCACGCGCGCTGACCAGGGCGGGCACCTCCACGGTAAAATCGGCGGCCACGCCCGGCAGGTATCCGCCGCGGTTGGGGGTGTTGACGATAAACGTGCGCGGGATATCCAGGGCGATCAATTCGATGATCGGCACCATCTGTTCCCCGGAGGGCTCCGGCTTGAGATAGGCGCTCAATTGGGCGTCGGGATCCTGAGCGATGCGCAAATTTTCCCGGCCCACATGCGCGACCCAATCGAAGTAGCCCTGCCACCATTTGGCCGGGTTTTCTTTCCAATGTCTTTCGGTCTCGTCGTCGAGGTGATACCACCAACCCCAGGCTCCGCCGCCCACTGTGGCGGTGTCACCGATGGGCGCTACGCCAAACCGGCGGTAGAGGTCCACCGGTTTCGGGCCCATGTGGTCGCTCTCCGCACAGGTCTCAAAATAGGCCGGGGATTGCTTCTCAACCCATTCGGCGAAGAGCGGCAGGGCGTCCTCGCCTTTGTAAAACAATTTGGTCAGCCATAAAAAGTGATTAACCCCGGGCAGCTCAAAGGTGAGGTGTTCTTTTTCCAGCCCGAGCAGCTCGGCCAGGTGATAGACCCCGCCAAAGCCGTGACACAGCCCGGTCATTTTCAGCCGCGGGTAGCTGCGCGTGAGGTATGTGGTGCCGCCCAGCACCGAGTTGGCCACCTGCAGGTACCAGGCGTCCGGGCAGATACGCAGCACATCTGCGACCACAGCCTCGAACAGGCGCAGCTGGTGAAAGTTGACCCAAAAGGCTTCGTCGTGCATGATCGCCAGCGAGCCGCCCCAGCGGTAGCCGTACCGGCGGGCGATCTCCCAGCCGGCCTGCAGGTGGGCATGGCCGGCAGCCAGGGCAGTGTTGATCACAAAATCGGCGCCCTGCAGGCTCTCCTGGCGGTCGAGGGTTTTCTCAAAGTTGAGCTGCACGCCCATTTCCGCCGCGTAGCGCTGGCACAACCGGTAGCTGCCTTCCAGGCGCTGCGGATCGATATCCATAAAGCTGACCGTGCTGCCTTCCAGGCTGCGCGTCAGGCACAGGTCGCGGATTAACGAAAGGGAGAAGGCCCCGCTCCCCGCGCCAATCAGGCTGATTTTTACCGGCATGCTTTGCTCCTCGCTGACTGTATAGCTATTTTTTTTCTGCCCGGGTTGATCCGCAGGCAGAATAATTGTAGTGCAAAACCTGATCTCCGCTGCCCACAGCATCCTTCGCCGGGTGATTTTGGACTATTTCACCAAGAGTTAACAATTCTTAGGAATTATTTAACATAAATACATGTATAATTTAGATAACCATTATCGGTATTAAGGGTGGTTTTCAAATACACCTCTGTGGGCAATCTGGAGGAGGTGACTGCGACCGATTTTGTTCCTCACGTAAGATCAACAAAGATCCACTGTTGTGCCGGTCCCTTTTGGTGACCGGTGTTCTACCAGGTTGCTGAGAAGACGTGCCCCATTGGTTATCTCGGCAACTGAATGTTGACAACTCGAAAGGAAAAGGAATCTGATGAAGGATACAAGAGTACGGCGGGCTTTTTCGTTTTTTGTCACGCTCGCCCTTTGTCTTTCTTTGTTCCCCGCCACGGCCTTTGCCTCGACCCAGTCGGGCAATTCCAAGGGCGGCGGAAACGATAAAGTCATCTTCTTTGTGTCCGACGGTATGCGCCAGGACCTGGTTGAGCGCGCCGTCGATGCGCATTATCTGCCCACCTTGGGCAAACTGATCCACAGCGGCGTGGTTGCCGCTGACGGCGGCCTGCTCACCCAGGCCCCGCCCAACACCGGCGCCGGCTGGTACAGCCTCGCTACCGGCGCCTGGCCAGGTGTGACCGGCTCGACCAACAACACCTTTGCCACCAACGGCGCAGCTTTCACCAGCCGGGTGGCTGCCTTTGATAACGGCGTGCTCCAGGCCGAGACCCTGGCCCAGGCCGCCGAGCGTGGCGGCAAAAAAGTGGCCCAGATCGAGTGGGCGGGCGGGCGCGTAGGCGCGATCAACGGCCCCACGGTGGACTACCGCTCCTTCTTCTCGGGCCGCGGCGTGGCCACCAACTACATTGGCCCCACCGACGACCCCGTCTTCACCGCGTCCTTTGGCCTGCAGTTCGATCACCCGGCCGGTTTCGCCGGCCAGGCGGCCTTCCCTGGCGCAGCCCCGGTGGATGCTTCTGGCTGGACGAGCGTGCCGCGCTCCTACAGCCCCGCCAAAGAAATGCGCCTGCGCGTCCTCGATTTTGGCACGGACAAGTACGGCCTCAACGCCTTCATCTACGACTCGACCAATAACCGCCGCGTCGATTATGACCGCGTGCTTTTCTCCACCACCAAGAGCGGCTCCGACGCCGTGGGCAACCTGCGCCGCGGACAGTGGGCGGATGTCAAAGTGAAGATCGTCGGCGGTGGGCTGGCTGGGCAAACTGCCGGCTTCCTGGTCAAAGTGGAAGAATTGAACCGCGACCTGTCGAAGGTGCGGCTCTTCCACACCTCTGTGGCGCGCGCCAATGCCAGCTGGGTCAATTGGCCCGGCGAGCCCGGTTTCACCGGCAGCTTCGAAGAGTATGTCGCTCAGAAATTCCCGTCTTCTACCGCGGCCGATTTCGCCGTTGAGGAAGCCGGCATCGTCAGCGAGGAAACCTATGCTGAACAGGGCCTGTACTGGGAGACCGCGTACCGCCCCCTGATCACCTATATCCTCAAAAAATACCAGCCTGACCTGGCCATGATCGGCTATCCGACCACGGACGAATTCCAGCACCAATTCCTGGGCTTGATCACCCCGGTGCTGCCCAACGGCGCGCCCAACCCGGCCTATGATGATATTCAGGTCAACGGCACGCCCGACGGGCGCGTCAACCAGCGCACCAATTTCCTCAAGGCCGCCTACGAAGGCGCGGACCACACCCTGAACCTGGTGCAGTCCCTGATCAAGGGCGATGTGACCACCTTTGTTTCCTCCGATCACGGCTTTGCCCCGCAGTTCCTGGCGATCGACGCCAGCAAGGTGCTGGTAGACCTGGGCCTGCTGTCTACCCCGCAGACCTCCAACTGCCGCCCCGCCGTGGGCGAGACGATCGGCATGGCCAAGGCCTGCTGGGCCGGCGGCACCGTGCAGATCTACCTCAACCTGGCGGGACGCGATCCCGCGGGCGGCGGTTTCACCCAGGTGGCCGCGGCTGACGAAGCCAATACGGTCGCGATGATCAAAGATGCCTATATGGCGCTCAGCGATCCCAATGACTGGAACGGCGACGGCCAGCCCGACGGGATGTTGATGATCGACCGCGCGTATACCAAAGCCGAGGCGCGTTACATCCCCAACGGCCCCAACAGCACCGCGGATATGTCTCATCCCACCCGCACCGGCGACCTGGTGGTCTTTGCCTACCCGCCTTACCAGTTTGACGCGGAGACCCCCGGCACGCTGGTGGCCCTCTCGGCCTTCTTTGGCCAGCACGGCTATGTCCCGGACGTGATTAACCTGGACGCCAACGTCAACATGCACGCCACCTTCATCGCCGGCGGTGCGGCCATCCAGCCCAGCCCCAACCATCCTGCGAGCGGCGTGCAGACCATCGACCTGGCCCCCACCATCGCCTATATTTTGGGCATCCCCGAGCCGCAGCAGTCGGAGGGCGTCGTGCGCCTGGATATCCTGCGCGGCGGACAGGCCCGCACGCTGGTGCCGATTGTGGCCCTGACCGATTATCACGGCCAGCTTGACCCCACCACCTACAGCATCGATGGCAAGAATATTTCGGTGGGCGGCGCGGCGTACCTGGCGTCCTTGTTTGACGAGGAAGCCGCCAACCTGCCTGTGCCGTCCTTCCTGTTTGCCTCGGGCGACAACGTGGGCGCATCCCCGGCCAATTCCGGCCTGCTGCAGGATACACCCGCCATCGATGTGGAAAATGCCTGGGGCCTGATGGCGACCTCCTATGGCAACCACGAGTTTGATTACGGACTCGACCGGCTGCTGATGCACCAGGCGCGCGCGACCTTCCCCTTCCTGGGCGCCAATATCGTCGACAGCAACACCGGGGTCAACCCGGATTGGGTGCAGGGCACGCACGTCTTTGATTACGGTCACCTGCGGGTGGGCGTGATCGGCATCGAGCTGCAGAACACCCCCGAGCTGGTCAGCGCGGGAGCTACGGCCGGGTTGACCTTCCTCCCCGAGGTAGACACCATTCGTAAGGAGTCGGAAAAACTGCGCAAGATGGGGGTCAAAATCCAGGTCGTGCTGATCCACCAGGGCAGCGCCAACGGCACCAATGCCGTCGACGGTAAGGCCCCGGTGCCCTGGGATGGCCCGATTCTCGACATCGTCAATCAAATCCAGGATACCAGCGTGGACGTGGTTCTCGCCGGTCATACGCACCGCATCTCGAACCTGATGGTCGGCAACATCCTGGTGGCCGAAGGGCTCAATGCCGGCGGCAGCTATTCGGTGGTGCAGATGGTGGTCCAGGGCCAGGACGTGGAATGGGCCGGGGCTGCCACGCGCATCGCCAAAAACCTGGGTGTGGCCAAACGCGCGGACGTGCAGGCGATTGTGGACGACGCCAACGCGCAAACCGCGGTGCTGCGCAACCAGGTGGTGGGCACCCAGCAGTTTGATATCAAGCGTGCGCCCACCCGCCTGTTTAAGTCGGCCATGGGCAACATGGTGACGGACGCGATGCGCTTGAAATACCCGGGCGTGGACGCGGCCTACACCAATTCCGGCGGACTGCGCAACGATCTGAACTGCTCGCCACCCTCTGCGGGCGAAGGTGATTGCGAAATTACCTGGGGTGAGATGTTCAGCGTGCTGCCTTTCGGCAACCGCACCGTCATCGAAACCCTCACCGGGGCGCAGCTCGAGCAGGCCTTTATCAACGGCTTCTCGCCCTTCTGCGACCCGGCCTTCGCCGGTGGCACCGGGCGCTTCCCGCAAATCTCGGGTCTGAAAGTCACCTTCGCTTGCAGCGGCACCACCCCGGTGGTGACCGGCATGTGGAAGGCGCCCGATGGCGTGAGCGGAACCCTCACCCCGATCGGCCCGGCCGATTCGGTGCGCTTCGTCACCAATGACTTCATGTACACCGGCGGGGACGGCTACACCGTCTTTGCCCAGGGCACCAACGTGCTCCAGCCCGGTGACGATCTGCTCCAGGTGGCGATTGAATACGTCACCGCCAATTCGCCGGTCGGTCCGGTAGTGGAGGGGCGCATCGTCGGGCCTTGATCCGGCGGGTTGACCCCGGTTTGATCGGTTGATTAACGGGGTTCCGCGAGTATCTCACTCGCGGAACCCCGGACTTTTTTGGCAATAGCTCAACCACTGCCGCGTTCCGCGCCCCGCATGTGAATTCGCCGGCTAGGCCAGTTTGCTTTGCAGATAGCTGATCACCGCATCCAGCAGCGGGTTGGCGGCTGCGGCGCTATTGGCGCCGGCCGCAGCGCTGCCGGATGTGTTTCCGCCGGTCTGACCCATGGGGGGCATCCCGCCGGGGTCGCCGCCGCCCGGAAACCCGCCGGCAAAGTCAGCCGGAAGCGCGTTTCCGCCGGCCTGCGCGGCCTGCAGGGTAGCGTTGGGGGTTGGGCGCGTGCCCATGTTCTGGCCCATCTCTCCGCCCAGCTGGCGCACGTCGCTGCTGGTGAGCTGCATGGCGGCAATCGCCTGGAGCTGCTCGGCCGACATGCTTTCCTGGATCTGGCGGTAGACCGCCTGGATTTCCTCTGCCGCGGCGGCATCACTGGCGCTCAGGCTGCGCACCGCTTTCCACAGGGGTAAAAGCTGGGCGGCGCTCTGGCTGTCGATGGCGTTAGCGCTGCCCTCCAATTTGACCGTGCCGTAGGCCAGCTGCATTTCTACCGAGAGGGCATTGTCGTAGCTGGTGGTCAACACCCCGCTGCTCGTTTGGGCGGCAGGGCTGGTGGTAGCACTCGCGCTGCTCGGGGTCGGGCTGCAGGCCGAAAGCAGCCATCCCAGGCAGCATAATAGACTGATGATGATCTTTGGCTTCATGATTAAACTCCTATGGGTGGTTGGGTTCTGGCAGGGCATCCCCGCCGCCAGTGGATCACCCAAACCTCCACTAGAGGATACGCGAGACTGGCTAAGAACTTATTCAGAAGGGATTTGGAAACCGAGTATTTTTCCGCCCGGGCGAAAAGCCGGCGAAAATTGATCGCGGCCGGGCGAGGTGAGGGGTTACCGGCTTCCCACCACGCCCGGTTTCTTTACTCCACCCGCAGGATCCGGCTGGAAAACGCGTCCAGCTCCAGGTGGGCAGTGCCGTCCTGGATGGGGGCGGTGTAGGCCGGGTCGAGCAGGTCGCGCAGGCGGCCGGCGGCGGGCAGGGCCAGGCGCAGCCGCTGCGGCTGCGAGGCGGCGTTGAGCGCGGTCACCACCTGCTCGCCGTGTGCCTGGCGCATGAAGGCCAACTGTTCGTGGGCCACCAGCAGCTCGCGGTAATCGCCCTGCTGCAGCGCCACGGACCCGGCGCGGATGCGCGCCAGTTGGGCGATCAGGCCGGGCAGCTCGGGCTGGGGCGGTCGGGCCTGCATGGCCGTTAAATCCAGGCGGGGGCGCAGGGCTTCGTCGCTGTACGGGCTGCGCTGCGCGCGGATGCCCCATTCGCTGCCGTAATAAATGGAGGGCGCACCCGGCATGCTGAACAGCAAACTGTAAAGCGTGCGCAGGTGGCCAGGGTGGGGCAGCTGGCTGGCCACCCGGTTGACGTCGTGATTGTCGGCGAAGTTGTACAGCTGGAGCCCGCGGTAGATGCCCTCATCGCCAAACTGGCGTTTGAGCGCGTAGGCGATTTCGAAAAAGTTGTGCTCGGCGTGGCTGGAATAGAGGCCCTTGTAGCATTCATAATTGGTGACCGAGTCGAGCATCTGCGGGTTGGCCCACTGGCGGTAATCGCCGTGGATCACCTCGCCCATCAGCCAGAAATCGGGGCGCAGCCCGTGGCAGAACTCGCCCAGGGCGGTGAGAAAATCCCCATCCAGGCAGTCGGCCGCGTCCAGGCGCAGCCCGTCGACCTGGTAGTCGCGCACCCAGCTTTCCACCGCCTGGAAGAGGTGCGCGCGCACCGCCGGATTGGCCAGGTTGAGCTTGACCAGGCTGGCGTGCCCGTTCCAGCCTTCGTATTGGAAGGGGTCGTTGTAGGGGCTGCGGCCCTCGAAGCGCAGGTTGTGGAACCAATCGCGGTAGGCCGAGGCCTGCCCGTGTTCGCGCAGATCGCGAAAGGCCCAGAACTCGCGGCCGACGTGGTTGAACACCCCGTCCAGCACCAGGCGCATGCCGCGCGCGTGCAGGTCGGCGCTCAGCCGTGCCAGGGTGTCGTTGTCGCCCAGGCGCCGGTCCACCCAGAAATAATCGGCGGTGTCGTAACCGTGCCGGCCCGATTCAAACAGCGGGCCGAGGTAGAGGGTGTTGGCGCCCAGCCCCTGGATGTGATCCAGCCAGGCGTGCAGCTCGCTCAGCCGTGGGACGGCGGGTGAGCTGAAATCATTTTGGCGTGGGGCGCCGCACAACCCCAATGGATAGATGTGGTAAAAAACGGCCGCATGGCTCCAGTGACTCATAGTGTCTCCTTGTTATACCTACCGTTAGGTATATTCCGGTTAAAATTTTTACGAGAAAATGCCGTGCATGAACTGGTGAGTGGCCTGCTGTACTACCGCATCGCTCAGCTCGATCTGCCCGTTGAGGTAGATGGCGATGTAGGTATTGAGCATGCCGAGGAAGGTGGCGGCGTAGGCGCGCTGGCGTCCGCGCATGTTGCCGTGAGCCAGCGCCGCGCGGCTGAAAAGCGCCTCGAGGATCTCATACTGCTCGCGCATAAAACAATCCGCCGCCTGCTGGGGTTCGCCGTCAGGCGAGGCGAACTGCATGCTCATCTGCATGCGGTAGAAGGGCGGGTCGGCCCGGGCGAAATCGAAGTAGACCTGGGCCACCTGGCGCAGGGCCATGCCGACATCCGGGTGCTCGACGGCCGCCTGGCGCAGGCGCGGGATCAGCCCGGCGTAGCGTTCTTCCAGCAGCGCGTCCAGCAGCCCGCGCTTGGAGCCAAAATAATGGTAGAGGGTGGGTTTGGTCACCCCGGCCGCCTCGACAATCTCCTGCACGCCCACCGCGTCATAGCCGCGGGCGGCAAAGAGCGCCTGGGCGCAGTCGAGCAGGTGAGAGCGATTGTCCATGCAGCTATTATACCGTTCGGTATAGTAGAAGTAAAGGGGTTTGAGCAAGAAAAAAGCCGAGCGGAAATTCGGTGAGAGTCCTGGCTATAATTAGTATGACCTTGCCGGCGGCATTGAACCCCCCCGGCTATTCATGAGAGCGACCTGCAAACCATCCCCCCCTGCCGGGCAGATCTGGCGCAGCTACTACTTCATCGGATCGGTGCGTGTGGCGGTGCGCGAGGCATCCGGGGCAACCAGCGTGCTCAGCTACATCGTCACCGACCACCTAGGCTCGACGAGTATGATCCTCGACGCAAGCGGGAATGTGGTCAGTACCACGCTGTACAAGCCTTGGGGGGAGACAAGGTATACCAGTGGAGCGGCATCGACGGACTACAAGTACACCGGCCAGCTGCAAGTCGATATTGGGATATACTACTATGGGGCAAGATTTTAC
>CAVVZR010000004.1:0-119538 GCA_963752685.1 uncultured Chloroflexia bacterium | reverse complement strand
CATAAAAAAAAACGGCAGAGCAAGCCATGCTCTGCCGTCTAATCGACTGGACCCAGTTCCTCAGCGGGTGGGTGAGATTAAGGCGCCGGCCTATTTTTCCTTTGGATTGGGATCATCTTCGTCCAGGGCTTCCTGCTCATCCCCGGTCAGCAGGTCGCGCAGCGCCTGGAATGATTCCGGCTCGGGTGATTTCAAAAGCTGTTCTTCAATCTTGTTCTGATCCAGGATCGCGGCGTAGACTTCTTGCCGCAGCACCGGGATCTCACGCGGAGCAGAGATGCCCAGCTTGACCCGGTCGCCTTCGATCCCTAAAATCGTGATATGAATCGAATCGCCAATGGTGATACTTTCATCAACCCGCCGTGTCAGCACTAGCACATCTCACCTCATCTCGTATGGCCGCGCCAGCGGCGGCGCCGGCCCGCGAATGCGGCGCTAGCGCAGATAATCGAACAGGCTCATCGCCGAAATCGTTCGCTGGCTGACTTCCAACACCACCTGGTAATTCGTCTCCTGCCCCTTGAGCAGGGCAATCCCCTCCGCCAGGTTGATGTCTTCCTTCTGTGACAGCAGGCTTTTGGTTTCGATCTGGGATCGTTCCAGGTAATCCTGGGCCACCTGCACCTGCCGCAGCCGCGTGCCATTTAATGTTCTGTATTTATCGACTTCGCTCAATGCTGATTGTATCTCACCTAATGCAGTTCGTAAAGCGCCGGTGTCGTCGGCAGTGAGCGCATTACGGGCATCGATCAGCCCTTTGAAAACATTGCCAAAAGCCGTGTCGCCCTGGTAATTGATATTGACATTCTTGCTGGGCCCCAGGCTGCGCTGCATTACCCCGGCGTCGCCCATATAGGTCACCGTATCCCGGTCGGGCATGCTGAAGGCGGGCGCGGTCACTTTATACCCGGCGAAGAGGTATTGCCCGTTGACATCCGAGTTGGCCAGCGAAAAAGCCTCATCCAGCATCCCGTCCATCTCGGGGGCCAGAGAATTGGCGCGCTGCTCGGCGCCCACCGTGTCAGACAGCCCGCGGGTGATCAGGCTGGATGCGCGCGTCGCCAGGTCTTCCATCTGCTGAAAGGCCAGTTCGCTGGCGCTCATCCAATCGTTAGCCTGGGCAGCCGTGTTGAGCAAATCATCCATGGTGCGCAAGCTGGATTTCAAACTCAGGCTCAGGGAGGCATTGGCAGGATCATCCGAGGCCGCCTGGAACCTTTTGCCGCTGGAAACACTCTCCTGCAATTTATTCAGCGCCTCCAGACTATCGGCCATGTGCTGGATGGTATTATCGGTCATCATGCGGGTTGTGATTCTCATCGTCCTGCTCCTTTAGCGGCCCACCCGGCCCATACCATTAATCACCGTATCGAGCATTTCATCATAGACGTTCATCACCCGGGCGGCTGCCTGGTAGGCGCGCTGGTACTTGGTCAGATCGGCAGCTTCTTCATCCAGCGAAACGCCGCTAAATGATTCGCGCTGGTCGCCCAGGGCCTGCAGCAGCACCTGGTGATGAGCCGAGTTCGACACCGCTCGTTCAGTATCCACTCCCAGGCTGGTCACCTGGTTATTGTAAAACTCGTTCAGGGTCTGGGTGTTTCCGCCGAGCAGCTTGGCCAGCTTCAATCCGGCCATCTGCATCGCTACGCTGTTATCGCCGGGCTGGTCGGCCGCGCCGGCCGCCGCCAGGGTAGTTTCGTTGACCCCGGCGCCTAACTGGATGGTAAAGGCATCGCTGCCGCTGAAGAAATCCAGGTTGGTCGTATTGTCCAGCCCAAAACCGGCCCGGTGCACCAGGTTGACCTGGTTAATTAATGTGCCGGCCAGCTGGTTCAACCCGGTCAGCTGGTTCTTTACCAGGGTATCGCGCACATCCAGAATCCCCTTGATTTCGCCGCTGGGCGGGATCATCGTCTGGCCGTCAGACCAGCTGATCTTCACCGCGCCATCCGGGTCGGCCGGGTCGATGGCCGCGGTCAACTGCTGGGCGGTGGTGCCGCCCACCAGCACGTGGCCGCCGATATTGACCACCACCTGGCCGTCTGCCTGTGGGTTTGATACCGCCCCGGTGAGGCCGGCCAGTTGGTCCAATAACAGGTCGCGCTTGTCCATCAGGTCGTTGGGCTGGTCGCCAGAGGCAAGCACGCGGGCGATCTGGCTGTTTAATTCGGCTACCTGGCTGGCGGCCGAGTTGATCTGGCTGGTCCGGTCGATTAAGGTCTGGTTCTGCTGCGTGCGGAAGGCGGTCAACTGCTGAGCCCGAGAGCGCAGCGATTCCGCCAGAGAACTGGCGTTGTCGAGCAGCACGGTGCGCAGGCTGAGGTTGGTAGGGTCAGAAGCCAGGTTTTGCCAGCTCGACCAGAACTGGTCAAGCGAAGGGATCAACCCGCCGTCGGTGGTTTCAGCCAGCATCAATTCCAGGTTGACGCTGAGATCCTGCCTGGCTCCCCAGGCGCCGGCTTCCGCCGAGGCCGAGCGAAAGCGCAAATCAACCACGTCCAGGTTAAAGCGCTGGATGCGCTCAATCAACACGCCGGTGCCGCGCTGGCCGGTTCCCGGATTGAATTCCATCCCCAGGCCATACCCAGGAATCGCGTGCCCGGCGGTGAGAATCGCCGATTGGCGCCGGTAGCCTGGCGTATTCGCGTTGGCCACATTGTGTTCGATGATCTCAATGGCCTGCGAATGGGTCAGGACGGCTTGAAGGGCTAGTTGAATTCCTGAAGATAGACCCGGCATAATCTTACACTCCTATGCGCGGCATTCCACGCCCCGATTAATCGCCTCGCGCAACGCGGGTGCGCTTCCGGCAGGGCGATAATCCAGGTCGGGCTGGGCCAGGCTGACTAAAAATGCCTGGGTGGCTTTGACCAGATCAATTTTCACATAAGCCAGCGCCTGGTTGGATTTGTTCAACTCGCGTGACTGCTCGACCAGGGCGGTAATCCCCTCGGCCAGGCGTTGCACCCGGTCGGCTTCTTCCTGGGAGAGGTAAGGCACCAGGTCCCGTACGGTTGAGGCATCCCCGGGCAGCTTTAGCATCAGGGCCATATCCTGAACGGTCTTGCGCCGCTCGTCGTCGAGCATGCCCAACTGGTCCAGGTAGACTTCTTTATCCTCCACCAGGCGAGACAGCTCAGGGCTGTTCTTTAACATCGCTTCGCGTTCAGCCCGCGAGGTATCCATCAAATTTTGGAGCAAGCGAAACTGGCGGACTAATAAATGCTCCAGGTTCACCAAATAATTGTGAAATACGCTTAAATCCATGCGCTTATCCGTATCCTATGCGGCTTACTTTGAAAAGATCCCGGTCATCAGACGGCGGGCGATTTCCTCGACCTGCACCGTGTAATCGCCATTTTGCACCTGCTGGCGCAGCTGAGCCACGCGCTCGGCGTTGAGGTCATCGCCTTCATCCATGGAGGCGCGCGCCTTGGCCAGCATGCGGGCGTTCTCAGACAGTTCGGCCCGGTCCTGGCCGCCGACAATTGAACTCATCCCCTGCGAGGCGGTTTTCTTCTCTGTGCCGTTGGCCGGCTGCATTTTGTTCGGCGAAAGAGGATTGATGCCGTTATTTTCGATTTTCATAGGTTTACCTCCGCGAATGGGTCAAGCGATAAAATCTTCTGATTCAATTATCGGCTATTCACCCGAAAACTTTAGGCCTTGCGCAGCGCAATCGCCTGCTGGATCATCAAGTCGGTCTGCTGGAAAGTGCGCATCGAGAGTTCAAAGGCGCGCTGGTCGATCGACAATGAAGTCATCTCGCGGGCGATATTGACATTGGACTGCTCGACCGAATTGGCGTGGGTCTTACCCAGGTTATTCGAACCCGGGTTGCCCACCGTGGCCGGTCCGGAAGCGGCGGTTTCTAACCAGGCGTTATTGCCGTACCCCCCCAGGGCGGTGGGGTTGTTGAACCGGGCCAACTGCACCTGGCCGATGTGCTGGGTGGTGCCGTCGACCATCAATGCATCCACCCCGCCCTCGGTGTCGATGCTCACCTTGGTGGCATCCGCGGGCACCTGGCCCTGCCAGATCAATTTATAACCGCTGGCGTTGACCAGGTCGCGGTTTTCATCCAGGGTGAACTCCCCATCGCGGGTGTACCCGGTGCTGCCGTTGGGCAGCTTCACCTGAAAAAAGCCTTCCCCTTCGATCGACCAGTCCAGGGTATTATCGCTGGCGCGCAGTGCGCCCTGGACGGTCAGCGCCTGGGTGCTGGGCACATAAATGCCTTCGCGCACTTTGGACTGCAGCAGTTCCTGGAAGTTCGAGCGACTGGCCTTGAACCCGGCCGTATTCATATTGGCCAGGTTATTGCTGATCACGTCCAGGTCGGCCAGGCGGGTGATCATATCCTGGCGTGAGATAAACAGCGTGTGAAATAAAGATGATGACATTGCGGATTCTCCTCAATCAGCCGATGCGCCCGAGCGAAGCAATCGTTTTACCCAGCAGCTCGTCCTGGTTCTGTACCATTTTTTGGGCGGCTTCATACGAACGCGCCACCTGGATCATTTCGGTCATCAGGTAGGTCGGGTTAGAATTGGACATTTCCAGGTAGCTTTGCGCGATCTGCCAATCGGGGGTGCCAGTGGATTGGGCCGGCCCGGCGAACATGTTGCCGCGGTCGCTGACCAATTCGGTCCAGGGATCGGCGAAGGTGGAAATGCCCAGTTGGGCCACCGCCTGCCCGTTCACCTCAATTTTGCCGTCCGGGCCCACCGCCATATCGCCCACCGGCAGGGTGATCTTCTGGTTGCTGTCGTTCAGCACGGGAAAACCCTCTACCGACACCAGGGTGTTCTGCGCGTCGCGGATAAAGCGGCCGTCGCGCGTGTAGCGAATGCCATCTGGGGTTTGCAGGCGAAAAAATCCGTTGCCCTGGATGGCCAGGTCGTACGGGTTTTCGGTTGACTGCAGCCCGCCCTGGGTAAAATCCACCCGTTCGATGCCATTTTCAGCCCCAAGCCCCACCTGGCCAATATTATCCAGTTGGGTGTCGTTGAGCAGGTTGCCGGGCGAATACAGCACCCCGGTTTTCATGAAATCCTGGGCGGTGGTTAAAACCTGTTTGAACCCCGGCGTGACCAGGTTGGAGATATTTTGTGATAAGACCTGCTGCTTGTAGGTATTCACCAGCATCGAAGATACCGCCGCGTAAAATCCTTTGATCATGCTATTGCCTCACTTTTCCGTCCAGTCTGGTTGTGCATCGAGAGGATCAGGCGCACTTCATCGCGGGTCATGCCCAATTGAAAAGCGATATCCACGTCCGACATATTCGCGCCGGCCATGGCCTGCACCATCCGCCCGCGCTCCAGGGCCGATCCGCTGGAAACCGTTTCGACCCCGGGCTCTGAACGCTGCTGGGTGGCCGAGAGCAGGGTCTTAAAATCCTGCTGAGCGAACATGCCTTTGGGCTCGGGTGCTTTGGCGGCATCCTGGCGGCTGCTGGCCACCAGGTCGCGCATCCCATCCACCACCGGGCCCAGGCGCGCGGCGTCTTGATCGCGTCCCTTTGCCAGGGCCGTCTCGCGCGCCAGCTGGATCATGTACAGCGTGTTTTCGAGAGAGACGTTATTCAGCTTGTTCATTTTTCACAATCACTTTCAGGTTCAAGATGATCCGGGCATGCAGTTGGCAGACGCGCGACTCGGTCAGGCCCAGCACTTTGCCAATCTCTTTAAACGTCAGATTGTCGAAATAATAAAGCGACAGCAGGGTCTGATCGCGCCGGCCGAGTTTCTTGATGCCTTCCATCAAAATTTGTTTCAGGCCCTGGTCTTCCATCAGCTCCAATGGATTGGGCTGTTTATCATCCTTGACCAGGTCGTGCCAGTCGGCGCTGTCATCCTGCTCCATTTCTACGGGTAAATCCAGCGAAACGATGGTCAGGTTAAATTCAACCAGCCCTTTTTCCACCACTTCCAGCTCCACCCCGAGATGCGAGGCGATCTCTTCCTCGGTTGGTTCGCGCTTCAGCTCGCCCCACAAATGCGCCACCGTTTTCTGGATGGACCGCACCCGCTGGCGCGCCGAGCGCGACATCCAATCGGAGACGCGCAGGTAGTCGAGGATTTTTCCGCGAATGCGCAGGGTGGCGTAGGTGCTGAATTGAGCCCCGTGGCTCGGATCATAGCGGTCCACGGCGTCGATCAGCCCGAGGATGCCCTGGTGAACCAGGTCCTCGTATTCCGCGCCGATATCGCCGTGGATCCCCAGCCGGCCCAATTGATAGCGCACCAGGGGCATACTCTGCAGGATCATGCGCTCGCGCATCTCCGCGGAGTGGTTGGATTGGTATTCCTCCCAGGTTATTTTCTGATCGAGAAGCGCCATCGTTTATGCTTCCTTTGCCGTTGATTCTGCCGCGGCGGCCTGGTCGGCTTTGCTCTGGTCGACCGCGGCCTGTACGACGGCTTCCAGTATCCCGTTGGACCAATTCATCGAGAGCAATCCCAGCACCACACCCACCGATAAGGTGGTGACCACCGTGCGGATAAAAATATCCAGCCAGGTTGCCCCCGAGACAAACGAGATACCCGCCACCATCAGGTCGAGCAGGAGCAGGAATATTGCGGGGAAAGTAAAGCCAAGCTCTACCAACAAGGGCAAATCGGGCTCGTTTTGCAGTTCATCTTTGCTCGGTTTGGTTGTTTTTTCTGATTTCATCGAAACCCTCCCTTTTCAAACAACACCGCGACCAGGTTTTGCGCGCTGGCCAGTTGGAAATGGTCCACGGCCGTTTTGCCAAAGCTGAAATAGGCCAGCGGAAGGCGCGTCTTGCGCGCAAAGTTGTAAACGCTGCCAAAGGATGCCGTTTCATCCAGTTTGGTCACCGCCAGCCCGTTCAGCCCGAACAACCCCAGGGCCGAAGCCATGCGCACGGCATCCAACTCCTTGAGTGAGGCGGGCATCACCAGCAGATTATGGTGCGCCGGCATCTCGCTGAGGAAAGAACCCAATTCGGCCATCTGGGCCTCGTCCAGCGGGTTGTAACCGGGGTTATCCACCAGGATGAGGTCGGCCGCGCTGTGTTTGTCAAAGATCGTTTTAAACTGTCCCGGGGTATAGACCAGTTCCAGGGGAATACCCAGGGTCTCGGTGTACAGCCTGGCCTCGGAGATGGCTCCCGAACGCACCGTATCCGCGCACACCCAGACGACTTTCTTGCCCTGTTGGCCGTAATAAAAGGCCAGTTTGGCTGCCAGCCCGGTCTTGCCGCTGCCGCTGGGGCCCACCAGGCTGACCATCCGCGCGGGCGGCCGGAAGGTTAGCCCGGTGAGGTCCTGCAGTTCAGCCTGGAGCACCTGGCTGAGATACTTGCGGCTGATCTGCTCATCCTGCAGCTTGGCCGGGCCAACCGAGTTGGCGACAACCTTGAGCGTGCGCTCCAGGAAGGGCTCGTCCAGGCCCTGCGCCAGCAGGATTTGCTGATTTTTGCGCAGGCCCTTGGGCAGATCATCCGCCGCCAGGGCTTTTTCGACTTCCGCCAGGGCAGGTTCGGCTGCCGCGCTGGCCAGCGGCAGGGTATCCACGTGTGCGGCTGCGTCTTCACGCTGGATGTGCGCCGGCATCCACGAGCGGGCTTTTCCGGTTAATTCCGGCGCGCCGGCGCTTTTGGTCGGGTCGGCCCCCACCCATTCGATATCCCCAGGGTCGTCGGTCAGGTTGATGCCAGGCTGCGGGGTTTTCTTGACCTCCTTGCCGGCGTATTCATTGGCCAGCACGGCCACCACTTCGACGTTGGTGCGCTTCCATTTGCCCCACAGGGGCCCGGCCGGCAGCTCGCGCGCCGAGAGTACCACCGCGTCGGGGCCCAGGTCGTTCTGGATTTGCTGCAAAGCCTGGAACATCGATTCCGCTTTATATGTTTGTGGCGTCATTTCTCACCTCTACCCGGCATTCGCTACGCCGTGAGCTTTAACCTTGGTGCCTGTGCTGACTTCCGAGAAAGCCATCACCACCAGGTTGGGCAGCGACTGCTCAACCAGACGGCGGATCGCCAGGCGCAGTTCGCGCGGGCACAACAGGATGGGAAAGTGCCCCAGGCGCGCCAGTTTTTCCATCTGGTCGCCAATCGCACGGATCAGCTGCTGGGCCAGACCGGCATCGATTTGCAGGGCCGGGCCGTTTTCGTTAGCCACCAGCGAGCTGCGCAAGATCGATTCGAGCTGCGGGGCGAGGGTAAACACGTTGAGGGTGTTATTCTCATCCCGGTACTGCGCCGAGATGGTGTTGGCCATCGTCTGGCGCACCGCTTCCCCCAGGATGTTCGGGTCGCGTGTCATCGCGGCGTGGTTGGCGAGCACCTCGAGGATGCCGCTCAGGTCGCGGATGGGGATGCGCTCGCGCAGCAGGTTGCGCAGCACGCTTTGCATTTCGCCCAGGCCAAGCATTTCGGGGATCACCCCGTCCACCGCGGCCGGCGCCTTTTGGCGCAGCTGGTTGAGCATTTCCTGTACCATCTGGCGGCTGAGCAGCCCGCTGGCGTGCCCGCGCACCAGTTCGGTCAGGTGGGTGCTGAGCACCGAGAGCGGGGTCACCACCGTGTAGCCCTTCAGTTCGGCAAAATTCTGCTCCGATTCCATGATCCACAACGCGGGCAGCCCAAAAGCCGGCTCGGTGGTCTCCATACCCTGGATGGGTTCATCCACATCCCCGCCCGGGATGGCCAGCAGGCGGTCAGGGAAGATCTCGCTGGAGGCCACTTCCTGCCCGCGCACCTTGATGCGGTAGGAGTAGGGCGCCAGGTGCAGGTTGTCGCGGATGCGCACAACCGGCAGGATCAGCCCCAACTCTGCCATCAACTGACGGCGGATGCCGGTGATACGCTTCAGCAGGTTATCCTGGCTGCTGTCGTCGATCATCGGGATCAGGCCGTAGCCAATTTCCATCTCGATTGGGTCGACCACCACCATTTGCAGCATCTGCTCGGGCGTGTCGGCCTCCACCGGCGCAGAAGCCGCGGCTTCGGTCAGCACTTCGGCTTCTTCCTGGTCTTTGATGCGGTTGACAAAGAAAGCCGCTGCGCCCAACCCAACGCCGATCACCAGGAAGGGCAGTTTGGGCAGCCCGGGCACCAGGGCCATCAGGCCGATCATCACCGAAGCCACCGCCAGCACGTTGAAATTGGACAACTGTCCAAACAGCTCGGTGCCGAGGGTCGATTCGGAGGTCGAGCGGGTGACGATCAGGCCGGCAGCGGCCGAAACCAGCAGGGCCGGGATCTGGATGGCCAGCCCGGCGCCAATGGTCAGCAGGGCATAATTTTGCAGGGCTTCGGTCAGGCTCATGTTGCGCTGCAGCACGCCGATGACGAAGCCGCCGATGATATTGACCAGCATGATAATGATGGCGGCCACCGCGTCCCCGCGCACGAACTTGCTCGCGCCGTCCATCGCCCCGTAGAAATCCGCTTCCGATTCGATCTCTTTGCGCCGTTTGCGCGCCTGGGTTTCATCGATCAAACCGGCGTTCAAATCCGCGTCGATCGCCATCTGTTTACCGGGCATCGCATCCAGGGTAAAGCGCGCCGCCACCTCGGCCACGCGTCCCGCGCCGCTGTTGATCACCACAAACTGGATGATCATCAGCATCAGGAAGATGACGAAACCCACCACGTAATTTCCGCCCACGATCATATTGCCAAAAGTCTCGACCACCTTACCGGCTTCGCCGTTCAGCAGCATCGAGCGGCTGACCGAGATATTAATCCCCAGGCGCAGCAGGGTGATCAGCAGCAGCACGGTCGGGAAAACCGAGAACTCCATAGACTTATGGATATACATGGTCAGCAGCATGATCGCGATCGAGACGGCGATGCTGGCGGCGATCAGCAAATCGATCATCATGGGCGGCAGCGGCACGATCAGCAGCGCCACGATCAGCACCAGGCTGAGCGCCATGACCATATCCTTGGAGCGCAGCAGCACGGTCAGCGGGCCGAGGATGGAGGGGGAAGTTGTGGTTGAATCGGTTGCCATAAATTCGCGTCCTATACGGGAGAGTACTGGCTGTTGGGGGTCATCCCGCGCAGCCGGTAGACATATGCCAGCACTTCTGCCATTGCCAGGTAAAGATCGGGCGGAATCTCTTCCTCAATCTCGATCCGTTTGTAAATTGCGCGCGCCAGGGGAATATTCTGCACCACCGGGATCTGGTGTTCCCGGGCGATGGCCACAATCCGCGCCGCGGTGTGATGCGCGCCCTTGGCCAGCAAACGCGGCGCGCTCATTCCGTCGCGGTACTCGATGGCCACGGCAAAGTGGGTCGGGTTGGTCACCACCACCGAGGCCTTGGGCACGTTCGACATCATCCTGCCGCGCGCCATCCGGCGCATCTGCGAGCGAATGCGGGCCTTCAAATAAGGATCGCCCTCGGAGCGCTTGACTTCTTCTTTAATCTCGTCCTTGCTCATGCGCAGGTTGCGCATTAAGTCCCAGCGGTGGTAAACGTAATCGGCAATCGCCAGGATAAAATAGGCCTCACCCACATGCACCGCCAGCGTGGTGCACATATTGACAAAGAGACCGGTAGAGGTGCGCAAATCCTGCTGGCTGAGCATGATCAATGACGGCGTGCTGGTTTTGATAAAGCTATACGCCACCCAGCCGATCACCGACAATTTCAGCAGCGCGCGGGCCAGCTCGATCAAGCCATGCGACGAGAAAATGCGTTTGAACCCGCTGAGCGGATTGATGCGTTTGAAATCGAAGCCGATTTTCTTGCTGGACCATAAAAACCCGGTCTGGGCAACTGTGACCACCACCCCGGTGACCAGCAAAGCCACCAGGATGAGAGCATAAGGGGCGATCAGCTGGGAGGCATAGGTAAAGCCCAACTTCTGCAAGGATGCGATGGTCAGGTCGGCCTTGGGCAGGTCGATGATCATCTGGCGGGTCAGATCAGACATGGCCACCCCTAACTGGCGCACCGGCGAGGAGAGCAGGAAGGCCGCGATCAGCATAATGGCGGCAGCATTCAACTCGATGCTGCGCACCACCTGTCCTTCGGATCGCGCGTCTTCCAGACGCCGCGGAGTTGGGGCTTCGGTCTTATCTGCCATGGCTACTTCCCCAATAAGGCCAGCATGCGCGGCCCGGTCATCTGGAATAAATTGCTCAACGACGGCAGGATCACCGCGAACATGGTGCCCATGGCGAAGAGGGCCACGCCTACCTTCATCGGCAGCCCCAGGAAAAAGATCTGCACCTGCGGGGCAACCCGCGCCAGCAGCCCCAGGCCAATATCGGTCAGGGTGAGGGCGGCCAGCACCGGCATGGCCAATTGGATGCCCGCCAGGATCAACTGGGCGGTGACCCGCGCCAGCGGCTCGAACGAGTCGAGCGGCAGCGGCCCGTTAATCGGGATCAATTTGAAGGTCTGGCCGATGGCGTAAATCACCAGGTGGTGGCCGTCGATCAGCAGGAAGACCATCATCGCCACCATCACGAAAATCTGGTTAAACGCCGAACCGGAATCGCTCAACGCCGGGTTGAAAATGCGGCTGGAGCCAAAACCGCTGCCCAGCCCCATCACCTCGCCGGCGATCTGGATCGCGCCAAAGGTCAGCGCCGCGGCAAAACCTGCCAGGGTGCCGATGAGGATTTCCTTGCCGATGCCGAAAGCAAACGCCAGCAAACCAAGTTCCTTCGCATCCGGCGGCAGCGGCTGCCAGGCGATCAGCACAATGGTCAGCACCAGGCCAAACCCCAAACGCACCTGGGTGGGGATGCTTTGCCCACCCAGCACCGGCACGTGGATGATCACAGCCAGAATGCGGGTGAGGGCGAGGAAAAATAATTGGGCCTGGGCAATTGAAATTAACATCATGGTTTTCTTCTCAGCCAAGAATACCCGAACCCGGGCGGCGAGTCCGTAAAGGCAAAATGAAACGCATCTAAAGATTGCGTAAAGATTCCTAAAGTCCGCGGACTTTTGGTCGAAAATGGCTTATTTGAGGTGTAAAGGGGAGAGGATACCCGCGGCGGTGGATGCGCTCAGCGCGCGCCGGCGGCGATCTGCAAAACTCGGGCGATCAGTTGTTGAGAATCAAAAGGTTTCACCAGGAAGTCCACCGCGCCTGCCTTGGTGGCTTTGAGCACCACCTCGGGGAAAGCCAGTGAAGAGAGCAGGATGGCTTTGGTTTTCCCCAGCGCACCGCTGGCTTTCACCTCGGCCAGCAGGTCAATGCCGTTCTGGTCGCCCAGGTGGATATCCAGGATCAGGATAGCCGGGGAGAGGCTGGTCAATAGACCGGCCAAATCTGCGGCGGCCGGGCAGATGTTGATCTTAAAACCCGCCCGGCTCAGCGACATACTGATCAAGTCGCGCTGCAGCGCATCCGGCTCCAACACCAGCACGGTCTGATCCAGCGCGGGGCGGGCGTTCACGGGTTGATAATCTCCGTGGCGAGGCGGGTGACATGATCCATTTTTGCCTGGCTGATATCCAGAATATCAATGGTATCCGGGGCGAGCTGCAGGCTGAACATACCTTCGTTGGTCTGGATGACCGAACCGGCAATCGAGTTTGCCAGGTTAACGATGGCCGGCAGCCTGGAGTTGCTGTTCAATTCGCCGGGCGTGTGGTGATAGCGGATCGCGTCGACCAGCACTTTGGGATAATCCCATTTTCGCGCCATCAGGCCGCCCACCCGGGCATGGTCAATGCCGATCAGCTTCTCTTCCACTTCCCACAGCGAGAGTTTGTACTGGTTCATGTAGTCCACAATCTGAGTGTAATCGCTCAGCACGTATTGGTCGAGGAGCAGTTTGCCAATATCGTGAAGCAGACCGGCCACGTAGGCTTCTTCCGGGTCAAAATACTCCAGCTCGCGGGCCAGTTTCTCACTCACCAGGGCGGTAGCCAGTGAATGGTTCCACAATTCACCCGCGCCCAGGCGGTAACCGATCAGGCTTTTCTGGATCCCCGGGGCAGCCCCGGTCAGCATCAGGGTCGATTTGAGCCGCTTGAAGCCGATGCGCATCACGGCTTCTTTGATCGAAGCGCAGTTGCGCCGGTAGCCCAGGACGGCGGAATTGGCCACCTGCAGCACCAGGGCCGCCAGCGCCTGATCCAGCCCCACATATTCGGCGATGGTCGCGGCTCCGGTTTGGGGATAATCGATTTCCTTTAAGATGCGTGTCACGCTGGAGGGCATGGGACGCAGCTGGTCCACCGACTCGATGATTGATTGCACTTTAGCAGGTAACATTCAGAGGATCCTCATCCAGGAATAGCATCACAGCTAATGGATCAAACCCGGGAGTCCATTGAACAGGTCTGTGGTGAAAATTAATATTTGCTGCAGCATCCATGAACCCAGCACCACCATCACCGCCACGATCCCAATTAATTTGGGGATGAAGGTCATGGTGACTTCGTTGATCTGGGTGGCAGCTTGAACCAGGCTGATCAAACTGCCCACCAGCAGGCTGATCAACAAGGATGGGCCGGCCAATACCAGGGTGAGGGTAATGGCCCGCTGGGCGAGAGAAAGTACGAAAGCTTCTGTCATTTTGGTTTATCCCGTAAAACTCACTACCAGGCTGCGCACGATCAAATACCAACCATCCACCATTACAAACAATAAGAGTTTGAAGGGCAGCGAGACCAGCGACGGCGGCAGCATCATCATCCCCATCGAGAGCAAGATGCTGGACACCACCAGGTCGATCACCAGGAAAGGAATGTAGATCACGAAGCCCATGGTAAAGGCCGTGCGCAGTTCGCTGATCACAAAGGCCGGAAATAAGGACAGAGTGGGGATGTCCTCGAGGGTCGCCGGAGCCGGCTCCTGGTTCAAATCCATAAAGAGCTGGATATCCTTTTCGCGCGCCTGTTTGAACATAAAAGTGCGGATCGGTTCGGCGGCCTTTTTGAAGGCGGTGTCCTGGTCGATCTCCTCGCGGATATACGGCTGGATCGCCTGTTCATCGATCTGCTTATACACCGGGGCCATGATGAAAAAGGTCAGCAGCAGGGCCAGCCCGATCACCACCTGGTTGGGCGGGATGGAGGGGGTGCCGATCGCGCTGCGCAGCATCGAGAGCACGATGACGATGCGGGTAAAAGAGGTCGCCAAAATAAGGATCGCCGGAGCAATGCTGAGTACGGTCAGCAGCACCAGCAGCTGCACACCGCTGGTCACCTGCTGCGGGTTGCCATCCTGGGTGAGGCTGAAGGTTACCCCGGGCGCCGACACGTTGGGGTCGGCGGCGCAGCCGGCGCTCAACAGGCCAACCATCACCAGCAGCGCCAGGATGATCAGTCCCCTGGGGAGTTTACCGGCGGGCTGTTTCACCTGCCGAGATGGGTTGATCGAAGCAATTTTCATGAAGTCCCTCACGATTGGTGCAGCTCGAGCGCGCCCAGGGGGCTCTGCCGCGCGGTCAGGTTTTGTAAAACCGCGGGGAAGTCGTTCTCCGCCTCGACGACCGGCACGAGAGCCGCCTCAGCTGCCGCTTGCGGGGCCGGCTCAACCACACTGATCAGGGCAATACCCTGGTCGGTCGCGCCAATCAACAGCTGACGGTCGCCGGCTTTCACCAGGTGCAGCGCCTGGCGCGGAGAAAGCCGCACGCTTTCCAGCACGGTCACCTGGCGCAGGTTCATCCTGCCGGGCATTTTGCCCTGCCATTTGCGCAGCAGCACCGCACCGCCAATGATCAGCAGCAGCACCCCAACCAGTTTGACCGCCACCCCCAGCATAAAGAACGGCGATGACAGGGTCGCGTCTCCGCCCTCGCCCGCCGGCGACCCGCCGGCGGCCACAGCCGCCACGCTGATCACCCCGGCCAGGGCAAAGAGAACCGGCTTCCAGCTGGGTTTGCTCTTGAAACGCACGATCCACTGTTTGATCATTTGAGTGAGGGTTGCCATGCTCACGATCCCTATAACTCCGCCGAGATAATCTCGGTGATGCGCACGCCGAATTTGTCGTCAACCACAATCACCTCGCCTCGGGCAAATAAGCGCTCGTTGACGAACACATCCACGGGATCGCCAGCCAGGCGGTCAAGCTCCACCACCGAGCCCTGCTGCAAGTCCAGCACCTGGCGCAGCTGCAGCCGGGTGCGGCCCAATTCTACCGTCATGCTCAGGTTGATATCCATGAGTAGATGCATATTCGGCGCATCGCCTGCTCCGGCGGCGGCATTGCCGTTCTCGCCCGGTTTTCCAACACTCATCGGTTTTTCGCTCATTTCGACCTTCTCGCTCATTATTAATTAGCCTTTTCAACCGGCGCCATGCCTTTTTCGTGGATGGCGTCAATCACCTGTACCGCATAATGGCGGTTCGATTTTCCTACCTTACCGATAAACTGGCGTTTGTTCGCCACCAGCACCGTCAGATGGTCTGCCGGCCCGCAATCCAGGGGGATGACATCCCCGACCTTCAGATTGACAATGTCACCAATCTTCATATTGGCCTTGCCCAGGATCGCGGTGAAGGGCAGGATCACCTGGTTCAGATTGCCCATCACCGTCTGCCGCACCACCGGGTCGATCTGCTGTTCTTTTTTACCGGTGATCCAAATGTGTGGGTTGAGCAGACCGGCAATCGGCTTGAGGGTGGTGAAGGGGATAAACAGGCTCATCGTGCCGGAGACGCCCGAAATGAGGATTTCGAAGGTCAGCAGCATCACCCGCTCGTTACCCATCATCATCTGCACCCAGTGCTGGTTGGTAGTGCTGTCTTCGAGCATCGGCTCGATGGTCACCAGTTTGCCCCAGGCGGCTTTGATATCCCCCAGCATATGCTCAACCAGTTCGCGCAGCAGGGCCTGATCGATATCGGTTAAGGAGCGCTCGGAGACGTCGCTCTCCACCTTGCCGCCCAGGCGCTGCTCCAGCACAATCAGGCTGATGTTGGGGCTGAGGGTAAAAATCATCTGGCTGGGTAAGGGCGCCAGGGTGATCAGGTGGAACAGCGAATTGGCGGGGAAATCCTTGATGAAATCGTGGAAACGCCCTTGTTCGGTGTGCACCAGACGCGGACGCACGTTCGTGCGCAGGAAAGTGGGCATCGAGGTGGTCAGACGTTCGGCCAGATCCTCGTGCACCAGTTCCACGGCGCGCATCTGCTCTTTTGAAAAACGGTCGGGAGACCAGAAGTTGTAGCTCTGGATATTCTTGGGACGCCCGGGATCTTTCTTTGGCGTCTCCCCGCCCGTATTCATCAGATCAGCGAGATTGATCTTGTCTGAACTGTCTTTTTCGTCCAGCTCGATCGATCCGTTGAGCAATGCGTCAATTTCGGCCTGAGATAGCATGGGCTACTGCACCACGAATTCTGTAAAGTAAACCGAGATGAGCCGGTATTCCGGCATGCGGCTGGCGATGCTTTGGATCACTTCCTGGCGCAGGGCTTCTTTTCCTGCCGAGGTATACAAGTCCTCGAAAGTTTTGGTCGAGAGCAGTGAGATCACCGCGTCATCCATGATCGGCATGCGCGCATTAATCGTATCGTTGAAGGTCGTCAGATACGCGGTGCGCTCTTCTGCCTTCATCGTATCGTATTCTGGACTGCTCGGATCAAACTCGAGCACCACGGTCAGGCGGATATATTTCCGCCCGGTGGGGTCGGCCAGGTTGATGATTTTGGTCGACATGTTGAACATCACCCCTTCGCCGGCTTTAACCGGTTCGACGGTCGGTTCGGGTGTGGCCGTCATGATCACTTCCGGGGTCGGGGTGACGTAGGAATACATCAAGCGGAACGGCTTGGGGTATTCATCGGGGGCAAAAATGATATAGGCGGATGCCATGGAAACCAGGCCCACGGTGAGCATAAAGAAAATGCTCACCACTTTGGCTGCCACGCTCAATATGCTGGAAAATTTTGACATAGGACGACCTTCTCCTGCCAGATAAATTACGGAGTGATATTAATTTTCGTGTCGTTGAGCACACTGTTCTCAACTTCATAAACGATGACGATATCCACGCGCCCGTTCATCGAACGGTGCTCGCTGGTGTCGTTAGGCATCACCGGGTCGTATGGACCGCGTCCGGAAACCATGATGCGGTCGGGGTTCACCCCGTGATCCATCAAATAATCACCGACGAACATGGCGCGCGCCAGCGAAAGCTCCCAATTGGAGGCGTAACCTGAGCCGACCGGCTGTTGGTCATCGGTGTGACCAATCAGGCGAATTCTGTTGTTAATCGTGCCGACCATCTCCACGATGGTATCCAGCACCGGCAGGACGGTTGGCGAGAGCTCGGCCTTGCCCTGGTCGAAGACCAGTTTCTCGCTGAGCGAAATCAACACGCCTTCGATATTGGTTTGCACGCTGACCTCACCACCCAGGTTCTTCTCCGCCAGCATGGCGGTCAACTGCCCGGCCACCTCGGCAGATTGGGGAGGGCCTTCCGGGATGCCCGGGACAACAATCGGTTTGGCGGTGCCGTCTTCCATCGTCCCGCCGGTCTGGTTGATCTTGACATCCACCACGGTCGCCGCGCCGCCCAGGGTAAAAGCTGTGCGCATGCTGTCGGCCAGGCGCTTGTATTTTTCGATGTCTACTTTGCCCATCGAATACAGCACCACAAAGAGCACCATCAGCAGGGTAATAAAATCCGCATAGCTGACCAACCAGCGCTCGCTGCTCTCTCCGCCTTCTTCACCGCCACCGTGACCCATGGTTTAACTCCCCATCCTTTTCAGGCGTTCGCCTGAGGTGAAGCCTGACGACCAGACTTCTGATTGGCTTTCTTCTCTTCGCCTTCGGCCTTAGATTTGACCGGCGGCAGGTAAGAGCTCAATTTATCGCGCACCACCCGCGGGTTTTCCCCAGCCTGGATGGATAAGATGCCTTCCATGATCATGTACCGCAGCTCGGATTCGTGTTCGCTTTTGGCCTTGAGCTTGGCGCTGATCGGCAGGTAGATCAAGTTCGACATCAGCAAGCCCCACAGTGTAGCCAAAAAGGCAGCAGCGATCGATTTACCCAACGAGCTCGGATCATCCAGCTGTTTCAAAACGCTGATCAGCCCCATGACCGTGCCGATAATACCGAAGGTAGGGGCAAAACCACCCGCTGCGGCAAAAAAGCCAAAACCGGCGCGGTGGCGAAGGCGCATCTGGTCGATGGTGGTTTCCAAAATGGCGCGCACCTGGCTGGCATCGATGCCGTCCACCACCATCATCACGCCTTTTTTCATGAACTCATCTTCGATCGTCTTGCTTTCTTCTTCCAATGCCAGCAGGCCTTCTTTACGCGCTTTGTCGGCCATGGTGACCAGCTTGTCGATCAGCCCCTGCACGTCGTGGTGTGAGGTAGTGAAAGCCTGCATGATCAGCACCGGCAGTTTGGTCACATTTGCCACCGAGGTCGTAATCGTGGTGGCAGCCAACGATCCACCCACAATCAGCAAAATGGCGGAAGGGTGTGCAAATAACTCGGCGGGCGAACCGCCGTCCATGATCATCACTATCACGATGACCACCAGCCCCACTGCCAATCCAATAATTGTTGCGAGATCCATTATTTACTCCTGCGCCTGGTTTTCATTTTGTTTTGACGTATCTTGTGCCGCAGGTCCGCAATACGCCGCATGCTTCCGCTGCTGATAGGCAACAATCTCATCCACCACCTGCTGCGCCGATTCGCGAACCACATACTTCTTTTCGCTGGTCAGGGTAATGACCGTATCGGGGGTCTGTTCTACCGATTGCACCAATTCAGCATTCAGATAAAAAGTCGAGCCGTTAAGCCGCGTGATTAAAAACACAGTCTTCTCCTCAGGTAGATACAGCAGGTTAATCCATGCACAAATCTAGCACATGCCAAACGGCCGGAAAGTAAATTGTCCGTGAAAGGAAGGTAAAGAATGTCTAAAAAAATGCCGGGCTTTCCACTATAATAGGGCTTACAGGCAGGAACCCCATAGAATAGATGCATGGGAACCAAGATGAACAGTAACCAGCCGTCAACTTCTCCACAGCCCTCCGGCAGCCGCTCGTACCAGGCGATTATCTGCGACGATGACCGCGCCTACGGAGAAATGCTGGGAGAATACCTGACGATCATCTGCGGCTGCGACGTCTTGCACGTCCTGACTGCCAATGAGCTCTGGCAGGAAGTCACCAAGAAGGAATTTGATATCTTGTTCCTCGATTACCAGCTGCCCGGCTCGAGTGGGCTGGACGTTTTGGAACGGCAGATGAACCTGGATTTGGGGCTGCCCACGGTGATGATGACCGGGCAGGGCAACGAAGAAGTGGCCGTCAAAGCCATGCAGTTTGGCGCGCTGGATTATCTGATCAAAGGCAATTTCGATTTTAATATCCTGCCCAGGATCATCGAAAAGGCCAGCCACTACCGCGCCCTACGCCGCGATTTCCGCGAGTCGCAGCTGCGCACCCAATATCAGGCCACCATCCTCAATAACGTTCAGGATGCGGTGGTCGTTTGGGACTCGCAGGGCAACATCACCTATTGGAACCAGTCTGCCGAGAAAATTTTCCATACCGAATCGGCTTTAATGCTCGGCCGCCCGGTGGCTGAGGTATATTTCCCGCTGTTCGATCCGCCCATCACCCTGCCCATTTCATTCATTCAAGATGACGCGCGCGCCGAACGCCAGCTGGTTCAGAACGGGCAGGTATGGGTCAGCTCCAAGATCACGCGCTTCACCACCCAGGGCGACAAAGGGCCGGTGAATCACTACATCGATGTGACCCGCGATATCACCGCGGCCAAGCAAGAGCACAAAGACCTGGTGCAAAACCAGTACATGATCAACCGCATCCTCGAAGCCAGCCCCAATATAGTTTTTCTCTTTAATCTCAAACAGGGCCAGGTGACCTTTATCATCCCCAACCAGGAAGCCATCCTGAGCATGGCGGTCGAACGGATCTTTACCCAGTCCTCGCCGGCCGGCATCGAAATCCACCCCGATGATCTCCCCAGGATCAAGACCAACCTGGACAATCTGGGCAGCATCGCAGACAGCAAAGTGCGCACCATCGATTTTCGCATTCGTCCCAATGAAAACTCCACCTGGCGCTGGTTGTTGATCCGTGAGGCGGTCTTCAGCCGCGACAACAGCGAAGCGATTGAAGACATCATTGGGGTGTGCGAAGACATTACCGAGCAAAAACAGACCGAAGAAAAATTAGAACTGCGCCTCAAATCCGAGCGCTTCTTATCTTCGATCTCCAACGACCTGATCCGCATATCCACATCCATTGATGAAGATGAGCTCCTCGCCAAAGCTCTATCCGAGGCCGCCGAGATTATCAACAGCTGCCTGGGGATGATCTACATCCGCGAGGACCGCAAGCTGGTTGCCAAAGCCAGCAGCCTTTCGATCGAGGACATGGATTGGAAAAATCCATCCTTCGAGATCGATCTGTCCAATGAGGATTTCCCCTGGCAAAGTAGTTACCTGATCTCTCATCCGCAGCTGGCCATCCCTTCGATCCGTTCTCTGCCGGAAAAATCCAGGCAGCGCCTTGAATTTCTGACCAAAACCGGGGTCAACTCGGTGGTGATCATCCCATTGATTTATCAGGAAAGTATTTACGGCGTGCTGCTCTTTGGCCTGAAACACTGGAATTCGAGCATTGAAAGCGAGCACAGCTACATGCTCACCACCCTGCGCCAGGTGATTTTGAAAGCCCTCATCCAGAGCGAAATCGACCGGCAGCTGCGCCTCAGCGAGGCCCGCTACCGGGCTATCGTCGACGAACACCAGACCGAGATGATCTGCCGGTTCTCGCCGGATTTCACCCTGACCTTCGCCAACACCGCTTTCCACCGCTATTACAACATCAGCCGCAAGGACGCGCTGCAAACTACCTTCCTGAAACCGGTGATTGAAAGTGATCTTGAGCGCATCCAGGAAGCCATTCAAGCCACCCGGCAAGCTGCGGATGTCATCCAGATAACCTTCAAAGTGCACCTCGCCGAAGCGGAAAAATGGCAGGAATGGATCGTGCGGCCCATCTTCAATGAAAGCCAGGTGCTGGTGGAATATCAGGCGGTAGGCCGCGACATCACCGAGCGCAAAGAGATGGAAAACCAGATCAGCACCGCGCATAACCGCCTGGCGCAGGCCAACCGCCTGCTTTCCATTGGCCAGCTGGCCACCAGCATGGCCCACCAGATCAACAACCCCCTGACCACCATCATCGCCGACGCGCAAATCCTCTCCATAGAAATCCCCAAAGACGACCCCAGTCGCGAATCGGTCAACGCCATTGTGAGCGCCGGCTGGCGCGTGCAGCAGATCGTCGACGAACTGCTCAAATTCTCCTCGCTGGATGAAACCCATCAGGAGGTAAACGTCCGCGATTCGATCGAGAAAGCCTTGCTGCTGAGCTCCTCCCAGGTGCTGGATGAACTGGCCGGCGTCCAGATCGAAGTGCCCGGCGACCTGGTGATTTATGCCAATTTACGCCAATTGGAAGACCTGTGGCTCAACCTGCTGCTTGGCATTATTGAAAAGAGCAATGAGAAGAAACAAAGGGATGTTTCGATTACAATAAAGGCTGGGGAAAATACAGAAGGATTGGTGGTAAGCTTGGTCTGCTCCAATTTTGAATTGACCGAAGATGAAGGGGCCGAATTCTTCGAACCTGATCTGGTTCCGACCAGTTCCAAATGGAGCACCGGGATGGAGTTGAGCATCTGCCGTGAAATTATCCGTCAGAACAACGGCACGGTGAACCTCTATCCGCAGGGCAAAGATACCATGATCAAGATTTCCTTATCAGGAGGAAACGATACAAATGACCGCGAGCATCCTCATAATTGAAGACGACGAAATCGTCGCCAAAACGATCGAACGCTGTTTACGGGGCACCGAATACCGGGTGCGCATTGCAAACAGCGGCGTGGAGGGCTTGCAGGCCGCCCACCGCGAAGTCCCGGACCTGGTGATCCTGGATGTGATCATGCCAGGCATGGACGGTTATACCGTGTGTAAAGAAATGCGCCACGAACCGCTGCTGGCCGAGGTGCCCATCTTGTTCTTAACCGCCAAAACCCGCGACGAAGACCGCATTGCCGGGCTCTCCGCCGGCGCAGATGATTACCTGGGCAAACCCTTCAACGTGGATGAGCTGCTCCTGCGGATTAAGGCCATCTTGCGGCGCACCTCCAAGATGAAAGCCGCCAGCCAACCCCAGGAAGCAGTGGCTCCTCCACCTGCCAAAGAGGCCGCCAGGCCGGACGAAAACCGCTTGATCACCATTGGCAAGTACACCTTGAACACGCGCACGTTTGAATTCGGCGGGCCGAACAATACGAAATTCCGCCTGACCCCGGTGCAGTACGATTTGCTCTATCACTTAATGACCCACCCCGGCGAAATTTTCACCCCCAACCGCTTACTCGACGAAGTCTGGGATTACCCCAGCGATGCAGGCAGCCCAGACCTGGTGCGGGTGCATATCAAGAATTTGCGCGAGCGCATCGAAGAGGAACCGCGCAACCCGCAGTTCATTCGCACCGTGCCTGGGTTCGGCTATACCATTCAACTGGCTGACGAGGGTTAATCATTCATGCTTTTCGACGAACCGCCGATGGGCCCGGTAAAAGATGACTGGCTTCACATCCAGAAAATCAACGATCTATTATTCGACGCCACCCAGTTTCCGGCAAAAGCCCAGCAGGCCGTCGCCATGGCCCTGGATGTTTTCCAGTATTCACAGGCGGCCTTATTTATAGTCAATCAATCCGGCGACCGTCCTAATGACACCTACTGGATCCAATGCAATATCCCCCTGCACATCCAAAACCAGTTTGACGATCCCTTCAGCCAGCTCAACCAGATTGCCCAGGGCATCCTGCAGGGAGGGGTAATTTATCCGGCCGTGCCCTATCTCGAACTTGCCGCGGCATTTCCGGTGAGCTTTGAGGGCAAGACCCACGGCGGTTTATTTGTATTTGGGCCCGAAATCCGCCAGGAAGAAATCGGCCGGTGGAAATATTTCCTTCACGCCATTGCTCGCGGAGCGGCCGGCTGGAAGAAAATCCACTGGCAGACGGAAATCGAAGACCAGATTGAAATTCTCAATAAACTTCTGGCGGCGCAGCAAGAGAACTACCAGGACATCAACAGCATCCAACGCATGACGTTGGAGCACGTGCGGGATTACTACCAGGCCGAAGACGTCATTTTGGTGCTGTACGGCATCGAAAACCCCAACCTGATCCTCCAGAAGCAGCTGGGCAGCGGGGAAGAATGGATCGAACGCCGCTCGATTATCCCGGAAGATTCACAGTTGTATAACCTGCGCCAGAGCCCAACCTGCAACGAGGACGATATGTGCGCCTCGAGCGAGCTGGTGGATTGGATCATCAAATCGACCGACCTGGTGGTGAACGACGCAAAGTGCACCACGGTAGGCACCAACAATTGCGTTTACGGCGCCATTCTGATCATCAACCCCAAAGTCACCGACCAATCCTTCTTGTCCAGGCAGTTGGTCAAACTGATGACCACCATCACGGCCAACTCCATGGATACCAGCAATCAGATCACCAGCCTCAAGCTGTTCGTGGCCGACCTGGAAGCCAGCCGCTGGGAGATTTTCAATTCCAGGAACACCCTGCGCACCTTCTTCGACAGCATCCCCGCCTCGGTGTACATCATCGACAAGTACTACACCCTGATCTCGATCAATACCCGCCGCAGCAACCGGGTGAATAAGCGCCCCAACGTGATGGTCGGGCGCAAATGTTTCGAGCAGTTGTTCAACCGCAACGACCCCTGCCCGGCCTGCCGCGCCGCCGAAGTTTTCAACAACAGCCAGGTGGCCTCGCGCGAAAAAAGGGAATGGCTGGACCAGGAAAAATACATCGATTGGGAGATCACCGCGTTCCCAATCCAGGAGATGAACAACCTGCCCCACCAGGTGATCATGTTCGAAGAGGATGTGACCGAGAAACGCAATCTCGAAACAGACTTGATCCAATCCGAGAAATTGGCGGCGGTTGGCCAGATGGCTGCCGGGGTGGCGCATGAAATCAATAACCCCCTGGCCGCGATCATCGCCAATGCGCAAATCTTAAAGCGCGAACTGCCGCGAGACAATACCGACGTCCAGGCATCCCTCAGCCTGATCGAAACCGCCAGCACCCGCGCCTCGCAGGTGATCAGCAATTTGCTGGGCATCGCGCGCAAAGAGAAAAAGTATGAATTTGATTATGTTTCGCTCAACGAAACGATCAAGAGCGCGCTTTCCCTGGTCAACCACGAGATTGTCAATAAATCCATCGTGGTGAACCTCGATCTGGATGAAACCATCCCCGAGATCCTCGCCAGCCGCAACCACCTGCAGGGAGTTTGGATCAACCTGATTGTGAATGGCATGGATGCGATCAACCACACCCACGGCCAGATCTCCATTGTTTCGCGCTACGCCAACTCGGAGTTTCGGGTTAGTTTTGAAGATAACGGCCGGGGGATCCCGGAAGACCATCTGATCAAGATTTTCGAGCCGTTCTTTACCACCAAAAACATCGGCCGGGGCACCGGCCTGGGTTTGTCGGTCTCCATGCGGGTGATTAAAGAACACCAGGGCACCATCCAGGTGGAAAGCCAGGTAGGCAAGGGCACCAAATTCACCGTGATCTTGCCGGACCCCACCCGCAAAGGATCCGGCGCCAACCCGTCCCCCTGAGTTATTCTCGAATTAGCTGAAAATTTTAGGCGATGCTGCGCGCCAGCCTGAACCCGATGATCGGCGAGAGATGGTCTTCGAACATGCTTTCGCGCGCCGCACAGCGTGCCAGTTTGCGCGTGTAATACCACGAACCGCCGCGGATCACATAGCGGGTCTTGGGCTGACGCGCTTCACGTCCATCCGTGCGGTCATATGGGTATGGGCTGAAAATCGAACCGGTCCACTCCCAAACGTTGCCCACCATGTCGGCCACGCCCAGGTAGCTGTCGCCGCTGGGCGAATAGGAGCCCACCGGGGTGGTGCCGCGCTTGGCGCTCTCGGCCGTGTTGCAGCGCCACGGGTCAAAAGTGTTTCCCCAGGGATACAGCCGCCCGTCGGTGCTGCGCGCCGCCCGTTCCCATTCCACCTCCGAGGGCAGGCGGAAGGTTGAGCCGGTGCGTTTATTCAGCCAGTCGCAGTAGGCTTCGGCATCAATCTTTGAGACGCCCACCACCGGGTGGGTGTCCATTCCTTCCGGAAAGGCAAAACCGACCCAGCCGCGCGGCAGGCGGTATCCGGTTTCGCTGATGAAGCAGTTATATTCCTGGTTGGTGACCGGGAATTGTCCGATCTCAAACGCCTCCAGGATCAGCGAATGCTGGGGACGCTCGGCTTCGAACAGGTCATTATCCGTCCACTCATAGGCCCAATCCGATTCGTGCAGCTGCAGGTGCTGGATATCTTCGTCGCTGGTTCCTACCAAAAAGCTACCCCCCGGCACATGTACCATGGCCGGCAGACGAACCTGAAACTCCTCCTCGTCCACATCCATGGATAAATTTGGCATGTTGGGTTTTCTGGTATTATCCATTGCCTTTCCCTGTGCTTTCATCACCGCTCATGCATCCATATAGGCTGACAATATTTTTTCGACATTCTCCTGGATATCCTGGCTGAGTGCAAACAGGAAGGGTTCTCCAGCCGCTTCATCGCGGTAATGGTTCAATTTAGACAGCACCTCGAACAGGGCTGTTTGCCAGTAGCGCTCGCCGTGCGGCACGAGCAACCCAAACCGGCCCACCTCGCGGTAGGGAGGCAGATCACTGGCCAGCCAGGGGATTTTCAGGGCCATAAACTCCACTGCCCGCAGCCAACTGTTGCGCAAAGCATATCCGCCCGCCACCGGCAGTAAACCGACATCCATTTTTGAGAGGAAACCCGGCCATCCCTCTACCGAAACATCATCAGCCAGGCAGTAGCGGCCTTCAGGCAGGGGAATGTCCGCGCCCGCGGGCAGGCAAAGGTTCATCAGATAGATATGCAGGCGATCGTACTGCCGGCAGACCTCGTCGAGCGCGCAGATGATCCCAATCTCCTGGAGCATCTCCACCGTCATGCCGCTGCAATCTACGCCCAGGTTGACCGTCTGGCTTTCTTCGCGTGGGATCACCAGGTATTGATCGGTGTTGATGTAATCCGGGATCTTAAAGGTGCGGATGTTTTCAGACCAATCATCGGCCAGGCGCGCCGAAGGCACGCAGGCCGCATCCAGCAGGCGCAGCCCCATGCGAAACTGGTCGACCGGGGTAGGCGGCAGGCGGTTATCCGCGGCCTGCCCACACACCGCCGGCGCAGGTTCACCCTGCCAGAAATTGTATTCCGGCATTTCCGGGGTTAGCAAATCGAGCGGCTGGTCAAAATCCAGTAAAATTTTCTTTTCGCGCGCCTTCCAATACTGCACTTTTTCCAACACCACCCCAAACAAATAACGGTGAATGACGATCACATCGGCTTCATGGCAGATGCGTGCCGCCTCAGGGGTATTGGCAATAAATGAATCCAGATCGACCAATCGGGTCTGGTGAATACCGGTGCGCTGGATGGCTTCCGCCGTGTTGCGCACGCGTAAATGCACCCGGAATTTATCAGCAGGTTGGTTGGAATAAACGAAAACAAATATCAAGGTAAATCCTTTAATTAAGCGGTTTTCGAATTTTGCTGCTGCACCGCTTGAGTAATTGCCTTCATCCAATATTCCCCAATCTGACCAGCCCGGCGATTTTGCGCCGCGGTCATCCCCGCTTTGGCGAATTCAGCGCGCACGCTGGCGTTAGACACCAGTTCTCGCAGGTATAAATACCACTCATCCTGGCTGTTAGCCACCAGCCCGCCGGCCTGCCAGTTGACCACGGCCTGCACCGGGGAGGAAATCCATGGGATTCCGCGCGCGCCGGCTTCCATCACCACCCGGTCAGAGAGGGCGTAATGATAGGGATCGTTGCGCAGCGGCACCAGGAGCACGTCCAGCTGGCTTAACTGGTAGGGATATTCCTCGGCCGCGGCCGCCGGCATAAAGATGCGCCGGTTTTCCGCGATGGTGTCAAACAAACGGTAGGCCTGGGGATCGCCCGAGACCATGATCTGCGTATCGGCAAATTCCCGCAGGATGCGCACGATCACCCGTTTGATCAGCAACAGGTCATTGACATCCCCCACCGACGCGCACCAGCCCAGGTTGATGTGATGGCGGGCGGTCGGGTTATTGGTCCAAAAGGGGTTGCTATCCTGCCAGCTGTCGGGCACAACCGCAGCCGGAAAGCCGTTATCATTTAATGAAGCCGCGTGCACCTCTGAGCTGACCGTGATGTGATGGGCCAACAGCAAGCTGGTGTTGTAAGCACGCGCCTGTGCCAGCGTGCCCAGCCCCAGCACCGGGTAATCGCGATGGTTGACCGGCATGAGCTCAAAGTGATCGCTAAAATCCACCACAATGGGGATGCCCCCGGCGGCGGCCGCCGCCATGCTTTCCAGTAATTTCGGGTTGGCGTGCGGATTGCCAATCACCATCACATCCGGGCGGGGATCATCCGCCGCCGAATATTTCGAACCCGCCAGCACCTGGATGCCGATCGCCTCCAGCCCGAGTTTTGCGTGCGCCATGCGCTTCGAACCGCTCTCATCTTCCGCGCCGATCAACATCACTCGCCCGTTGAAGCGGGGTTCCTGGCGGATCAAGGCCGGCCGTTCGCTTTCGGCGGGTTCGGGTGCATCCGCGGATTGCTGGCTTAGTTCCATCTGCAAATAGATATTCTTCTTTAATTCGTGCAGCCCGTCGGCCAGGGTGGGGCGGCCGTCAGCGCGTGCCTGGCGCTCATTGATCTCGATCAGCGCCGGCAGGAGTGCGGTTATCTTATCCAGGTGCAGTTCCACCTGCTCCGAAGGGCGCTCGCTGTGCACGATCGTCTCCAGCAGCCTGGCAGCCTCCCACAGTTCGTCTTCTTCCACCACCTGGGGCGAGCCGGTCAGGCGCTGCAGCAGGCGCAGGATAGCCTGCGGATCGGTGGGCAGCGCTTCGGGCCGCCCACCGCTGGCTTCGGCTTCGGCCAGGGCCAGCTGGCGCTGGATGCTCACATTCCCGGGCCGGTATTCCAGCGCCTGGCGGTAGAGCACCCCGGCAGTCTCGCAGTCGCCGCCGGCCAGGTAGAGGTTACCCATGACCATCAAGGCTTCCTGATCATCGGGATAATCACGCAATATGCCCGCAAACAGGTCAAGGGCCTGCTGAATGCGGTTCTCATTCAAGTAGGTCTGCGCGATTATTTTCCGAACTCGCAGGTCGGATGTGGTGGGGGCTGACTGAACGGTCATCATCATGAAGTTACTCTTATCTCTAAATCTGCCATCTCTGGTCTCGTTCTCAGTAACTATAGCTTTGGGTGCTGCGAAAATCAGTAAAAGCTTTCTGAAGAATGCGTAAAGATAATGTAAAAGGGAAAACCGGCAGCTTTTTACAGGTTGTTTATGAGCGATTTACTGATAATTTACCTGCGGCTGGTTATAGTACCAAGTGATGATTAACCCATTTGCACCCATCACCGGTTCAGTCCCGACCTCGAACGTGAATTCCACGTCGAGCAGCAGCGCCAGCAGCGCCCCGTTGGATCTCAAGCAGACCTTTCAACAGATTTTGCAGCTATCCATGGCGTCCGCGGGCTCGTCCAGCGACAGCAGCGAAGGCTTTAACCCGCAAAGTATGTTGATGCCCTTGATGCTGATGCTGATGGAGCAATTGCTCGAACGCACCACCGAGGACTCCTCGAGCACCCAGGAATCCTCCCAGGCGACTTCCTCGATCAGCACGGCCGTGTCCAACGATCCCAACGTTGGCGGGGGAAGGATTCTGCCCGGCAGTGGAAATTCCAGCACGCCCTCCGGCCGGCCGGTGGGAGGGGTGGTCACCCAATACCCCCACAGCGGGCATATGGCCTTCGATTTCGGCGTGCCCGTGGGTACCCCGGTGCGCGGCACCATGGATGGCAAAGTCATCTATGCGGGGTGGAACGACCAGGGTTACGGCAATCTGGTCATCGTCGAGAACGGGCCTTACCGCACCTACTACGCGCATCTCTCCAGCATCCCGGTTCAATTGGGCGACCAGGTCGCGGCCGGGGATACGGTGGGCCTTTCGGGCAACACCGGCAACTCCACCGGCCCCCACCTGCACTACGAAGTGCGCTACAACATGCAGGCCGTCGACCCGACCCCATTTACTTTATAAACCGCCAGCTTAACCCATCCGAGTCACAGGTATTCAGACCACTCAAACGGCGAGGTATTTTTGGAAGAAGACATAATCACCCTCTTTGATGACATATCCCGGCGAAACGGCACGATCAAACTTTTGAATATCTATAAAGGTTTGCCCATTTCGTACGAAGCCACCATTGTGTCGGTCAGCCCGCCGGTGGTCACGGTGCACTGCAACAAATACCAGTTTGCCTGCCTGCTGCTCGAAAAGGGCTGCTATATCCAGGGCGATGACATCACCGGCACCATCCGCGGCCAGTTATACGCCATCCACCCGGAAAAAGAACAGGCCGAGTTGACCAACCTGATCTATGTCAATGGCGGCATCGGCATGCGCTCGCAGGTGCGGGTCGAGTCAGACAACCCGGTCTGGGCGCTGGTGCGCGGGGCCAACATGGCCTCGCCGGTCATGGCCATCTTGTGCGACATATCCTCCACCGGCGTCAGCGTCTACCTGGAAAAATTCTATTACCGCTCGAGCGTGTATAAACCCGGCTCACAGGTCAGCGTCACCCTTGAACTGCCCTGGACGGGCAGTGACGCCGCGCAGCCGGTGCGAACCACCAGCGCTCTGCGCCAGACGGGCCTCGAACCTGAAATCCGCTTCAGCCGCGAAGCCCTGCGCGGGATCCAATCCCTGGGCGCGGATGCGGAGCGCGAGCCCCACCGCGAAAAAGCGGTTGAGATCCACGACGGCATCGTCAGAATCGCTGCCCAGGGGGTGGTCAAGAATGTGATCCCCGAACTGGTTTATAACCGCTACCGCATTGGCCTGCAGCTCGACCTGGACGCCAACGGCAAGCAGGCGATCACCCAATTTATCGCCCAACGCCAGGCGGAGATTATCAAAGAATTCCGCCTGATCTACGCATCCCTGGTCGGCCGGCACATAACTTGAGAACAAACCTGGTCATGATCAATCGGGTTCGCCGTGGGGCGGATCACCCAATAGACATCGTTCGCTTTTGAAAGGATATGCAATGGAAAAACAACTGGTGGTTTTTAATCTGGCTGGAGAAGATTATGGGGTGGATATTGCCAGCGTGGAAAGCATTATCAAAATGCAGCCCATCACGGCCATCCCCCAGGCGCCGGCAGTGGTCGAAGGCGTCACCAACCTGCGTGGTTTTGTTCTACCGGTAATCACCCTGCGCAAGCGCTTTGGCCTGCCGGTCGAAGAATATACCAACAACACCCGCATTATCGTGACCACGGTCAATGAGCTCAAAGTGGGCATGATCGTGGATGGTGTTTCCGAAGTGCTGCGCACCCAGGACCAGGCGATTGAACCGCCTCCGCCCATGGTCTCCACCATCAACACCCTGTTCATCACCGGGATCGTCAAATTGGATAACCGCCTGGTGATCCTGCTCGACCTGGCGCGGGTGCTGGACCTGGCCGAGCAAAGCGAGCTGGCCGCCTTAGCCTGAGCAGGTTTTCTCCCATCCGCGGCCGGTCTGCCGACCCTGCGCCCCGCTGCGCTCCTGCGCTGGCGGAGCAAGGTTGTCATCCCAATCCCATATGCCTTCATCCAGCTGTCAGGCGGTCAACCTGGCAGCTTTTCTTTTGCACGGGGGGTTAATCCATTTCAGCACCCGGACCTATCCAACCCATCTCCGCCAACTACCCGAAATTAACCATTGTTTAATCTTCTATTATGAATAGTATTTATACAGATTAAGACGCTGGTTTTACCGCCGCGTCCTGATCGACAAAACGGGTGACGCACCAGGGCGGATCAGACCTGCGGAACCTTCCAGCCAACATCATCCATTGCCTGTCCCTGACCTCGCCGTTTTGTCGTCGAGTTATTTCATCCTATTCTTACTGTCTGATCTTATCGGAGGTGTGGTGTGAAACGGTTTTTGTATGTACTGTTGGTTGTTATCGTCGCGGCCGGCCTGGTTGGCTTTATCCGCCTCAATCGGGCCACTGACCAACCCATCGACGTGCACGTGACGATGAAAGAATACAAGCTGGTGTTGTCGCGGACGAATTTCCCGGCGGGGGTTCCCATTCGTTTTATCTTCGAAGATAACGGCACCACCGTGCATGAGGCCGTGCTCGAAAAGGCCGGAGATGTGGACGTGCCCCTCGAAATGGAGGGCGAGGAAACCGAAGTGGAGGACGTCCAGCCCGGTGAAACGCGCACCGCTATCTGGACCATACCCGAAGCCGGCCGCTACCAGCTCGCCTGCCATATCCCCGGGCATTTTGAAGGCGGCATGGTCAGCGTGTTTGTCGTGCGTTCTGGCGGGCCGTTGATCAGCCTGTTCTTTGAATATTTCAGCTACATCATCGCCGCCGTGGCCGCCATCCTGCTGGTTATCCTCGTGCTGGTATTCATCAACCGCAGAAAGCTGGCCCAGACGATCGACATGCCCTAAGAAAAATAACCCGATATCTGCTGCACAGGCCGGAGCGACCTTGGGTTCGCTCCGGCTTTGTACGCTCGCGCCACGGCCGTCATATCTGCATCTCAAATTCCTATCCGCTACGGGGGTTCGCGCATATACTTAGCTGATCCAACAGGTGATCGTTGTTGGCATCAACTGAACCCCTTTACCGGAGGATTGCCATGACCGCTGCCCCCTTGACCAAAGCCAGCCCATCTCGCTACCGCTGGAGAATCATGGCGATCTTCTTCCTCTTCTTGCTGCTGCACCAGAGCGATAAACTGCTGATCGGCCCGTTGATGAAGCCGATTATGGACACCTTCCAGATCAATTACACCCAGTGGGGGCTGATCAACTCCGGCGCGCTGATCGTCGGCTTTATGCTTTACCCACTGTGGGGCTGGTTGAGCGACAAATACAACCGCGCCCGCCTGCTGGCGCTGGCCTCCTTTATCTGGGGCGCCACCACCTGGCTCAGCGCCATCGCGCCCACCTACGGGGCTTTCCTGGTTACCCGTGCCTCCACCGGCATCGACGACTTCGAGCTACCCCGGCTTATACAGCCTGGTTGCCGACTATTTCCATCCGCGCATGCGCGGCAAGATCTACGGGCTGCTGCAGCTCACCGGCCCGCTGGGCTACCTGGTGGGGATGGTGCTGGCGCTGATGTTGGGAGGGGTGCTGGGCTGGCGCGCGGTGTTTTACATCACCGGCTCGCTGGGGGTTTTGCTGGCGGTAGTGATCTTCTTTGGCGTGCCCGAAATCCCGCGCGGCTCAGGTGAAGAAGAACTGCAAGGCGTCGACACGGGAAAATACAAATTCAGTTGGAAGGTCGCCCGCGACCTGGTCAAAAAGAAATCCATGCTGATGATTTACATCCAGGGTTTCTTTGGTGTTTTCCCCTGGAACGTGATCACCTATTCCTTTTTTGGCTACCTGGAAATCGAGCGGCACTACGACCCCGACACGATGCTCTTCACCATGGCCCCTGCCGTGCTGGCCATGGCCATCGGCTATCCGTTGGGCGGTTTTTTGGGTGACTGGCTGTTCAAACGCACCAAACGCGGACGGATGATCGTCAGCGCGGGCGGGGTCATTACCGGGGCGGTGCTGATGTATTTCACCATCAACGTGCCCATCGATCAGCCCTTGCTTTTTGGCGTCATGCTGATCGTCACCGCCCTGTTCATCCCCTTTGCGGGGCCCAACGTGCTTTCCACCCTGTATGACATCAGCCTGCCCGAGGTACGCTCCACCGCCAACGCGCTGGAGAGTTTCATCGAAAACGCCGGGGCCGCTACCGCCCCGATCATCGCCGGGCGCATCGCGGACGCCACCTCGCTGCAGACTTCCATCTTGATCATCTGCCTGTCGGCCTGGGTGCTGTGCTTCATCTTCTTCTTCGGCGCCATCTATTTCGTCCCGCGCGACATCAACGATCTGCACAGCGAGCTGCGCCGCCGCGCCAGCGAAACAGAAACCATCGCATAAATTGTGGTGGGTTGGGTTGTACGCGCCGCGCTCAGGCGATGACGTCGTCGAGCACCTGGCGCAGGGTAGAAAGATCCAGGTCTTTTTTATCCAGGAAGGCCACCGCGCCCGACTGCAGCCCCTGGCGGTGAAACTCGCGGTCAGGGTAGGCACTGATTAAGACCACGCGAACCTGCGCCTGGATGGCCTTGATCCGCCGCGCGCAGGTAATCCCATCCACATCCCCCAGGACCACATCGATCAAAGCCAGCTGCAGTTCGATCCGCTGGGTGATGCGCACCGCCTCCAGGATATCCACCGCCTCGTAGATGGTGGCGCGCGGGCACAATTTGCCAATCATACGCTGCAGCTGCTTGCGGTAGCGCGCATTGTCATCCACCACCAGGATCGCCATGTTCTTTTGCAGCCCGGTCCCGGCGCGCACCTCGTTCTGGGCGGCATCCTGCCCGGGGGTCCCCAGCACCTGTGGGTAGCGCAGAATGAAATTGACCGCTTCCAGCCGGCTCTGCACACCCAGTTGGCGGTAGAGCCGCGTCAGGTGGTTCTCGATGGTTTTTACGCTCAGCCCGGTTTCCTGGGCGATGGATTGGTTGTCAAACCCCTGCTGGAGCAGGTAGAGAAGAGTGCGCTGGCGGTTGGTCAGCACCGGCACGGCGGCGCTGCTCTGCGGGGCGGCCATCAGCTTGTCGATCAGCGAACTTGAAATCCAGCGCTCGCCGGCCAAGACCCGCTGCACGGCCAGCTTGAGGTCGTTGAGCGGCTGGTCTTTCATGTGATAGCCGTTGACCCCCGCCCCTAAAAGACCCTGGACGTAAATATCGTCATCGTAGGCGCTGACCACCAGGATTTTGAGGGCCGGGTAGAGGGCTTTGATCTTGCGGATGGCGGTAATCGGCTCAAAATCCGGCATGGCCACATCAATCAGCAGGCAGTCGACCACTCCCTGCTCCAAAATAGCCAGCACCTGCGGGCCGTTCTCCACCTCGCCAACCACCTCGAGACCCGGGATTTCTTCAATGGTTTTGCGGATGCCGGCGCGCACCACGGCGTGGTCGTCCGCCAGTAAAATGCGATCGGTGATCATGAATTAGTTATACCACCGAAGAATTTAGTGGTTGTAGAGAAAACACCCGCGCATAGCCCTCAAGCCTGGGGGATTCCCCCCACATCGCCGCCGGCGGCCATCGGCGGGCAATGCGGGTATAATCTACTTAAACAGCGCCTTTCCCGGGCGTTTGCCGCCTGGCTGCCCGCCAGGCCGACCCGGGAACAGACCGCCCCTGATCGCCAGTCCCTGCCTGTCAAACCATGCCACCTCTCCTGCGCGTCGACAGCTTATCCAAATCCTTTGGCACCCTGCCGGTTATCCGCCAGGTCAGCTTTGATATCCAGCCCGGCGAAGTCGTCGGGCTCACCGGCAGCATTGGCTCGGGGAAATCGGTGCTGGCCATGCTGTTGGCGGGTTTATACGAACCCGACGAAGGCAGCATCCTCTTCGAAAACAAAGTCCTGACCTGGCCTTTTCCTGCCCAGGCGCTGGGGATCGGCGTCATTCATCAAAAGCCCACCCTGGATGACCATTACGACATCGTCAGCAACATTTTCCTGGGCAACGAAATCGGCTGGCCGGTCTGGTTGGGACCTTTCAAAATGCTGGATCACCCGCGCATGCACCTCGAAGCCCACCTGATCCTGGCCCAGTTGGGCCTGCAGGTAGCCTCGCTGCAAGAGAAAGTCTCCAACCTATCCGGCGAACTGCGCCAAATGATCGCCATCGCGCGGGTGCTCACCCGCCCCTTCAAGCTGATCATCATCGACGAGCCCACCGTGCTGCTCAGCTACGCCAACCAGCAAAGGCTGCTCAACCTGATCCAAAACTGGCGCCAGCAAGGGGTGGCGGTTTTATTCAGCAGCAACGACCTCGACCATTTGTTCGCCGTCACCGACCGGGTGATCGTCCTGCACCAGGGACGCCTGGTGGCCAATCTGCGCACCGACGAAACCTCACGCGAATCGGTGGTCAACCTGCTGTTGGGCACGGGCAGCGGCCAAAAACCCGCTCCCGCGGTGTGGGATTTCGACAGTTACGACCGCCTGCGCGAGCATGCCGAGAAGATGCGCTACCACCAGATGCTTTTAGGCAAGGATCTGGCAGCCGAACCCACCCTTAACCGCCAATTCACCGAACAACTGGCCGAGCAGGTACAGGCCCTGGACCAGGCCAACCTGACCCTGTTGGAAGCCACCCGCCGCCTGCATTCCGAGCGCGAAGAGGAACGCAAGGCTATTGCCCGCGAGCTGCACGACCAGGTGATCCAGGATTTGTTGAGCATCAATTATGAGCTGGAGGAAATGGAAACGGCGATCGGCGCCTCGCCGCAGCTGGCCAACGACCTGCCGGACGTGCGCCAGGGCATCCGCGAGCTGGTCGAAAACCTGCGCATCATCTGCAGCAGCCTGCGCCCGCTGACCATTGACAGCCTGGGGCTGGGCGCCGCGATCAAATCCCACGTGCGCGACTGGTCCGCGCGCACCGCGATCAACGTGAGCCTGGACCTGGACGAAAACCTCGGCCGGCTGCCTGAAGCCACCGAGCTTTCGATCTTCCGCATCGTCCAGGAGGGCATCAATAACGTCTGGCGGCACGCCCACGCCACCGAGGTGCAGGTCAGCCTGCGCCACACCTCGCCGCGCATGTTGATGATCACCATCCGCGATAATGGCGAAGGATTGGCCGAAGACTTCGACCTGGCTGCCCTGGCGCGCAGCGGCCATTACGGGCTGGTGGGGATCAGCGAGCGGGTCACCTTGCTGGCCGGGCGCTTCCGCATGCTGCGCCTACCCGAAGGCGGCTCGATGCTGCAGGTAGAAATTCCCCACCCGCGGGTTGGTTCCGACCCGGATTCAGAAGAATAACCCGCCTGCCCCCACGGCCAACTGCCCTGGGGCGCCCACCTATCGCCCCTCGATGGGGGAAATCCCCCTAAGCAAACGGGGGAAAATGTCAAGCAAGCCGCTTTTGAGATTGTTATACTGAACCAGCATCACAGGACAATCAGGCCGCGATGAGCCGTGAACTCTGCGTGCGGATCGGTTTACCGCCGCTTTCCAGCTCATTTCATTCCAGCAAACATACCAGCCAGCCTTCCCCTGCAGGCGACAGCCACTGCCCATTCAGGCATGCCGCCGGCCAGCCAGGCCTGGACGGTTTCCCGGCGGATCGATCTTGTGAAATGCAGGTCATTCTGTTTCACCCACTCGCTTTGAAAGGAGAGCTGTTGAAAGGAAGATACCCAATATCCACTTTCACGTCTGTTGTGTTCGCAACCAATTACCCCATCATCCTTAAGGAGGATTGATAATGCATAAGAAGAGTCCGTTTTTTGCTTTGATGGCCGTCGTGATGATGGCTGTCATGGTATTGTCGGCCTGCGCCCCTGCCGCCACCGCCACCCCGACTGCCGCCGCCGCCGAGCCGACCGTAGCCGCGGGCAGCACCCTGGCAGTCGGCATTGTACTGCCGACCAAGGATGAGCCGCGCTGGATCCAGGACGAGACCCGCTTCAAGGACGCCCTCAAAGCCGCCGGTTACTCGGTTGAGATTCTCTTCAGCCAGGGCGACTCCGCCAAGGAAAAGGCCAACGTCGAAGCGCTGATCACCAAGGGCATCAAAGTCCTGATCATCTGCCCGCAGGACGGCAACGCTGCCGCCGCCGCGGCTGCGAAGAAGCTCGCCAGGCCGGCGATCAAGGTCATCTCCTATGACCGCCTGATCCGCGACACCGACGCCGTCGACTACTACGTGACCTTCGACAGCATCGCGGTGGGCGCGCAGACAGGGCCAGTACCTGATCGACAAAGCCGCCGGCACCAAGGGCAACCCGCTCTACCTCTACGCCGGCGCCGCCTCCGACAACAACGCCTTCCTCTTCTTCGAAGGCGCCTGGAGTGTGCTCCAGCCCAAGATCGCCGACGGCACCTTCGTGATCAAGAACTCCTCCGAAGCGGTCGCGCTGCAGGCCAAGGCCGACGCTCACCCGCGACGAGAGAGGCCAAGATCATCGGCCAGGTCACGACCAACTGGGACTTCAACACCGCCAAGAACCTGGCCGAAGCCAACCTGACCGCCACCAGGCCGCCGACAAGGGCAATGTCTTCATCCTGGCCCCGAATGACGGCACCGCGCGCGCCATCGCCGACGCCTTCGCGGCCGACAAGGACGTCAAGAGCTACGTCATCACCGGTCAGGATGCTGAGAAGGCCTCGGTCCAGTACATCATCGACGGCAAGCAGTCCATGACGGTCTTCAAGGACGTGCGCACCCTGGTCAACGGATGCCATCACCGCGGCCGTCGCCCTGCTCAAGGGCGAGACCCCGGCCACCACCGGCACCTACAACAACGGCAAGATCGACGTGCCGGCCAAGCCAGTCTGCCGGTCGTCGCCGTGACAAGGACAACGTCCAAGTCCGCCCTGATCGACTCCGGCTACTACAAGGCCAGCGACTTCACCGGCCTGGATGCAGTCATGCCGCGCCGCGCTGCCCGCACCGGCAGCCTGGCAGTCGGCATCGTGCTGCCGACCAAGGATGAGCCGCGCTGGATCGCAGGACGAGGCGCGCTTCAAGGAGCGCTCGAAAGCCGCCGGCTACTCGGTCGAAATTCTCTTCAGCCAGGGTGATTCGCGCCAAGGAAAAGGCCAATGTCGAAGCGCTGATCACCAAGGGCATCAAAGTCCTGATCATCTGCCCGCAGGACGGCAACGCTGCCGCCGCCGCGGCGGAAGAAGCTCGCGCAGGCCGGGCATCAAGGTCATCTCCTATGACCGCCTGATCCGCGACACCGACGCGGTCGACTACTACGTGACCTTCGACAGCATCGCGGTGGGCGCGCAGCAGGGCCAGTACCTGATCGACAAAGCCGGCGGCACCAAGGGCAACCCGCTGTACCTCTACGCGGGCGCGGCCTCCGACAACAACGCCTTCATCTTCTTCGAAGGCGCCTGGAGCGTGCTCCAGCCCAAGATCGCCGACGGCACGTTCGTGATCAAGAACTCCTGCGAAGCCCTCGCCGCTGCAGGACAAGGCCGACGCTGACCCGCGACGAGAGAGGCCAAGATCATCGGCCAGGTCACGACCAACTGGGACTTCAACACCGCCAAGAACCTGGCCGAAGCCAACCTGACCGCCACGCACGCGGCCGACAAGGGCAATGTCTTCATCCTGGCCCCGAACGACGGCACCGCGCGCGCGATCGCCGACGCCTTCGCGGCCGACAAGGACGTCACGCAGCTTCTTCATCACCGGTCAGGATGCGGAGAAGGCCTCCGTCCAGTACATCATCGACGGCAAGCAGTCGATGACCGTGTTCAAGGATGTGCGCACCCTGGTCAACGGATGCCATCACCGCGGCCGTCGCCCTGCTCAAGGGCGAGACCCCGGCCGCCACCGGCACCTACAACAACGGCAAGATCGATGTCCCGGCCAAGCAGTCGGCGGTCGTCACCGTCGATAAGGACAACGTTCAATCCGCCCTGATCGACTCCGGCTACTACAATGCCACCGACTTCACCGGTCTGCCGCTAAACCTTAGCGAGGACTATAATATACAGGGATAGTGATGGAAAATTCCCCGTCACTATCCCTGTAGCCTTTTATCATTGGAAAGAGCGGAGCTGCGATGAATACTCCGTTCTCGAAATGAGAAATATCACCAAGGAATTTCCCGGGTAAAAGCGCTGAATAACGTCAGCTTTGCGGTCGCCGAAGGCGAGATCCACTGCCTGGTTGGCGAAAACGGCGCGGGCAAATCCACCCTGATGAAGGTGCTGAGCGGAGTTTATCCGCACGGCAGATTACAGCGGACGAAATTCTTTTCGGTGGGACAGATACAGAAGTTTTCGCGGGATCCGTGACAGCGAAAAGGCCGGCATCGCCATTATCTACCAGGAGTTGGCCCTGGTCCCTGAAATGACCGTTTACGAAAACATCTTCCTGGGCAACGAGATCCACAAGGGCATGCTGGTGGACTGGAACGAAACCATCAAACGCGCCGGCGAAATGCTCAAAAAGGTCAGCCTGGATGTCAACCCGGCCACCAAGGTCAAAGACCTGGGCGTGGGCAAGCAGCAGTTGGTTGAGATTGCCAAGGCGCTCAGCAAGGATGTCAAGCTGCTCATTCTGGATGAACCGACTGCCGCCCTGAACGAAGACGACAGCGAAAACCTGCTCGAGCCTGCTGCGCGACCTCAAGACCAGGGCGTCACCTGCGATCATGATCTCGCACAAGCTGCAAGAAGTGATCGCGATTGCCGATACGGTCACTGTGCTTGCGCGACGGCAAGACGATCTGCACGCTGGATGCCCACAAAGGCGAAGTGTCTGAAAACGTGTTGATCAAGCACATGGTCGGGCGCGAGATCGACAATATCTACCCGCAGCGAGAGTCGCAACGAAAATTTGGCGATGTCGTGCTGGAAGTCAAGAACTGGAACGCCTATGACCCGACCCTGGGCCGGGCCATCCTCAAAGACATCAATTTCAATGTGCGCGCAGGGCGAGATTGTCGGCTTTGCCGGGCTGATGGGCTCCGGGCGCACCGAACTGGCCCTGAGCATTTTCGGCAACCCGGACGGCTACCAACTCAACGGCGAGCTGTGGGTCAAAGGCAAGCAGCGGCAATTTCAAGCTGCCACAAGACGCGATCGACGCAGGGGTGGCCTATGTCACCGAAGATCGCAAAGGCGATGGCCTGATCCTGATCCAGGATGTCAAGCAGAATATCACCCTGGCCAACCTGCAGGAAATCGCCAATAACGGCGATTGTCGACGACAACGCCGAGGTCAAGGTGGCCAATGAATACCGCGACCTCGCTGAATATCAAGACCCCCAGCGTCGAGCAGAAGGTCTCCAACTCTGAGCGGCGGCAACCAGCAGAAGGTTTCCCTGGGCAAATGGCTGTTTGTCAAGCCCGACATGCTGATCCTGGACGAGCCCACCCGCGGCATCGACGTCGGCGCCAAGTATGAGATCTACACGATTATGAACCGCCTGGTGCAGGAAGGCATGAGCATCATCATGATCTCATCCGAACTGCCCGAGATTCTGGGATGAGCGACCGCGTGTACATTGTGTCCTCCGGCAAAATCACCGGCGAGCTGCCGATCGAACGAAGCCACCCAAGAAAAGATCATGCAATTGGCAACGAATTGAGGAGGCCCACAATGCCAGAACGTTTTTTAACAATATGCAAAGAAGTACTGCGGCAGAACATCCGCGAATATGGCATGTATATCGCCCTGTTCGTGATCATGGCGATTTTCACCGTCACGACCAAAGGCATCTTTATTTCATCGCGCAACATCAGCAACCTGCTGAACCAGACCGGCTATATCGCCGTGCTGGCCGTCGGCATGACGCTGGTGATCGTCATCCGCCATATCGACCTTTCGGTGGGCTTCTTGGCGGGTTTTCTCGGCGCGGTCGCCGCGATTGCCCTGGTTCCGCTCAAGCTGCCGGTCATCGCGGTCATCCCGCTGGTGCTGGCCCTGGGGGTCATGGCCGGGATGGTCACCGCCTTCCTGGTGGCGCAGATGAGAATCCCCTCCTTCGTGGCCTCGCTGGCCGGCTGGCTGATCTACCGCGGCGCGCTGCAGCTGGTTACCGCCGGCACCGGCACGATTATCATCCCCAACGCCTCCTTTAACGCCATCGGCAACGGCTTTATCCCCGATATTCCCGAGACGGTCTTCTTGCCCACCGTCCACAAAATCACCCTGCTGCTCGGCTTGATTGCCATCGTCGTATTCGTGCTCAATGAGATCAACGACCGCCGCAAGAAGCAGGCCTACGACTTTGACGTGCTGCCCTTCGACATGTTCGTGCTCAAGCTGGTGTTCGTCTCGCTGCTCTTCGGCTACATCACCTGGGTGCTGGCCGGTTACCGCGGCCTCTCCTGGACCCTGGTGGTGGTGCTGATCGTGGTGGCGGTCTACGACTTCATCACCTCCAAGACGGTGCTGGGCAGGCACATTTATGCCATCGGCGGCAACCCTGAAGCGGCCGAGTTGAGCGGCATCAGCGTCAAACAGCTCACCTACGTGGTCTTCGGCTCGATGGGCATGCTCTCGGCGCTGTCGGGCATCCTTTTCACCTCCCGCCTGCAATCGGCCACCACCACCGCCGGCACCCTGTTTGAGCTGGACGCGATCGCGGCGGCCTACGTGGGCGGCGTCTCGGCCGCGGGCGGGGTGGGCAAAGTGGTCGGCTCGATCATCGGCGCGCTGGTGATGACTTCGCTGACCAGCGGGATGAACCTGATGGGCATCGACATTTCCTACCAGTACATCGTCAGCGGCGCCGTGCTGGCCGTGGCCGTCATCTTCGACGTGATCACCCGCAACCAGGCCAAATAAAGCCCGGCGCGTACCAAACTCAATGCAACCACCAGGCGGTGGATAAATAACCCCCCGGGTTGTTTGTCCACCGCCTGGATTTCATATATACTGGCAGCAGGAGTTCCCCCCCATGCCACGTGAAACCATGACCCCCCGCGAGCGCTGGCAGGCCGTCCTCACCCGCCAGCAGCCAGACCGCGTCCCGATGGATTTCTGGACCACACCCGAATTCAGCGCGCGGCTGATCCGCCATATGGGCTTGAGCCGCCTGAGCCACAGGCGCCTGGTGACCGAGCTCAACCGCCCCGGGCGCGACCCGCAGCGCCCCAACCACGCCCGCAGGGCGCTGGTTGAAGCCTTACAGCGGATGAAGGTTGATTTTGTCATCCACGTTGGGCCCAATTACACCGGCCCCGCCCTGCCGGCCAACACCGATATGTTCGGCTGCACCTACCGCAGCGTGGATTACGGCAGCGGGGAGTATAGCGAGGTGGTCACCAACCCGCTGGCCAACTACACCTCCGTCGAGGAGATCCAGGCCAACTACCATTGGCCCTCTCCGGATTGGTTTGACTATCGCGTCATCCCCAGCCAGATCGCGGGTTGGGAGCAGTACCCCATCCAGGGCGGCGGCAGCGAACCCTTCCTCATTTATAAGAACCTGCGCGGCCAACAGCAGGCACTGATGGACCTGGTGGAATACCCCGAGATCGTTCATTATTGCCTGGACCAGTTATTTCACCTGGCGTACGTCAACAGCCAGCGCATCTATGAGGCTATCCCCGGTCAGGTCACCCTCAGTTATGTGGCCGAAGATATGGGCGGGCAGGACAACCTGATGTTTTCAAAGAAACACATCCGCACCTTCCTGCTGCCGCGCATGCAGAAAATCATCGAGCTGGCCCACCAGGCCGGTGCATTCGTTTTCCACCACAACGACGGCAGCTGCCGGGCGATCCTGCCGGAAATGATCGAGGCGGGCATCGATGCGCTCAACCCCATCCAATGGCGCTGCAAAGGCATGGAACGCGAAGGCCTCAAGGCCGATTTCGGCAAGCAGTTGATCTTCCACGGGGCGATGGACAACCAGTACACCCTGCCGTTTGGCACGACCGCCGAAGTTCAGCGCGAGGTGGAAGACAATCTGCGCATCCTGGGCGAGGGCGGGGGCTATATCCTGGCGCCCTGCCACAACATTCAGCCGGTCACCCCGCCCGAAAACGTGATCGCCATGTACCGCCACGCTTACGAACTCGGCTGGAGCTAAACCCTCGACCCGGACAAACAACAAGGGCTGTGCGGAACATCGCACAGCCCTTGGGTTTACCCGCGGCAGTACATGCCGCTTACCCGGAACCTTCCTCTTCCTCCACCGGGCAGCAGCGGTATTCCTGTGATTTTTCCAACAGCTCGATTTGCTTGGCGAGCAGTTGGTTCTGCAGCTCCAGGCGGTCGAGTTCCAGCTTCTCCTTGCGCTGCACCTCATCTTCGCAGATGTTGCAGTCATCCAGGCAGCTCTTGACGATTACCCCGGCGGTGGGGATGGAGGTCTCGCGGGTGTAATTGATCTCCTCCTGAATCGCCTTGGCGACCAGCCCGTTAGCCTTATCGACCAGGCCCTGGCGCACCAGGGCGGCATCCACTTCGGCCAGCGCCTTGGTGCGCAGCGCGTCCGAGAGCGGCTGCTGGGTGCCCACGGCGGCCGCAGCCGCCGCGGCCGGGTTGAATGCGTTCAGCCGCGAGCCGGCCAACTGCGGCGATCCGGACCCCACGCCGGCCTGGGCGCGCATCCGCGCCTCGCTGGCAATGGCCGCCACTTCCACCTTCTCGCGCTGACCGCTGGTGGCGGGAACTTCCTGTGGCAGGGACGCCACACTTCCCAACCCGCGGAAGGGATTGGCGGGCACCGGCATGGGTGCGACCGGGTCGAGCACCCGCCGTTCGATCAGCACCAGCTCGAACTTGATCGTCTCGGTCTTGTTGATGCGGTAGAACAGGAAGGTGACCGCATGGCAGCGGTTGGGGTTGCTGAATTCGCGCGAGGAAGACTCAAAGTGGTCTTCCGATTCGCCTTCCGAGTGGGTGCGCGAGGAGACCTCGCCGACGGAAATCGAATGAGCCTTGCGGGTGGCCTCCACCGACTGGTTATCGGACATTTCGGCATGGGCGCGGTGCTCGTGCAGGTAATCGCGGGTGGAAGATGCGCTGTGGCTGCCCTTGGCATTGGTGCTGGCGCTGGCGGAGAGGAAGCCCAGCGAGCCGCTGGCGTCGCCGTGGAAGTCCCATTTGCCCTGCTCGGAGTAGTTGTCTTCGCCGCGGTCCTGGACGTTTTCGTCCGCCATAAAGGAGCGCAGTGAGCGCATGCGGTATTGGTCTTCGGAGATCTGTTCGCTGCGATAGCTCAACTTGGATTCGCTGTCGAAGCTGAACCGGCTGCGCCGGTCGGTGGTGGCCAGGCGCACCTTTTCGCCGGGCAACAGGGTGGTGGTGTATACAATGTCACCCAGCGCCAGCGGACCCGGGCAGCGCGTGAAGCGCGTATGCAGGATGACCTCCACCTGCACAATCTGCCCCGCCTCGTTGCGGACGCTGGTCGGGAATACCAGGTGCCGGCGGAAATCGATCACATCGCAGGTGGGTGTGGTCTTCAAATCCGGGCAGCATGGAATATCCTCGTATTTGGTCAAATCGGGATTTTGATCCATTCGTTAAGCCCTCCAGAAGCTTATTGAATTACTATAAAATGGATATTAATTGTATTGTATAACGCTTAAACCGGTTGTCAATTCCCATTTATCGTTCCCAACGTTGCAGTTTTCCACTGACACACCCTGCTTCTCCTGCCGCGCATAGAATTGCATAGAATCAAAAACCGGCCAGGGATGCTCGATCCGCTGGCCGTCTACACCGGTCTATGGCTTCAGCCGAGTTGGAGCGCCCGGCTTATGCGGGCAGCATGGTGTTGAGCAGCAGCCCGACCCCCGCCAGGATAATCACCACCGGCCCCAGCAGCCCCCAATTCAGGTTGAACAGAAATACCGCGGTGACCATCAACAGCACCAGCCCACCGATCAACGAACCGCGCGCGCCGGCGGTCAGCCGGCCATCGGCGGCCTGGTAAGCCCGCCAGGCGTTACCCAAAGCGCCGACAGCCGGGATGAGGATAAACAGCGCCCACCAGTTGTTGAGCGTATTGATGCCAAAGTTCTGCGCCAGCAGCACCACCCCCACGACCAGCAGCACCGCCCCGCCGATCAAACCGCCGCCGGGCCGGTCCATGCGGGCGGCGCGGCGCTCTTCACGCCGGCGTTGGCGCTCCTCAAAGCGGTCTACGGCCGGCGGCCGCTCTCCTTGTGGAGCCGAGTTATTTGGATCGGATGAATTGTCCATGTGACCCTCTTTCTCTGATGATCCCAAACGAAAGATGAAAATCCAGAACCCTGTGCAACTTCATTATCGCATTAATTTAGGATAAGGCCGCCAAAATCAGACCGATCCCATTGATCGCCAGATGATTGATCATCCCCGGCCAGGTATTGCGCGTGCGCTGGGCGACGAATGGGATAATCAGGCAGGTGACCATCATAAACGGCGCCGCCCACCATTTAAATATGTGGAACCAGGCCCACAGCACCCCGTGAAGCGCCCAGGTGGACTTGCCATACACCAGTTCCTGGCGGGGTAGGATGTAACCGCGCCACCACAATTCCTCACCGGCTATATTGAAGAACAGTAAGACAATATACATCCAGGCTGTCATCGCCCCGGCGGATAAATCGGGCATGCTGAAATGCAGTGCATTGTAGATCATCACCGCCAATGCATTGATCAACAGCGCCAGCCCGCCAAAGACCAGGGTGGCCAGCAGTGACCATCCCCACATGCGGCCAGGTCATTGGGTTCAGACGCATCCGCGTACAGAAGGCCGCCCAGTTCAAAGGATTGCCTTCCAGCAGGTAGCCCACTATCGCCGCGGTCATCAGACCCGCGTTGACCAGACTTCAATGAGAGTACGTACGCGCCGGCTCTGGACATACCGGCATCCATCAGCGCCGGCCACAGCCGGTAGATGCTAAGCACCAGGGCTGCCGCCGGCATGCCGAACAGCAGCAGGGATATACCCAATCCCATCGGTTTCAAGGTTCCGGCATCCGACTTCGTCTCGATTAAAATCGCTGCGGTATCGTTCATGAGATGAGTTCCTTTACGTTTCAAATCGTTTCAAAGCCTGTATAGGAGCTGTCTTCCTTTTTACTCATAAGCCAGCACATCACGCACAGTCAAGCGTACGGCGTTGCGAGCTGGGAAGACACAGGACAGCACCGAGAGTACCAGCACCACCCCCAGCCAAAGCGCCGCTCCCTGTAGCGACAGCTGGTAAACCAGCGGTATGGTCAACAGAGAGGAGCCCAGGCGGTTATCCAACAGGTGCGTTATGGGTATAGCCGCCAGAACGCTCAGCGCCCAGCTGATCAGCCCAACCAGCATGCCTTCCACCACCACCAGCTGGAAGATCGCCCCGTTTTCTGCGCCAATCGAGCGCATCACCCCAATTTCACGGGTGCGCTCCAGGACATTCATACTCATCATCCCGGTCAGGCCCAATCCACCCACCATCGCAATCAAGACGGCCATAAACATCAGCAGGTAAACCAACAGGTTTGTCTGTGCACGCTTTTTAATCACGCTGTCACTGCCGATCTGCAGCGAAACCTGCACGCCGTTTTCCTTGAAGCGTGCCTGCAGCGCATCTAAAACCTGGATCTGGCGCTGCGGATCGTGGGTATCGGTCACCACCCGCAGGCTGGAAACCTGCCCAACCGTGTTGGTCAGCGTCGAGATATACTCAAGATTGGCATAAGTAAATGGGTTGGGCGGATCACCGGCGATGCGGAAGATGCCCACCACGGTGAAGGGATAGTTTTGTTTGGCAAGGCGACACCTGGATGACGCTGCCCACCTGGACATCCGGGCGAAGCTGGATAAAGTGATTATCGACAAGCATGGCATTGGTGTCATCCGGCTCGCAGCCAGCGCCCAGCGGTAACCACCGGGGTGATCAGTTTTGTGTTGGCCGGAGGCGTGTAGAGGATGACCTGGTCGCTGTTTACCGCATCCGGCTTCAGGATGTTGACCATGGCAGTTCCCCAGCCCTCGACCGCGGTCACCCCGTCCACATGCTTGAGCATCCCGGTCAGGTCGGTCAGGGAGTATTGCTCTGCAAATTCCGCGTTGACATCCGCCTGGTAATATCCGAAAGCCTGGTCAAACTCACGATACATCGATTCTCGCACGCTGAACACCGCGATGAAAATGGCGCCCGCCAGGATCAGGGTCAGCAGCGTCAGAATCAGGCGCCCTTTGCGGCGAAAGGTATTACGCAGCGAAAGCAGCAGCGGGCGCGGCAGCCCACGGATCGATTCCGGCATGCGGTCAAACAGGCTGCGCTCGCCGGATGTGGTCAGCCCATAATTGCTGATGGCTTCTTTGACCGTCATTCGCGCCCCACCCAATACCGGGAACAGCGCGCCCAACAGCGGATAACCAGGCCGATGAACAGCTGCAGCCCCAGGGAAAGCGGAGGAATGCCAAAAGGCGATGGGGTAGCATTGAGCATACCCACCAACCAGCGGGTCAGCCCAAAGGATGCCAGCGCAGCCAGCGGGATGGCGATAACCAGCGCCAGTATGCCAAACGCCAGCACCAGTGCCAGAAACATCACCATCATTTGGCCCGTGGTGGCGCCCACCGCCTTCATCACCCCAATCTGGCGAATTTGCTGGCCCATCAGCGCCGATACGGTATTGAGCACCAGAAAAACGCTCAGGAAAACCGACAGCACCGCCAGCGTGCTCATTAATGCCAGCACGGCATCGATGATGGATTGCGCCGGATGCTGCCCCGGGTTGTTAATATTGATATTGTAGACCTCACGCCCGCTCATACGGATCCTGGTGGACAGCCGTTCGGCAGCCGCGCGAATGTCTTCCGGATCGGTTTGCGAACCGCTTTTGGTAAAAAGCACAAACTGGTATTGCCCCGAACCGCCCAGCCATTCCATCGTCGCGGCCGTCACATAACCGCCCGTCCGACCGGTGAACGCGTATGGGTTGGCGTGCACATCATGCACAGTGCCCACCAGCTTGAGACTGCGCACCTGGCCGTCGCTCAACTGCACCTCGACCATATCGCCCGGAGCCAGGCCTAACCCCGCCGCTCCCTGGCGCTCCAGAAACAATTCGTGCGCTCCCAACTCACTCACCCCCTGTTCGAAGACCAGCTTATCCACGCGGATCTGGTCCAGGGCGGGGATGCTGGTGACGGTGACCTGGTGTTGTTTGCCATCCGAACCGGCGATATTCACCGAAATCTCCGTCCGTCCTTCCACCGCGGTGACCCCGGGGGTTTGGGACAGGTCCGTCAGCAGCTCATCGCCAAAATCATCGGTGAAAATCCGCGCCGAATGTGGGTTGGCTGAGGAATAATCCGCAGCCATATCCTGCTTCACAATTGCAAAGGAGCTGACCACCACACCCACCGCAAATACCCCCACCGCGATGGACAGCACGGCCAGGATCGTGCGGGCTTTATTGCCCGATAAATCCATGAATACTTTTTTCCAGCGTGCAGGCATCATCACAGCACCTCAGTTTCGGCCGGCAGCATCACCGCCTGCCCATCTTGTCCCTCTTGCGAACTCGACCATTTCTCCATCCGCGATAATCACCGTGCGCGCAACCCGGCGTGCCAGGCTGCTGTCATGGGTGACCATCACGATGGTTTTGTTCTCGGCAACCAGCTGCCTCGAACAACGGAAGACCAGATCCGCCGTTTTGGAATCCAGGTTTCCGGTAGGCTCATCCGCGATCACCAGCGGAGGATCATTGGCCAGCGCACGGGCAATCGCCACGCGCTGCTGCTGACCGCCGGAAAGCGGCCGATGGCAGCTTGTAAGCCTGGGCAGCCATATCTACCATCTCGAGCAAATGCAGCGCCCGGCCTGCGGCGTTCACGCAGGTGGATAGGCTGCGCAGAAATCCATGGGCAGCATCACGTTCTCCATGACCGACAGCGTTGGGCAGAAGCTGGAAAAACTGAAAGACGATCCCCAGGTTTCGCCCCCGCCAGCGGGCCGATCTGGTTTTCACTCAAGGTATGCACGGCGGTGTCGCCCACCAGCACTTCCCCCGAGGTTGGCCGGTCAATCCCGGTGATCATATTCATCAGCGTGGATTTGCCGCTGCCCGATTTGCCGATGATCCCCACAAATTCACCCCGGTTAATCTGCAGATCGATGCCTTTTAACGCGGTGTAACCCCCCGCGGCATTCGGGTAAACCTTGCGCACCTGGCGCAGTTCAATCAAGCGTGGATTGTGCGGTTGGTCTTGCCCGGCAGCCGCAGGCTTTTTCCCATTTCCCTTCGACCATGACATATTCATTGCTCTCTCCCTTTCAAATCATCCGACTTCAAACGCAGTTAATATGAAACTTATTCCATTCCGGTTTTTGGCGTAACTATCGCATCGATCAACACTTCAAATCTTTCTCCCTTTTGCAGAAAGATGTCCACTCCCAGCCTCCAACGCGCACTGCTCCTCGCCGGCGTGAATGCTCAACATCACCACTTTGCAGGGCAGCCCGCGCGCCTTGATCTGGCGAACCGCTGCGCAACCATCCAGCACCGGCATGGATACATCCATCAGGATCACGTCCGGCCGGTAAATCTCGGCCTGCTGTATGGCTTCTACCCCATTGGCCGCTTCAGCAATCACCTCAATTCGCTCAACCAATTGCAGCAGTTGGCGTAGGTCACGGCGCACCTGAAGCGTGTCATCGACGATCAAAACCCTGATTGGCTGCACGGCGGTTTCCTTTTCATTCTTCCGGTCGACATGTTTTGGACGTAAACACACGATCAAGATACCGGTTTTGCTTTTCGATTTCATCCGGCGCACAGTGGATTATTCACCCAGCCCAGGATGGATTATTTTCTCAGGGAAAAAGTCGCCATCGATCTACATCGCAAGTCGTATTGCCCAGGATTTTAAAGGTCATTTCAATGGTGCGGATCTCCCCGGGTATGTCCTCTGCCCAGATCTCGCTCAATAGTCATTAAAGACCTCTATCCCGATACCATCTTGATTTTTCGGAGGGTTGCTATAATAAAGATATTCCATTCTCGGCACAATTTGATTTGTAACAAGAATAATGCAGACAAATTCTGTGGCAAAAATCGACCGCTCCGAACAGGATATGCACCTTCCCGGTCAAAGCAGCCATCAAAAGTTCTATTACCTGATCACCGCTTTCCTCTATGGGGCGGCTTTCATGCGGACTGTGTTGATTTATTGGAACAGAGTAGAAATTTTCAGAGGGATGGGTCTGCTCCTGGTTTGGCTAATCCTATTCGCCAGCCTGGAGGTTCTCTCCGCAAAATGGCGCGGGTATTTTCCGCTGTATCTTAGTCTGCAGACGGCCGTCACCCTGCTCCTGCTCTTCATGCCAATCTACCCGGACTACTTCGCGGTGCTCTTTGCTATTTTGAGCATGCAGATCATGCAGCGTTATTCGATCAGAACCGGGGCAGTCATTCTGGCGCTGTTCGTCCCCGCCACAGTTCTCCCGATTATCCCCAGTGTTGGAGCATTTCAAGCGGCTGCGCTGCTGCTGGTTTACACCAGCGTTATATTCTCCTCGCATCCTACTCGTGGAATGTTCGGCGTACGATCCAGGCCCGCCAGAAAAACCAGGCCCTGATGCAAGAATTGGGCGAAACCAATCGCCGCCTGGAAGAATACACTGCTCGGATGGAACAGTTGGCGGTTGCCCGCGAACGGAACAAACTGGCGCGCGATCTGCATGATTCGGTCACCCAGACCATATTCAGCATGACCCTGACCACCCAGTCCGCACTCATGCTGATCGATCGAGATTTTGGGCGGGTAGAAGCCCAGCTTGAGCGTGTAAACCAGCTGGGGAAAAGCGCACTGGCCGAGCTGCAGGTGCTTATATCGGAACTTGATCAGCACAATGACATGCATGAGGAGCTGGCCGCCGCCATCCAACATCACCTGGATGCCGGTGGATTGCCAGAAAACCTGACCATCCATCTCCAGATCGAGGGCGATCAGGTTTTACGCCCGGTAGAAACCCTCAATCTCTTCCGCATTGTCCAGGAAGCGATAAATAATGTCATCAAGCATTCCAGAGCCACTGAGGCCTTTGTGCGCTTGCATCTCGAAGAGCCTATGTGGATCGAGGTGCAAGACCAGGGCATAGGCTTTGACCTGGAAAAAGTTCAAAACAGCGGTAAGTTTGGCCTGAGGAGTATGGGTGAGCGCGCCCAGGAAATTGGTTGGAATTTGACCACCTGCACCTCACCCGGCGCAGGAACGCGCATCCGCGTCGAAAAGACAGGTTCAGGAGAAAGGCGGCAGGATGGAAACCACACAGATGATTAGCGTTTTAATTGTCGATGACCACCAGGTGGTTCGCCAGGGCCTGCGCCTCTTTCTCGAACTACAGGACGAGATCCGCGTGGTGGGCGAGGCAGGAGACGGCATGGAAGCACTGGAGTTGGTGCGCAGTCTCGCTCCAGACATCGTCTTGATGGACCTGGTCATGCCGAACATGGACGGGATCAGCGCCATTCAAAAAATCAAGGCCTCGGGTGGGGCGAGCAAAGTGATTGCGCTGACCAGCTTCACCGAAGACGACAAGGTTTTCCCCGCCATTCAAGCCGGTGCGTCCTCTTATCTGCTCAAGGATGTTTCTCCGGAAGCGTTGGTGGAAGCGGTGCGAGCCGTCTACCAGGGGGAAGCCCGGCTACACCCCGGATATCGCGCGAAAGCTGATGGAACAGGTCGCTCAGCGCGCGCATCCGGCCATCGAAACCTCATGGCGAGAATCTGACCGAACGAGAATTGGAAGTTATTCGCCAGGTGGCAGAAGGGCTCAGCAACGCCGAAATTGCACGGGTCCTGGTAGATCAGCGAGAAAACGGTCAAAACCCATATCAGTAATATTCTCAACAAGCTTGATCTGGCCGATCGCACCCAGATGGCGATTTACGCTATCAAAAAGGGATTGGTCAAACTCGATTAACCTGCATGGATCTCAGCATGGAACCAGCCCGATTCACATCCACCGACCGTGTCGAACCAACCACTTTTGAACTTGCGGCGGTGTACCTGCTGTCTGCGGGCTAATCGCCCGCACCATCTCATGACTCAAAATCCGCCCGATGCTGCCTATTTATCTGGCGCTGGAATTGGTCTTCCTGGCGCTGTTCTCTTTGAATCATCTGGCGTCTAACCATCCAAATGCCCCTATGCCATGTATATTTTGCTTTTCAATCTGCACTGGTCTTATCTCTTGTTCTCTTTATGGCCCGATTTTAATTTTGTGCTGCTCCTGTTTTATCCCCTTATGCTATCAAACCGCTCTGGTGTTTAAAGGGCGGATGCGCGAGATGTGGGCCGGTGCGATGATCCTGGCGATTGGAGTAGGCATGACCGTGACCCACGGGATAGCCGGGTTTGCCGAGGGGCTCCTGCCGATGGCAGGCTGCCTGATATTCTTCGCTTATGTAACCGTTTATCAAGAGATTACCCTTGCCGCCCGGCAAAGCCAGGCCATGTTGGCAGCCTTGCACGCGACCCATCAAAAACTGGAGACCTATGCCGGCCAGGTGGATCGAGAATTAACCGCCATAGAGGAACACAACCGTCTCGCGCGTGAACTGCACGATTCGGTCTCACAAACACTTTTCAGTATTATTTTGAACACACGCTCCGCGCAAATCCTGTTGGAACGCGATCCGTCCCGTATCCGGGCACAGCTAGAAAATTTGCAGTCCGCCACCCAAACCTGCCTGATAGACATGCGAAAATTTATCTCCAGCCTCAAAACCATCCCCGGCAGAAGCCATCCCCTCTGATCAGTAAATTACGTTTCCTCGGCAAAGACCTTAGACGCCTGCCAGAATTCCCCATGGCGTTCTCAAGAAGTTGTCAGACAAGCCCCTCCCCCTGCCCCCTCCCCGAAGCGAGGCGGGGAAATAAAGATGTGAGGGTTTAGACGCCGTGAGACGGCGTCTAAACCCTCAAACTCCCTCTCTGAACTCCGTCGCCGGAGGAGAATGGATCCAAATTGGCATTTGCCTAGCTTTCTTGAGAAAACCATTCGATTCCCTTGGAAGCATACATCTGGCATTTAAACCATTATAATTAACCTAATTACTGGATGTTTCCGGTAGACGCCATCTTGCTGACGCCTGAGCTCATCACCCGGCTGCAATCCCGTCGCCAGAAAACGCATGATCTTCCAGGCTTAACCTGTACCGATATTGGTCGTCGCGATGCAACTATCAAACGGATCAATCATCTAATTAAAACGGGCTGACGGAAATTGCCTGACTGGGCGGTTCCAAGGACTTAACATCGAGAGAGCATTTTCTTTCTATGGCCTCGCATCCGGGTGCGACTTTTTGTATCCATCCTGAGCTTGTATTTGGCGCACAGCCAACCGCCATTTATCTTACCGGATGTACCATTATATGATCTGACCCGGCAGCCGGTTTGAACCCGAGCGGCAGCGCCGCGCCAGATCACCGATCAACTCCAACGTCTCGTTCGGGCTTCGATCCTGGATCCTGTTGGATCGGGCTTGGAGTGCTGTTTTTACAATTAGGGAAAAAGATGCATGACCACTTTTCTACAATTAGCCCTTAGTCTGGCAATCATCATCACCGCTGCCAAAGTCGGCGGATACCTGAGTTATCGCATCGGCCAACCTGCTGTTCTGGGTGAGCTCGTGGTAGGCATCCTGCTGGGCCCTTCGATCATAGATTTTCTCCACCTGCCTTATTTTTCAGACCCGCATCTTTCCAGCGTGATCCATGAACTGGCTGAAATTGGGGTGCTGCTGCTAATGTTCCTGGCCGGGCTGGATCTGCACCTGACCGATTTGATCCACTCCGGCAAGGTCGCCGGGTTGGCGGGCACCCTGGGGGTCATTTTCCCATTGGTTCTGGGGGCAGGCTGCGGGCTGCTGTTTTCGATGGATCTCGGCTCGGCCGTTTTTGTCGGGCTGATTCTGGCCGCAACCAGCGTGAGTATATCTGCTCAAACCCTGATGGAGTTGAAGGTCATTCGCACCCGGGTTGGGATGGGATTGCTGGGAGCGGCTGTCTTTGATGATATCCTGGTCATTCTTGGATTGGCCATTTTTACCGCGGTATCGAACCCGGAGACCGGCGGTGGGTTTTGGGGAATCATCCTCGTAGTTGTGCAGATGGTGCTCTATCTGGGGATTGCATCCGCCATTGGGCTGTGGATCTTCCCCAAAATCACCCAGAAAATCCACCTCCTGCCGGTCAGCCACGGATTGATCGCCTTTGTTTTTGTGATAATCCTGGTATATGCCTGGTCGGCCGAGACCGCCGGCCACATGGCAACTATTACCGGGGCATTTTTAGCCGGGTTATGGTTCGGGCGGACCTCGTTAAAGAGAAAATTAACACGGGGATATCCACGATTGCATACCCCATCTTTGTGCCGGTATTCTTTATCAACATCGGACTTTCCGCCAACGCGCGCGAACTGTCCTTGAGCAGCCTGGTATTATTGGCGGCAATGACGATTGTAGCCATCATCGGCAAGGTGGTGGGGGCCGGCTGGGGCGGGCGCATGGGCGGCTTTTCCTGGCGAGAATCGCTGCAGCTTGGGGTTGGCATGATGTCGCGGGGCGAAGTCGGCCTGATCGTTGCGGCGGTGGGGATTTCGGAAGGCTTTATCCAATCCGATATCTTTTCGGCCGTGGTAGGGGTGGTGATCTTGACCACCATCCTCACCCCGCTGCTCTTGCGCATGTTGTTTTCATCCGGATCAAACTTACCAGCCGTTGATCCCAGGTCAAAAGAAGGAGTCGCAGAATGAACTTTATGGTAATTTTGGTGGTCAACGATATCGAAAAATGCCAGCGTGTTTTGGATGGCTGGGAAGAGGCCGGCGTATCCGGCGTAACGATCCTGACCAGCACCGGGTTAGGTCGAGTTCGGCGGGCCGGGCTGCGCGATGACCTGCCGATCATGCCCAATCTTCATGACCTTTTTGCGCGAGAAGAAGTGCAGCACCGCACCATATTCTCCGTGGTGGACACCCAGGAATTGGTGGATAAATTGCATGACGCCGCCCAGGGGGTGATCGGCGACCTGGATGACCCCCACACCGGCTTTATGTTCGTCTTGCCGGTAAGCCAGGTATATGGTTTTGGAAAACACCGCACCGACCGCTCCAGCGAATGACCCTGATTTGGATCGATGAAACGGCTTTTTTGAATCATGTTCTTTGCTGCGATTTGAATTATCCGGCTTAAATGAAAACAAATATATTTTGAAATTCCCCCTGGAAGAAAGTGATTTTGTGAGTTTTATGCTTTTAGCGAGAAAATCATCGGCTATAATTTTCCTGACGATCCATTTCGAAAGCAGCGCGGACCGATGAACCCAATTTTAAGCACCGAAACGTTGATTATCGAGCTGATGCTGATTGCGTCCCTGGTCGCAATTGTCATCCGCCGCTTGCAGATCCCCTACACGGTGGCGTTGATCCTGGTTGGCCTGCTGCTCACCGCGCAGACCACCCTCAAAATTGAATTGACCCCCGAGCTCATCCTGGCTTTATTTGTCCCGCCGCTGGTATTCGAAGCCGCTTTCCACCTGCGCTATAACGATCTGCGCCACAACCTGCCGGTCATTTTGCTTTACGCCGTGCCGGGGGTGATCATCACCACCCTGATGGTGGGCGGGGTGGTGGCGTTCGGCGCCGGGCTGAGCCTGCCGATGGCCCTCGTCTTTGGCTCGTTGATCGCCGCTACCGACCCGGTGGCAGTTATCTCCATTTTCCGCGCCCTGGGCGTGCCTAAGCGCCTGTCGGTGTTGGTGGAAGGCGAAAGCCTGCTCAATGACGGCACCGCGCTGGTGCTGTTCAACCTGATGCTGGTCATCGTCGTCACCGGAAAATTCGACCCGGTGCAAAGCGTGATCAATTTTATTTATGTAGCCGCCGGCGGGATTGGCATCGGGCTGGCGTTGGGCTGGCTGATCTCCCGCCTGATCGCGCGCATTGACGATTACCTGATTGAGATCACCCTCACCACCGTGCTGGCTTACAGCGCCTACCTCACCGCCGAACAATTCCACCTCAGCGGGGTGCTGGCGGTGGTGGCCGCCGGGCTGATCTGCGGCAACCTCGGCCCCCAGGGGATGAGCCCGACCACCCGCATCGTGCTGTTCAACTTTTGGGAATACATCACCTTCCTGGTGAACTCGCTGGTCTTCCTGCTCATCGGTTTGGAGGTTGACCTGCCGGTATTATTTGCATCCTGGCCGGCAATCGCCTGGGCCGTCGGCGCCGTGCTGGGGGCGCGTTTCCTGGTGATTTATGGGTTAAGCCTGATCTCCAGGCGCATGGGCGAATCCGTGCCCTTCCGCTGGCAGCAGGTGATCGCCTGGGGCGGGCTGCGCGGTGCGCTCAGCCTGGCGCTGGCCCTCAGCCTGCCCATTTCCATCGGCAACGACCGCTACTTGCTGCGCACGATGGCTTTTGGAGTGGTATTGTTCACCCTGCTGGTGCAGGCCACCACCCTGCGCCCGCTTATCCGCAGTTTGGGCATCATCAATCGCAAACAATCCCAAATCGAATATGAGAAGCGTCACGCCCGCCTGGCCGTGCTGCGCGCCTCGGAACTGCACTTAAGGCGCAGCTACCGCGAGGGCTTGATCTCCACTTACACCTGGCAGACCATGCAGCCGAAACTCCAGCAGCAGAACGCGCTGCTGTCTGATTCGCTGCGCGAGATCCTCCAGGATGAGCCCTCCCTCGAAGCCAAAGAGATCGAAACCGCCCGCCGCGAAATTTTGCGCTCGCAGCGCAGTTCATTAATGGGCATGCGCCGGGATGGGGTTATCTCTGAGGAAGTCTTCGAGCACCTGGTCACCGAGGTGGATACCATGCTGGCGGATACCACCAGCCCGTTCTGGTTCGTCGCCGCCGATTCACTCCCCGACCGGCTGCGCTCGCGGGTCAAAGGCGATGCAGAGGTAGAAGAATTGATCCTCGAGGCCAATTCCGCGGCGAACGGAAAAACCATCGCCAGCGTTGGCTGGCCGGAAAACCTGATCATCGCCAGTATCCGCCGCGGAGAAGAAGTGGTCATCCCGCGCGGCAGCACCCGGCTGCAGGCCGGCGACACGCTGACGGTGATCGCCGACAACAACGGCATCCAACGCGCCCGCGAACTCTGCCTGGTGAATTTAGAAGAAGAAGTCGACGGCCACCACGAATGACCACCGCCTACGCCGTCATAGCTGCCTGCAGAAGGTGAACTGCATCCCATTCCAGGTCGTGGACCACCATGATCTGGGCCGCCAGGCGCTCTAAGAAGGCGCCCAGCTGCGGCTGGGAGAGGGGAAAATCCGCCCCCGCCGCCGCTTTTATCGTCCGAATCTGCAGATTGATCTGCGCGATTTGCTCACCGGCAGCTCCGCCTTGTTCCAAAAACAGCTCTTTGCGCCGCAGCATCAAATGGCGCATCTGGCCAAACGGCTCGATTTCATCCGGCAGCAGGGCGGCGCCCAAATCCAGCCAGGCCGTCGCACACGCGCGAAACTGCCCGGCCGCCTCCTTCAACCCCGGCTTATTCAAGATCAGGGCAGCTTCGTCCAGGAAGTCGGCATAGTTGCCGCGCTCCGCCCCATTTGCGTCTCCGTTGACCAGGGTAGAAAAGTACGCCGAGGTCAGGCCAGCCACCATGGCCCTCCCGGGTGGAAAAACGCGCGCCCAGCTATTTTGTAGTTTTGGGTTGAGCAGCAGGTTGCGCCAGCGCTGGTAAGCGGCAAAGCCGAAATTTTCGCGCGAGCCTTTAGGGGGCTGGTCGGTATACAGGCGGATGGTATCCCAGATGCCTTTGCTGACCGCCGCCGGCAGCTTGCCGGCATCCGGGCTGCCGAGGGTCAGCACACGGTACTTGTCTTTCTTGACCCTGGCGCGCGCGGCGGCGAGCTGGGCGGAGGTCACCTGCAGCCCAACCTTTGCGCGGTCGGCGATCATCACCGCATCCTGCTCCTGGTCATAGGCATAGACCAGCACAGGAGCCATCAAGTACATGTCGTCATCGTTGGGCAGGGGGAAATACGGCAGGCTGAAGATGTCCACCCAGGTGATGGCCGGCAATCCGCTGTCCAGGGTGTTGAGCAGGTTGGCCAACCCGCGGGAGGGGTTGGAGGTTTGCAGGTTTTCCTGCTCAACCCCCAACCGCTCCAAGAGGGTATCTAATGGATCAAATGTGTTGCGCGTCAGGATGGCCACGTGAGGGTCGTAGCCCCGATAGGCAAACGAGAAATAACCCATCACGATCCCGCCGCTCACCCCCAGCAGCAGGGCTTCGCTGTATGGCTGCCCACTATGCGGGGCAATGACCCCGCGGTAGGCGTAATAATTACAAACGCAGCCTGTTTCCCAATGCCTGCCCTGAAAGTGATGATATCCTGCCAGCCGCACCATGATTGCGCCTCCTCATATGTTGATAAAGAGGATTGTACAAAAAAGCCGGCTGGTTTGGTAGAAATAGCGACATACTCTTAAAAATGGCTCAGGGCATAGCGATGCGCGCCGTGGCGCTCATCCCCCACAGCAGACCGGTCGGGGCCTCGTCCAGCTGGATGGTGGCCTTATAGACTACGTCCCCACCTAATTTGCTGGCGCGCTGGGCAATCTTCACCACCTTGCCTGAATATTCCTTACCCAATGCGGCTACCGTCACTTTCGCGGCCTGGCCTACCTGCACCCGGCTAATATCGCGCTCGCTCAGGTCGGTAGTCTCTACCAGCAAGGTGCTCAGGTCTGCCAGGGTCAGCACCGGCTGGCCGGCATTCACCACCTGGCCGGCGGTAACCGGCACGTTGACCACCGTCCCGGCAAAGGGCGCGGTGAGCGCTGCGCGCTCCAGGGCAATTTGCGCGCTTTCCAGGCTGGCGCGCGCGCTGGCCACCGCTGCCGTCAGGCGGGCAGACTCGGTCGGGTCGACCCCGTTGGCGCCTGAAAGGCGCTCTAAGCGCGCCTGCGACTGGGTCAGGCTGGCCTGGGCTACCGCCAGTTCCGCGCTGGATTGGGCCAACTCCTCATCGGTGTAGCTGACACAATACAGGTAATTGGCGTTGGCGGTATTATAGGCGCTCTCCGCGTCCACTACCCGCTGCTTGTGGAAGGTGGAGTTGTCGTTGTCGTCTTTCAGGTCTTTCAAGAGCTTGTCGGCATCCTGCAGGCGGCTCCAATAGAGATCGATGGTGTCCTGGTCGCAGCGATGGAAGTCCTTTTGCTTGAGCGATTTTTGGGCATCATCCAGGCGCTTCTGGTCGTTGACCACCGCCAGCTGCGCGTCGGCCAGGGCCAGCGGCGCGCCGTTGGCCAGGTCGTCGAGCATGGCCTGGGCGCTATCCAGAGACTGGCGGTTGGCCTCCAACAAGGCGGCCAGCTGCTCCTGGTTTTCCAGGCTGGCCAGCACCTCGCCGGCCTGCACCTGCTGCCCTTCGGCAGCGTTAATTTTCCCCACCTGGCCGGCGGTTGCAAAGCTCAGGTCGGCGGTTTGCGCCGGGACAATCTCGGCTGAAGCAGTCACCTCTCCCGCGGAGGAACCAGTTTGATCGCTGGCGGCAGACGAAGTGGGCACAGCCAGGGTAGGAATTGAAGTCGGCGTGCCTGCGCTGCAGCCGGCCAGCGCGATACTGAGTAAAGCGAATAAAATCAAAATCCGAGTCAACATACAACACCCATTCAATCAAAGAACAAAAGTTATGCCGGAACCTGATGATTTTCAGCCACCAGGCCGTCTCGCAGTTGCACCACCCGGCGCGCATAATTGACCACGCGCGGATCGTGGGTGGCAAAAATGAAGGTCACCCCGGTCTCCTGGTTCAGGCGCTGCATGATCTCCATCACCTGTTTACCGTTTTCGGTATCCAGATTAGCGGTGGGCTCGTCTGCCAGGACCATCACCGGGTTCACCGCCAGGGCTCGCGCCACCGCTACCCGCTGTTGTTCACCACCCGAGAGCTGATCGGGGCGGTGATGGGCGCGTCCGGCCAGCCCTACCGCCGCCAGCAGTTCGTTGGCGCGTTCTTTGCGCTCGGCGGTTTTCACCCCGTTGAGCAGCATGGGCAGCTCAACATTTTCGTACGCATTCAATCCCGGCACCAGGGCGAAGAATTGGAAGACAAAGCCAATGGTGCCCTTGCGCAAATCAGCGCGCTGGTTGGCATTTAATTGGGTCGCATCCACGCCTTTGATCAGCACTTTGCCGCTGGTGGGCTTATCCAGGCAGCCAATCAACTGCAGCAGGGTGGTTTTGCCCGAACCGGATGGCCCTACCAGGGCGGTAAACTCACCCGCTTCAAAGGATACGCTCACCCCACGCAGCGCCTGGGTATCGATTTCACCAATCTTAAACGTTTTTTTGACGTCTTGCACTTCTATGACAGACATGTGGTTCCTCCACCTACATTCAACGAAAATTTAATAAATCAGTCGCCGTGTAACGCCTGGACAGGCTCCATGCGCGAGGCAATCCGGGCCGGATATAACGCCACGATCAGGATCAGCACCAGCGAGAAGACCGACAGGTAAGCTGCCTGCGAGATCGAGAAGGTGGTGTAGAGCAGCCGACCATAGGTGATCATATTGGAGGCCTTGGCTTCGAGGACTTCTTGCCCCAGGTCGATGCCGACGTGCGAGAAGTAAATCACGATCGCCCCGCCAACAATCAACCCGGCCAGCACACCTACGGCTCCCAGCACACCGGCTTCCAGCAGGAACATGGAGAGGATCTGGCGGCTCTTCATCCCCAGCGCGCTGAGGATGCCAATCTCGTGAGTGCGTTCAAATACCGACATCAGCAGGGTATTGGCAATTACCACCGCCACCACACCCAGGACGATCAGGTACAGGATTTGAATGAAGGCGGTGCCGGCCTGGATCGAGCCCATCAACAACCCGTTGAGATCCGTCCAGGTGAGCACGGTCAGCCCGGAGGCGCGGAAGGTGGCGGCAAATGCCTCGGCGTCATTCTTATGATCGAGCAGCACACGGATGGCGCTGACCCGGTCGCCCACTGCGCTAAAGGTCTGCGCTTTGGCCAGCGGCAGGTAGACGGTCGATTCGTCGTATTGCTTCACGCCGGTATCAAACAGCCCGCGAATGACAAAGGATGCCTGGTCGGTGGTCTGGTCGGCGGTATTGACCACCAGCACCACACTCTGGCCCACGCTCAGACCGAGCTCGTCCGCCAGGCTTTTACCGATCATCATTCCCGTGCGGTCATCGTCCTGGATCATTTCGCCGTCCACCACCGATTGGCGAATGGGGGTGAGGATTTCGGATTGGGGCTGGATGCCATTCACTTTGACCCCTACCGATTCATCTCCCGAAAGCAGCAGCCCATTGGCCCACAGCACCGCCGTGGCGGCTTTCACCCCTTTGATCGCCTCCATCTGGGCAACCAGGCTCTGCGGGGCCTCCACCAGGTCCTTCCACTGCAGGCTGACGCGGTCTTCATCGTAAGATGGCGCGCGCACCTGTAAATGGCTGCTCTGAAGCTGGATGCTCATTTCGAGCGAGCCGTCGTAGATGCCCTGGTAAAAACTGGCCACAAAAATCAGCAAGGTGACGCCGATCACCACGGCCAGCAGGGTCAGCAGGGTGCGCCGCCGGTTGCGCAGCAGGTCTCGAACTGCAATTTTCCATAAACTAAACATAGCGACTCCTTATCCCGCGCTCAACGCTCAAGGGCATTGAGCCGGCGCGAGATGATCTTTATACAAAGTGCAGGGCTTCGGCCGGTTCGCGTTTGGAGGCCTGCCAGGCCGGATAGAGCGAGGCCAGGGCGGCGATAATGATCACGGTGATGGTACGCGAAATCAGCGGGGCGAGCTCCATCGCCGGGTAGAGTTTGTTGCCCATCAGCGCGGTGGCCTGGCCGGCTCCATTCATGGATGTCAGGTCGAAACCCACCTGGCCGGTGAGCGTGACCAGCAGGGCGCCCAGGCCGCAGCCAATCACCGCGCCAATCGCGCCAATCAGCATGCCTTCCATCAGGAACAGGCCCATGATCTGCAGCCGCTTGAGACCCAGGGCCGAAAGCAAGCCAATTTCACGGGTGCGTTCGAAGACCGCCATCAGCATCAGGTTGAGGATGCCGATCCCGGCGATAGCCAGCACGATGACCGCGAAGATATTGATCACCTGCTCACCCAGGGCATAGGTGTTGACCAGGGCGGGGTTAAGGTCCTTCCAGGAAGCCACCTCGTAACCCGGCAGGGCTGCGCTGAGGGTATCCACCAGTGGACCTTCGTTGCCCACGCTGTTGAGTGCGATGACCACTTCGGTGGCCTGGCCTGCCAGATCATAGAGCGACTGGGCCTCGGACAGCGTGATGTAAATATCGGCTTTTTCAATTTCGGACGAGCCGACGTCGTAGATGCCCACCACCGTCATCGTGCGGGTGCGCATCTGCTCGTGGGTGGCCCGCCCCACCAGGCTCAGGCGGTCATTCACATTGACGTTCAGCCGGTCGGCCAGCGTCTTGCCGATCAAAATGTTGTCCTGATCGGAAGCCTGCAGGTAGCGCCCGGCGCTGACATGCTGGGCGATCAAACCCACCGGGGCCTCTTTTTCCGGCTCGATCCCGCTGATTTTCACCGGCATGGAGATGTCGCGGCTGTTGATAAAGCCGCCGGTAACCACCCGGCTGGCCACGCCCACCACTTGCGGCTGGCTCTGCGCCGTCCGGATCACGTTTTCCACGTCCGGAATGGGCATCAACGGGGTGCGTTTGGATTTTTCAAAATAGCCCTGCGCGTGCACCTGGATGTTGCCACCCAGGAGCTTGATCAGGTTGCCGTAGATGGCGACCCGCGACCCGGTGATCACCCCGTCCATAAACACCAGGAAGAGCAGGCCCAACGAGATTGCCGCCAGGGCAATCATCGTGCGCCGCCAGTTGCGCCATAAGTTTCGCCAGGAAATCTTTATAAATTTACCCATGGAATGTTCCTATCCAAAATAAAGGTTCGAATCGAAATAGAGTCTCAAAGCTGCCAACGGTTCAGCTGCCTTTCGGCCGGCCGCGCGGTTTTACCTCCGGTGCCGGCGGGGGATGGCGGCGCACATCGTCCAGGCGCGCTTCGATCATATCTACCCAGCGCAGATCGGCCTCGATGTGCATGATGGCCTTATCGTACAGCAGGATGCGCGCCATTTCGCGCTTGCCGTCCAGCTGGTTGCGCTGCATGGTGAGGTCGTGCAGTTCCTGGAACAGCCGGTTGCGCTGCGCCTGGATGACACGGTACGGATCGACCGTCTCGTTCGCCAGAGAGAGCATCACCTTGATGTAGAACTCGTCGCGCTGGTAGGTCGCCTCCACCCCGGAGTTGAACCATTCCTGCAAGGCGGTTTCACCCCGTGGGGTGAGGGCGTAGATGCGCTTCTCAGGTCCGCCGTCTTGCTGCACGTCTTCCTGCTGCACCAGCCCGCTTTCTTCCAGGCGCGCCAGGGTGGTGTAGATCTGGGCCGGCTTGACGCTCCAGACCTCTTCGCCGCCCACCATCGCCTCAAAAGCCGCGCGGAGATCGTATCCGTGGCGGGGTGACTGGGCTAACAAACCTAAAATGGCGTGGCGGACTGACATAATTTAATCTACTCTACAAGTTATTATTTTTTTAGTATAGACCTGTTAAGCAGTTTTGTCAATCCATTTCGCCTGTTGCTACATGGCTTTTTCAAGAATTTGTCAGACAAGCCCCTCCCCGAAACGGGGCGGGGAAATAAAGAAAACCGGCGGGGCAATCATGCTAAAATGATGCCAAGGATTGCCCCCGTATGCCAGCCAGCTATTCCCCACCCAGCCGCGATGAAGATGTCAATGCCCTGCTGGCCGAGCTGTGCCCGGCAGTGCAGGCCATCCTCGGCGAGCAGTTCACCGGCATGTACCTGTATGGTTCGCTGGCCCTGGGCGATTTCAACCCCGCCAAAAGCGACATCGATTTTCTGGTGGCCACTGCCGCGCCACTCTCTGCCGGCCATTTGGCGGCGCTGCAGGCCATGCACCGCCGCGTTGCCCGCCTGCCAAACCGCTTCGCCCTGGAGCTGGAAGGATCCTACATTCCCCTGCCCGCCTTAAGACGCTACCAACCTCCGGACACACACCACCCGCACATCGACCGCGGCAGCCCTGAGCTGCAGATTGAGCAGCACGATACCGATTGGGTCGTGCAGCGCTACAGCCTGCGCGCCTGCGGCCTGACCCTGGCCGGCCCTGACCCACGCACGCTGATTGACCCGATCAGCGAGGACGATCTGCGCGCGGCGGTGCTGGGGCTGATGTGGTGGTGGGAACTGCAGCTAGGCGATACACACCGGGTGGCGACCAGCGCCTACCAGGCCTACACGGTGCTTTCGATGTGCCGCATCCTCTATACCCTGCAGCACGGCGGCATCACCTCCAAACCGGGCGCGGCGCGCTGGGCGCTGCAAGCGCTGGAACCGGCCTGGGCCAGCTTGATCCAACGAGCCGCGGCCTGGCAGCCCGGCCAGGAGATGGAGCGCCTCGACCAGACCCTGGATTTTATCCGCTACACCCTCGCCCGTTCCAAAACAGAGAGCAAGGCATGAACCTGACCATTTACCCAACCGCCGGTGAATTTCTGAGCGCCGCCCGCACCGCGCTCGAGCAGAATGAGGCCGCCAACAACCTGATGTACGGCCTGGCCCTGCGCGCCGAGCAGTACCCCGAGCGGATCAAGAGCCCCCATTTTTACGCCGCCGTCCACCAAGGCGAAGACCTGCTGGCAGCCGCCTCGATGACCCCGCCCCACAACCTGGTGGTTTTCTCCACGCCGCCCGACCCGCCGGAAGCGGCCTTTGTATTGATCGCCGAATACCTGCAGCGCGAGCAGTGGCCTGTGCCGGGCGTGCTGGGGCCCAACGCGGCTGCGCTGGCCTTCGCCCAGGCCTGGCAGGCGGCGGGCGGCGCCTCCGCCCGGCTCACCGTCCACGAGCGCATCTATGAACTCCGCCAGGTGCTGCCCCATACCATCCCGCCCGGGCAGATGCGTCTGGCGGCCCCGCAGGATCTTGACCTGATCACTGCCTGGCTGATCGGCTTTTACCGGGATGCCAACCTGGATGAACGGCCCACCCTGGCAGAAGCTCGTGACATCTCGCAGGTGCGCATCGAAGACGGCAGCTTTTATCTGTGGGAAGACGGTGGGCCGGTATCCCTCGCAGGTTGGACGCGCCCCACGCCGCATGGCTGCTGCATCGGCCCGGTCTACACCCCGGCCGAATACCGCGCCAAAGGCTACGCCACCGCCCTCACCGCTGCCCTCAGCCAACTGCTGCTCAACTCTGGCAAGCAGTTCACCGAGCTGTTCACCGATCTCGCCAACCCCACCTCCAACAGCATCTATCAGAAGATCGGCTACCGGCGGGTGTGTGAATTTGACCAGTACCGTTTTGAAAAATAAAAAAGGTGCGCTTGTGAGCAAGCGCACCCGGTAAAATCGGCAAAAACCTTTCAGCCCGGCCCCACGCCTGGCTCATGACCTGGCTCTAGACCATCCGGCAGTCCGGCTGCGGATCGCCCAGGCGGGTCATCACAATCTGCCACAACTGCTGCGAGCGCGAGCGGAATGAACCCGCGCTGGTGAGCAGGTAGAAACGCCACATACGATAGAAGCGCTGATCATATTTGCTGCTCAACTCAGGCCAGGCCGCCTCAAAGTTGGCCAACCAGGCCAGCAGGGTCTTTTCGTAATGCGGGCCAATGTTGTGCCAGTCTTCCATGATAAAAATATCTTCCATGGCCGCGCCGAGTTGAGAAATCGACGGCAGCATGCCGTTGGGGAAGATATATTTTTGCGTCCACGGATCGGCGTTGGTGGTGCTGTGGTTGCCGCCAATGGTATGCACAAAGGCAATCCCGCCCGGTTTCAGGCAGCGGTCGGCCACCTGCATATAGGTGCGGTAATTCTTATAGCCCACATGCTCCATAATGCCAATCGAGATGACCCGGTCGTAAGAGCCCTGCACCTCGCGGTAATCCTGCAGGCGCAGCTCCACCGGCAGGCCTTTGCACAATTCCATCCCCAGCGCCACCTGTTCTTTCGACACGGTGACACCCAGCACTTCTACGCCGTACTTCTCGGCGGCATATTTGGCAAAGCTGCCCCATCCGCAGCCCAATTCCAACACGCGCATGCCGGGCTTGAGCCCGATTTTGCGGCAAACCAGGTCCAGCTTGGCCTCTTGGGCTTCATCCAGGCAGGTGGCGTCCTTCCAATAGGCGCAGGTATAGTTCAGGCGCTTGTCGAGCATTGCCCGGTAGAGGTCGTTGCCCAGGTCGTAGTGGCGCTGGCCAACCTCATAAGCACGCGAAGGCGCCTGCATGTTCGACATCCGTCCGCGCAGCACGTTCCAGGCGATCTTCCAATCGCCGCGTATTTTCCTGGGAAGATCTGCCTTCAGCGCGCGGCTGACAAATTCGTCGATCGCTTCACAGTCCCACCAGCCATCCAGATAGGATTCGCCCAATCCCAGTTCAACTTCGCGCAGCACACGATCATAAAAACGCGGATCATGCACTTGAAGATCCCAAGGATTGCTGCCGTTTACCTCAACCTCGGCAAGATTCAACAGTTCACGGACAATGATCTCAGATTTAGATGCTGCCATAATCGACCTCCCTTTGATCTACGACGCAACGGTTTTTAACGATGTCATTGTACTCCGCTGGTTGCGGTTGAATCAACCCATCTCTTGTCTCCTTCAGCCATCACCCGTTCCGAGTAAGTATAAATATCCACCTGGGTGCGGCGAGCATGCCCAACCAGGCAAATTTGCCATTTTTCCGCAGCCGCGATGGCCAGATCGCTGGCCGAATGCAGCGAAATTACCAGCGCAATCCCCATGCGGGCAGCTTTGTTTACCATCTCTTCCGATATTCTTCCGGTGGTGATCAGCGTGGCTTCACCCAGTTCGCGCGGGGTGGTCAGCAGCATTCCGGCGATCTTATCCAGGGTATTGTGGCGGCCGATGTCCATACACACCAGGCTCGCTTCCAGGCGGTCGAGCAGCATGCTGGTGTGCACGCCCTGGCGCAGGGTATCTCGCTCGGCCAGCGCGGTCATAAACACGTCCACCCGGGCGAACAGATCCGCGGTGCTCAGCGCCGCGGCAGCGCGCCTGGGCGGTTCTACCTTTGCCCCCGGCTGCACCACCCCGCCCTGGCAGCCGGAAGTGCGGCTCCAATGCGCCGGTTTGGGCTGCGCGTGGCTCAGCCAGGCGTCGATATGGTCGCCCGCCTCGCACACCTGGATGGAGGCCACTTCTTGGGCCGATTGGATAAACCCTTCGTTATACAGAAAGCCCAGCGCCAGTGCTTCCAGGTCGGCGGGGGAACAGTGAAAGCTCAACCACACCTCGCCGTTGACACTTAAGCCCACCTCCACCTCGCGGGCAGCCAGGGCCGGGAGGGCTTCGCTTTCACCGCCGGCAAAGCGGCGCGTGCGGGTCCGGCCGGCAAGCGCGCTCATCCTGCCGCCCGCTCCAGCCTGACCGCGCAGACCTTGTATTCCGGGATGCGCGCCTGCGGATCGAGGGCCGCGATGGTCAGCGCGTTGGTGGGGCTCTCGGGGAAATGGAAATTGGCAAAGATCATCCCCACCGGCACGCGCTCGGTGATCCAGGCATAAGCCTGCATCCAACCGCGCCGCGAAGTCACCCGCACGGGCTGGTCATCCTCACAGATGCCCAGGGCAGCGGCATCTTCGGGGTTGATCTCGACCAGGGAATGCGGGTAGACTGCGCTCAGCCCGGCCGCGCGGCGGGTCATCTCCCCGCCGTGCCAGTGATACAGCACCCGCCCGGTATTGAGCAGGAAGGGGAACTCGCCGTCGGGCAGTTCCGCCGGCGGTACGTGGTTGGCGACGGCGAACAGACCTTTGCCGCGGGTGAACTTTTCGCGGTGCAGGATGGGGGTGCCGGGCTGATCGGCGCCCGCCACCGGCCACTGCAGGCGCTCACCGGCGTCCAGGCGGCGGTAGTTGATCCCCGCGTAGCTGGGGGCCAGCGCGCTGATCTCGGCCATCACCTGCTCGGCATCCGTATAATCCCAACCGCCGTAGGGCGCGGCCGGGTCGATCTGCCGGCCGCTGTGCGCCAGCACGCGCCGGGCCAGCTCCGTGGTGATCTCCCAATCCTGGCGCATCTCGGCGGATGGCTCGAGCGCCTGGCGCACGCGCTGTACGCGCCGCTCGGTGTTGGTAAACGTGCCGCTCTTCTCGGCAAAGCTCACCCCCGGCAGAATCACATCCGCGTATTTGGCGGTTTCCGAGGGAAAAATTTCCTGCAAGACGATGAAATCCATCAGCTCCAGGCAGCGGCGCACATGGTTGGAATCGGGGTCGCTCAACACCGGGTCTTCTCCCAGCACATAGAGCGCTCGGATGCGGCCGTCCTCCGCGGCGGGGATCATCTCGGTGACCCCCATCCCAACCCGCGGGTTCAGCGGCGTGCCCCAGGCCTGTTCAAATTTTAAGCGGGCGGCATCCTGGCCCACCGCCTGGTAAGCCGGATAAACGTTGGGCAGCGCGCCCATATCGCAGGCGCCCTGCACGTTGTTCTGGCCGCGCAGCGGGTTGACCCCGCCGCCGGGCACGCCCAGGTTGCCCAGCAGCAGCTGCAAATTGGCCAGGCTCTGCACGTTCTGCACCCCCACAATGTGCTGGGTGATGCCCATCGCCCAGATCACTGCCCCGGGTTTGATCGTGCCCAGCATCTCCGCGGCCTGCTCCAGCTTCTCGGCCGGGATGCCGGTGATCTTTTCGACCGTTTGCGGATCGTAGGCGGCCAGGTTGGCGGCAAATTCATCGAACCCTTCGGTGCGCTGCTCGATAAAGGCGCGATCTTCCCAGCCGTGCTTGAGGATCAGGTGCATCAGGCCGTTGAGCATGGCGATATCAGTGCCGGAACGCATGCGCAGGTGCAGCGCGGCAAATTCAGTCAGGTCGATGCGCCGCGGATCGGCCACAATCAGCCTGGCCCCGCGCTGGCGCACCGCCTGGCGCAGCATCGTGCCAAAGACGGGGTGCTGCTCGGTGGTGTTGGAGCCGGTGACAAAAATGAGCGCCGCCTGCCCGGCGATATCGTCCATCGAATTGGTCATGGCGCCCGAGCCCAAAGAAGCGGCCAGCCCGGCGACCGTGCTGGAATGGCACAGGCGCGCGCAGTGATCGATGTTATTGTTGCCGATCACCTGGCGGGCAAATTTGTTCATCAGGTAATTTTCTTCGTTGGTGCATTTTGCGGATGACAGCAGGCCAATGCTCTCCGCGCCGTGAGCCGCGCGCAGCTCGCTGAACTTGCGCGCGACCAGGTCCAGGGCGGTCTCCCAATCTACCCGCACCCACTCACCCCGTTCACTGCGCGGGAAACGCTCGCGCCCTTCCAGCAGGTAAGCGCGCACCATGGGATGGGTCAGGCGGTCGGGGTGGTGGACGAAATCGTAGCCGTAGCGCCCTTTGACGCACAGGCGCAGGCCGTTGACGCCCACGTTGCGCTGGGAAGACACACGCTGGATGCGGTTGCCGCTCACGTGCAGGCGCACCTGGCAGCCCACCCCGCAGTAGGCGCAGGTGGTTGTCACCATCTTTTCGGCCTTCGCGGAGCGCAGCGCCATACGGTCATCCAGCGCCCCGGTGGGGCAGTACGCCACACAGGCCCCGCAGGATTCGCAGCGCGCCTCGAGCATGCTTTCATCCAGCCCGGCGGTGATGCGCGTGTTGATCCCACGCCCCTGCACCCCCCACACGTAGCGCCCCTGGACTTCGGCGCAGGCGCGCACGCAGCGGGTGCAGAGGATACAGCGGTTCATATCCACACGGATGAAGGGGTTGGAGTCGCTGTCCGCCGGGTAGCGCGGTTCGGGCGCCATCGCCCGCTTGAGCGAGACGCGGTAGTGGCGCGCCCAGCGCAGCAGTTCGTTGTCTTCCGACCCCTCGGGGTCGGGTTTTGGCTGGTAATACAGGGAAAGAAAGAGCTCGAGCAGGTGGCGCCGTTCTTTGCGCAGGGCAGGCGTTTCGGTGAGCACCTGCAGGCCTTCACGCGCCTCATAGCCACAGGAAGCCACCGGCCGGCTTTCACCTTTGACTTCCACCACGCACAGCCGGCAGCCGCCAAAAGGCGTCAGGTCGGGGTGATGGCACAAACTGGGAATGATAATACCGGCTTGCGCTGCCGCTTCCATAATGGTCGCGCCGGGGGCAATCTCGACGCTTTGACCATTAATCTTCATTTTTGGCATGCCACCTCCGCGATTTTCATCGCGAGCAGCCTCGGATGACGTCATCCGCCTGTTCGTGACAAATAAAGGTAAAATACTCTAAATAAATTTCCGCATATTATAAACCGAAAGTTTAAAGAATGCTAACCGTCAGTGTGCAGGCCGGCGGCCAATCCCGGCGGATGGGCCGTGAAAAAGCAATGATCCCCTTTCTGGGGCAGGCGCTGATCGCGCGGGTAGTCGCCCGGGTGCGGCCGGCCGCGCGCGAAATCATCCTCATCGCCCCCAACCCGGCCCCCTTCCAGTTTTTGGGGCTGCCGGTCTTCCCCGACCGCATCCCCGGCATGGGCGTGCTGGGCGGGCTGTACACCTCGCTCAGCGCCGCCCACCAGCCGTTTGTGGCCCTGATCGCCTGCGATATGCCCTTCGCCAACCCCGCCCTGCTCAGCTTCCAGTTGGAATTGATCCAGACCAGCGGCGCAGACGTGGCTATCTCGCAGTCCGACCACGGCCTGGAGCCTCTGCACGCCGTTTACCGCCGCGACACCTGCCTGCCGCTGGTAGAGAATGCCCTGCGCCAGGGCCAGATGCGCCTGAACAGCTGGTTTGGCCGCGCCGTGGTGCGCATTCTCAGCCCGGATGAGACCGCCGCATGCGACCCGCAGGGCTTCGCCTTCACCAACATCAACACGCCCGAAGAGCTGGCCAGGGCCGAGGCCCTGGCCCAGGATGAAAGCCTTTAGCGCCGGTCCACATCCAGGGCAATCGCCCGCACCTGGCGCACCAACTGGGCAAACCGTTCCGGCTTGAGCGACTGCCCGCCGTCCGAGAGGGCTTTGTCCGGTTCCATGTGTACCTCCACGATCAACCCATCCGCCCCGGCGGCAATCCCCGCCCGCGCAATCGGGGTGACAAACTCCCAATGCCCGGTCGAATGGCTGGGGTCGAGAAAAACCGGCAGGTGGGTCAGGGATTTCAGCACCGGGATAGCGTTGATATCGGTGGTGTTGCGCGTGGCGGTCTCAAAGGTGCGGATGCCGCGCTCGCACAGGATCACCTGGCGGTTGCCGTGCGAGAGGATGTATTCGGCCGCCATCAGCAGTTCCTCGATGGTGGCCGAGTTGCCGCGCTTGAGCAGCACGGGCTGCTGGCTCTCGCCCACCGCGTGCAGCAGGGCAAAATTCTGCATGTTGCGCGCCCCCACCTGGAGCACATCCGCGTATTTTGAAACCAGCGGCACCAGGTCGTGGGTGATCACCTCGGTGACCACCGGCAGCCCGGTCAGCTCGCGCGCTTCGGCGAGCAGCTCCAGCCCTTCTTCGCCCAGCCCCTGGAAGGAGTAGGGCGAGGTGCGCGGTTTGTACGCCCCGCCGCGCAGCACCTGCGCCCCGGCTTCCTTGATCGCCTGGGCGGTTTCCAGCAGTTGGCTGCGGCTCTCCACCGAACACGGCCCGGCCATGATCAGCACCTCGTCGCCGCCCACCTGCAGCCCGTCTAAAGGAAAAATGGTCGGATCGGGTTTGAACTCGCGCGAAGTCATCTTGTAAGGGCGCGAAATCGGCATCACCCGGTCGACCCCCGGCATAAAGATATAATGCTCGCGGGTCTGGTATGGGTCGACACCCACCACCGCGATCACCTTGCGCTCCTCGCCGTTGAGCAGCAGCGGGGTGAACCCGTTTTCTTTAATCCGCTCGACCACCGCCTCAACCTGCGCCGGGGTGGCCTCCACACTCATGATGATCATCATCGCGCACACTCCTCAAAAAAATATACTGCCTGCCGCCGGCCGCGCCCCGCCTATCCCCTGGCGCTCCACACAAAAAAACACGATGCTGTCGGCATCGTGTTTTTAGGGTTCAGATTTGAATTCGTCCGCTAAAACTAGACCGCCGCCAGCCGGGGTTCACTGGTGGTAAAAAAATAATAGCGGGTAAAAAAGCGCATGGGCATGTGTGTTGGTTTGGCCATCGACTGGCTGGACAGATTGGCTAGATTGTACATCATTTATCCGATAAGTCAAGTTGAGTTGTACCATGATGCAGGGCTTTCTCAAGTCAACCCCACCCCTACCCCGCCCCAAGCTTGGGGCGGGAAAGAAAGAATTTGTGGGGTTGGAGCAGCCTGTGAGGCTGCCCCAACCCCACACCCCAATGCCAGAGAACAAGGAGTTGAAAATGTCAACCGACTTTGAGTAGACCGTATACCATGATGCAGGGTTTTCCCAAAGTCAACCCCATGAAGTTCAGTACTTGATCACCTCCCGGGTGCTGCCAGAGATGAAACAGCCGAGGGCGATGCCGTTGAAGGTTAGATGCGGCCGGGATACCACCGCCCCATTCACATTCCATGAAGAAATCACCGCGCTCGTTTCCAGGTACCAATGGCCCGACGAAGCCCGCGAAATGACCGGACGGTCGGACGGCGAAAGCCCGCCATAGTTATCCATAACAAGAAAGTTTTCCGCGATCTCGCCTGATGGGGCATCGATCAGAAAGCCGATCTTGTCATTGAAAACATAAATAACACCCTCGCCGATGGCGGCGCTGACCACATCATTCTTAAATGGCATGCTCAGCAGGATCTTATGGCTGGTCGCATCCACGATCCATACCGTGGTGGGGAAAGGCGGCTGGTTGGAATTCACTCTTGCCACCACCGCGTTTTTTTCATCGCTGATGATCAGGATGCCTGCCCCAATGCCTGGCAGGTTATAGGCGAGTTGAGCAGGCGGCTGAAAATTGCCATCAAAACCGTCGCAGAAGGAAGGCAGTTCTACATTGGCGCGTTCAAACTGGGGCAGAACCATATAGGTTAACAAAAACAACCCGAAGACAATCCCAAACACGGCGCTGCCGGCAGCCAGAAAGGCTTTCGGCTGATGCTCGCGCGAATTGACCGCGGCGAGGGCGCCGGCAGCCAGGGGGCCGCCCAGGAACGCCAGGCCGGCAAACAGGTAAAAGGCCGAACCGGGTTCGCCCAGGATGAGGATGTACACCAGGCCAGACGCCAGGCTCAACAGGGCGCCGGCGCCGATCCCAAGCCACCTGGAGCTGATTTTAGACATCCCGCGCTGCTCTTCCAGGCTGCCGCGAGGCTGAGCATGCCGGCCACCAAACCCGAAGGATGACCGCTCTGGCCCGCCCGGCCGGCGGGTGACGGCCTTGAAGGCAAGCATTCATGGCGTCAACCAGGGCTCGGGTTTTGTTTCCGGCAGGCATTCCTCATCTTCGCAGATATTGATCTCGATAGTAACGTGCGCCAGAGCCGGCAGACCGGCCAGCAGTGCGCGGTAATGCTCCACCGGCCTGGGATAGTGTGTCACCAGCGAAATGATCGCGGCCACCTCGCCATCGCTCACCTGCCAGAGATGCAGGTCGGCAACCCGCGTGTCGGCATCCGCTTCGAGCAGCGAGCGCACCTGGCCCACCAGCGCTTCGTTGGCCTGGCCATCCAGCAAAATAAAGCCGGTCTCGCGCAGCAGCCCGATCGCCCAGCGGCTGATCACCAGGCTGCCGACAATGCCCATGAGCGCATCCAACCAAACCCAGCCCCAGATGCTCCCGGCCACCAGCGCGACGATGGCCATCACCGAGGTCAGCGCGTCGGCCATCACATGCAGATAAGCGGCCCGCAGATTATGGTCTTGATGGTGGTGGTCATGCTCGCCTGCATCCTCATGCGGGTGGTGATCGCTGCTCAGCAAGCGCACGCTCACCAGGTTCACCACCAGCCCCAGGACGGCGACCGCAATCGCCTCGCCAAAGCGGATCGGGTGCGGCGAAAGGAGACGCCCTGCGCTTTCGATGCCCATCAACAAGGCGATCCCTTGCAGCACCACCGCGCTGGTGAACCCGCCCAACACGCTGATCTTACCGGTGCCGAAGGTGTAGCGCGGGTTGTTAGCGTGACGCCTGGCATAGCGGTAAGCAAACAGGGTGATGCCCAGGGCGGCGGCATGGGTACCCATGTGCCAGCCGTCGGCCAACAAGGCCATCGATCCAAAAATGGCCCCCGCGGCAATCTCCAGGGCCATCATCCCGGCGGTCAGCAGCATTACGCTCAAGGTCTTGCGCTCGTTGGAAGGATCCACCGAGGTGAAATCGTGATCGTGCTGCCATTTGCTCAGCGTGTAAATGTGCATAGCAAGGATTTTAGCACCCGGGCGGGCAGCGTCAAGGCTGCCCTGGCAATCTGTTTTGCAGGGGTAAGCGGAAAATTCCTGAGAGCTTGCCATCCGTATTCAGGCATCCCACAAAAAATGCCCCTCCCCCGCTGAAGATGGTTTGCGCCATCATCCGGCGGAAGGAGGGGCCCGGGTAAATCCTCCGGTCAGGTGGGGAGGACTCCCTTCAGGAGGGATTTCCCGTCTAGAAATCTAGTAGGTGGAACCTGAACCGTTGCCAACCACCTTGCCATCCGGCCCGATGACATACCAGACGCTGCCGACACCCTGACCGGTGGTATCGCCGGCGGCTTTATCATTGACCCAGTAATACAGGGGCATGTGGTTGTAGGTGACGATCTTGCGTCCATCCGCCAGGGTGGCCGTGCCGACCATGGAGGCGTCCACGCCGTCACCCAGCTTGGGGCTGCCCGCGGTGATCAACGGAGGCCATTTGGCCAGGCAGGCGGCGTCGCAGTTGGACGTGTCGGCGGTATCTTTGGTGAAGATATACAGGGTCATGCCGTTGTGGCCAACCAGGATCTTACCCAGGGTGGGGTTGTCAGCCACTTCAATTTCAGCCTCGTCTTCCATGGAGGCTTCCATGCCAACCGCCTTGCCATCCGGCGAGACGACGTACCAGACGCTGCCTACACCCTGACCGGTGGTGTCGCCGGCCTTCTTGTCGTTGACCCAGTAGTAGAGGGGCATGTGATTGTAGGTAACGATCTTCTTGCCGTCAGCCAGGTCAGCCGTGCCAACCAGCGAGTCATCCACCCCGGCGCCCAGCTTGGGGCTGCCCGCGGTGAGCAGCGGAGGCCATTTGGCCAGGCAGTCGGCGTTGCAGTTGGATGTATCGGCGGTGTCTTTGGTGAACATGTAGAGGGTCATCCCATTGGCCCCTACCAATATCTTGCCGAGGGTCGGGTCATCGACCACATTGATCTCGGCTTCGGTGACGGCGGGCTCCATGCCAACCGCCTTGCCATCCGGCGAGACGACGAACCAGACGCTGCCCACGCCCTGACCGGTGGTGTCGCCGGCCTTGGCGTCATTGACCCAATAGTAGAGGGGCATGTGGTTGTAGGTGACGATCTTACTGCCGTCCGGCAGATCGGCGGAACCCACCAGGGAGGCGTCCACGCCGGCGCCCAGCTTGGGGCTGCCTTCGGTGACCAGGGGAGGCCACTTGGCCAAACAGTCCGCGTTGCAGTTGGACGTGTCGGCGGTGTCCTTGGTGAACATGTAGAGGGTCATTCCGTTGGCCCCCACCAATATCTTGCCGAGGGTCGGGTCATCGACCACATTGATCTCCGCCTCACTCGCCATCATGGTGGTCGCAGTTGGCTGTGGGGCAGTCGTGGCGGTGGGGGCGCTGGTGGGCGCCGTGGTGGGGGTCGGCGCAGCGGCCGGCGCGCAGGCTGCCAGAACGAACATCAGGATAACCAGGGCGCCAATCAAGCGGATTGGCTGCGGTGTACGTACCGAATTGCTCTTACTCTTCATGATTTTCCTCCAAAAGTTACTGAGTTTTTCCTATGTCATTTGATTCATACGGAAAACATCAAATTTCGGATTGACATTGTCGAATTTCTAATCTAATTATTAATATTTTGGCTGTTTTAGCGGCTGCCCCCGCGTTTCTCAGGCGCTTTCCCGGTAAATAATGTCGATATGGGATCGTCAAACCAACCCCCGGAGAAAGAGGAAACTTGAGATTTTTCCGCCTTCCCACCCGGTTGGGAGAGGGGATGGGCGTTTTCCCACCAACCCGCAGCGGGGTTAAATACATCCAAGAGCCCGCCCGGCGCGTACCATAAATCACAATGACACCTCCTTCTCTAGATGAAAGGTCAGCCTGGTTATGAACGATGAGAGCAGATTGGCTACCCAGGTCTTATTAATCGAAGACGACCCCGCCATTCAGGCCCTGGTTTCCCTGGGACTGCGCTATGAAAAATACAGCGTCACTTCCGCCGTGGATGGGCGTGAGGGTCTGCGCCTGTTCAACGAATTAGATCCCGACCTGGTCATTCTGGATTGGATGCTGCCCGGAATGGATGGGATCACCCTGTGCAAGCGCATTCGCGCCCAGAAAAACACCCCCATTGTGATTATCACTGCCCGCGATGCGATCAGCGACCGCGTCACGGGTCTGGAGACTGGCGCCGACGATTACCTGGTCAAGCCCTTTCACATCGATGAGCTGCTCGCCCGGGTGCGCGCCCGCCTGCGTCATAAGATCCCCGTCTCGGGCGCTTTGGAGTTTGCCGACCTCAAGATCGACCCCGATTCACATGAAGTCTTGCGCGCCCGCCTGCGCATCGGCCTGACCAGCACCGAATTCAGGCTGTTGAACTATTTCGTGCGTCATCCGCGCCAGGTACTGTCGAAAGAACAGATTCTTGAGGAGATCTGGGGGTATGACTTTGGCGGCGACACCAATATCGTCGAGCAGTATGTCCGCTCGCTGCGTCAAAAAATTGGCCTGCCGGCGCTGATCCACACCATCCGTGGTTTTGGCTACATCCTGCGCGAGACAGAAGCATGAAAAAAGGGGTTTCCTTTCGCGCCCTGATCATTGCCCTGTACCTCGGCAGCCTGATCCCCCTGCTGGTTGCCGTGGGGCTGGTGGTCTATCGTTTGCAGCAGACCTATCTGCTCAACGACACGCGCACCCGTCTGGTGGAATTTATCCGCACGGCGGTCGCCGAACAACCTGCCCAGGCCGATCTGAGCCTGCTGGCCGTCCAGTTGGGCAGCCGCTTGCGCGTGCTGGGGGCAGACATGTTCATTCAAGATGCCGCCGGGGCGCCCGTGCCGCCGGCCCTGGGCACCGGCCCGTGGCTGGATGAAAGCCAGCATGCCCTGGCGCGCCAGTCTGGCGAGGGCAGCATGCGCACCCTGCGTGCGAATGCTGGCACCCGCCTGGTCTACCTGGCCCCCATCGTCACCCCGGATGGTGAAGTGACCGGCACGATTGAAGCCAGCCTGCCGCTCAATGGCATCGAGGACCAGTTGGCTGCCCTGCGCCGCTGGTTAACCCTGATCATCGCGATTGCTTCGGCGCTGGCGGTGGTACTTTCGCTGGCCGTATCGGGCGTGCTGCTCCAGCCGATCAAGGGCCTGGTGGAGACCGCCGACCAGGTGCGCCAGGGCGACCTGCACACCCGCGCAAAACGTCCCGGGGTCGTCGAGATCGGCCAACTGGCCGGCACCCTCAACGAAATGCTCGACCGCATCGCCGCCGATTTACACCGCCAGGCCGGGCTGGTGGATGGCATGCGGCGCTTTGCCGCCGACGCCTCGCACGAACTGCGTTCGCCCCTGGCGGTTTTCCGCAGCAGCGTGGATATGCTGGCTAAATCGACTCGCCTTGAGGATCACGAAACCACCGGCACGATTCTGGATATTCTCCGCCGCGAAGTAGACGCGATGACCATCCTGGTCGAGAACCTGCTCCTGCTGGCCCGGCTGGACCAGGCCCAGGGCAATCCCGCTATTTTGCTGCTCGAACCGGTCGACCCTCTGCCGCTGCTCGAAGAGGTCTACGAGCGCGCACGGCTGCTGGTCAAAGGCCAGGAACTGCGCCTGCGCTGGCCCGACCAACCCCTGCCGCCCGTGCTGGCCGACCGCGAAATGCTGCGCCGGGCGCTCAATAACCTGGTGGAGAACGCCGTGGCGCACACCCCCGCCGGAAAAGAGATTTCGCTGCTGGCTGAACTCCACGACCACGTGTGCAGTTTTATCATCGAAGACCAGGGCTTCGGCATCCCTGCCGAACAGCAAACCCGCATCTTTGAGCGTTTCTTTCGCGGCGACCAGGCGCGCAGCCGCCAGACCCCCGGCACAGGTTTGGGCTTATCGATTGTCGCCGCAATCGTCGCTGCCCATCATGGCGAGGTGAACATTACCAGTCGGGAAAATATTGGCACTTCCATTCGCTTGGACCTGCCGACGGCTCAACCTGATCCGGCCGGGGCGTAATTTTCAGCCAATTTTCAGCCAGGTTACAGCAGCCCTACAGCCGCCGCCCTTATCATCATGGCATACCACTCAGGAGGAACAACATGTTCAAACGAATTGCAGCTTTAGTCATTGCCGCCGGGATCACCAGCGCACTGCTTCTGTATATCGGCACCACCGTGATGGGAGAATTTACCTCAGCCTTTGCCGCATCCCTGCCGGCCCTGGTCACCGGCCGCGGCGGTCAGGATGATAACCGCCCACACCTCATCTCGACCAGCCAGGCCGGCCCAACGGCCTCCGGGTTATCCGCCGCAGGCGAAGACAGGCGCAAAGGCGCAGACAAACCCGAAGACACCCCTGCGCCCAACCCCAACCGGACTCCTGACGACGACCCCTCGCAGACGCCCGAAGCCACCTCGGTCCCCACCAGCGGGGTGACCATCGCCCAACTGCTTTCAGGCAGCGCTCAATTTGAGGACGGCGTCTTCACCATCACCGGCATCGCCACCCGGGTCAACCAGCATACCTTCCTGCTCAATGACGGCACCGGCCAGATCCTCGTCGATCTGGAAGATAACCTGGTCCAGGTGACCATCCTGGACGGCGGGATGGTCACGGTCACCGGCGAATTTCGGCGGCTGGGCGGTCAGAACGGCCTGGGGCTGAAAGCCTGTGTGCTGAGCGACAGCAGCGGCGCCACGACCGTCGACACCTGCGAATTCAACCGTCACGGCGAAAATGAGCCGACCGACGACCACGGCGGAGGGCTGAACCCCACCAGCGGTGCGGATGACCACGGCGGGCAGAACAGCGGTTCAGGCTCCAGCGGATCGAACTCCGGCAGTTCCAGCAGCGGTTCCGGGTCGAGCGGATCGGGCTCCGGCGGCTCAGGCTCTGGCGGCTCCGGCAGCAGTTCGGGCTCAGGTAGGCACGGAGGAGACGATAACCCAAAGCCCTGAGCGTGAGCGGCGATCCACTCGGCAAATAAACCATCCGCCCGCTGCCATTTTTCTGGCAGCGGGCGGACATTTGTTTTAAGCGCTCAGGCGCCGGTCTAATTGCCGCACGGGGCTACGTTGCGCCAGTTTGGCACCACATCATTGACCGTCTGGATGCCGTTGCTCCCATAGCTGAGAGTCAACTGGCGGTTGGCAATCTCACCGCAGGCGCCGTCCTTTTCCACATGATCCCAATCGCCCAGGGTGTACTTGTACTCGATCTGCACGGTCTCTTTACCGGTGAAGTTGATCGTCCAGTGCGTCGCGTCAACCCGCGTCAGCGAGACCGCGCCCGGGTCCCACTGCGGCAGCCCGCCATCCAGGCGGTCGAGGAACCCGGCGATGTAGACATTTCGCCCGGTGGCATCCGTAGTGTCCGCCACGGTCACGTTTATCGTCAGGCTGACCGTGCGCAGTTCGGCGGTAGCGCTGACTTCCGCGCCAAAGCCCGAACGGTTGAAGGATTGGTCCACCGCGCGCAGCACGTAGTAATAGGTGGCGCCTTCCGCTACCGCCGCGTCAAAATACGCGGTTCCGGTGGTGCGCGCCAGCAGGCTGTAAGGCCCGCCGGAGCTGTCTCCGCGCAGGATTTCGTAGCCGTACAGGCTGGCATCCCCCAGCAGGGCGTCCCAGGCCAGGTCCACCCCGGCGGGCGAGGCGCTCAACACGCTTAAACCGCCGGGCACATCCGGCGCAGTGGTATCTCCGCTCGAGTTCACCGTCAGTTTACCCGCCTGATCCGAGGAATAGCCATTGGGGAAGCCGTCCAGGTCGGCATACACCCACTCGCGCCCGTTGGTGGTGCTGTAACGGTAAGCATAATCAAAGGAACCCGTGGTTTCCGGCAGCAGGCTGGCGACAAATTCATCGTTGTTGCCCGCGTCGCCGTTGAAACCGGCGTCCACCCAGGTCCAATCCCCGCCGGCCGCCGGGTCGCTGCCGGTTGGGCCGAAACCAAGCTGCGCGCGTAACGAGGGCGTGGCGCCCGGTTGGTTGGTCACACCGTCGATCCACACCTGGCCGTAAACATTATCGGTGCGGGTGGTGACCGAGATGGTGTGGGTCAGGGTCGGCGGCCACTGCAGGTTGGCCCAGCCAAGCTGGTAATGGGGCAGCCCGCTGGATTCATTGGAGGGGCCGCTTTCGTTGCCTGGGCCGTCCAGCGATTTGACCACGTAGTAATAGGTCTGGGCATTGCGCAGTCCGGTGTCGGTATAGCTGGCCCCGGTCAGAGGCGCGGCGTTGACCTTGACCCAACCGCCGCCGCTGAGCGGGCTGCGGTACAGGTTGTAGCCGGCCGCGCCGCGCACGCTGTTCCACACCAGGCTGAGCTGGCCGGCGCCTTCATCCGTCACTTGCAGACCGTCCGGCGCGGCCGGGGGTTTGAGGTCCGCCAATACCGCGGTCAGCAGCCAGGCGCTCATCGGGTTCATTTGCACCGTCACGCTCCCGCCGCTCACCTTCACCCGCGGGACGCCGCTGTTGTTGACCCCGTAGACCCCCAATAGATTGACGCCATTCGGCAGGTATCCTGCCACCGGCACGGTTACGCTTTGCGCCTGCGGGCTGCGGTTGATCACCACCACGGCCGCCTGGTAGGGCACTTTGCGCCCGTAGGCCAGGGTTTGGGCGGCGTCATCCGCCAGGAGCATCTGGATATCCCCATCCGTGAGCGCAGGGAAGAGCTTGCGCAGCAGGGAAAGGGTCTGGTAGTGCTTGAACATGGAGTTGTCGGGGTTGGCCCCGGCGTCTTTCCACGGATAGGTGCGCCGGTCATCCGGGTCGTCGTCGCCGGTTACGCCCACTTCATCCCCGTAATAGACTGTCGGCGCGCCCGGCACGGTGAATTGGATCAGCGAGGCGATCTTCTGGCGGTTCTTGCCGTCCGCCAGGTTGGCGGCGTTTAGCTCCTTGTCGGCGGTGGTCTCACTGCCGGGTGTCAGGCTCCACAGGATGCGCTCGGTATCGTGGCTGTCCACCAGGTTCATCAACGAATAGTAAGCCGCGTCGGGATAATCCTCGCGGATGGAGGCCATGCGGCTGGCAAACTCACTGGGCGCGATGATCCGCCCGCTGTCGGCAAAGCCCTTCGAGTCGAAGCTGCCCGGGGTGAGGAAGCCCAGCACCGCGTCGCGCAGGCGGTAATTCATCGTGGTGTCGGCCCGGTCGCCGCGCAGGAAGCGCAGCAGGGTGCTGTCCTTTTGCCACAGCTCGCCGATGATCAGGGCATTGTCATCCGTGGTCTTGACTACGTCGCGGAAGCCCTCCCAATAACCGGCCGGGAAGGAAGCATCGCCCATCACATCCATGCGCCAGGCGCTGGCGCCCTGGTTCAACCAGTGGCGCGCGACGCTGTCGGTCCCGTAGAGGAAATAATCCTGCACGGCCGGGTTGGATTTGTTGATCACCGGGATGCTGTCAAAGCCAAACCAGCCATCGTAGGTGGCCGAATTGGCGCCGGCGCTGCCCACGCAGGTGCCGGTGCCCGCCGGGACGTCATGGAAGACGAACCAATCCCGGTAGGTCGAGGTGAGCGACTCGCAGGCTCCCACCGAGCTGAAATGATGGTAGCGGTCGAAGAGCGGGCTGTCGGATGACAGATGGTTGAAGACCCCGTCCAGGATGATGCGCATGTGGCGCTGGTCGGCGTGCTTGACCAGGTTTTCCCAATCCTGCTGGGTGCCAAAGTAGGGATCGATGCGATAGTAATTCTGGGTATCGTAGCCGTGATCGGAGGCCGCGTCGAAGATCGGGTTGAAGTACAGGGCGGTCACCCCCAGCGACTGCAGGTAATCCAGGTACTGGTCCACGCCTTTCAAGTCGCCGCCCATGTAATCGCGCCCGCGCGGCTGCTCCTTGGTAGGGCTGTCGGGCGGTGGGGTGCTGTCGAAACGCCAGGGGCAGTTGGTGGCGCCGTCAAAATAATTGCGGCAGTAGCCCTCGGGCAGGGTGCCCCAGGGCAGGGCCAGCACCGGGTCGTCGTAGCGCACATCCCCGGTCTGGGGATCATTGTTCTTGCGCCCGTTGCGGAAGCGGTCGGGGAAAATCTGGTAGATGACGGCTTTGCTGGCCCAGGATGGGCTGATAAAGGCCGGGTCGTAGACCATCAGCGCGAAGCTGTTATCCACCGGGTCATCGCTGGCGGAGCCCAATCCGCCATCCAGCGCGGCGGTATTATCCGCGTAGAAATCCGTGTCGCTGCCGTCGGTGACGATGAAGCGGTACCACAGGTTGTTGGGCGCGTCGTTGGGCAGGGTCACTGCCCAATAATCGCAGCTCTCGTTCTCCAGGCCGCTCTGGTAGCAGGAAACGTCGGATGCGGCGATGGTCATATTCTCGAGGCGCTGGCCGTTGGCGTTGATGTCGTAGACGCGCAGCTGCACCGCGGTGACGTCATTGTGGAAGGTGCGCAGGCGCAGGGTCACCGGCGTGCCGGCCGGCACCGCCCCGCCCGGCGTGCGGTAAAGCGTGTCGCGCGAATCGTGGCGCAGGCCATCCCATTCCACGTTGTTATCCGCGCCGTGACCGGCCAGGATGGTCAGCACATGGCTGGCGGAGTCGTAGCGGAAGGCCACTCGCTGGCCGGCGGCCGTCACGGTGAAGGGGATGTTGGCCCCGCCCGGCACGCCGCCCTGGCCGTAATTCTCGTCCCAGCTTTCATTCAGCGCTACCTTGCCCTCGTAGGTTCCGGGGGGCAGGCTGGTGGTCTCGAAGGTATATACCCCGTCCCCGTCCGGGTCCTGCAGCCAGGAGCGCAGGCAGCCGGGGTCCCAATCGCCGGGGCAGCCCAGCTCGTCTTGGAAGCTGCCCGGGGCGACCGCGATCACCGAGCTCTGGTTGTTGGTGGCCCAGTGGCTCTTGTGATCGTAATAGAATTTCACATCCGCGGCGGCGCCCAGGTTGAGCGCCAGGTTGTTGCCAGACGCATCGCCATAACTCTCGTCCCAGGCATCATTGAGCGCGGCCTTATACTGCCATGACCCGGCCGGGACGTTGAAAACGCCCTGCCAGACGTCGTCGTCCGCGTCGTACGCCAGGTGGGTGGCGGCGCAGTCCGGCGCCCAATCCCCCGGGCAGCCCAATTCGGATTGCAGGTCCCCGGCGATGGTCACCGAGGCAGGCTCGGGGGTGTGGTTGGCGGCTGCCGTTTGGGTGGGCAGCATGGCCGAGAATGAACTCATCAGCATGGCGAAGATACCGAACAAGGATGGGAACCATTGCCGTCGCCGTTTACTATTCATCTCGCAGCTCCTTAGAAATTCATAGAAGAATGGTCGGGGGCTTCCGATGCAGCTCGATGATGTAGGTACCTGGATGTGCAAACGAAGCAGAACGAACCGGCAGGTCGCCGGCTCGCAAAAAGTTTTATCACCCCATTGATTTTTTTGGCATGTGTATCTGGCGGTCAGGTTGTCTTATGCAAATAAGATTTAACCCTATTCTAATGAACGTTTACTATTTTGACAAGGTTAATCTTTTTTATCTACGATTATCCTGTTCTACCGTTCCATCCTTCTCTCGTAGGGCGCGGGTCTCAGACCCGCTCTTTTCAGGGGAAATTTAACCCAGAAAGAGGAAGCAGCACAAGTTTCCCCCAGCTCGTTTACAGCCGGCTCTGCAGGTAGGCGCGCAGCACCGGCTCGATCAAGGTGATCGCCTTATAGTCCTTGACGTCCTGCGGAGCGCTGTTGAGCACGTTCAACATCCGGCGGGCGCGCTGCGGGTCGGCGGCCTCATCCTCCAGCCGGCTGATGTAGGTATGGATGCCAAATACCACCACCCTGGTTTGCGCCAGGCGGGTAAGCGTCTGCCGCTCCACGCGCAGGTAAAGCTCCCGCCCCACCATGTCCGCGGTCAGGTGCGCGGCGCGCGCAGTCATCTCGGCCACGTAGCGCGCCTGCCGGCGGGTGGAGAGGTCCAACTGCGGGCTGTGTTTAAAATTCCAGTTCAAGCGCCACACGGTCCTACCCGGCTTCAGGCTGTCCAGCAAGCGCTGCCCGGCCTGCACCGACGGCATGGTCGTCTGCGGGGTGGGCAGGTGAATGTCGAGAAAATCCATGCCGAGGTGGGTAGCCAGCGACCAGTCGTTGGCGAAACACAACTGGCCGGCGATTATGGCGTGCCCGCCGCGCGGGTCGAGCAAGACTAAATCCTCCTGGATCTGCCGGCCGGCCCAATCCAGCGGCTCGCAGGGCAGGCTGGAGGCATCGCCCAGGCAAAACGCCTGCTGCTCGTCCAGCAGCAGGTTGCGCCAATGCCATTCTGCGCCGCGCTTGCTCAGTTGAAAATGCTGCGGGCTGCCGGCCGCCAGGTCTTCCAGCACCAGGGCCAGCACTTCCCACTGCGCCGCCAGGCACTCGCTGCCGCCGCGATAATATTCGGCATGCTCTTCCGCCAGCATGCGCCGTTTGAGCCGCACCTCTGCGGCATAGCTTTGCAGATCGACGTCCCACAAGGGGTCGCCCGCGGCCAGCGGGTGCCCGCCCATGCGCGCGTCAAAGGTTTCACCAAAGGGGAATAATCGCAGCATATCCGGCCTCTCTCCAGATGCTTAGATTTTACCTGCTTCAGGCCGGTTTTCCAAATCGATTCGTTTCGGGCCGACGAGGGCATCAGGGCTATTGCATAATAAATAGTTGCGGGTGCACACACAGCGTCTATTCCTACGACGTGGGAAGAAATCAATATATTTATGGTGTGTTTGCGCGCTTTACGCGCGCAAACACACCATATTTTTCTGTTTCCCAGCCCTCGAGGGCGGGGATCAAGGGGTAGGTGACATTCTTAACATTGAACGAATGTTTTTAATGCAATCGCCCTGGCGAGGTCATCACCCGGGGAAAGCGCATCCGGTTCCCCCTGCCAGGCCTGGCATACAACAACAGCCCCCGCCGACCGGTTTCCGGCCTGGCGGGGGCTGTTGGGTTGCTGCGTACCGGCTTACTTCAGATAGCCCAGCCAGCGCTCCTGGTAATGGATCATCGTGTCCAGCATCTCTTCGATCCCGTTGTAGTTGTTGACCATAGGGTCCACCAGCAGGGCCTGCAGGGCAAAGTCCCGAGATTTATGGATAACCGCCTCGGCGGTCATATCATGCACCGCCGCCTGGTTGAGCAGCAGCCCGGCGTAGCCGCGGGGCAGGCGGCCCATGGGGATGCCATGGATGCCGTTCTTATCCACCACCGCGGGCACTTCCACCACGATCCAATCGGGCAGGTCCTCGAGCAGGCCTTTATTGGGGATGTTGACCGCTTCCTCCACATAGCCCTCATCGGTCAGAATGCCTTCGATGATCGGGATCACCCGCTCGCTGACGTTCAGCTCGATCTTTGGCTGCACCTGCGAGAGATATTCTTTGTAGAAGCGGTAGAAATCGAGGATGCCTTTGTGGTCGGTGACGTCATAGGCCCACTGGATGTACTCGCCAAAATGGCTGTCGCTGGTGATCGGCATCAGCCCGAATTTCTCCAGGATCACCTGGAAGACGCGCCGCTCGGGCCAGGCTTCGGTCTCGATCGCGGCGAAGTCATCCGCCTCGCTCGGCCACTGGCCGGTCTCTTTGAAATATTTGTGGACCGCGTCCATCGAGGGCATGTTGGCGAAGAATTCGGGCGCCTTGGCGCGGATATCGGGGTAGGCATCCAGCCCGCTCTCCTTGTATTTGGCGGTAAGCACCGCGCTGAAGTGGTTGAGCCCGGCGGCGCGCACTTCCAGGGCCTCGTAGGGCACGCCCAGGATGCGCGGCAGGAAGTTGCGCAGCGATCCGATTTCATGGCACATCCCGATAAACTTCAAATCGGGGAAGGCGCGCGTCACCGTGGTGCAAATCCGGCTCATCGGGTTGCTGAAGTTAAACACGGTGGCATCCGGGCAGATTTTCATCACATCCGCGCAGATCTCCAGGATGGGCGGGATGATGCGCAGCGAGTGGAACAGCCCACCCGGGCCGCCGTTCTCACCATACACCTGGCGCACGCCGTACTGCTGCGGGATGCGCCAATCCTGCTCCCACAGGTCGAAACGGTTGCCCACTTCGATCGAGCTGATCAGGAAATCGGCGCCTTTGAACGCCTGGGCGCGGTTGGTAGTGGCCTCCACCGTGAAGGGCAGCTGGTGTTCTTCGATGAATTTTTGGGCGTTATCGGCGACAATCGCCAGCGTGTTGGGGTTGATGTCGTGCAGCACGATCGTGCTGCCGGTCAGCACCTTGCTCTGCAAAATGTCGCCAATCGTGCCGTAGCCAAACTGGGCGCTCCCCGCCCCAATTAAGACGATCCGTTTTGCCATGCTATGCTCCTGGTAACTTGAAATATGATTTACAGTCTTGTATCGCGCGAAACCTATTGAATTTAAAACCGGTTCGGAAGGAACATGTCAGCCCTTCCTCCCCCCATCCTATTATAGCATCCCGGCGGCCTCTCGGCCTTGGCGGGCAGGCAACGGGGGCGCAGCTTGCCTCACTGCCGCGTCAGCCAGACAGTGGGACCCGCTCCAGCGCCTGGCCCAGGTCGGCGATCAGATCGGCGGTATCCTCGACCCCCAGCGCCAGGCGCACCAGGTTGTCGAGCATGCCCAGCTCCTGGCGCTGCTGGGGGGTGCAGTCGTAGTAGGCAAACACGGCCGGGTGCAGCACCAGGCTCTCCGTGCCGCCCAGCGAGGGCGAAAGATAGGGGATGCGCAGGGCATCGATGAAATCGAAGGTCGCCTGGCGGTCGCCGCGGATGGTGAAGGAAAGCAGCCCGCCATACCCGCTCATCTGCCGCGCAGCCACCGCGTGGCCGGGATGCTCCGCCAGCCCCGGGTACCAGACCTGCTCCACGGCCGGGTGCCCGGCCAGAAATTCGGCCACCTGCTGCCCGCTGCGGTTCTGCTGTTCCACCCGCAGCGCCAGGGTTTTCATCCCGCGCAGCAGCAGGTAGGCGGTATTCGGGTCGCTGATCCCGCCGAGAATGCCGATCGTGTCGCGCAGCGGCTTGATCAGTTCGTCGCGCCCGGCGATAAAGCCCGCCAGCAGGTCGTTGTGCCCGCCGAGATACTTGGTGGCCGAATGGGTCACCAGGTCCACGCCCCACTCCAGCGGGCGCAGGTTGACCGGCGTGGCCAGGGTCGCGTCGACCACCGTCACCAGCCCGCGGCGCCGGCCGATCTCGGCAAAGCGCTCCAGGTCGAGCACCCGCAGGTAGGGGTTGGAGGGCGTTTCGGAGAACAGCACTTTGGTTTCCGGCCGGATCGCCTCTTCCAGGGCGGCGTAATCCCCCAGGGGCACCACCGTACAGCCCACCCCCAGCCGCTTGAGGTGCTCCTCGCAGAACTGGCGCGTGCGCCGGTAGCTGTCATCCGTCATCACGATGTGGCTGCCGGCCGAGAGCAAATGCAAAAAGGTATAAGTCAGCGCGGCCATCCCGGAGGCCACCTGGATGGCGCTTTCGGCATGCTCCAGCGCCGCCAGGCGAGCCTCGGCCGCCGCCACAGTGGGGTTGCCGTAGCGCCCGTATTCAAAGCGATCCACCGGCTGCTTCTTCTCGTGGGCCTCTTCGAAAGCCACCACTTCGGCCATATTCTCAAAGGTATAGGTTGAGGTCTGGTACAACGGCTCAATCAGGGCGTGCCCGGCTTTACGCCGCCGCTCGCCCGCGTGCACCGCGCGTGTCGATATGCCGGTCAAATCAGCGCTGCTCAATCGATCGATCGCCTGGTCAGGTTGGTTCATGTCAGTTTTCCTTTCAAATTCATAAAAAAAGCTGCCCGGTGGGGCAGCTCGGTCTCTCTGGTCGGCGGGGGATGCTTATGCCTCACCCGCGAGGGCTGCCGTTGGATGACAAACATGCATGGCCATCATGGGAACCATGTTCTGCACGAGCGTTGTCGTCTCGCGAGCCGAGGAGCGAGGGAAAATTAGGAGTCATTCTATCCGATTGTATGGTTTCGCCGGCAATTTGTCAATGGCGCAGCCGGTGGAAATCATGGGTTTCGAAATTGTCAGACAAGCCCCTCCCCTGCCCCTGAAACGGGGCGGGGAAAATAAAGATTTGGGGTGCGGAGGCCGAATTACGGCGTCCGCACCCTCAAACTCCCTCTTTAAACTTTGTAGCCGGAGGAGAATGGTTTCAAATTTGCATTTGTCAAGTTTTCTTGAGAAAGCCATGCGGTGGAAATCAGGGCTTTCTCCAAAGTACGAACCCCACCCCAACCCCACACCCCAATGCCAGAGAACAAGGAGTTGAAAATGTCAACCGACTTTGAGAAGACCGTACGGTGGAAATTAGTCTGTATCCAGGTGCTGGTGGCGAAGGGTGCAATCCTCAGAGAGAAGAGGCCATAAATGCAATCTGTCGATGCCGAAAATGACCCCATGAATAAAAGAAAATCCGGATGATCCAACCGGCTGGTCTCTATGATGAAACCGGGGATAATAAAGGGGTAAACTGTCCGCACCACCGGCCGAGGAGATCTCACCTATGCCCGAACCACGCTTGAAATCCTTCAATTATGCCGTCGGGATGTTCGGCACGTCCATCCCGATCAACATGCTCAAGACCTACGCCGCGATCTACTATGTCGACCGGCTGGGGTTGACCACCGCCCAATTGGCGCTGATCCTGTTTGTGTACACCTTTATCGACGCCATCGATAACCCGGTCTACGGCTTTCTCTCCGACCGCACCCGTTCGCGCTGGGGCCGCCGGCGCCCCTGGCTGGTGATCGGCACCCCGCTGCTGGTGCTGACCTTCATCGCCTTTTACAGCACCCCGGCTTTCCTCAGCGGCACCGCCCTGCTGGCCTACGCCATGCTGTTCTACATCCTGGCCGGCACGCTCGACTCGGTGATCAACGCCAACTACGGCGCGCTCTTCCCCGAGCTGTTCCGCACGGATGCCAGCCGGGCTGCCACCAATGCTCTGCGCCAGGCCTTCCAACTGGTCGCCATGATCATCAGCATCGCCCTCACCCCGCTGGTCACCAACCTGCTGGGCTACAGCCTGACGGCGATCGTCTACGGCATCCTGGGCGGGGCGGTGATCCTCTATATGAGTTTTACCAGCCGCGAAGTTGCCGTCCAGGCCGCTGAAGAAAAGCCCCGGCTGTGGGACAGCCTCAAGAGCCTGCTGATCAACCGCAAGTTCTGGATCGCCGGGCTGGCCAACGCTTTCTACAGCGCGGCCATGTCGCTGGTGCTGGCCTCGCTGCCCTTCTTTGTCAAATACACGCTCAAGATCAGCGACAGCCAATCCACCCTGCTCTTTGCCGCCGTGCTGTTGATCGCCATCGCCTGCGTGGCCGTGTGGGCCAGGCTGGTGCGCCGTTTCACCCTCATCCCCGTCTGGCGCGCGGCGTTGGCCGTCCTGGCGGCGGCGTTTATCCCGCTCTATTTCGCCAACTCGCTGGTCACCGCCATGATCGGCAGCGCGCTGGTGGGCTTTGGCTTTGCCGGGGTGATCACCACCATGGATCTCATCGGCGCTAAAATCATGGACGAGGACCAGCAAAAATACAACCTGCGCCGCGAGGGGATCATCTCTAACGCGATGGGGTTTATGAACCGGCTCAACGGCCTGTTCACCAGTTCGGCCTTTTACCTGGTTTTCGTCCTGTTTGGTTTTGAGAGCGGCAAGAACCCCGGCACGCAGCCCGACAACGCCGCCCGCTTCTTGCTGACTCTCTTCCCCCTGGTCTTGATGGTGATCAGCTTTGCCTTCTCATTCTTCATCGATTTCAAACCGGCCGGCCAGCCCGAGCGGCTGCCGGTGATGGAATAGAGAGGAAGCCCCCATGGCGCTCATTCGCCTGGATCACGTCCCCGAAACGGTGCGGGTCAACCTGCCGCTGAACATCCTCCTGCCCGACCCCGGCCAGATGCAGGGCAAGCCCCTGCGCGAGCGCAAGGTGCTTCTACCTGCTGCACGGGCTGAGCGACGATGCCAGCGCCTGGCAGCGCTACACCTCCATCGAAACCATCGCCGCCGCAGTACGGCCTGGTGGTGGTGATGCCCTCGGTCGGGCGCAGTTTCTATACCGACCAACCCAACGGTCAGCGCTATTTCACCTACCTCACCGAAGAGCTGCCCGCCTACCTGGCGGATGTCTTTGGGTTGGCCCCCAAACGCGAAGATACGCTCATCGCCGGCGTTTCGATGGGCGGTTACGGCGCCTTTAAGGCCGCCTTCCACTACCCCGAACGTTACGCCGCGGCGGCCAGCATCTCGGGAGTCCTCTCGCTGGAGATCCTGCGCGTGCTGCCCGGCGACCCGCGCCAGGCCGAGTTCACCCACATCTTTGGCGATCTGGAGAAACTGGCCGGCGGCCCACATGACCCGGCCACCTGGCTGACACGCGTCGCCGCCCACCCGGATATCCTCCCCAAGTTATACCTCGTCAGCGCCCGCCAGGAAGACCTCTACCCCCTCGGGCTGCACTTTTTGGCAGCCTGCCGTGCATTGGGGATCGATGTGGATTATCATGAAGAGGACGGGCGCCACGATTGGTTCTTCTGGGACCCGCAAATCCGCCGCTTTCTGGCGTCAGTCCTTGGACCGCCGCCCACCCTATAAGGTAACGAATGCCAATCACTCTCAACATTGATTATTTTATCGAGCCGCAGCGCGCCGGCGAATATTTCACCATCCCCTTTGAGCTGCCCGCCGGCAGCGAGTCGCTGACCCTCACCTACCGCTACGAACGCCACAGCTACCGCCAGGCCGAGAGCGGACCGGGCCGGTTCACCGCGAGAGAAGAAATCAACATCATCGATCTCGGCCTGCTCGACCCCAGCGGCCGGCAGGTGGGCGCCTCGGGCTCGGACAAGAGCGAAATCACCCTCAGCGAGACCCAGGCCACCCCCGGCTACCGCCCCACCCTGCTCACCCCAGGCGCCTGGCAAATCCTGGTAGGGGCATACAAGGTCGCGCCGCAGGGGGTGAGCGTCCATTATGAGATCACCCTCGTCGAAAAGAGCCTGCGCTGGTTCAAAGGCGATCTGCACGCCCACACCCTGGCCTCGGACGGCGTGCACACCCTGGATGAACTGGCCGCCAAGGCGCGCCGCCACGGCCTGGATTTTCTGGCGATCACCGACCACAACCAGATGATTTCGGCGCTGGAGCTGCCCCACCAGGCGGGCCTCACCCTCATCCCCGGCATGGAGTGGACCCACTACCGCGGGCACGCCAACTTCCTGGGCGTCGACCGGCCCTATGAGGGCTCCTTTGCCGCCAACACCCCCGAGGAGATTTTGGCGCGCTTTGCCAGCGCGCGCGAGCGCGGCGCGCTGATCACCCTCAACCATCCCTTCGAAGCGGGCATGGGCTTTCAATTGGATCTCAACCGCCTGCCCTTCGACTGCCTGGAAGTCTGGAACGGCCCGATGCGCGAATCGAACCTGCGCGCGGTGGGGTTCTGGCAGAGCCTGCTCGCGGCGGGCAAGAAGGTCCCCATCTGCGGCGGAAGTGACTACCACCGCGATACCCCCTTTATTTTCCTGGGCGGGCCCACCACCTGGGTCTGCGCCCAATCCGCCGGGGTCAGCGACCTCCTGACCGCCCTGCGCCAGGGCCACGCGTACATCACTTTTGCGCCCGGCGGCCCACGCCTGGAGATGAGCGCGGGCGAAGCCATCCTGGGCGACACCGTCCCCTGGTCCGAAGCTGCCGAGCTGCGCATCAGCGTGGATGGTCTGGAAAAGGGCGACGTGGTGCGCGTGGTCACCGCCCAGGGCAGCCGCGACCTGCTCGAAGCGCCCGCCGCGGGACAGTTTGAAACCGGCTACCGTGTGGAATTTCCCGGCTTTGCCCGCATCGAGGTGCTGCGCGCCTTCCTCCCCGGCATCCCGCGCCTGCCCGCCCTGCTCTCCAATCCCATCTACTTTGCCGGGGCCACGGTTTGATGCTGACCCCCGCCGCCGTCCTCAAAAACACCTTTGGCTACGATCAATTCCGCCCCCACCAGCAGGCGGTGATCGACAACGTGCTCGCCGGGCAGGACACCCTGGCGATCATGCCCACCGGGGGTGGAAAATCGCTGTGCTACCAGATCCCCGCCATCCTGCTGCCCGGGCTGACCGTGGTGGTCTCGCCGCTGATCGCCTTGATGAAAGACCAGGTCGAGCAGTTGAGCGCCGCCGGTGTGCCGGCCTTGTTCCTCAACAGCACGCTCTCGCCCGGCGAATACCAGGACAACATGCGCGCTATCCGCAGCGGGGAGGTCAGGCTGCTCTACGTAGCCCCTGAGACGCTGCTCACCCCGCGCCTCTATGCCCTGCTGGATGCGGTGCAGGTCAGCCTGCTGACCATCGACGAGGCGCACTGCATTTCGGAATGGGGGCACGACTTCCGCCCTGAATACCGCCAGTTAGTGGACGTGCGCAGCCGCTACCCCCAGGCGGTCTGCCTGGCACTGACCGCCACCGCCACCCCCAGGGTGCGCGCGGATATCAAATCTACCCTGGGTTTTGCCCAATCCAACGAGTTCGTGGCCAGCTTTGACCGCCAGAACCTCTACATCCAGGTCGCTCCCAAGCAGGATGCCGCCCGCCAGGCGCTGGAGCTGGTGGAACGCTATAAAGATCAGTCCGGGATCATTTACTGTTTTTCGCGCCGGCAGGTGGATGAACTGGCCGCCTACCTGGCCCACCGGGGCTATTCCGCCCGCCCATACCACGCCGGGTTGGAGGACACCCAGCGCCGCGCCAACCAGGAAGCCTTCATCCGCGACGACGTGCAGATCATGGTGGCGACCATCGCCTTTGGCATGGGCATCAATAAATCCAACGTGCGCTTTATCCTGCACTACGATCTGCCCAAGAGCATCGAAGGCTACTACCAGGAAATTGGCCGGGCCGGGCGCGACGGCCTGCCGGCGCACTGCCTGCTGCTCTACAGCTATGCGGATGTGGCCAAGCAGCGCTACTTTATCGACCAGAAGAAAGGCGACGAACGCCGCGTGGCGCAGCAGCACCTGGAGGCCATCGTGCGCTACGCCGAAGACGAGCGCAGCTGCCGGCGCAAACCCCTGCTGGAATATTTCGGTGAGACTTACGCCGCGGCAAACTGCGCCGCCTGTGACAACTGCACGGCAGCCCAGCCCGCGCCGAGCGACATCACCCTCCCGGCGCAAAAGTTTCTTTCATGCGTGCTGCGCAGCGGGGAGCGTTTCGGCGCGGGGCACGTCATCGATATCCTGCGCGGATCGCGGGGCGAGCGCGTGCTGCGCCTGCAGCATGACAAACTCTCCACCTACGGCATCGGCGCGGATTGGAGCGAAAAACAATGGAGCGCCCTGGCGCGCCAGCTGGTGCAGATGGGCTACCTGAACCAGGACGGCGAATACCGCACCCTCAGCCTGAGCGAAAAAGGCAGCCAGGCGCTGCGCGCTCGCACCCCTATCCTCGGACAGCCGCCGGAGGCCAAACCGTTCGAACCTGCCGGGCGCTCGTCCAGGCAAAAAACGGCCGCCCCGCAGTTGGAGACCAACAACGCCCTGCTGGCGCTGCTGCGCGCCCGGCGCAAGGAGATGGCTGACGCGGCCGGCGTGCCGCCTTACGTGATTTTCAACGACAAAACCCTGGTGGAGATGGCCGCGTATTTCCCCCAATCGCCCGACAGCCTGCTCGCCATCAGCGGGGTGGGCCAGGTCAAGCTGCAGCGCTACGGCGAGGAGTTTCTCGCCATCCTGCGCGCCTACTGCCGCAAGCACCACCTGGGCGAGAAAGTGAAACCCGGCCTGACGGATGCCGGCCGGGAAATTCCGCCAGAAACCGGCGATAGCAGCCGGCGCTTCATGCAGGTGGGGGCCGCCTACCAGGGCGGGGAAAGCATCCATACGCTGATCAGCCGCTACCAGGTGACCTTGAGCACCGTTCTCGACCACCTGGCCCGCTACCTGGCAGCCGGGCAGGCGCTGCGCTGCGGCGACGACCTGCTGGCCCTGGCGCCCGCCTCTCCGGATGAGCAGGAGGCCGCCTACCGCGCCTTTGACGAGCTGGGCCCTGCCGCGCTGCGCCCGGTCTTCGAGCGCCTGGACGGGCGGATCAGCTATGACGATTTGAAAATCCTGCGCTTGATTTACCTGGCGTCGCGCACTTGAATCAGGCCATGGCTTCCAGAATCTGGTCGGGCCGGCTGAAAACCGCCTCCGGGGCGTGCGCCTGCAGCGCGCTCACGTCCGTATAGCCCCAGGTGACCGCGCCAAACGGGATGCTGGCAGCCTGCGCCGATTTCAGGTCGCGCACTTCATCCCCGATGCTCAGCGCCTGGTTGGCCGGGATGCCCGCTTGCTTCAGGATTTTTTGGAACTTGCGCTTTTTGCCAAACATCGAAACGCCGCTCTCGATGAAGTCGAACATGGCCATGTTGCCCGGCCCAAGCACGCGCCGGACATTGGCTTCGGCGTTGGAGGTGACCAGCGCCAGCCTGACGCCCTCTTTGCCCAGGGTTTCGAGCACGGCTTGCATCCCGCTCACCAGGCGGATATGGTCGATCTGGGCGGCCATCATCTTTTTGAGGTGATTGCCAATGATTACCACTTTCCACAAAGGGATGTGATATTCTTTGAGGATCTGGCGCACTTCCAGGCTGCGCAGCCGGTCCAGGTCAGCTCGATCCAGGTGCGGCAGGCGATATTTCCTCGACAGCTCTTCGAGTACGCTCAGGAACCAGGGATAAGAATCGGCTAACGTCCCGTCAAAATCAAAAATGACCAATTTGTATTTCATGACATCCTACCTGTGGCAGAGAATTGTAACCGAGGACGAGGATTTATGCCGGCGCAGCGAACCGCCGATATTTATATAGGGTTATAACTGCTACCCGACCCATAAGGAATTTTCTGTTGAATCAAAAAACGAAACTCATCTACAACCCCGCCGCCGGGAAAGGCAGCGCCGGCAAAAACCTGCCATCGGTGCAGAGCCAGCTGGCCGGGCACGCCTTCGACTATGACCTGACCCTGACCGAGGGACCCGGGCATGCCCAGACCCTGGCGCGGCAAGCGGCCGAAAGCGGCTGCGAGCTGGTGGTCGCGGCCGGCGGCGACGGCACGATTAACGAGACCATCAACGGCCTGATGCTGGCCGAGCTGAACGGCAGCCCGCGCCCGGCCCTGGGTGTGCTGCCAATTGGACGCGGCAATGATTTCGCCTACGGGATGCACATCCCCCTGGAGCTGCAAGCGGCCGTGGATGTTCTGGCCCAGGGCCGGCGCCGCACCATCGACATTGGCCGGGTGACCGGCGGCGACCATCCCCAGGGGCGCTATTTTGGCAACGGGGTGGGCCTGGGTTTCGACACCGTGGTGGGTTTCGAGGCGGCCAAGATCCAATGGATCCACGGACCGGCCACCTACCTGGTAGCGCTGGTGCGCACCATCTTCCTGTATTCCAAAGCGCCAGTCTATGAGATCATCATGGACGGCGGCGCGCCGGTCCAGCGCGCCTTTTTGATGGTCTCGATCATGAACGGTACGCGCATGGGCGGGTCGTTCCACATGGCCCCCGACGGCGACCCCGGGGACGGCGCCTTCGACCTCTGCCTGGCCGGCCAGGTGCCGCAGATCAAGATTCTGCCGCTGGCGATCAAATTTATCGGCGGCACGCAGAAAGAACACCCCGCCGTACAGATGCTGCGCGCCAGGCAGGTGAGCATCCGCGCCATCACCGGCAGCATCCCGGCCCACGCGGATGGCGAGACGGTCTGCACTGCCGGTTCGGCGCTGAGCATCGAATTGTTCCCCGCGGCGTTGGATGTGGTCACCCAGGTCCTATGAAAGCCTATTCACCCGCAGTCAACTGGTTCCTGCGGCGGGTCTTCCAGACCGTCTGCCGGATCAACGTCAACGACTTTAAAAAAATGCCGCGCAGCGGCCCGCTGATCATGGTTGGCAACCACGTCAGTTTTCTGGAAACCCCCGTTTTCGTGGCGCACGTGGATAACCCGGTCTTTACCGGCATGGCCAAGCGCGAATCCTGGAACAACCCCCTCTTTCATTTTCTCTTCGACACCTGGGGGATCATCCCCATCGACCGCAACTCGATTGACCGGGAGGCATTTATCCAGTCCACCCAGGCGCTGAACAACGGCAGCATCCTGGCCATTTCGCCGGAAGGCACGCGCAGCGGCAACGGCTGCTTACAGCCGGGCAAACCCGGCGTGGTCGCCCTGGCGCTACGCAGCCAGGCGCCCATCCTCCCGGTGGCTTTTTACGGCTACGAAAATTTCTGGCACAACCTGAAGCGCCTGCGCCGCACCGATTTTAACCTGGCGGTCGGCCAGCCCTTCCGCATCCAAACCAGCGAGAAATATCTCTCGCGGGAAGCCCGCCAGCAGGTGACCGACGAGATCATGTTCAAAATCGCCGAACTGCTGCCGGCCCGCTACCGCGGCCACTACCAGTTCGAGGGCCAGGTCCATTACCGGCACCTGGCTGCCGATTAACCGCCTTCATTCCTCGACCGGCGCATGCTCCTCCGCATACGCCAGCGCCTGGCTGGCGTTCATCGCCTGGCCCTGCGCCCAGGCAGCGGCGAATTCTTCCCCGCCGAGGGCTGCGCGCACAGAAGCCAACGCCTGTTGGTCGGCTTCGCGGTCCGGTTGAGGAAGGATATTCTTCAACCATGGGTATCTATCCAATGCTCCAAAGAGGATCGCGGCGTGAGCCATATTTTCTCTAGCCGTGGCAAGCCTGGCGTAAATCTCAACCATCAAAGGACCATAAGAGGCTAAAAATACGGTCGTATCGATTCTGCGTCCAAAATACGAGGGATGTAAAGCATTCATTCGTAAGTAAAAATATGTTTTGGAATAGTTTTTACATGAAATTGCAATGCGGGCCAGTACATAAGAGTATTCGGGTACCGAAAAACCTCTAAACATTACAGCCGATTTTTTCGCTTCATTAAGATAATAATCAACCAGATCCAGATCATCGGAGAGCAAAGCTACCCAGCCCAGGTACGATAGTGCTTGAGCTGAATTTCCATGGATGCCCATATCCTGGGAGTGCGTCAAATATTTCTTAAAATTAGTTTCTGCCTGACGATAATTGCCTTGGGCAAGATCGAATCGAGATCGTAAAAATAAAACAGTGTAATCTCTTCCGATACTACCTGCGGAAATAAATAAATTCCGTGCGGTATCCAGAATCATAATCGCCTGATCTGGTTCTCCCGTCAAAAAAATTATCCAACCTAAAGCGGTGAGGGTGACTGCTTCACCTTCAATATAACCAATTTCTCGATTCAAAGAGATGCTTTCTTCAAGATACCGTCGAGCCTGGGGAAGATCGCCTTCCCATACCACGGCCATGAATAGAATCCACAATATATAAGTAAGATAGAACCGATCCCCGATTTCACGAAAAATGACCAGGAGCTCCAACAAGGGCCTCTCACCCGACCAGATCATGGCGATCGCCCAATCCAGGCGATACGCATCCCCCATCTGGGCGAATATTTCGCCGGCTTCACGGCCAAAGACTGCACTTTTTTTTACGCCCCAGTGAGCGATCACGTTTAATGCTTGACCCCGTGCGATCCTTCTGGACGCTAGCTTGCGCAGTTCCTCTGGGCCGTTGGCTTCCGCCGATAAAAGTTTCTCCAGCCAGGAGACAGATTCTCCTCCCAGGTTCATCCGGCCTTGCCAGTACCAATGCAATGCAGTGATAAGGCGCAAGCCTTTTTCAACCGATCCTGCCAGTGACCATTCCATCGCGGCGCGCAGGTTGTCCATCTCCGCGTCTACCCGTTCGCGCCATTCGCGCAGGACAGGCCCAATCAGTTTTGGCTCGGCTTCCAGGCTGAAGGCCAGGAAATAATCGAGGTGGCGCTCGCGCAATAGGTCTTCCTCACCGGTCTGCACCAACCGCTCGCGCGCATATTGTCGGATGGTCTCCAGCATGTGGTAGCGCATCCCGTATTTCCACGGCACAACTTCCACCAGGGATTTATCCACCAATTGGCCTAATACATCCAGCAGGTTGACAGGCTCGTCAGCGCAGACTGCCTCCGCCGCTTCCAGGTTCCAGCTCCCGGCGAAGACGGAGAGGCGCAGCAGCAGCCTGCGTTCGGCTTCATCCAGCAGGTTGTAGGACCAATCGATCGCGGCCTCCAGGGTGCGCTGGCGCGGCATGTCGCCGCGGCTGCCTGTGGTCAGCAGGGAAAAGACATCCTCCAGCCGCCCGGCGATTTGACGCGGGCTGAGCATGCGTGTGCGCGCCGCGGCCAGTTCGATCGCCAGCGGAATGCCATCCAGTTTCTGACAGATGCGCGCGACATCCGCCGCGTTGGTTTCATCCAGCGCAAAAACAGGGGAGACACTCGCCGCTCTTTCCGAAAATAAGCGCACCGCCCCAAACGCGCTCAGCTCAGAAAAAGACTTTTGCGCGCCTTCGCCGGGCAGGGATAGCGACGGGCAGCGGAAAACCGCCTCGCCCTTCACCCCCAGGATCTCGCGGCTGGTGGCAAGGATGACCAGCCGCGGACAGGCCTGCAGCAAGGCCCTCACCATCTCCGCCACAATGCCAATGACATGCTCGCAGTTATCCAGGATCAACAGCATGTGACGGGCTGACAGGTATTCACACAACCGTGCGATTGGAGACAGATTGGGGCTACCTAAGAAACCCAATGTGCTCACCATAGTTTGGGGCACCAATTCCGGGTTCGAAAGCGGCGCCAGCTCCACCAGCCAGACCCCGTGGCTAAAATGCGGCAGCAGCCTGCCGGCGGTTTCTAGCCCCAGGCGGGTCTTGCCCACCCCGCCCGCCCCGGTCAGCGTCACCAGTGGGCTGGCAAGCACCAGGCCGCTCAATTTGGCCATTTCCTCCTCACGCCCAATAAAGGAGGACAGTTGTCGCGGCAGGTTGTTGCGCGGCAAAGAGGCCGGCGGCGAGGCCTGTACATCCGGGACGATCAGCCCCAGGCTAACCGCGCGGGTTACCGCCTCTGCACGGCTGCTGGCCCCCAACTTCCCCAAAATCTGGTTGACGTACCACTTGACCGAACTGACCGCCAGCGTTTCAAGGCGGGCTATCTCGGCGTTGGAACGGCCCGCGGCCAGGTGCGCGAAGATATCCGCCTCACGGCGGGTTAATTTTTCGACCATCTCGCCCGAGGATTGGTTCATTTTTCCCATCCGACTTTCTTGAGACCGATCATCACGGACTATTTATGTCCATTATATAAAGAAAATACATCCTGGGAACAGCCAGATTCCCAACCGGCTCCCACCCCATTTCCCAACCGCTTCCCTCCCTTGAGACGGGTGCGCGGTTCTCTCCCCATGGCTATCCTGAAATCAAGCCAAGGAGAGAAAATGAACATCATCGGACGGAAATTGCAAATCTGGTTTGGGGGGATAGGGATCATAGCGCTGGTGGCGATCGGCTCCCTGGCCGTCCGTCCAACCGAGCGCAGCATTCAATCCGACCCGCGGGAGTTTCTCCTGCGCGCAAGCGACCTGCCCCAGGCGGGCGGGTATGTCATCCCGCCCCACGAACGGCATGCGATCCACAACGATCTGATTGTTTACCTGTTGGGCGACGCGGCGGGGGAGCAGCGCATCCGCCAGACCGGGCGGGTGGTGGGCTGGCGCGTGCATTTCGTCCAGACCGCCGGCGGGGCTGCGGTCCCGCATGACATCACTCAAACCGTCACCCAGTACGCTTCGGCGCGCGGCGCGCGGTTTAACCTGGAAACTTACCTGCTCTCCATCCAAAACCCTGAAAACGGTTGGAAAGTTGCCGACTCACCCCGCGCCTGGGGAGATGCCTCGGTGCTCGAGAGGCGCAGCCAAACCCTGCCGTCTGGCAGCCGGCCGGATGCCTATGCGCTCAGTTTTACCTACCGCAACATCGGCGTGCGGCTGGAGATAACCGGCGAGCCTCAACCCGCCCAGGTGGATGAACTGGCGAAACTGGCGGATACGATCCTTGCCAGGCTGGGCGCGGTCCAACCGCGCAGCGGGCCGGTGCCCAGCCCAACCCCGGGTTTTGAAGCCCCGGAAGAAGGCCGCTTGATTTACCGCTGAGCTGCCGGCGCCTCAAGCAAAAGAGAAGCTCTCCAGGTCGAACAGCCGGCCTTCTTTGCCGTGGAAAACCAGGTAGAGGGCGTGCACGCCGGCGGCTCCGTCCACCGGGCAGGAGAACGACTGCCATTTCTGCCAGCCGCCGGTGCTCGCCACAGCGCATACGCCGATCAGCGGCCCGTCCGGGTGGTCGAGGCGCACCTCGATCTGCCCGCCTTCAAACAGGCTGCCGGCCCGCGCGCTGAACTGGCCCACCCCCGCGCCAAAATCCACGTACTTATAGCCGGCCCAATCTCCATCCTGGATCCTGGTGAGATGCTCGCTGACTCGGCTGTCATGCTCCAACGGGCCCAGCGCGGCGGTGTGCACCTCCCCGGAGAGCAGGCAGGCGCGCCAGGCCTCGATCGTCCCGACTGCCGCCAGCGGGCCGGTATGGCCCTGGGTGGTCATCTCCACCTCGACGATGCTGCCATCCGCCGCGAATGTGATCGGTTCGACACACACCCGCCGGTTGAAGCGGGTGGCCTGCGAGGAACGGTGGTAAAAGACATACCACTGCCCGTTGAACTCGGCGATCGAGCCGTGGTTATTCCAACTCTGCGGGTCGCAGCCGGTATTGTCGATCAGGATGCCGCGCTTTTCGAACGGGCCTAACGGCGAGTTCGAGGTGGCGTAGGCCAGGCAGGTGGCCCGGCCGCGGCTGATATCGGTGTACACCAGGTAATACAGGCCGTTGTGCTTGCGGATCGAGGCGCCCTCGTGGAAGCCGTGGCGGGCTTCGTCGATCAGCTCCGGCGCCAGGCTGGCCGGCTCAATGCCTTTGAGGTCGGGGCGCAGGCGCGCGCCGCGCAGGCGGAATTGGCCCCAGTAGTAATAGACCTGCCCGTCGTCATCCACCAGCACCGCCGGATCGATGCCGTCCCCATTCGCTCCCTCCACCGGCGCGGCCTGGCCGAAAGGCCCCGTGGGCTGCGAGCTTTCGGCCACCCCTTCGCCGTGGTCCGACAGGCAGAAGAACAGGTAGTAGCGCCCGTCTTTATACACACAGTCGGGGGCAAAGAGCAGCGCGTCGCTCCACGGCACCCCGGCGCCCGGCCCGCTCGAGCGGAAGCTCTCGCCGTGGTGCTGCCAATGGAGCATGTCGGCGGACGAAAACGTGTGCAGTTCGTAGCTGCAGTAGCTACTCCCACCGCTGATGTCGTAGGAGCCGTACAGGTAGATGCGCCCGTCTTGCCACTGGCGGGCTTCCACATCTGGGACGAAATATTCGAGGGGCAGGATTGGGTTCATCTTTTCCGCATTCTGGTAAAGGGTCTGATTATCGATGAGCGCGTCAGGGCACGCCGCGCTGAACACACCGGCATGGATAGTATACTGTCAAACCAGATCCGCTCCGCCGGGCAGAGGGCCGGAAGATTTTGCCAGCCTGCAGGCAGGGCCAAAAATGGATAATATTTGTAAATAATTTCCGGTTTACCCACCCGCAAGCTATAATAGGATTATGTCACTGCCGGTCTCGCAGTCAATTGTTTGCCCCGTCCTGATCGGCCGCGCCGAGCAGCTCGCCGCGCTTGGGGCTTTGATCGCCAGGGTAAGCCCGGGCGGGGAAGGGAATGAGAGACCGGCGCCCATCGCCGTCGCGCTGATCGCGGGGGAAGCCGGCATTGGCAAATCGCGGCTGATGAAAGAGGCGGCTGCCGTCGCCGCTCAGCGCGGCATCACCACGCTTTCCGGGCGCTGCTTTGAGCAGGACCGCGCCTTTCCCTACGCGCCGTGGATCGACCTGCTCAACAGCTATTGCGCCGAGCATCCTCTGGAAGAGATCCGGCGCACCCTGCGCCCGGCGGCCGGCGATCTGGTCAAGATCGCCCCGGAACTGGCCGTATATTTCCCCGAGCTCTCCCCCGAGCCCGCCCTCGACCCCGAGCAGGAAAAACGACGCCTGTTCCAGACCTGGCTGCAGTGGTTCCGCTTGGTGGGGGCACAGCCCACTTCGCCGGGTGAAGCCGGGCAGACCGCCGCCGCGCCGCTGCTGGTGATGATCGACGATTTGCACTGGTGCGACGATTCCAGCCTGGATTTGCTCCTCTTCCTGGCGCGCCACGCCTCTTCCCAACCCCTGGTGCTGCTTGGCTCCTACCGCAGCGATGAAAGCCACGAGGCCCTGGAGCAGTTCCTGGCCGAGCTCGACCGCCTGCGCATCCTCACCGAAGTGCAGCTTGCCCGCCTGTCGTTGGGCGAGACTGAAAATATGCTGCGCGCGATCCTCAGTCCATCCGGCCCCATCGGCTACGACCTGCTGGAAACCCTCTTCAACTTCACCGAGGGCAACCCATTTTTTATCGAAGAAGCGCTCAAATCCTGGGCCGTCTCCGCCGAGCTCAACCAGCACGCCGGCGCTCTGGTCAGCGAGATGCGCGTGCCGCGCACCCTGCAGGTGGCCCTGCAGCGCCGCCTCGAAAAGCTCAGCCCGGCGGCCAGGCGGTTGATCTCGCTGGCCGCCGTCATCGGCCGGCGCTTCAGCGTGGGCCTGATCAAACGACTGATCGAACAGCCCGACACTGATCTTTCGCAGCAGCTGCGCGAGCTGATCCATGCCCAGCTGGCGGTGGAAGAATCCGCCGACCTGTATGCCTTTCGCCACGCGCTGACCCGTGAGGCCATTTACCACCAGCTGCTGGGCCACGAGCGCAAAGAGCTGCACGGCGCCATCGCCCCCGCCCTGGAGCAGGTCTACGCCAACCAGCTGGATGCCCACCTCAATGACCTGGCATATCACTGCATGGAAGCCGGCGACTGGCAAAAAGCCTACCGCTACGCCCGCCTTGCCGGGGAACGCGCGCTCACCTTCGACGCCACGCGCGCCGCCCTGGTGCAGTTTACCCGCGCCCTGGAAGCCGCCGATCATGCCGGCATCCAGCCGCCGCCCCTGGATCTGCGCCGCGCGCGCGGGCACGCCTACCAAACCCTCGGCCACCTGGACGAAGCCCGCGCGGATTATCAGGCCGTGCTCCAGGCGGCCGGCCGGCTCCACGACCGGCGAACAGAATGGCAAAGTTTCCTCGATTTGGGCTTTTCCTGGACCAGCCACGATTATCACCGCGCCGGCGAATACTTTCAACAGGCGCTGATCATCGCCCGCGAACTGGACGAACCCGCCCTGCTGGCGCAGACCTTGAACCGCATTGGCAACTGGCGCTACATGTCGGGGCAGCCTTTCGAGGGCCGCGAGCTGCACGTGGAGGCCCTGGCTATCTTCCAGGCGATCCACGACCAGCGCGAGATTGCCGCCACCCTGGATTTGTTGGGGATCAGCAGCTACGGGGTGGGCGATTTGTGGGACGGCGGCCAATATTATCAGCAGGCCATTGCCCTATATCGCCAGATGGAAGACCGCCAGGGGTTAATCACCTGTTTATGCGCCCATTCGTCGAAAGGCGGCTGCTACTTCACCATGACGGCTGTGCCCGCGGCGGCCGATCTGGATGAGATCATCGCCGACGCTGAAGAAGCCGTGGACATCTCCCGGCAGATGGGCTGGCGTCCCGACGAAGCCTATGCGCTTTCGTTTCTGGCCTTCGCCCTTGGCCCGCACGGTGAATTTGACCGCACGCTCAAAGCTGCCCAACGCAGCCTGGCAATTGCCGCCGAAATTGAACATCCCTTTATGGTCATTACTGCCCAGGTAGCCCTGGGCGCGCTGTATCTCGACCTGCTGGACTTCGAAAAAGCCAGACAGTACCTGGAGCAGGCGGATGCCCTGGCCCTGCAAGCCGGCGCCACCTTCGTTTCGGGCGTCTCTGCCGGGTACCTGGCGCAAACTTACCTGGCGCTCAACCAAATCGACCTGGCTGATAAGCTCCTGCGCTCGCGGCTGCCGCCCGAAAAAAACTTGACCTCAGAATCGATGCGCTGGGTATGGACCGCGCAGGCCGAACTGCTGCTGAAACAGGGGCGCGCGGAGCAGGCCGCCGGGCTGATCGATGAGATCATTCGCTCCGTGCCGCACACCGCCGAGGGCGGGGTGGTGCCGCGCCTGTGGCTGGTGCGCGGGCGAATATTCCAGGCCCTGGGACAGCCGACTGCCGCCGAACAAATGCTGGGTGAGGCCCTGGCCGCCGCCCAAGACAGCCACCTGCCCACCGCCACCTGGCCGCTGCTCATCGCCCTCGGCCAAACACTGCAGGCCGCGCGGCGCACCTCGGCGGCCCAGGAGCAGTGGTCCGCGGCGCGCGCGGAGATCGATCGGCTCGCGGCGAACATCTCGCACAGCTCGGCTCGCGAGCAATTTTTAGAACGGGCGACCGCCATGATCCCCACCGGCCTGGCACCCCCGCGCCAGGCCAGGCGCCCGGAGAATCACGGGCTGACTGCCCGCGAAATGGGAGTGGCCCGCCAGATTGCCCAGGGCAAATCCAACCAGGAGATCGCCGGTGAGCTGGTATTGAGCCGCAGAACCATCGAAGTGCACGTTGCCAATATCATGTCGAAACTGGGCGTGCGCAGCCGGTCTCAAATTGCCGCCTGGGTGGTCGAAAACGGGCACAGCGGCAAAGCGCGGAAGCAGGGGGAATGGAATGATCCGGCCAAAAACTAAGTATCGTCCCTGATCAAGATACGTATTTTCCACGATGATCGCGCCGTCCTTCTCAGGTAAGATGGATCCAACTTACCGTTCAGAAGGAGAAACTCACATGTCAAACCCGCAGCTCAAAGAATTTGCTCAGAATTATTTCGGATATCTGGATCGCCGCGATTTGGACGGCCTGGCGGCCCTTTTTGAACCCGACGCGAAAGTGTATGGGCTGGCCCCGGAAGTGTTGAATGCCGAAGGCGTCAAAATGGCCATGTCCGGCTTTTTCTCGGCCTTCCCCGATTCGCGCATGCCTTATGATGACATCGTCGTCGATGGCGACCGGGTCGCCATTCGCCACAGCCTGCGCGGCACCCACCTGGCGCCCTTTCAAAATATCCCGGCCAGCGGCAAACCGGTGGTGGTGACGGCCATCGTCACTCTGCAGGTGCGCAATAACAAAATCACCGCGGGCTGGCTGAACGCCGACATATTTGGACTGCTGCAGCAGATCGGCGCCATCCCCCAACCCTCCTGAAGTCGACTGCCACCCCTACCCATCCATCCGTTTTATTTCACGAAAGGAATTTGAGATGACAGACCAGACCGAAACTAACAAAAGCATCGTCCGCCGCTACCGCGAGGCGCACAACACCAACCAGTTGAACCTGCTGGACGACATCGTCGCCGCGGATTTGATCGCGCACAACCTGCTTCCCGGCGTACCGAAAGGTCGGGAAGGCGGCAAGATGGCCCACATGGGCGCGTTGGCCTCCTTCCCCGATAATCACGTGGTCACCGACGACATCATCGCCGAGGGCGACAAGGTGGTGGAGCGCTGGACCATGTCGATGACCCACACCGGCGAACCTTTCTTGGGCATCCCAGCCAGCGGGAAAAAAGTGACCGTGACCGGCACGAGCATCTACCGCATCGTGCAGGGCAAGATCGTCGAACATTGGGCCAACATGGATTTCCTGGGCGTGCTGCAGCAGTTAGGCGTGGTGCCTGCCTGAAGAGCGCGCTTCCGTACCAAAAAAGCGGTCGACCCAAAAGTCGACCGCTTTTTGGTTGAACAGGTTAGAGCGCGCGGCGCTCCCGGTCGTAATTTTGGCCGAGGAATGCCGGCACGCGCGTCTTGCCAAAAGTAAACACCATCACCACGATGGTCGCCAGGTAGGGCAGCATCAACAGGAACTGGTAGGGAATGCCGGTGCCAATCACCTGGACGCGGTAGGCCAGCACCTCGATGGTGGCGAAGAAGAGCGCCCCGGATAAAATCGTCAGGGGTTTCCAGCCGCCGAAAAAGGTCAGGGCGATCGCCAGCCAGCCGCGGCCCTTGACCATGCCTTCGGTGAAGGTGCCGGTGTAGACCATCGGCAGGTAAGCTCCGGCCAGGCCGATCAGCATCCCGCCCAGGATGGCCGCCCAGTAGCGGGTGCGGATCACGTTGATCCCCAGGCTGTCGGCGGCCTGCGGGTTTTCACCCACCGAACGCAGCTCCAGCCCCAGCTTGGTGCGGTACAGATACCAGTACAACGCGAGGGATATAAGGATGGAGAAATAGACAAACGCGTTCTGGTTGAAGAAGATTTCCCCCACGAAGGGGATCTGGCTCAGCAGCGGAATGGGCACGTCCTTCACCGTGGGGACCAGCGGCGGGGTCAGGGTGACGCCGATGATCAGTTTGGGCAGCAGGGTGGACAGCCCCACACCGATAAAGAACAGCGCCAGGCCGATGACGAACTGGTCCATCTTGAGATGGGTGGTGAAATAAGCCAGCGCCAGGCCAAAGACCCCGCCGGCCAGCATGGCCGCCAGGGTGCCCAGGAAGACGCTCCCGCTGAGATAGCTGACCAGGAAGCCCACCGATGCGCCCACCAGCATGATGCCTTCCTGGGCCACATTGAAGACCCCCGTGCGGCCGCCCAGCATGGTGCCCTGCCCGGCAAGGACGAAAGGCACCATGCTCAGCAGGATCAATTTGGCATAGGCGATAATTGAAACCAAAATCGGATCCATGGTTACTTTCTCCTCACGATGTCGGAGAGCAGGACAAACAGTAAAATCAGCGCTTCGACGATAAAGACCATCTCGACCGGGATCAAGAGCGTGCGCTGCATGGCGCTGGCGCCCACCTCCAAAACCGCGATGAAGAAGGCGATAAAAGGCACCGCCAGGTTGTTGCCTTTGGCGATCAGTCCAATGATCAGGCCCAGCACCAGGAAGTTCGACTGCAGCCCTTCGATCAGCCGGTGCTGCACACCAGCCACCTCCAGCGCGCCGGAAAGCCCGCCGACCGCCCCGGCAATGACCAGCGAGGAGATGAACATCTCGCGGGTTTTGATGCCAAAGACTTTGGCCGCGCGCGGGTTGGCGCCGGTGGCCACCAGCTCGTAACCGGCGACCGTGCGCGTGGTGTAAAAATAAACCGCGGCCGCCACGACCACCGCCAGGATGATCCCGGCATTGAGCGGCGGTTCCACCAGCAGCATGGGCAGGTAACCGCCCTGGCCAATCGCCACGGTCATGGGGTGCCCGGCCGCCTGGTCGCGCCAGGGCCCGGTGGCCACATAATTCACCAGGCTGAAGGCCACAAAGTTGAGCAGCACCGTGGTGAGAATCTCATTGATCCCGAAGCGGTAAAGCAGCCAGCCCGGCACCAGTCCCCACAGCGCGCCGGCCAAAACACCGGCCAGGATGACCAGCGGGAGCAGCAGCACCGCCGGCAGGTGGGAGAAAATGATCCCGGCTGCGGCGGCCCCGATGGCGCCGGCCAGCATCTGGCCTTCGCCACCAATGTTAAATTTACCCGCCGTCAATGGAATGGTGAATGCCAGCGCCTGCAGCAAGAGCGGCACAAATTTGAGCAGGGTCTGGATGAAGCCGTTGGGGGTGCGGAAAGAGGTGAACAGGATGGTGGAGAACGCGCGAAGGACATCAAAACCCATCAGTGCGATAAAAATGCCCGCCGCCGCGAATGAAGCCAGGATGGCTAACAGATAAGGCAGGAAGGTGGTCAGCAGTTTGCTAAAAGTTGATCTGGTTTCCATGATGCTTTCCTTACGCTTCCGGCCTGACGCCGCTCATCATCTGGCCGATGGCGTACTTCTCGAACTTTTCGCGAGGTAGAACGCCCAGGATTTCGCCCTTATAGATGACCCCAATCCGGTCGCACAAGAGCAGCAGTTCGTCCAGGTCTTCAGAGATCAGCAAAGTAGCCGCCCCGGCTGCCTTCCTTTCGAGGAACTTGCCGTACACAAAATCCATCGAGGGGATGTCCAGGCCGCGGGTGGGGTTGTGCGCCACCATCAGGTGCGCCTGGCGCGAGAAGGCCCGCGCGATTAACACCCGCTGAATGTTGCCGCCCGAAAGGTTCCCGCCCACTTCAGCCGGGCCGGAGGTCTTGATGTTGTAATTGGTAATCATCTCCCTGGTTTTGCTAAAGACGGTCTTCCAATCGATCAACCAGCCGTTACTGTAGGGGTGGGCGCGGTGCGCACCCAGCACCAGGTTTTGGGCAATGTTGGCTTTGGGCAGAAAACCGTCGTGCAGGCGGTCTTCGGGGATGTAGGCCACCTCGGCCTCCATCAGTTGAGCAGTGGTCTTCTCTTTGATATCCGTCCCGCCGATCGATATCCGCCCGGTCGAAACCGGCTGCAGGCCCAGAATCGCTTCGGCCAGCTCGCTCTGGCCGTTGCCGGCAACCCCGGCGATGCCAAAAATCTCACCGCGGTGGACGCTCAGGTTCACATCTTTCAGCCGAGATAGCCCCTGCGAAGTGCGCAGCGAGGCCGACTCGAAATGCAGCACAGCTTCTCCGGCTGCCGCCGCGGGCGGCTGAGACTGGCGTGCATCCGAGAAAATGATGCTCTGCTCCAGGTTCATCTCGTCGCCTACCATCCCGCGCACAAAAGCCTCTTCGGAGGCCTCGCCGCGCCGCAGGGTGATCACGTTTTTACCGTTGCGCAGCACGCTGATGCGATCGCAGACGCTCAACACCTCGCGCAGTTTATGGGTAATAAAGACGATACTCAAGCCGTCCTGCACCATCACGCGCAGGGATTGGAACAGGGAATCCACCTCCTGCGGGGTAAGGTTGGTGGTCGGCTCATCCAGAATTAAGATCTCCACCCCGCGGTAGAGCGCCTTGAGGATCTCTACCTTCTGGCGCGTGCCCATCGGCAAATCGCCCAGCACGGTGTTCAAGTCAATTTCAAGCCCGAAACGCTTTTGGATTTCGGATATCTTTTTCACTTCGGGGGCGAAGCTCATGGTCAGGTTATCTTTGACCGGCGCGCCCATGAGGATATTTTCCAGCACGGTAAAGGAATCAACCTGGAGAAAATGCTGGTGAACCATGTTGATGTGATAGGCAATGGCATCTTTTGGCGCGGATATGCTGATCTTTTGGCCATGCAGGTAAACATCGCCGGAATCCATGCGGTACAGGCCGAACAGGATGTTCATCAGAGTCGTCTTACCGGCGCCGTTGCCCCCCAACAAACCGTGAATTTCGTTCGCGTGCAACTCGAAATGGACACCTTCCAGCGCAGGAGCGCCTCCAAATGCTTTGCGGATGGCTTCCATGCGGAGTATGACAGTATCGTCCATATTCTCTATTATTCCTGTCAACTGCTCCGGCCTCCTGGGTCAACCCGCGGGTTGCAGATCCGGGGGAGCGCACCCCGCCCGCCATCCACACCCATCCGGGCCGTTCCCGGCTGCCAGAGCAGTCAACATACCTGAGATTAAATCCTTGCGAAGGTTCTCGGTTTTCGCCGGGAGCCTTCGCAAGGTGAGTGTCAGATCAAAACGAGGGCTATTTGACCTCGCTGGTGTCCTTTACCACCTGGATCTTGCCGGAAATCAGGTCGGCGATCACGCCTTCCATTTCCGTTTCCACGGCCGGGTCCACGTTCTTCAAGGGGGTCTGGATGGAAACACCCGTGTCGAAACCCAGCGGGTAGTAACCGCCCTTTTCACCCGCCTGGATCTTGCCGACGATGTCTTTCATCGGTTTGACAAAGTCATAGATCAAGGAGGTGACATAGTTGCCGGGGGCAATGCTGGTCTTATCGGTATATTTGGCGGTGACGAGGATCTTTTCGCCGGTGGAGGCCTTGGCGCCTTCAAAAACGCCCAGCATACCGTTGTTGAGCGAACCAACCAGCACGTCGTAACCTTCGGCAATCATCGTGTCGGCCACCTGGCGCGATTTAGCGGGGTCATTGAAGTCGCCGGCCCACACCGCCTTGAACTCCACCTGCTTGCCCGAATCGGTAATCGCCTGCTGCATGGCATGCACTTCGGCATAGGAGAAAGGCAGGGTCAACCCGCCGATGTAGCCAATCTTGCCAGATTGAGTGATGCGCGCGGCCAGGGCCCCGATGCCATAGAAGCCGATGTGGAAGTTGCGGTCGATAAACCAAACGTTAGCGCCCAAACCATCCGGTTTCGCATCGCCTTCGGCGATGAAGATGACATCCGGGAACGTTTTTGCCAGGTCAATGGTCTGGTTGACAAACTGGCTGCCGTGGGTCCAGACGATATTGAAGCCCTGGTCGATATATTCGCGCATGACGCGCTCGATATCCGGGACGGCCACCGATTCGGAATAGGCCATCTCCAGCCCGAGGTCTTTTTGTACGGCCTGAGCGCCGAGATAGCCCAGTGTGTTGTAGTCTGAGTCACTGATTACGCCGGGGAAAATGGCTGCCAGTTTATAGGCAGGCATGGCGGGAGCCTGGGTTGCAGCCGGCGCCGGGGTGGCGGCGGGCGCGCAGGCAGCCAGCAGCAAGGCAATCACTGCCAGTAAGCCAAATAACGAATAGAGCTTGCTTTTCATGGGTACTACTCCTCCAGAAAGATTTTTTCACGTGGTGGGATGACTGAAAAATTGTTTGAGCGCTTAATTATGATAACGACCTGGGTTTTAAAGTCAATACATATCCGAAATATATGCTTTTTGTCACGTTAATAACAAAGAATTACGGAAACTTGTCATACAACTAAACTTGGACATTTTGGTTTTAATCTTTTCTCTATTCCTCAGCGTCGCGGTAGGCGCTTCGGGCCGGGAAGGGGAAACAAAGGTATACTTTTGCTTATGCCTATCGAGCTGCTGGTTTCCCCTCCCGCCGCCGGGAAAACTGAAACTTGCATCGCCCGCATCCGCGCGCTTGCGGCCGAACGGCCTTTCGCGCCCATTTGGGTGGTGGTCCCCGACCGGCTCCAGGCCGGTCATTTTCGCCGGCGTCTGGCTGAAGCCGGCGGCGCCATCGGCGTGCGCACCGCCACCTTTGGCGATCTTTACCATGAAATTCTGGTCAGGGCAGAACGCCCGGCCCCGGTCGCCTCCGCACCGGTGATCCACCGCCTGGTGCAGGCCGCCATCGATGACGCCTCCAGGGAACACCCCCTCAGCCATTTTGCCGCCGTGGAAAGCACGCCCGGGTTCAGCCTGGTGTGCAAGGACGCCTTTGCCGAATTAAAGCGCGCCCTGGTCTACCCGGAAACGTTTGTCCACGCAGCACAATCCGGCACACCCGCGCAGCAAGAGCTGGCCCGTCTCTATCTCCATTACCAGACCCGCCTGCAGATCCCTGGGCTGGGCCGACCCGGAGGGGTTGAGCTGGCTGGCGCTGGAAGCGCTGGAGGCGCAGCCAGCAGCGGCTCCCGAAATCGCCCTGCTGGCGGTCGACGGTTTTGACTCCTTTACCGCCGCGCAGCGCAAAGCCCTCCAGCTTTTAGCCCAGACCGCCGGGCAGGTGATCATCACCCTGCCGGGCAGGCATCCCTTTGAGCGCAGCGCTCACCGCCGTTTTGAAAAGGCCTACCGGGAATTGGCCGCCCAGTTGGGGGTGCAGGCCGGCTCCACCGCCGCCCAGCCGCACCTCCCCGCCCCACTGCGCGAGATCGAAGCACAATTGTTTAACCCGGTGGTTACCCCAACCAACCCCGGGGAGGCCATCCGGCTGCTGGAAGCGCGCTCACCGGCCGAGGAGGTGCGTGAAGCGCTGCGCTGGCTCAAGGCGCGCGTCCTGCGCGACGGGGTGGCGCTGCAATCCTGCGCGATCATCAGCCCCAACCCGGATATCTATCACCCGTTTTTGCGCCAGATCTCCACCGAGTTTGGCATCCCGCTCACCTTTACCCAGGGCGAGACCCTGGCGCGCGCGCCGGCGATCGCCCCGCTGATGGCTCTGCTCGCCCTGCCGCTGCGCAACTATCCGCGCCGGTCGCTGCTGGACGTCATCCGCTCGCCTTATTTCGATCTGACCGCTTTTGGCCTCGACCGGCGCTCCGCCGACAACCTGGATCTGGTCAGCATTTCCGGGCAGGTGATCGAAGGTCGGGATCAATGGCTGGAGGTATTGGGCCGCCTGGCCCAACCCGGCGTTGTTCCAGCCGGCCCGCCGGAAGAGGAAACCGCTGCCCCCAACCTGCCGCGCGGCCAGACGGCCGCCCGCCTGCTGAGCTCGCTCGATGCATTTTTCCAGCGCGTCCAACCTCCCGAAACCGGTCACACCATTCCCGAATGGATCGCCTGGCTGGAGGATCTGATCGAGGTTTTGCGCCTGTATTCCTCGGCTTTGGGCGAGGGCGACGAGGTCGCCTTTGAAAATTTCCGCGAGACTTTGCGCGCGCTGCTGGTCGGCGAGGCCGTCTCGACTCGCCTTGCGGTCGAATATACTGCCTTTATGGGCGAATTGCAGGCCACCCTCGCCGGGGTGGGCTACCAGGAACCCGCCCCAACCAACCAGCCTACGGCCGTCGTGCTGCGCATGCTGGAAGCCCGCGGGCTGCGTTTTCAGGCAGTGGCCATTTTGGGGCTATCCGAAGGCATCTTTCCGGAAGTGGAGCGCGCCGACCCGTTCCTGGACGAACCCCTGCGCGCCCACCTGGGGCTGGATTCTCGTTTGCAAAGAGATCAGGCCGGCGTATTCTACCAGGCCGTCACCCGCGCCGACCGCTTTTTGTGCCTGACCCGCCCCTACCTGGCCGAGGACGGCGAGGAATGGGAGCCATCTCCCTACTGGAAAGCCGTCCAGGCCCTGCTGCCTGGCGAGGCAGTCCAACGCATCCGCGCGGATATCCCCCGGGCGATGGCCGATGCGGCCTCCGCGGAGGAAGCCCTGTTTTGGGCGGTGCGTATGCGCAAGCTGCCCCAGGCTTTCGCCGAGCTTACTCCCCGCTGGAATTTCCTGCACCACGCCGCCGAGGTGCTGGAAGCCCGCCGCGCTCCTGCGCCCGTGAGCCCGTATGAAGGCGCGCCCTCCTCCCTGGCAGCGACGTTAACCGCGCGTTTCGGCCCCGGCCACCTGTGGAGCTCCTCCCGGCTCGAATCCTACGGCGCGTGCCCCTTCCAATTCTTTGTCGGCTCGGCCTTGAAACTGGACGCCAAACTGGCGCCCGAGTTGGGTCTGGACGCGGCCCAATTGGGTTCGTTGATGCACGCCATCCTCGAGCGCCTGTACGCCTCGGCCGGCGACCCATCCAACCTGGAACAACTGCAGGCCGCCTTGCCAGAAACTGCCGCCCGGGCCTTCGCCGCCGCCCCGGCCCAACTTGGCTTCCGTCCATCGCCCTTATGGCAGACCGAGCAGGTCCAATTATTGGCCTCGTTGCAGAGGACCCTCCAGGGACTGGCGCAGCTGGATGCGGGGAGCGGATGGATGCCGGTGGGCTTCGAACAGGCTTTTGGCCGCGCGGGCATCCCGCCCCTGGAAATAAAGATCGGCGATGAAACCATCCGCCTGGCGGGCATCATCGATCGTATCGATCAAAATGCGGCCGGCGAGGTGCGCATCATCGACTATAAAACCGGCAGCAGCCATCTTGGCAAACAAGACCTGATCACCGGCCGCCGCCTTCAGCTTCCCATCTACACCCTCGCGGTGCGCGGGCTGACGGATTTCGGCGAACCAATCGAGGGCATCTATTGGACCCTGCTGCGTGGCGAGGCCGGCCCGCTGAAGCTCAGCCGCTTTGAGTATGAGAGCTACACCGGGCTGGATGGCGCCATTGCCCTGGCGCTCGAGCATATTGCCGCCATCATCGCCGGTATCCGCCAGGCCGCCTTCAGCCCCCAACCGCCCAAAGGCGGCTGCCCCGGCTATTGCCCGGCGCATACGTGGTGCTGGCGCTATTCCGGAGAATGGAGGGCGGCATGAGCACGCCCCGGCCGGATATCGAGAAAATTGTCGACAGTTTTGGCCTGACCCCCCGCCAGAAAACCGCGGCGCTGGCCCGCGGCCAGGACGTGGTCGTCACCGCCGGGGCCGGCAGCGGCAAAACCCGCACGCTGGTGGCCCGCTACGTCTCGCTGTTGGCGGAGGGAATCTCCCCACGCCGCCTGGTGGCGATCACCTTCACCGAAAAAGCCGCCCGCGAAATGCGCAGCCGGGTGCGCAGCGCGCTCAACAGCCTGATCGCCCAGGCCGTCACCCCGGCGGAGAGACAGGTCTGGACAGAGCTGGATGCCGGGATGGATGCCGCGCGGATTGGCACCATCCACAGCCTGTGCGCCGAAATTCTGCGCGCCCACCCGGCCGAAGCCGGCATCGACCCGCGCTTCAGCGTGATCGAAGAGGGCCTCGGCGCGGCCATCCAGGCCAGGGCGGTGGCCGATACGCTGGCCTGGATCGTAGGCCAGGCATCGTTTGCGCCCCTGCTGGCGGGTTTCAAAACCGGCGGGCTGCAAAAACTGCTGGCCTTCCTGCTCAAGAACCGATTGGAAGCCCAGGCAGCCTTCGCCCACCCGGCGGAGCTTAATGCCCCGCTGATCCAGGCGCTGCAATCATCCCTCGACCTGCCTGCCATCCAGACCGCCGTGGAGGGTCTGCGCCGGCTGGCCTCAACGGACAACCTGCGCGATGACGCCGGAGATAAACTGGCCGACCAGGTGGAAGGGCTGCTGGATCTCTGGGCGCGGTTGGACGAAGCCCTCTCGGGCGGTGATTGGTTCCAGAGCGCCTGCCTGCTGTTTGCCGCCCGCCGGGAAAAATTGGGCGGTGGGGCCGGCAAGAAAACCAGCCTGGCCAAAACCTGGGTGGCCGAACTCAAACAGACCTACGACGAACAGCTGGATCCCTGGTTGGGCGGGAAAAATGCCGGCGATATACCCCCAGACGCGGACGCCGAGGCATTATTCACCCTGACCAGCCCCTTAATGACCACCGTTTTTGACCACCTGCTGCAAAGTTACCGCGGCGTGCTGCAGCAGCTGCAGGCGGTCGATTTTGACGACCTGGAATGGGGCGCGGTGCAGCTGCTGGCACGGCCCGAAATCAGCCGCCTCTGGCAGCACGAAGTGGACGCGCTGCTGGTGGATGAATTCCAGGATACCAACGCCCGCCAGCGCGAGCTGATCCTGGCGCTGCGCGGCGATACCCCGGGCAGGTTGTTCGTGGTGGGCGACGCCCGCCAGAGCATCTACCGCTTCCGCCGGGCGGATGTGACCGTCTTCCGTTCCCTGCAAGAAGAAATCCGCCGGGCAGGCGGCCTGGTCATCGACCTGGACCTGACCTTCCGCGCGCATGCCCCCCTGCTGGAGGCCTCCGGTGACCTGCTCTCGGCCATCATGGGCACCCAACCCGATCCGCAGCGCCCATTTTTTGTGCCATTTTCTCCACTGCTCGCCGACCACGAGCAGCCCAGGACCGGGATGACCGCCCCACACGTCGAATTTGTGCTGGGCGCTGGCGAGAACGCCGAAAGCGCCCGCCCGCCGGCTGCCAGGGCCCTGGCCCGCCGCCTGGCCGAACTGCACGAGAGCGGCCAGATCCAGCGCTGGGATGACGTCGCCCTGCTTTTCCGCGCCTCGACGGGCTTTCCGGATTATGAGGAGGCTTTCGAAGAAGCCGGGGTACCTTTTGTGACCATCGCCGGTCAGGGCTTTTTCGACCGCCCTGAAATCCGCGACGTGCTCAACCTGCTGCGCGCGTTCGCCGACCCGTGGGATGACCTGGCCATGGCCGGCCTGCTGCGCTCCCCCGCCTTTGGTTTGAGCGACGCCGCGCTTTACCAGCTTCGCTGGCAAGGCGAGACTCTCCAACCCTATTGGACCGCGCTGAACGGGGATGTGAGCGCGCTTTCTTCCACCGACGCGGACTACGCGCGGCGCGCGTTGGGCATCCTCAATGAACTGCTGCCCCTGGTCGACCGGCTGCCGGTGGCCGAACTGCTCAAACGGATCATCGACCGCGTGGATTACCGCGCCATTCTGGCCTCAATTGCCTCACAGGGACCGGCCGGGCGGTTGTGGCGCAACCTGGACAAACTGCTGGCAGATGCCCAGGCCAGCGAACTGGTCAACGTGCGCACCTTCCTGGAATACCTGGACACCCTGCGGGATGTAGGCGCACGGGAGGGCGAAGCCCCGGCCGAAGCCCTGGGCGCCGTGCGGCTGCTGACCATTCACAAATCCAAGGGGCTGGAATTTCCCCTGGTCGTGCTGGCAGACGCGGCGCGCTCGCGGCGGAACAGCGCCGATCAGGCCTACTGGCTGGCGAATGCCGGGCTGGCATATAAATTCGACCAGTTGGAGGCCTCGCCCCTGTTCTATCGCCTCGCCGCCTTTCGAGACCAGGAGCAAAGCCTGGCCGAAGAAAAGCGCCTGCTCTACGTGGCCGTCACCCGCGCCCAGGAAAAACTGCTGGTCAGCGGCCACTGCACCCCGGCGCGTGACGGGTTCAGAGCGGGTGGTTCGCTGGGTGAACTGCTGGCCGCGGGCGGCATCGATCCGGGCGAGGTCATCGACCAGGGCGAGTCCGCCCTGATCTGCCCCCTGCCCTGCGGCCAAACCGCGCGCGCCTGGGCGCTCGGCGCCGGCGCCTCTGAGCCCAGGCCGGCAGACGACTCCGCGCCCGCGGCCTGGCCTGAAAGCCGCGAAGTTCCCCTATATCGAACGCTGCTGGTCGAGGAAGCCGACTTTGTCGATGAAGAGCAGATCGAGTTAGCCATTCGCCCAAAACGCGTCACGGGCGGCGATCTCCAACCGCCACCCGCCGCCCTGGGGAATCTGGTGCATTATGCCATTCAACACTGGCTTTTCCCGGGCCATGCAAAATTTTTCCAGATGCTGGAAATCGCGGCGATAAGCGGCGGGATCGCCGATCCGCGTCAACGGGCAGACACCATTCACCTCGCCGCAGCGCTGCTGACTCGCCTGCAGCAGCACGCCATCTTGGCCGAGATGGATGCCGCCGATCAGCGCTACCACGAGGTGCCCTACAGCCATTTTCTGGAGCGCCGCCGCCTCGATACGGGGTACATCGACGTGCTCTACCATACCCCGGAGGGCTGGCAAATCCTCGATTTCAAGACCGACGCGCTGCGCGACGCCACCAGACGCCAGGAGATCATCGCGCATTACCGCCCGCAAATGCGCCGCTATCTGCTGGCTGTGCGCGGCCTGTTGAATGAAACCGCCCGCATCCGCTTGTGCTTTCTGGATGATCAAGGAAAGATCAGCCTGGAAGAGATGTAAACCGCCGCCGGCTACTCTTCCCACACCGAATGGTAGGCCCCTACCGTGTCAAAAAAGCTGACCATGCGCTGGTAGAAAGGGTGGGCGGTGATGGTGGCGCTGTCGCCGATCACGATCAGCTTGCGCCGGGCGCGGGTGAGGGCCACGTTCATGCGGCGGACATCCTCCAAAAAGCCGATCTCGCCGTCCGGGTTCGAACGCACCAACGAGACGATCACCGCCTCTTTCTCGCGCCCCTGAAAACCATCCACGCTGTCCACCTCGATATCCGCCGGCTTCAGCCGCTCGCGCAGAAAACGCACCTGGGCGGAATAGGGTGAGATGACCGCCAGATCCGCGGGCGCCAGGCCGGCATCCAGCAGGGCCTGCACCTTGCGGAGCACCAGCTCGGCTTCCATCGGGTTGTAGCGGCTGTCTCCATCTGTCTCAACCGTCTCATCATAACTGGCCCCGGCGGTGTCGATATAATCCAGCGCGGTGGCGGTCAGCGGGCCGGCGTCAATCCCGGCCAGGTCCTGCAGCAGGTGCCCGGCGACCGTCGGGTCGGCGGCCAGGCTGCCCTCGTAAAATTCGCTCGACGAAAACGCCATGATCCGTGCGTGCATGCGGTACTGCACCCCCAGTCGCCGGGAAACATGCGGGCCGCCAGACGCCATCCAGCGTTCCATCAGGCTGACTTTTAATCCGCCGGCAGCAGCCTCAGCCGAGATCACCGTAGGCGGCAGTTGGAAAGGATCCCCCGCCAGCACCAGGCGATGGGCATACTGCAGCGGGATCCAGGAGACCGGTTCGGTGGCCTGGCTGGCTTCATCCATCACACACCAATCGAAGATGCGCTCCCCCAGCAGGCGGCCGTCCAGCCCGGTGGCGGTGGCGCACACAATCGGGGCCGCGCGGATCAAACCATCCACGACCTGGTCTTCGATCTTGCGGGCATCCGCCAGCATCTGGCGGGCCTCCTGGCGCAGGGCCTGCCGGGCGCCCGGCTCGGGCCGCGCGCGGGTATAGCGTGAGGCGCGGTCGCGCAAGGCGTGCGCCTCACGGGTGAGTTTGCGCGCCAGGCGCATATCGGCATGATTTTCAATCAACCCGTCCAGGGTGTGGGCGCGCAGTTCCGGTAGCACCCGGGCAGGATTGCCCAGCCGCAGCGGCGCTTCACCCGCGGCCAGCAGCCGTTCGAGCAGGTTGTCCACCGCCAGGTTGCTGGGGGCCGTCACCAGCACGCTCTGCCCGCTGCGCACCGCCTGGCGGATGATCTCAACCAGGGTAGTGGTCTTGCCAGTCCCAGGCGGGCCGTGGATCGCGGCCACCTCGCCCGCGCTCAAGGCATAACGCACCGCGCGCTGTTGAGTTACATTGAGGCCGGCATCCAGAAAGGGGACGTCCACCTCATCCGAGAAGCTCGGCGCTTGCAGCCCAAGCAGCACATCCCGCAAGAGCGCCAACCGCGAGCCCTGCGCGCCGCGCGCCTTTTCCAGGGCCTGGAGCTGCCGCTGCCGCGAGATCTCATCGCTGGAGCGGTCCAGCCGGAAGGTGGGCCGCTCCGCTGCGGCCAGCAGCCCGGCCTCCGGCCACTCGGCGAATGCCACCTGAATGCTGTCTCGCTGCAGGCGGCTGACCACCCCGCGCCAGCCGGAGGCATTTTCGGATGGGTTCCCGGCGCCTTCTTCGGAAAAAATCACCGGGCTGCCCGGTCCCAGGCGCGTCCAGGGTAAGGGCAGACTCTGGTTGCGCTTGCCTAAGGTCAGCAGCACGCTGCCGCCCAAACCGGCATCCTGATCGCGGATCACCAGGTTCACCAGGCTGCGGCCCGAAGCCTCGGCCCCGGCGGACAAATGCCGCTGCATGGCCAGCAGGTCTTCCTGCTTTTCCGCGTCGGCTTCCAGCCGGATCAGCCGCGCCAGGTGCTGAAAATATGGATCGATCCCTTGGAAGTGGCTTAACTCCATTCTAAGGATTGTACATTATCGCCGCACATCCAGTAAGTGCCAGACGCTCGGCGTCAGGCTGTCTTTTTCCTCCTGGCGCCGACCAGTCAAAACCGTGATCCGCCTCAACATCTCACCCATCTGCATCCTCTTTTCGCCGTCCGAATGTAGAATAACTTCAACGCAGGGAATGTACTCTGCCCATTCGGATAATTTCCCATCCAGAGGTGATACGACGGAACCTCCCGGCCCCAGGAGGATCCTCATCGCCGGCGCCTATGGACTGATCGGCCACCTGGTCTACACCACCTGGCCGGCCTGCCCGATATGGCTTTCTCAAGAAAGCCAGGCAAACGCCAATTTGGATCCATTCTCCTCCGATTTGAGGGTTTAGACGCCGTGAGACGGCGTCTAAACCCTCAATGCCTTTTTTCCCGCCTCGCTTCGGGGAGGGGGCAGGAGAAGGGGCTTGTCTGACAATTTCTTGAGAACGCCCTGGGCCT
>CAVVZR010000003.1:0-279278 GCA_963752685.1 uncultured Chloroflexia bacterium | reverse complement strand
AGTGGATGTGAGTACCACGCTGTACAAGCCGTGGGGAGAGACAAGGTACTCCAGCGGAGGCGGCATCAACGGACTATAAATTTACCGGCCAGCTTAAAGTGGATATAGGTATCTACTTCTATGGGTCAAGATTTTATGACCTTTGATAGGACGATTTGCCTCCGCGGATAGCATTATTCCTCAACCCTTCTACCCCCTATCCTGGGACCGTTACGCCTACGTGTTCAATTCTCCGGTGAGTTATGTCGACCCCACAGGCCATGATGTGGGCTGCCCGGCGTCCAATCCGGCATGCCTTGGTATCAGCGGACATGGATACTCCAAGGAGTACAAAGATTATGTAGCCAAAGCTAAACGAGATCAAGCAGCATTGAGAGCTTATCTTCTTCGGAAGACGGATGCATTCAAGCCAATTGCTGACGTGGGATTAGGTTTCCTTCCTGGCCTCCCACCTCGCAAGGACGTACCGGCCATGCGAAGCCGGGTGGGGACAAATGGACCTAGGATAGGGGCAAGTCCTTCATCCCAATCTCCTGCGGCACAGGGTTCAAATTCCGCGACCCAAGGGGCGAATATTTCCATCACTGCAGATCAAGCGGCGAATGGATTGGACACTATGTCTGCTGGTTTGGATATCGGGGAAGCAATCCAAGGCATAGATGACATAAAACTACCATCCTCTGGTGGGATGTTCCTCGCTGTATATGCACAAGAACTCAAGGACCAGGATTTGGGCCTGACTTATGCACAGCATGTGGGACGCGATGGCATTGCGGCTGCTGAAGATTATTTCGTTTCATCAGCATCAATGGCTGTCGGAATGATATATGGGGCTGGATTGTCTCCATTATCCCCTGCTCTGTTTCCGGTTGGGGTCGTAGGCGGATATGTCACAACCAGTGTGATGTTATCCCAAACGATGGAACAAAAGGTCGAACCATTTCTATATAATTGGTGGGGTTTGTATCCACAGTAGGTTATTATGAATAAATCAAAACAGGATTTGTTTTCTAGAATAGCCCGATTTATAAATGAATCGGATGTTGAGGCTTTATCGTACATACCTCTTTTTATCGGATTTGTTTTTATGCTGATATTGATTATCACACAAGATCCAACCAGGAAAACCTTTACTTCTGGAGTTCTAATTACGGCAATGTTGGCCTCATGGGGATTTTCAGGCTTTTTTACTGCGATGAAAGGGGAAGTAGCTTTAATTCGGTGGATAAGGAAGTGGGATGCCCGAATTTATGGAGCGCTGATGGCTTTACTATGTTGGGGAGGCGCAATATACACATTAATTCTCTTGATAAAAGAGATGACACCATAAATGAATATAGTGTCCAGTAAGTGGCACAACCACGCCAGACCTTGGTTGAACCGCAATTTCTAATGGTCGCGTCTGGCACCACGCTGACCGCGTGGTTTGCATAGGCCGACGACCGAGTCGACCTTCTGGTGGGCGGGACAACCCCGGCAGGAGCCGGGGCACGGCTGGCCGCGCCGGCAGCTTTGAAGCCCGCCGAGGCTATTCGTGAGAGCAACCTGCAAACCAACCCACCCGCCGGGCAGATCTCCCCTTCGGGGATGATATGGCGCAGCTACTACTTCATCGGATCGGTGAGAGTCGCCGTGCGCGAGGCTTCGGGGGCAACCAGCGTGCTCAGCTACATCGTCACCGACCATCTGGGCTCCACCAGTATGATGCTTGATGTGAACGGAGTGGATGTGAGCACCACGTTGTACAAGCCGTGGGGGGATATAAGATATACCAGCGGAGCGGCTTCGATGGATTACAAGTACACTGGCCAGCTGCAGGTCGATATTGGGATCTACTACTACGGGGCGAGATTTACGATCCTTATCTTAACCGCTGGATCCAGCCCGATAGTATTATACCCGACCCTTATAACCCCCTTGACTGGGATCGGTACGCGTATGTTCGAAATAACCCCATCAATTACAACGATCCAACAGGTCACGATCCTTGCACGAACGGCTCGTTCCAGAGTTTTTGTCCCCCCAGTAATACAACCGAGAGAGCAGTTTATGTTCTGCAACAATTGATCAGATTAAGGTGAATCGACAACATGGGATGAATTAACGGATGACCAACAATCAACACTCAAAGCGGACGGCTGGGACCCGACGATTTTTGATCACACGGAATATGGAGGAGTCCCAGGAGTTGAGAATATCGCTGGGACAGCAGAAGATCCTCTGGTATGGATGGTAGGAATTTTTGGGGCTGGCAAAATTTCGTCTCAGGTTGTTAGAATTGTAATCCAACTTGCTGGCCCAGCTTACGTAATCTCACAGACATCTGGAGGAACAACTTTATGGCCTTCACCTTGGAATGGAAGACAAGTCATAAACGGTATAACCTATACTTATCACGCACTTCGGTCGATGATGCCACGTTGGTTTGGAGGCAGAGGCATCCCGCCTTCTGTAATCCAAAATGCTCTAAATTTTGGTATACAATCGCCTGGTTCTCAACCTAACACTGTTAGGTATACGTTCGAAAATGTTGTCGTTGTGTGGAATTACGAGCTAAATTTGGTTGTAACGGCTTGGACAATCGGCTTGGGTGAATGACGACAAAGGAGATTTAAAATGGACAATCTATCACATGATATTTTTATTAGGTCACTTTCCTTGATTTAGACTATAGGGATAAAAAAATATATTTAGGTTATCTTGTAAGTGCTTTGGAAGGGAGATTTTAATGCAATGGAAGAAAAGCTATCCAAAGAATTTTATGACTCTTGGTTTTCCTACTGGGGCGATTTGGAAACAGTTGTAGCTCTGGGGAATGAATTCGCAAGCTCAACAAGCAATAAGTACTGATCTGGATGAACTAGAACAGTTAATTAAGAGGTATTTGATTGATACTCAATAAATAATGCAAAAATAATCGCTAAACCAATCCGGTGAAAGGATAAATGCACCTTACCAACCGAATATCGTGATAAACTCTTCTCACCCCACGGAGACGGAGGAAGGCGGCGGGTGTTCCCACGGCATTCTTCCGTTTTCAATTGGGAGTTTCTGCTTTACTCCCGCCAGCACCTGGTGTATTCGGGTGTCAATTTCCAACCTCTGTTCGAAGTTTTCATTCGGTAAGATAAGCGATCCTAACTCAATCTTTCAGGAATGATTGTTGCTCCATCGTGGAATTTTTCGTCATGTTTCACGCATCCCTCTACATATAATATGCGGAATTAATCGCTCTCACAATTACTTCCTGAACCATCCCTTTTCTTTTGAGGTAATTCTTCGGTGACAGTTGCAGCAAAGAACCTCACATTTACTGATCTCGCCTTGTAATTTTTCTAACGAAACGCCCTCTGCAACCAACTTGCTGATGGCTTTATCTTTTCCGTACAGGTGGTGGAACTCTAACACAATCGGGTCAGTCTCTCCGCATACGATGCACGGATGCTCCAGTAAGTAATCCCAAACAAACTCACGGGCCGACATCCTATTTTCTGTCTTCCGATTTTTACGTTTTCAAGATGTTCTTCTTTATGTTTTCGATACCATAGGTCATTCTCCCGCTTTCTACATTCGCGGCAGACTTTTTGACGGATGCCCAAAAGTTTCCACCTCCAGGCGAATTCCTCATCCGGTTTGTTCTTATAACAGCGGTAACAAGCCGGCATATACCCTCCAACTGCTACAAAACTGCTACGGTGCGAATCAAAAAGGCCCGATATCTGGTGATATCAGGCCTGTAGCTAGTCTTTGAGCTATATCTGGGGGTATTCTTAATCAATGACACTGATTAAGAGTCAGTTGCTCTGCCGTTGAGCTAGTGGACCGCTGCGCGCGGCAGCCGGGCTGCTTTGCGAAAGCTATTATACCGCAGAGTCGCTGCCTGTCAATTAAAAAATCACTTTTCGCCGGCGAACAGCCGCCGCACTTCTCCCGCGGGACGCGCCATTAACCCGCCCGCTTAACCCATTTGGCCGATGCGCTTAACCCTTGCACTTGGCTATACTGGCAGTGACTTCCAAAATAAGCCTTCGCCCGACGGAAAAGGAGCACAGCCATGATCGACATCCAGATTTTTGAAGAAGAACACCAGGCCGGCCAGCCGCTCACCTTCAAAATCCTCATTGGCTGCGCCAGCCAGGCCGCCCACCAGCCAATCGATTACGACCTGGTCTTCACCATCCAGGCGCGCTGCACCGCCGATGAACTGGACGGTTCGGTCGATTATCTCCAGGGTATTTTTGGCTATGACCAGCCCTGCTCCTGCCCGCCGGCGCGCTCCTCGGCCGCTTTCACCCGCCCGTGGCCGCCGGCCGAAAACCGCTCGGGCGCTTCTCGCCTGCCGCTGGCCGTGCCGGACTCCAGCCAACCCTGAGGAAAAGCGCTCTCCTTCATTATTAAACAAACGGCGCGCCAACCGTAATGCGATGGCGCGCCGGTTTTATTATCAGGCAAAACCGCTTTATTCCAGTTTGCCGGTCAGTGGCTTTGGCTCCTGCGCATCAAAGCTGACGTTGGCGCGGGCCAGCAGGCTGACCGTATCGCCGTCGAAGGTGCAGGCGATGGTCTGGTAAAATGGTGTTTCGAAGAAGCGCAGCGTCAGGGTGAGGGTGTCCTTTGCCGTCCACACCCCGCTGGCCGCCACCGGCTGTTCCCCGCGCGAAAACAGGCGGGTGCTTCCCTCCAGCCACTCGCCCCGGCCGCATGCCGCGCTCATCGCACCCTCGGCGCCCTCCACCACGCAGCCAATTCGCTGCGCATCGAAGCTAAAACTGATTGCGCTCAGCCGGTGCTCGTTGTCTTCCAGGCGATAGCGTTTTCCATTCAGCCCGGCTTCCAGCGCCGAAGTCTTCTCTCCTCCCGGGGGCAGCAGCGCCAGGTTCTCCAGCCTGGACTTTAATGCCATCAGCGCGCTCAGGTTGGCAGGCAGCTGCGTGGCAGACATGTCCGCCAGCAGGCAGTCCCACACCGCGTTGAGCGGCGCCTGCATATCTCCCAGCCCGCCGGTGATCGCCAGCACCACGTCCTGCTCGGGCATCACCACGCAGTATTGGCCAAAAGCCCCATCCCCACGGTAGGCGTTGTGGCGGCAGCGCCAGAACTGGTACCCGTAGCCCTGCTCCCAATCGCTGTCGGGGTTGCTGCCGTTCGAGATCTGGCGCGCCGAGGCCTCCGCCACCCAGGCCTCCGACAGGATGCGCTTCCCGTTCCACATGCCCTTTTGCAGGTAGAGCTGCCCAAAGCAGGCGATATCCTCGGTGCGGATGCTCAAACCAAACCCGCCCATGTTAATCCCGCGCGGGCAGGATTCCCAGGTGGCGCCTTCAATCCCCAGCGGTTCGAACAGGCGCGGCCCCAGGTATTCCAACAGGGTTTGGCCGGTCACCTGCTGCATGATCGCCGAGAGCATGTAAGACGCCCCGGTATTGTAGACGAAATGCGTGCCGGGTTTGTGTTCCACCGCCAGCGCCAGGAAAGCGCGCACCATGTTGTCATGGCCCGTCTCGAACAGGCGCCCCATCGTATCCAGATCATGCCCGCTCGACATCGACAGCAGCTGCCTGACACGCATCGCCGCCAGGTTCGCGCTGATCTCGGCCGGCGCGTCCTCGGGGAAGAAAGACACCACCGGGTCATTCAGCGTCAGCCGCCCTTCCTCCACCGCCATCCCCACCGCCGCGGCGGTGAAACTCTTGCTCAACGAGAACAGCATGTGTTTGCGCTCGGGCGCGTAGGGCCCCCACCAGCCCTCGGCCACCACCTGTCCACCCCGCAGCAGCATAAAACTGTGGAGGTCATGAATATCCTTTTCAACTTTGTCCACAAAACCCAGAATCGCACCGGACGAAATCCCCTGGGATTCCGGTGTGGCCCGGGGCAGCGAATAGTTTGCCATGCAAAGCTCCTCGATTTAACTCAATTCTATGGGTTAATTTTACACCCGCAGTGCCAAAACGGGCCGCGTCCTGGCTCGCGCCGAGGTTTTCCACCACTCATCCGGTCGTATCCGCGGCAAAACGGCATACAATTAGAGCGTACCCATTCAATCCCAGGATATGCCATGCCTCCTCTTTCCCCCTTCAAAGGCTATTGGATCTGGAAGCCGCAGGCTTCCTACAACCCCTACCAGCAGACCATTTATGCCCGGCGCATCCTTCGCTGCGGCCCGCTCGACAGCGCCTTGCTGCGCATCGCCGTCGATGGCCAGTACCGCCTGGTGGTCAACGGCGAATGGGTCGGCGATGGCCCCGCCCGCAGCTGGCCCGAACACTTCCAGTATGACACCCTCGATCTGACCCCCTACCTGTTCGACGGCGAAAACGAGCTGCTGGTCATCGCCCGCCATTGGAGCGTGGGCACCTTTCACAGCGTGCCGCGCCAGGCCGGGCTGCTCGTCCAACTGGATCTCGAGCTCACCGGCGGGCGCAAACGGGTCATTGCCGGCGACCGGTCCTGGCAGGTGGCCGAGGCCAACGCCTGGCGCCCCAATACCCCGCGGGTCAGCATCCAGATGGAGCCGCAGGAGTTGTATGACGCCCGCCTGGAAGACGACCTGGAATTCGAGCCCGCCGCGCAGCTCTACCCCGCGGCCGCCGGCCCCTGGCAGGATCTGCAGCCGCGGGATGTGGCCATGCTCACCCGCAGCCCGCTCTCGCCGCGCGCTTTCCTGGGCGCCAACCTGCTCGCTCCCCAGCGCGATATCGCCTGGTGCGTGCCCACCGGCCGCCTTGCTAACCCCGGGCTGATCGAAGCCAACCGCTCGACCGCCAACCAGGGCGGCATGGCCGTTCTGCTCGAGCTGGCCCAACCCGCTGCGCTGACCATCACCGCCGATGGTTTTATTTTCGCCGTGGACGCAGCCACCGCCGCCGGCGGGCGCTTTGACCTGCAGGCCGGGCAGCACCTGCTCCTGGCCTTTTCCAGCGGCTTGTTCGGTCACAACAAAGACCGCTCCCTGCGCCTGGTCGACCCGCCCGCGGGGCTGGGTCTCACCAACCCGCTCGATCCCGCCCACCCCAACCCCTGGTGCCGGATCGATCTGCCCGCCTTCGCCTATCACTCCGACGACCTGGTCTGGCCGTCCAACCTGGGCCTGGATGGCGAGCGCGAGCGCCTGGAAGCCCGCTATGACCTCGAGATCCGCCGCCTGCTGGCCGAGGTCAAGGATGCTCCTGCGCTCGGTCAAATCCCGAGCGCCCGGGTGCGCTGCCTGCCCGCCGAGGAGCTGTTTGTCGAAGACAGCCACGCTCAGTTCACCCGCCGCCAGGTGCAGGGCAGCGCCCGCGAGCTGGTGGCCAACCCCACCGCACTGATGCACGACCAGACCGATATGACCCTGGTCGAACCCTCCCCGGAGGGCGACATCGAGTTGGTCTACGATTTTGGCCAGCAGACCGTGGGCTATTATGAGCTGGAGCTGGTCAGCGAGGAAGGCGTGCGAATCGATCTGTACAGCGTCGAATACATCGACGCCCAGGGCCGCGTGCAGCACACCGATGGCAACACCAACGGCATGCGCTACATCACCCGCGCGGGAGCCAACCGCTTCACCTCGCTCAAACGCCGCGCCGGGCGCTATCTCTTCATTACCATCCGCAACCTTCAGGCCCCGCTGCGCATCCGCAAGATTAACTGGATCGAATCCACCTATCCGGTCGACCAGCAGGGCGGGTTCGACTGCTCCGACAGCCGCCTCACCCGCATCTGGGAGATCTCGGCGCGCACCCTCAAGCTGTGCATGGAAGACACCTTCACCGACTGCCCGCTCTACGAACAGACCCTGTGGGTGGGCGATGCGCGCAACGAGGCCCTCTACGCCTACGACACCTTCGCCGCCGCCGATCTTGCCCGCCGCTGCCTGCGGCTCACCGCCCAATCCCTCGAGCGCTACCCCATCGCCGGCTGCCAGGTGCCCTCCAGCTGGGATGTGCTTCTGCCCGCCTGGAGCTTCCTGTGGGGCATCGCGGTTTGGGATTACTATTTCTACAGCGGCGACCGCGATTTTGCCGCCGAGATGTGGCCGGCGGTGCTGCGCAACCTGGAGGGCGCCGCCGGTCTGCTGGACGAGCGCGGCTTGTTCAGTGGCCCCTTCTGGAACATGTTCGATTGGACGGGTATCGACGACCGCCACGACACCGTGCTGCACAACAGCCTGCTGCTGGTGGGGGCCATCGACGCGGCCCTCAGGCTGGCCGACTTGCTGGCCGATGCCCCGCATGCCGCCTGGCTGGCCGATTTCCGCGCCCGGCTCAGCGCCAGCCTCAACCGCCAGTGGGACCCCGCCCGCCGCGCCTTCCCCGACAGCATCCACGCAGACGGCCGTCCCAGCCCCAGCACCTCGCTGCACACCAGCTTCCTGGCCCTGCTCTACGATGTGCTCCCGCCGGCCGCAGCCAACGCCGCTCTGGGCAACCTGCTCGATCCGCCCGCCGGCAGCGTGCCGGTTGGCTCGCCTTTTGCCTTCCAATATCTCTTCGAAGCCCTCGAAAAGGCCGGCCAGGCGCCGCTCATCCTCGAAGCGATCTACGACAACTACCTGCCCATGCTGGCCGACGGCGCCACCACCGTCTGGGAGGTCTTCCCCAGCAGCCCCGACCACCCGCAGGGCTTCCCCAGCCGCAGCCACTGCCACGCCTGGTCTTCCGCGCCGCTGCATTTCCTCCCGCGCCTGCTGCTCGGCGCGCGCCCGCTGGAGCCCGGCCGCACGCGGGTGGAGATCAGCCCCTTCCTCGCCGGGCTCAGCTGGGCCAAAGGCCAGATAGCCACCCCGCACGGCCCCGTCCATGTGGAATGGCGCCTGGACGGCCAGACCCTCCACCTGCAGGCCCGCGGCCCGCGCGAGGTCAGCCTGGTCTTCGCCGGCAACCCGTCCCTGCAAGGGCTGACTATCGACAAAAATTTCTGACCTTTCTCCCCATAAATCACAGAGAGGAACGCGGCGTGAACCGCGTTCCTCTCTGTGATGAATTAGCTGTTTGGCTATTCCGCCGAACGGTTGTATTTGCTCAAATCCACCGCGGCGATATAGGGCAGGTTGCGGCCCTTTTCGTCGATATCCAGCCCGTAGCCCACCACAAATTCATCCGGTATCGAGAACCCGCAGTAATCGATGTGAATGTTGCGCTTATGGCGCTCGGGTTTATCCAGCAGGGCGCACACCTTCAGGCTGTGCGGGTGGCGGTCCATCAGCAGCTTGCGCACGGTAAAGATCGTGCTGCCGGTGTCGATGATATCGTCGACCAGAATCACATCCCAGCCCTCGATCGATGCCTTGTGATCGTGGTCGATACGCACAAACCCCGAAGATTCGCTGCCCGCGTAGGATGAAACCGACATAAAATCCATGGTCAGCGGGCGGTGGATGCGGCGCATCAGGTCGGTGATGAACATCACACTGCCGCGCAGCAGCCCAAGCAGCATCAATTTTTCCGAGTTCTGGTATTCCTCGGTGATCTCAATACCCAGCTGGGTGACGCGTTTCTCGATTTGCTCGGGGGTAATTAAAACTTTTCCAATGAATTCGTAGCTAAAATCGCTCGGCAGGCCCATGGCATCCTTCCCTTCCGGTCACAAAAGAAGTTAGAAATGTATCACATTTTTCGCCTGCGTGTGCACCAATTTCATCAAAGATCTATGGCTATTTCAAGAAATTGTCAGACAAGCCCCTGCCCCTCCCCGAAGTGAGGCGAGGAAATAAAGATTTGAGGGTTTAGACGCCGTGAAACGGCGTCTAAACCCTCAAACTCCCTCTCTGAACTCCGTCGCCGGAGGAGTATGGATCCAAATTGGATTTTGCCTGGCTTTCTTGAGAAAGCCATAACCAAAGATGTCAGCAAGATTGCATACAACCGCTGTCCCACCATAACCAGCATCTCCTTCACCGGCGGTGTGTGTTTCTCACAAGATACTGATCAAACCTGATCATAAGCGCCCCTCAACCCAACGAAAGCCCCAATGTCTTCCTCTACCCCTTTGAGGGCGCGCAGGGGGAGAAGGCCAGGCCTTTTCGCGTATTCTGCGAATGCACCTTGGTTTTGCCATGCTCCCCGCCAATCCCTTTAAACCCTTCACGGTATAATATCCTTACCCTAATCCTCTGGAGCAAAGCATGACCCCAACCAACAAACCGGTGACCGCCGTAGTGGTCGGCGCGGGTGGGCGCGGGACAACCTACGCCCTCTACGCCGTCGAACATCCCGAGCGCTTGAAGATCGTCGGTGTAGCCGAACCGCAAGCCTGGAACCGCCAGAAAATGGTCGAGACCCACGCCATCCCCGCCGAAAACGTCTTCATCGACTGGCGCGAGCTGGCCGCCCGCCCACGCCTGGCCGACGCGGTGATCATCGCCACCCAGGACCGCATGCACGCCGACCCGGCCGTTGCTCTGGCCGAAAAGGGTTACGCCATGCTGCTCGAAAAGCCCATGGCCCCCACCGAAGCAGACTGCGGGCGCATCGTCGACGCCGTCAAACGCGCCGGGATCCTGTTTGGTGTCTGCCACGTGCTGCGCTACACAGGCTATACCCAGGCGCTCAAAAAGCTGCTCGATTCGGGCGCGATTGGCGAGGTGATCAGCATCCAGCACCTCGAACCGGTCGGCTACTGGCACCAGGCGCACTCCTTCGTGCGCGGCAACTGGCGCAACAGCCGCGAATCCTCGTCCATGCTGCTGGCCAAATCCTGCCACGACCTGGATTGGATCCGCTACGCGGTCGGCGCGCCTTGCCGGTCGCTTTCCTCCTTCGGCTCGCTGGTCCATTTCAAACCCTCGGCCAAACCGGCCGCGGCCGGCGCGGCCACCCGCTGCCTGGACTGCGCCTTTGAAACCAACTGCCCCTACTCCGCCAAGAAAATCTACCTGGGCCGCCTGGCCAACGGCGACACCGGCTGGCCGGTCAGCGTGGTCGATCCCCAACCGACGTGGCCAGTCTCACCGCCGCGCTGCAAACCGGCCCTTACGGGCGCTGTGTGTATGAGTGCGACAACGACGTGGTCGATAACCAGGTGGTCAACCTGGAATTTGAGGGCGGGCGCACGGGGGTCTTCACCATGACCGCCTTCAACCGCGCCGCGCACCGCAAAACCCGCATCTTTGGCACCCTGGGCGAGATCTACGGCGACGGCGAACGCCTGGAGCACTTTGACTTTCTCAGCGACGAGACCACCGTCATCGACACCAACACCGCCGACGGCGGGATCCTCGGCGGGCACGGGGGCGGCGATTACGGCCTGATGCAGGCTTTTGTGGCTGCCGTGGCGGCCAACGATCAAAGCCTGATCCTCTCCGGCGCGGACGAATTGCTCGAAACTCACCGTATGGTCTTTGCCGCCGAGCGCGCCCGCCTGGAACGACGCGTGGTGGACCTGTAAGCATGACCGCTCCGGCCCTCATCATCATGGCTGCCGGCATCGGGAGCCGCTTTGGCGGGCTCAAGCAGATCGAGCCGGTCGGCCCCAGCGGCGAGATGGTCATCGAATATTCCATCTACGATGCACTGCGCGCCGGCTTTGAGCACGTCATCTTTCTGATCCGCGAGGATATGCTCAGCCTGTTCCGCGAAAAGGTCGGCCGGCGGGTCGAAGGCCAGGTAGCGGTCACTTATGCCTTTCAGCGCCTCAACGACCTGCCCCCCGGTTTCAGCATCCCGCCCGAACGGGTGAAACCCTGGGGCACGGCGCACGCCGTGTGGAGCTGCCGCAACGTGGTCGGGCAGCCTTTCGCCGCGATCAACGCCGATGATTTCTACGGCCGCGAGGCATTTGCCGCCCTGGGGGCTTACCTGGGCGATCTGCAGGCTGCGCCCGACAACCTCATGGGCTGCATGGCCGGGTACGAGCTGCAAAATACGCTTTCCGAACATGGCAGCGTGGCGCGCGGCATCTGCCAGGTTTCGGCGCAAGGCCGCCTGGAAAACGTGCGCGAGCACCTGCACATCCAGCGTGTCGACGGCCGGGTGCAGACCAGCCCCGACGGCCAGAGCTGGTCGCCGCTGCCCGCGGACAGCATCGTCTCGATGAATATGTGGGGCTTCAGCCCGGCCGTCTTTGGCGAGCTTGGCGAGCGAATGCCCGCCTTCCTGCGCCGCAGCCCCGACCTGCGCACCGCCGAATTTTACCTACCCAACGTGGTGGGCGAGATGATCGCCGACCAACGCCTGGAGGTGGAAGTCCTGCCCATCTCCGCGCGCTGGTTCGGGGTCACCTACCCCGCCGACCTGCCGCTGGTGCGCGAGCGCATGGCCGCCCTGGTGCAGTCCGGGGAATACCCGGCCGGCTTATGGACCACCGCGGCCGCCAGCGTTTAAGCCGCTCCGCCACCCCGGGAAATTTGTCATTGTCTCCGGCACCACCGCGTGCTACACCCAAAGGAAAAGGCCTGATTATAGGAATGTCCAACTCCCCTCAACCCAACCTGGCCGAAATTGCCCGCCAATTTCAGATTGACGGCGATCTGCTCGAGGCGGCGCCCTTCGGCTCGGGTCACATCAACGATACCTACCTGGCCCACTACCGCGCGCCCGCCGGCGCGGCGCGCTTCATCCACCAGCGCATCAACCATAAGGTCTTTACCCAACCGCAGCTGCTGATGGAGAACATTCAGCGGGTCAGCCAGCACCTGCGCGCCCAGATTCTGGACGGCGGCGGCGACCCGCTGCGCCAGACGCTCACCCTGGTGCCGGCCGTGGACGGGCGCATGTACTTCATCGACGGCGCCGGCAACACCTGGCGCACCTACCTGTACGTGGACGGTTCGCGCACCTTCGACCGCGCTCCCCATCTGCGTGCCGTTTACCAGGCCGCGCACGCCTTTGGCAGTTTTCAACGCCAGCTATCTGCCCTGCCGGGCGAGCGCCTGCACGAAACCATCCCCAACTTCCACCACACCCGCCTGCGCTTTGGCGCCTTCGTCGAGGCGCTCCACGCCGACCCGGCCAACCGCGCCGCGGGGGTCAGGCGCGAGATCAACTTCCTGCTCAAGCGCGAAGCCGACGCCGCGGTGGTGGTGGATTTGCTCGCCCAGGGACGCCTGCCCGAGCGGGTGACCCACAACGACACCAAAATCAACAACGTGCTGTTCGAGGAAAGCGGCGATCAGGCGCTGTGCGTCATCGACCTCGATACGGTCATGCCCGGCTCGGCGCTCTACGATTTTGGCGACATGGTCCGCGCCGGGGCCGCCCGCTCCGCTGAAGACGAACCGGATGTGTCGCAGGCCGGGCTGGATGTGGCGCTCTTCACCCAGCTGGCCCGCGGATACGTCAACGCCGCGCGGGATTTCCTCACCCCGGCCGAATTCGAGCTGCTGGCTTTCGCCGGCAAGCTGATCACCTACGAACAGGCCCTGCGCTTTCTGGGCGATTATCTCAACGGCGACACTTACTATAAAATCCAGCGCTCCGGCCACAACCTGGACCGGGCGCGCACCCAGATAAAATTGATCACGGATATGGAAAGGCAGATGGGCGTGATGGAAGCCATCATCGACCGCTGCCGCAACCAGGAGGACCCCCAATGACCCCCAGCATTTCAATCCTGCCCCAGCCGGTGAAAATGGTAATCGCTGAAGGCCGCTTCGCCTTCAGCGCGAAGACTGCCCTGCTTGGCGGCCCGGGCGCCGAAGAGATCGCCGCCTTGCTGCGCGCCGACCTGGCGCGCGCCGCCGGGCTGGACCTGCGCGGCGACTCGGCCGGCGGGGATGGCAACCGCGTGGAATTCCGCCTGGACGGCGCGCTGGCCGCCCTGGGAGCTGAAGGCTACCGCCTGGAAATCACCCCCCGGCAGATCCTGGCGCGTGCCGCACAGCCGGCCGGGTTGTTCTATGCCCTGCAAAGCCTGCGCCAGCTGCTGCCGCCCGCCGTATTCGGCCCCGGCGCACAGCCCGGCGCGGATTGGAGCGTGCCCTGCCTGCAGATCGAAGACGCCCCGCGCTTTGCCTGGCGCGGCGCGATGCTCGACAGCAGCCGGCATTTCATCCCCAAAGAATTTGTGCTCAAGTTCATCGACCTGCTCGCCCTGCACAAACTCAACACGCTCCACTGGCACCTCACCGATGACCAGGGCTGGCGCATCCACATCCGCCGCTACCCGCGTCTCACCCAGGTGGGTGCCTGGCGCAAAGAGACCCTGCGCGGCCATTTCGACGGCAGCACGGACCACCTGGAATTCGACGCCACCCCGCACGGCGGCTTTTACACCCAGGAGGATATCCGCGAGGTGGTGGCATACGCCCAGGCGCGCTTCGTCAACATCGTCCCAGAAATCGAAATGCCCGGCCACGCCCAGGCCGCCATCGCCGCCTACCCCGAACTGGGCAACAGCTCCGAACCGCTGGAAGTCAGCCCGCTGTGGGGCATCCATGAGCATGTCTACAACGTGGAAGAGGCGACGTTCTCCTTCCTCACCAACGTGCTGGATGAGGTTCTCGAGCTGTTCCCCAGCGCCTTCATCCATGTGGGCGGCGACGAATGCCCCAAGAAAGAATGGCGCGCAAGCCCCACCGCCCAGGCGCGCATGCGCGCTGAAGGCCTGAAGGATGAAGAAGAACTGCAGAGCTATTTCATCCGCCGCATCGACGGCTATCTCAGCGCGCGCGGCCGCCGCCTGTTGGGCTGGGACGAGATCCTGGAAGGCGGGCTGGCGGAGAACGCCGCGGTGATGTCCTGGCGCGGCGAAGAGGGCGGCATTGCCGCCGCCAACGCGGGCCACGATGTGGTCATGACCCCCTACGCCTTCACTTACCTGGATTACTACCAGGCTGCCCCGGTGGAGGATGAACCGCTGGCCATCGGCGGCCTGCTGCCGCTCTCCACCGTTTACGCCTACGAGCCCATTCCCAGCCAGATCGACCCGGATAAAGCCCATCACGTGCTCGGCACCCAGGGCCAGTTGTGGAGCGAGTACATCCCCAGCCCGGCGCAAACCGAGTATATGGCTTTCCCGCGCCTGTGCGCGCTGGCCGAGGTCGCCTGGACGCCCGCCGCGCAAAAGGATTACGACGCTTTCCTCCGCCGCCTGCGCGCGCATCTTGCGCGCCTGGACGCGCTGCAGGTCAACTACCGTAAATTGGATTGAGGCAAGCCATCAGAGGAGCAGCGCAATGAACGACGAACCCCAGGCAGGATTCCCCGCCCCTAGCAACGTGCGCGGAGCGGAATACCCGCGCATCCACCCCGATCTGCGCGTGACGTTTCGCCTGGATGCCCCATCGGCCCAGCGCGTACAGCTCCAGCCGGGCGGGGATGGCAACGGGCTCGGCGCCGGTCCCTTTGAGATGCAGCGGGACGCCGCCGGCGCGTGGAGCGCGACCACCCCACCGGCCGTCCCCGGGCTGCATTACTACTGGCTGTTGGTCGACGGGGTAGCGGTCAATGACCCGTCCAGCGAGACCTATTTTGGCTACGGCCGGCAGACCAGCTGCGTGGAGGTGCCGGAACCCGGGGTCAATTTCTATGACCTGCAGGATGTGCCCCACGGTGAGGTGCGCACCCGCTGGTATTTCGCCCGGGCCACCTCATCCTGGCGGCGCGCACTGGTCTACACCCCGCCCGGGTACGACGCCTCGCCCGAAACCCGCTATCCGGTGCTCTACCTGCAGCACGGCATGGGCGAAGATGAACGCGGCTGGACCTCCCAGGGACGCGCCAACTTCATCCTCGACAATCTGATCGCCGCCGGGCAAGCCGTCCCGATGCTGGTGGTGATGGAATCCGGCTATGCGCTCACCCGCCCGGCAGATACGCCGTTCGGCCCGTCCTTTATGCAGCAAATGAGCCAGGCTTTCGCCGATCTGCTGCTCCAGGATACGATCCCCATGATCGATACCGCCTTCCGCACGCTGGCCGGCCGCGAATTGCGCGCCATCGCCGGGCTTTCGATGGGTGGGCGGCAGGCGCTGGACGTAGGCCTGACCCACCTGGACAGCTTTGCCTGGATTGGGGGCTTCAGCGCCGCCGTGCTCGATTTAATCAATTTGAGCACGGCCTACGATGGCCTGTTCACGGATGCCGCCGCATTTAATCGCCAGGCGCGCCTGCTGTGGCTCAGCGCCGGCAGCGCCGAAACGAATTTCCACCAGGGTCTCAACCATTTGCACGAGGGGATGGAGCAGTTGGGGATACGCCATAAGACCTATGTCTCGGAGGGCACATCCCACGAGTGGCAGACCTGGCGGCGCAGCCTGCAGGCCTTCGCCCCGCGGTTATTCCGCTGAGCCGGCAGCTTTCAGCCGCCCAGCACGCGCAGCGCCGCCGTAATATCTTCGGCGATCATCCTGCGTTTGCTTTTCTCGATGAAAAAGCTCGGCCCGGCCTGTAGATAAGATGGAAAAACGCGCTTTCCGCGAAAGCTGAACTCCCCGCCGCGCATCTTGTAGGTGGCCCCGGCCGGGATCACCCGCTTTTCTCCCGCCCGGCGCGCAATGGCATTCAGGGCTTTGATCGCCGTGTCGCCCATCAGCAGGTAGACCTGGGCAGAGGGGAAGAGGGCCAGTTCCTGCTCCAGCAGGTACGAACAGGTTTCCACCGTCCCGCTTTGCAGCCCGTAACCGCACTTCCCGCATTTGACCGCCGTGGTCAGATAAAAACCCAGGGCGAGGATATCCGCCATGGTTGTTACCTGGGCGCCGGCATCTTGAAAAGCCAGTACGCTGGTGCGCTGGAACAGCGGGTCGCCCGCCGCGTAGAAATGATCCGCGGGGTTGGCGGGCGCCGCCTCGGCAATCATCACTGCGCGGATGGTCTGCGGGTCTACCGCCACATCCGGCACCCCATAGGCGCTGTGCTGTACATCCACACAGGGAAAATCCACACAGTGCACGCTGTCATTGACCTGCATATTGCCCCTCCCCTACTGAACCGGATCCACCCCCAATATCAGGCCGAACTGCCCGGCTCATCCTCCACCGCGGTCCCCGCCGCCAGGTTGGCCAGGCTGATTTTCTGGAAAACCAGTGCCACCGTCTCCACTTCGAATGTATCACTCGGATCGCCGCTGTAGGCTTCTCCGGGTTCGTGTTCCAATTCGCTGACAAAGGCGTTTTGCAGGGTGATGCGGAAATAGGCGCTTTCCTTGCCGCTCTTCGCGGTTTTATAAATGGTCAGCTCCACCTCGCTGAGCACCTCCTGGGTGACCAGCGCCTGGAAAAATTGGGTGGAGGCCGGGCCGACCTTTTTGGCAATGGTCAGCGGCTCATAGCTGCGTTTGCCCGTCGCCTGCCCCGATCCGGCGCTGCGCGGTACACTCACATCCAGGCTGTAGCCCATCACCGCGATCCCCTTGGATTTGCCGCCGCCTTCTCCCTCAAACGCGCCCTGTTTGCTGCCTTTCACGGTCAGATAATACGTATATGCCATGCCAGTTACCCTCCGTAGAGATCATAGATTGTTTCAGTCAACAAATCTATTATACTCCTGCCCCTCGGGAAGATTGCCAGGGGAATGACGCATTAGGGCAAACGCATCAAACCATTCAATAAAAATGGCTGTCACCCTGCCGCCTTTGAAACCAAGATAAAAAAGAGCGCGGGCATGCTGCATCCGCCGCACAAAAGTGCGGCGGATGCAGCATGTTCGCGGAAAAATCTTTTCTCCCCCTCTTTGCGGCGTTTTTTGCCGCGGAGAGGGAGCCGGGGGGAGTGGAAAAGTGTAGGAAACGCATGTGGCAATTTAGATGCGATTGCCGGAAAACGACGCATTTTCATTCTCAGGTCAAGGGGTGCAGTTTACAGCCTTGCCATTTTGCCGTCCGGGCGCATTAAAAAAGAGGGTTCCGCCGTCTATAAACGACGGGAGAACCCCTCTATTTCGCCTTCTAACCCCTCAGGGCGAAACCGGCTGCCGCTCCAGGTGATGGACGTGCGCCTTGCGTTTGCGCGCCGGCAGGCGCGCCTCGGCCAGCAGTAAAACCACCACCAGGACGATCTCCAATCCCGACCCCAACAGGCGGCGCATGGCTTCATCCCAGATGCCTTCACCCGCGAAAACCACCACCGCCGCGAAGGTTGTCCAGGGCCAGTTCTTCTTGAACCCATAGAAAATGCCCAACAAACCGGCAATGCCAATGCTGAGGATGCTGACCAGCGGCGGCCCCTGGGTTCCCACACTCACGTAGCGCAGGACACCATCCATCACCGCCGGCTCCAGGCGCAGCGGCACCAGGCGGGTAAAAATACCGATCAGCATCACCATCACCGCAACCGCCAGGGTAGCCCGGCGCACCCAGGTGCGCCGCGTCCAGCGCACTTCGGCCGCGCGCAGCTGTTCAAAGACCGCGAAGATGATCCATGGCAGCAGCAGTTGGTGCAGCCAGAAGCGTGGCACGCTCAAATAAAAGAGCAGGTCGCCATCCCCCAGCCAGTTTCCCAGCGAGAGGATCAGGTTGTCATAGAATACCCCGGCGGTGATCAGCAGGATCAGCAAGGTGCCCACCCGCCGCGAGCGCAGGTAAAGGGTCACCCCCCAGATCAACAGGCCCAAATAAAACAGGGTGTAGAGCATGTAAAAGTATGTGGACATCGGTCACCTGGCGAACAAAGAGACGGGGGCCGGCCCCCGTCTCTCGGCGCGTGCTCCTAATCTTCTTCTTTAAACCGTAGACCGCTTCGCGCAGGCCCTTGATGTACCCGATGGCAAACAGCCGCCCCACGGACGAATACGCCGGGTTGTCGTTGCTGTCGCCTTCCATCGTGGGCACGTGGTCGGGACGCAGCACGCCTTCGAAGGCAATGTCGCGGTAGGCTTTCATGCACTCGAGCATATTGGTCTTGCCCTCATCATGGAAGGTTTCCACGAATTTCTCGGGGGTCCCGCGCACATCCCGGAAGTGGGCGAAGAAAATCTTCTTCTGCTTGCCAAAATGGCGGATCACCCCCGGCAGGTCGTCGGTCATCAGGGTGAAATTGCCCTGGCACAGCGCGATCCCGTTGACCGGGCTGGGATACAGGTCCAACAGGCGCTGGTAGTTATCCACACTGCGCATAATCCGCCCCAGGCCGCGGATGGGTGAGAGCGGGGGGTCATCCGGGTGCATCGCCAGCTGCACCCCGGCTTTCTCAGCCTCGGGCACCACTGCTTTCAGGAAATAGTCCAGGTTTTTCCACAGTTCTTCTTCGCTCACCACGCCGTATTCGGTCAGCGGAGCATCTTTCATCAGGTCGTTGTCGTAGGCGGTAGCCAGCGCTCCGCCGCGCGCCGGGGCGGTGGTGGAGGTGCGCATCCAGTTGAACACCGGCATCCACTCGTAGCAATACACCGGCACACCCAGCTTGCCCAGGTTCTGCACCAGGGTGATAGTCCACTCAATTTCCTCATCCTTACCCGGCAAACCCAGCTTGGCCTTATGGGTCGGCGGGCGGCTTTCCAGCACGGCAAACTTAAAACCGGCGTCTTCGTAGGCTGTCTTGACCCGCAGCAGAGACATAAAGCTCCAGGGCAGGTCTTCTTTGGGCACATTCAACCCCCGGCTGAAATCCATGCCCCCCACGACATATTTCACCCCGGTTTGTTTGACCATGCGCCACAAGGGCGACGGTCGCGGTGGCAACACCTCGGCAATTTTGATCATCGTTTACCTCAACCCAACAGATTCAACTATATTTCGGTCCAGCCGGCGCCTCGCGCCGGTCACGCTCACTTACGCTATGGCCCCTGACACAAAAGAAGCCAGTTCTTCATGCAGACGCGCCAGGGATGGGATCTGCACGTACATCATATGCCCGGCGGGGAAGTAGCTCATGCTGATATTCTTTCGCAGGCTTTCGTCCAGCCCCAGGTGTGTGAAGGTATATTCGGTCGCCAGGAAAGGTGTGGCCAGGTCGAAATAGCCGTTGGCCACATATACCTTAAGGTGCTGGTTGACGGTCATCGCCTTGCGCAGGGTCTCTGCCACATTCAGGTAGCGGTTTTCATGGTCGTCGTAGCGCCAGGGCCACACCTTCCCGTTGAGGATTTCGTAGGGCAGGTCGCTCTCATACTTCAACTCGCTGCGGATGTAGTCGTAGAACACGGCGGTGTAAGGACCCATGATGTTGGCCATGCTGGGGTCGTACTCGTAATATTCGCCCGCCGAGTCGCGGTCCAGGCCTTTGAAGCGGCTGTCGATGCGCCCCACCGTCTGGCGCTCATCGCGCAGCAGCTCTTTGGTGAAGCGGTCATCGTAGATGCGCAGATTCGAGCGCTCGATATATTCCGGGCTGAGCCCGGTGAGAGCCGCCAGGCGGTTGACAATCCGCCCACGCTCGTTGGCGCTGAGCGCGTCGCCTTGCAGCAAAGCCGCAGCGTAGCGGCCCAGGGCAAATTCGCGCGCCTGATCCACCGCCGCAGCCAGGTTTTGCTGCAGCTCGCCTTTGAGCTTTTTATGGAACCAGGCCGTGGCCGTGTACGTGGGCAGGAAGAGGATAAAGGGCAGTTCATTGCCGGGGTCGGCGTGCAAGGTCATGAAGTCCAGCACCACCGAGATGAGGATCAACCCGTTGAGATACATGCCGTGACGTTCTTGCAGGTAGCCCGAAAGCCCGGCCGCGCGGGTCGTGCCATAGCTTTCTCCCGCCAGGAATTTCGGCGAGGTCCAGCGCTGGTAGCGGGTGGTATAGATGCGGATAAAATCGCCCACCGACTCGATATCCTTGCGAAAGCCGTGGAATTCCCGCGCACGCTCGCCCGGCACCGGGCGGCTGTAGCCGGTCGAAACCGGGTCGATAAAGACCAGGTCGGTCATATCCAGCAGCGAATAGTCGTTATCTACCAGGCGGTAGGGCGGCGGCAGCGGGCTGCCTTCCGCATCCATCACCACCCGCCGCGGACCCAGCATGCCCATATGCAGCCAGACCGACGATGAGCCCGGCCCGCCATTGAAGGCAAAAGTGACCGGCCGTTTGGTCTTATCTTCGACATCGTCCAGGGTATAGGCCGCGAAGAAAACCGATGCCTTGGCTTTCTCCCCTTCCGCCGCGCCTTCTTGCTCGCCTTTCTTCTCGGTTTCTTCTTTGAGAATCACCGTTCCGGTGGTGACGGTGTAGCGCAGCTCCTTGCCATTCAGCACAATGGTATGCTTTGACTCTACAATCTGGTCTTTCGGGGTGGGCATTTCCTTTTGGTTGGCCGGTTCGGCCGTACCATGCTTATCTTCTTTAGAATTTTCCATGCGAGTTCCTTTCCCCAGCTTTCTAAATTGTAATTTCCTTTATCAACCCAATTCCTTTGTGTTCGTCTATACTTTAAACCATAAGCTATTATTCTATCACCGAACCCACCGGCCAGTTCCGCTCAGCAGGCGGCGGCACGGCCCATTCGGCGCGAGCTCCTGCCCCTGGCCGGCAGCCCTCGCTGCAGCGTGAACCGAACTGAATACGGCGCAATCTCGGAGAGCTATTGGAAAGTTGGCTGGTTCCATCCATTACCGTCACCTTTATCGGCACAATCATCCTTGCGCTGGCTTTATTTTACCTGCATCACCTCTACCATGATGGCGATTTAAAACTCTGGTCCGTGGGTTGGGGGCTGTATGCCCTGCGCTTGCTGGTCGAAATCTACCAGTCGGCGGTTTACCAATCCAACGGCCTGCAAGCCTTCCACGATATCGTCAACCTGTTCAGCGCGCTGCTTTTGCTGTGGGGCGCGCTCGAGATGGCCAACCAGCGCATCGGGCGCATCTGGGTGGTGCTGGCCGGCCTGTGCATCGCCTGGTCGCTTGTGGCGGCAGCCATCAACCTGCCATTTCTCCTCCTCACCACGCCCTCTTTTATCCTGGTAGGCATCTTTTACATCTTCTGCGGCAGCACCTTCCTGCGCCACCGCCAGTTCATCCCACGAGGCAGGCAGGTGCTGGGCTGGTCCTTCATCCTTTGGGGAGTGCACAAATTCGATTACCCCCTCCTGCGCAACGTCGACTGGGCCGCCCCTTGGGGTTTTCTGCTCGGGGTGGTACTGGAACTGGTGATCATCTTTGCCTTTTACGTCGTCTATCTGGAAAAGTCGCTGCATGAGCAACGCCGCCTGGAGCAAAATGCCCTGGGCAGGGAAGATCTGCTGCGCCAGAGCGAGGAACGCTTCCGCGCCGTCTTCGAACAGGCCGGGGTGGGGGTTAACATCTCCGATGATGTTTCCAGCCGGTATATTCGCGTGAATCAGAAACTATGCAATTTCCTCGGCTATTCGGCCGAAGAACTGCTCAAAATGGATTTTACCCGAGTCACCCATCCGGATGATCTCCAGGCAGACCTGGATCTGATGCAGCAATTGAAAGCAGATAAACTGCACGAATTCTCCCTGGAGAAACGCTTTATCCGTAAAGACGGCAGCGTGGTTTGGGGTTTGCTCACCGCAACCTCACTCTGGCGCCCCGGAGAACCTGTCAGCCAGCATATCGCGGTTATCCAGGATATCACCCTGCGCAAGCAGGCCGAGGCCGAACTAAAAACCCGCTTGAGCCAGCAGGCCGCCGTGGCGCAGCTGGGCCAACTGGCCCTCACCACTGCCGACCTGCCCGGCGTGCTGCAAGCCGCCGTGACGCTGACAGCCGAAACCTTGCAAATCGAATTCAGCAAAGTGCTGCGGCTGCTCCCCGGCGGCGCTCAATTTCAGTTGGTCGCGGCCACCGGCTGGAAGGGCGATTTGTCCGAAAATATTTTTGTCAGCGCGGACACAGACACCCAGGCCGGCTACACCCTGGCCACCGCCCAGGCGGTTATCGTGGAAGACCTGGGCAGCGAAACGCGCTTTCACGGCTCGGCCTTGCTGCACGATTCCAATGTGACCAGCGGCGCCAGCGTGGTGATCGCCGGCAGCCCGCTGCCCTACGGGGTGCTTACCGCCCACAGCCGCCAGGCGCGCCGCTTTGGCCAGAGCGATATTGGTTTTCTCCAGTCGATTGCCAACGTGCTGTCCATGGCAGCTCAGCAAGAAACTGCCGCGCTGCAGCTCCAGCGCTACGTCTCAGAATTAGAGATCCTCAACCGCATTTCGAACATCCTGCGCTCGGCGGCCAACCTGGATGAAATCAACGAAAAATTATTGGACGAAGTTCTGTCCTTCTTCAATATTCAAAGCGGATCGTGCGCCATTTTTGACCAGCGCCAGACGGTCATAGAAAAAATTGCTTCGCGCGGTTGGCTGGCCGGGCCTTTCCCCCTCACCCTCAGCCCCGACCAGGGTTTACTGTATGCGGTCAAAGCCGCCGGAGGCACGCTGGTGATCCGAGATGTGGCCCAGGCCGAATGGTTGCGCCCGGAAGCGCGCCCCCTGATCCCATCCGGTTGGGGTGGCGCGGCCATCCCATTGCGCGCCGGCGAGACCATTATTGGCCTCCTGGTCATCGCCGTGCAGCTCCCGCGCGAATTGGCCCAGGCCGAAATCCGCCTGCTCGAGACCATTGCCGAAATGGCCACGATCGCCATCCAGCGCAACCGGCTGTACGCACAAACTCGCCGCAGCCTGGCTCAAATGGCTGCCCTGCACGAGATCGACCTGCAAATTTCATCCGGGCGCAACCTGGAAGCCACCCTCACCACCATCCTGCAGCATTGCATCTTCCAACTCGAAGTGGAGGCGGCCGAGATATTCCAATGGAACCCGCAAACTCAACTGCTCGAAATGGCCGCCAGTATGGGTTTCAAGACCGGCACGCCTGGCTTGCAAACCCTGCGCATGGGAGAAGGCACGGCCGGCCAGGCCGCCCTGCACCAGCGCTACACCAGCGCACACGCGCCTGAATTTGAGCGGGAACCCTCGCGCTTCAAAGAATTCTACTTTGCCGAAGGCATTTCGCTGGTCTGCGCCGCCCCGGTGGTCAGCCGCGGCGCCACCACCGGCGTGCTGCAAGTCTACCAGCGCCAGTGGGCGCCGCGCAGCCCCGATTGGATTGAATATCTCGAGACCCTGGCCGGTCAGGCAGCCATTACCATGGAAAACCTGGGCTTGTTCGAGCACCTGCAGCGCTCAAACCGCGAACTGGCCCAGGCCTACAACGAAACGATCGAAGGCTGGTCGCGCGCGATGGACTTGCGCGACAAAGAGACCGAAGGCCATACCCGGCGGGTCACCGAAATGACCGTGCGGGTAGCCCGCCAGATGGGCATCGCCGAAAAAGATATCGCCGATTACCGCCGCGGCGCGCTGCTGCACGACATCGGCAAGATGGGCGTGCCCGACGAAATTCTTCAACAAACCCGGCGCGCTGGACGAAGACGAATGGGTTGAAATGCGCAAACACCCACAGTTCGCCTATGAGATGCTCCTGCCGATCAGCTACCTGCGCCCTGCCCTGGACATTCCCTATTTCCACCACGAAAAATGGGACGGCAGCGGTTACCCCAACGGGTTGTCCGGCGAGAACATCCCCCTGTCCGCGCGGGTATTTGCCATCGTGGATGTATGGGATGCGCTGCGCACACCGCGTTCCTACCGCGACCCCTGGCCCGAGGACCAGGTGCGCGACTATCTGCGCCAAAATGCCGGCAGCCATTTCGACCCGCGCCTGGTTGAAATCTTCCTCTCCGTGATCGAGCGCTTGCCGCCCGAGGATATGCCCCTGCCTTAACCCTATATTTCGTAAGCAAACCGGGCTGACCAAAGAATTTTGGTCAGCCCGGTCTTTATTTGCTGAAAAACAACGGCAGCGCAACTGCCGGCGGCTTACAAACCGTTGGCCTGGCGAATGGCGTGAATGGTGGCCACATGCTCTTGCATGTGCTCCGCCAACATTGTCAGCACCTGCTCCACGCTGAAGGCGCGGGCATCCCGAACCATGACGGTGCGATCCCAGGCGCCGGAGAAATGGTCGGCCAACTCGGCCAAATAGGCGCGGTGGGCAAGGATCAACCCCAACGCCGCCCGCGTGCTGCGCTGGTGGGTGTCCAAACCGGCCGCCCAGACGTCATTCCCGGCAAACTCTCCGAAAACCACCTCGGTGCCGGGCTGCGCAATGGCGCGCTTGACCAGGAAGCACCAGAAGTCGCCATCGTCCGCCAGGTGATGCACGATCTGGCGGATGCTCCACTCGCCGGGGGCTGCGCGCAAATCCAACTGCTCCTCACGCAGACCGTGCAGCGCCTGCTCCAACTGGCGGCCAGACGCGATAAATTCATCCAAAATTTTATGTTCCGACGCAATCAACATTTTCTCTGCCTCACTCGATTATCGCCTGGTACACCATGTTTTTGAAATCCTGATCCACCGGCAGCACAAAGGCCGGCATATATTGGGTCATCAGAATGCCCAGCAACTGCTCACTGGGGTCAATCCAGAACCAGGTGTTGGCCGCCCCACCCCAACCCCAATTCCCCAGCGAGTTGTAACCCTGGCTGGCCGCCACATCCACCAGCACCGAACCGCCCAGGCCGAAGCCATTGGCGGGGTCATCCCATTTGGGCGCGTTGCCCGGCAGATGGTTGGTCATCATCAATTCCACCGTTTTCGGCGCGAGCAGGCGCTCTCCATCCAGTACGCCCTTGTTGAGCATCATCTGGGCAAAGCGCAGGTAGTCGGCGGCGGTAGAAACCAACCCGCCCCCGCCCGAAAACAGCTTGACCGGTTGGGTGTAGCGCGGGTAGCTGCCCGGTTCGAGCACTTTCAACCCACCGCCTTCCGCCGGCCCATAGACCGTGGTAAAGCGCGCGTGCTTCTCGGCCGGGACGTAAAAGCCGCTGTCGAGCATATCCAGCGGATCGAAGATACGTTCCTTCAGGAAAACATCGAAAGTCTTCCCGGAAACCACTTCCACCAGGCGTCCAAGGACGTCGGTGGCCAGGCTGTAGCGCCAGGCGCTTCCCGGCTGGTGCGCCAGGGGCAGGCCGGCAATGGCGGCCACCATGTCCTCCAGGTCCGCATCCTCGTTCGCATCCATCACCTTCCAGAATTTCTCGCGGTAGAGATGGTCCACCGCCGAATTTTCGTCAAACCCATAGCTCAACCCGGATGTGTGGGTGAGCAGATCGCGGATGGTTATCTGGCGCTGGGCCGGCGCCAGGTCAAAATCGGCGGTGCCGCGCGGCTGGTAGACCCGCATCTCTTTGAATGCCGGGATAAAGTCGGAGATGGGCTGGTTCAGGCGGAAGCGGCCTTCCTCGTAGAGCATCATCACTGCCGTGGAGGTGATCGGTTTTGACATCGAATAGATGCGGAAGATGGCGTCGGGCTGCATCGGTTTTTGAGCTTCACGGTCCATCCAGCCGCAGGTGTCCAGGTGGACTACCTCGCCGCGCCGCGCCACCAGGGTGATCGTTCCGGCCAGCTGCTCTCGATCGATATAGCCCTGCATGGCAGTATGCACCCGCGCCAGGCGCCGGGCGTCAAAACCCTGTGTCTCCGGTTGGGCAATCTTTACGAAAGTATTATCAAGAAAATTCGAAACCATCATCCATTCCTCCGTTTCATTGAATACGGCCGCCCCCTGGACAGTTGGTTAACCCCCTGTCCGAACCGCCGGTTTATGTCCACGCCTTTTTGTGAATTTTATCACCAGTTGATCTCGGTGGTGAATGACTGCGGGCATTAAAAAGAAAAAATCAGGCGGATGATGATCGCTATCCCGAATCTCCCATGTTACAATCTTATTCGGATAATTTTCACCCGAGCACCAATCATATACCTGAGGATAAACCTATGGAAAAGAAACGCATCGCGGTTGCCTACGGCGACGGTATCGGCCCAGAGATCATGAACGCCACCCTGCGCATTTTGGAAGCCGCCGGTGCCCCGCTCGAATATGATCGCATCGAGATGGGTGAAGCCGTTTTCCGTAAGGGCATCCCCTCCGGCATCCCCCAGGAGGCCTGGGACGTGATCCGCGCCAACCATGTGCTGCTCAAAGCGCCCATCACCACCCCGCAGGGAGGCGGAGTCAACAGCATCAACGTCACCCTGCGCAAATCCCTGGGCCTGTTCGCCAACGTGCGCCCTTGCAAGGCCTACCCGCCGTTTGTCTCCTCGCCGCACCCCGCCATGGACCTGGTCATCATCCGTGAAAACGAAGAAGACCTGTACGGCGGGATCGAGCACCAGCAGACCCGCGAGGTAACCCAGGTGCTCAAGCTGATCTCCCGCCCCGGCACCGAGATCGATCGTACGCTACGCCTTTGAATATGCCCGCGCCTACGGCCGTAAAAAGATCACCTGCATGACCAAAGACAACATCATGAAGATCACCGACGGCCTCTTTCACCACATTTTCAACGAAGTAGCCGCGGAGTACCCGGATATCCAGGCCGAACACCAGATCGTGGATATTGGCGCGGCCCACCTGGCTGCCCAGCCCGAAATGCTGGACGTGATCGTCACCCCCAACCTGTACGGCGATATCCTCTCGGATGTGGCCGCCCAATTGGCCGGCTCGGTGGGGCTGGCGGGCTCATCCAACATTGGCCGCGAAGCCGCCATGTTTGAAGCCATCCACGGCTCGGCCCCGGTCATCGCCGGGATGGGCATCGCCAACCCGTCCGGGCTGCTGCAGGCTGCGATCCTCATGCTGGTGCATGTTGGGCTGGCCGATACCGCCCGCCTGGTGAACAATGCCTGGCTGTGCACCCTCGAGAACGGTGTCCACACCGCCGACATCTTCCGCGAAGGCCTCAGCCACGCACGGGTCAGCACGGATGGCTTTACCGACGCGGTCATCGAACGCCTGGGCTGCGCCCCCGAGCGCCTTAACACGCCCACTTTTCAGGCCACCGGCATCGTCGTGCGCCTGGCCACCCCGCCACCCAGCGTCAAAGAACTGCGCGGGGTGGATATGTTTATCGATTGGGATGAAGCCGGCCGCGACCCCAACCAGCTCGGTCCACGCCTGGAAGCGCTCAGCGATGGCGAATTGAAGCTGACCATGATCACCAACCGCGGGGTAAAGGTCTACCCCGAAGGCCTGCCCGAAACTTTCCGCACCGATCACTGGCGCTGCCGCTACACCTCTCCCACCGGCAGGCCGGTCAACTTCCAGCAAATCATCGATCTGCTCCAGCGCGCCCACACTGCCGGGCTGGAGGTGATCAAGACCGAGAACCTGTATGCTTTCAATGGCGTAATTGGCTACTCGCTGGGGCAGGGCGAATAACCCTCGGTCCCCGGCGCGCCTCGTCTGATTCCGATACGACAAGCGGGGCATTTGGCCGTGTATACACGGCCAAATGCCCCGCTATTTATTATTCAAACCCGCGGATGGTTATCTCTTCGGGTAGTTGACCGAGTCGGTAGGTGTGCCCGCTAGCGTGGTAAAGGTGACCTTTCCGGCTTTGCGCCCAGGCGCAAACGGCACCACGCAGGTCAAATTGCAGAAATAAGTCACCAAATCACCGCTCTGCGAGTCGGTGAAGATCACGTCGATGGCGTAAGAAACAGTCACGTAGACGGTGACATTATTCCAACTTCTGGTTGCAGAAATATCGCTAAACAGCACTTCCGGCGTGTTGGTTGGAGTGGGTACGGCGGTGGCGGTATTCGTACTGGTCGCGGTAGGGGTAAAGGTTGAAGTGGCGGTGGGCGTCCTGGTCGCGGTAGGTGTATTCGTCGCCGTGGGGGTCGCCGTATGGGTCGCGGTGGCAGTCGGCGTCCTGGTGGCCGTGGCGGTGGGCGTTTTGGTAGCAGTGGGCGTCGCGGTGGCAGGCGGCGGCGAGGTTAATGTGGGGATTAGAGTCGCCGTTTGGGTAATGGTTGGGGTCGCGCTGGACACGGTGGTGGGGATGGCGGTCGGACCGGCGGCCTCGGTCATCATGGCGGCTTTGGTTGCGGTGGCTGCCACCGCGGTTGCCGGGTTCTGGGTCACGAGTGGAACAGGCGTCCAGGTGACGTTGACCCCCATCACATTCAAAACATTTTGAAATGAACTGGAAATAGCCGGGCCGAATAATGCCAGGGAACCAATCAACACCACAGCTACCAGCGCCACGATCAGTGCATATTCGACGAGGCCCTGCCCACTTGAATGGTCGTGGTGGATTGGAGAAGATGAAGCTGGCTTACACTCCTTGTGCTTTTTCTCCTGAAAGAAAATATTCATTTGTAACACTCACTTTCTTACTCCACCCTACCATCCGTTGCAAGGAACGTCCCAACTTACACGCAAAGGATTAAGGTGTGTATAACTGCAGCGTGCCTACGTCGACCGTCTGGTTTGCAGTCACGATTAAAGGGATCGACATCCCACTTACCCCTTTAATCTTGACAACCAGCTTTTGATGGCCGGAGGGCACTTCCGCGAGGACGAATTCTCCCATCGTCCCGCTGCTGCCAGTTTTTTGAGTCCCTTCCACCTCCACATACACATTGGTGATCGAAACCCCCGAAAAATTGGTTACTCTCCCGCGAATGGTCCCGGGAGGACCGGAGGGCTGGCGGTTTAGCGAGGCCACCATCAGCGCGATCAATAACATGGTTGCCAATACACTGCCCACGCCCGCCCCAAACAACTTAAAAATATGAATCATCCGCCGCCGTTGATAATTGGTCAGCCTGCTGGTGGCGGGCTCGGCGGCTGCCGCCTCCAGCAATTCTCGTGCGGCCTCGCGCAGGTCGCTTAATTCCTCTTCATCGTTCGTGCCGTGCCGGCGGTCGCTCATTCCACTCACCGTTTAGGGTTGGCTTCGATGCTGACATTGTCAATCGCACCCGCCGAGCCGTTATTCATCACCCCGATGCCCCCATCTGCAATCGGGTTGGGATCATCGTAGCGGATCACCAGCTCACCATCCACCAGCACGTCGATCTGGCCACCGTTGACCTTCACCTGGTACTGGTGCATCACGCGCGGGTCGATGCCAATATTGGCCGAAGCCAGCCCGTTGTAATCCGTCCCATTTTGGATTTTTCTCAGGACTACTTCACCGTTCAAACTCGGAAGGACGGTGTAATAATTTTCCGGATCCTGAAAACGAAACAAAACCTGCGCCGCCTGATCGGGAGCAGGTTTCTTGCCGTTAACTTTTGAAGTGATCATGTCTACCGTGTAGACGTAATTGCTGTTGGGTGTACTTGCGACAGCGTAAGCGCCCTGACCGCTGCTGACGAGCTGCCCGTCAGATGGTTTCCAGTTGCCTTTTTCGGTCACCCAATCCAGCACCGAACTGCCGTCGAAACCATCCACAATTTTGGTAAACACCGCACCCTCCGCCGCAGTGGATTGGGCATCGTCCGTTCCAATTTGCCCCCCACCGCTGGTTTCCCCGGAACCCCCAGCTGCATTCCCACTGAAAAGATTGGCGAATGCCGTACGTAAACTGCCACCGAGCAGCCAGGTGATTCCTATGGTAAGCGCTGCCACCAGTACGATGACCAACGCATATTCAACCGTCCCTTGTCCTCGTGCACTCCGCCTGGTGGAATGCCCCCACCGGTATCGACTCAAACACATGACTTCTCCCTAACATTAATTCAATTAAGATTTAAAATTTAAAATACCCAGAATGTCAACCAATAATTTTGTAAGGTTGCGATCCATCCGGACAGAAGGAACAAGAGGTTGGGTTTCGGGGCAACGGATCGCTCGCTAAAATAATCTGCTTTTCCCCCTCAACCCTACCTGCAAAAGCTCACTCAGGTAGATAGAAAACTACGAAGGCAGTAGAATATTTTTATACCGCGTTTTTTTAACATGCTGAGTAACAGTTTCATTACATCGACTCCGCCCTGCCAGGGCGCCGGTCACAGCCTGCGCCTGAGCAGGGCGCAGAATATTCGCCAAGATCAATAACTTTAAAAAAACCCCTCCGCCGGGCTATCATCTTAGCCCGGGAGAGGGGTTTTTCAACTCGTCGAAGATTAATCCATATGGCGGATCATCGCCTGGCCAAACTCCGAGCACTTCAACAACGTGGCGCCGTCCATCAGGCGGTGGAAATCATAGGTCACCGTTTTGGCCGCGATGGCGCCTTCCATGCCTTTAACCACCAGATCGGCAGCCTCATTCCAGCCCAGATAACGCAGCATCATCTCGCCCGAAAGGATCACCGAACCCGGGTTGACCATGTCCTTATCGGCGTACTTGGGCGCGGTGCCGTGTGTGGCCTCAAAGACGGCAAAACCGGTGTCATAGTTGATGTTGCCGCCCGGGGCAATGCCGATCCCACCCACCTGGGCGGCCAGTGCATCCGAAAGATAATCGCCGTTCAGGTTCATCGTCGCCAGCACATCAAAATCGCGGGCGCGGGTGATGGTCTGCTGGAAGACGATATCCGCGATGACGTCCTTGATCAGCAGCTTGCCGCCCTTGAGGGCCGCGTCTTGCTCGGCATTGGCGGCGTCTTCGCCCTGCGCGGCCTTGGTGCGCTCCCACTGCGCCCAGGTATAGGTTTCATTGGGGAATTCGCTCTCCACCAGCTCGTAGCCCCAATTGCGGAAGGAACCCTCGGTGTACTTCATGATGTTGCCTTTGTGCACCAGGGTCACATTCTTGCGCTGGTTGGCCAGCGCCCAGCGCACCGCCGCCCGCACCAGGCGGTAGGTGCCTTCCTGCGAGACCGGTTTCAACCCCAACCCGGCGCTGTCCGGGAAGCGGATTTTGGCATATTCCTTGGGGAAATGCTCTTTGAGCAGCTGCTTGAACTCCAGGTTGGCCGGGGTGCCGTTCTCGAACTCAATCCCGGTGTAGATATCTTCCGTATTCTCGCGGAAAATAACCATATCCACGTATTCCGGGTGCTTGACCGGGGAGGGCACGCCGGTAAAATAGCGCACCGGGCGCAGGCAGACGTACAAATCCAATTCTTTGCGCAAAGCCACATTGAGCGAGCGGAACCCGCCTCCAATCGGCGTGGTCAGCGGGCCTTTGATCCCCACCAGGTATTCACGGAAAGCGGCCAGGGTTTCCTCCGGCAGCCAGTTGCCGGTCTGATGAAAAGCTTTCTCGCCGGCCAGCACTTCCTTCCAGATAATTTTGCGGCTGCCATGATACCCTTTTTCCACCGCGGCATCCAGCACGGCCTGGGTGGCGTGCCAGATATCCGGGCCGGTACCGTCCCCGATGATAAAAGGAATCACCGGGTTGGCAGGCACAACCAGCTTGCCATTTTGCATTTGCATATGTTCGCCATTCGCTGCGCTCATGTATCCTCCTCTGTGTTTCATTGTAATAGAAAAACGACTTTTTATATGGCAATTGTCGCCGGCAAATGATGATTCGCGGCGGATAAATAGATGATGGCGATCCTAACAGTATTGTTAACAATGCATAGATCATATTCATTTAGAATCATTGCAGTGCTCACTACCCAGAAACCCACCAAACCAAAACGCCGGCCCGATCGGCGCATTCTGGCTGCCGCGATCATCTCAGCGGTAGTGCTTTCGTCTGGGCTGGCAATCACGTACCTGGTGCAGGATGAAAATTGGCAGGTGGTGCTGTCTGATCTGCAATTCCCACTGATCAGCCTGTTCGTTTCCGCCTTCCTGTATTATGTTTCGCGCCAACCCGCGGTACGCGCCGCCGGCGCGGTCGCCTCCTGGAGAATTTTTGCGCTGGGCATTCTGCTCACCGGCATCGGCGATAGCATTTGGGCCGTTCTCGAACTCAGCCAAAAGACCCTGCCGTTTCCTTCGATCGCCGATGTGGCTTACATCGGCTATTATGTCGCCTTTTACATCGGCATGCTGAGCTACCCCAAGAAGCGGTTGAACAAGATCGATATCTTGAAATCCAGCCTGGAATCCGGCACGATTATGTTCGGCGGCGTGCTCGCCTTACTCTATTTTATGGTGATCCCGGTCTACCAGAGCATTCGCCCCGAGCCGCTGCTCACCCAGGTCCTCACCCTGGCCTACCCCATTGGCGATATCCTGCTTTTTAGCACGAGCGTCATTCTGCTGTACTTGCATCCAAAAGAGGTAAACCGCTTCCCGTTGCTGATCCTGGCAATCAGCAGTGTGATCTATTGCGCGGCCGATACGGTCTACAGCATGCAAACCCTCCAGGACACGTATGTCAGCGGACAACTGCTCGACAATGTCTGGCTGTTAGCCTATGTGCTCTACGCCTGGGCCGGCCTCATCCAACTGGTCTTTCCACACGCCTCGCCGCAAACCGTCGAGTCGTCATCGCGGGCCGGACGGATTCCATTTCTGAATCAATGGGAAAGCTACCTGCCCTATCTTTGGCTGATCGGTGTCTTTTCCCTGCTCATCCCCAGCTACTATGAGACCATCCCCTGGCGCTTTGAAACCCTGGTGGCGATCATCGGGATCATGATCGCCATGATCATGGTGCGCCAGATCCTCGCCGTCAATGAGAACTCCCGTCTGAACCAGAAACTGGGCGACGCCAACCGCCTGCTGCGCAGCAAATCGACCGAGCTGGTCTTCACCAACCAGGAACTCCAGGTACAAATCAATGCCCACCAGGTGGCCCGCGACCGCCTGAGCTTCGAGGCCACTCACGACCAGCTCACCGGGCTGCCCAACCGCAATTTCCTGCTCAATTTCCTGGAACCCGAGATCGAAAAGGCCCGCGCCGACCCGATGAACAATTCGGCCGTCATGTTCCTCGACTGCGATCGATTCAAACTGATCAATGACAGCCTCGGGCACCTGGCCGGCGACACGATGCTGATCCAGGTAGCCCAGCGCATCCGCATTTGTTTGCGCAGCAACGATATGGTCGCCCGCCTGGGCGGGGACGAATTTATCGTCTACCTGCCCGAGACCAACGGCATGCCTGGCATCATTCGCGTGGCCGACCGCATTTTAGAAGAGCTGCGCAAACCGTTTTCCCTCACCGATCAGCGCGTGTTTTTGAGCGCCAGCATCGGCATTGTCGATCATCTCTCGCGTTACGAAAATCCCATTGATATTCTCCGCGACGCCGACATCGCCATGTACAAGGCCAAGGAGCTGGGCAAGGCTCGCTACGTCTTCTTCAACATGGCGATCGGCGAAGAAGCCTATCAGCGCATGGAAGTGGAACGCGATCTGCGCCAGGCGATCGAAAACCAGCAGTTCGAATTGTATTACCAGCCGGTGATCAACCTGGAAGACGAAAGCCTGGCAGGCTTTGAAGCCCTGCTGCGCTGGAATCACCCCAGGCGCGGTTTGCTCGCCCCCGCCGAATTTATCCCCCTGGCCGAGCAGACCGGGCTGATCCGCCCGATGGGTAAATGGGTTCTCGCCACGGCCAGCGCCCAGTTCGCCGCCTGGATCCAGGCCGGTTTGACCCTCCCCGACTGGTTCGTCAGCGTGAACGTCTCCTCCAATGAATTTCTCGATCCGGCGTTTGCCGAAGGGGTCGCGGACTGCCTGGCGCAAACCGGGCTGAAGTGCTGCAACCTGCACCTCGAGATCACCGAATCGGTCTTCCTGGCGGATAGCGAAGCCGCCCGCCAGACTTTTGCCCAACTGACTGCCCTGGGGGTCGAATGCATGCTGGATGACTTTGGCACGGGTTATTCATCCCTGGGTTATCTGCATGCCTTCCCGATCCACACCATCAAGATCGACCGCACCTTTGTCTGGTCGATCGACACCACCCAGCAGCAGGATATGATCGGCGCGATCATGTCGGTAGCCAAGGGGCTCGGGCTGAAAACCGTGGCCGAAGGCATCGAGACGGTTTCGCAGCTTACCCTGCTCAAGCAGTTTGGCTGCCGCCTGGGGCAAGGCTTCCTCTTTTACCGCCCGCTGCCTGCCGATCAGGCCGAGAATTTACTGCGGGTCCAGGTCCCTGGTAAAAAGTCCACCGGTTACCTCAAAAGCCGGCAGGCCGCCCCATAAGCTGCTCTCCCTCTCGTGTACACGCAAAAGGTGTCAGCAATCTTGGTCAACCGCCTCATAATCCCATCAGTTCGGGCCTAGGAAAATCCCCATCCCCCTGCCCCTTCCCGCGGGAAGGGGAAAAATCGAAGGTTTGGAGATCGTTGCACCCTTTCAGGGTGCAACGATCTCCAATTTCCTCTTTCACCGGGTGGGCAGATTTATCCCATACTGAAGTTAAAATAGCCTGTTTCGGGTCATTCTAACGGACTACTTGACAACCTTTGAGTGCACACCCCTCTCTGCGCTTTGCCTGCCGGCCTGCCCGGCTGTGATATGATTGCTCTCATCTTCATCTTGGGAGCCGCTCACCATGCCTGAAACCCTGCGCACCTACCTGGATTTCATGATAGAAACCGCCTTCCTGGCCGGCCGCAAAACCCTGGCCCATTTCCAAACCGGCGTCCAGGCGGATTTTAAAGCCGATCGCAGCCCGGTTACCCTGGCTGATCGCGCCGCCGAAGAACTGATCCGCGCACGCATTCAAACGCGCTTCCCGGGCCATGCCATCATCGGTGAAGAATTTGGCCGCACGGAAACCCCCGAGGGCGCGCCGTGCTGGATTGTCGACCCAATTGATGGCACCAAGAGCTTTCTGCGCGGCATTCCCCTCTATGCCGTGCTGCTCGGACTGGAAATCGAAGGGCATGTCGCCGCCGGGGTAGCCTACTTCCCCGCCATGGATGAAATGCTGGCCGCCGCGGATGGGCTGGGCTGCTGGTGGAATGGGCGCCCCGCGCACGTATCCAACGTGCCCAGCCTCGACCAGGCCTGGATCACCAGCACCGATCCGCTCAGCTTTGATGAAGTCGGCAAACGGCCCGCGTGGGAGCGCCTGAAGCAGGCCGCCTACCACCGCGGGGGCTGGGGCGACGCCTACGGCTATCTGCTGGTGGCCACCGGCCGCGCCGAGGTGATGCTCGACCCGATCATGGAGGTGTGGGACTGCGGTCCCTTCCCACCCATCTTGCGCGAAGCCGGCGGCTATTTTGGCGATTGGCAGGGCAACCCCACCATCCACGCTCGCGAAGCCCTCGCCACCAGCCAGCTTTTACTGCCCGAAGTGCTGGCCCTGCTCAAATAGCCCCGGCGCTTACCCGGCTTCCTTTCTCTCCAAAACGCGCACATCCACCCCGCCCAGCCGCGCCACAGGGGTGATCTCTCCGTTGAGCGCATCCTGCCAGCCCTCCGGCAGGCTCACCTCAGCGGGCTGCTCGTTCTGGTTGAGCAGGAACAACAGCCGGAGCCCACCGCCGCGCCGCTGGTGGGCAAAGACCCCCTCCGGGGTTTCCAGCCCGGCGGCCACCCCTGCCTGCGCACACAGGTAATCGACCAGCGCGGCCAAACCCGGCCCCTCTACCACCGTACCCAGGTAAAACACCTGCCCCTGACCCCAGCGGCTGCGGGTCAGCGCCGGCAGGCCCGCGCGCCAGCCTTCGGCGTAGCTCGCCAGCACTTCGGCGCCGGTGGGGTGCATCTCATCGGCCATCACACTGGCCTGGGCCCCATCCAGCCCGGGGATCGCCGTGCTCGCCAGGACAAACGGCCTTTCTAATCTGGCCAGATCGCTGACCTCCACCCCGGCCATCTCGGCCAAGGGGCCTGGGCGCGGCGTATCGAAACTCTTGTTGAATTCATCCACCACCCCGGAGGCCGCCGTCAGGCACAGCACCCCGCCGCGCTGCACAAACTCGCGCAGGTTGGCGGCGATGCGCTCGTCTACCAGCCACAGCCGCGGGGCAATCACCAACCGGTAGCGGGATAGATCGCCGTGCGGGTCGAGCGCGTCGATGGAGATATTGCGGCGCAGAAAGACCAGGTGAAAGCGGGCCACATCCAGCTCGCCGCCCATGCCAGGCTGGTCGAGCCCGGCCTCCATCGCCCAGCGGCCCTCGTAGCCCATCAGCAGAGCCGCCTCAGCTGCCACCTGGGTGGCGTCGATGCGCCCGGCGAGGTCCTTCAACTCGGCGCCCATGCGCGCCAACTCGCGGTAGCGCCGGTTTTCCTGCCCGGCATGCGGCAGAATCCCGTCTGCGTGCTGCTCCTGCCCATAGCGCGCCGTGCGCCAGCGGAAAAAGATCGTGCCGCAGGCCCCGTGCGCCAGCGCCCGGTAGGCCCACAGCCGCAGCCAGCCCTCGCCGGTGTCGAAACCCGCCAGGCGGCTGAGCTGCTCCAGCACCAGCACGCTGCCTTTGGTCCCGCGGTAATAATCCAGGATGAATTCCGGCGAGCGCGGCGGGTAGTGGTTCATCCCCGGCAGGTCAATCGTCTCTGCCATGGCGAAGTAATCGGTGTGCTTGGCCTGGAAGGATTGGAAATTGGTGGTAACGAATTTGCCCGGGTCGAGGCGGTGAATCAACTCGGCGCGCGAGCGGGTAAATTCCACGTTCAGCCCGGATAAAAAGCGGCGGTATTCCAGCACCAGCTGCGGGTTATTTTCCGGCAGGGGCACTTCGGAAAAGTCGCCGAAATGGAACGACCAGAAATGCTCGCCCCAGCTCTGGTTGAGGCGCTCGACCGTGGCGTATTTTTCGCGCAGATAATCGTGAAAGTTCGCCAGGCAGCGTTCGCAGTAGCAGTCGTTGAAACCGCCGACCTCATTATCTACCTGCCAGCCGCAGATCCCCGCCTGACCGGCGAAATGCTCCACCACCGCCCGGTCGATGCGCATGGCCAGGCTGGCAAACTCGGCGTGGGCCAGCCCCACCGTGTAGCGCTGCCCGCAGCGGTTGACCCGCCCGTCGGCGCGCGTGTTCGCCACCCCAGGATACCGTTTGAACACCCAGGGCGGAGGTGTGCGCGAGCAGGTGCACAGGATCACCTGGATTCCGTGGCGGTTGAGCAGGTCGATGGCGCGGTCCATCCAGGCAAAATCGTATTGCCCTTCCTGCGGTTCGTAGGCGCTCCAGGCAAATTCTCCCATACGCACGGTGTTGACCCCCGCGCGCTGCATCATCTGCGCGTCCAATTTCCAGCGCTCTTCGGGCCATTGTTCCGGGTAATACTGCACGCCGTAATACATCTGGGTTTCTCCTTCCACTTGACTGGTTATCTGGTTAGAATCAGGTCGAACGATATGGTGATGAGATTCTCAACGGTTATATCGCCTATTTTATCGGTTTCTTTTTATGCATAGGAGGTCTTATGCCCATCCAGCAAACCGCAACCTATCAGGTCCGGCCGCAGGCCGTGGAGAAGGTAAAACATGCCGTGGAAGCGTTCGTGGCGTACATCCGCGACAACGAACCCGGCACGCAGATGTATGTGGCCTGGCAGCAGCAGTCAGACCCGACTCATTTTCTGCATTTCTTTATCTTCAAAGACGAGGCCGCCCAGGCCATCCACAGCCAATCTGAGGCGGTAAAGCGTTTCGAAGCAGTGTACGGACCCGAGCTGGTCGGCGGGGACGTGGTTTTCACCGGTTTCGATGGGATAGCCAGCAACCAACCCTGACGCCCTGCTATTCGGTCATGCGCGCCTGCTTGAGCGCCAGGTAGCGCTGGTAGGCCTCTTCCCACGGGGCGCGGTTGCGGGCTTCGTAGGTGCTCACGTCGAAAGAGCTGCGCACCAGGGCGCGCCCTTCGGCCAGGGTTGAGATGTGCCCCAGGGCGGCCATCTGCGCCAGCACGTTGCCGGTCGCGGTGGCTTCCACCGGCCCCGCCACCACCCGGCAGCCGGTCACATCCGCGGTGAACTGGTTGAGCAGGCGGTTGCGCGAGCCCCCGCCGATGATGTGGATCACCGGCAGCGTGCGCCCGTTGAGCCGCTCCAGGCTTTCCTTCAACCAGCGGTATTCCATCGCCAGGCTCTCCAGGATGCAGCGCGCAATCTCGGCATGGCTGTGCGGCACCGGCTGGCCGGTCTCCTGGCAAAAGGCCTGGATGCGCCCGGCCATCGGGCCGGTGGGGAAAAAGCGCGGGTCGGAGGGCAGCAGCATCGAGCGCAGCGGGGCGGCCTGTTCCGCCAGCGCGGTGATATCGTCATAGCTGTAACTCTGCCCGGCGCGCGCCCACTCACGGCGACATTCCTGCAGCAGCAGCATGCCCATCACATTCTTCAAAAAGCGCACGGTGTGGTTGACCCCGCCTTCATTGGTAAAGTCATAGGCCAGGGTCTGCTCGTTGATCAGGGCTTCGCTGTTCTCCACGCCCATCAATGACCAGGTGCCCGAGCTGATATAAATGAAGTCCTTGCCCTCGGCCGGCACGGCCGCCACCGCGCTGGCCGTATCGTGGCTGCCCACCGCCACCACCGGCAGCGCCCGCGCACGGGCTTCCTCGGCCACCGCCGGGCGCAGCATGCCCAGCACGCTGCAGGGGCGGGTGATCTCCTGGAACAGCCCGCTGGGGATGTCCAGGCGCTCCATCAGGTCTGTTGCCCAGGCGCCGCGGATCGGGTCGTACAACTGGGTGGTGGTGGCGTTGGTAAATTCGTTGGCCTTGACCCCGCTCAACCAGAAGTTGAACAGGTCGGGCATGGTCAGCAGCCGGCGAGCGGCCGGCAGCGCGGGCGAATGTGAGCGCACCATGGCCAGCAGTTGGAAAATGGTATTGAACTGCATGAACTGGATGCCCGTGCGGGCATAGATCTGGCTGCGCGGAACGATACGGCAGGCATCCTCGATCATGCCGTTGGTGCGCAGGTCGCGGTAGTGGTAGGGATTGCCCAGCAGCACGTCATCCGCACCCAGCAGGCCAAAATCTACTCCCCAGGTGTCGACCCCCAGGCTGGCCAGACTGTCACCGTATTGGCCGGCGGCTTTGCCCAGCCCAATTTGCATCTCTGACCAGAAGCGCAGCACGTCCCAATGCAGAGAATCCAGCACGCGCACCGGCCCGGTGGGGAAACGGTGCAGTTCTTCCAGCGCCAGGCGCGCGCCGTCAAAGCTGGCGCCCATCGCCCGGCCGCTCTCCGCGCCCAGGTCAAAGGCAAGGTATCTCGCCGCTGCAGTCATACCGCCATCCTCCCATTCGTCAGCATCTTCTCTTCGCTCCTCAATCCAGACCAGATTCGGCGAGGAGGGCAGGGTGCTGCCCTGCCCTCCTCATCCAGGGAAATCCTCTCGCCATACCTTATTTTACGCGTATTTTCCGTAGAGCGGGCCGAAACTGTCGCAGGCGCGATAATCGGCGGCTTCAGGGTCGGCGCTGCCGAAGGCGGTCCAGGTGCTGGGGCGGAAGATGCGCTCGGCGGACACGTTGTGCATGCACACCGGGATGCGCAGGATCGACGCCAGGGCCAGCACATCCGCGCCGATATGCCCGTAGCTGACCGCGCCGTGGTTGGCGCCCCAATTGGCCATCACCGAGTATACATCGCGGAATGGGCCGCTGCCGGTGAGGCGCGGGACAAACCAGTGGGTGGGCCAGGTGGGGTCGGTGCGTTCATTGAGCGTGTTGTAGACCTCCTCGGGCAGGTCCACCGTCCAGCCCTCGGCCAGCTGCAGCACCGGGCCCAGCCCCTTGACGATATTCAGGCGCATCATCGTCATCGGCATGCTGCCGCGGGTGAGGAAGCCGGAGGAATAACCGCCGCCGGGGAAATAGCCCATATTGGAGGGATACCATTGGGTCGCCGCCAGGGCATTCTCTGCCTCGACCGGGGTGATCTCCCAGAAGGGCTTCATCACCGGCTGGCCATCACGTTTGAGCGCGCCGGTGGCGTCCAGGCTGGCTGCCCCCGAATTGATCAGGTGGATGATCCCGCCGCTGGCCATCCCGCCCAACTGGTAGCCGGTGACGCGCTTGACCGCATCCGGGCTCCAATAGGTGCGCACATCCGCGAAAATCGAAGCCGAATTGGTCAGCAGGTGGCCAAAGAGCATCGTCGTACCGTTGAGAGCTGTCATTCTCGGTGGCAAAGATAAACGGCTGGCGAATCCCATTCCAATCGAAAGAGGAGTTGAGCACCGCCTCCATAAAATCGCCGTTGGGCGAGTGATCGGTCCACTGGCGCTGGCCCTGAAAGCCGCCGGCAATGGCATTATGCCCCATGGCTTCTTCGGCGTGGCCCATCTCGGCCAGACGCGGGTTGCCCACCATCAGGTCGCGGGCGATCAAGGTCATCTTGACCACGGTTTCCCAATCCCGATCCTTTTGCGCGCGGGTGCGCTGCTTCTCGGCCGGGTTGTAGTCGCGCCCTTCCACGCATTTGGCTTTGGTCCAGGCCAGCGCCTTTTCGTATTCCTGCGGGTCAAAAATATTCGCTTCCAGGCGGCGGGTAAATTCGCTCATATCCACCACCTCGACGCGCATACCCAGGTAGCTTTCGAAGAAGCTCTGGTCGACGATCGAGCCACCGATGCCCATCGAGACCCCGCCCAAGGACAGGTAGCTCTTGCCGCGCAAGGTAGCGGCCGCCAGCCCGGCCCGGGCAAAGCGCAGCAGTTTCTCGCGCACATCCTCGGGAATGGAGGCATCCCCCGAATCCTGGACGTCCTGACCATAGATAGCGAAGGCCGGCAGGCCCTTCTGGTTGTGGGCCGCCAGCACCGCCGCCAGGTAGACCGCTCCCGGCCGTTCAGTGCCGTTGAAGCCCCACACCGCCTTGGGGATCAAGGGGTCCATATCCATCGTCTCGGAGCCGTAGCACCAGCAGGGCGATACGGTCAAGGAAACGCCCACCCCCGCGCGGGCAAACTTCTCCGCGCACATGGCCGCCTCGGCCACCCCGCCGATCGTGCGGTCCGCGATGACGCATTCCACCTGCTCCCCGTTGGGGTAGCGCAGGTTCTCGCTGAACAAGCGCGCCACCGAACGCGCCATATTCATCGTCTGCTCCTCCAACGACTCGCGCACACTGTTGCGCCCGTCAATTGCCGGACGAATGCCAATCTTCGGCATCGCGCCGATCCACCGGTTGCTGGTCTCAAATGCTGCCATTTTTATCTCCTATCCATTCCATCGATGAATGATATATTTTTTACTGGATGCCGTACAGGTCAGCGGCTAAATTCGCGCACCGCTCGCACCATTTCGATATACACTTCCGGGGGCGCATCCGGCCCGCCCGCCAGGTTGGGAGCAAAGACATAATTTCCGCCTTCCGCCAGCGCAGCGCACTGCTGCCAGACCGCGGAGCGCACACCGGCGCGGTCGGTTCGCGCCAGCCAGGCGCCGTCGATGCCGCCGGCTGCCATCAGCCTGCCGCGATGGGCCTGGCTCTCGGCGGGTTCCCTCAGCGCATCCCAGCCGTCTACCGCCGCCAGGTCGGCCCCGCCCGCCAGCACTTCCTCGAGCAAGGTCTTATTTTCTGCAGGCAGGCGCACTGCCGACAGCAGCCCATGCTCCTTGAGCGGGGCAAGCAGCCCGGGCAACGCTCCGGCCATCTCAACTGCCGCGGACCCCAGGCCGAACATGACCATCGCCAGGTCGCCGTGGAAGCGGTCGACGATCACGCGCACCTGCTCCCGCACCCGTTTGAGCGCCGCCGCCTGCCAGGCCCAGTGCGGCAGGCAGAACAGCGGGTAGACGCCCACTCCACTGCCCTGGGCCGCGCGCAGATACCCCTCCAGCCGGTTGAGCAGGGCGCTCAATGCGGGCAGCTCGCCCATCTCGGGCGGGTAGAGCCCGCAAGGAAGAGCATCCACCCCGATGCGCCGCGCGGCGGAAACCCAATCCGCGGGAGCCACCGACCAGCCGTTCACCGCCGGCCCCAGGCTGCGCTGCAGGGCATATTCCAGCACCGCGCGGCCGGGGAAATCCAGCTCGAGATAGGCCATGCGCCGGGCCGCCGTGGCAGCATCTGGACGCAGGGCCTGCCCCAACCCGGAAGGCGCCTCGCGCGCCGGTTCGCCTGCCCGCGGCGGTACCAGGCGCGTCTCGGTGCGGTCGCTCAGCAGGGTGCTATTTCCCGGCTGCTGCGCCTCCTGGCCGAGAAAGCGCCCGCAGGAGTAGCGCAGCACCAGGCGCACCGGCAGAACCACCCGCCGGGGCTGGAGCGGGCCACTCGCGTCGATGCGGCTGAGCAGCAGCTGGGCGGCATTCAGACCGATGTCATAGGCCGGCTGGGCAGCCACGCTGAGGAACGGGTAAAACTGGGCCAGGTCGGGCAGGTCATCGAAACATACCAGGGCCGTGTCTTGCGGTATGCGCAGCCCGCGCTCGTGGAGCGCCTCGAGCACGCCCATCGCCAGGACGTTGTTGGCGGCCAGAAAGGCATCCGGGCGGCGGCCTTCATCCAGCAGCAGGCCGGCCATCTCGCGGCCCGAGCGCGCCCGGTATTCGCCGCGGCGCACCAGGCCCGGGTTGAATGGCAGCCCAGCCTCGAGCAAGGCCAATTTATACCCGGAGATGCGGTCGTCCGCCGTGCTGGCGCCCACCGGGCCCGAAATCACCGCGATCTGCCGCCGCCCGAGGGCAATCAGATGCGCGGTCAGCGCCCGGGCCGCGGCCAGCGAATCACAGCCCACCGTGTCGCCCGTCCAGCCGGGCACGCGCCGGTCCACCAGCACCGCCGGCGTGTTCTGCTCGGGCAGGCGCGCCAACCGCGCCAGGTCGGCGTCGCACGGCGCCAGGATAACCCCATCCACCCGCTGGCGCAGCACGGTTTCGAGATAGGCGCTCTGCTTGTCGGGGTTTTCGTCGGTGTTGCACAGCAGCACCGAATAGCCCCCGCTTTGGGCCGCATCCTCCACCCCGCGCGCCACCGTGGTCCAGAAGGCGTTGGTGATATCCGGGACGATCAGCGCCAGGGTGCGCGTCTGGCGGGCACGCAGGCTGCGCGCGGCCAGGTTGGGCAGGTAGCCCAGCTCGCGGATGGCCAGCTCCACCCGCGCGCGCGTGTCGCTGTGCACGTTGGGCGCGCCGTTGACCACCCGTGAGACGGTCACCGGCGAGACGCCGGCGCGCCGGGCCACGTCATGGATATTAGGCACGCGGCGCTCCAGGCAGGGCAGGGGATGATATGGGTTTCATGGTAACGATTTCATTATAGAGGGGATGCCGGCAGGTGTCAATAAAATCAGGCACATGATTCGGGGCTGTCCAGCTAATTCGCCTGAACAGCCCCGGATTGTGTTGTCGGTCTCACCGCGCAAGGCGGTTTTCTCGCTTAGAGAATGAGCATTCCAATTCCGCGTAGGTTGGGTTGAGCGCTTAATTCAGAACCATAATTCAATATTAGCTGAGCGAAACCCAACATCTGGATGGTTTGTCGGGTTTCGGGGCAATCAGGGAACCAAAAAAACCTGATCATAAGTGCCCCTCAACCCAACCTACGAAAGCAAAAATTATTATGGACTGGTTTCGTTTATTGCAGGATACGGTTCTCCACTCGAACCAACGAGCCAATACGGCCCCGGACAATTGGGAGGCTCTTTCAATAGCGGTGCGCGCATTGAGTTCTGAGATTTCACCGCCACCGAAGAGCACCATATCTCCATCGTGCAGCAAGGCTTCTGTGTGGTTCCCGCTCACCTTCCCCCCGATGACTCGCACGGTGTCCTTCTCTATGGTGACTTCAAAATCGGGAGGCCACACCAGCAGGCTACTGACGTTGTCAACCCGGTCGATTACGCGCACACAGCCATCCACGATATTCAGTTTCCCGATAAGTTCCGCCAGAAGAACGGTTGCCACAACCTGTGGGGTAACGGTTTCGTTAGGCCGGGGTGTTTTCACCGCCAAAGGGGTTGCCGTCGCCACTGGCGATGGACGCGCAGAACAAGCCGTGATTACGGCAATCGAAAGAACAATCATCGTCAGCACCGTGATCCTTGGATGGCTTATCGCATATCGAGAGGAAGGAAACCACATATCTCTCACCTTCAGTTTTGGCATTTAAGATGCCCTGCGGATACCAGACAGGTCAACTTATTTGCAATGAGAGCCAGGAATACTTTACCTGGATGAATATAAAGCCCCAGGAGGGTATAGATAGGATCTACTGGCCCATCGATACTACTTTTACCATGACCGCAATCGAAGTGCCAAAGGCAGTCGTATTCACAAACCAGGGTCCCCCGCTATCTCAGTCTTGCCGGGTCAAGTTATTAAAGAAATCATTTTCAAACCAGTAACCGAAATACCCCCAGATGAAGCTTTAACATCAGCATCATCAATATGAATTATACCCAAGGATCTGAGATCGTTAAAAAGTGGAGCTGTCCAGGGAGTTTACCTGGACAGCCCCAGTATGCGGTGCTTATCTCGCCGCGCTCAGTGCGAATATTTGAACATGCGCATCGGGCCAACCAGCACGCTGGACTGCAGCAGCCCGGCCCGGCGCAGGGCAGGCAGCTCGTTGGCCGAGAGCAGCGGGCCAGCGCCGGCTTTCTCCACGGCAAAGGCCACCATCGACTTGGCCATGCCGCCCTTCTTCGAATAGGGCGTGGCTTCCAGCAACCACAGATCGGTGCGCCCCTGCTCCACGTAGGCGGCGTAGTAAGCCGGGTATAGGTCCCACCAGTCGGCGTAGACCACCGCGTTGGCGGGCAAAGCCTTCACCATCGCGCTGATATCCGCATACCAATAGGCGCGGTCCTGGTTGGAGGGGAAACTGTAGCCCTCAAACAGGGCCTCACCCTGCTGCAGATAGGCCAGGCTTGGCCCGGCAAAAGGCGCCAGCGCCAGCCCGATCGCGACCAGCCCCAGAGCTGGGCGCAGCCCAACCGCCAGCCGCGGCAGATAGCGCGCCGCCATGCGCAGCAGCCAGCCCAGTCCAGCCGCCGCCAACGTGCAGGCAAAGGGGAACCAGGGCAGGTAAAAGGCGTAGCTGTCGCCGATGCGGTAATTGAACACAAAATAATGGTGCGCCAGCCCGGCCGCCAGGAAAAAGACCGCCGTGCGCACACGCCCCCACCACAGGTTGATAAAGCCGATCGCCATCAATCCCAACACTGGCCAGGCAAAATTCTTAGGCAGCGCCTCGTAATAATCACCGCCCTTTTCGAAGGTATCCCGCCCCGGGTCGTTGAACATGGCCGAGGACCACTGGCGCGAGGTGATCAGGAAGGTGAAGCGCCCCAGGGGCGACTGCAGTTCCTCGAGCGAGGTGTCGAAATTGGAGCGGGCCGGGATATAGGCGGAATTCATGATGTTGTAATGAGCCGGATTGCTGTCCGCGATGAAAAACGCCCCCAAGAGCAGGACCACGCCCAACAGCGCGCCACCCAGGGCGGGTTTCCAGATACGCTTCCAATCCGGCCGGGCAAAGGCGATGAACAGCGCCACCGCCGGGGCTAACAGCCCCACCGTGCCGTGCACGCCCGGGCTCATCCCGCCCAGCAGCCCGGCCCAAAAGAGCAGCCCGGCGCGCCGGGTGCGGTCCCAGGCCAGCAGCAGCACCAGGATGCCCGCGGCGAAGGCGGAGCCCGCCGTATACACCTCGGCGATGGTCGACTGCGACCAGAATACCGGGCAGACCGTCAAAGCCAGCCCGGCCAATGCCCCGGCCCAGCGGCTGCCGGAAAGCAGCCTGCCCGCCAGATAGGTGCAGGCCACCGTCACCGCCGCCATCAGCGCCGAGAAGAGGCTCACCCGGTAGGCCACATCCCCGACCGGCAGCAGGGTGAGCGCCTTGACCAGCAGCAAATAAATCCAATAACCCGGGTTGTGGGCATTGGCGACGAAATACCCCAGCACCTGGAACTCGCCGCTGTCGCCGGGCAGGACGCCCTGCGCCAGGGTGCGCACGTAGACGGCCAGCGCCGCCGCGCCCAGCAGCAGCGCCAGGAGCAGGTCGGCCCGCTCAAAAGCGCGGGCTTGTTTTGCACTGCCGTCTCGCTCATGCCGCGCACTCCGCATACATCGCCAGGATGTTTTCCAGCGGGGTGATCGCCTGGATGTTATGGCAGGGCGCCAGGATCAACCCGGTGCCGTCCGCGCCCAGGGTGCGCTTCAGCCGGCGCACCTCGGCGCGCACCTCATCGGCCGTGCCAAAGGGCAGGGTTTCCTGGTTGTCTACCCCGCCATGGAAGCACAATTTCGCCCCCACCTGGGCTTTGACCGCGTCCAGGTCCCAGTTGCCGCAGCGCCACTGTACCGGGTTGAGGATCTCCACCCCCATCTCCACAAAGCGCGGCTGCAGGCGGCGGTTGTCGCCGTCGTCATGGTGGAACACCAGCCGGTCGTAGGCGTGCGCCAGGTCGATCCCGCGCTGCATCGAGGGGCGGTAGAAGCTGTCGAAGGTGCGCGGGCTGATCATCAAGCCGTTCTGCGCGCCGTAATCGTCGGTCACCTGGGCGATATCCGCCAGCCCGCGGGTGGCTTCAAAACAGCGCCGGTGATATTCGAAGAAGAAATCCGAAACCTTATCCAGCAAAAAGCGGGTGAACTCCGGGCGCTCGGCGGCGTCCATCAGAGAAAGCTCCATCCCGCGCAGGCGATTGTGCCAGTAAAAAATGGCCCAATAGCCGCACTGAACGGCGCGATCGGGGTATTGCGCGGCCTTGGCGCGCAGCCCGTCATAATCATAATCGTCGGGCGAGGGCCAGGGGAAGGCCTCCAGGTCGGCGATGCTTTCGGCGTTGGCCAGCGGAAAGTGCACCTGCTCCTCGTAGATGCCGCCGCCATATTCCTGCAGGCGGCTGCCAAAGCCCCATTCGTCATAGGTCAGGGATGGGTCCGGGCCTGCGATCAACGGCCCGTGGTAGCTCGGGCTGATCCCGGGGATGGCGTCGATCCCCAAACGCTCAAAGATCTCGACATGGTCGTCGGTCTTGAAATGCAGGCGCAGTTTCTGCCAGGCTTCATCCACCGCCCAGATATCGGTCGGGAAGCGGTCGAGGGGTTGGTGGCGGACCGCCGCCAGCACGCGTTCGCGTGAAGTCATCCTAATTGTCATTTGGCTCATCCTTGCTGCGTTTCGCGCAGCGCCTCCAGCACCACCCCCAACGACTCGCACCAGTTTGCCGGGTATTGCTCCGAAACTTCAAAGGCCAGCCGGCGCCCATCGGGAGCGCCCTCCGCCACCCGCGACAGCACCACCTGCTTGAGTTCCTCCGCGGGCAAGTCATAGCATTCCACGTTGATGTTTGACCAGAAGAGCATCTCCGGCCAGGCCGCGCGGCATTCCGCCAGGGTCATATCGCCCTCCGGCGGCGGGGTCAGCGACTCGATCAGGTCGATAGGCGCCTCGGCAATCTGCTTCTTGACCGCCGAAAGCTGGCCGTCATAATGCGTGCCCACGATCTTGCCGCCGGCCTGCAGCATGGGGAAGCATTCGCTGTAAACCGGCAGCAGCACCTTGCGGTAGCGCGCCGGACCCAGGGTATCGGCGGTGAAATTCTCCAGCACCGAGACGAAACGCCCCGGCCCACCGGCTGCCAGCTCGGCTTTGCGCCGGAATTTGACCAGCAGCGCCTGATAGAGCGCCTCCATCTCATCCCCCAGGTCTACCAGGTGATAGGCATAATTCTCCAGCCCCACCAGGTCCACCAGGATGGACTGGTTGGGGGTGCGCCCCAGCATGACCAGCGGCACGCCCGACGGGCCAATCTCCTCGCTGCGCCGCAGCCATTCATCGTAGACCGGCTCCAGGCGGGCATGCTCCACGATCCAGGTCATCACCTCGTAATCCTGGGCGCTTTCCAGGTAAAATTTCTGCTGCCAGTCGTCCAGAAACGTCTGGTAGATCTCACCCAGCGGGGTGATCAGGCGCTGTTTAACAAACTCCTTGCCCTGCACCTCACTGCGTTCCTCGCGGTATTCCATATTGTCGTGGAATTCACGCACACTGGGCAGGTGCCAGGTCACCCCCAACCCCCGGGCGTACAGCCCTTCCCAGGCCGGATCAGCCGAGGTATGCCGCCATTCGTTCTGGTAGATGGTGTAGGGAATCCGGTCGGGACGCTCCCCGGCCCAAAATAATTCGATGCGCTCGCGGATGCTCAGCTCTTTCATCCGGCCTCCACCCCAAAACCGGCCAGCTCGGCGCGCACCGCCTGCTCGTCTTCCAGGGGAAAGTACATGGTCTTCATCTGCACCCCGTAGGTGCTGCCAATCTGCGCCACCACCGCGTGCAGGGCTTCGAAACCGCCGTACGCAATCTGGATTTTCTTGCCGCCGGCATGCACGCGCCGGTAAATTTCGGGCCAGTGGGCGCAGTCGGGTTTGCCGTCGCCCGGGATCCACTGGATGCCGTCCAGCTCCGGAATGGCCAACAGATAGTCCAGATGCGGGACTTCGCCCACGCCGTCCAAATGATAAAAGCTGTGCGGAAGCCGCCGGCAGGTGGCGGCCAGTTCGGGCAGGGCAAAGCGCTGGAACATGCGCGGCCCGATCATGTAGCTGAAGTCGCACTGCAGCATATAGCCAGGACGGTCGCTGTACATCGCGCCCCAGTCCGAGTAGCCCGGGTTGGCCGGCTGTAAAATGGCGTTGATCTCTTCGTAATAGCGGTGCCACATCTCGTGGGCCTCGTCCAGCAGGCGCAGGACCTCCTCCGGCGAGTCATACAGATCCATCAGCAGTTTCTCGCTGGGCCGGAAGGTCGAGAGGATATCCAGGTTGCCGCCCAGGTCGGTCATCCCCATCAGTACCTGGCCCTGCCAGCGGTCCATGCCGGCCCGGTAGATGGCCTTGACGCGCTGCAGCCAGGGGTTATCGGGATCGTAGACAAAATGGATCTCCTCGATCGGCAGCTCAGCCTGCGGGAAAAACCAGACCCGCCCGCTGGAATTGTCCAGCCGGGCGCCCAGAAAGGCTGCCGCCACCCCGGGACCAAAGCAGTCCATGTTGTAGTAGGGGAAGGCGTCCCCCAGGTATTCCCGCCCCGAGAGTTCCCAATCGATGCGGTCGATCAACTGTTCGGGAGTGTAGCTCAGATCGGTGCAGGTTTCCTGCGACAACAGTGGAACCTGGGGCTGCGGCCGGCCGGGGTCGCGGCCGTACAACTCTACCCCCACGATCGGCCGCTCTACGTCGCCGGCCCACCAGCGCGCGTAGGTATCTTTGAGACGCGCCCAACGTTCGGATGTAAATTGAATTGGCATGGATGCATCCTTTAATGAACCGACATTTTGAAAAGGAGTATTTATTTTATTAGCGCCGCCATTTTTCTTCGGCGGTATTCGTCTTGAATGAACTTCGGTGCGTACGGATAATAGGCGGTCGGGGGGACATCGCTCAAGGCAAAAAAGCTGGCTATGGAAAAATACACAGGGTTCAGATAGAAATGGCCCCTGATGGAAGCGTACAGGGAGGGTCCATCAGGGGCCAGGAGAAAATTTCGTGCCGGGTCGGACCGCGGGATTAGCCTTTGAGGCCGGTCATCGAGATCCCTTCGATAAAGGTGCGCTGCGCCAGGAAGAAGAGCAGCACCACTGGCGCCGCCACCACCGTGCTCACTGCCATCAAATAGGGCTGAGCGTTCCCGGTGGTGCCCATGCTGGTCGCGGCCACATTCAGGCGGTAAAGCCCCACCGCCAGGGTGAAGAGGTCCTCGCGGTTGGCGTAAATCAGCGGGCCGAGGTAATCGTTCCACGCGCCCAGGAAGCGGAAGAGCGCCACCACCGCCATGGCGGGCACCGCCAGCGGCATGATGATGCGGATGAGGATGCCCAATTCACTGGCGCCGTCGATTCTCGCCGCGTCCGAGAGCTCCTCAGGCAGCCCCATAAAGAACTGGCGCAGCAAGAAGATGAAGTACGGGGCGCCAAACAAAGACGGCACCACCAGCGGCAGGTAAGAGTTCAGCCAGCCGAGCTGCTTGTAGGTGATGAAGAGCGGCACCATCGTCACCTGCCAGGGGATCATCATCGTCCCCATGCACAGGAAGAAGAAGAAGTCGCGGCCCCACCATTTCAAGCGGGCAAAGCCGTAGGCCGAGATCACCGAGGAAATCACCGAGAGGGCGGTCACCGGCAGAGCATAGCGGAAGATTGAGTTGATCGCGAACTGGGTGAAATCGTAGCGGAAGGTCCAGCCTTTGATAAAGTTGTCCCAATGGGCCGGGTTCGGGATCAGGATTGGGGGCAGGGTGTAAACCTGCGGATCATCCTTGAGCGCGGTCACCACCATCCAGTAAAAGGGGAAGATGAAGCTGATCGCCAGTGCAAATAAGAGGATGTATTTAAGCACTTCCCATACGCGCTTGGTCGCGTTGCTTTTGCGCGTATCGAAGGCCTTCTCCTCTGTCTTTGGTAAAGCGCGGGCGGTCGCGGTCATTTGTCACCTCCACCATAATATACCCAGCGAGCCGACGTGCGGAAGAGGATCACGGTGAACACCAGGATGATGACGAACAGGATCCAGGCCAGCGCGGAGGCGTTTCCCATACGCAGGTTCTGGAAAGCGTTGCGATACAGGTGCAAAGCATAGAACTCGGTGGATGCCGCGGGGCCGCCGCCGGTCAGCAGCCAGGGCAGGGTAAATTCTTGCCAGGCGCCGATAAAACCCATGATCATGTTGAAGAGGATCACCGGGCTGGTCAGCGGGATGGTGACGTTAAAGAACTTTTGGACCGCATTGGCGCCGTCCACCGTGGCGGCTTCATATAAGGAACGCGGCACATCCTGCAGCGAAGCCAGGAAAATGACCACACTGCCGCCGGATGCCCAGGCCGCGATCAAAATCAAGGTAGGTTTGGCCAAACTCGGGTTGGATAGGAATGGAATAGCTTTGAGCCCCAGGGTCTGTAGAATGGCGTTGACCGCGCCGTACTGGATGTTCAAGAGGAACAGCCAGATCATGGCGGTGCAGACGGCGGGGACGATCGATGGAATATAAATGATCCCGCGGAAGATCGAGCGGCCAACTGTTTTGGTGTTTAACAGGTTTGCGATCAAGAAGGCCGTGCCGACGCTGATCGGCACGCTCAGGAAAACGTAATAGGCGGTGTTATACATCACCGTCCAAAACCGTCCGTCCCGGGTAAAGGTGCGCACATAGTTGTCGAACCCGATCCACACCGGGGCCTGGATCAGGTCGTAGCGCGTGAAGCTGTAATACAGGGATGTAATCAGCGGGTAAACGGAGAAAAGCAGGAGGCCAAGCAGCCAGGGGGAGATGAACGCCAGCCCCAACCAGAAGCGGTTGCGCTCCCGCTTATCGTGAATTACATTTCGGAGGGTTATCGAGGCCATGCATCGTCCTCTCTTTGTAATACGTGGGCATCTTGATTTTTAGTGGGTCTGGTGAGCGGCTTTATAACCGTTCACCAGACCCTTATATCCTAGCACGAATGCCCTACAAGGCGGTTGCCCCAGGGCAGGGGAAAACGCTTAGGAAAGACCCTGGGCATCCCATTCGTCTTCGGCGCGGCGCTGCAGTTCGGCGGCCGCTTCGGTGGAGGTCATGTCGCCGCGATACACCTTGGCGCGGAGCTCGCCGTACTGGGAGGCGATGAACCAATGGATCGGGCAGCGGCGGCCAATTAACCACTCGGTTACCTGGTCCGGGGCATTGATGTAGAAATCCAACCCGGGGTAAACCGACGGATCGATCTTCTTGAGGTAAGAAATGCGGCCAAAGATCCAGCCGACTTCCTTGAAGATGATGTCCTGGGCCACGTCGGTGATCAAGAACTCGGCCACCTTGAAGATCTCGTCCTTGTGCTTGGCATCCTTGAAGATCTGCACGAAGTGCGCGCCGGTCGCCATAATCTTGGCTTCCTTGCGGCTCTCGGGCACGGGCGCCCAGGTCGCGCGGTTGTACTGGGCGATGTCGGGCTGCTGGATCTGGGTCTCGCCCGGGTGCCAGTAACCTTCCATAATCATGGTCTGCATCCCGGCGTTGTACGAGGCGCCCCAGCCGCCCATACCGGTGGTCTGGCGCATACCGTCAAATTTGTCGGGACCGATCAACTTGATGAACTCGCCCATCTTGTCCATACCTTCGATCATGGCGTCGTTGTTCAGGTCGATCTTGCGATTTTTCTCGTCCCACCAGTTCATCCCGCCCCAAGACTGCATGGGGTAGTCCGTCTCGCCTGCCATGGCATCCCACGGGTCCAGGCCAAACTGCTGCAGGTTGCCGGCGTCATCGAACTTGGTCAGGGCTTTGTGCCAATCATAGACGGTTTCCCAGGTCAGCGGCAGGTTCTCGGCATCCAGGCCGGCGTTCTTGGCGGCGTTGATATTGACGTTCAAGCCCCACCACAGATAGCCTTCGATGCCCGGCACGCCGATCATTTTGTCGCCGTAGAAGGAGGATTCCCACAGTTTGGGGAGGATGTCATCTTTGTTGATAATTGTGCTGGCAGACACGTAATCGTTCACCGGGACGGTGGCGCCGCGTGCGTGCAGGTTAGGATAGTCAAAGTTCGAGCCGCCATCCGGCGGGGTGCCGGCAGCAACGGCGGTGAGGATGATTTCACTGCTGATGGAACCGCGATAATTGAAGTTCTTGCCACCCATCAGGGTTTTGAACTCTTCGGTTTCCACAATCTTGGCGGTCGCGGGGTCGAGGTTGCCCCAGGCGTACCACCAGGTGACGGCATTAGGATCTACCTTGGGAGCTTCGGTTGCGGTTGGCTCGGCGGGAGCAGCGGGCTGCTCTGAGGTGGGGGCAACCGTTGTGGCGGCGGGAGCGCAGGCGGCCAGGGCGGCGGCCCCTGCAGCTACAGCACTAACCTTCAAAAAATCACGACGATTGAGCTTCGAAACCTTCATTTCTTTGTTCTCCTAGAGATATTGAATAAAGCCGGATCGCTTCAATATGTGCGGAACAGCGGGAAGACTATTCCGCGAGGACACTCGGTTTAATCTGCGCACCTTATGAGGCACTCACAGATCGCACTCACCTCCTTCCTATTCGATCAACCAGGCCAGGATGGCATCCTGCGGCAGCCAGGCAGAGCATTAAATTCGGCCGCCTCGTGTCTGGTTATACGGAAACAAGGTACAATTAAAGGATCGATGGCTTTTGGGACGTGGACACGAATACGTTTTTCATATTAACACGCTTAATAAGCCAAAACGGCCTGCCCTGGACAGGTTAAGGACAAAACGTGGACATACACTGGCGTGGATGGATAAAACGTGATATATATGACCGATTTTAGCAAAATTGTCCCAGGATCACAAGCATGACCCAGGAGGCCCTGCAACGCGAGGCGCTGATCGAGCAGCTGCGCGATGCGCTCACCCACCTCTACAACGCCGATCACCTGCGCACCAGCCGGCTGGTCGACCTGTTTAACCTCTCCAACAAATTCGATGCCTCGTCTGCCCTGCGAAAAATCCTGGTGGATGGCATCGAAACCTTCAAGCCCTCTCCCGACGAACCCGACCAATCCCGCGCCTGGCGCATCTATAATTCGCTCTTCTGCTGCTACGTCCAGCAGCTCAGCCAGCAGGTCGTCGCCGACCAGTTAAGCATATCCGACCGCCAGCTGCGCCGCGAGCAGCGCGCCGCCATCGAAGAGCTCACCGACCTGCTCTGGGAGCGCTATCACCTCGAAGAGAAAATCCGGGGAGGCGGTGACGCCGAATCCAACGAGACGACCCTCAACCGCGAGCTGGCCTGGGTGCGCCAGGCCAACCTGGAAAACCCCGCCAATCTTAAAGTGCAGATCACCGAGGTGCTCAACCTCTCCTACCCGCTCAGCGAGCAAAACTACGTCAACCTGAAATGCGAGCTGCCCGAAGCCCTGCCCGACCTGGCCCTGCACCCGGTCGCCCTCAACCAGATCCTGCTCAACCTGATCCTGGAGGCCATCCACCGCACGCCCGGTGGGGTGGTTAAGATCACCGCTCACCAGCAGGCATGGTCAGTGCACCTGGTGATCGAAACCCTGCACCCCGAGCGCAGCCTGCTCCAGGCGGAGAGCGAAAGCCCCGGGAACCTGCAGGTGGCTCAGCAAATGGCCGAGCTGGCCGGCGCGCAGCTGGACCTGGTCACCGATAAGACCCGGCTGTTCAGCGCCCACCTGCGCCTGCCCACCCGCGAAGAACTGCCCATCCTGGCGGTGGACGACAACGCCGACGCCCTGCAGTTGATGCAGCGGTTCGCAGCCGGCAGCCGCTACCGCGTCTTTACCACCCAGGACCCGGAACAGGTGCTGCCGCTGATCGAAGAACACAACCCCCGGGTGATCTTGCTGGATATTATGATGCCGAAGGACAACGGCTGGATGGTGCTGGGCCGGTTAAAACAACATCCCCTCGCCAGCGAGCGCCCGGTGATCATCTGCACCATCCTGCCCCAGGAAAACCTGGCCCTCACCCTGGGCGCGTCCGGCTATCTCAAAAAACCGTTTACCCGCGAAGCCTTTCTGGAGATCATCGACCGCCAGATCGTTTCGTTGGAGTCAGAATCCGGCTGGTTTCCCGAATAAAATCGATCAATTCATGCAGTGAAAGCCCGCTGCCGCGCGCCACGCTCACCGTGTCGCTCACCGCAGTTTCCCCGCTCGGGTTGCGCGAGGATACCACGATCACGGGAATATCCCGGATGGCTTCTTCCTCGGCCTTTTCGAGCAGCACCTGGAAACCGTCCTTGCCCGGCATCATCAGATCCAAGAGGACCACATCCGGCTGGCGCTCGCGCATCAAGAGCAGCGCGCGGGTGCCGTTCATCGCCTGCATCAGGCGCGCCGAGGGCATCTCTGCCGCCAGGATGCGCGCGTAGAGCTGGAGGATCTCCGGCTCGTCGTCCACCAGCAGCAGGCTGCTCACCTCGCCCTCTTTCACCTGTGAGATGGCGCGCATCAGCGCGTCGCGTCCCACCGGTTTGACCAGGTATTCGACCACCCCCAGCTGGCGCACCGCCTCTTCGCGCCCCGGCACCCAGCAGGTAATCACCGGCGTGCCGTAGGGCATCTCGCCCAGGCGGGTCTCGATTGGGGTGATCCCCTTGGCTTGCGGCGTATTGTAGATCAGCCCTTGCGCCGGCGAGCGGTGCAGTTCAGCGATGGCCGCATCCAGGCTCTTGACGCTGACCAGTTCCACGCCTTCCATATAGCGGCGCAGGTATTTCTGCAGGGTGTCTTCTTCTTCCAGCAGCACGTAGCGCGCCTGGATCTCCGGCGGGCTGACCCGTGAAGGCCGGCTGCGCGGTTCGTACTGGTAATAGGGGTTGAACCAGCGCCGCGATTCACCCGCATCCAGGTCATCGCCGGGCAGCTTGAGCGGCACGTTGAAAAAGAAAGTGGTACCCTGGCCCAGCTCGCTTTCCAGCCACATCTTTCCGCCGTGCATTTCCACGAACTGCTTGCTGATGCTCAACCCCAACCCGCTGCCGCCCTTGTGGCCGTGCAGCGTGCTTTGCAGCTGGCGGAAAGGCTGGAAGATTTTCTTCTGATCCTCCGCCGATATGCCCGGCCCGCTGTCGGTGACCGACATCACCACCCCGTTCTCATCCTGCCAGGCGCGCACGATCACCCCGCCTTTTTCGGTAAAGCGCCCGGCGTTGCTGAGCAGGTTGATCAACACCTGGCGGATGCGCGTGCCGTCGCAGAAAACTTCGGGCAGCCCGCCGGCGATCTCCTCGCGCAGGTAGAGCTTTTTGGATTCGTAAAGAAAACCCACCGTGGAGACCGCTTCGACAATGACTGTGGGGATTTCCACCCATTCTTTCAGCAGCGCCATCCGGCCGGCTTCGATCTGGCTGAGATCCAGCACGTCGTCCACCAGGCGCGAAAGATGCTGGCTGTTGCGCTCGATCGCGGCGATATCCGCCAGCAGCGCCGGGGGGATGGTGCCGCCGTAGGCCTGGGGCGATTTCATGATCACCTCGCTGAAACCCAGGATCATGTTCAGCGGCGTGCGCAGCTCATGGCTTACGTTGGCGACAAATTCCTCCTTCACCCGCCGAGCCTCTTCGGCAATCTGGGTGAGGGCTTCCAGGCGGGTAGACAGGCGCGCCAATTCGCGCGTGGCCAGGTCATAATCTTCTTTGGTCTGGCGCCATTCCACCCGCTCGGCGCGCAGCCGCTCCAGCTCCTCGCGCGATTTGCGGTAATTGTCCATGGCCCAATCCGCGATGGAGACCATCGCGCGGGCAAAGGTCCACACGGCTGCCACACCCACCGCGGAAACCACCAGCACCAACAGCAGGTCCTGGGCGGATAGCGGCCCATGCCCCGGCAGCCTGGAGAACCCCGCCAGCAGCAAGAGGGTTACCCCCGCGCCGGCCAGCCCCCATATCAGGCTGAAACCCGCGATCATCGCCAGCAGGGGCAGCAGGGAGAACAGCCAGAATATCTGCCCGGCATCAAACAACAGGGCGGCGGTCACCAGGGTCAGGACAATCCCCGCCAACCAGACCACCCGCGCCGCCTGCAGCGAGCGCCGCAGCAGCCCCAAACTGGCCGCGCTGCCTGCCAGCAAGACGATGACCACCGCCGAAAGACGCGGCACGGCAATCCACAGCGCAGTCATATTGCCCAGCACGTACAGCACGCCGCCGGCCAGCCCCACGGCATAAATCACCGCACGCAGGCCGGCTTCCTTCATCTCTAATCCACTGTGTAGATGATCCGGATCGATCCGCGCCGTTTGCAATAAATACTTAATCATGCCTTGTGTCCTTTGCTGCGCACCGCCTGGGCTCGCGCTCACCTATGATTATAAATGAAAGGCCGCGCGCCTTCGGTCTACGCAGACATCCCGGCAGGGACTGCCATCTCACAAAAAATTTCTTCTGCCCTTCTTCACGGCGCTTTTCCCGTGGAGAGCGGCCCGAGGGAAGTGAAAAAGGTATGAAAACGTATCTGGCATTTTAGATGCGTTTACCCTGGACATCCCGCCCGGTTTGATACCGGCCCCAATCCAAAACAATCATTCCTTCCTTGCACGAAGGGCGCGGGCTGAAACGCGCTCTTTCCTCCCCTTCCGCATCCAGACAGCGCAACCTGGCCTGCACCCCGTCCCCCGCCGGGGGGAAAATCCGGTAGAATACCTATGGGAACCTGTTGGAAAGGAATGGCCATGAAATACCCGATCTTGCTGTTATGCCTGGTTTCAGCGGCAGTACTCGCCGCCTGCGCGGCAGCCCAGCCCACCCCGGGCGAAAACGCCGCCACTAGCGGAATATCCCTGACCTCACCCGCCTTCAGCCAGGCGGCATCCATCCCGCAAAAATATACCTGCCAGGGCGACGACAGCTCGCCCGAGCTGCAGTGGTCCGCGCCGCCCGCCGGCGCGCAATCCCTGGCCCTGCTGGTGGAAGACCCGGACGCCCCCGGCGGCACCTGGGTGCACTGGCTGGTCTACAACCTGCCCGCCCAGGCCGGCAGCCTGCCCGAGGGCGCTTCAAAAGCCAATACGCCGCCAAACGGGCTGCCGGACGGCGCCGTGCAGGGCAAGACCAGCTTCGGGCGCGCCGATTACGGCGGCCCCTGCCCGCCCTCCGGCGAGCACCATTATTATTTCCGCCTCTACGCCCTGGACACGACCCTCGACGATCAGAATCTCGACAAAACCGCCTTCCTCAAAGCCATCGAAGGCCACGTACTGGCCCAGGGCGAGCTGATGGGGCTCTACAAAAAACAATGAGCGACTGGAAAACCCTCACCAGCCAGACGGTGCTCACTGCCGGAAAATGGCTGACGGTGGAGGACCGCAGCGTGGAGACCCCCAGCGGCCAGGTGATTGAGAACTGGCCGTGGGTCACCACCCCCAATTACGTCAACGTGCTGGCGGTCACCCCGCAGGGTAAATACCTGATATTTCGCCAGGGCAAGTACGCGCTGGAGGGCGAATCCCTGGCGCCCATCGGCGGCTACCTGGAGCCCGGCGAGGCGCCTCTGGCGGCGGCTCAGCGCGAGCTGCTCGAGGAAACCGGCTACACCGCCCCGGTTTGGCGCCATCTCGGCCAGTTTTGGGTCGACCCCAACCGCGGGGTAGCCATCGGCGACCTGTATCTGGCCAGCGGCGCGCAGCAGGTGACCCAGCGCAACGCCGACGACCTGGAAGAACAGACCCTCCTGCTGCTCGAGCGTGGCGAGCTGCTGCGCGCCCTGCGCGACGGCCAATTCAAGGTGCTGGCCTGGGCGGCCAACATCGCCCTGGCCCTCTTGGCCGAGGACTGATCGCCCCGCGATGAGCGCCACTGCCCGTCCACTCCCCAAGGCCGTCAACCCGCGCCTGCTGCAGTCCGAGCCAATGCAGCGCTGCCGGCTGAACGATTGCCGCGGGGCCTGCTGCCTGCACGGGGTGTGGATCGACACCGCCGAGCGCGACGATCTGCTGGCCAACGCCGCCCTGATTGCCCCGCACATGCCCGCCGCGCTGCGCGATCCGGCTGCCTGGTTCGACGGGCGCGAGGAAAACGACGAGTTCTCCGCCAGCGGCGCGGTGGTGCACAGCACTGTGCTCCCCGACCGCGAGCATTACGGCGGCACCGCCTGTATTTTCCTGCGCGAGGATTTCAAATGCGCTTTGCAGGTCGCCGGGCAGGCCGCCGGCAGCCATCCCTGGCGCTTCAAGCCGTTCTACTGCGTGCTGCACCCCCTCGACCTGGACGAAACCGGGCGCATCACCCTCGACGAAACCCCCGCCCTGCTGGACGAAGCAGGCAGCTGCCTGCGCCCTGCCCCTCTGCCCATCCCGTTGGTGCAGACCTTCGAAGACGAGCTGCGCTACCTGCTGGGCGACGAAGCTTATCAAAACCTGACACCCCCCGCTACCCCATCCGAGGAGATGCCATGACCGTCCTGCACACTACCCTGGGCGCCTATTCCTCCGGCCAGTTGGGCATGATCCTGCCCCACGAGCACATTTTTGTCGACCTGCGCACCCCCGAAACCCCCGGGCAGGGCCAGGCCGCGGCGGAGGATGTGGTCCGGCTGATGGCCCCGGAATTGGAGCGCGCCCGCGCCCTGGGCGTCACCGCCCTGGTCGAATGCTCGCCCGAAGGGGTCGGCCGCCGCGTCGACCTGGTCAAGGCGGTTTCGCAGGCCGCCAATTTCCCCGTGGTGGTGGCCACCGGCATCTACCGCGAGCCCTGGGTGCCGGCCTGGGCGCAGCACGCCCCGCGCGAGGTGATCCAGGCCTGGATGCAGGGCGAGCTGCAGGTGGGCATCGCCCAAACCGGGGTGCGCGCCGGCTTCATCAAGCTCAGCGCCGGCGACGACGGGCTGACCGCCCTGGAAGAAAAGATCCTGCGTGCGGCCGCGGCGGCCGGCACGGCCTGTGAGTCGGCGATCGGCAGCCACACCATCCGCGGGCGGGTCGTCCTTCATCAGCTGGAAATCCTCGAAGCGGAGGGCTTCGACCCGCGCCGCTTTATCTCGATCCATGCCCAGGCCGAAGAAGATTTCGACCTCAGCCTGGAGATCGCCCGGCGCGGCGCGTGGCTCTCCTACGACGGCATCGGCTGGGGCGCGGACGATGAGCGCTACCTGCAGCGCATCCTGGCCATGCTCTCGGCCGGTTTCGGCAGCCAGTTGATGCTCAGCATGGACCGCGGTTGGTACGACCCCGCGAAACCCGGCGGCGGCTCGCCCAAACCCTTTACCTATCTCAACCAGGTCTTCCTGCCCAAACTGCGCGCCGCGGGAGTCGACGAGGCCACCCTGCGCCTGCTGACCGCCGACAACCCCTTCCGCGCATTCAGTCGGTAGAGCAATCAGCATTCAGCATTCATCATTCATCATTCTCCACTCATCATTCCCTCATGCCCATCCTGCTCGCCCTCGCCGCCATCCTTTTATGGAGCACCCTGGCCCTGCTGGGGGCGAGGCTGGCCCATCTGCCGCCTTTGCTGCTGCTGGGGGTGGCCCTGGCGCCGGCCGGCTGTTACAGCCTCTTCCGCCCGCGCGCCTGGCGCATCCCGCTGCGCACCCTGGCGGTGGGGGCAGGCGGCATCTTTGGCTATCATTTCCTCTATTTCCGCGCCTTCGCCCTGGCCCCGGCGGTGGAAGCCAACCTGATCAATTACCTCTGGCCGCTGCTGATCGTGCTGCTCTCGCCGCTGGTGCTGCGCGGCTACCGCCTGCGCGCCCATCACATCCTGGCGGCGTTGTTGGGGCTGGCCGGCGCAGCACTGATCGTGACCAACGGCCGTCTCAGCCTCAACGGCGCGGCCCTGCCCGGCTATCTGTGTGCCGCCGGGGCAGCCCTCACCTGGGCGCTGTATTCGCTGTTCACCAAACGGCTGCCGCCCTTCCCCACAGATGCCGTCGCCGCTTTTTGCGCGCTGGGCAGCCTGCTGGCCTTTGGCCTGCACGTGCTCGGCGGCGGCTCTTTTTCCGCGCTGGCCGGGTGGCCGCCCACTGACCTGCTGTTTCTGCTCCTGGCCGGTCTGGGCCCTATGGGCGCGGCCTTCTTCTTCTGGGACGCGGCGCTGAAGCGCGGCGACCCGCGGGTGATCGGCTCGCTGGCTTACCTCACCCCGCTGCTGTCCACCCTCAACCTGGTGCTGCTGGCCGGGCAGCTGCTTAGCGCGCTTAGCTTAGCCGCCATGCTGCTGATCATCGGCGGCGCGCTGCTCGGATCTTTACGCAAGGAACCCGCCCTATGCCCATGACCCTGGCTCAAATCGTCGATCTGACCGGGCAGTACGGCCCAGGCTGGGCCGTACCCCACGCCCGCCGGGTGCTGGCCCTGGCCCACCAAATCGCCGAGGGTCTGCCCGCCGACTGGCTGGCCCTGGAGTATGCCGCCTACCTGCACGATTGGGGCGCGTTCCCCCACTTCCTGCAGGCAGGGCTCAACCACGCCCAGCGCTCGCGCCAGGTGGCCGAGGAAGAAATCCTGCCCCAGGCCGGGCTGGGCGCGGAGGTCAACCGCCGCATCCTGGAGGCCATCGATCTGCACGACTACCGCGACACCCGCCCGGCCGCCGCTCCCGAAGCCCTCTTGCTGCGCGAAGCCGATTTCCTCGATTTTCTCGGCGCGGTGGGCCTGGCGCGCGAATGCGCCTGGGGACCCAACGACCTGCGCGCCTGCCTGGGGCGCGCCGCGCAGCGCAAAGACCTGCTGGCGAAGCGTTTAACCCTGCCCGCCGCCCGGGCAATCGCCGCGGTCCGCCTGGCGCGCATGGAGCAGATCCTCGCCTGGATCGAAGAAGAAAGCGCCGGCGAGCTGTAACCACGGGCGCTCCTCAAGATGGTATCGATCTTTCCTTTTGGCTACGTCCATTTCAATGCCGAGGAACCCATCCCCCTTTCCCCTTGCCAGGAAGGGGGCCGAAAAAAAATCGGGGATGTAGATGTCACAGTGTGCCATCTACATCCCCAACCCATGAATGTCTTTTCCCCGCCGGTCAGGTCGTGAGGCTGATCAGAGACCGCCTCATTTGCACAAGCGTGCTTGACAGCCGCCGCGCGCAAAGCGACAATAGGGCCAGACATGAACCTCGCCAGTGAGAAATAGATGAATTTGCGCATCTGGATTGTAGAAGACAACATCGCCCTCAGCCGCGCGCTCAAAACCGGGCTGGAGGCCGCCGGAGATGTCACCGTCGCCGGCCAATACACCCGCGGCGAAGACGCCCTGGCGGCGACCCCCGCCGAGCCCCCGCACGCCATCCTGATGGATGTGCAGCTGGCGGGCGAGCTCAACGGCATCCAGACCGCCGCCGCCCTGCGCCGCGAATATCCGCGCATCCCGGTCGTGTTCTATTCCATTCAAGACGACGAGGACTACTACCGCGCCTTCCTGCGTTCCGGCATCCTCAGCCACTACGCCTACGTGCGCAAGAGCAATTACCTGCTGCCGGAAAGCATCCTGCCGCTGCTGCGGGATGCGCGCGCCGGGGGCAGTTTCATCGACCCCGAAATTGAAGCCCGCGTGCAGGCCGTGCGCCACAAAGACGCCAACGATCCCCTCGATTTGCTCGAGCCCAACGAATTGGCGGTGGCTGCCCTGTTGGCCCAGGGCTTGACCAACGAACAGATCGCCGCGCGGCTGGGCTACCACGACGCGCGCGCCGTTAGCCGCACCAACGGGCAGATCTATACCGCCTGGGGGCTTAACAGCTCCACCACCGATGAGAAAGTCGCGCGCACGCGCGCCGCGCTGATCCACCAGCGCCGCGAATTGATCGTCTGGGATGACGAAGGCGCGGCACGCATCCTCGGTCCCCAGGGTGACTGGATCGATTTATAAGCCTGCCGGGAAGCCAGGTGCGCGGGTTGCGCAGACGTTCCCCCTCTTGCCCCATTATGGCAAGTTTACAGCTTTGCAAGCTTACAATTTCCTTCCCTACACTGCCCGCGAACCCTTCTATAATGAACTCAATATTGCCGTACCCCGATGCTGCGTGGACTGCATCCGCTTTATAATTGGCTTATTAAGGCTCAGCATGAATCAAGAACCCCAAAAACAGGACAACCGCCCTCCCATCACTGCGCTCAGGGCCGTCATGATTGGTCAATTGGTGGTCAATCTTCCGGTCATCGCCATCGTTCTGCTTGCCTTCTTCCTGGGGGGCATCTTATTCCCCGAGCAGCCCTGGATCAGCCTGGCCGCTGCAATTGTCCTCGGTTGGCTGTACTGGTCTTTCGCCATCCGCCGCTGGCGCGCCTGGGCGATCTCGCGCGGGGTGCCTGCCGCCGAACTGACCCGCATGGCATCCTTCTCCGGCCTGGCGCGTCCAGGGGATTGGTACCACCCGGATGAAGACGAAGATGACAACAACGCGCACAGGTCATAACCCATGAATTTGCCCAACTCAACCCTTGAGGGCAGCCTGGCCCTGGCGCCTGAAGCCATGCAATGGTGGCGCGATGCTCGTTTTGGCATGTTCCTCCACTGGGGGGTGTATGCCGTCCCGGGCCGCGGCGAATGGCTGATGTGGAATGAGCGCGTCCCCATGCGTGAATATCGCAAACTGGCCGACAAGTTTATCCCCGCCAGGTTCAACCCCACCGCCTGGGCCGAAACCGCCAAAGCCGCCGGGATGAAATACATGGTGCTGACCGCCAAACACCACGACGGCTACAGCCTGTTTGACAGCCAGGTCAGCGATTTCACCAGCGTCAAGACGGCCGCCCGGCGTGACTTCGTCGCCGAATACGTCCAGGCCTGCCGCAATGCCGGGCTGGGCGTGGGCCTGTATTACTCTCCCCTCGATTGGCGCTACCCCGGTTTCTTCTTCCCCGATCTCTACCGCGAAAACGCCGAAGAAATGAAGCAGCAGACCTACGACCAGGTGCGCGAGCTGCTCAGCAACTATGGCAAAATCGACGTCTTCTGGTTTGACGGCGGTGAGGACGATTGGCTGGGGTACGGCGGTCTCGAGTTTGGCTCGGGCGGCTGGCACTCGCGGGATACCCGCTGGCCGCAGGAAAATCACTTCCCCGGCAAACCCTTCTGGGAAGGCAGCAAACTGGTCGCGATGATGCGCGAACTGCAGCCCGGCCTGGTGATCAACAACCGCTGCGGTTGGGAAGGCGATTTCATCACCCCCGAGCGCAAGGTGGGGGCGTTCAACCCCAAGCGCGCCTGGGAAACCTGCGACACCCTGGCCGAATCCTGGGGCTGGATGCCCGACCGCCCGATGCGGTCGCTGCGCAGCATCATCCATCTGCTGGTGCAGGTGGCCACCGGCGGCGGCAACCTGCTGCTGAATGTGGGCCCCACCGCGGACGGCGAGATCGAGCCGCGCATGGTGCGCCGCCTGGCTCAGGTAGGCGAATGGTTAAAGGAATACGGCCACACCCTCTATGCCACCCGCGGCGGGCCTTTCCCCACCCAACCCTGGGGCGGCTTTACCTGGCGAGAGAATCACCTGTATGCGCACGTTATCGACTGGCCCGAGGATGTGATCACCATCCCCGCCCTGTCGCAGCGCATCCGCCGCGTACGCTCGCTGACCTCCAACGAGGTGATTATCGAAAAGCCTAACGGCGAAATGCTCATCCGCGTGCCAGACGCCGACCGCCAGGCGCTGGACACGATCATTGAACTGGAGCTGGACGGTCCCGTCCAGGAATAGATCCGCCCGCCCAGCCAACCACCTCATCTCCCGTTTGAATTCCGGGGTAAAGGGGATTGCGGACAGCTCGCTGTCCGCAATCCCCTCTCTATTTTGTGTCGCTGTGCGCAGATGGGATTAGAATAATTCCATCCGCGCACAGGAGCTGCCATGTTCACCCTTTCCGCTCGCTACTACGACAAAATATACGGGTTTAAGGATTACCGCAAAGAAGCCGCCTATTTAGAAGAAACCATCCGCGCCCACCTGCGCACCGGCGGCAAGCGCCTGCTGGATCTGGCCTGCGGCAGCGGGCAGCACCTTGCCTATTTCCAGCAGCAATTCGCCATCCAGGGCCTCGATCTTTCTCCCGAACTGCTCGAACTGGCCCGCGAGCGCCTGCCCGAGGTACCATTCCACCTGGCCGATATGGCCGACTTCGACCTGGGCGCACCCTTCGACGTGCTCACCTGCCTGTTCAGCGCGGTCGGCTATCTCAAGACCCTGGAGCGCCTGCGCCAGGCGGCCGCCTGCTGGGCAAAGCACCTCGTCCCCGGCGGCGTGCTGCTGATTGAGCCCTGGTTCACCCCCGCGGATTGGAAACCCGGCTCCGTGCACGCCATCCTGGTGGATGAGCCCGAGCTGAAGATCGCACGGCTGTCCACCAGCAAAGTGGACGGGCGCCTGTCCTATTTCGACCTGCACTACCTCGTCGCCACCCCCGAAGACACCCAACACTACGTCGAGCGCCATGAATTGGGCCTCTTTGAGATGCAGGAACAGCTGGACATCCTCGCCCAGGCCGGCCTCATGCCGCTCTACGACCCCGCCGGTCCCTCCGGACGCGGCCTGTTGATCGCCCGCAAACCGGTCTGATTGCCTGATCAAAAAAAGTCCTGGCGACAAATCGCCAGGACTATTTTTTGATCACTTCCAGGTAGGGATATCCGTCACTACGGGTTGTACTGGATCGCCACCACCCCGTGCGGCGGAATTTCGGTCAAGCGGCACATAGCCCGCGGCTTCACCCGCATCGCCCAGGCTGAGCTGGCTGACCTTGCCGCTGCCCAGCAGCAGCCGCCCGCGCAATTTGCCGCGCAGGGTGCTGCCTTCCCAATTCAGGGCCGGCGATGCAATGGCATCCTTACCCAAATTCACCAGCACCAGCACCGATTCCTTTTCCGCCACGCGCAGCATGGCAAACAGTTTGGGGTCATCCGTTTTCACCTGGACGTACGCTCCGGTGCGCAGCGCGTAATGATCGCTGCGCAGTTGGATCAGGGTGCGGTAGAACGAAAGGAGCGACTCGCTGTCGCTGCTCTGCGCCTCGACGTTGCGCGTGGTGTAATCGATGGTGATCCCGGTCCAGGGCGTGCCGGTGGTGAAACCGGCCTGGTCCCCGCCCGTCCACTGCATTGGCGTGCGGATCAGCGGGTCGGGCTTGTCGCCCAGCATGCCAATTTCTTCACCGTAATAAATGAAGGGCACCCCCGGCGAGGTCAGCAAGATAGCTGCCGCCGCTTTGGCCTTGTCCACTTCACCGTTTACTTTGGTCATCACCCGCGCCATATCATGGTTGGTCAGGAAGCTGGCAAAGTTGGCCCCGCCGTAGGTGCGCTCCTGCTGCATCAACGAGGTGCTGATCCGCCGCGCATCGTTAAAAGTCACCCCGGCGAGAATGTCATCAGCCAGCGGGAAATTAAACACCAGGTCCAGTTCGTCGTCCGCCACGTAGGGCGCCGCATCGTCAGAGGGCGACCAAACCTCACCCACCGTCAGCGCCTCAGGGTTCAGGGTTTGCAAATAACTGTGGAAATCTTTGAACCAGGCATGGGTAGCATCCGTATTCTCCTGGGTTTCACCCTGTTCGATCAAATGCTTGGCCCCATCGATGCGGAAACCATCCACGCCCACCGTCTGCAGCCAGTAATCCGCCACGTTGTCCATCTCGGCGGTCACATCCGGGTTGCGGTAATTCAAATCCGGCATGGCTTCGGAGAAGACTCCATAAAAATAGTGGCCCGCCAGAGGGTGCCAGACATCCTCACCCCACGGGCCCTTGTAACCCGGGTTGGTGTCAGACCAGATATACCAATCGGCAAACTTGGCATAGCCCCCCGCCGACATCATGAACCACTGGTTGTCGAGCGCGGTATGGTTGATCACCAGGTCCATCAGCACGCGGATGCCGCGTTTTTTGGCCTCGCTCAAGAACAGTTTGAAATCATCGATCGTGCCGTAATCCGGGTTGATCTGGTAGTAGTCGCTGACGTCGTACCCGTGGTAGGAAGGCGAGGGTTGGATGGGCATCAGCCAGATACCGGTCACCCCCAGGTCGGTGGTAGTTTTCGGATCGCCGTCGTTGAGATAATCCAGTTTTTGCGTCAGGCCATTGAAATCGCCAATCCCATCTCCGTTGCTGTCGGCAAAACTGCGCACGAAGATCTCGTAAAAGACGGCATCCTTCCACCATACGCTGTCTTTCACGTCTACCCAACGAGCGCCCTGGCAAGAGGCCAGCAGCGGCAGGATCAACAGGACTAGCAAGATTTTTTTGGTCAGACGCATTATTTTTCTCCTTGGCCGGCAGGCTGGTGAAATACTCGAAATCATGGTTGATTTCAGATTGACCTGCGGGTCATTCCATTATACGATTCTTAGCGTGCTCATGTGAATTCTGGTGGAAATCGCATTCCCCTTGATAAGGACTGATCTATCCATGCTATCTGCCCCCTCCCCCGTCAGCGCCCGCGTAGAACGAGTTCAACATCCCTACCTATCCCGCCCAGGATCCCGATCCGAACCCGATGTTTTTCGAATCGCGCAATATCCAGGGCAGTAAAGGCAACATCTACCCCCACCCTTATATCGACCGCCTTTCCGGCGAGAAAATCGACCGCGAATACGAGGCGGTGATCCTCGAAAATGAATACATCCAGATGATGATGCTCCCCGAAATCGGCGGGCGCATCTTCGCCGGGCTCGACAAAACCAACGGCTACGACTTCTTCTACCGCCACAAGGTGATCAAGCCCGCCCTGATCGGCCTCTACGGCCCGTGGATATCCGGCGGGGTAGAATTCAACTGGCCGCAGCACCACCGCCCGTCCACCTTCGATCCCACCGATTACACTATCGAGGAACACCCCGATGGCTCCCGGACGGTCTGGATGAGCGAGCACGACCCGCTCAACCGCACCAAGGGCATGGTGGGCGTCTGCCTGCACCCCGGCAAGGCCCTGGTCGAAACCAAAGTGCGCCTTTACAACCGCACCCCTTTCCCGCAGACCTTCCTGTGGTGGGCCAACGCCGGGGTTAAGATCAACGATCACTACCAGGTGATCTTTCCGCCCGACGTGCATTACGCCGTACACCACGTCAAGAACCCGGTCACTTCCTACCCGCTGGTCAAGGGCAAATCCGGTTTCGGCGACCATTACGCCGAAGGCACTGACCTGAGCTATTGGGTCAATTCACCGGCCGCCTCATTCTTCGCCGCCCCATCCAAATACGAATTCTTTGGGGGTTACGACCACGAGGCCGGCGCGGGCGTCGTCCACCTGGCGGATGCGGGCATCTCGCCCGGCAAAAAATTCTTCACCTGGGGCAACGGCGGCTACGGCCACACCTGGCAGCGCTCCTTGATGGACGACACCGGCGAATACCTCGAGCTGATGGCCGGGGTGTACACCGACAACCAGCCCGATTTTTCCTGGATCATGCCCCATGAGACCCGCACCTTCAGCCAGTTCTGGTACCCGGTGCAGCAAATCGGCGGGATGAAAAACGCCAACCTGCGCGCCGCGCTCAACCTGGAGGTCAGCGACAGCCAGGCTGCCCTGGGTGTATATGCGGTCGAGCCTCTCGAAAAAGCGCGCATCTCGCTGACCACCGCTTTGGGACAGGTGCTGTTGGATGAAAGCCTGGACCTGGCCCCAGGCAAACCCTATCACGCCACCGCCGCGCTGCCGGCCGGCACCTCCGAAACCGATCTGCGCCTGCGGGTGCAGACCGCCGCGGGCGAAGAGATCATCCGCTACCAGCCTGAAGCTCCCTGGGATGGCGCCATTCCGGAAGGCTATAAGGCTCCCCCGGCCCCATCCGAGGTCGGCGAGATCGAGCAGCTGTACCTGATCGGCCTGCACCTGGAGCAGTACCGTCACCCCACCCTCTCCCCGGACGGCTATTGGCAGGAGGCGCTGCGCCGCGACCCACAAGAATCGCGCGTCAACCTGGCGGTGGGCAAAGGCTGCCTGCGCCGAGGGCTGTTCGCCGAAGCCGAAGCCCACTTCCGCACCGCGGTCGGCCGTCTGACCGCCTGGAATCTCAATCCATACGACGGCGAAGCCCACTACAGCCTGGGGCTGGCCCTGCAGTACCTGGGCCGTTTGGACGAAGCCTACCAGGCATTTTCTAAAGCCGTCTGGAATTACGCCTGGCAGTCCGCCGGCTATTATGCCCTGGCGCAGATCGACCTGCTGCGCCAGGATGCCGCCAGGGCCCTCGACCATCTCGAGCGCGCCCTGCTGGTCAACGCCCACAGCAGCAAGATCCGCGCGCTCAAGTGCGCCGTGCTGCGCCACAGCGGGCAGAGCGAAGCCATCCTGTCGGCCGAAAACCTGGCAGCCGAAAGCATTGCCCTCGACCCGCTTGATTTTTGGGCGCGCAGTGAATATGCCCTGGCGGCGCGCGCGCGTGGCGACTCCCAGGCTGCCAACGCCCGCCTGGACGAGATGCAGGCCCTGGCCCGCGGTGAAATCCAGACCTACCTGGACATCGCCTACGATTATGCCGCCGCGGGCTGTTATGCCGAAGCTGCCGAGCTGCTCGAACGGGTTACCGCCGACCAGCCCTATCCTCTGGCGGCCTACACCCTGGGCCGGCTGCACGCCCAACTGGGCGATGAGCGCAAATCCGCGCGCTGGTATGGCGCTGCCGCCCTGGCCAACCCGGATTACTGCTTCCCCTGGCGCCTGGATGAAATGCTGGTGCTGGAAGCCGCGCTCAAAGCCCAACCCGGCGACCCACGCGCCAGCTATTACCTCGGCAACCTGCTCTATGATAAACGCCGCTACAGCGAAGCGGTGACGCTCTGGCAGCAGGCCGTCCAGGGCGACCCCGGGTTTTCGGTGCCCTGGCGCAATCTCGGCCTGGCCGCCTACAACCTGGAGAAAGATATCGACGCTGCCCTGGAGCATTTCCGCAAGGCCCTGGCGGCCAACCCCGCCGATCCACGCCTGCTGCTGGAATACGACCATCTCCTGCGCCGTAAAGCCGTCTCGCCGCAGGAGCGCCTGGCCCTGCTGGAAAGCCATCCCGAACTCACCGTGCTGCGCGACGACCTGACCATCCACCTGATGGCGCTGTACAACCGCCTCGACCAACCCCAAAAAGCCCTCGACATCGCCGCGGAGCGCCTGTTCCACGCCTGGGAAGGCGGCGAAGGCTCGGTCACCGGGCAGTATATCAATGCGCATTGGATTCTGGGCCGGCGCGCGCTGGAGAGCGGCGACCCCCAGACCGCCCTGGAGCACTTCCAGGCCGGGGTAAAATTCCCCGAGAACCTCGGCGAGCATCCCTTCGAGGGCTCCTACATCCATATGATCTACCACCAGGGGCTGGCGCTGGCCGCTCTCGGGCGCCAGGAGCAAGCGCGCGCCGTCTACGAGGAAATCCTGGCCATGCGCGGCGAGTGGGGGCCGATCGCCCTGTGCAAAGCCCTGGCGAAAATCCAGCTGGGCCAGGCGGAGGCCGGCCGGGCCGATCTGCTGCGCCTCAAGCGCGACTCCGAAAACGCGGCGGAAAAGCCCTTCGCCTGGAATTACTTCTATTCGGGCAACCCCAACCCGACCTTCGAGGAAGACAATCAGCAACTCCAGCGCACCAACGCCACCTTTATGGCCGGCCTGGCGGCGGTGGCCCTCGGCGATATCCCCGCCGCGAAAAGCGCCCTCGGGCATGTGCTGGCCGCCGACCCGTCCAACCTGATGGCCTGGGAAGAATACCGCCGGCTCAAATAATCGCCGGCCGGAATAAAACAACAAAAAACCGCGGAGAGGCGTACCCTCCGCGGTTTTTTGTCGGCGTTATTTGAGCACTTTGCCCAGGTCATACAACAGGAACAGGTTGGCGTAGTGCAGCGACCGGCGCTCAAAATCGTTCAGCATGGCCTCGCGCACTTCCAGGGCCGGGTCTTCCACCCACCGCACCGCTTTTTCCCAGACCTCGTCGCGCCATTCGGCAATCATCTGGGAGATAAACCATTCGTCCAGGCGCCCAAAGGCCTTGTCCACCAGTTCCATCAGCGGATCATAGCGGTCCAGGATTTCATCCTGCACTTTATCCACGGTATGGGCAATCACCAGGTTCACCTTGCAGTGATCCTCGTGGCGCAGCTTGCGCTGCTCCTCGCTCATTTCGGCCCACTCCGGTTCGAGCACATCGGCCAGGGCTAAAATCAAATCGTAGTTGATGTGAGCATTTACCCCCAACAGCAAATGCTGCAGGGCCATTAGCTTTGGGCGCTGGATTTCGGCAAAGGCAATCCGCCAGGGCGCCGGGGTCCTGGCGGTGTCGAGGATGTAATCGTCGAGAGCGTTGAAATAATAATCGGCAAAGTGATCCAGGAGCCCCTTCACCCAGGAGGGGTCGTTAAACTCACCCGCGTCGATGGCGGCCAGCATGTTGCCAGTCATCATCGCGTAGCAGCTCAAGAACACCGCCCGCCGGTCGGCGGCCTGGTGCCACTCCGCGAGCAAATTGTGCATGCGCTCCAGGACCGGATCATTGGATGCCGGGTTTGGGTCGGTCATACGTCCACCCTATACATTCTCACAAGAGATATTTCCTTTCTTGATTATATGCACATCGACCCATGGACTGCAAGTTAACCGCGCAGCCAGGAGTCAAGTCTCCTGCCGCAACTTCGGGGCGGGGAATCAGAGCTTAGCCTCCCGCCCCATGCCAGTCCGGTTGGATCGGGACGGGCTGCCAAAAAAAATCCGCATGGCGTTCTCAAGAAAGCTTGACAATTGCCAATTTGAAACCATTCTCCTCCGGCTACAAAGTTTAAAGAGGGAGTTTGAGGGTGCAGACGCCGTAAGACGGCGTCTGCACCCTCAAATCTTTATTTTCCCCGCCCCGAAACGGGGCGGGGCCAGGGGAGGGGGTTGTCTGACAATTTCTTGAGAACCACATGAAAAAATCCGGAAACAAAGTTGACGACTCCGGTGTGTTTATGGTATGATTTTCTAGCTTAATGCCGTTTAATCTTGCGGCGTAATTTTTGGAAGAGCAAGAAAGAGGAGAGATCTATCAGTACTCAGACATATCGTGTTAATGAAACCATCCGGGTGCCGGAAGTTCGCCTGATCGGCCCCACCGGAGACAACCTGGGGGTTGTTTCCACCTCGGAAGCAATGCGCATCGCTCGCGATGCCGAGATGGATCTGGTCGAGGTCGCCGGCAATGCGAACCCGCCGGTTTGCCGCGTCATGGATTTTGGCAAGTTCCTCTACGAACGCGCCAAAAAAGAGCGCGAAGCCAAAAAGGCCCAGACCAAGATCGAGATCAAGGAAATCCGCCTTCGTCCCAAGACCAATGAGCACCACCGCGGTTTCAAAACCCGCGATGCGCGCCGCTGGCTGCTCGAAGGCAATAAGGTCAAAGTGACCATCCGCTTCCGCGGGCGCGAGGTAACCTACCCCGAGCTGGCATTAGAAGACTTGCGTGAAATTGCCGAAGAACTGGCCGACATCGCCATCATCGAACAGCCGCCTGCCATGGAAGGCCGGGTGATGAACATGGTGCTTTCGCCCTCCAAACCTGCCAAGAAGAAGGTCGAAACCAAAGCGGGCGCCGTGGCTGAAACCGAAAAGGCCGACGAAGTCGCCAGCTGACCCTTCCCCTGCACACTTGATCTATACACGGCTCACCCCACAGGTGGGCCGTTTTTTTTCATTGCTTTTCCCCCGCCCGCGCCGCCCAGGATCAAGCGCCGGTATTATGGTCTTCTCAAAGTCGCTTGACGTTTTCAACTCCTTGTTCTCTGGCATTGGGGTGTGGGGTTGGGGCAGCCCGTGAGGCTGCCCCAACCCCACAAATTCTTTCTTTCCCGCCCCAAGCCTGGGGCGGGATGGGGTTGACTTTGGGAAAGCTGTGGCCCTTAGGGCAATCGCATCAAAACAGTTTTTCTATAAAATAGTTGTCACCCACCCCGAAATCCCCGCCCTCGAGGGCGGGGACTTTAAAAAGAATTCCGAGAAGACTGTATCTGGCAATGTAGATGCGATTGCCCTACCGTGGCCCTGGTGTTAATCCCGGTTGTTACGTGGATGACTTTTAACCTATAATGTAAGTATCATCCATTTTTTCTCCCCGCCGTATGGCGTGTGGGAGGAAAGGCTTTACCATGCACTTCCCCAAAAAATATGTCCTCCGAAGTCTGCTCATCGCGCTGCTGGTAGTTATCCTCGCTGCCGGCGCGGTGGTGGCCCAACAGCGGCAGCAGGCAGCCACCGACACCGGCATTTTTGAAGATCAGCCCGCCGCCAGCAGCGTGGAGGGCGAACCCGACGGGCCGGGGATTTTGCCAAACGGCGCCCCCTCCTCCCAGGCCGCCACCGACAGCGGCATCTACGACACCGGCCGCGGCGACCCGGTCGAGGGCCCGGCCCCGGATGACAACCCTCCCGCCGGCGCGCCCACCTCCATGCGCCAGGACGTCGCGCCCTCCGCAGTCAGCTCCAGCTTTAGCTATTACCAGGTTTCCGGGGCCACCTTGCGCGGGCGCTCCAGCACCACCGCTTACGTCTATGACGGGGTGGGCTGCGTTCACCTGACCGCGGGTTCATCCACCACCTTGATTTTGAACACTGAAGCCCACATCCCTGACAACGCGGTGATCAAATATATCCGTCTGTATTACAAGGACTCCACCGCGGGCGGGCGGGTGCGCGCGTTTCTCACCCGCTACTCCCCGGGGGTCGAGTCGGCCGACCTGGTTTTCACCGAATCGATGGATTCCTTTTCCGGAGGGTACGGGTTTGTGGTCAGCCAGGAGATCACCGAAACGGTCAATAATGGCGTATATGCCTACACAGTCATCGGTTGGCCGACCTCCCCGGATATCAATCTGCAAATCTGCGGGATCCGCATTGCCTTTTATGCCCCCCTGCCGTCTTTCACCTTCCTCCCTTCCATCTCCAAATAATCCCCAGGAACAAACACAAAAATCCGGGGTCCGCCTGTCAGCGGGCCCTTCTTGGTTAATCGGCAGAGCGAAAAAAACGAACACGGCACCGTATGGCTTTCTCAAGAAAGCTAGGCAAATGCCAATTTGGATCCATTCTCCTCCGGCGACGGAGTTCAGAGAGGGAGTTTGAGGGTTTAGACGCCGTGAGACGGCGTCTAAACCCTCACATCTTTATTTCCCCGCCTCGCTTCGGGGAGGGGGCAGGGGGAGGGGCTTGTCTGACAATTTCTTGAGAACGCCATGCACGGCACCGCGCGAAAACCTGACTCCTCCTAATTTTGTGGTATAATCCCGCTTCGCGCGAGCTGAAGTTTTATTAGAAAGAGGAGCATTCGCTGTGCCACGCAAAGCAAAAGCCGGTAAATTGAAACTGAAGACCCATAAGGCAACCGCCAAACGGTTCCGCCTGACCGGGTCCGGGGTTCTGGTGCGAACCAAGGGCGGTAAGAGTCATCTGCGCCGCCGCACGTCCGAGCGTACCAAGGCCCTGTTGACCGAGATGCTGGTTGTTGAAGGCAAGGGTATTGTCAAGCGCGTTCTGCACCTGGCGCCCTACCTGAAAAAGAACAGCTAAGGTCGTTCGTCCCATCCGTTCGATTGGAGCGGCCGTTGGGTGCACGCAACTGGTCAACAGACCGGCGCCCAGGGGTGCGCAAAGGAGTAAGTTATGGCACGTGTTAAGGGAGGTCCGCGAGGACACCTCCGTCACAAGAAAATTTTGAAGATGAATCAGGGCTACTTTGGCACGCGGCACAAGCTATTCCGCCGCGCCAACGAAGCGATGCTGAAAAGCCTGTGGTATTCATTCCGCGACCGCCGCGTGCGCAAACGCGATCTGCGCAAATTGTGGATCACCCGCATCAACGCCGCCGCCCGCCTGAATGGCACCACCTACAGCCGCTTGATCAATGGCCTGAAAGTCACTGGTATCACGCTCAACCGCAAGGTTCTGGCCGACCTGGCCGTGCGCGATCCGCAGACCTTCTCCGCCGTGGTCGCCAAAGCCACAGCCGCCTGATTCTCTCAGGCAGCGAATCCTCAACCCCGCCCCTCGGCGGGGTTTTTTATTGGCACACCCGCTGGGCTTGAACAGCTCAACGTCAGGAGGATGGCGTCTAGTTTCTGGGGGCAATTGCCCAGGGCGATTTGCATTAAAAATATTTGCAGGTGCACGCATAGTGTCAGCGCCTACGACGCGGGAAGAAAATAATTTTTTATGTTGAATTTGCGCGCTTTCGCGCGCAAATTCAACATACTTTTCTGTTTTCCCACCCTTGAGGGCAGGGATCAAGGGCTGGGTGACAGTATTTGTATAGAACGAATGGATTTATGAAATCGCCCTGATCTTGACGAAAATCTGATCATTTACCACCTGGAATTGAGTAGAATAAAAGCTATGAGCACGCTCCATTTCACCCAGGCCTTCCCCTCCGGGTTTCTCCTGGAAATTGCCCAGGGCGATATCACCGCCGAGCCCATCGACGCCATCGTCAATGCCGCCAACAGCCAACTCCAGCACGGCGGCGGGGTGGCGGCCGCCATCTCGCGGCGTGGTGGGCCAACTATTCGAGCCGAGAGCGAGGCATGGCTGCGCCGCAACGGCCCGCTGGATGCCGCTCACCCGGCCTGGACACATGCCGGCGATCTACCCTGCCGCTTTGTGATCCACGCGGTCGGGCCGGTGTGGGGCGAAGGCGAGGAAGACGCCAAACTGGCGGCCGCCTGCCGCGCCAGCCTGGATTTGGCCGCCGAGTTGGGCTGCGCTGCACTGGCCCTGCCGGCTATCTCCACCGGCATTTTTGGCTTCCCACGTCCACGCGCGGCGCGGGTCATCCTGGCGACGCTGCGCACGTGGGCCGTGGAGCATCCCAAATCACCCCTGCGCCGGGTACGCGTCCTGCTGTGGGATCCCCCGGCTCTGAATGACTTCCTTGAAGCGGCCGGCGAGGCCCGCACATGATCACCTCGGCGCAGAACCCGCGCATCCAACAGGTGCGCGCCCTGGTCGGCCAGCGCAAAGCGCGCGAGCAGGCCGGCGAGTTCGTCGTCGAGGGCGTGCGCCTGGTCGAAGAAGCCTTGGGCTCGGGCTGGCAGGCGCGCCTGCTGCTCTACACCCGCGAGCTCTCGCCGCGCGGCATGGCCCTGCTGGATGAGGCGCGCGCGCAGGGCGTTGAGGTGGAAGAGGTGCCGCCGCAGCTGCTGAAATCCAGCGCGGATACGGAAAACCCGCAGGGCATTTTGGCCGTCTTTACCCGCCGCGAGCTGCCTCTCCCTACCCGACCGCATTTCCTCCTCATCGCGGACGGCATCCGCGACCCCGGCAACCTGGGCACCTTGCTGCGCAGCGCCGCTGCCGCCGGGGCGCAGGCTGCCATGCTGCCGCCCGGCGGGGCCGATCCGTTTGCGCCCAAGGTGCTGCGCGCTGCCATGGGCGCCCACTTCCGCCTGCCGCTGCGCGAGGCCTCCTGGGAGCAGATCGCCGCCCTGGTCAAACCGGCCTGCCAGGTCTACCTGGCCGAATCGGCCCAGGGCACGCCCTGCTGGCAGACGGATCTCACCCGCCCCCTGGCCCTGGTGATTGGCGGCGAGGCCGAGGGAGCCGGCCCGCAGGCGCGCGCCCTGGCAGATGCCCTGGTCACCATCCCCATGCCGGGGGCCAGCGAATCGCTCAATGCCGCCGCCGCCGCCGGCATCCTCCTCTTTGAGGTCGTCCGACAACGCTATAAATGATGAGTGATGAATGCGGAATGACGAATCCGCCACACCTTTCATCACTCCTCACTCCTCATTCATCATTATCGAGGGATTTCCCATGAAGATTCGTTCCATCACCTGTTTTTTTGACCCGCGCTCGCCCGAGGCCTATGCCCGCCTGGATACCCTGGCCAAACTGGCTGAAGAAGGCCGGTCGCTCTTCGATCATTCCGCCATCGAGGTGCAAACCACGCGCCTGTCCAGCGTGCCTTTCCCCTTGCTCTACCCCACCGAAGAGACCGCCTCGGCGGTGCGCCTGGCGCAAACCCTGGAGAGCGACGCCAAACAGCGCGGCTTTGCCCACCTCTCGCTGGGCCCCGCCCTGCCATCCCACATGCCATCGTTTGAGCTGGTCGTGCCCATCCTCGAGGCCACCGAAATCATCTTCCTCAGCGGGATCATCGCCACCCCGGGCGAAGGCCTAAGCCTGCCCGCCGCGCACAAGTGCGCCCAGATCATCCAGCGCGCCGCGCGGGTCAGCGCGGATGGGTTCACCAATCTGCGCTTTGGCGTGGGCGCCAACATCGGCCCGCACGGTCCCTTCTTCCCCCTGTCTTTTCACGCCGGCGAGCGCCCGGCCTTTGCCCTGGCGGTGGAGTGCGCCGACCTGGCGCTGAATGCTTTCCGCAATGCCTCCAGCCTGGCCGAGGGCCGGCAAAAACTGATTGCCTCGCTTGAGGATGCCTCCACCACCCTCTCGGCGCATGGCGCTTTCCTCAGCCAAAAATACCGGGTGGATTTCAAAGGCATCGACTTCTCCCTGGCGCCCGACCCGCACGAGTGGTGCTCGCTGGGCGGCGCGCTCGAGGCCATGGGCCTGCCGGCCGTGGGCATGCTGGGCTCCACCGCCGCCGCGGCCTACCTGGCCGACACGCTCGACCGCGGGCGCTGGCTGCGCACCGGTTTCAACGGGCTGATGCTCCCCGTGCTGGAAGACGCAGTGCTGGCCCGCCGCGCCGCCGAAGGCGCGCTGACGGTCAAAGACCTGCTGATTTATTCCACCATGTGCGGGGTGGGCATGGATACCGTGCCCCTGCCCGGCGACACCAGCGTCGAGCAGATCTATGCCCTGCTGATCGACGTGGCCGCCATCGCCCTGCGCCTGAACAAGCCCCTCGTCTCTCGCCTGATGCCCGTACCCGGCAAACAGGCCGGCGACCCGGTGGAATATTCATTTGAATATTTCGCCAAAGGCGGGGTGATGGCCATGCCCGCCGCCCCCCTTTCGGCCGGTATGGCCGGCGAGGAAACTCTCTCGATCCGCCCGCGCGGCACTTAAGTTCGGCGCGCCAAGCGGTTTGGGGAAACCAACAAAACAGGGAGGAAAGCGTGAAGTGACGCTTTCCTCCCTGTCTTTAACAATGGGATGGCTTTGTTCAGCGCGCGCTGACCAGCCTGACCAATTCCTCGCTCACCAGGCTGCCGTCCTCGCGCACCAGGGCAAAATTCATCTCTTTATACGACCAGACCGCCCGCCCGATGCCGTGCTGGTTCAACAACCCGATAAAATCGCGGTGCCATCGCAGGCGGCTATCCAGCGGGGCATGATCGATCGCGCCAAACTCACCGCAGTAGAGCGGCAGGTGGTTAGCCTCCAGCCAGTCCAGCGCGGGCTGCAGGTAATAGCCCAGCATATCCATATCCATGCGCTTGCCCTGGTATGGTTCCAGGCTGGCTTTGAACTGCGGATTGGCGCTCACAAACGCATCCAGCCCGGGCACCTCGCCAGGAAATTCGGCCGGCTGATCCAGCGGGCGCAGAAAATCTACCCATTGGGCGCGCTGGTGGGTGAAGGGCATCGGCTCATAAAAATGGAAGGTGTAGACGATGTGCGGGTCGTTTACCGGTTCGATTTCCTTCAGCTTCCAGGCCGAGTTATACCAGTTGCCGCCGATCATGATCCAGCGCTGCGGGTCCACCGCGCGGATGCGCTGCACGGCGCGCTGCGCCAGGCGGTTCCAGGGATCGCTGCTCGGCAGCACCACCTCGTTCATCAATTCCAACACCAGCCCGGGGGCTTCCATCCCCTGGTAGCGCCGCGCAATCGCCTCCCACAGCGCCAGGAAGCGCTCCTGCGCCTGCGGGTTGTCGAACAGCGTGTTTTGGTCGAGGGTCGAGAAGCTGAAGCCCGGGGCGTGATGCAGGTCGAGCACCAGGTTCAGCCCGGCCTTGCGGCACCATTCCAGGCAGTTGTCGATATAGGCAAAGCCCTCTTCGTGATAGCTGAAGGGCCGCGCATCGTCTTCGAGCACCGGGTAATCCACCGGCAGGCGCACGTGATCCATGCCCCACCCGGCGATGCGCTGCACGTCCGGCTCGAGGATAAAGCTGGCGAAATGCGCCGGGTCAAACCGGTTGTACTGCGAAATCCACCCGCCCAGGTTGACGCCAACTTGAAAACCGCTGAATGTTTCCATGCCTGCTCCTATGCAAATATCAAGGGCCTATCGAGCGCGATCGCTCCCATTCATTTTAGCATAGGCCCGGCCTGGCGCTCAGTCACAGCGCCACAAGGCTTCGGCCAGATCCTCCAGCGAGGCAGCCGCCGCCAGGATGGGCTGCAGGTGGGCGCCTTCCAGCACATTGAATTGGTGCAGCAGCGCGGTGCACAGCGCCCGGCGGGAAAATTCGGCCCCGCGCGGGCCGTTGTAACCATAGGCCGCCAGAAATGCCGCCAGCAGGCGGGGCTCGCCGCCAAACAGATTGAGATGCAGCGCGCACAGCTCGTAGAACAGGCTGCCGGTGCGGGCGTCCCCAAAATCGATCAGCGCCAGGGTCGACCACCGCCCGCCGGCCATCTGCCCGAGCAGGTGGTCTTCGGTCAGGTCGGCGTGGATCAGGTGGGGGGTCTCTCCCAGCAGGCGCAGCTGCGCGGCAGGCAGCAGGTAGGCATCGATCTGCGCTGCCAGGTGTGCGGGCAGGCAGCTCCAGGCCGCATGCCGTTCGGCGCAGCCGGCGCGCTGACCATCGAGCAGGTCCAGGTATCCCTGCCAGCCCTGCTCGAACGGCCCACCCGCCGGGACCGGGATGGCGTGCAGTTCGCGCAGCCAGGCGCCCAGCTCGCCGGCCAGGTGCAGGTGATCGGCAAAGCTCAGCCCGGCCCGCGCTTCGCCCAGGCTGAGGCTGGGGATAAACTCAAAGACCAGGTAAGGCCAGGGCCAATCCACCCCGGGGGGTTCCAACCGGCCGGCGGCCAGCAGCGCCGGGACGGGGATGCGAGTATGTTCCCGCAGCAGGCGCGCCGCGCTTTTCTCTACGGCAAACGAACTCCCTCCATCAAACAGGCGGCCGAACAGCTTGACCAGCCAGCGTTCTTCGACGATAAACACCGGGCAGGTGCCCGGCACGCCCACGCGGATGTGCGCAGCAGGCGCCAGCCCGTGCCTCCGGCAAATCTCCTCCACCGCCGGGCGAAAAAAATCCGCGTCGGTGAACAGGCGGCGGTATTGGTCGGGGTCGTCCAGCCAATTGAGGGATGCGTTCATCAGTGAAACTTTGATTCGGGAATAAGTGAGTAAACCTCAGCCGCCTTTCGCCAGGAATTCGCGGTAGCTTCCCAGCCAGGCCAGCATACCGGCCGCATCCTCGCGCGGCACCGCGCTCAAGGACTGCAGATAGCGGAAGCTGCGCGGCGACCTCCCTGCCGGCGCGCCCAGCTCCAGGCTCTGGGTGATGGTCTCGATCTCTTTGATCAGGTTGTTGCGCCGGATGGCGATCGAGCGCGGGCTGACCACAAAGGTGTTGAGCTGCCCCGCCTCCACCTCGATCTGCAATTCGGGCGGTTTCAGCCCCTCCCAGATACCTGCCAGGGCAGGCGGGTGGGCAAGGCGCGCCGGGGCGTAATAGGCCCAGGCCACCGCCTGGAGCACCTGTTGGGCAAAGCTGCCCTCGTGATCGGTCAGTTTGGCAATTTGCGCCGGCAGCCAGGCCAGGTTGGGCACAAAGGAGTAGGCCAGCGGATGCGCAGTAGCCAGGTGGCGCTTGTCCTCCAGCCGTATCCAGCGCCAGGCATGGCTGGCGGTAAAGTTGCGCCCGCGTCCGGCGCGGTCATAGGCGCTGAAACGCGGGCTGCGGATCGCGTAGCTGCCCACCAGCAGCTTGAGGATCGAATTGTTATCCCGCAGGTAGCCCTGCGGGTTAGCCGTGCCCCACTCGCGTGCGCGGATGGATGAATCGCGCACGCAGTAGGGCAGCAGCAGCGGAACGGCACAATACAGCTCCAGCGGCAGCCAGATCGAGAGATCCAGCACCAGGCGCAGCACCAGCTCACGCGAGAATACATCGTCGCGCGGGATGACTATTTTTTGCAGGTAATGATAGATCGCGTTGCCGCCATCGATGCGTTTGGGCATAAATTGACATTCTCAGCCGCGGATAGGGTTGACTTAACCGCTAAAAGATTACCACAGTTTGAGCCAATCGCGCGAGACCTATCCGCGTGGAATCTTCAGGCTAAAAAAAGCTGCCCAACCATCCTGCCAGGCGCCTCACCTTTCCACTCAAGGCGCGCCCAGACTGCCGCCCGCGCGCGGGGTGGCTGATTTTCACCTGGGATGCCTGCATGCCCTGGATGAGAACCGCGCCGCTGCCGGTGATATCAAAAACCTCGCCGGGCTGCAGGTAAATATCCTCGCGCCGGCCCGCCTGGGTGATCCACACCGTCCCGACCACCCCGCTTACCTGTTCTCCGCGGTGGTCGCCGCGCAGCTCCAGCAGAGACTGCTTGGCCAGGCATTTATCCAACCCTGCACGACTGTTCTTGCGCGACAAAGGATAGACGACCTCTACCCGCCCAGACACGGTCTCGGGGCAGGGCGCCTGTCCCTGGCGATGATCCGGGGACTGCATCGAAAAATCGTTATCCAACGAATGGATGCTGATTTGTGTATTCATGGGTACTTCCTCCAGCGAAATCCGCTAAAACCGTTAAGTTGGCCGGTTCTCGGCCTCTCTTTCCCCGAGCAGCCTGCAGGCTCAGCCATGAAGGCCATATGCCCGGAGGGAAAGGTAATTGCTTTATTTGTATGACTTTAGTATAATAAGGGAAACCGCCATATACAACAGATAACCGTAAGATTTATCGGCTAATAACCTGGATAATAATCGTATAAACACAGAAAGGCTTACGAAATGATAGATCAATTAGATGAAACATCCTGGGCCATTCTGCAGGCGCTGCAAGAGAACGCGCGCATCTCCTACGCCGAGTTGGGTAAGCTGGTGGGGCTGACTGCTCCCGCCGTGGCCGAACGGGTGCGCAAGTTGGAAGATGCCGGTATCATCAGCGGGTACCATGCCGCCGTTGACATGGCCGCCCTGGGCCTGCCCATCTCGGTGGTCATCCAGCTGCGCATGAATCACGGCCGCTCGAAGGAGGTTATCGAGATCATCCGCGAACGCCCCGAGGTGACTACCTGCTACAACCTCACCGGCAATGACTGCTTCATGGTGGTGGCTTCGGTGGCCTCAGTCGAGCATCTTGAAAAGCTGCTCGAAGTGCTGACTGCTTTTGGCCAGACCACCACCTCCATCATTCTTTCCACCCCGGTCAAACGCCGCGTGGTCGGCAGCCAGATCGACCCAGGGATTGAAACTGTGCCGCTGCATAAAAATGGCGTTCAGCATAAGAACTAAGCGCGATGCTTGAAAAGCCCAATATTTCCGAAGAAGCAATCCTCGCAGCCCTTGGCGCCGAGTTTGGCCTGCACACCGCTCAACTGACCTTTTTGCCCTTGGGCGCCGACACGAACACCGCCGTTTACCGCGTCGAGAGCCAGGACGGCCGTGCCTTTTTCCTCAAGCTGCGCGCCGGCGATTTTGAACCCCTGTCCGTCTCCCTGCCGGTTTTCCTCAAAGACCAGGGCCTCCGCCAGATCATCGCCCCGCTGCTGACCCTCGCCGGCCGCTTGTGGGCCCCTCTGGAGCCCTTCAAAATGATCCTTTATCCCTACGTCGCCGGCCGGGATGGCTACGAGTTGAGCTTGACCGAGCGGCAGTGGCAGGAATTTGGCGCGGTGCTCAAAGCCATCCACGCCATCCAGCTGCCACCCGCGCTCGAGCAGGCCTGCCCTCAAGAGACCTTTGCCCCCTATTGGCGCGAAATGGTCAGCGCATTCCAGGCCCAGGTGGAGCAAACCAGCTACGCTGACCCCACCGCCGCGAAGATGGCGGCTTTTATGAAAACCCAGCGCGCCGAGATCCGCCATATGGTCGAACGCGCCGGCCAGCTCGCCGCCGGGTTGGCCGCTCGCCCGCTCGAGCTGGTGCTATGCCACGCCGACATTCACCCCGGCAATCTGCTGATCACCCCTCAAGAAGATTTTTACATCGTGGATTGGGACAACCCCATCCTCGCCCCCCAGGAACGGGATTTAATGTTCATTGGCAGCACCGATCTGTGGAATGGGTTCCATGAAAAAGAACTGTTCTACCAGGGCTATGGACCGGTGGAGATCAACCAGGCCGCCCTCGCCTACTACCGCTACGAGCGCATCGTCCAGGATATCGCCGCATTCTGCGAACAACTGCTGCTGAGCGAAGATGGCGGCCCGGACCGCGAGCAGTCGCTGGAATACATGGTCGGCCAGTTTCGACCCCACCAGGAGGTGGCCATTGCCCGCCACACCGACCACCTGTTGACCCGCTTATAAATGCTAAGACCTGTTTTAAAGATCTTTTCACGGGTTCCATCTCAGGAACTGCGCTGCCATCATCAAAGCGCCTTATGACCTTTGGGTTTCACCTGGGATCATAAGGCGCTTTCGTTTTTATATAGTTTTCGTCAGACCGCGATTAGTCGATAAAAGATAATTAGACACGGACTCACACGGATTTTTAACAGGGTATCCGCGTAAATCAATTTGCTATGCGATCCGCGTCCCATCATCTTTAAACCGTAATCACATACTGTGAATGAGCATTATCTCGCTTAATTCTTCCTGGTCTCCAGCATGGACACATCCGCCTGTTCCTCCACGGAGAGGATGCGGTCCAGGTCCAGCAAGATCACCAGGCGACCGTCCAGCTTGGCCAGACCCGTAATAAAGGCAGAGTCAACCGTGGTCGCAATCGACGGGGCAAGTTCCACCGCCCCATCGGGGACGGTGAGCACTTCGCTGACCCCATCCACAATCATGCCCACTTCCGCCTGATGGATATTGATCACGATGATGCGGCTGTTCTTGTCCGTTTCACGTTCGGCCAGCCCGAAGCGCTTATGCAGGTCAATGACCGGCAGCACCTTTCCGCGCAGGTTGGTTACACCTTCCACAAAACTCGGGGCTTGCGGCAGCCGGGTGATCGCCTGGATCTTAATGATGCTCTCGACCAGGGCAATGCTCACCCCGAACTGTTCGAACCCAACTCAAAAACTACAATCTGATTATCCATTTGTTTTTTCTCCTTGAAAGACAGGGCGGAGAGAGAGAACCTCTCCAGCCCTGCTGCGATCAGACCTTTTGAAGGATCTTGGTTGAGACCGGACGCGAGTGCCCGTTCTTGCCATTGCCTGGCACCACCACTGGGCGGGCCTGCCGGCAGGAGCATACTGCTGTTTCATTCGACAGTTTGAAGCGGGCCACGATCTCCTGCAAGCCCCGCGCCATTTCCGCCAGCGATTGGGCACTGGCAGTCACTTCTTCCACCTGCGCGCTCATCTCTTCCGCCGATGCGCTGACTTCCTCTACCGAGGCCGAATTTTCCTCACTCACCGCGGCAATATTTTCAATCGCCTGGGTCACTTCACTGGAGCTGGCGGCCATTTCTTCAGTCGCGGCAGTATTTTCTTCCACCACCGCCGAAACCTCCTCTGTGGCCTGCACCAATTCTTTGGATAAATCGCTCATTTCTCCGCTGCCGATGCAATCGAAACCACCTGGCGGGTGACTTCCTCCGCGGCTTTGAGAATTTCAGTGAGAGCCGTACCGCCTGGTTGGCCTGCACCACCCCATTTTCGACTTCCACCGATCCGGCTTGCATGGCCGCCACGGCTTCCGCCACCGTTTGTTGGATTTCCTTGACCAAGCCGCCGATCTCCTTGGTGGCGCCGGCCGATTTTTCAGCCAGCTTGCGCACCTCATCCGCCACCACCGCAAAGCCCTTGCCGTGTTCGCCCGCTCGCGCGGCTTCGATCGCGGCTTCAGCGCCAGCAAATTGGTTTGTGAAGCGATATCTTCGATCGTATCCACGATCACCCCGATCTGCTCCGACCGGGTGCCCATCTCCTGCACTTTTTGCGCCGAAAGAGCCACCTTGGCCTGGATGGTTTCCATGCCCCGGATAGTCGCCGATACGGTTTGTGCTCCACCCCTGGCCACCTGGGCGGCCTGTTCGGAGCCAATGGATCCAGCCTGTGCATTACTGGATACCTGCGCGATGACATCGCTGATCCGGCTGGTAATCTCCACCGCATTGGTGACCGCCCGATTTTGATCTTGCGCTCCCCTGGCAACCCCGTCAATGGCCCTGCTCATTTGTTCAACCGAAGCAGCCGTGCGCGTGACGCTGTCGGTCTGCTGGGCCGTGCCGGTGGCCACCTGTTGGATGGTCGTGGCAATCTGCGAAGTGGCCTGGCCCGCCTGGTCGGCGGCCGAAGCCAGCTGCGCCGCGGCGGTGCCCACGCTGGCAGCATTTCTGGCCAATTCTCCCACCGATTGGCGCAGGCTGTCGATCATGCCTTTAAAGGCATTCCCTAACGCGTCCCGTGCGGATACCGGGGTAACGTCCTCGGTCAAATCGCCATTTGCCATTTTTCCGGCCACCTCGGCCATGTTCTGCAAATAAGCGATCATATGGGTGAAGGCCGTGGCCATATCGCCCATCTCGTCCTTGCTGGTGACGGTGATGGTATGTTCCAGTTCTCCTTGAGATATCCCATTCGCCACCTCGGCCATCTGCCGCGCAGCGGACGAAATCGACCGCGAGATGAAAAAGGCTATTCCCAGACCGGTCAGAACGGCAATGGCAATCATGCCAAAGATCAGGCTGCGGGATTGAATAAATGTAGAATTACTATTCTCAAAGGATTGCTGGGCTCTTTGATCGTTGAAATCTGAAATTTGAGTCATGGTGTCATCGGCAATAATAAATTTGGGAACTGCCTCAACATAAAGGATCCGGAGACCCTCCGCATTATTCCCTTCGGAACTGGCAGCCATCGCCTTTTTCGATAATGGCAAGTATTCTGCCCAGGCCTGGTCGAAAGTTACTAATAATTCTTTTTCTTCAGGAGACAAATCTGTATTGCGGTAAGCATCCATGTACTCAACGGCTCTATTCACGTAGCCATCCATCGTGGTCTCAAGAGTGTCCATCTTGGACGTGTCGGTTTCAATGATGTAATCACGAAGAGAACGCGCATAATACATCATCTGGACATTGGCATAGTTGACCAATTTAATAGGCGTCAGGTTGTTCTGGTACATATCCACATTCAATGAATCAATCGTACTTGCACTGGAAAAACCGATATATCCAACAATCCCGGTAAGAACCAGGATTACGGCAAAGGCCAGAAAAAGCTTGTTTCGAATGTTGAGTTTCATTTATATAACTAATCCTTATGGTTTAAATGAATTGGTCCACCTGTAGTGGTGAGATAGCACTTGATAGACTCGGGTATGTTTGTTATTCGTCATTTCTCCTTAGCTCGCTGCTACTTTAAATAGCTGGTTAATCGGAAAGTTCCATCAAACAACCAAAGAAATTGGTTTCACTGATTCGATTATGGATAGCTAACTTTCTACTGCCACCCAGGCATGATGATGATTGTTCGTTTTAATGGGAGTCGCACATCAATGATCGTCCTCAGCGTACATGCCGCAGCGGAGCGAATCCATAAACATTGAATAAAAGGGCAGTAAACATCCCATAAAACCGTGCGGGAGAATATAAGCTTTCGACGGCATCAGCATGGGCTCTGCCCCAGCCCCACACGGGCAGTTCTCCCTTGGATGCCATCCATTTAACCGAAAAAAAGTACGAGAGCTGGTTGCTCTCGTACTTTGTCAAGCATTAAAATCGAATTTCCCTCTATCAGTACGAAATCACTGGATCAGGTTTGGCGCAGCCCGAGGGGCAGTCCGCTCCTCGTATTGTTGCTTTGAACTTACAATTCGGCCGAGCGCGTGCGGATGCGTTCGCCGACCATGGCCACAAACTCCTCCACCGGCAGCACCTGCTGGCTGCCGTCGCGCTTGCGCAGCGCCACGGCCCCGGCCTCGGCTTCGCGCTCGCCGATCACCAGCATATAGGGCACTTTCATCAACTGCGCCTTGCGGATCTTGGCGTTCATGCGGTCCGAACCCAGGTCGGCTTCCACCCGCACCTCCATCTCGCGAAGACGGTTATACAGATCCGTGGCGTACTGGTTCTGGTTATCCGTGATCGGGATGATGCGCACCTGTTCGGGCGCCAGCCACACCGGGAAAGCCCCGGCGAAATGCTCCAGCAAGAAGCCGATCAGCCGTTCGTGCACGCCGAGCGGGGCGCGGTGGATGCATCAGCGGGCGCTCTTCCTGGCCTTCTTCGTTGATAAAGGTCAGGTTAAAGCGCTCGCGGCTGGGCAAAATCCACCTGGTTGGTCGCCAGCGAAAACTCACGTCCAATCGCGCTGCGGATCTGCACGTCAATTTTTGGCCCGTAAAAGGCGGCTTCATCCGCGATCTCGACGTAGGGTATATTGTGGCGGTCCATTGCCTGGCGCACCATATCCTCGGTCTTCTTCCACAGGGCAGGATTATTGACGTACTTCTTGCCCAGCCCGCGCGGGTGGTGGGTGCTAAAGCGCATGTAATAATCCTCAATACCCAGCAGTTCGAAGTACTCCAGGTACATGTTGATCACATCGGTGAACTCCTGCTCGAACTGCTTCTCAGAGCAGTAAATATGGGCGTCGTTCATCTGCAGCGAGCGCACCCGCATCAGCCCGAACAGCTCGCCGCTCTTCTCGTAGCGGTAGCACGTGCCGTATTCGGCCAGGCGCAGGGGCAGGTCGCGGTAGCTGCGCGGTTTGCTGCCATAAATCTTATGGTGCATCGGGCAGTTCATCGGCTTGACGTAGTATTTGACCCCTTCCAGCTCCATCGGCGGGTACATGCTCTCGGCATAATAGGGCAGGTGGCCCGAATGCAGGAACAGGTCTTCCTTGGAGAGGTGCGGCGTGCGCACGCGCACATAACCGTGGCGGAACTCGCTTTCTTTGGCCAACTTTTCGATCTCTTCGATCATCGCCCCGCCGTTGGGCAGCCACAACGCCAGGCCGGGACCCACCTCGTCGTCAAAGGTAAAGATCTCCAGCTCGCGCCCCAGCTTGCGGTGATCGCGCTTCTTGGCCTCTTCCAGCCGCCAGAGGTAATCCTTCAATTCATCCGGCGTGTTCCAGGCCGTGCCGTAGATGCGCTGCAGCATGGGGTTGTGCTCGTCGCCGCGCCAGTAGGCCCCCGAAACCTGCATCAGTTTGATCGCGCGCGGGTTGATCTCGCGCGTATTCTCCACGTGCGGCCCGCGGCACAGGTCCACAAAGCTGTCGTCCTTGTAGAGCGAAATTTCCGGTTTGAGCTCCACCGGGTTGCCGTGCTCGTCCACCTCGCCTTTTTCCAGCCCGGCGATCAATTCCAGTTTGTAGGGCTGGTCGCGGAACACTTCGCGCGCTTCATCCGCCGAGACCACCTCTCTGACGAAGTCGTGGTTGCCTTTGATGATCTCCACCATGCGCTTCTGGATTTGCTCCAGGTCCTCGGGGTTCACGGTGCGCGGCAGGTCAAAGTCGTAGTAAAAGCCTTCTTCAATGGCCGGGCCAATCGCGATTTTCGCGCCGGGGAACTGCTCCTGCACCGCCTGGGCCATGATGTGTGCGGTCGAGTGGCGAATCCGGTAAAGTTTCGAATCTTCGTATCGTTCACGCTGCTTACCAAACATGAAACACCTCCTTAAACAAAAGCGCCCGTCTCAGTACGTTGTGAAGCACCTTCACAATCGTCTGGGGCGAGCGATGGTCGCACGCGGTTCCACCCAGTTTCACTCCCGCTCTGCATGCCAGGCAGGAGCACTCATTTCAGCTTTTAACGGGGCCGGCCGTCTTACCCTGGCGGGGTACGCTTCGGGCAGCCGCTCGCGGGTGGTTTTCGCCGGAGCGCATCTCCTGAACGGGCTCTCAATCTACGACCCATTCTCCCTGTTGGCGCGCACCCGGTTAATCGTCCCGGTCATAGCGTTTCGCTGTGGGCGGTATAGGGCTCGAACCTACGACCTCACGGATGTCAACCGTGTGCTCTAACCAACTGAGCTAACCGCCCATCGTGCCCCCTATTATAGCCAGAAACCCTCTCGCTTGGCAATGGTAAGAATTATGTCTTTGCAGGGCCGCTCAGGAAATTGTCAGACAAGCCCCTCCCCGAAACGGGGCGGGGAAATAAAGATTTGACCTCTCTCACCTGAAGCGATGGATCCAAATAGGCATTTGTCAAGCTTTCCTGGGAACACGAATGTGCGCTTACCAGGGCTGCCAGCCAACCCCCCTGCGCGGACCGCAGAATCCGCCTCGCGGGGAAATCCATTAGGCAGGACAGGGATAAACTCGTCTTTTTTGTCATTTTTCTATTATCGTTAATTCTATGTTTAGTGATAGCATGCTTCTAGCATCGTTCCTGCCCCCCATCGACAGGCCCGGCTCAGCCATATGGTAAAGTAAAAGGGTGCTTTCATGTCTCAAACCAACAAAAAAAACGCCAAGCAAAAGAAATCCTTCCCCTATCTGCCTGTGGTGCTCGCCCTGATCGGTTTGGGTGTGCTGCTCACCGCGGGCGGCTTCACCTTTGCCGCCACCCAGGAACAGCACGACACCTTCTGCGCCTCCTGCCACACCCAGCCCGAAATCGACATTCTTCGAGCGCTCCACGGCGGCCCAACCCACCGATCTGGCTTCCTTCCACACCGCCAAGAAAACCAACTGCATTGACTGCCACTCGGGCACCGGGCTGACCGGGCGCGTCAGCGCCGAACTGCTTGGCGCGCACAATGCCCTCGCCTGGTATACCGGCACCGCCATCCAACCCGCCAAACTCACCACCGCCATTGGCGACGCCAACTGCCTCAAATGCCACCAGGACCTGATCGACCGGTCTGCCGGCGGCGGGCGCGCCTCGATGAACAACCATTTCCACGCCTTCCTTTCGCGCTGGCAGGGGGTTGACCCGCACGCCGGCACCTGTGTGAGCTGCCACGAAAGCCACACCACGGATGGCGACGTACAGGTTTTCCTCAACCAGTCGCGCACCGAAGCCGTCTGCCAGGCCTGCCACAATGCCCTCGGCGAAGGCGGGCGTGATTAACCCATCCTTGGGCAGGCAGAACCGGCCTGCCCGATATAAAACAAGCGAAGCGGATGAACCGAGTATGGTTCATCCGCTTCGCTTTGATCTACCAATTGACTAGAACAGCGCCAGCTGCTGCGCGGGTTGGTAGCGTTTGACCCGGGTTGCCAGGCCAAGCTGCGCACATTTTTGGTTGAACAGGCGCGCCAGGCCGGCGGAGTCATTCGCCGGGCAGCTATAGCGCTCGCCAAAGCGGCGCTGGTATTTCTCGCGCAGCCCGGGGAAATGCCGGTCGAGGGCTGCGTAATAATAATCGCGCTGGCGGTCGCGCAGCGACATACCCAACCAGGGGATGATAAAACTGCCCCCGTGCGCGGCGGTCTGCTCCACAATCGCGCAGATATTCTCCGGGTTGTCTTCGATAAACGGCAGGACCGGCATCATACAGGTCCCCACCGCCACCCCACGCTCGGCCAGCACGCGCATTGCCGCCAGCCGCGCTGTGGGCAGGGGCGCACCGGGTTCTACCAGGCGGGCCAGGGCGTCGTCGGTGGTGCTCAACGAAAAGCACACCGAACAATGCACCCTGGCAAGTTCGGCCAACAGGTCGGCGTCTTTAAGAATCAGGTCGCTCTTGGTGATGAGGTGGGCCGGGAAGCCGTAGCGCAGCAGGGTCTCCAGCGCACGGCGGGTGAGACCGTACTTGCGCTCGGCGTAGGTGTAGGGATCGCTCATCGAGCCAAACCCCACTGTGCCCTTGACGCGCTTGCGCGGCAGTTCTTTTTCCAGGAGCTCGATCGCGTTGACCTTGACCAGCACGTCGCGGAAATTCTGGATGCCGTAGCACTCGCTGCGCGAATCGCAGTAAATGCACTGGTGCTCGCAGCCCCGGTACAGGTTAAGGTTATAGCGCAACCCAAAGATCGGGTCGTCGCCCCGCACCGTTGCCAGCAGAGTTTTCGCCTGGACTTCCTGGTACATAAGGATGGTTATCGCAGTCCACCTGCGCCTTGCACCCGGCCTGACTTATTTGGGCAGTTTACCGACCACTTTCCAAAGCCATTTATGGAAACCGTGGAATTGGCTGGCGCCGGCGAACATCAGGATGCACTCGCCGCACACCATGCGCAGACCCAAATCCTGGGCCGCCTGCAGCGCCGCGGGCAAATCGGCGCCCTGCTGCAGCCACACGCGCGGTATACCTGCCGCCGCCGCCTCGCGCACTGCCGCCTCGGCATGGTCGGGCCGCACCATAATCAGCGCCCCGCCTACTTTTTCCGGCAGATCCAACAGGCTGGCGTAGATGCGCTCGCCATCCACTTCGCCGCCGGCGTGGTTGACCGGGTAAACGGTATACCCTTTTTGGCGCAGTTCCTTCATGGTCGCATTGCTAAATTTTTGTCCCCCGCGCGACACGCCCACCAGGGCCAGCTTCTGCTGGCCAATAAAATCTTCAACATCTACTTTGGCCGTCATAACACCCTCCCCGGCCTGCAGAATCGGGCAGGCCATCTCAAGATAAGCAAATTATCGCATATTTCGGTGTTTTATTGGATCGTGTCCAGCAGGCTGAAGCCCAATTCGTTGGTCAGCAAGCTGTGTGTTTCGGTAAAAAGGTCTTTCACCTGTCCGAGCGCCTGGGTCTGCTTGACCAGAGCCGGATGCCCCTCAACTTCGCGTTCTAGATCGTAATACAGCTCAATTTCACCGCGCGTAAGCACTTCCCCGGCTGCCTGGCGTTGGGTCAGGTCGTTGTACATTTCATCCACCCGCGCGCGCAACTGCAGGGCCTGCGGGTCGGCCTGGGCTTCACCCGCCGCCTCAGCATAATCCTGCACTTCGGGGCTCGCCTTCAACGCCTCGCCCAACGCAGCTGCCAGATCAATAATCTCGTTTTTAGCTGACATCGTCCTCATTCTCCCGGCCAGACCTGGCCGGCATGCATGTTACCCTCAACCATGCCGGTCCGGGCGCACGTTACCGATAAATTCCAACCCGGCCGCGGCGCTCACCGCCTGGTCAATTTCCAGCACCAAGGCGCGCAGGTCCTGGGAGGCGCGTTCGTAAGCCGCCATCACTGGCAGGCTTTCCAACTCGCTTTGCAAGACGCCCTTTTGCTCGCAGCCATACGAGGCCCGGCAGGCGCGAATCTCCCGCACCAGGCGGTCCACCTGGCTGTCCTGGTTAACCGCTCTGGCGGCCTGCAAATATGCCTGGTATTCCGCAGATGCCTGCAATCCTTCGGCCAGGCGGCGCGCGGCCGCCGCGGTGTGGTCATCCACCCGGCTGTCTTTTACTCGCATGGGCAAGGCACAAACATCCATTGGCTTGGTTTCCTTTTCAGAGGTTACCCATGCATTATATCGATTTTTGTCAGACAACTAAAGCGATGCATTTCCCCTTATGCGCGGATAAACGTAATGGATACGGCCTCAGGCGCGTTTTTTCACCCGCAGCACGGCAATTTTGGTGGGGTGATTGAACGGTGCGGGATCCACCGGGGGCGCCGCTACCCGCGTCTCGGGATAGCCGCACACATCCTCCGGCACGGCAATGATCTCCTCCAGGGCCAGGTAGCCGTCGGTTTCCAGCGCGCCCAGCCCGGCGCGGTATGCCTGCCCCAAGGTGAAGAGCGCGTTATTGACCGCCACCAGGCGCCCCCCATCGCGCACCAGCGGGCGCAGCTTGTTGATCAGGCGCGCCGGGTCGCCCACCAGGTCCACCCGCCCGGCGCTGGTCTCCGAGAAAAATGGCGGGTCGAGGATCACCAGGTCAAAGCGCTCCTCCCGCCGGCGCATCTGCCCTGCCAGCCGGAAAAAATCCCCGGCCAAAAAATCCGCCCGCCGCACCGGCCAGCCGTTCAGGCTGTACGTATCCTTGGCCAGGTTCAAAAAACGCCGTTCCAGGTCCACCTGCACCACGCGCGCCGCTCCGCCCGCCGTGCAGGCCGCCCCCAGGCTGCCGGTGTAGGCAAAGGTGTTCAGCACCTCCAACCCGCCGGCCTGGGCGCGCAGCCACGCCCGCAGCCCGCGCGTATCCAGGTAAAAGCTAGCGTCCTGGTTCATGTTCAGCTCCAGGGCGTACCACACCCCCGCCTCACGCACTTTCCGGGAGAGCGGGCCGCCCCACTGCACTTCTCCCCGCCGCGCTTCATCAGACCCGGCGCGCGTCTTAACCAACACGGCCGTCAGCCAGGGCAGCCGCGCGCGATAGAAGGCGCTCGCCGCCTCCACGGCCTCGCTCAATGCCACGGGGGGGTCGGCATAGTTATACAGCACCAGGGTCGTCCCGTAAACGTCCGCGGTCAGCTCGGGCCAGCCTTCATAGAAACCGGAAAACAGGCGCAGCGCCGCGGTGTGAGGCGCATCCAGCAGCCCCTCACGCGCCCGCAGCGCCCGCTCGATCCGCTCCAATGCGTCCATCGACTTTCTGGTTCCTCATGTGAAAATAAGACTTCACCCACACACAACACGGGTGCGCCTGCTTGCCCGGCGCACCCGCCCAACGGTTCTTTAACCGAGCACTTTTACCAGGGTGTAATTCTTGCGCCCCTTGCGCAGCAGCACGAACTGGCCTTCGAGGGTTTCGTCCAACCCCACCATCTGGGAGGCGTCCGCGGCGCGCCGGTTGTTGACGTAAATACCGCCCTCGGCGATACCGCGCCTCGCCTCGCCTTTGGATTTGGCCATCCCCGCGCTGACCAGCAAATCCACCAGCGCCAGCCCGGCGCCTTCCAACTGGGACCTGGGCAGCTCGCAGGAGGGCACCTCGGCGAAGATATCCGAGATTTCGCTGCTGGTCAGCCCGCTGATCTCGCCGCCAAACAGCGCCTCGGCGGCCTGCTCGGCGCGCGCCAGGGCCGTTTCGCCGTGCAGGCGCAGGGTCATATCCCGCGCCAGGGTGCGGTGCGCCTCACGCTGTTCGGGGTGCTCCGCCAGGCTGGATTCCAGGGCGGCAATCTCATCCTGATCCAGGAAGGTGAAGTACTTGAGATTTTTGATCACATCCCGGTCGTCGGTGTTCAGCCAGAACTGGTAGAAACGGTAAGGTGAGGTGCGCTGAGGGTCGAGCCACACCGAACCGGATTCGGTCTTGCCGAACTTGGTGCCATCGGCCTTGGTCAGCAGATGGTAGACCATCGCGTAAGCCTGCTCGCCGCGCACCCGCCGGATCAGCTCCACACCGGCGGTGATATTACCCCACTGATCGCTGCCGCCGGTTTGCAGCTTGCAGCCCTGGGTTTCAAACAGGTGGAGGAAGTCGTAGGACTGCAGCAGCATGTAGCTGAACTCGGTGAACGAAAGCCCTTCCTCGCGCTCGATGCGGTTCTTGACCGAATCTTTGGCCAGCATGTAGTTCACGGTGAAGTGCTTGCCGGTATCGCGCAGAAAATCGATCATTTGCAGCTTCAGCAGCCAGTCGGCATTATTGACCACCCGGGCGGGGTTGCTCTTCACCTCGAAATCCAGCAGGTGAGCCAGCTGCTTTTTGATGCACTCCACGTTGTATTCGATCTGCTCGCGGGTGAGCAGGTTGCGCTCGGCAGATTTGCCGCTTGGGTCGCCGATCATGCCGGTGCCGCCGCCCGCCACTGCGATCGGCGTGTGGCCAAAACGCTGCAGGCGCGCCATGGCAATCAACGGCACGGTGTGGCCCACGTGCAGGCTGTCGCCGGTCGGGTCAAACCCGTTGTAAACGGTCACCTTCTCCTTGGCCAACAGTTCCGGCACCCCTTCGATATGATCGAAGATCAGGCCGCGCCATTTCAATTCATCAAAGGCATTCGTGATCATCATTCCCTCTCCATTGGATAACCCGGCTAGTATAACATCATTCAAAAACCAAAAGCAGCCGCCCGTCGGTGGGTGGCTGCTGATCGATCCGCAAGAAATTTTCGAAAACTGCTCAGCTAACTGCTGCCAACACCTAACGGGCTCTCCTTAGAGAACCTCGTAATAGGCGTAGGGCGCATAAGCGGCAGCGAATAACATGCCTCTATTGTAGCCGATTCTGGCAAATGGTCAAGACGGTTTATTGCCAATTTCTCTGGTGACCCGCACAACGCGAAAATCTCCACGAGCGCTCATTTTTCTTGTATCATCACTGGAAAAAGCATGCTAAACTGATACAAGCATTAAATTTATCCGCTCTTTCGCCAGAAAAATCTTTCTTTCCGTTGGCGCATACTCATGCGGGGGAAACCAATGAAACCTTCTTTCGCCTTCCTTTTCGTTGTCTTTGCCTGCCTGCTGGCAGCCTTCTCCGCCGGCAATGTCCAACCGGTCATCGCCCAGGCCCCCTCGCCCCAAGACAGCCGCTGGATCGAATTTCCGGAAATGCAGCGCGCGGCGCAAACCTTGCAAAGCGCCTTCCTTGCCGCTGCCCCGCCGCCAGATCCCAGCGCGCTGCCCGAGCCCGTACCCTCCCAACCCGAAGTTGTCCAGCCTCAGGCCGTTTTATCCTGGGAACATCTTGGCCTTTATAGCAAACTTGTTTTCCAGCAGTGGTTCGGCGATAACTATGAGATCGTGGTGGCCGACGGCGACGGTAAAAATCCTATTCGCCTGACGAAGAACTCCGCCGCGGATATACGCCCCGAGTTCAATCCGGACGCGACGAAAATTTTCTTTTCTTCCGACAGAGATGGGGATTTTGAGATTTATTCAATGAACCTGGACGGCAGCGATGTCCAGCGCCTGACCGATAACTCCAGAACCGATACCCGTCCGAGGGTCTCGCCGGATGGTTCGCACATTTGCCTTTGTCTCCGACCGGGCTGGCAAGGCGCAAATCTTTCATGATGGATCTCGCGACCGGCAAAGCTGATCAGCTTACCGGCGCTCCTCCAGGTATATGGCGCCTACGATTGCGCCTGGTCGCCGGACACACACGAAATTGCTTTTTCCGCAATGAGCGATAATGGACTTGGGTATAGTACATGTGATTGATCTGGCGACTCATGCTGTTACCAGAGCACATTTGAACCAATTGTACCTGATCTACGATCTGGCCTGGCAGCCAGGTAAATCCAATATAGTCGCTTTTGATGCCATTGATCCGAATGGCACCTATGCCCTTAGCGGTATTTACACGGTTGAAGTAAATGGATCCCAGTATACCTATTCTGTCCGCCGCACGGCAACCTACACAATATGATCCCCATTACTATGAAGAATGGGTATCTACATGGTTGCATGATCCCCAATTCTTACTAACTGAAGTTGCTGACTATACTCGTGAAGGAGATTACCTTTATTTAGATAGGGTGCATTTTAATATGATGGATGCCCAGTCAACCCGGACCTCAAAATTTAGAATTCGCCCATGGATTATCAAACCCGGATTTTGCCATGGATGCAGATTGGGTTCGCTACAGATTGGACCCCACCCACGACGCAAATCCTTCCGCTTCCTCCTTTCAGCCGCGCCAATGCAATCGAATTAAGCTGGTCCGGAAATTATAACCAGGGCGCCTCGATCCAAGAATTAACGTCTATAGATCAATCGGATCAAGCCAAAATTTGCACAAATAAATTTCTTTCCAGTTAACCACCAAAGCTATACCCACCACCGCCGAACCCGGACAACTAGGCTTTTCTATGGCACCTCCGCGATCAATGAGTCTGGGAGAAAGCGAAACCTATCCGCCTACAGGAGAACGCGTAACCAGCACCCGTATCTATTTACATGAATTTTCTGGACGAATTGTTGACCATCATGGAGCCCCTACTTCCCGATATTGACATTGTCACTCAACCCGCGGCGTAATCATCCTACTACTTTACGGATGGCCGCTTTCTGGCGTTTCTTGACACTCTTATCCGATACGATCCCCTCAATATTGTTTCTTCAGTACCGGGATACGGATCTCCGCCATCTACTTCCATCCCTTTTGCCTCTAGAACAGATTTAGACTACTACAATTGTTCTTCCTCCGGAAAACGATTTCTATTCAATGGCGATTTTGAACAGGTAGCAGTGTAGACCATGGGAGATTTAGGAACGCTAAATATCAAATTTGTATATAGGCCTTTCACAGCGGCAGTCAAGGCAGTATACTTCGGTGGTTGCGATATGATCTGCCTGGAACCATATGGATCTTCATTGAATTCTACCCAGAAATATCCAACATTATTATTTTGTCACCCCGGATGGTAATGGGCTGGTTTTAGAGATTGATAATAAAAATCACCTGGTTTCGTATCATCAAAACATCGATGGTAACTGGATAGGCCCTTTCGAAATTACCGTTTCTCCTGATTAAATATCGCAATGTCTTGGCTTTACCTTCTGAAAATGGCGATCTGACCGTCTGTTGGGAACAAAATTATTAACGCTTATTTACTGTGCACAAAAACCAGCAGGGGGCAATTGGCAAGAACCCCTTTTATAGGTCACCGTCACGGGCATCTTGTCAGTAGATCACCAGGGCCGACTGTATAAGAGTAGTGGCGACATGGAATATCCATATGGCAAGATGGCGCCTGGAAATTGTTGGATACTTGCACCGGCGCCCAGGTCTTCTCACTTACTTTTGATGTGGATAACAACCCAATCCTTGCAGGTTTTCAATCCAATGCTGGTTATTACCTCAAGATGTGTCGGTGGCCAATGGCAACCATGTGCAAACACTCTATTCCGTTTGTATGACAGTATGGTGATTCAATCCATTATCAGGCATTGGTCAACCAATAGTCAATGGCTGGTCTATGTTTGATTGCCATCTCAATAGTTACCACTGGATATGGCTTACGCTCTCCTGATGGAACCTGGACGCAGCCAATCAAAGCGCCAATTTCCCCGGAATTTTTCCAGTCTGCACCGTCGGGTCCCAATGGTGAACTCTATTATTACGATACTCAAAAAACAATATTTCAATATGATCAATTAACGGTTGGCGTGTGATCGAAGATAGCAACTGGTGGCGATATTGTTGGTTTCGATCTTGATCCAAGCGGCGAGATGCACGCCTTACAATTACATGGACGAATGCCAACCGATACATCTTCAACCCTTATCACCAAACTCACGCCGCCGAAGACGCCGACGGCGGCCTCTCCCAGACGGTGACTATCCCCGCCGGTGCGCACCGCCCCACCCTATCCTTCCTTTATCGCCTGCTGGGCATGCAGGACAGCCCCGGCTCGTTCTTCGAGGTCACCCTCGCCCAGGGAGCGGACACCACCAGCCTCTTCAGCACCGGTCAGGGCGTGGCCGATTGGACACACCAACCCATCGATCTTTCCCTCTGGGCCGGGCAAACCGTCACGCTTAACTTTCACCTCCACCAGGCTGCCGGGGGAACGGTCCCAGAGCTCAATCTGGATGAGGTCTCTTTGGGCGAGTGGTTCACCCCGTGGGTTAAATCTGTGGAGCCCGCCAGTTTTGGGGTGATTGCCCCACCCGCGGTCATCACCATCCACGGCGAAAACTTTATGTCCAAACCCAGCGTGTGGATCGACGGTAAGCAGATCCCTGCCGGCCAGGTTGCCTATATAGACGACACCACCCTCACCATCACTTTGACTTCAGCCGGCATGCGGCCTGGCCCCCACACCATCAAGGTAGTTAACCCCAGTGGGCATGCGGGGGCGCTGGACAATGCCATCCAGACAGGGGTGTCGACCTATTTGCCAATCATCAGCCATTAACGAGTGCGCGGGAATTAAAGGAGGGGCAGGCCGGGAAACCAGCCTGCCCCTCTTTTTTAATAGGTCATCACGTCCTGCGGTACACGCGGATGGCGGCTTCGCCGTCCAGCGGGCATTGCTTTTCGCAGATGCCGCAGCCGATGCACAGCTCGCGCAGCACGGTCGGCCGCTGCAGCAGCACCTCGCGCCCATCCGCATCCATCACCCGGGTTTCTTCCAGGCGGATCGCCTTGGTGGGGCGCGGGCACATCTCCTCGCAGACGATGCACTGCGTGTCGTAGGCCCAGGGCAGGCAGCGGTTGCGGTCTACGGATGCCACGCCGATCACCGTCTCACGCTTTTCGGCCAGCGCCAGCAGGGGAATGGCCCCGCTCGGGCAGACTTCGCCGCAGGCGGTGCAGGCATAATCGCAGGCCCCCAGCCGCGAAACCAGCCGCGGGGTCCACAGCCCGGCCAGCCCGGCTTCACCCGCCGCAGGCTGCAGCCCGGTGGTCGGGCAGGTGCGGATGCACAACCCGCAGCGCAGGCAGCGCGCCAGGAAATCCGCCTCGTCCTGTGCGCCGGGCGGCCGCACCAGGAACCCATCCGGCTGTTTGGCAGGCACATCGATCTCACTTAGCAGCACCCCGGCCGCACCGATTGCCAGCGCACCCAGCGCCTCGCGCCGCGAAAGGGAGGTACCACCGGCGCTTTCCGCCGGGGTGAATATCTTTGGCAGGCCAAATTGCAGCCCCATATCATCTTGCGGGCAGTCGGCCAGGCAGTCCAGGCACATCACGCACTCGGCGGTCTCCACCCGGTAGCCCCGCTGCGCGTCGATGGCGGCCATCGGGCAGCCACGCGCGCATTTGCCGCAAGCCTTGCAGCCGCCGCCCACCAGGGGTCGCAGCAGCGCAAAGCGCGAGACCAGGCTCAGCAGCCCGCCCAAGGGGCACAGGTAGCGGCACCAGAAGCGCTCCGCCAGGCGGTTGAGGGCCAGCATGGCCACCAGCAGCAGGGCGATCCCCAGGCTGCCGTTGAACACCGCCCGCGCCGCCGGCAGGACCGGCCCGCGCAGCAGGGTTTCCAGCCCGTCGATCGCCGGCTGCAGCCAACTGAGCGGGTAGAGGGCCCCCTCCAGGCCGCTCACCGCCCGGTCCAGGGCGGGGATGATGACGGTGGTCATCCCACGGGTGAAAAGCGCCAGCGGATCCAGCACCAGCAGGCTCAAGCTGCCCAACAGGGCCGCCGCCAGGGTCGCGACCAGCAGCGCCTGTTTGAGGATGCGCCAGCGCGGCGATACCTTCTCCTCCCGCCGGCGCGCACTGCGCGGGCTGGTCCACGCCACCAGGGAGCCCAGCGGGCAAATCCAGCCGCACCACACCCGCCCCAGCAGCAGGGTGGCAGCCAGGGTGACCAGCCCCAACCCCAGGTTGGGCAGCCAGGCGCGCGCGGCAATCATCCCAGTCAGCCCGCTCAAGGGATCGAAACGAAAGAAGATATCTGCCAGGGGCAAAGCCGGCCGCCCACGCTGCGCGGCGAACAGCAAAACCACCGCCGCCGCGAAAAACAGCACCTGCGAAGCCTGCCGCGCTCGCCGCCAGTAGCTCCACCTCATGGCTTCAATACCTCCGCCAGCAAATTGACCACCAAATCGCTGGTTTGCTGGCCAAACACGGCCGCGAGCTTGCCGTTTTGCGTCCCGGAGACGAGCAGCCCCGCCACACCCATATTCTGCAGCACCGAAAGGTGCACCGCCGGATCGTCGCCTGCCGGATAGGCTACCACCAAGAGCTGGAACACCTGCCCTTCCAGGCGGTAGCCGGCCAGCACCCCGCTGGTTTCGGCGCTCAATCCCAGCACATTTTCCCCGCCCAGGTCGATGCCTTTATGGATGGCGGCCACCTGGTGGAAGTAGATCACGCTGTCAGCCTCCAGCCCCGACTGCGGCAGGCGTTGGACCAGCACGGGAGGTTTGCCGCCTTTGGGCAGCTGCCTGGCCAGCGCCGCGCCAAAAGCCTGCAGCTCATCCGCGGTGACGGCCTGGTCAGACAGCACCTGGGCAAAATAACGATCCTGCCAGAAGGCCAGCCGCCGTGTGCCGTCGCTGTCGGCATTGTTCCCCACGCCGGCCAACCCGCGGCCGCTGTGCAGCGCCGACCACAGCCCATAGGCTTCGCCCGGTTCGGCCATCTTCCAGACCTGCACCTCGATCTGCTCGCCGCTGGATTTCACATAGCGCTGCTGCAGCGCTCCTTCCAGGGCATACTGGCCGGCGGCGTCTTTCAAGCCCGCGGCAGAAACAGCAAGCGCATCGCCGCTGAGAGTTTCGCTCTGCCCGCTGCGCGTCCATCCCGGAACGGCGTCATCTGCGGGGAAGGAAGGCTGGCCCGCGCCCGCGCAGCCGGCCAACAGCAGTGCCGCCAACACCAGCGCTGCCAGGCGCCTAAACATTGATCTCCTCGATCTTGACCGCGGTCAAATCCATCGCGCCCAGGTTCCTTGCTGCCATCGCGGCGGTATAGGCAATATCCTCGCCTTTCAGCCCAAAGAGGGTCGCCCCATAGGCGTCCGTGGTCACCAGGTCGTGGCTGGCGATCACCGTTTGGGTCAGCTTGACGTCATCCAGGCTGCCGCCCGTCGGCCCATGGTTCATCAGGATGCGGTAGGCATCCACCACGGTCAGCGCCGGGCGGATCAGGCTGTAAAGGTCGGCGATGCGCTCCCCCAGGTGATAATGGATGCGGTCGGGCATGGCCACCAACCCCAGTAAATTCTTGCCGCCCAGGGTCAGCCGCGCCAGCGAGTGGTGTTTGGCAATCGGCACGTTGATCAGCACGTCGCATTCCAGCGCGGAGCGATAGATATCCCAGGCCTGGATATCCTTGCCCTCGGGGATGTCAAAGCTGACGAATTTGAACGCGCCCATGATCTCCATCTGTCCGCCGGCCGCCTTGACCGCCTCACTAATCCCTGAGTTGACGTAGGCCGAATCGGCAGTGCCGCCGAAGGGATTATCCATCACACGCACCCGTTTGGCCCCCGCCTCCAGGCACATCGCCACCAGCGCGCCCACCACCGCCGGGTTGGTGGTAGCGGCGTATTCATAGGTGTGATAATCCACACAGATATTGGGTTTGATGATCACGTCCTGGCCGCTCTTGACGAAGCGCTGCATGCCGCCCAGGGCGTTGAGCGCCGCGCGGGTGATGGCCTCCGGATCTTCGCCGTGCGCCACCGCCAGGTAAGCCTGGCCGGGACCCGGTTCGTTGCTCGCCTTCTGGCTGACCGGGGTTTGGCTGGCAGCCAGGGTCGGCTCGGAGCTGGGTTGGTTTTTGAGCGGCAGGTCGGTCGCCTCGAGGGTTTCCTGTCCCGCCTCGGCGATGGTCTGCCCACTGAGCGGGATAGCGGTTTTCGCCGTACCCCCGCAGCCCGCCGCCGCCAGGGCCGCCCCCGCCGAAGCCGCCAACCAACCGCGCAGGAAATGTCGCCGCGAGAATGTCTTCATACCCGTGAAACCCTCCCTTGGTTATTGTTCAAAAGTGAACCATCTGCCGGCCGGTTTAAGAAACCGGTGGATTGTGCCCATTGTAGCGCACAATCCACCCGCCTTCCTATTGTGATTCGGCCCGGCTTTCGGGGGATATACCTCATCCATTCAAGCGGCTTTCTCCATCACCACCGCCGTGCCGTAGGCCAGCACTTCGGTGATCCCGTCCATCACTTCGTTGGCGTCGTAGCGCATGCCAATGACCGCGTTGGCGCCCTGCTCCACCGCGTGCTGGATCATCAACTCGTAAGCCTCTTTGCGGGCGTGCTCGCACAGCTCGGTGTAGACGGTGATATTCCCGCCAAAAATGGCTTCGATCCCGCCGACAAAGTTGCCCACCACACTGCGGGAGCGCACCGTCACCCCGCGGATCACCCCCAGGTTGCGCACAACCCGGTAACCGTCAATTCCAAAAGCAGTTGTCACCATATTGTGGTCCATCGCATTCTCCTTATGGAAAAATTATAGTGCGCTGGGGATGGGCGCGGCATAAAGAATCTGTCAAACCCTACCGAATGGACGGCGCAGGGCTTTCCTAAATTCGATTGACTTTTTGAAACCACTGCTCTTCAAGTCGGGGTCGACAATAAGCAAGGCGTGATGGCCGGCGCGCGTGCGGGGTTGCGTTCTGACCTATTTGCGGATAGCATCATCCTAACGGAGGTGATTGCTATGCGTTACCGCAGCTTAGGCCGCACCGGCCTGCAAATTTCCGAGATCGGTTTTGGCGGCGCCCCGGCCGGGCTGCCCAACTACCTGGGCGCCTGGAACCCGGCCGACCCGGCCTCTGCCGAGAGCGTGGCGGCCGCCATCCAGACCGCTGTCGCCCATGGAATCAACTACTTCGACACCGCTCCGGGTTACGGCGACGGGGCCAGCGAGCGCATGTTTGGCGTGGGCATCCGCCCGCACCGCGCGCAGGTGTTGATCGCCACCAAATTCTTCGCCGTCACCGCCGAGGATGTGCGCCGCAGCGCCGATGAAAGCCTGGCCCGCCTGGGGGTGGAGCACATCGACGTGCTGCAGTATCACGGCAGCTGGTATACCCAGGAAATCTACGAACAGATCATGGCGCCCGGCGGGGTGCTGGAGGGCCTGCAATCCTTAAAGGCCGAAGGCCTGGTGCGCTTCATCGGGTTCACCACCGAAGGGGTCAGCGGGGCGGTCTCGCAGCTCATCGCCAGCGGCGCATTCGACGTGATCCAGCTTTGCTACAACCTGATCTACCAGCACCCATACGACCCCAGCCGCAAAGCCGGCATCATGCTGGAGGCCGAGCAGCAGGGCATGGGCATCGTGGTGATGCGCCCGCTGACCAGCGGTATTTTCCCCAAATGGCTGGCGCACGCCCTGCCCGAAGCCCTGCAAACCCCCGAACATCAGGCTCGCTTGCGCGCCGCCCTGCTTGGTTTCGTCCTCTCCAACCCCTACGTCAACTCTGCCCTGGTGGGCATGCGCACCCCGGCCGAAGCCGTCCAAAACGCAGCGCTGAGCGAGGATGACGCCCTGCGCGTGGACCTGGATTGGCTCCACGAGCGCTACGTGTGACGGGATTTTATCCCTCAACCCACCCTACGCGAAGGCCGACATCAGGGCGCCAGGGTCGGCGAAACCGAAGGGGTGGCGGTCGCGCTGCCGGTGGGCGTGGGCGTGATAGTGGACGTGCGGGTGGGGGTATACACCGGGGTCAGGGTTTCAGTGGGTGTATTGGTGGCGGTGGGCGGGGTAGTCGGGGTGGGCGAGATGGTCATCTCGTACTCCAGGGTCACCACCACCTCTGAGAGCGGCAGGGGTTTGTTGGCAAATTCAATCGCCTTGGCCAGCAGCCCCGAGATTGGTCCACGCCTGGGGATAAACACGGTGGCCTCCGGCTGGTCAGATATCTTCCACAGGGCTGTCTCGCCCTTGCCCATCGCAAAATAAGCCACCCGGTTGGGGTCCGCCAGATTGAGCAGCAGCCCGGCGCTGCCCAACACATCCAGGCTGGTCAGGCTGCTGGGCACCCGGTCGCGGAACTCGACATACAGGTCGGGCAGGCGTGACAGGTTGCCGCCCTGCACCAGGCGCAGCAGCAGCATGCGCAGCAGCTGCTGCTGGCGCAGCCCGCGCGCGGCTTCATCCGTGCCCAGGCGCAGTTGGGCGTAACACACCGCCTGGGCGCCGTCCATAAACACGTCCCCCGGGTAGAGGATATCGTCGCACAGCAGCGGGAAGGGCTCGAGCACCGGCACCACGATCCCGCCCAGCTCATCCACCAGCAGGGCAAAATCGTCCAGGTTGGCCACCAGCCAGTCATCCGGGCGGATACCCAGGTTATATTCCAGGGTATCGGCCAGCAGTTGGCCGCCCCCCAGCGCATAGGCGCTGGACAGGCGCTGCATACTGTAGCCGGGCAGGTAGCCAAACAGGTCCGGCGGGACGGAAACCAGGCTGGCTTTGGACAGGCGCGTATTGTAGATCACCAGCAGGATGGCATCGCCGCGCCCGGTGAAGGGGCTGGTGCTGTCCAGGCCTACCAGCGCCAGCACGTGGGTGCCCTCGGGCAGGGCCAGGCGTCCAAACGGGGGTGGGATGGGGGTCACCGGGGTATAGCGTGGGGCCGGGTAGGTGCTCCACACCGGCAGGCTCTCCGGCGGGATCGGGGTTTGCGAGGGCGTACCGCTGGGCAAGGCCGTCAGGCTGGGGGTCTGGGAGGGTATGGGCGGCGCCGCCGGGCCGGTTGCGGTGGGCTGCTCGCCTGCCAACAAGGAGCAGGCGCCCAACATCAGCGCCGCGCCAACCGCCAGCAGCCTGCCAAATAGGGTATCGCTCCTGCCCTTCATCACCCTCAAGTGTACCTTAACTCCCCCCGGCCGGATTAAAGTCGATTTTTTACACCCGGAGAATACCGGATCGGACAACCGGCGCGGATGCATGATGGGGGATGGCGCGCGGTTTCAGCCCCCAACCTCACAAGTGCTCGTCGCAAATTTCACGGAAGCCGCAGCGCGCGCAGCGCGCGGGCTGTTCGTGCGAGCGCGCCGCCTCGCCGCGTCGCTGCTGCAGGCGCATTGCGTCCAGCACAGCCAGAAGCTCGCTTTCCAGCGTGGGGGTATAGTCTACCGCAAAGGTGCGGTTGCGATAATGCAGGATGCCGTAGGGCGGGCGCTTGCCGCTGGTCTTCTCTACCAGCAGGCAGTAGGCCGCCAACTGAAAAATGTGGCTTTCGTGGGGTTCACCGGGCGCCCAGGCGCTTTTCACTTCCACCGGGATCAGCGTGCCGCCCTGCTCAAGGATGTAATCGGGCCGGCCGGTCAGCCCGCTGTTGAAGTCGTACAGTGGTTTTTCCAGCCGGCGCCAGCCGCCCATATCCGCGGCGATCACCCGCCCGGCCGGCAGACCGCTTTCTTTTTGCTGGCGGCGCGCCAGCCAGAGCACCACCAGGGCCAGGAGCAGGAGCACGCCGGCAAACGGCAGCACCCAATTCATCCGGCGGCCTTAACCCAAAAGCGCCAGGGTGATGCCCACCGCCAGCGCCGCAATTGCTATCAGCAACAGCAGCCAGCCTGCCGCACGCAGCAGGCTGGCGCTGAGCACGGTTCGCCCGTGCCGCTGATGGAACTGGCTGCCGCCAGCCAGCTCATTTTTGTTTTGAGAAACCAGCCCTTGCGACTGGTACCACCAGGCTCGCCGGCAGTAGAGAAACGTGCCGATTTCAGAGGCCCGGATCGTCCGCATGGTTGGCCAGCGAGCGGCCCAGCTGCTCGGATGCGCTGCGGATCACCTCTTCGAGGTGCTCTTCGCGCATGCTGATCGTCAGGTCCCCGCGGGTGCGCTCCAGCAGGCTGCGCGCAATATCGGTCTGGCGGCGCAAGCCGTTGGTCACCGCGTCGGGATAATCCATCGTCACCAACACGCCAAAGATCTCGTCCATACAGGCCAGCAGGCGTTCAGCCTCGCCGGAATACCCCTGGCGCAGAATATCCAGGCAGCGGCGGCGCAGTTCACCGGCTGCCTCCGCCAGACCATTGAGATAGGTGGCATATTCCACGCCCAGTTCTTCGGGCAGGGGCAAATCTTGATTTTCGATCAGCGCACAGGTGATGCTGGCTTCGGCAAATTCTTTGATCGCATCCTGGGTGTAGCCGGCGTAGAACAGCTCGGGATAGACCGCCAGGTCCGTCTGCAGCGCCTTGACGATGGCGCGCGCCTCAGCCAACTGCTCGTGAGCAGCCTCGCGCTCCTCGCGGTGGATCGCGCGGATAGCATGCGCCGCATGGCGGGTGAGCACGCGCGCCTGCGCCAGCGCCTGGTCACGCGCACGGGTGCGCGCTTCCATCGACTGGTGGATACGTTCGGTGATTTCAGATAAGCGGTCTAATGCGGTCATGGGGGTCTGCACGCCTAGAAGGGAATATCCCCGGCGTCTTCGCTGCCGCCCATCTCACCGCCGCCGGCCTCGCTGCCATCGCCGCGTGAAGAGAGGAAGCGCACCGTGGCCGCGGTGATCTCAAAAGAGGCCCCGGGGGTGCCGTCCTGGCGCGTCCAGACGCGCGGGCTGCCGTTTTTATCGGCCTGCAGGCGGCCCTCCACCAGCACTTTCGAGCCCTTGTGCAGGTATTGGTTGCAGGTCTCTGCCATTTTGCCAAAGACCGACACGCGGAACCAGATCGTCTCATCGATCTTTTCGCCCTGACTGTTTGTGTAACTGCGGCTGGAAGCCATGGAAAAACTGGTGACCGGCTGCCCGGAGGGCAGGAAGCGCATTTCTGGGTCGCGACCCAGATTGCCAACAGCAATAATCGTGTGGAAAGACATGTGAAAACTTCCTTTCTGGGATTCGAAAAACTAGGGACACAGGTCTGACAACAGCTATTATACACGATTAATCGGAAAAATGTTCAACTAATTTTCTCGCCGGCGAAAATTCATATATAATTTCTCCTGTCGGCGTCTATCCCTTCGGACTACCCCAGATGGGCCCGGCGGCCTGCCGCCGGGCCGCCAGGTATAGGATACTCCTCCATGCAGCTCACCACCCCCCGCCTGATACTGCGCGAAGTGCGCCAGAGTGATGACCTTGCTTTGCGCGAAATGGACAGCGATCCGCAGGTTTTACGCTTCGAACACGCCCTCTTCAGCGAAGAGCAGGCGCGCACGCGTCTGGCGCAGTTCATCGCCGACCATCCCAATCCGTCCGCCAGCCATTACCGCCTGGCCCTCACCGTTTGCCCCGATGACCAGATGCGCGGCTGGATCGCGCTGACTCGCGTCAATGCCGCCATTCGCGAATACGAAATCGGTTGGACCCTGCATCCCCTGGCGCGCGGCAAGGGCTACGCCACCGAGGCGGCTCGTGAGGTGCTGCGCTATGCCTTCGACGAGCTGCAGGCTCACCGGGTGGTCGCTTTTTGCCACGCAGACAACCAGGCGTCCCTGCGGGTGATGGCCAGGTTGGGCATGCAGCTCGAAGGCCGCCTGCGCGAGGTGCGCCGGCTGCACGACACCTGGTTTGACGAATGCGTATGCGCCATCCTCGAGCGCGAATTCGCCGCGCAGCCTGGGCCGGCGCGCTGAGCCGGGCCAATCTGCCCCCTACCCTGGATCAATCGATGAAACCCCCGCGCGTTTCCGGTCTGACCGTTATCATCCTCACTTTCCTGTTGATCGAGTTCCTGGATGAACTGGTCTATGGCGCCCACGAAACCGCCTGGCCGTTAATCCGCACGGATTTAGGTCTCACCTACGTCCAGATCGGCCTGGCGCTGAGCGTGCCGGGCCTGGTCGGCAACACCATCGAACCCATTTTCGGCATCCTGGGCGATACCGGCCGCCGCCGTGCGCTGATCCTCGGTGGGGGCATTTTCTTCAGCCTGGCGCTGCTCTTTGTCAGCCAGGCGCCCAGCTTTCTCCTCCTGCTGCTGGCCAGCTGCCTGTTAATCCCTCCTCCGGGGCTTTCGTCAGCCTCTCACAGGCCACCTTGATGGACGTCCAGCCTGAACGTCACGACCAAAACATGGCGCGCTGGACCTTTGCCGGTTCGCTGGGGGTGGTGGTCGGGCCGCTGGCGCTCAGCCTGGCGGCGACCATCGGGTTGGGCTGGCGTGGGCTCTTCGCCGTGCTGGCCGGGTTCAGCCTGCTCACCCTCCTGGCCGCCTGGCGCATGCTGCCGCGCGGGATGCGCTTCTCCGCCCCGCCGGTGGAAACAAGCGCGGAACCGGGCGCGATGGTGGAGGAACCGCCCCCGCCGACCTTCTCCCAGGGGGTGCGGCGCGCTTTGCAGGCTCTCCGCCGCCGGGATGTGCTGCGCTGGCTGGTGCTGCTGGAGTTCTCTGACCTGATGCTGGATGTGCTCTACGGCTACCTGGCCCTCTACCTGGTGGACGTGGTCGGGGTGAACATCGAGACGGCCGCTCTCGGCGCAGCCATCTGGACGGGCGTGGGCATGTTGGGGGATTTGCTGCTCATCCCGCTGCTCGAACGTGTGGACGGGCTGACCTACCTGCGCGTCAGCGTGCTGGTCGAATTGGTGCTCTTTCCTGCATTTCTGCTCGTCCAACCCCTGATCCTCAAGTTTGCCATCCTGGGCCTGCTGGGTTTCTTCAACGCCGGCTGGTATGCGATTCTCTCCGGCCGTTTATTCTCGGCCATGCCCGGGCAGAGCGGCACGGTACTGACCGTCAAAAACATCACCGGCTGGTTTGGGGTGCTCATTCCGCTGGGGGTGGGGCTGGCCGCGCAGCGCTTCGGTCTGGCAGCTGCCATGTGGCTGCTCCTGGCCGGGCCGCTGGCTCTGCTGGCTGGACTGCCGCGCCGCATCCCGCCGACTGCCGCCGACTGAGACCCCGAAGCGTTTTTCCTCCCCTTGGACAATTAGAACACGCTGGATATTTTAAGGTTCAATTATAGAACACTCATTCTAAATTAGAACAAAAGTGCTATAATTAGGACAATCCAATGTCTGATTGAAGGTGAGACCAAACTCAATGAACGGTGTGCAAAAAGCAATTTTCCCCGGAATGCTGGTTGGCGTGTTGGTGCTGATCGCACTCACCAACCTGATCAGCCTGCCCGCGGCCGTTCTGGCTTCCACCCAGGAAATTTTACCGGCGTCGGTAGAAAGCGAAACCTACACCGCCGTGCTTCCCATCGTTGCCAGCGGAGCCGACCAACCCGCCGAGACCCCATCTGAACCTGAACCTGCCAAAGAGACCGACCAGCATTCCAGCGACACAAACTGCTCGCTCAGCGACGCTTTTCCACAGTCGGTGCGGCAGTGGTGCGATCTAATCGAGCGCTCAGCCAACGAGCAGGGGCTCGACCCCCAACTGGTGGCAGCCCTCATCGTCCAGGAGAGCGGCGGCAACCCCAATGCCTATTCGCGCAGCGGCGCGGTGGGACTGATGCAGGTCATGCCCAGCGACGGCATCGCCGCCAGCTTCATGTGCGCCAACGGCCCCTGTTTTGCCTCTCGCCCAAGCATGGCCGAACTATACGACCCTGCCTTTAACCTCAGCTTCGGCACACGCATGCTGGCCGGTCTGGTGCAAAAACGCGGCTCGGTGCGTGACGCCCTTTTCGCCTACGGCCCGGCCAACGTCGGCTACTACTACGCCGACAAAGTCCTCGCCATCTACGATAGTAAACGCCAGTAAAAGGATTTTAAGGCGCGGCAGCCGTATTCGTCGGCCAGGGGGTCAGGGTGGGGCCGCCCTGCGGAATGGCAATCAGTGTGCCGGTCGGGTTGAGCGTGGGGTTGGGAACCGCCGGCGTTTCAGTCGCCGGGGGCAGGTCGGCCGGGTTGAGGGTGGCATCTGTGGCTATCAGCCGGGTGGCGGTCGGGCTGCTCTCGGGGGTTTCACTGCCCTGGCGCCCGGCCTGCAGCCACCAGAACCCACCCGCCGCGCCCATCACGATCAGGGCCAGCGCCAGCACCCCGGCGCAGCCAATGCCCACCCAGCGCCAGGCCGCAGCCGAGGATCGGCGCGTACGCCCGGCGAGCACGGCCGGCGGCGGAGCCTGGAAGGTCACCAGGGTGATATTGTCATGCCCGCCGCGCACATTGGCGCGTTCGATCAACAGCCGCGCGGCTTCTTCCCCCGGGAAACGATGAAACAGTTCGAGAATTTCCGCGTCACTCACCAGGTCGGTCAGCCCGTCGCTGGTCAGCAGTACTCGGTCGCCTGTTTCGAGCCGTAACCCCTGGTTCATTTCGGCCTGTTCGTTGCTTTCGTCGGCCGAGGTACGCATGCGCAGGTCCACATCCGGCGGGGTGGGCGAACCCAGGTAGCGGCGGATGATGTGCGCGTTGGGATGGCCACTGACCTCTTCGGGCAGCAGCAGCCCATTCTCGATCGCCTCCTGCACCCAGGTATGATCAGTGCTCAGCCGCTGTATTTTCCCATCGCGGACCAGATACACCCGCGAATCGCCCACCGTGGCGGTGTACAGGCGCTCCCCGACCATCCAGGCGCAGGCGCAGGTGGCCCCCATCCCGGCCTGTTCGGTCACGGCAGCCGCCTGGTCGCGGATGGCGTTGGATGCCGCCTGGATCGCGTAGGTGAGGATCTCGGCCGGGTTCTGCGCGTCGCTGTCTGCCACCACCCGGCTGATCCACTCCACCGCCATCTCCGCGGCCACTTCGCCCGCGCGGTGCCCGCCAATTCCATCCGAGAGCACCGCCAGCAGCACCGGCTCAGGCCCATCCTGGCTCAAGCGGAACGAAGACACCCCAAAGCGGTCTTCGTTTTCTTTGCGCTTGCGCCCGGTGTGGGTTAACGCCACTACCGGAATGCTGCTGCGGTCCAGGCGGATCATTCTACTTCCTCGATCGGTTCCACCAGCGCCTGCCGCCCGTTGCTCGCGTTGGATAATTCAAAGCGGAACATCACCCTGCCCAGGTGGATCAAATCTTCATGCGCCAGGCGCACGCCATCGGCCGCCACCGGTTGATAATTCACCCAGGTGCCGGCCACCGAATGCTCGTCGCTGAGGATAAATCCGCCGTCGTCGTTGTGCATCAACCGCGCGTGGAGCTTATCCACAGATGGATCTTCCACCAGGATCACCGCCTGGCGCGCATCGCTGCCCAGGGTGATCTCCGAACGGTTGAGCGGGATCAGGCTGCCCGGCACGGCATGCTCATCCTCGGTCACGCGGATCAGGCGGGCCGTGACCGCCGGCACCGGGGTTGTCTTGGGCCAGCTTCCGGGTTCGTTGGCGGCCCGCTTGGCATGCACGCCCAGCGGCCGGCTGGATTGTTTATCCTGCTGGATGGGCACCGGCTGGGTCACCGGGTCTTCCATGCGGCGCTTGTCACCGCGCTTGCGCCGGTCGCGCAGCCGGTTTTCGCCGACCAGCACCAGCCCCAACACGATCCCCGCCAGCAGCACCGCCCCTACCGCGATCAACCCGCGCTCCGAGATGCTTTCGAATAGGCTGGTCTTGGGCCGCGGCTGTACCACCACCTGCACCGGCGTCTCGATACTCGCCCCGGTCAGCCCCAGTAGAGTCGTCCACTTCCACCCGCAGGGAGTGCGGTCCGTTATCGATCAGCGGGGTCAGATCCCAGGCAAACTTATCGAAGGGCGGGCTGTTGTTTTCGACCAGCAGGACCCCATCCAGATACAGCCGGGCAGCGGTCAGCGGACGGGTGTGCCCGTCCGGGAACTCGACCACAATCGCCAGGTCCTGGCTCGCTGGGGTCAGCGCCAGCTCCTGGCTATCCCCCGAGGGGTTCCAACTGCGTTCCACCTGGGACGGCGGGGAAAGGAAGATCGGGTTGGGGGCAGTGATCGTCAGGGTGTAACTCAGCTCCTGTGAAGTTGAGCCGCCGTCAGCCAGGCTCACATCCAGGGAGTGGTCGCCGCTGGTTTTTACCGCGGACAGGTACTGGACGTCATAGCGCTTGCGCAGCGGCGCCAGCCAGGCCTCGGGGCTGGGAAAAGTTTCCTTGCCCGCCACCAGGGTCATCCGCCCGCCGGTGGCATCTGCCAGCGACTGCAGCGCGGCGGTGTCGGGTGGGTTGCCTTCCAGAGAGGGGACCGCCACCCAGATAAACACCTGTACGCCGGCCTGTTGGGCGCGGGCGGAGAGCTCATCCAGGCCGGCCAACTGCGCCGCCGGCAGCGGCGGGGTGATGAACAATATCGCCCGCTTCATTTCCGAACCGACTACCTGGTCCGAAGCCAGGTCCAGGGCAGTCGTCAGGCTGAAGAGGGTGGTATCCGTGGACAGGTTGTCGGCCTTGATATCGGCCAGGGCGGCCGCCCACAGGCGCGGGTCGCGGGAGCGGATGATTTGCAGCCCGGTGTTGGTGGACAGGCTGAAATCCAGGTTGCCCTGGGCGGGCTGGGCGTTGGCCCAATCCACCAACACGCTGCGCAGCTGCTCTATTTGCGGCTGCCCGCCGACAAAGGACGCCAGCTGCGCATTGACGGTGATCGCCACGCTGAATTGGATCCCCGGTTCTACCACCGCCAGGTGAGCGGCCTTCACCGGCTGCCCATCTTCGCTCAACTGCAGGTCGGCAGGGGTCAGGGCGTCGATAAAGTCGCCCTGGTTGTCGTAGGCTTCCAGGCTGAAATAAATCGCGGGGAAATTTTGGGTTTGGATCCCACCGGCTACCAGGCGCGCCGCGGACTGCGAATAGACCGGCGCGGTTAATCCGGCCAGCAGCAGCCAGGCGCACAAGACAAGAGCGCCTGCCTTGAAGCGCCGAAACACGCTTCTGGCAGGGGCTGCGCCGGCGGGTTGCCCACCTGATAATCGTCTTTGGGTCACAAATTTACTCGTTTTGTCCACTCGGCAGAGGTCCAATGCAAACACTCTTGCACACCATCGATGGCGTTCGATGGTCAGGGGTGGGCGACTCTCCTATTATATCAATTGTGAGCATGAGGCTCAACTCCTCCGCCGCGGGCTTCTCATCCCTCAATCAAAATGGAGGATCTCGGTGCGCACGTGGCCCCATTTGAGCGCGTCGGCAATGCCCTCCTCGATCGGCAGCCGCGCTTCCCAGCCCAACAGGCGCCGGGCGGTATCGGCGTTGGCATAGGCCCCCGCCACGTCGCCCGGCCGGGCCGGGCGCTCCACCTTGTGGATCACCTGGCCGTAGACATTTTCAAAGGCGGTCACCAATTCCTTCACCGTCACCCCGCGCCCGGTGCCCAGGTTGATCACCGCGTAGCGCGATTCGGGCTCATCCAGGCGGGTGAAGACCTGCTCAAACTGCTCCACCGCCATCACGTGCGCCTGCGCCAGGTCCCAGACGTGGATGTAATCGCGGATGCCCGTGCCGTCGCGGGTCGGCCAGTCGACCCCGGTGATCTCAAATGTTCCAGCCGGCCCTGGGCGGTGTCGACCAGTTTTGCCCAGCACATGCGAGGGATTTTTGACGTGGATCCCCGAGCGCATTTTGGGGTCGGCCCCAATCGGGTTGAAATAGCGCAGCGCGATGCCCTGCATGCCGTAGGCCCGCGCAAAAATCCTGCAGGATCATCTCCATCATGTACTTGGTGCGCGCGTAAGGGCTGCTCGGTTTGAGCGGCGCGCTTTCGGTGACCATGAAACCCGGCACCACGTCATAAATCGAGGCCGATGAGCTAAAGACCACCCGCCCGTAGCCCAGGTCGTTGAGCGTCTTGAAAAGAGTCAGCGATTTGGCCACATTCTCGCGGTAATACTCGAAGGGGTGCGCCACCGAATCGGGCACCACGATCAGCGCCGCGCAGTGGATGGTGGCCTGGATCTCGGGGTGCTCGCGGAAGACCCGCGCCAGCGCGGCCGCGATCGGCGATGTCCTCGTGGTAAAAAATGCGCCCGCGGGTGAATTCTTCCTCGCCCGGTCACCAGCGAATCGAGGATCGATCGGGGTGTGCCCGTTATCTTCCAACGCCGAACAAATCGTGCTGCCGATGTAACCGGCGCCCGCCGGTAATCAATACTTTCATGGGTTTCCCTCCGAATTTGGATCAGGTGTTGGTTCTTGCCGGGGTTGATCGCAGCGGTACTCGCTGCGGATGCTGCCCACGGCCTCGTCCAGGCCGGCTGCCGGGACGGCTTCGCGCGCGATGCGCTCCCACAGGCGGCAAACCACCAATTCATACACCGGGGCTACCCCGGCGGCCAGGCGCGACTGCGCCAGCGCGTTTTGCCAGTCGCCCAGGTGGGCATAGCCTTCGATGGCCGGCAGGCGCTCGGCCGGGTCGTTGGGATAATCTCCGCTGGCGAAACCCTGCTCGCTGAGCGCCACCACCTGGGCCCAATCTTTCTGCTGGCGCGCCAGGTCGGCCTTCTCAAAATAATAACACCAGCTGGTCTGGCTCTGCACCCCAAAAAGCGGCGCGGGCAGCTCGGGCGCGCCGGGCGGGATGCCGGCGGAACCCTCCGGCAAAATCGGGCGGGTGCTGGAGAGGGTCATCGCCTTGCGCAGGTAAAGCGGCAGGCTGTAGTTGTCGCGCTCCACCTCGGGGTCGAGCACGCGCGCGCAGCCGGGCGGGTTGTAATAAAAGGCCACCGCCTGCGAGGTGCTGCCGTGGAAGTTGGCCGCCAGGTAATCCAGCTCCACCGGCAGGCCCGGCTCGAGGGCCGGCAGGTTGTTGCCGGTGCGCACCGTGGGGTAGAACAGGGCGTAGCCCATCTCCTGGGTGCGGTTCTGCGGGTTGAAGACCCAGTTCAAAGGCGCAGTCAGCGAGTTATCCGAATAATGCCTGACCGGCAGCTCATTGGAGAGCAAAATGGTGCCCGGCTGCAGACCCGGCATGCGCCAGGCTAACTGCCAGAACATGCGCTGCTGCACATTCCAATCGCGGATGTAGACCACCGCCTGCTGGTATTGGTAGCCCACGCACATACCCAGCGCCAGGGCCAGCGGGATCACCCGCAGCCAGCGCGGGATGGGCGCCAGGAAGACCAACCCCACCGCCACCAGCGCCGCGGCAAACATATAGGCCAGGTTGAAGCGGTCAAAATGAAAGCTCAAGCGCAGCGGCAGGTTGGTCAGCCAGAAAGGCGCGCCGCTGACCAGCAGGCAGGCCAGCCCCACCAGCAGCGCCCCGCCGAACCAGCCCCTGCCTTTCGCCTGCTCGCCGGCCGGTTTGCGGCCAAGCCAGGCATAGGCCAGGGCCATTCCCACCGTACTCACCACCGCCGCCCAAAAGACCCGCATCAGGTTGGGGGTCAGTTCCTCGGCGGCCGGCAGGCGCATGGCGTTCTGCCAGACCTGCGCTACCGCCAGCCAGGCATCCCCGGCCATCCGCGCGCCCAGGTAGCGCAGCGCGCCGAGCGGATCGCTGCGCAGCATGGCGGTAAACACCGGCTGGTACAGCCCCGAAGAAAAGAAAAAGGTACGCCAGACGATCACGCCTGCCAGACTGGCCGCGTAAGGCAGCCAGACCCCCAGCGCGCGCAGCAGGCGCTTGCCGCCGCTCAGGTTGGCCCCGTACTCGCTGCGCAAGGCCTGCACCGCCGAGCCCGGTTCCCCGGCCGGCGCGGGTAGGCGGGCTTCGCCCAGCACGATCCACACCAGCAGCGGGCGCGCCAGTTCCAGGAAGAAAAAATACTCCATGCACAGCAGGTTAAACAAACCCAGCAGCCACGCCAGAGCGGTCAGCGGCCAGAAGAGGCGCGGCCGGCGCAAGGCGAGGATGGTCAGCGCCAGCGAGGCGAGAAAGGCAGACAGGACGATAAAAAAGTGGCTGTAGACCAGGGCGATAAACTGCTGGCTGAAGCCCGGGTAGACCACGAACAATCCCGCCGCCCAGCCGGCAAAATCCCGGCGCTGCGGCCAGACCAGCCGCAGCAGCCACCAGAAGGCCAGCGCGCTGATCCAGCGCCAGAAAATGGCGAAGGCCTGCCAGGCCAGCGGGTGCGCACCCAGCAGGGGGGTGGTCAGGCGGTAGATCAGCCCCCAAATTGGGCGGTTGGTGGAAAAATAACGCTCCAGCCCGGCTGCGCCAAAGGTGCGCGCGATCCAGGCGATGGGAAAATCATCCCAGTACCAGCCCATGCGCGGGGCCCACAGCCCATAGGCCAGCAGGCATAAGCCCAATAGAAACAGCGGAGTCAGCCAGGGTTGCAGGCGCTGCTCCAGCCCGGAGAGCGCTCGCCTCATTCACCCTCCCAATCCCCGGCCAGCCCCGGCGGCGCGGCGGCCGCCTGTTCACCGGCGGGCGGGGGTGGGGCGGCTTCCCAGGTCTTGCGCAGGATATACACCGGGCGGCCCTTGACTTCCTGGAAGATGAAACCGATGTACACCCCGATGAAACCCAGCAGGATCATCAAAATCCCGCTGACCACCAGGATGACAAACATCAGCGAGCTCCAGCCCGGCTCCAGCCCGGACTGGTTGCCGGTGACCCAGAAGCTGAGCACGTAGACCATCTCGACCAGCGCCAGGAACAGCATCAGCGCGCCCATCGACAGCCCGATGTACAGCGGGATGAGCGAGAATGAAAAGACCGCATCCCGCGCCAGGCGGAACATCTTGCTGACCGTGTATTTGGATGAGCCCGCCAGGCGTTCCGGCTGGCGGTAGGGCAGGATCACCGTGCGAAAACCCATCCACGAGACCATCCCGCGCAAAAAGCGGTGGTACTCGGGCATCCCGCGCAGCGCGTCCAGCGCGTTGCGCGCCAGCAGGCGGAAATCGGCCCCGCCCGGCAGCACGTTGGTCTCACCCACGCGGTTGATCATGCGGTAAAACAGGCTCGGATGACCAGCGTTTAAACCCGCCCAGCGCCTGGCCCTCGGCCCGCTGGGTCAGCACCACCTCGTAGCCGCTCTCGGCCAGGCGCAGCATCTCGGCGATCATCGCCGGCGGGTGCTGGCCGTCGCCGTCCATGCTGATCACGAAATCGCCTTCGGCCGCGTCCAGCCCGGCGGTCAGGGCGGCCTGGTGGCCAAAGTTGCGGCTCAGCTCCAGCACGCTCACCCGCTCGTCGCCCGCGCGGATTTCCTCCAGCGCCGCCGAGGTGCCGTCGCTCGAGCCGTCGTTGATGTAGTAGATGTGGAAACGCTGCGGCAGCGCGTCGATGCTCTCGCACAGCAGCGCGTGAAATGCCCGCACCGCCTCTTCCTCGTTGTAAACCGGGATGACGATGCCAACAGACGGCGCTTGCTTAGATGACTTAGGTTGGGGCAAAGCTGGACTCACTGCGCATGGAATGCTTGCAAGTATAACGTATTATACGACCGATCCCATTTTGCTCCCTCACCCGCCCATGGGGTTCTCAAGAAATTGTCAGACAAGCCCCTCCCCTGACCCCTCCCCGAAACGGGGCGGGGAAATAAAGATTTGAGGGTTCAGACGCCGTAAAACGGCGTCTGAACCCTCAAACTCCCTCTTTAAACTTTGTGGCCGGAGGAGAATGGTTTCAAATTTGAAATTTGTCAAGTTTTCTTGAGAAAGCCATACTCACCCGCCCAGGGCAATCGCATCTAAATTGCCAGATGCGTTTTCTACCCTTTTCCACTCCCCCTCTCCGCGGCAAAAAACGCCGCGAAGAGGGGGCGAAAATATGTTTCTCTGAGAAGACTGTATCTGGCGGCACATAAGTGCCGCCAGATACAGTCTTCTCGGGATCTTCTTAAAGTCCCCGCCCTCGAGGGCGGGGATTTAGGGGTGGGTGACAACTATTTTATAGAAAAACTGTTTTGATGCGATTGCCCTACTCACCCGCCCCTTGATCCTCGCCCAGGCAGGGAACCCCAAAAGTGGGCTTTTGTGCAAGCTATTTGTAATTTTTGAATCCCCCCAAGCCTGTGTGAATTGATGTACAATCATTTCATCCTCGGAGGTATACCATGATGTTGCAAGTAGGGCAGCCTGCGCCCGATTTTATCCTACCCTCTCACCTCGGCCAGGACGTTAACCTGCGCGATCTGCGCGGGCGAAACGTGGTCCTCGCCTTCTTCCCCCTCGCCTGGACCCCGATATGAACGAGCCAGATCCCGTCATACGAGGCTGAACTGGCTTCGTTTGTGGGATTAAATACCCAGGTTCTGGGTATCAGCGTCGATCACGTTCCCTGCCTCAAAGCCTGGGCCAAGAGCCTGGGCGGCATCAGCTATCCCCTGCTGTCCGATTTCTGGCCGCACGGCGAAGTGGCGCGCTGCTACGGCGTGCTGCGCAAAGACGGCACCACCGAGCGGGCCATCATCGTCCTCGACCGGGATGGCATCATTCGCTACATCGACATCCACGACATCGCCCTGCAGCCCGATAACGATGAGCTGCGCCGCGTGTTGCGCAGCATCGACCCCGAAGCCGCCGCCCACTACGTGGAGCCCAAAGAAGAGGACACGCCCCTGCCCCACGGCGGCATCGTGATGTACTGCACGCCCTGGTGCGACGACTGCAAACAGGCGCGCGCCTGGCTGGCGCAGCAAGGCCTGCCCTACACCGAGGTGGATATCAGCCGCAGCCGCAAAGCCGCCGCGCAGGTGCGCGAATGGGCCGGCGGCAACCAGTCCACCCCCACCTTTGAGATTGACGGCGCCGTCATCGTCGATTTTGACCTGCCGCGTCTCAAACAGGTGCTGCAGCTGGCCTGATCCTCTCGGACCCTTCCTGACAGACAGCGGCGGGCCGCCAGAAATGGCAGCCCGCCGTTTTTGATGGGTGTGCGCAGCCTCCCCGGCCTATTTATTCCAGGCGCTGGCTTCGTCGATAGCCTTCACATCCTCGGCGCTCAACTTGACGTTGAGGCTGCCCAGGCTGTCGTTCAACTGCTCGACCGAGTTGGCGCCCACGATAGGCGCGCTGACCGCCGGGCGCTGGAGCATCCAGGCCAGCGACATCTGGGTGACGGTGGCGTTGTACTGCTGCCCGAGCTGCTCGAGCAGATCGATCAGGGCGTAATTCTGCTCGGTGAAATAGCGTTTTAGCCCCTCGGCGCGTTCGCTGTTGGGCACCTGCCCGCGGCGGTACTTGCCGGTGAGGAAGCCGCCCTGCAGCGGGCTGTAGGGGATCACCCCGATGCCCTGATCCAGGCAGACGGCTTCGGTCTCGCGCTCAAAATCGGCGCGGCGCACCAGGCTGTAGGGCGGCTGCAGGCTGATCATGCGGTTGAGGTTGTACTTGTCGCTCAACCACATGGCCTTCATCAGGCGCCAGGCGGGCTCGTTCGAGCAGCCCAGGTAGCGCACCTTGCCCATCTTGACCAGGTCATCCAGCGCGCGCAGGGTCTCTTCCTGGGGGGTATCGTAATGCGGCCAGTGAGTCTGGTACAGGTCGATAAAATCGGTTTGCAGGCGGCGCAGGCTGTCATCCACCGCCTTCATCACGTGCCCGCGGCTCAAGCCGTCGCCGTTGGGGCCGGGCCACAGCCGCCCGTTAAACTTGGTCGCCAGCACAATTGTGTGGCGGTTGCCGCGCGCCTTCATCCAGCGCCCGATGATTTCTTCGCTCACCCCGCCGGGGTTGCCCGGCGCCCAGGCCGAATAGATGTCCGCGGTGTCGATGAAGTTGCCGCCCGCCTGCTCGTAAGCGTCCATCACGGTAAAGGCGGCCGTCTCGTCGGCCGTCCAGCCCCACTGCATGGTGCCCAGGCACAGCCGCGCCACTTTTAGACCCGAATTCCCCAATCTGCGATAGTCCACAATTACCTCCAAAGGTGTTGAAATGGTTCGATAGGTTAATGGTACATGAAAAAATCCGCGTTTCCAGCCGAATCGGCCTCAAACGGGCAAATTGCTCCAAATTTTAAGGTCGGGGCGGCGCTGAGAGCGTCCTTTCACACCGGGGAAGAGGGACAATTCCTCAATGCTTGAGCAGCGGTCTCACCTGGCAGCATCGTTTCCACCAGGAATCAATCCCGGGGGATTGGGTGGTCAGGCATCCGCCATTTTCAAAAGTCAATCATTAAACGAGCCCACTTCGATATAGTTGCCTTCAGGATCTGCGATCCAAAATGTCCTTTGACCCCAGGGTTGTGTTTTTGGTTCTTGCACAGCGTGAACACCCAGGGCCATTAATCTGGAGTATTCCGTATCGACATCCGCTTTGCCTGGTACGGCGATCCCTATTTCCATGGTCTGATTAAAGCCTTGAGGAGATAAATATGGTTGATTCATCGATTCAGCAAATTGCCGCCTGTCGAACATAAATAATCCACCATCGCTTACTTTGAAACTGGCATAGGGTCCGCCATCCCAATCTGTTTCAAAACCCAATATATCCCGATAAAAACGCACCATCTTTTCTACATTTTCAACAAACAAGCCCACGTGAACACTTTGCGAAAGAATACCCATGCCGCAACCTTTCTGAAAAGTTGATCTTTGGTTTCACTAAATACCATCTCGTCCCGGCCTTCGCGCCGATTGACAGGCGGTTTGGATTTTATCTGTATTGTTTTGCAAAAGATCATATTGTCCCAGCCAGACATCGGGATGGTAGAATCCCGCTCCGCTGGTGTATCTTGTCTCACCCCAGGGCTTGTACAGCGTGGTGCTAGCCACGATCCCACTCGTGTCCAGCATCATATTTGTGGAGCCCAGGTGGTCGGTGACGATGTAGCTGAGCACGCTTCTCGCCCCGGATGCCTCGCGCACCGCACCCGGCCAGGTCCAGGGCTTCCCGCACCGGCCCGATGAAGTAGTAGCTGTGCAAGATTTGACTATTCAGCTCAATAATTTAATTTACTACGGCCAAAGACAAACATCTCTTTAAACTAAACAGACTGGATTACGAGAAGTATATTAAAGATTTGATAAAGTTTTTTACTTGCTCCAATCGAGATCTAAAGCCCAAGCGACAGGTATTCCGGGAACTGTAGAAACGAAGATTTCTTTATTGCTTGTGTCCATAATAATAATCGAAACTGATCATCCATACCAATTGCCACCATTTTGCTATCAGGAGACCAGACGGGATTGATCCCAGCATCAGTTTGTTCCGGAATTGAGCATTGTATTATGAAATTTTCTTTACTCACGTCATAGATCATAATAATGCCTGCATTCTGGGTTCTGATGTTCAATGCCAATTTTTGGCTGTCTGGCGACCAGGAAATACCTGAAATCAAATCCGTGGTGGCAGGGAGTGGGATCCGATTAAATTTTTCCCCTCGCGATCGAGTATGGTGAATTCCGTAGGCAAGGCTATGATTTCCGAATTTGCATAAACAACCAGTTGATTGTTTGGGTACCAGTCGATCATTGTAGCAATTACACCTTTATCGAGAAAAAGTCGATCGAGAGATGGAAATTCTCGTAAATATACCCCATTTTCTCCTGAGTAAGTGACGCGGGTTATGTCATTAGAAATATTCAAATTTTCCCATCCCATTGCGGCATTTTAGTTGTCATGGTGACAAATATTTCGCCTGTAAAAGGATCGAAAACAACAGGCACCGGATAAGGCAAGCAACGTAAACACTCAATATCATTGCGCAATAAATTTGTAAAAACTTTTAGATCTGAAAGCCAACGACTACCCCTGAAGTATCCTCGAAAGATCCAAGAATCAGGTTTTAGGTTTATGAGAGACAAATCCACTTCTGACTTTACCGTTTCACCTTGGATCGAAATAGTTGTGATTTGCTCCTTTTCCAGGTTCGCATTCCCCTTGAAATCTCTGTCGATTTCGTGTGAAGGAAAGCCATTTCCCGTTTGGTGAAAAACCAAAGATATGATATTCCGCATTGGAATCTAATATCGGGCGGCTGATCGGTGGATTTCCTTTCAGCCCAAAAACACCTCGATCATCTGTTCCTGTGTAAAGGATAATTCCGGGAAAATCAAAAGGTGCATTCTGACTAATGTGCTGTTGAGCCTCCTCACAAGTATCTGGCTGTACTGTTGAGGTCGGTTGATTGGGGGCTATGGAAGGTGAAGATGTTTTCTGGGACAAAGTCTCAGTTGAAATTATGGTGCTAGTCTGTGTAATGAAAGGTGTTATCAACGGCAGTTGGCTACTCGTGATCGGTATAGCTGTGAAGGCCACAGGTGTTCTTTCTGCGCTCGCACAGGCTGAAAGAAAAAGAGTGATCATCACAACAAGGATGACTGCTTGAATTGCTTTAAAATTGGGTGCGCATATTTTATGGTTTCCTATGGCCTGCGTGAACAATGAACCATGCCTTTCCTCCGTAGACTGATCCCGTTTTATCAACAATGAAATATCCAAGTAATTCTTCTTCCGTGACATCTCCCCAACCCAACGAAGCATCCTCTCCTATTTGAAATCCTCCTGGTTGTGTTGCCAATTGTGCATAAGCAAGCTGGTCAGCCCAATGACCATTCGTGATAATTTCGAAGAATTTAGCTTCGTTTCGAGCAAACTCCTGATCCGATAGCCAAGCTATTTGAGTCTCAATTGTACAGGCTCCATAGCAAAGCATGTTTCCTGGGGGCTTACCAACAGAATAATATTGGTTTGATAAAGCTTCTAATGCTTCATCGAATGTTCTGCCCGTTTTGGTACCAAATTCTCCTTGAATAATGGTAGAGGCCACAACAACATCCGCCACCTTCCCGGAAGAATTGACGAACTTCCATCCCTCTTTCCCAAAAACAACGCGACGCAGTGCTAAATAAAACCTAATGGTGTCTGTTTAAAATTTTCTCCGTCCGCCCTTCGGGATTGGGAATATTCTTAATATCTATTCCAGGAAAGAAACCAATTTTTTGTAATATGGTATAAAGGTCAGAATTTGATACTTTCCCTTTAGCGTGTTCGATAATGGCGCACTCTGGGTCGGAGTTTTTTTGACCACATACAGGAGTATAACCCAAAGGATCGATATACATGATCGGCGAGTTTAAAACATATGCATATCGATCGAATGCCATTGGATTTCCCGCCACCGCAGGGATGATACCATCCGCGGAAATGAATCGTCCAATCAAGGGTCGTAAAATCTCGCCCCATAGTAATAGATCCCGATATCAACTTGCAGCTGGCCGGTGTATTTGTAGTCCGTCGAAGCCGCTCCACTGGAATATCTTGTCTCCCCCCATGGCTTGTACAGCGTTGTGCTGACCACATTCCCGCTCGCGCCCACCTTCTCGCCCCCTTCCTTACCTTCTTTCGAACACCAACCCCTGGGCATCCTGGTAGATCAGCTTCCACTTTGCGTCCCATGCGGGGCTGGTAGGGAAGGCATCCCCATGCGGGATGACCACATAATACTGCGGATCGAGCTGCGGGAGCATGTTGGCGCGCCCCAGCGGGTACTGGCCCTTGGTCGGACGGTTGCTGTAGCCCGGCCCGTAGATGTAGTAAAACACCCCGCCGTTGATCTCCACGATGCTGTTGTGGATGTTGCGCTGGACGAAATCGTAAGGGCTGTGATAGCCGTCCACCCCCACCGCCTCGCGGAACTCATCCCGCAGGACGATGTCGTTTTCCGGGTTGAGCACAAGCTGCCCGCGCGAGCCCCACACCACCCCCAGGCTGCCCAGCAGGGCCAGGCCCACCAGCCCGATCCAGGCCGCACGCCGCCCGCGCAGCCAGTCCAGCCCGCGTTGGATCGCCCCTTCAAAGATTACCCCCAGCACCACCAGCTCATAGACCACCAGCGCCACCCCCAGGCGCCAGGCCACCCGGGTGGGCTCTTGGGTGGTTTTCTGGAAACCCGATTCGGGGGTGAAGATAAAGGCCACCAGCAGCAGGACAAAGCTCAGCATCACCCGCCAGCCCGGCCTGCGCCGCCAGGCAAACGAGACCAGCGCCAAAGCCAGCACCCCCAGCAGGAAGATGAAGTTGCGCGGCAGATGGGCGTAGAAGAAGGGGTTGGTCAGGTTGTTGGCGATGCTCCACTGGTTCATCACCCACACCCCCTCGGGGAAAATGGTGTGGATGATCAGCAGGTTGCGCACAATCCACATGCCCCCCGGCAGGATCAGCGCTGCGGCGAATGCCACTTCGCGGGCCGGGAAGCGCCCCGCCTGGCGCCAGCCCTGCCACCAGCTCCACAGCAGCGGCAGCCACAGCGGCGCCACCACGAACATGCCCGCCGGCTTGGAAGCCAGCACCAGCAGGGTGGCATAGGTCAGCCCCGGCAGGTGCGCGCGGTGCGCCGCTGCCCCGCCCCCCTGCCGCCCGACGGGGGCGTGCACCAGGGCCGCCAGCACACCCACCGCCAGAAACAGGTCATTCTTGCCGATCATATAGACCTGGTCGAGCAGGATGTAAAAGGGGTTGCCTTTGACCACGTACAGCTCGCTGAGAAATGCCAGGCATAGCCCAAACAAAAGCAGCCCGCCCGGCAGACGGGTATAGCGCCGCGCCAGCAGCCAGGCTGCCAGCAGGGCCATCACCGCGATCAGCGCGTGCAGGCTGCCAAAGAAGGTCTCCTTGCCGGCCAGCAGCAGGGTGAAAGCCAGCAGCGATTCATAGCCAAAGGGGAACTCGCCGTAGGGGATGGTCAGGTCCCAGACGTTGCCGGTTTTGTATAGCTCGACCGCCTTGGGGAAGTGATACGCACCCGCGTCCCAGTGCAGGGTCTCGCTGACCGGCGAATAGGGCCAGGCGGCCAGCGGGTACACCACCAGCAGCAGGAACAGCCCCACCCCCAGCGCGTAGAACAGCCCGTTCAAACGCCCCGGCAGAGAGGTCTCTTCCGCGAAGGAATCCGCAAAATCGCGCCCGCCCCAGCGCCAGTAGACCCAACCTGCCCCCGCCGCCAACAGCAGGCTGAGCGGGAGAACGCTCCAGGCGCGGTAGATACCCAGCATCCCCAGGATTTGGGCGGCATACACCTCGCCAAAAAACAGGCAGAGGATCGCGGCGAAGGTTCCCAGCAGCCAGCGCGGCAGGGGAAAATCACGGTTCATCGCTCAAGTTTACCCCAGCCGGGCCGATTCCGGCGATAAAAGCGCGCGGCTTGGAGCCGGATATTTTTATGCGATTTGCATTAGAGTTTGGGGTCTCCAGCCGCTGCGCGGGTATAATTTTCCACCAGCCGCCGCGCCGCGCGGAGCAAATTGCGGCTGCAACGATATCTTAAGCCTGATAGGCGAACAAAGTTGCTATAATAAATCCAGCGGTTTTTTTCCTGCCGCCCAAACCCAAACGGAGCACAGCCAGCGCTTATGTCTTTTGTCCACCTGCATGTCCACACCCAGTACTCGCTGCTCGACGGCTTCTCGGACCCCAAGAAGCTGGTCGCCCGCGCCAAACAACTGGGCATGCCCGCGGTCGCCATCACCGACCACGGCAGCATGTATGGGGTGATCGAGTTCTTCAACGCCGCCCGGGCCGCCGAAGTCAAACCGATCATCGGCATCGAGGCCTACATGGCGGCGCGCGGGATGAAAGACAAAGACGCCAAGCTCGACAAGCATTCGCACCACCTGCTGCTGCTGGCCGAGAACCAGGTTGGCTACCAGAACCTGCTCAAAATCGCCTCCGCCGCGCAGCTCGACGGCTTTTACTACTACCCGCGCATCGACCACGACTTCCTCGCCGCCCACAGCGAAGGCCTGATCTGCACCACCGGCTGCATGTCGGCGGAAGTGCCCCGCGCCATCCGCGAAAAAGGCCCCGATGACGGCCGCGAAACTGATTGGATTGGTATTACGAGGTCTTCGGGCGCGACAATTTCTTCTTCGAACTGCAAGAACACGAGATCCCCGAACTGCACGAGCTGAACCGCGGCCTGATGCAGCTGGGCAAGCGCTACAACGCCCGCTACATCGCCACCAACGACACCCACTACATCAACCCCGAGGACGCCCGCCTGCAGGACATTCTGCTGTGCATCCAGACCGGCAAGCTGATCACCGACCCCAACCGCTTCAAGATGAGCGTGGAAAGTTTCTACCTGCGCTCGCCCGAAGAGATGGGCCGCCTGTTCGCCGAGGTGCCCGAGTCGCTCAGCAACACCCTGCTGGTCGCCGAGACGCTGCAACGTGGATCTCTCCAACAAGGGCTACCACCTGCCGCGCTTCCCCGTCCCCGAAGGCCACACCGCCGAGACCTACCTGCGCGAGCTTTGCGAGGACGGCCTGCAGCGCCGCTACGGCGAGCGCGCCGGCGACGCCGCCGGTGCGCGAGCGCCTGGAATACGAGCTGGGCATCATCCACCAGATGGGCTTCGACGCCTACTTCCTCATCGTTTGGGACCTGTGCCGCGAGGCCAGCCGGCGCGGCATCTGGTACAACGCGCGCGGCTCGGCGCGCCGGCTCGATGGTGGCCTATACCCTGGATATCACCCTGATCGAACCCCTGGTGCACGGGCTGATCTTCGAGCGCTTCCTCAACCCGGGCCGCATCTCCATGCCCGATATCGACCTGGACTTCCAGGACGACCGCCGCCCCGAACTGATGCAGTACACCGCCGAAAAATACGGCCAGGACAAGCGTCGCCCAGATCATCACCTTTGGCACCCTGGGCGCGCGCGCCGCCATCCGCGACGTCGGGCGGGTGATGGATATTCCCCTGGCCGAGGTCGACCGGGTCAGCAAGCTGATCCCCAACGTGCCCGGCAAGGCGGTCAGCATCCAGGATGCCCTCGAGCAGGTGCCCGACCTGAAGAAAACCTACGACGAGAGCGCCTTACCTCAAAGAGTTGATCGACACCGCCGCGCAGCATGGAAGGGGTGGTGCGCAACGCCGGCACGCACGCCGCGGGGGTGGTGATCTCCGACGAGCCGGTCATCTCATACATGCCGCTCAACCGCCCTACCGGCAACTCGGATGATAGCTCGCCGATCAAGGCCGTCACCCAGTTCGAGATGTCGATCATCGAGTAGCTCGGCCTGCTCAAGGTCGACTTCCTCGGGCTGGCCACCCTGACCATCATGCAGCGCGCCTGCGACCTGATCGAGCAGCGCCACCATCTCAAACTAAACCTGGACAACATCCCGGTGGATGACGCCGAGACCTTCGATTTTCTCAGCAAGGGCCACACCGCCGGCGTCTTCCAACTGGAAGGCAGCGGCATGACCCGCTTCCTGGTGCAGATGCGCCCGCGCAACCTGGATAACGTCATCGCCATGGTGGCGCTCTATCGCCCCGGCCCGTTGGAATTCATCCCCACCTACATCAAGCGCATGCACGGCGAGGAACCGGTCGAGTACCGCCACCCGCAGATGGAGCCCATCTTCCAGGAGACCTTCGGCATCCCCGTCTACCAGGAACAGATCATGCGCGCCGCGATCAACATGGCCGGCTACACCGCTTCGGAAGCCGACGAGCTGCGCAAATCCATCGCCAAGAAGAAAGGCGGATGTGCTCCAGAAGCACCGCCACAAGTTCATCGACGGCGCGCAAAAGGCCGGCATCCCCAGCGAGACCGCCACGGCCATCTTCGACGACTGGGAAAATTTCGCCCGCTACGGCTTCCCCAAGGCCCACGCCGCCGATTATGGCGTCATCGCGGTCGAGACTGCCTATCTCAAAACGCACTACACCGCCGAGTACATGACCGCCCTGCTCTCGGCCTCCAAAAATGACGCCGCCAAGGTGGCCTTCTACGCCGCCGACTGCCGCAGCATGGGCATCGAGGTGCTGCCGCCCGACATCAACGTCAGCGGCTACGATTTCACCATCGAAGACCTGCCGGACGGCAAATGCGCCATTCGCTTCGGCCTGGGCGCGATCAAGAACGTCGGGCCGGCCCCGGTCAACCTGATCATCCAGGCCCGCGATGAGAGCGGCGCCTTTGAAAACCTCAACGACTTCGCCTCGCGGGTGGATCTGCGCACGGTGGGCAAACGCCCGCTGGAATGCCTGATCAAGGTCGGCGCGCTCGACAACTACGGCGGGCGCAGCGCCCTGCTCGAAGCCCTCGACCGCATCCTCTCGGTCAGCACCAGCCATTTCCGCGCGGCGCAGAGCGGCCAGCTCAGCTTCTTTGGCAGCATCGCCGGGGTCGAAGACAGCATCGATCTGCCCTTTGCCCCCAGCATCGACATGCGCGAGCAGTTGGAATGGGAGCGCGAGTTGATCGGGCTGTACGTCTCCGACCACCCGCTCAGCCCCTACCAGACCTACCTGCGCCGGAAAATCTCGCACTTTTCCGGCCAGCTTCACGAAGTCCACAACCGCGGCAAGGTCACCGTAGCCGGGTTGGTGACCAAGTTCCGCAATCACCAGACCAAAAACGGCAACGCCATGGGCTTTATCACCCTCGAAGATATCCAGGGCAGCGTCGAGCTGGTGGTCTTCCCCAAAACCTGGGACCAGTATCACAGCCTGGTGCAGATGGACGCGGTGCTGATTGCCGAAGGCAAGATCGACAGCGAGGGCAGCGACCCCAAAGTGCTGGTCGACCGCCTGGTCGAGGTGCCTATGGAAGAGGCCGCCGCCGCTGGCGATGAGCCGGGTGTATTCGGCGGCGAAGGCGATTTCGGCCTGGGCGAAATGCTGCTGCCCGGCGACGACGAAGACGCCGTGTACGTGCCGGCGCCGGCCGAGGCGCGGCGCATCGCCGAAGCCCTCCCCGCCCACCCGCCCAAGCCCATTCCGGCTGGCGAGCCGCACCCGGCTGGCGAGCCGCACCCGGCTGCCCAGCCGACCCCAGCGCCCGATGAAACCTCCGGTGGGCTTCAGCCTCCGGAAGAACCCAGCGATTGGGGCTTTGGTGAAATCCCCGCCGCGCGCAGCCAGGCTCCGGCGCCCGTGCCCGAACGCCAGGCCGGCCCATCCAACCCGCCCCCGCTGGCCGCCGCGCCGCCGCGCCCGCCGAGCGGAGACACCCCCAGGCCCGCCCCCGCGCCCCAAGAAAGCGCGCCGCCGCCCGCCCGCGAAAAGAAAACCACGCCCGCGCTGAGCGACGAGATCGTCCCCCCGCTGCGCATCACCCCGGCGCCCTTCATCATCACCCCCCTGCTGCAAAGCGCCGCCCAGGAGAGCAGCGAGCCGCGCATGGTCATCATCCTGCTGCACTCCACCGGCGACCGCCAGCGTGATGTGCGCCGCATCCGCCGCGCTCACGGCGTGTTGATTTCCTTCCCCGGCACCGACCGCTTTTCCTTCCAGATTTTCGAAGGATCGCGCTATTATCAGTTAGAATTCCCCAGCAATTCGACCGGCATCGCCACCCCGCTGCTGCAAAAGCTGGTCGAACTGGTGGGCGAAGAAAACATCCGTATCGAGCCCATCCGCATTCATTGATCGTTCCAAAAAATTTATTCGTTCAGGAAAAGGCAAGGGAAACTCAATGTCAAGGTCAACCATCCGAACGATTGGCGTTATGTCTTCTGGCGGCGATTCACCGGGGATGAACCCGGGCATTCGTGCGGTGGTGCGCACCGGGCTGGCCAATAACCTGCGCGTTCTGGGCATTGAAGACGGTTACGAGGGCCTGTTGGTCGGTCGGTTTAAAGAAATGGGCGCTCGGGATGTGGGCGGCATCCTCCAGCGCGGCGGGACCATCCTGCGCACCGCGCGCAGCCTGGAATTCAAGACCCCCGAGGGGCAGCGCAAGGCCATCCGCAACATCAACAACGCCGATATCGACGCCCTGGTGATCCTGGGCGGCGACGGCTCGCTCAACGGCGGAATGAAGCTGGTCGAGCAGGGCGTTCCCGTGGTGGGCATCCCCGCTTCGATTGACAACGACATATACGGCACCGATATGTGTATCGGCGTCGATACTGCCCTCAACACCATCGTGGATGCCATCGATAAACTGCGCGACACGGCCTCATCCCACAACCGCGCCTTCCTGGTCGAGACCATGGGGCGCAGCTGCGGCTACCTGGCGGTGCAGGCCGGCATCATCTCGGGCGCCGAGATGGTGATCATCCCGGAGTTCGAGACGCCTTTTGAAGAGGTGGCCCAGGCCATCGAAGAATCTTACAAACGCGGCAAGACGCACTGTATCATCGTCATCGCCGAGGGGGCCAAGCTCAGCGCCACCGAGATGGCCGGCAAGCTGGTGGAAATGAACCTGGGCTTTCACACGCGGGTCACCGTGCTCGGGCACGTGCAGCGCGGCGGCAAACCCACCGCTTTCGACCGCCTGCTGGCCACCCGTTTTGGGGTCAAGGCGGTCGAGTTCCTGCTCAGCGGGCAGACCGGGGTGATGACCGGCCTGGACGGCCGCGAGATCGTCCCGGTGCCCTTATCCACGGTCACCTCGCGCCAGCGTTCCATCAGCCAGGAAAGCTTCCAGATGGCGCGCATGCTGGCGCGCTGAGCGCCGGCGGTCGAATCACAACTACCTGGGCGGCGCAGGGATGAGATAACCCTGCGCCGCCCAGGTTTAACCGCGCATAACCCCCGACCACCTCACAAAAGCCTGTCCAATAGCAAATCATCGCCGCAGCTGGTCAGACATCACCGCCGCCTGCTTCAGGCGCGTCCCTGAACAAATCACACGAAATAAATCCAAATTTACCCTCCATGCGTATGGATGGATAGACGTTTCCATCCGTTTTTCAACTTACTGGAGGTTGTATGAAAAAGACGTATTCCATCCTGGGCGTGCTTGTCTTGCTGGCCTTGTTGTTTGCTGCGCCGCTGGCCACCACAGTTAAAGCCAAAGGCGATTTCAAAATTGCTCGAATGGGAAAGCATGATCGGTGTACCCCGGGCCTACATCGGCGCGACCAACCCCATCCGCGGGATCAATGGCGGCGGCCTGCCGTGGGTGATCGGCTCGGGCGAAGGCGAGTTGAGCACCAATGGGAAACTGGAGATGAAGGTCAGCGGGGTGGTCTTTGACCCCAACGATCCCGACACCATCGCCCGCGGGCTGGCCGGCACCAATACCGTGGCCCAATTCAAAGCTATCGTAAGCTGCCAGAGCATCGACGCCAACGGCGCGGCCGTGGTGGTCAACGTCTCGTCGCCGCTGGTCAACGCCACCCTTGGCGCGGCATCTGCCGGCGGCGGCAACGCCAAAATCGAAACGCGCCTGGCCCTGCCCAAACCCTGCATCGCCCCCCTGGTATTCCTCACCAGCCCCGGCGGCGCCTGGTTTGCCACCATTGGCAACTAAGTTTGCATCTAACGGCAACTAACCGCATCCATCTGTGGGGCCATCATTTGAAAGCCCCCATTCACTTTTTCAACACCCTATCCGTTGAGGTCAGGCGCACCTGGCTTCAACGGATAGGGTTGATCCCCCAAAAAAATAAGGGCCTTAATTGGCTTGAAAATCAATGTGGATTGGTAAGACCTATGGCGATGTGATCGATATCCACACTCACCTGCTCCGGTTTGTCATTAAATCCAGGGGGCTCGGATATAGAAATCCAAAATCCTTTAAATTCGCCGGCAGGGATTGGAATGCTGATTTCCTCTGATTTCCCTTTTCCCTTGTAATAATTTAGATACCTTGGGCTGATTACCTTGCCATCGATATTGATATCAACGGTGAAATATACGCCTACCGGTATTTCTGCGCTAATTACAAACGACACAATATTGTTTAACGGCTCTGTGAAGAAATAACTATACGTGCATAAATCTCTGACCCCAGCTTGATTCTGATAAGACATCCTCAGCTGCGATGCTTCCGTTGCTGCAAAAGCACAATTAGTATTATTGGATGGAACTTTTGAAAAACCGCCGGCGCCATTTTTCCCATCAATAAGCATAGTTTGCGTTGGTTCAAGATCGTTATGGGCTACCAGAAAGGTTCCAGACAACTTATTGTCAATCTGGTAGCTCTCCAATATTTTATAGGTCAAAGACGGTTCTGCGATGAATTGTTCACAGTATGGACAGTGTGAATAAACAAACCAACATCCCACCTGGCTATTTTGGATGCATTCGTCTAATTGGCTTAAGTCAATGGCTGTTGATTCAGCCCCCATATAAACCCCTTCTCCCTTTAATGAGCCGTAGTATTCAAATGGAATAATCGTGCTCCAGGGCACGAAAATATTTTGCTCATTTGTTCGAGCGGCGCTCAGGTATTGTATTACTTTTGAAAATTGTTCATTGGGAACAATTTCAACCCTGGATGACAATAGTATAAAGAAATTAATGGACAGCAGTCCAAGGCCAATTACAGCCAGTATCTTCCAGAGGAATTTTTGACTTAACAGGAATGAAAATCCTTCACTGGCCAGAATGAGGATGAATGGATAAAAGAAAATATCTTGGCGAATCCCTCCGTATGGATACAACCTCAGGATTGCCAAAACGAAAACGGACGCAACTAGCAGACCTGTAAATAACAAAAGTTGTTTCTGGGGAAAATTATCTTGTTTTCGAAAAATCGCCACGATTCCTATCAAAAGGAAAATGCCTATGATGATCCCACCCCATATGTTGCCGTTAGAATAAACAAGCACTCCCGTCGTATTTTTTATTAAACCGGCGATTCCATTTACCAAACCACCCTGGGTACTTAGATAATAATTTGACAAATATAATGCGCCAAATCCTGATCGTAATTGATACTTGAGCACCAAGAAATATATTAGAGCAACATTGATGATCGTAAGGATGGCAATCATCGCCAAGGGATACATATTCTTTTTAGACGGCTTCAGGATGAATGGCAAAAAGAAGTAAACAACCACAAAATTTAAAAGCACAATATACAATCCATACTGTGTCCACAATGAAATGACAAAGATAAAAAGAAACAAGATCAGCGATTTTAAATTTCCTTTATCGCGATACCTTTGATAGCTGATTAACAATAATAAGCAAAGGATAAAAACCAGCGAATACTCTCGTAAATCCCAAGAATACTCGGCCTGCACATAATTCAAAGATAGGATCAACACACTGATAAAGGCTGTTTGAGCTGAAAATAGTTTCTTCGTACAAAAATAAATAGCTGCTAGAGATGCGATTCCAGCCAGTAGGGGGATCATACGCAATGAAATTTCTGATTCACCCGCAAATATTTCCACAAATTTAATAAGAAATACAAATAATGGCGGCGCCGAATTAAAATTCCAATGCCTTTTGATTACATCTCCAATAGTGCCGTGGGATATTTCCCAAATTACCAGCTCGTCATACCATAAATCACGATTGACCGCCAAATAAATGCGATACACTACTCCAACCAGCAGGCTGATTAAAACGATAATTCTACTAATAGCTTTCAAATGATATTTTGGCATTTGATCGTTATTTATAGAATTGCTTAAATCCATTGGTTTATCCCTATTTTCCCCAAGATTTTATTACCAGCCTGATTTATCAACCCACCTGGTCTATTAATCGAACTTAACCAATCCAAGAATTTGTCCAATATTTAGAAAAATAAATTTTGGATATTGAATGTATCGCTTCCACAGCCTTGTTGGCTCCTGGATGAATCTGAATAACCACTCAAATCCACTTTTTTGAATCCATTTGGGTGCCTGGCGTTTATTACCAGACAGAAAATCAAAAGCGGCCCCCACCCCAATCAACACCGGGGAATCAATTTGATCCCTATGATCAGCCATCCATTTTTCTTGTTTGGGCGAACTGATTCCCACCCAAACAATATCTGCGCCGGCCTGGTTGATTTGATCGATAATCAGGCGATCTTCTTCGGGTGTCAACGCTGTGAACGGAGGTGAGTAAATGCCTTTTATCTGCAAACCCGGGAATTTAGATTCCAGCACCCTGGCAAGCTGATCGCCTACACCCGGCGCCCCGCCGTAAAAATAATGCGACCAACCCCGCTCAACCGATGCCTGGCAAACAGCCAGCATTAAATCGGGTCCATACACCCGGCTGACATGATCAAAACCGTGAAATTTTAATAACCAGACCACCGCCATGCCATCCGGGGTGGTCAGACCGCTTTGATTGAGGATTTCTTTAAAACCCGGGTCGTTGTGCGCATCCATGATCGAATGAGCAGGCGTCACACAGATATAGTGCTTCGTTTTTCCCTCAATCCAGCCCCGTATAGTTTGAAGCGCCATGGCCATATTAATGGCGCTGACCTGCACCCCCAAAATGTTGCAGCGAGAAAGCAGGGGAACTATGGTCACTTTTTTCTTTTTTCCAGCACATAATCGATCGCCTGGCGAAAACCCAGCACCATATGCTCATTATCCCAGGCGTCGATCTTTTGGCGAGCATTCCTGGACATTTCAGCACGCAGGTCAGGGTTATCCAGGATTTTTCGCAGCGCTCCGGCTAATGCCTCGGGGTCCCTTTCGGGCACAATAAATCCATTCACCCCATCCTCCACCAGCCCGCCCGCCGCCGCTCCCACCGCATCGGTTGCAACGACCGGGACGCCCTGGTTGAAGGCCTCATTGACCACCAGCCCCCAAGTTTCTTTTCCTGAGGGTACCGTCACGGACGGAAGCACAAACACATCTGCCATCGCATAATAAGGCAGGCTGTTCTCAGTGTTTATATAGCCAACAAATCGAACCCGATCCTGAATGTTTTCATTTTTGGATAAATTTTTCAACGACTCAAGGATTGAACCATCCCCCGCAATCACCAGGATTGTTTTTGGATGAGACAATTTAGAAAAAGCCCGCAGTAAATATTCTATCCCTTTGATTTCTTCCAGACGGCCTAAAAATAAAACTATTTTTGCGTCTGGATCAATGTTATTTTCTTTTTTTATTTTTAACAGTTCTTGTAGTGGCACCACTTGCTGATACGCCTCGTTATCGACCGCATGGGTTGTATTGAATATTTTCTCGGCTGATATCCCTTCTGAAACCAGGTACCGTTTCACGTGGTCGCCATAGGTAACGATCGCATCGGAATGCCGGTAAATATAGCGGGTAAATGGGAACAAAAATCGGTGAGTGCTGGTGGCCAATCGCATCCAGATCCCGGTCCAAAGAATGAAAGGTTTTCGCCTGATTCTTGCAATCAAATACGTGATTGGCAGAGCAAATTTGCCGTTTATGCATTTGATATACAGATCGTAATTTCCATGCCACAGTGCCCAGGGCAGGCTGGGGGTAATTCGGGTTTTTCCGAGTCTGAAACCGGGCAAATAACGAAATCGGAATTTTCCGGATTTTACCCCATGCGCTTGCTGCCAATACCATTCATCGCCTGCAGAGAAAAAAGAAAAATATAATTTGAGGAAAATGATCACTGATTAGTTCAAAAGTCTTCTTGCGATGATGGGGGCAAAAAGTTGTAACAAAAGCAGGCCTCATGATGTTTTTTCGCCCTTAACGAATAAATGCATCCCTTTTTGATGAAGAAGAACACTTCGAAATAAAGAAATTGGTAAATAGGGCCATTTCCAACGACCTACCTCTTCTTCCCACGCAAATGGTTTTTCGGAGACTTCTATATTTTCAAATCCTATGGTAGCCAGGAGGGATTTCAATGTTAATGGGTTCCAAAACGTCAAATGGAACGGCGGCCAATGCTGATCTTCTTAGAATTTCTCATCCATGGACTGGACCAATTTGGTACGGACATGCCGATAATGCCGCCTTTTTTAAGTAAAGCAAATACTTTGTGTAGAAAAAATAAGGGGTCCGGGATGTGCTCCAACACTTCCCAGGCAGTTACTGCTTCAAATTCCTTGCCCGGGGGGTAATCACTAGCGTGCCGGTAAATATATCCGCGCCGGTTAATTTTTTGCTAATACTGGCTGCGCGTTCGGAAATTTCAATTCCATCCACCCTCCAGCCTTTCTCTTGGGACGCCTTCAGAAAAGTTCCGGTTGAGCAGCCAATGTCAAGCAGATTTCCTCTCGCAGGATACGTATGTAGAAATCGTCTCATTGCCCAGGTTAAATGAAAATTTCCGCTTTCAGACGCAGATACCAGAGAAATATATTCCGAGTACTGCCCATTTTGATCGTAAGCGTTGTCATACAGTTCTTGCGGAACTTCCCTTGGCCAGGCATATACCAGGCCACAAGAAGAGCATTTTATAATTTTATATTCCCCATAAACTCGCTGAGGAATGAAGTTTAAATCTTGACATTGTGGGCAGTGGTTCCCCTTAATTACAGGAAAAAGGTTGTTTACCATTATCTTCCTTTAGATTTTTACTTGAAATTGTGCTCATACAGAAATTAACTCTCACTATAAAAATATACAGTGAAAATAATCCAGAGGTCTGGTTTCCGATCATATTATAAATTGAATAGGGGCTTTTCATTGCCGCGCAGGCTCATTTGACGAAATTTATGCATTGTAGGGAGCGGTTTATATTGAACCAATTCAAAATCTGATGCGATTTTACTTTTTTATGCGACATAATTATTTTTCGCCATTCTTTAACCCTTGGCAAATAAGTTTTAATGGAAAAGATTGCTTTTATAGAGGATCGCTCAAACAGTAATAAAAATACCAGTATTTTTAGATCATAAAACATAATTGGAAAGAAATCTCTTTTTAGTCCTTCGGATGTCTCGTTCTTCATTAATAATAAATACCGGTTCTTTACCCCGTTACCTTTTATATCCTCCGACATTTTCTTTCTTTTTCCAGGTCGAAATGATCGATGGTGGAATGCGACAGCTTTATACGTGTATCTGCACTGCCATCCATATAACCGAGCTCGCCAGGCCAAATCGACATCTTCCTTATGTGCGAAGAAAATTTGATCGAAATATTCTCCATTAATCTTTATGTCTTCAAGCATTTCCCTTCGATATAATGGCGCTGCGCAATCTGTCCCGAAGACCTCATCACAAAAGTCATACTGCCCGGCATCGATTTCCCCATGCCCCCTGATATACTGGCGCCGTTTCTTATCAATATATAGACCGGTTGTATCAATTATCTGTTAACATCGTCGTGATTTTCCAGTAACAATTTCCCCGTGACTGATCCAGCTTCAGGATGTTGTTCCAACTCCTCAACCATGTTTTCTAAAAACCCGGATGTCAGGCGAACATCCCGGTTTGATGTGAAATAATATTTTCCTTTGGAAGCCGCAATGGCCTGGTTGTGTGCCCGGCAAAACCCTTCGTTTTGTTTGTTCTGGATGATGATCGCATCCGGAAAGTAACAGTGGACAATATCTAAGGAATGGTCAATGGAATTGTTATCGACAATGATAATTTCGCATGTCGGTTCTTGATTTTTGAGGCTTTCGAAGCATGCGGGTAAATAATTCTCACTATTCCATGTAACAATTCCTACAGATACAAGCAAGTTACTCATGAAATCTCAATTGCCTTCCCCATTTTATGTGAGTTGACTGCCGATAAAAAATTGGCCGCCAACAGCCCAAATCCCAAAAGCGCCCCTCCCGGGGCGCTCTTCACCCACGCCCTACCCTGCGTCGCGCAGGTGCGGGAAGAGCATCACCTCGCGGATCGTCTGGCGGTCGGTCAGCAGCATCACCAGGCGGTCGATGCCCATCCCAAACCCGCCGCAGGGCGGCATGCCGTACGACATGGCGCGCAGATAATCCTCGTCCATCGGGTGGCGTTCCTCGTCGTCCTGCTCGTAGTCGCGGCCCATCTCCAGGAAGCGCTGCTCCTGGTCGAGCGGGTCGTTCAGCTCGGTGAAGGCGTTGCACAGCTCCATGCCGCCGATGTAGCCCTCGAAGCGCTCCACCATCTGCGGGTTGCCCGGCATCGATTTGGCCAGGGGCGAGATATCGCGCGGGTAATCGTAGAGGAAGGTCGGCTGGATCAGGGTGGGCTCGAGGTAGTCGCTCAGCAGGCTGTCGATCAGCTTGCCGCGCGAGGCGCCCGGTTTGGGTTTCATCCCCTTGGCGATCATCGCCTCCGCCAGGCTCTCGTCGCGTGGTGTGCGCGTCGATGTCGACCCCCGCGGTGTTGAAGATGCCGTCCCGCAGGGTCAGGCGCTGCCAGGGCGGGTTGAGGTCGATCTGCGTGGCCCTTGAAGGTCACGCTGGCGGGTGCCCGCCACCTGCGTCGGCGGCGTAGGCGACCATCTGCTCGGTCAGCTCCATCACCTTGAAGTAATCCGCGTAGGCCATGTAAAATTCGAGCTGGGTGAACTCGGGGTTGTGTTTGAACGAGACGCCCTCGTTGCGGAAATCGCGCCCGATCTCGTACACCCGGTCGAGCCCGCCCACCAGCAGCCGTTTGAGATACAGCTCGAACGAGATGCGCAGGTAGAGGTCCTGTTTGAGCTGGTTGTGGTGGGTCATAAACGGCCGCGCGGCCGCCCCGCCGTAGATCGGCTGCAGGATCGGCGTTTCGACCTCCAGGAAACCCATGCCATCGAGAAAATCGCGCACGGCTTTCATCGCCCGCGCCCGGGCGCGGAATATCTCGCGCACCTCGGGGTTGACCGCCAGGTCGGCGTAGCGCTGGCGGAAGCGCGTCTCGGCGTCGGTCAGCGAGGCATGCCGCACCACCTGGCCATCCACCACCTCATCTTTGGCCGCCGGCAAGGGGGTGATGGCCTTGGCCAGCATCTTGAAGCTGAGCACGTGCAGGCTGACCTCGCCCGCGCGGGTGCGGAAGACGTAGCCGCTGGCCTGGATAAAATCGCCCAGGTCGAAGTCGTTGCGGAAGCTCTCCATGCCGGCTTCGCTCAGGTCGTTGACCCGCAGGAAGAGCTGCACGCGGCCGGCGCCGTCTTCGATGTGGGCGAAAAACACTTTGCCCATCAGGCGCATCGAGCGCAGCCGCCCGCCCAGGGTGATCTCGGCGGTCTGGCTCTCGCCGGCGGCCTCGGCCTCGGCAAACAGGGCCAGGGCCTGCTCCACGCTGTGGGTCACCTCGCTGCGGGTGGGGTAGGGCTCCGATCCCCGCCGCGCGCATGCGCTCAATTTTTTCTACGCGTATTTTTTCCAGATCGTTGAATTCCATGCCATTCCTCTTATCCACCCCGCCGGCTGCCCAACGGATAAAAAAAGCCCCACCCAGACTGCAAAATCCGGGAGGGGCCTGAGAATGCGACCCCGACTTACTCCACCTTAAGCAGGCTGACCATGAACGGACCTTGCGGCGCGTCCACCTGGACTTTTTCGCCCGGCTTTTTGTTGAGCAAAGAGCGTCCCAGCGGCGATTCGTTGGAAATCCGCCCCATGCTGGGGTTGGCTTCGGCGGCGCCCACGATGGTGTACACTTCCGAATCCTACCTTCTTCCTGGATCGTCACGGTAGAACCAACCTGGACGGTGCCGCTGCTTTTCTGGCTTTCATCGATAACCCGCGCAGTTGCCAGCAAAATTTCCAGCTCCTTGATCCGCCCTTCGACGAAAGCCTGTTCGTTCTTCGCGGCTTCATACTCGGCGTTTTCAATTAACTCTCCGCCTTCCATGGCTTCATGGAGGCGTTGGGCAATTTCCTCGCGTTTCTTGGTGCGCAGATAGTCGAGCTCATCTTGCAGTTTGGCGTAACCTTCACGCGTCAGAAATGAGGTGGGCATCTTTTCTTCCTTGTTGATGATTATGATCCCGGACTGCTCAGGGCTTAAAAGATAAAAAACACTCCATGTTGGAGCGGTTTTTGTGTGAAACCATTAAGCCTGGCTGTCCTTCCCCTGAAGGACGCATATATCTTAGCATATAATTTGTCACTGTGCAAGATAAATCGAATTGGGCGTCAGGGCTTTCATAAATTCGACCCCACCCCTGCCCCGCCCCGGTCGATGGGGCGGGGAAAGAAAAATTTTGGGGTATGGCGGCCCAGTATGGGCCGCCATACCCCAACCCCCGACTTGCGCCCCATGAGGAGTGAGCCGGCGCAATGCGCCGGCTCACTCCTCACATTATTTCTTTTCTTGCGCCTGCGGGTCGAGCAGCACGATGATCCCCAGGGCGCCCATGTTGGCGAACAACAGCGGCGCCAGCAGCGGCGCGCCGCGGATGAAGCGCTCGGTGACCAGCGCGCCCTGTCCGCTGAGGTCGCGGGCCACATGCAGCCCCGCGCCCAGCAGGCCCACCAGCACCATCAAGCCCATCGCCGCCACGTAGGTGAGGATATCCTTGCGCTCCAGGCGCTCGTAAGCGCCCATCGCCAGGGTGACGAAGGTGGCAAACGCGCCCACCAGGGTGGGCAGCCACAGCCACGGGTTGGTGAAGTTGGTACGGGCGTGATCCAGCACGCTGCTGATCAGCGTCACCAAAATAAACAGCGCCACCAGCAAGAAATAGGCGCGCGTCTTCGGCAGGGGCATATTCACCCGCAGCCTGCCCACCAGGCGCAGCCGGCCGCTGTCCACCGGCTCCTCCTGCCAGGCCGCGCTGATCCCCAGCACGGCCACCAGCGCGAAGGTCAGCGGCCCCAGCAGCGGCGGCGCAAAGAGCAGGATCAGGGTGGTCAATTGCTGCCCGGCCGGCGCATCCGGCAGGATGGCGCGGTGCAGGTGATAATAGGAGCCCAGAATGCCCACCGCCAGGCTGGTTAAAAACACAAACGAGGCGATCAGGTTGGCCAGCGTGCGCCGGCGCAGGGCCACCAGCCCGGCCAACAGCAGCAGCACCCCCGCCGCCGGTCCGAAGATAATCGGCACCCATTCGCCCGCGCGGATCGTCCCGCTGATCGAGTGGGCCAGATAGGTATCCACCCCCAGCATAATTTCATTGAATGCCGCCATCAACAGCACCACCTGGTCGCGCCCCAGCGGGATGCGCACGCGCCGCACCACAGGAAAAGCTTCAGCCAGCAGGTACATGGCTCACTTCCCCGCGGCTTGCAGCTTCTGGGCGGCCAAGTCGCGCAGGTCCGAGAGGGCTTTGAGCATCTCGTAAGCGCCGTGCCATTGGGTATAGTCCGGCCCCTGCATCCAGATGCCAAATTTCGCCGTGCGCCCCCAGTGATGCCATAACTCAAACTCGCTGTACTGGATCGGTTCTTCAAATGGTTTTTCGCTGACCAGGTTCTGGTCGCGCAGGTTTTTCATGATGTCCTGCCCCTCAACCACAAACCCGTTGACGGCTTCGGTGGCCTTATCCGCGTTGGCGTAATAATCGCTGACGAATTGGCGGTTATGGCATTCCAGGCAGACCGACTGCATGCGCACCACGTTATCCTGCCAGGCCGGGCGGCGCTCGCTCAGCGGCGCGAACAGGAACCAGCTCAGGCGCTCGCCCACGTCGTGGGTGGTGCCCGCCCCGCCAAACCCGCTGATATGGCAGGTGGCGCAGGTTGGCGCGGGGAAATCTTTGACCGTCAGGGTGCCCGGCTCGGCGCCCCAATTGAAATTCGCCTGACCGGTGTGGTAAGCGATGCCGTGCGGCGATTCGACGTAGATCTCCCACTGCGGGTGATCCGGGCCGATGTGGCAGGCGTTGCAGGTCTCGGGCTTGCGCGCCTGCTCCAGGCTGAACTCGTGGCGCAGGTGGCACTGCTGGCACTGCCCCACCGAGTTGTCCGCCGCCGGTTTGCCCACCGCGTGGCAGGTTTCGCAGGCAAACCGGGTGATATCCGGCCCTTCCATCGCCGCCAGCGCGTTGCGCGATTTATCCGGCGAAAACTGCCCTTCGGGGATGGCCTGGTAAGCCGCCATCAACTCGGGCGAGAGGTCCTGGCTGCCTACCACCGCCACCCAGGCTGGCAGCGCGTGGCGGCTCTGGTTGAACTGGGCTACCTCCTGCTGGTGGCATTTCTGGCACATCGCCGCGCTGGGCGATTGCAGCACATAGGTGCCTTCATGGGCTACCGCGCCCGGGTAGTCGGCCGCCACCTCGTGGCAATCGGTGCAGTTGACCTTGGCGGCGGCCATGGTGCTGTGCCCGTACTGGTCGACGATCCCCGGGCTGGCCTGGCGGTGGCACTCCACGCAGCGGTCGCTCGAGTTGGCCAGCGCGTTGGGCCGTTCGACGGCTATGCCAGTGTTATTGCGGCTGGTCAGGCGCCAGACGAGGATAAAGCCCAATAAAACAATCACGCCCGCCAGTCCAATCACCAGCACGCGCGGATAACGAGAAGTGGGAGGGGTAGATGGGTTCTCCATCGGTTGCATCTCCTGTTGAAAAATGGTGGGCGCCGGCCTGCCGGTCGCAGGCCAAAATGACACCCAATTGATGCTACCATTGTAGCAAAAATGAGTCTTTGATTAAAAACAAATAAGCGCGAGATGAATCCCCGCGCGGTGCAGGAAAAGATGAAGGATTAAAGCAGGCTGGCGATGGCCGTGTAGACCAGCAAAGCGCCCATGGCGAGGTTGAACCAGCGGTAGTAGCGTTTGAGCAGGCCGCGGAACAGGTTGCCGCCCACCGCCCAGCAGGAGGTGGCGATAAAGCCGATCCCCGCCAGCAGTGGGGCAAACAGGCTCACCACCAGCAGGTTCTTCACCGGCTGGACGATAAACAGCGAGAAAACCGTCACCCCGTAGAGGATCACCTTCAAGTTGAGGAACTGCAGCCCGAGCCCTGCCAAATAAGAATTCATATCCTTGCGATCCTCGCCATCATCCATCCCTTTCGAAAAGATGATGTGGGCGGCGAGATACAGCATGTAGAGCGCCCCGAAAATTTTCAGCCAGTGCTCCACCTGGGGGATCAGTTTGACCAACAGTACGTTCAACAGCCCGCAGGCCAGCATCACCAGGGTGAAACCGCTGAAGACCCCCGCCAGAAAGCGCAGAATGCCGCGGTAGCCGTAGCGCATCGCGTAGGTCATCGCCAGCACGTTGTTTGGGCCCGGGGGTAAAGGTAGTCACAAACACGTAGGTCAGGAAGGGGAAAAGGCTGAACATGCAGCTCCATCCATGTGCTATAATGGCCGATATAGACGTTATATCGTACGACCGTTATATTGTACTGATTGGTCGCTATATTGTCAATACCACAGGAGCCGGCATGGAGAATCTCACCCTGCTCGTCGCCCAAAACCTCAGGAAAATGCGCGAGGAAAAGAAACTCAGCCTGGACAAGCTCTCTGAATTGACCGGGGTGAGCAAAAGCATGCTCGGCCAGATCGAACGGGGCGATTTCGAGCCCCACCATTTCCACCATTTGGAAGATTTCCAACGGCCTCAAAGTTTCCTTCACCGCCCTGCTCAACGCCCCCCAACCCGATACCCTGATCGTCAAGAAAGATCACATCCAGCCCATCCTCGAGGATGAAGGCCGCTACCGTCTCTATCCGCTATTCCCCATGGAGGAAGATCGCCGCTTCGAAATCTACACCATCGAAATCGACCCCGGCGGCCGTCTGAGCGCAGAGCCCCACCCGCCCGGCACCCAGGAATTCCTCAGCGTTTTTCAGGGCGAGCTGACCCTGAGCCTCGAAGAGCAGGAAATCATCCTGGCCGCCGGCGATTCGATCCGCTTTCGCGCCGACCGCGCGCATGTGTACGCCAATACCCGGGCCACCCTGGCGCAAATCAGTCTGACCATCCTCTACGCCTGAACCCAACCGGCAGCCAATCACCTGTCATTTAACCCACATACGGGCCGCAGCAGCAGCCCGTATGTGTGAAAAGGTATATTAATCCGCGCGGATCAACCCACTGCCTGGACCGCGTATTCCGCCCCGCGGCGCAGCGCCTGGAAATTCATCGGCAGCAGGCGGTGGTGCCGCTCGGGCAGGTGCGCCTGCAGCGATTTTTCCAGCGCCTCCAGCGGCAGCACCGGCAGGTTGGCCAGCAGCGCCCCCAGCAGGACCATGTTGGTCATGCGCGGGTCGCCCAATTCTTCGGCGATGGTATTGCCCGGCACCATCACCCAGCGCACGTCTGCCCGCGCCGGTTTGCGGGTGATGATCGAGGTGTTGACCACGAAGACCCCGTTGGGCGCGATCACGTCTTCGTATTTGTCCAGCGAAGGCAGGTTCATCGCGATCACCGCGGTGGGGTGTTTGACCAGCGGCGAGCCAATCTCCTGATCCGAGATAATCACGGTGCAGTTAGCCGTACCGCCGCGCATTTCCGGCCCATAGGAAGGGATCCAGGTCACTTCCAGGCCTAATCCATGGCCGCATAGGAGAGCAGCTGCCCGGCGAATAACACACCCTGTCCGCCAAATCCGGAAATGATAATTTCAGTTTGCATGGGCTGTCCTCTCTAGATGTGGATCTGGGCCAGGGCCGGGGACACTTTGTAATCGCCCAATGGATAATAGGGGATCATGTTGTCCTTCCAGCCACTGCAGCCGCTTGCAGCGGGGTCATGCCCCAGTTGGTCGGGCAGATGGAGAGCAGCTCGACCATCGAGAAGCCCAGCCCGCGGCACCTGCAGTTTCAAAGGCCATGCGGATGGCCTTCTTGGCCAGGCGAATGTTCTTCGGGTCGTGCAGGCTGCGGCGCACGACATAAGCAGCGCCGTCCAGGGTCGCCAGCAGCTCAGCCGCGCGGATCGGGTAGCCCATCTGCTCCACGTCGCGCCCGTTGGGCGAAGTGGTCGTTCTCTGCCCGGGCAGGGTGGTGGGGGCCATCTGCCCGCCGGTCATGCCAAAGTTGGCGTTGTTGATGAAGAAAACGGTGATGTTCTCACCGCGGGCCGCGGCCGCGCACCATTTCGCCCATGCCGATCGATGCCATATCGCCGTCGCCCTGGTAGGTCATCACCATCCGGTCGGGCAGGACGCGTTTCACCCCGGTCGCCATGGCCGGCGCGCGCCCGTGGGGGGCCTGCACCAAGTCGAAATCAAAATAATTGTAGGCGAACACCGAGCAGCCCACCGAGGCCACCCCGATCATTTGTTCGCGGATGCCCATCTCATCGATCACTTCGGCGATCAGGCGGTGGGCCACGCCATGCGTGCAGCCGGGGCAGTAATGGGTCGCAGCACTCTGTCCAGCGAATTCAGGCCGCTCGTAAACAACCTGTTCTTCACGCAGTCATTGTCAGCCATGCATTCTGCACCTCGTATTGGCTTAGTTCAACGCGCTCATCCGCTGCAGCCAGCGGTCGCGCGGGTGTCCTTCCAGGCTCGATGTCGCCTGCCGCCATCCGCCGGATTTCCGCCAGGATTTCATCCGGGAACGGCATCACCCCGCCCAGCCGCCCATAGAATTCGACCGGCCGCCGGCCGCCCACCGCCAGGCGGACATCTTCCAGCATTTGCCCGGTGTTCATCTCCACCACCAGGAAGCCTTCGGTGCGCTCGCACAGGCGAGCAATCTCCGCGCTGGGGAAGGGCCGCAGGCTGAAATCGGCCGCAGCAGCCCAACCGGGATGCCTTCGCGGCGCGCGGCGCGCACCGCGGAAAGCGCCACCCGCCCGGCCGAGCCAAACCCGACCACCAGCAAAGCGCGCATCCTCCATGAAATATTCTTTGAAGCGCACTTCGTTGGCCTGCACTTCCTGCCAGCGCCGCAACAGGCGCATATTGGCCTGTTCCTCTTCCGGCGGGTCCAGATAGATCGAGGTGAGGATGCTGCGCTTGCGCGCCCTTCGGCGCCGGTACGCCGCCCAATCCGGGATGGTTGTCGCGCAGCGGGCGCATCGGCGGCAGTTCGGCCGGCTCCATCATCTGGCCCAGGCTGCCATCCAGCAGCACCACGGCGATGGAGCGGTATTTTTCTGCCAGGTCAAAGGCCAGCACGGTCAGATCGATGGCTTCCTGCACGCTGGCCGGGCGCCAGCACGATCGGGTGGTAATCGCCGTGACCGCCGCCGTGGACGATCTGGTTGTAATCGGATTGGGCCGGGGCGATGTTGCCCAGCCCGGGTCCGCCGCGCATCACGTCCACCAGCACCATGGGCACTTCGGTGCCGGCGATGTAGGACAGTCCTTCCATCATTAAGCTGATACCGGGGCTGGATGAGGATGTCATCACTCTGGCCCCGGTACAGGCCGCGCCGTACACCATATTGATGGCCCCCAGCTCGCTTTCGGCCTGGACAAACGCCCTCCCGAGCTCGGGCATTCGCCGGGACATCCATTCCAGGAGCTCCGTCTGGGGGGTGATGGGGTAACCAAAATAGGCCTGCAGGCCGGCGCGGATGGCCGCCTCAGCGATGGCCTCATTTCCTTTCAGCAGTTCTCGCGGCATATCGATCCTCCTACGCTTCTACCGCCGCGCGCGGGCGCAGCGCCTGGCGATAGACGGTGATCGCCGCTTCGGGGCATACCACCGCGCAGATATTGCAGCCGGTGCAGCTCTCATTCACCAGCACGGCCGGGTGATAGCCCTTGGATGTAATCCGTTCGGCCGAAAGCCGCAGGGAGTTCTGCGGGCAAGCTCCAACACACAGCTCACAGCCTTTACAATACAGCTCACTGATAACCACATGTCCCTTTACGGGCATTCGGATTCCTCCTCGAATTGAGAAATCAGGCATTTAGTGTGTGAATTGTCCACACAATAATATTATCGGTATTAATCTGCCGCAAGGATAGTGATTTCCCTCACAATGCGCGGATACGAAATTCCTGTCTGACAATTACGGGCAACATTCTGATCCCAATGTGGTGCGGCAAGATAAACATTTAACATTTCGCGTTGGACGGTATAATTTTTAACAACCCACCGTATTTCGCCCTCATCCCGATGGCGGCCGTGGATAAGGAAAAGAAAATGAAGTTTGTTTGCTCCCTCAATGCCGTCCAGGATATCGCGAAAATGACCGGCGAGCCGGCAGAACAGGTCATCCAACAAATCAATACCTACGAGGACAGCCATGGACCTGCATGATTTTTCCGACGTCGCCGATAACTACGACCTCTATCTGCCTGCCCTCACCGCCGACCAGGCCAGCCTGGAGGCCTTCCACCTCGAGCTGGCCGAAGCCTACGGCGCGGGCGGAATCCTGGATATCGCCTGCGGCACCGGGGCAGCCCTGATCCCCCTGGTGCAGCACGGCTGGCCGGTCACCGGGCTGGATCTCTCCCAACCCATGCTGGACGTGCTCGCCGCCAAGCTGGGCGCCTTGCCCACCGAAACTCGCGCCCTTGCCCGCCTGGTCCACGCCAACATGACCGATTTCAGCCTGCCCCAGCCCGTCTCGCTGGCCATCATCCCGCGCAGCGGCTTTATGCACCTGCTCACCCCTCAGCACCAGGAGCAGGCCCTGCGCACCATTCACCGCCATTTGCTCCCCGGCGGAGTGCTCTCCTTCAATACCTTCGACCCCAGCTACGCCGCCATCGCCGCCGGGCTGAAAGGCAGCCACCCGGCCCCCAGCCTGCGCGCCGAATATACCAACCGCGCCGGACGTAAAGAACGCATCTGGAACCAGACCGAATACGACCCGTCCGGGCAGATCATCGAAGGGCTGTGGATCTTTGAAGAGTTGGACGAGAACGGCGCCGTGCTGGAGCGCCGCGAACGTCCTTTGCACATGCGCTGGAGCTTCGAGCCTGAATTGCGCCACCTGCTGCGCCTGTGCGGCTTCGAAGTCCTCGCAACCTACGGTTCCTATAGCAAAGCTCCCCGCACCTACGCCGGCGGCATCCTTTGGGTAACCCGCCGTGTCACGCCTGAGGCAGCATAACCAGTGCCATTCACAACCAGATTGGCAGCATCATCCTCCCGCTCTGTGATATTCGGCTGGATCTACAGCGGCCGGTAGGGATTCGGCGTATGGCTATTTCAAGAAATTGTCAGACAAGCCCCTCCCCCTGCCCCCTCCCCGAAGCGAGGAGGGGAAATAAAGATTTGAGGGTGTAGACGCCGTTTCACGGCGTCTACACCCTCAAACTCCCTCTCTGAACTCCATCGCCGGAGGAGTATGGATCCAAATTGGCATTTGCCTAGCTTTCTTGAAAAAGCCATAGGATTCGGCGGCTGCGAGAAGTATTTTTCCGGCATCGGGTTTATACTGCTTTCAAACAGAGCCTGCGCTCACCCGCCTGCCAGTAACGCGAGCCCTCGGCCCGCAGATATGCCGGCAGGTATGATTCACCAGGAGATTGAATGCAATTTACTTCCGAATTAGTTGCGGACGGCATCGTTGAGCGAACTTTCAACCTTAATGTCAATGGCGATTCCGTTCCAGGGGTCATTTGGACGCCTGAAAACCCGTCCAAAGACCACCCCATACTGCTGATGGGGCATGGTGGTTCTCAGCATAAAAAATTCGTGGGGGTTGTACATCGAGCCCACCGGTACGTGAGAAACTTTGGATTTATCGCGGTTGCCATCGATGCGCCCGGGCACGGTGAACGAACACCCTCTGAGCAATCCGAAGAATTCGTTGCCGAATTACACCAGAGAATGGCAGAACACCAGCCAGTCGGCGAAATAGTGGCAAATGAAATGGCTCGATTGGCTCTGCAAGCGGCTCCAGAATGGCGTGCAACCTTAAATGCAGTCCAGGCTCTCGATGATGTAGGCGCAGGCGGAGCGGTTGGCTATTGGGGCATGGCGATGGGTGGCGCGATAGGCGTATCCTTCATTGCGTCTGAACCTCGCATCTCAGCAGCCGTTTTAGGGCTGGCCGGCTTACCCTCCCATAATCAAGCCCTGGCAGATACAGCCGCCCGAATCACGATTCCCATCGAATTTTTTCTTCAGTCGAATGATGAATTGTTGCCCCGCGACTCGGGAATCGCCCTTTTCGATGCCTTTGGTTCTCAGGAGAAATCTTTGCACATAAACGCAGGCGGTCACGGAAAAATCCCGGAATGGGAAACTGAAAGTTGGGAGCGGTTTTTCGCTCGTCACCTCACGGCAAAAACAGGGAGTTAGCCCCGCGCATAGGAGGCCGCATGACCAGCCCTATTCAGAACCAGATCGGTAGCGTCTTTATTCCGGTCAGCGACATGCAGCGCGCTATCGCCTGGTACAGCCGCCTGCTGGACCTGTCCGTTCAGGCGGCCAGTCACCAGGGCAAAATCTACACCCTGGCCATGCAGGGCAGCGCCGGGCTGATCCTGGACGCCCACAAACCCGTGGTGAACTCATCTCAGCCGCTCTTCTTTTTGTGGACCGCCGACATTCGCGCCGTGTATGCCTTCCTGCAGGAAAACGAGGTGGAGATGACCGGCCCGGTGGAGGATATTGGCAGCGTGACAACCCTGGCGTTCAAAGACCCGGATGGCAACCTGCTGATGGTCTGCCAGCGCAACGGCTGACTCCACCCCGTTACGGCCGCAAAGCCGCCAGGTCGCCCTCGCCCAGGTCGATGACCAGATGCCCGTCCAGCCCCAAAATCTGCACGCGCGGATTACCCTGGCGGTTGACCACCCCCAGCAGACTGCCGCTGCGGTCCAGGCTCAGGTGGCCGTAATCCCCCGCGATCACCTCGTGCTCCACCCCGTCCAGGGTGATGTGCGAGATTTGCGGCCCACCTACCACCGTGGCGGCGATGAAGCAGTCGCGCACCAGGCCGTTGACCCACAAACCGCCGCTGTCCGCGGTCCACACCAGGCTGTCCCCGTAGAAATAGGGGTTCAGGTTCTCCCCAACCAGCCCCGCCAGGGATGCCACCGGGAATTCATGCAGGTCGCTGCCGCCGGCTTCGCCGATTTGGTAATGAGCCCACGGCGCACAGGCTTCGATATGGGCCGAGGCGATCACCGCCAGCTTTTGGCCGTCGGGTGAGAAGCGTATCGCCAGGGGCATGCGCCCCTGGATCTCGCCGGTGATCCCGCCGGGCATCTCGCTGGAAGGGTACTGGCCGGCGGCCGAACCATCCAGCGGCACGCGGTAGAGCTTGTAGATCGTATTGCCGTTGCGGTCCATCCCGTGCGTATCGGTGCCCGCCGCCACCAACGCGTCGCCCGCCGGAGCAAAGGCCGGTTTGGTCCACCACCAGTGCGTTCCCAGGTGAGTGGTCAACTGCCTGGTTTGCCCGCCAGCCGGCGCGTAGGTCCACAGCTCGTATTCGTGCTCGTAGGCCAGCAGCTTACTATCCGGCGCCCAGGCAAAATCGGAGCCATTGCCCAGATCGACCGGGGGGCTGTCTCCTTGCAGCTTTGCCACAAACACACGCATCATCGAGCTCTCCACCATATTGAAGGCCAGGTATTCGCCCGAGGGAGACCAGGCGATGTCAATGATCCCCCCGCTGACCTGCGCTTGAATAATCTGCTTTGTCTCCAGGGCCTTGCCGCCGATCACGTGGGTCACCAGCAGGGCATCCTGCTGCACATAGGCGATGTAGGTCTCCACGGGCAGTTCGGTGGGGGTCGGCAGCGCGGTGGGAGATGGAAGCGGTGTGGCGGTGAGGGTCGGCGTGGGCGGCGCATGGGTGGCCGTGGCTGTAGGCGCCGGGGTCTGGCTGGGTTGGGCGGTGGCGGATTCCAGGGCCGCCGCCGGCGCGGTTGCCCCGCCGGGAACAGCCGCCGGCGCACAGCCCGCCAGGGAAAGAACCACCACCAGAATGCTGAGCAGGGTGGGATGCAGGGTTGTTTTCATCGATCTCCACATGAATTTGAAAATGGGATGAATTCGAACTCGGTGCGTCGAATTCATCCCATTCTTTTTGCCAGGAAGGTTATTTGCCGCGATTACGGCGCGCCAGTTGGGTCACCTCCTGCACCAGTTCTTGCAGGGCAGGCGGCAGCGCCTCCTCACCGCTTTCCACCGTGTGGCTCTGCGACCCGCGCTCGATGGTCAGGGTATAGTGAAAACGGTCGGCCCCGCCCCCGCTGCCCTGGATCTCCCCAGGCAGCTCGAAGAACTCGGTCGCTTCCACCAGCTCTTCCAGGCGCCGGCGCTCCTCCTCGGCAAGCTTGTTGCTGTCGATCACCGAGCGCATCTCGATCGCCGCAAAACCACCCGAACGCGCCAGGTAGAGGATCATTTGAAGCCAAAGAAGCGCAGCACGGTGGTGGCGCAGCCAGGATTGGGCGTATCACCGCCGCCCCCACCCCCACCGCTGTCTGCTACGTTGATGCCCACCCCCGCCCAGCCATTTTTGACCGCCTGTTGTTCCAGGCTGTTGACCCCGTAGAGCTCACCTGCCACGGTGAAGGTCAGATCGGCGGCGTTCTGGAAATTGGAGGTTGATTTGATCCGGTCGCGCAGGGTGACATACCAGATTTGCCCGGCTTTCTCCCAGCCATACCCGCCCAGGGCCACCGCCGCCAGGTAAAATGCACGGTTGGGGATGCCTGAATTGATGTGCACCCCGCCGCTGTCGCTGCTGGTAGTGACGTAATCTTTCATGTGGGCCGGCTGAGGGTCCTTGCCCAGCACCGGGTCGTTGTAGGCGGTGCCGGGATCCTTCATCGAGCGCAGCCCCACCCCGTTGACATTGCTGGTCAGCAGCCCTTTGCCGATGATCCAGTCGGCCATGTTCACATCCTGGCCCAGGCTGCGCTGCTTGACCAGCGAGCCGAACACATCCGAGAAGGACTCGTTGAGCGCACCCGGCTGGTTGGAGTAGATCAGGTTGCCGGTGTATTGGGTGACGCCGTGGGTCAGTTCGTGGCCCATCACGTCGATGGCGATGGTAAAGCGGTTGAACAGGCGCTGGGCGGGCGGCAGGTCTTCGTCGCCGTCGCCGTAGACCATTTGCGTGCCGTTCCAAAAGGCATTGTCGTAACCCTTCTGATAATGCACGGTCGAATTGAGCTGCATGCCGTTGCCGTCCACCGAATTGCGCTGGTAGACCTCCCAATACAGGTCGTAGGTGGCCCCGCAGCCATCGTAAGCCTCGTCGGTGGCCAGATCGCCGGTGGCGGGTGCGCCCTCGGCGCGCACCAACTGCCCGGGCAGGCTGGAGGTCTGGTTGGCGGTATATACGTTGCGCACTTTCACCCCGCCCGCCGCCTGCGGCCCGCGCGGCACGGCCGCCCGGCTGGCCATGCCCAGGCGTTGTTCACGGAACTGCGCGGTTAACAGGGCAGTCTGCTGGGCTTTTTCCTGTTGGACGGTTGTGCCGTTCTGGGCGATATTATCCAACACGTAAGGTGGCAAAATACAATGGATTGAAGAGTGATTCATGTAGTCAAACCTCGTTTCTTGTCTGGCAAATCGCTGACCATCTCAGTGTATGATTTTAGATCAATAAAGTCAATATTGGAAATATCCGCTTGCAGGGTTTTCCCAAAGTCAACCCCACCCCGCCCGAAGCATAGGGCGGGCAAGAGAGAATTTGTAACCCCCATGCTGGAGAACAAGAATGTCGGAAATGTCAAGCGGCTTTGAGCAGACCATACATTCGCTTGTGGGACTGTTTGAAAGAAACAGTGCAACTCAGGCAAAAAAGCGCAGGGTTTGGCTATTGTCATAATCATAAAACACGAGCACAATGACAGAATGGAACCCTTTCTAACACCCGGTGATGAAAATAACGGAGCGCATTTCAACCGACTGGAGCTGCCATGAACCTTTTCAACCCTGAAAACCTTTCGCCTCTGCCCACTCCACTGCTTGCCTGTCAGCTTCCATATGGCCTCACCTGGGACGACCTGCTGCCCGTTCTCCCGCGCTTCAATGCCAGGCGCCACCACCTGGCCCGGGCATTTGCCTCGCACCGCAAACAAGGGCTGAACGGCGGAGAAAACTCAATCATCCTGACCCTGCTCTACCCGGGCGGGGAGGATGAACTGCTTTCGCAAATTGTTTTTGCCAAATCGCAAAACAATCCATTGCATATGGAAGCCGAAAAATACCGCTATCTCGCCGCGCACGGCGTGCCCATCCCACGGCTGCTGGCAGGCCTGCGTAAAGAGGACGCTGAGGTGATTGTCCTTGAATTCCTGCCAAAGATCGGGATTGACTTCACCTCTCCTGGCGAGGCAAACGACCTGCTCCACCTGGCGGCGATGATAAATTCGCTGCCCATCTCGGCCGGGTTGTTTGAGCCGGAGCCGGGGATGCCGCAAGACGAATTTGACCGGCTGGTTGAGGATGCGCTGCGGCGCATGGCGAAGAATCCCGCCATCCCCCCGGTGGACGTGCCGCGCTGGTTGGCCGCGTACCTGCAGTGCCACGACGAGGCCGAACAAATGCCGCCGGCAGTCAATCACAACCAGTTCTTTTTCCAGCAGGTGGGCTGGACGGAGTCCGGAGCCGGGCACAGGCTGGTAATTTTTGACCTGGAAACGATGTGCACCCGCCCGCGCTTCACCGACCTGGCCGGCATCCTGTATGCGCTTTCGCGCTTTAGCGGGCGTACCCAGGAAGATCTGCTGTTGGTGTATCTGGAAGCCCTTCGCTTGCAAGGCCGCCACCCACCCGACCTGGCGGGGGCGCTGCGCGAACTGCGCATACTGCGCATTGCTGAGATGTGCGCTTCTTTGCCCTGGCTCAGCGGAGAAGCCGCCGGCCTGGATAGTTTCGACGCCGCCGGCAGCTTGTCGATGGCGGCAGAATGCCTGCGCGATGACCTGGCAGCCCTGGCGCTGGCATAAAGCCTGCCCGCTTTGGCTTGACAATAATCCGCCTTGGACTAGACTCAAAGAAATCAACATCGTCATATATCAGGAGGGGTTATGTCACCATTTTCTCGCATGCCGCGTTACGACATCCGTAACGATGGCGCCGGCCCATACGCGATCTTCTATTGTGATATCTGCTCGCGTGAATTTCGCAGCCAACCCGACCTTGCCAGCACCCTCACCAAAGATATCGGGCGCGACGCGCTGGGCGGGTTCCTGCGCAAAGTGCCCCTGGTGGGCAGCGCGGTGGCCGACAGCGTGGTCGGGGAGGACCCGCGCTACAGCTACAAGATGAACCCGGCCCAGATCGAGGGGGCCTGGAAACAGGTTCAGGTGCATTTCCGCGAATGCCCCACCTGCAGCCGCATCGTCTGCCTCACCGATTTCGACGCCCAAACCGGCTTCTGCCAGGAAGACAGCCCGCGCTCGGATGAGATGGCCGAATCCAAGGGCGCCCAGGCCGGGGCTGCCATCAAGGGGTTTGCCAATGCCTTTGGCCTGGGAGATGTGATCAAAAAGGCCGAACAGGCCGCGCAAACCGCCCAACAGGCCGCCACGCAAATGGCGCGCTGCCCCCAGGACGGCACCCTGGCGGCCCCCGGCACCAAATTCTGCCCGGAGTGCGGCAGCCCTATGCAGCAGCCGGCTGTTCAGCGCTGCCCCCACTGCAACGCCGAGACCCACGGGGCAAAATTCTGCCCCGAGTGCGGCACCAAGATCGAACCACCCGCCCCGGCTGTCACCCACTGCCCAAGCTGCGGGGTCGAAACCAAAGGCGCCAAGTTCTGCCCTGAATGCGGTACCAAAATAGGCTAGACGGAGCTCCACTTGATACCCAAAACCTGCCCCGGTATATACTGGGGCAGGTTTTATTTCTCCTGACTGCATACGCGCCGGGCATGGCTCCAGCCGCTTATACCGTCGTAGCAGCCCGCTTGGCGCGCGACTGGTCGATCTGCGCCTGGACAACCAGAACTCCCACCGAGAGCAGGGTCAGTGCTGCCCCTAACAGAAAGACCGCGCGAAAACCAACCGACTGGGCCAATACGCCCCCTATCCAGGCCGATGCCGCCCATCCGGCTGCCAGGCCAATGGTGGCAATCGCCGAGGAGATCGACCGCCAGCGCGGAGCGACAATTTCCTGGCTGTAAATACTGCGAATGGCGCCTGCCATCGCCACGCTGCCCATCACCCCCACATAGGCTACCCCCGCCGCGCCCCAACCGGGTACCTCGCCCATCAGCAGGAGAAAGGTAAAACTCATCAGGGTGGTGATGCCGAGAGCGGTGGCGGTCTTCCAGCGCTGCAGAACGGGCGGGGTCGCCATCAAGAATAGGATCGGCAAGAGCTGGCCAAAGCCCATCAGCACCCCGATGCTTTGGGTGGTGCCGTGCAGCCCGCTGGCCAGGTAAACATTGAAAAAGGCGCGCACCGAGCCTTCCCCGTAGGCCTGGAGCATGATGATGATCACCAAAAATCCCAAAATACCCAGCGGCAGCCCGGCGGGCTCACTCTCCGTCGCGGCATGCACGGCCAATGCCACCCGGCGCACCCGGGTAATGGCAAAAGCGCCGATCAGGTAGCCCAGCGGCGCCACCAGCATCGCCAGGGCAAACACCCGGGCAGGGTCAAAGCCCGCGGGCAGGCGGTCGGCGAGCAACTGCGGCAACACCCCGGCGACCAGGCTGCCGGCAAAACCCGTCAGCGAAAACACTACCGCCTGGACGGTAAACGCCAGCGAACGATTCTGGTCGTTGGTCACCGCCATCAGATAAGGGGTGGAATTGACCGCTGAGAACGCCGCGCCGATCCAACTGAATATCCAGCCGCCTGCCAGCATGACCGGGCGCCATTCCGGCGGCATCCAGGCCGCGGCAATCAAAACAAACGTGCCCGCCGCTGTACCCAGGATGCCCACAACCTGGGCTTCCTTCACCCCCCAGCGCGCGCCGAGGGCTCCCGCCGGCAGGGCAAACACGCCCCAGGCGATTTGCCCCATGCCGATCAGCCGCCCGATAAAATCTGGCTGGTAGCCAAGCTGCAAGAGGTATAAGCTGAACAGCACCCCAATGATGCCAAAATAGCCAAAGCCCACCGTGCCCCACATCACCAGGTAGGCGATCACATCCCGGTCAAACTTCCGTAAAGCATCCCAATATACGCGCATGGAGACCTCATCCCATCAACGGATCTGCTCTCTATTATCCTCGATCATTATGAATAAAAAAGGTCATCTTTGCCCGCAACAATCCTGGCCCATCCATCCGGTCCCACCCTGCCTTCAAAGCGCCGCTGTCCACCTTCATTAATACGCTTCCACCGGCCAAATGTTGCTTTCTCGACCCCTGCCAGATGTATAATCAGTTTAGCAAACCGATTTCAAACTCAGGCTGCTCCTATGGCCCCTATCCAGCCCGTCTTCCAAACCCTCAGCTTTGAAGCTCTAACCGTCAACCACCAGGGCGAGATCACCCAGCGCACCTCCCATGAGGCGCGCTCGCTGGCCGATGATATCGGTTCCGGCGTTCAGCTGGAAATGATCGCCATTCCCGGAGGTATCTACATCATGGGCTCTCCCGGGCGCAGCGGTTACGAAGACGAGCGCCCTCACCATCTGGTCACCATCAAACCTTTCTACCTGGGACGCTTTACCGTCACCCAGGAGCAGTGGCTGGCGGTGATGCACAAGAACCTGGCCTGCCGTTTTCAAGGTCCGCGCCGTCCGGTGGACCGCGTCTCCTGGAATGATGCCGCCGAGTTTTGCCGCCGCCTGTCGCGCCTCAGCGGGCGCGATTACCGCCTGCCAAGTGAATCGGAATGGGAATTTGCCTGCCGCGCGCAGACCGGCAGCGCCTTTCACTGCGGCCCCACCATCACCACCGATCTGGCCAACTATGTCGGCGAGCACACCTTCGCTGAAGAGCCTAAGGGCATTTACCGCCACGCCACCACGGATGTGGGCAGTTTTGCCCCCAACGCCTACGGTCTGTACGATATGCACGGCAATGTGTGGGAATGGTGCGGCGACAGCTGGCATGCGGATTATAGCGGCGCACCCGTCGACGGCTCCGCCTGGGTCAGCCGCGGCGGGGAGTATCGCGTGGTACGCGGCGGTTCCTGGCACGAAACCCCCAACCACTGCCGCAGCGCGGTGCGGCTCAAGTTTGCCCCCGACGAGCGCGACGATTTCGTCGGTTTTCGCGTCGCCCTGACCTTCGCCCCCTAACCTCCCGCCGGCCAATTGATACAGTCTGCCTGGCCATTGGCCGGGATATGTGCGTACACCTCGCTCAGCGGGATGCCGCGCGCCTGGCACACCAGGGTAGCCAGGGCCAGCCCGTGAGAAAAGACCAGCACCGCCTGGCCCGGGTGGGCCCTGGCGATCGCATCTGCGGCCGACGCCATGCGCACCGCCACCTCCGCCACCGATTCACCCCCCGGGGCGCGCATCTGCCACATCTCCATGGGTTCGGCGCGCGGCTGGAGATTGAACTGCGCCACTACCGCGGCATAATTTCTGCCCTGCCACTCGCCCTGGTGGATCTCGCGCAGCCTGTCCTCGATGCGCACCTCCAACCCCAGCCGGCGCGCGCCTTCCTCGGCGGTCTGGCGCGCGCGCATCAGCGGGCTGGCATAGATCGCCGCGAATTTTTGCCTGGCCCGCGCCAGCGCGGCAGCCGTCTCGCGCGCCTGGGCCAGCCCGGTTTCATTTAAAGGAATATCCGCCTGGCCCTGGTAAAGCCCCTGGCGGTTCCAATCCGTCTCGCCGTGGCGCACCAGCCACAATTCCGCCGCCATGCCTGCTTCAGCGCTCCAGCAGGTCGTCGATCTGCTGCATCTGCGCTGCGCTCAGCGGGCCAAAACCGATCGCCGCCGCGTTTTCTTCCACCTGGCGCACGGTCTTGAACCCCGGGATCGGCACGGTCTGCGGGCTGCGCGCCCACAACCAGGCCAGCGCGCCCTGCGCCAGGCTGCGACCACCGCTGCTCAGCACCTCGCGGACCGTCTCCAATTTCTTGAGGAAATCCGGGTTGGGTTTGCCACCCTTGAAATACTTCATCCATTCCGGCGATTTCTCGCCGCGCACGTCGTTCTCGGCCAGGGTGCTGCCCGCCTGGAACTTGCCGGTCAGCAGGCCCATGGCCAGCGGCCCGCGGTTGACCGAGGCCAGGTTCAGCTTTTCACACAGCGCCAGCATCTCGGGGGCATCCTCAAACACGTTGATCTGGTGCTGCACGGCGGCGCAGTGCTCGCCTTCGCCAAAGAAAGCCGCGCGCCGGGTGTCATCCGTGCTCCAGCCGTAAGCGCGGATCTTGCCTTGCACCACCAACTCCTCCATTGTCTCGCGCACCTCGCCCGCCCCGGCCAGATCATACCCGCCCAGGTGGAACTGGTACAGATCGATATATTCGGTTTTCAAGCGCCGCAGTGAATCTTCGCACGCCTGGCGGATGCCCGCCCGCGTGGCATCTTCCCCGGTGATCTTGCGGGTAGCCTGGTCAAAGACATTGCCAAACTTGGTGGCGATCACCACCTGGCCGCGCACCCCGTGCAGGGCCTGCCCCAGGAGGGTCTCGCTGTGGCCGGTGCCGTAGACGTTCGAGGTGTCGAAGAAGGTCACCCCCAGGTCCAGTGCGCGCTGGATGGCGCGCAGCGATTCGCCGTCATCCACCGTGCCCCAGCCCACCGGAGTTTCGCCGCGGTAAAACGGCCCGCCGATAGCCCAACAACCCATCCCCAGCGGGCTCACCTCGATGCCAGATCGTCCCAATTTGCGTGTAAAGCCTGTTGTCATAGCCTGCCTCCAGGAAAAAATCTCGCTAAGTATACCCCAGGCAGGATTCCGATCATAAGCGCTGATCCCCACTTTTGAGATGCAGCTGGTATCACACGCCGCCGCCGGGAAAAAAATTAGAACACCATTACAATGTAGGCAAATGCTGTTGATCCTGGCCCCTCCGCGTGGTAGAATCGGATCAACTGGCAGCCGTATCGCAGTACCCACTCGATCCTACCAGTCATGTTTTTAAGCGTTTGCAGTACGCAGCGGGCGCATCTCCAAAAGCATTTCCAAACCCAAACCCGCTGCGCAAGGAGAACAGGCCATTAATATCCGGCCCTTTGCCTGGCATGACCTTCTGACCCTCTACCGCTTTCGCCACCGCGTCTTGTGCACCGAAAGCGCCCGGGTATTAACCCGCGGCAGCCCGCTGGGGCCCTTGGCCATGCTCACCCACCTCGACCCCACCCGCGGCATTTTCACCGGGGTTTGCCCGGCTCACCGCGATAATTCCGCTTTAATCGGCCAGATCATCTATACTCCTGGCGAGCGCTCGGCGCGCATCTCCTTCCTGCTCCCGGCTGACGATCTCGACCACCCGTCTCTTTCCCGCCTGCTCGAGGCCCTGGCAGAAATGGCCGGCAGTTGGGGGGCCTTCAACCTGCTGGCCGAAGTGGAAGAACGCCACCCCGCCCTGGACCCGATCCGCCACAGCGGCTTCAGTGTGTATGCCTGGCAGACCATCTGGCAGGTCGAGCCGCCCGCCGAGGCGGGGACCGAGGCCTGGCAGCCGGCCTGTTCGGCCGACGAGATTGCCATTCGCAGCCTCTACCAGCTGCTCGTCCCGCCCCTGGTGCAGAGCGCCGAGCCCTTCCCCACCAACGGCGTCACCCGCCTGGTTTACCGCGAAGATGGCGACTTGCTGGCCTATGCCGACGCCAGCTTTGGCCCGCACGGCATTTACCTCCAGCCGGTCGTGCACCCGGCCGTAGATAACATCGACGCCATCCTGGCCGGGCTGCTCGCCCGCCAGCCGAGCCTGCCCCAGCGGCCTTTATACGTGGCCGCGCGCTCTTACCAGGCCTGGATCGAGCCCTCCCTGCAGCGCCTGCATGGCGTTGTTTCTCCGCGCCATGCCCTGCTGGTCAAACACCTGGCTGTGGCCCAACGGGTCAACCTGCTGGCCCGCCAGCCTGCCCGAGAGATCTATACCACCGAAGCAGCTGTGCCCATCGTACAGCACTCCACCATTCATGACAATTAAAAGGTACGCCCGTTTTCTATGACCCAACGAAAAATCACAGATGACCTGCACGCCCTGCTGGGTGTGCTCCCTCCCCATATCCAGGCGGCAGTTGTCAAGGTAAACAACAGCGATAACCTGCTCGAGATTGTCATTGATCTGGGGCGCTTTCCTATGGCGCGCTTCACCGATGGCGAAGTGCAGCTGCTCGACCAGGAAATTACCCATGCCGAGATCGAGCATGTCGTCACCCGCATCGGCGATTTTGACGCCGACAACCGCGCCGGCCTCGAGCGCACCCTGCACCGCATCTCGGCCATCCGCAACCGCCGCGGGCACATCGTCGGCCTCACCTGCCGCGTGGGCCGCGCCGTCTACGGCACGATCGATATCATCCAGGACCTGGTCGAATCCGGCAAAAGCCTGCTGATCCTCGGCCGCCCGGGCATCGGCAAAACCACCATGCTGCGCGAAGCCGCGCGCATCCTCGCCGAGCAGAGCCGGGTGGTCATCGTCGACACCTCCAACGAAATTGGCGGCGACGGCGACGTGCCCCACCCCGCGGTTGGCCGCGCCCGCCGCATGCAGGTGGCCAAACCCTCCCTGCAGCACGAGGTGATGATCGAGGCGGTCGAAAACCACAACCCCGAGGTGATCGTCATCGATGAGATCGGCCGCGAATTAGAGGCCGCCGCCGCCCGCACCATCGCCGAGCGCGGTGTGCAGCTGATCGGCACCGCCCACGGCCGCACCCTCGAAAACTTGCTGCTCAACCCCACCCTCTCCGACCTGGTCGGCGGGATCGAAGCCGTGACCCTCTCGGACGAAGAAGCCCGCCGCCGCGGTACGCAAAAAACCGTCCTCGAGCGCCGCTCTCCGCCCACCTTTGACGTGCTGATCGAAATCCAGGACCGCGACAACCTGGCCATCCACCCGGATGTGGCCGCCGCCGTGGACGCCCTGGTGCGCAGCTACCCGCTGACCCCCGAGATCCGTTTCCGCGATGCCGCCGGTGAAATCCACATCGAGAAACCCCCGGAACCCACCGTTCGCCCGGTCGGAATGGGCGCCTACAACAGCCAGCAGGGCGGTTTTGGCCAGCCCTCCGGCTTTAACACCCAGTCCGGCTATGGCAGCTCCGCCGGTATGCGGCGTTCCACCTCGGCCGAGCCCTCCACCCAACCGCGCCGCAACGGCGAGCCGGTGCGCGCTCCCGCCGCCGCGGCGCCCACCCCGGAGATCCCCATGCCCGCGCCGGCTGACAACCTCAAACCGGTGCACATCTACCCCTACGGGGTTGCCCGCAACCGCCTGGTGCAAAGCGCCAAACGCCTGGGCGTGCCGGCCATCATCGTACGCGAGCTCACCGAAGCGGATGCCCTGATCACCCTGCGCACCTACTACCGCGGGCGCGAGCAGACCATTCTCGAAGCCGAGGGCCGCGGCCTGCCCATCTACGTGCTGCGCGCCAACACCAACAGCCAGATTGAGCAGATGCTGGCCGAGTTGTTCAACCTCGCCTACCAGACCAGCCACCTCGACAATTGGGAAGAAACCGCTTCCGCCACCCAGGCCGCCATCCAGATGGTGATGAACGGCGAACGCTATGTGGATCTCACCCCCGCCAATGCCGCCATCCGCCGCATGCAGCACGAGATGATCCGCCAGGCCGAACTCACCTCGCACTCTTACGGCAAGGAGCCCAACCGCCGCGTACGCATCTACCGCGAATAGCGCCGCCATGTTTATCACCTTTGAGGGTCCCGAAGGCAGCGGCAAAACCACCCAGATCAAAGCCCTGGCGGCGCACCTGCGCACCCAGGGGTACGATGTGCTCACCACCCGCGAGCCGGGCGGCACGTCCATCAGCGACCAGATCCGCGCGGTGCTCACCAACCTGGAGAACACCGCCATGCACCCGCGCGCCGAGATCCTGCTCTTCCTGGCCGCCCGCGCCCAACTGGTCGAACAGGTCATCCGCCCGGAAACCGCCGCCGGCAAAGTGGTGATCTGCGACCGCTACATCGACTCGACCCTGGCCTACCAGGGCTACGGTCACGGATACGACCTGGCCCAGCTGCGCCAGCTGCTGGCCTTTGCCACCGGCGGCCTGCTGCCCGACCTGACCCTCCTGCTGGATGTGGACCCCGCCGAAGGGCTCAAACGCAAGCGCAGCGGCGGGGAGTGGAACCGCCTGGATGCCTATGCCCTCGATTTTCACCAGCGCGTGCGCGCCGGGTATCGGGAGATGGCCGCCCAAGAACCCGAACGCTGGGTGACCATCGACGCCAGCTGCCCGCCGCCGGCCGTCCAGGCCGAAATCCGCCGCGTGGTTTGCGCCCAGCTATCCGCCTGAAGACCATTTAGCCTTTGCGATTGTAGACGAACGCACCCGTGGACTGCACGGGTGCGTTTCTTCATCGCCGGCGGACCTCCATGCCTCAGGCCCTGGGCGATGCGGGATTATAATAAATCATGCGCTTCGCCCTGCTGCTCACCCTTTTGCTCAGCGCCTGCGCTGGCGCAGCCGTTACTCCCCAGCCCACCCCCACCTTCGCGCTCAATTTCGCCTCCACACCCGCGCCCACCTCGCTGGACTGCGTGGTGGTGGCTTCGCGCGCCACGCCGGAGACGGCCGAATCCACCCTGGCCCCGCTCTACCCGCCCCCCACCGCCTCCGACTGGAGCCTCGGCCCGCAGGATGCCCCGGTCACCTTCCTCGAATATACCGACTTTCAGGCGGAAGCCACCCCGCTTCTCGACCTCAACCTGGCGCGCCTGGCCCAGGCCTACCCGCAGCAGGTACGGCGCGTCTTCCGCCACTTTCCCCTGCCCACCAACGACAAAAGCCTGCTGGCCGCCGCAGCGGCCGAAGCCGCCGGCCGCCAGGACCATTTTTGGGAGATGAGCGCTTTGCTTATCGAGAAGCAGGCCGATTGGAAAGACCTCAGCCCCGACGATTTCCGCGCCTGGCTGGCCGGCCAGACCCAGACCCTGGGCCTCGACCCCGAGCGCCTCACCGCCGACATGGGCAGCCCGGCGGTACAAACCAAACTGACCTCTGCCCGCCAGTTCGGCCTGCAGGCCGCCATCCCACTCATGCCCTGGCTGTTGATCAACGGCAGCATCTACCAGGGCCCGCGCGACTACCGCTCGCTCGAAAACCTGGTTGGCCTGCTGGTTCTCGAGCAGAAGCAGTTCACCGAATGCCCGCCCTTCAACATCGACCTGCAAAAGCAGTACTTCGCCCGCATGCAAACCGGCAAAGGCGAAATCGTCCTGCAGCTGCTGCCCAAAGAGGCGCCCCTGGCCGTGGATAATTTTGTCTTCCTCGCCCGCCAGGGCTGGTATGACGGCGTCAGCTTCCACCGCGTCATCCCCGGCTACATAGCCCAATCCGGCGACCCCAGCGGTTCGGGCTTTGGCACCCCCGGCTATGCTTTCCCCGATGACCTCAACAACCTGCGCTTCGACCAACCCGGCATGCTCGCCATGGCCGGCCCCGGCCCCAACAGCAACGGCAGCCAGTTTTTCATCACCTACCAGGCCAACGCCGAACTGAACGGCCGCTACGTGATTTTTGGCAAGGTGCTGCAGGGCATGGACGTGCTCGCCCAGCTTACCCCGCGGGACCCATCTATTTCCGCCGAGCTGCCCCCCGGCGATGTGATCCAATCCGTGACCATCGAAGAAAGATAAGGAGAGGAGCCCGGTCAGCATTCATTGGTCAGTGGTCAGCTCTCAGCGATCTGCGCCTCGCATTAACCCCCGCGCCATCCCCTCTTCCATTCATCATTCGTCACTCATCACTCATCACTCATCATTCCCCTCTTTTCCCCTTCACCACAAATTAACCTTTCTCTGTTAAAATCTTGCTCTATACTTCCCCGGATCCATCCCGCTTGAACCTCCCCTGGCAGGATTACCCCCAGGTTAGTAACCGAAAATCAAGGAGTGAACCGCATGCTCAAACGCGTTCTTCCCGTCCTTGCCGTCGCAGCCATCCTGCTGGCCGCCTGCCAGCCTGGAAAATCCCCTGCCGCGCTGCAAACGGCCGCCGCCCCCATGGAAGGCTGCACGGTCGCGCCGCTCTTACCCACCCCGGACCCCACCCTGGAAGCGCTCATTCCCTCCGTGCAGGCCGACGACCATACCCTCGGCAAAGAAGACGCCACCGTCACATTCCTTGAATACAGCGACTACCAATGTCCTTACTGCGCGATCCTGGCCCCGATCCTGCCCAAACTGGTCGAAAAGTATCCCAATGACGTCCGCGTAGTCTACCGTTACTTCCCCCTCAGCATCCATTCCAACTCGGTTATCGCCGCCCAGGCCGTCGAGGCTGCCTCGCTGCAGGGCAAATTTACCGAGATGGAAGAAGTGGTTTTCGCCAACCAGGACAAATGGTCCGGCGGTTCGCTGGACGAAGCCCAAACATGGCTGCTGGACACGGGCGCCTCGCTGGGCATGGACCGCGCCAGGCTGGCAAGCGATATCACCTCCGACAAGGTCAAACAGCGCGTCGACCGCAACCTCCAGGAAGCCACCCAAGCTCAACTGCCCGGCACGCCTTTCCTCTTCATCAACGGCCTGCCTTACCAGAGCAACATGGATCTGGAAACCCTTTCCGGCCTGGTGGAATTGTTCAGACTGGAATCTCGCCAGTACACTTCCTGCCCGTCGATGATCATCGACCCCAAAAGGCAGTACCAGGCCAAGATTGAGACCGAAAAAGGCAGCGTGCTGATCAACCTCTTCGCCGATAAGGCCCCCCTGGCGGTCAACAGCTTCGTATTCCTCGCCCGCGCCGGCTGGTTCAACGACATCACCTTCCACCGCGTTCTGCCTGGTTTCGTGGCGCAAAGCGGCGACCCTTCGGGCAGCGGTTTTGGCGGCCCTGGCTACCAGTTCAAGACCGAGAATACCGACGCCACATTCGACCGCGCCGGCCTGGTGGCCATGGCAAATTCCGGCCCCGATTCCAACGGCAGCCAGTTCTTCATCACCTATGACGCCGCGGACACTCTCAACGGCAGCTATACGCTCTTCGGCGAGGTGGTGGATGGCATGGACGTGGTTTCGAACCTGACCCCCCGCGACCCGCAGTCCGGCGCCGAACTGCCCCCCGGTGACAAGATCCTCTCCGTCACCATTATCGAGAAATAATGAGAAGACGCGTCTCCCGCAGGATGCACTACGGCTCGTTCTTCCAGGCGCTGTTAAGCGCCCTGGGATTGGCCGCCTGCGCCGTGGGAGCCGGAACCATGTTTGTCGCCGGGATCCTGCTGATCAACTCCGGCCAGCTGCTGCTTCGCGATCAGGCCATTGTGCTGCTGGCCCTCGGCTGGACGCTGGCCTTTCTGGCCGCGTTGGCATTGCCATCTCTCATCTTTACCTCGTGGCGGATGGCCGGCCAGCCCGCCGGCGCCCCCGCGCGTTCAAACCGCCTGCGCTATGCCAGTCTGGCCCTGCTGCTCTGGCCGCCCGTGCTGGCGATGGGCCGCGTGCTTTCTACCCAGGCCGAGATCACTCGCTACCTGCTCCCGCCGCTGCAGATTGTCGCCGTGGTCCTGCCGCTTTGGTGGCTGGTGGAACTGGCCCAGCAAAAGCTGCCCGCGCTCAGCCCGCAGCGCACCTGGGGGGTGATCAACTTCAGCCTCTTTTTCTCCACACCCCTGGTCATCTTCGCCGAAATTGGCCTTTTTCTGTTCGCCCTGGTTATCGTGGTCTTGATCATTAGCGGTCAGCCCATGCTGCAGAGCCAATTCGAAGAATTCAGCCAGCGCATCATACAATCCAGCGTCGATCCGCAGACCCTGATGCGCATTTACCTGCCTTTCCTCTCCCAGCCCTGGTTCATTTTTGCCCTGCTGGTCGGGCTGAGCTGCCTGGTGCCCCTCACCGAAGAACTGCTCAAACCGTTGGCGCTGTGGGTATTGATTGACCGCGGGCTGACCCCCGCCGAAGGGTTCATCGCCGGCGCACTGGCCGGGGCGGGTTTTGCGCTCATCGAAACCCTTTTCTCGCTGGCCAACCCGGCCGGCTCGAGCTGGCTCGAGCTGACCATCGGCCGCGCCGGCACCGGGCTGCTGCACATTGGCACCGCCGCTTTCATGGGCCATGCCCTGGCAGCCGCCTGGCAGTCCTCGCATTACATCCGTGTCGGGCTCACCTATTTCGCTATGGCCGCCATTCACGGCCTGTGGAACGCCTTCAGCGTGCTGAACGGCTACACCGACTTGCTCGCCGAGAAAACCGGGCTGCTTCTATGGCTCTCCCGCGTGGGTAATATCGCCCCTTATATGCTCAGTCTCATCGCGCTTGGCATGTTTCTGGCACTGATCATCACCAATCTACGTCTGCGCGCCTCGTCTGCCGCGCCATCCCCGGCGAGCATCCCAACCTCGCCTTGAGTAAGGTTTAAGCAATGGAAATGATTTTGCAGTGGATTAACTGGTTTATTGACTTCGTTCTGCACATGGATAAACACCTGCCGCAGATGGTCAATGATTTTGGCATCTGGGCCTACCTGGTGCTTTTCGTCATCATCTTCATCGAGACCGGTCTGGTGGTGACCCCCTTCCTCCCCGGTGATTTGCTGCTCTTCGCCGCGGGCGCAGTCTCCGCCACCACCCACCTCGACCCGATCCCCATGTACCTGCTCCTCGCCCTGGCCGCCGTGCTGGGCGACACTGCCAATTACTGGATCGGCCACAGCCTGGGACCCAAGGTCTTCACCAGCAACTCCCGCTGGCTGAAACGCGAGTATCTCGACCGCACCCACGCCTTCTACGAGAAACACGGCGGCAAGACCATTCTGCTCGCCCGCTTCATCCCCATCATTCGCACCTTTGCCCCCTTTGTCGCCGGCATCGGCCAGATGAGATACAGCTACTTCCTCAGCTATAACATCTTCGGCGGCATCCTGTGGACCGGCCTGTTCATCGGCGCCGGCTACTTCTTTGGCAATTTGGAATTTGTCAAAAACAACTTCTCCCTGGTCATCCTGGCCATCATCCTCATCTCGCTGATGCCCCCGGTGATCGAATACCTGCGCGACAAATTCAAGCCCCAGCAGCCTGCCGCTTAGGCAAACCAGGGCCGCTCCAGGAAACCGCATTATGAAACGTGAAACCCTTCGCCGCATCATCAACCGGCTGCTGCGCATCCTTTCCCGCCCCACCTTTCTCGGCACCGAAAACCTGCCCCGCGAGGGCGGGGTGATCATCGCCACCAACCACATGAGCCGCATCGACACGCTGATGCTCTTCATCAACCCGGCGCGCACCGATGTCACCGCGCTGGTGGCCGACAAATACCAGGAATACCCGATCTTCAAGTGGATCCTCGACACCGGCGGGATCATCTGGCTCGACCGCCAAAACGCCGATTTCGGCGCGCTGCGGGCCGCGGTGGAGGTGCTCAAGAAGGGCGTGGCCCTGGGCATTGCCCCCGAAGGCACGCGCAGCGACACCGCCCAACTGGGCGAAGGTAAACCCGGCACCGTGCTGGTGGCCCTGCGCGCCAACGTGCCCATCGTCCCGGTCGGCATCGCCGGCACCGAGGTATTCTTTGCCAAGGCTCTCACCCTGCGCCGCCCCAAGGTCACCCTCAGCTTTGGCAAACCCTTTACCTTCGAGCCGCTCAACCGCGACACCCGCGATGAGCAGATGGCGCGATACACCGACGAAATCATGTGCCGCATCGCCGCCCAACTCCCCGACCAATATCACGGTTTCTACAAGGGCCACCCGCGCATCAAAGAGCTGCAGTCGCAGGCTTAACCACAAAGAGCGTGGCCAAACCCACGCTCTTTGTGAATAACCTCAAATTGAGAAGGTCAGGCGGCCATCTTTGCTCACCGTCACCGCTTCTGCGCCAAATTCGGCCTCGCCTGCGCCGGTGAGGGCAAACCGCCGAAGCGACAGCTCGCCTCCCATCACCGCCAGGCTCACCACCCAGCCCTTCTCCACGGGCACCATTTCGCAAGTGCCCCAGGCATACCCCGTCGACCAGAAATGCTTGCCGGCGCGCGCCGCCATTTGCATGCGGTGTTCGACCCCGGAAAAGTGGAAGCCGGTCAGCGCCAGCACCGCCGCCCAGGAGGCCATCGCCCGCGCATAATGGTGGCCGCACTCGGCTTCATCAAACGGGCTGCGTTTACGCCCATCATAGCGCGCGCGGATGTCGCGAATGTGCTCCAGCCCCTCGGCTGTCTGCCCCTCGTAGATCATCCCCACCGCGGCAGTGTATTCAAACCCGGTCATCACCTCGCTGAAATAAGGGAAGGGATGCGCCGGCCGCTCCCGGGGGTAGCTGGCCATCAGCAGCGCGCGCTCATCACCCAGCACGTAGGAGCGCATGCAGTTGAAGTGCCCCTCAAAACTCTCCAGGCGGTTGTACTTGCGGATGCTGCGCAGGGTGGTTTGCACCTTGTCTTGATCCAGCAGGTAGCCCAGCCCGCACACATGCGCCATATACTGCCCGACCAGTTGGTCCACCAGGCAGCCCGGGCCAAGCTGGTAATCGGGGTTGCTCAGGTCGCGCGCGCCCATCCCCACCAGCAGCCCGGGGTGGATCTCGGCGGCCTCCTTCACCGGGCGCACCTCGTGCTGGTAAAACTCGCCGTTGAACAGGTGAGCATCCGTCCACGCCCGGCCGCGCTCGAACAGCCCGCGGCAAGTTGCGGCAAATTCCGGTTCGCCCACCGCCTGGGCCATCTCTTCGGCGGCGCGCAGCGCCCCCAGGTACCAGCCTTCCATCTGCGGGTTCGGCCCGAAATATTCCACGTCCATGGTGTTATGCTGGCAGCCTTCCATCACCCCGTCCTGGTCGGCGTCCCAGCCGCCCGCCACCCAGCAGAAGGCCAGCGCCTGGCGCACATTGGGCCACAGCCGCCGCAGCAGCTCGTCATCCCCGGAGAGCTGCCAATCGCGGTGCATCTTCATGATGCAGCCCATCTGCCCATCCGCCGCCGCCGCGGGCCAATCCTGCGCCCGTTCCACCGGCAGGTTCACCCGGAAGCTCATCAGCCCGTCTTCGCGGGTCGACAGGTCAAACTCGATTTCGCGCATGATCCTGGCCAGTTCGCCAAAGAGAAATGGCGTGGCCTGCTCGTAATTCCACACGTGGGTGCACGAGCCGTGGCAGCACCCGCCATGGTCTCCGCAGCCTTCCCAGGCATAGAAACGCCCATCCGCCGTGCGGAAGCAGGTCTGGCTGCGCAAGGTGCTCAGGTTGAACAGCGCGGCCTCCTTCACCTCATCCGGCAGGTCGCAGCCGCAGAACGCCGCCACAAACTCGACCGTGCGCTGTTCCAGTTCAGCCAACTGCGGCGCAATCTGCTCGAGCGCATCCCAGGCATCCAGCCACAGGCTGGTGTAGTGGTTCTGCAGGCGGTCGCCCGGCCGGCAGCAGCCGTCCGCGCACTCCTCCTTGGGCGTCCAACTGCAGCGGTTGGGGAAATGCCAGCCCAGCAGGAAGGTCAGGCTGCGCGTCGCGCCCGCCGGCAGGTCTACCCTGACCGCCAGCGAGGCCATCGGCATATCTTCCTCGCCGGGCGGGCAGTCTTCCAGCGCGCCATCCGCGCTGAAATCGTCCCAAAAACCCAGGATGTCATTCCCCCAGCCGCCCGTGCCGGTGGCCCAACTGGTGCGGTGAGTGACCTCTTCCTGGGCAGAGGTGGCGAGCGCCATCGTGCCCCAGGCTTCCGCGGCCGGGTCCACCCCCTCGCTGCTCAGGTAGATGCCTGTCAGCCCAGCCCCCTGGTGGAACCGGTTGCGGTTCTTCTTGGCCCCGGTATACGCCAGCGAACCGGCGAAGCCGCTCTGGATTTGAGACCCGTCCATGCCAATGTAGTTGGGCAGCGAGCCGCATACCGCCGCGCTTAAGTCCTCCTCGCCCAAATTGGTCAATTGGAAGCGCAGCATCACCACCGGCAGGCTGCTGGCGGGTACATCCGCCGGAGCCAGGGGGTTAAATGCCTGCAGGGTCACCTTCACCGGCACGTCCGCGTCCGCCAGGTGCACCTGCCCCAGGGGATAAGCGGCGTCAAAAGACACCTGGCGAAAGCGCGGCAGACCGTGGTTGGCCGCCGGACTGCCGTTCTGACCCTCGTATTCGTCCGCTTCCAGCGGGCCTTCCAGCAGGCGGGTGATCGACCTGCCCGTGCTGGTGCGCAGGTTGAGCGCGAAAAAGGGCTGCCCGCCCTGCGCCAACCCTTTGGGGGTAAACCCCTTAGCCGGGCGGTTCATCAGCTCCCAATCCCGCAGGTCGCCTCGCCCGCCCAGCGAGACCGTGCCAGTGCCAATCCCGCCCAACGGCAGGGCAATGCGCCGCAGGTGCGCCTGGTCGTAATGCTTCAGCACCGGCCAGTTTAAACCGGTCTGTTCTAAGGTTTGTTCTTCAGTCTGCATGCCATCCTCCTGTCTCAATCTACCCTGATTGTAGCGGAACTGGGCCGGAGCGCCAGGAAAATTGAACTTCCATCCGCAGCCATCCGCAGCCATACCGCCATCCGCAGTCATCCGCTTAAACCAAAAACGGGAGGCCGCGGCCTCCCGTTGGATATTATTTTTGCAGCTTTGCCCGGATGCGCCGGTAGGTCTCGTCCAGGTCTTCCGGCAGCACCCTGGTCTCGCCAATGGTCGACATAAAATTCGTGTCGCCTTCCCAGCGCGGCACCACGTGCAGGTGCACATGCCCGGCGATCCCCGCCCCGGCCGCCGAGCCAATGTTGGCCCCGATATTGAAAGCCTGCGGGTTATATAACTCGCGCAGCAGAATCATCATCTCGGTCATCAAATCCATCAATTCGCCGCGCGCCGGCGCGTCCAGCGTCTCGATCGTATCCACATGCGCGAACGGCACGACCATGACGTGCCCGGTGGTATAAGGATAACGATTGAGGATCACGAAGGCTTTCTCACGGCGCAAAACGATCAGATTCTCCAGGCCGTCCTCTTCACTGATGGCTTTGCAAAAAATGCATGCATCCGAGTGCGGGTGATTCATCATGTACCTCATTCGCCAAGGCGACCAGAGCGTATCCATATCTTATTTCCTCTCCTGATTGGTATGGTCGTTCTACCGCCGATCCTGCCCCCGAAGTATTGTAGCATAGATTCCAATTGACAGCCGCTGGCAGGGCTGGTATCTTTAGGCTCTACGAAAGCGCGAAACCCGATGAAATCACCCGAACCCATGCCCTCCCTGCCCCTCTTTCCGCCGCAGTCCCTGTCGATCTCCAACCTCACCCGCTACCTGCGCGAGCTGCTCGAGTCAGACGAGATCCTGCGGGACGTATGGGTTCTGGGCGAAATTTCCAACTTCACCCGCGCGTCTTCCGGGCATGTCTACCTGACCCTCAAAGACGCGGGGGCCGCCCTGCGCTGCGTCATCTGGCGCACTACCGCGCTCAAAATCCAGGTGCCCTTGCAGAACGGCATGGCCGTCGAAGCCCACGGCGCGGTGGGGGTCTACGAGCGCGACGGCGCCTACCAGCTCTACATCGACGCCGTGCGCCCCGCCGGACAGGGCTTTCTCTACCAGGAATTCCTGCGGCTCAAGGCGCGACTTGAAAGTGAAGGGCTCTTCGATGAAGAACGCAAGCGCCCCATCCCGGCCTTCCCGCGCACTATCGGCCTGGTCACCTCGCCCACCGGCGCGGCCCTGCAGGATATGCTCAACACCTTGCGGCGGCGCTACCCGCTGGCCGAGATCCTGCTCGCGCCTACCCCGGTGCAGGGCGATGAAGCTCCGCCGGCCATCGTCCGCGCCCTGGCGGCGCTTAACCGCGCCGGTCCGCCGGATGTGATCCTCGTCGCCCGCGGCGGCGGCTCGCTGGAAGACCTGTGGGCCTTCAACGACGAACGCGTGGTGCGCGCCATCGTCGCCTCGCAAGCCCCCGTGATCTGCGGGGTGGGCCACGAGACCGATTTCACCCTGGCCGATTTTGCCGCCGACCTGCGCGCGCCCACTCCCACCGGCGCGGCCGCGCTGGCCACCCCCGACCGCGCCGACCTGCGCCTGGCCCTCGAACGCCTGCACCGCCGCCTCACCTCGGCCGCCCTGCAGCAGATCGCCGCCCAGCGCGCCGATTTTGCCCTGGCCCAGGCGGGTCTCGAACGCCACTCGCCCCTGCGCCGCTGCAGGACGAACGCCAGCGTCTCGACGGGCTCATCGCCCGCTCGCGCCGCGCCGCGCACCACTTTGTCGATCTGCGCCGTGCCGCCTGGCAGGGCAGTGCAGCCCGCCTGCAGGCGCTCAACCCGCTTGCCGTGCTGCAGCGCGGCTACGCCATCCTCCAGCGCCCGGATGGCGCGCTGCTCACCCGCGCCGCCCAGGCCGCCCCCGGCGATGACGTGCGCATCCGCCTTGCCGACGGCAGCCTATCCGCCGAGATTACCGCTGTGGAGAAAAACCCATGACCAGCCCCACTCGTCCCACCGACCAGCTCGATTACGAAGAGGCCATGCGCGAGCTCGAGGAGATCATCGATCAGCTCGAAACCGCCCAGTCCTCCTTGCAGGCCTCCCTCGACCTCTTCGAACGCGGGCAGACCCTCGCCCAGCACTGCGCCGCTTTGCTCGATCAAGCCGAGCTGCGCGTCCGCCAGGTTGCCGTCGATGAAGACCCCCAGGCGGGCTGACCATGCTCCATGACCTGTTCAGCAACCAGGTTTTATGGACCACAATCGTCTCCTGGGCCCTGGCGCAGTTTATCAAACCCTTCCTGGAATATCTTGAAACCCGCCGTTGGAGTTGGGGCCTGTGGTTCAGCAGCGGCGGCAACCCCAGCTCGCATTCTGCCCTGGTAGTCAGCGCCATGCTGGCTATCGGCCTGTTCGACGGTTTTGGCACGCCCCTTTTCGCCCTGGCCGTGGCCATCGCTATGGTGGTGGTCTACGATGCCGCCGGCGTGCGCCGCGAGGCCGGTAAACACGCCGAGCGGATCAATATCCTCATCGACGAACTCTTCAGCGGCATGCCGATCAGCGACAAGCAGCTCAAGGAAGTCATCGGGCACACGCCGCTCGAGGTGATGGCCGGGGTGCTGCTCGGCACCGCCACCGCGCTGACCAGCTACATCCTCTTCGGCTGATCTGCGCCTGTCATCCTCACTGCAGCGGCGCGGCGCTGATGAAACTATCCACCCACGGGTAAAAATACTGGGCCACCGTGCAGCCGCTGGCTTCGATGTTCACCGCAAACGCATTGATCGTGCCCACGTCGAAGCGCGAGGCATCCACCACTTTCAGCATCCATATCCCCGCCGCCGAACGCCGGGCCAACGGCCCCAGCGCCTGTTCGGGCTGGTAGCTGCCCGCAAACGGCGACGGGCTGGTGGCGATGGCCCGCGGCGCGCTGTCGTCAAAGCTGATCCCCGCGTAGTTGGCCTCGCCGCCCCCGCGGCGGTCGGCCAGTAAGACCGTGTCGCCCCAGGGGGATACCAGGCTCAACTGCAGGTCGCCAATAAAGGTGTGGCTGATATCCACCGTCACCGTCAGGCCACGGGTGATCGCGCTGCTGCTCACCGTCACCGGCATCAGCGCCCCGCCTGGGTCTTCATCCGGGATAGGCGCCGGCGCGCCGCTAGAGCTGAAGCTCTGCACCCCGCCGCCGGGCAGGGCGGTCTGGATGTCCGGCAATTCCAGGATGGCCGAACCGCCCTGGTAGTTGATCATCAACTGCAGCCCCAGCACCCCCCCGCAGGCCTGCCCCGCATCGATCGCCACCCGGAAGCGGGTGGGGTTGGTGAGCATGTGGCCGCCCAGCAGGTTCCCGTAAACCGCGTCGGCCTGGGTCACGCTGGCCAGCCCGGCAGTCACCACCAATGTAGCTTGCACATCCAGCGCGGGCGCCGCTCCCTGGCTGTTGGCCAGGTCCACTTCCAGGTCCAGCGTTTCGCCCGGCTCCGGGTATGGGTTCAAATTGGCATTCACCGGGAACCAGCGCAGCCCCTGGATCGACAGGCTGGGGGCCAGGTTGCCGGTGCCGTTATAAATGACCAGGGCAAAATCCTGGTCGGTCGTGTCGGCATTACCCGGCACACCGTCCCCGCCCAGGCTGCGCGCCACCACCCGCACGTTGAACACCCCCGAGGCGCCTGCGGGTATGAATACATTTTCCACGTTATTCAGGTCATCCGCCGCCCCACCGGCAACCGAATCGCTCCCCGAGAATACGTTGCCTTTATACACCTGCCCGCCAACGCTCACTTCCAGATCCAGGTCGTTGACCAGCGCCCTTCCGGCGCCGGTCGCGCCCGGCGCATCGCTCCACACCAGGCTGATGCGCAGCGGCAGGGCCGGGTCGCTCACCGCCCCATCTATACTCATGCTCTCCCCGGGGTCGCTGAACAGGATGTCCTGGTCCAGCAGGGTGCGCTGGGCATCGTCAAACAGGCGGCCCATGTCCAGCATGCCCCAGCCCTGGGCCACGCCCGGCAGGGTGCCCCCGGCCGCGGTCCCGCTCAGGTAGCGCGGCGAGTTGATCAACAGCCCCTTGAGCATGGCCGGGCTGGGAGTTTTCCCGGGGGCCAGCACCCGACCGTAGTATTCATAAGCCAGTTGGGCCGCGCCGGCTACCGCCGGGGTGGAGTGGCTGGTGCCGGTCGACCAGGTGTACAGCGTCTGGCCACCCGGATAATAGGCCCCGCAGACATAACCGTGATTGTATTCCGGGTCCTGGGTGGCCGGGCCCTGCACGTGCGTCCCCGGCGCCACCAGGTCGGGTTTGGCCCGCCCGTCGGCGGTTGGCCCGCGCGACGAATAGCTGGCGATATCATCCGCGCTGTCTGCCTCGGTCCAGCCGTTGCAAGAGATCCCCGGGTCACGCGGATTTTCGGTGGCGCCCACCGCCAGCACATTTTTGGCCGAAGCCGGGGAGTTGATCGCGCCGACAAAGGATCCGTCGTTGCCCGCCGCGAACACGTGCAGCATTTCCTGGTTGCCCACCGCCGCGGACGCGTCCCGGGTCAGCATGTCGTACACCTGGGCATCCGCGTTGTAGACCCCATTCGTCCAACCCCCCCAGCTATCCGAGCTCAAACGCGCGCCCTGCTGGTAGGAATTTTGGATCACCACGATATCGCTGCCGCCGCACTTACTTACATCCAACCCGCCGGTGTTGGAGAATATCTTGGTACCGCCGATCCGCCCGTAGGGTGAAATCCCCAGCCCATACTGGTATCCCTCGGCGTTTTCAAAGGGGAAACCCACCTGGTCGTTGTACCCAGCCAGGATGCCGGCGTTGAGGTTGCCGTGCCCGCCGCCGCCGTTGCCGGTAAAATCGATGGTGCAGTTGGTGATGTAATCGATGCGGTCGCTGCCCGGCTTGACCCCCAACTGGTAAAAATCAGGGTGCTGCACGTTGGTCGGGTCCCCGGTGTCGATGCCGTCATCGATCACGTCCACCAGCGGGTAAGCCGCCGGGTCACTGGGAAAGCCCTTTCCGTCCAACCAGGCCAGGTAACCCGGCCCACCGGCGACGGTTTTTCCGCCCACGCTGCTGGTATTGCCCGCCAGCACCTGCCCCTGGATTTCGTCCAGCAGTTGTGGAGGACTGTAGGGTTCGATGTTATAGATATCCGCCAGCGCGGCGGCCTGCGCCAGGCGCGCAGCCGGCAGGCGCAGGCGCAGGTTAGTCAGGTTGAGCACAGCCTCGGCCGGAGCCAGCTGCGCATCGGCCATCCCGGCCAGCTGCGCCAGGGTAGCGGCCAGGCGCGGAGTGTCCACCACCTGGATGGTCACCTCCAGGCTGCCAGGGGCGCCATCCAGGGCAGCCTGGCGCAGCTCGGGGGCCAGGCGGTAGGCCGGGTGATAAGCCCCCTGCCACAGCACCAACCCGGCCAGCGCGTCGCTGCCCACGATGCGCGCCTGGGCATCATCGCCCCACACCAGGTAGGCATTTTCCGGCAGGTACCCCACGATTTGCAGCCCCGCCGCGCGCAGCGCATCCAGCCAGGTATCCAGGGCCGGCCCGATAAACTGCACCAGCCACAGCCCTTCGCCGGCGGGCGCGCCCTGGCGCAGGCTCTCCGGCAAAACCGGTTCGGCGGCAGGTTGGGTGGTATCCAGGGTATAACCGCGCAGGTAGATCCGCCCCCCGGCTGGGCGTAAACCGGCCGGAGCGCCCGAGAGCGCGGTCCCGCCCGCAGCGGGCAGGCGCCACAGGCTGAAGCTGCCGTAATCCAACAGCGCCTGCCCACCTGCAGCCGCCGCCCAACTGCGCGCCGCGCGGTCAGACGCGTCCACCAGCACATACTGGTTCGCCGCCGAAGCGCCTCCCTGCGCCGCCGCCCGTTGGGGTAAACCCGGGGCAAACACAAACATCGCCAATACGGCGGCTAAAAACACGCGCGGTAGACCGATTAATCGCTGTGACATGGATCCCTCGTATCGAAATTGTAGCATGATCCCTGCCCGCTTGGTCAGGTTGCTCTGGGCAGCCTGGTCTTCATTCAGGTGGGAGGGTGCACCACCTGCGCAATCGCCGCTATGGAAAGGAGAGTGGGCATGGATCTTTCCCAAGGGCGTTGCCAGTGCGCATGCAATCATCAAAAAATCCGGATTTCCGCCGCTCTTGTTCATACAATTGAGGTATAATCCGCGCTCATCCGGAGGACTACATGCACACTGCTGCCACACTAACCTTTGACCAGGCCATCGAAAAAGCCGGCTACGGCCGCTTTCAAAATAAGCTGATGCTGGTCTGCGGCCTGGGTTGGGCCGCCGACGCCATGGAAGTACTGCTGATCTCCTTTGCCCTGCCGGCCATCGGCCAGGAGTGGAACCTGACCAACCCGCAGAAGGGGCTGCTGGGTACGGCCATCTTCCTGGGCATGCTGCTGGGCGCCTGGGTCTGGGGACGCCTCAGCGATGTGGCCGGGCGCAAGATCGGCTTCATCTCCACCGTCGCCATCGATTTGGTCTTCGGCCTCGCCTCGGCCTTTGCCCCCTCCTTTGCCTGGCTGGTCATCCTGCGCGCCCTCACCGGTTTCGGGGTGGGCGGCACCCTGCCCGTGGATTATTCCATCTTTGCCGAATACCTGCCCGCCCAAAAACGCGGGCGCTACCTGGTGCTGCTCGAAGCCTTCTGGGCCGTGGGCACCATCCTGGCCGCCGGCCTGGCCTGGCTGATCGTCCCCCGCCTGGGCTGGCGCTGGCTGCTGGCCATCTCGGCTCTGCCCGGCCTGATCATCTTTTTCATCCGCCGCATGGTGCCAGAGTCGCCGCGCTATTTGATGGTCAAGGGTAAGCCCGAGCAGGCCGCCGAAGTGCTGCGCCAGGTAGCCCGCGAAAACGGCCGCGAGATGCCCGCCTTCAAGCTGGCCCCGCTGGCAGCAGCCGCCCCCTCGCGCATCCGCGACCTGCTCCTGCCCCAACTGCGCCCCACCACCCTGCTGCTCTGGCTGATCTGGTTTGCCATTTCTCTGGGCTATTACGGCGTGTTCACCTGGCTGCCCGGTTTCTTCCGCTCCGCCGGCATGACCTTGCTGCCCGTGTACCAGAACACCTTCATCCTGGCCCTGGCCCAACTGCCGGGTTACTTTTCCGCCGCCTGGCTGGTGGAGCGATGGGGCCGCCGCAAAACCCTGGCCTTCTATCTTCTGGCCAGCGGGGTCTTCACCTACCTCTTCGCGGCGGTCACCTCGCTCAACTGGGTCATCGCCATGGGCATCTGGATGTCCTTCTTCACCCTCGGCGCGTGGGGCGCGCTTTACGCCTACACCCCCGAGGCCTACCCCACCAATCTGCGCGGCACCGGCATGGGCGCTGCCAGCGGGATGACCCGCATCGCCGGGGCCATTGCCCCCAGCCTGGGCGCGGTGCTGCTGGGGGCCGGGTTGGCCCTGCCCCTCACCGTCTTTGCCATCAGTTATGCCGTCGCCGGGGTATCCGCCCTCTTCCTGCCCCGCGAAACCAGCCAGAAACCCCTGGCCGACACGCTCGAACCTGCCCCGGTTTAAACGAACCTCCCGCCGGTGGGATCAAAACCCATCCAGCTTCCCTGGGAAAGGGTGGAAAGAAACCAGGGGAGGGTTCTCCTCAATCTGGGAAAACAAAAACGAGGCGATTTCCTCTGCTAGCAGAGGAAATCGCCTCGCTGCCTGTCGCCCGGACTATGCCGGCGGTATGCTGGCGGCAAACTGGATACGGTTGCCCTCCGGGTCATACAGCGTGCCGTAAGACACCACCCCAGGGATATCGATGACCGCGTCCACCTTGACGCCCTGGGCTCGCAGCGCCTTCTCGGTGGCATGCGCATCGTCCACCGAGAGCACCGGGATCGGCCCGTTAACCGGGGCGGGGCTGTCTTCATCCCAGCGGCTGATGGAGATATGGGTAGCGCCGTCGATCCCATATTCTACCCAGCCCATCTCGTCGCTGGCCCAGGCCACCGGCCAATCCAGCACCTTCGCATAAAAAGATTTGGCCACTTCCCAATCCTTGACGTGGATCGAGACGACATTGACATCCTTAAAATAGGGACATAGCTGCACTCCTTTTGTGTCTACTCACCATTATCGCAGGACCGGCGATGGATCATACGTGTTCGCCGCCGCGAATCGTATCGACAACTTTGTCTAAAATCGGCATGAACTGGTCCGACAAATCAAAGTATGGGAAGTTTAACCTGGCGCATTCAGCTTGCAGATACTGGCTAAATGCAATCTCGCGCTGAATAATGGCCAGCAAGTCGGCATCCGTACAGCTCTGGGACCAATCATTGGGATAACCGCTGTGTTTTCGAATTTCACTCAGCTTTTGGTCAGGGGAGATGGTGCCGTAGCCGAGAAAACATGCGCTGACCTGCGTGGTAAAAACCTGTCGAATTGCATCGACATTTTTAGGCAAAATCTCGCCTTCAAAAACGTAGTCGGTATGGTCTGCAAATAAATTTTGGCTCATTTCCCGCACAAGAGGCCACAGCCGTTCCGCCACCCGCATCCCACCGGCATCCGGATCGAACTCCAATTCGGGCAACCCCCGGGTCAGACCCATTTTAAGCACATCGAGGCTTAAGTATGGTAAATGAAAATCTGAAAGCAAGCGACGAACCAAAATTCCCTTTCCAGAGCGCGCTGCACCGCCGATATAATGGATCATCCGGTAGACCTTCCCATCCATATGAACGTCAAGAAACGATGGATTTATTGCGACTGTATCTTATCAGTTTTTCTACCTGCCACCCGGGGCGAGGAGACACCTCCTTTTTATAGAAAATACTTTCTAATATAGACAAATTCTATCTTGAATTAACCCGGGAGTCAATCCCCAGTCTTTGCAGATTCCCATCCCCAACCCGGCTCTGCCGGCCGGGCGGAGGGGTTCTTCCCACGCTCCGCCCCAACCAATATTTCCCTTTTCCCGTCCCGTCGACCGGGGCGGGCAGGGATGGGGTCGACTTTAAGATAGGCGTCGTCAATCTGCGATCCAGGTTGACCCGCGCGCTTTTGTTTCGTAGAATAAGAGCACATGCTTTTACCTTTGATCGCTTTCCGTACCGACCACGATCCCCCACTGTCTGCGGCATGATTACATCCCCACCGGCCTCCGCATTCCGGCGGCTACCGATTAACCCTTCAGACGAAAATATACGAGGTATTATGACCCCTACCCGTTTCCCCGCTAACCAACGCGCCCCCCATTACCGGGATGTACCTGACGAAAAATGGAACGACTGGCGCTGGCAGATGAGCAACCGCCTCAACTCTGCCGACGAATTCGACAAAGTGATCCCCCTCACCGAGAGCGAACGCAAAGCTCTCGACACCAAGGGCCTGTTCCGCGTCGACATCACCCCCTATTTCGCCTCGCTGATCAACCCGGACGATCCGGATGATCCCATTCGCCGCCAGGTCGTCCCGCGCGCCGAAGAAATCGTGCCCTTCACCGGCATGATGGAAGATTCGCTGGCCGAAGACCGCCACTCGCCCGTCCCCGGCCTGGTGCACCGCTATCCCGACCGCGTGCTGATGCTGGTCACCACCCAGTGCGCCTCCTACTGCCGCTACTGCACCCGCTCGCGCATCGTCGGCGACCCCAGCGCCACCTTCTCGCGCGCCGATTTCGAGGCGCAGATCGATTATCTCAAGCGCACCCCCCAGGTGCGGGACGTGCTGCTCTCCGGCGGCGACCCGCTCATCCTGGCCCCCCGGCTGCTGGATGAGCTGCTCGGCCGCCTGCGCGAGATCGAGCACATCGAGATCATCCGCATCGGCAGCCGCGTCCCGGTTTTCCTGCCTCAGCGCATCACCAACGAGTTCTGCGACACCCTGGCCAAATACCACCCGCTGTGGATCAACATCCACGTCAACCACCCCAGCGAGATCAGCCAGGAGCTGGCGGATGCCTGCGACCGCCTCTCGCGCGCCGGCGTGCCCCTCGGCAACCAGAGCGTGCTGCTGGCCGGGGTCAACGACTGCGTCCACATCCAGCGCCAACTGGTCCAGGACCTGGTACGCATCCGCGTGCGCCCCTACTACCTCTACCAGTGCGACCTGGTGGACGGCGCCGGGCACTTCCGCACCCCGGTGGCCAAGGGCATTGAAATCATCGAGGGCCTGCGCGGGCACACCTCCGGCTACGCCGTGCCCACCTTCGTGGTCGATGCCCCCGGCGGCGGCGGTAAAATCCCCTTGATGCCCAACTACCTGGTGAGCATGTCGGACCACAAGATCATCCTGCGCAATTACGAAGGTTACATCACCACCTACGAAGAGCCGGTCGAATACAAACCGCACGACCCCAAGACCTGCTCCTACTGCCAGAGCCGCCGCGCCGAACCCGGCCAGGCCGGCATCACCGGCCTGTTGGACGGCGACGAGATGTTCATCAAACCCGAGCACTTCGACGAACTCCACAACCGCGGCGGGGGCATGCACCGCTTGCGCGCCGACGAGCACAAGTGGAAGCCGCTCGGCATCGGCAGCGGCGAAGAGATGTAAGCGCCGCGAGTCAATCGTCGCTACACATCCTGAGGGGTGGGTTTTCAACCCGCCCCTTTCCCTTTGCACCCACCCCGAAGCAGCTTGCCATTGCCCGCGCCGTTCAACGTATAATAATGCCATGATTGCCCTCTTCGCCATCACCAACCGCGGGCTCGAAGCCGTTTGCGCCGAGGAAATGCGCCGCATTCCCGGGCTGGAGGTCACCCAGGTGTCCTACCGACGGGTCAGTGCCGCCTGCTCCGGCGAGCTGACCGGCCTGCTCGCCCTGCGCACCGTGGATGATGTATTCCTCGACCTGGCCACCTGGGATGCCCTGGCGCCCCAGCGTAGCGAGCTGGCCCACCTGACCCTCCTGGCTGCCCAGCTCGAGCTGGCCCCCGCCCTGGCAGCCGCCGCCCAACTCCGCGCGTTCAGCCCCTCCCCGGCCTTTTCGGTGACGGCCAACTTCGTCGGCAAGCGCAATTACAGCGTGCCCGAGATCAAGGAAGCCGTGGCAGGTGGCATTCGCGCCGCAACCGGCTGGCCCTATGCCCAGGAAGACGAGAGCGAAGTCAACATTCGCCTGTTCATCGAGCACCAGCGCGCCTACGTGGGCATGCGCCTGGCGGCGAACTCGCTCCACCGCCGCCCCTACAAACAGGCTAACCTGCCCGGCTCGCTCAAACCGCCGATCGCTGCCGCCATGCTGCAGATCGGCGAGCTGCACCCCGCCCAGACCCTGCTGGACCCGTTCTGCGGCGCGGGCACCATCCCCATTGAGGCCGCCCTGGCCGACGCCCGGGCCCTGGGCGGGGATAACGACCCGGCGGCGCTCCAGGCGGCCCGCGCCAACGCATCCGCGGCCGGGCTGCAGCTGCCCCTGGCCGACTGGGATGCCCTGCGCCTGCCGCTCGACCGGCGCTCGATGGCCCGCGTGGTCACCAACCTGCCCTGGGGCCTGCAGGTGGCCCTGGGCGGGGATATTCCTGCCTTTTACCGCCAGGCCTGCGCCGAAATCGAGCGCGTCCTGGCTGCCGGCGGCCAGGCGGTGATCCTCACCAACCTGCCCCACCTGTTGAGCTTTGATCACCTGACGCTGGTAAGCCAGACCGAGATCAGCCTGTACGGCCAACTGCCGGTAATCGCCAGGTTCGCCGCAACCTAGCCGGGTCATTTCGCCCGCATCTGGGGCAGGGTGATGGCAATGTAAATATTTGCGGGTGCACGCGCAGGGTCTGCGCCTACGACGTGGGAAGAAAGTAATTTTTATGGTGTATTTGCTCGCTTTCGCGCGCAAATACACCATATTTTTTTGGTTCTCCGCCCTTGAGGGCGAGTGGGGATCAAGGAATGGGTGACATTTTTTGTATACAACGAATGTTTTTTGGCAATCGCCCTGGCATTTGGGGCGGTTGGTTGTGCATCTCATATACCGGCTGGATACAATGAATATATAATGGGATGGATTGCAAGGATTGAATGCCTGCGCCGCACGCATCGCTCCTTATTCTCCAATCCAATCCGGAGGTCACATGCATTATCGCCGCTTAGGCCGGACTGGCCTTAAAATCAGTGAAATTTCGCTTGGCGCCTGGATCACCTTTGGCAGCCAGGTCGATGAAAAAGCCGCGTCCGAATTGATCCATGCCGCTTATGAGCAGGGGGTCAATTTCTTCGACAACGCGGATATGTATGCCAACGGTCAGGCCGAAGTGCTGATGGGCGCCGCGGTCAAAGACCTGCCCCGCGAAGCCCTGGTCCTTTCCAGCAAGGTATTCTGGCCGACCATGCCCGGCCCCAACGGCCGCGGGCTTTCGCGCAAGCACATCCTCGAATCCCTGCACGCTACCCTGCGCCGCCTGGATACGGATTACATCGATCTTTATTTCTGCCACCGCTTCGACCCCGACACCCCCGTTGAAGAAGTCGTCTGGACGATGAACGACCTGCTGCGCCAGGGTAAAATCCTCTATTGGGGCACCTCGGAATGGGAGCCGCACCAGATCATGGAGGCGATCGGCGTGGCCCGCTCGCTCAACCTGGTCGGGCCCAGCATGGAGCAGCCCCAATACAACATGTTCCACCGCAAACGCGTCGAAAACTTCCTCACCCCGGTCTGCCGCGAGCAGGGCATTGGCCTGACCACCTACAGCCCGCTGTATTACGGCATTCTCTCCGGCAAATATAACGACGGCATCCCCACCGGCAGCCGCGCCGCCCTCGAAAACATGGCCTGGATTCGCGACCGCATCACCCCTGAACGCATCGAGATCGTGCGCCACCTGACCGAATTGGCCAACGATCTGGGCTCTACCACCGCCCAACTGGCCATCGCCTGGATCTTGCGCCGCAAGGAGGTCTCTTCGGTGATCACCGGCGCGTCCAGCCTCGAACAACTGGACGAAAACCTGGGCGCCGCCGACCTGGAAGTGCGCATGTCGGATGCCGTCCTCGAGCATATCGAAGAAATCATCGGTAATTTCCCCGAATAATACGCCCCTCAGGCCGAGAAAATCAGGTGAACGCGCCCGCTGTCCAGACCCAGGCAATGATTTTCACCGATCAGGTGATACCGGAGTTGTTCCATACCACCCCGGACTCATTTATGTTCCTGATCGAGCGCGACGGCACCAAGTTTCTGCGCTTTTATTGGGATGAGGCCGGCAAGAAACTGCTGCCCGGCCAGCAGGAAGATTCCTTCGGGCTGAACTACTTCGTGCGCAGTCCCAATGCGCGCACCCAGGTTGTGCTGATAACCCTGCCCGCGCCGGCCGTGCCCGGAGAGGCGCACTACATCGCCCTGGTCCACCGGCCCTACCGCCGCCTGCTGATGGTCTCAGACACCACCACCGTGCTGGTGCTTGAATCGTCCCCGCCCGAGGACAGCGACCCGCCCACCCGCCTGGTGGAATGGTCGCGCCGCCTGCAGCGTTTCGAGCTCAAGCGCGGCATTCCACCCGGCCTGGAAGAATTTTACGAAGCCGTCCTGGTCGAGATTGCCGAATAAACCCCCGGTAAAATTCCCGCCTAAAAAAATCGGGCTGACCTTTTCAGATCAGCCCGTTGCGGTTAACTCTCACCCAGCCTGGGCACACGCTTGATCACCATCCCCAGGGGGATGATCATCCCGGCCACCCCGGCGGCCCCGCCCAGCAGCAGCCCGGTCAGCTGGCCGATGATCGGCGGCAGGTCCAGCAGGCTGGCCGCCAGGTTAGGCGCGATAAACAGCAAAAAGCAGAACGGCAGATAGCTAAACCCCGCCAGGGTTCCCAGGCAGCCAATCGAATTGCCCATCTGCCGGGGCGAATCCCAATCGAACCGGGCCCCGCGCACCCCAAAGGACAGCAGGATGCCGGTCAGCCCCGCCAGGATTAACGCCACCGAGACCACGCTCACCAGCATCGACCACAGCGAGTTGCCCTTGAGGATCTGCAGGACGACGATATACACGCTGCTGATCACCAGGGTAGGTAGAAAAGCTACCAGGAATTTCGCCGTCAGCAGTTGGCGCGCCGAGAGCGGCGCGGCTTTCAGCATCCAATAGCTCTTGCCCTCGTGCGAGAAGCCCAACCCGGCCAGGTTCGACACCAGCATCCAGCCCAGGAACAAGGCCAGGGCCACATCCCCATAGATCATCACGCTTTTCAGCGCGGTGGTCACAAAGGTGGGCGCCTCACCCTGCCCCTCAAATCCCTGCCCGGCCGACTGGATCAGCCCGATGGCATACACCACCCCCAGGATCAGCGGGGTGAGCAATTGCGAGACGTTGCGCAGGTCGCGCCGCAAGACCAGCAGGTCTTTGACCAGGATCGCCCGGATCGGCGCCGGGAGCAGCCCGGCCAGTGGGCTCGTCCGTTGACCGGCGGCAATTTCGGCCGGCTTTACCGCCGCCCTGGCCTTGGGCTTGCGCCGGTTGTTCTGCAGGCTCGACCAGCCGCTGTAGTACAGGCGCTCGCTGGTGGTCAGCGCCAGGTAGAACACCACCCCGGTGACGGCCAGCGCCGCGCCGATCAGGCCAATGGCCGGCAGCCAGTTGCCTTTGCCCAGGTCCACCAGCCCGTTGCCGGCCCAGGTGAGCGGCGACCAGGGCTGGTTGAAGCGTTCCGTCAGCAGCAGCAGGCTGGACACCTGCTGGTTGTTGACATCAAAGCGCATAAAGCGCGCCGACTGTGAAAAAATGAAAACGCCGGTGCCCACTACGAAGCCCAGCACCTCGGCGATGCGCCGCGCCGGGAAAATCCGCGCCGCCGCCATCACCAGCAGGCTGGCCAGCGAGGCCGCCGCCAGCGACAGCAGGATCAGCACGACCACCACCATGGGGTAGAACAAGAAATTGTAATGGTCGGCAATCCCCAGCCCATAGAGGATCGGCAGGGTAAACAGGCACATGATCCCAAAGTTCGGCAGCACCGCCTGGACCAGCTTGGCGATAAAAACCGCGCGGATCGGGATCGGCGCGCTCATCAGGAAATCCATGTCACCGGCCAGGTAGAGCGCCTGCAGCAGCACCCCGAAACCCGTCACCAGGATGCCCGCCGTCGAAACGCTGACCATCATGGTCGGGAAGACCTCCAGGAACGGCTCCACATCCCCGATATACTGCGCCAGCCGGGGTGAATGCAGCACGCTTAACAGCGAAATGCTCAGGAAAAGGATAAAGCCCAGGAAAAGCAAAATCCCTATGGCCGCGAAAATATAACCGATTTTCCTTCTGCGGTTGGCGCGGCGGAAACCATTGATCGTAATCACCAGTCTCAGCCGCAGCAGCCGCCAGACACTCGGCCACAACCCGGGCTCCGCGAAGCCCGCCTGCACGGTCATTTGAGCACCTCGGCAATCTCGGCATATTCCGCCCCGCCGGTCAAACCCAAGAATATATCCTCCAGGCTGCTTTCACCCTGCCCCAACTGGCGCAGTTCATCCATGGTCCCCGTGGCCACCAGCTTGCCCTGGTTGATAATCCCGATCCGGTCGCACATATTCTGGGCGATCTCGAGGATGTGGGTGGAGAGCATCACCGCCGCCCCGCGATCGGCGATCTGGCGCAGCAAGTCCTTGATCAGGCGGGCCGATTTGGGGTCCAGCCCTACCGTGGGCTCATCCAGGATCAGCACCTTGGGGTCGTGCACCAGGGCTGCCGCCAGAGAGGTTTTTTGTTTCATCCCGTGGCTGTACGAGTCGGTGGTTTCATCCCCGGCTTCGGTCAGCCCGAACAGGCGCAGCAGTTCCTCCGAGCGGCGAGCCATTTGGGCCTTGTCCAGGCCATACAGGTCGCCGACAAACCGCAGCAGCTCGCGCCCGGTCAATTTGGCGTACAGGTTGGGCTCGTCCGGCACATAGCCGCAGGCGGCCTTGGCCTGCACGGCCTGTTCCACCACGTTGTACCCGGCCACCTTCACCACCCCCGCGCTCGGCTGCAGCAATCCCACAATCATCTTGATCGTGGTTGTCTTCCCGGCTCCGTTCGGCCCCAGAAAGCCGTAAATTTCTCCCCCGGATACCTGGAAACTGACATCGTCCACCGCCAGCTTGTCGCCGTAGCGTTTGACCAGGTGATTGGTTTCGATTAATGAATTTGAGACTGGCATGCTTCACTCCGTCATTGTCTAGATACCCTCTATTATAACCACAGCCGCCGCCCGCGCTGCCCGCTTTGACAAATTCTTGAGCCTGCCTGCCCTGCGCTCCGCGTTTACCCCTGGTGCATTTTCCTGTCCAGGCCGCGATGCTCCAGCTTATTCTCATACATGTTCTGGTCGGCGCGCCGGTAAGTATTGGCCAGGGTTTCCCCTTCCTGCCATTTGGCGTAGCCCACCGAGAGGCGCGCCCAATCCTCCTGGCACAGCCTGTTCAGCTTCATCGCTTCGGCCATGTGCACATGGATGCGCGCGATCAGCTCTTCAACTACCTCTTCATGGATATCGTGCAAAATCACCGCGAACTCATCTCCGCCCACCCGGGCAATAATATCCCCCGCGCGGAAGCTGGCGGTCAGCGCATCCGCGGCGATTTTCAAGTAGAGGTCGCCGGCGTCGTGGCCCTGCACGTCGTTGACCCGCTTCAAGAAATCCAGGTCACCGACCACAATACTGATCGGATCGCGCCGGTCCGGCACGTAACGGGCCATCTCATCCTCAAAGTAACGGCGGTTAAACAACCCGGTCAGGCTGTCGTGCGAGTTCTGATAAACCAGCTGCTCTTCGACCCGCTTGCGTTCCACCAGCTCATGCTGGAGAGTATCAAACAGCTGCGCGTTCTCAATCACTTGCGCGGCCGCCGTGTTGATATTTTCGATGGTTGCCAGGTCACCCTGGGTGAAATGATTGGGGCGCATCGAAATGACCCCCAGCACCCCCATGACTTTGCCGTGCAAGGTCATCGGCGCCGCCAGCATGGCCGATCCGCCCATCTTCGCCACCCGCACGATCAGGTCCGAAGGCAGGCTCACCTGGTGGATATCCTGGATCAACAGCGCCTCTTTTTTCTGGATCAACGAAGTCACCAGCGGGTCGCCCTCGGGGTTAAATTCCAACCCTTGCCGGCTGCGGGTGAGCTCCCTGGTATATTCCGCCGCGATCTTCAACACCGCCGAACCCTCCACCGCCACCCCAAAGACCACGTATTCTACCTGCAGCGCCTCCCCAATTTCCTGGCAGAGCAAATCCAGGATTTCCTTGGGCTCAAATTTAGAATTGCTGGCCTGGATCACGCGGTTCATCAGCATCACCTGGCCGAGGGTCTGGCGCAGCTGCGCCTCTACCCCCTGGCGTTCGCTGATCTCCTGGGACAAAGCCATGGTGCGCTCGTGTACCCGCGCGTCCAATTCCAGGTTTAGAATTTCCAATTCGTCCAGGCTTTGCTGGCGCAGCTTGCTTTCAACCGCCAGCGATTCACTGCGCGCAAGCAGCTGCTTCTCGCGTTCATCCAGCCGCCGGGCCATATCGTCAAAGCCCTCCAGTACGCGCCCAATCTCATCATGGCTGTCCGCATGGGTCTGCACACTCAGATCCCCCGCGCGGATGCGCTCTACGGCCTGACCTAACACCAGCATCGGCTGGAACAGCACCCGGTTCAAATAACTCCGGCTGAAAATCATCAACACCAGAATCAGCAGCAAAATGCTGCCGCTGACCGCATAGATGGAGGTGGTTGTGGCTGCGTAGACTTCTTTTCGGGGTATCTCGGCAACCACCAGCCAATCGGTGCCTCGGATCGCCATACTGCTGCCCATCACCCACTGACCTGCCAGGTTGCGGTATTCACCCGTCCACCCATGTGGGTAAGCCTTGCGAATCTCGATGAACTCGGGGCGGTCTTTCAGGCTGGTGCGCAGCATGGGCAGCTGCTCGTTGGGGTGCGCCACAATCTCACCGGCGCTGGTGACCACATACACGTACCCATTTTTGCCAAATTGCAGCTCTTGGATTTCATTTTGAAATATCGCCAGCTCAATCCTCGCCGCCATCACATTCCCCGGCAGGGTCGGCACAGCCATAGTCAGATAGGGCAAACCCTGGGCCGAGATTTGAGCGTCGCCTACATAAATATCCCCGTTCAGCGCCTTGCGGAACCAGGCCGCTTCGGCCGTGGTGAACAAATTCTCCAGCAGCGGTTTATCCCGGTTGGCGCTTGCCAGCAGGCCGCCCTGCTGATCCAGATAGATCACCTCAAGAAATGCCGGGTTGAGGTTGAGCAGCTGATGCAGCGCCGCCTCGCTGCTCAGCTCGTTCTTTTCCACCGCCCCGCTGAGAATCAATTGGTCTTCCGCGCGCTGGTTGAAAGCCTCTACCGCCGAGACCGCGCTGTTCAAGGCCTCGCGCTCACGGCTGTGCCAGGAAATCTGTTCGGCCTTATATAAAAATAAGGTCACCAGCACGCTTACCAGCACCAGGAAGAAGAGCTGGATAGTGCCCAACAGCGCCATCACCTGGCGGCGGATGGAATTTTGAAAAGGACCCAGGATCAAGCCGGTCAGCTTCTTCATTGCACTCTTTCCAGGTAGCGTTCCCAAATCGACGCGTACAGGCCTTCGCCCCAGGCGCTCAAGGGGGTAATGATTTCGGCTGTGCGCAAGGTATTATACGGTGGGAAAATAACCGGGTTATTAAAAACCTCGGCTGAGATCAGCGGCCAGGCCATTTCGTTTGGCGTGGCATATCGATTGTAATTGGCGATCTGCGCGGAGACCTGCGGACGCAGCAGGTAGTTCAACAGCGCCTCGGCGCCGGTCTGGTTGCGGCTGCTCGCCGGAATGACCAAACTCTCGTACCAGATCAGCGGCCCTTCCTCCGGGAGGATATACCCCACCTGGTCGTTTCTTTCGCGCATATCCAGGTAATCTACCCCGTAGCCCATCCCCGCGGCCACCTTGCCCTCTTCGAGCAGGCTGACCACGCTGATCTCGCCTGCCTCCTGCGGGAAACTCGTCCGCGGCGCCAGCTCGATCAGCAGTCTCAAGGCATTTTCCAGCTCGGCAGTGTTTTCCGAATTGGCCGCGTACCCCAGGCTTTTCAAGGCCACCGCCAGCACCTCGCGCGGCTCGGATAGATTCAACGCGATCCTTTCCGTCCGCCCGGGATCCAGCAGGTCCGACCAGTGCGCCATGGGCTTTTCCAGCAGGTCGCTGCGCACCAGCATGCCGGTCGTCCCGTAGTTATAGGGGACGCTGTAGCGATTATGCGGATCAAAAGCCAGTTCGCGAAAGTTGGGGGAAATATTTCTGAAATTGGGCAGGTTGGCCGAATTGATTTCCGCCAGCATACCGATCTCCATCAGGCCGGGTAAAAAGCGAAAATCCAGGTTGACCACATCGTACACCTGCCCCGAGCGAATATTCTCGACCGCTTCTTCCATCGAGGCATAGGTTTCATAGCGCACGCGGATGTTAAATTCCTGGCGAAAGCTTTCGAACACTTCCGCCGGAATTTCATCTTCCCAATCATAGAAGACCAATTCGTCTGCTGAAGATGCGGTGGATTGGGCCGGCGCCACTCCCGGAGCGCAGCCCAGCAACCCAATACACATCCCCACCAGCAAGCATCTCTTGCCCCACGCTGCAACTCGCCTGGCGGTACCCATTTTACCCCGTGTACAGTCAGATTCTCAGTTCAACTCCCCACGTTTCTATTGTACGCCAATGTCATAATTTCCATAGATATACGCACTTTACAAATCCGAAAAGCGGACGGGCCTTCCGCGCCGCTCTACTCGCGGGTGACCGCCGTCAGGTTCATGGTCAGCAGCACCCCCGGTTTGGGCAGCTCCCTCACCCCCACGACCGTGCGCGCCGGGCGGTAATCGCCCATCATCTCCAGGTAGGCCCGGTTCATCTCTTCGAAATCGCTCATCCGCAAGAGAAACACGTTGACATGCACGATATGCCCCAGGTCAGACCCGGCAGATGCGAGCATCACTGCGAAGGAAGCCAGAATCTGGCGGGCCTGGGCGAAGGCCGTCTCCCCGGCCAGCTGCCCGGTGGCCGGGTCCACCCCCGCTGTCCCGCCAATGCTGATCCACTGCCCCACCTTCGCCACGTGGCTGTACGGCCCGATGGGCGCGGGGGTATTGGGCGGGGTCGAAGTTTCCACGATTGGCGCCATCTCATCTCCTTGGGTTGTAAACCGGCGCGGATGGCAGGCAATAAACTGCGCCATCCGGCGCCGGATGAGTATTTTCAATGCCCCTATTTTGGTACCCGCGGGCCCGCCTGTCAACCCTATGCGCGAACCTGGGTCAAGGAGCGGCTCGACACGGCCTGCGCCAGCCCCATGGCTCCCAGGCCAACCAGCAGGTGCACCACGCGGATGATCCAATGCGCCGGGCCGGGCAGCAAACCGGGTTGGTAGAACCCCAGGCCGAGGACCAATACGCCATATAGCAGGGTGAAAACTGCCAGGCCCGGCGCAGAACGAGCACGCAGGCCCGCCAACCCCAGCACCCACAACGAAATCACAAATATCAGCCCGGAGAACATGTGCACGAGTATCAGGTTGGCGCTTGCCCCAAGCCAAATCAACAAACCCAGCACAATCTGGATCAAACCGGTGATCCTCACCAGCCATTGAGCTATTTTCGCAATGTTGCCCATCCTGTTTCCTCCAATCACAAAGTCGGTCGGATTTCAGCCTGATGATAGCCAAAGAATATGGAGAAATATTGTAGATATTATGCACATTGTGTGGATGTATTGCTTGCCACTGGACGCAATTTCCCCTGCTTGCAGCTTGCCAATTCACCCCCTCTCGCCGTACAATCGAAGCATGCCGCCCTCGCTTTGCTCCGCCCCCCACTCTCTTGCCTTCGGCCTTGGACTGGGCTTCACCCGAATATTGTGATCCATACCTATCTCCCCATCCCATCCTTATTCAACCATCCGATTCAATCCACAATCTTCATCCTCAATCCTCATCTCATGATCCGCACCATCGAAGAACACTCCCTCAACGCCTGGCCCGCCCTGCAAACCAACCTGCAAGACGGCTGGCTGCTGCGCTTTGCGGGCGGATACACCCGCCGCGCCAATTCGGTCAACCCGCTCTATCCCTGCCTGGGTGATCCAATCAAAAACATCGCTGCCTGCGAAGCGCTCTACCGCGCCCGCGGCTTGCCGGTCATTTTCAAAATCACCCCCGCCAGCCAGCCCGCGGGCCTCGACGAGCTGCTCTTCGAGCGCGGTTACCGCCGCGAAGCGCCCACCAGCGTCCAGCTCCTCGACCTGCCGGCGGTCTCGGACCCGGCGGCCAACCCGGAAAAAGGCCCCCAGCCTGTCAAACTCGACCATTCGATTGAACAAGCTGAGCCCTGGCTGGCCGCCTTCAGCCGCATCAGCGCCGCCGAACCCGGCCGCGAGGCCATCCACCGCCAGCTGCTCCAATCCATCCTCGCCGACTGCGCCTACGCCTCGCTGGCCCAGGGCGGCCAGATCGTCAGCGTCGGCCTGGGAATCCTGCAAGGCGGGCTGATCGGTCTCTACGATATCGCCACCCACCCCGAGCACCGCCGCCGGGGGCATGCCGCGCGTCTCATCCAGCGCCTGCTGGATTGGGGCCGCAGCGGCGGAGCCGAACACGCCTACCTGCAGGTGATGCTCAACAACCCGCCGGCCCTGCGTCTGTACGAGCGCCTCGGTTTCCGCGAGCTTTACCAGTATCACTACCGGGTCAAAGCCTGAAGCAGACTGCAGCCAACCCCGTTAGGGCAGGTTTCCCCGTAAGGGGAGGCTGAAACCTGCTTTCTTCCGCCCTCAGCCGGATGAAAAAACAGGACGGAATCCGTCCGGCTCCCGGAATTTCCATTATAAAATCAACATACCCCACCTCCACTTTCTCCAAGGAGAGCCGTGATGAAATTCAACATGCGTCCCTATCGTGACGAAAGCGATTACTGGAGAATGCGCGCCTTCCTGCGCGAGGTGCTGGTGCTCAACGACTTCCGTATGCTGAGCTGGCACCTCAACCGTTTGGACTACTGGCGCTGGCATGGAATCGAAAACATTGACCACGTTCGCCTCGAAGATGCCGTCTTCCTCTGGGAGACCCCCGCCGGCGATCTGGCGGCTGTGCTCAACCCCGAGGGCACATCTGGGGACGTATTCTTCCAGATTCACCCCCTGCTGCGCACCCCGGCCCTCGAAGAAGAAATGCTGGCCGCCGCCGAAGAGCGTCTCGCCATCCCCACCCCCCAGGGCGGGCGCATGCTGCGTCTCTTCGCCGATCAATCTGACCACCAGCGCCGCGCCCTTCTGCAGGGCTGCGGCTACACCCCCGGCCAGTGGCCCGAATACCAGCGCCGGCGCCCGCTGCTGGACCCCATTCCTACCCCTGCCGTCCCCCCCGGCTACACCGTGCGCGCCCTGGGCGATGAAAGCGAGCTCCCCGCGCGCAGTTACGTCTCCTGGCAGGCCTTTCATCCCGACGAACCCGACAGCAAGTATCAGGGCTGGGAGTGGTACCACAACATCCAGCGCGCGCCGCTCTACCGCCGCGACCTGGATATCGTCGCCGTGGCCCCCGACGGCGCGCACGCCGCCTTCTGCACCGCCTGGTTCGACGATGTCACCCGCACCGGGGTCTTCGAACCGGTCGGCACCGCCCCCGCCCACCAGCGCAAGGGCCTGGGCAAGGCAGTCATGGTTCTGGCCTTACGCCGCCTGCAGACCCTGGGCGCCAACCTGGCCTACGTCAGTTCCTATTCGCAAGGCGCCCACGCCCTGTATGCCTCGGTGGGCTTCACCACCTATGATCTTTGCGAATCATGGGAAAAACGGTGGCCCTGAAGCCGCCCTCGGAATACCTTTCACCGGAGAACCTGCCTATGCTTCCCGTCACCTTTCACCCGGACCTGAAAGCCGTTTATCCCGGCGCGCACATCGGCCTGCTGCAGGTCGAAAATGTGGATAATACCCCGCGCCCGTCTGCCCTGGATGGGCACAAGACCGCCGTCCAGGCAGCCTTGCTGAGCCAGTATGCCGGGCTGGACCGCCGCGCCCTGCTGGAGCTGGCGATACTGGCCGCTTATAAAGACTACTACCACGGGTTCGGCAACACCTACCACGTCCAGCTCCAGCTCGAATCGATCCTTTTCAAGGGCAAATCCCTGCCGGCGGTCAACCCGCTGGTGGACGCCGGCTTTACCGCCGAGATCCAGACCCTCATCCTCACCGCCGCTCACGATCTCGACCGCCTCGTTTTGCCCCTGGAATTTTCGGTGGCGGACGGCAGCCAGCAGTTCACCCAGATGAGCGGCGCGCTCAAGACGCTCAAAGCCAACGATATCTACATGGCCGACGCCAGCGGGGTGGTCTGCACTATTCTCTACGGCCAGGATCAGCAGTCGCCCATTCGCCCGGCCACGCGCCGCGCCTTGTATGTGGCTTACGCTCCGCCGGGCATCCCCGCCGGCGCCGTGCAGGCGCACCTGGCCGCTGTGCGCGAAAACGTCACCCGCTTTGCTCCCCAGGCGGTTTTCCCCGAAGCGCGCGTGCTCGGCGCGGCTGACCTTTAAATAAAAAGAGGGGTAACCCGGTTCGAGCCAGGTTACCCCTCGCCAAAAATCGACCGCCTAGCTGCGCAGTTTCGCGCCTACTTCCTGCTCCAACCGCCGCACGATGCGTTGGCGAATTTGGGCCGCGTCCTTATCCGTCAGGGTGCGGTCGGCAGCCTGGTAGACCATACTATAGGCCAGGCTTTTCTTGCCCGCGCCAATCTGCTCGCCGCGGTAGATGTCGAACAGGCGCAGCCCGGCCAGCAGCTTGCCGCCGCCCTGGCGGATGGCCTCGGCCACCCGCTCCGCGCTCACATCCTCATCCACCACCACTGCCAGGTCTTCCAACACGGGCGGGTAAGGTGAAACCGGCGCCGCCGCGAAAATGGCCGGGCTGGCAGCCAGGAGCGCCTTCAGATCCAGCTCGGCGGCCAGCACCGCGCCGCTGCCCAGCTCGTACCGCGCGCGGACGGTCGGGTGCAGTTCGCCGAACACGCCCAGCACCTGCTCCCCGCTGCAGACCCTGGCGCATTTGCCCGGGTGAAAGCTGAACGACTCCGCCGGTTCGTAACGCAAATCCGGGATGTGCAGCCCTTCCAGCAGCCCTTCCACCACGCCCTTCAGGTCGTAGAAATCCATAACCGGCGGGGGAGTGCGGTCCCAGGCCGGGATGGACTGCTGCCCGCACAGGGCAATCGCCACGCTCACCCGCTCATCGGGGAGCTGCTCGCCGGCTACCGGCCAGAAGGCCGGGCCCAGCTCGAAGAAGGCCAGGCGTTCGCTCAGGCGGCTGTTGCGCTCGACCACATCCATCACCGACGCCAGCACGCTGCGCCGCATATAGCTGCGATCCGGCGAGATCGGGTTGGCCAGTTTCAAATAGACGGCCTCATCTTCCGGCGAGCCGGGCAGCCACAGGCGCTTCTCACGCTCCGGGGTGGTCATGCGGTAGCTGATCACTTCGTTCAGTCCCAGCCCCACCAGCAGGTCGCGGATGCGCTCTTCGGCCCACAGGGTGGGGTCCTCTTCCGCCGGCGGCAGGGTATCCGCCAGGCGCGTGTAGGGCAGGTTGTCATAGCCGTACATGCGCGCGATCTCTTCCACCAGGTCGGCCTTGCCCACCAGCCCGGCGCCAATGTCCAGGCGGTGCGCCGGAGTCTGCGCGTAGAGCGTCTCGCCCTCGATGCGGCAGGTGAATTCCAACCGGGTTAACATCCCGCGGATCTCGTCCAGCCCCAGCTCGATCCCCAACGCGCGGCGCACATCCTGGCTGGTGATCGCCACCTCGGGGTCAATCACCGGCGCGGGATATTCGTCTACCAGCCCGGCGGCAATCTCACCGCCCGCCCACTGCGCCATGCGCTCCAGGCCCAACTTCACCCCATAGGGCGCCAGTTCGGGATGCACCCCGCGCGAGAAGCGGTAGGCCGCCTCAGAAACCAATTTCTGCGCCGCCACCGTCTGGCGGATGTTGATGAAGTTCCACGAGGCGCCTTCCAGCAGCACGTCGGTGGTCGTTTCGGTGACTTCGCTTTCCAGCCCGCCCATCACCCCGGCGATCGAGAGCGCCCCGGCCGTGTCGCATACCAGCTCGGTGAAGTCGTCCAGGCGGCGCTCCACGTCATCCAGGGTGGTCAGCATTTCGCCGGCCGCGGCCCGCCGGGTGATGATGGTTGGCGCTTTTCCGCCGGCGCGCCGCACCAGCACGTTGTAGTCGAAGGCGTGCAGCGGCTGGCAGATCTCCAGCATGACGTAATTGGTGGCGTCCACCAGGCTGTTGATCGGCCGCATCCCGGCCAGGCGCAGGCGGCGCTGCACCCAGTAGGGGCTGGGCTGCGGCTTGACCCCGCGGATCAACCCCAGGGCGAAGCGCGGGTTGTATTCCGGCTCGCGGATTTCAATCGAAACCTTCCCGGCCACGCCGGCGCCCACCGCCGCCACCTTCAGCTCGGGCATGCGCAGCGGCTTACCGGTCAGCGCGGCCAGTTCGCGCGCCACACCAATCACGCCCGCGTCGCGGATCATATTGGGCAGGATCGAAATGTTCAGCACCGCGTCGCCCATATAATCGACCAGCGCCATACCGGTTGGGGCGTCCTCATCCAGCAGGATGATGCCCTCGTGTTCCTCCGAAATGCCCAGCTCCTTTTCAGAGCAGACCATCGAGTAGGAATTCGACCCCGCGGATCTTGGCGCGCTTGAGCGTGGTCAGCACCAGCCCGGCCTGGTGGCCATCGTAAATCCGGGCGCCTTCCTTGGCATAGGCCACCTTGAGCGGTTTGGCCAGCGGACCCTTGCCCTTATACTCGAACAGGTTGGGCGCGCCGGTCAGCACGGTTTGCTCCCCCGAGCCATCCTGCAGGCGGCACAGCACCAGCCGGTCGGCATTGGGGTGCGGCAGCACTTCGTCAATCTGCGCCACCACGATCTTGTCCGCCTCCCAGGAAAGCCCGCTGTAGCTGAACTCGTGGCTCAGGCCCTCCAGGTTGGCGTCCGGCATGGCCATCCCCACCAGTTGGATTTCCTCAACCTCCAGCCCGGCGAGCGTCAGCAGTTTGCCCAGCTCCTCCAGCGAGAGGTCGATATCCACATAATCTTTTAACCAGGAAATAGGTACTTTCATTAGAACTGCTCCAAGAAACGCACGTCGTTGGTATACAACGCGCGGATATCCTCAATGGCATGGCGCAGCATCGCAATGCGCCCGGGGCCCATCCCGGCGGCGAAGCCGGTGAATTTGGCCGGGTCGTACCCGCCGTTTTGCAGCACCACCGGGTGGACCATGCCACAGCCCATGATTTCCAGCCAGCCCGAACCCTTGCACACCCCGCAGCCTTTGCCGTGGCAAATCACGCACTCCACATCCATCTCGGCGGACGGCTCGGTGAAGGGGAAGTAGGAGGGGCGCAGGCGCGTCTGCAGGCGGGCGCCAAACATGCGCTGGGCAAAATCTCGCAGGGTGCCCTTCAGGTCGCCGAAGGTGATATTGTGACCCACTGCCAGCAGCTCTACCTGGGCGAACTGGATATCCTTCCGCGCGCTGGCCTGCTCGTAGCGGTAGCACATGCCCGGCAGGGCTACCCGGATCGGCTCGGGGGCAAACTGGCGCATGGCGCGGATCTGCCCGGGGGAGGTATGCGTGCGCAGCAGGGTACCGGGCGTGGTGGTATAGAAGGTATCCCACATATCGCGCGCCGGGTGGTAGGGCGGGATATTCAGGGAGGTAAAGTTGTTATCATCGGTTTCCACATCCGGGGAGCGGTAAATCTGGAAACCCATCTCGCCAAACACGCGGTAAATCTCGCGCAAGGTCTGGGTCTCGATGTGCAACCGTCCCTGCACCGGGAGGCGTCCCGGGAGGCTGACGTCCAGCTTTTCACCGGCCAGCGCGTGCTGCAGGGCGGCCTCATTGACCGCCTGGCTGCGCTCAGCCAGCGCCGCTTCCAGGGCCAGCTTTACCTGGTTGGCCGCCTGCCCAATCTGCGGGCGCAGATCCTTGGGGGCCTGTCCCAGGCGGCTGAACACCTGCATCACCGGCGCGCTGCGCCCAAGGTGGGCAATACGCCAGGCTTCCATGCTGGCCTGATCGCGCACATTCGCCAGTTCATCCAGCGCCTGCGTCCGGATGCGCTCCAATTCTTGCAGTTCGTCCATTCGTCCTCCTTCAAATTCACCCCGGCGCGAACCATTTGCTCGCCGGCCGCTGGGTATTAACAGAAAACTCCCGCCCATATATGGGACGGGAGTCATTAACCCGTGGTACCACCCAAATTGGCCAGGCGTCGACCTGACCCACTCCAACCAACGGCTCAGCAAGGAGCGATTGGCTGCCCGATAACGCCGGGCTCTCGCGGTGCAGACTACTGACCCTTCACGGGTGTTCCCCTGCACGGCTCAAGAGGGAACTTCAGCGCGGTTTCCTCCGAGCGAGAGTTTCAGCCTGCGCTCTCGCCTCTCTGGCGGCTTCCGCCCGCCTACTTTCCTCTGTCACAGCCTTGTATTTGGTTGTAGCGCTATTATCATGCGTTTAAGCACGTTTGTCAAGAATGACACGGGCTGCGCCCATGGGGTTCTCAAGAAATTGTCAGACAAGCCCCTCCCCTGGCCCCCGAAACGGGGCGGGGAAAATAAAGATTTGAGGGTGCAGAGCGCCGTAAGACGGCGTCTGCACCCTCAAACTCCCTCTTTAAACTTTGTAGCCGGAGGAGAATGGTTTCAAATTTGCATTTGTCAAGTTTTCTTGAGAAAGCCATAAGGCTGCGCCAGGACTCTCTCAAAGTAATTTCTTATAAATCCCCACCCCCATAGGCGCGAACTTAAGGCCATTGCCAACAAACCTTTCTCATCCCCCGACCCCTTCTCTCCCCGAAGCGCGAAGCGAAGGGGCCAAAACTATACTTTTTGTGGTTTGCTGACGACAAAGTCGTCAGCAAACCACAGCTTTTTTTCTTCTCGTTCGCGCCTATGCCCCAACCCCTCCGGATTTTGGGGAGGGGCAAGAAAACCTGAGAGCTGCCGTGCTTTGCCAGGCCCTACCCGTTCGGGCTTACTCGATCACCAGGGTACCCACATGCTCGCCCAGCAGCGCGCGCTGCAGGGCGCTCTCATCCCACAAATTCAGCACCAGGATCGGCATTTTGTTGTCCATACACAGGGTCAAGGCGGTGCCGTCCATCACCTGCAGGCGCTGGTTGAGCGCGTCCATATAGCTGACCCGGTCGAAACGCACCGCATCCGGGTTGGTCTTCGGGTCCTTGTCATAGACCCCATCCACCTTGGTGGCCTTGATCAACACATCGCAGCACAGCTCGGTGGCGCGTAAGGAAGCCGCGGTATCGGTGGTGAAGTACGGGTTGCCCGTCCCGCCCCCCAGGATCACCACCCGCCCCTTTTCCAGGTGGCGGATCGCCCGGCGGCGGATGAACGGCTCAGCGACCGAGTGCATTTCGATGGCCGACTGCACGCGGGTGACCACGCCCAACTTTTCCAGGGCGTCCATCAATGCCAGCGCGTTCATCACCGTGGCCAGCATGCCCATATAATCGGCGGTGGCGGGGTCCATCCCACGGTTTTGCCCGACGCGCCCGCGCCACAAATTACCCGCGCCAATCACGATGGCGACATCCACGCCCATCTCGCGCACATTGCGCACCCGCTTGGCAATATCACTGGCACGCTCGGGATCGATGCCGATGCCGCCCTCGCCCGCCAGCGCTTCGCCGCTCAGTTTCAGCAATATGCGGTGGTACTTGAGCTCATTCATGGGGTCTCCTTTTGCGTTTCAAAAAAAAGGCCAACCTCAACGGTTGGCCTTAAAAATCAATCGGATGCTTCGCCGAGTTCCCAGCGGGTGAACCGCCGGATGACGATGTTCTCTTTCAATGCCACCACCAGACCATTGTAGAGGTCCTGGATGGTTTGACTCTCGTCGCGGATATATTTCTGGCGCATCAGCACCGCTTCATCCTTGAATTTGTTGAGCGAACCCTCAACAATCTTGGGGATGATGGTTTCCGGTTTGCCTTCTTCACGCGCCTTGACGGCGGCGATGTCGGCTTCGCGTTTGAGCACGCTCTCGGGAACATCCTCTTCCTTGACGTACTGCGGAGCCGCGGCCGCTACCTGCAGGGCCAGCTCGTGGGCAAACGCACGGAAGGTCGCTTCGCGCGCCACGAAATCACTTTCGCAGTTCACTTCAACCACCACCGCCACCCGCCCGTTGCCGTGCGAGTAGACTTCGATCATGCCTTCGGAGGCTGAGCGGTCAGAGCGTTTCGCCGCCTGGGCCAGACCCTTTTCGCGCAAATAATCCACTGCCTTTTCGTAGTCGCCGTCGGACTGCTCGAGGGCCTTGCGGCAGTCGAGGATGCCAGCGCCGGTGGCTTCGCGCAGTTTTTTAATCATTTCAGTCGTAATTGCCATGCCACTATCCTATGCTTGAAAATTTCACCGGGGTCCGGTAATTTACTTATTCGGCGACGCTCTCAGCAGCGTCTTCACCCTCAGCCTTGCCACCCATCTTCGCCAGGGTCGATTCGCCCAGCAGGGCTTCATCGCCCAGCTCTTCTTCCACCAGGCTGGAGCGGACATCCGCCACGCTGCTGGAAGCCGAGGGGCCGGCAAATTCCATCTCGCCCAGGTCTTCCTTGCGGAAGGCGCGGCCTTCGAGCACTGCGTCGGCAACTTTTCCGACCAGCAGCTTGATCGCGCGGATGGCGTCGTCATTGGAGGGGATCACATAATCTACCCCGCTCGGGTCGCAGTTGGTGTCAACCAGGGCCAGCACGGGCAGATCGAGTTTATTGGCTTCGCGAATGGCGGTGTCTTCACGGCTGACATCCACCACGAAGAGCAGGTCGGGCAGTTTCTTCATCTTGCGCACGCCGCCCAGGCGAATTTCGAGGCGGTCGATCTCGCGCTGAATGAGCAGGCCCTCTTTCTTGGTCAGGCGATGGATTTCGCCGGTGTCGCGCATGTGTTCCATGCGTTCCAGTTCGAGGATGCGCTGGAAGATTGTCGACCAGTTGGTCAGCAGACCACCCAGCCAGCGCTCGGTCACGTAGGGCATGCCGCAGCGGATGGCTTCTTCTTTAACCGTTTCCTGGGCCTGGCGCTTGGTGCCAACGAACAGCACGGTGCCGCCGGCCGCGACGGTGTCGCGGACGATGCTGAAAGCGGTGTTCAGTGCTTTTACAGTTTGCTGGAGGTCAATGATATGGATGCCGTTGCGCTCGGTGAAAATGTATGGGCGCATACGCGGGTTCCATTTGTTCGTCCGGTGTCCAAAGTGGACACCACTCTCCAATAGAGCTTTCATGGAGATCACAGTAGCCATGTATTCAACTCCTTGCGTTTTTTCTTCCGCGGCCCTCATCCAGTTTTCCCACCCGCTGAAAGGCGCAGCCTTTCTGGCGGGCACGCAGAAACTGTCGGACCGCGTGCAGATTAGGTGTACCTGCCGGTTGGCAAGCCGATCGATTCTACCACATAAATCGCTAATACGTCCAGATGAGATTTGCGGGCGGTTATGGTGTTCTCAAGAAAGCCTGACATATACCAATATAAGTCCATCTGCTCCGGCGACAGAGGGCAAAGAGGGAGTTTGAGGGTTTAGACGCCGTAAAACGGCGTCTAAACCCTCAAATCTTTTTTTTCCCGCCCCGTTTCGGGGAGGGGCTTGTCTGACAATTTCTTGAGAACCCCATGGGCGAATCACTGCCACGGCTTGACGCCATCCAAACCTCCGATTATACTCACAAGCATCGGGGTGTAGCGCAGCCCGGTAGCGCACGTGCATTGGGGGCATGTGGTCGGCGGTTCGAATCCGCCCACCCCGACTCCACAACCAACCGCCGAGAACCCCGGCGGTTGATTACATTCTGCGGAACCAGGCAGGCGAACAGAAAATGAAGGCTTCCAACAAAATTGACGGTGTGGTGGATGCCGCCCGATTCGACCCGGATGGGCGCTTGGCTTGCGTGCGCGTTTACCAGCGCCTGGGAGCCACTTTCAGCGACCACGTGGTGATGGACCGCGCTCAACTCGTCGCGCTGCTGAAAAAGGGCAAGCGCTTTGGCTTCGGCCAGCGCAAAGAAAGCTGGGGCTTCAGCTTCGAACCCAGCAGCGAGATTAAACTGGTCACCGAAAACGGCCAGGACGTGCTGCGCACTACCCCCGGCAGCGGCGCAGGCGATGACTTAAAGGGCATCCCCTTCTTTTAGCCCCTGAGCCCAACAGGTTGTCCAGCGTGTCTGCCCCTTTCCTCTCCATCATCCTCCCCGCGCACAACGAAGAAAAGCGCCTGCCGCCTTCACTCGAAAAGGTCGCGGCTTTTTTGGCTTCGCAAGCCTACACCTCCGAGGTGATCGTCGTAGAAAATGGCAGCAGCGACCGCACCTACGAAGCGGCCTGCAGCTTCCAGGAGCGCATCCCCAACCTGCGTGTGCTCAAGGAGAGCGGGCGCGGGAAGGGCCTGGCGGTGCGCCGCGGGATGATCGAGGCGGCCGGCGAGTACCGCATTTTCTGCGATGTAGATTTCTCCATGCCGGTTGAAGAAATATCCCGTTTCATCCCGCCCGCTTTACCCAAAATGGACGTGGCGATTGCTTCGCGCGAAGCCAAGGGCGGCATCCGTTACAATGAGCCCGAACTGCGCCATTTCATCGGACGCGGTTTCAACACCCTGGTGCGCTGGATGGCGCTGCCCGGCCTGCAAGACACCCAGTGCGGCTTCAAATGCTTTCGCGGGGAGGTGGCCGAGCGCATCTTCCCCTTGCAGACCATTACCGGCTGGACCTTCGATGTCGAGGTGCTCTTTATCGCCCGGCAGATGGGCTACTCTATCCTCGAGGTGCCCATTCCCTGGTACTACAACGGCGACAGCAAAGTGCGCGTGCTCAACGATTCATTCCACATGTTTACCGACCTGATTGATATCCGCATCAAGGCGCGCCGAGGCCAATATCAAGATGCGCCGCTACAATCCCGCTGAAATCCCCCCATCTCCCGACCTGTCTTTTGAATTAAAGCTGTGGTCCGCCGGGCTGGTGCACGTCGCCGGGCTGGACGAGGCCGGGCGCGGCGCCTGGGCCGGGCCGGTGTGTGCTGCCGCGGTGATCCTGCCGGCAGCGCCTGCCGTGCTGGAGCGGCTTTCGGGGGTGCGCGATTCAAAGCAGATGAGCGCCGCCGCACGCGAACGTTGGGCGGCTGAAATTCACGCGGCGTCTGCCGCCTGGGGGGTGGGTTTTGCATCCCATCAAGAAATCGACCGGCTGGGCATCGTGCCTGCCACCCGCCTGGCCATGCGCCGCGCCCTGCAGCACTGCGCCCGCCGCGCGGATCACCTGCTGGTAGATGCGCTTTCCCTGGCAGAAAACACCCCGCAAACCGCCTTGATCAAAGGCGACGCGCGCTGCCTGAGCATCGCGGCCGCATCCGTGCTGGCAAAAACCGCGCGTGACGAGTTATTGATCACCCTGGATGCGGTCTATCCGCGCTACGGCTTTGCCCGCCACAAAGGCTACGGCACCGCCGCCCACCGCGAGGCCATCGACCGGTGGGGGGCCTGCCCCATCCACCGCCGCTCCTTTGCCCCCTTCCGCCTCGCTGGCATCCAGCCGGTCCTAACCGGGCTGTCCGAGGAATAGCTGGGTGCCGCACACCGTTTCCAGCACTCCGTCGACGGAGAACCTGTCAAACACGGCGCGAGCGGCGCGTTCATAGGCCGGGTAGGGCGCCTGGCCCGGATCGGGGGTGTAGGATGCGGAGAGCAGCGCGCCGAGGAATTCATCCCAGGTCTGGCGCGAAACGAAGCCAAAACTCAGGCGCTCAAATCGTCCCCGGCCGAAATAGAACTCCGGCTCAATCCCGCTGCCGACCGGTCGCACCGAGAAGTTCACCCCAAATTCAGGCGTATGAAAGGCATCCATGGCTTGCTGGCGCGGCTGGGATTCCTGGGTAAAGTTGTGTAAAATCGCCAGCCAGCCGCCGGGTTTAAGAATGCGTTGAAATTCCTGCCGCGCCGCCGGGGGGTCAAACCAGTGGATGGCCTGCGCCACGCAGATCAGATCGAGCGCAGCCGTTTTCAGCCCGCTGGCTTCGGCAGTGGCTGCCACCAACCCGCAGCCGCGCTTCTGGGCCAGTTCCCTGGCCGCCATGCTGCGCATCTCCGCGTTGGGTTCCAGCGCCAGCAGCAGGCCGGCTTTGCCCGCCAGGTGGCGGCTGAGAATCCCGGTGCCTGCCGCAATATCTGCGGCGACGGAGCGCTGGTTCAACCCGCTGCGCTCCAGGATGGCGGCCACCGCCTCGGGGGCGTAATCCCAGCGGTAGCGCGCGTACAACTCGGCTTTACTCGAAAAAGCGTTATGGGTCTTGAACATCGCCGCAGCCTCCTCTGCCAGGAACGCTTAGATCATTTCCAGGCCAGTGTAATCGGGTACGATGCGTATCACGGCCGGCTGGCCGCGCAGTTTCTCGGCAGGGAAAGTGGTGGTCAAGGCCACCGCCTGCATGCCGGCGCGGAAAGCCGCCTCGAGCCCGGAAGGCGAATCCTCAAAAACCAGGCAGTCAGGCGGGTTGACCCCCAATTTGCCCGCGGCCTTGAGGAAGATTTCGGGGTCCGGTTTGCCGTTGATCACTTCGTCCGCGCTGACAATCTTGCAGAAATAAGGCGCGATGCCCAACCCTTCCAATACGAATTTCACGTTATCCATCCCGGCCGAAGTCGCCAGGGCGACCGGCATCCCGGCCGCGCTCACCTTGCGCAGGAAATCGCTCAACCCGGGAATTTCGGTGAGCAGCGGGAGGAAGCGTTTGCGGTAGAGCTGCTCTTTGCCCAGCGAATACTCCGCCACCTGGGCATCGGTCAGGTCGGGGCGCACAAACTCGCGCAGGATTTCGGCATTGATCTTGCCGACCGTGCGCTGAAAAAAGTACTCCTCGTCGGTTGGCGCGCCAATCGAGGCGAGGAACTCGGTCCAGATTTTGATGTGGAACCCCATGTTGTCCACCAGGGTCCCATCCATGTCGAAGATATAAGCGGAATATGGCATGGGCTGGATTATAACCCAGCGCCCCGCGCGGACCGCATCCTATTCGCCGGCGGGAGACTTCAGCGCCGCTTCGACCACATCGCCCGGCGCAAACAGTTGAAAAAACTCGCCCAGCGAGTCGCGCTTTTGTTCATCGGAAAGAGAAAGGAAGAAGATGTTCTCGCCGTAATCCGCGATCTCCTGCGCCACCCACTCATAGGCGTAGTAACGGATCACGGCCTCGTCCACCCCAGCCTGCAGGCCGTACCCGGCCGCGACCGCCGGCCAGTGCGGGTGATCGCGCCAGAACATCAGGTCGCGCTCGCATGGGGCCAGCATGACTCCATCCCAATCGATCACCCACAGCCTGCCGACGGCATCGACAAGGATGTTGGCCTCGTGGATATCGGCGTGGCACAGCACCAGGGCCGGGCTGCGCCGGCGTATCTGCTCGCCTGCCACCCGGCAGTGCTCCAGGATCTCGCCGATCAGCGCCTGCTTTCCACGGATAAAAGCGGCCAATTCGCGTTGGGTGTCGCCCGGCGCCGTGCCCGAGAGGGCGGCGGCCAGCACGCGCGCGGCGGTGGCCAGGTGACGAGCGTAACTCTCAACCGGCAGCCGGGCGCCCAGCTCGCCCGGCAGGTTTTGCCCGGCGCGGTGCAGGGCAGCCAGCATCGCCCCGATCCGGCCGGCCTGGCCGGCATCTGGCGGCCGGTCCATCAAGATGTCCCCCCGGATAAAAAGCTGCAGGGAAAGATAGAGCCCCTGGCGCTCCACCCACAGGCTGCCATCCAGCGCCGGGCGCGGCGCGGGGATCCAATCCAGGCCCCCTGCCGTGCACAGGTAGTTGGTCAGCCGCAGGACCGTCTCCGGGGGCTGCTGGTTGAGCTTGAGCAGCCAATCCGCGCCGCCGCGGGTCTCCACCCGGTAAACCCAGCCGTCCTCGCCGACCGGCAGGAAGGTGAGCCCCGCCACGTCCAGGCCAAAGCGCTCCCCCAGCAGCGCGGCGAGATCGTCTTCAGCCAGGTGTGGGCGCAGGCGCAAGGCTCAGCCCGCTCCCAGTTCTTCGGCCAGGATCGCCAGGATGTCGGGGAAATTTCTGCGTCCCAGCCCCACACGGAAATGGTTGCCGGGGTAGCCGAACATCGCTCCGGGCACCACCATCACCTGCCGCCGGCCGAGCAGCTCTTCGGCAAACTGTTCGACGGTTTTGCTGCCCAGGATGCGGGGAAAGGCAATCGACCCGCCCTGCGGCTCCAGCCATTCGAACTGCCCGGGACGGGCGCTGAAGAAGGCGCGGGCGAGCGCCAGGTTTTCGCCCACCAGCGCCTGGCAGCGCGCCAGGATGGTTTCACGCGCGCGCAGGGCGATGATCGCCAGGATTTCACCCGGAGCGCTGGCGCAGATGGTGGTGTAATCCTTAAACGCCTGGCAGCGCGCCAGCAGATCGTGATCCGTGCAGGCCAGCCAGCCGGTACGCAGCCCCGGCAGGCCATAGGCCTTGGATAGCCCGGCCAGGCTGATCCCGCGCTCGTAGATCTCACACGCGGCGGGCAGGCGCGCCGCAGGATTGTGTTCCAGCCGGCGATACATTTCGTCCGAAAAGAGCAGCGCGCCGGCTTTGACCGCCTGCCGCACCACGTCCTGCCATTCTTGCGCGGAGGGCATAAAACCGGTGGGGTTGTGGGGAAAATTGACCACCAGCAGGCGGGTCGGCGCCGCCAGTAAGTGCTCCAACTGCTCCAGATCCAACATCCAGCGCCCCTCGCGCGGGGTCAGCGGCCATTCGAGCACCTGGCAGCCGAGCGACTGCGCCACGGCGTGCAGGGACTGGTAAGCGGGGGCGAGCGCCACCACCCGGTCGCCGGGTTGCAGGAGCACATTCATGGCGATAAAAATCGCTTCTTCAGGCGCCGCGGTGAGCACCTGCCCTGCAGATAGACCCGTGTACTGCGCGGCGATCTCCTCCCGGAGCAGCGGGTGACCCGGGGATTCGGTATAGCCCAGCCCCAACTGGTCCCACAGCGCACGGGCAGGGGCATCCGCCAGGGCCAGCAGTTCCTGCATGCTCAGGCTCTCGCAGTCCGACGGGCTCAGCAGGTAGCGCGCGCTGAACTCATGCAAGGCAAAATAACGTTCGAGCTCAAAGGGTTGAATTTGCATACCCACCCACGCATACAGCCGGGCGGCTGTTTATGAATTGGAGATAATCCGGTCGACCACCAGTTGGCGGAATTGGGGCGACAGGCTGGCAAAATAGGCGCTGAAACCGGTCACCCGCACTACCAGGTCGGGGAATTTGCTGGGGTCTTTGTGCGCCTCGAGCACGCGCTGGGCGTCCATCACGTTCAGGTTGATTTGCGTGCCGCCCAGGCTGAAATGCGCGCGGATCAGGCTTTCCACCAGTTCCACCCCGCCTTCGTCGCTGGCGATCAGCGGATCAAGCTCGATCTGCATGGGGGCGGTGTTGCCGAAACCTGGCTGCACCGCGGCGATGGCCGCGGCCATCGCGGTCGGGGCGCCGTCCTGGCGAAAACCGGGGTCGGGGTTGGCACCGTGCGAGATGGGGTCGCCGGCGAAGCGGCCGTTGGGCGTGGCGCCCACGTCTTTGCCCATCGGGATGGTGTTAGCCCAGGAGAACAGCCCTGGCACCAGCTGGTAGCCTTTGGGTGTGCGCGTGCCGGCCACCATCTCGGAGAAAATGCGCGAGATCTGCCCGGCGTAGGCATCTGCGCGTGCGCCGCCCGTCCCGTAGCGCGGGATGCTTTTCATCATGCGCCGCGCGCGTTCGCCCTGCACCCCGGCCCAGTTTTCAGCCAGGTGGGTGTGGACATCCTGCCAGGTCAGGCGGCCTTCGGTCTCCACCCGCTGTTCGATGGCCGCGAATGAATCCGCCACGGTGGCCAGCGCCGATCCATCCACGCACAGGTTGACAAATTCCACCCCGCCGTGGGATGCATCCACCCCGGCCTCGATCGGCCCGACGCAGCACAGATCCAGCACCAGCTCCGGGTAGACCTTGTGCATGTTCTCGACCTGGAAATCCAGGCAGCGCGCGGTGGCCAGGACAGCCTGGCGCAGATGCTGCTCAAAGCGCTCGAACAGCGAGGCGGTGGAGAGCGAAGCGGCCGGGCCGGCCAGCATTTCATCCAGGGCAACCTCGAACACCCGCGCAAAATTGATCTTGACGCAGTCGTTGAGCGTATATTCGCGCCCGGGGATCGCCGACCAGTGGCAGCCGGAATAGGCCCGCTGGCGGCCCAGCTCCTCGGGATACCCCAGGCGGGCAAAGCCCGCCACCGTCTGGTCGATGCCCAAGAATTTAGGATAGCCGGCTTTATCGGAAAATTGAATTTCTACCGCGCGGTGCAGCAGACCCGGGTCGGTGCCTGCGCCGACGCACACGCCCACGTTGGCCGGGATGCGCAGGCGGTGCCCGGCTTCCAGCACCAGGTAAGACACCCGCCCGGTGAGATCGTTGCCTTTGGCGTCTGGCCCGCCCAACTGCAAATAAGCCGTATCCCGCAGCAGCAGGCAGGCGATATGGAAGATGGCCTCTTCATCGCTCAACAGGCCCAGGGCTGTGTCGCGCTGGTAAAAGGGCTCGAGGAGCACATCCAGGCGGCCGAGCGAACCCGAGCCGTTGAACATGCGCGCGCTGAGCTGGAACCACAGGATCCACTGGCAGGCTTCGCGGAAGGTGCGCGGCGGGTCGCTGACCAGGCGCTCGTTCATCGCGGCGATCTCCAGCAGGTTGTCGCCCAGTTGCGGGTCAGCTTCGGCCTGCGCCATCTGGCGGGCGGCCTGGGCATGCCGCCCGATCCAGTCCTGCACGCCCAGCACCACGGCTTCCAGCCCGGCGTAAAATTCCTCGCCGTGCGGGGCGTTGACCCCGCGGTAGTGGCGAATCTTCTTTAGCAGCCCGCCCCAGCCGGCTTCCAACCCTAACTGCAGATCCTGGCAGAAATGCTGGCTGGCGCCGATCCCCGGCAGTAGTTTGTAGCGCTCGATGTCCGCGCGGAAGGGGTCAAAGGACAGGTCCGGGTTCCAGTGCGGCTTGCGGTAAGACATGAAATTGACCATGTAGCCGCCGGCCAGCGAGCTGACCGGGTCCAGGTAAACCGGGTGCTGTTCGAGCAGGCGGCGGTAGTTTTCGCCCACGGCGCGCGGGCCAAAGAAGCCGCCGGAGGGGTGGTTGGCCTGGACAGCATAGCCTTCCAGCAGGCAGTCGGTGATCGGCATGCCCGATGAACTCATCGTCTGGACGATCTTGCGCCGGTCCACCGGTGGGAGGATCAAGCCCCAATCGTCGTGATCCATTGAGCCGATCAGGGCCTGCTTTTCAGCGGTCTGCGCCAGCTTAGTCGCGCGCAGGGTTTCCAGCCGGTCTTGGAGGGTAAGAGACGCTGTGTGGATAGAGGTATTCATGGCAGTATCCTCGATGCGAAGGATGGGTCCGCGAAGGCTCTAGCGGTTGCGGACAGGGATGGCGAACGAACGCGCAACCTCGACCAGCGCGGCCATATGCTCGCCGGAGGGAGGGGTGAGATCGGCGGCACGGTACTCGTACCCCAGGTTGTGATATTTGTCTTCCGCCAGGCGGTGAAAGGCCAGCAGTTCCAGCGAAAATTCCGGGCTGCCCGCCGCCCGCGCCACGTTGAGCTCGCCCACAAAAGCGGCGATCGCGCCAATTTCCTCCGGGGTGTCGTTGACCCCCGGTACCACCGGCACGCGAAAAATCACCGGCTTACCTGTGGCCGCCAGGCGGCGAATGTTCTCCAGGATCAGCCGGTTGCTGACGCCGGTAGCGGCGCGGTGCTTTTCGGCGTCCATGTGTTTGATGTCCACCATGAAGAGATCGGTCACCGGCAGCGCCGCTGCCAGGGTTTCCCATTTATATTGGGTGGTGGTCTCCAGGGCGGTATGCAGCCCTTCAGCCTTGCAGGCTGCAAGCAGCGCCAGGCTGAATTCATGCTGCAGCATCGGCTCCCCGCCGGAAAGGGTTACCCCGCCGCCCGAGGTCTCATAGAAAGCGCGGTCGGCCAGGGCTTCGCGCAGCGCGTCGGCCACACTGATGGTTCTCCCGGTGATCTGCAGCCCCTCGGCGAAACAGCTCGACACGCATTCCCCGCACACCACGCAGCGCTCGCGGTCATAGACGTGCGTGCCGTCCTCCAGAAATTGGTGAGCCTCTTCCGGGCAGATCCGTGCACACTCGCCGCAGCCAATACAGCGGGCCGAATTGAACAGCACCTCCAATTTGAGCTGCAGGCCTTCGGGATTGTGGCACCAGAAACAGCGCAGCGGGCAGCCTTTGAGGAAAACCGTGGTGCGAATGCCGGGTCCGTCGTGGATCGAGAAGCGTTGGATGTTGAAGATCGTGCCGGTAAGCGTGGATAAAAGCATAGCTTGATTATATGATAATTGCGCCGGGGAGGATACACCCCCGAATGTTTCATCCGAGGAGGTCACGCATTACCGGGCAGTCAATCCGCGCCGGCGGGTTCGGCCTCGAGCTGCTGGGGCCGGTTGAGACGCGCGGCCTGATACACCAGGAAGGCGCCGATGGCAAACAAGAAGATATTGAGAATGAAGGGGAAATTGCGGTTGAGGGTCGAAAGCTGGCCGGCGATCCAGCCAAAGGGCGAGGTGGAAGAAACCTGCACCAGCAGCAAAATGGCCATGATGCGCGCCCTTTCTTTGGCGTCCACAGTGACCACCAGCATGCGGTCAATCTGGGTGCCGAGCGCCGCGTAGCTGCAGGTCTCCAGCAGCACCGAGACCAGCAGGAGCGCGTAGCCCTTCTCGGGGATATTGATCAGCAGCGCCTGGGCAGCGATAAAACCGGCAAAGCCCACCAGCATGGGGTTGCGGAAATGTAAGCCGCGAATGCGCGGGGTGATCAGGAAGAAGAAGACCAGCATGATCACCGACCGGGCAAACGGGTAGATGGCCAGGTGTTCGGGCGGGATGTGCAGCTTGCCGGTCACCAGGATCGCCCAGAAGGTGCTGTTGACCATGGTGGCGATGCTCATTACCATCATAATCCCCAGGGTATACAGGGTCTGCGGGGAGGCCAGGATCTGTTTGAACACCCCGCGGTACTCGCCCAGCATCGAGAACAGGCTCTGATCGCGCGTCTCGGCCATGCGCACCTTGCCCTGGCGCGTTTCGGTGACCATCATATTCATGGCGATAAATTTAATCGTCATCATTACACAGGCCAGCAGGTACAGGCCGCGCATGGTCGGGATCAGGCTGAAGCGATTGATCAACAGCCCGGCGATGGGGGCAAAGAAGACCGCCATCTGGCCGCCAATGTAGATCCAGGTGTAGACATCCACCAGCAGCTCTGGGTCGGTGTCTTCCACCAGCACGCAGCTCCAGGAATTATGGGTGATGCGCCACAAGGAATTGATCACCGCCGCGATGACGAAGTAAGTAAAATTCTGCGCGACCGCCCAGATCAGGGTCGGGATCGACCAGGAAATCGCGTCGAAGATCAACGTGGTGCGTTTTCGACCCAGTTTGTCGGTGATCGCCCCACTGAGCAGGGAGAAGAAAGCCTGGCCCACCAGGCTGATGGTCATGATCAGGCCAATTTGTACATCGCTCAGGCCAAAGGCGAGCATATACACCGAGACGTACGGGGCATACAAATTGTAAGGGATTCCCCACAAGGCTTCGGTGAATACCGCGCCGCGGGCGTTTCCCCGCAGATCGAGCAAAGTTTTTATCAGCGATTGAGATGAAGTGGTCATCGGTTGTTAGCGTTCACGGAAGATAACCTATTGTAACCTGATCTCCCGGCCCCAACCAGATTAGGTATGAAATGCATGCGAGCAGGTGACATAGTACACCACCCGGCCGCCCCATGGCGGCCCGGCCCGGTAGTAAAATTTATATGCCGTTATCCATCCGGCGATCGCCGTACGGGCGATGATTAATCAAGACTTATGGAAAAAATATCCGACCTGTGTTGTTTTTAAAGAGCGACTCGAGTATACTAAAAATGGACTTTTTTGAGGTGATTAATAAAGGAGGCATCCATGCTAGCAACCGCGCGACACCTGCTTGAAGTAAAAGGACCTGATGTTTGGTCCATTGGCCCGAACGCCACCGTATACGACGCCCTGCGAATGATGGCCGATAAAGGCGTGGGCGCCTTACTGGTGATGGAAGATGAAAAGCTGGCCGGGATTATCTCCGAGCGAGACTACGCCCGCAAGGTCATCCTGGTAGGCAAGACCTCGCGCGATACCCTCGTGCGCGAGATCATGAGCACCAACCTTTTCACCATCCACCCCGACCAGACTGTGGAAGAGGCGATGGAAATGATGACCAATCACCACGTCCGCCACCTGCCCGTTGTGGTGGATAACAAGGTTTACGGTGTCATCTCGATCGGCGACGTGGTCAAGAACATCATCTTCCGCCAGCGTGAGACGATCAAAAACCTCACCTCCAAGTAAGCGGCGTTTGTCCTTCTCTTAAAATTTAGACCCCGAGGGCGCGGCAGACCGCGCCCTCCTTTCTTTTATAGTACAATCCCACCCGTGGATATACTCACCGATCTCAACCCGCAGCAGCGCGCGGCCGTCTCGGCCCAACCGGGCCCGGTGCTCGTCCTGGCCGGCCCTGGTTCCGGCAAGACGCGCGTCCTCACCCGCCGCATCGCCTACCTGATCAACCAGATGGGCGTGTCGCCCTACCATATCCTGGCGGTGACCTTTACCAACAAGGCGGCGCGCGAGATGCAAAGCCGCCTGGAAAAGCTGCTCGAGACCAGCGTGCAGGGCCTGTGGCTGGGGACTTTCCACGCCATGTGCGCGCGCCTGCTGCGCCGCGAACAGCAGTACCTGCCCTTCACCTCCAGCTTCGTCATCTTTGACGACGACGACCAGCAGAGCCTGGTCAAACGCGCGCTCAAAGAACTGAGCCTGGACGAGAAGCTGTACAAACCCTCCAGCGTGCGCGGGGCCATCTCCACCGCCAAAAACAACCTGCTGATGCCGGCGGACTACCCCACCTCCACCTACCGTGACGAAGTCATCGCGCGGGTGTATATGCGCTACCAGGAACTGCTCCTGGCCAGCAACGGCGTCGATTTCGACGATCTGCTGCTCTACACCTGGAAGCTGCTGGATGAAAACCCCGCGGTGCGCGACAATTACGCCCGGCGCTTCGAGCATGTGCTGGTGGATGAATTCCAGGATACCAACCTGGTACAGTATGAACTGCTGCGCCACCTGGCCTCGTTCCACCAGAACATTTTCGTGGTGGGCGACGAAGACCAATCCATCTACCGCTGGCGCGGGGCCGATTATCGCAACGTGCTGCGCTTCGAAGAAGATTACGATCAGAGCCAGAAAATCCTGCTCGAACAGAACTATCGCTCCACCCAGACGGTGCTGGATGCAGCCCAATCGGTGATCGACCGCAACCGCCACCGCACCCCCAAGAAGCTGCGCTCCATGCCCGAACGCGGTACCGGTGAAAAGATCAGCCTGTTTGAGGCGGTCGACGACCACAGCGAAGCCGCCTACGTGGTGGATACCATCCAGCAGGCGGTCAGCATGCAGCGCGCCAAACTGGGTGAGTTTGCGGTGATGTACCGCACCAATGCCCAATCCCGCCTGCTGGAAGAGGCTTTCCTGCGCGCCGGGCTGCCTTACCGCCTGGTGGGCGCGATGCGTTTCTACGGCCGGCGTGAAATCAAGGATTTGATCAGCTACCTGCGCCTGGTGCAGAACCCGGCCGACGAGGTCAGCCTGACCCGCGTGATCAACGTGCCGCCGCGCGGCATCGGCGAAAAATCGCAGGTGGCGCTGCAGTTGGCCGCGCGCCAGGCCGAGATGAGCGCGGGCAACCTGCTGCTGGCTCTCTCCGAGGAGGGCAAGGACTCGCCCCATTGGGAGCGGGTGGGCCGTTCGGTGACCCTACTGGCCGATTTTGGCGCGCTGATCGCCGGCTGGCGCGCCCAGGCCGAGACCCTGCCCTTGCCGGTGCTCTTTGGCCGCATGCTCGACGATCTTGCCTACGAGGATTACATCAACGACGGCACCGAGGAAGGCCGCAGCCGCTGGGAAAATGTGGAAGAGCTGCGCAGCCTGACCTATGAGTATGAGGAACGCGGGCTGACCGCCTTCCTCGAAAACCTGGCGCTGGTCTCCGATCAGGACACCATCCCCGAAGAGTCCGAAGCCCCGACCCTCTTGACCCTGCATGCCGCCAAGGGTCTCGAGTTCCCCAACGTCTTTATCGTCGGCCTGGACGACGGCATGCTGCCCCACAACCGCTCGCTGGACGACCCCGAAGAGATGGCTGAGGAACGCCGCCTGTTTTATGTCGGGCTGACCCGCGCCAAGAACCGGCTCTACCTGGTGCGGGCCGCGCAGCGCACCACCTACGGCTCGTTTCAAGAACTCGATTGCCTCGCGCTTCCTGGAAGATATCCCCACCAATCTGATGGTGGAAAACCTGGGCGGGCGGCGCGGATATACGGCGCGGCGCAACGAAACCTCCACCTGGGACAACCGCGGCCTGCGCGGTTACGCCTCGGCCCCGGAACGCGCCCGGCCCACCTCCACGCCCATTTTACAGCCACGCTACCGCGCCGGCATGCGCGTCAGCCACGCCGTGTGGGGCGAAGGGTTGGTGGTCGACAGCCGCATCCAGGACCAGGACGAAACCGTGGATGTATTCTTTGAAAGCGTGGGTTTCAAGCGCGTGGCCGCCTCGCTGGCCAACCTGGAAATTATCAAAGGTTAACCATCACCCGTCTGGAGCAACAAGCAAAAGGGCTGCCGAAACCGGCAGCCCTTTTTTCCATACCGTTAACTACCCAGGGTTAATTATCCTTAAAGTTGACCTGGATTTTGATCTTCAACACGCCGTCTTTGACCGACGCCTCTTTGAACAGCACTTCGCCGTTCAATTCGGTCACCGATTTGGTCAGGTCATCCACCAATTGCTGGTTGGTCTTGACAATCCGCGGATCGCTCATATCTACCCCCGGCACATTGACGTCGATTATTTCGACCATGAGGATATCGTCTTTGGCGCTCACGCTGACGTCATAGCTGCCTTCCACTTCCGCGCCATTGGCGTCGGTTGCGGTGCCATAGACCCGCATAAAACCATCCATCATCTCCACACTGGTGACCTTCTCCAGCAGTTCGGGCTCCTGGCCCTGATGGGTAACGGTGGAATTTTCCAGCATGTGATTGACCTGGTCCTGGTTGAGGGTCACGTCGATCACCGCACCATTCTTACCAACACTCATTCCAAACACCGAACAGGCCAGGGTGGTCAGCAGTATGACGCCAAGCACACCGGCGGCCAGCCAAAGTGGGGTTTTACGTATGGTTGTGTTCATTTCATCCTTTCTATTCGAACCCGGCAAATTCCGTTTTGTTTTTGCAGTACACCTAGATATACGCAGCCGCCAGGAATAAGTTTCGCCGGGGGCCAAACCTGGCTCCGAGGCGTAAAAAATCCCCCGCTTCCGACCCTGGAAGCAGGGGATGACCCAAGGAGGATATGCACTGGATCGCCGGGTTAATTCAACCCGGACATGGGTTGGCGCAGGGCGAAGCGGGCATCGGGCTGGCCCTGGATGAGCACCGAACCGGAGCGGCCGATCATCATCGACTGGCCGGCGAGTAAAAGGTAATCGTTGCTGTCGCCTTGCTGGGTGACCCACAGGCGGCCTTCCAGGCAAGATATGCTTGTCCTGCGGTTATCGCCGTCCATCTTAAACAGATCGCCGTCCGTCAGGATCATTTCAACCCGCTGAGACCGGGTAATCAGTTTTCCAATGCGGGAGCCTTGTGTATTGATAATGGTTTGTTGCATCATAAACCTCCGTTAAAAACCGGGTATGTTTTTTATTTTCTGCATTTTTATTATAAGATTAGTCGACTATAATAACAGATGCAGAAAACACCAATTGTCACCATAACAGTTACAATTCTGTTCAACTGTTACGCTGGCGACTGTACCTCAGATCGATGACCTCAATCAGCAAAAAAACCGGAGAAATTGGCAGGAGAGCGGTTAATCCTCGGCCGCGGGCAGCGGTTTCACCACCTCTTTGACTTTGGCCGGGGAGCGGCTGAAGGTGATCAGCGCGACCGCGCCCACAATAATCGCCGCGGCCAGCACCACCCGCGGGGTAAGAGGCTCACTGGCCAGCAAGTTGCCCATCAGGATCGCCACCACCGGGTTGACGTAGGCATAGGTAGAAACCAGCGGGGTGGGCGCGTTGCGCAGCAGCCAGGTGTAGCAGGTAAACCCGCCCAGCGAGCCGAACACCACCAGGTAGCCCAAACCCAGCAGGGAAGGCGTGGTCACCCCGGCCAGGTTGAGGCGCGACCACTCGCCGGTGACCGTACCTGCCAGCAGCAAGGCGGCCCCGCCGCACAGCATTTCCATGCCCGTGCCCAGCAGCGGAGATGCCGGTAAGCGCGCGCCGCGGCTGTAGAGCGAACCCGAGGCCCACAAAATGGAGGCCAGCATCAGCACACCGGCGCCCAGCGGATCCAGCGAGCCGTTCAACCCCGAGAACTCGGATGGACCGATCAGCACCGCGATCCCGGCAAAACCCACCAGCACGCCCGCCAGGGTCCTGGCGGTGGGCCGAAATGCGCCGCGGATCCAATCGATCAGCACCATCCACAGCGGGGCCGAGCCCACCATCAGCGCCGCTACCCCCGAGACCACCCGCTGCTCGGCCCACACCACCCCGCCGTTGCCACCCAGCAGCAAGAGCACCCCAACGATCCCGGCCGAACGCCAGTTGATGCGGTTGGGAGCCGGATCGCCGCTCATGCGCCGCCAGGCGTACAAGATGGAGCCGGCCAGCAGAAAGCGGAAACCTGCCATCAAGAAGGGCGGGATGGATTGAATGGCGAACTGGATGGCCAGGTAGGTTGAGCCCCAAAAAACATAGACGCTGATCATCGCTGCCCAGATCAGCAGCGGGCTTGAGGAAGACTTTTGGCTTGAAGGCATGACGGTTTTCTCGGTGAAATTCAGGTTTCGTTAAAACATGCGTCCGGTCAGGCGGAGCGATCGCGGCTGGCAAATTCCCAACCGAGTATCGCCTTTTTGCGCGCACTGCCATAATGATACTCGCCAAAACTGCCATCCTTGCGGATGACCCGGTGGCAAGGGATGATCAGGGCGAGGGGATTGCTGCCCACCGCATTGCCCACCGCCCGCGCCGAACCCGGCATACCAATCGCCTGGGCGATATCGGCATAGGTGGCTAACGAACCGGTCGGGATGCGCAGCAGTGCTTCCCATACTTTTATCTGGAAATTGGTACCGTTGAGGAACAGCGCCAGGGGAGCGGCCTGCTGGCCGACCGGCTGAAAGATCTGCGAGATGACCGCACGGCCACCTTCCGGATCGTGGATCAGCTCGGCGTTGCGCCAGCGGCTGCGCAGTTGGGCCAGGGCCGCCTCGCGCCCGTCCGGTTCAACAAAGCCCAAACCGCATACCCCGCGCGCGGTCTGCGCCAGCAGGCACTCGCCAAAGGGGGTAGGGTGAAAACCGTAGCGAATTTCCAGCCCGCTCCCGGCGCGCTTGTACTCGCCCGGGGTAACTGCCTCACAGCTTACAAACAGGTCGTGCAGGCGGCCGGGGCCGCTCAGACCGCTGGAATAGGCCGCGGCCAGCACGTCGCCGGAACGGTTGAGCACGCGTTTGGCGTGTTCTTTGGTGAGAAACTGCAAAAAGCGCTTGGGAGAAATACCCACCCAGCGAGTAAACAGGCGTTGGAAGTGGAATTCGCTCAGGCCCACGCTGGCAGCCACATCGGCCAGTTCGGGCTGCGAGAGATAATTCTGCTCGAGGTAGTGGATCGCTTGCTCGATGCGAGCATAATCTTCGGCTTGTTGTTCAAAAGGTAAGTTCACGGTTACCATTGTATACCATCCATCCTTGTTTTCATCTATTATAGACATCCGCGATCCAGATTCCACCCAATTCTTGCTAAGCCGCCAGGGGTATGCCAACCCAAATTTACCAGCCGAAAGGCGGAGAACGGGTGGTTGATCACCCGGCCAACAGTGGTTAAAATAAGAACAGCAAGCGAGGTTCCCATGAGCGAAATCAGCACCCAACCCCGGCCGGCGACCCTCTACGAGCAGTTAGCCGCAGAAATTGACAGTCAAATCCAGGCGGGCACCTTCCAGTGCGGCGACCGACTGCCCTCGGTGCGCCAGGTCAGCCAGCAAAAAGGGTTGAGCGTGACCACCGTCCTGCAGGCCTATCACCTGCTCGAAGACCGCGGCGCGGTCGAAGCCCGGCCGCAGTCCGGCTATTACGTGCGCGCCCCGCTGCCGCCTTCGCCTGCCCCGCAGCCGCAGATCACCGGCCAGCCCTTCGATCCGGCGCGGGTGCGCATCGACGACCTGGCGATGCTGGTGCTGCACGATGTGCTCAATAAAAACCTGGTGCAGTTCGGCGCAGCCCTGCCGGCGCCCGAACTGCTGCCGACTGCGCGGCTCAACCGCATCCTCGCCCGGCACGCACGCAGCGGCAACCCCATCTACAACACCTCCGGGCAGCCCGAAGGCGCCCTCGAACTGCGCACCCAGGTGGCGCGGCGCACCTTCCTGATGGGCTGCACGCTGGCCCCCGACGATATCGTGATCACCTCCGGCTGCACCGAAGCCCTCTACCTGGCGCTGAGTGCGGTGTGCAAGCCGGGCGACCTGGTGGCCATCGAGTCGCCCACCTATTTTGGCATCCTGCAGGTGCTGCAGTCGCTTGGGCTGCGCGCCCTCGAAATCCCTACCCACCCCACCACCGGGATCAGCCTGGAAGCCCTGCGATTTGCCATCGAGAACCACCCGGTGAAAGCCGCGGTGGTGATGACCAATTTCAACAATCCGCTGGGCAGTTTGATGCCAGTCGAAAATAAACGCAAGCTGGTGGAGATACTCGCGGCGGCCGAGATCCCCCTGGTGGAGGATGACATTTATGGCGAGCTCTCCTTCACCGGTCAGCACCCGGGCGCAGCCAAGACCTACGACCGGCAAGGCCTGGTGCTGCTGGCCTCCTCCTTCTGCAAGGATGTTTCGCCAAGCTATCGCATCGGCTGGATTGCTCCCGGGCGCTACAAGGAGGCGGTGCTGCGCCTGAAAATGGCCACCAGCCTGAGCACGGCGGTGCTGCCGCAGATGGCCATCGCCGAGTTCCTGGAGAGCGGCGGCTACGACCATCATCTGCGCACCATCCGGCGGGCGTATGCCCAGAAGGTGAGCCAGATGGCGCATGCCGTAGCGCGTAATTTCCCGCCGGACACCCTGCTGACCAACCCGCAGGGCGGTTTCGTGCTGTGGGTGGAGATGCCGCCCAAAGTAGATTCGCTGGCGCTCTACCACCAGGCGCTCCAGGCCGGCATTACCCTGGCGCCGGGCTACCTGTTCTCGGCCACACCCAAATACCGCAACTACATCCGCCTGAACGCGGCGTATTGGTCCTCCAGCGCGGAGCCGGCCCTGCAGCGCCTGGGCGAGTTGGTTGCGCAAATGGCTTAATCTCAAGATTGTATAAATTTTCCGGCCCTGCGGGTAGGAATTGGATACAATAGGATAGACGCGGTTGGCGCAAGATGAACCCCGCGCGATTGAGTTGATTAAAGGATATGCCGATGGATGAGAATGCGCTTAGCAAATTAACTGCCGACCAGACCGCCGCGCTGAACGAGGAGACCAAGGCGATCTTCTGTCTGTTGGAACCCGCCGACCAGGAATTCTTCGCCGCCACCTTTAAACCCGCGGATTTACCCACGGTGCTGGCGCGCAAAGGCGAGATCCTGCAGCGCAACCACGCGGACCGCGAGCGCATGGAGAAGCTAAAAACCTTTTTCGCCCAGAGCGTCGAGGCTCACCCCCCGGAGAACGACGGCAGTGAAGAAGCCTTGACTATGGCGGCGATGGGTGCATTGGGGATTGGCGCGGCAGTGGCGGTAGCCACCGATAACAGCGCGCACTTTCGCGGGGTGAAACCCGCAGAACTGCTCCCGGCCTTACGCGCAGAATTTGGCTCGGGCAAGACCAGCCTGCAGGTCAGCGGCCGCCCCGAAGCGCTGACCGCCACGGTGGGCCTGCTCAACGGCGGGCAGAACGTGCCGGCGATGACGATTAACCTGACCGAGGCCAACGAAGGCGTGGACGTGAAGGTCAACGAGCTGACCACCCGCGGGATGCTGGAAACGGTCAAGGAGGGTGGCAAAAAGCTGCTCTACGTGGCCGGGGCCGGGTATAACCTGCTGCGCGGCGGGATCCGCTCGCCGATCGATTTTGTCAACCGCGCCGACCAGGCGCTGTCGGCGGGGACGGGGCTGGCCGAAGCGGCCGGCAACCTCAAGCTGAAAGAGCGCGCCTGGAAGGCCATCAAGCAAGCGGCCGAAAGCATCGAGGCCAACTACCTGAGTGAGATGGAAGATGAGCGCGAGGCGCGCCTCGCGCTCGAATCTGCCTGGGACAAATACTACAACTGCCCCACCTGCGGGGTGTCGTTTGCGCCGGAGGAGACGGTCTGCCGGGTGTGCGGCACCAGCCGGCCGGAGGCTCCGCAAAAATCCGACCCGCGCCGGCAGTAAGCACACCACCAGAAGAAACAATAAAAAGCATTGGCGCCCTCATAAGATGGGGGCGCCTTTTTTGTGCAAGTTCGACCGGGTGGTTGTCCTGGCAAGCCGGCTCCTTTATAATTTGAGTAAATAAGTCCAAATTTCTAGCAAGGAGGCCGGGATGCGTTACAAGCTGTTGGGAAAAACCGGGCTGCGGGTTTCGGAGCTGTGCCTGGGGACGATGACCTTTGGCGAGGACTGGGGCTGGGGCGCCTCGCGCGAAGTCTGCCAGGCAATTTTCGACAAGTTCGTCGCCGCCGGCGGCAATTTCATCGACACGGCCTGCAATTACACCAGCGGGACGGCCGAACGCTTCACCGGCGAGTTGATCGCGGCGCAGCGGGATTACTTTGTGGTCGCCAGCAAATACACCCTGCGGCGGCCTGGCACGGAGCGCAATGACCTCAACGCGGGCGGCAACCACCGCAAAAATATGATCCGCTCGGTGGAGGAATCGCTCAAGCGCCTCAACAGCGACTACCTCGACCTGCTCTACCTGCACATGTGGGACTTCACCACCCCGGTGGAAGAGGTGCTGCGCGGGTTAGACGATTTGATCCGCGCGGGCAAGCTGCTCTACGCGGGCATCTCAGACACGCCTGCCTGGGTGGTCTCCTATGCCCAGGCCATCGCCGAGCTGCGCGGCTGGAGCCGGCTGGCGGCCTACCAGGGCGAATACAGCCTGGCGGAGCGGGGCATCGAGACAGACGTGCTGCCCATGGCTGCCGCGCTGGAGATGAGCGTGCTGGCCTTTGGCATGCTGGGCGGGGGCACATTGACGGGCAAGTTCAACCAGCCCGGCGGACCGGGTGAAGCCACGCGCGCCAGCCAGGCCAGTGAGAAAGAACAAAAGCTGGCCCAGGCGTTGAGCGAGGTGGCAGTGGAAATCGCGCGCACACCCTCGCAAGTGGCGATTAACTGGGTGCGCCAGCAAAGCGAGCAGATCATCCCCATCCTGGGGGCGCGGCGCGAGAGCCAGATGGCCGACAACCTGGGCGCGCTGGATTTCAAGCTGAGCGACGCCCAGCTCCAGCGCCTGGCAGACGCCAACCCGCAGGAGACACTCTACCCGCACAGCTTTTGGAACCAGTTTGTGCGTCACGACTTGATCTTTGGCGACCACTCTGACGAGCTGGACGGGCTGAGAAGATAAAGGGATGCGCGCCAAGGCCGCAAAGCACCCTCAGAGAGGGCAAACCCGCCAAAGATCAGCTGTGCTGCGGCGCATTTTATGGAGTGGGAACTGTTAGCGTGCTACAGCAGAAGCGCACCCTATCACTGGACGAGTCTCCGCCGGCGGGCAAAAAACGGATCTGGAAATGGGAAGCAGCCCAAAAACATGCCGGTGAACCAGGTGATGGACATTAAAATGCTGAACCAGGCAACGTCGATCCATGCGCCCACCGCACAGCCTACCATCGAGCTAAACATAAGGATGAGCGCGACAACGAAGGAGATCCCATTCAAGATAGACAGGATGGTCATCAGCAAGGTTAAGACCCCGCAAATGATATCGCGCATGTGACCGAACGCACACAAAATAATCCACAGGATAAGCGAGATCAAACAGACCAGTAATGAGACCCCCGAGAGGATCAACATCACCACGTTGGTGGCGGTCAGGGCCGCCCATACCCCTGCCAGGGTGCCTTCGGAAGCTAACGCAGCCACCGCCGCCCAAACATTGGCGTCGATCAGGCAGAAGGTGACCAGGATAAATATTGCCGTGAAAATAAAAGCCGCCAGATTGATCCAGAACCACAACCAGCACGGGTCGTACATGGACAGAGGTGGAGATTCTTCATCCTTGTCATCGCCAGGGTCTTGCGGCTCATCCGGCTCATCCGGCTCATCCGGCTTATCCGGCTCACCCGGTTCTTCAGGCTCCTCAGGTTCGTCCGGCTCCTCGGGTTGAGTGCACTCACTCAATGTAACCCCATTCGATACCGCGCATTTGTCCCCACTGACAATCACCGATACCGATACCGCCTCCCCGATGTTCAAAGCCAGCGGATAGCTGCTACCGGTCTGGGTACTGTCTTGAGCGCCATCCAGGGACCAGGCATAGCTCAAGCCTCCGCCGCCCGGTGAGATTACATGGACAGAATAATTGCCAGCCGGGAGGCAGCCGGATGGATCGACCGCCTGATTAGCAGCATCTCGCACCTGCAGTGAGACGGTAAAACAATCAAGGGGCGGGCAAGGTTCCAGATGCAGGGGAAAATTGTAGACGCAAATCTCACCGCTTGCCAGGAAGATATGCAGGCTGACGGGGTAATTCAGACCCTGTTGAGCGGGCACGGCGTATGCATGTGGGGCCGGTTCGAGAATGACAACCTGGCTGCCGCCAGGCGCCGGGGCGGGTAGAGGCTGGGTGTTGGATGAGCTGCCATCCCCATATACCCATTCGAAGAAGAGCGTATTGGAAGCATCCGGCAACTCTGCCTGCAAGGTAACATAACGCTGCCCATTTGTGCAGGTTTGCGCAGCGACACTGATGAATACACTCTCAGCGGGTGGGCAACTAAGGCAAGTCAAAGGGAACATCCCCGGAGACTGGCATGTGGGGTCGGCAGTGCATCTCGCGGATATTTTGACCTCGTGACCGCACGCATCATTCAGGCGGTCGAGTGAGCTGTCGCCATTGACATCTGCGCCGGTGAACTGGACCTGCCAGTTTCCTCCGGCATCTGCCTGGGTAATCTTTGGAACCGTTGTGACAAAATCAATGATTTGTACTTCAATCGAAGCGCATCCCTCCGCACTGCCGGAGATGATAAGCGTGCTGTCGGATAACAAGGTCATCGAAGTGATATGTATCGCGCAAGTCATCGCCCGCCTCCTGAGGGAAATAGAATTGAAGTAATTTCTCAGTAATTGTATATTAATTTTACCTTAAAAATACATAATTTGCCTCGAAAGAAGATAGACATGACCCATTGGGGAAATTACAAACGAGCGGGTGCCACCTGGTGAATTACCCAAGGATGACACCCGCCCATTATGCGCCATTTAGCGCCAGGGAAAACGCGGGCTTACTTACCCGGCGCGGGCCGATTGGACGGCCCGGAGAAGATGCCGCCGGGATGTACCGGGGCAGCGGATTGCAGAGTCGTAGTTGTGCAGGACGACTCGGGGATGTAGAAATTGGTGAAGCGCACATCCAACGGAGCGTGATCAAAACTTTGGGAGGTCAGGCCGGCAAATCGACCGCTGAAATTTTGATAATCATAAAACGAGCCGACCAATACGTTGTTGATCGACAACGTGGTTTGGTAAGAAGCATGCCCCACAGTGAGCGTATTGGGCTGACCGCCAGTGCGGATTGCTGTGGAGACGCCGCTTGTCTCGATGTCCCACCCGTAGTAATAGTTGTAGCTCCAAACATACCAGGTCTGGTCCGGCAGGATTTCAAAGGTGAAGAATGTACTCCAATCCTCGGCTGCGCCAAACATCAGGCCGTAACTGCCATATATTTCGCTCGGATTGCGCACATCGACACTGACCTGGAAAGTATCGGGAATAGGGTTGCTTGGCGCACGAGTGAGAAGATAATGATTGGTTGCCTTCATCAAAATCTGATATTCACCAGGAAGATACTGAACGGCATAATTATTGTTGCTGCCAACAAACCAGCCGCTGTTGGGATCGGTAAAGTAATCGGCATAAAAGGCCGGGCAGGGCTTGTTGACCGTGGGAAGGTAGGTAACCCAGGGGGTGATGGAGGTGACCACGGAACGCAGATTGGTTTCCAGGCCGTGGGTCAGTACAAATTTATTTTCAACTTTGGCTACCGCACCTGCCCTGGCCTGGTAGGTGAGGGTGACATCCGTCCCTGGGACGAGATCCCCGCTCCAGGTGACCTTACCGCTTGCGAATTGTGCGGCGCCCGCTGAGGCCTGCAGGCTGTTGGGCAGGTACGTGAGCCCGGCAGGAAGGGTATTGGCTAAAGCCACCCCGGTCAGGGGTTCGCTGCCGGCGGCGCCCAAAAGGGCTGTATAGGTGATCACCTGGCCGGGATGAGCATTTTTGGGGGTCGCGCTGAAGGTAGAGTAATCCAGAGGTTGGAACTCAACCGCGCCAATATCGCAGCGCCCAAGGCGCGCCAATCCACGCTGATCGACGTCGAGGGATGCTCCGCTGTGATCCAGGCAGCCGGCAGGGTTGCCGGCGTCGATGGCAGGGCTGGAAGGCAACAGGTAATGATAAGCGGGTGAGCCCTCCAAAGAGCCCAGACCCGGATCCACCTCCGTTTGGTCGCCAGGCTGGAGGGTAATCGAGCAGCCGTTCAGGTTGCCCAAGAGGTTGTAACCTGCCGAAGTGAGCATATTGCTGCAGGTGCTTGAGAATAGCGAAGTGTTGCCGGAAATGATCGTGTTGCGCAAGATTGCGGAGCCGACTATGACGCCGGCGCCATTAAGGGATGTATTATCCGTAATCGTGCTGCTAGACACATCAAAGGCTCCGTACAGGATGCCTGAATTTTCCCCAAAATTCCCGCTGACCGTAGAGTTTTCGATATATACCACCCCACTGTGTGGCAATGAGTTATCAAAACCGCCGGCAAAGACCCCTGAATTTCCGCTGAGGCTGCTGTTGCGGAAGATCACGGCAGGGTCTCCTGCAGATATTCTTATCCCTCCGACGGCATACCCGGTATTCCCACGGATCGCGCTGTCGAGGATAGTCAAAGCCGGACTGCTCGACGACAATATACCACCGACCTCGTAATTGCTGTCGCCATTGTTTTGAATGATGGAATGCTCCAGGGTCAGGGAGGCTGAATATACCTGGATGCCCGCGTTACTGTTCTGGACGATAAAGCGCTGGATGGTCACCGCGAAATCGCCTTCTCCGATATAAACACCCAGGTAGGCATGCTCACCGTCGATGGTGGTATAGCCGGTTTGAGCGGTGAAAGCTGCATTCCAGCCTCCGGATAAGGTGACTGCCTGGGAAATACCAACCACGACGGAAGTTGGGGCAAAGGCCATCTCATCCGTAACATGAACGTACGTATAGGTACCGCTGTCGACCAGGATGGTATCCCCCGGGGTGATCTTGTCCAGCGCCGCGTTGATCGTGGCGCAGGCGGTGGCAGGCGAAAGACAGTCATTATCATCATCATCCCCCGACTGAGCCACGTACCATAACCCTGAGGCATGCACGGGCGGGGCATATCGAGCGGGGAACGCCCCGCCAAAGAGCAGGACGAGGACCAGAATCGAAACAAGGCGAACAAAACGGGCATGGGGGCGCATTTTTCCCTCCTGGCGCCGAATGGTGCAGCGTAAAGCCAATGCTGCTGGGACGATGGCCGGTAGTCAGTTTGCAACGATAAAAATTAATCGATAAAGGGGAACAGATAGATTTTACAATGGGCGAGCAGCAAATTGTAACTGCCAAAACTCATGATAGATGTCATAGGATAGCCGTCTCAGCGGGGCTGAGGTCGACCATCTTGCCCTCCGCTATGTATTCGAACCGGCCAGGCCGGTCACTTCGATATGGACGAGATAGGGAATCTCCCCTTAACCACCTGGAGAGATTCCTTATAGAGCCGGCATTCCTTTCAGCATACAATCGGTTTCAGGCCGGTTAATCTCTGGCGGCGCGATCAGCAGCCAGGCATCGTAGGTAAGGATGGGTTTGGCTTCGATACACAAAGGCCGGCGCTCCTGGCTCAAGCGCTCAACCATCCTACGAAGAATCGGATTGCCAACTACCTGGCGAGAAGACCCATTAATGACTGGAGGAATAAATTATGGCTTCAAAACAACACATCTACGGTGAGGTGAATAACAAATCCGATATGAAACACGTGTTTTCGGAGATCCGCGGGGATGTTGAGCATGCCAAATCACGGTCAGATTTGACTGAGTTATACAAACGCGCCGGATATCTGATAACCCTCACCAATTCTCCTGCCTGGAAGAAGAAATTCAAAGGGGAAGTGAAAGAATTGCAGCAACTGGGCGAGGAAGAGTTTCAGAAGACCGCCAAATGGATCAACCAACGCGCCAGGGTCATCGATACCGAGGCGGATTACGATGAGAAATGGGGGGATTAAGCATGGCCAGGACTATGGACAAGAAGGGATATAAACCCACCGAATCCCAATACAAGGGCAATGCCGAAGAAATGTACGTGGCTTACGATATCGAACAAAATACGCGCGGGAATAACAAGGCGCTGTATCCCAAAGTAAAGCGGGTTTACATCGCCGGCGATATCAAGAAGTGGGAAACTGGCGATTTCAAACGCCGCACAGGGGGCATGGTTCACGGAATCGCCATCCAGTATGAACAAACCCGCAGCGGTTACCACCGCAAAGGCTATACAGCCGAACGAAATGGAAAAACCTACAAGGTCGGCCCCGCGGTTATAAAGCCGACCATACAGAAGTTCCGCAAGGTCGTGGCGGTCCCCATGGATGCCAGGAATATCCATTTTTACGCCGACCCGAAGAAGCTGCCCGAGAAATATCGCAGCGCATTACAAAATGTCACCTGAGGCGGCGGTCGCCTCGTGACTTTCTACCCACGGGTGTGATGCGCGGGAAATGTGAAGCGATCACCGCCAGGGTGAACAGGAAGTATTCGCCAGCCGGCTCGGCGACCGTTCGTATCTGATCAAACGGCCGGCGGCCCCTGGCGCAGGCGCTCCATCCGCTTTTCGCCAGGCACATCGTAAAGGGTTTCGATCCACCAGGTGGCGCCGGCCTGCACCCAGGGGTCGAGTTTCTCGGCCGTCTCGTCGGGGCTGAGGTCGACCGTCTTGCCCTCGACGATGTAATCGAAGGGGGTGGTGAGGGTGCGGTTGGCATCGACATAGGCTTTCATCTCGGCCAAATCGGCGGGCAGCAATTGGCGGAACTGGCCGTCGGGGCCGAGGACGGTGGGCAGCAGCCCGTCGCAGCGCAGCACGCGGCGCATGGATTGCTTGCGCGGCCAGACCCCTACCGTCCACAAGGGGATGCGCGGCTGCTGAACGGGCGCGGGCGGAAAGTATTCGGCATTCCAGGTAGCCAGATTCACGTGGTAATGTTTGCCTTCGAATTTGAAAGGCTTGCTGGCATAGAGCAGGGTGAGCAGGTCGATGCCCTCATCCAACAGTTCGGCGCGGGTCTTGGTGTCGGTGACTTCGTCGGCGAACGCCTGGTAGCCATACATCAGCCAGCCAATCCCCAACGAAAGAATCACCCGCCCGCCGGAGAGGTTATCCAGGGTGGCGGTTTCGGCCGCCACCTTCCAGGGGCGCATGCGCGGCAGCGGCGAGAGCAGCGTGCCGAGGCGCACCCGGCTGGTGGTCATCGCCGCAGCGGTCAGTTTGATCCAGGCGTCGATATGCCAGACCGGTTCGGGGACAAAGATGCCGTCCCAGCCGGCTTGTTCGGCCTCGCGGGCCATCTCGGAGACCGCACGGGCATCTCCATCCGGAAAGACAAAACCATACTTGAGTGCAGACATGCTCATTCTCCTTGTTCGAGCCAGATTTGTACGCCGTCGGTTTGAATGTGCGTCCAGGCGCCAGGTGGGAGGGTGGCTGGGCTGAGGATCAGCGCGGGGGCCAACTGCGCCTGCCAGGCTTCAAGCGGCGCGGATTCCAGGTCGGCGGGGGTGAGCAGCAGCATGGTGAGCCCGGGATTTGCCCGCGCCAACGCGCCGGGCGGATTGCCGCCGGGGAGCAGGGCGCTGAAGGCATCCATTTCGAGGCGCAAGGCACAGCCGGTCTGCGCGCAGGCCGGCGCACTCAGGCGGGTTCGCCCATCAACGAACAGGCTTGCCCCGGGTTCCAGGCGTGTGGGCTGCAGCGAGCGCTGGGCCAGGGCCTCTTGCAGGGCGCGGCCGGCAGCGGTAGAAGGCAGATCGACGCCCAAAAATGCGGCGCGCGGCGGAAAACGGGATATGACCTCGGGGAAGGCGTTGATCACCGCGCTCTGGGCGCTGTTGACCAGCAGCCCGTCCAACTCACGGCCCAGCGGGGGCAGCCAGCGGCCCAGGGCAGCCGACAGCTGGCTGGACCGCTGGCTGCCGGCCAGGAGCACCGTCTGGCCCTGCGGGGCGCGGGCAAAGACCGCCATCTGACCATCCAGGTTGTAGGCCACCAGGTGCAGGCGGCCGTCGGGACCGGCCAGCGCCTGCCGCCAGAGGAACACCGCCAGCCCGGCCAATAAAACAAAGACCAGCGCCGGGCGCAGCCGCGGAAAATGAGCCTTGATCCAGTTCCATCCAAAAGCCAGCGAGAGCAGCCCGGCATACACCAGCAGCACCCCGGCAAAGCCGCCCGGGTTGAGCACCCACTCCACCCGCGGCGAGCTGCCCAACCATTCCACCACCCGCAGGGTGTAGGCAGCCAGCGCCCAGGCGGGGAAAGCCAGCAGGCGGGCGATGGGCAGCCAGACCAGACCCAGCAGCACCGCCGAACCCGATATCACCATCAGCGCGGATTGGGCAGGCAGCACCAGCAGGTTGGCGAAAGGCGCCACCAGCGAGACGCGCCCAAAGTGATAGACGATCACCGGCAGGGTAAATGCCTGGGCTACCAGGGTAAACAGTACATTCTCGGCCAGCAACCCGGTCAGCAGACCCGCCCACTGGGCAGACAGGCGGCTCTCGGTAAAGCGCCGCAGGATGCCTTCCAGGCGGTTGGCATACAGCAGCAGCCCGAGGGTGGCGGCGAAGGACAGTTGAAAACCGACATCCCAGGGCAGGTCGGGGTTGAATACGCACATCACCCCGGCGGCGAGCATCAGGGCGTTGAGCCCGCCGGCGGAACGGCCAATCTGCACGGCAACCAGGCCGAGGGCGCTCATCACCGCGGCGCGCAGCACGGCGGGGCCGGCCCCCACCAGCAACGTGTAGGCGGCAATCGCCAGGAGAGCCGCCAGGGCAGCCCACCACCGTGAGAAAACCCGCCCAAATAGAACGGTGAAGAGGCCGGCCAGGATGGTCATGTTGAAGCCGGAAATGGCGATGATGTGCGAGGTGCCGGTGCGGCGGAAGGCAGTTTCGAGCTCGGCGGGCAGGCCTTGATCCAGGCCGAGGAGAATGCCATCCAGCAGGGGGCCTTCGGGCGGCGGGAACAGCGCCGTCACCACCTGGTGGGCGCGCTCGCGCAGGGCAAAGATGGCCGAGAGCAGCGGACTGCCGGCCCGCCCAGGGAGCTGGCGCAGGCGCGGATAGGCCAGGTAAGTGTAGACGCCCTGGCGGGCGAGATAATCGCGGTAAGAGAAATCTGAGCCGGCGCTTTCCGGCGGCTCCACCGGTTGGCCACTGAGCCGCAAACGGTCGCCGTAATGCCAGGTTTCACCGGCAGGGCGCACCGCCAGAATTTGCCCGCGCACCGAAACCGCCTCACCGCCGGCGGGTTGGGCGATTTGCTCGGCCTGCAGGCGCAGGAGGGTGGAGGTGTCGCGGCCGTCGGGCGGCTCGCTCACCCAGGCGGTGATCTCAGCCGCACCCCGGCCGTTATAAAAGGCAATCTCCGCCGGGGTAGGCGGCTGGTGAGCCAGCTCGAACCACAACCCGCCGGCCGCCAGGGCCAGCAGGAGCATCATTGGGGAGAATCTCAGCGAGGGATTGCGGCGCGTCAGCCAGGCGAGCCTTAGCCAGGGCAGCCGCCACACGATGAGCGCAAAGAGCGCCACCCCCACCCAACCCGGCCACGGCGCACGCGTTTGCCCGGCGAGTACCAGCCCGGCGACAAAGGCAAGGGAGAGCCAGAAGAGCGGCATGCGGCCCGGTCAGGCAATACCGGGGGATTAACCCACCGGCAGGATCAGTTCATCCAGGGAGCGCTTGGGCACGTGGTGCACCCCCTGCGCATCCCGGTAGTATTTGATATCACCGTCCGGAGCCAGCGGTTCGATCACCACCGTCTCCTTGGGCACGCCCAAGGCGAGCGCCAGCAGGATTTCGTATTGGGCGGGGATCTCCAGGTCGGCGCGCAGTTCCTCACGCTGGATCGAGCCGATGATACAACCGCCCAGGCCGCGTTCGGCCGCGCCCAGCAGGATGGTCTGGGCGGTGATGCCGTGATCGCAGCCGGCGTTTTTGCTGAGGGAAGTATCCAGTAAAACGATCACATAAGCGGCGGGGCGCTCGCCATCCACCGGGCCGGGCCAATCGCGCAGGTAACCGGCCCAGGCCAGGCGCGAAAAGATGCGCGCGTTGGTTGGGGCGTCGGCAGCCAGGATGTAGCGCAGCGGCTGGCGGTTGGAGCCTGAAGCGGTCAGGCGGGCCAGATCGACCAGCTCGCGCAGGGTTTGCATGGATACCGCTCGGTCCTGGTAGAAACGACGGTAAGAGCGGTTGGCCAGGACGAGATCACGCAAAGACATGGAAAAACCTCCGTAAAAAGGTGGATCCTCAGGGTCAGGCGCAGTGCGACTGGCGTTCATCCAGGGCGGCGAGCAGTTCGTCCGCCAGGGCGCGCGCCTGCCCAGGGGTGAGATAGATACCAACCTCGCTGTCCTGCAGCAGTTTTCCGCCTGGCGCGCAGGTCTCCTCGAGATAGAGGCAGATGCTGTCGAAGCGCGGGGTAGAACGGTCGAAGTAGACGGTCACGCGCAGATTGTCATCATGGAGCAAGACAGACATAGCGGCACCTTAAGCGGCGAGGTAAGCGGGCGCACCGCGCACGGCAAGGATCTCAGCGTAATACACACGGTGGTAGTCTTTGCGCGGATAGTTTTTGTCGATGTCGGGGGTGAGGAAATTGGCTGGGTCCAGATCCTGCCAGTACAACTTGCGGCATTCGATGACCAGTTCGGCTTCGGCAAATACCGGGGCGGCCACCTTGTCGGCAGCCTGGGGGGTGAGCCCCGATTTCGGCGATCTTATCACCCTGCCGGCCAGATTTGACCCCCAGCAGGTTGAGCGCCTTGCGCGCCGAGGCGGGGAAGGCGCACAGGGTGAAGGTGGGGTAGGCTTCGGTGAACTCGAAGGTGTAGCGCTGCGGGCGCACGACCACCTGGGCATAGGGGCGGCCCCACATGCAGCCAAATGCGCCCCAGGAGACGGTCATGGTATTGTAGTGGCCGGCAGCGAAATCTCCGCTGGTCAGCAGGAACCAGCCGTGTTCCCAGATAGAATAGGAGCGGGCAGTGAAGGCTTCGATGGGTATGGAAACGAGCGGCACGAGGTCCTCCGAGGGGGTGAAGGGGGCAGGTTGAGCATACAATAGGAATTAATACTCAGTATAGTACAGATAAGCGGGCGGGATAACTGCAAGTGCGCCTGAGCGGCGGCGCGGAAAGTCATGTTGACCGCGGGCTTATAATAAAGGTGGAGGCAGATATGCGCAGGCTTGTCGGATTACGCTGGTTAGCGCTTTTTGGCTTGGCAATGGCCTGGCTGCTGGCAGCCCTGCCCGCGGCTCAGGCCCAGGCCGGCAGCCCGTCGGTGGTGGTGATGCACCTGCAAGGCCCGGTCAACCCCATCTGGGAAGAGACCATCCAGCGTGCCATTCGCAGCGCCCAACTGAGCGGAGCGAGCGCAATCATCGTCGAGCTGGATACCCCCGGCGGGAGTGTGACCACCATGGCCGCGCTGGTCCAACAGCTGCGCGGCAGCCCGGTGCCGGTGATCGTCTACGTCACCCCGGCAGGGGCCATGGCCGCCTCGGCGGGCACGCTGATCACCCTGGCCGGGCACGCCGCGGTGATGGCCCCCGAAACCACCATCGGCGCAGCCAGCCCGGTGGGTCCGCAGGGCGAGAACATCGCCACCACGGAAGAAACCAAGGTGAAAGAAGTACTTAAGGCCAGCGCGCGCGGGCTGGCCGAAGGGCGCGGCGCCCAGGCGGTGAAACTGGCCGAGACGATGATCGACCAGGCCCGGGCGGTGTCGGCGCAAGAGGCCCTGGACGCCGGGCTGGTAGACGCGGTGGCGCGCGATATCGACGATCTGCTGGCGCAAATGGACGGGCGCAGCGTGATGGTCGGCGGGCACAGCGTCACCCTGCATACCGCGGGCGCCCTGGTGATCGACGTACCCACCACCTTCCTCGAAGAGATGCTGCAGACCCTCACCGACCCCAACCTGGTCTTCCTGCTGCTCAGCCTGGGCGTGCAGGCCATTCTGATCGAGCTGTCCAGCCCGGGCGGCTGGGTGGCGGGTTTCATCGGGGTGGTGTGCGTGTCGCTGGCGGCCTTCGGGCTGGGAGTGCTGCCGGTGAACTGGTTCGGCATCGTCTTCCTGGTGATCGCCTTCGTACTGTTCGTGGTGGATATCAAAGCGCCCACTCACGGTGCGCTGACCGCAGCGGGGGTGGCATCCTTCATCGTGGGCGGGCTGGTGCTGTTCAACTCGCCCAACGTGCCGGGCTTCCCCCAAGTTTCGGTGCCGCTGGTGGTGGGTACGGGGATCGCCTTCGGGCTGGCCTTTACCACCATCCTGACCTTTGCGCTGCGCGCCCAACGCGCCCCGGTGCGCATCGGGCAGGAGACCCTGGTGCGCCAGGTGGGCATCGCCCGCAGCGAGCTGAAACCCGAAGGATCGGTGCAGTTGGGCAGCGAGCTGTGGAGCGCGGTGCTGGCGGACGGCGGCACGGCGGCTAAAGGCAGCCGCGTGGAAGTGCTGCGGGTAGAGGGCATCCAACTGGTGGTGCGCAAGGTGGATTAACAGAAAAAGAACCCATCCCCTACCTTTTGGGGTGTGTGGGGGTTGGCGGCCCATTTGGGCCGCCAACCCCCACAAAATTCTTTCCCCGCTTCGCTTCGGGGCGGGGGCAGGGGGTGGGGCTGACTTCGAGAAAACAACCCATAGAAAATCAGCGGCGGTTGACAGGGGGGTTGGCTTAGCGGTACAATGCGACGAGATTTGGAGGTAGTTTAATGGATGCCACTCGCGACCGGGTAGACCCCGAAAAAATCAATACCAGCCCACTGCGCCGGCCGTCATGGATCCGTGTGCGGGCGCCCTCGGGGGAGAGCTACGAGCAAATTCAGGCGCTGATGCGCCAGAAATCCCTGCACACGGTCTGCGAGGAAGCCGGCTGCCCCAACATGGGCGAATGCTGGGGCGCGGGTACGGCTACCTTCCTGATGATGGGGGATGTTTGCACGCGCACCTGCGGGTTCTGCGACATCAAACGCGGCCGCCCGGCGGCGCTGGATTTCATGGAACCGGAGCGGGTGGCCCAGGCAGTCAAAGCCATGAACCTCAAGCACGCGGTGATCACCAGCGTCAACCGCGACGACCGCAAGGACGGCGGCGCGCCTATTTTCGCCATGCTGATCAACCGCATCCGCGCGATCCATCCCGGCTGCTCGATTGAAGTGCTCATCCCGGATTTCAAGGGCAGCGTGGAGGCTCTGCGCATGGTGGTCAATGCCCGCCCGGAGATCCTCAACCACAACGTCGAAACCGTGCCGCGATTGTTCAAACAGGTCCAGCCGCAGGACAACTACGAGTGGGCCAAAGCCACCCTGAGCAACGCCAAGCGCATCGACCCGGATGTGCTGACCAAGAGCGGGATCATGGTGGGTCTGGGCGAGACGATGGAGGAGATTAAGGCGGTGATGGAAGACCTGCGCGCCTGGGGCGTGGAGATCCTGACCATCGGGCAGTACCTGCAGCCCAGCCGCCAGCACCTGCCCATCGCGCGCTACTACCACCCCGAAGAGTTCGCTGAGTTGAAGGAATTTGGATTGGGGATCGGCTTCCGCTGGGTAGAGAGCGGGCCGCTGGTGCGCTCCTCATACCATGCGGCCGAACAGGTGCGCGCGCTGAGCGCGGTGCACCACAAGCTGTACGGAGTGTAGAGGATACAGGCCAATCAAAGAGGGCGAATTGGACACGAACGTGTCCAATTCGCCCTCTTTTCTATTTAAATTATCATCTCGAAATACACGTCCCCATCCTGGTGGTGGGTGACGCGGAAGCCGCAGGAGAGGTAGAAGCGGATGACCTCGTCCCAGGTCTCCGTGGTCTCCAGGATCACCCGTTTGTATCCGGCCTGGCGCGCAGCGACCAGCAGGGCAGCCAGGATGCGCCGGGCGATGCCTCGCCGGCGCAGGGGCGCGGTCACCGACATGCGCACGATCTGGGCGGTTTCAGGCCCGGCCGGGAGCAGCCCGCCCGTGCCAATCAACTCGCCATCCAGCCAGGCGGTGAGGAAAAACCCCGCGGAAAACGAAGCGGCGATATCGTTCAAGTCGGGGTTGAGCGACAGGTCGAGCTCTCCCCAGTGCTCCGCCAGACCGGCCAGCACCAGGGCGCGCGCGGCAGGCTGGTCGGCAGGTTGGAAGGGCCGGATGATCAGCGTCGCGAGCCCGGGGGCGGTCAGATCCATTCGGGCTCCACGCTGCGCTCACCGCCGGCATCCCCGGTATTGAGCGTGGTTTTGGGCTCGAGCAGCAGCACCCACACTTCCTCGGCGGCCAGCGGGCAGTGCTCCACCCCATGCGGGATGACGATCAGCTCGCCTTCGCTGATGTGCACCTCGCCGTCGCGCAGGCGGATGACCAGCTCACCTTTGACCACCAGGAACAATTCATCCTCAAGGGCATGCGCATGCCAGACGAACTCACCCTGCAGCTTGACCAGCTTGACGTGCGTATCGTTGAGCCCGGCAATGATTTTTGGCTGCCAGTGAGCAGAAAACAGCCCGAACTTTTGTGACAGGTTAAATTTTCTCAAGCATAAAACCTCCGCAACTATTCTCGATTTCAGAAAATAGCCCACCCGCCGATCTCCGTCTGCCAGCAAAGAAGATTGGCCCTCGCGAACCTGGATCGACCTCATCACAAGTTCAGCGCGGCATCTACGGCCAGTTGAAACATCAGGCGGCGGTCGTCCAGACGGCCATCCCAATTGCGATCATCCCAGGCGTCCGGCACCACCAGATCGCCACCGTAGACCAGTTGGCCAAAGGTGACCGCCCGGAACTGGGCCACCGCGAAGAACGCCGCGGCTTCCATCTCAACCACATCACAGCCTTCCGCCATGCGCAAGGCCCGCCGTTCGGGGGTCTCGCGATAGATGGCATCGGTGGTCCAGGCTTTGCCCAACAGGTAAGGGATACCGCGCTCGCGCAGCACACCTTCCAGGGCCGCCACCGCATCCGGATGGGCAGCCACTTCGCGGGCGGGCGGCAGGTAATGATAGGAGACGCCTTCATCCCGCACGGCGGCGGTGAGCACTACCGGGTGACCGGCGGCGATCTCAGGATGCAGCACCCCGCATCCTCCGCAGGCGATGAACTTGCGCCCGCCCAGCGAAATCACTTCCTCCAGGATGCCGGCGCTGAGCGGCGCGCCCACCCCGGGGTGGACGACCATCACCGGGCCGCGCGGGGTATCCAGGCGGTAGACCGGGTTGGGGCCGATCTCCGAGCCCAGCCGGCGCAGTTCCACCAGTTCCCCGCTTGCGGCCATGGCATTCAGCACGTCATAAAAGAAACACAGCACCACCCGCTCCGGAATGGGCACCGGGGGCGGCTTAATCTGCGGGTTGAGGATGGCGTTTCTCTCGGGATCGAATTCAAGGATGGGATAAGGCTGCGATTGGAGGGGCATAAGGTCTCTTTCAGGAGTATGGTAAAGATGGAATTGAGGTTGCGCCGGCAAGTTTGCAAATGGTTATCAATGATTATACCGGAGGATACAATGTGTCCTCGCTGGGGTTAGATAAGGTACAATAGGCGCTTACCCATATGAAACGACCCTCCCTGTACAGGCTCCTGCGCCTGAACCTGGATAACGAAAACGACCGCAACGCCCTATTCCTGGTGGTGGAGGTTTTCTTCGCGGCTATCCTGGGCGCGGCAGCTACCTTTAATGCGGCCTTTGCCCTGCGCCTGGGGGCAACCAACGAAGATATCGGTCTGCTGACCTCGCTGCCGTCGCTGATCGCCATGGCGATCTCGATCCCGGCGGGGCGCTTTTTGCAGGCGCGCACCCGGCGTAAACCCTGGATCGTGGGCAGCCTGCTGATGCACCGCGCCGGTTTCCTGCTGGTGGCACTGGTGCCGCTGCTCAAGCTGGCCGGGCTCAACCAGGGCACCGTGCTGGTGGCCCTGCTGATCACCATCAGCACCCCGGCGCATTTCTTCAACGTCGGCTGGATCCCGCTGCTGGCGGATGTCATCCCCATGGAGCGGCGCGCCTCGGTCATTTCGGCGCGCAATATCGGCGCCAATGCCACCACCAGCGTAGCGGTGTTCCTCTTTGGGCTGTGGCTGAAGAACGCCGCCTTCCCGATGAACTACCAGGTCATGTACGTGGTCGGTTTTTGTGTCTCGCTGCTCAGCCAGTACTTTATCATCAAGGTGAACGTACCCGAGCACCCGCCGGTGGCCATGCCGCCCGGGGCTTTTTCGCTCAAAACACAGTGGCGCTCGATGCGTGACGCGCTGCGCAACGAACCCCAGTTCCAGCGCCTGACCACCAACACGCTGATGCACGGCATCGGGGTATGGTTAGCTTCACCGCTCTACATCCTCTACTATGTGCGCCAGTTGGATGCTTCGGACGCCTGGATCGGGCTGCAGGCCACTGTGCTGACCGCCACGACCATCATGGGCTGGTTGATCTGGCGGCGGGTGATCCAGCGTTACGGCGAGGCCACCATCCTGCGCCTGATGATCGTGACCATCGGGCTGATCCCCATCCTGGTAGGGCTGCTGCCCAACCTGACTTTGATCTTGTTCGTGGTAGCGCTCAATGGCTTGATCAGCCCGGCGGTCAACCTGAGCCATTTCAACACCCTGCTCAAGATCACCCCGGCGGCCGAACGCCCGATGTATACCGGGCTGTACACCACCATCGTCAATGTGGGCGCCTTTGTCTGCCCGCTGATCGGGGTGGCGGTGGCCGGTTGGATCGGCCTGGCCCCCGCGCTGATCGTTTTTGGCGCGCTGTCGATCGCGGGCTCCTCCTCCTTCTGGTGGCGGCCGGTGCAGGCTTAGGGGGACCGATTCGTCCCAGTCATTTTTGCCGGTAGGTTGGGTTGAGCGAGGCTACTCAGGTTCGTGGCGTCAAAATCTGCCAGCGAAACCCAACAATCTTCGGTGAAACAAGATGTTGGGTTTCGGGGCGGCGGTTTGTTCGGTTAAACAATGCCCTTTCGCCCCTCGACCCAACCTACCGGAGATTATCTTTGTAAGCCGGTAGGTTGGGTTGAGCGAGACTACTAAGGTTCGTGGCGTCACAATCTGCCAGCGAAACCCAACAATCCTCGGCGAAACAAGATGTTGGGTTTCGGGTCGGCGGATTGTTCGGTTAAACAATGCCCTTTCGCCCCTCGACCCAACCTACCAGAGATTACCGCGGCCGCCTCTTTGCTGAAGTCCAGACCCTCACCCGTAGATTTTGCGGCGCTCGGCGAGCATTTTGACAAATTCATCCAGACGCTTCTGGCGCGTCTCGGGCTTTTTGGCGCTGCCCAGGCGGTAGAGAATCGCGAAGCGGTTGACGCTGTTTAGCGTCTCAAAAAATTCGCGGGCCGAGGGGTTCTCGTCAAAGGCCAGCTGCAGGTCCTCGGGAATTTCAGCGGTACGCTGCGACGAATAGGCGTTCTCCCAACGGCCGTCCTTTTGGGCCTTTTCGATCTCGCGCAGCCCCGCCGGGCGGATTTTCCCCTGCTTGAGCAGCTCCTCGGCCTTGCCCCGGTTGATCTGGGACCAGGGGCTTTTGGCGCGGCGCGGGGTGAAACGCTGCAGCCAAAAGGCCTCATCCAGCTTGTCCTTACGACTGTCGATCCAGCCAAAACACAGGGCCACATCCAGAGCCTCGGCGTAGCTCAGGCTAACCCCACCCCCTTTTTTGGCGATTTTGAGCCGGACGCCGGGGGAAACGGCGTAATTCTCTTCCAGCCAGTGCTCCCAATCTTCTTGGGTTTCAAACCAGGCGATCTCTAATTCAGCCATGCAGGGTTCCTTTGATTAGGATTGTATCAAACTGAACTCAAAACAGCTCTTTGACCCAGCCAAACAGCCCTCGTTCGGGCTTTTCACCGGTCAGCGCGCCGGTCTGCCCGTTGACCGCCACCTCTATGTGCCGTTGGCTGTGTTCAGCGTCCACGTAGATCATCAACCACAACGGCAGCAGCGCCAGGCGGTAACCCTCCACCAGCATATGGGTCGTGCGCAGTTGAAAATCTTCGACCGGTTGTTCGATTTCATCCTGGCGCATCTCGCGGGTCAGGCGCTCCTGGGCCTGGCGGCGCACCTCTAGCGAAGCCGCAGCGGCGCTGATCTGGAAGGTTTCGGCCGGGATGCCGGCCAGCAGGCGCGGATCGTAGGGCTGCAGGGCGTCCAGGTCAAAGCCGTTCAGCGCAGGAACCAGGCCGGGCGAAAGACGGTTGGCGGCGGGCGCCAGCAGGTTGGCCAGGCTGATCGCGCGCGAGCCCGAGAGCGGCACGCGGGTTTTGTTGCGATAGACCCAGGCGCTCCAACCCACCTGGCCGCCGACGTTGAACAGCCAGACGGGCAGATAAATGCCCCTCGGGCGGGATACTTTGAACTCGCCCTGTGGGGCGGCAGCCCGCAGCCAGCCGCGCAAGGCCGCGCGCGCCTGATCGGCGCTAACCCCAAAGGGCAGGATGCTGTCGGGGGCATCCAGTGTGCGCACCTCCACCTGTTCGACGGCGTAGGGCGTCTGGCAGTAGGGGCAGGTCTGGGTGATCACCTCGGGCGGCAAGATGAAAGCCGCCGAACAGCCGCTGCAGATCACCGACTGGGCGGTCAGCGGGCGGTGCTGGGCTTTGGCGGTGACCATCGCCACCAGGAAATCATCCTCGGCTGGAGCCTGCCCGGCGGCAATCTGCTGGCGGCTTTCACAAAATTCACAGGCCAGGCTGTGGCCATCGGGGGTGTAGGTCATCCGCCCGCCGCACTTTGGGCAGGTGAAGGCGCGGATGCCGGCCGCCTGCGGGTCGCCGGGCAGCGCCGCCGCGGCGCGGTCAGGGTCGACGATCTCTTCCGGGCGAATTTTGCCGTCGAGAATCGCCAGTTTGCGGCGCGCGCGGGCATCCCCCAGGTTGTTGGCCAGGATGGTTTCGAGCAGTTCGCGCTGCTCGCGCGGATCGGCGCTGACCTCGCTCAACCAGTAGAGCGCCTCCATGCGCTCGTCCAAAGGCGGGTCGAGGTTGAGCATGCGCTCCAGGTAGCGGCGGGCTTCTGCCTTTTCGCCGGCCTTGGCGGCCGCCCGGCCGCGGCTGAGCAGATCGTAGGTGGGCGAATCAGTCATAGCTATATTATAAAAGCGCCAGAACGCCCTGCTCTCAGGAAAACATCAAGAAAATCAAGGCGGGTTAAAGCGCTAATGCAGGTAAATCACCCCGCGAGTGCCGCCTTCGGGGCGCGCGTTCACTTCCATACTGGCGCCGACCGCGGCCAGCATGGCGCTGTGGATGCGCAGCCCGCTGCCCGCCCCCACCGCCACGCGCTGGCCGCCCAGCCCCACCCCGTCATCCTCAATGCTCAGGGCCAGGCCCTCCCCCTCCAGGCGCAAGGCAAGGCACAGGATCAGCGCGCGGGCTTTCTCCGCGCCGCGCCCATAACGCGCGGCGTTGCGCAGCAGCTCGCGGGCGGCAAAGTAGACCACTTCGGCGGTGAACGGCTGGACGAGCAGGGCGCGCTCCTCGGCGGCCGGGTCGATCTCCCAACGCAGCGCGCTGAACTCGCCCGCCAGGTCCGCTTCCAGCAGCGAGCGCAGCGCGGCGATCAGTCCGTCCTGGGCCAGGCGCGCCGGCACACCCAGCGAGGTCTCGCGCAGCAGGTCCGATATGCGCCGGTGAGCAGCGGTGAGGGTTTCGACCGCCTGGCGCACGTCGGGGTTGGCCGCCGAAAGCGCCCCAAGATAGAGCACCGAGGTGTGCAGTTCGGGGAGCACTTCGTCGTGCAGCAGGCGGCGCCCCTGGCCTTCGAGCACGCGCGATTGGGCCACGCGCTGGCGCAGCAGCTCGAGCGAAAGGCGCGCCACCTCCGAACCGGCCAGCATATCCAGCAGGCGCTCACCGGCCGCCTGGGCCAGCTCGATCTCTTCCTGGCTGAAGGGCCCGCCTTTGGCTTTCTCTCCCAGGAAGAGGGCGCCGGCCAGCCCGCGCTCGCCCCACAGCGGCACAGCCCAGGCCAAACCGGGCAGCGCGGCCGGCAGGCAGCGAGTGGATGGACTGAAGCGCGGCTCCCAATCCTGCAGCGAGGGCACCTGCAGTCCAGACCCAGCCGGCGCGCTGCCATCCTCAGGCGGGTAAATGAGCGGCGGGCCGGCCAGGGTGGATAGCGGCCCGGCCGGCACCAGCACGCCGCAACGCGCGGCGAGGATATCCCGGCACAACGCGATAAACAACGCCCGGCTCGAGCTGTCTTCGGCCGCATCCGGTTCGATCAATTGGCCGTAGAGGTTCTGGCTGGCGACAAAAGGCGCCAGGCGCTCCATGAAGGCCTCGCGCTCGGCGTAGGAGCGCCAGGCATAAAAGGCGTAAAAAGCAGCCACCAGGCCTGCCGCCAACAGAAAATTGTAGACCGGGTGCAGGCCAACCGTCAGCGCGAAAGCCGCGATCGACCCAAAACCGCCGGCGAGGATCACCGTGCTGCGCCACTGGGCATAAAAGCGGTCGCGGGGCAGCGGCCGGCCGGTGAACACCTCGTAGACCACGATGGCGCGACCAAGCAAGGTGATGGCCAGCGCCACCAGGGTTTCCACGGTCAGGTCAAACAGTTTGACGGTATGCTCGGCGGCGGGATCGCTCAGGCTGGGCAGCGGGCTGGACTTGAGCGCCCACAGCGCGGTCCAGGCCAGCACGGCCCCCGCCAGCAGCATGGCCACCGAGCCGGCCGCCAGCCAGGGACGCGCCAGCCCGCGCGCGCGCCCGGCCAGGGGCGTTTCGCCCGGCCCAGGGCGGCGCAGCAAATCCAGCGGCAGCAGGTAGCACAGCAGGGCATAGGCGGTATAGGCCCAGACCAGCAGGGGGATGCCGGCCAGGCTCGGGCTGAGCTCCAGGCCGCGCCCGGCCACGTACTGGTAGGTGGGCAAGGGGTTGGCAAAGATAATCAGCAGCACCACCGCGCCGGCCAGCCCGCTCAACAGCAGCAGCCAGAAACGGTGTGGGCTGCCCGCCTGGAAGTGGAAGCCGGTGTGCCAGAGCATGGAGGCGTACCAGGCCAGTGGGGCCACCACCGCCGGGGTCCAACTGACCCACCACCAGAAGTTCATCCCCAGGCCGGTAGTCGCCAGCCCGCGCCCGAGGATGGCAGTGTGGCTGGTGAAGAAAAGCGCACCGAGCAGCAGCCCGCTGCCAACCAGCCAGGTGCCCAGCGTGCGCCGGCTGCCGATCAGCAGCACCATACCGCCCAGCCACAGCAGCGAAATGGTGATGTAGAAGGAAACGGCCAGCCCGGCCCAGGTGAGTAAGAGGTTCAACCCCAGATTCGCCATACGCCTTGATTGTAGCGGATTTCACAGGACGCGCTCAAGCACTTTCGTGCATGCAGCAGAACATAAAAGGCCTGCCCCGAGAAGTGGGACAGGCCTTTTCATCCAAAGCTCAAAGGAGTTACTGCGCAGCCACTGAGCCTTTCATCCGCCGCCCAAGCACGGCCTTGGTGATCTCGGCTACAATGGAGGGGATCAGCAGCAGGGGAATGATCTCGGCCCACTGCGCCCAACCCAGGGCTTCGGTGCCAAAAATGGTCTGGAAAATGGGCACATACACCACCGCGAGGATCAGCACCAGGGAGGAGAGCACCCCCAGGTTCATCCAGCGATTGGAGAAGAGCCCAATTTTGAGCAGCGGGAAATACTCCGAACGGGCGGTAAACGCGCGGAAGAGTTCGGAAATGCTCAGGGTGACGAAGGCCATCGTCTGGGCGTAGTTGACGTGCTGCGGGTTGGTGGTGCCGATCCAGAAGGCGACCAGGCTGACGGCGGTGATCGCGATCGTCTGGAAAGCAATCCCGATGAGCATGAAGCGGTTGATGATCGGCTCTTTAGGCGGGCGCGGGGCCTGGTCCATGATATCGGGATCGCCCTTCTCGGTGCCCAGCGCCAGGGCAGGCGCGCCATCCGTGACCAGGTTGAGCCAGAGGAGCTGCAGCGCGGTGAGCGGCGACTTGCCCAGCCGAAAAGCGTGCCGAGGAAGATGATGCTGATCTCGGCCAGGTTGCAGGAGAGCAGGTAGTAGACGAACTTGCGGATGTTGCTGTAGATGATGCGCCCCTGCTCGATAGCGGACACGATGCTGGCGTAATTGTCATCGGTCAGCACCATATCGGCGGTCTCTTTGGCCACATCCGTACCGGTGATGCCCATCGCCACGCCGATATCGGCGCGTTTGATCGCCGGGGCATCGTTGACCCCGTCGCCGGTCATGGCCACCACCTGGTCGTTGGCGCGCAACGCATCCACGATGCGCATCTTGTGCTCGGGCGAGACGCGCGCAAACACGTCCGTCGCCTCGACTTCGCGGTTGAGCTCGGCATCGTCCATCTCATTGAGCTCGGCGCCGGTGAGCACCTGGTGCCCGGGGCTGCAGCAGGCCGATGCTTTCGGCAATCGCGCGGGCGGTATTGGGGTAGTCGCCGGTGATCATGATGGTGCGGATGCCGGCTTTTCGCGCCTTTTCCAGGGCCGGGCGAACCTCCGGGCGGGCAGGATCGATCATCCCCACCAGCCCGGCAAAAACCAGATCCTTCTCCATTTCTTCGCTGTCGACCTCGTCGGGGACGTCCGGCACGCAGGCGGTAAGCCAGGCCGAGCACGCGCAGGGCATGCGGGTCATGGCGTCGTTGGCTTCCAGGATGCGCTGGCGGGTGTCTTCGTCCAGCGGAGCGGGTCCTGTCCTCGCATGGTCTGGTACTGGCTGCACAAGCCCAGGACCACATCCGGGGCGCCTTTGACCGCGATGGCATACCAGTCGTCTTGGTCATCACCGTAAATCGGAGAGATGTCTTCGGCGGCTGCGTCCGCGATCTCGTGGATGGTGAGCATGCGTTTGCGGGTGGAATCGAAGGGGATTTCCTGCGTGCGCGGGTAAACGCCTGGCTGAGATCCGGCGGCATAAGTCCCGGCTTTGGCGGCAGCCACCAGGATCGAGCCTTCGGTGGGGTCGCCGACCATGCGGTAACGCCGCCGCTGCCGTTCTCGCCCGTCACAGCCGTTCCAACTGGGCATCATTGTTAAGCACGCCCACCCAGAGCGCGGTGGTGACTGCCGGGACAATCCTTCAGGTCGATGATTTTGCCGCCACTCGAAAATCGCCCTGGGGCGTATAACCGCTGCCGGTGATCTGGAACAGCGCAGCCATCCACCCACAGACGGGTGACGGTCATCTCGTTTTGGGTCAGGGTGCCGGTCTTATCCGAGCAGATCACCGTGGCCGAGCCCAGGGTTTCCACCGAAGCCAGCTTGCGGATGAGGGCGTGGCGGCGGACCATTTCGCGCATGCCCAGCGCCAGGCTGATCGTCACCACGGCGGGCAGCCCTTCGGGCACGGCGGCAATCGCCAGGCTGACCGCGATCATGAACAGCTCGACGATTGTTTCCGGCCCGGCATTGGAACAGGCAGCTCAGCCAATCGCCACCGCGCGCAAGATACCCACCACGAAAACCATCCCGCAGATGCCAACGCGCCCCAGCCCAGAGCCTTACCCAGCTGGTCGAGGCGCTGCTGGAGGGGCGTTTCTTCCGCATCCACAGTCTGGAGCATATCGGCGATCAGGCCAAGCTGGGTGCGCATCCCGGTACCGACCACCACCCCACGCCCGCGGCCGTAGGTGACGATGGTGCCCATGAAGGCGGTGTTCTTGCGGTCGCCCAGGGGGCATCCTTCTCCATGCGCAGGGCGGCATTTTTCTGCACCGGTACCGATTTGCCGGTCAGGGCGGCTTCTTCCACGCGCAAGTTGACCGCTTCGATCAGGCGCACATCGGCGGGAATAAAGTTGCCCGCTTCCAGGAAGACGATATCGCCGGGGACCAACATCGGCGCCGAAGACACCGACACCCGGTGCCCGTCGCGCAGCGATCTGGGCCTCGGGCGCGGCCAATTTTTTTGAGGCTGCCAGGGCCGCTTCGGCGCGGCTTTCCTGCACCACCCCCAGGATGGCATTGAGCACCACGATGGCCAAGATCGCGCCGGCATCGATCTATTCGCCCAGCAGCAGCCGAAACCAGGGCGGCGACGATCAACAAAATCACCACAAAATTATTGAGCTGGTCAAAGACCAACTCGATAAACGAGGGGCGAGGCTTCTCGGCCAGCTGGTTCGGGCCATATTTGGCCAGGCGGCGAGCAGCCTCGGCTGAGGTCAACCCGTCCTGGATCTGGGTGCCGAGTTCCTTGACAACGTCTTCGGCGCTCATAGCATGCCAGGTGATGGTGATATCCTCACCAGCATCCATCCCGGCCCCGGCATTCTTGCCCGACCGGATCTTGGGTTGTTCCATGCAGTGCTCCTGGTTAAAAAGATCGTAAATGACGTAGGGTGGAAGCCTGAGAAATAATTAAACCCACGCGAACTGTTATTTAATCACGCAAAGACCGGCGCGCCAATTAAAGTATAATCGATAAAACCCACCCACGAAATCGCTAGGTATAACCCTGAATGGGTAAAATAGTCACTCAAAAAAGGAAGAGAAAGGCCAGATCGTTGACATTGGTCTGGGTGGGACCAGGCAAAAGCAGGTCGCCGAGGGGTTGAAAGAAGTGGTAGGCATCGTTGCGCGCCAGAAAATCCTGGGGGGCCATCCCGGCGGCGCGCGCGCGGGCCAGGGTCTCGCCGCTGACCACCGCCCCGGCCGCATCGGTGGGGCCGTCGCCGCCATCCGTAGCCAGGGCAACGAGGAAAACATCCGCCAGCCCGGCCAGTTCATCGACGGCAGCCAGGGCCAGTTCCTGGTTGCGCCCGCCCAGGCCGTCGCCCCGCAGGGTGACGGTGGTTTCGCCGCCCAGCACCAGGCAGCCCGGGCGAGAGAGCGGCTCGGCGGTCTGGGCCGCCTGGCGCGCGATGGCAGCCAGCATGCGCCCGGCCTGGCGGGCTTCTCCCTGCAAGAAAGTGGTCAGCAGCAGGGTCTGCCAGCCATCCCGGCGGGCCTGGGCCATGGCCGCCTGGGCGGCGATGTAATTGCCGGCGATGACCGTATTTTGCACGCGCTCAAAAAGTGGGTCGCCGGGCTTGGGGGTCTCGGGCGCCTCTCCGCGCAGCCCGGCTTGCAAATGGGCATGCACCGAAGCCGGGATGCGGTCCAGCAGGCTGTAGTGGTCGAGGATGGCCCAGGCGGAGGCGAAAATGCTCGTATCGGGCACGCAGGGGCCGGAGGCAATCACGTCCAGCGGATCGCCAATCACATCCGAGAGGATCAGCGCCGCCACACGCGCCGGGGCTGCCCACCTGGCCAGCCCGCCTCCTTTGACCAGGTCGATGTGCTTGCGCACGGTGTTGATCTCATTAATGCTGGCCCCGCAGGCCAGCAGTGCGGCGGTGACTGCCTGCACATCTGCCAGCGAAATGCCCTCGGCGGGCGCGGTGAGCAGGGCCGAGCCGCCCCCGGAGATCAGGCACAGCACCAGGTCATCGGCCGAGGCGCGCTCGAGCAGGGCGGCCATGCGGCGAGTTGCCTGCACGCCGCGCTCATCCGGCAGGGGGTGGGCGGCGGGGCAGAGTTCGATCGGGTCTAAAGCCGCCTCGGGAGGGGCGTAGCCATCCTTGACGATCACCAGACCACCGGCCAGGCGCGGGCCTAGCAGATCGGCGGCAGCCCGAGCCATGGGGTAGGCAGCTTTGCCGGCCCCCACCACCCACACGTGACGCACGGAAGAGAGATCGTAGTCCTGCCCGGCAAGGCTTAAGCGGTCGCCGCTGAGCTGCAGGCTGCGCACCAGGGCGGCATACGGGTCGACCGCCTTCAGCGCGGCCGCCATCACCCGGCTGATCGATGCGCCGGCGGGGTGGCCGCGCAGGGACGCGGTGAGGAACGCATCGGGGTTGGGCGCGGTGGGCCTCACTTAGGAGCGATCACCGTCCCCGGGAGCAGCACCGCATTCTTGGGGATCACGACAATTCCATCCTGGACGACCCAATTTTCGCCTTCCAGGTCGGTGCCGCGCGGGAAAGGCTTGATGGTCACATTGCGGCCGATGCGCGCATTCTTATCGACGATGGCGCCCTGGATAAAACAATCCCGGCCGATGCCGATGCACGGCATGGGGCTGTCGTCATCCTCTTCGTTCTGGCAGCCCTGGTCGTAATAGTCGGAGCCCATCAGCACCGTGTCGAGGATCACCGCCCCGGAGTGGATGCGGCTGCGCACGCCGACAATCGAGTGGCGAATTTCGGAGCGGTTGAGGAAACTGCCGTCGCATAGCAGCACGTGTTCCAGAATGCAATTGGTGATGATGGACCCCGGCAGGAAGCGCGAGTGGCTGAACATGGGTTTATCGGGGTCATACAGGTTGAAGCGTGGGTTGGGGTCGGTGAGCGCCAGGTTGGTCTCGTAAAAGGAGCGAATCGTCCCGATATCGACCCAATAACCTTCAAAATCGTAACCAAAAACATTGCTCTTTGAAAGCGCATGGGGGATGACTTGAGCGCCAAAATCGTCAAAGGCGTTCTGCTCGAGCACATCGATGAGCGCCTGGGTTTTGAACATATAGATGCCCATCGAACCCAGGTAAGGCATGGCCGGGTCGTCGCGGGTGACCATTTCGGCCAGCAGGGCGGGGTCCTTGGGTTTTTCGGCAAAACGCACGATGCGGCAGTCTTCGTCGCGTTTGAGTAATCCCAGGCGAGATGCCTCCTCCGGGCGCACCGGCTGCACCGCCACGGTGATATCTGCGTCGTGATCCCAATGGAAACGGGCCATCTCGGAGTAGTCCATGCGGTAAAGATGGTCGCCGGCCAGGACGAGGACATAATCGGCATGCGCGGAACGGATTTGGAACAACTGCTTACGCACGGCGTCTGCCGAGCCCTGGTACCAATCGGCATTTTCTATGGTCTGTTCAGCCGCCCAAATATAAACCGAACCGGTATGGAAAACATCAAAAACGTAGGTTTGGGAGATGTGACGGTTGAGGGAGACAGAATTGAACTGGGTCAGCACGGCAATGCGAAAAAGACCGGAATTAATACAGTTGCTGATCGGGATATCAATGAGGCGGTATTTACCGCCCAATGGGACCGCCGGTTTGGAACGCAACTTGGTCAAAGGATACAACCGGCTCCCCTTACCACCCGCCAGAATTACCGTCAGAATACTGTCAAGCGAAGGCATGTCTTCCTCCTGTTGTTCATTAGCGCCAAACTTGATTTATTATACAATGGCTTCGCAATTATAGAGGGTCATTGGGATTTACCATGGAAGAAGAAATATATGGGGGTATTGGGCGCTTCGCGCCCAATACCCCCATATTTACTACCCACCCCGGCAACTCCCACAGAACCATTAAAGACCAGGGCGAGATAACGACTATAATTCTTACCATGCAGCGAATCATCAAGGTGTCTGGACTGATCCTTTCCAACTGCCTGGCGTTTGTGGTGCTGTTGGTTCTGCTGGGGCGCAGTGACGCGCTGCCCGCGGATAACCTCGAACGCATCCGCCGTTACACGCGCGCCGAGGAGTTCAACTACGTGCAGTGGATGCTGGATGCGCTGGCGCTGAAGAACGCCCAGGCCGCCCTGGACCCGGCGCGCTACCTGAGCATCGCCGAACAGCGCGAGGTGATTTTCCAGCATCTCAGCCTGGTGGCCCAGATCGACCGGCTCAACTACGAAGTCTCGGTGGTCTACTCCGATCCAAACGAGCAAAACCCCGCAGCCGCTACCGCCGAAAAACGCGACCAATTGAAAAAAGACCGCGCGCTGGAAGCGCGCCTGGGAGCCCTGGCCGAGTCTAATCCTGCAGGCCCAGCTCAGCTTTGTGCTCGACCAGATGGGCCTGACTACCGGCGGGCAGCCGCTTCCGCCGGTGCTCTACCGCATCACCCCCCTGCCCTATGCACTGATCGTCTCCCCGCGCGATAAGATCGAGCAGGAAGCTAATATTTCGCTGCTGCCGGGGTTATCGCTGGAAGAACGTGTGGCAATCGAAGACGGGGTAACCAACAACCTGAACCGTTCGGCGCTGGTGGTGGCCATCGGCGGGGTCGGCGTTTACCCGACCATGGTGCAGAGCACCACCGATCTCACCTGGCTGACCGAGGTCGTCTCGCACGAATGGACCCACAATTACCTCACCCTGCGCCCGCTGGGGGTCAACTACGACACCAGCCCCGAACTGCGCACGATCAACGAGACCACCGCGTCGATTTCAGGCAAAGAGGTGGGGCGGGCGCTGTTGCAGCGCTTCTACCCGGAGCGAGTGCCGCCCCCGCCGCCCGAAGAGCAGCCCCAGCCCACGAAGCCCGAACAACCCGCGGAACCTCCGCCCCCGCCCCAATTCGATTTCCGCAAAGAGATGCACACCACGCGGGTGCACGCCGAGGAACTGCTGGCGGCAGGCCAGATCGACCAGGCGGAAGCCTACATGGAAGAACGGCGCAAGGTCTTCTGGGACCAGGGCTACCTGATCCGCAAACTAAACCAGGCCTATTTTGCATTTTACGGGGCGTATAACGATACCCCGGGCGGCGGCGCATCCGGCTCCGACCCGGTCGGCCCGGCCGTGCAGGCGCTGCGCAAGCAAAGCCCGTCCCTGGCGGCCTTCCTCAACACCATCGCCCAGGTGACGTCCTTTGATCAATTGCAAAAACTGGTGAAATGATACGCAGCCAGAGGATCAAACCGCGCGCGGGCTAATCCAGGCCAAAGTCATCCCCGCCCATGCCGCCCATCCCCGGCATGCCGCCCATACCACCCATCTCTCCGCCCATACCGTCGGCCAGCCCGGGCATGTCGTGCTCGATCTGCTCAGGATCCTGACCCGACTCGAGGCGGTGCACGACCTCGTCAAATTCGGCGCCCATATCTTCGCCGGTTTCCTTGCTCATCTCGCGCATCATGCGGCCCAACGACTTGGGATCATCTTCGAGCCCGGCCAGGTTGGAAGGATCGGCCATGCTTTCCAGACGCCCCTCTTCGGATTTGGCGATGCGCACCTTGTTGATGCGGCGCTGGGCATTACTGCTCTGGCAGTGCGGGCAAACAGCCGGCTTTGTGCCGTATTCGGCGTAGGTAAAGAAAGTGGTAAAGCGCTTGCGGCAGTCGAGGCAGCGATATTCGTAATACGGCATGAATCCTCCAAAAGAAAATAAGTGCTTTTCTATTATAATCAAACCATTCTATGAATCCCATTAATGATTTGAATTCAACCAGCCCGATCAACGCCCGTACAGAGAATGAAAGCCTGTCATTTGACTTGCTGCCGCATAAACCCTTACTGGTGGTGATCTCCGGGCCGTCAGGGGTAGGCAAAGACGCCGTGCTCAAGGAAATGCAGGCGCAGAACCTGCCGTTCCACTACGTGGTGACGATGACCAGCCGCGCCCCGCGCAAAAACGAAGTCGACGGACAGGATTATTTCTTCACCACCCGCGAGAATTTCGAAGAGATGATCCACCGCGACGAATTTATCGAGTACGCCCTGGTTTATGATGACTATAAAGGCGTGCCCAAACCGCAGATCCGCGCGGCGCTGAACAGCGGCAAGGACGTGATCCTGCGCGTGGACGTGCAGGGTGCGGCCACCCTGCGCCTCCTGTGCCCCGGCGCAGTGCTGATCTTTCTCATCCCCGATAACGAGCAAGAATGGCTGGAACGTTTGAACAGCCGCAAAACCGAAACCGTCGAAAGCCTGGCGGTGCGGGTGAGCACCGCGCGCAGCGAGCTGGAAAAGATGGCCGGCTTCGATTACGTGGTGGTCAACGCCCACGACCGGCTGCACGAGGCGGTAGCGACGATCATGAATATCATCGACGCCGAACATCACCGCGTCCAGCCACGGGAGATATGCTTATGAGCCTGCCGCCATTTCCATCCAGCGAGCCCCGGCCGGCGGAGGGCAGCGGCCCGGTTGAAATTGGGCGGGTTGCCCCGCGTCAGGTGCAGGTGCGCATCCCGCAGGTCAATCCCACCGTCACCTACTGGCTGCTGGGGGTGACCACCCTCATTTTCCTGCTGCAGATGGCCAGCCAGTATCTGCTGGGGGACGATTACCTGATCGCTTACGGGGCCAAAGTCAATTCGCTGATCCTGCAGGGGCAGCTCTGGCGCTTTTTCACCCCGGCCCTGCTGCACGTCTCCTTGGCCCATATTGCCTTTAACATGTACGCACTGTACGCCATCGGGCGCGACCTGGAGCGCCATTATGGTCACGCGCGTTTTTCAGCATTGTATCTGATTGGCGCCTTTGCCGGCAACGTGGCTTCCTTCTGGATGTCGACTAAACCGTCCGCGGGAGCGTCCACGGCGCTGTTTGCCTTAATCGCCGCCCAGGGGGTCTTTATCTACCAGAACCGCAAGATCTTTGGGAAGCAGTCGGCGCGCATGCTGAGCAATGTGATCCTGGTGGTAGCGATCAACCTGGCGCTGGGCCTCTCGCCCGGGATCGACAATTGGGGCCACGTAGGCGGGCTGATCGGCGGGGTGGTGTTTGCCTGGCTGGCCGGTCCTAAGCTGAGCATCGGCGGGTTGTACCCCGACCTGGTGCTGCAAGATACCCGCGAAGCCAGCCAGACCTGGTCGGTGGCGGCGTTGGAAATGGCCGCCATCGGGCTGATTGCCGCGGCCGGGATCTTGCGCTAAGCACGACGGATCCAAAAGGGCCGGGCTGCCGTAAAAGCGGCAGCCCGGCCCTTTTGTTTGCATCGATCCAATCCCTATTGTTCAGCCACTTTGCGCAGGTGCAGCCCCAGGCCGATATACCAGACCGGCACGGCCAGCCCGATCAGCAATGCCGCCATCAGCACCGCCTGAATTTTAAAATAGGCGCCGATGGGGATCAACAGGTGCGGAACGCCGATTACCAGGCCCAGAATTGCGATCCAACGCGGCAGCAGCCCGTGTTGCAGCGCGGTGAGGCTGACGATGAAAATCCACAGCCCGATGGCGGCGTACCCCCAAAAACCGAGCAGATCGATACTGGCCTTCCAGGTGACGGAGAGGACCGCCTGGGTGGAGGGATCGCTGACGAAGGCATGTGCGATGGCCGGCAGGCGGGCGATGCTGAGCAGATAGCCGACCGTCGACACGCCAAAACCGATGGTAGCCAGGTTGCGGCCAAAACTGGTCCAGCCCTCATTCTCACCCCGCATGGCGGCATGCACCGCCGGGACGATGGCCAGCCCAAAGACACCCACCAGCGCCTCGACCCAGAAAAAGGCCAGCAGCAGGTCGGGCTGTGCCGCGAAGGCCGGCAAGAACGTCTTGGCCGGCACCTCGGCCCGCAAGCCAGCCGGCATGATCAAATATAAAATCGGGGAAATGACTTTGGCAACGCCCATCAAGAGGGCAAACAACCCGCCGACGACAAACAGGTTTCCTTTTTTCACGGCACCCTCCCATGAAACCGGCAGTATGTGGATTACCCTGGCACGAATATAGTAGCACGCTGTGCATCGAAAAAAACAAGAACTTGGGAGAGGCTGCCTACGGCAGGGCGCTTGCACAAAAACAATCGTTCTATACAACTATGATCACCCACCCCTTGATCCCCGCCCTCAAGGGCGGGGAAACAGAAAAGTGTGGTGTAATCGCGTGCTGAAAGCACGCGATTACACCACAGAGATCTTCTTTCTCCCCTTTTTACGGCTTGGCCGCAGACACTCCGCAGTGCGACCGGCGGGGTGGAGGGAGCCAGACCGAGTTTTAAGGCCGGTTTAGCGTTAAATATTTTTAGTGTAATCGCCCTATTGCCTACGGTTGCGCCCAGACGCGGCAAAGAAAAGCTGAAGGACCGGCCATATTGCGCCGGCCCTTCAGGATCAAACCCTATGGAGCGGAACCGTCCTCAGCGGATGCTGAGAATATCGCCGGCGCTGCTGCCTTCCACGTCCGGGAAGTAATACTGGAAGGCGTGGGCAGGGATTACCTGGAAATCGCCGGCCAGGCTGGGGGACAGCCGGTAGGTGAGGGTGTAAGTGCCGGCTGGCAGATAGGGGGCCATCCAGCTCACACTGTCATCGTGGATCTGGGCCGGGCCGAAATACCACCAGCCCCAACCGCCGCGGAAGGGGTCGCTCTGGTCAAACTGCTGTTCAGGCGGCAGATTCTCATCCACAAAACCCTGGCGGCTGGTTTTCAGATTGGGATCGATGATCTCGGCCCCGGCGGGGATGCTGTCCTCGACCACCAGGTAATACATATCCTTGGGCAGGGTCACCGTCAGGCGCACCAGCAGCCCGGCCTGGCTGTTCAGCTCGGCCGTTTCGACCGGCGTACAGGTGGTGGCCCGGCAGTCCTGGCCGGCGGTAAAGTATTCGCGCTGGATGAACACCCCGCGCGACACCGCCGGGGCTTCGCCCGCGGGGCGGCCCACATCCAGGAAGGCGCGGTAGTACAGGCGCCCGGCCCCCGGGTCGCGGCTGATCTTGAGGGCATTCGAGCCGTCGGCAATAAGCTGGCTGAGCGGCACGGCCGCCGAAACCGGGTTGAGTGCGCCCTGTGGCCCGTCGGCAGAGCCACTGGCGAGCAGGGCATCGTTGAGGCTGGCCTGGTAGGAGAAATTGGCCTGCAGGTCGCCGGTAGATTTGAGCGCCTGGCTAAGCGCGAGCAGCACCCAGGCCGATTCGTAGGAGGAAGACCAGCAGCCCGAGGGGCGGCGCTGCAGCACCATGTAACGCAGCGCATCGGTGAGCAGCGGCGAGGCCGGGTCGATGCGCGCCAATGCATAGCTGACCACGGCCGTGGTGAAGATGGGCGTGCTCCAATTGCGCCAGTCATCACTGGCGGCCTGCCAGCTGGCGCCGCTGGCCGAACGATCCGCCAGCCCGGCCAGGTCGGAGGCCAGAGAAACGGCGCGTTCATCCCCGGCAGTCTGGTCATCCAGGGCCAACGCCAGCAGGGCTTTCCCAGAGGGGCTGAGCTTTTCGCGCAGGGTATACAGCCCGCTCAAATCCAGGCCGCCCTGCCCCGACTGCTGCAAGGCGTACAGCACCAGCGCCTGGGTCTCAAGCTGCTCATTCAACGACTCAACCGCCGCCGGCTGGATGTGGGTGGCGAGGAACTGCTGGACGCGCTGGAGCGTATCGGGGTTGACGAAGAAATCCGCCTGGGAGGCCTGGTCCAGGGCGATCAACGCATAAGCGCTCATGCGCACGTCGCTTTCGGCCGGCGAGAAGCGCCAATTCCAACCGCCGTCGTAGCTTTGCAGCTCCAGCAGGCGGCGGAGATCGCTGCGGATGGCGCGTTCCAACGAGGCCTGCAGATCGGGAGCCTGCAGGTTGAAATCTTTCAGCGCGCGGTAGGCGGCCGCATTGGCCAGCAGCCGCGAGATTACCGGTTCGGTGAAGTCGTCGGGGAAGGCTTCGAGAGCCTCAAGCCCCTGCAGCACGGTAGCGGCCAGCGAGGGGGCCAGCTCCACCCGCAGCTCGCCGCCGGTGGGGGTGAAGGTGCGCGGCAAGCTGACCACTTCCAGGCGGGAGCCGCCCTCGGCGAGCAGCCCGGCGGTGGCAAAGGTCTGTTGGGCGCTGTAGCGCAGCACAGGCAGGTCGCCGCTCTCGGTGTGGGTCACATCTTCCAGCGCGCCCGAGCGGGCGGCAAATACCGGATCGATGGACGACACGTCCTGCACCACGCCCCACCAGTCCACCCGCGTACGGCCGCCGGCGGGCACATCCACGGTCTGAGAGGCCGCGGCGGGGTCTTCGAGGGTCAGGCCCGGGGCTTCCAGGCTGACATCCGCGCTCAAAGCCGCGGAGGTGTTGTTTTGAACCACCGCGCCCAGTTGGACGCGGTCACCGGCCACAAAGAAGCGCGGCGCGACCGGGCGTACGAGCAGGTCTTTACTGACCACCAGCTCGGTCTCCGCGCTGCCCATCAGGCTGTCAGCGGTCAGGCCGCGCACGTCCGCCACCCAGGTGGTCAGATTGTCGGGCAGGCGCAGAGTCACCTCGGCGCGGCCGTCGGCATTGGTTTCAAAAGAGGCCACCCAGGCTGCCGTATCCTCAAAACGGGTGCGCTCACCGGGACTGGCCGTGGATGCGTCACCACCGCCGCCGCCGCCGCGCCCCAACTGAGCCGCCACCAGGCGGGTGGATGAGGCGGTCAGGTCCATGCTGGTCTGCACCGCGAGGGATTGCTCGCCGTAGAAGGCATCAAATATGCCCGGCGAATTGGGGTCGGCCAGGGCCAGAACGGCTTTATCCACCAGGGAGAGCGAGAACTCACCCTGGGCCGGGCTGCCATCTGGGCGGCGCACCAGCAGGGATAGCTTGACTTCCTGGGCGGGCCCGGCGGTCAGCGGGTTCAAAGGCCGCCTCGACGGATAGCTTTAACGCGTCTGGGCGGACTTTCAAATTGAGATAACCCTGGCGGAAATCGGGCAGGCCGCCCTCGGTCTTGCCCAGCAGGATGACCGAAACATAAACATTGGGGGCATCCAGATCCTCGATGGGCAGTTTGTATTCTTCCAGCGACGCGCTCAGCGGTTGGACGTAGGTGCGCATGACCTTGCTGCGCTCCACGCTGATCAGGGCCAGCGCGCCGCCGGCATAAGGGTTGGGGATGCGCAGCGTGGCGGTAGCGCCAGGCTGGTATTCGGCGGCATCCGCTTCCAGGCGCAGGCGCTGGTTGGGCAGGCTGGGCCAGGGGGCCACACTCGGGCCACTGGCCCAGATCAGCACCTGGGTGAGCGCGCCGTCGCCGGAAAGCTCGAGCTGGTAGGTGCCGGCGTCCGGCGGGGTGAAGACCACCCGGGCGCGGCCCAGCGCATCGGTGCGCAGGTTGGCGGTCGCAATCACCGTCAGCACTTTTTTATAGGCGGGTGGATTGTAAGGCGAATCGCCCATGTCTTCCGGCTGCCATTCCACCCGGCTGAAAACCGCCGCCAGGGCGTGCTCGCCGGCAGGCTGGCTGAGCCAATCCAGGGTCTGGATGGTGAAGCCGGCTTCCTCGCCGGCCTGGGCGCTCCACGATTCGGGGCGCACGCCGATATAGAAACTGGAAGGGTGCAGCACGGCCGTGGCGCGCGCACTGACCGCCAGGTTGGTTTCATCCACTGCACTCACTTCCAGAACCAGTTCGCTGCGGTTGGTCAGCTCCAGGCTGGAAAATGCGTCCGCGGCGATATCCACCAGCGCGGTGCCATCTGCGCCGGTCTGGGTCTGGCCCTGGGCGATAAACGTGCCGAGGACGGGTGAAATCGACTGGTCGAGGGAGAACCATGAGACGTCATACGCGCCGGCCTGCAGCTGATCGGGAAGCAAGATATAGGCAGGGCGCTTGTAAAGCGTCCAGGTGACCGGCAGATCGCTCACCGGCGCGCCGAAGAAATACTGCGCACTGACCCGTCCCTGCAAGGCGCTGCCAAGCTGGATTTCAGGTTTAGTAAATGACACCTGCAGATCAAACTCGGGCTTGCGGTATTCGGCCACCTGGAAATACAGATCGCTGTTGAGGTCCGGCAGGCTGATAGTGTAAAAGCCGGGCTGGGCGTCGACGGACAGATCAAAGGAGCCCTCCAGCGTGCCGTAGGACGAGACCGGCTGGCGCAGATCGGCCATGGGCAGCTGGTCGGGGAGGGTGGGGTCGTAAGGCGGCATCACCTTGACCTCGACCTCGGATAGATCCAGCAGGCTGTAGCGCGCATTATCTTTCTGGCGCAGGACGGCTTTGAAATTAACCGTCTGGCCAGGGCGGTAGATCGGCCGGTCGGTGTACAGGTAGGCAAACGGGCCATCCGCAGTCAGCGCAGCGGGGAAGCCCGATTCCCACGAGTTTGTGCCCTGGTTCATATAGCTGGAGATCAGCGCGAAGTTCGCGTCGCCGGGCTGGCCGGCCACCGCGTAGAGAGCATCGTAATTGTTTTCGCGCTCCGGCAGATCGGTGGTGCACACCCCATCATCGCCGGTGGTGCAGGCGCCCAGCGGCTCCTGCTGGTTAAAGGCCAGGATGCGCACCGGCAGGCCGCCGGCGGGGGTGTTGGTGCTGAGATCGACTGCCCAGATCACCGCCTGGCGCGCGCTGAGTTTGAGGGTCAGGTGGATATTGCTGGAAATCAGCAAATAGGCGCGGTTCGAGGCCTGATCCAGGCCGGGGGCAGTCACCTTGAACCAGTACACGCCGGGCGCTAGGGGTTGGCGATTGGGGTCCAGGGTAAGACCCGCGGTGACGCTGCGGTCCGGGGGCACCTCAAAGCTCTGGTTCCAGCGGGCGGGGTTTACCCCGGCCGAGGCCGGCTCGCCCGAACCGGCCAACATGATGAATTCGTCCAGCGACAGGGCGCGCCGTTCGAGCTGCGCCTGGCTGATGTTGGTTACTTGCGCCTCCAGGCTGGTCTGGCCGGTGGGCACGAAAATGGCCGGCGAACCGATCATCGCGATGGGAATGGTCAGCGAGGGAGGCGGGGTTTCAGTGTCCACCTGCAGGGTCAGCGGTGCGCCCAGGGTACCGCCCCAGCGGTCGCGCAGAGCCCCGGAAAGGGTGATGGTATAGCTGGTGGAGGTCTGGAAACCGCCCTGGATGCTCAGGCCGTAGCGGTCATAGGTGCTGTTGACGATCAGCCCGCCCACCGCCGGCGAAACACTGACCAGCGGGGCCAGGTCCTGGCGGTCGAGCGGCGCGGTCAAATTGATTTGGTAGTAGCCCTGGCCGTAGTTGGCGTTGATCTTTTCGCCCGCGGCGGGGGAGGTCGATTCGACCGCCAGGGCCGGCACCGAGGTGCGCGTATTGCGGTATTCGGCTCCAATCGCCGCCCCACCCAGGCTGCGTGCCGCGCCCGCCAGGCGAACGGTGTATTGAGCGGCGCGCGCCAGCAGCCCCTTGGGCTGGATGGTCAGCTGGGTGCCGGCTTCATCCCAGGCGTACGTCAGCCCCACGGACGCGCCGTTGGGATCCAGCAAAGCCAGGTCCTGCTCGACGCTGGCCGTATCCATGGATTGGTTAAAGCTCAGGGTGATCTTGCCGTCCAGTTCCAGGCGGTCGTTCTCGCCATAGGTCACGCCAGTCACCGCCGGCAGCGCCGTGGTGAAGGCCCATTCCTGCGGGTCGAGACCCTCCAGGCTGAGCGGCACACCTCCGCTGCTCTTCAGGGCTGAGTCTACCACCACGGTATAGTGCACCCCGCCCGCCAGGGCAGGTTGGGGGTAGAAGATGTAGGTGGAGGTGTTCAGCCACTCGCCGCGGCCTTTGGCCTCGGGCTGCAGCGAAAATGCTGGGGCCAGATCAGCCGGATCGGCGCCCAGGGCGACCACCGGGGTGTTGAAGGTGACCACCACCGCAGAGGAGGGGTTGGCTTCGGCGGTCCCGGGTTTGGGCAGGCGCTCGGTGACCTTCAGGCTGTCGGCCACCAGGTAGTGGACCGTAACCGGATCGGTAAGCGCCTGGCCGTTGGCGGCGCGCGCCGTGACGGCAAACGTCAGTTGGATTTCGGCGCCGGTGGGGAACGGCTGGTCAGTGGTGAAGCGCAGGGTGGCGTCGTCCACCCACTCAAAACTGCCGGCCAGCAGCGGCTGGCCTTGCAGCGCGCTCTCGACGGAGGGCCGGTCCATGGGTTGGTTAAAGTAAAAGGTCAGCCCGCCGCCGGGGCCGATTTCGCTGCCCACCGGCGGATCGGTCTCGACCAGCACGGGGGGCAGATCCTGCTGCTGCAGCGGCTTGCCGGCCGCCGCGGGTGGGCTGGTGGGCGTGGCCGGGGCCAGGGTAGGGGATGCGGGAGTAGGCGTGGGCGCACCAAAGCTGGGTAAGGTGCAGGCCAGGCTGACGAGGAGTAAGATGGAGAATAGCGTGGTGATTCGCCGGCGAGATTGCGTCATCGTTGCTCCTTGTGAATCAAGAGAAAGATAATCCCATTATACATAGGCTGTGGGGATTAAACGCCGGCAGGCCTTAAAAAGTTCCTGGCCGCTCCGGCTGCCTGGCCCGGCGCCACTTTATGATCGCCTTACAGATGATCCACCCGTACTGACAATATTTTATGGCTGGGATACAATGGAGTAAATACCGAACGAGCGAGGTGCAGGATGATTGTCGCGGAGCTGGACGAACTGGCAAAACAATTGGCGCTGACCCCGGCGCTGCAAAAGGCGCTGGATTTTCTCGGCGCACACCGTAAGGGCGAAGGCCTGGCAGAGCGGGTGGAAATCGACGGCGCGGCCGTTTACGCCCTGGTGCAGGAATTCGAGACCGTCCCGGCGGCGGCAGAGATCGATTTTGAGGCTCACCGCCTGTATCTCGACATCCAGTACGTGGTTTCGGGCGAAGAGCTGATGGGCTGGGCGCCGCTCAGCGAGCTGACCGGCGCCGGCGCGTACAACCCGGCTAAAGACGTGCTCCACGGGATGTTCCCGGCGGCGGCGATGACCCCGGTGCGGGTCAAGGCCGGGCAGGCGGCCGTTTTCTTTCCCCAGGATGCCCACGCTCCCAAGCTGGCCGGTGACCGGCCGGGCTGGGTCAAGAAGATCGTGGTCAAAGTGGCAGTGCAGTCATGAAATCCAAAGTTGCCTTTCTCACCACCTCGCCCGAGACCGTGCTGGACGACTACCAGCGCCTCTTTGCCCTGGCGGGCGGGGCGCAGGCCCTGCAGCCCGGGCTGACCACCATTCTCAAGGATAATATCTCCTGGCATTTCCCCATGCCCGGCGCCAACACCACCCCCTGGCAGCTCGAAGGCGCCATCCTCGCCCTGCGCGGAGCCGGTTTTGACGACCTGGTCTGCGTACAAAACCAGACGGTGGTGACCAACGCCTTCAAGGGCGAAGACCTCAACGGCTACGTGCCCATCTTTCGCGGACACAACATCCCGGTGCGCTACAACTTCCTCGAAAAAGACATGAGCTGGGTGGAATACCGCCCCAAGGCCAAAATGCTGGCGCTGGATCACATCTACCCGGAAGGCATCCGCATCCCGGATTACCTGATCGGCAAGAACATGGTGCATCTGCCCACGGTCAAGACCCACATGTACACCACCACCACCGGGGCGATGAAAAACGCCTTCGGGGGGCTGTTGAGCAAATACCGCCATTACACCCACACCTGGATCCACCAGACCCTGGTGGATTTGCTGGCCATCCAAAAGGAGATCCACCCCGGGCTGCTGGCGATGATGGACGGCACGACCGCCGGCAACGGCACCGGTCCGCGCCTGATGACCCCTGTGGTAAAAAATGTGCTGCTGGCGTCGGCCGACCAGGTGGCCATCGACGCTGTGGCGGCCAAACTGATGGGCTTTGACCCGCTGCAAATCGATTATATTCGCCTGGCGCACGAACAGGGCCTGGGCACCGGCGACCCGCGCGAGATCGAGGTGGTGGGCGATGCGCTGCCCACGCAAGGCTGGGGCTTCAAAGTGGGGTACGGTACCCACAGTTTCCTCGCCTGGCTGGCCTGGTACGGCCCCACGCGCGTCTTCCAAAAACTGGTGCTGCACTCGCCCCTGGTGGTGATCCCCACCCTCATCGGCGAGTTCGAACAGGATGCCCTCTACTGGCCCTTGAAATATAAAGGCGTGGCCGAGCAATGGATGGCCGAAACCGGCTGGGGGCAGCACTTCCGGCGCTACCAGCGCGAGGGCTGCCTGGCGGCGGTTGAGGCATGAAGACCGCCACCCAGCAACTGCCTGAAGGCTACCAGCCCAGCAAGGAGATCAACCTGGCCAAAGACAAAGCCCTGGCGCTGGGGTTGAACATTGGCGGGCTGGTGTTGTTCTTCCTCACCGCCGCGCTGCTGGGGATCTTGCTGCGCCTGGCGCGGCCCGAATTGCTCACCGGCGCGCTGACCTCCTTGAACACGCAGAGCACGCTGCTGTGGCTGGCGGCCATTGTGGGGCTGCTGTTTGGCAACCTGCTGGTTCACGAACTGATCCACGGCTTGTTCTTCTGGCTGTTCACCGGGGCCATGCCGCGCTTTGCCCTGCGCCTCACCTACGCTTACGCCGCCGCGCCGGCCTGGTATATCCCCCGCGGGCCGTACCAGGTGATCGGACTGGCCCCGCTGGTAATCATCGGCGTGATTGGCCTGCTGGTTATGGCGGGCGGGCCGGCGGCCTGGGTTTTGCCGGCCGCGCTGGTGATCGCCTTGAACACCAGCGGCGCGGTGGGAGACATGCTGGTGGTGGCGGTGGTACGGCGCTGCGCCCCGAACTGCATGATCAACGACCGCGGCGACGGGGTGACGATCTATGAAAGGGACGCGCTGAGCAGGGATCTCGCCTAGCGCCGAAAACCATCCAGGCTGGTAGGCAAAATTGGGTGCATTTCAGTTTGGGGGAAAAGCACCCGCTCGTGCTTGAAGAGTGCCATCCCTCCGTCCCCCTTCCAATGAAAGGGGGCGCAGCAGGAAGATTGAGGGTGTTGGACGCCATGGAATGGCGTCCAACACCCTCAAAACTCTGATTCACCGTCCCGAAGTGAGGGCCGGGGCAGGGCGTGGGGTATTTTGGCCCCAAAACTGAAACACACCCGCAAAACTCATTGACTTGTAACCGGGATGCTCATTCTCTATAATAATGATCAGGATTGGTTGTTCAACCCAGACAAGGATCCCCTGAGGAAAACAAGCATGAGCAGTGAACCCAATTTTGACCTGCAAGCGGCGCACCGCTATTTTTCGTCGACTTGTTTCAACCGTGCCTGGGATTTGATCGACAAAGCCAAACGTACGCCGGAAGAGGACGAGGAAATGCTGCGCTTGAGCCTGGCATCCACCTGGCATTGGACCCAGCGCGCGGACTGCGCGCCCAGCAACCTCTCGGTGGGCTACTGGCAGACCGCGCGGATTTACGCCCTCCTGGGGCAAGCCGAGAACGCCCGCCGCTACGGGCTGCTGAGCCTGGAGCAGTGCCGCCACGAAGGCGTCTTGCCCTTTTACCTGGGGTATGCCTATGAAGCCCTGGCGCGGGCCGAATTTAGCGGGGGCGACACGGCCAAAATGCACGACTACCTGGAAAAGGCGCGGGACGCGGCGGATCGCATCATCGAAGACGAAGAAAAGAAAATGCTGCTGGATGATCTAAAAACCATCGGGTGAACCTGTCCCAATATACACAAGAGTGCGGTCTCATCTGAGACCGCACTCTTGTGTTTTGATAGCGGTTAGGAGCTGCTGCCGCGTAGGCGCGGGTCGAGCGCATCGCGCAGGCCGTCGCCCAGCAGGTTGAAGCTGAGCACGGTGAGCATGATCGCCAGGCCGGGGAAGAACACCAGGTGAGGGGCGTTGAAAACGCTGTTGCGCTCCTCGCCCAACATCAGGCCCCACTCCGGGCGCGGCGGTTCGGCGCCGAGCCCCAGGAAGGAGAGCGCCGCGGCGCTCAAGATCGCGGAGGCGATCCCCAGGGTGCCCTGGACGATCAGCGGGGTGAGCGCGTTGGGCATGATGCGCTGGAAGATCAGCCAGCCGTTGGATGCCCCCATGGCGCGCGAAGCGTCCACGTAATCCAGCCCCTTGACCGAGAGGACGCTGGAACGCACCACCCGGGCGTATACCGGCACCGACACAATCGAAATGGCCAACAAGGCGTTGATCAACCCGGGCCCCAGGACAGAAACGATGGCGATGGCTAACAACAGGCTGGGGAAGGCCATGAGCACATCCATGATGCGCATGATCAGGTTATCCACCCAACCGCCGTAAAAACCCGCCACCGCGCCCAACAGGCCGCCCACCAGAATGGCAAAGGTGATCGTCGAAATGCCAATTTGCAGCGAGAGGCGCGAGCCGTACACGATGCGCGAGAACAGGTCGCGGTTATTGCCATCGATGCCCATCAGGTGCTCGGCCTTATCCGCCGGGCAGCCTAACAGGTGGATGCAGGGCGGAGAGCGGCGTTTTTCGGTCATGATCGGCTTGATCGGGTCATACTGGGTAATCAGCGGGGCGAAGATGGCCGCGAACAGCATCATAAAGAATAAGAACATACCAACCTGGGCTGACCGGTGGCGCAGGAATCGTTTAAACGACTCGATCCCCGGAGAACTGCGTTTAGAGAAATCACTGGTGGCCATTTTTGCGGCAGGGATTGCAGTCATGGGTTAATCCAATCGAATTCTGGGATCGAGATAGGCATAAGATACGTCAACGATCAGGTTTGAAAGCACGAAGATCAAAGCAATCACAATGGTAAATCCCTGGATAATCGGGTAATCCCGGGAGAGGATGGCGTTTACCATGGCGGTGCCCATCCCGGGCAGGTTGAAGACGGTCTCGGTGAGCACGGCGCCGGCCAGCAGCACACTGGTTTCGAGGCCGATGATGGTGACGATGGGCACCAGGGCATTGCGCAGGGCGTGCTTGCGGATGATCACTTTTTGGATCACCCCTTTGGCACGCGCGGTGCGGATGTAATCCTGGCCGAGAACCTCCAGCAAACTGGAACGAGTCATGCGGGCAATCACTGCCAGGGGAATGGTGCCAACCGCCAGGGAGGGGAGAATCAAATGCCAGAGGGCATCTTTGAGCATCAACAGGTTATGGGTAAGCAAACTATTGAGGATGGTTGAGTTGGATACTAATGTGAGCAGAAATTTGCCGGCTCCGGTCACATCTTTGAGATTCCAAAGGGTAGCCAGAGGAACCAGCGAGATGCTGGAGGATAATCGACCGGAGGGTGGAATGTAAAATGGGGTGCCTTTGAGCAGCAAGGCAAATATATAGGCGAGCATCAACCCCAGCCAGAAAACCGGCATTGAGACGCCAATGTTGGCGACCATCATGGTGCCCACATCCAGGGGTGAATTACGGCGCAGCGCCGAGACGATCCCCAGGAGAATGCCGGCAACCGATGAAAAAATCATCGCGGCGATGGTCAGCTCAATGGTCATTGGCAGGCGCTCGGAGATGATATCCAGCACCGGGCGCTTGTATTGGATCGAGTCGCCAAAATCGCCCTGCACCAGGTTGACCATGTAGCGGCCGAATTGCACAGCGACATTATCATTAAGCCCAAAGCGCTGGCGGAAACTGTCGCATTGGGCTTTGGTGGCTTTTTCACCCAACATTGCCAGGCACGGGTCGCTGGGAATGGCGCGCGTGATGATAAAAGTCACCAGCAAAATGCCGATGACGACCGGAACAAGCAGTAAAAGACGGCGAACAATGTACTGGACCATACTGGCTAACTACCTTCAGATAATTATACCTGCTATGAGGGTGGGGCATTTCAGGTCAAACCTGCCATGCCCCACCCTGCTTACTCAATCAGATCGGGAAATTACTCGGCCGGCGGGGCGTTCAAAACCGCGCCAAACAGGCCAGACCAGTACTGGAAGACGGTCGTGTTGCCTTTATGGTTCGGATTGTTGTAATCCCACATGGCCGTGTAGGTCGCGAAGACGTCGGCGGAGGTGAAGTCTGAGCCATCGGACCACTTGACGCCGGAGCGCAGGTGGAAGGTGTACTCGGTCAATTCCGCATTGGCATCATAGCTTTCTGCCAGGGCGGGTTCGGTCTCGGTGCCGCCGTATTTGTAGCGCATCAAAGGCTCGAAGATCTGCATGCAGGCGCGAATGGTCTCGCCATCTTCTTCGTCGCCGCACCACAGGCTGATGGGTTCAGCCGTACCCAGGTAAACCAACTGGCCTGAGTCGGTCTTCATCCAGGGGAAGTTGTCATTGTAAGGACCAACCACCACGTTCTGGACAGCCGCGCTGTAGGCATTGCCGTTGGCGCCGTGAGCAATCGGGATCACCGGAACGTGCTGTTTGACCAAAGCATTGACCTGGTCGTAGAAAGTCTGGCGATCGGCATTCGAAGCGGCCTGACCGGCTTTGGAAATGGCATCCACTAAGTCGGGATAGGGCGTACCGAAGTCTTTATGGCTGGCAGAGAAGTGATAATCATACCAGTCGGTAGCATCCGGGTAGTCCTCGCCCCAACCAAGCAAGAAGAAGGTCAGGTTGCCGTCTTTGGCATTGGCCAGCAGCGTGCCAGATTCCTGGACATCGAGGCGGATCTTGACGCCGATATCGGCGAGCTGAGCCTGGACATCCTGGGCGATCTTACCGGGCTGCGGGGCATAGCCACGCGAAGCTTCGCGGTATGAGAAGTCGATGGTCTGGTTGAAATCGAACCCGGCGTCGGTGAGCATCTGCTTGGCCTTGGTCTGGTCGAAGTCATACCACTTTAAGCCCGCGGTATAACCGGGGGTCAAACCGTCATAGACGAACTGCTCGGCGATGGAGGACCCGGCGGGGAAGAAGTTGTCGACGATGCGCTGTTTGTCGATGGCCATGGCAAACGCCTGGCGAACCTCTTCTTTGTCGAAGGGCGCCTTGGTGTTATTCATCGCGAAGTACAGCGTGTTGGTGGCGGCGATGGGTTTGTAGGCCAGGTTGGGATCGTTCTGAACGTTCTCGATATCATCGGTGCCGACCAGGGCGATGCCGTCGGCATTGCCGGACTGCAGCTCAAGCAAACGCTGAGCGGGCTCTTTGGACTGCTTGAGGATGAGGGTTTTCAAATCAGGAACGCCGCCCCAGTAATTGGGATTGGCTTCGAGGGTCATATGGTCGCCGCGCACCCATTCTTTGAGCATGAAGGGGCCGGTGCCAATGGGGGTCTCGCTGATCTTGGTGGAGTCACCGCCGGTGGAATCCAGGAGGGCCTTGGGCAGGATTTCATTCGAGGCGAAGGCGGCCTTGGCCGGGAAAGCGGCGTCGGGATAGCACAGGGTGAACTTCACGGTCAGATCATCGACGGCTTCGATGGATTTGATCTCGCCGCCGTAATCGCAGCTATCCGCTTCCTGCATCATCGTAGCGGGCATGGCGGCTTCGGTAGCCGTGGCCTCGGGGGCCATGGTCGGCTCTTCGGGGGCCATGGTGGGCTCTTCAGGAGCCATGGTCGGTTCAGGGGCGGTGGTGGGTTCGGCCGCCGGCGGTGTGGCCTGTGGCTGGCAGGCTGCCAGCAGCATGCTCATCACGATCAATAGGGCGGCGAAAGTAAACAACGATCTCTTTTTCACAGTCTTCTCCTTTTGCGAATTCTAGATCAGTATGCCTCTAGGTCAGGCAAGGGCTGGTAAATCAATCGATCAACCGAAGCAATCACCTCCTTCAATGGATGGATGTAGAGACAATGTTATTTGAACCGGAATTGTCGAATTATAACGTTTCTAGGTGGTTTGTCAAACCATAGGGCAGTTTAAGAGGAGGTTTACCACCAGACGAAGCATGTCAACCGGTTCACAGGGGGCATCGTCTAGTGTAAATATACACTATTCTACGAAAATTTGGGGAATCTATCACAGTGATTCGCGCCGCTTACTGGTAGAATCAAGACGAAAGAACCCGTGATGGCCGAATTAAGCGATCTGATCGAAATCATCCTGCACGTCCGCGACCTGCCCACCGCCCTGGCTTTTTACCGCGACCAGCTCGGCCTGGCAGTGAAAAACAGCGACGATGGATCGACACGCGCCGAATTGGGCACGGGCACGGTCAGCCTGGTGTTGGATGCCAGCCTGAAACCCGGCCCGGCCAACAACCGCGCGCGCCTGGTCTTCAAGGTGGATGATGTAGAAAGCACCCGGGCAGGGCTGGCGGCACGCGGGGTGCGCCTGGGTCCGGTCTACCGACCCAAGCCGGGTCTGGCGGCCTGTGACGGCAGCGACCCCGAGGGCAACCTGTTTACCCTGCAGAGCAGCAGCGAGCCGGTGACCACCACCACGGTGGTCAGCAATGTGACGGTACCGCGCGGCACCAACCGCCGGATTTGGGCAGTGTGAGCAGCATGGATCCAAAAAACGCTTCGCTGCAACCCGCCCTGTTCCCCCAGACCCACAAACTTTGGGCCGGCGGGCTGGCTCACAGCCCGATTGGCCCGGTGTGGGCGGCGGTTTCGACCCAGGGGTTGGCGCGGGTGAGGATCGGCGTTGCCCTGGAAACCAGCGGGGATGGGCCCGCCCCGGAGATGCTCGCCCTGGCACTCAGCCAGTTGAGAGAGTACTTACAGGGAAAACGGGAGCGCTTCGAGCTGGACATCGATTGGGGCGGGCTGGCAGCCTTCAGCCTGCGCGCCTTGCAGGCTGCGGCGCAAATCCCTTATGGGCAGGTCAGAACCTATGCGCAATTGGCCGAGCAGATCGGCCGCCCGGCGGCCGGACGGGCCGTGGGGCGGGCTATGGCGGCCAACCCCATGCCCATCGTGCTGCCCTGTCACCGCGTGGTAGGCAGCGACGGCAAACTGCACGGCTACGCCGCCCCCAACGGGATTGAAACCAAGGCTTTTTTGCTGCGCCTGGAAGGCGGGCTGAGTGTATAAGCCGGTAATAAAGAAAGTGGACCCGAGATGGCGCTGACCCTTAACATCCTCCCCGACACCCTGGCAGTCTGCCGCCTGGAGCCCAGCGCCGCGGTGCCCGCCTGGGCAAACCGGGGTCCGTTTTTCACCCTCACCCGCACCGCCGAGGAGCTCTCGCTGATCTGCCTGCAGGCCAACGTGCCCGCGGGGGTGTTGTGCGAACCGGATTGGCGCGCGCTGAAGGTGGCCGGGCCGCTGGGGTTCAGCATGGTGGGCGTGCTGGCAGGCATCTCCGGCGCACTGGCCAAGGCGCGCATCAGCCTGTTCGCCGTATCGACCTTTGACACCGATTACATCCTGGTCAAAGCAGCCGACCTGATCGGGACGATCAGCGCCCTGGAAAGTGCCGGTTACGCCGTGCGTCAGCCGGCGCAGCCATGAACAGTTATATTTAGAAGGAAGCAGTATCTTGAGCGAGCAACCCAACGACAATTCTCCCCAATTCAAATCCGGCTTCGTGGCCGTGATCGGGCGGCCCAATGTGGGCAAATCCACCCTGCTTAACGCCCTGCTGGCCCAAAAGGTGGCGGCAGTTTCATCCCGCCCGCAGACCACCCGCCGCAAGCAGTTAGGTATTTTGACCCTGCCAAACGCGCAGATCGTTTTCGTGGATACACCCGGGATCCACAAACCCGTGCACAAGCTGGGCGAATTCATGAACCAGGTGGCCCTGGACGCGTTGAAAGACGCGGATGTGGTCTTGTGGCTGGTGGATGCCAGCGCCAAACCCAACGATGAAGATGCCCTCAGCGCCAACCACCTGGCCGAGGCCAGCGCCGGCGACCCGATGAAAGTGGTGCTGGGTCTGAACAAGATCGACCTGGTCAGCGAGATGCAGCGCGCCGAACGGATGAGCGACTATATGTCGCTCTACCCGCCCGCTTACCCGGTGATGGTTTCCGCTTCCACCGGCTTTGAATTGGATGCGCTATTAGACGCCATCGTCGAGCGCCTGCCGGCAGGGCCTATGTATTATGAAGAAGAGCAGATAACCGACCTGTATGAACGGGATATCGCCGCAGACCTGGTGCGCGAGGCGGTGCTGCGCCATTTGAAGGACGAGGTACCGCATTCCACCGCGGTGCGCATCGAGGAATACAAAGAGCGCAGCGAGGACACGGCTTATATCGCCGCGACGCTGATGGTGGAGCGCGAATCGCAAAAACCGATCGTGATCGGCAAAGGCGGAGAGATGCTCAAACGCATCGGCACGACCGCGCGCCAGGAGATTGAGAAAATGAGCGGGCGCACCGTGTTCCTCGACCTGCACGTCAAGGTAATGGAGAACTGGCGGGATAACCCGGCCCTTTTGAGGCAGCTGGGCTACACCCACTCGAACAAGTAAGTCCGCAGCATAGTTTTTAAGCCAGGGGTGACATGGGGCCGGCCGGCCCCATGTCACCCCTGGCCTGTTTAACCGTCCAGGGCCGCGCTCAGCAGCGGGCCAAAGGATGCCGGGCTGCAGGATCCCAGGCGCACTTCGGGGGTGGCATGCCAGGCCGCGCAGCGGCGGATGGCTGCGGCCAGCGCACCGGCCAGTTCGAGGCTGGGCGCCACCCCTTCTTCGAGATAAAAGGCCTTGACCTCGAAATATCCCTCTTTGCGGTAGGCTTTGGCATCCAGGCGGCCCACCAGGGCGCCGTTGTGCAGCACCGGCAGGACGAAATAACCGTAGACCCGTTTGGGGGCAGGCAAATAGCATTCGATGCTGAATTCGAAATTGAATAGCTGGCGGGCGCGCTCGCGATGCCAGACCAGCGGGTCGAACGGCGAGAGCAGGGTGGTGTGGCCGGCGGTCAGCTGCCCGGCGGCGGCCGCCTCCAGCAGGGGCAGAGTCTCGGGCAGCGCCAGGGCAGGCTCGGGCCAGCCATCCACCTGCAGCTCAAGCACCTCGCCCTGCGCCAGCAGCCCGGGCAACACACTCTGAATGGTGCGCTTGGGCAGGCGGTAATAATCCCACACCCATTCCGGCCGGGCAACCCCCAGGGCGCGGATGCTGCGCAGGATCAGCGCGCGGTGGGTCTCGGCCAGGGATGGAGCGCGGGCGTCATCCCAATCGGGCAGCACCCGTTCGCGCAGATCATAGACCCGCTGGAATTTGTCGCGCCGGGAGACCATTAACTCGCCGCGCAGGAACCAGTATTCCAGGGCGCGTTTCTCGATTTTCCAATTCCACCAGCCGCCGGGGCTTTTTTCGCTCTCGAAATCCGCCGAACGCATCGGGCCGTTGGCGCGAATGTGGGCCAGGACGCCGTCCAGCACCTGCCGGTTATCATCGATGAAAGAGCTGCTGAAATAATCACGCTGGCCGTCCAGCATGAAGCGCCGCGAATAGGGATAATCTTCGGTGGGGATAAAACAGGCGGCGTGGGCCCAATGCTCGAAGAGCGCGCCTTCGGCCAACTGCTGGTCCAGCCAGGCGTTCTGATAGGCGCCAAGACGGCTGAAGAGCACCAGGTAAGGGCTGCGCGCCACCACGTGGATGGTATCGATTTGCAGCAAGGCCATGCGCCGCACGGCGGAGAGCACATCCTCGCGCGTGGCAGGGTGCTCGGGCGCGGTCAGCAGCCCCTGGGCCTCGAGTTGCACCAGGCGCGCGGCCGAAAGGGTAAGGGTGGGCAGGGTCATCGCGGCTCCCATAGAGAAACTATGTTCTACATTCTAACATGCTTTTGCCGCCCAATGCGAATAGCCCCAGGCAGGACAGGGAAATCGCATTTAAATTACCAGATGCGTTTCCTGCGCTTTTCCACTCCCCCCGGCCCCCTCTCCGCGGCAAAAACGCCGCGAAGCGGGGGAGAAAAGATTTTTCCGCGAGAATGCTGTATCCGCAGCACATAAGTGCTGCGGATACAGCATTCTCGCGCTCTTTTTTTAATCCCTGGCTTCAAAGGCGGCATGGTGACAGCTATTCTTATCGAATATTGTCTTGATGCGTTTGCTACCCAGGCAGGACAAAATTCCCCGCGCCCGAAACCATCCTGCAGTGAAAAACGACATACTTAAGCATGGATATGGATCATTACGATCGAGGGGAAAGGCTCAAAACGAAACCAGACAAGGAAATAAGATGACAGAAAATGCCCATCGATGTGTATACTGCGGAGCATCGCTCGCCGGCGAGGCAATTGTTTGCGACAATTGCGGCAAGCCGGTGGACATCCCCCGGCCCACACCGTCTGCACCCTTACCGTTTACCCCGCCCTTTATCAGCGACTTTCCGCCAACCGAGCAGCCGGCGGAGCAGCTAAACCCAACCCCCAGACCGGAGGCACGATCCTTTTACCCACCGCCGATCGAACAGGCCTATGCGGCCCCCTTGCCTCAGCCCTTGCAGCAGGCTTATCCCCGGCTGCCCGAGCAGCCCTACCCGGCCCCCCAGCCGCAGGCGGCCCAGCCGGCCGTTCCGCCGCCCGCCCACCCCGCGCAGCCCTATAAACTGACCCGTATCCAACGAACCCAGCACCTACCGGCGCCCCCGGCGGTGCAGGCGCAGCCGCCCACCCAACCCACAGCTCCCGCGCGCAAGGGAGGCTCTGGCCTGCCGATCATCCTGGGCGGAGTCGGCCTGGTGGGAGTGGTCTGCGTGGGCATCATCGTGGCCGCGGCGGTATTTTTTGTGCGGACCGGCTCGGCCGGCGCGAGTATTGTGCCCCCCTTGGCCGGCACGCAGCTCTCCAGCCTGGCCGCCACATCCACGCCGACCCGGGCACCCGCGCCGACGAAAGAAGCCCCGGTGGAAGAACTGCCGGCCGCCCCATCCGAAGCCGGCAGCACCGGCGCCAACGACGGCACCTGGTCGGTGGATATCGGCCAGCAGCTGAGCGATACCTATATCGCCGAAAATTTTGCCAACAATGACAACGGCTGGTCCGAGAGCAGCGACGATAACCGCTCGTGGGCCTACGAGGACCAGCGCTATGCGCTGCACATCAAGACAGGCGATTATGTGGCCTGGGCCTACCTGCCGGTGGATTTCACCCCCCAGGTGATCGGTTTTGACGCCGCGCTGGCGCCCGGGCTGGAACAAGGCGCCTACGGCGTGCTGTGCTATTACCAGGACAAGGACAACTATCATTACGTGGCCATCGACCCGGTCAATCAGGAATATGGCATCGGTAAGTTTATAAATAATGAAGACACCATGCTGCTGGACGACTGGTGGGTGCCGGCGGCACACATGCAGACATCGCCCGACGCGGTCAACCGGATTAAAGTCGTCTGCCTTCCCGACAAGATCAGCTTGTACATCAACGACCAGCTCGAAACCGAGGTGGCGGTCGGACCCGCCGCCGCCGGGCGCGCGGCAGTCTACGCGGAGACGTGGGAAGACATGCCCGCCGAGGGTTTCAAGGTGCTGTTCGACAACCTCTACGCCAACCTGCAGGCGCAATAAGCGCCCCACTCACCCGGCGGGAACCTACTGGCCTTTGACGTAACGGTCGAAAAATTCCAGCGAGTGCTGCATGGCGGCGGAAAACGACTGGGAAATGTTGTGGTCGCTGCCGGGGTAGGTATACAGCTCAACCACCGCACCGGCATCCAGGGCCTGCTGGTAGAGCAGTTGCGAGAAGACCAGCGGCACGGTGTCGTCCGCCTCGCCGTGATCCAACTGCAGCGGCCCACTGATCTCCGCCAGGTAGCTGTTGGCCGAGATAGATGCCCAGAACTGCGGGTTCTCCTCAAAGCTGCCATACTGCTGGATAAAGCTGCCGCGCCAGTTGCGCGCTCCCGTCGAAAGGGTAGCGGGCGGTGTAGCGTGCCAGAGGGTGATCATATCGGGGTAGGAAGCCACCACCCCGCCCCAGATAACCCCGGCTTTGATATCCCTGGAGATGACCATGGCGCGCAGGGTGATATAACCGCCCATGGAATGCCCCCACATGCCAATGCGGTTGGGATCGGCGCCGGGAAAAGCCTTGATGGATGCCAGCGCGTTGAGCACATCCACGGTGTAATCGGGGCGGCTGTAGGCTCCGCCCGCCTGGCCTTCGGAGGAGCCGTGGCCGCGGTAATCGGATTTGATCACGATGTAACCGCTGCGGGCAAAGGCATCCACATAGGCCACGTAGCGCTCGGTGGTGCGGTACTGTTCGGGGGGAATATAGCCGTGGTTGAAGACTACCACCGGCCAGCCGCTGGGCGGCGGGTCGCCGTAGGGCACGGTCAGCAAGGCATAGATTTTGAGCCCCTCGGAGTAGTACGAAGCGATATAGCGCGAATAATTCGTCCCGGGGTCGAGCTCCTGCTCGAGGGTAATCGGGCTGCCGGGGTATTGGCGCTGGCGCATGGCCTCAATCGACAGGGGATGCGGGGTGGGCGTGGCGGTGAAGGTGGGCTGAGGTGTATCGGTGGGCGAGGGAACCGGCGTGCTGGTAGCGGTGGGCGGGGGTGGGCTGGGGGTAAAGCTGGCAACCAGCGCGGCAGGGGTCGGGCTGGGCTGGGCAGCGAGCGGCGCGGCACACGCGGCCAGAAACACAACGAATATCACAGGGATCAGTTTTTTCATAGCTTTCTTTTTAATTTACCGGTAATAGGGTAAACCTATGATAACAAAAAAGGGCAGCCTGGCAAGCTGCCCTGGTGAGACTCACATGAAATTCTCATTTTTTACCAGGCCCCCGCCTGGATGCGGCGGGGCGATCCATAAGCGCGCGCCGGTTCTGTTACACGTTGCAGATCTCGTAGGCGCGGCGCATGGCGGCGAACAGATCGCCTTTGGGCACAAATTCGTGGGCAAGATACAGGTCGTAGCCGCTGGCGGCAATTGCCCGGCAGACGGCGGGGTAATTGATCTCCTGGGTCTCGTCGATATCCGCGCGGCCGGGCACGCCGGCGGTGTGGAAGTGGCCGATCCAGCGGATGTTGTCGCGGATGGTGCTGATCAAGTTGCCTTCCATGATCTGCATATGGTAGATATCGTAGAGCAGCTTGACCCGCGGGCTGTTGACCGCTTTGCAAACTGCCAGCCCCCAGGCGGAGTGATCGTTCTGGTAGCCAGGATGGTCGACGAGGGTGTTGAGCAGCTCGAGGTTGAGGTTGATGCCTTTTTTCTCGGCGTAAGGCGCCACCCGGCGGAAGCCCTGGACGGTGGCGGCGATACCTTCTTCGTCGCTCTGCCCGGCACGGCGGTTGCCGCTGAAACAGATCAACCCGGGGATGCCGTACTGCACGGCAAAATCGATCGAGGCGATCAGCTCGGCCTCGATGCGCTCGTGCTGGGAAGGGTCATTCAGCCCCACCGGCAGGCTGTCGTGGCCGGTAATCTGCGAAATGACCAGCCCGTTCTGGCGGCAGAGCGCGGCCAGCTCGGGGAAACTCTCATCACGCCCCCAGATTTCTACCGCGGGGTAGCCGATCTCGGCGGCAGCGCGCACGATGGTTTCGAGGGGCACATGCGCCTGGTTGAGCATAGGGATACAGACAGATTGTTGGATGGGCATAGGTTGGCCTCCGGTGGGATAATGCTACTGAATCATAGTGCAAAACCCGCGCCCAGGCAAATGGTGGAAGGCACGAAAAGATTGCCGCGGGTGCTGGTAAAATGAGGATATCCCGCCGCGTGTTTCCCAAGGACGCCGACCTTTGAACCCACCCCTCTCGCGAAAACCGATCGTCCCTGCCGCCTTTTTCCTGCTGTGTGCGCTGGAGGGTGGACTGGCTCTCGTGCTGCACCTGCGCCAGCCCTCGGAGGCGCAGAACGCGGTGTGGTTGGGCTTCAGCAAAGTGGACCTGGCCCTGGCGGCCGGCATCGCCGGGCTGACGCTTGGGTTCGCCCTGGCCGGGCTGCTGCTCCTGGCGGGCGCGCGCGCCGTGCGGCTGCTGGGCTGGTTGGAAGTCCGGGTGACTGGCTCGGCGCAGGGCCTGGCGCTGCTGGCCGGGCTGGCGGCCGCCGCCCTGCTGCTGACCGCCTGGAACGAGGTGCTGGCGACCCTGCTCTTCGGGCTAAGCCAGCTGCGCCCGCTGCTGATTTGGGCGGCGCTGGTGCTGCTGCAGGCCGGGCTGGCCCTGCACCTGCTCTACCCATCCGCCTGGGGGCAGCTGGCCCGCCTGGACGCGCAGACGGGCGCGCGGGCATGGTGGACCGGGCTGGCGCCCTCCGCGCTGTGCGCCGCGGCCCTCTACCTGGCCGTGCCGCTGGCGCACCTCAGCCGCTACCGCTTTGTGTTCGGCTTCAGCCTGATCGCCCTGGCCTGCCTGGCGCTGCTGGGCTGGCTCAACGCCCGCGCGGCCGCCGAGGAACGCTCCTGGCACGCCTCCGCGCGCAGTTATCTGCTGGCCGCGGCGGTGTTCTGCCTGGTCTTTGTGATCTACCGGCTGAGCGCCATCCTGGTGGGCAACATCGTCACCCCGGCCAAATCTTACTTTGACGAACTGGCCGACGCCTGGCTGCACGGGCGCCTCTACCTGATTAACCCCAGTGACACCCACGACCTGACCCTGTTCAACGGCCAGTGGTACGTGGCCAACCCGCCGCTGGTAGCCATCCTGATGACGCCCCTGGTATGGGCCCTCCACTTCGAAGATTTCAATACGGTGGTGTATGCCTGCGCCAACGGCGCGCTGAACGCCGCGCTGATCTTCCTGCTGCTGGCCTGGATGGCACGGCGCGGCTGGCTACAACTGGGCCGCGCCGCGCAGCTCTGGCTGACGGCCTTCTTTGCCCTGGGCACCGCCCACTTCTACCTCAGCACGGATGGGCGCATGTGGTTCCTCAGCCAGCAAATCACCGTGACCCTGATCCTGCTGGCGGCATCCCTGGCGGTGACGCGCCGCCCGGCCTGGCTTTCGGGCGCGGCGCTGGCCCTGGCGGTGGTCGCCCGCCCGCACATCCTGGTGATCGCTCCGCTGGTGGTGGGCATCTGGTGGCAGAACGCGCGCGAAGCCGGCCAGACCGTGAGCTGGAAAAAGCTGTTTGGCTGGGGGCTGGCCCTGGGCATCCCTATTGCCCTGGCCGGCGGCGGGCTGCTCTTTTACAACTGGCTGCGCTTTGGCAGCGTGCTGGATTACGGCTATCTGACCGAAAATGTGGCCGATTTTATGGCCGGCGACCTCAAGGATTACGGCACCTTTCACCCGCACTTTATCCTGCGCAACCTGCGGGTGATGTTCCTTAACCTGCCGCTGTGGAAAGCCGCCTGCGGAGGCCTGGCGCCGAGCGTGGAAGGCATGAGCATGCTGATCGCCTCACCCGCGCTGGTCTACCTGGCAGGCGCCCTGCCGCGCAAAGGGCGGCGCGAGCCCTGGATGATCGGCGCGTGGGCCGCCATCCTGTGCGTGCTCACCCCGCTGGCGCTGTATTACAACACCGGCGCGTGGCAGTTCGGCTACAAATACCTGCTGGATTTCCTCGTACCGGTGGTGATGCTGCTGGGGCTGGCGGCCGGGCAGAAAACCCCGCGCGGATTGATGGCGCTGATCGCGGTCAGCGCGGCGATCAACCTGTATGGGGTGCTGTGGTGGTTTGGCATGGTTTGCCGATAAGTGGACCAATCTGGTATTATTAAGCGCAACCACCAGCCACTGATTATTCACCCCGCTGAGGCGAACCGGATGAAAACCAAACCAAATACCACCTGGATGCTGATCCTGATCACCGCACTGATCTTGTTGCAGGCCTGCGCCCTGAGTGTTGACCCCACCCCCACCCTCATCCCGCCTACCGAGGTGATCGCGCCGCCGCCCAGCGAGACGCCTACCACCGCGCCCACCCCCACCCTAACCCCCACACCCGACCCCACCGCGCAGTGCCCGACCCCCAACGCAACCAGCAGTCTCTATTTGAGCAAAGAAAACGGTTTTTGCTTTCTTTACCCGATTGGCTTCACCCTCCAACCGGACTCGCAGCGCCCCAACGAGGCGCTGATTCTGCTGGGCCCGGTAGAGCCCGGCACCTCCCAGGAACGCCTGCGCGTAACCCTCAACCTGGCCTATAACGGCCCGGCGGACGGGCTTGGACAGCAGCGCCTACGCGCGGCGTTGGTTTGACATGTATAACTCAGGCAGCGGGGTCGAATATCAGGAAGCCGCCGCCAGTATCGGCGGGCAGTCTGGGGTGGTGCTCAACAACATTCCCGCTTACGGCGGCACGCAGCGCGGGGCATTCCTGGTCGCCAACGGGATCAAATACCAGATCATGCTTCAGCCGGTGCCCGGCGAAATCTCCGCGCTGGACGATGCCGTCAACCAGGTCTGGGATGCGGTCAGCAATACCCTGGTGTTCTTCCCGCCCGAAAACCAGCGGGTGGTGGTGCGCGCCGCGGATGTCTGCCCGACCCCCGGCGCCGATACGCGCCTCTATCAGAACGACATGGACGGCTACTGCTTCCTCTACCCGACCGGTTTCGACCTGACCGCCGACTTCCCCGGGCAGGTGGTTGGCGGCCCGGTAATTTTGAATGAGCGCGGTTTTGGCGACGTGCGCACCTCGCTGACCCTCGGCACGTTTGGCGTTTTCCCCGGCAAGACCCCGCGCGAGGTAAGCGCGACCTTCGCCGAGAACATCGATACGATCGAAGACGCGACCATCGGCGGCAGCCCGGCAATCATCTTCCGCAACACCGCCGGGCCGTGGGCTTCCAAGCAGGCCTTGATCCTGGTCAGGGATAACGCATATACCATCGTGGCCCAGCCCTACGAGCCCGAACGCTACCCCGCCGGCATCCCCTACCTCGACCAGGTGTGGGGCGTGGTGACCAGCTCCCTGGGTTTCTTTGACCGGTTCCGGTAGATGATTGGCATCCCCCGGCTATGCTTTGCCGGATGCATTGGGGAAAACTACCCACCCCCTCCCCGGCAGAGGTACTGACTCTTAATCAGTAGTTCAGGGTTCGAATCCCTGGTGGATCACCTAAATGTGGTGGGGAGACACACTGTTACCCCCAGATGTGCCAGGCAAAGAGCCCGAGAAAATCAGGCTCTTTGTTTTGACAGTGGTTTTACATTGATTTTGATATTGACACTAGCCATCGATTTCACAAGACCATTACCGCGGTTTTCTGTGAGTGGAAAATCATGGTTGGTTCAAGAATTAACTTTAGGTGCATACATATCATTAATCCGAGTAATTGGTCAGACCTATTTATTTGCGATAGAAAAACAAAAAACGTCGAACCAATTTTTATTCCGATCGCTGACCTTCCAGGCTGGTCGGTATATCTTTTATCCCTCGATAGGGTTGTTAAAGTTATTTCTTGATTCACCCACGGCTTTTACTACGTGGCGCTGACCATGTTTCTGCTTGAGTCCAACACATGCTCGTTGAACCTCCGAAACACCCTGAGCTACGCGAAGAGGAGGTGGTTGGCCAAACCCTCGAAGGTGTAGAGCATAGATATGCCTCTTTATCCTGAAAATCGGAGATTCCGAGGAACATTAGAAGCCATGACTTATTTTTTTTACTTATTCATGAATATATTCCAAGCCCAAATATCTTTGGGACTACCACTAATCTAAATTTCTGAGCTGAGGAAATTTTCTTTTCATTTCTTCTTTAAATTTTTCGGCTCGTTGTGTTTGAACAACCCGAATTTTATCTTCCATAGATAAATCACCTTGAAGGACAGGTATACAATAAGTCTTCATTAATTTCGCAAGTCGCTCAATTTGGAAAAGTATACTTTCATAACCCGTTAAGTTTTCAGGGAAAAGGTACACATTGTCTATTTGTGGAGCAAAATAAGTAATTACATCACATATATCAAGCCATTCATCATCTGGCTTTTCCAATAACCCTATATAAATGAAAATCTGCGCTCGATCAAGAACAATCAATACGCCGACCTTAAGCTTTTCAAATCTAATTATACTGTTCCCAAAATGTTCTTGATAAACCGTTGTTTCCTTCACAATAAATCCATATTCATCAGTCAAGAAATTAAAATGATGAATTACAAGTTTAATGAAATCTAACATTTTGTCCTCCTCCGAAAACCATGTATGCCTCATTCATCACAATCTCTACCATCCAGGCGGAATTAACCGTATTTGATTGGGTGACAAGTTGTATCCCAGCGAAAAAAGATAGTTCAATTCAGCCGCATACGAGCCTGTAGCTTCTGACCACTGATTTGCTAAATAGAAATAATCTCCTCGAGCTACCGCCTGATCCAAGAAAGCCTTGTTTAATTCCCATTGCTGATCTCTGGTTAGGACATTATCCACATCTGGCAGAACAGTAAACACTTTTTCATTGACATCCTTAGCCACATTAAGATACTTCGGAAACTTACCTAATACAACCAATCCTTGTGTTGCTGTACAATTGCCGTCGGCGCAATCTATAGATTCTCCAAGGATAATCGACTGAATAATGACCGGTTGGGTCTGTATAATTGACGGTGAGTTGTTGACATAGGCATAGCGGTCCCAGGCTTGGGTTCCCTGGCTGCCGGCCGGCACAATTGTGTCTGGCTGGATGAAGCGTCCTATCAGGGGATCGTAGAATTTCGCCCCATAGAAGTATATCCCGATATCCAACTGCAATTGGCCAGTGTACTTGTAGTCCGTCGAAGCCGCCCCGCTGGAGTATCTCGTCTCCCCCCACGGCTTGTACAGCGTGGAGCTTGTCACAATCCCACTTACGTCCAACATCATACTCGTCGAGCCCAGGTGGTCGGTGACGATGTAGCTGAGCACGCTTCTCGCCCCGGATGCCTCGCGCACCGCACCCGGCCAGGTCCAGGGCTTCCCGCACCGGCCCGATGAAGTAGTAGCTGTGCAAGATTTGACTATTCAGCTCAATAATTTAATTTACTACGGCCAAAGACAAACATCTCTTTAAACTAAACAGACTGGATTACGAGAAGTATATTAAAGATTTGATAAAGTTTTTTACTTGCTCCAATCGAGATCTGAAGCCCAAGCGACAGGTATTCCGGGAACTGTAGAAACGAAGATTTCTTTATTGCTTGTGTCCATAATAAAGAATCCAAACTGATCATCCATACCAATTGCCATCATTTTGCTATCAGGAGACCAGACGGGATTGATCCCAGCATCAGTTTGTTCCGGAATTGAGCATTGTATTATGAAATTTTCTTTACTCACGTCATAGATCATAATAATGCCTGCATTCTGGGTTCTGATGTTCAATGCCAATTTTTGGCTGTCTGGCGACCAGGAAATACCTGAAATCAAATCCGTGGTGGCAGGGAGTGGGATCCTATTAAGATTCTTCCCCTCGCGATCGAGTATGGTGAATTCCGTAGGCAAGGCTATGATTCCCGAATCTGCATAAACAACCAGTTGATTGTTTGGGGACCAGTTGATCATTGTAGCAATTACACCTTTATCGAGAAAAAGTCGATCGAGAGATGGAAATTCTCGTAAATATACCCCATTTTCTCCTGAGTAAGTGACGCGGGTTATGTCATTAGAAATATTCAAATTTTCCCGATCCCATTGCGGCATTTTAGTTGTCATGGTGACAAATATTTCGCCTGTAAAAGGATCGAAAACAACAGGCACCGGATAAGGCAAGCAACGTAAACACTCAATATCATTGCGCAATAAATTTGTAAAAACTTTTGAATCTGAAAGCCAACGACTACCCCTGAAGTATCCTCGAAAGATCCAAGAATCAGGTTCTAGGTTTATGAGAGACAAATCCACTTCTGACTTTACCGTTTCACCTTGGATCGAAATAGTTGTGATTTGCTCCTTTTCCAGGTTCGCATTCCCTTCGGAATCTCTGTCGATTCGTGTGAAGGAAAGCCATTTCCCGTTTGGTGAAAAACCAAAGATATGATATTCCGCATTGGAATCTAATATCGGGCGGCTGATCGGTGGATTCCCTTTCAGCCCAAAAACACCTCGATCATCTGTTCCTGTGTAAAGGATAATTCCGGGAAAATCAAAAGGTGCATTCTGACTAATGTGCTGTTGAGCCTCCTCACAAGTATCTGGCTGTACTGTTGAGGTCGGTTGATTGGGGGCTATGGAAGGTGAAGATGTTTTCTGGGACAAAGTCTCAGTTGAAATTATGGTGCTAGTCTGTGTAATGAAAGGTGTTATCAACGGCAGTTGGCTACTCGTGATCGGTATAGCTGTGAAGGCCACAGGTGTTCTTTCTGCGCTCGCACAGGCTGAAAGAAAAAGAGTGATCATCACAACAAGGATGACTGCTTGAATTGCTTTAAATTGGGTGCGCATATTTTTGGTTTCCTATGGCCTGCGTGAACAATGAACCATGCCTTTCCTCCGTAGTCTGATCCCGTTTTATCAACAATGAAATATCCAAGTAATTCTTCTTCCGTGACATCTCCCCAACCCAACGAAGCATCCTCTCCTATTTGAAATCCTCCTGGTTGTGTTGCCAATTGTGCATAAGCAAGCTGGTCAGCCCAATGACCATTCGTGATAATTTCGAAGAATTTAGCTTCGTTTCGAGCAAACTCCTGATCCGATAGCCAAGCTATTTGAATCTCAATTGTACAGGCTCCATAGCAAAGCATGTTTCCTGGGGGCTTACCAACAGAATAATATTGGTTTGATAAAGCTTCTAATGCTTCATCGAATGTTCTGCCCGTTTTGGTACCAAATTCTCCTTGAATAATGGTAGAGGCCACAACAACATCCGCCACCTTCCCGGAAGAATTGACGAACTTCCATCCCTCTTTCCCAAAAACAACGCGACGCAGTGCTAAATAAAACCTAATGGTGTCTGTTAAAATTTTCTCCGTCCGCCCTTCGGGATTGGGGATATTCTTAATATCTATTCCAGGGAAGAAACCAATTTTTTGTAATATGGTATAGAGGTCAGAATTTGATACTTTCCCTTTAGCGTGTTCGATAATGGCGCACTCTGGGTCGGAGTTTTTTTGACCACATACAGGAGTATAACCCAAAGGATCGATATACATGATCGGCGAGTTAAAAACATATGCATATCGATCGAATGCCATTGGATTCCTCATACTCGGAAGGATATTATCCGCAG
>CAVVZR010000002.1:0-80460 GCA_963752685.1 uncultured Chloroflexia bacterium | reverse complement strand
TCAGAAGGTCAGCGCTCTCCACCGTCGAGAGCGCTGACCTTAATTGTGGCATAATTGCTGGGTGGCGAGGGCAAACCTGCGGCAGAGGGAGGTAAAGTGGCAATACTTCGTTGGCTGTATCGTGATGGGCGTCCCAATGGGCTGGCCAAAGTGATTAATCGAGGCTATGCGATGCTGCATGGGTTGGGGATCTTTCCCAACCGCATGGTCACCCTGGAAGTGGTTGGCAGGCAATCCGGCAAAATGATCAGTTTTCCGCTGGTGATGACCGTATTGGCCGGCAAGCGCTACCTGGTTTCGATGCTGGGCGAGGACGTGAACTGGGTTAAAAATGTGAGGGCAGCCGGGGGTAAAGTCATCCTTCGCCATGGCGCACGCGAGGCGGTGCTGTTGAGAGAGGTGGATACCAGCCAAAGGGCGCCTATTTTGCAGGCCTATTTGCGCCATGCCCCGGGTGCGCGGCCGCACATGCCCATCCAGCCAGATGCGCCCATCGCGGATTATGAAAACATCGCATCCCAGTATCCGGTGTTTCAACTGGAAGCCTTATCGTAGCTGCCAGCGGACCGGCGCCGCGGCCGTGAGATCGGACATTCTGTGCGTTAAGGAGTCAACATGGATGATTCTGAATCCAGACCTGCCATGGGGGTAATCTTCCATCCGAAGTTCCCTCCCGAGACTTTGGCCGATTACGCTCGCCGCGCCGAGGTGGCCGGCTTCGAGGAGCTCTGGCTGTGGGATGATTGTTTTCTGCCTGGGGCATTGACCTCCGCCGCCGTGGCCCTGTCGGCCACCCAGCGGCTCAAGGTGGGCATCGGCCTCCTCCCCGCCACTGCTTATAACCCCTTGTTCACCAGCATGGAAATCACCACCCTGGCGCGGGCTTTCCCCGGACGGATTTTGACCGGGTTTGGTCACGGAGTGGGCAGTTGGATGACCCAGATCGGCGCCGCTCCCAAGTCATCGATGAAAGCCCTGCAGGAGACGGTGATTGCTGTACGCAGGCTGTTGAGCGGGGAAAAGGTTAGCATCCAAAGCGAGCTGCATTTGGACCAGGTTCAGATGCAGATGACCCCTGCTTATCTTCCCCCGCTATATGTCGGGGCGATGCGCGAGAAAACCATGCAGTTAGCCGGGCGGGTGGGGGATGGCACGATCTTAACCGCCATGTCCTCCCCGGCTTATCTGCGCTGGGCGTTGGGCCATATCCGCGCCGGCATGGCCGAAACGGGACGCAGCCATCACCGGGTGGTGGTCTATCTGGATGTCAAGGTGCATCCGGATGGCGAGGTAGCGCGGGCCGCGGCGCGCCAGGCGCTGGTAGAGCGCATGCCTTGGGCAGACGTGCAGGTGAATGCCCTCGACATTGCCCCGGAGGTCAGCCGGTTTTTCGCGGAGCACAGTTTATCCGAAGCCGCGCGCCATCTGCCCGATGAATGGCTGGATGCCTTCACCGCCGCCGGGACCCCGGCGCAGGTCGCGCTCGCCGTGCAGGGCTGGATCGACGCCGGGGCGGATTTACTCATCTTCCAGCCGCTCAACGGCGACCCCGACTGCCTGGATGAATATGCTCGCTACCTGATGCCATAGGGCCGCGGCGAAAACCCGGGCGAAACTTTTAGCGCGCCTGCGGTGTTTTTATGGAATGTGGCATAGTTTTACCGTCGCGGAGTTCAGTTTCTTAACGGCCAGGCCCTGAATGGCGGGAGGAGGAGAGGATATGACCGAGACCCTTTGGTCTCAGCCGCATCAGCTCGGTGCGGCATTGTCTATTCCCCATCCGAGCCCCAAATCGGGCGGCAGGGTTTCCGTCTTCCTGCGCGTGCCGTTGATCCACCCCGCCGGTGAAACTGACCGGTTGGCCATAGGCTCGCATTCGGCATGTGGAGCTTATTCGACATTCAAGTAATCCCTTGTGAGGAGCATCCAGGCCTGCACCGCAGAAATTCCCCCTCTTTCACCAATTTAGGATATAAAGGATAGATACACTCATCCTGGTAAATGAAAGCCTGCCGATTGCCGGGCGAAAATAGTCGTGAAGAAGGAGTTTTGAGTTGGCTACATCCTCGAAAACCATTGGGAAATCTTCCGTTCGCAGCCTCCGGTTCACCCAACACCGCGATTTCCAGAAAACGCTCAATGAACGGGTCAATGCCTATTTGCGCGAAAACCACATCCCCGGGCGCGACGTGCCGGCCATGTATTTGAAGACGGCGTTTGCCCTGGCCTGGTGGCTGGCTTCCTACCTGCTTTTGCTGCTGGGTCATTTTTCGCCGCCGGTCAACATCCTTTTGTGCCTGGTGTGGGCCATGTCGATCGCCTCCATCGGCTTCAACGTGATGCACGACTCCAATCATGGCGGATACTCGGACCACCCGCGGGTCAACAAGCTGGTCAGCCTTAGCGCCGAAATGCTGGGGATGAGCGGGTTTCGCTGGCGCACCAAGCACAACGTGTGGCACCACACCTATACCAACATCGCCGGCTTCGATGACGATGTGGAGACCTTTGGCCTGATGCGCCTCAGCCCTGTCTCGCCCTGGAAGCCGCTGTTCAAGGCCCAGGTCTGGTACTTCCCCCTGATCTACAGCTTTATCGCCTTCGACTTCATCCTGCGCGACTTTATGATGGTGATGACCGGCAAGTCCGACGCCAACCACGTTTATCCCAAGATGAACTTGAGCGACAAAATCACCTTCTGGGCCGGCAAGCTGTTCTTCTTCGGGATCATGTTTGCTCTTCCGCTGCTGGTTTTCCCCTGGTGGCAGGTGCTGATTGGCTTCTTCATCGTGATGCTGTCGGTCGGCCTGATTATGGGCATCGTCTTCCAACTCGCCCACATCAACGGAGATGTCAACTTCCCCGAGCCGGTGGGCAGCCCCAAGCACATCGAAAACGAATGGGCCGTGCACCAGGTGGAAACTACCGCGAATTTTGCCCCGCGCAACTGGCTGTTGAATTTTTATGTCGGCGGGTTGAATTATCAGATCGAGCACCACTTGCTGCCGCACATCTGCCACCTGAATTACCCACGGCTGGCGCCGATTGTGCGCGCCACCTGCGAAGAGTTCGGCATCCGCTATACCAGCTACCCCACCTGGCGCGAAGCCTTTGCCTGTCACCTGCGCGAACTGCGCGTGCTGGGCCGCAGCGAGGTTGTCCTGTCGCCCATGGCCAAGGCGCAGCCGCAGAATTGATCCCCGCCCGGCCGGGCGCTGGATAAGGCTTGATGGAAACTGAAGAGAAGCTGGTGGGCGGCAACATGAGCGCCGTTTCGCGGGTGGGTGACACCGTGCGCCGCGAGGCGGGTTTTTGGACCCCGCAGGTCCAGCGCCTGCTGGCTCACTTGCAGGCCAAAGGCATCCGGGAAACGCCCTCGCCCCTGGGTTTTGACGAGCGAGGACGGGAGATCTTGAGCTTTATCCCGGGCGAAGTCGGGCATTCCCCCACCCCGCAGCTGCGCAGCGAGGAGATTCTGCTCTCTGCGGCGCGGCTACTTCGCCGCATCCACGATGCGACTGCGGATGTGGCCCAGGCATGGCTGTCGGGCTGGCAGGCGCCTACCCGGCCGCCGGTGGAGGTGATCTGCCACGGCGATTTCGCCCCCTATAACTGTGTCTTTGACCAGGGAAAATTGGTGGGGGTGATCGATTTCGACCACGCTCACCCCGGCAGCCGCTTGTGGGACCTGGCCTACGCGCTCTATCGCTTCGCCCCGATCACTGCCCCATCCAACCCCGAGAATTTCGGCGACCCAGCCGAGCAAAGCCGGCGCGTGCGACTGTTCTGTGACGCTTACGGTTTGCAGGAGCGCGCCCAACTGCTGCCGGTAATTCTCGCGCGCATCGCCGCCATGGCCGATTTTCTGCGCCAGGGCGAGGCGGATGGCGACCGCCGGTGTATCGCCAATATTGAGGCCGGTCACCTGGCAATCTATCTCAACGATTTTGCCTACCTGGAGGCGCACCGCCGGCTGTTTGAGCTGGCGCTCGAATAACCCGCGTCCTCAGCCGATGAACCTCCCGAGAAGGAAGGCGAGAATGCCCAGGGTCGCGCCCAGGTAAGCGCCGCGCATGGCTTTGCGCCCGGCCTCCGGGGTCTGCGACGTCCACAACTTGATCGAGAAATACACCAGCACCACATCCATGATCATGATGGTCGGCAGATAGCTGCTGCCCAGCCAGCCCATCAGCGCGGGTACCAGGCTCAAAAGGATGACCACACCCCACAAGGCAATCGAAATGCGCAGGGCGTAGCGCCGTCCTTTGAGCAGGGCAATCGAACGCGAGCCGCGCTTTTTGTCGCCTTCCATGTCCATCGCGTCGCCGGCGATCTCTTCGCCCAGGTCGACGAAGAAAGCCATCAAAGCGAATGTCCACACGATGCCGCTCCACGGCGCGTGCATCGAGACCGCGCCTAAGATGAAGGTGGCTCCCACCGAGACGCATACCATCAAATTGCCAATGAAGCCGGTCTGTTTGAAGCGCCAGTTGTAGAGGAAGCCGATCAGCCAGATCGGGATGCTGACTACCAGGGCCACGATCCCCAGCAGCCAGGCCGCGCCCAGCCCCACCAGGGTGGTGGCGGCCGCCAGGCCGATTACATCCGCGCGGCTGACGGCGCCCGAAGGCAGCGGGCGCTGGGGGGCGTTGATCAAATCGACCTCATAATCGAAGTAATCGTTTAAAATAAGCGCCGAAGCCGACAGGGTGAAACCGCAGAGAAACCCGAGGATGGCGGTGGTCACGGGGGGTAGACCCCCGGCGGCGAGCACCTGGCCGGTCACTACACAAATACCGGCCGCGATAGGCAGTTCGGGCCGGAACAGGCGGATCATTCCATTGATTTTTTTGGATAGCATCTATAAATTATAGTATCAGTTCGTGGCAGGATACCGGCCCAGGAGGGGTGATGCCAACTATCGCAATAGATTCAAACGGGAACGTGCTTTCATACGCGGAATATGGGGATCCAAACGGATTTCCGATCCTCATCCAGCATGGATTGATCGCCAGCATAAAAGACGCGGCCATATTTGAGCGCCTGGTTGGCCTGGGGGCGCGGTTGATCTGCACGGCGCGTCCCGGATACGGGGATACTTCCCCATTGCGCATGCAGCGCATCGCGGATTGGGCGGGCGCGGTTGGCGTGTTGATCGACGCGCTGGGGCTGGCCCAATTGGATGTCCTGGCCATGTCCTCCGGGGCGCCTTACGCCTATGCCATCGGGGCGCAGTACCCCAAACGATTGCGCTACCTGTATGTGTTCAGCGGCACCCCGGCTTTATTCGATGAAGCCGTGCAGGCCCATTGGCCGTATCCACTGACCCCGCATGCCTCGCTGGCCGAGATGGAAACCCTGGCCCACCAATTGTTCTTTGCCGGCTGCACGCCCGAAGACCTGGGCAGGAATGATATTCGCGATTCGATGCGCAACCACTGCTTTGGCATCGCCCAGGATTTACAGCTGCGCTGCGTGGATTGGGGCTTCCCCATGGCGGCGATCCAGGCGCCGGTCTATATGCGCCACTGCCGGGCGGACCCATCTGTGCCCCTGGTTACCGCCGAATTGACCGCCGGCATGCTGCCCAACTGCTGCCTGGAGATCAAAGAAAGCGATGTACATTTTTCGGATGAAACCCTGGACGATTTCCTCCGGACAGTCATCGCCCCGCATTACCCCCAATAATCTCATCCACGGCCGGGTTTAAGCCTGACCATAATGATTGCTGATCGCTTAAATCTTGCTGGAAAGATGCGCTGCCCCTCGACCTGCCTTTGGTAGGCGAGGGGCGGCGCACTTTTGGGTCTAGATGCGTTTCAATTTGGAGAACCCCATTGACATTTTGAAAATGCTCGCTATAATTGTACGTAGTTCAATTTTGAACGTAGTATAAAAGCGAATGGAGTATAAACATGACCGATGTTGAAACGGCAGCCAATACCCGTACCGATCGAAAGAAAGAAAAGACCCAGCATAAGATCATCAGCGTGGCGGTGGAGCTTTTCAACCAATCTGGCCTGGAATCGGTCACCATGGAACAGATCGCCGAGGCGGTGGATATCGCCAAAGGCACGCTGTATAACTATTTTCCTTCCAAAGAGGCCATCATCAACGCCTACCTGCAGCGCTCGTTTCAGGACAGCAATGAAGACCGCCTCACCCGGCTGGCCCAACTGCCCGACACCCGCGCGCGCCTCACCCGCCTTTTTAGCTTGCTGGTCGATGGCGTGAAAAGGCAGAAGGACATTTTTGAGGCCTTTATGCTTTACCGCATGAAGCGGGTGATCTCCTTCCGCCCGCTCGAGCCGGCCGAGCAAAGCGGCTTATACCTGCTGATCCATGAAATCATCCGCCTGGGGCAGGAAGCCGGAGAGCTGCGCACCGATCTGCCGGTGAGCATGCTGGAAGGTCTGTTTGAATTTGCGCTGATCGAGGCGATCAAACCTTTTTATCTGCAGCCTGAGCATTTTGACCAGGATCAATCCATCCGCCAGTCGGTAGATTTGTTCCTCAATGGAACCAAAGCTTGAGATTATTTGACCATCAGTTGAGAGGAATTGTCCATGTCTAGCTTTAAGAGCAAACTCATTATATTCGGCATTCAAAACCGGCATTTGTTTAAATTCCGCCTGAAACGGGAGGTAATCACCCCCGAGACCTCCACCGTTCAGCTGCGCAAAGAATATGAGGAAGGCGCGAAGAAATTCGGCTCCATCCCGGCCGGGATCGAAGTTTCACCGGTAAGCATTCCCGATCTACCGGAGGGGCTGTCCGCGGAGTGGATCCATGCGGCGGGCGCGCCGGCGTTCCCCGGTCCAGGCGAGAAGGCGATCTTCTACACCCACGGCGGCGGGTACGTCACCGGCAACTGTGTCGACCACCGTATGCACGTGGCCCGTATCGTCAAGGCTGCCGGGGTGAGCGCCCTGCTGTATGACTACCGCCTGGCGCCCGAGCATCCATTCCCGGCCGGGATGAACGATACCCTGGCCGCCTACCGCTGGCTGCTGGATCAGGGCGTCCTGCCGTCCAACATCGTCATCATGGGCGAATTGGCGGGCGGCGGGCTGTGCCTGGCGAGCACCCTGGCCATTCGCGACGAAGGGCTGCCCCTGCCGGCCGCATCCGTGGCGCTCTCGCCCTGGACCGACCTCAACTGCACGGGTGAGTCTTACCGCACCAACGCGCTGCGGGATATTTCCACCCTGGGATCCTGGGAGATCTGGGGCGGCTACTATGCCGGCGGCAACGATCCCCGCCATCCCTGGATTTCACCGCTGTACGGCGATTTATCCGGCTTGCCGCCCATCCTGATCCAGGTGGGTGACCGCGAAATCTTGCTGGACGACTCGCGCCAGTTTGCCGCCAAAGCCCAGGCAGCCGGGGTGGAGATGACCCTGCACGTGTGGGAAGGCATGGTGCACTGCTTCCCCCTGCTGGCGCCCATGTTCCCCGAGGCCACTCAGGCCTGGGATGAAACCATGGCGTTTATCCGGCAGCGCCTGTCTGCGCCTGAGCGCGCCGCGGCCGTTCCGGCTTAACCCTAGCGTTATCACCACATTCGGGCTCGCCCGCCGGCTGTCTCCCTGGAGTGAAATCGGGGTCGGCCGGTGAGGTGGGCCCGAATTTTTATCTCTTCCTCTCTCGCGAGCTCGCATGGATCGCGGCTGCTTCCCGGAAAATGGGGGAGATCTTTTGGTTTGCATGCAATTCTCCCAAATCTATTGACAACAACATTATGTCCGTCTATACTGAGTGAGTAATCAGTCATTATAGATGCACTGCAGGAGGTTTGTTATGGTCAGAGAATTGAGCGCCGAAAAACGACAAGGACTATTACGCGCCGCGCTGAAATTATTCGCGGCAGGCGGCATACAGGCGACCTCCACTGCCGAGATTGCCCGAGCCGCGGGCATGGCCGCCGGCACGTTGTTCTTATACTTTCCCACCAAGCTGGATTTGATCAACGAGCTGGTCTTGATGATCAGCCAGGAGGAAGCCGCTGCGATCCGCGGTTTGTTGACCCCGTCCCTCTCGGTGCGCGACACCTTTTGGGTGATCTGGGACGGCTCGATCCGCTGGCTGTTGGAGCATGCGGACGCCTACCAATACACACAGCAGATCCGCGATTCGGGCCTGATTTCGGCGGACGTGGCTCAGCAAACCGCAAAATTCTTCAGCTTTTATTATGAAGCCATTCAAAAGGGTCTTGAAGAAGGCAGCATCAAACCCTACCCGGTCGACCTGGTCGGTGGTTTCCTCTATCAGGGCATCGTTGCCGTGATGAATTATCTGCGTATGCAGTCAGACCCCGAAAAACAGGCTGAAATTATTCAACAAGGCTTCGCCCTGTTTTGGGATGGGGTCAACATCCGGCCAAATCCTGGCATTGTGGGGGCAGGCGGCGGCAATTAGCATGTTTGGTTCGCGATTTTTCTGTTTCTAAGGAGTTGATTGTGGATAACAGGTTCCTGTTCACTGGATTATTTTTCGTGTTGATCATCCTATCCGGTTGGTGGTTGAGCCACACCGGCAGGCCGCTCAATGTTCTCATCCTGACCTTGCACAAATTGCTCTCGGTGGGGGCGGTTGTATTTCTGGGCGTCACGGTGTACCGCCTTCACCTGGCGGCCGCGTTCAGCCCCACTGCCATCGTCCTGGCCGGGCTGACCTTCGTGCTGTTGATCGCCCTGATCGCCACCGGGGGCATATTGAGCGCGGCCAGGCCGGCGGCCGGGGCGGTTCTCAAACTGCACCAGGCGATCCCCCTTCTGGCGATCCTTTCCACCGCAGTCACCCTCTATCTGATCCTGGTCCGCAAGCTGTGAATTTCATCCTGAAGGTTATCTGCGCTCCAGAAAGCTTTGGCCGCCGGTCAGCAAATTCACCTTTATCCCAGGGGTTATAATCCAGACCATCCGGCACGGATGTGCAAGCCCAAAATCGATTTTCTACCCGAAGGATTAACCCGATGACCACCATCTCACCTGCTCTCGAGACGATTACCCCCTTTATCTACGGCACCACCCGCCTTGGCGACAGTAAGATCCCGCGCGAGGAGCGCATCCAGGTGGCGCGCGCCGCGATGGACGCAGGCGTCTGGTTCCACACCTCGCGCATGTACGGCGATGCCCTCGAAGTGCTGGGCGAGGCCTTCGCTCAAGCTCCGGCCAAAACGCCCAAATTGATCGTTAAAATTGGCTGGGACAACATTAACCAACTGCGGGGGGTGATCGAAGATAATCTCAAGCCGCTGGGGTTGAGCGGCATGCAGCTCGGGCAGTTGTGCCTGGGCGGCGAACTGGCCGAGGAGTATGCCAACGGCGGGCGCTGCTACCGCGTGTTCCAGGATTTGAAAGACGAGAAACTGGTGCAGGGCTATGTGGTCGAGGCTTTTCCCTGGACCTCCGAACCGTCCATCCGCGCCTTGCGCGGCGGGTACACCCAGGGCATCGTGGACGGTTTCATCTTTTACCTCAACCCGCTGCAGCGCTTTGCCTCCAACGCCCTGTGGCAGGAGATCAGCGAGCGCAGCCAGCCGGTCATCGCCATGCGCACGGTTTCCGGCGGGCCGGTTCACCGCCTGCGGGATGTGCCGGGTTTTGCCTGGAAAGACTACCTGCAGAAGCGCGCGGTTGAGGTTGCCCCCATCTTCGAGCAGTCCGGCATCGCCAGCTGGACCGAGTTCTGCGTGCGCTTTGCGCACAGCTTCAAACTGGTGCAGGCCACCGTTGGTTCTACCGCCAAAATCGCCAATTTACAAGAATTTCTGGCCGCCAAAGAGCACATCCAACCACTGCCCGAGGAGCATTTTAAGCCAGATCGACGCCCTGCAAACCCGCTGGTCGGATGAGCTCGACATCCATGCCGAGCCCTGGACGATGTAGGCCGCGCCGATGAACCCAATCGAAAACCTGGGCCGCCGGCCTCCCATCCAGGTGGACCTGCGCCTGTGGGCCGAGGGAGACCTGTCGCTGCTGGAGCGCCTGATGGGCGACCCGGCGATGATGGTTCACCTGGGCGGGCCGGAGACCCCCGAAAAGATCCGCGAACGCCACGCGCGCTACTGCGCCGACAGCCAGGCGGGGGATGGCCCCATGTTCGTCATCCTTGCCGGGCCAGAGCGTGCGCCGGCCGGGTCGATTGGCTACTGGCCGCGCGAGTGGCAGGCTGAGCCGGTGTGGGAAAGCGGCTGGAGCGTGCTGCCGGAGTTTCAAGGCCGGGGCATCGCCACCCAGGCCCTCCGCCTGATTGTGGCGCGGGCGCGGGATACAGGCGCCTACCGCATGCTGCACGCCTTTCCTTCGGTGGATAACGCGCCTTCCAACGCCGTCTGCCGTAAGGCAGGCTTCATCCTGCAGGGGGCCTATGATTTTGAATACCCCAAGGGCCATCCCCTGCGCTGCAATGATTGGCGTCTGGATTTGTTCGCGGGTTTCTCAAGGTACCTGCCCACGGTAAACGGCGTTGGTTAAAGAACAGGGTTTGCCAGGAAACCATGCTGAATAGGAGGCTTTATGTTCACCATAGATGATCGCGACCGCATCCGCGAGCGGGTGCTGCAGTGGGCCGCGGAGGACGAGCGCGTGGTCGCCGGGGCGGTGGTGGGCTCGCTGGCCTTGAGCGAGGGCGACCGCTGGTCGGACCTCGACCTGACCTTCGCCGTCGCCGGCGTCTGCTCCCTGGCGGAGGTGTTGGAGGATTGGACCGGCCGCCTGGAAGCCGAGTTGGACGCGGTCCAGCTTTTTGACCTGCCCAGCGGGGCCTCCATCTACCGGGTATTCTTAATGCCGGGCTGCCTGCAGTTCGACCTTTCCTTCTCCCCGGCAGCCCAATTCGGCGCCTCCGGCCCCAAGTTTAAGCTGCTTTTTGGCCGTGCGGTGGAGAAACCTCATGCCCAACCGCCGCCCGCCCAGGAGCTCTTTGGCTATGGCGTGCACCACGCCCTGCGCGCGCGTTTTTGCATCCAGCGCGGGCGCTACTGGCAGGCCGAATACTGGATCAGCGCCGTGCGTGACCATGCCCTCAGCCTGGCCTGCCGCCGCCGCGGCCTGCCCGCATATCACGGGCGTGGTTTCGACGACCTGCCCGCCGAGGTGCGGGATGCCTTTGCCCCCGCGCTGGTCGCCTCGCTGCAGCCGGCTGAACTGCTGCGCGCGCTGGGCTGCGCCGTGAATGGGCTGCTGGGCGAAGCCGCCGAGGTCGAGGAGCTGGCTGCCAAAGTCGCGGCCCAATTGCACATGCTGACCGAGACCTGGCCGGGTTAGCTTCGCCAGATGATGCCGGGCGCTCTCCGCGAACCCGATTGGGCTCGCGGAGAGCGCTTTTTTATCCTTAGACGCGGCCTGGAAATGCGGCTCAAACATTGATTATAATGATGAAGAAAATAGGAATTGCCGCCCATGAATACCTGCCACCCTCCATCCCTGCATTCAGCCGGGTCGACCTGCCCGGCCTTATGAACCAGCCGCCCGCTGCCGCAGCCATCCGCGAGCGCGTGGATGACCTGTATCAGAACGAGTTACGCCGCATTTTTGCCACCCTGGTGCGCCTGCTGGGGGACCTGGACCTGGCCGAGGATGCGCTCCACGATGCTTTCCGCGCCGCGATGGAGCAGTGGCCGCGGGATGGGCTGCCCGCCAACCCGCGCGCCTGGCTGATCTCTGCCGGGCGTTTCAAGGCCATCGACGCCCTGCGCCGCCGGGCGCGCATCGCCGGCTCGCTGGACGAAGATGAAGACGCCGACCGTTTTGGCCTGCTGGTGAGCGGCGGCCTGCAAGAGGAGCGCGAGGAGATCGAGGATGACCGCCTGCGCTTGATATTCACCTGCTGTCATCCGGCCCTGCCGGCGGAAGCCCGCGTGGCGCTGACCTTGCGCGAGGTATGCGGGCTGACCACCGAAGCCATCGCCCACGGCTTCCTCACCAGCCCTACCACCCTGGCTCAGCGCATCGTGCGCGCCAAAGCCCGCATCCGCGAGGAGCGCATCCCCTACCAGGTGCCGCCCCGCGAGGAACTGCCCGAACGGCTGGATGCCGTGCTGCAGGTCATCTACCTGGTGTTCAATGAGGGCTATTTCGCTTCCTCGGGCGAGGCGCTGACCCGCCCCGATCTTTCCGCCGAGGCCATTCGCCTGGGACGGCTGGTCGTGGAACTGCTACCCGAGGCCGAAGCCCTGGGGCTGCTGGGGCTGATGCTGCTGCATGAGTTCGCGCCGTTCTGCCCGCACCACCCCGCAGGGAGATTTGATCCTGCTGGAAGATCAGCAGCGCGGGCTGTGGAACCCTGAGCTGATTGCGGAAGGCACCGCGCTGGCGCAGCAAGCGCTGCTTATGCCGGGTTACGGCCCATACAGCCTGCAGGCGGCTATTTCGGCGCTGCATGGCGAGTTGGCCAGCGTGGCCGCTACCGACTGGCCCCAAATCGTCAGCCTGTATGATCTGCTGCTGCAAATCGCCCCGTCGGCCGTGGTTGAGATCAACCGTGCCGTGGCCGTCTCCATGCGCGACGGCCCGGCAGCCGGCCTGGCGCTGATCGACGCGATCCTGGCGCGCGGCGAGCTGCAAGACTATTCCCTGGCGCACGCGGCCCGGGCTGAGCTGTGCCGGCGGCTGGGGAGAACCGCCGAAGCGCGTACGGCTTACCGGCAGGCGCTGGCCCTGGCTCAGCAGGAGCCGGAGCGGCGCTACCTGGAGCGGCGCATCCTCGATCTGGCGGAATGAATTGGCAAAACCAATTTATAAAATTCCACCGCAAAAATGTCGATTTGGGCCGGTCTGATCCGACTACTTAATGTAAACACAAATCCAACCAGCCGGGCCGCCCTCCATGACGAACCCGGCGCCAAAAATAAGGAGAAACGATCATGCAATTCCTGGTTTACGACCCTAACTATGCTCCCGAAAATGCCCCGCCCCCCACGCCTGAACTGATGGCCGAGATGGGCAAGTTTATCGGCGAAGCCATGCAGGCCGGCGTGCTGGTGACCACCGGTGCGCTGCAAGAAAAAGGCATACGCCTGCGCCTCAGCAATGGAAAATTCACCGTCACCGATGGCCCTTTCATCGAACTGAAAGAACTGACCGGCGGTTGGGCAGTGATCCGGGTGAACTCATTGGACGCGGCCATCGAATGGTGTAAACGCTTCCGCACGCTGATCGGCGACGGCGAATCGGAGATTGTTCAGGTGTTTGGCCCGGATGACTTTGGCTCGATGTAAGCATAGCGCCAATCTGCAAGACCGAAATGGGCACCCGGTGGGATGTGGGTGCCCATTTCGGTAGTGAGGTCTTGTTGGGGAGAGAGCATGTATTACCTGCTTTTAGGGTTTCTTGACCGGGCGGACGAGGATAGCTTTTCTGCCGGCGAGCGCGCCGCCTATGAGCGCGCCTGCCTGGCCAACGATGCCGACCTGCGCGAAAAAGGTTACCTGCTGGCCGCGGCGCGTGTGGATACCGCCAGCCCGGCTGCCGTCCTGCAGGTGCGCGATGAAGAGCTGGCCTTCAACCAGCTGGAGGAGGGCGAGCTAGACGGCCGCCTGCTGGTCTCGCTGCATCTGATCCATGCCAGGGATCTCAACGAGGCCGTGCGGCTGGCTGCCCAAATGCCGCAAGCCCGGCGGGGGGCGATCCAGGTGCGGGTGCTGCTGGATGGCGATGCGCCGCTCCAGCTTCTCGACCCCGGCGCAGGCCCGCCGGGATAATTGATGCTCGCCAGGCGAGGCAGGCGCTCCAGCCTACCTTACTTTTTATCCATCTCGATTGCGCGGATGCGGTGGATTTCAGCCAGCACATCCTCCGGCCGGGTTTCCATTTCGAGATCGGCCAGTTCGCTGTATTCGTGGTCGACGATATTCAACTTTTCTTCCACCGCATCCAGAATTTGGAGTACGCGGGTCAGCTCATGTTCGGTCAGCAGCCCGATTTGCAGATGCAAATCGGCGCGCCGCTCATTTTCCTCGCTGATCCGGTTCTGGCTGATGAGCACAAAGGTGGATAGGAAGATGGCTTCCAGTGAAACGATCATCGTCAGCAGGCCGTAGGGAAATGGGTCGAATGGCGGCGCACCAAACCACCCGGTGTTCACCACCACCCAGGCCCCAAACCAGACGATATGCACATAGACAAAAATCATCCGGCCAGAAAAAGAAGTGATGACGTCGGCGATGCGACCCTGCAGGTTGCGTTCTTTCTCGGCCCTGGCGCGCAAGCGGATGATGGTGCGAATGTTGCGCTCAATCACTTTACTCAGGGCGGGGTTATCCTGATTGGGATCCGCCTGCTCATCTGGTTTGCCTGGATCTTGCTGCATCATAAAAATTCCTCCCATTCGTTGCTATTCTTAACCGGCGCTGTTCGTGGATAAGGCTCATTCTACTGCAACCGCAAGGCGGGGCAGCATGCAATTTTGGCTGCCAGCTTTCCTGCTGCGGGCCGGGCCAAAGAACCTTTCAATCTTGTATACCCTCGCACGCTAAGCGCTCAGGCAGGTCTCGCTTACAATTTAATACCGCAATTGGAACGCTGTTGAGCATGCAGGAGCGACTATCCACACTATAATTTTTGTACCCCTGGGAATCATACAGTAGTTACCTTTCACCCATTTTCTTAAAAATCTATTCACTGCCGATTGAATAGAAGGAGCATCCCAATGTCTCGATACTCTTTGACGCCCTTCTTGCGCATGCTGATCGCTGCCGGCCTGATATTCTTTGCCGCCCCGCAGGTCAGCCAGGCGGCCCCGATCCAAACCGGCTCGTACAGTGAAGACTTCACCAGCTACAGCCACCTGGATTACACCGATCAGGCCGTCTGGGATGTGTTCAGCCCATCCCTGCGCTTGCGACGTTCAAATGGGGTTTATGGGAATTATGGCTACGATTATGCCGCCATGGCCTGGGATAATCACAGCCACATCTACGCTGCCTGGGTCGATACGCGCCAGGTTTATTATGGGATCTATCTTCAAAAATTGGATGCAGATGGCAAGCGCTTATGGCAAAACGATGTTTTCGTGTCTGGGGGGGACGCGCCTGTGATGGCTACGGGGGATGACGGTAGTGTGATGGTTGCCTGGCGGGGTGGTGGAGCGATGATGTATAACCCGGATGGATCGCCAGCCTGGGCCGGGCCGAAATTTCTAACCCCTTCTGGCGCCGAGAGCGTTCAAATTGCCTCCGCGGGCAGCGGCAGCTATTGGCTGGTATGGATGATGATCACTGGGGCTTATTCCGCTGATACCGGCTGGATCGTCGAATTTAGCGCCAAAAAGGTCGACTCTGCCGGCAATACCCTGCTTGGACCTATCGCACTTACCAGCGCAGCCCATTCGTTCTCTTCCTTCGCTGGCAAATTGGCGGTCGACTCCAGTGGGGGTGCATGGTTCACCTGGCTGGACACGCGCTCACCTGGCGTGCAGTTGGGCTACCTCCAGGGGGTCTCGGCCGGCGGCACGTTGATTTATCCGCAGGAACATTATTTGGGCCCGACCCACGACGACCCCGTGCTTACTTCCACGGCCAACGGCATAATCGTCGCTCGCCAGGATCAAGGCGTTCATTTTGATAGCGTTGATCTTTCTGGAGGTGTCACTTCGGCTTTGATTCCAGAAGTAAATTGGTGTCCAGTGGTCAATTTGGAACGCGACCCGGATGGCTATTTATGGCTGGAATTGAACTGCATTTCGAGCATAAATGTGATGAAATTTTCGCCGGTGGGGCAGCCGCAATTAGCCCAGGCAGTCGAGCTGCGCCGGAATGTCACCGGCGAGGCGGTGGGGTTTACCATGGATGCTTCGGGGCCGCGGGTAGCCTTAGCCTGGTCCGACAACCGCGCGGATGATAAACAGGTGCGCCTGATGCTGCTCTCGCGCCAGGGCGCGCCGGCCTGGCCGGTGGAGCGCGTGGTCAACGACGATCTGGGCCCGGCAGTACAGACCAGCCCGGTTCTCGCAGTGACGGCGGAGGGCACCCAGTTTGTCGCCTGGAAAGATAACCGCCGCGGCCAAAATAATATTTATCTCCAGAGCCTGACGGCTGCTGGCGATCGCCGCTGGGCCGCCGACATCCTGGTCAACAATCCAAAAACGGAGACGGTGGTCGAACAACCGCTCATTGGGGTGGACCTGACCGGGGGCATCTATGTCGCGTGGAGGGAATCATCCCTACTCAACATCAAGACTGGTTATCTACAGCGTTATGACGCGAATGGAAACCAGACCTGGTTGGAGCCCCTCACTTTCAGCCTGGATTACGGCGATATCGGCATGGCTGCCGACCCTGCCGGCGGCGCGGCGATGGCCTGGTTCAGCGCTGTGGGCACTTTGATGTTGCAGCGCTTCGATGAAAACGGCGCTCCGCGTTGGGCAGCTCCTGTCGACGCCGGAATCCCGGCAGATGTGTACATCAAAAGGCTCGACCTGGCTGTCGGCCCTGACTCGAGCATCGCTATCGCCTTGCCGGGGTTGAACGACCATCGTGTGTTTGTCCAGCGTTTTTCTGCCGGTGGCGAGAGCTCCTGGCCACAGCCGGTCGCCGGCTCCACCACCATCATGGATAATACGTCATATGGACAACAGCTGGTCATCGATTCGACCAATAACGTGATCCTGGTTTGGTACGCTGGCAACAGCATACAGGCTTTCGCCCAGAAAATTTCGCCCTTAGGCGACCGGCTATGGAATGGCGGCGACGGGCTGCTGATCGGCCAGAGCATCAATGTCAGCCCGTCGGTCATGCTGGCTATAGGCGCGGGCGACCAGCCGGTTTTTGCCACCACTCCGGAGGATTATTTCACCCTGCATGCCTATCAACCAGATGGCAGCCTGTCTTGGGAAACCTCCTACATGAACGGCGCCGGCGCATTCACGATGGCGACCCCCGCCCTGGCCGCCGATGCGGATGGCAAGATCTATGTCGCCTGGCAGGACCTGCGCAATGGCAATTGGGATATTTACACCAACCAGTTGTCGCCTGCCGGGGAATTTGCTTCAGCCCAGCCGCTCCAATTGGTGACCCCCGATGCCTTTATGAATTTGTCAGGGCTGGCGGTTTCAACCACGGTCGACACCCTGGCCGGCCCGCTGCTGGAAGCTAACCTGACCGCCGATTATGACCTGGACGGTGGGCAGATTGTCTTTTCGTTGTCCAACGACGGCGGCTCCACCTGGGAGCCGGTCGCGCCCGGGGTCAACCACCGCTTTGCCTCGCACGGCTCCGACCTGCGCTGGAAGGCCGAGCTGGCATCCGACCCGCTCTGGCCGCGCGGCCCGGTCGTGCGCTCCCTGAATATCGAATACAGCGCCCTTCCGCTGGGCGCGGATGATTATGAAATCGATGATACCTGCGCCGAAGCTCAGCCCATCGAGACCGCCGGCGTGGCCCAGGTTCACAGCATCCATCTCCCCGACGACGAAGACTGGGTGCGTTTCGACGCCCTATCCGGGCAGGTCTACGCCATCCAGGCCAGCGAGGTGGGCGAGAATGCCGAGCTGTCGCTGCAACTGTATGATGCTTGCGGGGGAACGCTCCTCGCCGCCAGCGATAATCCCGCTTCGCGCAATGCCCGCCTGGATTGGGCCGCTCCCCAGGACATGCCGGTCTATCTGCGGGCCGCGAATGTCGCGCCGGGCGCAGGGCTGCCGGAATCCGGCGGCTACCTGCTCTCGGTGCGGGGTTTTGACCCCAGCCCGCTGGTGATTTTGGCGGTGGGCAGCGCAGCCGGCGCCGAGCAGCAGACCGCCCTCAACGCCGCCGGTGACCGCGCCTACAACACTTTCCTGGCCGCCGGAACCGATAAATCCCGCATCCAATACTTTTCACCCTCACCGGTGCGTGACGTGGACGGCAACGGGCTGCCGGATGACATCGCCGCGCCCCTCTCCCACGATTTGCTGCGAGATGCCATCCAGGATTGGGCGCGCCTATCTGGGGCGGGCCTGGGTGTGCCGGTGTACCTGGTGCTGCTGGGTCCGGGCCAGCCGGACAGCCTCTTCCCCTTGAATGCCGGCGAAACGGTGGGGGTGGAAGAGCTGAACCTGTGGCTGGGCAACCTGGAAGCCACCAGCGGGGCCGACCAGCTCACCGTGATCCTTGAGGCGCCCTACAGCGGTTCTTTCATCGATCCGGCCGCCGGCTCGCTCTCGGGCGCCAACCGGGTGGTGCTGACCTCCACCTCGGATATGCTCGATTCTTATCTGACCATCGACGGCGCCGTGTTCAGCGACGCCCTCTTTGCCGCCCTTGCCCAGGAATTTAACCTGCGCGCCGCCTTCGACCAGGCGGCCCAGGCTGTGGCTTACGCGGTTGGCGTGGACCAGCAGCCCTGGATCGACGATAATGGCGACGCCATCCCGGATTTGCCGGCTGCTTCCGAGGGTGGCGCGGCGCTTACTGACCGCGCTCCCCTGATCGCGGGTCAGCTTTCCGCCGGGCTGGTATCCCAAAAGCGCGGCTTCGATACGGCTCGTTCAGATGCGCCCGAAATCCAATCCATGACCTATGCCACTGCCGGAAACGTGTATAATTTCTCCGTTCGGGCGCGTGATGACGTGGCTATTCAGACGCTGACCGCCTCCATGTACCCGTGCAAGCCGGCCGCGAGCGGCGGCCCGCAGCCGGTGATCAAGCCCACGCGCGTCACCTTTGCGCCCAAAGCCGGCAGCCCCGGTTGGTACACAGCCAGCGCCTCGCGCGCGGGAGTATGCCGGCTCAACCTGCTGGCGCTGGATGCCGAGGGCAACCGCTCGGCTCCTTACACGGTGGACCTGGTGCGCTTTGTCTTCCTGCCGATGGTCAGGCGCTGACCTTCGAGCGGAGATTGGAGAGAGATGCCGCCTGAGAAAAGCCAATGGCAAACCAGCCAATTAACCGCCGCCTACCTGAGCGGGGTGCGGGCCGCGATTCCCGGCGCCGACCTGCAGCTGGCGCTGCTGCGGATGATTTGCCTGGCGTGGTTCCCCGCCCCCGCTCACCTGCTCGACCTGGGCTGCGGGGATGGCATCCTTGGCCGCCTGCTGCTGGACGCCTTCCCCCAGGCCCAGGCTGTTTTTGTCGACTTTTCTGAGCCGATGCTGGCTGCCGCGCGGGAAAAATTGGGTGCAAACCCAAGGGCGGTGGTGGTGAATGCCGATTACGCCGCCCCGGATTGGCTCGATCGGGTCCAGGCGCACGTCCCCTTCGAGATCATCGTCTCGGGCTTTTCTATCCACCACCAACCGGATGAGCGCAAAAAAAGCCTGTATGCCGAAATCCACACGCTGCTCTCGCCGGGAGGCGTTTTTCTCAACCTGGAGCACGTCGCTTCCGCCACCCCGGCCGGTGAACAGCTCTTCGACCAGTTGTTCATCGATCAGCTCTACGACTTCCAGCGCCGTGCGGGGAAAGAGACCACCCGCGAGATTGTCGCCGAAAATTACCATCACCGCCCGGATAAGATCGAGAACATCCTGGCGCCGGTGAACGAACAGTGCCGCTGGCTGACTGAGATTGGCTTCAGGGATGTCGATTGTTTCTTCAAGATCTTTGAATTGGCTCTGTTTGGCGGGCGCAAGGCCTTGCCCGCCTGAAACCTCAGAGGATTTGCGTTCGTCGTGAGCGTTAGTTTAGAAATTTACTCAGGAAATCGATATGCTCTTATTTAAAATTTTATATTGGGCCGGGATGCTCATCCAAATCATCCTGCGGGCACCCTATCAAAAAATGGCAAAGGCCAACATCAAAACCGACCAGCGCGTATCCCGCACGGAACAGGGCCTGTTGTTTGCCCTATTGCTCTTCTCGGGTATCATCCCCTTGATCTATACCCTGACCCACTGGCTGAGTTTTGCCGATTACACACTGCCCGCCTGGATGGGCTGGTTGGGTGTGGTGCTGCTGGCCGGCGCCCTGTACGTTTTTGGCCGCGCGCATGCCGACCTGCAGGCAAACTGGTCGCCCTCGCTCGAAATCCGCAAAGACCACACCCTGATCACCCGGGGCATCTATCGCTACATCCGCCACCCCATGTACGCCAGCCAATGGCTGTATGTGATTGCCCAGATTCTGCTCTTGCAAAACTGGCTGGCCGGTCCAACCAATTTGCTCTTCTTCATCGCCTTCTATGTTTTACGGGTGCGGGCCGAAGAGAAGATGATGCTGGATACCTTTGGCGAGCAGTACGCCGCGTACATGCAAAAAGTGGGCGGGGTAATCCCCAGGCTGCCCCTGCTGCGCCAATAGAATTGTATGTTTCCAGGAAGGATGCCGATGCCAATCACCACCGTCGATGAATTTATTTCGGTCAAAGTTTTGCCTGAATTTCATCCCATCATGGCCATGATCCGCGAGTTGATGCAGGCCAGCGCCCCCAATGCCCAGGAGATCATCAGCTATGGCATCCCGGCCTATAAGGCCAGGCGCATCCTGGCGGTGATCAGCCCTACCAAAAAGGACATCACCTTGGCCTTTTCGCATGGCGCGGAGTTTGAAGATCCGTACGGCTTGCTGCAAGGGGTGGGTAAAGTGTCCAAGCATGTCAAGATCAAAGACCTGGCCTCCGTCAATCTCGAGGCGCTGCGCTATTATATCGCCCAGGCGCTGGAGTTCGACGCGCGCTAAGTGTCGATCCCGCTAGCTTTTCACCCCACAGACCGGCTGCCTTTTCAGCCGGTCTGTTTTACCTCAGGGTGTGGCGGAGGATCAAATGGAAACAGCCCGAAGGGTGGAATAGGGCAATCGCATCAAAACAGTTTTTCTATAAAATAGTTGTCACCCACCCCTAAATCCCCGCCCTCGAGGGCGGGGACTTTAAAAAGAGTCCGAGAAGACTGTATCTGGCGGCACTTATGTGCCGCCAGATACAGTCTTCTCGGAGAAAAATATTTTCTCCCCCTCTTCGCGGCGTTTTTTTGCCGCGGAGAGGGGCCGGGGGGAGTGGAAAAGGGTAGAAAACGCATCTGGCAATTTAGATGCGATTGCCCTGAAGGGTGGAACGTGCGGAGCGAAAAGTGTACCGGTTTACGCTATAATTGTCTTCGGGCCGTTCCGCTCCTGAATATGCGTGCCAGCGCCAACGGCTACCTTATCTACAAGAATGACCCGTGAACCAGTCCGTCCTGCAGAAGGCCGAATAGGATGGGTCCTCCCCGGGTATTCAACCGCTGCCCTGGGTTGAGAGGATGGCATAAGCATGGAAGTCGCGCGTTTTGAGGATTTGCAGGTGGAATTTATGGCGCGGGTGAGCCAGGCGGTCTACTGCGTCATGGCCACCATCGACCGCTCCAGCCGTCCCCGCCAGCGCATCCTGCACCCTATCTGGGACGGCCCGACGGGCTGGGTCATTTCCTGGCCGGAATCGCACAAAGCCCGCCACCTGGAGGCCAACCCGGCCGTCTCGTTGGCATACATCAAAAATAGCGAGAAACCGGTGTATGTGAATGGTTCCGCGGATTGGGTAAGCGCGCCCGAGGAAAAACAGCGCATCTGGGAGCTGTATAAGGCCACCCCGCCGCCGCTGGGCTTTGACCCGCAGCCGTATTACGGGGATATCCACCATCCCTACTTTGGGCTGCTGCGCATCATCCCGCGGCGCATTGAACTGGCCAATTTGAATGGCGAGCCGGTTATCTGGCGCCAGGATACCTGATCATCACCCCAAGTTTATCTACTCGCAGATTGGAGATAGCCATGTTTACATTTACCGGGATGGTACAGAAGGACGCCGAGGTGAATGCCACCGGTCTGGTGGTGCCTGCCGAGGCGGTCGAAGCCCTGCAGGCGGGCAAGCGACCCAAGGTCAAGGTGACCTTGAACGGATATACCTACCGCACCACCGTCGCGGTGCTGGGCGGGGTGTATTTGCTTTCCTTGAGCGCCGAGAACCGCATCGCCGCCGGGCTGAATGCCGGCGATATGGTTGAAGTGACCCTCGAGCTGGATACAGAGCCGCGCACGGTAGAGATCCCCGCCGATTTGGCGGCGGCGCTCGCCAACACGCCTGGCGCGGCGGCGGCTTTTGACGCCCAGCCCTTCTCGATGCGCAAAGAATACGTCCGCCAGGTGGAGAGCGCCAAAGCGCAGGAAACCCGCGACCGGCGGGTAGCTGCCATTGTCGCCAAGCTCGGCGCAAAGTAGGCCCAGGCTATGGATACCATCCGCGTTTTTCTGGAAATAGGCCAGCAAAAAATCTTCGCCGGCGCGCAAGATTGGCCGGGTTGGTGCCGCGGCGCGCGCATTGCCGGCGGGGCGCATGACGAGCAGCTTGCCCTCCAGGCCCTGCTGGATTATGTCCCGCGCTATGCCCAGGTGTTAAACGCCGCCGGGGTGGCCTTCCAGCCGCCCGAAAGTATCGCGGAGTTGAGCATCTGCGCCCGCCTGGCCGGCAATTCCACCACCGATTTTGGCGTGCCCTCTCTGCCCCTCGACAGCGACCGCGACCCGCTGGAGCGCGACGAGTTTGAGCGCTTGCGGGCCGTGCTGCGCGCCTGTTGGGCTGCATTTGACCTGGCCTACCACCAGGCGGTCGGAAAAGAATTGACCAAAGGTCCCCGTGGGGGTGGTAGAGACGTGTCTGCCATGTACCGGCATGTTCTGGGCGGCGAACAATCCTACCTGGCGCGGATCGGGGTGAAGGCCGCCCACGACGAGAGCCAGCTGCTGGAAAATGAAATGCTCCACACCCGCGAGGAGGTCGAAACTGCCTTGGAAGACGGGTTTCATCGGCGTCTGCCGCAGCAGGGCCCGCGCGGCGGGGCGATCTGGCCGCTGCGTTATTTTATCCGGCGGGCAGCCTGGCATGTGCTCGACCACGCCTGGGAAATTGTCGACCGCTCGGCCTGAGCCGATAGCCCGCTGCCGGCAGGTTATCCTTTCGCCGCCGCGCCGGGCTGTTCCTGGCTTTCTGCCTGCCGGGTGTGAGCGATGTAGCGTTCCGCCGAGAAATGCACGCCGGCTTTGGCGTCTTTATCCAACACTTTATCCCACCAGGCGCTGTAGATGCGGTCGTAGGCGTACGGCTCTACCGCGGCGACAACCTGCCGCACTTCGGGCGGCGAAAGCGGGATCAGGTTGGGAAAGCTGTACATAAAGCTCACGTAGCGCCGGTCGCTGACCACGTTGATGATATCCCCGCTCAGTAAAACCCCCTTGCCGCCTGCCCCGGCCGGCCAATGCAAGACCGTGCCGCCGGCAAAGTGGCCGCCGCAGCGCACCAGGTTGATCCCATTCCACAGCGCGCGGGTCTCACCCTCCCAAAAAATGATGGCCGGGTCGGGCCGCATGACCCACTCGCGGTCGGCCGCGTGCAGATAGATGGGCGCCTGGAATGCCTGGCTCCACTCGATCATGGATGAGTAATAATGCGGGTGAGAAATGGCGATGGCCGCGACCCCTCCCAGGGCGTTGACCGCGGCGATGGTCGTCTCGTCGATCAACGGGATGCAGTCCCACAGGATGTTGCCGCCCGAGGTTTGCAGCAGCAGGGCGCGCTGGCCGATCGAAAAGCTGGGGCTGACGCCGATGCCGGTCAGGCCGGCTTCGTGTTCGCGGAATTCATTGTGGTGGCCTTCCTGGAGCGCCTCCAGCGTGGTCCACTGCTGGCCGTTCATCCCCACATACTGGCGGTCGTCGCTGCAGATCGGGCAGCTTTGCGGCGGTTGCGCCGAAGGGGTGAACTGGGTGGCGCAGGTCAAGCACATATAGGGGATTAGAGGTTTTGCGTTCATCCGTTTTTCCTTTATCGCTAGACTCGAGGCAAAAGTCCATATAGTTTATCGTCATTGTAATATATGAGCAAGGCCGGTTTCCGCCCAACCATCTGCCGGAGATGGGGAAGATGCCGCGATCCATTTGTTAACATAACTCTTAATATTTAAGTATTGACTTAATTAAGTAAATAGTTTATTATACCTTTATGGATAAATTTGGTGCGCTTTCCGACCCCACCCGCCGCAGCATCGTCGAGATGTTGGCGAGAAAAGGAGCCTTATCGGCCACGGATATCAGCCAGCAGTTTCAAATCAGCCCCCCCGCCATCTCACAGCACCTCAAGATCCTGCGTGAGGCGAATGTGATCCAGATGGAAAAACGCGCGCAGCAGCGTATTTACCGCATCAATCCGCAGGCAATGCTTGAGCTGGAAGGCTGGGCGAGGCAGCTGGTGGAGCTATGGAACCAGCGCTTCGATGCCCTGGAGGCTTTGATAGAGGTTGAAAAACAAAAATCGAATCTTATCGATAAGCGAAAGGATGAGTGAATGGAACGGACAAAAAAAGCCGCGAGCAGCGGTACAAGCCTGGTAAAAGAACCGTAGTGGAGGTCGAGCGTACCTTCAACGCTCCCCATGAGAACTCTCTGGCTGCCTGGGCTTGCCCTCGCACAGGTAATGCCCTGGTGGGGGCCGCAAACCTATACCTCGCCAAACCGGGGTTCTCGCGGACGAGATAAGCGATAACACCCGCATCGGCTGGATCGAATCCTTAAAAAACTGGCTAAAAGCCTGAAAGAACCTAATGGAGGTAAACCCATGTCAAAAATGACCCTGATCGCTGAACCCGGGAAACCGGAAATTATCACTTCACGCGTCTTCGACGCCCCTCGCGAGCTGGTCTTCAAGGTGTCCAACGACCCCGAGCTGATCCCCAAGTGGTGGGGACCCAGGTACCTGACCACCACGGTGGACAAGATGGAGCTGAAACCGGGCGGTATCTGGCGGTTTGTACAGAGCGACCCGCAGGGCAATGTCTACGCTTTCTACGGCGTCTACCATGCCATTGAAGCCCCTGCACGCGCGGTGTGCACCTTTGAATTCGAAGGCATGCCCGGCCACGTGGTGCTGCAAACCACCACCCTTGAGGAGCAGGACGGCAAGACTTTGCTGACCGTCCAATCCGTTTACCAGTCGGTTGAAGACCGCGACGGCATGATCCAATCCGGGATGGAATCGGGCGAAGCTGAAAGCTACGAAAGGCTGTCGGAACTGCTGGTCCCTATGCAGAAAGCCGGTTAGCACGTTTCGCCTGGACCGGTTACATCGACCGCGCCCCTCGTCATCGAGAGGCGCGGTTTTTTGGGCTGGTTTATGCGGCCAGGCGTCCGCCGCTGGCTTCTTTCAGCCGCCGGCATAACACCCGCATCACCGCCAGGCTGATCTCAGGGCGCTCGCGCACCAGGCTTTCAAATTGTTCCTGGTCGAGATAGAGGCTGCGCACCGTGCCATCGGCGATCAGGGTGGCGAAGCGCGGCTCGCGGCTGATCAGGGTCATCTCGCCGACAAAATCGCCGCAGCAGCGCCGGGCCACCTCGTGGGCTTCGTCCTGGTTTTCCGGGGTAATCAGAACGCGCACCTCGCCCGAGACGATGATATACATTTCATCGCCCAACTCGCCCTGCTGCGCCAGCATCTCGCCGTCGCCAAAGACTACCTCGCCCATCAAGGCCGCCACCTGTTTGATATCCGCCGGGGGCAGGTCGGCGAACATGGGCACCCGCCGCAGAAAGAGAATGCGTTCCATCAAGGATAAGGTCGCCAGCGTATCCATCCTGTTTTCTCCTGTAAGCGCCTTTTCGGCTTCATCACGCACAAAAGGATCCGGGTCCGCGGCGCTGAGGGCGCGCAGCTCATCACATATTTGCGGCAAGTCGGAGCGGGCCGCCACCAGCACGGCGCAGGCGCGCAGCCAGGGGTGAGGATCGTGGAGCAGTTCCGACAGCCAGCTTTCAGGCAGGGGCGTGGGCGCCTGCTCGCCGCCTTCCCACAGCGCCAGCAGGGGCGTGATCAGCTCGCGCTCACGCAGCGCCTCGAGGGTTTCGAGCGCATTGGCGCGCTGCGCGGCTGCGCGGCTGCGCAGGTGTTCCACGGCAGCCGCCACCATTTCGTGGTGGTTCAACAGCCCCAGGATGCGCAGGGTGTTGACCCCGCTGCCCAGGGCCTTTTCGTGCAGCGAATCGACCAGCAGTTGGCAGCGCCAGCGGCTTTCCTCGTCGGGGGGAATATATTTCTGTTTAAGGCTGTGCGATAGGTCGTGATAGCGCAGCGCGGCCTGCGCCTCTGCCTGGGCGCGTGCGCGAAGCGGGGCGGTGGGCTTTTCCCCGGGGATCTGCTCCAGGGCCTGCAAGGCGCCTTCCTCATAGCCCGGGGTGCTGAGCGCCTCCAGCAGCGCTTCCAGCGCCGGCGGGCCAACTCGCCCAATGGCCTGCACGAAAGCGCTGCGGCCGGAGGGTTCATCGTCGCTCAGCCGCGGGATCAGGTATTGTACCGCCCGCTCCGGGTGGATGACCACCAGCGCCGCCGAGGCGCCCTGGCGCACCAGGGCGCGCGGATCGGCCAGGGCATATACGGCCAGCTCGAAGGCGGAGGGGTCTTTGCATTCGGCCAGCGCGCTGAGGGCCTGTACGCGCACCTCTGCTTCCGCGTTGGCGGCCATCTCGCGCAGGATCTGCCGGGCGGCCGCCTGGCCGCTCTGCCGCACCAGGGCCAGCGCGGCGCGCGCGCGCACCATGGGGTTCTCGTCGGCCAGCAGCGGCTCGATATAGACCCCCAGCCCGCGCGGGTAGGGGGCCAGCTGCTCGATGGCTTCTACCGCCTGGTAGCGCACCTCGGCCTGCGGGTCGTTCAGACAGGCGGCGATCTCCAGCAGGGCCGGGGCGGCCCTGGCGCGCGCCAGCCCGCGCAGCGCCGCCGCCCGAACATCGCCGTCCTCATCCTGGAGCGCCCAGATCAAATATGTGGCCGCCTCGGGGATGGAGATGTTGCCCAATATTTCCGCCGACACGCGCCGCAGCTGCGCGTCGGCGGCGCTCAGGCTGCGCACCACGGTGACCAGCGCGGCGGAATCGGTGCGAAAACCGCCAAAAGGCTGGTCGTCGCTGAAAAACATGTGCGGCTGGCCGGCGCGCAGCGCTTCCAACAGCGCACCGCCGTATGCCTTTGAGGCTCGCCAGGTCACATATACCTGCAGCGCGGCCGCGGCCAGCCCGATGAAATACATCTGCTGAGGCTGCAGGGCCTGCTCTCCGATCAGCAGCACCAGCCCGGCGATCAAGGTGCCGGCCTGTTCCGGCACACCGCCAATAAAGGCGCGCACCTGGTCGCGCTGGCCGGGCGGGACGACGTTGAACAAAGCCTGCCAGGCCGGGTTGGCAATCCCTTCCATCCAGGCTAGCTGGGCGAAGCGCGCCGCCACCAGCAGCAGGAAGGGGGCGGTGATGGCCAGCAGGCCGAAGTCGATCAGGTAGATGATCGGAAACAGCAGCAGCATGGGCATGATGCCAAAGCGCGCGAAGAGGCGGTTGGCCAGCAATAACGAAGCCAGCAGCGCGACGGCGGTATTCAGGCTTTGAAACACCCCCAGGAAACCTGCCAACTGGTCGGCGTCTGGGAATTGAGCGGTGACTCCGCGCGAAAATGGCAGGGCCAGCGAGAAATAGCATACCGAGAATATCACCGCGCTGTAGGATACCCAGCGCATCATCGCGGATTGGCGCACGAACTTATAGCCGCGCTGCATCTCCTCCACCACCCCCACCGCCGCGCGCGTTCTGGCAGGCGTTCGCGCCTGGGCGGTGTAACGCCCCAGAGCGCGGCCCAGAACGAAAGCGGTGAAGGATGTCCCGGCCCAGATCAGCAGCAGGTTCTCGGAATGCAGCCAACCGGCCAGCGGGCGGGTGGCCAGCCCGCCCAGCACCGTGCCGAGGATGCCACCGGCGCTGAAGAGAGGAAAGAGCCGTTTGGCCTGGCGAGTGTCGCAGGCGGCCCCGGCCAGGCCCCAGGTGAGCAGCCCCTGCAGGCTGCCGATCACGTTCATCCCCAACCACATCACCGCGAAGAACCAGGTGAGGTTGAGCAAGATCACCAGCCGTTCGCCCACCAGGATAAAGCCGATGGCGAACGGCAGCAGGCTAAACAGGCGCTGCTTCGGCAGGCGACCCATCATCACCGTGATGACCATCGAGGTTAGAAAGGTGGTCAGCCCGAGGATGACATACATACCCGGCAGCAGTTCTACCCCAAAGCGCGCAAAGAAAAGCGCTTCGGTGGCGTTACCGCCGATGGAGCTGCCTGCCGAGATGCACAACATCAGCCCTATCACCAGCGCCGCCATGCGCCCTTCGCCCGGCTTGATTTTCAGGACCTTCAATAGACCTTTCATTTGAGGTTTGCCTGTTGCGGTGAAACATCTATGATTATTTCTGTCGTAATAGTACATTATAATAACGAACCAGGGAAAAGGGAAACGGGTTGGATTTCCCGACGCTGCGGTTCATTCCGGCTCGATTTCGATCTGCGGGGGCACCATGCTTTCAAATCCATCCTCCACTACACTCACCTTCTTGTTTACTGATATTGAAGGCAGCTCGAAACTTTGGGAGCAGAACCCCCAGGCGATGCAGCCTGCCCTGGCGCAGCATGATGCTATTTTGCGAGCCGCCGTTGAAAACAACCGCGGCCGCATCGTCAAGACCACCGGCGATGGGGTGCACGCGGGTTTCGAGAACGCGCAGGACGCGCTGGCCGCCGGCCTTTTGGCGCAGCGCCAGCTCCAGGCTCCCTGCGGCGGCCTGCTCTTCAAGGTTCGCATGAGCCTGCACAGCGGCGAGGCCGAGCAGCGCGCGGGCGATTATTACGGCACGGCTCTCAACCGCGCCGCGCGGCTGATGTCGGCGGCATTCGGCGGGCAGATTTTGATCTCCAATGCCGCCGCCGAACTCACTCGCGACCAGCTCCCCGCCGGGGCCGGTCTGCGCGATCTGGGCGAGCACCGCCTGAAAGACCTTACCCGGCCCGAGCGGGTTTTCCAACTGCTCCATCCCGACCTGCCGGATACATTCCCCCCGCTGCCTTCCATCGATTCGTTCCCGAACAACCTGCCGGTTCAACTGACCTCTTTTGTCGGCCGCGAAAAAGAGATGGCCGAGATCCGCGGGCTGCTCGCCGCGGCCCGGCTGGTAACCCTGACCGGTTCGGGTGGCACGGGCAAGACCCGCCTTGCCCTGGAGGTTGGCGCGCAAGAACTGAGTGCTTTTACTCACGGGGTCTGGTTGGCTGAGCTCGCTCCCCTGGCCGACCCGGCGCAAATCATTCCGGCCGTCGCCCACATGTTTGGCTTGCAGGAACTGCCCTTCACCTCGCTGACCGCCCAGCTCAATGATTATCTGCGCGATAAGCAGTTGCTTTTGCTGCTGGATAACTGCGAGCATCTGATCGATGCCTGCGCCCGCCTGAGCGATGATTGGCTGCGCCAATGCCCGCGGCTGAAGATCCTCGCCAGCAGCCGCGAAGCCCTGGGTATTGCCGGTGAAATGGCCTACCGGATCCCCTCACTGGCGACCGCCGAATCTACCTGGCTGTTTGAGGAACGCGCCCGCGCGGCGAATTCCAGGTTTGCCCTGACCGACGCCAACCAGCCTGCTGTCGCCATGATTTGCGCGCGTCTCGACGGCATCCCCCTGGCGATCGAGCTGGCCGCGGCGCGCGCCGGCCTGCTGACCCCGGAGCAAATCGCGGCGCGCCTGGATGACCGGTTTCGCCTGCTGGTGGGCGGCAGCCGTACGGCCCTGCCGCGCCAGCAAACCTTACGCGCGTTAATTGATTGGAGCTACGATTTGCTCACCGAGGGTGAAAAGTATTTGCTGCGCTGCGCCTCTATTTTTATGGGCGGGGCTACCCTGGACGCCCTTGAGGCGGTGACGGGGTCGGTGGACGTTCTCGACCATCTCCAACAGCTGGTCAACAAATCTCTGGTGATGAGCGAGGTAAGCGGCAGCGAGATGCGCTACCTGCTGCTCGAGACGATCCGCCAGTATGCCCGCGAGAAATTATTGGATGCCGGGCAGGCCACCGAGATCCGCGAGCGCCACTTTGCTTATTTTGATCAATTTTCGGAAGGGGTATGGGCCGCTTTCCGCACTGGAGAGCAGGCCGCCTGGCGTGACCGCGTGGATAGCGAGCTGGAGAACCTGCGCTCGGCGATTAATTGGGGCCTGGATTCCCAGGATATAGATAGAGTGCTGCATCTCGCCGCCAGTTTTTGCGTTGGCTCGGGCTGGATCGGCAATGAGGCCGAGGGCGCCGCGATCTGCGACCTGGCGATCCAACGGGCTAAGGCTGCTCCGCCCGGGGAGGGCGATGCCCACCACCGCCAGCGATTACTCGCCAGGGCATTGTTTGCCCAGAGTATTATCGACCTGGGACTCGGCAATACCCAACGGGCGGTCCGCAATCTGCAGGAGGCCATCGATATCTCACGCTCCGCCGGGGATACGCTGCTCCTGGGGTACTGCCTGGAAATGTATTACACCGCCGGACAGTTCGTCAACGCGCCCGGCACAACCCAGGCCGCGCAGGAAGGCTACCGCCTGTTTACCGAAGTGGTCGAGGATCGTTGGGGGGCAGGTATGGCGTATCTCAATATGGCCAGGATTGCCGACCACGATCACGATCTCCAGGCAAAAGACAGGTATCTTCACCACCTCAAGCAGATCATCCAGGATTTACCGCCTTCATTCCAGTCCGGGATGTTTTTCATGGCGATGGGCATGGATGAGAGCTTTCACGGCAATTATGCCCCTGCCAAACAATATTTTGAATACGGCCTGGACGTGTTTGAGCGCATCCGCAACCTCAGCTTTCAACGGGTGATGTTAAGCGAGCTGGGCCACATCGCGCGGCACACCGGCGACCTGGCCCAGGCCAGGAAGCTTTACCGCGATACGATCCAAGGATTTCAAGATCTGGGCAACCGCCCGGCAATTTCGCACCAGTTGGAATGTTTTGGCTTTCTCGCCCATGCGGATGAAAACCCGCACACCGCGGTGAAACTATTTGCCGCGGGGCAGGCTCTGCGCGAGCTGATCGAATCACACCGGACCGAGCCAGAGGAAAAAGAGACCGCCCAGGTATTGGCTCAACTGCGCTCGCTGCTGGGCGAGCAGGAATTTGACAGGCTGTGGACCGAAGGGTATGGGCTGGCCATGGACCAGGCCATCGAGCTGGCGTTGAGTGCATGACAACGGGTAGGGCGGTTTTTCGACCTGCACAGCATGGCTGGTTTCAAACCGGGCTACACCGCAATCTGCCCGGCGACAAAATCAGGCGAGGAGACCGCATGAATTGGTACCTGCTGGTCAAGTACTTCCACATCCTCTCGGTGATCATGATGATCGGGGGCATGTTTGCGCGCCAACTGGTGCGCAGAATGGCGAAAAATCAGGCGGACGTCCGGCTGGTAGCCCCGCTCACCCACCTCGCCGGCCGGCTGGACCGCCTCATGGTGATCCCGGGCAGCAACGCCACCCTGGTATTTGGGGTCGTGCTGGCGTTGATTGGTCGGCAGCCGATCTTTGGGTTCCTGCAAGGATCATCCGCCAACTGGCTGCTGGCCGCCAACATTCTCCTGGTTTGCGTCCTGGTGATTGTCTTCAGCGTGTTCGTGCCCCACAACAAAAAGCTGGCCGTGATTCTGCAAGGCGCTCTGGCTGCGGGCCAAATCACCGCCGAACTGCGCGCGGCTTTGGATGATCCACGCCTGGCTCTGGCCCACCACTTCGAAGAAGCCGCCACCCTGGTGATCACGGCCTTGATGGTGTTTAACCCTTTTAATTCAATGGATAAGGATAGATCAGCTTATGCCTGGCGATAAATTCAACCTGCGGGCTTTGCAACCCTCCGACGGCCCCGCCCTGGACAAATTAATCGTTGACTTCGACGGGGAAATGGTCACCAGCTTCCTGGTGGATACCTATTCCGCCTTGATCTTTGGCGTCGAAAACGCCACGCTGGGGGTGGGCGTCGAGTGCGCCGGGGTTGATGGGCTGATCGGGGTAGGAACGGTGCGTTTCACCCAGGCGCAGTTCAACGGCGAAATCCTGCCGCTGGCCTTTTTGGATGGGCTCAAAGTCCACAAGGATTTTCGCGGGCAGGGGTTGGGCTTACGCATCGCCCAGTGGCGCATCCAGCAGGCCCGGGAGGCATTTGGCGAGCGCTGCGTAATCGCAACCGGCATGCTGCGCAGCAACGCCGCCTCGCACGCGGTCGCGGCCAAATGGTGCCGGGAGTTCATCGACAGCGCCTTCCGGCCCTTATTCCTGCCCATACACACCCGGCGCCCGCCCGCATCCATGGGCGGGATGAGCGCGCGCGAACTTGCCCCCGGTGAATTCGCCGAATTCGCGCTCAAACAGAACGCTTATTATCGAGATCAAAACTTTTTTGCGCCCGACGATGCGCATTCCATCGCTCATGCCGCCGGGTTGGTCGTTGAAGAACAACGGCCTTACCGCTTTTTTGCCGTGGTCGACAGCCGCGGCAGTCTGCTGGCCGGAGCAAAAATCTGGCTGCGCGGTCTGTTGAAATCGGACCGCTTTGTTCATCTCCCGCTTCCCTTGCGTATGCTCAACCGTGTAGCGCCCCTCCTGCCGCGCGACCTTGTCATCCGCGATGCTTCCGTGATAACCTTCTGGTGCCAGTCTGGTGGGACTAAAATTGCCCGCTATCTTTGGGAATGCCTGCATTGGGAGCTGAAAGATCTGGCCACAACCATTGTCGTGTCTCTCGATCCTCGCGACCCGTCCCGCCGGCTGATCCCCCGGGCGCCGGTCTTGATGCCGCGTATCGATATCAGCCTGGCTGTGCGCGGACCCGTGCCGGTCGACCGCGAGAAACTAATTTTTGGGGTTGGACGCCTCTAAGCATGCTCATTCTTGAAACCCCCCGTTTACTGCTCCGGCGCCAGGTTATCGAGGATCTGGAGGCGTTGTGGGCGCTGTACTGCGATCCCGAAATCACGCGTTACATCCCGGATGCGCCGCGTAGTTTTCAGGAAGCCCGGGAAGAATTGGAATGGCACCGGCACGGCCACCCGCGGTTCCCGCAGCTGGGTCTGTGGGCAACCATTGACAAAGCGACCGGCAGGTTTATCGGGCGCTGCGGGCTGCTGCCCTGGAGTATCGATGACCACGAAGAAGTGGAAGTGGCCTATACCCTGGCCCGCGAGTTTTGGGGGCAGGGCCTGGCTACCGAGGCCGCGCGGGCCATCCTGGATTACGGATTTGACCGGCTGAACTATCCGCGCCTGGTCAGCTTGATCGATCCGGATAACCTCGCCTCGCGCCGGGTGGCCGAGAAAATCGGCATGACCCTGGAGAAAGAAGTGGATGGCATCGCCGGCGACGGGCTGCCCACCCTGATCTATGCGGCCAGGGCGTTCTCAAGAAAGCTTGACAAATGCCAATTTGGATCCATCTCCGGCGGGACAGAGGTCAAAGAGGGAGTTTGAGGGTGCAGACGCCGTTTTACGGCGTCTGCACCCTCAAATCTTTATTTCCCCGCCCCGTTTCGAGGAGGGGCCAGGGGAGGGGCTTGTCTGACAATTTCTTGAAAAAGCCATATCTATGCGGCCCACAGACCTTGACAATCCAGAATTTATGTTCTAATATACCAGGATCTTAAGCGGTAATATAAGCAATGGAGGAAAAATGAAAATTGCACTTACCAGTGTGCTGGTCAACAGCCCGGTCGAAGCCTATAAGTTTTATACCGAAACCCTCGGTTTTCTCAGCCATACCTTTATCCCCGAGGCTAACATGGCGATTGTCGTCTCGCCTGAAGACCCGCAAGGCACCGCGCTGCTGCTTGAACCCACGGATAACCCGGTTGGCAAGACCTTCCATGAAGCCATCTACCAGCAGGGCCTGCCCGCCATCGTCCTGGGGGTGGAGAATGTACAGCAGGAATATGAACGTCTCAAGAAACTGGGCGTGGTTTTTCAGCAAGAGCCTACCCAGAGCCAGTGGGGTACCCTGGCGGTTTTTGATGACACCTGTGGTAACTATATCCAGATCCACCAGCCTTAGTGGTTTTCTCGCCAAATACGTTGGCTATCCGATTCTTCGTAGGTTGGGTTGAAGGATGGATGCAAGCTCGCTGATTTGTGTATATCAAAGCGAGCCCAACAGGCAGATCGTCTATCTAGCCAGAAAATTACGTAGCCGCGCAAATTCGCTTTCAAGAGGAGCCAAGACCCATGGATAATGACCTGATTGCCAAAGCTGCTGTGCACATCCGCGCCCCCGCGGTCAAGGTGTGGGATGCTCTCACCGACCCCGAGATGATCAAGCAGTATCTGTTTGGAGCTGAGATCATCACCGATTGGAAGCCGGGCAGCCCGATTGTCTATAAGGGAACGTACCAGGGCAAGGATTATAAAGATAAGGGTGAGGTGCTCAAAGCCGACCCACCCAACTTTTTGCTCGTCACCCACTGGTCGCCCCTATCGGGTACGCCGGATCTGCCCGAGAATTATCATAAGGTCAGTTACGAGCTCACCCCCGACGGCGACCACGCCACCCTGCTGACCATCACCCAGGATCATAACGCCAGTGTGGAAGAACAGGTGCAGAATTCAAAGTTCTGGCAGACCGCGCTGGACGGGATCAAAACCCTGCTGGAACGGTGAAGGTCGCGGCGGCTGTCGTTTTAGCCAACGTGCACCCTGAGCCGGTGGGATGGAAGGAGGCCGGATGCCGCAGCGAATTGCCCAGGTTGCCCTGCTGGTGCGGGATTATGATGAAGCCCTCGGGTTTTATATTCAAAAACTGGGGTTTGCCCTGCTGGAAGACAGCCCGATGGGCGAGGGCAAGCGCTGGGTAGTGGTGGCCCCACCGGGTGAGCGCGGCTGCCGCCTGCTTTTGGCGCGAGCCGCATCCCCGCGCCAGCTGGATGCGCTTGGCAACCAGAGCGGCGGGCGCGTATTTTTGTTCATCGACACCGACGATTTCTGGCGGGATTACCGCGCCTATCAAGCCGCGGGCGTGCGCTTTATCGATGAGCCGCGCGAGGAGGCCTTTGGCACGCGGGTGATTTTCGAGGATCTGTACGGCAATCAGTTTGACCTGGTCCAACGCAAGGCCCCGCCTGCCGCATGATCGCCACCCCGGAGGATGCTCGCTTGCGGCGTCTGGCGCAAAAAATGGCGCCCGGCGGGCAGCTGCTGCGCGCCTGGCCGCTCAGTGGAGGCATCTCCGCCGGCATGACCGCCTTCGAGCTGCGCGATTCGGCCGGGGCAGTCCGGGCGTATATCCTGCGCCGGCCGAGCAATACTGTCCTCGCCCAGCGCCCATCCGCGGCCGAGGACGAATTCAACCTGCTGGCTGCGCTGCAGGCCCGCGGGCTGCCCGTCCCGGCGCCCTGCCTGCTGGATTGCTCCGCTGAAATCTTCCCCGCCCCCTACCTGGTCATCGCATATATCGAAGGCCGGCCCGAGTATGCCACCGACGATCTGGGTGCTTTCACCGCCGAGATGGCCGCCCACATGGCGCGCATCCACCGGGCGCCGGTCGCGGGGTTGGACTCTGCCGGGCTGGGGGCGAAGGTGGAGGTTCCATCCGAAGGCCTTGGCCAGGCGCCCGCCCATCTTAACCGCCGCCTGGGTGAGGAGCGCATCCGCGCCGCGCTGGCCGCGGCCTGGCCCCTGCCGCCGCCCGCCGCGCCTGCCTTGCTGCACGGCGATTTCTGGCCGGGCAACCTCTTGTGGCGGGACGGCCGCATCGCCGCGGTGATCGATTGGGAAGATGCCCGCCTGGGCGACCCGCTCAGCGACCTGGCGATCACGCGCCTGGACCTGGCCTGCATCTTTGGCGCGGCCGCTGTGGAAGCGTTTACGGCTCGCTATTGGGTCGAGAATCCGCTGGATGCCGCCGCGCTGCCGTATTGGGACCTGTGGGCTGCGCTGCGCTTCATCCGCCTGGCAGGCGATGACCTGGAAGGGTGGGCGGCCTTCTACCCGCCCGTAGGCCGGGCGGACATCAGCGCGCACGCCCTGCGCATAGCCTTCGAGCGCTTTGTGGCCCAGGCTTTCGAAAAACTGGCGAGCTGATCTCACCAGTTTTTCGATGGTTTATTCCGGGGCGAGGGTCATCATCTCCCAGGCCAGCCCATGGCCCATCAGGATGATGATGCACAGCAAAAAGGCTTCCACCTGGATGGGCGCCAGACCGCTGGGCGCGGCCAGTTCGGGCCGCACCCCCAGCACCAGCACCACCACATACAGCAGGATCACCAGCCAGCGGCTGCGGGCAAAGCCCCCGCCTTTCCCCGTTTTGAGGATGCGGGTGAGCAGGCGAGTGGTGAAAAACATGCCCAGCACGGCGGCGATGACGAAGACCGAGCGCCACACCAGCTTGTTCTCACCCCCGATTTGCGCCCCCAGCGACATCACCCCGGGGATCAGGAAGGAGGCGTACACCCCGCCTGCCAGGCTGCGCATTTCGGGGTTGGCCAGCCAATCCTTGCGCCCTTCTACCACCGTCCACCACAGACCGGTCAGGGCAAAACAAATCCCAGACAAAATCGCGTAGAACGAATCCAGGCTCATGCTTCCCTCCCTGGGTTTGAATTGGGTCAGGATTGCGGTTGCTCATGTTTCTTTTCGGCTTTTTTCTCGCAGGTTTCCCACATTTGGATATAGTCATACGCCGAGCGGAACAGCGGAGCCAGGTCTTCGGGGGTCAGGCCCACGTTGCGCACGTCCTGCAGGAAGTCGGGCAGCATGCCAAAATGGGCCATGCCGTCAATGTTGATGTCGTAGTCGCGCCGCGGCCCGGCTTTATCCCGCACCAGCGGCGGATTATCGCCGCTCATCTGCTCCCATTTGTCCCAAATGGCTTTGATCCGCCCGATCAGCTCGACCAGTTTGCCATGCTCTTTCTGCCCGAGCTCCACCATGCCCCTGCGTGCAAAATAGGCCGCGCGCTGTTCGGTGGGCCACTCCTCCACCTGCCTGTCATCCACTTTGATCTTCAGGTCGGCGGCCCAGAACCCCTGGGTGACGTTATCCACAAATACCTGGTCGTGCACGATTTTCATGCGCAAGAGCATTTGTTTGACGGTTGGTTCGGGAAAATCCGTCTCGGGATGCTTGTGGATCCAGGGGTTGTAACCGGCTACATATTGGGCGATGGCCTGCCAGATATCCTCTTCCTCGTCGGTGTAGCCGCCCGCCAGGCTGCTTTCGAAGCGGTGCCAGCGGTAATCGCGGATGGGTTCGTTATAGGCTACCCCGTTGCTCTGCCGCTCGATTTCGCCGCGCCGCTGGTCGATGCGCCGGTCGTCTTCGTTGATCCCGTAGGAGGCAAACGGGCCAAAGCGCGGGCAGGGCAGCCCGGCCGCGCCGTTGACATCCGTGCCAATGGCCACCCCACGCCCGCCCATCTTCGCCACGGCATACAGGTAGGCCTGCGCCCAAGAGGTGCTGGAGCCGGCGCTGGGTTCGGGCACTTTTGGGGCCAGCTCGGGCATGCAGCGTTTCAACCCGGCGATGTCGCCCTGGTTGATGATCGGCGAGACCAGCCCGCCCAGCTTGCCGATGCGCTCGATCTGGTCGCCGCGTTTCCCGGCTTCGTGGGCCACTTTGTGCACGTCGCTGGTGCCGTAAGTTTCATGTTTGACGTGGTCAAATTCTGTGTCGGCGCTGTAGAGCAGGTCGCGGAACCAGGTGTGCGAGCAGATCACCGGGTATGCCCTTTTTTCGGCAATCGTCAGGGCGCTGTCGGTCGCCTTTTCCGACATGTGGTCCACGTCGATGATCATCCCGCGCGCCATCAACTCTTCCAGCAGGATGCGCCCGTACATATTCAAACCGCGCGTGTTGGCGTGCCCGCCCGGCGATTTGACCACCTCGCCGGCTTCCACTAAATTGTGGATGCCGGGGATGTGATCCACCAGCGTGCGGCGGTGCATCTTCTTCAGACGCTTGCCCGAAATGGCCAAAACCCGTTCAAGGTCGTCGACCAGGTCGTCGCCATCGAAGTCCAGGCGGTAGCGCACCCCGGTCTGCCAGGCGTCTTCCACGTCCCAGCGCTCGCCGGTGACGAACATATTGACGGTTTCCAGGAAGCGCAGGTAAATGGCGGTGCCGCCGAAAGCGTTATTGGTCAGGTGGATGGGGGTGATCTGGCGCACACCCAGTGAGTAGAGCCAATCCAACTCTTTGCCCAGCAGCCCCCTGGCGATTTCAGGGTCGCCGCCGGTGAGTTGGTCGAGATCGTCAACCTTGCGCCAGTTGCCCAGCGAATCGACCTCGACCCCCAGGATCACGGCCAGCTTGTTCTCACTGATCACCTTGCGGGCTTCTTCAGCAGAGTAGACCATCTGCAGCCAGCCTTTACCCGGACCGCCGGCCTGCTCGTTGATGTAGTCGGCCATTTCTTTCATTGCCGCGGTCTGGATCTGGATGGCATGCTTGTCGTCGTGCGGCGCCTCGGGGCTGGTTTTGGTGGCCAGCAGCTCATTGTTGACCGCCAGGCAGGTGATCAGGCGCAGCCCACCCTGGTAGGCGCGGTAGATCCAGGCAATATACGCCTGCTGGTGAACGATGGTGGTAAAGCGCGGCCAGACGATGAACTCCGGCCAGCCGCCCGCGGCCGGGTGGCCAAACTCCGGGTTGACATCCATCAGCCCGCCGTGGATCGGCTCGCAGGAGCGCAGGGCGTGTTCCATGCCGGCTTCATCGTCGTGACTGGGGTCGTAAGGTTCGCCCCAAAACGCCTCGCCGCCAAATGCCAGGTGGGCCATCAGGTGAGCATGCGTGTCAGCGAAGCCCCACAGCGGAACGCCCGGGTCGGCCTGCCAATAATCGCCCCCCAACGGTACGCGGGGAGCTGCCTGGGATGATTTTTTCTTCCCGTCCATATGATTTTTCTCCATGAACAACAAAAGAGCTTCTTATGAGTATAACATTCTGGATTTAATAAATCAAATATATCCAAATTAGACTCCCTATCAATTCATCACCACTTCCCCAACCTTAAAATAACCGGCGCCCATGGGCATTGTTTGTCCGCTGGGCGCCGGCAGGGTCTGTTGTGTGGCTGCCGAGAGAGGCGAATTCAGTTTGATTTTGTGGGGAGCTCTTCGCGCCAAAGCCGGTACCCTGGCTCAGGCGCGCAGGCCGGCCAGCTTTTCGGTCACCTGCCACAGGCGCTGCCAGGTTTCGCGGTTGTAGGATTTGCCATTGGAGCGCACCTGGCGGTTGTTTTCATCCCAATACCCGCCGCTGATCTCCGCGACGGCCGGATCGGCGGCCAGGTACATGTAGGTCTCGGCCTGGCGTTCGGGGGTGATCGCCATGCGGCGTTTGAGCTGGTAGATCTTCAACAGCCAGCCGGGCAGGTGGCTGAGGCGCTCATCGGGGATGGCTACGTTGGTCACCCGCACGCAGTTCACCGTCACTCCCTGGCCTTTCAGGCGCTCGGCCAGCGCGTAGGTAAACATCACCTGGGCCTGTTTGGAGTGGTAGTAGGCGTGTTGGGTGTTGAATTTGCGTTCCCCGGCCAGGTTGTCAAACTCGATATCCAGGTTCGGGTAGGTCACCAATCCCTTGGACGCCACGGTGATGATCCGGCTGGGAGCGCCGGCCTTGAGCGCGTCCAGCAGCAGGTGGGTCATCAGGAACACGCCCACATGGTTGGTGGCGAAGATCGTTTCGACGCCATCCGGGGTCAGGGTGGCCTGTTTGAGGGTATGGTCGAAGTTGGCCGCGTTGTGGATCAGCACATCCAGGCGGGTGTAGCGGCGATTGAACTCCTCCGCGAAGCTGCGGATCGAGGATTGCAGGGCCATGTCCACCTGCAGCAGATCCACTTTCTCGCTGTTGGCGGCGGATCTAATCGCCTCGAGGGCTTTTTGCCCGCGTTCGAGCGAACGGCAGGCGAGGATTACAGTGGCGCCCTGGGCCGCCAGTTGGGTGGCGGCGGCTTTGCCGATACCCGCGTTGGCGCCGGTGACGATCATTGTTTTTCCATCAAGCTGGTAGGTCATCGTATCTGCTCCTCACCCGGTTGGCCGGGCTGCTTTGAAAGACCGAACTGTAAAATGGCCATGAGCTGGTCAAAGGATTCCTGGATCTGCGGGGCATGCAGCGGGTAGGTGCCCTCGCGGCCAATCTCTGCGGGGGTGATCCCCGCGCGCGCGGCTAAAAAATCGCCCAGTTGGGTGAATATCGCCGAGAAAATAAACGCGGCACTGGCCGAATCGACCTCCACCTTGATTTCGCCGTTGTGCTTGCCGCGCTCAACCAGGTCCTGGAAGAATTTCGCCGTGGCTTGCTTGCCCTGGGCGAGAATTTCGTCCGGGAGCGGGCTCTTGCCGTAGGTGGCACGGTAGCCAATCCTGGCCAGCAGCGGATAGCGCAGTTCAAATTTAGCCATTTCTTGAAACAGCCAGCGCATGGTTTCGAACAGGCGCGCGTCAGGGCCGGCGGGCTGGGCCGCGGCGAGCATTTCCGCTTTTTTCTGCATGGCCAGCTCCAGCAGGTAGCGGTACAGGTCGCTTTTGTCGGTGAAATACTGGTAAATGCTGCCTTTGGCAATCCCGGCGCGGGCCACGATCTGCGATAGCGAGGCGCTGTCATAATCCTTGTACGCAAATTCCTGGATAGCGCAGTCCAGGATCAGGGCACGCTTCTCCTCGGGGAGGTTAAAAAAGGTCGGAAATGGCATAAGCTTGCTCCATCCAGGTGGCGGTATGACTGACCGGTCATATGACCGGTCAGTCATATTATAACTCGCCCAAGGCGCCTGTCAAGGGCCAATCGCTGGGCCGGGTCCATCCGTTGATACGATCCAGCGGGCGACCGGTTTTGCCGCCCGGTCTATAATAGAGGGGATGATCCTTCGCCAGGAGTGATAGTCAAAGAAGGTGATCTATGCCTGCACATCCGGCCAAAAGAGCGGCTGCTCTTGCCCGGCGCTTCCCGCCGTCCGAGCCGTGTGACTGTGAAATTTGCCGGGGGTTTTGCCGGCGCCCGGGCTGGTGGTCGGCGGCGGAGGCCCTGCGCGCGCTCAACGCCGGGCTGGGCGGGCGCATGATGCTTGAAATCTCACCGGACCGCTCCTTTGGCGTGCTGTCCCCTGCCTTTCCGGGCTGCGAGGGCGGCCTGGCCGCCAATCCCTACGCCGGGCGCGGCTGCAATTTCCTGCGGGATGGGCTGTGCGAGCTGTATGCCAGCGGTCTGCAGCCCCTGGAGTGCCGCTTCTGCCACCACGACCGCCCCGGCCAGGGGCCGCTCTGCCACGCCGCGCTCGAACAGGATTGGATGACCCCCGCCGGGCGCACGCTGGTGGCGCGCTGGTGCCGGTTGACCGGCGTGTGGAACTGCCTGGACCTGCTGGGGCTGGCCGGGTTGAAAAAGTGAGCTGCCGGCGGCAGGCAGTCAGCGGCGCGGCGAGGGTATAATCGGACGCATGGCAATCGCGGTGATTGGCGCAGGTGCATCGGGAATGGCGGCAGCCCTCCAGGCCGCCTGGCAGGGCACGCCGGTGACTCTGTATGAGCGCAATGCCATCCCCGGGCGTAAACTGCTGGTGACGGGCAGCGGCCGCTGCAACATCACCAACGCCTCGGCGGCTGCCGGCAAGTACGCCTGCGCCGACCCGGCCTGGCTGGAAACCCTTTTGACCCAATTCGGGGTCAGCCAATTGCTGGAAATGCTGGCCGAGATCGGCGTGCCGGTGGTCGCCACCGCCGACGGCTGGTATTATCCCCGCTCCAATTCGGCCCAAAGTGTGGTGGATGCTTTTGCCGGTGCGCTGCGCATCGCCGGGGTGCGGCTGGTTTGCTCCACCCAGGTGAGCGGGCTCGAACGGCGCAACGGCGGATACGCGCTCACCACCCAGGGAGCGGACGGAAAACAGGAGACCCTGTTTGAGCGAGTGATCGTTTCTGCCGGCGGCAAGGCCTACCCGGCGCTTGGCTCACGCGGCGAGTTGTTCCCCCTGCTTGAGCGCCTCGGCCACACTCTGATGCCAAAGCGCCCCGCCCTGGCGCCGGTGCTGGCGGATCTGGGTGCGCTGGCTGCCCTGCAGGGGGTGCGCCTGGATGTAGGCGTCAGCCTGTGGCAGGCCGGGCAGTGCCTGGAGCATACCGCCGGCAACCTGATCTTCACCGAATGGGGGCTCAACGGCCCGGCGGTGATGGATCTCAGCCACCACATCTCGGCTCGCCCGGGCGCCACTCTCAGCCTGGGTCTGAACCTGCTGGAATTTTGCCAGGCCGAGTTTGACGAATTGCTGGACCGCAAACGCGCCACGGCCCTGCCGGTGCGGCTGCTGCTGGAAGCTTTTTTCCCACCTAAAGTAGCCGCCCTCTACCTCAAGCTGGCCGGTTTTGGTGAGGATGCGCCCCTCAACCAGGCGGCTCCGGCCGCCCTCGAGCGGCTGGTTCAACAGCTCCGCGATACCCGCCTGGCGGTCAAGGGTGTGCGCGATTTTGAATTTTGCCAGGTGAGCGCGGGTGGGGTGCCGGTGGCCGAGGTAGACCCGCGCACGCTCCAGTCGCGCCGCGCCGCCGGGCTGTACCTCACCGGTGAAACCCTGGACGTGGTCGGTCCCTGCGGCGGCTACAACCTGCAGTATGCCTTCAGCAGCGGGGCCCTGGCCGGCCTGGCCGCCGGGCGGCAGCCTGCGAATATCCGACCAACGGATGCCGAGATTGGAAAGCACTCGAATGACTGAAACCCAGCCTACACTCCTCCACCGCGCGGGCGAGCACGTCCGTTGGCTGTCGCCCGATCCCGCCACCGACCGGCCCGTGCTGGGGGTGGTTTCCGGGGCGCACGCCAGCTTGATTGTGGATGCCGGCAATTCGCCCGCCCACGCGGAGCTGCTTTTGGACCAGCTGGCCGGGCTGGCGCTGCCCCCGCCCCAATACCTGGTCTTGACCCACTGGCACTGGGACCATATTTTTGGCGCGCAGACCCTCGACCTGCTCACCATTGCCCACCAGGAGACCCGCCGCATCGTTGCCCACCTCGCCGGGCTGGATTGGGGCGATAAGGCCCTGGACGCGCGGGTGGCCAGCGGTGAAGAAATCGCCTTCTGCCGCGACAACATCAAAAAGGAACTCCCCGACCGCAGGGGATTGGTGATCAAGGTGCCCGAGATCAGTTTTAGCGCCCAGGTGGAGTTGGACCTGGGCGGGGTGACCTGCCAGATCGTCAACGTTGGCGGCGACCATTCGCCCAATTCCAGCGTGGTCTATGTTCCGCAGGATAAAATCCTGTTTTTCGGTGACTGCCTCAGTGAGGATTATTATTCCGGCGCGCCCAGCTACAGCGCCGCCAAACTCTACCCGCTGATCGACACTCTGCTCGGTTTCGATGCCGAGCACTTCTTCGGCGGGCATACCGACGCGCTGCTCTCTCGCCAGGAGGTCATTGCCGACACCCAGCAATTACGCATGATCGGCGATGCGGTGCTGCACGCCGGCGGAGATCGCGCGGCGGCTCTCTCTGCGCTGCGCACCCGCCTGGGAGAGGATTTGAACAACGACCAGATGGAGATCTTGGACGCATTTTTGGCCGGTTTGCGCAAACTGGCGGACAGCGGGAAGGCCGGCGGGCAGGGTGGCTGATCACCTAGCCGGTCCCCTGTTTTCAATGCCTCACCAGCAGCGATCAGCCGCCCGTGCTCAACGTGCGCCGTTTATATGACCGTTTTAATGCCCCGGTGATGGGCATCGACTGCGGTCAGCGCTGCGCCCCGCACAATCCCAGCGGCAAACCCTTCTGCTGCGATATCTGCCAGGCCGTGCCCGCCGCTTACCATCCCGAATGGACCTACCTGCGGGCCAACACCGATTTGTGGCGCGCCTGGCGCGGAGATGAGTGCGAGGATGGCGCGGCTGACCCCGACGCACTGCTCGCCGCCACCCCCGCTTCGATGCTGCTGCTGGCCTGTAAAGGCCCGGCGCGCTGCCAGCGGCCCTACCGCGCGCTGAGCTGCCGCCAGTTTCCTTTCTTTCCGTATATCACCGCGGATGACCGCTTTATTGGCCTGGCCTACGAGTGGGAATTCGAGCCCGTATGCTGGGTGCTCAGCAACCTGGGGCTGGTCAGCGACGACTACCGCCGCGAATTTGTCGAGGCCTTCGATGCCCTCTTCGCCGCCTGGCCGGACGAATACGAAAACTACGTGGTGCACTCCGAGCAAATGCGCGCTCATTTCAGCGCCTTGCGCCGGCGCATCCCTGTTCTCCACCGCCGTGGCGGTCTCTACCTGCTCAGCCCGCGCAGCGATCGCCTGGCGCGCACCACTCCTGACCGTTTGCCCCGCTTTGGTCCCTACCGCGTTGGCGGCTGACCGCCGGCAGACCGTTTCACCCGTCGAGAGTATAATTTCACTAACCATTCCTCTGGAGGTTTCATATTCATGGATGCTTTACCTGCTCGCCAGGATGTACCTCTGCAGTACACCTGGGATATCGCCAGTCTCTTTTCGGACACCAATGCCTGGGAAAAAGCTTTCGCGGAAGTCGATGCCGCCCTGCCGGGGCTGCAGGCTTTTCAGGGCCGCCTGAGCGAAGGCCCGGCCGTCCTGGTCGAATGGCTGCAAACCAACCTGGCGCTGCGCCAGCAGTTGATGAAAGTGGCCATGTACGCCCGTCTGAACGCCGCCGTGGACGCCACCGACCAGGCCTTTGCTGCCTTGAGCAGCCGCGCGGGCGGTCTGATGGCCCGTGCCAGCGCCGCCGCAGCCTTCGAAGAGCCCGAATTGATGGCCATTGGCTTTGAGCGCCTGCGCCAGTGGACCCGCGAATACCCTGCCCTGGCGGGGTACGCCCATCATTTCGACAAGCTTGAGCTTCGCGCCCAGCACGTGCGTTCGGGCGAGGTGGAGGAACTGCTCAGCCAGCTGTCCGAACCATTCCAGACCTCCTCGGCCACTCACGGCATCCTGGCCAACGCCGACCTGACCTTCAAACCCGCGCATGCCAGCGGCTCCACCCAGCCGGTGGAAGTGACCCACAGCAAGATGCGCAGCCTGTATGCCTCGCCGGACCGCACGCTGCGCCGCAGCGGCTGGCAAAGCTATGCCGACGCCCACCTGGCCTATAAAAACACGATGGCTAACTGCCTGGCCGCCGGGATCAAGCAGGACGTTTTTGCCGCCCGGGCGCGCAATTATTCATCCGCGCTGGAGGCCGCCATGCTGGCCAACACCATCCCGGTGAGCGTTTTTCATAACGTGATCGAGACCTTCAAAGCCAACCAGCCGGTCTGGCACCGCTATTGGGATCTGCGCCGCCGCGCGCTGGGCTTGAAGAAATTGGCGGTCTACGACACCTACGCCACTCTGGGCGAGAAGGGCATGGATATTCCCTACGAACAGGCGGTGGAGTGGATTGGGGACGGCCTGGCCCCCCTGGGCGAGGATTATGTGGCCATCCTGCGTAAAGGCGCCACCCAGGAACGCTGGGTGGACAGTGTGATGAACAAGGGCAAGCGCTTTGGCGCTTTTTCATCCGGGATCAAAGGCACCCATCCCTTCATCATGATGAGTTACGACCACAGCATCTTCGGGCTGAGCACCCTGGCCCACGAATTGGGTCACTCGATGCATTCCTATTACACCGGGCAGACCCAGCCGTACGTCTATTCACGCTACAGCCTGTTTGTGGCCGAGGTGGCTTCGAATTTCCACCAGGCGATGGTCCGCGCGCACCTGCTGCAAACCCGCACCGACCGTGATTTCCAGTTGGCCGTGCTGCTCGAAGCCATGTCCAACTTCTATCGCTATTTCTTTACCATGCCGGTGCTGGCCATGTTCGACCTGGAGATGCACCAGCGCGTCGAGCGTGGCGAAGCCCTGACTGCCGATGTGATGAATGGCTTTATGGCGGATCTGCTCCAGGCGGGTTATGGCCCAAACGTGAACGTGGATCGCGAGCGGGACGGCTGCCTGTGGACCCAGTTCTCCACCCACCTGTACAGCAATTTCTACGCCTACCAGTACACCACCGGCATCGCCGGCGCGCATGCCCTGGCCGAAGGCCTGCTCAGCGGCCGTCCTTCTGCCCGGGATGATTACCGCGCCTTCCTCAAGGCCGGCAATTCGCTCTACCCGGTAGATGCGCTCAAGCTGGCCGGGGTGGACCTGACCGTCCCCGGCCCGATCGAACAGACCTTCCGCGTGCTCTCGGGCTACGTCGACCGCCTCGAGGAGCTGCTGGGGTAGGCGGAGCAAACCCCGCTCGGGAAACGATGCGCGTTTCCCGAGCGGGATCGTTTTTGCCGGGTGTTCAAGGGCTTCGATTGGCCGCTTGGGCTGAGCAGTCGGTTATGCTGTGTGTGGGAGGTGGATTTGGTTGAGGGCCAGGCGCAGAGCGGGATAAATCTCGGTGAAAGAATATCGGTCATCATTCCGGCCTATAACGAAGGCGCGGTGATTGCCCAAACTTTGCGGGCCTTGGTGACTGAACCGCGGCTGCGCGGGGCCGAACTGATTGTGGTGGATGACGGTTCTTCAGACCAAACCGGCGCGCTGGTCAAGGAATTTGCCCGGGTCAAGCTGATCCGGCACCCCTTCAATCGAGGCTATGGCTCGGTGATCAAAACCGCGGCGCGAACGGCGCAAAGAGAATATATCCTGTGGTTTGATTCGGATGGACAGCACCGGGTGGAGGATTTGGTCGCGGTAGCTGAAAAGCTGATCGAGGACCATTTGGAATACTGCATCGGCGTGCGTGACGGCGCCTCCTTTCAGGACCCAAATCGCAAATTTGGCAAGTGGCTGCTGCGGCAGTCGGTTTATTTTTCGGTGGGGCGGGTGGTGCCGGATTTTAATTCCGGGTTGAGGGGCTTCCGCCGCGATATCCTGCTGCACTACATTCACCTGCTGCCCAAAGGATTTGGCGCGTCCACCTTAACCACCCTGTTAATGGTTGAGGGCGATCATTACGGCGCGACGGTGCCCATCGTGGTCAACCAGCGGGTTGGAAAAAGCTCGGTAAAGCAGTTGCGGGATGGTATCCGCACCCTGCAGATCATCTTGCATATCTTGCTGCTGTTCAAACCGATGAAATTCTTCGGCTTGATTGGCGTGATCTTCATTGTGCTGGGCAGCGGGTATGGATTCCTCAAAGCCAGCCTGAACGGTTTGGGCTTTCCCGTTCTGGCCGCCCTGGTGATCATTCTGGGGGTACAGTCATTTTTCTTCGGGCTGCTTTGCGACCAGGTCAGCGCGCTGCGGCGAGAAAAATTCAACTAGGTCGGGCCTAGCTGATGAACCAGGTCTTCACCCGAAAACCCGCCCTGGCCTGGCGTTTGGTCTATTTTGGCCTGGGCCTGGTGGTGCTGTATTTTCTCCTGCGCCAGATCGAATTTGGCGACCTGGTGAGCCTGATCTTGACGATCAAGCCCCAATATTTACTGTTGGGGGCATTGATCTACCTGGGAAAAGGCGTCCTGCGCTCGGTGCGGCTTGCCCGGCTTAACACCCGCCTGGGGATGCGCTTTATCAAAATCCTCAGGCTCACCTTTGCTTCCAGCCTGGCCAGCCAGCTCCTGCCAATGAAATTAGGCGAATTCAGCTACGTATATTTGTTAAGAGAAAAAGACGCCACCCTGTCTCAAGGTTTTTCGTCTTTAATGGTTCTTCGCCTGATGGATATGCTGGCGATCTCCTTGCTATTTCTGCTGATTAGCCTGGGCGCGCGCCTGCCGGCTGAATTTCCAGGCTATTTTCGCTCGATCCTCATCTTTTTTGGCCTGCTGCTGGCGGGTTTGATCGGAATTCTACTTCTATCCAGGCAGGATGTGGCCGTGGTTGCTTTGCTGGGCCGTCTTCGACCGGTTGAGCGCATCTCCGTGCTGAAACGATCGGTGAATGCGCTGGGAAACTTTTTATCTTCGCTCAAACAATATCGCCCATTCACGATGATCGAGGGTATCCTGCTGGCCTTGCTGGAATGGCTGGTTAACTACCTGGTGTTCCATGTGATCCTGTTCGGGTTTGGCATGGCGCCCTCGTTTTATGCCACGGTGGTCAGCGTAACCTTTGCCGCGCTGGCCAGCGTGCTGCCGATCAACTCGTTTGGCAACTTTGGCACCCAGGAAGCCGGTTGGGCAACCGGGATGATTTTGATGGGCCTTTCAAAGGAATTGGCGATCACCTCGGGGTTTGCCACCCATTTGCTCACCCTGGCGTATATGCTGGTGTTTGGTGGCTTGAGTTGGCTGTCATATCTTTGGATGACCCTCCGGCGCACCGGCCAACCGCTCGCGGAGGAACGCAAGGTTTAGGGCTGGAATGGCCATGGGGATGAACAGGTGTACATGAAGATCATATCCGTATCCTGAGGGGTTCCCGCGACGAATAAATCCCCTTCGCGATAATGATTTAAATCACTGGTGGCGACGCCAAATCCTTGCGGCGCATCGACCTGTTCGGCTTGCAGGTCAATCTGGTAATCCGGCCCGTTTTGGGCAGGATAAGGCGGCACCTGCAGCATGAGATACGCGTTTGAGTGGATGCTGCCCGCCTGAAATTCCTGGGATGCAATCACCGCATCCTGGCTGTTCCGCAAAGTAAAAATTATCCTTGCGCCATTTTCAACGGGCAGCGATTTCAGGTAAATTTCAACGGTGGTCAGGTTGCCGCAAACGCTTTGGATGCTTTGGGTGAGTGGGGTTTGTTGATTAACCACCGCCACCGGCGCCGACCCCACATCCAGGTTTTTGTAAACCGGCTGGCTGCAGCCCATCCCGGTATAGACTGAAGCGCCGCAGTAGCTGTAATAGGTGGCCGCCAATCCCCAGGTATAGAAGACCAGGGTTAATCCCAGCAACGCGATCATCGCGGTTTTCACCCGCCCGCTCCACCGGCCGGGCAGGGCAAACAGCCCGGCCAGGGCAAGATATAACAAAGGCGCGTTGGGAATGTAATAGCGCCCCTGGCGGCCAAAAATACTCAAATCGCCTGGGGTGTAATTGGCGTAATAGTACAGCATGGCGGTGGCTGCCGATGAGACCACAAACAGCCCCGCCAGGAACAGGCGCGTGCGGCGGGAAATCAATTCGCCCCGTGGTTCCAACCCTAACCCAGCGATCAGTGCCAGGGGATATAGCCAGTAAATGATCTGTGGAACGAAACCTACCCAATGCCCGTAGACCCCCACCCAATCCTCGAAGTAGCGCCCCGCGGCTAAAATATTCCCTTTGATGAAGGTAAGAATAAAATCAAACGGCTGGGAGAGGATTTTTTGCATTTGCTGGCCAATACTTTGCCCCCCGCCATTGGAGAAATGCGAGCCCGGGACCGCCAGGATGGTCCAGCCAACCATGAAAAGAATGGCCAGCGCGGCTGCGCCCCAAACGGCCGCACGCAGCGGTTTGGATTGGAATTTGCTCATGGGCAGCAGAAATAATAGGGGAAGAATTAACACCCCGCTGGGTTTGGCCGTGCCCAACAACAGGCAGACCCCAATCACTGCCCAGGCTTTCCATACCGGCAGGCGCGGGCCTGGGTCGGCCTGGATGTTCAATGTCAGGCCGATCAACAAGAAACTTACCGCGCTGGTAAAACCGTCGCCATTCAATGTGGCCGCCTGAAAAAGAGCCATGGGCGAGAGGGCCAGCAGGGTGAACACCCACTTCCCGGCCGGCAGGAGACGGATGGTGAGATAGGATCCGAGCAAATACATCCCCAGGCCGGCCATGCGCATCAAGATGGCGATTGGCACCACGGGAAAGTCGTATTTGCGCCAGAAGAGCCTTGCCAACACGGCCTGCGGGAAAAACATCACCGGGGGATAAATTGAACGGGTTGGGAAGCCAACGGTTACCTCCCGGTTAATCGGCTGGTTAAAATTTTCCGGGAGAAACAAATCCTGGGCGGGAGTCAAAAAATACCGGCGCTGATAGGACTTCAGAATAAAATCTCCATAGGCCGGCGTGCCCTCGGGGGAACTGCGATTGGGGAGAAAATGCATCGCGGCAATGTCAAAAATGCGCACGACATGGGTCTCCTCATCGAAACCCGCCCCGTAGGGTATCGCAATACAGTAGACGATCCCAAAGGTTATGCCGATGATCAGGAAGAAAAGGTGGGCAGGCAGGCGGATTTTCTTGCTTGCGTCGGTTGTTAGTGGATTGATGGTGGGCACCTTGAAATAAATCTTGTCGGAAAGCTGAATTAATTATACTTGACTGCTATGGCTCATCGAAGCCAGTATCCGCGGTTCTGTGGGAGTTGCCGTGGTGGGTAGTAAATATGGGGGTTAATTGGGCGCGAAGCGCCCAATTAACCCCCATATTCTTCTTCCACGGTAAATCCCAATGGCCCGTATCCGCAACTGAATCGTGCGCGCGTGCCTGGGGTTGGAGCAGAATGGATATAATATCTTTATCCATCTTGTGATTTATTGTCCACTTTCACCCTGAACCATAGAAAGGCTCTCACCTGTGTCCATTAAAATTGCCATGATTGGCGCCGGTTCGATCGGGTTCACCCGCCGCTTGATGCGCGATATTCTGGCCGTGCCCGAGCTGGCCGACACCACCTTTGCCCTCACCGATATCTCCCAGGCCAACCTGGAGATGATCACCCAACTATGCCGGCTGGACATCGATCAGAGCGGGGCGCCCGCGTCGCTGGTCTCCACCCTCGACCGCCGCGCGGCCGTCGCCGACAGCGATTATGTCATCAGCACCATCCGCCAGGGTGGGCTGGAGGCCTTCCAGACGGATATCGATATTCCCCTCAAATACGGCGTGGACCAGTGCGTGGGCGACACGCTTTGTGCAGGTGGGATTATGTATGCCCAGCGCACCATCCCCGCCCTGCTGGATTTCTGCAAAGACATCCGCGAGGTGGCCAAACCGGGAGCGCTGTTCCTCAATTATTCCAATCCCATGGCGATGAACACCTGGGCCTGCAACCAGTACGGCGGGGTCAAAACCATCGGCCTGTGCCATGGGGTGCAGGGCGCTCACTGGCAGATCACCGACTGCGTGGAGCGTTGGGCCAAGAGCCAGGGCCGGCTGCCCGCGGATGCCAGGCTCCACCGCCGCGACGTGCACGTGATTGCCGCCGGTCTCAACCACCAGACCTGGTTCATTCAGGTCGAGTGGAACGGGATCGATATGCTGCCCCTTTTGCCGGAGTTGTTCGAGAGCCATCCCGAATACGCCCAGACCGAAAAGGTGCGCATCGATGTGCTGCGCCGCTTTGGCTATTACAGCACCGAATCCAACGGGCACCTCAGCGAGTACCTGCCCTGGTATCGCAAACGCACGGATGAGATCATGCAGTGGATCGACCTGTCCTCCTGGATCAACGGCGAAACGGGCGGCTATCTGCGGGTTTGCACCGAAGGGCGCAACTGGTTCGAGACCGATTTCCCCAACTGGCTGCGCGAGCCTGCCCTGGATTTGAGCAGCTACCAGCGCAGCGAGGAACACGGCTCGTACATCATCGAGGGCCTGGAAACCGGGCGGATCTACCGCGGGCATTTCAACGTGGTCAACCAGGGGCACATCACCAACCTGCCCGACGGCTGTGTGGTGGAGATCCCCGGTTACGTCGACCGCACCGGGGTCAACATGCCCGTGGTGGGCGACCTGCCCCTGGCTTGCGCTGCCACCTGTTCGGCCTCGGCGCGCGTCCAGCAAATGGGGATGGAAGCCGCCGTCCATGGCGACGTGACCCTGCTAAAACAGGCCATGCTCCACGACCCGCTGGTCGGCGCGGTCTGCAACCCCGAGGAAGTGTGGCAGATGACGGATGAGATGCTGGTGGCCCAGGCCGAATGGCTGCCCCAATACGCGCCCCACATCCCGGCGGCGGCCGCGCGCCTGGCGCAAGCGGAGAGCAGCGGCCGGCGGGTGAAGCTGGCGGCTACCCAGGGAGCGGCGCGCTTGCATACCAAGACCGTCGCCGAGATGGCCCAGGACAAAGTCGCCGCAATGGCCAACGCATCGGCCGCGGATAAGGGCAATCTGACCAAAGAGTAACCTGATGATTCACAATGGGCCGGCGGAAACCCGGCCCATTGTGAAAGGCTGACATCGTCGATCGACCCGGAGGAAAGCGCACTATGGCCCTGGCTCTCGAGATCGTCCCTTTTCGTGAAGAATTGCTCCAACCGGCGGCCGCCTTGTGGGTGGATGGTTTCCGCCGCCAGCGTGAGGCCGTGCCCATCTTGCCAGACGGACTGCTCGACGTGGGGCGGGTGGCCAGAAACGTGGCCGGGTTGTGGCAGGCTGCCCCGATGTGGGCAGCCCTGCACCAGGGACGGTTGGTGGGTTACCTGGGCGCCTACATGGTGGAGGAATTCCGCAACACGACCTACCGCGCGTCCTACGTGCCGGTGTGGGGTCACGCCGTCCTCGAGGGGCATGCTGCTCAGGTCTACCGCGCCCTGTACCGCCCGGCTTCCGCCTCCTGGCGGAATGCGGGCTGCAAAGTGCACGCCCTCACCCTGCTGGCCGCCGACGTGGAAGCGCGCGAGGTGTGGTACTGGAACGGCTTTGGCCTGTCGGGGGTGGATGCCATCCGCCCGATCGACGGCCTGGGTGAGCCTCCCGCCGCGGGGGTGCAGGTTCGCCAGGCGCGGGTGGAGGATGCCGAGATCATCGCCGCCCTGGAGGTGGAACACTGCCGCCACTACAGCCAGCCCCCGATCTTGATGGCGCCCCCGCATGCCAGCGACGCGCCTCAATACCGTGAATTTCTCGGCCAACCCGAGAACAGCGTCTGGCTGGCGCTGCGGGATGGCGAGCCGGTGGGCTACCTGCGCTTTGAACGAAGCACCTTTGGCGCTACCGATATCGTCCAGTCGGAGACCACCATCGTCAACAGCGGCGCGTTTCTGCGCCCACAGGCGCGTGGGCTGCGCGCCGCCCCCGCCATGCTGGATGCCGCTCTGCGCCACTATGCCGCCCTGGGCTTCCAGCGCTGTTCGGTAGATTTTGAATCCTTCAACCCCGAGGCGGCGTATTTCTGGATGAAATATTTCACCCCGGTGTGCTTGTCGGTGCAGCGCCACCCGGAAATGGAGCCGGAATGAGCGTTTGCCCGGAATAAGGAGGTGTGCAGGTGCAGGCTCAAATTCTTTTGCTGGCAGCATTTGCCATTCTCGCCCTGATCGCCATTCGCGCCGGCCGGTCCTCGCCGCGGCCCGTTCAGCGTGGGCTGCAGATCGCCGCGATGGTCCTCCTGGTTCTCTACGCCGCGTTCTTTGCCCTGTTTGGCTTTGGCGAGATTTTCAGCGGGGACTTCAGTGGAGCCATCCATCTTGTGCCCATGCTCATCCTTCTCCTCCTGCTGGCGGTAGTGCGCAGGATTCCCCTGGAGAGCGGGGTCGTGCTCACCGGGCTGGGTTTGCTCACCACCGCCATCTATGCACTCCCCCCTGCACAGAATTGGACCCTCGCCCTGCTGCTCGGCCTGCCCTGGCTGTTGATCGGCCCGCTGCTGCTGGCGGCGGTTGGCCTGGCCTCACGCCGGGTTTCCGCCCCAAACTAGAGCGGACCTTTTCCGGGAGAAAGCTGATGAGTGAACAATTGGAGCTGACCGTCTTATTACCCGCCTCGCCCCGGCAGGTCTACGAGGCCTGGCTGGACAGCGCCGCCCACACGCGTTTCACCGGCAGCCTGGCGGTGATCGACCCGCGGGTGGGCGGGCATTTCACCGCCTGGGATGGCTATATCACCGGCGAAACCCTGGAACTGGCGCCCTACCAGCGCATCGTGCAGTCCTGGCGCACCGACGAATTCCCCGCCGATGCGCCCGATTCACGCCTCGAGGTGTTCATCGCCGGCGATGGCCCGGCTGCCCGCCTGACCCTGCGCCACACCCTCATCCCCGACGGCCAGGCCGCGCAGTATGAGCAGGGTTGGCGCGATTATTATTTCCAGACCATGCTGGATTTCTTCTCCGCCTGATTGCCCCAAAAAATATCCCAGCGCTATTTTTCCACGGCGCTGGGATTTTTATTCTTCAACTCGCGAACATCAGCCTGATTCGCGGATCTCTCTTTCGCCCATCAGGTTTCATCCCCTGCCCGGCTTATTCCTTGGAGAGGATTTCGCTCAAACCGGGCACGCCCTCGGCCCCGTCCAGCACCTGCATGCTGGAGCCCTTCAAATCGTCGCCGACCGGTTCAAAGCGCCCGCCCAGGTTTTGGGCCAGGAACGCTTCGGCGATGGCGTTGAACGAAAGGTTATTCTCGGGACGGGCAAAACCATGGCCCTCGTCCGGGTAGAGCAGGTAGGTCACCGGGATCTTTCGGGCTTTCATCGCGCGCACAATCTGGTCCGACTCGTCCTGCTTGACCCGTGCATCGTTGGCGCCCTGCCCGATCAGCAGCGGTTTCTTGATCCGCCCCACGTGGGTCAGCGGCGAGTGGCGAATGAGCAGTTCGCGCCCTTCTTCGGTGCGCAGGTCGCCTACCCGGGTGGCAAACAGCTCGATCTGCGGTTTCCAATAGGGCGGGATGGTCGAGAGCAGGGTAATCAGGTTGGATGGGCCGAACAGGTCGACCCCGCAGCAGTACAGATCGGGGAAGAAGGTCAGCCCGGCCAGGGTGGAGTAGCCGCCAAAGCTGCCGCCCATGATCGCGATGCGCTGCGGGTCGGCGATGCCGGCCTGGATGGCCCACTTGACCGCGTCTTCCTGGTCTTGAATGATCGCGGTGCCCCATTTCAGGTCACCCGCGTTGGTGAAGGATTTGCCAAAGCCCGTCGATGAGCGGAAATTGACGTTCATCACCACGTAGCCGCGGTTGGACAGCCATTGGTGCCAGGGGTTCATCCCCCAGTAATCGCGTCCCCACGGGCCGCCGTGCGGGGTGAAAACCATCGGCAGGGGTTGATCGGGGATGTCGTCGCCGTTGCTGTCGCTTCCCGGCGGCAGGGTGTAATAGCCCACCAGGTCCAGCCCGTCGCGCGCCTGGAGGACCATGGGGACCATTTTGCCCAGGGTGTAGTTTTCGAGATCTTTACGGTTTGAAAAAAGGAAAGTGGTCGCGCGCGTGCTGCGGTCGAAGAGATAGAAATTAGCCGGCTGGTCGTCGCCGTGGAAAGCCACGATCCAATAGCGGTCGTCATTCGAGCGGCTGGTCACTTCCACCTCGCCCCGCGCCACACCGTGGAGAAATTCCATATCGGCCTGCAGGGCTTCATCGAAAAACTGCCAGGTCTTGCGCTCGTAAATAAAGGAAACGGCCTGGAGGTTTCTTTGGGTCGGGTGGCGGATCACGTCTGCCAGGTCCGCGCGCTCATCTTCGGCCACCACCGTCCGCCGGCTGGTTCTCAGATCCACTTCCACCAGGGCGGAGGTATCGCGGTCGCGGCTGTCGCGCATGTAGAGGATGGTATTATCCGCATTGAAGCCTTCCGGCCCGGTGGTCATCACATCCTCGGGGGGAATCAGGTCGTATGGCTGCCAGGCGGCGCCCTTTTTCACATACAGCGCCATTCCGCCGTTGGGGGTCATGGCAGCGGCGCCAAACACCTGGTTGTCATCGGTGACAACGAAACCGGCGAAGCGGTCATTTTGCTCCAGCATCTCGCGCTCGCCGCTGGTGATCTGGATGCGGTAAAGATCGTGCCACTGGGCTTCACGGTTGTTGATCCCCACCAGGATCTGGTCGGGGTGGCGGGGGCTGGGCGGGTAGGGCTGCGCCGCGACACCTTCGAAGGGGGTCAGGTCGCGAGTTTCGCCGCTTTGCAGGTTCACCGCATACATCCGCCAGTTTTCGTCGCCGTTGAGATCCTGCAGGAAAAGCACGTACTGGCTGGAGGGCGCCCAAAAATATATCCGCACCCCCCGCCCGCTGTCCTGGGTCACGGCTTTGGCTGCGCCTGGGTCATCGCGCGGAGCGACCCACACGTTGAGCACGCCCTCGAGCGGTGCGAGGAACGAAATTTGAGCGCCGTCCGGGCTGATCTGGACATTGGTCTTGTCCGGGTTGCCAAACAACACCTTACGGGGGATCAATGGAATTGTCATCGTGTGGTTCCTTTCCATTTGATGGCTGGATCTATGTGGCTAAAGTTTTGCCAAAACCGCGGGCTACAGGTTGGGTGTAGGGGATTTTGCGCGGGTCATTGGATTGATTTTCAACTGGCTTGATCTTTCCTGCTATGACATTTATTATAGACGTTAACCGCCGGCAAAACCATCCCGGCCGCGGGGAGAAGAAAAAGATGCGCATTTACTTTGCCCGTCACGGTGAAAGTGAAGCCAATGTCCTGCGGATCATTTCCAACCGCGATCTGCCCCACCACCTGACCGCTCTTGGCCGGCAGCAGGCGGCCCAGTTAGCCGAACAGTTGGCCGGGGTCGGGCTGAGCGGGTTGTATGCCAGCCCCGTGCCGCGCGCCCAGCAAACCGCTGAGATCCTCTCGGCCCGTTTAGGCCTGCCAGTGGTGACCACCCCGGCCCTGCGCGAATATGATTGCGGGGAGCTGGAAGGCAAGGGCGACGCGGAAAGCTGGCGGCGCCACCGCCAACTGCGCGAGGACTGGCTGATCCGCCACGAGTGGTCGAGTTTCATCCCCGGCGGAGAGCGTTTCGATGACATCCGCGCCCGTTTCATCCCCTACGTTCAAAGCTTGCTGGCGGCCGGGGCGGCTGAGCAGAACGTGCTGCTGATTGGGCACGGTGGTCTCTACCATTGCATGCTGCCCCTGCTGCTGCCCAGGATCCACTTTGAATGGGCCGCCTGCCAACCCTTTGCCAACGCCGCCTACGTCCTCGCAGAAAGCCGTCCGGGCGGGCTGGTCTGCCTGGAATGGTGCGGAAACCGCCTGGAGGCCCCGGAATCAGGCGAAACTACGGTATGATTGAGCCGGCCGGTCAATCCAATCAGGCAGGAGAGTTCTCGTGGCAAAATATTACACCGACCCGGTGATGGGCCAGCTGCGCGCGGCCTTTGAGAAAACGGTGATGCAGTGGCCCCAGGTGCGCATGAAAAAAATGTTCAACTGCCCCTGTTACCAGGCCGGGGGCAAGCTGTTTGTTATCCTGGTCAACAATGGGGTGGTCTTCGCCCACCTGCCGGCCGAGCAGCTCGCGGATTTGGGGCTCAAGGTTACCCTGGTGGATTTCGAGGCCAGCGAAAAGCCCGGCACGGTCTGGCCGCAGGCGCCCCTGGCCAGCAAGGCAGACCTGGCCGCCCTGCTGCCTTATATCCAGGCCAGCTACCGGTCCGCGCTGGAGGACCGGTAACCCAAACCTGGTTCTCTGAGAAAGCCGCCCGGATGCACGAGCTCACCCGCGAAGATTTTTCTCTAGCCGCCCCGCTGTTTGCCGCTATCCCTCATCATCGAGTGATTGTTTTCTCCGTGCTGGAAGGCGCATGTCCGGGCCGCGTGTTTGTCGATGACCGCGCTGCGCCGCACGCGGCTTTGGTTAGCTCCATCACCGAGTTTGGCTGTTTTGGCGGCGATGCCCACCTTGAAGATTTTAACCGCGCGGTCGCCGAGCAGGTGCTCCCCGCTTGGGTTGCACAGACCGGTTCGCTGGCGCTGAGCGGGCCAACCAGCGCCTGGCAGCCGGTCATCGACACCCTCCTCGCCGCCTATCCCGGCGGGTGGGCGCAGCGCGCCGAATTTGATTTTCCCGAGCAAAGTTGGCCCGCCCTGCGCGATTGGCGTACATCCCTTGCCGCCGGCCTGAGGGTGGACGCCTACGACCGCGCCGCTGCCGGGTTGTTCCCGGAAATCGAGCCGTTTTGGGACGGCATCGACCGCTTCATGGCCGGTGGTTTTGGCTTTGCGGTTTACCGCGGGGCAGAACTGCTCAGCCACTGCCACACGGTAGCCGTGGGCGGCGGTCTGGCCGAAATCAGCGTGGAGACGCGGCCCGACTGCCGGCGGCAGGGGCTGGCTCTCCTGGCGCTCAGCGCCTTCATCGAGCACAGCCTGCGCCTGGGTCTGCGCCCGCATTGGACCTGTTGGCGCACCAACCGGCCGTCGGTGGCCCTGGCCGAACGGCTCGGTTTCAGCCACAGCCTGGATGCGCCTGTGCGCTATGTGCAGCCCGGTGGATAAACCCATGCCCGCCGGCCCGCCCCAGGAATATCTCGTCCTGCTGGATGCCATCTATCCCGGTCCGCGCGCCGCGGTTGAAAAAGCCTGGGGCAGCCCCAATCTGGCCTTCTGCCGCCTCTACCCTCACCCCGGCAACCGCGGGCTGGTTTGCCTGCTGCGTGCCCCGGAGGGTGATTTCTCGGTCGGCTATCTGTCCTTTGAGCAGGATGCTCCCCCGCCCGCGATGGAGCGCCTGCGGGCCGACCTGCAGCCTTTTCTCCCCTCCGAGCCCCGCCAGGAATTATGTTTTAACCTGTACGGGCGCAACCTCGAAGCGCTGCGCCAGGTGCAGGCATTCGGTTTTCGCCTGGATATGAGCGGCCTCAAATACCGCTATCCTGCCGCCGAAACGTTCCCCGCCACTCCCGGCGATCTGCGCCGGCGCACCTACCGCCCCGAAGATTTAGCCCAGTACGCCGACCTGCTGGACGGCGCATATGCCTGGCTGCAGGGGCAATCCGGCCTGCCAGTGAGCCACTGGGCCGCCGACCCGCAGCCCCTCGGCCGCCTGCTGCAGGATGCCCAGGACAGCGCCAACCTGCTGGCCTACTGGCAGGGCGAGCGCCTGGCCGGCCTGTGCCTGACCCGCGCGGACGGCTATATCGATAACCTGGCCGTCCACCCCGATTTTCAAAACCGCGGTTTTGGCCGGTATATCCTCTCGCAGACGGTGGCCGGGCTGCTGGCGAGAGGCGCGGAGCGCATCCACCTGGATGTGGCCGCCGCCAACCTGCGCGCCCAGCATTTTTACCAGACCTGCGGTTTTATCGAGTGCGGATGCTTTGCCGATCACACCTATTTCCGGTAGAATAAGTGAGATGGAACCCTCTGCCGTGCTGCGTATCGCCATATCTTCCGACCAGCCCATCTACCGGCGTGGTCTGAACGGCGTGCTGCAGCTGTTCAAGGACGTGCGTATGGTCGGTGAAGCCTGCTGTGCGGCAGAAGCCATCCAGCTTTGCCAGCTCACCGGGCCGGATATCCTCCTGGTGGATGCCCACCATGCCCTGGAGGAAAGCCTGCTGCTGGTGCGCCAGGTGAGCGGGCAGTGGCCGAAGACCAGGATCATCTTGCTGCTGGATGGGGATGCACAGCCCGCCCTGGATGGGCTGGAAAACTACCCGATCTACTGCTTCTCGCGGGATATCACCGAAGACGAATTTAAAGAGGCCCTCGTCCAGGTGCGCCTGGATGAGCGCATCCACGAGCCCCAGCCAGGCGCGGCCCGGCTCAACTTCAGCCAACCTGCCGACGAGGAACCCGAAGCCTACAGCCGCATCGCTTACACCCCTGCGCCGCCCAGCAATTTGGAAATTATGACCCGCGAGCTGGCTATGGCGGGGAAGATCCAGGCCGATTTCCTCCCCGAAGAGGCACCTATCATCCGCGGGTGGGATATCTCCGGCATTCTCCAGCCGGCCCGCGAGACCTCCGGCGATTTCTACGATTTTATCCCGTTGGCCCCGCGCAAATGGGGCCTGGTGGTGGCGGATGTGTCCGACAAAGGCATGGGCGCGGCCTTGCTGATGGCCCTGGCCAGTTCGCTCTTTCGCACATTCACCGGCCGTTATCCCACCCTGCCGGCGGTCACCCTCAATACCGTCAGCGAGCGCATCCTTTCCGACACGCGCGGCGGGATGTTTGTCACTGCCTTCCTGGCGGTCTTTGAGCCCCACACCGGGCGGTTGGTGTACGCCAACGCCGGGCACCCGCCCGGTTACCTGATCAGCCTGCGCCGCGGCAGAGAAACCATCGAGCGCCTGCGCCCGACCGGCATGGCGATGGGCGTGGATGAACAGACCCGCTGGCGGCAGAAAGAACTGCGCATGGAGCCCGGCGACCTGCTGGTGCTGTATACCGATGGCATCACCGAGGCGCAAAGCCCGCAGGGTGATTTCTTCGGCGAGGAGCGTCTCCTCGAAGTCGTACTGGCGCGCATGCACAGCCCTGCCCGCGAGATCCAAAACGCACTCATCCAGGCGGTCCACCGCTTTTCGGGCGAATCACCCCGCCAGGACGATGTGGCCGTGATTGTGATGCGCCGGGACGCCTGAAACCCTGCACTCCAGGTGCATGAACGTCCCCCTATCCGCCGGCATTTATATAGATTCTGAAGGGTGGCATATTCCGGCGGCTGTCCGGGTAGGAGGTGCTATGTTGATCACCGAACGTAAACTGCTGCAGCGCTTCAATGAGGCCTTCAACCGCCACGATGTGGCGGCCATGATGGCGATGATGACCGCCGACTGCGTGTTCGAGAACACGTTCCCCGCCCCGGATGGCGAGCGCCACAGCGGGCAGGCAGACGTTGCCAGGTTCTGGCAGGATTTTTTCGCTGCCTCGCCCCAGGCGCATATTGAGATTGAGGATCTGTTCACCGCCGGCGAACGCGGCGCGCAGACCTGGCGCTACACCTGGGTGGATGAGCAGGGCGCGGCCGGGCACGTGCGCGGTGTGGATGTCTTCCACTTCCGCGACGGCAAAATTGCCGCCAAACTATCCTACGTCAAAGGCTGATGGTCGTCGTGAACCGGCCTGGCCCCGGTCTGACGTCTGGGTCCTATCCCCCTACAGTTCATTCATCCAACATCTGAAGAAATCGTTGGGTTGAGGGGCAACCAGAAACCGGGACAATCCGGTTGCGCGCAGCCCCTCAACCCAACCTACCAGTGAGCGCCAATCCCGTAGGTTGGGTTGAGCGTGTAACCCGCGATCTTGACCACCCCTGCTGCCAAGCGAAACCCAACATCCTGGAGAAATTGTTGGGTTTCGGGGCAACCAGAAAACCGGACGATCCGGTTGCGCGCAGCCCCTCAACCCAACCTACCAGTGAGCGCCAATCCCGTAGGTTGGGTTGAGCGGGTCACCCGCGATCTTGACCACCCCTGCTGCCAAGCGAAACCCAACATCCTGGAGAAATTGTTGGGTTTCGGGGCAACCAGAAAACCGGACGATCCGGTTGCGCGCAGCCCCTCAACCCAACCTACCAGTGAGCGCCAATCCCGTAGGTTGGGTTGAGCGTGTCACCTGCGATCTTGACCGCCCCTGCCGCAAAGCGAAACCCAACATCTGAATAAAATTGTTTGGTTGCTTGAATTAATAGAACTTTTATTCTATAATAGTTTCAACCAACTATGAGGAGGAAACGATGTCTTACCAATTGAAAATGAGCCGGCTGGAAGACCAACCCGCCATGATCCTGCGCACCCACACCCCCATCTCCACCCTGCCGGCCGTCATCGGCGACGGCTACGGCAAGATCTCCGCGTTTATAGCCCGGGAGGGTTTGCAGCCCTGCCGTTATCCGTATGTGGTCTATCACAACATGGACATGAACGATCTGGATGTGGAAATGGGCATCCCGGTGGAGGCTACCCTGCCTGGCGATGGACAGGTGGTGGGCAGCCTGTTCCGCGGCGGACCGGCCGCTACCTGCTTCTACACCGGTCCCTATGCCGGGCTGGCGGAAGCCTATGGGGCCATCGACCAGTGGGTCGAAAGCGAGGAATTTGAGCTGGCCGGGGTGGCCTACGAGTTATATTACAACGATCCGGCCGTCACCCCGCCCGAGGAACTGCAAACCCTGATCGCCTATCCCTTGAAGAACAGCTGAGCGTCAGGGGAGCCGGCGTTCACAGCCACAGGCGGTACAGACGGAGAAAGGTATTCTCCACCGCCAGGATCTCGACCTCGCGAAAGCCGGCTGCCAGGGCATACCCGCGCAGGGTTTCGGGGCGCATCACTGTGCCGGTGGCGGCGGAGGGCTGCTGCGCCATGCCCACCGGCAGGCAGTGCAGCAGGCTCCAGCCATACATCATCCACTCCACTTCAGTGCCCTGCGGCGAGAATTTTTCGCCCACGCGCTCATCCACCACCAGCACAGCGCCGCCGGGCCGCACCAGGCGGCGCATGCTGGCCAGCGCCTGCACCGGGTCCGACATATCGTGGATACATTCGAAGGCGGTCACCAGGTCATACTGCCCGCCCAGGGATGGATCGGCCGCGTCGCGCACCTGGATGTGCACCCGCTCGCTGAGCTTTTCATCCTCAACCACCTGTTGAGCGGCTTTGACTGAGGTTTCGTCCAGGTCAAAGCCGTCCACCTGCGCCAGGGGATAAGCCCTGGCCATGCCGATACACGACCAGCCCGTTCCGCAGCCAATATCCGCCACCCGCGCGGGCGGTTGGGCTTGCAGGCGGGTGTGCACGTCGGGCATGGCGGGCAGCCAGAGCGTGCCCAAGTCATTGAGGAAAACCGGGCGGTTGAAATCACCCTGCCCGAAGACCATATCCGCGCCGTAATCGCTGAAGGCTACCCCGCCGCCCTGCTGATAAGCCTGCACCAGCGCCTCTACCGGGCGGGTGACCGCCGCCAGCAGCTGCGCCAGCGGGATCATATAGCTGTCACTCTCTCGTTGGACCAGTACTTCGTCGTGCCCGGCGGGCAGCGAGTAGCGCCGTTCGTCCGCGCCCCCGTTGGGGTTTTCCACCCGCAGAATGCCAATCACGGTCTGCTGCTCCAGCCATTCGCGCGTATAGCGCTCATGCGCCCCGCTGCGCTGCGCCAGCTCGGCGGAGGTGACCCCGCGGGTGGCCGGCAGGTGCTGGTAGTATCCCAGCCGGTGGCCGATGTACACGCTGAAAATCTCGAATACCCCTGCGCTGGATTGGATCAGCCTCTCCACCAGGCGGTCGCGGCGTTTGGCCGGCGAGATGCCCCGGAAGCGCGTATCCCGGAGGGTTGGATCCTGAGGTTGAGCCGCCATGTGTGCCTCCATTAATAAGACAAATATAGTCCATTATACGGTCGTTTTGATCTAAGCATAGCCTGGCCGCCATGTCGCTGCCCCTGGCTATCAGGGCGATTGCATTATAAATATTTGCGGGTGCACGCACAGTGTCTGCGCCTACGATGTGGGAAGAAAATTATTTTAATGGTGTATTTGCGCGCGAAAGCGCGCAAATACACCAAACATTTCTGTTTTCCCCGCCCTAGAGGGCGAAGATCAATGGGCGGGTGACATTATTTGCATAGAACGAATGTTTTTATGCAATCGCCCTGCCCTTGGTATGCCGCGCTTCCAGCGATTCGGGTTAAAATTAAATCTATCGAATGCAATATCGAAATCAAGGAGTCCATATGATCGACCTGAAGTCCTATGAAGTCTGGTTTGTGACGGGCAGCCAGGGTCTTTACGGCCCTGCCACCCTGGAGAAAGTAGCCGAACACTCGCAGGTCATCGCCCGCGAATTGGGCAACGCCGCGCAGATCCCCGTGAATGTGGTCTACAAACCGGTGCTGACCAGCCCGGATGCCATTTTCCAACTGTGCCTGGATGCCAATTCGGCCCCCAATTGTATCGGTCTGATCACCTGGATGCACACCTTTTCGCCGGCCAAAATGTGGATCGCCGGTCTCAGCGCGCTGCGCAAACCCCTGCTGCACCTGCACACCCAGTTCAACCGCGACATCCCCTGGGCCGAGATCGATATGGATTTCATGAATCTCAACCAATCCGCTCACGGCGACCGCGAGTATGGTTTTATCGGCGCGCGCCTGCGCCTGAGCCGCAAGGTGGTGGTGGGCTACTGGCAGGACGAGGAAGTCCTCGAGCGCATCGGCGTTTGGGTGCGCGCGGCCTGCGCCTGGCAGGATGCCCAGGGCATGAGAGTGGCCCGTTTTGGCGACAACATGCGCGAGGTGGCGGTCACCGAGGGCGACAAGGTTGAAGCCCAGATCCGCTGGGGCTACTCGGTCAACGGCTATGGGGTGGGCGATCTGGTCAAGCACGTCCAGCAGGTCACCACTACCGAGATTGACCGCCTGGTGGCGGTCTACGACGACAGCTACTCGGTGGCCGAGAACCTGCGCGCGGGCGGCAGCCAGCGCGGCGCGCTGCGTGAATCGGCGCGCATTGAACTGGGTATGCGCGCCTTTCTCAAAGAGGGCGGCTTTAAGGCCTTCACCACCTGCTTCGAAGATCTGTACGGCCTGGCGCAGCTGCCCGGTTTGGCCGTCCAGCGCCTGATGGCCGACGGCTACGGCTTCGGCGCGGAAGGCGACTGGAAGACCTCCGCCCTGGTGCGCGCAATGAAGGTGATGGGCGCCGGTCTGCCGGGCGGCACCTCCTTTATGGAAGATTACACCTACCACCTCGACCCGGCCGGGATGAAGGTGCTGGGCGCGCACATGCTCGAAATTTGCTCGTCGATTGCCGACGGCAGGCCCGCATTGGAGATGCACCCGCTTTCGATTGGCGGTAAAGACGATCCCGCCCGCCTGGTCTTCAACGTGCGCAACGGCCCGGCGATCAACACCTCGGTGATCGACATGGGCAACCGCTTCCGCGTCATCGTCAACGACGTCGAGGTGGTGACCCCGGATGCGCCCCTGCCCAAGCTGCCGGTGGCGCGGGTGGTCTGGGTGCCGCGCCCCAACCTCAAAGTCGCCGCCGCCGCCTGGATCCTGGCGGGCGCCGCGCACCACTCCGGTTTCAGCCAGGTGGTCACCGCCGAGCATATCGAGGATTTCGCCGAGATGGCGGGGGTGGAATACGTGCATATTGGCGAGGGTACCCAGATCAGCGAGTTCAAGAAAGAACTGCGCTGGAACGAACTGTATTACCACCTGGCCAAGGGGTTTTAATCAAGCGTAATGGGTGGGCGGGGCGACTCGCCCACCCTGCTTTTGCCTTCGGTACCGGTTTGCCGGGGTAGGAGGAATTCTTGGACGTTCCCAGCTATCAAGAGGATGATTACCCGCAGAAATTCTTGCGCGACAGGACCGTTTTCGCCGACGACACGCGCATCTTTCACCGGGTGGGGTATACCTACGACCATGCCTTGCGCCTGACCGATGCCGGCATGCAGGGGGATCGCTTCCTGGCGCGCCTGGCCCTGGCTTCGGGCGGTTCGGCGGCATTCTCGGTCGAGGCCAGCCGCCGGCCAGGTGCTGCGCCTGCGCTTCTGGGAGGGGGATGCCCAGTTTGCGGAAACCAGCCCCATGCTGCTGCCGCTGCCCGCTTCACGCCCACGCCTGGAGGGGGAGGAGCTGCCCGAGGCCTGGGTGCTGCGCCTGGGCGGTTACCGGCTGCTGGTGGCCAAAGAGCCCTTCAGCCTGCTGCTGCTCTCCCCGCAAGGCGAGCGCATCTTCGAAAGCGAAACCGAGCTGCTGGTGGGCATGCTCACCACCCCGCCCCTTGGGCTGCGCCGCCGGCCCGGCGAAGACTGGGCCTTTTTATCCTGGCGCACCCGCGGCCAGGACCGCTATTACGGTTTGGGCGAGAAATTTACCAAATTCGAAAAAACCTCCACCCGCGCGACCATCTGGCAGGCGGATACCTGCGGCAGCAACACCACCGATATGAGCTACAAAGCCGTCCCGGCCCTCTTTTCTACCGCCGGGTGGGGCCTGTTGGCGCACACCTCCTTCCGCTCCTTCTGGGAGGTGGGTTCTTTTTCCTACGCCACGGCTTCCATGTTGGTGGAAGAGCCCAAACTGGACCTGTTCCTGATGCTGGCCCCGACTCTCAAAGAGCTGACCGGGCTGTACACGCTGCTCACCGGCCGCCCGCCGGCCCCGCCGCGCTGGGCGCTGGGGCTGTGGATGAGCCGCGCGGCCTATCCCAACCGCGCCGAGCTGACCGCGGTGGCTGACCGCCTGCTGGCCGAGGGCATTCCCAGCGATGTCTTCCACCTGGATCCCACCTGGTTGACCAAAGGCTACTACAACGAGATCGGGGTAGAAGTCTGTGACCTGCGTTGGAACGAGGAAAACTTCCCCGCTCCCCAGGAAATGTGCGCCGAATTTGCCGCCCGCGGCCAGGCCATCTGCCTGTGGATTAACCCCTACCTGCCCGAGGATTCGCCCGTGTATGCCGAGGCCAGGAAGAAAGGCTACCTGGTGGGCAGCGCGCAGGGCTCCCCGGCCCGCCTGGAGTTTGGCCTGGCGGCGGGGATCGTCGATTTCACCAACCCGGCCGCTAAGAGCTGGTGGCAGGAGCAGCTCAAGCAGCTGCTCTTCAAGGGCGCATCCGTCTTCAAGGTAGATTTTGGCGACCGTGTGCCCGAAGATGCCCTCTTCTTCAACGGTAAAAGCGGGCGCGAGATGCACAACCTCTACGTCCATCTTTACGCCGAAACCGTGTACGAGGCAGTGGCAGCCGTCAAGGGCCAGGGTTTTATCTGGCGGCGGCCCGGCTATATCGGCAGCCAGCGCTACCCCGGCTCGTGGGCCGGCGACACCCAGGTGACCTGGGAGGGCATGCGCGGGGCGCTGCGCGGCGGGCTCTCGGCGGCTTTCACCGGCGAGGCGCTCTGGGGCCACGATATCGGCGGCTTCGTCGGCGCCAAACCCTCGGATGAGCTCTATATTCGCTGGGCGCAGTTTGGCCTGCTTTCCCCGCTGGCGCGCTTCCACGGCACGACCCCGCGCGAGCCCTGGTATTACGCCGATCCGGCTGTAGCCGTGGTGCGCGAATACACTCGCCTGCGCTACAGGCTGATTCCCTACCTGCAGGCCTGCGCGCAGGAGGCCGCCGAGAATGGCTTGCCGCTGCTGCGCCCCATGGTGATGGAGTTCCAGGGCGAACCAGGCATCGACCAGATCGATGACCAGTACATGCTGGGTCCCGATCTGCTGGTCGCGCCGGTTTTTGAGCCCGGCGCACGCGAGCGCTGGGTCTACTTCCCCGCCGGCGTCTGGCGCTTACTGGACGATCCCAAGGCCCTGGTTTTCGGCCCCGGCTACCGCAAGGTGGCCGCTCCGCTCGAACACCTGCCGCTCTACGTGCGCGAAGGGGCCGCCTTGCTGCGCTATGCCCAGGCGCCCATGCATCTCAAAGGTCCTGCGCCGCGCGAATGGCAGCTGGATCTATACCCTGGGGCGTCCGAGCGCCGCCTGGTGGTCCCCGACCCTGCCGGCGCGCTGACCGTCGATTACCGCTACGCCCTGGGTGTGGGCGAGCTGACCGTCAGCCCTGCCCCGCTGACCCTCACCCTGCGCCTGGTGGATTGCGAGCCGGGGGTCATCCACGTCGAAAACATGGCCGTGGATTGGGATTTCAATGGCAATTATGCCTCGGCCCGCCTGGACGCCGAGCGCGGGATTCACCTGCGCTTCCGCGACATCAGCGTATCCCTGGAGGATTAACCCTCAAGCCGTCCTGCAAATCAAACTTATTCGAGGTGAATTTGAACCCAACCAACCCAGAGGCTCTCCCGCCGCGCTTTCTAAATTGGGAAGCCTGTCTAAATATCCGCGAGTTAGGCGGGCTGCCGGCTGCTTCGGGCGGCCAGGTTCGCCCGCAGTCCTTTGTGCGTTCCGAAAGCACCGCGCTGCTCAACCCGGCCGGCTGCCAGGCGGCCATCGATTACGGCATCCGCACGGTCATCGAGCTGCGCTTATCCGTACGAACTGGAGATCGCCCCCAGCCCCTTTGCGGCCCCAAAGCCGGCATTCGGCGCAGATTTTCCCGATTACCTCAACATCCCCCTGGATGTGGATCAAGACCTGGTCTGGCCCAACGGGAATTTCACCCGGGCGGAAGCCATGTGCGACCTGTACACCCGCCTGCTGGAATACAACCGCCGCCATGTTGCCGCCGTGCTGGCGGCCATGGCGCAAGCCCGGCCGGGGGGCATCCTCTTCCACTGCTACGCCGGGAAAGACCGCACCGGCATCATCGCCGCCCTGCTGCTCTCTCTTGCCGGCGTGCCCGATGAGCTCATTGCCGAAGATTACGCTGTCTCCCTGCCGAGCATCGAAGCGCGCCGGCTTACGCTGCTCGCCGACCCGTCCCTGACCCCTGAAAAACGCGAATACCTGGATGTGGTCTACCTTTGCCCTGGCCGACACCATGCGCCTGACCCTGGCTTATCTGCGCCGCCAGTACGGCGGGGTGGACGGGTATCTGCGCACCACCTCATTTTCCCCGCAGGACCAGGCCCGCCTGCTCGCGCGCCTGCTGGCATGAGCGCGGTTCTCACCAACAAAGAGCGCCTGATGCGCCAGGCGCGCGGCCAGGAGGTGGACCGCGTGCCCTCCCTGGGCGGTTGGATTGGTGGGGCGCGCGTGCTGGCCCAATTGGCAGGGATCAGCGAGGCTGCCTACCTGGCCGATCCGCAGCGCGGTGTGATTCAGGCCAGCGTGGCGCTGCAGGTGGATGGATTGGTCCAGCCGGCCATTTTCACCCATCTCGAGCAGATCCGCACCGGGCTGGTGCAGGAAGCGAGCTTCGCCGGGATCGAGCCCGAAGCCCTGCTGGCGTGCGCCGCGGCTTATCCCGATACGGAGCGCGAGGTGCTGGCCGCTTTCGACCCGGCCGCCGAAGAGCAGCGCTACCGCGACTACTTCGCCCATGCCGCCGCCCATTGGCAGGGTCTCGTGCCCCTGCCCAATTTTTGGGAGATCGGCGGGCACTTCCCGCTCTACACCGAGTTCGGTTACAACGCCTTCTGGATGGCCTGCGCGCTCTACCCCGAGGCGCTGGGCAAAATCTATTGGGCCAAATCCCTGCACTCGCGCGAGCGCGCCAAAATCCTGGCACGCCTCTATCGCGAATTGGAGCTTGTTCCGCTTATGTTTTGCGGCGAGGACGTTTGCAACAACAGCGGGCCGATGGTCTCGCCCGCCTTCCTTCGCCGCTATTACTTCCCCACAGTGGCGATGATTATCGAGCCGCTGGTGGATGCGGGGGTGCGCCTGATCCACCACTGTGATGGCGACGTGCGCGCTGTGCTGGACGATTTTATCGAGATGGGCTTCAGCGGTCTGCAGGGCTTTCAGTACGAACTGGGTATCGATTTGTATGAGCTCAACCACCGCCGCAGCCGCCTGGGCGAAGAACTGCTGTTTTTCACCGGGTTGAGCGTTTCGCGTACCCTGCCCTTTGGTTCCCCGGAGGATGTGCGCGCCGAGGTGGATTATTTCCTGGACGCCACTGGCGGCGGGCGCGGCATGTTCCTCTTCACCAGCAATGTCAGCGGGGTGGAAGTGCCGCCCGAGAACATCCGCGAGGCCTACCACTACATCAAAACCTGGGATCCCCGCGCGTCCCGCCGGCCCGCTCACAGCGCCTGGCCTTGGGCAGAGAAGCACCCGTCCTAAACCTGGCCCCGGGAGCATGCGATTAAAATCGAGGTGCGGTTGGATAGATATCCAACCGCACCTCGATCACTGGTTTACCCCCGCTTACTGGAAATACTGCAGGTACACTCCGCTGGATGCGGTGGCGTAGTAGATGTAATGCCCGCCGGTCGGCTCCACCGTGATCGCCTTGATCCCGATCACGCTCAACGCGTCCGGTCCGGGCAGCCAGGTGAGGCCATTATCCCGCGAGATGTAGGCCCCGGCCGTGCTGCCGGCGAAAAGCACCCCGGCCTGGCTGGGGTGGGCGGTCACCGCGGTGACGGCTTTACCCGCCAGCCCGCTCAACGTCCAGGCGCCGTTCGAGACGCGTTGGTACAGGCCGTTGCTGGCGCCCAGGTAGACCGTGGCCGGGTCGGCGGCGGAGGTCGACAGCGCGTAGGGGGTTGTCCCGGCCGGCAGGGCCGTGTCGCTCCAACTCTGCCCGCCGTTGGTGCTCCACTTGACCGTCCCGGAGGCGCCGGTTGTGGCGTAGACCACGTCCGGGTTGGTTTGATCCACCGCCAGGCTGGTCACCACCTGCCCGCCCAGCCCGGCCGCATTCCAGGTGGAGCCGCCGTCGGCGCTGCGGTACACCCCGCTGCCCGAGCTGCCCAGGTAAGCGATGCTCGGCATTCGAAGGCGCGAAGACCATTGCCAGCAGGGGCGCATTGGGCACCGCCTGCGGCTGCGCCTCGAACGGTTCATCCGGCATCAGCATGTGCAGCTCGTCCAGCGGCTGCAGCGGGCGCGGGTCAGACTGCAGGGTAGGGCTGCTGGACAGGGCGGTCTGTTTGCTCCACCCGCTCCCCGAACTGAGATCGATGCGATACAAACCGGAGGATTGGGTCAGGGCAAAGAGGATATCGGGGTTGGTCGGGTTCATCGCCATCCCGTTCACTGTCCCGGATGGCAGCCCGCCGGCCACCGCCGACCAGTTCTCGCCGCGGTTGGTGGTTTGCAGCACGGTGGAGGTGGCGGTGAAGATATTGTTTGGCGAGTTAGGCCGCACCAGCACCGAAGATACCCCCACGTTCGACATGCCGTTTTCGCTGGGTCCCCAGCTTCCCCCGCGGTTATCGCTGCGGAACAGCCCGGTGTTGAACACCCCGGCGTAAAGCGTATCGCTGTTGGCGATGTTGACCGCCACAGTATAAATGGAGTAACCCGATAAACCGGCCTGCTTCCAACTGTTGCCCGAATCGCTCGAGCGCAGCACCCCGCCGGTATCCCCGCTGGAGGCGATGAAGGTGGTCGCATAGAGCTGGCTGGGGTCGAGGTTGTCGATCGCCATGCTGTAAATTTTGGTATTGCCGATCCCGGAGGTCTTGGCCGTCCAACTGACCGCGTTATCGGTGGATTTGAAGATGCCCGAGCGGTGCCACACGCCAAAGTAGGAGGTGGCCGGGTTGCGGTAGCGCGGGTCGAAGAGCACCGCGCGGCCGGAGCCGTCGGTGATCCCGCTGCTGGAGGGCGCCCAGGTCTTGCCGTAATCCAGGGTCAGGTATGGGCCGTGTTCGTGCGAGGCCGCCAGGATCATGTTGGGGTCGCGAGGCAGCACCGCCAGCGAATAGATCCAGTCCTGCGCGCCGCTCCCGCCGATATTCTCGAGGATGGGTTTCCAGCTGGCCCCGCCGTCCTCGCTCTTGTATAGAATTCCGCGCCAGGGCGGCTGGCCGGTGGTATTTTCACCTCGCGTGCCGGCATACAGCCGGTTGGAGTTTTCGGGGTCGATGGCCATGGAATAGACCACCGCGGCCTTTTGCAGCCCGTTGCTGCTCTGCGTCCAGCTTTGGCCGCCATCCAGCGATTTAAACACCCCATCCTTATACGTCCCGGCATACACGACCTGGGAGTTCTGCGGGTCGACGGCCATCGAGTTGATCAACAGGTTGGTCAGCCCTTTGCGCGCCGGTTGCCAGTTGAACCCGCCGTCGGTGCTTTTGTACACCCCGGCGCCCCACGATCCGGCATAAATCACCGCCGCGTCGCTGGGATCGGGAACGATCACCACCACGCTGCCGCCAAACGGCCCGATCAGGCCGGATGGGTCGGGGCTCGAGACCACTGGCATGGACAGGTGGTAATTGAGCACCGGCATGACCACCTGGGGTTCAGGCGGGTCGCCGGACGCCTGCGGGCCGCCGGATTGGCCGTAAGTCGGGCTGGCCAGGCCTACCAATAAGAGCAAGGGAACCAAAATACGCAGGAGAAATTTGTTCATGTTTTTCGCTCAAGGCTGGGTAAAATAAGAGTATTGAAACGCAGCATAGTATCACCCTTGCAACATCTATACCAGCGTACTGTGCGGTAAACCAAGGAGAGGATATCCGGATGGAAATCGATCTGCAACCCGCCAGTATTAATGATAAACCCGTATTGCGGAATCTGCTGGAGCTCTATCAGTATGATTTCAGCGAATACGAGAATTCCGATGTGGATGAACACGGCCTATATGGATATCGTTACCTGGATCATTATTGGACCGACCCCAACCGCTATGCCTACCTGGTAAAGGTGGATGGCATCCTGGCCGGGTTTGCCATGCTGCGCGTCATGCATGAAGGCCCGGGTAACCCAATCCATTCGATCGCTGAGTTCTTCGTCATGCGCAAGTACCGCCGGCATGGGGTGGGCCGGGAGGTGGCGCGCCGCCTGTTCGACCTTTTCCCCGGCCGCTGGCGGGTGGCCGAAGAGAAGAATAATTATCCCGCCCAGGCTTTCTGGCACCTGGTCATCGATGAATACATGCAGGGAAATTTCGAGGAGATGAACCAGCACGACAGCGAATGGGTCGGCCTGGTGCAGCTATTCCGCACCGAGAGCAACGACTCGGATCTCGATCTCGAGCTGGATTGAGCCGACCGGGTTCCAAAGAGGGTTTGATCGCGACACAGCGGTCAAACCCTCTTTGGTTTTCACCTCACCCCAGGTTTACGCAAACCCAAGCGCCTGGTTGACCTGTTCCACGCCCACCTCCACGGCGGGATGGAAGGCCGGGCTGTTCATATACGCCAGCAGGCTGGCGCGCATCTGGCGGGCGGCGATGCGCTCATCCAGGCGGTTCTCCAGGTCCATGGAACACACCACCAGCTTGCCCGGCCCGACCTGGGCTTCGAACAGCAGCGAGAGGCGCCGGCTCTCAAACCAGGTGTCGATCGGCTGCACCAGCGGGCGCAGGCCGGGCGGCAGACCGTCCACCACCACCGCCGCCGAACCGTGCACCAGCTCCCACCACTGCCAGTTGCTGTGATATTCGCTGGGGAAGGCCTCGAACAGGGCGTGGGCCGGGTCCACCAGCACCCCCAGAGTGTGTGGGGCCTGCCCGCGCGTCCAGGCGGTGTTCCAGAAAATGCTGGAGAAACCGATTTTCACCGGGGTTTTCACCTGGGCCGGGTCGGCCAGCAGCAGCAGGCTGCCGCCCGAGCGCAAATGCGCCTGGGCAGCCTCATCCAGGCGGTGGGCGATGTGCACCTCGCCGGAGCCGGCCGCGGCGGCCCGCGGGTAGACCCAAATGTCCCAATCGTTCTCCGCCTCCGTACCCGGGATGCCAACCACCAGGCGGTATTTGGCCGGGGCGGGCAGGCCTTCGAGGGGCAGGTGCAGCTCGCCGAGAGGCGTCAGGCGGCCGGTAGGCGCCGGTCTGGCCGGCAGCACCCCCGAGCGCAGGACGGCGCCGTCTGCGCCGGTTAATTTCCAGGCGGCCGCAGCCTGGTCCAGGTCGCGCGGACCGTAGTGCGCCAGGTCAATGGCGGCATCCAGGCTGGCCCCTTCTTCAAACGTGCGCCGGGCCAGGCGCGCCAGCGGTACCGTTGGTGCGCAGAACCGCCGGTATTCCTCCGCGCGGATGTAGCCCTTTTCATCCCAGAAGGCGTCCAGCACCCCCACCAGCGCGGTGCCCTGACCGGGGAAGTCGTGCAGGTCGAGCAGGTGAAAACCGCCAAAGCCGGGCGTGCGCAGCGCCGCTTCGATGTCTTCCTTGTAGCACAGCGCCTGCAGCTTGCCCGAGGCCATCAGAAAATCGTGGGCCTGGTCGCCCATCTGGTGTTCTTCCAGAAAATCGCGGAAGATTTCCATATTGTGAGCCTTGATGTGCCCGTTGTATTTGGTGATCTCGGCAAAATTAGGGAATGCGCACCACTGGCCAATCTCGTGGCTGATCACCGGCTTTTTCATGCGCGCCACGTATTCGCGGTAATCGCTGATCGTTTCGGGCGGTAGGGCGTTGATCCGCGAGTTGAGCTCCTGGCCCCAGCCCTGCAGGCGCGGTTCCGGCAGGTTGTGATAATCATTTTCGTCGATGGCAGGCCAGCCGGCCCCCGATGTGTGCACCCGGCGCGGCTCATGCTCTTTCCAGTAGCTGACCCACTTACCCAGGTATGCGGTAATGTTTCCCGCCGGCTCGTTGCCATAGGCCATCATAATCCAGGACGGGTGATTGCCGTAAGCATCCACGATGCGCTGGGCTTCCTCGTAGAGCCACTGGTCCAGCGGATCGCCTTCGCCAAGCGACGCGCCCTGGTTGGCCCAGCTGGCAATTTCTACCGAAAAAGTAAAACCCTCCTCGTCGGCCGCGTCGAAGGCAGCCTCGGGCGGGCACCAGGAATGGAAGCGCAGTTGGTTGAGCCCGTGCGCCCGGGCAATGCGGATGATGCGCCGCCAGGCGTCTACATCCGTGGGTGGGTAGCCGGTCAGCGGGAAAATGGCGCTTTCCAGGGTGCCGCGAATAAAGATCGGCCGGCCGTTGAGCGCCAGCTGGCTGCCCTGCGCCTTGATTTCGCGCAGCCCAAAGCGGGTAGAGCGCGTGTCGCTCAAACCGCCCGCCGCCAGGCTGACCTCCAGGCGGTAGAGGGCCGGGTCGAACTCGTCCCACCAGCGGGCTTCAGCCCCCAGCGGGTAAACGACATTCACTTCCGTCACGCCGCCGGCCGGGATGGCAACCTCCACCCGCACCGGGGCAGCTGGACGCGCGCCGCCTTCCAGGGCCGCCTGCAGGGTCAGCGTCCCGCTGAGATCCCGGTCTGCCTGGCTGCACAGGCGCACCACCACCCGCGCGCTTCGCTCGGCCGGCTGCGGGTAGACCTGCACCAGGTCCACCCAGGCCGGGCTGCTCGCCCGCAGCTCGATCCGCCCGATGATCCCATTCCAGTTGGTCTGGGTGTGGTCGCTGATTGAATGCGCGTTGGGTCCCACGTTGACCACCCGCCGGTTATCCACCCGCAGGGTCAGGCGGTGCTTGCCGGGTGACAGCCAGGCGCTCAGCTCGTAGACGTGCGGCGTCGACAGGCTGACGTTCGACCCGGCATACTGGCTATCCACCCACACCAGCGTCTCCCAGTGGGCGCGTTCCAGGAAGAGGGTCACCCTTTTCCCGGCCCACGCCGAAGGGATATCGATCTCGCGCTGGTACCAGGCCGGGCCGAGGTAGTAGGTCTCGGGCTGCAGCCAGAAGGGCACCTTGATCTGGCCGGGTTGGCGGTATTTCTCATAGCGCGCATCCTCAAAAAAGCTGCGGTCAACGATGCCGCCCGTCCAGGGAGTGTCGAGGGTGATTTCGTCGCCGAAACCCTGCGCCTGCAGTGAGCCCGGCAGCCGGATGGTCTGCTCCAATGGGGTATTGAACCAACCAGCCGACGCGCCCTGGTCCTGCGGGTCGAGTGCGAACTGCCATTCCCCTGAAAGATCCATGCTGCCTGCCTCTTTTCTTTCTGCCTGTGATGGATGCCCGGCGTTCATACCCGCATCTCGCGATGGGTGTATGCGCCCAGGTGGTTGATATCCAACTCCAGCACCCTGTCGAAGTGCTGGCTTGCTTCCGCCGTCTGCCCCAGACCCAACAACCCCAACGCGATCATATAATGGCAGTGGATGCGGTTGCGCCGCTGCAGGTCCTCGTCGAATACCAGGAAGTCGGGCAGCGAAACCGCGAAGTAATCGATTTTCACCACGTCATCCAGGTGTTCCCGGCCGTAGTCTGCCAGTTTCTGGAAGATCGCCCGTGCTTCTGCTTCCCGGCCCAGTTTGCGCCGCGCCAGACCCTGGTAAAAAATCATATCCGGCGGCTGGTCGTTATAGAACATGGCCGAGGTGGGCTCGCTCAGCCCGCTGGCCGCGCGGGTGAAGCTGGCCGCGGCTTTTTCCGTCTCGCCCAGCCCGCGGTAGGCCAGGCCGAGCAGGTAGAAGATCTGGTTTTCCTGTGCGCCGTACAGCTTGCCTTCGCCCAGGTTGTGGGGGTAGACCTGGGCGCGTTCCAGCAGGTCCAGCGCCGCGGCCCAGCGGTTTTGCGCCAGGTCCTGGCGCGTCAGGCTCACCAGGCTGAAGACGTACTGCCCGGTGGTCTTGCCCTCCCCGCCTTCCCAGGGGTGGAAGCTGCGCCCCAGCAGCAGCTCCAGCGCTTCGGCGTGGCGCCCCAGGCGGTTGAGCAGCCCCGCGCGTTCGATACTCAGGTCATCGCGCCGCACCACCAGCTCCGGGTGGGCGTCCAGCGCGGCCAGGCGCTCGGCCGGCGCGTGGTTGAGCTTACGCCGCAGTTGGTCCAGCTCGAAAAAGACGCGCGCGTCGCCGGGGTCGAGTTCGAAGGCGCGCTGATAGGCCTGCAGGGCGCGCTGCGCGTCGTGGAGCTGGTTGTAATAGCCCAGCCCCAGGTTGCGCCAGGCGGTGGGGAAGGACGGGTCCAGCTCGGCGGCGCGTTCCCAGGCCGCGATCGCCTCGCTGTGACGGCGGTGAGCATACCAGAAGTTGCCCAGGTAATACGGCGCGTGCGCGTCCTGCGGGTGCAGGTCTATGGCCGCCTGCAGCGCCAGAACGGATTCGAGCTGGTTGGGGAAGCAGTAATCCGGGGCGAGGGCCGCCGCGGCGGTGAAGGCGGCCTGCGCGGCATCGGGCTGGCCGTTCTGCAGCCGGCACCAACCGCTGAAGTAGCCCAGCATCGGGTCGGTCTGCGGGCCCATCCGCAGCAGCTCCAGCGCATCGCTGAACAAACCGGCTTGCGCATAGTCGAGAGATATTTCGGTGAAGGTATGGGCGTTTCCGCGCGCGTAGTGCAGCATCTCGCCGGTGCCCTGCAGTAGGTCGCGCTCGTGCATCGCCGCCAGGTCCAGCGGGTCGTGTTCCAGGCTGTGGGCTGCGGCCTGCAGGGCTTCCTCGGCGCGTTTCAGATGCCGCAGCAGGGCGATTTTCAAATGCCGGGCGCGGTGGTTCAGCCCGCCGCGTTTGAGGCTCTCCTCGGCCAGTTCCAGCGCTTCAGCGTAGCTGCCGGCGCGCGCGGCCAGCCGGGCCAGCTCGAAGTATGCCGCCGGCTGCCAGGCTGCGTTCCAGGTAGCCTTCCAAAAAGCCGCGGCGGCCTCCTCGAAGCGACCCTGCATGCGCAGGGCCAGCCCCAGGTTGTAGCCGGGTTCGCCGTCATAGGGGTTCGGGTTGCGCCGCGTCAGGCTTTTGAGCGCCGTACGGAAGTATTCTTCGGCCTCGGCGAATTTTCCACGGCGGTAGAGCAACAGCCCGAGCGCGTTGTTGCAGCGGCTGTCGAGCGGGTCGCGGCGCAGGGCTTCTTCGTAATAAGGCTCGGGGGCGTAACTGGCGTGGCGGTATTGCTCGAGGTGCTGGCCGTTGAGGAACAGTTCTTCGTTGCTCTCAATCTCCTCGGGGGCGCGCGCGGGCGGAGCCGGGGAGGGGATTTCGGGCTTTTCATCGGGCAGCGGGTCGCAGTGGATCACTTCGTGAGCCCCATCCCACACCCGCAGGCTCAGGTCTTGCGCGCGCGCCCCGGGCGGCAAGGCCACCTCTGCCTGGTAGGGGGTCGTGGGGTCGAGCTCGCATTCCTCATGCAGCACTTCCTCTCCCCGGCAGGAAAGGGTAATAATCACCCTCCGCGGGCTGGTCAGGTAGACCCCCACGTGCGCCGTCCCATCTGCCGCCTCCAGGTTGACCACCGCATCCCGGTTGGCGTTTTTGGCCGGGCCGATACGCTTGTAGGGCAGAAAATATTGGCTGAAGGCGCGTTCTTCGCCGGGCATCATCCACGAGAAGTCGGGCTGGTTGTCGGTGAATGCCCCGCACATCAGCTCGATGTAGGGGCCGTCCTCGTCGGTGAGCTGGCGGTCCCAGGCCTGTCCAAATTCTCCGCTGCCCCAGGTCCACTGCTTTTTCCCCGGCACCAGGTGATGGTTGGCGACGTGCATCATCCCGGCCTGCTGCCCGTGGTCGTAATCCCCGACAAAATCGAAATCGGAGTGGTAAGCCATATAAGAGGTGGGCACCGGGATATTCTTGTAGCGGGAGATGTCGGTGCCGGGGGCGTAATTCACCTTGTAGTAGGTGCCGGTGGCGATGGGGAAAGCAGACACATCCCGCTTGCCGTGGTCCATCACTGCGTGCACATCCGGCGGGAAGACCGACTGGTAATCGTCGTTGACGTGCACGGCCGGGTTGGCCCACCACAGGAACGTCTGCGGCTCGCTGGTGCGGTTGTACAGCCGTACGTCGATCTCCAGGTAGGCGCGCTCGGGGTGCAGGCGGAAGCCATGCATGCCCTTGGTATGGAACATGCGCTCGATTTCGCCGCACCACACCGTCTTGGATCCGTCCTCGTGTTCCACGATGCGCCAATCCAGCGGGTCGAAGGTGCTCGGGCGGTGGTGCTGGGGCCAGTTGAACTCGATCCCCCCGGAAATCCACGGCCCGGCCAGCCCCACCAGCGCCGGTTTGATCACCCGGTTGTAATACACAAAGTGGTAGCCGTTGGTTTTGTCCAGGGCCATCTGCACCCGCCCGCCGATCTCCGGCAGGATCATGATCTTAAGGTAGCGGTTTTCGAGAAAAACAGCCGTGTAGGCTTTTTCCGTCTTTTCATTCTCGATGCGGTCGATCACCGGGTGCGGGTAGACCACCCCGCTGCTGCCCTGGTAGACCCTTTTCTCGAGGAACATGGGGTTCTTGTCGGGTTCGCCGGCCCGATAGGTGGGAATGAAAAGCATTTCCGCCCAGGCTCTGACCATGTCATTCATATGCACCTGTTCATTGATTGGAATTCGTTCCGCCGCGTACTGAACTGATTCTACAAAATTCGCGGGGTGGTTTGAGGCGGAATGCGGACAAAAATAGGACAAATAGTTGGCCTGCCTGTGAAGTTGCGGGGCAGCATTTTACCGCTCAGCCCACACTCCCTCCCCGAGAAGCTTATCAATTCCCAAGGGATGTAAGGTAAAATCATGAGGGGGAGTGACATCCCTTTGCTTGGATCAAACCGAATAAGGAGTCTCAGGATGGCTGCATGGAAAATCCTCATTGCCGACGGGCTGGATATGAAGGGCCAGGCCTTTTTGGCCGAAGCAGGTGAAGTCGCGGACCGCGGCAGCATCACGGCGGATGAATTATTGAAAGAAATCGTGGATTATGACGCGCTGATCGTACGCAGCCGGACCAAGGTCACCCAGGCCGTGTTGACCGCCGGCAGCCGGCTGAAGGTGGTGGGCCGCGCCGGGATCGGGGTCGACAATATCGACCTGGCCGCTGCCCGCCAGGCAGGCGTCACCGTGGTCAATTCGCCCCTGGCTACCACCGTCACCGTGGCCGAGCTGGCCCTGGGGATGATGCTGGGCATGGCCCGCGAAATCCCGCGCGCCGATGCCTCGATGAAGGCTGGCAAGTGGCTGAAAAAGGAACTCGAAGGCAGCGAGTTGTTTGGCAAAACCCTGGGGGTGATCGGTTTTGGGCGCATCGGGGCTGCCATGGCCAAACGCGCTTCGGCTTTTGATATGAAAGTGCTGGCCTATGATGTTTTGAAAAATGCCAACGAAATTCGCCTGGACGGCGGGATCCCGGTGGGTTTGGATGAACTGCTGGCAGCCTCCGATTTTATCTCGCTGCACCTGCCGCTGACCCCCGACACCAAAAACATGCTCAACGCCGAGGTCTTTGCCAAAATGAAGGACGGCGTGTATCTTGTCAATGCCTCGCGCGGTGGAATTATGGATGAGGATGCCCTGGTTGAGGCGCTCAATTCGGGCAAGGTGGGCGGCGTGGCCCTGGACGTATATGCCAACGAGCCCCCGGGCCTCACTCCGCTGGTCAGCCATCCCAAAGTCATTTGCACCCCTCATATTGGCGCCCAGACGGTAGAGGCTCAGGCGCGCGCGGGTTACGACATTGCCACAGAAATTGTGGCTGCGCTTAAAGGCGAAACCCTGCGCTGGAAAGTGGCCTGACCCCTCTCGATCCCCATCGTGCCCAGAAAAGGAATTTGAATGGAAGAAAAACTGAACCAACTAAAGGCCCTGCTGGCCGAAATCGATGACCTCATGCGCGCCCAGGCCGTTTTAGGCTGGGATCAGCAGACCTACATGCCCCCCGGCGGGGCGGAAGACCGCGGCAACCAGCTTTCGACCCTGGCGCGTCTCGAACACCAGCGCTGGGTATCGGATGAAATGGGCAGCCTGCTCCAGACCCTCTCCGCCGACCAGTTTGATCCCGACTCGGACGAAGCTGCCCTGGTGCGGGTGACCCGCCGCCAGTATGAGAAGCGCACCCTGGTCCCCAGCCGCTGGGTGGAGGATTTCGCCCAGGCCGGCACGATTGGTCAGGAAGATTGGGTGAAAGCGCGCCGGGCTTCCGATTTCTCCTTATTCCTGCCCGCCCTGACCCACAACATCGAACTGCGCCGCGAATACGCCACCTATTTTGCCCCCTACGAGCACGTGTATGACCCGCAGCTCGACGATTTTGAGCCGGGGATGAAAACCGCCGAGGTGCAGGCGATATTCAACGAACTACGCAGCGAACAGGTTGCCCTGGTCAAAGCCATCGCCGCCCGGCCGCAGGTTGAGTATGGTTTCCTCTTCCAGCCCTACCCCGAGAAAGACCAGTGGGACTTCGGCGTGGATGTGATCACCCGCTTTGGCTATGATTGGAACCGCGGCCGCCAGGACAAGGCCGCCCATCCCTTTACCAGTGGTTTCGGCCACGGCGACGTGCGCATCACCACCCGCGTGGACCCCAATTACCCCGGGATGATGCTCTTTGGCACGATGCACGAAGCCGGGCACGCGCTCTATGACCTGGGTCACGACGTGGCCTACCGGCGCACTCCGCTGGCCAACGGCGCGTCCATGGCCGTCCACGAGTCGCAGTCGCGCATGTGGGAGAACCTGGTGGGACGCTCGATGCCGTTCTGGAAGTTCTTCTTCCCGCGCATGCAGGCGGTTTTCCCCAGCCAGTTGGGAGGCGTCAGCCTGGACGACTTTTACAAGGCGGCCAACCGCATCCAACCCACCCTGATCCGGGTTGAGTCTGACGAAGCCACCTACAACCTGCACATCATGCTGCGCATGGAGTTGGAAATTGCCCTGATGGAAGGCAGCCTGGCGGTCAAGGACCTGCCCGAGGCCTGGAATGCCGGGATGCAGGATTACCTGGGTCTCACCCCGCCCAATGACGCCAGGGGCGTGCTCCAGGATGTTCACTGGTCAGCCGGCATGGTGGGTTACTTCCCCACCTAT
>CAVVZR010000001.1:0-621190 GCA_963752685.1 uncultured Chloroflexia bacterium | reverse complement strand
GGGAGCGCTGGCCTTTGGCCTCATCCCCCTGGCGTCGGCGCTGCCCCTGTTCGTGGCCTGCACCAGCACCCTGCTGTTGAGCATGGCCTTCTGGCGCACCCCGGTGGTGGCCCTGATGCCCGACATCACCCCATCCCCGTATCGCTCGCAGGCCAACGGGATCATCAATTTTATGGGCGGGGTGGGGGCGATCATCGCCACCCTGGGCGGCGGGGCCCTGTATAAAATGAACCAGGCGTACCCCTTCTGGATGGGCTCGCTGCTGGTCATCCTGGCTTCGCTCCTGGTATTCATCTTTATCAAAGAGCCCCAACAGTACGCCAGCAGCGCGGAGCGCCCCGACCTGTTCAAGAGCCTGATGGAAGTGATCCGCGACGCGGATAAGAGCGCGCTGCGCATTCTGTTGGCCATTTTCTTCTGGTTCGTGGCCTACAACGCCATCGAGGCCTTCTTTACCCTCTACGCTCAGAACCACCTCGGCCTGCCGGGCGAGGACGGCGCGCGCCTGCTTGGGCAGTTATCCCTGATCTTTGTGGTTTTTGCCCTGCCCGCGGGTTACATTGGGGCGCGTTTTGGACGGCGGCGCACGATCATCGCTGGGATTGTGGGCCTGAGCGCCTGTATGCTGGTGATGTTCTTCCTCCCGGTGAGCACCCTGCTGATCCAGGTCAGCAAGCTGCCCGTGTTGGGGGTGGTGCCGGTGATCGGCGTGGTGCTGATGGTGGCCGGGGCCGCCTGGGCGCTGATCAACGTCAATTCGCTGCCCATGGTGGTGGATATGACCGACAACGCCCGGGTGGGCACCTACACCGGGCTTTACTACCTGTTTTCCACCCTGGCGGCCATCGCCGGGCCCAACATCAACGGCTGGATCGTCCAGCTTACCGGCAAAAACTACAGCCTGATTATGCTGGTGGGGCCGGTCTTCATGCTGGTAGCGCTGGTGATGATGTGGGGCGTGCGCCGGGGCGAAGCCCAGCAAGCCGCCCTGCCTGTCGAAGCCGGCTAGCAGAATCCGCCCGGGTAATAACCTCTCCGATCCCACGGTCGCATACGCCGCCGTGGGATCGGTTCTGGGTGGAATATGGTCTTCTCAAAGTCGCTTGACATTTTCGACCATCTAGTTCTCTAGCGATGGGGTGCGGGGTTGGGGTGGGGTTGACTTTGGGAAAGCCCTGGGGTGGAAATTGGGCACTTGTAAGACGATTCGTTCTCTATTATACTTAACCTAATCGAGTGTTTAACGGTATAAGCCAGGGCCAATCAATTTACCCTGGTTTTGCTGTGTAAGCACGCTTTCAATCCAATCTATTTTCTCTTGGAGGAGAAAACATGAAACGGTTCTCGCTACTTCTGGCTGTCGTGATGGTACTTTCGCTCGTCCTCAGCGCCTGCCAACCTGCTGCTACCCCCACCGCGGCTACCGCGCCGAAAGTCAAAATCTGCCAGGTGACCGACACCGGCGGTATTGATGACAAATCATTCAATGCCACCGCCTGGAAAGGTGTACAGGATTCTATTTCCCAGTTAGGCGTGGATGGCAAATATCTCGAGTCGAAGGAAGTCGCCGACTATGAGAAGAACCTGAATGCTTTCATCGAAGAAAAATGCGACCTGATCGTCACCGTGGGCTTCCTGCTGGGCGATGCCACCAAGGCGGCGGCTGAAGCCAACACCGATGTCAAATTCTCGATCGTAGACTTCGCCTATGACCCGGCCATCCCCAATGTGGTTGGTCAGATCTTCCAGACCGACGAGGCCGCGTTCCTGGCGGGCTACCTCGCCGCCGGCATGACCAAAACCGGCAAAGTGGGCACCTTCGGCGGCCTGCCGATCCCCACAGTGACCATCTTCATGGATGGTTTTGTGCGCGGGGTCAAATATCACAATCAGGTCAAGGGCACCTCGGTGGAAGTGCTGGGTTACGACCTGACCGATGCCAACAAGGGTCTCTTCACCAACAGCTTCGACGACCAGACCAAGGGTAAAGAATTTGGCATCACCCTGATGGACGAAGGCGCCGACATCATCATGCCGGTTGCCGGCCCGGTTGGCCTGGGTACCGCTGCGGCCGTCAAAGAGCGCGGCAACGCCTGGATCATCGGGGTTGACTCCGACTGGTTCCTGACCGCCTCCGACTATGCCGACATCGAGCTCACCTCGGTGCTCAAGGGCATGGACGCGACGACCGTGCAGGTGGTCAAGTCCGTAGTGGACGGCACCTTTAAGGGCGGCACCAATGTGGTCGGTACCCTCGCCAACAACGGCGTCGGCCTGGCCCCCTATCACAACCTGGATTCCCAGGTTCCCGCCGACCTCAAAGCTGAGATCACCCAGCTCAAGGCCGACATCGTCTCCGGCAAGATCAAACTGGCCGACATCAAGTAAGTTGGTGGCAGCCCGACCCGCATCGGGTCGCGATTAAGGCAAACTGCAGGGCGGGTTCATCCCCGCCCTGCTTTTTTGTGCTGTTCCCCGAGCAGGCTGTGCCCTTTCAAAGTTGCCGTCTCCCAACGCCTCTCTTTTCCCCGTAGGGCTGGTTTCAACCAGCCCTTTTCCATGTCGCTTGACATTTCCGCCATTCTTGTTCTCTAGCATTGGGGTGTGGGTTTGACTTTGAGTAAGGCCTGAATCGCTTATACGGTCTTCTCAAAGTCGGTTGACATTTTCGACTCCTTGTTCTTTGGCATTGGGGTGTGGGGTTGGGGTTGACTTTGAGAAAGCCATAGAATCGCTCAGGCTTAATGTTGACAAAATCGGGTTGAATTTATATAATATTTAAAGGTTAATTTATAAATATTGAGGGAACCCATATGTCTACACAGTATGCCCATCCAGAATACCTGGTTGAAACCGATTGGGTCGCGGCCCATTTGACCGATCCGGCCGTGCGCCTGGTCGAATCCAACGAAGACGCTCTGCTGTACGACACCGGCCACATTCCCGGCGCGGTGAAAGTGGATTGGTTTACCACCCTGCAGGCCTCGGTGCGCCGGGATTTCATCAGCCAGGGTGAGTTCGAGCAGCTTTGCTCAAAATTGGGAATTGCCAACGACACCATCGTGGTCTTTTATGGGGATAAAAACAACTGGTTTGCCTGTTATGCCTTGTGGCTGTTCAGCTATTACGGCCACAGCAACCTGCGCATCATGAACGGCGGGCGCCAGAAATGGAACCTGGAAGGCCGCCCGCTGGTAAAAGATGTGCCCGAATATGCGCCCACCCAGTACCATGCTTCGCCGCCCAACAAGGCCATCCGTGCCTTCCGCGAGGATGTCTTCCGCCAGGTGGATCAGCATCTGCCCCTGGTGGATGTGCGCTCGCCGCAGGAATTTTCGGGCGAGCTGCTCCACATGCCCAATTATCCCCAGGAAGGGGCGATGCGCGGCGGGCATGTCGCCGGGGCGGTCAGCATCCCCTGGGCGCAGGCGGTGATCCCCGAGAACGGCGTCTTCAAAACGGCGGACGAACTGCGCCAGTTGTACCAGGCCAAGGGCGTGACCGCCGACCGGGAGGTGATCGCCTACTGCCGCATCGGCGAGCGCAGCTCGCTGACCTGGTTTGTGCTCAAATACCTCCTGGGTTTCCCCCAGGTCAAAAATTATGACGGTTCTTGGACCGAATGGGGCAACCTGGTGGGCGCTCCCATTGAGAAAGGGGCGGGATAATGGCGGATGCCGGCCAACTGCCTGAGCGCCTGGAAGAGATCGTCGAAGATTTCGGGCTGTGTGAAGGCCGCGAAAAATTGGAACTGCTCCTGCAGTATGCCGAGAGCCTGCCGCCCCTCCCCGATTGGCTGGCCGGCAAAGAGGCCGAGATGGAATCGGTGCCGGAATGCATGACCCCCGTCTCGGTGGCCGCTGAAATGAGCGGAGACGGGATGCTGTTTCACTTCATCGTCCCGGCGGAATCTCCCACCGTGCGCGGCTACGCCGCGATCATGGCAGAGGGCTTGCGCGGGGCCACCCCCGAGCAGGTGCTCAACCTGCCCAATGATTTTTACCTGCGCATGGGCCTGCAGCACGTCTTGACGACCCAGCGCATGAACGGCATGGCCGCCATCGTGGCCCATGTCAAACGCCTGGCGGTCCAGCAGATGGGCTGACCGCCACAAGAACCGGCGGCATATCCGCTCCGCTATCCAAAGGGGGGCGTCACGGCCGCCTTCGGGCATCTCGAGGCAGCGTTGGTGATCGGTTTCGCCGGCGCTGCTCTCGCTTTAATGTGCACGCAAAGGTTGTGAGCAATCCTGATCAACTGCCTTAAAATAGCGGTTCGGGTCTAGGAAAATCCCCATCCCCCTGCCCCTTCCCGGCGGGAAGGGGAAATCCAAGAGGGTTGGAGATCGTTGCACCCTGAAAGGGTGCAACGATCTCCAATTTCCTCTTTCACCCCTCCCGTTTCGGGACACTCGGCAGTGCGCCCGAAGGGGCGGCGGCTGGGGGTGGGCAGATTTATCCCGTACGTAAAAATAGCCTGTTTTGGGTCATTATAACGGACGACCTGACAACCTTTGCGTGCACACCTCGCTTTAAGGCGCGGGGGGCTTTTATTGAGCATATGTTACAATCATTAAAACCAATTCCCGAATTATCCCGATAAAGGAGTGGCGATGGCTCCTGTTCTCGAACTCAAGGGTATTACCAAACGCTTCCCCGGTGTGCTGGCCAACGATCATATTCACCTCGCCCTCGAACAGGGTGAAATCCTTGCCCTGCTGGGGGAAAACGGCGCGGGCAAATCCACCTTGATGAACATCCTCTACGGCCTTTACCAGCCGGACGAGGGCGAAATCTTTGTGGATGGGAAACAGGTGATTGTCCATTCGCCCACCGACGCGATCAACGCCGGCGTGGGCATGGTCCACCAGCATTTCATGCTCATCCCCGTCTTCACCGTCACCGAGAACGTCATGCTCGGGGCCGAATTGGTGCGCGCCGGAGATTTTCTGGACCGCAACAAGGCCGCCGCGCGCATCCTCGAAATTTCCGAGCGTTACAAGCTGGAGGTCGAACCCGACGCCTACGTGCGCGATCTGCCCGTGGGGGTGCAGCAGCGCGTCGAGATTATCAAGCTGCTCTACCGCGAGGCGCGCATCCTCATCTTTGACGAGCCCACCGCGGTGCTGACCCCTCAAGAAGCCGACGAGCTGTTCGTGATCATGCGCGAGCTGGTCAAACAGGGCAAATCGATCATCTTCATCACCCACAAGCTGCGCGAAGTGCTGGAGGTGGCCGACCATATCCTCGTCATCCGCCGCGGGGCAGTGGTGGGCGAGACACTCCCCGCCGAAGCAGACCGCAACAGCCTGGCGGAGATGATGGTGGGCCGCGCGGTGAGCCTGGAGGTCGAAAAACGGGTGGCCAAAGCCCAGGAGGTGTCCTCGAGGTGCACGACCTGGTGGTGGCCGACGCGCAAAAACAGGTCACCGTGGATGAGGTTAGCTTTGACGTGCGCGCCGGGGAGATCCTGGGAGTGGCCGGCGTGCAGGGCAACGGCCAGACCGAGCTGGTCGAAGCCGTCACCGGGCTGCGCACGCCGATCAGCGGCACCATCCGCCTGCTGAATGAGGAGATCAGCCGCGCCACCCCGCGCCAGGTGACCGAGCTGGGCACCGCCCACGTCCCCGAAGACCGCCAGCGCGACGGGCTGGTGTTGAGCTTCCCGGTTACGGATAATATCGCCCTATGCACCTACTACCTGGCGCCCTTCGCCAAAGGCGTGCGCATGCAAGAAAAGGTTATCCTGGATGCGACCAACCAGTTGATCCAGGATTTCGATATCCGCACGCCCAACGCCGCCACCAACGTAGGGCCGCTCTCTGGCGGCAACCAGCAGAAAGTGATCATTGCGCGCGAGTTCTCGCGGCCGATCAAGCTGTTGGTGGCCTCGCAGCCCACTCGCGGCCTGGACGTGGGCTCGATCGAATACATTCACGGCCGCATCGTCGAAAAGCGGGATGAAGGCTGCGCGGTGCTGCTGGTTTCGCCCGAGCTGGACGAGATCCTGGAGCTATCAGACCGTATCGCGGTCATGTATCGCGGCAAGATTGTGGCCATTGTGGCGGCCGCCCAGGCCACGAAAGAATACATTGGCTTGCTGATGGCGGGCATCAGCCCCGAACAGGCCGGCCGCCGGAGCAAGGCGAGGAATCGTCGAAGCCACGTTCTAAGCGGGGTGGACTGTGACTGAAACAAAAAAGAAACCCGACGTTGGTCAAATTTTTCTTGACGAACTGACCCAGCCGCCCGCCCAGCGCTATACCGGGCTGCGCCGGCCAGGGCGCGTCGCTGCTGGTGCCGGCCCTGGCCGTGCTCACCGGACTGATTGTTGGCGCCTTGTTCATCGTGCTGACCAACGAAGACGTGTGGGCGGCCTTTGGCCAGAACTTTCTTCACCGGCCTGGGCGCCGCCTGGAATGCCATCGTCAGCTCCTATGGCGCGCTGTTCTCCGGTGCGCTAGGCGACCCGGCTGCGCATCTTCCAGCCCTGGCAGCCGGCAACGCGCAGGCGATCCGCCAGGCCTTCTATCCCTTCATCGAAAGCCTGGTCACCGCCACGCCCTACATCTTCGCCGGGCTGGCGGTGGCGCTGGGCTTCCGCTCGGGTCTGTTTAACATCGGCGTGGAGGGCCAGCTGTTCATCGGCGCGGCCCGGCCACCTACGTGGGCTTTGCCGCCACCGGCCTGCCGCCATATCCATATGCCGCTGGCCTTTCTGGCCGGCGCCCTGGGCGGGGCGGCCTGGGGCTTTGTCCCCGGTTGGCTGAAAGCCAAAACCGGCGGGCACGAAGTGATCAACACCATCATGATGAACTGGATCGCCTTTCGGCTGACCGACTGGCTGCTTACGGGCCCGATGAAGCGCCCCGGCTCGGGCAGCCTGCCGATCAGCCCGATCATCGAAAAGAGCGCCCAGATCCCGCACTTTTTCGGCTCGCCCATCCGGTTTCACCTGGGCTTTTTCATCGCCCTGGGCGTTGCCGTACCTGGTCTGGTTCCTGTTCAAGACCACCTGGGGCTTCAAACTGCGCACGGTCGGCGCCAACCCCAATGCCGCGCGCTATGCCGGGATCAACATCACCAATAACGTGATCCTGGCCATGACCCTCTCCGGGCGCGCTGGCCGGCATGGCCGGCGCCAACCAGATGCTGGCGTCAACCACAACCTGGCCCTCGGCCTTTCGCCCGGCTACGGCTTCGACAGTATCGCGCTGGCCCTGTTGGGCAACAGCCATCCGCTGGGCGTGGTGCTGGCTTCGCTGCTGTTTGGCACGCTGCGCAACGGCGCCACCCGCATGGAGGACTGCTGCGTATCCCGATTGATATCATCTCGATCATGCAGGCGTTGATCCTGGCCTTTATTGCCGCGCCAGCCATCATCCGCACCATCTACCGCATTCGCGTGCCGAAAGAAGCGGAAGAGGCGGTCTTTGCGGGCGGCAGTTGGGGAGGAGGTGACTGACATGGCAACCCTGGTGACTCATCGTAAAAAACTGATGACGATTTCGCCCATCCGCCGGCGCGTGATGGGGATAGTCGAGATCGTTTTTGCCGTGCTGATGCTCTTCGTCTTTACCCTCAAGGTTGCGCCGGGGCAGGTCGCCACCTTTGTGATGACCCCCGGCGGGATCACCCAGGGCGTGGCCGGCGACTGGCTGGTGCCGGCTTATGGCACCTTGATCGGGCTGACCATCGCCAGCTTTTTGCTGGGGCTGGCGCAGCTGCCGCGCGGTTTCGGCCGCTGGACCAACACTGTGCTGGGGGTGGTGGCGGCTTTTTCGTCTTTGGTTTTCTCACCTGGGCCACGGCGGGTAAATCCCTCAACCTGGCGGGCATGCTCAGCGCCTCGGTGCTCTTGGGCGTGCCGATCATCCTGGGCGCCTTCTCGGGGATGCTGTGCGAGCGCGCCGGGGTGGTCAACATTGCCATTGAGGGCATGATGCTGATGGCCGCCATGGTCGGCGCGCTGGTGGGCAGCGTCACCGCCAATATGTGGGTCGGGCGTGCTGGCGGCCATCGCTCACCAGCGTGCTGATGGCCTCTCATCCACGCGGTGCTCTCCATCCGCTACAAAATCAACCAGATCATTTCCGGCACGGTGATCAATATCTTTGCCGCCGGGATGACCTCTTATCTGTCCAGCAAGTTCTTGCAGACCTACCAGAACCTCAACAACCCGCCCATCTTCCCGCGCATCCCCATCCCCTTGCTGGCGGATATCCCCGTTCTGGGGCCGCTGTTCTTCAACACCAACCTGTTCGTCTACCTGATGTTCATCCTGCTGGTGGTCATCCAGGTGGCCCTGTTCTATACGCGCTGGGGGCTGCGCGTGCGCTCGGTAGGCGAGCATCCCAAGGCGGCCGACACCTTGGGGATCAACGTCTTCCGCACCCGCTACATGGCTGTGCTGCTGGGCGGGGTGGTGGCCGGCATCGGCGGCGCCTTCTTCACGCTGGGCTCGGTGGGCCGCTTTGACGAAGCCATGACCGCCGGCAAAGGCTTTATTGGCCTGGCGGCCATGCTGTTTGGCAACTATGTGCCCCTGGGCGCCTTTGGCGCCGGGCTGCTGTTTGGCTTTGCCAATTCGATGGCCACCAAGCTGACCATTCTGGGCACCGGCATTCCCATCCAGTTGATGGGGATGGCCCCCTACATCACCACCATGGTCGTGCTGGCCGGGGTGGTGGGCCGCGGGCAGGTGCCCGCCGCGGACGGTGTGCCCTACGACAAAGAGTGAGCCGGATCCCTGCAAAATGTATCCCCCGCCCAACCGGCGGGGGATTTTTATTGATTTTCGTTCGGCGATCCCTGCGGATACACTCTCCTTGTCTCCAACTCTTTTCACCCCAGCGCCGCGGAGTGGGCTGTGCGGGCAGTATAATCAGCCCAGATTATCTGTGAGGTGCATACCAGCGATGAGCGAACAAGACAAACTCAAACAACCCAATTCACGCCATTGTTTTGTCTGCGGTTTGGAAAACCCGGTCGGGCTGCAGTTGAAGATCTACCAGCTGGAACCGGGGGTCATTGAGACTACCTTTACCGCCCCCGAGCATTTCCAGGGCTACCCGGGCGTGCTCCACGGCGGGATTGCCGCCACCATTCTGGATGAGATCAGCGGGCGGGCGCAGATGGGCGATCCCTCCCAGCCGCGTTTTATGTTTACCGGCAAGCTGGAAGTGATCTACCGCAAAAACATCCCGATTGGCCGGCCTTTGCGCATCGTGGGCAAAGCCGGCAAGCTGCGCGGGCGCGCGGCTGAAGGCTGGGCGGGCATCTACGCCGAGGACGGCGCGCTGCTGGCCGAAGCCACCACCCTGCTGTTTGACGTGCCCCAGGACAAGCTGGACACCACCAATATGGAAGAGCTGGGCTGGAAGGTCTACCCCGACGAGGCCCCCGGCCCGTAAGGCTCAGCGCTGCCGCGCGGCTTTGATCACCTTTTTCACCCGCGCGCTCTGCGCCGGGGACAGGTCGCTCAGCCGGGTTTCCAGCGTGGCGATAAAGGCCGGCGCATTGCCCGCGTTGACCGCCGGCAGGCTCTTTTCGGCGTGCTGGGCCACATCTTTTGGCCGGCAGGCGCCCAGGTGGGCCAGCAGCAGGGGGAAGATCTCGGCGGAATACTCCGCGCGGCCGGCCGCTACCTGGGCGAAGACCTGCACCGCGTTATCCACGGTGATCACCGAGCCGCTCTCCATCGCCCGCTGGATCTCGGCGCGGTGCTGGAAGAGCATCTCGGCGCGCCGCGCGGCGACCGTGCCCAGCGCGATCATCCCGCCCCACACCAGGCGGTTGTTGCGGCTTTTCAGCAGCCGCAGGAAATCCTCTGCGTACGGCGCCACCAGTTCCGGCGCGATAAACCCGATTTCGTAGAGCACCTTCAGACAGTCGGCCTGGAGGGCGGCATTTTTGGCGGCCAGGTTTTCGGCCAGCAGCGCAATGCCTTGCCGGTCGCCAGAAGCGGCCAAATCGCGGGCCAACTCCTGGTTGGGCGCCTCGTCGCGGCGCCCGAGCGCGCTGGCCAGGCGGTCAAGTACGGTCATCTTGCCTCCTTTTACCCATCGTTTTATCCTTTATCCCCCGCTTGCTCGAAGGTATTGCTGAACTGCATGTAGTATAAACGCGCATAAATGCCGTCCAATGCCAGTAACTCTTCGTGCGTCCCCTGCTCGTCGATCCCCCGGTCGGTCAACACCACGATCTTTTTGGCATTGCGAATGGTGGACAAACGGTGCGCGATGACGAAAGTGGTGCGGTTTTTCGCCAGGTATTCGAGCGAGTCCTGGATCACCCGCTCACTTTCGTTATCCAGGGCGCTGGTGGCCTCATCAAAAATCAGCACCGGCGGGTTCTTGAGGAACACGCGGGCGATGCTCAGGCGCTGTTTTTGCCCGCCCGATAATTTCACCCCGCGCTGGCCGATATCCGTGTCATAGCCGTCCGGCAGGCTCATGATAAATTCGTGGGCGTTGGCCTTTTGCGCGGCTTCGATAATTTCCTCGGCGCCGGCCTCGGGCTTGCCGTAGCGGATATTTTCAAAGACCGTCCCGGCGAACAAATACACGTCTTGCTGCACCACGCCCACATTGCGCCGCAGTGAGCTCAGGCTGATATCCTTGATGTTGATCCCATCCAGCCGTATTTGCCCGTCGCTGACCTCGTAAAAGCGTGGGATCAGCGAGCATAAGGTAGTTTTGCCCACCCCCGAGGAACCCACCAGGGCGATATAATCCCCGGCTTCCACGTGCAGGGATAAGTTTTTCAAGACGTAGGTGTGGTTTTCGTTGTAGCGGAAGCCCACGTCTTCAAAATCTACCTTGCCGTGCACCCGCTGCAGCTCAATCGCGTTGGGCGCGTCCTGGATATCCGGCGCCACCTCCAGGATTTCCATAAAGCGTTCGAACCCGGTGATGCCCTCCTGGAACTGCTCGGTCATATGGGTCAATTTCTGGATGGGCTCGATCAAATTGCCGATGTACAGCAAAAATGTGATCAAATCGGCCAGATCCAAAGAGGCATGCACGATGCTGGCGCCGCCGAAGACGATCACCGCCACGCTGATCAACTGGGTGATTATCCCCACGCCTTGATACAGGTAAGCCTCGGTCTTATACACATTGACCCGGCTTTCCAGAAAACGGTTATTTTCAACCGCAAATTTCTTGATCTCGGTGTCTTCATTGGCGAAAGATTTAACCACGCGGATGCCGGCGAGATTATCTTCCACCTGGGCGTTGATATCCCCCATGCGCACCCTGTTCAGCTTAAACGCGCCGTGCAATTTTTTATTGAAATAAAACGAAAAAATTGCCAGCACCGGTAAAAACAGAAAAACCGCCAGGGTCAAATTAAGGTTGATGTTGATCAAGATCACGAACGCGCCGATGAACTTGACCAGGTAGATGACGTAGTCTTCGGGTCCGTGGTGATATAACTCGGCCAGTGACAGCAGGTCATGGGTGATGCGCGACATCAACTGCCCGGTCTTTTGCTCATCGTAAAAGCGGAAGGACAATTTTTGAAAATGGGCGAACAATTCGTTGCGCATATCGCTTTCCATCATCGCCCCCATGGCGTGCCCGCGATAGTCAACGTAAAAATTACAGACGGTATGTGCGGCGACCAGCCCCAACAGAACCGCGCCCATCAGGTAAATCTGTTGAAGGGCGTCCGGCCGGTTCGCTTCCAAAACGTCTTTGGTGATATATCGAATGCCCAGGGGGATCACCAGGGTGATGCCGGCGACAACAAAGGCGCAAATCATCACCGATATAAACAGCCGCAAGTAGGGCTTGTAGTAGGAAAAAAACTTTCTGGTGCGAAAATTCATCGATCTACGATCTCCAATTGATTTTAATCAGAAAAGCCGCGGTTCAGATCGCGGCCAGCCAGGCGTTCCCCCTTCGGCCGGCAGGCGGTGGGGGAACAAAAAGCCACGGGGCATGTGAGCGCCGCGGCTGGATTGAAACATTGGAAATCGAAGCGAAAAGGCAGTCTGCGGGTGCACTCACATAACAGGCAATATGCTGTTCAATTGGACCGTCATGTGATTGCACCTCCTTCAAAAGAATGTGGATGATCTCCCGTGTGGTTGAACCATCCGCATACAAATTTAACTGAACCGCCAGGGTTTGTCAAGGACGAAAATATTTTCCGCCCGCCGGGGCTCAGACCCCCGCGCGCAGATCTTTCACCGTGCGCTGCTCGACGCTGAAGCTGAGAAAATCGATGGTCGCGCCCTGCCCGACCGGGCATTGCGCCACCACGCCCACGCGGACGGCGGGCGGCACGGGCAGCATGAAGAGCCGCACCATGCGCCAGTGGAGCCCATCCAGGCTGTACTGCAGCCCGAAGACATCCTCCACCCGCGCCATCTGCAGCCACAGCTCGGGGACGGTGATGTCGGCGCCGTTTGCGTCGTCCGACACGCCGTTGGTGACCACGCTGACCGCCGCGGTGGTGCCGAAATCGGTCTTCTCAAAGCAGATTTTGGCCCAATGCAGCTCGTCGTGGCGCACCATTAAACCCCCGAGTCGTAGGTCGCGTTAAAAGTGGGCCGTACATGCGCGCGGGCGACAAAATCACCACTCACCGGCATCCACAGATAGGGCGCATCGTCTTTGACGTGGCTGCCGGTGGGGTCGCGGAAATAGTCGGCGACGGCCGGGGTGCGCACGCGAATGCCGCCGCCCGCCAGGGGTTCCCAGGCAACCGGTTCGTGTTCCCAGGCTAAGCCGCTGGCGGATAAATTGGCGGGGGTAAGATTGGCTATCAGATTCATGCTCGTGTCCTTTTGATCGGTCGGATGTCGAAACGCTTGCCTATAGATTATAGTATATGCCGGTATAGCAGCCGGCTAGGTTCTGTCGGAGTTGCCGTGGTGGGTAGTAAATATGGGGGTTAATTGGGCGCGAAGCGCCCAATTAACCCCCATATACTTCTTCTTCCATGGTAAATCCCAATGACCCCCGGCCGGCCGTTTTGCGGTATGATCGCTGGGTTGGCTAATTTTTTGAAAGATGAGGATGCCCGGCCCATGATGAAATTGAGCGCGATGAAGGCCGTCTCGGCCACCTGTGACGCCGAGTGGCGCAGCCCGTTGAGCGAGGAGATCCTGGCCGGCTGGGAGCACGACCCGGACAGCGCTCGGGGTCTTTCCTTTAGCAGCAATTTTATCTTTTCCTTCACCTGCGGCGGCCAACCCCGCTTTGTTCGTTTTGTGCGCAGCGATGAGCGCACGCGCGAGGCTATCCTGGCGGAGATGGATTTCGCCGAGCATCTCAGCGCCAGGGGCATCTGGGTCGACCGCGCCATCCCCTCGCGGGCCGGGAACCTGGTGGAGACGGTCGAAACCTCCCTGGGCAGTTACCATGCCGTGGTGCTGGAAGCCATGCCCGGTGAGGGGCGCGAGACGGAGGAGCTGACCCCCGCCATGTTCGCCGATTGGGGGCGGGTCACCGCCGATCTGCACAACGCGGCCCAGGGCTACCGCCAACCGGCCCGCCCCACCTGGCGCCGTCAGTTGGATTGGGCCGCCGATGCCCTGCCGCGCTCTGAGAAGGCCGCCCTCGCCGCGCTGGACCGCCTTTCCGGCCGCCTGGCTGCCTTGCCGGTCAGCCAGGACAATTTCGGGCTGATCCATTACGATCTTTCGCCGGACAACATCCGTTGGGGCGGGGAGCGCCTGGGGGTGATCGACCTGGATGACTGCGCCCATTACTGGTTTGCCGCCGATATAGCTTACGCGCTGCGCGACCTGTACGCCGACCGCGCCAGCCAGGTGGATCTCCGCCACCCATCCCTGCAGGCCTTTGTGGCCGGATACCGCGCGGCGCGTCCCCTGGAGGACGCCGAGCTGAGCGGGCTGGGCCTCTTCGCCTGCGCCAACAACCTGCTCAAACTGGCAGAACTGCTCTACATCAAGGATGAAGGCCGCGAACCGGATGAACCCGATTGGGTGCTGGCGCTGCGCGCCAAGCTGGCCCGCAAGGTAGAGACCTACCGCGCCGAGATGGCGCTGTTTGCGCGTTGATCGGTTTGAGACCAATGTCGCCTGTCCGGCGATCGCTCCAGATGAGGAGCGTGGTCTCTGACCCGTGCCTTGCGCACAGGTGAGGCAGCCACGCCCGCTTTCCGTGGGGCTTCGCGAGCAGCGAACCTGCCCTCATGCCTGCTTCGCCGCCAAAAAAGATGATTGTCTGACATACCGCGGGCGATCCTTAATATTGCCCCTAGTATTTTTAGAATAGTATGGTAGAATGATCGGGTACTGCAATACGAGTTGTGTACTTGTCGCCACACCGTTTTGGGATGGCGGCAAATTTTTTGCCCGCTGGCTGTCCAGCCAGATCTAAGGAATGTAGGAAGATGGAAGTAAAACTGTATGTTGGTAATTTGTCGTTCTCAACCACTGAGGATGACCTGCGCGCCTTGTTTGCCAAAGCCGGTACGGTTGACGCCGTGGCTTTGATCAAAGATCGCGATACCGGAAGCTCCAAGGGCTTCGCCTTCGTGACCTTTGGTGTGCAGAGTGAAGCAGAGTCTGCCATTAAAATGTTCAATGGCTATACCCTCGGCAATCGTGAAATCAAAGTGAACGTTGCTCGCCCGCGCGAAGAAACCGGCCGCAGCAATTACGGTTCACGGCGTTACTAAATCCTCGCAGAAAAAGAAGGAAAGGATTTTCTAATGGCAGAGCGTATCGTTGGTACCGTCAAATGGTTTAGCAACAGCAAGGGTTACGGTTTCCTGGCTCAGGAAAGCGGTGTGGACGTCTTCGTTCATCATTCCGCCATCCAGGGCGAGGGGTATCACACCCTCGAAGAAGGTCAGAAGGTTGAGTTCTCGATTGAGAACGGCCCCAAAGGTCTTCAGGCGACCCAGGTCGTAATCCTGTAGCTCCCAAAAGACAAATAAAATCCCCCGCCCTTTACGGCGGGGGATTTTTTTGTCTGGTATAGGATGGATTAAAAAAAACCGGGGATTGGATCACAATGTGTTCCAATCCCCGCGGCGGATGCAAAGGAAAAATTAGCCGGCTCGGGTGAGCATCACGGCTTTACCCCGCAGGAAGTACGTGCCGCTGCTCTCGCGCAGCACCTTGCGCACGTGTTTCTCAGAGACGTCCACAAAGGTGAAATCCTCGTGGATGTCGATCACCCCGATCGCCCGGCCGGGGATGCCGGTCTCGCTGGCGATAGCGCCCACTACGTCGCTGGGGCGCAGGCCGTGCTCGCCGCCCAGGTTCATCTTGAGGCGCACCATCCCGGGGAAGTCTGGCTGGGCCTGCAGGCGGGCGGGCTGCCCAACCACCGGGCGCTCGTGCTTGTTTTTGCCAAAACCGGGCTTCGCGCCGGCGGTTTCAGGCAGATAACCGCGCGTGGGCTGCCATTCATTCTTGCCCTTGCCAGATTTTTTGGATTTGCCACCGGGCCGCGCGTCGTTATCCCGCGCCCATTTGGGCTCGGCGGGCATCTCGGCGATTTCATGCACCGGCAGGCTGCTCTCGGTGGCGCGGGCTAACTGGATGGCCGCGGCGGCAATCTCGAGCAGGTCAAAACTGGTCTGTTCAAGCTGGGCGATCAGGGCGCGCTCGCCGTTGATCTTGCCCTTGCCGAGCTGGTCGGTCAGGCGCTGCAAGAAGCGCTGGTCGCGCATATCGTGGATCTGCTGGCGGCTGGGCACCTGGGTTTCGAGGATGCGCTGCCCGGTGAAGCGTTCGATGATCGGGATGTAGCGCCGCTCGCGCGGGGTGACAAAGGTGACCGCGATGCCCTTGCGCCCGGCGCGGCCGGTACGCCCGATGCGGTGGACGTAGTCCTCGGCGTCGTTGGGCATGTCGTAGTTGAACACGTGGGAAACATCTTCGATATCCAACCCGCGGGCGGCCACATCCGTGGCGACCAGCAGGCTGATGGTGCCCTCGCGGAAGCGGTTGAGCACGAATTCACGGCGGGCCTGGCTGAGATCGCCGTGCAGCGACTCGGCGGCGTAGCCCTGTTCGGCCAGCTGCTCGGAGAGTTCCTGGGCGCGGATTTTGGTGCGGGCGAAGATCAAGGCGCTCTTGACATCCTCCACCTCGAGCATGCGCGCCAGGGCGGCCAGTTTGTCGCCGTCGTGCATGCGGCAGAAACGCTGTTCGGTTTCGGCCACGGTGCGGCGTTCGGGGTTGATCGAGATCTGGTGTGCGTCGCTCAGGTAGCGGTCGGCCAGTTTGCGCACGTTGTCGGGCAGGGTAGCCGAGAAGAGCGCGGTCTGGTGCTCGCCGGGAACTTCAGCCAGGATGGTTTCGACATCTTCCATGAAGCCCATGTCCAGCATTTCGTCGGCTTCATCCAGCACGAGAAATTTAACCTGGCCGAGGTCGAGCACCTTCTGGCGCATCAGGTCCATCAAGCGGCCGGGGGTACCCACCACCACGTCCACCCCGCGCGCCAGGGCGCGCTTCTGGACCGAGTAGGGCTGCCCGCCGTAGACCGGCAGCACGCGCGCCGATGTGTTTTGCGCCATCTGACCGGTGGCCGCGGCCACCTGCATGGCCAGTTCGCGGGTGGGCACCAGCACCAGCGCCTGCACCTTGCCCTTGCCGGGCTGGATGCTTTGCAGCAGGGGCAGGGCAAACGCGGCGGTTTTACCCGTGCCGGTCTGGGCCTGGCCCATCACATTGCGCCCGCCCAGCAAGGCTGGGATGGCGGCTAATTGAATGGGGGTGGGGGTTTTAAAACCAAGCTGCTCAACGGCCTGAATATACTGCGGGTCCAGGCCCAATTTCTCGAAATCCGAAACCATAATAAAGAACTCCTCAAGCATACAAAAAGCGCCCTACCGAAACCAGCAAGGCGCTTCAAACAAGCACGATCACTGTTGGCGGTCTGCCCGCCAGGGACAGGATTATAACACACAAGCCTGAAATAATACGAAAGTGAATCAAGTTTGTCGAGGAAGGCTAATTTGAGCGGACGCCTTTCCGGCGGGTATCAAACAGCGAATTTCTCTCCTTTGCGGCCTGCGCATCCCGCTTTTAGCAGCGGCCGCGATCAATTTTGCGCCCATTCGCCTTGCATATTGCGCCGGCAGTTTTCTTTTTTGTAAGGGCGGGTTTCAACCCGCCCTTACAAAAATGTTCTGGTCTACTTTGAATCTGCCCTCATCAAACCCTCACTCCAGCCGGATGCTGACGGCCAGCACCGCGGCCGGCGGCAGGTTGAGGGTGAACGACGCGCCGGAGGCTTCCAGCGGCAGGGGCCGCGGCGCCAGCGCTTCCGGCTGTGCAAAGGTGTTGAGCGCGTGGATCTCGCCCGCCAGCAGCCTCCCCTCGGCCCCCGCGGCGCGCGCGCCGCCCAGCAGGTCCACTTTCACCTCCAGCGCCTGGTCGGCGTGGCTGTTGGTCAGGGTCAGGAAAAGCGTTTTCCCGTTGAGCGAAGCGCTGCCGGCCAGGGCGGGCAGGCTGCTCTCTTTGCTCCCATTCTTAAACGAGATGCCCTCGCTCTCGATCAGCGCCCGCACCGCGGCCGCGCCCTGGTGCGGGGCGTACATCTCATAGACGTAGCCCGGTGGGCGTCACCAGCATCTGCTCGCCTTCGGTCAGGATCATCGCCTGCAAGCACGTTGACCGTCTGGGCGATGTTGGCCATCACCACCTTGTCGGCGTGGCGGTTGAAGATATCCAGGGTGGTGGCGGCCACCAGCGCATCGCGGATGGTGTTTTGCTGGTAGAGGAAAGCGCGGGTTGGTGCCCTCTTCCACCGGGTGCCAGGTGCCCCACTCATCGATGATCAGCCCGATCTTGCGCTGCGGGTCGTAAGCATCCATCGCGGCGCGCTGCTGGATCGACCAGTCGCTCCATCTCCAGCCCTCGTTCGCGATCAGCTGGTACCACTGGTCGATCGGTGTACTGGGTGGCGGTCCCGGCCGTGCCGCAGTAGTAGTGCGCGGCAAAGCCGTGGATGTTCTCGAAATCCCAATAATCCTTGCGCAGCTTGCGGAAGAAGCGGTTGGTCCATTCCACGTCGTTGCCGGGCGAGCCCGCAGGCGATCAAGATACAGCTGCTTGCCAAAGCCGCGCATGAAGGAGGCGTAGCGGCGGAACTCGGTGCAGTAATCTTCCGGCGAGAAATTGCCCGCCGCAGCCCCAGTTCTCGTTGCCCACCCCCCAATAAGTCATGTCGAAAGGCTGCGGGCTGCCGTTCGCCGCGCGCTGCTGCGCCCAGCGTGCTGTCGCCGGGGAAGTTGCAGTATTCGACCCAATCGCGCAGCTCGCGCACCGTGCCCGAGCCGACGTTGCCGCAGAAGTAGGGCTCGGCGCCCACCAGGCGGCAGAACTGGATGAATTCCTGCGTGCCCACCTGGTTGGTCTCGATCACTTCGCCCCAGTGGATGTTGATCCGCCGCGGGCGCTGCTCGCGCGGGCCGATGCCGTCCTGCCAGTGGTAGTCGTCGGCAAAGCAGCCGCCCGGCCAGCGGATGACCGGCGGCTTCATCTTGCGCATGGCCGCAATCACGTCGTTGCGAAAGCCGGCCGTGTTGGGGATGGGCGAGTCCTCGCCCACCCAGATACCATCATAGATGCAGCGCCCGAGGTGTTCGGAGAAATGGCCGTAAATTGCCGGGGAAATCGTGCCGATTTTATCGGCGGGGTTGATGGAGATACGCGTCATGTTTTTTAGCCTTTCATTCTGCGGAATATTGGGAAGCAGGCGGGTGGTTCTGACTATTCCTGGAAATCGGCGGGCCGGTATTCTTGTTCGAGCAGGCCAAACATGGCCCAGCTCTGGTAGCTGCCATCCGCGCTGCGGATGCATTCCCTGCGCACGCCCTCTGGGTAGAAACCCAACTTTTGCATCAGGCGCATCGAGGCCAGGTTATCGCTGCGCGTGTCCACGTTGATGCGGTGCAGCCCAAGGGTCTCGAAGCCAAAACGAACCACCGCACGCACGGCTTCGCTGGCGATGCCGCGCCGCCAGTAGGGCCGGGCCAGGGTGTAACCCAGCTCGGTTTTGTAATACTCCCGGTCCCAGAAATAGAAACCGAGCGTGCCGATCACCCGCATCTCGTCTTTAAGCGTGATGCCCCAGCTGATCGCCTTTTTGGCGTCAAACCACGCCTTTCTCTTATCGATTTCCGCAAACGCTTCGATCAAATCCTGCATCACCGGGTCGGAATCGTACTGCTGTACGATCGGGTCGCTGTGGAAACTGAACAGATCGGCGGCGTCCGTGGAGAGAATTTCACGCAGTGCCAGGCGCGGGGTGGTCAGGGTGGGGAAGGTGGAAAAGTCAAATTCGGGCATGATCGAGGTCCGTGATAGGGTGAACGCAAACAATTTGAGATAATTATAGCCAGATCCGGCGCGCGGGCTGCACTCCCAGCATCCTGGATGTTGCCGCTGCCCTGCGAGTTTGAGGCGCGCCGATATATAATGGAGAGGGTCCCTGCGCCAAAATTCCTGCGCGGATTGGCCCCGACGATCAAAAAACCAAAGGTTGTTGATGAAAAATTTACCCTCCTGGTTGAAAATGGCAGTACTTGTCCTGACGGTTGCCGCGCTGGCCGCCTGTGCGCAAAACCAGGCCCTCCCGCCTACCTCGCAGCCCGCTCCCAGCCCGACGGCCGTCCCCCCCAGCCCTACCCCCCAGCCCAGTCCCACCGCCGATCTGCGCGTCTATTTTGACGACAGCGGCGCGGATCAAATCCTGCTGGGCAACGGCTATTACGAGCTCGCCCTGCTCAAAACCAATGGCGGGATCGTTTACCTCAGCGACAAGACCAGCGGGGAGCACATCAGCCAGGGCAGCCTGAACGGCTGCCTGTGGCGCGCGGCCTTCACCTTCAGCCCCACCGGCCTGGATGCGTGCGGCAAGAGCCTGGCCTTCAGCTATGCCTGGAGTGCCTCCGACAGCCGCCTGACCCTGACTTATGCCTCCCAACCCGGCACGTCCAAAAAGGCCGCGGTGACCGTCACCCTGACGGTTTCCCAGCAGCCCTGGTTTGATCTCCAACTGACCTTGAAAAACGATTGGGGCTACACCAGCGGGGATATCGATTTTCCTGCCGGGCTGGTGTTCAGCCGCGCCGACCTCCGCGAGGCCCTGCTGCCGGTGCTGCCCGGGGTGGTGCTCGAGGAAAGCTTCTTCCAGCAGGGTCGCAGCTACCAGGCCGCCTATCCCGGCGCGCCGGGGGGCGTCTTTGCCGATTTCGTCGCCCTCACCAGCCGCCAGGGCGCCTTCGCCATGTACTCCACCAACCCGCAGGGCAGCCTGACCCCGGTGGTCTTTGGCTTCGACCAGGCCGGCTGCGGGGACGACGCCAGCACCTGCCTCACCCACACCTTCCGCCCGCGCGTCCCCGATGGCCAGAGCTGGACCTCGCCCTCCGTGCGCGTGCTGGTTTCGCTGGGTTGGGAGGCGGTCATTGACCGCTTCCGCGAGGATGACGGCCTGGCCGCCTCTGCTCCGCTCCAGGCCAAGCTGGCCGACCGCTTTCCGCGCATGGTGCGCTCGGTGCTCTACAAGGCCGATACCGACCAGTTGGGACTGAAATTCAGCGCCTACCCCGATCTGCTGGCGCGCCTGCCCCAGCCCGGGCTGCTGCACGTCATGGCCTACCCGCCGGGCGGCTTCGACCGCAATTACCCCGATATGCTCCCCCCGATCCGCGCTGGGGCGCCACCGCCGAGATGGCCCAGATGTTTGCCGCTGCCCAGGCCCAGGGTTTCCTGGTGATGCCTTATACCAACCCCACCTGGTGGGATGGCAAATCGCCCACCTTGAGCAGCCTGCCGCTGGGCACCAACCTGGCCGTGATCGCCGCTGCCAACGAGATGGGCGGGCAGTATGAGGAGTGCTACGGCTGCCCGGGCAACCCCCATTACGGCTACGTGGTTTCGCCCTTTGTCGATTTTGTCCGCGAACGCCTGGGCGCTTTGATGCGCCAGATGACCAGCGAGCTGGGCAGTGACCTGGTCTTCGAAGACCAGATCGGCGCCCGCCCGGCCCTCTTCGATTACAACCCGGCTTCGCCCACCTCCGACGCCTATATCCAGGGCTGGGTGGAGCACGTCCGCACCTACCAGACCGCGCGGCTGGCCACCGAAAACGGCTTTGACCGCCTGGTGCCCTACGAAGTCGCCTTTCACGGCAGCACGCTGCTCTCCGAGCGCGCCGGCCAGACCAACGCCTGGTGGGGCGCCAACAACTGGCATTATTATCCGTTTGCCGTGATGGCGGCCGGGGATAAGGCGCTCTTTTACCAGCACAACCTGGCCCCCGAGACCTTCACCCACAACCTGGCCACCCTCACCTGGAATGCGGCCATGGGCTATATGCTCAGCTACGACCTGGTCGCCTCCGATTTCGGCGGCGGGCTCAACAGTGAATGGATCACTGCCGCCGCCGATTTCCAGCGCTACGTGCTGGGAGAATACGCCGGCGAGCGCATCCTCGGCTACGAGCAGCCGGCCGAGAACGTGACTCTCACCCGCTATGCTCATTTCAGCGTGACGGCCAACTGGTCCAAACAGGATGAGTATGCCGCCGGCGCATACGGGCTGCCGCCCCTTGGCCTGGTGGTGCAGAAGGATGACGGCAGCCTGACGGCGGGGGTTTTCACCAGCTATAACGGCCAGCCCTTGGAAAACGGCGGGCACTGCCTGATCGAAGAACGCGGCGCGGACCAGATTCTCATCCGCCAGCCGCTGGGCCGTGAAACCCCGTTAACCCTCCAGGGTCTGCCCACCTGGGCGGCGGACGCGCAGTTGGAAGCCAGGGCTTACACCCGCGCCGGCGAGCTGATCGCCAGCGCCCCGGTGGCGTGGGCGCAAAACCTGGCCGTCTTCACCTACCAACGCAGCTTGCAGGGCCAGGACGCGGCCTACTACATCCTTGCCCCGGTCCAACCCTAGCGGCGTTGGCTCTGTGGAAGTTGCCGTGGTGGGTAGTAAATAAGGGGGTTAATTGGGCGCGTAGCGCCCAATTAACCCCCTTATACTTCTTCGATCCGTTGAACACCCCCAGGATCATAGATGACCTTTATCCAGGTGCAAGTGAGCGGCGGAGAGCATCACCTGCATACGCTGGGTTTCGGCCTCCAGCACCCGCCTGCCGAGCGCCGTCAGGCGGTAAACCTTGCGCTGGCGCGCCGATTCGCCTTCCGGGGCTTCGGGGTGGCGTTCGATCAGGCGCTGGTCGAGCAGGCGGTTGAGCGCGGTGTACAGCGTGCTGGTGGATAGGGTCAGCTTGGCGTCGGACAGCGCTTTGACATCCTTGAGAATGGCGTAGCCATGCTTTTCGCCGGTGAACAGGCTGAGCAGGATGTAAAAGGTGGGTTCGCTGAGCGGGACAATCGAAGATAAGGGGGGAAATGCGTTTACGGCAGCCTCCAAATTATATCGCGTCATGATATGTCGTGCAGTGATATATAAATGATAGCAATTCCGGCGGCCATTGTCAAGTAGGAGGGTCGTCGATCGGCACAACTCTATCCCCGGCTGGTATCATCCCTCTTCTCACCGTCAAAATTAATATATTGGAGTATGTAAATCTTTATAATCTAATATATACCCTGCAAGCATGGAGGAAACGGATGAAAATCACTCGACGGATCACCCTGCGCACGGCATTGGTTCTGGTTTTTCTGGCGGTAGTCGCCCTGCTGTTGATCTCCAGCCGCATCACTCGCGCCCAAACCGGCCCTTCGGCAGTCGCAAATTATGCCTGCACCCCCGATTATGTGGCTGCCTTCACCAACCGCGTGCATGCCCACTGTTCTGTGGCCTACAACAGTTCGATATCCTGGTTTGCTGCCTGCAGCACCGGCTCGGGGTCGGCCTTTGCCTCGCGCGCCTTGAGCATTTTCACCACCGCCAAGGTCACCGGCAAAAGTCTGCGGGTCTACTTTGACCCAAACGATTCTAGCGGCACCGCCTGCGGTTGTAGTTTCACCGACTGCCGGGTGATCACCGGGGCCGAGGTCTTGCCATGAGACAATCCCGCATCACCCTGCGCGCGCTGGTCGTAGGGTTGCTGATCAGCGCCGTTATCCTGGGTGGGCTGCGCGTGGCATCCGCCCAGAGCATCGGGCCGCCCAGCACCAGCCAGATCGCCGAGATGACCCTGGACCAGCCCCCGGCAGCCCCCGCGACGGTGCAGCCGGCGGCCGTCACCCTGGCCCAGGCAGCCGCCATCCTCGCCGCCGAGCTCCTGCTGGTCCCCGAGGAGTTTTTGGTCAACCTGCCGCTGGTCACCCGCTGACCACTCACCGGATGAGCACATTTTGATGGAGGAAACCTCATGGCATACAGCCAGATCCTGGAACAACGCCTGCGCGACTTGCTCGCCGCGACCCCTCACCTCACCGAAAAAAAGATGTTTGGCGGGATTGCCTTTATGGTGCAGGGCAACATGGCCGTCGGAGTGCACGCCGACCGCCTGATCGTGCGCGTGGGTACCGCGCGCTATGCAGAATTGGTGGCCCAACCCCACGCGGCGCCCTTTGGCCTCACCGGCAGGACGATGAGCGGCTGGCTGGAAGTGCTGCCCGAAGGCATCCAGGACCCCGCCGAATTGGAAAAATGGGTGCGCCTGGGGATGACCTACGCCGCCGGCCTGCCCGCCAAGTGATCCGCGGCATGTTTCCGCCCCACTCAGGATTGGGCGGGGCGGTTGGGTAGACCCTTCGCGGTTGGCGCGCCAACCGGATTGAAGCTAGGCTATTTTAAATTGGTGGTTGTAGAGGTTGCGGTACAAGCCGGGCCGCGCCAGCAGTTCGCTGTGCGTGCCGCGCTCAACGATCTCCCCATCCTGGATGACAAAGATGACATCCGCGGTCTGGATCGTGCTCAGCCGGTGGGCCACGATCACCGCCGTGCGCCCGGCCAGTAAGCGCTCCAGCGCCTGCTGGATCAGCCCCTCGCTGACCGTGTCGATGTTGGCGGTGGCCTCATCCAGGATCAGGATGCGCGGGTCGATCAGCACCGCGCGGGCGATACAGATCAGCTGGCGCTGGCCGACCGACAGGTTGGCGGCGTTCTCCAGTACCACCGTCTGGTAGCCATCCGGCAGCCCCACGATAAAGTCGTGGGCGTTGGCCAGCCGCGCTGCCTCTTCCACCTCGGCGTCGCTGGCCTCGATCCGCCCAAAGCGGATATTATCCGCCAGTGTCCCGGCAAACAGGAATGAATCCTGGGGGACGATCCCCACCTGTCGGTGGAGGGACTGCTGGCTGACCCCGCGCACATCCTGCCCGTCGATGCATACCGCGCCCTGGCTGGCCTCGTAAAAACGCGCTACCAGGTTGGCGATGGTGGTCTTGCCTGCGCCGGTGGGGCCCACCAGGGCCGCCCGCTGGCCCGGCTGGATGCTCAGGCTCACCTGGTGCAGCACCTCGGGCGTATCCGAGCGGTAGCGGAAGGAGACCTGCTCGAACTCGATCAGTCCGTGGATGGGCGGCATCGGCGGCGCATCCGGGATGTCTTCTACGTCGGGAGGGGTATCCAGCAGCTTGATTACCTGTTCGCCGCCGGCCATCGCCGACTGCATCGTGGTGTACAGGCGGCTGAGCTCCTGGATGGGCTGGAAGAAGCGCGAGACATAGGAGAGGAATGCCACCAACACCCCCACCGTCACCGTGCCCCCCGAGACGGCATTGCCGCCGAACCACAACACCACCGCCGTGGCCAGCATGCTGAGCAGCTCGATCACCGGCATATAAATAAACGAGAGCGACATGGCGTTGATGTTGGCGTCGCGGTTGGCCGAGTTGACCTCCTGGAAGCGCGCCTGGGTGGCGTCCTCCTGGGCGAAGGCCTGGATCACCCGCATCCCGGCGATGCCTTCCGCCAGGTTGCCTACCACCCGCGCCACGCTGGAGCGCGTCTCGCGGAAGGCCGAGCGGGCATGCCGCGCGAAGATGACTGTGGCCAGCACCATCAGCGGCAAGACCAGGAAGGCGAAGATGGCCAGGCGCGCGTTGAGGGTCAGCATGATCCAGATGATCCCGATCAGGATAAAACTGTCGCCGATAAAGGTGATCCAGCCCTGCGAGAGCAGTTCGTTGATCACCGACACGTCGTTGATGATCCGCGAAACGGTTACCCCCACGATATGGGTGTCGTGATAGCTGAGCGAGAGGCGGTTGAGCTGCTCGAATAGCTGGCCGCGCAGGCTCGAAAGCACGCGCTGCCCCACCCGCGAGAGCAGGTATTGCTGCCCGGCCGAGGTAACGTACAGCCCGACGTAAGCGGCCGCGGTCAATATTGCCGTGCGCACCAGCCCCGGGGTATCCCCGCCGCTGATATTTGTGTCGATGGCGATCTTGAGCAGGTAAGGGATTAACAGGGTCAGCCCGGTGGCGCCCAGCATGGCAGTAAATGCCACCAGAAGCACGCGCCAGTGCGGGCGCAGGAAGACCAGCAAACGGGCCATCACCCGCCAGTTGAATGCCTGCCCCTGGTGTTCCGCGCTCGAACCAAACTGGTCGAGCATCATTCCCGGGCCCATCCCGCCCATTCCGCCGGATCCAATGTTAAAACTCATCTCTGGCTCCTCCGGGTACATCGGCGCGCATCATACAACCTCCTTGCGGGGTTTCAACTGCCGCCGGTAGATATCTGCGTAGAGCGGCGAGGTCTTCAGCAGCTCGTCGTGGCGTCCGCGCGCGGCGATGCGCCCTTTCTCCAGCACCAGGATGCAGTCGGCCTGCATCACTGTGCTCAGGCGGTGGGCGATGACGAAACTGGTGCGCCCGCGCATCAGCAGGTCGAGAGCCTGCTGGATCTGTTGTTCGGTGTCCGAATCGACGCTGGAGGTCGCGTCGTCCAGCACCAGCAGGCGCGGGTTGATCAGCAGCGCGCGGGCAATTGCCAGGCGCTGCTTCTGCCCGCCGGAGAGGGTGATGCCGCGCTCGCCTACCAGCGTATCGTAGCCGTGGGCGGTTTGCAAAATAAAGTCGTGAGCCTGGGCAGCCTTGGCCGCGGCCACGATCACTTCTTCGCTGGCGTCTGCCACCCCAAAGGCGATGTTCTCGCGGATAGAGGCGGCGAAGAGCGTGGTTTCCTGCAGCACGATGCCGATCTGGCTGCGCAGCGAATGCAGGCTGGCGCGGCAGATGTCGTGGCCGTCGATGGTGATGCGTCCCTCGGTGGGGTCGTAAAAGCGCGGGATCAAGTTGATGATCGTCGATTTCCCCGAGCCGGTCTGCCCCACCAGGGCGATAATTTGCCCGGGTTGGGCTTCCAGGTCGATGTTTTTGAGCACTTCGCGGCGGCGGCCGTATGAGAAAGACACGTTTTCAAAACGCACGTGGCCCTCCAGCGCGGGCAGGTCGGGCGCACCCGGCTGCTCCTGCACCTCGGGAACGGTGTCGAGGATTTCGAAAACGCGTTCAGCCGCGGCCCCGGCCATGGCGATAGCCGGGATGATCATGCCCAGCAGGCGCACCGGGTTGAGCAGCTGCGCCAGGTAGGTGGAGAAAGCCACCAGCTCGCCGAGCGACAGCTGCCCTTCGATCACCATCTTGCCGCCGTACCACAGGATCAGCACCGAGCCGAGATTGGTAATCAACTGCAGCATCGATGATCCTGTGGCTTGAATCCGCGAGGAGCGCGCCGAAAGCTCAAACCAACGCTCGTTCTCCACCTCGAAGCGCTCGATCTCGTGATCTTCCTGGGCAAACGCTTTAACCACCCGCGCGCCGCGCAAATTTTGCTCCACGCGGGTGGTGAGCACCGCCAGTTGCTTCTGGATGCGCGCCGAAAGCGGGCGGAAGGTGATCCCGAAGTTGACCGCCCGCCACACCAGCACCGGCATGGCCGCTACGGCCAGCAGCGCCAGGCGTGGGTTCATCCAGAAAAGCACAATGGCGGTGGTAATCATCAGGGTCGTCCCGTCGATCACCCGCAGCGAGGCGCGCCCGGTGAGGAAGCGAATGCGGTCGACATCCTGAATGGCGCGCGAGAGGATATCCCCGGCCTGAGAGTGGTCGTGGAAGGAGAAGGAAAGACCGGTCAGTTTGCGCTGCAGTTCGCCGCGCAGGTCGGCGGCCACATTCTGCGAGGCCACCTCGCTCCAGCGGCCCTGGAAAAAGGTCAGCAGCCCGCGCAGGATGCTCAGCCCCAGCAGCCCAAGCACGCTGGCCGCCAGCAGGGTGTGGTTGCCGGCGTTGATCCCCTGGTCGATGATCCAGCGGATCAGCTGCGGGGTGGCCACGCTCAACAGGGTGATGCCCAGCATCCCCAGGTAAGCGCCCACCGAGAGCTTCCAGTAGGGGCGCAGATAGCTGTAGCAGCGGATCAGGATGGGGGCGATTGCTTTTTGGCCCGTCTCGTTTTGAAACAGGCGCACGGTTTTGTTAATAACGGTCAAAATAAATCTTCCTCACAGGTGCTGCCGGGCCAGGCAAAGGTTGCAGGCCGGCGGGCACTCCGGCAAAAAAATCACCAGCGCCACCCGGCGATGGTATGAGAAGAATGTAAGTATAGCAGTTTTAACCCATCTCGCACCCGATTCGCGCTGAAAAGCAGGGCAATCGCATCTAAATTGCCAGATGCGTTTTCTACCCTTTACCACTCCCCCCGGCCCCCTCTCCGCGGCAAAAAAACGCCGCGGAGAGGGGGAGAAAATATTTTTCTCCGAGAAGACTGTATCTGGCGGCACATATGTGCCGCCAGATACAGTCTTCTCGGGACTTTTTTTAAAGTCCCCGCCCTCGAGGGCGGGGATTTAGGGGTGGGTGACAACTATTTTATAGAAAAACTGTTTTGATGCGATTGCCCTACGCTGAAAAGCAAGGTAAACGCATAGGGCGATTGCATTATAAATATTTGCGGGTGTACGCACAGTGTCAGCGCCTACGACGTGGGAAGAAAATAATTTTTTATGGTGTATTTGCGCGCTTTAGCGCGCAAATACACCATACTTTTCTGTTTTGCCCGCCCTTGAGGGCGGGGATCAAGGGGTGGGTGACATTATTTGCATAGGACGAATGTTTTTATGCAATCGCCCTAAAGGCAAACGCATCTAAATTGCCAGAGCCATTGTCTCTGTGCTGAAAAGAGTTTCCCCACGCCCTTCTGGCCCGCTCGCGGAGGTGCTCAGCCGCCTGGGTTGAGCAGCCAACCTCCTCGGCTGAGTTCTGATTCGTAAATAGATCGAAAGGTAAGCGAGGTCAAACCTGCCGTATAATTTTAATGTTTGAGAAAAAGGATTAGGTGGATCAGATTTGAAATTAACCGACGCGTACCTGCTGCTTTTTGAACAAAATCCGATGCCCATGTGGATTTATGGGCGCGACGATTTGCGTATTCTCAAGGCCAATGAAGCCGCTGCGCAGCTCTACGGTTATTCTGTCGAGGAACTGGCCGGATTGAGCCTGATGGCTTTCCACCTTTCCGAAACCGACGCGAGCCTGCACGCCGCGGTCGAAAGCCGCCCCAGCATCCTGCGCAAGGTAGGCGTCGTCCACCATCTCAAAAAGGACGGCGCCCGCCTGGATGTAGAGATCACCACTCACGACCTGGATTTTGCCGGCCGGCCGGCCCGCCTGGGACTGCTCCTGGATGTTACCGAGCGCCTGCGGGTCGAAGCCGAGCAGGCGCGCCTGGCGGAAGATTTACAGTTGGTGATGGAACGCATGCCCGTGGGCTGCCTGATCAACGACAGCCAGGGCGACATTACCTTCTGGAACCCGGCTGCCGAGCAAATTTTTGGTTACCGGGCCGAGGAAGTGCTGGGGAACAACCTGGATGCCCACGTGATTCCGGCCAACGAACAGGCGCGGGTAGACGAGATCCGCCGCCGTGTGGCCGGCAGCTACCAGAATGTGCACAGCCTCCAGCAGAATATGACCAAAGACGGGCGGCTGATCAGCTGTGAGTGGGAAAATGTCCAGTTGAGCAGCGGCGACGGCCAGTTCCGTGGTTTCCTGGCCATGGTGCGCGATATCACCGAGCAGCAGGAGTTGGGCGAAGAGCGCGACCATCTCCTCGCGCGCCTCCAGCGGGTGATGGAAAGCACCCCCGTGGCCTTTTTGGTTTCCGATCTGGATTTGCGGGTCAGCTATTGGAACCCGGCCGCCGAGCGCATCTTTGGCTTTTCGGCCGATGAAGCCCAGGGCAGAATCCAATATGATTTCATCGTCCCGTCGGATGCCGATCCGCTGGTTCGCCAGGTTATCCATCAAACGATTCTCGCCGGTAGAGATGTGCGTTCGGTAAACGAGAACCTGACCCGCGACGGCCGCCGCATTACCTGCGAGTGGATCAACACCCCGTTGGTATCCGCGGATGGCCAGGTGCGCGAGTTGATCGCCATGGCCCAGGATATCACCGAACAGCGCCGCACCGCCATCGCCCTGGAAGAAAGCGAGAAGCGCTTCCGTGGCATGTTTGAAGATACCCCCATATCCATCTGGTTTGTGGATTACAGCCAGGTAAAGGCGGAACTGCAGCGCCTGCAATCCACCGGGGTGGAGGATATTCGCGCCCACCTCAAAACGCATCCCCAAACCCTGGATCTGCTCATGTCCAAAGTCGGCATCCTCGACATCAACCAGGCGGCCCTCGAGATGCACCGTGCCGGCAGCAAGCCCCAGCTGATCTCTCATTTCCTCGATATTTTTGCCGCCGAATCTTTCGACGCTTTGGTAGAAACCATGGTCCTGGTCGCCGGCGGGGAGCGCATGTTTGATCAGGAAACCATCCTGCGCACCCTCGATGGGCAGTCGCTGTGGGTCACCTATCGCTGGCAGGCCGCCCGCGGGCACGAGGAGTTGGCCGACCGCGTGCTGATCTCGGTGGTGGATGTCAGCCAGCGCAAGAAAAGAGAAGCCGACCAGGCTGCCAGCCTGCGCAAACTGCAGCTGCTCACCCAGGCAGCCGTGGAGATCAACAGCGCCGCCAACCTGGACGAGCTGCTCCAGACCACCGTGGATTGGTCCCGGCGGATCATCGGCGCCGCCCTGGGCGCTGCCAGCCTGAGCGAGGACGGGGTGGAAAATCAGCGCATCCGCGCCATCAATATGAAAGATGAATTGCTCACCCCGCGCACAAGCGCCCTGGCGGGGAAGTTGGTCCAACGCGAATTTTTCAAGCGGCTCTTTGCCGGACGGAACGCGGTGCGCTTTAGCCTCCAGGATTTTGTCGGGTTCTCGGTCGAAGACCCTTTGGACACTGTCAGGTTGAGTGAGATGGGCTTTGACGGCTACCTGGTGGTGCCGCTGATCAGCCAGGCGGGCAGTAACCTGGGCATGCTCCATCTGGCCTATCAAAACGTCGAGCCTTTCGACGCCAGCGACGAAGCCCTGGCCACCCAGTTGGCCTTGATCGCCGCCGCCGCCCTGGAAAAACAGACCCTCCTCGACCAGCTTCGCCGCACCGAGGAGCGCATGCGCGAGCTGGCCAGGCAGGTGGTCAGCGCCCAGGAAAAAGAGCGCCAGTTGATCGCCCGTGAGCTGCACGATGAAACCGGGCAGAACCTCACCGCCCTGAAGCTCTCTCTGCAGATGACTTCTCGAAGACCTGCCGGCCGGCTCCCAGGCAATGATCAACCAGATGCATGAGGCGATCAACCTCGCCGAGAATGTCATGAACCAGACCCGCGAGCTGGCGCGCATGCTGCGCCCGCCGCGGCTTGAGGCCATCAGCCTGGGCGCTAGCCTCGAAGGCCTGTGTATCGATTACAGCAAGCGCCTGCGCATTCCCATCACCTTCCAGGGCTGCGACCTGCCCGAGATGGACGACCTCATGTCGCTTTCAATCTACCGCTTCGTGCAGGAAGGGCTGACCAATGTGGCCCGCCACGCGCAGGCCCATTCGGCCATCGTCAGCCTGGACTGGGGCGGAGAGCTGATCTCGGTTTCTATTGGGGACGACGGCCGCGGCTTTGACACCATGGAGTTGAGCGGTCAAAAAGGCATCGGCTTGCGCGGCATGCAGGAGCGCATCGAAATGTTGGACGGCTCCCTGCACATCGTCACCCACCGCGGGCAGGGCACCCGGCTGGAAGCGCGCATCCCCTGGAGAGCGCTGCGATGATTCGCGTGATGATTGCCGACGACCACAACCTGGTGCGCCAGGGCATCCGCGCCCTGCTCGAGCGGGCCGAGGACCTGCAGGTGGTCGCCGAGGCCGCCGATGGCTTCGAGGCGCTTGAGATGGCCCGCGCCCAGCAGCCCGACGTGCTGGTGCTGGATGTCAGCATGCCGCGCTTGAGCGGCACCCAGACCCTCGAACGCCTCAAAGAGGTCTCGGCCCACACCCGCGTCGTGATCCTCACCATGTATTCCGACGAAGCCCTGGTGCGCCAGGCGCTGCGCAGCGGCGCTCGCGGTTACCTGCTCAAGGATTCGATTAAAGAGGAGCTGATCCTGGCCGTGCGGGCTGCTTCGCGCGGCGATATTTACCTCAGCCCGGCGGTTTCCAGCGTGCTGGTGGATGGCTTTCTCAACCAGCCGGAAGAAGCCGGGCCGCTCGACCTGCTCACCGCGCGCGAACGCGAAGTGATGAAGCTCATCGCCGAGGGGCAAACCAACACCGGCATTGCCCGCCTGCTCCACATCAGCGTGAAGACGGTGGAAAAGCACCGCTCGAATTTAATGGCCAAACTGGGTGTCCACGACACCGCCGCCCTCGTCCGCCTGGCGGTGCAGTATCGCCTGGTTTTCCTGGATGACCGCGGGTGAACCCGCCCGGGGGATGATCGGATTTAAAGGAGATGGAGAGAAAATGGCCGAAGAGAATACGCGCAAATATAATTTTTCCTGGGATTTGATCGGGGATATTGACGATGGGCGGCCAAACCTGGGTCACTATGCCCGCCTCGAAATCTACCGCCTGATGCAGTTTACCTTCCGCGATACCCTCGAGGGTCGTTTTGGCAGCCAGGTGGCCGACGAGATTTTCTACCAGGCGGGGGAGCTGGCCGGCAAGGCTTTTTATCAAAACTACCTCTCGGAGATCAAGGAATTTGACAACTTCGTCCTTGCTCTGCAGGAGGTGATGAAAGAAATGCGCATTGGCATCTTGCGGGTGGAACAGGCTGACCTGGCGCACGGCCAATTCACCCTGACCGTCTCCGAAGACCTGGACTGCTCCGGCCTCCCCGAGCTCGATTTTGAAGTATGCGTTTACGATGAGGGTTTCATTGCCGCCTTGATGGAAAGTTTCACCGGACGTAAGTTCAAGGTGAAGGAAGTGGATTGCTGGTGCACCGGCGATCGTACCTGCCGGTTTCGGGCCGAGGTGGTTGCTTGAGCATCGACGATCATCTCCAGGCGGTCTATGCCGCCCTGATGGGTCAGCCGGTGGGCGAAGATCTGCCGGCCGAATGGTTGGCCCTGGTCGAAGAACTGGCGGAGCTGCGCCAGTTTGCCCGCGACCTTTCCAAGGGAGATCTATCGGGCCAGCTGACCGTCAAAGGCCCCCTGGCGGGCAGCCTCAAAGCCCTGCAGGCCAACCTGCGCCACCTCACCTGGCAGGTGCAGCAGGTGGCCCAGGGCGATTATTCGCAGCAGGTCGAATTTATGGGCGAATTTTCCGCGGCCTTCCGCAAAATGACCGAAAGCCTGCGCGAGGCCCGCGCTGAGGAGCATGATCAGCGCATCCTGGCCGAAGCCCTGCGGGATACCGCCGCCGCGCTGAACAGCGCCCTGGGGTTGGACGAGGTGATCGATATCATCATGACCCATGTCGGCCAGGTGGTGCCGCATGATACCCTGGATATTTTTTTGGTGGATGAGCAAAACGTCGCCCGGGTTGTGCGCTGCAGCGGCTACGAGGCGATTGGCCCCGGCTTGAAAGAACAGGTGTTGGCCTTGCGCCTGCCTGTAGACACCACCTCTAATCTGAAGCGCATGGCGCAGAGCGGCAAGCCCAACCTGATCGAAGACCTGCGCAAATCCGATTGGGTGCATCGATTGGATATCTCCTGGGCGCGTTCCTACCTGGGTGCGCCCATTCGCGTGGAGGGGAAACCGGTGGGCTTTCTCAGCCTGTTGAGCAAGCGGCCGGGCTTCTTCACCCCCGAACATGCCGACCGCCTGATGACTTTTGCCAACCAGACCGCCGTGGCGCTGCAAAAGGTGCGCCAGATCGAACGCCTTCACCTCCTGGCCACTACCGATGTGCTCACCGGGCTGGCCAACCGCCGCCACTTCCTCGAACGCGCCGAACACGAATTTGAGCGCTCCCGCCGCTATTTCGACCCGATCACTGCCTTGATGTTCGATGTCGACCATTTCAAGCAGGTCAACGACAGCTTTGGGCACGCTGCCGGCGACGCCGTGCTCGCCCAGATGGCGGAGGTGTGCGTGGCGGCGCTGCGCAAGATTGACCTGATTGGCCGCTACGGCGGAGAAGAGTTCGCCGCCGTGCTGCCCCAAACCGGGCTGGAGGATGCCAGAAAGGCTGCTAACCGCCTGGCCCAGGCCGTGGGTGAGCGCGCCTTTATGTTCAACGGACAGGAAGTGCGGGTGACCGTCAGCGTGGGCGTGGCTGAAATGCTGGGCGCCGGCGACACCCTGGCCCGCCTGCTCGACCGCGCCGATCAGGCCATGTATCGCGCCAAACAGGCCGGGCGCAACCAGGTGATGGTTTTTGAATAACCCCCAGCTTGAAATCATTAGCGGGCTGCCTGGCATAAAAGGCCAGGCAGCCCGCTGATTTTCTTAATCGACAGGTGTTCGTCCTATTTGACGCTGATCCCCTGGGTAATCGCTTTTACCTCGGTCATCACATTCTCGGGCTCAAACACCTCCCGCCAGTCCGGTTGGAAGATGCGCTCGCGGGCGCGCGAAACCGCCATTTTGGCCCCGTCCGAGAGCTGCGCGTCGATATAGTTAAACAGGATCCCGATGTTGACGTTCATGTGCCCCAGCACAAAATCGCGGGCGGCCTGGGCGGGCACCCCGCGCTTGACCGCCTCGTCGATGGCTTCGCGGATAACCACCATACAGGTAAGCACCACCGTCTCGGAAAGCGCCGGCTCGAGGATCGCCATTTGCTCCACGGTCACCCGGTAGACGTTCATCACCGGGGCAAAGATCGCCCGCACCACCCCTTCACCGCGCGCATAATCGGCCTCGGGGCCCTGCATCAGCGCCGCCACCACGTGCTGCTTGGCCTTGATCGCCCCGAAGAAGTCCAGGCGGGCTTCCGGGTCGACCTCGTCGTTGACCACCGGCGGGTGGCATGGATGGCAGACGAAGATGGTCACGTCCGCGCGCTCGGGCAGTTCGCCGCCATGCGGGGCGGCCGGGTCGAGCAGCATCAGCATCGCCCCCGGTTTCATCTGCGGGACGAGGCTCTGGCTGACCTTGCCGATCAGTTTATCCGGGATCGCCAGGATCAGCACGTCCGCGCTTGAGGCAGCCGTTTGCGGGTCGGCCGGCTCGTCGCCGCGCTCGCGCAGGCGCGCCTGGCCAAATTCACCTTCTTCCACATACAGGGTAGTGTAAAGCGAGCTTTCTTTGAGCCGGCGCGAGATGCGCGAACCCATCTTGCCGGCAGCGCCAAACAGGGCTAAAGTGGTCATGGAAAGGGTCCTTTTGGGTAGATTTGAGTTAAAGCATAGCACGATTGCCGCCCCTGCGGGGCATTTCCCCTGCCAGGGATTCTGCCATGGCGATTGCATAAATACATTCGTTCTATACAAATAATGTTACCCACCCCTTGATCCCCGTCCTCAAGAGCGGGGAAAACAGAAAAGTATAGTGTATTTGCGCGCAAATACACTATAAAAAATATTTTCTTCCCACATCGTAGGCGCTGACACTGTGCGTGCATCCGCAAATATTTATCATGCAATCACCCTGAGGATTCTGCCTGTGTAAGGCCCGACCGGCCGGATTTTACCGTTTATAATCCTTGCAGCGGTTTTATTAAACACTTACTGCCGGCCGCCGGCCGGCGCGGATGCGAGGAAGCATGCCCAATTTGAGACGGTCCTACCGCCTGCTGTTCGTCGTGATGATCCTGCTGGTCTGCGCCGGCTGCGATCAGATCACCAAAAGCGCCGCGCGCCGCGAGTTAAGCCTATCCCCGCCGGTTTCTCTCCTCGGTGACGTGGTTCGTCTGCAGTATGCCGAGAACCCTGGCGCGCTGATGAGCCTGGGCGCCGGGCTTTCCGCCGAAGCCCGCTTTCTCTTCTTTGTGGTCCTGGCCGGGGCAGCCATGGCGCTCACCGTGGCTTACGCGCTCAAAGCCGTGGATCTCAGCCTGCTCCAGTTGAGCGGCCTTTCGCTGGTCGCCGCCGGCGGCGTCGGCAACCTGCTCGACCGGGTCCTCAACCAGGGCGTGGTCGTCGATTTTCTGAACCTGGGTATCGGTCCCCTGCGCACCGGCATTTTCAACCTGGCCGATGTCGCCATCCTGGGCGGGGCCGGGCTGGTGCTCCTGGCCGTCCTGCGCGAGCACCCCTCGCACCCGGCGAAATGATCCAGGGGAAGGCATCAAGCATAGACGGGTTAAACTCCGCCGTTATTTTTTTAAGTGGAAGGGCACGTCAATAATCACCCGTTGAAAGCCCTGGCGGCGGCGGCGGTAGAGCAGGGCGGCTTTCAGCAGCCAGGCTGTCTGGTTGTGCAGCAGCGTTTGCCACCAGCGCGCTGGAACGAATTCTGGCAAAATGATCGTGGCGAGTTGGCCGTCGTGGTGCTTCAAGTCCGTTTCATCCATAAACTGGATCAACGGCTGGATGATCGAGCGGTAGGGTGAGGGTATCACCACCAGAGGAATATCCGGCCATAGTCGGCTCCACATTTCGTTCACAACCTCAGCTTCGCCTGGCTCCAACTCAATGCACACCCCGGTCACATCGTTGGAAATGGTCAGGGCAAACTCGACCGCTTCGACGATCCCACGGTGCACCCCCGCTACCGGAATGACCACCCGCGGCGGCGGTCCGGGCTTCAAGGATGGCGGCAAGCCATGCAGGGATAGCTCGCGGCGCACCTCGCGGTAGTGCGCCCGGATTTTGAGGAACATCAGCACCAGGGCGGGGATAAGAATGACCGTAAACCAGGCCCCCTCTAGAAATTTGCTGATCCCAATGATCACCACGGTGAGAGCGGTCGCCAGCGCGCCAAACCCATTGAAAAAGGCTTTGCCAAACCAGTGCGGGCCGCGCTCACGCACCCAATGCCGTACCATCCCGCTTTGCGAAAGGGTGAAAGCCAGGAACACCCCCACCGCAAACAGTGGGACGAGTAGATGGCTGTGCCCGCCAAACAGGATGATCAGCAGCCCGGCGCCGGTGGCCAGCAGGATGATGCCGTTGGCGAAGACCAACCGGTCGCCCAGCCCGGTGAGCGGGCGCGGCAGGAAGCCGTCTTTGGCCAGGATGGCCGCCAGGCGCGGGAAGCCGGCAAAACTGGTGTTGGCCGCCACCGCCAGGATCAACATGGTGCTGGTCTGGATCAGGTAATAGGCAAACCCGCTGCCTAATAGGCGGTGTGCCAGGGCCGATAAGATCGTTTCAGGTGGTACGGCGACCACCCCCAGAAACTGGATCAGGCCGATGCTGCCGGCGAACAGCACTGTCATCAGCCCGGCCATCACCAACAAGGTGATGCGCGCGTTCCTGGCTTCGGGCGGGCGAAAAGCCGGTACGCCGTTGCTGATAGCTTCGATCCCGGTGAGGGCTGTGCAGCCGGCTGAAAAAGTATGCAGCAGCAGGATCAGGGTCACCGGTTGGGCGGCCGGTAGGACGGCCGGGTCGTAGGCCGCCCCTCCGCCGCTCAACACGCGTAGCATGCCGTAGCCGAGCATCGGCAGATAGAGAAAGAGGAACAGGTAGACTGGCACCGACATGAATGTGCCGGTCTCGCGCAAGCCACGCAGGTTAGCCAGCATGATCAAAGTCAGCAGGGTGAGGGCGATGAGGATGCGGTACGGCCACAGTTGAGGGAAGGCCGAAGCCAGGGCCTCGACCCCGGCGGTAAGGCTGACCGCCGCGGTGAGTAGATAACCGATCAGCAGCGCCGCGGCGGCCACCAACCCGGGCAGCGTGCCGAGGTTTTCACGCGCCACCACGTAGGAGCCGCCGCCGGAGGGGTAGGCTCGAATCGTCTGGAAATACGAAAGAGCCACGGTGATCAGCAGTCCGCAGATCGCCAGCCCGATAGGCCAGGCCAACCCCAGCCCGGCGCTGCCTGCTACCAGCAGCCCCAGGTAAATTTCCTGGTTGGCGTAAGCGATGGAAGAAAGCGCGTCCGGTGAAAAAGCCGCCAACGCGCGGATTTTATTCAGTTTTTTCTCACCCAAATCACGAGTGGGCAGCGGCGGGCCAATGATCAACTCTTTCAGGCGCGTCAACATGCAGAGAGTATACACCCGCGGCAACGCCTGCGCCCATTGACCATCACCCAGGTTCAGCCGGTAGAAGCCAAAATCGGCCCGACCTCAGCCTCACAAAATTCCGTTATACTCAACGGAGACGATGATTTGCCGGCAACCTGGAACGGGAGGCATATGTACGACAGCTTTAGTGTGGATTACGACCGTTTTGTCAACTGGCCCTCGCGCCTGGCCTTTGAAATGCCCTTTATTCGCCGCCAGTTGGCCGGGCTGGCCGGCGCACACGCTGAGCAGGGCCAACCCCTGCGCGTGCTGGATGCGGCCTGCGGCACCGGCATGCACGCCATCCAGCTGGCCCGCGACGGCGCCCTGGCCGCCGGGGCCGACCTGAGCGCCGGCATGGTGGCGCGCGCCGTGCAGAATGCCTCCGCCGCCGGGGTGAGCGCCGATTTCCGCACGGCTGGTTTTGGCGGTCTGGCCCAGGCCTTTGCCCACCAACTGCCCTTCGACGCGCTCCTTTGCCTGGGCAATTCCCTTCCGCACATCCTCACCCCGGCCCTGCTGGCCGAGACCCTGGCAGATTTTTCCGCCTGTCTGCGTCCCGGCGGACTGCTCCTGGTGCAGAGCCGCAACTTCGACGCGGTGATGGCCCAGCGCGCGCGCTGGATGGAGCCCCAGGCTCACCAGGAAAGTGATGGCGAATGGCTGTTTGTGCGTTTCTATGACTACCAGCCCGATGGGCTGATCAATTTCAACATCCTCACCCTGCGGCGCGCGCCCGGAGAGGGGTGGCGCCAGTCGGTGAGCAGCACCCTGCTGGCCCCTCTGCGCCATGCCGATCTGGCGGCGGCGCTGGAAACCGCCGGGTTCAACGCGCTCGAAGCCTTTGGCGGCATGGATGGCGCGCCGTTTGATCCTGAGACCAGCGGCAACCTGGTGTTGTGCGCGCGGCGGAAAGCTTAAATCTGCCCTTCAGCACAGTTTGACATCCGCGCGCGGGCGGATGTCTGTCTGGCCGGCCAGCCGCGCGGCTGCCTGGCGCAGGCTCTCGCCGTTAGGCCCCCGCAGGGGTTTATCCCATACTTCCAGCACTGGGATGGCCAGGTGAGCCCGCTCCCAGATTTCCGCGTCGATTACCTGGCCGTCGCATAGGATCACATCCAGGTCAATCGTCCGCGGTGCGTTCTTGTCGGCGCTGCGCACCCGCCCCAGCTGGGCTTCCAGCGGTCGCAGCACCTGCTCCTTGAGCGCATAGGGCTCGTATGGCGCGCGCAGCAGCAGCGCCGCGTTGAGAAAGTTTGGCCCGGCCGCACCTACCGCCGCCGATTCCCACACCTGCGAGACCCGCTCCACCAGGAAAAGACCGTGCAATTTCTGCACGGCCTGGGGCAAAGCCAGCTCCGGCCGGATGTTGCTGCCCAGTGATAGGCAGATCCGGCGCAGGGGCGCGGTCATCCAAAGTCCTCGCGGGTGCGCTCGATTTCCACTCCCACCGCCGCGCTGAAGCGCACCGCCCCGGGTTTTTCCACCCACACCCACACCTTCTCCACCCGCTCATCTTCCAGGCACAGCCGCGCGATATCGGCGGCCAGCGCCTCCACCGTCTTCCGCCCGGCGCTTTCGGCATGCGCCAGGGTTTTTTTGGCGATGGTGCGGTAGCTGACCGAGTTGGCGATATCGTCGCTCAGCCCGGCCCGGTGCAGATCGACCCCCAGGGTGATGTTAATCCGCATTTCCTGCGGTTTTTCGCGCTCCCAATCGTTGAGCCCGATGATCCCGCGCGCAATCAGGTCGCGAATGAAAATTTTGTCCATGTCTTCTTACCTTAGATGGCGGCCGCCGTCGATGTGCAGGATCTCGCCGGTGATGTAGGCCGGGCCGCTGAGCAGAAAAAGCAGCCCGGCGTCCACTTCGTCCAGTTCGGCCCACCGCCCGGCCGGCACCTGGGCGATCAGTTTGCTCATGTCCGCGCCGTCCGCCGGCGGCAGCACCGCCCCCAGCGCCAGCCCGTTGACCGTGATGCGCGGGGCCAGCGAGATGCCCAGCGAGCGGGTCAGCGCTGCCAGCCCGGCTTTGGCCACCGTGTAGGGCAGGTGGTCTACGCCCGGGCGCAGCGCGCGCCAGTCCAGCAGGTTGACGATGCGTCCCTGCGCATCCGGGTCGGCCAGCACCCGCCGGGCAAAAGCCTGGCTGAGCAGGAAAGGCGCGGTCAGGTTGATCGCCAGGTTGCGCTCCCAATCCGCGGCGGTGGACGTCTGCCAGTTGAGCGAGTTCGAACACCGAGGCGTTGTTAACCAGCGCGTAGAGCGGCCCGTTGAGCGCGGCGCGCTCCACCACCTCCATGGTCTGCTGTGGGTCGTTCAGGTCCGCCTGGATCAGCCAGGCGCGCCGGCCCAGGGCTTCGATCTCGGCGCGCAGGCTTTCCGCCTCCGCCGCCGATTGGCCGTAATGCACCGCCAGGTTGGCGCCCGCCCGCGCGCAGGCCAGCGCCAGCGAGCGGCCGACCCGCCGCGCGGCGCCGGTGATCAACACCAGCCGGTCTAGCAGCGGCGCGGGTTCAGTCACGGTGGTAGGGGCGGTTAACCTGGTCGATGAATTCTTTGCGCAGGTCGCGGTCGTTCTTGAACTGCCCCAGGTAGGTGCTGGTGGTCATGTTAGTCTCCGATTTCTTCACCCCGCGCATCATCGCGCACATGTGCGAGCCTTCGACAATCACCGCCACCCCGCTGGCGTCCAGGGCATCTTGCAGGAAGTGGGCGATCTCCGCGGTCATGCGCTCCTGCACCTGCAGGCGGCGGGCGTACATCTCGACGATGCGCGGGATCTTGCTCAGCCCGATCACCTTGCCGTGCGGGATGTAAGCGACGTGCACGCGCCCGAAAAAGGGCAGCATGTGATGCTCGCACAGGCTGTAGAACTCGATATCCTTCACCAGCACCATCTCGTCGTAATCCACGTCGAAAATAGCGTTGTTGATCAGCTTTTCGGGGTCGGTGCGGTAACCCGCGGTGATTTCTTCCCACATGCGTCCCACCCGTTCGGGGGTCTTCAGCAGGCCCTGGCGATCCGTGTCTTCCCCGATCGCGGTGAGCAGTTCGCGCGTCGAGCGCTCGATGACCGGTTTGTTGACGGCCGGGGTTTCGCCGACCACCACAAATTGCCCGATAGGTTTGGCCGATTCGGCGTAATCCGGAAACAGGCGCCGGTCCTGATGGTTGATACTGCGGTTCATTTCAATCCTCCAAATTTGCGGCTGGGCGGCAGCGGCAGTGTGAATTCCAGGTTGTTTGGTAGATGGGATTATACCCAGGCGCGTCGCCTTATACAATGAATGTATAATCTATGTACAATGTTAAAGGAATCTACCGCTTCCTTTGTGTACATTTAGACGCACTGAGATTGTATTTTGTTACCTGTGAACAGGAATGTTCAGGCTGCCGGGATGGGGCGGCGGGCAAACAAGCTAAGATGCCGCGCCCACCCCCGGTTTGCCTGCCGCGCTGACCGTCACATGGGCAAAGCCCTCCACCCCATCCCGGATTTCCACCTCCAGGGTTGGCTCGGGTGCGCCCGCGCTGCGCGCTTCTTCCACCACCTCTTGGGTCAGCGCCTGGCGGGCGAACTCGAGCGCTTCGCTGCGCCGGGCAAAACGCTCCTGGCGGTTGGCGGCGCGCACGGTATACCCGGCGATCTTGCCCCCCTCGGCGTACGGCGCGATTTCGGCTTCGCGGCGGATGAGAATGCTCCCCACCACCGTGCCGACCGCGTTGGCTACCTGGTAATGCTCGGGGAAATGGATCTCGGCCCCCAGGATCTCAGCCACCGCCGGCAGGAAGACCCGCGCCGGGGCGCCGATGCCCACCAGGGGCAGCTTCAGCTCCAGGCGGCAGCCCAGGAAGGGGTGAGTGCGGGTCAGGTTTTCCTCGAACAGCCAGCGTCCCAGATCCGCCTGGGTAAAGGCGTCGGCTGGCTCGCCCAGGGTTTTGCCGCTGAGAAACTCGACGATCTCGGCGGCGATGCGTTCGGCCATCCAGGTTTTCACCTTGCTCACCAGCCAGTCGGGGCGCTCGCCCCACACCCGCGCCGCGGTTTCGGCGGCCAGGCGCGCCGCTTCGGCGTCCCAGGGCGCATATTCGCCCGTGACGTGCAGCAGATCGGTCGGCGTCAGCCCGGCTCGGGCGATGATCCCGCGCCGCACCAGCAGGTCGCGGTCGATCAACTGCGGCGATACCGCTCCCACCGCCTTGAGCAGCAGGCTGGCGCGCACCGGGCCATCCCGCAGCAGCTCCAGCGCGCGCCGCGTGCGCGGGTCGGCGGGCGGCTGCGCCGGTTCGCGCAGCAGCAGCCAGTATTCCAACCGGTCGGAATACAGCACCGGCGGCGAGCTGTGCAGCCAGGCGCGCATCTCGGCGCCTGCCTCGGGGTATTGAGCTGCCAGGCTGGCCAGCGGGATCACCCGTTCCGGGCCGGCGCTGATGTTTTTGTGCGGTTCAAAATGGATCAGGCTGTCGCCGCCCAGCCCAAAGGAGCGCGCATGGATCGTGCGCACGCTGGTGCGGTAGCTGCCTACCGTGGCCTGGCCGTCGGCCATCAGCGTGCGCCCGCCGCGCACCAGGGCCAGGTCGGTGGTCGTCCCGCCCACGTCCACCACCAGGGCTTCCTCCACCCCGGCCAGGTAGGCCCCGCCGATCGCCGAGGTCGCCGGGCCGGAGTGGATGATCTCCACCGGGCGGGCGGCGGCGTATGCTGCGCTGGCCAGCGCGCCGTCTCCTTTGACCATCACCAGCGGGCAGCGCAGCCCGCTTTGCGCCAGCATCTCCTCCACCGAGTGCAAAAAGGCCACCGCTTCGGGGATCAGCGAGGCGTTGAGCGCGGCAGTGGCCCCGCGGCGGATGGAGCCGATGCTGCTGGTGAGGTGGTGGCCCTGCACCACCGGCAGGCCGTCCAGCCTGCTCAGCAGCTCGCCGGCGCGCTCCTCGTGGGCCGGGTTGATCACCCCGGCGTAACCCGAGATGGCGAAAGCTTCCACCTCGCCCAGCACGGTCTGGGCAGCGGCCAGCAGCGCGTTTTCATCCAGGGCAGCCTGCTCGCGGCCTTCCAGGGTATGCCCGCCCCGGATGTAGAACACCCGCCCGGCGGCCAGCTCGCGTTCAAGCTGGAATTTGGCCAGCAGTTCCTGGTCGTAACCCAGCAGGAACAGCCCCACCGGGCGATTCTTACCCTCGGCAATCGCGTTGGTGGCCAGCGTGGTGGAGAGCGAGACCAGGCGCACGGCGGCCGGGTCGGGCGGCAGCAGGCGCCGCAGCACCTCGCCGATGCACACGCGCAGGTCGTGATGGCTGGTGGGAACTTTGGCTTGCGCCAGGACGGCCCCGGCAGCCGGATCGAGCAGCACGCCGTCGGTGAACGTGCCGCCCGTATCGATGCCGAGGAAATAGGTGGGGTCAGCGGGCATGGGACCTCAAAACGCGGATACAGGATAATGGCAACCCATTATACCGCCTGCCCGTCCCCTTCTTCCACGACACGAGGGACACAAAGGAAGATGGCGGGTCACAGACCCGCCGCTACAAAAAAGAAGCCGGTCCCCGCGCGCCTACAGTTCTTTATAGTAGCGCACCCCGGGCAAACCGCGTGTACCCGGCCTTTTCGTACGAGCGCCGCGCGGGGGCGTGACCTTCATCCCCGCCGGTGCCGACCACCGCCAGTTTCATCCCCGCCTCTTTTAGCTTTTGCAGGGCAAACAGGTTCAATTCTGTGCCGATGCCCTGGTTCTGGTACTCCGGGTGGACCGCGAGCAGCTGCACCTCGCCGACCTGGCTGGCGGCATTCAGCTCGTAGACCACAAACCCCACCACCCGGCCGTCCACCACTGCCACCCAGGTGTGCATCTTTTCATCCTGGCAGATCCTTTCGACCACCGCCGTTTGTCCCTGGCGCCAGTCTTCGTAAATGGCTATGGGGTACAGGCGCGGGCCCAGGATCTGCTGCCAGGCGCTGAAGACTGGCTCCCAGGCCTGCAGCGAAAGCTGCACGATACCGGGCAGGTCGTTGCTGTCGTACGGGCGAATTTGTGTTTTCATCATCGTTTTTTTCTCCGAAACACATGCGCGAGAGCCGTGAAAGCCCTCCTCACCGCCCTAATTCTCCGCCGGCTGCGGCTGGACGCGCAGGTGGCGCACCGGCGAGAAGAACAGCCACAGCCCGGGCAGCATCCCGCCGATGATCCCGATCACCAGGGTGGGATACACCCCAAATGCCGTGCTGATCGCGCTGGACGCCAGCGCACCCAGCGGGATCGAGCCCCACACCAGGAAGCGCATGCTGGCATTCATCCGGCCCAGCAGCCGGTCGGGGGTGATCGTCTGGCGCAGGCTGACCTGGTTGACGTTGTACAGGGTCACCGAGAAACCGAAAAAGAAGGCCTGGACCGCCAGCATGGCCATCACTACCAGCGCCGACCCGTGCGCCGTTAGAATCAGCACCATCGACAGCCCCGAGATGACGATCGACCCGATGATGGTTGAGCCTAGACCGATCCCTTTGACGATGCGCGCCGCCAGCAGCGAGGCCACCAGCGAGCCCGGCGCGCCCAGCGAGAAGATGATCCCAATCTGCGCCGGGGTGAGGTTGAGGTTGCGGGTCATATACAGCACGTAGATCGAGCCCCATATGTTGGAGAAGAAATTCGACGTGCCCGTGCACCCGGCAATCGACCACAGGATGCGGTTGCTAAAAATGACCCCCAGCCCTTCGCGGATTTCCGCCCAGATGTTGGGTTTGTTGGCGGATGGCGCCGGCCGCGGCTCTGCGGTGCGGATCCAGCCCAGGGTCAGCGCCGAGACCAGGAAGGTGGCCGCGTCGAACAGGATCGCGAAGGGCGCGGTGAGCGCCTGGATCAGCCAGCCGGCCAGGCCCGGCCCGGCGAAGGCCGCCGCCGAGTTGGAGATCTCCATTTTGCTGTTGCCTTCCACCAGGTGCTCGCGTTTCACCAGCGCCGGCAAAAAGGCCTGGTAGGAGACGTCGAAGAACACGGTCAGCACGCCCAGGATAAACACGATCACATATAAGAACTCCATGCGCAGCAGTCCCAGCAGCATAGACAGCGGGATCAAGGCCAGGAAGGCGCCCCGGCCGATATCCGCCATCAGCATGATCGGCCTGCGCCGGTTGCGGTCGATCCACGCCCCGGCAAAAAGCGCCACCAGCAGGAAAGGCAGCATCTGCGCGGCGTTTAAGAAGCCCATCTGGGCCGGGGTGGCGTTTAAAATGTTCACCGCGGTCAGCGGCAGGGCCAGTTGGGTGATGGCTGAGCCAAAAACCGAGATAGTCTGCCCGGTCCAGAATTTGAGAAACTCAGCATGGCGCCACAGCGAAAGAGAAGGGGTGGTTTGTGTTTCCAATGGGTTGCTCGCGAAAAATAGCTGGATGCCGCCGGCATGGCCGGCGGAGAAGATTGGCGATAAGGCTGATGCTCCGCGAGTACATCCATGGGTCTCAGCCGGATACGGATAAAACCGATCTTGCCTCTTGATCCCCCATTATACCAACCCCCTCCGCCGGGCCTTTATTTTTGCCCATGATACAATAACCGCATATCCCATCAAGCTGGAAATACTCGCCATGCAACCCAAACCCTATGACGTGCTTACCTTTGGCGACCTGGGCGTCGACCTGATCATCACCGGCGCCGATGTGACCCCCGAGTTTGGCCAGGTAGAAAAACTGGTCGACAATTACACCCTGGAGATGGGCGGTTCCTGCGCCATCTTTGCCTGCCAGGCGGCCCGCATGGGGCTGCGCACCGCCATCCTCGGCAAGGTCGGCCCCGACCGGTTCGGCGAATTGATCCTCGAACGCCTGCACGCGGCCGGCGTCGACACCCGTTTTGTCACCCTCGACCCCGGGCTCAAGACCGGCATGGGCATCGCCCTTTGCCCGCCCGGCGACCGCGCCATCCTCACCTATATGGGCTCGATCAATGCTCTGCGGCCCGCGGATGTCAGTGATGACCTGCTCGGTCTGGCGCGCCACCTGCACCACGGCAGCCACTACCTGCACACCGGGCTGCAGCCCGCCATGCCGGATATTTTCCGCCGCGCCCGCGCCCTGGGGATGAGCATCTCGCTGGACACCAACTGGGACCCGGCCGAGACCTGGAATGGCGGCCTGGGCGAACTGCTCGCCATGACCGATGTTTTCCTGCCCAACGACCAGGAGGCCCTGCGCATCAGCCGTCTCCCCGGGCTGGACGAAGCCGCGGCCGAGTTCATCCGCCAGGGAGTGCGCGTGGTGGCGCTCAAGGCCGGGGCCCAAGGCGCCACGGTCTATACCCCCGAGCTGCGCCTGCAGCGCCCGGTCGACCCGGTCAGCGGCGGCGATAGCATTGGCGCCGGCGACAGTTTCGATGCGGGTTTTCTGGCGGGCTGGCTGCGCGGCCTGCCCATCCCGCGCTGCCTGGAAATCGGCATGGCCTGCGGGCGCTCGGTCGCCGCCCAGATCGGCGGCCTGGCCGGCCAGTTGGATTGGGCCGACGTGTAGGATGGGATGATGAGGCTGGCTGAAATGGTTTTGAGCCAGCTCTGCCCAGTCTTGGGCGGGGAGAAAGAAAAAATTCGGGGAGTTTGAGGGTTTAGACGCCGTCTCACGGCGTCTAAACCCTCAAGTCTTTATTTCCCCGCCTCGCTTCGGGGAGGGGGCAGGGGGAGGGGCTTGTCTGACAATTTCTTGAGAACGCCATGGGTCGCCGACCGTGACGGCCTTGAGGCGGTTGAAACTTTTCAAGCACAATTTCAGGTCTGCCTGGGGATGCCTTCTTCGCTGACGATCACCTTGGTGATGTAGCGCACCTCGCCGGGGGTGTAGCCCTGGGCCTCGGCCAGCTCGTAAGCCAGCACCTGCACGGGCGCCACTTCCAGCACCGCGGCCAGGTAGTCGGGCAGCCTGGGCAGGGCAAAAACCAGCTCGGTCGGCCCGCCGCTGGCCGCGCGCGTCTCGCCCACCAGCATCACCCGCCCGCCGCTGCGCCGGATGTCCCCCGCCAGCGAGAGATTCAACTCGCCTTGTTTGCCTTCGCCGCAGAACAGCACCGCCGCGAAGCGCTCGTCGATCACCTCGTTGGGCCCCTGGCGAAACTCGGCCGCCTCCATGGCGATGGATGGCGTGCGCGCCACTTCTTCGAGCACCAGCCGCCCGCAGTAGGCCGCCCCTTTGCCCGCCCCGCGGTACAGCAGGTAGATCGGGCGCATCCCCGCGAACAGCGCCTTAATTGCGCCGGCCTGGGCCGAGGCGCGCCCCACGGCCTCATCCATGCGGTCCGGCAGGCTTTCCAGCTCGTGGCGCAGCGCGTCCAGCTCGCCCACCGCCGCCGCGGCCAGCGCCAGGGTGGCGGTCATCATCCCGGTCACCACGTTGATCGAGACCAGCTCATCCTTGTGGCAGTCCACCCACACCATGTGGGTGGCCAGGCGCGCCAGGGTGCTCTCCGGCTCGTTGGTGATGGCCACAAAGGGGATCGCCTCCTCCGCCAGGGCGCGCGCCAGGCGCACCACCTCGGCCGTTTCGCCCGAGCGTGAGTTGATCACCACGTTGGCCGTGCGCAGGGCCGGCAGCAGCGAATAGCAGGCATCCGAGGCGCACATCACGCTGGCATAGCGCCCGTGCTGGCCCAGGTAAATCTCGGCCGGCATGCACAGGTAGGCCGCGCTCGCCACCCCGATCAGCGCGATCGGGCGCTCATTCTGCAGAAACCGCGCGGCGGTTTCCAGGCGGGCGCGCTCCTCCCCATACAGCCGCTGGATCACGTGGCGCAGGTTGGCGCCTTGTTCTTGTATGTCCGACCACAATTCGTTTGGCATAGGCTTTGTCTCCCACCCGGGATCGCGGAAAATGCTATCTTGATTATATAGGAAACCGTGCCGATCCTTGCCGGCCTATGATCTTCTCAAAGTCGCTTTACATTTTCGAGATCCTTGTTCCCTGGCATTGGGGTGTGGGGTTGGGGCAGCCCGTAAGGCTGCCCCAACCCCACAAATTCTTTCTTTCCCGCCCCAAGCTTGGGGCGGGGTAGGGGTGGGGTTGACTTTGGAAAAGCCATGCTTGCCGCCCGAAAACAGTTGCTCAAAAGTGCTCCGCCGGTGGCATAATTTAACTATGCAGCTTCACATTTTCCCCAACAAAGTCGAGATGGGCGCGGCCGCCGCTGCCCAGGCCGCCGCCGGTCTGCGCGCTGCCCTGGACGCGCGCGGCGCGGCCCGCCTGGTGCTGGCCACCGGCGCCAGCCAGTTTGAGATGCTCGCCGCCCTGGTCGCCCAGCCCGGCATAGATTGGGCGCGGGTCACCTGCTTCCACCTCGACGAATACGTCGGCCTGCCCGAGAACCACCCGGCCAGTTTCCGCCGCTATCTGCGCGAGCGTTTCGCCTCGCAGCTGCCGCTCAAAGAATTCCACTACGTGCAGGGCGATGCCCCCGACCCGCGGGCCGAGTGCCGCCGCCTGTCGGCCCTGATCGCCGCCGCCCCGGTCGATGTGGCCTGCATCGGCATTGGCGAGAACGGCCACCTGGCCTTCAACGATCCCCCCGCCGATTTCGAAACCCGTGAGCCCTACATTCTGGTGGATCTCGACGCGGCCTGCCGCCGCCAGCAGGTGGGCGAGGGCTGGTTTGCTACCCTCGATGACGTCCCGCGTCAGGCGATTTCGATGAGCATTCACCAGATCCTGCTCGCCGGGCAGATCGTCTGCACCGTGCCCGACGCGCGCAAAGCCGAAGCCGTGCGCGGCTGTGTCAGCGGCCCGCTCACGCCCGCCTGCCCCTCCTCGATCCTCCAGCGCCACCCGCACTGCGGCCTGTTCCTCGACCGCGCCGCGGCCGCCCTCCTCCCGGCATGAACCCGCCAACCGGGCCGGGCTGGGTGGACCTGCAGGTCAACGGCTGGGCCGGGGTGGATTTCGCCAACCCGCACCTGACCTTGGACCAGGTGCTGCAGGCGGTGCGCGGCCTGCGCCAGCGCGGCACCCGCGCCTTTTGCCCCACCGTGGTCAGCGCCGCGCCGCAAACCTACCAGCGCGTCCTGCCGGTCCTGGCCGAGGCCATCGGCGCGGAGCCCGGCCTGTTGGGCATCCATCTGGAAGGCCCCTTCATCTCCCCCCTGGACGGCGCTCGCGGCGCCCACCCCGCGGCCCACATCCGTCCGCCCACCCTGGCCGCCTTCGACCATCTCTATCGCCTGGCGCAAGGCAAAATCCGTCTGCTGACCCTTGCCCCCGAGCTGCCCGGCGCTCTAGATCTCATCCGCCACGCCGTCGCGCTGGGCGTGCGGGTGGCTCTCGGCCACACCCTGGCCACCAGCCGCGAGATTTGGGCCGCCGCCGACGCCGGCGCCCAACTCGCCACCCACCTGGGCAACGGCCTGCCGGCGCACATCCCGCGCCACCATAACCCGCTCTGGCCCCTGCTGGCCTGCCCGCAGCTCTCGGCCATGCTGATCACCGACGGCCACCACCTGCCCGCCGATTTTGTACGCGTAGCCCTGGCGGTCAAAGGCCCCGCCGGGGTCATCGTCACCTCCGACGCTTCCCCGGCCGCCGGCCTGCCCCCCGGCGATTACGAGTTTTTCGGCACCCCCGCCCGCCTGGAGCCCGACGGCCGCCTGCACAGCCCGCTCACCGGCACCCTGGCGGGCAGCTCCGCCGCCCTGGGCGATTGCCTCGCCTGGCTGCAAAAGCAGGAATTATTGGACCAGCCCGGTCTGCTGCGCGTGGGGCGCGACAACCCCCTGGCTGCCCTCGGGTTATAATCGGATCATCTTTACTGTGAAGCGTATAGGAGGCATCCCCATGAGTGACCCCATCTACCGTGCCGTGACCCCCTACCTGGCGGTCAAAGACAGCGCCGCCGCCATCGATTTTTACCAGCGCGCCTTTGGCGCGGTTGAGATGTCGCGCATCCCGGATGAGCATGGGCGCATCTCCCACGCCGAAGTGCGCCTGGGCAGCCTGCCCCTGATGATCTCCGACGAATACCCCGAGATCGGCGTGCTCAGCCCGCAGAGCCTGGGCGGCTCGCCGGTGATGGTCATCCTCGAAGTAGCCGACGTGGATGCTCTCTTTGCCCGCGCGGTGGCGGCTGGGGCAATGGTGGTGCGCCCTCTCCAGGACGGGTTTGACGGCGCCCTGCGCACCGCCAAAGTGGACGACCCCTTCGGGCACCGCTGGATGCTGCTCACCAAACGGGAGTAATCCCCGCATCGAAAGGATCGCATGCGCCGCCGCCTCATCTTCGCCCTCCTCTGTCTCTGCCTGCTCCTGGCGGGCTGCCTCCCACCTGCCCCGCCCCTCGCCGCCGGGTTTCCCACCGCCGATTGGCCCACCTCCACCCCCGCCGAGCAGGGCATGGACCCTGACCGGCTGGACCAGATGCTGGCCCATATCGATGCCGGCTACTTGAACCTGCATTCTCTCCTGGTCATTCGCCACGGCGTCATCGTTTTGGAAAAATACTACCCCGGCCACGATCGCGCTGAAAAGCACCAGCTCTATTCGGTGACCAAGAGTTTCGTCGCCACCCTGTTCGGCATCGCCCTCGACCAGGGCAAGCTGACCGGCGTCGACCAGCCCGTCGGCGATTTTTTCCCCGGTCATACCTTTGCCAACCCCGACCCGCGCAAAACCGCCATGACCCTCGCCGATCTGCTTTCGATGAGCTCCGGGCTGAGCTGGCAGGAGAGCGACGCCAGCTATGCGGCCATGTACCGTTCGGCGGATTGGGTGGATTGGGTCATGGGCCTCGAGCAGGTCGCCGCCCCCGGTGAGACCTTCAACTACTGCTCGGGCTGCTCGCACGTTCTTCTCCAGGCGGTCGCCCAGGCCACCGGCGCGGACCCAATCGATTTCGCCCGCGAGAACCTCTTTGAGCCGCTTGGCATCCGCGATTTTACCTGGGAGCGCACCCGCCAGGGCGAGGCCATCGGCGGCTGGGGGTTGTTCCTCACCGCTCGCGATATGGCTAAACTGGGCTACCTCTACCTGCGCGGCGGCGTGTGGGATGGGAAGCAGGTGGTCTCGTCCAGTTGGGTGCGCACCGCCACCCGCCAGCACGCCGACCCCGCCGGGCGCCTGGCCTACGGCTACCAGTGGTGGCTCTACGACAGCCACGGCGCCTACGCAGCTTTGGGCCGCGACGGCCAGACCATCTTCGTCATCCCCGACCTGGATGTCATCCTCGTCACCACCGCCTCCATCCCCAACCACGACCCCGTCTTCGCCCTGATCGACGATTACATCATCCCCGCCGTCCAGCCGTGAGTTTCCTGGTCGGGCAGCAAACGTGTTGAGAGTCGTTTGTTGCCCACCGCTTCCTTCGAAAAAGGGTTTGGGAATTGAAGGCACATTTCGTGCCATCACATTCCCATAAAACTCTCTTCCCCCGCGGTTGGGCGGGGGCAGGGGGTGGGTCCGTACAATGCAGCCGCATCAAATTGCTCTACCTCCTCTCAAAGACGCAGGTTTTTTCGACCCCCATGTGCTTCATGTCGGTCAGCAAACGTGTTGAGCGTCGACACTCTTCTTCGCACCAAGGGTTTGGGACTAGAAGGCGCATTCGTGCCTTCTAGTTAAGAGTCCGTTTGTTGCCCACGCTTTCCTTCGAAAAAGGGTATGGGAATGGATGGCACGTTCGTGCCATCCATTCCCATAAACTCTCTTCCCCCGCGGTTGGGCGGGGGTAGGGGGTGGGTCCGTACAATGCAGCCACATCAAAATGCTCTATCTCCTCTCAAAGACGCAGGTTTTTTTCGACCCCCATGTGCTTCATGTCGGCCAGCAAACGTGTTGAGCGTCGACACTCTTCTTCGCACCAAGGGTTTGAGACTGGAAGGCGCATTCGTGCCTTCTAGTTAAGAGCCTTTTGTTGCCCACGCTTTCCTTCGCACCAAGGGTATGGGAATGGGTGGCACGTTCGTGCCATCCATTCCCATAAAATTTCTTCCCCCCGCGGTTGGGCGGGGGCAGGGGGTGGGTCCGTACAATGCAGCCGCATCAAATTGCTCTACCTCCTCTCAAAGACGCAGGTTTTTTTCGCCCCCATGTGCTTCATGCCGGCCAGCAAACGTGTTGAGCGTCGACACTCTTCTTCGCACCAAGGGTATGGGAATGGGTGGCACGTTCGTGCCACCCATTCCCATAAAATTTCTTCCCCCGCGGTTGGGCGGGGGCAGGGGGTGGGCCAATATTAACCAGCCACAACCCATTGGGCCGCGCCCGAAACATTCTTCCTAAAAAAATCGTATACTACACAAACACCGTATCGCTTACCCACAAAAAAAGGAATCCCTCATGGAACTGCACATCGAACGCGTCGGCAAACAGTACGGCGCGAAGAACTGGGGGCTGCGCGGCTTCACCCTCACCCTCACCCCTGGCGTGTGGGGCTTGCTCGGCCCCAACGGCGCCGGCAAATCCACCCTCATGCGCATGCTGGCCACCATCACCCGCCCCACCGAGGGCAAAATCACCTGGAACGGCCAGGACATTCGCCGCCACCCCGACCCGCTGCGCATGGTCCTCGGCTACCTCCCCCAGGACTTTGGCGTCTACCCCAACCTCAACGCGCTTGAATTTCTCGACTACATAGCCGCCATCAAGGGCCTGGACGCGCGCACCGCAAAGGCGCGCATCGCCGAACTGCTCCAGGTGGTCAACCTGGCCGAAGCCGGCAAGCGGCCCCTGGGCGGCTACTCCGGCGGGATGAAACAGCGCATCGGCATCGCCCAGGCCCTGCTCAACGACCCTCAACTGCTCATCGTCGACGAGCCCACCGTGGGCCTCGACCCCGAGGAGCGCGTGCGCTTCCGCAACCTGCTCTCCGACCTCTCCGGCGACCGCATCGTCATCCTCTCCACCCACATCGTCTCCGACGTCGAGGCGGTCGCCTCGCAGATCGCCATCCTCGCCCACGGCGGGCTGGTCCAGCGCGCCACCCCCGAAGAACTGCTCCAAAGCATGGAGGGCAAAGTCTGGGAGTGGACCGTGCCCAGCGCCGAAGTGGATGCTGCCCGCCGCCAGTACCTCACCAGCAGCATCGTGCGCCGCGCCGATGGCGCCCACCTGCGCGTGATCCAGGACCAGCCCCCGCAGGGCGCCCGACCTGCCGCGCCCGTCCTCGAAGACGCCTACCTCTACCACGTCGCCGCCCGCGCGGGGGAACCCGAATGAACGCCTGGAACATCATTTTCCACATGCTCAGGGCCGATTTTCTGGAGCGCACCCGCCGCTACAGCTTCCTGCTCACCCTCTGCCTGGGGGTCTACCTGGGCTACATGGTCAACGTTGGCAAGCTTGTCCTGCACCTCGACAGCTACCGCGGTGTGTTCAACTCGGCCTGGGTAGGCACCCTCATCGCCCTGGTGATCACCTTCTTCCTCGGTATTTTTGGTTTCTACCTGGTGAAAAACAGCATCGAGCGCGACGTGCGCAGCGGGGTCGGCCAGATCATCGCCACCACCCCCCTCAGCAAGGCCCAATATGTGCTGGGCAAATGGCTGAGCAATTTTGCCGTGCTCAGCGCCCTGGTGGGCGTGCTGGCCCTCGCCGGGCTGCTCATGCAGCTTATCCAGCGCGAGGATGCTGTCCTGCGCGTCTGGCCCCTGCTCGCCCCCATCCTGCTCATCGGCCTGCCGATGATGGCCGTGGTCGCCGCCCTGGCGGTCTTCTTCGAGTGCGTCCCCTGGCTGCGCGGCGGCTTTGGCAACATCGTCTACTTCGTCCTGATCATGGTGATCATCGTCACCGGCATCGAAAACACCGGCATGCCCTGGCTGGATATCACTGGGGTCAGCCAGATCATGCCCAATCTTAGCGCCGCCGCCCATGCCGCCTTCCCCGACTACCAGGGCGGTTTTGGCCTGACCTTTACCAATGACTTCATCACCCAGTCCTTCGTCTGGCCCGGGCTGGATTGGACCCCCGCCCTGATCGCCCAGCGCCTGGCCTGGATCCTGGTCGCGCTGGCCGTCAGCCTGCTGGGCGCGCTCTTCTTCGACCGCTTCGACACCGCCCGCGCCGGCATGCGCGCTCCGCGCCGCCCAAAGACCCGCCCCGCCGGCCCGCCCCCGGTGCTGCCGGAAATTGCTGAGCCCATGGCAAGTCCGGCCGGCGTACGCCTGACCCCGCTGCCCACCCCGCTCACCTTCCATCCCAATTTCTTGCGCCTCGTCTGGCTGGAAGGCTGGCTGCTGGTCAAAGGTCTCAAATGGTACTGGTATGCCGCTGCCGCCGGCATGTGGCTGGCCGGGCTGCTCAGCCCGCCCAAAGCCGCCCAGGAAATTGTGCTGGTGATCATCGCTATCTGGCCGGTGCTGATCTGGTCGCGCCTGGGCGTACGCGAAGCCCTGCACCAGACCGGGCAGCTGGTCTTTCCCTCTGTGCGGCCGCTCCTGCGCCTGTTAGCCTCCGCCTGGCTGGCCGGCGCGCTGCTCACCGCCCTGCTCACCGCCAGTGTCGCCCTGCGCCTGGCGCTGGCCGGCCAACCTTCCGCCCTGCTGGCCTGGCTGCTCGCGTCCCTCTTCATCCCTAGCCTGGCCCTCGCCCTCGGCGTGTGGAGCCAGAGCAGTAAGCTCTTCGAGGTCGTCTACCTGCTGCTCTGGTACATCGGCGCCGCCAACCGCGCCTCCGAGCTGGATTACCTGGGCGTTACCTCCCAGGGCCTGCCCTACGCCCGGCCCCTGCTGATGGCCGGCCTGATCCTCGGCCTCTGCCTCCTGGCCGTACTCGGCAGGTGGCGCCAGCTGCGCCAGTAAAGCCTCCATTGCCCTTCGCCGGCGCAGGTCACAGACCCGCGCCGGCGAAGAAAGAAAATGGCTGCCTCTTACCCCCAACCCTCCACCAACTGCCGCACCTCTGCCTTGGACGCCCCGTAGCTGACCACTGCCACCTCCAGCCCGGCCTGCGCGTACAGCCTCAACGCCCGCCGCAGTGCATCCAGGATCCACTCGCTCGCGTTGCCAAATGCCCCGCCCCCCAGCAGGGTCAGGTACACCTGCCGGTTGCCGCTGCTCAAAGCATTCAAGACCCCCGCGCCAAGCGTCGCCTCGTAAGATGCTTCCAGCACCAACCGCGCAAAACCCTCCCAAAGCGCCGCGGGCTGGTTGGAATAGGCCACCGGCAGCGCCGAACCATACACCTGGCTCACCGTGTGCCCGCCGCCCTCGATCGTCACCTGCGTATCCCACTGGATGCCGATGCGCAGCCGCTGCCTTAATCCGTCCAGTTCATCCTCGCCGGCGGTGCCCAGCCGCTGCGCAATCTCGCTCAGCCCCTCGCGGCTGGCCAGCGCGTAGCCGTTGCGCATCTCCCACAGCCGGTTCCCCGTGTTGCCCAGCGCCGCACCCAGGTCCGCCAGGCAGTCGATCTGCCTTGCCGCCGTTTGCCCCATCTGCCCGTCCACCTCGGCGAAGTAGTTGCGGTAGATCGTTCCCGCCCCGGCCGCAATTGCGCAGGCAGGTCCCTGGGTGTGATCGTGTTCGTAAATCCCCACCCCCTGTTCGGGCGTCACCCGTGGAGAGACCATTTCCAGCAAGTTGAACTGGGATGCCACCTGGAACAGCGCCCCGGCGTTCTTTTCACTGGCATGCAGCGCCTGCACGTCCGCCACCACCTCGCGCAGCCTGGTCCGCCCCTCTCCGTGACCGCTTTCCCCCACGCGCCTGCGCAGCTCCGCCAGCGAGGGCGTTTCCAACCGGCCGCAGCGGTAGGTTCTCCCGTTCACCCGCGAGGTCAAGGCGCCGCCCTCCACCCTCAGGTTCTTGCGTACCTCGTCCGCCGTCGTCTCGCCAAACCCGGTCAATCTTTCAAACCATGTCATCCCAGCCTCTATCGCAGAAAAATATATCGCCGTTCATCTCGAATTTCATTATATCCATCATGCCATCGAATAATTTTTATCAATCCTCAATCCGCAATCAACAATCCCCAATCCGCACTCGGGGGGTGAAATAAAATAGCCCATTTTCCCCCAAAAACTTCACCTTTTGACAGGTTGTCATTTCACCCCCTCCCGCCGTACAATCGCATTGTGCTCCCTGTCCCCTCCTCATTCATCATTCTCTTCTTCGTTCTTCGTTTTTTAAAATAAACGAATACCAATAACGAATCCGGGAATGGCTCTCTCATGGGCAGGGTACGTTGGGAACCCCCATTGTATATTAAAGTGATAACAATTATCTAATTATGCTATAATTTCTGAAAATACCACTCGATTTTCAAGAAGAAAGCTATGCGGTCTGTCTTTCGATTCGTGATGATCGTCGCCCTTTTGTTAGGTGGTTTGGCCTTACCCATACCAGGGGTAGCCGCCGCCAACCTCGACGGAGTCGCGGACCGCGTCTTTGGTCAAGTAAACTTTACCTCCAGCCTGCCCAACTCCGGAGGGATTGGCGCCAGCAGCCTGAACAACCCATTCCATATGACCATGGACGCCCAGGGGAACCTGTACGTAGCGGACGCTTATAATCACCGCGTGCTGGAATACGACACCCCGCTGACCAAGGATGCTGTCGCCGACCGTGTCTTTGGCCAACCGGACTTTGCCTCCAACGCTCAAAACAACGATGGTCTCAGCGCCCAAAGCCTGTCATTCCCATACGGCGTTGCGGTGGATATCCAGGGAAACCTGTATATCGCAGATAACGACAACCACCGCGTACTGGAATACGACACACCGCTGACCACGGATACTATCGCCGACCGTGTTTTTGGCCAGCCTGACTTCATTTCAAATGCGCCCAACAACGGCGGGGTTAGCGCCGACACCCTTTGGGATCCATTCAGCCTGGCACTGGATGCCCAGGGAAATCTATACGTGGCAGATTACGGCAATAATCGGGTGCTGGAATACAATCATCCACTGACAGAGGATTCGACCGCCGACCATGTTTTCGGTCAGCCAGGCTTTACCTCCAGCACTTCAAATAACGGGGGCATCAGCGCCAACAGCCTCAATCTTCCAACAGGTGTCGCCTTGAGCGCTAAGGGAGATCTTTACGTAGCTGACTTCTTCAATCACCGCGTGTTAGCGTTCAACACCCCGTTGACAGCCGATACCACCGCCGACCTGGTCTTCGGTCAGCTAAACTTTTCCTCCAATTCCCCTAATAACGGTGGCGTCAGCGCCAGCAGCCTGAATTCCCCGGTCGATGTGTCCCTGGATGCCCAGGGAAACCTCTACACGACTGACTCGGGCAATCACCGCGTGCTGGAATACAACACCCCGCTGATAAACGGCAATATCGCCGATCGTGTTTTTGGCCAGGCGAATTTCACCTCTAATCTCGCCAACAGGGGCGGTGCCAGCGCCGGCGCTGGCACCTTGAACACCCCGTATGGTGTCTTACTGGATGCCCAAGGGAATCTGTACGTTGCAGATTTGGGCAACAATCGAGTGCTGGAATATGATGTTCCAGTTCCGTATGGCGCTCCTGCCTTAAACGCTCTCAGCCCCACCACGGTTGCGGTGGGCAGCCCGGCTTTCACGCTGACCGTGCATGGTTCCGGCTTCGTATCCGGCTCAATCGTTCATTGGAATGGCAGCAGCCGCCCTACTACTTTTGTCACCAGCCTGCTGCTCACTGCCTCGCTCTCCTCGTCCGATGTGGCCGGGACTGGACCGTTCGCCGTGACGGTATTCACCCCCTCGCCTGGCGGTGGCACCTCGACCATCATCAACCTGCCGCTCTACCAGCGCAATGGTCAGGATACGGCTGCCGACAGGGTTTTGGGCCAGCCAAACTTCACAGTGAACACTTTCAATAATCCCTTGCTGCCTGGTGGGGCTAATCGACTCTTCAACCCTTTCAGTGTCATCGTGGATCGTCAATCTGCGCGGTTGTTTGTGGCGGATACATCCAATAACCGCGTGCTCAGCTGGCCCAACGCCCTGGCCTTTGTCAACGGGCAGGCCGCCGACCTGGTCATTGGCCAACCGGATTTTGTTTTCACCATTCGCAATAATGGTGGGGTCAGCGCCACCAGCCTGGCTAGTCCGCTCGCTGTGGCTGTAGATACCCAGGGCAATCTGTATGTCGCTGATAACGGCAATCACCGTGTGCTTGAATATACTGCACCGCTGTCCAATGGCATGGCCGCCGGCCGGGTCTTTGGCCAGGGCGGCAGCTTCACCACCGCTCTACCCAATAACGGCGGTATCAGCGCCAACAGTCTCAATTCCCCATACGCGGCCGCCCTGGATACACAGGGCAACCTGTATGTGGCCGACGCCGCAAACAACCGGGTGCTGGAGTATGACACCCCGTTGACCGCCGGCACGACCGCCGACCGCGTCTTCGGCCAACTGAATTTCACCACCAACACCGTCTTGAGCCTGAGCGCCTCCAGTTTGAACTCACCGGCAGGCGTGGCGTTGGATATCCAGGGCAACCTGTACGTGGCCGACTCCGCAAACAACCGGGTGCTGGAGTACAATCTCCCGCTGACCACTGGCGCCGTCGCCGACCATGTCTTCGGCCAGCCGAATTTCACCACGAACGCCGCCAATAATGGCGGCCTCAACGCCAATAGCTTGAATTCCCCGAACGGTGTTGCGCTGGATGCCAGGGGTAATCTTTACCTGGTCGATGCCTTCAATCACCGTGTATTGGAATATAACACCCCGCTGACGGGCGATGCTGCCGCCGACCGCGTCTTTGGCCAACCAAACTTCACCTCCAATACCCCCAACAATGGCGGCGTCAGCGCCAGCAGCCTGAGCCTTCCGATTGGGGTGGCTCTGGATATTTATGGCTACCTGTTTGTCACCGACAGTCTCAACCACCGTCTCCTGGTATACGACCCTACCCAGCTCAATATTTATCTACCGCTCATCAAACGATGACTTTGAAGGGTGTAAAAATTTCATCCGGCCCTGCCAAAAAATCTGCTGATAGCTGCCCTGCTGAATGGGATCAGCCTGAAGGCAGACCAGCTGGCCTGGAGCGGTTTGCTCCGGGAAAATACCCAATGAAGTATTGGGAAGAGTTTTCTGCTTCGAAATGCTGGGTTGGTTTATGCTCCTGCCGGGCGGTAATAGGCTGGGCGACCCAGGTGTTTGCTCCCAGCCCGGCCTTTTTATGTCCCCTTTGTGGGTGTGCGGCGCAGCCGGGAAGGTGGAGGCGAAGGTCGTTCGTGTACTTTGCGAATGGTCCTGTAATCAACCAAACAACAGGGCGTTCTCAAGAAAGCTTGACAAATGCCAATTTGGATCCATCTCCGGCGGAGACAGAGGTCAAAGAGGGAGTTTGAGGGTTCAGACGCCGTATTACGGCGTCTGAACCCTTAAATCTTTATTTCCCCGCCCCGTTTCGGGGAGAGGCCAGGGGAGGGGCTTGTCTGACAATTTCTTGAAAAAGCCATGGCTGTCGCACTCCAGGAGCCCTTCCAAATCCGCCGGCTTTTCTGGTATGATTACCGGTCCCGCATCCGCTATTTGTCACCACGGAGGCCGTTGATGATCACCCCCGACCAGGTCGAAGATTGGATCCGAGAAGTTGAAGAACGCCCACCGTCCGCCGCCGCCATCCTGCGCGCCATTGCCACCCGGCTGGCCGAATTGGACAGCTGGAACAACGAATTGCTCGCCGATAACATCGAGCTGCGCAGCGGTGCCCGCGTGGAGGATCTGGAAAGCCGCATCGCCGCCCTCGAATACCAGCTCGAGCTGATCAAGCGCCAGGCCGGGGCCGCCCTGCCCGGCGAAGCCCCCGCCGCCGAGAGCCTCAGCCTGCTGCTCTTCCAGCCGCGCGGGCAGGTCCTGCGCCTGCCCCTGGCCGCCGAGGCTCTCGTGCATGGCGCCGAGCTGGCCCGCCTGGGCGAGCCCCTCGACCCCCGCCTGCCCCCGCCCGGCCTGCTGGCGGTTGGCGCGGATGAAGAGCTGCTCTTTGTCTTCGATACCGGCCGCACCGTCACCCTGCGCGCCAACGACATCCCCCCCGCCGAAAGTGCCCTCGACTGGCGCCAATCCCGCCGCGTGGACCCGCGCCCCGGTGAGGAACTGGCTGTGGTCCTGCCCATCACCCGCATGGCCCTCTTCGATGCCTGCGTGCAGGTCAGCCGGCGGGCCTGTGCCAAGCTCATGCTCAAAGCCTCCTTCCAGTCCTTTATCGCCCGCAGCTCGATCGGCGCGGGGGTCAAGCGCCGCCCCGACAAGACCGCCGGGCTGGTCTTTTGCGCCCGCGACGGCCGCCTGGTGCTGGCCAGCCGCGAGGGCTTTCTGCTCAGCATGCCCGCCGAGCGTCTGCCCTACACCGTGGATGAAATCCTCCAATTGGGCGTTTCCGATTACGTCGTGGCCGCTTTCAGCCCGGCCACCCAGGCTCACCTGCTGGTGCTCACCAATAACGGCAAGGCCATCCACCGCGATCTGGATTGGCTCGAACCCGCCGGCTCTTTCAAATCCCGCGGGCAGCCGGCTTTCTCGCCCTCCCGCCGTGAAGCCGGGGTGCGCGTGGTCGGCGCCGCCGCGGTGGATGAGAACGATTGGGGCGTGGTGCTGAACGCTGCCGGGGGCTTGTGCGCGGTCTCGGTGGCCGAATTGCTCGCCTCCGGGGCGGTCTCGGCCGCGGAAGAGGCCGGTGAGCTGCTCGCCTTCTCCCGCCTGGGCGCGGTACGGTGACGCGATGAGCCTCCAGGTTGGCATCGATTTTGGCACCTCCAACTCCGGCGTGGCCGCGGCCGGCGGCGGGCAGGTGCGCGTCTTGCCCATCGACCGTGGCAACCTTGTCCCCGAAGTGGTCAAGACCATCCTCTACGTCACCCGCGACGAGCAGGTCTATATTGGCCAGCAGGCCGTCGAGCTCTACTACCAGCACAACATCGGCCGCAAGCGCAGCATGGTCAAAAAATGGGTGGGTGAGGTCGAATTCCGCGGCGCGGATATGTACTACGTCACGGATGTCTACACCTATGTCGATGAGCTTTCCCCCGGCCGTCTCCTTCAGTATCTCAAGACCGCCCTGCGCTCGGAAGGCTACGACGGCACGCGCATCTTCGAGCGCTTTTACAGCACCATCGAGCTGGTTTCCATCTATCTGCGCCAGCTCAAACTGCGCGCCGAGGACTTGCTCCACGACGAGATCGCCGGGGTGGTGCTCGGCCGCCCGGTCAAGTTTGCAGACAACCCCGCCCACGACCAGCGCGCCGAAGATGCCCTGCGCCAGGCCGCCCGCGAGGCGGGCTTCGCCCGCGTGGATTTCGAGCTCGAGCCGGTGGCCGCCGCCCTGGATTACGAGCGCCGCCTGAGCCGGCCGCAGGACGCCTTGATTTTTGACTTTGGCGGCGGCACCCTGGATATCACCGTCATGCACCTGGGCGACCCCGGCAAGCGCGCCATCTATGCCGCGGGGGGCATCGATATCGCCGGCAGTGATTTCGACCGCGCCATCATCCACCGCCGCATGCTGCCCCACTTTGGCCTGGGCCGCATCGAAGCCCAGCCCGAGATCCGCGCCCTGATCGATTCGGTCGAAGACTGGATGGCCCTCCCCGAGCAGAGCACCCCCGCCAACCGCCACCGCTTGCAGCAGGCGGTCAAGGCCGGCAGCGCCCCGGTGCAGCTCAAGGCCCTCGAATCGCTGATCTTCAACGACCTGGCTTTCTCTTTCTACCGCGTGGTCGAAGAAGCCAAGATTGCCCTCTCCAGCCAGGGCGCGGCCGTCATCCGCCTGCAGGAAACCGGCATCGACCTGTGGGAGCTCTACACCCGCACCCAATTCGAGCAGGACATCCAGGCCCAGCGCGAGCGCATCCGCCAGGTGGTCCTCGAAACCCTGCAGTCTGCCGGGCGCGAGCCGGACAGCATCGACGCGGTCGTCACCACCGGCGGATCATCCGGCATCCCGGCCTTTCGCCGCATGCTGGCTGGCATCTTTGGCGCTCACAAGCTGGTGGCCTCCGACGCGTTCAGCTCGGTTACCGCCGGCCTTGGGCTGCGCGCCCAGGGCTGAGGGTGTGCCGAACGGAGTTTGCCTGCTCTCAAATCACGTTCTCTTCTCTGGTATCAATAGGATTCAGGTTGTTCTGTAGATTTCCTTGCCCCTCAATGACATCCCGGCGCCTCAGCCGCATCCGTGATCCGCGTCGCGCACCGGCAATTAACCATCTCGGGTGAAGGGGTATGTGTGACCCGCGCGCGCGGGTCACACATACCCCTTCAAATTCAATTCCCCCGCCCCGATTCTATGGGGCGGGGGATTAAAGGGGGTGGGGTTCTTTGTTTTTGGCTCTACGGAGTGGCGGGGGCTTCCGCCGCGGTCTCCACCCCGCGCAGTGGCGAAACGGCGATCAGCAGCCCGGCCAGAATCGTCCCGAAGGCGGCGGCGAAAAGCACCGGGCGCACCCCCAGCCATTCGCCCAGCACCCCGCCCAGCAGCGCCCCCAGCAGGCTGGCGCCCAGCGCGGCAAACTCGAAGGTGGCGTTCACCCGCCCCAGCAGGCGTTCGTCGCTCACCGCCTGGCGCAGGCTGACCAGGTTGATCTCGTAGATCAGGTAGAACCCGTCGCCCAACTGGGCGACTACCAGCAGCAGCCCCGAGAGGAAGGAAACCCCGCTGGCCAGCGGGATCAGCAGCGAGGACAGCCCCGACAGCACCAGCCCGATAGTCATCGCCGGCCCCACCCCCAGGCGGCGGGTGAAGCGCGCCGCCAGCGCCGCCCCGATGAATGAGCTGACCCCGCCTACCGCCCAGAACATGCTCAAAATGCCCGGGCTGAACCCCACCCCGCGCACCATGTAGAGCACCACCAGCGAGCCGTAAACCCCGCTGGTCAGCCCGATGATCCCCACGGCGGTGGCGCTGGCCCGCAGCAGCGGCTGCTGCCAGACCACCTGCAGCCCATCCAGGATTTCACGGCGCAGGTTGGGCTGCTCTTCGGCCTGGATCTCCGCTTCGGGTGCGCGGATCAGCCCGACCGACACGGCCGAGAAGATGAACGAGACCGCGTCGATCAGGATGGCGATAGGCCCGCTGAGCGCCTGCACCAGCCAGCCGCCCAGGCTGAAACCGGCAAACTCCGAGACCGAGGCGCTGGCGGTGAGCTTGCTGTTGGCTTCCAGCAGCTCCGCTTTACTCACCAGCGCGGGCAGGTACGAGCGGTAAGCCACGTTGAACAGGATAGTAAGCACGCTAACCGCCAGGGCTACCAGGTAGACCTGTTCGATGCGCAGTACGCCGATCACCGCGGCCAGCGGGATGCTGGCCAGCACCAGCGCCCGCCCCAGGTCGGCGGCGATCAGCACCGGGCGGCGGCGCACCCGGTCCACCCACGCGCCGGCCAGCAGGCCGATCAGCACCGCCGGCAGCAGTTCCATCGTGTGCAGCAAGCCCATCTGGAAGGGGCTGGCCTGCAGAAAGAGGATGGCGGTAAAGCTCATCGCTGTCCCACCGATCATCGAGCCAAACATCGAGATGGTCTGGCCAGACCACAGGCGCAGAAAATCGCCGTTTTTCCACAACCCCGTCCATTTCCTCTGCATCCGCTGATTATACCGGGTGGGGTAGCAATATCAAAATGTACCCCTGTGGCGCGGCTGATCCTCACATCACCCTTTACCAGGTGCCCTGAACGACCGCAATTTTGGAGGCATCCTCGGGCTGATACTTGAGGCAATTGTGAAATATTTCCCTAAGTGGATGAGCACGCGGGCTCGTTTTGCCCTATAATGGATAAAAGCATCCGATTTACCCACCCGGAGGGGGTCTGTGGTGGGGAATTAACGTCCACGCTGATCTCGTTTCTATCTGTTTGTAAAGGAGGGGAACATGACAGAAAAGCGTGAAGGTCATTTCCACGGAAAAGGCGGCCTGCGCCTCTACTATCAATCCTATCTGCCGGTGGGCAGGCCTGTTGCGCTGGTGGTCATCGTCCACGGCGCCGGCGACCACTGCGAGCGCTACCGGCGCGCGGTGAAGATGCTCGTGCCGCGCGGTTTCGCCGTCTACGGCTTCGATCAGCCCGGCTGCGGCCAATCCGAAGGCCAGCGCGGGCACATCAACTCATGGGATGAATACCAGCAGGACGTGGATGCTTTTATCCGCCTGGTGCAAAAGGATCATCCCGGCGAAACCATCTTCCTGTGGGGCCACAGCAATGGGGCGCTGGTCGCCGCCGATTATGCTCTGCACCATCCCACCCATCTGGGCGGCGTGATTCTCATGAGCGCGCCTTTTATGCCCTGCGAGAAAACCAACCCGCTGTTGGCGATTATCAAACGTGCGCTGGCGATAACCTGGCCGCGTCTCAGCCTGCGCCGCGGGCCGTCCATCCACCAGGTCACCCGCGACCCGCAGATCATCCGCGCGGCTGCCGGCGACGGGCAGCTCCACGCCATGGCCAGCGCCCGCTGGGGCGACGAGGTGCGCGGCGCGCTGGCGCGCATTGGCACCCGCTGCGCTGAGTTCTGCCTGCCGCTGCTCATCCTGCACGGCGAAGCCGACCAGATCTTCACCCCTGAGGGCGCGCGCTGCTTCCACAAACAGGTCACCTATCCCGACAAAACCTTGAAGATCTACCCGGGCGGTTTCCACGAACTGCACAATGACTTGATCTTCGAACAGGTGTTGGTGGATATGGCCGAGTGGATGGAGCAGCATACCCCCGGCTCACCCCTGAGCGTGGACACCAGCCACCCAGTCCGCGCCGTGGTCGAGGACCTGGCCCTATCCTGAGCCGGCGAGAGCCTCCGCGTGGCCCTATTTACGGCAGACAAACATCAGGTTGAAGGATAGATAGGGCCACAGCGGTCCGCGCACATACACGGCCGCGTTGCGCCCGATGGTTATCTCGCCGAAGAAATCGATCTCGCGAAAGCCGGCTTGCTTGAAAAGCCCGTGCCACACCCGCGGCGCATAGGTCGAGACGTGGGTGCGGTCGAAGAAATTGCCCAGGCGCGTCACCAGCCCGCCCACCAGTCCGTAATTGTTGGGCATCGAGCCAATCATCACCCCGCTGCCGTTGAGGCTGCCCCATAATTTCCGGATCACTGGCCCGGGCTCACGCAGGTGCTCGAGCACGTTGAAGATGGCGATGGCGTCATAATGCAGGCCGGGGAGGGTTTTGGTCTCCACGTCTGCGCGGCGCACGCTCTCGCCGAAATACGGCTTGAGCGCCTCGACCGCGTGCTGCGAGATGTCCATCCCCTGCACCTCGAAATGCTCGCGGGCATGCTGCAGCAAACCGCCCTGGCCCACCCCAATCTCCAACAGGCTGCCGGCCTGTTTATTGGCCAGCAGCAGGTTGAGCCGCCGCCGGGTGCGCTGTGAGTCGGGCGTCTCGCGCAGCAAGAAATTCTGGTGATACTCGTTCTCGTAGTCCGATTGGATGATCCTCATCTTGGTTTACCTTTAAATGCTCCTCTTAGGGATTCTCTCGCTGAGATCGTTGGCTATCTGATGCATTTCTGCGCGAGAAACCTGCTTAGCCATCCGGTTAACCGTGCATCTCTCCCCGGCGCCGGTTTGAGCCGCCTCAACGGCGGAAGCTGCCCTCCTCGCTGCGGTCGGTGGCCGGCGGCGGCTCGGGCGAGAGCGCCGAAATCTCGGCGCGCAGTTCGGTGGTCATGGCGATATCCTGCGAGGCGAGGGACCCCTGCAGCTGCTCCAGGTTGCGCGCCCCAATGATCGGCGCGGTGACCGCCGGGTGGCTGCCCACCCAGGCGACCGCCAGGGAAGCCGGCTGGTAGCCGCGCTCGGCGGCAAACTGGCTGAAGCGCGCCGCCACGTCCATCACATCATTGCCCGCGTAGCGCACCTGGTACATCTCGTTTTGCACCAGGCGTCCCTCGGCCGGGCGCTGCGCCTGGCTGTACTTGCCGCTGAGCAGCCCGCCGCCCATCGGGCTGTAGGGGATCACCCCCAGGCCTTCGCTCAGCGCCATCGGCAGGATCTCGACCTCGGCCTGGCGTTTGACCAGGTTGTACATGGGCTGCAGCACGGCAAAAGGCGCCCAGGAATGCAGCGCGCTGAGCCCGAGGGCTTTGGTCACCTGCCAGGCGGCAAAGTTGCTCGCCGCGGGATACAGCACTTTTCCGGCACGCACCAGGTCGTCCAGCGCGCGCAGGGTTTCCGCCAGGGGGGTGGCGTTGTCAAAGTGGTGGATGAAATACACATCCAGGTGGTCGGTGCCCAGGCGTTTGAGGCTGGCATCGATCTGGTTGAGGATATTGCGCCGGGTGGCGCCGCGCGCGTTGATATCCGACCCGGAAGGGAAGTAGACCTTGCTGGTGATGATCAATTCATCCCGGCTGCCCGCAATCAGCCGCCCGAGGATTTCCTCGGACCGCCCACCCGAATAGGTGTTGGCGCTGTCGAAAAAGTTGATCCCGGCGTCGCGGCAGGCGCGGAAAAGGGCTGCCGAAGTGGTTTCGTCGGCGTCGCCGCCAAATGACATCGTGCCGAAACACAACGCGCTGACTTTCACCCCGGTGCTGCCTAAATAGCGATACTCCATGGGAACCTCCCTGGTTTAATTTTCTTCATTGTACAATTTTTGTCCAGATTTGTCATTCGAGAAGACAGGCGTGAAGGTCAATTCCCTCCCGTAGGGGAAGGTCTCGGACCTGGCCACTCCGGGTGTTGGCCCTGGCAGAATTCCCTAATTCATCGCCAATCGGGCTAGGGCCCGGGCCGGGCGAGTCTATAATAGGGATATCCTATGAGGAGGAGCATTCATGAAAATTACCGACCTGAAATGCGCGATTATCGGCGACAACCCGGTGGTGCGCATTACCACAGATGAAGGCATCAGCGGATACGGTGAAGCCGAAAATTCCAAGCCTTATCTGAAATCACATGTGCTGTTTTATAAGCAGTATTTGCTGGGTGAGGACCCCACCAATGTGGAGCGGGTGATGCTCAAGATCCGCCGCATGGGCAGCTTCAAGCCCTGGGGCAGCTCGGTGAGCGCCATTGAGATGGCCTTGTGGGACATCGCCGGAAAGGCTGCCGGCTTGCCGGTGTATAAACTGCTGGGCGGCAAGGTGCGTGACCAGGTGCGCGTCTACAATGGTGGGGTGCGCTTCCCTATGGCGGGCAGCTCGCCCGAGGATTATGCCGAGAATATGCGCCAGATGAAGGCCGCCCCGGAAGGCTTCAGCATCATTAAGCAGGGGATTGGCTTTCATTCGGGCATGGCGCGCCAGGTGCCCAACTTTTTCTACGGCGATCAGGCCGGCGGCGCGCCTCACGCTAACCGCGGACCGCTGACTGAGCGCGGCCTGAAACATGTCATCGCCTGTGTGGAAGCCATGAAAGATGTGCTTGGGGACGAGATTGGCCTGGCCCTGGACTGCGGCCCCGGTTGGATGCTCCCGGATGCCATTCGCCTGGCGCGGGCGCTGGAACCGCTCAACTTGATGTGGCTGGAAGACCTCCTGACCGGCGATTACACCCCTTATGTGCTCGCCGATCTCTACCGCGACCTGACCACTGCCACCTCTACCCCCATCCACACCGGCGAACAGATTTATCTGCGCCAGAACTTCATGGACCTGATCGAGAAACAGGCAGTTAACGTGGTCGGCCCCGATCCGGCGGACGTGGGCGGGATCGCCGAGTTGAAATGGATCGCCGAATATGCCGACCTGCATGGAATCATGATGGCCCCCCACGGCATTTTTGACGGCCTGATCGGCCTGGCGGCCCATGTCCAGGTGGCAGCCACCCTGCCGAGCAACTACATCGCCTTTGAGTACCCGGTGGCGCGGCCGGCCTGGTGGTACGAGATCATGGATGGACTGCCCACTCCCATTGTCAAAGACAGCTACATCCAGGTCTGGGACCGCCCAGGTCTGGGGGTCGAATTCATTGTGGACGCCGCCCGCGAGCATCTATCCCCCGAGGATGCGGACTTCTTCGATTGAAAGGCTGAGGGCGGCACACGTGCCGCCCTCGTCATTCTTATTCGTGCTGTAATGCGCCGATTTGGGGATTGGCTTCGAGCAGGTGGTTGAAATGGATGACCACTTCGGGGTCGAAGTGGCTGCCCGAGCCGGTGAGGATGTAATCGCGCACTTTCTCTTCGGGCCAGGCGTCCCGGTACGGGCGTTTGGAGCGCAGCGCATCCCACACATCCACCACCGAGAAGATGCGCCCCGCCAGGGGAATTTGTTCTTTGACCAGCCCGCGCGGGTAACCGCTGCCGTCCCATTTCTCGTGGTGGCAGTAGGGAATATCCAGGGCGGGCTGCATAAATGCGATCGGGGCTAACAGGTCATAGGCCAGCTTGGGGTGCTCGCGCATGATCCGCCACTCGTCATCGGTGAGCGGGCCTTCTTTGAGCAAGATATGGTCGGGCACCCCCATCTTGCCGATATCGTGGAGCAGCGAGCCGCGCCGGATATGCACCAGGTCTTCCTCGCTCATCCCCATCGCCGCGGCCAGTTGCAGGGTAACATCCGTGACCCGCAGGGTGTGGCCCTCCGTCTCTTTGTCGCGCAAGTCCAACGCGCGCGACCAGCCTTCGATGGTACGGTCAAAGGTGAGCAGCAGTTCGGTGTTGGAGCGCTCCAGGCTTTCAAAGAGCGAGGCATTGTCCAGGGCCAGGGCGGCCTGGTTGCCCAGCGCTTCCAGCAGATCGAGCCATTCGTGGTCTGGTTCCAACGGCGAGCGGTGCATGGCTTCGAGTACCCCGCGCACCTTGCCCTTTGAGATCAGCGGCACGGCGAAATAGGCTTGAAAATTTTCAAATTGGGCGGCGTTCTGGCGTGTAGGCGCCACCGAGGCCATGATCAGATCGGGCAGGCAGACGGGCATACGCTCCATGGCCGCCCGGCCGGCATTGCCCTCACCCAGGCGCAGCGAGGCGCTTCGCCAGGCGTTTGAGCGAAAGCCCATGCCATCCGCGAAGGTGAGCTGGAGGGTGTGGAAATTTAGCAGCATCACATCCACCGCGTCGATATCCAGCAGCGCGGTGGCTTCCTCGATAATCCCCCGCAATACCACGTGCAGGTCGGTAGAGGAAGCGATGGCTGTGTCGTTGCGGCGCAGCGCCTGGACGTGTTTCAACTGGCGTTGGGTTGCCCCAAACAGGTGGGCTTTATCAACCGCCTGCGCGCAATAATCGGCCAGGGCGCGCAGCAGGGCCAGGTCTTCCTCTTCGAAGGTTTTTACCTGGCCCAGGGAGAAAATGGCTAATTGGCCGATCTGGCCTTCGCCGAAGGGGAAGAAGGTGCTCGCAAAGCTGCGCATGACAAATTCGCTGGCGACGGCAGCGTTCGGCGCATTTTGAATGTCCTGCAGGTCGGGCACAACCACGAAACCGTTTTCATCGGCGCGCCGCTGCATTAACTCCAGTGGAACGGCCTTGATGTGCTGCTTGGCTTCCGGTGGCAGCCCGGAATACTCCAACTCGGTAAAGTTTTGATGAGCGCTGTCAAATAAACCCACCATGGCCACCGTGGTATCCAGGGCGCGGGCGGTTTCTTCACATACCACCTGCAGCACGGCTTTCAGCTCGAGCTGGGTGTTCAGCCGTGAGGCCATCCGCGCCAGCGACTCGGCCCGCCGGGTCTTGCGCAGATTTTCTTCGAAGAGACGCGCATTGGCCACGGCCTGGGCGGCCTGGGCGGTGATCGCTCGCAGCAGGTCGATCTCATCCAGGCTGAACTCGCGCGGTTGGTCTTTGGCCAGCACAAAGATGACCCCCTGGATTTGTTCGTCGCGCAGCATACCCACCCCGGCGACCGAGTGGATGTGCTGATCCACAAATATCTGCTCCAGGTTGACATAGCGGGCGGCAACCATATCATTCAGGGTGATCGGGCGGATATCACCGTTGTTTGACAAATAAGGTTTGACCGCCTCGATATTAATGGGGTTCACTCGCTGCAAAAAATCGGACGGCAGCCCAATCGCCTGGGCAGGCAGCAGCGCCTGGGTTTTGACATCGTGGAGCATCACCAGCACGGCGGGCACCCCCAGGGCGGCTGCGGCTTCCTCGCAGACCACGCCCAGTACGGCCTGCAGGTCCATCTGGGCATTCAGGCGCAAAGCCACCTGGGCCAAAGCCAGGGCACGGGCAGCTTCCACCCGCGTGCGGGCTTCAGCCTGCTTGCGTGCGGTGACGTCGCGATGAACGGTGAGGTGAACGCCTGGCACGATATTGGCCACCGCGTGGTATTCGGTCTCGATCAGGCTGCCGTCTTTGCGGCATAAGCTCATTTCGCCAAGCTGTTTGCCCACACGCAGCAGCTCCGCCTGGTTGGCTTCGAGCTCATCCGCCGATGGACTGGCGACAATATCCGCTAACCGCATGTTGAGCAGCTCATCGTGGCTGTAGCCCAGCAGCAAGCAGGCGGTGGGGTTGGCTGCCAAAAACCGGGTCTGGTCATCGGTCAGCAGAAATGAGTTGAGCGCGTTGTTGAACAGGGCCTGCAGGCGCGATTGGCTTTCTTCCAGGGCAGCGTGTTCGCGAGCCCGTTCGGCGGTGTCACGGGCGGTCTCGAGAATGTACGGCAGCCGATAGAGGTAGCCGGGATTCTTGATCACGTAATCCAGCGCGCCGAGTTTGATCGCCTGCAGGGCCACTTCCTCATCCCCTTGCCCGGTGACGATCACCACCGGGATGTCGTGGTGGTTGGCGCGCAGATCTTTGAGAATATCCAGGCCAGTTTGACCCGGCAGGCGGTAATCCAGGAGGAGCACCTCGTAGGGTTCAGGCGTCTCACGTTTTAATCGGTTGTATATTTGTTCTGCGCCGGAAACCACATCCAGACGGATGTGTGGCGATTGGCGCGCGAAATGGCGGCGGGTGAGATCCACGTCCACCTGGTTATGTTCGGCATACAGCACGCGCAGCAGGCGGGTGGAGCGGGATGTCAGCGAGCGGAATTGTTGAATGGCGTTTTCGAGGGTGAAGGGCAGGCGTTTCAGATAGCCGGGGTGTTTGACGATATAGTCGTTGGCCCCGGCCTTAAGCGCGGCCACGGCGGTTTCTTCATCGCCGCTCGAAGTGACCAGCACCACCGCCAACGGCAGGCCGCGCTCGCGAATGGCCGCCAGCACGGCGAGCCCATCCCCATCCGGCAGGCGCAGGTCGGTGAGCACCGCCTGGTATTTGGTCGCGGTGGCGTCGGCCAGGATCGCCATTGCCTCTTTCATCGTGGATGCAATATCTAAAGAAATTTCTGGCGCCAGTTTTCCAATTTCACGACGGGTCAGATCCACGTCCAGAACGTTGTCTTCGACGTAAAGAACCTTCATTTTGCCTTCCAAGTCTCCAGATAAAAGGTGGCGCCCTGGCCAATCGCGCTTTCAGCCCATGCGCGCCCGCCAACTCGTTCCATCGCCTTGCGCACAATCGCCAGGCCAATCCCTGTCCCAGGGTATTCGTCGATGCGGTGCAGGCGTTGGAAAATCTCAAAGATACGGTCGTGATGCTTCATGTCAAAGCCAGGTCCGTTGTCGCGCATCCACAGGATATAGCTCTCCAGCGTTTCTTGCCCGCCAATCTCAATCCGAGGCTGTTCAATCTCTCTGGTAAATTTTAGAGCATTATCGAGTAAATTGCGCAGCGCCTGCCCCAGGCTTTCGCTGTCCACCATCATTTGATGAAAGGGAACATCCACCTTCACCTCGATTTGCCTGGCGCGAATCTCCTCACTGCGCTCTTGCAGGCAGGTTTCCACCATATCGTGGGGATCTATCAGACTGATGGCCAGCGCCCGTCGCTCCAGGCGAGAATAGGCCAGCAGGTCGTCAATCAACTGGTTCATTCTCGTGGTAGCCTGGCGGATGGTGTTGAGGAAATGGCGGCCTTCCTCGTTGAGCATCTCGGCGTGATCGTCCAATAACAGGCGGCTGTAGCCGTCGATGCCGCGCAGGGGGGCCTTGAGGTCATGTGAGACCGAATAGGTGAAGGTTTCCAGCTCCTTGTTTTTGGCTTCCAGTTCAGCGGTGCGGATGGAAACGTGTTCCTCGAGTTCCTCATTCAGGCGGAGGATCGTCTCCTCGTACTTTCTGCGTTCGGTGATATCGGCGATCATCACAATGGCGGCATTGCGGTCCTCCCAGGAGATGCCGCGGGCGGCCATATCCAGGACGAACTCCTTGCCATCCGCGAGCGTCGTCTGGCAGGTGAAACGCAACGGCTCGGCGCTGTGCAGCTGGTCGGCCAGGCGCTGCTGGTCTGGCGAAGACCGGTCCACCTGTTTTTCGGTCAGCACCTGGCGAAAGAGATGGGCCACGCCCTTGCCAAATTTATCTGCAGCGCTTTGATTGGCAGCCAGCAGCTCAAGATTTTCCAGTTCGACGATCAAAATGGGGTTGGGAGCCAGCTCGAACATGGATTGGGTCTGGGACCGCAGCCGCTCGTTTTCACGATTTCTGCGTTCGACCTGCTCCCGTTCGATGTATAGAAGCACACCCATGAAAATGACAAAGCCCCAGCCTTTATAGGTTTGCACGCGGGTTATTTCGGCAGGAGTAAGCGCCAGCACATTGACAACTTGATCTGAAAAAGTGATCCACAGCCCGGCGATGATCACATATATCAGGGCTAGACGCATGGCGGCAGCGGAGCCGACCCGCCTGGGGCCTGTATTCTTATCATTAAATTGCATGCGCACCTGCATTTCTGCCAATCAGTCTGGAAAACAACGGAAACCGCGCGCTACCGATCCATCTGATTGCTTAAATATAAAATGCGCGATAAATTATGGCGTTGTCGGCTTTCCCCAATTGGCCATTTTCAAAGTACTTCGCCCAGACAAACGATGGATATCCGCCAAAGCATTGTGAGGGCACCCACAGGTGGATCAACGTTTGGAAGCGCGTGGCAATTACAAGATTATCATAAACCGGATGAGAGTCAACCAATTTATGATAATCATACTCCGCAAAAGCGGAATTGAGCGCAGAAAAAGTAGACGGCCAGTCCGCGTTATCCCACGGGCGGGAAGCGTTGTTCCGCCAGCCATTCGCGCAATTTGGCGTCGATCTGGTCGCGTGCAGTGCGATAGGCTGCTAATTTCTCGGCCTCGGGGGCAATCACCGCGCCCGGGTCGGGGATAGACCAGTGCAGCCTGAGGGTGACGCCCGGCCAAACGGTGGGGAAATTTTTCTCGGCTTGATCGCAAAGGATGATCAGGGTCTGGATGAGCTGCTGCCCGCGGAAAAGATCGACGCTCTTGCTGCTGTGGGCGGAGAGATCGATGCCAATTTCCGCCATCACCTGGATGGCGGCCGGGTGGATCTCTGCCGGCTCAAGCCCCGCACTGAACGCCAAAAACTGCGAGGCGGTGTACTTGCGCAAAAAGGCCTCGGCCATCTGGCTGCGGGCCGCGTTATCCATGCACAGGAACAGCACTTTTTGGGTCGTGCGTCGCCAACCATCAATTAATAAATGCGCTTGAAAAATTTAGAAAAGACCTTTCTTAAGGCAGTTCGCGTAAGAACTGCACGATTTTTTGTTCAATGCCTTCGCGCAGCAGGCGAAAGGCCTGCAGGCGTTCGGCTTCGCTGCCCTGCACTTTGGCCGGGTCGGCGAAGCCAATGTGGACCTTGCGGCCCTGCCCCAACCAGACCGGGCAGTTTTCGGCCGCGTCGTCGCACACGGTGATCACCAGGTCGAAGGCCTGGCCGCGAAACACCTCGGTCGATTTGGATTCGCCCTGGTGCTGGATGCCGATTTCGGCCAGCGCGCGCAGCGCCAGCGGATGCACGTATCCGGCGGGCTGGGTGCCCGCGCTGAACGCCTGCCACGACCCGGCCAGGGCGTGGTTGACCATCGCCTCGGCCATTTGCGAGCGGCAGGAATTGCCTGTGCATAAAATTAAAACCCGGCGTCCCGGCATAACTCTCTCCAATCATGGATCGTCAGACTCGACGAAACCTGCATGATTGTATCAAAAAGAAGCTGAGAAAAAAGCTGCAAGATAGTTAAGAAGTTGTTAAAGGTTTGTCCTGTATAATTCACTGGATTGTTAAGGGATGCTCCGGATGATACCCTGCATGGGTGGGTGGGAAATCATTGCATGCAGGCAGTGACGCCGGAGGCGGAAAAATCTTGCTGTTGCGGGGAAAAAATGATGGAGATTAAGCGCGCGCCGAGAAATATTCTCGCGGTTGTGATCTGTTTTGGTTTGCTCTGCGGCTGCGGGCCGAAACCTGCCGCTGCGCCGGCGGTGGAACCGGCCGCCCCTCAAGCCAGCGCGACCGTGGCGCTGCTGCCCAGTTCCAGCCCAGCCCTCACGCCGACTGCCGAAGCGGCGCCAACCAGCACCAGGACGGCCACCAGCACGCCGAGCCCAAGCGCCACGCCTGCGCCCAGCGCCAGCCCCACCCCGGCGGCCTCCGGTCTGCGGCCTGGCATGTATGACGCCAGCGGCTGCACAGAATGGAGCAGTGCGAACAGGTTTACGATCAATTGGTGTGTAGAAGGCATGGAAGTGCTGGACGACGGCTATATCCAGGTTGGCATGTCCTGGACGTTGACCTTTCTGATTTATGGCATTACATCCGTGACCAAGCTATCGGATGCCGGCAATAAAAACATGTTCATGCGCGACGATTTGGGCAACCGCTACAACCAGGTAAATTCCGGCCGGGCGGCATCCAATAAAACCAAATTTGAGTTAAACCAACCGATCTATGGCTGGTTCCTTTTCCCTCCGGCCGCGGCTGGCGCCTCCAGTTTCGCCTTTAACGACCAGGACCTGCATATCGCCATCGAAAATCTTGACATGGACAAGATCGTCTTCACCCGCGAGAAATTGCCCTTGAAATGGTATCCCGGTTTCACCCTGGTGTATCGATCCGACCGCTGGCAGGCTGCCCAGACGGAAGAAGGCGCCGGTAAAATCTCCTACAACCTCATCCCTGAATGCCAGATCGTGGAGTGGCAGCCCTCGCCAGTCCAGGGGCAGTTCAAAAACAACATGGCATATGGGGATATAACCTACGACATCTATGGCTGGTTCGAACAAAATACGAGCATTCGAGAATACCTGGCAGTCAGCGGCTTAGACGGCATTGACCAACAAAACCAGCCGTTTTTTCACCTGACCATTCCCCTGGATCAAAAAGAAGCCTGCATCAACGAAGCCAGCGAAATATTGGCCGGGCTGAGAATGGTTCAGCCCGAGTGCATCCATAGAATAATGGCCGGCGGCAACCCGCCCGAAATGCCGCCGGCGCGGATGATTAATTCTTGCGTGCAGGTCATATAATCAAGGTGGGATCTCCTCCTGGGGCAGACTACCCGTTCTGCCTGATTCAAACTGAAAGCAGGAAATGAAAATGGACATCCGCAAGCACAACCGCCAGGCCTGGAACAAACAAGTGGAATGGGGCAACGAGTGGACCATCCCGGCTTCACCCCAGGCGGTGGCCGCCGCTCGCCAGGGCCGCCTCGAGATTTACCTCACCCCGCAGCGCGCCGTGCCGCAGGAATGGCTGGGCGTGGTCGCCGGCCGGGATGTGCTTGGGCTGGCATCCGGTGGCGGGCAGCAGGGGCCGCTGCTGGCGGCGGCCGGGGCGCGCGTGACCGTGTTGGATAACTCGCCGCGCCAGCTTGACCAGGACCGCCTGGTGGCCGCGCGGGAGGGGCTGGAGATCGTCACCGTAGAAGGCGACATGGCCGATCTGTCCATGTTCGCGGATGCCAGCTTCGACCTGATCGTCCACCCGGTTTCAAACGTGTTTTCCGCGGAGATCCTGCCGGTATGGCGCGAAGCCTGGCGCGTGCTGCGCCCGGGCGGGAGCCTGCTCTCGGGGTTTAATAACCCGGCGGTGCATCTTTTCGACTACGATCACACCCGCCGCACCGACCGCCTGGAAGTCCATTTTGCCCTGCCGTATGCCGATGCCGATCGCCTGAGCGCGGAGGAAATCGCCCGCCGGCTGGTGGACGGCGACGCGCTGGAGTTCAGCCATACCCTCGAAGAACAGATCGGCGGGCAGATCGCGGCTGGATTTTGGATCGGCGGTTTTTATGAGGATCGCGACCGGCCCGGCGGGTTCAACCCGCTCAGCGAATATATGCCCGTCTATATCGCCACCCGCGCGCTCAAGGTAAAAGTGGAATGAACAAACGCGAAGTAATGCGCGCAGTGCTGGATGGCGAGGCGCCGCCTTACGTGCCCTGGTCGCTGAGCTTCACCCTCGAAGCGCGAACGCACCTTGCAGCAGTATTACGGTCGGGAGGACCTGGACGCACTGCTCCACAACCACATCCTGGGATTGGGCAACGGGATTGGCTTCTTTGAGGAAGCCGGCCCCCAACAGGTGCGGGATGTGTTCGGTGTGGTGTGGGACCGCAGCGTGGATAAGGATATCGGCGTGGTTTGCCAGACGGTCCTGCCCGCACCCACCCTGACGGGCTACAGTTTCCCCGACCCGTTATCCCCGCGCTTCTTTGCCGACATTCCCACCCGGCTGGACCAGCACCCCGACCGCTTGCGGGTTTTCTCCATTGGGTTTTCGCTGTACGAACGGGCCTGGACGATGCGCGGGATGGAAAACCTGATGATGGATTTCCTCGACCATCCCGCTTTTGTCCACCGTCTGCTGCATGAGATCGGCGATTACAACATTGCCCAGGCGCAGCGCGCCCTGCAATATGACATCGACGCGGTGCACTTCGGCGACGATTGGGGCGCGCAGCGCGGTTTGCAGATGGGTCCCCGCCTGTGGCGTGAATTCATCTACCCGGAGTTGAAGCGCATGTATGCCTGCGTGCGCGGCGCGGGCAAATATGTCAGCATCCATTCCTGCGGGGATGTAGACGAGGTGTTCCCCGAGCTGATCGATATCGGCCTGGACTGTTTCAACCCTTTCCAGCCGGAAGTGATGGACGTTTATGCCCTGCTGGCACAGTATCGCGGCCGGCTGGCCTTTCACGGCGGGCTGTCAACCCAGCGCACCCTGCCTTACGGCTCTGTGGCGCAGGTGCAGGCCGAGACGCGCCGTTTGTTGGAGGCCGGCCGGCAGGGCGGTTACATCTTCGCCCCGGCCCATGCCGTGGAAAGTGATGTGCCCCTCGAGAACATGCTGGCGTTTATCGATTTGCTTCTGGATCAATCCGGTTTCGAGCGCGGGTGATGAAGCCGTAGGCGCCCTGCAAAAATCAGCCCGCGGTCAGCAAATAGAGGAACATTTCGGCGGCGTGCCAGGTGTGAGGAGCGGCTAACTGATCGCTGACATAGGCCGGGGAGAGCCGCGCCAGGGCGGTGTAATCGGCCTGGCTGGCGCGTGATTCCCACGAGAGCGGGTAGTCGCGGTCGCCCAGCGGGGCGTTAGTCTCGCCGTAAAAATGGGCTTCGGCCCAATCCAGGTACGGATAATCCAGCTCGCTGAAACGCCAGGCGGGCGCGTGCCGGTCCTGGTAGGCCCACCAAAAGAGCGCCGAATAGCTGTCGGGGAAAATCGGCGCCTGGTATGGATCCGGCAGGCCCAGGGATTCCAGCCCGAACTTGGCCCATTTGGTCTGGTAGACAGGGTGCTCGCCAAAGTCTGAGCGCCCCTGCAGGTAATCTTTAACCTGCCAGCGCGGCAGTTCGGCCAGCACTGTCGCCACCAGGGGGTGTGAAGCGTCCGCCACCAGCGAAACCAGGTAGAGAGCCTGGCCGAGGTTGTCGGTTTCGCTTTCCCCGGCGTTGTTGCGGTCATAGGGCTCGCGCAGCGAGAGGATCCATTCGCGGATCAGGTGGAGATTGCCGGTATGGCGCAGGACCATGGCCATCATGGCCGCATCCCGGTACCAGGGTTTCGGATACACCCAGAAATTGGGCAGCGGCCGGCCATCGAGGATGTTGACCAGGATTTCCTGGTGGAGCACGCGCAGTACGGGCCCGTAGCGATAGGCTTCAAAGCGCGGCAAATTTAGCGCGCCGGAGGAGAGCATGCGCGGGCCGTCTTCATCCTCCAGCCAGATGCCCTGCTCGTCTTCCCACAGCTGCACCGTCCGCCCGCCCGCCAGGTTGAGAATCACGCTGTATTCGGCCGGCAAGATGGTTTCGCTCTCGGTCTGCCAGGCGCCCAACAGCTCGCCGCTGAGGGCGTCGCGCAGCTCGCCAGATTGGTAAATCAATTTGCGCCGCGGACCCATGCCAAAGAGGAAGAAGGGCGCCGCCGGCAGTGGCCGCACCCGGCGGTATTCGCGGCGCAGCGCTTCCAGGCAGGCGTGGTATTGGTTGAGTTTGATGCGCGTTTCGCCTGGCTTCATGGCCCTGCCCTCCTGCCGGATAATTATAGATAAATTCTATCATAATTGATCCGGGCCGGGTTGCACACGCTCCTACCCCGCAGACTGCTAACCGCCGGCCTGTTTCCGCCGCTCGCGAACCTGGGCGGCGCTCAGGCCGCCGGCAGCCAGTTCGTCGGGCGATTTTTCCACCAGGCGCTGGTAAAAGGCGCTCACCTCGGGGCGAATCGCGGCTTCCGCGCTGGGGCGCGCCGCCAGGCGCAGCAGGGTTTCTTCGGCGCGCGCATAGGCCGTGGATTGTTCAAAATAGCAGAACAGCGACCAGAGCAGGCCGTCCGGCAGGTCTTCGGCGCCGCTCTGGGCCAGCAGGGTTTCGATCTTGTCATCATATGCCCCCGGCTGGGGTGTTTCGGTGTTGAAACCAGCTTCCATATAGTAGGCTAACGCGCGCGAACTGCTCTCCAGGCTTTCGGCGCGCCGGCCCTGCGCGGCCAGAATCTCACCCTCCTGGGCGAAAAGATCCGCGACCAGCGCCAGGCGGTCGAGGTCCAGGCGGCCCTGGGGGCTGAGGGTCTTATACAGGCTGGCGTCGTCCAGGCGGCGGACGAGATCGGGTTTGAGGCCGGTGAGCAGCTCCAGCCCCTGGTCAACGGCTTCCAGCGCTTCGGGATAGCGCCCTTCGCGCTTCAAGCCGATCAACCGCACCAGGGCGGCGACCGCCAGATTGATCATGCGCATCAGGTAATCTTCGGAAAACATGGATAAACCGCCTTCTATGCCGCGCCGGCGGGGTATTGGTCGTAGAAAACCAGCTCGGCGAGAGTCTTTTTCTTGCGCGGGGCGTGCGGATTTAACGGGTAGCCCATGACCAGCATCTCGGAGGGCAGGATGCCCGCCGGCAGGTGTAGAATTTCAGCGACCTGGGCCACGACGAAGCGCGATACCCAGCACGAGCCGATGCCGTGTTCCAGCGCGGCGATGGCCATGTGCGTCCCGGCGATTTTGGTCTGGTGCTCTTCCTGATTGAGACGGGTGTACAGTTCGTGGTCCATTCCACAGATCTCGGCGTTATATTCGGGGTAGCGGTCGAGCTGAATATCGCGTCCGCCGAGTTCGTCGCTGACCGGCACGGTGCACAGCACGATCACCAGGGGAGCTGAGGCGATCCAGCTTTGGGCGTGGGCGGCTTCGGCCAGGCGCGCGATGATCTCAGCATCGCGCACCACACCGAAGGCCCAGGCCTGCTCGTTGCCGCCGGAGGGGGATAGGCGCCCGGCCTCGAGGATGTCTTCCAGGACATCCTCCGGGACAGGTGTGTCTTGATAGGCGCGCACGCTGGTGCGCCGGCTCAACAGGGTGGTAATCATGATGGTAAGCGTTCCGTTTCGCAGATCGTTTTGTGGCAGCCCACCTGATGATTATGCCATCAAAATGGCAAAACGCGGCGGGGTGGAGGCTGACCAGCCTCCACCCCGCGGTGAGAAACCGCCAGGCTATTTGGCCGCCCGCCGCACTGCGTTGCCGCACTGGCGCTTGCGCACTGGCGCTCGCAGCAAATCGGCCAGGTCTTCATCCAATTCGATTCGCCCGGCGTCCAGGGCGTTGACTCGCTCGAATTTCGCCCAAAGATCGGCCGCCAGGCTCGCCGCGTTCTGGCGGATGCCGTAGCGGGCAAAATACTGGCAGATGCGTTCCACGTCTCGGGCAAAAAGCTCGCCCGCATCCGGGTTGTGGCGCGGATCGACGGCCTGAGGAAAATCAATGATGCGAAAGTCGTTATCCCAATAGAGCACGTTGTAGGCTGAGAAATCCGCGTGAACGCAGTGGTTGTTCAACATGATCGACAGGTTGGCCACCAGCCGGTCAAAAAGTTCGCGCGCCTGGGCCGGCTGCAGGCTGACCTGGTTGAGGGCCGGGGCGGGGGTATTTCGGTCGCCGATGTATTCCATCATGATCACGTTATCGCCATGCGCCACCGGCTTGGGCACGTTTGCGCCTACCTTATAGAGCATCTCCAGGGTCAGATACTCGGCTTCGAGCCAGGAGATATGGCGCAGGTGTTTGCCAAAGCGCGTATTTTTGTTCATGGCCAGGATTTCCCTGCGGTTGCGGGTTTCCTTGCCGGATTCATCCCGTATTTCGCGCCCCTGGCGGTAGCGGGCATCGTTGCGCAGGTTGCGGAACATGCGCGGGCGGTAAATTTTGGCGGCGATCAGCTCCAACCCGGTGGAGGGATGCGCCGCGCAGCAGTAAACGTTGGCCTCTTTGCCGCCTTTCACCTTCCAGAGCACATCGCTGATCACCTGGTCGTTATAGAAACTCTCCAGGTAGTTCAGAATCCAGAAGCGCTCGTGCGACGAAGAGCTGAAGGTGGGTTGAAAATTTTGCTGCAGATCGATTTCAACCTTTTCGTTGACTTCGACCAGGTCGGCAAGGTATTTCACCCGGTCGGCCTTGCCGGCAGGCAGGATACGCCGGCCGACGTGTTTTTGGCTCAGTTGGGTTTGGGCCGGATCAAAATCGTCATCCAAAAAATCATCAGGGTTAAATTTTTTTACTCATCAGGTCTCACTCAAGCGAAAAGAACGAAAGGACTTCACGCAGTGAAGCCTCTCGTTTAAAAAACTGGCCACCGGGCCGATGAGCGTGCCGGTGACTTATGCTGTTCGCAGGTCAGTGGGGGCAGGTGGAGGCACTCTCATCCAAGGCAAAACTGCAATATTCGATTAATGTGCAGGGCGGCAGGGCCCGATTTTACCTTGTTCATTTGTGCCTCCTTTCTAAAAAATAGAGTTGGTTGATAACCAATCAGCATAGTAGCATGGATCCGGCGTGTTGTCAATTTAGAATTTTCTCCGTGCCGGTTTTGTGAAATCATCCCGCCCCTCAATCAGAGAGCAATGGTTTTGGGTTCTTTCAAGTGAATTTGCAAAAAGTGTATTGACAATTGACCGGTAGAGATGTATGATGGTATCGTTACCATATGGTAACGATACCATCTATCCAAGGAGCGGGATGGCCACCATACAAGACGTTGCCAGGCATGCCGGGGTCGCCCCGATCACCGCTTCGCGGGCGATTAACCACAACGGTTATGTGCGCGAAGAAGTGCGCGAGCGGGTGCTGCGCGCCGTCGCCGAGTTGGGCTATGTGCCCAATACCCTGGCTCGCAGCCTGCGCTCGCACCGCACCCACACCCTCGCCCTGATTCTCACCGATATCACCAACCCCTTCTTTACCACTATTGCCCGCGGGGTAGAAGACGCGGCCAGCGACGCCGGTTACATGGTCATGTTCTGCAACACCGACGAAAACGAAGCCGAAGAGGAAAAATACCTGCAAATGCTGCTGCAGAAACGCGTCGACGGGCTGCTGCTGGTGCCGGCCCGCGGTGGGATGGGCGCGGTGGAAGCCGCCCAGGCCCAGCAGGTGCCGGTGGTGGTCATCGACCGGCGCGCCTCCGGCTGTAAGGCAGACGTGGTGCGCGCCGATTCTTTGGGCGGGGCTTACCAGTTAACCCGCCTGCTCATCGGTCTGGGTCACCGGCGCATCGCCCTGCTCAACGGCCCGGCGGAGGTGTCCACCGCCGCCGATCGCGCCGCAGGCTTCCGCCAGGCGATGGCCGAAAATGACCTGGCCGCCGGGATGGTGATATTCCATGGAAATTTCACCCAGACCAGCGGCGCCGAAATGACCCGCCAGGCCGCGGCGCTGCAGCCGGGGCCGACCGCCCTGATCGCGGCCAACAACTTTATCGCCATTGGGGCGATGAATGCCCTGCGCGAGCTGGGAAAGCCCATCCCCGAAGAGATGGCCCTGGTGGGGTTTGACGACCTGCCGCCGGCCCTGGTGACTTTCCCTTTCCTCACGGTCGCCGCCCAGCCTGCCTACGAAATGGGGCACCGCGCCGCGCAGTTGCTGATCGACCGCCTGGAGGACCGGGTGGAAGAGGAATGTGTCGAGGTGGTGCTGCCCACCGAGTTGATCGTGCGCGCCTCCAGCGGCGGCATGCTTTCCGGCGCTCAAGACGCTGCGGTAAACCATTAAATAAATTTCGACATCCACTTTTTGGATTTCAAGGAGACGATGCATGTCACTCAAACAACCTTTTGAACCCAGTTGGAGTTCGCTGACCCAGTACAGCGTGCCCGAATGGTACCAGGATGCCAAGTTCGGCATCTTTTTGCATTGGGGTCTGTACGCCGTGCCGGCTTTTGGCAGCGAGTGGTACCCGCGCAATATGTACCGCCAGGGCACGCCCGAATTTGAGCACCACCGCAAAACCTACGGCGAGCAAAATGCCTTTGGCTACAAAGATTTCATCCCGCTGTTCAAGGCCGAGCACTATGACCCCGACGCCTGGGCGGATTTGTTCGCGGAAGCCGGCGCGCGCTATGTGGTGCCGGTGGCCGAGCACCACGACGGCTTCCCCATGTATGATAGCGCCCTGACGGAATGGTGCGCGGGCAAAATGGGTCCCAAACGAGACCTGATCGGCGATCTGGCGGCTGCCGTACGCCAGCGTGGGCTGGTGTTTGGCGTTTCTAGCCACCGCGCCGAGCACTGGTTCTTCATGAACGGCGGGCGGTTCTTCGACTCGGATGTCAACGACCCGCGCTGGGCTGACTTCTACGGCCCGGCCGTAAGCATCGATGGCCAGGAACAGGGCAAGGATGGCTTTTCGGGGGCGTGGAACAGCCGCGACTGGACCCCGCGGCCCGACGCGCAGTACCTGGAAGACTGGTTGGCGCGCTGCTGCGAGCTGGTCGACAAGTACCAGCCCCAGGTGTTCTGGTTTGACTGGTGGATCGAGCAAATTATCTTCCAGCCTTACGTGCAGCGCTTTGCCAGCTATTATTACAACCGCGGGCAGGAGTGGGGCAAGGGCGTGGCGATCAATTATAAAAATGAAACCTTCCCCAAACAGGCGGCGGTCTGGGATATCGAGCGCGGCCAGCTCAACGATCTGCGCCCGTATTTCTGGCAGACCGACACCTCCGTATCCAAGAATTCGTGGGGTTATATCGCCAACCAGGATTACAAGACCGGCGTGGATATCGTCCAGGACCTGGTCGACATCATCTCCAAGAACGGCTGCCTGCTGCTCAATATTGGCCCGCGGCCGGATGGCACCATTCCCGAACCCGAGCAGATGATCCTGCGCGAGATTGGCGCCTGGTTGAAAGTCAACGGCGAAGCGGTGTACGGCACCCGCCCCTGGCGAGTATTTGGCGAAGGCCCCACCCAGGTGAAGGAAGGCGGTTTCACCGACACCCAGCGCGCGGCTTACACCGGTCAGGATCTGCGCTTTACCCGCAGCGGGAACAACCTGTATATCACCGCCCTGGCCGCGCCCGGGGAGCGGTTGGCGGTGCACGCCCTGGCGGCGGGACAGTTGGATGCCGCTGCCATTCTGCGGGTGAGCCGCCTGGGCAGAGACGGGGCGCTGGCCTGGACCCAGGACGGCGACGGCCTGACCATCCAATGCGGCGTTGAAGAGGAAAAGATGCCGGTTGTGTTCAAGATCGAATGCAGTTCGGCGCTGTAAGACAGCATACATTTCATTTTGATGAGGAATAACCATGTTTAAAAACAACAAAACTGCTGTGGACGTGCTCCACAAGGACGACCTGATCGTGATTACCGGTGCGGGTGGCTTTATTGCCGGATCGCTGGCGCGCTATTTCCATGATTTGGGTTTTAGCCACATCCGCGCGGTGGACAAAAAACCACTGCCCGAATGGTACCAGCGCGTGGAGGGGGTGGAAAATCTGTGCATGGACCTGACCGAGTACGACAACTGCGTGCGGGCGGCGGCCGGCGCGGTGGAGGTTTATAACCTGGCGGCGGATATGGGCGGGATGGGCTTTATCGAGACCCACCGGGTGGAGTGCCTGCGCTCGATCCTGATCAACACCAACATGATCGAAGCGGCCTACAAAGCCGGTGCGCAGCGCTATTTCTTCTCCTCCTCGGCCTGCGCCTATAACACCTTGCTGCAGCAGGATCCCGACGTACGCGCCTTGAAAGAGACCGACGCCTACCCTGCCATGGCCGAACGCGGCTACGGTTGGGAAAAACTGATGTCGGAGATGTTCTGCGAGGAATATTGGGCCGAGCGCGGGCTGGAGACGCATGTCGCCCGCTTCCACAACATCTACGGCCCGAATGGCACCTGGTTTGGCGGCCGCGAGAAAGCCCCGGCGGCCATTTGCCGCAAGGTGATCGAAGCTAAAGACGCCGATCACCTGGCGATCGATATCTGGGGCACCGGCCACCAGACGCGCTCCTTCTGCTATATCGACGACTGCACCCTGGGCATCGATATGATTATGCACTGCGACCGCCTGATCGCCACCCCGATCAACCTGGGCTCGAGTGAACTGGTTTCGATCAACACCCTGGTGAGCATGGCCGAAGGCATCGGCGGGGTGACCCTGGAGCGCTCGTACCAGTTGGACGCTCCCAAGGGTGTGGCCGGGCGCAACAGCGACAACACCTTTATCGAAGAGGTGCTGGGTTGGGAGCCGTCGACCCCGCTGCGGGCCGGGCTGGAAAAAACCTACCAATGGATTGAGCAGCAGTACACCCTCAAAAAAGCCGGCAAACAGGTGGTGCATGATTAGTCCTCAGCCAACCCGCGCCGTCGGCGAAGTGATTGGCGAGATGCCCTACCGCATGGCCCTGGCCGGCGGTTGGATCGACCAGCCCTTTGTCTCACGGCTTAATCCCACCCCGCCCGGTTCGATGGTGGTGGTTGGGTTGGAGGCGGACCGCTTCTACATGGAGCGCTGCGGGATGGCTTCGGGCACGCGCAACGTGGCGCTCAAGCACTGGAACGGCCGCCTGCCCGAGCGCGATCCGGCCGAACTGGTGCGCGAGCTGTACCAGGTGGAGAACGAGGGCAAAGCCGAACCCTCCGGGTCGCAGGATATGATCGGCCTGATCTACCCGGGCATCAATCGCCTGGATTACGACGGCGGGGTTTTCCCGGCCCACATCCAGACCTGCCGCGATCCCCAGGTGGCCGCCTGGCTGGAGCGCAGTCTCTACTTGCTGCCGGTGCTCCAGCGCCCGCCGGGCTATAACCCCCTGGGGGTGAAGAACCTCGAGGCGGCCTGGGTTCAGCGCCTGGGACAAAGCGGTCAGGATTGCTACCGGGCCATCCTGGACTGCGACCTGCGCGGGTTGGGCGAGTCGTTCAACGAGTGCATGCGCTGCTGGGAAGCGCTCTTACCCCATACCGTGCGCCACGAGACCATCTCGGTTGACCTGCTCGGGCTGTTAGGCCATTACCAGCGGCGTTATGCAGGCGCGATGTACTCTGGCTGCGGGGGCGGCTACCTGTTCGTGGTATCCGACCAGCCCGTGCCGGGCGGCTTTCAGGTGAAGATCAGGCTGTAGCCGAAAGCATCCCTGCGCCGGGACCGTTTGAACAAAACCGGCGCGCCCAAGCGGCAAAAGAAGCCGGCAAAACACTACGCCTGACTTTGGTTTTGCTGGTAATATTTTTAATGAAGCTGGCGGCCTGGAAATGACTCCAGGCCGCCGGGAAATTATCTCCAAGGAGTTGCCCGCGATGAAGGTAGCCGCCATTACCGGTGTAAAAAAGTGCGAAGTGCTCGAAAAGCCCGAACCAAACATCCGCGCGCCTTTTGTTAAAGGTAAAGATCACCAGCGCGCCGATGTGCACCGAATTCAAAGGCTTTCAGAACGGCACCCGCAGCGAGATGCTCGGCCACGAAGCGGCCGGGGAGGTGGTGGAAGTGGCCCAGCCAGGCCGGCTGAAACCCGGCGACCGGGTGGTGGTCATGCCGCAGTATGCCTGCGGCCAGTGCGAGCTGTGCATCGCGGGCGATTACATCCACTGCGAGAACAACCTGGACCCGCTGGCCTACTGCCAGAGCCCCACCGGCGCGGCCACCTATGCCCAATACATGCTCAAGCAGGATTGGCTGCTGCTGCCGGTCCCCGAAGATATCTCCACCGAGCACGCCGCCATGGCTTGCTGCGGGCTGGGCCCGACCTTTGGCGCCATGCAGCGCCTCGAGGTGGACGCCTTCGATACGCTGCTGATCTGTGGTTTGGGCCCCGTGGGGCTGGGAGGCGTGATCAACGCGGCCTATCGCGGCGCGCGGGTGATCGCGGTGGAGAGCAACCCCTACCGCGCCCAGCTGGCGATCGAGCTGGGCGCCGAGATCGTGCTCGACCCCAACAGCCGGGATGCGCTGGAGCAGATCAAGGCGCTCACCGGCGGGCGCGGGGTGGACAAAAGTATAGATTGCACCGCCGTCCCGTCCGCGCAAAAATTTGCCATCGAGGCTACCCGCCGGCGCGGCAAGGTGGCTTTCGTGGGTTGGGGTGGGCGCATCGATGTGGATAACATGGTGCCCGGCGGGCTGACCCTGATGGGTGTGTGGCATTGGAATATGCACGATACCCCGCGCATGTGGCAGTTGATCCGCGCCAACACGGATAAATTGCAGCGGCTGATCACGCACCGCTTCGGGATGAGCCGGGTGAAGGAAGCCTTCGAGCTGCAGTTGAGCGGTCAATGCGGCAAAGTGCTGCTGGATCCATGGAAGTGAACCGATGAAGACCTACCGGGCAGCCATCGTCGGCTGCGGCAGCCGCGCGCCGGCTCACATTGAGGCGTACGCGCATATCGATAACGCCGAGGTAGTGGCCTGCTGCGCACCCGGCAGCGCACGCCGCGACCCGCTGGCGGCTAAATATCACTTGCGCGCCTATGCCGATGCGCGCAAGATGATCGAGAGCGAGCGCCCGGATATCGTGCACCTGGTCACCTGGCCGGATACGCGGGTGGAGTTGATGAGCCTGGTGGCGGAATTGGGTGTGCCGCTGTGCACCACCGAAAAACCGCTGGCGACCGCGGTCAGCGACTGGCGCAAGCTGGTGGAACTGGAGAACAGCGCGAGAACGCGTTTCGCGGTTTGCCACCAGGTGCGCTGGCACCCGCGGCTGGTAGCAGTGCCAGGAGGCGCTTTCCAGCGGGCGGTTGGGCGCGGTAAAATTCCTCGACTTTTCGGCAGGCATGAACATTGCCGGTCAGGGCACCCACAGTTTGAATTACGGCATGTCGCTGAACGGGGATGTGCCGGTGATGCGTGTGTTTGGCAGCGCCAGCGGCTGGGATGAACTCGGACCCGGGGCACCCTGGGCCGGCCACCAGCCAGGCCTACCTGACCTTCGCCAACGGGGTGCGCGGCTTGTGGACATCCGGTTACAGCTCTCCGCGCTGCGGCGACCCGCAAACTACCTGGCAGCACGTGCGCGCTGCAGCCTACGCGGCCGAAGGCCGGGTGCTGTTCGAGGAATTTGGGCGCTGGGAAATCGTTGGCCCCGGCGCAAGCCAGGGCGGCGCCTGCGCCAACCTGGATGAATTCCGCGTTAATAATCTGCTGGCCCAGGCCGCCTTCCACCGCGCCATGTTCGCCTGGCTGGAAGATGCTCGCCAGGCCCCCGGGACGCAGCTCAAGCAGTCTTTGCATGAATGGGCGGTGGTGCTGGCGCTCTACCAGAGCACGCTGGAGAAAAGGCCGGTAGAGATGGATGGATTTGACCCGCCGGATGACCTGGTGGATACTTATCGCAGGAGCCTGAACGTATGACCGAAATGACCTCCCGTGAACGTGTGCTGACCGCCGCGCGCCGCCGGACCCCCGACCGCGTGCCGCGCAGCATTCAAATCGAAGCCTATGTGGCTGCCTTGTTGAAGAAAAAGCTGGGCACCGATGACCTGTTGGCCGCGGTGCGCGGAGATGTGGCTGGGGTAGGCCCCAACCCCACCCGCTTGACCAATGATTATCGCCCTTATTTCAGCAACCCGGCGATGACCTGGGACGAATGGGGACGCGGTCGCGTTTGGGATAGTCAGCAGCAGTATGCCGAGTATTTTTACCCGCTGGATAAGGCTGAAAAAGTAGAGGAGATCCTCAACTTTCCCTGGCCGGACCTGGACCAACCCTACCGCTATGCCGGGTTGGAGCAGCGCGTAGGCGACTGGCAGGCCAAGGGCTACGCGGTATGCGGCGGGCTGGCCGAGACCGTCTTTGAGATCGCCTGGCAGCTGCGTTCGATGGACCGCCTGTTTGACGACATCATTCACCAGGATGAAAAAGCTGCCGTCCTGCTGGACGCCATCACCGACCGGCGGGTGGCCTGTGCGCAGGCTTACGCCCGCGCCGGGGTGGATATGATCCAGTTGGGGGATGACGTGGCCATGCAGGATAACCTGCTGATGAGCCGCAAAATGTGGCGCGCCTGGTTCGGCCCGCGGCTCAAACGGGTGATCGACGCCGCGCGCGCGATCAAACCGGATGTGCTGATCGAATATCACAGCGACGGCAAGATCAATAACCTGGTGCCCGACCTGCTCGAAGCAGGCATCGATATCCTCAACCCGGTGCAGCCGGAATGCGTCGACCACACCTGGATCAAAGCCGAGTTTGGCCAGCGCCTGTCCTTCTCGGGCGGGTTGGGAGTGCAATCGGTGCTGCCCTTTGGCACGGTGGATGAGGTGCGCGCGCATGTGCGCGCCACGATCGAAGTCGCTGGGCGCGGGCGGCGGGCTGATCATCGGGCCCTCGCACGTGGTCGAGCGGGATGTGCCCCTGGATAATTTCTTTGCCATGCTCGCCGCCATCGACGAGTTCGGCGGCTATTGACGACCCACGGCGGGTGATCCGCCGGGACGATTGGATGAGGTATTAAGCCATGTTGGTTGTGGTCTCAGGAAGTTTTGACAATATGCACGCACGCCAGATGCGTTTTCTGGAGGAAGCCGCCAAACTGGGTGAGGTGCACCTGCTGCTCTGGCCGGATGCCCTGGTGGAGGCGCTCAGCGGGCGCCCGCCTAAATTTCCGCAGGAGGAACGGCGGTATTTCCTCGAGGCGGTGCGCTATGTGAGCGCGGTGAGCCTGCCGGAGCGCATGGCCTCCGCGGACGAGCCCGCCTGGCCGGCGGGTCTGCGCCCGGCGATGTGGGTGGACGATGAGCGGGATGAGAGCCCGGCCCGGCGCGCTTATTGCCAGGCGCACGGGATGGTTTACCGCGTCATTCGCGAGGCGGAGCTGGCGGGTTTCCCGCCGCCCCCGGACATGGATGTGGAACGCCGCGCCGGCCGCAAAAAGGTGCTGGTGACCGGCTGTTACGACTGGCTGCACTCCGGCCACGTGCGCTTTTTTGAGGAGGCCTCTGCCTTTGGCGAGCTGTATGTGGTGGTGGGTAACGACGCCAACGTGCGCCATCTGAAGGGCGAAGGCCACCCGCTCTATCCGCAGGACCTGCGCCGCTTTATGGCCGGGTCGATCCGCTTTGTGCACCAGGCGCTGATCACCAGCGGATGGGGCTGGATGGATGCTGAGCCGGAGATCGAGCGGCTGAAACCGGATATCTACCTGGTCAACGAGGATGGCGACAAACCGGAAAAACAGGAATTTTGCGATCAACACGGGTTGGAATATGTGGTTCTGAAGCGCCTGCCAAAAGAAGGGCTGCGCGCTCGATCCAGCACCGACCTGCGCGGTTTCTAAGGATAAAAAATAATGCTGTATGCTGTCATATTGGCGGGAGGCTCGGGCACGCGCCTGTGGCCGATCAGCCGCAAAGACCTGCCCAAACAGGCCCTGCGCCTGGTGGGCGACCGCAGCCTGTTTCAGCACGCGGTGGAGCGCCTGCACCCGCTGCTGCCGGTGGAGCGCATTTTGGTGGTCACCCGCGCGGAACACATGCCCATTCTGCAGGAACAAGCCCCCAGGCTGCCGGCTGAGAACTTTATCATTGAGCCGGAAGGGCGGGGAACGGCCCCGGCCATTGCCCTGGCCGCCGTGCACCTGCGCCGCCTGGATCCGCAGGCGGTGATGGCCGTGCTGACCGCCGACCACTTCATCGCTGACATCCACGCCTTCCAACAGGCGCTGCACGCCGCCGAACGGGTGGCGCAAGACGGCTACCTGGTCACCCTGGGGGTGCAGCCGTCACAGCCGTCCACCGCTTTTGGTTATATCGAACAGGGCGAGCCGCTTTCGCACGTCGAGGGGTTGGAGGTATTCCGCCTGGCCCGCTTTGTCGAAAAGCCCAACGCAGATACCGCCCGGCGCATGCTGGCCAGCGGCGATTATTCCTGGAACAGCGGGATGTTTGTCTGGCGCGTCGAGCGCATCCTGGAAGAATTTGCCCGGCAGATGCCGGTCCTCTCTCGCCAGGCCGGCGAGGTGGGCGCGGCGCTGGGCAGCCCCAGGTATGCGGAGACCCTGGCGCGCCTCTGGCCGCAGGTGGAGAAGCAGACCATCGACTATGGGGTGATGGAAGGCGCGCAGGACGCGGCTGTGCTGCCGGTGGATATCGGCTGGGTGGATGTGGGCAGTTGGTCCAGCCTCTATGAACTGATCCGGCCGGACGAGCACGGCAACCGCTGGACCGGCCCGCACCTGGCGATTAATACCAGTGATACGCTGGCCTTCAACCAGGGGCGCCTGGTGGCGACCATTGGCGTGGAAGGGCTGGTCATCGTGGAGACCCCCGACGCGCTGCTGATCTGCCCGCGCGAGCGCGAACAGGAAGTGCGCAGCCTGGTGGATATCTTGCGAGAAAAAAACCTGGACGAATGGCTTTAGGAGGACGGCATGCTGCGTATTGGAATTCTCAACCCTCAAATTCTGCACTTGCTGGCGCGCGTGCGCCACACCAACGCATTGGTCATCGCCGACCGCGGCTTCCCCTTCTGGCCGCAGGTAGAAACGGTGGATATCTCGCTGGTGGATGGGGTGCCGACCGTGCTGCAGGTGCTGGAAGCGCTGCGCCCCAACTTTGACATCGAGCAGTTCTATATGGCCGAGGAATTTCGCCTGGAAAACAGCGCGGAAACCCAGGCGCGCTACGCCGCCGCCATGCAAGGCGCAGCGGTGAGTTATGAGCCGCACGTCGATTTCAAGAAACGCGTGCCGGGGGCCATTGGCCTGATCCGCACCGGGGATGTGACCCAATACGGCAACCTGATCCTGGTATCCGGGCGGGTCTAATCCCGTGCGGCGCCGCGCTGCGCCAATTTCTCCATGCTCTTCCCATGGCGGTTGGCAAAGTCTCTGGACATACCTGAAAGTGGGGATGGAGGCCAGGGCCGTTCGCGACTTGGCGAATAGCCCGGATTCCCACCCGGTTTGATGCACGCAATTTCGCCCATCGAGTCTATAATGATTCCGTGAACGTTCCCGAAGCCTGCCAAAGCATACTACGCAGGTTTGCTTACCTATTTCCAACCCAGCATAAGGACAAAGAAAATGCAAAGACAGTCATTTAACCGCCAGTGGCGCTTCCAGATTGAAACCAAAAAAGCCCATCACCGCGAAAAGATCGATTATTCATCCTGGCGATTACTCGACCTGCCCCACGATTGGAGCATCGAGCTGCCGCGCAGCGCGGAAAACGTCTGCCAGGCCTCCGGCGGGTATTTTCAGAACGGGCGCGGGGTGTACTATAAAGCCTTTCATGCCCCGGAAGAATGGCGCGGCCAGAAGGTGTTAGTGGAGTTCGAAGGCGTCTATATGAATGCCGAAGTGCGCCTCAACGAGCATTACCTGGGTCGCCATCCGTACGGTTACACCAGCTTCGTCATGGACCTGACCGATTATCTCAGATTTGGCGAGCAAAATGAGCTGGTGGTGGTGGTGGACAATGCCGCCGAACCCAACAGCCGCTGGTATTCCGGGGCGGGGATGTACCGGCCGGTGCATCTGATCGTCGCCGATCGGGTGCATATCCAGCATTGGGGCGTGTATGTGACCACCCCGCAGGTGACCGCACAATCCGCCACGGTGCGGGTGGTCACCCGGGTGGAAAACGAGAGCCAGGCGGCTCGCCAGGTGAGCCTGCGCAGCCGTGCGCTGGCCCCGGGCGGGGCGGCGGCAGGCAGCGCCGAAACCCAGGCGCTGGTAGCCGCGGGCGCGGTGCACGAATTTACCCAGGAGCTGCAGGTAGCCGGGCCGGCGCTGTGGTCGGTGGAGCATCCGCAGCTCTACCAACTGGAGAGTGAACTGCTGGCCGACGGCAAAGCGCTGGACAGCAATTCGACCAGCTTTGGCATCCGCACCATCGAGTTTGACGCCGAACACGGACTGCGCCTCAACGGCGGCCCCGTGCTGCTCAAGGGCGGCTGCGTGCACCACGATAACGGCGTGCTGGGCTCCGCGGTGTACGCCCGCGCCGAAGAACGCAAGGTAGAAATTCACAAGGCCAGCGGCTATAACGCTATCCGCTGCGCCCACAACCCGCCCTCGCCCGCCTTTCTGGATGCCTGTGACCGCCTGGGCATGCTGGTGATCGATGAATCTTTTGACTGCTGGCGCCAGGGCAAGAACCCCTACGACTACCACGTGGCATTTGACGACTGGTGGCAGCGGGATATCGACAGCATGCTGCTGCGCGACCGCAACCATCCCAGCGTGATCCTGTGGAGCGTGGGCAACGAAGTGCACGAGCGCGACGGGCGCGGCGGGGGCGCTCAAATCGCCAAAATGCTGGCCGATCGCGTCCATGCCGTGGACCCCACCCGCCCGGTGACCTCCGCCATTTGCGGCATCTGGGACCAGAGCGGCACCCATAAGTGGGAAGATACCGACGTGGTTTTCGCCTCAATGGACGTGGGCGGCTACAACTACCAGTGGGCCACTTACAAAGCGGATCACGAGCGCCATCCCCGGCGGATGATGATCGGCACCGAGTCCTTCCCGCTGGAGGCGCTGGACAACTGGAACCTGGTCGAATCCGAAAGTTACGTTTTGGGTGATTTTGTGTGGACCTCCCTGGATTACCTGGGTGAGGCCGGCATCGGCCGCACCAAATTTGATGATAGCCAGGGCTGGGGGTTGGGCGATTACCCCTGGAACCAGGCGAACTGCGGGGACCTGGATCTGTGCGGCTTCAAACGCCCGCAGTCCTACTACCGCGATATCGTCTGGAATGTGGGCACCCAACTGTACATCGCCGTACACGACCCAATTCCTGAAGGCGTGACCCCCTACGTCACCCGTTGGGGCTGGCCGGAAGTCTGGCCCAACTGGACCTGGCCGGGGCGCGAGGGACAGACCTTTAAGGTCGAGGTGTATTCAGCCTGTGAGCAGGTGGAGCTGTTTTTGAACGGGCGCTCGCTGGGTGTGCAGCCGTCGGGCAAGGCCGAACGCTACACCGCCGGCTTCGAGGTGCCCTACGAAGCAGGCGAGCTCAAAGCCGTGGGGCTCAATGGTGGCAAAGCCGCCGCAGAAACCGCGGTGGAAACGGTAGGCGCGGCGGCAGGGCTGCGCTTAAGCGCCGATCGGGCGCAGCTGCACGGGGCCGGCGACCTGGCCTACGTCACCGTGGAAATTGTGGATGCTGCCGGGCGGGTGCACCCATCCGCGGACCGCGTGGTATATTTCACCGTCCAGGGTGTGGGCGAAATTGCGGCGGTGGGCAGCGCAAACCCGGCCACCGAAGAGAGCTACCGCGGTAACCAGCGCACCTCTTACCGCGGGCGCGGCCTGGTAGTGGTAAAGGCGGGTGAACAGGCCGGCGAAATCCGCCTGAGGGCGCAGGCCGACGGGCTGGCTGCCGGCGAACTGCTGCTGCAGGTGAGCTGATCGATCTGACTGGTAGAGGCGGCTTTCATAAAGCCGCCTCTTTTAATGCCTGGCAAGAAAGATAAAGGAGACCCGATGCAAATCGGCGTTATTTATCCACACTTTGAATTTGGCAGCGATCCGGCTGCTATTCGCGACTACGCCCAGACTGCCGATGAGTTGGGGTATGCCCACATTGGCGCCGACGACCATGTGATTGGACCCAACCCCGAGCGGCCAGGGGGGTGGACCGGCTGGGTGACCTACCGCACGCCTTTTTTTGAGCCGTTTGTGCTCTTCAGCTTTATGGCGGGTGTCACCGCACGGGTGGAATTTTCTACCTGCGTGCTGCTGCTGCCCCAGCGCCAGACCGTGCTGGTGGCCAAGCAGGCTGCCGGGCTGGACCTGTTGAGCGGCGGGCGCCTGCGCCTGGGGTTGGGCATTGGCTGGAACGTGATCGAATATGTGTCGCTTGGGGAGAATTTTCACAACCGCGGGCGGCGCATCGAGGAGCAGGTGGCATTACTGCGCCGGTTGTGGAGCCAACCCCTGGTCGATTTTGCCGGTAAATGGCACCAGATCCCCGACGCGGGGATCAATCCGCTGCCCGTCCAGCAGCCCATCCCCATCTGGTTTGGAGGGCAGTCAGAGGCGGCCATCCGCCGCATGGCGCGCATCGGCGACGGCTGGATGCCGCTATTCCCCAGCGCCGCGAAGGCGCGGCCCGGGCTGGACCTGCTGGAAAACTGCCTGGCGCAGGCCGGGCGCAGCCGGGCGGATTTTGGGCTCGAAGCGCGCATTCCTTACGGCAGCGGCAATCCGGACGAATGGCTGCGACTGCTGGAGGGCTGGCGGGCGGTGGGCGCCACGCATGCCTCCCTGGTGGCCACTCACTGCGGGTTCAGCACCCCGGGTGAGCACATCGCCGCGCTGCGCAAGTTTGCCCAGGCAGTGATAGAAAGGTGATCGTGGTCGGGTAAAATCCGGCTCATCAAAGGCGCCGGCCAGGGTCTTCAGCCGCGAACGGTCCAGCCTTGTTGTTGATAGGCGGTCCAGGTTTCCTGCAGGCCTTGCTGAAACGAATGCGGCTGCCAGCCCAACTGCTCGATGGCTTTACGGTGGCTGAAACACCAGTCAAAACTGATCATCTCAAAGAAGGCCGGCGGCAAGGCGGATCTTCCCGTCAGCAGGCGGCTGGCGGAGGCGATAAATTTCAGCATGGGCAAGGGGATGCGCCTGCGGGGCGGTTCTTTGCCCAGCACCTCGGCCACCGCCGCCCAAATCTGGCGGAAGGTCAGGTTCTCATTGCCCAGGATGTAACCCTCACCGGCTTTCCCCAGCCGGTGGGCTAAAAGGATGCCGGCAGCCGTGTCGTTATAGTAGGCCAGGCACAGGCGGTTCTTGCCGCTGCCCATGATCGCCAGCGGTTTGCCTGCCGCCATGCGCAGGAGGGTCTGATCCTGCAGGCTCGGGTGGCTGGTGGCCTGCGAACAGCCAAACCCAAAGGCGGGATAGACGATCTTAACCGGCAGGCCCCGCGCGGCAAAATCCTGGGCGATCTCATCCGCCGCGTGTTTCGTCTTTTGATACAGATTGACATACTGGCGGGTATCGATCGGCCGGGTTTCGTCGGCGGTCTCGCCGGCAGAGGTGGGGCCGAGCACCGACAGCGAACTGACCTGCACCAGGCTGTCTACCTGCAGGTCATGGGCGGCTTGCAGCACATTGCGGCTGCCGTCGCGGTTCACCCGCCACCACTCTGCTTCGGGCAGGTTGTGGCCCACGATGGCGGCCAGGTGGGTGACTGATTGGCAGCCGGCCATGCCGGCGCGGACGGCCTGGGGGTCGGTGACATCCCCGTCCACCACGGTCACCTGGGGAAAATTGAGCATGGATCGATCTGAGTTTTTGCGCACCATCACGCGCATCGGGACGTCTTGGGCGGCCAGCTCTTTGACCAGCACGCGCCCAATCGAACTGGTACCGCCGGTGATAAACATGCTCATAGTAGTGGATCCTTAGGGTGGCGTGCGGCGCTGAGGTAGGCGAGGATCAGGGGGTGTGGCCGACCGGGCGCAGATGAAACCTGGGGCAGGTAGAGGGTGGCGAGGAAGAAGCGGTGGGCCGGCAGCTCGATGGCGCGCACTTCACCCTCGGGGCCGAGGGCCGAGACGCGCAGCTCACCCTGGATGAGCTGGTCGCGGTAGAGCGGGTTGAGCCCGTAGTTGCAGGCGAACTGCTCCAGGGCTTCATCTTCCTGGTAAAGGCTGCGGGTGAGACTGCCGGGCAGCAGGGTGACTTTTTCCAGGGTGCCCACCAGCGAGCAGACCAGCTTGCTGACCACCAGTTGTGGCGCGTCCGGGGCGCTTTCTTCATGCTCGGCACCCCGGATGGCAAGGATATTGCGGGCATACTCTACCAGAGTATGTTGAAAACCCCCTCAGGTGCCGACGAACGGGCGGTCTTTTTCTCGAGCGAATTGGATGGCGTTGAGTGCGCCCTGCATGCTGGTGTAGGGGCTGCCCGGGGCGCACCACAGCGCGTCAAAGCGCGCCAGTTCGGCCACCGTGGACGGCTCTTCCAGATCTTCGGTGGGCAGCCAGACCGGCTCCACCGAGGCGCCCAGCGCCTGCGCGGCATGCTCGAGGGCGGCGTCGGTGGCCAGGTGATATTTGCTCTGCGGGTTGTAATCGCCGATGATGCCAACGGTCAAAGATGCCGTCATGGGCTTGCCTCCGCGGTAGGATGATTTATTTTATCCTAAATAGGGGCAGTGGATGCGAGGATCTGGCCTCGTCGGTGGAAATGGAGGGGTCAGCATGCACCGGCTTAGAGGACGCCCAGCAGGGCGAGGGCGGTCAGGACCAGGGAGAGCGAGAGCAGGATATTGACGATCAGCTTGAGGCGGGGGTTGTGCAGGGATGTCTTGATCACAGTGCCAAACAGCGCCCAAAGGGAGGTGGCCGCGAAGGAAACCGCGGCCAGCAGCCCGGCCGAAAGCAGCAGCAAGGCCGCGTTTTGGCTGATGGGGTTCAAGAAACCGCTGAACAGGGTGAAGGCGTAGACCACCAGCTTGGGGTTCAACACCTGTAAGAGCAGGCCGTGGAAAAATCCCACGGCGCTTTCCTGGCGGTCATCGAAGGAATAACTGGCCTTGAGGATGCCAAAGGCCAGGTAGAGGATGTAGGCCGCGCCGAGGTAGCGCAGGATGGGTTCGAGGGTTGGAAAAACTGTCAGGAGGGCTGTCGAAATCCAGCCGCTGAGCGCCATCAGCAAGAACACCCCGGCTGCCAGCCCGGCCTGATAACTCAGCGTTTCTTTGTATCCGCGCAGCACACCCAGCGAAGCGCTGGAGATGTTGCTGGGACCTGGGGTAAAGGTGGAGACCAGCACGTAGGTGATCAGTGGCAGCAGGTCGATTGGCATGGCAGATCCGGGGGTGAGGATTTATGGTGCTGCGTATTGACCAGGGGTGACCCCAATAATGCGCTTGAAGCGCTGGGTGAAGTGGCTCTGACTGCTAAAACCGACCTCCAGCGCCACTTCCGCCAGCGGCCTGCCCGCCTGGATAAGGCGCTGGGCGTGGCGAATGCGCACGCTCTCCAGGTAAGCGTGCGGCGGCATACCCACTTCGGCGCGAAAGGCACGCAGCAGGTAGTAGGGGCTGAGCGCCACCTGGGCGGCCAGCTGGCTGAGGGTGATGCCCTGCGCATAACACGCCTCGATATACCCGCGCGCCTGCCGGATCGCATTGCGCTCTTCTCCCAGCGTCTGTTGGTGAAAGCGCACATCGGCATAGCGCTTGACCAGCTCGGTTAACGTCCAGGTGAAAACAGATTCGCACTCCAGCGCGCAGCCCTCCTGGATGAGGGCTTTATGCAAGGCCACCACGTGACTGCGCGCCCAACCCTGGTCAATGCGCACTTCTTTGAAATAAGGCAGCTCCGGGCGGCCGGTCAGCTCTTCGACCACTTTTTGCAGGTGAGCCGGGGTAGGATAGATGGAGCGCATTTGAAAACCGCGAGAATCGGCGGCTTCGCCGGTGTGCACTTCCCCCGGGTTGATCAGGATCACGCCCCCGGCCGGGGTGAAATGCTTTGTGGTCTGATGGGTGAAAGACTGCAGCCCGCGCTCGATGACGCAGATCACGTAATAATCGTGGGTGTGGCGCGGATAGGCGTGCCGGATATAGGTCGCCTGAAGGGATGCTACCTCCAGCCGGTTGTGGCGCCAGATATGTGACCATTCTTGGGTGGGCATGATTGTGTAGAACTCGTCTCCGGTATGCTAACCACTAAACTACACCGCTGATCCCTTTGTATCACAAGAAAGCCCGGCCTGTCTAACAAGATATTGCCCTGTTTGGCGGCCCCCGCATCGCATTTCAGCTGGAGAAGATAGGACGCTTCTCCCACGCCAGCCGCTCGAGCAGGGCGACGGCCCGCCCGGGCGGGGGGTAGGCGGCGAGCTCGTCGCGCAGCTGTTCGGCGCGCCGGCGGTAGGCGGGTTGCGCCAGGACGAGTAAGGTAGTCTCGCGCACCGATTCGGGGGTGAGGCTGTGGGCGTCGAGCACTTCGGCCACACCCAGGGCTGCGCAGCGCGCAGCATTCAGTGGTTGGTCTGCGCCCAGGGGGATGACCAGCATGGGCAGGCCGTGCGCCAGGGCGCTGCTGACGCTGCCCGATCCGCCGTGAGAGATGACCAGCCGGCAGTGGGGCAAGAGGGCCGCCTGGGGAATAAAGCGTTCGATATGCACGTTGGACGGCTGCGGGCCAAACTCGTGTGGATCGATGTCCCGCCCGACGGTGACGATCAGGTTGATCGGGAGATCGCGCAGCCCGGCCAGCACGCGCCGGAAAAGATCGCCGGATTCCATGTTGTAGATCGTGCCGAGGGTGAAATAAACCGTCGGCAGCGGGGCGAGACCGGCGATCCAGGGCGGCGCGGCCATCTGGTCGGCGCCGCCGGACAGCCAATTGATAGTGTGGCCAGTCGGGGGTAGGGGGAAAGCCGGGTCGCGAAAACTCGGCGCAAAAGAAGAGAGGACCAGGTAGCGGCTGAGCATGGCGAGCTGCGGGTCAGGCGGCAGGTTGTATTCCGCGCGCACCTTATCGAGCGGGTCGGACACAAAAGCCGGGCGGATAAAAGCGCCCGAGGCGAGTACCAGCACGGTCGTGTACGGCAGCCCCAGGTGTTCGGCGATCAGCATCGCGCCGAAATCCACCTCTTCGCACACCAGCAGATCGGGCTGCCAGGCGGTGCACAGCGGCAGGAGACCCGCGGCGCGCTCGCCGGCTACCCGCCCGCCAAAGCCCAGGCCAACATCCCGCAGGTCCTGCTCCAGGTCCAGCGGGGCGAGCGGGAGTTGTTTGGGGGTCAGGCCGAGGTCCGAGCCTGCGGGAAAAGCGGGGAAGCCGAGCGCCTCAACTTTGGGTGCCATCCAGGGGCGCCCACAAAAGGCGGCGGTATGTCCGCCGCGATAGGCGGCGCGCGCGATTGGAATCAGCGGCTCGAGGTGGCCGCTGCCCCCGGCAAAAGTGAAAAGGATACGCATAAGCTCAGGTTTTCCCCTGCCAACCTACTCCAACTGGATCAGGCCCTTTTGCACCGCCTGGGTGACAGCCTGGGTGCGGTCGTTGACCGACAGCTTTTCGAAGATGTGCAGCAGATGTGATTTGACCGTGGCCTCGCTGATGTGCAAGTGCTGGCCGATCTGCTTGTTGCTGGCGCCTTTGGCCACCCAGGTGAGCACGTCGATCTCGCGCGGGCTGAGGGCATCCTGGGCCGGGGCGCGCAGCTGGCCCATCAGGCGGGTGGCCACCGCCGGCGAGAGGTAGGATTGGCCCTGGGCGGTGGCGCGGATGGCGCGGAAAAGCTCTTCGCGCGGGGCGTCTTTGAGGATGTAGCCGGTGGCCCCGGCTTCGATGGCGTGCAGGATTTCGGCATCCGTGTCGTAGGTGGTCAGCACCAGCACGCGCACGCCGGGCAGGTCGCGGCGGATGCGCGCGGTGGCCTCGACCCCATCCAACTCGGGCATGCGCAAGTCCATCAGCACCACGTCGGGGACTAACTGCGCGGCCTGCTCCACCGCCTGCAGCCCGTTGGCGGCTTCGCCGGCCAGCTCGAAACCGTTTTGCCCGGCGAGCATGCCCTTCAGCCCGTCGCGCACCACGGGATGGTCGTCGACGATCAAGATGCGAATCGGTGGGTTCATGGCGCCTCCTGAGATAGGTCGGAATGCACGGGCAGGTGGATGGTGAGGACCGCGCCGCGGCCCGGCTCGCTTTCCACGGCAAAGCTGCCGCCCAGCTCGGTGGCGCGTTCGCGCAGCGAAAACAGGCCGTAGCCGCCTTGCTGAGATGGCTGTGCGGGGAGCGCGGTGGGCTCAAAGCCCTGGCCGTCGTCCTGCAGGTCCAGCAAGACTTCGTCGGGCAGGTAGGTGAGGGTCAGGTTGACCTGGCGGGCGGCGGCGTGTTTGCGCACGTTGGCCAGGCCTTCCTGCGCGGCGCGCAGCAGGGTCACTTCCACCGGCGGGGGCAGCGGGCGGGCATCGCCTTCGGTGGCGAACTCGGTCCGTACGGATGTTTCCTGGCTCCACTGGCGGGTGATGCGCTCCAGCGCGCGCTGCAGCGGCTCGCGATCCGAAATATCGGGGCGCAGGGCCCAGACGAAGCGGCGGGCTTCGGCCAATCCCTCGCGGGCGGTACGCCTTGCCTGGTCGATGTGCTGTTGGGCTTCTTCCTGGCCGCTGCCCAGGGATTGTTCGGCAGCCTCCAGATGGATGACGATGCTGGTGAGATCCTGGGCGAGGGTATCGTGGATCACGCCTGCCAGGCGCTGGCGTTCGGCGAGCATCCCGGCCTCACGTTCCTGGCGGGCCAGTTCGTCCTGGGCAGCCTGCAGTTGTTCGAGCATGCGCTCGCGTTCATGCGCCTGGGTGAGCAGGGCGTTCAACCACAATCCGAGCAGGATGGCAGCCAGGCCGTAGGCCAGGGTCCAGGAAACATTGCCAAAGTTGGCCCAGGTCACCCCGACCGGCGCTATCAGGCGGTAAGCCATCAGCGGCGGGAGCACCGCCACCAGCGGGATGGCAAAACGGATGGGCAGCACGCCGAAGGTGACCCCATACAGGTTGAAGAGCAGGTACATGTAGGCGGGATGCAGCCAGCTCAGACCAAAGGCGAGCAGGATGGCGAAGATGAAGGAGATCGCCTTCCAGTGGACGCGTTTTATCCACAGCCCGTAGCGTACGACAAACTGCCAGTACCAGGCGCCCCACAGCAGCGAACCTGCCAGGCAAACCAGGTGCAGCGGCGTGTTCAGCGGTAGGGGTGTGATCGGCCGCGGCCAATCCATGGGCAGGTCCAACGCGGCCACGACCGTAACGGAGAGCAAGGAAATGAAGCTGAGTGTGTTCCAGAAGATGATCCAGCGGCGCAGGCCGCGGTTCAGGTCGGGGGTGTTCGGTGGGCGAGGTGATGTCATGGCAGATGATCCTCAAAATATCTTTATTGTATGCCAAATGCGGCCGGCAGAGGGTGTCTCCCTGCGCCGGCCGCATTTCTGGCCCCATTTATTCCCAACGGAAGAAACGCACGCTCAATACGCCCGCCACCACGAAGATGGCGCCCAGCACCGCCAGCGCGGTCACATCCCAGCGGGCATCCAGGTAGACGCCTTTGCACAGGTTGACCACGTAGGTCAGCGGCAGGAAGCGGGCGATTTTCTGCATCACCTCGGGCAGGAACTGCATGGGCAGGGTGCCACCCGAGATGAACATCATCGGGAAGTAAATTGCCATGAATACCGCGCGGGCCGTGGCGACCGAGCGAAACAGGTTGGAAAGCAGCATGCTGAGAGTGTACAGGCTCAGGCAGCTGATCATCACCGCGGCGATCAGGGCCAGCGGCGAGACCGGCAGCATCCCGCCAAAGGCCAGCGCGCCGGTAGCAATCAACAGTACGGCGCTGAGCAGGGTGATGACGATGTTGACCACCACTTGCGAGCCGAGCACGGCCACGGGATGCAGCGGGCTGGCGCGGAAGCGGCGCAGCACGCCCATTTGCTTGCGTGAGGCCATTTCGAGCGGCAGGTTCATAAAGGCCGAGGTGCCGATCGCCAATGCGGCCAGGTAGCCGGGGGTCATCACATCCGCCGCGCCCCGCCCATTAAAAAGGGGGTAGGTTCGTTGCCATACATGCTGCCAAAGAGAAAGATGTTCAGCACCGGAAAGGCAAAGGTAAAGAATACCACCACCAAACTGCGGTTGGTCAGTTTGAAATCCATCCAGGTCAGTTTCAAAAAGGCTTTCATCACACACCTCCAAATCAATCTTCTTCGCGAATCGCGCGGCCGGTGAGGGCCAGGAAGGCATCTTCCAGGGTGACCTGCTCGCTGCGCAGCTCAGCCGGCTGGTAGTTGCGCTCGTTCAAAGCGGTCACCACGCGCAGCAGCAGTGGGCCGCTTCCGGCCACGATCACGTCTCCGTTCTGGCGCTCGACGCTGTTCACGCCTTCCAGCCGGGAGATCGCGCTCCAATCCTGGTGAGCGGGGTCCGAGAAGCGCACGCGCGCTTCCACCGCAACCTGGTGGACCAAGGCCCGCGGGGCGTCTAACGCCACCAGGCGGCCGCGATCGATGATCGCTACCCGGTCGCACAGGCGTTCGGCTTCATCCATGAAATGGGTGACCAGCAGCACGGTCTTGCCGTCGTCGCGCAGGCGCTCCACCAGCTCCCAGGTGGCCCGGCGGGCTTGCGGGTCGAGCCCGGTGGTCAGCTCATCCAGGATCACCAGCTCGGGGTCGTTGACCAGCGCCAGGGCGATGAAGAGGCGCTGTTTCTGCCCGCCCGACAGGGTGGAAAATTTGGCGCGGGCTTTTTCCGCCAGCCCCCAGGTTTCGAGCAGGGCGTGCCAGTCGACCGGATGCGAATAAAAGGAGGCGAACAGGTCGAGGGCCTCCCACACGCGGATGTCGTCGGGCAGGGCGGCCTGCTGGAGCTGCACGCCGATGCGGCGGCGCAGCTCGCGCTCCTGGGTGCGCGGGTCCAGCCCGAGCACGCGGATCTGGCCGGCGCTGGCGCGGCGCATGCCGGTCAGGCATTCGACTGTGGTGGTCTTGCCGGCGCCATTGGGACCGACGATGCCAAAGATTTCTCCGCGCTGGACACTGAAAGATAAATTGTCTACGGCGACAAACTGGTTGTAGTGTTTGCTCAGGTTGTCGACCGCGATGACGGTATCTGAAGTTTGCATCACACCCTCCTTAATGGGTTGTTGGCTCCAGTGTATCCGTCCGCGCCGCGCGGTCCAACCGGCGAATGGCTAGACTCTGCGCGGGCCGCCTGGTGGGTTGGGCCATCCACCGTTCGGTGGATGCTTCACCGCCAAACGGAAGGCGGGGCAGCTTGCGCGCCCTCCGGGAATATGGGTGGGGCAAAAGCCAGGACGATCACAAAAAAAGGGAGTGAAATGAAGGATTCCTACATAATTGGCCAAAAAATCTACATGAATCTACATTGCCAGCAGGCCGGGGGCTTCCTATAATGGGACAAATTTCCTGAACGCGAGGTAGTGGTGAGTAATAAAACAACATCCACGCAGGTCGATGCGCCGCGGCGCAGTTCACGAATGCCGGGTAACTCGATTTTCTTCGAGAAGATTGTGCCAGTGCTGCTGGTTGTGTTCGGGATCGTTATGGTTGGGCTTGTGCTGTTCGCGGCCGGCGTGCTGTTGGGACTGATCAAATTTTAAAGGCATTGGAGGAATCTGGCATGTCTGTGAACCAATTGTTTCCATTTATATCCACGGTAATTATGCTTGTCTTTACGGTGTATGTGCTGCAGCGCTACGCGGTACGGCGCGCGCCGCACTTCCTCTTTTGGGGCATCGGGTTGGCCATGTTTGGCGTGGGCAGTTTCGCGGAAGCCTACCTGTCGATTGCGTGGAACCAGTGGGTGTTTTTTGGCTGGTACCTGTTCGGCGCGGCGTTGAATGCGGCATGGATCGGGCACGGCACGCTGTATTTGCTCTCGCGCAAGAAGTGGGTGCACGTGGTGACGGGGGCGCTGGTGGTGGCGAGCCTTTTCGCCGGTTACCTGATGCTGCAGGCTATGCCCAAGCTGGATACGGCCGCTTTCACCCCATCCAAGATGATTAGCGAGCAATACGGCAGCAAGGCGCTGGAACCTGGCGCGCAAGCCCCGGTCGGGGCGCTGACCGCCACGCAGACCTATCGCGGCGAGGAGGTGACGGTGGTGCGCGGGCTGCTCCCGCTTGGCACCGCGGTGCGCCTGACGACGCCCTTCTTTAACATTTACGGCCTGTTGACCCTGGTCGGCGGGGCGATTTACTCGGCCTTCCTCTTCTGGCGCAAGCGCGTGCTGCCCAACCGTGTGATCGGCAACGTGCTCATCGCGGCAGGCGCCCTCTCGATTGGCTTTGCCAGCACACTCACCCGCCTGGGGAACGGTTCCTTCCTCTACCTGGGCGAATTGATCTCGGCGGCGTTGATGTTCGCCGGGTTCCTCACCGCCGGGCGGCCGCAGCCGCAGGAGCAGCCGGCGCGGCAGAAGGCAGCCATCAGCGCAGATTGATAATATATGGTCGATGCAGCCCGTCATTGAAAAATGGCGGGCTTTTTTTATGGATTGAGCGGCAGGATCGGGGTAGGTTGCCAGGGCCGTAATTCACCCACGCGCACCCCGCGAGGAGCGGCCCACGCCTGCAGCGCGCCCAGCGCGGCGGGGATATCGTCCATCCAGGCGGGCATGCGGCGCAGGGTATCACCCAGCGGGCGGGTGAAATCGTCGTGGTGGATGGGGTAAATCACTTGCGCGCCAACCGCCCCGGCCACCTGCTCAAAATAATCCCGTCGGTAGGGCGGGGAGCGGCGGCCGAGAGAGCCCAACGAAAGCAGGGCGACCGCGGCGTGGCGGCCGTCCAGCCCACCGAAGATAAAACCGGCGCTGGGTTGGATGAGCAGCGCCCCGCACGGATGCTCGACCAGGATGCTGAAGCATCCACCCTCTTTGTAGCTGGAGGCGTGCGCCGGCAGGCTGAGCGGGCGCGAGATATGCCCGGATGCCAGGTTGGGGCGGCTGTGGGCCGAGGGCAGGAAGCTGACCCGGAACGCGCCAAATGCGAGCGGCTTGCCAGGCTCGACCACCTCGATCTGCGCCTCAGAAAGACCCGCGCCGCGGGCAATGTTGGCCGTCGTCTCGGAGCCAAGCAGGCAGGCGCCGGTGGCGGCGGCCACGGCCGGGGCGTCGAGGGCGTGGTCGTAATGCGAATGGCTGACCAGCACCGCATCCAGCTCGTGGATGTTGGCGCGGGCCAATCCTGCGCGGATGGCAGCTTGGTCGGGCCGCAAGCGGGTGAACAGCACGCGCGGCCAGGAAGGCCGGGTGAAAAAGCCGTCGGTGAGCAGCTGGGTGCGCCCGTCGCTTAGCAGCAGGCTGGCGGCCCCTAAAAAGGTGGCGTGGACGGCAGGGGCGGGGGAAGCGCTCATGGTTCGTGCAGTGTACCACGCCTGCAGGGCGTTCTCAAGAAAGCTTGACAACTGCCAATTTGGATCCATCTCCGGCGGAGACAGAGGTCAAAGAGGGAGTTTGAGGGTTCAGACGCCGTTTTACGGCGTCTGAACCCTCAAATCTTTATTTCCCCGCCCCGTTTCGGGGAGGGGCCAGGGGAGGGGCTTGTCTGACAATTTCTTGAAAAAGCCATGACCACGCCTGGCCCACCCTTGACAGGCGTGCGGTGAGCGAATAAAATGAAAATGATTATCATTTACAGTTTTCTGAAGGTAAAGGTATGAGATGAGCACACCCACACCCCTTGCGTTAACCGAAGACTGGCTGGCTCGCCTGCAGGAAAGCGGTTACCGGCGCACCGACCGCTGTGAAGCCATCGTCCAGGCCATCCTGGCCAGCTCGCGCGCCCTTGACCCGGTCGAGATTTTCGACCTGGTGCGCATGCGCTACCCGGGGCTGGGTCTGGTGACGGTCTACCGCACCATTCAGAAGCTGGAAGAGCTCGGTCTGATCCAGCGCCTGCACCAGGAGGCCGGCTGTCACCGCGTGCTGCCCGCCACCCAGGGTCACCAGCATTTTATGGTGTGCTCGTCCTGCAGCGCGGTGGTCTACTTCAGTGGGGATAACCTGGCTGAATTGTTTACGCGGATCAAGCAGCAGACTGGTTTTGACATCCACGAGCACTGGCTGCAGTTGTTTGGGCTGTGCCCCAACTGCCAGGCGGGGCAGCTCGCCCCCGGCGCGGCGGTCTGACGATTAACTTGACCAGGATGACAGGATATTGGTATGTACACGACCATTAAAAGCCTATTGGCAGCCATGCTGATCGCTGCGGCGGGGCTGCTGTCGAGCTGCGCAGGCAGCGCAGCCTCCCCAACCCCACCCGCCGGCGACGGCCGGCCCGGTGTGCTTGCGGTGGAATCTTTTCTGGCAGATATCGCCCAGAACGTGGCCGGCGACCGGCTCACCGTGGAGTCGCTGATCCCCATGGGGCTCGACCCGCACGCTTTTGAGCCCACTCCGCAGGACGTGGCTCGTATCAGCCGCAGCCAGGTGCTGATCGTCAATGGCGCCGGGCTGGAGGAATGGCTGAACCGCGTGCTGGATAACGCCGGCGGGGAGCGCCGGGTGATCGAAGCTTCGGCGGGGCTGACCATGCGCACGCCCAACCCGGGCGAGGTGAGCGATCACCCGGGTGAGGGCGACCCGCACTTCTGGCTGGACCCCAATAACGTCATCCAATACGTCAATAACATTCGCGACGGGCTGAGCGCCGCCGACCCGGCCGGGAAGGACGTCTACAGCCAGAACGCGGCGGCCTATATCCGCCAATTGCAAGCCCTCGACGGCTGGATCCGCGACCAGGTGGCGCAGGTGCCGGCCGGCCGGCGGCTGCTGGTGACCAACCACGAAAGCCTGGGCTACTTCGCCGATCGCTACGGGTTTACCGTAGTGGGCGCGATTGTGCCCAGTGTGAGCAGCAGCGCATCACCCTCCGCCCAGGAGCTGGCCGGATTGGTGACCCAGATCAGGGAGACCGGCGCGCCGGCTATCTTTTTGGAGACCGGCAGCAATCCCCAGCTCGCCGACCAGGTGGCGCGAGAAACCGGGGCCCGGGTGATCACCGGGCTGCTGACCCACGCGGTGATCGCACCCGACGGCAGCCGCTTGAGCTATTTAGAAATGATGCGTTTCAATGTCAGCGCGATTGTAGGTGCGCTGCAATGAACGGCGCGGAGAGAGGACGTGCAGCCATGAACCAGGAAAATATCGGCCCGGCTCGTCTCGAACTGATCGAGGTCAATGCCGGCTATAACGGCAGCCTGATCCTGCAAAACCTGAGCTTTCAAGTGCCGCACGGCGAGCGTGTGGCGGTGGTAGGGCCTAACGGGGCGGGAAAATCCACCCTGTTCAAGGCGCTGGTGGGTTTGCTGCCGCTGCGCAGCGGCAGTATCCTCATCCACGGGCAGCCGCTCGGCCACCACCATGACTGTGTGGCCTACGTGCCCCAGCGCGAAGAGGTGGATTGGCGCTTCCCGGTCAGTGTGCTGGACGTGGTCTTGATGGGGCGCTTTGGCCGCACCGGCTGGCTGCGCCGGCCCTCGCCCGCCGACCGTTCCGCGGCCAAATACCGCCTGGAGCAGATGGGGATTGCCAACCTGGCCAGGACGCCGATTGGCGACCTCTCGGGCGGGCAGCAGCAGCGCGTCTTCCTGGCGCGGGCCCTGGCCCAGGAGCCCCATATTCTGTTGATGGACGAACCCTTCACCGGGGTGGATGTAACCACCCAGGAGACCACCCTGGCCTTGCTCGAGCAGCTGCGCCGTGAGAACGTGACCGTGCTGGTCTCGAACTCACGACCTGGATATGGCAGCCCAGCGCTTCGATAAGGTGCTGCTGCTCAACCACCATCTCATCGCTTACGGCGCGCCCGGCGAGGTTTTCCGCGCGGAGCACATCCGCACAGCGTTCGGCGGCCAGGCCCTGACCATCGACGGAGTGATCGTCGTGGACCAGTGCTGCTCGGGCGAGGAAGAACCCGGCCATAGTCACACAGGAGGTGCGCGTTGATCCACTGGCTGCTCGATCCTCTGGCGTATGCCTTTATCCAGCGCGGGCTGCTGGCGGCTTTGATGGTTGGGATCGTGTGCGCGGTGATCGGCTGCTACGTGGTGCTGCGCTCAATGGCCTACCTGGGAGATGCCCTGGCGCATGCTATCTTGCCCGGGGTAGCGGTGGCTTACCTGATGGGTGGCAATCTGACCCTGGGGGCGCTGGTGGCGGCGGTGCTGGTGGCGCTGGGCATTGGCGCTCTTTCGCGCCAGGGCACGATTAAAGAAGACACCGCCATCGGGATTTTGTTCGCGGCGGCGCTCTCGTTGGGTGTGGCGTTGATTTCCTCGATTCGCACCTATGCCGTTGACCTCAGCCACATCTTGTTTGGCAATGTGTTGGGGGTCAGCAGCGCCGATCTGTGGATGACCGCTATCCTGGGCGGGGTGATTCTGTTAGTGGTGGCGCTGCTCTATAAGCCGTTCCTGGTGATCTCCTTCGACCCGGTGCTGGCGGCCACCTTGCGCCTGCCGCGCGAGCTGCTGCGCAACCTGCTGCTGGTGCTGCTGGCGCTGACCATCGTGGTCTCGCTGCAAACGGTGGGGGTAGGGTTGGTGGCTGCGATGCTGGTCACCCCGGCCGCCACGGCTTACCTGCTGGCGCGCCGCCTGCCGGCAATGATGGCCATTTCGGCCTTGTTTGGCGCGCTCTCCAGCGTGGTGGGCATGTACCTGAGCTATTACGCCAACGTGGCCTCCGGCGCGGCCATCGTGCTGACCGCCACCGCGTTTTTCCTGCTGGCCTTTATTCTCGCGCCGCAGCGCGGTCTGCTGGCAGGCTGGATGCGCACCCGGCGCAGCTCATAATTTCCAGAAGAGGGCCATGCCGACCAGCAGCATCAGGGCGCACACGATGGTCAGTCGCCAGCCAATCTTAAAGAAATCGCCAAAGGTATAGTTCGCCGGGCCCATCATCAGGATATTAACCGGGTGGGCCAGGGGAGTGAAGAAGGAAGCCGAGCAGCCGATGGCGGTAGCCACGGCGATGGCTTGCGGGTTGGTGTGCAGGCTGATCGCGGCGCTGATCGCCGCCGGGCCGGTGACCAGGGCGGTGACCTGCCCGCCCATCACCTGGGTAAGCAGCGAGGTAAGCAGGTAGGCGCCCGCCACCAGACCGAGCGGGCCGAGAGGCGTGACCACCCTGACCATGGCGTTGCCCACCAGCGTGGCCAAACCGGTGTGGATCATTGCCAGGCTGACCGAATACATCCCGGCAATCAGGAAGATGGCCTGCCACTCCACCGCGCGGGTGGCTTCTTCGACGGTCAGCAGCCCGCTGAAGATGATCACCACCGCCCCGGCCAGCATAGCCAGATAGACCGGCACCCCCAGGATCGAAGCCGCGATGGCCGTGAGCACCACGCCCACCGAGAGCAGGGCTTTTCGCCGCTGCAGGGGTTGATCGCTGAGGCTGGGCTCGAGGATGATGAAATTGGAGTTGGAGCGCAGGCGTTTAAGGTTATCGGGTTCGCCCACCATCAGCAGCGAATCACCCATTTCCAGAGAGAAATCTGCCACGTTGGTGCGGTAGCTGTTGCCTTTGCGCAGCAGGGCAATGGCGGTAAAGCCGTAGCGCCCGCGGAACCCCAATTCTTTGATGCTGTGACCGGCGGCTCCCGAACGCGGAGCCAGAATTACCTCGACGAAGGTCAGCCCGAGGGTGCTGATATGCTCGTGGGTTGGATTGATCTGCATCCCTTCCGCGGCCAGTTGGGCGGCGCGATCCTCGCGGCCGATGATCCAGATGACATCCTCGGGGAGCAGCACGTGGGCCGGCACCAGGGGAAAGATGAGCCGGTTATTGCGCCAGATGGCGACCACCGCCAGCCCCAGCCGCTCGCCGAAGCCGGCTTCTACCAGGGTCTTGCGCGCCAGGGGTGAATCGGGTTCGATGTGCCCCTGCCAGAGACGGTCGCCCACCTGGTACATATCTTCCAATTCGCTGCCGGTAGGGCGCATGTGGCTGAGCGAGATTGAGGGCTCGCGGTTGGGCAGCAGGCGCGCGCCGAACAAGGCCAGGAAGGCAATCCCGGCCAGGGCGATCAGCCCGCCGGTGGGGGTAAAATCCAGCACGCTGAGACGCGCCTGGGGCGGGTCGGCGATCACCAGCAGATCGCTGACGATGATGTTGGCGGTGGTAAAGTAGGTCGCCACGCCTCCCAACAGGCTGCCGTAAGCCACCGGGATGAGCAGCTTGCTGGGTTTGATCCCGGTGCGGCGGGCGGCCTCCAGCGCGCTGGGCAGCAGCAAGGCCGCGGCCGCCAGGTTGTTCATGAAGAGGGAGAGGAAGGCGGTGGCCGCGGCGAAGAGGGCAATCAGGCGGCTTTCGGAATGCCCGCCGATGCGCAGCAGCCAGCGTGCCAGAACACGGGTGACCCCGGTTTTCTCCAGGCAGCGGGTGATAATGAACAGGCTGATGAGGGTGATGACCACCGGCTGGCCGAAGCCCGAGATGGCTTTGACCATGCTGGCGGATTGGCCGGTATCGCCCAGGATGCTCAGCCCGGCGAACTGGCCCAGCCCGAGAGCCACCGCGATGGCAAGGGCAGCCAGGTCGGCGCGAATTTTACTGGCGGCGACCAGGCCTAAAGCGATGGCAACAACTCCCAGGACATACCAGGCGGCGATGCTCACGGCAATTAACTCCTGAAAATTATTTTAACACACCCCAACGAAGCGCCCCCGGCGCATTGCGCCGGGGGCGATGAATTCATCGAATGATGAAAAATATCGGCCTATTCGGGTTCAGGGGCTTCGTGGAATTTCTTTTGGCGATAGACAATACGCCCGCGGTTCAGGTCATAGGGAGATACCTCCACCCGCACGCGGTCGCCGAGGAGGATGCGAATATAATACTTGCGCATCCGACCAGACAGATAGGCAAGCACCACGTGACCATTGTCCAGTTTTACGTGAAACTGTGTGGCTGGCAGCGCTTCGATAATGGTGCCATCTACCTGGATTTTCTCTTCTTCTTTTGCCATACTACTCCTTCTGCATATCCCTTGATCCACCGGCCGTTCGTCGAAGAGGACTACGCATCCATCCCTCGACCAGTCTGGCGGCGCTTAATTCGGCGGATCGCTTTCTTCTTTTCCACCCGGCGCAGTTCACTCTTGCTGATAAACCAGCGTTTGCGTCGGACGGTGCTGAGAATGCCGCTCTTGACTACCTTTTTGCGGAAGCGCTTGAGCAGGCCATCCTGCGACTCATTGGGGCGTAACACTACTACTGCCATTGCAATTCACCTCCCCTCTTTCATGGGTTGGGTACAAAAAAATTCGGCTGGTCATCGCAGATGCAGCCGAGTAAGCAGAAATCATCTCGTGACTATTTACTCGAAAGCATTTGCCAGTTAATACCTCTCTCACTAACGTGGTTAAGGCGCATGGTCCAGCAAGGCAAATTATACCGCAATGCATCGGAATTTGCAACTTATCTAAATTTAACCTCGATACGATCTGGTTGGCCAACCCGGTTTCTTTGATTTCTAAACGGGGGTTTGGGGAGTTTCAGGCAGCACCTTGATAGTAGGGCAATCGCATCAAAACAGTTTTTCTATAAAATAGTTGTCACCCGCCCCTAAATCCCCGCCCTCGAGGGCGGGGACTTTAAAAAGAGTTCCGAGAAGACTGTATCTGGCGGCACATATGTGCCGCCAGATACAGTCTTCTCGGAGAAAAATATTTTCTCCCCCTCTTCGCGGCGTTTTTTTGCCGCGGAGAGGGGGCCGGGGGGAGTGGAAAAGGGTAGAAAACGCATCTGGCAATTTAGATGCGATTGCCCTGACCTTGATAGAAGTTTGATGTATTCACTCCCAGGCGCATGTATAATCAATGTGGGATGGTGTATATGCCGAACCTTTTGCTGGATCCAAATGTAGGGTATCTCTTGCTGGTGGGTGGGTTTGTGCTCGCCGTGCTGGCATTATTCGCGCCGGGCACCGGCCTGCTGGAAATTGGCGCCCTGTTTGCCCTCTTGCTGGCGGGCTACGCCCTGGTGAACCTGCCGGTCAATGCCTGGGCGGTGGTCGTCGCCTTCCTGGGGCTTGTACCGCTTTTCCTGGCGCTGCGCCGTACGACCGGCCGGCAAAGTACAATCCTTCTGCTGGTGGGGATCGTTATGCTGGTGGCCGGCTCGATTTTCGTGTTCCGCGCCCCCAACGGCGGGCCGGCGGTCAGCCCGCTGCTGGCAGTGATTGCCTCCGGTGGGGCAGGGCTGCTGTTCTGGTTTATCGCGCGAAAGAGCATGGATGCCGCCCAACGCGCCCCGGTGCACAATCTCGAGATCCTGATTGGCATGACCGGCACGGTAAGAACAGACCTGAAGCCCGATGGCAGCGTGTATGTTGACGGGGAGGAATGGTCGGCGACCAGCCGCACCTACCTGCCCGTGGGAACAAAAGTGCGCGTGATTGCGCGCACCGGCTTGGGGTTGGAGGTTGAGAAATTGCTTGTGGAGGATAAGTAGCGAAATGACTGAGTTTGCATCAACGACGGTAACTGTTTTATGCGTGGGCGGCGCGATTGTCCTGGCGCTGATCGTGTTCCTGACCAACGCAATCAAGATGGTGCCTGAATACCAGCGGCTGGTGGTTTTCCGCCTGGGGCGCTGCGTGGGTGATCGCGGCCCGGGGATTGTCCTGCTGATCCCCATCGTCGACCGCGCCGTGCGGGTGGATTTGCGCGAGCAGGTGCGCGAAATCCCCCAGCAAACTGCCATCACCAAGGATAACGCGCCCATCGCGATTGACTTCCTCTGGTACTACAAGGTCATTTCACCGACCGATTCGGTGCTGCAGGTGGGCAACTTTGAGCTGGCAGCCCAGGGTATCGCCACCACCACCCTGCGTTCGGTCATCGGCGGCATCCCGCTAGACGATGTGCTTTCCGAGCGCGAAACGATCAACTCGATCCTCCGCACCCGCCTGGACGAAGTGACCGGGCGCTGGGGCGTCAAGGTGACCAACGTGGAAATCCGCGAGATCATCCCGCCGCGCGAAGTGCAGGAAGCCATGAACCGCCAGATGTCGGCTGAACGTATCCGCCGTGCCGTAGTGACCGAATCGACCGGTACCCGCGAAGCCGCGATCAACGTGGCCGATGGTGAACGGCAGAGCGCCGTGCTGCGCGCGGAAGGCGAGAAGCAGTCGGCCATTCTGCGGGCCGAGGGCGAACGCCAGTCGCAGCTGCTGCGCGCCGAGGGCTATTCATCGGCGCTCGAGCGCATCTTCGCGGTGGCCAATACCATCGATCAGAAGACCATGACCCTGCAGTATTTTGAGACGCTCAAGATCGATGGCGGCCAGCCCTTCGACCAAATATATCTTCCCGATGGAATTTACCAGCATGCTGAGCAATTTCGTCAAGGGAACGGTAGATAACAAGTAGGGGACGAAGAACTGGCTGAAGCCGTCTGGGAACCCTTTCAAATCACGGGCGCCGGTCTGGGCGACCTCAATGCACTGCGCCGGCTGGAGCACGAATGTTTCGGCGGGGATGCGTGGCCGTTGTGGGACCTGATCGGCGTCCTGATTTTGCCTGGGCTGGTACGCCTGAAGGCTGTGGTGGGCGCAGAGATGGCAGGCTTTGTGGGCGGTGACCCGCACCCCGCGGAAGGGGTGGGCTGGATTGCCACCCTGGGTGTCTTGAGCAGCTACCGCCGGCGTGGAATTGCCACCGCCATGCTGGTGGCCTGTGAGGCAGCCATGGGGCTGCCGGCTGTGCGCCTGAGTGTGCGCCGTTCGAACCTGGCCGCGGCAGAACTATACCGTGGCCAGGGTTATCACCTGGTAGGCGTCTGGCCGGCCTATTACTTTGACGGCGAGGATGCACTTGTATTGGAAAAAAAGCGTTGACTTTCGCAGAGACTCAGTATATACTGGACTCAAGATGCAGTGCAATCCCTCCCAAAAAATATACAAGCCCTAAAAGCACGCGGAATCACGCGTGCTTTTTTTACAACCAACGCCGTTCACTAAATCTTCGGCAAGAAGGAGACTTCATATTATGGACTATGGCATGATTGGCAAGATCGAAAAAGCCAAGCGCTACGCGCAGGAGCGGGACCGCGTCCACTTCACCGATATGGCTGTGACCTTTGATGGTGAAAACAACTCCCACACCGTACACTATGCGGTGGGTGAGTGGAAATGTGATTGCGAATTCTTTCTGACGCGCGGGCGATGCAGCCACACCATGGCCCTTGAGATGATCCTTGAAGGGATGATTACCTAAGAAAATAAAATAGCAGGGAATGCTCTCGAGGCCGCATCTTGCGGCCTCGAGTTGTTTAGCGGCAAGGCGAACCACCCCTGGTTAATAGAAAATATTTTCCTTGCCAGTCATCATCCGCGGTTGTACAATCGAACTACCTGGTTGGGCTATCTTATGTGACAACCCTGCCGTCTAACACGTATTAAAGAATAGATCGAGGCGTCATTGTTTTCTGAGTTGGAGCTGATTGGACGACTGGGCACTCAGGCCGTCCCCATTGATTGGGAATCTGTTTATACTGAGCTTTTGCCGCGCGTGTTCAACTATTTCCGCTATCATGGCCTCGAAGATGACGTCGCCGAAGACCTGACCGCCCTGACCTTTGAAAAAGCCTGGCGCAAGCGAGACAGCTACCGCCACGACCTGGCGGCATTTTCCACCTGGGTGCTGCGCATTGCCCATAATGTGGCCATGGATCACTTCCGCCGGCGCACACAAGAGATCACCCTGGACGAGTTGGAAACGCGCTCCAATCAGTCCAGCCCGGAAGATCACCTGGTGGAACAGGACGACCTGATGCGCCTGCGTCATTTGTTGGCAATGCTGCCATCTCGTGAGCAGGATTTAATCGCCTTGAAATACGGCTCGGGATTGACCAACCGGGCCATTGCAAATCAGACCGGTTTGAGTGAAACCAATGTTGGCACCATACTTTACAGGGTGGTCAACCACCTACGCGAATGCTGGGAGCGATGAAACAAAACGACGGATTTTTGAGGGGCTACCGAAAAACACCGCGGCGCGCTTTTTCGGAAAAATTATATAAAAAGATTTCGGGGCAGAAATCCTTTGCCGATTGGTTGAAGCGCAGCGCCGCCTGGGCGTTGATGGCGGTGATGCTGGTCTATGGGCTGTCTGCCAACCTGTTAGCCTTTAACGGCGCGGGGTTGGCCACCACTCCGGCCGCCGACGATGGACGCCGGGTGACTGTGCGCAGCGAAAACATGGCCCTGATTGGCGAGCGCGGCCTGAAGCCGAGGGAGTTTTCTCCACCGGCCGCAGACGATGAATGGCTGGGGCCGTTTGACCGGCCGCAGACGGTGGGGCAGGTGAATGTGGTCAGGGACTCGCAAGAAATGGCCGTGGTCATCGTGCCGGCCGTCTCTCGATAACCAAGATATATTCAAGCTCAAAACAGCCCGGAAAAATTTTCGGGCTGTTTCGTTATCACTCGTGGGTAGACCAACATCAGTAACCCGACGTTCAGGTCAGGCAATAAACCGTGCCATACCAACCGGGAATCAGGCCGATGACTAGACCACGGGCGACTTTTGACCACTGCAAAGTGGGTGCTGAACATGCTGGGGTGTCATGCACTGCTGCGGTTTTTGGCCTTGAGTTTTATGGCTAAACGTCAGTTCGGAGTAGAGCCCAAACACCCCATCCGGAAAACCATGAGAGTTTGAGAGATTCGACGGCACCAAGTGCCGTCGAATCTCTCAAGTTTTTTGTCTTTCCCGCCCCTCGAGGGGCGGGGTGGGGGTGGGATGGTTATCCCGAATTCACGTGGCTTAGATTTCTCAAGCACTGAATGTCTTAGAGCTGTCCAAGCAAACGAGCCAATTGGAGCCACTCCTGAGCTTCATCCTTGACCGGAACGAGCAAGATATTCAGTTCATCTAACCCATTGGTTAATAAGCTGACCAGACGCGTAACGATGGCCTGCTCATCGCCAGACACCACCAGGTTATCGATCAGATCATCGGGAAGCGTGCCATCTTCGGGCAGGTTATAACCAGCTTCAGCAAACATATGCCGGTAGAAAGGCAGTTTGCCATAATAGCCCAATCGTTTACGAGCCACGGCGAGAACGGTCTGACGATCATCGTCCAGGACGACAGGAATATGCGCTACCAGCGGCGGTGCTGAGCGTTGAGCCTTCTCGGCGCCTTCTTTGAGCGCAGGAAGCCCACTTTGCATGAGGTAGGGAATTGGGCAAACCCAAGAGAGTGCGCCATCCGAAAACTCTCCGGCTGCCAGAAATGCGCTTTTACCCAGCGCTGCAGTCAGGATTGGAATCTGACCTGTGGGCGGGAGATTGGCACTGACATGAAAGAAGTGTCCTTGATGATCGACTTTTCCTTCCCAAAGCGCCGAGTGCAGTACGCTGACATATTCGCGCAAGTGCACCAACGGCTCCGTCATTTGGATCCCATACATCCCCTCAATCGTTGGGCGATGGCTTGTACCAACACCCAGGCGAAGGCGGCCAGGGGCCAACTCATTAAAAGTTCGCACTTGAGCGACCACAGCTAATGGGTGGCGCGGATAGGTTGGGAGAATTGAGGTTCCCAGCCGAATTGTGGATGTCTGCACAGCCGCGAGGGTGTAGATCGTCAGCGCATCCATCGATGTCGGCCCTTGGGTTGTCCAAATCTGCCGTACACCAGCCTGTTCAGCGTCGATGATCGCTTGAATGGCGTTCTTTGCACTTCCGGTATTAATCACGAGACCGACCCGCTCGCGTAGTGGAAGAGTTCGGACACTGTCGGAAGAAAGCATTTCGTCGCCCTTAGCCATCATTTTCTCCCTGTTCTACTTCAATTTTGTAAGTTTTCAGTCACATCTTGAATTTTAGAACATTCCCAGTGTACCATTTCCGATCCTGGACGATCTACTCCAATCGCTCTAATTTATATTCGTGCGTAGACAATCGTCGGTAACCCGACTTTCGGTCAATTACTGCTTTCCGCCGATCAGGCGCTGGATATCATCCGGGGTGAGGTATTCTTCGGGACGCACCTGGGTGGTGGATAGCAGGCGCAATGGCAGGTCGCGGCGGGTCAGCCACTCCAGGCCGGGCGGCATGTGAGAATTGGGGTGCGGGTACACGTCCTCCGCGTGGACATCTTCGACGGCGTATAAAAACCCGGGCAGTTCGCCGTTGTGAGCCAGCGCCAGGCCGTCTTCGGTTTCATCCAACGAGACGACGGGCGGCTTATGCGAGAATACGCGCGCCAGTTCGCGCTGCGGGGTAATGGTGCTGCCCGCGCGCAGGCAGGTCAGCTTGAACGGAGAGCCGTGAAACCAGGCCTGCTCAGTATCAGATGGGGGATGAATAGTTTCGCACACAGTTACGTCCTGCTTGTTTGGCCTGATAGAGGGCCTGATCGGCCTGTTCCAGCACACTTTCCAGCGTGTCTTCCTTAAGTTTATAGGCAGACACGCCCAGGCTGATGGTGATGCGGATGGCTTGATTGTGGTAGGAAAAATTGGTATTGGCCACCTCGGCGCGCAGGCGTTCCGCGATCATGCTGGCCTGCGAAAGGTTGGCCATCGGCATGGCGATGACAAATTCCTCCCCGCCGTAGCGCGCGATGATATCTACTTTGCGGATCAAACGAAGGCAAAGGGTAGCCAGGGTGCGCAGCACTTCGTCGCCGGCAATATGGCCGTAGGTATCGTTAACATGTTTGAAGTTATCCAGGTCAAACATGATCACCGAAAAGGTTTCCTGGTAGCGGATGGAATGATCCATCAGGTGGGTGGCCAGGTCGAAGAAGTGGCGGCGGTTGTTCAACCCGGTCAGGCTGTCGGTGGCGGCCATCGCCTGCATTTGCTCAAACATGCGCACATTGGCCAGCGAGATCGATACCTGCGCGGCCAGGCTGGAAGCAATGTGCTCCTCTTCGGGGGTGAAGGCGATCGAAGAGCGGCGAAAGAGCACCAGCATCCCGGAGAGCTGGGCCTGGTAGATGACCGGAGCGGTCATGCAGATCAGAATTGTAGCATCTGCGGCGTGCAGACCGGTGGTGATGGATTTTTCGACCAGGCTTAAATCCTGGGGATCAGCAGCGGCCGGTGTGGGGTGGGTAAAGACCGGTTGGCCGTGAGGCAGGCTCAGCCCGCGTAAGGCGCTTAATTCCAGGGCGCCGTTCTCGCCCAGGACAAAGGCGCCGCCGTCGCAGACGATCACCCGCAAGATATGATCGATGACCTGCTCCAGGCTTTGCATAAAGTTGGGCGCGGTGCTGAGCGCATTGCTGGTGGCATGCAGCGCCTCGGCTACCTCGCGTGCGCGTAAGGCCTCTTGCTGGACGCGCTTGTGATGGGTGATATCGTGCAGCAGGAGCAGCTTGCCGGTGCGGTGGCCCAATTGGCGAGACAGCAGCGTAACGCGCAGGTCAAAGAACTGGCGGCCGGTGGCGGTATCCAGGGGAATTTCATGGCGGGCATCTTCCAGAAAGGGGTAATAGGGCTGTAGTTCGGTCCAACCGGCGACGACGTGGTTGATGTTTTGCCCCACCCATTTGCTCGCCGGGCGTCCGCGGCCCTGGAAAACCATGGCAAGGATGCGTTCGGAGGCCAGGTTTAGATCCACAATCCGGTTGCGGTTGTCCAGGACAATCAAGCCGTCCTCCATCGAATTCGAGCACGTGTTCGCGGGCCACCGGGGCCAGGTCGAAAAGCCCCTGACGGTATATGGCCCAGGTTAGAAACAGCGCGGTGACGGAAAACCCGGTGGGGGTCAGGTCGAATCCGGGGGCCAAACCGGCGATGTAGACGAAATTTCCAAACCAGGGGAAGATCGTAGCGATCACCAGCAGGAAGGACTGCTGGCGGTAATAGCTGGGGTAACGCAGCAGAGCACGAATCAAGAGGAAAATCGAGAGCACCAGGAGGATGTAGGCGTAAATGGCATACAGCCAGAACCACGAGCCGTGGCCGTAGATCACCAGGTGGCTGCCGGGGATGGGGGTGAAGGAAGTCCAGATGAGGTGGTGGAGTTCATTGGTGGCCGCCATGGCGACGGTGGACACGGGAATCAGCCACAGCAGCGCCAGGCGAGTGCGCGAGAGATAGTGCTCCTGGTTGGTATATTCGAGGATGAAGAGCAAGAAGAAAACCGGGCACGAACAAATCCCCAGGTACTGGATTTTGGACCAGATGATTTTCTGCTCGATGGGGATGGAGGCGGTGTCCAGGCCGGTCATGGATGTCCAGACGGTAACGGCCAGCAGCATGAAGGAGAGCTGCTGGCTGCCAGGAATCCCGCGGCGCTGCCAGACAACCAGGGCCAGGCAGAGGGTAAAGATGGAAATCAGCCCCTGGAATACCGAAAAAGGAGTAATTGACCAGTTTGCCATAGCGATAATTAAAATAATATATCACAGCCAGGGGGTAATCTGTTAATCGGCCGGGAGAGCCGCGCCATCCGGGCGATTGCAGTTATAAATATTTACGGGTGTACACACAGCGTCTGTGCCTACGACGTAGGAAGAAAATAGTTTTATGGTGTATGTGTGCGCGAAAGCGCACACATACACCATACTTTTCTGTTTACCCGCCCTCGAGGGCAGGGGATTTAGGGGTAGGTGACATTATTTGTATAAAACGAATGTTTTTTGCAATCGCCCTGGACTCACCATCCGGGCCAGAGAGCGGAGAGGCTGGGTTAAGGGCTGGTCTGATTCATGCAACGTCTTGATCGCAAGCTGCGCGGAAATTGTTTTCATCCGGCGCAGCCGCGCAATTCCGCAACCAGGGACCCGCCGCTCAATGCTTACCAAGGTATCTTCGATCCGCAGGAAAACCACCCTCACCCTGTTCATCACCACCATCTTCTTGATTGGGGTAATTGCGGCCGCCTGTGTCTATATTCTGCTGCCGGGTTATGCCCGCCTGGAAGAAAATTCGATGCGCGGCGGTGTGCACAGCAGCCTGATGGGGTTGGACCAGGAGATTGCCGACCTGCGGCGGATCGCGGCAGATGAAGCGCTGCTGGACGCCGCGGCGGGGGGAGCCCAACCGAGTGCTGATATCCTTGAAAACCAGCGCCTGGACCTGCTGTTGGGGCTTTCCCCCAGTGGCGAGGTGCTGTTCGTTACACAAAGAGGTGCGGCCGGCCCGTTGCCTGGGCGGAGCGCCTGAAAAGCTACGCGGGGCAGCTGCCGGTGGATGGGCAAACCGGGCAGCCGGCCGGGCTGTTGATCTTCCCTGACGGCGTATGGATTGGCGCGTTTGGCCCGCTGCCCGGTCAGCCAGGCGGCTGGCTGCTGGCGGCGCGGGCCTTGGACCAGGGCGAATTGGACCGCCTGGCGCAAGGCGCCGGCACCCTGCAGGTTTTCCCGGTGGGCGCGCCTGACCTGCCTGCTGACGCGGCCGCGGCGCTCCCCGCGCTGCGCCTGGGCCCGGCGGTGGTCATCCGGCCGGTGGGCAGCAGCCTGGCAGGCTACGCGCTGATCGACGATCTTTTCGGCCGCCCGGGGGCGCTGCTGCGGTTGAGTGCTGTCCGCGACAGCTATAACCAGGGACGTCTGGGCATCCTTATTTTTACCGGGACGACCCTGGCGGCCTTCCTCCTCTTTGCCCTGGTGGTTTCGCGCAGCCTGGACCGCGAGGTGATGGGCCGGCTGAAAGAAATGTCGGGGGGCATGCAGCGGATTCGCCGCGAGCAGGATTTTTCCCAGCGCATCCACCTGCCGGGGGATGACGAACTGGCCAATCTCGCCGGGGGGATCAACGAGACGATTCGCGCGCTGGAAACGTCCACCCTGGCGCTCAAGGAGAACCAGGAGCGCCTGGCGCATGACGCGCTCCACGATCCGCTGACCCAACTGCCCAACCGGGTGTTTTTCAATCAACGCCTGAACCAGGCCATGGCCCTGCTTGAAGTAGAGCGCGTCAGCCAGGTGGCGGTGCTGTTCATGGACCTGGATGGTTTCAAACTGATCAACGAAAGCTACGATCACCCCTACGGCGACCGCATCCTGGTGGCGGCGGGCGAACGGGTGCGCATGGTGCTGCGCGGCGACGATTTTGTGGCGCGCCTGGGCGGCGACGAGTTTGGCGTGCTGCTCGAAGACCTGCACACCACCGAAGAAGCCGTGCGGGTGGCGCAGCGCATCCTGGAGGATATTCGCCGGCCGTTCGATCTGGAAGAGCACACCCTTTTCCTGACCGCCAGCATCGGGATTGCCACCACCACCCACCTGATGCGCGGCGAAGAACTGCTGCGCAATGCCGACATGGCCATGTACACAGTCAAAGACCGCGGGAAGAACGATTACACCATCTTTGATACCCGGATGCACAGCGACGCGTTGGAGCGGCTTAACCTGGAAAATGATCTGCGCCGCGCGCTGGAGCGGGATGAATTGATCGTTTACTACCAGCCGATTGTCTCTCTTTTCGACGGCAAGGTGACCGCGCTGGAGGCGTTGATCCGCTGGCAGCACCCCGAACGGGGGCTGCTGCTGCCCGAAGTGTTTATCAATGTACTCAAAGAAGCCGGGCTGATGAACGCGATGAACCAGGTGCTCTTCCGCAAGGCCTTCAACCAATTGAGCGATTGGCGTGCGCAGGGGCTCACCGAGCTGCGCATGGCGATCAACATCTCGGCACGCACCCTGCCCGAAAGTGGTTTCTGGGATCTGTTCGAGCGCGAACTGTACGCGGCAGGCATTCCGCCCAGCGCGATCCAGATTGAGGTGGTCGAAAGCGAAATGGCGGCCAGCATCGACCTGACCCTGGCGGCGCTGGAGCGTCTCAAGGAGATGGGGGTGACCATTTCAGTGGACGATTTTGGCACCGGCTATTCATCCCTGGCCTATCTCAAGCGCCTGCCGATCCACTGTCTGAAGATCGACCGCACCTTTATCAAGGATGTGATCCAGGACCGGGATGACGCCGCGATTGTTTCGGCGATGATCGTGATGGCCCACGTGCTGCAGCTGGATGTGGTCGCCGAAGGGGTGGAGACCGAAGGCCAATTCCGCTTCTTACTCGACCAATCTTGCGAAAAAGCCCAGGGTTATCTGATGGCCCATCCCGAACCGGCCGAAAACCTCACCGAGCTGCTTCTTTCGGGCCGGCGGCTGCTGCCTGAAAACGGCAGAGATTAGCCGCCCCCAGGGCGCTGCCCATTACCAACCCCGCGGATCAATTTCAAAAGGCACGACATCGCTGGTCTGGGTGTACCAGGCCAGCAGCCTGGCTTCGAGCGCCTGGCGCCTGGCGGCATAGGCCGGGTCGCCGTGGCGGTTGTGGAGCTCGCGCGGGTCGGCCTGCAGGTCGTACAGCTCGCTGACCCCGGTGGGGCGGTAGATCAGTTTGTGAGCCGGGGTGCGCACCATCACCGCGCGCCCGACCGAGTTCGGGGTAATCCTGTTGGACCTGGGCCTTGGGATAATAGATTTGCAGTGGATCGGTGGCAAAGGGTGCATCGCGCTGCGGGTCGCCTTCGAAGCAGTGCGCTTCGTGGCGGGCGTAACCGCCTTCGGCGAAAACCGCGCGCTGCGGGTCGCCGGGCTGCCCGCCCAGTTGCGGCAGCAGGCTGCGGGCAAAGTGGGTATGCCCGGCAGGGATGCCCGCCAGCTCGAGGGTGGTGGCCATCACGTCGAACAGCTCGACCTGCTCGCCTACGCTATGCCCCGCCGCACCCCCGGGAATGCGCGCTACCAGGGGCACGCGGGTGAGCACGTCTTCCAGGCCCGACGGCCATTTTTCCACCAGGCCGTAATCGCCGGCATAATCGCCGTGATCGGAAAAGAAGAAGACGGCGGTTTCCTCTTCCAGGCCAGACTCGGCAAGCGCATCCAGCAGCAGGCCGAGGAGATGATCGATAAAAGTGGTCATGCCCAGGTAGATGGCGTTGAGCTGGCGGAACAGGCTGTCGTCCAGCGCCTCCAGGCGGCGGCTGGCGCGGATGCGGGCGAAATGCTCGGGCTTGCCGGGCAGATCGGCCGGGCGCAAGGCGGGCAGCGCGGCCGGGTCTACCAGGCTGTGCCAGGGCTCGGGCGCGCCGTAAGGTGGGTGCGGCAGGGTGAGGGGCAGGTAGAGGAAGAAGGGCTGCTGCGGGCCGGACTTCAGGTAGCGCACCGCGGCCATCAGGTTGGCGTAATCGCTGTGCTCTTCCAGCGGGCGGTCGTAGGCTCCTGCCAGAAAGGTGTAGTAGCGCGGGTCCTGCGGGGAGAGCACCGGGAAATTGAACGGGCTGCTGCCGAGGGTGCGCGCTTCGCTGACGCTGGCGGCGAGGCTTTCACTGGTGAGCAGGTCGTTTTTGCCGTACCAGCGCACGTCATAGCCGGCCTGGCGCAGGCTGCGCAGCAGGTTGGGCTCGTCCGGGCGCAGCAGGTGCCAGAGAGTGCGGTGGCCGCGCACGTGGGCGTACCAGCCGGTCATCAGGCTGCAGCGGGACGGGGTGCAGACGGTATGCTGGACGTGGCACTGCTCAAAACGTGTGCCGTGGGCTGCCAGGGCATCCAGGTTGGGGGTCTGAGCCAGCGGGTGTCCATAGCAGCCGGTGGATTCGGCGCGCAGTTCGTCAGGGATAAAGTATATGAAGTTCATGGGGATATTGTAGACCAGTTTCCGCCGCCTGGAGCGTGTTGCGGCCCAGGGCAAACGCACCCAACCATTTAACCTATAAAAATGGCTGTCACCACGCCGCCTTTGAAGCCTGGGAATAAAAAAAGAGCGCGAGAATGCTGCGGATGCAGCATTCTCGCGGAAAAATCTTACCTCCCCCTCTCCGCGGCGTTTTTGCCGCGGAGAGGGGGCCGGGGGGAGTGGTAAAACGCAGAAAATGCATCTAGCAATTTAGATGTGATTGACCTGTGTCACGGCCTGGTCTGCGGGACGAGCCGCCAATAAAAAAAGGCCGCAGCCGGATCCGGCTGCGGCCCGATAGGTTGTGCTTACTGCACCGGCACGTAGATATACATGATCGAATCGGGGGCGAAGTCGCTGAAGACGCGGTCATCGTAGACTTCCATGTCCAGGCCGCTTTCCAGGGGCTTGTAGCCGGACTGGGGCAGCCAGGTCTGGAAGATGTTCTGGTAGGTCTGGCCGAGGCTGTCCAGCGGGCCGACGTGCTCGAACACGGCATAGGTGTAGGCGGGCAGGCTGCGTTTGACCATGCCCTCGGGAACGGGGGCATCTTCGGCGGTTTGCATCCCGGCCACGTATTCAAAATGGCCTTCGGGCAGGCCGGCAGGGAGCTGGCAGACCCCAAAGGTCTCCAGGCTGTTGTTGGTCTGGATTTCGTCCAGGCGCTGGGTGAACTTGCCCCACATCGCGGCGATTTCCTGGTTCTGGTTGTTGCCGTGATAACAGTAACCGACGACGGTGAAGGCGGGGCGGTTGACAATCTTGGGTTGCATGAAGGCTTCCTTTCGGTCTTGATCACTCGACAGGTTGAGGGCGGCGCCCGTTCGTTCGACCGGGATCTGCACTTCGATCACCTGGGCAGCCTGACCGGCCGGCCGCGCGCCGGTGAATGGATCGGCCGGCAGGCTGGTTTCATCGCGCAGGTAGAGCTCGCGCGGCGCGCCCGCCGGGCGGTAGCGGTGGCTGTCCATCCAGGTGTAGAGCCCGGTGTGCGCCTGGGCCAGGGTTTCTTGCGGGCCGGCGTGCACCAGGCAGGCCATCTGTTCGACGGCCGGCAGCAGGCGCAGCTCAAAGCCGGCGCGATTGGCAGGCACGCCCTTGCTCAGCGCGTCCGGCGGCAAGATCACGCCCAACTCCACCGGGATGTTGTGCTCACGGTACTCGGTCTCGGGATACAGCACCAGCCACGGACCGGCCGGGTGCAGGTTGACCTGCTCCAGCCAGGCGCTGAGCTGGCCGGTCATGCGGTGGATGAAGGCCGGCAGGCGCTCGACGCTGGGCGCGATCTCGCGCAGGGCGGCGATGGGCAGCGGCTGGATGTGTTTGACCACTACGTCCGCCCCCACCAGGCTGCCTTCCTGCTCGATCTGCTGCAGGCGGGCCGCGACCATCTCCAGCCGGTTTTTTTCGGCCAGCAGGCGCACTTCCAACTCGGCCTGTTTCTGGCGCAGCATGCCGCGCATCTGGTCCAGCGAGAGGTTTTCGTCGAGTAGTTCGCCGATCTGGTCCAGCGAAAAGCCCAGGTCTTTGAGCGCCAGGATGCGGTTGAGGCGCGGGAGCTGGTCGAGGCTGTAGTAGCGGTAGCCGGTGAAGCGGTCGGTCCAGGCGGGTTTGAACAGGCCCATTTCGGCATAGTGCCGCAGGGTTTTCACGGTGAGGTGCGCCAGCCGGGAGAAGTCGCCAATCTTGAGCACAGTGGGTCCTTTTCGAACGGGTCAGAGAGATAGGGGTTGAAGGCCTTCAACAGTGAAGAGTATATGCCCTCCCCTTAGGGGAGAGTCAAGCACAAAAGGAGGCTGTTGCAGGGCTTTCTTTTAGTCGATTGACCTTTTGAAACCTCAGGTCTTAAAGTCGGGGTTTGGGGTATGGCGGCCCTTAAGGGCCGCCATACCCCAAAATTTCTTTTTCCCCGCCCCTGCCGACCGAGGCGGGGGGGGCGGCTTTTAAGAAAGTCAAGGGGCTGTTGGCGCGGGTTTGTGGGGCTATGCGGGCGGCAGCCAACCGTAGACCGAGAAATCCACGCAGTCGTCGGCGTCAAAATGCACGCCCTCTTCTTCGAGCAGGTCGCGCTGGACGGCGCTGCCATAGCCAAAGCCGTGCGGGCTGATTTTCCCCTGGGCGTTGATCACCCGCTGCCAGGGCACCGGCTCTTCATTTTCTCGGGTGCGCAGCGCCGCCAGGGCAAAGCCGACCATCTGGGCAGAGATGCCGCCGATCAGGCGGGCGATCTGCCCATAGGTGACCACCCGGCCGCGTGGCACCTGGCGGATGGCGGCATAAATGCGAGCATACAGGTGAGTTTCAGCCATCTGTCCCTGATTATACGCGAGCTGATATAAAATGACTGCAGGAGTTGCCATGCTGCCAGATACGCTGATCCATTATTATGAACGCGCCCGCGGACCGTTCTGCAGTCTTTCGGACCTGGAGTTGGAGCAGGCCGAAGTGGTGCTCGCACAGATCCGGCAGCGGGGAGACGTCTTTGCCAGCCGGCGCGCGCCGGATTACGTCCGGGTGCGTTTTGAGCTGGAAGAACGCATCCGCGAACTCTTTTGCTTGAAAGGTGGGCAGCCCCAGCGGGCGCGGCCGCTCTATTTTGTGCTGGGGGAATGTGAATGGTGCCGCCAGTGGTACCGCGAGGCGGCTGAAGTGCGCGTGGCGCTGGCCCGGGTGACCCCCGCAGCGGTCTCCTTTACCTACGGCGATTTGTTCCCGGCCATGCGCGTCCAGGACGGCAAACCCTACCGCGGGCAGGTCTATACCCTTGCCGAACTGCCGGATCTGGTGGCTGAATTTGGCCTGCCGCAGGTGTGGAACGCCGACGGTAAGCTGGCCCCCGAGCGCTATATCGAGGCCCAGGTGTGGGACGCGAGAGATTACTCCGGCCCGATTGAAATGCCGTCCTTGCCAGCTTAACTCCGACCTTGTATGCGCGGCCCCAATCGGCTTGCTTGTATAAGCCGGATGGTTTACAATTTTTATGGTCGATATCAAAATTTTTCCAAGGGAGGTTCGGGATGCTCAAGGAATTTCAAAAGTTCATCATGCGCGGCAGCGTGGTTGACCTGGCGGTGGGCGTGATCATTGGGGGGGCGTTCGGCAAGATCATCAGTTCGCTGGTCAACGACATCATCATGCCGCCCATTGGCCTGCTGCTCGGTCAGGTGCAGTTCGCCAATTTGTTCATCGACCTGTCTGGTAAGGGCTACCCGACCCTGGAGGCGGCAGTACAGGACGGCGCCCCGGTGTTGGCCTATGGCAACTTTATCCAGACGGTGGTGGATTTCCTGATTGTGGCCTTTGTGATTTTCCTGGCGGTGCGCGGTTTCAACAAACTCACCACCAAACCGGCCCCGGTGGTCGACCCGACCACCAAGGATTGCCCCTACTGCTACTCGACCATCCCGATTAAGGCCACACGCTGCCCAAACTGCACCTCTGAGCTGAGCGCGGGCAGTTAGCCTCGCGGACGCCGGTCAAACCGGCAGGTCTGCAAAATCCATCGAGAACGCTAGCCCAATGGGCGGGTACCCCCCGCCCGTTTTTTATACCGTGCGGCGTACATGATACTGTCGGCGCGCTGGAAAAGGGTATCCAGTTCGGCGGGGTTATTGGCTACGGCGAAGCCCAGCGACACTGAAAGCTCGGGTCCGGGCTGGCGGATGTTGTAGAGGTTTTGCAGCGAGTTGATCCGGTCGATGACGTGTTCGGCCGCCTGGAAATCGGCATGTTTGAGCAGCACGCAGAACTCATCCCCACCGATGCGGGCTACCACGTCGTCCGAACGGCAGGCGCGCTCGAGGATCTGGGCAGTCTGGCGCAGGATTTCATCCCCGGCTGGGTGCCCGTTGCGGTCATTGATCGCCTTCAGCCCGTCCACGTCGGTGACGATCAGGCTGACCGGGAAGCGCCGTGCCAGGCGCAGGCGGCGCAAATCATTCTCAAAATAAGCGCGGTTATACGCGCCGGTCAGGCTGTCGTGGGTGCTGAGGCGTTCCAGTTCCAATTCGCGGCGGGTTTGCTCGGTGTAATCGGTGAACGACCAGATGCGGAAGAGGGTATCGCCGCCGGCGGGGGTGATGGTGTGCGAGCGGCATTCCAGCCAGCGCCCGTTGGCCATTTCGAGCATTTCCAGGGTTTCACCGCTGGGCTGCTGGATGGTCTGGTCGAGAAAGCGGTGGAAGCGCGCGGGGTCTTTCATCTCCAGGGCCATCTGGTTGCGCCAGCCGAGCAGGCCGGTATCGAAGGCGCGTTCGGGCAGGCTGAAGGTTTGCAGCAGGTTATCGGTGCGCAAGACCACGCGCCCATTGGGGTCGGTGACCATCAGCCCGCTCTGGTGGTTCTGCAGGGCGGCTTCGAGCAGCAGGCGGTCGCGGCGCAAATCGGATTGGTCTTTGACGTAGCGGCTGAAATCTTCCAGCGAAACCAGGCGAACGCTCTGTTCGCCTTTCCAGGGCTGTTCGGTGAGGCGCAGGTGGCAGTAGCGCGGCGGCGAAAAATGGTCGAGGTTGACGTCCTGGTCGAGGGCTACCCCGCGGCGGGATTCGAGCAAAATGCGCCCGATGGTGCGGCTGAAATCGAAAATCGGGCGGCCAATCAAACCCTGGCGGGCCATGCCGGCCCACATGGCGGCGGTCTCGTTGATGTCGAGGATGCGCCCGGATGGGTCGATCAGCAGGATGCCGATGGTCAGGCGGTTGAACAGGCTGCCTTCTTGGGCAAAACCGCTGCTGGAGGGGTTGGGTGAACTTTCGGGGAGCACGGCCGAGAAACCTAATAAGCTAAAACTGAGCACCACCGGGGTGGCGCTGAGACCCGCGCTGCCGGAGAGAAAGCTGAACAAGGGAATGGTGAGGAATGGCAGGGCGGCCGAAACTGCCAGCAGCCAGCGGCGAGAGATGGTCATGCGCGTCCACTGGGCGCGTATGAACCAGACGGCGGTAAAGAGCGCCAGGGGCAGGGCGAACATGACGATCAGGCTGAAGGCGGCCGGGTGGATGTTGGGCAGGATCAGCCCCAGGCGAGATGCCAGGCTGCCCGGCCCCACCGGCTCCGGCGGAATGAAACACGACATCGCCATCCCCACGGCGGGAACGCCGATCATGCTGCCCAACTGCCAGCGCTGCAGAAATGCGAGCCGCTGGTTCTGGTCGAGAATCCCGACCAGCCCAAGCATGGGCAAGGCAGCCAAAAAGGCCAGTTTGATGTGCGAAGCCACCACCGGTTGCGCAGGGTATGCCAATAGAATCTGGCAAAGCTCGATCAGGCACCAGATGAATATAATGCCTGGGATCCAGACGTAGATGCGCCAACCGGGGTGTCGCCTTCGAGACCAAACTGCGTTCAGAAAAAAAAGGGAAATGAGTGCCGATAGTACAAAGAGTATCGGGCTCAAGGGCGACCCCTATCTACCCATCCAGGATCAGGTTGGGTTTATGATGTTTTACCTGGCGTCCAAAATCAAACTCCCCGCCCGCTCCCCCAAAGACGAACGCTGTATAAGTAGTTTAGCGTAAAGTAGTATGAAAATCAACGTGATTTATGTCCATAATGTAGGACAGTGCCGGGCCACTGACCGGGAAAAGCGCCAAAAGAAGGCAAGATCAGCCGGGCCGGCGATATAAAAGGTAGCCTCCCCTTCGCGGCAAGGGGAGGCTGGTGTGAGGTGAGAGGATGATTTTTATCTCATTTCTCTATCATATTTGTCGCCAATCGGCGCAAAAAGTTACGCCAGATTCCAGACAGGTTCTCACCGCGTGCAGATCAGGCGGTCAGATGCTCAATCCCAGCGGCTGGTAGATGCGCAGGTCCAGCAGCGAGAACAGGTGCTTGTAGCGGTTGGGCGGGATCGAGGGATCTTCGACCGCGCGCAGTGCAGCGCGGAACTGGGTGGGGCTGGCGCAGATCTGGCGCATGGCGCGGCGGGTAAGTTGGTCGGCCTCATGGTTCTTGCGCCGCGGGGTCCAGGTCCAGGTGAGATGTTTGAATGGCGCGGCCAGGCGCTGGGCGCGTTTGTAGAGCGGGCGAGTGCTGAGCGAATTGACCGCGGCAAAGCCCTGCATCTGGTCGATGACCGAGCGCGCGTCGCCGATCACCTCGATGATTTCATCCTGGCAGCCCATATCGGCCAGGGCGCTGAGACCTTCGATCACCCCAAGATATTCGGCGATATTTGAGGTGGCGTCTTCGCGCCGGGCGTATCCGCCGTGGCCGCGGGCGACCAGATGACCGTTGCGTTCAATGACCCAGCCGTAGCACATCACCCCGGCGTGGGCGCGCTGGCTGCTGCTTTCGGGCAGCGCACGGTACATGCCATCAAAGCGTAGCGTGAGCATAAACCTCCTGCTTCGTCTTCCTCCGGTAACCAAAATTTTCAATTCGATATAAGGGCGATAACAAACCGTGAGATGTTCCCCAATCTGGGTTGGGGCGCCCATGCAGCCTGTTTGCCCCGTATATAACGCAAACGGCCGGCGCGGAAATTCCGTCGCCGACCGGCATGAAGAGATGGGAGTGAGAGTGGTTTAAGTGGTTGTATAGACCAGGCTGCATAGTTAATAATATTATCTACAATTCGAACAAAAGGTCAATTATCAACTGCTTAACAAATATTAACGGTGGATTTGGTGGTTTTCTGTCTACATCCATAGGTTTGGCGGCGGGTTGACCACACTTTATCGTGTATCTTTCCCTGATTCCCCGAGACCCAACCTGATGGCAAAATGATGGTTCGCAGATGGTCAACGCTCCTGGTCAATCGCTCAACCTATCCTGCACAGAGTCGGCAAAGCAGTGTTCCCGGCGAGAAGCAAGCTGTGCGTCGGATGAATGCGATGCAAACGGACACGATCATACCGCCGGATGCGCATCGGTGGGTCGACCAGGATGAGGAATAGTCAGGGCAGCAGGGCCAGCACGGCGGCCGGCGAGCCTGAACCGCCCACCAGGGCCAGGCGGCCGATGACCAGGGTGGCTCCGAAGGGGGAAGCTGGTCGAGGTTGGCCAGGTTCTCAAGCACCAGGGCCTGGCGGGCCAGGGCATAGTGGTTGACGCTGAAGCTCTCGTCAAGCCCGGGTTCGATGCCGTGGGCGTCGCTGCCCAACCCGGCTGCGCCGCGGTTCTCCAGCAGCAGGCGGGCAGCCTCCAGGCTAAAGCCGGGGAAGTGCGGTCGGCCGGTGGAATCGGGGTTGAGAAAGCGGCGCGAATCGGGCCAGCGCTCCTGCCAACCGGTGTAAAGCACCGCCAAACAGCCGGGCGAGATGGCCCCATGCCGTTTCTCCCAGGCGAGCAGGTCTGCCGCCGAAAGGGCAAAATCCGGGTCGGCGGCGCACTGCGCGCGGGCATCGACCAGCGCGGCGGGCAGCACCAGGCGCTCGGTGGGGATGGCATCCACGCTCATCCCGCCGGGGATGAAGTGCGCCGGGGCATTGAGGTGGGTGCCGCTGTGCTCGCCCAACCGCACACCGCGCAGGAAATAGCCATGGATGGGGATGCGCGCCAGGGTGGCAAACCGTGTAGGCGGGTCGCCCGGCCAGCGGGGCATCTCGGGTTGGATCGGGTGGCTGAGCTCGACCACCCGGGTGTAATTGATCATGGGCATAGAACCGCTCTCTTTCCGGCGCTGAGGCGCGGGAGGTGGGTCAGGTGAGATAAGCCAGGGCAGTGACCACCAACCCTACCAGCGCGGCCAGGGCCAGGCTGTGAAAAAAGATAAACCGCAGGATATCCCCCTCTTTGCCTTCCAACCGTACGGCGGTGCCGGCCACCACCACACTCTGGGCGTTGATCATCTTGCCCATCACACCCCCCGAACTGTTGGCGGCGGACATCAGCACCGGGTCGAAGCCCAGCCGTTCGGCGGTGATGCGCTGCAGGCTGCCAAAGAGCACGTTGGAGGAGGTGTCGGAGCCGGTGATAAACACCCCCAGCCAGCCGAGCAGCACCCCGAAGAAGGGGTAGAGTGCGCCGGTGCGGGCGAAGGCCAGGCCCATAGCGGCATCCAGGCCGGCGTAGCGGGCGACAAACCCGACCGCCATCATGGCGGCGATGGTGAGCAGCGACCAGCGCACCTGGCGCAGGGTGACAGCATAGCGGGCCAGCAGTTCCCGCGGGCGGTAGCCCATCCATAGCCCGGCGGCCAGGGCAGAGAGCAAAATGGCGCTGCCGGAGGCCGAGAGCCAGGCCAGGTCAAAGACGGCCGGCTCGGGGCGCGGCGGATCGGCAATGGGCGGCATACGCACGGCCAGCAGGTGCAGCCCGGGAATAGGGATCTTGATCAGCGAGAAGGAATCCAGCCAGGCGCGCACCTGCGGCAGTCCCCAGACCAGAATCAGGGCGCTGAGGATCAACCAGGGTGTCCAGGCGCGCAGCACGGCGCCGCGTGCATGGCGTTCGGCAGCCGCGGGCGTTTCGCCGGCCAGGCGCCAAACCTGGCGCGGCTGCCAGACGCGCAGAAAGAAGATTAGCGCGGCCAGCGAAACCAGCGAGGAGACGATGTTGACCAGCCAGGGACCGTGCAGCCAGGCGACCAGCAGTTGGGCGGCGGCAAACGATCCGCCGGCCACCAGCAGGGCAGGCCACACTTCCAGCATAGCGCTCCAGCCCGAAAAAGCCCACACCAGCCAGAAGGGGATCAGCACGTCGAAGAGGCTGAGCTGGAGCGCCACGGCGGTGGTGAGCGCGCGCAGATCCAGCCCGGTGACGGCCTGCAGGGCCACCAGGGGTGTGCCCAGACCGGCAAACGGCACCGGGGCCGTGTTGGCGATCAGGGCCAGGCCGGCCGCGGCCAGGGCCGGAAAACCCAACCCGACCAGCAGCGAGGCTGAAACCGCCACCGGGGTGCCGAAACCGGCCGCGCCTTCGAGGAACGCGCCAAAACAAAAGGCCACCAGCACCAGCTGCAGGCGGCGGTCCTGGGTCACGCTGGTCAGGCTGCCCTGCAGCACGCGGAAAAGGCCTTTTTCCTCGGTGAGGCGGTAGAGAAAGAGCACGTTGAGGATAATCCAGCCGATGGGCAGCAGGCCGTAGGCCACCCCATACAGCGTGCTGGCGCCGGCCATCAGCGGCGGCATGCCAAAAACGGCCACGGCGATCAGCAGCGAGGCGGCCAATCCAACCAGGGCGGCGAGGTGGGCTTTGATGCGCAGCACCCCCAGGCAGACCAGCAGGGTGACGGCCGGAAGAAAGGCCGCCAGGGTGGAGAGCAGCGAGTTGTGAAGCGGGTCGTAGATCTGCTGCCAGGGCATGGGGATCAATGGCTCGGGGTAGGTGGGATAGGTTGCATATCCTGATTATACCGATGGCGCGGCCAGATACCAGCCGGGAGAAAGGGCCGATTTGGCGCGCAAGGATGATTCCGGGCGGGGTGGCGAAGGCAAAAGACGCCTGAGCGGTGCGCTTGGATGCCCAATGGAGCCAGGCTGGAAACGTAGATTTGGATAGAATTTTGGAGTCGTAACCTTTGCAGATTAAATTCGACTAATCTAGTAACGTTCGACCTGAACCCAGGCCAGCGAAAGGACCGGATTTGTTTTGCAACCTAATAGTACGCCGAGATCGCCCATTGTCTCCACACTCAGCATCGCGATCGCCCTCCTCCTTTTCGTGGGTCTAGGAATCGCGACCCTGATTAGCGGAGGGGCTATATTCAATCCGGGTCCGGTCAGCGCCAAGAGCCAGGTTGGGGTCGAGCTGGCGGGATACCAATCCCATGTCGATTTTGAGAATAACTGTGGTTTGTGTCACCAGCCCCTGACCAGTGGACAGGCTCCGCTGTGTTTGGACTGCCATAAAAAAGTGGCCGAACAGATCGATCAGAAAAGCGGCGCGCACGGTCATCTGGAAGATGTGACCCAATGTGCGGGCTGCCACGCAGAACACAAGGGCCGCGACTTTGACCCGACAAAAGCAGCATTGGAGGAGTTTGATCACTCAAAAACCCGCCTGGCTTTGGAAGGCAAGCACCTGGAATTGGAATGCGCGAAATGCCACACCAACGGTCATTTCGATCAGGCCAAAGCCGAGTGCGTCTCCTGCCACAAAGAGCCGGCTCAGCACGTCGGCATGTTCGGGCAAGACTGCATTGCCTGCCACACCGATTTGGGCTGGAAACCGGCCAAATATAAGGAACAGGTTTTTGATCATAGTCAGACGACCTTCGTGCTCGACCGCCACGCAAAGAATTATGACGGAAAAGCCCTGGTTTGCGCCGACTGTCATACCGGCCAGGCACCCGTCTCAACCTTGCCGAACTGCATCACCTGCCACAGCAACCATGATGCGGCATTTATGGAAAAGCACCAGCTCGATTACGGCGGCGACTGCCTGCAGTGCCATGACGGCGCCGACCGCATGCGCAATTTTGACCATGCCCAGGTGTTTGTTCTCGACGGCAAGCACACGGATTTACCCTGCGAGAAATGTCACATCGACCAGAAATTCCACGGCACCGCGTCTGAGTGCTTTGCCTGCCACGAAGAACCCGAAATCCACGCCGGTTTATTTGGCGCCAAATGCCAGTACTGCCACACCACAGATGCCTGGAGCCCGGCAATGCTCAAGGAGCATGCCTTCCCACTCAACCACGGCGCCCTGGTCGAATCGGACTGCAGCACCTGCCACAGCGGACCCTACCAGGTCTACAGTTGTTATATCTGCCACGACCATCAGCCCGAAGAGATCCAGAAGAGCCATGCCAGGCTCAACCTGGATCAAGCTGCGCTCAACGACTGTATGGCGTGTCACCTGGATGGGAAGATCCAACCGGTAACGGTACCTTAACCGAGGTGGACAATGCGTATTAAGCTACTAATTTTCATCACCAGTTTACTGCTGACCGTCTCAGCCGCGATGACCGCGGCGGTGGGGCTGGCAGCAGTTGGGCCGCTGCACGCCGGGACGGCGCTGTTTCCGGTTCAGGATCTGGCCGAGGAAGGCATGGCGGCGGTGACTGCCGACAATTTCCGCTACGCCTCCTACCGCCTGGATCTGCTCGAACGGCGCATTCGAGACCTGGGGCTGACCAACGGCGGGCCGAGTGAACTGGTGGTGCTCGATTCGATGCAGTGGCAGATGGACCAGGCTGCTGCCGGGATGACCTATCTGACGGATGAAGCCGGCAAACCCCTGCGCGAGCGCATGGCCGCGGATCTGGGAGACGCCCTGGTAGCTATCGGCAAGCTGGAATATGCCCCGGTGCAGGTGGCGGAGCAATTTAAATCGTTAAGCGACCATATTACCCAATTGAAAACACGCGCCGGTGATTTCACCATTCCCTTGAGCGCGCTGATCGTGGTGGATGGAGATTTTGTCACCCACATCATCACCAAGCCGGGCGGTTCGGTGTCTACCACAAGCCTTACCAGCAGCGTGGACCCGCGCATGGTGCGCTTCCCGGCGGGGAGCGTGGCCGCGGCGCACAAGTTTTTCCCGCTGACCGGCAAGCACGCCACCGCGGACTGCGTCGACTGCCATGCGAATGGGGTTTACGCGGGCACCCCTAAGGAGTGCACCGCCTGCCACAGCCAGGAGACCCCCGATAACCATTTCCCCGGGGAATGCTCGGACTGCCATTCCACGGATGCCTGGAAGCCGGCGACGTTTGACCACAAGGTGGTCGATACGCGCAACTGCCTCTCCTGCCATACCAAAGATAAACCGGCCAATCACTGGGATGGCCAGTGTTCGGCCTGTCACAGCGTCGACGCCTGGAAACCCGCGACCTTCAATCACCAGGCCGCCGGGGCGACCGACTGCGTTTCCTGCCACACCAAAGATAAACCCGCCAACCATTTCGCCGGGCAGTGCTCCAACTGTCACAGCAGCAGCGCCTGGAAGCCGGCCAACTTCAGCCACGCCGGGCTGAGCGACTGTGTCTCGTGCCACACCAAAGACAAGCCCGCCAACCACTTTGCCGGGCAGTGCTCCACCTGCCATAAGACCTCCGCCTGGATGCCCGCGAGTTTTGACCATAGCGGGCTGACCGACTGCGCCTCGTGCCACACCAAGGATAAACCCGCCAATCACTTCAGCGGGCAGTGCTCCACCTGCCATAACACCAGTGATTGGAAGCAGGCCAGCTTCAACCACACCGGGCTGACCGACTGCGCCTCCTGCCACACCAAGGATAAACCCGCCAATCACTACAGCGGGCAGTGCTCGACTTGCCATAACACCAGCAACTGGAAGCAAGCCAGCTTTAACCACACCGGGCTGACCGACTGCGCCTCGTGCCATACCAAAGACAAACCGAAAAATCACTACAGCGGGCAGTGCTCGACTTGCCATAAGACCAGCGCCTGGAAGCCCGCTACCTTCAACCATACCGGGTTGACCGACTGCGCCTCCTGCCACACCAAAGACAAGCCCGCCAATCACTACAGTGGGCAGTGCTCGCAGTGCCACAACACCAGCAACTGGAAGCAGGCCAGCTTCAGCCACACCGGGCTGACCGACTGCCAATCCTGTCACAACAAAGACAAACCCGCCAACCACTACAGCGGTCAGTGTTCGCAGTGCCATAAGACGAGCGCCTGGCAGCCGGCCAGCTTCAGCCATACAGGGCTGACCGACTGCGCCTCCTGTCACACCAAGGACAAACCCGCCAACCATTATTCGGGCCAGTGCTCGCAGTGCCATAACACCAGCAACTGGAGTCAGGCGACTTTCAGCCACACCGGGCTGACCGACTGCGCCTCCTGTCACAACAAAGACAAACCCGCCAACCACTATTCGGGCCAGTGCTCGCAGTGCCACAACACCAGCAACTGGAGCCAGGCGACTTTCAGCCACACCGGGCTGACCGACTGCGCCTCCTGCCACACCAAAGACAAACCCGCCAACCACTATTCGGGCCAGTGCTCGCAGTGCCACAACACCAGCAACTGGAGCCAGGCGACCTTCAGCCATACCGGGCTGACCGACTGCCAGTCCTGCCACAGCGGGGATAAGCCCGCCAACCACTACAGCGGCCAGTGCTCGCAGTGCCACAATACCAGCAGTTGGGGTCAGGCCAGCTTCACCCATACTTTCCCGCAGAACCACGGCGGCGCCAATGCCAACTGCGCCACCTGCCATCCGAGCGGGGGCAGCAGTTACACCTGCTTTGGCTGCCATGACCAGACTCAAATGAATAATAAGCACAAGGATGTGAAGAACTATTCTGCTCAATGTGCTGACTGCCATCCTAAGGGAAAAGGTAATTAATTTATGTTTCGTTCACTCTTTATTGAACCTCGCAAGAAAACCAAGATATTAGCGGCCGGGCAGGTCGTTCCGGCCCCGGGGCGCTGCGTGCAGTGTGGTATATGCTCCTATAACTGCCCGATTGGCATCGACGTGCGCGCGCATGCCATGCGCGGCATACCGGTCAACGATAAACGCTGCCTGACCTGCGGCGAATGTGTGGCGCGCTGCCCGCGCGGTGTGTTGAGCTTTGAAAAAAACTCACCGCAGGATTGGCCCGGCGCGGTTCAACGCGCCGAGCTCGCCGGCGGCGTGGCGGGGATGTTGGATTGGCGCGCCGCCGAGGTAGATCCGCAGGCAACTCGCCCGGCGGGAGCGCGTTCCTGATGCGGCGATATGTAATCCTTGGCAGCGGCGCCGCCGGAGTGGCGGCGGCCGAAACGATCCGCAGCCTGGACCCCTCCGGGGCGTTGTGGATGGTCACCGGCGACCCGCATGGATATTATTCGCGGCCCGGGCTGGCCTATTACCTTACCGGCGAAGCCGCCCGCGACCAGCTCTACCCCTTCCAAAATCGCTACTGGAAAGAAATTGGCCTGCGCTGGCATGTTGAACCGGTGGTAGGGATCGATCCGCAAGGCCACCGCCTGATGCTGAAGAGCGGCAAAGACCTGCCCTACGACCGCCTGCTGGTGGCCGCCGGAGCAAAAGCGATGATGCCCGACACCCCCGGGATCGAACTGCAGGGAGTGGTCAAGCTGGACACGATGGACGACGCCGACAAGATCGTCAAGCTGGCCCGGCGCGGGCGCAATGCGGTGGTGGTGGGGGGCGGGATCACCGCCCTGGAACTGGTCGAAGGCCTGGCGGCGCGCGGGATGCGTGTGCATTATTTCCTGCGCGGCGAGCGTTTCTGGAGCGGGGTGCTGGACGAGACCGAATCGCACCTGATCGAGCATTTATTAGCGCATGACAACGTGCAGCTTCACTTCCATACCAACCTGGTGGAGGTGCTGGGGCGCGGCGGGCAGGTGATCGGCGTGCGCGCGCGCAAGGGCGAGGAAGATTTCAAACTCGACTGCGCGCTGGTGGCGGTGGCGATTGGCATCCGCCCGCGCAAGGAGCTGGCCGAAAAAGCCGGGCTGGAGGTCGGGCGAGGTGTGCGCGTCAATCCCTACCTGCAAACCAGCCACCCAGACATCTTCGCGGCGGGGGACGTGGCCGAGGTGCTCGATCCTCGCTCGGGAGAATACGTGCTGGACAGCCTGTGGAACCCCGCGATTGAAATGGGGACGGCCGCGGGCAGCGGCATGGCCGGGCAGATGAGCGCCTATATCAAGGAAGTGCCGTTCAATGTCACCCGGTTGGCGGGGTTGGTGACCACCATCGTCGGCCAGATTGCGGCCAAACCGGATGCGCTCTTGATCGATCACGATTTACCGGGGATTATGCGCGGCGACAGCGAGGTCTGGCGCCAGCATCCCGAGGCGATGGTGGCGCAGCGCCTGAAGAACGGTTCGCGCCTGCGCCTGTATTTGAACCAGGGGCGCATGGTGGGTGGGGTGGTGATCGGCGATCAACTGCTGTCTCGCCCGGTGCACGAATTGGTGCGCAGTGGGGTAGATTTGGGCTCATTGGCATCCCTGATGCTGGCTCCCGGCGCACAACTGGATCAACTGATTTTGGATTGGACCCCCCAATTGGCGGTTCCCGCATAAATCCCTTTCTGGCGGTATGATTGGTGCATAAGCCAGGGCATCGGTTTGGCGCCTGGCGGTAAGCCGAAAGCACGGGAGACGACGCCATGACGGGCCACCCGATGACAACCCAACGCGCCCACCTGTGGCTGGCGCTGCTGTGTGCGGCATGCGCGCTTCTGACCACCGCGGTCACCTGGGGGGTGTATGAGGCCGTCCCGCACCTGGAGGACGAGCATGCGCAGTTGTTCCAGGCGCAGGTATTTGCCTCCGGGCATATGACCGCCCAGGCGGTGCAGCCTGTACAGGCCTTCGATATTCCCTTTACGATTGTCCTCGGGGATCACATCTTTAGCAAATACCCGCCCGGCTATGCCGTCCTGCTGGCGGTGGGGGCGCTGGTGGGCCAGCCCTGGCTGGTGAACGTGCTGCTGGCAGTGCTGGGCACGCTGGGGGTGTATCACCTTGGGCGCGACCTGTTCGAAGCCGAGGCAGGCTTGCTGGCCGCCGGGTTGGGGCTGGTCTCGCCGATGTTCGTCATGCTCTCCGGGACCTTCCTGCCGCACATTGCCGGACTGACCCTGCTGACCTGGTTCAGTTGGGCGTTTTTTCGCGCCCGGCGCAGCAGCGAAGAGCTGGGGGTGCGCTACGCCCTGGCGGCAGGTGCAATGGCCGGGCTGGCGCTGGCGGTGCGCCCGCTGACCGCGGTGGCGGTGGGTCTGCCTTTTGCCCTGCTGGCGCTGGCAGATACCGTGCGCCAGCCCGGACGCTGGTTGAACGTCAGTCTGTGTATGCTGGGTGGGCTGCTGCTGGGGGCATTAATCTGGCCGGTCTATAACTGGGCGGCGACAGGCAACGCGCTGAGCAACACGTACCAATTCTACTGGTCGTATGATGTGGTAGGTTTTGGGCCGCAAATCGGCCGCAACGGGCATACCCTGGCCGAAGGGTTGGAAAATATCCGCGCCGACCTGATCTCCTTTGAAGAAATGGGGTTGGGCTGGCCGGCCTGGTGGGGCCTGCCGGCGCTGTGGCTGGTGTGCGGGTTGGGGTTAGCCTTGCCGAAACGCTCGTTCCGCGAAGCCTTCCTGGTCCTGCCGGCGGCCGCCCTGGTGCTGGCCTATGCCGCCTATTGGACGCGTTCCGCCGGGTTGTATGGCCCGCGTTATTTTGCCGAAGGGATGCCCTTCGTGTGGCTGCTGGCGGCGCGCGGGCTGCTCAAGCTGGAGCGGTGGGCGGCGGCGCGGTTGTTAGTGCGCCTGCTGCTGCCGGTATGGATGGTGTGGAGCGCGGCGGCGCTGATCTTCCCCCATTTTGAGCAGGCGCGCAACCTGTATGATATTTCACGCGCCGACGCCCGGATTGTGTGGGCAGCGCACTTAGAGCATGCCCTGGTGTTTGTCGAGGCCGGTTATTGGACCGATTATGCCCGCTTGAGCTGGTTAAACCCGGCGGTTTTGCCAGACGCGCAGGTGATCTTTGTGCGCGACGGCGGCTGGGCTTCCAACCAGATGGCGCGGGATGTGTTTCCCGACCGCCAAATCTACCGCTTCGACCGGAAGGCCCCCTACCCGCTGACCGCCTGTCCGGACCCGTGCAGCCTGTTTTCCCCGGCAATCATCGATCACAATGGGTTGGAGGACCCGCCCTCGCCCTAGCCGGGTCAATCGGTGCAGCCGCTGAGCGCCAGGGCGCGCGGGCCGGTATTGACCCCCAGCACCGGGCCGGTGATATTAATCAGCAGTTCGCGCGGGGAATATTCGCGGTCGATGCGTTCGGCCAGCGCCTGGGCTTCATCGGGCGCGTTGCCGTGCAAAACCGCCACGTGCAGCGGTTTGCTGCGATCCAATTCGCCAAAAAACTGTTCGAGCATCATTTCCACCAGCTTTTTGTGGGTACGGGCGGTGCCGGCCGGTTCGACCAGCCCGCTCTGGTGGTCGACGCGGATGAGCGGTTTGATGTTGAGCAAAGAGCCCAGCAGGTGTTTGGCGTTGCCGATGCGCCCGCCCTTGTGCAGGTATTCGACCGAATCCATGGCGACGAAAAGGGCCAGAGATTGGCGCACCTGCTCGATTTTTTCCAGGATGGCGGAGAGGGGCCGGCCCTGATCCCGCTCACGGGCGGCAGCCAGCACCTGCCAGCCCAGGCTCATCGTGGGGCCGTGTGAATCGACCACGTGTACGGGGATGGGCGCCTGGGCGGCGGCCAGGCGCGCGGAGTTGTAGGTGCCGCTCATCGCGCTGCTGACGGTGAGGGCCAGCACTTCGTTCGCGCCGCGCTGCGCCGCGGCCTGGTAGGCGTTGGCGAAATCCAGCTGAGTGGCGTGCGCCGTGCTGGGGTAGCGTGGATCGCTTTCCAGGCGCTGATAAAACTGCTCGGGCTGCATGTCCACCCGGTCGCGGAACTGCTCTTCGCCCCACACAACCACATGCGGAAGGACGTGGATGGCATGCTGCCGCACCAGGTCGGCGGGAATATCACAGGTGCTGTCGGTAATGATTTCCAGGGAAGGGGGCGTCATATTGAAATCCTGTGCTCCAACGAAGGTGGTCCTTCCAGCAAAAAAAATGAAGGGTAACCCACCAACGAGCAGGCGCCAGGCCCGCCCATTGGTGGGTTACCAATACAAACCAGTAAAAAATTACCTGTCCGCTGCGTTTTGGCGCGAACCGGCGATAAAGATTAGACCCAGCCGCGCAGCTGCATGGCTTTGACCACCCGGTCGATGGCGACCATGTAGGCGGCATCGCGCATGCACACGTTCTGTTTGAGCGACATATCCAGCACGCCGTGGAAAGCCACGGTAATTTTGTTGTCCAGGCGGCTGAGGGCTTCTTCCTTGGACCAGTAGAAGTTCATGTCGTTCTGCACGCTCTCGAAGTAAGACACGGTCACCCCGCCTGCGTTGCAGAGGAAATCGGGAATGACGAACACGCCGCGGCTCTTGAAGACTTCGTCGGCTTCGGGGGTAGTAGGGCCGTTGGCGCCTTCCGCTACCAGTTTGACGCGATCGTGGACGTTCTTGACCGAATCGGCGTTGATCTGGCCTTCCAGGGCGCCGGGGATGAGCACATCGGCCTCTTTGTGGATCCATTCACCACCGTCTTCGATTTTATATCCGGCTTCGGTGGCTTTGCTTTTGTTGATCGAGCCGTACTGGTCGGTGATCGACATGAGGAAATGGGGGTCGATCCCGCCGGCTTTGGAGACGGTGTAGGAACAGCGGTCGTCGCGGTCCCAATAGGAAACGCAGACCACCTTGCCGCCGAGCAGCTCGTTGAAACCGATCGCCGCGTATTGCGAGACGTTGCCAAAACCCTGCAGGGCCGCGGTGCTCTTGGAGGGGTCCATGCCGAGGTGTTTCATCGCCTCGCGCACGGTGTAGATCACCCCCAGGCCGGTCGCTTCGGTGCGGCCGAGAGACCCGCCGCCGCCAAGGGGTTTGCCGGTGATCACACCCGGGGTATACTGGCCGACCCGTTTGGAATACTCGTCCATCATCCAGCCCATCATCTGCGGGGTGGTGCCGACATCCGGGGCCGGGACGTCAATGCGTGGGCCAAGATTGCGCCACATCACGTCGATATAGCCGCGGCACAGGCGTTCCTTTTCCGCGGTCGAGAGGGTGGCCGAGTCGACGATGACCCCGCCCTTGCCCCCGCCCAGCGGCAGGTCTGCCGTGGCGCATTTCCAGGTCATCCAGAAAGCCAGGGCGCGCACGGTGTCCACCGTTTCGGCCGGGTGGAAACGGATGCCGCCTTTATTCGGTCCGCGCGCGTCGTTGTGCTGTACGCGGAAACCTTCAAAAACGCGGATGCTGCCGTCATCCATGCGCACGGGGATGCGGAAATGGAATTCGCGCATCGGCCAGCGCAGGATTTCAGCCACCTGCGGGTCCAGCCTGAGCAGGCCGGCGACGTGGTCGAACTGCCGCTGAGCCATCTCAAAAGCGTTGGTCTGTCCTGCCATTCGGGTTCACTCCTGTGAATTGATAAAATAATCGGTTGTGCTGAGAAAAAAATAAAGCGGGCACATCGGATCGTGCCCGCTCTTCTCAGCCTTTTGTTCGGTTCGGAAGCTCACATGCTCCTCCACCCGTCCTTACAAACTAAATATACGATAACAAAATTACATGGAGATGACAATGGATGAATATCGCCAATCGGGTGTGATATGTCTCAGGAAGTTGTCATACAAATTGCGTCAAAAATCATGCCGGGCCTGCAAAGCGGGGCAGAGCCGCGCCTGGGGTCAGGCTTCGAGGGCTTTGCGCAGGGCCTGGATGCGCGGGTGGTGGGGCGGCAGGCTGGCTGAAAGGATGTCGAGAGCGCGTTTGCGCATTTCGCGCGCGGTTGACTCGTCGCCCATCCCTTGGTAAAACCCGGCCAGCAGGCTGAGACGCAGACCCACCTGGCGGTGGTCGCGGCCCAAGGCGTTTTCTTCGAGGGCCAGGGCCTGGCGGTAGGCGTCGCGGGCTTCGTCCAGGCGTCCAAGATCCTGCCAGACTACCCCCAGGTTGGTCTGGATGTTGGCTACCTCCACCGGCTGAGCGCTGAAGACCTGGCGGCCGGAAGCGAAGGCGCGTTCCAGCAGGGGCAGGGCTTCGGCGGCGCGGCCTTGTTCGCGCAGCGCCACGCCCAGGCCGTTGAGCCGGCTGGCAGTGCGCTGGTGGTTTTCGCCAAAATGCGCCAGGTCGATTTCCAACGCCTTGCGCAGGCATTCTTCAGCCTGGCTTTGCTCACCCAGGGCCTGGTGGATGCGCCCCAGGTTGGCGTAGCGCACTCCCACGTTGGGATGGGCAGGGCCGAGCAAGGCCAGGTCGATGGAGAGGGCGCGCAGCGCCGCCGTTTTGGCCCCGGGCAGATCGCCGCTCTGGCGCAGCACCTCGGCCAGGTTGCTGACCAGGGTAGCCACGGTGGGGTGTTCGTGCCCCAGGGCGAGCTCGCAAACCCGCACGGCGTGGTCGAGGGAGACGCGCGCGGCGATGAGCTTGCCCTGCATTTGCATGATCGCGCCGATGTTGCCATAGACCAGCCCGACGGAGAGGTGATTAGGCCCGTAGCGCCCCTGCAAAATCACCATGGCCTGGTTGAAAGCATTGAGGGCTTCGTCCAGGTGGCCCATTTGCTGGTAGGTGTGGCCCAGGTTATTCCACAGCGAGCCTACCAGCGCGTGGCGTTTGCCAAAATGGGCAGCGAAACAATCCAGGGCCTGGCGGGTGGCGTCCAGCGCGGCGGGGTAATCGCCTTGGGTGCGCCGGATCTCGCCGAGATTCGCCAGGTCGCGGGCGGTGTTGGGGTGGCTGGGACCGAATATGCGCCGGTCGGCCGCCAGGGCGCGTTGATTGAGGGCCAGGGCTTCGGCCGTCTCCCCGGCGGAAAGCAGCGCCACGGCCAGGTCGTTGGCGTCCCGCGCGGCGGCCGGGTGGTCTGCGCCCAGTTGGGTTTCATCCTGGGCCAGGGCGCGGCGGTGATGGGCGAGGGCTTCATCCAGGCGGCCCAGGTCGCGCAGCAGGCTGCCCAGGGTATTCTCCAGCGCGGCAGCCAGGGTGGTATCCTCCGGGGTGGCCTGGGCGGCCAAGACGGCGGCCTGTTCCAGGGCGGCCAGCCCGTCATCCAGGCGGCCTTGCTCCTGGCGCAGCAGGCCCAGCCCGCCCAGGTCGCGGGCCAGCGCGCGCCCGTCTGGGTTGTTGGGCTGGGTACCGGCGGCGAGTGCGGCGCGGTCGGCATCCAGCGCGGCCTGCAGCAGGGGTTCGGCATCGCCGAGCTCGCCCAGGTCTTTGAGCAGCATGGCAAGCTGGTATTGTGCGGCGGCGCTGGGGGCGAGGGCCAGGGAATTTTCAAATGCGGCCCGCGCGGCAGGGAAATCCGCTGCGCTCTGGCGCAGCAGACCAAGCGCCAGCCACAGCCCGGCGGAACCCTGCCCGCCGGTTTCGCTCCCGGCGGCCAGCTCTTCCAGCTGCGCCAGGCAGTCATCGATCGCCAGCGGATTGGCCGAGTCGTTCACCTCGCCGGCCAGCCTGGCGAGCAAGGCCAGGTCCAGCGGGGCGTTTTCGGCGGAGAGCAGCCGGCGCAGGCTGTCGGCGGGGTCAGGCATGTGGCTGTGGGGAGGCCGGGCGGCGGACGATGGCATCCGCCATGCGCGCCACGCGGCTGATGAATTCCACGTCGTGGACGCGGACGATATCGGCGCCGCGGGCAATCCCCAGCGCCACTGCGGCGGCGGTGCCCTCCAGGCGCTGCTCGGGGGGCAGGTTGAGGGTGTAGCCGATAAAGGATTTACGTGAGGGGCCCAGCAGCAGCGGGTAGCCCAGCGCGCGGATCTCGCCCAGGCGGTCGATCAATTCCAGGTTCTGCTCGACGGTCTTGCCAAAACCAATCCCCGGGTCGAGGAAAATGGCGTCATCGGCCACCCCGGCCCGGCGGGCCAGCCCGACGCTCTCCAGCAGCTCGGCTTTGACCTCGCCCAGCAGGTCGGCGTACTGCATGCCCACGTAGCGCCCGCCGAGACGTTCCTGCAGATCGGCGTTGGCCGGTTTGCTGCGGTTGTGCATAAGGATCAAGGGGGCGCGGTAGGCGGCGGCGACCGCTGCCATGCCCGGGTCGGCGCGCAGCCCCCACACGTCGTTGACCCAATCGGCCCCGGCCAGCAGAGCCTGTTCGGCTACCCTGGCCTTGGACGTATCCACCGAGAGAATCACCTCGCTGGTTTCGGCCAGGGCGCGCACCAGGGGCGCCACCCGGGCCAGTTCTTCCTCGGCGCTGACCGGTTGGGCGCCGGGACGGGTGCTCTCGCCGCCAATGTCGAGGATATCGGCCCCGGCCTGGATAAAGCGGCGGGCCTGATCGAGAGCAGCCTGCAGCGGGTCGTCGTTTTGCAGCAGGCCATCGCCGGAGAAGCTGTCGGGGGTGAGGTTGAGGATGCCCATCACGTAGGTCTTTGCGCCGAAGGCCAGGCGTTTGTAGGCATGGACGCCCTCGCGCCCGGATTGATCCAGCATCTGCGCGGCGCTGAGCCCCAGCTCGGGATGGACGAGGTCGGGGGCCAGGTCGCACAGCGGCACGAGTACAAAGCCGCGTCCGGGCAGGCGCGGGTGCGGGATGTGCAGACCGGCGGTGTCGACGATCTCGTGGTCATAGAAGAGGATGTCGATGTCGATGGCGCGTGGGCCGTTGCGGAAGGTGGGCACGCGGCCCAGTTCTGCCTCGATGTGCTGGTTGAGGGCGAGCAGGGCGGCGGGCTCCAGCTCGGTCTCGGCTTCGACCACCTGGTTGAGGAAGTTAGGCTGGTCGCGATGGCCCCAGGGAGCCGTCTCGTAGACCGGCGAGACGCGGGTGACGCGCACCTGGGGCGCGAGCAGATGGGCGGCCTGGCGCAGGTTGGCCAGGCGCGCTCCCAGGTTGGCGCCGAGGGAAAGATAGATGGTGTGAATCATTTAGACCCGCTCCACCAGGAAGGCCAGCCCGCCGTGGGTCGAAAATTCGGCCAACAGGCCAAAATCCTGCCCGGTGCGGGTCAATTCGCCCGCCAGCCGGCCGGCCTGGGCCAGGGCGGGCACGGCATCCGGGAGGCAGGTCAGCCCTTCGGAGAGCGCCGGCAGGGCGCTTTCTGCCACCCCGCGCACGGCGGCCAGGGCCAAATGTGCCTCTTCGGGCAGCAGCGTGGCTGCGGCTTGCAGGGCTGCCTGTACGAAGGCGCCGGGAGCGGCGGCCGGCGCGGGCAGGGCGTGCAGGTGAGCGGCAGGCGGCAGGTTCCAGCGCCCCACCGCGGCAGGCGAGCCGAGCAGGAGCGCCGCTGCTCCCATCCCGGCGCTTTGACCGAGGAGGATCAGATCGGCGGCGCCGGTTTCCAGGCTGAGCATGGCACTTTGCAGGCAGAAGAAGGCCAGCAGGGCATGCTCCGGCCAGGCGAAAAAAGGGCAGTTGGGCAGCGGCGCGGGCGCGGGTTGGCCCAGCCAGTGAACCTGGTTGAGCCAGGCAGGTCGCGCGCCGGCTTTTTGGAGCAGTTCCTCCACGGCCAGGTCAGGCGCGGCGGCTTCGACCGCGGAAAATAGAAAGGCGGCGCTCATCTAGCCGTTGCGCATGGCGTTGATCAGGTCGGCGAGCAGGCCAAAGGCGGTCGTCTCGGGTCCGGGGTCGCTCTCCAGGATGCCCAGGCCGGGGAGCACATCCATCTCAAACTGGACGTAAGAGCTGGTGCCGCTGATGCTGTACAGCGCCGAGGTGGGCGCCACGCGCTGCGCGGCCACCCGGCCGGTGAGCGTGTCACCCTCCCGGCGCGCGCTGCACACCAGCTTCCAGCGCTCGCCGGCGGCTTTGGCTTCGGCGATCATCTGCGGGCTGATGGCGCGGATGCCGCTGCGCTCCACCTGCTGCGGCTTGAAGGGAATGCCCATCAGCACGGTGGAAAGCGCCGCCACTTTGATGGCGGCGTCCCAGCCGTCGACATCCCCGGAGGGGTCGGTCTCGGCGATGCCGATCTGCTGGCAGTAGGCCACGGCCTGCTCGAAGCTCTGGCCCTGCTCCATCATCTCGAGGATCATGTTGGTGGTGGAGTTGAGGATGCCCTTAAAACCCAGCAGCTCGGCGGCAGGCAGCGGGCCGCGAAACAGCGAGAAGATGGGCGCGCCGTCCATCACCGCCGATTCAAACAGGAAGCGGCGGCCGTGGTGTTCGGCGAGGGCTTTCAGTTCAGCGTAGGCGTGCACCACCGGGCCTTTGTTGGCGGTGATGGCGTGCATGCCGCTCTGCAGGGCTGCCCGCAGATGGTCGGCCGCCGGCAAACCGCTTTCCACGTTGACCGGGGTGTTTTCAAAGAGCACGTCCGCGGGGCAGGCGCGAATAAAAGCCACCTGGTCGGCGCCGGTCGGCACCGGGTGGGTGGAAAGCGATTGCAGCGGTTGGCCGCTTTCGACCAAGGCCAGGGCCTGTTCCAAATCCAGCCCGCGCGGATCGATCGCCCCGCCGTGGCGGCCGGTGGCAATGCCGTTGACCTGGAAAGTGAAACCGTACTGGCTCTCGAGCAGGGCGCGTTTGCGCAGCAGCAGGCGCGCCAGTGCGCGGCCGACATTGCCGAAACCAACCATGACGATGGCGATGTGGGACATGAAGACCTCCAGGAAAGGCGGCCGGAGCCGCGAATGAGGGTGCGGATATCAACCGGTGGACAATTGGCTGGCGCTCCGCCATTCATCCGGAAAAATCCGGCTGAATATCCAGGTCCGATTATAAACGAAGTGAGGGGTGGACTGGCAGGATGCCGCGGCTAGACCGGCGGCCAGGGGTAGGGGCGGCGTGAGGAGGGCGGGTCTGGGAAGCAGCCCATTTCCATCAGGCGGCGCGCGCGCGTACGCAAGGCGGATACCTCGCCGGGGCGCAGGTGGCCTTCCATTTCCTCGCGCAGGGGCTGTTCGCGCTCGAGCTGCCTGACCAGGCGGTCCAGGTCGGTGAGAATGTCGTCGGGCAGGCGCTCACCGGCAAAATCCCAGACCACCGTGCGCAGTTTATCATCCACGTGGAAGCACAGCCCCTGGTCGATCAGCCAGATGTGGCTCTGCTCGTCGATGAGGATGTGCCCGCCCTTGCGGTCGGCGTTGTTGCTGATCAGGTCAAAGACCGCCACCGGGCGCAGGCGCGCTTTTTCCTCTTCGCTGAAGTTGAAGAAATGGTGATGAGGGTCGTGCTCCACATACACCTGCAGCGACCCGGGCCCAAGCGGGGCGCGCCGCCGGTAGATGGTGGGGGGCACCAGGTCCCAATCCAGAGCCTCGCTGAGGGTGAATGCGGCTGCCTCGCGGTGAGCCAGGCTGCCGGCGTCAAAATCCCAGAGGGGTTGTTCGCCGCGCACGGGTTTATATACCACCTTGAGGGTGGTCTGTTGGTGGTTGATTTCGCCCAGGAAGGTGTAATTGGAACCGCTGAGGAATTGGCCTTCCACGGCGAGTTTGCCGTCTTTCAGTGCGTTAATCAGAAAAGGTTTATCCATAAATGAGGGCGCACAGAGCGCCGGGCATGCCTAATGTCTGTGCCCGTTGCGTTTCGGGCAGAAATGCCCTGCCGGGTCCATGGGTTGACCGCAGTAAGGGCAGATGGGGCGGCCGGCCGAGGCGACCTGCTGGCCCCAGGCGCACATGGCGCGCAGCTGCGAGCGCGTGCACCAGTAGCGTACCACGCTGGTGTCGGGCTCGCTTTCCTCGTCAGGCGGCTGCTCGGTCTCTTCTTCGCCCGAGGTAACCTCGCGGGCGATGATGATCACCAGGTCGCTGTCTGAATCGTAAGCCAGCCCGAGCTCGCCGATGCGGAAGAGCGGGTCCACCGGCGGGAGGATATGCATCAGGGTTTCGTCGTAATCGGCCGAAGCCTCGGGTAGGTCGGGGAAGCGCTGGGTTAATTCGGTGAGGAAATCTTCCACGCCCAATGCCAACGTCTGCACCTGAACTTTTTCGACGATCAGGGTGACGACCTGATCGTCTTTTTGCCCTTGGATGTAAAAGACGCGTTTGCCGGGCTGGCCGATCGCGTCGGCAGTGATATGGGAGACAGGGTTTAGGTCAAGTTCAATACGTGGCATCGGAACACTCCTTGGCTTCGTGTACCAATCATATCAGGTTGCCGCTATCCCAGCGGACGTTCTGGATGGCCCGTGCATCCAGCGGCGAGCAGCAGCCATCCAGCAGGCGCATCAACAGCGCAGAAAAGGGCTCGAGCGAGCCGCTGGTGATAAAGCCCATCTCGCCCGGCGTGCCGTCCTCGGCTAATAAACCGCAGGCAGCCAGCATGCGTTCGGTCTGGCGCGCGACCGCGGGGGCCGGGTCGATCACCCGCACCGCCGAGCCGACGATCTGCCGGATGAGCGGGATGACGAAGGGGTAATGGGTGCAGCCCATCACCACCGTATCCATCCCGCGCGCCAGCATGGGCTGCAGGGCGGCCTCGAGGATGGCGCGGGTGCGTGGACCCTCCAGATCGCCGCTTTCAATCTGGCTGACCAGTCCGGGGCAGGTATCCTGCAGCAGGGTGACATCCCCGGCAAAGCGCTCTACCACCGAAGCATACAGCGCTCCCTGAAAGGTGGCCGGGGTAGCCAGCACACCCACCACCCGGCTGTGGGTGGTCTCGGCGGCGGGTTTGACCGCCGGCTCCATACCCACGAAGGGCACGCCGGGGTAGACGTCCCGCAGGTGGTGCAGTGCGGCTGCCGAGGCGGCGTTGCAGGCCACCACGATCAAGCGGGCGCCGCGCTCGAGCAGGTAGCGGGTGATGCTTTCCGAAAACGCGCGCACCTCGCTGAGCGAGCGCGGACCGTAAGGCACGTGGGCCTGGTCGGCCAGAAAAAGCACCGGTTGGGCGGGCAGCCTGGCGCGCAGCGCGCGCAGCACCGAAAGCCCGCCAACTCCCGAGTCAAAGACGCCGATCATAGGTTAATTCTACCCGCAAAGCAAGGATTTCTGTGAAATCCATCCCGGTTTTGCGCAGGCGGCCGGCTGGTTGTGGGGTGGAACTAGCCGCGGCAGGCCTCGACGAAGGCGCGGAACAGGGCGCGCTGAGCCTCGTGTTCCTGCAGCCATTCGGGGTGCCACTGCACCGCCAGGGCAAAGGGATGGCCGGGGAGCTCGACCGCTTCGACCAGGCTGTCGGGGCTGTGCGCGGTGACGACCAGACCCGGGGCGACCCGCTCCAGCCCCTGGTGGTGCAGGCTGTTGACTTCGAACTGGGTCCCGCCCAGAACACCGGCCAGGCAGCTGCCCCCCTCGATTTGCACCGGGTGGGCGAGGTGGTTGCGGGGAATGTCGGGGAAATAATCGTGTCTCAGCGCGCCGGGGAGCTGGTCGGCGATATGGGTGTAGAGCGTACCCCCCAGGGCAACGTTGATCAACTGGATGCCGCGGCAGATGCCCAGCAGCGGGCGCCCGACCTGGATGGCGGTGTGCGTCAGGGTAATTTCGGCCCGGTCGCGGTCGGGCTCGATGCCGTAAACCTCGGGATGGGCGGCGCCGGAGAAGCGTTGCGGGTCGACATCCCCGCCGCCGGTGAAGAGCAGCCCGTCTACGCGCTCCATGACGCGCTGGAGCTGGGCTTCGTCGAGGTGGGCGGGGATGAGCAGCGGCACTCCGCCGGCTGCGCTGACCGCATTCAGGTAAGAGACCGGTGAGCCGTATTCATCTCCCTGGACTTTTTTGCCGGAGATGCGGTGGGTGGTGACGCCAATAATCGGAGCTGGCATGCGAATCCTTTTCAGACAGGATGATTAAGACGCACAAAAGGGCGCAGCCCTAAACTGGCTGCACCCTTCAGATTTTACCACCCGGCGCTTTAATTTAGAAGCGGGCCGTGGATGCTAGTTGAATTTTTGCTTGAGGCGGGCGCGTTTGCCGGTGAGCCCGCGCAGGAAGAACAGACGCGCGCGGCGGACCTTGCTGTGACGCTCCACCACCACTTTTTCGATGCGCGGTGAGAAAGTCATGAAGGTGCGCTCGACGCCGACACTGTTGCTGGCGATGCGCCGCACAGTGAAGGTGGAGCCGACGCCGGCGTTCTTGGTAAAGAGCACGGTGCCCTTGAATTCCTGAATACGCTCGCGGGTGCCTTCTTTGATTTTCACGTGGACACTGACCACATCGCCGGGCCGGAGCGCCGGAATGTTGGTGTTGGGCTGGGGTTCAAACGACTTCAAAATTTGTTCACTCATGGCCTGACGATCCTTGCTTTTTTGTTTACGATAACCGCCCTTGGGCGCGAGAGCGGATTATAACACGGGTATCTTGAATCTGCAAGAAAAGGAAAAAGGAGCAATATGGTTTTCTCAAGAAAGCTAGGCAAATGCCAATTTGGATCCATTCTCCTCCGGCGACGGAGTTCAGAGAGGGAGTTTGAGGGTTTAGACGCCGTCTCACGGCGTCTAAACCCTCACATCTTTATTTCCCCGCCTCGCTTCGGGGAGGGGGCAGGGGGATGGGCTTGTCTGACAATTTCTTGAGAACGCCATGAAAGGAGCAAAATAAGGCTTGCTTAAGCCCGGCTGACACGAGTGAAAGTATCTCATCCGAAGAATGAGAAGTCTGAGAGATTACCACCTGCAGAGCGGGCGGTAATCTCTCAGTAGTTCTCTTGCCCCTACCCGATTTTATGGGGAGGGGTTGGGGTGGGGAGTTGTTGGATCATACCTTAAGATCCTCCTCAACAGGCCAAACCGGCCGGCTGGAACGGTTCGCCTGGCGAAAAGCCCGGTGGATAGCCCTGCCCAGGCAATCAGTCCGGGTTGGGCGGGATGATCACATCCTGGCCCAGCTGCAGCGGGGCGGCTGGGTCCAGCCGGTTGGCCGAAACGATCAGTTCGGGCGGGGTGCGCCAGCGCGCGGCCAGCAGCGGCAGGGTGTCTCCCGGGCGCACGCGCTGGTGGGCCGCCTGGCCGCTGAGGTCTTTGGCGCGCCAGGCCCAGCGGAACACCTCAAAACCGGCGTCGCCGGTGCGCCCGTTCTCGCGGTCGTTGGCCCACTGGTTGTGGAAGATGCCGGCAGCCGGGTCGTCGGCTTTATACAGCAGCACCCGGCGGATGGAATATTCTAACTGGGGTATGACCTGCACCAGGTTGGTGACGGCAAAACGGTTGCCGTCGGCGTCGCTCTCGCTGACCACCAGTATGTGGTCGAAGCCGTCTCCGCCGGAATAGGTGTAGACCAGGTCTCCCACTGCCAGCGGATACTGGTTGAGATCGAAGCTGCCCAGCGGCTGGCTGAAGCGCCGCAAGATGTAGCTGTCGGGCGGGAAAAGCGACCAGGGGCGGCCGTTCTCGGAAGGCTTGGGCAGCCAGAAAGACTTGGGGGCGTTGAACCAGGCGCCGTAGCCGGGCGGGAAAGCCCCCGCGGTGGCGGTGATCGCCCAGGTCAGCGGGCCGCACATCAGCGCGGGCGATTCGCTGACGCCATCCAGCCAGCCGATCTGGTGAGCCACGGCATAGGCATCCTGGCTGCCGGGGGCCAGGTAAGCCATGGCGGCGCTTTGAAAATCGGGCTGCGCCCAACTTGCGTTTTCCAACACACCCGGGGGCAGGTCGGGGGCCAGCCCGGCGGCCGTCATCCACTGGCAAGGGGCCAGTTTGAGGGCGGGCAGGATCTGGCTGTCGCCGGTGGGCTGTGCATCGCTGCCGGCAAAGTAGGCCTGCACGTAGTCTGCCCAATCGCCGTCGAGCACGCCGGGGCGCATGGCCACCGCCAGGATGTGCTCACCACTGAGCGGGTCGAGACGCAGCCAGGCGGCAAACCCGGCCACGTGCAGGGCATTGAGCATCTCCTGGATGGTGTAGCGGTTCTGCACGCTGGCGGTGGAGAAGGCCAGCGCTTCCGCGCCGGTGAGCAGATAGGTCTGGCGAGCAGCGTTCCAGGCGTGGGTGAGCTGGCGGCGTTCCAGGGGGATTTCGAGGGCCAGCAGGTGGTCGGCGTAGGTGAGCATTTCCTGGGAGGAGCGCCCGGCCTGCTGGGCGGCGCTCAGGCAGCCGGCGGGTTCGCCATACCGCGGCGGCCCGGCTGGGGTGGGTTGTGGGGTGGCGCTGGGGAGAGCCTCGGGGGTGAGCGTGGGCAGGGGGGTGAAGGTGGCGCGCGGCGCGGTTGGGCTGGCCGTCACGGCAGGTGCGGCGATGGGCGGGGCGGCCAGCGGCGCGCAGGCTGCCAGCAGCACGAGCAGGGCCAGCGACAGGCGAAAGAGCGAATGCATACCTCGGATTATAAACCGAAGCGAAACGCGCGCGCCTTTCTGGCAGTTTACAAGCGCTCTAAACGGTCCAAACGCGCCATTTTTCGTCGTTGACAATTGTGGATAAATTCGCTACTATAAATCCGCAATGTAGGGATAGGTATTTGGCCGTAATGTGCAAACTGTCCCTATGTCCCAATGCATCAAGCCGTACAGCACGATCCGCACGGAGGATCAGAAAGGAGGGCGCGAAATGAATTCCAACCGCAGTCAAATCAGGATACTCCGTCAGGAATCCGCAGGGGCGCGCCCATCTCGGGAGGCTCAGGCGGTCCTGGCATAATCGATTGGTAACCGCAGGATTGACCTGGCCGGGGTAGAACCCCGACCGCTGTACGGAGAAAATCAACTGTATGAATACAACTGAACAACCCTCAGCCATCGCTGAGGCAGAAGGTGCTGTGCGCGACCGGCCGACCGATCCCGCCGCCTTCGAGGCCCTGGGCAGCGCCTATTTTGAAGCGGACCGCTACTCGGAAGCAATGCATGCATTCCGGCGCGTGGTCGAACTGAACCCCGCTTCAGCCAGCGCCTACGACCATATTGGGCACATCCATTACCGCACCGGTTCGCCGCCCCAGGCTGCCATCGACGCCTACGAACGGGGCATTGCCAACGACCCGCACTACCTGGGCAATTATTACGGCTTAGGCCTGCTGCACTCCGCCAAACTGGGCGATTACGAGCGGGCGCGGGAGGCTTTCGAACGCGGCCTGGCCGCCAACCCCGGCGACCCTTTCCTGACGGCTAACCTGGGCTGCAACTACGCACGCATGGGGCAGATCGAGAAAGGCATTGAAATCCTCGAAGAGGTGGTCCGGCTGGACTCCAACCAGGCGTTTGCTTTTAGCTGGCTGGCCCTGTTATATCTCCACTTGATGCGCCTGGATGAATCGGCGGAAGCCTGCCGCCGCGAAAACGAGATCGATGAGAACGGCCCCAGCCACCGCTTGCTGGGCTATATCGCCCTGGCCCAGGGCCGCATTGACCAGGCGATCACCGAACTGGAACGGGCCGTGGAGCTCGAACCGGAGGATTATGAAGCCCGCGGCGCGCTGGCCTACACCTGCCGCGCCGCAGGGAACCAGGCGGCCGGGGATGCCCATTACCGCCAGGCGCTGGAAATGGCGCTGGAGGATAACGAGTATGGGCAGGCCTGCTTCCACGCAGTCAGCGGAAACGTGGCGAAAGCCCTGGATCTGCTTGAAATCGGGGTGGCCAAAGATCAGGTCCAGCCGGGCTGGGTGCGCATCGACCCGGAATTTGCTTTCATCCAGGCCGAGCCGCGCTTTCAGGCGTTGTGTAACCCGCCCCAAAGGAGCGGCGCATACCCATGAAGCCGCTCCAAATCTGGCATTACGGCCTGGTCACCCGCGACTGGGCCGAGTTCGCCACCGATGGCGGTCAGGAGGCGATTTATTTTCAGGAGCTCATCCTGAGGTTTGGGCAGCCCGCCCTCGATCTGGGCTGTGGCAGCGGGCGGCTTTTGCTGCCTATGCTGCGCGCCGGGCTGGACGTGGATGGCGCGGATTACTCGCTGGATATGCTCGAGCAGTGCCGGCGCCGCGCCCATGCGGAGGGTTTCTCGCCCACGCTCTATGAGCAGCCCATGCACGAACTGGATCTTCCGCGGCGCTATCAAACCATCTATGCCTGCGGCGTGGTGGGTCTGGGCGGCGACAAGCAGCTGACCCTGCAGGGCATGCGGCGCGCCTGGGATCATCTCCGTTCGGGAGGCAGCTTTGTGTTTGACTATTCCCCGCGTTGGAACGACCCGCCCGCCTGGCTGAACCGGCTGCCCGATTCAAGGCATGCCCTGCCGCAAGAGTGGCCGGCCGCTTCCGAACGCAAACCCCTGGCCGACGGCTGCGAGCTGGAAATGGCGACCCGGACGATCCATATGGACCCATTGGAGGATATCGCCACCCGCCAGATCCGCGCGCGGTTGTGGCAAAATGGTGAGCTGATCAAGGAAGAGATTCACACCCAGAAGGTGGAAGATTTCAGCAAAAATGAGCTGGTCATGATGCTTGAAAAGGCCGGGTTCGGTGAGGTCAGGATTAATGGAGATTACCGCGAGGAAGCGGCCCATGCCGATCACCATGCCTTGATTTTCCTGGCCTATAAGTAACCATTTTTCACGCCAGACCATTGACACAACGCCGCCCCGGTGGATGGGCGCAGGTTTTGCCGGCCAAATAAATGAGAGGGGTTTCGCGACTCGGTCTGGGTCGCGAAACCCCGGATGACCTTTCTCCCTGGTCTATTCACCGCGTCAGTGGGCTGCGAGGCGGGCGGGGACTATAAAAAGGTATGAAAACGAATCTGGCAATTGAGATGCGTTTACCCTCTTCCCACTCGTACGGTCTTCTCAAAGTCGCTTGACATTTTCGGCTCCTTGTTCTCTGGCATTGGGGTGTGGGGTTGGGGCAGCCCACGGGCTGCCCCAACCCCACAAATTCTTTCTTTCCCGCCCCATGCCTGGGGCGGGGGGTGGGGTTGACTTTGAGAAACCCATGTTCCCACCAGTATGGCGTTCTCAAGAAAGCTTGACAAATGCAAATTTGAAACCATTCTCCTCCGGCTACAAAGTTTAAAGAGGGAGTTTGAGGGTGCAGACACCGTGAGACGGCGTCTGCACCCTCAAATCTTTATTTTCCCCGCCCCGTTTCGGGGAGGGGCTTGTCTGACAATTTCTTGAGAACCCCATATTCCCACCCGGCGCCCGGCTTGACCATCCCAGATGCTTGTGATATGATGCTTTGAGAGGTAATGAATTCAACAATGAGCGAGGATTCGAGTACAACTCCCGCCCCGCTTCCCGATGAAGGTGAACCTGCGCAGCCGGTAAAGACCGGCAAGCGTTGGAACAATGTTTGGGATGGCGTGCTGCGGTTAGGACTCGGCGAAACAGCTCTGCGCGTGGGTACCGTCGTAGCTTCCATCGCCCTTATTTTGTTAGTCGTCTGGGTGATGGGAAGTTTTTATTTAACCGGCCAGGTCGAAAACGGCCACGAATTGGCCGCCATGGCGGCGCCCCTGCCTTCCCCGAGCCCCACGGTTGCCCAGCCGGCTTTTAGCCTGCCGCAGGGCTATGCCTTTACCGGCGGGATCCCCCGCATGGCGCAGATCCATACCGCGCGGCCCGAAAAACCTCGTTTTGAGATTGATACCTACGAAGTACAGGCGGGTGATTCGGTCTTCGCCATTGCCCAGAAGTTTGGCCTGCAGCCCCAGACGATTTTGTGGGGCAACTTCGACACCCTGGCGGATGATCCCCATCGCCTCTCCCCCGGGCAAAAACTCAATATCCTGCCGATTGACGGCGTGCTCTACCGCTGGAATGCCGGCGACGGGCTCAACGGTGTGGCCAAGTTCTTCGGGGTGACCCCCGACTCGATCATCGATTGGCCCGGCAACAACCTCGACCGTGATAAACTCGGCGACCTGGCGAACCCAAACATCCCCGTGGACACGCGCTTGTTTATTCCCGGCGGGTCGCGCGCCTTTATTTCCTGGAGCGCCCCGTTGATCAGCCGCGCCGACCCGGCCGCGGCCAAAATCTTTGGCCCGGGTTACTGCGGTGAACAGTACGACGGTTATATTGGCCAGGGCACCTTCGTCTGGCCCACCACCGAAAAATACCTCTCAGGTTACGATTTTTCGCCCGCCACCAACCACTGGGGCATCGATATTGCCGGTGTTTTGGGCAACCCCATCTATGCCGCCGACTCAGGCGTGGTGGTCTATTCGGGCTGGAACGATTGGGGCTACGGCAACGTGCTGGTGATCGATCACGGCAATGGCTGGCAGACCCTCTATGCGCATCTCAGCCAGATCTACACCGGCTGCGGCGCGAGTGTTTCGCAAGGGGTGGCGATCGGCGCGATGGGCAGCACCGGCCGGTCCACGGGCCCGCACCTGCATTTTGAGCTGATGAATGCTTCGGGTGTGCGGGTGAACCCCTGGAACTACCTGCAAAAGTAATTTTTCATGAGCACAATCACTGAGATAAGACCATCACCGATTGCCGGCACCTGGTACACCGCTGATGCCGTGCAGCTGCGCGCCCAGGTGACGGGTTACCTGGATGCCGCCCGCCTACCGGCCATCGACGCCCAGGTGCTGGGGGTGGTGACCCCCCATGCCGGGCTGCGTTATTCGGGCGGCACCGCCGGGCACGCCTTCGCGGCGGTGCGCGGCGCCCAGCCCGAGCTGGTGGTGGTGGTTTCGCCGATGCACGCCCACTACCCGGGTTCGGTGCTGACCAGCGCTCACCGCGCTTACGCCACCCCGCTGGGGAATGTCTGGCTGGACCAGGTTATCCTGGCGCGGCTGGACGATACCCTGGCCGCCGAAGGGGTAGACCTGATCGCGGTCGCCAATGATGGCGAGCACTCGCTGGAGATCGAGCTGCCCTTTCTGCAGGTGGCCCTGGCCGGCGAATTTAAACTGCTGCCGCTGATGCTGCGCACTACCTCTCCCCTGGTCGCGCGCCGGGTCGGGCATGCCCTGGCCGGGGTGCTGGCCGGGCGCCGGGCGCTGCTGGTGGCCAGCACAGATCTCTCTCACTTTTATCCCGAAGAGCTGGCCAACCAGTTGGACGGCGAGATGCTGCGGCGGATGAAGACTTTGACCCCCGACCAGCTTTTTGAGGCCGAACGCACCGGCAAAGGTTTCGCCTGCGGGGTGGCAGCGGTGGCGGCGGTCTTATGGGCCGCCCGCGAGTTGGGCGCCGACCGTTTGGAAATCCTGCATCACAGCACGTCCGCGGATGGCACCGGCGACCGCACTTCGGTGGTCGGGTACGGCGCCGCGGTGGTGCTCAAACATGAGACGCAAGTGTAGACCCGGCTGATGGACGGCGTGAGCCGCAACCGGTGACGCCCGCCTGGGTGGCCGTCTGCCTGCGGGGGGGCATTCGATGCGTGTGCAATCTTCGCTATTGATTTATTTTGGTAATATTCCGTGAGCCTTAGTCAAATCCTACTCATTCTTATCCTGATCATCCTCAACGGTTTTTTTGTGGGGGTGGAGTTTTCGGTGGTGGCCTCCCGGCGCACCCGCCTGGACTTAATTACCGGCCCGGACGACCGCGCCGGGCTGCTGGTGCGCAAATGGTTGGATGACGATGCCGCCCGCGACCGGCTGATTGCCGCCGCGCAGTTGGGCGTCACCCTGGTGAGCCTGGCGCTGGGCGCGGCCGGCGAAAACGCCTTTGAAGCCTGGTTGGCGCCCTATTTCCACAATGTCATCCTGCCGGTTGAGGTCGAATTCCTCAAAGGGCTGGTCACTGCCCTGCCGCTGATCATCTCGCTGACCGTAATCACCAGCCTGCACGTGGTGCTGGGCGAGCAGGTGCCCAAGGTGGCGGTGCTGCGCAGCCCCGAACGCTTTGCCCTGGTGGCCGCCGCCCCGATGGGAGTTTTCAACGCAGTCTTCCGCGGGTTTATCAGCCTGCTGGATTGGGCCACCCGCAGCATCTTAAAGCTGGTCGGCATGCCGGCCAATGGCCACACCCATTCCACCGTCAGTTCGCTGGAAGAGTTGAAGCAAATCGTCTCCGGGCCGGAAGTCGAAAAAATTGTGGATACCTCGGAACGGGCCATGCTCACCGCGGTGATCGACTTCGGCGAGCTGGTGGTGCGCCAGGTAGCCATCCCGCGCACCGAGATCATCGCCGTGGAGGCCAACGTCAGCCTGCTGGCAGCGGTGCAGATGGCCGCCCAGGAAGGCGTGACCAAGCTGCCGGTATATGAAGACAACCTCGACCAGGTGATCGGGGTGATCCACATGAAGGATTTGCTTTCGCGCTGGCTGGAGGATGGATTGCAGAGCGGGGTGGCCCGCGACCTGGTGCGCGAGACGCTCTATGTGCCCGACAGTGTGCGGGTGAACGACCTGCTGGTCCAATTCCGCGAACGCCGCCAGCACATCGCCATTGTGATGGATGAATACGGCGGGACGGCCGGGCTGGTGACGCTGGAAGACCTGCTCGAGGAAATTGTGGGCGATGTCCAGGATCCCTTCGACCTGGAGCCGCCGGACATCGAGCACCGCCCGGATGGCTCGGCATCTATTGACGGGATGACCCTCATCGAGGAGATCAACGCCACCTTTGGCCTGCACCTGGTAGACGAGAATTACGACACCATCGCCGGGTATGTGCTGGGCAAGCTGGGGCACATCCCCCAGCCGGGTGAAACGGTGGAAGACCCCGAGGCGGGGATCAGCTTGAAGGTAGAGAGCATGGACCGCCTGCGGATTGAGCGGGTGGCTTTGAATCACCTGTAGGTCAGGGCCTAAAAGAGAGGTTATAAGCGGGGTGTTTGGCCGGAAAGGCCAAACACCCCGCTTTTTTGGGTAAGCGCCAGACGGGCGGTTTTTTAGCCTATAATCAATTGGAAACCAGATGTAAAGGAAACAAAATGCTGCCTCATTGGACGGAAAATTATATGATGGTGGATGGTGTGCGCATGCACTATACGCGCACGGGCGATGGGAGCAAACCGGCGCTGGTGTTGGCGCATGGTTTCTCGGACAGCGGGTTGTGCTGGCTGCCGGTGGCGCGCGACCTGGAAAGCGATTACGATGTGATTCTGCCGGACGCCCAGGGTCACGGGCTTTCGTCGCGGGTGGAGCCGGGCGATACGCTGAATATGGTGGCGAACCTGGCCGACCTGGTGCGCGGATTGGAGCTGCAGTCCCCGATCATTGGCGGGCATTCCATGGGCGCCAACGTCAGCGCGCAGGTCTCGGCGCGTTACCCCGGGTTGGCTCGCGCCCTGGTGCTTGAAGACCCGGGCTGGCGCACCCCCGAACCGGAAGAGCAAAAGACCCCGCCGCCGCCGCGCTCGGACCCTTACGCGGAGTGGCTCAAAGGCGTGGCCCAGCAAAGCCTGGAAGATGTCATCGCCAAATGCCGCGCCGACAGCCCGATGTGGCCCGAGGTGGAGCTGCGCCCCTGGGCGGTCTCCAAAAAGCAGTTCGACCCCAATTTTATGCAGGCCCTCAACCCGGCGCGCAGTGATTGGCGCGAAGTGGCCAGGGCGATCGACTGCCCGACCTTGCTGATCACCGCGGACGTGGAGCGCGGTTCGATCGTCTCCGCGGATATGGCCAACCAGGCGGTGGCATTGAACAGCCGCATACAGGTGGTGCACCTGCCCGGGGCAGGGCATAACATCCGCCGCGAACAGTATGATGGATATATGCAGGTGGTGCGCCAGTTCTTGCAGCGCCTGGCGTAGATAGGGTTTGTGAATCAACCACAGGATGGGATGCCGGTAGACCACCGGTATCCCATCCTGTGGTTAAATGCAGATCAGGGCAGCTCGCGGATGTTGCCGGCGAGGCGGAAGACCAGGCGGCTGAGCAGCCAGGTGAGTGCGGCGGAGAAGATTATGGCGGGCATCAGGCCAAACTGCTGGCCGAGCGCGCCGATCAGCAGGTTGCCAAAGGGGGATAGACCAAAGAAGGTCAGGGTAAACAGGCTCATCACCCGCCCGCGGAATTCGTCTTCGACGCGCGTTTGCAGCAGGGTGTTGCTCATCGTCATGTGGGTCATAAAACCCATCCCCAGCAGGCAGGCCAGCAACAGGGAAGGGGCGAGGTGTGGAATGATGGCAAACACCCCCAGCACAACCGGGAAGGCGAAATTGGCGACATATAACCACACCCCGCGTTTGCCGCGGTCACCAAATTGGGCGATCAGCAGGGCAGATATCACCGCACCCACCCCGGTGGCGGCGTTGAGCCAGCCGTAGGCCTCGGGGCCGCCGTGCAGCACCGTGTCGGCGAAGGCCGGCAGCAGGGTGGCGTAAGACAGGCCGAACATGCTGAAGATTATGGCGAGGAGCAGCAGGCCCCACATATCCGTGTGGCGCGAGACGTACTTTACCCCTTCCACCAATTGGGGAATCGGCGCGCGGCGCACGGTTTGCGGCTGGTGCGGCGGGAGGGTCATCAGCAGCAGGCCGGCGATCACCGCCAGGTAGCTGAGGCCATTGATTGTGAAGCACCAGGCCGGCCCGAAGGCGGCCAGCAGCAGCCCACCCAGCCCCGGGCCAATGACCCGCGCGCTGTTGAACATCATCGAGTTGAGCGCGATGGCGTTGGGCATGTCTTCCTTACCGACCATTTCGACCACGAAGGCCTGGCGCGCGGGGGCGTCAAAGGCATTGACCACCCCGATCAGGGCGGCCAGGACGAAAATATGCCACTCGCGGACCACATCGGTGAAGGCCAGCGCGGCCAGGGCCAGGGCCAGCAGCATGGCGGCGGATTGGGTGATCACCAGCAGGGTGCGCTTGGGCACGCGGTCGACCACGACCCCGCCGAAGGGGGTGACAAAAAGCACCGGGATGGCTGAGGCAAAGCTGACCACCCCCAGGGCGAACTCGGAATGGGTGAGCTGGTAAACCAGCCAGCCCTGGGCGATGATTTGCATCCAGGTGCCGGCGTTCGAGACCAACTGGCCAATGAAATAGAGCTGGAAGTTGCGGTGGCGCATGGCGGCGAATGCCCGGGGCATGCGTGTGGCTGGCAGTGTTTGTTCGGTGTTGGCCATAAAAAAACGGTTCGCTTTCCTTTAAGTCACCGCTAAGGTGGGCTAACTATATCACCATGCGCGAAGGTTCGGGAGAGTTGATCGGGCCTCGGGCGCTTATTTGGGCGCTTTTCAATTAGAATAACAGCATGACCATCTACGTCGAAGTGGCCGTGAATCTGCCGGTGGCTGTGGGATTGTACCATTACCATCTGCCGCCTGAACTGGAAGGGCTGGCCGCGCCGGGCTGCCTGGTGGTTGTGCCCTTTGGCCAGCAGCAGGTGCAGGGAGTCATCTGGCGCATGGTGAGCAGCCCGCAGGTGGAAGAGACCCGCGCCGTGGCCGAGCTGCTGGAAGCGGAGCCGGCCCTTACCCCGGCGCAGATTGCTTTGGCCGAATGGCTGGCGCGGGAGACCCTCGCCCCCCTGGCGGTGTGCTTCGACTTGATGCTGCCGCCCGGGCTGAGCCAGCACGTCGATACCCTCTACCGGCTCAACGAGGCCGGCATGCCCGCCGCCGAATTGGGTGGGCTGCAGCTCCGCCTGGTGGAACTGCTGCGCAGCCGCGGGCCGCTGCGCGCGCGTCAGATCGACGCCGCCATGCCGCGGGTCAACTGGCGTGCGGCAGCCCAGGCGATGAAACGGCGCGGTTGGATGGTCTCACAGGCGGTGCTCATGCCGGTGACGGCCAGGGCCAGGCAGGTGCGCACCGTGCGCCTGGCCGTGCCGCGGGATGAAATTGCCCAGCGCCTGGCGGAAGTGCCGGCGCAGAGCGCGGCTTTGCGCGAACGGCGGCGCGGTCTGCTGGAATTTCTGGCGGAGCAGGATGAAGCGGTGGAGGTGGCCTGGGCGATTGCCGGTTCGGGTGGAGCTACCCGGGCCGATTTGCAGCGCCTGGTAGAGACCGGGCTGGTGGTGTTTGGCGACGAAGAGGTCTGGCGCGATCCCCTCGACCGCATGGAGTTTACCTTGAGCGAAGCCCCTGACCTGACCCGGGCGCAGGCGGAGGTGTGGGCCCAGGTGGAGGCGGCCCTGGCGCGCGCCGCGGCGGGAACACCCCAGCTCCCGCACCTGCTATTCGGGATCACCGGTTCGGGCAAGACGGAAATTTACCTGCAGGCGGTGGCCGAAACCCTGCGGCAGGGCAAACAGGCGGTGGTGCTGGTGCCGGAAATTGCCCTGACCCCGCAGACCGTGCGCCGCTTTGCCGCGCGCTTTCCGGGCAAAGTGGGGCTGGTGCACTCCCGCCTGACCCCCGGCGAGCGCTATGACACCTGGCGGCGCGCGCGCAGCGGCGACCTGGCGGTGATCGTCGGCCCGCGCAGCGCGCTGTTTACCCCGCTGCCCCGCCTGGGGCTGATCGTGGTGGATGAGTTCCACGAAGAAAGCTACTACCAGGACGATTTTCCGCCGGCCTATCACGCGGTGGAGGCAGCCCTGGCCCTGGCGCGCCTGGCAGGCGCGCTGGCTTTGCTGGGTTCGGCCACCCCGGATGTGGGCATGATGCAGCGGGCCGCGGTGCAGCGCTGGCCGGTGCTGCGCCTGCCGGACCGCATCCTGGCCCACCGCCAGGCGGTGCAGCAGCAGTTCCAGCGGCTGGGGCTGAGCGCTCCGGCTCTGCCCGCGGAGGGTGAGAGCGCCAGCCTGGCGCTGCCGGCGGTGAAAGTGGTAGACATGCGCCAGGAATTGAAAGCCGGCAACCGCACCATCTTCAGTCGCGCGCTGCAGGCGGCAGTCGAAGAAGTCCTGGCCGCCGGGCAGCAGGCCATCCTGTTCTTGAACCGGCGCGGCACTTCTACCTATGTCTTCTGCCGGGATTGTGGAGCCAGCCTGAAATGCCCGCGCTGCGACCTGCCGCTGACCTATCACAGCGACGCCCAGGCGCTGATCTGCCACACCTGCAATTACCGGCGTAAAATGCCGGCGAAATGCCCATCCTGCGGCAGCCCAAACATTCGCCAGTTGGGGCTGGGCACCGAACGGGTGGAAATCGAGGCGCAGGCGCGCTTCCCAGGCGCGCGTACCATGCGCTGGGACGCGGAAACCACCCGCCAGAAAGACGCGCACGATCTGATCCTCAACCATTTCAGCGCGCACCACGCCGATATTTTGATCGGCACCCAGATGATCGCCAAAGGGCTCGACCTGCCCCTGGTGACCCTGGTGGGGGTGATTTTGGCAGATGTGGGTTTGCAGCTCCCGGATTACCGCGCGGGTGAGCGCGGCTTCCAACTGCTCACCCAGGTGGCCGGCCGCGCCGGGCGCAGCCCGTTGGGCGGGCGGGTGATCTTGCAGACCTACATGCCTGGCCACTATGCCATCCAGGCGGCGGCGCAGCATGATTTTGAGGGTTTCCTGCGCCAGGAGCTGGATTACCGGCGTCAGATTGGCTACCCGCCTTTCACCCGGCTGGCGCGGCTTGAACTGCGCGATGCCGACAGCGAACGAGCCGCCGCCGAGGCGCAGCGCATGGGGCGCCAGGTGGAAACCTGGCTGGCGGAAGGCGAGCGCACCTCTTATGAAATGATTGGCCCGGCGCCTTGTTTCTTCGCCCGGCAAGACGGCCTCTATCGCTGGCAGATCCTGCTGCGCGGCCCAGACCCGGCCGCGCTGCTGCGCGGGAGAGAGGTGGGAGACTGGCGGGTGCAGGTGGATCCAGCCTCGCTATTGTAATTTTATTAGCCGATACTAATAAAAACTATTCCTATCTATAATTCTTATTATTAAATGTCAATTTTTAATACTCATATTACTAGATTCTCATAATTTCTTCTCTATATAATATCTAAACAAGTACTCTCCCATGCTTCGCGGCTTAGAAAAAGGAGATTTATATGTTTTCGCGTCGGCAATTTCTTAAGCGTTCGTTATTATTTGCTGCAGGCTTAAGCTTGCCCAACGGAATTGTCATGGCCAGGGCGTTGACCAACCCACCACCGCCCCCTACCATCCGTCCCAGCCATGCCACCCCTTCGTTGGATCCCACTTCCATCCCCCAATTTATCACTGAGCTCGTCCGTCCGCCTGCCATGCCCATGAAAGGGGTGATCAACGATATGGACGGCACGCCTGTCGATTATTATGAGATCGGCGTGCGCCAGTTTGATCAGCAAATTCTCCCCAGCCCGCTGCCAAAGACCACCATTTGGAGTTACGGGCCGGCTAACAATCCTGAGGGGGATTTGAGCAATTATAATTATCCTGCTTTTACCATTGAAGCCCAGGTCGAAAAACCCGTGCGCGTGCGTTGGGTCAACCAGTTGTATAAGACGGTGGACCTGGCGAACGGCGGCACGATGAAAGCCTATCTGCCCCATATCCTTCCGGTCGATCCCACCCTGCATTGGGCCAATCCGCCAGGACCTGCCGACACGCGCCCCACGTTTGATGCGACCCCCGGGCCATACCTGGGGCCGGTGCCAATCGTGACCCATGTCCACGGCGCACACACCGGGGATGAAAGCGACGGCTACACCGAAGCCTGGTTCCTGCCGGCCGCGGATAATATCCCGGCTTCCTATGTTAAGCAAGGCACCTGGTACCAGCGCTTTAAAGACAAATTCGAAAGCGCCCATGGCACCGGTCCGACCGCGGCATGGAGCGAGGACAGCGCCGTCTTCCAGTATCCAAATACCCAGCGCGCTTCGACCATCTGGTATCACGACCACGCCCTGGGGATGACCCGCCTCAACGTGGTCGCCGGCCCGGCCGGGTTCTACCTGCTGCGCGGCGGGGAGGACGGTGAGCCGCTGACCGGGGAACTGCCCTCAGGAGCCTTTGAAATTCCGGTGGCACTCCAGGACCGCTCATTCAACCTGGACATCGCGAATGATCAGGCGCCGCTCTTCATGCCCGATTCGCGCAAGTTCTTTGACGGGTTTGACGGGCCGTATGTCCCTTCCAGCGATGTTTCCCCGATCTGGAACCCTGAATTCTTTGGCAATACCATCCTGGCCAACGGCAACACCTGGCCAAAATGCAGCGTGGAGCGGCGGCGCTACCGCTTCCGCTTGCTCAACGGCTGCACCGCGCGCACTTTTAACCTCAAACTGGCTGCCTCGGTCGATTCCGGGCTGGTGCGCCCGCTCGCCCCTGACCCGGATGTAAAATTTTGGGTCATCGGCAGCGATGGCGGCTTCCTTTCGGATGAGGCCGTCGAGCTGGATGAACTGCTGATGATGCCCGCCGAACGATTGGATGTCATCATCGACTTTTCCAAAGCGCCTGGTGGAGTGACCGAGATGTACCTGGTCAACGAAGGCCCGGACGAGCCGTTTAGCGGCGGCGTTCCCGATGTGGATTACGCGGTTTCCGACCCGGCCACCACCGGCCTGGTGATGCGCTTTGACCTATCGCCCGCCAGCAATGTGGATGACAGCGCCGATCCGTCCGTACCGGGGGACCTGGTCCTCCCGCCGCGTCCCGACCTGCCGGCTGTCCCTGACCGGGTCCGCCAGCTCTCGCTCAACGAGGATGATTTAAAGGTATTGAAGGATGTCGGCCCGACCGAAGCCCGCCTGGGCCCGGTAAATTGGGTCGGCGGCATGCCGATGGGGATGCCGATGGATTGGATGATGCCGGTGACCGAGACGGTGACGATTGGGGATACCGAGGTGTGGGAGATCTTCAACTTCACCATGGATGCCCACCCGATCCATCTGCACGAGGTGATGTTCGAGGTGGTCGACCGCGAGGTCTTCGACCCGATGTCACCGGACGTGGGTTCCGTGCGCCAGCCGGAAGCCTGGGAGACGGGCACCAAGGATACGGTGATTTGCTACCCGGGTGAAATCACGCGGATCAAGGCGCGCTTCGATCTGGCCGGTCGCTATGTCTGGCACTGCCACATCGTCGACCACGAAGACAACGAGATGATGCGCCCCTATGATGTGGTCCATCGCGGGTATATGCCGGTGGTAGGAAAAAATACCGCGCCCTGAGTTTTGTGTGGATTTTAATGTAAAGCCGGCGTATGCCGGCTTTACTATTTATTATCTGGAAACTGCTATAATTACAGCAGTTCATTCATCTTAATCATCAGGAATATTTTTCATGCGGCGAGAAATATTAACTTGGGACGACGTCGATAAAATCATTGACCACCTGATCCCTCAGTTTGAAGTGGAATTTGACGCGATGGTGGTGATTACCCACGGGGGTATTGTGCCTGGGGGGATCCTCTCCGAAGCCTTGAAGATCAACGATCTGTTTATCGCCTCGGTAGATTTTCCGGCGGAAGTGGATGCCGAGAAGCAGCGTGAGCAGACTCGCCTGCTGGCCTGGCCAAAATTCCTGCAATTCCCAGACGAAGCCCTGCTCCGCGGGCGGCGCATTCTGGTGGTGGACGATGTGTGGGGCTCGGGACGCACGATGACCGCGGTCAAAAACCGCATCACCGGCAACGCCGGGGTGGCCTACACCTGCGTGATGCATTTCAACCCCTACCGCAGCCTGTTTGGCACCCTGCGCCCCGATTACTACGCGGCGGTGACGGACGCGCATATTGTCTATCCCTGGGAGATCAAACGCGGCCCCGAGGCGGTGCTGCTGCGAGATTTCTAATCGCTTGATCGCCGCCCTCCTTTTTGAGACGAATATATCCTTACCGTTACGGTAGGCACACCAACGAATTCGCCGGCGCATGCCCGGCGATTTCGCTTTATAATGTGCGCCATGCCACTCCTCTCCGCCACCGGCCTGAGTAAATCGTACGGCCCGGTGGATATTTTCAAAGATTTGTCATTTTCGATCCCCCACCGCGCGCGTATCGGCCTGGTGGGGGCAAACGGCGTGGGCAAAACCACCCTGCTGCGGGTGTTGATTGGCCAGGAAGAAGCCAGCCAGGGCGGCGCGAAATCGGCGCGCGGGGTACGGGTGGGCTATTTGCCTCAGCGCCCCAACCTGGATACGCCGCGCACCATCTGGCAGGAATGCCTGAGCGCATTCCACGAGCTGATCGAGCAGCAGGCCGAGGTGACGCGCCTCGAACATGAAATCGCCGGCCAGCCAGACAACACCGCCCTGCTGGAGACCTACGGGCGATTGCAGATGGCCTTTGAACAGCGCGGCGGGTACACCTACGAAACCCGCATCCGCCAGACCCTGGCGGGGCTGGGCTTCCCGGCGGAGGATTACGCCCGCCCGCTCAACCAGGCCTCCGGCGGCCAGCAGACCCGCGCTTTTCTGGCGCGCCTGCTGCTCTCGGAGCCCGACCTGCTCCTGCTGGATGAGCCCACCAACCACCTGGACATCGAGGCGATCGAATGGCTGGAGAATTACCTGCGCGATTGGAAGGGCGGGGTGCTGATCGTCTCGCACGACCGCTACTTCCTCGACCAGGTGGTGGAAGATATCTGGGAGATGACCCCGGCCCTGGAGCAGTACAACGGCAATTACAGCGCCTACCTGCAGCAGCGCGAGGAGCGCTACCGCCGGCGCATGGAAGAATACCAGGCGCAGCAGGCCTTTGTGGATAAAGAAGGCGAGTTCATCCGCCGCAATATGGCCGGGCAAAACAGCAGCCAGGCCAAGGGGCGGCTCAAACGGTTGGAGCGCCTGCTGGAGACGGCGGTGGTAGCCTCCCCCGTCCAGCCGCGCAGCCTGAAGTTTCGCCTGACCCCGGCGATGCGCTCCGGCGACCTGGTGCTGCGCACCACCCGCCTGGGGGTAGGCTACCAGGACGAAAAAAGGGTGCTGTTCACCGTACCGGACCTGGTGCTGCGCCGCGGCGAGTGCGCGGCGGTGATCGGTCCCAATGGGGCCGGCAAGACGACCTTCCTCAAGACGATTCTTGGGCAGATCCCGCCGCTGGCCGGCGAGGTGCAGTTGGGGGCCAGCCTGGATATCGGTTATTTTGCCCAGGCGCATGAGGGTTTCAAAGGCCGAGCACACCCTGCTGGAAGAGATCGAAGCGGCCGCGCCGCAGATGCGTATCGGCGAAATTCGCGACTACCTGGCAAAGTTCCTCTTCAGCGGCGACGACGTCTTCAAACCGGTGGGGCTGCTTTCGGGAGGGGAGCGCGGGCGGCTGGCGCTGGCCATCCTGGCGCTGGGCAACGCCAACCTGCTGCTGCTGGATGAACCTACCAACCATTTGGATTTGCCCTCTCAGGAGGTGCTGCAGGCGGTGCTGTCCGGTTATGCGGGTACGATCCTGCTGGTTTCGCACGACCGCTACCTGATCGATGGCCAGGCTACCCAAATCTGGGAGGTGCTGCCCGAGGAGGGCGTGCTGCGCATCTTTGACGGGGCCTACAGCCAGTATAAACAGGCCCTGGCTGCCGAAGCCCTGGCGAAAGCCGGCGAACCGCCGGCGCGCGCCGCGGAAACCGTCGAGCGGGAGAGCCCCGTACCACGGCGCGCAGGGCGCTCGAACAACCGCGAGCGCGAGCGGCAGCAGCGCATCGAGGCCCTGGAAGGCGAGATCAATCATCTGGAGAGCGAACTGGCGCGGGTGGGCCGGCTGTTGGAAAACCCACCGGCCGACGCGGCGCGCGTGCAGGCGCTGGGCGAGGAATATATGCGCGTGCAGCACACCCTCGACGAGCGCATGCACACCTGGGGAGAAATGATCAACCTGGATGAATAGGCGGTTCGGAGCTTAAATCAAAAAGGGCGGGTGAGAAACCCGCCCTTGCTCAATCTACCGGAATCCCTGTTCTTTCAAATTCGACCGCAAATATTATGTGCCCCAATCGCGCAGGTAGAGGAAATCGTAGCCGATGGTGCGGTGGCTGAGCTTGGCGATCGGCGCGAGGACGCGCTTGAACTGGTTGCGGCGCACCCGTTCGACCACCCGGCGCACAAAGCTTTCGGCAAAGCCGGCTTCGATGCATTCCTCGGGGGTGTAGCGCTCGTCGACCAGCAAATAGAGCAGTTTATCCACTTCGGCGTAGGTGTAACCCAACTCGCCCTCATCCGTCTGCCCGGCCCACAGGTCGGCCGAGGGCGGCTTGGCGATGATCGCCTCGGGCACCCCCACGGCTTGCGAGAGCTGGCGCACCTGGGTTTTGTAGAGGTCGCCAATGGGGTTAATCGCGCAGGCGGAATCGCCAAAGAGGGTGGAGTAGCCCAGCAGAATTTCGGTTTTGTTGCTGGTGCCCACCGCCAGCCCGTTGAAGGCCACGCTCTGATCATAGAGCACGATCATGCGCATGCGCGCCATCATGTTGCCCTTGCGCACCGAATCCATCTCGGGAAATTTCTCAAAGAAGGGATCCGACATTTCGGTGATTTCGCTGGTGATGGCGTTGACCCCGGTGGCATCGATGACCAGTTGGGCGTGAGCGAGCGAATCGGGCGAGGATGCTTTGTAGGGCAGGCGAATGGCCAGCACGTTTTGCGGGCCGAGGGCTTCGGCCGCCAGGAAACAGGAGAGGGCCGAATCGATCCCCCCGGAGAGGTTGATCACCGCGCGGGAGAAGCCCATGCGGGTGATTTCGCTCTTGATAAAACCGGTGAGGATGCGCCGGGCCAGCCCGGTGTGGATGGCAAGGTCAGGAGAGGCGTTCACGGCTACCTCCCGGAAACATGCGACTGGTCGCTGAGGATGCGGTTCATCTCGCGCTGGACCAGGGCGGTGCGCTCGTCGCGCAGCATGGGCAGGCGCGCGCGGGTGCGGTGGAGTTGATTGAGGTCGAGTTCTACCAGGGTGAGGGATTCTTCGAAAGCGGGTCCCTCGACGAGCTGGTCGCCGTTGGGGTCAAAGACCGCCGCCGAGCCCCAAAAATTGAGCCCGTCCTCAAAACCCACGCGGTTAGTATGGACGACAAAGCTGGTGTAGAGGCTGGCGTAAGCGCGCAGGATGCGGTTGACCCACTGGGCCGAACCCAGGGCAGGTTCGGCGTTCAGACCGCGCCCGGGAGAGGCCGACATGAACAAAAACAGGTCGGCGCCGTCCAGCCAGAGCAGGTAGGGCGGGGAGGCGTGCCAGAAGTCTTCACAGATGAGCATCCCCGCCCGGCCAAAGGGGGTGTCGAAGGCGGCCACCGTATCGCCCCAGGCGAAGAAGCGGCCTTCGTCGAAGAGCCCGTAGGTAGGCAGGTACACTTTGCGGTGCACGTGGAGCACTTCGCCGCGCGAAAGATAAGCGCTGGCGATGTAGAAGCGGTTGCGTTCGTCTTCTTCCACAAAGCCGACGACCACGTCCAGCTTCTGGCTGGCGGCGAGCAGGGGCTGGAAGATCGGGTCGTTGTGACGCGGGCGGCAGGCTACCGCCGAGGCCAGATCCTGGAGAACGTAACCGGTGAGTGAAAGCTCGGGGAACAGCACCAGGTCGGCCCCGCGCGAACCGGCTTCCTGGATCAGGGCGAGGTGTTTTTCTAAATTCTTCTGGACGTTGCCCAGAACCGTGTTAATTTGCGCCAGGGCGATGGTAAGCTTCATGCAGTCAGCACAGGTCCTTTCGGTTTTTTACGTGCGACGAAGTTCAACCAGGAAAACAGGCCGTAATACGGCACGAAAACGATCAAATACGCCAGGGTGTCCACGCGCAACTCGCGCCACAGCGGCATGGGGTCGGCCCGCAGCAGCGAGGTGACCAGGCTGACCAGCACCAGCCAGGAGGCCGCCAGGCTGAAGAGCCAGCCCGAAGGCCGCGGCAGGGGGGTGAGGGTCTCCATCAGCCAGTAGAAAACCGCCAGGGCCACGGCTGCGCCCAATTGGAGGGGCACGCGCAGGGCCATCAGACCGCTTTCATCCAGGGCGGCCACCCCCCACCAGGTGCCCGCCGGCAGCCGCGGGCCGTAGGCCACCCCCACCAGCCAGCTGCCCAACCAGGCGCCCACCGCCAGCGGCGGAATGAGCGGGTAGAGCCAGTCGGCCAGGCGCAGCACGGGGGTTTTGTCCAGGGCAGAAGCCAGCAGCAGACCTAATCCGCCGCCCAGCAGGGCGCCCGGAGCGGCTAACCCGCCGCGCCAGATTTCCAGCACCTCGATGGGGTGGGCGCTGTAATAGCCCAGGTTGAGGAAGGCATACGCGATGCGGCCGCCGACAAAGGCAAACGCCAGGACCACCAACGCGGCATCCAGCCACAGCCCCGAGCGCTGGCGGCTGATGCGGTAGAGACCGAGCGCGGCGCCCAGGCCCAATGCAACTGCGTATGCGTTCACCTCGACCCCCGTCGTTCTAAGATGTGGGTATCATACCATATTGGAATGATGAATATGAGTGGTGAGCGAGGAATGATGGATGAAGAATCAGAAATGGGGATGGCTGAAAGCTGAGCGCTGAAAGCTGTTAATAACAAAAATCCCCTCGGTTAAATTGTGATTGCCGGGGACGCCGACCCCGGCAATCATTTAAAGGAGGAGAAGAAGAGAAGTCGCCCTTGAGAACCATAATACCAGCTATACGAAGACTATACTTGACGTATAACCTACGCTTACCCTACGCTTGCCCTACGATTGCGCGGTTAAAAACGAATCCAGGGGCGCGGGACGGCAGAGAACGGCCAGGGGATGGCGATCAGCACCACCAGCAGCGCCAGGCTGAAGAGCAGGGCCGCCCAGCGGTGCTTCGCCAGTGGGTTGGTCGCCCGCCGCGAAAGCGTCCGGCCGGCGTGCGAGATGCCCAGGGCCAACACCATCAGGGTTTCATGCTCGATGGCAAAGAAACGCAAATCGGCGCTTTTCATCGCCCCGGCGAAATTCTGTAAGGCGCTGGCCACCAGTGGGCTGGCGGCGAAGTAGAGCAGCAGGCCGATGACCAGCTGTAGATCAAAGGCCATGGTGAACCACATCCCGGCGCGATAGTCGGTCTGGAGCCATTCTTTTTTGCCCAGCCAGCCGGAAAAGGCGCGGGCAATGGCAAACAGGGCGGTGAGCAGCAAGACCCAGCGGATGATGCTGTGCAAGGGGAGCAGGATTGAATAGAGCATGGTTATCTCCTGGGTTGTTGGGGGCCTGTTTCAGGCCACGGCGGTGATCTGGACCATCCAATCGCGGTCAACGAGGGTCTGGTCGGGCGTGCGCAGCCAGACCAGCAGCGCGGTTTCGGCTGCTCCGGCGGCGAGATAGCGGGCGCGGACTTCCCCGGCGAGCACTTCGGCCAGGGCAGGCGCCTCGCCAGGTTGACCGGCCAGCGGGGTGGCATGCATCAGCAGCCCTTGGGCGGGGTCGAAGCCGTCCAGGGTCAGCTGGTAGACGCCCTGTTCGATGCGGCGAGACTGCAGCCCGCCGCCGGCAACCGCCAGGCTGCCATCCGCACGGATATGCCCGGCGGCGCGCAGCATGGGCGCACCAGCCGGCGGCGGGGAGGGCGCGGGGGCCGCGGTGGAAGGGATGGGGCTGGCAGAGCCGGCCGCCCGGCGCAGCGCCAGAAAGATGATCGCCAGCAGCGCGGGGGTGCCGAGCAGCAGGACGATGACGCCGATGATCATTATTTCTGGGATGCCAACATTCATTTTCGCAATCCTTAGGCTTTGGGTGTTTCCTTGGGCAGGATAAAGACGGTGCGGGCGCCGTCCGCCGGCAGGTTGACGGTCAGTTTGAGGCAGCCGTCGGAGGTCATCTCCCAATCGTCGGCGCCCTTGACCTCGCCCAGTAGATCCAGCGCCAGCGGTTGGGTGAGGTAGGAGAAAGTGCCGGGAGCGGAGGTAAAGAAGACTACCACACCGGCGGCGGCATCTGCCTTGATTTTTTCGTGCACTTCGGGGCTGGAGCCGAGGAAACCGCGCGCGCGTGGGTAGGCGGCCGAGACGGCCGCGATGACCTGTTTGTAATCGGCAATGTGGCCGGCCCAGAAATCGACCACGTCCGCAGAGAGAGCGGGCAGGTCGCCCCACAGGCCGTTGCCGCCCAGCACCAGGGAAGCCAGGCTGTTATCCATCGACACCTGCGGGCCGTCGGGCAGGTAGTGGAGCAGGAACAGGCTGGAAGGCACCACCGCGTCGTAGACGGCCGCGCGGCGGCAGACCCGCGCGCGGGCCGGGCCGGGGTAGAAGAACATGTTCATCCACGGGTTGAGGCCGATCTGCTCGGGAGTATCGAAATCCCTGGCATAAGAGCCGTTGTTGATCAGGAAGTAGCGCGCCACCGAGAGGAAACCCAGGCCCACGAAGCGCCCGCCTTCGGTGACGTCGAAATCGACGATCACATCGCTGTAGCGCGCGGTGACCTTTTCTACCATCTGGATCATATGCAGGCCCACCTGGAAGGCATAACAGGCGGCGCGCTCCTCGGCGGAGTTGGCCTCGCTGCCGTGGTGGTGAAGGGGTGAATCGCAGCCAAACTGGCCGAGGCCGTCCCACTTAAAGTAGGTAACCCCCAGCTCCTCGCGGAAGCGCAGCATAACCTCGGCGAAGCTGTCGGCAAAATCGGACGCCAGGCACATGGCGGTGCTCTCTTCGGTCTCCCACACCACCCAATGCTCGTGGGCCTGGCCCTGCCAGCTCATCTCCCATTCGGGGTGCTCGCGGTAGACTTGCGAGGCCAGCCCGGCGGCCTGCGGGTTGAACCACAGGCCGAGCTGCATGCCGTAGTCATCCAGTTTGCGTTTCACCTCGCGCAGACCATCGGGGAAGCGGGTGGGGTGCACGTTCCAATCTCCCGCTCGAGTGAACCAGCCGGTGTCGATGACAAAGATGTCGATCCCCATGCGGTGTGCCACCTCAATTTCGGCGAGCATGCGCTCCAGGTTCATCGATTCGAGATATGGTTTGCCGTTGTACAGCTTGTTGCGCTCCTGGTAGTTCCAGGTGTTGTAGCAGATGTAGGGCAGGTGCGAAACCCCGTTCATGCTCATCTCTCTCAGCAGGAACTCGCGGTAGCGCGGCAGCAGGTCGCTCAGCCCGCCCTGCATGATGCCCATCTCAAACCAGACCGTTTCGAAAGCCTGGTCAGGCCCGAGCGGTTGACCGTCAACGTAGTTGCCATGGGTGGCGCTCAGCGCCAGGCGGGCGCGGCCGTCGACGTCTTGCAGGCTGTAGCGCAGAAACGAATTGGGTGAATCGCCGCCGTGCTCGTAGGCCAGCAGCAGGCTCATTTCGTCGTCTTCGTAGACCATGATCGGGCCGGGGAACTGCTGGCCTTCAAAGGTGTCGGCCAGGCTGTAAAACTCGATGCCGGGCAGGTAGGAATGCAGCAGCGGCTCGAAGTGGCTGAGGTTGATCTCGGTCAGGCCGCCGTCTGCTTCGTTGGGGAATTCCAGGCCAAAATAGGTAAGCTGATCCTGGCCGCTGCTCTTGGTTAATTTGCAGGGAGCGGCAGCAGTATAGCGGAAGCGCACCCGTAAAATAGGCGAACCAAAATAGCGGCGAAAAGTGACCCGCAGGTAAATATCCGGCTCGCCGATGGAAGTGAAACCCAGTTCAAGATCTTCCCAACCGCGTTGGTGGGTGCGCTGGCCGAGCACATAGGTATACATGAACTTGGTGCGGGGTTCCCCGTCGACTTCGATCACCGGGTTGGAGAAGGTAAAGACGTGGTCAGGGTTTTTTCGGTTCGCGAGGGTGATGAATCCGCCTGCGACATACGAAGTGATGATTTGGGTACCGAAGGTGAAGCGGGTGTTTAAGTGCATTGGGGGAATACCTCAAGAGCCAAAATTAGGAGATGAGTTGCGGCGCGGGGTCAGGCGGGCAGTGCCGGGCCGGCCAGCAGCAGCGAGACGAGGGTTTTGCCGTCACGTAGTTCACCATTGCGGGCCATTTCGAGCACACGCGCCGCTGGGATGGTTTCGACCTGCAGAAATTCGTCGTCATCCTGGGGCAGCGGGTCGGGGGTCAGCCCGGTGGCGAGAAAGACGTGCATGTATTCGGTGGAGTAGCCCGGCGCCATATAGAAACCACCCAGCGGGATGAGTTGAGCCGCGGCGAAGCCGGTTTCTTCGCGCACTTCGCGAGCCGCGCCGAGGGCGGGGTCTTCGTCGTCATGCAGCACACCGGCGGGGAGCTCGAGCAGATCGCCGTTCGCCCCCAGGCGGTACTGGCGCACGAAGAGGATGTTCCCCTGGGCGTCCAGCGGCAGGATGGTGACGGCGTTGTTGTGTTCGACCAGGTCATAGGTGTTGGCGCGCCCGTCCGGCAGGCGCATCAGGTGCTGGGCGACGGTGAAAGCTTTACCGGTATATACGGCGGTTCGTTTTATCAATTGATGAGGCATGGTTCAAACCCTTCTGGGTGAGCAGAATCAGGGACAAACGACACACGGATATCTTATTGTACCTTGCCTGATGGGCTGAGACGAGGTCTGAGCGGCGAAAAGAGCATGGTTCGCCTGTCTTCCTTGCCGTAGAGGCCGGTTTTAAACCGACCCGCTCTTCCCATTCCAACCCCCGCGGCTCGTCTGCTTTCTTCAATCGATCCTGTGCGCCCCGGTCCTTTGGATTGCATGGATTTTGATCACCCGGCAGGCGTGGCGGCGGGGGATTAATGAAAACAACCCCTGCGCCGTGTGGCTGCAGGGGTTGAGAGATGCATGGCAGAGTTTATGGGATTTTGATCGTGTTGCCGGCTTTGACGTCGTTGGCGCTGCTAAAACCGTTGGCGGCCAGAATACCCTCGGGTGAGACATCCCCAAAGTAGCAGGCGATGGTGTAGACCGAATTGCCGGACTGCACTTTGTAATCGGTGTGCGAGCGCAAGGCGCGAGAGCCGTGGGCGCTGGAATCCCAGTTGCCGGTGGAGGGGATCTTGAGCACTGCCCCGACCTGCGGGCGCGAATTCATGTTCAACCCGTTGAGCGAGAAGAAGGTGCTCAGGTTGAGATCATAGCGGCGCGCGATGCAGATGGGCCACTCGCCTTTTTGCAGGGCATAGGTGGAGGGGCGGCTGAGGGTGGGAATGGGTTGAGACTGGTTCTGCACCTGGGTCTGCCCGCCGCCGGATTGGCTTTCTTGAACGGTAGCCGTGGGTTGTTCAACCTGTTTGGGTTCGGTGGTAGCGGTGGCCACAGCGGGTTTTACGGCTGCAGTCTGGGTAGCCACGGCGTCTGAAACGGTCGTGGAGGTGGCGAGAAACTGCAGTTCACTGGTGGCGGTGGCTTGTGAGGCGGGGGGTTTCGAGGCGCGCAGGGAGCAGGCCGAAGTCAGCACCAATGCCAGAAGGATTCCCGCCAACACGACGTATTTCAGCACCTTGTTCATCTTCTATTCTCCTTGTTCAACGATTGCCGCCGGCCGGCCGCCTGGCGGGCACGGCAAGTTTCTTCGAAACTAGCCCAGAATGATAATTAATTTAAAATTCCGATTCGATAGTAGCATATGCGTTCGATTGCGTCAAGCATGCACCGTGTGGGAATATGCCATGATCATTCCAAATCTGTTGCAAGAAGAGTGCCAATCTGGATTGTGAATAAGATCACATAGAAGCGGTGACATTATGTCTGGCACCCATGCAGGGGGTAGGGTATGATTGCCGCGGGGACATACCAACGTGTCTCTGACATTTGTTTACTGTCTCCTCCTTTGGCGAAAGCCTCCGCTGGGATGATCACCGCCCTCAGCGGAGGCTAGCGTTTAACCCGGTAAGACCGGGCATCGAGAGAAAACAGGCGGGCATTCTGCATGCATTTGGGCGGGGTTGTTGTACAATAAACGCACAACAGGAGGTCCGCGATGAAATGGCGTGAAATTTTAGAAAAAGTTGAGCGCGGTGAACTCACCGCCGAAGAGGGTGCCGCCCTGATGAACCAGGGCGCTGCTGAGGCGCAGACGATGGGCGCTGTGCCGGCCACCCCGGCTGTCGCCGCCATTCCCGCCATCCCTGCGGAACCATCCGAAGCGCCTGCCGAGGCCGCCGCGCCCGAAGCCGCGCCGGCCGCATCTGCTACCTGGGATGAGACCCCCCGGGACGACCCGGAACTGGACGAGCGCCTGGAATATTGGAAGCGCTGGTGGCTGGTGCCCTTATGGGTGGGGATGGGCGTCTTCCTGGTGGGAGCGGCCCTGATTGCCTGGGGTCACACCTCTCAGCATGTTTTCTGGTTTGTTTGCGGGTTCTTCCCGCTGCTCTTGGGGCTGCTGGGCATGTTCCTCTCCTGGTGGAGCCAGACGGCGCGCTGGCTGCACGTGCGTGTGCACGACACCAAGGGCGGCAAGGTCAACCGGGTGACGATCAGCATGCCGGTGCCCATTCGTCTGGCCGGCTGGTTCTTGCGGGTCTTTGGCGATACCATCCCCGGGCTGCGCGATCAGAAAAATGTGCGCGAGATGCTGCCTTCGTTGCTGTCTGCCCTGGAAAAAGACCGCGAGCCGATGTCGATCGAGGTCAATGAAAAAGACGGCAGCGAGGTGCGGGTTTACTTTACCTGACCGTCAATTCGCGGCAGGCAGCATATTGGGTAATTTTCAATTACAAGATCTCTGCCGTCCGCGCTGAGGCCAAGGCTTACTTTAATATAGATACCATCACCACTGTGAGCAAGTAGTTGGACCCGCAGCCGGCGAGTTAATGGCTTGGCTGTCGATCGCAAGACCGCTCCAATAGAACCGGGGGAAGCCGTGCATGCATAAGAAACTCGCCATTCGAACCTTGTTGTGCGCCTGGCTGCTGGTGCTGCTGGCGGCGTGCGGGCAGCCGGCCGCCCCCACGGTGAACCCGCTGGTCTACACCCAGACGGCCGCTGCCGTGGCGACCAAGGACGCAGCCTCCCTGGCGATTCGTCAGACGGCCGAAGCCAAGTTTAACCAGGTGCCCACTGTCACCCTGACGGCCACTCTTGCACCCACCCGCACGGCCAGTCCGGTTCCAAGCGCCACGCCCACCATTTTCCTCTCGCCCACCCGCACGGCCACCCCCAAGCCTTCTCCCACGGCGACCGATACCCCGTCGCCTTTTGCCTGCGTGCTGGTTGACCAATCTCCGCGCGACGGCGCCACCGCCAAGATCAATACCGACGTGACCGTGCGCTGGACGGTCAAGAACATTGGGGCGGCCGCCTGGGCGGCCAAAGACATCGATCTGGTGCAATACGGCGGCGACAAAATCGCCGAAGAATCGCGCCTGGACCTGCCGAAGAATGTGAAACCCGGCGAGGAAGTGGAGATGAAGGTGGTGCTGAAGTTCAAGGACAGCACCGGCGTCTACCGCACCGATTGGCTGCTGGCGGTGAATGATACCGCCCTCACCTTCTGCCCGCTGTATGTGGAGATCTGGTTGAGCAACTAGGCGAAAAGCCATTGCCGCCCCTCGGGCGCTGTGCAAGCAGCGCCTTTTTTATCGCGCCGGGCCGGCGCAAATACTGTAACACTCCCTGGGCGGTCGAACCGGCGTTTGGAGTGGGCGCCGGGGAATTTAGAGTAGAATTAGAAAAGTGATAGGTCGAAGCGATTATGCCCTTTTTTCAATCCCAATCCCATCGTCTTTTTTACCGCGAGCAAGGCAGCGGCGTGCCCTTGATTATCCTGCCGGGCAACACGGCCTCTTCGGCCTGCCACCCGGGCGACCTGGAATATTTTGCGGCGCGTTTTCACGCCGTCTCAATGGATTTTCTGGGCACGGGCCAATCGGAGCGGCTGGACCCCTGGCCGGAGGATTGGTGGCGCTGGAGCGCGCGGGACGTGCTGGCGCTGGTTGAGCACCTGGGCGAAGGGCCGGCCGTGCTGTTGGGCACCAGCGGCGGGGCGGTGATTGCCTTGTGGGCGGCCATCTTCGGCGGGCAGCTAGTGCGGGCAGTGATCGCCGACAGCACCGGCGAGTTTCTCCCGGCCGAGATCGCGAACCCGATGCTGGAGGGACGCAGCCAGCGCACCCCCGGGCAGGTGGGTTTTTGGAGCATGGCGCATGGTGAAGATTGGCCGCAGGTGGTGGATGCCGATTCGCGCGTCTGCGGGGCATTTGGCCGGCGAGGCGGCGACTGGTTTGAAGGTCGCCTAAATGAAATCGCCTGCCCGACGCTCTTCAGCGCCAGCCTCAGCGATTCGCTCCTGCCGCACATTGGGCCGGAAGTGGCCAGCATGACTGCCCAGGTGACTGGCAGCCAGGCGCTGCTCTACCAGGGCGGCGACCATCCCTTGATGTTTTCCGCGCCGGCGATTTTTCGCCCGGCCGTGGATCTATTTCTCTTACAGGTACAGGAACGAAGCGCATGATCATCGACAGCATTTTCTCGACATCTTTCCGCGTGGCGGCCCAGGTGCTGCTGAACATCGAGCCGGTGGAAAGGGTCGCACTGCCGCCGCCAAAACCCGGGCATGCCTATATGCTCTATTCGCATGTGCCTTTTTGTGAGAGCCTGTGCCCGTATTGTTCTTTTAACCGCTTTGTTTACAACGAAAAGGCTGCCCGGCTGTACTTTACCAGCCTGCGCGAGGAGATGCGCCAGGTGGCGCAAAAAGGCTACGACTTCAACTCGCTGTATGTGGGCGGGGGTACGCCGACGGTCTTGCTGGATGAACTGGCCCAGACCATCGACCTGGCGCGTGAGCTGTTTAGCATCCGCGAAGTTTCCTGTGAGACCAACCCCAATCACCTGGATGCTCGCCTGGTGGATATGCTCGGCCAGCGGGTGCAGCGCCTGTCGGTAGGGGTGCAGAGTTTTGACGACGCAATTTTGAAGAAAATCAACCGCCTTGACCGCTTTGGCTCAGGCGCCGAGACGCTGGAACGCATCCGCCAGGTGGCGGGCGGTTTTGCCTCAATGAATGTGGATATGATTTTTAACTTTCCCGGCCAGGATGAGGCCGCCATCCGCCGGGATATCGAACTGGTGATCGCTTCGGGGGCTAACCAGACCACCTTTTACCCCTTGATGACCTCACCTTCGGTGCGCCGTTCCCTGACCCACACGGTCGGCCAGGTGGAATACAGCCGCGAGGGCGATTTCTACGCGATGATCGTCGAAGAGATGAGCAAACAGTACGAGCTTTCGACGGCCTGGACATTCTCACGCAAGGGCGGGGGGCTGATCGACGAATATATTGTCGAGAGCGAGGAATACGTAGGGATCGGGTCGGGCTCCTTCAGCTACCTGAATGGCGGGCTGTATGTGAACACCTTCTCACTGGACAACTACCGCCAATTGATTGGCGAACACCGCGCCCCGATCACCGGCAAACGCAAGTTCACCCGCATGGACCAGATGCGCTACCGCTTTATGATGGACCTGTTTGGCTTGAAGCTGGATAAACACCTGTGGAAGCAGCGTTTTGGCCGCAGCGTGGAGCGCACCCTGCCGGTGGAAATGGCTTTCTTTCAGGCCAGCGGCGCGTTTGCGCAAAACAACGAAGATTTTCTCACCCTCACCCCGCATGGCAGGTATATGCTGGTGGTGATGATGCGCGAATTTTTCGCCGGGATCAATCGCATCCGCGATCAGGCGCGCCAGTCGGTGCTGGAGATTGAGGATGGAAAAGAGAAAAACGTACGCCCTTATTCTCCGGCAAAAGCCTGATTGGGACCCCTACTTACTGGCTGAATCTGGGCTGCCGGGGCCGCGCGGCAACCTGGAACTGGCCCAGGCGGCTGCCGACGAGGGCCGGCTGGAGCAGTTCAATGCATGGTTGGCGTGGGATGCGCAGCGCGCGCCGGTAAATTCCCCGTATGAATTTTTGGCGTTCTGCGGCGCGGTGGGGCTGGGCCGTTTGCTGGCAGAGGGCCACAGGCAGCATCTGGCGCGGCTGCGCAGCCTGGCAGCCGACCCGCGCTGGCGTATGCGCGAAGGGGTGGCGATGGCCCTGCAGCGCCTGGGGGAGTGCAATATGCCCGCGCTGCTGGAGGTGGCGTTTGACTGGATCGAGGGCCGGCCCTACGAAATGCGCGCCGCCGCGGCCGGGTTATGTGAACCGGCCCTGCTCAAAGATGCCGGCCAGGCTTTGAGCGTGGTGCAGGCGCTGGAGCGCATCACCACCCGCCTGGCAGGCTGGCCCGAGCGAAAAAATGAAGAATTCCTGACCTTGCGCCAGGCGATGGGTTATTGCTGGAGTGTGGCGGCGGCCGCCTGTCTGCAGGAAGGGAAAGCCCGCATGCAAAGCTGGGCGGCCAGCCCAGACCGGGACCTGCGCTGGATCATCAAGGAAAATTTAAAGAAGAAGCGTCTGATACGCCTGGACCCGGGCTGGGTGGAGCAGATGCAGGAGATGCTGGGATGAAACCGAAGCGGGGGCGCCGGGTGTGGCTGGTGGTATTGCTGGGGGCGCCGGCCCTATGCCTGTTGGCGCTGTTGACCTCCTATCTTTCTAATCGCTCGCTGGCGCAGGCCTCGACCAGGTCTGAGACCTTGAGCGCGCAGGATAAGGCTCAACTGGCTGAGTTCTCTCATTTGAAAGCCGGGTTGGGCGAACAGGTCTGGCCGGGGTTCGGCGAAACGGCCGGCCCGATCATCTTATATAACGAAGACCATGCCTTTCTGGTTGGGGTGGAAAATCCGCCGGATGGCTGGGTGAAGGTGCCCGAAACCAAAACGCGCGGCGGCGCCTGGCAGGCCGTGCCCGGGGAGGATTTTGGCGGGCAGCCCTATTACCGTCAAAGTGTAGCCGACCCGGGCAACGAGATTGGCGCGTTCACCGTGAAAATAGGCGAGGCCTATGCCCCCTGCCTGCCTACCCTGGAGTGGATGCGCATTGGGTTGTCCAATCAACTGCGCCGCGATCTGCCGGGTGTGCTGAAAGAGATATTCCCTTACCGCATCTTCCCGATGGGCACCTTTACCGCAGATTGGCACGTGATTGGGCTGGCCCACGAGGCCATGCATGCCTACCAGGGTACCCTGGCCGCGCTGCGGTTGGATGCCGCCGAACAGGCTGAGCGCAGCACCGGTCAGGCGTACGCAAAGGCAGAAGAGGGCATGCAGGCCGCCTGGCAGGCCGAGTTTGAACTGCTGCGCCAGGCGGTGGCAGAGACCGATGCCCAGGCGCTCACCGGGCTGGCGCACCAGTTTCTGGCACAGCGCTCACAGCGGCGCAGCCAGGCCGGGCTGGCTGCCGGGCTGGTGCAGTACGAGCGCGAGCGCGAATGGTTGGAAGGATTGGCCAAGTATGCCGAGCTCGAGCTGTGGCGGGCCGGGCGGCAGGACGAATCCTACCAGCCGCTCTCCACCCCGCCGGGTGTGGAAAGCGTGGATGGCTACCGCAATTTTGAGCGCAACTGGAACGAGCAGGTGCGCCTGTTGGGCCAGCAGGCAGGCAAGGAGGGCGATTTGCGTTTTTATTATTCGGGCTGGGTGCAGGCAGAGATGCTCGACCGGCTGTCGCCCGGATGGAAGAAATCGGCCTTTGAGCCTGGTATATACCTCGAAGACCTGCTGGCTGAGGCAATTGCAGGCAAATAAGTCTTGCGTGAACGTTCCCGAATATCTACAAGAGGTTGGCAATGTGAAAGCGGGGTTGCCAATCTGTTGAATCACACTTATAATGGTGAGTAATCTTTAACCTCCGGAGTTCAGAAGACGTATGGATCAGAATGACGCCCAACTCGAGCAGGGAATGGCTGCCGAATCCCCTGAGAACAACGCCGAAAATCAAAACAGTATGGCATCCTTGCTGGAGAAGGAAGGCCTGGGCATGGATTTCCCCCAATCGGGAGAAATTCGCACAGGTGTTATTGCAAGCATCAGCCCCTCTCAAATTTTGGTTAGCGTAGGCACCAAATCAGAAGGTGTCATCAGCGGTCGTGAGCTTGAACAAATCCCCGCTGATGAAATGGCAGAATTAAAAGTTAAACCAGGAAATTCCTGTTTACATCATCAACCCAGAAGACCAAAACGGCAACCTGGTGCTCTCCTATACGCGCGCGCGCGAAGAGGTGAGCTGGCAAAAGATCGAGGGCATGCTGGGCGAAAAAGAGCCCATCCACAGCTCGATCATTGGCTATAACAAGGGTGGCCTGATTGTGCCGGTGGCCGGACTGCGTGGGTTTGTGCCCGCATCGCAGATCAGCCTGTCACGGCGCGCTGGGATGAGCGGCGAAACCCCCGACCAGCGCTGGAGCAAGATGGTTGGCGAGGACATCGACGTTTGCGTGATCGAAGTTGACCGCGAGCGCCGCCGCCTGATTTTGAGCGAACGGGCCGCCAGCAGCGAAACCCGCGAATTGCTCAAAGAACGGGTCATTGAGGAACTTAAAGAAGGCGAAGAACGCAACGGGCGGGTGACCAGCCTGGCGGACTTTGGCGCTTTTGTCAACATTAATGGCGCGGACGGTCTCGTCCATCTGAGCGAAATCTCCTGGGACCGCATCAACCACCCCAGCGAAGTGCTGACGGTTGGGCAGGATGTCAAGGTCAAGGTGATCAGCATTGACCGCGAGAAGAAACGCATCGGGCTTTCGATCCGCCAGCTGCAGGACGATCCGTGGACCGCACGCACTACCAAGTACCAGATGGGTATGCTGGTGGAAGCCACGATCACCCGCCTGACCAAGTTCGGGGCCTTCGCCCGGCTGGAGCGTGATCTGGAAGGCCTGATCCACATCTCCGAGATCAGCGAGCGGCGCATCGAGCATCCCAAAGAAGTGCTCAAAGAGGGCGACACCGTCACCCTGCGCATCATCAAGATCGATCCGGCCAATCACCGCATCGGTTTGAGCCTGCGGCGGGTGGATTCCCAGGCCTACGCCGACCTGGACTGGCAGTCGCTGGAAGAGGTAATGGACGACCTGGCAGATGACAACCCGGTAGATGCATCCAATGAAGCTGAAGCCGTCGAAGCCAGCGCGCCTGCTGTTGAAGCCAGTGCGCCCGCTGAGACCAGCGCACCTGTGGTTGAAGACAGTGCGCCCGTTGTTGAGGCCAGCGTACCCGTGGTTGAAGACAGCGCGCCCGCTGAGACCAGTGCGCCTGTGGTTGAAGACAGTGCACCCGCCGAGACCAGTGCGCCTGTGGTTGAAGAAAGCGCTCCTGCCGAGACCAGTGAACCTGCTGAAGCCGGCGATACTGCTGAAACCAGCGAGACCGGTGAATCCGGTGACGCTGAAAAGAGCGAGTAGACTGATCATATCCAAAAGAGCGCACCAAGCGCGGTGCGCTCTTTTTATCCCTGTTGTTTCCCCATGAATTACCTCATCGTCGATGCCCACGAGGACCTGGCCTACAGCGCCCTGACTTTTGGCCGCAATTACCGCCTGGCGGCCCTGGACACGCGCTTGCAGGAGGAAGGCAGCCAATCGCCGGAATTAAACGGCCAGGCGCTGCTGGGCTGGCCCGATTATCAGCGTGGCCGGGTGGCGCTGGTGTTTGGCAGCCTGTTCATCGCCGCGCGCGGCAGCCTATCTGCCTGGGAAACACAGGTCTATCGGTCCACGGACGAGGCGCGTCACCTCTGGCAGATCCAGGTGGAATATTATCAGCGCCTCGCCGGCGACTTCCCCGACGAGTTTCAACTGGTGGCATCGCGCGCCGATCTGCAGCAGGTGCTTGCCCCGTGGCAGACCGAAACGCTCGTGGATGGCAAACCGCCCATGCATGCGGTCGGGCTGACCCTGCTGATGGAAAACGCGGAAGGCCTGGGGGCGCCGGCGGAATTGGAAGAATGGTTCGAGCGCGGCGTGCGCCTGGTGGGCCCGGTATGGGCCAAGGACGCGGCGCGTTTCTGCGGTGGCACGGGCAGCGGCGAGGGTTTTACTCGTGAGGGTATGGAACTGCTCGAGGTGATGGCTGGCCTGGGTCTTGCACTGGATCTTGCCCATATGAACGAACGCTCTGCACTGCAAGCCATCGACCGTTATGAGGGCCCCCTTGCGGCGACGCACGCCAACTGCCGCGAACTGCTGCGCCGCTCGGGTGAAGAACGCCACCTGTCCGACCAGACCATCCAGCGTTTGGCGGAGCGCGAGGGAGTGGTGGGCATTTCGCCGTTTGCGCGTTGGCTGCGGCCGGGCTGGTCAAAGACCGACGACCGCGGGCAAACTACCCTGGCTCACCTGGTAGCGCACATCGACCACGTCTGCCAGATCACCGGCGACGCCCGCCATGTGGGGCTGGGCACCGATTTCGACGGTGGCTGGGGCTGGCCGGATGTGCCCCAAGAATTGAACACGATCGGCGATTTACCCCTGCTGGCCGGCCGGCTGGCAGAAGCGGGATACTCGCCTGAGGATATCACCGCGGTGCTGGGCGGCAATTGGATCGAATTTCTGGAAAGGGCTTTGCCAGCGAAATGACCTCGGCTTCGTCGCGCAGTTTTTCCAACCAGGGGCCGCCTGCTCATCCCGAGGTGCCCACTCGCCCGCTGCGTTACTGGCGCCGCCGGGCGCGGGTGGGGTTGACGGCCACCCTGATCGGTTTTCTCATCTTTCTGATGGGCGCGCGCCCAAGCCTGTTTGGTCTGGACCGCAGCCCGGTGATTGGTTTTGTGCAAATCGCAGTGTTTCTGGTCGGCCTGGCAATCATTTGCATTGGGGGCTATGTCAGCCTGCGCTCTTTGTGGAAAGAACAGATCCTCAGTATTCCGGCGGACGTGGGCCAGCGGCTGGTCGCCACCGGGTATGTGATCACCGTTTTTGCCGGGATGGCGGATATTTTTGGTATGGGCAGTCACCCGCTGCCAGGCGTGCCTTACTTTGGTGAATGGCAGGCGCGCGGGGTAGAACTGGGCATGGGGCTGATTGCGATTGGATTTTTGATGATGCTGCCGGGCCGGATTAAGAAGCCTGGCGCGGGGCAGGACTTGCCAAAATAATTTTTTCTCAGGTGAAAATAATCAATCGGGCGGCTCCCGCGGGAGCCGCCCGATTGATTATTTTGTAGAAAACGGTGTTAGGGGCAGCCCCGGTTATTCTACCAGCGGGTGGACCAACCCCATCACCTGGAGCATTTCCAGGTTGTGCTCGAACTTGAACTCCACCAGCCCCAATTGAGCCGCCCGCTCGCGCTCGATCTGCTGCAGGTGGAACAAATCCGCCTGGGTGACGAGCGGCTTATTCAGCGCGCGCAGGCGGGTCTGCACCCCCTCCACGTTGGCAGGTTGGGTGGGCTGCCCGGCCAGATATTGGAGCAGGGCGCGCGCGCCGTTGGTGCCGTCTTTGCGGGCCAGGCCCACCAGCCCGGTGCTGGCCTTGCGCGCCCAACCGGCGACGAAAATATCTTCGATGACGGCTTGTTTCTCGGGGTCGTAAACCTCGTAGCTGTTGCCCTCGATGGGAAAGCGCGGGTTCGCATTTTTGACAAATTCGGCGCCTTTGACCGGCAGCCCCAGGCGCGAATCCACCTGGTCGCCGATGGCAAAGATGACCGTGTCGACATTCAGAGTCTGGAAGAGCCCCATACCGTGGGCTACGGTATCCCCGGTGGCGGTTTTGACCAGCATGGTCTGTTCCACTTCCAGTCCGCACACCTGGCCCGCGGCGTCGCCGAGGATGCGCACGGGAGAGGCGAGAAACTGCATGCGGAAGCTCATCCCGTTGTTATGCGGCGGCTGCTTTTCGAGCAGGCCAGACAGCAATCTGTGCATCTCCTCCGGGTCCTGGCCCAGATCAAGCATCTGCGGGGTGGCGCGCTGGATCTCCATTTGCACCGCGGGTAAATCCAGGTAGCCGATGATGGCTTCCAGCTCTTTCTTATCGAATTTCACCTCGGCCGGGCCGCGGCGGGCGACGGCTATGACCTCGTCCACCTTTTTTTCGTCCAGCAGCCAATGGGCGATATCCAGCATCACGTTACCCACGCCAATTACCGCCACGCGTTTGCCAATATTAAATTCCAATTCGGAGAAAGGCGGGAGGTGATTGTAATGATAGACCAGGTCTTTGGCATGGTAAACCCCGCGCAAATCCTCACCTGGAATACCCAGCCACTTGGTGGCCTGCGCGCCTACCGCCACCAGCATAGCCCGGAAACCCATCTCGCGCAGGTCGTCCAGGGTCAGATCGCCGTGCTGCCCGACCACCAGGTTACCGTAGTAATAAATCCCTGGGGTGTTCAGCAGCTGCTGGAACTGGCTGCGCAAGCCTTCTTTCATCTTAGTTTTGCCGGGGTAAATGCCATACTCGGCCAGGCCGCCCGGTTTGATATCCCGGTTGAAAATAAATACCTGCGCCCCCTGGGTGGCTAACTCGCGCGCCGCAAACAACCCGGCGGGGCCGGCCCCAATGACGGTTACGATTGGCTGTGATAGGTGGGGATCAGGGTCCACCGGCATCTCCAAATTGAATTTGTGTAAAAAGACACATATTGGATTTATTATACCCCTTTTTGCATTTTTCCTTTTTATAAAAGTCGTGCTATAACTACCTCTATGGATGATAACGAGCTGAACCAGACGGAGCCGGCCGGCCAGGCCGAACCTACCCCGGCAGGGGACGAACCCTGGGGCGGAGATGAGCTCGAACTCGGGGGGGACCAGTCCATCCGAGCCGGCACGGGTTGAACCGGCAGCGCTGCGCCTGCGCAGGCGGCGGCGTCCGCGGCGCCAGTGGAAATTTGCCCAGGCCTTTTGGACGGTGACCGGCTTGCTGTCGCTGACGGTGAATGTGATCCTGGTGGTAGCGCTGCTCGCACTGGGCAAGCAGCTGTTCTCGCTGAAGCAGTTGGTCCAGGATCAGCTGCTGGGCGGGCTCTATCAAAACTTTATCCTGATGGACCAGGCGCATATCCGCACCAGCATCCCGGTGAACACCGATGTGCCGGCGAAATTTGATCTGCCATTAAAAACCAACACGGTGGTGGTGTTAACCGAAGACACTGTGCTGGATAATGCGCGGGTGGCGCGCCTGACCACCGGCGGGTTGACCATTGAAAACGCGCCGGCCACCATTGTCCTGCCCACGGGTACGCGCCTGCCGGTAGCCCTGGATTTGTCGGTGCCGGTCGACCAGATGATCCCGGTCAGCCTGACCGTGGATGTGGATATCCCGCTCAACAAGACCGACCTGCACAAACCATTTGTGGGACTGCAGGAAGTGGTGCGGCCCTACTACCGCATGCTGGGTGAAATGCCTGGCAGTTGGGACGCAATAATCTGCGGCAGCCAGCCTGGCGCCTTTTGCCAGTGGATTTTTAAAACTCCCGAAAATTGAGGGTGCATGTCTGAAACAACGCTCCGCGCACAGCTGCCCAATGGCCTGACGATCCATCTGAAAGAGATCCATACCGCCCCTTTGATCAGTCATTGGGTGTGGTACCGGGTGGGCTCGCGCGACGAGCCCGCCGGGCTGACCGGGGTCTCGCATTGGGTGGAGCATATGCAATTTAAGGGCACACCCATGTTCCCGCCCAGCGTGCTGGATAAATCCATCTCGCGGGAAGGCGGGATGTGGAATGCTTTCACCTACCTGGATTGGACGACCTATTTCGAGACGCTGCCCGCGGCGAAAATTGACCTGGGGCTGCGCCTGGAGGCCGACCGCATGGTGAACAGCCTTTTTGATACCGAAGAGGTCGAATCGGAACGCACGGTCATCCTGGCAGAACGAGATGGCCATGAAAATGAGCCGCTCTTTCGATTGGGCGAGGCGGTGCAGACGGCGGCATTCCAGGTGCATCCCTATCGTCACGAGATTATTGGGTCCGTGGACGATCTGCACCAGATGACCCGCGATGACCTTTACCGCCATTACCGCTCTTATTATGCCCCCAACAATGCCCAGGTGGCGGTGGCGGGGGATTTTGAGGCCCAGGCGATGCTCGATCGGCTGGCGGAGCTTTACGCGGATATCCCGGCGGCCGCGCCGGTGGAGCGCTATGCCCCGAGCCGGGTGGAGCCGCCCCTGGCCGGCGAGCAGCGCCTGGAGGTGCAGGGGCCGGGGCAGACCACCTACCTGCAAATCTCTTACCGCTCACCGGCCGCATCCCATGCGGATTTCCCGGTTTTCACCGTGATCGACAGCCTGCTGACCGGGCCGTCCAGCCTGAATATGTTCGGCGGGGGAGGGATCTCCAACAAAACCAGCCGCCTATACCGCGCACTGGTGGAGCAGGAGCTGGCGATTTCGGTGGGCGGCGGGCTGCAGGCCACCATCGACCCGTTTGTATACGACACCAGCATCACCGTCCACCCGCAGCGGACCTTTGAGCAGGCGCTGGCGGCCTATGACGCCCAGGTGATGCGCCTGCAGGACGAGTTGGTGCCGCCGGGGGAGATCGAACGCGCGGTCAAACAGGCGCGGGCGCTGTTTGCCTATGGCAGCGAAAATATCACCAACCAGGCTTTTTGGTTAGGTTTTGCGGATATGTTTGCCAATTATGACTGGTTTACCGGGTATGTTGAGCGCCTGAGCCAGGTAACCCCCCAGGATGTGCAGCGGGTGGCTGGCAGCTACCTGCAGGCAGATAACCGCATCTGCGGGGTGTATATTCCCAACGGCCAGGCAGGGGGTGAGGAATGAGCCAGAGCACGCCGGTGAATGTGAAATCGCTGCCGGGCGCCGATGACATCACCCGCCGCGAATTCCCCAATGGGATCACCCTGCTCACCCGCAGCAATTTTGACAGCCCCTCGGTGGTGATCAGCGGTTATCTGCCGGCCGGGAGTGTCTTTGACCCGCGCGAAAAGTTGGGCCTGGCGCATTTCACCTCGCTGATGCTGACCCGCGGCACTCAGCAGCGCAATTTCCAGCAAATATTCGACGCGCTTGAGTCCGCCGGGGCATCCCTGGGGTTCGGCGCCAGCGTGCACAACGTCAGCTTTGGCGGGCGCGCGCTGACCGAAGACCTGCCGCTGCTGCTTGGGCTGGCCAGCGAGTCGCTGCGCGAGCCGGTCTTCCCGCCCGAGCTGGTCGAGCGTCTGCGCGGCCAGTTGCTGAGTGGGTTGGCGGTGCGCGAACAGGATACCGAAGACCGGGCCAGCATGGCCTTCGAAGAAATTATCTTCCCCAACCATCCGTACGGGCTGCCCTCTGATGGTTTTGTAGAAACCATCCGCGCAATTGAACCGGCTGATCTCGTCGATTTTCATTCACGTTTTTACAATCCGCAGGGCATGGTGCTGGTGGTGGTGGGGGCGCTCGCAGCGGCCGAGGTGGTCGAGGTGGTCGAGCGTGCGTTTGGCGGCTGGGCCGGCGCGAGCCAGGCGCCGGCGGTGGAGGTGCCCGCCACGACGCCGCTCGAGGAGGGCGTGCGCCGCCACATCGCCCTGGCGGGCAAGGTGCAGACTGACCTGGTGATGGGCACCCTGGGCCCAAGCCGCGTCTCCCCGGATTTTATGCCGGCTTCGTTGGGCAACAACATCCTCGGGCAGTTTGGCATGATGGGCCGCATCGGCGACGTGGTGCGCGAACGGGAAGGCCTGGCCTATCACGCCAGCACCAGCCTGAACAGCTGGATCCAGGCAGGCACCTGGGAGGTCTCCGCGGGAGTGAGCCCGGCCAACCTGGAACGGGCGATTGAATTGATCGAATTGGAAATCCTGCGTTTCAGCGCGGAGCCGGTGACGGCTGAAGAACTGGCAGACAGCCAGGCCAATTACGTCGGGCGCCTGCCGCTTTCGCTCGAGTCGAACGCGGGGGTGGCCAATGCGCTGCTCAACCTGGAGCGTTTCCAGTTGGGGCTGGATTACTATCGCCAGTACCCGTCGATGGTGGAGAGCGTCACTCCCGGGCAGATCCTGGAGGTCGCCCGGCGCTATCTAGACCCGCGCACTTTCGCGGTGGTCAGCGCAGGACCGGCGCTCTAGCCGTTTATGGATATGTTTGCCCTGTTTCGCCTCTCCCACCCCTGATGATATTACGCAGCGGCGTCGATATTGTCGAAATCCAGCGCCTGGAGGAGGTCAACCCGGCGATCCGCGCGCGCTTCATCCAGCGGGTTTTCACCGAGCGCGAGGTAGCCCTGGCGCGCGGTTCGATGGCCAGCCTGGCGGGACGCTTCGCGGCCAAGGAAGCGGTTTCTAAAGCTTTAGGCACGGGGATCGGTTACGTGCACTGGCGGGATATCGAGATTGTGCGCGGTCTGGCAGGCGAGCCGCTGCTCGAACTGCACGGGCGCGGGCAGCAGGTGGCCGAGCGGCTGGGGCTGACGACCTGGTCGGTCAGCATCAGCCACGGCCGCACCCATGCGGTGGCGACGGCAGTGGCCCTGGGAGAGGATCCGCCAGGCGGGTGATGAAGATTCTGGCGGTCAGCGATATCGAACTGCCGAACCTGTACAGCCCCATCCTCGCCCAGCGATTTGGTGATGTGGACTTTATCATCGGCTGCGGCGACCTGGCGTATTATTATCTTGAGTACATGATCAGCACGTTAAACAAGCCGCTGTATTACGTTAATGGCAACCACGCCCCGGCGATCGAGTACGGCGAAGGGGGCGAGCGCACGTACCCGCACGGGGGCATTAATATCCACCGGCTGGTGCTGCGCGAACCGGCCAGCGGTTTGATTTTGGCCGGGATTGAAGGGTGTGTGCGGTATAATGACGGAGTTAACCAGTACACCCAGGCAGAAATGTGGTGGCTGGTGCGCGGGCTGGTGCCGCGGCTGTTTTTGAACCGGATTTTTTTTGGGCGGTATCTGGATGTCTTTGTCAGCCATGCACCGCCCTGGAAAATAAACGACCAGGAAGATTTGCCTCATCAGGGGATAAAGGCATTCATCTGGTTAAATCGTCGCTTTCAACCAGCGTATCATCTTCACGGACACGTTCATTTATATCGACAGGATGCCGTTCGGGCCGTCCCATTAGGGAAAACACAGGTGATCAATGTCTGCGGTTACCAGGTGATTGACCTGGGCGAAGGCTCACACCATCACCTGGAGGGCCGGCGACGATCAGGGTTGAGAGGATGAATCTCGGGTAGTTTACTGATCTTGTTGAGTGGTTTGGGGGGTTAATTTTTTTAGAACCGGCAGGGTACGATGATGAAATGCCGGCGAAGGAGCTGCATGCATGATCAACCGGCGCAACTTTTTAAAATTAGCCGGGCTCGTGGCGGGGTCTGCTTTACCGATGTTAACTGGAATCTGGTGGATAACCAGCCGCGGCGACAATTTGCCTTCTCTCAATCCATACGCAGCCGAACCCTGGGAGGTTACCAACCCTGATGGGCCGGTTTTGCTGTTGATCAACCAGAATGACAGCCATCCCTTTGGCCGCTATCTGGCTGAGATTCTATGGGCCGAGGGTCTCAACGCGTTTACTGCTGCTCGCCTGGAAGATGCCAGCGCCGGGCTGCTGGCGCAGTACCCCTGCGTGATCCTCTCGGCGGGAAGCTGCTCACCCGCGCAGGTGGACATGATCGCGGGTTACGCACGCGGCGGCGGAAACCTGGTGGTCTTCCAGCCGGATCAGGCTTTAGCCGAGGGGCTGAGTCTGCAGATCGATCCCCAATCTGCCGGGCAAACCCAGGTCTGGACCAACCCCGAGCATGCCCTGGCAGTGGGGATTGCCGTCCAGGCCATGAGCGTGCATGTGCCGTGCGATGCCTACCAGGCGGATGCGGGCCAGGTGATCATGTGGCGGGGATTGAAAGGCGAGGCTGCCGGGGCGGCTCGCCCGGCGGTGGTGGCGCAGCCTTTTGGGGCCGGCAGGGTGGTGGCATGGGGCTACGACCTGGCTGAAAACGTGGTATTGACGCGCCAGGGCAACCCGGGGAATGTCGAGAAACTGGATGAATTGGGGGTTTTCCGGCCGGTAGAGCTGTTCGACGGCTGGATTGATTTTGATCAGATGGCCTTTGCCCCGACAGACGAGCAGCAGCGCCTGTTGGCCAATGTGATCACCTGGTTATGTCGCCAGGCCGCCCCGCTCCCGCGCCTGTGGTACTTCACCGGCAATACACGCTGCCTGTTGGTGGCTACCTCCGATTCACACCGCAACACCACCACGGCACTGACCCGCATCACCAGCGTGGTTGAAGAGCACCAGGGGCATATCACCATCATTTATACCCCGCCGCTACCCAGTGATTTGGGCGTGTTGAAAAATCAGGTAGACGATCTGGGGGCATCCTTGGGGTGGATGGAGCAGCCGTATTACCCTTCACCCTCGTTTTTTGCGGATCTACGCGCTGCGGGTCATGAAGTCACTTTGCATCCCTACATCCACGGAAATTACATCGAGAGCTGGCGCGAATACTGGCGGGCCTTCACCCGCATGGGCTATGGTCCGGTCTCACCGTCGGTGCGCACCCACGACCTGTCCTGGTTGGGTTGGACGGAAGCGGTACGCATCCAGGCCGGTTTTGGTATCCGGATGAACCTGGATTATTACCACTTTGGCTCGCTGCTGCGCCGCGACAGCGGAGCGTGGGGTTACGGTCATTTCAACGGCAGCGGGCTGCCGATGCGCTTCGCCGAAGCGGACGGGCGGGTTCTGGAGATTTACCAGCAGGTTACCCAACTGGCCGACGATTATTTCATCAATTTTCCCTGGACGACCGAACAAGCCCAGGGTACGCAAATCGGGATCGAGACGGCCGCGCAACTGATCCAGTCTTCGCTGCAGGGCAATTTCGCGGCGATCGCCTGCAACTTCCACTCCGATCCGTATGATATGGAAGACCGCTGGATGATCCCGGCGCGCACCTGGCTGGCGGGGACGCTGGCCGCCGCGCGGGATGCCGGCGTGCCGATCTGGACCGCCCAGCACTGGCTGGAGTTCGTCACTGCCCGGCGGGAAGCGCGGTTTGAGCGCTTGAGCTGGGTAGAAAAGAAGCTGGCCTTTGATCTGGCCGCGGATGAGATGAAAGAGGGAGGATTAGCGGTGCTGCTGCCGCTGGAACACACCGGCGCCACGCTGCACCGGGTGACGGTGGACGGCGCGGCGGCTCAGTTTGAAACCTGGCGGGTGGGCGGGGTCGATTATGGGCTGGTCACGCTGCCGGCCGGCAGCCATCATCTGCAAGGCGAATACTTATGAGGGTTAACGGCTGAGGCGGGCGGCGCATGGATATACTACGAACAATAGACCGGGGTACTTTTCGATACTATTTGCTGTGTGATTAGGCGAAAAAAATAACCAGAAAGAATTCCAAATTTTTTGTCTTCTGTTCGCTTATCCAGCAATCGCTAGATGAATTAAAACCTTTAGACGAAGGATCCCCAGTCCACTAATTTTTCCTGGCCTTTTCCCACCTAATAACCTGAACCAGGTTTCTGGGGAACGTCAGGCTGATTCATACGTTGACAGGTACTTCTTTCACTGTAGTCGAAATGCTATTCGATTCATCCCGGCCAGAGGTGAGAAGATGGGCGGGGATCGGTGGATGAAAACGGTGTTTTCGACCCGATTGATCTATAATGGATTGGAAGGTGCAGGCGGAGGGAGAAAACGCAGTGAACGATTCGTATGCATCCGAAAAAAACCAGTTCGAGGCGCTGACCAAACGTGAAGCCCATGTCCTGGCCCTCATCGCTGAAAATAAGAGCAACGCTGAGATCGCTGCACATGAATCGTTGGCGCTCAGCTCGGTTAAATGGTACGTCAACCAGATTTTCAGCAAGCTGGGGGTCAGCAGCCGGGGTGAGGCTGCCTCGCGAGCTCAGGAATTGGGGCTGCTAAAAGATACAGCCTTGGTCCGCAACAACCTGCCCCGCTTTTTGACCTCGTTCATCGGGCGCGAGGCGGAGATCGAAAAGCTGCTGGGACTGGTGCGCGCCCACCCGTTGGTGACGGTGACCGGCTCGGGCGGGGCGGGTAAAACCCGCCTGGCGCTCAAAATGGCCGAGAAAGCCCTGGCGTATTTCCCGGATGGGGTCTGGCTGGTGGAGTTGGCCCCGCTGGCCGATCGCGAACTTGTGCCACGAGTGGTGTTGAGTACGATAGGTCTGAGCGAAATGCCGGGCCTCGCGAACATCCAGATTCTGAGCGATTTCCTGCGCCCCAGGCAGGCCCTGATCCTGCTGGACAACTGTGAGCATGTCATCGGCGCGGCAGCCAAATTAGCATACGAGCTGCTGCGCGCCTGTCCGAGGCTGCACATCCTGGCCACCAGCCGCGAGATATTGGGGGCAGAGGGGGAGACAGCATATCGCTGTCCCTCTTTGGCCCTGCCGGACTTCAAACAACAACCACTATTCTCGGAACTTGCCCATATGGAAGCCGTCCGCTTGTTCTGCGAACGAGCCCAGAACGTTTCCCCGGGCTTTGCACTGGACGAGGCCAACGCTGCACTGGCTGCCAACATCTGCCGCAGCCTGGGCGGCATCCCCCTGGCGATTGAGCTGGCAGCCGCCCGCCTGAGGCACCTGAGCATTGAACAGATCGCCGAAAGACTGGATGACGTCTTCCGGCTTTTGACTGGCGGTAGCCGCACCGACCTGCCCCGCCACCAGACCCTCAAAGCCTTGATCGACTGGTCCTATAATCTGCTGAGTGAGAAGGAAAGGCACTTGCTCCTGCGGCTCTCTGTCTTCGCCGGGGATTGGACGGTCGAGGCGGCCGAAGCAGTCTGCGCGGACGTTTCTCTGGCGGCAGAGGAAATCCTGGACTTGCTGGGACAGCTGCTGGACAAGTCCCTGGTGGGGATGGAAGCCGGGACGAAAAGCGGTCAGCCGCGCTACAGCATGCTGGAGACGATTTGCCAATATGCCCATGAGCGGTTGGTGGAAAGCGGCGTGGGAGCCATGGTGCGTGAAAAGCATCTGGATTATTTCCTCGATCTATCACTGCGCGCGGATGTCGAATTGCGCGGCAAGAACTTGCGCTGGTGGCGAGAGCTGCTGGATGAGGAGATCGACAACCTGCGCCTGGCGGTGAAATGGGCGCTGAACGGTTCGCTCGAGAAGGGACTGCGCCTGGCAGCTTCTTTAACATGGTATTTTCAATACCGCGCAAGTTTTGACCTGACCGACTGGCTGCAGCGCCTGCTGGCAGCCGAGGCGGAGGGCGCGGCGGAGGAGCGTGCCCGGCCGGAGCGCCAGGGGGCTCGTGGGAAGGCGTTGACAACCATGGCTTTGGTTGGCGTTATTACCAATATAGAATCGCAAAATCTCGCGAGGGAAGCGACGGCGGTATTTGAAAGCCTGGGTCCAGATTACGAGCTGGATTGGGCGCTGGCATTATCGATCTGGAAGGTCAACGATCCGCGTCCCCTGGCAGTGTTCCGCCAGGCCGGCGATCTTTTTGGGGTCACCGAAGCTTTGTGGCCGCTGCTCATGGAAGCCATCTGGACGGGCGAAATGGCCCAGGCCAGGATCTACGCTGAGGAGAGCCTGGCGCTCAACCACCAGATTGGCTATCTGGGGGGTGAGGCAATATTGTTAATTATTATGGCCTACCTGGAATTGCTGGAAGGCAATCAGGAAAGGGCCAAAGAGTACGCTCGGGCTTGTATCGATTGTGATCGGACCGCGGGCAATAACCGTGGTTTGGGTGAGGATTTCCTGGGTTGGATAGCGCTGGTTAACGGTGATTACACCGAGGCCAGGAAGGTCTTTACCGCAGGACTGACCTTTGACCAACCTGGAGCTTTTCCGCCGGTTATCGCTTACCTCCTCGGCGCTCTAGCCAGGACCGCCTGGTCAAGCGGTGAATTTGACCTGGCTGCCCAGTACTGCCTTGACGCAGAAAAGCTCTCGCCACATCTATCCAACGATTATTTGATCAACGCCCGCTTTGCAAATATCCACCTGGCGATTTCGAGAGGTGAGCACAGGCTGGCATTCGAACGCCTGAAATTTTTGAGTGAACACTGGATGATCGGTTTTCTTTGTTATCCGATTCAAATTCTGATCCAAGTCTTTGGCATTCTGGCGGTGGCGCAGGATCAGCACAATCGCGCGGTCGTGCTCTTTGGGGCGCAGGACTTCATTGCTTACAACCTGATGAACATTTCCTCCCCGAGCGAGCGGGAGGAGTACCAGCAGGCCCTGGCAGCGGCGCGAGCCGGGCTGGGCGAGGTGGAATTCGTCCGGGCGATGACTGAGGGCAAGGCCTTGACGCTGGAAGAAGCCCTACGCTATGCAATGGAGGATCAGGAGTAGCGCAGGAAGTCGAGAATTTAAACGGCTGGGCGGGCGGCGCATGGACATACACCGCCCGCCTGACCACAAACCGGGAGACACTAGACGGCCGCTATAACTCATGCACGCCCAGCCAGAGGTGATTGGGCAGCACCTGGCGGCTGGGACGCAGTTCAATACCGCTGGCCCGCGGGGCCTCGGGGGCCAGCATGGTTGGATGGACAAAACACAGGTTGGGGCTGCACCCGTATTTTTTCTGATAATAGGCTGCCGCACGCAGAACCTTGGTGGGCAGATCGGTTTTCGGGTCGTTATCGAACCACAGCATTCCTGTACGCATAATATCCTCCTTCAATGTCGCTGCAAGAGCGAAACAATGCAAGCTTTGTTCCGGCTGACGCTCAGCCGGGAATGCGAAACTTGAGCCAGTTTTCCTGAATGCGCACGGCAAACTGGCCGGGCTCGGCAAACATGGCGATTTCCTCGTCGTTGAGTTGAGCTGCCTGGCGGTAGACTTCGGGGTCCACAGTGAAGCCCAGCACGCGGCTCTTGAACAGGCGCACCCAGCGCCCCAACCCGGGCAGCGATTCGGCGGCGGCGGCAGCTACCGGCCAGATTTTGACCGCGGGACCTTCTTTGACCAGCCAGTCAAAGTTGACCCGCGCATCGTATTCGAGGCGGGTGGCGGCGGATAGATCATCCACCACCAGCAAGACGGCCGGGCCGCTGGCGCTGCCGGTGCGGCGCTGGTCGGCCCAGGTGGAGAGCTTGAGCAGCCAGCGGTCGCAGCTGCCATCTTCCAGGCCTTCGATGGCCAGGCAGTGGCGCGCGGCGGGCAGACCCTCGATCCAGCCCTGCCACTCTTGCGGCTGGCTGCTGAGCACCAGGAACTGCACGTTGCGCGGCGAGTTGAGCGCGGCGGCGGTGTGTACCAGGGTGCGCAGGGCCGCCAGGCGTTCTTCGCGCTCGTCGCAGGCCACCAGCAGAGCGCCGGGGGCGGGGTCGGCCAGGTCGAGGAGCACGGGCAGGTCGTCATCGCACACGCCGAGCAGGGCCGTCTGTGATGGCAGGCCGACCAATCCCTGGAGGAGCGCATTGAGCCGGGGGCTGGCGGCCGGTCCACCGGCGGTTTCGGTCCGGGCGGCGGCCGGGCGGAACATGCGCGGGATGCGCAGTTTCAGCTCTGCCGGGCTGGGAAGGCTCAGCGGCGGGCGGGGAGCGGGGGAAGACGGTTGGAGATCGGTCATAGTTTTTCCTTGTGTTAGAACAAGTGTTCAATTACGATTATAACCACGTTCAAGGGTTTGTCAAGCAGCAATTTAGAACATTTGATCTGTTGAAATAGGGAATATGGAAAGAGAATGATGTTCTTGCGGTCTTCGCCGCAGTGCGCATGGTAAAAATGACTGTGTTTGGAATGACGCCTTGATATGACCGCCCGCGAAATTTCAGCGGTCCATTGATTCACCATGTTGATGGAAAGCGCTTCGTGGTACATTAAATATGGTGGGCAAGCGTACTACAGTCCAATCATAGAGGCTGAAGTGATGAGCGCCAGGGTAAAACCTGTGATTCACATCCCCCGTAAACCAGACTCATCCCCTAAGCCTGGGGACGATTCGACGGGCTGTTGTTGGTCAATTTTCACCATCCTCATCGGGTATTTCATCCTACGCGCGATATTTGCCGTGCAGTCTGGTAGCGCGACCTGGCTCGACAAAGTGGTTTGCTGGGGAACCCTGGCAGGCTTTCTGGCTTTATCGCTTTGGAGTTATGCTGCTAATGCTCCGGTTCGGAAGCAAAAGGCTTTAGAGAAGCAAGCGTGGATAGGGGGCTGTACGGCGGCCGAGGTTAAAATTCTGGGGCGCCACGAAAGCGGAAGTTATGACGATGGCTATCGATTCCACTCATACTCGTGCCGGTTGGAACTTGAGATGAACGCCGACCAGAGAGCGGCTTCGCCCAATGAGACAGTGGTAAACACCATCGTCTCCGACGCGACTTACCGGCGTTTGAAAACGCGCGATACGGTTCGCATTTATTATTGGCCTGGCGCGCCGCTGACATTTTTACTCGATGAAGAAATCGATGCCTGGTAAGAATCCCCACCTTAAAACAGGTTTGTAATGTGACTTCACGGATACGCGTGGCTGTATCCAGCAGATAAATCCGGCCTGAAAATCGCCTGTTGACAAATGGATAAAAATGGTCTAAAATATCCGTAACAGATATATCGTGCACGGATATATGGAAAAGGAGCACAAATGGCACAGCCCACCCCGATCCCCGAAAACATGCTGCCCCTCACCCCGGCGGTGTTCAACATCCTGCTGTCGCTGGCGGACGGCGAGAAACACGGCTACGCGATCATGCTGGAGGTGGAAGAGAACACCCAAGGCGAAGTGAAAATGGGCCCAGGCACACTGTATGGGTCGATCAAACGCATGTTGACCGCCGGGCTGATCGCCGAAAGCGACGAACGCCCCGACCCCGGCCTGGACGACCAGCGCAGGCGCTACTACCGCCTGACCGCCCTGGGCCAGCGCGTGGCGCGCGCCGAGGCTGAACGCCTCGATCGCCAGGTGGCGGTGGCGCGCTTTAAAAATGTGCTGGGCGGCGCTTAAGGGGAGGTGAGATGATGGAAGCTCATTCCCAGTCCCCGCGGCCGGTGCGTTTTTCGGTGAGCGTATACCGTTTGCTGCTGTTGGCTTACCCGTTGGCGTTTCGCAGCGCGTATGGCGAGGCGATGGCCCAGGTGTTTCATGACTGCTGCCGCGCCGCTTTCCGGCGGGCGGGGGCGGCTGGCCTGCCAGGGCTGTGGGCGCGGACGATGCTCGATTATCTATCTTCGATGATCGAGGAGCATGCACAGAGAGGTATCGGGATGTCTCGCGAATCTTTTTTGAAATTAAGCGGCTGGGCGCTGCTCAGCGGCCCGTTGATCATCTTGATCGGTTGGCTGGCCAGTTCCTGGCCCAGCTACGACCCGTATAACGCGCGCAGCCTGCCGATTGACCGGTACATTAACGGCAGTGTGTATGTGCTGCTGGTGACCGGCCTGGCTCTGTCCAGTTTGGGCGTCTTCGGGCTGCTGGCGCGTTTTAACCCACAGGCGGGCAGTTTGGGGCGCGCGGGCCTGCTGCTGAGCGGTGCAAGCGCTGCGGCCAGCATGATCGGCGCGCTGGGGCTGGCGGCCAGCGACAGTGAACCCTGGTGGATTGTATTCTTCATTGGGATGGTCGCCATGTTGTTGGGGATGGGGCTGTTCGGCATCGACTGTGCACAGCGCAGGCTGCTGCGAGGTTGGAGCGCCCTGCCGCTGGCGACGGCCTGGTGGATGCCGGTTGTCGTCGTGGTTCAACTCGTTTATCAACAGGTCGCCGGCTCAGCAGCCGATTTGCCATTCGTGTGGTTTGCCGCTCCGATGGTTGCCGGTTTGGCCGGGTTAGCCCTGCTGGGGCTCGTGGCGCTGCGTCCGGCCCTGGCTGCCGGCCGCGAGCTGAACACCGGCTAAGCCGGATTTCATCCAGATGATATGGGCAAACGGCCCGCCGGTTATACCGTGCGGGCCGTTTGTGCCGCAGGGTGCTGCCATCCCACGTTGTTTTAAAGTCCCCGCCCTTGAGGGCGGGGATTTAGGGGTGGGTGATAACCATTTGTATCGAAAATCTGTTTTGATGCGTTCACCCTGCTCAGCGCACTATGGCTTTCTCAAGAAAACTTGACAAATTCAAATTTGAAACCATTCTCCTCCAGCTACAAAGTTTAAAGAGGGAGTTTGAGGGTGTAGACGCCGTAAGACGGCGTCTACACCCTCAAATCTTTATTTTCCCCGCCCCGTTTCGGGGAGGGGCCAAGGGAGGGGCTTGTCTGACAATTTCTTGAGAACCCCTTGCTCAGCGCACTTATGTGTATAGCTAAAAACGGAAAATTAAGGTATGCTTAAGCCATCCTTTTCCACCCGATGAGGGTAAGCTGCCTGTGAACATACCCGTTGAAGGAGGCCATCGTGATTAAAGAAACCATCAAGGAAGCTGAAACCCGCATGAAGGGCGCGATCCAGTCATTGGAGGAGGACCTGGGAGGGATTCGCACCGGGCGGGCCAGTCCCGCGCTGGTTGAACGGTTGCAGGTAGAGTATTACGGCATGCCGACCCAATTGATGCAGCTGGCATCCATCAGCGTACCTGAAGCCCGGGTATTATTGATCCGCCCGTTTGACGCGACCAGCCTTAAAGCCATCGAGCGCGGGATTTTGGCCTCGGAGCTGGGGCTGACCCCCAACAATGACGGCAAGGTCATCCGCCTGAACATCCCCCCGCTGACCGAAGAACGCCGCCGCGACCTGGTGAAAGTGGTCAACGGCCGCCTGGAAGAAGCGCGGGTGGCGGTGCGCAACGTGCGCCGCGATCTGATTAAGGACTTGCGCGAATTCGAGAAAGAAAAGATGATCTCGGAAGATGAACTCAAACAGGCTGAAGAAGAGCTGCAAAAACTGACCGACCGGATTGTTCTGGAGATCGACGGCGTGGGGCAGCGCAAGGACAAGGAGATCATGGAGGTATAACCCTCCGCGGATTTATCCATGGCTATTAAAGAGCAGACAGTAGCGCTTACCAAAATTCCTGAACACGTCGCAATCATTATGGATGGAAACGGGCGTTGGGCCGCCAAACGCGGCCTGCCGCGCCTGGCCGGGCATCACGCCGGCACCGAAAACCTGCGCCGCATCATTCGGGCGAGTGTTGAGTTCGGGGTGAAATACCTGACCATTTACGCCTTCTCGACCGAAAACTGGGGCCGGCCCCAGGAAGAGATCGACGGGCTGATGAACATCCTGGAAGACGTGATCGACCGCGAGCTGAACGAGCTCAACCAGGAAGGTGTGCAACTGCGCCACATTGGTCACCTGGAACGGCTGGCGCCCAAGCTGCAGGAAAAGGTGCTGGACGCGGTAGAGTTGACCCGCCATAACCAGCGTTTGGTGCTGAATGTAGCTTTTAATTACGGCGGGCGGGATGAAATCGTGTGCGCTATCCGCAGCATGATCGAGAAAGGCATCCAGGCCGAGGACGTCAACCAGGAGATGGTCGGCCAGTACCTGTTTACCGCCGGTCTGCCTGACCCGGACCTGGTGATCCGCACCTCGGGCGAAATGCGGGTGAGTAATTTTCTGCTCTGGCAGGGGGCCTATGCCGAGTGGTATGTGACCCCTCAATTTTGGCCGGACTTTGACCGGGAATCCTATTATAAAGCGCTGGTGGATTATGGCCGGCGAGACCGACGATATGGCCGTATCTCACCCGCTAGCAGCGAATGTGAGTAAACTCAGCTCATTATCGCAGCGTATTTTGACTGCGATTGTGCTGGTGCCGCTTGGCGTGGGGATGATCGCGCTGGGTGGTTGGCCCTATAACCTGTTTATCATGCTCATCCTGGGCCTGGCGGCCTGGGAATACTGGCGCCTGTTTCGCGACGGCGGGTATCACCCCTCGGCGGTTTTGCTGGTGGGCGGGACGCTGGCGATGCTGCTGACCCGCATCTTGTGGGGAATGGCCTATGCCGAAGCGCTGCTGGCGCTGGGGGTGATGGCCGCCATGGGTTTGCAGGTTTTTAATTACCGCAGCAGCCAACAAACCGCCGCCCTCGATTTTAATATCAACCTGGGCGGGCTGCTTTACCTGGGCTGGCTGGGCTCCTTCCTGATTTCACTGCGCGCCCTGCCCGACGGTCAGTGGTGGTTTTTAACCGTGCTGCCGGCTATCTGGCTGTGCGACGCGGGAGCCTACCTGGTGGGCAGCCGCATCGGCCGCCACCGCATGGCGCCCCTGATCAGCCCGAAGAAAAGCTGGGAAGGCTACCTGGCGGGAATCGTCACCGGCATTCTGGGGGCGGCCGCCCTGGCCAGCCTGTGGCATCTGCGTGCGCCCACGGTGACGGTGGAGAAGGCTCTGCTGATTGGGGCGGTGGTGTCGGTGCTCAGCCCGTTGGGCGACCTGGGTGAGAGTATGCTCAAGCGTGGGTTTGGCTTGAAAGACTCCGGCCAGATCCTCCCCGGCCACGGCGGGGTCATGGACCGCATCGATTCCTGGTTGTGGGCCGCTCCCATCGGCTATTACCTGATCACCCTATTTTTCTAAACCGCGGAGAATAAAATTGGCGACCCTGGCAGGGGTCTGTTTCGCGCCGCGCGCTGCCGAGAGGCTGCTAACTGGGCATGTTTTTTGGGGGGGAGAAATTGGGAGAAAGAGGGCAGGTCGCAGACCTGCCCCTACGGAAAGAGAAAAAGAAGTATCCAATTACCGCTGTCATATTCATACGATAAGCAAACCGGCTGGACCTGGCGGATATCCGCCAGGTCCAGCCGGTTTTATGATTCGTAGATGGGTTTACAGGCGCTTGGTGAAGCGCTCGATGCGCACCAGGGCCTCTTCGATTTTTTCATAAGCGGTGGCATACGAGCAGCGCAGATGCCCGGCCCCGCCTGCGCCAAACCCGGAACCCGGGATGGCCGCCACCCGTTCTTCCTGGAGCAGGCGCGCGGCGAAAGTCTCGTCATCCAGCCCGGTGACATCCACCTTGGGGAAGGCATAGAAAGCGCCGCGCGGTTCGAAGGTGGGCAGCCCGATCTGGTTGAGCCCGTCGACGATCAGCCGCCGGCGGCGGTCATATTCCGCCACCATGCGCTGGACGTGCTCCTCGCCGCTGATCAGCGCCTCTTGGGCGGCCACCTGGGCGGTGGTGGAAGCGCACATGACCGTGTATTGGTGCACGCGCAGCAGCCCGGTCATCAGTTCTTTGGGGCAGGCAGCATAGCCGATGCGCCAGCCGGTCATGGCATAATCCTTGGAAAAGCCGCCCAGCAAGATGGTGCGCTTCCACATACCCGGCAGGGCGGGGAAACAGACATGCTTGCGGCCGTAGACCAACCGGTCGTAGATTTCGTCGGCGAAAACCAGCAGGTCGTGCTGTTCGGCCAGGCGGGCAATTTCGAGCAGGGTCTCGAGGCTGGCTACCGCCCCGGTGGGGTTGCTGGGGAAACCCAGCAGGATGGCCTTGGTGCGCGGAGTGATCGCCGCGGCCACGTCCAGCGGGTCGACCTCGAAATTGTTCTCCATGCGGCAGGCCACTTCCACCGGCACGCCCCCTGCCAGGTAGACCTCCGCCTGGTAAGAGACAAAGCAGGGCGTGGGGATGATCACCTCGTCGCCCGGGTTGAGCACGGCAATGGAGGCCAGGTACAGGGCCTCGGAACCGCCGACCGTGATCACAATCTCGCTGGGGTCGTACTGCACATCGTACAGGCGTTTGAGATGCGCCGATAGCTCCTGGCGCAGTTCGAGGATGCCGATGTTGGAGGTGTAGTGGGTTTGCCCGGCGAGCAAGGAGCGCACGCCGGCCTGCACGATGGGATCGGGGGTGGTGAAATCCGGCTCGCCGATCCCCAAAGAGATAACATCATGCATGGTGGCGACGATGTCGAAAAATTTGCGGATGGGAGAAGGTTTTAGACCGGCCGCCCGGCTGGAGAGATAGGTGTTGGACATTCAAATCCCCTTGCGCGGCGCCCGGTGAGGCGCCAGAATTATATGAGAGACGGCGCAGCCAGCGGCGCGCCTTGCCTTGTGTTTATCATACACCGATTCCGCCCGCGGGGAAATCCGGCAGGGTGTTATCGCGGGGCGACTTCCCAGCGGTTTTCGGCTTCGTCATAAAGCGCTTCGAAGCGCAGCTCATCGGCACAGCGTAGCCGGAACGCTCGCCCGCGGGGAGTGAGCCATTCTGCTTCGACTGCCTCAACCGGGATGCGTTCGCCCTGCCACCAGACCGCCAGCGGGCGCTGAGCGTAGCTGTGCTCGGAGCGGCACTCCACTTCCGCGTGACGCGGGCTCAGCGCACCGCCCAGGATTGGTCTCCCAGGTTGAGGTGCAGAGGCTGGCCGGTAAGGCTGACCTGGCGGCCGAGCAGCGAGTTATCCACGGCGATATCTTTAATCTCCGAGCCCTCGTCGATGATCGTGTTGCTGACAATGGCACGGCTGAGATCGCACTCGGCCCCGATGGACACATGCGGGCCGATAACCGAAGTTTCGATGTGCGCGCTCTGGTGAATGAACACCGGCGGGACGATGGTGACCCCCGGGCGGGCAGCTTCGGCCGAGTTGTCGTGGCCGTGGTCGAGCAGGTAGCGGTTGGTCTCCAGCAGGGTTTCGGGCGTGCCGGCATCCAGCCAGATGTCCACCGGCTGGACGCACATGTGCGTGCCGCGTTCGATAAGGATGTTGACCGCGTCGGCCAGGAAAAATTCATTTTTCAGGGTGACGTTGCGGGCCATCTGCGCTTCGATGGCGGAAATCAACGCCTGGCCGCTGCTGAAAAAGTAGCAGCCGACCACCGCCAGGTTGTTGCTCATCTCGGTGGGCTTTTCGATCAGGCGGGTGACAAACCCATCCTGGCCCACTTCGGCCACGCCATAGCGGCGCGGATCGGGCACAGCTTTAACCCAGGCAGCAGCCTCGGGGGCATCCTGACCCAGGAAAGAAAAATCGGTCTCGATCAGCGTGTCTGAAAATGCCATGATCAGCGGGCCGTCGAAATGCTCACGGGCCAGGTAGAGCGCGTCGGATTGGCCGCGCATCTTGGTCTGCTCGACGTAATCCACCACCTTATCCGGGTGGTTGACGCGCATGTGTTCGCTGACCTGCTCGCCCTGCTGCGGGCCGATGATGAAGACGTATTCGATCTCGTAATGGTCCGGGACGCTGCGGTACTGCTCCAAAACAAAATCCAGCACGGTGCGGCCGGCCAGTGAAATCAGCGGTTTGGGTTTGCTCCAGGTTTGGGGGCGCATGCGCGTGCCCAAACCGGCCATCGGGATGGCGATCTTTAATTTGGTTTGAACTCATATATCTCTCCCCAGAATCAGTCTGGTCAGATTTTATCCGAAGATTCGGAATCTGTGGATGGACCTGGACCGCGCAGTTCCCTCACAAATTGGGCCGGCGCAGGTGCCAGTCGGTGGCCTGCTGGTAGGCGTGGGCGGCGCGCAGGAGCACATCTTCCTTGAAATGCGGGCCGAGCAATTGCATGCCCACCGGCAGCCCGGCGGCATCCTGGCCGACCGGGAAAGCCAGGCCTGGCACCCCGGCCAGGTTGGCCGGCAGGGTGAAGACGTCCTCCAGGTACATGGCAAGCGGGTCGTCGCCGTGCTCGCCGATTTTGAAGGCCGTGGTGGGGGCGACCGGGCAGGCAATCACATCTACGGAAGTGAAAGCCTGGTCAAAATCCTGCTTGATCAGGGTGCGCACTTTTTGCGCCTGGCCGTAATAGGCGTCGTAGTAGCCGGCGGAGAGAGCGTAGGTGCCAAGCATGATGCGCCGTTTGACCTCGGCGCCAAAGCCCTGCCCGCGCGATTTGAAGAAGATATCCCACATTTGCTCGGCGGGTTCGCGTAAGCCGAAGCGCACCCCATCGTAACGCGCCAGGTTGGCAGAGGCTTCCGCCGGGGCGATCAGGTAATACACCGGCAGGGCATAGGAGGTATGCGGCAGGGAAATGGGCTGGATGACGGCCCCGAGTTCTTCCATCTGGCGGATGGCGGCGCGTACGGCCTGCTCCACCGCCGGCTGGATGCCGCTGATGAAGTATTCGTCCGGCACACCGACGCGCAGCCCTTTCAGCGCTCCGGCATCCAGGCGGACGGACGGCACGGGCAGCTCGGCGCTGGTTGAATCGAGCGGGTCGTGGCCGGCCATCTGCTGAAAGAGCAGGGCGGCATCGGCGGCGCTGTGGGCAAAAGCCCCGACCGCATCCAGCGAAGAGCCATAGGCCACCAGGCCGTAGCGCGAGACGCGCCCATAGGTGGGCTTGAGCCCGGTAACGCCGCAGAAGGCGGCCGGCTGGCGGATGCTGCCGCCGGTATCGCTGCCGGTGGCGGCCGGCACCAACCCGGCTGCCACCGCGCCGGCGCTGCCGCCGCTTGAGCCGCCCGGGACGCGCTCGGTATCCCAGGGGTTGTGGGTGGGGCCGTAGGCCGAGTTCTCGGTAGAGGAACCCATCGCAAATTCATCCGTGTTGCTTTTGCCTACCACCACCACCCCGGCATCCAGCAGGCGCTGGACGGCGGTGGCGCTGTAGGGTGGCACGAAATTTTCAAGGATGAGCGAGCCGCAGGTGCAGCGCACATCTTTGAGGCAGAGCACGTCTTTGACCATCAGCGGCACGCCGAGCAGGGCAGGCAGATTGAAGGTGGCCGAAGGGTCGTCACGGCGCCACTCCTCGTAGCGCCGGTCGGCGGCCTGGGCCATCTGCAGGGCGAGCTCGGGGGTATAGGTGATCAGGGTATGCAGCCGCGGTTCGAGGCGCTCGATGCGCTCCAGGCAGGCGCGGGTGATTTCTGCGCTGGTGAAATCCCCGCGGCGCAGCCCGGCGAGGATATCCGCGATGCTCATGGTTTCGGGGGCAAGCATGGCGCTCATTCCAAGATGGGCGGGACGCGGAACTGGTTTTCTTCGACCTGCGGGGCGTTGCTCAATACCGCCGCGACGTCCAGGCTTTTGGCGGGTTCGTCGGCGCGCAGGGGCAGGGCTGCCGCCAGCACACTGGTGGTGGGCGGGATGTGGCTGGTGTCCAGCTCGCGCAGGCGGGCGGCGTAATCCAGGATGGCGGACAACTGTTCGCGGTAGCGAGCCAATTCCTCGGCGCTTAGATCCAGGCGGGCCAGTTTGGCGATGTGTTCAACTTCGGTTTGGGTCAGGCTCATGCGGGTCTCCTAACCGCCTTATTATAACGGCAAGATGGGCACGCGTCCAAAAGGAGGATTTGGCGGGTCGCGAGCCGGGTTGTGCGCTCTCATGGGCCGTCGTCGTATAATCAATATAGACGCAATGTGGCTGCGTCTGGGTGTGATTGTTTTTCAAAACGAGAGAGCAGGATGGAATCGTATGGTTGAATTGGCGCCCATGTCGGACGGGGATTTTCAGACCTATTTGGAGGAGGCCATCCGCGATTACGCGGAGGAGAAGGTGAAGGCGGGAAACTGGCAGGCCGGCGAGGCTGTAGAGCGCTCGCGGGCAGAATTCAGCCTGCTCTTGCCAAAGGGGCTGGCAACCGAAGGCCAGCATATCTTTTCGATTGTGGACAGCGAAACCCGTGAGCGCGTGGGGATGATCTGGCTGGGCGGGATCGCCGGGGTGGAGCGCCCGCTGCTGTATATTTATGATTTTGTGATCTTCGAAGCCTACCGGCGCAAAGGCTATGGCAAACAGGCCTTGCAGCTGGTGGAACTCTTTGCCGGCGCCCAGGGCGCCAACGAATTGGGCCTGCACGTATTTGGGCACAACGCCCCCGCACGCGCCCTGTATCAAAAGCTGGGGTACGAAGAAACCAACGTGAGCATGCGCAAGCGCCTGGGATAAAGGTCAAACGGCGGAGCCGGCCACAGGCGAGGCGGCCCGCAGCGCTTTACGCACGTGGGCTTCAGCAATCTGATCCAGGTTGGAATTTTTCACGCCGGATAACAAGAGTGCCTTGAGCCAGCGGTTCTTCTCCAGCCAGAGGGCCGCGCCAACATACTTTTCTGCCCGCGCGTCCGCCACCATCCCCAGGCGCTGATAGGCGTCCAGGGCAGTTTGCAGCCCGGGATGGGCGATGTATGCCTGCATCCCCTGGGCAAAAGTCTGGCAGGCCTCGCGCTCGATCCCCAGAGCTGCGGCCAGGGGATTCTCATGAATGACGAGTGGATGAGGCGGAGCGCCATTTTGCTGGTGATAGAGTTCCACCAGCATGGTGATTTGCTGGCGCGAGAATTTACGCCGCGTCGCGGTCTGGATCAGGCGAATGGGAAAAGCCGGGCTGACGATCGAGACCAGGTTGAGTTCATCCAGCAGGCAGTGCAGTTGGTAGCCCTGCAGGAATGAGCCCAGTTGGGGGTATTGGGCGAATAAATCGGGGAACTGATGGCGGGGCAGGTGGGTGACTTCGCGGGGCATGCCGGTCAGGTAGCGAATATCGGGGAAGACGGCGCCCCAATAAAATTCACCTGGCTGCGCCGGCGCAAATTCAGGCGCCAGCCTGACGGCCAGAACATAGTGGGAATAGGGATGCAACTGCCTTACTCCTGCGGAAAGCCCGCGGCGTACCAGCGCAGATATTCTTCCACGTGTGACGACCAGTAATCCTCGTCGTGGTTGCCGGGGTTGACGGTGAACTCATGAGGCACATTTTCCTGGGTGAGCAGCTTCTCGTAGGCGGTCAGGTCGGGCATGAAGATGTCATTCTTCCCCATATCGGTGGTCAGGCGGGGAAACTGACCCGGCGGCATGGCGGCCAGTTCCTTGGGCAGGCGGGTTTTCATCCCACCAAAGGGCACCATGCTGTGTCCGCCAGCCTCGACAAACAGGTCGGGATGGTCGAGCGCCAGCAGGAAGGCATAGGCGCCGCCGCGAGAAAGCCCGCCGATTGCCCGGCATTCGCGGTCGGGGCACACCGGGTAGAAGGCGTTAATCCAGGGGATGAGCGTGTCGAGCAGGGCGTCGGTGTATCCGCCGTGATACGGATCGGCGAAGGTATCCACCTCGTAGGGCATCACAATCAGAAACGGCCGGATCTCGCCCGCGCTGATCAGCCGGTCGGCGCTGGTGGTCATCCCCAGGCGCACCCACTGGTCATCCTTGAAGGTCTGCCCGTGGAGCATGTAAAGCACCGGGTAGCGCGTCTGGCCGCTGGCGTCATAACAGGGCGGGGTGTAGATGCTGTAGTTGAGCGGCCTGCTGAGGTAGGGGCTGAGCAGTTCCTTGCGCTCCACCTGCCCGCGGGTCTCGCGGCAGGGCTGCGGGGTGGGGGTGCGCGTTGCGGTGGGAACTTCGGTGGGCGCGAGGGTGGAGGTGGCGCTGGGCAGCGGCGTGGCGCTGGGGAGGGGTTCGGGGGTCGGGGTGGCCGGCGCGGGGATGAGCTGCCCCGCCCTGACACAGGCGGCGAACAGCAGCAGGACGGCGAGGCTGAGCAGGCGCGGCGCAACCCGCGCGGAAGGGTAGATGCGGTGAAGCAGGGATGAAAGGGGCATGGGTCAATTTTACTACCGGCCGCGCGCCAGGCCGGTTGGAATGGCAGACGATAGAAACCTCAGGAAATTTTTTCCATCAGGTAGAGGCTGCGCTCGGAGCCAGCGATGCGGAGGTGCTCGCGGATGGTGAACCGCGGGCTGAAGGCAGCTTCGAAACCGGCCTCATCATAGTGGGGAAAGATATCCTGGCGGGTGGCCAGCAGGCGTTTGACCTGTGAATCGGATTTGGGCACAAATTCGATCACCAGCCAGCGGCTGACGCAGGCAAAGAATGCCGCCAGGTCGGGCAGGGGCACGTTGTTGGCAATCGCCAAATGGTGGACGAGCGCCAGGGCCAGCACCAGGTCGGCCGGACCGCGCTCGGCCAGCGCGCTGCGCTCGGTGTTTTGCCAGCCGATCGCCGGGCTGGGGTTGGTCAGGTCGACCACCAGGGGCAGCAGTTGGGTTTCTTTGGCCTGCTTCATCGCGGCGTAGTTTTTTTCCACCGCGGCCGGGTCGATATCCCAGGCCACGGTCAGGGCGCTGTGTTGGGCAGCCGCCCGGCTGAAAACGCCTGTGTTGGCGCCCAGGTCCCAGGTGAGGGTGGGCTGAACCTGGGCCGCCCAGCGGGTGATAGTGGCCAGTTTTTCATCGAAAGCGGCGCGGGTGTAATTGGTGGCGTCGTAATAATCGCCCCACTCGGTACCCTGGGGCTGCCAGCGCAGCCCGCGGATGGTGTTTTGCAGGCTTTCGATCAGGCCGGTGAGGGCCATTTTGCTCATGCCGCGTGCGCGCGCCGGGCTGCCCGCGCCTTCCGCTCCCGCGTAGCGTTTTTGCGCCGCGGCGTGCAGATGGATATGGGCGGCCAATCCCGCTTGCAGGCGGCTGCTCAAGGGCAGCAGCGCGGCCGCCAGATCGAGGGGGATGCCGTCGATGTACACCCGCAGCAGTTGGTTCAGGCGCACATCCCGCCTGGCCATTAATGCCAGCGGCGCAAGGAAATGCTGGCAGAATTGGCGATAGGCCACCCAGGGGGCGCCTTCCTTATATTTTTCAAAGGAGAGGGTGTCAATCAGCACCGGCCGGCCGGCGCGAAACTGGATGTTGTAGGCGCTGGCATCTTTGAGCATCATACCGGCGTCGAGCGCCTTTTTGGCGATTGACAGCGTCAGCAGGGCGGCGTCTTTTAGCTCGCTGAAGCACCACTCGTACGGATACGAGATAAAGGGCAGCAGCTCCGGGCGGATCACCCGCACGCCGGGGGTGGTTTCATCCGGTAATTCTTCATGCGCCACCAGCGCGCCGGCTTTCACCAGGCGGGCGTAGAGGCCCGAAGACATTAGCTGCTGATAGTGTTCGTCATAAAGGGGGTTGATCTGGCGGTACAAAATCCCATCGCGCCGAAAGAGAAATCCGCTGGGATCACGGAAGGAAGCCGGAAGCCGGTCTTCGGAACTACTCTTCATCGTCTTCGGCGTCATCCTGGGCAGGTTCTGGTTTTTTGCCGGTGAAAAAGGCTTTGATGCTGCGCCAGAAGATGCGCACGGCGACGCCAATGCCGAGAATCGCTGCGAGAATCAGTTGGATCAGCAGGCTGCCGGATCCGGGGTCGAGATATAAAAATAGATGCATGATGTTCCTTGAATACGTGCTGTACGTGAGGGTTATTTTACCTCAATCGGTTTCAGGGTGTTGCGCAGCTTCCCGGAACGACTTCCATCTGATAGGGGGTGGTATAAGGAGCATGGTAACTGACATCCGGGAGAAGGGGCAGATTTTGATCGAAATAATAATTGAGGATGAAGCGGAACGTGTTGACCGGTGTCCGCCCGGGTTGGAATTGCTCGGCGCCGCCATCCGGCAGGAACTGCGCGTTTAATTCGCGCACGCGCAGGGTGGAGACCGGTTTTCCATGGTCGCCCTGCAGAATGATGACCGGTGGGATTTTAGAATTGGCAATCAGCTTTTTGACGATCTTGAGGATGCGCTCATCGGTGTGTTGGATGGCGTTGGCGTAATCCTGGGGGCCTTCGATGGGGGTGGGGGGCTGGTAACCCCCATCCGCGCGGTAGACATAGGGCTGGTGAACGGCGAATAAGTGGGCGTAAACGAATTTCTTGCCGGGGATCTCCGGCAGCGTTTCGATGGTGTCAAAGGCAAATTCGTTTTGCAGATACTGGCCATAATCTTTGGATGAATACAGCGGGTTTTTGGGGTTAACTAAGTTGGAGGCAAAAGCAGGCAGCCGGGCCAGGCGTTCCGGATCCGCGTCCAGGTATTCGAGCAGCGGGCGCAGAGCGGTGTTCCTCAAGAAAAGGTAGGTGAAGTTGATCGTCTCCTGGCGATTTAACAGCGAGGTGGATGCCTCGGCGTCGAAATAAATATCGCTGTCGGTAATGTCGATCCAGGGATACAGCGCCTTGAAGGTGACGAATTGGTAGCCGAGCGCCTCGAAATCCTGGCGCGCCTGGCTGTGTTTGAGCAGCTGCACCAGATCGTCGTATTGTTCTTCAACCGCGTCCGGGTGGTTGGGCACGCCCAGCGCATCCAGATAGTTCATGTTGAGCGAGGAGGTCAGCGAGAAAGCGGTGTTGTCGTAGTTGACCTGGGCACACGAGTTCGACGATAAAGCCAAGGTCCTGGAGCTGGCGAACGAATTGGCTGTTGTCGATGCCTAATGGGTTGGCGAGGATATCCTGGCGGGCGTAGGTGTCAATCAGAATGTAATACACATCCCGGCCAGGGGATGAATTGGCCGGCGGCGAGGTGATTGGCTGGGCGGCAGGGCCGGCGGTTTGTGCTTGAACCGGGCTGCGCAGTTGGTGCAGGAAGATCTGCGCCCCCACCAGCAGCACGAGAAAGAGGCCGACGATGTTGAGCAGGGTGTTCCAGGAGTAGAGGGTTTTCTTTTTAGCCCGCAAAACGAGAACGGTCACTGCCGCCACAAGGATCAGCGCCAGGGGCAGCAAAAAACGATGGCGGCCGATGATGGCCCCGCCAATCCTGGCATTATCCACCAGGTTGAAAATGTGCCCATAAAAGAAGAAGAGGGCCACGATCAGGCCGCTGACCAGCCCGGCTTTAACCGCTGTACGGATCAGCAGCCAGCACAGAAAAAAAACGCCGGCGCTGACAGCCAGGGAAATAAGAAGGGAGCGAACGACCGCAAAGGACGGGATCTGGGTGATATTGGCCAGCCACAACGCCAAAACCGGATAGAGGCCAATAAAAAGTGGGTAAAGGGGAACTTTTCTCAGCAATCTTTCAAACGATGTTGCCATAGCCAAAGCGGCCTTCTTCTTCCGTGTGCGGATGGTTTGGGGGCATACGGATATAGCCCGAATGGAAAAGTATATCACTTTCCATAGAGGGGTCCGGAGCGGCGGCGAAGCGATCGATGGCATGGCCAGGATAGGTAACCAGGGCGTTTGATGGCAGCGTGTACATGACCAAATTTCTGGCTTGAGGGTCGGGGGTTGATCTCTTTAACTGGAACCGACTTAAATAAAAACGGGCGGCTTTGCGCCGCCCGTTCGCCGGTACCATGGGGTTGGTTATTTGACGACCACCGTGATCGGCAGGCTGCACAGGGTGGAGCTGCCCTGGACGATGGCCCAGGTGGTGGTGTAGCTGCCGGTGTTGACCGGGGCGAGCATGTCCACCGTGATCTTGACGCTCTCGCCAGATTTGACCGTCTGTTTGAAGTCGAAAGCCTTTCCATACTTCTGCATCTCGGTGCCGCTGACGAACTTGTAGTCAACCGAGGTCATCTCCCAGGTTTTGCCGCTGATGTTTTTGACCGTCCAGACCGCATCGAAGTCTTCGCGGCTCTTGAGGGTCTTGCTCGGGCTGGTCGAAACCATCTCGCAGATGGCGCTGGTGGTGGGCACCGGGGTGACCACGGGCGTGACTGTGCCTCTGCTGACGTTGTCGAAGACGTTGAAGGCGTAGGCGCCGGAGCTGCTGTCGAGGCGGACGGTGATCATATCCACGTCCTTGACCGAGTCGGGCAGGTTCAGGTTGAACTGGAAGGTGCCGCCCAAACCGGAATTGACGGTGCCGGTGACCACGTACTTCTTGAAGAAGTCCTTGAAGGGCCCAACGCGGATGGTGAAGACCTGGTTGGCCGGGAAGCGGTTGGCCTGCACGGTGACGGCCTTGTTCTTATCCACAGCGACGATGTCGATGTAGGGCTTTCCGCCGGTTGCAGGTTCCACCGGGGTGACCACGGCGCTGCTGTTCTCGTTGGTGAACCAGTTGTAGCTGTACCACCCGGAGGCCGCATCCATGCGCATGGCGATGGTGGGCTCGGTCTTCAACCCGCTGGGGATGTTGAAGGTAGCGTCAAAACTGCCCGTGGTGGTGCTGATTTTGCCGACAATCGTGCCGCCTACTGCCAGGCTGCCAAAAGCGTCCATGCGCACGGTGAACTCGGTATTCTTAGGAAAGTCCTGCCCGTGCACGGTGACCGACTCGCTGGCCTTGATGGTGGTGAAGGTGAAGATGGGCACATTGGCGGCAAAGCCGGCCTGGGGTAATGCAGCCGCCATGACGGCAGCTGCGGCGATGGCCGCGACAAAGCGCGAAATACGTGAGAATAAATTGAGTTTCATTTTGACCTCCTGGTCCTTGCCCGGGGAACTCACCCCGGAATGATTGTTTTTTGATCTCAAAGATGGAGACGAAGATCTGATTGAAAAAGTTCCAAATTGGTCTGACAATTGGCAAATGGCCACGATGAGCTTGAAATGCCTGTTCTGTCCTGTGTGGTAGTCGTGGCCGCACATCCCCGCCATTGGGGTGTGGGGTTGGGGCAGCCTTACAGGCTGCCCCAACCCCACAAATTCTTTCTTTCCCGCCCCAAGCCTGGGGCGGGGTAGGGTGGGGTTGACTTTGGGAAAGCCGTGAAAATCCTTTCAACACCTCTTGACATGCGCGGGCGGGCGGGCTATACTCCATGTGAAAAGAAGAACATACCTTCGGGGCAGGGTGAGATTCCCGACCGGTGGTTAAAACCCACGAGCGTTTGTTTACAGGCGCATGACCCGGTGCAATTCCGGGGTCGACGGTACAGTCCGGATGAAAGAAGGTATTCTGTCAGGTGGATTCCGCCTGGCAGCAGCCGCCCCGAAACCACCTGGTTTCGGGCATTTTGTTGATAGGCTGAATCTATCCCGCCCCGGAGTATTATGCCTCGGGGTGTTTTTTATGAAGAATGAAGCTGTCGAATTTCAACGGACACCGGCCGCCGCGCGCCTGCTCAAGCGGCGGGATTGGTTCTTGCCGGTTTCAATCCTGGTGGGGCTGGCAGCCTGGCAGGGGTTGGCCTGGGTCGGCTGGCTGCCATCTTTTATCTTGCCAGGGCCGTGGCAGGTCGTTATGCGTTTTGGGCAGGCCCTGCTGGATGGTGCCTTGCTGCGCCACACCCTCGCCACCCTTGAGGAGGTGCTGCTCGGCCTGCTGGCCGGCAGCCTCCTGGCCACCAGCCTGGGCTACCTGATCGCCCGCTCTCCGCAGCTCGAACGCATGCTCTCGCCCTACCTGGTGGCCAGCCAGGCCGTGCCGGTGGTGGCGATTGCCCCGCTGCTGGTGATCTGGTTTGGTCCGGGTTTGTTTTCCAAGGTGATTATCTGTGCGCTGATCGTCTTTTTCCCGGTGCTGGTCAATACGGTGGTGGGGCTGCGCGCCGTTCCGCAGAACCTGCGCGACCTGATGCGCTCGATGCGCGCCACCCGCTGGCAAATGCTGCGCTACCTGGAGATCCCTGCGGCGATGCCGGTTTTTCTGGGCGGGCTGCGCATTGGCGCCACCCTTTCGGTGATCGGCGCGGTGGTGGGCGAGTTTGTCGGCTCGGACCGCGGCCTGGGTTTCCTGATCAACGTGGCCCGCGGCCAGTACGACACGGCCCTGGTGTTTGCCACCGTATTTACCCTGATCGCCCTGGCCCTCGGCCTGTACGGGTTGGTCCTGCTGGCGGAGCGCCGCCTGCTGGCCTGGCAATCAATTCCTGAACGTAAAGGGTAGAACGATGAAAAAATATGCATTCCTCACCTGTTTCCTCGTTGCTGGCGCTGCTGGCTGCCGGCTGCGCCCCCGGCGCCGGCCAGCCCACCCCCACTCAAACCCCGCTGACAGTGCGCCTGCCGGTGGGGTATATCCCCAACGTGCAGTTTGCGCCGCTCGTACGTGGCCATCGAAAAAGGCTATTTCCTGGCCGAAGGCATCGATCTGAAGGTCGATTACAGCATGGAGAGCGACAACGTGGCCCTGGTGGGAGCCGGCCAGCTGCAGTTCGCGGTGGTCTCCGGCGAGCAGGTGCTGCTCGGACGGGCCAAAGACCTGCCGGTGGTATATGTGATGGCCTGGTACCAGCAGTTCCCGGTGGGCATCGCCTCGCCGGTCTCCGAAAACATCTTGAAACCGGCCGACCTGAAAGGCAAGCGCATCGGCATCCCGGGGCTGTACGGGGCCAGCTATATCGGCGCGCGCGCGCTGCTCTCCGCCGGTGGGTTGAGCGAAGGGGACGTGACCCTGGACGCGATCGGCTTCAACCAGGTGGAGGGGATCACCTCGCAGCGCGAACAGGCCGCGGTGGTCTACATTGCCAACGAGCCGGTGCAGCTGGACGCCCTGGGCTACCAACTCAACGTGTTGAAAACCTCGGATTACCTCGACCTGGTTTCGAACGGGCTGCTGACCAACGAGAAGACCTTGAAGGAAAAGCCCGACCTGGTGCGCGCCATGGTGCGCGCCACCTTGAAAGGCATCGCCGACACCATCGCCAACCCCGACGAGGCCTATGAGTTGAGCAAAAAGCATGTCGAGAACCTCGACCAGGCGGACGCGGCCGTGCAGAAGCAGGTGCTGGCGGCATCTGTCGATATGTGGAAGACCGACAGGCCCGGGTTTACCAGTCCGGCGGCCTGGGAAAACATGCAAAAAGTCCTGCTGGATATGGGCCTGCTCAGCGCCCCGCTGGATTTGAGCCAGGCCTACAGCAACGATTATTTACCGAAGTAAGGACAGCGAGCCATGATCAGCGCGACCCAAGTTGAGACCGAAAGACCTACGACCCCCGCGGTGAGCCAATCCCCCGTCATCCAGGTGCATGATTTGGAGATGCGCCACGCGGATGGCAACGGCGGGGTGGAAGCCCTGGATGGGGTCAACCTGGCGCTGTATTCGCGCGAATTTGTCAGCCTGCTGGGGCCCTCGGGCAGCGGCAAGAGCACATTCCTGCGCATCGTGGCCGGGCTGATCACCCCCACCAGCGGCTCGGTGGAGATTGGCTCGCCCACGGCCAGCCAGGCGGCCCCCAAAATCAGCCTGGTGTTTCAAGATGCCAACCTGATGCCCTGGCGCACGGTGCGCGAGAACATCGCCCTGCCGCTGATCCTGGCGGGCACGCCGCGCGGCGAGGCCCTCGACCGGGCGCAAAACTGGATCGAGCTGGTGGGGCTGGAGGGGTTTGAGCAGAGCTGGCCGCGCGAGCTTTCGGGCGGAATGGCCCAACGGGTGGCGATGGCGCGCGCCCTGATCCAGGACCCGGATTTGCTGCTGCTGGATGAGCCATTCGGCGCACTGGATGCGCTGACCCGCGAGAAGATGGCCGCCGAACTGCTGCGCCTGTGGCAGGACCGCCGCACCACGGTGCTGATGGTGACCCATTCGATCAGCGAGGCGCTGCTGCTCTCGGACCGCGTGCTGGTGTTTTCGTCGCGTCCCGGGCGGATCGTGCTCGACCTGGCGGTGACCCTGGCGCGGCCGCGCGAGGAGGGTGTGCGCTATACGCCCGAGTTCGGCGAGCTGGCGCGCGCGCTCAAACGCTCGATCACCTGAGCAAGGGCCTGAATACAATAAAAAAGCCAGAATCCTCTGGCTTTTTTATTGTCCTGTGGGCTGCGGCTGGGTGCCAGGCAAATGCCTTCGTAGGCTGGAACCCCCACCCCCTTTAATCCCCCGCCCCAACTGGCGGGGGAATGGGAAAATTTTGGAGGTTATGGCGTCACTTTTGAGACGCTATAACCTCCAAACCTCCGTTTTAATGGGAAAAGAATGCAAGAATGCGTCATGCTTACAGGGCAATCTCGCCCCTCCGTTTCGCACCCGTGCTACAGCAGCTTGATGATATGGGCGATATGATCCATCTCGTGCCAGATGGCGCGGCGCAGCAGCTTGCGCGGGCTCCAGAATTCGCCATCCACGCCCAGCACCTGGCGGCTGCCTGCCAGCCCCGGCAGGGCATCTTGCAGGCGGCGGCGCACCGCGTCCAGGCGCTCAAAGGTCTGGCGGGGGAGCTCATCGCGGCGCTGGGCCAGCCCCAGGCGGTCGAGATACCACCACTCGGCCACGGCGATGTGGTTGAGGATGCCGCGGATGCCCCAGCGCTCGCCGGGATAGGCGACGTCCAGCTTTTCGGCGGGCAGTTCGGCAGTGATGGCCAGCAGATCGGCGCGGCTCCAGGCCAGCAGGGCCAGCCCGCGCCGGATCTCATCCTCGTTCAGCGGGCGCCAATCGTCGCGGAACCAGGCGTTGACCTCGTAACCCTCGCCGGCTTCTTCATAGTCGCGGTTGATGGTGTAGTCCCGGAAGGTCTCGACCAGGCGCAGGTCAAAGTCGCCTACCTCCACCCAGGGTTGCCCGGCGTGCTGGTTGGCCCAATTTTCGTATTGCACCAGGGCGCGCGGCAGGGCCAGCAGGGCATCGCTTTCGTCGGCCCCATAGGCAAATGCGCCGGGGAAATCCAGCGCCCAGGCCAGCGAGCGGCCCTCAAAGTTGTTCTCCAAACCGATGCGGATGATCATGGATGGATATTTTAACCGGATTTACCATGATGAAAGGATAGGCTTTTTTATTTGGATGGTCTCCTCCTGGATCTTCTTGGTTTCAACGCTACCCTGAAAATGGCTAATATTTCCAAATCAAATGTATAGCGGCAATGTCCAGATAACAATCCATCCTGGCGAATCTTGTTGTACAATACGCACATACGACCTTGGATCATGCGCCCAGGGAACCAAAACCAGTTCCGCGGCGTCTATATCTTGTTCGGAAACAACGTGAAAGGCGCTTTGGGTTTTGCCGGGCTGGGTTGCAAGCCCTGCACTCGCCAATACCTGACAGGCGCGATACTTTGATATTCGAGGTGTTGAACATGGCCAATATCGAGGAAGTTGCTCTGCCCGATGCGCCCCGGCGGCGCCTGCACCTGGATTGGGTCCTGCCGCTGATTATGCGGCCGGCTGCGCGGCTGCGTGCCATCATGCAAGAAGAGGGCTCCAGCTGGCTGACCCCGCTGCTGGTGCTCAGCCTGCTGGTGATCATCAGCGTGCTGGTAGCCGGGCCGATCCGCATCCAGATCGCGCAGAGCACCCCGCCCGAGCTTCCCCAGGATTTTCAATATTGGTCCCCGGACCAACAGCAGCAGTTCTTTGAAGCCAACCAGCCCAATGTCAGCCCGCTGTTCATGTATATCTTCCCGATGGCAGCCGGCCTGGCCGGGCTGTGGGTGAGCTGGTTCCTGCTGGCGGCCATCCTGCACGTGATGCTGACGCTCAACGGCAGCCGTGCCTCGCGGGCGGCCGATTTCAGCCTGGCGGGCTGGAGCATGCTGCCTTATGCCGTGCGCCACCTGGTGCAGATTATCTGGATGCTGTCCACCCATACGATGATTACCCGCCCGGGTGTCTCGGGTTTCATCCCGGCGGACGCGACCGGGGTGATGGCTTTTGCCGGGGCGCTGCTCGGTCTGGTTGACATTTACCTGGTCTGGCAGGTGCTGCTGCTGATGTTTGGCGCCACCGCCGGGAGCGGGCTGAAGCGCGGCAAGGTGGTCGGCGTGGTGCTGATCAGCATCCTGATCCTGCTGGCGCTGCAGGCCCTGCCGGCATTTGTTGGCGCGCAGCTGGGCGGGTTGAAGGTCGACCGACCGTTCTTCTTCTAAATAACAGGCATGGACTCGACGGCATTTATCACTACCCGAGAGCTTAGAAAAACGTTTGTGATGGGACGCATGCGCGTGCATGCCCTGGCAAGCGTGGATTTAGATATCCCGGAGAAGTCGTTCACCGTGATCATGGGCCCCTCCGGCTCGGGTAAAAGCACCCTGCTGTATTTGTTTGGCGGCTTAGACCGCCCGACCAGCGGGGCCTTGAGCGTCAACGGCCAGGATTTGAACGCCCTGGATGAAAATGCGCTGGCGATCTACCGGCGCAACACGGTGGGGTTCGTCTTCCAGCAGTTCAACCTGGTGGCCAGCATGACGGCCATCGAGAATGTGGCCTTTCCGCTGCGCTTCGCCGGCATCCCCGGCGGGGCGCGGGTGAAGCGCGCCAAGGAGCTGCTGGAACAGGTGGGCCTGGATACGCATATGCGCCACCGCCCGGTGGAGATGTCTGGCGGGCAGCAGCAGCGTGTGGCCATCGCCCGAGCGCTGGTCAACAACCCGGCGCTGATCCTGGCGGACGAGCCGACCGGCAACCTGGATACCACCACCGGTTACGGCATCATGCAGCAGTTGAGCGACCTGCACAAAACCGGGCGCACGGTGGTGGTGGTGACCCACGATCCGCGCATGCTGCGCTTTGCCTCGCACACGTTATATCTACTGGACGGCAAGCTGGTGACGCCCGAGCAGTATGAGGCGGCCACCGTCGTGCCGCAGATGGATTAATTAAAATATGCCAAACTACGTTTCGAATAAACCGGGTGGAGGGATATCCCAATGCGGAATTCATTGAGCCTTCGTATTCTCACCGGGCTGGCGCTGGCAGCCGCCCTGGTTGCATTTTCCTGGCCGGGGGGCGTGCAGGCGGCTGCGCCGCAGCATCCGGCAGGTGGGCTGAGGATGAGCGGCCACTTACAGGTGGCTACCGAGACGCCCACGGACACGGCTATCCCATCCCCAACCGAGGCTCCCACGGCGACCCCGGTACCCACCTTGCCGCCCTCCACAGCTACCCCGATGCCCACTTTGTCACCATCCCCGGCGACGCCCGCGCCTGCTGTAACCCAGGTGATCCCCACGGCCACCCAAATGGTGGCGAACTCGCGACCGCTGGTGGTGGTCTCGGGCTATTATCTCGACCAGGATACCATCCAGGTAGGCAATTCCTTCAAGCTGTTCCTCGAACTGCACAACAAAGGCGAACAGGATGCCAATAACCTGATCCTGTCCTTCCTCAATGACAGCTTCCTGCCGCAGGAAACCGGCGGGGTGGTGGCGCTGGGCAGCCTGGGTAAAGATGGCAAGCAAAACGTCTCCCAGCGCTTCCTGGTCAGTGCGGCCCTGGCGGGGATTGGGGTTGGCACCATCCCGGTCAACTTGACCTACACGGATGCCAACGGCGGCTCGTACAGCGAGACCTTCTCGATCACCCTGCAGCTGCGCGTCTATTCCGGGGCGGCCGTTCCCACCGCCACCCCCACCCAGGCGCAGGTGCAGCGCCCGCAGCTGGTTATCGCCGGCTACCAGACCGACACCGACCCGCTCCAGCCGGGCACCCAGTTCAGCCTGGCCATGGATGTCAGCAACCTGGGCAACGCCGATGCGCGCGCGGTGACGCTGGTGCTGGGCGGCGGGGTGACTGCCGACCCGTCCGGCACGCCGGTAGCCGGCGGGGTTTCCGGCGGCAGCGGCGACCTGACCAACTTTGCCCCGCTGGGTTCCTCCAACCTGGTCTACCTGGGCGACCTGGCCGCCGGACAATTGTCCAAGACCAGCATCCGCCTGATTGTCAACGTTTCGGCCAACCCGGGCGCGTATACCCTCAAGATCTCCTTTGTCTATACCGACCCCAAGGGCAACCGTCTGGTGGACGACCAGGTGATCACCCTGTTGATCTACCAGCTGCCCTCCGTAGACGTTAATTTCTACCGCGACCCCGGCCCAATTGTCGCCGGGCAGTTCACCACCCTGCCGCTGCAGGTGGTTAATCTGGGGCGCAAGACGGCCGTGCTGGGCAATATGACGGTGAGCGCCGATGGTGTGGAAATCCAGAACAACACCACCCTGGTGGGCTCGATGGACCCCGGCGGGTTCTTTACCCTCGATTCCTCGCTGCTGCCGGTGCAGGCCGGCGAGCTGAACCTCAAGGTGGTGATTAACTACACCGACGACTTCAACGAAGCGCGCCAGATCGAAAAGACGGTGACCCTCAATGTGGAGGATGCGCCGGTCTACGACCCCGGAACCGACTTCCCGGGCGGCGGCGGGGGCGAGGGCATCCCGGCGCCGGTGGAGGAGACCCTCTGGCAGAAAGTGCTGCGCTTTGTCAAAGGCCTGGTCGGGCTGGACAGCGCGCCCCCGGAGACCAACCCGGGGATCATCAACGGCCCTACCGAAGGCATTCCACCTACCGATTCCAAACCCATTCCCCTGCCGTCCGGAGGTAAGGGCGGATAAGTGAGCCATGCGATTCTTTGATCTGTTTGCCTTGATTTTCTACAACCTCAGCCGGCGCAAGGGCCGGGTGGCGCTCACCGCCGTGGGCGTGGTGATTGGCACGGCGGCGGTGGTGCTGCTGGTGGCCCTGGCCACCGGGCTGCAGCGCAATGCCACCAGCCAGTTCGCCGGAATGGCCGACCTGACCATGATCAACGTTATGCCGCAGTACGATATGGGCGGCGGGCCGGCGGTCAAGGTGATCGGCGGCGGGGGCGGAGGCGGCGGGTCGGGCCAGCCTTCCCAGGTGAAGTTGATCACCCCGGCGACCATCGAGGAAATATCCAAACTGTCGGGCATCCAGGCGATCATCCCGCGCGAACTCGCTGCACAACGGCGGGCGGGTTAAAATCGGTCGCCTGGAAACCTACCCTTATGTTTTTTCGGTGGATACCCCCGACCTCTCGCTGATGGGCTACGAACTGCTGGACGGTACCCTGACCCTCGAAAAAGGTACCGCCCTGATCGGCGAGACGGCCGCCAAGAGCTTTAACGACCCCAACTGGCGCCCGGGCCAGCCGCAGCCCGAGCAGCCGCAGATCCTCGGCCAGCAGGTGCGTTTCATCCTCAACCGCTGGATGCAGGACGGCACGATGGTCGAGAAGACCGTGCCGCTGCGCATCGTGGGCATCCTCAAGGAAAAACGGGGCGAGACCGATTACGCCATGGTGGTGCGTATGGACGACCTGACCTCCTGGAACGAATGGTCCGGCGGCAAACGCATCAACCGCAACAAAGACGGCTACGAACAGTTGATGGTCAAGGTGGAGGACCCGCGCAAGGTGACCGAACTGGCCCAGGCGATCACCGATCTGGGCTACCAGGCTTTCACCCCGCAGACCTTCGTGGAAGGGATCAACAACTTTTACACTATCATCCAGGTTGTGTTCGGCGGGATTGGCGCCATCGCCCTGCTGGTGGCGGCCATCGGCATTGCCAACACGATGACCATGGCGATCCTGGAGCGCACGCGCGAGATTGGCTTGATGAAAGCCATCGGGGCTACCAACCGCAATGTGCTGAGCATTTTCCTGGGCGAGGCGGCCGGAATCGGCCTGGTGGGCGGGGTCGGCGGGGTGGCCCTGGCCTGGGTGCTGGCGCAGGTGGTCAATGTGCTGGCCGCCGGCTACCTGGCCACCCAGGCGGCTCAAATGGGCGGGCAAAGCACCGGCGAGGCGGCCTATATCGCTCCCTGGCTGCCGCTCTTCGCCCTGGCATTCTCCACCCTGGTGGGGCTGCTTTCAGGCCTCTACCCGGCCGTGCGCGCCGCGACGATGATCCCGGTGCTGGCGCTGAAGTACGAGTAAATCGACAGGGGTGGTTTCGGCGCGTGAGCGTGCTTGAACCATCCCTGTTTTGTCGATTACGTTACCCAGGCCGGCAGTCTTTTCCAGCAGTTATTATTGAGGCTTGTGATACAGCTTAAAGGAACCGTCTTCGGTCCCGGTTGTTTTCAGGTTGACCGACTGGCTCCATTCCTTTTGGGCAAAAAGCTCACCGTTGCGTACCGCCCATTCTTTGGCGAGGAAGGTCGGGCCGTTATCCGGGGATGTCTGGGAGGTTCCGCCCTGGGATTGCCCGTCGCCGCCTGGCAACTGCGGCAGGCCGGGAACACTCGGCAGGCTGGGGAGCCCTAACCCGCTGAGGATGCTGCCGATATCCGGCGCCGGTGAATTTCCCGGGCCGCTGCTGTCCATTTCGGCGGCATGCAGCGCCTCGTATGCCAGGGTCCACAGGTGCATGGATGGGTAGTTGACCGTTCCTTCGGGGCATTTCTGGATGACCGTCTCACTGGTATTGCCCGGGGTGTAGGTGAGATGGATGGCCTTGACGTAACCGTAAGGGTGGCCGGCATCCGGAGGCGCATCGATCGGCACCAGGGAAATGGCATTGAATGTGCCCCCGCCGGGGGTGGATTGGGCGGAACAGGTCTTTGGGTTTCATGTTGAAATCCGTGTTGATCAGCTCTGCGCTGCCTTCCAGCTTGAGGGTGCTGACGTTAAGTTCGATCTTTACCGTTGACTCCACGGTTGAGGTGTAGGAGCCATCCGCGGTCGACATCTCGACGGTCGACTTGAATTCCAATTCGAAATTGAGGCACTTACGCGCCAGGTCCCACCCTTCGGCCTCCACCTGGGCCATGGCATCTGCCAGGCCGGCCGAGTCCTGACCGGCATCATGCAAACCCAGCAGCTCATTTTGCCGCGCGATACCCAGGAGGGCCGGGATCATGCGGTGGATGATATGCTGGTCGCGGCAGAGTTCGTATTCTTCCTGGATACACACTTTGCTCACTTTGGGGAGCAGATCCGTCCAATTGACCCCGGAAGAAAACGGCACGCCGCCCAGCTCGAACTGCCTCTCCAAACTCATCACCGTCTGGATCGCCAGGCGGCCGGATGCGCAGCTCTCGCCGGCGGCAGCCAGGCGCGGGTTGAGCACATACTGCTTCCAGGTCTTTTCGATATAATCCCAGAACCCCGGGTCAACCGTATACTCCTGTCCCATCAGTAAGGCTTGCCGTTGGCGGGCATATTCCATGCCGATAATACTGCTCAGGCGGGCTTCAACGTCCCCTCCCAGGCGCTGGCGCCACGGCTCGATGTCAGCCAGCAGGCCTTTGGTCGCTCCGGCTGAAGAGAAATGGTCCAGCATCAATTTGAGGTCTTTCGACTTGGGGTCGAAGGCGGGAATGTAAGCGCTCTGCTCTGGGCCTGAGGCGCCAATGGGGATGGCCTGGTCTACGGGAATGTCACCGGTCGGTTCAATCGTCAAAGTGACATAGTCATCGAAAGACTGGCCATCCGGTTGCAGCTGTACCGCCGCCACGGGGCCGCCCTGCCAGGGCAGACCATCCATCGCGCTGATGGGGGTCATGCTGACCTCGATGGTTTCTTCAAGCGCCTTGGGTGGGATCTCGAGGGTGAAGCTCGTGCCGTCCGCGCCGGTTGTGCTGAGCGTGCCGCCGTCGGGCCCGATGATGGCCGAGGCGGTATGGCTTTCATCCAGCGTGGTCGTCAATTTGATCGGTTGGGTACTGGGATCAACCGCCTGGGCGATGTTCGCGTCCGGGGCTGGGCCCGAACTGGGCAGGGTCGGAACCGGCGTGGGACCTGTGGCGGCTGGGGGTGGGGTCGAACTGCCGGGGCTGCATGCGGCTAAGGCGGCCGCCAGGAGCGACGCCACGAACAGGATGATCAGTTTCATCACGGAGCCACTCTGTTTAGCCACGATACATATTTTACAAAGTGTACATTAATTATCTATTAGATATTGAATTAACCTTGCATACCGCCAATTTGGCCCCTTTAAAATTCAACCCCTCCCGATGATTTATTTCGGGAGGGGTCGGGTTTTGACTTTATGGGTTATGCGCCTGGCGAATTTACTGACCAAACGCGGGGGTACAGCCAACGCGCTTTAAGAACAGCCGCGGCGAAATAACCTTAATCGGTGAAGACCGGCAGGTGGCCGAGCGAGAGGATCGAGGACCACTTGGCCCGCTCGCCCTCGGTGAGGATGGCGGCTTCGGCGACCACTTCGGCGTCTGCCTTTTGCAGCAGCATGCGCATGCCCTGCAGGGTGGAACCGGTGGAGATGACATCATCGAGGATGACCACTTTTTTGCCGGCCATCATCGCGCGGTCTTTCTCGTCCAGGTAGAGCGTCTGTGGCTGGCCGGTGGTGATGGAGAGGGTATCGGCTTTTAGCGCATCGCCCATGTAGGGTTTATAGGATTTGCGCAGGATCACGTAGGGTTTGTGGGTTTCGAAAGACAGGCCGTGGGCCAGCGGGATGCTCTTGGCCTCGGCGGTGACCAGAATGTCATACTCCACCCCGGCCAATTTCTCTGCCAGAGCCTTCGAGCAGGCAGTCACCAGCTCGGTATCGCCGAGGATATTAAGGATCGCAATGCGCAAACCGGGCTTGATCTCGAACAGGCGCAGGTCGCGGTGCACCCCGGCGATATCGATCCCGTATGTTTCGTTGGCGCTCAAGATAACCTCCCATCAAGTTCAGAATTCGAACCAATCAACGCCTTTTTATGGGCGCGGTCCATTTTTTTAAGCTGGCGCTCGCGGCGCATCGCGGTGGAGCGGTCGGGCTGCGCCTCGATGTACACCAGTTTAACCGGGCGGCGCTGGCTGGTATAGCGCGCCCCGCGCCCGCGGTTGTGCTGCTGTTCGCGGCGGCGCGGGTCGGTGGACCAGCCGGTGTAGTAGGTGCCGTCGGCGCACTCCACGATGTAGCAGAAACAGTCCATGCCTACTTGCCGCCGTCCTTTTCTTTATCGCGCTTGGGACGGATGCCAAACAGGCGGCCAATCGATTCGCCAAAGCCCGGCAGGCTGACGCCTTTGGATTTATCTTCCCATTTGCCGCTGGCGCGCTGCTGCCGCCAGAGCAGGTGCGCCTGGTGCGCGTTATCCAGGCGGGCTTGCAGCAGGTCATCTTTGCCCTCGGCAATCGTATCGCGCAGCTCCTGCAGTTCGATCAGCAGGCTGTCGATGGCGCGCAGGGCGTTTTCGCGGTTGTGGACGACTTCCATGGCCGGTTTTTTGCCGGCATCCAGGTACTCGACCAGTTCGGCGATACGTGCATAGCGCGCCCCAGCCAGCTTGCGGCCGTCGCTCCAGCCCGATTGGCCGGCGGTGATGTTGACCAGGGCCGCGGCCAGCAGGCCGGGCAGCAGGTGGCTGGTGGAAAGCAGCCCGTCCACCTCGTAGGGGTCGGAAAAGATGGGCGTGCCGCCCACCAGGCGCGCCAGGTTTTCGGTCAGCTCAATGGCTGAGGAGTTGACCCCGGGGCCGCTGGTGATCAGGATGATGTTGTCTTTGAACAGGTCGGCGTGGGCCGAGTTGGGGCCTTTGTCGATTTCCTGCAGGTATTTGGCGTTGGCCGCAGGGGTGAAGGTGAGGAAATAGCGGTCTTCGGCGGTGATTAATTCTTTGGCCCATTGCGTGCTCTGCACGGTCACAGGTGAAGCGCCCAGCACCACCGCGCCGGCTTTGAGATAGGGGGCGATGGTTTCGAGGGTAAAACGCACTTCGTCGGCCGGAGTGGCGATCACTACCAGGTCGGCTTCGGCGACCGCGTCTGGCATGGTGAAAACGATTTTGTCGATCGCGCCAAGTTTCTGCGCCAGCTTCGACACCTCGGGTTCTTTATCGCTGCCCACGCGCAGCACCTGGTCCTTGGCGTTAGCCAGGGCCAGACCGATCGAGGATCCGAGCTGTCCTAAACCCAGGATGGTGATCTGTATGGTCATGGTAGCACTCCTGACGAATATTCTGAGGAAAAACCAGTGGAAAGAAAGACTTTAGTGGACGAGAAGCTGGTAAACCAGGCGAATGGGCGGGTAGAGGACCGTGCCGATGACATCGATGCCGAGAAAGGGCAGGCCAAAGAGCAGCAGCATCAAAATCAATGGGCCGTAGGGGCGGATGCGGTCGAGCACCTCGGCCCAGGAGGGCGGGAAGAAATAACCGGCGATTTTTTCACCATCCAGCGGGGCCAGGGGGATCAGGTTGAAGAAGGCCAGGATCAGGTTGAGCACGATGAACTGGCTGAGAAAGCTGTAAAAAACGCTCATCGCCTGCCCGCCGGCGAAGGGCTGGATGAGCCCCAGGCGCAGGGGGATGGCTGCCAGGATGGCAAGCATCAGGTTGGAGAGCGGCCCGGCCAGCGAGACCAGCATGTAGGCTGAAGGCGCGCGCATGCCCAGGGCAAAGGGGTTGACCGGCACCGGTTTGGCCCACCCGAACCCGGCGAAGACCATCATCAGCGAGCCGATTGGGTCGAGGTGCACCAGCGGGTTGAGGGTTACGCGCCCGTTGCTGCGCGGGGTGGTGTCGCCGAAGTAGTCGGCCACCTTGGCGTGCGAAAATTCGTGCACGGTCAAGGCAATTACCAGGGTAATCAGGCGGGAGATGAGGGTGACGGGGTCGAGATTTAACACAAAAATGATTATAACATGGGGGTGGTATAATCTTCTTGTGCTCCCCGACCTATCCTTAGACGACGTTGTCACGCTGCGCAAGGCACACCCTTGTGGGGGATATCGTTGGAAGGTGGTCCGCATGGGAGCTGATATCGGCCTGGAATGCCTGACCTGTAAACGCATCGTGCTGCTGCCGCGCCGCGAACTGGCGCGGCGGGCTAAAAAGATCGACCACGGAGGTGCGGGTGAACCCACTGCCTGAAGCGCGCCGGATCCTTTTTTTGTTTTCCGACACAGGCGGGGGGCACCGTAGTGCAGCCGAGGCCATCATCGAGGCCCTCTATCTTGATTATCGCGGCAAGATCACCTGCGATATGATCGATATTTTCAAAGAGTACGCCCCCCCACCCCTTAATCTGACCCCACGCATCTACCCGCCGCTGTCGCGCATGCCCACCCTGTGGGGTATGGGCTACCGCTTGAGCGACGGCCCGCGGCGCACACGGGCTTTCTACAATGTGCTCTGGCCCTACGTACGCCGCAACTTGCGTCACCTGCTCGAGGAGCATCCCAGCGACCTGGTCGTCTCGGTGCACCCGCTGATCAACGTGCCGGTGGCGCGCCTGGTTTCATCCAAGGGCATCCCCTATATCACCGTGGTCACCGACATGGTCACCACCCACGCCGCCTGGTACGCCACCCGCGCCACGCACGTCATCGTGCCCACCGACGAAGCCTTCCGGCGCGGGGTGAAAGCCGGCATGAAGCGCGAGCAGATGAGCGTGGTGGGCATGCCGGTGGCCAACCGCTTCTGCCAGCCTCAGGATGCTCCCGAGGTGATCCGCGCGCGGCTGGGCTGGCCCGCCGACCGGCCGGTGGTGCTGATGGTGGGCGGAGGCGAGGGCATGGGCCCGCTGGGCGAGATGGCCGCGGCCATCGACCGGGCCGGGCTGCCCGTGGCCCTGGCGATCATCACCGGGCGCAATAAGGTGCTGCGGAGTCATCTGGAGCGGCGCAAGTGGGGGCTGCCGGTGAGCATCTACGGTTTCGTCAGCGAGATGCCGGCCTTTATGCGCGCGGCAGACATCCTGGTGACCAAGGCTGGGCCGGGGACGATCAGCGAAGCCTTTATCGCCGGGCTGCCGATGGTGCTTTACAGCAAGATGCCCGGCCAGGAAGATGGCAACGTCAGCTTTGTGGTCGACACCGGCGCGGGGGTATGGGCGCCGGAGCCGCAAGAAACCGTGGCGGCCCTGCGCAAGTGGCTGGAACAGCCTGGCGAGCGCGAGAAAGCGGCACAAATTTGCGAGAAACTGGCCCGTCCGGGGGCCTCGCGCGAGATCGCGCGCATCCTGGCCGGCAGGATCGGGCTGCAATGAAAGAGGAAGGCTTCGCCACACGTCGCGGCGGAGTTTCTGTTTTATAATTCAATTATGCCCATTCTCGATTCGAAAACGTTCGAATTTATCAGCCGCAGTCCTGAACAAACTCGCCGGCTGGGTGCGCGGCTGGGGAAACTGCTCCTGCCGGGAGACCTGGTGTGCCTGTCTGGGGACCTGGGCAGCGGCAAGACCACCATGGTGCAAGGGTTGGCGCAGGGCTGGGGCACACTCGACCCGGTCTCCAGCCCGACCTTTGTGCTGGTCAACACCTACCGGCGCCCGGATGAGCAGAGTCTCTTCCATCTGGACGCCTACCGCCTGAAGAACGCGCTGGAGGCCGAGGATCTCGACCTGGATTTGATGCTGGAAAGCGGCGCGCTGGTGCTGGAATGGGCGGAACGTGTCAGCGAGATCTTGCCGGCGGAGCGCATCTGGGTGGAATTGCGCTGGCTGGCCGACGAGCAGCGCGGGATGGTGATCAGCGTGCGCGGGGCGCGCTACGAGGCGCTCCTGGCCGAATTCCGCCAGAAGGTGTTTGGAGGCTGATATGCTGCTGGCGGTAGATACTTCGACGCAGTGGACCGGGCTGGCCCTGTACGACGGGAGCCAGGTGTTGAGTGAGATTGGTTGGGCCACGCGCAACCACCACACGGTGGAGCTGGCCCCGGCGGTGGACCGCCTGTTAAAGCAGGGCGGATACCAGGCCGGGCAGATCGAATGCCTGGGTGTGGCCTTGGGGCCGGGGTCCTTCACCAGTCTGCGCATCGGGCTGGCGCTGGTCAAAGGCATGGCCCTCACCCTGCATATTCCCGTGGTGGGGGTGCCCACCCTCGATTTTCTCGCCGCGGCGCAACCGCTGCGCGAACTGCCCATGGCGGCGCTGCTGCAGGCCGGGCGCGGCCGCCTGGCGCTGGTGTGGTATAAGGTGTACAAAGGCCACTGGCAGGCCCAGGGCGACCCGCGGCTCACCTCGGCGGAGGCGCTGGCCGATGAGATCGAGACGCCCACGCTGGTGGTAGGCGAGTTGAATGCGGCCGAACGCCAGGCCTTTGGGCGCAAGCGGCGCATCGCCCTGCTGGCCAGCCCCTCTGAATCGGTGCGCCGGCCCTCCTTCCTGGCCGAACTGGCCTGGCAGCGCTGGAAAGCGGGCAAGACCGACGAAGTCATCAGCCTCTCGCCCATTTACCTGCACGTGGCGGGGGCGATCCCTTCGTGAGCGAGCCGGTCACGGGCGCGGAGGTGCGCTTGCGGCCGATGCGCCTGGAGGATGTGCCCCGCGTGCACCAACTGGATGTGCTCTCCTTCAGCCTGCCCTGGCCGGAACGCAGCTACCGTTTTGAAGTCAGCGAAAACCGGGCATCCTCGTGCTGGGTGGCGGAATTGGAAAACGCCGGCGGACAGACCGAGATGGTGGCGATGATGGTCAACTGGGTGATCGTCGATGAACTGCACATCGCCACCATCGCCGTACACCCCGACTACCGCCGCCTGGGGATTGGCCGTAGGCTCTTGGCCCATGGACTGCGCGCCGGTTGGATGCGCGGGGCGCGCAAGGCCTTTTTGGAGGTGCGTCGCAGCAACCGCGCCGCCCAGGAGATGTACGCACGCTTCGGTTTCAGCGTCAACGGTGAGCGCAAACAGTATTATCAGGACAACCACGAGGACGCGCTGCTGATGATCCTCGATCCCCTGGAAGCGGAGAAGATTCCAGACCGCTGAGGGCGATCGCCGAGAGCGCGGTCCCGATTTTTATGAGACTTTGCAAGTGCTGCCGTGGCAGCCGATCAGACTCCGTTTGGAGGTAGTACGTGGATACCAACAAGGTACTCAGCGAAGTAGCAAGCCAGGTGACCGTGTGCACCCGCTGCGAGCTGCACTTCTCGCGCAAGAAAGCCGTTCCCGGAGAGGGTCCGGCTGATTCAGAGGTGATGTTAATCGGCGAAGGGCCGGGGTTTTACGAAAACGAACAGGGCCGGCCTTTCGTGGGGGCGGCCGGCAAGTTCCTGGATGAGCTGCTCGAAAAAGGCGGGGTGAAACGCGAGGAAGTATTCATTACCAATGTGGTCAAGTGCCGCCCGCCCGGCAACCGTGACCCGCAGCCCGAGGAATTGGGCGCGTGCGGCGAGTATCTGGAACGGCAGATTGAAGCCATCAACCCGCGCGTGATTGTGACCCTGGGGCGTTTTTCGATGGCCAAATTCCTGCCAAATGTGCGCATCAGCGACGTGCACGGTCAGCCGTTTTGGAACCACGGTCGCCTGGTGGTGCCGATGTACCACCCCGCGGCGGCGCTGCACCAGCCTTCGCTGAAGACCAGCGTGGAGCGGGATTTTGCCCGCCTGACCGAGTTTATCCAGCAGGCGCGCGCCGCCGCCCAAAAATTGGCGCCGCCCTCGGCGGCGTCCGGCAGCCAGGAGACTTCGCAGGAAACACCCAAAGACGACCAGCCGACTCAATTGAGCCTGTTTTAGCGCCGCTGCCCGCCGGGCAGGCGTATTGGTTTCAATGGAATCCAAAACATATCCACAGCAGGGATGATCAGCGCGGTTAACCCAGGCAGATAGCTGCCGGGCCGCGTTTACTCTTTTTTTCAATGAGGGGAATGTGAACCAAATAAAATCGGATCTTGTCGAGAAATTGCAGGCCAAAACAGCCGTGATGGCGGTGCTGGGCCTGGGCTACGTGGGGCTGCCGCTGGCCGTGGTGTTTGCCGAAGCCGGCTTCACCGTGATTGGGGTGGACCCGGTGCAGGAGAAGGTGGACCTGGTCAACCGCGGCGAGAGCTACGTGCTGGACGTGCCCGCCGCGACGGTGGCGCGCCTGGTGGCGGCCGGCAAGCTGCGCGCGAGCAGCGATTTCAGCGTGCTGCACCCAGGTGGATGCCGTTTCGATCTGTGTGCCCACCCCGCTGCGTAAAACCGGCGACCCGGACCTGTCGTTCATCGTCTCGGCCACCGAAGGGCTGGCGCCGTACGTGCATCCCGGCATGGTGGTGGTGCTCGAGTCCTCCACCTACCCCGGCACGACCCGCGAGATGGTCCTGCCGCGCCTGACCGGCGAGTCGGGCCTGACCGCCGGCGAGGATATCTTCATCGCCTTCTCGCCCGAACGGGTGGACCCCGGGCGCACCGACTGGACCACCAAGAACACCCCCAAGGTGGTGGGCGGGATCACGCGAAGACTGTTCGGACGTGGCCGCCGCCTGGTACGCCCAGGCGCTGGATACGGTGGTGCGTGTCTCTTCCACCGAAGTGGCCGAGATGGCCAAGCTGCTGGAGAATACCTTCCGCATGATCAACATGGGGTTGGTCAACGAGCTGGCGATCATGTGCGACCGGCTGGGGGTGGACGTGTGGGAGGTGATCGACGCGGCCGCCACCAAACCCTTTGGCTTTATGAAGTTCACCCCGGGACCGGGCATCGGCGGGCACTGCATCCCCATCGACCCGCTCTACCTGTCCTGGAAGATGAAATCGCTCAACTACAACGCCCGCTTTATCGAGCTGGCCAGCGAGATCAACACCAACATGCCGCGCTTCGCGGTGGGCAAGGTGCAGGATGCGCTCAACGACCGCGGCAAAGCGGTCAAGGGCAGCCGCGTGCTGGTGCTGGGGGTGGCCTATAAACCGGATATCGACGACGTGCGCGAGAGCCCGGCCCTGGATGTGATCCACCTGCTGTTGGAAAAGGGCGCGCTGGTCGAGTATCACGACCCGTTTGTGGCGCGCTTCCGCCACGAGGATTGGGAGATGCATTCGATTGCGGACGAGACGCTGATGGATGCGGTGGCCGGGGCGGATGTGGTGGTGATCGTCACCAACCATAAGGCCTACGATTATCCTGCCATTCTGGAGACAGCCGGCCTGATTGTGGACACGCGCAACGCGCTGGGCCAGGCGGGCAAGGTCAGCCCTAAAGTGGTGAGGTTGTAATGGCGCGCTATCTGGTGACCGGCGCGGCCGGTTTTATTGCCTCGCGGGTGTGCGAGCTGCTTCTCGACGAGGGCCACGAGGTGGCCGGGGTCGACAACCTGTGCGATGCCTACGACGTGCGCCTCAAGCACTACCGCCTGCGCCGCCTGCTGGACCGCAAAGGCTTCAACTTCCATGCCCTGGATATCAGCGACACGGCCGGGGTGGAGGCGCTGGTGGGTTCCGGCGAACCCTTCGCGGCGGTGATCAACCTGGCGGCGCGCGCCGGGGTGCGCGCCTCGGTGGAAAACCCGTGGGTGTTCGTCAACACCAATACCACCGGCACGCTCAACCTGCTCGAAGCCGCGCGCAAACACGGCATCCCCAAGTTTATCCTGGCCTCCACCTCCTCCATTTACGGCAACGATGCTCCGCTGCCCACCCCGGAGACGGCCTCCTCGGACCATCCTTTGCAGCCCTACTCGGCCAGCAAGAAGGGCGCGGAAGCCATGTGCCATGCCTATCACTTCCTCTATGGCACGGATGTGACCATCTTCCGCTACTTTACTGTCTACGGCCCGGCCGGCAGGCCGGATATGGTCATGTTCCGCTTCGTGCAGTGGATTAAAGAAGGCCGCCCGGTGCGCCTGAACGGCGACGGCAGCCAGTCGCGCGGGTTCACCTACGTGGATGATATCGCCCGCGGCACGATCCTGGGGCTTAAGCCGGTGGGCTATGAAATCATCAACCTGGGCGGGCACGAAGTGATCACGATGAACGAGATGATCGCCCGCCTGGAGCAGCTGCTGGGTGAAAAAGCCCACATCGAGCACCGGCCGCCAGTCAAGGCGGATATGCTCGCCAACCAGGCGGACGTGAGCAAGGCGCGCGCGCTGTTGGGCTGGAATGACCAGGTCAGCCTGGACGAAGGCATGAAGCGCCTGGTGGATTGGTACCTGGCCGAGCGCAGCTGGGCCAGCCAGGTCATCACTGCATGAGTTCACTACTCGCCCGGCTGCGGGCGTTTACCGGCGACCGTCTGCTGCGGCGAGTAGTGCGAAATTCGAGCTATCTGTTCGCCAGCAACGCCATTTCGGCCGTGCTGAGCATCGTCACCGCCAATATGCTGGGGGTGAAAAGCTTCGGTGAGCTGGAGATCATCACCGTTTTTGTTTCCAACGTCAACCGGCTGCTCTCCTTCCGCATGGGCGACGCGGTGGTCAAATATATGGGCGAGGCGCTGGAGCGCGGCCAGAGCGAACGGGCGGCTGCGGTGGTCAAGGCCGGCCTGCTGATCGAGGCGCTGACCTCGCTGGCGGCTTACGGCATCCTGGCCCTGCTGGCCCCGCTGGGCGCATCCCTGATCGCCAAGGACCTGCGCCTGGTGCCGCTCTTTCTGGCCTACGGCATATCCATCCTGGCTAACCTGGTCACCGAGACCTCCACCGGGGTGCTGCAGGTGACCAATCACTTCCGCAGCCAGGCGCTGATCACCCTGCTGCAGAGCGTGGTGGTGGCGGCCATGCTGGCGCTGGCCGTGCTGCGCGGAGGCAGCACCGAGGAGCTCATCTGGGCGGTGATGTGGGCCTATTTGAGTGGCAAAGTGGTCGCCGGGCTGGGACCGGTGGTGCTGGCGGCTTTCTGGCTGCCGCGCGCCCTGGGGAAAAGCTGGTGGCGGGCTTCTTTCGACCTGCTGCCGCCCTGGCGCGAGCTGATTCGCTTTGGCCTGAGCACCAATATTAGCGCCACGATCAACGTGCTGGCGCGCGACAGCGAAGGTCTGTGGGTGGGCTACTTCTTCAACGCCACCGTCACCGGCTATTACAAGACGGCCAGGGCGATCATCAACCTGATCGTGATGCCGATTAACCCGTTTATCAGCACCACCTATCCCGAGATCACCCGCGCGTTTGTCTCCCGGCAGTGGCAGCGCCTGCGCGATTTGCTGCGCCGGGTGAGTTTGATCGCCGCGGTGTGGACCGGCGCGGTGGCGGTGGGACTGCTGCTCTTCGGGCGGCAGCTGCTCTTTGGCCCGGTAGAGTTGTTTGGGCGCACCTTCCAATTGTATAAGAGCGAATTCCTGCCGGCCTACCCGGTGCTGCTGCTCCTGCTGGCGGGCTACGGGGTGGCCAACATCCTCTTCTGGAACCGCCCGCTGCTGCTGGCCCAGGGGATGGCCGGCTACGCCCTCTCGGTGAGCTTTTGGTCGATGCTCGGCAAGGTGGCGCTGGCCCTGGTCTTGCTGCCGCGCGCCGGCTACCTGGCCGAGGCGGGTTTCCTCTCGCTGTACTTCGCCGTTTCGGTGGGGGTGATGGTCTGGCGCGGCCTGCGCGGCGTGCGCCTGGCCGAGTTGAGCGATCCGGCGGGCAGCCCGGCGGCGGCGCTTCCCCAGTCCGGGCAAGGGTCCAAACCGTGATCCGCGTGATGTCGTTTAACCTGCGCACGGCCGAGGCCAACGATGGCGCGAACGCCTGGGAGCAGCGCCGCGAAATGGCATTCGGACGGGTGCGCGCGTTTGATCCCGACCTGCTCGGTCTACAGGAGGTCCACGACGTGCAGCAGTCGCTGGACGTGCGAACCGGCTTGAGCGATTATGCCTTTATTGGCGTGCGGCGGGGCGGCAGCGGGCGCGCACCGCTGGAGATGACCCCCGCGCTGGTGCGCGAAAGCGGGTTTGACCTGCTGGAGCAGCGTGTTTTCTGGCTGAGCCGCACCCCGGAGGCGCCCTCCAGTTCAAGCTGGGGCAGCGCCTACGTGCGCAGCGCGGTGCTGCTCCGTCTGCTCGAGAGGGGCAGCCGGCGCGAGCTGGCCTGGCTGCACACCCACTTCGATTACACCCCGCTGGCGGTGCTTGAATCGGCCAGGCTGCTGCGCCGCGAGTTGGAGGCGCTGCCGCAGGGCCTGCCGCTGGTGGTGACCGGCGATTTCAACGCGGGCAAACGCAGCGCAGCTTACCGCACCCTGCTGGGCGCCGGCGGCCCGCGACCCCTGCGAGACGCCTACCGCCTGGCGCACCCGGACGGGCGCGGCGATGGCAGCTTCCATGCCTTTGGCAAACTGCCCCGCCCGCAGGCCATCGACTGGATCCTGGTTTCGCAGGAGTTCCACGTGCGGGATGCGGGCATCGACCGCAGCCAGGTCGACGGGCGCTATCCATCCGATCATTACCCCATCTGGGCCCTGCTCGACCTGGATTGAGCCGGTCCTCTGGCCGGACGCGGCCAGGGTAAAATAACCTTCCGGATGATTAACCGCATGAAAATTGCCGCGATTGCCACCGCCCAAATCCCCTCCAACACCGCCAACAGCATCCAGGTGATGAAAGTCTGCCAGGCGCTGGTGCAGCTGGGGCACGAGCTGCGCCTGTATGTGCCGGGGCGCGGGCAGGCGGGCTGGGAGGGACTGGCCGAACGCTACGGTTTATCCGCCCAATTTGCGATCGAGTGGCTGGAGGGCAGCCCGCGGCTGAAACGCAACGACTTTGCCGGGATGGCCATCCGCCGCGCGCGTGCCTGGGGGGCGGAGCTGGCCTATAGCTGGGTGATCCAATCCGCCGTGCTGGCCCTGCCCGCCGGTCTTCCGGCGTTGTATGAGGCCCACGACCTGCCAACCGGGCGCCTGGGGCCGCTGTGGATGCGCGCTTTCCTGCGGCTGCCGGGGCGCAAACGCCTGGTGTCCATCACCCACGCCCTGCGTCGCGCCCTCGAAAAACGGTACGGGCGCTTGCTGGCCGATGAGCAGGTGGTGATCGGCCCCAACGGCCTGGACCTGAACAGCTACCAGGGCCTGCCGGGGCCGTCGAAGGCGCGCCGCTGGCTGAACCTGCCCGAGGGGCTGACGGTAGGCTGTACCGGTCACCTCTACAGCGGGCGCGGCGGGGACCTCTTCCTGGGGCTGGCCGAACGTTTCCCTGCCCTGCGGTTTGTGTGGGTGGGCGGTCGGGATGAAGACGCGGCCGCGTACCGCGCCAAAGCCGGGCAGGCCGGGCTGGAGAACGTCACCTTTACCGGCTTTATCCCCAACGCGCGCCTGCCGCTCTACCAGGCCGCCGCGGATATCCTGCTGATGCCCTATGCGCGGGTGATCGCGGGCAGCGGCGGGGGCAACTCGGCCGAAATTTGCAGCCCGATGAAGCTGTTCGACTACCTCGGCGCGGGGCGGGCGATCCTTTCCAGCGATTTGCCGGTGATCCACGAAGTGCTGGACGAAAGCAGCGCGGTGTTCGCCGAGCCGGAGGACCTGGAAGCCTGGACGGCCGCCCTGGCGCGCCTGGCAGGTGATGACGACTTACGCACGCGTGTGTCGGCGCGCGCCGGGCAACTGGCAGTAGAATATAGCTGGGTGGAGCGCGAAAAAAAATGTTTGCTGGGTCTTTAAGCGAAAAATTGGTGGGGAGCACGCTTTGGCGCGGCGCAGCCTGCGCGGCAGCCGGACTGCTGCTGGCTGTGCCGGTGGGGCTGCTCAGCCCGGGCAGCTTTCTGCGAGGCTGGCTGGCTTCCGCCCTGCTGATCGCCCTGGGAGCCTACGGGTTGGTTTTGGCCTGGCGCTGGGCGGGCGCGGGCAAGCTGCTGGGCGGGTTGACTGCCCTGGCTTTCTTGCTCCACCTGGCGGTAGGGATCGGCTTGAGCCTGGCGCTGCCGGTATGGGGGTATGCCGAGGAAGTGCAGCAGGCCGGGTATGTCTTCCCTGACGCCTATGAGCGCGACCGCGAGGCCTACGACCTGGCCCGTTCGGGCGAGCAGTTGATTTTCAACCCCGAGCTGTCCCTGGCCTCCGACCAGTATGGCGGGTTAGGGCTGACCAGCGCGCTGGTCTACCGCTACCTCAGCCCCGAAGCGCACCGCCCCTTTCTGATGTTGATCCTGGGCAGCCTGTTCTTTGCCCTCGGTGTGCCCTTCTTGTGGCAGGCAGCCCACCTGCGCCTGCCGGCGCGCGCCGCCGTCCTGGCGGTGTGGATCTACGTGCTTTACCCGGATGGGATATTCTTCACCGCCTCGCAGATGCGCGAGCCGTTCCTGCTGGGGTTGAGCGCGCTGGCGCTGTGGGCCGTGCTGGCCTGGCGGCAGAACCTGCGCGCGGCGTTGATCGGCCTGGCGCTCAGCCTGGCTGCGATGATTTTCTTCGCCACCCGCTCGGCCCTCTTTGTGGTGGGTGTGCTGGCCCTGCTCTTCTGGGTGGATTTCACCGCCGCCCGCGCCGGCAGGGCCTGGAAATGGTTGGGTTGGATCGGGCTGGCCGTGGGTGGGGTAGTGGCTGTCTATCTCACCTGGGATTGGTTCCGCTGGGCCTCGGTGTGGGACCAGGTGCTGACCCTGCGCAATTCCGGCATGGTGACGCGCATCCTCGACCGCATCGGCGACCGCTATCGCATCCCCTTTATCGTCGGCTATGGGCTGGCCCAACCGGTGCTGCCGGCGGCGGTGGCCGAGCCAGGCAACCCGTTGTGGAAGGGCATCGTCATCCTGCGCTCGGCAGGCTGGTACCTGGCCGCTCCCCTGCTGGCTTATGCCGGGGTGCGCGCCTGGAAAGAAAGCGACCCTGCGCGCCGGCGGCTGGTGTTGTGGGCGGTGGCATCCGTGGGGGTGTGGGCCTGTGTGGCTGCCCTGCGCGCCGGCGGAGATATGACCGACAACCCGCGCTACCGCATGCTCTTTCTGGTATTTATGGCCCTGGGGTTGGGCTGGGCGCTGGATTGGGCCCTGGCGCGCAAGGACGTCTGGCTGGGGCGTTTCTTGCTGGTGGAGGCCATCTTCCTGGGGTTCTTCAGCCAGTGGTATTTCATCCGCTATTTCACCCAGGGGGTCAAGATGGATTTCTTCCAGATGCTGGCCTGGATCGCCGGGCTGAGCGCCCTGGTCCTGGCGGGTGGCTGGGTCTGGGACCGGGTGAAAAAGAAGCGCTGAGCAGCGCGGCCCTTTGGGATATAATTGCCAAAACATCTCACTGGACCCATAATGGACCTCTCGATAGTTGTTCCCGTTTATAACGAAGAAGAAAATATTCCCCTGCTGCACCAGGCGATTACCCATGCGGTTGTGCCGCTGGAGCTGGCCTGGGAGGTGATCCTGGTGGACGACGGCAGCAAGGACGGCAGCCCGGATGCACTGCGTCGCCTGGCGGAAATTGACCCCGAGCACGTGCGGGTGGTACAACTGCGCCGCAATTTTGGCCAGACCGCTGCCATCGCCGCCGGGATCGATTATTCCAGCGGCGAGGTGGTGGTGCTGATGGATGCCGACCTGCAGAACGACCCCGAGGACATCCCGTTGATGCTGGAGAAGATCGATGCGGGGTATGACGTGGTCAGCGGCTGGCGCAAAAGCCGCCAGGACGACCTCTCGCGCCGGCTGCCCTCGCGGCTGGCCAACGGGCTGATCTCGGCGGTGACCGGGGTGCACCTGCACGATTACGGCTGCACGCTCAAGGCTTACCGCCGCGAGGTGATCACCGGTTTCAAACTGTACGGCGAGATGCACCGCTTTATCCCGGTGTATGCCAATTCGGTCGGGCGCGCACATTATGGAGATGCCGGTGCACCACCACGCGCGGCGCTTTGGCAAAGCCAAATACGGCCTGGAACGCACGGCCAAGGTGATGCTGGACCTGGTGACGGTGAAGTTTCTAAGCAGCTACGCCAACAAACCCATCTACCTGTTTGGTGGGACCGGGTTCGTTTTAATTGTGATCGCGGCGCTGCTGCTGTTTTATTTGTTTGTGCGCCGGGTGTTTATCGGCGTCTCGGTGCTCGGTTCTCCGCTGTTCCAGGTGAGCACGATGGTTTCGATCCTCGGCTTCCAATCTATCCTCATGGGTCTGATCGCGGAACTGCTGGTGCGGACGTATCACGAATCGCAAGGCAAACCCACCTACACCGTCAAGCAAGTGATCAACCTGGACAAGGATGAGCCCGAACCGAATGAGCGCGAGCGCGTTAAATAAACCCGGGGCGCTGCTTTCCTCAGCCGTTCCCGTTCCCCTGCACGTCTTCCGCGTATATTTTCTGGCCATCAGCATCCTGGCGGCCGCCGGGCTGCCGGGTTTGTTTGCCAGCGGCTACCGCTCGGGCAGTTTCCTGGGCACGTACTCGCTGCAGTGGACCGGTCTGATCGGCGGGGCCGTAGGGTTGGCGGTCGTGCAGCTGGCGGCGGCCGTGCTGGTCTGGACACACGCCGCGGACAAACTGGCGGATGCTGCCGCCAGGTTGATCCAGCGGCTCGGGCGTCTGGGCTACCTGAACCTGGCCGGGTTGGCCGCGGCCTGGCTGGGCTACGTGGGCATCGTCCTATGGCGCTACAGCAAGCATTTTGCCCAGCTTAACACGCGGGTATGGCTGTTTTGGCTGGCGGTGGGGGTTGGCGCGGTTTTCATGGGCGCGCTGCTGCGCAAGCAGCCTTTTTTCTGGGCTCTGCTGGCCACTGCACTGATCTACGGCGCGGGCATCCAGGCGCTGAGCTACCTGCCGCAGCTCACTTCCTACCCGTTCAGCCTGTCGTGGTCGGAAGCCAGCCGATTTTATTATGCCTCGCTGCCCTACGCCCAGCGCATCTACGGCATGTTCATTCCGCTCTCGCCCTGGCATCCCAGCCGCTACCTGCTGCTGGGACTGCCCTATCTGCTGCCCGAGACAACCCTGCTGATGCACCGCGTGTGGCAGGTGCTGCTCTGGCTGGCGCTCAGCCTGGCGAGCGGTTGGGCGCTGGTGCGGCGCGTGCGGCCGGCCGGGCGCGCTGCCGCCTGGTTGGGTGCGGTGTGGGCCGCGCTGTTCATGCTGCAGGGCCCGGTTTATTATCATCTGCAAATCTGCGTCATCCCGGTGCTGCTCTGGTTTCACCCGCGGCGTTTCTGGCGCAGCCTGGTTCTGGTGGGGCTGGCCTCGGTGTGGGCGGGCATCAGCCGGGTAAACTGGATCCCGGTGCCGGCCATCCTGGCCGCGGCGCTTTACCTGCTGGAGGAACCCTTGCGCCCTGCCGGGGGCTGGCTGCGCTACCTGCTCAAGCCGGCGGTGTGGGGAGCGGTAGGCGTAGCGGCGGCGCTGGCGGCTCAAGCGGCTTATGTGGTAATTTCTGGCCAGCCCGACAGCAGCGCCTTCGGTTCGACCTTCAATTCCGCGCTGCTGTGGTACCGTCTGTTGCCCAACCCCACCTACCAGTTGGGGGTGGCGCCGGCCATCTTACTGCTCACCGGCCCGCTGCTGGCGCTGGTGGCGGTGAACATGCGGCGCGGCCGGGCTGAGTGGCACGGGCTGCGCGTGCTGGGTCTGGCGGGGATGGCGCTGGTGCTGTTCGCCGGCGGGTTGGTGGTGAGCACCAAGATCGGCGGGGGCAGCAATATCCACAACCTGGATGCGTTTATCGTCCTGGTGGGGGTGGTAGGCGCCTACCTGTGGATGGGCTGCGGCGCGGGTGAAGGCGGCTCGGTGCTGCCCGCCTGGCGGCCCTGGCTGCTGACCGCGTTGATCGTGGTGCTGCCGGTCACCTGGAATCTGAATATCGGCAATCCCTTTGTCCAGCGCGATTTTGCCAAGGCGGCCGACGATCTGTCGGAGCTGCGCATTGTCATGTCGCAGGTACCCGCGGGCGGTGAGGTGCTGTTTATCACCCAACGCCAACTGGTCACCTTTGGCGAAATCAGTGGGGTGAAGACCAGCGCAGATTACGAGCTGCTGACCCTATCGGAAATGGCCATCTCCAACAACCGGCCCTTCCTGGAAAAGTTTGAGGCCGATCTGCGCGCGCAGCGCTTTGCCGTGATCGTGTGCAACATTCAGAATACGATCACCAAAGACCCCGAGCTGGCGCCCTTCTCTGAAGAGAACAATGCCTGGGTGGAGCACATTTCGCATCCCATCCTGCAGTATTACGAAAGCCGGCTGACCCTGGACAAACAGGGGGTGGAATTGTTCTTTCCAAAGAAACCATGAGCATGCAGCTGCGACCGGATAACGGCGGGATCAGGCTTCGCGGGATGGGGGCCAGATGAGCGGCCAGCCCCCGGTCGGCGCGCCGGTCTCGCGGCCTGTGCCTCTCTGGCGCATTGGCGGGACGGTGCTCTCCCTGGGCCTGTTGGCCTACCTGGTCTACCAGCAGGGTTGGAGCGAGTTCAGCGCGGCGGTGCGCCAGATCCCCGTCAGCGCCTTTGTCCTTGCCCTGGGGTTGGTGCTGTGCTCGCGGGTGTGCGTGGCGCTGCGCTGGTACGTGCTGCTGCGCTCGGCCAAGGTGGAGATCAGCTTCTGGCAGGCTTTTAAATTGGTCTTTATGGGACTGTTCGCCTCCAACTTCCTGCCGTCCACGGTGGGCGGCGACCTGGTGCGGCTGGCCGGGGCGGTTTACCTGCGCCTGGACGCGGGGGTGAGCGCGGCCTCCCTGCTGGTCGACCGGCTGGTGGGCATGGCGGGCATGGCCCTGCTGCTGCCGGTGGGGCTGGCCACGGTGATGGGCGCCGGCGGAACAGCCGCCGCGGGGGGGCTGCTGGCGCTGCCTAAGATCCAACCGCTCTGGCAGCGCCTGGTGAAATTCGTGCGCAGCCTGCTGCAAAGCTCGATCTACTGGCTGCGCCACCCGGCCAGCCTGGTGGGTGCGCTGGCCTGCACGTTTGGGCATATGCTGTTCACCTACCTGATCATCGCCGTGTTCCTGAACGGCATGGGCCATCCGCTCTCGCTGTGGCAGATCGGCGGGCTGTGGAGCTTCAGCTATTTCGTCTCGCTGGCGCCGGTCTCGATCAACGGGCTGGGGCTGCAGGAAGTCTCGATTGCCTACCTCTATTCCCATTTTGGCGGCGTGCCGCTGGAAACCGGGCTGGCCCTGGCGGTTTTGCTGCGCCTGGTGTTTTTGCTGGCCAGCCTGCCGGGCGCCGGCTTCCTGGCGATGATGGGCGGGCTGCGCACGCCCGGGAGCTCCACGGGCAAGCCGTCCTGATCCTATGATAGAATATTGGCGATGAACTTTTGCGGTTGGGTGGGTGTACAAACCGGCAGCATACTCCGCTGAGTTCTATTTTTAATCGAATGGCCGCCTGGTGATCCGCCCGCATTTTCTCTCTCCCGGGGTATCCGAATAGCGCTTATGTTCATCGATAAAATCGTCTTGCTTTTCCAACCGGTCGAAGCCTATCTCCGCAAATACTTTGCCCTCATCTTTTGCCTGGGGGTGCTGCTGATCGCCGGCGGGATGACTTTCAAGCTGCAAAACAAGATCGTAGGTTGGGAGCCGGGCTACGAGGATCTGCAGCCCAAGCACCACGGCTGGGTCTCGTCGCAGGGCCTGGCGATTATCGCCTCGGCCACCCCGGCCAACCGCTTTGTGGGCTTCGCCATCGAGTATAAAGACGAGCAGAACAACATTCAATACGATTATTTTGACCGCTACCCGGTCTTTTTCAGCGCGATCTTCAGCCAGGTGCTGGCGCTGGGTCCCACCCTCTCCGCAAAAATGTATCTTGCCAAGCAGGTGATGAACCTTATTTTCCTGGCTACCCTGTTTGTTGCTTTTCTATTAATCGATAAACTGATCCAGAACAAACCACTGGCCCTGGCGGTCGTTCTGCTGACCTTTTCAAACCCATTTTTGCTGTTTTTTAAGGACATGGTCCATTTTGACCAGCCGGCCCTCTTTGGTTTTTTGCTGCTGACTTACACGATTGCCATTTATAAGCTGGACGGGGTGAAGTGGCCGCTGGTGATCGCCACCTTTGTGGCCATTGCGCTGGGACGAGGCTACGCCTCCTACGGCGTGTTGATCGTCTGGCTGGCGATCGAAGCCTGGCTGATCCTCAGGCCCAGGGGCATGAGATTTGGCCAGAAGCTGGTCGGCATCCTCAAGCACCCTGCCTTTTATATGCTGGCGATCGGCATCCTGTGGGGTGCGGGGCTGCTGTCGTATAACATCCTGGTTGAGGCCCAAAAAAGAAATATTCCCATTCTTGAAACCAGCATTTTGCACAGCGCCGGGCAGCGCCTGTCGCTCAATGAGGAATTTAACCAGCAGTACGCGAATATCGTCAACTGGGGCGATTTTATCCAAGGCCAGATCAACCGCATCATCAAGTGGTCTTTCCCGGTCAACAAAGTGGACCTGGGGCTGGTTGGCAACGGCCTGCTGTTGATCGGTATGTTCGCGGTGATGGGCAGGATGCTCCGCGGGCAAATCCTGGAGAAACGCATTATCTTCCTGGTGATGATGTTCTCGGGGTTTGCCTGGCTGCTCCCGCTTAAGAACCTGGCGGCCTTCCACGACTACACCACCATGTATTACATTGGCATCCCGCTGGTGTTCATTTGCTCGATCATATGGTTTCTCAAACCTTCCAGAGAGTTCGAGCTATTATCTGGCGCTGGCGACATTAGTGGTTTATCTGTCGGCCATCTCCCTGCTCACCCCCTGGCACGCGGAGCGCGCCGGTGATGCCAGCAAATATACCTACGACTTCAATACCATCGTCCAGGAAATTCAAGGCACGGGCAACAACGTCTACATGGATGGCACGATCCCCTACGCCCCCTACGCGCCCAAATTCTACCTGACCGACCAGTTCCTTTCGCCGCTGGATATCGCCGATTATGTCGTCACCACCGACCGGCAGTATGGGCCGGATAATCTGACCCCGGATAACGAGGTTTTCTTTTTGTTCAAAAAGTAAGAAATATACCTTTCAATGCCAGCCGGCTTCGCAAAAAAGCCCGGCTGCGTTTCATATTTCCAGACGCCACCCCCCACCGCCGTGCTCTCCGGCGGTGGATTTTTTGGGACTGGGGAGGGGTGCGAGGACGGGCTGTTTTAGGGCGGCGCGAAAATTTACCCTTGACCGCTTCCCCCCTCAGGTTTATAATTCAACGATTGAATATTGAAAGGCAGTATGAGTATCCAGCCTGAGACCGACCGCGACCTCGTCATTCTGGAACATATCGAGCTGGACCCCGACGCCACCCAGGCCAGCCTGGCAGCCCAGCTGGGGGTGGCGGTCGGCACGATCAACTGGCACATCAAGCGGCTGATTGAAAAAGGATACGTCAAGGTACGCCGGGTAGAGCGCCGCAAGCTGCGCTACATCATCACCACTGAAGGGATCGCCCTCCGCGCCCGCCTGACGATCGATTACATCCAGAATTCATTCCGCCTGTACCGGCTGGTGCGCGAACGCGTGCTGGCAGCCCTGGAACAGGTGGAGCGGGCCGGGAAACACTCGGTTTGTTTGCAGGGGGAAGGCGATGTGGCCGAGGTTTGCCGCCTGACCTGTCTGGAACGGGGGATGACGCTCGACGGCCCGAACAGCCCTGTGCTGCGCATTCACGGTTTGAAAATCTTCATCGATTGGAACGGCTCTGCAGATAATCCCGATACATCCTCTCTGGCGAAGGAGCATGGCGATGGAGCATAGCTCATTTTGGAGCGAGCGACGCGTTTGCGTGACCGGCGGAGCGGGTTTTCTGGGCGGTTTTGTGCAGCAGCGCCTGCGCGAGAGCGGGGCGACCGAAATCTTTGTGCCGCACTTCGAGCAGTATGACCTGGTCAAGCAGGCCGACGTGCTGCGCATGCTGGACGACGCTCGCCCGGATGTGATCATCCACCTGGCGGCGCATGTGGGGGGCATTGGCGCCAATCGCGAGCACCCGGCCGAATTTTTCTACGACAACCTGATGATGGGTGTGCAGTTGATGCACGAAGCCTGGAAACGCGGGGTGGAAAAGTTCGTGGCCATTGGCACGGTCTGCGCCTACCCCAAGTTCACCCCGGTACCCTTTAAAGAAGACGATTTATGGATCGGTTATCCCGAAGAAACCAACGCGCCGTACGGCCTGGCTAAAAAGATGCTGCTGGTGATGGCCCAGGCCTATCGCGAGCAGTACGGCTTCAACGGCATCTTCCTGCTGCCGGTCAACCTCTACGGGCCCAACGACAATTTTGATCCGCGCAGCTCGCACGTCATCCCGGCCATGATCCGCAAGTTCATCGAAGCCGAAGAGGCCGGGCGTGACGAGGTGGTGCTGTGGGGCGACGGCACGCCCACCCGCGAGTTCATCTACGCGGCGGACGCGGCGGAAGGCATTGTGCGCGCCAGTGAGACGTTTAACGGCCCCGAGCCGGTCAACCTGGGCTCGGGTTACGAGATCAGCATCAAAGACCTGGCGAGCCTGGTGGCGCGCCTGAGCGGTTACCATGGGCGCATCCAGTGGGACACCAGCAAACCCAACGGCCAGCCGCGCCGCGGGTTAGACACCACCCGCGCCGAAGCCTACTTTGGCTTCAAGGCGCGCACCAGTTTTGAAGACGGCTTGAAACATACCATCGCCTGGTATCGAGACCATAGAAAGTGATCCGGCGCGCACGCGCCTGCCGCCCTGCGGCGCTGAGCCTGTGCGTGAATGTAAACATATGACTGCACGCAGCGACCAAACTTTAATCACCTATCTCCGCCCGGCCAAGGGTTGGATCCCACTTAACCTGTCCGCCCTATGGGCGTACCGCGAGCTGATCTATTTCCTCACCTGGCGGGATATCAAGGTGCGTTACAAGCAGGCCGCCCTGGGGATCGGCTGGGCGGTGCTCCAGCCGGTGATGAACATGGTCATTTTTACGGTGATCTTTGGCCGGCTGGCCGGGTTGAAACCGGATCAGGGCATCTCCGCGGATCTCTATCCCATCTTCAGTTTTGCTGCCCTGCTGCCGATGCAGCTTTTTCAGGGAGCTCTGCAGCGCGCCAGCATCAGCCTGGTGCAGAACGCCAACCTGCTGACCAAGGTTTATTTCCCGCGCTTGATCATCCCCTTTTCGGCCACCGCGGCCGGGCTGGTGGATTTCTTTTTCGCCTTCCTGGTGCTGGGCGGGCTGATGCTGTTTTACCGCGTGCCGCTGAGCTGGAACCTGCTCTGGCTGGCGCCCCTGGTGCTGCTGGCCCTGATGGCCGCGCTGGCGGTGGGGCTGTGGCTGGCGGCGCTCAACGTGCAATATCGCGACGTGCAGCACATGGTGCCCTTCCTGATCCAGGCCTGGATGTATGCCTCGCCGGTGGCCTACTCGCTGGACGTGATCCCCGCGACCGGACCCTGGCGGGTGATTTACGCGCTCAACCCGATGGCCGGGGTGATCCAGGGCTTTCGCTGGGCGCTGCTGGGCGCTAACCCTCCCGACCGCATCCTGTGGATTTCGGTGGGGATGGTGGTCGTGCTGCTGGTCAGCGGTCTGTATTATTTCCGCCATATGGAGCGCACCTTTGCGGATATGGTTATGAGTGATCTGGCGATCCGGGTGGAAAACCTCGGCAAGCAGTACCGCATCGGGACGCTGCAAAACCAGCGCTACCAGACGCTGCGGGATGCGCTTTCCTCGGCATTTCGCCGCGCCCCGGCCCAGCCTGCCGGGCGTATCTGGGCGTTGAAAGACATCGCCTTCGAGGTGGCGCAGGGCCAGGTGCTGGGCATCGTGGGGCGCAACGGCGCGGGCAAGAGCACCCTGCTCAAGATCCTGGCGCGGGTGACCGACCCGACCGAAGGCTACGGCGAGATCCGCGGGCGGGTGGGCTCCCTGCTCGAGGTGGGCACGGGTTTCCACCCCGAGCTGACCGGGCGTGAAAACATTCTGCTCAACGGCGCGATCCTGGGGATGCGCCACAGCGAAATCGCGCGCAAATTTGACGAGATCGTCGAATTTTCGGAGGTGGGCCAGTTCATCGACACCCCGGTCAAACGCTATTCCAGCGGGATGTACCTGCGCCTGGCGTTCGCGGTGGCCGCCCACCTGGAGCCGGAGATCCTGGTGGTGGACGAGGTATTGGCGGTGGGCGATGCTGAATTCCAGCGCAAATGCCTGGGCAAGATGAGCGACGTGGCCCAGCAGGGGCGCACGGTGCTCTTCGTCAGCCACAATATGTCCGCCATCCTGCGCCTGACCCAGGAGACGCTGGTGATCGAAAAGGGCCGGCTGAAGATGCGCGCGCCCACTCCCGAAGCGGTGGACTACTACCTATCGCAGGGGTTCTCGCAAGAAGGCCAGCGCACCTGGGACGCGGATGAAGTCCCCGCCGACGCCGCGCCTTTCCGCCCGGTGGCGGTGCGCATCCTGGGGCCGGGCGGGGGCATCACCAACACGGTGCGCTCAACCGAAGCCTGCCAGGTGGAGATCGAGTACGAGCTGAGCGCCCCGGTGACCGGCCTGCGGGTGGGCATATACCTGATGAGCACGCGCGGCGAGTATATCTTTACATCGTTTGATACGGATGAGCCCAAACGCTTCGACTGTTTCCCGGTGCGACCGGCGGGGCGTATGGTCAGCCGTTGTATCCTCCCGGCCGATTTTTTGAATGAGGGCCGTTACACGGTCGGGATCAACGCCAGCTCTTTCCGGGTGCGGCGTTACTTTCACGATGAGCAGGCCCTTAACTTCACGGTGGACGCCACAGGCGCGCCGGGCATGCAGTGGCCCGAACCACGCCTGGGACCGGCGCGCCCACGCCTGGATTGGCAAATTGAGGTGAGATAGGTATGAGGAAAGCGGCAGGAAAAGAGGTTGTTAAGAATTTATTGGGGCAGATTCCATTTACCGCGGAGCTTTATTGGCTGCTTCGCCAGAACGGCCGCCCCATTCAGACGCGTTTCTCGCTCAAGCATTTGCAGGCGGAACTGCCTGAGATGGTGGTGCAGGCTACGGAACTGCGCCGCACGGCCGCGCCCGGCAAAAAGGTGTTTGTTTTTGCCACGCTGCATTACTGGATCGAGCATACGACTTTATTGAGCGTGGCGATGGCGGCGCAAGGGCACCAGGTGACCCTGGGGTACCTGCCCTACGCGGAGTGGCGCGAGCCGATCAACCGCTTCGATTTGCGCCGCCAGAACGTCTACGCGCGCAAGGTGCTGGAACAGGCTCGCCCCTTGATCGAGCCGGTCTCCTTCCTGGGGGTGCGCACCGCGCTGGTGCGCCTGCCCGAGGCGCTGGTGGAAGCCGTGCGCCTGGTGACCACCTACGACGCGCAGTACACCATGCAGGTGGAAGATGTCGACCCCAACAGCGATATTTTCCAACTGCGCCTGGAGCGCAATACCGAAGCTGCCCGAGCGGCCTATTCATACTTCAAAACCAACCGTCCGGATGTGGTCATCGTGCCCAACGGCACGATCCAAGAACTGGGCATCGTCTACCGGGTGGCCAAGCAGATGGGCATCCGCGTGGTGACCTATGAATTTGGCGACCAGCGCCAGCGCATCTGGCTGGCGCAAAATGCCGAAGTGATGCGCCAGGAAACCGATGGCCTGTGGGCGGCGCGCAACGGCAATTCGCTCTCGCCCGAACAGCTCGAACGCATGCGCAGCCTGTTTATGGCGCGCCAGCGCGGCGCGCTGTGGGAGAACTTCGCCCGTTCCTGGCAGGGTACCCCGGCGCAGGGCGGCAGCAAGATCCGCCAGCAGTTGGGCCTCGACGAGCGCCCGCTGGTGCTGCTGGCTACCAACGTGTTAGGCGACAGCCTGACCCTCGGCCGCCAGATTTTCTCGCAGAGCATGGCGGAGTGGATCTCGCGCACGGTGCAGTATTTTGCCGGGCGTCCCGATTCACAGCTGGTCATCCGCATTCACCCCGGCGAGGTGCTGACCCACGGGCAGTCGATGGCCGAAGTGGTCCACCAGGTGCTCCCGCGCCTGCCCGAGCACATCCGCCTGATCGGCGCCAAGGAAAAGGTCAACACCTACGACCTGGTGGAGGCGGCGGACGTCGGGCTGGTGTACACCACCACCGTGGGCATGGAAATGGCGATGTACGGCGCGCCGGTGATCGTCAGCGGGGCTACCCACTACCGCGGGCGCGGGTTCACCTACGACCCCGATTCGTGGGTCAATTACTTCAAATTGTTGGGGCAGATGCTCGGCCGCCCGGAGGGTTTCAAGCTGACCCGCCAGCAGGTCGAAAGCGCCTGGGAATACGCCTACCGCTTCTTCTTCGAATACCCGCGGCCGTTCCCCTGGCACCTGGTGCGCGCCTGGGAAGACTATAAAACTCGCCCATTGAGCGCGGTGCTCAGTGAAGAGGGCTGCCTGCAGTATGGAGAAACCTTCCGCTATCTGCTGGGTGAGCCGGTCGATTGGCATGGGATCCTGCAGGCAGGCGAATGAGCGAAGGCGAGGTTAAACAGCAGGTACGGCAGTTCTATGACCAGGTCGGCTGGCAAAAAGTGGCCGGCGACCTGTATCAGAACGCGCGGTATGAAGACCTGCGCCCGGTTTCGGCTGAGTATATTCGCCGCTGCCACCTGCGGGTGGGGCGCCACCTGGGGCCGGCCGGCCGGTTTATGCTGGATGCCGGCTCAGGGCCGGTGCAGTATGCCGAGTACCTGACCTATTCACAGGGCTACAACTACCGGGTGTGCGCCGATATCTCGATTGTGGCCCTGCAGGAAGCCCGCCGCCGGCTGGGCGGGCACGCGCTGTGCGTGGTGGCCGATGTGGCCAACCTGCCCTTCGCCCCGGATGTTTTCGATGGGGCCGTATCCCTGCATACCCTGCATCACCTGCCGCTCGGCGAGCAGGGCAAGGCCTACGATGAAATTTACCGCGTGCTGGCCGCTGGGCGCAGCGCGGCGGTGGTCAACGGCTGGACGGATTCGCCGCTGATGCGGCGCAGCGCCTGGCTGGTGCGCCTGGCGGAAAGCCTGGGGCGGGGCATCGCCCGGCTGCGCGGGCATGCGCCTGCAGCGGTCAAAGCATCCGCGGCGGCCACCCCCAAAGACCCCACCGGAACCTTCATCAACAAACTGGACGCGGCCTGGCTGCGCGGGTTGTTGAGCGGCAAGATGGATTTCGAAATCTACCCGTGGCGCAGCGTCAGTGTGCGCTGGCTGCGCGCGCTGGTGCACGCCGCCAGCGGGGGCAGGCTGTGGCTGCGCCTGCTCTTTGCCCTGGAAGAACGCTTTCCGCGCTGGTTTGGTGAGAACGGCCAGTATCCCCTGGTGGTGATCCGCAAACCGGCCGTCAAAGGCTGAACCGCCCCGGCGCAGACGGATAAACTTGATTGGGTCCGGCGGTTCGCGCCGGCTGATCTGGAGGCAAGCATGGATTGGTCAAAAAAAGTTGTTTTGATTACCGGCGGGACCGGTTCCTTTGGCAAGAAATTCATCCAGATGATGCTGGCCGAGAAGCACCCGGCCAAGCTGATCGTCTTCAGCCGGGATGAGCTCAAACAGCACGAAATGCGCCAGGCGGGTTACGACGACCCCTCCCTGCGCTATTTCCTGGGCGATATCCGCGACAAAGACCGCATGAAACGCGCCTGCGAGGGTGTGGATATCGTGGTGCACGCCGCGGCGCTCAAACAGGTGCCGGCCTGCGAATATAACCCGATGGAAGCCATCAAGACCAACATCCTCGGCAGCAGCAACGTGGTGGACGCGGCCCTGGACACCGGGGTAGAAAAGGTGCTGGCGCTGAGCACCGACAAAGCGGTCAACCCGGTCAACCTGTACGGCGCGACCAAGCTGGCGGCCGAAAAATTGATCGTGCAGAGCAACGCCTACGCCGGCGGCAAGGTGACCCGCCTGAGCTGCGTGCGCTACGGCAACGTGGTTGGCAGCCGCGGCAGCGTGGTGCCGGTGTTCCTCAAACAGCGCCAGAACGGCAAAGTGACGGTGACGGATGACCGCATGACCCGCTTCTGGCTGACCCTCGACCAGGGCGTGGAGTTTGTCATTCGCAGCCTGGAGCAAATGCACGGCGGCGAGGTGTTTGTCCCCAAGATCCCCAGCATGACGGTGATGGACCTGGCCCGCGCGGTGGCGCCGGAAAACGAGATTGAGATCATCGGCATTCGTCCCGGCGAGAAGCTGCACGAGGTGCTCATCTCGGAGGACGAATCGCGCCACACCCGCGATGTCGATGACATGTACGTGATCATGCCGGCTGAGCGCATCTGGGCGCGCAACCCGTTTGGCTGGGATTGGGAAGACAAGGGTGCGCCCCTGGAAGACGGTTTCCGCTACGCCAGCAACAACAATCCGCAGTGGCTGAGCGTGGAGGAAATCCGCGCGATGATCCGCCCGATCGAAGAACAGCACGTCCAGGGGACCCTGGGGTGAAAACGCTGTTAGTGACCGGGGCCAGCGGCCTGCTGGGGCTGAACCTGTGCCTGGATGCCGCCGCGGCCGGGCGCTACCGGGTGGTGGGGCAGGTCAATCGCCATGCCCTGCGCGGCGCGCCTTTCACCGTCCTGGCGGCCGACCTGGCCCGGCCGGGGGAATTTGCGCGGGTGCTGGCCGAGACGCGGGCCGACCTGGTGGTGCATACCGCTGCCCTGGCCAACCTGGAAGCCTGCGAAAAAGACCCGCAGATTTCTGCGCGGCTCAACGGCGAACTGCCTGGCGAAGTGGCCGAAGCCTGCCGCAGCGCCGGCGCGCGGCTGGTCCACCTTTCCACCGACGCGGTCTTTGACGGACTGCTGGGCGGCTGCCGCGAGGAAGACCCGCCCAACCCGCAGGGCGTCTACGCCCGCGACAAACTGGCCGGGGAGCGCGCCGTGCAGGCTGCCAACCCCCAGGCCGCCATCGCGCGGGTGAATTTCTACGGTTGGAGCCTCTCGGGCCGGCGCAGCCTGGCGGAGTTCTTCTACGCCAACCTCAGCGAAGGCCGCCCGGTGAACGGCTTCACTGATGTGCTTTTCTGCCCGCTGGCGGCCAACCAGCTGGGCGATATCCTGCTGGAGATGCTCGAAAAAGGGCTGAGTGGGGTGTTCCACACCCTGAGCAGCGAGCACCAGAGCAAATATGCTTTTGGGGTGGCCCTGGCGCGCCGTTTTGGGCTGGACGAAAGCCTGATCACTCCCATTTCGGTGGATCAGGCCGGGCTGCTGGCCAGGCGTTCGCCCAACCTGACCCTGCGGGTGGACAAACTCGAAGCCGCCCTGGGACGCAAAATGCCGGGTCAGGCGGAGGGTTTGGAGCGGCTGCACGCGCTGTGGGCAGAGGGTCGCCCTCAACTGATCCGCACATTGGGCGCATAATATCCGGATGTAAAAGACCGGGGTCTGAGCGGGTGGGTCGACGGATTGAAAACAATTGGGAGGCTGTATGGAAATTAGAATCGGCGAACATATGGTCGGGGATGGGCACCCCACGTATTTCATTGCCGACGTTGCCGCCAACCATGACGGCGATCTGGAGCGCGCCAAACTGCTCATCCGCCTGGCCAAAGAGGCCGGGGCCGACGCGGCTAAGTTTCAGAACTTCCGCGCGCCGGGGATCGTCTCGGATTATGGCTTCAAATCTCTGGGCGGGCAGCAGTCGCACCAGGCCAGTTGGAAAAAGAGCGTCTTCGAGGTTTACCGGGACGCATCCATCCCCTTCGAATGGACGCCGCAGCTCAAAGCGGTCTGCGACGAGGTGGGCATCGACTACTTTTCCTCCCCCTACGACTTCGAGGCCACCGACTATCTCGTGCCGTATGTCCCGGCGATCAAAATCGGCTCGGGCGAGGTGAGCTGGCCAGAAGCGCTGGACTGGATCGCGCGCAAAGGCCTGCCGGTGCTGCTGGCGACCGGGGCTTCGGACATCGGCGAGGTGGCGGCGGCCGTACGGCTGATCACGGCGCTCAACCCCGAGCTGGTGCTGATGCAGTGCAACACCAACTACACCGCCAGCCTGGAAAACTTTGATCACATCCATTTGAATGTGCTCAAAACCTACGCCAGCATGTTCCCCAAGGTGGTGCTGGGGCTCTCGGATCACACCCCCGGGCACGCTACCGTGCTGGGCGCGGTAGCCCTCGGCGCGCGGGTGGTGGAAAAGCATTTTACCGACGACAACGAGCGGGTTGGCCCGGATCATAAGTTTGCGATGAACCCCACCGATTGGGCAGACATGGTGGAGAACACCCGCCGCCTGGAACGCGCCCTGGGTTCGGCGGACAAATTTGTGGCGGGTAATGAGCGCGATACGGTGGTGCTGCAGCGGCGCTGCCTGCGCGCGGCGCGCCCCCTGCAGGCCGGCGACCTGCTCGCCCGCGCGGATATCGATGTGCTGCGCCCGGCCCCGCCGGAGGCGATCCTGCCCTTCGACCTGGACAAGGTGATTGGCAAGTGCGTGCAGGTGGACCTGGCCCAGGGCCAGGAACTGCGCTGGACCTACCTGGGCGAGCCGTGATTTGAACCGGCAGGCAAAGCCGCCTCTGGGGCTGCCTGCACGAACTAACCCCGTGAAAGTCCTCTACTTTTCCCGCGACTATACCCCGCACGATCACCGCTTTCTCGCCTCGCTGGCCGAAAGCGGGCAGGAGGTCTATTACCTGCGGCTGGAACGGCGCTCGCGCCAGGTCGAAGATCGCCCGGTGCCCCCGCAGGTGACCCAGGTGACCTGGAGCCATGGGACGCGCCCCTATGCCTGGCGCAGCCTGGTCTCCACCGTGCTGGAACTTCGCCACCTGCTGCTCAGGTTGGAGCCGGACGTAGTCCACGCCGGGCCGGTGCAGTCCTGTGCGTTTATCGCCGCATTGGCCCAGGCTGTTCCGCTGGTGACCATGTCCTGGGGATCGGATCTGCTCAAGGATGCGTACGCCGGCCGCTGGATGAAACGGGTGACGCGGTTTACCTTGCGGCGCAGCGACGTGCTGCTGGGCGACTGCACCGCGGTGCAGCAGGCGGCCGAAGACTTTGGTTTCCCTGCCAGGCAGGTGGTGCTGTTCCCCTGGGGCATCGACCTGCAGGCCTTCGCCCCGGCGCCGCGCGCCGCGGAGAGCGCGGGTGATCTGCGTGCGCGCCTGGGCTGGCAGGACTGCTTTGTGGCGCTCTCGCTGCGCTCCTGGGAACCCATCTACGGGGTGGACGTGGTGGTCAATGCCTTCGCCCGCGCGGTGGCCGAAGAACCGCGCCTGCGCCTCTTGCTGCTGGGCGGCGGTTCGCTGGCCGGGAAAATCCAGGCGCTGCTCAACCAGCGCGGGCTGCACGACCTGGTGCACCTGGGCGGGCAGGTCAGCCAGAACGAGCTGGCGCGCTACTATCACGCCGCCGATCTGTACGTCAGCGCATCCCACAGTGACGGCTCGTCGGTCTCCTTGATGGAGGCGCTGGGCTGCGGGCTGCCCGTGCTGGTCTCCGACATCCCCGGCAACCGCGAGTGGATCGTTCCGGGGCAGGCGGGCTGGCTGTTTGCCGACGGCGACGCCGGCGATCTGGCGGCGGGCTTGCTGCGCGCGGCGCGCGATCCGCAGGGCCTGGCGGGCATGCGCCTGGAAGCCCGTTCCCTGGCCGAACGGCGCGCCAATTGGCCGGATAATTTCCAAAAGCTGCTGGGCGCCTACCAACTGGCGCAAAAAATTGCGGATGGGGGCGAGGCGTGAGCGGCGCGGCGAGAAAAACGACCCAGGCCGGCCTGGCGCTCCCCCTGGCGGTGGTCAGCCTGGGGCTGCTGGCGGTTTTCGCGCTGGTCTATGCCGCCCCCAGCCTGGCGCAAATCCCCAATATCGATTATTCCATCTTCCAATATGTCGGTGAGCGCATCCGCGAAGGCCGGCTGCCCTACCTGGATGTCTTCGACCACAAACCCCCGCTGATCTTCTATCTCAATTTCCTGGGATTGGCGCTGGGCGGGGGCAGCCGCTGGGGCATTTGGGCTTTGCAGCTGGTGGCGGTGGGGGCCGCCGGGCTGCTCGGTTTTAGTGCGCTGCGCCGTACCTTTGGGCTGTACGCGGCCTGGCTGGCGTCTGCCGCCTTCCTGCTCAACCTGGTGTACGTGCACGAAGGCGGCAACCTGACCGAGGAATACGCCCTGCCCTTCCAGTTCGCGGCCATCGGGCTGCTGGCCCAGATGGAAACCCTCGGGAAGAGCGGCCGGCGCGCCTTTTGGATCGGCGTGCTGCTGGGGATGGCCTCCACCCTCAAACAGCCCCTGGCCGGGCCGCTGGCCGCGGTGATCATCGTGATGCTGGCCGGGCGCGTCGGGCGGCGCAAAGGACGCGCGCTGCTGGATTTTGCCTGGCTGGGGCTGGGCTTCGTCCTGGTTTGGGTGGCCTGGTTTGGCTATTTTGCCGCGCGCGGGGCGCTGGCCGAGTTTTGGGACGCGGCCTTTCGCTACAATTTCGCCGTGGCGGGCATCCCGCTGGCGCAGCGGCTGGCCTCCCTGGTAGGCGGGCTGGGCTTCCTGCTCAGCGCCTCGCCCTTCTTCAGCCTGGGGCTGGCTGCCTGGGCAGGCGCGGGCGCCTATGTGCTGCTGCGCGACGAGCGGTTGTTGAAAGCCGCCGGGCAGCCCTGGCCGGGGCTGGTCATTGGCCTGGTGGGGCTGCTGCTGCTCTACAACGGGCTGTTTCGCCGAGGGCTGCAGCTCTACGCGTTGAGCGAGTTGAGCGCCTACCGCATCGTGCAGATCGCCCTGGGTGGGCTGCTGCTCGCGGGCGGGCTGCTCTACTTCCAACTGCGCTGGAACCGCGCCTTTGCCCGCCAGATGGATCTCTTCCGCCGCCAGTTGGCCGATGTGCCCCTGGCGCTGCCGGCTTTTGCCCTGCTCGACCTGCCGGTGGAAATTGGCCTGAGCGCGCTTTCCGGGGATAACTACCGCCATTATTTTATGGCCACTCTGCCGGCTTTCACCGTGCTGGTGGGCTTCCTGGGCTGGTCGCTGCTCTCCTTGAGCGGGGTGAAAAACAAGCGTGGCATGGCCCAGGTCTGGGCGGTGCTGCTGCTCATCCCGCTGGCGGGGGGTGGGGTGATCGAAACGGCCGGCAAGATCGCGGTCAGCCGCGACCGCCAGGTGGATGCCGCAGCGGCCGCCATTCGCCAGGCGCTGCCCCCTGGCGCACCCATTTTTGAATGGGGCAGCGTGCCGATGCTCTACGCGCTGAGCGGGCATGCCTCTCCCAGCCGCTACTTTGTGGTCAAGCATCTTTTTGAGCCCGGCTACAGCGACAGCGCGCAGACGGGCATCTTCCTGGCGGAGCTGCAGGCCAACCCGCCGGCGATAATTATCGACACGCGTTCCAGCGAGCAGCCGCTATTCTATGAAACGCAGGCCGCAGATTGCACCCGGCTGAGCGATCCGGCGGTCCTGGCCGAAATGGCCGGGGCGCTGCCGGCCGCCGCGCCGGACGAGAGCAGCAGCCAGGAGCGCCTGCTCAACCTGGGCCGCCCGGCTTTCCAACCCCCGCACATCCCGGCGGGGATGGGCGCTGTCTACCAGTGGATTTGCCAGAATTACACCCCCGATACCAACCTGGGAGGGTGGGTGGTTTACCGCTACCTGCCCGACCGGCAGTAAAAGAGACGATGAAACCAAACTCATACAATGTTGTCACCCTCATCCAGGCCCGCATGGCCTCCAGCCGTCTGCCGGGCAAAGTGCTCCTCGACCTGGGCGGCCGGCCGGTGCTGGCCTGGGTGGTAGAACGCTGCCGCCGCGCCCAAACCGTCAGCCAGGTGGTGGTGGCCACCACCGACGACCCGGCGGACGATCCGCTGGCGATGGTGTGCGAGCAGCGCGGCTGGCCGATTTTTCGCGGCAGCCAGTTCGATGTCCTTGACCGTTTTTACCAGGCTGCCTGCCGGTATGAAGCCCAGGTGATCGTGCGGGTGACCGCCGACTGCCCCTTGATCGACCCGGATGCGCTCGACCTGGTGGTGAATGAATTTATCCGCGGCGGGGTAGATTTTGCCGCCAACCGCCTCCCACCACCTCGCCACCGTACCTGGCCGATTGGGCTGGACACCGAAGTGTGCGCCATGGCCGGGCTGGAACGCGCCTGGCGCGAAGCCGGGCAGAAGTTCGAGCGCGAGCACGTCATGCCTTATTTTTACGATCAGGAAGGGCGTTTTCGGGTGAAGATTGTCGAGCACGACCCCGATTACGGGCACATGCGCTGGACCCTGGATACGCCCGAAGATCTGCTCCTGCTGCGCGCGCTGGTGGAGCGCCTGGGCGGGCGGATGGACGCCACCTGGCTGGAGGTGCTCGAGCTGTTCGAGCGCGAGCCGGAACTGGCGCAGATCAACGCGACGGTGCAGCATAAGATGGGCCGCGATATCGACGAGCGGATGAAATAGAGGTGACATGCCAGAGCTGACCATTTTTTCCGCGCCCAAACCCTTCCGCGACGCGCACATCGCCACCATCCAGCGCAACGCGATCCGTTCCTGGCAGGCCCTGGGCCCGGCGGTGGAAATTTTCCTGCTGGGCGAGGAAGAAGGCCTGGCGGAGACGGCTGCCGAGCTGGGGGTGACCCACCTGCCGCAGGTAGAGCGCACCCCGGGCGGCACCCCGCTGGTTTCATCGATGCTGCGGCTGGCGCGCGAGCGGGCTGGCAGCCCGCTGCTGTGCTGCATCAACGCGGATATCCTCCTGCTGCCCGAAATTGTCCCGGCAGCCCAACAGATGGCGCAGCAGGCGCCCCGCTTCTTGATGGTGGGGCAGCGCTGGGACCTGGAGGTGCGCGAGGAACTGGCCTTTGACCCTGGTTGGGAGGTGAGCCTGCGCCAACGCATGCTCAATGAAGGCAAGCTGCACAAGGCCACCGGCTCGGATTATTTTATCTTCCCGCGCGAGTGCTTCGCCGACATGCCCGCTTTTGCCATCGGGCGCGCCGGCTGGGATAACTGGATGATCTTTGCCGGCCGCAGCCGCGGCTGGCCGGTGGTGGATGCCAGCGCCGACCTGCAGATCATCCACCAGAACCACGATTACAGCCACCTGCCCGGCGGCCAGCCCCATTACCGCCACCCGGAGACCTTTGAGAACGTGCGCCTGGCGGGCGGCAAGCGCGCCATCTTCGAGCTGCCGGACGCCAGTCACCGCCTGCTCCACGGCAAGCTGGTGCGCCCGCCGTTTTCGTGGAAGCGCCTGGGGCGCGAGATTGAAATTTTCCCGCTGATCAAGCTGCATTCCTACCCGCTGGCGCAGCTGTTTTACATCTTTTTCCACCCGCTGAAAGCCTACCGCGAGCGCGGCAAGGCCTGAGGATATTGGAGTCATTATGCGCATCGGACAAAATCCGGCGAAATATGTGAAAGACGTGGCAAAACCCGCGCGGGTGACCGTGACGGTGCTGAATTACATCCCCTTTCTGAGCGGGTTTTACACCGAAGCGCTGGATGTGCTTAAAGTCTGCCTGGAGAGCGCGCGGCGCGAACCGGGGGTGGAGATGGACCTGCTGGTCTTCGACAATGGCTCCTGCGAGGAGGCGCGCCAGTTCCTGCTGGACGAGCATACCGCCGGGCGCATCCAGTACCTGCTGCTGTCGGAGAAGAACCTGGGCAAAGGCGGGGCCTGGAATATGATCCTGGCCGGCGCGCCGGGCGAGATCGTGGCCTATGCCGACAGCGACGTGCTCTTTTCGCCCGGCTGGCTCAAGCGCTCGCTGGAAGTGCTGGATGTTTACCCCAACGTGGGCATGGTCACGGCGCGCCCATTCCGCACCCGCGAGGATTATTACAGCGCGACGGTCGCCTGGGCGGACGGGTGTGAGGATGCCCAGGTGGAGCGCGGCGCGCTGGTGCCCTGGCAGACCTTCCTGGAGTTTGACCTCAGCCTGGGTCAAAGCGAGGACGAGATCCGCCGGCATTATGATTCCAGCCAGGATGTGCGCCTGACCTACCGCGGCGTGCCGGCCTTTGCCGGGGCTTCGCACTGGCAGTTCTGCGCCCGAAAGGAAACCCTGCAGGCTTTCCTGCCCTTCAGCATGGACCGGCCGATGGGCCAGGTGAAGCAGCTAGACGAGCGGATGAACGCGGCCGGGCTGCTGCGGCTGATGACGGCCGAACCGCTGGCGATGAATATGAGCAATACCCTGCGCGGGGTGCAGACGGCCGGCAGTGGGGCGGCTGCGCCCGCGGCCGGCGCAGAAAAAAAGCACCCGCTGCTGGATTTCCCCCCGCTCAAGAAAACCCTGCTGGGGTTCTACGACGCTATCTTCCGCTGGTATTACGATCGCTGAGTGCGGCGGGCAGGCGCAGCGCCAAAATCATTGAAGGAACATCATGGCTGATCAAAAAACCATTTTCATCTCCGCCGATCACGGCCTCTCGGTGGTTTATTTCTTGCAGACGGATGTGCTGCCCACCTTGCTGGCCGGCGGCGCGCGGGTGGTGCTGCTGACCGATGACGGCCTGAAGGAGCAGATCGAACAGCGCTTTGGCCAGCCGGGCCTGGTGGTGGAAGGGCTGCGCTTCGCGCAGTGCAAGCAGTATTTCGAGAGCCAGGCGCATTCGCTGCAGCACTGGCTGCACTTTTTGCGCTGGATGGGCGGCTCGCTGCGCATCAACACCAACGCGATGGACGGCCACCTGCGCCAGATGGATTATGAAGCCTCCCCGCGCGGCAAACGCATCATGCCGCTGATCCGCACCCTGACCCGCATCCTGCGCAGATCGCGGCTGGCGCGCCGGGCGCTGGTGAATTTTCAGCGGCGCTTCACCCCCGCCATTTACGCCGACCTGTTCGAGCAATACCATCCCTCGCTGGTGGCGGCTTCCACCCCCGGCTGGCGCTGGGACCGCTACCTGCTGCGTGAGGCGGCTGCCCGCGGGGTCACCACGGCGGCGGCGATTGTGGGCTGGGATAACCCCTCCAGCTACCGGCTGCCGGGCGCGCCGGTGGACTGGGTCAACTGCTGGTCGGAAATTCAAAAAGAAGAACTGGTGTTGGGCTCGGATTGGCCTGCCGAACGGGTGCATATCGGCGGCATCCCCTCCTACGACGGCTATTTTCAGCGCACCTGGCAGATGCCGCGCGAGGAGTATTACGCCCTGCACGGTCTGGACCCCAACCGCAAACTGCTGGCGTATGCCTGCTCGTTTGTCACCTTCTCGCCGAATTACGCCAACATCCAGGCGTTGGCTGAACTGGTGCACAGCGAAGCGCTCAGCGAACCCTGCCAGCTGCTCATCCGCCTGCACCCCAACCACTTTATGCCCGGCTCGCTCTACGAGGGCGAGGCTGCGCGGGTGCGTGCCTTGATTGCCGATATGCCCCACGTGCATCTGGTCGAGCCGGTGCCGCTGGGCGGCGAGTTGGGCTACTATTCGGGCGAGGATATGCCTGAAAAAGCCTCGATGATGGCCTATGCCGACATCTTCCTGACGGTCTATTCGACCATGGTGGTGGAAACGGCGGTGCATGACCGGCCGATCATCAGTGTGTGCATCGATGTGCCCGGCGGGTGGAATACCCCCGGCAAATTCTCGCTATCCTTGAAAGAGATTGGCGAATGGCCCACCCACCAGCGCTTCCGCGCGGCTGGGGCCGGCCGAGTGACCTTCAACCAGGCTGAACTGAGACAGGCCCTGGATTACTACCTGCAGAACCCGCTGGCCGACAGCCCGCAGCGGATTAAATTCATCCGCGACGAGTGCACCTTCACCGACGGCTCGGCCGGGCGCAGGACAGGCGAGTTTTTCAGCGCCCTGCTCGAAAAAAGCGCGAAGAAAGCTTAAGGCTGGTAATTCTGCTCCACCCGCAAAGCCTGGGCGTAGAGGTTCGCGGCGCCGGAGTAGGGCCGGACGAGGTTGGTGACCAGGTAACCGGCGAAGAGCAGCACGATCAGCAGGTTGAGGATGGCTGACAGGCGCGGCCGGGCGCGCAGCGCCGGGATGGCGCCCTGCTCGATGGCCAGGGGGATGTTGAGCGCGGCGGAGAAGAGCGGCAGCATCACCGGCAGCCAGTAATGATCCGGTTTGACCGCGACGAAGTAGAGCAGGTAGATGGAGAAGGGCGCCACCCACAGCAAGATCAGGCGGTTGAGCAGCCGGTTGGGACCCCAGACACAGCCGGCGAGCAGCGATAGCAGCAAAAAGCCCAGGATCAGCGGGTGTGCGTACCAGGTTTCCAGGGTCCAGGCCCACCAGGCCGGGCCTTTGCTGTAATAGAGCGGATCGTCGTGAGCGTACCCCTGGGCCAGCTCTTCGGTTTTGAAGCTCTGGATTTTTACCAGTTCCTCGCGCGCGCCGCGATTGTATAAAAATGGGTTGGAGATGACCAGTGCGGCGGCCATGACGGCGACGAACAGCCCGGCGTAGAGCAGGGTGCGGCGTGGACTGAGTGCTTTGCGCAGCAGCCCGGCCAGCAGGTAGGCGAAAATCGCCAGAAAAAAGAAGAAACCGGCGAACTTGATCCCGGCGGCCACCCCGCAGGCCGCGGCGGCCAGGAAGAAGTGCATGCCAAAGCGCAGCCGGTCGCGGGCCAGGAAATAAAAGGTGAGCACGATGAAAAGCAGTGAAAGCGCGTCGGGATGCCACCATTGGATGCTGCTGCGCACCACCGCGCGCATGGAGAGCAGGATCAGCAGCAAGCCCAGTGTGTGCCAGGGCTTTTCAAAGCGGGTGTGCAGGTAGGCGAGCAGCGCGGCCGCCAGCAGGGTGGGCAGCACGCTGATCAACTGGCGCAGCAGCCACAAATTGAGCGCGGGGTGGTTGGTGAACAGGGCGCCGTAGACCAGGCGCACGGGCAGCACCACCAGCGCAGAGAGGAAATAGAAGGGGTAGCCGTAGTGATAATCGCCGTAGATCACCCAGCGGGTGAACAGGTCTTTGGCGTCTTTGGCCGGGGAGAGCATGCGCACCACGTACGGGTAGGTGACCGGCTCGTCCACCGAGGTGGCCGCCAGCATGCGCTCGCTTTGCGCGCCGAGCCCATTGGGGATTGCCATCACGAGGAAATAGGCCAGGCAGATGAAGGCGACCAACCAGGTGACTCGCGTTTTGTTGAGGGGCATGCGCTTCTCCGGGAGAGATGAGTGGATTATAGCACAGCCATTTTTTTAGCCCGGCCGGGGCTCGGGCAGGTGGCTTATAATTTCAGTGGGGCTGCTTTTGGTCCCGCAGCGGTTGACGATCTGTGTGGTTATGGAGGATGATGAAATTCTTGATTGCCGGTTATGGTTCGATTGGGCGCAGGCACCTGCGCAATTTGCGCGCGTTGGGCGAAGAGGATATCCTGCTCCTGCGCTCGCGGCGCAGCACCCTGCCTGAGGATGAAATTGCCGGGCTGGTAGTAGAAAGCGAGCTCGCGGCGGCCCTGGCCCACCGCCCGGACGCGGTGATTATCTCCAACCCGACCGCCCTGCACCTGGATGTGGCCATCCCGGCGGCCGAAATGGGCTGCGCTATCCTGCTGGAAAAGCCCATCTCGAACGACCTGGCGCGGCTGCCCGAGCTGCAGGCGGCTGTGCAGCGCGGAGGGGCGCGGGTGCTGGTGGGTTTCCAACTGCGCTTTCATCCTACCTTGATCGCGGCCGCCAACCTGCTGGCGGAGGGAGCCATCGGCCGGGTGACCTCGGCGCGCGCCCACTGGGGCGAATACCTGCCGGATTGGCACCCCTGGGAAGATTTTCGCCAGGGGTATGCCGCCCGGCCCGACCTGGGCGGCGGGGTGATCCTGACCCTGTGCCACCCCTTTGATTATCTCCGCTGGCTGCTGGGTGAATATGAGGTGGCCTGGGCGACGGGCGGGTCGCTGGGCCTGGGCCTGGAGGTGGAAGACAGCGCCGAGATTGGCCTGCGCTTTGCTCAGGGAGCGGCGGGCACGCTGCACCTGGATTACCTCCAGCGGCCGGCGGCTCATACCCTGGAGGTGATTGGAACCCAGGGCTCGCTGCGCTGGAATAACGCGGATGCCAGCCTGGCAGTTTTCCAGGCCGGCCAGGCGAATTGGCGCACGATCCTCCCGCCGGACGGTTTTGAGCGCAACTGGCTGTTCCTGGACGAAATGCGCCATTTCCTGGCAGTCGCGCGCGGCGAGACGCAGGCCGTGTGCAGCCTGGAGGACGGCGCGCGCGCGCTGGCGCTGGCCCTGTCTGCCCGAGAGGCGATTAAAGCGATATAATAGGCTGTTGTCTAAAGTCCCCTCCGCGGTTTCCCGCGGAAGAGCCAGGTTTTCACCGGTGAAAATACACAGATTGCACATTAACGGATGGACGCTCGCTGCCCTGACAATCCTGCTTGGATTGGCGGCGGCCTGCAGTCCGGCGGCGCCCGCAGCCACGGCCACCGCAGCGCCCAGCGATACCCCGATTCCCAGCGCCACGGCGACCCTCCCCCCAACCGCGACGGCTACCGCCACGATCACATCCACGCTCACGCCATCCAGCACCGCCACGATCACCAGCACGCCTTCCCCATCGCCCACCCTGGCGGCGGCCTTCGATGCTGCCCAACCGATCGAATTGGCCAGTGGGGTGGGCGGGTGGAAACTGAGTTTTTCGGTGCCCAACCTGACCCAGGTTTACGACGTGATCGCCGCGGGCATTTCTTATAAATGCAACTACCTGGACGATTACCCCGGGAAATTATTCTGCTTTGGGCTGTCGCGCCCCCCGCTCGACCAGACCATCACCCTGGCGTTTATCGATCCGGCCACCAACCAGGCGGTTTTCCAGGAGGAGACGGTCTTCATCTCAGCTATGCTGCCCACCCCGGTGCCGGATGGTTACAGCCAATATAACTGCGCCGAGCGCGGAACCAATGTGACCTGTGAATCCGAATGCCGGATTGCCCCGGATGGCAGTCCGTGCGTGGTGTCCACCTGCTACGATGCCTGCGGGCCGTATTTCTCGGTCAACACCTGCCCGGATGGGGTGAAGGAGTGGAAGGGCATGTGCAGCGATGCGCAGTGGCAGGAGCAGAAGGACCGCTTGAACATCCCATGATTGGAGTGAGGAATTGTTAAGGCGAATTTTATTCATCCTGACCCTGCTGGCGCTGGCGGCCTGCACGCCGGAGCCTGTTGTGATTCCGGTCAGCGGGCCGGCCCTCACCGACGCCCCGCAGCCCACCGCGACGCATACCCCCGCGCCCAGCGCCACGACGGCATCCACGGCCACCAGCGCGCCTTCGGCCACCTTCACCACGGCGCCCACCTTCACCGACAGTCCATCCGCGACCCCGACGGCCGCCCTGGACCAGGCGGATGTCATCCAGATCAACGATGGCATTGGCGGGATCGGGTTGGTGCTGAAAATCCCATACCTCACCAGCCCCTACAACCTGATTTTGGGCGGGGCCAAATACGAATGCCGGCTGGACGAGAAGTATCCCGATTGGTTGTTTTGTTGGGGGCTGAAACGCCCCATCCTGGATATCCAGTTAACCGAAGCCTTCCTGGACCCGCAGACCAACCAGGTGGTTTTGGAACGCAAAGTGGTGTTGAGCTCGGCGATCCTGCCGACCGCGCTGCCGGAAGGGTATGCCAACACCAACTGCCCCGATCGGGGCAAAGACATCAGCTGTGAGACGGAATGCCGCCTGGATTATGACGGCAACCCCTGCATCGTGGCTACCTGTACGGATGCCTGTGGGTTGTATCGTTCGGTGCATTCCTGCCCGCAGGATCAAAAGCTGCCGGCGATTGTCTGCAACCCGGAGCAGTGGGCGCAGGCGAAAGCAAAATATGGCATCCCCTAAAATTTGGAAAGTAGTTATCCTGGCAGGGCTGGCGCTGGCAGCCTGTTCGAGCCTGGGGCCGGAACAGCCCACCCCAACCTCCACACCTGCCCCCAGCGCCACGGCCGCGGCCAGCGCAACCTCTGCGCCAACCGCGACCTCGCTGCCCACGGAGACGCTGATCCCCAGCGCCACCGTGCCGCCTACCCCTTCCGCCAGCCCGGCGCCCAGCGCGTCTCCTACCCCGACGATTGCCTTTGACCAGCTCCAGGTGACCGGGGTTGAAAACCGCCTGGGTGGTTGGCTGGTGTCGTTCACCCTCCCCGGGGTGGACCGGTCATTGAAACTCATCCTGGGCGGGAACACTTATGAATGCACTTTCGACAGCCAGTACCCGGACCGTTTGTTCTGCCAGGGTTTGAGCAAACCGGCGTACGACCAGCAGCTGGGCTTTGCCTTCTCCGACCTGCAAACCGGCGATCTGCTCTACCAGGGGAACGTGGTTCTGCCCACTGCGCTGCTCGTACCACCCACCCCGGTGGGCTGGGCGGGCAACGACTGCCCGCAGCGCGGCCAGAATGTGAGCTGCGAGACAGAATGCCGCATTGCCCCCGACGGCAACCCGTGCATCGTGGCGACCTGCACGGATGCCTGCGGACCGTATTTTTCGGTGCACACCTGCCCGGATATGTCCCTGGATTTTAATTCCTGCAATCCCGAGCAGTGGGCAGCCTTGAAAAAGCAGTACCAAATTCCCTGACATCATTGGAGCAACGGATGAGCCAGATTTTCGATAAATTCAGCCTGCAGGGCCAATCGGCAGTGGTCACCGGCGGGGCCGGCCTGCTGGGCGTGGAGTTCTGCCGCACGCTGGCCCAGGCGGGGGCCGGGGTGGTTGTGGCCGATTTGAACGGTGAGGCCGCCGCGAAAACCGCCCAGGCGCTGAAGGACGAGGGCCTGCGGGCCATCCCCTGCGCGGTGGATGTTACCCGGCCGGATTCGACCGAGGCCATGGTCCAGGCGGCCGTGCAGGCCTTTGGCCGGCTGGATGTGATCGTCAACAGCGCGGCAATGGACCCCAAATTCGACGATACCCAACCCGGCAAACATGCCAGCACCTTCGAGGATTATCCCCTCGAGATGTGGCAGCAGGCCCTGGATGTGAACCTGACCGGGGTATTTTTATGCTGCCAGGCGGCATCCCGCCAGATGGTGGCGCAGGGCGGAGCCGGCTCGATCATCAATATCTGCTCGACCTACGGGCTGGTTCCCCCGGACCAGCGCATCTACGAGAAACCCGGCCAGCCCCGGCAGTTCAAACCCGCGTTTTACACCACCACCAAGGCCGGCGTGCTGGGCCTGACCAAATACATCGCCTCATATTATGCCGGGACGCAGGTGCGCGCCAACTGCCTGACCCCCGGTGGGGTGTATAACAACCACGATGAAACCTTCACCCGCAATTATGCTTACCGCACGATTATGGGGCGCATGGCCGAGCGCGACGAAATGAACGGCGCCCTGTTGTTTCTGGCCTCGCAGGCCTCCGCCTACATGACCGGCGGCAACGTGGTGGTGGATGGGGGCTGGACGGTATGGTAAAGACGGAAGTTCTGGCGATCATCCCGGCGCGTGGGGGGTCCAAGGGGATTCCACGCAAGAATATCAAGGCGTTTGCCGGGCACGCGCTGATCGCTTACAGTATCGAGGCGGGCCTGCAGGCCAAACACGTCGACCGGGTGATCGTTTCGACGGATGACGAGGAAATTGCCGCGGTGGCCCGCTCCTACGGCGCCGAGACGCCCTTCCTGCGCCCCGCCGAGTTTGCCGCGGACCGCTCCCTTGACCTGCCGGTATTCCAGCACGCGCTGGAATGGCTGGCGGAAAACGAGGGCTATTACCCGGATGTGCTGGTGCAGCTGCGCCCGACCTCCCCGGTGCGCCCGCCCGAGCTGGTCGACCAGGCTGTGTCGACCCTGCTGGAGCACCCCGAAGCCGATTCGGTGCGCGGGGTGGTGCCTGCCGGGCAGAACCCGCACAAGATGTGGCGCATCGATGCAGCAAAGCGGGCGGATGGCGAACCTGCTGGACGTGGCCGGCGTGGCGGAGCCCTACAACGCCCCGCGCCAGGCGCTTCCGCCGGTCTACTGGCAGACCGGGCATATCGACGCGGTGCGCGCGCAGACCGTGCGCGGTGGGTCGATGAGCGGCGAGGTAATCCTGCCGGTGATGATCGACCCGGCCTATACGGTGGATATCGACACTCCCAAAGATTGGGCGCGCTCGGAATGGCTGGTGTGGTACAGCGACCTGGAGATCGTTTACCCGGGCAAGCGGCGCCGACCGCTGCCGGAGCAGGTGGCGCTGATTATCTTCGATTTCGACGGCGTGCTGACCGACAACCGGGTGTGGGTGGACGAAAACGGGCGCGAGATGGTGGCGGCTTACCGCAGCGACAGCATGGGCACCCGGCTTTTGCGCCAGAAAGGCGTCAAAATGGTGGTGCTCTCCACCGAAACCAACCCGGTGGTGGCGGCGCGCTGCGCGAAAATGAAAATCCCGGCCTACCAGGGGATTCTGGACAAGGCCGGCGCGCTGCCGGGCATCCTGAAGGAACTGGGGGTGGCGGCGGAACAGGCCATCTACCTGGGCAACGATATCAACGATATTCCCTGTTTTTCTCAGGTGGCCTGCGCCCTGGTGGTGGCGGATGCCCAGCCGGCGGCGCTGCGCGCCGCGGATATCGTGCTCAGCCGCAAAGGCGGTTACGGCGCGGTGCGCGAGCTGTGCGATCTGCTCCTGCAGCGCATCGGCTAACTTCGGCGAGCTTATTGTCGGCCCCATCCCCGACCTCGCCCCGGTCGACGGGGCGGGGAGAAGATAATTTTCGGGATAACTGACTGTTGTTGATGAAAGGAAATGGTATGGCAAGAGAAGTGAAAATTGGCTCCCGCATGATTGGCGACGGTCACCCCACCTATGTGACCGCCGAAATCGGGATTAACCACAACGGCGATCTCGAGATTGCCAAGAAGATGATCTTTGAGGCGCACCGCACCGGGGTCGATTCGGTCAAGTTCCAGAAACGCACTCCCGAGATCTGTGTGCCCCGCGACCAGTGGGAGATCATGCGCGAGACCCCATGGGGTTACATCAGTTACATCGAATACCGCCGCAAGATGGAATTTGGCCAGGCGGAATATGCCGAGATCGACCGCTACTGCAAAGAGCTGGGTATCGATTGGTTCGCATCGGTGTGGGATGAGCCTTCCGTGGATTTCATGGAGCAGTTCGACCCGATTGCCTACAAAATCCCTTCCGCCGCGCTGACCGATGAGGGCTTGCTGCGCAAGCTGCGCGGCACCGGGCGGCCGCTGATCCTATCCACCGGCATGTCCACCTACGACCAGATCCACCAGGCGGTGGCGGTGGTGGGCACCGACCAATTGGTGATCACCCACGCCACCAGCACCTATCCCTGCGACCCGAACGAGCTCAACCTGCGCATGATCCTCAAACTGCGGGATGAATTCTCCTGCCCGGTGGGTTATTCCGGCCACGAAGTCGGCCTGATTCCATCGGTGGTGGCGGTGGCGATGGGCGCATGCGTGGTGGAACGCCACATCACCCTCGACCGGGCGATGTGGGGCTCGGACCAGGCTGCCTCGGTCGAACCGCAGGGGTTCGAGCGGCTGGTCAAGTACATTCGGGTTACCGAAGCCTCCCTGGGGGATGGGGTTAAGCAGGTCTATGAAAGCGAATTGTCCTCGCTGAAAAAGCTGCGCCGCTTCCAGTAATCCGTCCAGCCATGCAGAATCTTATGCTCCGCGCCCAACGTGGGCTGAAACGCCGCTGGCTGCATGAACGCAGCAATGCGCGCATCCTGCGCCTGGGCGAGCAGGTCGACCGGGCCGCTCGGGCTGCCCGGCCTGAGCCTGGCGCACGTCCGGTGATCTTCTTAACGCTTCCACCCGCCTGCTGGGGATGAGCCTGAACGCCGCCTTTCAGCAGTCGGCCGCCTGGGCGCTGAGGCTGGCTGGCACGCCGGTGATCCATTTTGTTTGCCAGGGCGGGATGAGCCGCTGCGTGTTGGGAACCGACTATAGCAACCCGCATGCGCTGCCGCCCTGCTCGGACTGCATCGCCCAGTCGCGGCCGTTCTACCAGCACAGCGAGGCGCACTGGTTCGTTTATAAAGCCGATGGAGAGCTGGAGAGCGCCCTGCAGGGGCTGAGCACGCCCGAGTTAACCGCATTTTGCTGGCAGGGCGCACCGCTGGGGGCATTGTGCCTGCCGGGGCTGCGCTGGGCGATGCGCCTGCACCACCTGGCGGATGACGAGCCCACTCGTTTTCTCTACCGCCAATACATCCTTTCGGCCTGGCGGGTGGCGCAGGAATTTGGCGCGCTGCTGGATGAAAGCAACCCGCAGGCGCTGGTGGTCTTTAACGGCATGTTTTATCCCGAAGCCACCGCGCGCTGGGTGGCGCAGCAGCGCGGCGTGCGCGTTATCGCCCACGAGGTGGGGCTGCAGCCCTATACGGCGTACTTCACCACCGGCGAAGCCACCGCCTACCCGATCGCCATCCCTGATTCCTTCGAGCTTTCGCCCGCGCAGAACGCGCGCCTGGACGGCTACCTGGAGCAGCGCCTGCAGGGCAACTTCAGCATGGCCGGGGTGCGTTTCTGGCCGGAGATGCGCGGGCTGGATGAAAGCTTTCTCGCCCGCCTGGCGCAGTTCAAACAGGTGGTGCCGGTTTTCACCAACGTAATTTTCGACACCAGCCAGCCGCACTCCAACGTGGTTTTCGAGCACATGTTCGCCTGGCTCGACCTGATCCTGGAGCTGGTGCGCGCCCACCCCGAGACGCTGTTTGTGATCCGCGCCCACCCGGATGAATCCAGGCCGGGCAAGTCCTCGCGCGAAAGTGTGGCCGGTTGGGCGCAGCGCAGCCACCTCGCGGACCTGCCGAATGTGGTCTTTGTTGATTCGCGCGAGTTCTTCAGCTCGTATGAGCTGATCCAGCGCAGTAAATTCGTGATGGTCTATAATTCAACCATTGGGCTGGAAGCCTCGCTGATGGGCGCGCTGGTATTGTGCGGCGGCAAGGCCCGCTTTACCCAACTGCCCACCGTATATTTCCCGGCCAGCCCGGCAGAATACCGCCGCCAGGCCGAGGAGCTGCTGGCAGCGGAGCAGGTCAGCGCCCCGCCCGAGTTCCGTGAAAACGCCCGGCGCTTCCTCTATTACCAGTTGTACAAGACGTCGCTGCCTTTTAATGACCTGCTCGAAGAAGACGGTGTCTGGCCGGGCTATGTGCGTTTCAAGGACCTGGCCTACACGGCCTTTGACCCGCGCCATTCGGTGGTGCTGAAAACCATCGTCGACGGGATTCTGGAAGACCGGCCGTTTTTGCTGGAGGAATAAGCTATGCCGAAACTGGAAAAGATCGCCGCGCTGGTGCCCATGCGCCACAGCTCGGAGCGCGTGAAGGGGAAGAATTACCGCGACCTGGCCGGCAAACCCCTCTACGCGCACATCATCGATACCCTGCTGGCGGTGAAGGAGGTGTCGGAGGTGATGGTCGACACCGACAGCCCGGTGATCATCGCCGGGTTGGCGCGCGATTATCCCCAGGTGCGCGTGCTCGAACGCCCCGAACACCTGCGCGCCGGCACCATCCCGATGAACGAGATCCTGCTGCACGATACCGCCCAGGTGAAAGCCGATCTCTACCTGCAGACCCACAGCACCAACCCGCTGCTGCGCGCAGAGACCATCTCGGCTGCCATTCAAGCCCTGCGAGACGGCTACCCTTCCTACGATTCGCTGTTTGGGGTGACCCGTCTGCAGGTGCGCCTGTGGGATGAACTGGCGCGGCCGATCAACCACAACCCGGCGATCCTGCTGCGCACCCAGGACCTGCCGCCCGTGTACATGGAAAATTCGTGCATCTACCTGTTCACCCGCCAGACGCTCGAACTGCGCCGCAACCGCCTGGGCGAGCGCCCGCTGATGTTCAAAGTCGATCCGGCCGAGGCCTGGGATATAGACGAGGAGAGTACTTTCCAGGTGGTCGACATTTTGATGCGCGAGCGCGCCGGCAAAGCATAGCGTGAAAAGGAGAATAGATGCCTACTGTTTTGATCTCCGCTCCCTATATGATCCCCACCCTGGAGCGCTTCCGCGCCGTGCTGGAGCATTATGGTGTGGAACTGCTCGTAGCCAAGGTCAACGAGCGCCTGTCTGAAGAACAAATCCTGGGCTACGCCGGGCAGTTTGACGGCGCCTTATGCGGCGACGACCGGTACACCGAACGGGCCCTGCGGGCCTGCGCGCCGCGTTTGAAGGTGATTGCCAAATGGGGCACGGGGATCGATTCGATCGACCGCGCCGCCGCCGAGCGCCTGGGGGTGCAGGTGCGCAACACGCCCAACGCCTTCACCCTGCCGGTTTCGGACAGCGTGATGGGCTATATCCTCACCTTTGTGCGCCGCCTGCCCTGGATGGACCGCGCGGTGAAACGCGGCGAGTGGGCCAAGCTGCCCGGGCGCTCGTTGAGCGAGTGCACCCTGGGGGTGATCGGGGTGGGCAACATCGGCAAGGCGGTCATCCGCCGGGCGCGCGCTTTTGGCCCCGAAATTCTGGGCAACGACATTCAGCCCATCGCGCCGGATTTCATCGCCGAGAACCGTATTGAGATGACCGGGTTGAAAGACCTGCTGCAGCGCGCGGATTTTGTCAGCGTCAACTGTGATTTAAACCCGAGTAGCTACCGCATCATCAACGCCGAGACACTGAGCTATATGAAACCGGGCGCGGTGCTGATCAACACCGCCCGCGGCCAACTGGTGGATGAAGCCGCCCTGGCGGCGGCGCTGCAAAGCGGGCAGATTGCCGGGGCGGCCCTGGATGTGTTTGATGAGGAACCCCTGCCGGCCAGCTCGCCGCTGCGCCAGATGGACAACGTCATGCTGGCGGCGCACAACTGCAATTCCAGCCCGGCGGCCTGGGAACGGGTGCACTGGAATACGATCCGCAACCTGCTGGACGGCCTGGGGATCGCGGTGGACGACCTGGATAAGGTGCGCGCGGCGGTATAACCCGCCGGAAAGGGACGATGCCAGCCAAAGCCAAAACCGGCCTGCTGCGAATGGAAGAGCTGCTTCCGCTGCTGCTCATCCTGTTTGTGTTCGCACTGGCCTACCTGCCGCGGATCGACCAGCTCGGTTTTTACAAAGACGACTGGCATATGATCTATAACGGGCATACCTTTGGCCCCAACCGCATCACCGATTCCTTTTTGATCGACCGCCCGGTGATGGGGCGGATCAATTCACTGACCTACCGCGTGCTGGGCGATGCGCCCCTGGCCTGGAGCCTGTTTGCCTTTGCTGCCCGCCTGGAGGGCGTGCTGGCGCTCTACTGGCTGCTGCGCATGCTCTGGCCGGACCGGCGCTTTGCCTGCAGCGCTATGACGCTGATTTTTGCCGTTTACCCGGGCTTTTTGCAGCTGCCCAACGCGGCTACTTTCCAGAACCACTTCATTGGCTACGGCGCGGCGCTGACCTCTATCGCGCTGAGCGTGGCGGCCCTGCGCGCCAGGGGTTGGAGAAAAGCGCTGTTGGTGGGGCTGGCTATGCTGGGCGCGGCCGGTTACCTGTTGATCTACGAATACATGATCGGGTTGGAAGGGCTGCGCTTGATCCTGATCGCCTATCTGCAGCGCCGCGAGCAGCCTGCCGGGTGGCCCTGGAAGAAAACCGCCGCCCAGGCCGCGCGGGCTTACCTGCCCTACCTGCTGGTAGCCGGCGGCTTCGCCTTCTGGCGGCTGGCGCTGTTCAGCAGCAACCGCCCGGCGACCAATACCGAACTGCTGTGGAGCGGTTACCTGGCGGCGCCGGGGGCTATGCTGGCCCAACTGCTGGCGGATGGGCTCAAGGGTTTTGTCGAGACGGTCTGGATGGCCTGGAGCGTACCCCTGTACAACCTGTGGGCCAACGCGCGCGCCGGCGACCTGGCGGTGGGCCTGCTGCTGGGCGCGGCGGGCGGTGGGGCATTGCTGCTCCTTGCCCGGCGCTATGCCGGCCAGGAAAACGATGTACCTCAGGCGGATTGGTCGCGCCCGGCGATGGTCTTAGGCGCGTTGGGCGTGCTGGCCGCGCTGCTGCCGGTGCTGGCGGCGGGGCGCAGTGTGAGTTTCAAGGACCAATTCGACCGCTACACCCTGCACGCCACCGCCGGGGTGTGCCTGCTGGTGGGCGGCGGGCTGTTCTATGCCCTGCGCCCGCGCATGCGCCTGGCCGTGCTGGCCCTGCTGGTGGGTTTGGCCATTCCCACCCATTATCTCAATACGGTCTATTGGAGCGATTTCTGGGCAGTGCAGCGTAACTTCTGGTGGCAGGTCACCTGGCGCGCCCCGGCCCTGCAGGACGAGACCGTGCTGATGGCCAACCTGCCGCCGGGTTTCCGCCTGGCGGAAGATTATGAGATTTTCTCGGCGGCTAACCTGATCTATCATCCCGATGAACGCGTGTTTAAGCTCTACGGCGAAGTGCTCAATGCCGATACCGCGCGCAAGGTGATTCTCGGCGAGCAGTCCTACCGCTTTATTCGCTTCTTCGAATCCACCCGCGATTTCACCAAGGCGCTGATCGTGGATTGGCCCGGCGGGGAGAGCTGCGCGCATTTTATCGACAGCGCGCGCATGGAACTGCCTCACGGCGCCGATCCGTTGGATTACTGGGTAGGTCCCTACTCGCATATCGAGCGGGTGGTCACCGGCGGGCCGACCGCCCAGCCCATGGCGGCCGTCTTTGGCCGCGAGCCGGCTCACGGCTGGTGCTATTTCTACCAGCAGGCCGACCTGGCCCGCCAATCCGGAGACTGGCCGGCGGTGGCACGGCTCTACGCTGAGGCGCACAACCAGGGTTTTGCCGCCGCGGACGCGCTCGAATGGCTGCCCTTTTACCAGGCTTTCAGCGCCCTGGGCGACCCGGTCCAGGCCGGCGAGTTGGCCGATTTGATCCGCGCCGACCAGGACGCATTGAATGACTACTGCGTGGTCAGCGACCCGGGCGGGACGCGCCGGGCCGACCCGGCGGCGAAAGCGCTGTGCGGTAAACCTTAATGGAAATGGTCACATTCCTCCCATGAACGACAGTCAGGCAGCTGCACGATTGCGCCGGTGGACCAACCTGGTATTCGGGTTGATCCTGGCTGTTTACCTGCTCTACGGCACAATTTTTATCGTTGAGACGATCTTTATCGCCGATGGCAAGCCTTATTCGGCGCTGTTCGACGATGCGATGATCTCGCTGACCTACGCGCGCAATTTCGCCCAGGGCCACGGGCTGGTGTGGAACGTGGGCGACCGGGTGGAGGGCTTTACCAACCCGCTGTGGGTGGTGTTTATGGCCGGCTTCCACCTGCTGCCCATCCCGGAGAACTGGATCAGCCTGTATATCCAGGTGGCGGGGGGCATTTTCTTTATCGCCAGCCTGTTCTTCCTCAAGAAAATGGCCGAGGAGGTCAGCCCGGGCGGGGCGGGGGTGACCCTGCTGGCCGTGCTGCTGACCGCCTTTTACTACCCGCTGACCAACTGGTCGCTGCTGGGCAATGAGATCAGCCTCTTGCTGCTGGTGATCAGCGCGGCCGTCTGGCTGGCGCTGCGCGTGCAGGTCAGTGGGCGCTTTTCGCCCTGGCTGTATGTGCTGCTGGGGGTCTCCACCCTGGTGCGCCTGGATATGGCCGTGGCTTACCTGGTGATCGTGGCCTGGCTGGCCTGGTTTGACCGGCCCAACTGGCGCCGCCACCTGGGCTGGGGGCTGGGGCTGCTGGTCCTGTTTCTGGGCGGGCAGACCCTCTGGCGCAAATCCTATTACGGCGAGTGGCTGCCGATGACCTATTACCTGAAAATGACCGGCCTGCCCTTCGTGGCCCGTGTGCGGCGCGGTTTGATCGCTTTGTATTACTTCGCGCGCGGCATGTTCTGGCCGCTGGTGCTGTTCCCGGCCAGCCTGGCGCTCTTCCGGCGCGACCGCAAGGCGCTGCTGCTGGCCCTGGTCTTTCTGGCGCAGTGCGCCTACAGCGCCTACGTGGGCGGGGATGCCTGGGAGCACCGCGGGGGGGCCAACCGCTTTGTGGCCCTGGGCATGCCGGCCTTTTTCCTGCTGTTCAGCCTTGCGACCTGGCATTGGCTTGAATGGTTCCAGCGCCAGGCGCAGCGCCTGCTGCCCCGGCTGGTGGTGCTGATCCGCGGGCTGGCCGCCCTGGGTCTGGCCGTGTTTGTGATCTTCAGCCTGTTGATGGTCAACCGCCTGGTGGATAACGGCAGCCCTATCTCCAACCTGCGCAGCCCCGAGACGGGGGCGCTGCGCTTCTTTTTCCTGCTGGAGCGCTCGATTTACGTGCCGGGCAACGAACGCTATACCAACGACGCGATTGTGCTGCGCGAGGTGACCACCCCGGATGCGCGCGTGGCGGTGGTGGCAGCCGGCAGCACGCCTTATTTCATGCACCGCTACGCCATCGATCTGCTGGGCAAAGGCGACGCGGTGATCGCCAAGGGGCCGATCCAGGTGAAGCCGGACGATGATTGGCTGGTGGTGCGCCCGGGGCACATTAAATTCAATTATGCCTATTCGTTGGGGCAGCTCCAACCGGACGTGGTGGTGGAGCTGCGAGTGAGTACCTATGACATTGGTGAAAAATATCTCGATAATTATGAGAGAATCAAATTAAACGGGCATGTGATGTATTTAAGAAGGGATCGCCCAATATTCTTTGGGAGAAAGCCTATGAACTCCGAGAAAACTGAAAAGCGAACGATGTTGATCACCGGAGCGGCGGGGGGGATTGGCCGGGCTACGGTGAAAGTTTTTGCCAGCGAAGGCTGGCGGGTGATCGGGGTGGACCGCCGCGAGTTTGGCGAGCCGTTCCCCGAGGACGGGTTGTATATCATGGCCAGCATTGCCGACCCGGAGCAGTTGCGCCAGATTTTTGAACGGGCGGCGGCCTTCACCCCCACCCTGGATGCCCTGATTAACAACGCGGCCATTCAAATTGCCAAGCCGCTGCTGGAGACCAGCGTGGAAGAGTGGGACATGGTGATGGCGCATAACCTGCGCTCGGTGTTCCTGGGGGTCAAGATGGCCCACCCGCTGCTCAAGGCGCGCGGCGGCGGGGCGATTGTCAACGTGTCCTCAGTGCACGCCATTTGCACCTCGGCCAACATCTCGTCCTACGCGGCCAGCAAGGGCGGGCTGCTGGCGCTGACCCGCGCCATGGCGATTGAGTTCGCCGCGGATGAGATCCGCGTCAACGCGATCCTGCCGGGGGCGGTGGACACACCCATGCTGCGCGCCAGCATGGAACGCGGCAGCCTGAGCGGCGGAGACGTGCTCGACCGCCTGGAAAACCTGGCGCGCAAGACGGTCAATGGGCGGGTGGCGCAGCCCGAAGAAATTGCGCGTTCGATCTATTTTCTGGCGGATAACCACCAATCCTCGTTTATGACCGGTCAGGGTATGGTGGTGGACGGCGGGGCGACCGCCCGGTTGAGCACGGAATAATGAGTACATTCAGCGAAACCTTCAAGAACGCGCTTCCGTTGCCGGTGAAGCGCGCCATTGGCGAGGGCCTGGATGCGGTCGAACGGGCGAGGCTGTGGCCGGCGGCGGCTTTCCACCCCTGGCGGCGCGATTCGGTGCGGCGACTGGGGGCTCTCCAGGACCGGCACCGCGGGGAACGCTGCTTTATCATTGGCAACGGCCCCAGCCTGCGCCAGACCGATATGAGCAAGCTGCGCAGCGAGTTCACCATTGGCATGAACCGCATCTTCCTGATGTTTCCCGAGTTGGGTTTTCAGACCACCTACCTGTGTTCGGTCAACGATCTGGTGATCGAGCAGAGCGCGGCCGACCTGCAGGCGCTCAACCTGCCGCGCTTTTTCTCGTGGCGGGCGCGCAAGTGGCTGCGGCCGGCCGAGGATTTGTATTTCCTGCATACCACCTACACCGGCGCGCGGTTTTCCAAAGATATTCGCGGGCGGTTGTGGGAGGGCGCCACGGTGACCAACATTGCCCTGCAGGTGGCCTTCTACCTCGGTTTTCAGGAGGCCATTCTCATCGGTGTAGATCATAATTTTGTCACCCAAGGCAAGCCCAATACCACCGTCACCTCACAGGGAGATGACCCCAACCACTTCTCAGCGGGTTATTTCGGCAAAGGCTTCCGCTGGCAGCTTCCCGACCTGGAAACATCCGAACGCGGCTACCAGTTGGCACGGGAGGCTTACGAGTTGGCTGGGCGGCGAGTGGTGGACGCGACCGTGGGCGGCAAGCTGACCGTATTCCCCAAAGTGGAATACAACAGCTTATTTTAACTCTATCCTTTCAGGTGAATCGGGATGATGAAATAAATATGGCTTGCCAATCTTCAACCCCACCCCAACCCCGCCCCAAGATTGGGGCGGGGAAGAAGATAGATATGGGGGATGATTGCCAACACTTCGCGTTGGCAATTATCCCCCATACCCCCTTTCTGTAGTACATAGGAAATACATGCCCCCGCTCTTTTCCATCGTCACCCCCTCCTACAACCAGGCGGCTTTTCTCGAGCTGACCATGCGCTCGGTGCTGGAGCAGGACTATCCGGCAGTTGAGTACCTGGTGGCGGACGGCGGCTCTACCGACGGCAGCGCGGAGATCATCGAGCGCAGCGCCGGGCAGCTGGCCTGGTGGGTTTCTGAAAAAGACGAAGGCCAGGCCGCGGCGATCAACAAGGGGTTTGCGCGCGCTACGGGCGAATACATAGCCTGGCTCAATTCGGACGATCTATACCTGCCAGGGGCGCTGCGCGCGGCGGCGGATGCCTTCGAGACGCACCCGCAGGCCGGCCTGGTGTTTGGCGACGTGGTTTCGATCGACGGCGAGGGGAAGCCGATCAATGTGATGGTCTTTGGTCCCCGCGGGCTGGACGAACTGCTGTGCTTCAACATCATCAGCCAGCCGGGGGTGTTCTTGCGCCGCTCGCTGCTGGCGCAGACCGGGCTGCTGGACGAGAGCTTCCACTACCTGCTCGACCATCACCTCTGGCTGCGCGCCGCCCAGGCGGCCGAAACGCTCTACCTGCCGCAGCGCCTGGCCGCGGCTCGCTTTCACGCCGGGGCCAAGAATGTGGCCCAGGCGGCCGCCTTCGGGCGCGAGGCCTTCCGCATCATCGATTGGATGCAGACCCAGCCCGGTCTGCAGGAGCGCTATCGCCGGCTGCGCCGGCGCATCTGGGCGGGGGCTTACCGCTTTGACGGGCGCTACCTGCAGGATGGCGGCCAGCCGCGCGCCGCCCTGGCGGCCTATCTGCATAGTTTGGCGGCGCACCCGCCCACCGCGCTGGTGGAATGGCGGCGCATGCTGTATGCCGCGGCCAGCCTGGTGGTCAACCCGGAACGGCTCAAGCAGCGCTACCTGGACCGCAGAAAGAAAAACCTGGTTGGCAAACCGTAGGGTTTGATGAAATTATCCCGCTCCGGCTTGAAACTGCCCTTTTTTCCGCTGCTCCTGCTGTTTGGCCTGGCCGGCATGTTGCTGATCCTGTATGCAACCAGCTGGGGGGCAGCGCTCAGCGACGATTCCTATTTTTACATTAAACCTGCGCGGGATATGCTCGCCGGGCAGCCCTATCACCTGAGCCCGCATTATGCCCCGGCGCTGCCCTATCTGCTCACCGCCATCGGCTGGACGGGAGTTGACCCACAAATCGGCATCCGCTATCTGAACGCTTTCTGCTTTGGCTTGAACATTTTCCTGGCAGGTTACCTGGTGTATCGAATCAGCGGCAGGCGAGGGGCGGGTCTGTTGGCGGCAGGGCTGGTTTTGCTGGCCCAGCCGATGATCGAAGTGCACGCCTGGGCGATGAGCGAGGCGCTGTTTATCAGCCTGGTGCTGGGTTGTTTTTGCGCGCTGCATACCCATTTTGAAAAGGGCGGCTGGCGTTGGCTGCTGACCGCGGCGCTGCTGGCTGGGCTGGCTGCCCTCACCCGCTACGCGGGCCTGGCGCTGATCGCGGCGGGCGCTGCGGGGCTGGTATTGGCCGGGAGCGGTGCTCTGCCCCGGCGCATCCTCTCGGCGGTTGTGTTTACCGCACTGTCGAGCCTGATTTTTTCGGTTTACCTGTTGGGTTATCAGCCCGCTGCCGGTGAAGTTTCTCGGTTTGGCGGGCTGCAGTTGATCAACCCCAGCGGGCAGAGCCTGACCGATCTGCTGTATAACAGCCTGCTGTGGTTCGCGCCCGGCCGCCTGGTGCGCGGGCGCGAGGGATGGGCAACTGCCGTAGTGGCGCTCATCGCCGCCGGGCTGTGGGCCGCCTATATGCTTTCGAAGAAAATATCGCTCCGCGATCTGCCCAGGCGTATCGGCGCCCACCCGTCCGCGCTGGTCTTGCTGTTATTTTCCCTGGCCAGCCTGTTTCTGCTCTACCAGGCCAATATCTCCAGCACCTATCGCTCGCCTTTCGATTTTCGCCTGCTGGCGCCGGCGCACCTGGCCTTGTTGCTGCTGGCTGTTGCAGTGGTTGGCCGGATGTGGGGTGGCTTGCGCCGTATTGCCCGTGTCGCTTTGTTACTGGCGGTTGTGCTGCTGGCCGGCATCTATGGGCAGCGCGCGGCGGCTACAGTGCAGCTCTACCACTCGCAGGGCATGGGGTTTGCATCCCGCTACTGGCACGAATTGGACGCGGTGGCCTACCTGCGCGGTTTACCCGCCGGGGTGAAATTGGCCACCACCGCGCCAATGGGCGTATACTTTGCCTCTGGACGAGAGGCCGTACAGGCCGCGGATTTTACCCCGGAGCAGTTAGAAGCCTGGCTGCGCAGCGAGCAGGGATACCTGGTTTTCTTCCACTCCATGCCGTTTGATATTTATGGCAAAGACGAGCAGTCTTACCTGTCGCGGCTGCAGCTGGTCGAGGAATACAGCGATTCGGCCGTCTATCGGGCGCGGTAGCCGGCGCGGACCGTCCATGGATCGAGGCAATCAACCAACCATGAACAAAAGCATTCGCCATCGCGGGGTGATCAGGCTGCCGCCAGTCAGGCTGGCGGCGCTGCTGCCGGCCGGGCTGGTCGTGCTGCTGCTGCTCCTCGGGCTGGTGGTGCGCCTCTACGATCTTTCGGACCCGCCCCTGGACTTCCACCCAACGCGCCAACTGCATTCGTTGATCATGGCGCGCGGGATGTATTATCAGCATGCGCCGGGCGTGCCGGATTGGCAGCGCGACCGCGCGGTGCAGCAGTGGCGCGCCGAAGGGATCATCGAGCCTCCGGTGATGGAATTGCTGGCGGTGCTGGCTTACACCCTGGCCGGGCGCGAACTGCCCGAGGCCGGACGGGTCTTCTCGATCGGGTTCTGGTTGGCGGGCGGGGTGGGTTTCTACCTTCTGTGCCGGCGGTTCTTCTCGGCGCCGGCGGCGCTGGTGGGGCTGGGCTTCTGGGTCGCGGCGCCTTACGCGGTTTTTGCCAGCCGGGCCTTCCAACCCGACCCGCTGATGACTGCGCTGATCGTGTGGGCCTGGTGGGCGTTTGCCTGCTGGCTGCAAAGTCCCCGGGCCGAGCGGCACGGTTGGGGGTGGGCCCTGGCGGCCGGGCTGCTGGGCGGTGCGGCGCTGCTGGTAAAGGGCACGGCCGTCTTCTTTATCGGCGCGGGGTGGGCCGGGGCGCTGCTGGCGGAGCGCGGTCTGCGCGCGGCGCTGCGCGACCGGCAAGTATGGCTGATGGCCGGGCTGGCGCTGCTGCCCTACGCGCTGTACACCCTGTGGGGGGTGTGGATCAACGGCTTTTTACAGGGAGAGTTCAGTCTGCGGTTCTTCCCGCAGTACTGGACCGACCCGGTTTTTTACCTGCGCTGGTACAATCTGCTCGAACAGGCCTTTGGGCTGCCCTGGCTGGCGCTGGGCCTGCTGGGGGCGGTCTTTCTGCCGGGCAGGCGTGCGCGCGGGCTGGGTTGGGGCGGCTGGTTGGGATACCTGGGGATGGGGTTGGCGCTTTCGCACCACATTTCCACCCACGATTACTACAGCCTGCCACTGGTGGCCTTGATTGGCCTGGGGCTGGCTGCCCTGGCGGAGGGCGCCTGGCGCGCCTTGCCTGAACCTCGCCGCCTGATGGGCGCCCTGGCCGGGCTGCTGCTGCTGGCGACAGCCGGGTTGAGCGCCTGGGATGCGCGCACCACGCTCAAGCGCGCCGATTACCGCGCCGAACCGGCTTTTTGGGCTGGACTGACCGAAATCATGGGCAGGGATGCCGGGGTGGTGGGTCTCACCCAGGATTACGGCGCGCGCATGGAATATTACGGCTGGATCACCCCGGCCAACTGGCTGACGGCCGACGACCTTGACCTGCGGCGCAGCGCCGGGCAGCAGTTCGATTTCGGCGCGCTTTTCAAGGAGATGACGGCAGGCAAGCAGTATTTTCTGGTAACCCTGCCGGACGAGCTGGAGCGCCAGCCGGAGTTGAAGCAGCTGCTCGCCAGCCAATACCCGCTCTTTGCAGAAGGGCCGGGATACCAGATCTACAATTTACGCGCGGGAGATTGATGCACAATTCGAGCCGCAAAGCCACCCCCATCGACCAGTCAGCCGCTGTGTTGGGCATCCTGGTGTTCGCGGCCGCGCTGGCGGTCTTTGCCTACGCCGGCAGCTTTGCGCGCTATTGGGCAGACGATTACTGCTACAGCGCCGTGGCGCGGGACGGCGGCTTGTTTGGCAGTATTTGGGAGTGGTACCGCGCCTCGGGAAACCGTTTTTCGACGATCGTGCTGGTATCGGTCAGTGAATGGTTTGGCTCGCAGGCCATTCGCGCCATCCCGGCGCTGGTGCTGGCGGCCTGGACCGCGGGCTGGTGGTTCTTCCTGGCGCGGCTGACGCGTTCGTTGGGCTGGGACGGCCCGCGGCGCTGGCTGCTGCTGCTGGGGACGGCGCAGGTGTATTTTTGCGTCTTGCTGGCTCCCGACCGGCTGCAGTCGGTTTATTGGCGCATGGGCACGCTGCACTATACCTTCCCGCTCGCCTTACTGCTGGCTAACCTGGGCTGGCTGGCCGGGCGCTGGCAACGCGGGGCATCCCTGCCCTTTGCCCTGGCCAGCGGCCTGCTGGCGTTCGCCGCCGCGGGTTTTTCGGAGACGTTCGCGGCCCTGCAGACCGGCGTGCTTGGCCTGCTGGTACTGGCTCTCTGGCTGGCGCGCAGGCCGGGCAAAACCGGGCTGGCCGCCGGGGCGCTGGTTGGCTCTCTGCTGGCGATGGGGGTGATGGCGCTTTCGCCCTCCAACGCCTGGCGGCAGGCGAGCATGCCGCCCCCCGCCCATTTGCTGGACCTGGTAAGCTACAGCCTGCGCTACGCCGCGGATTTCAGCCTGTATTCGCTGCGCGGGCAGCCGCTGCCGCTGCTGGTCCTCAGCCTGATCGTGGGCTTGATCGCATTCCTGGCCCTGGGTGAGGCGCGCGTGCGCCTGCCGGCCCGTTGGATCCTCGCGGGCATTCCGCTGTCACTCGGACTGGGTTTTGCCCTGATCGTGTGCTGTGTGGCGCCCAGCGCCTACGGCGGGCTGCTCTACCCGGCAGGCCGGGCGCTGATGCCTGCCCGCTTTGCCTTTTTGCTGGGGCTGAGCGGCGCGGCGGTGTGCCTGGGAATCGCGGCGCGCAGCTGGACTGCGGCCTGGAACCCGCGCTGGGCGACCCTGGCAGCCCTGCTGCTGCTGGCGGCCTGCGCCTACCCGCTGCGGGCTCTGCCCCTGCAGCGCGCCGAAATCGCCCAGATGGCGGTCAAAGCCGCCCGCTTCGATGCGCGGGATGCCGAAATCCGTGCGGCCAGGGCGGCGGGCAGCCTGAATATCCAGGTGCGCGAGGTGGATGTGGTCCAGACCCTCGAAGATTTAGGCCCGGACCCCGATTATTGGGTCAACGTGTGCGCACGAGCCTATTACCAGGTATCGGGCATATCCGCCCTGCCTTAGGAGACAATTATGCTGGTATCGGTTATTACCCCGTCCTTCAACCAGGCGCGCTATATCGAGGCCACTATCCGGTCGGTGCTCGACCAGGATTATGACTCGCTGGAATACATCATCGTGGATGGCGGCTCCAGCGACGGCACGCGCGAGATCATCGAAAAATATGCCGGGCGCCTGGCCTGGTGGGTTTCGGAGAAGGACCGCGGCCAGACGGATGCGATTAACAAGGGATTTGCCCGCGCGCATGGCGATGTGCTGGCCTGGTTGAACTCGGACGACACCTACCAGCCCGGGGCCATACGCCAGGCGGTGGCAGCCTTACAGGCCCACCCGCAGGCGGCGATGGTGTATGGGGATGCCAATTATACCGACGAGAGCGGGCGGGTGATCGGCCAGTTCCCTGCGGCGCAGACCGATTACCGCCGCCTGCGCGAGGGTTACGTGCATATCCCCCAGCAGTCGGCTTTCTGGCGGGCGGAATATTGGCGGCAGGTGGGCCCCCTGGACCCCAGCTTCTATTTTGCCATGGATTATGACCTGTGGGTGCGCCTGGCGGGCCTGGCGCCGCTGGTCTATGTGCCGGGGCAGGCATGGGCTAATTTCCGCCTGCACCACGACGCCAAGACCATCGCTGCGGATGATCGCTGCTGGCCGGAGATGCTGCGTGTGCACCAGCGCCTGGGTGGTTCGCGCTGGTCGCTGATCCATGCCAAGTATTTGCTGCGCAGGCTGGCCGCGCCTTATATTCGCTGGAAACGGCGGCGAATGTTTGAGGCCTGAGCCTCGCGCCGGGGATGCAACCCATGCTGTCCTGGAACGTATATACAGTAGAAGCCTGGCAACCGCCAGGACAACTGCTTTGGCGGTATAATCATTACCGTACGAAAAGGAGTAACAATGGCTGATAAATCTCGCAGCCTGACCAACGTCGGTTTTTTCAAAGGCCTGTCCAACCGCGTGCGGCTGGTAGCCCGCCTGATGGCGGACTCACGAATTAACCCACTGTTGAAGCTGCTGCCGATCGGTTCGTTGATCTACCTGGTGGTTCCGACCGACCTGCTGCCCCTCATCCCGGTGGATGACGCGGCGGTGCTCTGGCTGGGTTCATACTTGTTTGTGGAGCTGTGCCCCGATCACGTTGTGCAGGAACACTGGAACCAGATCATCAAAGGCAGCAACGTGCTGGACCCAGATGAAAGCCCCGCGCCGCCGGAAGCCGACGCAAGCCAGGCAGATGTGATCGACGCCGAGTTTCACGAGGTCGATCCCCATCCGTAAGCGGTGTTGGCATTGAAGGATTGATTTATCAGGCGTCTTGGGGGTCAAAACCGCGAGACGCCTTTTTTTATCGGAGGAAAACAGAATATGCGCCGGTTCATCCCTGTCCTTGCCAGCCTGCTGATCCTGACGGGATTGGCGCTGGCGGCTTGCTCGCCGCAGGCCACACCCCAGCCCACCTCTGCCGCTCAACCTGTGGCGAGCGAAACCGCTCCGCCTGAGGCTACCTCGGCTCCCACTCAAGCCGCGCTGGCATCTGCCACGCTGGCGCCATCTCCTACCCCCGCCGCCACGCTTATGCCGACCAGCGCGCCAACCTTGACCGAGGCGCCGACCACCGAGATGGCGTCGAATGTGGGCGAGTTCCCTGACCCCAAGCAGTACGGCTGGAGCCCGCTGATTTCGGGACTTGAGCGCATCACTGCCCTGGCGGACGCCGGGGATGGGCGTATGCTGGCGCTGGAACAACCGGGGCGCATTCGCCTGATCGAGAACGGCAGCCTGGTGGACCAGCCCTTTATGGACATCATGGATCGGGTGGGATCGCAGGGCAACGAGCAGGGGCTGTTGGGCATTGCCCTTCACCCCAACTATGCCGTCAACGGATTGTTCTACGTCAATTACACCAATACGCGCGGCACCACCACCATCGCGCGCTACCAGGCGGCGGACGACCGCACCTCGGCCGACCCGGCCAGCGAGAAGGTCTTGCTGACGGTGGAACAGCCCTACGCCAACCACAATGGCGGTTCGATGGTCTTTGGCCCTGACGGCGACCTCTACCTGGGGCTGGGCGACGGTGGTTCGGGCGGCGATCCGCTGGGGAACGCCCAGAAGCTGACCACCCTGTTGGGCAAAGTGCTGCGCCTGGATGTAGATGAGGGAGATCCTTACAATATCCCGGCAGATAACCCCTTCGCGGATGGGCAGCAGGGGCGTGCGGAGATCTGGGCGTACGGGCTGCGCAACCCATGGCGATTCTCCTTTGACATGGCCACCGGCGACCTGTATATTGGCGATGTGGGCCAGAACCAGTGGGAAGAGATCGATTTCCTGCCGGCCGGCTCGCCGGGCGGCGCTAATTTTGGCTGGAATTACCGTGAAGGGGCCAACGATTATCAGGGCGGGGTGCCGGCCGGGCTGCAGCTGGTCGAGCCGGTGGCGCAGTACCAGCATCCCGAAGGTTGTTCAGTGACCGGCGGTTACGTCTACCGCGGGCAGGCCTTGCCGGAATTTTCGGGGGTTTACCTGTACGGGGATTACTGCTCCGGGCGCGTGTGGGGGCTGCTGCACATGCCGGACGGAAGCTGGCAGAACCAATTTCTCTTCGACACCGGGGCCTTCGTGACCTCTTTTGCCCAGGACCGCAGCGGTGAGGTCTATCTGCTGGACCAACGCGCCGGGGCGGTGCTGAAATTGGTCAAAAAAGGCGAGTAGCCTATAAATTTGATGATTTTAGTCATGTATCTGGGTGATTTTAGACCCGGCGTAAAGTGGGGTAAAGCGGGATATAATCAGCATAGATCAGGGTCGTTCCCTGTGAACAGGAGGCAAATGGTATGGCGAAAAAAGTGTGGCAGGAAATCAAAATTCAAAACTGTGAACACGCGGGCGGCGATGTGGCCCTTGAAGCCGAAGTGCTTTACCCGGACGATTTTATGCCCGACACCCCTCCGCGGGTGGTGGCACACCGTTGTTCTCGCGGCGTAGAATGTGGATTGATGAAAGAAGCATCTTGCGTGTGGGCGGGGACCAACCCTACCTACGATCCCTTTGCTGAAAAAAATAGTTAATATCTGGTAGATCGCACCCAATCAAAACGAATACGGAGCACGGCCCGGAGAACACAGGTTCCCGCCGTGCTCTGACTGTTTAATTGGCCCTCTTTCCCGGCCGGCGGCTCTGGCTGCCATGGGTTTGGGAATAATTTATGGGGATTTTGGCCTGAATTCATGGTTTTTTTACCTGTTTATTTTCATAATCGATTAGCCATCCTTATACAGTTTTCGAACCCTGGCAAAATCTGATCATCAATAATATTGAAGGAGCAAAGCATGGGGCAATGGGTTGAATTTGTGAAAAAGACGGTGATATCTCTATTAAAGTTACGACTTGGGGTTAAATTAATTTCGCTTATTCTGCTGGTTTCGTTGATCCCGCTGATCAGCTTAGGTGTCATCGCCGTGGTGAGGATCCAGTCGGTGCTGCATGAGCGCACCATGGATGAACTGGCGCGCGTGGCGGACATCCAAACCAGCCGGCTGATGCAATCCCTGGCCAGCCGAAAGTTGGATATCGGCGTGATCGCCGGCGCGGCGCGCGTCCGCTCGATGGACCCGCTCAAAGCCAAGGAAGCGCTGGACCTGTACGCCAGCCAGTGGAAAGAGTATGAAACCTTATTCGTCCTCGATCTGGAAGGCAACAGCATTGCCACCAGCGATAACCAGCCGTTGAAATTGGGCGATCGCGCCTATTTCAAAAGCGCGCTGCAGGGCAATGTGGCCGTTTCACAGCCATTGGTATCCAGGGCCAGCGGCAATGTGGTTCTGGTGGTAGCGTCTCCCATCGAGAACGAAGGTAAGATAGTTGGAGTTGCCGGGTTCACCATGAAAATGGTGGCCCTGTCGGGTTTCCTGGCCGAGGGCCTGCTGGGAAAGACGGGCGATGCTTATTTGATCGACCAGAGCGGCATGATGATTACGCCATCCCGCTTCGATGCCGAATTACAAAAAGCCGGGCTGATCGAGAAACAATCCATGCTGGAATTAAAGATCGATACTCAGGCTTCGCAAGCGGTGCTGAGCGGCGAGAATGGCATGGGGGAATACACCGATTACCGCGGGAACGGGGTGGTCGGAGCTTACCGCTGGATTCCGGAATATCAATGGGGGGTGATCTTTGAGCAGGGCTCGACCGAGGCGTTTGCGGCCTATACCAGCCAGCGAAATTTATTCTTTGGCATTCTGGCAGTGAGTGCGCTGGTGGTGCTGGTAGCCAGCAGCCTGGCGGCGCGAGCCATTATCAGGCCGATGCAGATGATGAGCCAGGTCGCCCGAAAGATGGCGCAGGGTGAGATCCTACAGCAAGTCGATTACCACAGCACGGATGAGATCGGCGAACTGGCAGATTCGTTCCGCGATATTATCGCTTACCAAACCGGCATGGCCGAGTGCGCCGCCAGCATTTCTACGGGCAACCTGATGGTGCAGATCGAGCCGAAATCGGCGGATGACCGGTTAGGCCAGGCCTTTGCCAGGATGGTTACCCATTTGCGTGAAACCATTTTCCAGCTCAGCGGCAGCGCTAAAAATTTAGACGCAGCTTCCAAACAGCTTTCCCAATCCTCGGGCCAGGCAGGCCAGGCCACCTCGCAGATCGCGGCGACCATCCAGCAGGTCACCATGGGCATTACCCAACAGAGCGAAGCCAGTTCACGGACGGCCTCTTCGGTGGAGCAGATGACCCGCGCGATCGATGGCGTGGCGAAGGGCGCGCAAGCCCAGGCCGAATCGGCGGCGAATATCGCCGGCTTGACCAACCAGTTTGCCCACGCGATCGAGCAGGTGGAGGGCAACGCCCAGGCGGTTTCCCGCCAATCGCTGCGGGCGGCTGAGGCGGCCCGAGAAAGCACGCGCACGGTGAATGCCACCTTGCAAGGGATGGAGAGCATCCGCTCGCGGGTTCAGCATTCCGCGGAAAAAGTCCAGGAGATGGGCAGCCGATCGGAGCAGATCGGGATGATTGTGGATACGATCGATGATATCGCCTCGCAAACCAATCTACTGGCCTTGAACGCGGCTATTGAGGCAGCCAGGGCCGGGGAGCACGGCAAGGGTTTCGCGGTGGTGGCGGACGAAGTGCGCAAACTGGCCGAACGCGCCAGCAGCGCCACCCGCGAAGTGGGCACGCTGATCCGCGGTATTCAGGAATTGGTGGCCTCGGCGGTACAGACCATGCAAGAATTGGCTGCCGAAGTGGACACGGGCGTGAAGCGCGCCGCGCTGGCCGGCACGGCCCTGGAGGATATCCTCAAGGCCGCGGATGCGGTCACCCAACAGGCCGGCGAAGCGGCCGAGGCGGTCACCAAAATGAAGGGATTATCCAACCAGTTGGTGGCCTCGGTAGATGAGATCTCGGCAATCGTTGAGGAAAACACGGCTGCCACCGAAGAAATGGCGGCGGGTTCGGGCGAGATCAGCACCTCGATGGAGAATATCGCCAGCATCAGCGAGGAAAACTCGGCGGCGGTGGAGGAAGTTTCGGCCTCGACCGAGGAAATGAGCGCCCAGGTGGAAGAGGTATCGGCATCCGCGCAATCTCTGGCCGAGATGACCCAGGTGCTGTATGAAATGATCAACCAATTCAAAGTGCAAAAAGAAACCAGCGCGGAGGCGTCGGAGGTAGTCGATACTTTCCAAAAAGCCCATCTTTCCTGGCTGGAGCGCATCGATGCGATGGTCAATCGGGGTGAGAAAATTGCGCTCAATGAAGTGCCGGATCACCATTCCTGCTCCCTGGGGCGCTGGTACCAGGGCAGGGGCCACATCGATTGGGGCAAACTCCAGGTTTTCCAGGCGATCGAACAGCCACACGAGGAATTTCACCAGATGCTGTATGCCTGTGTCCAGGCGTATACTCAAGAGGACCCTGCATCCGCGAGGCTGCAGCTCGAGAAGCTCAAAGGTTCTTCGCGGAAATGTATCCAGGCCATCGCACAACTGCGGGATGAAATCAGCCGGCTGAATTAAGCTTGCCAAACGCAAAACGTCGGGGAAATCTCCCGACGTTTTGCGTTTAATGCTTTTCCCCTGCAGGTTTCAGGAGATGACGGCCAGCTTTTTGCCCACGCGGGCAAAGGCTGCCAGACCTTTGTCCAGATCTTCCTGGTCGTGGGCGGCGGAGATCATCACCCGAATGCGGGCCTTGCCGCGCGGGACGGTGGGGAAGCCGAGTGCCATGGCGAAAACGCCTTCGGCGAACAAATCGCGGCTGAACTGCTGGGCCAGGGGCGCTTCGCCCAGCATCACGGGGGTGATGGGGGTGGTGCTGACCCCGGTATCGAAGCCCAGGGCGGCCATTTCTTTTTTGAAGTAGGCCGCGTTGGACCACAACAGGTCGACCCGCTCGGTGGATTCTTCGAGCATGTCAACCGCCGCCAGGCAGGCGGCGGCATCCGCGGGGGTGACCGCCGAGGAAAAGAGGAACGGGCGGCCGCGCTGGCGCAGCCATTCCACCACAACCGGGCTGCCGGCGACCACCCCGCCCATCACTCCAAAGGCTTTGGACATGGTGCCTACCTCCACATCCACCTTGCCGTGCAGATGGAAGTGATCGACAATCCCGCGCCCGCCGCGCCCGAGCACACCTTCGCCATGGGCGTCGTCGACCATCAGCATCACATCGTAGGCCGAGGTGACCTCATAGAGCTTGTCGAGGGGAGCTATATCCCCGTCCATGCTGAAGACACCGTCGGTGATGGCCAATGCGCGGCGGTAGGCGCCCTGGTTTTCCTTGATTTTGGCTTCCAGGTCGGCGGGGTCGTTATGCGCGTAGCGCACAATACGCGCGCCCGACAGGCGGCTGCCGTCGATGATGCTGGCGTGGTTGAGCTCGTCGGAGAAGATGACATCTTCTTTGCCAACCAGGGTGGCGATGGCTGCCAGGTTGGCGGTATAGCCGGACTGGTAGGTGATGGCGGCTTCGACGCCCTTGAAGGCTGCCAGGCGGCGCTCCAGCTCCAGGTGCAGGTCGAGCGTGCCGGCGATGGTGCGCACCGCGGCCGGGCCGCAGCCATATTTGAGCAGCGCCTCACGCGCCTTTTCGACCATCAGCGGCGAATTGGCCAGGCCAAGATAGTTATTGGAACAGAAGTTGAGCACGCGCTGGCCGTCGACGACCAGCCAGGCGCCCTGCGGCGAGCTGATCGTGCGGATGCGGTTGTAAAGACCGGCTTCTTTCAGCCCGTCGATCTCTTGCTGGATCCAATCTAATCGAGATGCCATAGATTACCTCACGGAGAGATTTGTATTCATTATACTCGCTGCCCCACGGCGAAAATATGGCTACTTCTTCTTCCACGGTAAATCCCAATGACCCTATTGATCACGGCGCAGGTCGCCAAGATACCCGATTTCGTGCAGGGCCTCCAGCACCCTTTCTTCGGCGCCCGGGTGGAGCGCGACGAGGGTGGGCGAGATTTCTTCCTGGATAAAGCGCGCCGCACGGGTCTTTTTGAGCGCCTCCAGGATGCCCGGGTGGGCCAGGCGCAGCAGTACGGCGTTTTCGATGCTGGCCTGGGTGCCCGCGCTTTCCCAGCGCTCCAGACTCTGGACCAGCGCAGGCGGGATAACCTCGCTGTCGAGATGGCGGCGCAGCAGGCGCAGCAGCTGGTGCGGGCGCAGTCCCTGGGCGGCGGCGCGTTCCAACCCGGTGGGAGCAATACGGTAGCGGTATTCCTCGGGGGTCTCGGCCTCCCAGATGCAGAAACGCGCGACCTGGTAACGCAGCGCGCGCGGCGCCAGGCGCGGCACGCTGATCAGTCCGGAGGAGGTGAGTTTGAGCTTGCCTTTTTCCTCGGGCAGGCCGCGCGGCGCACTGCCGTGAAACAGGTCTTCGGCCCAGGCGGAGAGGCGGAAGGCAGTGGGCGGGGTTTGCGGGTCGGGAGCGGCCAGGTCGAGAAAGCCCAGCCAATGCAGCGGCCCGCAGATATAAAAGCGCAGCAGGGCGCCGTCAACCTCATCCCAGGTTTCAAAGCCGCGCAGGAATTCCCCGCTGGCGGTCGAGCGGATGAACCACGAATCGTAATCGCCGGCAGGACGCTGGAAGTCGGGATCGTGGTCGTGGATCGCCTTGACGAAGGAGGCCAGGTTCCACCAGGTGGCGTCCGCGGGCACGCGGCCAAGCCAGTTGAGCAGCGCCTGGCGGGCAGCCAGCGGGTCGTTGAGCCAATCGCCTTCGAATTTGAGCCCAGGGAGCAGGCGCAGTTCGTTGAGATACAGGGCCTGCATCCATTCGGCCGCCAGCAGGGCCAGCGCCTGGCCGCGCGAGGCTTCCAGAAAGGCGCGGGTAGGTTCGGCCAGGGGCAGACCGTCGTCATCTACCAGACGGGCGGCTTTTAACAGCTCGAGGAGGATCTCGGCGGGCAGCGGCCAGAGGGTGGTGTCTACATCGGCCAGCGGCAGCCCCTGGCGCAGGGCGGCCAACAGGGTGGTGGCGTGGTCGAGCAGGCGGTCGTTGGCCGGGCGCGGGTGGGCGGTCTCGGTGGGGGTGGCGGGGCGGCCGGGCTGGGCATCTTCGCCGGGGCCGAGGGGTTCCAGCAGGTCGAGCAGGTCTTCGGGGATGTAGGCGTACTCCAGGGGCGGGTCATCCCCGGGTAAGATGGCCCGGCCGATGAGAGCGCGGTACCAGAGCACTTCGGCCGGGGAGATGGGTTTCAGGTCGGGGCGTTCCTTTTCGCGTTTGCCGGGGCCAAAGGGGCGTACCTCACCGTAGCGGCGGATGAAGACCGCCCAGCTCAGCCGGCCTTCGGATTTGAGCAGGTACTGCAAGGCAGCCTGCGCGCCGCGAGGCAGGGCGGCCAGCACGTCGTCGCGCCACTGGTGCCCCAAAATGCCCTCGACGACCTGGGGCAGGGCGGTGGCGGTATCCGGCGCGCTTAATTCAAGCCCCCAGGCGTTGGCCACCATTTTGAGGAAGCCCATATCGCGCCCGCGCAGGGCATCGGTGAGTGTTGGCATACAGGAATTATATGCAGGATTTCCGTTTTTCACCGGGCCGGGCTTCAGTCTTTAAAACCCGGGGCAATGGTCGGAATGGCATTCGGGCAGGTTTCAATGCGCAGCCGGTTGACAGTGGAGTGCATCCCGGCGTAGATTTCGCCGTCGGAGTGGATGTAGAGCGGGCGGTCCGACTGCAGCTCCAGGCTGCGCAGGCCGCCGGTGCGCACGTAGGAGAGCCCGCCGTGGGTGCCCTTCAAAAAATAGGGCATGGTGATCAACATGCGCGCGCGGCTGATGGTGGGCACGCTGACAAAATCCAGGCGGCCGTCGCGCTGGCTGGCGGCAGGAGCGATGACGAAACCCCCGCCCTCGCGGCGACCATTGCAGACCACCATCATCAGCAGGGGTTCCTCCCATTCAAGCTGGTCGGTGTGGACGTGGGCTTTGAAGGGGGTGTAATCCAGCATCAAGGCCTGCAGCATGGCCAGAAAATAAACGGCAAACCCCTGCAAGAGGGTCACCCTGCGGGAGCGGATATTGATCACCGCATCGAAGCCGATGCCGAAGGTGTTGACGAAGTATTCGCTGTGCCCGCGGTTGTCTTCGACCCGGGCGACGTCGATGGGGTGCACCGGGCCCTGGATGGCCTGGCGCAGGGCGGTTTCGGGAATGGGCGAGACGCCCAGGCTGTGGGCAAAATCGTTGCCGGTGCCGACCGGAACGATGCCCATGGCGGGGCGCTGTTCGGGGGGCAGCTGCATCAGCCCGTTGACCACCTCGTGGACAGTGCCGTCGCCGCCCATCACTACCACGCGCTGGTAGCCCTGCTCGCCGGCCTGGCGGGCGAGTTCGGCCGCGTGGGTGGGGTAGACTGTGCCGGTCCAATCGGCGCCGCCCAATTCGGTCAGCAGCGGGCGGAGTGAGGAGGCGATCGGCCAGGAGCGGCCAAGGTTGGCGATAGGGTTGAAGATGAGTTTGACGTTGTGGTTTGGCATGCTGCCGGTCCTGGGGTGAGAGTTTTGTGTTATTATATCGCGCGTTGAGAGCAGGGCCAGGACAGCAGGGTGAAGGAGAGGATTGGCCCATCCCGCAGCCCATGCCAGGGTGCAATGGGTCATGAAATGGGATGATGACCTGCTGTACCCGAAAGTGTTAACCATATATCGTCTAAATGGGTGACTCGACAAAGTCCCAAGAAATGGTAGAATTGGATTTAGACCTTTACTATCTTGATTTTTTGGGGAAGCGGTGAGCGGAGCCAACCTACCCCAGCGCCGGTTGTTGTAAACGGAACAACTGTGCGGGTTCCGCCGGTTTCCCCGTTCAAATTAGCCCAGCCAACGAGCCGGTCGACTCTTCCCGGGGCCGGGTGGTGGATGCCTTTTAGAGGAGAGGATATTCATGTCTGGAATGGAACGTTTTACCCAGCGGGCGCGCCGGGTGCTCAGCCTGGCTCATCAGGAAGCTGAGCGCTTGCATCAAAGCACGATTGGGACAGAACACCTGCTCCTGGGCTTGATCCAGGAAGACGGTGGCATTGCGGGTCGCGTACTGCGCGAACTTGGTCTCGAGCCGGACCGCGTGCGAGAAGTGGTAGAAAAACTGGGTGGAGTGGGTCAGTATCGCGGTACAAAGATTGACCTGGCTCCCGGCACCCAGCAGGTTTTGGAATATGCAATCGAAGAGGCCCGCCGGATGGGCCATCACTATATTGGCACGGAGCATCTTCTGCTGGGCCTGGTGCGTTCCACCGAGGGCCTGGGCATGGAGACCCTGCGCAAGTTGGGCGTGACCGCCGAGCAGATCCGCCGGCAGACGCGCCGCATTTTGCAGGAAAGCAGTGCAGCCCCCAGCGCCTCTGGCGCGGCCACGGGCACCTCAGCCCCGGGGCGCAACCCGGCCACCCCCCGCCAGCAGGCCGAAAAGCCCAAGACGCCGCTGGTGGACCAACTGGCGGTGGACCTGACCACCAAAGCCGAAGAAGGCAAACTTGACCCGGTCATCGGCCGGCAAATGGAAATCGAACGCGTCATCCAGATTCTGGCGCGGCGCTCGAAAAACAACCCGGCGCTGATCGGCGAACCGGGCGTGGGCAAGACCGCGATTGTCGAAGGTCTGGCCCAGCGCATTGTCGAAGGTGAAGTGCCGGCGCTGCTCTTAGGCAAGCGCGTGCTGCAGCTGGACGTGGGTTCGCTGGTGGCGGGCACGATGTACCGCGGCCAGTTCGAGGAGCGCCTCAAGCGGGTGATCGACGAACTGAAAAGCTCGGGCGCCATCCTCTTTATCGATGAGGTGCACATGCTGGTGGGAGCCGGCGCCGCCGGTTCTTCGGTGGACGCGGCCAACATCCTCAAGCCGGCCCTATCGCGCGGCGAACTGCAGGTGATTGGCGCCACCACCCTCGAAGAATACCGCAAGCATATCGAATCGGACGCGGCGCTGGAACGGCGCTTCCAACCGATTGTGGTCAATGAACCCAGCATCGATGAAACCATCGAGATCCTGCGTGGGATTAAGACGGCGTACGAAGAGCACCACCGCCTGAGCATCTCGGATGAGGCGCTTGAATCGGCGGCGCGCTTATCGGCCCGTTACGTCAACGACCGCTTCCTGCCGGACAAGGCCATCGACCTGGTGGACGAGGCTTCCTCGCGGGTGCGCATGTATAAGAGCCCGGCGGCGACTGCCGCGCGCGATCTGATGCGCCAGCTGCGCGAGACGCGCCAGAACCATTCGCTGGCGGTGGAAGACGGGCGCAACGACGACGCCAACGAACTGCTGCAAAATGAAGCCGATCTGGAAGCCCAGCTCGAACGGCTGCGCACCGGTTGGGACCGCGCATCCAGCCCGCTGGTGACCTCGGATGATATTGCCGAAGTGGTCAACATGTGGACGGGCGTGCCGGTAATGCAGATGGCCACCGAAGAATCGGCGCGGCTGCTGCACATGGAAGAAGAACTGCGCAAGTGGATTATCGGGCAGGACGAGGCCGTGGACGCCATCTCGAAGGCGGTGCGGCGGGCGCGGGCCGGGTTGAAAGACCCCAAACGCCCGATTGGCTCATTCATCTTCCTCGGCCCCACCGGCGTGGGAAAAACCGAGCTGACCAAGGCACTGGCGCGCTTTATGTTTGGCAGCGAAGAGGCCCTGATCCAGTTGGATATGTCTGAGTTTATGGAGCGCCATACGGTCAGCCGGCTGGTGGGCGCCCCTCCGGGATACGTGGGTTACGAGGAGGCCGGCCAGCTCACCGAGGCCATCCGCCGCCGCCCGTACTCGATCGTGGTGTTCGATGAGATCGAGAAGGCCCACCCCGAGGCGCACAACATGCTGCTGCAGATCATGGAAGAAGGCCATCTCTCGGATGCCAAGGGCCACAAAGTGGATTTCCGCAACGCGATCATCATCATGACCTCCAATATTGGGGCAGATATGATCAAGCGCACCACCTCGCTGGGCTTCCAGTTGGGCAAGGACGAAGCACGGGAAGAGAAGATGGCCTACGATGAGATGCGCAAGAAGCTGCTCGAACTCGCTCAAGCGCGTCTTCCGCCCCGAATTTATCAACCGCCTGGATTCGGTGATCGTCTTCCGCTCGCTGAGCAAAGCCGATATCCACCGCATCGTGAGCATCGAGCTGGAGAAGGTTTCCATGCGCCTGGCGGATAACCAGATCCACCTGACCGCCACCGAAGCAGCGCTGGACAAACTGGCTGAAGAGGGCTACGACCCTGAGATGGGCGCGCGCCCGCTGCGCCGGGTGATCCAGTTCAAAATTGAGGATAAACTCTCCGACGCGGTGCTGGCCAAGGAATTTACCGAAAGCGATACGGTAGTGGTCGACATCGACCCTGAAACGGGAGAGATTGAGCTGCGAGGCAAGACCGAGGAAGACCCGGCCGAACCGGAGCAGGCCGTGGAAATCGGTTCATAAGAAAGTAAAAAAAGTCGCGGGCATGCCCGCGACTTTTTTTACACGTTATAATAGAACATATGCCTAAGATACAAACTCGCTTTGTGTGCCAGTCCTGCGGGCGCGTCGCGCCGCGGGCGTTGGGCCGCTGCCCGCAGTGCGGCACCTGGAACAGCATGGTGGAGGAGGTGGTCGAGCAGGCTCCTTCGCCGGCGCGGGCTGCGGCCAAGCAAACCGGGCTGGGCGGGCAGTCGCGGCCGGTGCGCCTGGATGAGATCGAGGGCGACAGCGAAGCGCGCCTGCACGTGCCGATCGGCGAATTTGCCCGCGTGCTGGGCGGGGGCGTGGTGCCCGGCTCGATCGTGCTGGTCGGCGGCGACCCGGGTATCGGCAAATCTACCTTGATGCTGCAGGTGGCCCTGGAAATGGCCAAGCAGCGGGTGGTGCTGTATGTGTCGGGCGAGGAGTCGGAGCGCCAGGTGAAGATGCGCGCCAGCCGCCTGCTGCAGGACAGCAGTATGCCCGAAAAGCTCTACCTGGTGACCGAAACCAACCTGGAAACGATCATGGAGCACACCCGCGCGCTGCAGCCGGAACTGCTGGTGGTCGATTCGATCCAGACCGTCTACATCGCCGAGATGGATTCCTCGGCGGGGTCGGTCTCGCAGGTGCGCGAGTGTTCCAGCCGGCTGCGCGACCTGGCCAAGTCCTCGGGGATCTCGGTGTTCGTCATCGGGCACGTGACCAAAGAAGGGGTGATCGCCGGGCCGCGGGTGCTGGAGCACATCGTCGACACGGTGCTGTACCTGGAGGGCGACCGCTTCCAGGCTTACCGCCTGCTGCGTTCGGTTAAGAACCGTTTTGGGGCCACCAGCGAGGTGGGCGTGTTCGAGATGCTCGAGGAGGGTATGTCCGAGGTGACCAACCCTTCCGAGGCGTTCCTGGCGGAACGGCTGGTTAACGTGGCCGGTTCGGCCATCGCGGTGACGATGGAGGGCACCCGCCCGCTGCTGGTGGAAATCCAGGGGCTGACCAGCCCCACCAGCCTGGGCAACCCGCGCCGCACGCCCAACGGCATCGATGTCAACCGCCTGCTGTTGATCGCGGCGGTGCTGGCGCGGCGGGTGGGGGTGGGACTGTCGGAGCAGGATGTGTTTGTCAACGTGATTGGCGGGATGCGCATCACCGAGCCGGCTGCCGATCTGGCGGTGGCGGTGGCGATTGCCTCCTCGATGAAGGACGCCCCGGTCAAGGCGGATACGGTGCTGATCGGCGAGGTGGGTCTTTCGGGCGAGCTGCGCATGGTGGGCCAGATGAGCGCGCGCCTGCGCGAAGCGGCCAAGCTGGGCTTTCGCCAGGCAATCGTTCCGCGGCGCATCCACCCCATGCGCGACGGGGTGCGGCGCAAGGGTGAACCCTGGCCCGAGGGGCTGCAGATTGCCGAGGCGCGCTCGCTGCGCGAAGCCCTGACCCTGGCGCTGCTGCCCCAGGAAGCGGGGCCGGCGCGGCGTGAAGCCAGGGCCGCCAGCCGAGAAGATTGAATGGCTGGCGGGATTTTCGCCAGACACTGACGGCCAATCCGATGCCCCAAGCAGGATTTTCTCAAGAAAATCCGGGCTCCAGATCGGATCGACCATTCCACGCATACCGACAAAACAGAATGATCCGCAGCCGCCAGAAGGCCGGCGAGCGGCTGGCCCGCACGCCGGGAAAGCTCATGCTCAGCTTATACCGGGTGGGGGTTAATGAGGGGGTCTCGGTGGATCGTCGATGATATTAAGCAAACCCTCATACCGCCTACAACGGTTTGAATTTGGCAAAAGCTTGCCTTATACTTAGCCTGCCGTGGGGGCGGCAAAAATCTAATCGATAAACAAGGACTTGATCTGGAATGTTGGTGAAACGCCTGCAATTGTCGCTGATCCACGTGGCTGTGGCGATGACCCTCGTGCCGATTAACAGCACGCTGAACCGGGTGATGATCAAAGAACTGGCCATCTCGGCTACCCTGGTTGCCATTTTGGCATCCCTGCCCTATATTTTCTCGCCGATGCAGGTGCTGATCGGCTCTTACGCCGACCGGCACCCGATCTTTGGCTGGCGGCGCACGCCCTATATTGCCCTGGGGCTGCTGCTGTGCGTGGCCGGGGTGGCGCTGGCGCCCCAGGCGGTTTTTGTCATGCCGCAGCAGCCCGCCCTGGGGCTCCTGCTCAGTTTGTTGGTTTTCGCGGCCTGGGGCATGGGTTTTAATGTGGCCAGCGTTTCTTACCTGTCGCTGGCATCCGAGCTGTCGGGCGAAGAGGGACGCTCGCGCACGGTCTCGGTGATGTGGTTCTTGATGATCACCGGGATCATTCTCACCGCGGCGACCCTCAGCCGCCTGCTGCGGGATTACTCTCCCGAGACGCTCAAGACGGCCTTCGAGTACGTGGCCCTGGCCGCCTTGGGGCTGGGGCTGCTGGGTTTGACCGGGCTGGAACCTCGCCGGAAAAGCGCCCAGCCCACCGCGGCGCCCCAGGCGCGGGCTACCTGGCAGGCGCTGATCGGCGGAGTGCTGGCCAACCCGCAGGCGCGCCATTTCTTCTTCTACCTGATCATCCTGCTGGCGGCCATCCTGGGCCAGGATGTGCTGCTGGAGCCCTACGGCGGCGAGGCGTTTGGGTTGAGCGTGGAGGCGACCACGCGCATCACTTCGATCTGGGGCGGCTGCGTGCTGGCAGCCCTGCTGGCCGCGGGGATCATGGAGCGGCGCCTGGGGAAAAAGCAGGTGGCGCGGTGGGGAGCCTGGGGCGCGATTGGCGGTTTTGTGCTGATCGCGGGCAGCGGGCTGATCGCGGATAAGGTTGTTTTCTACCTGGGGGTGGTTTTGCTGGGTCTGGGCACCGGGCTGTCGACGGTGTCGAACCTGTCGCTGATGCTGGATATGACCACAGCCCAGGTGGGGCTGTTTATTGGCGCGTGGGGCGTGGCGGATGCCCTGGCGCGGCTGGTTGGCACGCTGCTGGCCGGGGTGCTGCGGGATGTGCTCAGCGCGCTGAGCGGGCTGCCGCTGACCGGCTATATCGGCGTGTTCGTCATCCAGGCGGGGCTGCTGGTGGTTTCGCTGGTCATGTTGGGGCGCATCGATACCGGGAGCTTCCGGCGGCAGGCCCAGGCCGGGGTGATGGAACGGGCAGCGATGATGAACGATGGTTGAGCCAATTTGCCCCCGGTGATGCTACAATCAAGACACTTATCCTGTTGATTAGCGGAGGAGCGATGTCAATATTAGATTGGGGGCCAATCTCGCGGATCCGGCGCAACCATGCGCTGGAACACGCCACCTTACAGTTAATGGCCCAGGACAATCCCTATCTGCGCATGGCAGGCTACTCAGACCCGAGCGGGTTCTGGTTGATCGGGCATGCGCCCACCGAGGTGATCCTGGCGGCGGCGCGGCAGGCGGTCGAACGGTTGGAAGGCGGCGAATACAGCCTGGCAGTGCATCCCAACTGCGGGACCAATTTTGTCACTTCGGGGGTGCTGGCCGGAACCCTGGCCTGGCTGGGGATGGCCGGCACGGGCCGCGGGCTGCGCTCCAAGCTGGAGCGCTGGCCGATCGTTATTTCTTTGGTGACGCTGGCGATGATCTTCGCGCAGCCGCTCGGACCGTGGGTGCAGGAATACGTGACCACCTCGGCGGTGATGAAGGGCATGCGCGTGGTGGGCATCGACCGCCGCATGCGCGGCGATGTGCCGCTGCACCACGTGCTCACCCGCGGATAACCTCAACGGATGATGAATTTGGAGCTATGAGCGAAGCCAAACCGGTTGTTTACATCCTACATGGGGATGACCCCTTTGCCATCCGGCGCGTACTGGAGAGCATGCTGGCCAAAATGGGCGATCCGGGCATGGCGGAGCTGAATTTCAGCCGCCTGGATGGGCGCGAGGCCAACGATGAGACCATCCGCAGCGCGGCCAACGCCATGCCATTTCTCTCCGACCGGCGCATGGTGGCGCTGACCCACCCGTTCGCGAAATTGACCAGCGAAGCGGCGCGCGCCCGCTTCCGCGAGATGCTGGATGGCCTGCCCAATTCGACCGCCATGGTGCTGGTGATCGAAGATAACTTCGAGCGCAACGACTGGAGCACCCTGCGCCGCAATCACTGGCTGCGCAAATGGATGGAGGAGGCCGGCGGGCGCGCCTATCTGCAGCTCTGCCAGCTGCCCTCGCTGCAGCGCATGACCGAATGGGTGCGCAAGGAGGCGCGCGAACGCGGCGGGCAGTTTTCCTTGGAGGCCGCTGCCGCCCTGGTGGAGCACGTGGGCAACGATACCCGCACCGCCAGCCTGGAGATCGAAAAATTATTGGCCTTCGTCGACTACCAGCGTGCGGTGGAGGCCCAGGATGTGGCCGAACTGACCGCACGCGGCGGCCAGGCGGATGTGTTCCAGATGGTGGACGCGATGGCCACCGGCAACGCCCAACTGGCACTAAACTTGCTACACAGATTGATGGAAGAGGAAGACGAGCTCAATCTGTTTGGCATGGTCATCCGCCAGTTTCGCCTGCTGCTCGTCGGGCGCGAAATGCTCGATGAAGGCCAGGGCCCCGCTGATTTTGCCAGGGGGCTGGCGCGCAGCGAGTTTGTCGCGCGAAAGACGATGGAACAGGCCCGGCGTTTCAGCCTGGAACGGCTGGAAGAAATATACCGCCGGCTGCTGGCGATCGATGAAGGAGTGAAAACCAGCCAAACCAGCCTGCCAGTGGCCCTGGACAGCCTGGTGGCAGAACTGGCGCGCTAAACCCAACAGAATTGTAAAGCCGTCCTCCCGCAAAAAGCCTTGAGATAAACCCACCGACTTGGTAAGATGAAAGGGGGGAACATGCGTCTGGAGGACGGAATGAAACGGTTTGTGCGCTTATTGGATCTGGTATTTATTGTTGCCCTGGCATTTGGCGTGCTTTTCCTCCCCGGATTACGCGGGGTGGAAGCACAAGGAACTACCCCCCCGCCTCCTGAGGTTGAACAGGCTCTGCGCGAGGCGCTCAGCGCCGCGGTGTCTCAAGAACAACCGCATATCCTGGGCTTCCTGATCAATGACGTCGAAATCAACGAAATATTCTACTCGGCCGACGGGCGCACGGCGCTGTTGTGGCTGCAGCAGCGCGACCCGGATACCGGCGAGGTGATTGGGCGCGAGCCCGGCCTGGCGATTGCCACCAACCCGAATGGGCTGACGAGCAAGTCGGCGGATTGGACGATCAGCATCCAATCCACCCAAAGCTTCAGCGCGGAGCTGGCCAATCTGCCCGCCGAACTGGTCACCCCGGATTTGCTGGATCGCTATGCCACCCCGGCCGACCTGGAACCCAAGGCGGTGCAAACCTTTACCGGCTATAAACTGCCCTGGTCGAACGCACTGAACATCAAGATCACCGGCAGCGTTGGCCATTTCCTGGATTACGGCTCCTGCGCGGAAGTTTCCTGCCGCTACGCTTACGATTTCTGGAACCCGGACGCGAGCAACCGCATGTTCCCGCTGCTGGCCTCCAAGGGCGGCGTGGTGTGGGCCTATAAGGAAACCTGCAACAACGGCGATCCAAACTGCACCAACTACCTGGTGCTAAAAGATGACAGCACCACCCCAACCACCTACCAGCTCTACTACCACCTGGCGCACAGCAGCGTGCCCGACAGTTTTACCTCCAAGGTGACCTATGTGCCGCAGGGCGGTTATATTGGCAACGTGGATGACACCGGCGCCAGCACCGACCACCACCTGCATTTTATGGTTTACGTCACCCCCTCCAACACGGCCTATTCCTGGGGCAATTCGGTGCGCATCCTGTTCAGCGATGTGCCTTACAACGGCGGGGAGCCGCGCACCTGTTCGGAGACGATCAACTACTCCGGTTACGGCACACAGTGCTCGATGGGCAAGGATGGCAAAAAAGGCGGCGGGGACGATGATTACCTGTCCTCCGGCAATGCCGGTTCCAACCCGCCTCAAGGCGCATTGAACGCTCCGGCGGCCAACACGGTGGTAACCACCGGCACCCTGGCGGTCAGCGGCAGCGCCAGCGATAACCTGGGGATCACCAAAGTGCAGATCCTGGGAAATTATGACGGCACCTGGAAATCGCTGGGCGACGCGGCCTACGCTAACGGCGCTTTCAGCAAGACGCTGGACCTGTGCGCCCTGGGCGTCCCCGATGGGCCGATCAGCCTGGCCGCGCGCATTTTTGACGTGGAGGGCAACTGGGCGGCGCGCTATACCGGCATGCGCCAGATTTTCAAGAATTATGCCTGCGGCGGTGCGCCTGTCCCGCCGCCTCCGCCGGCTTGTGCGCCGGGCGCCGGACAGGTTGGCGTGTATAGCAATGTGAATTTCAGCGGAAGCTGCCTGGTGCTGGGCGCCGGCAAGGTGACCGCGGGCACCCTGGGCGGGTTGAATAACAAGCTGGCCTCCATCCAGGTGAGCAGCGGAACCTGCGCCACGCTCTATGACCGGGATGCTTCGGACCCCCTGGGCCGCACCGAGACGTTCAACGCCAGCGATTACAACCTGGCGGATAACCGCATCGGCGCCACCCTGACCTCCTCATTAACCATCGAGCCGTGCAGCAACCCGGTAGATGAGCCATTCCTGATCTTCCCCGGCAACCGGGTGGATGCGGATGGCAACTCGCGCAGCCTGCCCAACCCGGCCAACCCGACCAGCACGGATTCCTTGCTGCTCTCCTGGACGGGCGGGGAAGGCGCACCGGGGTTTACCTCCAGCCTGATCTTAAACGGGCAAACGGTCAAGAGCATGCCGCAGACCAACACCAACAGTTGGTCGGTGGGCACGCTGCCCGCCGGAAACTACACCTGGCGGGTGACCGCGGTGGGCACCGGCAGCACCAACAGCACCGACCTGGCATTTACCGTGGGCGCCGGGACTCTCCCCGGCGGGTCGGCGGTCAGCGCGCCCAAATCCTACGCTATGGAAGACAGCGCACCGGGTTGGAGCGGGACCGGGCTGTGGAAATTGACCGGGCTGGATAAAGCCTTGCGCGGCCCGACCACCGCCTGGGTGTTCAGCACCGGCAGCAGTTTCAACGATGCCACCTACCAGGCCGGCGATTTGACCTCGCCTGCTATCAGCATCCCGGCCAGCGGCAGCTACTACCTGCGCTTCCGCTATTACAGCGACGTGGAAGGCGCGGCCTTCCTCAACCAGCGCATTGCCACACCTTTCTGGGACCAGCGCCGGGTGCAGGTTTCCACCGACGGTGGGGCCACTTACGCGGATCTATACCAATTGAGCGACGATACCCAGGGGATCATCTGGCTGGACAGCCCGGCGATCAGCCTGTCCCAATTCGCCGGGAAAACCATCCGGCTGCGCTTTAAATTTGATGCGATAGATCGGCTGGACAACAGCGGCCTGGGTTGGGCGGTGGATGACGTGCGGTTGGATACCACCCCGCCGGAAAACTGCGCCGACAACAACAATGCGCCTGCTTCGGCCCAGGCGATCACGGTGGGCGGTGCGGCCCTTTCGGCCAGCATCTGCCCGGGCGGCGACACAGATTATTATTCCTTCAGCGGCACCGCCGGAATGCCCCTGACCATCGATCTGGATGCCCGCTCGATGACCGCCGGCAACCCGCTGGATTCGTTTATTGCCTTGATGGACGCTAACGGGCGGGACGTGCTGATCCTCAACGATGACGAGGACCCCAACAATACCGCGGATGCCTTCCGCAACTCGTTGATCACCACGGTTCTGCCCCGCGCGGGGACATATTATGTGCGCGTGCGCGCCTGGGATCACCCCGGCGCGGGCGGGAGCGCCTATACTTACCGCCTGAAGCTGACCCAGCCTGGCCCGGTGCGGCCGAAAACTGTGGCGCTGAACCAGCCCCACGACCCAAAGAAGCTGCCGGTGGTGCCGTTCGTGGTTGAGGCCGGGGTCACCGACGACCCCTCGGGCGGCGGCATTCGCCAGGTGGATTTCTACTGGCACAGCGCGGATTGGGACAATGGAAGCTGGATAAAATTCGGCAGCGACGCGACCTCGTCGGACGGCTGGTGGGCGATCTTTGACCCCAGTTTCAACCATTCGCTGGATCCTACGACCAGCACCGTGGGCAGTTCCTTCTATATCCTGGCGACCAATATTGGCGGAGGCTCGAACGGGCTGTTGATCCAGCAGATGCAGCCGGACCTGACCGCGCCGACCAGTTCGCTCAATGCGCTGCCCTCCCAGACCAAAAGCACGGCGGTGCTGCTCAATTGGACGGCCCAGGACCTGCAAAGCGATATCGATCATTTTGAGTTCAAATACCGCGTCAACGGCGGGGCATGGACGCTGTGGGATCAGAAACCGGCCGGCTATCTGCGCTCGGCGTGGTTTATCGGCGCGCCCGGCGCATATGACTTCCAGATGCAGGCGGTGGACCAGGCCAGCAACCAGGAGGGTTTCCCGGGGACGGCCGAGGCCAGCACCACGCTCAACGGCGCCTGTGTGGATGACAACAACGACCAGGCGCGTAGTTCGGCGGTGACCCAGGGGTTGAACCAGAGCGCGACGCACCCGCTGTGCCAGAATGACGTCGACTGGATGAAATTTACCGCGGCCAAGGACCAGAAGGTGTTTATCTTCCTGGCTTCGCGCAGCGGCGGGGCGGCGGTGCACGTGCGCCTCTCGAACGAAACGGGTTCGACCCAGTACCTGGAGCTCAGCTCGACCGGGCCGGGCAGCGGGGTGAACACCACCTGGGTGGCGCCTGCGGACGGCATTTACTTCCTGGAGATCACGCCGATGGACGCGCGCATCTACGGGCAAGATGTGCTCTATCTGGTGTATTTGGGCGACCCGCGCCAGATGTTCCTGCCGGTGATCGGGCGCTGAGCGCGATCATTTCAAAACCAAAAATCCCCGGGTTCACCGGGGATTTTTTGGTTAACAATTCCGCCTGGAGCGATACAAGACATTTCAGCGCCAAATGCTTATGGATAGATCTACAATCATCCAACCTCAATCCAGCCCTGCGAGATGAGCACTGAAGCGCCGCCTACGCGGATGGCGCTCACCTGCCCGGCTTGCAGGTCAGCCTCCACCTCGAGCAGGCTGGGACGGCCCATCTCGAAGCCCTGTTCGACCACCCAGCGCAGCGTGCCGCCGGTTTGGGGCGAGCGGCGGGCCAGATAACCGGCCAGGGCGGTGGCGGCCGCGCCGGTGGCGGGGTCTTCGAGAATGCCCATGGCGGGGGCAAACATACGCGCGCGGATATCTGAGCCGGGCAGTTCGGGGTCGAATGCGAAGACAAACATTTCCGGCGCCCAGAAAGAGGCCAGCAGATCTTCCCAGAGCTGGCGGTTGAAGCGGGTGCGTGCCAGGACAGCCCGGCTGCGCACGGGGATGAAAAGGAAAGGCACGCCGCAGGAGACGGCCTGGGGTGCATATTCGTTCTCGAGGAAGTCGGCAGGCTCCAGGCCGAGCACGGCGGCCAGGCTTGCGCTGGAGGGCGGGGTGGGGCCAAATTGGGGCATCAGCGCGGCGCTGAGCTGGCTGAAGACGGGGATGCCGTTTTCGGCGCGGATAGTCACCGGCACCGGGCCGACCCCTTCTTCGAAGATAATCGAGGTTTGCGCGCCCTGCAGGGGGATTTCACCGATGGCAGCCAGGATGAAGCCGGTGCCGACGGTCGGGTGCCCGGCAAAGGGCAGCTCGGCGCCCGGGGTGAAGATGCGCAGGCGGCGGGTGTGAGTGGGGTCGTCAGGCGGCAGGACAAAGACCGATTCGGAATAATTGAACTCACGGGTGATGGTCTGCATCATGGCGGCATCCAGGCCGCGCGCATCCGGCACCACGGCCAGCGGGTTGCCGCCAAAGCGACGGCTGGTGAAGACATCTGCAGTGTAAAAAGCATAACGGGTCATGGGGTTTTTCCTATCTCATACCACTCGGGCACTTCAACGATCCAGCCTTCGCGCCCGTCGCTGGTCAGCGCGCGCCACCAGTTGAAGCCGCCGGCCAGCAGCGGGCCTTCCAGCAGGTGGAGGGTTTCGCCGCTGTGCAGCTGCGAGCGGATGGAGCCTTCCAGGGCGGGGCGGTCGCGCAGGTTCAGACCGTCGCCGGCGGCGGTTACGCTCAACTGCGCGCCGAGGGTGAAAGGCGTGCCGGGAACGCCCCAGATTTGCACCTGGCCGTCCTGCGAGCCAACCGCCAGCAGGCGCCCATCCGGGCTGAACGCCAGGGCGGCGATGCGGGTGGGATCGATGAGCGGGGATGTGTCGAGGCGCGACCAGAGCGCGCGGGTTTGCAGGTCGTAGATGTAGACAGCTGCCCCGGCTTCCGCGGCCGGGTCGCTGAGCGCCATCAGGCGGCGGTCCGGGGAGAAGGCGGGCGGTGTGCAGCCGGGCAGCCCGCTGGAGCAGGCCTGGAATTGGGCGATCTGTTTGCCGTCGCTGACCTGCCAGAAACCCACCTGGCCATCTTTGGCGTAAGAAATTAGCTGCTGGTCGTCGGGGAGGAAGGCCAGGGCGGTGATCACCCCGGTGCTGCGGGAAAAATCGCGCTCTTTCTCGCCGCTCGCTGCTTTCCACAGACGCAATGCGCCGTCCAGCCCGGCGCTGGCCAACCAGGCGCCGGCATGGCTGGCAGCCAGGGCGCTGATGCCGGGGAAGTGCGCCTGCACCGACCAGTTGTCTTTGGCCGCGGCCGGATCCCAGGCGTGCAGCAGCCCATCCTCGGATGCGGCCAGCAGCCGGCCGCTGGAGGAGTCGAAGGCCAGCGCGGAGGCGGGTGAGAGCGGCTCGGGTGGGGCGGTGATGGGCTGCCAGTCGCGGGTGGTCCACAACTGCAGCGAGCGGGCCCCGGCGGAGGCCAGGTAAGCCGCGTCGGAGGAGAAGGCCAGGATGGGCTGGGCGGGTGAACCGCTTTGCAAGATGTGGTCCGGCAGCCCGCCGGCCAGCGACCAGATGTAGATGGGCGCGCCGCCGATGCCCTGCGCATCGGCGGAAGCCAGGCCAAAGATCAGGCGGGAGTGATCGGGGCTGAACAGCAGCGGAGCGACGGCGCCCTGGGGACCGGGGCGAAAACTGGTCAAAAGCTGCAGGTTTTTGATATTGGCCGGGGAAAGCACGGCGAGATCGTGTTTTTCGAGCACCGAGAGCACGTCCGGCGTGCTGGTGGGGGCCGGTTGGGTGGGGCTGGGGCGGGCTGAGGTGGGTGTGGAGGCCGGGAGCGTGGCGGCGGGCGGGCGGGTGGCAGCCCGGGTGAAGGTCGCAGCCGGGCGCTGGGTGAGTGCAGGGGTTGGCGCGGTCAGATGGGCCGGCGCGCCCAGGCTGCAGGCAGCCAGGCTGAGGACAAGGAGCATAGATGGGAGAATGGCGGGGTGGAAAGAGCGCATCGTGAAGGATCATCCCTGGCAGGCGCAGCGTTTGAATTGCCCGCCTGGGATGATAACATAACTATTCCTGATAGCCAATGATCAGGATCTGGATGCTCTGGTTGTAAATTTCGGGGGTGACGGAATATGCCGGTCGGGCGACCTGGCCGAGGGTGTAGGCGCCAATGACCGGGATGCTGCCAAGGGCTTCTTGAATGGCCCCGGCCACCTCGGGCGAGCGCGTGCCGAAAAGCTGCAGCCAGGAAAGGTCGATGAAGGCCAGGGCAGCCAGGGGCCGGGCCGAATCCAGGCCGTGGAGCGCCTGGGATACGGCCTGGTCGATTGCCTTGAGACAGGCCTCAGGATCTCCGAGCATCAGGTGGGCGGTGGCGCCTTCGGGCACGGCGGCGCTCATCCGCAGGCTGCCGTCCACCTCCACACGCAGAGGCGAGCGCAGCAGCAGATCGGGGCTGCCGGTATAGGCCTGCACGCCAAACGGATAGAGGCGCGCCAGGTCGGTGAGCGGCGGGTATGCCCATTCGCGGGCGGGGTGGCCAAAGTGGCGGGCGTACATCTCCACGGCGGGGCTGCCGTCGATGGCCTGCACCCAGACATCCCGCGAGCGGGTGACGGTGAACACCAGGCCGGTGTCGCGCCAGCCGTGCGCCACGCCGGTGCCCAGGCGGAAACGCCCGCCCAGGGCCGCGGTCGCCAGGCCGCTGTGACCGGATTGGTTGCGCGCCAGCAGGAAGGTTTTACCGGTGGAATAACCGCCGGAGGCCATGCAGCCGGCGATGGTGGAGGGCAGGTCGGTGAGCGCGGCGCAGACTGCCGCCAGGCTGCCGTTGACCCCGTCCGCGGCGAGCATCACGGCTTGCGGCAGGACCAGGTCGCTGCGCAAGGAGCGCACCACCTGGCGGGCGGTCTCCTGGCTGTCGGCGGCGTAATTGGGCCACCAGTGCACCTGGGCTTTGACGTCCGTGGCCGAGATCAGCGCCACGGCCACGGCGCGCTGCTGTTCGCCATTTTCGCCCAGGAGGCGCACCGTGCTGAAACCCCACAGGGGCGTATCGCCCAGCAGTCCGGCCAGCCCGGCGGCCACTTCCGCCGGGTCGTATTCTTCGGAAACCAGGGCGATGGCCAGGGATGGGCGCAGCGCGCCCAACTGGTCGAGGGCTTTCTGTGTGGCCTGCATGGCGGCCTCGCGCCCATCCAAACCCTGCCCAATGCCATAAACTGCCAGATGTGTCATGAACGCTCCCCGGATCGGATGGCCGCGGGTTATGCCGAGACCGGAATGGTGAAGTGGAAGGTTGTGCCCTGGCGGTAAACGCTCTCGAACCAGATGGTTCCGCCTTGCATTTCAACCAGGCTGCGGGTGATGTTCAGTCCCAGGCCGGTGCCGGGCGCCTCGCGAGTTTTGGGGTCCTCGGAGCGGAAGAATTTCTGGAAGATCTTTTTCTGGTCTTCTTCGCTGATGCCAATGCCCGAGTCGCTGACCGACACATGCAGAACCTCGGGCGCGCCGGCCGGGTCCCACTGGTTGGGGCAGTGTTCGATGGCCACCACGATCTTCCCGCCCGCGGGGGTGTATTTGTGGGCATTGCTGACCAGGTTGACCAGCACCTGTTCGAGGCGGGTGCGGTCAGCCCAGGCAGGCGGCAGGCCGGCGGGCAGGTTTAGCTCCAGCACCTGTTTCTTCTCGTCGATCTGGCGGCGGGTGGAGCGGGCCACGCTCTCGATCACTTCGGGCACGTCGATGGCCTTGTAATCCAGGCGCAGGCGGCCAACCTCGATCTTGGAGAGGTCGTTCAGGTCGGAGACGAGGGTGTTCATGCGCTCGATGTTGGAGCGGATGGTGTTGAGGAAGTTGGTCTGGGTTTCGGTCACCGTGCCCACCGCACCCGCGGCGAGCAGCTCGGTATAGCCTTTGACCGAGGTCATCGGGTTTTTGAGCTCGTGAGCCACAAAGGAGACAAACTCGCTCTTGGCCAGGTTGGCGCTTTGCACCGCGGCGTAGAGTTGAGCGTTGAAAATGGCCACCGAGGCGTGGTCGCCCAGGCGGGCGAGGAAGCTCATTTGCTCTTCCTGAGGCGGTTCGGGCGAATCGCTCTCCAACAGCAGGATGCCGATGGTGCTGCCTTCGCGGCGAATGGGGACGATCACCTGGCTGGCGGTGGATTTGAGCAGGCGCCAGTTCTGGGTGGCCTGGTTCAGCGGGCGGCGGATGGGCGCGGCCTCGCGCAGGGCCTCGCTCAAGCCAAAGGGTTCCACCGGCATGATGGCTTCCTGGAAGGCGGCCAGCTCATCGGTGTAGCCCTGGGATGCCATCACCCGTAGCCCTTTTTCTTCGAGGATGCCCACCAGCCCGGCCTGGGCGCCCGATTGGCGCATGGCCCATTCCAGGGTGATGCGCATGGCGCGGATGGTGTCCAGGCTGGTGTTGAGTTCGCGGTCGATGCGCTGCATGACCGAGAGCTCTTCCACGCGAGCGGCCAGGGCCTGGTCGGTCATGGTGTAGAGGCGGGCGTTTTCAATAGCGACGGCCGCCTGGGCCGCGAAAGCCGAGAGCAAATCCTGGTCATCCTGGCTGAAAGGTGAGCCGTCGCGTTTGTTGATCACTTCGATGACGCCAATGACCTTGTCTTTGACCTGCAGGGGGATGACCAGCAGCGCGCGGGTGATGAAGCCGGTTTGTTTGTCGGTTTTAGAGAACCACTGCGGGTAGCGGGTGACATCGTTAACGATGATCGGTTCGCGGGTGCTGACCGATTTGCCCACCACCCCGCTGCCGGGCTGCATGCGCCGGTTGACCAGGTCGCTGGCGACCGGACCGACCACCACGCGGAAGACCATTTCCTCGGTGGTTTCATCCACCAGCAGCAGGCTGCCGGCCTCGCAGACGAGGATATCCACCGCGTTCTGGAGGATGTTGGTCAGCAAAGGCTCGAGATCCAGGGTGGAGGTGAGCTGGCGGGTCATCTCGTTTAGGGTGGTGAGCTGCAGGGCGCGGCGCTCGGTCTCCTGCAGCAGGCGCGCCTTGACGATCGCACCGGCTACCTGGTCGGCGATGGATTGGGCCACGTTTTGCTGGTCGGCGGTGTAGCTGGCATAGGGGTCCTGGCTGCCCATGCTGAGCGCGCCAATGGTCTCGGCCCCGGTGTTGAGCGGAACGGCCAGCCACCCGAACAGGTTGGGGCGCGGAGCGGCGACGCCGCGGCGCTGGCATTCGCGGTTGTAATCACTGCTGCGAATGGGCAGCCCCTGGCGAATGACTTCTTGTTCGAGAGCCTCACCGGCGGCCACGGGGCGGTTTTCGAGGTGGGTCAGGCGCTCATCGTTCTCCAGGTAAAAAGCGTACTGGAAGGTGTCCTGGGCCGGATCGTGGAGCATGATGTGCAGTTCATCGGCCGGCAAGATCTGGGTGGACTGGGCGTAAATGAGCTCGAGGAGGTCGTCCATCGAGAGGGTGATGTTGACCCCCTGGGCGACGCGGGCGAGGACGTTCATCTGGCGCACGCGGTTTTCCATGTCGGCCATCACCTGGGCGCGCTCGATGGCCAGGGCAGCCTGGTCGCAGAGCGCCTCGAGAAAGTTCAATTCGCGCGCGGTGTAGGATTCGCCGGAGACGCGCTCGCCGATGGCGACCCAACCGTTGAGATGCTCGCGTCCAGGGAGGGGGGTGAAGATGCTGGCGCCCAGCAGAACCAGGCGGGATTTATCGGCCTGGAATGCGGGCGGCAGGTTTTCGGGGTCGGATAGGCTGAGCGGGCCGTCCTGGCGGCTGAGGGTTTGCACCAGCTGGCTGGAGATGCTGAAGCGCACATCGCTGGAGCTGGCCCCGGCGCGGGCTCGAACCGCGGTGTAGGTTTCGCTGAGCGGGTCGAGGATGTAGATGTGCAGGCGGTTGGGCATCAAGGCGTCGTTAACGTATTGGCGCAGGACTTTGAGGATGCCGTTCAAATCCACCATGCGGGTGAGTTCGCCGCTGAAGGTGCCCAGGCGTTCCTGGTAGGCAGCCTCGCCGCGGAAGAATATGGCGTCGATGGTGCGCTGCATGCGGGCGCGCAGCGGTTGGATGGTGAGGGCCAGGATGAAAAAGATCAACCCGATGACCAGCGGGCTGTTAGTGGAAACCACCCGGCCGGCCACCAGGGAAAGCCCGGTGACGAGCAAGGCGTAGCCCACCCCGATCAGTACGGCCAGGATGCCGTACAAGGCCACCCGGCTGAGGACAAAATCGGCTTTTTGCAGGCGGAAGCGCTGGACGGTATAGCTGATCACCGCCGGGAAGATGGCCATCGGCAGCACCACCGCGACGGGAGCCACCGCCGGGCTGCCGGCCGCCAGACGGTAGACCATCCAGAAGATGATGGGTGCGTAGGAAGCCACCCCGCTCAAGACGGCGAACCGCAGCTGCTCGCGTTCGGTGGCCACGGCCGCACCCACGCGGCGCAGGGCGATCCAGGTGAAGGTGAACAGGGTGGCGGCGCAGAGGAAACCCACCTGGATTTTCCAGAGGAGCGGGAGGTCTGCCCGCGGCAGCCATCCCGAGAGGCTGAGCCAGGTGGCAGCCGCGAGGAGCAGCCCGGGGACAAAACTGAGCGGGAGCAGGCTGCGGCGGCGGTGGAGCAGGGCATCTTCGCGCGGGAAAAGGAAAGCCAGGTTGATCACCGCGCCGCTCGCCAGGGCCAGGGCCAGCGCCCAAAATGGGGTGAGGGCCTGGGTGGTGAAGAGATCGGGCAGGCCGGCCAGGGCTACGGCGACGGATGCGGAGAAGAGGGTGAGCATCTGCCCGGAGCGGCGATTGCGGCGCACGGTGAAAGTCCAAACCGCGCTGCCCAGGTACACCAGGCTGACCAGGAAGGGGATGTAAACGAAGGCGACCGGGCGGCCGGCCGGCAGGCGGGCCAGCGGCAGCTCGGCGCGGATGGAGACGCCGTCGGGGCCGACCGCCTGGATGGTGATGGTATCGTTGAAGGCCAGCCCGCGCAGCACCCGGTTGAGCTCGGCGCCGGTGCTGACGGGAATGCCGTTGACCGCGTTCAGTCGCGCCCCGGGTTGCAGGCTGTGCTGCGCGGCGGGTGTGTTGGGGGGGACGTCGTAAACGACCAGGCCGGGTCCGCTGACGAAGCCGGGGTCGGGCAGGGAAAGCCAGTTGAAAGCCAGAATGGGCAGGGCAATAAAGGCGAGCAAAACGAGACCCAGATACACGAGCAGGGCTACCTGGGGCAGCCAGACTTCGAGCGGGCTGGCCGCGCAGAGCCGCCAGGTTGGTCACGGTCACAGACTGATCCATGTTGATATTATATAGTCTTCAACCGTTAAAAAAGCCCCCGGCTGGGGGCCGAGGGGCGAGTCTTGCAAAAGTGAAAGGTGAGTTCAGGCCTTGCCGAAGAGCACCTGCTCGCGCTGGAAGAGGCGCATGGCGGCGAAGATGAGGATAACCGCCAGCAGCAGGGTGACGGTGGTGGCCACGATCCAGTGCTGTGCCAGGATGGGCTCGCCGCGCAGGATCTGGTTGAACAGCAGGGATTGGCCATAGGTGGGCACGAGCATGTTGACCAGTTGGGATTTGACCGGGGTGAAGGAGAGGAAGATGGACGGCAGGCCAATCACCATGGGTAAGAAGCCCAGGTAGGTCTGCGCCTCTTTGAAGCTGCGGGTGAAGGTGGCCACCAGCATCTGCAGGGCCGAGGCCAGCAGGATTTCTGGCAGGCAGAGCAGGTAAATGCTCAGCAGCGAGCGGCCGTCGAGCACCATGGGGAAGCCGATGTATTCTTCGACCGGCACGATGGTGAAACCGATCCAAAAGATGAAAAGCACCAGCCCCAGCGACACCAGGGCAAAGGGCAGTGAGGCGAGCAGTTTGCCGATGACAAACTCCCAGCGTTTGGCCGGGTTGATCAGCAGCGGTTCGAGCGAACCGCGCTCGCGCTCGCCGGCGGTAGCGTCAATGATCACAAAGCTGCCCCCGGCAAAGATGTTCAGGGTGATCAGGAAGGGCATCATGTTGAGGAAGATCAGGGCCTGGCTCTGCGGGGTGGCCACGTCGCGCACGCCGATGGACACGGCATTCAACAGGCCGGGATCGATCCCGCGGACCTGCAGGCGCAGCGCTCCCAGCATGCCGCTGTAGGCGCTCAACAGGCCGCGCACGCGCTGCACCGAAGCCACCGCCGTCTGGCGCGAACTGTCGAGGATGACCTGCACGGGGGCCGGCTGGCCTTTGCGGAAAGCCTCGGGGTAATCCGCGGAGATGATCAGGACGACTTCCTGGCTGCCTTCGCGCACCGCGCCGGCCGGGTCGGCGGGGGCGGGCAGGATTTCGACGTTGCGCTCTTCGAGGAAGCTGACCAGCCCGGGGGCATACTCGGCGCCCGAAACCGGCAGCCGCAAAGGCTTATCCTCGGGGTTGACATTGAGAGTCTTGCCCAGGACGATGATCAGGCCGAGGAGAATGGCCGGGGTGATGAAGGCGGAGAGCACCGAACTGCTGATGGTGCGGCGGTCGCGCAGGTTATCGAGGACTTCTTTTTTAAATACGATCCAGACGCGTTTCATTTGACCAATCCTTCTTCCGAGCCAATCGCGGCGACGAAAGCATCTTCCAGGTTCTCCTGGCCGGTTTTTTGTTTGAGCTCATCGGGGGTGCCGCTGGCCACCACCAGGCCGTTGGCCACCACCACGATGTGATCGCACAGGGCCGAAACTTCCTGCATGATGTGGCTGGAAAACACCACACACTTGCCCTGGTCGCGCAGGCGGCGGATAAATTCACGCATGGCGCGGGTGCTCATCACGTCCAGGCCGTTGGTCGGCTCATCCAGGAGCACATTTTGGGGGTCGTGCACCAGGGCGCGGGCAATCGAGACTTTGACGCGCTGACCGTTGGAGAAGCCGTCGGTGCGGCGGTCGATGAATTCCAGCATATCCAGTAGTGTGGCCAGGTGCTGGATGCGTTCTTCGAGGGCCGGGCCTTCCAGCCCGTGGAGCTGGCCAAAATAGCGGATGTTCTCGCGGGCGGTCAGGCGCGGGTAGAGGCCATGCGAATCGGGCAGGGCGCCGATGCGGGTGAGCACCTGCTGGGTCTGGCGGGTGACGTCAAAGCCGTCTACGGTGGCCGAACCGCTGTCGGGTTTGAGCACGGTGTACAGCACGCGCAGGGTGGTGGTCTTGCCGGCGCCGTTGGGGCCGAGCAGTCCGGTGATCTGGCCGTTTTCGGCGCTAAAGGAGACGTCTTTGACGGCGGTAATTTTGCCGAACGATTTCTTGATGTGGCTGACAGAGATCATGCGATACCTGTGGTTTTTCGGGTGGGTGCGGTGCGCAAGGCCATCGGCCTCACGGCGCGGTTTATGGTTCGGGGCCGACCGGGCTGAGGAAGAAGGGCAGCGGGGCGCTGCGCTCGATACAACTCACGTCCAGCGTGTCGACGGCGCCATTTTCGATCATCTGGCGGATCAGGTTGGGGACGCAGCCCACGTGAAAATTGCCGTGCCCCATGCCTTTGAGCACGATCTGGCGGCTGTTGGGCAGATATTGGGCGGCCGCCGCGCCGTATTCGGGCGGGGTGATCGGGTCGGCGTCGCCTGAAATGATCAGGGTGGGGATGTCGAGGGTGGGGTAGCTGCGGTCGGCGGCGGCCTGCGGAACGGCGGGATACTCGGCACACACCGCCCGCCAGTAATCATCGATTTTATAGAAGAAATAATCGCCGGTCTCGCCCTGGGGAGGCAGGAAGGGGATGTCTTCGCTGCACACCACGGCGAAAAAGACGCCCTGGTTGATGCCCGTGCCATCGGACTGGTTGGTCAGCAGGTATTGGCCGGCCAGCGGGCGCAGGTCGCCCTGGGAGGCGGTGTGGATCAGCCAGGGGAGCAGGGCCGAAAGGTCGCTGGAGTAGCTGATCAGGCGCAGCATGGCGCCGGCCACCTCGGCGTTGATCTGCACCTTTGTGTCGATCCCGGTGACCGGGTCGGGTACGGTGACCTCGACCGGCTGCCGCTCCAAATTGCTCAACAGACCGGTGAAATCATCCTGCAGGTTGGGGAAGGCGCCCTGGCAGGCCGCATCCGCGGCGCAGCGCGTTAGGATGGCCTGCATGGCGTTTTGCGCGTCGCGGCGCACGCTGGCGCCGATGACCATATCCGGCGGCACGACCGCGTCCAGCACGGCGCTGCGCACGTTTTGCGGATAGAGGCGCATGTAGGTGAGCGCGGCGCGGGTGCCGTAAGAGACGCCCAGCAGGTTGATCTGCCGGTAGCCGAGGGCTTTGCGCACGTTGTCGACATCCTGCATGGCGTAGGGGGTGGTGTAATAGCGCAGGTCTGCGTCTGTGCTGTTGAGGCAGGCCTTGAATTCGGCCGCCATTTCCGCGGGGGTGGGCATCTGGCCGAGGGGGCGCTGGCTGTCATCCACGTTTTCGCAGCTCAACGGGCTGGATTGACCCGTGCCGCGCTGGTCGATGAGGATCACATCGCGCTTGAAGCTGATGCGGTTGAGGGCAGGCAGGAGGGGCAAAAAGGCTTCGGTGGCAGCCTGGCCCGGTCCGCCGGCCAGCAAGACGAGCGGGTCGGGGGCGGGGTTGCTGCTCTCGGCCTTGATCACGGCGATGTTGAGCTGGATCTGGCGCCCGCCGGGCTGGGCAGGGTTTTCGGGCACGCTCATTTTGGCACAGCGCGCCTCGACCTGGTTCGAAAGGCCGGGGGCGGTCAGCAGGCAGGGCTCCAGCGGCAGGCTGGCGGTGGTGGTCGGCGCAGCGGTGGGCGCGGCGCAGCCGGTCAGCAGGGCTGCGGTGGCGAGCAGGAGCAGCCCGATCAGCGGCGGCACCCGCCGGGGCGCCCGTGCGAGGAGCCGCTCGGCGAAGATGACAAACAGGACGCTGATGACAAGGAACAGGATGAGGTTGAGCATAGGGTCCATGGTATCCATTGTGAAGAGGGTGGCGGAGGGCAGGGCCGCATCGGGGACGGTGGTGGCCAGCCCGGCGTACAGGTTGTTGGCCAGGTGCAGGCCGAAGGCCATTTCGAGGCCCTGGCTGCGCAGGGTGATCCAGCCCAGCAGCAGGCCGGTGCCGAGATAGAGCGGCATGGTGAGCCAAAAGCCGTAACGGGTGACCTCGGGGTTGGCGGTATGCAGCAGGCCGAACAGGAGAGCGGGGACGAGCAGCGGCAGCCAGATGGAGCGCGCGCGCAGCCCCAGCCACTGGGGCAGGTAGCCGCGGAAGATCAATTCTTCGGCGGAGGTCTGCAGAGGAAGCAGCAGCAGGGCGACGGGTAGATAGGGCCAGAAGCGGGCGGGATCGAAGCTGAAATGGTACAGCCCGGGTTTGAGCTGGGACTGGAGCAGATCTACCAGGGCCGAGAGCAGCAGCCAGGCGGCCCCCGAGAGAATCAGCAGGCGCCAGCGGAAGACGCCTCCGGGGTTGAACAGGCTGGCGGCCGGGCGGCGGTGGAGGAAGCGCAGCCCGCCCCACAGGGCCAGGTGGGCCATGCCAAAGGGCAGCAAGGTGACCACCAGGGACAGCGGCGCCGGAGCGATGGCCAGCACGTCGGCGGAGGGGTAGGCCAGCAGCAGCGGGATGAGCAGCAGGGTGGTGGCGAGCAGCATGAGGATAAAAGCCGCAACCAGGGTGGTCGCATAGGTCCACCAGCGGTTGTTGCCCGGCTGAGCAGCGCTAAAAAAAGAACCTTGAAGACCGGCGGACAGTTTGCTTGCCAAGCGACACCTTTAGATAATCCAACAGATGAAAAGATTTTAGCAGAAAAAGGAGGCGAAAACCGCCCGCCGCGTGGTTTTGACAAATTCTTAACCCGCGCCGGCCAGAATTTGCCACGCCGCGGCCGAATCTGGCCGCCAGGAAAAGGACGCAGTTGGGTATACTAAAGCTAATGAATACTCAACCGGTCGCTTTTATCCCCGGTGAAGACCGCGAGCCCAACCTGCCGCTGGCGCGCTTCCTGCCGCCGCTGGCCCCGGGGGTGGCGAGCGGCTGGCTGCGCGCACGCGCCGCGCCGGGCGGCTGGGTGATCGACCCGCTGAACGCGTCCCCGGCCCTGGCCCTGGAAGCGGCGCGGGCGGGGCAGCGCGTGGTGGTGGTTTCGAACAACCCCGTGCTGACCTTTATGCTGGAGGTGCTGGCTTCGGCCCCGCAGCCGGCCGATTTCCAATCGGCGCTGGCCGAGCTGGGCGCGGCGCGGCGCGGGGACGAGCGGCTGGAGCTGCATATGCACGCCCTCTACCAGACCCACTGCAGCGCGTGCGGTGAAGCGGTGCAGGCCGAGGCATTTTTATGGCGGCGGGGCGAGCCGGAGCCCTACGCGCGGGTCTACCGCTGCGGGCACTGCCACGACGAGGGCGAGCGCCCGCTGGAGGCCGCCGACCTGGAACGGCTGAAACTGCCGGGCAATCCCAGCCTATACCGCGCGCGGGCGCTTTCGCGAGTGGCCGAGGCGCAAGACGAGCACTACGCCGCCGCCGAAGAAGCCGTGGCGGCTTACCAGGACCGCCCGCTGTACGCGCTGACCACCCTGATCAATAAACAAGAGGGGCTGTCTATCCCGGCGGCGCAGCGCCGGCTGCTGGTGGCGCTGTTGATCAGCGCCTGCGACGCGGCCAGCTCGCTGTGGCCCTACCCGGGCGGGCGGGCGCGGCCGCGCCAGTTGGGCATGCCGGCCCAGTTCCGCGAGAACAACGTGTGGATGGCGCTGGAAGAGGCCATCCCGGCCTGGTGCAGCCAGGCAGAGGCTGTGCCGCTGGTGCACTGGCCCGAACTGCCCCCACCCGGCGGGATCAGCCTCTACGCGGGGCGGGCGCGCGGGCTGCTGCCCCTGGCCGAGGAAATGAAGCCGGGGGTGCTGCTGGCGGCGTTCCCGCGGCCCAACCAGGCTTTTTGGGCGCTCTCGACCATGTGGGCGGGCTGGCTGTGGGGACGCGAAGCCTCCCTGCCGATGCATCCCATGCTGGGACGGCGGCGCTTCGATTGGAACTGGCATGCCAACGCGATGAACACGCCCTTGAGCGCGCTGGCCAAGGCGCTGGCCCCCGGCACCCCGCTGATCGGGCTGCTCTCGGAAGTGGTGCCGGGCTTCCTGGCGGCAGTGCTGGCCGCGGCCGAGGCGGGCGGCTTCAAGCTGGAAGGGCTGGCGGCGCGCGAGGATGAGGAACAGGCCCAGGCGCTGTGGAGCCTGGGGGCGAACGAGGCGGGGCTGAAGAACGGCGGGACGGACGAGCTGTTTGAAGGCGGGATGCGCGAGGTGCTGGAGGCGCGCGCCGAACCCGCGCCTTACCTGACGCTCTACGCGGCCGGGCTGGAAGGGCTGGCGCGCGGGGGCGGGTTGAGCGCGCCGGGGACGCAGGGCGCGCCCGCGGCCGGGGACCTGCTGACGCGCATCCAGGGGCTGACCGGGCGGGCGTTTGCCAACCGGCGGCTGGTGCGGCGCTTCGACGGCACATCCCAGGAGGATGAGCGCAGCCTGTGGTGGCTGGCCGACCCGCCTGCCGACCTGGAAGAGCCGCTGGCCGACCGGGTGGAGCGCGAGGTGGTGCGCCTGCTGCAGCGCTCGCCGGGGATCGAGCGCCTGGCGCTGGAAGCCGGGGTATGCGCCTCTTTCGCCGGCGGGCTCACCCCTCCGGCCGAGCTGGTGGCGGCGGTGCTCGAATCCTACGCGGAGGAGCTGCCCAACCAGCCGGGCCACTGGCGGCTGATGGCCCAGGAGGCCCCCGCCCTGCGCCGCGAGGACCTGGCCGAGGCGCGCCGCATGCTGGAGGAAACCGGCCGGCGGATGGGCTTCGAGGTGAGCGGGGATGTGCCCCTCACCTGGACGCCGCAGATGTTTGGCCAGGTGTACTTCTTCTACCCGATGGCCTCCAGCCTGGTGAGCCGCTACGTGCTGGGCAACCCGCCCGGGCCGGTGCGCCAGTGTGTGATGGTTTTCCCGGGCAGCCGGGCGCGGCTGCTGAGCTTCAAGCTGCGCCGCGATCCGCGCCTGGGCGAGCTGCTCAAGGGCTGGCATTTGCTCAAATTCCGCCACCTGCGCAGCCTGTTCGAGCGCAAAGACCTGGACCCGGAGGTGTGGGACAGCCTGCTGGACGCCGACCCACCCTTCTTCGAAGAGGCCGAGCAGATGAGGCTGTTGTGAATGAGGAATGATGAATGATGAGTGAGGAATGGGGAAGAGGATTGGGGATTGAGGATTGTTGATTGCAGATTGAGGATTGCAGATTGAGGATTGCAGAATGCGGAGTGCGGTTGCTGACGACTGGTGGCTGATGGCTGACGGCTGAGGAGGTGGATGATGGGGTTCGCGGTGAAATATGTGCATACTAACCTGGTGGCGGAGGACTGGCGGGCGCTGGCAGGGTTCTACCAGGAGTTATTTGGCTGCACCCCGGTGCCGCCGGAGCGCGACCTGCAGGGCGAGCAGCTCGAGGCGGGCACGGGGGTGCCCGGGGCGCACCTGCGCGGGGTGCATCTGCGCCTGCCCGGCTGGGGCGAGGGCGGCCCGACCCTGGAGATTTTCAATTACAGCACGCTGGAGAGCCGCGCCCGGACGGCGGTCAACCGCCCAGGGTTTGGGCACATCGCCTTCGCGGTGGAGGATGTGGCGGCCGCGCGCCAGGCGGTGCTGGCGGCGGGCGGGCAGCCGGTGGGCGAGGTGGTGACCCTGGAGCTGCCTACCGGCGCGCGGGTGACCTGGTGCTACGTCACCGACCCGGAGGGCAACGTGATCGAGCTGCAGGCCTGGAGCTAGCGGCAGGCGGGACCATTCAAGCGGGATGGTCCACAAAAAGGGGTAAGGAGGTTTGCATTGGTATATCGATATAAGCACCACATCATCGACGTGGGTTTGCCCGAGGGATATTACGCCCAGACGGCCCTGGCCGATCTGGATAACGACGGGCGGCTGGAATATATCCTGGGGCAGCAGGTGGGGGATATCTACTGGTATAAGATGGACACGCCAGAGCACTGGACGCGCCACCTGCTGGGCGCCGCTTCGCCCTCGGACGTGGGCGGGGTGGCCCTGGACGTAGACGGGGATGGCTGGATGGATTTCGTCGCGGGCGGGGCCTGGTACCGCAACTCGCGCAGCCCAGACGTGCCCTTCACCCGCCTGGTCTTTGACCCCGAGCTCAACAGCGTCCACGACATCTGCGCGGCGGATATCGACGGCGACGGGCGGGTGGAAATCCTGACCATGTCAGACCAGAACAACCTGCGCTGGTACAAGATCCCGCCGGACCCCAGCGGTCCCTGGCCCCGGCAGGACGTAGGCCCGGGGGTGCACGCCGGCCTCTCGGTGGGCGACCTGGACGGCGACGGCGACCTGGATATCGTGCGCACCAACGTGTGGTTCGAGAACGTCAATGGCGATGGGACGCGCTGGCAGGTGAGGCCGATTGGCCCCAACTCGGAACCGCCCGCGGATTTCCAGCCGTTTTTCGCTTTCGATGCCACCATCAGCGTGGTCTGCGACATGGACGGGGACGGCGACCAGGACATTGTCTTCGTAGACGGGGAGATCCCCGGCGGCAAGGTGTGGTGGATGGAGAACCTGGACGGGCAGGGACGCGCCTGGCAGCGCCACGAAGTCTACAGCTGGGACAGCGCGCGCGAGCCGCGGCGCGGAGCCTACCACAGCCTGTGCGTGGGCGACCTGGACGGCGACGGCGATCTGGATATCTTTAGCTGCGAGATGGAAGGGGTGCCCGGCGACGGCCGGCCGCGCTACTACATTTGGGAGAACGTGGATGGCCGCGGGCAGGAGTGGCGCGAGCACGTCATCCTGGACGTGAACCTGGGCGGGCACGCGGCGGTGATGGGCGACGTGACCGGCAGCGGGCTGGGGGATATCATCGCCAAGCCCTGGCGCCCGCGCCCCGATAACGCCGTGGGCGGGCAGAACTTCATCCTCTTCCTGGAGAACACCGGCCCGGCGGAGGGCTGAGCGGGTGAGGTCGGGAGCTGGTCGAGGTAGGGTATGGGGGAAAGGAGCAGGCAGGGTGGAATCGATTGAGGAAAGGCGTAAAAAATGGCAGGCACAATTTAACCGCAGTTTCGGCGCAAAAGAGTATGTTCGCTTTTCTTGTGCTTTCTTGGTGTGGATTTTTTTAGGGGTTTTTGTGACTATTCTTTTTAAGTCAATGATTTTCAGCATTCTATTTCTAATCGCAGGGATGATCATGCCCATCGTTAGTGCGAGTTGGAAGCCTGGCTATTCAGTCATGAGGAAAATATTGGGTAATAAGAATTTGCCAACCGAACCAATGCCCAGGTTGCAGACAAGGCGCATATTTCCTCGCCGCCCCTGGTATTATTATTTGCCAGGGCTATGGGGCTTGGTGATAGTGGCAGTGATGTTTTATTTTGCGATCAAGTATTTGATCAAATGAGCGTTGGAAGTGAGGTTGGGGGGAAGAGAAGAACTGAGTAAGTAGTTCGCTCTTTGATTGCTTTGGTACAAAAAATTTGTATAATTGATTTTAAGGGGAGTAGCATAAGAGCAAAAACCAACTTCATTAGTTTGGATATTTTTTATTCCTTAGTTGCATTCTTGCCAACTTACGTTTCGCGTTGTGTTAAAAAGGCAAAGAAATACTAAAGGCGCAATTAATTCGGAAACCAGGAGGTTGAAATGAGTGTTATAGATGTTTTCAAAGCCTCTTCGATCAAGAAGGAAAACGAAAAGCTTCTTGCATTGATCAATGAAATGGGTGCCGGTGATGCCATTTCTGTTAAGAATAAAATTGAAGAGTATCAACAGATATTAAGCAAGCTGTCAGAAGAAAAAGATTCATTAAATACGGCAATATTGTCATTATCGAATGAAATTAATAATAAGAAGGCCGAAATTATAGTCCTGGATGACGAAATCTTGCTTGAAAGCTTTGCTTTGTATAAGCCAAAATTTGCTTTTCAAACTAGCGAGGAATATAAACGCAGGTTGGATGCTTGCAGAGAAAAGCAGAAACAATTGATAAAGAATGGATCGGCTGTCCAGGCAAATGAGAACTGGACGGTTAATAACAGTAGATCCGAAGGCAAGAAAATGGTTAATGATATGAAAAAGTTGCTTTTACGATCATTTAATAATGAGTGTGATTATTGTGTCGACAATGTCAAGTTCAACAATATGGAAGTTCAGGAAAAAAGAGTAGAGAAATCCTTTGAGGCGTTGAATAAACTTGGTCGAATCATGGAGGCAAGGATCGCTGATTCGTACAAGAAATTAAAATACGAAGAGTTGTATCTCGCGTTTGAATACCAGCAAAAGAAGCAAGAAGAAAAAGAAACACAGAAACGCGCACGGGAAGAGTTGCGTGAACAGCAAAAACTCGAACAGGAATTACGACAGGCCAGAGAAAGGATTGCCAAGGAGAAGAAGCATTTTATCCAGGCAATCTCGGAATTGGCTATGAGGTTGGATAGTGCGTCAAACGAATCTGAGCGAAGCCTGATATCGATCAAACTTGAAGAAGTGAAAAGCCAATTTGCAGATTTAGAGAAGGAAGAAAAAGTAATTGATTATCGGGAGAAAAATGCGAAAGCCGGTTATGTTTACGTTATTTCCAATATTGGGGCATTTGGTGAAAATGTGTTTAAGATCGGGATGACGAGGCGATTAGAGCCGATGGATCGAATTGATGAATTAGGCGATGCATCGGTACCATTCTCGTTTGATGTGCATGCGCTTATCTTTTCTGATAATGCACCCGTTTTAGAAGCAAAGCTCCATGATCATTTTTACCATGGCAGGATCAACAGGCTAAATGATCGAAAAGAGTTCTTCAGGGCTGATATTAACGAAATCGAAAAAATTGTGAAGGAAAATTACGACAATATAGTCGATATAGTGAAGGAAGCCCCGGCAGAACAATATCGTGAAAGTTTGCTGGTGAATTAGGACAAATCAATACGTTTGCATGTTCGCGGTTTTTGCCTGAGCTTCTGCATACAATCTAAACAACTCGCCCGCCCCTGGCGGGCGCTTTTCTTTATGGCATAATTGCCCTCTGTCGAGAATCTTTTCCTTGCCGAGGCCAGTATGCAGCCCGAATTGATCCGCCCTGTCAGCCTGAGCGATGCGCCGGATATCGCGCGCATCTTCAACTACTACGTGCTCAACACGAGCATCTCCTTTGAGGAGGCCGAGTTTTCGGACAGGCAGATGGCGGGGCGCATCGAGCACGTCCTGGCGGATGGCTTCCCCTGGCTGGTGGCCGAGCAGCTGGGGCGGGTGGTGGGCTATGCCTACGCCGCCAAATGGCGCGAGCCCTCGGCCTACCGCTACGCAGCGCAGACCAGCGTCTATCTCGACCAGGGCGTGCTTGGGCAGGGCCTGGGCAGCCGGCTGTACCAGGCGCTGTTTGCCCGGCTCAAAGAGATGGGCATCCGCACGCTGATCGCCGGCATCGCCCTGCCCAACCCGGCCAGCGTGGCCCTCCACGAGAAGTTTGGCATGCGCAAAGCGGCTCATTTCGAGGCGGTGGGGTTCAAGTTCAACCAGTGGCTGGACGTGGGTTACTGGCAGGTGCGGCTGTGATCGCGCCGAAGGCCGGCGGCCGGGTGAGCAGCCGGCGTGAAGAGGAGCTTGGAGGGGGACTTGGAGTGCAGCGATTGGAACGGGGTGCAAATCCTGGCTCAGGGTGCGGATATCGTGGTGAAGTTGACCGACAAAGAAGGGCGTGAGCGGCTGATTACCCCGTAGGGTGAGGGCAAGAGCTTCTCATTCTGCGCAATTTTGTTTTCTTGTAATACAATTGCCATATGAAAAGAAAGATTGCGCTGGTTGTTCGTAAAGTTGACCTCCATCAGCAAAAAAGCGACTTTGCCTTTTGGCAAGAACAACCATTTGAAGCACGCATCGCTGCATTGGAAGATATCCGGCGTGAATATCACGCCTGGAAAACCTCCCAAGGAAAGGATGCCACCGATGCTCAACCTGGATTTCAAAGAGTTTATCGAATTCATTAAACGCTAATCAGGTTCGTTATCTGGTTGTAGGGGGGTACGCGGTAGCTTTGCACGGTCACCCACGTTATACGAAAGACCTGGATGTGTGGGTGGAGCGTAGTCTCGAAAACGCGCAGGCCTTATTGAAAGCACTTGCGGAATTTGGCATGGGATCGCTTAAGTTATCGGCAGATGATTTTTTAGTGGCCGATCAAGTAGTGCAGCTTGGTTATCCACCCAACCGCATCGATATTTTGTTGTCGGTATCCGGGATTGATTTCGTGGATTGTTATCCGGATCGGATCAAAATTCAGTTAGATGGTGTTGAAGTAAATTTTATTGATCTTGAGAATTTGAAAAAGAATAAGAAAGCTGCTGGGCGATTGCAGGATCTTGCTGATTTAGAGAATTTGGAATGAGGTCGCTGAGCGAACCCCACCGAATTGAAAAACGAACAGGAAAAGTAGACCTCAAATATTTTACTTGCGTTTGAGCAGCCCTCAATTTTAATTTAGCACGATAAATGAAGCGCCTTCGTTTTGGGGAAGGCGCTTTTTGGGGGGTAAGGTGGAGGATGGTCAGTTGTTTTCCGCCAGGCGCAGGATGGCCGCCAGGCTTTTTTCCACATCCTCGCCGGTGGTGGCCCAGGAGGAGACGCTGATGCGCATGGCGGTCTGGCCCTGCCAGACGGTGCCGCCGCACCAGCAGGTGCCGTCCTGCTGGATGGCGCGGATCACCCGTAGGGTCTTTTGCGCGTCGCCGAAGGAGACCAGCACCTGGTTGAGCTCCACCTGGTTGAGCACCTGCCAGCCGGCGGCGCTCAGCCCGGCGGCGAAGCGCGCGGCGTGCCGGCAGGCGCTCTCGATCATCTCGGCCAGGCCGGCGCGGCCCAAGGAGCGCAGCGAGGCCCACACCTCCACCCCGCGCGCGCGGCGCGACATCTCGGGGGTGTATTCCATCGGCTCGCGCAGCTCCCCGGCGGCCAGGTAGGCGGCCCGGGTGTGGATCAGGGCGGCGCGCAGGTGCTCCGCCTGGCGGGTGAAAACCAGCCCGCAGTCGTAGGGCACGTTGAGCCACTTGTGGGCGTCCGTGGCCCACGAGTCGGCCTGCGAGAGGCCGGCGGCCAGGTGAGCACGGGCCGGCGCGGCGGCTGCCCACAGGCCAAAGGCCCCGTCCACGTGCACCCAGGCGCCGGCGTCATGCGCGGCGGCGCACAGTTCGGGGGCCGGGTCGAAGGCGCCGGTGTTGACGTTGCCGGCCTGGATGCAGAGGATGGTAGGGCCCGAGAGACGCGGCAGGGCCTCGGGCCGCATGCGCCCTTGCCTGTCGACCGGCACGCGCACCACCCGCTCGCGGCCGAAGCCCAGCAGGCTGAGGGCCTTAAGCAGGCTGACGTGCACCTCTTCACCCACCACCACGCTGATCGGCGGGGCGCCAAACAGCCCCTGGGCCTCCACGTCCCAGCCCAACGGGCTGAGCAGGGCATGCCGGGCGGCGGCCAGCCCGCTGAAATTGGCCATGGTGGCCCCGCTGACAAACCCTCCCCCCGCGCCAGCCGGCAGGCCCAGGGCGTCCACCAGCCAGCCCAGGGCGATTTCCTCCAGCCGTGCCGCCACCGGCGAAGCGGCCTGCATGGCGGCATTCTGATCCCAGGCGGCGGCGAGCACGTTGGCCCCCAGGGCGGCCGGCAGCGAGCCGCCAAAGACGAACCCGTAGTAGCGCCCGCCGGTGGAGGCCACCGTGGCGGGCGAGCCGGCGCGGTCGAGCAGGGCCAGGGTGTCGAGAGGCCCGCGCGGCTCGGCGGGGAAGGCTTCGTTGAAAGCATCCAGCCCGGCCAGGGCTTCGGCCTGGGGAAATACCGGGCGGGCTTCCAGCCCATCCAGGTGGCGGGCGGCGCGGCGCGCGGCCTCTTCGAGCAGGGCGCGGGGTTCGCCCTGGGAGCCCGAAAGGGGCTGAGAAGAAACACCGGCAGGAGAATTTTGCATGATAGCCTCCAATGTAGAGCGGGAATCATCCGGCGCCAGGGCAGGCCGGGCTGTACTTTGCGACGGATGGATTTTACGATATTTTAGAGTAAATTGATAGATGATTGCCCCCGCAGCAGGTTTGAGGGTACTTCCCCGGCCGCTGAAAATGGGCCGGCAGGCGGGCGGCGCGGCGCGGAAAGGCAAAGCTGCTGTAAGATTAACCATTCCAAAAAACGCTGAGAGGATCAAAATGACAGACGATTTGTTGATCATGCAAAAACGGATCCGGGTGGTGCAGTCAAAAGTGCTCTATGCCCGCGAGATCACCCCGCAGAGCCTGGCCGAGGATTGGGAAGTGCGCGGCGCAAGCTGGGAAGCGCGGGAAGGGGCTTTTTGGGGCAAAAACCCGCGGCCCGCCCCGGGGGTGATCTTCACCCGCCAGGATTTCCCCGGCAACGTGCTGGTGAGTTGCCGCGCGCGGGTGCTGCCGCCCTCCAGTCACGATATCGACGTGATGTGGAACATGAGCTGGGACGAGAGCGCCAACCAACGCGGAGCGGCCTACGTGGCCGGGGTGCAGGGCTGGTGGGACGGCAAGGTGGGTATTGAGAAATCGCCGGAATACAAGCTGGTGGCGGCCGCGCCCTGCCCCTGGTTTGAGGCGGGGCGGGAGTATTTCATCCAGGCGGGCAGCGTGGATGGGCACTGTTTCCTGTTTGTGGATGGGGCGCTGCGCCTGGAGCTGCTCGACCCGCAGCCGATCGACGCGCAGGCCCATGCGCGAGTGGGCTTTGAGGCCTACCAGAGCATGATCAGCATACGCCAGGTGGAGGTGCGCCAGATCGCCTGGGAAGCGCGCGCGCAGGTCTACCCGGCTGAGTTTTAGACGGGGTGGGTGAGCTCCATCGGCTTCCTCGGGTAGCAAGAGAAAGGGCCGGTTACCTGCTTTTCGGCAGCCAACCGGCCCGGATGAAAAAAGCCGGGGTCACGCGCCCAGGGTGACGGTGATGGTGGGGGTGGAGGTATCCGTGGCCGGCGGGGTGGGGGTGATGCTGGGGATGGGCGTGTCGGTGATCGTCGGCGTCTGGGTGGGTGTAGGGGTCAGCGTCTCGGTGGGGGTGGGCGTCGGGGTGGTGGTGGGGGTCGGGGTGGGCGTCGGCGCGTCGATTTTCAGGTGGATGCGTTTTTCGGCATAGCGATCATCGGTGCTCTCGAGATAGATGCGCAGGGTGATCTTGCCGCGCGGCACGTCGTTGAGGTTCCAGGAGTAGATGCGGTCGGGCTGTTTGACCGGATTGGTGACGCCTTCGAGCAGGGTTTTCCACTCGCCGGGGTCGTCGCCCAGGCCCCATTCGAGGCGGAAGCGGCGGAAGTTGTTGGGCGCATCCACCACGGCGTAAATATCCAACGGGCTGGTCACAATGGATTGGTCCTCGCCCAACCCGGCGAAATAGATGTTGGGGTGCGGATCGTCGGCGGTGCAGTCGCGGTCGGGGGCAATGAAGATCTGGCCGTTGAAGCCCACGCTGGAGGCCCATTCGCGGCCCTGGTCGGTCTCGCGGATCCAGCGGATGGCCCACGGGTCACTGACGTTGAGCGAGAACTTCTCGGCGGTGAAGTTGGAGCAGGTGGGCGAGGCGCGCAGGCCGGTCCAGGTGTCGATGTTGACCTTTTTCCACAGGTCGTTTTCCTTAGGCGCCGGGGGTTGGTCGGCGGCGAAGATTTCCGGGCGCTGCGAAGGGCACCATTCCGAGGGCTCTGCGCCCGAGATGGAGCAGATCACCCGTTCAACGATATTGGCCGGGCGCGAGAAGGGAGTGGGATTGCCGCCGGTGAGGGCCTGCTCGGCCACCTGGATGAACTGCGCCCAGATGGGCGCCGCGCCGGTGAGCCCCGAGGTGCCTTCCATGGGGGTGTAATCGGCGTTGCCGACCCACACGCCCACGGCCACGTCGGGGGTATAGCCGAGGGTCCAGTTATCGCGGAAGTCGTTGGTCGTGCCGGTTTTGGCGGCGGCGGCGAAAGGCAGGGCCAGCACCGAGTTGGCGCCGAACATGGGCGTGCGGGCGTCGTTGTCGGAGAGGATCGAGGTCATCAGGTAAGCGTGTTCGGGGCGGATGACCTGGTCGCCGGCGGGCGGCTGGTATTCGTAGACCACCTTGCCGGAGAAATCCACGATTTTGGTGATGGAAACGGGCGGGACGCGCCGGCCGTTGTTGGCGATGGTGGCGAAGGCCGAGGTCATTTCCACCAGGGTGACTTCGCCGCCGCCCAGGGTCAGCGAGAGGCCGTAATCGTTGCGGGTGAGGGTGGTGATGCCCATGCGCTGGGCCATGGGGATCAGCCCGTCGTAGATGCCCACGAACTGCAGGGTTTTGACCGCCGGGACGTTGAAGGAATTGGCCAGGGCGGTGCGCACGGTGACCGGGCCGTGGAAGCGCCCGTCGTAATTGACCGGTTTGTAGGGTTCGCGGTTGTCGTTGGGGTCGCCCGAGGGCGGGAATTCGCTGGGCACGTCCCAGATGAGGGTCGAAGGCGTCCAGCCTTTTTCGAAGGCGGCCAGGTAGGTGAGCGGCTTGATCGAGGAGCCTGGCTGGCGGGGTACGTCCGCCATGTTGATCTGCCCGGAGATGGCCTCGTTGTAGAAGTCGGCCGAACCGACCATGGCGAGGATCTCGCCGGTGGTGGGGCGGATGGCGACCAGCGCGCCGTCCTGCACGTTGCGCCCGGTCAGGCTGTCGATCTGCTGGCGGACAATTTCCTGGGCCTGGTCCTGCAGGCTGGGGTCGAGGGTGGTGTAGACGGTGAAACCGGAGCGGTAGATGGTCTGCGGGTTGTACAGTTTCTCGAGCTGGGCACGGATGAAGTTGACCCAATGCGGGTAGCGGTAGGTGTTGGTGGGGGGCTGGAAGTTGTAGGCTTCCATCTCCTGGGCGGCCTGGGTAGCCGAAGCCGCGTCCACGCACACCGGCTGGACGTTGTTGGAAACCTCGATGCAGTTTTTATCTTTGCTTAGCTGGTACATGAGCACCAGCACCTGCTTCTGGCGGCGCAGGGTTTCGTCGCGGTTGGTAAAGATATCGTAGACCGAGGGGGCCTGCGGCAGGCCTGCCAGGAAGGCAGCCTGGGGTAGGTTGAGTTTATCGGAAGTGGTCCCGAAATAGGTTTCGGAGGCGGCCTCGATGCCGTAGGTGTGGTTGCCGTAGTTGTTTTCGTTGAGGAACAGCTCGAGGATGTCGTCCTTGCTGTAGCGGCGGGTTAGCTCGGCGGCGAGAACGATTTCGCGGGCCTTGCGCTGGTAAGAGCGCTCCGAGGCTTCCTCGGGGGTCAGCAGCAGCATGCGGGCGAGCTGCTGGGTGATGGTGGACGCCCCGGAGGTGATTTCACCGGTGGTGTAATTTTGCCAGAAGGCGCGGGCGATGGCCACCGGGTCGAAGCCGGGATGGTTGTAAAACTCTTTATCTTCGGTGGCGATGGTCGCGGCGACCAGGTAGGGCGAGATGCGCTCGAGGGGCACGTAGGTGCGCCGGCCGGCATTGGGGTCGAGGATCTCGTAGAGGGTGTTGCCGTTGCGGTCGAGGATGCGGGTGGTTTCGAACTGCGAGGCTTTATCGCTCAGCCCGGAGATATCCGGGAGGGTGCGGGCGATGGAAAAATACTGGAAGACCAGGAAGGTGGCCGCCGCGCCGGCGATGACGATGGCGACGATGATGAAGATCAGCGTCATGCGCAAGAGGCAGCCCATGCCTTTGCGCCAGGCCGGGGCGGCCGGGGCAGCCGGCGGAGGGCGGTTGCCGCGCCGCGGGGGGGTCTGCTCGCGTACCGGAGGCTGGGCAGCCGGTTGGGGCGGGTAGGCGACGATGGTGCGGCGCGGCGGGTTGGCTGAAGACTGGTAGGCGGAGGGGCGAGAGGCCACCGGCCGGGTGGGCTGGGTGGAGCTGAGCGGCGGCGCTCCGGCCGAGGGCGGCGACTGGTAGGCCGAGGGGGTCACCTGGGTAGAATTGGGGTCGACCTCATCCACCTGGCGCGGCAGGGAGTTCGGATCGCTGGGATAGGATAAGGACGGAATGGTGGCCTGCTCCTCGGCGGGCAGCCGGCGGTGAGCGGGCGGGGTCGCATCCAGGGGGATGGGCACGCCGCGGTCATCCAGGGGTGAGTTTTTCAGCGGGTCAGCCGCGGTCAGGTGCAGGGGCGGGATGGTGGGGGCTTCGGAGGCGGCGCTGTGATGCTCGACGATGGGTGGAATGAAATCATCCTCCTCGGCAGCGGCGGGGGTTTGAGCGAGCGGAGGGATGAAGTCATCGTCCGGTGCGACCTCACCGGCAGCCTGGGCTGCCAGCGCGGCGGGGCCAGGCTCTTCGGGAGGCTCGCTCTCCAACGAGGGGCCGACGAGGGGCGAAGGCACATCCCCACTTTGCGAGGGAAGGGGCTGCTCGCCGGCTTCCTGCTCAGATTGTTCGGCCGATTCGATCAAGCGGCGCAGCCGGCGGCCGGGGGTGTTTTCGATGTCGTCGTCGCCTGGGATGGAATCAATTGGTTTTGTCATAATCCTGGATCGATTTTAGCATAAATAGCGGCGGATAGCTAAAGTGAGCTGCCGGACGCAAGTGCGCCCCGCAAAACCGAAACCGCGCGGGGAGAATCCTCGCGAAAGGCCGGCATGCTTTAGACGCCGGGGTTGGTTGGGAAGTTCCACAGGAGAAGATTGCAACAAGCGTGCCGGGGAGGCAGGGATTGGCGGCCTCAGGGCAGCTCCAGCCAGGCGCGGATGGCGGCGGCGTGCTCGGCATCATGGTCGTAGGTGTCGGCTTCGATCCATTGCCAGAGGGGCTTGCCGCGCAGCTTGGGGTGCAGGCGGGGATTGTTCAACTCGGCGTCGCTAAATTCGGCCACGCGGCGCAGCATCTGGTTATGCAGGCCGATGAAATCGGTCCAGACCAGCTCCCAGGGGCGGTCCTTGCCCTGCTCGAACCAGCGCCGGTTTTGGGCGTCCACATCCAGGGCGGGGTTCACCGAGAGGGTGGTGAGCGGCGCCCCGGCGCGCAGCTGGTAGAGCAGGGTGACCAGTTGGCCGCCCCAAAAGTTGAGGTGGGCGAGGGTGTCTTTGAGCGACCATTCTCCCAGGGTGGCGGGCAGGTCGCGCTTCTCCGGGGGCGCCTGGTCGAGGACAGCCAGCAGGTCCGCCCGTGCCGCGCGGATTCTGGCGAGCAGGTCGGCCTGGGTGACAAAGGGGGTGGGTGCAGGGCTGGTCATGCTATATTTTTACCACGAAACACGGAGAGGCAGAGGACGGGTTACTGCCCTACGGCCAGCGTGAGGTGCGAACCCTTAACCTTACGGAAGAGGAGGCGCGGCCAACTCGGGTGGGAGTGGGGGCTGTGGCAGAGCGGGCTGGTAGTCGGCGAGCTGCTGGTGCAGCGCCAGGGGAGCGCGGGCGCGCAGGCGGGCGAAGATGATCAGGCTGCCGAGGAGCATGGCCAGCAGGCCGATGAGCCCTGCCTCGGGGCCAAAATCGCCGCCGGTGGCCCACTGCGGGCCGCTCTGCTGGATGGCGATGAAGCTGGGGCCGGAGAATGTGCCGCTGACTGGGAAGCCAAAAACGTTGCCCTGAAAGAAGTTCCAGGCCATGTGCAGCCCGATCGAAATGGCCATCTCGCCGGTGAGGACAAACGGCAGGCCGAGGAACAGCCCGGCGAAGACCAGGTTGAGGGTGCTGATGGCCGAGGCGTGCGGGTTGCCGGTGTGCAGCAGCCCAAAGAGAACGGAAGATGCCAGGTAGGCGATGATCAGCGCGGCGCGCGGGGGGATGCGCAGACCGTGCAGGCCTTCGGCCAGGTTGCGCAGCAGGTAACCGCGGGTGGTGATTTCTTCCTGGATGCCGACGCAGATAAAAAGCACGATGGGGGTGAGCAGGGCGGCGGCAAAAGAATTGCCTCCGTCGGTGAAAAAATCCACGGGGGTTACCCAGCCGGCAGCGGATTTCAGCCAGAAAGATGAGGATCATCAGGCCGGCGCCCAGGGCCAGGCCAAAGCCAAAATCAGCCCACCAGCCCGACGAAAAATGAAAGCCGTAGGCGCGGAACGGGCGCCGGTCGAGAAAGCGGGCGGCCAGGGCGATGCTGGCCAGGATCGCCAGCAGAATGGCCAGGGTGCTCAAGATGATCTGGAGGTTGTCGCTGATTACGCCGGGGAAGAGCATGGTGAGCCCGAAGAGGGGCAGCTGGCTCAAGCCGACCAGCAATGCCATCACGGCCACCTGCAAACCCATGCGCCACAGTGCGCGCAGGCGGTGGTGATCGTAATTCCAGAAAAGGGAGAGGAACAGCCTCATCGCAGCGGCGCGGCGTCGTTCGGGACTACGGCGGTGGCGGTAAAGTAGTTTTGCTCCACCGACTGCCAGCTTTCGGCGGTGTCAATATGGATGTATTGGCCGAGCAGGGGTGAAACGGCGCAAATTTCATCCGCGATGCGCTGAGCGGCGCGGCGCATGGAGAAATGGGCGTTGGCCGCCCCGCGCAGGGTGACGAGGTGCAGCGCGCTGCGGAAGTTCATTTCGATGAGCACGCGGCGGTTGTATCCGTTAGGGACGACGTAGGCGGCGACGTGGGGCAGAACCGGCTCCAGGCGGCAGAAAGCGGCGTGGGCGGCGTTCATCGCGGCGCGGTAGGGCGCCTCCATGCCGGCGTCGCTAATGGCGCGCGGGAGAGCATAGCCCAGGCGGGTCGAGAGGGGCTGGGGGGTCTGGGTCATCATGCGGTGGCGTTTGAGCTCGAAGTAGCCGCCCTGGTCGAGGAGCAGATCGAGGGTGTAGGCGGCATATTCCAGCTCGCGCAGGGGGATGTCGTGGCGCCCGCGCCGGCCCAGCAGCCTGGCGGCCAGGGCCTGCTGCTCGGCGGGGGTGGCGCGCTGGACGTGCTCCAGCGCCTGGGCGAAGCTGAAATTGCCAAAACGGTAGAGGGCGGCGGCCAGAACGCGCTGCTCGCCGGCCGGGTCGCAGGCGGTCAGGGTGCACCAATCCTGGTCGGGATTGGCCGGCGGCAGGTCGGCGGCGGCAGCGCTCAGGTCGCGGGCGGTGTCTTCGAGATAGGCGACCCGGTCGACATACTTGATCAGGGTGGGGATGCGCGCGTCGGCGGCCTGTTTGATCTCGGCGCCCACCTCGCGCACCTCGGCCAGCGGATGCGAGTACATCTTGCGCAGGGCGTGTTCGAGGGTGCGGGCGTTGATGGTGATGCCCAGGTTGGCCAGGGAGGCGGCGGGGAGCAGAAAACGGCAGACATCCACGTAATCGGAGCGGATGCGGCGGTCAAAGGCCGCGTCGCTTTCGCCGTCTTTGCGCTGCGTCTGCGCGGCGATGACCTCTTTGACCGGCGCCAGGGTCTGGTGGTAGGTTTCAAAGAGCAGGCGCAGGGTGTCTTCGTACAGCGCGCGCAGGGGGTGGCCGTCCAGTTCGGGCGGGGTGAAGAAATCTTCCGGCGCCCCATTTCTGGTAGCGGGTGGACTTTTCGGTGTAGGAGGCCAGGCGGTTGGATTCGAGGCACTCCACGGCCAGGCGCGAGACGTTTTCAGCGGCGATGTGCAGCACGGCGTGTTCGGCGACGGAAGCATGCCCGTAACCCACCACCCACTTCTCGTGGAACTCGCTGCTTTTTTCTTCATTCAGTTCGGCGGCGATCTGGCGGAACGAATTGGGCGAGCGAGAGGTTTTGGCGAAGGCCACCGCGATGGTCTCGGGGGGCAGGTTCATCGGGTCGAGCAGGTAAATATCGCGTTTAGGGCTCATCGGCGAGGATCTCCGTGGCATGGACGACATCCGCTTGAATCTGGGCGACGAGGGCTTCGACGGATTCAAAGCGCTGTTCAGGCCGCAGGCGTTCGACGAACTGCAGCCCGAGCTGTTTTTGGTACAGATCGAGGTGGAAATCGATCAGGTAGGCTTCGACGCGCGGCAGAGGCGGGAGGGTGCCAAAAGTAGGGCGCACCCCAATGTTGGTGACCGCCGGCAGAGGGTGGCCATCCAGCATGGCCCAGCAGGCGTAGACGCCGTTGGCCGGGAGGATTTTCTCGGGCCAAACCTGGATGTTCGCCGTGGGGAAACCAATCGTGCGGCCGCGCGCGTCGCCGTGAACCACTGGCCCATCCACGCTGTAGCGCCGCCCGAGCAGTTCGGCGGCGGCGCGCACCTGGCCTTCGGCGAGCAGGGCGCGCACCGCGCTGGATGAGACCGGCCGGTCGCCTTGTGCCACGGGGTCGACGATGTGCACGCTGTAGCCCAGTTCCAGGCCCAGGGCCTGCAGCGCCGGTAAATTGCCCTCGCGGTTGCGGCCGAGAGCAAAATCATAACCGGCCCACAGCTGGCGCAGGCCGAGATGGCCCACCAGCATTTGCATAAATTCGCGCGCGCTCAGCGCTGCCAGGGCGCTGGTAAATTCGAGGGTGACGACCTGGTCGATGCCGGCCTGGCCAATCAATTCGGCGCGTTCGTCGGGTGAGGTGAGGTAATAGGGCGTTTCCAGGCCGCGCAAAACCACGGCCGGGTGGGGAAAAAAGGTGACCACCACCGCCGGAAGACCTGCGGTGTGCGCGCCGGCAGCCATTTGAGCCAATAAAGCCTGGTGACCGCGGTGGATTCCGTCAAAAGTGCCGACCGTGACCCACGCGCCGGATAGATGCAACCCCTCTAGCGTTCGATAATGTTGCATGCAACTCTCTATTTTACGACTGCGTTCCGGCGAGTAGACGCCGAAACGCAGTTCAAAATATGGTTTACCCCAGAGCCGCGGGGCGGTGATCTGGACGGTTCAAAGCTAAATTTCTATCCGAAAAATCAAGGGCCTTTCCCTGGCCACTCCCGAAACGGAAGGGGAGCAAGAGGGAATGGGAAAAGCCAGGCCATATTCTCTGGATAGGTTCTAAGTAAAAAATACTTTTTTCGGCTGCCATTCGTTGGTTTCGGCGTCGAAATCCAGCAAAGCGATCAATTCACCCATCGAGCTGATCCCGCGCGCCTGGATGGGGCTGTCGGGCGGCGCGGGGACGCGATGACCGTGACGAATGGTGTCGATATCTTCTTCACTCAATTCTACCGCGGGCCAATCCGAAAGGGCTTCGGCAGCCGGGATGAGATACTGGTACCAGTTGCCATCCTCAAAAGCGTCCTTGAGCTTGCGCAGGGGCACGGCATCTCGCAGGGTGAAGCGCCCGCTTTTGGTGCGGCGCAGGCCCACGAGGTGCGCACCACAGCCCAGCGCTTCGCCCAGATCGTAGGCCAGCGAGCGCACGTAGGTGCCGGATGAGCAGTAGACATCGATGACCGCTTCCGGCGGTGCCCATTCCAGCAGCTCCAGGCTGTAGACGGTGATGGTGCGCGGGGCAAGATCTACTTCTTCGCCATTACGAGCCATCTCATAGGCCTTGCGGCCTTTGACCTTGACCGCGGAATAAGGCGGGGGAACCTGTTCGATCTTACCGACGAATTTCTGCAGGGCCTCCTCGAACTGTTCCTCGGTTATGTTATCCACCGGTCGGGAGCTGGTAATCTTCCCCTCGGCGTCATACGTATCGGTGGTGGCGCCCAGGTGCAAGATAGCCTGGTAGCGCTTATCGGATGCCGACACATATTCACTTAACCGCACCGCCGGGCCAACTAATATGACCAGGACCCCCGATGCGCGTGGATCCAGCGTGCCGGTGTGACCGGCTCGCCGGATGTTGGTGCCTTTGCGGACAACCTGAACCACATCATGGCTGGTAAGCCCGACGGGTTTGTCCACAACCAGCACTCCAGAAATTGCGTTTCTGACGTCTACCTGGTTGTCATTCATGCTACAGCTTCTACTCCCCATGCGGCGCCCGCCGCAAATTTTATGACCGCGTACCGGTTAAGAGGTCAGGCGACCTCTGATTGTTGTGTAGATTGGCTCTCCGCGCCGGGTTGAGCGGCGAGGAAGGCCCGCGTGGCTGCTAACACTTTCTCCTGCACATCGGCGATGCTTCCGGGAATTTCTGCCCCGGCCGCGGCGGGATGACCTCCGCCGCCGAAGTGGAGCGCCAGGTTGGAGACATCCAGGGCAGGCCGCGCGCGCCAACTGACTTTGACCCGATCACCCTTTTGCTCATTGAACAGGATGACAACATCGCAGTTGGTGGAGCTGAGAAAATTTACCAAATCGGCGTCGTCATTGCCACCATACCCTGCTGCCCGGCGATCGGCTAACAATAATGAGGTCCAAATCAAGCGGCCATCCCGCTGGAGGCGTTCGAGACCGTGGCCCCAATAGCGGGCGGCTTCGAACGATCGTTGCACCAGGGCAGCGCGATACAATTCGGGCAAATCGGCGCCCAGCTCCATCAACCCGGCGGCCAGGCGCAGGGCGGTGGGGGTCATATTGGATGTCCGAAATCCTATTGTATCGGTGATAATCCCGCTAAGCAAGTCTGCAGCGGCATCAGATTTAATCGGAAAGCCCCAAACCGGGAGGAATTCTGCCAGGATGGCGCTGGTGGCCACGGCTTGCGGGTCTACCAGGTTGAGCCGGCCAAAATTGAGGTTGGTGATATGGTGATCGATGTTGATATCGACCTCACGCTGGCCGAGCGCGTCGCCGGTGCGCGGCAGATCGGAGCTGTCGAGGACCACGGCGAGGTCGTATTCACCTTGAGCCTGGCGGATGACTTGCGCGCTGCCGGGCAGGTGGCGCAGGCTGGCGGGAACCCCGTCGGCGAGGAGCATATCCACATGTTTTCCGGCGGCCTGCAGGCTGAGACCAAAACCCAGCAATGAGCCAATCGCATCGCCGTCCGGGCGGACGTGCGAGACGGCCACGATGCGCTGAGCCTGATGCAGCGCCGCGGCGATCTGGCGATGCAGGTCTTCATTCATCGGCGGTGTCGTCATCCTCGGGTGGAGCGGAGCTCGGTTCATCGCGCAGGGAAGATAAAAGGCGCTCGATGTGGTCGGCGCGTTCGGGCGTCGGGTCCCAGTGGAAGCGCAGGCGGGGGAAAACGCGCAGGTCGATGCGGGTGGCGAGGGCCGAGCGCAGAAAGTCGGCGGCGTGCTGCAACCCGTTAAGAACTTCTTTGCTGCGCCCGCTGCCTTCGACGGCGGAGACAAAGACGTCCGCGAAGGCCAGTTCGCGGTCGACCTTGACATCGGTGACGTTAACCCCGGACAGGCGCGGGTCCTGAATTTCTTTAACCAGCATTTCGGATAAGTCTTCTTTAATCCGATCCGCGATGCGTTTTATGCGTATGTTTGAGGGCATGCCAACCTCACTTTATGATGATTTCCTGCGCCGGGAGACGCCTGGAATGTTTAGATCATTCCCCTGCTTCTCCCGGCGCAGAACAGATTGCTACCCTTTTTCGATCACGTAACAAATCAGGATATCCCCGGAGGCGAAATCATTGAAACCTTTGAGGGCGACCCCGCACTCAAAACCGGTGCGCACTTCACGCACGTCGTCTTTGAGGTGTTTGAGCGAGGAAAATTCGCCTTCAAACAGCTTGTTCTCGCCGCGCATGACGCGCACTTTGCCGTTGCGGCGCAGTTCGCCCTGGATGACTTTGCAGCCGGCAATGTTGCCAACCTTGGAGATGGAGAAAACGGCATGCACTTCGGCTTTGCCCAGGACCACTTCGACAATCTCGGGGGCCAGCATGCCTTTGAGCGCTTTTTCCAGGTCTTCGGTCAGGCGGTAGATGATCTCGTACAGGCGGATCGAGACGCCCTCGGCCTCGGCCATACGGCGGGTGGAGGGGTCGGCCTGGGTATTGAAACCGATGATGATCGCCTTGGAGGCGGATGCCAGCATCACGTCGCTCTCGCTGATGTTGCCGGCCTCGGCGAAGATGATGTTGACGTTAATCGCGCCTTTGGGCAGCTCGTTGATCGAATTGACGATCGGTTCGAGCGAACCCTGCACATCGGCCTTGAGCACCAGGCGCAGTTCCTGCTCTTCGCCGGCCTGTACCTTGGTGAAGAGTTCTTCCAGGCTGGCCTTGGGCACGCGCGAGGCGCGGGCCTGGGCAGCGATCTTGCGTTCTTCCACCACGGCACGCGCCAGACGTTCGGAGCCGTACACGGTGAATACTTCGCCTACCCCAGGGACTTCATTGAGCCCCATGACCTGCACCGGGGTAGAAGGGCCGGCGCTGCGGATCTTGCGCCCGCGGAAATCGAACATGGCGCGCAGCTTGCCGTAGGATGTGCCGGCCACGATGGTGTCGCTGGTATCCAGGCTGCCGTTTTGCACGAGCAGGGTGGCCACCACGCCTTTGGTGCGGTCCACCTGGGCTTCGACCACTGTGCCGATCACTTTGCCCTTGGGGTTGGCGCGGATCTCGATCCATTCGGCGGTGAGCAGGATGGCTTCCATCAAGTCTTCGAGCCCGGTGCGCTGTTTGGCCGACACCGGCACCACCAGGGTGCTGCCGCCCCATTCATCGGGGACCAGGCCAAAATCGCCGAGCTGGCGTTTGACGTAATCGGGGTTGGCGTCGATCTTGTCGATCTTGTTGAGGGCGACCACGATGGGCACGCGCGCGGCTTTGGCGTGGGCGATGGCCTCGCGGGTCTGGGGCATGACCCCGTCATCGGCGGCGACTACCAGCACGACGATGTCGGCGCCCTGGGCGCCGCGGGCGCGCATGGCGGTGAAGGCGGCGTGGCCGGGGGTGTCGAGGAAGGTGATCAGGCGGTTCTTATGCTCCACCTGGTAAGCGCCAATGTGCTGGGTGATGCCGCCGGCTTCGCCGCCGGCGATGTTGGTGTTGCGGATGGCGTCCAGCAGGGTGGTTTTGCCGTGATCGACATGGCCCAAAATGGTGACCACCGGCGGGCGGTTGACCAGATTGGCGTTGTTCTCGTTGGCGATCATCTGGCGCCACAGCGGGATTTCGCCGGCTTCTTTTTCTTCTTCAATTTCGAGGGTTTCGGGAACAGCCTCAAAACCCAGTTCAGAGACAACAATGGCGGCGGTGTCAAAGTCGATCTGCTGGTTGATATTGGCCATAACGCCATTGGCCATCAAAATTTTGATGACCTGGATGGGGCTGGCTTGGGTGCGTTGGGCTAAATCCCGTACGGTGACGTTACCGGGGAGTTCGATCTTGGTATGCCCATTATCGCTCATAAACACCTCCTGCGTATTAATCCGTGGTGAGCCTTATGAGATCAGCCTCATAAGAGCGTCTGTCAGCGATGAAGCGGACCGGCGAGACAGGCGGGCGATCAGCGAATTGGGCGGAAAAGGATCAAACGTTCATGGCAGTTTATACTGGATCCGCGTTTTCCCGCTCAAGCCCGGTGGGGGTCTCATCCTGTTGGGTTGGTTCATCAGGTAAACCAGCCATATATGCTCGCAATATCTCCCGGTCCTGCTCGGTTAATTCAACTCTAAGTGCATGCGCCAGCGCGCCTTTCAGGCCTTTTTGCCAACAAGACTGTAAGGCATGCAGGTAAGCACCCCGTCCCGCGGCTTTGCCGGTCAGATCCACTCGCAGCCCTTCAGCGGTGCGCACGACGCGCACCAGGGTTCGCTTGGCGAGCACTTCTCGGCAGCCCACACAGGTGCGCTGGGGAACATGCTTGACTTTTTCTGCGTCTTTTTAGCCACCTCTCATCGGTGCTTTCCATCTCGCGCGCAGGCGCGCCGCGCGAGATCGGTCAATGCCTTTTGATTACTCTTCCCACTCAAAGGTGCCATCACCGAGCTTGTGCTGCTTGCGCACCACGGTGACATCGGCATCGGGATCGTATTCGATCTTGGTGAAGCTGCGTTTCTTCTTGCTCTTCTTCTTGCCCTTCTTATCGCCGGACTCATCCTCTTCTTCTTCGTCGGTGACGACGGGGATGATATCGGGTTTGAGGGCGAAGAGTTCATCGAAGGTGGGTTCTTCTTCCTCAACCTGTGCTTCGGCCACAGGAGCCTCGGCCGTGGGCGTTTCAACGCTTTCGGCGGCCGCGGTGGGTTCGGCGAGGGCTTCGACAGCTTCGGCGGTTGCCTCGGCCAGTTCGGCGGTAGCTTCAGCCGGGGCGGCCATCTCTACACTTTCGCCCGTCTCGAGGGCCACGGCTTCGGGCTGTTCCTCGCCAACCGTTTCGACGGCCAGGGCTTCAGCCACGGCGGTTTCTTCGCCGGCTGCGGTTTCCACGGCTTCTTCAGCCGCCGCGGGGTGATAGACGCTCTCCACCAGGCGGGTGATCTCCTGCATGGCGCGCGGGCCAATGCCCTGCAGCTTGAGGATCTGGTCGGGCTCGATGACCATCTGGGTCACCAGGTCGCCCACGGTGGGGTAACCGGCTTCCTGGAGGGTGTAGGCAACGTGTTCGGGGAGGGTGCTGTCGAGCAGGTTGCGGGCCAGGTCTTCGGCCGCCATGGCGGCATGGATTTCCAGGGTGCGGGAATCTTCGACGACTTTCTCGGGAACCCGTTTGGCAGAGGCCTTGCGCTCGACCCGGTCGACGAACTGGGTCATGCGGTCGTATTCCTCGGGGGTGAGCATGCGGTTCTCGGCTTTACGCGCCAGCAAACCGGCGACCATCTCCATGTTGCTTTCTTCGGCTTCGACGATGGACGCGTAGGCCGGGTCGCTCTGCAGGTGGTCGAGGGCGTCGCCGGCGGCTTCGGGCAGGCTCTTGATATCGATGCGCCAGCCGGTCAGCTTGGCGGCCAGGCGGGCGTTCTGCCCGTCGCGGCCGATGGCCAGGCTGAGCTGGTCCTCGGGGACTACCACGGTGGCGGTCTTGCCGCCGGTGGTTTTGTCATTGAGGTAGACACCCAGAACGCGCGCCGGGCTGAGGGCCTTGGCGATGTAAAGGGCCTGGTCGGGGTTCCACTCGATCACGTCGATTTTCTCGTCGTGCAGTTCGCGGACGATGGCCTGGATGCGCACGCCGCGGATACCCACGCAGGCGCCCACCGGGTCAATCCCGGGTTGGGTGGCCGAAACGGCTACCTTGGCGCGTTCGCCGGGTTCGCGGGCGATGGAGCGCACTTCGACGATGCCGTGATAAATCTCGGGGACTTCGTTTTCGAGCAGGCGCCGCAGGAAATTGCGATGGGTGCGCGAAAGGATGATCTGCGGGCCGCGCGGCGAGTTTTTGACCTCAGAGATGAGGGCGCGCACGCGGTCGTGGATGCGGAAGCGCTCGCCGCCGATCATTTCTTTGCGAGGCATGTTGCCTTCGGCGCGCATTTCCAGGCCGATGGTCAGCCCTTGCGAGTTGACCGCCTGGACGATGCCGCTGACGGTCTCGCCAAGTTGTTTTTCGAAGAAAGTAAGCTGGGCCTGGCGTTCAGCATCGCGGATGCGCTGCTGGATGACCTGCCGTGCAGTTTGCGCAGCAACCCGGCCGAAATCACGCGGGGTACTTTCGACGAGGACCATGCTACCTAATTCGGCGTCAGGAATGTAGCGGCGGGCTTCGGGGAGAGCGCACTCGGTGCGCACATCCTCGACCGCTTCAACCACTTCTTTCTCGGCGAAAATGGTAACTTTGCCGGTTTCGAGATCGATCTTGGCTTCCACTTCTTGGGCATTGGAAGCATTGACGGCGCGCCGGTAGGCCGATACCATGGCCGATTCGAGCGCCTTGACGATGATCTCTTTGGGCAGCTGTTTTTCCTCCAAAACTTCGTTGAAGGCCAGGACAAACTCGTTCTTCATTGTTGAAACTGACTCCCGAACAATAGACCTCTTACAACAAGAAAAGTGGGGGAAGCCCACTTTTCAACGCCGACAATATGGGTACAACGATAAGCAGGGTGATTTTAGCACGAATCCAGCCGGTATGCAAGATTAATTAGAAGAAATTACGTGTAGGTGAGGAGACCCTACATATAAAGGATAAAAAGGAATGGCGACCAGCGAATATCAGCGGGGTGACCTGCTGATATTCGCTGATATTGTCAGTCCGCTTTGACCCACTCGCTGTGGAAGACGCCGTCCATGTCGATGCGGCGGTAGGTGTGAGCGCCAAAGAAATCGCGCTGGGCCTGGGTGAGGTTGGCGGGCAGGCGCTGGCTGCGGTAGGCGTCGAAGTAGGAGAGGGCGCTGTTGAGCGCCAGGGTGGGCAGCCCCAGGCTGATGGCGGTCTGGATGGCGGTGCGCAGGTCGGCCTGGCGGCTCTCGACGTTTCCGCGGAAAGCATCGTCGAGCAGCAGGTTGGTGAGGGCGGGGTTGCGCTGGTAAGCGGCAGTGATATCGCCCAGTAAGGCGGCGCGGATGATGCAGCCCGCACGCCAGATGCTGGCGATTTCGCCCAGGTGCAGGTCGTAGGCGTATTCGTTGGAGGCGGTGCGCAGCAGGCTCATGCCCTGGGCGTAGGAGATGATTTTGCTGGCATACAGGGCGGAGCGCGCGGCGGCGATCAGCGCGGCGCGGCTGCCAGTGTAGGCGGCCTTGGGCCCATGAATGATCTGGCTGGCGGCCACCCGCTCGGCCTTGAGACCCGAGAGGATGCGGCTCTCGACGGCGGCGTTGATGGTGGGGATAGGCGCGCCGATGTCGAGGGCGTTCTGGCTGGTCCATTTGCCCGTGCCTTTTTGCTGGGCTTCGTCCAGGATCATTTCGACCAGCGGCTTGCCGGTCTGCTCATCGATGCGCCGCAGGATCTGGGCGGTGATTTCGATGAGGTAAGAGCGCAGCTCGCCCTGGTTCCACTCGCTGAAAATGTCGGCCATCTCGGCGGAGGACAGCCCCGCGCCGCGGCTGAGCAGGTCGTAGATCTCGGCGATGAGCTGCATATCGGCATATTCGATGCCGTTGTGCACGGTTTTGACGTAATGACCGGCGCCGCGCGGACCGATGTGGGTGACGCAGGGCTGGCCGTCTTCTTCGGCTTTGGCGGCAATTTTGCGCAGGATGGGCGCCATGGCCTGCCAGGATTCAGGCGTGCCGCCGGGCATGATGGAGGGGCCCCACAGCGCGCCTTCCTCGCCGCCCGAAACCCCCATGCCGACGAAGTGCAGGCCCTCGGCGGTGAGGGCCAGGCTGCGCCGTTCGGTATCCATAAAGTAGGAATTGCCGCCGTCGATGAGGATGTCGCCGGGTTCTAGGAAGGGCTTGACTTCATCCATGACACGGTCGACGGCATCGCCCGCGGTGACCATCAGCAGCACGCGGCGCGGGCGTTCGAGCTGTTCCATCAAGGCGGCATAGGATTCGCTGCCGGTGATGCGCTTGCCGGCGGCATCGCCGGCCAGGAAGGCCTGCATTTTAGATTGGGTTTTGTTGTAGACGGCCACGGCGAAACCGTTGCGTTCGATATTCAGGACCAGGTTGCGGCCCATCACGCCCAGACCAACCAGGCCAATAGATGCGTTTGTCATTATGTGTTCTCCATGATGCGGGCGGCAAAGCTCACCGCCGCCCAGTTTTTTTGTGATTATACCTTTTCCTTGAGACGGTAGAGCATCTCGCCGGCGCGCGGCACCACCAGGATGCCCTCGGCTTCGCGGCCCTGCCAGTCTTCGAGGCGGATGGTGGCGGGATCGAGATAGTTGAGGTTGATCTGGCGGCAGCGCTCAGGCGGGATGGCGGTAGCCAGGGTGACCTGGATGCGGGCGGTCTCAACGCCGGTGAGCGGGTCATAGCTGCCCAGGCCTTTGACGTGGGTGGAGTGCGCCATCACCCCCCAGGGGCAGTCCTGGAAGCGCGGCCACTGTTTGAGGAAGTAATCGCGGGTGTGGTAGCCGATCTCATCCAGCACGCGGCCGTGGGTGTAGCTGACCTCGCTGATGTGTGGGGCGTAAATGATCACCTCGCCGCCGTCGGCCACGGCGGGTTCCATTTTGTACATGCCTTTCGCCCCGGTCCACAGGTCGTCGTAGAGGCGCGGCATGACCGAGAGCACGCGCCGGTAGGGGCGATCGACGTAGATGATGTGCTTCTGGGCGGAGAGGGCTGAGGCGGCCTGCCAGGCGGCTTGCGGGCTGCCATAGTAGATGCCCGAGGTGCCCTGGTGAGTGACTACCAGGGCGAAGCAGGCTGCCGGGGTGGGGATCATCGCGGCGGCGCGGTCGATCACCGCGCGCACGGGGGTGTAGCCTGCCCCGATGATGCGCTGATTGGTCATCACCGCGCCCAACCAGTGGGTGAAGTTGATGATCTCGGGGCCGGCGATGCCGGGGAAGAAATACTTGCTCCCGCCGGAGAACCCCACCACTTCGTGGGGGAAGACGGGACCGACCACCAGCAGGCGGTCGTAATCCAGCACCAGGCGGTTGAGGCGCACGGGCACGTCCATGGCGAAGAGCCCGCCGGAAAGCTCGTGGATTTCATCCGCGGGGATGACGCCCAGCTGAATGAAGGTTTCGGGGTCCATCCAGCGGTGGTTGTAGACCCGGCTCTGGCCGATCTGCCCGTCGATGACCGGCACGCCAAAGTGGCGGGTGAGCATGGCGTCGTCCATCAGCATGTGGGTGCCGAGGGCCACCAGGTAATCCATGGCGGCGGCCTGGGGCCGGAGATGGCGGGTGAGCAGAGTGTGGATCTCGGCCAGGGGCATGGTGCGGGTGGCGTCGGGGACGATGACCAGCACGCGCTGCCCGGCGAGGTCGAAGGACTGCAGCCCGGCGGCCAGGGTCTCTTCCAACTCGGCGGGGGTCAGGCTGCGTTCGGTGAAACCTATTCCAAGTGGGTTGTTCATGGCTGCTCCCTGGCGGGCTGTGAGGATGGGGCTTTAAGCTGGCCGAGCAGCCCGCTGAAGGCGTTGGTCAGCTGCAGGGTGTCGGTGGAGCAGGCGATGAGGGTGAAGCCTTTTTGCAAGGCCCACTGCGCCCCGGCGGGGTCGCCCATGAAGATGCCGGCCGGGCGGCTGCGCTGCTGGCAGGCCAGCAGGACGCGTTCGATGGCGGCCTGCACCTCGGGGTCATCGGTGTAGCCGGGTTTGCCCATGCTGGCCGACAGGTCAAAGGGGCCGACCAGCACGCCGTCGATGCCGGGCACATCCAGAATAGCCTCGATGTTTTCGACGGCCTGGATGTGCTCGATCTGCACGATGAGGCTGGTGTTGTCGTTGGCAGTGTCGACATACACGCGGAAGTTGGTGCCATAGCGGTGGGAGCGGCCTACCCCCACGCTGCGCCGGCCCTGGGGCGGATATTTGGCATTTTGCACCACGCGGGCGGCTTCTTCGGGAGTATTGACCATCGGGACGATGATCCCGGCCAGGCCCAGGTCGAGGGATTTCTTGATCCACACGGCCGAGGCGGAGGGCAGGCGGGCGAGGCAGGCGCAGTGGCGACCGGCTGCCATGGCGATGTGCTGGACGGCGGCGAAATCGAGCAGGCCGTGCTCCATATCCAGAAAGAGCCAGTCGAAACCGGCATTGGCGCACATCTCGGCTACCTCAGGCAGCGGCAGGGTGAGCACGGTGCCCAGCAGGCGTTCCCGGTGGGTGAATTTGGATTTAAAGGCAGCGTTCATTTAGACTCCGCTAAAAGCATTGAAACCGCCATCCACCGGGACGACGATGCCGGTGACAAAGCGGGCGGCGGGCGAAACCAGCCAGAGGGTGGCCCCTACCAGCTCGGCGGGGTCGCCGAAGCGGGCCATGGGGGTGTGGGCGATGATGGATTGGCCGCGTGGCGAAAGCTCGCCGGTGGCCTGGTCGGTGAGCAGGAAGCGGTTCTGGTGGGTGAGGAAGAAACCCGGGGCGAGGGCGTTGACGCGGATCTCGGGGGAATAGTTTTTGGCGAGGTGCACCGCCAGCCAGGAGGTGAAATTGCTGACCGCGCCTTTGGCAGCGGCGTAAGCCACCACGCGGGTGAGCGGGCGGTAGGCCGCCATCGAGCTGATGTTGAGGATGACCCCGCTGCCCTGTTTGGCCATCTGTGCGCCAAAAGACTGGCAGGGGTAGAGCGTGCCGAGCAGGTTGAGGTCAAAGACGGCTTCGAGGGCCTCGGGGGTGAGGTCAAAGAAAGACAGGTCGGGGCCGGCGACCGCGCCGGGCTGGTTGCCGCCCGCGCCATTGATCAGGATATCCACCCGGCCGAAGGCGCTCACCACCTGGTCGCGGGCGGCCTGGACGGCGGCGGGGTCGAGCACATCGCAGGGCACCGCCAAGGCTTCACCGCCGGCAGCCTGGATCTCGGCCACCAGGGCGGCGGCATTCTGGCTGGAGCGGGCAAGCACGGCGATTTTTGCCCCGGCTTTCGCCAGGGCGCGGGCCAGTTCGCTGCACAGCACGCCGGTGGCGCCGGTGATGGCGGCTACCTGGCCCTGCAGCGAAAAGAGGGAAGCAAGAAATTCGTTATCCATTCGTATCCTTTTCAAGATTGGGACCGATGCGCAGCGGCCGGTAGGGAGTGGCAGGGGCGCCGGGGGATTGATCGGCGCCGGCAAAGGGGCGCAAGTGGCGGCCGAAATGGGCGTGCAGGGTGCTGTAGTAGTCTTCTTCGTGGTTGTTCAGCAGGGCCTTGAGCGCCGCACCGTGTTGGGCCAGCACCGCGCCGAAGGCCACGTGCAGCACCTGGCGCGCATCGAACAGGTCGAGCAGGTCGGGCAGGGCCACGTCGAAAAGGATTTCGAGGGGCGGGATGCGTTCAGGCAGGGCAGAAACGTGGTAGCTGGCGCGGTCGGTGGCGTAGCGCTGCAGGCTGAGGGTGAACAACTGGCGGAAGAAGGCCGGGTCGCGGCGGGCGGTCACCCGCAGGGCCTCGAGGTAGGAGGTGCCGGCCGTCTTGAGGTGCACCCGGCCGCGGGTGTGGCGCGCGGCGACCGGGTAGACGCTGAATTTGTCCGAGCCGGAGTGCAGGCTGAGTTTGTAGCCGCCAAAGGCGCGGGTGACGGCCGCGTGCAGCCCGATTTGCTCTTCGAACAGGGCGGGGTCGCCGATATAATCGACGCCTTTTTCGAAGCGCCCGACGAAACGCGGGGCCAGGCTGGTCCAGCGCACGCCGGCGCGGGTGAGTTCGCTGGCGATGTAAACGTGTTCGAGAGGCGTGGTGGGCGAATCGGTCTCGTCGACGGACAGCTCAAAATCGAAGGCATTCGGGCCGAGACGGGCCGCGATCAGGCGATAGAGGCGGATGGTGTGAGCCAGGGCCTCGCCGTATTTGGCCGCGGCACGGAGCAGGCTCTCTTCATCAAAGGACAGGCTGGCGCTTTCCAGGTTGTAGGATCGGCCGCGATAATCTGCCAGCAGTTCGCGCAGCACGGGCTGGGCGAACCGCGCGCGCAGCACCGGGAGGGGCTCGCTCTCGGCCTCGGGGTGCACGTATTCGCCGGGGTCGATGGTGTAGAAGGAATAGCCCGCATCCAGGAAGGGCAGAAGATCGGCGGGCTGTTTGATGTGATCGGCGTCCGCGCCCCAGGGTTGGTTCCAGCCGGACTGCAGCAGGCCCCAGGCCGCCTCATCGACGACCTGCTGGGGAGAGCGCCCGGTGCGCGCGTTTTCACGCACGGACTGCTGGGCATAGATCGGGGTGAGGCCGGTTTCGCGTACGGCGCGCACGTGGCCGGGGGTGGCCAGCCCCAGGCGGTCACCCATACCGGCGGAGGTCTGCAGCCCGAGGGGGACGGGTTTGAGCCAGGGCAGGCGCGCGCGCAGCGCGGCGGCATTGGCCGGGCTGAGTGGGGCAGTGCAGGCGCCGTCCGGGGCGCGCTCGAGGATTTCAAAATCCTGGACAGGACCGCGCAGGATGAGGACTTTTTCGCCGGCGGTGGAGCGCGCCAGGGCGCAGGTGAAATCTTCGTGGGTGAGGGTGGAGGCCGGGTAAATGTTCATAACGGGTAGTTCCTCGCCTGGATCACAGGCGGTAGGCCTTCTTGGGCAGGCGGTAGACCATTTCCTGGGCCAGATCGGCGGCTTCATCCTGCCCGAGGATGCCGCGCAGCACCAGCCCGGCCAGCCAGTTGGCGGCGGCGCGGCGCCAGAGGTCGTGGCGGGCGGGGATGGAGAGGAAGGCGCGCGTGTCGTCGTTGAAACCGGCGGTGTTATACACCCCCGCGGTTTCGATCACCTGGTCGAAGAAGCGGCGCATGCCGTTCCAGGAGTCGTTGAACCACCAGGGCGGCCCGAGACGCACGGCAGGGTAGACCCCGGCCAGGGGCGCCATCTCGCGGGCGTAGGCGGTTTCGTCGAGGGTAAAGAGGATCAGGCTGAAGCGCGGGTCGGCGCCGAACTCGGCCAGCAGGGGGCGCAGCCCGCGGGTGTACTCGGTCTGGATGGGGATGTCATAGCCTTTGTCGCGGCCGAAACGCTGGAGGACTGCGGGGCTATGGTTGCGCAGCGAACCGGGGTGGATCTGCATGACCAGCCCGTCATCACACGCCATACGCGCCATCTCGACCAGCATGTGACCGGTGAAGCGCATCGCGTCTTCCGCGGAGACCTGCCCGGCGAGCGCCATGTGGAAGATGAGCTGGGCGTCAGCCTCGGAGAGAGGTTCCAGGTTGGGGACAAAAACGCCGTGATCGCTGGCGGTGGCGCCCATCTGTTTAAAGAACACGCGCCGGTTTTGCAGGGCCGCCAGGAAGTGGGCGTAATCGCGGATTTCGATGCCGCTGGCCTGGGCGAGGGCATCAATCTGCGCGCGCCAGCCCTCGGTATCCAGGTTGATAACCGCATCGGGGCGGAAAGTAGGGATAACACGCCCACCCCAACCGGAGGCGCGCAGGGCGGCATGCGCACTGAGCGGGTCGGAGGCTGAATTGGTGGTAGAGAGCACCTCGATGTGGAAGCGCTCAAAGATCTGGCGCGGGCGGAATTCGGGCGAGGCCAGGCGCTCGCTGATCTGGTCATAAATGCGCTGGGCGTTTTCGCTTTCCAGGCGTTCCTGGATGCCCAGCACGAATTTAAATTCATAGGCCAGCCACATGCCCGAGGGCGTGCCGCGGAAAAGGTGAAAATGATCGGCAAAGAGCTGCCAGATTTTGCGATGGTCGCGTTCCACCGCGGCGCCGTCCCGGCGAGCGATGCCCAGCCGCTCGAGGGGAATGCCCTGGGAGTGCAGCATGCGGAAAACGTAGTGATCGGGGATGATCAGCAGGTCGGTGGGGGTGCCAAAGGAGGCGCCAGGATCGGCGAATAGCTGCGCATCCACGTGGCCGTGCGGGCTGAGAATGGGCAGGTCTTGGATGGGTTGGTAGAGTTCGAGGGCCATGCGCCGGACGGCGGGGTCGGGGTCGAAACAGCGGTCTTCAGGCAGGTTCCAGGGTTGTGGCATGGGGCAGCTCCTATGGGGAGAGTACGCTTAAACTATGCCTTCAAAGAGGTGGATTGTCAAGCGGTGAACCGGCGATGAAGCGTCAAAATTTTCCAGGTACGCATCCCGGCACTTTGCACAGGGTTACAAATATCGTTATCCTGATCGAGAGGTTGCCCAATGTCAAAACTCCTTCGCCGCGTGCTCACGGTCGTGCTCAGCCTGGTGGTTATCCTGGCGATTGCCGGCGGATATCTCTCCTACACATTCACCAAGACCCTGCCCCCGCGCTCCTTCCCCCAGGTGGACGGCGAGCTGCGCCTGAACGGCCTGCAGGGGGCGGTGGATGTCTACCGGGATGGATTGGGCATCCCGCAGATTTATGCGGCCAGCCGCCACGACCTGTTCTTTGCCCAGGGCTACGTGCACGCCCAGGACCGCTTCTGGCAGATGGATTTCTGGCGGCATATTGGCTCGGCGCGCCTCTCGGAGATGTTCGGCAGCGGCCAGCTCGACACGGATATTTTTCTGCGGCGGCTGGGCTGGGCGCGGGTGGTGCGCCAGGAACTGGCCACAATGGACGCGGACAGTCTCTCGATCCTGGAGGCTTACGCCGATGGGGTCAACGCTTATCTGGCCGACCACAAAGATGAAGCGCTCAGCCTGGAATATGCGGTGCTCAAATTGACCAACCCGGGCTACCAGATTGATCCCTGGGAGCCGCTGAATTCGCTGACCTGGGCCAAGGCGATGGCCTGGGACCTGCGCGGCAATATGGATGAGGAAGGCGACCGGGCGGTGCTGCTCAAGACCTTTAGCCTGGCGCAGGTCAACGATCTATACCCGGCTTATCCCGGCGATCACCCACTGATCGTGCCAGGTTTTCAGGCGGCGAGCGCGCCCGAGAGCGGGCCGGCCGTTGCAAGCGCCGCGCCGGGCGTGACTCAATTAGCGCAAATGACCGCGGATATCCAACAACAGGCCGGCGCGCTGGACCAATTGCTAGGCCCGGGCGGGGTGGGTTTTGGCTCGAACAATTGGGTGATCTCGGGCAAACTGACCGCCAGCGGGATGCCGCTGCTGGCCAATGACCCGCACCTCGGCCCGCAGATGCCCTCCATCTGGTATGAGATCGGGCTGCACTGCGCGCCCAAGACCAGCGCATGTCCGCTGGAACTGGCCGGGTTTTCGTTTGCCGGCGCGCCAGGGGTGGTGATCGGACACAACGACCGCATCGCCTGGGGCTTTACCAACACCGGCCCGGATGTGATGGACATCTATATCGAGAAGATCAACCCGCAAAACCCCGACCAGTATGAATACCAGGGCCAGTGGGAGACGATGCAGAAGTTGGACGAGACCATCCAGATCGCCGGGGGCAAGAGCGAAACCATCACGGTGCGCTATACCCGCCACGGGCCGATCCTGTGGGAAGACCCCGAAACGGTGGATAAATTCCGAGAGGAATTGGGGCTGGACCTGCCGCAAGAATACCGCCTGGCGCTGCGCTGGACCGCGTTGGAGCCATCCGGGACCTTCCCGGCGCTGTGGCAGATGAATAAAGCTCAAAATTGGGATGAATTCCGGCGTGGGGCGGCGCTTTTCGATGTGCCCGCGCAGAATTTTGTGTATGCCGACGTGGACGGCAACATTGGCTACCAGATGCCCGGGAAAATCCCCATCCGCGCCAATGGCGACGGGCGCACCTACGTGCCGGGCTGGACGGGGGAATACGAGTGGACGGGGATGATTCCGTTTGCCGAACACCCCTTTGCGTTCAACCCCCCGCAGGGCTATATCGCCAGCGCGAACAACCAGGTGGCGAGTGCGGATTATCCCTACCTGATCACCTCCGATTGGGATTACGGCTACCGCGCGGCGCGCATCGTGGATATGATCGAGAATGCGCCGGGGCCGATCGACAGCGCCTATATCCAGCGCATGCAGGGCGACGACCGCAACTTGAGCCTGGATTTCAACCTGCCGGTGCTGGCCGGGTTGACCCTGACCAACCCGCAAGACGCGCAGGCGCGCGAACTGCTGGCGGGCTGGGATGGCCAGGAGAGCATGGATTCGGGGGCGGCGGCGCTGTATGAGGCCTTCTGGAAGAACCTGCTGGTGATGACCTTCGCGGACGATCTGCCGGAGGATCAACAACCGGAGGGCGGGTCGCGCTGGTTTGAGGTAGTGCGCAGGCTCGCGCAGCAGCCGGAGAGCGGCTGGTGGGATAACCAAAAGACCTCGGCGAAGGAGACGCGCGACGACATCTACAAACAGGCGTTCTCGGCGGCGGTCAAAGAGATGCGCGGGCGGTTTGGCAGCAATCCGGCCGGCTGGAAGTGGGGCGACCTGCATACGATCACCTTCCGCAATAAGACCTTCGGGGAATTGGGGATCGGGCCGATCGAAGCGCTGTTCAACCGCGGGCCGTTCCGTACGGCAGGCAGTGGTTCGATCGTCAATGCCACGGGATGGGATATCAGCGATCCGTACCAGGTGAGCTGGCTGCCGTCCATGCGCATGATCGTGGACCTGGGCAATCTGGATGCTTCGCTTTCGATCCACACTACCGGGCAGTCCGGGCATGCCTATAACCCCCATTACGCCGACATGGTGGAGATGTGGCGCAATATCCAGTATCACCCCATGGCCTGGGAGGCGGGCGCCATCCAGGCCGCGGCGGTGGATCATCTGCGCCTGCTGCCGTAGGGCGGCATTCAAGACGCAGGCAGGATGAGCGAAGGGAAGAAGGAATAGCGGATATTCCGTAGGGGCTGGTTTGGAACCGGCCCTCTTCTGTATGTATCCGGCCCACGGGGCCTGTTGGGCAAGGAGCAGAAGATGGTGGGGTAGAAACCCACCCTACGGAAGAAGATCCCCGGATCGCCCGTCCGAATTTCGGTGGGATCTTTTTTTATGATCCCCCGCGCAATTTATAGTACAATAATTTCACCCTCAATAAGACAACGTTGTCATGCCTTCTGGGAACCCTCCGGAGGAATTTTTATGCCCACTTTTCGCTTTGTTGAACGCATCCGCGCGGGAAAACCGCTGGTGATCGACGGGGCAACCGGCACGAACTTACAATCACGCGGCCTGCCGGTAGGCACGCCATCGGACTTCTGGGTGCTGGACAACCCGGCCGAGGTGCTCAAGCTGCACCGCGATTTCATCGCCGCGGGATCTGACATCATTCTGACCAACACCTTTGGCTCCAGCCGCCTGCACCTGGCGCACGCCGGGCTGGAAGAGCGCTTCGAGCAAACCAACCGCCGCGCGGTGGAACTGGCGCGCGAGGCCGCGGCTGGGACGGACGTGCTGGTGGGCGGCTCGTTGGGGCCGCTGGGCGAGATGGTGGAACCGGTGGGAACCTTGAGCGTAGAGGCAGCCCAGGCCGAATACGCGGCGCAGGCGCGCCTGCTGGCCGAAGCCGGGGTGGACCTGCTGGTGATCGAGACCCAATTTGATTTGAATGAGGCCCAGGCAGCAGTGCGCGGAGTCCGTTCGGTGAGCGACTTGCCCCTGGTGTGCTCCTTTAGTTATGACCGCGGCACGCGTACGATGATGGGGGTGCGCCCGGCCCAGGCCGCGCAGGCCCTGGCGGATGCCGGCCTGGCTGCCATTGGGGTGAACTGCGGGCGCAGCCTGGAGGACAACCTGAAGGTGCTGGGTGAACTGCGCGCGGCCACCGGTCTGACCATCTGGTACAAACCAAACGCGGGGCTGCCGCGTAATGACAGCGAAGGGCAAATGGTGTATGACACCACCGCGCAGATGATGGCGGATCAGGCGCCGGGCTGGATTGAAGCCGGCGCAAGCCTGGTGGGCGGGTGCTGCGGGACCTCTCCGCAGCATTTGCAGGCGGTGGCGCGGGCGGTGAAGCAGAATTAATGGCCAGGCGATTTACGGTTACACTCCAGCCAATTGGCCGGCGAATTGAGGTGGACGCCGGGACGAACCTGCTCGAGGCGGCGCAGCGCGCCGGGATCGAGATGGTGGCTTCGTGCGGCGGCATTGGCATTTGCTCGACCTGCAAGGTGCGCATCTCGCAGGGGCGGGTGAGCCCCCTGACCGAAACCGAAGTGGAAGAGCTGGGTCCCGAACAGGTGGCCGCCGGGTTCCGGTTGGCCTGCCAGACCGAGCCGCTGGAGGATGTGCGTGTGGATATTCCGCGCGAGTCCTTGGTGGCCGGACAGCGCATGCAGGTAGAGGGCCAGGAAGGGGCGATCCGCCTGGATCCGGTGGTGCGCGGGGTGGACCTGGAACTGCAGGCCCCCAGCCTGGAGGATTTGCGCTCGGATGTCACCCGGGTCAACGCGGCGCTGGCTGCCCAAAACCTGCCGCCTTTGCGCGCCGGCCCGGTGCTGCTGAACGAGCTCTCGCTGCACCTGCGCCGCCACGACTGGCGGGTGCGGGTGGCGGTCCGGGTGGAGGGTGAAACAGCGGCGCTGGCGGCGGTGCTGCCCTATGGCGCGCGCCTCACCGGGATGGCGATGGATATGGGCTCGACCAAGCTGGCTATCTTCCTGATGGATTTGCAGAGCGGGGCGATCCTGGCCCAGGCCGGGGTGATGAACCCGCAAATTTCTTACGGCGAGGATGTGGTCAGCCGCATCGCTTTTGCCAACCGCAGCGAAGAAAACCGCCGGCAGCTGCAAAGCCGGCTGGTGGAGACGATCAACCAGACCCTGGCGGCATTTTGCCAGGACGAAGGTCTCAGCCGAGAGCAGGTAGTGGACGTGGTGGCGGTGGGCAACACTGCCATGCACCATCTCTTCGCCGGGCTGCCGGTGGAACCGCTGGGCGCGGCGCCGTACACGCCGGTAGTCAGCGAGGCGATCAGCTTCCCAGCCGGCGAAATCGGCTTAGAGGTGGCGCAGGGCGCGGAAGTATACCTGCCCCCCAACATCGCCGGTTACGTGGGCGCGGATCACGTCTCGGCGCTGCTGGCGACGCGCTCGTACACGGCGGCGGGACGCACCTCGATGGTGGCGGATATCGGCACCAACACCGAGATCAGCCTGCTGCACCGCGGGCGCGTGCTGTCCTGTTCCTGTGCTTCAGGCCCGGCCTTTGAGGGCGCGCACATCCGTGACGGGATGCGCGCGGCCCCCGGGGCGATCGAGCGGGTGCACATAGGCGCCGATACGGTGCGCCCGGTGACCATCGCGGGCCAGCCTCCGGTGGGGATTTGCGGATCGGGCATTCTCAACGCGGTGGCGGAAATGCTGGATGCGCAGGCGCTCGACGGGCGCGGGGTGCTGCGCGGTTCCGACCGGCGCGTGCGCCAGGCCAACGGCAAGAGCGAATTTTTGCTGGTGGCCTCGGGCGACGCCGGGCACGGGCGAGATATCGTGGTCACGCGCAAAGATGTCAATGAAATCCAACTGGCGAAAGGCGCCATTCGAGCCGGGCTGGAGATTTTGTTGAAAGAGGCCGGGATTTCCGCCGAAGAGGTGGACGATTTTATCATCGCCGGTGCCTTTGGCACGCACCTGGACCTGGCCAGTGCGCTGCGGGTGGGGATGTTCCCCTCCGTGCCGATGGAGCGCTACCACCAGGTGGGCAATGCCGCCGGGGTGGGTGCACGGCAAATGTTAATGTCGCGCGAACTGCGCCGGGAAGCTGCGCAGATGGCGCAAGGGGTAGACTATATCGAATTGACCACCTATCCTGAATTTACCCCGACCTTTGTGGACTGCATGTATTTTACATGACGCGAAATTCTAATTGGTTGATCTCAGAGAGGAGCTTTTAATCAATGGACGAGCAGATGAAGTTAATTTTCCAGTGTATCGTGGAAGGCGACAACGCCGGCGTGCAGGAACATGTCACCGCGGCCCTGACGGCAGGGCTAGACGCGGGATCAATCCTCAACGAAGGCCTGATCGCGGGTATGGCCGAGGTGGGGCGCCTGTTTGAGGAAGGCGAGTATTTCGTACCCGAGATGCTCATTTCGGCGCGAGCGATGAAAAGCGCCATGGCCATCCTCAAACCGCACCTGACCTCCGAGCAGGTGGGTTCCGAGGGGAAAGTGGCGATCGGCACGGTGAAAGGCGACCTGCACGACATCGGCAAGAACCTGGTGAGCCTGATGCTGGAAGGCGCGGGTTTCCAGGTGGTCGACCTGGGGTCGGACGTCTCACCGGACAAATTCGTGGACGCGGTCAAGACCAGCGGGGTGGATATTGTAGCCATGTCGGCGCTGCTGACCACTACGATGGTCAATATGAAGGCGACGGTGACCGCGCTGGAAGAGGCCGGGCTGCGCGAAAAGGTCAAGGTGATGATCGGCGGCGCGCCGGTGACGGACGCCTTCGCCAGGCAGGTGGGGGCCGACGGCTATGCTCCGGATGCCAGCCGGGCGGTGGCCGTGGCTAAAGTTTTACTGGGCTAAGAAGGTCATAGAAAATCAAATGGACCGGATGCCAGCCGGTCCATTTGTGCTTTAAAAAGGAAAATGCGAGGGGGTTAGCTGTTGTCGTCGAGGTCGAGGCGGTAGCCGACGCCGCGGATGGTTTTGATAAAACGCGGGTTGCGGTAATCGGCTTCGACCGCGCGGCGCAGCCAGCTGATGTGCACGTCGAGGGTGCGGGTGTCTTCGGTGTAGTGGGTATCCCAGGCCTGGCGGAAGAGGGCATCGCGTTCGACAACGACGCCAGGCTGTTCCATCAGGATGCGCAGCAGGGTGACCAGGCGCGGGGTGATGCTGGTCTGGCGGCCGTTGACCCGCACCCAACGTTGGGCCGGGTCGAGCTGGATGGCGCCGGCCTGGATCAGGTCTTTGGTGTCGGCGGGGAGCAGGGGCCGGATGCGGTTGACCAATTTTTGCAGGGTAAAAGGCAGTAAAAGGGTCACATCGGCGAGGGTTTCGCTGTCGGCGTTTTCGGCCTGTTCGGGGGCGAGGATGAGTACGATGGGGATGGTGTGAGTGTGAGCACGGAGGGAAGAGCAAATGCGTTTTCCGCTGGTGCGCATCGAGGCGGCGTCGAGAATGACCAGGTCGGGATGGAAGATGTTCAGGCGCGCCAGAGCGGCGCTGCCATTGGGAACGCTCTCCACCTGATATCCTTTTCGCATCAGACCGGCGACAAAAGACGGGCGGTCAGCGCGTTTGCCTTCGATGACTAAAATCTTCACGTTGCATGCCTCACTGCAGCTTGCTGCCGGGTCACTGGCAGACCAGCCGCTCCGCGCCCCCACGTGGCTGGTATTCGACATTTCTTAAGATTAGACTGTGGAGGTTTAAAAAATTATACCTTAAAAAATCGCAAAACAACAATTTACTCGATGCATTTTCTGTTGCAATTGTTGACCATTTTTCTAAATGAGAAAGTGCCGGCAAACGGTCGCAGGTGAGAGGGAAAGGCCAGGGAAGGGCTTTCATCTTGACATTGAATATAAGAATATGGTGAAAAAAGAAGACATTGAGTTGCATCCCTCCCCGCAGCGTGTTAAAATGGTGAGACATTGACAAGGTATCCCGAAGGGAAGGTTTTTTATGTCGCGAATGGTGGAGATGGTTATCGACAGTGTGCGCGTAAGCCTGACCAACCAGCAGCGGATTGTAGTGCTGCGAGAGGTGAATGCCGAACGCTATTTGACGATCTGGATTGGCCCCTATGAAGCTGAGTCGATTACCATTGCGCTTCAGGAGATTGAAGTAGCCCGGCCCCAAACGCACGACCTGTTAAAGAATATCCTTTCTTCGATGAACGCGCGTTTGCTGCGCATCGAAGTGGTTTCGCTGCGTGAGGAAGTTTTTTACGGGAATCTGGTCGTGGAAGCCAATGGTCAGATTTTGAATATTGATTCGCGCCCGTCAGACGCACTGGCGCTGGCGGTGCGCTCGCACGTGCCCATCCTGGTGGCGCGCGAGGTGCTGGATTCGGCCGGGGTGACCCCGGAGGACGATCTGCGCTCGCAAAAACCGAGCGGCACGCAGCTGGCAGCCAGCGCGCGTTCGGGCGGCGAAGAGCCTGAAGCGGTGCATACGGATCCATCCGAAGAACGGCTGTCGGTCTTTGAGGATTTCCTGCAGAACCTGGATATCGGCAATATGGAAGATTCGAGCGATGACGAGGAAGAAGACGATAAGGACAAACCTCAGAAATAGCCGTAAAGAGCATGTATTCAGGCCCGCGGACCGGAAGAACGCCTTCCGGTCCGTTATTTTCCCAGGTGACGGCCAGACTGGCGGATGAGAAAGTGGATGACTGCTTTTTGCATATACCACTAAATCATCCAAACCAGGATTTCGGCGAAAAGATGAAATCTAAGTTTAGTAATTTACGCAGTACCCTGTATTTCGGATCGAATCCTGCTAAAATCGATATACAGCCATGAGCGACTACATTCCCGAAGAAACCTCCACCAACGATGTCCAGGCCCCGCCCCACAGCCGGCAGGCTGAAGAAGCCGTGCTGGGCGCTGTGCTGATTGACGCGGAGGCCTATTTCAGCGTCTCGCAGTTCATCCGCGCCGAGGATTTTTATATCGTCCGCAACCGGTGGATCTGGGAAGCCTTTACCCGCCTGCATGAAAAACGCTCGCCGATCGATTACCTGACGGTCACCCAGGACCTGGAGCAGCAGAACCGCCTGGATGAAGTGGGCGGGCAGTCTTACCTGCTGACCCTGATCAACCAGACGCCTACCGCGCTCAACGTGGACGCCTACGGGCACGTGGTGGAGGAGCATTCACTGCGCCGCAGGATGCTCACCGCGGCCAATGAGCTGGCCCAACTGGCTTACAACCAGACCCAGACGATCGACACGGTGATCGACGAGGCTGAAAAGCGCATTTTCTCGATCAGCGAGCGGCGCGTGCGGCATGACCTGCAGCCCATCCAGCAGGTGCTCAGCGAGGTCTACGACCGCATCGACCATCTCTCGCAGCGCAACGAAGAAATTATGGGAGTGCCCACCGGGCTGATCGACCTGGACCGGCTGCTGGGCGGGCTGCAAAAATCAGACCTGTTGATCATCGCCGGGCGCCCGGGTATGGGTAAGACCGGCTTTATGCTCTCGGTGATGAAGAATGCGGCCCAACGCTACAAGAAGCACGTGGCCATGTTCTCGCTGGAAATGTCGGCCGAACAACTGGTGCAGCGTTTGATCGCCCAGGAAACGGGTATTGACACCCAGCGCCTGCGCACCGGCAAACTGACCGAGGAAGAGTGGCCGCTGTTTACCCACGCCATTGAAGTGCTGGCGGACACCCACATTTACCTGGACGACACCCCGGCGATCACCCCCATGCAAATCCGCACCAAGTGCCGCCGGCTGCACATGGAATACGAGCTCGACCTGATCATAGTGGACTACCTGCAGTTGATGAGCGGCGACCAGCGCAACGATAACCGCGTGCAGGAGGTTTCCTACATCTCCCGCAACCTGAAAGTGCTGGCGCGCGAGTTAAACGTGCCGGTGCTGGCGGCGGCGCAGTTGAGCCGTGCGGTGGAGCAGCGCTCGGACAAAAAGCCGGTGCTCTCGGATCTGCGGGAATCGGGCTCGCTGGAGCAGGACGCCGACATTGTGATGTTTATCAACCGCCCGGATGCGCTGGAGAAAGACAACCCGCGCTCGAACCTGGCCGAGATTATCGTGGCCAAGCACCGCAACGGCCCGACCCACGGCGGGATCGAGCTGGTTTTCCGCAATAACCTGGCGCGCTTTGAAAACGCGGCGCACGCGGAGGGGGGCAAGCACTGATGCCTTTCACCGGTTTTTCCTCCGGAAAAGCACGCCTGGCGCGCGTGCCCGCCCAGTTTTTCAGCGAGCTGATGCCCGAAATCGACCACCTGGGCGAGATGAAGGTGACCCTTTACACCTTGTGGTACCTGGAACGGATGGAAGGCAAGGTGCGCTACCTCTCGCTGGAAGATTATGCCGGCGATGCGCGCCTGGTGGAGAGCCTGGGCAGCGACGGGCTGGCCGACGCGCTGGAACGCGCCGTACAGCGCGGCACGCTGCTGCTGGTGCGGATGGGCGAGGGAGAGCAAGCCGAGTCGCTTTACTTTTTGAACAGCCCGCGTGGGCGGGCGGCGGTGGAAGCCATCCGCAAGGGGGAGTGGACGCCGGGTGACCAGCCACGGGCCGACCTGCGCCTGGAGGTGGAGCGCCCCAACATCTACCGCCTCTACGAACAGAATATTGGCCCGCTTACCCCGCTGGTGGGCGAGATGCTGCAAGAAGCGGAAAAGTTGTACCCACAAGCCTGGATCGAGGAAGCCTTTAAAATCGCGGTGGAGAAGAACGCCCGCCACCTGCGGTTTATCGAGGCGGTTTTGAAATCCTGGCAGGAGGAAGGCCGTGACCAATCGGATCGACGAAACACTGCGAAAGATCGCCGGAAATATGTCGAAGGGGAGTTCGCCGACTTCATCGAGCATTGACGAAGCGGAGGATATCAATCAGCGCGGCGACCCAAACTGCCCCATTTGCCATGGGATCGGTTTCGTGCGCCGCGATCTGCCCATTCACCATCCCGACTTTGGCAAGGTAGAAATTTGCTCCTGCCGCGCGCAGGAGGTGGCCCAATCGGCTTACCAGCGGGTTTACCGGCTGAGCAACCTGGCGGCATTCTAAGTCGATGACCTTCGAGAGCTTCAAGGTGCAGGGGCGGGTGGGGATGGGCGACGACCAGCTGCGCTCGCTCAAGCTGGCCTTCGACCAGGGCCAGACCTTCGCACGCACGCTCACCGGCTGGCTGCTGCTGATGGGCAGCTATGGGGTGGGTAAAACCCACCTGGCGGCGGCGATCGCCAACTTCGCGGTGGGGATGGGCGTGCCAACCCTCTTTTTGACCGTGCCCGACCTGCTCGATTGGCTGCGTTATTCCTATGACTCGGCCGACGACAGCTTTGAAGTCGCGCTTTGAGGAAATCCGCAACATCAACCTGCTGGTGATGGACGACCTGGGCACCCAGAACGCCACGCCCTGGGCGCAGGAAAAGCTCTACCAGATCCTCAACTGGCGTTATGTCAACCGCCTGCCGACGGTGGTGACCACCAACCAATCCCTGGAAGAGATCGAGGGGCGCATCCAGTCGCGGTTGCGCGATCCCGAGCTGGTGACCACCGCCAAGATCATGGCCCAGGATTACCGCCAGCCGCTGGTGGATTCGACCCAGCCGCGTCTTTCGGCACTGCCGCTCTACGGGCGGATGACCTTTGGCAGCTTCAGCATGCGCGAGCGCGAGAAGCTCTCGCCGGAAGAGCGCGCCAACCTGGAGCGGGCCTTTCACCTGGCGCAGGATTTCGCCGAGAAACCGCGCGGCTGGCTGGTGCTCTCGGGCACCTACGGCTGCGGCAAGACTCACCTGGCGGCGGCGATTGGCAATTTTCAGGCCAGCCAGGGCCAGCCGCCCCTCTTTGTGGTGGTGCCCGACCTGCTGGATCACCTGCGCTCAACCTTCAGCCCCAACAGCAGCACCTCTTATGATGAGATTTTCGAGGAGGTGCGCACCGCGCGCCTCTTGATCCTGGATGATCTGGGCACGCAGAGCGCCACGCCCTGGGCGCGTGAAAAGCTCTACCAGATCTTCAACCACCGCTACACGGCGGAACTGGCGACGGTGATCACCACCGCCAGCCGGCTGGATGAGATCGACCCGCGCATCCGCAGCCGGATGCTGGATACGCGCGCCTGCACGTTTTTTGGCATCCTGGCCCCGGCCTACGCGGCGGTAGGCGAAACCCGCCGGCCCAGGGGACGGAAAGCGGCCTGACAACCCAAGTGTCCTAAGAAACGGCGAAACCCGCGCCTCTTTTGCTTGACGGGGTTGGCGGGCGGGGATACAATCGAAACAACCGAATAAATGCTCTCGGGAGTCCTGACCTTGATAGGTGAGGACAACGGCGAAGCCGGTGTAAATCCGGCGCTGTCGCGCAACTGTAAGACGGGGTTTCTCCGTTAAGCCAGGTCGACCGCCCGAGACGCGTTTCTCACGACCTCGCTGAAAGGAGGTGGGAAGCAAACCTGGCCCTGCCTGTGTCTTGACTCCACCTCCCTGCCGGTAACGACAGGGAGATTTCGTTTAACCGCTCGCCCGAAACGATGGGCGAACCAGCCCGGCGAAGAGGCGCGCCGCCCCGGTTTTGGGGATGGTGAGTCTTCTCGAGGGGCAGGCAAACACTGGAATTCTATATTTTTGATGATGGTTGGTATGAAAACAATTTCGAAACTTACCTTTTTGTTCCTGATTGGGCTGCTGGCTCTTTCGGCCTGCGCACCCATGGCGGCGGCCCCCACTGCGGCGGCCGCGACTGCCACCCCCTCACCGATCGTCCTGTCTGACGGGATGGGCGGTGAGATCCGCCTGGCGCAGCCCGCCGAGCACATTATCTCGCTGGCGCCCTCCAACACCGAGATCCTGTACGCGGTGGGGGCGGGCAAGCAGGTGGTGGCGCGGGATGATTTCTCGAATTACCCGGAAGAGGCCCAGGCGCTGCCCTCGGTGGGCGGGAATATGGGCACGTACGACCTGGAGCAGTTGGTCACCTACCAGCCCGACCTGGTGCTGGCTTCACCCCTGACCGCGCCCGAAGCGATCAAAGGCATGCAGGATTTGAAGATCGTGGTGCTGATGGTGCCCAACCCCACCACCCTGGATGAAATGTACGCCAACCTGGAACTGGTGGGCAAAGCCAGCGGGCACGCGGATGAGGCGGCCAAACTGGCAGCCGACCTGCGCGCGCGGGCCAAAACGATTGTGGAGCTGGTCGCCGCGGCGAGTGAAAAACCGCTGGTCTTTTATGAACTGGATGCCACCGAGCCGGCCAAACCCTGGACGAGCGGACCGGGCACCTTTGTGGACCTGCTGGTGAGTATGGCGGGCGGTCAGAACCTGGGGGCCGAGCTGCAGGGCGAGTGGGCGCAGATGAGCCAGGAAGAATTGATCGTCAAGGACCCGGATGTCATCCTGCTGGGCGATGCGCTCTACGGCGGGATCACCGCCGAGTTGGTGGCGGCGCGCCCCGGTTGGGCTGAGATCAAAGCGGTCAAAGACCAGAAGGTCTTTGCGTTCAACGATGACCTGGTCAGCCGGCCAGGTCCGCGCATGGTGGAGGGGCTGGCCGAACTGGCCAAAGTGCTCCATCCTGAGCTGGCCGACCAACTGAAATAAGTGTATTCGCGCCGGCCTGGCACTGGCAGCCGGGCGGCGCAGCCAAGGTGTGGATGAAACACGCAGCCCGTCCGTTCGTGATCAGCCTGTTCCTGCTGGCCGCCGCCCTGCTCCTCTCGGCGGCGGTGGGCAGCGTGTTCATCCCCCTGGGCGCCCTGGCGCAAATGGCCGCGGACCGGCTGCGCGGGCTGCCGACCGGGGAGGCCTACCGCACCTACGAAACGATCCTGTTCAGCCTGCGCCTGCCGCGCACCGCATTGGTGGCGCTGGCCGGGGCGGGGCTGGCGGGCAGTGGGGCGGCTTATCAGGGTCTTTTTCGCAACCCGCTGGCCGATCCCTACCTGGTGGGGGTGGCTTCGGGCGCCGGGCTGGGGGCGATTCTGGCGATGACCGGGGGGATCTCCGCCTCGTTCCTGGGGATGCTGACGGTTCCGCTGGCGGCCTTTTGCGGGGCGCTGCTGACCGTCTGGCTGGTTTACCAGCTGGCGCGGGTCGGGCGCACGGTGCCCACCACCAACCTGATCCTGGCGGGGGTGGCGATCAGCTCTTTTGCCACCGCGCTGACCTCCTTTTTGATGCTGATTTCCACCGGCGAACTGCGCCGCGCGCTGGTGTGGCTGTTGGGCGGGGCGGCTTTGAGCGGCTGGCAGCCGGTGCTGGCGGCCCTGCCATATATCAGCCTGGGGCTGGCGCTGCTGCTGACCACCGGGCACGCGCTGAACGTCTTCCAATTTGGCGAGGAACAGGCCCAGCAGTTGGGTCTGCCGGTAGGACGGGTGCGGCTGATCATCGTGGTGGCGGCCTCGCTGACCACCGCGGCGGCGGTGGCCTTCGCGGGGATTATCGGTTTTGTGGGGCTGATCGTGCCGCATGTGGTGCGTTTTGTGTGGGGAGGGGATTACCGCCGCATCCTGCCGCTCTCGGTGATGGGCGGGGCCACGCTGCTGCTGGTGGCGGATGTGCTGGCGCGGGTGGTGATGGCTCCGCAAGAACTGCCGGTGGGGATAATCACCGCGCTGGCCGGGGCGCCGTTCTTCTTGTGGCTGCTGCGCCGCGCGCGGCAGCAGGCGTTCTGGTAGAGAGGATCGGGTGAGGGTCGATGTTAAAGGTTGAGCATCTCTCGGTGAAATACGGCCAGCGCCGCGTGCTGAAGGACATTTCCTTTAGCACGCCGGTGGGCAGCATCCTGGGGGTAATTGGCCCTAACGGCGCCGGAAAGACCACCCTGATCCGCGCCTTGAGCGGGGTGCTGGCGGTGGAAAGCGGCAGCATGCAGGTGGACGGCAAAGATCTGCAGCACATGGGCGAGCAGGAGAGGGCGCGGCTGGTGGCGGTGGTGCCGCAGGCGCGCAATCTGCCGCCGGCTTTCACCGGGCGAGAAATGGTGCAGTTGGGCCGCACGCCCTATTTGAATTGGCTGGGGCAGCTCTCGCTGCGCGACCGCCAGGGGGTGGAGCAGGCGATGGAACGCGCGCGCACCCTGGAGCTGGCCGAACGGCGCGTGGGCGATCTTTCGGGGGGCGAGCAGCAGCGCCTGCTGCTGGCGCGCGCCCTGGCCCAGGAAGCCCCGCTGCTGCTGCTGGATGAGCCGACCACCCATCTCGACCTGCAGTACCAGCTCAGCCTGCTGGACGCGGTGCGCGCGCTGGTGGACCAGGGCGGGCTGACGGTGGTGATGACCCTTCACGATCTGAACCTGGTCAGCCGTTACGCGGATCAGTTGTGCCTGTTAGTGGAAGGCTGCCTGGAGGCATCCGGCACGCCGGATGAAGTGCTCGACCCGGTGCTGCTCAGCCGGGTCTATCATGTGCCCTTACAGCGCCTGCGCGGGGGTGAAGGCGGCCGGCCGATAATCCTGCCGACCGTGTTGTAAATCACCGGCGGCTGTACTTTCTTTCCCTTGAAGAAAGTACACAGCGATCAGGCGAGTTGGCCCACCTGGGTTGATTCGCCTTTCTATTTTTTTACGGTACAATTTATCTGGCTGTAGATGCAGCTTCGATACGCCGGCTGCTGAAATGAGTGTTGATTCTCACGCCGAGGCGTGAGAAAATGGAAGGAGTTTGATATGATCGTTCTCGCCTGGAATAATGGCGCGCAAAGCCGCACAGGCAGCGGATATGGCTTCAGGGTCAACAACCAGGACCGGGATGAGTTTTTCAAACCGGAATGGGAGGAGATCCTGCTGGAGATCGATGGCCTGGATGAGCCGGTGACGGTGGCAGTGGATAAGGAAGGTTTCTGGTCTGAAAAGGGCCAGGAGCTGGCCAGCCCCGAGCTGGGCAAATGGCTGCGCAAGAACGGCCTGGCGCCCTGGCCGCGGCAGAGCCCGCCCGGATTTGTGCTCGACCCGGTGGAGGACAACCGCTTTCATGTGTCCAAGGCGCGCAAAGGACGCAATCCATTCTAAGGGTTTACGGTTTTCTTAAAGATTGGATGACCTATGTATTACCTGACGATATCCTGGGATGACGGTTTCGCAAAGTCGATGCAGAAGGTAGCCAATATTTATGAGAAATATGGGCTGCACGCCGAGATAAATGTGCTGGCAGACGCGCAACAAAAGGACGTGCATCTGCCGGGGGCTGTGGCGGCGGATGGGGTGTGGGGCGATTTTGGGCTGTGGAATGAGCTGAAATCGCGCGGGCATGTGATTCAACCTCACGGGCTGGACCACACCAACAAGGCCATCGTGCCGTTTGAGATTGCGATGGAGAAGATCAAGCGCTGCCTGGATATTTTTACCAATGAATTGGAGGGGTTTGACCCCTGCCAGTCGGTGTTCAATTTTCCTTATAACGCCTCGACCCCCGAGCTGGAAGCCTGGCTGCCCAACGAAGTGCGCGCTTTTCGCACCGGCCCCGGGCCGGCGCTGAACCCGCTGCCCAAACCGAACACGATCAAGATCACCACCAGCGGGTGGGAGGATGCCGAGCCCTGGCTGGAGAGCTGTGTGGCGGAACTGCTGGCTGCCCCGGAGGGCTGGCTGGTCTACAACGCGCACGGCCTGGATGGTGAAGGTTGGGGACCGCTGCGCAGTGAATTCCTGGAGCGTATCCTCGAGCGGATGGTGCAGCGCGCCGATGTGAAAATTCTGCCGGCGCGAGACGTGTTGGATATCGGAAACCAATAGTCACAGCCAACATAAGCACAAAACACAGCGGGAGCCGCCTGAACCAGGCAGCTCCCGCTGTGTTTTGTGCGCCAAAGCGATTAAGCGGTGACTTTGGTGTAGGTGTTGAATGAAGGGGGATGCTCGAGGTGCTTTTTGACCGCGCACATATTGGCGGACCGCACCAGCGATTCGTGATATTTTTCGGGGAAGGAGGCCGGCACCTGGATTTCCAGGTCGACCTGGCCCACCAGGCCGGTCTGCGGGTCGCGCAGGGAGCGCTGGAGGATGCGGATGCCCTCGGTGGGCAAGCCGCGCTGGCGGCAGAAGCCCAGCACATAGATCCCGGCGCAGGTGCCAATGGAAGCCAGGAAGGTTTCAAAGGGGCTGGGGGCAGAGCCTTCACCGCCGCCCATGGGGGGTTGGTCGGTTTTTACCGTAAAGCCGCCGAAGTTGGCGTCTACTTTAGCGCCGCCGGGAAATTCGATAATCATATCCATGTGTACTGCTCCGTTTGTTTTGATTGCGTTTGTTGAATTTAGATGCACATGATGGCGGAAAGTTACATGCCGGTCCATGGCTGGGGCGCTTGAGATCAAGCCCAACCCGATGATACCTCAAAAACCGGCAATTAATCTGAGACTGGTGGGAGGCGGCCCTAAAAAAATGCCCCCTTCCGGAGGGGCACTCTCGCGAAAGGGGGCGGCTCCAGGGAGACCGCGGATGGCATGAATCCCTGCCGGTAGGTGGGTTAATCGGCGCCGGGCTGCAGAAGGGTTGCGGTGGAGGCAGCGTGGGCGGGCTTGCGCCAGAAGAAACGCCAGTAGAGGAAGGTGGAGAGGATGTAGAGCAGCATGGTGATGGCGAAGGCCGGTTGAAAGCCAAAGCGCACCTGGATCCAGCCGCTGATGGAGGGTGAAAAGGCCCAGCCAAAACTGTTGGCCATGCTGGCCAGGCTGGCGACGGTGGCGCGGTTTTTCGCGCCGACGCGCTCCATGACAAAGGTCTGATAGACCGGGCCAGACATGTTCATCAGCGCCAGGCGGATATAGTAGGCTCCCGCGCCGAGGGCGAACCAGGATGAAAAACCCAGGACAGCCAGGAAAGGGATGGAGAGCGCCTGGGTGATGACGATCAACTGGATTTTGCCGTAGCGGTCGGCCAGGGGCGGGGCGATGAGCAGGCCCAACCCCATCGCCAGTGAGCCCCAGGCGAACAACGAGCCGATCACCGGGTCGGGCTGGTGATGCACCTGGCGGAAGAAAACATTCATAAAAGGCATGATCAGACCGGCGCCGATCGAGGTGACCAGCATGGGCAGGATGAGGCGGGAGAAGAGCCCTGACTGCAGCTTGATCTCGCCCAGCGAGGAAAAGGTTGAGCGGGGTTGGCCATCGCTCTGTTTGCGCAGAAAGAGGAGCGGCAGGGTGGCCAGGACGGCCGCGGCCGAGATGACCAGCAGCGAGGAGCCGTACGCCTGGGTGGAGGTGGGGGCGGCGCCCTGCATACCGCCCAGCCAGGTGGGCAGGTAGCCGCCGACCCAATTGCCAACAAAGGCCGAGGCCATCTGCAGGCCGGAGCTGAAACTGAAGAGGTAGGTGCGCTCCTTGTCGCCGCTGTTTTCCATGAGGAAAGGGCCCATGGTGACGCCCGCCAGGCTCTGGCCAAAGCCCATCAGGATGTTGGCGGCGATGAAGGTGGGCACACCGGGGAACAGGACGATCAGGGCGACGCATAAGGCGGTGGCGAGGGTGCCCAGGATGAGCGAGAGCTTGCGGCCGAGGCGGTCGGCCAGGTAGCCCATGGGCAGCGCCACCAGCAAGGCGCTGAGGCTGCTGATGGTGACCAGCACGCCGAGGAGGGTTTCGTCGAACCCCTGGCTGAGAATGTAAAAATTGAAGAGCAGGCGGTAGATGCCCAGGGCGGCGCCGGTGAGCACCACGCTGGCCAGGTAGAGGCGCGCGTTCGGCTGGAATGCGTCCAGGCGCTCCCAATAGGTGGCCAGCACGCGCAGGCTGCGCGGGAAGACGGCGCGCAGGTTCAAGGCAGGTGTGAGCCTTCGCTCGGGCCAGGCAGCAGCGGGTTGTGCAGGTATTCCTGCAGGCTGGCAATGCTTTCCACCAGGGCTTCGCTGCGCAGCGTGTAGCAGCGTTCCGAGCCGGGGAGCAGGGTGATCTCGACCAGCCCGGCCAGGCGCAGGGCATTGAGGTGATGGCTGACGGTGGGCGGGCGCAGCCGCAGGAGGCGGGCGAGCTGCCCGGGGGTGAGGGGCTGGTCGGAGAGGTAGCGCAAAATGGCCAGGCGCGAAGGGTCGGCGATGGCTTTGAAGGTTTCGACCAGGCCCAGAGGGATGGTTTCGCCGGGGAGCAGGTGCTGGTTCTCAGAGCGGCAGCCAAACAGCACCAGCATGTGGCCGGGTTGAATGTGGTTATAAAAGACCAGGGGAGTGGACCAGTAGGAAGGCGCGAGGGTGATTTGATCCAGGTCGTCGAGGCCGCTAAAATGCACCCCGCGCGAGAGCTCGGAGAGCAGATCGGGCAGGCTGAGGCGGGCGGCGAGCAGTTTGGCGCGGTGTGAGCCGTCGCTCAGCGCAGTGCAGATGCGCTGTTCTTCCTCGGCGAAATAGACCTGGTAGTAGGCGTTGAGGGCTTCGAGGTATTTCTCGCCAAATTCGGCCGGGTAAGCCCAGGCCTGGCACAGGTTGAGCAGGGCGGGAGTTTTAAAAGAAAATCCCTTGCGCTGGTTGTGGTTGCGTATTACCTCAAGCTCGGCTGGATTCCAGGAGTGGCGCAGCGATATGTTGCGAAGGGTATCGATGAGCTCCGGACTTTCGTCGGGAGTGTGCGGGGATGGTTGCGACAATGAAAGCAGACGCTGGGCGGCAGGGAGTTGCGCCATGGCAGTGAGAGCGTCGGCAGCAAGCCTGGATCCAGCCGGCAGGAGGTATAACCAGCGCAAGGGAACGGATAGGAACGACTGGGCTTTTTCAAGGAACTCGCGCTGTTCAGCCGGGAGACGAGAGCGTACCCCTGCGGCCCAGGAGGGTCGCAGACCAAACTGCTCAGGCCGGTGGAGCACATACAGGCTGACAAACAGGTCGTAGGCAGTAGCTTCGTCCCAGGATAATGCTGGCATGCGTGTTCGGGGTGATGGTGGTTAGACGATGGTCTAACTAGTTAGATAATAATCTAAGCGTGGTAATTTGTCAAGGAAATTGTGAAGGCAAACACAATGTCATATTTGTAAGGTGGTGTTAACACAATTTGAGCGATTTGTGTAACAAACATCCCGATGATGATTGTCGCGGGCTGTGTGAGGATTGCCACTACAAAAGAGGCGGCCCCATGATTTATGATGGGGGTAATGTTAAGGCAGCATTTCACCCATTTATCGATATTTGAGGGGCTCGATCCGCAGCAGATCGAGCTTCTTTCTCCCTATTTCGAGGAGATTTCTATGCCGAATGGCGCGGTGATCTTCGAGCAGGGAGATCTGGCCGACTGCCTGTACATTTTGCTGGAAGGTGAAGTGGAAGTGCGCTACAAACCGTATGACGGCCCGCCGCTTTCGGTGGCGCACATCATCCCCGGAGGTGTATTCGGTTGGTCGGCAGCTTTGGGCCGGAGGGAGTATACTTCAGGTGCGCAAGCTGAGAGCGAATGCCAGGTTGTGCGCGTGCGCAGCGCGAGCCTGCACAGGCTGTGCGAGTGCTATCCTGAGACGGGCGGGGTGCTGCTCGACCGCCTGGCCGGAGTGATTGCCGAACGACTGCGCAATACGCACGCCTCCATTTTGGCGATGCTCAGCCAGGGCGTGGATACAAATGGCAATTGTGCAAAAAGGGATGGTGACCAATGAGCGATGCGAATCTTGAATTTCCGGTGGAAGAGCGCCTGAAGGCGTTGATCGATACCCTCGACGCGTATATCAATCACTATCACGGTGGGTCGGTGGAGCTGGTCGACTTTGACGGCAAGGACCTGCGCGTGCGGCTGGGTGGGGCCTGCCTGGGCTGTCCGCTGACCGCTACCACGCTGAATGGCTGGGTGGCCGGCACGGTGCGGCAGTTCTTCCCCGAAATCGAAAACGTGGTCAATATCGAAGAGTGAGTGCGCGGCGCATCCACAACAGGGCGCGGGCATCCAAATTTTGGATGCCCGCGCCCTGTTAAGGTTATCATTCGATAAAGACTTCGACGTGTTCGCTGTCTTCTTCATCCAGCATGTCGATGACTTTGCCGGTTTCACCCGAGCGCAGGATGGCCATTAACTGCTCGGGGTTCATGCCCTCCACCGGCGGGGAGAATTTGGCGCCCATCTTGAGCCCGGCGCTGATCAGGCTGACGGGCAGGCGCATGTTGACCCGGGTTTTGCCGGTGGCGGTGTCGGTGATGACCACGCGGAACCAGCGCGGTTCGCGCGCGGCGGTGGGTGGAGCGGGTGGGTGTGGGGGAGGGCTGGGGCGGCTGGGCCGGGTGTCGAGGGCTTCCAGCAGTTCAGCGCCCTCCTCGGCAGAAATTTTGCCGTCCTGGATCATTCTCAGAATTTGCATGCGCTCATCGGTGGATGCCATTGGTCACCTGATCAACCCTTTGGTTTATTTTATCCGATTTCCGTGGGATGAGCGGACCGGCAATCGGCGGTATACTCGATTTGAAAATAGCAAAATGCGCTGAAATTGCCCGAGCGAGAAGGAACCGCCCGGGCAGCCGGATTGTATTTTTAATACGAGGATGCCATGCATTGGATCTATCTTTCCCCCCACTTTGATGATGCCGTGCTCTCGTGCGGCGGGATGATCTGGGAGCAGACGCGCGCGGATGATGTGGTGGAGATTTGGACGATCTGCGCGGGCAGCCCACCGCGCGGGCAGCCCCTGCCGGGTTTCGCGGCGCAGCTGCACGCGGAATGGCGGGCAGGCAGCCGGCCGATCCACCACCGCAAGGCGGAAGATCGGGCGGCCTGCGCGTTGGTAGGCGCGCAGCAGCGCTGTTGGAACCTGCCCGACTGCATTTACCGGCGGCTGCCGGGGGGCGAGGAGCTGATCCGCGCGGGGGCCGACCTATGGATGCCGGTCCACCCGGGCGAGCTGGCGCTGGTGCGGCGGCTGCGCGGGTGGCTGCGGCGCAGCCTGCCGCGCGAAGCAGCCCTGGTGTGCCCTTTGAGCCTGGGCAATCACGTGGATCACCGCATCACGCGCGCGGCAGCCGAGGCGCTGCGCCTGCCGCTGTATTATTATGCCGATTACCCCTACGTGGCGCAGAAGGCCCTGTGGCTGCCGGTAGGCCTGGCGGAAAGCCAGATTTACCGCAAAGCGGTCTCGCGGGATGGGCTGCGGGCCTGGGACGCCGGGGTGGCGGCCTACGCCTCGCAGATCAGCAGCCTGTACGCGTCGATGGAGGATATGCACGCCCAGTTAGAGGAATTCTGGCGCGGGGGCGGGGGCAGCATGCTGTGGAAAGTATAGGGTTCAAAACCGGCGCTCAAACGCCGGTTTTGTTTTCGGGTCAGGCAGGATTTTGCTGGAACCAGTCCAGAGTTTTTTGCAGGGCGGGGCGCAGCGGGGTGGAGCAGTCGCCAAAGGCCTCGACAAATTTACGGCTGTCGACCACAAAGGGTTTCTCAAATTCATAGACCATTTCGATCATCTCGCGCGCGGCGGGGATGAAGAGACCGCCAATAGCCAGCATCACCCGGCCCATATAATTGATTTTAGGCGGGCGGGCGGCCAGCTCAAAGGCCAGGGTGAAGAACTGGCGGGTGGTGAGGGTTTCGGCGTTGGGTATGTGCCATACCTGGCCAAAGGCGCTTTCGTGTTCGCCGAGGATGGCCAGGGCTTCGCCAAAGTCCTCGATGAAGGTGTAGGTGTGGGGCTGGTCGATGTTGCCAAAGCCCTGGGCGGCCTTTCCGGCGAGGATGTTGGCAAAGACCATCTCGCCGGCCGCCGAACTGCGCACGCCCGGGCCGTAGAAATCGGAGCCGCGCCCGACGGCTACCTTCAGATCGCCGCGAGCGTGCATCTGAAAGGCGCTCTCGGCCATGCGTGCGCGCACAGCGCCTTTGCGGGTGGCGGCGGCGTAGGGCAGGCCTTCGTGGATGGGGCCGTCGACTTCGCCGTACATATACAGGTTGTCGCCGATGACCATTTTCGCGCCGCTATGCGCGGCGCCCTGGAGGATGGCTTCCTGCAGGAGTGGAAAACGCTGGACCCATTCCTGGTAGAGGGGCTGGGCGCACTGGTAGACCACCGCCGCGCCCTGGGTGACAGCGCGGGTAAAGCGCGGGTCGTAGGCGTCCCCGGCGACAATATCCACCGTGGCGGGTACCGGGGCAGCCCCACTGCGGTTGACCAGGCGCACCTGGCGGCCGCGGGCAAGCAGGGCGCGGACCACGGATTGGCCCAGTGGGCCGGCGCCAAAAACGACATGAAGTTGTGCAGGTTCGGTCATGGTGCTCCTGAGGTAAGGTAACGGGGAGGATTATTCGGCAGAAATGGGCTGGAGCGGCTCATCCACATCCAGGCCCAGGCTGTGCAGCAGGGCCGTCACCTCGTGGCGGTAGAACAGGTCCATATCGCTGAGCAGGGCGGTGTTGTGCTCGAAGAGCTCCAGCATGAGCATGCCGTGGATGTGATACCAGCCCACCAGGCCGATGTAGAGGGCGGCGGGGTCGTCGGGCGGTGCGGCGGGATCCTCGGGTGTAGGCAGGTAGGTGCTGAGGCCGGGCGGCAGGTGGAGATGCTCGGGCAGTGGGCGCAGCACGCCGGCGGCGCGAGCCTGGCCGAGGAGGGTGAGGATGACCGCAAATCCGCGCTGGGCGGGCGGCAGGGTGGCCTCGCGCGGGGCGTGATAGCCGGGGATGGGGCTGCCGTAGATCAGGTTGAAATCTACCGGGTGAGCCAATGCCCAGGCACGATAGGCCAGCAGCACGGCCAGCACCCGGCGGCCGTAGGCCTGGGCGGGCAGCTGCTGGGGAGCCTGTTCGAGCGTGTCGGCCAGGTCGTTGTAAGCGTCCACGATCAGTGCGGTGATCAATTCGTCGCGGCCGGCAAAGTAGCGGTAGAGGGCGGGTTGGGTGATGCCCATCTCGCGGGCGATGGCGCTGAGCGAGACACCCGCGCTGCCGTTCTCGGCCATCTGGCGGCGGGCGGTGGTTTTGATTTCCCGGACGGTTTCCTGGTGCAGTCTCTGGCGGCGCGACATGATCCCTCGAAATGTTATAGTATATAACTTATTTTATTGACTATAACAAAATTTGTCAAGGGGAATATAGAATTGTCACCGGTGAAAGATATCGAAGGGATATTGGCCGCCGGGGCTGAAGGCTGAGGCGGGTGAGGGATATTGATGGGAGATGTGCCCTGGATGGGAATAAAAGCGATCGCCTGGCATGGGGGGGACATGCCAGGCGATCTTCAGGGAGGGAATGCCACCATCCGCGCCACCAACTCGGGGGGGACGAGCTGATTTTGCATTGCGGTGGACGACACCTTATACCAATAAGTAAGACTGGTGTCTTGGGAGTAATATACACCAATTTTGTCTGATTTGTATTAAATAAAGATGAGAGTTGTTGTCCGATTATTTCTCGCCGAAAAGCCGCAGCCACTCGTCCACCTCGCCCGGGTTCAGGCCTTCGGCGGAGGAATTTTCGGCCGGAGTTTGCTGCTGCGCGGCGAGCAGATCGGCGGCGAAGGCGGGCGAATCCATCAGGTGGGCGCGCAGGGCATGCGCCTCGGAACGCACCTGGCGGTCTGACGAGATCACCGTGACCTGGGCGGCGTCTGGCTTCAGGCGGCGCAGGTAGGCGCGGATGGCGTCATCGGCAGTGCGCCCGGCGCGAACGAAATGGGCTTTGACCGTGCCGAAGGAGCGCGCGCCGGATTGGCCAGGCGGCGCGCCGTCGAAAAAGACCTCGACCCGCCGGCGGCGCACGCGGCTGAAGACCTGGAGCAGCTCGACCAGGCGCATCTCGTCATCCAGGCTGCGCAGGCTGAGACCGGGCAGGTGGGGGATCAGGTTGTGGCCGTCAACGACATAGATCATCCGTCCCATTGTAATCGACTTTTATGCTATGATAGAGCCACGATGAGACGCCGCAGCGGTCAGAATCCCGTACTCTTATATCTGCTGTTAAATGTGATCGTGTCGGCGGCTACCGTGCTGGCCGTTTTATTGATCTGGGACCGGGTGCATCAAAACCAGATGCCCCCGCCGGCGCCCACCAGTGAAGCCCTCGTTGAGCCGACCAGCGGCGCACCCTCTCCCACTGAACTCCAGCCATCCCAGCCCACCGCCACCGCCGCGCTGCCCGCCAGCGGCCCGGTCATCGAGATTTCAGCGGTAATTGGCGCAACCGATCCGCAGCAGGAGTATGTGCTGCTCAAACGCCTGGGCGATGGCGATTTGAGCTTGAGCGGCTGGCAGTTGAAGGATGAGGACGGTAACGTGTACACCTTTCCGTCGAACCCGGAGCTGATTCTGTATAAAGGCGGGGCGGTGCAGGTGTATACGCGGGTCGGCAACGATACGCCCGCCGAGGTGTTCTGGAACCGCAGCGAGGCGGTCTGGCGGCCGGGAGAGTGGGTGACCCTGACCGACAGCCAGGGCAACCTGCAGGCCACCGTCCAGGTGCCGTGACCGCGGGTGAGCGGCGATTGGACGCGCGGAATGAAAGCGATAGATAAAGGATAGCAAATGTCTCAGGCTCTTTATCGAAAATGGCGCCCACGCCTGTGGGAACAGGTGATCGGGCAGGAGCATATCATCCAGACCCTGCGCAATGCCGTGCGCGGCGGGCGGGTGGGGCATGCCTATCTGTTCGCCGGGCCGCGCGGGACGGGGAAAACCACCACGGCGCGCCTGCTGGCCAAGGCGGTCAACTGCCTGGGCAGCGATGCGGCCAACCGTCCCTGCGATGAATGCGCGCACTGCACCGCGGTGAATGAAGGCCGCTTCCTCGACCTGATCGAGATCGACGCCGCCTCGAACACCAGTGTGGATGACGTGCGCGACCTGCGCGATAAGATCAATTTTTCGCCCAGCCAGGGGCAGTTCAAGGTCTATATCATCGATGAAGTGCACATGCTTTCCACCGCGGCCTTCAACGCGCTGTTGAAGACCCTGGAAGAACCCCCCGCGCATGCCATTTTTATCCTGGCGACGACCGAAGTGCATAAAATTCCGGCGACAGTGCTCTCGCGCTGCCAGCGGCACGAATTCCGGCGGGTGCCGGTGGCGATGATCATCAACCACCTGCGCCAGAAAGCGGCGGAAGAAGGGTTGGCTGTGGACGAAGACGCCCTGCTGCTGATTGCGCGCCAGTCGACGGGCAGCGTGCGCGACGCGATCTCGCTGCTCGACCAGCTTTCCTCTACCGGTCAGCGGGTGACCCTGGCCGAGGCGCAGGTGGTGCTGGGCACGGCGACCAACGAGACGGTGGTGGCGCTGGTGGAGGCGATCCTGGCGCGGGATACCGGCGCGGGGTTGAGCTGTATCCAGGGCGCGCTGGATGGGGGCAGCGATGCGCGCCAGTTTGCCCGCCAGGTGGTCGAATATCTACGCGGGCTGCTGCTGGTGCGGATGAATAACGCCGGGTTGATCGACGCCACGGCTGAGACGCGCGCGCAAATGGCAGCGCAGGCGGCGCGCTTCGAGGTGGCCCGGCTGTTGGAAGTCATTCGCCTGTTTAATGAGGCCGCCAGCGACTCGCGCAGCGCCTGGCAGCCCGGCCTGGGGCTGGAGCTGGCTATGGCTGAAGCGGTGGAGGAGCGCGCGGCCCCGGCCCCCGCACCGGCAGCGGTGGTCAGCCCGGCGCAACCGCCAGTCCAGCGCGAACGATCCGCTGCGCCTGCCACGGACGCAGAGGTGGTCCGCCCAGCTACGGCGCGGCAGGAACCGCCGCCGTCCCAGGCGGCTGCAGAGGGGCATGAGCCGAAATCGCGCAGAAGCGCGGCTGAAGCTCCGGCTGAAGCCCCGCCTGCCGCTGCGGACCAGTCAAAGGCCGGTCAGAAAGCTGCGCCGGCAGCCCTCGAACCAGCGGCTGAACCCTTAGCAGCCGGCGAGGTGCCCTCGGAAGCCGAAATCCTCAAACGCTGGAAGACAATTCTGCAGGAGGCGCGCAAGCTGAGCCCTAAAGCCCAGGCTGCGTTGAATACCAAGCAGTCGCTGCAGGTGAAGGACGGGGTGCTGGTTCTGGGTTATTCGTCCCTGACCACCCGCAAGATGATGGAAGCGGAGAGCAACCTGGAAGTGCTGCGCAAGGTGCTGATCACCGTCTTTGGCGCGGCCATGTCGGTGCGCTGCGTGGTGGTGGGCGAGCGCGGCGGCAGCGATGTGGACGACCCGGACGTGGAAGGCGACGGCATGGTGCGCACCGCGTTAGGGCTGGGCGGGAAAATCGTTTACAAAGAATAAGAACCGGGCCGGCAAGGGCCTGGCTGAACCGATTCGATTGAGATTGTGGAGGTAGATATGGCAAAAGGATTTAACCGTCCTCCGGGCGGCGGCGGCGGTGCAGGCGGTGGGATGATGAACCAGCTGCGCAAGCTGCAAGAACAGATGGAACAAGCCCAGGCGCGCCTGGCTGAAGAAACCGTCTCGGGCACATCGGGCGGCGGAGCGGTGAAGGTGACCATGACCGGCGACCAGCGCTGCACGGAAGTGGTGGTGGATCCCGAATTTCTGAAGGATGCAGACGCGGAAATGCTGCAGGACATGCTGCTGACCGCGGTGAACCAGGCCCTGGATAATTCGCGCAAGCTGCAAGAGGAACGCATGGGTCCGCTGAGCGGCGGATTGAGCGGGCTGGGGCTTTAATGGCATCTCTGCCTGAACCGCTCCAGGCGTTAATCCTGGCATTTGAGCGGCTGCCGGGGATTGGCCCCAAAACGGCCTCGCGGCTGGCCTTCTATCTGCTGCGCCAGCCGGAGGAAGTCTCGAAGCAGCTGGCAGAGGCGTTGGTGGCGGTGAAAGCGGCCACAGCGCTGTGCCCGGTGTGTTTCAATATCACCATGGCGGGGCAGGAGCGCTGCGAGGTGTGCGCGGATTTGCGCCGCGATCAGACGATGCTGTGCGTGGTGGAAGAGCCGCTGGATGTGCTGGTGCTGGAAAAAACCGGCGGGTTCATGGGACGCTACCACGTGCTGCACGGCGTGCTCTCGCCGATCGAAGGGGTGGGGCCCGAACAGTTGAAAATCCGGCCGCTGGTGGAGCGGGTCAAGCAGGGCGGGCTGCGCGAGGTGATCCTGGCGACCAACCCGAGCATGGAAGGCGACGCGACGGCGCTCTACCTTCGCCAGCAGCTGGCCCCCCTCGGGGTGCGGATCACGAGGCTGGCGCGCGGGCTGCCGGTGGGTGGGGATCTGGAATACGCGGACCAGAATACGCTGCTGCGTGCGCTGGCCGGGCGCTCGGAACTATAGTTGGGGTGGAGACCTGCCTGCGGGCGGGTCTTTTTATTTAAACTTTACTGAAAACCGGCATCCTGGCTGCTATGCTAGGGATAAAGTTTGCGGAGCGGTGGATTCCAAGGGGATGGGAAGGATGAAAAAGAGGATTTTCACGGGCGCGGGGATAACCCTGTTATGGGTAGGGCTGCTGTTGGGCCAGGTGGGGGCTGTACGGGCGGGCGGCAGCTATTATGTCAGCAATGCGCAGGGGAAAGACGAGAACCCTTGCACGCAAAGCCTGCCGTGCAAAACGATTGGCAGAGCAGTGGACCTGGCAGCGGACGGCGATACGATCGAGATCGCGCCCGGGGTCTACTACGAGAGCCTGGTGATCAGCAAGCGGCTGACGCTGCAGGGGCAGAGTATCGCCACCAGCATTATCGACGGCAGTTCCAGCGGGCGAGTGATCGAGGTCGACATTCCACCCGGGGCGGGCGATGCGCTGCTGCTGCAAGATCTGACGGTTCGCAAAGGCGGGATTGACGAAGGTGGTGCGGGCATCCTGGTGCGCGCGGGAGATGTGGCGCTGCGCAGGGTGCTGGTGAGCGGCAACCAGGCGGCAGGCGAGATGGCGGGCGGGGGCCTGCTTTGCCTGGACGGCACGGTGGATATTTTCGATACGACCCTCTTTGATAATCTCGCGGCGCAGGGCGGCGGAGCCGCGGTGGGGCCGGACTGCATGCTGAGCATGGAAAATAGCGCCATCACGCAAAACCGGGGCGCATCCACAGCCGGCCTGTGGGTGGAGGGCAGCGCCAGCTTGAGCAATGTGACCATCAGCTTTAACAACGCAGGCGAGCCGCTGGCTGTGCCGCAGGTGCGAACTGGCGGGTTGAGGGTGGAAGCCGGCGGCAGCGCCGACCTTAACCACGTTACCCTGGCGTACAACCTGGCGGTGGAGGACAGCGATGCCTGGCAGGTGCTGGCGAAAGGCGCCGTCACCCTGAAAAACACGCTGTTGTACAGCGGGTTTGGGCAAGATTGCCGGATCGACGGTGGGCAGATCGTGACCGGCGGGCACAACTTGAGCGGCGACACCAGCTGTGGGTTGAACGCGGTCGGCGACCTGGCTAACCGCGACCCGCTCCTGGGACCGCTGACGGATAACGGCGGGTTGACCCGCACACATGCCCTGGCGCAAGCCAGCCCGGCGGTGGACGCAGGCGAAGCGCCGGACGCCCAGGGCCTGTCTCACGATCAGCGCGGGCTGCCCTACCGGGACGGGGATGCCGACGGGGTCATCGAAGGGGATATTGGGGCTTTCGAGTTCCAGCCGGAAGTTACCCACGTGTGGCTGGCGCTGATCGTCAAATAAAGATAAAGTTCGGGTGAGAAACCGTTGGTTAGATGATGGAGGGCTGGATGGGCGAAATGGACAGACTGTACTGTATGCTTTACGTGCGCGACCAGGAAGCCGGCAAGGAATTTTTTGAGAGCGTTTTGGGGCATGGGCCGGCGCTGCATGTGCCTGGCATGACGGAGTTCGAAGTCAAGCCAGGAGTTTTCATCGGCTTGATCCCCGAAGACGATGTTGCCGGAATGTATAGCCTGGAGCATGCCGAGTTGTCACATGGCTCGATCCGCGGAGAGATTTACATGGTGGTCGCCGCGCCCGAGCTGCATCACCGCCGTGCGCTGGCGGCCGGCGCGCAGGAGCTGAGCGCGCTGGCGCCGCGCAGTTGGGGCGACGAGGTGGCTTACAGCCTGGATCCCAACGGCTATGTGCTGGCTTTCGCGCGCACGATTTTGGCGGGGTCGTAAGGAGATAGACCGCCTGGTGGACAGGCCTGATCTTTAATGAGAAGGCCGGGATTAAGGTGGCTGATGAAAACGGGTTTACGTTTCAGGGGGATGATACCCTTATGGCTGCTGGGGATCATCCTGTCTTTTAGCACGCTGCTGGCGCTGGTCACGGCGTTGAAATACAGGTTTGACAACCAATCCACGCTGGTTTATGCGGCGGGGCTGCTCATCCTGCTGGCGTGTACGGGTTTTTCCTGGCTGGCCGGCAAAGGGCTGCGAAGAGCCGGCCGCTGGATCGGCGGGGGAGGCCAGGGATAAAATAGCAGGGTGAATGATCTGTGCGCTCTCCAACGATGGGGGGCGCTTTTGTTTTAACCTGGAATGTTTCTCCGCAGGTTACGTGGTTATAATATTGCGAGTGGTTTTGTCGGAATTGTGAGCGGCAGCCGCCGGTTCTATTCCATCGATGAGGAGCTATAGATGAGAAACCTGGTTTTGTTTATGCACACCTCGCTGGACGGTTTTGTGGCGGGGCTCAACGGCGAGATGGACTGGATCAATGTGGATGAAGAGATCTTCGATTATGTCGGGCAGCGCACCAACGCGGCTGACACGGCTTTATATGGACGAATCACCTACCAGATGATGGAGGCTTACTGGCCGGCAGCGGGGGAGCAGCCGCAGGCCACCCGGCATGACATCGAGCATTCCCGCTGGTATAACCGGGTGGATAAGGTCGTGTTGTCGAGGACGATGAAGGGAGCCGAATTGGCCCATACCCAAATTATCAGCGACAACCTGGCGGAGGAAATCAACCGGCTCAAACATACGGCGGGGAGCGAGATTTTGATTTTTGGCAGCCCGTCGGCCGGGCATGCCTTGATGGCCGAGGGGTTGATCGATGATTACTGGCTGTTCGTCAACCCGATTTTGCTTGGGAAGGGTATCCCCCTCTTTAAAAATATCCAGGAACAGACCGCGCTGACCCTGGTGACGAGCAAGGTTTTTCCTTCGGGAGTGGTTTGTTTGCATTACCACCACACGCCCGGGAGCTAAGCGTGAGACGGGCGGAACCGGCTCAGGTATGTTTTTGTAAGAGATAGGAGATTGCTTTGGAACCTGCTGCATTTTATATCGCCGAGTTGAACATTGCCCGGCTTAAAGCGCCGCTGGATGCGCCGAGCATGAAAGAATTTGTGGATTTCCTCGAGCCGGTCAACCGCTTTGCGGAGCAGAGCCCGGGGTTTGTCTGGCGCCTGACCGCGGGCGGAGGGTTGCCGTCTTCGTATCTCCCGCCGGCTTTCGAAGATGAGATGATTGCTACCAACCTGACCGTGTGGGAGGATATCGATGCGCTCAAGGAGTTCGTCTACAAGACGGTGCATACCTATTTCCTGCGCAGCCAGAAAAAGTGGTTTGAATCGGTGGGCGAGATCCATATGGTGATGTGGTGGATCCCAGCCGGGCATACCCCGACGCTGGAAGAAGCCAAACAAAAACTGGAATACCTGGCAAAAAACGGTCCAACCCCCGATGCGTTTACCATGCAAACGCTGTTCGACCGGGATCGGCTGCCGATGAGGCCGGCGGAGCCAACGCAAGCCGCCAGGCCGGTGCACCTGATGGGGAAGGAATGAAGATGGATCGCAGCGCGGCAAGATTTGAGATCAAGCGGCTGACCCAGGTTGACCTGGCGGTATTCCAATCCCTGGTTGAGCTGTTCAATACGGTTTTTGAGGAAGATGAAGCGGGGATGGCGAGTGAAAAGAACCTGACGCGGCTGCTGAGCGATGCGGGGTTTATCGCCCTGGCGGCGGTGGTTGGTGATGAGGTGGTGGGAGGGCTGACTGCCTTTGAACTGCCGCTGTACACGGCGGATCGGTCCGAAATTTTTGTGTACGACCTGGCAGTTAAGGCGGAGTATCAACGCAGGGGGGTGGGGAAAGGATTGATCGACAGCCTGAAGGAACTGGCGAGGGGGCAAGAGGTTGAGGAAATTTTTGTGCTGGCGCACGAAGAAGATGGGCATGCGATCGAGTTTTACCACGCCACAGGGGGCAGAAGCGAACGGGTAGTCAATTTTGTTTACACCTCCAGAGAAACATAAGCCAAAGCAGGCAATCTCGCCGGCCGGTCTCATCCAAGATGGTGTATAACCAGGTGATGATGAAACCATCCATAGAATGATGCCGGGTAGGATTAAAGACGTTTTTGAGGGCTTCCGAAAGCGGATGATTCAACTCGATAGGATGTGGGGTGAGCTATGATCAAAATGACTTCGGGCTGGCGCCGGCTGGCCACCTGGGCAGGGGTGATTGCCCCCGCGCTTTTCGTGGGAACCTTCCTGATGGAGGGCTGGCTGCGCCCCGGTTATGACCCCATCCAAATGTATATCAGCGCGCTGTCACTCGGCCCGCGCGGCTGGATCCAGATCACTAATTTCTTAGTGCTGGGAGCCCTGTTCCTGGTTTTTACCCGGGCGGTCGCCGCCGAATTTCCCAGCGGGAAAGCCTCACGGGGCGGGGTGATTGTGCTGACGATCATCGGGTTTTGTTATTTTATCTCCGGACCGTTTGTGATGGACCCCACCGGCACCCCGTTGAGCGCGGCGACTGTGCACGGCACGATCCATGGCATTGCGGGGGGGATCGTGTTTACCTTGATGCCGGTCAGCTGCTTTGTGTTCTTACGCCGTTTCCGCGCCGACGTGGATTGGCGCTGGCTTCAAGGATGGACGTTGGGGTTGGGCACGCTCAGCGCGGCGGCGGTGATTGTGCAAACTTTCGCCAGCAAGCTGCCCCAACTGCAGAGCATTTTTGTGGATTGGCTGGGGCTGATCCAACGCACGGCGCTGGTGCCGTTTATGCTCTGGATTTTTATCTTTGCGTTGGGAATGGTCCGGCGTCTGCCTGAGGAGGCATAGCCAGGCGATTTTCTCGGTCTAGTGTCTTGATCGGACGGGTTAAAAGCATAGCAGGCGCTCTCCCCATGGAGAGCGCTTTTTTGATTCTATGGGCTGATCAGGCCGGTTGGAATGTCCAGTCTGGGAATTGCTCAGCCAGGAAGGCGAGGTGGTGGTTCCAGGCGGCCGCGCCGGTGACCTCGAGGGGCAGGAGGACGGGCGGCTGGCCGGGGAGATCGGTCTCGGTGTAGCCCCAACGAAAAGCGGCCAGGCACTGGATGGGGTCGGCGCGCGAACGCAGCGGGGTGGCGGTGAGAAAGGTATCGGCGGTCCAGCGCAGTTCGGCGCTGTCATTGAGGTTGCGGCAGGGCGCGTCAAAAAATTGGGGCAGGTTGCCGAAGCAGGCGAAGGGCAGGCCGGTGTCTGCAAAAGCGGGGGCAAGATCGATGGAGACCGAGGTGACCCGTCGGGCCGCAGCGGGGTCGTGCGAATCCTGATCCACACGGGTAACCAGCTGGATCCAGCCGCAGATGGTGCGGTAGCCGGAGCCGGCGTAATCTTCAATGCGGGCGTGGATGGCGGGGTAACCGGCGCACAAATTGACATCAAAGTTCAACCCGGCGAGGAAGTCGAAGCCGGCGAACAGCGGATCGGAGTTGGCGGCGTAATACACGGCCAGGCTGCCGGCGCGTTGGCGGAGGGTGAAGGGGATGACGGCGGATGGGCTGGAGAACAAATCCGTTGATGGGCTCATGCAAGGCTCCGTGGGATGCGGGGATGGATGGGATGAGGGGGTCAATATGCGGGAGCTTCGAAGGCGCGGCCTTCGGCCTGGAGGATGTAAGCCGGCAGCCAGATGATCCCGCCGGCCTGGAGGAAGACGTTTTTGCGCAAGGGGGCCACGGTGAATTCGCTGGCGCCGGCGGCGGCGCGCGACCAGCGCTCCTGGGCCTGGGAAAGGGCCTCGGCGCGCTGCTTCTTGAGGTCATCGAACTCGTCGAGGAGACCTTCGAGGACCTTGTCGGCGGTGTCCTGATCGGATTGGGCCTGAGAGGTGAGGCGGTGCTTGCTGATCGAGGAGGAGAGGCGCCGCTTGCGCTTGGAGAAGACGCTGAAGAGCACCTCGGCGCCGGTGCTGAATTCTTCCATGCGGCGCTGGTTGACCTGGTCATCCAACTTGCGCAGGTTCATCTTCTGGCGGGTGATTTTGCGTTCGAGGGTGTCCAGTCTGGCGTCAAAGGAGGCGGCAAGCTTGTCACTTTCGGTTTTGAGCCCCTCACGGGCCGCCTCGGCGCACTTTTGGCGGAAGGAGGCCTGTGATTCATCCGGATCGGAATACAGCTTGAGGGCATTGTTGGCGAACAGGCGCAGGCTGCCGGCGCGGTAGACCGAATCCAGAAAGTCTTTCTGCAAGGCGGCCAGCCCGCGGGCCGAGGAGAGCCAGCCGGGCAGGGGCAGGAAGCGCGCGTCGGGGAGGGGCTGGTTATCCAGCAAAGCAGGGTCGAAGGGTTCGCGCGCGGCGGTCTGCCAATCGGGGCGGGCGCTCTGCAGATTGGTGAGCAGGGCGGCCGATGGAATGGTATGGTCGAGGTTGTAGGTGCGGTTGTAGTAGCGCACCTCGGCCTGGCAGAGCAGGGCGGGGCGGTAGAGGATGCCTTCGGGACGCACGGGGCCGCTGAAGCTGCCGCCCAGGCGAGCAAAGGCCTGCCCCAGGCTGAGCTGAGGGGTGAGAAAGTAGGCCGGGCTGGCATCGGGCGGAGCGGGCGGGGTAAGCGTGGCGCCTGCGGTCAGGGCTGAGGCAGGGTCTGCCGTGGGCGGGATGGACTGGTAGGTGGCGCCAACCGCCGCCGCGGTTGTGGGGCCGGCTGGGGGCGGGGGAGCCTGAACGGGAGCGCTCGAGCGAGCAGCCGGAAGGGGTGGGCTCTGGACGGTGGAGACGGCCTGGGTGTCTTCGAGCCCCAGGCCGAGAGGTTTGAGATCGGCCAACTGGGCGCGGGAGAGCGGGCCGGCCAGGTAGTTGAGGCACCAGCGGGTCTGGAAGGTCTGCGCGCCGGCCGGGCTGTGGATGTTGTGAAGGAGGAAGACGCGCGGGCGCAGCGCAGCGATGGCGCGTTCGTAGCCGGCCGAATCCACCCCGCCCTCGATGGACTGCAGGCCTTCGAGCAGGCGCATTTTATCGCGTTCGGTCTGCAGTCGGCCGATGAACCAGGTGCCGGCATTGGAGAGGCCCTTGTAATCCAGGTCGACGGGGTTTTGGGTGGCGAGCAGCAGGCCGAGGCCGAAGGCGCGGGCCTGTTTGAGTAAGCGCAGCAGCACGGTGCGCGAGGGCGGGTTGGCGATAGGCGGCAGGTAGCCGACAATTTCATCGAAGGCCAGCACGGCGCGCAGGCCGGTGCTGCCGCGCTGTGCGCGCATCCACGACTCGACCGAGGCCATCAGCAGGGTGACGAAGAACATGCGCTCGTTTTCGTCGAGATGGGCGAGGTAGAAGATGCTCATGCGCGGTTTGCGCTGCGGGGTGTAGAGAAAATCGGCAACCTCGAGGGGCTGGCCTTCGGTCCAGGTCTGGAAGGAAGGCGAGGCGAGGAAATTGTTGAGCAGCAGGGCCAGCGATAAGCGGTCTTTCTCTGGGAAAAAGGAATTGACCGCGAAAGCGCCGAGGCGGTCGAAGGGCGGGTTTTGCGCCTGGAGGATCAGCTCGGTGAGGTCGAGGGCCTCATCGCGGCTCCAGGCGTTTTCGAGGATGTTGGAGAGCAGGATATGCTCGCGCGAACGCAGGGGATCGATCTCTTTGAGCCCGACCAGGCTGAGCAGGGCAGTGACGGTGGCGGCGATACGCTCGCGGAGGATCTCGCGGTGTTCGTCCCAGTTGAGCCCGCGGGGCGGGGCGAAGGATGAAAGCAGGTTGACCTGCACGCCGGCGGTGGAGCCGGGGGTAAAGACTACATAGTCGACGGCATCCCGCAGGGCGAGCAGCTCGTCCTGGTCGAGGTCCCAGTTCTGCAGGCCCTCGCGCCAGCGGTTGGCGGTAATTTCGGCCAGCTGCGGGACGCTGAGATTTTGGCGGCGGGCAGTCTCGGGGTCGATCCAGGGCTCGAAGCTGGCAGGGGAGAGTTCGGGGAAGTGCAGCAGCAGGTTGGTGAGATCGCCCTTGGGGTCGATGACGATGGAGGGCAGGCCGCGCAGGGCGGTTTCTTCGAGGAGGTTGATCAGCAGACCGGTCTTGCCCGAGCCGGTCATACCGACGATGACGGCGTGCGTGGTGAGGTCGTCGGGGTTGTAGCGCAGCGCCTGCATGCTGGCCTCGGCTTTGGGCGAGCCCATCAGGTCAAGCGAGCGGCCGATATAAAAGGTGGGGTCGCTGTTTGGCATGTTATTGGGGTGGGTGTACGGGTAAAAGTTGGGATTGGGGCGCCGGGTCTACCCGGATGGTGACCGGCGCGCTGGCAGGGCGGGTGCCCGAGAGGGCGCGCAGGCTGCCGGTGAATTCACCCGGCAGGACGGCCTTCAACTGGAAGGTAACCGTGCGGGTTTCGCCGGGAGGGATGGAGATCGCAAAGGGGTAGCCTACCTGCCCGGCGTAATCCACCGGTGCGCCGGCGGGTGGGTCGCTGGAGAGCACGTCAAAGCCTTCGAGCAGGGATTTAGGGATCTGGATCTCAGTAAGTTCGACATCCTTGTCGGACGTGCTGCGCACGGCGGCGCTGAGGGTGAGGGTTTGGCCCAGGGCGAGCGACGGCGGGTAGCCGGGTTCGAGCACCATTTCGGCGTCGCCAAACAAGCGCTCCATGCCGAAACTGCCGAGCAGCAAAAAGCCGCCCAGGCAGACGTAGATGAGCAGGGCGACGGCGCCGATGATGAGGATCATCCGGCCGCTGATGGGAATGCGAGATCCCGGAGTGGCTGGGGTGCTGTTCATGCTAAAGAAATCATAAACCAGATCAGGGCTTTGCGCAACCGGGGGGGAGATTGGTGATTTGAGATCGAAGATTGAAGATTGAAGATTGGCAGAGTAGAGCGTTGCTGTTGACTGCCAACGGCTGAATGCCGGCTGGTGAGTTCGGGACAGAGGAAATCATCCGCGAATTACGCGAATGGACGCGAATGGAAGCGTAAACAGGCTGGGAAATGGATGAGGATGGTGAACACTGGCGGCTGAGAGCTGATTGCTGATCTTTGATTTCAGGGGGGTGAAATAGAAATGGGCTGTTTTGGGGCAAAAATTTCACCTTTTGACAGGTTGTGATTTCACCCCCTGCCGTGCTACGCTGTCTTCGATTATAGAACAATATTTCTAAATTGATAGAGGCAAAATGGCGAGAAGACACACTTCACACTCAAGATCGGGTCTGGACGCCGTGCAGGCGGAAGATTTGAGCGAAGAAATTAACATGCTGCGCGAACTGATGCGGCGGCTGGCGGACCAGGCCGAGACGGAGGGCGATCTGGACCGGCAAATCCGCATGCTGGGTGGTCTGAGCCAGGCCAGCGCGCGGCTGGCCCAGGTGCTGCGCGTGCAGGCCCAGTTGGGCGGGGGCAGCGCTTTGAGCGCGGAGCTGCGGCGCATGGCGGAGGATGTGCGCAAGGAACTGGAAAGCGGCGCAGATGAAGGAGGGTGAAGGCCGGGGATGGTGGCAGCCGCCAGTGAGAAAGGAGGTTTTGCGGAGCGGAAACGCCAACGGCTGGTATCGCCGCACGGAGACATTCAACCTGCCCGATTGCGCGGCGTCCCTTTGGGATCGCGCCGCCGCCGGGAATCCCCGCGGCAGACAGTCCGCACGAAGAGGGCGGCGCCACCACCCCGGAACGGATCGAACGGCCTTTGCTTTCGTTGATCGCGATTGGAGGAGATTGAGCGAAAACAAACCCAAAGAGAATGTATTGGCGGATATCCATCAGTTTATGCAGCGGGGCACGATGACCCTGCGCACTTACCAACAAAGGGTGGCCGACGCGGTGCTGGACTCGGTGACCCAAAAGAAAGGGCATTCGCTGGTGGTGATGTTCCCCAGGCAGAGCGGCAAGAACGAGTTGCAGGCGCAGTTGGAGGCTTATCTGCTGTGGGTTTACGCCAGCAACCCGGCCGAGATCGTCAAGGTGGCGCCCACATGGCGGCCGCAAAGCCTGACGGCGATGCGCCGGCTGGAACGGGTGCTGGACGCCAACCTCTTGACCCAAAGGGATTGGGAGCGGGAGAGCGGCTTTATCTTCCGGCTGGGCCAGGCGCGCATCTATTTTCTTTCGGCGGCGGGAGAGGCCAATATCGTGGGGGCCACAGCCTCGCTGCTGCTGGAGGTGGATGAGGCCCAATCGGTTTCAGTGGACAAATTTGACCGCGAAGTGGCGCCCATGGCGGCGGCCAGCAACGCCACCCGCGTCTTCTGGGGCACGGCCTGGACGGCGCAAACCCTGCTGGGCCGCGAGCTGCGCGCCAGCCAGGCCGAACAGGAGCTGGATGGGATGCAGCGGGTTTTCCGGCTGACGGCAGACGAGGTGGCGGCCGAGGTGCCTGCTTATGGAAAATACGTAGCCCAGCAAGTGGCGCGCTTGGGCCGCATGCACGTGAACATCCGCACCCAATATTTCTCGGAGGAGATCGACGCCGAAGCGGGTCTGTTCCCGCCCCAGCGGATGGCTTTGATGGAAGGCGCACACCCCTGGGAGGATCGTCCGCGCGCCGGGGAGATCTATGCTTTTTTGCTGGACGTGGGCGGGGAAGAGCACGGTGACGGGCCGCAGGCAGGCAGGCGCGAGCACGATGCGACCGCCCTGGTGATCGTGGCGGTGGAGCGGGGTAGTCTGAGCGATCCGGCACTGCGCGCGCCAGGCTACCGGGTGGTGAACATGATGCAGTGGACCGGCGAAGGGCATACTCGCCTGCACAGCCGGCTGACGGCCCTGGCGCGCACCTGGAACCCGCGGCGGGTGGTGGTAGATGCCACCGGGTTGGGGGCGGGGCTGGCGGCTTTCCTGGAGAGCAGCCTGCCAGGGCGCGTGCTGCGCTATGAGTTCAACACGATGACCAAGAGCCGGTTGGGGTGGAATTTTGTGGAAGTGGTCGAAAGCGGGCGGTTCCAACTGCCGCGGGCGGCGGATCTGCAGGCCGAAGCTTTGGTGGAATTATTCCGGGCGCAGTGCCGCGGCTGCCAGTACCGGGTAGGCCAGCGCCCGGCGCAGGCGCTGCATTGGGGTGTGCCGGAGGGCGCCAAAAACCCACACGGCGGCGAGACGCTGCACGACGACCTGCTGCTGGCGGCAGCCCTGTGCGCGCGGCTGGACAGCGTGGATTGGCCGCCGAGCGCCAATCCCGGCGAGAGCGGGATCATCCAGGGCAGCGACCCGCTGGATCGCAGAGAGCGGTTTTAGCTGCCCTGGCAGGTAGATCAGTTTGGACAAGGAGGTGAGCATGTTGAGACAGTGGCTGGACCGCTGGATCGAGCCGGAAGTGGCGCGGCGGGTGAAGCTGGCGTTGGTGGAAACCGACAACACCATCACCGTGGGCTGGCGCACGGCGGGCGCGGCAAGCGATCGCGAACGCCCGGAGTTCGACCGGGAGCAGGTGTTGGAGCTGGCGTTGGAAGCCTGGCGCACCAACCCGCTGGCGCGGCGTATCGTGGAGCTGACCACCCAGTACGTGGTGGGGGGCGGGCTGCGCTTGCGCTGCGCCGATCCGCAGGGGGAGAGTTTCCTGCAGAGCTGGTGGGGGCACCCGCTGAATGGATTGGCCATGCGCGTGGTGGAATGGTGCGATGAGCTGACCCGCTCGGGGGAGTTGTTCCTGCTGTTGAGCACGGATGGAGGCGGGATGAGCTATCTGCGCGCGGTGGCGGCCGCGGATGTGCGCGAAGTGCGCACGGCAGACAAGGACATTCAGCAAGAACTGAGCTATGTGACCCGCGGTTTGCCTGGGGAGGAGCGTGTCTGGCCGGCCTACCTGGCGCAGGGAGAAACGCCTGGGGAAGACGGCCTGTTCCCGGCGGTGATGCTGCATTATGCGGTCAACCGCCCGGTGGGCGCCGTGCGCGGCGAAAGCGACCTGGCTCCGCTGCTGCGCTGGCTGTCACGGTATTCGGGCTGGCTGGAGGATCGGGCGCGGCTCAACCGCTACCGCAATTCGTTTTTATACACGGTGCGGGCGAGTTTTTCCAGCGAAGCCGAACGGTTGGCGCGCCAGCAGTCCTTGGCGGCCAACCCACCCGCGCCGGGGAGCATCCTGGTGACCGACAGCAGCGAGGAATGGAGCGTGCTTTCGCCGCGGCTGGAAAGCCAGGAGGCAGGTGAAGACGGGCTGGCGCTCAAGAAGATGATCGCGGCGGGGGCGGGCATCCCGCTGCATTTCCTGGCCGAGCCGGAGAGCGCCACGCGCACCACGGCCGAGGCGGCCGGCGGGCCGACCTACCGCCGCCTGGAACAGCGCCAACGTTATTTTTGCTGGCTGGTGGCGGACGCGGCCGGGGCAGCCTTGCGCAGGTGGGCAGCCATTCGCGGCGCGCGGGTGACCGGCGAGGTGCGGGTGGAAGGCGCCGACCTGTCTGCGCGGGATAACGCCTCGATCGCGGCAGCGACCAGCGCGGTGACCGGCGCGCTGGTGCAGTTGTGGGAGCGCAAACTGATTGACGATGGCGAACTGCTGCGGCTGGTCTACCGCTTTGCCGGGGAGGCAGGCAAATGAACCAAAGCGATGACCGGGCGATGCAAGGCGTATTGGACCCACAGGCGCAGCCGGCCGGCGAGCAGCGCGAAACCTTTGCGGCGGCGGGCGAGGTGAACCCCGCGGGTGAATTTGAAGTGGCGGCGATTACCGCAGGGGATGGCAATGGCTGGCGGTTTGATGAGGCGGTTTTGAGGGCCTCGCTGGGACTTTGGGATGGGGTGAGCTGCTTTATCGATCACAGTTACGCCAGCCGGTCGATCCGCGACCTGGCTGGGATGGCAAGCCGGCCGGGCTGGGACGCAACGCGGCGTGGGGTGAAGGTGACCCTCAAAGCGGTAGGCCCGAGCGGACCGCTGCTGCGAGAACTGGGGCGCCAGGTGCTGGGCGCCGCAGGCCGGCGGCCGAAGATTGGGTTTTCGGCGGATGTGCTTTTTACCGCCAGAGGTAAGGAGGTGGTCGAAATTTTGAAGGTGAACAGTCTGGATCTGGTGTTCAACCCTGCCAGAGGCGGGGAATTTATCCGCATGATCAATTCGATTGGAGTGGAAATGAGCGATATGGTTGTGGAAGGGGTTCCCGCCGGCGGCGGGACGTTGGAATCGGTTCAGCTCTCTGCCCAGCAGGCGCAGATGAGCAAATATCTGCTGGATCTGGGGCTGCAGGCGGCCAAGCTGCCGGCTGCGATGGAGGCCTATGTTCGTGCTCAGTTTGAGGGTCAGACGGTGGACCCTGCCGCGCTGAATGCGGCGATAGGATCCGCGCGCAAGCTGGTGACGGATCTCACCGGCTCGGCGGTGGTGCAAGGGCCTGGCAGGATTCACGGCATGTTTGACAGCCGGGATCAAATCCAGGCGGCGGTAGATGATCTGTTCGAGGTGCCTCGGGATGAAAGTCTGAAGGCGCTGAAAGCTGCCAAGCTGCAGGGCATCCGCGAGCTTTACCTGACCCTGACGGGTGATTACGATTTCCATGGCGGATTTTACGCTGACCGGGCGCAGCTGGCCACCACTGCGGATTTTACCGGGCTGGTGAAGAATGCGCTGAATAAGATCGTAGTCAATACCTGGGACGTGCTCGGCCGGGCCGGCTACGATTGGTGGACGAAGGTCACCACGGTGGAGCACTTCAACACGCTGAACAGCATCACCGGGACGCTGGTCGGGACGGTCGGGGATCTGCCGGTAGTGGCGGAGGGCGGAGCTTACACCGAGCTGGTGGTGGGTGACTCTCCGGAGACGGCGAGCTTTACCAAGTATGGCGGATACATTCCGCTGACCCTGGAGCTCATCGACCGGGACGAAACTCGCAAGCTGAAAGTGTACGCGCGCGAGCTGGCGAGCGCCGGCCTGCGCAAAGTGAGCAAGCTGGTGGCGGCGATCTTCACCGCCAACGGCGGGGTAGGGCCCACCCTGGCGGACACCGGCGCGCTGTTCAATGCGACGGCGGTCACGGATGCCGGCGGCGCCGGGCATGCGAATCTGCTCACCACGGCTCTGGCAGCTGCACAGTGGGAGGTGGTGGCCAGTGCGATGTACGCGCAGCCGATGTTAATCAAGAATGCGGCCGGCGTCTATGGCACCGGTCCGAAGATGGCGGTCAACCCGAAATACTTGATGGTTCCTCGCCAGCTGCAGCTGACTGCGATGAAGATCCTCTACCCCACCCTGGAAAATGCAGCGCAGATCTACAGCGAGAATCAGCAGCGCGGGCAGCCTGGGGACGTGGTGACGGTGCCCGAGTGGACGGATGCCACGGATTGGGCGGCGGTGATCGATCCGCGGGTGGTTCCCTCGATCTATGTCGGGGAGCGCTTCGGGATCATGCCGGAGGTGTTTATCGCCGGGGATGAGCTCTCTCCGGCTGTCTTCACCAATGACGAGCACCGGCTGAAAGTTCGTCATTTCCTGGCGGTGTGGGTCAACGATTTCCGCGCGCTGCACAAGAGCAACGTCGCGGGGTAAATTTGGTAACCCTATAAAGGGGCACGGTCGACCGGTCGACCGTCCCCCGAGACAAAAATATTTTTAGTCGCATCGCGATTTATAGCGGGGGGAGCTCGGCGGTTCGGTGCTGCCGAGCTCCCCAGGAAAGGTAACCCCATGGGCTATGTAAATGACAAGGCTTTTGCTCAGTTTATTCCGCCTGGCTGCATCGCCAAATCGGCGGGCACCTGGACGGCTACCCTGGCCAGCAACGTCTATTCTGAGGTCCGCACGGCTGCGGCTGCCGGCTTTAACCTGTTCGTGCCGCTGATGATGCCCTCGAACGCGGACGCGCTGAAAGGCGCGAAGCTGCTGAGCGTGGAGCTGGTCTATAAGGTGGCCACGGCTGCGCTGACCAGTGTCACCACGGTGGAGCTTGAGAAGGATACGATTTCGGCTGCCGGCGCGGTGACCGGTGCGGCGGTGACCGCCACGATCAACGGCACAGAGGATACCAGCGCGAAGCGCCTGGCGCAAGGCGATCACCGGGTAATCGTCACTCCCACGGTTCCGAAGTTCCTGGACAATGACGAATATCAATACCTGTATGTGACCTTTGTCGCGCAGGCCACAACGGCATTTACCCTCTTTGGCGCGATTGCGAATTATGAATTGAGGGCCTAAGATGCCGCAGAAGCTGAAGGATCTGGTTAAGTCTCGTAAATTTTGGGCGGCAGTTATCGGGGTGGTGGTCGTCTCGGTCAAGGGAGTGGATCCTAACTTTCCGCTGAGCGATGATCAACTGACCGGCGCGCTTGCTGTGCTGATTGCCTATATCCTTGGGACGGCTATAGAAGATCAGGGCAGCAATCCGGCTGCTCGTTCCTAGTTCCCTCTCACCGGCCGGCCGGGTCGACGCAGCCCGGCCGGCCACTATTCAACCGGAAGGATCAAAATGGGATTAACTCTGACCACGGCGACAGATTTTGTCGAGCTGCTGCTGGCTGACAGTTCCAATGTGAAATGGTCCACCAGTGAGATATCTTTTGCAATCCGCCAGGCCTTGGGCGAGCTGAGCGAAGCGGCCGGCCAGGCCTTCACCCTCAATGGCCTGGATGGTGCTGCAGCAACGACAGTACCGGCGCTGCTGGAGAGCGCGCTGATCTCCGGCGCTGCCGGCTTTTGTGCGGTGATTCGGGTGGGGTCTCGCGCGGATTGGGAGAGCTCAGCGGAGGGCGAGCCGGCCAGGCTGAGCGCCTGGGGCGCTGCGCGCCTGGGCGAGTTCCGCAGCCAGGTCAAGGCTAAATATCCGCAATGAAGCCAGGCTGCACGATCAGCGGGCTACTACAACTCCCTGGGGCGTGTGGGGTGATGATTTCGGGGAGGTAGGTAAAGATGATCTGGATTAGCCTGGTTATTTTGCTGTGCACCTTCACCCTGTATTGCTGCATCCGTGTCGGGTCGCTGGCTGACCGGATGGTAGCGGAGGTCAACCCTCCCGAGAATGAGGTAAACGAATAATGGATATATCTATTTACCAGGGCGCGAGCTCTATCGTCATAAATGGCGCGGGGATCTCTTCACCCTTCAAAGCTGCCAGGTTCACCAACTCTACCCTGCTCACCCTGGAGGTGGCCATGGAGGGCAGCGCCGGCTCGATTGCCTCGGCGGTTTCGACGCTGGCGGCCGCGCTGAGCGAAGCGGATCGAGTCAACGGTCAACCCGGGGAAGAGTGGGTATACATCAAGGTAACTCTGCCGGATGGGGTTGCCTGGCGGTCGCTGCTGAGCGGGGGCAGCCTGCAGGCGGTCCACAACCCGGCCGGCCGCAAGCTGAGCGCGGACACAATCAGCCTGCAGCTCTTCCGCGCGCCATGGTGGGAAGCGGATTCAATCCAGGCTATCACGCTGAGCAACCAGCACGGAACGGGGGCGAGCGTCACGATTTACAACCACGATGATGGGGCGCATGATAACCATGCGACTCTCGGCGCGATCAGTGGGGATCTGCCTGCTCCCCTGCTGGTATCGATGGAAGAGGCGAGCCTGGCCAACTGCGAAGCCTTCCTGGGTATCTCGGCCTTCTCCGGGGCGTTTACTCAAATCTACGAGGGCGAGACGGCTGCCAGTGGCGGCGGGGTGACGGTGGCGGTGACGGCTGACGCAGCCTGCAGCAACGGTCAATATAACGCGCTGAGCTGGGCCGGCTCGACTGCTAAGACGCCGGCATTTTGGACGGTCTCGCAGCCGCAAGCCTCGGCGTTTGGCGGGCGGTTCTTCCGTCCGCTGCTGCGGTTCCGGTCCTTGATTGCAGGCGGCGAAAAGATTTGGGTTTACATCCGGCTGGCGTATGACTCGGGCGGAGCTTATGAGAACGTGTATCAAACCGATCCTTTCCTGCTGCCGCTCGATTCCCTGCTGGTGGCGCTGCCGGCGATCCAGCTGCCTCCCTGGCCAACCTTGAACGCGGATAGTCACGCGCTGACCCTGATGCTGACTGCCTGGGGCGAGGGCGCGGGTACGCATAATTTTCCCCTGGATTTCCTGGGTTTCCTGCCCATGGATTCCTACCTGCATCTGATCCCTCAAATCCTCACCTATCCGGATTTCAATATCCTGTATGACTCTGAGAAGCGGCTGGTGAAAAATAACAATCGATCGATGGGGACGCATATCCCTGAAGGCGATGGGCTTTGGGTCTACCCAGGGCGAACCAATAACCTTCACCTGCTGACTCGCTCGGGGGTGGCTATGTCGATTGCCACGGCTTTTTCCGTCTCGTTGTCTTATCGACCCAGGCGGCGGGCGCTGTGAAAGCTAACTTTGAGAATCGCAGCTTTCAGCCGGTCAATGCCGGCTTTTGCAAGTATACGGTTGAGAGTATGGACTGGCGCGCCGAAGGTGGGCCGGGCTCGGCGCGGATCCGCGCGGATGGGTCGCTGGCTGGGCTGGCCAACCTGGTAGGGTTTCTGCGGTACGGGGTGAGAGTCACCGATGAAAATAACGCGGTCAGCTGGTGGGGCTTTGTCAACGGGGTCGAGATCCACCTGCCGGGGGTGGTGTATGTCGTCAGCCTGGACCAGCTCACCAACCGGGTGGCGGTGCGTTATCGGTCAGAAAATCCCCTGTCGGGGGATTCACTTTCCTGGCAGTATCAAACCGCCTGGGTGGATGATTATTACTCTCAGGCGGTGTACGGGATCAAGGAACAGATCTTCACCCTGGGGGAGTCTCGGCTGGAGTTCAGCTCTGGCAGCTGCATCGACCTATCTGGCGAGGTTGAAGCAGCCGGGGAGCTCTTCGCGGCTCGACCAGGATCAGGCTATCTATGCGGTTCTGCTCTGCGCCGGCTGGTGGGATACACTCACCTGGCAGTATTACAGCCAGTCGCGGGGATACACTGGGAACATAGAAACCGCCACGGGGGGGATTAACCAGGCCTGGGGTAACCTGGCAGCGCAAAGCCAGGCCGAACAGCGGATTACGATCACGGGGAGCGCTGCCTGGCAGGCGCGGTATGCCTGGCTGAAACTGTACCGGGTGGGCGCGCCGGCGGATAATGTAATCTGCGAGCTGCTGACAGCGCCAACCTCGGGGCTGGTGGCCAGTCAAACGGTGGCCGGGTCCACGATCAGCCGGGACTCTGCCAGCTGGTATGTCTTCGATTTCGGAGCTGGGGCGAGCCTGACGCCAGGCACAAATTACTATCTGCGGCTGCGGCGGTCGGGCGCTGCGGATGCGGTCAACTTCTACGGGCTGAAGGTGGAAGAGGATGCGCTGCTGGGGGCGAGTCAATTCTATCTGTGGAATGGGGCGGCCTGGGTGGCCAGGGTGCCCAGCGCGAGCGCGATCCTGGGGCTGTTTGGCTTCGAAGTGATCACCTCGCAGATTGTGACGATAGGGGTCGCAGCCCAGTTTATCACCGGGGTGCGGCTGCAGACCAGCTCGACGGTGCAGGCTAAACTCTTTCGGAGCGGGAAACTGCGCATCCAGGAAGAGCTGCTGGATCTGGCGGCCTCGGGTTATTCCACGGGTGAGGGCCTGCGGCTGTGGGTGGATGCCGGTCGTCAGCTGGTGGTGGATGTGCGGCCGGCGATCACCCAGGTGGAGCTGAGGGTCAACCCGCTGGGCGAGGTGCGGCATGCGAGCGGCCGGCGTCTGATTGGGGGTGAGCTGCCGGTGGGTAAGTGGGCGTATATTGATGGTCTCGCTATAATTGGTGGTACGGTCGGCGCGCCGGCCGCGGTCTATGTGGATCGGGCTGAGTGGAAAAATGGACGGTGGATAGTCAAATGGAGCGACACGCCGGGCGCCCGCTGAGCGCCGCCGCAGGAGGATGGCAAGGTTCTTGCTCCTCTACCAAAGAGCCGAATGGACCCAGGCAGCCCTTTATTTCGATCAGAGGGTCTGCTGATATCGAAGATTTGTTTTATGATACACTCTTAATATGACAGCATCGGTCATCGTGGCCACCCCACACCAGGCTTTTGGCGAACTGCTGCGCCTGAGCCTGGAAGAAGAGGGACGCTATCGCGTCCATCTGGTTCAAAGTGCGCGCGAGGCGGCCGATTTGCTCACGGATGAGGCCTTCGACATCGCCATCATCGACGGGGAGTTGAAGGATATGCTGGTGAGCGAACTGGGCCGCCAGATGCTCATTCGCACGCCGGGGCTAAAGGTGGTGTTAATTCCCCCGGATAACGACCCCAGGCATCCTTCCCTGGCCGGGATGGTCTACCACGGCTATATCTTGCGTCCATTTTACCTGCCTGACCTGCTGGATATGATGGAATCGCTGAGCGGGGCGCCCAGCCACGCGCTGCAGCCAGCGGCCCCGCCGGCCGCGTCCGCGGGCCTGGACGCGGATCAGTTTGACCAGGCATTCAAAGCTACCAGCGCTCTGGCCGGGGTGGTGCTGGTCGGTAACGAACAATATCTGACCCGCGGCGACCTGCCCGATGCCGTGGCGGCGGAATTAGAGACGCTGGTGGGGCGGGCCTTGAGCAACGGCGAGCGCACCGATCTGGTGCGCTTTGTGCGTTTATCGGGCCAGCCGGCCGACCATTTGTTTTATATCACCCCGGTATCCGAAAATACCGCCCTGGGGTTGGCTTATACGGTCGGCACGCCGCTCAGCCGCGTACGCGTTCAGGCCGGTCAGGTAGCCGATGTCCTGCGCCGCAAGACGCCTAACCCGGGCGCATCGGCGCCAGCGCCGGCGGTGGCGGAGAGCGCCCAGGCGCTGCTGGACGAGCAGGCGCCGGACGAAGACCCGCCCGAAGAGGATGCCGACCCAGAGATCCTGCGGGACATCAACCTGGCCGCGCTGCTGGGCGCAGTGCCGCCGCCCGACCCCGGCAGCCATCCCACGGCTGGCTGGGCGCCGGAAATCAGCATGTCGCTGCCGCGTCCGGAGAGTGAAACGCTTTTCCCTTGGGACGAAAACGAGCGACAGGCGGCCGGCGCGCCAGGCCTTGACCTGGGCGTCACCCAACCCCTGGCGGCGCCTGCCACGGGTGAGACCGCCCAGGTGTTGGAAGCGACCCGATTGGCGGCGGAGGCTCCTGCCGAGGCCTTAGCCCTGGCGCAGCCGGAGTCTGAACAGCCCGGCAGCCAGCCCGTTGCGGACGCATACCATGGGGTAAAGGCAGGTTCGCCCGATCTGGATGTCACCCAGGTAGTGGCCGCCCCGCCTGCTCCCGCAGCCAGGCCCGTCGAGGATCTCAATTCGCCGGCGGCCCCGGTGGCAGAGGATGCGCCGGAACCCGCGCCGGATGTGGAACTCACCCGCACGACGCCGGTGCCCCCACCCGTTTCTGCCAAAATTGAGCCTTCCGCCCCGCCGGCTGCAGAGGCGGTTGCCCCACAGCGGGCCAAAACCGCCCCGCTGCGCGCGCCTCAGGCGGCATTTTCAATCGAAGAACCCCCGGTGGATGAACTGGAGGATACCCGTCCGCGGGTGCCGGCTGCCCCGACCAACCTCCAGCAGTTGGCGCCTTCCTCGTCGGGATACAGCCTGCTCAGCTACACCTGTGTGCTCATTCCGCGTCTTCCCCAGCACCATTTGACCGGTGGGTTGGGCGGGCAGACCGGGCAGTGGGTGCAGCAGCTCTGTCTGGCGTTTGGTTGGCGCCTGGAAGCCATCGCCATTCGCCCGGAATATTTGCAGTGGACTGTGCAGGTATCGCCCTCCATCGCGCCGGCCAACCTGATCCGCATCCTGCGCGCACGGATTTCCGAATCGATTTTTGAAAATTTCCCCAGCCTGGCCAGGCAAAACCCCTCGGGTGATTTTTGGGCTACCGGCTACCTGATTGTGAGCGGCATGCAGCCGCCATCTCCGCGCCTGCTGCGCGATTACATCGCCGAGACCCGCCGCCGCCAGGGGCTCAATTACCCCGGCGGGCAGCCGTTGGTGCCAACCAGCAGCGAGGCTGCCAGCCTGCTGGACGGCAGCCAGGCGCCTTTCTCAGCTGATTAAATGGTGAACCTTTATGCCTCCGACCCTATATCTGATTGACGGCCACGCGCTGGCATACCGCACCTTTTTTGCCCTGACGGCCGGCGGAAGCACGCGCCTGACCACCTCCAGCGGCGAACCTACCGCGGGCGTCTTTGGTTTTGCCTCGGTGTTGATGCGCCTGTACGAGCAGGAGAAACCCGAATTTCTGGCGGTGACTTTTGACGGCGGGCATTCCTTCCGCGACGAGATTTTCGCGGCCTACAAAGGCACCCGCGAGAAAATGCCCGACGATCTGCGCACCCAGATGAGCCGCATCCGCGACCTGGTGGATGCCTTTGGCATTCCTCGCCTGGAGCTGGACGGCTACGAAGCGGATGATATTCTCGGCAGCATCGCCCGCCAGACGGTCGCCAAGGGCCTGGGGGTGAAGATCATCACCGGCGACCGCGACCTGCTGCAGTTGGTGGATGAACGGGTGATCGTCAACCTGGCCGGGAGCAAGCTGAGCGAGGCCAAGGACTACAGCGCCGCGGACGTGGAAGCCTACCTGGGTGTGCGCCCCGAGCAGGTCATCGAATATAAAGGCCTGGTGGGCGATACCTCGGATAACATCCCGGGGGTGGCCGGGGTGGGCGAGAAGACGGCCACCTCGCTGCTGGCCAATTACCCCACCCTGGAGGACGTGTACGCCCACCTCGACGATCTGCCCAAGGGAGTGCGGGCCAAGCTGGAAGCCGGGCGAGAGAATGCGTTCCTCAGCCGGCGGCTGGCCACCATCATGACCGATCTGGAAATCACCCTCGACCTGGACACAGCCCGCACCGACGACGTGGATGTGGCCCGCGTCGAGGAATTGTTCCACCAACTGGAGTTCCGCACGCTGCCCGAACGGCTGCATAAACTGTTCGGCGGCGCGGCAAACGTAGCGAGCGCCTCAGGCGAAGCTGGGCCAAAGGCGAGCGCGGCGGCGGTGCCGGTGGGCGGGCAGCTTTCACTTTTCGGCAGCGAGGACAACCGGGTGGGCATTCTGCCCAGCTACCAGCTCGAGACGGTGGTGGTGGATACCCCCCAGGCGCTGGATGACCTGGCCAAAAAGCTGGCCGCGGCCGAATGGATTTCCTTCGATACCGAATCGACCTCCACCGACCCACTGCGGGGTGAACTGGTGGGCTTTTCCCTGGCGGTCGAGGAGGGCACCGGGTATTACATTCCAATTGGCCACCGCACCGGCGAAAACCAGCTCCCCCTGGAAGAGGTGGCGCGGGTGATCGGCCCGCTGATGGCCGACCCGGCCAAACCCAAGCTGGGTCAGAACCTCAAGTACGATTTGCTGATGCTGCGCTGCCACGGCATCCAGGTGGCTAATATCGCATTCGATACCATGCTGGCCGAATGGCTGATCGACCCATCCTCCCACAACCTGGGGCTGAAAGAGATGGCCGACCACTACCTCGGCGCGCAGATGACCCATATCCAGGCCCTGATCGGCAGCGGCAAAAACCAGCGCACGATGGACGAAGTGCCGGTGGCAGACGCGGCGCCTTATGCTGCCGCGGATGCCGAGGTGGCCCTGCGCCTCAAACCAATCCTCGAGCAGGGGATGAAGCGCGCCCAGGTGGAGCGCATGTTTTACGAGATTGAGATGCCCCTGCTGCCCAAGCTGGCCGAAATGGAATGGAACGGCATCTCGCTGGACGTGCCTTTCATCCAGCGGATGGGGGCGGTGCTCAGCCAGCGCCTGGCGGAAATCGAAAAAGAGATTTACACCGTGGTGGGCTACCCGTTTAACGTCAATTCAACCCAGCAGCTTTCGCGGGTGCTGTTTGAAACCCTGCGTCTGCCCCCGCCCGACCGGCGTAAGAAAACTGCCAGCGGGCATTTCTCCACCTCAGCGGACGTGCTCGAGGAACTGCGCGGCAAACACCCGGTGGTGGACCTGGTGCTGGAGAACCGCGAACTGGCCAAGTTGAAATCCACCTACATCGACGCGCTGCCGCTGCAGGTGAACCCGCGCACCGGCCGGGTGCATACCAGTTTCAACCAGACCGGTTCGGTCACCGGACGGCTGGCTTCCTCCGACCCAAATCTGCAGAACATTCCCACGCGCACCGATCTGGGGCGCCAGGTGCGCAACGGGTTCGTGGCCGCGCCGGGCTGGCTGCTGCTGGCGGTGGATTATTCGCAGATTGAGCTGCGCATCGTGGCGCATGCCGCGCAGGATGAGGCCATGCTGGCGGCCTTCCGCGCCGGGCAGGATATCCATGCCACCACCGCCGCGGCGGTCTACGGCGTGCCGCTGAAGGGCGTGGACAAGGCCATGCGCCGGCATGCCAAGGCGATTAATTTTGGGCTGATCTATGGGATGAGCGCCTTTGGGCTCAGCCGCACCACCGACCTGACCCTGGCGGAATCGGAAGATTTTGTCAAAGCCTACTTCGAAAAATTCCCGGGGGTCAAGCGCTACCTGGACGGGGTGCGCTACCTGGCGGCGCAGCAGGGTTACGTGGAGACGCTCCTGGGGCGGCGGCGCTACTTCCCTAACCTGGTCAACCCGACCAACCAGATGCTGCGCAGCCGCGAGGAACGCGAAGCGATCAATGCGCCCATCCAGGGGACGGCCGCGGATATCATCAAGATCGCCATGATCCGCCTGCCCGATGTGCTGGCCGCGGCCGGCAGCCAGGCGCGGCCGCTGCTGCAGGTGCACGACGAACTGGTGCTGGAAACCCCCGAGGCAGAACTGGCGAGCACGGCGAAACTGGTGCGTGAGGTGATGGAAGGGGCTTACCAGCTTTCGATACCGCTCAGCACCGAGGCGCGCTGGGGTAAAAACTGGGGTGAAATGAGGGATTTAGCAGAGTAGGGGCGGGCATAGGGATTGCAACACATTGCAATTACTATACATCTTTTCAGGGACGGAGTTGAGCCGGCATGATTCGTGATATTCTTTAAGCCATGGCAGGAAACCAAGCCGCATTCCAAAAAGCAATGAACCAGGGGCATTCCGCCGCCTGGGATCAGGATTGGCAAAAAGCCGCCAGTTTTTACGACCAGGCGGTCGCCGAATTTCCTGAGAATCCACTGGCGCTCGCCAGCCTGGGGCTGGCATATTTTGAACAGCAAGATTACGAGCGCTCGCTGGAGTGCTACCTGCACGCTGCACGGGTGGCTCCGGCCGACCCGGTGCCGCAGGAAAAGGCGGCCCGCATCCATGAACGCATGGGGCGGTTGAAGGAAGCCGCCGAGGCATCCCTGCAGGCAGCCGAGCTGCATCTGCGCGCCCGCGACGCCGAACGCGCCCTGGATAATTGGAAGCACGTCCTCAGCCTGTACCCCGAGCACCTCTCGACGCGCCAGCGGATGGCGGCGGTGTACGAGCGGCTGGGGCGGTTGGAGGAGTCGGTCCACGAGTACATCGCTGTGGCCAGCCTGCTGCAGCACAGCGGCGACCTGACCCGCGCGATGAAATCGGTGGAGTATGCCGCGCGCCTGAAACCCGACAGCCAGGAAGCCCGTTTTGCCCTGCACACCCTGCGCAGCAGCCAGGTGCTGCCGCGCCCGGCGCGCCCCAGCGGAGCGAATGCCCCGGTGCGCATGGCCAGCGTGCGCGAGATGGATAAATCCGCTTCCAGTGAAGCCGTGGACCAGATGGACGCGGTGGAGGAGGCTCGCCAGAAGGCGCTTATCCAGCTGGCCGCCCTGCTTTTTGAACAGGCCGATGACGCCGAATTTGAACCCAGCACGCGGCGCGGTTTGAGCGCGCTGACGCGCGGCGCGGGCAACCCGTTTGGCGGCGGCAGCGACAGCGCGAAAATCGTCCTGCACCTTGGCCAGGCCATCGATTTACAGACCCAGGGCGATGAGAGCCAGGCGATCACCGAGCTGGAGCGCGCCTTCGAATTGGGGCTGCGCTCCCCGGCCGCCAATTTCTCCCTGGGGGCGATGTGTCTCAACCAGGACCGCGAAAAATCTATGCGCTACCTGCGCGAGGCGGTCAAACATCCCGATTATGCCCTGGGCGCCAGCCTGCTGCTGGCCCAGATCAATTTGCAAAACGACCACCTGGTGGAAGCCGCGGTGGATTATATGCGCGCCCTCAGCCTGGCCGACGCGGCCATGGTTCCGCCCGAACAGTCCGAAGAACTTTTACAGCTGTACGAACCGCTGATCGACGCGCAGGCCAGTGAAACCGACCCCGCCGTGCTCAAGTCAATTTGCAGCGCCATTTCCGGGCAGCTGCAGCGCCCCGATTGGCGCACTTTCTTGACCATGGCGCGCAAGAGCCAGCCTCCGCAGGCGCCCAACAGCCCGCCCATGCCGGTGGCCGAAATGCTGCTCGAATCGCGCAGCGGGACGGTGGTGGAGACCATCGGACGGGTGCGCGAGCTGTCTACTCATAACCTGACCCAAACCGCGATGGAAGAAGCCTATTTTGCCGTGCAGCTGGCCCCCACCTACCTGCCCCTGCACGTGGAGATTGGCGAGCTGCTGGCCAAGGAAGGCCGCGAAGAAGAAGCGGTGCGCAAGTTCCTCACCGTGGCTGACCTGTACAATGCCAGAGGTGAGTTGGCCCGCGGGGTACGGCTGCTGCGCAGAATTTTGGAGATCGCTCCGCTCAATCTGGTGGTGCGCGAGCGCCTGATCCAGCTGCTGCTCAGCCAGGAGCGGGTAGAAGAGGCCATGGATGAATACATGCAGCTGGCCGACAGCTACTACCGCCTGGCCGAGTTGGAGAAAGCCCGCCAGACCTACCTGATCGCGCTCAAGGCGGCCTCGCAATCCAAGAATAACCGCACCTGGGGGGTGGAGATCCTGCTCAAAGTGGCGGATATCGATATGCAGCGCCTGAACTTCCGCCAGGCCGTGCGCATTTTCGAGCAGATCCGTACCATCCAGCCGGATAACCAGGCCGTGCGCATGCAGGTGATCCAGCTGCAGTTCCGCCTGGACCAGCCCGCGGCGGCGATGGCCGAGGTGGATTCATACGTGACCCTGTTGGAAAGCTCGGGCCAACGCGGCAAGGCGATCGAATTTCTAACCAACCTGCTTAAAGAAGGCGGGCCAAACCTGGATATCCGCCGGCGGCTCGCCGACCAGTATGCCCATACGGGGCGTCTGGATGAGGCTGTGGCACAGTTGGACGCGGTGGCGGATGCCTACGCCGGGCAAAACAAGATGCTTGAAGCCATCAATATTCTTGAGACAATTGTTTCGCTGAAACCGAGCAACGTGGAAGATTACCGCCTGGCGCTGGAAGACCTGCGCCGGCAGAGCTTGCGCAAGTAAGAAACCAGGGTGTGATCAAGGGCAGCCGGCCGGCTGCCCTTTTTTTATTGGGGATCAGGAAAACAATTCGGATTTTTCCAGCCCGAGCATGACGCGCGTGGCGCGGAAGGCCAGAGGGGGCAGGGCGTCCCGCGAGAAAAAGGCGGCGTCGGCGGCATCGTCGGCCGCTCGCAGCTCGCCGCCCAGGATGCGCGCCCGGTAGGCCAGCACCATATCCGCGCCGTTGGCATGCTCGCGCCCGGCCACCACGCCCATGAAATGGGTGACGGCCACCACCAGGCCGGTCTCTTCCAGGCATTCACGTTCGGCGGCGCGGGCGGGGTCTTCGCGGGCATCCACAAAACCGGCGGGCATGCTCCACAAGCCCTGGCCGGGTTCATTGACGCGCTGCACCAACAGCACGCGCCCTTCTTGTTCCACCAGCACCGCGGCGGCTACCTTGGGGTCCTCGAAGTGGATCCAGCCGCAGGCCGGGCAGGCGGCACGCTGCTTGCCAAAGAGGAAGCGGGACACCACCGGTGTCCCGCAGTTGATACAATATTTGGTGGTGAAACCACTCACCGCGCTCTCCGCCGTGCAATGACAGCGACGACCCCCGCCAGCAGGGCCAGACCCAGCAGCCCGGCCTGGGCGATGCGCGTGCTGCTCCAGAAGGAGGCCGCGCCGGTCTCCGCGGGCGAAGTGGAGATGGCGATGGAAAGGTCGGGTTCAGTCGAGTTGGTGATCGGCCCAACGGCAATGATCTGGCCGGCGGTGTCCTGGGAAGGCACCCCGAGGATCGGCCCGCTGCCTTCCAATTCACCCGACCCGGCGGAGGGGCCAAGGGATTGCGCCGGCTGCTCGGGCAGGGTTTCGGCGCTTTGGGGTGGGACGTTGTAGGGCGGGGCGTAAATGTTGGCCGAGTTGGCCTGGTCTGGCGAAGGCGCCCCGCCGTAATTGACGATGCCGCCATTGGTGGATGGGTTGGATGCGGCGCTGTCCGCCGCCCCGCCATACATCGGCGAACCGACTTTCTCCTGGTTATAGGTGACGATGCCTTCCCCGGTGACGGTGTAGCTGCTGTCAGGCGCACCCCCGCCGCCTCCGCCGCCGCGGCCAAGGGCCAAACCCTGGCTGCCGTCGGGGTTCCACAGGATGACCGGGGGGTTTTCGTCTGCCGGGGTTTCGGCGATGGCCGCACCGGTCTGTGGCGCCAACTCAGGGGCCGGCTCCAGGGCTTTCGCCACGTCCTGGGTGGGGGCAGCCAGCGCCGAATTGCGCTGTACATCGGCTGCGGGCGCCATGGCCACCTGGGAGGTCAGCCCGCCGGAAGGCAGGAACTGCAAAATCATCACGATGATGATCGAGAGCGCGGCCACCGCGCTGGATAGGCGGAAGGAAACGAAGGACGGCAGCCAGGTTTTGCGTGCATACTGTCGTGCGACTTCGGGGGAAATGGTAAAGTTGCGAGGCGCCCGGTAGCGTGGCGCGCGGCGCAGGATTGCGCGGGTCGAGGCGAGTTCGTCCAACGCCAAACGCCAATCGGGATGGCTTTTGATCTGCTCTTCGAGTTTCGACTTTTCAGCCGCGGAGAGCTGCCCATCCAGATAGGCGGAAAATTGTTCGTACTCCCTCAACGATAAGTTCTTCATGCGTTCCTCTCACTTTCCAGACGGAATGTGGAGGGTAAAAGTTCCCAAAAACCATGCAAACAATCGCGTAATTTCAGGCGTGCGCGCGCCAGGCGGCTTTTGACTGTGCCGAGCGGTTTGCTCAGCGCTGTAGATACCTCCAGGTAATCCATGCCCTGCACATCCACCATGATCACCACCGCGCGGAAATCGTCGTCCAACCCCTGCAGGCAGCGCTGCAAGGCGCGGTTGAGTTCGTGGCGGTCGAGTTCTTCTTCGGGTGAAGGGCCGTCATCCGCCATCCAGGCCGGCGACTCGATGGTGTCATCGTCCTCGTCGACCGGTTCGAGCGGGGTGGTGGGGTGGCGCTGGCGGCGGCGCAGCTCATCATAACACGCGTTGGTGACCATGCGCATCACCCAGGCCTTGAACGAGCCGCCGCGGAAGGAATCGAGGTTGCGATAGGCGGAAAGGAAAGCGGTCTGGGTGACATCCTCGGCGATGTCGGAATCGGACAGCATGCGCATGGCGACGCTAAACGCCAGGTCCTGATAGGCCAGTACCAGGCGGTTAAAAGAGTTGAGATCGCCCTTGCGAGCGTCTTGAATCAGGGCAATTTCATCCATAGATTTGTGTCCGCTGTGCGATCCAGCCCCAGAGCAGCCGCCAGACGCCCATGGCGAAGGCGGTCGTCAGGCAAAGCACCAGTACAAAAACGGGCGGGATGGCCGCGTTCAGCCACATCCCGCGCAGCCAGGCGGTAAGGGGCGCAGCCAGAAAGCCGGCCAGGGCCGCCCGCCAGAAGTGGATTGGGCGTGAGGCGCTTTGCGCTTGGTAATTTCCAATCCAGGGCGCGACCAGCGCCCAGGCCGCGCAAGCAGGAAGAAAAGTGGCCAGCCAGCGTGGAGTGATTACCGCATTGTGGCTTAGAAATCCGATCAGACTCAGGGCAAGGATGGCCACCAAGTCGCCTGCCACCAACAGGATCGGGATACGGCGATGTGCGGGCATGAATTAATTGTACCAAATTAATCAATGATTGTTTGGCTTGAGTTGTGCGAGCGTTTTTGGCGGCCCGCGCCTTAATCGGCCTCGTTCACCGCGCTGTGCGGCGCGGGCATGGCTGTCGACACGCCAGGCGAAGATAGCCAGCAGGATGGAGACGGCGATGAAGATCACCGCGATCTGGTATGTGCCGGAAATAGCGCTGACCAGGGCCGGGGCGGGCGCGTTGGTCACGTCGCTGCCGGCCGGCAGGCTGCCGGAGAGCAGCACCTGCGCGGTGAAGATCGAGCCGATCAAGGGCAGGCCGGTGGCGCTGCCCAGGGTGCGCGAAAGGCTCATCAAGCCCGAAGCCACCCCCAGGCGCTCGCGCGGCGCGGCGCCCATGATGGCGCTGTTATTGGGGGATTGGAACAGGCCAAAACCCAGCCCGAGGGGAATCAAGCGCACGACGATCCCCAACGGGGTGACGCCCTGGTGCAGGGTGCCGATCCCCAGGCAGGCGAACACCAGAAACACCAGCCCCAGCAGGCTGATCAGCCGCGAACCGAATTTGTCCGAGAGCGTCCCGGCCAGGGGCGAGATCAGGCCCATGGCGATTGGGGTGGCCATCATCAAAAAGCCCACGATCTGGGTGGAATAGCCCATCACGTTTTGCAGGAAGAAAGGCAGGATAAACCCGCCGGAAAGCACCACGAACACCAGGAAAGCCATCAGCAGGTTGGTGCTAAACAGCACGCTGCGGAAGAGCTTCAAATCGACCATGGGCTGGCGCACACGGTTTTCGACCAGGAGGAAGATGACCAGCCCGACCCCTGCGGCTGCCAGGAGCACGATCACCAGGGGCAGAGAGAAGCCTTGGCTCTGGCCGAGGGTCATGCCCAGGGCGTAGGCGCCCAGGGTGGTAAACAGAATGGCCGCGCCGGCGGCATCGAAACGCTGTCCAGGCCGCCCGACCGGGCTGGAGGGGACGAAACGAGTGAGGATAAACCAGGTGAGGATGCCGACCGGCACGTTGACCCAAAAGATCGATTGCCAGCCGATCAGGCCGATCAGCATGCCGCCCAGGGGCGGGCCTACGGCGATGCCCACCGAGACGATGCTGCCGATGGTGCCCAGGGCGCGCCCGCGTTCATTGGCCGGGAAGATTTCGGTGACCATGGCCGACCCGAGGGCCTGCATGAAGGTGGCGCCCAGGCCTTGCAGCGCGCGGAAACCGATCAACCAGCCCACCGAAGGGGCCAGGCCGCACAGCATCGAGCCGAGGGTGAAGAGCACCAGCCCGCCCATGTACAGCTTTTTCTTGTCGTACATATCCCCCAGGCGTGCAGCGCCGAGCATCAGCGAGGTGAGCACCAGCACGTAGCCCAGCACCACCCACTCGATCGTCGCCAGGTTGGTGTGAAAGGCATTCACCAGGGTGGGCAGGGAGATATTGACGATGCTGGAATTGAGCGTGGCCATAAACACGCCCATGCCGATACCGGAAATTGCCAGCCATTTATTGCTTGAGGGAGGTTTTTGCATGTACACCTGTGGGAACCCGGATAAAAGGAACAGGCTGATTGTAACACCAGCCCCGACCTGCCAGGCGGTTTAGAAGTAGATAGCCCAGGGTTTCCGGGCAGGGCGGCGATGGGCTATACTATAGGAATGTTGGGGTATTTCTCCATTCCATTCTTCAGGACGTTGACATGAAATCCATCCGAATTGTTGAACCCAACCGGGTCGAACTGGCCGAAATCCCTATCCCCGAGCCCGGCGAAGGCGAAGTGCTGATCCGCGTGGCCGCCTCGGGGATTTGCGGCACCGACATCCACATCCTGCGCGGTGAATATATGGGCGGCTACCCGGTGATCCCCGGGCACGAGTTTGCCGGGACGGTGGTGCAGACTGGGGCAGGGGTGACGCGCTTCCACGAGGGCGACCGCGTGGCGGTGGAGCCCAACATCCCCTGCAACAACTGCCCCGAGTGCCTGCAGAACCGCCAGAATTTTTGCCGCAACTGGTCGGCAGTGGGGGTCACCCGCCAGGGCGGCATGGCTGAGTACGTGGCCGTGCCCGAAGCCCAGGTCTTTGCCACCGGCGATCTGCCTTTCGAGCAGGCCGCCTTTGTCGAGCCGCTTTCCTGCGTGCTGCACGGCCTGGAGAAATTGGACCTGCACATGGGCGACACCCTCGCTATCCTGGGGGCCGGGCCGATCGGCATTCAACTGCTGCGCGCCGCTCGCCTGCGCGGGGTAACCGCCATCACCGTGGCCGAGCGCAGCCCGGCGCGGCTGGAGTTTGCCCGCGAAGCCGGAGCCGACACCACCGCCGCCAGCCTGGACGAGCTGCACGCTGATTATTACGACGCGGTGATCGACGCGACCGGTTCGCCGCCGGTCATGCGCCGCTGTGTGGATTTTGCCCGTCCCGGCGGCAAAGTGCTGTGGTTTGGCGTGCCGCCCGCCGGCCAGGAGCTGAGCCTCGAGGCGTTCAAGGTCTTCCGCAAAGGGCTGGCCTTGTTTGGCTCGTTCACCTCGCTGCGCAATTCGTACCAGGCTGTCAACCTGCTGCGCAGCGGGCGGCTGCCCGTGGCGGATATCATCTCGCACCGCCTGCCGCTGGAGCAGTTTCTGCACGGCTGCGAACTGATCGAGCGGGGCGAGGCGGGGGTCAAAAAAGTGATGATGCTGCCAGGCCTCTAAACGGACCGGTGGGGGTGAAAGATGCAAAGAACGCTTAACCCGAATTTGAAAAATCCGCACCTGAACGGCGAGCCGTTTTATTGGCAGGCCGGCCCGGTGGGAGTGCTGATGCTGCATGGTTTTACCGCCACCCCGGTGGAGGTGCGCACCGCCGGCGAGCGGCTGTACGCGCGCGGCTACAGCGTCAACGGCCCCATGCTGCCCGGGCACGGCACCCGCGCGGCGGACCTCAACCGCATGCACTGGCAGGATTGGGTGGCGGGGGCCGAGGCCGAATACCTGCGCCTGCGCGAACACTGCGAGCAGGTTTTCCTCCTGGGCGAGTCGATGGGCGCGCTGGTGGCCCTCTACCTGGCGACGATGCACCCCGAGGCGGCCGGGGTGCTGGCTTATTCGCCCGCGCTGCGCGTGCGCCTGAGCCGCCTGCAGCGCCTGGAGATGCGCCTGATGGCGCCCATACTGCCGTCGGTGCCCAAAGGCCGGCTGGATTCGGCCGACCGCTGGCAGGGTTACCTGGTCAACCCGCTGAAAGCCGTGCTGCAGCTGCTGGCCATGCAGCGGGCCTTCCTGGCGCGCATGCACCTCATCCGCCAGCCGCTGCTGGTGGCGCAGGGCCGGCTGGATACCACTATCCAGCCGCAGGTGGGCGCGATGATCCTGGCAGGGGTGTCCTCAACCCTCAAGCAGCAGGTCTGGTACGAGCGCAGCGCGCACGTGGTGCTGATCGATGAGGAGATCGACGCGGTGATGAGCGATATGCTGGCTTTTATCCAAAAGGCGCTGGCCCTGGCCGCCGATCGGCCCGGTGAGAAGGCGGGCGGGTAGCGTGTGGTTGGGCGGTTGCTGCGCGCGGGTCTGCGCCGGCCCTGGAGCGGGCGGGTCATTGGCTGGGTGTTCGCGCATATGAGCTTCGCCCTGCCGCTAAAACGCCTGCGCGAGACTGCCAGCCTGCTGGCGTTTTATCATCCCAGCCCGGCTTACCCGCTGCACATCCTGATTGTGCCCAAACGAGCTTGCGCCTCCCTGATGGAATTCAGCGCGCAGGATGGGGCGTTTCTGATCGAGCTGCTCGAGACGGTGCAGAGCCTGGTGCGCGAGTTGGATCTGGAGGCGAAGGGCTACCGCCTGGTGGTCAACGGGGGCGAATACCAGGACGTGGCCCAGGTGCATTTCCACTTGATCTCGGACGGGTGAAAACATAAAAGCGGGGGATTTGGTAGGCGCCAAATCCCCCGCACTTTTCTCAGGCCTCGTATTTGCGCAGCAGGTCGTCCAGCCCTTCGCGCAGCAGGTGCGCCTCGGTCTTGCCGGTAATCTTGGCCAGGTTGCCCAGCTTTTCGAGCTGGGTCTGGGTGTAATGGCTGGTCTTGGTGACCATCTGGGTGCTCACCGGCAGGCAGATGCGGTTGCGCCCCAGTTGTTTGGCGCGGAATACGGCTTCGTCCGAGCGGCGGAAAAGGCTTTCCCAATCGGCGCCGTCCGAGGGGTATTCGGCCACCCCGCCGGAGACGTGGATGGTCAGGCGGCTCTTCTGCTCGCCGATGGTCACCTCGATCGGGGTGTCCTCGATCGAGCGGCGCAGCTCTTCGGCCAGCACAAAGGCGGTTTCGGCGCGGCTGTCGGGCAGCACCACCACGAACTCGTCCCCGGCGTAGCGGCCAACCGTGCCCATCTCTTTGAAATTGCTCTCCAGCGCGCGGGCCACGCGGCGCAGCACTTCGTCGCCGGTATAGCGCCCGAACTGCCGGTTGATCGATTCGAACTCGTCGATATCCAGGTTGATCAGCGAGACGCTGGCGCGGGTTTTGTCGGCCAGTTCGCGGGCTTTATCGAATTGCGCCAGCACCCCACTGCGTTTGAGCAGGCTGGTGAGTGGGTCGCGCTCCTCGATGAGCGAATAAAGGTAAACCGTTTTGCCGCCGTCCTGTTTGGCGCGCAGCAGGGCGTCGTAAGCGCGGCGCACGACTTCGTCCGAGGAGATGGATTTACCTTCATCCGGAAAAAAAGAGACGCCAATCGTCACCGCCACCGGCAGCGACAGCGCCTGACCCTGGTGGGTGATCTCGAGCGGGCGGGCTTCGACCGCTGCGCGGATGTTCTCGGCCAGCGCCGTCACCCGTTCCACCGGCTGGCCGGGGACGATGACCAAAAATTCATCCCCGCCGATGCGCCCGTAGGAGCCCAGTCCTCCGGTCTGTTTGGCAATGACCTCCGCCACCAGGCTGATGAATTGATCGCCGGCCACGTGGCCGTATTCGTTGTTGACTGGCAGCAGGTGATGGCAGTCGATATACAGGGCAACCAGGTTTTTGTTTTGCTGGCTGGCGAGGGAAAGCTCGTTCTCCAGGCGGTCGAGGATCTCCGCGCGGGTGAGCAGGCCGGTCAATTCGTCGGGGGACATGGGGCACTCCTTGATGATGACATACATAGGTTGATATATGTATAAGTATATCTGTATATTGCTGCGAGTCAAGCCCTTTTTGGTGGTCTATTGGAAACTGGTCCCGCCCGGCGGGGAGCGGAGCGCAGTTTTCTGGACTATAATTTCGCTATGCTCCCCCACTCCTCGCCATTGGTCATTGGCATCGCCGGTGGCACCGGTTCAGGTAAAACCACCGTGGTGCGCACCATCCTCCACCGGGTGGGCAGCCACCGCATCGCCACCCTGCCCCACGATGCCTACTACCGCGATCTGCGCCACCTGCCGCTGGCGGAACGCCAGCAAATCAATTTCGATCATCCCGATTCGCTCGAATCGGACCTGCTGGTCGAACATATCCACCAGCTCAAGCGCGGCGAGCCGGTGCACGTGCCGGTGTATGATTTTGCCAATCACACTCGCACCGACCGCACCATCCGGGTGGAACCGCAGTCGATCATCCTGGTGGACGGCATCCTGATTTTTGTCGAGCCGGCCCTGCGCAGGGAGTTCGACGTCAAAATCTTCGTGGACACCGACGCGGATATCCGCTTTATCCGCCGCCTGGAACGGGATATCAACGAACGCGGGCGCACCACCCAATCCGTGATCCACCAATATATGCATACGGTCAGGCCGATGCACCTGGAGTTTGTCGAGCCGTCCAAACGGTACGCGGATGTGATCATCCCGGAAGGGGGATTGAATACGGTGGCGATGGATATGATTGTTTCCCGCATCGAAGCCTTGCTGGGCGTCGAGAAAACCGGCGAATGAATCCCGAAACAGCGCACCTTGCTGCTGCGCATCATCGCCCTCCTTTTCGTAGTGGGAGTCTCGGTGGGGCTCTACCTGGTGCGCGACCGCATCCAGGAACTGGAGAACCTGGGGTATGCGGGCATCTTCCTGGTCTCGCTTTTTTCCAGCGCTACCATCATCCTGCCGGTGCCGGGGGTGCTGTTTACCTCGATGATGGGCGCGGTCTTCAACCCGCTGTGGGTGGCGTTGGCCGCCGGTACGGGGGCCACCCTGGGCGAACTCTCAGGCTACCTGGCGGGTTTCTCGGGCCGAGGGGTGGTGGAGAAAGCCGAGATCCACCGCAAGATGGAGAATTGGATGCGGCGCTACGGTGGGGTGACGGTGATGGTGTTTGCTTTCATTCCCAACCCGGTGTTTGATGTGGCCGGGATGGTGGCCGGCGCGTTGAAAATGCCGCTGTGGAAATTTCTGACCTGGTGCTGGATTGGGAAAGTGGGCAAGATGCTGCTGTTTGCCTACGGCGGCGGGACAATTTTAGGGATCTTTAACAAATAGGAGTTGACTGTGTCAAAATTCAGCAAGATTGATCAATATATTGACGCTCATCTGGACGAGTCGATTGCCGAGCTGTCGCGCTTTTGCGCCCAGCCCAGCGTCTCGGCGCAGAATTGGGGCCTGGCCGAAACGGCCGAGATGGTGGCGGGTATGCTGCGCAACCGGGGTTTTGAGGTCAGCATCCATGCCACCGGCGGCGCGCCGGTGGTGTATGCCGAGCGCAAGGGACGCGGGGATAAGACCCTGCTGTTTTACAACCATTACGATGTCCAGCCGCCCGAGCCGCTGGAGCTGTGGGAAGTCGCCGCCCTTCGAGCCGACCCTGCGCGACGGCAAGCTGTTCGCCCGCGGGGTCAGCGACGATAAGGCCCCTATCGTCAGCCGCCTGTTTGCCATCGACGCCCTGCTGGCCGAGTACGGCGAGCTGCCCTGCACGGTGAAATTCGCCATCGAGGGCGAGGAAGAAACCTCCAGCGTGCACCTGGAGCCCTTTGTGCGCGAGCACGCCGAGCTGCTCAAGGCGGATGCCTGCGTGTGGGAATTTGGCGGGGTCGATTTCCGCGACGTGCCGATGCAGTACCTCGGCCTGCGCGGGATTTGCTACGTGGAGCTCTCGGTGGAAACCGCCAACCAGGACGTGCACTCGGGGCTGGCCGGGTCGATCTTTGCCAACGCCGCCTGGCGCCTGACCTGGGCGCTGAGCACGCTCAAAGGCCTGGATGAGCGCATCCGCATCCCGCATTATTACGACAATGTGCGCAAACCCACCCAGCGCGAGCTGGATCTGATGGCGGCTCTGCCCGACCCGGCGGAGGAGTACAAAACCCGCTACGGCTTGAAGGGCTTCCTCAAGGGCATCACCGGCGGGCAGGAACTGCGCGTGGCCGAGGCCTACGAGCCGACCTGCACCATCTGCGGGCTGACCTCGGGCTACCAGGGGCCGGGCTCCAAGACCGTGCTGCCCGCGCGGGCCAGCGCCAAGGTGGATTTCCGCCTGGTGCCCAACCAGACCCCGCAAGAAACGCTGCGCCTGCTGCGCGCGCACCTCGACGAGCAGGGCTTCAGCGACGTGGAGATCGCCTTCCTGGGCGGCGAAGCCCCGGCGCTGACCGACCCGGACGACCCCTTTGTGCAGTTGGTGGTGGACGCGGCCGAAGAGCCCTTCGGCCAAAAGATGCAGATCGTGCCGATGATCGGCGGCTCGGGTCCTAACCACGTCTTTATGGAAACCCTGCACCTGCCGATTGTCACCGCGGGGCCGGGGCATCCCGGCGGGCAGGCGCACGCCCCCAACGAGAACCTGCGCATCGACCTCTACCTCAAGGCCGCCAAACACATCGCGCGGGTGATGGCTAATTTCGGCGAGTAAAACCGGAGGATGGGATTTTCCCATCCCCAGTGGGTCAGGGCTGCGGAGGGATATCCCGAGCCCAAGTTAATATGAAAGACAGGGCGGTCGGTCGGGCTCAATCCGGTCGACCGCCCTGTTTTGTTTAGATTGGGCGCAGACGGGTCAGCCGGGCGCTGTGCCTTTGACCGCCCAGGCCAGCGCCGCGTAGGAGCGCGGACCATCGGCTTCGCCATCCAGGTAAGCCGACCGCACGGCGGCGTGAAGCCGCTCTCGCTCCACCTCACCCAGCGTGGCGACGTACTCGGCGTGCGGGCCGTCCTTGCCGGTGAAGGGCGTCCAATAATCATCAAAGGAAGCGAATTCCATGCGGATGCTCAGGGTCGTCTCGGCCACCTGCTTGAAGCCGGCTGCCGTCCAGGCCTGCGCCAGCTCTCCTGGGCGGGTCAGCGGGCGGGTGTAGTTGCGCGCGCGGCGTTCATTGGCTTTGGGGTCCAGCACGGCCGCCGTGTCGAAGAAGATGCGGTTGGAAACGAACCCGCCGCGCGCGTCCCAAACCGCGGCGCCTACCACCCCGCCCGGCCGGGCCACACGGCGCATCTCGGCCAGCGCCTGTTCGGTTCGCGGGATGAAATGCAGCGCCAGCAGCGAGAGGACGCGGTCGAAGCTGTGGTCGGGAAAGTCCAGCGCGCAGGCATCCCCCACCTGGAAGCGGATGCGCGCATCGGGGCTGTGGCCGAGGGCATATTGGATATAAGCAGGGGATAGGTCGACGCCCACCACCTGCCCCACCTGGCCCCGCGCAGCCAGGGCGAAGGCTAACTGGCCCGTGCCGCAGCCGACATCCAGCACGCTTTCGCCCGGGGCAGCGCCGACGAAATCCAGAAACGGCTCTGCCAGACGCCGGCTCCAGCGACCCATCTGGCGCTCATACCCGCCCCCGTCGGAAGCCATGAAGGTGGATGACGCCGTCACCGCAGCCTCCGCAGCATGCGCGCGCCGTCTTTTTTTACTGAACGCCAGGCGACCATAACTTTCTCCACTTCTTCGCGCGATTCGGGGTATTCCCCGTAGCGGATCTGAACGTACGCGCGGGTGATCAGATCCAGTTCACCGGCGCGTCCGGGAAACAGCTGGCCGGCGTGCGGCAGGAACTCGAGCGGGGTGAGCGAGATGGCCCGCGGAGCGCCCAGCCGCTCGCACAACGCCAGCAGCTCGGCATACACCCGGCGGATGCGCGCGGCGGCGAGGATGTGGGCCGGGCGCAGCGGCGCGCTCACCCGCAGCCCGCGACGCACCAGGCGGCGCAGCACTCCCAGCAGGCTGCCTGCCGGCAGGCCGGCGGTGTCGGTCTCTGGCTCGGCCTGCAGGTCCAGTTCGCGCAGACGCAGCCAGACCAGCACCAGGACGATGATCGCCCCCAGCCCGGCGAGAGGCAGCAAGATACGCATCAGGTGCAGCGTTGGGCGCACCCCCTCAAAAATTTGGCCGGCGATCGACTGCAGCCCGCTCATCGATTTTTGCAGGTTGGCCAGCAGATCGGCGGGGAAACGGTTGGCGAGGGTCTGCATGATGAAATTGATCAGCGCCGCCAGCACGTTGATCAGTGGAAAGAGCAGCATGACCACCAGCATCCCGAGCAGCCCGAGAATCACCAGGAAAATCCGGCTGACCAATTCGCCGGCAAAACCCGAAGCAAAATTGCCAATCAGTAACCCGGCTGCCACCACGGCCAGGGCCCCGCTGAGGATGCCGGCCGCCCAGGTGGGTCCCAGGCGGGCCAGGCGCCCGCCGCGGAAGTTGGTTACCCCCGCGATGCGCGTGGCGCTCATCGTCAGCAGCCCGAGAAAAAGAAAGAGGAACAACCCGGCCGAGGAAAAACCGGGATGGCGTGGCAGGTAGAGCAGCCCGTGTAGCAGCAGCGCCACCAGCCCCAATTGGAAATCGAGCAGGGCGGAGCGCACGTCGGGGAGCGCGGAAGCCAGCGCCACCCCGCGCAGGATCAGCAGGGGCGCCAGAAAAATGTGCACGAAGGGCAGCACGTTGGCATCCGCGCCGCTGAGCGAGCGGATGGGGGCCAGCAGCAGGTAGATGAGATCGGTGCGCTGGCCGGGGTAGAGGATTAGCTTGAGGCTGAGCAGCGCGCCAAACAAAATCCAGCCCAGGAAAATAGCCTGGCGCAGGCGCAGGCGGGTGTGGGTGTTTTCGAGCAGTCGCGCCAGGGCATAGGTGCCGGCGATCAGCGCCCACAACACCAGCCAGACCCCCCACCAGGCGGCGCGCAGCTGGTCCTCGAACAGCCCGGTGTACCACAGGGCAGCCCAGACCATCTCCATGCCCACCTGGGTCAGCAGGGCAATCTCGCTCCAGGCGCGCAGACGGGTTTCAGGCGGGCGCAGGATCGGGTCGATGCGCGCGTCACTCATCCGCGGCCTCGCTGAATGGCAGGTGCAGCACGCGGATCCCCGGCAGGGTCAGGGGGGCCGTCCCGCCTACTTTGTACAGGGTGATGCTGCGGCGGTATTGGCGCAGGCGCAGCAGGGTGTCCTGCAGGGGCGGGTCGAACAGGGCCGTCACCAGCACCAGGGTGGCGCCAAAGGGGATCTCGGCCAGCGAACGCAGCAGGAAATTTTCAAAGGAATAGGTGACAAAGGGGGTCACCCCGGCCAGGGCCTGCAGCAGGTGTGCCAGGTGGTTCTGTGTGCGCCCAGGCGGGATGCGAAAGGGCTGGTCGGCGTGCGCCAGGCAGCCGTTGGCGTACAACCCCACCGAAAAACCGCCCTGGATGCCCTGGTAGCACAGTGTGGCCGCCGCGCTGACCATGAACTCGAGCAGCGGAGGAATGTAGCCCATCCAGGGGCGCTGATCGGTGGCAACATTGAGACACACTGCCAGGGTGCGGGCGGTGACCGGCTGGTAGAGCCTGGTCTGCAGCTCTCCGGTGCGCGCGCTGGCCGGCCAGTGGATGCGCCGGAAACCATCCTCGGGGTGATAGGGGCGCACCCCCATGGGGCGGGTGGGGTCGTCAAATAAGGGGCGGCGGGTGGGCCGGTCACCGAAGGGGTCGTCGGCGCGCAGGCGCAGCGCCTCCAGCGGCAGCAGGCGCGGGAAGATGGTCAGGTAAGTGGTGTTAGCCAGTTCCTGGCGCTGGCTGTAGACGCCAAACAGGTCGCCGGATTCGAGGTGGGTGGGGCCGACCGGGTAGATGCCGCGCTGCTCAAAACGCACCTGGATGGCGCGCCTGGCGCGGTCGAACCAGCGCAGGTTGTAGGCGTTGACCAGCAGGCCGGTGCCTTGCAGGTGAGAGGGGGCCAGGAGCTGTTCGTTTTCGGGGGCGGCGGCCAGCGGCCAGGGGTCTTCGGCGCGCAGCCAGGATAGCGGCAGGAGTTTGCGGTTCTCGACCTCAATGCTCACCGGGGTGGTCTCGCCGGGAAAGCCGCGCGTGTAGTGAAAGCGCCGGCGGTAGCTGATCCGCGCCAGCGCATAGCGCGTCCACAGGTGCGCGGCGCCCATCACCACGCTGACGGCCACGGCGAAATAAACCAGCCAGGGCACGCGCAGGACGGCCCCCGCGAGGAAGAGGAAGACGAGCAGCGGCAGCCAGCTGGGTGCGACCATAGGCTGCCTGGCTCAGGATTCGACCGGCACAGGCACCGCCGCGACGATATCCGCGACCAGTTCGCTGGCGCTGCGCCCGCGCAGTTGGGCCTGGGGAGCGACCATCAGGCGGTGACACAGCACCGGCGGGGCGATCTGTTTGACGTCGTCCGGCAGGACGAAATCGCGCCCGAGGATGGCGGCGCGCGCCTGGGCGGCCTGGTAGAGGGCCAGGCTGGCGCGCGGGCTGGCGCCCAATTGGATTTCGGCGTTCTCGCGGGTAGCGCGCGCGATGCGCACGACATAATCGCGCACCAGATTCCTCCACGCGCACCTGGCGGCGCTCCTGGATCAGCGCGAGGATCTCGGCGGCGGTGACCACCGGCTGCAGATCGGGGAAGGGGTCGGCCAGGCGAAAGCGTTCGAGGATGGCGTTTTCTTCGAGCTGGTCGGGATAACCCAGGGCCACCCGCAGTAAAAAGCGGTCCACCTGCGCCTCAGGCAGGGGGAAGGTGCCCTCCAACTCGACCGGGTTCTGGGTGGCAAGCACCAGGAAAGGCCGCTCCAGCGCGCGGGTGACGCCGTCGGCGGTCACCTGGCGCTCTTGCATGGCTTCGAGCAGGGCCGACTGGGTGCGCGGGGTGGCGCGGTTGATCTCGTCGGCCAGCACCACCTGGGCCATGATCGGGCCGGGGCGGAACTCAAATTCCTGGGTTTTCTGGTTGAACCAGGAGAGCCCGGTGATATCCGTGGGCAGCAGGTCGGGGGTAAATTGAATGCGGCGGAAGGTGCAACCCAGCGAAACCGCCAGGGCGCGCGCCAGGGTGGTTTTGCCGGTGCCGGGCACATCTTCCAGCAGAATGTGGCCTTCGCACAGCACGGCCACCAGCAGCAGGTGGATGGTCTCCGCTTTGCCAACGATGATTTTTTGTATGTTGTCTAGCACGCGTTTTGCCACGTCCTGAACCATGCTGCACCTCAATGCCGGGATTTCTTGGAATGTGGATATTTATTATACGAGATTCGCCTGCCTGGAGCACAAAGAGGGGGGCGGATGGAAATTGCGCCTGTGGGCAATTTCCGTTGAAGAGAAGAATTCACCACCCTCACACTCCCGAAAACCCAACGAAGAGGGCGGGGTGCGATGTGCATCGCGCCGCACTAGCCCCAGACCCCATCGAGGAGGGTGGATGATTAAGACTTGGGCAGGGCGGTTGAGCCCAGATCCAAAAAGGAACGCATCTGGCGCATGGCCAGGGGCCAATCGTTGTGTGGGTTGCGGATTTTGATTTTTGGGAAGGGCGCCTGGTCGTATAACTGCGCCGCCACCCCGGCCCATTCTTCAAGCAGCGCCTGCCACCCCGCTCGCCCGCTCAAACCGCGCTGGGTGAACCATTTCTGCCCGTCAAAGGCATCATAGAGGTGCTGCTCCCATACCTCTTTCAGCCCGGCCTGGCGCCACTCCTCATTTTTTATGTGGATGGTGCGCTCCGCGAAGGCCTTTTGATCGTCGACTGCGAAATAGATCAGCACCGGGTTCAGGCTTTGAACCGCCTCGATTACCTGCCGGTTGCTTTCCAACACTGCCTCGAGCGGCTGGCCGGCGATATACATCAGCATGGCGCTGGTCTGCCAGAAGCGGCTTTCGATGATAGTGACCTGCTCCTCTGCCTGCCGCGCACGGGCAAATTCTTTCCACATCTCCAGCATGGCGGCTTCGCGCTCCAGGGCGGTCGAGATGACCTGTTTCAACTGCAAATCATCGCCGATCGGGATGGGATGATCCTCAGCCCACTCGTAGAAAAAACGGCAGGCCTGGCCGGTGGCAGAGATTTCTTCGGCCAATACGCGCGCGCTCGTGGATTTGCCCGAGCCGGGCGGCCCCTCGATCAATATGAGTTTAGTCGCAATCATCATTCCCTTTCGATTTGATCCAATCCGCGGCCCTGGCGCAGCATTTCGCCGAACTCGTCCGGCAGGCCGCGCGCGTGGATTTCCCGCACAGCCCGATCCACGTCGTAGTCCAGGCGGCGGTGTTCCACTGCCATCCCGCCGGGGTTGAGATCCAGCAGCGCGTAACAGGCGCGCGGGTCGCCATCATCCGGCCGGCCGACGCTGCCGGTATTGATGAACCAGGCGCCGCCGGCCTGGCGGGCAAAAGGCTGGTGCGAATGCCCGCAGATCACCAACGGGGCGGCAGCCAGGGCCGCCAGCTCGACCAGGCGCGAGGCAGGGGTCTGGGGGGTGAGATGCTCCTGGATCGAGGCCGGGCTGCCATGACACAGCAAGGCCGTCCAGCCCAGGGCCTGGATGCGGCGCTGCTCGGGGAGGGCTTCGAGATAGGCGCGGCTGGCCGGGCTGAGTTGGGCCGAGGCCCAGGCAAAGGCCATGCGTTTAAGCGGATTTTTAGTTTTCACCCCGTGGGTCGCGTAGCGCAGCACTTTCTGATCGTAATTGCCCAGTACGGCCGGCATCTCCAGGCCCAGGCAGAACTGCACCACTTCTTCCGGGAAAGGGCCGTAGCCCACAAAGTCGCCGATATTCCACAGCGCCTCGGCGCCCTGCGCGCGCGCATCCGCGATGACGACCTCGAGGGCGGGCAGGTTGGCGTGGATATCGCCGATCAGGGCAATTTTCATTCGGTGGGGGAGGCGAGGTCAGTCCTCGCCGGGCGGTTCGGTGGGCGGGTAAAGCCCGCCGGCACGGAAAAGGGGCATCTCCAGGGTAGAAACCAGCCCCTGCCAAAAACGCCTCTTTTGCTGCTTTTCCCAATCGGGGACGAAGCCGCGGTAAAGCCGGTCTCGGGCAGTCTGGCGGTCGAGGATGAAGGCCTGAATGCCGGGCTGCAGGCGGTAAAAGGGGCGGTTGTAACCGTAAAAATCCATCACCCGCTGGAACTCCTCCTCGAGGAAATCGGGCAGGAAGCTGGTCCACACATCACAGTCGTGGATGCTGCCCAGGGTATCCTGCTGCTCGCGGATAGCCGGCAGCCAGGGTTTGAGCCCATTTGCAAACAGCGGGCTGAAGGTTTCCAGGGTGTAGCGCAGGCGCTTGGCGGCGATGCGCATGGCGTGCAGTTCGGTCACACGCTCCACCTGGGCCACGATGCTGTCGTATGCCAGGTATTCATCCAGGCGCGGCAGGATCGAGTCGCGCGCGTGCAGGTAAAGCTCCTGGCTGAAGGGCGGCCCGGCCTGCTTCTCGGCGCGCCCCGCCAACACATCGCGCATACTCACCAGCACGCCGCTGCCGTCGAACCGGTCGAGGGCCTTTACCACCTTGGGCTGCAGCCCGGCGCGCTGCTGGCGCAGGCGCAGCAGCAGGCGGGCAAGGCCGGGTTTTTGCTCGGGCTGGGTCAGCCCCTGGGCAAATTTGTCCAGGGCTTCGATCTGCACATCCGCGTCGCGGGCGGCGCCCAACGCGCGGGTGATGCTGCGAATGCCTTTTTCCCAGGCGGCGTACTTTTTGACGGGCAGGCAGCCGCTGAAGAGCGGCATGGCGGCCCGCAGGCGGCGGGTGGCCACCCGCATGCGGTGGATATGCTCGATATCCGCGCCGGCGGTGCGCACGCCGTCCGTTTCACTTTCCAGGGCGGCGAGGTGGTTGATCAGCACCTGCGCTCCAAAGATGCAGAGACTGCTGTCTGTGCGCCGGCTCATGGGGTTTTAAACAACTTGCGAATATGACCGGTCAGCTCATGGAAGACATCCTGGACGGGTCGGTTGGCGTCGATCTCCTGGAAACGATATTCTTTCGACATGGCGTCAAACTGCTCGATCAGGCGGGATTGGTAGACGCAGAAGCCGTCGTAGAGGTCGTCCGCCAGGTGGATATCCATGCCGGCTTCCCAATAATTGAACCCCCGTCCATTAGCCATGCGCGTGATCAGCGTCTTGAGGTCGGCGCGCAGGTAAAAAACTACGTCCGGCTTGACCGCAAACCCGTACACCTTGCGCGCCCAATCCGGGTTGCCGCCGCGCACCGTGTCGCGGGCGATGATCGAGAAGAAATAACGGTCGGAGAGCACATAAAATCCGGCCTTGAGCGCCGGGAGGATGTCATTTTCCAGCCGGTCGGCGAAGTCGGTAGCGTAAAACAGGCTCATCGTGGTGCGGCCGAGGGTATGTCCGCTCTTGGCGGCGTCCAGGCCGGGCTGGGTGAGCGCCGACCGGCGCAGCCCGGTGTTCGAGACGGCGTAGCCTTCATCTTCCAGCCAGCGCTGCAGCAGCGCCATCTGGGTGGAGCGTCCCACCCCGTCGGTGCCTTCCAGGACGATCAGACGCCCGGGCAGTTCGCTGGGGGCGATGTTGGGCAGGCCCGCGCCGTAATATTCAATCTGGGTCATGGGCTTGTCCTTCCTCGGCCTGGGCGTCCTTTTTGGATGGGCGGCTCTTGTTTTTGCCGGCGGCGGTGAAGGGGTTGGGCAGGCCTTCCCAGCCGTAGAGGATGCGGCGCACCAGCATGCGCAGCTGTTTCTGTTGGGCGTGGATGGGCAGGGTGCCGTTGATCACGGTGAAATTGAATTCCTCGCTCATCCGGTCGTACTCATCCATGATGCGTTTTTGGAAGATGCGGAAGCTGTCGGCCTTATCCTCGGCCAAACCCAGGTCCATGCCGGCTTCGTAGAACTTGATCTTGGCGCGCGCCGAGAGGATGCGGTTGATCGCCACCTCGAGCGGCACGCGGAAGTAGAGGGCGATATCGGGCTGCGGGGCAAAGGAATACAGGTTGCGCACCCAATGCGGGTCGACGCCGCGCGCCACGTCTCGGGCGAAGGCGGTAAAGGCGTAGCGGTCGGCCAGCACGATCGCCCCGGCTTTCAGCAGGGGCAGCATGTAGTTTTCCCAGCGGTCGGCGAAATCGGTGGCTTGCAGCAGGCTGAAACTGGTGGGGGTAAACATTTTTTCTTTCTTCGCCAGGCGGGTGGTAGATTTCACCAGTTCAGATGAATTCCATTCGCTGAAGTAAACGGTGCGGCCCTGGGTGGTCAGCCACTTGACCAGCAGGTCGATCTGGGTGGATTTACCGCTGCCGTCGATGCCTTCGACAACGATGAGTTTTCCGTGATAGGTGTGAGGATGCAGCACGAGTTGCCTCGATTATGGATTGATCGATTGAAACTATCCACATTATAGCATTGTCGCCGGATGTGGTTTTAAAAAGGAAACGGGCAGCCTGGCTGCCCGTTTTCATGTGGCCTAGAAGTTGGTTTCTTCGCTGTCTTCGGCGTCCAGCTCAAAGAGCTCACCGGTGGCGATGTAGACGGTGCGCTCGCAAATATTGGTCACGCGGTCCGAAGCGCGCTCCAGGTTGTGAGCCACCCAGATGAGCAGGTTGGCCTGGTCGATGATTTCGGGGTTGGCAATCATCGAGGTGATGATCGAGTGGTATGCCTTGTTGTAGAGCTCATCCACATAATCATCTTCCAGCACGATCTCGCGCGCCAGGCTGGCATTTTCGTTGATAAATGCGCTCAGCGCGCGGTGCAGCGTGTTGCTGCAGCGTTCAGCCATCTGGCTGAATTCGCGGATCGGGATGGGAATATCCGCGTCGCCCAGGCGGGTGATGACTTTTGCGATGCCCTTGGCATAATCGCCGATACGTTCCAGCTCAATGTTGGCTTCGAGCACCGAGGCCAACAGGCGCAGGTCGTGCGCCATGGGCTGTTGGGTGGCGATGATGATGATGATGGCATTTTCAAGCGCGTAACGCTTCTCGTTTACCAGCACATCATCGCGGAAGATCTGGTTGGCGGTCGGGATGTCCCGGCGTTTCAGGGCATCCACGGCGTTAAGTAAGGCCTGTTCCACCATGCTGCCAAGCAGCAGCACTTCGTCGAGAAGCTGGTGGATCTGGCGGTCGAGAGTTTGTCGTGGCATGGAATACCCCTCAGGTGATTTTTGTCTAGCCAAAGCGCCCACTGACGTAATCCTCAGTTTGTTTATTTTCCGGGTTGGTGAATATCTTCATCGTCTGGCCGAATTCAACCAGGTGACCCATGCGCTGCTCGTTGACCATGAAGAAGGCTGTATAGTCAGATACGCGGGCGGCTTGCTGCATATTATGCGTGACGATGATGATTGTAACATTTTTTACCAGCTCGCGGATTAACTCCTCGATGCGGTAGGTAGCGATGGGGTCCAGGGCGGAAGCCGGCTCATCCATCAGGATCACGTCCGGCTCCACAGCCAGCGCGCGGGCGATACACAGGCGCTGCTGCTGCCCGCCGGATATGCTGTAGGCGCTCTGGCGCAGCTTGTCTTTGACTTCGTCCCACAAAGCCGCCTGAGACAGGCTGCGCTCGACGATCTCGTCCAGGTCGGCGCGGTTGTGCACGCCGTAAAGGCGAGGGCCAAAGGCCACGTTGTCGTAGATGCTCTTGGGGAACGGGTTGGGGCGCTGAAAGACCATGCCCACGCGATTGCGCACATTGACCACGTCCACCCCGGGGGCGTACAGGTTTTCACCGTCCAGCAGCACTTCGCCGGTCACGGAAGCGCTGGGCACCAGATCGTTCATGCGGTTGAAGCAGCGCAGCACCGTCGATTTTCCACAGCCGCTGGGGCCAATGATCGCGGTGACTTTATTGGATTGGATCGACATGTTGATGTCGCCGATCGCTTGAAATTTGCCATAGAAGAGACCCAGGTCGCGGGTTTCAACCTTAATTTTCGTTTCCTGCGATTCGGCCCCGTCCAGCGGTTGGCCCTGGGTGGTTTGCAATTTAATCACCGTACTGCGGGGGGCAGTCGTGCGGGCGGTGAGATCGGTCTTTTCCATAAGCTATCCTCGCATTTTCGATGCCCTGGCCTGCAGCCACAAGCGGGCAACGATGTTGGTTAACAATACCAGAAGCATCAACACCAACGCAACCGTCCAGGATTGTGCGACGCGTTCCGGGAAGGGTTGCTGGGCATATTTCCACAAAGTGAGGGGCAGCGAATCGACCGGCTGGTCGAGGATGCGGTTCAAGATGGTGAAGATGCTTTGATGCGCCGCCGCTCCGCTGCTGACAATGGATACCACATCATACCTTTCATTGCCCAAAGCTGTAAAGAGCAGCGGGGCGGTTTCTCCGGATGCACGTGCCAGGGCGAGCAGGAAACCGGTGATGATCCCATTGGCGGCGGCCGGAAGAACCACGGTGATGGCCGTCTTCCATTCGGGGCTGCCCAGCGCCAGGGCAGCCTCGCGCAGGTTCTTCGGCACCAGCTTGAGCATTTCTTCCGTGGTGCGGATGATGGTGGGCAGCATCAGTATCGCCAGGGCGATGCCGCCGGCCAGGGCCGAGTAATGCCCCTGTGGTTTGACGATCAGGGCGTAACCAAACAGGCCGATGACGATGGAGGGCACCCCCGAGAGCACATCCGTGCCAAAGCGCACCGCGGTGCCGAGGACTGTGTTGGGGTTATTGGCCGCGTAGAAGGCGGCCAGCACCCCTACCGGCATCGAAAAGAGCGCCGCCAGGACGGTCATGACGATCGTACCCTGGATGGCATGGACCACCCCGCCGCCTGCCATGCCCATCGGGCGCGGCAGTTGGGTGAAGAAACTCAAGTTTAGGTTGGCGCCTCCCTTGATGACCACATAACCGATGATCCAGAACAAAGGCACCAGGGCCAGGAGGGTCATCAGCCCGGTAAAGCCCAGCATCAAGGCATTGCTAATCTTGCGCCGGCGGTAACCGGCTTGGGTGGCGCGCACCAGGGGGCGGCGCAGCATGGCATTCTCCAGGTTCATATCCTCGCCTCCACCTGGGGCGATTTACGCGCCACCTGCCAGACCAGGAAGCGCGCCACCATATTCAGCAGCAGGGTCATGATAAAGAGCACCAGGCCGATCTCGATCAGCAATTCGGCGTGCAGTTGGGTGACCGCCTCGGCAAATTCATTGGCGATAATGCTCGACATGGTGTAGCCCGGGCGTAGGATGGAGAGCGCCCCCTGGGTGCTGTTGCCGATGACCATGGTGACGGCCATGGTTTCGCCCAGCGCGCGGCCCAGGCCGAGGATCACCGCCCCCAGGATGCCGGAAAGCCCGTAGGGGATAAGCACCTTCCAGATCGCTTCCCAGCGGGTGGAACCCAACGCCAGCGCGGCTTCACGCTGGTTGTTGGGAATGGCCAGAAAGACGTCCCGGGTGACGGCGGTGATGGTAGGGATGATCATAATCGTCAAAATCATGGAGGCCGCCAGGCGGCTGGCCCCGCTTTCGGGAATGGGCCCGGCGAATAAAACGGAAAGACCGGGGATCTCACCCAGCGTGGCCTGCAGGGCTTTGCCGATGGGGGTGACCACGGTTGGCAGAAATACGAAAATGCCCCAAAGACCGTACACCACACTGGGAATGGCTGCCAGCAGTTCCACCATCCAGTTGAGGGGCGTGCGCAGCCAGGCCGGGCATAATTCCGCCAGGAAAACGGCGATTCCCAGGCTGATGGGGATCGCCAGGATAATGGCAAAAAGAGAGGTAATCAGTGTGCCGTAGATAAAAGGCCAGGCGGCAAATTTGCTGGTCACCGGGTTCCAACTGGCTTCGGCGCCAGGATTTATGAACTGCAGGCCAAAGGCCTGGCGGGCGTTGCTCGAATCGCTCCACATCAACCAGAAGATGGCCACCATCAACAGGATGACGATCAGGGCCATAATTGCGATCAGGATATTCCAGGGGATATCGCCGTGTTGCAGGTAACGGCTTAAACGCGTGAATAGGGACGAACTGGATGAGTTTTTTCTTGATAGGTTTATCTGCATTCCAACCTCATAGATCTCCTCTTCCGATCATTCAGGAGAGCCCGTTTTGAGCTCTCCTGAATGGTCTATTCTTGAGAGGTAAACCTGAGCCAGATCTACTTCATTACGGGTTGACCGTTGCAGGTCACTTCGCCCAACTTGGCGAGCACCTGGGTGCGCACGGCTTCAGGCAGCACCGAGTAGCCCAGCGAGGCGGCGCGGGCGGCGGCGGCCGAGTCGGTCAGCGACCAATCGACGTACGCCAGCAGTTTTTCGGCTACCTGGCAGTTGGTCATGCTGGTGGTGTGCAGCACCAGGTAGGTATATCCCGAGATTGGCCAGGTGCCTTCGCCCTCGCCGTCCACGATGACCGCGGTCAGTTTGTCGCTGAAAGCGCCCGCGAAATCGGTCATGGCAGAAGCCAGGCTTTTGTCGTCAGCGGTGACCGTCTTGCCGGCCTTGTTGACCATCTGGGCAAAAGGCATTTTGTTGGCAACTGCGTAGGAGAGCTCGACGTAGCCGAGGGAATTGGGGGTGTTCTGCACGGAACCGGCCACGCCCTGGTTACCCTTGCCGCCGATGCCGTTTCCGGCTTTATCCACCGGCCATTCGACCGAGGAGCCGGCCCCTACCCCGTCTTTCCACGCGGTGCTGAAAGATGCCAGCGCGCGGGTGAAGATTTCGGTGGTGCCTGAGCCGTCTGAGCGGTGCACGGCGGTGATGGTGGCGTCGGGCAGTTTGGCTGCCAGGCTGGGGTTGAGGGCCACGATCGCGGGATCATTCCACTTGGTGACCGTGCCCAGGTAAATGTTGGCCAGGGTCTCGCGGTCGAGCACCAGGGGCGCATCCGCGGCGGCGTCATAGCCATCGATATTGAAGACCGGCACGACCGCGCCGGCCAGCATGGGGTACATCTGCAGGTCTTTGCCGGCGGTGTATTCGTCATCGGTGACCAGCGAGTCAGAACCGGCGAAATCTACCGTGCCATCGACGATGGCTTTCTTGCCGCCGCCGGAACCGATGCCCTGGTAATTGATTGCCACCGAGGGATCCACGTACTGGTAGGCAAAGATCCATTCCGTATAGACCGGCAGCGGGAAAGTGGCGCCCGCACCGTTAATCTGCACCGAACCGGCCGCCAGGGCGGTGGGCGCTTCGCTGGTGGGGGCCGGGGTGGCGGTGATCACCATCACCTCGGGGGTGCCGGCGACCACCCGGGTTACTTCCATGGTCACCGGGGTAGCTGCGGCGGCAGGGGCGCAGGCAGCCAGGATGATACCCAGCGCTGCAAGTATGCTAAAAACGAACATAGAACGACGAGTCATTGAAGCCTTCTCCTGAAATTGAATTATTTTCTTCGTTTCCAGTATAAGAAAGCTTGTTTAAGGGGCGGCGAAGCATTTGTTAACAACCTGTGAACGAATCAATAAGGTTGTATAAACGCGAAAAGGGCGCCGCAAGGCGCCCTTGGGAAGAACAGGTTAATTTCAGGCGAGCGGCAGGGTAAAGTAGAAGGTGCTGCCCTGGTTGACTTCGCTTTCTGCCCAGATGCGCCCATTATGCGCCTCGACCATGTGGCGGGCGATCGACAGCCCCAGGCCCGTTCCGCCGCCCGAACGGGAGCGGTCGGCCTTATAAAAACGCTCGAAAATGCGGGCCAGATCCTCGGGGGCAATGCCCACCCCGTTGTCTTTGACCGAGATGACTACCTCCTGCTCGCGAGGCTGGGCAGAGACGACGATTTCGCCGCCCGGGCGGGTGAACTTGACCGAATTGTGGATCAGGTTGACCAGCACCTGTTGGATGCGCTCCGGGTCGGCGGTGACCTCGGGAAGCTCCTGGGAACAATCCAGGCGCAAGTTGAGCGCGGCGCGTTCGGCCTGCATGTGCATGCGCTGAATGGCCTGTTCGAGGAACAGGCACGGTTTGATGCGGCGCAGCTCGAGCGGCACGCGGCCCAATTCGATCCGCGAGAGCTCGAGCAGCTCGTGCACCATCTGGGTGATGTTGTCGATCTCGATTTCCATCTGCTTCAAGAAACGGCGCGCGGCGGGCGGGTCTTCCAGCGCACCTTCGCTCAGCGTCTCGGCCAGGGCCTTGACCGAGGCCAAAGGCGTGCGCAGCTCGTGAGAGACGTTGCTGACAAAATCACGGCGCACCGTCTCCAGTTTGCGCAGGCGGGTCAGGTCCTGGAAGACCAGCAGCACGGCGCCCTCCATATCCAGGCCGAGCGGGGTGGCAATGGCCTGCACAAACAGGCGCTCGGTGGCAATTTCGAGCGAAGAGTTTTGCTGCTCGCCGGTCAGGCTGCATTTGCGCCACAGCTCCACAAACTGGTGCTGGCGCACCACCTCGATCAACGAGCGGCCCACCGCCTGTTCGAGCTGGATATGGAAAATCCGCGCGGCGGCCGGGTTAAGCCGTTGGACAATCCCCTCGGCATTGACGATTACGATGCCGTCGGTCATGTTCATCAGCACGGCTTCCAGCTTGCTGCGTTCGGCATGCAGCTCGCTGATCTGCTCCCGCAGCTCGTAGGACATGCCGCGGAAGCCAAGCTGCAGTTGGCTGAGTTCGTCTTTGCGGTTGGGTTCGCTGATCTCGGGCAGCACGCCGGAGCTGATCTGCTCCACTGCGCGGGACAGGGTGCTCAACGGGCGCAGGGTGGAGCGGGTGACCAGCACGGCGATCAGTGTGGCCAGGGCAGCCGCGATCAGCGCGGCGGTGGCCACCGAGTTGTAGAGCAGGTTGAGGCTTGCCTGGATGGCTGTCAGCGGGGTAGCCAGGCGGATGATGGCGACGACTTTACCCTGATCGGTCAGCGGCACGGCGGCGTATAACAGGTCGGTTTTTAAGGTGGCGCTGTGACGGATTTCGGTGGCCTCTTTATTTAGCAAGGCCTGCTGTACTTCGGGGCGGTCGAAATGGTTGCCCAGCTCTTCAAACGGCTTGTCCGAATTCGCCCACCACGACGCCGCTGGCCAGGATGATCGTTACCCGGCTGCCGAGCAGTTTGGCTGTATTTTCGGCGGCCAGGTTGATCTGCACATCCTGGGGATCAGCCAGAATCAGCGGCGCCACCTGGCTGCGCACCAGGCGCGCTTCGGAAAGCAAATTGTTCTCGGTGCGTTCGATGTAGGTGCTGCGCAATGCGCCCGACAGGAATAATGAAAGAGCGGCCAGCACGCTGAGGAGCAGGAGGATATAAGGAAAGAGGATACGCCAGAGAATGCTGTGTCGCATGGGGTTAGCCTTCAAAGCGATAGCCGGCCCCGCGCACGGTGACAATGCGCGTCGGGTGGCTGGGGTCGGTTTCAATTTTCTCGCGCAGCCAGCGCATGTGGACATCCACCGTGCGGCTGTCGCCAAAGAAGTTCCAGCCCCAAACTTCCTGGAGGATGGTTTCGCGGGCGAGGACCTGGCCCTTATGGCGGGAGATAAAAGTCAATAATTCAAATTCCTTGGGTTTCAACGCCAGGATTTTCTCGTTGACCTGCACCTCGCGGCGCACCGGGTCGATGACCAGGTTACCGGAGACGATCAGCGGGGAAGGCGTTTCGGGGGCAGGCTGGCTTTGGGCCGAGCTGTGCATCTCATCGCGGATCAGGCGCACGCGGCGCAGCATGGCTTTGACCCGCGCGACCAGTTCGCGCATCGAAAAGGGTTTGGTCATATAGTCGTCGGCCCCGACTTCCAGCCCCACCACCCGGTCGATCTCGTTGTCGCGGGCGGTGAGCATCAACACGGGGGTGTTCATCTCCTGCCGCAGGATACGGCACAGCTCGAAGCCGTCGATGCCGGGCAGCATGACATCCAGCAGGATCAAATCCGGTTTTAGCTGGTGGGCTTTTTCCAGGGCAGTTGGGCCGTCGCCAGAAGTCTCGACTTCGTAGCCCTGCTTGCGCAGGTTGTAAGCCAGGGTTTCTTGCAAGGCAATTTCATCATCGACGACCAGAATTTTTTCAGGCATTGAATCCTCGCATTTCCTCGATCAAAAGGGCCAGTTTTTCGGCCAACTGCTCGCGGTTGAAATAACGCTCCACATATACCCGCCCGCACTGACCCATCTCGCGCGCCGCGGCCGGGTTGGCGGCCAGGCCGGCGACTGCTTCGGCCAGCTCGGCGGCGCTGCCCGGGCTGACGGCCACCCCGGCCTGGGCGGTCTCGACCACTTCGCGGATCACCCCGCCAATCGCCAATACCACCGGGCGTCCGGCCGCCATATAATCGAAGACCTTGTTGGGGTAGGTGGTTTTGTACAGCTCCAGGGGTTTCAAGATCGCCACGCAGGCGTCCGCGGCGGCCATCACCTCGCGCATGCCGTTCTTGGCGACCGGGGGTAGAAAGCACAGGTTTTCCAACTGCATTTCTTTGGCGCGGGCCTGCAAGCGGGTTTTTTCTTTGCCGTCACCCACCAGCACAAAATGCACGCTGGGGTTGGCGCGCAAACAGGCGGCCGCATCCAGCAGCAGGTCGAGATCGTTGGACAGGCCATGCGCCCCGGCGTACAGCACCAGGAAGCGTCCGTCCAGCCGGTTTTCCCGGCGGAAATGCTCGCCGCGGTCCAGCGGGTCGAACATGGCCGGGTCGGCGCCGTTGGGCACCAGTTCTACCCAGCGCGCCCCGCGCGCGGCGACATGCTGGATGAAGCCGGGCGAGTTGACCATCACCCGGTCGGCGCGGCGGTAGAGAAATTTCTCCAGCCAGAGGGTCGCCCGGATCAGCAGCGGGTTTTTGAGCACACCCACCGCGATGGCAAAAGCCGGCCACAGATCGCGCACCTCGAAGAGAAAGGGCGCACCTTTGAGCCGTGCGAGCAGCCAGGCGGTGATGCCCTGGAAAATGGGCGGCGAAGTGCCCCAGACCAGGTCGACCTGCTTGACGCCCAGCCCGGTGAAAAAGGAAGAGAACATGAAACTCAAAAAACTGAAAACGCGGTGGACAAAGCTGCGGTGCAGGGCCGCGTAGGTGTAGGTGCGTAAGATGGTGATCCCCGGCGGATCCTCCTGGCGCTCCACCCAGGCGGGGCGGCCGCGCGCTTTGCCGGTGAGATAGCTGACCGGGCTGGAGATGATGGTGAGGCGGTGCCCGCGGCTGACCAGGTAACGGGCCAGCTCGTGATGGCGGGTACCGCCGGCTTCATCCAGCGAGGCGAAGGCCTGGTGGATCAGGAGGATATGCATGTTAACATTTTACCAGAGGGGTCGGGAAGAAGGCCGCCGAGGTTTATTTTTTACTCTTCATTCCTGCGGCTGCTGTGCTCCGCCGCGCCGGTGGGAGATCGGTGAAGCTGAAAAACGTTTTGAAAATGAGCGGAGGAGCGGCCTCGCAGGTGAAGCGCAGGGATAGCGCCGGCAGGCGCTGCCCGTAGGCGGGAGCATGCCAGCCGAAGAGTGGCGAGGGCTCGTGCGGCCCGATCAGCGTCTCGCCGGCACGGATCAGCTGCAGCACACCCGGCGGGCTGGGCCGTTCGGCTGGAACCGCCTCGACGCGCACGCAGACCGCCACGCCCGGGCCGTGCAAATGCAGGATGTTGGCCTCTTCCAACTCGTAGGGCCAGTCTGGCAGCAGCCAGTGCAGGCAAAAGGCGTGCCGGTTGGGATGGGCTCCGTATGGCAGCAGTTCGTCCTCGATGTTCCAACCAGAGCCCGTGTCCTTGCATAAGTAACGGCGGTGGAGCACGCCTTCGGTCAGGTAGCCATCGTGCATGGCGGCCAACTTACCCAGGCCGGCCTCGCCTTTGATGAACTGGCCCTGCGCCCAATCCAACCAGAGGAATTTGCCCGCGCGGGTCATCTGATCCAGCCCGTCCAGGGTCACGGTGTTATGCACCCGGGAAGACGCCAGCGCATTTTCCCAGGGTTCGGGGGCCGAGTAGCGGTAGGTGCCGGCATCCATGGCGATGTTGTGGCCGTTGTACCAGATCTCGGTATGCAGCTGGTCGGCATGCGCCGGGCGGGAGTTAAACCGTACCGCGCGCAGGCTGGCCCATCCCGGTCCCTGGGGGTTAAACAGGCGCTGTTGGATAAACCCCTTACTCTCCAGCAGTTCAAAGGCGGCGGTCTTTTTGGGGGTGGGCAGGTGCAGCCACAGCCCCAATTCATCCCACTCACCCCGCGGGAAGATGGGCCCCTGGGCAAACGCGCGCGCGGCCGCCTGGATGGTGGGGCGGTAATCGCTAAAACCGCCCGGGGCAAGCGGCAGCAGCAGGGAGCCGTCGTTGTGACCCAGGTTAGGCGCGGCTCCGCTGAGCGGATCAATGTTCTGGTACAGCCAGCGGGCTGCGTCCCATAATTTCCATTGGGTTTCTTCCGGCCAGCGCCGTCCTTCGAGGCGGGCGGCGCTGTCGGCCAGCAGAGCGGCCTGCAGCATCAGGCGGTGATAGTTGGTCGAATGCTGGCAGTATACGCCGGAGGGGGCGATCTGGGTTTGCAGGGCGCGGTTCAATTCGCGCCAGCCCAGTTCGCGCCAGCGCTCTGCCGAAGGGTGGGCCGCCAGGCTTTGCCCGGCCAGATAAAGCCCCAGGCCTTCGCTGACCTGGTGGTTATTGTGCTGCGCGCGCGCATACGGCAGGGTCAAGGGAATGCGCATGGCGTGTTCGACGCAGGCTTGAGCCAGGCGCGTCTGGCGCGCAGGCGTGCTTTCGGGCGCGTCGGCAAACGCACCGGCGGCAAACAGGAATGCGACCAGGCGCAGGGCAATTTCCTGTGCGGAGGCCCAATTAGGGCCGAGATTGGGCGGGTTGGCGCGGTCGAAGGTCTCAAATGCCTGCCAGAACGCGGCCGGGCAGCGCGCATCGCCGGTCAGGCGGTAGGATCGCCCCAGGGTGAAGGCCCAGCCAAAACGGGCCGGTTCCCAGATCAGTTTTACATCGGCAGCCCCCCAGGGAGCGCGCCCCAGTTCATATTCGCTCCAATGCACCGGCGGATTGGGTGGCGCCAGCTGGATGGCGGCCGGTGGGCCGCCAAACAGGCGCGCGCGGCCCTGCAGAATTTCATCAGTTTCTTTCCGCAGGGCGGTTTGCGCCCGCTTGTCCAGCAGGGCGAGGAGGACAGCAGGCGCGGGCAAAGGCCAGAGGGGTTCGACCTGGCAGTCCGTCTCCACCCGCGTCGAGGGCGAGGAACGGCGATAATGCCCGCTGTGCAGTCCAAAGCGATACAGCGCATACCAGGCGCTTTGCGCCAGCCCGAGGGTGCGGATGGTCTGCAGGCGGCGGTTCATGCGCGCGATAACTTCTCCACGGCGGTGAAGGTGGCGCGGGTGACGGCGATGAGCTGTTCGTAGGGGATCGGCGGCGAGCCCTCCGCGGCGCACACAGTCGAGGAAATTGGCCCAGGCTGCCTGGTGGCCTTTATCCTGGCCCAAGGGTGAGCCGCTGACCTGGCGTTTGCCGTTGGCGGTAATTTCCAGGCGGCGGAAGTCATCCAGCACCGCCACCGTCCCGCCGCAGAACACTTCCACCCGTTCTTTGGCGACGGTTTTGTCGCCATTGGCCAGGTAGGCCAGGCTGCCCAGCGAACCGTCCGGGTAGGTGAGGGTGACCAGGACATTATCCTGGCGATAGCGGTTTAGATCGGGCAGCGCCTGGGCTTCCACGCGCAGCGGCGCCTGACCGGCCAGGAAGGTGAGGAAATCGATAAAATGGCAGCCTTCACCGATGATGCGCCCGCCGCCCACCGCCGGGTCCTGGGTCCAGTGGCTGAGCGGCAGCAGGCCGGCGTTGACGCGGTAGTGCGCCACGAAGGGCTCACCGCGCCGCTCGAGGGCGGTTTTCAAGCTTTTCGCCAGCGGCGCGAAGCGCCGGTTGAAACCCACCGTGAGCAGGGGCAGGTTTTCGCCGGCCAGGGCGCTTTCGATCTCGGCCAGCTCATCCGGGTGGATAGCCAGGGGTTTCTCACAGTAAACATGCTTGCCGGAGCGCAGCGCGCGCAGCACCTGGCGGGCATGTTGGTTGTGGCGGGTGAGCACCGCGACCACGTTGATATCCGCGCTGCCCAGGATTTCCTCCTCGTCCGAGGTGGCGAAGGCAAAGCCGAATTTGTTGGCGGCATGGCGGGCGCTCAGCCCGGCTGCGCTGGCCACACCCGCCAACCGCGCCCCGCCGGTTTTCTGCACAGCCGGCAGAAAGACCGCAGAAGCGTAATTGCCCGCGCCCAGCACGCCCAGCACGGTTTCGCCGGTGATCGGGGTGGCAGCTGCAGCCCCGGGTAGATCGATGCGGCGGGCTGGCAAGGTATCCGGCGGTTGGGGATAGGTAAGCAGCACACCCATAAATGGCTCGCCGTCTTTGCCGGTGATCAGGTGGTAGGCGTCGGCTGCCTTTTCAATGGCGAAGCGATGGCTGATCAGCGGCGAGACGTCCAGCCTGCCGGAGGCGAGCAGCTCGACCACCGCCTGCAGGTTGCGCCCTTCCGTCCAGCGCACGTACCCGGCAGGATAATCCTGGCCTCGTTCCTCGTAAGCCGGATCATACCGGCCGGGGCCGTAGGAGCGCGAGACCTGGAAGCTGATCTCTTTGTTGTAGTACAGCGTGCGGGGGATGTGTAGACCCACTGCGCCGACCGCCACCACCTGCCCACGGTCGCGGGCCAGCAGTCCCGCCAGTTCGATCGGGTCGTTGGAGCGTGCATCCGCGCAAATCAGCACGATATCGAAGCCGCTGCCCTGGGTAAAGGCGGCCCCGGCGCTTTCGGCGTCGGCGCGCAGCACGGCTTCTGCGCCCATCTGGCGCGCCAGTTCCACGCGCTGCGTCGGATAGGTCCACGCCAAAGACCGAGCAGCCGGCTGCGCGGGCAATCCCCGCGGCCAGCAGGCCCAACAATCCCAGCCCAATAACCGCCACCCGCTCGCCCACCTGCGGGCGCGCCAGGCGGAAGCCGTGCAGGGCGATCGCTCCCAGGGTAGTGAAAGCTGCCGATTCAAAGCTGACCGAATCGGGCAGTTTGACCAGCAGGTTTTGCGGCACCACGGCATATTCGGCATGCACGGCAAACCCGCCGCCCGCACAGGCCACCCGATCGCCGGGCTGAAAACCATGCAGGTCTTCGCCCACCGCCAGGACCGTTCCAGCGGAGGAATAACCCAGCGCCATAGGCTGGTCGAGGCGGTTGAAGGCGGTTTGCAGGGTAGGCAGGACGCCTTCGCGGCGGGCTTTATCCAGCATTTGTTTGAGAAGATCGGGCCGCGAACGGGCTTTTCCCAGCAGGCTCTTTTCTGCAAATTCAACCACCATGCGCTCGGTCCCGGCAGAAACCAGCGAGGCAGCCGTGCACACCAGTGCGGTTCCGCGGCGTAGGGCGGGGGCGGGAACATCGGCGACCACGGCCTTGCCGTCGCGCATGTTTTGAAGGAGTTGTTTCATGAAGGTTGCGTGCCTGTTCTATATCAAAGCTACTGGGTATTATAGCCAATTTCGGGCCGCGCCTCGAATCTGCCGTGATATTAGCAGGCTTGTAAGGATATTCGCGACGAATTAGGTCGGTTGGTGTGGAAATATTTATCAGTGCGGGATGGTATAATTTGCCCGTATGCACTTCAGCCCCACCGCTCTCCCCGATGTAATTCTGATCCAACCCCAGGTGATTGGCGATTTGCGCGGTTTCTTTATGGAGACTTACCAGGAGCGCAAGTTCCACGGAAGCCGGTATCCGCGCTGATTTTGTCCAGGATAACCATTCCGGTTCGCACAAGGGAATATTACGCGGGCTGCATTACCAGATCCAGCAGCCGCAGGGCAAGCTGGTCCGTGTTGTGGCCGGTGAAATCTTCGACGTGGCCGTGGATCTGCGCCGCAGCTCGCCAATGTTTGGCCGCTGGGTGGGTGTTGTGCTTTCGGCAGAAAATCGCCATATGCTGTGGGTGCCGGCCGGTTTTGCCCACGGCTTTTATGTGCTCAGTGAATGGGCTGAGTTATCATACAAGGCCACCGATTTTTATGCCCCGCAGTGGGAACGCACGTTAATGTGGAATGATCCGGCTGTAGGGATTGGCTGGCCGCTGCTGCCTGGGCAGCAGCCGGAGCTGTCGACCAAAGACGGCCAGGGGAAGCTGCTGGCAGAGTGTGAATTATTTGAATAGGAGGGGAAGATGCCCAAGAATGTCCTGGTAACAGGCGGCGCCGGCTTTATTGGTTCGAATTTTGTGCGTTATTTGTTATCGGCAGATCCCCAGGTGCATATCGTTAACCTGGATGCACTGACCTATGCGGGCAGCGCGGAGAATCTCAAAGATCTCCCCGACCCGGCCCGCCACTGCCTTCGTCGCCGGGGATATCTGCGACCGCCCCCTGGTTGACCGGCTGTTCGCCGATCATCAGATCGACTACAGTGGTGCATTTTGCCGCAGAAACCCACGTCGACCGCTCGATTGCCAACCCCGAACCATTCGTGCGCACCAATGTGCTGGGCACGTTCACTTTGCTGGAGGCCGCGCGTGCCGCCTGGATGAAGGACAAGCAGCCAGCCCCTGAGGGCAGCCGCTTTCACCATGTATCCACCGATGAGGTTTTTGGTACCCTGGAGTGCCGAACGAGCCGGCCTTCACCGAAACCACTCCCTATGCACCGACTTCGCCGTATGCGGCCTCCAAGGCCGCCAGCGATCACCTGGTGCGCGCTTACCATCATACCTACAACTGCCGGTGACGATCTCGAACTGTTCGAACAATTACGGACCGAACCAGTTCCCCGAGAAACTCATCCCGCTGATGATCTGCAATGCACAGGCGGGCAACCCTTGCCTGTCTACGGAGATGGGCAGCAAATCCGCGACTGGCTCTTCGTCCGGGATCACTGCGAGGCCATCTGCCATCCTGGTCAATGGTCGGCTCGGTGAAACCTATAATATTGGTGGGGGCAACCAACCGACCAATCTGGCGATTGTGCAGACCATTTGCGACTTCTCGACGAGATGCAGCCCGCACGCCGCATTTCCCGCATCGGAAGCTGATCCATTTCGTCACCGACCGGCCCGGCCACGACCGGCGCTATGCCATGGATATCACAAAATCCGGAGCGAGCTGGGCTGGAACCCCCGGCATTCTCTGGCCTCGAGGGGCTGCGCTAGACGGTCCAGTGGTATCTGTAGCAAGCCGATTGGATCGGCAGCCATCTGCAGCAAGACGGATCTCAGCGTTGGATGGAATAAGAATTACGAGGAACGGGAGAAACAACCATGAAAGGCATCATCCTGGCGGGCGGGAGTGGCACCCGGCTCCACCCACTGACCTTACCGATCAGCAAGCAACTGCTGCCGGTCTACGACAAACCGATGATTTATTACCCGCTTTCGTGCTGATGCTGGCCGGTATCCGGGACATCCTGGTCATCAGCTCGCCCGGAAGATTTGCCCCTGTTCCGCCGGTTGCTGAAGGATGGCGCCAGTGGGGCATGTGCTTTTCCTATGCGGAGCAGCGACCGCCACATGGGCTCGCAGAAGCCTTCGTCATTGGGCGTCAATTTATTCGGCGGGAACCCTCCTGCCTGATTCTGGGCGACAACATCTTCTATGGGCATGGGCTGCCCGAGCAGATGCAGGCAGGCCGCCACGCTGCAGAGGGCGCCTTGGTCTTTGCCTACCCCGTGCGCGATCCGGAGCACTACGGCGTAGTGGAGTTTGACACGCGCGGACGGGCGCTGAGCATCGAGGAAAAACCCAGCAGCCCGCGGTCCAACTACGCCATTCCTGGCCTTTATTTTTATGACAACCGACGTAGTGATCGCGCCGCTCTTTGAAGCCGTCTTCACGCGGCGAATTGGAGATCACCGACTTAACCGGCTCTACCTGGAGCGGTCAGCTGGAGGTGGAGATCCTTGGGCGGGGGATGGCGTGGCTGGATGCAGGTACCCATGAGTCGCTGCTGCAGGCCGCCAATTTCGTCCAGACAGTCGAAGAACGACAGGGTCTGATGATCTCTTGCCCGGAAGAAATCGCCTACCGCGGCGGGTTCATCAGCCGGGAGCAACTGCGCGAGCAGGCAGCCAGGTATGCCGGTAACGGCTACGGGGCTTACTTATTGCGCCTGGCCGAGGAGAACCTTGGTGAGGCGCAGCCTCGCAGAAGCGGTTTATTATCTCTTGATCCACCATGTTTAAAATTTTACTTCTTGGAAAAAATGGCCAGTTGGGCTGGGAGGCTTTCCGTTCGTTAGCCTGCCTGGGCGAGGTATTCTCGTTCGACTATCCTGATGTGGATTTTACCCGGCCGGACAGCCTGGCCGAATTGGTGGGGCAGGTGTGCCCGCAGGTGATCTTCAACGCCGTGGCTTATACCGCGGTAGACCAGGCCGAGAAAGAAATGCACACCGCCCGGCTGATCAACGCCGTGGCCCCCGCAGCCCTGGCGCATGCCGCACGCAAATGCCGGGCTGTCTTTGTGCATATCTCCACCGACTACGTCTTGGATGGAAGGAAAGACGGAGCCTACCTGGAAACCGATCTTACCAACCCCTTGAACGCCTACGGCCAGACCAAACTGGAAGGCGAACAGGGTGTGGCCGCCGCCGGTGGCTGCTGGCTGACCTTTCGTACCAGTTGGGTTTACAGCACGCGCCGCGAAAGTTTTGTCAGCAAAGTGCTGGAGTGGTCGCGAAAGAACCCGCGCCTGCCGGTGGTAGACGACCAGGTCTCCAACCCCACTTGGGCGCGCATGCTGGCTGAGGCCATCGCCATGGTCATCGCGCGGGGCGGCTCCGACCCTTATCAGAGCTTGCAAGACCGCAGCGGGCTGTATCACCTGGCGGGGGATGGTTGGTGCAGCCGCTATGAATGGGCCCAGGAAATTCTCAAGAATGATCCCGACCCGGCTGTCCGGCCCGGGCATGTGGTTATCCCGGCAAAATCGGAAGATTTTCCCACCCCGGCCCGGCGACCGCTGCTCAACCGCCTGGATTGCAGCAAGTTTAATCAGGCCTTCGATCTGCAGCTGCCCGATTGGCGCAGCGCTCTGCGCCTGGCGATGGGATAAAGCCCGCATCCTCTTTTACGTTTCGAGACTCGTGCGATCCACGGGTATAATTTTGACACATCAAACCTCCGGTACTATACTTCCTCGGGCATATTGGCACATCAATCAAAAATGGAAACATCCATGAATGACATCGTTGAAATCGATCTGCGAAAAATTATCAAAGATCTGCTGGTGAGTTGGAAATGGATCGTAGGTATCATGCTGCTGGTTGGGGCGGCAGCTTTTTTGTATTCATACCTCCAGCCGCGCACCTATTCGGCCAGGGCGTTAATTGCCATCACCCGGCCGCGCTACCTGCCCAACTTTGATGAGACCTACCAAACCATTAATAATAATCCGCCCACCAGCAATGCAATTATCGATGTGGCGACCAGTGATGAGATCGTCCACGATTTATATGCGCTGTGGCAAAGCCCTTTCAAAAAGGATACGACCCCGCGCGAATTCCTGGAGAAAAATCTAAAGGCTGCCGTCGGAAGCGACCCTTCCATTGTGGTGTTGAAGGTCAATGCCGATACGGCTGAAGAAGCCGCCAGCCTGGCCAACACCTGGGCGCAGGAAACTGCTTCACGGGCCAACCAGTTATACTCGGGCACGGGCGGCGGCCAGGTAGAAGATTTCCAGGCCCAGGTGGATGCAGTAGAGAAAACTTTGTCGGCGGCTGAAGCCGCCTTGCGCGAATTTAAGAGCAAGGACCAAATCTCAATCCTCAACAACCAGCTATCTTCACTGCTGGCTGAGCAGGCCGATTTGCTGCGCAAGCAGCGCCTGATCGAAACCACGATCAGCGACGTAAATGGATTGGTGGCGCAAATGGACGGCGCCTCCGATAGCGCCGCCATTCCCACTTCGATTCAAACCAATTATTCGGTCTTACAGTTGCGGATATACAATGATCCCAAACCTGGTTTCATCGACCAATAACCGCAACGATAATTCGCTGGCCGGCGCGTCGGCTTTACAGATCCAGCTTCCCAGCCAGGCCAGCGTTCCGGTGCAGCTGCCCGATCAAACCAGCGTTCAAACCATGACTAAGGCCGCGTTTGCGGCGCGGGTCCAGTCCTGGACGAGCACGTTGGAAGCCCAATCGGCCGGTCTGCAAGGTTCGTTGTCCAGGTTGTCTTCTCAGATCACGGCTCTGCAGCAGCAGATCCAGGACCAGACCAGCGAACGAGACCGCCTGACCACGGAATATAGCAATGCCCAGCATATCTATTCCACCCTGCAGCTCAAACTTGAGGAGGTGAAAATTTCATCCAGCGACCTGTATGGCAACACGCAGATCGCTTCGGCGGCCTCCGCGCCGATCAAGCCAGATTCGAGAGATACCATTAGGATTACGGTGATTGGCCTGGTGGTAAGTGGGTTGTTATCTATGATCGCAGTACTGGTGGTAAAGTGGTGGAAATCGGGTGAATAGACATCTGGCACCCGCATGAAATATTTCTAAGCTGCACTTGAACCGACAACTGAGCATTCATTTATGAACAGGTTTCGATATGTAGCGAGAATAGGGTCAGCGATTATCACTGGCCTTATTATTTGGTGCCTATATCCACGGATGGTATATTTGTTTTATCTCGGCCAGGGTGGAAGTATTTTAAACATGGTGGCGGATACGGTTCCGCTCGGGAAACAGCTCCCCACCGTTTGCGGATTACATATCGTTATTAACGATGACCAAAAGCAAAAATTGGCTGGAGCTATTACAAGTTTAAAAAAAGCAATTGCCATTCTGCCATCCGCTTCTCGCGCATATTTATTGCTCGGTCGGGGAGAATGTTTACTGGGTGATTATGGAAATGCTATCCAATCACTAAACACATATCACCAATTCAGGCCATCAGACGTCATAGGGAACATCGAATCCGGCTTTGCTGCTGAAGGGAGTGGGAATGACCTTGCTGCTCAAGATCAATGGAAGGCAGCTAAATTGTATTACACAAATTTCACCGAAGTGGGTGATGCTTTACGCGAAAAACAGCTTTTCGAAGAGTCAAACATATGGTATGAGCGTGGGGGCCTACTTTTAGGAAGATCACTGGATGAGCTTAATGAGGTAGATGCCGGGGAAACGGTAATCGAAAGCTTTACCTCTACTCACAATTGGACGGCATATCCTAACAACTCTCAAGGACTTTTTCAGGCGAATATTGGCATATTAACCATGTATTATGCTAATAACCTGGATGAAAGAGACCTGTTTTCTTATGCCGCCTCATTTAATAAGCTGCCGATATCTACCTATAGGGAATTGTTAATTCGGTTGAGAAACACACCTGATTCATCCATAACAATCGAAATCGTGATCGATGGAATAAGGATTCGTCCAATCAGTTATCAGTATCTACCCGATTCTTGGGAAATTTTAAGGATACCTATCAGTGGAAATGTACTGACCAATTTGACAATTGGAATTAGTGAACCAACTTCTTCTCCATCGGCTGAAAATCATTCAGCTTTTTTTGATTGGATAGCTTTAAAATGACTTGTTTTCAGAATTTATTACAGCCTATATTATTCATAGAAATACACAAATTTCCATGAAGATCAATATTCAAAGAAGTCAATTTATTAATTTCCTAAGCAAGGGCTTTGCCTCAATTCTGGAACAGGGTTTATTTTCTGGAATCAGTTTTATTACTTCACTTCTATTGGGTCGATGGTTTTTGGCCGAAGAATATGGGGCTTATTCTGTGGCCATGTCAATATTTTTGTTATTGGCTGGTTTATATTCTTCGTTAATATTGGAGCCCTTGAGCATATTTGGAGCTCAGACATCGGAAGATCAACGAGATAAATATTATGGTTCCGTTCTAATATTTCATATCATCTTATCAATTGTCTTATTAGCTGGATCCGTAATTTTTTCTTTTTTCTGGAAAATTCAAGGCGTCTCTGTGCTAAGGGTAATGTCCTTAAACATTCCATTTGTGTTGACCTACTGGCTTATTCGGTGGAAGTTCTATAATGAATCGAATCCCAAGAAAATACTTTTCATTACCATTACCTATGTCACTCTCTTATCCCTGCTGCTCATCCTATTCAAAAAACTATCAATTATTACGCCTGAAATTATTTTTATTTATACCGGGGTAACCAGCATTTTTATCAGTGTTGTTTTTCTTTTTAGAACCCCTTTATCCTTTCAGTTGGATGCTATTCGAAGAGATTTTTTTCGCCATTGGAATTATGGCAAATGGATTTTGGTTGCTTCTCTACTCCAATGGGTTTCTATGCAAATTTATCTTGTTTTTGTTGCCACCAAACTCAGCTTTTCCGACGGGGGTGGGTATCGGGCTATTCAAAACTTTGCCACCCCTATTGATCAGGTCTCTACGGCCATCGGATTATTGTTAATCCCTTGGGTGGCCAGAAGATATCAAAAAAATAAAAAATCCTTGAATTTAATCCATTGGATTAATGTTATTTTGGGAGTTATTGGAGGACTTTATCTGCTGGTAATTTGGCTTGTAAAAGACAGCCTGGTAAATTTCATTTATCAAGGAAAATATAATGAATATACCTGGTTGCTGCCTTATTTGATCGGCGTCCCAATCCTATTCTCGTTATCCAAAGGTTCTCAAATAGGAACCAGGATTATACAAAGGCCTTATCTATTATTAATTTCGTATGGCGTCTCCAGTATTTTCACTCTCTTTATTGGATCAATATTGATAGATAGATATGGTATTTTTGGCGCAGCCATAGGCAGGCTTTTTGCGACTTTTCTTTTCTCTGTAGTCATTAATATCCTATATTTTCTGGTCAATATATCTCTCAATAAAAATAATAATATCTTAGGGAGTTTAAATGAAGAATTATAAGCTGGACGTATTAGCTGCCATAACTCGGAGGAAAATCAAGAAACTCCTCCCGCCATTCATTACCGAGCCGGTATCCAAACTGCGAAATCGAAATAATGGCAACCCGCTGAGCTTGCTTCTCATGCTGGATTCCCCACCCTGGTGCAGCCCAAACATATGGCATGAGATCACTGGTCATTATGCGAAAATTCCCAATCCTACTATTTTTGAATATGGGACAGGGAGTTCTACCTTAAATCATTTTGATACGCTACTATCCAATGGGGCCGGGTCATATGTCGGCGTCGAGATCAATACGGATTGGTTTTGGAATGTGATTGGCGCGCTGTCCATTAAGGCCGCTAAAATTTCAAGGCAGGTATCCATCGAACAATCGGGTTTCGATTCGGGTGAAGACGGCCAGGTGAGTGTAAATGTCGGGAATGTAAAATTCGAAATTCGATTGCGATCCCAAACGGATTCTTATGTGAAAGCATTTGATCAGCATAGCGATGTAATCATCGTGGATGGGGCATTTCGTAAACCCTGTGTCAACCATATCCTTTCATCGTCAAATCTACACACGGGTGACCTTGTAATGCTTATGGAAGCTGGAAGGGGTTCTAAGGATTGGTGGGAAGGCAAATTGTATGGTGAAAGTGATTACACCGATGAATTGAAAAAGATGATAGCTATGGGAGGAGTATTAATGACAGGGAATGGGGTGGATTCCTGGCAAAATTGTCACCGTCATTCACCGCCCCCAACCTCCTATGTATACCCAATGGAAGCCTGTAAACTAATCAAGTAGATAAAGCTGGTGAATCCATGATTAATCCAAAGAAAGGGGAGCAGGCTTTTTATCCTTCATGGAGTAGGGTATTTTTGTTTTTCGATTTTCATTTAATATTTTTCCTTCTTTTTTGTTTAAGTGGATTGTTGACTTATTTATCGATATCTACGAACCTTTTTCCATACCGGATGAACCTGGTTTCAGCCCTTGTAGTGCCTCTGGCTTTTCTATTTAAAATAAGAATTAATTGGACGGTTATCGCATTTGCCGCCCTCTCAATGATTGTTGCTTTATCCGGTATGATAAATAATTCCAGCCTCATGGAATTTATACTGTTTATGAGGATTTTGGGCTTTTCATTTCTCATATATTTTCTGGTCGATATGTATGTGCGACCCGAAAACATCGCTAAGCTAATCCGTCTTTCCACGATAATTGCTTTAGTTCAACTGCCTATCATTTTGTTGGAACGATATAGTTACGAATATTTGCCACAGAAAGTTAAAAGTATTGTTATTCCCCTGGATTTCGATTTTGGCTCGTTTAACTTCAAAGGGGATGCCTCTATGGCAATCTTCCTGGTTTTTATCGTTATCTTTTTACTATTCGATAAAAAGCATCATTACATAATCCCAAAAAGATGGCTCGTGATTGCCTGGTTAACCTTAACTGTGTTAATCACAAATGCAGAAATTGTAAAATTGATCTTATTGATAGTTTGGGGTGTTTACATCGTTGTAAATATTAATAAAAAAGTGATCATTTATTCTTCTGCTTCCATTGCCCTTATCCTGGCCATATTATTTGTTTCGGGAAAGTTTGAGAGTGTAGCTGGTCAGCTTTTGCATAGCTTCCAATCGGCAAATGTCTCCACAAAAGCAACGGAAGCATTTTTATCCGGGGGGTATGGAAGAGGAGCGGCTATTTCATATTACATCGATAAAGGTATTACCCTGTTTGGGGATGGCCCTTCAAAATACTATGATCCGATAACACGCTCCAGATTATTAGGGAATACCGGGCATATCTTCACGTTTTATTCTGAGATCGGTCTGTTAGGTTGGATTTTCAGTGTATTGATATTTTTATTTATCGCGGTAAAAATTGAAAATACGAAGATCAAAATAAGCATCACCATGCTGATAATTTTCTTGGCTATCCAGATGCTAAGTTTTACCACCGAGATTATGAATGATGTCAGTATTTTTATGATCTATTGTATTTTTGCAAAGAGTAGCTTGATACCTGATCGTGAAAATACCCTGCCAGGCAATTTGGAGAAGCCAATTTAGACCTGGAAATTGCCAAAAGAAGTATGATTGTATTAGCTGGTCAGACGCCATGACCAGGCTGAATTTAGGTTTTTTGCGTTACAATGGGGGGGCATTTAATTCTTAGGGGAGAAGAGATCAAACTATGCTGCGTCGATTTTCAGTCGATTTCGCCATCCTTGCCATGTTGTTGGATGGCTTGCTGGTAGCCGGGGCTCTGAAACTTGCGGCTGTGCTGCGTCCTCAACTGGATGAGATCTTTCCCTTCCTTAAATCCATCCCGCAAGAGTTCGATCTCACTGGAAGCCGGGTTATATATCCTCTTCCCGATCATGTGGGTAGGCGTGCTGCTCCTGTTCACCACCTACGATGCCCGCAAGAATTTCCGTTTCTTCGACGAGTTCTCCAACTATACCTTGGGGTCCATCCTGGCGGCAGTTTCTCTGGCGGGGATGCTCTATCTCAGTTATCGAGAGATCTCGCGCGGATTGTTCTCCGGTTTTGTGGTGATCGCCTACTTATCACTGCTGCTCATGCGGATGCTGTACCGGCTGGCTTACCGCACTAACCTGTTTCATGGCATCCAATACCGCCGCGTATTGGTGGTTGGGGCCGGGGTGATCGGTAAAAAAGTAGCCGACAGCATCGGCGAGTTCAACAGCCTGGGTCTGGAGCTGGCCGGCTACCTGGACGACGACCCTGAAAAGCGCGCGACCCCGATGGTTTTAGGCAGCCTGGAGCAGGCGCAAAGCGTGATCGCGGCGCATAAAATCGACGATGTTGTACTCACCCTGCCTTCACTGGCCTTTCCAAAAATTAATGATTTGATTTCCGATCTGCACAGCGCCCCGGTGCGGGTGTGGGTGGTGCCCGATTACTATTCCCTGGCGCTCAACCGTGCCCAGGTGGAAGACTTCGCCGGGCTGCCGATGATTGACCTGCGCGCCCCGGCCTTGAATGATTATCAGCGCATCGTCAAACGCATCATGGATATCCTCATCGTTTTAATCACCCTGCCGGTCACCCTGCCGCTGATGGGCTTGATGGCCTTAGCCATCCGCCTCGACAGCCCCGGTCCGATTGTTTTTCGGCAGGACCGGGTGGGGGAGAACAAACGATTATTCGGCATGCTCAAGTTTCGCACCATGGTCGAAGATGCCGAGAAACACCGCCATGTCATCGAAAGCGTGGATGAGAATGGCCATATCTTCCAGGATAAGACCAGAGACGATCCGCGGGTGACCCGCGTGGGCCGGTTTTTACGGCGCACCAGTCTGGATGAAATCCCCCAGATTTTCAATGTGGTAAAAGGCGACATGAGTATTGTCGGGCCGAGACCGGAGCTGCCCTACCTGGTGGCGCAGTACGAGGTCTGGCAGCACAGCCGCTTCTCGGTGCCCCAGGGCATGACCGGCTGGTGGCAGGTCAATGGTCGCAGCGACAAACCCATGCAGCAAAACACCGAAGATGACATCTATTATGTCCAGCATTATTCGCTGCTGCTGGACCTCCTTATCCTGATCAAAACCATCTGGGTGGTGATCAACCGAAAGGGAGCTTATTAATTTGGGTGTTGAGGCCGATAACTCGCCCAAAACTTCCTACCTGGCTTTAATCATTTTGTTTGTCGCGGCCGTTCAGGGCATATTATATGTGTTTATCTTCCCGCCCTGGCAGCATTATGATGAGCCCGGGCATTTTGAATATGCCTGGTTGGTCGCCAACCGTGCCGAATGGCCTCAAATCGGTGATTACGATCAATCCATGCGGCGCGAAGTTGCGGCTTCGATGATCGAGCATGGGTTTTACCGGGATATTGGCGGGATTCCCAATTTGTTTCTGATGGATCGACCGATACCGATTGGCATTTCGCAATTAGGTGATCTGCCTGTATATTACTTTATTGCCTCCCTACCCCTGCGGCTTTTCAAATATACCGATATCGCCTTCCAATTGTATTCGGTCAGGTTTGTTTCGCTATTATTTTTCCTTTTAACTATCTGGGCCAGTTTAAAAGCGGTCGAGGAATTGTTCGCCGAGGGGCATCCTATGCGCTGGATGGCGCCCCTGTTTATGGCCTGCTTGCCCGGTTTTTTGGATTTAATGACGGCCGCCAATAACGATGTGGCGGTCATTGCTTTTTTTACCTTGTTCCTTTTTTACAGTATCCGCATTATAAAACGCGGGATCACCCCTGGCGGGCTTGTCGCGTTGACGGTCGTGGTTTTCTTGTGCGTTTTCACCAAAAGCACAGGATGGCTGGCTGTGCCGCTGGCCATCCTGGTTATCTTGCTGGGTTTATTCAAAGACCGCAAAAGCTGGTATGTGTGGGGAATTTTAGCGGCGATCACCGGACTGCTGGCAGCAGTTTCATTTTCCTGGAAAGACACCTTTCCGGCCTTTTACCTGAGCGCTTCCAATACCATGCCCGAAAGAGTGGTCACCAGCAAAGCCCCCAACGGAGACTACGCTTTGGTTCTGGGTGGAAACACCAATGCAAGTATTTTTCAGATGCTGACTCAGGCAGAATTAAAGGAAATTTCCGGGCAGAGGGTTACCCTGGGGGGGTGGGTTTGGGCGGACCAACCAGACGAAGTGCGCTTTCCTGCTCTGCAAATCAATCGCCAGGTAGTTGTGTTTTCAGCACCCATTAAAATTAATACCCAACCTCAGTTTGTTTCGTTCGAGGCGGATGTGCCGCCGGCGACGACCAATGGTTGGCTGATGATCTACCCGGCTGCTTCTGGCAGCGACAATCACATCTATTGGGATGGGCTCATTCTGGCCAAAGGCTCATTTTCAAACGCCGCGCCTCCGGTGTTGGCAGAAAACCGGGCAATCACCGCCATATGGGATGATCTTCAAATCCATAATAACCTGAGGAATTCTTCCTTTGAACTTGGCAGGCCGGCTTTTTCCAATATTCTATTGTCGGCGGGTCGCAGCTATAACCTCCCAATATCCTACGCCTGGACGTTGCTTGATTTTCAAGGTTCAGGCTGGTACACAACCTCTGCCTTGGGCCGGATCTTCAGGACTTTTTGGGGTTTTTTTGGGTGGGCGTCTATTCCATTGACGGGTTCAAAACCTTACCGGATTTTTATTTTGCCGTTGGTCGTTTGTATAGTTGGAGGATTTTCGTGGCTATTTAAGACCAGAAATAGTCCGCCTTGGAATTTGATCGTGTTTGGGAGTTTAACCATAGGGGTACAGCTGGTAATTGTGCTGCTTCGAGGCGCGGGAAGCTGGTTCAATCACCTTACCATTCCTGTGGCACGTTACTACTTTCCAGTTGTACTTCTTTTAGCAATTCCTTTAAATTTTGGTTTTTATGAGTTTTATAAACTTGTTGTAACAGTTTGGAAAAGCACCAGACCTATCCTGGCAATTCTATTTTTGTCATGTCTGGCTGCTTTGAATATCTGGGCGATACTAACGATAAACCACTTTTATCAATAGTGTGGTCGTTATGACCAATAAAATCAAACTTTCAAGGGATTAATCACACAGAGGCTCCAGATTTGTGTTCTTGATCTATGAAATTTGAGTTTAGACAAAATCGTAAAATCACGTAAATATGGGGGTGGCTTGGTCATTTTTACCAGCACATATGGTGAAAAACGGCATTTTGTCTAAATACGAAATGAAAATCAATACCTTCGCCATTGTGCCAAGAAAAGCCCGAGACATCGGGAAAGGAGATGAAGAAATCATAGCAAATCCTTGAAATTTGTCAAAGTTGTCCAATGGGTGCGAGCCGAGTATTCACGGCGGAGCTCAAATCCCATCTGATCAAAGCCTAGCCAGCAGGTCAGTAGAGAAACCCACGTGCAAAACCAGTAATGGAAGTACGGAACTGGGTGGAACAAGAACGCAGGCCGTGAGATAGAACCCCGAAATAGTATATGGTAGTGGACAAAGGATAACCAGGAAAGAACTGGAAAAGCCGACGTTGTTGGCGAAACGGAAGGCAGCAGTCCTGAAAGCGAAATGGCGAGCGAGCAGGACACCACCGGGGTCTGAGAGCAGGGCATACGTTTAAAGGGACAACTCGGGAACTTGGGAGAGCCATTTGTCTCCCCCCAGGAGCGCCAGAAGAGCAAGGGTACTGGATGACCAAGAGCCTTGGTGTCATAGGGTGGCTCCCAACCGATATGACAAGCCGGAAACGGGACACAAAGGAAAGGGAGCAGGTCAGGGTATCGGGGAACGACAGCGAAAAGCGAAGTGAACCGAGACGGGCAAATGGCAGTCGTAGCGGAGCATAGTACCGATGATCAGGGAAAGTGAACGACCTGATCGGGAAGGTGGGGAACCGAGACCCAAAGGACCCACTGTAGGGAAGGCGAAGCCGGGCATAACGTTCAGTTGGAAGGAAAGACGAAAGATACTATGGGATCACAAATCGTCTCAACAAAACTTCAACGGATTGCGGAGCAAGCAGCCAATGAGCCAGACAAAGTATTCACCAACCTGATGAATTTGGTGGATGTGGACTTCCTGAAGGAGGCCTACCAGAAGATCCAAAAGGATGCGGCACCAGGACTGGACGGGATAACCGCCCGGCAATACGGTGAGAAGCTGGAAGAGAACCTGCAAACCTTGTTCGAACGAATGCGAACGGGGCGCTATCGAGCCCCGGCCGTGAAGCGCATTTGGTTGGAGAAGGAAGACGGAAGAAAGCGACCGATCGGCATCCCGGAAATCGAAGACAAGATCGTGCAAAGAGCCGTGAGCATGTTGTTGGGAGCGGTGTATGAGCAGGATTTCTATGACTTCTCGCATGGGTTCCGACCGGGGCATAGCCCCCACCAGGCATTGAAAGAAATCTGGATGCAGTGCATGGGAATGAACATTGGATGGATCATTGACGCAGATGTGAGTGGATTTTTCGACAACCTGAACCATTCTCTTTTGCAAGACATCATCAAGCAGCGGGTGAACGACGGGGGCCTGTTGCGCTACATCGGGAAATGGCTAAATGCGGGGATAGTGGATGGGAAGAGCCTGAGCTACCCGGAGACAGGCACCCCACAAGGTGGAGTAGCATCACCGATGTTGGGGAATATCTTCCTCCATCATGTGCTGGATGAATGGTTTGTGAAAGAAGTGCGGCCACGGATGAAAGGGCGCTGCTTCTTATGCCGTTTCGCGGATGATTTTATCATCGGTTTCGAACGAGAAGAAGACGCCCGACGGGTGATGGAAGTCTTGCCCAAGCGGTTTGCCCGCTATAAGCTGACGATCCACCCGGAAAAGACCCGGTTGGTCGCATTCCAAAAGCCAAATGTCCAGCAAGCCGCCGGTAAGGGCGAAGGCACCTTTGTTTTCCTGGGGTTCACCCATTACTGGGGAAAATCTCGGCGGAACAACTGGGTGATCAAACGCAAGACAGCCGCAAAACGGCTGCGCCGCTCAATGAGAAATGTCTGGGATTGGTGTCAGAAGAACCGCCATTTGCCACTACGGGAGCAGTATCGGATGTTGTGTCTGAAGCTGAATGGACACTATCAATACTACGGCATCCGAGGAAACTTCGTGATGCTATGGGTGCTCTATAGAAAGGCTGAAACAGCATGGCGGTACTGGCTTAGTCACCGCAGTAGGAAAGGTGGCATCCCTTGGGAGAAGTTTGTTGTTGCTGAGGATCTTGTACCCACTCCCGATGCCTAGAATTGTCCACGCCATCTAAAGCTTGCAGGGCAGCAAAGTTATGCGCCAGAGAGAAGCTAACTCTGGTTACCGAAGAACCGGATGAGTGAATTGCTCACGTCCGGGTCTGTGGGGGGAGCGGTCGGGTAACCGCCGCTCCTACCCGGCAAATAGGCTGAAGTGAATGGGCTTCTGTAGTAGAGTTGTAGTCCACCACGACCTCAACTCAGGAACCACAAAAGCCCACAATGGACATTCTAGCACTTTTACAACCGATCGAAGACAGTTTATCCAAAGCAACTCTGCGCCAAATGAGCCGGGTGATCCTGGCCATGCTCGCCATGACCGGGCGGGTGACCATGTTGGGACTTTCACGCTGGGCTGAAGATGGCGGCAGTTACCGGACCATCCAGCGCTTTTACAATACGGCGATCCCGTGGGCGCAAGTGTTCTGGCAGTTCTTTAGCCAACACCTGTTGCGGAAGGAAGAGGTCTACATCCTGGCAGGTGATGAAAGCGTGGTCAGCAAAGCCGGGAAGAAGACCTACGGGCTGGATCGCTTTTTCTCCGGGTTGCAGCAAAAGGTGATCCCCAGCCTATCCTTCTTTGTGGTCTCGTTGGTCAGCGTAAGCCAACGGCGTTCGTATCCGGTGTGCGTGGAGCAAACGGTACGCAGCGAAGAAGAAAAAGCAGCCTGCAAAGCCAAGAAAGAGGCGAAAAAAGTCAAATCCGCCGAGCCGAAACGCAAACGGGGACGGCCCAAAGGCAGCAAGAACAAAGAAAAGTCGGAAGTCATGCTCAACCCAGAGTTGTTACGGATCCAAAAGATGCTCAAAGCGCTACTTTTGAGGATCGGCGCTTTGCTCCACCCGGTTTACCTGGCGATGGATGGTCATTTTGGCAACTATCCTGCTTTTCAAATGGTGCGGCAATGCGGATTGCACCTGATCTCCAAACTGCGCTGGGATGCGGCCCTGTGCTTTCCGTGGGATGGCGAGGGTCATAAGTGCAAATATGGAAAACGGGTGGACTATGCCCACATCCCGGAGAAATACCTCAAGTCCACTACGGTGAAAGATGGCTTTCAGACTTGCACTTACCAGGCGCAGCTCTTACACAAGGATTTCCCTGTGCCGCTCAATGTGGTCATCATCGTCAAAACGAACCTCGCCACCCAAGCCTGGGGGCACGTCATTCTGTTCAGCAGTGATCTCGAACTGTCCTGCGAGAATTTGGTCGATTATTACTCTTTGAGATTCCAAATCGAGTTCAATTTTCGGGACGCGAAACAGTTCTGGGGCTTAGAGGATTTCATGAATGTCAACCCGACTGCCGTGACCAATGCCGCCAACTTATCTTTGTTCATGGTCAATCTGTCTCAATTATTAATGTGCGATTTTCGACAAACCGATCCTGATTTTGGGGTTCTGGACCTCAAATCTTATTACCGAGGGTGCAGATATGCCACTGAGTTGTTAAAAATACTTCCGAAAAAACCCGATGATATTTTAGTTGCCCAGCTTTTCCGCAATGTAGCCACTTTGGGCAGCATTCATGTCGCTAAAACGCCAGTTTCTTCAGGCTAATTGGCGAAGGTATTGACCTAACAAAAAAGATATTTTCACTGAGGAAAAATTTTCCAGGGTAAAATTTGAGGGTAACATTTAGTTTTATAAGTGGTCGGAAATTTTATTTCGGTGCTTGCGGATGCCTTCAAGGAGAACGAGATGCCAAAGAAAATTTTATTTTCTGTAATTATGCTGTTGCTATTTGTTTCAATACTTGGAACAAATGCTAATGTGTCTGGCCAAAGTGCTCTTACCCATTTGGTTTATCTTCCTTTTGTTCATCGCGAGTTATCTCCATCCATCTTTGGTGCTGAGATCAATTATGGAGTCACGAATGCATCCACTGTCTGGTCGTTAGGTCAAGCCAGTGGGATGTATTGGGTGAGGAAGAATGGCCTGCTATGGTCTGATATCCAGCCTGATAATAATTCAGAATGGAAATGGCAAAATGCGGCGCAGTTGGAAGAGGAACTGGCTCAAATCGGTTCGAATGGCAATAAAACAATTCTGGTCATTCGAAGCACCCCGACCTGGGCGCAAAAATACGATGGGTACTTTAGCGGGCCAATGCGACCAGATAAAATTGCCGATTTTGCGAATTTTGTTAAAAGAAACCGTAAAGCGATACAGCGTTGCACCATACTTTGTTCAATACTATGAATTTTGGAATGAACCGGACGCGGATCATCTTGGCCTGGATCCCGATAGCATCTTCGGTGGTTGGGGAGACCCGTCTGACTCTAACTATTATGGCGGTGGATATTATGGTCAAATGCTCTCGCAGGTTTACCCGGCGGTTAAATCCGCTAATTCCAGCGCTCAGGTTTTAATTGGAGGTCTGTTATTATATTGTGACCCGACCGATAATAGCATACCAAGAGCTTGTCCGACGGATGATAAAATGCTCCCGCCCAAATTCTTTGAAGGCATCTTAAAAAATAATGGTGGGGCATATTTTGATATCGTGAATTTCCATGGCTATCCATACAAACACTTGGAAAATTCGAATCCGATCCTCCTCGAAAAGAATTTTAAGCCCTGGAAGTCTCGCGGTGGGGTTGTGAAAGGAAAAATCGATTTTCTTCGCGAAGTTATGTCAAAATATGGCGTGGTCAAACCCATATTCCAATCTGAAGCCGGTCTGATGGCAGATAATCCGGCTATTCCTGGTTTTGAACGCAGTAAGGCTGATTATCTTGTTTGGGTGTACACCCGTAATATCTCGGAAAAGTTGCTGGGCACCACCTGGTACACTCTTAACGGGCCTGGGTGGAATAATTCAGGATTACTGGATGCCAATCAAGCTCCGCTGCCAGCCTATCAGGCAATGAAATTTGCTATCCAGGAATTAAACGGAGCGGCGTATTCTGTCCCAGTAAATTCATATCCTGGAGTGATTGGGTTTGAATTCAAAAAGGGCGCAACGAGGATCCAGGTGGTTTTTCCAGCGGATGATTACAATATTCTTCCCCTTCTTTCCCTCCCTACGGGATTTCATGCAGCCTATGATACCTTTGGTGATGCAATTACCCCTGTCAATAATACGCTGACGATTGACCATGCGGTTTACATTGAGCTTATGCCGTGACACGTACGTTGTTATTGGCAGCATGGTCGTTATTGTTTCTGGGCCTTACCCTGGCAATTAATTTTGAACTGCCCGGTGAAAAATCCTCCAAGACCTTAGGAGTTCTCTCCCGTATCGGAGGATTTTTCTCAAAATATATTGATAATGTACTGTCGACACAATCGCTAAGGTTTCATTTGATTTATTTGATCAGCCTTACTTTGATGGTAAGGCTGATCCCGTTGTTAAATTTTACCTGCCAGCAGCAATTTCGATGTGGAATCCTTTCGGCTGGTTGGGCAAAAAGCCAATCAAGGGGTCGACATTTACACCGACCCCGAAACCGCCAACCGTCATCCTTATCTGCCTTTGCAGATATATTGGATTGACTTTTCGTCATGGTTTTCAGATCACACCTCTTTTTCTTTTGAAAAGGTAGTCCGAATTGAACCTATCATCGCCGACACATTGATTGCGACGATGATTTTCTTGATGGTTTTGAAGCGGGCCGGCAAGCGTCTGGCGTTAAAAGCTGGTTTCTTTTTTGCGTTGAACCCAGTTTCCTGGATGGTATCGGTTGTCCATGCTCAATTTGATGCTGCGCCCATTCTATTTCTTCTTTTGTGTCTTTGGTTTGCCACGAGCAGTCCAGGTCTGGCTGGATTATTTTTGGGCCTTGGAATTCTAATCAAAAGCTGGCCAGTTTTAGGGCTGCCTTCAATTATTTATTTCTTAACCCTTTTCAAATCCAAAATAAAATTTATTCTAGGGACGATTTTCGTTCCTTCAGCAGGCGTGTTGCTTTACTCGTTCCTTTACCAATCGAATATCCTAACAATCACTTCTAAGGCCGTTGGTTATAACCATGGCATTGGAGTCTGGGGATATACATATCTCCTACGCTTATTCGCTCTTTTGGTTCCTGCGACGAATCAACTGGTTGCCTTTCTGTTTGTGAATGCACGCTATCTCACCCTACTTCTGTTAGCTCTTACATGGTTGCTGATTTGTAGGAAAGAAAATTTAATTTCATTCGACTCTCACTATATTGATTGCGTTTTTTGCCTTTACCCATGCTTTTGCCATCCAATACTTATCCTGGCTTCTCCCCTTTGCATTGATCGCGATGGAATTCAAATGGAGTAAATGGTTTACTCTAGCCAGCTTTTCCTACATGTTCCTGGTCTATAATACATTAATCATGAGGGTTGCGATCACTACCCTCATGCCATGGCCAAATGCCGATCTGTTTCTGATTATTCCTGCGAGTATCCCTGTTTGGATTATTACAGTTGCCTGGATCATCCGGCGTTATAAAAATGTTCCCATAATTGAATACGGAAAATGACATGATTTCATCTGCGAAGTTTCATCGAGTCCTCATTGCTGGATTGATCATTTTCTCCTACGGTTGTTCAGGAATACCAGCGCCGAACGACCCTCTACAAAATACACTGCCTCCGCCACAGGCGTTTACAACAGAACTTCCTCAGGAGATAGATCCGGATATAAACAATCAACCTCCAACAACGGATTTTTCCAAAAATGAGGTGGGCGAATTTGGGGTAGAAATCGCTAATCTAAATGTGGACTTTGCAAAGATTCAAGCATTAGGCGCAAAGTGGATTCGCTACAACGGCATTTTATGGTCTGACCTTGAACCGATTGAAGGCCAAATTGCCTGGGATAAACTGGCGTCGATCGAAGATGGTTTGAAAAAGGCACAAGAGGCTGGCTTGAAATTTATTCTTATTGTGCGCAGTACACCGCCTTGGGCTCAAAATTATGAAGGATTTTATTGCGGCCAGATCCGAGCTGAGAAATTCAATGCATTTGGTAATTTTTTAGCGCAATTGATTGCCAGATATAGTGCCGATCCATTAACGTCCACAACTGGGAGCTGTGGAATGAACCAGATGTGGATCCTTCCTTGGTCTCTAGCACTCATCCGTTTGGGTGTTGGGGAGTTCAAAACGATCCTTATTATGGGGGTGAGTATTTTGGCGAGATGCTGAAAGCAGTTGTGCCACTCATGCGCGCTGCGGACCCAGCTGCAAAGATCATTTCTGGAGGACTTATTTTAGATTGCGACCCCACTGATGCTGGGATGCCCGGAAGATGCAAAGCAGGTTCCGAATTGCCGCCTCGTTTTGCAGAGGGATTTCTCAGAGATGGCGGAGGGGCCTACATCGACTTCTTGGGCTTTCATGGAGGTCCTCCCTACGAATCGGCTGTCTATTCGCCGATATTGTCGGTGCGCAATTGGGCATCCTGGCAGGCCAGAGGCGGCGTAATTGCAGGAAAAGTGAATTATCTTCACGAATTTAATGCTGGCATACAACGTCGACATACCATTATTCATGACCGAAACCTCATTCTCGTGTCCAGAATCCTGGGCTCAATGCAATCCGGTTAGCCCTGACTTTTTCCAAAAACAGGCGGAATACGGAGCCTGGTTGGCTGTGAGGAATTACGCTGAAAATGTCAACACAATCTGGTACACTTTCACCGGGCCAGGGTGGCGTAATGGCGGTCTGCTGGACAAAGATCAAAATCCTCGCCCAGTCTATTTGTCGATTCAAACGGCATTAACGAAGATTTCAGGCAGCGATGTTGTGCGGCGAATTGATGAATATCCGGGCCTGAACGGTTATGAGTTCCAATCCCAACAGGGAAAATTTTATTTTTTGTTTCCTGTCGCTGAGAATCCGCCGCAATGGCCTGTGCCTGAAGGTGCAGTGCAGGCGAGGAATATTTTTGGACAACCCATTTCATTGGAATCTCTGTCACCCTTAATTTCGCCAGTTTTTATCGATATCAGGTGATATGCAGATCAATCTGCGCCTCGTGAGAAGTTTGATCTTTGGACTGGCTGCAGGTGGTTCAGCGGTCCTCTATTTTCTCTATCGTTTCTGGTCATATGATGACCCCTATATTACTTATCGGTACGCCCAGAATTTTATTCATGGGTTAGGTTTTGTCTATAATGCCGGCGAGAAAATTCTCAGCACCACCACGCCATTATTCGCACTGGTCTTAGGTTTTGGGGGTTTTTTTGGCGCGGACATCCCCACACTGGCTGTATTGTTTGGCTCGATATGTATTGGGATCAGTGCAGTCCTTTTATATGAACTCGCTCGTGTATGGCACTATCCAATCGCCGGATGGATCGGTCTTTTGTTACTGCCTTCTTTTGGACTCCTGTCAGCGACTCTCGGCTCAGAAACCCCGCTGTATATTGCACTTGTTCTTTCAGTTTTTTATACGTATATCCTCCGACAATATATTACATCAGGCCTTTTGGCTGCATTGCTTGTCCTAACACGGCCCGATGGGGCGCTTGTTCCACTCATTTTGGCTGTTCATTTTCTCGTTTGGGTGAGAAGCCCGTTACCCTGGAAAGGTCTGGCAGCTTTCATTGTAGTCAGCCTGATGGGCTGGGGGGTGCTTTGGGCTTATTTTCAGATCACCCATCCCCGTCACCCTGGCGGCGAAACAACATCAAGGCTTGATGTCGATCAGCCAGGGGTTCGCGCAAGGTCTCTGGACAACGCTGGGGTGGTATCGCACGCAGTGGTTCTTCAGGCTTGAAAGCATTTTGGATTTGTGGGCTTAGCAAACCTGGTAATTAAGAAAAAGCCCTGCCCTGCTTATCATCGCCTGGACCTTGCTGTATTTCGTCAGCTATTCAATCCTGGGTATCACGCGCTACTTTTGGTATTACGCCCCCCTGATTCCGGGATTTATACTCCTGGTGGCAGTTGGCCTTGAGACATTTTACAGCTGGTCGGCCAAAATAAGACGGTCCAAAATCTTGGCCCTCGCTCTCATGGGCGGGATGGTCCTGGGATTGTTCTTCTTTCAGAACCAGGCACATCTATCGTCAAAGCCTCAATCCAGACCAACGGATCCGGCTGTATACAGCGGTCGGCGAGTGGCTTCGGGAGAATACTCCTTCGCAAAGTAAGGTGGCGGCGCTTGAGGTGGGGATAATTGGTTATTATTCACAACGTTATATCGTTGATTTTGCAGGACTAATCCAACCGGATGTAGCCAGCCAGATGAACGCCGACAGCACCTATGAGGATACGGCGCGCTATGCGATCGACCGTTATCAACCCGAATATGTAGTTATTTATAAGAGTTATGCGCAAATCCTGGATGAATCCAATGCCAGTCATTGTAAGCAGGTGATGGTTTATAAGGCATCAGATTATGGCAGCAGCCAGGACCTTCTAATTTTTCAATGCAACTCAAAACCATAATTTTGGGATACCCGTATATTACCTTTTATCAATTTCACCGCATATTTCATGGATACATAGTGGAATATAATGGATCTAGATTTTGTGAGCGCCGATGACCAGAATCTCATCCTTTGTAAAAGATATGGCTAAAATAGAACATTTACGTGCCTCAACTGAATATGCGATTTGAATTATTAATACGCCATCCATCCATCGTGTTTTTATAGGCTTGTTCTTTTGCCTTTATCTTGTATTTGGCTTCAATACCCAGTTGCATCTTATCGAGTTGAAACCCGTTCCCAATTACTTGCTTGAAGATTTTAATTATTATGATCGAGCAGTAACTGAGGCTTTGAATGGCAATGACCCTTATTCAATCAAATCGATAGGTACAGGATTTTTATACCCTCCGCCGGCGATGCTGATTGTTGAAATTTTTAGCCATATTCAACCTCAATTCTTAAAGATTTCGATTTATACAACCGTCAATCTGCTATTGATGATGTTCATTGTCTATGGAGTCTCCTGTTATTATGGATATTCCATATCTAGAGTTTGGTATTGGTATGTGACGTGTTTGGCTTTTGCGCCATTTTTAGAATTGCTCGAAATAGGCCAGATAAATGTCATCACGATGTTTGGATTATTTGTATTGTTCATTTGGGGAGAGAATTTTTCGGTTTTAGGTGGTTTAGGCCTGGGTTTAGCAGTTGTGACAAAGGTGACCCCACTTCTTTTTTTTGTGTATCCAGTTATCCGAAAAAAAATAAAAGTAATTATTGCTTTCGTGGTTGTGCTGATATCGATGGTTTGTTTTAGCATCTTTCGGTACGGCCTTAATCCGATTGTCGAATACCCAGGCGCGTTTCAGTGGCTGCTTCATCAATTTCCACTTGGAAATAACTCACAATCGCTTGTGGCCAGGTTATTTTATATTTCCGCAAAAGCACACAATGTTATCCCTACATTACCTCATGCTGTTCAACCACCGCTATTAGCAATAACCCATTTATTAACCAATCATTACCAATTAGTCCAAAGAATCTTGACTGGATATATCTTCGTAGCAATTTCCATAAGCGCTGGATTATTTTGGATTGGAAAACAACCCAGAGAACCTTTATTCATCGTAACCGCGCTCGGGATGATGCTTACACCGAACATTTTGTGGTACCACCATTATGTTTTTATCCTGCTTCCATTATTAATCTGGATGGGATGGAGCCGGCTTGATAAACGGGTTGTCGCCTGGTGCTGTTTGGGGTTGTTAATTATTCAAATTGACCGGTTTAACCCACCCTATGGATTGTTCATCCATATTTATAGTCACGTTTCCTTACTATCGATCTTGATTTGGCAAATGCATCGAACTCAATGGCGGCGGATTTTTAGCCATGATCGATTCTGTGGTTAAAAGCATGTCTTAACATTTTATAGAACCACCTTGATCAATGAAATAAAAAAGGGTTGGGATATTTTTTATTGCTCTGAAATCTGTGGTCACCCAAAGTCAGCGTTTGGCGTTTTACAATCTCCCCAAATGTAGTTGCTTTTTCGCCAATTGTAGGGCTCGAATCATCCACAATTGATTTGCGGAATTATGGATTTGTAGAGCTACCCGGGTTCGTCTACTGGACGGGATGGAAGAGTTCGTGAGCAATGTATTGTGATAGGTCTATCATTTTCTTTTACCGGCGATAAAGCGCCAGTCGATTTTGCCTTTTCCATATCAGGATTTTCCCACTCATGCAGTGACGACTTTTAAGCAATTGTAATTTTCTGGCGCAGTGGATCGACCAGATGATCTCCTTTATTGGCGATTATTTTGTGCGGCTGGTTGTGGCGATCGCCATCAACGTCAGGCCGATTCGGCGATGATTATGGGGTTGTCCTAGATGGGATGCTCGATCACGGAGCTGCTGGAGGGGCCAATTACTAAGGCGCGGTTGTTATGCTGAAATCGCCAGCGTGGATTGAACGCCGACTTCATCCCCAGCGAAAAATGACCAGGCTCATCACCAGTCGCAGCCCGGCGAAGAGGCCCAATGCCAGCAGAACGCCCGTCCAGCCGGCCAGCAGCGGGCCTAACAGCGAGCCCAGCAGCAGGGCAGAGTTGCCCATCAACAAGCTCCAGGAGAGCCAGGCAGAGCGGTCATTTTCGGGGACGTTGTCGAGGTGATAATTGAATTGGGCGGTGATTAACACCCCCGTGCCCAGGCCGCCGGCGACTACCGAAGCCAGGTAGCCGGCCGGCCCAACGGCCAGCGCCAGGGCCAGGGCCTGCCCGGCCAGCAGGGCCGAACCCAGGGCGGTGGCCCCACGGTTGCCGGTGCGGCGAGTGAGCCGGGCGATATTCAGCGAGATGATAAAAACAATCAGGTTATTGGCGGCGGTGCCAATGCTGATCCAGGCATCCGAAAGCGCCAGGGAATTGACCAGCACCCCGGGAACCAGCGGGGCAATCATGTTGTTGGTGATATTAAAAAGGAACAGGATGGCCAGCACGCGGATGTAATGCCGGCCTGCCCCATCGACAGCCGGCAGGTAGCGCGGCAGGCGGCGGGTGGGCAGTTCGCCGGGTAAGCGGCGCGCCGCTGGGCCATTCGGACGGTTTAAGGGGCGTACCTTGTATAAGTGAAAGGCCGTGGCGATGCCGCCGACAAAACCGATGACGAAGATCACCTGGTAACCCAACGGGAATGCCACCCGGGTGAGGATCTGCCCGCTGATCATCGTCACCAGGAAGGTGATGATTGAAAAGCAGGCGTTGCGCACCCCCACCACCGTCCCGCGCCAGTCGGGGGTGACGGCTTCCATCAGCAGCTGGTTGAAAGAGATGCCCAGGAGGGTGTTGGGCACTGCCATCAGCGCCCCAATCACCAGGATGGCGTTTACCTGGGCAGGCGCCTTGAAGAAGAAGGGCAGCAGGGCATAGAGCAGGAACATGCTGCGGCTGACCAGGGCGGCCGCCCAGGTGGCGCGGTGCGCCCCCAGGCGGCGGACGATCTCCGCGAACGGCAGGGATAGGGTGAGGGAGATGGCCGAGGGTAGGGCGGTGAGCAGGCCGATTTGCGCCGGGGTGGCGCCGATGCGCGCCGCGTAGATGCTCAAAAAGGCGGCGGTGGCGCCGGCATACAGGCCCCACCAACCGATATCAAAATAATAATGGATGATGTTGGCACGCAGCCCGGGGACGCTGCCCACGGGTAGCCCAAACAATTTAGCAAGTGTCATGCAACGATTTTTCGCGAAGAGGGTTGGTTAAGTATACTCCCGCCTGGCGCCGCAGATAGGCGCGCCTTAATTCGAGGTTCGTTCCGCCAGACCCTTGTGCTAGAATGTTTGCATGAAACGACGCATCCTCATTGACACCGACCCCGGCATCGACGATTCGCTGGCGATTCTTTTGGCGCTGGCCTCGCCGGAGTTAAGCCTGGAGGGCTTGAGCGTGGTCCACGGCAACTGCTCGGTGGAGCAGGGCACGCGCAACGCGCTGGCGGTGCTCGCATTGGCCCACGCCGGGCACATTCCGGTGGCGCAAGGCTGCGAGCGCCCGCTGATCCAGCCCTCACTGTTTGCCCCCGAAACCCACGGGGATAGCGGCCTGGGGCATGCCCGCCTGCCTGCGCCCGCCCAGAAGGCTCTCCGGCAGCACGCGGTAGATTTTTTAATCGAACGATTGCTGGCTGAACCGGGGGAATTTACCCTGGTGTGCGTGGGCCCGCTGACCAACCTGGCGCTGGCCATGCGGCGCGAACCGAGGATTATCCCGGCGATAAAAGAGCTGGTGATCATGGGCGGGGCGATCCGCCATGAGGGCAACACCACCCCGCTGGCCGAGTTCAACGTGTATGTCGACCCGCACGCCGCGGCGATCGTTTATCATTCCGGCGTGCCCATGACCCTCGTCCCCCTGGATGTCACCTACCACTGTATTTTGACCGCCGGGGATGTGGGCAGGCTGCAGGCAAGCGGCTCGCCTGTGGCCGCCTTTATCGCGGATGCCACCCGTTTTTATATGGAATTTCATGACGTTTACCAGCAAATTGACGGCTGCGTGATCAACGATGCTCTGGCATTGGCTCTGACCTTTGCTCCCGAGCTGTGCATTTACGAGGAGCATTTCGTGGACGTGGATATCCAGGGAGGCGTATCCATGGGCAAAACCTTTGCCGATTTTTACCAGATGACCGCGAAACCCGCCAATATGCGTGTGGCTTTGGGCGTACGCGGGCGCGATTTTATCGAATTGTTTCTGGAACGCATGCAGTATTTGTGCGCCGCCATTCCGGGTTAAGGAGCGTGCATATGAGAAGATGAATCCGGTCCCCGATCATGGCAGTCTGCCAGTTTAATTCATTACCTTTTCATTCTGGAGATTCATATGAACCTGCTCAATTCGATTAAAGAAGCTTTAACACCATGACCTGGGTGCTGATCCCGGTGGCGATTGCCATCAATGTGGTCATCGGCCAGATCGTTTCCCTGCTCAAGCTGCCGGTCTACCTGGACTCGATTGGCACCGTGCTGGTGGCCGTGGTGTGCGGTCCGTGGGCCGGGGCGCTGACCGGCACGCTCTCAAACATTATCTGGGGCCTGGCGATCGACCCGAATGCCCTCCCCTGGTGGCCGGTGGCCCTGCTCATCGGTTTTGTGGCGGGCTGGTGCGCACGGGGCGGGCTGTTCCGCAACACCTGGAAAGTGCTGATCACCGGGTTCCTGGTGGCGGTGGCGGCTGCGGCCTCTTCGGCGGTGGTCAACGTGTTGGTCTACGGCGGGATCAGCGCCAGCGGTTCTTCGCTGATCACCGCCTACCTGCTGCAGTCCGGGCGGGACATGATCTCGGCGGTTCTGAGCACCAACTTCCTGGTGGAGCCGGTGGATAAGATTTCGACCGCTCTGCTGGCTTTTGCCATCATCCGCGGGCTCTCGGTGCGCTATCTGTCGCGCTTCCCGCGGCCCGAAAACGCCATGGTGGAAAAAGATGACCGCCTGGCATTGATTATCGGCGCGGCGGTGTTTGTGGTGTACGTCATTCTGGTGGGCAGCATCTTCAACCTGGCGCTGCTGTGGGTCGGGCTGGTGGTGGTGGCCTTGATGGTGCTGGCAATCATCCTCATCTCACTGCCGAAAAAAGCCTGACCTTGGCCGAACGGCTCTCCTTTTATGTTCAGCGCAGCAGTTTTCTGCACCGGCTGAACCCCTTTACTAAATTAGCGCTGGTCGCCGCGCTGATCCTGATCGCCTTCGGCAGCCCGTTCTACTGGACTGCGGCGCTGAGCGTGGTTGGGGTGATCTTTCCCCTGGCTGTGCTGGCGGGGGTGCAGCGTGAATATCTGGGCACGGTTCTGCGCCTGCTGGTGCCCACTGTGGGCTTCATTTTCGTGATGCAAGCTTTGTTTCTGCCAGGCGGCCAAACGCTCCTCTTTCAATTGTGGGTACTGCGCGTGACGGTCGAGTCGGTCGATCAGGCCTTCTTGACCGCCGCGCGCATCTTTAATATGATTTCGGCTTTTATCTTGCTGCTGCTCACCACCCATCCCAGCGCGCTGATGACCGACCTGACTCAACGCGGGCTGCCGGGCACCTTTGCCTACGTGATTATCTCGACCCTGCAAATCCTGCCGCAGATGCGCGCCAAGGCGCAGACCATCATCGCCGCGCAGCGCTCGCGCGGCTTAGAAACCGAGGGCTCCTTGCTGCGGCGGGTGCGCGCGCTGGTGCCGCTGGTGGGGCCGCTGGTGTTCGGCTCGCTGGTGGAGGTGGAAGAGCGCGCCATCGCCATCGAGGCGCGCGGGTTTACCTCGCCGCTGCCCAAGACGTCCCTGCGTGAGGTGGCCGACACCCCCGCAGATAAAGCCATCCGCTGGGTGCTGTTGGCCCTGGTGGTTCTGGCATTTGCCGCGCGGCTGCTGCCGGGCCGGCTCCCCGGCTAGAGAGGATCTCCTTGCCCATCGTCGACCTGCAAAACGTCAGCTATCATTATCCCCTCACCGAGCAGCCCGCCCTGGAGCAGATCGACCTGGCGATGGAGGAAGGCGAGTTTTTGGCGGTGATCGGCCCGAACGGGGCGGGTAAATCGACCCTGTGCTACACCCTCTCGGGCTTCATCCCCCATTTCTATAAGGGCGAGCTGTCTGGCATGGTGGAAGTGGCCGGGATGCAGGCCAGCCAATCCAGCCTGAACCAGTGGGTGCGCCAGGTGGGGTTGGCCTTCCAAAACCCGTTCAATCAAATCTCCGGGGCCAAATACACGGTCTATGAAGAGGTGGCTTTCGGCCTGGAAAACCTGGGCGTGCCGCGAGATGAGATGATCGCGCGGGTGGAAGCCAGCATGGCGCTGACCGGCATCAGCCACCTGGCCGAGCGCTCGCCCTACTCGCTCTCGGGCGGGCAGCAGCAGCGCGTCGCGCTGACCTCGATCCTGGTGATGGCCCCGAAGGTGCTGGTGCTGGACGAACCCACCTCGCAGATGGACCCGGTTGGCACCCGCGAGGTGTTTGCCATCATCAAGGCCATGGCCGACCGGGGGATGACCGTGGTGATGGTCGAACATAAATTGGAATGGGTGGCGGCTTTTGCCGACCGGGTGATCGCCCTGGACGGCGGAAAAATCGTGGCGCAGGGCAAACCCGCCGAGGTGCTGGTGGACCCCCTGCTGGCGCAGCGCAATTTTGGTCTCTCGCGCTACACCGCGGTAGCCCGTTCAGCCGCGCAAGAAGACCTGTGGCCCGCGGGGCGCCCCCTGCCGGTGACCCTGGAGCAGGCCGCCGAGGGTTTCAGGATCGTCCTTGGGCAGGCGGGGGGCGAGAAAGCATGAATATCGGCATCCAGGACCTGTACCACACCTACCCGGGCGGGGTGGATGCCCTGCGTGGGATTACTCTGGATATCCAGGCGGGCGAGCAGGTGGCCATCGTCGGGCAAAACGGATCGGGCAAGACCACCCTGGTCAAGCATTTCAACGGGCTGCTCCAACCCACCCGCGGTGAGGTGCTGATCGGCAGCCTGGACACGCGCCGCGTTTCGGTGGCCAAACTGGCTGCGCAGGTGGGGTATGTCTTCCAGAACCCCGACGAGCAGCTGTTCTGCAAGACGGTGGCCGAAGAGGTGGCCTTTGGCCCGCGCAACCTGGGGCTTGCGCCCGAGAAGGCGGCGACCTTGTGCGCCGGCGCCCTGGAGCTGACCGAGCTGGACGATCGCAAGGCGGCCAATCCCTACGATCTATCAGCCACCTGGCGAAAAATGGTCGCCCTGGCCTCAATCCTCTCGATGGACAGCCCGATTGTGATCCTGGATGAGCCCACCACCGGCCAGGACCCGGCCAGCGTGGCGCGCATCGCGCGGGTGGTGGCTGCCTTGCGCGAGCAGGGCAAGACCGTGGTGACCATCAGTCATGATATCGATTTTGCCGCTGAGAATTTTAGCCGGGTAATTGCCCTCTCCGCCGGGCAGGTGCTGCTGGATGGACCCGCCGGGGAGGTGCTGGGGCAGGCAGAAATCCTGGCGCAGACCTACGTGGACCCGCCGCAGCTCACCCGCCTGGGGAAGCGCCTGGGTATGCCGCGCAGCGTGCTCAATGCCGCCGATTTCCTGGCCGAACTGCGCCGCTTGAAGGCCTGATCAGTTTTCTTCGTGCGGATAGACCGCCAGCTCGTCGTAGCCGGATTGATCGCACGGCTCGCGGCGGTAAACCAGCTCGGGAAATGCCGCCAGAATGATCTCGGCGGTGGTGTAGATGGCGCATCCGGGCACCAGGTGCCCGCCGGTGGTGCGCCCGTCGCCATCCGAGATGGCCATGTGCAGGTGCGAGCCGTGGATCGAGACGGTGCCGGTCATGGCCACGATCTCAAAATGCCCATCGTAATGCGAATGATGGTCGCGATTAGCCAGGCGCAGCGCGGCGTGGGTCAGGCTGCCGACCGCGCTCAACACACAGCCGGCCTGGATTTTCTCCTGCCGGCAGAAATTCTCGATCTCATCCAGCAAATCCTGGCCGGGTTTCAGGCGAAAGGTGTAGGTGTTCATAGTCCCGATTCTACCAGCCGCGGACCGATGTGGACTTCTCGCGAGGCAGGTTGGGTTGAGCGATTGTTTCAGGAGCGCTGACCTTTCTGTATCCAAGCGAACCCAACATTTTGGCATCGCGTTGGGTTTCGGGGCAATGATTGATTTGTCAGTTTATTGTCATCCTGCTCCTCAACCCAACCCACCACAGCCCACGGGTTGAACGCGAAAACCACCCGGTGACCCGGAAATATGTTGACATATTCTGTATAATATTCGCTACAGGACAAAAAAACATACCTGGAGGAAATTATGCAACTTGGAACATTTTCAATCAGTCTGGCGGTGAAAGATATCGAGGCATCCAGGCTTTTTTACGAGAAGTTGGGTTTTAGCGTTTTCGGTGGAAATCAAGCCCAGAACTGGCTGATTATGAAGAACGGCGAGCATGTGATTGGCTTGTTTCAAGGCATGTTCGATCAGAATATGCTCACTTTCAATCCAGGTTGGGACAGCGATGCCCAACCCCTGGAATCCTTCACCGATATTCGAGATTTGCAGCGCCAGTTAAAGGAGCGCGGGGTGGCACTGTTATCGGAAGCCGATGAAAATTCCAGCGGCCCGGCCAGCTTTATGCTGGCAGACCCGGACGGAAACCCGATTTTGTTCGATCAGCACCGTTAAGCATGCCGTCGAAGGGAGTGAACCGCAAGGAATGCCGGATGCAGTGGGCAAGAACCAGGCGAGGTCGAAGCTGATGCCAGACTCTTGGTCGGCCGGTCCATCCTACGAGCATTTTATGGGGCGCTGGAGCCGGCTCACCGCAGCGGCATTCATCGACTGGCTCGCCCCGCCCCCGCATCTGCGCTGGCTTGAGCTGGGCTGCGGCACGGGCGCCTTGAGCGAGATAATTCTGGCCAGGGCGGCTCCCGCGTCCCTGCTGGGGATCGATCCATCCGAGGCCTTTATCCAATTTGCCCGGCAAAAGTTTCAAGATAGCCGCGCCGCCTTTCTGGTGGGCAATGCTCAAACCCTGCCTGCCCAACCGCAGCCATTCGACCTGGCGGTCAGTGGGCTGGCGCTCAATTTTATCGATGATCCAGTGGCGGCTTTGCAAGCGCTGCGAGGCGTGTTGTGGCCGGACGGCGCCCTGGCCTTTTATGTCTGGGATTATGCCGGGAAGATGGACATGCTGAGATATTTTTGGGACAGCGTCGCCGCGCTTGACCCGGGCGCTCGTGACCTGGACGAGGGCGTGCGCTTCCCTATCTGCGCGCCTGGCGCGCTGGAGGCTATATGCCGGCAAGCCGGTTTTGACCAGGTGGCTGTGGATGCCATCGACACCCCCACGGCCTTTCACGATTTTGAGGATTTCTGGTCGCCCTTTCTCGAAGGCCAGGGGCCGGCGCCGGGCTACGTCGCCCGCCTGGAAGCGCCCGGGCGCAAAGCGCTGGAAGATCATCTGCGGGCTGCGCTGCCCATCCGGCCGGACGGTTCGATCCATCTGGTCGCCCGTGCCTGGGCGGTACAGGCCATACGTTAACCTTTCGCTATACATCCATTATTGCAAAATCACCCTGAATGGGGCAGGGAAAGATTGAAAGAGAATCAGGAGGGACACCATGCGACCGCACATTATGAATTTTGTTGTCCTGCTCATCCTGGCGGCCGTTGTATTCCTTGGAATACAGCCGGGGCAGGCAGCCCAACCGGCTGCAGGGCCAACCGACGCGGCTGAGCTAGGGGCTTTTTTAGATGGGGCGATCAGTGTGGAGATGGCCCAAAAGCATATCCAGGGTGCAGTGGTATCGGTGGTGAAAGACGGCAGCTTGATGTTTACCCAGGGCTACGGTTACACCGACCTGGGGCAGCAGCAGGCCGTCGACCCAGAGCACACCCTGTTCCGGCCGGGTTCCATCTCCAAGCTGTTTGTCTGGACGGCGGTGATGCAACTGGTGGAGCAGGGAAAGCTGTCGCTGGATGCGGATGTCAATCAATACCTGGATTTCACCATCCCGGCTACCTTCCCTCAAGCTATCACCCTGACCCATATCATGACCCATACTACCGGGTTCGAGGATGTCGGTGCGGACCTTTTTAAACTCGACCCGGCTGAAATCCACCCGCTGGGCGAGTATCTGAAAACGCATCTGCCCATGCGCGTCTATCCGCCCGGAGAAATCGGCGGATACTCCAACTACGCCACAGCCATGGCAGGTTATATCGTCGAGCGCGTTTCGGGTGTGCCCTTTGAACAGTATGTGGAGGAGCATATCTTCGCTCCGCTGGGCATGCAGCACAGCACCTTCCGCCAACCACTGCCGGCCGGGCTGGCGGCGGATATGTCTGGCGGTTTTAATTATGCCAGCGGCGGTTACCTGGCCGGAGAATTTGAATATGTCCAGGCCTATCCGGCCGGCTCGTTGAGTACGACGGCGGTGGATATGACTCGTTTTATGATCGCTCATCTGCAAAATGGCGAATTCGATGGCGCCCGGATTTTGCAGGAGGATACCGCCAAATTGATGCACGAGCATTTGTTCTCTCACGATCCGCGCATGCCCGGTATGGCACACGGCTTTTTTGAGAATGTGATCAATGGACAACGGGTTATTTCGCACGGCGGCGACACGATCCTGTTTCACAGCGGGTTATACCTGCTTGTAGACCAGAACGTGGGGCTGTTCATCTCGACCAACAGCACCGGCGGCAGCGGTGCGGCGGATGCTGTCTTCCGCGCGTTTATGGATTATTACTACCCGCAAGACTCCGCAGCCCGCACCGGCGCCTCCCGCCGATTTCGCGCAGCGCTACGCCAGGTTAGCGGGACAATATACTTCTTCACGCAGCAATTACAGCACGATCGAACGTGTGATTATCCCGCTCACCTCGCCGATCAACGTAAGCCTCGGCCAGGAGGGCTACCTGGTGGTTTCGATTGGGGGGCAAACGAATCAATTCGTGGAGATTGCCCCGGGTTTATTCCGCGACCGCTACAATCCTGCCAACCTACTCGCGCTGCGCGAGAAAGAGGATGGTACGATTACCCTGTTGCCAACCGGGCCTTTTGGCTTTATCAAAACCCCCTGGTACGGAACTTCTTCGCTGCATTTATTTTTGCTGATCGCCGGTCTGCTCTTATTCTTAGGTTCGATGTTTGGCTGGGCGATCCAATTCTTCGTCCGCCTTCGCCAGAAACAGGCCCGCCCATTGGGTAGGGCGCTGGCGCATTGGGCCGCGACCCTCTTTGGCCTGGCTTTTTTGATGACCCTCTTAAGTTTTGCCGGCACCTTTGGCCGTATCCTCCCAGAATATGGGGTTCCCGCGGTTTTCTTCCAAAGCGCTTCGGCATTTGGCATGTTGGGTGCCCTGCCCTGGGTGGTAGCCGCCGCCTGGCTGCTGATGCTGATTTTCACGGTGCTGGCCTGGGTGCGCGGTTACTGGCGGTTGTCTGGGCGCCTGCATTATTCATTGCTGGTGTTGCAGGGCGCGGCGATTCTGTGGATGCTGGTCTATTGGAATTTCTGGCTTTAGCCGGTTTCCGGTCAGGAGGAGCGAATGCCGGTCGACCTGGATGATCGCCTGGTTCTCCGCCCGGTGCAGAGCGAAGCCGATGCCGCCCGGTTTATCGCCCTGAATGAGGCGGTGACCGGCGAAGGCTCGATCTGCATGCGTCTGCTGGGTCACCGCCCGGAGACGCAGTGGAGCGATTTTGTCCTGGCGGAAGACCTGGACAGCGGACGGGCAGTCTCGACCACCTGTTTGCTGCCCTGGAAATGCCGGCTGGAGGGGGTAACCCTGCGGGCGGCGATGCTGGAGATGGTGGTCACCGACCCGCAATACCGCCGCCGCGGGCTGGTGCGCGCGCAGATCCAGCGCTTTCAGCGGGAGGTGGCCGCGCGCGGCTTCGATTTCAGCATCATCCAGGGCATCCCTTTTTATTACCGCCAGTACGGCTACGGCTATGCCCTGGACCACACCCGCTGCGACCGGCTGCCGCCTGGCAGCTTGCCCGCGGCGCAGGCCGAATACCGGTTGCGCGCTGCAAGCCAGGCCGACGTCCCCGGCCTGGCGCGGTTGTACCAGCAGAATATGGGGTTGAACCGGCTGTACGTGCTGCGCTCCCCTGAAGATTGGGGATACCTGCTGGCGCATGCCGGCTGCCCGCTGCAGGTGCTCGAATTGGCCGCGGATGGGCACATGGCGGCCTATGCCAGCCTGCGCCCACGGCCGGGCGGCCCACTCCTGGTGGAGGAAAGCGCCATCGCCGGGCGGGATGCCGGCCTGGGGCTGCTGGGCCTGCTGGCCCGCGCTCAAGGGCTGGAAATCGCCGGTTCGCCGGCGCACCCGCTCGTGCGGCTGGCGCGGGAGTTGGGCAGCCAGGCGCTGCCCTGCTCGCAGTGGCTGCTGCACCTGCACGACCCCGCCGCCTTTTTGCTCAAGCTGGCGCCGGTGTTTGAGGCGCGCCTGGCGCAATCGGCCCTGGCCGGGTTGGATGCCGGTCTGACCCTTAATTTCTACCGCCAGGCGCTGCGATTACGCTTCAAGGATGGTAAACTGGAAGAGGTGGCCCCGGCGGGTTTTATCGACAGTTCATTGGGGGCCGATGGCGGCGACCTGTGCATCCCCCCGGATGCCTTTTTGCGCCTGGTCTTTGGCTACCGCGGCCTGGATGAACTGGCTGACGCCTGGCCGGATACCCAGGTGAGCCAGGCGGCGCGCCCCATTTGGGAGGTCTTGTTCCCGCGCATGGATGCGTGGATTTTGATGCCCGATTAATCAGGCGGCGGCTGCCGCCGGAGGTCGACAAGGATTTAGATATGCTTACCCAGGCTGAGCTAGGCGTCTTTTCATTCTCATTCCAACCCAACGGCAAGCTCGAAAGCCTGACCGTCGCGGCAGGCTTCAACCTGCTCTATCAATCCACCCGCCCGGTGGAAATGGCTCCCGGGCGTTTCTATACCCCCGCGGGGTGGGATGAATGCTTCCCTACCATCGAGCCCTACGGGGATGTCCCCTTCATGGGCGACCTGGTTGGCCTGCCCCCGCGGATCGAGGTGGACTCGGCCATCCTCTCTCAAACCTGGCGCGCGGCGCGTTTCCTCGCCAGGCGCAGATTTTCCCTGGAAAATGCGGGCGTGTTGCGCGTAGATTTTGAGGCGCAGAACATCTCAGGCCGCCCGCAGGAGGTGCTGTGGGCGAACCATGCCTTGCTGGCGGTTGAGCATCTTACCCGGGTGCTCCTGCCGGACGGCGAGGCGCTGGTGGATTTTGAAATGGATGGATCCGAGCGCAAATGGTTCCTGCCCGCTCAAAGACCGGTGGAGCTGGTTTACCCGGGTTTCAGCCTGACCCTGAGCACCGACCAGCCCTGGTGGGGCATCTGGTCGGATCGGGGCGGCTGGCCGCTGGATAGCCCAAACACCTATAACTGCCTGGGCGTCGAAGCCACCAATACCGCCGCCGAGGTGCCGGGTGGCCAGTGGCTGAACCCTGGCGAGGTGTTCAAGGGGTGGGTGCGCCTGGCCTTTAAAAAGGAGGGCCGGTGAGCGCCGTACAGCTGCCCGACCGCCTGGTTTCGTGGGCCGAGCTGCGCCGCAACAATGGCGATCGCGGCTCGCGCAAATTTGTGGCGCACGCAGGGGTGGTCTACGACGTGACCGACTGCCCGCGCTGGCGCCTGGAGATGCACGAAAACCTGCACTTTGCCGGCCAGGATCTCAGCGACGAGCTGGCCGAGGCGCCCCACGAGCAGGATGTTTTCACCCGCCCCTGCGTGCAGGTAATCGGGCGGCTGCAGCCGGGCTGAGCCTTACCCGGGTTCGCGGGCGGTATTTAATCCAGAACGCCCATTTATATGAAGGAGAAATGATGACGACAGGCAGCTCATCCGAGCGCGGATTGCGCAGTATTGTGGTCCTGGCCGAGGCAAGCACGATTGAAGGCTGGCGCAAGCAGGTGGTGGCCGGGCAGCCCGGTTCGGGCATGTTCGCCTTTATCGCCGATGAGGGCAATTACATGCCGGGCGGCGAGGGCACGGCGCCCACCCCCTTAACCTACTTTACCGCCGGAATTGCGCTTTGACTGCTTTCCCAGGTATCGCAGGTGGCGATCAAACGAAAAATTAGTATCCAAAACGAAAAGGTGAAGGTCACCGCGCATTTCCACGAACAGGGTTCCGTGCTGCAGGGCAGCAAAGAAGGTGCATGTGACGGGATTGAGATCGAATTCTCGGTGGATTCCAGCGCAGACGAGCAGGTTATCGCCGAACTGACCCGCGCGGCACACCGCATGTGTTTTACCGAAAGCGCGCTGACCCATGTCATCCCGCTGACAAAAACCCACACGCTCAACGGCCAGCCTTTCGAGGTCTAGCCCTGTTGGCTGGGTGCCTTTCCCCCCTCAACACTCTGATTCTCCGTCCAGAAGTTGAGTAGACTGGGGAGAAACGCCCCAGAACTGAAATGCACCTCTGTTGGCTGAGGCACTTGAGATTTTGCCCCAGGCCTGATATAGTATTGCAATAGCGTTTTAATTGTCTATAACAGTAATAATGTGGTTGAAATCGGATAATTATTCTCGTATAATCCGCAATACAGCCAAATTTATTGTTTAGACATAGTTTTACGGGGGTGGCAACCACGGAAACGCTTAAATTTACTCAAGGGTTTGTAAATAACTGGTTGATCAAACGCCGCTGGTGGCTCATCGGCTTCGTGGGCGTCAGCCTGTTCTATCTCGAGCTGTATGAAGATGCCTTCAAGCCGTTGGATTGGTTCCACCTGCTCGAGTACCTGCTTTATGTGGTTTTCCTGATCATTATTGGGATTCTTATTTCATTGTTAACCCGGGTATTGGGTGACCAGGTACGCAACCTGACCCTCCTGGATTATAAGCACAAGATCGACCGGGAAATTATCGCCCAAAATGACTGGATTGCACTTACCGAACAATTGGTGAAGCTGCCTGCCACAATCGCGCCGGTGGGTGCGGCCAGTTTATTTGTGGTCAACCCCATCACCAATCGCTTTGAGTTTGCCGCGCAGAAAATAGAGGGGGTTGCCGCCCCCCCCGCGAATGCGATGGAAGCCCTGTGCTCGGTGTGCATCGCCGAATTGATCGCCGATCAACGCCTACTGATCCAGTGCTCCACGCAGCCTGCGGCCGATCCCGACGGCCGTGCTTCGGCGATTTACTGCCTCGCGATCCGCGACATTGAACAAATCCATGCGATTCTGGTGATCCGCATGCTTCCTGGCCGGGTGCTCAACGATGAACAGAAAAATATTTTGGAAATGATCGCCGAGGATTTGCTCGTAGCGCTAAAAGCCGGCCAGGACCGTAAAATGCTGGTCGAACTGCGCGAAGTGGAGGCCAGGCTGAATGAGCGCCGCAAGGTTTCACATTTCTTGCACGATAGCCTGGGGCAAAACCTGAGTTTTATTAACCTCAAGGTCAGCCAGTTGATTGCCGAATACCGGAGCCTGCCTTCCGGCGTTATCCGGCGCGACCTCGAGCGGGTGCTGGACGCGGCGGGAGCCTCGCATGATATCGTGCGGGGAATATTGGAGGGTAATCAAAGTGGCACCATGCCGCTGCTTTCCAATCTGTTGATCGAACATGGCACCAATGTTGCTCTGCGCGCAAATTTCAAAGTTGAATTTGATATTAAGGGCGAGCCGGTGTCGGTTCCAACCGAGATACAGCATGCCGTGTTTTACGTTTTCCAGGAGGCGTTCAGCAATATCGAAAAACATGCGCACGCAAAAAATGTAAAAGTTGACATTTTTTGGGGCGCAAACGATCTGGATATCGTAATCGAGGATAATGGCCTTGGGTTTACCCCCGGGGAGGTTGATTTTAGCCATCACCTGGGATTGAGCATTATGCAGGAACGTATCGATCGAGTCAATGGGCATATCGAATTAAATTCTTCGCCAAGTGCTGGCACGATCGTAAAAATTTGTGTACCCATTTCAATTAAATCTCTCCAAATGAGCTATTCAAATTAGGATTTCAATGGAATCATCAGTTAAACAGGTCCTGGTGGTGGATGATCATGTTCTGATCCGTGAGGGGTTGAGCAGTATTTTTCGCTCTACTCCGGATTTCAAGGTGATTGGGGACGCGGCAACTGTCTTTGAAGCCATCGAAAAAGCCCGGCAGCTGCGGCCTGACCTGATCTTGATGGACTTCACTTTGCCAGACGGCACCGGGCTGGATGCCACCCGCGCCATCCTGGCGGAACAACCCGACTGTAAGATTGTTTTCCTCACCGTGTACGAAACCGACGAAAAGCTCTTCGCCGCGCTGCGCCTGGGGGCGAAAGGCTACATGCTTAAGAATGCCCTGGCGTCTGACCTGCTGGCCAGCCTGCGCGGGCTGGATAGCGACGAGGTGGCCATCTCGCGCAAGATGATGAAGCACGTGGTGGATGAGTTCACCCACGGCAGGGTCATGGACCGGGCCAAGGAAGATTTGCAGACCCGGCTCAGTGGGCGCGAGGTGGATGTGCTGCGCGAGCTGGCTGCCGGCGCCTCCAATGCCGAGATTGCCCAACGGTTGTTCATCTCAGAGAACACGGTCAAACATCACATGCGCAACGTATTCGATAAACTCGGCGTCGGAAACCGGCGCGAGGCCGCGGCCGTTGCGCGCCGCCTGCGCCTATCTTCACCGGGAACCGATCTCATCGACGAGTAAACTCGCCCGCGCGGCGAAAAAGTATCAGTAAAGGATTAACACTTTAATCCGGAGCCATGGAAACATGGCTCTTTTTTTATTCCTTTTTGGCGCGGCGGGTAATCGACTCGCGCATGGGATTTTTTATGCTTATTCCAGGGAGATTGAGTGCTGAATGGGAGGACTGTGTGAAACCCCCTTGTGTATTGGCAGTACTGGCTGGTTCTTTATTTACAGTAGCGGTCACCAGCTTACTTATGTCGGATGCCAACCTGCATGTGGTTTTCAGCGAGGCGGACGATATGGAAAGATTGAAGAAAGAAATCCATGACGTCGAGCCGGATGTAGTTCTTATGGAGGAATCACTAGCATTGATGACCAATACTTCAGTTGTCGATCTGATGAATACGTTTTCGGATTTGTACGTGATCGTGGTCAACGATAACGACAATTGGCTGCAGCTATTTCGCAAGAACACCCAGTTGATCACGTCATCGGCCGAATTTATTCAGGCCATTCACACCGTTAAAGGGGTCACCCCCTACGATTAGGATCAGGAGGTCTGTACATGGGAAGGTTTAGCTACAAAACTCGTTACAGCTTCAAATATCGCCTGTGGGTTGTTATGGCAACCCTGGCAATGGTATTTGGCAACACCGCGGTGCTCCAACCGCAGGTGGTTCTGGCGCAGCCGGCGGCAGCCCCGCAGGCCGTGCTTTCCAACACGGTGACCCTCAGTGTGATCAGCGCGCGGACCGAACCACGCGCACTGGGTGGGGCGGGCGTAACCAAAGGGGACGCGATCACCGAATACAAATACATCATCAACGTTGATAATACCGGCACCACCGAGCAGCGCAGTCCCGCGGACGGCTGCTCTCCGTCGGATCCCCTCTATCCTTCCTCCTGCAATTGGACCTCGATGGGTATCGCGGGCTCCAGCCCGATCTACACCCAGGGCAACCAGGATGATTTTGCCGGCGGGATGACCCTGCCGAACGGCCGCTACCTGATTTCGGTGTTGGCGGACGGCTTTAAACTGGATGGCACCCATTTCACCATTCCGATGGATGATGCCAACCCGATCACGGTGGAACTGCAGCCCACCCCGCTGCCCACCGCTACGATGCAGGCCGAAATTTTTGAAGATGTATCCGTTCCGAACGCCGCGCCGGACGTCCCCGTTGAACACGGGCTGGCAGGTTTCGAAGGCCACATCGCTGACTACCTGGGCGAAGTGACCACGGATGTTTTCGGCAACCCATTGGGCACCGAGTACGAACGCAATCTCGATGGGACGATCTTTTTGGACGCGGAGAATAATCCCACGCCCGTTCCCAACACCGGTGGCGTGCCGACCAGTAAATGCTATGTGGTCAGCGGTGGGATCGATATCGGTACCGTGGCCCCCGAAGATGCGGACGGCCGCTGCCCGCTGGATACCACCGGGCTGACGACCACCCTGGAAGGGGTTACAATCCCGGCCGGGGCAGCCATTGAAGGCAAGCTCAAAATTGAAAATTTAGGCCCCAACCGCTACGCATTGACCGCGGTGGCCCCCGACGGCACGAACTGGATCCAGACCACCACCCTCGAAGGCAACCACGACTGGGATGCCTGGGTGATGGAAGGCGCTACCGGCCTCGACACCGAATTTGTGGTGGCGGGCGAGCCCTTCCCGGCGATTTTCTTTGGCTTTGTCAAACCCACCCCCGCTCTGCCCAGCGGTCCTAGCGGGCACATCACGGGTGTGGTTGAAGCCATTAAGGCGTATGTACCTCCAGTGGGCGGCACGGGTCTGCCCGGGACGATCTGGGGCGGCCTGGCCGGCGCCAAATTAGACAAGCCTATCGAATATCCGTGGATCGCATTGACCGACCTGACCAACGGCGACACGGCCATTTATGTGGGCCAGGGCAACGCGGACGGCAGTTTTGATATCGCCAACGTGCCCGACGGCAACTACACCATCACCTGGTGGGATGAGGATCAAAATTACATCCTCGACCTGATCAATGTGACGGTCAGCGGCGGTCAGACCGCGGCGTTGGGCATCCTGCCCCTCACCGGTTGGTGGACCTACTTCGACGGTTATGTCTTCAACGACCTCAACCGCAACGGAATCAAAGACCCCGGCGAGCCAGGCGTGCCAAATTACACCCTGACCCTGCGCAAACGCGAGAATTCGCTGATGGACCGCGGCGCGACGGTGGTCTCCACCGACCAGACCGGGTATTACGAGATGGTCAATGGTTATCCCATGACCCAATGGCTGGTGATGGAAGCCTACAGTGACCTGTACTACACTACCGGCGTCACCTACCAGGCCGACAATCAGCCTACCCCCACCACGGTCTTGGGTGCGGGCGTGGATGTGAGCGTGCTGCCGATCATTGGCCTTTCGGGCCATATGGATTGGGGCGTGCATGCCTATGACCCGACCGGGCGCAACGGCATCGACCCACGCAACGGCGGCATCGTGGGCACGGTGAGCTACGACACCACCCGCAACGAGCTCGATCCGCAGTACGCCGCGGTGGAAGACTGGCAGCCCGGCATTTCTGACCTGACCGTCGAACTCTACGATACGGTCTTCTGCGGCACAACCACCGCGCCGTGCGACCCAACCGACACCTACGAACTGGCTCCCGATGGCTCTTACGCCAGGGGACCCCTGCTCAACACCTACGTGACCGAAACCTGGCAGAATCCCGGGCTCAATGACGACGGTATCTGCATTCCTCGCAACGTGGACGGCGCGCCGCTGGGCTACCCGGCCGATCAGCAGGTCACCAATTCGAGCAGCGACTGTCTGGAAGGCCCGCTGATGGGCGTCCAATTCCAGAACGGTTTCTCCACGGTGGACGGCAATTACGGTTTCGCCGACGGCTGCTTTGACGGCACGCTGGATGCGACCGATCCGTCCGCTCCTGTTTGTACAGGCGGAAGCTTCACCACCCTGCCTGGCGGGCGTGAATACCTGGTGCACGTCGAAATTCCCAATGACGTCACCGGCAGACCGATGTACAACGTCACCCGCGAAGAAGACATCAACATCGCCAACGGAGACCAGTTCATTCCTCAGGTTCCCCCGCCCGCCTGCGTAGGCGCGCTGCACACCGTGGACGTGGCCAACAGCGGCGCTGATAGCTATGGCGCGGTGACCCTGCCCAACGGCATCATCGTGCCGGCGTCCAGCCCGGTGGATAATGCTACATTCCTGGATATCGATGGCTCGCCTTATGAAGGCATGCAAAAACCGCTGTGCGACACCAAACTGGTGCAGCTCAACAACGGTAAATCGATTGTGCCGACCTTCAACCTGTACACGGATGTGCCCATCCCCGGGCGCTTCTGGGGCCTGGTGGTGGATGACCTGAACTTCTCGGGTGATCCCCGCTCCCTGCTGTACGGCGAAAAGGCGGGCATTCCCTTCGCCCCCGTGGGCATCTATGATTACGCTAACCGGCTGGTAACCACGGTCGAATCGGACTTCAACGGGCTCTTCGATGTGCTCCTGCCCTCGACCAATCGCATCAGCTGCCCCACACCTTCGGGTGTGTGCGCCAATCTTTACCGCTTCGTGGGTAACGATCCGGGCACGCCGGGCCAGTTGAACCCCAACTATAAACCTCAGTTCCGCACCATCGCGGCTGAATTCGAAGCCTTCCCCGGCTTGATTGTCCCGGCGGATATGGCCCCCACCCAGGTGGGCGTCACCGTCCAGCTTCCCGGCGGCCAGATCAACCAGGTTGCCTGCCAGCTCGACGCGGCTACCCCGCAGCTCCTCTCGGTTTCACAACCCTACGTCAATGACAGCGGGTCGGTGACAATCAACGGCGTCGGTTTCGGCGCTTCGCAAGGCGGCGGTACGGTAGCCCTGGATGGTATGGCGTTAGGGGTGAGTTCCTGGAGCGACACGCAGATTGTGGCGGATGTTCCTTCGTCTGCCCCGGCCGGCGCGCACCAACTGCTCGTCACCGCCGATAACGGCCAGACCACGGTCAACGGTCTGACCTTCCACGTGCTGCGCGGCAATCCCTTCCCGCAGACCGGCGTGCTGGACACGTTTACCCGCAGTACGAATGACGGGTTCGGCGGATCATCCGGGGCATTGACCTGGTTTGATGACTCCCCGGCCAGCGTGTTCAACTCGATCAGCCCGACGGGTTATGCTCGCGTGCGCACTGGCACGGGCGGCGGCTCCCCGGCCTATACCTCGGGATTGGGCCTGGGCGCTTCGACGAACTTTGGAACCAACCAGGAAGCCTATTTCACCTTCCTCCAGGTTTCAAACGCAAACACATCCAACGAACAAGGCCTGGTGCTCAAGTTCGGTGGGTCCACTTCCCCAGCATCCAACAGCGCCTTCTACATCGAAGTGGCCTACAACAATACTCCCGCCAACAGCATCCGGGTGCGCACCAAGTCGCCCGGGTCGGGCACCATCACCACCCGCGCAACCTTCACCGGGGTGACCCTGGCGGCCAACGACCAACTTGGCGCGCGGGCGGCTTCGGACGGCACCATCACCGTTTATAAGAACGGCGTGGCGGTCGGCTCGACCACCTACGCTCCCAGCGCGACCTGGGCCGGGCGCATTGGCGTGCGCTTTGAGGGCACAGGCACCACCCCCGGCACCGAGGCGCGCTTCGACAACTTCGGCGGCGGCAACTTCGTCTCCTTCGCCACCTACAGCCCCAACCTGTACGAGGTCGGCCCCGGTCATCCCTACGCAACCATCCAGAGCGCCATCAATGCCGCAGCGGCCAGCCCGCAGCAGGACCTGGTGGTGGTCTACCCCGGCCAGCCTGACATAACCAACCCGCGGGTGAATCCGCGTGGGGCCTACTATGAAAACCTGATCGTCAACTCCTCAGTCAAACTGCAGGGCGTGGGTCCGGGCGGTTTCCAGGGCAACACCTTCGTGCCCGGCTCGATCATCGACGGCGGCGCCTTTGGCGGTGACGGTCAGGTGGCCACCGACTGGTACACCCTGGTCAATACCCTGGTTTGGGACGGGAATCAAAACGTCTTCGACGGGGCGGACATCACCATCTATGCCCAGGACGGCCAATTCGGTTCAGATTACCCCATGACGATCGACGGCTTTGATCTGCGTGGCGGCGATCAGCAAGGCTTCCCTGGCAACCTCAACGAGATTGGCGGCGGGGCAACCGGCCTGCCGGCCAACCAGGTCACTCAAGGCGGCGCCATTTACGCCAACGGCTATGCTCGTTATCTGCAGGTGACCAACAACGTCATCGAGAACAACGGCGGCGCCTACGGCACAGTGCGCATCGGCAACCCCGACCTGGCTGCTCCGCTCACCGACAACCAGAACGATAACGTACGCATCGCTAACAACCGCATCATCGCCAATGGCGGCACCAACCTGGCGGGCGGCATCGGCATCTTCGCCGGCGCCAACAACTACGAGGTGGCCAACAACGATATCTGCGGCAACTTCTCCGCGGAATACGGCGGCGGCGTGAGCGTTTATGGCTACAGCCCCAACGGTTCGATCCATCATAACCGCGTCTACTTCAATGCTGCTTACGACGAAGGCGGTGGGATCATGATCGCCGGTGAGCTGCCGGCCAACCCGTTAGCGCTCTCACCTGGCTCCGGCCCGGCGAATATCTACAACAACCTGATCCAGGCCAACCTGGCCAACGACGACGGCGGCGGGCTGCGCTTCCTCATGGCGGGCAACTTCCCGATGAACGTGTATAACAACATGATCGTCAACAACGTGTCCACCCATGAAGGCGGCGGGATCGGGATCAACGATGCACCCAACGTGCGTGTCTTCAACAACACGATTATGAAGAACATGACCACCGCCACCGCGGTGACCAGCAATGGTCTCCCGGCGCCGGCCGGGTTGTCCACATCGCAGAACAGCGACCAGCTCCAGGCTACCCTGCCGGGCGGATCGCCAATCTTCAGCAACCCGCTGCTCTTCAATAACATCTTCTGGGACAACCGCGCGGGCACCCGCACCGGTGCGGCGGTGATTGGCCTGGGCATCCCCGGCGACGCCACCCCGATCAACTACTGGGATCTGGGCGTTGCGGACGGAACCGGAAACCTCTCGCCGACCAACTCGGTGCTGCAGACCACCCTCGGAACCAACGGGGACCCGAGCAATATCCTTTCGGACCCGCTGGTCAACGCGACTTACGACACCTCGGTGGCCTTCAACGTCTGGCGCAACAACCCGAACTTTGTCGGCGCGATCCTGGTGGCGGTGGACCTGCCCCCGAATCTGTTGGGCGACTACCACCTTCCCGGAACTTCACCTGCGGTGGATAACGGCGCGCTTAGCAAGTCCGGCGTCAACGCTCCATTGCATGACTATGATGACACCGGGCGGCCAACCGGGGCCGGGTTTGATATTGGCGCCGACGAGCAGCCGGGTGCAGTCAACGTGGGCATCCTGCCCTTCCCGCAAAACGGGGTGCTGGATAATTTCAACCGGAACAACAGCAGCAACCTGGGTGGAAACTGGAGCCCGGCGACCGGCAGCGGTTACGCCATCAACGGCAATGCCCTGCGGGCGCAGTCTGGCGCCAACCTGATCACCTGGACCCCGACGACCTTTGGCGCGGACCAGGAGGCCTACTTCACCTTCGTCAACAATATTTCCACGGCCGCCATGGAACAGGATCTGGTGCTTAAAGTGGCCGGGTTGTCCGGATCCTCGATCGGGACGAACACCACCATGATCGAAGTATTGTATGACCGCGCTACCAGCACGGTGCACATTTGGACCCGTGCGGCTGGCGGGGTCTGGGCGGAGCACGGCGCCCCCATTGGCGTCAGCTTTGCCCTGGGCGACACATTTGGCGCTCGCACGACGGCGGACGGCTCGGTCTATGTGTATAAAAATGCCGTCTTGGTTGGCAGCACCAATGTGACCAGCGGGCCGAACCCCTGGTCTGCGGCGCTGGCGGCCGGCGGCGGGCGGATTGGCCTGTGGTTTGTCAGCACGTCCAACGGTAATTACACCGGCATCGACAACTTCGGTGGCGGGACGATGATACTGCCCTAAGCCCGACGTCTCTCATGGGCTGGAGAGGGTTTGCAAAACCCTCTCCAGCCAGACACGCGATCAAAGGAGAACTGTTATGAGTAAACAACTTGCTCGCGGCTCGCTCAACCGGCGCGATTTCCTCAAATTAGCTGGCGCGGCTGCATTTGTCGTGGCTGGGGCGGGCGTCATGCCTGCGTACCTGCGCAAGGTGCTGCTGCCGGTGGGGGCCGCCGAGGCCGCCCCGGGAGACCCACCCCCCAACCTGTATTACGCGGGCACCGACGGCTGGATCTATCTGCCGCCCTCGCCTGCCATCCCTCCCTTCCATCCTGATTCGCTGGCGCCTGGTCTTCTCACTACTTATATTTTTGGCTTCCGCAACGTTACCGGAATGACGGATGCCCAGCGCAACAACCAGAAGAATAAAGCCCAGCACAGCGCGCCTATGTTTTGGGTCAATCAATTTGACCCGGATAACCCGGTCGATTTCAGGGTACAGCTCACCAACCTGGGGCTGGCGCTGCGGCCGGACCTGTTCGACGCGCACACCATCCACTGGCACGGCTTCCGCAACGTGATCCCCTTCTTCGACGGCGAGCCTACCTCATCGGTGTCGGTCCCCGCCGGGCGCAATTTCACCTACGCTTACCGTCCGCACGAGCCCGGCACTTACATGTTCCACTGTCATGTGGAAGATGTTGAGCATGTGCACATGGGCATGACCGGGCTGGTCTTTGTTCGCCCGCTGCAAGACGGCAACACCTCCTTCTATCCCAGCGGGAAGTATGCCTATAACGACGGCAACGGCTCGACCGGTTTCGACCGCGAATTTGCCATGTTCCTCAGCGAGGTGTGGGCTGAAGCTCACTGGGCAGATGCTCACATCCAGCTGCCCGAATGGAGCGATTACCGCGCCGATTTTGCCCTGCTGAACGGGCGGGTGTATCCCGATACGATCGCGCCCAACGGTTCGGTCGACCCCTTCAACTCGGTTTTTGATGCCAACGGCGACCTGGTCCCCAATGAAGGTTACGAACACCTGCAGTACCAGCCGATCTCATCGCTGGTGACCTGCGAAGAGGGTGAGCGCGTCTTGCTGCGCCTGGCCAACCTGGGCTTCAAGGAATCGGCTATGACCATGGCCGGGATTCCGATGCGGGTAGTGGGCAAAGACGCCACCCCCATGGTGGGCCGGGACGGCACCGACACCAGCTACGAAACCGATACTCTTTCGCTCGGCGCCGGAGAGAGCTTCGATGCCATCTTCACCGCCCCGCCACATTCGGGCGGCAGCGGGCCGGATATCTATGTGCTTTACAACCGATCCTATGCCCGGTCAGATAACCTGGGCGGCGGGTACGGCGGGCAGATGACCGAAGTGCATGTTTATCCAACAGGCGCGTTGAATGCACAATCCTTCCCCAACGACTGGGCCATCCCTGCGTAATTGGATCAAGGAGCAATAAAATGCAAAAATTTACTCTAAAACGGATCTGGTCGGGGCTGGTCATGCTGCTGGTCACTGCTTTGCTGTCGGCTGCTCCATTGGCCCAGACGAAGCAGGTGGCTGCGCAGACCCCACCCGCGGTTGGGATGGTGTGCACCACTGGGGTGGGCACGACCCCGACCTTTAACCTGAGCACCACGGATGGCTATATCATCCTCCCAGACGGCAACACCATGTATATGTGGGGCTATACGGAGGGCAGCAATCCCTTCCAGCACCCTGGCCCGGTGTTATGCGTCAACCAGGGTGATACGGTCACGGTGATCTTGCAAAATAACCTGGCTGAAGACGTATCCATCGTCTTCCCCGGTCAGGAAAATGTACTGGCCGACGGCGCCCCGGCGCAGCCGCAGTTCAACGGCAGCAACGTGCTTACCTCGCTGACCAACGTGGCCGCGGCCAACGGCGGCAGTGTCACCTATAGTTTTGTGGCCAACGAACCCGGCTCTTATATCTACGAAAGCGGCACCAACCCACGCAAGCAGGTGGGTATGGGTCTCTTCGGCGCGCTGGTTGTGCGGCCGACCATGGGCGCCGATTTTGCCTACAACCGGGCGGACAGCCAGTTCACCCCCAGTGAAGAATTTATCATGCTGCTGTCAGAGATCGATCCTTACCAGCACCAGGCGGCTGAATCGGGGCGACCTTTCAATTTGAACAATTACAAGCCGCGCTACTGGCTGGTAAATGGGCGCGGGTTCCCTGACAGCATCGCCGACAACTACGCTCCCTGGCTGCCCGACCAACCCTACGGCGCCCTGGCGCGCATTCACGGGTTCAACGATGACCCCGGCGCGGGCGTCAATTACCATCCCTATCCGGGCATCGTCCATTATCTCAACGTGGGCACTGAGGATTATCCCTTCCACCCGCACGGCAACAACGGCATCGTGGTTGGCCGCGACGGTCACCCGCTGGAAGGACCGGGCGGTGAGGACCTCTCCTTTGAGAAGTTCGCCATCAATATCGGCCCCGGCCAGACCTGGGATGTGATCTTCAAGTGGTTCGATGCCGAAGGCTACGACGCGACCACCAATACGGTCCCGGTGACGGTTCCGGGCGTGGCGAACCTTGAATTCGGTATGTTCTACAGCGGCAGCCCTTACCTGGGAACGGTGGGGCCAAAACCGATCGGGTTCTCCACCCTCAACCAGTGCGGTGAGTACTACATCATTTCACACAACCACGCGCTGTACCAGATCACCTCTTGGGGCGTGACCATGTCCGGTCCGATCACCTACATGCGGATTGACCCGCCCTTGCCGAACAACTGCCCGTAAGGAGACAGACCATGCAATCGAAAATACGATTTCTAAAGCTTTCTAAACAGGGCACCCGGCTGATCTTACTGGCAGCAATGTTGCTGGCGCTGGTACTGCGCCCAACAGTGGCAACCAGCGCGGCTGGCCTTGGCGCTCCCGTGTCGATTGACCTGTGCGCCACAACGGGCAGCGTAACCATGCCAAACGGCGCATCGGTGACCATTTGGGGCTACGTGCCGGGTGACTGCTCTACGCCTGTCCCCGCACAGCTCCCCGGCCCGGTGATTGACGTCAATGTGGGCGACAATGTCACCGTGACCCTGCATAACAATCTCAGCGAGGCCACTTCCCTCTTATTCCAGGGGATGAGTATAGCGCCCGACCTGGTCGGCGTGGCCGCAGGCGCGATGAAAAGCTATTCCTTCACCCCCACCGAGCCCGGCACCTATCTTTACGAAGCGGGGTTGACCGTCAACGGCCAGCACCAGGTGGCCATGGGGCTCTACGGCGCGTTGATTGTGCGGCCGGCCACAGCCGGTCAGGCCTATGACACCGCTTTCAGCGCTTACAATGATGAGGCGGTGCTGGTGCTGAGCGAGATCGATCCGGCCCTCAACCTGAACCCTGCCTCATTCGACATGCGCAACTATGCGCCAAGATACTTCCTGATCAACGGCCTGGCTTATCCCAACACGGTCGCCATCGACACCCTGGCGGGCAACCGGGTGCTGCTGCGTTATGTCAACGCCGGCATCCAATACCATTCCATGGCTCTGCTGGGTGCGCGTCAGGATGTGGTGGGGCTGGATGGCAACGGTCTGGCTTATTCGCACCAGATGGTGGCCGAGACGATTGGCCCCGGCCAGACCCTGGACGCCATCGCCACCGTTCCCGCGAGCGCGGTGGATGGCAGCAAGTTCGCCATCTATGACGGCAATCTAATGCTGCGCAACAGCAACGCGGCGGGTGTGGGCGGCATGCTCACCTTCTTAGCCGTGGGCACCGCCACTGGCGGTGGAGACACCACCGGCCCAGCCACCAGCGGGATGGCGCTTTCTCCCAACCCGACCAACGGCTCAGTTAGTGTTGCTTTGAGCGCATCGGTGAGTGATGTGGCCACGGGTGGTTCGAATGTCACCGCGGCGGAGTACTTCATCGACGCCGTAGGCGCTAACACCACCGGCACAGCGATGAGCGGCACGTTTGGCTCGCCGACCGCGGCCGTCAGCGCTACGCTGACCACCGCGCAACTCGCCCTCCTGGCGAGCGGCAGCCATACCATCTACGTTCACGGGCAAGACAGCGCGGGCAATTGGGGTTCAACCAATTTCGCCGTACTCACCCTCGACAAAGCTGGGCCGGCCAGCACTGGCCTGACCCTCAATCCCAACCCGACCAACGGCTCGGTAGACGTGGCTCTGCACGCTACCGGCAATGACAGCGCCAGCGGCGGGGCGGCGGTGGCTTCGGCTTCCTACACGATTGACGGCGGATCCCCGCAGTCAATGACGGTTACACCCGCGGGCGCGCCCGTGGCCAGCCTGGATGCAACCATCCCGGCGGCGACGGTCAACGGGCTTCTCGAAGGCGCTCACGTCATTGCCGTAACCAGCACGGATGCCTTTGGCAACAACGGCGCGGCCGCCACGATCGACCTGGTGGTGGACAAGACCGGACCGGCGACCAGTGGGGTCAGCGCGGCGCCCAATCCCAATAACGGGGCCCTGCCGCTCAACCCGGATCTCCTGGTTGTGCGCCTGAGCGCCACGGTTGCCGACAGCGCCAGCAATATCGGCGCGGCTGAGGGCTTCATCGACACGGTCGGCGCGAATGGCAGCGGGTTTGTCATGGTGGCCACGGACGGCGCCTTCAACAGCCTGAGCGAAGCCGTGTACGGCGACATTCCGCTGACCACGATTGTCCAGCTCAGCGCCGGCGCCCACACGCTCTATGCACATGGCAAGGATGCGGCCGGCAATTGGGGCGCAATCAGCAGCACGGTTCTGACCATCGACAAGACCGCGCCCTTAATCCTCAGTATCAACCGGGTAGATCCCTCTCCCATCAGCGCAGCCTCGGTGAATTTCCTGGTCAGCTTCTCTGAAGCAGTGACGGGTGTCACCAGCGCCAACTTCACCCCCATCATGGGCGGCGGTCTCAGCGGCGCGGCAGTCACTTCGGTGACCGGCAGCGGAGCTACCCGCACGGTGACGGTTTCGACCGGAACTGGCGGCGGCACCCTGGGGCTCAACCTCACCTCGCGCACGGGGATCACGGATGTGGCCGGAAATGCCCTATCCCAGACCGGCGTGCCGTTCGTTGGCCAGGTTTATACCTTGCTGACCCCGCCGCTTTACTTCTCCACCTCGGGTTCAACCAACCCGCCGGGGGTGGGCGGCACGGCAGATGATGCCGATATCTATCTGTGGAACGGCGCGGCCTTCAGCCGCTCGATCGACGCTTCGACGCTCGGATTGCCGGGCAGCGCTAACGTCGACGGCTTCGACCGGGTGGACGCCACGCACTTCTTCCTGTCATTTAGCGGGGCTACGGCAGTTCCCGGCCTCGGCACGGTGCAGGATGAGGACGTGGTTTACTACAACGCGGGTACCTGGGTGTTAGCCTTCGACGGCAGCACGCATGGCCTGGCCGCTACGGACCTGGACGCCATCAACATTGTCGGCACGACCTTATACTTCTCGACCGACAATACCACGGTTCCACCGGGTGTCGGCGGTGGTGGTGACGATGCCGATATCTACAGCTGGAATGGCACGTCGTTCGCCCGCGTTCGGGATGCCTCGGCCCTGGGTTGGTCAACCGCTAACGTAGACGGCCTGGTGTGGGTAGATGCGAATCATGTCTACCTGTCTTACAGCGCCAACACGGGTGTGCCCGGTCTCGGGACGGTACAGGATGAGGATGTGGTCTACTACAATGCCGGTACGTGGTCGGTGTACTTTGACGGTACAAGCAAAGGCCTGACCAATAACAACCAGGATGTGGACGCATTTGATCTTCCGTAAGTAGTCTGCCCAAGGGGAGGGCGCGGCTGGCGGCCTGGGTGAAAGCCCGGCCCAGGCCTCGCCCTCCCCGGCGGGCGATTGTTCACCGGTTTCGCAAGAAACCCAGGCACACCTGGCGCATCGCGCCAGGCGGATTGGTAAAGGAACTAAAAACCTATGGGTGAAATCGTCGCGGGTTCTTCATTAGAAATCAAAAAGCCGCTGGGTACGGGCAAAAACGCTGCCCTGGCGGCGCTGCTGTTGGTCATCGTGCTGATCAGCCTTCTGGGGTACCGGGCCTGGCAGCGCGGTTCCACGCCCAAGGCTACGCTGATCACCGCCGGCGAGCTGCAGGAACGCTATGGCGTGCACCTCTATCTGTTGGGGGTCACCGCCGCGGGCGGCCTGGTAGACCTGCGTCTGAATGTAGAAGATGGCCAAAAGGCCGGGCTGCTGCTGGCAGAAAAGTCGGCTTTCCCGGTGCTGGTGGTAGCCGACGGGACGGTGTTACAGGTCCCTGAAGAGAGCCAGTCGCTCGAAGGCGTGGTAGAAGATGGTGGGCATTTGTTCCTGATGTTCCCCAATGCACAGAACCGGGTTAAACCTGGCACGCCGGTTTCGATCCGCTTTGGAGATGTCGTGGTCGGGCCGATCATTGCCCGCTGATGCCGTTCCCCAACAAATGTGGTTCGGGATGTGAGGAATGAATGAAAAATAAAGCCTTGAAGTGGTTCTCGATGGCGCTGATCGTCCAGGTTGGCCTGATTCATCTGTACCAGGCGCCCGGTGAATTTGGCTTTTCACGGTTTCTAGGCGTGGTGTACGCCATCATCTTTATCGCCGCGCTGATATCAGCCCTGCGCATTTTGGCCGACGAGGCCTGGGGCTGGACCCTGGGCGCGATGGTCGCCGTCGGTTCGGCGGCTTTGTTTGCCTGGAGCATCGCGGCCGGTTCGAGCGGCGCGGCGCAGGACAACCTCTTGGATCCCCTGGGGATGATCGCATTGGTTGTCGACATCGCATTTATGCTTTTATTTGTTTTGCATATGGCCGGCTCACGCGGAGCCGTTTTATCCCCGCCAGCCTTGGCGGCACGCGGCGGGGCATTCATCCCGGCCGCGGCCTTCTTGATGTTGATCCTCGTCAGCCTGGCTGCTTACCAGATCGACGCAACCTTGAACATGTCGAAGATCAACCAGCGCACCACCCCGATCACCCAGGAAAACCTGGCCAATGAATACGGCATCAGCGTTTCACAGGCCGCGATCAGCGCGATGGACAGCATCATCGATATGCGCCTGAGAATTTTTGACGCCAACAAAGCCGGAAATTTACTGGGGGACCCCTATCGCCAACCCTACCTGCTGGTGGAGGACAACCCCGGGCAGGTAATTTATGCGGCGCGCATGGGGCATCACGCTCACATCATTCAAACCGGCGGCATCTATATGATTTTCTTCCCCAACCCGCAGAGCGCGCTCAAGCCGGGTGCGCGGGTGAGCCTGGTGTTTGGCGATATCCGCCTGGATTCGGTTGTGCTGAAGTAACCCGAAAAAAAGATATGGAGAATTGATCATGCGGAAGATAGCCTTGCTTGCGATCCTGTTTGTCCTGCTGGGAGCCCTGATCGGTCCGCGCCAATCGGTGCAGGCCGGGGTTTCCGCCCCAGGCAATGGGGGAGATCCCCTCACGCAGAAATCACCGGTGGAACTCCAACCGGGCGATTTATTGACCGTGGTGGTGGTACTGCGCCAGCAAGCCGATCTTACCCGAGCCGCGGGACCCAACCGCGCCGAGCGCGCCCGAAATGTTGCCCGCCTGCTCCATGCCACTGCCGATGGCACTCAAAGCAGCCTGCGCAAGCTGCTCACCGCCCGCCGGGCGAACGGGCAGGTGGCTCAATTTCAACCCTTGTGGATTATCAACGGTTTTTCGGTGACCGCCACCAGCGCGGTGATCGATGAATTGGCCCAGCAGCCGGACGTGCTGCAGGTGATCCCCGATGAGATCCAAATTATGTCCACCGACCTGGCTGTGCCTGAAGACAATATCGCTGCGATCCAGGCGCCGGCTTTATGGAGCATGGGCTTCACCGGGCAGGGCGTGGTGGTGGCCAATGTGGACAGCGGCGTGGATGTGACCCATCCTGATCTCTCCTCGCGCTGGCGCGGCGGCAGCAACAGCTGGTTCGACCCCTACGGCCAGCATCCCGCCACCCCCACCGATTTCAGCGGTCACGGCACCTGGACGATGGGGATTATGCTGGGCGGCGATACCGGCGGCACCACCCTGGGGGCTGCACCCGGGGCCCAATGGATCGCGACAAAAATTTTCAATGATCAGGGCAGTTCAACGGTGACCGCGATCCACCAGGCCTACCAGTGGCTGCTGGATCCTGACGGCAACCCCAACACGGATGATGCCCCCCAGGTGGTCAATAATTCCTGGTCGTACGCCGCCCCGGGCTGCTATCTCACCTTTGAGCCTGACCTTCAGGCGCTGACGGCCGCCGGCATCCTGCCGGTTTTCGCGGCCGGCAACGGCGGCCCGAGCGCCGGGTCGAGCTACAGCCCGGCGAATAACCCATCGGCGTTTGCCGTCGGAGCCTATAATAACAACGGTGTGGTCTGGGCTTACAGCAGCCGCGGACCCACCACCTGCGGCGGGTCCAGCGATGTGTTCCCTGAAATCACCGCCCCGGGGGTCAACATCATTACCACCGGGCTGTACGGCACCTATAACATCGATTCGGGCACGTCCTTTGCCGCCCCGCATGTGGCCGGCGGATTGGCCCTGCTGCTCTCGGCCTTCCCCGACCTCTCAGTGGCCGACCAGAAGAACGCCTTGATCAACGGCGCGGTGGATTTGGGCGCTCCCGGACCGGACGATATTTACGGCTACGGCGGGTTGGACCTGCTGGCATCCTATAACTGGTTGGCCGGGTCGGCCCCGACCCCGACGGCCGCTCCGAGCGACACACCTACTGCCCTGCCCAGCGACACGCCCACCCCGCTGCCTTCCCAGACCCCCACGGCCACCAGCACCTCGCTGCCGACCGCGACCTTCACCGCCGCGCCGACCGCGACTCAAACGCCAAGCCCCACGGCCACCCGCACGCCCACGGCAACACCCAGCGCGACCGCCACTGCCACCCAGCCGGCAACGGCTACCGCTACCCGCACGCCCACCGCTACCCAAACCCCCACGCGTACGGCCACTGCCACGCGCACACCTACGGCCACGCGCACGCCCACCCGCACCTCGACAACCGCACCCACCGCCACGCCGACCAATACCCCAACCTGGACGGCAACCTTGACGCCCACGGCGACGCTTGCACCCAGCTCAACCGCCACGGCCATTCCGTCCGCGACGGCCACCCGCACGTTCACGGCGACCGCTTCTGCGACCGCGGTTCCCACATCGACGGTCACCCAAACGCCGACGAAAACCCCCACGGCCCAGCCTACGGCTACCGCCACCCTGACCCAAACCCCCACCCGCACGGCCACCGCAGTGCCATCGGCTACGGTTACGCAAACGCCAACGCGTACGCCGACCAGGACCGCCACGGCGCAGCCTTCGGCTACTGCCACCTTGACCCAAACGCCCACCGCTACCGCCACCCTGGTTCCGACGGCTACCCCAACCCAGGCGCCCAGCCCGACGGCCACGCCTACTGCTACGGCCCAGCCCTCATCCGCCATCCACGTGGGCGATCTGGATGCCGTATCGATGATCTCCGGGTCGCGTTGGAACGCGAGCATCACCATTCAGGTGCATGATTCCAACGAAGCCCCGGTGGCCAACGTGGCCGTCTATGGAAAATGGTCCAACGGCGCCAGCGGCAGCAACTCGTGTGTGACCAATGCCAGCGGCGCCTGCGTGATCAATAAAACCCGCCTATCGCCGCTGCGCCTGAGTGTGACCTTCACCATCACCAGCCTGAGCCGCGCGTCGATGAGCTACATTTCTTCCGCCAACCACGATCCGGATGGCGACAGCAACGGCACGCGGATTTTGGTCTACAAGTAAGCGTAACCGCCCGGCGGTTGCCCTGACGCAACCAAAACCGCGCACCGCATCAAATGCGGTGCGCGGTTTTGGTTTGCGGGTTTCGCACGACAATTCTCAGATAATGCCCAGCTCCCTGGCCCGGTTTGCGGCCTGCAGCCGGCTGTGCACATCCAGCTTGGCGTAGATGTTTTGGGTGTGGGCTTTGAGCGTATTGGTGGACAGGTAGAGTTTCTGCGCGATCTGTGGGTTCGACAGGCCCTCGGCGATCAAGCGCAGCACTTCGATTTCGCGCTCGCTGAGCGGTTCAATCAGATCCTCGGTTGGGTGGGCTGCCGCGGCCGGCTGGGCTGCGACGGATTTGACGGGGTAGGCGGCAATCAGCCGCTCGGCATAGGCACTGTGAGCCGGGTTAATTTTGTGGCGAGAGGCGATCAGCATCTCGCGCATCGGTTCGCCCAGGTCGAGGAAGGTGCGCATAGCCCCGGCGGGCTGCGCCAGCGCCAGGGCTTCATCCAGAAAGGCCAGGGCAATTTTTGCATCCCTGGCGCACAGCGCCTGGAGCACGCGCACCTGCAGGCGGGCAAACCCCCATCCGGGCTGGGCGACCCGCTCGAGCACCGGCTGGAGCAGTTCCAGGGCCTGGTCGGGTTGGCCGAGAACGATCATCAACTGCGCGCGCAGGGTTTCGGGATAAAAATAGAAGGCATACATGCCCAGCGAATTGGTCACGTGCGGGCCGGCCCGCTGGGCGCCCGCCAGGTCGCCGGCGGTCAGCGCCATTTGCACCTGCAGGGCCGCATTCAGGCTGAGGGTGAGCGGCGACAGGTTGAACTCGCCGGCCATCAACACGGCCTTGTCCAGGTTTTCGAAGGCCGCGGCGGAATCGCCGAACAACTGCTGGATACGGGCGGTCAGGCGCAGGCCGTAGGAGCGCATTTCGGCGCTGGCGCTTTGCTGGTTGGCCTGCATGCCCCGCTCGATACAGTCCATGGCCTGGTCGAGGTCGTTTTGCTCGTAATACAGCATGGCCAGGTCGAACAAGGGCAGGTCGTAGGACGGAAAGCCGCGCCCTTCTATTGAAAAAGCGGATGCCTGCTTGAAATAGCTCTCGGCCTGGGCAAAATCCAGGTGGAGAACATTGAGCCGTCCCAGGTAGGCCAGGGCATTAATGCAGGTGCGCGCGCCTTTGGCTTTCAGCCCGGTCTCGTAAGCTTCTTTGAATGCCGGTTCGGCCAGGTCGATCTGGTTATCGTGGCATAAACCCAACCCCAGGCTGAGGGCGGCCGAGCCGCGCACCCAGAGATTGCTTGGGTCCAGCAGATCCAGCGCCCGGCGCGCCAGGCTGATCTGCCTGGGGTAGTCGCCGCGGAACAGGGCGATATGCGAGGCAAAAACCAGGGTGGCGCCCAGTGGGTCGGGCTGCTCGGAAAAAGCCTGTTCCGCCAGCTGCAGGTATTCTTCCCCATCATTGAGTTTACCGCTGCTGACCAGCGCGTAACCGTAATCGCGCAGCAGCACCGGGTTGGCGCGGATCGCTTCTTCAGGCATGCCGTGCAGCCAGTGCAGCAGGGTGGCGACCTCCCCGGTGCGAATCATATTCTGGCTGTGTTTAGCGATAATCTGGCCGCTGAGATCCCAATTTTCGCCTATCTGGGCGTAATGCACGGCTTCATCGGGGAGGTTATGCTCATCAAACCAGCGGCTGGCCCGGCACTTCAACCCGGCTGCCTCGCCCAGGCCGTGGGTGACTTTCAGGCGATACTGCAGCAGCTCGGCAAACAGGTGGTGATAGCGGTACCATTCCCGGCGGTTGTCGAGCGCCACCAGAAAAAGGTTGGCGCGATCGAGGTGCGCCAGGATGGGGTGGACCGGCGCGGCCCCCAGCGGCGGCGTCGATGCGGCGCAGCCGGGCTCAGACAGCTCGCCGGGCGGCGCAGGCCCATCATTATCCAGCAATGCTTCACACAGCGCGCCGTTGAAGCGTTCCAGCACCGAGGTTTTGAGCAGGAATTCTTGCACATCTTCCGACTGGCGGTTGAGCACTTCATCCATCAGGTAATCCAGCACGAAGCGGTCGTCGCCGGCAAAGCTGTGGATGAATTGCTCCACCCCGCCCGGCTCGGCGCTGGACTCGGCCTGCTGCAGCGAAATGGCCGCCATCTGCAGCCCGGCGATCCAACCCTCGGTATGTTCTTCCAGGGCGGTGATATCCGCCGCGCTCAGCTCGAGACACATCGAGTGGTTGAGGAATTCGGCCGCCTCACCGGAGGTGAAGCGCAGGTCCGCCGGGCGGATCTCAGTGAGCTGCCCGCGCGCCCGCCAGCGCGCCAGCGGCAGGAGCGGATCCAGCCGGGTGGTGATGACGGTATGCATGCCTGGCGGTTGGTGATCGAGGAAGTAGGCCAGCGCTTCGTGGATCGCCAGGTCCTGCAGGTTGTGATAGTCGTCGAGGACCAGCAGGAAGGGCTGCTCGCTCTCGGATAGATCGTTGATCAAGGGCAGCAGCAAGGCCGCGGCTGGGGGCAGGTTCACGCTGGTCAGCATCCCCTGCAGCGCCTGGCCCACCCCCGGCTTCACGCTCTCCAGGGCGGCGATCAGGTAGGAAAGAAACAGGCGCAGGTCGTTATCGCCCGAATCCAGGGAAAGCCAGGCCAGTTTATGCCGCGAGGCGCGCGTGCTGTTGCGCACCAAACCCAGATCCGCCAGCCATTCCACCACCAGGGTGGTTTTACCAAACCCGGCCGGGGCCGACACCAGGGTGACCGGGCAGCCCTGCGCCAGCCCATCGTTCAACCGTTTCAACAGGCGCGGGCGGAGAACCCAGGCGGGGCGCTGGGGTGGGGGGAACAGCTTGGTGCGCAGCAAAACCGGCAGCATGGGAAAATTTTAGCATCCTATTCATAGAGTATATATTGATTTTAACCCTCCCGATTAACCCCTTTACCCGATGCTCACTATCCGCCGCAATGTTATCCTGTATGCGTGATAAACAAGGAGGCGTGAATGAGTCCAAAATTGAGCATTGACCAGCCCGGCAGCTACTGTATTCGTGTGTCAGGAATCCTCAGCGAGCGCTGGGCCGGTTACTTCGAAGAATTGACTCTCTCCGCGGAAAAGGATGCCAGCGGAAACCCGTTGATTGTGCTCACCGGCCTGCTGCCCGACCAGGCGGCTGTGCAAGGGGTGCTGCAAAAACTGTATAACCTGGGGTTTCCGCTGATTTCAGTTGAGAAAATCGATGTCGAGGTGGACAAAGATGGATAGAAAAGGAATTTTCTCCTACCTGGCGATTACGTTTGGCCTGACCTGGGCAATTGAAGTGCCCCTTCCGTCGGGACGCTCGAGCCAGGACCAACCCCTTGGGGTAAGCCGCTGATCGGTACAGCTTGATTTTGACCAGCCGCCTTCAGCCAACCGCTGTGGGCGGTTTTTTTTGTTTTGGACGATCAACTATAATTAGAGCGGTCAGCGGTCAGCGGTCAGCGGTCAGCGGAGGCAGGGATATCAAGACCCGGCACGGCTTTTTACCAGAACGATCTGCACAAGAAATGAGGCCTGATGATCAACGTTGAGCAGCCTGTGGAAATGATTTTGAAGGGTGGGCGGGTGATCGACCCGGCCAACCGCATCGATGGCCGCATGGATGTGGCGGTCGGCGGCGGCAAGATTGTCAACGTGGCGCCCGCAATCCAGGCCCCGGAGGCGGCGCGGGTGGTGGATGTGAGCGGTCTGCTGGTGACCCCCGGCCTGATTGACCTGCACACGCATATCTACCCCTTCCGGGTCACGCCCAAGAGTTACGTGGAAAGCGTGCACGCCGACGCGCACCTGCTGGCTGCAGGGGTAACCACCGCGGTGGACACCGGCACGGCCGGGTGGAAGCACTTCGTGGATTTCAAGGAAGGTACGATTGACCGATCCCGGGTGCGCATCCTGGCGTCTTTAAACATTGCCTGCAGCGGGATGGTCGACGCCGAATCGGAGCAGACCGAGGCCGATTTGCAGCCGCACATTGCGGCCAGCCTGGCGCGGGCCTACCCGCGTACGATCGTGGGGATCAAAACCGCTCATTACTGGACGCGCCTGCCCTGGGACGCGGCTCACCGGCCGTGGACCTCGGTGGAGCGCGCGCTGGAAGCCGCCGAGTTGTGCGGCCTGCCGGTGATGGTCGATTTCTGGCCGCGCCCCCCGCAGCGCCCCTATCCCGATTTGATTTTGAAGATGCTGCGGCCGGGCGACATCCATACCCACGTATTCGCCCAGCAGTTTCCCATCCTGGCCACCGACGGGCGGGTGAACGACTTTATGTTTGCTGCCCGCGAACGCCAGGTGATCTTTGACCTGGGGCACGGCGCGGGCAGTTTCTGGTTCCGCAACGCCGTGCCGGCTTTCCGCGGGGGTTTCCCGCCCGACACGATCTCCACCGATTTGCATATGGCCAACATCAACGGCCCGGTGGTAAGCCTGCTGGAAACCATGTCCAAGTTTCTCAATATCGGCATGTCGCTGACGGATGTGATCTGGCGCTCAACCTCCCGGCCGGCCGAGGTGCTGCGGCGGCCCGAACTGGGTACGCTCAGCCCGGGGGCCGGGGCGGATGTGGCCGTGCTGCGCCTGCGGGAGGGTGATTTTGGCTTCAGCGACTGCGGCGGCGCGCGCCTGCGCGGGCGGCAAAAACTGGAGTGCGCGCTCACCTTGCGCGCCGGCCAGGTTGCCTACGACCCGGGCGGGCTGAGCATGCCGGATTGGGAAACTGCGCCGGCGGCCTATTGGGCGACCCCCGAGCTGCAGCCGTAATTGCCTGCCGCGAAAGCCGGGGAGCGCGGTATGCACGTCCAGGATGAGCCGGGAGCGCGCTATGTGATCAACGGGCTGGCCACGGTGACCAGATGAGGCTCAGCCGTGCAAATCTTCCAGCACGTCCTCGAGCGGCGGTAAGGCCGGGGCATCCTTGTAGCCGGCCATGCGCCGGTAAACCTCGGCGGCGGCCTGGTGAAAACCTCCCGGCAGCCCAGCTTGCTCAAAGGTGGCGGCAATTTCTTCCATCTCGCCCGAAAAACGCCAGGCTTTGGCAGTCACCCCGCGCACCCGCTGGGCGGCCTGTTCGGGGAAGGCGGGCTCGTTCATCGCCCAATGCCGGTTGAGGTCAGCGGCTACGCCCAGGTTATCGGCGGCGGCCAGCACCGCGCTCAGCAGCGCGGTGGAGCCTTTGGTATAGGCGGCAAAACACATTTTCAAGGCCGAGGCGGTGCCGATGCTCTCGCCCAGCAGCGAGGTCTCCAGCGGGCCGGCGGTGAAGAGCGCGGCCACCTCCGCCGCGCGCTGCCCAGATAAATACAGCCAGGTGCTGCCGGGCTTCCAGGCCGGCCCGCCGATGATACCCCCATCCACAAAGCCCGCTCCGGCCTGGGCGAAAGCCTGGCCGATGGCTTCGGCGCGCTGCGGCGAGATAGCGTTGGCATCCAGGTAAAGCCCGCTGAAACCGGCGGCCAGCACGGCTCTGGCCTGGGTTTCGGCCGCGTGCGGCGGGCAGACGCTGAGCAGCACCTGGCACTGCGTGCAAAGATTTTCCAGGGTGTGCGCGTCCTGCAGACCGTGCTTCTCCGCACGGGCATGGGTGGCGGCTCCCCGTCCCGCGGAAACCCAAAATACGCGGTTCCCGCTGTTTTGTGCGGCGGCGGCAATCGAGATGCCCATTTCGCCGGGGTGGAGGATGCCAACAGATTGGGCTGTCATCCTGAGTTCTCCTTTCGCCCGCGTCGCTCGCGGGGTTCCTCCGCGTTCGCGGTTAACCGCTAATGACTGGTCGGGCTTGTTCTTGCTTCTGCTGCATAGCTTTGGGCACGTTGACCAAAGGCAGCAGGATCAGTCCAATGATAAAAAATAGGATCACCGAAACGATGCCGACACGCAGGCTGCCAAACATCTGGTTGACCAGGCCGAAGATCAGGGTGCCCATCCAGGAGGTGCCTCGCTCGCTGATTTCATAAAAGCTGTAAAATTCGGCCTCCTGGTTTTCTGGGACCATCTGGGCAAACAGGCTGCGGCTGAGCGCCTGGCTGCCGCCCAGCACCAGGGCGATGATAAAACCCAACACCCAGAATTCAAGCTGGCGCTGCTCCATGCCCAACAAGATGGCGGTGCTTTTCATCCCGGCGTAGGCATAGATCACCGTGGCGCTCCAGATCACCAGGCTGATCAACACGGTGCGCTTGGCGCCAATCCGCCCGGCCAGCCAGCCAAAACCGGTGGCGCCCAGGTAGGCGACGAACTGGATCATCAGGATGACCAGGATCAGGTTGGTCGAGGAAAAGCCCAGCTCTTCGGCGGCAAAAATGGCCGACACGGCGATGACTGTCTGGATGCCGTCGTTGTAGAACAGGTAGGCCACCAGGAATTTCATCGCTTCGGGCAGGGTGTGCGATTTTCGTGCGATGAAGATGACCATCACCGCCACCGGCCCGGCCCCCGGCAGCAGGGCGATGAACACCGGCAGACGCAGCAGGAGCAAAATAGGGATGGCCAGGGGCAGCATCATCAGCAGGGTGATGGTGGAGGATGGCACGTTCATCAGGGTGGCCAGTTGTTTGAAGCCGATGGTGAAATAGGTCTCGCCGGCGGGCAGCGGGCGCACCGGGTGGCGCTGGCGCAGGGTGGCGAAGGTGATCAGTGCAAAACCAAACCACCAGAAGCCCGCCGAGGCCAGGCTGATGCGCGCCACCAACCCGCTGGTCAGGCCAATTTTATCGGCGAAGAGATATAGGATCAGGTTGATTACCAGCAGCAAGCCGCCGCCCAGGTAGCCCATCGCCCAGCCGTAGGACGAGACCCGGTCGCGGTTGGCTTCATCGGCGATGTTGGGCAGGTAGGAATTGTAAAAGACGATGCTGGCGCCAAAGGAAAGGTTGGCGATGAGGAAGAGCAGGCCGCCAAACCAATGCCCGCCGGGCAGTAAAAAGAACATGGCGATGGTGGCGGACGCGCCGATCACACAGAACAACTGCATCAGGCGCTTGCGCAGGTGTGAGTAATCGGCCAGCGCCCCCAGGATGGGCAGGAAGGTCACCTGAAGCAGCACCGAGGCGGAGATCAGGTAAGTGAAAAACGAGTTGTAGCGGATGGGCACGCCGAGTAAATAAATCAACCCGTTGGCATCCGCCGCGGCCTTGGTGATGGAGGTGAGGTATGGACCGAGAAAGACGGTCACCACGGTGGTCGAAAAGGCGCTGTTGGCCCAGTCGTACATCGCCCAACCGAAAATCTCGCGTTTGTTGTTGATCATCGCGCTTTGGGTGCTCATTGGCTGTTCCGATCCTCCATGCAAAACGTGGATGAATATCAGATTTATTGTAGCCAATTTATTCGGTTTAACGCCACGAAATTAGCCCGGGGTTTTACCGGCGGGGACTTTAATAGAAGGTAAGGTGTTAGATCCGTTCGTTACCGCGGACTGACACCTCACAAAAGCTTTTCGCCCCTGCTCCGCGGTGTTTTTTGGCGCGGAGCAGGGAGGGAGAGAGTGGTCGGATGCCATCGCCCGGGATTCACCTGCCCGGGTGGTGGAGCTTTCGAATGAAATGCAGGTCACGCGGTCCTGCGGCGTACGATCAGGCGTGTGCGCAGGGTGCAGTTGAGTGCGGCCAGCGCCAGGCACAGCAGGGGTTTCCAGGGCAGCAGCGCCAGGGCCGGCTGCTGCCCCCAACCGCTGATCAAAGTTCCCAGGCTGGTCAGCAGGGTGACAAACGCGGCGAGGGTCAGCAGGATGGTCAGGCCCAGTGAGATACGGTAAATGGGTGAAGGGTACATGTTGATTTCCTTGGGTCTATCGAGATGAGTGAAACACGATCTGATTAGAATACGCAGGTATATCTAAAAAAGTTGCGCCGCGTGGATGGTGGCGTGCGGGGCAATTATAATGGACCTGTGAAGATGAGATCGACCCGATGAAAAGATACCTGCGTTTCCTGGTTCTGCTGGCCGGGGTAGTCTGGTGGCTGGCGGGCTGCACACCAGGCCCAGGCGGGCAGCCGAGCCCAACCTCTGTTGCCGCGCCTGCGCCCCTGCCCAAGGCCACCTCCACGCCTGTGCCGACCGACCCGCCTTACACCGGCCGCCCCTTTCGCATCCTGTTCTTGCACGCAGGCAGCTTATGGCTGTATGAAGCCGGCGGCAGCCGGCAGCCCCTGAGCGCCGAGCCACCCGGTTGGACGGTCAGCGAGTACGCCGCCTCGCCGGACGGGAAGAGCGCGGCCTATATCGCCCTCCGGGATGGCGGCCGAGATGGCGTGGTGCGCCTGCTGCGCCTGGCGGACGGCAGCACGCGCGACCTGGTGGGCCGCGGCGACGCTTACCTGGAAACCGGCCTGCGCTGGCTGGACGAGGGTCACCTCGCCTATGTGCGCGAGCGGCGTGTGGTGGGCGAGAGCGCGGCGGTCTTCGAGGCCGATACCCTCGCAAACCACCGCGTGCTCGACCTGGCCGGCGGAGAGGACAAGGCCGTCCCCGAATCGGTGGATCTCTCCCAATCCCCCGACGGGCGCTACTGGGCTACCTGCGTGATCAGCTATGAGATCGAGGGCAACTGCCGCTACAGCCTGCAGGAGCGGGCTACTGGCGCGCAGTGGCCGTTGGTGAGCCATAAGGTGGGCGGTGGGCTGCTGGGCTGGTCGGCGGACAGCGCCTATCTGTATTTCCTGGTGCAGTTTGGACCGCCGGCCATCTATCCGCAAGTTTTGCTGGTGAATGCGGCCACCCGCACCGAGCGATTGCTCTCTCTGGCGGATAAAATTGCCCTGGCGGCGGCCTGGGCGCCCAGCCGGGATGAAATTGCTTTTGTCGAATGCCCCACGGGTGCTTCGAGCGGCAGCCAGGGCTGCCTGCTGCGGTTTAGCTCTCCGGCCGGGCTGGAAACTGCTCCGGCCATCCGCCTGGCCGCGCGCATCTCCCCCAACCGGCTGGCCTGGACCCCGGACGGCGAGCGCCTGGTGCTGGCCGGCGTCGGCGGGGCCGTCTGGAGCCTGCGGCGGGACGGCAGCGATCTGCGCCTGCTGGTCGAGGATGCGCAGCAAGTCAGCGTGCTCAACAGCCGGGAAAATTAAATCCGGACGAAACCTAACATCCTCGCAGATTGTTGGGTTTCGGGGCACATGATCAGCAGCCGATTGTTTGCTCTTTGGCCCCTCAACCCAACCTACAATTTTCTGCAGCGTAGGTTGGGTTGAGCGTTTGGTTCAGGCTTGTGGCCATCCTGTATCAAAGCGAAACCCAACATCCTCGCGGAATGTTGGGTTTCGGGGCGTACGGGAGCGGGCCGGTTGTTTGCCTCTGCGCCCCTCAACCCAACCTACGCTTGAACAAAATCGTGTGGTTGGTCAAAAAAATAACTTTCTATTCTCTGGCGGATGCCCTTCATGGGGGAATTCAACTAGAATTTACCAGACCGCGCATAATGATTGGGGAGGTTCTGTATGGTAGATGTGATCTGCATGGGCGAGCTTTTGGTCGAGTTTGTCGCCACACAACCCAATGTTTCCCTGGCGGATGCGCCGGGCTTTATCAAAGCGCCAGGCGGCGCGCCGGCCAACGTGGCGGTGGCCCTGCAGCGTCTGGGGCTTTCCGCCGGTTTCGCCGGCAAGGTGGGCGACGACCCCTTTGGCGTGTTTCTGCGCCAGACGCTGGAAGACGTGGGGGTAGACACTACCTGCCTGCTGGTGGACGCACAGGCGCGCACCACGAGCGTGTTTACGTCGGTGTGGGACGATGGGCATAAGGATCTGTGCTTTTACCGCAACCCGGGCGCGGATATGATGCTGCGCCCGGAGGAAATTACCCCGGCGATGTTCGATGGGGCACGCTGCTTCCACTACGGTTCGATTTCGTTGATCAATCCGCCGGCTGCCCAGGCCCAGTACCGCGCGCTGGAATTGGCCCGCGAGCGCGGGCTGATGATCAGCTACGATCCCAATTATCGGCCCACCCTCTGGCCGTCGGTGGAGCGCGCCCAGGAGGTGATCCGCGATGCGTTCCGCTTCTGCCACCTGGCCAAGATCAGCCAGGAAGAATGGCAAGTGGCCAGCGGGCACGCCGGCCTGGAGGAAGGCATTCGCGCGGTGCTCGACCGCGGGGTGGAACTGCTGGTGGTCAGCCAGGGTGAAAACGGCGCCCTGGTTACCAACGGCGATTACCGCATCGAACTTCCCGCGATCCCGGTGCAGGTGGTCGAGACCACCGGGGCGGGGGATGGCTTTATGGCCGCGATGATCACCCGCCTGCTGCCCGAACGCGAGAAGTGCGGTTCTCTGGCGCGGGTGGACCAGGAGGTGGTGCGCGACGCGCTGCGTTTTGCCGTGGCGGTTGGCGCGCTGACCTGCACCAAAATGGGTGCAATCCCTGCCCTGCCTAAGCTGGAGGACGCCCTGGCTTTTCTCCGGAAAAACCAGGGCTGACCCGCAAGATTTCAATGCGCCAGGGGCATCCCGCTGGGCTCATACTGCTTGAGCTGGCGCTGCACCTGCAGGCGTGCGCGGAACAGGCGGCTCTTGAAAGTACCCATCGAAACGCCCATCGCCGCCGCGGCTTCGCTGTAATCCAGTTCCTGGATGTCTGCCAGGATGATCGCATTGCGGTAATCCATTGACAGGTTGGCAAGACAGCGGCGGATCACCGCGCCTTGTTCTTTGCGCGCGATGATTTCTTCGACCGGCGCGGACGGGTCCTTCATCCAGAAGGGGGTTTCCATTTCGTCGTCATTCTCGTCGTACAGCTCCAAGGGGATGCTTGGGCGCACTTTGGCGCGGCGCAGCTGGTCGATGCAGTAATTACTGACGATGCGTAAAATCCACGGGCGGAAGGGGCCGCCGTGAAATGAATTGATTTTTTGATACGCGCGGATGAATGCTTCCTGGGTCGCGTCTTCGGCGGCCTCGGGTTCACCCAGCAGCCACAGCGCCTGGCGATACACGGCATCCTGGTGGGCCACAACGACGGCATTGAATGCATCCAGGTCGCCGGCGCTGAGTTGGGTTGGGCTGCTCGAATTTTGATGGCTGTTGACAGATACGTTTTGCATGCTCATTGCGATCATTTCACTCTCCTCGATGCTCCGCCGGGTGCGGAGCGTTTATTTCTTGTGCCTGGATGAACTAAATATACGAAAACGAGGGGGTTAAGCGCATGAGGTAAATGCATTAATCGAGGGGGTTAACCCAAAAAAATCCCCTGCCGAGCGGCAGGGGAGGATTGGATGGAGGATTGAATCCGGGGTTTCTACCCGTGGATCTGGGTCTCGCCCATCAGGTAGCGGTCCACCTCGCGCGCCGCGCCGCGGCCTTCGTGGATGGCCCACACCACCAGGCTCTGCCCGCGGCGCATATCGCCGGCGGAGAAGACCCCTGGGATGTTGGTGGCGAATTTGCCCATGATCGGCGCGCACGTTGCTGCGCTCATCGCGCTCCACGTTGAACTGGCCCAAGCATCTGGTCTTCCGGGCCGAGGAAGCCCATCGCCAGCAGCACCAGCTGCGCCGGCCAGACTTTTTCCGTGCCGGGGATTTCCTGCGGGGCCATGCGCCCGTTGGCGCCCACCACCCATTCGATCTGCACGGTATGGATTTCTTTGACCTGGCCGTTTTCGTCGCCGACAAAGCGTTTGGTCATGATGTCGTAAGATGCGCGGATCCGCGCCCAAAGACGGCCGCCGGCCTCTTCCTGGCCGTAATCCACCTTGAAGACCTTCGGCCATTCGGGCCAGGGATTATCGGGCTGGCGCGTTCAGCGGCGGCTGGGCGAGAATTTCAAACTGCGTCAGGCTGCGGCAGCCGTGGCGCAGGGAGGTGCCCACGCAGTCGGTGCCGGTATCGCCGCCGCCGATGACGATCACATCCTTGCCGCGCGCCGAGATGGTGACGCATATCTTCGTCGCTGCAGCGAACCGCCCAGCAGGTTGCGGGTATTGGCATGCAGAAATTCCATGGCAAAATGGATGCCCTTGAGCTGCGCGGCCTTCGATCGGCAGGTCGCGCGGCTTGGTCGCCCCGCCGCACAGCGCGGCGGCATCGAACTCGCTGGACAGGTTCTCGGCGGGATAATTCTTGCCGACCTCGGTGCTGGTCACAAAGTTGACCCCTTCAGCAGCCATCAGATCGATGCGGCGCTGCACGATCTGTTTATCCAGCTTCATATTGGGGATGCCGTACATCAGCAGCCCGCCGATGCGGTCGGCGCGCTCGAAAACCGTCACACTGTGGCCGGCGCGGTTGAGCAGATCGGCGCAGGCCAACCCCGAAGGGCCCGAGCCCACCACGGCCACTTTCTTGCCGGTGCGGACGGCGGGCGGTTCGGGCACGATCCAGCCTTCTTCGTAGCCCTTTTCGATGATGGCGTGCTCGATGTTCTTGATCGTCACCGGCGGGTCGTTGATCCCCAGGGTGCAGGAGCCCTCGCAGGGCGCCGGGCAGACCCGCCCGGTGAACTCGGGGAAGTTATTGGTTTTGCGCAGGCGGTCCAGCGCCTGGCGCCACAATCCGCGGTAAACCAGGTCGTTCCATTCGGGGATCAGGTTGTTGATCGGGCAGCCGGAGGCCATCCCGTTCATCAATTTGCCGGTGTGGCAGAAGGGGATGCCGCAGTCCATGCAGCGCGCGCCCTGGGCGCTGCAGTTTTTCTTCCGGGAAGGGGCGGTGAAACTCCTTCCAATGCAGGATCCGTTCCTCGGGGCGGAAGGTCGGTCGGCAGTTCCCGTTCGATATTCAATAAATCCGGTTGGTTTTCCCATAACTGGTACCCTCTATCTCAATTCCCGCTGACGCGCATCGCATCGCTGGATGTTTATGCTCGAAGGCAGCCATGACCGCCTCGTCTCCGCTCAACCCGGCGGCTTCCACATCCCGGAAAGCCTGCAGCATGCGTTTGTAATCTTTCGGGATCACCTTCAAGAAGCGAGGCAGGGTCTCATCCCAGTTGGATAAGATGCGGTAGGCCAGCAAACTGCCGGTCAGTTCGGCATGGGTGTGGATCATGCGCTTTCACTTCCGCGATCTCTGCCGGATCGCTCCAGCAGTTCGAGGTCGACCATCTCGTGGTTGCATTGGCGCTCGAAGATCGCCATCCCAATCGATGACGTAAGGCCAGCCCGCCCGACATACCCGCGGCGAAATTGCGCCCGGTGCTGCCCAGCACCACCACTCTGCCGCCGGTCATATACTCGCAGGCGTGGTCGCCCACCCCTTCGACCACAGCCTGCATGCCGCTGTTGCGCACGCAGAAGCGCTCGCCGGCCACCCCGCGGATGTAAGCCTCGCCGCTGGTCGCGCCGTAAAAGGCGACGTTGCCGATGATGATGTTGCTCTTCGGGCGCAAAGGTCGAGCCCTCGGGCGGGTAAACGATGATCTTGCCGCCGGATAAGGCCCTTGCCGATATAGTCGTTCGAATCGCCTTCCAGCTCGAGGGTCACCCCGCGCGGGATAAAGGCGCCAAAGCTCTGCCCGGCCGAGCCGTGGAAAACGCATGTGGATCGTATCGTCGGGCAGGCCATCCGGGCCCCAAGCGCGGGTGACCGCGCTGCCCACCTGGGTGCCCACCACGCGGTGGATGTTGCGGATGGGCATATCCACTTCGACACGCTCGCCGCGTTCGAATGGCGGGCTGGCACAGCTCCAGCAGGAACTGGAGTCGAGCGTATCGTCCAAACCGTGATCCTGGGCGATCGTGCAGCGGCGGCCGACGCTGTCGGGCACCTGCGGCTGGTAAAGCAGCGCCGAAAGATCGATGTCCTTAGCCTTCCAATGATCGACCGCCAGGCGCGGTTCGAGCATGTCGGTGCGCCCGACCATCTCATCGATGCGTGCGGAAGCCCAGCTTTGGCCATCCATTCGCGCATTTCCTGGGCGATAAAGTGCATGAAATTGACTACATGGGCCGGGTCGCCGGTGAAGTTCTTGCGCAGTTCGGGGTTCTGGGTGGCGATGCCGGTAGGGCAGGTGTCCATGTGGCAGACGCGCATCATCACGCAGCCCAGCACCACCAGCGGGGCGGTGGCAAAGCCAAATTCTTCCGCGCCCAACAGGGCGGCAATTACCACATCCCGTCCGGTCTTGAGCTGGCCATCGGTTTCCACCACGATGCGGCTGCGCAGATCGTTGAGCACCAGGGTCTGGTGGGTTTCCGCCAGGCCCAGTTCCCAGGGCAGACCGGCATGCTTGATGCTGGTTTGCGGTGAGGCGCCGGTGCCGCCGTCGTGCCCGCTGATCAGGACCACATCGGCGTGAGCCTTGGCCACCCCGGCGGCAACCGTGCCTACCCCCACTTCGGAGACCAGTTTTACATTGATGCGCGCCTGGGGGTTGGCGTTCTTCAGATCGTGGATCAGTTGAGCCAGGTCTTCGATGGAGTAAATATCGTGATGCGGCGGGGGCGAGATCAGCCCCACGCCGGGCGTCGAATGGCGCACTTTGGCGATCCAGGGATAGACTTTCTTGCCGGGCAGCTGCCCGCCTTCGCCGGGTTTGGCTCCCTGGGCCATCTTGATCTGCAGCTCGCGGGCGTTGACCAGGTAATTGCTGGTGACGCCAAAGCGCGCCGAGGCCACCTGCTTGATCGCGCTGTTGCGCGAGTCGCCGTTGTCATCCAGGATATAGCGCGCCGGGTCTTCGCCGCCTTCGCCGGTGTTGCTGCGCCCGCCGATGCGGTTCATGGCAATCGCCAGGGCTTCGTGGGCTTCTTTGCTGATCGAGCCGTATGACATGGCCCCGGATTTGAAGCGGTGCACGATCGACTCGACCGGTTCGACCTCTTCAATTGGCATGGGCGGCTCGGTCGAATTTGAACTCGAGCAGACCGCGCAGGGTGTTGCAGCCGCTGCGACTGGTCGTCGATCATGCCGCGTGTAGTCCTGGAACTGCTTGAAATTGTTGTTGCGGCAGGCCTGCTGCAGCTTGTACACCGTTTCGGGGTTGAACAGGTGGCGCTCCCCATCTTCGCGCCACTGGTACTGCCCGCCCACTTCCAGGGTGTGCCCGTTCATCGGGCGCTCGGGGAAAGCATGGGCATGGCGCATAGCCGCCTCACGGGAGATCACCTCGATGCCCGCCCCGCCGATGCGGGAGGGGGTCCAGGTGAAGTATTTGTCGACAAAACCCTGATTCGAGACCCACCGCTTCGAAAATTTGCGAGCCGCAGTAGCTCTGGATGGTGGAAATCCCCATCTTGGAGATGCACCTTGACCACCCCTTTGACCACCGCCTTGGTATATTTCTTGGCGGCTTCGTCGTACTCGATATCGGTCAGCAGCCCCTGGTTGATCATCTCTTCGATCGTGGCGTAGGCCAGGTAGGGATTGATCGCCACCGCGCCGTAGCCGATCAGCATGGCAAAGTGATGCACCTCGCGCGGTTCGCCAGATTCGACCACCAGGCCGATCTGGGTGCGCGTGCCGTTGCGGATCAGGTGGTGGTGCAGGCCCGACGACCGCCAGCAGCACCGGGATCGGGGCGTGCTCCTGATCGATGCCGCGGTCCGAGAGGATGATGATATTGGCCTCGCCGTTGGCGATGATCTGGTCGGCGCGCGCGTAGAGCTCTTCCAGCGCCCGTTCCATCCCCGGCGCCGTCTTCCGCCGGGTTGAACAGGATCGGCAGGGTGGCGGTGCGGAAGTAGAGCCGGTTGAGATGGCGCAGCTTCTCCAGCTCTTCGTTGGTCAGGATCGGGGTTTTGAGCTTGATCTGGCGGCAGTTTTCGGGGCGCGGCTCGAGCAGGTTCTGCTCCGAGCCGATCATGACCTCGGTGGAGGTGACCATTTCTTCGCGGATGGCGTCGATGGGCGGGTTGGTCACCTGGGCAAAGAGCTGCTTGAAGTAGTTGAACAGCAGCTGCGGCCGGTCTGAAAGCACCGCCAGGGGGGTGTCGTTGCCCATCGAGCCGATCGGTTCGATCCCATTTTTGGCCATCGGGCCGATGATCAGGCGCAGGTCCTCAAAGGTGTAGCCAAAAGCTGTGCTGGTACTGCAGCACTTTCTTTGTCGCGGTCGGGGCCTTCCAGGTCCTTGCCGATGCCGCCCAGGGGCGGGACGGGCGGATCTGGCAGGTCTTCCAGGTCGACCATAAATTCTTTCAGCCATTTGCGGTAGGGACGCGCCGAGGCGATGGTGTGTTTGATCTCCTCATCGCTGACGATGCGCCCTTCTTCGGTGTCGATCCACAGCATGCGTCCCGGTTCAAGGCGGCCTTTCTGCACCACATTTTCGGGCGGAATATCCAGCACGCCGACTTCGGAGGCCAGGATGACGCGGTCGTCATTGGTCACATAGTAGCGCGACGGGCGCAGGCCGTTGCGGTCGAGGGTGGCGCCGATGCCGACGCCGTCGGTGAAGACGATCGAGGCCGGACCGTCCCAGGGCTCCATCATCGAAGCTGTGATACTCGTAGAAGGCGCGCTTTTCCTCGCTCATGCTCTCGTGGTTGGCATACGGCTCGGGGATCATCATCATCATGGCGTGCGGCAGCGAGCGCCCCGCCAGCACCAGCAGTTCGAGGATGTTATCGAAGATCGCCGAATCGGAGCCATCCGGGTTGATCACCGGCAGGATCTTGGGCAGGTCGCTGCCGAACAGCGCCGTTTGGAAGCGGGTCTGCTCCGGCGTGCATCCAGTTGACGTTGCCGCGCAGGGTGTTGATCTCGCCGTTATGGGCCAGGTAGCGGTAAGGGTGCGCGCGATCCCAGGAGGGGAAGGTGTTGGTGCTGAAACGCGAATGCACCATCGCCAAGGCCGATGTCAAATTCAGGGTCGGACAATTCGGGGTAGAAGGGGCGCACCTGGGTGGGGGTCAGCATGCCTTTGTAGACCATGGTTTTGAAGGACATCTGAGCAGATGTAGAATTGCTCGGCCGCCAGGCAGCCCGGCATAGCGAATGGCTCTGCTCGGCGCGCTTGCGGATGACGAACAGCTTGCGCTCGAAAGACATGCGGTCTTTGATCAGCGGGCTGCGCTCGAGAAAAACCTGGCGCACCAAGGGCTGGGCAGACCCGGAGGTTGGGCCGAGGCTGCTGCCGTCGGTGGGCACGGTGCGCCAGCCCAGCACGCGCTGGCCTTCTTCCTCGGCGATCTGCTCGAGGCGCTGCTCGAAATCGCGGCGCAGGGCTTCATCCTGGGGCAGGAAAATCATCCCCACCCCGTAATAGCGCGGGCCGGGCAGGCTGAAGCCCAATTCGGCGCAGTCGGGCGACCAGGAAGGCGTGCGGCATCTGGACGAGCACCCCGGCGCCATCGCCGGTATCTGGCTCGCAGCCGCAGGCGCCGCGATGGGCCAGGTTATCCAGGATGGTCAGGCCCTGTTCGACGATGTCGTGGGATACCACGCCTTTGATATTGACCACAAAGCCTGCACCGCAGGAGTCGTGTTCAAATTGGGGGTCGTAAAGACCTTGTTTGCGGGGAAGTCCCCGCTGGACGGGATCACTCTCTTCTGACATGGCGTAACTTCTCCTTTGGCGAAGAAGAATCATAACAATAATGGCGTTTAGATAGGCAAACAGACCCGCAGAAGTGGTTATGAAAATGGCTTTGATTATCTTCGAACAAACGGCAGATTTTAGCGCTGCGCGTTGCTGTTGATATTAAACGATCTGCATCGCGTCTGTTTTATGCCCGTTTGCCGTGGTTTCGGCAAACGAATAATTTGCGAATTATACCACTATTGATTTTTTGTCAAGATAATTCGGTAATTAATATCGGAAATTTTAAGGTTGGCGCATTGAGGGGCATGGCGCTACGGTTTTATTTCCGCCAGCAGCCCGGGGTGGTCGGAGATGGGCGCGAGGATGTAACCCGCGCTGAGCACCTGGATGCCGGGCGAGACGAAGATGTGGTCGATGAGATGATCTTTGTTCAGCCCCTGGGCGACGGGCGAACCGGCCAGCTCCCAGGCGTCATCCAGGCTCTGGCGGGTGAGGGTGTACTGCGCCGAGGCGAGGTCAAAGTTGAAATCGCCCATGGCGATCACATTGGGCAAGCCCTGCAGGCGCTGCAGCACCTGCTGCTGCTGGATGATCGGCCCGCCGTTGCCCAGGTGGGTCACCAGGATGTTATAGGGGGTGGCGTTAACCTCGATTTGCGCCAGGATCGCGGCGGTTTGCTCGCCCTGGCTGTACATGAAGAAGGTCTGCGGGTTGAGGATCGGGTAGCGCGACAGCAGGGCGATGCCAAACGTGCCGGTCACCGTGCGCGGGCCATAGTAGGCGTACATGCCCAGGCCTTCGGCAAAGGTGCGCACCAGGTCGGCGTTGCCCCCGGCAAAGCGAGCCGTGTCCGATTCCTGCAGCCCGACCACGTCCGGGTTGAGCCCGCGGGCTTCTTCCAACTGCTGCTGGTAGCTGCGCTGCCCGTCCGCGTCGTAGCCCTGCTGGAGGTTATAAGTGAGCACGCGCAGCCCGGCGGCCTGGGCAGGCTCGGCCGGGCGGGGAGTGGTGGCGACCGCCCACAGCAGCGCCGCGCCCAGCGGGACGACCGCCAGCGGCAGCACCCAGGTGCGGATTACCTTGGGAAAATCGTCCGAGAACCTGCCGCGCCAGAGCATCAGGGGCAGGCTCATCGCCAGCCCGGCCAGCAGGAACACCAGCCAGAAACGGTCGCGGAACCAGGGGCCAACCACGGGGATATAGTCATAGACGGTGGTGAAGACCTGGGCAAAGACGAACAGCAGGAAAACCAGCGACCCCAGGCTGAAACCACCCGCCAGCGTGCGCGGCGAGGGCTTGCGCCCGGCCAGTTCGCGCACCAGCAGCATGGCATTCAGCAAGATCACCGGGCTGAGCACGATCATCACCCACATCGGCAGCTGGCGCCAGAAAGTGGCGGCGGGCTGGTCGACGGGGAAAGCGCCGGCGGCCGCCGGAAAACTCACCTGGCTGAGCAGGATGGCCAGCACGCCGGATACCAGGAAAAGCGCATTCCAGGTGAATACCAGCGTTTTGTTCAAAAAAGCCAGGCGCTGGTTGAGCAGCGCGGCCAGGTACACGCCGGTGGCGACTGCCAGGGCCAGCAGCACCAGGCGGTAATCCATCCCGGTCCAGCGCGCCAGCACCACCGGGCTGGTGATGGTAAAGTAGAGCAGCAGCAGCGTGCTCATCAACCCAATGCTCAGCCCAGCCGTGTCGCCGAAAGAAGCGCCCCGCACGACTTCACGCCGCGGCATGGTCTTGATGTTGAATCCGCCGCCGCGATCCAGGAAGGGCAGCACGGCCAGCATACCCACCGCCAGCAGCCAGCTCAACCAGGGGTGCAGCAGCCCGTAGTCGCTCCCCGCGCCCAACGCGCGCAGCAGCACCGAGGCGCTTACCCCCAGGGCCAACCCCAGTCCCATCTCCTGCGAGGCGGCGTCATCCGCCTGCTGCAAATGGGCGAAGATGGCCGGCAGCAGCACCAGCAGGAGACCGGTGCCCACCCCGCTGACCAGCATTTTGCCGGCCGGGGTCATTCCCACCGCCAGGGCGCGCGCTACCCCTGCGCCCCCGGCCAGCGCCAGGATAGCATTGTGCGGCAGGCGCTTTGCGAAGAAGAGCAGCAGCAGCGGGGTGAAGAAGAGCAGCACGCAGACGATCTCGGGCGGAATGTCGGTTCCCAGCAGCCCAAAGGTGTAGATGGCCTCGATGAAATCGGCGCTCAACTGGAAAAAGAAGAGGAAAACAAGGCCGAAAAAGAGCACCGGCATAAAGGTCGCTTTGGTGGGTGGAATATGTGGTTTCACGGCAGCTCCGCATGGTTGGGTGAGGATGGTATATTCATTATATAGACAACCTGGCCGAATGGGTCCCCTCCCGGCGCTTCTTTTTATACGCCGCGCCGGGCGATTGAGATCTCAGGACTTTCAGACTCGGGCAGATAAAATCAAAGCGTGTTTTTAGCCCCGGCCGGGGCTAAAAACACGCGAAACTGTGATTACACCTCCGCGAGAGCGGAGAGGCTTATGCGCCTAAGGTGCGGGCCACTTCTTCGAGCTGGTCGATGATGTGGATGTTCTGCGGGCATTTCGGCTCGCACTCGCCGCACTGCAGGCAGGCATCCGCCTTCAAGCCGTCTACCTTGCCGTAGGGCATCCAGTTCCCGGCCGCGCTGAGCTTGGCGTAGGCGGCTTTGGCCTGTTCTTCCATGCCCCACACGCGGTACCAGTTCATATAGCGGAAATTCTCGGGGATGTTGACCTCGTTGGGGCAGGGCAGGCAGTAGGCGCAGCCGGTGCAGTACAGGTCGGCCAGCTTCTGGTTGCGTTCCAGCAGTTCGACGACAAAGGCATTTTCTTTTTCGTCCATAGCGCTGGCGCGCGCACCCGCGGCGGCGTTCTCTTCGACCATCGGGAGAGTGTTCATCCCAGAAATGGCCACGCTGACCCCCGGGTTATTCCAGACGAAGCGCAGGGCCAGTTCGGGCGTGCGCATTTCGAGCTGTCCATCCCCGTCGGTCACCACCCCGTTGGGGGTGATCAGGCGGCCGCCGGCGACCGGGCCCATGATCACCACGCCCATGCCTTTTTCGGCGGCGCGGGTGATGGCGGGCTCGTTGTGGCGGTCGAGGTAGTTGTACTGCACCAGCATGCTGGCGAACTCGCCCGTGTCGACCAGGCGGACGATATTCTCGGCGCTGTCGTGGCTGGAGAAGCATATGTGGCGGATCAGCCCTTCGGCCTGCGCCTTGCGCGCCTCGTCCAGGGTGGAGCCGGGTTTGCTCACGAAGGTCTCGAAATCGGTCCAGCTCAGCCCGTGGAAGAGCATGAAGTCGATATAAGGGGTGTCAAACCGCTCCAGGCAGGTATCCAGCTTTTTGCGCCAGGTGGCCGGGTTGGCTTCCTCGGCAGTGTGCACCGGGATTTTGGTCGCCAGGTAAAGCTTCTCGCGCGGGTAGGGCTTGATCGCCTGACCCACCGCCACTTCACTGGTGCCGTTGATGTATACGAAAGCGCTGTCGATATAATTAATCCCCAGGTCGATACCGCGCCGCAGGATCGGCACGCTTTTTTCTAAATCTACCTTGCCGTCTTCCAGAGAGGGCAGGCGCATGGCGCCAAAGCCCAACGCGGACACCTGTATGCCCAAATTACCAAGTTGTCGATACTGCATGATGATCCTCTTGTTGTGTGTAGCACTAATTTTTCCGCGCCAGGCCGCGTAAAGAGACCTGGCTACCACGGCTGCATATTTACCAATCGAATATAGATGGGGTCTTACGCACCGACGATCAAATTATAACCCAACTTTTCCCCCGCCGGCGCCCGGGCAGGTTTAGCTGCCGTGCAGGATCTCTATTTCAGCATGCTCGGTCTCTTTGACCAGGTCGGCAACTTCTTTCTTGATTTCTGGGGTGGCGCTGACCGAGTAGGAGATGAACTTGATCAGGTCGCGCGCCTGCTGGAGCATATCTTTTATATTGGCCACGTAGGAAAAATCATAGCGGCCGCCGTCCTCCGGCACGGGTAAATCGCGGGCTTTTTGGATGAGGGCATGTGCGCGTGAAAGGCGCTCTGCGGTGGTAATTAATTTCGCCATAGTTCTCCAAATTGACTGGGTTCAGGCTAACGCTTATTGGAATGTGCTTAAAAATTGAACATATATTCTAACAGAAAAAACAGGGACGGCGCCCTTTTCTGCCTGGAATTACCTTGTCGCGTGGCTGCTTGCATTCCTTCGGCCCCCGTGATCCGTTGAATTGGCCACTCCAAGGCTATCTTTCCGCCTGGTTCTATTATGAACCCGAATCGAGTTTTCCGGCAGCCTCAAGCGCCTTAAAAATTCGCTCGTCAGCGCGCGGATCGCTGCCGCCGAAGGCCTGCGGCGATGGGTACCCCAAATACAATTGCACGCGGGGTGCATTGGAACCGAGGTCGTCCAGGATCACCACCCCATCAAAAATCAGCGAGGACAGCGGCGTCCAAAACGCGCCGCGATAAATGCGCTCCGACCCGACGCACACCACAAAAGGCAGTCCGTCCACATCCACCGGCAGGGTAAACAAATCCCGGTAGCGCTGGTAGGCAGCCGTGGTCAGCTCCATTTCGTGGGTCGTGCGGTTGTATGTCACAATATCCGCGCTGGCGATCACGGGGTCGTCCTGCAAGTCGAGGCGGGCCAGATCGGCAGCCATGAAACTTGATGTGGTCATTTCTCCGCGCAGCAGGTAAATGCCAAATTCGGCGCTCTTGCGCGGAGCGCAGCCGGCCACAGCCGAGAGGAGCAGGATGCACAGGAGGACACGGCGGAGCATGGTAAGTCTTTTTAGATGCCGGCGTTGCTGAGGATGGCCAGCAGCCGGTTGAGGGTGATCGTCAGGGTGGGGTGGCTGACCTCGTACAACTGGATGGTTTCTTCGATCCGGGTTAAATCGATAGAAAAGGCCGGCTCGCGCTCGCCATCCGAGCTTTCCAGCAGCGTGCGAATATCCCGGCTGATATGCCCCAGCAGCTCCCGGTCTTTCTCGTCGATGTTGTCGTTTTCTTCAATTTCCTGGTGGAGCTGTTCGAGCAGTTGGTGCAATTCTTGATTGTTCATCCTGTCACGCCTCCTGAGACCGTTCGGCCTGTTGGCCCGGCCAAGCAATGATACTTCCATTGTACATCAACCTGGCGCAATAGGCCCTGCGCCTGGCCGCCGTGGATTTGACCGCCGTAGCGCTTTTTTTGAACCCGGAATGGCTTACCGGGAGGATGTAGGCTTCGTGAGCAGTTTCCACCAGATGCGCGGGTGGAACATGCTCGATACCGGGCTAAGCAGTTGGAAAACCTCAAAAAACTGGCGGAAGACGTCCGCATCGTGGTTGGCTAAGGCGATGACATCGTCCATGTAGCTGTGCAGGATGCGCGTCACCGCGCCGCGGCTGCCACCCTCGGTCTCTCGGTAGCGATAATCGTCACCGGTGGCCATTAACCACGGCCCCTGGATGATTTTGGCCAGCTCCACCTGGAAGCGGTGGGCAAAACCGCCGCCGGGTCCGCCGGGAGCGGCCGCGCGCAGGCGTTTGTCGAGCAGCAAGGCGCCCATCGCGGCGGCGGTCATGCCCTGGCCGTAAACCGGGTTGAAGGCGCACACCGCGTCGCCCAGCACGATCCAGTTGGCGGGCCAGGATTTCATCTGCTCAAAATGATGCCAGCGGTTTTCCGTCTTGCGATAGCCCACCACGCCGCTCAGCGCTTCGGCGTCGCGGATGGCCTCGAACAGGATCGGTTCGGGCAGGCTGCGGGCGAACTCCAGAAAGCCGGCTTCGTCGGTGGGCGGGTAGTCGCGCCCCGCGCCTGCCAATGTGACCATCCAACGCTCGCCCTCGATCGGGTTGATCACCCCGCCGCGTTTTTCTTCCGGGGGGGTGCCGCGCACCAGCAGGCTCTTCCAGGGCAGATCCACCGCCGGCTTGCGGTAGATGCGCGTGGCGTAGCCCAAAAAGGAGTTCACCAGGGTTTCGGCGGGTGGAGGGTACCCAAGTTCGGCCAGCCAGCGTGGTGTGCGTGAATCGCGCCCGCTGGCGTCCACCAGCAGGTCGGCCGCCAGGCGGCTGGTTTGTTCGGGGTGGGCGCGGCTGCGCAAGATCAACCCCTCAATGCGGGTGTGGTCGGGGTTGGCGATCAGATCGATCACCTCCTGCTCCTCCACAAAGCTGACCCGGCTCAGCGCGGCCAGGCGTCTGCGGATGATCCATTCCAGCAGATCGCGGCTGCAGGGGTGTGAGATGTAGCTCGAGGTGACCCGCGGAGCCCACCCGCCGAAGGAGAACCAGCGGGCGTCCTGCAGCCAGTCGACGTGCGGCGCGCCGTTCTGCTCCAATTCCTGCTGCAGGCCAGGAAACATTGCCTCCAGGCATTCCTGCCCGTGGTACAGCAGCACGTGTACGTGGCGGGCCTGGGGCAGTCCTTTGCGCGGTTCAGGTCCCTGCGGGAAGCGGTCGCGATCCACCACGGTGACCCGGGGATAATGATCGGCCAGCACCCGCGCAGCCAGCAGCCCGGCCATACTCCCGCCGATCACCACCGCATGCCCGTTCATCAGGCCTCCGTTCGCCGGGCTGGCATCCATACGTGCAGGGCGGCGATGCCAATCAGCAGCGCGGCGAGCCCGGTGAGGTAGATCCAGGCGGCGGGTCGGGAAAGATCGAAGCTGGCCAGATCGCGGAAGGCCGAGATCATCATCCATACCAGGGAAATGGCCTGGGTTTGCAGCCCGATTTTGGCTGCGCTCCAGCGCCGGTCGAAGCCTACCCCCAGGTCGGTGATGCCGGCCAGCATCACCATGGCGGCGATCACCCGGGCGGTGAGCGGGGAAACGCTCCACGGCCAGAGCCCACCCGCCTGGCCGGGCAGAATGAATAAGTAGCCGCCCAGGAGTATCCCGGCTGCTCCGCCAATGCGCATCAGCCATTGAACCCAGCCGGGCAGCAGCGCCTCCCCGGGCGCGGGGGTCAAAGGATCGCTGCGCCGGTTGCGCAGCCAGACGCCCAGCACCAGGAATGGCGCCACAAAGTAGACCCCGGCCCAGGCGATAAAGGAAACATGCCCGGGGGTAAAGCGGTCCCAATGCAGCAGGGTGGCGATGCACAGCATGGACGCAAAGGCGGTTACCGGCAGAAAACCGGCCTTGATCGTGTGCCACTGCCTGGCCATCATCACTCGGATAAAGAAATACAACCCACCCAGGTAGGCGCTGCCCAGCATCATCGCCGTTTCCGGCGGTTTGATCGGCCAGGCAAACAGCGCGCCGGTTTGGGTAGGCAGCACCAGCAAGATAAAGGCCGCGGCGATCAGGAATGGGCTGACGAACCAGCCCAACAGGCGGGTTTCCGGCAGCACGCGGTCATCCTGGGGAGCCGGGGCGAGGGTGGTTTGGTTTTGGACGGTTCGGTTTTGCATGGCTGGGATGCCCCCCTGTTGGTTTGAATGAATGTAATTCAGATCAATTATATATAAAAATCAACCGCATTGTGACATGGATTCCCGGCTGCTAGCGCCTCTCAGGGGTCCAGCCCCAGGGCCTGGCGGGCTTCTGCGCGGAAGTCATCGCCCAGGTCGGGCAGCGTCAGCAGGCGGCGGTAATCCTCGGCGGCCAGCGAGCTGCTGCCCGATTCTTGATAGCAGCGCGCGCGGAAGCACAGGCAAAACTGCTGGTAAAGCGGCGCAAGCTCCTGGTTTTGCAGCAGCAGGCTGAAATCCTGGATGGCGTGTGGGTAATCCTTCAGGGCATAATAAGCCAGCCCGCGGCTGAGCATCACCCCGTCGATATCCGTGGGGCTGCCTTCTTTTAGGTCCAGCGCCTGGCTCAAGTCCGCCACCGCGAGGGCATTCTCGCCCTGCTGGCGGTAAATATCTCCGCGGTTTAAGAGCGCCTTGAAGCGCTGCTCGCGCGGAGCCTCCTCCAACGACAGCACGGCGCTAAAATCGGCCAGCGCCTCGCTTTCCCGGTCGAGCATGCGATAGGCGCTGCCGCGGTTGACCAGCAGCCAGGCGCTGTCATCCGGGGCAATGCCGGGAGAGGCAAGCCCCTCGCTGAAATCCTGGATGGCGGTCTCGAACTGGTTGGCCAGGATATAGGTGGTTCCCCGGTCGGCCAGGGCGTTCAGCCGCATTTTTTCGGGCAGCCCGGGCGCTTCCAGCAGGCGCCCATACTCCGCCTCGGCTTTGGCCAGGTTCCCCATCGAGCGCAGCGCCCCGGCCTTCTCGTAGCGCGCCCGCCTGACGGTTTCCTGCGGCGCATCCGCCAGGCGAATGGCTGAGTCAAAGGCGCGTAAGGCGTCTTCGGCCTTGTCCTCATCCAGCAAGGCCAGGCCCTGATCGTAATAGCTCTCGGCGATTTCGGCCGGGGTTTCGGGCGGCTTCTTTTTCGCGGATGGGTTCAAGCCCCAATCCCGGAAGTTGACCGTGACCACTTTGAGCGAGCTGGTGGGTTTGAACCGGTAGAGCGGGCCGGGGCTGCCATCCAGCACCAGCCCGGCCCAGAAGAGCGGGTCGCGCGGGTAAGCGGCCTGCAGGGTTTGCCGGGCGGCGCGCAGGGCCTCGGCGCGCGGCGCGCCCTTGAGCAGGGAGGCATAGAACAGTTCGATGATCTGCTGCGAGGCTTTATCGGGCAGCTGCCACAGCGCGGACACCAGGCTGCGGCTGCCGGCCGCGCTGAATGCGCTGCGCAGGCCCTGCAGCCCTTCTCCCAGGCGAATGTCGCCCTGGCCCGACTGGCAGGCCGAGAGGCAGACCAGGTCGGTGTGGCTGAGATCCAGGTCGACGATTTCCGAGGCAAACAGGATGCCGTCTTCCGCGCGCGGGGGCGGGGTTTTCATGTCCAGGAAGGCGTTGGCCCCGGCCAGAACCAATCCGCTGCGCTCCAGGGGGTCATCCAGGGCAGACCGCGCTTCGAGCAGGTCCTGCGCGCTGCCGGCCGGTTTTGCCCGGCGCAGGTAAAAACCGTGGGTGGCCATGTGGATGATCTCGGGCGAGTGGCTGTTTTTCAGCAGCGTCTCCAGGGCATCTCCCGCGCTGTGCAGCGGCACCTCCAGCGCGGCGGCCACCGCCGTGCCTTCTGGCAGGGTGTAATCCAGCTTTTCGAAACGCGGGCCGGCTTGCAGCGCGCTCAGGCGCTCATCCATCTCGGCCTGGTCGGCGTGAGCGCCGGCCTGGACGGCCAGGTCATAATCCGGCGCGGCTATGACCAGGGATGGGTCGCCGGGGTTGAAATGCTCCCAAAAGCGGATCACCTCGCGGCCGGCCTGCAGATAGCTGGTCGAAAACCGGTCGCTGAGCAGCTTGCCGTGCGCGTCTGCCAGGATTTCGAAAGGCAGGGAATTCAATGCCCCATCCGGGGCAAAGATGACATGCGCTGCGCCTTGCAGTTCGTCTTCCAAGGGCTGGATCAGGCGGTTATAAAGGAAGCGGGCTTTGCGCCGCCAGCGCGGCGTGCCCTGGCCGTCGTCGCCAAAATCGACGGCGCGCAGCAGTTCTTCCACCCCGGCGTCGATCTGGGCGGCATCCCCCAGGTCGAAGAGCAGCGGCGCGGGGCTGTTCAGCGCCGGCTGCTGGGCGAAGACCGTTTCCAGGGCATCCACGTCGGCAATCACATTGCCTTCCATTTGCCCGGCGGCCTTCACCACAAAGGCCGCGTAGCGCCTGGGCGTCGGGCCATGGCTGCCGAAGCCCCGGGTGTAATCCGGCAGGTCGATGAACTCTACCAGGATGCTTTGGGGCGGCAGCGCCGCCGAGATGGCATGCGCGGGCAGGGGATAGACGATGGTATCCACGGTGCGTTCCAGCCCGGCTTCGGCCAGCTTCTTTTCCAGCTCGGTGATGCGCAGCTGCAGGTCTCGGGCGTCTTGAGCGCCGGGGGCGCCCACGTAGATCAGCACGTGGGTCAGTTTTTCGCGCAGTTCGCCCAGCTCCGCGATCCAGGCGGTATAACGCTCAGCTTTCCAGGGGGGCACGCCTAAGCCGGGTTTGAGCATGCGCAGCAGGCGGGTTTGGAGGCCATTGCGCCGCAAGGTAATCTCATAGGCGCGGCGGCGGTCTTCATCGCCGGCCTGCGGATCGTTGAGCAGCGCGCCGAGGTAGATATGCAGCGATTTGCGCGTGTCGGCCAGGAATGCGCCGGTGCGGCTGCGCGACGCGCTCAGCAAGATTTCAACCAGGTGATTGTCCTCCGCCGGCTGGGCTGCCCAAATGGTTTCGCGCGCTTTTTGCCATTGGCCCAGCAAGGCATAAAAAATGGCCAGTTGGGTCTGCGCGGCTGCCACCTGGGCATGCAGGTTGCCATAGGCCGCGCGCGCCTCCTCCACGGCGGCTTCCAGCAGGGGGACCGCCGCGGGAATATCGCCGCCAAACGCCAGCGCCTTGGCGATGTTGATCGCGGCCGAGTTGGCGAAACGCTGCAGATTTTCTTTCAGGTAGATCGCCCGCGCCTGGGTGGAGTATTCACCGGCTGCCGCGAAATGGCCCTGGGCAAACTCCAGGCTGCCAAGGCTGTCGAGGCTGCGGGCCGCTTTACCAGACTGGGCCCCAAATAGTTCGGTGCGGGCGGCCAGCGCTTCCAAAAGCAGTGGCCGGGCTTCCGCGAAACGGTCTTCACGGGTGTAGAGCTCGCCCAGGTTGTTTTTGAGTTGGGCGGCCAGGTAGGCAGGGATGCCGGGGATCTCCAGGGCGGCGCGGAAGCGCTGTTCGGCGGTGTCGTTATCCCCCTGGATGCGGGCCAGTTCCGCCAGGTTGTATAAAGTGGTGACCGTATCGGGATGCGCGCGGGGCAGGTGCAGCTCGCGGATGGCCAGTGCGCGCTGGTAATATTTGGCCGCCTGGGCAAACCGGCCGGTCTGGTCGCTGCAAATCCCCAGGGCGTTGAGCACATCCGCGACGAGCAGATCGTCGCGGCCCAGTTTTTGCTCGCGGAGCTGGAGTGCAAACTCGTAGTAGGCCGGCGCGCGGGTATATTGTTCCTCGTCCAGGTAAAAATCGCCCACCCGCTCGGCCGATTGGGCGGTGTGCAGGTCGTCTCGGCCGTAAAGCGCCGCCGTGCGGGAAAGCATTTCCAGGATGCGCTCCTCGGCCCGCTGGAAATCTTGCTGCTGCTGATAGGCTTTTGCCAGGCCAAAGGTGATATCGACAAAGATTTCAGCGTTGGACGGCTCTTTTTCGTCCAGCAGCCCGGCGACCTGTTGGAATAACGCGGCCGCCTGGCCGGCATTCCCCAGGGTGAGTTCTACGTTGGCCAGTTCCAGCAGCGCGCCGGGTACCGAAGCTGTATCCGCCGCATCCAGCCTGGCGAGCCAATCGTGGGCCTGTTGGGCTGCCTGGCCGGCCAGCTCCAGCCGGTTCAGGTTGGCGTAATGACCGGCGACGCGAGTGGAATAGAAGAAGGCGGGGCGGGCCAACCCGGCCTGCGCCGCGGCCTGGGCCAGGTCCTGGTCGAAGGCCAGCACCTCTTCCTCATCCTCCCCGGCCGCGCGGATCGCCCCCCCGAGGCCGATTGCCAGGTTCATGGTCAGGTTTTCGTCGGCGGGCAGCCGCTCTAAAATCACCTGGCGGGCCTGCTGGCGCAGTTGCCTGGCGCGCTCCGCGTTGCCCTGTTCGGTGTAGCGCTGGCTGAGCACAATCAGGGCATTGGCCAGGTTAGCATCTTCCCCGGGGATTTTTTCGATGATGGCCAGCGCCTGTTCGTACAACTGGTTGGCGCGCGGCAGCTCTTTTTGGATGCGGGCCAGGCTGGCCTGCACGAAGAGCGCGTTGGCATACAGCGTGGTCGCCTCGCCCTGCGCCGCTTTGACCTGTTCGGCTGCCTGGTCTGCCAGGGCAGCGGCCGCGGGCAAATCGCCGCGCTGCAAGGCTTCATCGGCCTGCTGGTGGAGCTGGTCGACCTGGTCTTCGAGGGAAGCGCTCACCGCAGCCCACCCTCATCGCTGTCAAAGTCGTCGTAATCCACGCTGGCGAAGGCCAGGTCGCTCTGACTGCCGCGCACGATCACATCTGGGCGGAAGATGCGCTGGCGGATGCCGGCCGCCTTGAACAGCGGGGTGAGCCGGCTGGCGGCGATGATTTTGGTGGCGATATTTGCTTCCTGGGCGACCTGGATGCCCGCCTGCACGTCCGCCAGGTTGAAGTGAGCTGCGCTGAGCTGGCCCGCGGCGCGCAGATCCAGGCTGGCGCCGCTCCCGCTGGCGATAAGGATGGTGGCGCTGGCGGCGCTGACCACTTCCATCAGCACCACCCATTCTTTTTTCCACTCCCCCGCCTTGTAGCGGCGGATGATCTCTTCTTCCAGCTCACCGCGGTTGGCGATGACGGTGGAAGCGCAGCCGGCCGCGCGGAAAACCACCGCGTTTTCGCGGGAGAAGTGGATGTGCACGCCGGCCTCAGCCAGGGTCAGAGCTGAGCCGGGCAGGGGCGCCTGCCCGGCCGCCTTAAACCCCAGGGAGACAGCCCCGGAGGAGCTGTACTCAAAATCCGCCTGGACCTGCCCCGCCGTGACCTGAAAAGGAACCCCCAGCTTCTCCAGGCTGGTAAGGGGTTGGTATTGGTATTGTTCGATGCGGCCGATATCGCCCACCGAGACCTGGATGGTTGGCAGCCAGGTGGCGGAATAATTGGTTTTATCCTGCAGTTCCTGGGTGTATTGTTTGCTGATGCTCATCTCGACCCCTTTCGTATCGCCTGCAAACCTGAAGAAATAACATAATAATAGTCGTAATTTCCGTCAATTCAACCCGGTTGGCGAACCCAGTTTCTTTGATTTCTAAAAAGACTTATTTCTTTTTCGCGGAAAGGAGCAGAAACAGCGGCCGACGCAGCTCGTCTTCTGACCCAGGATTGGCTGCGATAAAGGCTGCATCCACCTTGGGTTCAACCAGCCCGGTCAGAGTAAAGCCTGACTGGAGCAGGCTGTTTACGTAGGCAGTGACTGTTCGATGGTATTTCTTAACTTCCTCGCCTAAAAAAACGGCTGTGCGCATGCCTTCATCAAAGTAGCGGTCAACCGGCCAATGCAGGCGTTGGCCCTGTTGGTCATAGTACCAATCCTGTTTTCCGTAGGCGGTAAATATGGGATGCTCAACCGAAAAAACAAAGTCCCCGCCGTCCGAAAGCACAGCATGGATCTTCTTGCAGATGTCGGTAAATGATTCGATATAGTGGAACGCCAAAGAACTGAGGACCACGTCAAAGGATTGGTTTGGAAAATCGATATCTTCCATCGCCGCAAGGATATATCGGATCGATGGTGACCGGTGCAAATTCCTGGCTGTTTCCAGCATTCTTTCGGAGATATCCACCCCCACCACGGACTGCGCTCCTTGTTCGACAACATATTGGCAATGCCAACCAAAGCCGCAGCCCAGATCCAAAACACGTTTATTTTTCAAATCCGGCAGCATCTTTTGAAACGAAGGCCATTCTCCCGCGCCCTTCAGACCCTCCACCGAACGAGACATCTGGCGATAGCGCTCAAAAAAATGGGCATCATCATATTTATTCTCTTTCATATCTTGTACACTCCAAGAAGGCTTATGGAGGGGTCTTCTCGCCAGGTAGGTTGCTTATCCGATTCTTCGTAGGTTGGGTTGAGCGATTGAGCCAGGAGCGCTGATCATTCTGGTTCGAAGCGAAACCCAACATTTTGGCATCGTGTTGGGTTTCGCGGCAATAACAGACCGGCCAAATTGTTGTCATCATGCCCCTCCACCTAACCTACAAGTAGATCGTTCATGTAGCGACGAAACCGTTTAGCGATGAGCCCAGATGTTTTTGATTATGATCCTAAGCTTCACCTGGTCCCATTACAAGCCGTCTTGATCGCATATCCCGAACTCATTATAAGAGATTGGCGGGGAGAACGGAGCAGGTTTCTGCCGGCCGGCAAACTTTCAGGAAAGGCGAGGTAATTCTGGACAAAATTAGTGCTATTATTAATCTGCAGTTCTTCACCCATGAAATAAGTACATCAGGCCTGGAAAAATATACGATTGTCACGAGCCGGCAGCATTCGGGCTAGTGTAGAATGGTATTTGAAAAAGGATTTCAGCGTGCGATTTAAGAAGATAGGCCGGCTTTTTCCTCCAGATTTTGATTTTCGGGAGAACTCTATCCCGCTACGCTCCTTTATGCTGATTTTCCTGGCGATATTTGTGGTCGAAGCCCTGATCATGAATTTTCTCCACAATATCGTCATGCCTGTGTATTTCGACATCCTGGTGGATGCCGGGCTGCTGACCATCGTGATCTTGCCGGTACTGTATTTCGCCTTTTTACGACCGATGGTGATGCAGTACCAGGAGGCCGTAAAGGCGCGCACGGCAACCGAAACCCTCTGGCGAGCCAGCATGGACCTGGGCCGCAGCATGGATCTGGATAAGGTCTACCAGATTGTCCTTGACCAGGTGATGCGCCTGGCGCCCTACGATACCGCATCGCTTAGTTTGCTTACATCGGCCTCGCGCCTGGATATCGAAGCCCTGCGCAGCAGTTTGCCGGGGGCGCATTTTTCAAAATCAGATCATCTCTGGCTCAATCCCGAGCAGTACAAGCTGATTTCGCAGATTATCCGCGAAGAAAAGAGCTTGTTGCTGGTGGATACGTCTCGTGAGCCGGCTTGGGTCGACCGTCCATACCTGTTTGCCATTCGCAGTTGGGTGGGCATCCCCCTGCTGGTGGGAGGCAAAGTGGTGGGGTTGTGCGAGCTGGGAAAGGTTGAGCCGAATTTCTATAAGCCCGACCAGGTGCGCCTGGCCGAAGCGCTCATCGAGCAAGCCGCCATCTCCATCCAGAATGCCTGGTTGTTCGAGCAGGTGCTTGCGGCGCGCGAGCGCCTGGTGGACCTGACCCACCAGTTGGTGGAGGTGCAGGAAAATGAGCGCCGCTACATCGCGCGCGAGCTGCATGATGAGGCCGGGCAGGTGGTGGTGACGATGATGGTCCATCTCAGCCTGCTTGAACAAAATGCCGGGGATCCCGATGCGATCCGGCAGATTTCGGCAGAAATGCACGAGTCTCTTTCCAGCGTTTCATCCATGCTGCACCAGATTGCCACCAATCTGCGCCCGGCCAGCCTGGATCATGCCGGACTGGAAGCCTCACTGCGCCAGTATCTGGAGCAGGTCAGCGACCAGCATGAAATGAAAATCAACCTGGAGTATGAGGATGTGGGCGGGCGAATGTCGTCCGAAATGGAAATCGCGCTCTACCGCATCCTGCAGGAATCAGTCAATAATATCTTGCGGCATGCTCACGCCACCCAGATTGATGTGGTATTGAAACCCCGCGGTGAGCAGCTTATTTTGATGATCGAAGACAACGGCGTCGGCTTTGATCCTGAAGCGGCGCGCCAATCCAAACGGCTGGGGTTGTTTGGCATTCGTGAACGGGCTGAGGCTATCGGAGGCGAATTGGTGATCGAAAGCGCACCAGGAAAAGGCACGACCATTCTCGTGGAGGTTCCTTATGGCTCACCGAATATTAATCGTTGATGATCACGGGGTGCTGCGCGCCGGGCTGGCGGCGCTGCTGGCGGCGGAGCCCGACTTTCAGGTGGTGGGCGAAGCGGCCAACGCCGAACAGGCGCTGGCTCAGCTGGCAGAGCTGAAACCGGATGTGATTTTAATGGACATCAGCATGCCGGGCCAGGATGGCATCGAAACCACCCGCATGATCAAAGCCAGCTTTCCGGAAGTGCACGTGTTGATTCTCACCGTGCATGAAGATAAAGGCCTGCTGCGGACCGCGCTCGAGGCGGGGGCATCCGGGTACATCCTCAAGCAGGCGATGAAAAATGAACTGATCCTCGCCATTCAGGCAGTGATGCAAAACCACATCTACATTCACCCCGCCATGACGCGCGCTCTGCTGCCCGATCCGGTGCCGGCGAATGACGTTGAGAAAGATGGCGAACAGTTGACCCAACGCGAGATTGAAGTACTCAAGCTGATCGTTCAAGGTTACACCAATAACCAGACTTCCAAGCTGCTCAATGTGAGTGTGCGCACGGTGGAATATCACCGCGGGAACATTATGGCCAAGCTGAGCCTGAATTCGAGGGTGGAATTGATGCGATATGCGGAAAAACATAACCTGACCTGAGTTTTTTCCTCGAGTCATCTCTCAGTCGCCCTCGTAGTTTCTACGAGGGCGACTGGCGTTTAAATGCGGATTTTTACGCTTACCCCATCGTTTTTGTGTGGGTTTTTCACGCCAAAATGCTTCAAGAATTTAACAGTTTATACGATTAAGAATTTGGGCCGGGATGAGTATATTGTTAGCATATGGACGAAAAGTATCGGAATAGGCTCGTTACAGACCGGTCAGCCACACGCGGATGTGTGCCTCCCCAGCAAACTGGCACATTGCGTGCGGCCCAATCTGTTTTGGGCAAAGATAATCCATATAAAATCCTGGGGGACAACCTGGAAACCATCCTGGCGGATGGCTGGAGCCTGGCGGAAAACGCCGGTCTCGAAGAAAGCAGCAGCTATCTGCGCCACCCGGCCATTCTGACCGTGATCCTCATCTTGCAAATGATCGAAGGCCTCACCGACGAGCAGGCCGCAAACGCCGTGCGCGAGCGCATCGATTGGAAATACGCGCTGCATCTGCCGGTAGTCAATGCCGGCATCGATGCCCGTTTGTTGTGCCAGTTTCGCCGTGAGGTTATCCACAATCCGGCCGGGCGAAAAGTCTTCGAGGCGGTTCTGGCTCGCTTCCCCCAGCAGTCGTATCAGCGGGTGTTCCCCGCCGATTTGCAAAGCGACACCATTCGCGAGGGGGTCTGCCAGCAAACGCGGCTGCACTGGCTGGTGAGCGCGATGACCGAAGTGGTGGATTACCTGGCCTTCATCTGCCCGGATTGGATGCGCCAGCATGCGTTACCTCACTGGCACAACCGCTACAACCGGGACCTGTCCCGGCCGGGTGCCTGGCAGCAGGTGAGTTGGGAAGAAAATATGCAGGCTGCGGCCTGGGATGTTGAATATTTATTGCAAGCCATTGAACAAGATCCCTTCATGGGCGCGGAACCTGCCCAGGTGAAACGGCTGCGCGCCGTGATCGCCCAGCAGTTCTTGACCCAGGCCAATGCGCAGAGCGGCCTTGCAGCGCCGGCTCCATTGTGTTCATTTTGCCATACTAATCAGTAAATCCTTCCCGATCCCAAATAACTCCCGGGGGATAAAAAAGGAGGCGAATAGCAAACGATCTAAATAAAATCCGTTGGTTTTTCATTGAAGCTGAGCAATGTTTCAATAAACAAGTTAATTGGTTGTGAGACAAAGGATGATACGATGAATAGAAGAAATTTTTTGAAAGCAGGCATCGCGGTGGGTATTGGGTTGACACTGCCGAAGGGCGTGTACGCCAAACTGCCACCGCCGCCGCGTACTGAAACCCCTCCCTATCTGCTCGAACGCAAAGTGACCGGTGAAGACCGCGCGGCCGCGGCTGCGCGCGCAAAAGAGATGGGTTTTGGCCCCGGGCAGGTTGACCGGAATTTGGTTCCGGACATCCCCGGTATGCCGCATTATTTTGGCCCTTATCCCAACTATGCCAACAGCCCCATGCCAACCGCTCCAGTCGCGTCTGTTGCGCTGGTGAGCGGCGGTAGCGGCTACACCACTCCGACAGTCAGCATTACGGATATTTATAACACCCAGACTGTCCTGGCGACAGCCCACGTCGTTGTGACCGGGGGCGTGGTCACCGATATCGTTCTGGACACGGCCGGCGCGGGCTACACCGCCCCGATCGTCACCATCACCGATTCCATTGGCTCCAACGGCGTTGGCGCGGCTGCCACTGCGGCCCTGGATACCACCCAGCTGACCGGTGGCATCCGCAAATTCGTTGATGGGCTGGCCGGTCTGACCGCAGCAGCCGCCAGCAGCACGCTGCATTCTTTCATCCCGCTGGCGGTTCCCGATCAGGGCGCCTACCCCGGCAACCCGGTCGATCCCTTCGACCACACCAACCCGGCCTGCGATTACTATGAAATCGGCCTGGTGCAGTATCGCCACAAATTCCATACCGATCTGGATCCCACCCTGGTGCGCGGGTATGTCCAGATTTCCACCACCGCGGTGCCCGGCGACCACGTGGAGTTGTTCAACGAGATGCCGAATGGCACACAGGTTACCACCGGCTACTTCGGCGTGACCAGCCCGCAGTATTTGGGCCCGGCCATCCTCTCGGCCAAAGACCGCCCCGTGCGCATTCTCTTCCGCAACCTGCTGCCGACCGGCCAGGGTGGCGACCTGTTCATCCCGGTGGATGAGACCCTCATGGGCGCCGGCAAAGGCCCAACCGGGGCAAATTACACCGACAACCGCGCCACGTTGCATAACCACGGCGCCCTCTCCCCCTGGATCAGCGACGGCACGCCCCATCAGTGGACCGTCCCCGCGGGCGAAAACACCCCCTACAAAATTGGTGACAGCGCGGTCAACGTTCCCGATATGCCCAACCCGGGCGACGGTTCGCTGACCTTCTACTACACCAACCAGCAGAGCGCGCGCCTGATGTTCTATCACGACCACGCTTTTGGCATCACCCGCCTGAACGTATATGTCGGCGAAGCCGCGCCCTACCTGATCACCGATGATTTCGAGGCCGATCTGATCGCCGGCACCAATGCCACCGGCGTCAACACGGGTTTGTTCCAGCTTCCCCAGGACGCTTACGGCTATGGCATTCCGCTGGTGCTGCAGGACAAGACCTTTGTGGATGCGAAGACCATCGCGGCCCAGGACCCCAACTGGCTGGACGAAGGCGCGCGCAGAGGCTGGGGTTCCAACCCCGGCACCGGCGTCACCGGCGACCTGTGGGTGCCCAACGTCTACATGCCCGCCCAGAACCCCTGGGATCCCTCCGGGGCGAGCGCCTTTGGCCGCTGGCAATACGGCCCCTGGTTCTGGCCGCCGACGGCCGGCATCGACTTTGGCCCGACCGATAACCCCTATTATTCCCCGTCGGACAATCCTTGGGAACCGCCGATGATCCCGACCATGCCGAACCCCTCGATGGGCATGGAAGCCTTCAACGACACCACTTTGGTCAACGGCGTGGTCTATCCCTACCTGGAGGTGGAGCCGCGGACGTACCGCTTCCGCATCCTCAATGCCGCCAACGACCGCTTCTTCAACCTGCACTTCTATGAGGCCGATCCCAACCAGGTGATGTCCTGGGCCGGTCAGACCGAAATGCAGATGGTTCCCGCGGGTCCGACCCCTGGGTTCCCCGCCACCTGGCCGGTAGATGGCCGCCCGAGCGGCGTGCCCGATCCTGCCTCGATGGGTCCCTCCTGGATCCAGATCGGCACCGAGGGCGGCTTCCTGCCCACACCGGTGGTTGTCCCACCCCAACCGGTCAACTGGAACATGAACCAGACGGCCTTCAACTTTGGCAACGTCACCGATCACTCCTTGTTGGTTGGCTGCGCCGAACGCGCGGACGTGCTGGTGGACTTCTCCCAGCATGCCGGCAAGACCCTGATCCTGTTCAATGACGCCCCGGCGGCCTTCCCGGCCATCGATTCGCGCTATGATTACTTCACCGGCAGCCCCGATCAGACCGACACCGGCGGCGCGCCCACAACCCAACCCGGCTATGGCCCCAACACGCGCACGGTCATGCAGATCCGCGTAGGTCAGGTGGGTGGAGTTGCGCAAGGATTGGATAACATCAAGGTGACCGCGGGCGGTTCCGACTACGGCTTTGCCCCCGAAGTGGTCTTCACCGGTGGTGGCGCATCATCGGATGCCATTGCCCAGGCCTATACCTCCATTGACCACATCACTGTGCTCACTGCCGGTTCCAATTACACCGCCATCCCAGATGTTGTGGTTACGGGCGATGGAATCAATGCCGCTGCCACCGCCGTCCTCTCGGGCGGCCGGGTGACCGGCATCATCGTGACCAATATCGGCTCCGGTTATACCACGGCTCCCACCGTCACGATTACCCCGGCTGCCGGTGATGTTACCGGCGCGGGCGCTACCGCGGTGGCATTGATGATGGTTACGGCGATTGCCCTGACTGACCCCGGTGTAGGTTACACTTCTTTGCCGACGGTTTCTCTGGTAGGCGGCGGTGGTTACGGCGCTGCGGCGGTAGCCGGCTTTGCTCTCGGCACGGCATTCGATATGGCCGGTCTGGAAGCCGTCTTCGCTCACGCTCCTGGCAAACCGGGTCTCTTCGAGGCCAGCCAGGATCCGATCCTCCTGCCGCAGGCGGCGTACAACACCGCTTTAGGCACCACCTTGACCGAAGCGCAGAGCCAGTACATCCAGCTCTATGACTTCACCAAGAACTTCTTCAACGGCCCGCTGACCGGTCTCAATCTGACCGCCGGCGGCACCGGTTACACCTCCGCGCCCACCGTTACCATTGGGGCCGGCGGAACCACGGATGCCACGGCAACCGCGGCGATCACCGGTGCGTTTGTCAACGCGATCACCCTGCTCACCAAGGGGGCTGGATATACCTCGAACCCCACGGTCACCATCACGGCGGCTTCCGGTGATACCGGCGTCGGCGCGACCGCGACTGCGGCGACCTCGCGAGTGGTCAAGAGCGTGACGATCAATAATGGCGGCACCGCTTACACCTCTGCGCCCAACGTGCGCTTCAACGGCGGCGGGGGCAGCGGGGCTACGGCCACGGCCACCGTCTCTGGCGGGCGCATCACGGCGATCACCGTCACCAACGGCGGCTCCTATACCGGCACGCCCACGATCAGCTTCCAGGGCGGCGGCGGACGATAACGCTTCGGCAAGCGCAGTCATGGATCGCGTGGTCACCAGTGTGACGATCACGAACTCCGGCAGCGGCTATGGGGCCAACCCGACGGTGACCTTCACCGGCGGCGGCAGCGGTGGGAGCTTTGTGCCCGCCACGGCAGTGGCCACCTTTGTCCCCGGCGTGGTCACCAGCCTGACGATGACCAACCCTGGTTCCGGATACCTCGCGGAGCCGTTAGTGGTCTTCTCGGGCGGCGGCCCTGGCACCGGCGCAAAAGCCGTAGCCATCGGTATTTCTCTCCCTCTGGAGCCCAAGGCCATGCACGACGAAATGGGCGCGGCCTACGATATCGAATACGGTCGCATGGGCGGCCTGATCGGTCTCGAACTACCGGTGACCAACAACCTCACCCAAGGGCTTGTGCTCTACCCGTATATCAGCCCGCCGACCGACCTGCTTCAGAATTCAATCACCCCGCTTGGCACGGCCAATGACGGCACCCAGATTTGGAAGATCACCCACAACGGCGTGGACACCCACCCGATCCACTTCCATCTGGTCAACGTGCAGCTGGTCAACCGCGTGGCCTGGGACGGCGCACTTCTGCCCCCCGAGCCCAACGAAATTGGTTGGAAAGAGACCGTGCGGGTTAACCCATTGGAGCACTGTGTGGTCGCGATGCGGCCGGTGGCCCCGTGGCTGCCCTTCGATGTGCCCAACAGCACGCGCAAGATCGATGTGACTATGCCGGAAGGCGCGTTGTTACGGGGTGGTCCGGGCGGCTTTATCGATCCGCTGGGTACCGCGACAGATGTGGTCAACCACATGGTCAACTTCGGATGGGAGTACGTCTGGCACTGCCATATCCTCAGCCATGAGGAAATGGATATGATGCATGCCCTGTCCTTCGCCATGCCTCCGCTGGCGCCTTCGAACCTGGCCGCGACCTACTTCAACAGCGGCCCGCGCCGGGTGGCGTTGAGCTGGCATGGATAACTCTCTTAACGAGACTTCCTTCGTGGTTCAAAGAGCCAACACTGCCACCGGCCCATGGGCAGATATCGACTCGGTTCCCGCTGCCCCTGCAAAGGGTTCGACGGTGACCTACAACGATACCTCGGTGGCGCGCAACCGCACCTATTACTACCGGGTGCTGGCTGCCAATACCGTCGGCGACACGACCGCATACGTTCTGCCGGCCGTGGGCTATCCCAACATAACGGTCTATTCTGACCCAACCAACCCGGGTATCACCATTATTACCGGGAACACCGGAGCCGTGGGTACGCCGTTCATCTTCGCCAACGCATTCAGCGCGGGCGCACTCGGATGGGCCGGGCTGGTCGGAAATGTGGCCTTCATCGCCCAGGCGGCGATGGGCGTGGCGGGTGGTCTGGGTATGGCGGCCCCTGCGCCAGTAGTTCCGGCCGCAGCCCTGAGCGCCGAGACCCTGCTGCCGTCCTACGTCTACGATACCTCGCCTGATAACGAGGCGGTCTACGACGCGAGCTTCTACTTCAACCCGAATGGCTTTGACACCGGCGACGGCCCCGTGGATATCTTCGTCGGTTTGGATCAGGACAGCCTGCCGGTCTTCGGTGTCCAGTACGAACAAGACGAACTCGGCGCCCGCCACACAGGAGCTCAGAGCCTGGGTGCTGCAAGGTGGTGAGAAGGTCTTCGTGGGCGATGCCAAGGTCAGCAATGGAACCCACCTGATCGAAGTGGCCTGGCTGTCGGACGTGAAAGCCAAATTTAGCCTGTTCCTCGACGATCAACTGGTCGGGACGGTGACCGGCGACACCAGCGGTCACATGCTGAACGAAGTACTCTTAGGGGCAGTCATTGGTCTGACCGCTGCTTCCTCTGGCTCGATGTACTTCGACGAGTTCACCTCCAGCCGGGTCAACGGCGTGGCGAACAATAAGGTCTTCTTGCCCTGGATGAATAAGTAAGCTCAGCCGCAAGAGATAAGTTTTAGATGACCGGGCCGGTCAGGGTGCAAACCCTGGCCGGCCCGGAACTTTGTTTAAAATGCATACGATACTGCTGGCGAACCATTCACGGCAGACCGATCCGCTCCCCCAACCCAGGACTTTCTTAAACTCGATTGACTTTTTTGAAACCCCTCATTTCCAAGTCGGTGGGGGCTTTCTTTGGGGTTTGGCGGCCCAAAAGGGGCCGCCAAACCCCAAATTTTCTCTTTCTTCGACCCGGTCAACGGGGCGGGGTGGGGTCGAATTTAAGAAAGGCGTGACTCCCTAACCCGCCAAGATTAGGCAGGGGAAAAGGAAAAACCGGGGAGTTTTAGGGCGTTGTGGCTAAAACTCCCCGAACCCCAGTTTAGAAATCAATAAAACTTCTTGTTCAGGGCTTGCGTGTGCCGACGACTTTATGGCGGCGCAGCAGGTTGGCGGCCAGGGAGATGCCCAATTTAAGCGCCATGGCGGCGTACATCAGCCAGTTGACCAGAAAGAAAGTCTCCTGCGCCAGGTGTTTGCGGTAATAGGTCAGGTAGGAGCGGTGCCAATGATAGATGGCGCGGTAGGGTTGGTGGCCCGAGCCGCTTTGCCCGCCAAAGTGGGTGATCTGGGCCAGTGGGGTGTAAAATACCTTCCAACCAGCCTGCCGGGCGCGAAAACAAAAGTCGGCGTCTTCCTGGTAGGCAAAGAAGCTTTCGTCCAGGTAGCCAATGCTCTCGACCACCGCGCGGCGAATGACCATGCACGAGCCGGAGACAGCCTCAACCTCGAAGGTTTCATCATCCGCGCGGTAGGTGAGCAGGTAGCGCCCGAACAGCGGGCTGCGCGGGAACAGCTTCCATAACCCGCTGAAGTAGGTGATCACATCCCACGGGCGTGCGGCCGAGCGGCGGCATTGGCGCTGCAGGCTGCCGTCGCGGTTGAGCACCTTGGGGGTGCAGATGCCCACCTCGGGGTGCGCCTGCATGAAGGCCAGCAAGCTGTCGAATGCGCCGGGGTGTACCAGGGTGTCGGCGTTCAACTGCACCAGGTAGCGCCCCCGCCCGGCGCGCAGCGCCTGGTTCATCGGGCGGGTGTAGCCCAGGTTGCCCGGGTTTTGGATCAGTTGCACCGCGGGAAATTCGCCGGCGAGCATCGCGGCGGTCTGGTCGGTGGAACCATTATCCACCACGATCACCTCGTAGCCGGCCTGGTGGGTGGCTGTTTTCAACGAATTCAGGCAGTCGCGCAAGTAGCCGCCGGCGTTCAGGGTGACGATGCAGATCGAAAAATCGGGGGGTTGCGGTGGGGATGCTTCGCTCATCGGGATTAATCCGGCCGGTTGGGCTTGAACGGGAATATCGGGGCTGCCATTCGGCGCAGGTAGATCCACACCTCTTTGGCCAGGGTGGCCGCACCGCGCGCGCGCAGCGAATAAAGCCCGCGCTCCAGCGGGGTGGGGTGCAGTTCGGCGCGCGGCTCAAACCACAGGTCGCGCCGCGCGAGGGGATCGATGCCGGCTGCCAGATCGCCAGGCGGCTGGGGCTGGATCTCCAACCCGGCGGCCTGCAGGGATGCGGCGGCCTGACCGGCGCGCACCCAGGGCGCATAGCGCTGCAGGACATCCGCGCGGGCCGCGGCGGCCATTTTTTGGCGCGCGGCGGGTGCCTCCACCAGGTGCAGCAGGGCAGACAACCATTCGTCGGGGCTGCCGGCCAGCATCCCATTTTCACCGGGGCGAATGGCGGCGCGGAAGGCGTCGGTGGGGCTGGCGATGGTCGCCACACCCACCAGGGCGGCCTCCATATATTTGATCTCGCTTTTGGATTGGCTGAAGGGGTTATCCAGACGCAGGGGGGCCAGGTTGATATCCAACTGCGCCAGCAAGGCGGGCAGCTGCCGCCAGGGGACAAAGTTTACCCGCCGCACACGCGAAGAGGCTGCTCCCCAATCCTCGCCGGCCTGGAGACGGCCGATCAACCACAGCTCCACCTGCGGGCAGCGTTCCAACAGCTGCTGGAGGGCCGGGCGCACCAGGGCAAAATCGCGGTCGTGGGTGGGGGTGCCGCTGGCATAACCGACCACCACTTTTTCGCCGGGCACGCGTTGCGTGTCTATCGCCTGGTTGGAGAGGCTGAGCATCTCCAGGCTGAAGCCGTTGCGATGGATCTGGGCGGGTTTGGCACAAGCCTGCACGCGCTCGGCCAGGTAAGCGGTGGCGGTGAGCACGGCGTCGCTGTGCTCGAGGGTGGCGCGGTTGCGGCGCATGTTTTCGCGATAAAGGGCCACCCGGGTCGGGTCGCCAAAGTCGGGGCTGTCGATCCAGCCAAACGCGTTCTCATCGAAAACCAGATCGTCCAGGTCGAGGACCACCCGCCCGCCCCTGGCCCGCAGCTGGTCGACCAGCGCGGCGGCGACGCGGTCCCACACCACCCGCTGCAGCACCAGCCCATCTGCCTGGGCGGCCAACTGTGGCAGGCGCGGGTCGCTGATGTGCGCCAGGGCGCAGTCAACCCCGGCCAGGCGCAGCTGTTCGTAGAGATGGTGGCTGCGGTAGCGGCGCGTGTCGCCCTGCACGCCGGAAAGGATGAGGATTTGTGAATTTGGCATGCCTTTGCGGGTGGTTCAGGCTCTCTCTGAAAATTTCCCTCTTCGGTCCAGGCACGGGTGGTAAAACGGATCGCGGCGGCAAAAATCAGGCCAGCGCTGCCTTAGTTGCTCCAATTCATTTTGTAAGCGCGAAAATTTCCGGTAGCTATCTTCAAATCCCCGGGTAGCAAATTCGTGATGGATCAGGCGGACGTGAGGAAGGACTATATTATACATACCTTTTTGGGCGATCCTCAGGCAAAAGTCGATATCCCCACCCGCCACGGCATACGCTTCGTTCAGCCCGCCCAGGCGGTTATATAACTCGGCGGGCACCATCAGGCAGGCGCCGGTGACCGCCAGGAAATTACTGGGAACCTGCAGGCGATGCATATAGCCGGGCGCGGATGCGGTCAGGTCTTTAAAAGCGTGCACCGCCAGATCGTCCATCCCCAGCAGGATGCCCCCATGTTGGATGCGGCCATTGGGATATTCCAATACGGCGCCTACCGCACCACTGCCGGGACGGCAGGCATAGCCGGCCATTTCCTCCAGCCAGCCAGGCGTTTTTATCTCGGTATCATTATTGAGCAGCACCAGCAGGCTGCCTTTGGCTTGTGCCGCGGCGAAATTGTTGATCCGCGAGAAATTAAAATCACCGCTGAACGGATAGCAGCGAAACCGCTGCGGCTCACGAAGGCGCCAGGCGGCGATCAGCGCGGCCGTTTCTGCGCGTTGGCTCTGATGATCTATCAGGATGACTTCGAATTGGCTGGATTGGCTGAGGGTAAATATGGACTCCAGGCATGGTCGCAGCAAGTCGGGCTGGTCGTGAGTGGCAATGAGGATGCTGGTCAGGCAGTCTTGGGGAGGGTAGATATGGGGAATGAAAAAGCCGGGCTGATTCTCTACAGGGGTCGCGTCGCCGCTCAGGCCCCGGCGCTGCATGGCGTCGCGAATTGCCCCCAGCATGGCGCTCATCTCTTGGTCATTTTCGGGTTGGGCAGATCGGGTTAATAAGTAAAGGGCAGGTGGACGGGGGTTGGGCCGATTTCGGTCACCCTGAGGGCTAAATCGTAGAGCGACGCGCGGTTCACTTCAGCCGTAATTCCTCCGGCTTTCTCTGCCCAGCTTTTTTTATAAAAGACGGCCCGACCCACGTAATCGGTGGACAGCAGGAAATCCGGCGACCAGTCTGGTTTTAAGCTGCTTAACCCGTCAGTGGCGCTGATCTCATCGGCGTAGACCAGGGCGGCATCTTCCGCGGCCGCCACGGCGGCCACCCGCGCAAGGGCATCCTGGCGATACATGTCGCCAGGGGAAACCACGCTGAAATAATCCCCCTCAAGCGTTTCCAGAAGGTGGGTAGACTCAGCCTGGATGATCGCAAAGGAATATTGCCCGCGCAAGATCGCCGGCCACGCAGCAAATTCGGGCCGTGAGCCGCCAAGCAAAACGACTTGTTGGGGTGGATAGCGCTGTTGATGGAATGAGGCCAGGCTGGCTCGCAATGCGGGCGAATCTTCCACGGCCGCGACCACCAGCGAGAAAGTTGGGTGGGTCGCCTGGCCGGCAAGCTGGCGCTGCAGCTCCTCCTGGGGAGGGAGACCCCGCTCGCAGCCTGGCTTGCGCAGACCCAGGCGCTGAAACAGATAGCTGCCGGCGCTGCCGATGCCTTTGTGCCGTGCTTTCCAGATTAACCTGATAGCCAAGAACAGTGAGCCGGGATAGAAAGTGAGATGCTGTATTGAGTATATCCACGGCGTTTTTCTCACCGGAAGCCGGCTACTGCACCGCTACCGGGGCGTCGGAGCAGTAGGTGCCGCTGTTAACCCATCATTTAAAGTTAACACACAGGTAGTATTGACCCGGATTGACCCTGTTGGTATCCCAGTTGAATACTAAATTCTGGGCTACTGAACTGTAGACGTTCGACAATACGGAGGGCAGGAACAGGGTATGGGGTCCTCGCGGAGAAGGGCTCGGGTTTGGCAGTGAATCAATGCTGCCGTTAGCCGGGTGTTGGGTGGGCGCGCCAGGGGAAGTGGTGTAGTAAAACTTGTAGGATGAGATCGCGCCGGGGGCTTTGTTCAGCAGCAAGCTGACCGGGAATTTGCTCCCCCGCGAGACACGGTCCATGGCGGTCAGGCGCACCCATTCGATCTTTTGGTTGAGGGTGCGGCCGAGTTGGTTTTCATTGGGGTCGAAGCGGAAACCAATGACTGTGCCGGAATTTTGCCAGGAGGTTACGCTGCCCGGACAACCCGCGGTTTTTTGCTCGATCGATCCGTTGAAAGCGTCGTATAGATCGATAGAATAGGTGTGCCAGCCGACATCATAGGGGATATCCTGGCTGACCAGATAACAAACCGATCCCCCGCCGCCGGTGCCCTGGATGGACCAAACCAGGCGAGTGATCATCCCATCCGGGATGTTTTGCCAGGGCCCATCTGCATAAATTTTCATACTGAGATAACGATAAAGACCGGTGGAAGCGGGCTTGGGGGCGTTTAGAAAAATTTTGGGGTCGGCATAACCGCCTGAGGCACAGGCATGGTCGTTCGTGGCCAGATTGAGCATTCCGCCGGAAAACGAATAGATCATACACTCCACCGAGGAAACACCCGCTGAATTGGCCATATTCCAGGATGTGCCTGAGGATTTGGCATAGTCGCTGCCGCTGCTGGGGGATGGGCGGGTGAAGGTGGCGATCGGCGCCTGGTTGATCGTCAGCTTGCCTGAGGTCAACAACGCGCCGCTGCCTGCGTCAACGGCTTTGTAGGTGTAGGTACCCGCCTCAATCCCCTGTACATCCACTTTCGTATCGTCAGAAGTAATTTGCTTTATAAAAGTGTCGTGACCATTCTTGTTCAAATAGAACTTCGCAGTTTTTCCGCCTGGCATACCCGGAACGTTGAAGTCTACCGGGCTGCAATCGGTCAGGCGGATCCAGTCAATCGAGAAATTCGCTAAATTCACCGATGGGTCCACCCGCAGACCCTGCCAGGTAGAGGAACTGGTCCATGAGGTTCCTAAGCTTTGGGTTGTGCTGAGATCAATTTTATAAAGGGCCCATTCCGCGGTCGGGGTGATTTGTTTGGCGGTATGACCCCAAACCCCGCCGTTCAAGCGCTCGTCCTTAAACCAATAAACTTCCAGGTTATCTGCCTTGCGTACACTGCTGAGCAAATCTATATAAAAGCATTTATACACACTGCTCTGAATAGGGAAGTTGTGGCCTACCTTGCCGATCAACATAGCGGTCTGATAGCCAGGGAAAAGAGCGGTGAACTGCGGGTCGGCGGTGGCGCTTTGCGCCGAAAAAATGCCGTTGGCCACCTGGATATTCTGGATATAAACATTCTGTCCCGAGTTGTTGAGATATTGGGAGATATCCGAGAATTCATTCATATCCCACGGATCGCGGAATACCTGGGTGGCATAATCGTTGCCTTCACGGATCGTGGTGGTTTGCGCGGCTGCCGGGCCTACCGGAAGGCCGGCGAACAGTAGAACGAAACAGAAGAAACTTTGTAATCCCCTTTTAAGTACAGTTCCAACCAATCTTTCCTCCTCAATTGCTGCCTTTGGATAAAACACTGAGGTAAGCTTCGCGAAATCTTCCGGCTACCTGCCGCCAGGTGAAACGCGACACAACTTTTTGATAGCCGGCCTCGCCCATCGATTGCGCCCACTGCGGATGTTTCAATAGTAGCATAATGGCCTGTGCCAGCAGTTCACACTTTTGAAAGGGCACCAGCAGGCCGTCGATTCCGGCGTCGACCACATGCGGGATGGCGCCGCTCCAGGTTCCTATGACCGGTTTACGCGCCGCCCAGGCATCCAAATACGATATGCCAAAGGACTCATAGCCGGACGGATAGGTGAACACGTCTGGGGCGTTAAACAGATAGGGCTTAACCTCATCTTTAAAGTTGTAAATGAGGGTGGTTTGGTTACGGTATTGCGCCGGCCAGTTTTGCAGGATTTGATCGAGCTGGTTGGCAAACATGGCCCGCCCGCCGGCGATTAATAAATGCACCTGCGGATGGCTCTGCCAGACGATCGGCATCGCCTTGACCAGCGTGTCGATGCCTTTGTGAGAGCCAATTTGCCCGATATAACCCACGATGGGCCGGTCTTGCGGCAGGCCAATCATCTCGCGGGCCTGTTGCGTGGAGATGTTGGCAAAGCGTTCGTGGTGTACGCCGCACCCCGCGATGGTGATGATCTCTGGCCTCACCCCCATGCGCCTGAGATGATCCGCCTCATAATCGGTGTTGGCCAGGTAGCCGTCGACTTGCCTGGTTGCCTGGTAGATATTGTCGCGGCCAAATCCCCAGCGGTCCTCCGGGTGGATCGATCCTTGGAAGAGAATAGGCCGACGGCTGCTGCGGGCGGCATCCAGGCTGGTGAACATATGCAGCAAGGGGAAGGATGAGGCGCAAATCAGGTCCGCCGGGAAATCCATGATGGCTTTTTTCAAGCCGGGGATGATCGGCCCGCCAAAATAGGTTCGCATCCAGTCGTTGTATGGCAGGTTGAACTGGTGGAATATTTTTTGCACCGGCCTCAGCAGCTGGCTGATACGGCTGGATACCGCGAAACGGCGCACCGGCACATCGTTGATCGTGGTCCAACCCAGCGGCATGCGCGGCATCGCGGGGTTCCAAAAGCCTTCGCCATTAAAACAGTTGGTCGTGAATACGTTCACTTCGTCGCCAAAGGAATGCACCAACTCTTCCGATACCTGCTGGATCAGCCATTCTACCCCGCCGACGGCGGGCGTGTAGCCCTGGGTTATGTGCAGGATTTTCATGAGGGCCCGTTAAACCTTGCCCAGTAGGAATTTAATGTGGTGAACGGTCTGGCTGAGCATGGCCCTGGTGCCCTGGGTGGCCCAGAGATAGGCGGCGCGCCTGACGGTTCCGGTGATCATTTCTTCCGGGATGGTCGGATCCATGTGCATAGTCCGGCGGAACTCGTCTCGATCGGGCGCGTTGCTTCCATCCAGGGCATACTGGCGCAGGGGCTCGACCGCCTTCGACCATGACATCTGGCGGTGAAGGGCATCGAACCCCTTGTCGTAGGTCCTTCTGTCTTCTGAAAGCATGCTTAGCAACGTTTTGGCCAGCGCATCCGCATCTCCCGGGGGCACGGTGCTGCCCACTTGAAAAGACCGCACCCATTCACTGGTTACGTCCCCTTCGGTGATACAGACCGGCAGGCGCGCCCAGAAATAATCTAAAACCCGCGTGCGGATGGAATAGCGTGTTTCGGCATGAATGGGGTGAAGGGTAATGCCAATGTCCGCTTCGAGCAGTAATGCCTCGCGATCCTGGATAGTCAGCCACTCGATAAAAAAGATGGTGCGATCTTTTTCACCCATGTCTTCCGCCGCCTGGATCAGCCGGTCCACGATTTCATGACGGGGTACATTCGGGTTGGGATGCCGGGTCCCCAGAAAGACCAGCCGGGCGTCAGGACGTGCCTGGGCTACTTTTTCCCAGGCTTTTGCCAGGGTGAGAGGATCAAGCCAATTCCAAATGCCCCCGCCCCAAAGAACGATCTGGCTTTTGTCATTGAATGCCGGATGCACTCCGCGCAAAATCGGTTTGGGATTCAGGGGACGGTCGGGGATGCCCACCCCGACAACATCGATTAATTTGCGCAAGGTCTCGTCGTCTTTCAAGGTGAGTGGATTGATGCGTTTGTTGGCTGAAAGAATCCCAATCCAGAGGTCGCGCTGGCGCTCGTTGCCACAAATGAAGAAGTCGCCAATCCGTGCCAGGTCATTTAGCATGCCGATGGCGGTTGAATTGTGTTCGATCTGTTCTTCCATCGGCCGGTCGAGATAGTAGTAGTAGTTTTCGAGGTAAAAAGGGTCGTACCAATCCACGATCAGACGGGTGCGGGTATTTTTGAGAAAAGGGAACTTATAAACCATGTAACCGGATATCAGGGTTTGTTCGTGGTTCTGGACCAATATCTCGAGTGATTCGGGCTGAGCTTCTTGATAGGTAACCAGGCGAATGCCGGGAATTTCCAGGGCGGTTTCATTGGGTACGGCCAGAGTGACCTCCAGGCTGTCAGATAACGCGCGAGCCATTTCCACGTACCGCATTCCAGGCCCGGCCATCTTGGTATCGACGATGTCGTTTGAAACCAGCAACAGGTTTGCACGGCGTGATTCGTTGGAGAATTCTGGCATGGGCCTTGTCCTTTTGAGCAAAAACAGGGGTAAATAGACGTCCTGGACAACTTGTTTTGTCAACAGCGGCAGCCCGTTTCGTTCCAATGGGGCCGGCAGGCTAAAATCGAGGGTGGTGATATCCGTCATCGCCGGGCGGCGCAGGGCGAGGGTCTTATGTGCCCGATTAATCGCGGGTAGGTCGGTCAATACATGGAGGTATGCGCGGAGATAGGCGAGGGCGTTGTTTGGGCGCAAGCGCAGGATGCTGGCAATGAGATTGCGCAGATCTTCACGCATGTAATTGACCAGGAAACGGCCGCGGGCCGGAGAATCGAGCAGTTTACAGGCAAACCGTAATCGCCCATAACTGGCATTGGCCAGTTTCCTGGCGGATAACCCGCCGGCTTCCCCCGATGGAACCCGGCCGCCAAACGCATGGTATGCCAGCGCGGCCGGCGCTGCGTAGACGGTGAAGCCTAGCGAACGGGCGCGGTAGCACCACTCTGAATCTTCATAATACATGGGGAACCCGGCGTCAATCGGGCCGACCTGTTCCCAGGCTGTCCGCGGAATCAGGGTTAACGCAAAACACGCGGAAGGCAGCTGCCGAAAATGATCGAACTGGCCGAGGTCGAGGTTGCCAAAGCCGAGATCCATCCCCCAGGAATGGTCAAGGACGACATTGCCTATGCCATTCAAAAAGGATGGCGCCCACCAAAATCTTAATTTTGCGGCGACTGCCCCACAGTTTGAGTTTTGCTCGGCAACCGTGACCAGTTCATCCATGGCGTTCGAATCCAGGCGGATATCCTGGTTGACCAGCAGCAGGTAATTTCCATTCGCCTGACCGATCGCGAGGTTATTGGCGTCGGCAAAGGATACGGCTTTATCCCCACGGATGAAGTGGACTTGAGGGAAGTTTTCCGTCACCCACGTTTGCATATCCCGGGTGGGTGAGGCATTGTCGTAAATAATAATTTCGATGGGTGAATAATTCTGGTTCATCAAGGAGGGCAGACAGTCTTTCAGCCAGGACAGGCCTTCATACGCGACGATGACCGCTGAAACGAGTTTCCCGGTGACAGCCGCATTTGGACTGCTGGGCGTGGGCGCTTCACCGCGGCTGAGTAAATTGGCCTCAGCGAGACAGGCAAGCCCTGCGCGGACCAGGTCGGGGGGCTGGTCGCTGCAGGCGAGAATCTCCGCCAATGTCTTTTCGTGCGCCAGGCGCCACAACTCCACCGTCCAGGCATCAACGGCCACTCGCCCTCCGGTGGGGTATTGGAGAGCAGGCTGGCCGCCGGTTTCTACGGCGGTCGTATCTTTGGGGATGGAGAAGCGAAGTACAGGAAGGTGGGGCATCGAAGCTATTTACGAGGGCGAACCAGATCGACCAATTTTTGAAATTTGAGCGCCAGTTTCCAGGTATTACTCGCCAGAACAGCCTCCAGGTGGCTGCGGAGATCGTTGACGTTATTTTGCTGGTCAACCACCTCCTGTGATAATGCCCCAATCCTGGTTTCCATTCCCCAAATCTGCTGTTGTGTTTTTGCGGTGACCTGGCTGATCACGGCCATGGTGTGGGTGGGTGCGGCAGTTGGGACCAGTTCACCCTGGTTGGCATCGATCCACCGGGTAAAATGGTCGCGCAGCAGCCAATTTTTGGCTAATCTTTGCTGCGCCTCAGCAGCCAGGGTGTAGCGCAGCCGGGGTGATAAGATCAGCGCCTCGAGTTTGTCAAACCATTCTTGTGGATTGGCAGCCAGCATGCCATTTTCTCCATCGTCGATGACACGCTCGTAAGGTTCGATTTTGCTGTATACCCCGGGAATGCCAAGGGAAGAGTACTCCAAATATTTGAGCGCGCTCTTGGCGCGGTTGAACTCGTTGGGGCTCAGCGGCGCGATAAACAGATCGCAGCTTTGCTGGCTGAAGTATTGCGCAAAATCAACATAGCCCTGGAATTGTATGGGCTGCCATTGGACCTCCGCCAGAGTCCGGAGTTCGGCAGGGGGCTCACACCCCCAGAAAACAAGCTTGATCTTCTCTCTATATTTTTCTATCAAGGAGGTCAAAACGGGGGTCAGCCAGCGGAGATCCTCTTGATGGGTCTGGCTGCCCATAAACCCAATGCTCAGCGAGGCATTCTCTGTCTGCATGGGCTGGCGAAGCGGCCATAATTCGTCGACCAGGTAATTTTCAAAGATGCGCACGTTGGGATTAAACAGCGCCAGTTTTACTGCCAGAAAGCCATTACAGGTGATGACCCGGTCGGCCTGGGTGATGGTCCACAGCATACCGTTCAGATAGTTCCGGTAGGCTGCCTGCTGGATGTTCCAATCGGGAACGTCGAAAAGCCAATCGTCGGTTTCATAGATGACCGGTTTATGCAATTTTTGAGCGGTCTGGATTACCAGCGGCAATTCGGGGAATCTGGGAAAGTCTCGTTGGATGATCACCCAATCCGCTTGCTCAACCAGCTCGGTATAAACTTTGCCTTCCCGGTAACCTTGTAGCATCTCCACCCCGGCATGCGCCGCAGGCCGGCGGACACGAATTTCTACTAAAGCACTATCCCAGGGGTCGGCGGTATACAGAACGGCTTTTTGCATGTGGTTCAGGTTAGTTGAACGATTCGAGGTGAGCAGGGCGCAAGAATTCTGTTTGACATGGCCGGCCTGTCATGGTACCTGGCTGGCTCGATACATTTCACCCACTTGCCGCGCATCCCCGACGGCCTTGACCACCCCGTGATCCAGCCAGGCGGCATTCTGGCAGATTTCTTCGATCAGGGTGGTGTTATGCGACACCAGCAGAATGGTGGCTTGCTTCTGTCGGAAGGACTCGATGCGCGTCAGGCATTTCCGTTGAAAAGCCTCATCACCTACGGAGAGCACTTCGTCGAGGATCAGGATGTCCGGCTCCACATCAGTGGCTACGGCAAAACCAAGGCGGGCCCACATGCCGGAGGAATAGGTGCGCATGGGGGCATCGATAAATTGCGGGAGTTCGGCAAAGTCGATGATCCGGTTGATCTTTTCACCCATTTCGGACTGGGTGAACCCAAAGATAGCGCCGTTCAAGATGATGTTTTCGCGGCCGCTGAGCTCAGGATGGAAACCCGCGCCCAACTCCAGCAATGGAACCACCCGCCCGAATACCCGTACGCGCCCGTGGGTTGGCCGCAGTACGCGCGCAATGACCTTTAGCAGGGTGCTTTTTCCGGCCCCATTGTGACCAATGATCCCAAAAGCTTCGCCGCGATTGATCTCGAGGTTGATATCCCGCAGCGCCCAAAAGAGGCTATGTTGGATGCGGCCTTGCACCCAGCGAATCGCGTATTCTTTGAAGGTCGAAATGCGTTCATTGGGGGCGCGATAGCACACCGAAACGCCGTCCAGGCGGATTACCGTATTGGGGTTCAATGCTTCGGCAACCATGCTTATACCCGGTAGGCGAATTCATCGGACTTGTTGGTAAAAATGATCCAGCCGATGATCAGAAAGCCAATGGATATTAACAATGCCGGCAGAAATTCGGCCAGGGAAGGCAGGCGCCCGTAATAGATGGGGGCGCGAAACAGCTCGATCATGAAATACATCGGGTTGAGGTGGGTGATCCAGAACCGGTAGCTATCCGGCAGGATACTGGCCGGATAGATGACCGGGGTGAGATACATCCAACCGATGATGGCGATGCCATACATTTCGGCGACATCCGGATAAAAAACTGCCAGTGTCGAGATCATCAGGCCAAGCCCTAAGGCAAAAGCTGCCAGAACCAGCATGGAGATGGGGATGAAAAGGATTGTCCAGCGGATGGGCGTACTGGTGACCAGCATGACCAGTAATAATGGAACAATCGAAAGGGAAACATTCACGATCCCGGTGGCGATGGCTGCCAGGGCAAAGGATGTGCGCGGCAGATAGATGCGGTGGAGCAGACCACCCCCCCACACCAGGTTCACCATAGCGGCCGTGGTGGTTTGGGAGAAGAAATTCCAGGCGATCAGCCCGCTAAGCACATAGGCGGGATAGCTGTATTCCGTGTTGAAGCGAAAAATTTGCGAAAATGCCAGGGTGAGCACGATCATCATCCCCAGTGGATTGAGCATGGTCCAGCCGATGCCGAGCACCGAACGTTTGTAACGGGTCAATACATCCCGGCGGGTCAGCTGAAGGATCAAATACTGGTAATGAAATACTTCACGCAGTTCTTCCAACGCGGGGATTTTTCGCAGCGCGCTGTCATAAACCTGTATGGAGGGGATAGGATTGGTCATAAAATTGTTGGGCGTGGGACCTTGTGATATGTTTTCGATCGAATAAGGATTTTACCACAATCAGGTGCGCTTGCTTTTGGGGACGCCGGCTCCTCGCCTCATTTTTCGAGTAGAATCAAGCTATTCCCACCCGGGCAGCCATCTCATTCATGCAAAAATCACCGCGGATCACGCCTGTCTTCAAATATATGTCTCTCGCCTGGCTGCTGCTGGCCGCGCTGTTATCTTCGTGCGCGCCGCTGGTGCGTGAAGGGCAGACGGCCATCTACCAGCAAGACACCGGCATTCAGGCCGGGAAATCCGCCGGGCAGACTTTTCTTTCATCCTATGCCGGGCTGAGCGAGATACGCGTTTTCCTGGCAGCCGATTCGCCGGGAGATGGGCGGGTGATCCTGCGCCTGTGGGATGCGCCCGGCGGTGCGGGTGAGCTGGCCTCGTCCTCGCTGGCGCTGGCGGAGATAGGCGACGGGCGCTACACCCCGTTTCGCTTCGATCCCCAGCCCGGTTCTTTTCTGAAGACCTACTATTTTTCCCTCGAAGTGGTGGGCAGCGGGGCGCTGCGCGCCGGCACGGGCGGCCCCAGCGATTACCTCAACGGATCGCTCTACCAAAACGGCCAACCGGCCGAAGGGCAGCTGGCTTTCCAGCTGGCTTACGATCCGCTGGGGCTGGCCGGCGGGCTGCTGGCAGAAGCGGCCGGCTGGCTGGGCTGGTTGCTCTTGCTGGGGCTGTTCTTTGTTTTGCCTGGCTATGGCCTGCTGCGTGCCTGGTCGCCATCCCTCACGCGCCTGGGTGCATTGAGCCTGGCGGGCGGGTTGGGCATCGCCTTTTACCCGCTGCTGATGCTGTGGGGACAGCTCTTCCATCTGCGCCTGGGGGCCGGCTATGCCTGGGGGGCGGCCGGGCTGGGTGCGCTGGTGTGGGTTGTCCGGCGGCTGCGCGGCGGACATGTTTGGCGGAAGATTTCACTTAACGGATGGTGGCGGTCGCCCCACCTGGCTGCGGACCTGTTTTTTGTGTTTGTGGTCGCGCTGGTGGTCTTCACCCGATTGTGGGCTTTCCGCGCCGCCGCCGCCCCGCTGTGGGGCGATTCGGTGCAGCACAGCGTCATCGCCCAGCTCATCCTCGACCACGGCGGGCTGTTCAACTCCTGGGAGCCGTACGCCCCCTACCACAGCCTGACGGTGCAGTACGGTTTCTCGGCCGGCGCGGCGGTGTGGGCCTGGGTCAGCGGGCAGGCGATCCCGCATGGCGTGGTGGTGTTTGGACAGCTGCTCAACATCCTGGCGGTGATCGCCTGGTATCCGCTGGGCTGCCGCCTGGCCAAAGGCAATCGCTGGGCAGGGGCGGTGGCAGTGCTGGTCGCCGGCCTGCTGTCTGGCGTGCCGGGGTTTTACAGCAATTGGGGGCGCTACGCTCAACTGGCCGGTCAAACCGCTTTGCCCGCGGCGCTGTGGCTCACCTGGGACCTGCTGGAACGCAAACGCCTGGACAAACCCGGCGTGCTGCTGCTGGGGGCCTGCCTGGCGGGCATGCTGTTGTGCTACTACCGTATGGCCTTTTACTATGCATCTTTTACCCTGGTGCTGCTGCTGGTCTATTGGCCGGCGGCTATGACTGGCTGGAAGGCGCGCCGGCGCGCGTTGGGCAGCCTGACGGCAGCCGCGGGCGTGCTGCTGATCCTGCTGGTCCCCTGGATTATCCAGGTGCGCGGCAGCAGCCTGGCGGGGAGCGTGCTGATTGGCATCGAAAGCGGCTCGACCCTGCAGTCGCTCCGCAGCGACTATGCCAACTGGAGCTATGTGACCAGTCTGGTGGCGCTGCCGCTGCTGGTGCTGGCCGGGTTGGGCGGGGCGCTGGGTGTCGTGCGCCGTCATTGGCTGGTGGCCGGTCTGCTGCTTTGGACCGCGCTGCTGGCGGCCGTGCGCGCGGCTACCCTGATCCACTTCCCCGGCGCCAATATGATGATGAGCACCGCGGTGATGTATTTCCTCTATGCGCCGGTGGGGCTATCCGCCGGCTGGCTGTGCGGTGAAATTCTGGGCTGGCTGCAGGCGCGCTGGCGCCTGGGCTGGGCGGTGGGGGTGGTCTTGCTGGCCGCTGCCGCCTTGTTGGGCGCGCGCATGCAAAGCCGTATGATGGCGCCTAACCCGTACAGCCTGGTAGCCTGGCCGGATCTCAACGCGGCCGGCTGGATCCGCAAAAATACGCCGGTGGATGCGCTTTTCCTGGTGGAGGGTTTTCGCATCTACGGCGGAAGCACCGCGGTCGGTTCGGACGCTGGCTGGTGGCTGCCGCTGCTGACCGGGCGGGCCAATACCATGCCGCCCCAGTATGCCCTGGTTGAGCAGCCCGCCTCGCCCGGTTATACCCAGCGCGTGGTTGACCTGATCACCCTGCTGGAAGATCAGCCCCCGGCCGGTCCGCAAGGACTGGCGGCGCTGTGTTCCTGGGGGGTGACCCATGTGTATATTGGGCAGCAGCGCGGGCTGGCCAGCTTTGAACGCCTGCAGTTATTTGCCCCGCAAGATTTCGACTCCAGCCCGGCATTTCAGCTGGTCTATGCTCAAGACCGCGTGCGCATCTACCGGTTGGACACCCATCTTTGCCCCTGATACCAGCATAAATCCATCAAGTCTGTATTAATTGTCCGATTTTGGCGATCAAGGCACAAGTCTTGCAACTTCTACACATAACTATTTGTGTGGAGGCACGCGATGCGCCTAAAAATATTGATCGTTTTTTTCGTTATTGCAATCATCACCGGGGCTTGTGGCGTAGCCACCCCCATCTTAAGTTCCGGTCCGAATTTACCGTTTGTCCCGGTAACCGCGCCGACAGAAAATAGCCCAACCCTGCCGGATGGAGCTGCCGCCGCGCAGCCGGCTACGGTCCAGCCCCCCGCGGGGTACGACCTGACAGCCGGCTACCCATTCGAGCCCCAGTCTGATTCGCCGCGCTACCTGCCCGCCTTTACCCAACCGGATGCCGGATGTGCCTGGGTGGGCGTGGCCGGGCAGGTCTTCGACCAGGCGGGCAGCCCGGTGCAAGGGGTGGTCGTGCTGCTGCGGGGTTATTTTAACGGTAAGCTGCTGGATGAGCGCACCCTATCGGGCCAGCAAACCGCCTATGGTGAATCGGGCTTTGAACTCCAGATTGGCGACTTATCCGCCGATACCATCAATGCGCTGACCATTCAACTGGCCAACAGCAAACTCGAAGCCCTCTCCGAACCGGTTGCGCTGGCCACCTATGACGACTGCCAGCGTAACCTGATTTTGATCAATTTCCAGGCGCAGTCCAATGCCTGGCGGGCGCTCGTACCTTAACCGGGCGCTGGATTTCAGGTTCACCACGGGGCGTGCCGGTTATTTGGCGCGCCCCGTGGTTATTTGTGCGGCAGATCTTTCCCCGGTGGGCTTAACGGTATAATTGGCAAATTGAGGCCCGCATGCCAGTAAAAATGCCCGCGACCATTCAACCGTCCGCAGACAACACCGCCTTCATCCCCCTTGAGAATCTGGGCCGGGTGCTGGGACGCTGGTGGCTGCTGGCGCTTCTGACCGTGGTGGGCGGGTTGGCGGGCCTTTTGGTAAATGCCTTGCGGCCCCAACCCTATGAGGCCGGTTTCCGTTTTTTGACCAACATCGATATGGCTACCTCGGGTGAGCTGACCCAGTACGAGGAAGATATTACCTACGAAGCCGTGGGTGAGCTGCTGTTCTCTCCCTCGCTGCAAGAGGATGTTATAAAGCAGGCCAACAGCGAGGGCCTGGCCTTGCCGCCAGGGTATCTCGGCCAGTATGCCACCGTGGAGCGCCGCCTGGCGACCTGGCAGGTGCGCGTGCGCCACCCGGATGCGCACACCGCAGAAGCCATCGCGGCGATCTGGCAGCGCCTGGCACTGGCAGAGATGCGCCGCGCCTACGCTCAGGCCGTCGCTGCCGACGGGCTGGAGCGCTACCTGGACAGCATGGAGGGCTGCCTGGCCCAGGCTGCGGTCAGCCAGCCTTCCTACGGTCTGTGCTCGCAGCTCAACCTGGCGCAAATCCAGGCCGAGATCCAGAACACCGGGGCGCAGCTCACCGCCGCGCGCCTGTCGAGCCGCGGTTTGTCCAGCGGCCTGAGCATTGACCAGGGCGAAAGCGACCTGCTTCCCGCGCGCGCCGTTGCTAACCAACGCGGACAGCTGGTTCTGGCGGGCGCAGCAGTGGGCTTTGTGGTGGGCCTGTGGGCGCTCCAGGCGGATTTTCGGCGCATCCAGCGGGGCGCTGCCCGTGGCTGAGCTCTGGCGCGGGCGCCTGGAGCGGCTGGGCTGGCTGCTGCTTATCCTGGCCCTGCCTTTCACCAGCCTGCCGCTCGTCGGGCGGCTGATCGGCTCGACTATGGTGGCCCCGGCCGCCGGGCTGGTGCTGCCGCTCCTGGTGCTGGCCTGGCTGCTGCCCTACCTGCTGCGCGGCGGCCGCCTGGGCCGCCAGAGCCTGCCGCTGCTGGCTTTTATCAGCGCGGCCCTGCTATCGGCTGCCGCGGCCTTTTTTCTCGCCATCCCCACCTACCGCGATATCAGCCTGCCGCGCAGCGAGCTGGAAGCCCTGGTCACCCTGGGGATGGGCGCCTGTTTCTACCTGGTGGTGGCTGCCTGGGCGGTGCGCCGGGCGCGCTTGAGCTTTTTACTGCGCTGGGTCAATTGGACCGGGCTGCTGGTGGTGGGCTGGTCGATCCTGCAGGCGCTCGTCTTCCGGCAAATGCACGATTTCCCTGGCTGGATGCAGCAGATCCAATCTCTATTTGTCACCACCGAGCTGTATGCCGCGCGGGTCAACGGCTTCACCTACGAGCCATCCTGGTTGGCGCACCAGCTCAATATGCTTTACCTGCCCTGGTGGCTGGCGGCGGCGGTACGCGGCGCCAGCGTTCACCGCCTGCGCCTCGGCCCGCTGACCTTCGAGCGCGGGCTGCTGCTGGGCGGGGTGCTGGCCCTGGTGCTGTCGGTCTCGCGCATTGGGCTGCTGGGTTTTTTGCTGATGATCGCCTTCCTGCTCCTCCTGGGGGTCTTGTGGCTGGTTGCCCGGCTGGAAGGGCGCCTGCTGGCGCGCAGCGTGTTGACCGGGGTGCGGCGCGGGTTGGCAAGTTTTGGCCTGCGTGCGGCTTTACTGATTGGCCTGCTGCTCTTTTCCCTGGGCATGTTCCTGGCCGCCGGCTACGGCTTGAGCCGCTTTGACCCGCGCATGGCCAGCCTGTTCGATCTCAAGGCGCTGCGCACCAAATCCTTTACCTATTATGCCAACCAGCTGGTGTTTGCCGAGCGCATCATCTTTTGGGATGCCGGCTGGCAGATCTTTAACCAGTACCCGCTCCTGGGTGTCGGCCCGGGAAATTCCGGTTTTTATTTCATGGATAATTTGAGCGCCTTCTCCTGGCATTTGACCGAGGTGCGCACCTTGATGTACCATCAAAGCGTGCTGCCCAACATCAAGAGCCTGTGGGTGCGCCTGCTGGCAGAGACCGGGCTGGTGGGTTTTGCCTGTTTTGCCGCTTTTCTGGCCATGCACTGGCATTCGGCCAATTGGCTGCGCCGGCGCGGCGGCCTTGCCGCGGCCATTGGCCTGGCCGGGCTGTTGGTGCTGATCGGTATGCTGACCGAAGGGTTCAGCGTGGATACGTTTGGACTGCCGTACTATTGGGTATCATTGGGGCTCGTCGCGGGCGCCTGTTCAACGACCTGCGCAGCAGAAGGAGATTTGAGTGAGCACATCGACTAAGTGGACATTAACCATCGTGGCGCTGGTCCTGGCTGCATGCGCCTGCATTTCGATTGTCTGTGTGGCCGGGGCGGGGTTGGTGCTCTTCCAACAGCGTTCGATGGGTTCCGCGCCCACGCCTCAATCCAGGGAAGAGCAGCCTTTCGAGCAGGCGCCCACCGTGGCCCCTCCCGTGGAGGTGCATCCCACCCGCACCCCTCGGCCAACGGCTGAAACGCCCAGCAATGGGCAGCCCGGCGGACCGTCCCTGGATGTGGCCAATGAGACCCTGCGCACGCTGAAAGAAGAGATCGTGCCGGTCAACGACCCGATTCTGCTGGCCGAACGGCTCAAAGGCAAGCACGATATCGCCCCCACCATCCCCGCCCCGGCCCAGCCGCTGAAGGTGGGCGACCAGCAAAAGTTTTGGGTGACCAACAGCGACACCGACGAAAAACGCCAGGCAGACGCTACCCTGCGGTACATCAACGAGCACATCTATTTTTGGATCGAAGATGGGGTGAGATTTAATGAAGGTGAGATGCGCCGCCTGGCAGACACCTTCAGCAGCAAAATCTACCCCACCGACCGCGAATTTTTTGGCAGCGAATGGACGCCAGGGGTCGATGACGACCCGCGCCTGCACGTGCTGTATGTTTCGGGGATTGGCAGCTCGGTGGCCGGTTATTTCAGCTCGGCCGATGAGATCCCCCCGGCGGCGCTGGAATTTTCAAATGCGCGCGAGATGTTTGTGCTCAGCGCCGATAACGTCACCCTGGGGGAGGAGTATATCTATGGGGTCATGGCGCATGAGTTCCAGCACATGATCCATTATGCCACCGACCGCAACGAAGAAAGCTGGATGAACGAGGGTTTTTCGGTGCTGGCGGAACTGCTCAATAACTATGACATTGGCGGTTTCGACTATCTCTTTATGCAGGACCCCGACCTGGCCCTGACCTATTGGCCCGGCCCGGGACAATCGGGGGCCAACTATGGGGCCTCCTTCCTCTTCCTCGATTATTTCCTCAACCGCTTTGGCGAACAGGCCACCCAGGCCCTGGTGGCTGAGCCCGATAACGGCATGGACAGTGTGGACCGCGTGTTGAATGATCTGGGCGAACAGGACCCGGATACCGGCGCGCAGCTCAACGCGGAAGATGTCTTCGCCGATTGGGGCGTGGCCAACTACCTGGATAATTCTTCCCTGGATGGCGGGCGCTATTACTACAAAAATTACCAGAACGCCCCCAAGGCTGCGCCCACCGAGGATTACGACGCCTGCCCGCTCGACACGCAGTCTCGTACGGTGAACCAGTACGGCACCGATTACATCCGCGTCACCTGCCGCGGCCAGCATAGCTTCACCTTCCAGGGGGCCACTGAAGTGCCACTGATCCCGGCGGACGCCTATTCCGGGCAGTATGCATTCTGGTCGAACAAGGGCGACGAATCGGATATGACCCTTTCGCACGAATTTGATTTCAGCGGCGTCAGCGGCCCGATCAGCCTGAGCTACCGCACCTGGTACGACCTGGAATCGGGTTACGATTACGTCTACCTGCTGGCCTCGCTGGACGGCGAAAACTGGGAAATGGTGCACACCCCCTCGGGCACCGATGATAACCCCAACGGCAGCAATTTTGGTTTTGGGTATAACGGCGATACCAACTCGATTTGGATCCGCGAAAACGTGGATTTATCCAAATTCGCCGGGAAGAAGGTCCAGCTGCGCTTTGAGTACATTACTGACGCGGCGGTCAACGGTCAGGGCTTTTTACTGGACGATGTCGCCGTGGACGCGGTGAACTACCAGACCGATTTTGAAACGGACGACGGGGGCTGGACGGGCGATGGGTTTGTGCGTGTGGCCAATAGCCTGCCGCAAACCTTCCGCGTCTCGCTGATCCTGCTGGGCAGCCAGAACATGGTGCTCCCGGTGCCATTGGATGCCGCCCAGACCGGCAGCATCGATTTCGAGATTGGCGGCGACGTGAAGGAGGCGATTCTGGTGGTGGGCGGCACGACCCGCTTCACCAACCAGGAGGCTGAGTACAGCTTCAGCGTGAAGTAAAAGAAAATCTACGCCTTAAAATCACACCCGGCAAGGTGCTTGCTCCTTGCCGGGTGTGTTGTATATGCGGATTTAGGGAAAGGTCAACCGCCACATATTGGGTTAAATAGATAGAGCCACCGATGGGATTCGAACCCATGACCTGACGTTTACGAAACGCCTGCTCTGCCAACTGAGCCACGGTGGCTTGCGCGCTGTATTATACAGCAGGGCGGATGATCTATCAAGGAATTACTTCGACAAGCGCGCGCATCTTTGCTCTTTCCCTGTTAAAATAAACCTATGAATGTCGCCATGATCTCCTACCACACCTGCCCCCTGGCCGTGCTGGGCGGCAAAGACACCGGCGGGATGAATGTTTACGTCCGCGAGGTGACCCGTTTTCTCGGCCGGGTGGGGGTGCATGTGGATGTGTTCACCCGCTCGCAGGATGAGCACGTGCCTCACGTGCTGCACGACCTGGGCTACGGCAACCGCGTGGTTCACATTCCGGCCGGCCCCGAGGTGCCCCTCCCCAAAAAGGAGCTGGCCGCCTACCTGCCCGAGTTCGCCGAAGGCATCCGCCGTTTTGCCGCCGAAAAGGGCATCCATTACGACTTGATCCACAGCCATTACTGGATGTCGGGCATCGCCGCCGAGGCCCTCAAAGCTGAATGGCAGGTGCCGGTGGTGCATATGTTCCACACCCTCGGGCTGATGAAGAACCGCATCGCGCGCAGCCCGGAGGAAATGGAAGGCGAGTATCGCACCAACGGTGAGCGCCGCGTGCTGCAGGTGGCGGACCGGATCATTGCCGCTACCCTGGCCGAACAATCCCAGCTGCAGTTTCTCTACAATGCGGATACCTCCAAGGTCACCGTGATCCCGCCGGGTGTGGATACCAGCCATTTTTACCCCATCTCCATGGAAGAGGCGCGCGAGAGCATTGGCATTCCCAAAGACGATAACCTGCTGCTCTTTGTCGGGCGCATCGAACCCTTGAAAGGCCTGGAAACCCTCATCCGCGCGTTGGCGTTGATGCGGGAAGACGGCGTGCAGTGCCAGGTGCCGCACTACCTGGCCGTGGTTGGGGGCGACCCGGGCGCCAGCGGTGAAAACCTCAGCACCGAGATGGCCCGCCTGCAGGAGCTGCGCCGCGAGCAGGGCATGGATGAGCTGGTGCTTTTCCTGGGCAAACGCGCCCAGGATTCGCTGCCTTATTACTATTCGGCCGCGGATGTGCTGATTATGCCCTCGCATTACGAATTGTTTGGTATGGTCGCCCTGGAAGGCATGGCCTGCGGCACGCCGGTGGTGGCCTCGCAGGTGGGCGGGCTGGCTTTCCTGGTACAGGATGGCGTCACCGGGTTTGTGGTGCCGGACGGCGACCCGCGCGCGTTGAGCGAGCGGCTCACCCGCCTGCTCACCGAGCCGGGTTTGCGCCAGAAGCTGGGCCAACAGGCCGCGGAATATGCCCGCCAGTATGCCTGGGAAAATATCGTCGAACGCCTGCGCGCGGTGTATTGGGAGCTGCGAGACATGCAGCCTTCTTCTGCCATGCCGTTTGCCAAAGGCAGTGAAGGGCTTTAGAAAGAACCCCCGCTGAGAATGGCAAAGGCGGTCAGTGCCAGCAGCGCGGCGGCCAGCGCGCCCCACATGCGCTGGATTTGCCACTCCGAGAACACAAAAATCCAGGCCAGCACCAGCAGCCCCGCCCCGGCGGCGGCAATCCCCGTGCCCAGGTAGAGCACCTGCAGGGCAGGCGACCATCCGGAGAGCGTCTGGATGAAGTGAATGGTGAGCTGGCGAACGCCGCCGGCCAGGCTGGCCGCCAGGAAAAAGCGCGCCCCCACCGGCAGATACGGACGCCAGAGCAGCACGGTAATCAAGGCCGTCATAATCAGCAGGATCACTGGCGTAGGCCCATACAGCGGCCGGTTTTCCAGGCTGCCGGCCAATTCCACCACCGACCAGGCCAGCAGGCCGCCCGCCATGCCGTACCAGGCGCGGGTTGCCTCGCTAAAGCGGTTGACCAGTGCGCGCTGCAGGCTGTACATAGCCACCGCCAATAATCCCAGCAAATACAACAGCAGGCCGGGTCCGCCCCAAAAGCGGGCGATCAATGGCGCCGGCATGATCGCCAGCATGGCCAACAGGTAGAATACGGCCGTCGGCAAAAGCCCGTCAATCAGTTTGCTGCGCAGGTCGCGACGATAATCCATACGGTTTGCCTCATGCTTTGAAGATGCAGCCTGTCTGCACCTGTCTGTTGATCTACTTGCTCTTGCCCCGTTTTACCACCCGCTCGCCGAACTTCTCGCGCAGCGAATCCAGCGCCTCGAGCAGGCGGCGCTCCTTTTGATCGGGGGTGTCCCACAACCCCAACTGGTGAGCGGTTGGCGTCAAGCGCGAGGCGCCCACCCCCAGCAGCCGCACCGGGCGCCCCGGCTCCCACAGCCCATCGAACAACCCCAGCGCCGCCGTATAGATCACCCCGTCTTGATCGCTGGGCTGTTCCAGGCTCACCTGGCGGGTGGGGGTGGTGAAATCGGCCCAGCGCAGTTTCAGCCTGACCGTGCCGGCGCACAGGCTATCGGCGCGCAGGCGGAAGGCCACATTTTCGCTCATCTCGCGCAGGGTCTGGCGCAGGCGAACCCCGCTGCTCACGTCCCGGTCGAAGGTGATCTCCTGGCTGATCGATTTGACTGCGTGTTCGGTGGCGATCGGCCGCTCGTCGATGCCGCGTGCGCGCAGCCACAGGTCGTGCCCGTTGACCCCGAAATGGCGGGTCAGGTAGCCTTCGGGGGTAGCGGCCAGGTCGCCAATGGTGCGGATGCCCATGCTCTGCAGCTGGGCCGCCGTTTTGGGCCCCACGCCCCACAGCGCATCCACCGCCAGCGGGGCCAGAAAGGCGGCCTCCTGGCCGGGCGGCACCACCGTGATGGCGCAGGGTGTGCCCTCGCCACGGTGGCGCGCTTTGCCGTAATCATTGGCGATCTTGGCCATCAGCGGGTTGCTGGCCACGCCCAGCGAGCAGGGCAGCCCCAAACGCGTGCGGATGGCGGTTTGCAGCCCGCGGGCCAGTTCCTCGCCGGGCTGGGGCAGGTCGGTCAGGTCGAGAAATGCCTCGTCGATCGAAATTTGCTCGATCATCGCGGTCTGCTCGCCCAGGATCTCCATCACCTGCTGGGAGTATTTGCGGTAATCCTCGTGGTGGCCGGGGATGACGATCAGGTCGGGGCACAGGCGCAGTGCGCGCGACATGGGCATGGCTGAGCGCACGCCGCAGCCGCGTGCCGGGTAGGAGCAGGAGGCCACCACCCCGCGTTCGCCGGGTTTCCCGCCGACCGCAAAGGCTTTGCCGCGCAGTTCGGGGCTGCGCAGCTCTTCTACCGCGCAGAAGAATGCGTCCAGGTCGAGGTGCAGGATTTTACGCATATGAGCTCAGGCGCCGCCGGCCGCAGCTGGCCGGGCAGACGGCTTATTCTTCCGGTTCACGGCGAATGCGCTCGAGATAATCGGGGATCAACCGCACGTATTCTTGATCCAGCAGCGGCGACGAGATGAGGAAATCGGCGGTCGAGCGGTTGGAGGCGGTTGGGATGTTGTGCAGCACGGCCACGCGCAGCAGGGCTTTCACGTCTGGGTCATGCGGCTGCGGCTGGAGCGGGTCCCAGAAAAAGACCAGGAAATCGATCCCGCCTTCGACGATGCGCGCACCAATCTGCATGTCGCCACCCAGCGGGCCGCTCGACAGGCTGATGATTTTTAACCCGGTGGCCTCGCGGATCAGGGCGCCGGTCGATGCGGTGGCAATCAGGCTGTGCCGGCTCAACGTGCCCTTGTTATAGCTGACCCAGGCCAGCAGGTCTTGCTTCATGCCGTCATGGGCGATCAGGGCGATTTGTTTCCTGGCCGGGTTCTTGACTCGAATGATGTCCATGGGGGTTTCCTTTTGACCGCGGGCTGGTTCCTTTAATTAAACCATGAAGTCGGTGGATTGGGTCAGGCAATTGGCAGACAGGCGCGGGCTTATTTTTGCACCAGCAGCTTTTCCTGGTAGATACGCCGGATGGTTTCCTCGAGGGGCGGGCGGCGCACTTCCAACTCGGCGATGCGAAAACGCTGCAGCAGGCGCGAGATCAGTTCGGCCGAAGACAGGCTGCGGTGGTCGAAGGTATAGATCGCCTGCAGCCCCTGGCGGACGGGCGGCGGCAGGCCGGGGAGGGTCGCGTCGGGATAATCTTCATCGAAATCCACTTTGAGCGTCCAACTGTTTTCGAACTGGCGGTTCAGGCTGCTCAACGAGCCGTCGTAAAGCAGGCGCCCGTGGTCGAGGATCAACACTCTTTCGCATAGGCGCTCGACGTCCGAGAGGTCGTGGGTGGTCAGCAGTACGGTCACCCCGCGCTCGCGGTTGACGTGCAGGATGAACTGGCGGATGTGTTCTTTGGCGACCACATCCAGCCCGATGGTGGGTTCATCCAGGAAAATCAGGCGCGGCTCATGCATCAATGCCGCACACAGGTCGGCGCGCATGCGCTGCCCGAGCGAAAGCGAGCGCACCGGCTGGTGCAGGAAAGACGGCAGGTCGAGCAGGTCGCTGAACTCGGCCAGGTTGCTCTTGAACCGCGCGGGCGGGATCTCATACATCGGTTGGAGCAGCTCGAGCGAGTTCGATCACCGGCAGGTCCCACCAGAGGGTGGTGCGGTTGCCAAAGACCGCCCCGATGCCGCGCACGTAAGCCTCGCGTTCTGCCCAGGGCACCCGGCCGGCGGCCATCACCTCACCGCTGGTAGGCACCAGCAGCCCGGTGAGCACTTTGATCGTGGTCGATTTGCCCGCGCCGTTAGGGCCCAGGTAGCCCACCACTTCGCCGGCCTGCAGCTCAAAGCTGACGTCATCCACCGCGTTGATCTCGCGGTAGCGCGGGTTAAACAGCCCGGCCAGCGCACCGCCCAGCCCGGCGCGGCGCTCGGCCACTTTGAACTGCTTGCGCAGGTTTTGTACGCGAATGATTTCAGCCATGCTCAGGTTCCTGTGCTTTGATAATGGCTCAACCCGAAACGCCAGAAGCGCACCGCGATGAACAGCATCAGCCCGGCCACCGGCGGGGCGAGGAAAGGGGCAAAAACGGGCATGCCCAATGGGTCGGGCTTGCCCAAAAAGAAGAGGGCAGGGTAGTAGTTGAGGAAAATGAAGGGCAGCAGGTAGGTGAAGAATCCCCGCAGCCAGGTGGGGTAAATATTGGACGGGTAGCTCATCACCTCGACCCCGCCGTAGGTGACGATGTTGATCGCTTCCACCCGCTGGACCGTCCAGAAGACCATGGTAGAGCCGATCATGAAGAGCGAGCCCATCGCCATCACCTGGCTGATGAAAACCACCGGCAGGTAGGCCAGCCGGGCGAGCGTCCAGTGGATGTGCAGCAGGCTGAATGACAGCACCAGCACCGCCAGCCCTTGAGTGATGCGCCCAACTCTTCGCAAGACGAAGGCGCTGCCGAAAACCTGGGTGAGCACGTCCACCGGCCGCAGCAGGATCTGGTCGAGCGTGCCCTGGCGGATGTTGACCGAAAAGAAATCGGGGTCGAAACCGCTGAAGATCATGTCCATGGTGCCAAAGGAAATCTCGATCATGCCATAGAGGAAGGCCAGTTCGCCGATCTCCCAGCCGGCAATGCTGCCAAAGCGCTGCAGCACCAGGTAGGTGGAGGCGAAGTAAGACAGGTTGAGCAGCCCGGTGGTGAGCGTGTCGAGCCAGAAGGAAACCCGAAACTGCATTTGCGAGCGCAGTTGGATCGAGATCAGGCGAGTGTAAAGACCCAGCCGGCGGCGCATGCTAACCACCCTGAATCACCAGGCGGCGCAGACCCATCCGCAGCACCAGGTGGCAGGCCAGCGCCAGGAGGATAAACCAGGCCAGCTGAGCCCCCAGGGCGCGCCACAGCGCCGGGCCGCTGGTGATGCCCAGGTAAACTTCCACACTGGTGTTGACCATCGCCGGGAAAGGCGTCATCTGGCAGATGCGAGTGAACCAATCCGGGTAGAGGCGCAGCGGGATGAGAAAGCCGGAAAGCAGCTGCGAAAAAGTGAAGGCTGCCCGGCCGATGCCGCGCGCGTCGGGGGTCCAGAAGGCAGTCAGGTTGCATAGAAAACGCCAGGCAAATGAGACCAGCCAGGCCAGCGTCAGCGAAAGCACGGTCCATAACCAGCCTGCCAGATTGGCGGGGAAAAGCACCCGGTAGAACAGCGAGAAAACCAGCACGAGGATCAAGCCGCGCATGACCAGGTTGACCAGCGAGCGTCCCAGGTCCCTGGCCAGCCACAAGGAAAAAAGCGGCATGGGACGGATCATATCCGAGCCGATTGCGCCGCTGTAGACGGTGGCCATCAGGTCATAGCTGCCAAAGACAAATAAGAAGGCGATCAGCGCCTGGCCAAGGGCAACATAGGTCAATGCTTCCGCCAGCGAAAGGCCGTTGACCTCGCTTTGCCCGCCGTACAGCCCCACCATCACCGCCGCGCGGAACAATCCAAAGAAAAAATTCGTCACCAGCCCGGCAATTAACGCCGTGCGGTAGGTGGTTTGCTGGAGCACCGACAGTTTGAGGATATGCAGGAAGGTACGCATTAATTTGGGCTGCTCAGGCGGGCGGTTGGGGTAAAGTCCGAATTAAGAATTATACCGGTTTTTGGCGCTTGAGGAAATTAAAGCAAACACCCCGCCATGACGGCAGGGTGTTTGTAAGCGACAGAGAAAGTAATTAGACCGAAACTTCTTCGGCGGCGGCAGGCAGTTGATAGCCCATCCCGCGCAGGGTCTTTTTGATGTCGATCAGCGATTTGCGGCCAAAACCATCCACGGCCAGCAGAGCGGGTTCGCCCTGCTCGAGCAGCTTGATCACATCGCCTACGGTGGTGAGGCCGGCTTTGGCCAGAGCATCGGTCGGGCGGGTGCCCAGGTTGAGCTCGGTCAGCGGGCGCTCGAGAGACGTGCGCGAATCCTCGCGGGTTTTCTTCTGCTCCACAAAGCTCTGGCGGGCCTGCAGCTTGCGATAGAAGCGGTCAACCTGGCCTTCGGTGTCTACGATGCGAGCCTGTTCGCCGGTGTAGAACGGGTGGCAGTTCGAGCAAATTTCGGTGCGGATGGTCTTACGGGTTGAGCCCGTGACCCAGGTGTTGCCGCACGCGCAAGTAACCACGGCGTCCGTATAAAAAGCGGGGTGAATACCCTTTTTCATCTTAGCTTCCTTTCGACCTGCAATCCGTGCGTCTCGTCCGGGCGCCGGGGCAGGATCTCGAAACCGATAATATTATTCCGCAGTGGTTTCCGGGACGATCGAAACCATTTTGCGGCCGGTAGGTAATGTTTCATAGAGGACTACGCCGTTCACGGTGGCGAACAGGGTGTCATCTTTGCCAAGCCCAACATTCTTGCCCGGTTTGATGCGGGTGCCGCGCTGGCGAACCAGGATGCTGCCCGAAAGGACCGTCTGCCCGGCGTAGCGTTTGACGCCCAGGCGCTGGGAATTGCTATCTCGACCGTTGCGGCTGGAGCCGCCACCTTTTTTATGAGCCATGCTTGCTACTCCACTTCAATCGAGTTCACGAGCAACCGCGTGTACTGCTGGCGATGCCCGGTCTTGGTGCGAATGCGTTTCTTTGGGCGGTACTTGAAGATGACAACTTTGGGCCCCTTGATGTGCGAGACGACGGTTGCATCCACTTTGGCGCCGGTGACTGTGGGGGCGCCGACCGAAACCTGGTCGCCATCCACCAGCAGCAAAACGGAAGCCAGGTTGACGGCCTGACCGGGTTCGACCTCGAGCAGATCTACCTCGATGGTGTCCCCTTCGACGGCGCGGTACTGCTTGCCGCCGCTTTCAACAATTGCATACTTCATTATTTACTCCTCAAGCTTCACTTCGCCTTTTTCCCTGCGAGCCTTGCGGTCTTACCGCTTCCCGCCGGGACTAGGGGAAGTTGGGGATACAGATTGACGCCCCAGCCAACTTTAGCCGGGGCATGAGCGAAGGGTATTATACAGAGACTCAGCTATCTTGTCAATGTGTAATACCCATTTCGGAGGAGTTCGTCATCGGCGCACGCATTCTGCGGGGCAATTGGTTGTGCGAATATAGGACGGGGTTGATGGCCAGAATCTTACCCGATCAGCCTTTCCACCGGCGGAAGTCTCCCTCGCGCACGGTCCGCCCGGCAGCATCCAGGTGTTCCAAAAAGGCCAGGGCGTATTTGCGGCTGGTCTGGAACCGGTCGCGGAATTGGGCGGCGGTGAGGGTGGATTCGCCGGCAAAATGCTCGCCCACCTGGCGCAGCATCTCGGCGTAATCCTGCTGGCGGAAGACCACGTCCGCCGAAACCTGCACCAGCCGGCCGGTGTCGATGGCCGCCTGGTAGACATCCTCGCCGATTTCGGCCTGGGCTTCTTTGACCGATGGCGGGGCGTAGGGCGACGCGGCGAAGCGCGCCAGCAGACGCTCCAGCCCGGCCTGCTGTTGGGCAGACAGGGCGATGGTGTGGCCGGGCAGGCAGACCAGCACGCCCTGTTCTTCGAGCCCACCATCCTGCACCCAGCGGCGCATGGCGGCGTTGAACGGGCGGGCCGGCATTTTTAGCCGGCTTTTTAATTCCTCGCGCGGCATACCGCGGCGCAGCGGATAGGCGCGATGATAGGCTTGCACTTCCCGCTGGGCTCTCGCGCTCTCGCGCTGCCAGTCGGCGGCCAGCGCCGCCAGCAGGTCGGCCTGTGGATGGGGCTCACCCGCTTCGAGCTGGATGAGCTCGCCGTTCTGCAGCAGTTCAGCCACCGCCGCTGCCGCCGGTTCCGCGCCCAAACGTGAACGCGCCAGCGCGCTCTTGAGCGAGGTGATCCCCAGCGCCTGGAACGCCGCAGTAAGCACTTCGGCGGGCGAACCTCGCCGCAGGGTTTCGAGCCGCGCCAGGATCTCGGCGTCAAAGCGCCGGTGGCGCTTGGGCTGCGGGTCGATCACCACCCCGCCGCCCAGGGTCTCGGAGGGGGAGGGCCGGCGCAGGATGTAGCGGTCGCCGCGCAAGGCCACCAGCGGCTGGTTCAGCTCCAACTGCAGCCAGCCTTCCTCGCCCGGCTTCAACTCGTCTGCGCCCAGCATGCGCACATGCGCCTGCACTTCGGCGCTGCCGGTAAAGAATTTAAGCGCGGCCCCGTGGCGCAGCGGAGCGGAGGCATCGCGCAGCAGTTGAAACTGCACGTCGAGCATGCGCGCCGGGCGATATGCGCCGGGGTGCGCCAGCACTTCACCGCGGTGCACCTGGTCCACGTCGATGCCGGTGATATTGACCGCAGTACGGCTGCCGGGTACGGCGGTTTGTTCTTTCTTTTTGTGGGTTTGCAGGCCGCGGATGCGCCCGCGCAGCCCGGAGGGCTGCAGTTCCACCTCTTCGCCCAGTTTGAACTGGCCGTCGATCAGCGTGCCGGTGACCACCGTGCCGAACCCGGCGATGGTGAAGACGCGGTCCACTGGCAGGCGCGGGCGGCCCAGGTCGGGGCGCGGCGGGCGCTGGGCCAGGCAGGCGGCCAGGGCCTGCACCAGTTCGGGCAGTCCCTCGCCGCTGCGCGCCGAGACGCGCACCACAGGCGCGTCGGCCAGCACGGTGCCCTGCAGCGCCTGGCGCACGTCCATCTCTACCAGCTCCAGCCAATCGGGGTCGGGGGCCAGGTCGGTTTTGGTCAGGGCTACCACCCCGCCTTGAATTTGCAGGATGTCCAGGATGGCCAGGTGCTCGCGGGTCTGCGGCATGACGCCCTCGTCGGCGGCGACCACGAACAGGGCGGCGTCGATCCCGCCGATGCCGGCCAGCATATTTTCAATGAAGTCGCGGTGGCCAGGCACGTCCACGATGCCCACCGTCTCGCCCCCGGGCAGCGCCAGCCAGGCAAAGCCCAGGTCGATGGTCATCTCCCGTTCCTGCTCTTCCTTGAGCCGGTCGGGGTGGATGCCGGTGAGCGCGGCTACCAGGGTGGATTTGCCGTGGTCGACGTGGCCTGCCGTGCCGATGACGCGCATCGCGGTTTATCCGCTCCGGCCAAAAGTCCGGTCGTATTCTTCCATCCACTCGTGGGCCGAGGCCAGCAAGCTCTGCAAGCGCTTCTGGTTGTCGGCCGTGATGCGCTGGATGAGGTCCTGCATGTCGGCCAGCACGTCTTCCAGGGCGGTCACGCGTTCGTTGACCCGCTCGAACAGGCGCGTCTGGTCACGCTGCTGCTCTTCCTGTACCAGCGAATAGTTGGTCCAGCGCTTCTGGTCGTCGGCGCGGAAGGCCACCCATTCCTGGCGGAAGCGTTCTTCGTTGAGCCGCGCCATTTCGGTAATCTCGTTGATGCGCCGTTCGAAGCGCTGGGTGATCTCCTCAAAGCCTTCCTGCGCGCGGCGCACGGTGCGCTGGAGGGTATCCAGGGCTTGCACCTGCGAATCCAGCCCGGTGGAAACGCGCTCGATGGCTTCAAAGCGGCTCTGCCAATCTTTCCAGATGCGCTCGCGCTCCATCTGGGCCATATTCTGCTTGTCTATAAATGAAGCGATGGTCTGCCTGCGCTCGCCCTCGGCCGACTGCAGGTCGTTGATCCGCGCGTCGATCTTGCGGATGCTGTCGGCAGCCAGGTCTACCTTGCCGCGCTGTTCGTCCAGGCGTTTGCGGATGGCGGCCACCTCACCCTGCACGTCGGCGAGGCGTTTGGCATCCTGGCGCTGGCCTTCTTCCAGCAGTTTTTGCGCCCGGCGGTATTCCTCATCGGAACGGCGCGTCTCGAGGATTTTCACGTCCATTTCCTCGATCAACCGGCCCAGGCGGTAATCTTCTTCGATGCGGCTTTGCAGCGATTTGCGCAGGTCAGGGATGGGCTCCAGGCCTTTGCGCACTTCGCCGATGGCGCGGTTGAGCAGTTCCAGGTCGCCCATGCGGATTTTCTCGACCTCGCGGTCGTGGTCGCCGCTAATTTTCTCGATATTTTCAATCGAGCGGCTGGTTTCGATGCGGATCTGGGCAATGGACGCGTCCAACTGGTCGAAGCGCGAGAGCACGGTAGCCAGGCGCACCACCTCGCCGGAGACCTCCTTGACCTGCTCTTTTACCTCGGGCAGGCCGCCCTCCAGGCGGGCCAGGCGCTGTTCCAGCGTGTCGATGATGGCTTTATCCTTGCGGCGGTCATTTTCTAAGAAATCCAGGCGCTTTTGTAACTGTTCTACATCCATGGTATCTTCCTGTCAGGTTCAATGCCAATTTGGGCACGATTTATTCAAGTTTGGTGACGCTAAAATTATACCTTAGGTTGCCCGCGCCGATTCCCGGGCATTCCAGCCGCCGGGTTTCAGCCGTAGGTTGGGTCGAGCGGGTCACCCGCGATCTTGCCCGTCCCAGCCGCAAAGCGAAACCCAACATCCTGGAGAAAATGTTGGGTTTCGGGGCAACCAGAAAACGGCACAATCCGGTTGCGCGCAGCCCCTCAACCCAACCTACCACTGAGCTCTCAAAATATCGTAGGTTGGGTCGAGCGTTCACCCGTGATCTTGACCACCCCTGCCGCAAAGCGAACCCAACATCCTGGAGAAATCGTTGGGTTGAGGGGCATCCAGAAAAGGGGACAATCCGGTTGCGCGCAGCCCCTCAACCCAACCTACCACTGAGCTCTCAAAATATCGTAGGTTGGGTTGAGCGCTTCACCCGTGATCTTGACCCTCCCAGCCGCAAAGCGAAACCCAACGTCCTGAAGAAATTGTTGGGTTTAGGGGCATCCAGAAACGGGACAATCTGGTTGCGCGCAGCCCCTCAACCCAACCTACCGGTGAGCGCCTAACGTCTTACCGCCTTCTGATCAACCTGATAGTTTTTGCGAGACGCCCAAGGTTATATATCCATCAGATCGACCTATAATTCCGTCTGGATTAGTAGTATATTCTTTGTACAAGGTACGTAGAGGTAGGAGGTCGCATGCCCGATGACACGGTAAAGTTCTATAACCTGAGCCTGGAGGAGCGGCGCGCATGGGTGGCCGCGCAGGCCGCACTTGCCCGCGAGGATATGGATGCCCTGGGCGGAGCGGGTGGGCTGAGCGCCGAACAGGCGGATCACATGATCGAAAATGTGGTCGGCGTCTACGGTCTGCCGCTGGGCATCGCCCGCCACTTCCGGGTCAACGGGCAGGATGTGCTCGTGCCGATGGTGCTCGAAGAGCCCTCGGTGGTGGCCAGCGCTTCCTTCATGGCGCGCCTGGCGCTTTCGGGCGGCGGTTTTACCGCCACCGCCACGGCTCCGGAGATGATCGGCCAGATGCAAATTCTCGACCTGGCAGACGCCCCCAGCGCACGCCTCAAACTGCTCGAGCGGCGTGACGAGCTGCTGGCAGCCGCCACCGCGGTGGACCCGGTGCTGGAGCGCCTGGGCGGCGGTGCGCGCGACCTGCAGGTGCGCCTGATCGATCCCTCTCCTATCGGCCCATTCTTGGTGATGCACCTGATCTATGATGTGCGCGATGCGATGGGCGCCAACGCGGTCAACACCGCCATGGAACGCCTCGCCCCGCGTGTCGAGGAGATCACCGGCGGGCGGGTGCACCTGCGCATTCTCTCCAACCTGGCCGAGCGCCGCCTGGCGCGCGCCCGCTGCACGATCAAACTGGCCGACCTGGCTTTCGATAGCTATTCGGGCGAGCAGGTGCGCGATGGCATCATCGCCGCCTGGGCCTTTGCCGTTTCGGACCCTTACCGCGCCGCGACCCACAACAAAGGGATTATGAACGGGGTAGACGCGGTGGTGATCGCCACCGGCAACGACTGGCGCGCGATCGAGGCCGGGGCGCATGCCTACGCGGCGCGCGGTGGGGTGTATACCTCGCTGAGCAGCTGGGGCAAGGACGCGGAGGGCAACCTGGTGGGCACCCTGGAAATGCCCATGGCGGTGGGGATCGTGGGCGGGGCCACCCGCGTGCACCCATCCGCGCGGGCCGCGCTCAAGCTGATGGGCGTGCAAAGCGCCGCCGAACTGGCCCAGATCATCGTCTCGGTGGGGCTGGCGCAAAACCTGGCCGCCCTGCGCGCGCTAGCGACCGAAGGCATCCAGCGCGGGCACATGGGCCTGCATGCCCGCCAGGTGGCTATGGCAGCCGGGGCCGGGGCCGAGCAAATCGAAAAACTGGCCAACCAATTGGTGGCCGAAAAAACGGTGCGCATCGACCGCGCCCAGGAAATCCTAAAGGAATGGCAGGACGCTTCCTGATCTGCAGGGGCGATTTGAGGAGAAATGCGTATGGCGAATTGAGTTTTGAAACCCAACCGCCCGGTCGGCATTATCGGCTACGGCGCTTATGTGCCCCATTACCGCCTGCCCGCCACGGAAGTCTCGCGGGTGTGGGAGGGCGGCAAGGGCGGCGGCCCGGTCAAGGAAAAAGCCGTGGCCGGGCTGGATGAAGACGTGATCACCATGTCGATTGAGGCCGCGCGCAACGCCCTGGCCCGCGCCCAGGTGGATCCCGCCGAACTGCGCGCGGTGTGGGTGGGCTCCGAATCGCATCCTTACGCGGTCAAACCCAGCTCCACCATCGTGGCCGAAGCCATTGGCGCGGGACCGTCGATCCAGGCGGGCGACTGGGAATTTGCCTGCAAAGCCGGCACCGAGGCCATGGTGGCCGCCATCGCCATGGTCGGCTCGGGCATGGCCGACTATGCCATGGCCATCGGCATGGATACCGCCCAGGGCCGGCCCGGCGACCCGTTGGAATATACCGCGGCATCCGGCGGGGCGGCCTATATCCTCGGCCCGGCCGAGGAGGCCCTGGCGGTGATCGAGGGCTCCTACTCTTACGTCACCGACACGCCCGATTTCTTGCGGCGGGCCGATCAGCGCTACCCCGAGCACGGCCAGCGCTTCACCGGCGAGCCGGCCTATTTCAAGCACATCACTGAGGCGGCCGGCGCGCTGATGGAAGACCTGGGCACTACCCCCGCCGATTTTCGCTACGCGGTTTTTCACCAGCCCAACACCAAGTTTCCCCAGCGCGTGGCGGCAGATGCTGGGCTTCAGCGACGAGCAGATCAAGCCCGGGCTGCTCTGCCCCGTGATCGGCAACACCTATGCCGGGGCCTCGTTGATTGGCCTCAGCGCGGTGCTGGACGTGGCCCAGCCCGGCGACCGCATTCTGATGGTTTCGTTTGGCTCGGGCGCCGGTTCGGACGCTTTCGATATTCGCGTAACCGAGGCGCATCGCAGAACGGCGCGGGCGGGCAGTTACCACCGACGATTACATCGCCCGGCGTACCCAGATCGATTATGCCACCTACGCGCGTTATCGCGGGAAGATAGAGATGTAGCGGCCAGGAGCATCTGGCAGTTGAACCCAATGGGCAGGAAGTGAAATAAATGCTCACTGGCCTGATGAAAAAGCTGAAAGCTGAGCGCGTCTTGGAGGTTTCATGGCAGAAGTTGTCATTGCCGGGATTGGGCAAATACCGGTGGGAGAGCATTGGCAGCTATCGCTGCGCTCGCAGGCCGCGCAGGCGCTGCTCGCGGCGCGTAAAGACGCCGGCGGGCTGCAGCCGCAGGCGCTGTATATTGGCAACGCCCTCGCCTCCACCGTCCTGCACCAGACCAACCTGGGCGCGCTGCTGGCCGAGTGGTCGGGCATTGGGGCATCGAAGGCATCACCGTGGAGGCCGCCGGCGCTTCGGGCGCCGGCGCTTTCCGCCTGGCTTACCTGGCGATTCCCTCGGGTTTTGTCCAGATTGCCGCCGTGCTGGGGGTCGAAAAACTGACCGATGTGGTTGGCCCGGAACTCGACCTGGCCATTGCCGAGACTCTGGATTACGACTACGAGCTGACCCCCGGGCTGACCCCCACCTCCCAGGCCGCCTTGATCATGCAGCGCTATATGCGCGAGTACGGCGCTCCGCGCGAGGCGTTTGGCGAATTTGCCCTGCTGGCCCACGAAAACGCGGTGGGCAACGCCAACGCCATGTACCCCAAGGCGATCAGCCGCAAGCAGTACGACACCGCCGGGATGGTTAGCGACCCGCTGGAGCTGATGGATATGGCCCCCTATGCGGATGGCGCCGCCGCGGTGATCCTGGCGCGCTCGGATATGGTGCCGCCCAACCTGGGGCACGGGCTGGTGCGCGTAACCGGCTCGGCCAATGCCATCGACACCCTGGCCCTGCATGACCGCGAAGACCCGCTGGCCTTCCAGGCGGCGCAGGTCTCCGTACAGCGCGCCTGCCGCCAGGCGGGCATCCTGCCGACCGACGTGGATTTCTTCGAGCTGACCGATGCGTTTTCGGTCTACGTGCCCCTCTCGCTGGAAGCGGCCGGCTTTGCCAACCGCGGCGAAGGCTGGAAACTGGGCCAGGATGGCTCGCTGCGCCGCGGTGGAAAACTGCCCATTCTGACCATGGGCGGCTTCAAAGCGCGCGGCAACCCGCTGGGCGCGGCGGGCGTGTACCAGATCGTCGAGGCGGCCCTGCAGCTGCGCGGCCAGGCGGGGGCCGACCAGTTGGCTAAAGCGCGCCGCGCCCTGGTGCAGAGCCTGGGAGGGCCGGCCTCCACCGCGGTGACCCATGTTCTCGAGCGCTGGCTGTGACCGTGGCCGGCGCATGATGGCTTTTGAGAGCAAAAACGGCAATATTGATAGGGTTTGAGAGTCGACATCCCGGTAAATTTAAACTCGCCTGAAGGTCTTACAGGCGCAAAATAAAAAAACCGGTATTTTACCGATAGGATTTGAAGGAGTTGTGAGTCATGGAAATTCCTCGTCATTGGAGATTAAGTCAACAACGCTACGCCCTGGTGGGGGAAGTTTGCCCGCACTGCGAGGTAAAGATTTTCCCTCCCCGCGACGTCTGCCCGAACTGCGGCGAAGAAGCTAAAACCCGCTTCGATTTCAGCGGGAGAGGGGTGGTCTTTTCTTACACGGTGATGCACGACGCCCCGGCGGGCTACCAGCAGAACCTGCCCTACACCGTGGCGCTGGTCAAGCTGGAAGAAGGCCCGATGGTCACCGCCCAACTGACCGACCTGGGCGAACAGGCGGTGGAGATTGGCATGCCGGTCGAAATGGTCACCCGCAAAATCCGCTCCGATGGCGACAACCGCGGCATGATCGTCTACGGGTATAAGTTTAGGCCGCTTTTGCGAGCCTAAAACAAAGAAAGTTTATCAAAGCGCTCTCTAGAAATGGAGGGCGCTTTTTTTGGTTACAATAGTCTATAATTTTTGGAATTATTGTTTTTTCTTACCAATGGAGGTCGTTATGGCTCACTTGATCTACACGACGAACCTGTCACTCGATGGCTACATCGAGGATAGGGATGGCAATTTTGACTGGACAGACCCGGACGACGAAGTTTTTAAATTTATCACCAACCTCATACGTGCGGAGGGCACGCATCTCTACGGACGTCGAACGTATGAGTCCATGATGGTTTGGGAAACCGACCCCAACTTAGCCGGTGAGTCTCCCCTCATGCGTGACTTCGCGGAGGTCTGGCAGGCTGCTGACAAAATCGTGTACTCCAGGACGTTGGAGGCTGTTTCCACTCGCAAGACGCAAATCGAGCGTAACTTCAATCCAGAGGCCATTCGACGACTGAAAGAGGCTGCCGAACAGGATATCCACATTGGTGGTTCTGAGCTGGCTGCCCACGCCTTTCGTTCAGGGTTGATCGACGAATGTTATCTGTTCATCGCACCGATCATTTTGGGAGGCGGCAAACCAGGGCTCCCTGACAACGTCCGGCTGAAGCTTGAGCTTTTGGAGGAACGCCGCTTTGGCATTGGCACGGTTTTCCTCCATTATCGAATAAGGCAAGAAAAAGCCACCTGACGCAGCGTGCATCTGACGGGTGGGTGTCTGTGCGGTTTTCAGGCATCTCGCGATGCGTGGCTCCGGGTTTCCCTTGCTCCCAAGCAGAGCCCCCGCCCGCTGCAGCGCCATGCTCCGCAAACGGAAACCGTTGGCCGACCCTGGCAGGTGAGGGGCTACCCCCCTTGTCTGAGATGGTAGAATATGAATTATGGACAAAACGACTCCTAAACACGACCATTCAGTCAATACCTATATCGCTTCACTTGATGAGCAAACCGGAAAGGATAGCCGCGTGCTTATTGAAATGATGCAGCGAATCAGCGGGCATGAGCCAAAGTTGTGGAATGTGGGTACGATTGGGTTTGATACGTACCACTACAAATACGACAGCGGGCGCGAGGGTGACGGTCATGTGATTGGCTTTTATCCCAGAAAAGGAAAAATTACTGTTTACCTGATGGACGGCACGCTGCGCTACGCTGAATTGCTGGCTAAGGTAGGCAGGCACACCGCTACTGGGTACTGTGTCTATATCCGGCAGCTGAGCGATGTTGAGCTGCCAATCCTTGAGCAAATCCTGCAACAGTCATACGAGTATGTAAAGTCTCAAGACGGGCATATCCACCAAGTATTATGGAAAAGCGCCAAAAAATAGGCCCATCTGCCTGCGTTCTGCCACGTTGGAAATGCGTCAACGATGCTGCGCCACAATAGGAAAAGAAAGACCGGAACGCAAAGCCAGATAACAATGCGGGCCCGCAGAGGGCTGGATTCTCACCCTCAAATTGGCTGTATCTTGCTTTGAGTTTTGTCCGTTTCTAAAACGAGTCCCCGTCCACCCGACAAACACGAACGCCGGCCGTCAGTCAAACAAGAGGAGAAGCGTGATGAACGAGGTATTGATTGAAGCCTTTCAGCAAAAGGATTGGGCAATGAAGGTGCTCATGGCTGCCTGCGAGCATTGTTCGGTTGACCAGCTGACGCGGCCGGCGGCTGGGTTCGGCAGTATTTTGGCGACGTTGAATCACCTGGTGTTGGCTGACGCGGGCTATGTGGCGAGTCTGGGGGGTGGCCGCGCCGACTGGGCAGTGGCGGATACTGAAACGAATGACTTGCGGGAGCTCACCGCGCGGGCAGAAGAGAACGGCGCCAGGTGGAAGCAGTTTCTGCGCGAGCCGGTTGACGGCGAGCGTCTCGCGTTTCTGGATGAGGGCGCCTATGAGACGCACGCGGCGGTGGTTGTGATGCAGGCGCTGCACCATGCGAGTGTCCATGGCGAGCAGGTGTGTAAGGGTCTGGAGGCATTGGGGTTTGAGCCGCCTGATTTGCAGCCGTGGGCGTATGCGGATGAGACAGGTCGCAGCCGCTGGCTGCGGCCCGAGGGTTGATTCGCAGTTTCAGGCATTTTACGATGCGTGGCTTCGAGTTGAACCTGCGCCCAACAAATCGATACCTTGCACAATATGACGTAACAGAGTATTTTAGACATCCTTTACCTACTTTGAACGAGACGGCCGGATCATAATCCTATTGTTGGAGGATTTCAGTTATGAGAAAAATTATTGTGCTTGAACATATCTCCATGGATGGTGTCATCCAGGCTCCAGGCGGGCCAGATGAAGATACCAGCGGCGGCTTCGCGCATGGCGGGTGGATAGGGCCATATTCCGACGCGATTCTTGGCACGGCCCTGAGAAGGCAGATGAACCTGCCGTTCGACCTGTTGTTAGGGCGCATAACCTTTGAAATTTGGGAACCGTACTGGCCGCAACATGCGGACGCGTGGCCGGGCGTCAACACGGCGACCAAGTACATCGCTTCGAATACCAGAACATCCAGCAAATGGCAGCCGTCCGTGTTTTTAACGGGAGATGTTGCCGAAAAAGTTGCCGAAATCAAGCGGCAGCCCGGGCCGGATTTGAATATTTGGGGAAGTGGAGATCTCCTTCAGACCCTGATTAAGCATGATTTGGTGGATGCCTTCTGGTTGATGATCTATCCGATCACGTTGGGCAGTGGAAAAAGGTTGTTTGCCGATGGCACGCTGCCGGCGGCGTTCAAGGTGACGGAAAGCATCGTCGCCCCGAGTGGGGTCATCGTCGTGAATTACGAGCGCGCAGGCACAATTACGACCTGAAATCAATGATTATCGGGTTGGGTCGCACTTCGCAATCCAGTGGGAGAGAGGACCACTGAAGCCGGGGCCAGGGTGACTCGTTCCATTCTCACCAGGGCGTGGAGCAGTCAGCAGCGCAGGGTGTACAGCGGATCAATCGATACGCAAATCTCACCCCAGGGATTGAGCCGTCCGGCTTTTCATGGATTGGAAAGGAAACCAACATGAAATTACTCCTCACCTCGGCGGGCATCAAAAACACCAGCATCCACCATGCGCTGGTTGATCTGCTGGGGAAACCCATTGCCGAGTCCAGCGCTCTCTGCATTCCCACTGCAATCTACCCTTTCCCCGGCGGGCCTTCCATGGCTTACCGGTTTATCCGTGGATTAACCGCCAACCCCATGGGCGAATTGGGCTGGAAGTCGTTGGGCGTGCTGGAACTCACCGCCCTACCCAGCATCAAGAAAGAGTATTGGATCGCTGCTGTCCAGGAGGCTGACGCCCTGCTGGTGAATGGCGGCGACGTCCTCTATCTGTGCCGCTGGATGTGGGAGTCTGGGCTGGCAGACCTGCTGCCCTCGCTGCGTGAGACGGTCTATGTGGGGATGAGCGCCGGCAGTATGGTGACGGCGCCTATTTTCGGAGAGACGTATGACGACCCGCATACGCCCTTCGTCATCGAACAGGGGTTGGGACTGGTTGACTTTGCGCTGCTTCCGCACCTGGATCACCAGGACCACCCGGAAAGCTCCATGGCCAAAGTGGAAAGAATGGCTGCCGAGGTTCCAGTGCCGACCTACGCGATTGACGACCAGACCGCCATCAAAGTGGTCGGCGGCACGGTTGAAATGGTCTCCGAGGGGCACTGGAAACGGTTTATGCCCCAAGGTGGCGCTGCGGACTCGACCGTTGTTTGAGCCGGTCAGACAGTTCGGCGCGACGGCCGTCCCTGGTCGCCGGCCGTTCTCGATGTACTGCGGAACGTTGAGCGCGCCCGGTTACAAAAGTGATCTGGGTTTGCACCGACGCACCTGGTGAGTGGGGAGTATGCTGAAACGTTATTTTCCCCCTTTACATTCTCATCCTGCCAAAAGAAAGCCATCCATTTCACCCTGCCTATTTCTGCCGGATGAGGTTTGTTGTAGAATGGGAGGAACGATGGTGATCGGAGGAGCTGTGACCAATCCTATTCGTACCATGCTGGAAATTGGACTGAAGGGTAAAAAGGTGGTGGCGGTGGCGCCGGACTGGCCCGGTCTTGAGCGCGGAGCAGCCACTGCGGAAGTGGCGATCGAACGCTTACTCGCTTACATGCCACGCTATGCGGCGGTGACCAGGCTGGCTGGGATGGAGGGCGCGTTCGATGCTGCCAGCGGCGTCGAGGTGGTCGAGCGCTATCCGGGCACGGGTTCAACCGATTTTTGGGGGATCTCATTCGCGTTTTCGAGCATTGACCAGCAAAGCATGTCGGGCGAAGCATTGGAGCGTGAATTGAAGCTCATGCGGGCGTGCTGGACGTTTTTCGACGATGTGCGTGCACGCGTGTCGGCTGAGATGCAGCGCGGTCCGCGCGGAGGAGGGCGGGATCGCGACCATATCGTCCGACATACGTTTGCCGCGGAACTGGATTGGGCGAAGAAACTCGGCGTGCTCACCCCTGTAGACGTGATGCTGACCCGCGAGGGATTGAACGCGTATCACGACGCTTTTTGCAGTGCAATTCGGACGCTGCATTCCGAGGGCAAAATGGCTCGCACCTGGCCGCTGCGCTTTCTGATTCGCCACACCGCGTTCCACACTCTCGATCACGCCTGGGAAATGGAAGACAAGGATCTGACGGCCAAACGAACGTGAGACCAGGTGCTCTACCCGCATCGACACAGATCTTCATTACAGCTCGGTCTATGCGAGCTGTTTACGCTTATTCCTCTCGCGTAGGCAAACAAAAAAAGAATGGTGAATCGTATGGACGAGGACCTGCAATTTTTTGTTCATTTCTTCAACGACAAAGATTATCTTTTCAAGACAATCACCATGGCAGATCCTTCCCAGGTGGATGAAATTTGCAATGCGATTTCATCCCAAAAAGGATGGTATTGGCCAAGGTTTGCCCAAAGCGAACGGGATGATTACATGCGGAGAAGACTTTTCGTCGAAAAAGAGCTGTATGAGAACTACACTCAAGAATACGGGAGCTTGAAGGTAAAAATCCCGGTATATTTTTATCTTTATCCCCATATCACCAGGCAGAAGGCCATTGAATTGGGACGGCAAAGAATGAGACAGGGTGAAAGGCAGCCTCACATATTGATGGTGAAGATCGAGGATATCAAAGACATCGATAACATCACCTTTACCTTGAACGACAGCCACACTGCCTATTGGAAAAAGGCCACGGAATCCGGGATACCGTGTCGTGGCGATGGGAATAGTCCTGTAGTTTTGCCAGACCATAACAAGGTCTTCCCATTCTCGATGATCGAACAAATTCATCAAAAGTACCGGGCGCAGCATATCCAATACGAAATACAGGTTTGGGATGATGGCCTGCTTGAGACGCTCCGTTACACGATTGTAGGCGATGAAGAAACGCCCATGCAGCCCCCGTCCACTTCCAGGACAGGGAGCTGACCCCCGCGAAACGACGTCGCGGCGATCTTTCCGTGGGCTGGGTGCGCGTGGCGACAGGAGTATGACCACATGACGAAAATTACAGCATTAACTTCTATCAGGATGTACTATCACGAAACCAACCTGAATATCTTGCGGGCTTTTGCCGGGCTTTCCGAAAGCCAGGTCAGGTGGCGACCAAACTCGTCTTGCCATTCGGTCGCGTTTATCTTTTGGCATCTGGCTCGTTGGAGCGACCATTTGCAAACTACCATCCCCGGCATGACAGAAGAACTGGCGCGCCGCTTACCAGCCGGCGAGCAAATCTGGGAAATAGGGCAGTACGCTACTCGCTGGGGGTTCGACGGGATGCAATTAGGTTACAGCGAGACAGGAACTGACGCAGACCTGGAATCCTTTGGCGAGCCTCCCTGGCCTGACAAGGAAGTCATGGCCGACTACGCCCGGCGAGCTTTCTTTGCCGCGGAGCAGGCGATTGAGGCGATTGATGATGAGCAATTCGCGGAAATCGAGCTGCAGCAGCATACGGATGAGTACATGGAAGAATCGCGCGCCAGGTCGGAGACCGTTGGAAACGCCATCATGGAGCATTTGGTTCACAACGTCCATCACCTGGGCGAATTGTATTACCTGCGCGGGTTAATCGAGCATGCTGAAGGCCGATCATAGCTTGCGCCGCCCTGCCAGGAATTCAGCCCCTTTAGCGAATGCCACCTTTTGATTTTTATTGCCAAAGACCGCTCATGCCGCCGGGTGCTCCTTCAAATTTGCCTGCTCACTCAAATGAGAGGAATGCGCCTTTTTCATCGAGCGTCATTGGCATTCTTCGTTTGCAGACTGAAGGGTGTGGATGGGGGAACCGGAGTTAACCCTCTGTTTGCTCGCATCCCGACAGTATGGTACGATCCGCTTAGCAAACGCTATTGGTACACTCGTTCGTCAAAGGATTGCGATGAAACGGTCATGATTAAAAGAGTCTTGATATTTGTGGTGCTCTATTGTGGCTGGGTTGTGGCAGCGTCATACATGGCTTTTGGTATGTGCACAGCTTGCACGAAACCGGGCGCGCTGGAGTGGTTAGCCATCGCCGGTTATTTGGTCGTGATCATGATCCCAATCTGGCTGTTCATGCGATGGATGAACACCAGCCCAGGCTGGGTCAAAGAGGTGGAGGCGAACGGTAAACCGGCTATGGCCACAATCCTGAGCGTTAAAAACACCGGTATGGTGATCAATAACACGGTAGCGGTTGTCAACCTGCGACTGCGCATTGAACCACCTGATGAAGCAGCCTTTGAAGTCAGCCAGCAAAAAGAAATCTCGATGATCACGGGACAGGGGAGTTATACTCCCGGCGCTCACTTTATGGTGAAGTACGATCCTGATCACCGGAACCACGTTGTCATACTGAGAGATCCAGACAGCACGACAGTCTATCGCGCCGGGCCAGGCAGTGCAACTGCAGGGACGTTCAGCTCGGGTTCGGAATTAACCCAGGAGCTCGCGGAACTCTCTCAACTGCATAAGAGCGGTGAACTAAGCGATGCTGAATTTGCTGCGGCTAAGAAAAAGCTGCTTGGTTAGGTCGCTCGGTGGGTGGTTAGGCGGTAGGACCACGACCTCGTTCAAGGAGAAAATTGTGATGTTTGGTGACGCTGCCCAAAACCTGCCGCTGCTCGTATAAATCTTGCCAGGATCGAGGAGGTGATGGTTTGCTGGAGCATAACAATCTTGAAGCCTTTTCTGACCCGATCAATTACGATCTGGAAGACCCAAGCGATACTGGCGTGGCTTTCTATAGCGCTTTAGCCCGGGAAGCCGGAGGCGCGGTGCTCGAAATTGCCTGTGGCACCGGACGTGTGACCATTCCCATTGCAAAGTTGGGCTTCCCAACCACCGGACTGGATATTGTCCCAGGGATGTTGGAGCGAGCCAGGAGTAAATCTGTTGGGCTGCCGGTTCGCTGGGTGGAAGGTGACGCGCGCACGTTCAACCTCCACGAACAATTTCGCCTTATCTTTCTCACCGGGAATGCATTTCAAGCCTTTGTGACCAATGCCGAGCAGGAGGCGTTGTTGCAGCGGGCGCGCGCACACTTGAACGAGGAGGGGTTGTTTGCCTTCGAGACCCGCAACCCGCTCTTTCCCAACACCAAGACTCGCGAGGGTTTCTTTCCGATCCTTGAAACTCGCCTCGAGGCAGAAGACCGGCCTGCCTTTATCGACGTGGATGGACACCAGGTGCATGAGTCGATCACCCAGGTGTATGACCACGTTACCCAAATCCTCCATTTGACGGCTCAGAAACGTTGGCAGGCGGGTGAAGCCGAAAAGACGAAAATCACGCGCACGGCGCTGCGCTATACCTTTCCGCAAGAGCTGGCCGCGCTCTTGCGCCACAATGGATTCCGCATCGACCGCCAGTACGGGGATTGGAATTACCAGCCGCTCAGCGCAGGCAGCCCGAGCATCATTACCATCTGCCGTAAGCGCGCGGACAATGAATAACAGGCTGTCATTATCAGCGCGGCTTGGCGGCGGTGAGATCGGGCCGATCCAAGTGATCTTACGCCCGCCGGCAGCCGTAATATAAGAAACCCGCGGGATTATCCGTACCGCCAGATCCTGTTAAAATGGACCGAGTTTCTGCTGCACACGCGCAGGTTTTCGCTGCCCAGGAATATTCGTCTTGCAGGAGGTAAAAGATGGGTAGTGAATCCAGGTATTTCACACTCAGCCTGGAGTCGCTCCGCGCCCTGGGGAGCTGGGCCGCGGACTGCGCCGAAAGGGCGCTGTGGGTGTATGAAAAACAGGTGGATGCAGATCCCCGACCCCGCGCAGCGATTGATGGGATTCGCGTGTTTGCCGCCGGAGGAAAGCGAACGGCTCAGCTGCGCTCCCTGGCATTGGCGGCGTTTTCCGCGGCAGGTGGGGCCGGTGATCCGGCAGCCAGTGCCGCCGCGCGTGCGGCGGGCCTGTCCGCGTCGAGCGCCTACACCCACCCCCTGGTGGATGTCCAGCAGACCAAGCATATTGTCGGTCCGGCAGCCTATGCCGCCCTGGCGCTCGAGCTTGAGCATCCTGGCGATCCAGGTATCGCTGCGGCTGAAGTTCGTTGGGCAATCGAACATATTACCCCTCAAGCGCGGGATGTCTTGCTGCAGATGCCGGCCCGCCAGCCGGGAAGCAGCCGGTTGGAGAGGCTCCTCTATGAGTTGGATGCGGGTATCCGTAGTCTGAGTTCCCGTTGACGCAGAGGATTTTCTGGGATTGGCCAGGCGTTTTATGTTATCATCGCTTGCAGAAAATTGTTCTGCGCATGGATCCGCACTGCCGGCGCGACCTGTTTGCTTGAACCAGGTTGACAGATGACTGCTGATTACCCGGGCGGTATTCGCCAGTCATCTGTCCATCTAGTCAATAGGTGGGTGGAATGTCCGGGGTTCTGCCGGTGACAGCGTCGACCGTGAAAGCGGGCTCGCGGCCGGCGGGGCCCCGGACACATTCTTGTTCCGGGAGAGATGCGCATGTTGGACGACGGCAACTTCCTACTGCCTGTTTGGGCCCCTCGCCTGAGAAAATTGCAGATCGAACGGTTTTACCAGAGCTGCGGCCAGGGTCTCCTGGACGAAGAACTGATTGACGACGTGGGCTACTCTCTGTATTCGCGCTGCATCAGTATGCTCAAGGTTCGAGAAGCCATGCTCGGAAATCCGCCCTGCCCGAACTGCGGCGCCCCGGCGCAGCTGGATGAAGAAGCTGCCCCCTTTGCAAAATGCGCAAACTGCGGGTGGACCTGCCCCTGGGCGCTCTACCAGAAAACCTACCAACTCAAAGGGCTTTTTGCCGGCGGTCTGGAGCCTTTTGTCAGGGATTTTGTGCGCGAGTTCCCGGCCACCCACTCGCATCGTGAGCGGGTGGTGTTGATCGACACGCTGATTTACCGCTTTCACTGGGAGAGCGATGGCGTAACGGATGGTCGACCCGGAGCAACCAGCTTAATCCAGGGCAAAATGAAGGACGTGATGGCCTTTCTTGACCGTTTGAGCTATGGGGATAACATCCCGCCCGAGCTCGAGCGCACTCGCGAGGAGTGGCGCAAGAAATGGGGTGAAAATGCCTGGTCGAGCGGCAAAGGCCAGGGTTCTTGACCGCTGTATTGTTGGATTTCAGATATTCTACCGTGATTTCAAGTTCGTCAAGACAGGCCAGGTCGCCTATGTATGTTTAGGTCTGGCCGGTGATATTTTTCTGCACCCAAGCAGTCCAAAACCCGGGAGGCGAGGATCGAAAAATGTACGCTGCAAATTCTCGATGGAAAAGGGTTAAACGATGGGTAGATAGGCTGAGTGCGGCATCGAGACAGGCATGCTATACGCCTGCAAACTGTTAAAGCTCTGATGCGGCTCGATCCGCCCTCAGGCATCCTTTCGTATTTTCTCGCGTTCCTGCTGCCATAATTTTGTAAATTGCTCAAAGACGTCCGCAATGATTTCCAGTTCTTTTTCGGAGTAACTTGAAATCAACTCGGCTTGTGCCATTCTCGCCGATTCAAACCATGAAGCGGCTCTTTCGGCGCTCGATTTCGCGGGAACGATCAGCGTCCCGCGGCGATCATCCGGATTGGGCCGCCGCTCAATAAAGCCGGCCTTTTCGAGCCGGTCCAGCATGGCAGTCGCCGCACCCGAGGTGAGACTCGTGCGCCGGGCAAGTTCAGAAGGGGTGGAAGTGCCCTGGAGGAATAAAAACCTGAGGCATTCCATATCGGTGGCGTTGAGGCCCACCCACTCGTTCATCGCGTTTCGGAAGAGGGTCAAATGAACGCCATAATCCCTGACCGCATTCAGCGCCCGCCGCATTAAATCTTTTTTGGTAGAATTCATCATAATTGCCCTTGACATTATCTTTATTATGAAGTATCTTTATTATATAACTAATTTCTTGCGAATGCAAGGGCTGCTTTCTTTGAGGCAGGGTTTCCAGGCTCGGAGTTCCCGCTTTACCGAGATGGCTCGTGCAGAAACAAGATTTACAATCTACTTCAATATAAGGAGTTAATCATGAACCCACAGAAAGAACAAGGATTCACGGCCGAGGAAAAAGCCGCAATGAAGGAGCGCGCCAAAGAGCTAAAGGCGGAAGCGCGTGCGAGCAAGAACAAGGAGGAAGGGGAGAATGCCGCCGTCGCGGCGATCGCCTCCATGCCGGAACCGGATCGCAGCATGGCCGCCCGGCTGCATGAGATCATTAAAGCCAACGCGCCAACCCTCTTGCCGAAAACCTGGTATGGTATGCCCGCATATGCCGACAAGGATGGCAATGTCATCTGCTTCTTCCAAAACGCGTCGAAATTCAACGCAAGGTACGCAACGTTGGGCTTCAACGACCGGGCGAAACTCGACGAAGGCCAAATGTGGCCGACCTCCTTCGCGCTGAAGGAGCTAAACGCCGCTGAAGAGGCGCGCATCATTGCGCTGGTGAAGAAAGCGGTCGGCTGAGACCAGGCGGCAGCAAGGGCGGCAAGGTGATCTTTGAGGGGGCCCTTTGGCAGCCGCTCAGGGCCGAGAGCTCCCTCACCAGCGCCTATCTGGCGCGCAGCCTTTCACCCGGCCAGGCTGTTTTGCACTAAAATTGGATGCGAACCGGAGGTCAGGCGGATCTTCCAGGCGTGAGGGTGAAGGATGGAAAAACAATTAAATTATGGCAATTGGATCCGTAAAAAGATTTTATGGATCCTGGCGCTGTCGGCCTTGGGGATAGCCGGGCTGAGCTTCCTGCCTTTCGGTTCTCTCTACCAGCTGATAATGGTAGTTTTGTTCGTGATTACCTTGATCAGCTTTCTGTTTCCGCTCTATTCCTACGGGATGTTCTCGCAAAAAGGTGGGCGCATCCAGGACAAGGTCTATAGCCTGATCATCCGGAGCCTGGGCCCACCCATCGAGGGGCGAGTGCTGGATATTGGTTCCGGGAATGGCGTGCTGGCTGTCAGGCTGGCCCAACACCTCGGCGCCGCCGAGGTGTTGGGGATGGACTACTGGGGGAAGGACTGGGAGTATTCGAAGGGGGTGTGTGACAGGAACGCTCAAATTGGTGGCGTAGCGGATCGAGTTCATTTTCAAAAGGGAGATGCGGCCGCGCTCGAGTTTGCCGATGGCGCCTTTGACGCGGTGGTGAGCAACCTCACCTTTCACGAGGTGCGCTCCGCGGCCGACAAGCGCGAAGTCGTTCGCGAAGCGCTGCGGGTGGTAAAGAGCGGGGGGCGGTTTGCCTTTGTGGATTATTTCTATAACGCCAGGCTCTACGGCACGCCGGCCGAGTTCGAGCAGTATCTTAGAGGTTTGCATCTGTCGCACGTTGAGATCAAACCGCTGGGGGAGATGATCGCGCTGCCCCTGCTGCTGCGGCATCCCAAGATCCTGGGGCAAGTGGGGATCATCTACGGCATCCAATAGGCTGTGGGCCCAAATGAATATCTACACGTTGAAAAAACAGTTCGAACAAATGCTGCATCCGGCGCCATCCTATACGCTCATCGGCGCGGAACCAGCCTGGGAATATTTCACCACCGCCATAAAAAGCGGTCTCGACAAATCATACTGCGAGGAATTGGGTTTCAGCATGGGCATGGCGTCCCATTCTGAGGGGAATAATGGACATACAGATGAAAACTTATTCCAGGTCTATTTCGGCAGATTAATCGATGCTGAAGAAAAAAGCGCCTGGCGAACGGCAGAAATAAATTTCTATTACCGTTATGAAATGAATGCCAACCTGGGTTGGTTGTTATCAGAACATCCACAAGAGGACATTGAAACGGCGTTTTGCAGCCGAGAGGATGAGGATGGGGTTCGACGGAAAATTGAAACTGTTTGTGTTTTTGCCAAAGAGCGGAGAGCCATTTGGGATGAAATTCGCGAACTGAACCCGGTGCAATCCAACTATCATTTCTGGATCCAATAGCCGATCTACCTTTTCACAGGTTGCCGGTCCGGGATCGAAACAATCCTGAAACGAAGCAGAAATGCGCCCTCCACAGTCGGAGGACGCTTTTTTATTGGCGCTGCGGGTATCCACCCAATCCAATAAAATCTGTTGGAAAATGATGAGCTAGCATATCAATTTTGTTGTATAATTATGGATAATGATTATTAGTGAGGACCAATTATCGAAAGCAAACCTATGACTGATCCAGAGGTTCGTTTCAATCAACTGATTGCCGCCCTGAAAGAGCGGGATTTCCGCCTGACCCCCCAGCGGGTCGAGCTGGTGCGTTTGATTGCGGTCAGCGAAGGGCATCCCAGCGCAAGCCAGCTGTACACAAAAATCAAGCGCCAATTCCCCACCATGAGCCATGCCACGGTTTATAAAACCCTGGCGATGTTGAAAGAAATGAACCAGGTTTTGGAAATCGATTTGCGCGACGATAGCCATTATGACGGCAACCGCCCCCAACCCCATCCGCACTTGATTTGCATGAAATGCGGCAAGATTATCGATGGGGAGGTGTCTCTCGATCAAGAATCGCTTCAAAAGTTAGAGCAGGTCTCAGGTTTCAAGATCCTCCGTCCTCAAATTTCCTTATATGGTCTTTGTCCGGATTGTAAAAAAGAGGAGAGTTAAGCGGCTCTTTTTTAAGAAACTGCGGACAAGGTATTCATCGCAGTACTGTTCAGTATGTCACACAGTAAAGGAGTAAACAGCATGAATGGCGATAGCAAAAGCCCGGTAACGGGCGGCACCAACCCTCACATGGCCGGTCGAGGCACCTCGAACCGGGACTGGTGGCCGAACCAGTTGAATCTCAGGGTTCTCCACCAGAACGCTTCCTTGTCTAATCCGATGGACGAGGGGTTCAATTATGCGGAGGAATTCAAGAAGCTTGACTTGGACGCCTTGAAGAAAGATCTGTACGCGCTGATGACCGATTCGCAGGATTGGTGGCCGGCTGACTTCGGTCACTATGGGCCGCTCTTCATCCGTATGGCCTGGCACAGCGCGGGCACCTACCGCACCGGCGACGGCCGCGGGGGAGCGGGATCTGGCAACCAGCGCTTTGCGCCCCTCAACAGTTGGCCCGATAACGCCAACCTGGATAAGGCCCGCCGGCTGCTCTGGCCGGTCAAGCAGAAATATGGCAACAAGATCTCGTGGGCCGATTTGATGATCCTGGCGGGTAACTGCGCGCTCGAGTCGATGGGCTTTAAGACCTTCGGTTTTGGCGGCGGGCGCGAGGACATCTGGGAGCCGGAAGAGGACGTTTACTGGGGGGCTGAGAGCGAGTGGCTTGGCGACAAGCGCTACAGCGGCGACCGTGATCTTGAGAACCCTCTCGCCGCGGTGCAGATGGGTCTGATCTATGTTAATCCCGAAGGGCCGAACGGCGTTCCGGATGCGCTTGCCGCCGCCAGGGATATCCGTGAGACTTTCGCGCGCATGGCGATGAACGATGAAGAAACCGTCGCATTGATCGCCGGCGGTCATACGTTCGGCAAAACTCACGGGGCCGGGGATGCCGCGCTGGTGGGTCGCGAACCTGAAGCTGCCGGGATCGAGGAGCAAGGTCTCGGTTGGAGGAGCCAATATGGCACGGGCATAGGCGGCGATGCGATTACCAGCGGCCTGGAAGTCACCTGGACCACGACACCCACCCAGTGGAGTAACAACTTCTTCCATAACCTGTTTAGCTACGAATGGGAGCTGACTAAGAGCCCGGCGGGTGCGAATCAATGGAAACCTAAGGAAGGCTCCAATGCCGGCCGGGTGCCGGATGCCCACGACCCATCCAAGAGTCACGCGCCATCCCTGCTGACCACGGACCTCGCCCTGCGGTTCGACCCGGCATATGAAAAGATTTCCAGGCGTTTCTTCGAGCATCCCGACCTGTTTGCCGACGCATTCGCCCGGGCGTGGTTCAAGCTGACCCATCGCGACATGGGCCCCCGCGCGCGCTACCTCGGGCCGGAAGTGCCGGCTGAAGAGCTGATCTGGCAAGACCCGGTTCCCGCAGTGGATCATGCCCTGATCGATGCGGCCGACATTGCGGCGCTCAAGGCCAAAATCCTGGCCTCGGGGCTGTCGGTCGAGCAGCTTGTCTCGACCGCCTGGGCTTCGGCCTCTACCTTCCGCGGTTCGGATAAACGGGGCGGGGCCAACGGGGCGCGTATCCGGCTCGCGCCGCAGAAAGATTGGGATGTCAACCAGCCGGCTCAACTGGCGACCGTGCTGCAGACCCTGGAAGGAATCCAGAAGGAGTTTAACAGCGCGCAGACCGGTGGGAAAAAGGTTTCGCTGGCCGACCTGATTGTCCTGGGCGGTTGCGCGGGCGTCGAGCAGGCCGCGAAGAATGCTGGACAGCACGTCACCGTGCCCTTCACCCCTGGGCGCACGGACGCATCGCAGGAGCAAACCGACGTGGAGGCATTTGCTGTGCTCGAACCAGTCGCGGACGGGTTCCGCAACTATCAAAAAGCCAAATATGCCGTCTCGGCCGAAGAGCTGCTGGTGGACCGTGCCCAACTGCTGACCCTGACCGCCCCCGAGATGACGGTGCTTCTCGGCGGCCTGCGGGTCTTGAATGCCAACTTTGCCGGGTCACAGCACGGCGTCTTCACCAGCCGGCCAGGGGCGCTGACCAACGACTTCTTTGTGAACCTGCTCGACATGGGCACAGTATGGAAGGCGACGGCGCAAGACGCGGACGTGTTTGAGGGTCGCGACCGCGCCACGGGCGCGCTCAAATGGACCGGCACGCGCGTCGACCTGGTCTTTGGTTCCAACTCTCAACTGCGGGCCCTGGCGGAAGTCTATGGATGTGAGGGCGCTCAGCAGAAGTTCACCAACGACTTTGTGGCGGCGTGGCATAAGGTGATGAACCTGGATCGTTTCGACCTGGCCTGATCGTTTTCACGGTCATCTGACCGGACGGCGCTAAAGCGAAAAGATTCAAACCGGTTCAGCGGATGATGATAGATTATCCGCTGAACCGGATGCTTATCCCCTCGATTTTCTCACCTCGAGTTGGGCCGCGCATTCGAGTGGAAATTTCAGCAAAGAGGCTCATAAAAAAAAGAGCGCCCTCTAGCAGGAGAGCGCTCTTTTAACTCATTCGCCTGACAATCAAGCGGCATGTGTATTGCCAGGCTGTGGGTCGGCGGGCGGCAGGGCCCACAAAATCCCAACCAGAATGAAGCCGGCGGCCGGAACCAGCAGGAACAATTGCCACCAGCCGCTCCGGCCGGTGTCGTGCAGCCGGCGGGCGCCCGCTGCCAAAAAAGGCAGCAGCGCGGCGATCAAGAACACGCTGCCTAAGTTCTGGCTGATGTACACCAGGGCGGAGGCAACCAGGGTGACGAATAGGGTAAACCACCAGAACTCTGGCCGCGCCGCGCGCCCGGTAAAATCCGCATATTTCCTGAGGCATACGAGGATCAACTCGTAGAATGTCATGCTGTGATCTCCGCCGCGGGTAGTCGAATAGGATAAACTCTCCACTGTAAACTCCTTGCAGATTTTAGAAACCGCTGCTCTCAAAGATGTGACCCAACTCCATGAATTGGATCTGTCTCCATTCTCTACGGTTTGCCCCCCGTCTGCAACTGTGGATTTCCCCAGTTTTAAGATTTAATTCCGTTCTGGAGCTCACCTGGCACTTGGTATAGATGTTTTTCAGGTGGAATTCGACGGTGCTCTCCGAAATTTTCAGGGCTGACGCAATTAACTTGTTGCTTTTCCCTTCCAGCAAGAGATTGACTACATCCCATTCGCGGTTACTCAATTCGTCCGGTTGCACCATAGAGGTTTCCCCTGTAAGCGGTTGGTTATCCATCATTGCTTGGCGGATCTGGCTTTCAGCCGCAATCGCCATGTGGCCCGCCGGCAGTTCTGCCAGACAGTGGCCGGCGCAAAAATCAGTATACTGCGGAAGGGCAGGGGATGCGCGGGCAGAGGATCAGCCCGTCTGAGCCCTGCCGAAATCCGTGTAGATGGCCGGGATGCCGCTGCCACTTTTCAGTTTATTTTGGTCCGGCACAATCTGGTATTTTTACAGTATATAATATCCCATTAGGTTTGGCAGACTGGATTCCTGGATGGTGTGCACTCAAAGGTTGTCAGGTAGTCCGTTAGAATGACCCGAAACAGGCTATTTTAACATCAGTTCGGGATAAATCTGCCCACCCCCAGCCGCCGCCCCTTCGGGCGTTCACCGCCCAACCTATCTTGAGGCATTGGAAAGAATCAATATGATCATCGAATTCACCGGAAAAATTTGGTATTGGCGCGGCCCCTCCCCGTTTCACTTCGTCACCGTCCCGGAGGAGCAAAGCAGCGATCTGAAAGCGGTTTCCGGGATTGTCACCTACGGCTGGGGGATGATCCCGGTCTATGCCCAGATTGGCGAAACCGAGTGGAAGACTTCGTTGTTTCCCAAAAACGGGCTCTATATTGTCCCGATCAAAGACAGTGTGCGCAAAGTCGAAGAGCTTGGGGTGGATGACGAAGTGACCATCCGCCTCAAAATCCGGCGGTAATGCGATGCGCGAAACGGTTCAAAGGGCTTTTTCGGTGAGAGCCGCAGGAAAAGGTGGGGAAGATGAGTATGAAAGCTGAGCTTTTATATTGGCTGCAGGAAGAATATCGCCAATGGCAGGCGATTCTCGATCAGGTTGGCTCAGCGCGCATGGAGCAGCCCGGAGTCAACGGCGGCTGGTCGATGAAGGATTTCGTCGCGCACCTCACCGGCTGGAATGCCTGGCTGGTGCTCCGCTTTCGGGCGGAACTTCGCGGTGACCCGGAACCGCCGCCGCCCTGGCCGGCGAACCTGCAGGCCGAGGATGACATCAATGCCTGGATCCATGCCACCCATCACGAGCGTCCGGTGGGCGAAGTGCTGGAGGATATGGATCGGGAATACCGGCAGATCCTCGCCCTGGTGGAAGGCCTGCCCGATGAGACCCGCATCCAGAAGATCGAACCGGCCTACTACCTGGTTTGGGTGGGGGAAAAGAATTTCCTGGCAGGTGAATTTTTCGACCATTTCCACGACGACCACGAGGTCAACATCCGCGCCTGGTTGGCAAGGGAAGTGGAACCCTAGGTTCGGCGATGGTGCTGCTGAAGGTGGCGGATAAACATCCGGAGGCAATGCTGGATGTGGTGAGAAAATAAGCAATCCGCCAACCTCGAATATTGCTAAACCGATATAATTACCAGGGGATGGTGTCCACCCGCACCACTTCCCCCTCACAGTTTCCGGGTGGCTCCATTGACCTTGGGTTGACATGGCAGCATGCAAAGGAACCTCAAACTATGCGCCCGATGAGCTCCATCCGCCGGTGGCATTTCGACCAGCTTCGTTTTTCGTTGAACACCATCCAATTCATTCTACAGACCAGCGCACCCAACGATCTGATCAATTACCAGGATCGGGGCGAGGGCTGGACGGTCGCCGAGGTGGTCGGCCACCTGCTGGACTGCGAGTGCCTGTTTCTGGAGCGCGCCAGACTGACCATGAACTTTGACTGCCCCGAACTGCCCTTCCCCGATCAGGCCGAAGACGTGATCAAGGGCGGCTACCGCCGGCGCGATCCCCGGGATATTTTCGGCGAATGGCGGCAGGCCCGCGAGGATTACCTCGCCTTTCTGGCCGCGATCCCCGACGACGGCTGGAATTGGGAAGGCAAACCGCCCAGGTATGACCCATTCAGCCTGAACGACCAGTTATTCCTGGCTTGTTGGCACGACCAGGTACACATCGAACAGATCACCCATATCCTCACCGAAAAACGGGTCTCGGCGCCCGGCTAAAAGTGATCTTCCAGTACCCAGCTCACGTCATACCGGGGCAGGCGAGTGCTCGCTTCTGGCTCATCCACACCCCTGGCTTGCGCCGGCAGCACCGCGAAGTACCCGTGAAGGCCCAGCGCCGCACAGCCCATTTCCCAGTTCGCGCACCAGATACCCAGCGCCACGGCCGCGTAATAGCGCGATCCGGTAGCGGCATAAAAATCAAAGCGCTGCAAACACCCGGCATGTTCACCATTTTTCTCGATCACCGCCGCGCAGCGTGTGGTTTGTCCATTGTAGGAAGAGGGGGCCCATTGGCATACCTCGTAGCAGCGCCCAAAGCGATTGAAGGGGAGCGCAGTGATGTCCTGCGGCTGTGTGCAGTGGTCATCGGCGAAAAAGAGCGAGGAGAGCGGCCGGCGCCGGTGAAACTGAAGCTGCATGAAACGCAAGAAGAACGGCAGAAACCACGAGCGGTATCCGACCGCGCAGATGCAGATGATGTGATCTTTCTCCGGGTTATAGCGCTCGCCCAGGTGGCGCTCGATGCTGGTGTGATCCGCGCCGGGTCCAATCCAACAGGTGGCCAGCCCCATGCGGGTCGCGTCGATCACGATCTTCTGTAGGCTCTGTCCCACGTCGATGACCGCCAGGCGGCTGTATTGGCTGGGGGCGATGGCCACGAGGAATTCGCTCGCGCCGACCACCGGCCAGACGGTGAGGCGGGCCGATACATACTCAAAGCGGATCGCCGAGCGGCCAATGGTGACTTCGTGGCTGTGAACCCGTACGCGTTCCATCAGCTCGCTGAAATCGGCTGGGGTCAGTTTTCGCGATTGGAAGGAACGGCAGGAGCGCCTTGCCCGCATCAGGTCAAAGGCGTCCAGGTTCTCTTTGCGGGTGGGCAGCGGCTCAGCAGGACGCAGTTGAAGCTTCACCGTGATCAGGTCAAAAATCACCACCGCCAGCAGCAGGCCGCCGATGACCCAAAATGGGTAGGCCGGTAATTTGCCCAGCAGATTAGCGAGAGCGGCGATGAGCAAGAACACCAGCGCGATTAATGCGGTTGGGATATACTGCAGCCATCCGGAAAATTGAAGGCGAAGCTTAAGGCGCAAGATCAATGAAACCATGAATTCACCAGGCTTTCTATTTCTGCAGAATGGTCGAGCTGTGCCAACGGGTGATCATCCTACCGCACTCGTTCGTCCTCAGGTAAACCGGGGGATAGAGGAGCCACTGTGCGGCAGGCGTCTTATTGCGACCATTCACTCGCAATAATATCATTAATTTTATTGCAAGTCAATACTCGCTTATGATAGAATGACGCTAGAGGAGCGCGAGATGCCCAAAGTAATCCACGAAGATGAGGTGTTCAAGGCAGTGCTCAAGGTGCTGGTGATGCGCGGCTACGAGAGTGCGACCACCAGTGAGATGGCGGCGGCCGCGAACATGCATGAAGCCACCCTGTTCCGCAAGTACGGCAGCAAGGTTGGCCTGGTCGAGCGGGCTATCCAACACGAACTGTCCGGTGCGCCGTTGAGCCGGGTGCGCTACACCGGCGATCTACACGCCGACCTGCACGCCATCCTGGAAGCATATCTGGCCACCTATGCGGCTTACGGCGATATCTTGCCGGTGATCTTTTTGGAAATCCCACGCTACCCGGAGTTGAGAAATGTCCTTCAGGCCCCTATGGCCAATATTCAAGCCTTGGCGGGCATCATCGCCCGCTACCAGAGCGAGGGCCGCCTGAAAGATGAGCTGCCCCTGACCAGCGTGATCGTCCTGATTGCTCCCATTCTAATGAATCACATGTACGACCGGGTTAATTTTGAGATGCCCGCCCCGGCGATCGATCTTCACCAATACGTCGAGGCTTTTTTGAGCGGCAGAGAAGCATCCTAAGGTGCGCCTCGCGCGTCGACAAGCCGCGCCTGGCGCACGCGGTGGTGATACACTATTCCTGGGCTGCTTTCCACGCGCCTGAACCAATCCAATAAATCTTGCGAACTGCGCCATTTCAGCTTTTGGGGAGAAGATGCCATGCCCGATACTTCCGCCGACCTTCCTGCTGTTTCCCGATGGGTTGACCACATTCCCGTGCTTTGGGTCGATCCACCTGTTCAGCCGCACGCGCGAAGGCTGGTGATCTGGCAGAACGGTTTGTCGGGCACCAAGGAGCAAATGCTGTCCTATCTCCGCGACCTGGCCGCCGCCGGTTTTGTGGCGTTGAGTTTCGATGCCTGGCAGCACGGCGAGCGCGGAAGCGAAGAACCACAGGCGCTGGCAGCCCGCGTCTTTGGCAGCTTTCGCCGCGCCATGTGGCCCATTCTTGGGCAAACCACACTCGATACGCTGCGGGTGATCGACTGGGCCATCGACGCCCTCGCGGTGGAACCCGAGGTGTACATGGGCGGGGTCTCGATGGGCGGCGATACGGCCGTCGCCGCGGCCGGACTGGACCGGCGCATCCGCCGGGTGGCTGCCATCGTCGCCACCCCGGATTGGCTGCGCCCGGGGATGCAGGACCTGTTTCAGCCTGGCGTGCTGTTGGATCCCGGCACGGCAGATGCCTATGCCCGCTACTTCTATGAGCGGCTCAACCCGCTGACCCATCTCGGCGCCTATGCTCACGCCCCGGATATCACCTTCGAATGCGCCGAGAACGATACGCATGTGCCCCCGGATGGCGCCCTTCGTTTCCAGGCAGCCCTGCGCGAAAGCGCGCCCTCGGTGGGGGAGCATATTCGCGTCAACCTGATCCCGAACGCCGGCCACATGGATGCCCGCGAGCCGGCCTTTTGGCGCAACTGCCTGGCATGGTTCACCGCGCCCACCCTGCCGCCGGCCGGCGGATAGCGGGTCCCACGCCCGTCAGCGGGGCGTATGCCGAAAACCGAAAAGGGGAACAGTTTGGCCTGTCCGGGGGTGCAAACGGGTTCAAAGGTGATTGGGAAATATTTTCCTATGCAATGATGACAAATAATACCTGCCTCTCGCGCGCGATCCCATTAAAATCCAGGATAGCAACAAACCCGGAGGCATCATGTTGAAGATATTTTGGAACCGTGAGGAGCGCCGCCTGCGCGCCGGATGGCGGATTTTGGTTGTGGGACTGGTTTACTTTGCCCTGTTGTCCTTGCTCCCCTGGCTGGCCACGCTGATCAGCGATACGCTCAGCGATGCGACCGGGCTTACCGCAAAAATTGCCGGTTATGTCATCGCGACCGGCAATTTCCCGCTCGCGGTGACCGCTCCCGATTACCTCACCCGGGTGAACAACTTCGCGCGCATGATTGCCGGGAGGCCGCTGCTGCTCTCCGGGATGGCGGTGTGCGGCTTGATCAGCCTTTGGCTGGCGGCCCGCTTTATCGACCGCCTCAAGCTCGCGGATTACGGCTTTCACCTGAGCCGCCGCTGGTGGCTCGATTTTGGCTTTGGCTGCTTGCTCGGCGCGCTGTTGATGGCGTTCATCTTTTTTGTCGAGCTGGCGGCGGGCTGGGTCACCATCCAGCACACCTTCTACAGCCCGCTGCTGCCCTTCTGGGCGATCATGGTGATCGGGTTATTGAGCTATATTGGGGTGGGAAATCAACGAAGAAATCCTCGCACGCGGTTACGGGCTGCGCAACCTGGCGGAGGGATTGCGTTTGCCCAAAGTCTCCCCGCGGACGGCTTTTCTCGCCAGCTATATCCTCACATCGATCCTGTTCGGCGCATTTCACTTAATGAATGCCAACGCCACCTGGGCAAGCACCTTTTTCATCATGCTCATCGCCCTGTTATTAGGCCTGGGTTACATCCTCACCGGTGAACTGGCCATGCCCATTGGCATCCACTTCACCTGGAATTTCTTCCAGGGCTACGTGTTTGGCTTCCCGGTGAGCGGATCCTCGACCGGCAGCAGCGTGATCGCCATCCAACAGGGCGGTCCCGCGCTCTGGACGGGCGGCGCGTTTGGCCCGGAGGCGGGGCTGGTCGGCATCCTGGCGACCGCCCTGGGGTGTATTCTCATCCTGCTCTGGGTGCGCTGGCGGTATGGCAAACTCCAACTGCAATCTCGCCTGGCGGTGTATATCCCGCCCCAGCCTTCATCTGTGTTGGGGGAGGAGCAGCGCTCTTCCGCCGCAAGAACCTGAGTGGGCTAAACCTCTCAGGCCTGGGGCGCCTGGGGGACGCAGGCAGGCTGAGCAGGCTTCTTCTAAATCGAGAACCCCCTGGGTCGGGTGGGCGCCGTATCAACACCCACTTAATCCAGGGGATTTCTGTGGGCCAACCCCTGGATCAGGAAATGAGGGGTTGGGCCGGTTTTCGTTTCTTCAGGCCGGCGGGCAGGCCAGACCTGCTCCGCCCCGTTGGGCTACTTTACATACCCGCCTTTCTCGGCCTGCTCCAGCACCGCCTGGATGGCATCGACCAGCGCCCGGGCGGATTCGAGGCTCAGCTCCACCGCCACCCGCGCACCGGGCCCCATGGCTTCGTTGACAAAGTCAATATTGAGGGCATGCTCAAAGGGTGCGTCAAAAGGATGGTCATATGAAACGTCGGCTTCAGCCAGCTTGAACCAACCGGCCGTGCCTTTGCCGCTGCCTTCGATCTTAATTTGTTCCGCAATCATCGTACACATGCATGTCTCCTTTTGTTGGCTGGTAAACCAGGGTGAAATCAGGATAAATTCTTGGCGAGGAACGCCCAGATTTTTGACCAACCATCCACGGCCTGCTCAATGCGGTAAGCCGGGCGGCTGGAATAGAAGAATCCGTGTCCCGCATCGGGGTATCGGTGGAACTCGTAGTTCTTCCCGTATTTCTTCAGCGCTTCTTCATGGATATTGACCTGCTCCGGGCTGGGTCCCTGGTCCAAGTCGCCGAAGATGCCCAGCAGCGGGATGGCAAGGTCGGGTGTGTAATCGATCGGCGCCACCGGTTGGTTGGGGGACAGCTCGTCCTCACGCATCACCACCCGCCCGCCCCAGCAGTCCACCACGGCGTTGAAGGCCTGGGTGCGGCAGGCGGCCAGGTAGGCATGCCGTCCCCCGGAACAGGTGCCAAAGACACCTATTTTCCCGCTGGAGATTGGCAGCGAGCGCAGGAAATTGGCCGAGCCCTGCAGGTCGCCCACGACCTGGTCGTCGGGCAGGCCGCCGGCGGCGCGCACCTTGGCGGCCACATCTTCCGGGGTGCCGTGCCCATTGCGGAAATACAGGTTGGGACTGATCGTCAGGTAGCCCTGGCGCGCATAGCGCAGCGCAGTTTCACGGTACCACTCATCCCAGCCGGGCATGTGGTGAGCCAGCACCATGCCGGGGAACGGCCCGGTCCCCAGCGGGCGGGCAAAATAGGCGTTGATCACGTCACCATTAAAACCGTGGATGGTCGTTGTTTCGGCGATGATTCCTTCATACTGATCTGTCTGGTACATGCCTGGCGCTCCTTGGTAGAATTTCGTAGGCGGCCATCACAGGCTCGTCTACAATGTTGATTATTGCTATCAATCATAGATTAAATTGGAGTTGAAGTAAAGTGCGCCGGCGTACGCCGGCCTTTTTGGAGCGCTCGCCGGCTGTTTTGCGCTAGAATTAGATATCGAAATTTAATCCGCATCGGGGGGAAAACCAGTTCTCGATCCCCGCAAACCAATCCGGCCAGCCATGACCGCCCATCCTAAGGAATCTGACACCGTGAAAACCCAGGCATATCCATACAAGAAAATTGCACACAACACCTATGAAATCGGCGAGTTCGACTGCGCCTCAATCTTTCTGCTGATCGGCGATGAAAAAGCAATGGTGATCGACACCGGGATTGGGATTGGGGATCTAAAAGGCTTTATCGGCACGCTGACCGATAAACCCTTGATGGTGTGTTATACCCACGATCACGCCGATCATATCGGCGGCGCAAGCGCGTTTGCGCATGGGTATGTCCATCCGAAAGATATGCTCGATTTTGCCAAAGGCGGCGGGATCGGGTTGAGCGTTGAAGGCCGGCGCAGTTACGTCCGCTTTATCGCCGAACGTGAGAAGGGAGAGTATCCCTACAACCTGGAAGAAGATTTGACCGAGTGGGGGCCCTGCCCAACCCTCGATCCGCTGGAAGATGAACAGGTCATCGATCTGGGTAACCGCAAGATCACCGTGTATGTCTGCCCCGGCCACACCGCCGGCTCGCTGACCCTCCTGGATGCAAATACCCGCACGCTCTTCATGGGAGACGCCTGCAACTGCAACCTGCATTTGGGCGGCGGCCCGCGGGGGTCCCACCGCTTCACCTCGGTCGAGAGGGCCCTCTTTTATCTGAAGCGCCTCAACGATTTGCATCCTCAATACGATCGCAGTTTCAATGGCCATTATGATTTCCGCCCCTTGGGAGCCCCGCTGGGCGAAGACGTCTTGCCGGATGCGATCACGGCCTGCGAGCAGATCGTGGCGGGTACGGCAAAGGTCGAGATCCGGCCGGCGCCGCTGCCGAACTTCCCCACCAAGCCGGTAGTCACCATTGGCCGCACGAACATCTCCTTTTTCCCGGACGGCATCCATGAGGCGGGAGAGTAAACGGCGGTATTTGAGCAGGGAGTCTCTCCAGATTTCTTGCGGACCGACGCCGATGACCGCCGGTTCTCGGGTCGGATTGCGCTGCAGGTTCGGTCCGGAGAGCAGCACCAAAATGAGCGCCACGGCGAAGGGTGCGATTACCTGCGCCCAGGTGCCCTGTGCCGGGGAAAGTTCAGAGAAAAGGAATTGCGGGCAGTAATCCAGCGCAAAGTGGAAAGGATGGCCATGGCGAGGCTGCCGCGGGTATACACGAACAGCCAGGTCCAAAGGATAGATCCCAGCAAGGGCGCCAGGAATGTCGGCAGCCAGGACGAAGGTGGGCAGCGATAAAAAGAAAGCGCTCGCCAGGCTGTGAAGCATAATGCGGAAACCGGGCCCCGATCGGGTGCAATGAATGACATGCCTCGGTGCGGCGGTCCGTGCCCAGTTTGGGATTCCGGTGGATCGATCCAAAGCGTGTTTTTTCGGCCCAACGGTTCCATTCTTCTCCTACGTTCAAGTTTTCGATGATAATATGCCTGGGGAATGATTGTTTATTACCGGGGAGGTGACGGGTTGGGGACGGGTGCATTGCTGGTCATATGCTTGTTTGAAATTGCCTTTGCATGCTATCGGATCTATTCGAAGTCTGATTTGGAAAAAACCAAAAGCATCGCCCAAATCATCTTATTTTTGGTCTTTGCAATTCTTGGGGCAGCTACGATGGTGGAATGGGGCCTGCGCTGGTATGCCTTTGGCGCATACCTGCTGGTCGGGGCGCTGCTCGGCGCCGCCCGCCTGGTGCAAAAGGACCGGCCCGTCCGGGAAGATCCGCCTGGACGGACCATTCGCAAGGCGGTCTGTTCGATTTTGCCGGCGGCGCTTGCCCTCACCCCGGTCTTGATTTTCCCGCAGCACGCTTCGCTCCAGCCTACCGGCCAATATGCCATCGAAACCGCGATCTATACCTATACCGATCCGGACCGAGTCGAGACCTACACCGACACGAATGAAAACCGAAAGGTCACCGTTCAATTCTGGTATCCCCAAAACGCCGCGGGCGCCTATCCGTTGATCCTGTTTTCACACGGCTCCTTTGGCGTCCGAACCAGCAACCGGTCCCTGTATCTCGAGTTGGCCAGTCACGGTTACGTGGTGGCGGCTATCGATCACGCCTATCAAAGCCTGTATTCTCGCGCCACCGATGGAACGTTGACCCTGCTCGATGGCGGTTATGTGCAGGAAGTGTCCCGCGAGGATGCCAAAACCGACCCGCAGCAAAGCTACGCGTACTATCAAAAGTGGATGGGCATTCGCAGCGGGGATATAAAATTTGTGTTGGATTCCATCCTGGCGAAAGCCAACGACCCCTCCGCAGATGCTGTGTACCGCCTCGTCGATCCGGCGAACATCGGGGTGATGGGCCATTCCTTAGGCGGCTCCGCGGCGCTGAGCGTGGGCAGAACGCGCGAGGATATTTCCGCGGTCATCGCCTTGGAAGCGCCTTTCATGGGAGATATTGTGGGTGTCGAAAATGGCAAGTTCGTCTGGAACGAAACACCCTATCCCATCCCGGTGCTGAATGTTTATTCCGATAGCTCCTGGAGCCATCTGGACGATTGGCCGCAGTATGCCGCGAATGCCAGGCTGCTCACCGGTCCGCCGGCCGCTGCCTACAACGTTCACATGCAGGGCGCGGGGCACCTGACCCTCACCGATCTGGCGCTGACCAGCCCCTTTTTGACGCGCCTGTTGAACGGTCAAGCTGCCGCCATCGACTCAGGCTATTGTTTAACCAGCATCGACCGCCTGGCGCTTCAGTTTTTCGACCGCTACCTCAAGGGCACGGGCCAATTTTCTCCGCAGGAAAGCTACTGAGCCCTCACCATTGCCGGGTGAGGTGAGGCGATGTTGAGTTTGACCGTACAGCAGGTAGAATCCCATGCATCTTGCCGCGGCAGCAGAGGGTTACACCGCGGCTAGCCCGATCACCAGGTAGACGATCACATCGCCCCACACATGGATGAATACCGGCATGGCGAGACCTTTGGTATCCAGCATGGCTTTGCCCATCAGCAGCGCAACCAGGCTCAAAAATACCGCCCCCATGATTCCTGAAGGCACGCCGCCGTAATAATGGCCCAGACCGAACCACACGGCAGTCAGCCAGACCGCCTGCCGTGAACCAACGACCCGCCACAATTGTGAAAGCGGCGCGGCGCGGTAGGCTAATTCCTCGCCAAAGGCATTGATCAGCGCCAGGGCCAACACCGCGGGGAGCACCGACAGCAGCCGCGAGGCGCTCACCCCGCTCACCGGGCTAAAGGCCAGGATCGCCCCGCCGGTTAACAGGCTCAGGCCGATGGCAAACACCGGCCCGGCGATGGTCCAGGGCAGGCTGATTTGCCGTCCGCGCCAATGCCAGCCGAAGGCCGGGGCATTGATTTTGCCAAACGTGAGGAAATAATCGCGGCGCTTTTCTCCTTTGAGTGCCAGGGCCACCACCAGGCACAAGCCGAGGAAGATCAGCAGCAGGCGGTCGCCCCAAAAGGTCATTGGCCAGGGAGTCTCGCTCCCAAACCAACCTTTCCAAAGACCCGTCTGGCTGATCCAGCCCTGCAGCAGGGCGACAACATAGATGAGGGTCAGCACAAGAAAGAAACCGCGCAGGGCTTTCACCGCCGGCCAGAAAAAGGTGAGGGCAATCAACCCGATCCCGGCGGCGATCCACCACCAGGTCTGCCAGCCGGCCGGATCGATCAGGCCGGTTTCGCCCAGGAGGATTTGCGGCAGCCGGCTGAGCAGCAGCATCCCCAACCAGGCGAGGATGGTGATGGGCGCCGTGTTGGTTCGCGCGTGGAGAGAACTATTTGATAATTGGGAGGTGGCATCCATTCTTCTATTCCTTTTGTGGCATCGTCCCGGCATTCGCGGGCAGGATATCGGCCGGAGGTAAATCCGAAATATTCATCGCGGATGTAAATACTATATCCGATCAGGGGGTGATGAGTCGTCAACCATACGGTTGATTTAGAGGGTGGAATGGCCGGTCTTGTGGGCGATAAATCAAAAACTTCAGGCTATGGTCACGCGCCTTTACCTCCCTGAAGTGAGTTGAGCGGCGCAGTGGGTTTTTTAAAATCAAAGACGGCTGCCGTGCTATCACAAGCGGTTGGATTTCAGTATAATTCTGCCAATGGACATCCGAATCGATGATCTATCGGCGGCCGAAATCCGGGCCTTGCTGCAGGAGCACCTGGACAGTATGAAGCTGTACTCGCCCCCTGAGAGCATCCATGCGCTGGACCTGGCGGCGCTGCGCCAACCGCAGATCACCTTTTGGACCGCGTGGGAGAAGGATGAGCTGTTTGGCTGCGGGGCGCTCAAGGAACTGGACCCGCGCCATGGCGAGATCAAATCGATGCGCACGGCTGCCGCCCATCTCAGGCAGGGGGTGGCTGCGGCCCTGCTGAACCACATTCTGGGCGAAGCCAGGCAGCGGGGTTACCGGCGGCTGAGCCTGGAGACGGGATCGCACCCAGCTTTTGCGCCGGCGCGCAGTCTCTACGCGTCTTTTGGTTTTATCCCCTGCGGACCCTTTGCGGATTACCGCCTGGATCCCTACAGCGTTTTCATGACCCGCGAGCTATGACCGGGCGATTGCCGCCAGGATGTGCATAGGATGATAACCACTCACGATGCTGTCTTTATGTATGGCCGGCGGCGCTTGGGGGAGGTTGCTTATGGCGTCCAGACCCGCTGAACATCCCATCACCCCTGGGCGGGGCGTCCTTCTGGCCGGCGCCGCCCTGCTGCTCGCCGCGCTTGGCTGGCAGGCGCTCTCCGGGGCGCTGCGCCAGCTCCCACGTGCGCGCACACTGGGCCAGAAAGTGGAGACGGTGGTGCAGTTCGAAAGCGGGCTGTTGAGCCTGTTGGTGGCGGTTACCTGTTTCTGGCGGCGGGGTTGGGCCGGGCTGGTTCGAAGCGCCTGGGGCATGTCGCTGGCCGGCGCAGCCGGGCTCTCGGCTCTCGTCTGGGGGCCGGCCATGCCGCACATCGCAATGCTCTTCGCCGCGGGAGGGCTGCTGGTGGCGCGCGCAGTCACCTGGGCGCTGCGCACCGCCCTCGCCGAAGGATTGCCATAATCGCAAAACCGCCCGGTCGCCTGGAGAAAAATTACCAGGCGCATAGGCGGTGTTCACCCCTCACCCGGTTGGTCCAGGCTCTTAGCCAGCGCGGATGGGGCCTGGCAGCGCCAGGCGTTGGTGAGCAGGTCTCTGAGCTCGTCCACCTCCACGGCCGGCAGCCGCACAAGAATTGCCGGAAAGCCCTTGTAATGCGGCTCGGTGAAGTATTTTTCCGGTTGGGAAGCCAGGTAGAACTCTTTTTCCTGGGTGTCCCAAACACGCACGGCAAGTACCTCGGGGTTAGGCACCCGCGCCTTCTTTGGATGTACCCGTTCCATCCAGACCCAGGCGAAGCCTTTTTGCTTTCCGCGATTATTTACCGAAAAAGCAAAGTGGCCCTCGTCCTCACTGGTCTCGGGTAGGGATAACGCGATTTCACGCACATCACTTTGATCTGCCATCGGTCCACCTCCTTGTTTATTACTTCATGCGCCTGGCGACCGGCCGGTTACCAGTATAACGGCGATTTCTTAATGGGGTAGGGGCTGGTTGGGCAGGCTAATCGCCGGCAGGTAAGCTCCAAATAGGTGGATAGTCGCCGGATGAACGTATAGCAATCGTCATGGATGACCGCTCCTTTTATGATATCAATGAGAAAATCAACCACAGAAGGAGTTCAATCAAAAATGCAGTTAAAAATGAATGCCGTATGGGGTCTAATCAAAATGCAAATAAAAGAGAAAGCCATTTGGGGTCTGATCACAGTTTTGCTTTTATTCAGTCTATCCGCATGCAGTGCTGCACCGCAAACGCCAGAATCCACAGCAACCCAACCACCGGCGCCCTCCCAGCCCATCTTGAAAACCACGATGGGAGATTTTGTAATCGCTTCGGCTCGCCTGGTGGATGAAGTTCATGAGCAAAAATCGCGCGCTGGAGAAAAGTTTCTATTGGTGATCCTCTCGAAACCGGACTCTACCAACCTGGTCCCCGGCGAGTTTTCGCTGGATGATTTTCAAAAGATGATCCAGGACAGCAGCGGTCAAATTTATGTGTCCGGGAAGGCTGGATCCAAATCCATCTCTACCATGGCAGGTTGGGTGGAGGATGAATTCAGCATGGGTTTCACCGTGCCCGACGAGGATACTTACACCCTGGTCTGGCCAGGGAACTCAGCGCTTGAGCTTCATCCCACCGTTCAATAAAAATTAGTGGGTCGCTAGACCGGCTGATCTATACCATCAGGCGCTTTCCCCAAAGGAAGGCGCTTTTTGTTTGGCTGGATAGATTATAATCGGGTTACGTTGATAAAATTTATAAACTATTTGATCTATCTGCAAAGGAGCGTGTTGCATGTTGAGTTTGAATTCGGTGATGATTGGAACCAAACAATTCGAGGCGCTGGCAGCCTTCTATGAGAAGGTTCTCGAGAAACCGCCCGATATGGTCGAACCAGAAAGCGGGTTCGTCGGTTGGCAGGTGGGCAGCACCTATTTGGGCCTGTTGGAGCATTCAGAAATGGGCGGCAGCACCAAAGACCCGGGGCGGGTGATGCTGAATTTTGAGACCCCCCAGGTGCAGGAAGAGTTTGACCGCATCAAGGCGTTGGGCGGGGCGGTCATCCACGCGCCCTATCCGATGGGGGAAGGCTTGATTGCCACCCTGGCGGACCCGGATGGCAACTATTTCCAACTGATGAACCCGATGGGCTAGCGGTTTTCTCGTTAATTGAACGATATTAAAAACGCCCCAATGATTTGGGGCGTTTTGGACAGTTGGCCCAGGTTGTGCGAGCTCGTTTACGGTTTCTTGAGGCTGGGCTGGTAAACGGCGAGGATATTCCCCGAGCCCTGCCAGGTGCGGGTGCTGAGCAGCTTGAGCGACACGGGCGGGCGGCCGGCGAACAGCGGCGTGCCCTCCCCGGCAATCACCGGGAAAATGGTCAGGTGCAGCTCATCCACCAGGTCGTGCACCAGCAGATCGTTCCACAGCAATCGCGCCATGATCACCAGGATGTCGCGGCCGGGCTGCTGTTTGAGCGTGGCGACCTCTTTGTGCGCCTCCGCCAGCCTCACGATGCGCGTATTCTTCTCCCAGGGCGCCAGGTCTGCGGGGGTCAGATGATCGGATACCACCATTTTCTGGATGTTCTTCTGCAGCTCGGCGATCTCCCGGCGGATGGAGGTGGCGTTGGGGTCGTTCGGCACGCCCACCCAATAATCCTTGTTGCCGATAAATGAGGTCCGCCCGGCGAGCAGCAGGGTATCCGCCGAGCGCATCCGCTCTGCCATGTATTCATCCAGGTGCTGGTCGCCGTAATAATCCTCGTGGAAATAATCGAACAGGGCATCCAGGCTTTTATTTTTGCCCTCGTAATAGCCATCTAGCGAGAGGATGTTGCTGACGATCAGTTTGCGTTGGAAGGTGGCATCCATGGTTTTTTACCTCGATTTTGATCTCAGGATACATTTTCTGGTGAACATCCTGTCCGCGGCCGGCCGCGGCAATTGAGATGGGTGCAAGCCGTGATCGATGGCGATCCGTCTTGAGCAGCGAAACAAGGCGGCGGGATGTGGTCCAGACCTCGGGATTTCCGGATAAATTATATCAGGATTGGTCCTGGCTGAATTGCAGCCTGCCTTTGGGCAATTGTGTGCCATAATTGCTGCCAATCCAGGGTTGTTATTTTCCAATGGCTGCTGCCGGTAGTTAATCATTTTAAAATGGATGGGCGGTTGGGCGCCGGGTATGCTCTTTGAGGCGACCCTTTTTTATGATCAAGGGCTTTTGCTCGAACCCCGCCGTCGAGAGATTGAAAATTGAGTAGAATGTCGATGACCACGAAAATTTGTGGTGAGAAAGAAATTTGAGCGCAAATGGCCGCTGTTTCCAGGGTTGAACGTCTCGGCACGGAGAAAATCGGGAAGATCCTCTTTGAAATGACTTCCCAAACCACCTTATCCCTGTTGGTGTATGCCATCTACAGCATCACCGACACCTATTTTCTATCCATTGGGATCAATTCGCTGGCCGCCGCCGGGGCGTCGATCATCTCGCCGGTGCTCATCGCCCTGGGGGCGGTGGCTACCACGGTGGGAGCCGGCGGGGCATCGGTGGTTTCCAGGGCGCTTGGCGAGGAGAATTTTGAGAAGGCCTCTCGCACGGTCGCCAACACTTTCCTGATATTCTGGACCGTGGCGATTTCTATCTCGATTTTCGGGGTGATCTTCATCAAGCCCATCGTTTTTTTGCTGGGGGCAACTGACAGCATTGCCCCCTACGCCGTCGCCTATGGCCGGATCATCTTCCTCGGCGCGATCACCAGCACCGGTTACTCGGCCATCGTCCGGGCAGACGGCAATGCCAGGTTTTCAACCGCCATGTGGGTGATCCCGGTGGGGGTCAATATCTTTTTGTGCTGGCTGTTCATCCTCGTACTCCACCGGGGAGTTTCCGGCGCGGCCCTGGCGACCGTCATCGGGCAGTCCATTTCGGCCTGTATGAGCGTATATTTCTTTTTCTTTCGCAAAAACCGCTCCTATCGCATCCGGGCCTCCTTTTTCAAACCGGACTGGTCGATCATCAGCGATGTTTTGATCATTGGCTTACCCTCATTCCTCAAGAATTTCAGCGTCAGTATCCTGGTGATCGTCACCAACAACCTGCTCAAGCTGATCGGCGGAGACAGTGCCTTGAGCGTGTTTGCCATCGTCAACCGCCTGTTTTCCGGGCTGAACACTCCCCAGACGGGCATCGTCCAGGGAATGCAGCCGCTGGTGGGCTATAACTTTGGCCAGAAAAAATTCGAGCGGGTCAGGAAAATCATCCGCCTTTCGCTAAGTACGGCGGTGATATACGGCGTGTTGGTCTGCGGCCTGTGCCTGCTGATCCCGGGGGCCCTGATCGGCGTGCTCTCCAGGGAAAGCGCGATTATTGGCGAAGGTCAGATCGCCCTGCGCTTGATGGCGCTTTCCTATCCCCTGGTGGGCATCTCGATGCTGACCGCGGCCTATTTCCAATCGGTCGGCCGGGCGAAGGAAGCGCTGCTGCTCTCTCTGGGGAGCATCCTGATGGTCAAACTGCCGGTTCTGCTGCTGTCCTCCCGCCTGTTCTCGCTGACCGGCATCTGGTCGGCGGAGCCGGTTTCGGAGCTGATCCTGTGCCTGGTTTCGCTGACCCTGCTGAGGAACCACCAGCGGAAGGCCTATTCGGAATGGCGTAGCGAGCCAGCGCCGCGGTTGAGTGAGGGGATTTCACCCTCAGCCGCAATTGAGGCCAGGCTGGAGACCCCCGAGAGCACCTGAGCCGCCCGGCGCGAACTCCCAGGGGCTTTTGCGATTACCGCTTCCTTTTCCTGTCATTGCAACAATTTGCGTCACGCTGCGTATTTAACCTTGCCGGCATTATAAAACGTCTGGGTTTCAAATCTATTGCCGGAAAAGAGTGATTGACGAATATAGACAGGAGAATGTTTCATGGATAACCGCCAACCAATGACTACCGAACAATACACCAAACGCCTGGTGAACCTCTGCCTGCGCAGCGGGCTGGCAGGCATGCCCAAAGATGAACTGGATCAGCACATTCTGCTAAAAAGCGCGTCTTTGCTGATTGGGTCGAACAAGACTCTCTCCGAACGCGAGGTCACCGATCAATTGTTTGTCTGGCTGACCCAGGTGTGTGTGATCAAGAACTTTGACCGGGTGACCCTGCGGCGCTACCTGGTGGATTTCGGCTATCTCACCCGCAACAGCAACGGCAGCGAATACCAGGTGGCCAACCCGGCGCCGCGCCCGGAATTGTTTGCGCCGGAGGTCGATCAAATCGACCCGGTGGAAGTGATCCGCGCGGCCCGCGAAGAAATGGAACGCAGGAAACAAGAATTTATCAACAAGGCCAAAGGAGCGTAGGCGATGGCAAGCCTGCAGAGTTGTGGGATCAAGTATATTTTCCGCCTCCAGTTGAAGACGATGGAGCGCTTGAATCTGCGCGGGTGGGATGAACATACATCGGTGCCTGCCTGGCGCGATTCACCGAAAACGGCGCGGATATGCGCTTGATCGTGGGCCAGGGCCAGGTGCATTGCTATCCCTTGCTGCCTGATTTCATCCCTGAAGGCAAGCGGGCGATGAAAGAGATCGCCGCGTTTGTGCGCGTGCAGCTAAACCGCCAGGCACAGCCGGCGCTTTAAAACAACCGGCCGGCCCAGGCCATCCCGACCTGGGCCGGCGTCATAACCTGGCATTCTCCCCGGCGAGTTAATGCATGCATTCAGATGGGAGCAAACACGATGTCTGAACACAAATTGCGAGCGCTTTCATTTCATTCCTTAGCACAAAAGGCAGGGCGAATCATGTGGATGGCTGCGGCAGTACTTCTGGCGATTATCCTCATTCCTGTGGGCGTGCTGCTGCTGTTGAGCCCCGGCAAACCGGCTCCCCTGCTGGACGAAAACGGCCGGCCGCTGGCAAACAGCCTTTCGGAGAAAATTCACGTGCCAATCAACGGCGTGGAACAGGGCATGTTCATCCAGAGTTGCGATGCCGGTCACCCCGTGCTGCTCTATCTGCACGGGGGTATGCCGGATTATTTTCTCACCCAAAAATATCCGACCGGATTGGAAGATCAGTTCACCGTGGTTTGGTGGGAACAGCGCGGTTCGGGAATTTCTTATAGCGCCGGCATCCCACCTGAGACGCTGAACCAGGAGCAGATGATCGCGGATACGCTGGCGGTGGCCAACTACCTGCGCCAGCGCTTTGGGCAAGACAAGATTTACCTGATGGGTCATTCGGGCGGAAGCTTTATCGGCATTCAGGCGGCCGCGCGCGCGCCGGAGTTGTTTTATGCCTACATTGGCCAGGCCCAAATGGTCGATCAACTCGCCTCGGAGAAATTGGCTTACGACTATATGCTGGCGCAGTTCACCGCCGACGGCAACGACGAAATGCGGCGGAGACTGGAGGCGGCCCCCGTCACCCTGGACGGCGGCACCCCGGCAGGCTACCTGGCGGTCCGCGACAGCGCCATGCACAGCCTGGGGGTAGGCACCACCCGCGAGATGCAATCGGTCGTCACCGGCATCTTCCTGCCCTCGTTAGCCAGCCGCGACTATACCTTGATCGAGAAAGTAAACCTGTGGGCCGGTAAAGCCCATTCGGGGGTGGCTGTCTTGTGGGATACGATGATCCACACCGATCTGCGCCAGACCTTGCCCGAACTGCCAATCCCGGTCTATTTCCTGGAGGGCCGCTACGATTACACCTGTGCCTACAGCCTGGCAAAATCGTATTTTGAGAGCCTGCAGGCCCCGGTGAAAGGTTTTTATACCTTCGAACAGTCGGCGCACAGCCCCATGTTTGAAGAACCGGAAAAAATGCAGAGGATTTTAAGGGAGGATGTGCTGGCCGGCGCCAATAACCTGGCAGATATCAAGTAAGGGGCGAGGATAAATATCCCGCTCGGAATGGCAGCCGGCGGATATGCACCGGTCGTCACCCCGAGTAAAATAAAAGACATTTCGTCTCTTGACAAGGGACGCAATGTCTTTTATTATGGGGAGGTTCGCGCGATTCTTGATGGGTCGATACCACGGATGCCCTGGCGCCGGTTTTCAGCATATGGCCGGCGCTCTTTCACCGGCGGCAGACCGCCTTGCGCCGGAATTGCGCAGAACAGAAATGGAATCGAAGCAAATGAGCGATCAATGGACAAAACAGAACATCCCGGACCTGAGCGGCAAAATCGCGGTGGTCACCGGCGCCAACGGCGGTCTGGGCTACGAAACCACCCTGGCCCTGGCCGAAAAAGGCGCCACGCTGGTGCTGGCCTGCCGCAATCTGGATAAAGCCAACGCGGCGGCCGAGCGGATACGTTCAACCGCGCGGGATGCCCGGCTGGAGATCATTCACCTGGACCTGGCCGACCTGGCCTCGGTGCATGCCTTTGCCGATGAATATAAAGCCCGTTACGCCGCCCTGGACCTGCTGATCAACAACGCGGGCATCATGATCCCGCCGCTGACCAGAACCGCGGACGGTTTTGAAGTGCAATTCGGCGCCAACCATTTGGGCCATTATGCCCTCACCGGTCTGCTGCTGGAGCGCCTGCTGGCTACCCCAAACGCCCGGGTGGTAAACGTCAGCAGCGCGGCTCACCGCATGGGCCCAGTCAGAATCAATTTCTTTAACCTCAATGCCGAGCGCAGCTACAACGCGGCGGCCGCCTACGCTCAAAGCAAACTGGCGAACCTGCTGTTTACTCTCGAGCTGAACCGGCGTCTTGAGCAGGCCGGTTCGGATGTCATCGCCACCGCGGCTCACCCCGGGTGGACCGTCACCGGGCTGCAAAAAGGCTTTATCCACTCGATCAGCGAGATGATCGGTCAGAGACCCGCGATGGGCGCGCTGCCTACCCTGCGGGCTGCCGTGGATGCGGATGCCCGGCGCAATGATTTCTATGGCCCGGACGGCTTTATGGAAGTCCACGGGTATCCCAGGAAAACCCTGGGCAGCCAGGCGTCCAGGGACGCCGCCACGGCCAAACAGCTCTGGGAGGTTTCGCAGCAATTGACCGGCATCCATTACGCCTGGCCGGAGCCCGCGTGAACAGGTGAGACTGCCGCATTTTTGCGCAGGGATAGAAACCATAGCAAACTCGAGGCGAAACGGAGGGTAAAACATGGATTGGGTCAGAGCTCGCAGCGACCGGCAGATTGAACAGCGCACCGGCGAAATTGTCGGCGCCACCGCGCGACTGTATGAAACCCACCGGTTTGAAGAGATCACCTTTGCCATGATCGCCAAGGAGGCGGATTTTACCCGCTCCAACCTCTACCGCTATTTCGAGACCAAAGAGGAGATATTCCTCGAGCTGCTCAAACATGATATCGGCGTGTGGCGCAGCGACGTGCTGGACACGTTTTCCGGCCAGAGCGCGTCGATTTAAGAATTTTCGGCGCGGTGGGTGGACCTGCTTTTAGCGCATAAACGCCTGATCCGGCTGTTTACCATCCTCTACACCCTGCTGGAACAGAATGCTTCCCTGGAAGCGCTGACCGCCTTCAAGCAAAAAACGGTCGAGGAACTCGGGCTGGTCGCGGCGTTCCTGGCGGGTGTTTTGCCCTTTCCCAGCGCCGCGGCCGCCGGCGAATTTTTGATCGCCCAATCATCCCTGGCGATTGGCAGCTACCCGATGATGGATCTGACCCCAAAGCAAACGGCGGCGATGCAAGCGGTGGGGATGGATACCGACCCAGCCTATTATATCGAGATGCTGCGCCACTCGATTCAGTTATTACTGCAGGGGATGATCCAAGTGGGCGGCTGATGGTCATGGCCGCGGATGAGCAGCGCCCTGCCAAACTTCCAGGCAGGGCGCTTTCTTTTCTTATGCGGCGGATTTGTTGTACGCATCCAGCGGTTTTTTTGACTGCAGGATCCACGTCATGTGCCGGCTCAATCCGTGATGTGCAAAACGATTCGTCCCCGGCCGTGACCGGTCTGGCTCAGTACGTGGGCCTGTTGGGCTTCGCCCAGCGCGAACACCCGGTACACCGCGGTCTTGATTTTGCCTTCGTCGATCAAACCGGCGATGTCTTTCAGCCTTTCTACCGCCGTACGGCCGGCGTTCGTGGCGCGAATGCCCTCTGCTTTACCAAAATCTTCGCCAAAGCGCGCCGCAACGCTCACCAGGATGCCGCCCTTGCGGAGCGCCTGGAGCGAGCGTTGGGGGATCTCGCCGCCCACCGTATCGATCACCGCATCCACGCCGTAGACCTGCTGCTCGAACGGCCCTGCGTCGTAATCCAGCGCCTCGGCGCCCAGCGAGCGCACGAAATCCTGGTTGGCCGCGGAGGCCGTGCCCACCACCTGTGCGCCTTTCCACAGGGCAAATTGGACCGCGAAAAGACCCACCCCTCCCGCGGCGCCGTGCACCAGCACCTTCTGGCCAGGCTGCACCCTGGCGGTATCGATCACCGCCCCCCAGGCGGTCAGAGCGCCTACCGGCACCGACGCGGCTTCGTCAAAGCTCAGGCTCACGGGTTTGGCTTGCAGATCGCCGGCCGCGGCGAGGGTATAGTCGGCGTACGCCCCTGTCATCGTCCCATAAACGGCCTGCCCCAGGCGCAGACCGCTCACCCCCGGTCCCAGGGCTTCGACCACCCCGGCTCCGTCCAGGCCCGGCGTCCAGGGCATGGGCAAGGGCATAAACTGTTTCATCATCCCAGCGCGGAATTTCCAATCGGCCGGGTTGACTCCAGCCGCGTGCATAGCGACCAGCACCTGGCCATCGCCCGGCTGCGGAAGGGGCGCATCGACAAGTTTGAGCACTTCGGGTCCGCCGTAATCCTGAATGCGAACCGCGTGCATGGTGTTGTGGGTCATTTTGTTAACTCCTGTTATCTTACCGGTAGGTATCTGACCGGGCCTTGTTGGCCCGGTAACTAAGTATCCGAAGGGCAGCCGGCCGTTAATACCGCGGTGATCTCCCGCGCAATATCCACCGCCGGTGTCTTCTGGTTGCCCTGCGACCATTGCAGCGCCGTGCCAAAGATGGCCCAGCTCCAAACGTTGGCTGCCGTCCGCGGGTTCACCCCAATAGGAATCAGGGATAAGGGAGCCAAAGAAAACCAATCCAGCAGATATTTCTGCAGTTCCTCCTGAACGGCGCTGGCCAGCATAGGGGTCATCTGTTGGCGGTCGGTGGGAGAGCAATGCTGGTGGATGGGCAAGAGAAACTCGAGCATGGTGACGACGATTTGCTGCAGCCGCTCCAGGGTAAATGCCGGGGCCGGCGGTACGTTGCTCGCCAGCACTTCACTGACCTGCCGGCGGATAAAGCTGTCGAGCAGGTCATATTTATCCTCGAAGTGGGCATAAAAGGTAGCCCGGTTGACCGTCGCGCGGTCGGTGATATCCTGGATGGTCATATCCTGGAAGCCTTTTTCATTCAAGACCTCGATGAATGCCTGTTCCAGCAGCTTGCGGGTGCGCTGCACGCGCGGGTCGATGCGTTTGTTTGTTTCCGTGGGTCTCGCGACGGTCATGGCTTTTTCGCTCCTTCCAAAATTAGATCGGCATGAGCCAGAAGCGCCCTGCCGCGACCGCGAATGCCAGCACCAGCAGCACGGCTGTCATGCCGATCCGCGAGAATTCTTTGCGGCGGATATGCGTCATGGAGGCTCCGAGCATGGTCAATACCAGCCCGACCGCGGCGAGCGGGGTGAGCCAGGGCAAAATTCGGGTCACGGACGGTAGGACCAGGCCTAACCCGCCCAAAACCTCGACAAAACCAATCGCCCGCAGCACCGGCAGGGTAAAGTCTTCCGGCCAGCCAAACAGCGCTGACAATTGTTCTTTGGAGCGCGTCAATTTCAAAGCGCCGGCCAAAAGAAATAATAGGGCTAACAATCCTTGCACAATCCAAAGAGCCGTGTTCATCCATACTCCTATTCTAACCATACATGTGGCTATCTAACAGATGTTGTATAAGCAACTCGTGTTTTATTTGTGTGAATTATAAGCAGTCGAGGTGATGGAATTCAACCAACAATTCGCCGGTTTTGTTGCCTACCCGACAAAAGGGTGAGATTGGTGGGAAAGTGGCAAGAAAAAGATATGGGCAGGTAAGAGGGGGAGTGGGCGAAGGTGAAAAGCGAGGAAACACCGGATGGCGGCTGCAAAACCAGGCGACAATATTGGACAAAAAAAGTACAATAAGCCAGGCGGATAACATCATGGCATGGCTTTCATGGTTCCGGGCAAGCATGCCTTGGAAGAATAAGGAGAGGTCCGATGACTATTAATCTGGCTGAACTATGGGATTTCAACCAGCCTGAATTAAGCGAAGAGCGCTTTCGCGCTGCGCTTTCCACGGCATCTGCCGAAGATGCCCTCATCCTGCAAACCCAGATCGCACGCACCTACGGCCTGCGTGGAAATTTCCAACAGGCGCAACAAATCCTGGCCGAGGTCGAGCCGCACATCCACGGCAGCGTGCCCGAGGTGAAAGTGCGCTACTTTCTTGAGTTGGGGCGTACGGTTTCCTCCGCGACCCATCCGCCAGGTTCGCAGACCGCCGAGGTGAAGGAGCAGGCTCGTGTGGCTTTCATGCAGGCAGCCGAACTGGCCCAAGAAGGTCAGCTTGATTCCCTGGCGATCGACGCTTTGCATATGATGGCTTTTGTGGATACGGCGCCCGAGGACCAGGTGAAGTGGAACCGTAAGGCTATTGCCCTGGTGAATGCATCTTCCCAACCGGACGCGAAGAAATGGGAAGGCGCGCTGCTCAATAATCTTGGTTATGCCCTGTATCTTCTCGGCCGGTATGAAGAGGCCCTCCAGGAATTTCAACGGGCGCTGGTGGTGCGCGAAGAGATTGGCAATCCCAAACCCATCCGCATCGCCTATTGGATGATCGCCTGGACGCTGCGCGCCCTTGGCAGGCTGGACGAAGCCCTGGAGATCCAACTGCGTCTTGAGAAGGAATGCGACGAGGCCGGCGAGCCGGATGTGTATGTGTTTGAGGAGCTCGAGCATTTATACCGGGCCTTGAAAAATGATGAATGGGCCGACTTCTATGCGGCGCGGCGCAAAGCGGTGGAGTGATGCCCACGGAGCCGGCCTGGGCGGCAAATACATAGGGAGTCCTTATTGAAAGCAATTTATGTACGCAAGCACGGCGGGCCGGAGGTCCTCCAGGTAGAGGAGGTTCCTATCCCGGCGCCGCAGCACGACCAGGTGCTGGTCAAGAACCAGGCGATTGGGCCGCAGCTCAAACCGGGGGAGGGTCTGTGCTGATCCACCAGGGCGATATCTTTTGGGCGCCGCTGTCAGACCCGGACGAGGCGGAAGCGGGCGTTGTCCACCCTCACGTGGTCATCCAGGAAGATGTCATCAACCGCAGCCGGGTCAGCCGGGTGGTGGTGTGTGCCCTGACCACAAATATGAAGCGGGCAAAGGCGCCCGGCAACGTTTTGCTGGAACCGGGTGAAGCCAACTTACCCAGGCAAAGCGTGGTGGTGGTTTCGCAGGTCTCTTCGGTCGACAAAAACCAGCTGGGCGCGTATATTGGCTCGCTCACCAGGCAACGCATCCAGCAGATCCTGGCCGGGATGCAGTTTCTGCAGCAAATGGCCGAATGGCGTGAGCCCGGCGATGAATAACGACTGGGGAGTGGATTGACCAAGATATGCAAAAAGCAAAAACATTGGCGCAAATCTTCCAACATGAACCTTCGAGCTGGGGGCTCCGCGGAGACCCGTACCTTTGGGGCGAGATGAAAACTGCGCTGGGAGAGCGCGCTTTCCCGCGATGTGAAGCAGACCTGGCGGTTCTCCTCGAGCAGACCTACCAGCAGCTGACTGGGGCGTCCATCCGTGAGACTCAACCGGTTTTCGTCGAGCGTTACAGCCGCGGCGGCATGTCCAGCGGGCAGGTCTCTCCACAATTTTGGCTGGAAACGGCTTTGCCTTTATTGTGCGAGAGGTACCGTGAGACGAAGTAAGCAGGCGACTCCACGCCAGGCAGAGGGCCGGGTGCGCCAGAATATCCACGACTCTCCCCGCAATTTTCGGGGGCTGCAACAAAGGCCCTGCCGGGATCGAATTGGCCGGCGGCGGCGCGCGCCTGTTTGAAGACGGCCTACCCGCGTCATCGTGGGTCCCGCGCTAAAGCAGCGTCACAGAAAGCAGCGCGGTTTGCCGGGTGTACGATCGAAACCGGTCGTAGAATGAACCGCCTTGAACCCGATCTTTGCTCTCACCAGGCAGGTTGTTGAGGAACGATGAAATATATGCGGATCAGAATCACCGATACGCTGGGTTTCTGGGACGATACCCTCGAGACCTACGTATTCAATCCCGAACAGGGCAAAGCTCACACCAGCTGGTACCGCCTTCCCGATGAGTGGATCAGCGAAGGGGTTTTGAAACCTGACCGGCGGGAGGCCATCTACCGCTATTGGTATGGCGAGAGCTGGCGCATGGGCAACGGGGATGGCTCACAGTACGTCGTGCTGGCGGTGGAAGAACGCGAACTGGATCCCGGCGAGGTGACCGGGCGCGTCTGGGAGCCAGGCGGCGAGACCTGCCTGGCGATTGGCGAGGACGGCCGCATCGCGCGGGTAGCCGCCGACCAGCTTTAGCCAGAGAGGCGCCGTTCGATCGACGGTTCCGGGGCAGGCCCATAACGGGAGGGAAGAGCCTCTCTGAATTTCAATAAATATCTGCTTGACAAAAGAGATTTCAATCCGTATAATACAAATAACTGACCAGTCAGTTATTAAATGGAGCCTATATGTCCCCTCGTCCAAACGTAAGCAGCGAGCGTAAATTCCAGATTTTGAATGCGGCCGAAAGCGTCTTTACCCGCAACGGTTTTGACGCGGCGCGCATGGAAGATATCGCCGACGAGACGGGGCTTAGCAAGGCTACCCTGTATCTGTATTTCAAGAGCAAGGATGACCTGATCATTGCCATCCTGGACCGCATTTTTCAAGGCGAATTTCGCCAGTTAGAAAACCTTTCCAATGAGCCCGGCAGCGCGGCCCAATTGATCTGGAAGCTGATCGATACCATGACCAAAGATATCCTCGGTATGCTGCGCCTGATCCCCATCATGTTTAATTTTTTGGCCCTGGCTTATCGCAATAAGTACGTCCATCACACCCTGAAGGAATACTTGAACCGCTATTTAAACATGTTAATCCCCATCATTCAGCGCGGGATCGATTTGGGTGAGTTCCGCGCGGTGGACGTGACCGAAGTAGCCATTGCCATCGTGGCTGTCCTTGAAGGCACGCTGCTCTTATGGGCGTACGACAAAAATTCGATCGACCCCGCGGTGCACATTCGCTCGGGGATAAAACTCGTTCTGGAAGGCGTCCAGGCCAGAATATGAGCCCAGGCGAGTTTTTTTGCCTGGATATATGACTGAACGGTTAGTTATTTATTTGCGGAAGGAGAAAATATGGATCTCTTCATTTTGATTGCCGTGATGATTGTGATCGGTTTGCTCGCCGGCTGGCTGGCCGGGCCGATCTGGAAGAACAAACGCCCCATCGGGGTGCGCGGCGACTATATCGCCGCGGTGATCACCGCGGTGGCGGTGGGCCTGATGGACTGGTACCTGATCCCGGCCATGGGCTTCAGCGTGCTGCTGCGCAACCTGGGTGTGGCCATCGAACCGGCCCTGGGGGCCCTGTTCGTATTGTGGCTCATCCGCGTCGCAAGGAAAGCATGAGCAGCGCCCCTCCGGTCATCGCCGCCAACCAGCTCACCCGCACCTTTAAAGAGCTGCGCGCCGTAGACGCTCTGACCCTGGCGATTGCACCCGGTGAGCTGTTCGGGCTGGTAGGCCCGGACGGCGCCGGCAAGACCACCACCCTGCGCCTGCTGGCCGGGCTGCTCGACATCAGCGCCGGGGATGCCACCATCCTTGGCCTGGACCTCAAAGAGAAAGCCGAAGCGATCAAGCCGCACGTGGGTTACATGGCGCAGCAGTTCAGCCTCTACGCGGAGCTCTCGGTCATGGAAAACCTGGTGTTCTTCAGCGAGTTGTTCGATGTGCGCCCCAAGGACCTGGCCGGACGCATCGACGGGCTGCTGGCCTTCGCCGGTCTGAGCCAATTCACCCACCGCCGCGCGGGGGTGCTCTCAGGCGGCATGCAGAAGAAGCTGGCCCTGGCCTGCACCCTGATCCACCAGCCTGAAATCCTTTTGCTGGACGAACCCACCTCGGGCGTTGACCCCATCTCGCGGCGGGAATTCTGGAACATCCTCACCGACCTGCACTTTCAGGGCACCACCATCATCGTCAGCACGCCTTACATGGATGAGGCCGACCGCTGTTCGCGGGTGGGCCTGATGTATGCCGGCCGGCTGGTCGAATGCGATACTCCCCAGGCCATCCGCGAGCAGCTGGAAGGGGAGATCATCGAGATCCGCCCGGAGCGCGGGGCCGACTGGCAGGCGGTGATGGATGCGCTGTCCGGGCTGGACGGCGTGCTCGAAACGCAGACCTACGGCGAGTCGCTCCATTTGCTGGTGGATTCTGGGCAAGCGCCGCCTGCCGGAGATCGAACGGGCCCTGAAGAAGAAGAAGCTGGCCTACCACAATCTGCGGATTGCGCCCGCCCGTATGGAAGAAGCCTTTATTTCCTTGATCAAAAAGCTGGAGGCCTGATGTCCATTCGACACATCTGGGCGGTGGCCCGCAAGGAATTCCATCACATTGTGCGCGATAAAAGCACCCTGGGGCTGGTGTTGTTCACCCCAACCCTGCTGCTGCTCCTGATGGCGTATGCCTTGACCGTGGATTTAAAGAATATTCCCATCGCTGTCCTGGACTTTGACCGCAGCCAGACTTCGCTGAACTTTATCCAGCAGATCAGCGCCGGGCAGGATATCAACATCTATGCCTACGCCAAAAGCATGGATGAGATTGACGCCATGCTGGTGCGCGGGCAGATCAAGGCCGCGGTGATTATTGCGCCTGGCTTTGCCGCCGATCTCCAGGCGCTGCGGGGCTTCCCGCTGCAGGTGATCATCGACGGCACCGAGCCCCAGAGCGGCAACTTCGCGGTGGACCACATCGCCCAACGCGCCCAGGAATTTATCGATGCGGCGCTGCGAAACCAGTTCCAGGCCGAAGGCGCCGCCCTCACTACCCTCGAGCCCCTGGACCTGCACGTGCAGACCTGGTTCAACCCCGACCTGAAACCGCGCAATGCTCTCATCCCGGGATTGATCTCGATGGTGATGGGCCTGCCTGCGCTTTCGGTGGCGCTGACCCTGGCCCACGAGCGCGAGCACGGCACCCTCGAGCAGCTGCTGGCCACCCCGGTCAGCCGCGCCGAGCTGATGCTCGGAAAAATCTCGCCGTATATCATCGTCGGACTGTTCAACGTCGCCGCCATACCGCTTTTGTCGATCGCCTGGTTCCATATATCCCTCAACGGCAGTTTCGCCCTGTTTTTCGGGCTCTCGGCCATCTTTATGTTCGCCGTGTTGAGCATGGGCATGGTGGTGGGGGTGTTCATGCGCACCCAGGCCGCGGCGCTGGCGCTGTCTTTCCTGGTGGTTTTCTTCCCGGGCTTTTTCCTCACCGGCATTTTCTTCCCGCTGGTCTCCATGCCCGAAGAAGTGCGCCTGGAATCCTTGTTCCTTCCGGGCACCCATTACGCCATCATCACCCGGGGGATTTTCTTGCCCGGGGTGGGCATCGACATCCTCTGGCCCTATGTGGTGATGATGCTGGGGTTGGGAGGGGTGTTCACCGCGCTGGCAGCCTTATTCTTCCGAAAAAAGTTAGGTTGAGTTATGTTGAAACGCATCTGGTCACTGGTGATAAAAGAATTTATCCACTTGCGCAACGATTGGTGGCTGCCGGCCTTTATGATCATCGGCGGGGCCAGCGAGCTGCTGCTGGTGGCCTGGGCCACATCCCGGCCGATCACCAATCTACCCCTGATGGTCTTCGATCAAAGCCGCAGCGCGGAGAGCCGCGCCTTTATCACCGGCTTGCAGAATACCGGCACATTCAGCCTGCCCATCCAGGTCACCGACACCCAGTCCATCCGGGATGCCATGGAGCGCGGCAACGTCAGCGCCGCGCTGGTGGTCCCGCCCGATTTTGCCGAGCAAATGCAGTCGGCCGCCGGCCGGCCCGACCTGCTGGTCATATTGAATGGCGCCGAAAATGCGCCCGCCCAGGCGGCCCTGCGCGCGGTGCGCGGGCTGGCGCAGGGTGTCGACCAGCGCATCCTGGTCGAGCGCCTGGGGTTGAACCCCGACCAATTGAGCGGTTTCTTCCCCAGCCTGCGGGTATGGTTCAATGAAAACCTCTCAGAGGCGCTCTACACCACCCCGGCCGAGTTGGGATTGATGCTCGAATTCACCGTTTTGCTCTTCGCCGCGCTGGCATTCTCGCGCGAACGCGAACTCGGCACGCTCGAACAACTGCTGGTCATGCCCTTCTCGTCCCTGGAAATCATTATCGCAAAATCCATCCCGGTGGTCATCGTCGGCTTCGCCGATTTTCTGCTGATGCTGGCCATGGTGCATTTTGCCTTCGACGTTCCCATCCGGGGCTCGCTGGCCTTGCTGCTGGTGCTGGCTTTCGGCTACCTGCTGGTGGAGTTGGGTAAAGGGTTGGTGCTCTCGGTCATCTCGCGCACCCAGCACCAGGCCTTTCTGCTGGTTCTGCTGGTAGGCATGGTCGACTTTATGTTCACAGGGTATGCCGCCCCGGTGGAGAGTATGCCGCGCGTCTTGCAGATATTCGCCAATATCATCCCGGCCCATCACTGGCTGACCATCCTGCGCGGCATTGCCCTCAAGGGCACCGGGTTGGACGTGCTCTGGCCAAACGTGCTGGCCTTGCTCGTCCTCGGCATCCTGATTGGCGCGTTTTCACTGCAGTTTGTCAGAAAGGCATTGGATTAACATGCTCAGTGAACAGCCGGCTATTCTGGTTCATGACCTCACCAAGCGCTTTGGAGACTTCACTGCGGTCAATGGGGTCAACTTCGAGGTCAGGCGAGGCGAGATTTTTGGCTTCCTGGGGCCAAACGGCTCGGGAAAGACCACCACCATCCGCATGACCTTAGGGCTGATGAAACCCACATCGGGTTCCATCGAAATTCTTGGCGAGAAGGTGGACGGCAATTCGTCGAAAATCCGCCCGCGGGTGGGTTACATGTCGCAGCGCTTCAGCCTCTACAACGACCTGACCGTCTTGCAAAACCTGAACTTTTACGGGGCAGCCTACGGCCTCTCGAACACGGAGCTTAAGGCGCGCATCCAGGAGACCCTGGCGATGGCCGGTCTCGAGGGCCGTGAGAAGGTCAAGACCCGCGAACTTTCCGGCGGCTGGCGACAGCGCTTGGCGCTGGGCGCGGCGATCCTGCACCACCCCGAGGTGCTCTTTCTGGACGAGCCCACCGCCGGCGTCGACCCGCTCTCGCGGCGCGCTTTCTGGAACTTGCTCTACCGCCTGATCGCCGGTGGGGTGACGGTCTTCGTCACCACCCATTATATGGACGAGGCCGAGCACTGCCACCGGTTGGCGTTTATCCAGCATGGCAATATCATCGCCTACGGCACCTCTGCCGAGATACGCGCTCAAAAAATGCCGGGGAATGTCCTTGAAATCGCATCCAGCGATGCGCCGCGCGCCGTCGAGGTGCTGCGCGCGGCCCAGGCCGGCGGAGGGTTGGCCATCGACGAGGTTGAACTCTACGGCGTACTGGTGCACGTGGTCGCCCGCGAGGTGAAGAAGCACCAGCAGGCCGTGCAGCGCGTGCTGCAGCAGGCCGGGATTCGCACCGAGCAGGTGTCCATCATTGAACCAACGCTTGAAGATGTCTTTATTTCCGCGATGAAAGCATAACGGGAGGTTTCTATGAAAAAAGTATCCTTGGTTTTAGCCCTGATCCTCGTTCTTTCCACCCTCGGCTGCGCTGCGGCGGCCCCCACCGCCATCCAGGCCTCGGGCCAGATCGAAGCGCAGCAAATCAGCATCGCCCCCGAGCTTTCCGGCCGGGTGGTGGATGTGCTGGTCAATGAGGGCGATGCGGTGAGATCGGGCGACCCGCTGCTCAAGCTGGACGACAGCCTGCTGCTCTCTCAACAAAAGGCTGCCCAGGCGGCTTTGGACGCCGGCAGCGCCAATATCCAGGCGGCCCAGGCCGGCCTGGAGGTATCCCAGGCGCAGTACGACCAGGTCCTTTCTGCCGCCCTGGCCGAGGATCAGGCCGGCCGCCAGAACGAGTGGAAGCTGACCAAACCGGGCGAGTTTGACCAGCCTGTCTGGTATTTCTCCAAGCAAGAGGCGATCCAATCGGCGCAGGCCGAGGTCGACGCGGCGAAGACCGCCCTGGATGACGTCCAGGCCAGGCTGGCGCAGATCGAAGACCAGGCCGGTAGCGCCAGGCTGCTGAATGCCGAAAAGAAACTGTCGGATGCGCGCATGCGCTTCCAGATTGCTAAAAAGGTGTTGGATCTTACCAACGGCGCGGGCAGCGGCGCCGATCTGCGCAGCGCGGCCCAGACCACTTTTGATAACGCCAACACCGATTTGAAGAATGCCCAGAAGGATTATGACGATGCCCTGACCACGGACGGCGCCAAGGACGTGCTGAAAGCGCGCGCCAACCTGGAGGTGGCCACCGAACGCTACTACACCGCCCTGGATGCCCAGCGCGCCCTGCAAACTGGCGAAAACTCGCTCTCGGTGGCTGCGGCCGTCAAAACCGTGGACCTGGCCAAAGCCACCCTGGCGCAGGCCCAATCCACGCTGACCGCGGCGCAGGCCAACCTCGACCAGATTGGGATGCAGTTAGATAAGCTGACCATCCGTGCCCCGATGGACGGGGTGGTGCTGGTGCGCAGCATTGACACCGGTGAGGTGATCCAGGCCGGGATGACCGCCATGACCCTGGCGAAGCTGGACACCCTCAAGGTCACGGTTTACCTTCCCGAGGATCAATACGGCAAGATCGTTCTGGGCCAGAATGCCAACCTGAGCGTGGATTCCTTTACCAACGAAACCTTCAGCGCCGCCGTGACCAATATCTCGGACCAGGCCGAATTTACCCCTCAGAACGTGCAAACCAAAGAGGGCCGCCAGACGACCGTCTACGCGGTGGAGCTCACGTTGGATAACCCCGGGGGCAAGCTCAAACCCGGCATGCCGGTGGATGTGAGCTTCGCCAGCAAACCGGCCGGATAGCCCTCCTGACCTGTAAATCCCCCTCCAAGTTGTTGTGGAGGGGGATTTTTTTAGGGTCATCGGGATTTACTGTAGAAGAAGAAATATATGGGGGTTAATTGGGCGCGACGCGCCCAATTAACCCCCATATTCACTGCCCACCACGGCATCTCCCACAGAACCTTTTTTATATTCGTCCAATAGGCTGTCCAAATAGTATAATTTCGATCTATTACCATGCTGTTTGATCGAAATCAAAGCAGCCCAACGCCATAATCAAGATGTACCCCAGACAACAGGAGGTTGTTCATGGCTCCAACGACGGGCATAGACGCAGATAAGGGCCCCTGGCCAAAAGAGATTTTTGCCGTCACCCTGATCGAAGAAGACCTGGAGGCCGCCAGGCAGTTCTACCAGCAGGTTTTCGAGCTGCCGGTGGTGTTCGAGACTTATAACTCTTGCGTCTTCAAGATTGGCGCTACGCTGATTAACCTGCTCAGCATCAGCGAGGCTAACGAGCTGCTTGATCCGGCAAAATTGGCCAGCCTGGAGTCCGGTTCGCGCCTTGTATTCACCGTCCACGTGGATGACGTGGATGCGTTATGCGCCAGGCTGACCGCCCGCGGGGTTAAGTTGATCAACGGGCCTGTCGACCGGCCCTGGGGGGTGCGCACCGCCAGCTTCGCCGATCCGGGCGGGCATATCTGGGAAATTGCCAAATAGCCGTTCGGGCAGGTAGATTATCTGGAACCGTCTTTCATTGGGAGGGCGGTTCTGGATTCTGAAGCATAATAACAGCACGGCAAGATTTCCCCGCCCGCCGTTTTGAAAGAAGCCGGCCGGCGATTCGGAAGGCGGTGGATCCCAATGGGAGGTGCTCCAATGGCTGATTTTTCTGCAGACCACCTGTATGCCTTCATCGTCAAGGCCAAACGGGCCAGCTATGTGGGCAGCGGGCAGAAGCTGCTCTCCTATCGCTTGGGCTCTCACGACCTGCAGTTCTTTGACGGGGATTGGGCATATCACGATTCTTATTTTGGCGAAAACGACTTTATCGGGCAAGAGGCTGTCTATTACCAGGGGCGGGTGGTGTGGGCGATGAACTACTTCGGGCGCATTCTGGATCCCCAGGCAATCACCTCCGCGCAAGCCGGGCAGATGATCAAGGCCAGCCTGACGAAGATGTACGCCGAGGGGCGCTTCCTGGGCGGGTTCCAACACAACGAGGGAGAGCTGACTTACGTGGACACCAGCGAAGGGGATCTCGCCTACTTCACCGGGCGCGAGTGGATCAGCCGCGGCGAAGCGGTGGTCTATCAACTGGTCTATCATGGGGGATTGATCAAATAGAATCGATAGGTTGAGCCACATCGGTGCGGGTGTTGGCTGCGATCCGCTGAGGTGTTCTTATGACCGCTAACATTGCGTTTATCTCCGATATCCACGGAAATACTCCCGCACTCCGGGCCGTTCTACAAGATATCCGGCAAGCAAACTGTGCGGATGTATGTATGCTGGGCGACATTATCAACGGAATAGACCCGCGCGGGTGCGTGCAGCTCTTGAGGAATTGGAGTCAAATCCATGGGGTACCCATCCACTGCATCAAGGGCAACGCGGAGGCCTATTTGACTATCCCCGAACGGGATACCATCCCCGCGCATCTGGTTCCCTGGCATCAAGAGATGATGGACCTGGTTGATTGGTTCGAACGTCAACTGTCACATGCAGATATGGACTGGATCGAGTCATTCCCGGATACTCTCCGTTGGAATAATGTTTACCTCGTGCATGATTCCCCTCTGGACCGGCTGGCCGTTGAGAGCCTGAGCGACCCGTCGATCCAGCCCCAGCACCGCGAATGGTTTATACATAGGCAGGGGATTACCGCCGGTATGGAACCAGGAGAATGGCAGAAGCTGCTTGCGTATATGGACGCGGAAAAAATCAGCCAGCTATTTTGCGGGCATACTCACCAGCCGTTTTATCGCGAGGCCGGCGGCAAGATCATTTGCAACGTTGGCAGCGTCGGCGCGCCCCTGGATGGTGATCCACGACCAGCCTGGGTTCTGCAGGAGAGCCTCTCCCATGAGAAGCCAATCATCACCATCCGCCGGGTTGATTATGATGTTTCCCTCATCCACCAATTGATCGATGCCACACCGGATTATCCGGATTTCCAAAAACCAGCGGTTCGGGAGGCGTATAAGACCTGGCTCTCCACCGGGATCCATTGGAGGGCGCATCTCTCCAAAAACGAATAAAGATATCCGCTGCTAAAAACCGTAGCATCCATGGCTCCTTCGTCTATCCAGAGATGGATAAAGATTAGAATAGCGCAGCGGGCGCTTTTCACAAATCCGACCAGGGGCTCGCCCCCCATTGCCGGCAGTTTGAATCAGGGAAAATCATATGAAAGCCGCTGTCTACCGCTCCTACGGACCGCCTGAAGTGCTCCGGATCGAGGAGGTTGCCCCGCCGTCCATTCGGGAGGAAGAGGAGGATGTGCTGGTAAAAGTGCACAGCGCCTCGGTCAACCTGTATGACTGTTTGATCCGCAGTGGCTATCTCCCCACGCGCTTTGAAAGCGGGCTGTTCAAACCCAAACGGCATATCCTGGGCATCGACGTGGCCGGTACGGTCGCGGCGGTCGGTAAGAAAGGGGGCCGGTTCAAGGTTGGCGACCGGGTTTTCGGCAGCTGCCGCGGTTCGCACGCCGAGTATGTGCGCTGCCGGGCGTCCGCGATCAGCCTGCTGCCCGCGCATGCCGGCTTTCAGCAGGCGGCGGCCGTGCCAACCGCCGCCCTGACCGCGCTGCAGGCGCTGAGAGACCTGGCTTGCATTCGGCCAGGGCAAAAAGTCTTGATCTATGGGGCATCGGGTGGGGTGGGCCATTTTGCCGTCCAGCTTGCCCGGTATTTCGAAGCGGATGTCACCGCCGTGTGCAGCGCCGCCAATTTTGGTTGGGTCGAAGAACTCGGCGCGCATCAGATGATCGACTATACCCGTGAAGACTTCACCCACAACGGCCAAAGGTATGACATTATTTATATATGCGCAGCCAAAGTGACATATTTTGGCTGCCGAGATTCGTTGGCCAAAACCGGCGTGTACGTCACCGAAAACCCGTTAAAACCCAAAAACCAGCCTGGTCAACTGCTCCTGGCGGCCATCACCGGCGACCGGCGCGCCAGATTACATATCACCAACCCAAACGCAAAAGATTTGGACCTGCTCAGCGGTTGGATGGAGCAAGGCAAATTAAAAGCGGTGATTGACACAAGCTATCCATTGGCGCAGGTGGTCGAGGCTCACCGCCACGTGGAAAACGGGCATACCCACGGCAAAGTCATTCTCGAAATCCAATAGAGGGTGAGGGTAGTGCGATAATGATGAATGTCCATCGTAGGTTGGGTTCCGGGCGGACTGTGAAAACGCACATGCAACGTACTTGCCGCCCGGAACCCAACATCTGCCAGGTCGGAATGCGGCTGTTGGGTTTCAGGCGGGTGATGGTCTAGGATTGACCCGGGGAGTTCCGCCTTCAACCCAGCCTACAAC